>NZ_OZ186835.1:0-3812500 GCF_964273255.1 Streptomyces sp. enrichment culture
ATGACGGACGGCCCACCCAGGTGGAACTCACGGCAGCCATCGACGTTTTCACGCGCAGCATCATCGCAGCCGTGCTACGGCCCAAGACTGCGGGCCGGCGCAAGACCCGGCAACAGACGAGGGCGCTGCTGAGCACCGGCACGAGCAAGGGGCGGGCCACCAAGGCAGTGGACGCCTCACTGCTGCTGGCGCTGTGCATGGTGCCGGCCCCGATGCGGCCTGGCTTCGACGGGGCCGCGTCCGCGGCCCGTTCGGATCTGCCGTATGAGGAACTGCTGGAGGTCGACGCGCGGATGGAGCACGCAGCGGCCCGGCCGGTCATCATGCCGGAGACGATCGTGATCGACCACGGCACGGTCTTCACCGGGCAAACCTTCTTCGACGCCTGCTCCTACCTCGGCATCTCTGTGCGTCCGGCGCGCAAGCGCACCCCGACCGACAAGGCGATCGTCGAGCGGACCTTTGCGTCGATCAAGTCGCTGTTCAGCCAGCACGTCAACTCCTACACCGGGCGGGACTTCAGCCGCCGCGGGAAGGAGATCGATCCGGACCGGCTGTGGACGCTGCAGGAGCTGGACAATCTGCTGCAGGAGTGGATCGCGGTCGGCTGGCAGGCGCGGCCGCATGAGGAGCTGCGCAGCCCTTACGAGCCGAACCTGCCGCCGTTGACTCCGAACCAGATGTACGCAGCGGGCGTGCAGGCGGCTGGCTACCTACCGATCCCGCTGGGCTTTGCGGACTACCTCCAGCTGCTGCCCACCGCCTGGGTCGGGGTGCGCGATGACGGCATCCGGTTCAAGAACCGCACCTACGACAACTTCAAAGGGGAACTCGAGGAGGTCCGCAACACGCCGTCGGGGCTCAAGGGCAAGAAGCGTGACGGGTGGGAGCTGCGCTACAACCCTTACACGCCCGAGCAGGTGTGGCTGCGCGACCACCGCTCCGGCGAGTGGATCACTGCCGTCTTCAAGCACCAGCACCTGATCGGCGCCCCGTGGACACAGCACCTGTGGGACTCGGCCACCGCGGAGTGCGTGGCGCGCGGCGGCCGCCACACGCAGGACGAAGCCATCGCGCAGGTCCTGGCCGACCTGCTGGAGCGGGCGGGACAGGGTCCGGACGACCCGGGTGTGGTGAGCGTGCCCGACGGCTACGCGCCCGTGCCGGGGCTGGATGGCGGGTGGGAGCCGTCCGGTGACGGCGTTTTCGACCCGTTCGCCGACGCGGAGGCGCTGGACCTGGACGCGCTGGGACCCTTGACGGTGCTGGAGCTGGACGAGCCGAGCCTGTATTCCCCCGCGGAAGAAGAGATCGCGCCCAGGCCCGCCCACGGACCGGACGCTCCCGGCGGCGCGGACACCGAAGTGTCCTCGCTCCTGGCGGATCTGGGTGACCTGGACGACAGCCTCGACAGCGTGGCGCGTCACCTGCTGGACCTGCCCGCCGAAACCGACCCCCCGCAGGAGGACAGGACATGACGCAGCCACCGGTCATCGAGGAGACCGAAGACGATGACATCCGTCTACTCATCGACTCCCCCGCCCCCACGCCGGTGTTCACCGCGCCCCGGCCGGTATGGCTGAACACCCTGAGCAACTGGCGCACCTTCGCCGCCCTGGACCGCACCCGGCCCGACCTGGCCGACAGCCCGCCGCCCGGCACGGAAGTCGCCGACAACGACCTGCGGCTGCGCTATCACGCCCTGATGCCGACCGTGGTCACCCCCGCCATCGGCCGGGCCCTGGTCGTCGTCCACGAGCATCTGCTGGCCAACCGGGAACGCATCCACGGCAAGACCGGTGTCATCATCGACGGCCCCCGCGGCACCGGCAAGACCGAGATCCTGCAGTACATCGGCCGCCACTACGAGAACAAGATCGCCCGCCTGTATGAGCCGGACGAGAACCGCATCCCGGTGATCGCGCTGCGGGTGCCTCCCCTGGCCCGCGGCGGACGGCGGAACTGGCCGGCAGCTTTCGCCTCCTTCCTCGGCCTCAAGCACGACGGCGGCAGCGACCCCACCCGCTCCATCTGCCATGTGATGCGCAACAGCTCCACCTTGCTGGTCCTCATCGACGGCATCGAGCAGCTGCGGGCCGGCGCGGACGCCGAGGAGTCATTCGCCTACCTGGAAGAGATCAGTGAAAGCACCGGTGCCACCTTCCTCTTCGCCGGACGGGCCGCCCGTTCCATCATCGATCCCCTGACCCGGGACCGGGAAACCGCTCTGGCCGACAACGAGGAGATCTGGGGCGACTACGCCGCCCTGCGCACCAGCCGGATCGGCTACGACACGGACGGCCACAAACTGTTCACGAAGATCGTCCGCAAGTTCGACAAGAACCTGTGCCTGCACCACCACCAGCCGGACGACCTGACCAACCTGCACGAATACCTGCACCGCCGCACCAAGGGCTACCTGCGGGCCCTGTCCCAGCTCGTCAGCCAGGGCGCCCAGAAAGCGATCTGGAACAAGCAGGAGCGCATCACCGAGGAGCTGCTGGATTCCCTGGCCATCGGCCGCAGCCGCACTATCTGACATCGCTTGCAGCCGCCCGGGCAGGCACAACACTCAGGCACGGACTCTGGTGACAGTTCACCGAGCAAGGGAAGAACAGGCGTGGAGCACGACTTCCTCGAGGAGAACGAGAAATTCGAAGAGGAGGAGGACGAGGGTACGGCGAGGGTGAGTGTCAGAGCCCCGCTGGGCACCCGTCTCGCCCTGAAAAGTGTCCTGGAGCAGCACCAGGTGTGGGCACAGCGGCTACAGGCCCACTACAAGGCGCGTCTGAAGAGCCTCAGCCCGGCGCAGCGGGACCACCTTCTGGTCGAGCAGCACCGGGGACTGCACACGCTGCGCAGACAGGGCGAGCTCCTGGACACCCGGGATGCACCGCGGATTGCTGACGCTGAACTCCCCTGTGTACAGGGCACGCTGCAGGTGCTGAAAACAGGTTCGCACCCGGGATCGTTTCTTCGGGAGCACGCGCCAGCGTGCCAGTGGCTCGATATAGCCGCGGTCGGCAATGGCACTGGGCAGGATGCAAGGGACGATTGCGGCCGCTCGGAGCCGCACTGAAATGGATGTGTGTGCCGCTGTGGGTCCTGCCGTTGCAAGTCCGGCGGCCGCCCTCGTGAGCGTTCCCTGACTGTGTCGGCACTGTCTGGTGTCTGCAAGATCTGTTGCTGGAGGTCCGTCGTCATGGCAAGCGCGCTCGTCGCCCCGATCCGATTCCGTCGTACATCCGACCCTGACAGTGAGGCTGGCGCTGACAGTCCACCACCGCCGCCAGGGGAGTTCACGCAGCGTGCGGCTGTGCTGGTCCGGGTACCCGGCCAGGAGGAGGCAGTAGCCCGTGAGCAGTGGGAACGGCGCGGTTTGCTGTTCTCACGAGTGGGTGATGCCCCGCAGGAGAATGGGGCGGCGCTGTTTCGGGTGGAGGTACGCCTGCTGGGAAGCCGCTGGGGCGCCCTGAGCGAGGCGGAGCGGCGTGTCATGACAGCTCTGACGGGCCGGGTGACGGCGCGCCTCGGCGACGCCACGCTCCTGGAACCCGACGACGTGCCGACGGCGGCCAGCACCTGGCACGTATACCGGAAGGTGGACTGGGGAGATCGCTGGTGGCAGACACGAGCGGCAAGACTGTGGGAGCAGATGGGAGGAGCAGACGTGCACCGGCGGGTGCGCCTGGACGGCCCGGGCACGCAGGAGGAGGCGCTGGCGGCGCTTCACCTGCAATCTGACCTGGGGGACGGCCCCTTCGGTGAGGACTACGGCGTGCGGCCCGGAATCGCTTCCGCCCATGCCTTACGGCCGCAGGACCCTGCTCCCTGGTACACCCGCGTCCTGGGGCTGCCCGTCTTGGCGGCGTGGGCCGCCGTCGTGGTCTTCGGCTGGGTACTGGCGGGACTCGGTGCGTGGTGGCAGGTCGTATTGGCGCCGCTGCTTCTGGCAGTGGCGTGGTGGACGGGTCCGTGGATCGCTGACGGGGAACGGCACCGCAGGGCGGTCGTCTGGCTGTGTGGGCTGGCTTTGGTCGGCGGTGCAGGCTTGTGCGGGTATGCGGCACGGGTGCTGTCCACGGTGGTGCCGGACGTCAATCTTCTGGGGCCGATGGGGCTCTTGATGGGCGGGCTACTGGTACTGCCCGGGTGCGTCTATGCGCTGCGCCAGAGCTGGTTCTCCCGTAACGCCGCCACGCTGCTGCCCGTTGTCGTTTTGCCGCTGGTGTGGGTGGTGCCCTGGATGGGACGGCTGGCTCAGGGTCTCTACCTGAGTGTGAGCCTGGGCATCCCGCTCTCAGCCGCCAACACCGACCTGCTGTGGACATATCTGGCCGGCGTGAAACCCGCTGCGTGGTGCATCGGTGCCGCCTTGTGCGGACTGGCTGCGCTGGGCTGGGCCCGCCACTTCTACTGGATCACCGGCTCGAGGGCGTACTGCATCGCCTCCGTAGGCGCGCTCACCGCGCTGATGATGCTGGTGGCCTTGATAGGCGGCCTGTCCTCTGCCAGCACAGCCGCCAAGCGCACTGCCGCACAGGCCGCAGCCGGACACGACCTCGCTCCCTTCTTCGGGATCACCGCCCGGCGGGTTTGTGTCATCCCGCTCGACGCGACGAAGACGGCCGTGCAGCCGGGCCCTTTGCCCACCGGCCACCCGGTCGTCGCGTTCGGCGCCACCGGAGACGAGACCTGGCTGTGGGATCCCCAACGCGCCCGAGGCACCGATAACCTCGCGGACAAAGCGCTGCGCGTGCGGACCGACCAGATCACCACCCGGCCCGCAGCCCAGGAAGCCCACACCTGCCCTGCAGCCTAGCTCCCCACGACGCTGCTGCCGGGCCAGTCCGAGTCGGACGGGACCACTGAGCGATGATGATCGGCATGGATGAACAGTGGGCCGCAGTGGTGGGCGTGGCGACCGGCGGGGTATTGGCCGGTGTGCCAGCGCTGCTGAGCGCCTGGTGGAGCCGCCAGAGCCAGCGGGAGCAGACTCAGTCCCAGCAGGTCGTTTTGGGCGCCCACGCACGCAGGCCCCAGCGCGGGTTCTCTCCCCTCCCTTGCCAGCCCGTGCCCGCCCGTCTCTCCCCCTCTCCGGACGGGGCGGCAAGGGGAGGGGGCCGGGTGCAGGTGCTGGGCGGCTCCGTCCGCGGCGGCCGCAACCTGGGCGTGGCGACACTACGGGCGCTGGTCTGGGTGGCGCCGCGGGACAGGCGCGGTCCCGCAGACGCAGGCTGTTGGGATGGGTCAGAGGGTGGGCGCCAGCCGGACCTGCGGTGCCTTGACGATGGTGATCGTTCAGGGGGCGGTCCCGGTCCTCTCGCGGCGTGCGGGCGGCCTGGACATGCAGCTCGAGTTGAGGACTGCCGCGGCGGGCCGGGCGTCTACTCCATCTCGTCCGTCTTGCGCCAGTCGCTGTCCTCACTGGGCAGCCGGCAGTCCAGTACGTGCGCTGCGGCCAGCAGTGTGCCGTCATCGGTTAGTTGGCGTACCTGCTCGTGTTGGTCGCGGCGGACATCGTCGATGGCGTGGTTGGTCGCGGGGCAGCTGCGTTTCTTGGTGTTCCAGCGGGTGCAGTTGAAGTAGCCGACCAGGAGCAGGCCGGCGGTGTCGGGTTCGCTGAGGTAGGCGCGCAGCTGAGTGCGGGCGGTGGTGGGCAGTTCGGGGTTCCAGCATCCCTTGGCCTCGATGATGACTCTGAGGGTGTACTGGCCGGTGTCGGCGGGCGCGGGGGCTTCGATCTGTATGTCGGTGCGCAGGCCGGGCAGGCCGTCGCGTCGTACCTGGACTTCCCGGTTGACGACGACGCGGTGGCCGCCGATGTCGCGGCGCAGGAAGGAGGCGACGGCATCGCTGAGGTCGTCTTCCCAGCAGGGCCAGCACTGGGTAGTGGAGTTGAAGCGGTGCTGGTCGCGGTTCCAGAGGGTGACGGCCGTTCCGTTGTAGCCCTGCAGGTCTTCCTCCAGGGCGTCCAGGGATTCACGTACCAGGTCGAGGAGTTGGCGTGCGTCGCGGACGAGACGTGCCTGGCGGTCGGTGGCGAGCCGGATCAGCTGTTCTGGTTCGAGGGGCCGGACGCTGTGGTCTGCTGCCGTGCGGGCGGTGTCGCGGGCGAGCATGCGCAGTTGCCACACCTGCGGATACGCCTGAGCGAGTCGGTGCAGGGCGGTTGCCGCCTGGTGGGTACCGCAGGAGGCGAGGCTGAGCGGCAGGTGGCGCAGCAGGTCGACGAGGCGGTCTTCTTCCTGGATGAAGCCGCTGCGCAGGGGCCGTTGCAGGCGTTCGACGCCGATATTTTCCAGCAGGAGGGTGTAGAGGTCGGCAAGTGCGTCTTCGTCGAGGTGGTCGAAGGGCCAGTTGTCGGACCCGGTCGTCAGGCCGGCCAGCAGGTCGCCGTACTCCTTGAGGACTGCGGGGTCGCCCAGGCCGCGGCGCAGGGCGGGCCAGTGCTCAGGAAGGATGTCGTGGCGTAGCAGCGTGCGGGCGGCGAACAGCCATCGTTGCCGTGGGGGCGATCCGGCCTCGTGCTGGCTCGGGTCGGTGTCCAGGGCGTGTATCAGGTGGCCGAGGGCGTCGGGGTCGTCGGCTGTGTCGAGTTCGCCAATTACAGCCTGCCACTGCTCGGGGCTGCGGTCGCGGTGCAGAGCCCAGGTGTGCAGGAGGGGTCTGAGCCCCAGGGAGGGGTCTTGTCCCAGGGCGCCGGCCAGGTCGCGGAGGGTCTGTTCTGAGGCGTGGTCGAGGGCGTCCAGTAGCAGCGGCGGCAGCTGGTTTTCGGCGCGGGGAACGCACAGCTGGAGCCAGGTGTGCTGGAGGTCGCGTTCGTCGTCGCTGTAGACGGTGTTGGAGGCGAGGGCGATGGCCCAGCCGGCCCAGTGCGCCGGGTCGGCGTGTAGCGCTTGCGGGTTGTCGACGAGGGCGAAGGCGGTGAGTTCTGCAGTCGGCGGGCGGGTGGTTGTGCTTGGCTGGAAGTGGGGGGCGGTCAGCGGGGGTAGTTCGGTCAGGAGGTGGATGGCCGCCTCGTCAAGGCGTCGGGCGGGGCCGGTGCCGGCGGCGGGGCGTGAGGGCGCCTGGGCGGCGAGGGTGAGTATGCCGGTCGATTGCCGCGCTGGCGGTGCGCCGTCCGGTGTGCGTCGCAGGCAGCGCAGGAGTTGGTTCCATGCGGTCAGGACGCCGGGGCCGCGGGCGGCGCGGACCTCGTCGAGGGCCGTGTTCAAGGCGGCCGGGTCGAAGCGGCGTTGCTGCCGTTGCGCTTCGGCGTGTGCAGCGCGTTCTTGCTGGTCGTGCCGGTAGGTGTCCCAGAAGTCGGTAGCGGCGGCGAGCCTGGGGTGGGCTCGGCGCAAGGCTTCGGCACGTGCCGTGGTCTCGGGGTCTTCGGGAGGCGCGAAGCGGACGGCGTGCTGGGCGCGGTCCGGGCTGATGGCAGTCAGCTGGTCCCAGTGCTCCATCCAGTACAGCAGGTCCGTGGAGGGTAGGAAGGAGCCGCCGGGGATGGCGGCCAGCAGAAGGTAGAAGAGGTCGTCGTTGCCGTGTTGGAGGAGATGGCAGGCGAGCAGGCGGCGGGTACGGGCACAGCCGTCCAGCACCCGGGCCAGATCATCGAGGGCGGTGTGCAGGGTGTGGCTGTGCAGGAGGTCCTCGTGTCCGGCCAGGCCCAGGAGTCCCTCGCCGATGAGGGGCACCAGGTCGAGGGCGGGGGTGTCCTCGTTGAGGGTGACCGCGCGGGTCAGCACGGCCAGGGCCAGGCCGGGACTGGCGTCCTGGGTGTCTCCCGCCGTCAGGGCACGGCCGGCCCACCCGACTGCCTCAACCATGGTGGATGCGTCGAGTTGGGCCGAAGCCTCGCGGCGCAGGAAGAAGGCTGCTCCCACGTAGGCGGGGTCCGGGTCGCGGATGCGGCCGAGGTAGTCGGCCACTGTCAGATGGCCGGGATAGAGGTGGCGCAGTGCCGCCGCAATCACCTCGGGCGAGGCGTCCTGGGTCAGGCCCTCGATCCGGGTGAGGGCGTCTAGGGTGGGCTCGGTGACACCGGCCAGGGCCGCGGTGCGCACGCCCGTGCCGTGGCGGGTGTCTTCGGCTACCGCCAGCAAGTCCTCGGCGAGCTCGGGGCAAGGGCAGGCCCGGGCCATAATGACGGCCGCGTGCAGCAGATGGTCCGCGCCGGCCTCCTGCAGGCGGGGGCGCAACTGCTCGGCCAGGCCGGTGTGGTTGAGGCGGTGCAGCAGGCTGAGGTCGAGGCGCACCGTGTCATCCCGTTCCAGCAGGGCGAACAGGGCGTCGACCGTGCGCTCCCGTGCGGTGTCGGGAAGGCTGGGCAGGTCGGCCAGGAGCAGGACGAGGGGGTCGTCGCGCAGCAGGTCGGCAAAGAGGGTGGCGTCGCTGGTGGCGCGCCAGGCGGCGACTTCCTGGTGGGCGGGGATGATGTGGCGGGCCTCGCCGTCACCGATCCACAGCAGCTGGCGCTGCGGTTGCGGCCGCAGGTTGCGCATGCGCAGGAAATGAGCGGCAAGGAATTCGCGGTAGCTGTCGTGGGCGAACACCCAGCGCAGGTCACCGGTCGGGACCAGCAGGCTCGACTCGGTCACCTGACGCAGATTCCACAGGGTGCACGGGACGCGGCCACCCAGGTGCCCGGGTTCGTCGGAGTCGTCGAGGCGCGACAGCCGCAGGTCTGCCGGCGTAACCGAGTCGTCGGTGCCGGGGGCATCAGTCACGGCGGTGTACGGACCGAACTGCATCGTGGCAGCCAGCCGTGCCGCGACGGCCAGCAGGTGTTCAGGAGATGCCTGAGCCTGCAGCTGACGCGGATCGGTCGAGCGACGCTCTTCAGCGCACAGGCGCAGACATGCTCCAAGGTAGGCGTCGTGCACCGTTGCCGGCAGGCGAGCGTTGTCGGCATAGCTGTCGAGGAGCTGCAGCAGGGTGACCGGATGGGTGGCCAGCGCGATCAGACCCTGCTGCTGAATCGACCCGAGGAGAGCGTCGGTCTCCGCCACCCCGACCGCGCGGGCCGCGACGGCTACGTCGTCTAGGCCGAGTGGAGCCAGTCCCATGATCTTTATCTGGTCGGGTTGCCAGCGCGTGCGCAGGGCTTCCTCGAACCGGCCGGGCCAGCGTGCGCTGCGGCAGGTGACCCGCAGACGCAGCCTCTCCCGGTCAGATTCGGGCACATCCTCGAGCGCCTCGTCCAGGAGCTGGTCCAGCTGAGGAAGGTCGTTGAGACCCTCGTCCAGGCCATCGAGGAGAACGTGCCACTCCCCCGGCCCCGCAGGAGGCGTCAACGCTTCCTGCAGGCGCCTCTGCGCCAGCCGCGTCGTGGTGCACTGCTTCAGCTCCAGCCAGGCAGCATGCACACCATCGGCCAGCAGAGCATCGTGTTCCTGACGCAGAGCGTACGTCTTGCCCATGCCGCGTTCGCCGCGCAGGACGATGACCGCGGTGGCCCGCTCCTGGGACAGCAGCACACCGGCCTCAGCGTCACTGGGCGGCCATCCATAGCGGCCTTGGGCGGGCGGCTCATCCAGCACGAACACCCGCCGCTGCCAAGGAAACCGGTGCTGCTGCGTCAACGTGCTCTCCCTGGCGCGCGGGGCCGACTGCCGCAGCCAGCCTAAAGCGGACAGCGCCGGCAGGACGGTCCTGCATGACCAGCCGCCCCCACTTCTGGGGCCACCCTCGCTGGCTACGAAGGGACAGGGACACCCCCGCTGCGGGCGCACTTTGATGAACGCTGGCTTGCTCCTCGTCTCCGCCCGCCCCCTCTTGAAGCGACTCCCCACTCCTCAAACCAAGATCAACTTCTCCACACCCCCCGGACCCCAATCCCAAGAAACTATCCGTGCAGCTGAGACATTCTCGATGGAGATGCGGTACCCCAGGTCACAGACTTGCTGCCGATGACCTCAGGAGCGTTTGCATCTCATCAGACCAGGTCAGCCAAGCAGACGGCCCAACCTCAATTTCTATGAGTGCGGTTGAGATGTTGCAGGTCACAGCGATGGACGTGTCTCAACTGTACGAATAACCGACAGCCAAGGGGCAGGGCAAGGTACAGCAGGCATTCCAGCGGGGTCTGACGGCGCTCGCGCAGTGGGTGGAACGGGAAGGCGCGGACCGGCCCGTGCCCCGCGGCCACGCCGAGGAGATCACGGTCGACGGCCAGGAGGAACCCGTCGTCATCAAGCTGGGAGTATGGGTCTCCAACACCAAGTCGAGGCGGGACAGGCTCACGGCGGAGCAGCGGAACGCGCTGCGGGAGCTCGGCATGCAGTGGGCGTGACACGTCGGCTGATCGTCAAAGCACGGTCCTGATCCCTGGTACAGGGTGAGGGCCTGCGCTCGTCCAGTCAATGCCGGGTGCGAGATTTCGCCTGCGGGTCCGTGGAGCATTTGCGGGCCCGCAGATTGCTTCTGAGCCTCGCGAAAAAATATTTCAGCTGGCGTGTCACGTTCGCCAACTTCCCCTGCACATAAGCCCGTACAACAAGCGATCTGCTTCGCAGCTCATTCGCGCGACTTGAAGAAGTTGCCGGGGATCGGGGGCAGACCACGACGAGGGGGCTTATGGCCATGGGTATGGATGCAGAGATCCTCGAGACCATCGACGCGGTGCTGGGCGGGGGAGGTACGGCGCGAATCGAGCAGGACGCCGCGCGAATCGAGGAGTTGGCCTGCGGTGGGTTCGAGGGGCTGGCCTACGAGGTGTTCGAGATCGAGCTGTACCGGGAGGCCGAGCCGATCCTGCTCGGCATGCTCCGCAAGGGCACGCTGGCCCGGCTCGCTCTGAAGCAGTGCAAGAGCCGCGGCTGGAAGTTCTTCGTCCACGAGGACGACATGCGCCTGCTGCGCGGCAGCAGGCGCGAGCGGGACATCATCATGGTCGACGTGCTCGCCGAGGCGATGCGCAAGTTCCGCCGCGACCTGCAGAACGGGCGGGGCTGGACGGCGGACCACAAGGGACCGCGCGGCGCCTGCAGCCTGATGACGTACTTCATCGGCCAGTGCGTATGGGTGTTCCGGCGGGCGTACGTGAGGTGGGCCCAGGAGCGGGTGGACTGGGCGCGGCTGCACGCCGTATACGACTTCACGGAGGACGCCGCGAACGAGGCCGGAATCGGCGGGCTGCTCCAGTCCACCAGCTACGAGATGGATTCGGAGGTGCTCGGCACCGACTTCGAGGACATCCTCGATGAGCAGGCGCCGGAGACGCAGGCGGTCGTGCGGCTGACGGTCATGGGTTTCCCGGACACCGAGATCGCCGAGCGGCTGAACCTCACCCACGTGACCGTCCGCCAGCGTAGGTCGCGGTTCCGCACGGTCTTGTACCAGGCGGCCCGCGAGCGCCTGATCTGGATCCCGGAGGAGCTGCACACGAAGGCCGTCTCCCGCGGGCACCAGCAGCGGGGTGCGGTGTGAGCGTGCAGAACCTCCTGATCCTTCTTCTGGCTCTGGTTGCCCTCGCGGCCGTCTCCGCCGTCGCAGGTCTAATCGGCTACAGCGTCTCCCGCGAGGGGGGCTCGTCGGTCTCCACAGCCATCGGTCGCGGCGGCTTTGTGTTCTTCAGCGTCATGACGCTGTTCATCGCGCTGCTGGCCGTGCTGGTCCCGGCCGTGACGTGAGGCAGGGGTACATCGGGCCGACCGGACCCCGGCCGGCCCGGGGCCCCACCACACAGTCCGACCGGCGCGTCCATGTGGTCGACGGAGCTCGGAGGGCTGCTCGATCTCGGTGAAGCGGACCTCTTCCAGGCTGCCAGGACGGCGGCCACCGTCCTGGAAGTACACCGCACTAAATCGAGGCGGGACAAGCTCAGCCAGGAGCAGCGGGGAGCGCCGTGGCCATGTGCGCCTCCTGTACGGTATAGGTACGCGAGGAGCACGCCTCACGTACGCTTCAAGGGTTCCAGTGCTCGGCAGGGGCGAGGTGGTCTCGGTGTGTGTATCCATCGCGAAGACGCCCGCCGGGACGGCGAACACGAGACCGTAGTGGAGTGACCCACCATCCCGGCCTCCTGCGAACAGCTCCCCTGCAGGGAGAGATGACCTCGTCGCTGATCGGGCGCATCGCGAGCCGCTACGGGATGCAAGCAAAGGTGCTGCGGGCCTGCTGGAAGTGGCGCAACTACCCGCCCGGCCACGAGGGCGGCGGCGCACGGGCCGACGCCGAGGTGCTGCTGAACGCTGCCGGACGCCGGCTTCTGGCAGACATGTGCGGCGTCGAGGAAGAGGTGCTGGCGCAGGCGTTGCCGTCCTGGGCAGAAGGGGACGCCAAGCTGCCCGCCGAAGATGGCGATCCGGTGGGGCTGTGGCGGATCGGCGGCGCGCTGGCCGGTCCGGTGGCGTTCGGTTGCCGGCTGTGCACGGCCCGGCGCACGGGGACGGCCGTGCGGACTATGCGGTACACGCCGCGGTGGGAGCGGGCGTGTGTGCGGCATGGACGGTGGCTGCTGGACGCGGACGCCAACCAGCCGCTGGAGCACCTCGACCTGCGTGGTCTGCCGGAGGTGGTGGCGGCGCAGCGGCGGTGGGCGGCGGTGGCGCGGCGGGCGGTACGGGCCGGAGTCGAGCCGGAGCGGGTGTTCGCGCTGGCGCAGGCGGTGGTGGCCCGGTGGTGGGAGCAGGCTTACGGCTGGGAGCGGGAGACGATCTGGCCGCGTCGCCTGCACCTGGTCGCGGGCGGGGATGCAGGCGGTGATCTGGAGCGGTGGCGGATCGTGGGGCGCGACGCGGTCGTCTTCCCGGAGGTGGTGGCGGTAGCAGAGACGCTGCTGGACCCGGCCATGGCCGAGCTGGTGTGGGTGGACAGCGGTGCCGGGCGGCCGCGGGCGCTGCCCATGGACGGGCTGTTCTGCCGCGGGCTCGGTGAGCGCGTGGGCAGGTCGTGGCTGGGGCCGTTGGCCGCGGCGGATCACGGCGGGCCGCTTCTTGCATGGATGGGCAGTGTCATCCGTCTTCGCCGCGGCGCCGGCGGGCCGCCCGGGTACGACAACGACCCGTGGTGGCTGCGCCAAGAACACCAGGCCGCGACCATGGCCGGCCAGCTGCGGGTGCTGGGCAAGGAGAAGAAGGCGCCCGGTTCGGGGACGATGTGGCGGGCTGCGGTGCCCGCAGAGCAGCGCAGGCTCATCACCAGCACGATCGACAGCGCCGAGGAGCAGCTGCTGCAGCTGCGCGGGGTACAGACCGGCCCGACCGCCGATGTCGCCCGGCGGCTGCTGCGCGGGCTCGGTCACAGCGCCGGCCTGATCGGAAACGCCTGGAAGCGGACCGCGGTGGCGGCGGTGAACGGCGGGGTGCCGCTTGAGGAGGTGGCCCGGTGGGTGGACCTGCCCGTCGAGGTGCTCCGGAAAATGCTGACCGCGGACAGGCAGGAAGACGACCGCTGAGAGCGATACGCCGGGGAGAAGTCGGCTGTTAGCTGATACGGCACTCGTTCGTGGCAGGAACACTGAAAAAGCGGTCCGGGCGGGCGGAAGCAGTTTGGCTGGCGCGGGTGAGCAGCACAGGAGCGGCCCGGCCCAAGAGCCGGGCAGGGCGAGCGGTCGTCGACCAGGGCGGATTCGAGGCGGTGTTCCTCGACCCGGTGGGGCAGGCGGTGCAGCAGCGGTGGGCGGATGCCGCCATGACCGTGGCGTTCGAGGACCTGGCGCCGGTGTCGGCGTTCCCGGTGGTGCCGGGGCGGCGCTGGGGGCCGGGCCTGTGGTGGTCGGCGACCACCGGGCGGCACGTGGCCGCCGGGTCGAACGCGATGCGCACCCAGCTGATGGTTTTGGACCGCGACCCCGACGTGACGGGGCTGGCAGGGCGGCCGATACGGCTGCTGTGGCGTAATCCCCGCCGGCAGGTGCGTTCCTGGGTGCCGCAGCTCTTCGCCCGCCGTGCCGACGGCACCGCGCTGCTCGCCGACTGCCCCGGCCACCCGGAAGCGGGCGGCGAACGCGCGGTGAAGGCCGCCGAGGCGGTGGCGCAGGCATGCGCGGATGTCGGCTGGACCTACCGGCGCATCCCGCCGCTCGACGACGTCCTGGCCGCCAACCTCAAATGGCTGGCCGGCTACCGGCATCCCCGCAACGCCGGCCGCCCGGGGCTGCTGGCGGCGGTTGTCGAGGCGTTCACGCGGCCGCGGCCGCTGCTCGAGGGCACCGAAGCGGTCGGCGACCCGATCGAAGTCTTTCCCTGCGTCTTCCACGCTCTGTGGCACGGCCGGTTGACGGTTGATCTCGACACGCCACTGCACGAACGCATCCTCGTCGGCCCGCAGGGCTGGAGCGACCCGAGCAAGAAGGAAGGTACCCGGTGAGCGCGCGGCGCAACGCCAGGCCGGCCGTGAAGGTCGGTGCTCACGTCCGCTTCCGTGGCGTGAAGTGGCAAGTGGTCGCCCTTTCGGGGCAGGACATCCATCTCCTCGGCCCGGACGGCGGTGGTGAGGTCGTGCTCGCCGGGCACCTGTTCGCCGACCCCGGCTTCACTGTTGTCGGGGCCGATGCACCGCAGGCGGCCCCGCAGTGGGGGCTGTTCGAGACCGCCCCCGCCGCGGCGCGTGAGAGGGCGCTGGCCTGGCAGCGGCACGTGCGGGAAGTCGAATGCGGGCTCACCGGCGGGCCCGGCAGCTCACCATCGCCGTCGACGTCGCCACCCGCGCCATCCTCGCTGCCGTGCTGTGCCCGAGCGCGACCAAGGCCGTCGACGCCGCCCTGCTGCTCGCGGAGATGGCCGTCCCCCACCCCGCCCGGCCCACCTGGCCCGACATCCTGCGCATAGACCGCGCCCCCGCGCTCCCCCACCAGCGGCTGGCCGCACTGGATGAGCGTCTGGCCGGCGCGGCGGGCCGGCCCGTCGCCCTGCCCGAGACGATCGTCGTCGACCGCGGCAAAATCTTCGTCTCCACCGCATTCACCGCCGCCTGCGAACACCTCGGCATCAGCGTCCAGCCCGCCCCGCCCCACGCCCCCACCGCCAAAGGCATCGTCGAGCGGACCTTCGGCACCATCAACGCGCTGTTCTGCCAGCACCTGCCCGGCTACACCGGCTCCGACGTCACCCGCCGCGGCCCCGACACCGAAAAGGACGCCTGCTACAGCGTCCCCCAGCTCCAGGACCTCCTCGATGAGTGGCTGGTGCACTACCACCACCGGCCCCACGAAGGCCTGCGCCACCCGCTGATGCCCCGCAAAGCGCTCACACCGAACCAGATGTGGGCCGCGCTCGTCGCCGTCGCCGGACACGTCCCCGTCCCTCTCACCGGCCACGACTACCTCGAACTGCTGCCCGTGCGCTGGCAGGCCATCACCCCCGCCGGCATCACCATCCACCACCGCACCTACGACCACGATCTCCTCGCCCCCTACCGCGGCCAGGCCTCCCCCGTGGCCGGCCGGGGCGGGAAGTGGGAGATCCACTACAACCCCCATGACGTCCGCCAGATCTGGCTGCGCCTGCCCGACGGACAGCTGACCGAAATCCCGTGGATCCACCGCGACCACGTCCACCAGCCGTTCAACGACCACACCTGGCAGCACATCCGCACCCACGCCCAGCACAGCAACCACGAAGACCCCCAGCAACACGAAGCCGACCTGGCCGACGCCCTCGACCAGCTCATGCGCCGCGTCCACACCGGCCACGCCACCACCGCCGAACAAGCCCTCCTCGCCCGCGCCACCACAACGCCGGTCCCCGCCGCACGGCCCCCGCGCCCCGGCACCGGCCCCACCATCGGCGAGCCGGCGCAGCACGACGGCGACGACAACATCGACAACATCGACGACCTCGACGACCTCGACGACGACACCTGCCCCGCCGCGGCCACCGGATTCGGGCTCTACGACGCACACAAGGAAGCCGACAAGTGGTGAACACCCGCCCCGAGCCCGCAGCGCACCAACCGCCCAGCGCGCCCGCCGACACGGGAAGCGGCAACACGGCCGAACCTTCCTGGCCCCTGACCACCTGGCAGGGCTGGCACCGCTTCGCCACCACCGACCCGCCCGAACCGCCCCAGCCCGGCGACCCACCCCGCAGCACCGACGAACGTCTCGCCTACCACTCCGCGTTCGTCACCATCCGCACCCCCGCCATCAGCGCCCTCGCCACCCAGGTCCGCACCCTGATGATCCTCGGCCGCCACCAGCACACCACCGCACGACCCTCCCTCATCGTCACCGGACCCGCCGCAGCCGGGAAAACCACAGCCCTGCTCAACGTCGGCCGCGCCTGCCACCTCGCTCATCTACGCAAGAGCCCCGTACCGCCCGGATCAGCCCACGCCGCGGCACCCGTGGCGTATGTCCTGGTCCCGCCCGGCGCCACCGCGAAAACCCTCATCACCGAATTCGCCCGCTACCTCGGCATCCCCGTCACCACCCGCATGACCCAGACCCAGATCACCGACGCCGTCTGCCACACCTACACCGCCGCGGGCGTCCAACTCGTCCTCATCGACGAAATCCACCGCCTCAACCCCCGCACCACCACCGGCGCCCAAACCGCCGACCTGCTCAAAGACCTCACCGAACGCCTCCCCGCCACCTTCGTCTACGCCGGCATCAACGTCACCGACTCACCCCTGTTCAGTGGGACGCGCGGCGCTCAGCTCGCCGGACGGGCCACCCTCATCACCTGCGGCCCCCTCCCCGCCCGCCAAGGCACCCGCCACCCCTTCCGCAGCGTCATCACCGACATCGAAAACGCCCTCGACCTCCACCAACACAAACCCGGAACCCTCCCCCGCCACGCCCCCTACCTCCACCAGCGCACCGCAGGCCGCATCGGATCCCTCACAAGACTCATCCGCCAAGCAGCCATCACCGCCATCCACGACGGCACCGAACGCATCACCAAAGCGGCTATGGACGCCGTAGCCCTCGACCACCTCGCCGAAACCCACCACCGCCCCACCCGACCGCGCTAACCCCACCCACCAACCAGGCAAAACCGTCCTGGCCAGCACAAACACCAACCGAGCCATTACGGGCTAGCGAAACATGCAACCCACCCGACCCAGACTCCATACAGAACGCACAACCCCAGCTCAAACCCCCCACCCACCCCACCGGAACCACCCACGCGACTTCTCAGCGAACCCACAACACCCCAGGCCAACAAGCGCTCGGCGCACCAACAACCCCCCCTCCGAGCGTTAGCCCGCGATCGTCTCTGGCTCTCCCTGCGCATCGTCTCCCGGCCCAAAGGGGTCAAGGGCTTCGTCGTAATACCCCGCCGTTGGAAAGTCGAGCGCACGATCGGCTGGTGCATGAACGCCCGCCGCAACGCACGCGACTACGAACGCATGCCCCAGCACTCCGAAGCACACCTGAACTGGGCACTCACCACCATGATGACCCGGCGTCTCACCCGCAAGAGCCCCCGCACCAGCCAGTGGACGAAGTCTGGGTGACCGAAGCCCAGGGAGCATCGCTCAGTCGACCGTGTCGACGAAGCCCATCTTCCGATTCATGGCAATCGCGCTCGCGTTGGCCGGATGATGCAAGGTGCGGACCCTGCTCGCTCCGCACTCCCCTATGAAAGCCATCCCGAACGTCTTCATGGCAATCGAGATGCCTCGGCCTCGATACCCGGCTCTCACACCAGTCATCTCGTTGAACATAAAACTCTCACGCCTCGACGTCGCCGCCATACCGACCCAGGCCTCGCGGTCCAAGGCGATCACGACACCCCGGGGATCGTAGGACGCCACCTCAAAGCGCCGCTCGACATACCCATCAAAAGAGTAGAATTCCCCTCTTTCCGGTATATCGGCAGCACACTCCTTGTTGAGTTCATAGAGTGCCCTACGATGCTCCGGCGTGTCTCCCAGATCCGCGAGAGTCATGAAGCGCAAGCCCTGCGACTGACACTTCATCACGTACTGCTCGAAGCGGTCCTGATCGAATCCGGCAACGTCAAGTTCGAGTTTCACCCAATGACCAGCCACACCTGCCTGCCTTCCGCTGAACCCTGCCAGGCCCATCCTGCTGGCAGCCTTCAACCTGCACAAGATCGATGATCCTCAGCAGTGTCCCTCGTAGGGCTCGCTTCTCGGCGCAGGATCAAAAGCGCCTACTTACAGATCTTCGTCGTCGACGGGTTCGGGTTCGCGGATGTAGGCGAGGTCCAGGACGTAGCGTTCGGTGACCGGGGGGTTGTTCCACGCCTGGGTGAGGTGGTCCTCGAAGGTGTCGTCGGTGGGGTGGTCGAGCGTCGTCGCGTAGTAGTCGGCTGCCGCCTGCCTGTTCTCCCACCAGGCGTGGCCTGCGTACACGCCCGGGCGGGGCAGGGTCATCTCACCTGCGGGGCCGTATTCCAGTTGGTTGACGACGAGGATGCCGGTCTCCGACTCGATGCTGACAGGGACGTGGCCTTCGACCTCGGCGGGCGGGTCGGGTGCCATGTCCCAGACGCGGATGGCGACCTCGACTTCGATGTCGGGTTGCAGGCTGAGGAGGTACAGGTGGTAGCCGCTGCCGGCGACCACCTGTACCTCAGCGGCGTTCAGGGCTGCTTCGTCGCCGAGGTAGGCATCGGCGTCGTAGACCTCCACAACGCAGCGGGCCGGCGTGGCCTTGCAACGGTACTCAGTCAGGAGTGCCATGGTGCCGCCGCCCTCTCCACTGACCGGTGATCTGCATGTAGAACGCGTAGCCGTCCAGGATGCAGCTGAGCGTACACATCGCGGCGAGGCGCTCGCCGCCCTTGCGGTTGTCCTTGCCGTCGATCAACCGGACGGAGAAGCAGTTGTCCGTCTGGGTGGCACCTTCCTTGGTGGAGGCGAAGGGGTACTCATCGCACTGCTGGCCACTGCCGTGTAGTCCCCCAGACTTTCTTGCACGCGAATCGACTTCTCGCGGTTCTTGTCGATCTTGGTCTGGTTGACATGTCGGTGCAGTGGCTCCTTCGCTCCCGGCAGGCTCTTGCCGGGCCAGGAGGGGAAGGTCCGCTCAGGCGGGTCGGTCCAGGGCGTCGTGGATGTGGAGGGCACTTTCGTCGACGGCCGGGTCCGCCAGCTCGCCTCTCCTGGGCCGCCGGCCTGGCACATGACTGACCGTCGCGCAAGAGCGCAGCCCGGGCGTTCTGGACAATGTCTTCATCGCGTGGGACGACCTCGCCTCTCATCGCTTCCCCCGGCCCCCTGACCCAGTTCCGCGAAGGGACGAGTTCCCCCGCCCCGCACGGACGCCTGGTCTGCCCGGAACGGGCCCGCTCCCGGCAGCGCCCCCGTCCTGGCCCAACGAAGGCGCCAGCGCACCCTGCCCGTGCCACCTACCTCGCCTCTCGTCTTGCGGCCGAACGCGCGCGGTTCCTCGCACGGCAGATTATGGCCAAGGGGGCGGGTCCCTCCCGGGGCGGCCGGCACATCTTCTCAATGGCCTGCAGCCCGAGCCGAACGTCTTGATGACCAAGGCCGCATAACGCGGTGCGAGCCTCATTGCCATGGAGCCCAGGACACAAGATCGCCTCTGACGACGTCCGTTGGCTCACCGCACACCTGCACCACGTGCACGGGGACAGCCTCACCCACCCCCGGCCTGCCCCCGGCCGGACGCATTCCCCACCCCGCTGGCTCTGGCAGGCATCCTCCTCCGGACTCACCCAGTCCGTCGCCACCGATGTGCTGCGCGACGCCCCCACCGGCTACCGCGCTCTGGTGGAACTCAACTTCCCCCGGTTCGGGACCGCCCTCGGCCTGTACAGCATCTTCCCCGTGCGCGCCGCGAGAGTGGTGGCCATGCCCGCCGACGAGTCGCAGCCCGCCACGGTCATGTAGGCCCTGCACCGAAGGAGCTGTGCTGATCAGGGTGTTGGGCGAGCGCGTCCTGCTGGAGTTCGTCGTGGCCGAGGCGACCGAAAGCCTCGGGCCTGGCCCCGTGCGAGCACTCCAGCAAGCCCGCAAAACCTGGAGCGATGGCCGCCGGAGAGGTTGCCGACGCTGCAGGCCGTCGACCTCGATCCGAGGATTTCCAAGGTGCGGATGGGATCGTTCCTCCCGTCCCTGCTGGAGCGTCGCGCGGATCGACCGGTTCAGCGACTGTCGTCGCTCGACAGCAGTCGCTCGACGACAGCCTTGAGGGCTGCCGCGTCGTCGGGGCCGAGCCGGTCAAGGAGGTGGCGGCGGGTTGAGGCTTCCAGCGAGGGCACCGTTGCCTCGATCGTGCGTCGGCCCTCCGGCCGCAGCGCGACTTCGACGCCGTTCGTGACCTTGTCCCGCGTCACGTAGTCGCGTTTCTCCATTCTGGTCAGTTGGTGCGAGAGCCGTGTCCGGTCCCAGCCCAGGGTGGCAGCGATGGCGTTCTGCCGGAGGGTGCCGCCGGATTCGTAGAGGCAGACCAGGACGCTCAACTCGGCCTCCGTGAGGCCAGAGGCCGCGGTCATGTCGGCGATGACCGCGGCGCGAACCGTTTCGTGTGCGCGCTTCCACAGCAGCCACAGCTCGGCCGCCCCCCCTACTGTTGACATATCAACACTTCCTTTCTAGTGTTCGACTTGACGAAGCGACCTGCGAGTAAGGACTTCCGCGATGCTCGATTCACGACGGAACTACCTCAGCCTGCGCGGCGCGGCGCTCCTTCCGTGCGTGCTGTTCATCCCCATTGCCGCCGCCCTCATCGCGGCGCCGGACGTGGCGTGGGGGGAATACCTTGGGGTCTTTTTCCACCTTTCCATCCTCTTCCTCGTCCCACGACTGCAGGCGGCGTCGTGGGCCAAGGCCGCCGGCTATGGATGGGTGGCCCTGGACGTCCTCGCCGGCATTCTGGCGATCAACGACGTCCCGCACGACATAGCATGGCCGGTCCGGCTCGGCGGGCATGTTCTCGCCGGCGTGTGGATCATGTCCAGTTCACTGGTCAGCAAGTCCTGGCCGGTCACCGTGGTCGGCACGATCACAGGGTTCTGGCTCGCCTCGTACTCCCTCGTGGGGGACGTGCTCCCCGAGTCGGCCCTGGCTCCGGCGGGCATCTGCATCGTGATCTGGTTCGCCCTCCTGGCGTACTTCGACCGGCCGACGGAGGAGCTACCGGAGGCGTCGACGGGTCCCGTATCGGCGTAACGCGTCCTTGACGGTGACCGCGAGTGCGCCCGCGCTGTGCCGGGCACCACACCGCTCACCGGCCACGTAGTTCCCCGGGTCTCGCGCCGGAACTCGTCGTCATCGAGGACGAGGATCAGCTTGGCGGTGTGCAGGACATGGCAGCGGCTCAGGCGCTCGGCCCGTTCCGCGTCACGCTTCGGTGCGGCGTCCAGAAGGGCGCGGTGTCCCCCGCGCCGTCCTTTTTCTGGCTCGCGGCGCGACGAAATGGCCCGCATGCGATAGAGGTTCGGCTCTTCGCGCAGGCGGGTGGCGAAGTCCAGTAGGCGGCGACTGGGTAGGCGCCGCCCATCAGTGCCCGGTGGAACTCGGGGCGCCAGGTGCGAGGCGCACGGCGTCGACGACGAGGTCGAGCAGGCGGTCAGTTCGCTCTTGAGGGGCGCCGTCGACAATGACGGCGAACACGCCGAGAAGCAGCGTGGTGACGTCATCGGGGTCGACGTCCTTGCGGAGGGTGCCGGTCGCGGCGCCCCGCTCGAGAATCATGGCGATGGTGGCGGCCAGACGTTCGCGCGAGGGAGCTGCGAGGCGCCCGGAGGCGACGGCGGCGCGCAGGGTGTCCACTATGCCGCGCTTGGTCGCGACGAAGGTGGCATAGCGGCCGATCCAGGCGCGTAGGGCGATGTCGGCCGGGTGCTTGCCGAGCAGGTCGGGGGCGCTCGCGGCCACGGCGGCGAGTTCGCTGGCGTAGACGGCCTCGGCGAGATCCTCGCGGGTGGGGAAGTGGCGGTAGAGGGTGCCGATGCCGACGCCGGCCTGGCGGGCGATCCCTTCCAGGGAGACCGGGCCCTCGGCGGCGGCGAAGGCGGCTTGAGCGACGGCGATGAGCTTTTCACGGTTGCGCCGGGCATCACGGCGGACCGGTCGACCTGCGGGTTCGGCCGGTTCCGGGGCCTTCGGGTGTGACGACGAAGACAAAACGGAGCTACCTCCGGTAGCGGTGCGGCAGGAAGTAACGGAGGTTCCTCCGTAAACGCCCAGTGTCTCACGGGAACGGGAGGCCATGACCTCTCAAGTCAACCCTGTCACCTCCTGCGCTCTGCGCCCCCAAGGCGCCTGCCGACCCGGAAATCGTCCAGCGCCTTGGATCCGCGCATCCTGGGCGCGAGACCTCAGAGTAGGTACTCGGCAATATTCGATCCACGACGCGACTACCTCAGCCTGCGCGCTGTGGCGCTTCTTCCCTGTGCGCTGTTCTAAAACTTGCTCTCCAACGGCCTGTTCGGCGACGCCGTCGCCGCGGCCGTGGTCCGTGCGCACCGCGACCGCGGTGCGCTCCCCGAGCGCAACGGCTCCCGGCTCGTGCCGAACACCGAGGACTGCCTCGCGTACGCCGCGGCAGAAGAGGGCGGGACGTCACCTGCTGCGGCAGTTACTGCAGGACCACTTGGATCTGCGAGCTCGCGGGGAGGAACAGGCAGCGAGGCGGGAAGTGCGGCCGCAGGTGGCTGGCTCGGACGGGCGGCTGCGCCCATGGCGGGAGACGCGTCATGCACGCCGGCCGGCCTGCATGCTCGGCCTCGTCAGGGTGGAACGCGTGGCTGTCGAGGCCGCGCAGCCTGCCCTTCGTGTGCGCGCGGTTCGCCTCAGCCGCGTCGACGAGGAGGATGTCGTTGTCGTGTGTCGAAGCGGCGTCCCCAACCGCCGGGGGTGAAGTCCTGTCCGGCTAGGAGAGGGGCGCGGCCTTCGGCTGCCCGCTCTCCCCGCCCGGCCCGGTCGGCGGCCTCCCGGCGTCCTCGGGCGCGAGGCGGGGCCGGCCGGTTTCGGGGGCGACATCGCGCCACCACGGGGTGACCGGGAGGGTGCCCGCGGTCGGCTCGAAGGGCTCGCCCGGCCGCGGCAGCGCCACCGTCACGCCCGTGCGGCGCCCGGCCGCGAAGGTGTCCTCGCCCGGCTCGTCCCACGAGTGCGGGGCGAGGTTGAAGGTGGCCCAGTGGATCGGCAGGAACACGCCGTGCGGGCCACCCTGGAGATCGAGGTGGGCCCGGATGCCCTCCTGGGGCGTCATGTGGATGTCGGGCCAGAAGTCGGAGTAGGCCCCGATCTGCACCATCGTGGCGTCGAACGGTCCGTACCGCTCGCCGATGTCCCTGAACCCGCGGAAGTAGCCGGTGTCTCCGCTGTGGAAGATCCGGTGCTCCTCGCTCGCGACGACCCAGGAGGCCCACAAGGTGTGCTGCCGGTTGCGCACTCCGCGTCCGCAGAAGTGCCGCGCGGGTGTGGCGGTCAGCGTGAGGCCGGCGACGGTGCTGCGCTCGTGCCAGTCCAGCTCGCGCAGCCGGTTGGCGGGCACGCCCCAGCGTTCCAGGTGGGCTCCGACACCGAGCGGCACCGCGAAGACCGTGTCCGTGCCGGCCAGGGCCTTGATGGTGGGCAGGTCGAGGTGGTCGTAGTGGTCGTGCGAGATGACCACGGCATCGACCGGTCCGAGCGCCGCGAGCGGCACCGGCACGGGGTGCAGCCGCTTCGGCCCGGCGAGAGCGAACGGCGAGCAGCGCTCGCCCCACACGGGGTCGAACAGGATCCGCCGGCCGCCGATCTCGGCGAGCACACTGGCATGCCCCATCCACGTGAGCCGCAGCCCACTGGCCGGGGGTCTCGCAAGGTCGGCGAGGGTCGTCGCATGCACCGGCACGGTGCCCACCGGGACACGGCTCAGGCGCTGCTCCTTGCCCCAGAACGTCCGGGCGAACGCGAGCTTCGAGCCCTGCGGTCCGATCCTGGCGCCGACCGGATTCTGGAAGGTGCCGTCCGCGAAGTGCGGCGATCTGTGGATCCGCGCCAGCCGCTCGCCGGTCGGTTCGGCGCCGAAGGCGTCATGCCGAAGTGAGCGGAGCCCTGGAATCGGGGAACGGGTCACGGCGCCTCCTGAAAGGGCAGGTCTTTTCGTGTCATGGGTGGGGGGCCGCGGGCGGACTCATCGGCCGAGGGTTTGACGGCGGCGGCACCGGCCGGGGGCGTCGGCGCTCACGTCACGGGCCGGCATCTCGGGCCCACCCGTGCCGCCGGCCGTCGGCCCGTGCGCCGGGCAAGGTGAGTGAGCAGGGTTCGACGGTCGCGACGCCTGCGCGTGGTGGCCGCTCCTGGCCGGGGCGACTGCGGGCCGCCCGCCGGCTGCGAGCGGGCAGGGGCCGGCCGGGTCGCTCAGTGACGCGGAGGCGTCATCGGCCGGGTGGGGATCGCATCGAGTGCCGCGAGGGTCTCCGCATCGAGGGCGATGGCGCCCGCGGCCAGGTTCGCCTCGAGGTGCGCGATGGTGGCGGTGCCCGGGATGAGGAGGGTCTGGGGGCTGTGATGCAGGTGCCAGGCCAGGCCGACCTGCGCCGGGGTGCATCCCAGGCGTTCGGAGGCCGCGATCACGGCGGGTTCATCGGTCACCCTGGCCAGGCCGGGGATCGCGCCGCCCAGCGGGAAGTAGGGCACCCAGGCGATCTGCTCCTCAGTGCAGAGCTTGAGCACATCCTCGTCGTCGCGGGCCACGAGGCTGTAGGGGTTCTGCACACACACGATGCCCGCAGGCAGGGCGCGGCGGGTCACCTCCACGGAGACGCTGCTCAGGCCGATGGCGCCGATCTTTCCGGCGTCACGCAGGGCGGTCAGTTCCGCGAGCTGGTCGTCGAGGTCGACCTTCTGCTCGTCGGGGGCGGGGATGGTCATGCCGGCGTCCATGCGGCGCAGGTTGACCACCGGGACCCGCTCCATGCCGAGCGAGGCGAGTTCCGCTTCGATGCTGACCCGCAGTTCCTCCGGCCGCTGCGCCATCCGGAACGGGACCGGTCCTCCGAGGGTGGACATGGCGCCGACCTTGGTGACGACCAGAACGTCGTCCTGCGGGCGCAGCGCCTCGCGGATGAGGCCGTTGACGAAGCCGTTGCCGTAGAAGTGGGCGGTGTCCACGTGGTCCACACCGAGGTCGAACGCGCGACGCAGCAGGGCGATGGCCGCGGGACGATCGTCGTGCAGGCGCTCCAGCTGCATCGCGCCGTAACCGATGCGCGAGACGGTGCGTCCGGCCAGCAGGCCGGCGCCTCCAGGGCGCGAAGCGGAGGACGTGGCGGAGGCTGCTTCGGGGATCATGGTTTCTCGTTCCCGTGAGATGACTGGACCCATACGGAGGGTCCTCCGGTACTGCCCACCGTAGCACTACCGGAGGGCACTCCGTTTTGCCGTCGTCCCATCCGCGGGCCTCGGACGCGCCAGCCTCGCTGCACTGCCGTCGCCTCCGAGTGGGACGAACGACGCGCCGCCATCGTTGACGGGAGGCGGGGAGCGAGAGCACGGCCGACACGATCGCCACCCCCGCCGGGGCTGATCGAACCTGAGACGGCCATGGCGTTGAACGTGTACTCCAGTCCGGGCGGCGGGCCGCCTGTGAGGAATGGGCACCCGCAGCGAAGCGGCGGCTGGCTGGAGACGGATCAGCCGCAGGGCGACACCGTCGACCGCCTCGACAGGACGCTCCTGGTCGCGACCACGAGGGGAACGTCTCTCCACCGGTGTGCCCGGAACTGGCCGCCGGTCCGTCCTGAGAGGTCTGCGAAAGGCCCGGCACGCGGTGTGCGCCGAATTCCCCGTCGATGCGTTCGTTCGCCCACGTTCGGGGCCGCAGGACTGTACAGCCGGCCACGCACAGCTAGAAGACCGCGACGCCTGCTCCGGGTACGTGCTCGGCTCCGGCAGCCACGGGCGACCGATCAGCACCGTCGAGGCGCCCATCGAAGCCATACGTCCGCTTGTGAGCCTGTGACCAGGAACTCCGGACCGTACCAAAGACAGAACATCATTACTTGCCCGCGGGGCAGTGGTGGAAGTCCTGGGCCGAATCCGCCTGAACGCCCTGGCTGCCACGTTCACGGCGACTGACGCCCCATCTTCGCTGACTTCCGCTCATACCCCTTGGTTTCCCACCACTCCTCCAGCAGGCTGCGCACCAAGGACACGAGCATGTGAAGCCGGTCAGGTTCGGGCACGGCCGAAATGAGCACGTCCGCGAAGGACCTGTCCGCCCACGGCACCGTGACCTCCCAATGCTCCTCCTGACAACTCTGAGGGACTGCTACAGGGTTGGGTGACAGCGGGGTTTATGCAGCCAGGGCTGCGGGTGGGGGTCATGATGGTCTCGTACTCCACGGGGGTCAATCGGGCCAGGCGTCTCTGACGCCGGCGTCGGTGGTAGGTGCGCTCGATCCAGGTCACGATCGCGATCCGCAGCTCCTGGCGGGTGGCCCAGGTACGGCGGTCGAGGACGTTCTTCTGCAGCAGCGCGGAGAAGCTCTCCATTGCCGCGTTGTCGCCTGCCGCACCGACCCGGTCCCTCGGCCCGTCAGCGCCTGTCGGTGCTCGCGGCTCGATGCGGGTCCTGCGTGATGTGGCGGGCTGGTGATGGCTGGCGGGGCGTGATGCACGGCTCAGGCACCTGTGCGCCCCGCCCGCTCTCTTCCCGGGGCGGCCGCATGCGAGCACCGTCAAAAGGCATGGAGCATGCCGGTGACGTGTGTGCGGGGCGCGGGGACGGCACGGACTGTCCCAACGGGGAGGACGCCGTCATGGACGGGACGAGGTGTGAGGAGTGCCAGTACCACTGGGACCTCGACCACACCGAGCCAGGCCGCCGTGCGGCCCCGGACGACGGGATGACCCGGCCGACAGGGGAACCGGGTGAGGTCGGGAAGGAAGACGCCGCGTAGGCCCGGTCGGTGCCCATCGCGTCACCGGCTTCCGCCACGCCCACGACATCGGCCCGCATCCCGGCTTCCGTTGTGCTCGGGGCCACTGCCACCGCCCCCGTCACTGTGGACACGGCTCGCTGCCGTCTCTGCTGGGAACGGCCCGCCATGGCCCAGTCGACGCCCCGGAGACGTGTGAGGGTGCGGCGCGCATCATGCCCCCCGGTGGTGCGCGGCATCGAAGGCCTGACGCACCCAGCGGCGGCATACCGACGGCTCCGCACGACCGCGGCGTCCGACGGAGATCGTCCAGTGACCGTCGTCGGCGTCCGCCGTTGCCGCGGCGGCGGGGATCATCTCCCGGGCACCCGTCAACGGCCCGTCCGAT
Organism: Streptomyces sp. enrichment culture; assembly: GCF_964273255.1. GTDB lineage: Bacteria > Actinomycetota > Actinomycetes > Streptomycetales > Streptomycetaceae > Streptomyces. The sequence goes on from NZ_OZ186835.1 coordinate 27,136, forward strand.
CAGCCGCTTGCACGGCGTCCGGTGCTTGAGCGGTGGCGGCCCCACCCCGTTCCAGGACCCCTCCGGTCGGCGCCAGCGGCTCGGTACGGCACCACACCACCTGGGTGGTCACTCGTGGGGCGGGCACAGCCTGCCGAACAGCCAGCCCTTCACCGCGGCATGCCTCAATTGCCGGTCAGCAGCAGTGACTTGCCCACGGTGGTGCGTGCGGCCAGGGAGCGGTGGGCCTCGGCCGCCTGCTCCAGCAAGTAGGTTGCACCGATCACCGGGCGCAGGCGCCCCTGCGCGGCGCGTGCCAGCGCCTGGCCCAGCAGCTCCCGGACCGTCTCCTGGTCCGGTGGGCCGTCCATGAGCGGCGTGAACAGGCGAATGCCCCGGCGGGCGGCCGACTCCCTGTCCGGGGCCGCGAAGCCGTCGGCAGTGCCGTAGGTGACGAACCGGCCACCGTCCGCGAGAGCGTCCACGGCGGCCGTGCCGAGCGCCCCGCCCGCACCGTCGTAGATGAGGGCGGCACCACCGCCTGTCACTTCGCGCACTCGCCCGATCCAGTCCGCGCGCGTGTAGTCGACGGCGACTTCAGCACCCAGTTCGCGAGCCAGGGCCAGTTTGGAAGCACTGGACGCCGCGGCCACCACACGGGCTCCGGCATCCACGGCCAACTGCACCAGAAGCGTGCCCGCCCCGCCGGCCGCCGCCGACACCAGCACCCGCTCCCCCTCCTGCGGCGCGCCCAGCCGGTGCAGACTCAGTGCGGTCACGCCGTCGTGCACCAGGGCAGCCGCCGCCCTGAGCGGCAGTCCGTCGGGGACCGGTATGATCTCCGCCTCATCCGCGAGAACCTGTTCGGCGTAGCCGGTGCCGGTCCGTACGGCTACGCGCCGGCCCACCCACGCTCGGTCCACTCCGGTACCGACCGCGAGCACCCTTCCCGCCCCGCCGCCGCCCGGTACGTACGGCGGTGTCCGTGGGAAGAAGTCCTGGCCCCAGCCGTTCCGCAGCAGCGTGTCCAGGAAAATGACGTCGGCCGCGGTCATGCCGACGACGACCTGACCAGGGCCGGGCAGCGGGTCGGGAAGATCCACCGCGACCAGCACCTCCGGAGATCCGAACGATGCCACCTGGATCGCACGCATGAGCTACACCCTTCCGCTGAGACTGCGTCCGGTGCCCCACTCTTCGACCTCAAGCCTGGTTCAGGTCAAGACAACCCCGGTGAACACCCGGGCCGCACCCCGCGGAAAGGAAGCAACGCCAACCTCACGCCACGGGCATCCACACATGGGGCAAGTACGGCAACGGTGCTTGCCATGACTGCTGACCAGGTCACGGGGCCGGGCCAGCGCCGTCTGTCGTAACTGACGTGACGCCGGCCTGACGTGGTCGTATGCGATGCCCATGCCGGCCAGGGCAGGGTCGGTCAGGCAGGCACGGGCAGCCATGGGCGACGTCATGTGGCGGTGCCGACCGGGAGCGCGGCGGACCTGGTAGTCATCCAGGCCACGCCCCCGCCTCACGCATCACGCTCTGAAGCACTCCTTCGGCGGCTGGACCATGATCTACGCCGACCCCCGCCTCTGCGCGGCCATCGTCGACCGGCTCATCTTCGACGGTCCAGTCATCCGGGCCGGTACCTCGTCATACCGCGTCATACCGTCTGGCTCACACCAAGGCCCTGGCCGAACAGGCCGCCACCATCCGAACCGGGGCCGACGCGGAGGGCCGCACCGGCAGCCGGCCGGAACTCAGGACTGACATGACCGTTCGGGAGTGACCGGAGGTTCATCGCAGCAGGCGACGCACAAGGCGTCCTTGCCGATCCAGGGTCCGAGGTCTCACGCATCCTCGTCTGCGCCCAGTTGATCTCGCCGTCAGCCCGCGGGCTCTTCGACAAAGCGATCGTGCAGAGTGCGGGCTGCGTCGGACCGGACGGCTCGTTCACCCTCGCGCAGGCACGGACCAACGGCCTCGCCGTGGCCCACGCCGCGGGCTGCGACGATCCGCGCACCGCCGGCTCCTGTCTGCGGCGCAGGTCCACCGCCGAACTCATCAAGGCGTCGGACTCCGGACACGACGGCTACCGGCCCCGTGGTGGACGGCAAGGTGCTGCCCGAGGCCCCGTCACCGGCGATCACTGCCGGGCGGTTCGCCCGGGTGCCGGTCCTGCACGGTTCCACTCACGACGAGATGAGCGGGCTGGCCGGGCTCGACGAGATCATGACTGGGAGGCCGTTGACCGCCGAGGGGTACATCAAGAAAGTCACCGAGCAGTTCGGGAAGGACGCTCCCGCGGTCCTGGCCGAGTATCCCCTGGCGGACTACCCCGCGCCCGGGGCGGCGCTGTCGGCCGTGCTGACCGACTCCGAGTGGTCGACCGCGGCGCTCGACACCCAGCGCGCGCTCGCCCGCCACACCCCCGTCTACGCCTACGACTTCGCCGAGACCAACGCCCCGTACTTCACCAGCGTGCCGAGGCCGACGAGCTTCTCGCTCGGCTCCGGTCACATGATCGCCCTGGCCTGCCTCTTCGACAACGACCTGTTCGAGCCGCTCGACGCCGCGCAGGCCGCGCTGTCGGACACGGTGACCGCCTACTGGAGCCGGTTCGCGAGCACAGGGCAGATGAACGGGAAGGGCATGACCACGTGGAAACGGTTCACAGCACGTCACCCGTACGTGCAGCGGCTCGCGTTCGGCCGCATCGGACGGACCGACTTCGCTGCCGAACACCACTACGCCTTCTGGAAGGCACTCGCCCCCTCACAGTGATGTGTCCCCCCTTCCGTTGGGGCATGCCTGACGGGCTGCCGCAGCCGGAGTGGTGACAACCATGCGCATCACCAGTGATCGTGAGATAGCGCCGTGGGTGACTCCCGCGGTCGTCCCGAGACGAGGGTCCCCGGTGAGGGACAGGTCCGCACGGGGTGTCCGCTGCGGCCGGCCCCCTCTGCTGCACATCGCTCACCTCCGCACCCGCCTCCCCCATGGGCTGCCGACCGTCCCCCCACGGCCCGACGATCACGGGGCTGAACGGATACGCCGGGCGTCGGAGGGGGCCGGCGAGGTCCGGGGGTGACGCGGGGGAACGGATCCGGAATCGGCGGCGGTCACGGCGCGCGGGGGCCGTAGATTGTCAGCGCTCGGTGGCATCGACGGAGTCGACGGCAGGGGGAAGGGGAGGCGGTCGATGGTGCGAGGCTGTCCTTCGTTTCCCCGTCTTCTCCTCTGCCAGCCTGCTCGCTTTCCCGCCTTCTCGTCCGGGACGGGAGGCGATGGGACGGGTACGGATACGGGCACGGGTAAAATACCCGGCAGGGTATCAATGGAGGAGTCTGCGTGGAACTGGACATGGCGGCCGACGAGCTGAAGAGCGTGCTCAACCGGCTGCGTCGGGCACAGGGTCAGATCGCGGGGATCATCCGGATGATCGAGGAGGGGCGGGACTGCGAGGACGTGATCACGCAGCTCGCGGCGGTCTCCCGAGCCTTGGACAGGGCCGGTTTCGCGATCATCGCGACGGGGCTTCAGCACTGCATGGCAGAGGACGGACAGGTGAACGGCGACCAGAGCCGGATGCGTGCCCGCCTGGAGAAACTGTTCCTGTCACTGGCCTGAGCACCGCCTCACGTCACCCGGCCTGAGCACCGCCTCACGTCACCCGGCCTGAGCGCCGCCTCGCGTCCCCCGGCCCGAGCCCGCCTGACGTCCCTTGGTCTGGGCACCGCCTCACGTCACCGCGTCGGCGAGCATGAAGCCGGCCACGGCCAGCAGGACCACCGCGAAGACGCGCTGCAGCCGGGGTCCGGAGACCTTCGCGGCGAGGCGTTTGCCGTCCCACGCGCCCAGGACGGCAGCCGCGATGAACGGGCCGATCACCGCCCAGTCGAGGGAGATGGCGGCGCCGGACCGGGTGGCGAGCGAGGCCAGGGAGTTGGCGGTGATGACCAGCAGGCTGGTGCCGACGGCCGCCTGCATGCCGAAGCCCAGGACGGTGACCAGAGCCGGGACGGCGAGGAAGCCGCCACCCACGCCCAGCAGTCCGGTCAGCGCACCCAGTCCCGCTCCCGCGCCGGCCGCCCGGAGAGGTCGTACGGCGTGGTTGCCCGCATCGGCCGGGGTGGTGCCGCGGAACATCTTCGTCGCGGCCAGGGCGGCGACGACCGCGAAGGCGAGGGTGAGGGCGACCTGGGGCAGGCGCCCGGCGGCGGCTCCCGCCAGCGCGGAGGGCAGCAGACCCGCGGCGGCGAACGCCGCTCCGGCCTTCCAGCGCACGTTTCCGGAACGGGCGTGGGCGTACAGGGCGGTCAGGGACGTGACGGTGACGATGACGAGGCTGCCGGTCGTCGCCGCGGCGGGAGTGAAGCCGAGCAGGTAGATCAGGGCGGGGACGGCCAGGACGCTGCCGCCGCCGCCGAGCGCGCCCAGCGCCAGGCCGACCACGGCCCCCGCGACCAGGGCCAGGATCAGGGCGCTCACGCGATCCGGCCGCCCTGTCCGCGGTCGTCGACGACCGGCAGGCCGGCCTGGGCCCAGGCGCTCATGCCTCCGGTGACGTCGACGGCGTCGATACCGCGGGCGGCCAGGAGTTTCGCGGCCTGCTGCGAGCGGTGCCCCGAGCGGCAGATCGCCACCACCGGCCGACCCTGCGCGTCCGGCGGCAGGACGGCACCGGCCGCCAGCCGGGACAGCGGCAGATGGACGGCGCCGGGCGCGTGTCCGGCCCTCCACTCCGGCGTCTCGCGCACGTCGAGCAGGACGGCGGTGCCGTCGTCGGCGCGGGTGCGGGCCTGCTCGGGGGTGAGGCGGCCCGGGCCGCGGCGGAAGAGGAACATGGTGGTGCCCTAGCTGTGACGAACGGATGGGGCGGACGAACGGATGGGGTGGTCAGTGGCGGGCCGTGGTCAGACCCGCCTCGCCGGCGGCGTCGAAGCCGTCGTCGACGGCGACCACCTGCCGTCCGGCCGCGTCGAGCAGGGAGGCGGCGATCGCCGCGCGCATGCCGCTGGCGCAGTGCACCCACACGGTTCCGGACGGCACCTCGGCGAGGCGGCCGTGCACCTCGTGTATCGGGATGTGCACCGAGCCCTCGATGTGTCCGGTGGCCCGTTCGGAGTCCCTCCGTACGTCCAGCACCACCACGTCCTGACCCCGCCGGCGCACGTCTGCCAGGTCGGCGAAGCGGGCGCGGGGGAAGGAGGCGAGCTTCTCGCCCTCACGGACCCAGGCCTCCGGTTCGCCGGTGGCGGCGGCGGCCGGCCGGTCGATGCCGACACGGGCGAGCTCGCGCTGCGCGTCGGCGACCTGCTGGGGGGTGTCGGCGAGCAGGGTGACGGGCTTGCCCCACGGGATCAGCCAGGCCAGGTAGGTGGCGAGCTTGCCGTCCCCCTCGAAGTTGAACGATCCGGCCACGTGCCCCTCGGAGAAGGCCACCCGGCTGCGCAGATCCACCACCCACTCCCCCGCGGCGAGCCGGGCGGCGATCTGACCGGCGTCGGCCGGCTCGGGCGGGGTGAGGTCGATCGGCGCGGGGCCCGCCGCGTTGGCCGGGCCGATGTGCGCGTAATAGGCGGGTACGTCGTCGAGGCCGGCCAGCATCCGCTGGACGAAGGTGTCCACGTCCAGGGTGAGCGCGTCATTGGTGGCGCGCTCCTTGCCGATCGTGGTCGTGTCCCCCTCGGCCTGGATGGACGAGCAGAAGCTGCCGAAGCCGTGGGTGGGCAGCACCGGGACCTCGTCGTCCAGCTCGTCGGCGAGCCGGTGGGCGGAGGCGTGCTGGGCCCTGGCCAGCTCCTCGGTCAGCCGCGGCTCCACCAGGTCCGGCCGGCCCACGGTACCGATGAGCAGGGACCCGCCGGTGAACACCGCTGCCCCCCGCCCGTCCGCCTCCAGGACGTAGGAGGTGTGGTGCGGCGTGTGCCCGGGGGTGGCGATCGCTCGCAGCATCAGTGCCCCGTCGACCGGCACGGTGTCGCCGTCGGCGACCGGGGTGCGGGCGAAGGACACGTCGGCCGCGGCCGGCACCAGGTAAGGAGCGCCGGTCAGCCGGGCGAGTTCCAGTCCGCCCGTGATGTAGTCGTTGTGCACATGGGTCTCCGCCACATAGGCGATGCGCACCCCCCGTTTCGCGGCGGCGGTGATCACCTGGTCGATGTCGCGGGGCGGGTCGACGACCACCGCCGAGCGCGGTCCGCCCGCCAGATGGCTGCGGTTGCCCAGGCCCTCGAACTCCAGGGTGTCGACGAAGAACACGGCGACGGCTCCTCCACGAGAGACTGCGTACGTCGGGGGGTATCCGGTTTCGCCCACCCTAACAACAATACCTAGGGGGGTATCTAACCGGGCCCGCCCGGGCGACCCGTCCGGTAGCGCTTCCACTCCCGCGGGTACCCTGCGGGGTATGGCGGAACCAGGCTTCCGCACCGACGGAGCAGTGCACCACCACTCCCTACGACCGCACCGTCCGACTGGCCGCCGCCGACTTCGGCGCCGCCGTCACCGCAGTCCGCCGAGCCCTGAGCCCTGGAGACCGACCGTTTGATCAGCCTGCTCCCACCGTGCAGTGCCGTCATCCAGCGAGACGGCGAGACCCTGCCGGCCGTCTGATTCGTCCCGGGGACGGAACGTCAGGAGAGGGAGAGGAAGAGTTTCTCCATCTTCTGGGTGTCGAGGCTGTCGGCGCCGCCCTCCTGGCTCAGGCATTCCTTGAGGCCGCTGGCGACGATGGCGAAACCGGCCCGGTCCAGCGCGCGGTTGACGGCGGCGAGCTGGGTGACGACGTCCTCGCAGTCGCGTCCTTCCTCCAGCATGCGTACGACGCCGGCGAGCTGGCCCTGGGCGCGCTTGAGCCGATTGGCGGCCGACCGCACCTGGTCGGCGGGGAGCTGGACCATCGGGTGTTCCTCTCACTGGGCCGGCTGGGCGCCGGCCGCGGTCACTGACGGGGGCCCTGGGCGGCCAGGGAGGCACGGACCTCGTCCATGTCGAGTTCGCGCACCGCGGCGATCAGCTGGTCCAGGGCCCTGGGCGGCAGGGCGCCTGGCTGGGAGAAGACCAGGACGCCTTCACGGAAGGCCATCAGCGTGGGGATCGAGGTGATGTCCGCGGCGGTGGCCAGGGTCTGCTCGGCCTCGGTGTCGACCTTGCCGAAGACGATGTCGGGGTGGGCTTCGGAGGCCTTCTCGTAGACGGGGGCGAACATCCGGCACGGTCCGCACCAGGCGGCCCAGAAGTCGACGAGGACGATGTCATGGCCGGTGACGGTGCTCTCGAAGTCGGCAGCAGTGAGGGCGACGGTACTCATGGAGCGGTTTCCTTCCTTTTGTCACAGTAGCGGCTTTTGATACCCCCCGGGGTAAAGAACGCCGGAGCGTTGCAGGGCATTCCCCGCGGGGCGCCGGCATGCCGCTGCCCCGGCGCGCCGAAGGGCGCGCGCCGGGGCAGGGGTGACCGGGGCAGGGGTCGGCCGGGGCGGGGAGTGCTAGGTGTGGTGCATGACGCGGCGCAGCGGGCAGCGGGCCACGAGGCCGTAGCAGGCGCCCGCGCCGACGCTCAGTGCGGCGATGGCCGCCAGGACGGGGACGGCGATGTGGGCGGGGGTCTGCTGGACCAGGACGAAGGTGCCCATCGCCAGCACGAACCAGGCGAAGAGCCGGGAGAGGAGGCGGGCGGGGACGCGCCCGGCCAGCCGGGCCCCGGCAAGGCTGCCGAGGACCGCGAAGGCGGTGACGGCCCAGGTCAGGGGCCAGTCGATCTGCACGGTCGAGAGGTAGCCGGCGAAGCCCGCGGCGGACTTCATCGCGATGACCAGCAGGGAGGTGCCGATGGCCACCGGCATGGGCAGGCCGCCCAGCAGGGCCAGGGCGGGGACGACGAGGAAGCCGCCGCCGGCGCCGACGAGGCCGGTGGCCAGGCCGACGACCGCGCCGTCCAGCAGGACCCGCCTCACCGGCGTCTTCCGGTGGACCCGGTCGGGGTCGGCGCCTCGGCGGCCCCGGAGCATGGCGGCGGCGGTGACGATCATCATGACCGCGAAGGCGATCAGCAGGACGACGTCGGGGATGTGACCGCCGAGGAGTCCGCCGGTGTAGGCGCCGGCCATGCCGGCCGCTCCGAACAGGACGCCGGTGCGCCAGCGGACCCGTCCGCCGCGGGCATGGTTGATCATGCCCACGGCGGAGGTGACGCCGACGACGAACAAGGAGGTGGCGATGGCCTCCTTGGCGCCCATGTCCGCGACGTAGACCAGCAGCGGCACGGTCAGGATCGACCCGCCTCCCCCGAGCAGCCCCAGGGAGACGCCGACCAGCAGCGCGAGGACAAGGACGAGCGTCAGCGTCATGACGTCACCTGCTGTCGGCGAGCTGTGCGACGGCCTTGCGCGGGTCGAAGGACGGGGTGCGGTTCCACGGCATCCTCGACAGCAGCACGCCCATGGCGCAGGTGTTGCTGATGGCGGCGAAGGCCAGTCCGCCGCCCACGAAGGCGGACAGCGCCTGGAGGCCGGGGACGACGAAACTGCCGAGGGCGCCCACCAGGACCAGGGAACCGGCGACCAGGCGGACCTGGCGTTCCATGTCCCAGCGTTCCTGGCCGTAGTTGGTCGGGGCCCCGGACTTCTCCCAGTCGGTCATGCCGCCCGACAGGACCGCCAGGCCGGGGAGCCCGGCTTCGGCCAGGGCGCGTTCGGCCTGGCCGGCGCGCTGTCCGGAGCGGCACACCAGGACCACTTCGGTGTCCAGGTGCTTCGTCAGCTCATCGCGGTGTTCGCGCAGGACGTTCAGCGGGACGTTGTAGGAGCCGGGGATGTGCGCTCCCTCGAACTCGGCGGGCGAGCGGACGTCGAGCAGCCGGGGCGGGTTGGCCGAGTCGAGCCGGGCGCGCAGTTCGCCGATGGTCAGGCTGCGGGGGGAGGTGGAGGCGGTCACGCGGGGGACTCCTGTCGGTTGTCGGGGGTTGCGGGGCTTGCGGGTGTTGCGGGTGTTGCAGGGATCGCGGAGGGGAGAGCGCACAGGCCCAGGTCGTGGGCGTTGTCGAAACTGTCGTCGACGGCGATGACGTCGCGGCCTCGGGCGTGGAGCAGCGCGGCGACGACGCCGGCACGGTAGCCGCCGGCGCAGTGCACCCAGACGCGGCCCGCGGGGATCTCCTCGAGACGGCCGGGCACCTCGTGGATCGGGATGTGCACGGTGCCCGGGATGTGCGCCTTGTCGCGCTCCTGGTTGCGGCGCACGTCCAGGACGACGAGGTGGTCGTCGCCGGCCAGGGCGTCCTTGAGGTCGCCGAAGGTGGCGCGCTCGTAGGCGGCCAGGGGCTCACCGCCGGTCCAGTCCTCGGGGCCGCCGGTGGCCATGGCGGCCGGGCGGTCGATGCCGATGCGGACCAGTTCGCGCTGGGCCTCGGCCACGTCGGCGGCACTCTCGCCGAGCAGGGTGAGCGGGGTGCCCCAGGGGATCAGCCAGCCCAGGTAGGTGACGAACGGGCCGTCCAGACCGAAGTTGAGGCTGCCGGCCAGGTGCCCGGCGGCGAATGCGGTGCGGTCGCGCAGGTCCACCACCCATTCGCCGGCCTCGATCCTGCGCCGCAGCTCGGCCGGGTCCGCCACGGACGGCGGGGACAGGTCCGGCTTGCCGGGCCCGCCGGAGTTGGCCGCACCCATGTGTGCGTAGTAGGCCGGGTAGGCGTCCAGGCCGGCCAGGAGCTGCTCGACGTAGGCCTCCTCGTCGGCGGTCAGCGCCGTGTTGGTCCGCTTCTCCTCGCCGATGGTGCTGGCCACGCCCGTGGCCTGGGTCGCGGAGCAGAACGAACCGAAGCCGTGGGTGGGGTAGACGGCCGTCTCGTCCGGCAGTTCCTCGGCCAGCCGTCGCGCCGAGCGCCACTGGGCCCGCACCAGGGTGTCGGTGTGGTCCGGCCCCAACAGGTCCGGCCGTCCCGTGGTGCCGTACAGCAGGGAGCCGCCGGTGAACACCGCGACCTGCTCCCCGCCCGCCTCCAGTGCGTAGGACAGGTGGGTGTGGGTGTGGCCCGGGGTGTGGATGACCCGCACCCGCATCGTGTCGCCGACCTCGATCACCTGGCCGTCGCGCACCGGGGTCCGCTCGTAGGAGACCTCGTCGTCGGCGTTCACCAGGTACTGCGCGCCCACGTCGCGGGCCAGGGCCAGGCCGCCGGTGACGTAGTCGTTGTGGATGTGCGTCTCGAACACGTGGGTGATCCGCACGCCGGCTGCGTCGGCCAGCGCGGTGACACGGTCGTAGTCGCGCTGGGGGTCGACCACCAGGGCCACGGAGCCGTCGTGGGCGAGATAGGTGCGGTCCCCCAGACCGGGGGTCTCGACGGGCAGAACGGTGATCATCACTTCTCCTCGGGGGCGGTGGGAGTGCCGGGTACGCCGCCGCCGGTGACCGTGGGGCGGCCGGCGCCGGGCCGGGCAGCGGTGCCGCCGCTGACGTCGTGGACGTCGTGGACGTCGTGGACGTCGTGGACGTCGTGGACGTCGTGGCCCGGGTCGCGCAGCGGGGTGGTCGCCCGGGCGCTGCGTCCGCCGCTCCGGCGGATCACGTGGACCGGCCGGTCCTCGGGCGGTCCGGCGGGGGCGGGCGGGTGGCCGGGAAGCGGTGCCGACCGGGCGCCTGGGACGTGTCGTGCGCGGTGGTCGCCGCTGTCGCGTACGTCGACAACAAGGGAGCCTGCCGCGTGCGCCTCGGCCGACCGCTGCCGGCCGATCTCGGGAACCATGCGGAAAACTCCTGCTCACTTGCCGTCATTCATACCCGGGGGGGTATGTCTGAAGTCAACCGTAACAGGGTCCGCCTTATGCCCCGGGGGGTATCTGAATGTGAGGCGCCTCACGCCTCGGGTCTGCGCGTACGCGCCCCCGGACGGGGAGAGGGGGGCCGTGCGCCGCGCCGCTCAGGGAGGAAGCGACCGGGTGCGCCGCCGGCCGGCCCCCGGTGCTCGCGGTCTCCGTGGCGCGGAGGGGCACCACTGCCGTGACACCCCGGCCGACCTGGGCCGACCCGCGTCGCGCCGACGTGGGGCACCGTTCTGCCCAGGGCGGCCCCCGTCGCCGCTCCCCCGGTCCTGACACGCCTGCCGCGGATCACGGCCGGGGCACGGCACGGCACAGGCCGCGGGCGGTCCACGGACGGCCGGCCTGTCCGGCACAGGGGAACCCGTCCCGGCCCGGGCCCGGCGCGAGTGATGTCTCCACCACCCACGGGGTTATACCCCTGCCCGTATGACCTATGGTGGTTCCCGCATGCGCCATCGCCTCTCGGAGCCCTCACGATGACAGTGCCTTCCCCGCACCACAGAGCGGGTTTCGTGCTGCGCTGCCTTCTGGTGCTGATGGCCGTGGCGATGTCGTCCCTGTGCCTGGCCGGACAGTCCGCGGCGGAATCCGGCCGCACCGCGTCGGCCGCCGTCACGGCCGACGCACGCCCCGCGGCGGAGCCTCTCGTGGGCCCGGCCCCGGCGGAGCGGGACAGCACCGACATCCGGGAAACCGCCACCCTCCACGAGGCGGACGGCCCCGCGTCGTCGGACATCGGGCACTGCGGCAAGGAAGCCGCCCGTGACATCGCGGTCGCCCACGACGACTCCCGTCCGTCCCCGCCGCTGCCGATGCCGGACCGCGAGGACCGCCGGGCGCCGGCCGTGCCGGTGAGCCGGGGCACTGCCGCCGGGTTGCCGGGGGCCGCTGCGCCCGCACCCGACGTCGTACAGCTCTCCGTCCTGAGGATCTAGACCGGCCCGCGCGCCGTGTCCCTTCACTTCCTCAGCGAAACGGAGTTCCTTCCATGTCCTCCACCCGGTCCCTGCGCCGGGCGGGAGCGACGCTGGCCGCCTGGCAGTCCCCTCAGTGGGTCGCCGCCACGGCCGGTGCCGCACTGACCACGGTGCTGGTGGGCGTGCCCACCGCGGTCATCCCCTCGCCCCTGTTCTCCCGTTCCGTCCCCGTCCAGTGGTGGAACTACCCCGTGCTCGCGGCCACCGCGGTGCTCGCCGGCCTGGTGCTCGCCACCTTCGTCCGGCCGCGGCGCGGGACCGGTTCCGACGGCCCGGGTGAGCCGGAGGACCGCCACGATCCGTCCGCGAAGACCGTCGGGCGGCTCGGATCGGCCGGCGGTGTGCTGTCGATGCTGGCGGTGGGCTGCCCCGTCTGCAACAAGCTCGTCCTGGTCCTGCTGGGCACCTCCGGCGCGCTCACCTACTGGGCGCCGCTGCAGCCGCTGGTGGCCGTCCTCTCCCTCGTCCTGCTGGCCGAGGCGGCCCTGCGCAGGCTCTCCACGGCCGACGTGTGCCCCGTGCCCGTCCGCCCCTGAGCCGTCACCGCCCCGCGCACGCTCTTCCTCGTCCTTCCTCACATCCTCGGAGCACCACCATGCCCGGAACTTCCACCGCATCCGCGTCCTCGCGATCCGGACGGCCGCGCGTCGGCCGCGCCCGGCGGGTCGTCGCCGTGATCGTGCTGACCGCCGCCGTCGTGACCGCCGTCCTCGCCCTGACCCTCGGCCGCGACACCGGCGGGGGCGGCTCGGCCTCGCCCGCCACGGTCGCCACCCCCGAAGAGCAGGAGCCGGCGAACCCGGAACTGCTCGCCCTGGCCCGCAGGGACGCCGACGACCCGCTCGCCATCGGCAGCCCCGACGCGCCGGTCGTGCTGATCGAGTATTCCGACTTCCAGTGCCCCTTCTGCGGCCGGTTCGCCCGCGAGACCAAGCCGGATCTGATCCGCGACTACGTCGACAAGGGCGTCCTGCGCATGGAGTGGCGCAACTTCCCCGTCTTCGGCGCCGAGTCCAAGGAGGCCGCGCGAGCCGGCTGGGCGGCCGGACAGCAGGACCGCTTCTGGCAGTTCCACGACGAGGCCTACGCCGAGCCGCGCCGCCGCAACGCGGGCGACTTCAGCAAGGAGAAGCTCCTCGCCATGGCCCGGACGGCCGGTGTCAAGGACCTCGCACGGTTCGAGAAGGACATGGCCTCCGACGCCGCCCAGCAGGCCGTCACCTGGGACAGCGAGGAGGGCTACGGCATCGGCGTCACCAGCACCCCCGCGTTCCTGATCAACGGCCGGCCGGTCCTCGGCGCCCAGCCCACGGACGTCTTCACCGACATCATCGACGAGGCCGCCGAACAGGCACGGAAGCAGGAAGACGGCGATGAGTGACCCCGGGGTGCTGGTCGCCTTCCTCGGCGGCCTGCTGGCTCTCCTCAGCCCCTGTTCGGCCCTGCTGCTGCCGGCCTTCTTCGCCTACTCCTTCACCAGCCGCACCCGGCTCCTGGGCCGCACGGCCCTGTTCTACGCCGGGCTCTGCCTCACCCTGGTGCCGCTGGGGGTGGCCGGCTCCTTCGCCGGGCGGCTGTTCTACGGACACCGCGACACCCTGATCACGGCCGGGGGCTGGCTGGTCATCGCACTCGGCGTGGCCCAGGTGCTGGGCCGTGGATTCGGCTCGCGCCGCCTGCAGCAGGCGGCCGGACGACGCCGGTCGGGGTCGGCGGCCTCCGTGCTGGCGCTGGGCTCGGTCTACGGCCTGGCGGGCTTCTGCGCGGGCCCCATCCTCGGCTCCGTCCTCACCGTCGCCGCCATGGGCGGCAACCCGTGGCGGGGCGGCGCGCTGCTCGCCGTCTACGCCCTGGGCATGGCGGTACCGATGTTCTTCCTGGCCGCCCTGTGGGACCGTTACGACCTCGGGCGCCGGCCGTGGCTGCGCGGCCGGGTGATCCACCTCGGGAAGATTCCGCTGCACACCACCTCCCTGGCCGGCGGGACGATGTTCATCCTGCTCGGTGCCCTGTTCCTGGTCTTCGACGGCACCTCCGCCCTGCCGTCCCTCATGGGGGTGGACCAGGAGTTCGCCTGGGAGGAACGGCTGTCCCGGTGGGCGGGCGCGGTCCCCGACCACGTCCTGCTGCTCGGCCTGTCCGCGGTCGTGGCCGCCGCAGCCCTCGCCGTGCTGCTGCGGAGCGGTTCCGGACGGAAGGAGGAACGACACCCTCCGGCGGAGCGCGTCGGCGCGGACGGCACCGCGCGGGAGCCTCACTGATCCCCTGCGGGTCCCGGGAGGGGCCTGAGGTTCCGTACCTTCCCGGGGCCTCGGGTCCCTCCTACGGGTCCGGCACCCTCGGGCATCGCCCCGCCGTCGCCCGGGGAGCACCGTGAAGGAGGCGCCGCAGCAGGCCGCGCCCGCGAGCCCGGGCTTCCCGGAAGTCAGTCCCGGCGGATGGCGCGCACCACCGTGTCGAGGGCCACGGCGTCCTCGACCGGGCGGCGGGCCACCTCGGCGACGACGATGTCGGCGCACCGTCGCCACGCCTCACCGACCTGCTCGACGCTGGACAGCACCCGCACGTCCTGCGGGCCGCCGGTGCCGTGCTCGAGGTTGCTGACGTCGTGGCCGACCAACAGCAGCGTGCCGCCGGGCCGGGCGGCACGGCAGGCGCGTTCCAGGACCGCCTGCATCTCCGGTGCGGGCAGGTGCAGGTAGGAGATCAGCACCAGGTCGTAGGCGCCTTCTTCCGGGTCGTACCGGGTGACGTCGGCGACCGTGGCACGCACGGTCTCCCGGTAGTGGCCGGCCGTGGTTTCGATCCTGCGCACCGCGACCGGTGAGAAGTCGATCGCGTCCACCCGCCAGCCCTGGCTCGCCAGCCACACGGCGTTGCGCCCCTCCCCCGCCGCCAGGTCCAGGGCCCGCCCGGGGCGCAGACCGCCCGCCTCCCGTGCCACCCAGCGGTTCGGCTCGGCCGACCAGACGCGTTCGTCGCTCCGGTAGCGCTCGTCCCAGGCGTTCGCATCCATACGTCCTCCCCCGTCTCCTCCTCGACTCGGTCCGTACTGTCCTCGGTACCCACGGGATGCCCCGGGACGCCGATGCCCGTGAGCGTGATGTGCCACGCCGAGTCCGGTGTGACGGTACGGGCGCGAGTCCGGCCCGCCGCGCTCCGGGAGCAGGGCGTACCACCCGCCGTGAACCGCCCCCGCCGGCTCTGCCGCCGGGGCCCGCGGATCTTCAGAGCCGGTCCACCGCCGGCGGGGCGCCCTCGGCCTCCGCGGACGGTGTCCCGAGCGCGCCGGTGGCCGGGACGGTGGGATTCAGGACGATCTTGATGGCACCGTCCTGCTTCTTCTGGAAGGCCGCGTACGCCTCGGGCCCCTCTTCCAGGGAGAGCCTGTGGGTGCGCAGGTCCAGCACGCCGAGCGGGTCGGCGGGGTCGCTCACCAGGGGCATGAGGTCGTCGGTCCAGCGTCGTATGTTGGCCTGCCCCATGCGCACGGTGATCTGCTTGTCGAACAGTTCCAGCATCGGCAAGGGGTCGACGACGCCACCGTAGATGCCGGCCAAGGAGAGGGTCCCGCCACGGCGGACGGTGGAGACGGCCAGGTACAGAGCGCCGAGGCGGTCCACGCCGAATTTCTTGATCATCGGACGGGCCAGGGCGTCGGGCAGCAGGCCGACGCCCTTCTGGACGGCCTCAGCGGCCTTCGACCCGAGCGAGCCGTGGGCCTCCATCCCGACGGCGTCGATGACGCCGTCCGGGCCCCGGCCGCCGGTGAGGTCGCGGACCGCCGCCGGCAGGTCGTCGGTGTCGCGCAGGTCGAGGGTGGTGATGCCGTGGCGACGGGCCATCGCCAGCCGTTCGGGCACCAGGTCGACCGCGATGACCTGGTCCGCGCCCCGGTGGCGGGCGACGCGGGCGGACATCTGTCCGATCGGGCCCAGTCCCAGGACGACGACGGAGCCGCCGGCGGGGATGTCGGCGTACTGCACCGCCTGCCATGCGGTGGGCACGACGTCGGAGAGGTACAGGTACCGCTCGTCCGGTTCGCCGTCGTCGGGGACCGGGATGGCACCGTAGTGTGCCTGCGGCACACGGAGGTATTCCGCCTGGCCGCCGGGGACGTCGCCGTAGAGCTTGCCGAAACCGAGCAGCGAGGCCCCCGTGTCCTGCTCCCTCACCTGTGTGGTCTCGCACTGGCTCTGCAGTCCGTGGGCGCACATCCAGCAGCTGCCGCAGGAGACGTTGAACGGGATGACGACCCGGTCACCGGGTTTGATGCGGGTGACCTCGGGGCCGACCTCCTGGACGATGCCCATCGGCTCGTGGCCGAGAACGTAGCCGGGGTCGACGAACGCCCCCAGCGGACTGTAGAGGTGCAGGTCGGAGCCGCAGACGGCGGTGGAGGTGACCTTGATGACGGCGTCGGTCGGCTCGGTGATCCCGGGGTCGGGGACGTCCTCGACGCTGACCTTCTCCTTGCCCTGCCAGGTCAGTGCACGCACTGCGTCTCCCTTCGTCGGGGGCGCCGCCGACCGTGCGGGAGCCGGAGGGTGCGGCACCGTCTGAGGTTCAACGGGACTGGCCCTCGTCGCTGCCCCTCGTCCTCGCCCGGGGGCTGCGTGGTGCGCTCCTGCTCGGGACTGTGAGGTCGGGGCCGTGAGGCGGGGTGCGACCTTTCGTGGAGAGCACGGACCGGGGCCGGAGTCCGCATCGAGAGGCATCCGGAGGGGCTCGGGCCGGGTTCCCCCTCACGTCTGCACCATGTCGACGGGGCCGGCACTGTCGCATCCCGGTGAGTCCGGACGGCCTCCCGGTAACGATCACCAAAGGCCGGATCGGGCCGGGCCGGACCGGACCGATCCGCTCCGCCCGCGTCCGTCCAGGTGCGGCCGCACGCCGCGGTACTGCTCTTGGCCGCCCGGGGGACGATCCGGAAGCCCCGGCGGACGGCGCGGCGGGCGAGGCGGCGAGGCGGCGGTGGTTCTGCCGGGCGGGTACCGTGACGTTCAAGGTGGTTCCCTTCTCCGCACCGGTGGCCGCCCGGCCGCCCGACCGCCGCCTCCACGGGGCCTCCGTTTCCGCCGACCGTCGATTGGCCTGCCGAGATGTCCGACGACCCCCTTGACGGCTTCGTCCGCGTCCGGGGCGCCGGTGAGCACAACCTGCGCAACGTCGACGTCGACATCCCCCGGGACGCGATGGTCGCCTTCACCGGCGTCTCCGGTTCGGGGAAGTCCTCGCTCGCGTTCGGCACCCTCTACGCCGAGGCGCAGCGCCGCTACTTCGAGTCGGTCGCGCCCTACGCCCGCCGGCTGCTGCATCAGGTGGGCGCGCCGCACGTGCGGGAGGTCACCGGGCTGCCGCCGGCCGTGGCCCTGCAACAACGCCGCGGGGCCGCGAGTTCACGGTCGACGGTGGGCACCCTCACCACACTGTCCAACCTGCTGCGGATGCTCTACTCACGGGCGGGCACCTACCCCCGGGGAGCTGAGCGGCTGGAGGCCGAGGCGTTCTCGCCGAACACCGTGGCGGGTGCCTGCCCCCGGTGCCACGGGCTGGGCGTGGTCCACGACGTCGCCGAGGAACTGCTGGTGCCGGACCCGTCGCTGAGCATCCGCGACGGCGCGATCGCCGCGTGGCCGGGGGCCTGGCAGGGCGCCAACCTGCGCAGCGTCGTGAGGGCTCTGGGCATCGACGTCGACGCACCGTGGCATGAGCTCAGCAAGGAGGACCGGGAGTGGCTGCTGTACACCGACGAGCAGCCGTCCGTCCTGATCCCGCCCGAACCCGGCCGCATCGACCACAGCTACCACGGGAAGTTCTGGAGCGCCCGCAAGCACATCATGCACGTGCTCGCCGACTCCAAGAGCCAGCGGATGCGCGACCGGGCGATGCGCTTCGTCCGGAGCGTGCCCTGCCCCGAGTGCCGCGGCAGCCGCATCCGGCCGGAGGCGCTCGCGGTCACCTTCGCCGGTCACTCGATCGCCGAGGTCAACGCCATGCCGCTGGCCGAGGTCGTGAAGCTGCTGCGGCCGGTGGCGGCCCTGCCCGAGGCGGCCGCCGCGACGCCCACCGCGGGGTCCGGGGAGTCGACCGAGGTGGCGGTGCGCATCTGCGGCGACCTGGTCGCCCGGATCGACGTGCTGCTCCGTCTCGGCCTGGGCTACCTCGGCCTCGGACGGCGCTCGACGACCCTGTCGCCGGGCGAGGCCCAACGCCTGCGGATCGCCACGCAGCTCCGTTCGGGGCTGTTCGGTGTGGTCTATGTGCTCGACGAGCCGTCCGCGGGCCTGCACCCGGCGGACGCGGAGCCACTGCTGGACGTGCTCGACCAGCTCAGGGCGTCGGGCAACTCGCTGTTCGTCGTCGAGCACGATCTCGATGTCGTGCGCCGGGCCGACTGGGTGGTCGACATCGGCCCCGGCGCGGGCGCGGGCGGCGGTCGGGTGCTCTACAGCGGCCCGGTCGCCGGTCTGGAGGACGTGGCGGAGTCGGCCACCGGCCGGCACCTCTTCGGGCGCGCCCGGCCGTTCGGGCACCGCACCCGGTCCCCGCAGGGCTGGCTGCACCTGACCGGTGTGACCCGCCACAACCTGCGCGACCTGTCCGTCGACGTGCCGCTCCGGGTGCTGACGGCGGTGACCGGTGTCTCCGGTTCCGGCAAGTCGACCCTCGTCACGCAGGTGCTCGCCGAAGTCGTGGGACGTCATCTCGGCCAGACGCCGGAGGAGCAGGACGACGACGCCACAGCCCGGGTCGACTTCCGGGATGCCGCCGGGCTCGAGTCCTTCGACCGTCTGGTCCTGGTCGACCAGCGGCCCATCGGCCGCACCCCCCGGTCCAACCTCGCGACCTACACCGGCATGTTCGACGCGGTGCGCAGGCTCTACGCGTCGACCGACGAGGCCCGGGCGCGCGGCTACACCGCCGGCAGGTTTTCCTTCAACGTGGCGGAGGGCCGGTGCGAGACCTGCCAGGGAGAGGGATTCGTCGCGGTCGAGCTGCTGTTCCTGCCCGGCACCTACGCGCCCTGCCCCACCTGCCACGGTGCGCGCTACAACGCCGAGACGCTCGAGGTGACCCACCGCGGCAGGAACATCGCGGAGGTGCTGGCGATGTCGGTGGACGAGGCCGCGACGTTCCTCGCCGACGCCCCGGCCGCCTCGCGCAGTCTCGAAACGCTCCGGGACGTCGGGCTGGGGTATCTGCGGCTGGGCCAGCCGGCGACCGAGCTCAGCGGTGGCGAGGCCCAGCGCATCAAGCTCGCCACCGAACTGCAGCGAGCCCGCCGGGGCCACACCCTCTACCTGCTCGACGAGCCCACGGAGGGGCTGCACCCCGCCGACGTCCAGCTCCTGCTGCGGCATCTGCACCGGCTGGTCGACATCGGCAACACCGTCGTCCTGGTCGAGCACGACCTCGCCACCGTCGCCTCCACCGACTGGGTCATCGACCTGGGCCCCGGCGGCGGTGACGCGGGCGGCCGCGTGGTCGCCACCGGCACCCCGGCCGAGGTCGCCGGGAACCCGGCCAGCGTCACCGCCCCCTACCTGGCCCGGCAGCTCGAGCGCACCTGACAGGGCGGGGCGGGGCCTGTCCCCGGCAGAGCTGTTCGCTCGCGCCGACTTCGAGCAGGCAGGTGCGGACCCGCAGTTCAGTGGGCCGTGGACCAGTTGGCCATTCGGCCAGTAGGTCGGTGGGCCGGTGGGGCCGGTGGGCCGGTGGGGCCGGTGGGCCTGTGGGGCCGGTGGGCAATTGGGTCAGTGGGTGAGGACCGCCCCACCCGGGGCGGGGTCGCGCGTGCCACGGCTGCGGTCCGATGAGCTGATGAAAGGGTTCGCTCGCTGCAGCCCGATCGCGCAGGTGCGGGGACCAACGTGGCACGTTCGCTCAGCTATGCAGCCGTTTTCTGGCTGTTTCTCACCAAATGCGCAGTTGAAGTGCCTCGTGCCCTCCTGGGCGGGTTCCATGAACGCATGCCACCGCTCGCGCCGAGGCGGCAGGGCAGTCGGAGCCGCGCACGTCGTGGCCGTCCGGTCGCTCCTGCGCGGCCGACGTGACCGTCTCGCGTGCCGGTGCGGTGGCGGCACTGATGGGGCCGGCCCGGCATCGACGGGCCGCAGACGACAGGTGATGGACATGCGAACCGAGGCCGCCAAGCGGGTCGAGCTGGTCTTCTCCCTCTTCGACGCCAATGGCAACGGAGTCCTGGACTCCGACGACTTCGATCTGATGACGGACCGCGTTCTGGAGGCGGCGGTCGCGTCGGACGACAGTGCCAAGGAGGCGATCCGGGCCGCGTTCCGCCGCTACTGGACAACGCTGGCCACCGAGCTGGACGCCAACGGCGACGGCGTGATCACCGTGGAGGAGTTCCGTCCGTTCGTGCTCGACCCGCAGCGCTTCGGCCCCACGATCCGTGAGTTCGCCCGGGCACTCGCCGCACTCGGCGACCCCGACGGCGACGGCTTCATCGAACGCCCCTTGTTCGTGGCCCTGATGAGGGCGATCGGCTTCGAGGAGGCGAACATCCACGCCCTCTTCGATGCCTTCGGTCCGGACGCCGGGGACCGCATCACCGTGGCGACCTGGGCCGCGGGCATCGAGGACTACTACGCACCGGACCTGGCCGGGATCCCCGGCGACCGGCTGGTGGTGGCCCGGGCCGTCTGAACCGGCGGCCCGTCACCGAGGTCCGTGGACGCGTGCGGTTCCGGGCGGCCCCGGTCGGGGAGCGCCCGCAGGCCCGGCTCCTGCCGAGCCGTCGACGGTCCGACGCCGGCCGAGTCGACCAGGGGCCGGCTCCCGCGGGATCGTCCATCGGCCCGGGCGCCTCAGGACCGGCCGCCCGGGCCGCCTCGGCACGCTGACGTCCGCCGCGTGGGCGCTGCGGGCGTCAGGGCCGGGGTTTGTGCGCGAACACCCACCGGTTGCCCTCCAAGGCGTCGTTCGG
This sequence comes from Streptomyces sp. enrichment culture, assembly GCF_964273255.1. Taxonomy (GTDB): domain Bacteria; phylum Actinomycetota; class Actinomycetes; order Streptomycetales; family Streptomycetaceae; genus Streptomyces. Next base: position 47,870 of record NZ_OZ186835.1, read on the forward strand.
CTCGGGGAGGGGGCCGCGTCCGTGCCGGCGGGCGAAGTCGAAGGGCGTGTGGATCGAGGTGGACCAGCCCCGGCCCGCCAGCGTCCCGGCGGAATCGGGGCGCGGCTCCTTGTCGAACAGGTGCAGCAGGTCGATGCCGGTCTGTTCGCGCGTCGCCGTGTAGATCGGGCTGTCTCGGTAGGCGAGCAGGTCCTTCTCCAGTTTGGCTTCGAACGCCAGGGCGCTGCCTCCGGTGGTCAGTCCGGTGACCGTGTCGATGAGGTGGGTCTCCGCGGGAGCCGGCAGGTAGAAGAGGAGTCCCTCCGCCAGCCAGACGCTGGGGGCGTCCGGGTCGAAGCCGGCGGTCGTCAGAGCACCGGCCCAGTCCGCTCGCAGGTCGACCGGGACGAGGACGCGCTTCGCCCTCGGGGTGGGGGTCAGCCGGGTGAGCACGCGCTGTTTGAACGCCAGCACGCTCGCGCGGTCGACCTCGAAGACCGCGCAGCCGACGGGCCAGTCCAGCCGGAAGGCGCGGGTGTCCAGTCCCGCGCCCAGCAGCACCACCTGCCGGGGTCCCGTGCGGACCGAGGTGAGGAGGAAGTCGTCGAGCACTCTGGTCCGCAGGCCGAAGTAGCGGGCGAACCGGCCCCACAGCGGGTCGTCGTCACCGTCCGGGACGTCCTCGATGCGGCCAGGCCAGTGGGCGCAGGCCGGAGCGGCGCGGACGAAGTGTTCCGCGTAGGTGTCCCGGGCCAGGCTGTCCGGGCGGTGGGTCTCGATCGCCCGGGCCGCGGCGACCAGGAGGGCGGTCAGGCCGACTCCTCCGTCCACGCCTTCCACGTCGGCCTGTTGGTGTGTCGTGCCGGTCATGTCTCCTCCATGCGGGGGTGTGCGGTGGGGGGGGTTGTGGGGGTGAGGGGCCGGGTGCCTCGTGAGCGTGGGAGAGAGGTGCGCGGGTGCGCGTGCGGCGTCGGACCGGCCGGTTCCTACCGGTCGCTTCCTACCGGTCGCTTCCTGCCGGGAGCAGGACCGGTTTGACCACACGGCCGGCGTCGCAGTCGCGCTCGGCCTCGTTGATGTCGGCCAGCGGGTAGGTGCGGACGAGCTGGTCGAAGGGGAAGCGTCCGGCCTGCCAGAGCCGGGTCAGCCGCGGTATCAGCACGGCGGGGACGGCGTCCCCTTCGCAGACGTGGCGGATGCTGCGGCCGCGGTCGAGCGTGCCGGGCTCGAGCGGCAGCGCGGTGTGCAGCCGTGCCACCAGGGCGAGGCTGCCTCTCGGGCGCAGCGCCCGGAGCGCGGCGTTGATGAGCGGGGCGGAGGCTGTGGTGTCGAGCGCGTACTGGGCGCCGCCGTCGGTGAGCCGCCGGACGCGCTCGACCAGTCCGGTCGTCCCGGAGGGCACGGGGATGGCGCCGAACCGTTCGGCCAGGGCGAGGCGTTGGGGATGCCGGTCGACGGCCACGGTCACGGCTCCGGCGGCTTCGGCCGCCATCACCGCGGCCAGGCCCACGGCCCCCGCGCCGAGGACAACGAGGGTGTCCCCCGGGCCGGCGGCGAAGGTGTTCAGTACGGCTCCGGCGCCGGTGAGGAAGCCGCAGCCGAGGGGTCCGAGCAGTTCGACGGGCAGGGTGGGGTCGACCCGGACGGCGTTGCGGGCCGGGACGAGCGCGTACTCGGCGAAGGAGGACTGGCCGAACCACCGGGGGGCCAGTGCTTCCCCCGCCGCGCCGGTGAGCCGCGGCTCGTCCTCCTCGCGTCCTCCGAAGAGGTTGAGGGAGGCGAAGGAGTCGCAGTAGGCGGGGGCCGCGCCGTGGCAGTTGCGGCAGTGTCCGCAGGAGTCGAAGCTCAGGACGACGTGGTCACCGACGCCGATGCCGGTGTCGGGGCCGTCGCCCGTGGCCAGCACGGTCCCGGATCCCTCGTGGCCGAGCACCGCCGGCAGCGGGCTGCGGCCGGCCGACCGCCGGACCGCCAGGTCGGTCCGGCACATCCCGCAGCCGGCGATGGCGACGAGGATCTCGCCGGGGGCGGGTTCCGTCCGCAGTGCCACCTCCTCCACGGTGAAGGGCGCGTCGTAGGAGCGCAGGACGGCCGCTCGGAACCTCACGTGCGGGCCTCCCGGGGGCGGTGGACGACGAACGGCCGCAGGTTGCCGTACAGCCCCCACGGCCCGCCCGCCACGCCGACGCCGCTGTCCTTGGCGCCGGCGAAGGGCTGGGCGAGGGACAGTTCGGCGTGGTGGTTGATCCAGGCCGTGCCGCATTCGAGCCGTTCGGCCACCTCCGCCGCGCGGTCGGTGTCGGTGCCCCACACGGATCCGCCCAGTCCCATGCCGGTGCTGTTGGCGGCGTCCACGGCCTCGTCGGTGGTCCGGTACGGCAGCACGGGCAGGACCGGCCCGAACTGTTCCTGCGTCACCACCGGGCTGTCGGGCGGGACGTCGGTGAGGATCGTCGGGGCGAAGAAGTAACCGGGTCCGGTGAGCCGGTGGCCGCCGGCAGCCGCCCGCGCGCCGTCCGCGAGGGCCTGCCGCACCAGGTGGGTGACGCGGGCCAGTTGGGGTGCGTTGTTGACCGGACCCAGCCGGGTTCCCGGGGCGAGGCCGGGCCCGACGGTGACGGATGTGGCGCGCTCGGCGAGGGCTTCGACGACGTCGTCATGGAGCCGGGCGGGGACGTAGAGGCGCTTGACGGCCATGCAGACCTGTCCGCAGTTGCGGAAGGCGGCCCAGAACAGCCGGTCCGCGATGCGTTCCACGTCGACGTCGTCCAGCAGGACGGCGGCGTCGTTGCCGCCCAGTTCCAGGGTGACCCGGGCGAGCGAGGCGGCCGCCGCTCCGGCGACGGCCCGCCCGGTCGGCACCGAGCCGGTGAAGGTGACGTGGCGGATGCCGGGGTGGGAGGTGAGACGGGCGCCGAGCGGTTCGCGGCCGGTCACGACCGTGAGCACGTCCGGCGGCAGGACGGTGGTGAGGACGGAGCCGAGCAGCCGGGTGGCGAGGGGGGTGTGGGGGGACGGTTTGAGGATCACGGTGTTGCCGGCCGCGAGCGCGGGTGCGAACTTCGCCGCCGCGAGCTGGAGGGGGAAGTTCCACGGCACGATCGCGGCGACGGGTCCGAGGGAACGCCAGCGGACCTCGCTGTGCACGGGCCGGCCGTCGTCGATCCGCCGGGTCCTGGGGGCCAGGTCGGCGAAGTAGCGCAGGCGGGCCGCCGTGCGGGCGACCTCCGCGTGGGACTCGGTCAGGGGCTTGCCCTGTTCCCGGGTGAGCAGCCGGGCGAGGTCGTCGCCGGCCACTTCCACGGCGTCGGCCGCCGCGCGCAGCGCCGTGGACCGCAGGGCGGGGTCGGTACGCCAGTCGCGCCAGGCGCGGTGGGACCGGTCGATGACGGCGTCGAGCGCGTCCGGCTGCTGGTCGGGGGCTTCGTCGAAGGCTTCTCCGGTGGCCGGATCGACGACGGGGAGAGGCGCGGCCCGGTGTCCGGGGACCCGGGCGGGCTCGGGCTCGGTCTGGGTCGTCGGCATTGCGGCGGTCAGCCCACTGCGGTGGTGTCGGCGGCGTGTTCCCGGACGTGCCGGTCCATCTCCGCCCGGAAGGCGGCCACCAGGTGCGGCCGGATGCGTCCGGCGTTGCGGTCGCCGCCCTCGCAGACCGCTCCGCGTACGCCCACGATGTCCGTGCCGATGCGGGTGAGCGAGGCGAGGTCGGTCCGCTGGACGCTGCCCGCGAGGGCGGCCAGCAGGCCGGCGGCGTGGGCCAGCCGGACGAACTCGGCGCAGGCGTCCGGCGGCACGTGGTCGAACAGCCGCGTGCCGTCCTTGACCGCGGTGTCGAGCATGGCGGCGTCGGCGCCGGAGCGGGCGGCGATGTCGGGCAGGGCGAGCGGGTTGACGCAGCCGATCCGGTGGGCGTCGGCATAGCCGGAGGCGACGACGAGGGCGTCGGGACGGTGGTCCTTCACCGCCCGGACGACCGCGCGCATGACCTCGATGCCCTGGTCGGGCGTCGTGCAGCCGTAGAGTCCGACCTTGATGTACGTGGCTCCCGAGACGGCCGCGCCGAGCGCGGCCTGGGCCACCGTGCCGGGCTTGTACGGGACGTCCCCCACGGTCGCGGACACCGGCTTGTCCGCCGGTACGGCGTCCCGGATCTCCCGGATGACCCAGGGGAAGTTGGCGCCGAGGGAGCCCTCGTCGGGCTTCTTGACGTCGACGATGTCGAGGTGCTCCGCGGCTTTCGCGCAGTCGAGCGCCTCTTGGACACCGTCCGGGGAGATGAGAAGCAACACCGTGAACTCCTTTCGCCGCCGGCCCCTCGGCCGAGGGGCCGTCAGGGCCGGCGGATCACCCGGTTCGTGTGCGGTGCCGCCCATCCTTTCCGTCACTCACTGGGACCGTAAGAGCGCACAGAGTGCCCATCGGGGTCTCCTGGCCCCCGCGGCGCGCCGTGCACAACGGGACGAACACGGGTGAAGCGGCACGCTTTTGTCCAGTCGCCACCCCCCCGGGGTGGCCCGTCGCTCGCCGGGCAGCGGGGACGGCCCGCCCTGCGGCGGTGCGCGTGCCGCACTCCCCCGGGCACCGGCCGACGCCGCCCGCTCGACAGCGCGCCGGGGCGTACGGCTCGCCTGTTCCTGGCCGAGGCCGTCCGCCGTTGCCTGTTCCGGGGTCGCCGTTGCTTGCTCCGGGGTCGCCGTTGCCCGCTCCGGTCCCCCGCGCGCTCGGTCCGCGTCGGAGGTGTCGACGAGCAGGCCGAGGGCCCGCTCCACGGTGGGGCGGGTGAGGATCGCGGAATGGCCGCGACGGCACCGCGGGGAGGAGCTGTCCGGCCTGGCGACACGGCAGATCGAGGCCGGGAGTTCAGCGGGTTCCCTGGGCGGGGCCGTCCGGCCGTTCTCAGCCGGCCGTCCGGCCGCTCACGGGTGTCCCGGCTTCCGCTGCCAGAAGGGGACGGGGGCCGGGATGTACGGGAGGGAGGTGTCCACGCGCCCGAAGCGGTCGTCCCGGCGGGCCCAGGAGGCGTGGGCGGCGTCGATCTCGGCACGGTCCCGGCCGACGAAGTTCCACCACATCAGGATCGGCTCGGGGAAGGGCTCCCCGCCGATGAGCATGAGGCGGGTGGGTTCGCGGACGTCCAGGGGGAGTTCGTCCCGGCCCTCCCCGAGGTAGCCGAGGCGCCCCGGGTGCAGGGGCTGCCCGCGCAGGGCCACGGCGCCCTGGAGGACGACGAGGGCGTACTCCCAGTCCGGACGCAGCGGGACCGTGACCGGGGCCCGCAGATCCAGCTCGGCTCCGACGAGCGGGGTGTCGTGGCGGGCGGGGCTGGTCAGGCCGCAGAACTCGCCCAGCAGGACCGTGGCGACGCCCGCCCCGCCGTCGAGGTCGGTCCGCGGCAGCTCCGCGTGGTGCTCGAACGCCGGTGCGCCGTGCCGAGTGGCTTCCGGCAGGGCGGTCCACATCTGGATGCCCTGCAGGGTGCCGCGGTAGTGACCGGTGGCCTCCTCCGCGTGGGAGACGGCGCTGCCGGAGGTCATCAGATTGAGCTGGCCGGGCTGGATGACCTGTTCGGAACCGAGGCTGTCGCGGTGGAGTACCTGCCCGTCGGTCAGCCAGGTGACCGTCTGGAGACCGATGTGGGGGTGCGGGCCGATGTCCAGTCCGCTGTTCTCGGTGACGTCGGCCGGTCCCATGTGGTCGGCGAAGCACCAGGCACCGACCGTGCGCCGGCCCCTGCGGGGCAGGGCCCGGCGCACCCGGATCGCGCCGACGGTCGCCTCACGGCTGTCGCTCACCTCCAGGCAGGGCGGTTCGGGGTGGCCGCTGTCGGCTTGGTCGGCGGGCGCGTCGGCGGTGCTGACCGGTCCGCTCATCACCAGTCCTCTCTCTGCGTGTGTCGTGCGCCGGTGAGTCAAGGATGGGCTTCGCCGGGTGGCACGGCACCCGGGACACGCGGGCCGCGCCGGCGGGACGGGCGGCGGCCGGGGAGAGCCGGCGGAGCGTCCGGGAGGGCGGGCGGGAAGGGGGTGCGCCGTCCGTGGACCTCCTCGTCCGGCCCTTGCGCCGACGGGCCGACCGCTGCTCCGCCACGGTCGGGGAGGCGCCGCATGCGGCTGACGAGGCCGGTCCGCGTGCCGCGTGTCCGTGGTCGACGGTGTCGACGCGTTGCCCGCTGACGCCGTGGCCGGCCTCGGGCGGCCTCCTCACCCGGAGGGAGGCGGAACGCGGGCTGCCGGTCCCGCGGCGCGCGCACGGATGCCGCCCAAGCCGCCCCGTCGCCGGTCGGAGGGCCGGTCGACCGGCGTCGGCCGGCGCCGGTCGGCCGGCTCCCCACACCCTCCGGGACACGTACGCACCGGCCCCCGCCCGCGACCCGGTGTGTCTCCCGCCGGCGTTTCTCGCCGATCTCCCGGGCCGTGCGGTGGAGATGCGGGCGCCCGGGGCTCGGGTGACGATCGGACGGGTGGTGAGGGTGCGCCTGCCGTCTGCGAGCCACCCCCTGTCCGCTCAGCCCAGCCCCTTCCCCGCATGCCCCGGACGGAGTCACGATGCCTCGGAGCACCACCGGAGCACCACCCGCTCCCCCGGTCCGGCGGCGGCCGTTCTCACGGCCCGTCGTTCCGGGCGAACGAGCGGCCGATCCTGTCCCGGGCCCGTCGCGACCGGTCAACCAGCCGTCCGGCCCAGCGGTGGAGTCGGCCGGGCGGCTCCGCGGCGGGGGGCACGCGGCGGTCCAGGGCACCCGTACGGATCGCCTCGAGTGCGTCGGCGAGGTCCACCCCGGCGAACGTGATGACGTCGGTGGCGACCGTGCGCAGGCTGTAGGCCAGGAAGGTGCGCTCCGAGTCGGCCGGCCCGGACTCCGCGGTGATCCGCGTGGCCAGTTCCAGCGAGCGGTCCGCGGCGCGCTGGCGTACTGCGCGGTCGCCGAGTCCGCCGGCCAGCGCCTCGATGACGTCGGCCAGGCCGCGCACCGGCTGCTCCAGCCGGCTGCGGGTGCCGGCGTCCGCCGAGGTGAGCAGGCGTGCGAGCAGGAGGCAACTGGCGCCGAGCAGGTCGAGGTGTTCCGCGTTCTCCCGCTCCCGCACGACGACCTTCGACCCCCGCGCCAGGACGCGCCGGGTGACGCGGGTGTTGGTCCGGCCCGCCCGGCGCAGGTCCTGCAGGTGGTCCAGGCCGCGGCGGAGTTCCCCGACCGCCTGCCGGGCCAGCCCGTCGTCGTCGCGGGCGATGGCGGAGGCCAGGGTGGACAGCCCGCCGGCGATCGCCTGGAGCGCGGCGGTCTCCGCACGGCGCAGCAGTGCCAGGGGTTCGGGCGGGAAGAGGAGCTGCGAGAACACCAGGGCGATACCCGCGCCCGTCAGTGCGTCCAGGAGGCGTTGGACGCCGTTCGCCTGGTCCCCCAGCGCCACGACCAGGATGGCGCTCACCGCGGCCTGGACGAGGACGATCTGCGCGCCCCGCAGGGCGCGGGCGGCGGCGAGGGAGACGAAGACCGCGAGGGTCATCGTGCCGGGACCGGTCCCCAGTGCGGCGAGCACGAGTTGGCCGATCAGCAGCCCGAGGAACACCCCGAACAGCAGCCGCAGCGCATGCAGGCCGCGTTCGCCGAGGTTGGCGGTCAGGGCGATGACCGCGGTGATGGGTGCGAAGTACGGGGCGGGGTGGTCGAGCACGTACCGGGCGACCAGCCACGCCGCGGCGGCGCCGGCGGTGGCCTGGAGGAGCAGCCACACGTCCAGGACGGCGCGGCGGCAGCCGGCCACGAACCGCGATGCCGCTCGGCGGACCAGTGCGCGCGCGGCGAGCACTTTTGTGCGGGTTCGCGGCGCGCTCACCCGGCCCACTATGCCAGCCGGCCGCCTCGCGCACCCGGCGCCTGCTGCCCCGGGCGAGCCGCGCCCGTGCTGCGGCTCACGGTGGAAAGGACGTGGTGATGGTGAAGGTCGACCAGATCACCGAGCCGCTGGCGTACCACGCCGAGGGACCCGTCTGGTCCGAGGCGTGGGGCGGACTGCGGTGGCTGGACATGCTGGCGGGCGACGTGCTGTCGCTCGCCCCGGACCAGAGCGTGACCCGGCGGCACATCGACACCGTCGTGGCCGCGGTCCGGCCCCGGCGAGGAGGAGGCGCCGTGATCGGTGTCGAACGCGGCTTCGCCCTCGAGGACACGAACGGAACGGTGACGGTCTTGGACTCCCTGTGGAGCGACGAAGGCGTCCGTATGAACGAGGGGGGATGCGACCCCGACGGACGCTTCTACTGCGGTTCGATGGCCTACGACGGCCGTGAGGGGGCCGGCTCGCTGTACCGCCTCGACGCGGACGGCTCGACGACGACGGTCCTGGGCGAGGTGACGGTCTCCAACGGTCTGGAGTGGAGCCCGGACGGGGACCGCGCGTACTACGCGGACACCGCGACGGGGCGCGTCGACGTCTTCGACTACGACCGCGGGACGGGGCTGAGCGGGAGGCGTCCGTTCGCCTCCGTGCCGGACGGGGACGGCGGCCCGGACGGGTTGACGGTGGACGCGGAGGGCGGGGTGTGGGTCGCGCTGTACGGCGGTTTCTCGGTGCGGCGGTACGCGCCCGACGGCACCCTGGACGAGGTCGTGGAGCTGCCGGTCAGCAAGGTCACGGCGTGCACCTTCGGCGGGCCCGGCCTCGACCGGCTGTTCGTCACCACGTCGCGTGAGCACCTCGAGCCCGGGAGCGAGCCGGAGGCGGGCGCGCTGTTCGCCTGCACGCCAGGGGTGCGGGGCGTGCCGGTGAGGGAGTTCGCCGGATGAGCGCCCCCGACGCCACCGCGGCGGGCCCGGACGACGAGCGGACCCAGACGCTGCTCGTCCTCGGTGCGGGCGGAGACCTGACACAGCGGCTGCTCCTGCCCGGCCTGGGCAATCTCGTCGCGTCGTCCGGGCTGACCGGTCTCCACCTGGTCGGCAGTGACCGGGGAGAGAGCAGTGACGAGGAGTGGCGGACGCTGGTGGCGCGGGCGTTCGAGGCGGGCGGGGCGGAGGGGCCGGCCGTCGACGCCGTCGTCCGCGACACGCGCTACGTGGTCGCGGACGCCACCGCCGAGGACGACCTGCGCCGTGTGATGGCCTCCTGCCGGGGCCGTCTGACCCTGTACTTCGCGTTGCCGCCGGCCGTCACCGTGGAGGCGTGCCGGGTGCTGGCCCGGACCGGCGTGCCCGCCGGGACGCGCCTGGTGCTCGAGAAGCCCTTCGGCACGGACGCGGCCAGCGCCACCGCGCTGAACGAACTGCTCCACGGTTTCGTGCCCGAGGACCACGTGCACCGCGTCGACCACTTCCTGGGGATGTCGACGGTGCTCAACATCCTGGGTGTCCGGTTCGCCAACCGGGTCATCGAGCCCCTGCTGACCTCGGAGCACGTCGCGGCGGTGGACATCGTGTTCGACGAGACGCTCGGTCTGGAGGGCCGGGCCGGCTTCTACGACACGACGGGCGCGCTGCGCGACATGATCCAGAGCCATCTGCTCCAGGTGCTGGCGCTGGTGGCGATGCCCGCGCCGAGCAAGCTGGACCCGCTGGACGTGCGGGACGCCAAGGCGCACGTGCTGCGCGCCACCCACGTCTGGGACGACCGTCCCGAGCGGTTCAGCCGGCGTGCCCGCTACACCGCCGGAACGGTGGACGGGCGCTCGCTGCCCTCCTACACCGACGAGCCGGGCATCGACCCTGCCCGGGAGACCGAGACGCTCGCCGAGGTGGTGTTCGCGGTCGACACCTGGCAGTGGGCGGGTGTCCCGTTCCGGGTCCGTTCGGGCAAGGCGATCGGTGCGCCACGGCAGGAGGTCACCTTCTGGTTCAAGGCCCCACAGCACGTGCCGGACGGGCTCGTCGGTGACGTGCCCGACAACCGGCTGCGTCTGGGCATCGGTCCGCACCGTCTGCAACTGGACCTGAACGTCAACGGCCCCGGCGACCCGTCGACCATTTCCCCGGTCACCCTCGACACCACGTTCGGGCCGGGCGAGCTGCTGGAGTACGGGGAGGTGCTCCGGGGCGTACTGGAGGACGAGAAGCCGCTGTCGGTGCGCGACGACATGTCGGTGGAGTCGTGGCGCATCGTGGAACCGGTGCTGGACGCCTGGAGCGACGGGCGTGTCCCCCTCGACGAGTATCCGGCCGGCAGTGCCGGACCCGCGCATTGGGAGGAACTGCCGTCATGAGCGAACCACTGGACACACGTCCCGCGGCGCAGAGCCGTTCGTGCAGCTCACGCCGAAGGGGCTCGGGATCGTCCGCCGCTGGGCGATGGCCATCACCATCGGCAGCTTCCTGTTCGGTTTCGACACCGGGATCATCTCCGGCGCGCTGCTGTTCATCCGCGACGAGTTCGAACTGACCTCCTTCGAACAGAGCTCGGTGGTCAGCGTCCTGCTGCTCGGTGCGGTCGCGGGTGCGCTGGGCAGCGGAAAGGTCTCGGACCGCTACGGGCGGCGTCCGCTCCTCGCCGGTCTCGGCGTGCTGTTCCTCCTCGGCATCATCGTCGCCGCGGTGGCCAATGGTTACTGGATGCTGATGCTCGGGCGCATCATCATGGGTCTCGCCGTCGGCGGGGTGTCGGCGACGGTGCCGACCTATCTCGGCGAGATGGCTCCGGCCCAGATCCAGGGGCCGGGTGCTCAGTCTGAACCAGCTGCTCATCACGCTGGGCCTGCTCGCCTCCTACCTCGTGAACTGGGCGTTCGCCGATGCCGAGCAGTGGCGCGCGATGTTCTGGGTCGGCGGCATCCCCTCCGCGCTGCTGGTGCTGGTGTGCCTGTGGCTGCCCGAATCCCCGGTGTGGCAGATCAACAACGGCAGGACGGACCGGGCCCGCCGGACGCTCGACCGGGTCACCGAGGAGGGCGGCGCGGACCTCGTCGTCTCCCGCTACGACGACACCGACACCGGTGGCGGTGGCGGTGGCGGTGGCGGTGGGGACGGAACCGGGACGGGGGGCATGCGGGCCCTGTGGGTCCCCGCCGTCCGGCCCGCGCTCCTGGTGGGCGTCATCCTCGCCGCGCTGCAGCAGTTCTCCGGCATCAACACGATCCTGTACTACGCGCCGACCATCATGGGCCAGGCCGGACTGTCCGCCTCGAACGCGATCTACTACTCCGTCTTCATCGGCATCGTGAACGTCGTCATCACCGTGATCTCGCTCGGCCTCGTCGACCGGATCGGCCGCCGTCCCCTGCTGATCGGTTCCCTCGCGGGCATGGCGGTCGCCATCGCCCTGCTGGGGGTCGCGTTCGCCGCGGATCTGAGTCCGGTGGTCATGCTCGTCGCGACGATGCTGTACATCGTGGCGTTCGGGATCGGCCTGGGCCCGGTCTTCTGGGTCCTGCTCGGTGAGATCTTCCCTCCGGCCCAGCGCGCCGAGGGATCCGGTGCGAGCGCAACGGTGAACTGGCTGTCGAACTTCGTGGTGAGCCTGCTGTTCCTGCCGCTGATCTCGGCCATCGGGGAAGGACCGACGTTCTGGATCTTCGCCGGGATCTGTGTGCTCGGTGTGGCGTTCGTCGCCAAGTGGGTCCCCGAGACGCGCGGGCGGCACATCGACGAAGTGGGGCAGGACCTGCACCGACGCTGGAACGTCCGTGCACGCTGAGACGGCGTGAGCGGCCGCTGCACGACGGGGCGGGCCGGGGCCGAAGGGCGGCGGCCGGGGGGCCGTCCGGCCGGTGAGCGCCGCTCGTGGTGCGGGCCGGCCGCAGGGGCGGGGTGCCTACGGTGCGAAGGACGAAGCGTCCAGCTCGTGCAGCGCCTCCAGGACGCGGTCGGCGATCTCCTCGGGGGCACCGGACACGTCGACGGTCACTCCCTTCTCGTCGGGCTCCAGCGGCTGGAGTTCCGCGAGCTGGGAGGCGAGCAGTTCCGTGGGCATGAAGTGCCCCTGACGGCGGGCCAGCCGTTCCTCGATGAGCGCGCGATCACCGGTGAGGTGGACGAACACGATGTCGGGGGCCGTGGCCCGCACCCGGTCGCGGTAGGCCCTGCGCAGCGCCGAACCGCTGATCACCCCGCCGTCCTCCGTCCGGTCGCGCGCCCAGGCGCCGATGGTGTCCAGCCAGGGTCCGCGGTCCTCGTCGTCGAGCGGAGTGCCGCCGGACATCTTGGCGATGCTGGCCCGGGAGTGGAAGTCGTCCCCCTCCGCGAACGGGACGCCCAGGCGGGCTGCGAGCAGGACACCGATGGTGGTCTTGCCGGTGCCGGTGACCCCCATGACGACCACGACCCGGGTGCCGCTCATGGTGCGTCCCGCAGCGGCAGGGGGCGGACGGCGGGCATCGTGGCGGGGGCGGGAGGTGTCATGACGCGATCGTCTCAGGGAATCGGAGAGCCGGCAGTCCTGGACCGGCCCATCGGGTTCCCCGCCTCGTCGGGGCGCGGACCGCTGGACCGCTGCGGGGCGTTCCCCGCGCTCGACGCGCCTGCTCCCGCCCGGTCGTTGGTCGTCCCGCCGACCCGGTCTCCCGGCGTTCCGGCGTCCCGGCGTCCCGGCGTCCCGGCGCGCACCGACTGCGGACAGTCGTCGACTCGCGCCGGACCGCCGCTCCGCGCGCACGGTGACCGGCGTCGGCGGCTTCGTCGGACACCACGGCAGCGTCCCGGCTTCAGTCCGTGTCCGTGGCGGCCAGGACGGTCACGCGCCGAGCGTCCGGGGCGACGCAGACCAGCCCGATGTCCCAGGCCACGCGGCTGAACCAGCGGGTGGCGCCGCCGAAGTCGTACCAGTCGCACGCCAGGGCGTGCTGTTCCACCTCGCCCACCGGGGCGTCGGCCGCAGCTCCGGACAGGGCTGCGACGGAACGCCAGGCAGCCAGTCGCCCGTAGGCGCCGTACACACCGCTGTTGTACGCACCGCCGCAGGAGGCCGCGGCGAACAGCACGCGCCACGCGTGTCCGGGCGGGCCGGAGCAGAGGGCGAGGCGTCGGCCCGCTCCCGCTCCGTCCAGGCACTCCAGGCCCAGCGTCGGCAGGAGAGCCGGGAGGCGGTCCGCACCGACGGGCCGGGCCGGCTCGTACCGGCGGGTCTCGATGTGACCGTTGGACTCCTCGCTCCAGTTGATCACCGCTGCGGCGGCGGCCCGGCTGAACTCCTCCGTCGTCGTGTCGGTCACGCCGGGCAGGTCCGCGGTGCTGCCCGACGTGACGCGTGGGCCGCCTGGCGGCTCGTAGGGCATCGGGAAGCTGCTCCCGTTCTCCGAGTAGCTCGGCAGCGGCGGCTCCTCCTCCATCACCGTTCGCTCCAACGGCAGCCGGGCGAGCGGATGACGGCGCCAGTGCCCAGACGTCGCCCACGCCTCGATGGCCGGCCACTGCGCGATCGCGACGCCTCGCAGCACCAGCTCGTGGAGGAGGCAGGCACGCAGTTCCTCCGAGGCACCCGCGCTCGAACCGCCGCCCGCATAGAGGCCGTTCAGCTCACCGGGAGGCCGGGCGGCGGCAAGCATCGACGCCGCGCGGCGGGGCAGTCGACGGTCGGTCCGCGCGGCGGCGGACACGAGTCGCACCGCCTGTTCCACGTGCCCCGGGCCAGGGGTCAGAGCCACCAGGCGGAGCAGTCGGTCGAAGACACTGCGGTACTGCCAGATCCCCGCGGCACTGGCGCCGTACCGGCCGCTGAGCGCGATACCCAGGTCGGCCACGAACGCGGCGTCGCCTCGGGCGAGCCTGCGCGCGGCCAGATCTCCCACCTCGGTGACCCGTTCCAGGTCGGGCAGCTCCGAAACGATCTTCTGTATCCGGTCGCTCACGCCGTGACCTTACGGGAGGGTCGGCCCGGGGCACAGGTCCGGCCCGGACGAGAGTCCCGCCGGGCGGCGTTCGCGCCCCGTCCGGGCGCCGGCTGCGGAACCGTCTCTCCTCGGGCTCGGCGTTCTCCTTCGCACGCCACCGCGGCGAGCAGCACCCGTCCGTAGCGAGGCGCGTGGGCGCCGGGGGCGTCGCGGGTTCTCCCGCCCCCTCGCGGCTGCGGCCCGGTTTCGCCGGGTCCGCGTTCCGGTCACCCGCGGAGCACCGGACGACGTCCCCACGTCCGGGACGGCGGGGGTCAGTCCGTGCCCTCCGCCGCGTCCGCGTCGTAGCGGGCGAGTGCGGGGCGCCGCGGCGGACTGCCCGAGTCCGAGGAGTTCGCGAAGGTGACGGATCCCGCCGCGAGCACGGTGCGGGTGCCGGGGATCAGCCGTGTCACGGCGATGTCGAACGGCTGCTTGAAGTCGTACTTCCGCTTCGGCTTCGGCACCTCGGACGGCTCCGGCAGCCGTTCCGGGCTGCGCAGCTTGTGCACCCTGCCGTCTCCGGTGCGGCGCGTGTGTGCGTCGAGGAGCAGGCCGCCGGTTCCGTCGGCGACGGCCGTGGCGGTCATGAAGGCCCGGCCGGAATCCGCGACGCCGGCCTTGGACCAGGAGGTGCCGTCACCGGTCAGGACGATCTCCTCCCGGTCCGGTTCCTCCTCCACCTCGCCGTGGTTGAAGTCGTGGCTGCCGAGTGCCCACAGGCGGTCGCCCGCCGGGTCGTGCACGATGGCGGCGAGCGTGGCGGACGCCTCCGGCGGTACGGGGTCGGGGAAGCGGTAGGCGGGCGTGTCGAGTGGCTGCCAGACACCGTCCGACCATCGGGCCGTGGCGGGCTGCGGGTAGCACGTGCCCCGGTCGCACTCGCCGTCCTGCCAGCCGGCCGCCCAGACTCGGGCCGTGCCGTCCTCGGCGGGCGCGGCGGCCAGGGCGGCGGCAGCGAAGGGGAGGGCGGGGACCTCCCAGCGTTCACCGTCCCAGTGGAGCACCTTGCCGTAGTGGTTGATCCACAGGCCGGTTCCGGACGCCACGCACCAGGCGGCTTCCTTCAGACCGTCCGCCCACACCTGGCCGCGCGCGGCCGGAGGGTCGGGGAGCCGCCGCCATGTCCCGCCCTTCCGGTGGAACACGGCCGGCCCGCCGCCGCCCTGTCCCGTGCGCCGCGCGAGCCAGAGCTCACCGGGCGCGTCCACGGCCAGGGCCCAGGAGAAGTACCGGTCGCCCGCCTTCAGTTCGTCGGGCAGTCCGGGCTCGCTCCACCGGGTGCCGTCCCAGTGTTCGAGGAACGGCACCGGGGCGGACTGGCCCCGCGTCCCCAGCAGCCACACGTCGTCCCGCGAGGCGACGGCCATGGCACGGTAGGAGCCGTCGGGCTCGGGGGCGAGGTGCGTGTAGCGCCACGCGTTGTCCGGCGAGGCCGCCGACGCGGCGTCGGCAGCGGGCGGGGCGTCTTCGAGTCCGGCCGTGCCGGTCGGCTCGGGGCGCCCGGAGGGCGACTGCTTCTTCCCTTTCCCGCCCGGCTCGTCGCCCGTGGCACACCCGGTCAGCGCCGATGCTCCGGCGAGTACGGCCAGGCCGATCAGTGTCCGCCGCGTGGGCAGGGAAGCATTCATGCGCACCGACTGTAGTACCGGCCGTCCGGGCACCTCGCGTGCCGGGTCCGCAGCAGGGGCCGGAGCGGCTGCGGAGGAAGCCGGAGCTTCGGTGATGCCCGCCGGGCCCGCCGTGCCCGGGAAGGAGCCACGCCGGCGCGTGCCACCGGAGAGACCCGCGCCCTGCGACGGGTCCCAGCAGGAGCCGGGCACCCCGCTCCGAGGGGAGGCGAGGCATCGCAGGCCGCGTCCCGCGCGCCGGCTCGTGCGTGCCCCGTCGCGGCCAGCCGAGAGGCCGCCCCTGCCTGGATCTGCGGACGGCCGGCGAAGCGGTTCGCCGCTCATGCGCACGGCAGTCATCGGCGGATCAGGCCCGTAAACGTACGCAGGGTGCGGAATGGTCACGCTCATGTGGTGCATCCACCCATGAGCAAAAGACCGTAGAAGGCCACTATTTACGTTGGCCGCCCGGGACTTCACCCACTGATCGATGCATGGTGGGGTCACCGGTCCATGGTTGCGTCCGACGGGGGAAACGCATGTGGAAGAGGGTGCTGGCAGTCGGGGCGCATCCGGACGACATCGAATTCGGCTGCGGTGGCACCCTGTTGCGCCACGCCGGGCAAGGTGCCTCCATCACGTTGGTGGTGGTCACGGACGGGGCTCTGGGCGGGGACGCGGTGGTACGGGCCGCGGAACAGGCTCGCGCGGCGGAGATCCTCGGTGCGAAGACCGTGATGCTGGGGTTGCCGGACGGCCGTCCCGGCCCCTTGCACGACCTGGTCGGCCTCCTGGAGGCGGAAGTCGACAGCAGCGCCCCGGAGCTTGTCTACACGCATCTGCCGCAGGACACCCACCAGGACCACGCACAGACCCACCGGGCGGTGCAGATAGCCGCCCGGTACGTGCCCAACGTGCTCATGTTCGAGTCCCCGCGTTCACCGCTGCTGTCCGTCGGCATCGGTGTGGCCATCGGCTCGGTGATCGAGCAGAAGACCGGCCTCCTGGCCACGCACGCCTCGCAACTCAGGGGCCGCACGGAGCTGACGGCCGAATCCGTTCGCGCCAGAGCCCTGTTGCACGGCACACGACTGGGTTGCGGTCATGCCGAGATGTTCTCCCCGCTTCGATTCAGGCTGCCGTTCGCCGCCGCTGCGTGCTGAACCGGAACAGAGAGCGATGCCACCATGTCCCTGGCTGTCGAAGTGCGCACCACACAGGAACTCGGCGAAGCAGGACGCGCGGAGCTGCGGGCCATGCTCGAGCTCTCGTTCCCCCGCTACGACAGGACGTCCTGGGATCACTGCCTGGGGGGTGTGCACTACCTCGTGCGGTACGGCGGACGGCTCGTGTGTCACGGGGCCCTGGTGCCACGGTACTTCCGGCAGGGCTCCCGGACACTCAACGGGGTGTACGGGGAGTCGATGGCGACGGTTCCCGACCTGCGCCACCGCGGACTCGGCAGCATCGTGGTGGCCATGGCCACCGCAGAGGTCCGCATGCACTACGACATCGGCGTGTTCGCTGCGAGCAAGTACGCCTTCTACGAGCGCCAGGGCTGGCAGAAGTGGCGGGGGCCGACCTTCGTGGACGACGGGCCCGACACCCGCCCGGCGGCTCCGGACCGCGGGGCGGTGATGTTCCGCCTTCCCGAGAACAGCACGGTCAGCCCCGACGCCGATCTCGCCACCGACATGCGAAGCGGAGACATCTGGTGAATCCCCTGCTGCCAGGACGGTGCACATGGAGGTGACGGCGATCGCGGAGAACCTCGCGGCCGACCTCCTGTGGTCAGGACTCGCCGTGGGACTGGCCTACCTGCTGCTGCGCCGTCAGACACGCGGACTGGCGCGTCTCCTCGGTGCCGCTGGCGGCCGCCGACTCCTCATCGTGCTGCCCGACATGGTCGTGCGGGAAGGAGGAACCATCGGCGGCTACCGGCGCAACGGTTTCACCGGAAACGTGGTGTCCCGACGCGAGTTCGAGGCCGCCGTCGCCCTGCGTGAGTCCCTGACCGATCCCCTGGTACGGCTGTTGCGCCCCCGCACCGCGGTGTCACCGCCCGGCAGGATCGGTGCGGCGGGCCCCGTGGAGGGCACCGAGATCTGCCCTCCGAGCAGCGCTCTGGCCGCCGCGTCGGCCTCCGCCGAGCCCTTCGCCCACCTGCCCAGTCACCTGGCGGACCGGAGTCTGGTGCTGATCGGCGGCCCCGTCTACAACCATCTGACACGGCTGGGTTTCGGACATCCGCTGGCCCAGGCCGTCCCCGAGCAACAGGACGGCGACGGGGAATGGGGGCTGAGGGTCACCGCCGGGCCGCTGGCGGGGCACTTCTTCCCGGGGCGGGGCAGTGCGCCCGACACGGAGATCGCCACCGTGCAGTCCTTCGCCGCACGGACTGACGGGCCTCGGATCACCATCTGCACCGGGAGCAGCGACGCCGCCACGCAGGCCGGCGTCCGTTTCCTTCTGGCCAACTGGCGTCGCATCGCCCGTACGTGCAAGGGGCGCCCCTTCGCCCTGCTCCTGCGCGTCGACGTGCACAGCGGCGGAACCCGCCTGCAGACGGGCATCGTCGACGGACAGACGTTCACGCTCTAGGTGTGCTGTCCGGGACGTTGGTGACACGCGTGCCGGGTGCTGGAACAGGTGAGGCCCTTGCCCGACGCGGTCACCGGCGTTGCGCATGCCGTCCTCGCGTGATGGCGCCGAGGTGCGGCAACTCGGCAGCGCGGCAGTTCGGCAACTCGGCAGTGCGGCAGGGGGCCGCGGTCAGTCGACCGCGCGACCGATCAACCGCAGCATGCTCATCAGCGCGCGCCCGATCCACCCGAGCAGTCCGGTCTCCACGACCAGCTCGGCGGCGTCCGTGGCGGCGTCCCCCCGGTCCGACGCGGAGGGGCACCGGGTACAGGAACGGGGCCATCTGCGCTTCTGCGCGCCGCACTTCTTGCACATCGCCATGGCCGCATTCTCTCCGCTCCGCGGTTCCGCCGCAGCGCTCGGCGGCGCCTTCCGGACACGGCGGGTGGATTCCGCTCCGCTCCGCCGCGCCGCGCCGCGCACGAAGGTGACCGCGCCTCGCACGGAGGTGACCGCGGACCGCACCGAAGGTGACCGCGGACCGCACCGGGGGTGACCGACGGGCGCTCCCCCGGCCCCCCGCAGGGCGCCATCGGTCCTGCGGGGGCGGGACCCTCGTCTCGCGTGCGGGGAAGGGCACGGCAGCCGCCCGCGTTCAGGCGGTCAAGTGGGTCACCACCGAGCGCATCGCACGGCGCAGGGCCGGTCCGACCTCCTCGGGGGCATCGACGGTCTCGAAGCCGTGGTGGCCGTTCGGGACGTCGATCGGTTCCAGGTGCGCTCCGCACGCCTGCGCCGCGGCCGTGAACGCCTCGACGGTGGCGGCGATCTCGGGTGTCTCCCGCCCCGCGCGGAGGAGGACGACGGGCAGGTCACCGGCGTGCTCGACCGCCCGAACCGGGTGGAAGCGGCTGCCGGTCAGGCCCCAGTTGGGCGGCGGCGCCAGGATCGGGTAGGAGGCGGCCAGGCAGCGCAGCCAGGCCGGGGGCCCGGCCAGCCAGTCGGCAGCCAGCAGGCCGCCGCCGGAGAAGAACCACACGGCGACCCGGTCGACGTCCACCCGGGGGTCGGCCCGCACCAGGTCCACGGCGGCGGTGACGTCGGCGGCGGCACGCTCGTAGTCGGTGACGTCGTGCAGCCGGTGGTCCAGGGTCGCGCCGACCACGCCCTCGGCGGCGGCCAGGCGGGCGTACCCCACCAGGGTCGGCCAGTCGCGCGGGGTCGGCCGGGCACCGGCGGGAAGGGGCCCGCCGTGCACCAGCACCACGGCCGGCCGCGGCCCGTCGGCTTCGGGAACGTACAGGTCGACGTGTTCCCTGCGGTCCCGGGGCAGCTCGGGCACGTCCAGCGGGAAGGGACGCAGGTGGGCGGGCAGGACGCCGGATCCGGTCGGCCGCAGGCGGCGCCCCTCGCCCGCTGCCGCCTGCAGCAGGACGTCGGCCAGTTCCGCCGGGCAGGAGAGCATCGGCCAGTGCCCGGTGGGCAGTTCGAAGAAGCCGGCCCGGGCGTCGGTCAGGGCGGCCAGAGCGGGGTCGCCGAAGTCGACGAGGCGTTGCAGGAGGTCGATGCTGAGGCCGTTGTGGGTGCACAGCACTCCGGTGCTGGGCACCGCGGCCGCCCGTCCGGTCAGCCGCAGCGGCTGGAGCAGGGTGCCCAGCGGCTGAGGCGCTGCGAGCGCGGTGAGCCGGTCCAGTGCGGCGTCGGGGACGCCGGCGGTGCTCCCCCAGCTCTGCCACCCGTCGCGGGCCGGCGGCGCCAGCACGCCCTCGTGATCACCGCGTTCGGCCCGCTCGGCCAGTCGCGCGCGCAGGGTCTGGTCGGGGACGGCCGCGAGGGCCGGCACGCCGTTCTGCGGCATCCCGCAGTCCAGGTGCACCACGCGGGCCACGTGCTCGGCCCGCCGGTCGGCGGCTCCGAGCACGGGATGGATGCCGTAGTCGTGACCGACGAGGACGATCTCCCGGCCGGACGCGGCGTCGATCGCGGCGGTCACGTCCGCGATGTGTGTCTCCAGACCGACCCGGTCCGCCGGGGCGGGGCGGTCCGGGTCGACCGCGGTGAGCGGCACCGCGTGCACCTCGCCGCCGGCGGCGGTCAGCCGCTCGGCCGTCTCCCGCCACACGTGGGCGCCGGTGAACGCGCCCGCCACCATGATGAACACGGCCATGGCCCTCTCCTCGGTCCGTCGCGGGGCGTCACGCCGTCCGGCGTACGCCAGGGTGCGCGGAGCCGGGGGTACGCCCGGTCCGCGTGCGCCGCTACCGTAGGAACTCCCCCGGAGGGAGGTTCAACTGTCCACGTCGCATGCCGCACCGCACGAGGCTCTGTGGAGCATCGGTGAGCTCGCCGAGCGCGCGGGCGTCACGGTGAAGAGCGTCCGCTTCTACTCCGACCGGGGCCTGCTGCCCGAGGCCGCCCGCAGCGGGGGCGGACACCGCCGGTACGCCCCTGAGGCCCTGGAGCGGCTCCGGCTGATCCGGTCCCTGCGCGCCCTGGACCTGCCGCTGCCCGAGGTGCGCCGGGTCCTGGAGGCCGGGGCCGCGGCGGACCGCGTGCTGGAGGACGCCGTCGCGGGGCGCCTGCGCGAGGTGGGCGGTGAGCTGAAGGCGTTGCGCTGGCGGGAGGCCGCGCTGCAGCTGGTGCGGGAGTGCCCGCCCGCCGAGCTGGCCGCCCGGCTGCGGTTGATCGGCGCGCTGGGCACCCCGCCGAGCACGGCGCCGCTGGCGCGTTTCTGGCGTGCCTGGCTCCCGCCCCGGATGCCGGCCCGGGCCACGGCCGCGTTCCTGGACGTGGCCGTTCCCCAGCCGCCCGATGAGCCGGAGCCGGCACAGGTCCTCGCCTTCGCCCGGCTCCACGCGATGACCACGGCCCCCTGTCCGGACGGCCAGCAGCCGCAGCCCGAGGTGCACCGGCTGGCCGGGGCCCGCGGCGCGGCCATGCTGTACGCGGGGCTCGCCGAGGCGTACGAGATCGCGGGCCCGCAGGTCCGCCGGGCGCGGGATCCGTACGCCGGCGAGGCGCTGGACGCCTATGTGGCGGCGTACGCGAGCGCGTACGGCAGCACGGACACCCGGCAGTTCCGCCGGCGGCTGGCCTCGCGGCTGGCGACCGAGCCGCGCCTGACCCGGTACTGGGAGCTGGCCTCCGTGGTCCGCACGGCGCCGGGCGCACTCCCGGAGCCGACCCCCGGGGACGCGGACGACTGGCTGCGCGCGGCGCTCGAGCGGGACAACGCCGAGGGAGCGTAGAGCGCGGGGCCGTCGTCTCTTCACCGGCCGGGGTGCGCGGGTCTCCGGCGGTCGGGGGGCCCGGGAGCCGTCGGGGTGCCAGGTCTTCACCCGTCGGGGGCCCGGGTCGGTAGCTGGACCGCTTGTTCGTCGCCGGCGAAGACGGGTGTGATCCGCGGCGGTTCCTCTGCCAGGGTGTCGCCATGAAGACGACACCGGACGGACGGCCGATCCCGCCTGCGCACGCCGACGAACGCACCATGCTGGAAGCATGGCTGGACTTTCACCGTGCGACGCTCGCGCTGAAGTGTTCCGGCCTCACGGACGACCAACTGCGGACCGCAGCCGCTTCGCCGTCGTCGATGACGCTGCTCGGCCTCGTGCAGCACATGGCGGAGATCGAGCGCAACTGGTTCCGCCGTGTCTTCGCCGGTCAGCAGCTGCCGCCGGTCTTCGGGGAGGACAACCGGGACGGCTTCGCCCTCCGCCCGGAGGTGGGGCTCGACGAGGCGACGGCTGCCTGGCGGGCGGAGGTCGAGCGGGGGCGTGAACTGATCGCCGATGCATCCCTCGACGACTCCGGCCTCCTGTCCGGACAGGAGGCGGGGCACGTCGGCGATCAGGGGGTTTCCCTGCGCTGGATCCTGGTCCACATGATCGAGGAGTACGCACGGCACAACGGCCATGCCGATCTCCTCCGCGAGCAGGTCGACGGAACGACCGGCGCCTGAGGCGTGCCCGGAGCCCGGAATCCCCGGGCCTACCAGGGAACGCCGAGTTTCACGGGGCTTCCGTGGCCTTCCCTGGCCTTCCCTGAGCCGGCGGGGTTTTCGGGGGTTCGGGGGTTCGGGCTTCGGGGGTTCGGGGCTTCGGGGGTTCCCGGGGTCAGGGCATGCCGCACCGGCTGGACCGGCGTCGGCGCCTCGGCGTGGCGTCGGCGCCTCGGCGTGGCGTCGGCGCCTCGGCGTGGCGTCGGCGTCGGCGTCGGCGTCGGCGTCGGCGTCGGCGTCGGCGTCGGCGTCGGCGTCGGCGTCGGCGTCGGCGGAGTCCCCTCCCCCGAACGGCGGAGCCCGTAGTCCTCCGGAGGCTGCGGCCCCTCCCCCGGTGGTGGCAAGGGGCGGTAGCGAGCAGGAATCAAGAAGCCACCGCAGGCGGTCCGCGATTAGCGTGATCGGCATGAACTCCCTCACCACCGTCACCCTCGAGGTGGACGACCTCGACGCCGCCTCCCGCTTCTACGCCGCCGCCTTCGGTCTGGGCCCACAGGTGCTCCTTCGGTCCTCGACCGCCCCCACCTCGGGATTCCGCGGCTTCACCATGTCGATCACCGTGCCTCAGCCGGCCGACGTCGACAGCTTCGTCGACAGTGCTCTCCAGGCCGGGGCCACGCAGCTGAAGCCCGCCGCGAAGTCCCTGTGGGGCTACGGCGGCGTCGTACAGGCACCCGACGGCACCGTCTGGCAGCTCGCCACGTCCACCAAGAAGGGCAGTGGGCCCGCCACGCGCACCGTCGAGAGCCTCGTTCTCCTGCTCGGGGTCGAGGACGTCAAGGCGAGCAAGCAGTTCTACGCGGAGCAGGGCCTGAAGGTGGGCAAGAGCTTCGGCGGCAAGTACGCGGAGTTCACCCCGCAGGACACCGACGCGGTCAGCCTCGCCCTGTACAAGCGCCGCGGCCTCGCCAAGGTCGCCGGAGTGGACGAGAAGGGCTCCGGCGCACACCGTGTCATCCTTCACGGGCACAGCGGAGAGTTCACCGACCCCGACGGGTTCACCTGGAGCCCCGCTCCCGCACCCGGCACACCGGACGGTGCCTGATCCCGGCCCGTCACCGGTCCGCCTGACGAGGCGTGGGGTTGGGCGGAAACCGGGCCCGACCGGTGCGCGCCTCCTGCGCCCCGCCACTGCCCGGAGCCACGGCCCACTGCACGAGGGAAGCCTGCGCCGCGCCGCAGCGCTCTCGACGAATCATGACGCGTCGGCCGCAAGAGCGCGGCCCCGTTCGCTCCTCTTCGGTTGGCACGACGTCCGGCACGGATCGTCCCGACCGGGTTCTACAGGTGTCCCACAGGTGTCCCACGTCCTGATCCTGTCCCGTCTTCGGGCGGGTTCGTGCAGGTCGAGGGCTTGCCCGTCCCACGGTGTCCCATCCCGGCAGCGGGACGCCCCGATCGCCGCCTAACCTCCGAGATCGCGCCACCCGGGCAGTGGGAACCCGGAACACCCACGCGGGGGCGCACCGACCAAGGAGGACATGAAGTGCCGCGTTCGCGCATCCTGCGCCGTGCAGCCACGGTCGCCGCTGTCATCGGTCTCGCCCTGTCGGGCTCGGGCCTGACCACGACCGCCGCCGCAGCCCCCAAGCTCACCTGGAAGGAGATCGGTTACAAGCAGGAGCTGAAGAAGGACGGCACCCGCGGCTTCCAGCTGTACCACCACCCGAACAACATCGGCGCGATCACGTGGGCCGCCGATCCGCTCGTGGGTTCCTGGACCGGCGACACTCTTTACGTCACCGACAAGGAGAGCGACGGCTACTACGTCGTCGGGCAGGTCAAGCAGGTCTCGACCGGCAAGGTGATCATCAACATCAACACCAAGGGCAAGCCCGCGCCTTCCAAGGTGAAGAAGACCAAGAACCTCAAGGAAGGCACCAAGATCCAGTTCCGTGCCTGCATCAAGAAGGGCAGCACCAGCCACGGCTGCACGAGCTGGTTCTCTGCCAAGGCCTGATCCAGGGCACCGTGGTCCGGCCCCCCCCCGGCCCGGGGCGGGGCCGGCCTCGTCGATCGTCGTTGTACCCGAGCACTCGGTCTGTGCCTCCCGGCCACTCCCCCGTCACCGTCACCGCCCTCCGGGAGCGGTGTGGGCACGCACGGGCAGATTCAACGGGCGGTGCGGGCGTGGTGCCCGGTCATGGGACGTGACGCGCCGTCAGTCCCGGGGAGGCGGAGGCGCTGGCCGGTGTGCCGACGCCGGGTCGGCGGTGAGTTACCGACACCTCCGGTGGCGCGTGGCTGCGCGTGGCTGCGCGTCCGGTGGCGCGTGGCAGCGCCCTCGCCCACTTGGTCGGTGCCCGCGCTGGGTGACGCGTCGCTCCCCGGAAGCGTGACGATGCCCGCAAGGGCGAGCCGGGACGCGTCGTCGCTGCCCGGCACCGCCGTATAGGCGACAATCTTGAGATCGGTGTCTCCGTCGGTCAGGACGTCGCAGTCGGGGTTCACCTCGCCCGCGACGGGGTGGCGGATGGTCTTCCGGTCCTCGGCATGCCGTCCCACGGCATCGTCAGCCCACAACGCGGCGAACCGGGGGTTGCCGGCGACCCTCCCGGCCACCGGTGCGGACAAACGCGGATCGTCGGGGAACCTGGCAGCGGCCCGGCGCAGGTCGGCCACCAGGGCGCGGTCGGCGGCCTCGGCGTCCACGGGGGTCACGGGCCAGCTGGTCAGGCGGCCCCGGTCCGAGGCGACCGGGAAGCGCAGTCGTACCAGATTGCGCTCCTCCTCCGCGATCGCCGTGGGGTCGCCGAACAACAGCGCCCACCGGGGGTTCCACCAGGACGGGCCGCGGGCGCCGGTCCGCCTCTCGCTCCGGTTCCTGTCCGCGTCAGTCCGGCAGTCGTCATGGCCCCACCGGTCGTCATGGCCCCGCCGGTCGCCCTTTGCCTCCTGCGGTCGTGGCTTCCCTCCGGTCGCCGTTGTCCCTCCCCCGGTGGTTGCCTCCCCGGGAGCGTCGCCGGTCCGCCCTCCACACCCTGCGGCGTACGAGCCGCTCAACGGACGCCGTAACGGCGGGGGATGACGGCCGCCTACGGTCCCACCACGGCCGTACGGTGCGCTACCGCACTGGTTTACCCGGAAGTCACACCGGTGTCCGATGCCCGCGGCGGGGGGCCGTCCTACCTTCGATGGCGACCACACAGGGTTCCGTGCGAACGGCACGGGACGACAGAAGGGGGAACAGCATGCTGACCAAGCGCTTCACCACCGTTCTCGGGTCCGCGGCCCTCGTCCTGGCCGGCGTCGTCGGCGGGGTGGCTCCGGCACAGGCCGCTCCGGCACAGGCCGCTCCGGCACAGGCCGCTCCGGCACAGGCGGCTCCGGTGCAGATCACCGCGGGCGGTACCGCGCCCGCGTGCATCCAGCGGAGCGTCGTGAACAACCCCGACGGCGGCATGCAGGCCTGGCTGTACAACAAGTGCGGCAAGACGATGCGCGTCAAGGTCGTCGTCAAGAACTGGCGCGACACCTCGTGCCAGACCATCAAGAACAAGAAGAGCGCCTACTTCCGCACCGTCGGCGGCCGCTACGACCGGACCGCGGTCTGCTGATCCGCCTCACCCGTGAGCGGTGGTGACCCGGCGCGCACCGTGCCGGGTCACCACCGCCTCGTGCTGCCGGGACGCCGAAGCTCCGGGCGAGCCTCGTCGTCGGTGAGGGCCGCACTCCTCGGACGTGGCGACCCTGCTGAGCCGGGCGGGCAACGGTCCGTTCGCCGACGTCGCCCATACGGGCCTCCTGCTGTGGACCATCGGCGGCGCCATCGTCGCCGCGATCGCGGCCACCATCGCGCTGGCCGTCACGGGCGGACACGGCGGCGACCGCACCGATGAGCGCGCAGCACGTCTCCGCAGCCTCTGTGTGCTGTCTGTCGAGCGTGAGGCCACCTCGGCTGGGCCGGAGCACGCACCGCGCAACGTGTGCGTGCGCCGTGCACGCGGTGCGCGGGGCTCGCACCCGGGTCCCCCATTGCTTCGACTGACGCCTTGTGGACGGCGGGCGGCACGTGGTGCCCTGAACGTCAGGGGTAAGCGGCGTTGCTGTAGGACGGCCTCCCGGCCCTGCACACACCCGCACACCAGGACGCCTGCAGCCCGCCCCTCGCCACTGACCGGACCCGGGTACACGGCCCGGGTATCCGGGAGCTGCGGCTTCCTCGCGCCACACCACCCGCCCCGAGAGCCTCTCGCCTGATGCTCCGGTGTGCTCAACGGTCCGGCCGCACCGTTCCGGTGCTCCGTCTCACGGGCTCTCGCGCCGGGCCCGGACCGACGTACCGCGCCACGGGTCCGACGGCAGGAAGCCGCCGGGCGAAACATCGCTGCACCACGCCCCGCCCACTCCGACGACCGGGAGTCGGCACCCGACAGACAGAAGTGAGGCCTCATGGAGGACCGACCCGCTCCCCATTCCGCGCCGTCCCCCAACGGCCAGAAGATCCTCGTGGTCGGAGCCGGAATCGGCGGCCTCTCGGCCGCTTTCCGGCTCCAACGAGCCGGCTACTCCGTGACGGTGCTCGAAAGCGCCGCGCACGTGGGCGGCAGGATGTGGACGGAGGAGATCGACGGCTACCGCATCGACACCGGCGCCGCTCTGCTTCCCGACAGCTACCACGAGATGCGGCGCCTCATCCGTGATGCGGGCCTGACCGAAGACGTGCAGCCCTCGGGCGACGTCTACGGCTTTCTCCGCGACGGCACGGTGCACCGCTTCGGCAAACATCTGCCGCTGCGCCTGATCACCACCGGCCTGTTGTCGCCCGGCAGCAAGTTGCGCCTGCTGCGGCTCGCGGCGGACGCCCGCCGTCTCAAGGACCGCATCGGTTTCCGGGACCTGCCCCTCGTTCCCGAGGCCGACGAGTCGTGCACCGGGTGCGCCGACCGGCGACTGAACCAGGAACTGTTCGACTACCTCATCGAACCCCTCAGCACGAACTACTACTTCGCACCCCCGGAAGAACTGTCCATGACCCATGTGTACCTCGCAGCGACCGCGGCCCTGGGCACGGGCTACTTCAACTCCCCCAAAGGCATGTCCTTTCTTCCCCGGGGTCTGGCAGAACAACTCGACGTCCGTCACCACAGCACCGTGCACTCGGTCGAAGAGGAGGAGGACGGCGTCGTCGTTCACTACACGGACCACCTGGGCGACGAGTGCCGGGAGTCGGCGGCGGGCTGTGTCATCGCTGTC
This sequence comes from Streptomyces sp. enrichment culture, assembly GCF_964273255.1. Classification (GTDB taxonomy): domain Bacteria; phylum Actinomycetota; class Actinomycetes; order Streptomycetales; family Streptomycetaceae; genus Streptomyces. Next base: position 75,026 of record NZ_OZ186835.1, read on the forward strand.
CCCGGCCCTGAGGTCTCCGGCATATGGCCCGGCATACCCGCGGCCCTGCGCTCCTACCTGGCCAGGCTGCGCTACTCCACGTGCCTGCACGTCTCGTTCGGTCTGTCCGAACGCCCCTCGGAGCCCTCCACCTGGATCTTCGTCCCACGACGAGAGTTTCCCGGCGGGCTGGGCCTGTGCCTCGACCACAATCGGGCACCCGGGAGGGCGCCTCACGGCAAGGGGCTGCTCACCCTGTACTGGCCGACCCACCTCAGCGAAGCCCTCCACGACGAGCCCGACGCGGACGTCACCGCGCGTGCGCTGCGGGACCTGGAGCGACTCGGGCTGTTTCCCGGCCTGAGGCACCGGATCGAGATGACTCGGGTCTCCCGCTGCCGCCCCTGTGTGCCTCTCACCCACCCCGGGAGCATCGCCGAGCTGAAGGAAGCGGTGCACAGCCTGGACCGCACCTCCCGTATCACGCCGGCCGGTGACTACTTCTCCTTCGGCAGCACCAATGCCGCCCTCGCCTCCGGAGAAGCGGCGGCCATGCGACTCGCCGTCGCACTATCGGCCGCCGACCGCACCCGGCGGTGACCCGTCCGGGTGGGGTCGCTGACCGCACGACCACGGCGCCCGCCGAGACGGTGAGCATCCCGTCCCCCGCCGTCATGACGTTCCCCCGGATCGCCAAGCAGCGCCTTGAACCGTCCGGGGAGGTGCGGACCACCGGACGCACGACTGGGGTGGGCGTCTCTGGCGGGGCCGGCGGCAGCAGTCCGCGCCGGCGGTCGCCGCCCGAACTATGGGGGCGACGAGGGGCGACGCGCCGAACGTCTGCGGGTCCGCCCGGGTTCTCCCGCTCACATCCGGTGTTGACCAGCAGGATTCACGCTCCCGGGCGGAGGCCGACCACGTCCCGGCAACATCTGCCGCCCCAATCATTCCTTTGGCCGCATATGTGCGACACCATTTCTCCCGGAAGTCATCGGTTCATGCGGTTCCTCCAGGGAGATCAGTGACCAAGGTCAGCATCGTGGTGCCCGTGTACAACGCGGGCCCTTACCTCGAACTCTGCGCTCCGTCCCTGCTCCGCCAGAGTCTCGGCCCGGACGCCTACGAGATCGTCTACGTGGACGACGGCTCCACCGACGACTCGCCGCAGCGCCTGGACCGACTCGCCGCCGATCACCCCCACGTGCGGGTGATCCACCAGGAGAACTCCGGCTGGCCCGGCAAGCCCCGCAACGTCGGCGTACGTGCCGCCCGCGGCGAATACGTCCAGTTCGTCGACCAGGACGACGAACTGACCCCGCAGGCTCTCGAACGCCTCCACGACCTCGCCGTCCGCAACAACTCCGACATCGTCATGGGCAAGGTCGGCGGCACGATGCAGGGCCCCAGCAGGGTCTTCAAGCACACCGTCGAACAGTGCACGGTCGAGGACGCCCCCCTCTTCGAAAGCCTGACCCCGCACAAGATGTTCCGGCGCGACTTCCTCCTGGGGCACGGCATCGAGTTCCCGGAAGGGCCGGTCCGCCTGGAGGACCAGCTGTTCATGGCCCGCGCCTACGTCCGCGCGAAGGTCGTCTCGATCCTCGCCGGTCCTCCCTGCTACCTGTGGAACCGCCGCGACGACGGCGGCAACACCAGCAGTCGGGCCACGACCCCCGAGGACTACTACGGCCACTTGCGCACCGTCGTCGACGCCGTCAAGGAGGTCATCCCGCCGGGAGCGCTCCAGGACCACCTCCTGCGCCGCTCCTACCGCGTCGAACTGCTCCGCCCCGTCACCGAGCCCCGGGTCCTGCAGCGCACCGGGCAGAACCTGGAGCGCTACTTCACCGTCGTCCGCGGCCTCGCCCGCGAGAGCTTCCCGCCGGGCGTCAGGGACGGTCTGCCCGCGATCAGCCGGCTCAGGGCGCATCTGCTGGAGGAGGGCCACCTGGACTCCCTGGTGGAGCTCGCCCGCAGAACCGCGAGCGTGAAACCGCGGCTCACCGTCAACGCCGTGCGCTGGCGGGACGGCCGGCTCCACCTCGAGGCCACGGTCGGCATGATCCGCCCCGACGGCGAGCCGCTGACCCTGGTCGAGCGCCACGGCCGTCTGCATCTCGATCCCGAGTTCCTCGCCGGCATTCCCGGCGCCGAGGACTGGGAGGTCCCGCACCCCCTCGGACACGCTCACGGTGACTTCCTCGTCCACGACACGGCCCGGAACCAGTGGTTGTTCACGGAGGACGACCTCCACCCCTGCACCGAGCCCGTCGGCGACAACCGTCACCGCGTGGTCGTCAAGGGCCGGACCGTCATCGACCCGGGAGCGCTGGCGCACGGCGAGGCACTGGCGCCGGGAACCTACACGGTGTGGGCCAGCGCCCAACTCCTCGGCGTCGGACGCCGGGTGCGCGTGGCCGGGCAGACAACCCCGCTTCCTCTTCCGACGGAACGCGGGGGTCTCAAGCGCCAGGGCACGACGGCAGCCGGTGATCCGCCCCTGCTCGTGGTCCCGGACTGGGGCGGCCCGTCCGGTCAACTGCGCCTGTCGGTCGCCCGGACCGACCGTGCGACGGCCGCCCGGCGCGTCCTGCTGTCCACCGCGTCGGCGCCCCGTCTGCGTCGTACCGCGCGCACGCTCGTCAACCACCTGCCGCCCAGGGCCCGTGCCAAGGCCCGGGCCCTGGCGCGCAGGGCGGATCCCTGGACGAGGGCGGGGAAGAAGTAGGGCCCGGAGCCGCGGGCCGGGTGCTGCGGCGGCGGGGACGGTGGCCGATGACGCCGGTGAGACGATGCCTTCCCCCATGCCTCCCGGGACGGCGCTTCAGGAGATCACCTCGACGCGCACCCACGGGCTGCGGGAGAAACCCGCAGTGCGACCGCAACGGCAGCGGGCGTGAACGGTGACGCGTCCGGGGCTCTTGCGTTACGTCAACGTGTCGCCCTTCACTTCCCCACTCGAACGGGTGAATTGGGGCCCTCGTGGGGAGGCGCGGGCGGGCGGCCCGGCCCGGGACTCGGGGCGGGAGTCCCGCCACGGGACGGAGGGTGAAGTACACCGAGGGCCCCTGGAATCGCCGGGCCGTGGGCCTGGCCGGGGGCGGCTACGCAGGCGTCCGCGCTTCCGGGGCCGCATGTCGGCGTGCTGGCGGCCCTGTTGCGTGTCGGAGGCTGTTCCGGTACTTCCCCTCTGGTGCGCGATCGCCGAGCCGGCGGCGCCCCGTACGGTGGGACGGCGCTGCGCCGGGTCCGGGCGTGCGTGAGACGAGGGTGGGCCGGGACGCGGAACGCGGGGAGGAAGAGCAGGATGGCGGAGGTCGCTGCGAACGAGCCGGACGAGCGGGTCGCCGGCCGTCGGTGGACGGTGCGTCTGGACCCGGCGGGCCGGGGCAGCACGGTGGTGCGCGTCTCGTGCAGCCGCCCGGCCTGTGCCGACCAGCGCCTGCCGTCCCCGGCCGTCGGCCGCGCGGCCGCGGTGGCTCACCTGAAGGCCCACCTCCGAGCGGCCGCCGGGCCGAGAGCGGACGCCCACTGCGCCTGCCGCTCGGAGAGCTGTCACCTGCATCTGCGGCCGGCCGAACGGCCCGACCGGGCGCCGGCGTGGCGCTGTGGCGGGGCGGTCGTCCTGGCCGTTGTCGCCGACCGGGAGGGACGGTGGTGGCAGGTGATGGAGTGCTGTTCGCGCTGCGCCGCCGCGACCCCCGGCGCGCAGGTCGTCGACACCGCCCCGGGCGCGACGCCCCGCACACCCCCGGGCACGGCGGCCCGCACACCCCGGGGCGCGGCGGCCGGCCCGGTGGGCCCCCGTCCGGCCGGTGATCCGGCCGTTCCTGCCGAACCGTCCGCCCGGGGGCCGGTCGGCGTGCCGCAGTTCTCCCACCTTCCCGAACCCGGGGCCCGCCCCGGGGCGGTGCCACAGCCGCGTTCCGCGGCGCCGCGGCGACGGCCTCCCGTGGGGAGGATCGCGCAGCGCTACGTTCCGCACGATCTGCAGCCCGCCGTGCTGCGGGACGAACTCGTGGAGCTCGGCAGCCGGTTCCGCGCCTACCAGCAGCGCAGCGAACCCGATCTGGCCCTGCTCGCCGAGCTCCACGAGCGCAAGGCGCGGGCCTTCGCCGCCTGGGCCGACGTCAGCGGCGACGTCAACCTCCGGCTGGAGGCCCGACGCGCCGAACAGGCCGCCGCCACGGCGCGGGCGCAGCACCTGCAGCGCACCGGCCAGTCCCCGGACGACGGCACACCGGCCGTGGCCCGGGTGCTGACCTCGCCGGCCCAGTGGGACCACGCGCGCTCCGTCCTCGCGCACGTCGCCGAGCACTGCCCGCTGCCCGGCGCCGACGCGCGGCTCCTGGTGCTGGTGCTGACGCTGCGCGCCGCGCACTCCGGTCAGGGCAACCTCGTCGGACAGGACCTCAACTCCCTGGGGGTGGCCGGTCCCGAGGAGCTCGTCGAGCAGCTGACCGGCTGTGGCTGGCTGCGTCTTCCCGGCACCGTCGACGACCTCCTCGCCTCACGACCGGAGAGCCCCACCCCCATCACCATCCCGAGTCTGCTGCCCGGCCCGGACGGTTCCGGCCCGTTCACGTTCGGCAGGAAGCTGCGGCCGAAGCTCAGCGGCTGGGCGCAGCGGGTGATCTCCGACAAGAAGCTCCGCAAGGCCAAGGCGACCTCGGCGGTGCGGTTGCTCGCCCTGGAACTGGCGACCCGGACCGATGCCTCGGGGCTGCTGGGCACGGGAGGGCAGGGCATCCCCCTCGCCTCGCTCGCCGCCCGGGTGGAGACGGACGCCGACGCGCTGCAGGCGATGACCGACCAGCTGACACGGGCGGGGTGGCTCACGGACGCCGCCCTCTCCGCGACGCATCTCACGGGTCGGCTGAGCGAACGCGTCCTGCCGTTCACCTGCCCGCTCGCCTGATCCGCAGCTCCGGACGGGAGAGGCCGGGGGCCGCCCCCGTCCGGCGCCGCCGGAGTGCGCGTCAGGGCGCGGGCAGCTTCACCTCCGCCGGGCCGCAGCCGATGCGTTCCGCCTCGGCCCGGACGTAGCGCGGCAGCATCGTGCGGACGAAGTCCTTGTGGTCGACGCGGTCGACGGTCTCCACGGTCATCACCACGGCGCCCGTCTGACACGTCATGCGGTAGGCGGCACGGGTGGGGCTGATCACTCCGCTCCCCTTCGTCCCCTTGACGGGGTCACCGCCGCTGCCCAGCTCCTTGTCGTGGATCCCCGACACTCCGGGGTCGACGAGGGTGGACATCCGCAGCGTCGCGTTGCGAGTCCGCCCCGCTTCGCAGGTCCGTGCCGCCCCGTCCTCACCGCTGACGCGGCTGAACTTGACTTCCTTCCTGTGCGGGGCGGGGAGTTCGAGGCCCTTCACCCCGCAGAAGGCGTCCGGCTGCGCCTTCTGCCATTCGGGCAGGTCGGCCAGCGTGCCGGGCGCGTCGTAGGTGCCCCGGCACCCGAGGTCGCGCATGACTCCGTTGGCCGCGTCGACGACCGTGCGTGCCAGGGCGGCGCGCTCTTCCCGGTCGTCCGGGAAGCTGTTGTCGAAGTCGTGCTCGCCCCGCGCCACGTCGACCACGGTGGAACCGTACGCGAGCCCCGGCCGTCCCACACAGCTCTGCGGCAGGGCGAGCCACGCGCGGGAGGCGGACACCATGCCGGGCAGGTCGGCGCCCAGTGCCACCATGCGGCTGGAGAGGAACTCGGCAGGCCACTTGCGGCCGTCCTTGCCGTACATGGTGTCGAGGGCGTGGACGCGCACGGTGACCTGCCGGAGCGCCTCGTCGCCCCGGTAACTGGTGATGCGGCACTGCCCGTAGTGGTAGGCGACGGTACTCGGGTCGCGTCGCAGTCGCTGTTCCTCGACCTCCAGGCGGCGGTCGCCGAAGAGTGCGGAGACGCTGCCCTCACTGAGGGAGTCCCAGCAGGGATCGGGCTTCAGCAGCGGCAGGGTGTCGGTGCGCCACGCCACGGTGCCCGCGCCCAGCAGGACGCCGACCAGGCCGGCGGCCGTGGCGGCGACGGCGGTGCGGTGGCTGAGGACCCGGCGGACCCACGACGGCCGGGGGGCGATCCGGCTCCGCGGGGCGGGTGCGGCCGCGCGGGGTGCGGCGGCCGGTGCGGACGCGGGGGGTGCGGACGCGGGTGCGGTCGGCGTACCGTCGGCGGGGCGGGCGGCCCGGACGGTGTCGTCGCCAGGGTTTCCGTTCCTGTCGCTGCCGGTTCCGTTCCCTCCGGTCGCGTTGCCGTCGCCGCCGGTCGCATTGCCGTCGCGGCCGGTCGCATTGCCGTCGCCACCGTTCCCGTTCCCGTCGTTCCCGGCGGGCTCGGTCGTGCGGTCGTTTTCGTCACTGGTCATGCCTTGCCCTCTGTTCTGCACCCGATGCGGTGGCCCACGGACGCGACGAAGTTCTCGAACGACCGCTCCACGGCGACCTTTTCGACGGCGGGGGCACCATGGACGCGCCCGTAGAAGACGGTTTCCCGACCGTCGCACGTGACGCGCGTCAGGCCGTTCTGCCGGCCCTCCGGCAGTCCGTCGAACAGGGCCGCCAGACGGGGGATGCTGGTCATGACGTACTGGGCCACCGGCTCGCTCTCCTGCCCGAGCAGGCTCCAGGCGACGGAGCAGGTCTGCAGCCGGTCGGTCACCGCGCCCACCTGCTGCCGGTAGTACGACTGCCGGTCCACGTCCAGGCGTACCCCCGGGATGCGGCACAGCGGGTCCTCGACTCCGTCGTCGTCCTCCGCGACGGTGACGAACGGGGACGAGCTGCGCAGCGGTTCCTCCGGCGCGCAACCCACCGTCCCCATCGCCGTGTTGGCGACGTCCAGCAGCAGGCCCGCCACGACGGTGGGCGGTCCGATCGCGCTCGACAGGGTCTTCTCCCCCATCGGCCCGTCGCCCCGGCTCTCCGCGCGGATCGTCACGGCCGACGGTCTGCCGCTCACGTCGCACTCCTCGGGCAGCACCAGCATGGCCCGGTCGGAGCCCACGACGCCGTCGAGCCCGTCGGGGAGCGGGGCAGCCGATCCGTGGAGGTTCTGCGCCAGCCACTTGTGCCGCTCGGTGCCGCCGCCGGGCACGGGGCCGTAGTCGACCGTGATCCGGTCCCCGAAGCGCATCGGTTCCTGCGAGGCGTCACCGTCCCAGGTCGAGGTCATCTCGACCCAGCAGGTCGCCCGCGGGTGCTCGGCGGAGGGCGGGGCGGTTTCGCTGCCCTCGCGGCGGCTGCCGGACTCCTCCAGCTTCTCGTCGTCGAGGAACGGCGCTCCGCTGTCCTCGTGCCAGGCGCCCCAGCAGTAGGTGCTGTGGAACGGTCCGCTGTCCGTGGCGTACAGGCCGATTCCGGCGGCCACCACCGCGCCGGCCAGTATTCCGCCCATGGCAGCAAGGCGCTTGCGCGCGCCGATACCCACGTTGTTCCCCCGTTGAAACCGCGAAGTCAGAGCAAGCACCGCGATGTTACGTGCCGCGTTTCCGTGTCCAGGGACCGGGGTGCGGGAGGGGCCGTACGTTCCGACGGGAGTGGTACCGGCGCCCGACTGCGCCACGGTCCGGGGCGCGATCCGGACCGTGACCGTCCACGGCCACGTCAGCGAGTGCGTCAGCGGGTGCGCGGGGGCCACGGGGTGGCCGCCGCGCACGACGCGGCCGTCGGCGCCTCGTGCGTCGCCGTCCGGACGACGGAGGCCGCCGCGTCGCCGTCCGTGCTACGAGGTCGGTGCGGCGAGGAAGTCGAGGATCTCGCCCACCAGACGTTCGGGGGCGTCCTCCATGAGGAAGTGGCCGGCGCCGGGGACGACGACGAGTTCCGCGCCGGGGATGTCGTCACGGAGCCGCTTCGCGTAGTGGAGGGGCTGCCACTGGTCCTCCTCGCCCCAGACGATGCGCACCGGCATGGTCAGTTGCCCGAGCCGGTCGCTGATCTCCTCGGTGTACGTGGAGTCGTAGTGGCGGACCTGGTGCTCGAAGAAGGAGACGCGGCCGAGCGGGGACCGGTGGGGCTCCAGGTACGCCCGGAGGACGTCACCGGTCATGCGCGCCGGGTCGGCGACGGCCATGGTGAGCTGCCCGGTCAGCAGGGTGTCGAACTCGTCCCGCGACATGGCGGCCGCCTCGTCCAGCCGTTCGTCGATGATCTTCTGCCAGGTCGGGGACGGCCACGAGTCGTAGCTGACCGTGTCGATGATCATGAGTCGCCGGACGCGCCCGGGGTGGGCCAGCGCGAAGCGCAGGGCGACGGCACCGCCGATGTCGTGCGCCACGACGTTCACCCGGTCGAGGTCCAGCGCGTCCAGCAGGTGTCCCAGGAGATCCGTCTGGGCGGCGACCGAGGTGTCCCGGTCGACCGGCCGCTCGGATCGCCCGTATCCCAGCAGGTCGTAGGTGACGACCCGCCGTCCGGTCGCCTCGACGTGGGGGACGATGTCGCGCCACTCGTAGGAATGGGAGGGCGTGCCGTGGATGAAGATCACGGGTTCGCCTCGGCCGCGGTCCCGGTAGGCCAGACGCACTCCGTCGACGACGAGGTGGTCGGTCAGGACGGTCATGGCGTCTTCCTCACGTTGCTGACGTTCGGACGGAGTGCGGGGGCTGCGGATCTCTGACGGCGCCCCCCACCACTCATTAGGTAGACTAGTCTACCTAATGGCTGTGTGCGAGGGCCTTGGACGAGAGGTGGGGCGGGATGAGCGGCATCCAGCAGGTGACGGGGACGGGTGGGGGCCGGCGGCGGCCGGCGCGGGAGCGCATCCTGGCCGCGGCGGCACGGCGCTTCTACAGCGACGGCATCACGGCGACCGGCATCGACACGATCACCGCGGACGCCGGTGTCGCCAAGATGAGCCTGTACAACAACTTCTCGTCCAAGGCCGAGCTCGTGCGCGCGTACCTGGAGAGGCGGCACGCGGCGTGGCGCGAGCGCTATGCCGCGCGGCTGAGTCCCGGTCAGGACCCGCGCGACCGCGTCCTGACCGTCTTCGACACGTACATCGACAGCACCCGTTCGGCCGACGACGGGGATTTCCGCGGATGTGCGCTGCTCAACGCCGCGGCGGAGATGCCGGTGGGCCATGAGACGCGGGCCCTGGTCGGCCGCCAGAAGCAGGAGGTCGAGCAGATCATGGCGGACCACCTCGCCGAACTGCTTCCCGACCGGCCGGACACGGCACGGACCGCGGCCGCACACCTGTCGTTCCTGCTGGAGGGGGCCATCACCCGGGCCGGCCTGGAGAGTGACAGCCGTTGCCTCCGTCAGGCGCGCACCATGGCGGCCGACCTGCTCGACCGGCTGTGAGAACCTCGGCCGACCGTGAGAACCTCAGCCGACCGTGGGAACCTCGGCCGGCTGTGGGAGCGACGAGGGCCCGCACGACCAGGGGCGGGCCCGGGTGAGGCCCTCGGGGGCGTGAGCCCCGGGTGGTGGAAGCCCCCGGACGTGCGGCCACGGGAGGTTCACGCACTTTGCCCCACGGTGGGCTTATGGTCACGCCATGCGTCAGATGCCGTCGGCCGACATGGTCAGCCTCATCTCGTTTCTCGCGGTCCTGCTGGTTTTCTTCAGCATCGACGTGCGATCCCGGGATGCGAGCGCGTCGAAGCCGTGGCATGCACGTCTTTTCGAATGGGCCTCCCGGGTGGGAGGAATCGCCACCGCGCTCGCCCTCTCCCTGGGGTGGGTGGACCTCTTCCTCCCGGACGAGAACGACCCGATCCACGTGGTGTTCGTGGCCGTGCCCGGTTCCGTAGCGGTGCTGTGTGCCATCGTGCTGGGGCTGGAAATGCTCTGGCAGCGGTGGGACCCCTCGTAGCGCACCATCCCCACTCCGCCCGGACCCGCATCACGCACGCCGATGAGGAGCCATGACATGAACGCTCGCAAGGGCTCGGTGCTCTGCAACATCACGGTCTCGCTGGACGGGTACGCGGCCGGCCCGAACCAGACGGAGGAGCGTCCGTTCGGTGACGACGGCGACGACGGCACGGGCCGCCTGCTGCACGCCTGGATGTTCGACACACCCGAGGAGAACCGGGCCGAGGCCGAAGCGATGACGCAAGCCCGGGCGTTCATCATGGGGCGCAACATGTTCGGCCCCGTACGCGGCGCCTGGGACCGGCCCTGGAACGGCTGGTGGGGTGACGAACCCCCGTTCCGCGCCCCGGTGTTCGTGCTGACCCACCACGCCCGCGCACCGCAGCCGATAGCAGGCGGCACCACCTTCCACTTCGTCACCGACGGCATCACGTCGGCCCTGGCCCGTGCCCGTACGGCTGCGGGTGACGGCGACGTGTCGATCATGGGCGGTGCGACCACGGTCAACCAGTACCTGGCCGCCGGGCTCGTCGACGAACTCCGCCTGCACATCGCGCCGTTCACCATGGGAGCCAGTACCCGGCTCTTCGACGGCGTACCGCCGATGAGGCTGGAGCAGTCGGCGGTGCGGTCGGCGCGCCTGGCCACCCACGTGACCTACCGCGTGCTGCGCCGGCAGCCCGGCCGGTGACGCGCCGGTACGGCTTCGGGGTCACAGTGCGGCGGGTCCCCCCGCCGCACCGCCTCGCGCACGGCACTCGCGGGGCCCCCGGACCGACGCGGGGTGACACCCGGTCAACCCGGTAGCCCGGTGAAGCCGGTCAAGCCGGTGGCATCCTGCGCTCAGCTCACTGCGCGATCGGTGACACCGCCACGCAGCCCGCCGCCGACACCGCTCCTGCCCCGGAATTCTCGGCCAGCTTCTTCCCCTCGTGCAGGATCCTGCAGGTGAGCCGGCCCGAGTCCTGGTCGGCCTCCACCAGGACGGGGAGGACGGTGGGCGCCTCGATGCCGCGCAGCTTCACCGTCTTCCGCCATGGCAGTTCCGGCTCGTCCACCGTCTCGAACTCCGGGTTGCTCGCGTCGCCGCCGCCCGCGTTGAACTCGATGAAGTCGACCTTGTCGCCGGTCACTTCGTAGGTGACCTCGTATTCCTGGTCGATCTGCCGGTCGACCTCTTCGACCAACTCGTCCTCCGCCTTCTCGGCGACCTCGTCACCGACACCGGAGCAGCCGCCCAGCGACAAGAGGACTCCTGCCGTGGCCACGGCGATCGTGCGTGGGCGGCGACGGACGGCTTTCATGGTGGGACCCCCCAGTAGGACGCGGCAGCGGCGTGCATCCGCAGAGAACCCGCTTCGACCTGCGAAGTCAAGCCGCACAGCGGGCCGGTGAGGAAAGTGCCCGGTGCGGCCGTCCACCGCGTGCACGGCTCGCCGACGCTGCAGTGAGGGACCCACGTGGACAGCCACCACAGCGGTGACGTCGGACGGATCAGCGGCGGACGGCAGGCCCGCGCCAGACGCCGCTCGCACCCCGTCGAGCACGTCTCCGGGACGGGACGGTCCGCTCGGCCGCACACGTACGATCTCTCGCCATGACCCTTCGTCCCGCGCAGGTGAACATCAAGGCAGTCGACGCCCGGGCGATCGGGCGTTTCTGGGCGGAGGCTCTCGGCTGGACCGCCTACGACGCCGGCGTGACGACCTGTGTCGGTCCTCCTGGCGGCCTGGTCTGGCCGGACCCGATCGGCCTCTCCATCGACGTCGTGCCGGTCCCGGAACGGAAGACGGCCGTGAAGAACCGCGTCCACCTCGATCTCGCCACCACATCCCCCGAGCATCAGGCGGCCGTGGTGGCCCGGGTCCGGGACCTCGGCGCGACGCCCGTCCGGGTGGGCCAGGGCGATGTGCCCTGGGAAGTGCTCGCCGATCCGGAGGGCAACGAGTTCTGCGTGCTGGAGCCCCGGGACGTCTACCGCGACACCGGGCCGGTCGCCGCGGTCGTGGTCGACTGCGCGGACCCCCGGCTCATGGCACGGTTCTGGGGCGCGGCCCTGGACTGGACGCTGCACGACGCGACCGACCGGTTCGCGGTCTTCCGGTCCGCCACGGGAAGGGGGCCGTATCTGGAGTTCATCCGCACACCGGACCGTGAGGCAGCGCCGGACCGCGTCCATCTCGACCTGCTACCGGGGCCCGGCCACGACCAGGCCGCCGAGGTGGCCCGCGTGCGTGCTCTCGGTGCCACCGACCTCGACCTCGGCCAGGGCGATGTCCCGTGGGTGTGCCTGTCGGACCCCGAGGACCACGAGTTCTGCGTCCTCGCGCCGCCCTGAGACGCACGGCCCCCTCCCGCTCTACGGCCCCCTCCCGCTCGCGCTGTCCCACTCGGCGTCGTCCCACTCCACGCGTCGTCGCGTTCCGTTCCGGCCGCGAACGTGCCGCGGCCGGCGGCAGTGCCCATCATGGTCGTGAGGGCCCCCGTCCGGCCGTCCGTCCGGCCGTCACCGGAGCCGCCGGGGGGGAGGAAGGGACGACCATGGAACTGTTTCCGCCCATCCCGCTCGCCGAGTGGCGCGACACCAAGGAGACCCTGCACCGTTTCGCCCAGGTCGTCGGCAAGATCCGGCTCGCCGCGAGCGTCCGGCGGAACCACTGGTGGAACGTACCCTTCCGCCTCACCGGGCGCGGGACCACCACCTCCCCCATGGGTCAGGTGGACGGCAACCCGATCTTCACCATCGACTTCGACTTCGTGGCGCACCGGCTGGTCGTGTCGTCCCTGGACGGCAGGGAGATCTCGTTCCCGCTCGCCGGACGGTCCGTGGCCTCGTTCTACGACGCGGTCATGGAAGCACTGGCCACGCTGGGTGTCCGGACACGGCCCGCGCTGGCCAGGCCCTTCGACCTGCCGGACTCCGGACGGCCGTTCGGCGACGATACGGAGCACGCCACGTACGATCCCGTGCAGGCCAACCGCTACTGGCGCGTTCTCAGTCAAGTGGCCTCCGTCCTGGAGGAGTTCGCGGCCGGATACTCCGGCAAGGTCAGCCCGGTGCACCACTTCTGGCACACCTTCGACATCGCCCACACCCGCTTCTCCGAGCGGCACGTTCCCCAGCCCGCGCGGACGGACCCGGTCACCCGGGAGGCGTACTCCCGTGAGGTGATCAGCTTCGGTTTCTGGTTCGGGGACGACACCTTCCCCGAGCCGGCCTTCTACGCGTACACGGCGCCCGAGCCCGCGGGCCTCCCCGACGACCCGCTGGAGCCGGCGACGGCCCACTGGCTCGACCGGGGCGCAAGCCACCTGGCCGTGCTGCGCTACGACGACGTCCGCGCGGAGACCGACCGGCGCGCCGCCGTGCTGGCCTTCTACGAGAGCGCCTACCGGGCCGGTGCGCGCAGGGCGGGCTGGGATCTCGAGGCTCTGGCCTGCCCGGGCGGGGTGACGGACCCCGGCCTCCGGCCGCACGGGCACGGGGACGCGGTCGCGGGCTGATCCTCGGCGCTCCGCACGTATCCCATGGTCTCGGCGTCACGCCGGCCGTGGTCCGTGCCCTGGCCCGCTCGGCCGATCTCCGGCCGGTCTCCGGCCGGGGGCGGGGTGGGGGCGGGCTGGGGTGCGGTCGGACCGGCCTGTGCTTGAGCAGACGGTTCGTCAAGTAGGTGAATCCGTAACCGAGATGGAGCCCTGCCTCACTGCGTACGTCCCTAGACTGCGATCATGAACCTTGACGTCACGCCGTCCGCGGCATCGGCCGACGGCGCCCCGGATCCTGCCCTCTTCGCGACCATGTCCACCATGCGGGCCATGCGCCGGCTGCGGCCCGACCCGGTGCCCGACGAACTCCTGGACCGGCTGATACAAGCCGCGGTCTGGGGTCCCAGCGGCGGCAACATGCAGCGTTACGAGTACGTCGTCGTCACCGACCCGGCGGTGATGGCCGAGCTGGCGCCGCTGTGGGAGCGCTGCGTGAACGCCTACCTGGCGACCACCGGCAAGTACGCGCCGGCCGGCATGGACGAGGCGGCGTACGGCCGCATGGTGGCCGCGATCGAGTACCAGCGCGACCACTTCGCCGAGACCCCGGCGCTGGTCATCCCGTGTTACCGGTTCCCTGAGCCGAGGCTCGACCCGGAAGGGCTGCAGCGGTACGCGGAGGAACTGGGGCCCGACGGCACGGCGCACATGGCCAGGATCGAGGAGCGCTTCAACGCCCTGGCCGAGGGGTCCTGCGTCTACCCGGGCGTGCAGAACCTGCTGCTCGCGGCCCGCGGGCTGGGCCTGGCCGCCAACATCACGATCTGGCACCTGATGCTGGAGGACGAGTGGAAGGCCGTGCTCGGCATCCCTGATGACATGAACACCTTCGCCGCCATCCCGGTGGGATGGCCTCGCGGCAGGTTCGGTCCGGTCAGCCGCCGTCCGGTGGCGGAGGTCGTGCACCGGAACCGCTGGTAGCGCGCCCCCACCGAGTCCCCCTGACTCCCCCGGGCGGGGCACCTCCTGTGCCTCGCCCGGGGTGGACGTCCACCCTTTCAGGGGCTCGGACCCCCACGTCGTCGCGCGGGACGATGGCCTCCGACACGATCGCCGCGCCGGCCGGCCGGCTGACCGGCTGACCGGCTGACCGGCGGCAACGGCAGACGACTGGGGGCGCCGCCGCCGGCCCTCGGTGAACGGCCCCGGTGACCCCGGTGCGGTGCCGGCGCCTCGCGGGTGAACCCCTGAAGATCCAACCCCGGCGCCTGGCCGGCCGCACCCCGTCGGCCGCACCCCGTCGGCCGCACCCCGTCGGCGGCGCCTCGCGGTCAGCCGGCGCCCCGGTGCGGGCCGGTCGGACGCCGGACGCGGATCCTCTCCCGGTGCGTCCCCGCGCTCCGGCGCCCCCGGCCAGTCGGCGGTCACCAGCCAGTGGCGGGCGACCAGGCGCACGCCCTCGTCCGTCTCGTAGGCACGGAACGCCTCGGTGGCCGCGTCACGGGCGCGGTCGACGGCGTCGGGGGCGGCGTCGCGCAGCCAGTGGCGCATCGGCCCCCAGCCGAACAGGAAGGCGGTGGCGTCCGCCGCGTCGCGGCCCCAGCCCTGCGGTACTTCGACCGGCTCCACGGCGACGGCGTCGAACCCGGCGTCCGACAGGATGTGTTCGGCGCGCGCCGGGTCCGCGAAAGCGGCGGGGCCTGTCTGCGCCGGCGCGGAGAAGTCGGGCAGCGTGACGTGTTCTCCGACGGCTTCGAAGATCACCGCCTGGTCCATCCGCAAGACGGACTGCGGACAGACGAAGGCGATCCGTCCGCCGGGCCGCAGGGCGCGCCCGATGTTCGCGAACGCGGCGACCGGATCGGCGAAAAACATGACGCCGAAACGGCTCAGCGCCACGTCGAACGAGGCCTCCTCGAACGGATGCACCTGGGCGTCGGCGAGGAGGTGGGTGACGTTGTCGAGGTGCTCGTCGGCGGCGCTCGCCCGGGCCCGTTCGAGCATGGGCTCGGACAGGTCGACGCCCACGGCGCCGGCTGCGGCGCGCGCGGCGAGCCGGGTCAGACGGCCGTTGCCGCAGCCGATGTCCAGCACCCTCTCCGTGGCCCGGATGCGGGCCGCTTCGAGGAGCGGGGCGTTGGCGGGGTCGTTGAGCGCGTCGTAGCGCGCCTGGTGCTCGGCCCAGTGCCGTCCCTCGTAGCCGTTCCACGCCTCGGACTGGTGGGTGTTCACGATCCGGTTCTCGGCCATACCCCACATCGTGCCGCATCGCGCGGCAGCCGTCCCGGACGGTCGGCGCGCGGGCAAGCGGGCGAGCGGGCGAGCGGGCGAGCGGGCGAGCGGGCGAGCGGGCAAGCTGAGCGTGCGGGCGAGCAGGTGGTCGGCGGTTTCCGGCAGTCGGGCGTTCGTGAGGACGGTCGCGCCCATCGCTGTGCGGCTCACGCTCCCTGGACGGCGCTCCTCGGCCCGGAAGGGAACGGACGGGGGCCCGCCGCCGACACGGGGCCCCTGCTGCGCGTGCGGTCCGCACGCTGGGGTTCCGGGTCGGCGGCGGGCGGTGGCAGCCGTCGCAGTAACGGACTCAGGACTGCGGGCGCTTGCCGTGGTTCGCCGCGCTCTTGCGGCGCGCCTTCTTCTTCCGGCGCCTCTTCGACGACATGGAGGACCTCCCTCAGGGCTGAGTCGGGCTGTTTCACTCCCCCGGCCTTGCTGTACCGCCGGGGTCGACGGCCCATTGTCGCCCGTCGCGTCCGTCCTGGCCAATCGTGGTCCGACCGTCGGTGGAAGGCCCTTCTGCCCTGGTCGGGCGCGTCGCCCCCGTCGTCCCCCGTCGCCCCGGGTCATCCGCGCTCACCGGCATCGGGCCCCACGGGTGGCCAGGGGCGGTGGCATGGTGGTCGCCGAGCCGCGGCATCCGGGGAGGCGCACTGGCTGCGGGAGAGGCACCGCCCTCCGCGGGACGCGCGGGCTGCCCGGGTTTCCTGAGGAGGCCGGCGTCGCCGGAGGCGGCTCCCGGAGGTCGGGACGGTTGTCGCCGGGCCGCCCCCGGGCCACGATGTCCCCAGTCCCCAGCACGTCGCCCCCGCGGGAGGCCAAGGTGACCGATTCCTGGGTGGCTCTCGAGCCAGGAGCCGACCCTGCCGAGCGTGTCCGCGCGCTGCACCGGGCGCACGCGGCCTTCACCGAGGCGGGGACGGTGCCGCGCCCGGTGCGCGGAGTGGTCGCCGAGTCCTGGCGGCGGTCGGCACGCGCGGGGGTCCACCCGGACGGCGGCGCCGACGTCGAACTGGCCGACGGGGACCTCGGGGCCTACCGTGCCGAGCACCCGCTGGCCCATGTCATGCCGCTCATGCGGGAGTTGCTCGGGTCGTTCGCCTCCGACGGGCGTCATCTGCTGGCGGTGTGCGACGCGCACGGGCGGCTGTTGTGGGTGGAGGGCCACGCGGCGACGCTGCGGCAGGCGGAGCGGATGAACTTCGTGGCGGGCGCCCGGTGGTCGGAGAGCGCGGTGGGGACGAACGCGCCGGGCACGGCGGTCGCCGTGGGGCGTCCCGTGCAGGTCTTCGCGGCCGAGCACTTCGTGCGGCGCGCGCAGCCGTGGACGTGCGCGGCGGCGCCCGTGCACGATCCCCGGACGGGGCGTCTGCTCGGCGCCGTGGACATCACCGGCGGGGACGGGCTGGCGCATCCGCACAGCCTGGGCTTCGTGCAGGCGGTGGCGCGGGCCGCGGAGGCGCAGCTCGCGCTGCTGGGCCCCCGGCATCCGCCGGCCGGCGGCCCGGAACTGGCGGTGCTGGGCCGTGACCGGGCCGTGCTGACGACGGGCGGGCGCACACTGCGGCTCAGCCGCCGGCACAGTGAGATCCTCGTCCTCCTCGCCACGCATCCCGGTGGCCTCACCGGTGACGAACTGCTCTGCGCCCTGTACGAGGACGAGTCGGTGACGCCGGTGACGCTGCGGGCGGAGCTGGCACGGCTGCGCCAGGTGCTCGACTCCCACGGCGCCGGCCCCGGTGCTCCCGGCCGCCCGGAGGGACTGCTCGCGTCACGTCCCTACCGGCTCACCGCGCACTTGGAGTCGGATCTCGCCGTCGTCGAACGCCGGCTCGCGTCGGGTGCGGTCACCGGCGCCCTGGCCGCCTACTCGGGTCCCCTGCTGCCGGCGTCCCGGGCACCGGCGGTCGTACGGCTGAGGCAGCGGCTGGCCGACGGGCTGCGGGCCGCTCTGATCAGCGGCGCGGACCCCGATCTGCTGGCCGACTGGGCCCACGCCCCGTGGGGTGAGGACGATCGTGAGGTGTGGCGGGCGCTGACCATGGTCCGCCCCACGGCGGCGCACCGGGCGCGACTGGCCGCTCTGGAGGCGGAGTTGGCAGCCCCGGGCGGCGGGTACCGCTCCGGCTTCGAGGCGGAGTAGGCGGCGCGCTCCCGCCCGGTGCCGCCGGCGGCGGAAGGCCGCCGGCCAACGCGATGGGGCGGACGCTCCCGGCACCGCTACCGTCGGGGCCGCGGTGTGACGCGCGTGCCACGCAACGTGCTTGCAACGTCCGCCTCCCTACGCTCCCGACGCAGAGCTGCCCAACGGCGGGCAGCGCTGCTGAAGGAGGCCAGTTCCGCATGACTCGATACGCGGCGCCCGGGAGCGAGGGCGCGATCGTCTCCTACCAGTCCCGTTACGACCACTACATCGGTGGGGAGTACGTGCCGCCGGTCCGGGGCCAGTACTTCGAGAACCCCAGCCCGGTCAACGGGCAGCCGTTCGCCGAGGTGGCCCGGGGTACGGCCGAGGACGTCGAGGCGGCGCTCGACGCGGCCCACGCGGCGGCGCCCGGCTGGGGACGCACGGCGGCGACCGAGCGGTCGGACATCCTGCTGAGGATCGCCGACCGCATGGAGGCCAGCCTGGAGGCGCTCGCGGTCGCGGAGAGCTGGGAGAACGGCAAGCCCGTACGGGAGACGCTGGCGGCCGACATCCCGCTGGCCATCGACCACTTCCGCTACTTCGCCGGCGCGGTGCGCGCCCAGGAGGGCTCGCTCAGCGAGGTGGACGACGACACGGTGGCCTACCACTTCCACGAGCCGCTGGGGGTGGTCGCCCAGATCATCCCGTGGAACTTCCCGATTCTGATGGCGACCTGGAAGCTGGCGCCCGCGCTGGCGGCGGGCAACGCGGTCGTGCTGAAGCCCGCGGAGCAGACGCCGGTCTCCATCCACTTCTGGCTGAGTCTCGTGGCGGACCTGTTGCCGCCGGGCGTGCTGAACATCGTCAACGGCTTCGGTCCGGAGGCGGGCAAGCCGCTCGCGTCGAGCCCGCGGGTGGCGAAGATCGCCTTCACGGGAGAGACCTCCACGGGCCGGCTCATCATGCAGTACGCGGCCGAGAACCTGAAGCCGGTCACGCTGGAGCTGGGCGGGAAGTCGCCGAACATCTTCTTCGACGACATCTGGGAGAAGGACGACGACCTGCGCGACAAGGCCCTCGAAGGGTTCACCATGTTCGCGCTCAACCAGGGCGAGGTGTGCACCTGTCCCTCCCGGGGGCTGATCCAGCGCGGCACCTACCCCGACTTCATCGCGGCGGCCGTCGCCCGCACCGAACTCATCAGGCCGGGGCACCCGCTGGACACCGACACGATGATCGGCGCGCAGGCGTCGAGCGAGCAGCTGGCCAAGATCCTTTCGTACATCGACATCGGCCGGGACGAGGGCGCGAAGGTGCTCACGGGCGGTGAACGGGCCGAGTACGACGGTGACTTGAAGGGCGGCTACTACGTGCAGCCGACCATCTTCGAGGGAGACAACCGGATGCGGGTCTTCCAGGAGGAGATCTTCGGCCCGGTCGTCTCGGTGGCCTCGTTCGACGACTTCGACGACGCGATCAAGATCGCCAACGACACGTCGTACGGTCTGGGGGCGGGCGTGTGGACCCGCGACATCAACACCGCCTACCGCGCCGGCCGTGCCATCCAGGCGGGCCGCGTCTGGACCAACTGCTACCACGCCTACCCCGCCCACGCGGCGTTCGGCGGCTACAAGCAGTCCGGGATCGGCCGGGAGACGCACAAGATGATGCTGGACCACTACCAGCAGACGAAGAACCTGCTGGTGTCGTACTCGCCGAAGAAGCTGGGCTTCTTCTAGACGGCTCGGCTGAGAGGGGCGCCCGACCGGGGACCACCCGGCGGGCGCCCTGTCCGACGCAGACGCCGCGGGCCCGCGCCGCGGGCCGCGAGGCGGCCTCGGTCGCGAGGTCTCCCACCGGACACCCCGTGTTCCGGCCGACTCCGCCCAGCGGTTCCGGTCAGGCCAGGCCAGGCCAGGGGTGCCCTGAGTCGTGCGCTCCGCCTCGTGCGTCGCCCCTTCCGACCGCCATGGCCCGGGACGCCCCGCCGTGGGCTCCGGCTCCAGCGACCATCCGCGGCTCGTTCTGGAGTGGGCCCCGGTCGAGGACTGGGGCGGACCGTCCGGCTCGTGGCTCGGCGGCGGTGTGGCGGCGCCGCCGCCTCGACCGGCCGCGGTCCGGGACGACGACGGGGGGGGCGACGGGGGTCAGCGCGGCGGGTCCGGCTGTCCGAGGAAGCGGCCGAGCGACGCGGCGGCGCCGCTCGGCAGCTCGGCCACCGCGGTCTCCGGCAGCGTCGCGACGACGGCCCTCAACCGCGCGGCCGGTTCCGGCAACCGGGCCCAGGCGGACGCGGGGACGCCGACGGCGGCGAGGAGCAGGTCACCCTCGTAGAAGCGCGCGTCGAGCAGGGGTTCCTCGGCCAGCAGCCGTACCACGAGGGGAAGGACGAAGGGCAGGGCCACCTGCTGGACGACGAGCATGCGCAGCTCCTCGGGACCGAGTTCCCCCAGGGGCACACGTCGCAGTGCGTGCACCTTGCGGATCAAGGGGGTCGCGTCGGCGTCCGGAGCCGGCCACCGGGGCGGGTCCAGCTCGTCGAGCCGGCGGTCGAGGTGCAGCAGATGGTCCATGGGTTCATTCTCATCGGCCGGCCCGCCGGCGGTGCGGGGATTCCGGGGAGTCAGGGACGTCCGGTGCGCCCGGAGAGTCCGGTGAGGGCTGCCGACGGCGGGCTCCTGCGCGGGGCCGGTGCCGCTCACGTGCGCCGGGGTGGACGTGGCCGGGCGTACACCGCCGCCGGGAGGGGTACCCGTCCGGCCCGCGACCGGCCCTGATGCGCCGGCGCACGCGATGTCGGGCCGAACGGCACGCGCCACGCCCGGAGAGAGGGCCGGCGCGCGCCACGTCCGGAGGAGAGGGGAGCCGGCCATGCCGCAGCACTTCGCCGTGGGTGACCATGTGCGGTGGAATTCCGAGGCGGGTCACGTCGAGGGCGTCATCGTCCGGAAACACACCCGCGACGTGACGTTCAAGGGGCGCACCCGACGCTGTTCGCAGGAGCATCCGCAGTACGAGATCAAGAGCGACCGGACCGATCACATCGCGATGCACAAGGGTGACGCGCTGACGAAGGTGTAGGGGGTGCCGGTGGTGACGGGTCCCGTGCACACGGTGGGGCACTCCACGCGGACGTTCGACGAGGTGCTGGAGATGCTGCGCGTCCACGACATCAGCTGTCTGGTCGACGTGCGCTCGTTCCCGGCCTCCCGGAAGCACCCCCAATGGAACCAGGCGGCCCTGACCGAGGCCCTGCCGTCGGACATCGGGTACCGGTGGATCCGGCGGCTCGGCGGCCGCAGGCACACGCCGAAGGGTGTCCCCAGCGAGAACGGCGGCTGGCGGGTCAAGGCGTTCCGCGACTACGCCGACTACATGGCCGGTGAGGAGTTCGCCGCCGGGCTGCGCGAGCTGCTGGAGCTGGCCGAGGCCGGCCGCCCGGCGATCATGTGCAGTGAGGCGGTGCCGTGGCGGTGCCAC
Organism: Streptomyces sp. enrichment culture; assembly: GCF_964273255.1. Taxonomy (GTDB): domain Bacteria; phylum Actinomycetota; class Actinomycetes; order Streptomycetales; family Streptomycetaceae; genus Streptomyces. Next base: position 96,192 of record NZ_OZ186835.1, read on the forward strand.
CGGCGGCTCATCACCGACGCGCTGCTCGTCGCGGGGGTGGAGGTCGTGCACATCATGTCGCGCACGGCGTCGAAACCCGCCTCCCTCAACGAACTCGCGCGGGTCCAGGACGGACGGCTCACCTATCCGCCTCCCGCATGACCTCCGCCCCCGGGCCTGACCTGCGCCCCCCGGCCCGACAACCGGCCCCCGGCCGGCGTCCGGTCCTCGGCCGGCGTCCGGTCCTCGGCCGGCGTCCGCCCGGCGGTCGACATCCGCCCCGCGGCCGGCACGTGCCTCCCGCCGCCCCGGGCCGGGGCGGGCGCCGCGCGGGCCGCTGCGGGGCCGGGCGCTGCTGCGCTCAGGCCGGGGTGGCGGCCCTCCGCACGGGGAGCATGGTCTCCACGGGGTTGTTCGCGAGGTGGTCGAGGACCAGCCGGTTCAGCAGGGACGGCTTCTCCAGCGGAACGGTGTGCGAGGCGCCGGGGACGACGGCCAGCTGGGAGCCGGGGATCGCGCGGTAGAGGGCGATGGTGTGCTCCAGGGTGACCAGGTCGTCGTCGCCGACCAGGACCAGCGTGGGCACCTCGATGTGGGCCAGGTCGCCGATGGTGAGCGCGGGCTGGGTGCGCCACATGTCGAGGACCTTCCGGGCCACCTCCGGCCAGTGGCCGGGGCCGTCCGGGCTCACCGCCTCGTAGAGCTCACGGAAGAAGGCCACGTCCGGGCTCTCGGGACGCATCCGGTCCAGCATCCCGGGGTCCGCCCAGCACTCCGGACCGGGGCGGAAGTTCGCCCCCACGACCACCATGGTGCGGACCAGGTCGGGCCGGGCGAGGGCGACCAGCAGGGCGACGACGCCGCCGTCGCTCCAGCCGACCAGGTGCGCGGGTCCGCCGACGACCGTCTCGACGAAGGACACCGTGTCGTCGGCCATGTCCCGGTACGTCAGCGGCCCCGGCACGTCGGGGGTGTGCCCGTGGCCCCGGCGTTCGGGAAGGAACAGCCGGTGGGCCGCGGCGAGATCGGCCCGCTGGGCGCCCCAGGTCTCGTTGGTGCAGAACCCGCCGTGCAGCAGGACGAGCGGTTCGCCGCTCCCTTCCGTCTCGTACCAGGTCCTGACACCGGGAAGCCCGACGTACTCGCCCATCGCAGACCCTTCCGACGTGGTGCGTGCCCGCGTCGTCCAGTCTCCGCCGCTGGTCCGGCACCCCGCAACGCGAGGGCTGGTGGCGTACGAGCCCGGCCGTCCGGGCGGGCACGCCACCAGCCGTGCGAACAGCGCCCTCAGGAGGTCTGGGCCCTGTCGTAGAGGGCACGCGCCACGTCCCCGAAGTACGGGCCGAACATCCTGTTGGGCAGGAAGATGTAGCCGAAGCTGTTCACCGACACCTGCAGTCCGGTCCCGGTCGCCTCGTCGAAGCCGGTGAACCAGGGGCCGCCGCTGGAGCCGCCGGTCATGTTGCAGCCGAGGCTGTGGTCCTGGGAGAAGAGGAAGTCCCGGGAGCTGTTGCCGCTGCAGTGGATGAGTCGCGAGCCGTCGTAGGGCGACGCCGCCGGGAAGCCGAAGGCGTACATGGGCTTGTTGTAGCCGCCGTTGAACTGGAGCCCCTGTGCGCCGACCACCGAGGTGAGGGTGCGTCCGTCCAGCGGGGCGACGACGGCGGCTCCGACGTCGTGGTTGATGTCCTCGCTCGCTTCCCACTGCGGGGTGGTCAGCGTCTTCGTCGCGGTCCACTGCCCGTACGGGGCGTCGCCGTTGTCGTAGCCGGGCACGAAGACCCAGTTGGTGTGCCAGCTGCCCTGGTACTTCACGCAGTGGCCGGCCGTGATGACCGTGCTGGCGTTCTGGCTGGTGACGGCGTTGCCGGAGCAGGAGGCCGTGCGTCCCTGGAAGGTGAAGAACACCCGCCCGGACGTCCGGGCCACCGCTCCCCCGCCCGTCCAGGGTGCACCGGCCTGCGGGAAGGAGGCGGGGGCGGCACCGGGCACGACGGTGGCCGTCCGCCCGCGGGGCGCGGGCTTGAGACTCCGGGCCGCGTCGGGTGTGAGGTGCAGATCGAGCGGGGTGGCACCGCGCATGCGCTCGGGTGTCCAGTACGTGCGGGATGCCTGCTGTTGCGCGAGGGGGACGGAGTGGGCGACGGCGGCCGACGGCTTCTCGGACGGGTGCGGGGCCGCGGCTCCCGCGGCGCCGGCGCCGGAGAGTCCGGCGGCCAGGAGGGCCCCGAGGGCCACCAGGATGCCCGCGGCGGTGCGGTTGCGTCTCACGCATGCCTCCTTCTGCCGTACCGGGACCGAGGGATCCCGGCCGGGTGAGGGACGAAGAGCGGTGCGGATGGACGTGCGTGACGCAGAGTGCCATGCCGGGCCGCTTTTGTCAGGGTCGCGTCAATAAGATGTCCGATTGTGAACGTCGGGCCCCCGTGCGGGAGTTGAGCTACGGCCGTCCGCGGAAGGCGGGCTCCCCGGGCGGCCGTCCGGGTTCGTCGCCCTCTATCGTGGGGCGATGCCCACACCCCCCATCGAACGACCGGCCGATCTCGACGCGGTGCGCGACTCCTACGACCGGGCGGCCGACAACTACGCCCACATGGTGCTGACCACGGGAATCGGCGACATCCGCCGGCATCCCTGGCTCAAGGCGTCGATCGACGCCTTCACCGACAGCGTGGACGGCCTCGGCCCGGTCCTCGACGTCGGGTGCGGCCCCGGTACCGTGACCGCCTACCTCGCCGAACGCGGGCTCGACGTGTCCGGTGTCGACCTCTCCCCCCGCATGATCGAGAACGCCCGGCGGCTGCACCCGGGGTGCCGCTTCGCCGTCGCCTCCGCGACCGAGCTCGACCTCGCCGAGGCGTCACTGGGCGGCGTGCTCGGCTGGTGGTCGCTGTTCAACCTCCCCCGCCACGTGCTCCCGCAGGTCCTCGCCCGGTTCGCCCGCGCCCTCGTGCCGGGCGGTCACTTCATCACCGCCACCCACGTCGGTGACGACGACGTGCCGCGCACCGAGGCGTACGGAGGGGTGCCCGTCCGCTGGACGACCCACCAGTGGCGGCCCGAACGGCTGGTGGAGCTGATCGAACGGGCCGGCCTCCGCCCGGTGGCCGAACTCCGGCTCCCCGCCGACGAACACACCGGCCCGGGAGTGGTCGTGATGGCACGGCGCCCCGGCTGAGGACCGGGGCGGCGGACACCCGGGGCGGCAGGTCACGACCCGGGCGAGGACCCCGCCGCCGCACGGCGCGCTCCGTCCTCCGTCCCGGGCCCGTGCCATACGGCCCGGACAGCGGCGGGTCCGGGGGCGCACGGCTCGCGGGCGGCGCGGACCGAACCCGGCCGGGCGGGGTGAACGGCCCGTAGGGTGGGGCGGCATGACCGACTCCGCCGCCGGGGTCACCCCCGAGCTGGTCCGCGCGCTCCTGCGGGACCAGCATCCCGACCTGTCCGAACTGCCCCTCCGCGAGGTGGGCGGCGGCTGGGACAACCGCATGTGGCGTCTCGGGGACACGTTGGCCGTCCGCGTCCCGCGCACCGAACGCGCCCCCGGCCTCCAGCTCAAGGAGCGCCGCTGGCTCCCCGTCCTGGCACCGCGCCTGCCGCTTCCGGTGCCGGTCCCGGTGCGGGCCGGCACGCCGTCCGCGCTCTTCCCCGGGCCGTGGACCGTGATGACGTGGGTGCCCGGCAGCCCGCTCGACGCGGCCCGGATCGACCGGGCCGGCCACGCGGCCGACTCGCTGGCGGAGTTCCTCCGGGCGCTCCACCAGGAGGCGCCGGCCGACGCACCGGCCGCCACGGACCGGGGCGCGCATCCCGCGGACTGCACGGACGGTTTCCAGCGGTTCCTGGACGCCATCGCGCCCGACGGCCTCCCCGACGGCATTCGGACCGGCGTCCGGGACGTCTGGCACGACGCGGTCGCCGCATCCCGCGCCCGGGGACCGGCGGTGTGGCTGCACGGCGATCTTCACCCCGCCAACGTCGTCGTCTCGGAGGGGACGCTCTGCGGTGTCGTCGACTTCGGTGACCTGTTCGCCGGCGACCCGGCCTGGGACCTCGCCGCCGCCTGGCTGCTCCTGCCCGGGGACGCGACGCGACGGTTCTTCGAGCGGTACGCGCGGGCCGACGCGGCGACCGTCCGGCGTGCTCGCGGGCTCGCCGCGCTGAAGGCCCTGTTCCTGGTCCTCATGGGGCAGAACGGGGAGCGGGGTCTGCCGGGCGGCAAGCCCGCCTGGGGACCGGCGGGCCGGGCGGCGCTCCGCCGGGTCATGGACTGCGACCCGGCGCGGGACGCCTCCGCGTGAACGGGCTCGCGAGCCGGCCCGCGACGATCCCCGCCCGCGCCCGCCGGACTACGCGCCCGCCGCCACGCGGAACGCGATGCACACGACCGGGGTGTCGTCGTCCACGGGTGTGCCCGCGTCGGCCCAGAAGCGGCGGTGGACGGCGCGCCAGTCGTCCAGCGACGCGTCGCCCTCGCCCTCGGCGCGGGCGTGCTCCCAGGGAACGTCGGCGAAGGAGCATCGGGTCACTCCGGTGACCTCGAGCGTGGCGACCGCGCTGCCGTCGTTGTCGAGCAGGGCCAGCCGCTCCCCGGCGAACTCCAGGCCCTCGGTCTCCTCGGTGTACTCGGCCAGCAGTCCGGTCGTGGCGGTCTTGCGGCCTGCCAGCACCAGGGAGTTGAGCCGGTCGCGCATCTCACCGGGTGCACCGAGCTCCAGGGCCCGCATGCCGTCGACCCGTGGCCACATGACCCCTCGCCCCATTCCTCGTCCGCGCGTCGGCGCGGGTTCACACCGACGCGATCATTATGGCGCGCGGTCCGGCCGGCGACCGACGGGCCCGGGCGACGCGCGCGGTCCGGGCGACGCGCGCGGTCCGGGCGACGCGCGCGGTCCGGCCGGAGGCCGCCGCGCGGCGCGACGGTCGATCCCGCCGCGGCCACGGACGCTCCTCCCGGCGGCGCTGCCCCTCCCCCGGCGTCAGGGGGTGTCCCGGCACCGGTCACGGACCTCCGGTTCCGGCCGGAACCCGGCCGACCGGTAGGTGGCGACGGCACCGGCCAGGGCACTGGGCGTGCAGACCAGCGCGCTGGAGGAACCGAGTTCCCGCAGGGCGGCCGCCGCCGCGAGGGTGATCGCCCTGCCGTGGCCACGGCCGCGGTGGTCCCGGTGCACGCCCATGGGTTCCAGCAGGCCGGGCCTGCCCGGGCCCGCCGACCAGACCGTCACCGCCGCCACCGGCACGTCCCGTTCGTCGTGGGCGACCAGGCACCGGGCGTCGGCGTACGGTGCGCCGGTTGCCATGGCGTGCCAGCGGTCGTCCGTGAACGTCGACCCGTCGAACGCGGCCCGGTGGACGGCGGTGCGCACGGGGGCCGACCTCGGGCCCGTCGTCCGGATGCGCAGCCCCGGGTCCTCCACCGGATCCGTCAGGTCGCGCCGCAGCGGGGTCCACGGCTCGTCGGTGCTCCAGCCGGCCTCGGCGAGGAGATCCTGGACCCGTGCGTCCGCGGGTGCCTCGACGTTCACCCGGCCGCCGGGCAGCACACCGCGCTCCGGGGCCGACACGTCGTCGGCCAGCCGCCGGGCCAGTTCCTCGTCCTGCCGGACGTCCGGCGCGGTGGTCAGCCGCAGCAGTGCGGGGCCGTCGAGCAGGCCGACGGCGAGGAGGCGGCCGTCGCGGTGCCACGTCCTGACAGCCGAGGCCGTGGCGTCGGCACCCCACCGCCCGTACCAGCCCAGGTCGCCCGGATGCAGCTGCATGGGGGCGCGGTCGTGCTGCCATTCCCTCAACGCGGCCACGGCCTCCGGCAGTTCGTCGACTTCGGGCACCCGGATCACCATGGTCATGGCGCCGAGCACACACCGCGGGCCGGTCCTTTGCAATCGGTTTTCGGCTCGGCGAGCGGAGCCGGAGGCGGCGGAGGCGGAGGCGGCAACCGTGCGGGTTCCGTGGTGGACCAGCCGTGCACCGGGGCTTCCCCGGCCTCTCCGGGGTCGCCGCGTCAGTGTCCGGCCGCCGCCTTCACCAGGGCGATGGCCACGCCGAGCGCGGCGTCGACCAGGCCGGCGACGAGGGCCGCGAGGGCGCCCGCGCCCATCCGCAGGCCCCCGACGCAGCCCCAGACGAACAGCGAGGCGACGCCCACTCCCGCTGCCGTCAGCAGGGCGGCGTTCAGCGACATGACGTCCAGGGCCGCCAGGGCGATGGTGACGGCCGGCCCCGCCGCACAGGACAGCAGCGGGCTGCTGACGTGGAGCATGCGGCGCAGTTCGGCGCCGGTCGCGTAGCGGCGGTGGACGGTGCGGTGGGCCTGCTGGTCCGCGACGACCGCCGCGAGCCACAGGGCGAGGGCCGTGGTCAGGACGGTGGCGATGGCGCCCCTGGGCCCCGCGTTGCTGACGGACAGGCCGATCACCACCGCGATCATGGTGATCGTGGCGTAGATGCGTTCCTTGAGGCGGCCGGCGACGGCTGCCGCGTCGGTGACGGCCGCCTCCCCCGCCGGTGTCGCCGGTCCCCGCCGCGGGTCGTCCGTCATCCGTCGGCCCCGCCCCGCACGGCGCGCGGCGTGCCCTGCTCCGGGCCCGCCGCGGACGGGGCGTGGGGCATGGCGAGGTGGGCCAGGTCTCCGGGAGGCGGGCTCGCGTGCGGCCAGAGGGGCGCGGGCATGCCGTCGGCGATCGCGGCGGGGGCGTCGGTGAGGTTCATGCGGTCGCGGAGACGGCCGTAGAAGTCCATCGTGCCGAGCCGGGCGACCCGCAGGCGGCGCGGGGACGCGTAGACGCCGACCCAGTCGCCGGGGCCGAGCACGCCGCGGAGCTGGCCGTCGATGCTGATGGCGGCCCGGCCCGAGCGTTCGAGGACGCGCAGTCCGACGGGCTCGTCCGGGGCGGCCAGCACCGAGCGGTTGAAGGTCATGTGCGCGGCGACCGGGGTGAAGACCAGCATCTCGGCACGCGGGGAGACCACCGGGCCGCCGGCGGCGAAGCTGTACGCGGTCGAGCCCGTGGGCGTCGCCACCAGCAGGGCGTCGGCGGAGTAGGACGCCAGCAGCCGGCCGGCGATGTAGACGCCGACGGAGACCTGGCGGTCCCGGGCGAGCTTCTCCAGCACCACGTCGTTGAGCGCCGCCACGTCGAGCGGCACGCCCCACTCGCCGCTCGTCTCGCAGTCGGGGCGCACGCGGGTGGGCGGCAGCAGCGGGCCCCGGCCGTACCGCATGAGGGCCCCGATGTCCGAGGGCACCTCCAGGCGTCGGGAGGCGCGCATGGTCAGCAGCATGCGTCGTTCCTCCTCGACGCGGCCGCCGTGCACGGCGTCGAGGGCCGCGCGCACGGTGGTCATGGGTACCTCGGTCAGGAAGCCCACCCGGCCGAGGTCGACGCCGAGCACGAGGGCGTCGATGGCGGCGGCGAGGCGTGCCCCGCGCAGGAAGGTGCCGTCGCCGCCGAGCGTGACGACGAGGTCGGGGTCGCCCGCGGCGGCGACCTCCTCGCGGGCGCTGTGGCGGCCGCCGTCGGCCCACACGTCGATGTCCTTGCACTCGACGCCGTGCTCGGCGCACCAGGCGCGGACCGTACGGGCGGCCTCGGCGGCCTCGGGGCGTCCGCCGTGCACGACCATGCCGACCCGGGTCACCGTCATCTTCGCCTCCCGCGCGTCCCTGCCCTGACCGGGTGGCCGCCGTCCGCCCCGCCCGCCGCCGTCTTGGCCGACGTGACCGGGCGGGTGCGGTGCCGCCCGGCGCTCCCGGCCACTCACCGCCCGCCATACTCGTCCGCCCGGGGCGGGCGGCGCGGCGCGCCACGCCGCCCCGGGCCGCCTGTCACCCGGGGCCCGCACACGCCGGACGGCCCGGTACCGCGGGTGCGGTACCGGGCCGTCGGACGGGCGGAGCGGTCGGTCAGCCCTGGCGGGCCTTGAAGCGCGGCTCCTTCTTGTCGATGACGTAGGTGACGCCCCGGCGGCGCACCACCTGGGCGCCGGGCCGGGACTTCAGCGAGCGCAGGGATGCGCGCACCTTCATCGTGACTCCTCGGGAAGCGGCCGGGCCGCCTCCGTCGCCGGACCGGCGGCGGAGGAGACGCGGGGGGCGGGGGTCAGCGTTCCTCGCGGAACAGGACGTGTCCGCCCGCGACCGGGTCGTACTTGCGCAGGACGAGCCGGTCCGGGTCGTTCAGCCGGTTCTTGCGGGTCACGTACGTGACGCCGGTTCCGGCGGTCGACCTCAGTTTGACGACCGGCCGTGTGGTGCTGCGTGCCATGGGGTGCTCCTTCCGCGACCGTCCGTCTGCGTCGACTCGCGCATGCCGGACAGGGTGGGCGAGGTGGACAACGGCGCCGGCGGGCGCCGTATTCCGCTGGTGCGCGGCCGTGGAGGGCGGTCGCCTGCGCGGCGAACGGCTCTGCGGGGCTTCAGCCGGACGATCGTCCCCGCAGGCAAGGGGTGAGGCCCGGGGACACTGTCCCCTCCACGGCCACGCCTTCCCCAACACGGCACCCGCCGCGGTTGTTCCCGGGCGGCCGGCCGCCGGTGCGCTGTCCGGCGCGGGACGCGCCCGGGGGGACGCGGAGGACGGCCGGGCCCGCCGTCCGGCCCGTCCGGACCGCCGTGGGGCCCGGCACCGGGGCGGCGGGCCGCCGCCGGCGGGGCGCGTCGCGCGGAACCGCGTGCGGGCACGAGCGGGCCGTAGTAGGTCTGGTGGCGTCACACGTCCGCGTCCGTTCCGCGTCCGTCCGTGTCCGTCCGTGTCCGTCCGTGTCCGTCCGTCTCCGGGAGGCTCCCGTGTCCGTCCGCCGTGTCATGCCCGTCATCCGTTCGCAAGCCGCCGAGGAGCACCGGGAGTTCTACGGCCTGCTCGGCTTCGAGCCGGTCATGGACCTCGGCTGGATCGTGACGCTCGCCTCGCCGGCCGCTCCGACCGCCCAGGTCGGCATCATGGCCGAGGACCGGACCGCCCCGGTCACCCCCGACATGAGCGTGGAGGTCGACGACGTGGACGCCGCGTACGCCGTCCTGCGGGACAGCGGCGCCGAGATCGTCCACCCGTTGCAGGACGAGGAGTGGGGTGTGCGGCGGTTCTTCGTCCGCGATCCCGCCGGCCGGGTGGTCAATGTGCTCGGCCACCGTCGCTGACGCTGTCCGCGGGAGCGTGCGGCGTCCCGTCCGCACGTCCGGCGTGCCCGGGCCGCCGTGGCGTCCCGGGACGGCCGGACGGCTACGGATCCGGCGCGGACAGCGGCTGTTCCGTCCAGATGATCTTGCCGTGGGGCGTGTAGCGGGTGCCCCATCGCCCGGCGATCTGGGCCACGATCATCAGCCCCCGGCCGCCCTCGTCGGTGGTGCGGGCGTGACGCGGGCGCGGGGAGGCGTTGCCGGTGTCGGAGACCTCGCAGATGAGGGTGTCGTCGCGGATGAGCCGGAGGGAGACGGGCGGGGCGGCGTAGCGGATGGCATTGGTGACGAGTTCGCTGACGATGAGTTCCGTGGTGAACGCCAGGTGGTCCAGGTCCCAGTCGGACAGCTGACGGACGACGAGACCGCGGGCGTCGGAGACCGCGGCCGGGTCGCTCGGGAGGTCCCAGGAGACGACCTGGTCCGGGGCCAGGGCGCGCGTGCGGGCCAGGAGCAGGGCGGCGTCGTCCGGCGGCTGGCCGGTGAGCAGGGCGTCGACGGCGCCCTGGCCGATCTCCTCCAGGCCCGGTCCGGGCGCGGTGAGGGCCTCGCTCAGGCGGGTGAGGCCGGCGTCGATGTCGCGGTCGTGGGTGCCGACGAGACCGTCCGTGAAGAAGGCCAAAAGGGTTCCCTCGGCCAGGCGCAGCTCGGTGGACTCGAAGGGCAGGTACCCCAGGCCGAGGGGCGGGCCGGCGGGCAGGTCCAGGACCTCGGCGGTGCCGTCGGGGCCGACGACGAGGGGTGGTACGTGGCCGGCGCGGGCCAGGGTGCAGCACCGGCTGACCGGGTCGTACACGGCGTAGAGGCAGGTCGCGCCCATGAAGGCGGCCGCCGCGTCCGGATCGTGGCCGTCCGCGGTGGTCTTCCTGCCGTCCGGGCGCATCAGTCCGTCGACGAGGTCGTCGAGGTGGGCGAGCAGTTCGTCGGGGGCCAGGTCGAGGTTGGCGAGCGTGCGCACGGCGGTGCGCAGCTGCCCCATGGTGGCCGCCGCGTTGAGGCCGTGGCCGACGACGTCGCCGACGACGAGGGCGACCCGGGCGCCGGAGAGCGGGATGACGTCGAACCAGTCGCCGCCGACCCCGCTGGGCGCGTCGGCGGGCTGGTACCAGGAGGCGACCGTGAGGGCGGACCCGCCGGTGAGTCCGCGCGGGAGCAGTGAGCGCTGCATGGAGCGGGCCGCGGTGCGCTCGCGGGTGAAGCGGCGGGCGTTGTCGACGCAGAGGGCGGCGCGGGAGACGAGTTCCTCGGCGAGCCGGATGTCGTCGTCCTGGAAGGGGCCGGAACTGCCGGACCGCGCGAAGGTGGCCACGCCCAGCGTGGTGCCCCGGGCGCGCAGCGGGACCACCATGAGGGAGCGGAAGTCGTACTTGATGAGGGAGGCCCCGAGGGTGGGGTCCTGGGTCACCCAGGGGCTGGCGACCCGGTCGAGGCTGCGTTCCACCAGGGTCCTGCCGTCCTGGAGGCACCGGGTCACCGGGGAGATCCGGGCCCGCCGGACCGCCTCCCCCACGGCCAGGGTGGCCTCCGGACAGCCCTCGCGCACCGACGCCTGGCCGGCCCGGCGGATGACGGGTGTCATGCCCACCGGCCCGGGCGCCGGTTCCTCGCCGCGCATCACCGAGTCGAGCAGGTCGACGGCGACGAAGTCGGCGATGGCCGGCACGGCCTCGTCGGCCAGTTCCTGCGCGGTCCGGGTCACGTCCAGGGTGCTGCCGATGCGGGCGCCCGCGTCGTTGAGGAGGGCGAGGCGTTCCTGGGCGCGGTGGCGTTCGGTGGCGTCGATGACCATGTAGAGGATGCCGACGGTGCGGCCGTGGCGGTCCCGCATCGGGAAGAACGACACCGAGGAGGCGCGCTCCCGGCCGGAGTCGTCGGTCTTGGCCCGGATCTCGTAGTCCGTGACGGGGTGGCCGGTGTGCATGACCCGGCGCATCCGCTCCTCGAGGGGTGCGGCCTCGTCGGGGGGCAGGATGTCGACGGCCCGTCGCCCCAGGCGCCGTTCGACGGGGATGACCCGGTCGAGGGCGGTGTTGACCCAGACGTAGCGCAGATCGGTGTCCAGGACGGCCATCCCGATGGGCGCGTGCATGACGAAGGGGTTGGCCATCAGCTGGCTGACACCGCCGCCGGGCACGCGCCAGAAGGCCCGCCCGGGCGGCCGGCCGGCGTAGCGGCCGAAGAGGAGGGCGGCGAGGGTGGCGGCGAGGACGCCCGGCACCATCTCGTAGAGGCCCGATTCGAGCGGTCCGAGCAGGGGGTTGACCGACTCCCACAGCAGGACGGTGGTGGCGCCGGCGACGATGCCCGCCATGGCTCCGGCCCAGGTCATGCGGGGCCAGTACAGCGACAGCAGCACGACCGGCCCGAACGCGGCGCCGAATCCGGCCCAGGCGTGGGCCACGATGCTCAGCACTCCGTCGCCGCGCAGCGCGATGAGGCAGGCGATCAGGATGACCAGGACGACGGCGCCGCGGCCGATGCGGACCAGGGACCGGTCGGGGGCGCGCCGGTCGAGGAAGGCCCGGTAGAAGTCCTCGGTGAGGGCCACGGAGGACACGAGGAGCTGGCTGTCGGCGGTGGAGATGATCGCGGCGAGGACGGCGATCAGCATGATTCCGGCGACCCAGGGGTCGAGCAGGACGCGGCACAGGGCGATGTAGACCGTTTCGGGGTCGGTGAGCGGTACTCCGAGTTCCCCGATGCCCGCGAGGCCGACGAGGGTGGCCCCGGCGAGCACGACCACGACCCAGCCGGTGCCGATGCGCCGGGCCGCGGGGATGTCGCGCACGCTGCGGATGCCCATGAAGCGGGCCAGGATGTGCGGTTGGCCGAAGTAGCCGAGGCCCCAGGCGAGCAGGGAGACGATGGCCAGCGCGCCGAGCGTCCCGTCGGACGTCCACTGTCCGCCGTCGTAGGCCACGCGGGCGCCCAGCCGGGTCAGGCCGGGCTCCGCACGGTCGAGGTCGTCGCCGAGTTCGCCGAAGCCGCCGAGGGAGGCGACGGCGGTCAGGGAGACCACGACCAGCGCGACGGCCATGAGCGCGGCCTGCAGGACGTGGGTGAGGCTGATCGCCAGGAAGCCGCCGAGGCAGGAGTACAGGACGATGAGCAGGGCCGTGAGGGTCACGCCGACGCCGAAGCGGACGTCGAAGATCGTCTCGAAGAGCAGGCCCCCCGCGACCAGGCCGCCGGCGACGTACACGGTGAAGAAGACCAGGATGACGGCGGCCGAGACCATCCTGAGCGTCCGGGTGCGGTCCTCGAACCGCTCCTCCAGGTAGGCGGGCAGGCTGACGGCGTTCTCGGCGCGCTCGGTGTAGGTGCGCAGTCTCGGGGCGACGAAGAGCCAGTTCAGGTAGGTGCCGAGGGCCAGGCCGGCCGCCAGCCAGACGGCTCCGATGCCCGCCGCGTACACGGCGCCCGGGAGGGCCAGGAACAGCCAGCCGGACATGTCGCTGGCCCCGGCCGACAGGCCCGACACCAGGGGGCCGAGGCGGCGCCCGCCGATGGCGAAGTCGGCGAAGGTGCGGGTGCGGTGGTACGCCCAGAGGCCCGTGCCGATCAGCGCGCCCGCGTACAGCACGAACACCGTGATCGTCGGAGCACTCGTGGGGAACATGAACGTCCTCGTCGGCGAGGTTCACGATCAGGGGTGCGCCGTTTGCTCCACCCGATCAGCCCGAATCGGCAACTTGTCCCAAATGTACTCACGCATGTCGTCCCCCAGCATCCGGCCGCACGAAGGGACCGGCGCACGGGGCGGGGCGGCTCCCGGACGCGCCGGCCCACCGGCCCCGGCATGGCGGGGCTCACGGCCCATGCCCCGGCGCCTTGCGGCCCCTCGGCCGGGGCCCCGGGGCGCAGGTGGGGGCGCGCCCCGGCGGAGCCGGGCGGCATCCCCCCGGTCGCCCCTCCCCGTGCGCCGTGCGCGCCGGGAACGGCGGGCGCGCGGCGCGGGACTCAGCCGGGGGTGCGGCGCGGGACTCACGCGGGGGTGCGGCCGGCGGCCAGCAGCGCCGCCACCGTCGCGGCGGCGGTGCGGTGCCAGTGGCCGGCCCGGCGGAGCATGGCGTGGTCGCCGCCCGGCACCAGCCGCAGCTCGGCCCGCGCGCCGGCCTCGCGCGCCCGCCGGACGAAGGCCGCCGACTCCCGGGGGTCGGTCAACCGGTCACGGTCCCCGTGCAGCACGACGAGGTCCTTGTCCCGCAGGTGCGCCACCGGCTCGCCGTCCGGGCACCAGGGCGCGAGGGCCAGCACCCCGCGGACCTCCGGGGCCGCCGCGGCGCGCAGGGCGGCCCGGCCGCCCATGGAGTGCCCGACGAGGACGACCGGGACGTCCCCCGCGCGGCCGGCCAGTTCCCGCAGCGCCCGGCGGGCGTCGTGGAGGGGGTCGGCGTCGGCGCCGTTCCAGCCCCGGACGCGGTAGCGCACCTCCGCCAGCAGGACGTCGTCCGGGACGGCCGCGGCGACGGCCCGCACGAACGGTCGCATCCGCAGCGGCGCCGGATACCAGGGCCGGGAGGCGGCACGGCCGGCGGCGCTGCCGCCGTGCAGGAAGAGGACCGCCGCCCGGGGAGCGTGCGGGACGCGCCGGGGCCGCAGCGCGGCGGCGGGCGGGCGTGCGGTCCCGTTCCCTGCCATGCGTCTCCTCCTCAGCGGGGTGGTCGTGCCCGTCTGCCCGGCGCGGGCGCCGAGGGGCGGACCGGTGTCCGCGTGCGCCCGCCTCGTCCGGGTGGCCGTGCCCGGCGGGAGCGGCAGGTCCGCTGCCCGGGCGGGGGCCCGTCCCTGTCGTGCGCCGTGGACGCCTTCGTATCACGCGGCCCGCGCGGGTTCTGCAGGATCCCCCGGTTCCTACACCCGCCAGTAGCTGCGGCGCAGCAGCACCGCGAGCGGCACGATCTCGATGCGGCCGAGGAACATCAGCGCGGTGAGGATCACCTTCGACAGCCCGCCCAGCGGGGCATAGGAACCGAACGGGCCCGTCTCGCCGAAGGAGGGGCCGACGTTGCCGAGGCAGGAGGCCGCCGCGCCGAGCGCGGTGAACGCGCCGGTGCCGGGCGGGCTCGGTTCGGCGTCGAGGGCCAGTCCGAGGGTGCCGAGCGCGAAGGCGAGCAGGTAGAGGACCGCGAACGCGAGCACCGAGCGCAGCGCCGCCCCGTCGACGACCCGGCCGCTGACCCGCAGCGGGACGACCGCGTCCGGGTGCACGGACCGGTCGAGCTCGCGGCGGGCGAAGCGGAACAGCACGAGGTGACGGACCACCTTCACCGAACCGGTCGCCGACCCCGCGCAGGCCCCGACGAACATCAGGACCAGCAGGGTGAACATGGCGAGCGTCCCCCAGGCCGACCAGTCCAGCGTCGCGAAGCCCGTGGTGGTCATCACCGACACCGTCTGGAAGGCCGCGTGCCGGACGCCGGCGGCCCCGTCCACCAGCCCCTCGGCGAACAGTTCGACGGCCAGCAGCGCGGTGGCGGCGGCCAGCAGCGCCAGGTACAGACGCAGTTCCTCGTCGCGGGCCGCCGCCCGTACCTGGCGCAGGGCGGCGAGCCGGTACAGCCGCAGCAGGTTCATCCCGGCGACCACCATCAGGGCGCACAGCACCCACTGCGTCACCGGGGCGAGCTCCCGGGCCGAGTCCGCGTCGGGGGTGAACCCGCCGAGCGAGACGGCGGACGTCGCGTACGCGAACGCGTCGAAGACGCTCATCCCCCGGTCCAGTCCGGACCGGCCGAGCGCGGCCAGGACCAGGAAGCCGGCCGCGGTCACCGCGACGTACACCTTCCAGAGCCGCTGGGCGGTCCCGCGGACGGTCTCGTCGAGCGACTCGACGGCGACCGGTCCCGGCAGTTCGGAGCGCAGCAGGTCACGGCCCCCGATGCGCAGCCGCGGCAGCACCGCGAGGGCCAGCACGATGATGCCCATGCCGCCCAGCCAGTGGGTGAGCTGCCGCCAGAACAGCATGTCGGGTCCCAGCGCGTCCACGTCCGTGAGGACGGTGGCGCCGGTGGCGGTGAAGCCCGACATGGCTTCGAAGTAGGCGTCGAGCGGGTGGGCGAGCTGCGGCACGCGCCCGAACACGAACGGCAGCGCGCCGAAGGCGGGGACGAGCAGCCAGACGGCGACGACGACCAGGAACCCCTCCCGGACGCCCAGGGAGGGCCGCCTGCCGGTGAGCCGTCTGAGCGCCAGGCCGGCCACGGCGGTGGCGGCCCCGGCCCCCAGGAAGGGCCACGGCGGCCGGCCGGTGACGAGCGCGGCGACCGCGGGGACGGCGAAGGCGAGGGCGAACCACAGCAGCAGGGCGCCGACCACGCCCAGGGCGACCCGTACGTCGGTGCCGGAACGCCGTCGTGCCCGCGCCGGGGGACGCGCCCGCCTCACAGGTCGCGCTCGAGGGTGACGACGTGGTCGGGCTCGGCGAGGACGATGACCCGGTCGCCGGCCCGCAGTTCGTCCCCGTCGTGGGGGAAGATCGCCTCGCCGTCGCGGACGAGCGCGCCGACGCCGGCCCCGGGGAGCGCGCCGACGGAGCGGTGCGCGTACCGGCTGCCGGGGCGGACGGTGATGTCGAGCACCTCGAAACGGTCGTCCTCCAGCATCGCGAGCTGGCGGGTGCGCCGGTCGAAGGTGTAGCGGGCCATCTTCTCGGCGGTCTCGTCCCCCGGGTCGACGGTCACGTCGACGCCCGCGGCCTCGAACACCTCGGCCGCGGCCGGGTCCTCGAGGACGGTGAGGGTCAGTCCGACCCCGTGGACCTTGGCGAGCACGGCGGCGTGCAGGTTCCGGGAGTCGTCCCCCTGTGCGAGGACGGCGGCGCCGGCCGCGCCGATGCGCTCACGGCGCAGGAACTCGGGGTCGAGGCCGTCGGCGTGGTAGACCCGCGCCCGGTCGAGCGCGGCGGCGGCCGCCTCGGCACGGCGTGCGTCGTGCTCGACGATCCGCACGACGAGGCCCCGGTCGAGCAGCACCCGGGCGATCGCAATCCCCACCCGTCCGGCCCCGAAGACCGCGACGTCGCCGATGGGTTCGGCCCCGGACACGGTGCGGCTCCAGGCCCGTGCCCCGGCCGGGGACGTCATGACGACGAGGAGGTCACCGGGCCGCACGGTCTCGGTCGCGGGCGGGCCGATCACCACGCCGTCCCGTACGACGGCGACCACCCGGGACGCCTCGGGCAGGTCCGCCTCGCGCAGCGGACGGCCGGCGAACGGCGGCGGATCCGTCTCGGGGACGTGGACGCCGATCACGGCCACCTTGCCGTCGGCGAAGAAGTCCACGTGCCGGGCACCGGGGACCTGGAGAACCCGTGCGACGGCTTCGGCGGTCTCGAACGCCGTCGACACGAGCAGGTCCACGTCGAGGTCGCCCGCGTGCCAGGCGGCCAGGTAGTCGGTGCCGGTGGCCCGGACGACGGTGCGGGCCGACGACAGCCTGCGGGCGAGCATCGCGGTCACCAGGTTGACCTCGTCCCGGGAGGTGCAGGCGAGGACGAGTTCCGCGTCGGCCACCCCGGCGTCCAGCAGCGTCTCGCGCCGGGTGCCGCTGCCCTGCGTGACCCGCACGTCGTAGGCGTGCGCCAGGGCGTCCAGGCGCGCCCGGTCGATGTCGACCACCGTGCAGTCGTGCGTCTCGGCGAGCGACTTGACCACGGTGTGCCCGACCTGCCCCGCACCCACCACGACGACTCGCATACCGGCATCGTGGCACGCACCGGCGTGGCCCGCGACGACCGGCTCGCGCGACACCCCGGCGGACGACCGACGGCCGCGCAGGCGCCTTCGCCGGCCAGGTGCCCGGTGGTCCCGGCCGCGCCGGTGCCGTTCCCGGCCGGGGCGGGGGCGGGCGTCCCGTGCCGCCGTCCGGGGGCCCCGGTCCGCGCGCCCGCCGGACGGAGCCGGGGCGGCCCCCGTCCGTTTGACAGCCGGTGCAGGGCTGCGAGTCTGGAAGGCGGGGGCGACGACGTCGTGAGGAGACCCGACATGGGACGGCGACCGGCATGGCGCTCGGTGGCACGGCAGCTTCCGCTCCGGCTCTCGGCCGGCGCGTTCTTCCTGAACTCCGGGCTGGCCAAACGCGAGGCGGACGACGCCACCGCCGAAGGCCTGCACCAGTTCGCGTCCGGCACCTATCCGGTCCTGGGGAAGTACGGCCCCGGCCAGTTCGTGCGGACGCTCTCCGCGAGCGAGATCGCCATCGCCGGCGCGCTGTTGCTGCCGGTGGTCCCGGCCGCCGTGGCGGGCACCGCGGTGACCGCGTTCTCGCTCGGCACCCTGGGGCTCTACCTGCGGACGCCGGGGATGCGGCAGGACGGCAGCCTGCGCCCCACCGAGCAGGGGCTGTCGCTGGCCAAGGACGTGTGGATGCTGGGCATCGGGCTCTCCCTGATGGCCGAAGGGCTCAGGCGCCGCCACTGACGGCCCGTCGGCGTCCCCCGGACGCCTGATCCACCGGGGCCGGTGACGTACCCGCCCGGCCGGACCGTGCCCCCTACCGCGGAGGCCGCCCATGGTCACCTGGGCCACCCGGTTCCGGGCGCGGCAGTACGTCCGGGCCGGCCTCTGGGGTGGTCCCGGCGCTCGGGCCGGCCGCCGGGACACTGCTGGGCGAGGCGGCCCTCGCCCTGGACGTCGCGGGGGCGCCGGCCGGCTGGCGGTACACGGCGACCACGGCGAGCGGCGTCCTCACCGCGACCGTGGGGGCGATGGCAGCCCAGCAAGGCACTGCTGCGTCCGGTGCTCGCACGCGCCGACGCCGGCCGCGTGCCGGGGCTGAGGCAGGCCGTCCAGGGTCCCCTCGGCCTCCCCGCGGTCTTCGCCCACCGGGACGAGATGGCCGTCCACTGGACGGACGGCGACCAGGTCGACTGGCTCGACTCGGTCTCCGTGGACCTGGTGCGCGGCCACGGCCGGCCGGACGGGCCGCGCGAGATCGTGGTGGACACCGCCGACGCGGGCACCGTGCGGCTGACGGCACGGCATGAGGACACCCAGCGGTTGCGGACGACAGGTGCGAGCGTGCCGCACCCGGCCGGTGCGCGGCCCGGACCGGTGCGCTCACGTCCTCCCAGCGTACCGGCGGCCGGGCTGGTCCTCAGCGGGCACAGATGCCGGAGCCGCCGCCGGACGTCCTGCCGAAGGCCTGCCGGGCCGGGCGCGGCACCGGGGCGGCGGTCCGGGACGGCCTCTTCTCCCCGTCGCGGCACAGCGGTTCCGCGGCTCCGCGGCCGCGGTGACGACCGGCCGGCGGCGGAATCCTCATGCCCATTTGTGGACCCTGACGTCGCCGTTCCAGACACCTTCACGGAGCGGCCCGTTCCGCGCTCCCGTCGTGCAAGACTGCGTGCGGGAAGATCCGTTGAGCAAGAGCACCGCCGTACGCCGATGAGTAGTGACCCACAGACCGAGAGGTGGATCGATGACAGCGATTGCCGAGCCCGGGGCCGTCACGTTGAGTTGTTCCGACCCCGGATCGCTCGCGGACTTCTACGCGCGGGTGACCGGCTGGCAGAAGATCTTCAGCAGTGAGTCGGCGGCCTACCTCGACGGCCGGAACGGCATGCGCATGGGCTTCGTCAGGATCGACGGGTTCGAGCCCCCGTCCTGGCCGGAGGCGCGCAACCGCGTGCACCTCGACTTCAGCGTCCCGGACCTGGAGAAGGCCGAGGCCGAACTGCTGGCGCTCGGAGCCGGCAAGCCCGAGGAGCAGCCCGGTGAGGGGAAGTGGACGGTGCTGCTCGACCCGGCCGGCTACCCGTTCTGCATCACCTCGATGGCCTGACACACGCATCCGGCGGCCGCGTCCCCCGGCGGCGGCACACGGGCCCCGGGGGCGCGCCGACGGCATCCTGGTGTTCGTGCTCCGCCGACCCGCCGGCACTGCCGCACCCGGCCGGGACGGCGGCGTGCACGGCGCCACGGCCGGCTTCGGCGCCCGGGGCCGGGACCGTCCGGGTGCGCCGCCCCGCCCGGGAACACCGTCCTGACGCGTTCCGATGGGATTGAGCATGAGTGAACCGACCCTCACGTTCCAGGATCAGCTCCAGTGGGAGCAGTGGCTGGAGGAGAACCACGACAGCGCGGCCGGGGTGTGGGTGAGGATCGCGAAGAAGGCCGGCGGCCTGCCGAGCGTCACCTACACCGAGGCCCTCGACGTCGCCGTCTGCTTCGGCTGGATCGACAGCCGGCGCGAAAAGGTCGACGACCTGTACTGGCAGCAGCGGTTCACGCCGCGCACCAGGACGAGTCCCTGGTCCCAGGTGAACCGGGAACGGGCCGAGCGGCTGGCCGCCGAGGGCCGGATCCGTCCGGCGGGCCGGCGGGAGATCGACGCCGCGAAGGCCGACGGGCGGTGGGAGGCCGCCTATGCGTCGCAGAGCAGGATGACCGTCCCGGACGATCTGCGGGACGCCCTGCTGGACGTGCCCGGGGCCGCCGAGTTCTTCGACACCCTGAACAGCAAGAACCGGTACGCGATCCTCTATCGCGTACAGAGTGCCAAGAAGCCCGAGACGCGTGCCAGGCGGATCGAGAAGTTCGTCGCCATGATGGCCAACCACGAAGTGATTTATCCGTGACGCTCCCCGGCCGGCCGGGCCCGGCGGTTCCGGCTCCACGGCCGTGTCGGACGGCCCGGTCGCGGCGCGTCGGCCGCGCCGTGACCGGGCGTTCGCCCCCGTCACTCGTAGCGCAGTCGCAGTGACTCCCGCTCGGCCTCCTCGATCCGTTCGAGGGTCAGGCCCGGCAGGTTCCGCTGGGTCAGGGTGACCTGGGCGCTGGCCGGCTGGGCGTCAGCGGGCACCCAGCGCTCCGGCCGCCAGGCGCCGGCGCGCATCAGCGACTTCGGACAGTGGGGGTAGACCTCCTCGGTCCGCACCACGATCGCCGCGACCGGCGGCTTGCCCACGGGCGTGAGCCGGTCGAGCAGTTCCGGTCGCGCCGAGACGCAGGCGCGGCCGTTGACGCGCAGGGTCGTCGGGCGGCCGGGAATGACGAAGAGCAGGCCGACGCGTCCGGTCTGCAGCACGTTGTGCAGGGTGTCGAGCCGCCGGTTGCCGGTCGCGTCGGGGATGACCAGGGTCCGGTCGTCGAGCACCGAGACGAACCCGGCGGGGCCGCCCCGCGGTGTCACATCCGCCCGGCCCTCGGAGTCCGTGCTCCCGATGAACACCAGCGAGGAACAGCCGATCAGGGCCCGGGTCTCCTCGGTCAGGCGGTCGGTCTCCTTGCGGAGCGCGTTCGGGTTCGGCTCCGGGTAGAGCTCGCGGAGCCGCTCGGGGCTGGTGACGGCGTCGGCCTGTAGGGATGCGAACAACGATCCGGCCGCCTCGGTGTCGGTCATCATGGCATGACCCTAGGAGACGATCGCCGTACGGGGCGCGGCGCCCCGCGTCGTCCCAGCCCCCGCCCGCCCCCGAAAACCGGGTGCGGCCGCTGCTCCCGCCTTGGAACCATGCGGGAATGTCCCCGCGTCACGAACCCCTGATCGTCCGGCACACCCTTCGCGTCCCCGTCCCCGAGGGGCCCTCCGGGGACGGCACCGTCGTGGTGCGCCAGTTCGACGCCGCGTTGATGTGCGCGGGCTTCAAGCTGTCGGCGCGCCTGTTCGGCCGCCTGGCCGGCCTGTCCGAGGGGACGGTCACCGACCTCGCCGTACGGGTCCTGGGCACGGTGCGGGAGATGGCCGGCGACCACGTCCGGCACAACCCGTACTTCATCGACTTCCCCGCCAACGTCCCGGCCACCGCGGACTTCTGGCGGGAGTGCGTCGCCGAAGCACTCGCCGACGACACGGCCCGGGCGGGCACGCCGAAGCAGCTGGACGCGGGCGTGGTGGACCTGCTCACTCTCCCGTCCTACGGCACGTACCAGCACTCCTTCACGGACCTGCTCGCCCGTCACGAGGAGCTGATCGCAGCGGCGGGCGACCGAGTGACCGTCCTGCACCCCGGTGACCGGCTGGAGGACGAAGTCACGTCCCTGTACCTGGCGTTGGCGGGCAGCACCACGCCCCTCGGGGAGGAGGGACTGCGGGATCTGGCGGAGCTCGCGGGGCACTGCGCGGCGGGGCCGCAGCCGGAGCGGATCCCGGTGCGGGAGAACCGCGCCGTGGTCAACCAGGCCCGCCTCATGGCCGGGGCGGACCTGCTGCTGGACACGGTGACCGACGTCCTCCGGCTGGCCTGCGCGCTCAACGGCGTCGACATGGGCCTCCAGGAGCCCGTGCGGCTGCGGTCGCTGCCGCGCTCGGTGCGCCGGGCGCTGCTCGCGGGCCTCGACGCGGTGGTCGCCGCCGCGCCGGCCAAGGCGGCCGACGTGCACGCGCACCGGGAGATGTGGAAGCGGCTCGGGGAGCGGCTGCACCCGCACGAGTACCCGCAGTGGCCGCACGCGGCGGACGTGTTCGCCGTCGCGCGTGGGGAGAAGGAGGCCCGGTCCCTGGAGAGCCGCGCCGAGGAGCTGTTCACCCGGGGCGACGCCGGCGCGGCGGCCCGGCTGCTGCGGGCCGCACCCGGCAGACTGCTGCGTTCCCTGGACCGGCTGCTGCGCACCGCGGCCACGGACGACGAGCAGGACGCGGTCGTCGCCGCCGTCGAGCAGGTCCTCCCGGAGGTTTCCGGCCGGGTTCTGCTGTCCGTGGTCGAGCACCTGCGCAACCGTGCCCGCCGGACGGGAGCGCAGCGGGTGTTCGTGAACCGCCTCGGACGCGGCCATGTCGCCGACGACACCCGCCGGCCGGTGCCGGACGCCGTGCGCGAGCGGCTGCTCGCCCTGCTCGACGCGGAGCTGCGCCGCCGGGTGGGCGGTGCGGGGCGCGTGCTGGTCGATCCGGACGTCCTGGACGTGGCGCTGCCGCTCAGCGGCCGCGCGAGCACGGCCGGGCTGGGGGTGCTGCCGCGCGGCTCGGTGTCCGCGGTGGACGGGGACCTGCTGCGCTTCTTCGTGTACTGGCGGGAGACCGCGGGCACCACCGACTTCGACCTGTCGGCGCTGCTGCTCGACAGGCGGTACGCGACCGTCTCCTGGCTGTCGTACACCCATCTGCGGGACGTCGGGGGCAGGCACTCCGGTGACGTCATCAGCGCGCCCGAGGGCGCCTCGGAGTTCATCGACCTGCGCCTGGACGCGGTGCGGGGCGCGTTCGTGGTGCCCCAGGTGAACGTCTTCGACGGCGAGGGCTTCGAGGAGGTGGCGGAGTCGTTCTTCGGGTTCATGCTGCGCGAGGGACAGCAGCGGGGGCGCCCGTTCGAGCCGCGGACGGTGCGCATGAAGTCCGAGCTGCGCGGTCCCGGCCGGGTCGCCCTGCCGCTGGTGTTCCTGCGGGGCGCCGACGGCCGCTGGCGTGCGAAGTGGCTGCACCTGTACCTGCGGGGCGATCCGTCGCACAACCGGGTCGAGGGCAACCGTCTGACGGTCGCGACGCTGGTGCGCGCGGTCGTCGAGCGGGAGCAGCTCACGGTCCGGTACCTCACGGACCTGATGGCCGGGGCCGGGGCGACGGTGGACGTCCGGGACGGCGGCACCCTCCCCGAGGGGCCCGTCACCTACATCGGTCTGGACCGCCCCGAGGGGCTGCATCCGCACGCGCGCGTCATAACCCCCGAGAATCTGCGCGACCTGATCCCCGCCTGACTGCTAGCGTGACCGCGGCGAGGCCATGAGGGGGCTTCCTTCTCCACTTCCTATGTGACCCAGTCCCCTCGCTCTCCTCACCGTTCTTCCGCGGCCGGTGGCCGCCCCGCAGCACGCGGGGCGGCCACCGGCTGTGCGTCCGGCCGGACCGTGCGCCGGTTCCGCGCGGCGCCGCGGCCGTGCAGGGATCCCGTGCCGTCCCTCGGGGCCGCCGTCCACCATCGTGCCGTTCGTCTGAACGCGCCGGGCCCCGCGTGCGTAGGGAGGAGGGGACGACGCGCCCCGCCGGGCTCCCGCCTGCCCCCGGGGTCCGGACACCGAGCGACATCCACGAGGAGCACCGATGAACACCGCACGCCTCAGCGACTGGCTGACGGCCCGTCAACCCCTCGTCCTGGGTCTGTTCCGCATCGTCCTGGGCGTGCTGTTCACCAGCGAGGGCGCGGCCACCCTCTTCGGTGTGCTGGACCGCAAGGCCAGTCCGGTGGGCGAGTGGCCGTTCTGGTACGCCGGAGTGATCGAGCTGGTGTGCGGCGCCCTGATCCTCCTCGGCGTCGGGACGCGCTCCGCGGCCTTCCTCAGCTCCGGGATCATGGCCTTCGCCTACTTCACCGAGCACCAGCAGGACGGCCTGTTCCCGCTGCAGAACGGCGGTCTCCCGCCCGCGCTGTTCTGCTGGGGCTTCCTGCTCCTGGTGTTCTCCGGTCCGGGCGCCCTGGCCCTGGCGGGCGGCGGCCGTGCCACGGGTGCCCGCCCTGCGGGGACCCCGCTCCCCCAGCAGCCGGTGCGGGACTGACGGCCGGGGAGGGCGACCCCCGGCGCTCGGGCAACCCGGCTCTCGGCGCGCCGGCATCCCGGAGCACCGGCATCCCGGCACCCTCGCACCCCGGAACCGACGGCCCGGCACGGGCGGCCGGTTCCGCCGGGGCCGCCCCCCTGCCCTTCGGCCCGGCCGCCGCCCTTCCGGGGCACGGTCGTGCGCCGGAGGGCTACCCTGGCGTCATGGAATGTTCCGCCGCTGGGCGAACGCGTCGCTGAGGGCCTGCTCGCCGCCGGTTCTCCGGCCGCGCGCGGGCCGGCAGAGGTCCCCGTTCTGCCAGGGCCCCGAGCCCTCGGTCCGAAAGGCGCACATCCATGCTCATCCGCGCGTTCCACCGGCACGACCTCGTGCCGCTCACCGAACTCACCATCGACACCTTCCGTCCGTTCTACGAGGAATCGTTCCGCCCGCTGGTCGGGGAAGCCGTCTTCGCCAACCAGCACGGCGACTGGCAGGGTGACTACCGCCGTCTGGTCGCCGGTCTCCACGCTCCCGAGCGGCACGCCCACGTCGCCGTCGCCGAGGCCGGGGACGGCTTCGCCGGCTACGTGGCGTGGAGCGTCGACCCCGGGCGCAGGAACGGCGGCATCACCCTGCTCGCCGTGGCCGCGCAGCACCGCCGTCTCCACGTGGGCACCGCCCTGTGCGAGCACGCCTTCGCGGCGATGCGCGCGCAGGGGGCCGAGGTGGTGGAGATCGGCACGGGCGGCGACCCGTTCCACGCTCCCGCCAGGGCGCTGTACGAGGCGCTCGGGTGCACACGGCTCCCGACCGCCGTCTATTACCGGCAGTTGTAGCCGGTGACGCCCGGGGTCCCGGCCGGGGCCCCGGGTCTCAGGCCGGGGCCGGCGGCGAGCGCCGGGGTCCGGTCCCTCAGCGGGCCGCGGCGAGCCGGCTGCGCAGTTCCTCCTCGGTGACGTCCTCGACGTGGGTGAGGAAGACCCACAGGTGGCCGAAGGGGTCCCCGAGGACCGCGGTGCGGTCCCCGTGGAACATGTCCGTCGGCGGCTGGAGCAGTTCCGCCCCGGCCGCCACCGCGCGCCGCGCCAGCTCGTCGACGTCCGGGACGAAGACGTGCAGGGTGACGGACGTGCCCCCGAGGGCGGGGGGCGCCGACCAGACGGCGGCGCCCACCCCCTCGGCACCGGCGTCGCCCAGCATGAGGACCGACGGCCCGATGGAGATCTCGGCATGCAGGATGCCGCCGCCCGGCGCCTGGAGCCGGAAGTCCTCGCGGGCGCCGAACGCCCGCCGGTAGAAGTCGATCGCCGCGTCGGCGTCGTCCACCATGATGTGCGGGATCACGGCGTGCCGGTAGTGGTCGGGGATCTCGGTACGGGTGTCGCTCACCGTGTGCCTCCTGGTCTCGCGGGCCGCGGAGGGATATCCGCGGCCCGGTCGGGACCGTAGGAACTCGACCTCGGTCGAGGTCAAGCGCCGCCGGGGCGTCGGCACGCCGTCCGGTGCCGTCAGCGGTTCCCGGAGTCCGGCGGGCCGAACGGGCCGTCGTCGCCGAAGGCCAGGCGGGCGAAGCGTTCGCCGATGAGCCGGTGGGTGGCGGGGGCGGGATGGAGTGCGTCGGGCAGGGGCTGGGCCTCCGCGTCGGACTCGCCGTACAGCTCGCGGCCGTCGAGGTGGTGAATCCGGGGGTCGTCCTCGGCGCGCCGGCGGACGATCCGGGCCAGTTCCTCCCGAATCACCGTCAGGGTCAGCTTCCCGGACCTGGTCTCCTCGGGATCGCCGGCCGCCCTGAACCTCAGGCGTCCCTCGCTCATCGCGTCCAGATCGGGGGCGCTGGGACCCGGGGTCGTCTCGTGGATGGCGCAGTGGACCGGTGAGACGACCAGCAGCGGAGCGGTGGGATGCCCGTCGCGGAGGGTGTCGAGGAAGCCGTCGACGGCCGGGCCGAAGGCGCGCAGCCGCATCAGGTCCGCGTTGACGACGTTGATGCCGATCTTGACGCTGATCAGGTCGGCGGGCGTGTCGCGCATCGCGCGGGCGGTGAACGGGTCGAGCAGCGCGCTGCCCCCGAAGCCCAGGTTGAGCAGGTCCGCTCCGGCGCGTGCGGCGGCCACGGCGGGCCAGGTGCCGGTGGGCGTGGCGGCGTTGGAACCCTGGCTGATCGAACTGCCGTGGTGCAGCCAGACCTTGCGCCCGCCGGCCGGCACCGGGCGGGCCGGGGCGTCGGTGCGCAGTTCGACGAGCAGGGCCGTCTCGTCGTGCGGCAGCCAGATCTCGATGTCCTTCTCGTCGCCGGTCAGGCCGTCGAAGCGCACGGTGCGCACGGGCCCCCGCCGGGTCCCGGCCGCCCCGGTCGTCAGGTCGAGGGTCAGCGTGTCGCCGTCCGGGACGGTCGCGGCGTCCACCAGCCGCCCGTCGACGAGCAGTTCGTACACGCCGTCGGGACGCGGGGGCGCTCCGGCGTAGACCCGCTTGGTGGCCACGACGTCCAGCTCGACGGCGGTGGCGCGGGTGCGGAGGGCGAGCCGCACCCCGGAGGGCTGCGACTCGGCCATGGCCAGCTGTCCGTCCGGGATGCGGCGGCGCGCGCCGGCGGGCAGGCGGTGGGGCAGGACGCCCCGGTCGGTGCGTTCGAGGTCGAGGGCGCCCCGGACGACGTCGGTGGTGAGGGGTACGGGGGTCCAGTGGTGCCGGGTGGTCATGGGGGGTGCCTCTTCGGTGGTCCGGGATCGGTGGGTCCGGGTGGGGTGACATGACGCGGTGCCGCGCCGGCGGCCCGGGGAAGGCCCGCTCAGGGGGCGGTGCTCCAGGTGCGCAGCAGGAGGTCGAGCGCGTCGAGGATCTCGGTCCAGCTCTCCTGGGCGTCGGGCGCGCTGTGGCTGAAACCGCCCGCCGCCTCCAGCCCCACGAAGCCGCTGAAGACGCTGCCGAGCAGGCGCACGGCGTGGGTCTGCCGCGGCTCCTCCAGGGCGTATCCGCGCAGGAGCGCCCGGGCCATGGCGGCGTGCCGCACACCGGCGCTGCCCGCCGCCTCCTGGGGGGCGAGGGGGAAGGAGGTGGCGGCGAACCGGCCGGGGTGTTCCCGGGCGTAGTCGCGGTAGGCGTCGGCGAACGCGACCAGGGCGTCCCTGCCCGCGCGGCCCGCCATCGCGGCGGAGACCCGGTCGGCCAGTTCCTCCAGCGCCAGGAGCGCGATCCTCACCTTGAGGTCGTGCGCGTTCTTGACGTGCGCGTACAGGCTCGCGGTCCGGACGCCGAAGTACCGCGCGAGTTCGGAGGGCGTGGTGCGCTCGAAGCCGATCGCGTCGGCCATCTCGGCCCCTGCCCTGACCAGGCGTTCCGTCGTCAGCCCCACTCGGGTCACGGGGTCCCTCCCGATCGCACTCCACACTGCTTCCTACAGAGATTATGCAGCTACCTAATTGCTTTAGGCAAGTGGTCGGCAAGTGGACACCCGACGACACCCTCGGGCACGGGCCGGCCACCGAACGCCACCGCCGCCGCGCCGCGGCGAGGCCGCGCAGTGACACGCGACACCATCCGTTGATCTCTTTGCCGTAACAAAAGGGGTCAATATTGCACATGCAACGAGCAAATAAGCGCCATCGTCACGAAGGGCAAACCGTGCCTTCTCGGACCTATCGGCGCTCGAAATGCGTCAGGAACTTGCACAATTCAGACGGAGCCGCAGCGTACAGCCTTGCAGCCCCTCCGGACGAGCGGCCTCCCGCTGGCCGGAAAGAGCTGTTACGGTGCCGACGGTTTGCGGGCTCAAAGCCCGCATCTTTTCGTGAACGTCCCTTGTACAGCGCTGAGCTGCCGGGTCGGTCCTCCCGCTGCGCGGCGCGCGGGACGGTGCCGCCGCCTGCCCGTGACAACGCAGGCGCGCTGCCGACGCCGGGCTCCCAGAGTCGAAGGAGGTGGCGTGTGTGGGCGAAATGGACACAGCCCAGTTCAACGCCCTGGTCATCGTCGGTCTGCTGGTCCTCTTCTACGGAGGCACCTTCCTCATCTCGACCCGCATCGGGAAGAAGGAGGAGAACGCCGACGGCTACATGACGGCGGGGAACAACCTCGGATTCGGCATCTCCGCCGCCAGCATGACGGCGACCTGGATCTGGGCCTCCTCCATGTACGCGTCCGCCACCTCCGGTTACACCTACGGCATCTCCGGCCCGATCCACTACGGGCTGTGGGGCGCCCTGATGATCCTCTTCATCTACCCCTTCGGCCGCCGCATCCGGGCCGTGGCGCCCAAGGCGCACACCCTCGCCGAGGTGCTCTACGTCCGGCACGGCCGGTCCAGTCAGCTGATGCTCGCCGGCTCGAACATCGTCGGCAGCCTGATCAGCCTGATGTCGAACTTCATCGCCGGCGGCGTGCTCATCTCGATGCTGTCGCCGTTCACCTTCACCCAGGGCGTCTTCGCCGTCGCGGCCGGGGTGCTGCTCTACACCCTGTGGTCCGGCTTCCGCGCCTCGGTGCTCACGGACTTCGTGCAGGTCGTCGCGATGCTCGGCGCCGTCGCCGTCATCGTCCCGTTCATCTTCTTCGCCGCGGACTTCCCCGCCGCCTTCGAGACCGGCGCGAGCAACCTGACCGCCGAGCAGGGCAGCTTCTTCTCCAGCACGGCCTTCATGGAACAGGGCGCCCCCTACATCGCCGCGGTGCTCGCCTACGCGATCGGCAACCAGACCATCGCGCAGCGCCTGTTCGCCGTGAAGGAGAGCCTGATCAAGCCGACCTTCATCACCGCGACCGTCGGGTACGGCGCCATGGTGATCGGCGTCGGCATGCTCGGCGTGCTCGCCCTCTACCTGGGCTTCGAGCCGACCGGCGGGGACCCGAACAACATCATCCCGGGCATGGCCGCCGAGTACCTGCCGCCCGTGCTGCTGGCCGTGTTCTTCATCATGATCGTCGGCGCGCTGTCGTCCACCGCCGACTCCGACCTCGCGGCCCTCTCCTCGATCATGATGGCCGACGTCTACGGCCAGAACGTGGCCGGCAAGGACAAGGCCAACCCGGCGACGATGCTGCTGATCGGCCGCATCACCATGGTGCTGGCCACCGCGACCGCCGTCGCCTTCGCCAGCCTCCAGCTGAACATCCTGGACCTGCTGGTCTTCGTCGGTGCGCTGTGGGGCGCCCTGGTGTTCCCGGTCCTGGCCAGCTTCTACTGGGGCAAGGTCACCGGACGCGCCTTCACCACCTCGGTCCTGGCCGCGCTCGCGGTGTTCCTGCCCGTCCGCTTCGGCTGGATCCCGCTCGACAACGGGCTCGGCCTCGTCGTGGACGTCCTGGCGGTCATCGGCGTCGGCGTGGTCCTGGGCCTGATGGTGTTCGGCTTCTTCGGCGCCCGCCCGGCCCGCGTCGTGGGTGTGGCGGCCGTCGTCGTGACGGCGCCGTTCGCCATCGGCGAGCTGCACGAGTACGCCACGCTCAGCGGTTCGCTGGTCGCCTACTCGGTGTCGACCATCATCTGCTGGTCCATGTCGGTGCGGCAGCGCGAGGACTTCGACTTCGCCGTCATCGCGCAGCGCACCGGTGACTTCGACGACGGCTCCGCCGCGACCGCCGCGGCGCCCGTCCCGGCCGGCAGCGGTGCCGCGGCCCCCGCGGGGCGTGCGGCGGAGGACGGCGACAGCGATCCCGAACCGGCCGCCACCGGCAGCAAGTGACCCCGAGGAGGCACCGTGTCCACCGCAGTTCTCACCGCGTACATCCTGATGTGGCCCGTCCTGGTGGCGGTCGTCCTGTTCGTGATCAGCCGCGGGTTCTTCCGTGAGTGGGCGGAGGCCCGCCGCAACGGCGAGGACCTGATCTGACCCCTCCCGCCCAGCGCCCCGTCCCCGGCCGGTTCCTCCGGCCGGGGACGGGGCGTTCCCGTTCAGGACCGCAGGAAGTCCGCCAGGCCCTCGATGAGCCGGTCGACGTCGTCGGCGTGGTTGTAGGGGGCCAGACCGACGCGGAGGCCGCCGGTGTCCCCGAGACCGAGGCGACGGGACGCCTCGACGGCGTAGAAGGACCCCGCGGGTGCGTGGACACCGCGTTCCGCCAGGAACCGGTAGGCGTCCGTGGCGTCGCGCCCGTCGAAGGTCAGCAGGAGGGTGGGCGTGCGCTCGGCGGCGCGGGAGTGCACCGTGACGCCGTCGAGGGTGCCCAGGCCCTTCTCGATGAGGGTCCGCAGGGTCTCCTCGTGCCGCTCCAGGGCCTGGTAACCGGCCGTCAGCCGTTCCCGCCGGGTCCCCGTGGCGGCCGGGTCGAAGCCGGCCAGGAAGTCGACGGCGGCGCGCGTGCCGGCGAGGAGCTCGTAGGGCAGCGTGCCCAGTTCGAAACGCTCGGGCACGGCGTCGCTGGACGGCAGCAGCTTGTCGGGGCGCAGGGTCTCCAGCAGGGCGGGCCGGGCGGCGAGCACGCCGTGGTGGGGGCCGAGGAACTTGTACGGCGAGCAGGTGAAGAAGTCCGCGCCCAGCTCCTCCACGTCGACCAGGCAGTGGGCGGTGTAGTGCACGCCGTCGACGTGGAGCAGGGCGCCCGCCTCGTGCACCGCGCGGGCGATCTCGGCGATCCGCGGGCGGGTGCCGATCAGGTTGGACGCCGCGGTGACGGCGACCAGGCGGGTGCGCCCGGTGAGGACGGAACGGATGCCGTCCGGCGTCAGCTCCCCGGTCGCCGGGTCGAAGTCGGCGCGGCGCACGGTGACGCCGGCCTGCGCGGCCGCCTGGATCCAGGGGCGGATGTTGGAGTCGTGATCGAGGCTGGTCACCACCACCTCGTCCCCGGGCGACCAGGTCCGGGCGAGGGTGCGGGAGAAGTCGTAGGTGAGCTGGGTGGCGCTGCGCCCGAAGACGATGCCGGCCGGGTCCGCCCCGAGCAGGTCGGCCATCGCCCGCCGGGCCTCGACGACGATCGTCTCGGCGTTGCGTTCCCCGGCGGCCCACCGGCCCCGGTTGGACAGCGGGGCGGACAGGGCGTCGGAGACGGCCTGGATGACGGGGCGGGGCGTCTGGGTGCCGCCGGGCCCGTCGAAGTGGGCGATCCCGGCCTCCAGGGCGGGGAACTGGGCGCGGAGTGCGTCGATGTCGTACGTCACGGAGTCTCCCGTTCGTGGGCGCGCGCGGGGTGCGGCTGCGGCGTCGGAGGGGCGGCGGTCGGGGGCAGGGGCCGGTGTCGGGACGGGGGTGGACGCCGGTGGACCGGGAGCCCGGTGGCCGGGGTCCGGACCGGCGGTGGCCGTCACCCGCGGCCGGCGGCTCCGGTCGAGGATGTCACCGGGTCCAGGTCACCGTGCCGGCGGGGGACTCGTCGACGTGGAGCGTGAAGACGTCCGGTCGGGCGTAGTGGCCGACGGGGTCGAAGTCGAAGCGGGCCCGGACCAGGTCGTCGAGGTCGAGTTCGGCGGTCAGGATGCCCTCGCCGTCGCGCAGCGGCCCGGCCAGGACCTCGCCGAGCGGGGAGACGATGACGGAGCCGCCGCCGATGAGGACCGTGTCCGGATCGTCGCCCTGGACGGGCCGGAGGTCGTCGGGCAGTCCGTCGCGGCGGAGGTACTGGGAGGCGCTGAGGACGAAGCAGCGGCCCTCCAGGGCGATGTGCCGCATGGTGGCCTGCCAGGCGTCCCGGTCGTCGACGGTCGGCGCGCACCACAGGTCGACGCCCTTGGCGTACATGGCGGTGCGGAAGAGCGGCATGTAGTTCTCCCAGCAGATGGCCGTGCCGAGCATGCCGTTGCCGGTGTCCGCGACGGGGAGGGTGGAGCCGTCGCCCTGCCCCCACAGGTAGCGCTCGGCGGCGGTGGGCATCAGCTTGCGGTGCAGACCGAGGTAGCCGTCGGGGCCGAAGAGGAGGGCGACGCAGTACAGGGTGCCGCCGCTGCGTTCGACCGCTCCGATCACCGCGTGGCAGCCCAGCTCGCGGGTGACGGCGGCCAGCCTCGTGACCTCCGGGCCGGGGATCTCGACGGCCGCGGCGTGGTAGCGGCGGAACAGGTCGCGTCCGGCGGGGGTGCGGCTGCCGACCGTGATGCCGAAGTCCAGTCCCTTGGGGTAGCCGCCCAGGAACGCCTCGGGCAGGACGACCACCTCGGCGCCCCGTCCGGTGACGGCCTCCCGGAGCAGTTCCTCGGCCCTGGCCAGCGCGGCCGGGGTGTCGAACAGCGGGGCGGACGCCTGGACGACGGCGGCGGTGACGCTCCGGCGGGGCGCGGCGGAGTCGGGGCGGCGGGGCTGGGCCTCGGCGGCTGTCATGCGCCGACCGTAGGAAGCGGGGCGCTCGTCCGGCAAACTCATCCTCGCGATGATCGACATCTATGAGACCGAATTCCGCAAGGCGGACCTGAACCTGCTGGTGGTCTTCTCGGCGTTGCTGCGTGAGCGCAGTGTCACCCGCGCCGCGGCCGCCCTGCATCTGAGCCAGGGGGCCACCAGTGCCGCCCTCGGCCGCCTCCGGACGCTGTTCGGCGACGAGTTGTTCACCCGCACCCGCAGCGGTGTCGAGCCGACGCCCCGCGCGCTGGAGCTGGCGCGCCGGGTCGAGCCCGCGCTGAGCCTGATCCACGGGGCGGTGACCGACCGGGACCGCTTCGAACCGGCGACGGCCCGGCGGGCCTTCACCCTGGGCATGTCCGACGACCTGGAGACGGCGCTCCTCCCCCGGCTGCTGGCCGCCACCAGCGCGTTGCCGGGCATCCGGCTCGCGGTGCGGCAGACCACGCGGAACAGCGTCGGCGGCATGATCGACCGGGGCGAGATCGACCTGGGCGTGGCCGCGGCGCCCGCGCACGGGGCCGATCACCGCAGCCTGGACCTGTTCGAGTCCGGCTACACGTGCCTGTTCTCCCCGCGGCTGCTCCCGCTGCGCACGCCCCTCGGCCTGGACGACTATCTGGCCCACCCGCACCTGCTGATCTCCTACGACGGCCGCCGCGGCATCGTGGACGACCTGCTGGAGGCCCGGGGGCTGACCCGCCGGGTGGTCGCCTCCACCACGCACTTCGCCGGGGCGGCCCTCCAGTTGCCCGCCCTGGCGGCGCTGGCCACCCTCCCCACGCACGCCGCCACCCCCTACGCCGAGGTCCTGGGCCTCGCGACCTCTCCCCCACCGCTGCCGATGCCCACCTACACGGTGAGCGCGATCTGGCACGCCACCCGCACCGACGACCCGGGCCTGCGCTGGCTGCGCGGCCTCGTGCAGGAGGCGGCACACGCCCTGCGGCATCCCTGAGCCGGGAGCCGCGGGACGGGGTTCGGCGGTCCGGCGGTCTACGAGCGGAAGGGCCCCCTCGCCTCGCAGGTGATTCCGCCGGACGACCTCCCGCTCGTGCCGCGCCGGCTGGAGAAGCAGAGCCGGCTGCCGTCCGGGGAGAACGCCGGGCCGGTGATCTCGGCAGTCCGATCCCGTTGGCGCCCGCCGCCCCGGGCGGCCCGTAGGGGCCCGTGCCCGGCTGGGCCGGCGCGGCGTGGGCGGCGCCGCGCCACAAGGTGCCGCCGAGGGCCGCGGAGGCCCCGCCGACGGCGGTCGCACGCAGGAAGTTCCGACGTTCCACGATCGCTCCCGAGGGTGTCAGAGGCCCACTCGCGGCCGGCGGCGGCGAGGCCGACGACCGGGAACCTCCACGGACGCCATGAACATGCCATGGGCGTGCGCGCACGGAGGACGGCGCCCTCGTGGCGCCGCCGTGGCGCTCCCGTCGGGGCCCCGTCGCCCGCCACGGGCGGGCACCTCGTCCGGCCGGCACCGTCCACCGGCGGGAAAACCGGATGATCCGGCGCGCCGGAGCAGCTAGCCTGGCGGACATGGCACGAGGAATCTGGTCGCAGAAGGTCCGATCCGCCCGCTGACGGCGGCGCCTTCTCCTCCCATCGACTGCGCGCTCGCCGTTCCGGTCCACGCCGGGCGGCCGATGTGTGCTGCCCGGCTCCCCTGCGAGCCGCGGAGCCCGACTTGTCCTCCACCCCCAGTTCCCCAGCCGTGTCCCTCCCCCTCGGGGCGGGCGGCAGCGCCCACGTCCGTGCCGAGCGCATCACCGTCACCCGCGCCTCCCGCCGGGTCCTCACCGACGTCTCCGTGACCGTGTCGGCACGGTCACGGATCGCGGTCGTCGGCGAGAACGGCCGGGGCAAGACCACCCTGCTGCACGTCCTCGCCGGTCTGCTCACGCCCGACGAGGGCACCGTGCACCGAGCGGGCACCATCGGCCTGGCCCGCCAGGAACTCGCCGCGCTCGACGGTGAGACGGTCGGCACGCTCACCTCGGCGGCGCTGGCGGCCTCCCACGCGGCCCTGTCGGCGCTGGACGCGGCGACCGCCGCCCTGGCCGACGGCGACCCGGCGGCCGGCGACTCGTACGCGACGGCCCTGGAGGAGGCCACCCGGCTGGACGCCTGGGACGCCGAACGCCGCGTCGACGTCGCGTTGGAGGCGCTCGGCGCCTGCGGCGACCGCACCCGCCCGCTGTCCACCCTGTCGGTCGGACAGCGCTACCGCGTCCGGCTGGCCTGCCTGCTGGGCGCGCACCACGACATCCTGCTGCTCGACGAGCCGACCAACCATCTCGACGCCGACGGACTGGACTTCCTCACCCGCAGACTGCGCGGGCACGACGGCGGCCTCGCCGTCGTGAGCCACGACCGGGCCCTGCTCCGGGACGTCGCCGACCGGTTCGTCGACCTCGATCCGACCCGCGACGGCCTGCCCCGCCTGTACGCCGGGGGGTACGACGCCTGGCAGGACGCCCGGCGCCGGGAGCGGGAGCGGTGGGAGCAGGAGTACGAGGAACAGCTGGCCGAGCACGCGCGGCTCCAGGAGGCCGTGTCCACGGCACGCGACCGGCTCTCCACGGGCTGGCGGCCGGCCAAGGGCACCGGCAAGCACCAACGGCAGTCCCGCGCACCGGGCGTGGTCCAGGCGCTGAACCGGCAGCAGGCCGCCCTGCGGGCACACCGGATCGACGTGCCGCAGCCGCCCCCGGCGCTGCGGTGGCCGCGGCTGGACGTGCGCGCGGGTTCCCCCCTGGTCAGGGCGGAAGGGGTGGCCGTCGACGGACGACTGCCGGGACCGGTGGACGTCGTCCTGGACGGCGGCGACCGGCTGCTGGTCACCGGCGGCAACGGGGCGGGGAAGTCCACCCTGCTCGCGGTGCTGGGCGGTGCGCTCCCGCCCACCGCGGGGCAGGTGCGCGCCGCGAGGGGCGCCCGGGTGGTCCGGGTCGCCCAGGAGACCACCGCGCACGACCCCCGGCTCGCCGCGCGGGAGGTGTACGCACGGCACGTGGGGCGGCTGGTGAGCGACGGCCTGATCCGTGCGGCGGAGACCGTCCCGCTGGGCGCGCTCGGCCTGCTCGGCACCGAGGCGGCCGGCACCCCGGTGGGCAGGATGTCCCAGGGGCAGCTGAGGCGTCTGGACCTGGCGCTGGCGCTCGCCGTACGGCCCGGGCTCCTGCTGCTGGACGAGCCGACGAACCACCTGTCGCCGGTGCTCGTCGACGAGCTGACCCGGGCTCTGCGGGAGACCGCCGCGGCGGTCGTCGTCGCCACGCACGACCGGCAGTTGCTGCGCGATCTCGCGGACTGGCCGCGCCTGGCACTCGGCACGCAGACGCCCGCACCCGCGTCGACGGCGCCGACGGCTCAGCATCAGGCTCTGACGCATACGCAGACGCCGACGCAGACACGGAGTCGCACTCGGACAGCGCCGCCCGCGGGTACGGCCGGGCGGGACACGGGCAATGGCTCCCGCTCCGGCGGGGGTGGCGGCTGATGGGATCGCCGTACATACGCCGCAGGAACGCCTGTTCCGGCACCTGCCGGTTCGAGGCCGGCACGGCAGTTGACTCCCGGGACCAACGGCTCGGCCGCGCCCGCTGCACGGAAGCCGTCCGTACCCCAACCGACGGTCCCACGACCGCGAAGCGGCCGGCGAGCGGCTTCAATCACCCGAGAAGGCGATGCGCAGGTCTGGGTCCGCACGGCAGCGCCGGCCCCAGGCCAGGAGCGTCGAGACAGCCTTGCCTTCGGCGCTCCTCAGCCGGGCAGTCTCCGAAGCCTCCAGTTCCCGCACCATGCGCTCCACCGCCTCACCGCGCAGCACCGTGTCCCCATAGGGATCGACGTCAGCGAGGGTGGGCAGCCGGTGCGGGCCCAGCGCGTCCAGGGCTGCCCACAACTCGCCGTCGAGGACCATCCGCTCCAGTACCCCGGTCGGGGGACGCCGTCCCGGCTTCCGGCCGGTCCGGACGGTTGAGGCTCCACGCCGCAGCTCGACGACGAGTGTCACCAGCCCCTCCTTCGGCTCCGGCGGTCGATCGTATCGGCCACCGGCTCACTCTCGGAGCACGGGAGAGGTGCCCCGGCCGACGGCGTGAGACCGGACGAGCCGGTGCGCCGGACGCAGGACGCGTACGCCGGACGCGGAGCCGGACCCAGGACGCGTACGCCGGACGCGGAGCCGGACGCCGGACGCGGACGCCGGCTGACGGTGCAGAACCAGTGGGCCGGCCAGGCCCCGGCAGTGGGGGCGGGTGCGTCACGACGGGCCGGGGCGGGCTTCGGCCCGTCGTGACCGTGGCCGGGGCCATGCCGCCCCGGGACGGTCAGTGCCGCGTCACGGCGCGTCGACCGTCGTCGTGACCGGTGTGCCGAGTTCGACGGTGCGGCTGACCGTGCACAGACGCTCGTGGGAGGTCCGGACGGCACGTGGCAGGACGGTGCGGGCGCGCTCCGCGCCGTCCCCGTCCGGGAAGGCGACGGTGAAGGCGACCTTCAGGCCGGTCATGCGGTTGCCGAGCTCGTCGCTGATCTTGTCGCCGGACACGGTGACCGTGAACTCGCTCGGCTCGATGTGCCGGCTGGTCGCCGCGTCGACGTCCGCCGCGGTGCAGCCACCGATCGCGGCGAGCAGGAGTTCGACGGGGCTGAACTCGGTGGCCGGGGCGTCGCCCGGGACGGTGCTGAAGTCGATCGTCCCGCCACGGGGGTTGGTCGCCGTAAAACGGCCGGCCGCGGTGCGCCGGACGACGACGGACCGCTCTGTGTTCTCGCTCATGCGGCAGACGGTAACCGCCCGGTGCGCGCGGAGCGGGGCATCCGCTCCCGCGCGCCGGGCGTGCGCCGGGCGGCATCCCGGCGCGCAACTCAGCCTGATCGAACGCTTGTTGGCCGATCCGGCAGCCGAAAGCACGGCGCACAGGAGCCCTTTTCAGCCAGCCGGAGCCGCGGGCGACCCCGACTTCTCGGAGCAAATCCACGGCGTTGGGGGTCCGCCGTCACCAAGCCGGTACAAGACGTGAGCGCGAGGGGTATGGTCCGTAGCCGAAGGCCACCAGTGGACCCGGCATGCGCTGGGTCCTCTGCACGTGCACGCCCTCGTTCCGTTCCTGGGAGATCCATGTCGCACGCCCTCGCCGCTGTCCGCACCGACGTGTTCCCGGCCTCCGGGAACCGGGGCCGGGGGCCCCTCGGGACGGTGCTGCGCACGCGCGCGGAGGGGCGCCGCCGTGCCCCCTCGATACGGATCGCGGCACACGGGCCGGATCTGGCTTGTTAGGACCCCGGCCGCGATCGGGCGACGTCACCGGCACGGCACCGGAAGCCGGTCGCTCCCACCACTCCGGCCCCGCACACCCGTCCGGTGCCGCACTCCCCCGGGTGATCCGGCACAGCGCCGCCGCCCGCCGGCCGCACGTCCGCCCCTCGCCACGAACCCCGGTCACCGGCTCGGAGCCGGGCCGTCCCGCTCCGCCCCTCCCCC
Source organism: Streptomyces sp. enrichment culture (assembly GCF_964273255.1). Taxonomy (GTDB): domain Bacteria; phylum Actinomycetota; class Actinomycetes; order Streptomycetales; family Streptomycetaceae; genus Streptomyces. The sequence continues at coordinate 133,513 of NZ_OZ186835.1, forward strand.
CGCACCCCGACGGCTTGCTGATCCGTGAGGACCTGATGACTGAACTGTTATGGACCGCCACCGCGTTGCTGACGGTGACCGGCGTCGGGGGCGTGTGGCACTTCCGGCGTCGGCGCGAGGAGGACCGGCGCCGGGCCGACTCGCTTCAGCGGCACGCCGATCTGCTCACCCAGCAGCTCCTCGCCACCGAGCAGTGCCTGGACCGGATCACCACGACCGTGCTCCCCGCGGCCCTGGCGCAGGCGCAGGGGCCGGACGGCGTGAGCCCCGACACCGGCCCGATCGTTCCCGCGTCCCTGCACGGGACACCGCTCGCCGAGCGGCTCAGGGCGCTCCCCGCGGCGGTGACCTCGGCGGTGGAGGAGGTCCGGGCCCAGGAACGCACGGCGGCCGCCCGGGACGCCGAACTGGTCAAGCAGGAGACGGAACGTCAGATCGCGCAGGTGCGCGAGGAGTCCGTGGGTGTGGCCCGTGCCGCGGTGCGCGGCTTCGCCAACAACGTGGTGGCGCGCGCGGCGCGGCTCGGCCGGACGGTCAGCCGCGGAGTGCGCCGCCACATCTCCGACGAGGCGTACGCGACCCTGGTGGAGATCGACCACCTGGCGCAGCAGATGCTGCTCACGGCGTCCGGGTACGCGGTGCTCGCCGGGGACAAGCTCTCCCGCCGCTGGCCCGCCACCTCGCTCACCGACATCGTCCGGTCGGCGATGGGCCGGATCGAGGGCTACGAGCGGGTCGAGCACCCCGAGATGGGGTCCGTGGTCGTCGAGGGCCGCGCGGTGGAGGCGGTCGTGCACGCCCTCGCCGTGCTGCTGGACAACGCCCTGCGCTACTCGCCGCCCGCCGCCAAGGTGCACGTCTCCCTCGAACAGGGCCACCACGCCTGCTTCCTGGTCGTGGACGACGCCGGACTGCGCATGGACGACGAGCGGCTGCTGTGGGCCAGCAACGTGATGTCCGGTGAGCAGCGCGACGACATCACCCGCCTGGGCGCCCACCCCCAGACCGGGCTGCGCGTGGCGTCGCTGCTGGCCGAGGAGTACGGCTTCCGGGTCGAGTTGACCGCGCCGAACATCTACCAGGGCACCCGCGCCATGCTCGTCCTGCCGAAGAACCTGCTCACCACGCCGGCACCCGAGGCGGTCGTGGCCGCCGCGAAGCCGTCGGTGCCGCCGGTGCCTTCGGTGCCGGCGCCCGCCTCCGAGCCGCGGCCCGAGCGCGCGCCGGAGGCGGAGCCCGCCGCACCGGCCACCACCGCCAGCGGGCTCACCGTCCGCAGGCGGTCGGCGGTGCCCGGCCCGGCGCGGCGCACCGCCCCCGAGCCCGCCGCGGCCGAGCCCGGCCGTCCCGCGATCGCCGCGGCCTGGGCCGAGGGCACCCGCCGCGGCCGTCAGGACCATCCGTCCCCGCCCCCCGAAGATCCCGAGGCGACCCCCGCACACGACGCACACGACGAAGGACACTGACCGTGCGAGACACACATTCCAACAGCCTGGGCTGGCTGCTCGACCAGGAACTCGGCACCGTCGAAGGCGTGCGGTACGCCGTCCTCATGAGCAGCGACGGACTCCTGAAGGCCCGTACCGAGACGATCGGGCAGGACGACGGGGAGAAGTTCGCGGCGCTGACGGCGGCGCTGCGGGCCGCGGGGAAGGCCTGGGACGAGTTCACCGGCGGCGACGGCATGCGGCAGCTGCTGATCGAGTCGGTCGGCTGCATCGGTCTGACGACCACCGCGGCCAGGAACACCATGCTCTCGGTGTGCACCACCGGCCCGGACGCCGACGTGGGACTGATCTCGCACCACATGGTGCGGCTGGCGACCCGCGTCGGGCACGAGATGGCCACCGCGGAGCGACAGCCGGCGGTGGACGGCGGCTCCCGGGCATGACGGGGCCGCGGCGTGACCCGGACATGGTCAGGCCCTACGTCCGAACCGGCGGGCAGGTCCGGCCACGCGCCGACGTGCGTCCGGAGAGCGTGGTCGTGGCCGCGACCGGCCCCACGGACGCCCTGGGTCCGGACGCCCGCCGGGTGATGCGTCTGTTCGCCGGTTCCCGCGGCGGCCTGGCCGTCGCCGACATCGCCGCCGCGCTGGAGCTGCCGCCGTCGACGGTCCGGATCCTCGTGTCGTCGCTGATGGACTCCGGCCATCTGGCCGCTCCCGTCGCGGAGCCCGGCCACCAGCCCGACTTCGACCTGCTGCAGGAGGTGCTCCGTGGACTTCGCTCCATGGTCTGACCCGCCCGTCACCTACGTCCCGGCCTCGGTGACGCGGTCGGCCAAGATCGTGGTGGCGGGGGGTTTCGGGGTCGGCAAGACGACGCTCATCGGCAGCGTCTCCGAGGTGACGCCCCTGCGGATGGAGGAGCCCATCACCCAGGCCAGCGTCGGGGTGGACGATCTGCGGGGCACTCCGCACAAGACGACGACCACCGTGGCGATGGACTTCGGCCGGATCCACATGGCGGACGGCCGGCTCGCGCTGTACCTCTTCGGGCTGCCCGGGCAGTCCCGGTTCCAGCCGCTGTGGGAGGACCTGGCCGAGGGGGCGCTGGGCTGTCTGGTGCTGGCCGACACCCGTGACCTGGACGCCTCGCACGACGCGCTCACGCTGCTGGACAACGCGGCCATCCCGTACGCCGTCGCCATCAACGCCTTCCCCGGCGCGCCGGCCTACCCGGACGACGAGGTGCGCCAGGCGCTCGCCCTGGACGAGGCGACGCCGCTGACGGTCTGCGACGCCCGGGACCGCACCTCCTCCCTGCACGCCCTGATCAAGCTCACCGAGTACCTCTCCGCACGACGGTCGGCCCAACCCCTGGAGACCCTCCGATGACGATGCCCTCCGCCGATCCGGGACCGGCGAGCCCACCGGACCGGTTCCCCCTGTACGCCCCCGAGTTCGCCGCCGACCCGCACGGCTGCTACCGGCGCATGCGCGCCGACCACGGCCCGCTGGTCCCCGTCGATCTGGCCCCCGGGGTCCCCGCGACCCTGGTGATCGGTTACTACCAGGCGCGCCGCATCCTCAACGACCCGCTGCACTTCCCCGCCGACCCGCGCGTCTGGGAGAAGTCGGTCCCCGCGTCGTGCCCGGTGCGGCCCATGATGGAGTGGCGCCCCAACGCGCTGCGGTCCGGCGGCGCCGAGCACGCCCGCTACCGGGGCGCGAACACCGCGGCCATCGACAAGGTCGACCAGCACGCGCTGCGCGCCCTGGTGGAGAAGGTCGCCGACGAGGCCATCGACGGGTTCCGCCTCCGCGGCGAGGCCGACCTGCTCACCGAGTACTCGTTCCCCATCGCCTTCCGCGTCCTGAGCGCCCTGCTGGGCTGCCCGGACGAGATCGGACTGCGCGTCGCCGACGGCATGGCACGGATCTTCAACGCCACGGACGCCGCCGAGGGCAACCGGATCCTCGCGCAGGCCGTCGCCGACCTGGTGACGCTGCGCCGGGAGCAGCCGGGTGACGACATCACCTCCCGGCTGGTCATGCACCCGGCCGGGCTGACGGACGAGGAGATGGGGCATCAGCTCGTCACGCTCTGGGGCGCGGGCATCGAGCCGCTGACCAACCTGATCAGCAACACCGTGCTGAAGATCCTCACCGACGAGGACTTCTCCGCCGACCTGCACGCCGGTCTGTCCACGGTGCGCGACGCGCTGGACACCGTCCTCTACACCGACCCGCCGATGGCGAACTACTGCATCTCCTACCCGCCGTACCCGGTCGACGTGGACGGGGTGCTGCTGCCCGCCCACCAGCCGGTGGTGATCTCCATGGCGGCCGCCAACAACGATCCCGCCCTCACCGACGGCGTCCCGGGGAGCCGGCTGGCGGGCAACCGCGCCCACCTCGCCTGGAGCGTCGGCCCGCACACCTGCCCCGCCCGGTCGCACGCCTACCTCATCGCGGAGACGGCCGTCACCCACCTGCTCGACGCGCTGCCGGAGACGGATCTCGGCCGCCCCGCCGCCGAACTCACCTGGCGCCCCGGCCCGTTCCACCGGGCCCTGGAAGCCCTGCCCGTCACGTTCCCGACGCACCGCTAGGAGACCGGTCATGACCGAGCAGTCCTCGGCCCCCCTCGTCCTCGATCCCTCCGGGGCCGACCACATATCCGAGCAACGCGCCCTGCGGGCCCGCGGGGTGGCGACCCGCGTGGACATACTGGGGGTCGAGGCGTGGTCCGTCTCCGACCCCGTCCTGCTGAAACAGCTGCTCACCAGCCCCGACGTCTCCAAGGACGCCCGCGCGCACTGGCCCGGCTTCGAACAGGCCGTCAGCACCTGGCCGTTGGCCCTGTGGGTCGCGGTGGAGAACATGTTCACCGCCTACGGCCCGCAGCACCGCAAGCTGCGCCGCCTGGTGGCCCCCGCCTTCAGCTCACGGCGGATAGCCGCTCTGCGGCCGGCCGTCGAGGACCTGGTGGACGGCATCGTCGACGGTCTCGCGGCCCTTCCGGCGGACCGGACCGTCGACCTGCGCCAGGAACTGGCCTACCCCCTGCCCATCGCGGTCATCAGCCATCTGATGGGTGTGCCCGAGAACCGCCGCCACGACTTCCGCGCCCAGGTCGACGGCGTCTTCGACACCACGCTCAACCCTGCCGAGGCCCAGGCCAACGCGGCCCTGCTGTACGAGCAGCTGGACCGGCTCATCGCCGAGAAGCGCAGCACCCCCGGCGACGACATGACGTCCCTGCTCATCTCGGCCCGCGACGACGAGAGCGACGGCGCCCGGCTCTCCCCCGAGGAACTGCGCGACACGCTGCTGCTGATGATCAGCGCCGGGTACGAGACGACGGTCAACGTCATAGACCAGGCCGTCTTCACCCTGCTGACCCGGCCCGGACAGCTGGACCACGTCCGCAAGGGCACCATCACCTGGGACGACGTGGTGGAGGAGACCCTGCGTCACGAACCCGCCGTGAAGCACCTGCCGCTGCGGTTCGCCGTCACCGACATCCCGCTGCCCGACGGGCGGACCATCGCCCGGGGCGAGGCCATCCTGGCCTCCTACGCGGCCGCCAACCGGCACCCGGACTGGCACCAGGACGCCGACACCTTCGACGCGACGCGTACGGTCAAGGAGCACATGGCCTTCGGTCACGGCGTGCACTTCTGCCTCGGCGCGCCCCTCGCGCGCATGGAGGTCTCCATCGCGCTCCAGCGCCTGTTCGACCGCTTCCCCGAGCTCCGTCTGGCGGAACCGGCGGAGGACCTCGCTCCGGTCCCCTCCCTGATCAGCAACGGCCACCAGCGCCTCCCGGTGCGCCTGCACGCGGGCTGAGCCCACCCGTACGACCGGCGCGGCGGCGCACTCCCCGGTGGGGGCTGCGCCGGGACACGACGCGGGCCGGGGTGAACCCAGCCGCCCCGGCCCGCGTCCTCCTCCACGGACGGCGGCCGGGAACGGGCCGCGGTGACGGCCCGAACGGGCCGCGGACGACGGTCCGCGCACCCCGGCCACACCCGGCACACGAACGACGGCCCGCGGACGGCGGGCCCCTACGCGGGAGACGCGACCCTTGACCGAGCAGGACGCCGCAGGCACGGATGGCATTCCGGACACCGGGCGGACGGTCCACCATCCGATCGCCCCCTGGTGGGCGGACCTCGGTACGTGGGGGGCCGTCGGCCTGATCGTGCTGGGGGTCGTCGCCGCGGTGTGGATGTTCCACGGCCTGCCGGGCACACCGGAGACGCCGGCGGCGGGCTACCTCCAGGTGGCCAAGGTGGTGGCCGTCGGTCTGGTGGTCGCGGGCACGGGCCTGCTGGGGCGTCGCCGGGAGCGGCAGGCCGGCGCCGGGCGGACACCGGCACCGGCACCGGCACCGGCACCGACCGTGACACCGACGTCAGCACGGGCGCGGACACGGGCACGGGCACGAACCGGACGGAGCGGGTCTGACGCGGGCCTGACACGGGCCCCACCACAGGCCGGGCCCACTGCCGGGGCCCGGCCTACGCGCCGCGGTTCCGGCGCGCGCCCCGAGCCGGTTCCGGGTGCCGCTCGCCGGTTCCGCCGGGGGGCCGGTCGGCTCCCAGGGTCACGGCGAAGAGCGCGGCGTCGTCCGTCAGAGTGCCCCCCGTGTGACGGGACACGGCGGTCAGGAGGGTGTCGAGGATCGTGTCCGGGTCGGACGGCAGGGGCCGGGACAGGGCGCGACGCGGGTCGAAGAACGCGCCGTGGGCATCCCGCGCCTCGTCGATGCCGTCGGTGAAGAGCACCAGCGTCGCGCCCGGGGGCAGCTGGAACCGGTCGACCGGGACGTCGTCGGAGCCGAGCATGCCGAGGCCCAGCGGCAGCGCGGGCGTGGACGGTTCCAGGGACACCGCCCGGCCGTCGTGGACCAGCAGCGGGGCTTCGTGGCCCCGGTTGACGAGACGCAGCACCGAGTAGTCGGACGGCAGTTCCGCGATGACGGCGGTGGCGAACGACTCGGTGTCCGCCCCGCTCGCCTCGTCCACGATCCCCCGCATGCGTTCCTCCAGCTGGAAGACGATGCCCGGCAGGTCCGGCTGGTGGTAACAGGCCTCGTGGAACGACCCGAGCAGCGCGTTGACCGTGCGGATCGACTCCAGGCCCTTGCCCCGTACATCGGCGATGAGCATGCGGATGCCGTGCGGGGTGTCCCGGATCGCGAACAGGTCGCCGCCGATCGCCGCCTCCTGGTGGGCGACCTCGTAGCGGGAGGCCACCAGCAGGCGCCCGACGCGCCGGGGCGGGTCCGGGAGCACCGCGCGCTGGACGGCTGCGGCCACTTCACGGCTGGTGGCCAGCTGCCGCCGGTCACGGGTCAGGCTGACGTTGAGGCCCGCCGCGATGACGGTGAGGAGGATCAGGCTCGTGAACGGGGCGACGTCCGCGCGGGTCGGCGCCCGCTCCAGGTACACCAGGGCGAGGCCGACCAGGTTCGCCATCACTCCCGTGGTGATCGTGCCGGCCAGGGAGAGCAGGGGAGCGGCGATCACCGGGGCCGCGGAGAGCGCCGGGAAGGTGTTGACCTCTCCCCGGGTGACGATGTCCATCACGAACGCACTGAGGATGACGACGGCCGGCAGCCAGCGGAGCCGCTGCCTCCGTTCCTCTGTCGCATCCCTGCGGCCCATTCGCACTTCGCGTCCTCGTGCCATCCGTCCTGACGGTGGCCCCAGTCTCATCCACTCCCGGGACCCGTGCGACCGCACAGCGGTCGGCCGCACGCGCGGACACGGGCGGCCGTCCCCGGTCGCGGGTGCCCGGGAAGGTCCGACGTGCACCGGTCTCTTGACGCAGGGACGTCAATTCCGGGACGGGGAAGGGGCGGGCCACGGGAGGGGCGGAACTTGAGGGGCGTGCAGGGCCACGGGCGCTGTCCGGCATCCGGCGAGGTCGTACGGCGGAATCCGTGCGACCCGCTCCGGGCCCTGCCCCCGGTCGGTAGCATCGCGGGGTCGGGAGGGGCGGCGGTATGACCACGGCACGGCGGGACGTTCCGGAGCGGGTGGCGGCGGCGGAGCGGTTCGCCGCCGCGGCGGGCTTCACCCGGAGCTGCATTCCGGAGGTGGGCCGGCTGCTGCGCCTGGCCGCGGCGGCGAAACCCGACGGCGTGGTGGCGGAGAGCGGGACGGGGGCGGGAGTCGGCACGGCCTGGCTGCACAGCGGACTGGGCGCGGGTGCTCGGCTGGTGACGGCGGAGCGCGACCCGGAGCTCGCCCGCCGGGCGGCCGGTCTCTTCGCCGACGACGCGCGCGTCCGGGTGCTGAGCGGGGACTGGCGGCTGCTGGAGGCGCACGCCCCGTTCGACGTGTTCTTCTGCGACGGCGGCGGCAAGCGGGACGACCCGCGCCGCGTGGTCGAGCTGCTGGCGCCCGGCGGCGTGCTGATCCTCGACGACTTCACGCCGTCGCCGCACTGGCCGCCGGTCTTCGAGGGGGAGGTGGACGAACTGCGCCTGTTCTACCTCACCCATCCGGACCTCGACGCCACCGAGGTGCTCACCACGCCCCGGAGCACGGCGGTGCTCGCGGCGCGCCGGGGCTGAGCCCGGCGGAGCCCCGGGCGGTGCGGGCGGCTCAGCCCCCGGGGACCGGGTCGGCGGCCGGGGGTTCCCCCGCGGTTCCGGCTCCCGGCGCGGGCGGGTCCGCCGGAGCGGGACCGCCGGACGCGGCCTCGTGGGCGGCGCGGCGGCGCAGGGCGTCCTCGTCGGTCCGGGCGTCGTAGCTCACCAGCCGGGGCAGGGCGGCGGCGAGCAGGCCGACCGAGGCGATGCAGGCGAGACCGCCCGTCCAGAACGCCGGACGGGTGCCGGTCCAGCCGGCCATCGCGCCCGCCCGCACCTGTCCGAGCTGGGGGCCGACGCTGTAGGACAGGACCTCGATCCCCGCCAGGCGGCCGCGCAGCTCGTCGGGGACGGTCTGGTTCCAGATGGTGGAGCGGCCGAGTCCGCTGAGCATGTCCCCCGCACCGGCGACGGCCAGGCACACCAGGACCAGCCAGATGTCGGTCAGCAGGCCCGCACCCGCGATGGCCAGGCCCCAGCCGGCCGCACCGCACACCACCAGCAGCCCGTGGCGCCGCACCCGGGAGACCCAGCCGCTGGTCAGGCTGACCACCACGGAGCCGACCGACCCGGCCGCGTACATCAGTCCCAGCGACCAGTCGGCGTCCAGTTCGTCGGCGAGGAAGGGGAAGATCGTGTTCGGGAAGGCGAAGAACATCGCCGCCAGGTCGATGGCGTAGGTCCCCAGCAGCACCGGCCGTGACCAGGCGTAGCGGGCCCCTTCGGCGATGCCGCGCAGGGAGGGCTTGTCGGCGTTCTCCGCGGGAGGCGCGGGGGAGAGCCGCAGGCACAGCGCGACCGACACGGCGAAGCAGACCACGGTGGTGCCGTAGGCGGGGGCGTTGCCCGCGTAGGCCACGACCAGGCCGGCCACCGCGGGGCCGGCGATCGCCCCGGCCTGCCAGCGCAGGGCGTTCAGGGCGGCTGCCGCCGGGAGCTGGTCGTGCGGCACGATCCGGGCCAGCAGGGAGTCCAGGGCGGGCCGTTGCAGTCCGGCGAGGGCGGCCACCCCGGCCGCCACGACGTACAGGGGCCACAGCAGGGGTTCCGGCAGCATGGCGTTGACCAGCAGGATCACCGCGAGCAGGCCGAGTCCCGCTTCGGTGAGCAGGATGACCCTGCCCCGGTCCACGGCGTCCGCGAGCGCGCCCCCGTACAGACCGAAGATCACCAGGGGCACCAGTTCGACCGCGCCCATGGCGCCCACCGCGAGCGGGGAGCCGGTCAGCTCCTTGATCTGGAGCGGCAGGGCGACCAGCGCCATGAAGCTGCCGAAGTACGTGATCAGCCCCTGCACCCACAGCAGCCGGAAGTCGCGTGAGGAACGCCAGGGCGAGAGATCCGGCAGTACCGCGGAGATCTTGGAGGTCACGAGCGGTCATCCTGCGCCGGACCCGAGTCACGACGCAACTCCATATCGGCGCGGCTCCGTATCGATGTGCGGCTTCGGGCCCGCGGGGCCGGCCGGGTGTGCTAGGCAGCCGGCATGATCGTCTCCTCCGCCCCGGCGCGGCCGTTCGACGCGGTGCTGTACGACCTCGACAACGTGATCCGGTACTACGACATGAGCCGGGTGGCCGCGCTGGAGCACGCGGCCGGGCTGGCGGCGGGGACGACGGCGGACGTGGCCTACGCGCCGGAGGTGGACCTGCCGCTGCTGCTCGGGCGGATCGGACCGGCGGAGTGGGAGGCGGCCATCGTGCGCGGTCTCGCGGGCCGGGTGCCACGAGCCCTGGCGCGCGGCCTCGCGGCGGCCTTCGCCCACGCCCCGTTCCGCGCGGACGAGGAGGTGGTCGCACTGCTGCGGCGGGCCCGCAGGCATCTGCCGCTCGTCCTGGTGACCAACGCGACGCTGCGGCTGTACGACGACCTCGCGTCCCTGGGGCTGGCGGACCTCGCGGACCACGTCGTGGGCAGCGCGCACGTGGGGGTGGCCAAGCCGGATCCGGCGATCTACGCGCTCGCCGCCGAGCGGGCGGGGGTGCCGGCGGGGCGGTGCCTGTTCGTGGACGACCGGTGGGAGAACGTCGAGGCGGCGGCCGCCCTGGGCATGACCGGGGCGCACTTCCGCGGGCCGGCGGACCTGAGGAACGCGCTGGCTCCCGTGCTGGGTGAGTGAGCCCGGGCACCGGGGCCGGGCTCGGGTTCCCGTCCCCGGCCGCCGTCCGCGGTCCGCCGGGTGTCCGACCCCACTCGGCCGCGGGGGTCCGGGTGCCCGTCGCCGGCCGTCCGGCCGGCGAGCGTACGGCCGGCGCCGACCCGGGCGAAGCAGCCCTGGCGGGGCGGCCGGCGCTCCGGCGGTGACGTGACGACCGACACCCCGCCCACAATTTTGCAGAGCATGCATCTTTGCATAGCATGCAATCCATGACGGGGAAGGAAGCCGCGGGCGGCGGGCTGCGCGAGCGCAAGAAGCGGGCCACCCGCGCCGCGCTCACGGAGGCCGCGGTACGCCTGGCCGCCGAGCACGGGGCGGACCACGTCACCGTGGAGGCGATCAGCGCGGCCGCGGGCGTGTCCGTGCGCACCTTCTTCAACTACTTCACCTCGCGCGACGACGCGTTCGTCGTCATCGACGCGTACGCGGCCGAACGGATCCGCCGGGCGGTGCTCGACGCTCCCGCCGGCCTCGCGCCGCTGGACGCGCTGCGCGACGCGCTCGCCGACGAGCTCGCGGAGGCCGAACGGCAGCACGAGCTGTGGCGTCTGCACGCCGCGGTGCTGCGGACGTCCCCCCACCTGCTGGTGCGCCATCTCGTCGCACACATGGCCGACGAGACGGCCATCGCCGAGGTGATCGGCCGACGGCTCGCTCACGACGCGGCCTCCGGGGCCGCCACCGCGAGCGACGCGGCCTCGGTTCCCTCGCCGGTACCCGAACCCCGCGCCGACTCGCCGTCCGCACCGGCCCCGCCCCGCGACGACGCGGACGAGCCGGAGCGGCGCCGGGCGCTGGAGCTGTACCCGCGGCTGCTGGCCGCGGTGGCGGGGGCGGCGGTCCGGGTGAGCGTGGAGCACTGGTCGCTCCGACAGGACGAACGCCCCTTCGCCGAGGTCTTCCGCGAGGTCTTCGACCTGCTGGCGGCGGGGCTCCCGGCGCCTGCGCGGTAACCGCGGCACGCCGGCGGGACGCGGGCCCCGGAGCGAGGGCCCGCCCGGCGCCGCACGGCGTCCGCCGCGAGCCCCTGGCTCCGCGGCCGTCCCGTCCGGCTCCCCCGGGCGCCGGCCGGCTCCGTCCCGGGCCGTCGCGTCACGCCGCCCCCGCCTGCGGCACCTCCCGCACCGTCCCGTTCCGCCGCCTTCCCGGCGTTCCGTTCTTCGATCCTCCCTCCTTTCTGATCTTCTGCCGCACCGACCGTTGAGAGAGATGTTGTGACCGCAACCGAGGCGCCCGCACCGGCGTCACCCGCACCCATGTCCAACCGGCAGATACTCCAGGCCATGTCCGGGCTGATGGCCGGCATGTTCGTGGCGATCCTGGCGGGCACCGTGGTGGCCAACGCGCTGCCCACGATCATCACCGACCTGAACGCCAGTCAGTCGGCGTACACCTGGGTCGTCACCTCGGAACTGCTGGCCATGACGGCCACCGTCCCGCTCTGGGGCAAGCTGTCCGACCTGTTCGACAAGAAGCTGCTGCTCCAGTCGTCACTCGGCCTGTTCGTCGTCGGTTCGCTCCTCGCGGGCTTCTCCAACGGCATCGAACTGCTCATCGTCAGCCGCGTGATCCAGGGCATCGGCGCCGGCGGCCTCACGGCCCTCGCCCAGGTCGTCATGGCCGCGATCATCCCGCCGCGCAGGCTCGGCAAGTACGCCGGCATCTTCGGTGCCGTCTTCGCCATCGGCACCGTGGCCGGACCGCTGGTCGGCGGTGTGCTGGTGGACACCTCCTGGCTCGGCTGGCGCTGGTGCTTCTTCATCGGTGTCCCGTTCGCGCTGCTCGCCATCGTGCTGCTCCAGCGCACGCTCCGGCTGCCCGTCGTCCGGCGCAAGGCGAAGATCGACTTCCTGGGCGCCTTCCTGATCGTCGCGGGCGTCTGCGCCCTGCTCATCTGGGTGTCCCTGGCGGGCAACGACTTCGACTGGGCCTCCTGGCAGACCGCGGCCCTCACCGGTGCCGGCGTGCTGCTGCTGGGGGCCGCCGTGTTCGTCGAGGCCCGGGCGCCCGAGCCGGTCATCCCGCTGTATATCTTCCGCAACCGCACCGTCACCCTCACCACCGTCGCCAGCCTCCTGGTCGGCGTGGCGATGTTCGGCGGCACCGTCTTCCTCTCCCAGTACTTCCAGGTGTCGCTGGGCAAGACGCCCACCGTGGCCGGCCTGATGAGCCTGCCGATGATTTTCGGTCTGCTGGTGTCGTCCACCGTGGCCGGACAGGTGATCAGCAGGACCGGTGTCTGGAAGCGCTACCTGGTCGCCGGCGCGGTGATCATGTCCGTCGGCCTCGGCCTGCTCTCCACGATCGACGCGGACACCTCCTTCACCCTGCTCAGCCTCTACATGGCGATCCTCGGCGTCGGCGTCGGCATGCTGATGCAGAACCTGGTGCTGGCGGCCCAGAACGACGTGCCCGCCGCCGAACTGGGCGCCGCGACCTCCGTGCTGTCCTTCTTCCGCAGTATGGGCGGCACCATCGGCACGAGCGTGCTCGGTGCGATCCTGGCCAACCGGGTCACGAGCGAGATGACCAAGGGTCTGGCCGAGGCGGGCGTCCCGGCGGGCCAGGCGACCGGCGGCGACTCGAGCGTCCCGGACATCCACTCCCTGCCCGCGCCGATCCGGGAGATCGTGGAGCACGCCTACGGCATCGCCACCGCCGAACTGTTCCTCATCGCCACCCCGTGCGCCCTGCTGGCGCTGCTCACGGTGGTGTTCCTCAAGGAGAAGCCGCTGAAGACGACCAGCGGCATGGAGCGGCTCGCCGAGGAGGCCGGTCCCGGGACGGTCGTGGAGGCCGAACCGGCGTCGCCCCGCGGCTGACACCCCGCTTCCGCGGCACGCCGCTCCCCCGGCGCCCGCACCGCTCGCCCCGCTCACCCCGTGAGCGCCGGCCGGGCGGTGCGGGCGCCGGCTGCTGCCGCGGACGTGCCGGTGCCCCGGTCCGGGGCCTCGTCGGCGGCGGGGGCGGTCTCGTGGACGGGACCGCCGAGGGCGTCGCCGTCCGCCGGTCCGGGCAGGGCGGTGGCCCGGTGACCGCCGGGCGGGTGACGTCCCGGACGTCACCGAAGTGGTCGCGGCTCCGGGGCGGCGGGCCCGAGAATGCGGGCCATGGCCTTCTCCTCGTCCGCGCCCTCCCCACCGGTCCGCAGCCGTACCCGGATAGCCGTGGTCGGGGCCGGTCCCGCCGGGCTCATGCTCACCCACCTGCTGGCCCGCGCCGGGATCGACTCCGTCGCCGTCGACCTGCGCACCCGCCACGAGATCGAGCACACCCCACGGGCCGGGATCCTCGAACAGCGCTCCGTCGACCTCCTCGCCGACAGCGGCGTGTCCGACCGCGTGCACCGGGACGGAGCGCGCCACGACGGCATCGTCCTGGCGTTCGGCGGCGGCAGTCACCGCATCGACTTCCAGCATCTGGTGGGTGCCTCCACCCGGCTCTACCCGCAGACCGACGTGTTCGCCGACCTGGCCGACGCCCGTGAACGCGACGGGGGCGACGTGCGGTTCGGGGTGCGCGACGTGTCGGTCGGCGGCCTCCTCTCCGACTCCCCGGTGCTGCGGTTCACCGACGCGGACGGCACCCGTCACGTCGTGCGCGCCGACTTCGTCGTCGGCGCCGACGGCTCCCGCGGCCCGTGCAGGTCCGAGGTGCCCGAGGCGCGGCGCACCCGGTTCGCGCGCACCTACCCCTACGCCTGGTTCGGCATCCTCGCCGAGGCCCCGCCCAGTGCTCCGGAGCTGATCTACAGCCACTCGCCGCGCGGTTTCGCCCTGATCAGCCAACGCACCGACACCGTGCAGCGGATGTACTTCCAGTGCGACCCCGCCGAGGACGTCGCCGACTGGTCCGACGACCGGATCTGGGCGGAGCTGCAGGCGCGGGTCGGCGCCAACGGCCACCGCCTCGAGGAGGGGCCGGTCACCGCCAGGTCGGTGCTGCCGTTCCGCAGTTTCGTCCAGGAGCCGATGCACCACGGCCGGCTGGTGCTGGCCGGTGACGCCGCGCACACCGTGCCGCCCACCGGCGCCAAGGGCCTCAACCTGGCGCTCGCCGACGCCCGCATCCTGGCCGAGGAGCTGCAACGGGCCGTCGCGCGCGGGGACACCGCTCCGCTCGCCGCGTACAGCGAGCGTGCGCTGCGCCGGGTCTGGCGGGCGCAGCACTTCTCGTACTGGATGACCACGATGCTGCACACCCCGCCCGGCGCGACGCCGTTCGACGTGCGGCGGCAGGAGGGCGAACTGTCCGCGCTGACCGGCTCGGCCGCCGGCTCCGCCTACCTCGCCGAGGGGTACACCGGGTGGCCCCGGGAGCGCTGAGCCGGCGACCGCCCCGCCCGCCGCGGGGTACGGCGGGCGGGGCGGGGGCGGCCGGGGCGGAGACGCTCGGCGCGGGGGACGCGGCGGGTCAGCCGCGGACGAGCAGGACCACCCCGGCGGCCACCACGGCCAGCAGGACGGCGGCGGCTCCGCGCAGCAGGCCGTGGGCCCGCAGGCCAGGCAGGAAGCGGTCGGCCGCCCAGCGGCCGGGGCCGGTCAGGGTCAGCGCGGCGGCGCCCGCGGCCAGCAGCAGTTCGTACTCGACGCCCTCGGGGGCGAAGAAGCCGCCGCCCCACTTGACGGCGATGGCGTTGATCATGGTGCCGAGCACGGCGGCCCCGGCGAGCGGGGTGAGCAGGCCGACGGCGAGGGCCAGCCCGCCGAGGGTCTCGGTGAGGCCGGCGACCAGTGCCATGGTCTCGCCCGCCGGATAGCCGCTCATCGTGAAGAACTGGCCGGTGCCCTCCAGTCCGCCGCCGCCGAACCAGCCGAACAGCTTCTGGGCGCCGTGCGCGGCCATGGTGAGGCCGAGGGCCAGGCGCAGGACCAGCAGCCCCGCGTCGTAGGGGTGGGCGGCCGGGCTCGCGGTGCCGGCCGGGACGGAGGTGCGGGGGCGGTCGAGCGTGGACGTCATCGTGTGGGGGCCCTTTCCGGGGGCGGACGAACAGGACGGACGGCAGACCCCGAAGGGCCCGTCGCTTGAACCTTCAAGCGATCCCGACCCTAACCGACGCGTGAAAGTTCAACAATTCCTCCGGGTGCTCTCTCACGGAACCTTCATCCGCCGGGCGCCGGCCCCGCACCACAGGGCGGCCGAAGAGGAGGCGCTGCAGGAGCGGACAGCCGGGGGCCGGCCGAGTGGTGACCAACGGGGGCCGGGCGTACGGTCGTCGGGTGGGTTCTCGAACGGGAGGCCCGGCGTGACCCAGGGTCCGCAGTCGGCCTCCGCTGACACCACCGCCCGGCGCACCGGCGGTGGCGGAAGTGCGATGGCGTTGCTGGTCATCGCCGCGTGCCAGCTGATGGTGGTGCTGGACATCACCATCGTGAACATCGCACTGCCGCACATCCAGACGTCGCTGGCCTTCTCCACCACCAGCCTGTCGTGGGTGGTCAGCGCCTACACGCTCACCTTCGGCGGGCTGCTCCTGCTCGGCGGCCGGGCCGGGGACATCCTCGGCCGTCGGCGGGTCTTCATCGTCGGTGTGCTGCTCTTCGTGGTGGCGTCCCTGCTGGGCGGACTCGCGCAGAGCCCCTGGCAGTTGCTCGCCGCGCGCGCCCTCCAGGGCGTCGGCGGCGCCATCGCCTCGCCGACGTCCCTCGCCCTGATCAGCACGACGTTCCGGGAGGGGCCGGAACGCAACCGCGCCTTCGGGGTGTTCGCCGCGGTGTCGGCGGGCGGCGGGGCGATCGGCCTGCTGGCCGGCGGCATGCTCGTCGAGTGGCTGAACTGGCGGTGGGTGCTGTTCGTCAACGTCCCCATCGGGCTGCTCATCGTGCTCGCCGCGCCCCGCTGGATCAGGGAGTCCGAACGCCGCCCGGGGCGCTTCGACCTCACCGGCGCGCTCACCTCCACGGCGGGCATGGTGCTGCTGGTCTACGGGTTCATCCGGGCCGCGCAGGACGGCTGGCGGGACCCGCTCACGCTGGCCTCGTTCGCCGCGGCCGTGGTCCTGCTGGTGCTGTTCGTCCAGGTGGAGAGGCGGTCCCGGCAGCCCATCACGCCGCTGCACATGTTCGCCGACCGCAACCGCGCCGGCACCTACGGCATCATGCTGTGCCTGGCCGCGGCGATGTTCGGCATGTTCTTCTTCCTGACCCTCTTCGTGCAGAACGTGCTGGGCTTCAGTCCGCTGCGGGCCGGGCTGGCCTTCCTGCCGGTCAGTGCCGTCATCGCGATCGGCGCCGGGCTGGCCTCGCGGTTCCTGCCCGTGTACGGGCCGAAGCCCTTCATGGTCGCGGGCGCCATCCTGGCGGCGGCCGGCCTGGGCTGGCTGACGCTGACCGACGTCCACTCGACCTACGCGGGCAGTGTCCTGGGGCCGATGCTGGTCTTCAGCCTCGGCATGGGCATGAACTTCGTCTCGCTGACGCTGATGGCGCTGTCCAACGTCCGCACCGCCGAGACCGGCGCGGCCTCCGGTCTGCTCAACGCGACCCAGCAGGTGGGCGGTTCGCTCGGCCTGTCCATCCTGGTCACCATGTCCAGCACCGCCGGCACCAACGAGGCCGAGCGGCAGATCCCGCGGTTCCTGCAGCAGGCCGACCCGGCGGAGCGGCTGCAGTTCCGGCGCACCGGGGAACTGCCGCCGCCCTGGTCCGACGAGGTGCTCACCGCCGGGGTCTCGGCCGCCTTCGTCGCGGCGGCGATCTTCGCCGTGCTCGCCGCACTGATCGCCGTCGTGGCCATCCAGGTCCGGCCCTCCGACCTGGAACGCCTGCAGGGAGGCGACGGGCCCGGCCGGGTGTGAGACGTGCTGCTCCCACCCGGCCGGGCCCGTCGGCCGGTGCCGCCCGCGCCGCCGTCCGCGCGCCTGACCGATGCGGTCCGGGAGGCGCGGGTGCGTGCGCGGGCCTCGGCTAGTCCGCGGCCGTCACGACGTCACCGCACCGGTGTCGGACGCCTCCAGCTCCCGGGCGAGGGTCGCGGCGTCGTACGGTCCGGTGTGCCGGCGGTTGCCGATGAAGAACGTCGGCGCTCCGGTGGCACCGCTGGCCTCCGCGCTGGCGACGTCCTGCCGCACCCGCTCGGCCGTCCGCTCGTCGTCGAGGTCGTCCAGGAACTTCTCGATGTCCAGCCCGAGGTCTCCGGCGTACCCGACGACGTCGTCGAACTCCAGGTGCTCCCGGTGCGCGAACAGCAGGTCGTGCATGTCCCAGAAGCGCCCCTGCTGGTCGGCGGCGACGGCGGCCCGGGCGGCGAGCTCGGAGTGCTCGTGCACGTCGGGCAGCGGGAGGTGCCGGTAGACGTACCGCAGCCGGTCGCCGAACCGGTCCCGCAGCTCCTGCAGCACACCCGTGGCGTGCGCGCAGAACGGGCACTCGTAGTCGCCGTACTCGACCAGGGTCAGCGGGGCGTCCACCGGGCCGGAGATGTGGTCCGTCTCCGGGTCGACGGGCGCGTCCAGGAAGCGCGGCAGGTCGGCCTCCGTCTCGCCGCGCAGGACCGCGGCGAGACGGAACGCCACCCACCCGAGGAGGGTGGCGAAGACGGCCGCGAGCAGGATGCCCACCGTGGCCTGCGCACGCAGGTCCTCGTTGTCCGCGAAGGCCAGCTGGGCGATCAGCAGGGAGACGGTGAAGCCGATGCCGGACAGGACTCCGCCGCCCATCACCTGGCCCTCGCCGACACCGCGCGGCAGGCTGCCGAGTCCCAGCCGGGTGCCCAGCAGCGCACCGCCGCTGACGCCCAGCAGCTTGCCGAGCACCAGACCGATGACGACGGCCCAGGTGACCCAGGAGGTCAGGGCGTCGGCCAGCACGCCGTCGCGCAGGTCCACGCCCGCGCTGGCGAGCGCGAACACCGGGACGATGAAGTAGCTGCTCCAGGGGTGCAGCACGGTCTGCAGGCGCTCGTTGACCGAGACGGCCTGCTTGAGGCCCCGTCGGGCGGTCATGCCCACATCGGCCCGGGGCGACTGCCGGAAGGCGCGGAACAGCCTGGCCGCCCGTTCCACCGCGTGACGTGCGGGCGCCTGGGCGGGGATGAGCAGACCGCCGATCATCCCCGCGATGGAGGCGTGCAGGCCGCCCTCGTAGGTGGCCACCCACAGGACGAGCACGACGATCACGTACGGTGCGGCGCGCCAGACCCCCAGCCGGGTCAGGCTCGACAGGAGCACGCAGAGGGCGAGCGCGAGGAGCAGCGGTCCGTAGCGCACCGACCCGGAGTAGACGAAGCCGATGACGGTGACGGCCACGATGTCGTCGATGACGGTGATGGCCAGCAGGAAGACGCGGAGCTGGGTGGACAACCGCGGTCCGACGATGGCGAGCGCGCCCAGCATGAAGGCGGTGTCCGTGCCGATGACGATGCCCCAGCCCTTGGCGGCCTCGCCGCCGGGAGAGACGGCCAGGTACAGCAGGACGGGGATCAGCATGCCGCCGATGCCCGCCATGGCGGGGATGACGATGCGCCGACGGCTGTTCAGCACACCGACGGAGACCTCGTAACGGACCTCCAGGCCGATGACGAAGAAGAACACCGCCATCAGGCCGTCACTGACCCAGTGGCCCAGGTTCATGGACAGGTCGGCGCCGCCGACGGAGAAGGACGCCTCCGTCGACCACAGCGAGGTGTACGCGTCGGACCAGGGTGAGTTCGCCCAGGTCAGGGCGATCACGACGGCGGCCAGCAGCAGGCCGACACTGCCCGCCTCGGTCGTCAGGAAGTTGCGTGCCCGGCCCGCCAGCTGGGCCCCCAGCATGCGCCGCTTGGCCGTGGTCTGGCTCTTGGGCCGACGGCGGTCTGTCACCTCGCTCACGGGCGCCGCCAGGAGATCTCGCGAAGGCGCTGGTCTGGATCGAGGCGGACGCTGGAGGTCATGCGTGCCCTTTCTAGGGGTTGTGCGGACGGACTGCGGGCGGGCTCACGGCCCCCCGTTCATGCACGGGGTGGCGACTCGCGATCGACACCCGGTTGAAGGCGTTGATGGTGATCACGATCCAGGTCACCGCCGAGAGTTGCTCCGGCGTGAGGTGCCGGGCGGCCTCGGCATGATCCTGGTCCTGGACGCGTGGGTCCGGCAGGGTGGTGAGGCTCTCGGTCAGGACGAGCGCGGCGCGTTCGGCGGGGGTGAAGAGGTCTGTGTCGCGCCAGGCCGGGAGCACGGCGAGGCGCTGGGACGACTCTCCCCCTCGCAGCGCGGCTCTCACGTGGACGTCGAGACACGGGGCGCAGCCGTTGATCTGCGAGGCGCGGATGTTGACGAGTTCGACCAGGGTCCGGTCCAGCCCGGCCTCGCGGGCGGCTCGACGGACCGCTTTGGCGACCTCGGCCTGCGCCCGGTACAGCTCCGGGTGCTGCCGGTCGATCGCGATCCGGCCGCCGGCCGGGGGCCCGCTCATGCGTCCCCCGCCCCGGGGTGCCGGACGAGGGGCGCGGCGGTGACCGGAGTCACCGGGAAGGCGGCACGGGCCGGGCGGCCGGCGGTGCCGGTGCGGCCGCGAGGGCGGGAGGCGGGGACCGGTCCGCCGGCGCCGGCGGGGTCGGAGCCGCGGGCGGACCCGGAGCGACGGGCGGGCGCGGCCGCGCACCGGGTGCCGAGGGCGCGGCGGTCCGGGCGGAGGACGCTCCGACGGGCCCGGGGGGCGTCGGCGTGCGCGCGCCGGCCGGCGGCCGGCACGCCGCGGCCGGACCGGGGGTGGCCGGTGTGGGCGCGGTCGGCGGGAACGTTCACCGCACTGACCGGTCCGCTCATCACACGAAACCTCCACCCTTGCGTCCACCGTGGGCCCCAGGGGGACACATCCCCCGCACAACCTCTCCTCATACTGTGCCAAACATCTCGTCCCGCCTGGTCGAACGAAGGGGCAACGAGGGGGCACGAAGGCGGACGATCACCACAGGGGCGCTCGTCCATCTGTTCGCCACCTTATACGCAGGTCAAGAACAAGCAAAGAGAGCCTTTGCCCTACGCCCGCGACCTCCGTCACGGACGAGGGTCCGGGTAGCCCTCGCCGCCCCGCCCATTCCTGCGACCAGGTGCGGGACCCGTGGGGCCGACGTGAACCGGACGTCACACCGCTCACACTTTGCCGGTACCGGAACGCAAACCGACACCCGCCGATCGATCGTGAAACTCACGCATACCAGGACACAGGGGCATGAACGGCACGGTCCGTCCTCTCGGTCCGTCACTCCAGGAAGCCGATGCGGGGTGATCTGCTCCTTGTCGGCGGCTTTATGATCACAACGGGAACAGGCCGCCTCCGGTGTGCGCCGTCCCTCTGCTCGACCGCTCTTGGCAACCGCGAACAGTGGCGCGGCACACTCGCGCGCCGGTGGCACGTGTGACGAAAGGTGTGAACAGCATGGTCCTCGGACTGCTGAGGCGACGGCGCGATCACGGCGCCCCCGCCTCCGCGCCGGATCTCTCCGCCCTCCTGCCGGCGGGTGCCGGCGGGTTCGGCTGCGCGGTCGTCGACAGCATGGAGCAGCCCGTCGGCGGTGCCGAGGTGACGGTGACCGCCCTGGACAGCCACCGGGTCGCCGCCCGGGGCACCACCGATCCCTACGGGCTGTTCCTGGCAGCGCTGCCGCCCGGCACGTACAGCGTGCTGACCTCGGCCGAAGGGCTCTCCCCCGACCGCCGGAGCGTCGAGATACACGCCGGGCACACGCCCGCCCCGGCCCGGGTGCAGCTCGTGCCCGCGCGGCGGCTGGAGCTGCCGTCCGCCGGGACCTGGCTGTTCGACCCCCCGCACACCGCGATCCGCTTCATCGCCCAGCACGTCGGCATGGCCCACGTGCACGGCCGGTTCACGCGGTTCCAGGGCGGTATCCGGGTGGCGCCGGACATGGCCGACTCGCAGGTCTCGGTGCGCATCGACGCCTCCAGCATCGCCACCGGCAACCGCACCCGGGACAACCACCTGCGGTCCGCCGACTTCCTCGACGTCGAGCGCTACCCGTTCATCGACTTCGTCAGCAGCCGCTTCGCGTACCACGGCGGCTCGAAGTGGACCGTGCACGGCACGCTCACCATGCACGGCACCAGCCGCTCGGTCGGTCTGGACACCACCTACCTCGGCACGGTCAACGGCGGCTACGGGCAGGAACTGCGCTGCGCGGCCCTGGCCCGGGCGGAACTGCACCGCGAGGACTTCACGCTCAACTGGCGGTCCATGCTGGCCCGCGGGATCGCGGTGGTCGGCCCCACCGTCCAGCTGGAACTGGACGTCCAGGCCATGTACCGCACCCACGACACGCCGACGCCCCCGGAGTAGCCCCCGCCGGCCGTCAGGACGCGGTGGCGCGGTACGGGCTCCGGGCACGGCGGACGCACGCGGCACAGACCACGAAGGGCCACACCGACTGCAGGGACGTCACCGCGCGTTCGGCCAGTCCGGCGGCGCCGTCGGCGTCCATCTCGAACAGGAACCAGAGCGCCCCGCCCCCCATCAGCAGCGTCACGCCGAGGGCGACGGCAGGCCACAGCGGCCACGGTGCCGTGCGGGTGCGGTCGGCGGCCAGGACCGGCCACAGGGCGAGGAGGGTGAAGCCGGCCACGACGGCCGAGCCGTGGTGGAGCGAGCCGCCGCTGCTCGGCGCGGGCACCAGGGCGACCACCACCGCCGACACTCCCCCGCAGGCCAGCGCCGCCCGCCCGGCCGGCGCCGCGGCGCGCAGACCCCACGCCGTCAGCAGGTGGCACACGCCCAGGGCCATCAGCGCCGCCGTCATCACCCACGCCCCGGCCGCTCCGTCGGACGCCAGCGCGCTGATGGTCTGCGTGACGGGATCGTAGGCGGGCCCTTCGAGCCGCCCCGCGACCGCCCAGCCCCCGGCCAGCACGAGGGGCGCGCATCCCGACGAGATCAGGGTCCACTTGGGCACAGATCGCACCGGAACACGGTAAAGCAGACAAAACGCCATTCGTCGGACCTCCGGGCGGCCGGTCCGGGCCCGGCGGGCCGTCCGACCTCAGCGGACCTTGGCGGTTTTCTTAAGGCTTCTTGAAGTTGACCTTCGCACGGCGGAATCCCATCCTCCGCGCCCTACGCTCGCAGCACCCCCACAGTCCCGGTGGGTGCGGTCGCGCCCACCGGGTCTCCCTCCGACCGACCGACCGAGGTGTCTCACGCATGGGTTCCCGCCGAGCCTCCCGCCCGTCCCGCTCCCACGCCCGCCCCGGCGGGCACCGGACGCGCAACACCGCCCTGGTGCTCGGTACCGCCGTCCTGACGGCCGGGGTCGGCTTCGCCCTCACCGGCATCGGTGACGACGGCGGTGACGGCGGGGCCTCGGACCGGGTGGCCGCGAGCTCGGTCGACGACGCGCCGTCGGCCGCGGAGACGGCGCCCTCCTCCTCGCCGTCCGACAGCGCCGATGCGAGCGCCGAGCCGTCCCCCGGCAAGAAGGACAAGGACGAGAAGGACAAGGACGAGAAGAAGGCGAAGGCGTCGCGGAGCCCGTCCGCCACCGCGACCCCGACGGCGGCGGCGAAGGCTCCCGAGCGTCCCGCCGCGCAGGCGGGCGGCAGCCGCCCGGGCAGCGGTTCCGGCTCGGGTTCGGGCGGTTCCGGCGGTTCCGGTGGCTCCGGCGGTTCGGGGGGTTCCGGCAGCTCCGACGGCAGCACCGAGTCGCAGGTGATCACGCTGGTCAACAAGGAGCGGGCCTCGGCCGGCTGCTCCCCGCTGAAGGCCAACGCCAAGCTGACCCGTGCGGCGGACGACTACAGCGACGTGATGGCCGCGAGCGGCGTGATGTCCCACACGGGCCCCGACGGCTCCACCATGGCCAGCCGGGTCGAGGCCGCGGGCTACCAGTGGTCGACGCTGGGCGAGAACATAGCCCGGGGGCAGGCCGACGCCGCGTCGGTGATGAAGGCCTGGATGAACAGCCCCGGCCACCGCGCCAACATCCTCAACTGCTCCTTCAAGGAGATAGGCGTCGGCGTCCACTTCGGCGACGGCGGCCCCTGGTGGACCCAGAACTTCGGCGCGAGCCGCTGACGGTCCCGCTCAGCCCCGCTCCGGGGCCAGAAGGAACGACACCCGCACCCGTGCGCCGCCCATCGGCGCGCGGGTGATCGTCAGTTCTCCGTCGGCCGCCCGGGCCGCGCGGGCCACGATGTCCAGGCCCAGGCCGGTGGAGCCGCCGACGCTGACCCCGCGCGTCAGCGCCGCCTCCGGGTCGGCCACCCCCGGACCCGCGTCGTCGACGGTGAGCAGGACCCGCTCGTCGGCCCGCTCCACCCGGACGGCGAAGGCGGTCCCGACCGGCGTGTGCCGGAAGACGTTCCCGATCAGGGCGTCCACCACGGCCGCCAGGTCGTCCGGCGAGAAGCGGACGGGAGTGGGCCGCGGGGTGAAGTAGCGTTCCCACGGCCGGTCCTGCTGGGTGGCCAGCACGGCCCAGAAGTCCAGGCGCACGGCGACCACCTCCGACACGTCGCAGGGTCTCGCCGGATCGTGGGCCGCGCCGCCCGGCTGCGACACGGCCAGCGGTGCGCGGGCCGCCGTGATCACCGCGTCGAGTTCGCTCTCCAGCTGGGCGGCCGCCTCGGCGATCCGGCGGGCGCTGGGGGTGGGCCCCATCCGGTCCGCCTCCAGGCACAGCGCGGTGAGCGGCGTGCGCAGCCGGTGGGAGAGATCGGCGACGAGTTCGCGCTCGACGGCGAGCAGGTCCACGACCCGGTCGGCCATGGTGTTGAACGCGGCCCCGGCCTCCTGCAGCTCGGGGGGCCCGTCCGGTTCGACCCGGACGTCGAGGTCGCCCGAACCGAGCGCGAGCGAGGCCTTCTTCAGGCTGCGCGAGGAGCGGACCACCCGGGCACCCAGCCGGTCGGCGACCAGGACGGAACCGCCGACCAGCCCGAGGGCCAGCAGCGCCATCACCCCCCAGGACGCGGCGACGCCCCGGCTGAGATCGGCGGCGGGCACCCAGGACTCCACGACCGCGACCCGGTCGCCCCGCAGCACCACGGGCTGCAGGTAGCTCCAGCCGTCGTCGGTGTCCAGGGCCAGCGTCTGCCGGTCCTCCACCGCGCGGTCCAGGGCACTGCGGGGGGCGTGCGACCGTCCGACCACGTCGCCGTCGGGCAGCCGCACCGCGAGCCGGTCCGGGGAGCCGATCTCGCCGAGGGCCTGCTCCACGTCGGCGCGCCGGGTGGTGAGCGCCAGCACCGGGGACAGGGCCGAGGCGCGCTGCTCGGCGACGGTGGTGGCCTGGTCGCGGGCCTGCTCGCGGACGAGCAGGGCGAGCGGTATCAGGAAGGACAGGGCCACCATCGACGTGACGGCGAGCGCGATCCCGGCGAGGGCGCGTCTCACGGGCTGCCGACCAGCTTGATGCCGATGCCGCGCACGGTGCGCAGGTAGCGCGGCTGGCGCGCCTTCTCCCCCAGCTTCCGGCGCAGCGCGGACAGGTGGACGTCGACCGTCTGTTCCTCCAGGTACGGCTGCTGCCACACCTCGGTGAGGATGCGCCGCCGCGACACGACCTGGTCGGCGTGCGCGGCCAGGTAGGCGAGCAGGTCGAACTCGCGGCGGGTCAGCGGCAGCTCCCGGCCCGCCAGGTGGGCCGTGCGCGCGGTGGGGTCGATGTGCAGGTCCCCGATGTGCAGCGCCGGCTGCCGCGGGGCGGGGACGTCGGCGGGCGCCGAACGGCGCAGCACCGCGCCCAGCCGGGCCAGGAGCTGGCCGCCGGAGAACGGCTTGACCATGTAGTCGTCGGCGCCGGCGTTGAGCAGCCGGATGATCTCGGTGTCGTCGTCGCGGGCGGTGGCGACGAGGACGGGCACGCGGGATATCCCGCGGATCATGCGGAGCACGTCGAGGCCGTCGAGATCGGGCAGCCCGAGGTCGAGCACGACGATGTCCGGCGGGCTCTGGGTGATCTCGCGCAGCGCCTCGAAGCCCTGGTGGGCGGTCTTCACGGCGTGGCCGTGTCCGCTGAGGACCTCGATCAGCGCGGCCCGGATGACGGCGTCGTCCTCGACGACCAGTACGGAGGCCATGAGCGGAAACGTTAGCGGGTCCGTCACCATGGTGTCGTGCCCCGCCTCCTGCGCTACCTGCTGATATGGCTGTCCTGCACGGCAGCGAGTGTGACCGCCGTCATCGTCACCATCTCCTTCGTCGTGGATTCCACCCGTCCCACGGCGCCGGTCGCCCAGTCGGCGCCGGAGGAGCTGCCGCCGGCCACCCGGTCCGCCCCGCCGTCCAGCGCCGCCCCCTCCCCCAGTGCGTCGCCCAGCACCCGGAAGCCGAGCCCCTCGCCGTCCCGCACGACCGAGGCCGCGCCCGAGCCGAGCCCGACGCGCGCCCCGGCGTCCCGGCCCGCGCCCCGGCCGACGGACACCGGCGGCGGCGACCCGGGGTGTGCGGGGCCCGGCTCCGGGGTGCACACGGTGCCCTCGCAGGGCGGGAAGGCCACCGTGCGCTTCGGCGGTGGCCGGGTGTGCCTGATCTCCGCGGTGCCGAACCAGGGGTTCACGGTGAGTACGCAGCAGGGCTCCCCGCAGGCGCTGACGGTGACGTTCTCCGGCCCGCGCCGGCGCTCCGAGGTCACCGCGACCGCCGGTTCCCCGGACCGGGTGAGCGTGCGCGAGTCCGCGTTCTGATGTTCCGAGCCCGCCCGCACCGTCCCGCGCGAGCCGCGGAGTCCGCGGAGTCCGCGGACAGCGGCTGACCGCAAGGCTTCCTACGGTCGCCCCATGACCCACACGCAGAGGATTCTCGTCACCGGCGCCACCGGCACCGTCGGCCGGCAGGTCGTCGCCGGACTGCTCGCCCGCGGCCACGCGGTGCGGGCGCTGACCCGGGACCCGTCCCGCGCCGGCCTCCCGGCCGGCGTCGAGGTGGTCCGGGGCGACCTGACCGAACCCGGCACCCTGGCCCCCGCCCTGGAGGGCGTCACCGGCCTGCACCTGATCACCTTCGACGGCGGGGGGTTCGCCCCGCTGGAGACCGGTCCGCCGCTCCTCGCCGCCGCCCGCGCGGCCGGGGTGCGCCGGGTGACCGTGCTGCACGGCGGCGGGCCGACCCCGCTGGAGGACGCCGTACGCGCCGACGACGCGGTCGACTGGACCGTGCTGATGCCCGTCGAGTTCATGGCCAACGCCCTGGAGTGGGCGGAGGGGATCGTGCGGGCGGACGAGGTGCGCGAGCCGTTCGTCTCCCGGCTGAGCGCCATGGTGCACGAGGCGGACATCGGCGCCGTCGCCGCGGTCGCCCTCACCGAGGAGGGTCATGCGCGCCAGGAGTACGTGATCACCGGACCCGAGAATTTGACCGTGCGGGACAAGGTCGCGGCGATCGCCGCCGCCCGCGGCCGGGAGATCGCCCTGGTGGAGCTGACCGAGGAGGAGGCCGTCGCGCGGTGGCGGGCCGCGGGGCAGCCCGAGGAGGTGATCGGCTTCCTGCTGGAGATGTACGGCAACACCCCGGAGGCCGGCCGCACGGTCCTCGACACCGTCGAGAAGGTCACCGGCCGGCCGGCCCGCACCTTCGCGCAGTGGGCGGCCGAGCACGCGGCGGCGTTCACCGCCCCCGCCGCTCCCTGACCGCCGCCCGCTCCGTCCCGGGGCCCGCCTTCGCCGGGCCCCGGGCCACGCGCGGCGGCGCCCCGGCTGCCGGGCCGTTGTCGCAGGCCGTCGATACGCTCGTGCCATGAGCGTCTCCCTCTACTACACCGCCCGGCGGGACGAGCCGCTGACGGACGCCGAGACCGCCGCCGTCGGCCGGATCGCCGCCGCCCGGGACGCGTCCTTCCCCCACCCCGGCGAGGAGGGTCTGCACCTCTACGAGGGCGGGGGCGGCGCGCCGGAGCAGGTGCTGGCCGGTTCGACCAAGCTGCCGAGCGCCCCGGACCGGGTGCTGCCGGTGATCGCCCACGTGCTGGACTCCGTCACCGCGCTGCGCCGCGCCCTGCCCGGCGCGGCGTGGCACGTGCACCTGGACGACCTGGACGTCGACTGGGACGAGGAGGAGGGGTACGCGCTGCCCGGCATGCGCGACGCCGGTCTGCTCACCGAGCTGGACGGGCTCTGACCGGCCTCACCCGCGGACGGTCCCTCCGGGTACGGTCGGCGGACACCGGCATCCGCCGTCCGCCGACCGAAGCACGAGGACCATCCGTTGTACCGCGGCAGTTACTACGAGGCCATCGACGAGCACCGCTACAAGCCCACCGCGCACGCGAGCGGCGCGTGGGACACCGACGAGCTGCACTTCAGCCCGCTCGGCGGACTGATCGTCCACGCGATCGACCGGTTTCTCGCAGGACGGCCGGAACGGGCGCTGCCCCTGGCGCGCATCAGTTACGACATCCTCGGCCGCCTGGCCCTGGACGAGTGCGAGATCCGGGTGGAGTCCATCCGGCCCGGCCGCACGATAGAGCTGCTCGAGGCGGTGGCGCTGATCGCCGGCCGGCCCGTGGTGCGGGCCCGTGCCTGGCTGCTGGCGCCGCACGACACGTCCGCCGTCGCCGGTGGACCCGACGACCGGCTCCCGGCCCCCGAAAGTCTCGCGCCCTGGCCGATGGACTCGGTCTGGCCCGGCGGGTACGTGGCCTCCCTGGACGTGCGGCCGGTGGCTCCCCCGCGGCCGGGCCGCGGCACGGCCTGGCTCTCCACCGGGCTCGACCTCGTCGCCGGGCAGCGCGTCGGCGCGCTCGCGTCGTTCGTCGCGCTGGTCGACACCGCCAACGGCATCGCGGTGAGGCAGCCGCCGACCGCCTGGATGTTCCCCAACGTGGACCTCACGATCCACCTCCACCGGCAGCCGGCGGGGCGCTGGACCGGGCTCGACACCACCGTCGCCTTCGGCCCCGCCGGGCACGGCATCACCAGTACCGTCCTCCACGACGTCGAGGGGCCGGTCGGGCACGCGCAGCAGATCCTCACCGTCCGGCCGCTGCCGGGCGCCGCCGGAGCGTAGGGCGCCGAGGCCCGGCGCGGGGCGCGGCGTCGCGCTCCCGTGCCGGGCCCCCGCTGCCGGGCCCTGTCGTCACATTCCCGTCTGCCGTGCGGGCGGACGACGGGCATTCGACGACAGGACCTACGCGCGGTCCCCGGCCTTCGCCCCGGCGGTGCCGGCGGCGGGCGTGCCGGGGCCGCCGCGGGCCAGGGAGCTGGGCCACCAGGCCCGGGGGCCGATGTCGATCACCAGGGCGGGCACCAGCAGCGACCGGACCACCAGGGTGTCGAGCAGGACGCCGAAGGCGACGATGAACGCGAGCTGGACCAGGAACACCAGCGGGATGACCATGAGCGCGGCGAAGGTGGCGGCGAGCACCACGCCGGCCGAGGTGATCACCCCGCCGGTCGTGGTGAGTCCGCGCAGGACGCCCCGCCGGGAGCCGAGCGTCCTGGCCTCCTCCCGCACCCGGGACATCAGGAAGATGTTGTAGTCCACGCCCAGGGCGACCAGGAACACGAAGCCGTACAGGGGGACCGAGGCGTCCATGCCGCTGATGCCGAGCAGGTGCTCGAAGACGAGGACCGCCACCCCGAGGGTCGCCAGGTAGTTCAGCGCGACCGTCGCCACCAGGAGCACGGGGACGAGCAGGGAGCGCAGCAGGGCCACCAGGATCAGCAGGATGATGCCGAGCACGACGGGCACGATGACCATCCGGTCGCGCGAGGCCGTCTGCTGGGTGTCGTACTGCTGGGCGGTGTAGCCGCCGACCAGCGCGTCGGCGTCGGGCACGGCGTGCACCGCGTCCCGCAGCCGCTGGACGGTGTCCTTGGCGGCGTCGCTGTCCGCGGGGTCACTGAGGGTGACGTCGATGCGGACCCGGCCGTCGACGACGAGGGGTTCGCCGCCTCCCGGCCGTCCCGACTCGGAGACGGGGGCGGCCGACGCGACGCCCTCGGTGTCCTTGGCGGCGGCGGTCACCTCGGCGGCGCGGTCGGCGCCGGCGATGACGACGGCGGGGTTGCCCGAGCCGCCCGGGTAGTGCTCGGCGAGCGTCTTCTGGGCGGCGACCGAGGGGGCGTCGTTGACGAAGATCTCGTCGAGCGGCACGCCCTTGGCGGTCAGGGTGGAGGAGAAGCCCGCGAGGAGGGCCAGGCCCAGCGCGGTGACGACCCAGGTACGGCGTGGGCGGCGGTCCACGGTCGCCGCGACGCGGTGCCAGAGTCCCTTGTCCTCCTCGTCCGTGGCGGGCGCCTTCGGCCGGGACGGCCAGTAGGCGGCCCGCCCGAGCAGGGCCAGCACGGCGGGCAGGAACGTCAGCGTGGAGAGCACGGCGCACGCGATGCCGATGGCGCCCACGGGTCCGAGGGCGCGGGTGTTGGTGAGGTCGCTGGCGAGCAGGGCCAGCAGGCCGAGGGCCACGGTGGCGGCGCTGGCGGTGATCGCGCCGAAGGAGCGGCGCACCGCGACCAGGGCGGCCGCCGCCCGGTCGTCCCGCAGCGCGAGTTCCTCGCGGAAGCGGGCGGCCAGCAGCAGGGCGTAGTCGGTGGCGGCGCCGATCACGAGGATGG
Source organism: Streptomyces sp. enrichment culture (assembly GCF_964273255.1). Taxonomy (GTDB): domain Bacteria; phylum Actinomycetota; class Actinomycetes; order Streptomycetales; family Streptomycetaceae; genus Streptomyces. The sequence goes on from NZ_OZ186835.1 coordinate 163,202, forward strand.
ACAGGATGCCCTGGACCTGGCCGTCGACCATGACGACGTCCCGGTCGGCCAGGACGTAGACCACCGCGCACGCCAGCGCGAGGGCGAACACCGAGCCCAGGATGATCACGAAGGGCAGCAGGACGCTGCGGTAGACGAGCAGGAGGATCAGCAGGACGGCGCTCAGGGCCACGCCCAGCAGCAGTCCGTCGATGCCGGCGAAGGCGTCGGAGAGGTCGGCCTGGCTGGCGGCGGGTCCCGCGATCTGCGCCGTGGTCCCGGGGACGTCCCCCGCGGCCCGGCGTACGTCCTCCAGGACCTCGGGGAGTTCGTCGCCGAGGTCGGACTCCAGCTGGACGACCGCCTGCAGGGCCAGGCCGTCGTCGGAGACGAAGGCGGGTGACGGGCGTTCGACGACGCCGGGCTGCCCGGCGAGCCCGGCGACGGCCTCGGTGGCCGCGGCCCGCTGGGCGCCGGTGATGCGGTCGCCGTCCGCCGTCCAGACCACGATGGCGGGCTGCGTACCGGACTGGTCGAAGGCCTCGCGGGCCTCCAGGACCTGGGTGGACTCGGCGCTCTCGGGCAGGAACGTCGACTGGTCGTTGGTGGCGACCTCGCCCAGCTTGCCCGCGTACGGCCCGAGGGTGCCGCCCACGCCCAGCCACACCACCAGCAGGACGAGCGGTACGGCCCACCGGGCCCAGCGCGGTGCGGTTCTCATCAAGCTCCTCCGGATGCTGCGGACGACACGGGATGGGGACATGCAAGGGAGCGGGGATTAACTCATCGGTCGAGTATCTCGATGGTCGAGCAAATATATACTGGGCCCATGAGCGGCCCGGTCAGCACCCCCTCGCCCCTTGTTCCGCAGGACGACCCCACGGGGTTGCAGTCGTTCGCGGTTCTGTTGCGCCGCATGAACGGCGAGCTGAACCGTGTCACCGAGGAGTTCGCGCAGGCCCAGGATCTGCACCTGACCGACATGCGGGCGCTGATCGCGATCCTGGACGACGACCCGGCGCTCGGCCCGATGACGCCCGGCCGTCTGCGCAGGCACCTGAACCTGACGTCGGGTGCGATGACCGCCTGCGTCGACCGCCTGGAGAAGGCCGGGCACATACGGCGGGTCCGGGCGGTCGAGGACCGCCGCGTGGTGCACCTGCACTACGCGGACGCCGCCAGGGAGGTCGCGCGGGAGTTCTTCCAGCCGCTGGCCCGCAGCACCGACACCGCGCGCGGCCGCTTCACCCGGGACGAGCTGCTGGTGGTCGCCCGCTTCCTCGCGGAGATGAACCGCGAACTGGCCCGTCTGCGCGAGGTCCCCGCGTCCTCTTCCCCGGCCGGCTGACACGTCCCCCGTCCCCGCTCAGCCGAGGTCGATCAGGGCGAGGCCCAGCTCGGGGTGGTGGGTCTTGGCCAGCTCGGCGGGGCTGTCCCGGACGATGACCTCCAGCGTCGGCCAGACGCGGCCCGACAGCAGGTGGCCGCCGCGGGTGGAGCCGTCGGACAGGCCGAGCACGACGTGCAGGTGCGGTGCCGGCCCGTCGTCGGCGACGGCGACGTCACCGATGAGCGAGAGCACCTCGCACTGCTCCTCGACCGGGATGGGCCGGTAGTCCATGGCCTCCCGGTCGAACCAGCCGACGACCGCCTCGGAGAAGGCGCCCACGGCGGTGATCTGGGAGGCGCCCAGCGACCGCTCCCGGGCGAAGGCGGTGAGTGCGCGGACGGCGTCCTCGCCCGGGTCGAGCACCACCACGTACACCGCCGACGGTCCCTGCTGCACCTGTTGCCACTGCATGGCGCGCCGGGTACCCGGCGGCGTCCCCGCCACGCCGGGGACGGCTCAGGCGACCGTGAGGACCAGCCGGCCGCGGACCTCCCGGGCCTCCAGCCTGCGGTGGGCCTCCGCCGCCCTCGACAGCGGCAGCCGGTCCGCGATGCGCGGGCGCCACGGGGACGCGCTCAGCAGGCGCCCGACGGCCCGGGCCGCGGTGGCGAGGTCGCTCGAGGAGGCGTTGCTGATGGCGAACCCCACGATGCTCGCGTCCTTGGCGTAGAGGCTGCCCGGTGCCAGCTCGCCCGGACCGCCGCCCAGTCCCACCATCACGACCAGGCGCCCGCCGTGGGCCAGCAGGTCCACGGAGTCGGCCAGGGACCCGCGCCCGGAGGTGTCGAGGTGGAGGTCGACGCCATCGGGCGCGGCCCGGCGCAGTCGCGCGGTCAGGTCCGGCGCCCGGTAGTCGAGAACCTCGGCGGCGCCCAGGGCGCGGACCGCCGGGACGTCCTCGGCCCGCGCGGTGCACAGGACGCGCGCCCCGGCCGCGGCGGCCAGGGCGACGGCGGCGCCGCCGACGTTCCCGGCCGCGCCGCCGATGTAGACGGTGTCCCCGCAGGTCAGCCCGCCGTGCCGGAACAGTGCCAGCCAGGCGGAGGCGGCGGGGTGCGCGGCGGCCACCAGCTGCTCCTCGTCGACGCCGGGCGGGACCGGGTAGAGCCGGTCCGCGGCGACGGTCGCGTACTGGGCCGAGGCTCCCTGACGGCCGGCGTGCCCCAGGCTGTTGCACCACACCCGGTCGCCGGGAGCGAACCCGACCGCGCCGGGTCCGGCCGCGGCGACCTCCCCGACCAGATCGCGGCCGACGACGAACGGGAAGGGGACGGGGGTGGCGTAGGCACCGGAGCGCACGAAGGTGTCCACCGGGTTGACGGCGACGGCGCGCACCCGGACGAGGACGTCGGTGGGGCCGTACGACGGTACGGGGAGGTCCCGGTGGCGGATCGCGTCGGCCGGGCCGACGGCGTCGATGCAGGCGGCCTTCATCAGGCCGGGGACGGTGCCGGTCGTCATGCGCGTCATGCTACGGACCGGCGGGCTCCCCGCCCGGTCCCGCCGGCCCGTGTCGGGCGCGCCGCCGGCCCGTGTCGGGCGCGCCGCCGGCCCGTGTCGGGCGCGCCGCCGGCCCGTGTCGGGCGCGCCGCCGGCCCGTGTCGGGCGCGCCGCGGGGCGGGGGCGGACCGTGGTGCCGCCCCCGCCCCGCGGCGAGGAGGGTCAGCGCAGCGGGTCGAACGGCGCCAGCTCCGCCGGACGGCGTCCGGTGACCATGGTCTCGGCCAGCAGCAGACCGGTGGCCGGGCCCAGGGTGATGCCCCACATGCCGTGGCCGCCCGCGGCGAAGACCCGGGGCGACCTGGTGGCCCCGATGAGCGGGAGACCGTCGGTCGTGCACGGACGCGAGCCGACCCACTCGTCCTGGCGGGCGTTCAGGTCCGCCCCGCGCAGCAGCGGCCGCGCGGCCTCGGCGATGGCGTTGATCCGGCGCGAGTCCAGCGGTGCCTCCGGCTTGCGGAACTCCATCATCCCGGCGACGCGCAGCCGGTCCCCGAGCGGGGTGCACGCGACCCGCTGGGCGGGGAAGTAGACCGGGCCGGTCGGGACGTGCTCGATCGGCACGCTGAAGCTGTAGCCGCGGCCCGCCTGGACCACGGAGCGGACGCCGAACTTCCGGGCGTGCCGGCCGAGCCAGGCACCGGTGGCCAGGACGACCGAGTCGAAGCGCTCGACCGCGCCGTCCGCGGTACGGATCGCGACGGTGCTGCCGGTGTCGTGCAGGTCGGTGATCTCCGTGCGCTCCTCGATCCGCCCGCCCCGGGCGCGGACGGCGTCCGCCAGGGCGTGCACGAAGTGACCGGGGTCGATGTAGCGCTGGCCGTGCAGCCGGATGGCCGCGCCGATCTCGTCCGACAGGGACGGCTCGACGCCCCGGGCCTCGTCGCCGTCGAGCACGTCGAACTCCATGCTCTGGCCCGCCGCGTGGATCTGCTCCAGCTCCTCGAGCAGGACCTTGCGCTCCTCGGCCGTACGGTAGGCCGCGAGGAACGACTTGGCGTCGAGGGTGCGGGCCTCGACACCGCCGTCGGCCAGCAGGTCGAAGCTGGACAGCGACAGGTCGTTGATGGGGACCAGCGCGCGCATGGCACGCAGCCACCGGGTGGCGGTGCTGTTGCGGGCGAAGCCGGTCAGGAACCTCAGCAGGCTCGGGTTCGCGCTCGGCGGCACGTAGACCGGGGACGACGGGCTGAGCACCGCGCGCACGCCGTAGGTGAGGACGGCGGGTTCCGGCAGCGGCGTGGCCAGCCCGGGCGTCAGCCATCCGGCGTTGCCCCAGGACGAACCCGCGGCGACGCCCTCACGGTCGTAGACGGTCACCTCGACGCCCCGCTCCTGAAGGAACCAGGCGGTGGACAGACCGACCATGCCGGCGCCGACGACGGCGACACGGCTCGGGCCGTTGGATGCGGGCGAGGAAGGGCGGGCCATGCGGAACCTCTTCTCACGTACTGCCGGGGACAGGGAAGGAACAAGGAAAGGGGGGCGTATCTCGATGGTGGGCCCGGCCGGGGGACGTTGTCTTTGTGCCGTTCGGCCAAGGGAGCGCGTACGGATGGTGCTCCGCGCACCATCCGGGTGGGCCACAATGTGTGCATGACCACGTGCGTACGCCCCGTCGCCCCAGGGTGCGGGCCATGATCGCCGTCACCGACCTGGTGGACGCCCTCGGCGCGGGCTTCCTGCGCACGGTCGTCGCGGCCGGGGACGCAGAGGTGCACGACGTCAGCCTCGCCGAGCCCGGCGACGCGGGAGGACGGCCGGGCGAGCTGGTGCTGGGCGTCGGGGTCGCCGACCGGGCGGACGCCCTCGCGCTGCTGGACCGGGCCGCCGCCGCGCGAGCCGCGGGCGTCGTGCTGAAGGGTCCCGTCGCCGCCGACGGGCAGGTGATCCGCGCCGCCCGGCGGGCGGCGGGCCCGGCCCTGGTGGAGCTGCGGCCGCACACCTCCTGGGCGCACGTGGTGTGGCTGCTGCGGGGTGTCCTCGACCATGCCGCCGCGCCCGGGGCGGGGGCGTTCGGCGCGCCCGGCCCGCACCACGACCTGTTCGCCCTGGCCGACAAGGCCGCCGAGATCATCGACGCGCCGGTGACGGTCGAGGACGCGCAGTCCCGGGTGCTCGCCTACTCGGCCCGGCAGGACACCACCGACCCGGCGCGGGTCTCCACGATCGTGGGACGACGCGTTCCGCCGGAGACGCTCACCCACTTCCGGGCGAGCGGGGTGTTCCGCAGGCTGGCCCGCTCGGCGGACCCGGTCTGGACCCCCGCGGGCCCCGACGGCACCCTGCCTCGGCTGATCGTCCCGGTCCGGGCGGGCGGGGAGTGGCTGGGCTCCATCTGGGCCGTGGTCCAGTCGCCCGTCGCCCCGGAGCGCATCCGGGAGCTGAGTGACGTGGCGTCCGTCATCGCCCTGCACCTGCTGCGGCTGCGGGCCGAGGCGGGCATCGCCCGGCGGGTGTCGGCCGGGCAGCTGCGGGCGGCCCTGCGCGAGGGTGCCGCCCTCGCTCCCGGCGCCCCGGGCACCGAGGCCGGCCCCGACGCCGGGCCGGTCCTGCCCGCCGGTCCGTGGCGGGTGGTGGCGCTCGGCTCCCCGGAGGGCACCGGCGACATCCGCCGGCAGCTGGACCTGTGGGAGTCGGTCGCCCGCCGCTTCGGCTGGCACCAGCCGCTGCTGGCGGACCTCGACGGGCTGCTCTTCGCGCTGGTCACCGACCGTCCGCGCGGCACCCGGCGCGGCACTCCGGGCGCCCCGGCGGCCGCCGAGGCCGGCAGCCTGCGCTGGCTGCGGCACGTCCTGGCCGAGGTGCGGGCGCACGACCCCGGGCTGTACGCGGCCGCCGGCAGCCCGGTGTCCGCCCCCGACCGGCTGCCGCGCTCCCGGGCGGAGGCCGTCGAGCTGCACCGGCTGATCGGCGGCGGCCGGCTGCCACGGGGCACCGGGGCGGGGACGGTGCTGATGGAGGACGCCTGGGACACCGTCGTCGTCGAGCGCGCCCGGGCCGCCGTCGGCATCGACTCCGGTCTCCTCGGCGGTCCGCTCGCCGGGCTGCGCGACCACGACGAGGAGCACGGCACGCCCTATCTCGCGACCCTCGCGGCCTGGCTGGACTACTTCGGGGATCCGCAGAGCGCCGCGCGGGTGCTGCGGGTCCACCCCAACACCCTGCGCTACCGGCTGCGCAAGCTGGAGGAGGTGGCCGCCGTGGACGTCTCCTCCCCCCGTACCCGGCTGGCGCTGCGGCTGCAGCTCGCGGCGATGGACCAGATGCCTCCGCACGAGCACGGTCCCGGCGGGGGGAGCGCACCGCCGGTCAGGTGATCCCGCACCGGCTGCGCGACGGGGCGTGCCCGCTCGCACCTGCCGGCACGGCCCGCGGCCGGGCACCGCGGGGGCCGGTGCGTACGGCCCCGGCCGTACGGGCGTCCCCGCCACCGGCGCGGGCCCGGATCACGCCGGCCGGGGGCTCGGCGGCCGGTACCGGGGCCGGGGGAGGGCTCTCCCCGGTGGAGTCGGCGAGGGAGCGCTCCGACCGGTCCCGTAGCACAGTGGGTGCATGAACCGTCACCGACGCCCGCCCCGGCGTGCCCCGTGGATCGTGGGCGGCGCCGTCGCACTCGCCCTCGGCGGCGTCGGCGTGTGGGCGTTGGTCTCGCAGGACGGCGACACACCGAGTCCCACGCCGTCCGCCTCGACGGACCTGACCCTGCCGACGCTGGACCCGCTGCCGACCTACTCGTCGCCCCCGGAGACGCCCGGCACGGCCGAGCCCACGGACGACGGGACCACGACCGCGACACCGGATCCGACGGCCTCGCGCACGGCCGCGCCGACGGCGTCCCGCTCAGCCGCGCCGCCGGCCACCCGCACGGCCGCCCCCACTCCGGGGGCGTCGCGCACGGCCGGCCGGACGCCCGGCGCACCGGACACCGCGCCGACGGCCACCGAGGGCACCCCGCCCCGCCGGACGGCCTCGCCCGCCCCGACGCCGCGCCCCCCGTCCGCCACCCCCCGGCCCCCCGCCTCCCGTACCCCGGCGCCCGCCTCTCCCGAGGCGCCCGGGACGGCCCCGTCCCGGTCCGTCACCCGCCCGCCGGGCGCCTCCCCCTCGCGCACCGCGCCGGCGCCGACCGTCACCCGGACGGCGGCACCGACGCCGAGCCCGTCGCACCCGTCGACGCCCCGCCCGTCGACGCCGGCCGCGCCGTCCCCCTCGGCCGTGCCGACCACGGCGCCGACGTTCACCGGGCCGACCACCTCCTGGTACACCTCCCCCGCCGCGGTGGCCGCCGCGCGGCGCATGGCCGCCGCCGGGGTCGTCGGGGACCCGGCGTGCTCGGTCGCGTCGGTGGGTCCGCCGGACCCGGCACTGGTGCCGCAGGGCGGCCGGATCGGCATCGGCAGCCACGGCGGCTACTGGTGCCTGATCGTCTCCCCGGCCCGCTGAGCAGGCCGGGGGCCGCCCGGGCGCGCGGCCCGATTGTCAGTGGCGGGCGGCAGGATGACGGTCATGACGACATCAGCAGCACTGATCGTGGACGCCTCCTCCTACGCCCGTGCGGTGGACACCGCCGTCGACGCGGCGGCCGCCTACTACGCGGGCGGCACCTCGCCGTTGGACGACGACGCCTACGACCGCCTGGTCCGCGAGATCGCCTCCTGGGAGGCGGCGCACCCCGGTCAGGTGCTGCCCCGTTCGCCCACCGGCAAGGTCGCGGGCGGCGCGGCCGGGGGCGACGTACCGCACACGGTGCCGATGCTCAGCCTCGACAACGTCTTCTCCGCCGAGGAGTTGACCGCGTGGACGGCGTCCCTGGCGCGCCGCGTCGGACGCGACGTCACCCGGTTCGGCGTGGGGCCGAAGCTGGACGGTCTGGCCGTCGCCGCCCGTTACACCGGGGGCCGCCTGACGCGGCTCATCACTCGTGGGGACGGGACGGCCGGGGAGGACGTCTCGCACGCGATCGGCACCGTGGAGGGCCTGCCCGAGCGGCTGGCCGAACCGGTCACCCTGGAGGTGCGGGGTGAAGTCCTCATGACCACGGCGCAGTTCGCGTACGCCAACGAGGTGCGCACCGGTCACGGCGGGCAGCCGTTCGCCAACCCGCGCAACGCCGCGGCGGGCACCCTGCGGGCGAGGGAGCGCGCCTACACCGTCCCGATGACGTTCTTCGGGTACGGGCTGCTTCCCCTGCCGGACACCGATCCCGCCACCGCCGCCCGGCTCGGCGAGCTGTCCTACGGCGAACTGATGGTTCTCATCGACGAGTTGGGGGTGCACACCAGCGCCCGCACGGCGGCCGCGGACATCGTCGCGGAGAGCGTCGACCGGGTGCTGGAACGGGTGGCGGAGATAGCCGCGCTCCGCGCGGAGCTGCCGTTCGGCATCGACGGGGTCGTCGTCAAGGCCGACCTCGCCGCCGACCGGCACGCGGCGGGCTCCGGCTCGCGCGCCCCCCGCTGGGCGGTCGCCTACAAGCTGCCGGCCGCGGAGAAGATCACCCGGCTGCTGGACGTGGAGTGGAACGTCGGCCGCACCGGCGTGATCGCCCCGCGCGCGGTCCTCGAACCGGTCGTCCTCGACGGCTCCACCATCACCTACGCCACGCTGCACAACCCCGCCGACATCACCCGCCGGGACCTGCGCCTGGGCGACCACGTCATGGTCCTGCGCGCGGGAGACGTGATCCCCCGCGTCCAGGCCCCGGTGGCGCATCTGCGGACCGGCGGGGAGCGGCCGGTGGAGTTCCCCGTGCGGTGTCCGCGCTGCGGCTCGGACATCGACAAGCGGGAGGAACGCTGGCGCTGCGGCCAGGGGCGCACCTGCCACCTGGTGGCCTCGCTGGCGTACGCCGTCGGCCGCGACCAGCTCGACATCGAGGGCCTGGGGTCCACCCGGATCGTCCAGCTCGTCGACGCCGGTCTGGTCACCGACCTCGCGGACCTGTTCGCCCTGCGGCGCGAACAGCTGCTGGCGCTGGAGCGGATGGGGGAGACGAGCACCGACAACCTGCTCGCCGCGATCGACCGGGCCAGGCAGCAGCCGCTGTCGCGGGTGCTGTGCGCGCTCGGGGTGCGCGGCACCGGCAGATCCATGTCGCGGCGCATCGCCCGGCACTTCGCCACCATGGACCGAATCCGGGCCGCCGACGCGGCGGCCATGCAGCGGGTGGACGGGATCGGGCCGGAGAAGGCCGCGGCGATCGTGGCCGAACTCGCCGTGCTCGCACCGCTCGTGGACAAGCTGGTGGCGGCCGGCGTCTCCATGGCCGAGCCCGGCGCCACTCCCCCGCCGGACGGGGAAGCGGTCACCGGTGACACCGACGCGGACGGTGGCGGCGCGGCGGGGGCGCCGGCAACCGCGCCGCGGGGCCCGCTGGCCGGAATGCGGGTGGTGGTCACAGGTGCGATGACCGGTCTGTTGGAGAAGCTGTCCCGCAACGAGATGAACGAACTGGTCGAACGGGCCGGCGGACGCTCCTCGTCCAGCGTGTCGCGGAAGACGTCGCTCGTCGTGGCGGGTGAGGGAGCCGGGTCCAAGCGTGCCAGGGCGGAGGAACTCGGTGTCCGCCTCGCCACGCCGGACGAGTTCGCCGTCCTGGTCGGCGACTTCCTCGGCTGAACGGGCCCCGCGGGCCGCCCGGTGGAGGCGGGCGGCCCGCGGCCGGGCCGTCAGTCGCGGTCGACCTGTTCGCGCTGGACCTCGCCGCTGGCGGCGTCGACGTCGACGGCCGTCAGCACCCAGGTGTCGGGGTTGACGACGTCGACGGACCACATCACCTGTTCGTTGTCGTCCTGGTCGAGTTCGAGCGCGGTGACCGTGCCGTCGACCTTGTCGGTGGCGGCCTTGACGGCCTGCTCGGGGGTCTGGGTGGCGTCGTTGAGCCGGTTGGCGACCTCCTGCTTGTCGTCCGCGCTCTGGTCCTCCTCGACCCGGGTGCGGAAGACCTCGCCGCTGACCGCGTCGATCTCGATGCGGTGCACGGTGCCGTCCTCGGTGGCGACCTCGGCCTCCCACTCCGGGGCGCCGGGCGACGGGGCGGGGGCCGGCGTGCTGGGACTCGCGGTGCCCGGAGAGGCCGTTCCCGGGGAGGCGGTCCCCGGCGAGGCCGTCGCGTCGGCGGGCGTGGCCTTCAGTTCCAGGCCCACCAGCCGGCTGTCGGGAACCGCCTGGACGGCCGTGTCGGCCGCCTTGTCCCAGGTCACCTTCGCCGCGCTGACCAGGTCCTTGCGCTCGGTCTGCTCCGCGCTCAGCGAACCGGAGGGCGAGGGCGGGGCGGAGGTCGCGGTGGCCGAGGTGGCGCCGGGGCTGGTCGGGGCCGCCGCGGCGACATCGGCACGGTCGGTGCCGCTGCTCCCGCAGGCGGTCAGCAGCAGGGCGGAGGCGCCCAGCGCACAGACGGCGGCGAGGGAACGCACAGGGGAAACACGTCGCAAAGAGCTCATACTGCTCCCGTAACCCCCGCGCCACACGAGCACACGGCACCCTCACCGAAACCACCGGAATGGCCGGGTGGGGCGGCTCCTCGGCGCGGTGGCTCGGCGATTCGACGGCTCGGCGGCTCGGCGGCTCGGCGGCAGCGGCTCGGCGGTGGATGGCGGAGCGCAGTCGTTGCTCCGGGCGGCCGGTGTTCCGGTGTTCCACTGTTCCGCTGTTCCGCTGTTCCGCTGTTCCGGGTGCCGCCGGGCGGGCTGGGCGTCCGGGCGGCCAGGTGGTCGAGCCCAGGTACCCCGGGCCGCCTGGCTCCGCCGGCCGGTGCTTCAGGCCCGCCCGGCGCCCGCCACCCGCCGCCGGCCCCCGGGCGCTCCGCGGCCGGCCGGAGGGCCCGTTCCGCCGGACGGCCCGTTCCGCCGGAAGCCCCTCCGGCCTCCTACGGCGCGCCCGGAGGGCCGGACACCCCCGGCACCGGGCCGCCCGGCAGCCCGGGCGCCGCCCGCTCGTCGGCCACCGCGCGGGAGGCGGCCGGGGTGCCGTCTCCCGCGTCGCAGCGGTGTCCCGCGTGGTCCGGCGGGCCCGGTGTCCGGGCCGGTCAGGTGAGTTCGACCAGGAGGTCGCCGCCCTCCACCTGCTGGATGCGGTTGATGGCCAGCCGGGACACCGTGCCGTCCTTCGGGGCGGTGATCGCGGCTTCCATCTTCATGGCCTCGATGGTCGCCACCGTGGCGCCCGCCGACACCTGGTCGCCCTCGGCGACGGCCAGGGTGACCACGCCGGCGAAGGGGGCGGCCACGTGGCCGGGGTCGGTCCGGTCGGCCTTCTCGGTGACGGGGACGTCGGAGGCGGCGGCGTGGTCGCGGACCTGGATCGGCCGCAGCTGGCCGTTGAGCGTGGCCATCACGGTGCGCATGCCGCGCTCGTCGGCGTCGCCGATGGCCTGGAGCTCGATGAGCAGCCGCACCCCGGGTTCGAGGTCGACGGTGTACTCCTTGCCCGGGCGCAGGCCGTAGAAGAAGTCCTTGCTGTCCAGGACGCTGGTGTCGCCGAAGGAGCTGCGGTGGGTGTCGAACTCCCGCGTGGGGCCGGGGAAGAGCAGCCGGTTGAGGGTCGCCCGGCGGTCCTTGGCGAGGCCGGTCCGGTCGTCGGCGCTCAGGTCCTGCACGGGCTTGGCCTCGGCGCGCCCCCGCAGGGCCTTGGTGCGGAACGGCTCGGGCCAGCCGCCGGGCGGGGTCCCCAGTTCGCCGCGCAGGAAGCCGATGACCGAGTCGGGGATGTCGAAGCGGTCCGGGGACTCCTCGAAGTCCGCCGGGGAGACGCCCGCGCCCACGAGGTGCAGGGCGAGGTCGCCGACCACCTTGGAGGAGGGCGTGACCTTCACCAGGCGGCCGAGCATGCGGTCGGCGGCGGCGTACATCGCCTCGATGTCCTCGAAGCGGTCGCCCAGGCCCAGCGCGATCGCCTGGGTGCGCAGGTTGGAGAGCTGACCGCCGGGGATCTCGTGGTGGTAGACGCGGCCGGTCGGTGAGGCCAGGCCGGCCTCGAAGGGCGCGTAGACCTTGCGGACGCTCTCCCAGTACGGCTCCAGGTCGCCGACGGCCTGGAGGTCCAGGCCGGTGGGGTGCTCCGAGTGGTCGGTGGCCGCGACGAGCGCGGACAGCGACGGCTGCGAGGTGGTGCCGGCCATGGAGGCGACCGCTCCGTCCACGGCGTCGGCGCCCGCCTGGATCGCGGCGAGATAGGTGGCGAGCTGTCCGCCGGCGGTGTCGTGGGTGTGCAGGTGGACGGGGAGGTCGAACTCGCGGCGCAGGGCGGACACCAGGGTCGCGGCGGCCGGGGCGCGCAGCAGTCCGGCCATGTCCTTGACGGCCAGGACGTGGGCGCCCGCCTCGACGATCTGTTCGGCCAGGCGCAGGTAGTAGTCGAGCGTGTAGAGCCGCTCGGAGGGGTCGGACAGGTCGGCCGTGTAGCAGAGGGCGACCTCGGCGATGGCAGTGCCGGTCTCGCGGACGGCGTCGATGGCGGGGCGCATCTGGTTGACGTCGTTGAGGGCGTCGAAGATGCGGAAGATGTCGATGCCGGTGACCGCGGCCTCCTGGACGAAGGCGTCGGTGACTTCGGTCGGGTAAGGGGTGTAGCCGACGGTGTTGCGGCCGCGCAGCAGCATCTGCAGGCAGAGGTTGGGCACCGCCTCGCGCAGGGCCGCCAGCCGCTCCCAGGGGTCCTCGGCGAGGAAGCGCAGGGCGACGTCGTAGGTGGCACCGCCCCAGCACTCCAGGGAGAGCAGCTCGGGCAGGGTGCGGGCGACGACCGGGGCGGCGGCCAGCAGGTCCTTGCTGCGGACCCGGGTGGCCAGCAGCGACTGGTGGGCGTCGCGGAAGGTGGTGTCGGTGACGCCGACGGTGGGGGACGCGCGCAGCCACGAGGCGAAGCCCTCGGGGCCGAGTTCGGCGAGCCGCTGCCGGGAGCCCGCGGGCGGTCCCCCGGCCGGCACCTCGGGCAGCTTGGTCAGGGGGTCGATGAGTTCGGGGCGTTCGCCGTGGGGCTTGTTGACCGTGACGTCGGCGAGGTAGGTCAGCAGCTTGGTGCCGCGGTCGGCGGAGTGGCGCGCGGTGAGCAGGTGCGGGCGCTGCTCGATGAAGGAGGTGGTGACCCGGCCGGCCTGGAAGTCGGGGTCGTCCAGGACCGCCTGCAGGAAGGGGATGTTGGTGGCGACGCCGCGGATGCGGAACTCGGCGACCGCGCGCCGGGCGCGGCCCACCGCGGTGGCGAAGTCCCGGCCCCGGCAGGTCAGTTTGACCAGCATGGAGTCGAAGTGGGCGGAGATCTCGGTGCCGGCGTGGGTGGTGCCGCCGTCGAGGCGGATGCCGGAGCCGCCCGGGGAGCGGTAGGCGCTGATCCGGCCGGTGTCGGGGCGGAAGCCGTTGGCGGGGTCCTCGGTGGTGATGCGGCACTGCAGCGCGGCGCCCCGCAGGGTGACGGTCTCCTGGGAGAGGCCGAGGTCGGCGAGGGTCTCCCCGGCGGCGATGCGCAGCTGCGACTGGACGAGGTCGACGTCGGTGACCTCCTCGGTCACCGTGTGCTCGACCTGGATGCGGGGGTTCATCTCGATGAAGACGTGGTTGCCGTCCCGGTCGAGGAGGAACTCCACGGTGCCCGCGTTGCGGTAGCCGATCTGGCGGGCGAAGCGGACGGCGTCGTCGCAGATGCGGTCGCGCAGGGCGGGGTCGAGGTTCGGCGCGGGGGCGAGTTCCACGACCTTCTGGTGGCGGCGCTGCACGGAGCAGTCCCGCTCGTAGAGGTGCATGACGTTGCCCTCGCCGTCGGCGAGGATCTGCACCTCGATGTGACGGGGTTCGACGACGGCCTTCTCCAGGAAGACGGTCGGGTCGCCGAAGGCGGACGCCGCCTCGCGGGAGGCGGCCTCGATGGCCTCGCGCAGCTGGCCGGGTTCCTCGACGCGGCGCATGCCGCGTCCGCCGCCGCCGGCGACCGCCTTGACGAAGACGGGGAAGCCGATGTCGTCGGCGGCCCGTACGAGGGCGTCGACGTCGGTGGACGGCTCGGAGGAGCCGAGGACGGGCACGCCCGCCTCCCGGGCGGCGGCCACGGCGCGGGCCTTGTTCCCGGTCAGCTCCAGGATGTGCGCGCTCGGTCCGACGAAGGTGATGCCCGCCTGCTCGCAGGCCCGCGCCAGCTCGGGGTTCTCGGACAGGAAGCCGTACCCCGGGTAGATGGCGTCGGCCCCGGCACGGCGCGCCGCGCCCACGATCTCCTCGACGGAGAGGTAGGCGCGCACGGGGTGACCGGGCTCGCCGATCTCGTAGGCCTCGTCGGCCTTGAGCCGGTGCAGCGAGTTGCGGTCCTCGTGCGGGAAGACGGCCACGGTCCGGGCACCCAGCTCGTAGCCCGCGCGGAACGCCCGAATCGCGATCTCACCGCGATTGGCGACCAGCACCTTGCGGAACATTCTTGATCCCTTCAGCCTGCCGGTGACGAAGACCATCGTGTCGGTGGCACGTCCGGTACGCCATGTGAACCGGGCCACTCACCGGCGCCGGTCTCGTCGTCCGCACCGTTCGCGGGGCGCCCGCGGGGGCGTCCGGAACCGGTGCGGGGGGCCGCGACGGGATCGGTTCCCGTCGCGGCCCCCCGGGGCTGCTGCCCAGTGGGCGGCGGGCTATTCGGTGATCTTCAGGAGCTTGTTCGGGGTCTCCGCTCCGGGGTTGCCGATCTTGTCGGCGGTGGCTCCGTCGGTCAGTGCGGTGGCGACGGCGTCGGGGGTGGCGTCGGGGTGGCCGGCCAGGTACACGGCGACCGCGCCGGCGACGTGGGGGCTCGCCATGGAGGTACCGGATATCGTCTTGGTGCCCTGGTCGCTGTCGTTCCAGGCCGAGGTGATGTCGGAGCCCGGCGCGTACAGGTCGACGACGGAGCCGTAGTTGGAGAAGTCGGACTGGGCGTCGTCCTTGGTGCTGGAGGCGACCGTGAGGGCCTCCGGGACGCGGGCGGGCGAGCCCTGGCCGGCGTCGGCGGACTCGTTGCCGGCGGCGACCGCGAAGGTGACGCCGGCGGCGACGGCCTTGGCGACCGCCGCGTCCAGGGCGGGGTCGGCGGCGCCGCCGAGGCTCATGTTGGCGACGGAGGGTCCCTGGTGGTTCTCGGTGACCCAGTCGATGCCGGCGATGACCTGCTCGGTGGTGCCGGAGCCGTTGTCGTCGAGGACTCTGACGGCCACGATGTCGGCCTTCTTGGCGACTCCGTGGGCGGCTCCGGCGATGGTGGCGGCGACGTGCGTGCCGTGGCCGTTGCCGTCGTCGGCGGTGTCGTCGTCGTCGACGGCGTCGTAGCCGTGGCGGGCGCGGCCCTCGAAGTCCTCGTGGGTGACGCGGACACCGGTGTCGATGACGTACGCGGTGACGCCCTCGCCCGCCTGGTCGGGGTAGGTGTACTTGGCGTCGCCTGCGGTGTCCTCCTGGTCGACGCGGTCCAGGCCCCAGGACGGCGGGTCGTCCTGGGTGGCGGTGGCGTGCAGGGTGCGGTTGGCGACGACCTTGCCGACGGCGGGGTCGGCGGCGAGGCGCTTGGCCTCGGTCTCGGTGAGGCCGGTGGCGGAGAAGCCGTCGACGGCGGCCGCGTAGGTGCGGCTGAGCGTGCCGCCGTACTCCTTCGCCAGGTTCTTCTTGGCGGCGGACGTGGTGTCCTCGTCGAGCAGGACGATGTAGCTGCCGGTCACGGCGTTCTCGGCGTTCAGGCCGTACACGGTGCCCTGGGCGGGTGCGTCGGCGTGGGCGGCCGGTGCCCCGAGGAGGGCTGCCGTGGTGGTGGCCGCCACGAAGGTGGCGATGGTGATCCTGCGGGCGCCGGTACGCATCTGATGCGACATGAAGAGGGGTCTCCTCGTCGTGGGGGGATGTCCTCCGGCACGGCGTTGCGCGGAGGATGACGAGAAGCGTGGCCAGTTGTCGCGGTCAGATCAATAGTGCTGTTCAGCGGGCGGATTGACGTCCGGTCACATCTCCACAAGGTCCGCCCAAGTCGGAGCCAACCCCGAGACGAAGGCGCAGGTGAACGGCTTGGTTGAAGCGAGCACCAGCGGCTGCGGGAACCGTGTGACCATCCCCTCACCCAACCCTCACGGGAGCAGGCGTTTTCCGGGAGCCGTACGGAGAAATTCGCGCACGGGTCAGACAGACAGGCGTTCGCCTGCGCATGCTTTCGATCACTACGGATCAGCCCCGGTCAGACGCCCCCACATGCCCCGGTCACTTGCCTAACGTTCCGGCACCGGACAGGGCGAGAGCCGTTCCCACACGGCGTCCGCCTCCTGTCGTCACACCTACGAGCAGAGGATGGGTCCCATGGCGAGTGTCGAAGTGTCGCTGAAGGAAATCATGACCGCCATCGAAGGGTGCCTCGGGGCAGCCGTCGTCGACTACTCCAGCGGCATGGCCCTGGGCACCCTGGGCGGGGGCAAGGACCTGGACCTCACGGTCGCGGCGGCCGGCAACACGGACGTGATCAGGGCCAAGGTGCGCACCATGGAACTGTTGGGCCTGACCGGGCAGATCGAGGACATCCTCATCACCCTCGGCGGCCAGTACCACCTCATCCGGCTGGTCACCGGACGGTCGGGCAACGGGCTCTTCCTGTACGTGGTGCTCGACAAGTCCCGGTCGAACCTGGCGATGGCCCGTCACCAGCTCAAGCGGATCGAGGAGCAGCTGGAAGTCTGACCGCCCCGGGGCCCGGGCCGACGCACGCCCATGATGTGAAGACTTCTTCAAGTCACCACATCAAGATGATCCCAATCCGTGGATGTGCGCGGCCCCGGGCGAGAAGGATCGGCTTGCAACCAACACGGCGGGGCGGCGCGGCCGGGCGCCGCCCCGCGACGGCGGACACCCCGATGCGGCAGGGAGAGCGCAGCATGCAGGTCCCCCTCTATCAGGCCAAGGCGGAGTTCTTCCGCATGCTCGGACATCCGGTGCGGATCAGAGTGCTGGAACTGCTGCAGCACGGGCCGGTCCCGGTGCGGGACCTGCTCGCCGACATCGACATCGAGCCGTCGAGCCTGTCGCAGCAACTGGCCGTGCTGCGCCGCTCCGGCATCGTGGTGTCGGTGCGCGAGGGCTCCACGGTCCGCTACGCCCTCGCCGGCGGCGACGTCGCCGAGCTGCTGCGGGCGGCCCGCCGGATCCTGACGGAACTGCTGGCGGGCCAGAGCGAACTCCTCGCCGAACTCCGGCAGAGCGACACACCACCGGTGTCGGCCGGGCCGCCCCCGGGGCGGTGAGGCGGGGGCGCGGGCAGGCGAACGGCTCCCGGGACGCCGGGTGGTGCCGCGAGGGTGGTGCCCCGGAAGCGACGGCGCGCGTGCCCGCGCCGACCGGGCACGGGACCGGACGGCCGGCCCCGGCTCGGTCGGAGGGGTCGGCGGGTCGGCCGCACGGCTTGATCGTCCGTGTGGCTCGGTCAGCGGCGCCGTTCGTTCGTCCGTGCGGCTCGGTCAGCGGTGCCGCTCGCTCAGCCGTGCGGCTCGGTCGGCGGTGCCGCCAGCTCAGTCGCGCGGTCCGATCAGCCGCGCAGCTTGATCCGGCTGACCGCGGCCACGCCGAGCGCGGCCAGGGCGATCTGGATCAGCCACTCGACCCAGTCGACGCCCTTGGTGTCGGCGACTCCGAGGCCGGAGGCGATGCCGGTTCCGATGAACGCGGCGACGATGCCGATCAGGATGGTCCACAGGACTCCGATCCGCTGCCGCCCGGGGACGACGAGCCGGCCGAGCACCCCGATCACGATGCCGATGACGATGGCGCTGATGACGCCTGAGATCTCCATGAGCGTCCGTCACCCCTCAGTCGTTGGTGTCTTCCTCCGGGTGCCCGCTCCGCGGCCCGGCAGTCCCGGCAGCCGCCCGGGACCGCCGGGCAGCTGCGGATCGCGGCGAGGGCGGCGAGGTCAGACGTTGACGCCGAAGTCGGCGGCGATGCCCGCCAGTCCGGAGGCGTATCCCTGTCCGACGGCGCGGAACTTCCACTCGGAGCCGTGCCGGTAGAGCTCGCCGAAGATCATCGCGGTCTCGGTGGCCGCGTCCTCCGACAGGTCGTAGCGCGCGATCTCGGCACCGTCGGCCTGGTTCACCACCCGGATGAAGGCGTTGCGGACCTGGCCGAAGCTCTGGCCCCGGTTCTCGGCGTCGTGGATGGACACGGGGAAGACGATCCGGTCGATCCCGGCGGGGACACCGGCCAGGTTCACCTTGACGGACTCGTCGTCGCCCTCGCCCTCACCGGTGAGGTTGTCACCGGTGTGCTCGACCGAGCCGTCCGGACTGCGCAGGTTGTTGTAGAAGACGAAGTGCTGGTCGGACGGCACCTTGCCGGAGGCGTCCAGGAGCAGCGCGGAGGCGTCCAGGTCGTAGTCCGTGCCGGTCGTGGTGCGGACGTCCCAGCCCAGGCCGACCAGAATGGCGGTCAGCCCCGGCGCCTCCTTGCTCAGCGAGACGTTGCCGCCCTTGGACAGGGAAACTCCCACGGTGTGACTCCTTCTCGGCGTGCGCGGTCGGGACCCCTGCGTGCGCGGCCCCGTACATCGAATCTACAGCACTGTAGAAACGAACGGAGGGGTGGCCCCGGGCCGCCCCTCCCCGCCGGGCACGCTCAGCCCTCGTCCTCCTCCTCGTCCCCCTCGTCGCCCTCGAAGAAGTCCCCCACCTCGTCGACGACTTCGGCCGCCACGAGGCCGCCGGCCACTCCGACCGCGAGACCCGCCGCACCCGCGGCGACCGCCGTGCCCAGACCCGGTCCGGAGCGGTGGCCTGCCTCGTGGCCGTGCCCGCCGTACGCGTCGCCGTGGCCGTACGCACCCTGGGGACCGTAGGACGCCCGGTGCTCCACCAGGTGGCGGATCCAGCCGTCGACCTCCGCGACCGGGACGGCGGGACCGTCGTGGGTGACGGTGAAGCGGGTGACGGCGTCGTGCCCGCCGGAGAACAGCCCTCCGCGCTTGTCGGCCTCCAGGACCACCTCCATGCCGCCGGGGTGCGCCAGGAAGGTCACCTCGATCTCGTTGACCTGGTGGGCGTACTGCGGTGCCGGGGTGAGTTCGATCTCCTGGTAGAAGGGCAGCTGCTGCCCCGTGCCGCCGATCCGCCCGTATTCCAGGTCGGCGGAGCGGAAGCCGAAGCCGAGCTGCCCCAGCGCCTCCAGGACCGTCTCCTGGACGGGCAGCGGAGCCACCGTCAGGGCGTCGAGGTCGCCCTTGTCCCGGGCTCCGGCCACCGCCAGTTCGGTGCGCACGCCGAGCACGATGCCCAGGGGCTGCCCGTGCAGTTCGGTGACGGGTGTCTCCCAGGGCAGGGTCACGGCGAACGGCACGTCCCGCCGCTCCCCCTCGGCGAGGCGGAAGCCGCCGCCGACGGTGAACCGCTCGAAGGCGACCACCGCGTCGCTCTCCCCCTGCTCGTGCTCGGCCTCGACCCGGGCCACCAGTTCCAGGGTGATGTGCTCGATGTCGAAGGCGGCGGTGCCGCCCTGCAGCCCGACCTGCCCGGTGAGGGTGCCGCCGGGACGGACGGGAGCCGGGTCGAGGACCGTGTCGACGGTGGGGCCGCCGACTCCGAGGGAGCCGAGCAGTCGCTTGAACACCATGATGGCGTCCACTCCTTACGCGTGTGTGTGCCACGAGAGGCCCGCTCCACCGGGGCGGGCCCTCTACAAACGCGTAGAGCATAGAGCCGTGGAAGTCGGCGAAAGCGCAGGTCGGGGCGGCCGCCACGGGAACGGCCGAAAACCGTCTGCCGGGCGCGGCACGACCGTGCCCGGTGCCGGACAGCTCGTGGCGGCGTCGGGGACGGCCGGCCACCGCCGGCCCGAGGCACCGCGGCCGGACCCGCTTCCCCCGGGTCAGGCGCCCGGAGCGGGCTCCGGCCGCCGGCCGTCGTCGGATTCGTCCGGCGGCAGGACGAGTTGTTCGCGCAGGTGGTTCCAGACGACGGCGATCAACGCGGCGACCGGTACGGCGAGCAGACTGCCCACGATGCCGGCCAGGCTGCCGCCCAGCGTCACCGCCAGGAGGACGACCGCCGCGTGCAGGCCGAGGCCGCGGCTCTGGATCATGGGCTGGAACACGTTGCCCTCCAGTTGCTGCACGCCCACGATGATGGCCAGCACGATCAGCGCGTCCATCAGGCCGTTCGACACCAGCGCGATGAGCACCGCGACGAACCCGGCGAACAGGGCACCCACGATGGGCACGAACGCGGACACGAAGGTGAGCACGGCCAGCGGGAGCACCAGCGGGACGCCGAGGATCCACAGTCCCAGGCCGATGAGCACGGCGTCGATCAGACCGACCAGGGCCTGGGAGCGCACGAAGGCGCCGAGCGTGTCCCAGCATCGGCCGACCGTCACCGGGACGTGCACCGCGAGCCGGCCGGGGAGCTGACGGGACAGCCACGGCAGGAAACGCGGCCCGTCCTTGAGGAAGAAGAACATCAGGAACAGGGCGAGGACGGCGGTGACCACGCCGCTGAACACGGTGCTCACGCCGGTGACGACGGTGCCGGCGATGGTCCCCGCGCTGTCCTGGACGCGCGCGGTCGCCGCGTCGAACGCCTCGGCGATCTGGTCGTCCCCGATGTTCAGCGGGGGCCCGGCGGCCCAGTCGCGCAGCCGGTCGATGCCCGCGATGACCCCGTCGGTCAGCTGCCCGGACTGGGAGGCGACCGGCACGGCGATCAGCGCCACGGTGCCGGCGGCGACCGCCAGGAACAGCACGGTCACCACCGACGCGGCCACGGCGGGGCGCAGACCGTGGTTGCGCAGGGCCCGGGTCGGGGGCCAGGTCAGCGTGGTGAGGAGCAGGCCCACGATGAGGGGCCAGACCACCGGCCACATCCGGCCCAGGAGCCAGAGCACCACCGCGGCCATCAGCAGCACGAGGAGCAGTTCACCGGAGATACGCGCCGAGGTGTGGAGCGCGGCGCGCGCTCTCCTCGAACTCAACGTGGCAGACATGGGCTTCACCTTATGGGGCTCCCGTTGCCCCGCCGCGGCCCAGGGCGGATGTGACCGGCTGCCGTGTCAGTCGAGGGGCTCCAGCGACAACCGGGCCTGGCGCGGTGCGCCGTCGTGGACGAGGGACTCGTGGTGGCCGACGTCGTCGAAGGCGAAGGCGTACGCCTTGCCGTCGGCCATCTGCGCGTGCACCACGCGGGCGTAGTGGTTGGTGACGACCGGGTCCCGGTAGAACGCGGCCGAACCGGTGTCGGGCTGTTGGGAGTTGACCAGCAGGGTGGTGCGGTTGAAACCGGCGCACAGGGTGCGGGAGATCGGGCCGCGCACCTGGTCGTTGGGCGCGTCGAGCCGGCGGTGGCAGCCGAAGACGGAGGAGGCGTCGGGCTTCTCGAAGCTGGTGACGACCGCGCCGGAGGTGTCGGTGAAGCGCAGGACGCCGCCCACGACGCGTCCGGAGTAGCGGATGCCGGGCCGGTCGGCGAAGGGGGTGACGGTCAGGGTCGAGGTCGTGTACTTCTGCCAGACGCGGTCGATGTAGTCGTCCATGACCGTCGCGGGCAGCGCGCCGGTCCCCACTCCGTACAGCGGGGACAGCGCGCGCAGTACGGTGCCGTCCGGCCGGGTCTGGATCAGGCCGGCCCAGCCGCCCGGTTGTCCCCGGAGGGCGTCGAAGAAGCCCCGGTACCCGCCCGGCCTCAGTTTCCCGGCGCTCACCGAGGTTCCGTCGGCGCGCTGGAGGCCCACGGTGTAGGGCGCGGAGAACATGTCGACCTGGGTGCTGTTGAGCCACAGGCCGTCGTCGTTGAGCGTGTACTCCGACCAGTTGAAGAGGATGTCGCGGTTGGGGTCGGCGGGGTTCTGCACGGCGGGCTGGACCAGTCCCCCGGTGGTCAGTCGGAAGTCCAGTTTCCGGCCGTAGGAGAAGTAGATGCGCCCGGAGAACCTGGGCACCTGGATGGTCGTGGACTGTCCTGCCGCGGGGCCCGGTATCGCGGCGTCCGGGGCGGGTGTGGGCGGGTTGCCGCCCGGGGGCCACGGGTGGAAGGTGCCGTTGGCGTCGGCCCAGCCCTGCCGGCCGGTCGACAGCTGGGTGCCGAGGTTGTAGAGGAACACCCGGTCCGCGCGGCCCGAGTTGTTGGTGATGGTCAGGGGGATCGTCGCCGGGACCGCGGCCTCCGGTGCGGGCGTGGCGGCCCGGGCGGGGGCCGCCGGGGCGGTGGCGACGAGTGAGCCGGCGAGCAGGGTGGCGAGCGTCAGGCCCGTGGCCAGGGTCCGCCGTCCGAGAGTGCGCAGCATGGTGCTTCTCCGTTCGACAGTTGCCGATTCGACTTCCTGAGAGCGCTCTCAGCGTCGCGCTGTGGCAGGAACCTGTCAATGCATTGCGGAGGGCGAGGTTCCGGGGAGTCGGGAGCGCCCACCGGGGCTCGAGTGAGTACCGGGGAGAGGGCCGGGGACAAGGTCAGGGACCGGACGACGGCCGGACGGGCGCGGGAGCGGTGCGCTGTGAGGAGCGGTGGGCCACGCGGGGCCGGCGCGGCACTTCGGCCGCCTTCCGGCAGCAACCCGGTGGTGCCGCTCACCGGCGCATTTGGTTGAGTTGGGGCGCGGGGCCGGGGCGCGGCGCCGGCCGCGGCGGGAGAGGCCGCCGGGGCGCGCGTCGGCCCCGGTCAGGAACCCCGCTGCACCTCACCGCGCGTGGAGAAGCTGACCGGGCCCCCGGCCGCGAAGTCCCCCGGCGGAATGCCGGGGTGGTGCTGCCCTTCCGGCGGTGCCTGGGCTGCCGCGGGGCGGGGGCCGACGGCGAGGCGGGAGACGATGCGGTAGCGGTCCCCGCGGTAGAGGGAGCGGACGTATTCGACGGGCCGTCCGGCGGTGTCGGTGGTCAGGCGCTCGAAGAGCAGGGCCGGGGACAGTTCGGGCACGTCGAGCAGGCCGGCCTCGGCGCGGGTCAGCACGGTCGGCTCGATCGACTGCACCGCCTCGCCGACCTGCACGCCGTGGCGGTCGCGGAAGTGCTCGTACAGATCGCCCTGTTCCAGTTCCTGGCCGGTCAGGCCGGGCACCAGCGCGGCCGGGACGTGGAGGTACTCGATGGCCATGGGTGAACCGTCGACCAGCCGGAGCCGGGCCGCGTACCGGATCTCCGCCGCGGGCGACAGGCGCAGTCTGCGCCCCACCCGCGCCCCGGCCGGCAGGGTGCGCAGCTCCATCAGCCTGCTGGTCCACCGGCCGGCCGCGCGGGGCAGGCTGAAGGAATCCCGGTCCGGGACCAGTTCCTGAGTGATCTTCTCGTCGGCGACGAACATGCCCCGGCCGTGCTCGCGCACCAGCAGTCCGGCGACGACCAGTTCGTCCACCGCGGCCCGCACCGTGGGCCGCGACACCCCGAGCCGGGAGCACAGCGCCCGTTCTGACGGGATGGCGTCGCCGGGCCGTCGCGCCTCGATCAGTTCCAGGATCGCGTCCCGGACCCGCTCCCGTTTGAGCACCGCGCCCGAGACGGCGGCGTCGATCTCCATACGGCTCCCCCGTTCGTCCGTTGTACGTCACCGACACAGTCACCATCACCGTCACCGACGGGCACTGGTATGCCCGCTCACCTTAACTGGTAACCCTCCGGGGGGAGCCGTCACATGGGACCGACCGAGTAATCCAACCACCAGTCAACACCCCGCATTGGCACAGAACTTGCACCGCAAAGGGTTGACGGGCGCCGACACCCGTGCCACGTTCGGAGCGGCACCACTGGTAAGGCGCCGGCGGGTAACTGGTCAGTGATTCCCAAGGGTTCCGCCGCCTCCCGACGCCGCCGTGAGCCTCCGACGGCCCGGGAGCACCGGAATCCGCCGGAACCCGCGTGCGCCCGCCCCGCTCCCGTCCGGTGTCCCGCCGACACGGCGGTGTCGCCCCACCGGCACCGGACGCCCGTCCACGGACATCGGCCGCCCCACCCGCCGGCCCCGCCCGCGCGCCGTGCTCCACTCCCCCCACTCCCCCACGCCCCCACGCCCGCCACCGCGCGGGACTTCCGAAAGGACCACGGATGAGCACCCGTCCCCCCGCCTCGCGCCGCGCCCGCGCGGTCCTCGCCGCCGCCGCGCTCCTGGCGGGCCCGGCCCTCGCGGCCGTGCCCGCCACCGCCGCACCGGCCGCCGACGGCGCCCTCGCCGTCCAGTACCGCACGAGCGCCACCGGAGCGACCGCCGATCAGAGCGAGCCCTGGCTGAAGGTCCGCAACACCGGGTCCGCGCCGATCCCGCTGAGCCGGGTGAAGGTCCGCTACTACTTCTCGGCGGACGCGCCGGACGCCGCCTACCGGTTCGCCTGCTCCTGGGCCGTCCGGGGCTGTGCCGCGGTGACGGGCACCTTCGGGACGCCGGAGCGGCCCACCGCGACGGCGGACCGCTACCTGGAGATCGGCTTCACGGCCGCGGCCGGATCCCTGGCGCCCGGGGAGGACACCGGCGACCTGCAGCTCCGCTTCCACCGGTCGTCGTGGCAGCCGCTGCGGCAGAGCGACGACCACTCGTTCGCCGGGGACCGGACCGCGTACGCCGACTGGGACCGGGTCACCGCCCGTATCGACGGGGAGACCGTGTGGGGCACGGCGCCCGGCGGCGAGGACCCGGGCGACCCCACGGACCCGACCGACCCGGCCGACCCGCCGGGCGGCGGCCAGGCCCTGTTCGACGACTTCGACTACGCCTCGCACACCGACCCGGCCCTGACCGCCCACGGCTGGCGCGTGCGCTCCGAGGCGGGCGGTCCCGGAGTGCCGGGAGCCACCTGGGACCCCTCCCGGGTCACCTTCGCCTCCTCGGGCGGCACCTCCGTGATGAACCTGCGCACCTCCAGCGCGGGCACCGGCGCCTCCACCGTCCACACCGAAGTCCTCACCCGGGCCACGAAGTTCAAGAACGGCACCTACGCCGCCCGGGTGCGGTTCTCCGACACGCCGGTCCACGGGCCCGACGGCGACCACGTCGTGCAGACCTTCTTCACGATCAACGACCTCACCGCACCGATGGCCGACGACTACGCGGAGTACGACTTCGAGTACCTGCCGAACGGCGGCTGGGGCGAACCGTCGAACATCCTGTACACGACCTCGTGGGAGACCTACCGTCCCGACCCCTGGGAGGCGGACAACCAGCACACCGAGAGCCGGCGGAGCTTCGCCGGCTGGCACGACCTCGTGGTGACCATCGACGACCGGGCCATCACCTACTACGTCGACGGGCAGCTGTTCGGCACGCACGACGCCGCGTACCTGCCCGAGCGTCCCATGTCGATCAACTTCAACCAGTGGCTGATCGACCTCGACGGCCAGACCTCGACCACGCCGCGCGCCTACGACCAGCAGGTGGACTACGTCCTGCACGTCAAGGACCGGGTGCTGACACCGGGCCAGGTGGCGGAACGGGTCGGCGCCTACCGCGCCGCGGGCACCTCCTTCGAGGACGACGTGCCCGCCTCCTAACCCGGCTCCCCGGCCTTCCGCCACGCTCCCGCCCGCCCGTCACCGGCCGCTGTGTCGCCGCTTCCGCAGGTCATGGCGGACAATGATGTTGGTGACGGCCGCCCGCGCACACCGGCCGTCGCGAGCGTGGGCCGTGCGCCGGAGCGAGGAGGAAGCGCCGCGATGAACCACCGGAAGGTGCGCGACGTCATGAGCGACGCGGTCGTGCGGATCCAGGCCGGCACGCCGTTCAAGGAGATCGCGCACCTGCTGCTCGAGTACGACATCACCGCCGTGCCCGTCGTGGACGCCGAGGACCGCCCGGTGGGTGTGGTGTCCGAGGCGGACCTGCTGCACAAGATGTGGGGCCGCCAGGAAGGTGACGTCGGGGACCCGGTGCCGGCGTCCCGGCCCACGAAGGCGTGGGCCGTCGACGCGGCCGGGCTGATGACCTCGCCGCCCCTCTGCGCCGAGGAGGAATGGAGTGTCGTCGACGCCGCCCGGGTCATGGCCCAGCACGGTGTCAAGCGGCTCCTCGTGGTCGGTGCGGACGGACGGCTGACCGGGGTGGTCAGCCGGAGCGACCTGCTGCGCGTGTTCGTGCGCAAGGACCAGGCGATCCGGACGGAGATCGTCGAGGACGTGCTGGTGAAGTCGCTGGGCGAGCCGCCGTCCGCGGTCCAGGTCACCGTCTCGCACGGGTTCGTGGTCCTCACCGGGCGGCTCTCCTCCGGCGCCGCCCCGGTGAAGCTGCTGGAGCTGTGCCGGGAGGTCGACGGGGTCGTGGAGGTGGAGTTCCGGCCCGTGCCGGACGACTCCGACGGCCCGGTGACCGTCTGACGGCGGTACCGCCCGCCCGGACGGACGGTCCGGACGGGCGGAGGCCGCTCGGGGCCCGGGCGCACCCGGGCCGGGCGGGGTTCAGTGCACCGGGAAGTCGTCCGGCGTCCTGAGGTGGTCGCGGATCCAGGCCCCGGCGGGCTTCAGCGACGCGGTGCCGGTCCAGGGACCGTCGGCGGCGCAGGTGCCGGGGGTGAAGACGGCACCCGAGCGGTGGTCGTCGGAGAAGTTCCAGTTGACCCAGCCGATCTTCTTGGCCGCCATCAGGTCCAGGTAGCGCCGGGACCGGGCGAAGTCGTCGGCTCCCTCGCCGGCACTGTTCTGGGTGCCGAACTCCGTGACGAAGACCGGGATGCGGTCGGCGGCGCGGGAGAGGGCCGACAGGTAGGCGTCACCGTGGGTGGCCGCGTAGAAGTGGAACGTGTACATGATGTTCGAGGCGTCGACCGGGTCGGCGACGACCTCCGACTCGTCGGACCCGTCGGAGACGCCGAGCGAGGACCAGCCCCGGGTGCCCACGAGGACGGGCGCGTCGGCGTCGACGCCCCGGATCACGGGGATGATCTGCTCCGCGTAGCTCTTGATGCGGGACCAGCTCACCTCGTTCGGCTCGTTGGCGATCTCGTACAGGATGTTGTTCTTCCCCTGGTTGCTCCGGGCGATGTCGGTGAAGAAGCGGCGGGCGTGGTCGAGGTTCACCATGGGGTCACCGGGATCCAGCATGTGCCAGTCGACGATCACGTACATGCCGCGGTCGGTGGCCTGCTGGATCAGGGAGTTCGCCAGGTCGGTGAAGTGCCGGGGGTTCGTCTCGTAGCCGCCCTCCTGGACGTAGGTCGACACCCGCAGGACGTCGGCCTTCCAGTCCCCGGCCAGGGCGTCGAGGGAGCCGTCGGTCAGGCACTGGGCGTACCACTGGGTGCCGTGCGAGCTCATGCCGCGCAGCTGGACCGGGTTGCCGTGCTCGTTGCACAGCCGGGTGCCGCAGACCTCGAGTTGTCCGTTGACGGCGACGGGGGTGCCCGGGGGCGGGTCGGCGGTGGCCTCGGCCGCGGTGGGGGCGGCGGCCGGGGCGCGGTCGCCGGCGGCGGGGGCAGCGGTGGCGAGGGTGAGGAGCAGGGCACTGCCGAGGGCGGCCGCGAGCGTGGCCGTGCGGGGGTGCGATCGTGCCGGTCTCATGGGGGGGTCTCCGTTCGCCCGTGGAGGTAGGTTAGGAAACTTTCCTGACAGGATGGAACCGGAGCGGAGACCGGATGGCAAGGTTCCGGACGGACGCCGGACGAATGACCGTACGACCCAGGACGCAGGGACCCCGAAGGAGGGGTTGCGCCTATGGCGGGGCGTGCGCGGTGGAAGCGGTGGCCTACGGGAAGCGGGAGGCGTGCCCGCGCGCGCATGCGCAGAGCCGTGCGCGGGCACGGAGGGGCGCGTGTGTGGTGCGCGTGGCGAGGCCCGGCTCAGCGCGGGCCGGCGGTGGACGCGGGCGCGTCGCTGGAGGTCTGGGGCGGGGACTCGGTCACCCGGCCGCCCGGATGGCGCAGGGAGAACAGGAAGGCGATGCCGAGGGCGACGGCCATGCCGTAGAACACCCACTGGTTGGCCTCGGCGAAGTCCATGCGGATCGCGGACATCGTCTCCCGCATGGACTCGGCGGCCCTGCCGCCCCCTTCGGGGACGCGGTCGTCGGAGTGGCCCGTGACCGCCTCGGTGACGCTCCGTGCGACGCCGCGGGCCTCCTCGTCCGGGATGCCGTGGGACGTCAGGGTGCCCACCACCTTGTCGGTGGTGGCGTGGGCGAGCATCGTCCCGAAGACGGCCAGGCCGACGCTGGCCGCGTAGTTGCGCACCGTCTGCGTGATGCCGGTGACCTCCCCGTAGGAGGCACCGATGGAGCGGTTGACGGCGTCCGTGGAGGCCGGGGCGAGGAGGAAGCCGATGCCCGCGCCCGAGAGGGCCGCGTAGGGCCACTGGTCGTGCATCGACAGGTTCGTCAGCTCACCGGCCCACAGGGCGAAGCCGACGGCGCCGAGCACCGTGCCGAGTTTGAGGGCGGGGCGCGCGCCGCGCTTGTCGAGGATCCGGCCGCCCCACTGCGAGGCGACGGCGAAACCGGCGAAGAAGTACAGCAGGAACAGGGCGGCCTGGTTGGGCGAGGCGCTCAGCGACACCTGGGCGTAGACGGAGGCGAAGAAGAACAGGGGGACGAAGGCGAGCATCGCGAAGAAGAGCACCACCGAGTCCACCGTGAACGCCCGGTCCCGGAACACCGACAGGTTGATCAGCGGATGGCGCTGCCCCCGTTCGTGACGGACGAACAGCGCGAGGACGGCGAGCCCGCCGGCGATGCACGCCCAGGTCGCCACGCTGTCCCAGCCCCAGGAGTACGCCTGCTGGAAGCCGAGGACGCTCAGCCCCATGCCCAGCGCGATGAGGGCGGCTCCGCCGACGTCCAGCCGTTCGTCGCGCCGCCGGTCGGTGATGTGGGCCGTGGCCGTCAGGACCAGGGCCACGATCGCGACCGGGACGTTGACCCAGAAGATGGCCCGCCACGTCCACGCGGTGAGCCAGCCGCCCAGCAGCGGGCCGACGGCGGTCAGCGCGCCCGACAGACCGAAGAACAGGGCCAGCGCCCTGCCCCGCCGCTCGACCGGGAACACGGCGACCACCACGGCGAGCGCCGCCGGGAAGAGCAGGGCGGCGCCCAGTCCCTGGGTGGCGCGGAAGACGATGAGCCAGGTCTGCGCGAAGTCCCCCCGGGGCACGCAGCCGCACAGCACGGACGAGACGACGAACACGACCGTCCCGGCGACGACCACGCGCCGGGCGCCGAGGATGTCCGTCAGCCGGCCGCCCAGGGCGAAGAACGCCGCCAGCGACAACAGGTAGGCGTTCACCACCCATTGCATACCCGAGGTCGAGAGCCCCAGTTCACGGTCGATGTCCGGGGCGGCGATGGACACGATGGTCTGGTCGATGAACGTCATGGCGACCGCGAACAGCATGGCCGCCAGGGCCACGTTCTGCCGGGCCCGCCCGTGCGGGGACGAAACGGTCCCCTCGCGTCCCGAGTGCTGGACCTTCATTCGACCAGTCTGCGTCGGAACGGGTGACGTCGCATCCGGTGCGCGGCACCCCACTGACCAGCCCCGACGCCCGGGGCCCGGCAGGCGCCTGCCGGGCCCCGGGCGTCACCGGGGATGGGGGGTCGGAGCGTTGGGCAGGCCTTGCACCTGCATCTCCCCGCGGGCGGCGGAGCGTCTTGCCTTGGACCACCAACGCACGGCCCCCGGACGGAGATCCGGGGGCGCGTCCGGTACGACCGTAGCCATGCGCGGGACGGCGCCGCACGACGGCATCCGCCGGCCGGGTGACGGGCCCGTGCAGGGCCCGCGCGGGCCCCGTCGTCGCGGAGGTCCGCCGTCCTCACCGCGCGGCGGGCCCGGGCCCGATCGTCACCACGCGCGCCCATGCGGGCGGGCCGTCGGGAACGTACTCGGGGTCGTCCTCGTCCCGGGGCGGCCGGTCGCGGGGGAAGAGACCCACCACCGTCCGGCACGGTGGCCGGGTCGCCGGCCACGGTGTCTGTCCGTCCGTGAGGACGACCACGACGTCGGGCCGGGGCCGTGCGGCCAGCGCCCGGGAGAAGCCCGCCCGCAGATCCGTCCCCCCGCCGCCGGTGAGCGGGATGCCCTCGGCCCGGCACATCCGGTGCACCCGGCCGGCGGCCGCGTCGCAGGGCACCACCGTGACAGATCCCGACGGCCGCCCACGGCACGGGAGATGGCCGCCACCTCCAGCAGTGCGCTGCCCAGTTCGCCGTCGCTGACCGACCCGGAGGTGTCGATGACCACCGACACCCGCGGCGGGGTGCGCCGCAGACTCGGCAGCACGGCGCCGGGGACCGAGGACGAGCGGCGCGAGGGCCGCCCGTAGCTGTAGTCCTCGCCCGCGCCGGAGCCGGAGACCGCGGCGCGCAGCGCCGAACCGAGCAACTCCCGCCAGGGCTGAGGCGGATGGACGACCTCCTCGGCCCACCTCCGCCAGCTCCTCGGCGTGTCGCCCGGCCGGGCGGTGATGCCCCGGGCGACACCGGAAGCGGACGGCACGCCGTCGTGTCCGGCGTCGCGGAGCACGGTCCGGGCCTCGTCGGCCCACCGGTCGACGGCGAAGCGGTGCCCGGGCGGGAGCAGGTGCTGCCCGTCGAGCAGGGGGTCCGGGCGGCCGGTGCCGGCCCGGGTCCGCAGCTCGCCGCTGCGGTCGGCGTCCCACAGGTGCCGGTGCAGGTCCAGGCGGAAGCGCCGGGAGGGGCGCGGATGCGGGTGGGTCCGGGCGCCGTGGCGGAGGCGGTCGCCGTCCCAGAGGGTGAGGGCGATCCGCTGTCCGCCGTCGGCGCGGGCGGGCGGGGTCCGCACGACCAGGTGGACCGGGGCGGGGCCGCCGCCGTCCCCAGGGTGGTCGTAGCGGGCGAGGGGGATGGTCAGGCCCGGGCGCAGGAGGCCGTCGGGGGCGATCCTCGGCAGGTGCCGGCGCAGCAGGTCGGGGGCGAGGCGGGCGAGGTCCGCGCGGACCCGGTCGGCGAGGTCGCGGCCGTGGGTGCGGGCCAGGTCCCGTGGGCGGAGGTCGGCGTCGACGCGGGCGGCGGCGGCGCAGGCGCCGGCCCAATCGCCCGCGCGGCGGCGGGCGGTCGCCGTCTCGATCATGGCGGGCGGCACGGCGTAGGCACGCACGCGCGGCCAGAAGGGCGGCAGGGTGCCCCCGTGGGCGGTCGGCGGGTGCATCAGCACTCACCTTGCGCGGACGGGACCCCCCATCTGTGTGCACAGTGAGTCGTCATCGCGGCGAGCATAGCCACGCGGCCGGCGGACCGTCAGCGCATTTTTCTCCGGGCCCGTCTCACCAGCCCCGCACGGGAGGCCATCTGACACTGCGTCAGCTGTTCGAGGTTGGGCGAGGCGCTCCGGCGGGCATCCACTTGTCATGCACCTGCGGGCGCGATGGCCGGGTCCGCACCCCGTGGAGGTGTGGGATGCGCCGAAGACTCGCCACCGTGCTCGCCGCTCCGGTCCTGGCCGTCGTGACCGCCCTGGGCACCGCGACCGCCGCCCACGCCGCCCCGGCCGACAAGGCGCGGGTCCTGTCGGGGTGGACGCAGACCGGCGCGTCGAGTCAGCAGAGCTGGAACGCGGCCCGGACCGACCGGGCGGCCTGGGCCGCCTACGGATTCGACTGGTCCACCGACCACTGCTCCTCCTCCCCCGACAACCCGTTCGGCTTCCCGTTCTCCGCCTCCTGCGCCCGCCACGACTTCGGCTACCGCAACTACAAGGCCATGGGCACCTTCTCCGCCCACAAGTCACGCCTCGACAACGCCTTCCACGAGGACCTCGAACGGGTCTGCGCCGGGCACGGCGGGGCCACCGAACCGCGTGCAACAGCACCGCGTGGACCTACTCCCAGGCCGTGCGGGCCCTCGGCTGACCCGCCGGTCCGGCGGCCGGGCGTCGCCGCTCACCCCACTGGAGCGGCGCCGCCCGGACCCGCCGGCGGCCCCGGGAACCCGACGGCTACCTCCGGGCGCGCACCAGCACGTGGAGGAAGTACGGCGTGCCGATGACGGCGGTCATCAGTCCCGCGCCGAGCTGGGCCGGGGCGATGACCGTGCGGCCCAGCAGGTCGGCCGTGCAGACCAGGACGGCGCCCAGCAGCAGCGCGACCGGCAGCACCCGGGTGTGCCGGCGCCCGACGAGGGCGCGGGCCGCGTGCGGCGCGACCAGTCCGACGAACCCGATGGTGCCCGCCGCGGCGACCGCGGTCGCGGTGAGCAGCACGCTCAGCACGAGGAAGCCCAGCCGTCCGCGGGCCAGGCGCAGTCCGAGCAGCCGGGGGGTGTCCTCGTCGAGGGACACCAGGTCGAGCTCCCGGTGGCGCACCGCCGTCAGCACGACGCCGGCCGCCAGCACGGCGGCGAGCGGCAGCACGTCGGGCAGGGTCCGGCCGTAGGTCGAACCGGACAGCCAGGTCAGGGCCTTGGTGGCGTTGAACGGGTCGGTCAGCACGATCAGCAGGCTGATCAGCGCCGTGGTCCCGGCCGCGACCCCGACGCCGACGAGCACCAGCCGGTTCTGCCGGAAGCCGCCGCGCGCCGCCAGTCCGAAGACGACGGCCGCGGTGACGGCCGACCCGGTGAACGCGGCACCGGCCACGCTCCAGGAGCCGGCCACCGGCACGGTCGTCACCAGGATCACCGCGCCGAGCGCACCGCCGCCGGAGACGCCCAGCACCGCCGGTTCGGCCAGCGGGTTGCGGGTGACGGCCTGGACCAGAGTGCCGGCCAGGGCGAGCGCGGCCCCGGCGAGGAGCGCCGCGAGCACCCGGGGGACACGGGTGTCCAGGACGAAGCTGACGGTGCGGCCCGCCCTGCCCTGCGCCCAGTTGACGACGTCGCCCAGCAGCAGCTTGCTGTCACCGACCAGCACGGCGGCGATGGTGACGCCGACCAGCACCGTGACCAGCACGCCGAGGGTGACGAGGAAGACGGCGCGGCTGCGGATGCGCAGCGTGTCCACGGCGGCGGCGCCCGCGGTGTCGCGCAGCCGGGCGGCCATGGCGACCAGGAAGACCGCGCCGACGATGCTGGTGACCACGCCGGTGGGCACCGCGACCGACCGCTCCGCGGACACGAAGGTCCGCAGCAGCACGTCCGCGCCGAGGACCAGCGTGGCCCCGGCGAGTCCGGCGAGCGGCACGGCGGTCCGCAGCCGGAGCGCTCCGCGCAGCCGCCGGGCGAGCAGCCGGACGATCGCGGGGGCGCACAGACCGACGAAGCCGATGGGCCCGGCCAGGGTGACGGCCGCCGCGGAGAGCAGGGTCGCCAGGACGACCGTGGTGATCCGCGTCGAGCGCACCGGCACGCCGATGCCGCGGGCCGTGTCCTCGCCGAGGGCGAGGGCGTCGACCCGGCGGGCGACGAGCAGGAGCCCGGCGAGTCCCACGACGACGACGGGGAGCATCTGCACCACGCCGTCGAAGCCGTTCTGCGCGATGCTGCCCTGGTTCCACTGGTAGAGGCCCTCGGTCTGCTCCGGGAAGAGCAGCAGCAGGCCCTCGGTGACCGCCGTCAGGCCGAGGGCGAGGGCCGTGCCGGCGAGCACGAGGCGGACGGTGCCGGCGCCGAGGCCCGACAGCCCGAGCACCACGGCCGCCGCAGCCAGTCCTCCGGCGAAGGCGACGCCGGAGGAGGCGAGCAGCGGCAGCGACACGCCGGTGACGGCGGCGACGCCGAGCGCGGCGTAGGAACCGGCGTTGACCGCCAGGGTGTCGGGGGAGGCGAGCACGTTGCGGCTGACGGCCTGCAGCGCGGCGCCCGCCATGCCGAGCGCCGCGCCGACCAGCAGCCCCGCGGTCATGCGGGGCAGCCGGGAGGCGACGACGACGGACGCGTCGGCCGGGTCCGCCCGTCCCGTGAGGGCCTTGAGGACCTCGGCCGGGCCGACCGCGGCCGTGCCCTGGGTGATGTCGACGACGGCCAGGGCCGCGACCAGGAGCACGAACGCGGTCGTCACCGCGGCCGCGCCCGTCCGGGAGGCGGCGGTCTCCGGACGGGCGGAGGGGGTGGTGGCGGTGACGGCCATCGCGCTACTTCGTCAGGGCCGCGACGAGGGCGTCGACGTAGGCCTGCATCGAGCCGGGGCCACCGAACATCCAG
This sequence comes from Streptomyces sp. enrichment culture, assembly GCF_964273255.1. Classification (GTDB taxonomy): domain Bacteria; phylum Actinomycetota; class Actinomycetes; order Streptomycetales; family Streptomycetaceae; genus Streptomyces. The sequence goes on from NZ_OZ186835.1 coordinate 197,029, forward strand.
ATGCCGTCGGGCAGGCGGTGGACGTCACCGGACTTCACGAACGGCAGCGACTTCCACACGGAGTTCTTGGCGAGCTGCTTGCCGAAGGGGTCGCTGTTGGGGTCCTTGTCACTGCCGATGTAGGCGAACTGGACCTCACCGAGGCCGGTCAGGCCCTCGACGTCGGTGGCGGCCAGGCCGTAGGCCTCGTCGCCCTTCTGCTTCCAGGCGTTCCTCAGGCCGAGCCGCTCGTTGACCTCGCCGATGAGGGACGTGCCGGTGTACGGGCGGACGGAGACCTGGTTGGAGGTCACGTAGCCGTCGGCGAACGCGATGCCCTCGCCGTCGAGACCGGCGTCGGCGAGGGTCTTCCTGCCCTCGTCCAGCGTGGCCTCGAAGTCCTTCCTGAGCGCGGCCGCCCTGTCGGTGGTGCCGGTGGCCTCGGCGATGAGGTCCACGTTCTCGAGCATCTGGTCGATCTGGCCGGCGCCGTCGGCGGACTTCACCGCCAGGACCGGGGCGACCTCGCGGAGCTGCTTCACGGCGGCCGGCGGGAGGTCGCTGGTGGCGACGATGAGGTCCGGCTTCAGCGAGGCGATGGTGTCCATGCTGGGCTCGCCCCGGGTACCGATGTCCTTCGGCTCGTTGGTGAGCGGGACGGCGGTGTCCCAGGCCCGGTAGCCCTTGACGTCGGCCACGCCGACGGGGTCGACGCCGAGCGAGACGAGGCTCTCGACGACGTTCCACTCGGTGCCCACGACCTTCTCGGCGGGGCCGTCGAGTTCCACCTTCGCGCCGGAGGCGTCGGTGAGGGTGATGGCGTCGGAGGACTTTCCGGAGTCCTTCGCGGCCGGCTCGGTGGTGCCGCAGGCGGCCAGCAGGAGGGCCGCGGCGGTGACGGCGGGCAGCGTGCGCAGGAGGCGGTTCATGAGGGGGTGGTGAGCCTTTCTCGGGTGTGGTGGCGGCCTATCGCGCGGGTGCGCAGCCTGCCGGTCATGGGGTCGGTGGCGACCTCGATCCGGATGCCGTAGACGTCGGTCAGCCGGTCCGGGGTCAGGACCTCCTCGGGGAGGCCCTCGCAGACGACCCGCCCCCCGGCGAGCAGCACGATCCGGTCCGCCACCGCGGCCGCCTGGTCGAGGTCGTGCAGCACGACACCGACGGCGATGCCGTGGTCGTCCGCCAGGTCGCGGACGAGGTCGAGGAGTTCGACCTGGTACCGCAGGTCGAGGTAGGTGGTGGGTTCGTCGAGGAGGAGGACGCCGGTCTCCTGCGCGAGGCAGCCGGCCAGCCAGACCCGCTGGAGCTGCCCGCCGGAGAGGTGTTCGGCGCCCCGCTCGGCCAGTTCGGCGACCCCCGTCATGGCGAGGGCGCGATCCACGGCCTCCCGGCCGCCGGGGTCGGTCCCGCCCCACCGGCCGCGGTAGGGGTAGCGGCCGAACTCGACCACGTCGCGCACGGTGAGCCCGCTGGGCGTGGGGCGTCCCTGGAGCAACAGGGCGACGTGCCGGGAGAACTGACGGGGGCCGAGCGCCAGGGCGTCGGTGGTGGAGTCGAGGGTGAGCGTGGCGCTGCGGGGCCGCTGCAGCCGGGCGACGGTGCGCAACAGGGTCGACTTGCCGCTGCCGTTGGGGCCGACGAGGACGGTCACCTCGCCGGGCCGCAGGGCCAGCGCGGCGTCGTGCACGACGTCCACACCGTCGTAGGCCACCGTCACGCCCTCGGCGGTCAGTTCATGGCCACGCGGGCCCGGGGACACCTCTTCACCAGGTTTCACGGAGCAAGGTTAGCCTACCCTTAGTCGGCGTTATGCACCGGTGACCTGCGGGGTCGGCGGGGACACCCGGACCGACGCTTCCGCTGGGGTCCCGGGGGCCTCGGACCCGCTCCGGCACGGGCGCCGAGCCCCCGGAGGGCACGGCCCACGGGTCGCTTCCCTCGTACGTGTGGGAACCGCACGGCGGATCGTCCATCCGGGTGACGGGGACCCGGGCCCGGCGCCCCCGCGTCGGTACGGTGCCGCGGTGACCTCCACCTCAACCGAAACTCAGCCGTGGCGCGCCGCCGACCTGGGCTCCCTGGTCGTGATGGCCTGGCGCCGGGAGACCCCCGACGGCGACATCCCCTTCCTGCTCGCCTGCTCGCTCGGTGACGGGGCGAACGGCCCCGAGGCGGGCGCCGACGCCGTGCGGCAGCTGCTGCGGGCGGCCGGACTCTCCGTGGGCGGCGGCCTCGTCGACGCCAGCGGACAGTCGGGCGAGTCGGCCGGCGTCCTGGTGGTGCCGGGTGCCGCCTCCCTGACCATGCCGGGCCTCAACGCACAGTTCGTCCCGCCGCCGAAGTGGGTGGCCGCGGCCGACGAACGCCGCTATGTGTACCTGCTGTTCGCCACCCGTCCGTGGCCGCAAGGAGTGGAGCCGGGCGATCTCACGACGCTGGACGCGTTCACCTCCGACGAGGAGACCCTGACCTCGGCCGCGCACGTGCTGCTGCCGGTGCGGAGTCTGCGCACCGGCTGAACCCGCCCTGTGGGCAGGGCCGGTGAGGGAACGTCAGCTCCTGGACACCCGGCCCCGGGCCCTGACGCGCCGCCCGCCGGGCCCTCCCGTGCCGCCGCCCGCCGGACGGCGGGCGGCCGGCGGCGGGCGGTCAGAACAGCCGGCCCTGTTGACCGGGGGCCGGCGGGCGCGGCGCACGGCGCGGGCCGGGGCGCTGCTCCGGCGCCTCCCGGCCGAACAGCGGGGCCGTGCCGTACTCGTCGGGCTCGGCCGGCACCACGACGGGGCCGGTGCCGACGTTCAGGCACAGCGGGGCCTCCCGGTCGAAGTCGCCCGGCGTCATGGCCGTCCAGTCGCACTCCCGGGGCCCGTCCGCCGATGCTCCGCTCCCCCGCCGGCCCATGCCGTCCCGCCCTTCCTCCCGGACGTCCCCGTCCCTCTCCCCCGGCTCCCCGGGCTCCCCCGGCACGTCCCGCACGTCCCGCTCCCGGAGCCGGACCACGCTCCCGTCGGCCTGGTGACGCACGCCACATCCTCTCCCTGTCACACGGCACCGAGCCGCTCCGTCAGTGGTGTGTACCCCATGACGAACGACCCAGGAGAGATCATGACGGATGCCCGTGTCGACTTCTTCGGCAACGCCCTCGCGGCCAAGGTACTCAAGCACATCAACGCGGCCGGCGGGGTGCTGTCCCGGTCGGGGCTGCCGACGGCCACCCAGGAGCTGGTGAAGATCCGGGCCAGCCAGATCAACGGCTGCGGATTCTGCACCGACATGCACACCAAGGACGCGGTCGCCGCCGGGGAGACGCACCAGCGGCTCCACCTGGTGGCCGCCTGGCGGGAGGCCACCGTCTTCACCGAGGCCGAGCGCGCGGCCCTGGAACTCACCGAGGAGGCCACCCGGATCGCCGACGCGGCCGGGGGCGTGACGGACGCGACGTGGGCGAGGGTGGCCGAGCACTACGACGAGGACCAGCTGGTCGCGCTGATGTCCCTCATCGCGGTCATCAACGCCTACAACCGCATCAACGTCATCAACCGGCAGCCCGCGGGCGGCTACACGCCGGGCCAGTTCGGCTGACCGTCCCGGGACCCGGCCCCCGGGACGGGGACCGCAACGGCACAGGGGCGCGCCCGCGACGGGCGTGCCCCTGTGGTGGGTGCGGTGTGACGGCGGCTCAGGACGCCGCGCGCTTCGGCAGGCGCCAGCCGGGCCGCACGAAGTGGCAGGTGTAGCCGTCCGGGTAGCGCTGCAGGTAGTCCTGGTGCTCGGGCTCTGCCTCCCAGAAGGGGCCCGCCGGCGCGACCTCGGTGACCACCTTGCCCGGCCACAGCCCGGACGCGTCGACGTCGGCGATCGTGTCCTCGGCGATGCGCTTCTGCTCGTCGTCGAAGTAGAAGATGGCCGAGCGGTAGCTGGTCCCGATGTCGTTGCCCTGCCGGTTCCTGGTGGACGGGTCGTGGATCTGGAAGAAGTACTCCAGGATCGTGCGGTAGTCCGTCACGGCGGGGTCGTAGGTGATCTCGATCGACTCGGCGTGCGTCCCGTGGTCGCGGTAGGTGGCGTTCGGCACGTCGCCGCCGCTGTAGCCCACGCGCGTGCTCAGGACCCCCGGGAACGTGCGGATCAGTTCCTGCATGCCCCAGAAGCAGCCGCCCGCGAGCAGCGCCTTCTCCTCGGTCCTCGTCATTCGTTGTGCCCTTCTCCCGCGTCGGCGGCGGCTCCGCCGGGCGCGGGCCCGGCGGACAGCCGTTTCGTTCAGCGATGACAACCGCTTCCGGCAGCCGATTGTTCCGGGTGCCCCCGGCCACGTGGCCGGCGGGCCCGGCCCGCCCCGCGCGCGGGCGCGCCTCACGCCTGCCACCGGGGGCGCCTTCCCCCGGTGCGACGGGTGCCGCCGGGCGCGGCCGGGCGGTGGGACCCCGGTGCGTGCGGAGGTCCGTCGGCCGGGCGGGCGTCCCGGCCTGGGCCGGGCGCCCCTCGCTCGCGGCCTCCCCGTGGGCGGTGTTAGAACGGACTCATGGCCGGTTTCCTCGGCCGCCTCCGACCGGTGGTGACCGCCCGCAGCGTGGCCCGTCAGGTCTTCGCCCTGCACCTCGCCATCGTCCTCGTCCTCGTCCTCGCCGCCGCCGCGGCCCTGGTGCTGCAGGCGCGGGCGGACGCCGAACGGGAGGCGGAGAACCGGGCGCTCGCCGTCGCGTGGGCGTTCGCCCGGGCGCCCGGCCTCGAGGAGGCCCTGGCCGCCCCGGACCCCAGTGCCGTGCTGCAGCCGCGTGCGGAGAGCGCGCGGCGGGCGGCGCGGGTCGACTTCATCGTGGTGATGACCCCGGAGGGCGTCCGGCACACCCACCCGGACCCCGCGCTGATCGGCCTGCGCCACCGCGGCACCGTCGCCCCGGCCGCGGCGGGGGGCACGGTGCGGGAGACCGTCAACGGCAGCCTGGGCCCGTCGACCCGGGCCGTGGTGCCCGTCGTCTCGGGCGGCGACGGGACCGTGGTGGGACTGGTGTCCGCGGGCATCACCCTGGAGGGGGTCGCCGACACCGCCGACGGTCACCTCCCGCTGCTGCTCGGCGCCACCGCGGCCGCCCTGGCCCTGTCCCTGCTGGGGGCGGCCCTGGTCGGCCGGCGCCTGCGGCGGCAGACCCGCGGGCTGGAACCGGCCGAGATGACCCGGATGTACGAACACCACCACGCCGTCCTGCACGCCCTGCGGGAGGGGGTGCTGATCGTGGCGGCCGACGGACGGCTGACGCTGGTCAACGACGAGGCCCGCCGCCTGCTGGACCTGCCGCCCGACGCGGAGGGGCACACGCCCGGCGCCCTCGGCGTCGGCGGGGACCTGGCCCGGCTGCTCACCGAGGGCCGCACCGTGACCGACGAGGTGCACGTGGCCAACGGCAGGCTGCTGGCCGTGAGCCAGCGTCCCGCCGCCCGCGCCGGCGGCCCGGGCGGGACCGTCGCCACCCTGCGCGACACCACCGAGCTGCGGGCCCTGTCCGGGCGGGCCGCGACCGCCCGGGAGCACCTCAGGCTGCTGTACGACGCCGGGGTGCGGATCGGCAGCCGCCTGGACGTGCCGCACACGGCTCGGGAACTGGCGGACTTCGCCGTGCCCCGGTTCGCCGACGCCGTCGCCGTCGACCTGCCGGAGGCGGTGCTGCGGGGCGAGGAGCCGCCGGAGGAGGAGCTGCCCGCGCTGCGCCGCGTCGCGGCCGGGGGCGCGGCGGACGGTACCCCGTTCCCGGCGGCCGGCGAGCTGATCGCGTTCTCCCCCACCACCCCGCAGGGCCTCGCCTACCGCTCCGGCGACTGCTTCCTGCGGCGCGACACGGCGGGATACTCCGGGCGGCTCGTCCCCGGGCCGCCGCCGCCCGCGCCCGGGGACGCCGCCACGGGGGCGCACTCCATGCTCGTGGTGCCGCTGCGGGCCCGGGGCGCCGTCCTGGGCGTGGTGACGTTCTGGCGCTCCCGCTCCCCGGAGCCGTTCGGGTACGAGGACGAGGCGCTCGCCGAGGAGCTGGTGGCGCGGGCCGCGGTCAGCATCGACAACGCCCGGCGGTACACCCGCGAGCACGCCCTGGCGGCCGGTCTCCGGCGCAGCCTGCTGCCCCGGGCGCTGCCCGCGCAGAACGCCGTCGACGTCGCCCACCGCCACCTGCCCGCCCCGGCGGGACGCAGCGGGGCCGGCGGGGACTGGTACGACGTCGTCCCGCTGCCGGGCGCCCGGGTCGCGCTGGTGGCGGGCCACGTGGTGGGCCACGGGCTGCACGCCGCGGCCACCCTGGGCCGGCTGCGCACGGCGGTGCACACCTTCGCGGCCCTGGACCTGCCGCCCGAGGAACTGCTGTGGCGGCTGGACGAACTCGTCGCCCGGATCGACCGGCACGAGGCCGGCACCGGGGAGTCCGCGCCGGTCACGGGGGCGACCTGTCTGTACGTGGTCCACGACCCCTGGTCGGGCGGGTGCGTCCTGGCCCGTGCCGGACACCCGCGGCCGGTGCTGATCGCCCCGGACGGGCGGGCCGACGTCGTCGACGTGCCCGCCGGGCCGCCGCTGGGGCGCGGCGGCCTGCCCGCCGGGACGGCGTCGCTGCCGCTGCCGCCGGGCAGCACCCTGGTGCTGCCCGGCGAGGGCCTGCTGGGCGGCGACGACCGCGACGCCGGCGAGCGGCTGACGCTGCTGCGGCAGGCGGCGGGGCGCGCGGGGGCCGGGGCGGGGGCCGAGGCCGTGTGCGAGGCGGTGTGGGAGGCGCTGCTCCCCGGGCGTTCCCGCGACGACGTGGCCCTGCTGGTGGCCCGGACACGCGCCGCGGACCGCCGTCACGTGGCCTGCTGGGACGTCCCGCACGAGCCCGCCGCGGTGAGCGGCGCGCGGGCGGCGGTGCTGCGGACGCTGGCGGACTGGGGGCTGTCGGCACAGGCGTCCGCCACGGAGCTGATCGTCGGTGAGCTGCTGGCCAACGCCGTCCGGCACGCCGCGCCTCCGGTGCGGGTGCGTCTGATCCGCGACCGGGTGCTGATCTGCGAGGTCTGCGACGGCAGCAGCACCTTCCCTCATCTGCGCCGGGCGTCGGGCACGGACGAGGGCGGGCGCGGCCTGTTCCTGGTGGCCCGGGTCGCGGACCGCTGGGGCTCGCGCTGCGTGCCGGGGGGCAAGGTCGTCTGGACCGAGCAGTCGCTGCCGCCGGGCCGGGGCTGACGGCGGGCCGGGGCGGGCGTCCGGCGCGCGGTGTCACCGGTCGCCGGGCGCGTCCACCAGGGAGATGCGGGCGGTGACCCGCTTGCCGGCGGCCTCCGGGCGCACTTCGAGGGCGTCGGCGAGGGCCATGACGATCTCCAGGCCGTGCTGGCCCACCCGACCGGGGTCCGCGGCCCGGGCCACCGGGAGCACCGGGTTGCCGTCCCGCACGCCGACCTCCAGGGCGTCGCCCGAGATGCACAGGTCCAGCCGCACGGGGCCGGGCGCGTACTTGCGCGCGTTGGTCACCAGTTCGCTGACCACCAACTGGGTGACCTCCACGGCACGGGCCGACACGGCCAGGCCGTCCGCCGTCTCGGCGGCCCGGGTCAGGAAGGCGGCGGCGAGCCCGCGGGCTCTGGCTATCCACGCGCCGTCGCCCTCCAGGGCATACGTGGCCCGCGCCCCCGTCACCGCATCCCCTTCGTCGACTGGAACTGGTTCCATCCGGTCCGCCCTCACTCACCGATCACACCGCGCGACTACCCGCGCCACTCCCCCGCACGCCCCCGGCCCCGCACACGGCCGCGCCGGCCGGTGCGCGACACCAGCAAAGTGTGACAGGTGCCGGTGACAGCGTTCCGTCCGCCGCCTCACGTGGCGAGGTGGCGTTCCATCCAGTCGGCCGCCGTACGGCGGAACAGCCGGCGGTTGTCGGCCCGGCGGAAGTCGTGGCCCTCGTCGCGCAGCAGGAGCAGTCCCGCCTCCACGCCGCGTTCCCGGGCGGCCCGGACGAACTGCTCGGACTCGCCCGGCGGCACGTTGGTGTCGTGCTCGCCGTGCACGGCGAGAAAGGGTACCCGCAGGGCGTCGGCACGGTTCATCGGGGACAGGTCGCGCAGCAGTTCGCCGTCGCGCTCCGGGTGGCCGTACTTGTGGGCGGCGGACTGGGCGATCCAGGGCTCCGTCCCGGCGAAGAAGGTCCTCAGGTCGGACATGCCGCACACGGCGATCCCGGTGCGGAACAGCTCCGGGTGCCAGACCAGGGAGGCCATCACCAGGTAGCCGCCGTAGGAGCGGCCCATGACGGCCAGCCGCCCGGGGTCGGCGAGGCCCTCGACGACGGCGTGGGCCGCGCAGTCGGCGACGTCGTCGATGGCGCGGAACCGGCCGGCGCCGAGGTCGGCGTCCACGAAGGTGCGGCCGTGGCCGGAGGAGCCGCGGACGTCGGGGGCGAAGACGTCGATGCCCCGGCCGAGGAGTTCCAGGTAGAGCGGGTGGAGGACGGGCCGTTCCTGCTCCTCGGGGCCGCCGTGCAGATGCACGACGCAGGGCGCGGGCTCGCCGGCGGGCCGGCTCGGGGCGCGGTAGTACCAGCCGCCGAGGGTGAGGCCGTCGCGGGCCACCGGGCTCATCGGCAGGGGGCGCACGGGCGTGCGGCCGGACGGGGCGGCGTCCTCGTCGCGGGAGGACCAGGGCGTGCGCAGCGGCAGGCCCTGGGGCAGCCACCACACGCCGGGGTGGCGCACGGAGCCGGAGAGGGCGACGACGGGTGCGTCGGGGTCGGCGGTCGGTTCGATGCGGGTGACGACCTCGTGGGGCAGTGCCAGCCGCCGGCGCGGGCCCGCCGCGGCGGGCCACCGGAACCCGGCGTCCGGGCCGGGGGCGGGCGGCCCGTCCGGGGCGGGCTCGGCCCGGGCGGGCTCGGTGGGGTCCGGGTCGGTGGGGTCCGGGTCGGTGGGGTCCGGCTCGTCCGGTGCGGGCCCGGCCGCGGCCGGCTCGGCCGCGGTCAGCTCGGCCGTCTCCAGCTCGCTCACCCCGCGCACGTTCCAGGCCAGCAGCGCGCGCCGCCCCTCTCGGCCCAGGGCGAACAGCTCCAGGCCGCAGTCGGGGCGCTCGGCGACGACCGTGGTCCCGAGGAGTTCCCCCTCGGCGGTGAGGCGGGCGGCGACGAGGGCCGCGAACTCGCGGCCGCCGTCGCTGCGCAGCCAGACCGTGCCGGCCCCGGGGGAGAACCCGCCGATCCACGGGTCGCCGTCGGCGACCGGCAGGACGCAGGTGACCGTCCGGTCGCGGGTGCGGACCACGAGGGCCTCGCGGCGGCCGCGCGGCCCGCGGTGGACGAGGGCGAGCCGGCCGTCGCGGCTGACGTCGCAGACCCGCAGGGTCGGGGCCCCGCGTTCGCTGGTGACCAGGGCCGGCGCGGCGACGCCCTCGGGGTCGACGAGGTAGGCCGAGAGGGTGCGCGGTTCCGGCTCCTGCACCGAGGCGCGGTCGTCCGGCCGGCCGTGCGCGTCCACCGGCCGCGCCCAGGCGGCGTCGAGGCGGACCGCGCGGCCGTCGCGACCGGCCCAGTGCGGGTCGTCGGGCGGCTGCGGCTCCTCGAAGACGTCGGGGTCGGTATGGGCGGCCCGCGCGTCCCCGGGCCGGGCGGGGTCGGTGACGGTGACCGCGACGGCCGACCCGTCGTGCAGCCAGCGGCCCAGATGCGCGGAGGTGCCGGGGCCGCCGCCCGCCAGCAGCCGCCGTCCGCTGCCGTCGGGGCGTACGCAGAGCACGCGGGTCAGTTCGCCGCCGCCGGGCGCCGTGGTGTAGGCGATCCAGCGGCCGTCCGGGGACCAGGCCACCTCGGTGACGGGGTGCGGGTCGGCGTCCAGCAGGCGCACCTCGGTCCCGTCCACCGCTCCCGTCCACAGCTGCGGCACCCCGGCCCGGTCGCAGACGAAGGCCAGCCGGCGCCCGGAGGGGTCGGCGGAGGGGTACCAGCAGCCATGGACGGCGGGGGGCGGCAGGTCGTGGACGGACGAGGTGTCGGCGAGCGGCCGGGGCCGCGGCGCGTGGTCGGCGGCGTCCGGGGGCACGGCGCCGGGCGGTCCCGGCGGGCGGGCCCGCAGGGCGGCTCCGCCGCCGTGCACGGCGAATCCGGCGGTCGCCGGGCCCGTCTCCCGGCCGTCGCCGGCCGTCCGTCCGGTCGCCGCGCCGGTCAGCGGATCCCGTGCGTCTGGAGCCACAGTTCGAGCAGGGCCGTCTGCCACAGGGCGTTCGCTCCTCGCCTGGTGCGGTGTGCGTTCGGTGCGGTGAGCAGTGCGTCGACGTACTCCGGCCGGTAGATGCCGCGGGCGCGGGCCTCGGGCGCGGTGAGGGCCTCGCGGACGCGCTGCAGCACCGGACCGGCCATGTGCTTGATCGCCGGGACCGGGAAGTAGCCCTTGGGCCGGTCCACGACCCGGGCGGGCAGGACCTTGCGCCCGGCGGCCTTGAGGACGCCCTTGCCGCCGTCGGCGAGCTTGAGCTCGGGCGGGCAGGCGGCGGCCAGTTCGACGAGTTCGTGGTCGAGGAACGGCACCCGCGCCTCCAGGCCCCAGTCCATGGTCATGTTGTCGACCCGCTTGACGGGGTCGTCGACCATCATGACGTGGGTGTCGAGGCGGAGGTCGGCGTCGAGTGCGGTCTCGGCACCGGGCCGCGCCATGTGCGCGCGGATGAACGCGGCGGAGGTGTCGTGTCCGGGGAGCAGGCCGGGCGCGAGGACGCCGGCCAGGTCGGCGTGCGAGCGGTCGGAGTAGGTGTCGATGTACGCCTGCGCGGCCTGCGGGCGCGGTACTCCGGCCATCGCCGGGTACCAGTGGTAGCCGGCGAAGACCTCGTCGGCGCCCTGGCCGCTCTGGACCACCTTGATCTCCTTGGCGACCTGTTCGGACAGCAGGTGGAAGGCCACCACGTCGTGGCTCATCATCGGTTCGCTCATCGCGCGCACGGCCCCGTCGAGGGCTCCGGCCACCCGGTCGGAGGGCACCATCAGCTGGTGGTGGCGGGTGTCGAAGTGGCGTGCCACGAGGTCGGAGTAGGCGAACTCGTCGCCCTCCTCGTCGCCCTCGGACTCGAAGCCCACGCTGAAGGTGGCCAGGTCGTGCTGTCCCGCCTCGGCGAGCAGGGCGACGATGAGGCTGGAGTCCAGTCCGCCGGAGAGCAGCACGCCCACCGGCACGTCGGCGACGGTCCGGCGGCGCACCGCGGTGCGCAGCGCCTCCAGCATCGCGTCGGTCCAGTCCTCGGCGCTGCGTCCGGCGTCCTCGGCCCGGCGGGTGTAGTCGGGCTGCCAGTAGCACCGGTCGTGCTCGGTGCCGTCGGGTTCGACGACGCGGACGGTGGCGGGGGGCAGCTTGCGCACGCCGTTGAGCACGGTCCGCGGTGCCGCCACGGTGGCGTGCCAGCTGAGGTACTGGTGCAGGGCGACCGGGTCGAGGGAGGTGTCGACCCCGCCGCCCGCGAGCAGGGCGGGCAGCGAGGAGGCGAAGCGGAGGCGTTCGGCGGTGGCCGAGAGGTACAGCGGCTTGATGCCGAGCCGGTCGCGGGCCAGCACCAGCCGGCCGGTGTCCAGTTCGACGAGCGCGAAGGCGAACATCCCGTGGAACCGGCTGACGCAGTCGGTGCCCCACTCCCGGTACGCCTTGAGGACGACCTCGGTGTCGGACCCGGAGAAGAAGCGGTGCCCGAGGGCGTGCAGTTCGTCGCGCAGCTCGCGGTAGTTGTAGACGCAGCCGTTGAAGACCCCGGCGAGCCGGGCTCCCGGGTCGGTCATCGGCTGGGCGCCGCTGTCGGAGAGGTCGATGATCTTCAGGCGGCGGTGGCCGAGGGCCACGGGGCCCTGGCACCACAGGCCGCGTCCGTCGGGGCCGCGCGGGGCGAGGCGGTCGGTCATGCGCTCCACCGCCGCGAGGTCGGGCCGCCCGCCGTCCAGGCGCAGTTCACCGCTCAGGCCGCACATCAGCGGGCCCTCCTTCCGCCGGGGGCCGTCCGGGCGGGCGGCTGCGTGCCCACGGGCGACGGCGGTACGGGAGCGGGTGCGCGCCCGGCGCGGGCGGACGGGGAGGGGTCGTCCGCCGGGGACGCCGGTGCGGAAGACCGTGACGACGCCGACGGCGGCGACGACGGAGACGACGGTGACGACGCGGACAACGGTGACGACGCGGACGGGGTCGTGCGGGTGCGGGGCATGGGAGCTGCCACTCTCCTCGGTCGTGCGTGCCGGGGCTCGGCACGGGATGGGGGCGCGGCACCGGTCGGGCGGTGCCGGTCCGCCGGGTCAGCCGGTGGCGCCGGGCGCCGCGCGGGTCTGCGTCCGCGGGCGAACGCGGGAGGCCGTCCCCAGTGGGGCGGAGGGCCTGCGGTGCGGGCGCGGGCGGCGCACGGGGGCCTGCGGGGTGAGGTGCGCGCCACGGGTCTCGGCCGCCAGCAGGTCGACGCAGGCGAGCAGGTCCTCCTGACGGGCGGTCCGCCGCATGCGGTGCGCGGCGCTGCCCTCGGCGAGTGCCTCCTCCAGCAGGGCGCTCACGGTGGCCCAGTCGCCGGCCTCCTCCAGGGCGGGGCGCAGCCGGCCGAGCATGCCGCGCAGCACGTGGGGGGCGGGGGCCGCGCGGCGGGTCGACGGGTCGACGAGGTCCCCCTCCAGCCCGGAACGGGCCGCGCGCCACACCGCGGCCCGCAGCCACTCGTGGTGGCCGTCGCACGCGGGGGCCCGGTCGCGCTCCAGCCGGTCGCGGGCGTCGCGCACCAGGGCGCGGAAGAGTCCGGCGACGAGGACCACGGTCTCGGCGCGCGGGCAGGCGTCGCAGATGCGCAGCTCCAGCGTGGGCTGGTGGGCGGAGGGCCGGACGTCCTGGTAGAGCATGCCGGCGTCGCTGACCACGCCCGTGCCGATGAGTTCGGCGACGGCGCGCTCGTACTCGGCGGCGCTCCCGTAGCAGCCGGCCGGGCCCGCGGTGGGCCAGCGCTGCCACAGCATGGTGCGCCAGCTCGCGTAGCCGGTGTCCGCGCCGAGCCAGAACGGTGAGCTGGCCGACAGGGCCAGCAGCGGGGGGAGCCAGGGCGAGACGGGGCACATGAGGCGCACGGCGGTGTCCCGGTCGGGCACGTCGACGTGCACCTGGGCGCTGCAGATGAGCTGTTCGTCGGCGACCCGGCGGTACTCGTCCGCCATGCGCCGGTAGCGGGCGTCGGGTGTGGTGGTGCCGGCGGCGAGGCCGGCGAGGGGGACGGTGCCCGCGGCGACGGCCGCGAGGCCGAGGGAGGAGGCAGCGGAGTCCAGCCGGCGCCGGGCGGCGGTCAGGTCGGCGTACAGGCCGTCCAGGGTGGCGTGGACCTGACTGTTGCTCTCCACCGAGGACCGCTGGAGTTCGCGGGTGAACTCCGCTCTGCCGAGTCGGGTGAGCAACGCGTCCGCACGTGGCACGAGCCGACCGCTCTCCACGTCCAGCACGTGAAACTCTTCCTCTGCTCCCAAACGCACCGTCACGTCCGTCCCCTTGCCCGTAGTCGAACGCCGTCCACTGCGGCGCCTCGGGTCGGGGCCCTGGGTTCACCGGCGGCGGATCGGCGGGATCCGGGTTCCCCGGATGGGTGAAGAACAAGCGTGCGGATCTTGCGGGGCGGGAAGCGGGCGGGAAGCTGCGGCCGGTCTCCCGGACGCCCCGGTCGCCCCCGCCGGCCCGGACGAGGACCGGCGCGACGCCCGCCGGGTGACGGCCGGCACGGCGGGACAGGGCGGCCGGCGGGCGGGACGCAGGGGCACGGGCAGCACCCGGACGCCCCGCCGTCCCGGGCCCGCGGGGACGGCCTCCGGCGCGCGAGACCGCCCTCAGCCGACGACGTCGTCGGCCCCGGCGACAGCCGCCGTGCCTCCGCCGTCGCTGCGGGCCTCCAGGGCGCGCAGGACCGCCACCATGTCCTCGCCGCCGTGGCCCCGGGCGACCGTCTCCTCGTAGAGGGCGTGGCAGACGTCGAGGAGCGGGGAGGCCAGTCCGGCCGTGCGGGCGGCCCGGGCGATCAGGCGGTTGTTCTTCAGGACGTCCGTGGCGGCCGCCTGCACGGAGAAGTCGCCTGCCAGCAGTTTCGGCGCCTTCATGCGGTGGACGGCGCTCGCCATGGGACCGGCGTCCAGGACGTCGAGGAACGTGCGGCGGTCCAGTCCCTGCCGGTCGGCGAAGTGGAACGCCTCGGTGAGGCCGGTGACCTGCGTGATCAGGAAGATGTTCACGGCGAGCTTCATCAGCAGTCCGCCCGGCGCGGCCCCGCAGTCCACGACCTCGCGGCACATGGGGGCGAGCAGCGGGCGGACGGTGTCCCGGGTGGCCGGGTCGCCGGCCAGCATCGCGACCAGCTGCCCCTGCTCCGCGGGCACCCGGGAGCCGGACACCGGCGCCTCGGCGTACGCGCCGCCCGCCGCGCGGACGTCCGCCTCCAGGGCCGCCGAGTGCTCCGGCGCCACGGTTCCCATCTGGACGACGGTGCGTCCGGCGACCCGGCGGGCGAAGCCGGGGGTGCCGCGGGCCAGCAGCTGGTCGGTCGCGGTCTCGTCGGCGGGCATCAGGAACACCACCCCGGCCCGCTCGAAGACCTCGGCGGCGCCCCGCGCCACCCGCGCACCAGCCTCCCGCAGGGGGTCGCACCGGGCAGCGGTGCGGTTCCAGACGACCAGCGGGGTGCCCGCGTGCGCGAGCCGCAGCGCCATGGGCGCCCCCATCACCCCGAGTCCGAGGAATCCGACGTTCACGACCCACCACCGTCTCCGGCCCCCGGGGTCCGCCGCGAGCCTGCTCGGGACTGCCGCGCCGGGGTGGGCGCCGCCGTGTGGACGGGGCGGGACCGTGGCGCAGCCGCGCTTATGACAGCCGTCATACGTTCATGACAGCCGTCATAGTAGTCGCGCTATGACGAACGTCATAGGGTGGAGCCGGACAGCCGGACAGCCGGAACAGCCGGAACAGCTTGGGGAGCCGCAGCAGCCGGGAGCGACGCGGTGACCGCGCACCGACCGCGACTGCGGACCGGGGCGGTGCGGCGGTGCGGCGGAGCGGCGTCCCGGCGGCGCACGGTGGGAGGTCGGGTGACGGCGGAACGTGACCGGGACCCGCGCGAACGGATGGTCTTCAGCGCGGCCCAGCTCATCCGGCGGGACGGCGTGGGGGCCACCGGCATGCGGGACGTCGCCGAGCACGCCTCGGCGCCCCGGGGGTCGCTCCAGCACTACTTCCCGGGCGGCAAGGAGCAGCTGGTCGACGAGGCGGTGGCCTGGGCGGGCGGTTACGCCGCGGACCGGGTGGGCCGTTTCGTGGCCGCGCTGCCCGAGCCGACGCCGTCCGGGCTGTTCGCGGCGATGGTGCGGCAGTGGACCGACGAGTACGCGTCCGAGGGGTTCGCGGGCGGCTGTCCGGTCGCCGCGGCGACCGTGGACCGCGCCGGGGCCACCGGGGCGGCGCGGGAGGCGGTGGCCGCCGCCTTCACCCGCTGGACGGACGCCGTGGCCGCCGCCCTGGTGGAGATGGGGGTGCCGCGGGCGCGTGCCGCCTCCCTGTCCACCGTGATGATCAGCGCGCTGGAGGGGGCGATCCTGCTGGCCCGGGCCGAGCGGGACGTCCGCCCCCTCACCGCCGTCGCCCGCGAACTCGGCCCGCTGCTCGACGCGGCGGCCGGCCCGCCGGAAGCGGAGGGGGACGGGAACCGGGCGCGGAGGGGGACGGGAACTTCAGGGGCGGAAGGCACACGGCTGACGCCCGCGGCGGTGCCCGGTGACTCCGGGGAACGGGCCCCGGCCGGGCGGGAAGCCGGGGACGACGACCCGGGGTGACGGTGGAGTTGATTACAGTGACTGCGCCAAGTCTTCCGGCCCGCACGTGACGAGTGAGGTAACCGCGCACCATGCCGACCGAAACGTTTGAGTTCCAGGTAGAGGCCCGTCAGCTGCTCCAGCTGATGATCCACTCGGTCTACTCGAACAAGGACGTCTTCCTCCGGGAGCTCGTCTCCAACGCCTCCGACGCACTCGACAAGCTGCGCCTGGCGGCCCTGCGGGACGAGGCGCCCGGCGCCGACGTCTCCGACCTGCACATCGAGCTGGAGATCGACCGCGACGCCCGCACCCTGACCGTGCGGGACAACGGCATCGGCATGTCGTACGACGAGGTCGGCCGGCTCATCGGCACCATCGCCAACTCGGGCACCGCCCAGTTCCTGCGCGAGCTGAAGGAGGCGCAGGACGGAGCCGGGGCGGAAGGGCTGATCGGCCAGTTCGGCGTCGGCTTCTACTCGGCGTTCATGGTGGCCGACGAGGTCACCCTGCTGACCCGGCGCGCGGGCGAGAAGCAGGGCACCCGCTGGTCGTCCCGGGGCGAGGGGACGTACACCCTGGAGGCGGTGGACGACGCGCCGCAGGGCACCTCGGTGGTGCTGCACCTCAAGCCCGCCGACACCGAGAACCAGCTGCACGACTACACCTCGGTGTGGAAGATCAAGGAGATCGTCAAGCGCTACTCGGACTTCATCACCTGGCCCGTGCGGCTGGTCGGTGAGAAGGGCGAGGACGGCGCCGCCGCCGAGCCCGAGACGCTCAACTCCATGAAGGCGCTGTGGGCCCGCTCGCGCGACGAGGTGTCCGAGGACGAGTACCACGAGCTGTACAAGCACATCAGTCACGACTGGCGCGATCCGTTGGAGACGATCCAGCTCCAGGCCGAGGGCACCTTCGAGTACCAGGCCCTGCTGTTCGTCCCCGGGCACGCCCCGCACGACCTGTTCACCCGGGACCACCGGCACGGGCTCCAGCTGTACGTGAAGCGCGTGTTCATCATGGACGACTGCGAGGCCCTGCTCCCGTCGTACCTGCGCTTCGTCAAGGGCGTGGTGGACGCGCAGGACCTCTCGCTCAACGTCTCCCGGGAGATCCTCCAGCAGGACCGCCACATCCGCATGATGCAGCGCCGCCTGACGAAGAAGGTCCTGTCGTCCGTCCGGACGATGATGACCGACGACGCGGAGCGGTACGCCACCTTCTGGCGGGAGTTCGGCGCGGTGCTGAAGGAGGGCCTGGTCACCGACTCCGACAACCGCGACGCCCTCCTCTCCGTGTGCTCGTTCGCCAGCACGCACCAGGGCGAGGACGGCGACGGGCCGGTGTCGCTGCGCTCGTACGTGGAACGCATGCGGGACGGTCAGGACGCGATCTACTACATCACCGGCGAGTCCCGGCAGAGCGTCGACAACTCCCCGCACATGGAGGCGTTCCGGGAGCGCGGCATCGAGGTGCTGCTGCTCACGGACCCGGTCGACGAGGTGTGGACGGACGCGGTCGGCGAGTTCGAGGGCAAGCCGCTGCGGTCGATCGCCAAGGGCGAGATCGACCTCGGCGCGTCGGAGGACACCAAGAGCGAGGGTGAGCGCGAGAAGCAGGCCGAGGAGTACGCCGGTCTGCTCGACTGGATGCGCGAGCAGCTGGCCGAGGACATCAAGGAGGTCCGCCTGTCCTCGCGGCTGACGGTGTCGCCGGCCTGTGTGGTGGCGGACGCGGACGACCTGACGCCGGCGCTGGAGAACATGTACCGGGCGATGGGACAGGAGGTCCCGCGCAGCAAGCGGATCCTCGAACTCAACCCGGGCCACGCACTGGTGAAGGGGCTGAACGCGGCCCACCGGGAGCAGGAGGACCGGTCCGGCCTGGTCGACACGGCCGAACTGCTGTACTCCCTGGCGGTGGTGGCGGAGGGCGGCCGGCCGAAGGACCCGGCCCGCTTCGTGCGGCTGGTGGCGGACCGGATGGAGCGCGGCCTGTAGCTCCCGCGGTGGCTGTCCGGGCGGCCGGTTCGCCCGGGCGGCCTGTTTCTCCAGGGCGGCCGGTCCGCCTGGGCGGCCGTTCTCCGGAGCGGGCCGGTTCGCCTGGGCGTCCGCCCGAGGAAGGGTGGGCTCAATCCTGGGGTGTGCCGTGTCCGACGGCGGATCCGGCTGTGCGGGGCTGCCGCGCGGGGCCGTCGGCGACGGGTCCCGGCCGCGCGGCCGGGGCCGCCACCGCGCGCCGGGGCCGGCCCGCCGCGACGCCCTCGCGGCGTCCGCGGCGGGTGCGGTCCCACGGCTTCAGGACCGAGATCGCGGTCATGAACACGTAGGCGGACAGCGAGACGGCCGGCCCGAACAGGACGTCGCCCGCGTCGGGCAGCGGCCCTCCGTCGGCCACGGCGGCCACCGCCCCGTTCACGCCCGGCCGCAGCGCGAAGGCGGTCGCCGCCGTGGTGGCCAGGGTCAGCCAGAACTTGGTGACGACCCACCGGTGCCGGGCCAGCCCCCAGGCCGTGCCCAGGGCCAGCACCAGGCCGCTGCCGAGGGTCAGCAGCGCGAGGGGCAGCAGGAGCAGGTCGGCGAAGAGCTTCATGGCGCGCACGGACGCCTCTACGGTCGCGGCGGAGTCGCCGGTGGCGGCGGCGACGCCGAGCGCGAGCAGTCCGAGCGAGAGCCCGAGCCAGCAGGCTGCGGCCGCGGCATGGACGACGAGGAAGGCCCGGCGTGCGGGCCGGCTGAGGCGCATGTCCCCACGGTGCCGGGCGCGGGCGCCGGGCGCGTCCCACCAGGGGAGTAGGCGCGCGTACCGAGCCCGGCGTACGGAGGGCCGCTCCCGTCCCCGTTCGCCCCGGGCTGCTGCCGCGGTGGCGCGCCGAGGTCCGGCGGTTCCGCGCTCCGCCCGGCGGTTCCCGGAGGAACCCGGAGCCGGAGCCGCCCGGGAGGCGAGGGCCGGCGGCCGGTGGCCGGTGACCGGTGCGGCAGTGGCCGGTCGAGCCGTGGCCGCCGGGACGGGAGGGGGAGACGGCGAGGGCGGTGCCGCGTCCGGGCCGGGCCGATGTGCGCCCGCGTCCCGCGCGGTGGAGTCTGGGTGCCATGCGGCGCACAGGCGGGAACGGCGGCGGGCCGGCGGACGTGGAGGAGATGCTGGACGAGCTCTACGGGCTGCCGCCGTCCGCGTTCGTGCCCCGGCGCGAGGAGCTGGCCGCCGCCGCCAGGTCGGCCGGCCGGGCGGACGACGCGCGGCGGCTGCGGGCCGCGCGCCGCCCGCCGCTCGGGGCGTGGGCGGCGAACCTGCTGCGGCGGTCCCGGCCTCAGGAGGCGGAGCGGTTCCTGGAGCTCGGCCGGGCGCTGCGCGAGGCGTACACGGGGCTGGACGCCGGGAGCATGAAGGAACTGTCCGCGCAGCGGCGCCGTCTCGTCACGCAGCTGACCCGGCAGGCCGCCGGGCTGGCCCGGGACGCCGGGCACCCGCTGTCGGACGCGGTGCAGCGGGACGTCGAGACGACGCTGCACGCGGTGCTGGCCGACGCGGAGGCCGCGGACCGGTGGGCGACGGGCCGGCTGGAAAAAACGCTGACCCCGCCGTCGGAGTTCCCCTCCGGGGCCGGAGGGACCGCCCCGGCGGTCCGGGAACGCCCGGAGACCGCGGAGCGCTCCGCCCCCCGGGCGTCGAAGCAGGCGGCCTCCCGGAGGACGGACGAACTCGCCGAGCGGCGCAGGGAACGGCAACAGCGCCTGGAGCGGGCGCGGGCCGAGGCCGAGGCGGCCGAGGAACGGCTCGGTGGGCGCCGAACCGAGCGGGCGGAGGCGGAGGAGGTCCTGCGGACGGCACGCGAGCGGGAGCGGGCCGCCGGGGAGGACGTGACGCGGGCGGAGCGGGATCTGGCGCGGGCCGAGGAACAACTGCGGTCGGCCCGCGAGGACATGACACGGGCGGAGGGGATCCGGCAGGAGGCCGAGGACCGGGACCGGTCGGCGGCGGACGCGTTGGAGCGGGCCGAACGGGCGGCGAAGGACGCCGCGCGGGAGGTCGAACGCCTCTCCCGCCGCACCCGCTGAGCGTCGAACGCCTCTCCCGCCGCACCCGCTGAGCCGCGTCCGCGCCGCGCCTCGCCCACGTACGCCCGGGCTCGTACGTACGCCGAGGCTCGCACGCACAGAGCCGCGCCGTCGGCCCGCACGGCACGGACACTCCGCACCCCCCGGGCCGCCGCCGTTCCGCCGCACCCCTTGCCGCTGGGTCACCACCGCTGCCGATTCGTCACCACCGGTGCCGTTCCGCCGCCCCCGCTGCCGTTCCGCCGCCCCCGCCGCCGGGCCACTCCCCCTCCGGCTCTGCACGAGAGCCGTCCACGAACGGGCAACGAGCTCTCCCCGGCGGCAAGTTCGACCCGCACTTGGCATAGACCTGTCATCGCCGGGTCGCTATGCTCGGCTCAACTCCCTGTGAGAGCGCTCTCAATCGGCGGTTGTTCCACCCCCACCTCTGCTGGAACGACGAAGGGCACTTCCCATGAGACGCACCCGACTCACGCATGCCGGCGTGGCCGCCCTGCTCATGATCGGCAGCTGGACCGCGGCCGGCACCCTGCCCGCCGCGGCGAGCGACACCGGTCCGGCCACATCCGCCGCCTCCTCCCCCACCGCACCCGAGCCCGCGTCCGCCGGCCTGCTGCAGGCCATGCAGCGCGACTTCGGGCTGACCCGCTCCGAGGCCGAGGCGCGGTTGTCCGCCGAGCGCCGGGCCACCGACGCCGTCCCCGAGGCGCGCGAGGCGGCCGGCTCCGCCTACGGCGGGGCGTGGCTCGACAGCACCGACGGCGAACTGACCGTCGCCGTCACCGAGGAAGCCGGCGCCGCGACCCTGAAGGCGGTCCGCGCCGCCGGCGCCGCCGTGCGCACCGTCGAGCACAGCGCCGCGACGCTCGACGCGGCCAAGGCGCGCATCGACCGGCTGGACGCCCCCGACGGGGTCAGCAGCTGGTCCGTGGACCCGGCCGCCAACACGGTGGTCGTGAACGTCGCGCGCGAACGGAAGAACGACAACGATGTCCGGCGGTTCGTGGCCGAGGCCCGCGAGGCCGGCCCGGTCACCGTGCGCACGGTCCGTGAGCCGGCGCGGACCTTCGCCGCCGGGACGGTCGGCGGCGACCCGTACTACACCGGCAACGTCCGCTGTTCCATCGGCTTCTCGGTGCACGGCGGTTTCGTCACCGCCGGGCACTGCGGGGGCGCGGGTGCGGCGGTGCGCGGCTGGGACGGCTCGCACATCGGCCATTTCCAGGGCTCCTCGTTCCCCGGCAACGACTACGCGTGGGTCAACGTGGGCAGCGGCTGGTGGACCGTACCCGTGGTGCTCGGCTGGGGCACGGTGCCGGACCAGCTGGTGCGCGGCTCGGCCGAGGCGCCGGTCGGCGCCTCCGTCTGCCGGTCCGGCTCCACGACCCGCTGGCACTGCGGACGGGTGCTGGCCAAGAACGAGACCGTCAACTACAGCCAGGGCGCGGTGCACCAGATGACGAAGACGAGCGTCTGCGCCCAGCCCGGCGACTCCGGCGGCGCGTTCATCAGCGGTGACCAGGCCCAGGGTGTCACCTCGGGTGGCTGGGGCAACTGCTCCAGCGGCGGCGAGACCTGGTTCCAGCCGGTCAACGAGATCCTCAACCGCTACGGGCTGACGCTGCACACGGCCTGACCGGACCAGCACGACGAGCGGGCCCCGCCGGGCCGGACGACCGGCGGGGCCCGCTTTCGCATGGTCCGTGGTTACTCGGGAGTAAGTGTTACCAGCCCGTGACCTGTTGACGTGTTACCGCCGGTAAGTAAGCGGTGCTAGTTTCCGGTTCATCTTTCTGTGTCAGAGCGAGGAGTGAGCCGTGAGCCGTCTCAGCAGGGTGCTGACCACCGTCGTCGCGACGACCGCCTGTGCCTGTGTGGCCGTACCGCCCGCCGCCGCGAGCGAGCCGGTGGAGTCCCGCGGGGTGACGATCCCCGCCTTCTACACCCCGCCGGAGGAACTGCCCGCGAGGAACGGCGCGTTGATCCGGCACGAACCGCTCCGCCTCGGGCTGTCGCTGCCCGGCCTGGACGGCCGTCCGCTGCCCGGCACGGCCACCCGCCTGATGTACGCCTCCACCGACTCCGGCGGCCGGCGCGTCGCCGTGACGGGCGCGTACATCGAGCCCTCGGCCCGCTGGAAGGGCGGAGGACCGCGCCCGCTGGTGGTCGTGGGCTCCGGCACCATGGGCCAGGGCGACCAGTGCGCTCCGTCGCTGGCGCTGGAGCGGCCGCTGACGCTCACCGGGGAGACGGTGTCCATCGGGTACGACAACCTCGCCGTCTACCGGCTGCTCGCCACCGGCGCCGCCGTCGTCGTCACGGACTACGCGGGACTGGGGACGACCGACCGGCTGCACACCTATGTGAACCGGCTCGACCAGGGCCACGCCATGCTGGACGCGGCCCGCGCGGCGCGCTCCGTGCCCGGCGCGTCCGTCACCGCCGCCTCCCGGGTGGGCCTGTACGGCTACAGCCAGGGCGGCGGGGCCAGCGCGTCCGCGGCCGAGCTGCACGGCACGTACGCCCCCGAACTGCCCCTCGTCGGCACCTACAGCGGCGCCCCGCCCGCCGACCTGACGTCCGTCATGAAGGGCATCGACGGCAGCGCCCTGGCGGCCGCGCTGGGCTGGTCGATCAACGGCTTCGCGCAGGCCGAACCCGACCTCGAGCGGGTCGTCGACGAGCACATCAACGCGGAGGGGCGGGCCGCGCTCGACGACATCGCCACCAGCTGCGTCGGCGACGCGATCCTCGGGCACGGCTTCACCAAGAGCACCAAGTGGACCCGGAGCGGCGCCTCGCTCGCCCAGGTCATCGCCAACGAGCCCCGCGCGCAGGCCGTCCTGGACAAGCAGCGCATCGGCGCCCTGAAGCCGACCGGACCCGTCCGGGTGGTCACCGGCGTCCAGGACGACATCGTCCCGCACGCCCAGGCCCGCCAACTGGCCGTCGACTGGTGCCGCAAGGGCGCGGACGTGACCTACAAGGCGGTCGCGCTGCCCAACCTCGGGGACAAGCTGCTGACCAACCACCTGGTGCCGCTGCTCACCGACCAGAGCGACGCGGTGTCCTGGCTGACCGACCGGCTCGAAGGGCGTCCGGCGCAGTCGAACTGCCGGACCATGCCCTTCCAGCGCTAGCCGGGACCTCCCGTTCCGGACCACGCCGGGCTCGCGGGGCCCGGCCCGGTCCCGACGAAGAGACCCCTGAGGGCCGTACGACGCGACGAGCCCCGCACCCGGGAACGGGTGCGGGGCTCGTCGTACGGAGCGCTGGGCAGGCCTTGCACCTGCATCTCCCCGCAGGAAGCGGGGCGTCTTTCCTTGGACCACCAACGCGCGTCATGGTTCCGGTGGTTCGGCCCCATGGCTCGCGTCGATCATAGCGGGCGGGGCGCCCGTCGTCACATCCGCTCGCAGCCGTCGGCCGATTCAGAAGCGCGGTCGCTCAATCCCATGGCGGGGACCGGTTGGACTTCCCGATCGGGCGGGGGCAGGGTTGACGGGGATCCCACGATCCACCTGCGACGATTCGACCCCGCCCCCTCCGGAGAGCACCGATGAACCACGTCAGCAATCCCGAGCGCTACGACGGCACCATGCGCTACCGGCGCACCGGCCGCTCGGGGCTCGACCTCCCGCTGCTGTCCCTGGGCTACTGGCACAACTTCGGCGACGACCGGCCCTTCGAGACGCAGCGGGCGATCTCCCTGCGCGCCTTCGACCTCGGCATCACCCACCACGACCTGGCGAACAACTACGGCCCGCCCTACGGCGCCGCCGAGATCAACTTCGGGCGGCTGATGCGGCAGGACCTCGCCCCCTACCGGGACGAGCTGGTGATCTCCACCAAGGCGGGCTGGGACATGTGGCCCGGCCCCTACGGCCAGGGCGGCGGCTCCCGCAAGTACCTCCTGGCGTCCCTGGACCAGTCCCTGAAGCGGATGGGGCTGGAGTACGTGGACATCTTCTACTCGCACCGGCTCGACGCCACCACTCCCCTCGAGGAGACCATGGGCGCGCTCGACACCGCCGTGCGCCAGGGCAAGGCCCTCTACGTCGGCATCTCGTCGTACGACGCCGAGCGCAGCCGCCAGGCGGCGGCCATCCTGCGCGACCTGGGGACGCCGCTGCTGATCCACCAGCCGTCGTACAACATGCTCAACCGCTGGATCGAGACGGACGGCCTGCTGGACGTGGCCCAGGAGGAGGGCTTCGGGGTGATCGGCTTCACCGCGCTCGCCCAGGGGCTGCTGACCGGGCGCTACCTGGACGGCGTGCCGCAGGACTCGCGTGCGGCGGCGGGCACGTCGTTCGACGCCGGGTGGCTCACCGACGACATGCTGCAGCGGCTGCGCGCGCTCAACGGCATCGCCGCCGAGCGGGGCCAGACGCTCGCTCAGATGGCCCTCGCCTGGGCCCTGCGCGACCCGCGGGTCACCTCGCTCGTCATCGGTGCCTCGCGCACCGAGCAGCTGGAGCAGAACGTCGCCGCGCTGGAGAACCCCGGCTTCAGCGACGAGGAGCTCGCCGAGATCGACCGGTACGCCACCGACGGCGGCGTCGACCTGTGGCGCGACGCCCGGCTGGGCACCATGGGCTGAGGGCCGCGGTCCCCCGGCCGGGGTGTGCCGGGGTGTGCCCGGCCGGGGACGGGGAACGCGGTGCGTGCGCCGGGCACCCGCCGGCGGCCTTCCCACTCCTTCGGACGGCGCCATGCAGACCTTCCTGCCCTACCCGGACTTCGACGCGACGGCCCTGGTGCTGGACCGGCGCCGGCTCGGCAAGCAGCGGGTCGAGGCTCTGCAGGTGCTGCGGGGTCTGACCGTGCCCGGCTACGGGTGGCGGCGTCACCCCGCGGTCCGCATGTGGACCGGGTACGAGGAGGCCCTGGTGCGCTACGGCCTGGAGATCTGCCGGGTGTGGCGGGACCGGGGGCACCAGGACAGCTGCGCCGCCAAGCTGGTGGCGGAGCTCGCCGCCGTCCGTCCGGGCGCGCCGGTGCGCGAGCAGCGGGAGCTGGCCGACGCCGGGGAGCTGCCGCCCTGGCTGGGCGACCCGGGCCTGCACCGCAGCCACCGCTCGGCCCTGGTCCGCAAGGACCCCGAGGTCTACGCGGACGTCTTCCCCGGCGAGCCGGACGACCTGCCCTATCTGTGGCCCTCCTCCGACCGTGACCCGGAGGCCGTCACCGGATGACGCCCGCGGCGGGCCGGACGGCCCCGGTGGCGGGTCGCGGCACCCCGGTCGTGCCGGTGAGGAACGCGCCCTGCGGCGCGCTCACCACCCCCGGGGGTGTCCCGGCGGCCGGGCGGTGCACGCGGTGGGCGGCCCGCGCCGGTCGGCCGGGTGCCCGGCCGGAACGCACGGATGCCCCGGCCGGAACGCACGGATGCCCCGGCGGCTCCTCGGAAGAGGGCCGCCGGGGGCATCCGGTGCCGCGGCGTCACGCGCGGTACTCGCCCCGCGGGGCGACGGGCCGGGGCGTGCCCCGGCCGCCGGTCACTTGGAGGCCAGGTAGTCCTCCACGCCCGGCGCCGTGTGGGCGTCCTCGGCGTTGACGACCGCGCCGACGGCCTTCGCGTCGGGCTTGAGGACGTACGTCTCGACGCTCGCCGGACGGTCGACGTCGGAGAAGTTCTGCGCGGTGCCGAGGCCGGTGTCGGCGTTCGTCTGCGCGCGGTGCGCCTTGACGACGTCCTCACGGCTGAGACCGCCCGCCTCACAGGCCGCCTTCAGGTCGTTGCCCATCAGCTGGGCCGCGTTGTAGCCGGAGAGCACGCCGGAGTCCACCGGGGAGCCCGGGTACTTCTTCTGGTACGAGGCCACCATCTTCCGCACGCCGGGCAGGTCGGAGCTGACCGCGGGCGCCGCGCTCACGACGTGCAGCATGGCCGCGAGGGCGGGCGCGGCGGGGGTCTTCATCAGCTGCGGAGCGAAGCCGGGGGCGCTGCTGACCACCGGGACCTTCAGCCCGCGCGAGGCGGCCACACCGACGAGGGAGGCGGTCTGGGCGGGGCCCGCGCTGATCAGGACCGCCTTCACGCCCTCCTTGCGCAGCGCCGACACCTGCGCCGACAGGTCGGTGTCGGTGGCCTGGATCTTCTGCCCGGCGATCTTCAGACCGGCCTTCTCGGCCGCCCACGTGGACCCTTCCAGCGCGTTGGCGCCGTAGTCCCCCTCGAAGTAGACGTGGCCGATGGTGTCGCCCTTCTTCAGGCCCTTGGTGCGGGTGAGGAAGTCGACCGCGGCGATCATGTCGACGTCGTAGGTGGTGCCGAGCACCTGGATCGCGTCCTTGCCGAGCAGGGACGCCGCCCAGGCCTGCGGGAAGGTCAGCATCGTGTCGCGCTGGATGTCGTCGAGCAGGGCGGCGACCACCGGGGAGCCGATGACCTGCGGCAGGGCGACGACGTCGGGGGCGATGTCGGCGTAGGCGGTGACCGCCTTCTGCACGTCGTAGCCGTGGTCCTTGACGACGATCTCTATCTTGCGGTCGCAGATGCCGCCCTCGGCGTTGGTCTCCTCGGCCCACATCTGCTGGGCCTGCACGATGCTCTTGCCGAGGGTGGCGTACGGGCCGGTCAGGTCGGTGAGGGCGCCCAGTCTGATGGTGTCGGCGCTGACGCCGGGACCGGTGCGCACGCCGTCGGCCGCGTCGCCGTCCCCCTTGCCGCCGTCCGCCTTGGAACTGCACCCGGTGGCCGCGAGCAGCAGGGCGAGGGTGCCGGCGAGGACGGTACCGGTGGTGCGGCGCCGGTTGCGGCGGGTGCGGTGGGTGGTGTTCACGGGGTGTGCTCCTTGGTTCGTGCGGCTGCGGGGGCTTGCGGGGGCGAAGGGACGGGGGCCTCGGCGGGCGGGCGGGCGCGGCGGCGCCGGAGGCGTTCGCGGGTCCGGCGGGCCAGGCCGTGCAGGCCGTCGGGCGCGTACAGCAGGACGAGGACGATCGCGGCGCCGTAGAGGTAGCGGGCGGCCTCGGTGGGCCCCACGGCGCCCTCGGCCGAGCCGGGGGCGGCGACCAGGGGGAGCTGGTCGGCGTACCGGGTCATCAGCAGCGGCAGCGCGGTGACGAACACGGCGCCCGCGGTGGCTCCGGCGACGGAGCCGAGCCCGCCGATGACGATCATGGCGAGGTAGTCGACGGAGAGGATGAGCGAGAAGTAGTCCGGGACGACCCGCCGGAAGGAGAGCGCCAGGAGGACTCCCGCGAGCCCGGCGTACATGGAGGACACCACGAACGCCGCCGAACGGTGCCGGGCGACGTCGACGCCCATCACCGAGGCCGCGGTCTCGCTGTCGCGCAGCGCGGCCAGCGCCCGGCCGGGTCGCCCGCGCAGCAGGCCGCGGGCGGTGAACCAGGTCAGCGCGAACAGGGCCAGGCCCAGGAACCACAGCCGCTCCTCGGCGCCGAACGGCACGCCGAGCACGGTCAGTGAGGGGTCGCTCTCCGCGAAGCTGAACCCGCCGACGGTCAGCGGCGGCACCGAGCGGCCGTTGAAGCCGCCGGTGACGGAGTCGGCGGTCAGCAGGACGTGGTGGCCGAGGAAGACCAGGGCGAGCGTGGCGATGCCGAGGTAGATGCCCTTCACCCGGGCGGCGACGGGGCTGAACAGCCCGCCCGCCGCGCCGGCGAGCAGCACCGCGAGGACGGCCGCGAGCACCGGCGGCAGGCCCGCCCCGGGATCTCCGGCGAACCAGGCGTACCCGTACGCCCCGACGGCCAGGAAGAAGGCGTGGCCCAGGGAGAGCTGGCCGGCGGTGCCGGAGAGCAGCGCGAGGCCGATGGCACCGATGGCGGCCGCCATGGAGAACAGGCCGATGCGCAGCCAGAAGGCGTCCAGGTAGAACGGCGGCAGGCACAGGAGGACGGCGAGCACCAGCAACCAGGCCCGGCGGCGGGTGAGGGCGGCGAGGAGGCGGTCAGACACGGGCCACCCCCTTGGCGCCGAACAGCCCCGTGGGCCGCACCAGGAGCACCAGCAGCATCACGGCGTAGGGCGCGACGTCCCCGAATCCCTCGCCGAGCAGGTGCAGGTCGGACTGGTAGCCGACGACCAGGGCCTCGGTGAGGCCGATGAGCAGGCTGCCCGCCAGCGCGCCGGCCGGGGAGGCGAGCCCGCCGAGGATCGCGGCCGGGAAGGCGTTCAGCGCGATCTGTCCGGTGGTGCGCTCCAGTCCGGGTGCCGGGAAGGCGGCGAGGAACACGGCCGCCAGGGCGGCCAGCGCGCCCGCCAGGCACCAGGCTCCCGCCCGCACCCGGCCGAGCCGGACGCCCATGAGGGCGGCGGCCTCCAGGTCTTCCGCCGCCGCCCGCAGCGACAGGCCCCAGGAGGTGAAGCGGAACAGGGCGAACACCGCGCCGATGACCACCGTGGACACCACGATGGCGGCGAGCCGGCTGTCGGCGACGGTCACCGGTCCGAGTTCGGTGACCGAGGAGCCCCACGGGTCGCCCAGCGACAGCAGGTCGCCGCCGATGCGGCGGGCCAGGTCGGTGAGCAGGACGATGTCGATGCCGATGGTGACGATGGTCTGCACGTGCGCGGCGTGGCCGTCCTGGCCGCCGCGTTGCAGCAGGAACCGGTCGACGACGCCCGCGAGGGCGGCGGTGGCCAGGACGGCCAGCGCCAGGGCTCCCGCGAAGCCGAGGTCGTCGTGCAGGACGGCGATCAGGTAGCCGCCGAACAGCAGCATGGAGCCGTGGGCGAAGTTCAGGACGCCCGACGCCTTGAAGATGACGACGAAGCCCAGCGCGACGAGCGCGTAGACCGCGCCGAGCGCCACTCCGCCGAGGACGTTGTCCAGGAACCCGGTCATGCCACGCCCTCCCCCGCGGTGCCCGGCGTCGTGCGGGCCGTCGTGCCGGTCGCCGTGCCCGGCGTCGTGTCCGCCGGCGGGCCGTGGGGCCCGTCCGCCGCCGGTTCGGCGGGCGCCGCCCCGGTGCCGAGGTAGGCGCGCAGCACCTCCGGGTCCCGGCGCACCTCGTCCGGCGTGCCGTGCGCGATGGCCCGGCCGAAGTCGAGCACGGTGACGTCGTCGGCGAGCCGCATCACCAGGCCCATGTCGTGCTCCACCAGGACGATGGACAGCCCGAGTTCGGTCCGCAGTGCGGCCACGGCCTCGGCCGTGCGGGCGCGTTCGGTGGCGTTCATGCCGGCCACGGGTTCGTCGAGCAGCAGCACACGGGGCTCCAGACAGAGGGCGCGGGCGAGTTCCACCCGCTTGCGGTCGCCGTACGACAGCAGCGCGACCGGGCTGTCGAAGTGGGGGCCGAGACCGGTCAGTTCGGCGATCTCCCGGGCGCGGTCGAGGTGCTCGCGCTGTTCGCGCACCGCGCCCGGCAGGCGCAGGGCGGTGGCGACGAAGCCGGCGCGGGACAGGGCGTGGCGGCCGAGCATCAGGTTGTCGGCGACCGTGCCGTGGGTGGTGACGATGTTCTGGAAGGTACGGGCCACGCCGAGCGCGGCGATGCGGTGCGGGGCGAGCCGGGTCAGCTCGGTGTCGCCGAGCGTCACCGTGCCGGCGGCCGGGCGGCACAGGCCGGACAGCACGTTGAAGCAGGTCGACTTGCCGGCGCCGTTGGGTCCGATGAGCGCGTGCACCGAGCCGGGGGCGACGGTGAACGACACCTCGTCCAGGGCGGTGAGCCCGGCGAAGCGCACGGTCACCCCCCGGACGTCGAGCACGGGCGGCGCGGGCGGGGTGCGGTCCTTCACGCGGCCCCCCGGTCCTCGTCCGTCCCGGCCGTCTCGCCCAGGTACAGGCGGCGCACGGCGTCGGTGCGGGCGAGTTCGGCGGCGGGGCCGGACAGGCGCGTCTCCCCGACCTCCAGGACGTGCGCGTGGTCGGCGAGGGAGAGCGCCATGCCGGCGTTCTGCTCGACCAGCAGGACGGCGGTGCCCTGGGCGTTGATCTCCCGGACCACCTCGGCGATCCGGTCGACCATCTGCGGGGCGAGGCCCAGGGACGGCTCGTCGAGCAGGAGCAGCCGCGGGGCGGCCATCAGGGCCCGGCCGATCGCCAGCATCTGCTGCTCACCGCCGGAGAGCAACCCGGCCGCCTGGTGGGTGCGTTCGGCGAGCCGGGGGAACAGCGCGAACACGCGGTCCCGGGCCTCCTGGGTCCCGGCCCGGTCGCGGCGGGTGAGTCCGAGGCCGCCGCTGCGCAGGTTCTCGTCCACCGAGAGGCCGGCGAACACCCGCCGTCCCTCGGGGACCTGGACGACTCCGGCCCGTACCGCCGTGACGGGGTCCTTGCCGTCGAGCACCGTGTCGCCGTAGCGGATGCGGCCGCCCGTGACGGCTCCGCGGTGCAGGCGCAGCGTGCCGGACACGGCGCGCAACAGGGTCGTCTTGCCCGCGCCGTTGGCGCCGAGCAGGGCCACGACGGCGCCGTGCGGCACGGTCAGGGACACGGAACGGAGGGCGGACAGGGCGCGCCCGTAGGTCACGTCGACATTCTCGACGTGCAGGGCGGGCCGGTCGTCCGGTGGTGCTTCGGGCATCACGGCTCCTCGGGGCCGTACCGCGGGACGGCGACGGCTTGGTGGGAAGGGGAGGCCACGACAGCACGGGCGCGGGCGGGCGGTACAGCGTTGCGCCGCCTCTCGCTGCGGGTTCCCAACGGGCCGGGGCGGGGGTTGTGCCGGTGCCCATGCCCTCCGGGCAGGTGACGGGCGGTGGGGTGACCGGTCCGGCCGGGTGCCGGGACGGATCCGGGTACCAGGACGGTCCCGGCTGCCAGGACGGTCCCGGGTGCCGGGGTCGCCGGCGGCGCGATCCCGGGGCGCGGCCCGGTACCGCGCGACGGGGCCGCCCTGGGTGCGGTCCACCGGTGCGGCGGCCAAGGGCCGCAAACCGAGACCCGCGGACCGGGCTCCGCGCATTCGGGCGAACGGGGGGCGCGGGGGGCACGGCCGGCGCCTCCGTCCGTCCGGAGCGGGCGCGGCGAGCGGTCCGGTCCTGCTGCGCTGCCCGCGCGCCGGCGTGGGCACGGCATCGCGCAGGGATGTCCCACCGGCCGCGCGGAGGACCTTGCCCCGGCCGCGCGGGCGGGCGGGCCGGCGCGGGCGGTGGGGTGGCGGCCCGCCCGGGTGCCTGAACCGGCCGGCAGCTTGAACCGGCCGGGAGCCGTCGGCGGCGCCGTCCCGGGGCGCGGCCCGGCGCCGTGCGACGGGACGGTCCGGGGTGCGGTCCGCCGGTGCGGCGGGCCGGGCCCACGGACCGGTGGCCGCCCCACGCGAGGGGACACGGCGGTACGGCTCGCGCCTCCGTCCGCCCGGAGCGGGCGCGGCCGGCGGCCCGGTCCCGCTGTGCCACCCGGGCAGCGGCAGGGGCACGGCCGCACGCACGGGGGTCCCCCCGCCGACGCCGTCCGGAGGACCACGCGGACCGGCGCCGCTGTCGGGGGGCCGGCCGCGCGGCGGGCCGCGTCGCCGTGCCCGCCCGGAGGGCGTCAGCGCGGCAGCAGGCGGTGGGCCGTCAGGGCGAGGGTGACCTCGACGAGGTCGGAGGGGCGGGACAGCGAGCGGCCCGTCAACTGCTCGTAGCGGCGCAGCCGGTTGAGGACCGTGTTGCGGTGGCAGTACAGGCGGCGGCTCGCGCGCTGGGCGGAGCCGTCGCAGGCCAGCCAGGTGGCGAGGGTGTCCAGCAGGACGTCCGCGTCCGCCGGTTCCAGCTCGGCCAGCGGGCCCAGCAGCCGGTCGGTGAGCGCGGCGCCGAGGTCGGGCGAGGACATCACCAGCGCGGCGGGCAGGTGATCCGTCAGCCGGACGGTGCCGCCGGTCGCCGGGCAGAGGCCCAGCGCGGTGTCCGCGAGGGCGCGGGCCCCGCCGACGGCGGCCAGACCCTCGACGGCGCTGCTGACGCCGATGCGCAGTCCGGGCCGGGCGTCCGCCGGCACGGGTTCGGGGTCGTCGCCGGCGAGGACGATGCCGTAGTCGACGTCCGGCCCCGGGTGCCAGTGCACGCGCACAGTCGGGGGCAGCAGCGATTGTGCGCCCGGACAGCCGGCCGGCCGGCCGCCGGCCACGGCGACGACCACGTACCGGCCCTGCTCGGGCAGGTCCAGGGCCTCGGCGGCCTCCGGGAGGTCGGCGATGCGGCTGCTGCCGTCCAGCAGGGCCGCGGCCAGCAGGCGCACCCTGTTCTCCCTCCGCCAGGCGAGTTGCCGTTCGGTCTGCCGGTAGGCGTCGGCCACCAGGGTGCAGTGCTCGTCGACGAACTCCCACACGTCGGACGCGACGTGCACCAGCAGCCGCACGTCCTCCGGCGCCGTCCGGCAGGTCTCGTCGACCAGTGCCTGCCACACCAGCGACCCGCCCAGCCGGAAGGCGTGCAGCAACGCGTCGAGCGGGAGCCCTTGTTCGGCGCGGGCGGCGCCGATCCGCCAGGTGCAGCGGCGGGCCGCGTCGCGGGTGCCGCGCGGGTCGAGCAGGGAGGCGACGCTGTGCCGCAGCGAACGGTGCACCTCCTGCCAGGTGCCCGTGGCGTCGGCCTCCACCGAGGCCCGGTAGGCGGCTTCCTGCTCCTGGAGCACGGCGACCAGCCGGTCGGTGAGGTGGGGCAGGTCGTCCAGCAGGACGCGGGCGCCCCGGTGCAGGACCCGCAGCGCGTCGGCGTCGATCAGCGGACGCACGCGTGCGGGCCGTGGGCGCGGGGCGGGCACGGGCCCGGGGCGTGGCAGAGTACGTGGCCGTACGGCGTGGTGCATCGCGCATCTCCCCCAGGGTCGGCTTCCCGGCGGTGCCCGTGCGGCGGTCCCCGTACCGGCGCCCGGCCGGCCGCGGAGCCCATGGGGCGGCCGCCACCTGACTCGTCCTGCCCCGAAGGATGGCATACCGTCCGGTCGGTCCCTAGAGCTGTGCACCGGTCTTTTCCTCTTGTTCGACCAGCCGGACAAGTTCGACGCGGGACCGCACCCCGAGCGTGGCGAAGACGTTCCGCAGGTGGTAGTCGACCGTGCGGGTGCTCACCGCCAGGCTCAGCGCCACCTCACGGTTGGTCGCGCCCTCCGCCACCCGGCGCGCGATGCGCAGTTGCTGCGGGGTCAGCCGGGACAGCCCCCCGCCCGCGCCGCCGCTCCCCTCCCCCGTCCCCGAGCCGGACGCCGCGCCGTTGGCCCGCAGCTCGGCCCCCGCCTGGCGGGCCCAGACCTGCGCGCCGCAGCGTTCGAAGCCGAGCAGCGCCTCGCCCAGCCGGGTGCGCGCCTCCCGCAGCCGGCGCCGGCGCCGCAGCCACATGCCGTGCAGCAGTTCGGTGCGGGCCCGCTCGAAGTCCCCCGCTCCGCTCGTCCGTTCGTGGCTGTCCAGGGCGCGCAGGAACAGTTCGTCGGCGGCGGCCGGCGGGGCCAGCAGTGCTCGGCAGCGCAGCAGTTGGGCCGGGGCCTGGGGATCCGCGCCGCAGGCGGCCCACAGCGCGAAGTCCTCCACCACCGCGCGGGCGTGTTCCGGGTGCCCGGCGAGGACGGCCGCCTCCACGTAGCAGGGCACGGCGAGCATCCACACCGCGAAGTGGCCCCGCCGCGGTCCGGGACGCACCAGTGGGCCGAGCCGGTCCGCGGCCTCGCGGGGGCGGCCCGCCCCCAGGTCCGCCCGGGCCGCGGCCCACTGGGCGAGGGTGGCGGCCTGGACCAGGCCGTGCCGCCGGGCGGTGGTGAGGGCCTCGGTGACGTGCTCCGCGACCGGGTCGCCCTCGATGGACGCGGCGAGGGCCAGCACCGCGTGGTGGTGGGCGGCCGTGTTGCGCTGTCCCGCCCGCCGGGCGGCCCGCAGCCCCTCCTCGGCGTGGGTGCGGGCCAGTTGGTGGCGGCCGGCCCGCAGGTCGGCGTAGGCGAGGTACTCCAGTGCCCGCGCCTCCAGGGCGGCGTACCCGGCGGTGCGGGCCGCGGCCAGGGCGCGGGCACCCGCCCGGCGGGCGGCGGTGACCTCACCGAGCATCAGCGCCGCGGCGGCCGCGCGCATCAGTTCCTCGCAGTCGTCGGCGTCCTGCCCCCGGTCGACCACCCGCCCCAGGGGTCCGGCGGCGAGGTCGAAGCGGGCCAGGAGGACGGCGCGCATGCCGTCCCGGTGGTCGCGCAGCAGGGTCGGCCGGGCCGGTGACGGCGGAGCGGGCGACGCAGGGGCCGGTGAGGGCGGGGCGGGGTCGGACGCACCACGGGCGCCGGGGCCGGGCGTGTCGTCGTGGCCGTGGGTGAGGGCGCGCAAGCAGGAAGCGGGGTCGCCGGCCGCCCAGGCGGCGTCCGCCGCGCCGAGCCCGGCCGCGACGGCCGGCTCGTGCTCCTGGGGGCCGGCCGTCCCCGGTCCGGTTCCGGCCAGGAGGCCCGCGGCCAGCAGGAAGGACTCGCGGGCGTCGTCCACCGGGCCGTCCGCGAGCAGCACCCGGCCGCGCAGGAGTTCGGTCCGGCCGCGCACGGCGGTGGGTACGGGGCGGCTCCGGGCGGCGTCGAGCAGTCGCAGGGCGCCGGGCGCGTCCCCGGCCAGCAGGGCCTGTTCGGCGGCCGCGGTGTACTGGCGGGCGCGTTCGGCGTCGTCCGCGCTCAGTTCGGCGGCCCGGGTGTGCGCCGTGCGCCGTAGCCCGGGCGGCGGCGCGGCCTCCGGGCAGGCCGCGGCGGCCGCCAGCGCGGCCGCGAGGTGCGGTGCGGGTCCGGTGACCGTCCAGGCGCGGTGCAGCAGCGCGGGGAGCCCGGCGGGCAGGGCCGCGGCGAGTGCCCGGTGGGCGGCACGGCGGCGCTCGGGCGGGGCGGTGGCATGGACGGCCCGCCCGAGCAGCGGGCTGCGGAACCGCAGCCGGCCCTCCGCCGCGACGAGGAACGGGGACGCCGTCGCCGGCTCGGCGGGTGCTCCTGCGAGGCCGGGGCTCCGGGCGGCCCGGCGGACGAGGTCCGCGTCCGCGCCGGGCCCGCCGTCCGCCCGCTGGGCCGCCGCCACCGTCAGCAGCAGGCCGGCGTGGTCCGCCGGTAATCCGGCGAGGTGACCGCCGACGACGGCGCCGAGGACCTCCGCGTCCGCCACCGGATCGGGCAGCTCGCGGTGACCGCGCAGCTGTGCCGGGGACAGGCGGTGGGCCAGGGCGAGCAGCAGCGCGGGGTTGCCGTCGGCCTCGGACACCAGCTGGGCGCGGACGCCCGGGTCGACGGTGCCGTCGGTGACGTCGTCCAGCAGGTGCGCGGCGTCGTGCGGGGTGAGCGGGGCGAGCGGGAAGGCGGGGAGGCCGGCCAGTTCGGGGACGTCGGCGCGGTGGCCGGGGACGGCGAGGAGGAGGCCCGTCCCGCCCGCCGCGCGCACCCGGGCGGCGGCCTCCCCGAGGACGGCGCGGGACGCCGGGTCCCACAGGTGCGCGTCGTCCACGCACAGCAGGTGGGGGGCGCCGCCCGCGGCCGCCCGGAGCGCGGCGAGCAGCGTCTCGCCCGTCGGGCCGCCGGGCGGCGACACGGGACGGCCGAGGGCGCGCAGCACGGTGTGCAGACCGCTGCGGGGCCGCGCGGAGCCCGCCGGGTCGGCGCGCACCTGCCACACCGGCCCGGCGCGGAAGGAGCGGGCGGCGTGCGCGAGGAAGGCGGAGCGTCCGCCTCCGGGTTCACCGGTCACCAGCCGCACGCCGCCCTCGGTGCGCAGCCGGTCCATCAGGTCGGCGATCGCCCGCCGCTGCGTGCCCGCGCGGTAGCGGTGGGAAGCGGGTCCGGGGGTCGTCTGTCCGGTCATCCCCGGGACCTTACTCAAGCGTAAGTTCCACCGGAAGATGTGCGTCCGGGGGTCGTTGATGGGTCATCCGCCGCCTGGCCAGCGGCTTCGGCCCCGCCGCGGGGGAACGGAGTGTGCGCCGGCCCAAGGCGCCCCGGCCGGGGCGGTGCGCCCGCACAACGCCGGTGGCGGCCCGCGTCGTTCGCGGACCGCCACCGGGGGCACGGGGTGGTGCGGGGGTCAGGAGGTGTGCGGGCAGTTGCCCCGCGACTCCTCGATGGTCAGGCTCGGACGCGGCAGCGGGCACAGGAACTGCTCGTAGCGGGTGTCGTTGTCGATGAAGCGCTTCAGCCACGAGATGCTGTACTTCGCGATCGTGGTGTTCGAGGTGTTGGGCGTGAAGTGGCTGGCGTTGTTCAGCTCGATGTACGCGCGGTCCAGTGAGGACGGCAGCCCCTGGTACAGGGGCTCGGCGTGGGTGCGGACGGGGGCGATGGAGTCGCCGTCGGCGCCGAAGATCAGGGTGGGCGTCCGCACTTCGGGCCAGGTCTTGTCGAGGTTCCAGGGGGTGAGCGGGATGGCGGCCTGGAGGGAGGGCCGGTCCTTGGCCGCCTCCAGGCTGCCGCCGCCGCCCATGGAGTGGCCCATGACGCCGAGCCGGCTGCTGTCGACGCGGCCGCGCACCGAGCTGCGCTCCGTCAGGTAGTCCAGTGCCGCGAGCAGTTGGTCCCCGCGCGAGTCGGGCTGGTCGAGCGTGGTGTTGGTGTCGATGGTGAAGACGACGAAGCCCTGCGACGCC
Organism: Streptomyces sp. enrichment culture; assembly: GCF_964273255.1. Classification (GTDB taxonomy): domain Bacteria; phylum Actinomycetota; class Actinomycetes; order Streptomycetales; family Streptomycetaceae; genus Streptomyces. Next base: position 233,331 of record NZ_OZ186835.1, read on the forward strand.
AGGCGCGGGCCCAGCCAGGCGATGGAGGACTCGTAGGCGGTGAAACCGGGCGAGATGGCGATCGCGCCGAAGGTTCCGTCGGAGGTGCTGGTCGGGTAGTAGATCGTGCCGCCGCCGAAGCCACGGGCGACGAGTGAGGAGACGGAGGTCTCCGACACCGCGTACGGGCCGCGCAGCGCCTCGATGCTCGACTCGGTCGGCGCGGGGCCGCGCTCGTAGGGGTTGTCCGCCGCGTGGGCGCCCGGCCCGGCGAAGGCGCCGAGGGCGGCCAGGGCGGCGACGCTCGCGGCCAGTCCGGCGAGCCTGCCGGTACGGCGGCGTCCCGCCCGGGCCGGGGCCGGTGCGCTCATGCTGCTGTGGGGGTGCTGCTGCACGAGGGGGTCCTCTCTGTCGCGGCGGTCCGCCCGGCCGGCCGGTGCACGGTGAAGGCGTGAGGTGCGGACGTGCACCGGCCGGGGCGCCGCCTGTGGGCTGGCGGTGCCACTGTCGGAGAGGAGGGGAGCGGAGCGGACCGGCAATATCACCGGTCTCGTGCGGCGGCAGGGCGGACCGGACCGCCCGGAACGCCGCCGGGAGTCAGGGAGAGCGGCGGACCACGCCGTGGGGCGGGGCGGGGCGGCGGCACCCGGTGCGAGCGGCCACCCGGGCCGCGGACGCGGTGCGGCGCACCGCCGGGAGCGACGGAACGAGGGCCAGGCCGGCAGCGCCGGACGAGGGCCGTGACGGGGCACGGCGGGGCACCGCGCGGGCGCGACCGCGGACAGGGCCGTCCCGGCGTCGGAAAACGGTCTGCATGCGGTGGGGAACCCGGGGTATACGGGCAGGACGCGGTCACCGTCGGAGTCGGCGCCGACGGTGGCCGCTTCTCGTCCACGGCCGCGCGGCACCGTGCGGCGTCCCCCGGGTCGCCCCGGTCCGGGTCAGGCGGCGTCGTAGGTGTGGGCGCGGCCTCCGGACCACTTCACCCAGGCCGGGTCGTCCAGCAGCCGCTCCCCCTCCGGCAGCCCGGCGCGCCGCAGGAACTCCACCACGTCGCGGTCGGAGTGGGCGAGCCCGACGATCTCACCGCGCACGGTCACCCGCCGGCCGCCCGAGCCGAGCGGCGGGTGCACCACGATCGGCGCCTTCGTCATCCCTCCAGCATCCGGCGGTCGCCCGGTTCCCGCATCCGGGCCCCGTGCGTCACCCGCTCGGCCGTCCGGGCGCGCCGCCCCGGCGCCCGGGTGGTCGTATGGGAGGCGGCATGCATGCCGACCCGGAGGGAGCTGGGAATGCACGAGATGTGGTGCGGTGCGGACACTTCGGGGGAGCCGGTGTGGCACGTCCTGACCCCCGACAAGAACGCCACGCTGTGCGGCGTGGAGAAGCAGGACGAGTCCCGTCGGCGGCACGCCACCGACCGGCACTGCTTCTCCTGCATGCGGTCGTTCCAGGCCGCGATGCAGTCCGCGCAGTCCGCCCGCTGAGGCCCGGGTCCGGCTCCACGGCCGGACCCGGGCCTCGGTGTGCGCACGGACCCGCGCCGGCCCGCCACGCCGGCCGGTGCGACGGTCCGCGCGCGGGCCGCGCGGACGGGCGCTCAGGGGCAGTGGCAGCCTTCGTCGCCGGCGGGTCCGGCCGGGCTCGTCCCGAGCCGGCAGAAGCAGGACGACTCGACGGGCACGTCGGCCACCGCGGCCGCCGTCCTCAGCTGCTGGGCCACGATCGCCGCCTCCGCCGTCCGTCCGGTGCGCATCAGGCACTCGTGGAAGCCGTGCAGGGCCCAGACGTTGCCCGGGTGCTGCAGCGGGCGGGGCAGTACGGGGTCCAGGCCCAGGTCGGCCCGGTAGACGGCCTCGGCCTCCTCCACCCGCCCCTGCTCCAGCAGGAGCGCCCCGTAGGCGTGCCGGGTGGGCTGCATCCAGCCCCAGGGTTCGTCGTAGGGCAGCGTGTCGTCGAGGTGGACGGAGTGCTCCAGCGCGGCGAAGGCCGCGCGGTGGTTCCCCTTGCGGTACTCGAGTTCGCCGTCCAGCATCGCGGAGGCGATGGCGAGGATGTCCGCACAGGTGTTGTTGAACAGCATCCGGGTGTCCGGGACCCGCTCCACGGCGGCCCGGAACGCCGTCCGTTCCTCCTCGGCCCGGTCGACGGCGCCGGTCGCGGACAGGGCGACGCCGCGGGCGTAGTGGAGCATCGCGGTGGTGACGCAGTAGAGCCCGGGGTCCTCGGGGAAGGGCAGCGCCAGGATGTCGTCCCAGCGGCCGAAGCGGATCAGCACGTGCACCCGCATGGCGAGGAAGCCCTCCAGCCAGTCCGCCATCGGCGGGCTCTGCACCCTCAGCAGCTTCTCGGGTACGGCGGCCTCCAGCCGGGCCGCGGCCTCCAGGGCGGTCCGGGACAGGCCGGCGAACATGGCCCCGTAGACGGTGAAGTGGATGTTGTGCGCCCGGTAGAGCGTGTAGAAGTTCATGGCCCCGGCGCGGGCGAGGTACTTCTCGTCCGCGGCGACGGCGAGGGTGTTGTCGGTGACGACCCGGCGGTAGTCGCCGCACAGCACTTCGAGGTGCGACGGCATGTGGAGCAGGTGTCCGGCGTCGGGTACGGCACCGCGCAGCCGGTCGGCGACGGTGAGGGCCGCTTCCGGGGTGGGCGACATCTCCATCAGGTGGATGTAGAGGTGCACGACGCCGGGGTGGTGCGCGCCGGCGTCGGTGGCGAGGGCCGCGTCGAGGACGGCCTTGGCCTCCAGCGTGCGGGCGCCCTCGGCCGGGAGCCCGGTGCGCAGGTCCCACAGCTGCCACGGGGTCAGGTTCATCTGGGCATCGGCGCACAGCGCGGCCACGTCCGGGTCGCCGGGGGCGTCCCGGTGGACCTCCCGCATCCGGTCGGCGTAGGGCTCGTTCCACACCGAGCAGTCGGCGGCCGGCCGGTCCTGCGGGTAGCGGGCGCGCAGCGCGGCGACGAGCGCCTGTTCGACGGGGGTGGCGCGGGCCGCCGTGGCGTGGGCCCGTTCCACGGCCTCGTGCGTGCGCGCGACGGTGCGGGCGAGTTCGTCGCCGTCGAACGCCTCCCACGGCTTGTTGTAGTTGGGGCCGAGGGCGTACGCGATGCCCCAGTGGGCCATGGCGCAGCCGGGGTCGGCCGCCGCGGCCCTCTCGAAGCAGGCGACGGCCTCCTCGTGGTGGAAGGCGTAGGTCCACACCAGTCCCCGGTCGAACCAGAGCTGGGCCTGCGGGGAGTCGGTGGTGACGGGCCGGGTGTGGGTGCCGAGGTCGTAGTAGTCGTCCGTGGCACGCATGGCGCTCTCCCGGGGAGGCGGACGGGCCGGCGGGGCGGTCGCGCCCGTGTCTGAGGGGACGGAACCGACGATAGCGGTGCGCGGCCGCCCCTGCCGACCGCAGCCTCAGTCCGGGACGGACGTGCTGGTCAGGAGCTGGGGGGACAGGACCTTGAGCATCGTCTCGGTCCAGCGCAGCTGCCGCACCGTCTGCGGGTGGCAGTCGGAGACCAGGCCGAGGAGACGGGTGTCCCGGCGGGCCTGGGCCGCCTGGCCGAGCATCTCCCAGTGCAGGGAGTTGCCGGCCGCCGCCAGGTGCAGGTCGCGCAGGTCGTGCAGCAGGAGCAGGCCCGGCTCGGGGCGGCGTCCGAGGGCCTCGGACGCCTTCTCGCGCAGGGCGGTCAGGATGCCCGCCTGGGGCCTGTCGCGTGGTCCGGACAGGTCGAGGCCGTGGTCGCGGCCGAGGTCGGCGAGCCGCGCGGCGTGCTCCCGGGACCAGCGGGCGACGTCGGTCGCGACGTGGCGGAACTCGTGCTCGACGCGGTGGCGGGCCGCCGCGGCCAGCAGGTCCTGCTCCAGGTCCCGTTCGCCGTCGTGCAGGAGGCGAAGGACCAGGGCGATGCTGTTCATGAGCCGCTCCCCGTCGTCTCGTCCGGGCTGTCGGCCCGGTCCCGGTCGGCGCGGCGGGCGACGAGGGTGACGCGGGCCGCGGCCGTCTTGAACAGGGGCTGCTTGGAGACGGGGTCCCAGTCGGTGACCGTCGTCTCGTTGGCCGCCCGGCCGGCGCCGTCGTCGGGCGGGCGGTGGCCGGCCGGGGTGTCCCAGTAGCCGTAGTGGAAGGGCACGAACACCATGCCGTCGCGGATCGCGGTGGTGCGCAGGGTGGCCCGGATCACGCCGCGCGGGGTGGTGACGTGGACCAGGTCGCCGTCGGCGAGTCCCTGGGCGGCGGCCTCGCGGGGGGAGATCTCCGCCCACACGTCGGGGGCGGCGGCGTTCAGTTCGGGGGCCCGGCCGGTCTTGGTGCGGGTGTGGAAGTGGTACACCGTGCGGCCGGTGACGAGCTGCAGGGGGTGCTCCTCGGAGGTGTCCTCGTGCGGCGGGATGTACTCGGCCGCCTTGAGGACGGCCCTGCCCTGCGGGTTGAGGGCGCGGTACCGGTCCGCGCCGACGCTCGCGCCGGTCACCAGGTCGCGGCCGTAGCTCTCGCACACGTCGGGGGCGGCGTGGGCGATGCCGTCGGTGTACAGGCGCGGGGTGCCGTCGGGGGCGTCGGCGGTGCAGGGCCACTGGATGCCGCCGTGCCGGCGCAGCTTGTCGTAGCTGAGGCCGGTGTAGTCGCAGGGGCGTCCGGCGCTGCACCGCTGCCAGGCGGCGAAGGCGGACTCGGGGTCGTGCCAGCCGATGAGCGGGGCGCCGTCCTTGTCCCGGAAGTCCATGCGGGCCGCGAAGTCGAGCAGGATGTCGAGGTCGGAGCGCGCCTCGCCGGGCGGTTCGACGGCCTTCTCCGACAGGTGCACGGTGCGGTCGGCGTTGGTGAAGGTGCCGGTCTTCTCGCCCCAGGTGGCGGCCGGCAGCACGACGTCGGCGAGTTGCGCGGTCTCGGTCAGGAACACGTCCTGCACCACGGTGAACAGCCGTTCCTGGGAGAGGATCGAGCGGATGCGGGACAGTTCGGGCAGGGACACCGCCGGGTTGGTGGCGCTGATCCACAGCATCCGCAGGGAGCCCTGCTCGGCGTAGCGGAAGATCTGCATGGCGTGGGTGGGCGGCGCGTAGTGGGGGATGTCCCCGGGCTCCAGGTTCCACAGCCGGGCGAGTTCCTCGATGTGCCGCGGGTTCTCCCAGTTGCGGAAGCCGGGCAGGTCGCCGTTGGCCCCGCACTCCCGGGTGTTCTGGGCGGTGGGCTGGCCGTTCATCTGGAGCAGTCCGCAGCCGGGGCGGCCCAGCATGCCGCGGATCACGTGCAGGTTGTTGACCTGGACGGCCGCGGCGGCGGCCTGGTGGGACTGGTAGACGCCCTGGAGGACCGTGGACAGCAGCCGCTCGGCGCTGCCGAGGATCTCCGCCGCCCGCTCGATCTCGGCGGCCGGGACGTCGCAGATCTCCGCGGCCCACTTCGGTGTGCACCGCTCGACCGCGGCGGCGAGTCCGTCGAAGCCGACGGTGTGCGCGTCGAGGTAGGCGCGGTCGACGCGGCCGGTGCGGATGATCTCGTGCAGCAGGGCGTCGAGGAGCGCGACGTTGGTGCCGGCGCGGGGTGCGAGGTGCACGTCGGCCCGGCGGGCGACGGGGGTGTAGCGGGGGTCGACGCAGACCAGCCGGGGCGGGTCCGGGCCGTCCAGGCGGTCCAGCATGCGCATCCACAGCACGGTCTGGGTCTCCGCGACGTTGTGCCCGAAGAGGGCGAGGGTGTCGGCGTGGTCGACGTCCTCGTAGGAGCCGGGCTGGCCGTCGCTGCCGAAGGTCTCCTTCAGGGCCTCGGCGGCGGTCGCCGTGCACAGGCGGGTGTTCCCGTCGAGGTGGTTGGTGCGGATCCCGCCGCGGGCGAGCACCGCGAGGGTGTAGTACTCCTCCAGGAACAGCTGTCCGGAGGTGTAGAAGCCGATGGAGCCCGGCCCGCGCTCGTCCAGCAGGTCGCGGGTGCGGGCGGCGATCCGCTCCATGGCGGTGTCCCAGTCGGTCTCCACGAGCCGGCCGTTCTCGCGCACGAGCGGCCTGGTGAGGCGGTCGCGCGAGTGGTTGGCCTGCCAGCCGTAGAGGTCCTTGGGGCCGAGGCGGCCGCGGTTGACCCGGTCGTCGGCCCGGCCCCGCACGCCGACGATGCGTCCGTCGCGCACGGCGATGTCCATCGCGTCGCCGTTGGAGTGCAGCAGGGACGCGGTCCGTACCCAGCAGTCCACCTCGTCCTCGGTGACGCCGTCGGCGAGGTGCACGTCTGTTCGGACCGGCCAGGGGGCACCGGCGGCATAGGGGGTGCGGGCCCCCCAGGGGTCGGCGATCCGGTGGGGTGTGCTGTTCAAGGTCCACCTCCCGCGGGCAGAGTCGGCTCAGCGGCGGGTACCCGGTTCCCGGGGCCCGTCACATGACCGTACGTGTCCGTGCACGTGCGGCCTGTGGCCGGCCGGGGTCGGCGGGTCGTTCGATCGAGGGCCGGTTCGCCAACGGGCTGGCCGGGAGCGCTCGGGCCTCCCTAAGATGTACTCCCTGTCCAGCCAGTCCAGTTGGCGCGGTACTCCGCAGGGGGAATGATGCATTCCGGCAAGCAGCTGTCCACCGAGATCGACGCAACCGTGCCGACGGCCGCACGCATGTACGACTACTACCTGGGCGGCAAGGACAACTACGCGGCCGACCGGGCCGCCACGGAGGAACTCGACAAGGTGGTGCCGAGCACGCGCCGCCTCGCCCTCAACAACCGCCGCTTCCTCCAGCGGGTGGTGCGCACCCTCACCCAGGAGTACGGCATCCGGCAGTACCTGGACCACGGTTCCGGCCTGCCCGCCCAGGAGAACGTCCACCAGGTCGCCCAGCGCATCGACCCCACCACGCACGTGGTGTACGTCGACAACGACCCGATGGTGCTGGTCCACGGCCGCGCCCTGCTGGAGCAGGACGAGCGCACGGTGGTCATCCAGGCCGACATGCGCGACACCGACGGCATCTTCGGCCACCCGGAGACCCAGCGCCTGATCGACTTCTCCGAGCCGGTGTGCGTGCTGTTCAACTCGACGTTCCACTGCATCCCGGACAGCGACACCGACGGCCCGCTCGCGCTGGCCCGCCGGGTGCGCGAACGGCTCGCGCCCGGCAGCTTCATGGTGATGTGCCAGCTGGTGAGCGAGGACCCCGAGGTCCGTGAGTTCGTCACGAATTTCATGGACCAGGCGACACAGGGCAACTGGGGCCGGGTGCGTGAGCCGAAGGACGTGCACGGCTACTTCGAGGGTCTGGAGATCCTGGAGCCGGGACTGGTGGAGGTCTCCACGTGGCGCCCCGACACGGAGGTGGCGCCCCGTCAGCTGACGGACGAGTGGATCGAGTTCGGCGGCGTGGGCCGGCTTCCGCTCTGACCCGGCCGGGTCCCGGACACCCGGAACACGACGACGCCCTTCGCGCGGCCTCCTGGGAGGCCGGGCGAAGGGCGTCGAGTCGTCCCGGCCGGGTGCGCGGGGCACCCGGCCCGGCCGCGGCCCTACGGGCCGGGGTAGCGTTCGGCCATCGTGGTGCGCAGCAGTTCCAGGGAGTCGCGGGGCTTGAGCGCCTCGTCGGCGAGACGGTCCAGCGCGATCCGGTACTCCTCCGTCTCGTCGCGGTCCTCCAGGAAGTTGGCGCTGCGGATGTGCTCCAGGTAGACGACGTCCGGCAGGTCGAGGCCGCCGAACCGCAGATAGGTCACGGGGATGGCGGGGGCCGACGCGTTGGTCACGCCGAGCGGGACGATCTGCACCGTCACATTGGGCCGCGCGGCCATGCTCACCAGGTGCTGGAGCTGCTCGCGCATCACCTCGGCACTGCCCAGGACCCGCAGCAGCACCGACTCGTCGATGACCGCCCAGAGCTGGGGAGCACCGTCCCGCATCAGCAACTCGGCCCGCCGCATGCGCAGTTCGACGCGGCGCCGGATCTCGCCCGCGGGCGCGTTGGGCAGGCCGCGCTCCACCACCGCACGCGTGTAGGCGGCGGTCTGGAGCAGGCCCGGGACGTACTGGATCTCGAAGGTGCGGATGGTCGCGGCGGCCTCCTGCAGCCCCACCAGCCGGTCGAACCACTCCGGCATCAGCCGCTTGTCGTACCGCTGCCACCAGCCCGGTTCACCGGCCCGGCGCAGCAGCTTGAGCAGGACGGACGCCTCGTAGTCGTCGGTGCCGTACAGCTTCAGCAGGGTCCGCACGTCGGCCTCGGTCGGCGGGCGGCGGCCCTTGCCGGACTCGATGCGGGACAGCTTGGCGGCACTGAAACCGGCGGCACGGGCGGCCTGTTCCTGGGCGAGCCCGGCGTCCTCGCGGAAGCCCGCGAGCTGCACACCGACCAGCATCTTCAGCAAGGTCGGGGCCGGCTCGGGCCGGTCCAGATATGGCTCCAGACGGGAGATACGCGGCGACGCGGCGGACATCCTGGCTCCCAGACAGACCGGCACAAGGGCGATTCACACTATCGCACCTCTGCCCGGTCCGCCGCACCGGACGACGAGAACCCGCTGAGAAGTGGGGAGTTGGGCTCCGGTTGACCGGCGCCGGCCGCCTGGACCGACGCCGGTGCGGGAGGGTCAGACGAGGTGGTCGAACTCCCCGTCCTTCGCCCCGGCCAGGAAGGCGGCCAGCTCCGCCGCCGTGTACACCAGCGCGGGCCCGTCGGGGTCACGGGAGTTGCGCAGCGCGACGCCTCCGTCGAGCAGGGGTGCCACTTCCACGCAATTGCCCTCGGCGTTGCTGTGCCGGCTCTTGATCCAGTGGGCGTCCAGCTGGCTCGCCCGCACTCCGTTCCGCACTCCTGGCACCGCAGTCTCCTTGCTGTTCACGTGTCCTGCCGCGCACGAGGCCCGGCCGTACCCCGGGAGAGCCGAGAACTGTCGGCCGCACTCGCCCCTCCCGAAAAATCTCGCGCAATTTCTCGTGCAATTGCACGCGAGCGCTGTCAGCGTGGATAATAGCTGCGGCGTCAACCCCCTTGTTGGCGCACCGTTTCTGACGTCGCATCGGGAGAGATGCCGTGTCATCACCTGCGCAACACGTCCTCCGGCTGCCGACCGGAGCGGGAGCTCAGGCGAGTGGCTCCGGCCCGGCCACCGTGCTCGCCGCCGGTCCGCCCACCGCGGTGCCGCACCCGGTGCCGCATCCCGCCGGCGCCACGCCGGCCCCGGTGGCGCTGCGCGTCGAGTGCAGCCGGGAGGGGTTCGCCCGGGCCCGGTACTTCACCCGCAGCACCCTGGACGCCTGGCGCCTGGGACACCACGGTGACGACGCGGCCCTCGTGATCACCGAACTCACGGCCAACGCCGCGACCCACGCGGCACGGCGGTGCGCGGGCGGACCCGAAGTGCGGCTCGGCCTCCGGCTGGGCCCGGCCCACCTGCTGCTCACCGTCTCCGACTCCGACGACCGTCCGCCCGTCCGCAGACCCGGCAACGGCTCCCTCCTGGAGCACGGCCGGGGCCTGTGCATCGTCGACGCCCTCTCCGAGGCGTGGGGCTGGTCCCCCACGCCCCCGGTGGGCAAGACGGTGTGGGCCCGACTGTCCACCCGCCCTCCCCACTGACACGACTGCCGCGGAAAGGCACCGACGCCATGCGCAGCGCTTCGACGGAACAGCCGAGCAGCGAGCGCCCCGTGCGCCGCACTCCCCCCACCGGGGTGGTCCGTACGACACCCCTCACCGGACTGTCCCGGGTGCCGTGGGCCGACATCCAGGACTCCACCGGATCGGCGGCGGCCATCCCCCTGCTGCTCAACGGCATCGCCTGGGGGGACGCCGAGACCGCCCGGTCCGCGCTGGAGGACCTGCGGCAACGCATCTGCCAGTACGGGTTCGTGGTGGAGCAGGCCACCGCCGCCACCGTCCCCTTCCTCTGGGAGCTGGCCCAGCTGCCGCACGTCAGCTGCCGCCCGCAGATCATCCAGCTCCTCAAGTCCATCGCCGACGCCCGGCAGTGGGAGTGCACCGCCGCCGCGTACCCCAAGCTGCTCAACCGCCGGGAGAACCCGGTGGTGTGGGAGCGGGCCGCACGGCAGGCGGTCCGCTCCCGGCGCGCCGACCTCGGCCGCCTGATGGCCGAGCCGGACACCGAGATCGCCCGCGCGACCAGCGAACTGGCCCGCGCCCTCGGCGACTGACACACCGGGCGCCGTCCTGTGACGACGGCCCGGGCAAGACCGCTCGCGGATGGCCGGGGGACGGTCCGTGCGCCGCGGAAGGGCCGCGCGCGGCCACAGGGGGGTGACCGCGCGCGGCCCTGTGACGCCGGGGGACGGGGGCGACCTCCGTCCCCCGGGGTGGCTATCCCTCCCGGCCGGGCGGCACCCCGGGGGCGGAAGCGGCGCCGGCCGGCCGCCCCCGCCGCCGGGACCGTGACCCTCACCGCGCGTGCCGGATACGCCTCTGCGCCGCGGATCGGCGGCAGTTGGGGGGCCATGCGCCCGGGAGAAGGGGCGACCCCCGCGGTACGGCTGCCCCGCGGCGCGGTCTCCACGGCGGGAGGCCGTCGCTCCCCTTCTCGTACTCCGGCGCGGTTCCGCGTACCGCCGTCGCGTGGCCCGCGCCGCCGCCCCCGCGCCGTACGCACGCGGCTGTCACACCCTCGGTCTAGCGTTGGCGCATGGACATGAACGACCCCCAGGACGTCGGCGCCGCCTTCGGCGCGATCATCCTCGGCGGCACCCTGAGCGAGGAGCCGCCGCCGCCCGACTCGCCCCTCGGCCGCGTGCGCGCCTTCGTCGCCGAGCACGGCGCGCAGGCGCTGAGACGTGAGCACATCGAGGCCGCACAGCAGGGGCGGCCCCTGCTGCCCTGACAGGCCCGGCGGGCACGCCGACGGGGTTTCTCGGGGCAGCGCGCGACGCGGCCGGACCGTGGTCGCGCGGTGCGGCCGGCGGCGGCCCGCCACACGCGCCCGCGCCGCGCCGCGCGGGACACGGCCGCGGCGCGCACCGTGTCCCGTGGCCTGCCGGGGCCCGCCGTGCGCCCGGGCGGCCGTCCCCCCTCCCCCGGCGCACCGCACCGGCGGCGCACCGGCGCCGATCGGTCCCGCCGCGCCCGTTCCGGTGGCGCGACCCGCGGGGCGGGGGCGGAGGACGCCGTCCCACCCTCCCCTCCGTGGGCGAAGACGCGCCACATTGGCCGGTAGTTACACTCGGCACATGGTCCGACTCAGGGGTCGCTCCACGGCCCGGCCGTCGCTTCGGCCCGGCGCCGTCGCGTCCGTACGGCAGCGGCGGGAGGAGGGCGACCGCTCGCGAGGGCATCCGGCGGCGGCTCTGCGGTCGGTGCTGAGCGGGCGCAGCGTCGCCGGACAGGTGTTCGTCCTTCATCTGGTGATCGTGCTGCTGCTGGTCGTGGCGGCCGTCGTCGCGCTGGTGCTCCAGGTGCGCAAGGACAGCACGCAGGAGGCCCGCAACCGGTCGCTGGCGGTCGCGGAGACGTTCGCCAACGCCCCGGGGACGATCGAGGCGCTGGAGTCCCCCGATCCCACGGCCGTGCTCCAGCCGCGGGCCGAGGCGGCCCGTGAGGCCTCCGAGGTCGACTTCATCGTCGTCATGAACACCGACGGCATCCGCTATACGCACCCCAGACCGGACCGCATCGGCAAGCAGTTCGTCGGCACCCTGGATCCCGCGCTGGCCGGGGAGCCGGTGGTGGAGGAGATCGACGGCACGATCGGCCGGCTGGTGCAGGCGGTGGTGCCGGTCGAGGAGGGCGACGGCACTGTCGTGGGGCTGGTCTCGGCCGGGATCACCACCGAGAACGTCGGGGGCGCCGCCGACAACCAGCTGCCGCTCGTGCTGGGCGCGGCCGCCGCCGCGCTGGCCCTGGCGACCGGCGGGGCGGCCCTGGTGAGCCGGCGGCTGCTGCGCCAGACGCACGGCCTGGGCCCCTACGAGATGACCCGGATGTACGAACACCACGACGCGGTGCTGCACGCCGTGCGGGAAGGCGTCGTCATCGTCAGCGGGGACGGCATGCTCATGCTGGCCAACGACGAGGCGCACCGGCTGCTGCGGCTGCCCGACGACGCCGAGGGCAAGCAGGTCCTCGACCTCGGCCTGGACCCGGGCACCGCCGAGCTGCTCTCCTCCGGGCGGGTCGTCACCGACGAGGTGCACCTGGTGGGCGACCGGCTGCTGGCGGTGAACCAACGGCCCACCGACCGGGCCGGAGGGCCGCCGGGCAGTGTGGCCACGGTCCGCGACTCCACCGAGCTGCGCGCGCTGTCCGGCCGGGCGGAGGACGCCCGGGAGCGGCTGAACATGCTGTACGACGCCGGGGTCGGCATCGGCACGAGCCTGGACGTCACGCGGACGGCGGAGGAGCTGACGGAGCTGGCCGTGCCGCGGTTCGCGGACTACACGACGGTGGACCTGTTCGAGCCGGTGCTGGACGGCGGACAGCCGGACGCCACGGCCGCGCTGCGCAGGGCGGCGCGGGCCGGGATCACCGAGGACGCGCCGCTGTATCCGCTGAACCACACGATCCGCTACGTCGTGTCGTCCCCGCAGGGGCGCAGCCTGACCTCCGGGCGGCCGGTCCTGGAGCCCCGTCTCGGCGACGCGCCCGGCTGGCGGGCGCAGGACTTCGAGCGGTCCGGGCAGGTGGTGGACTTTGGCATCCACTCGCTGATCACGGTGCCGCTGCGGGCCGGGTCCCTGATCCTGGGGGTCGTGAGTTTCTGGCGCTCGGAGAAGCCCGAGCCGTTCGACGAGGACGAGCTGGCGCTGGGTGAGGAACTGGTGGCGCGGGCGGCGGTGTCGATCGACAACGCCCGCCGGTACACCCGGGAGCACGGCATGGCGGTGACGCTGCAGCGGAGTCTGCTGCCGCGCACCCTGCCGGAGCAGACGGCGCTCGACATCGCCTACCGCTACCTGCCGGCGCAGGCGGGGGTCGGCGGGGACTGGTTCGACGTGCTGCCGCTGTCGGGCTCCCGGGTGGCCCTGGTGGTCGGCGACGTGGTCGGGCACGGACTGCACGCGGCCGCCACGATGGGGCGGCTGCGCACCGCGGTGCACAACTTCTCCGCGCTGGACCTGCCGCCCGAGGAGCTGGTGTCCCTGCTGGACGAACTGGTCGCCCGGATCGACCAGGACGAGACGCAGGACGAGCACAGCGCCCCGGTGACGGGTGCGACCTGCGTCTACGCGGTCTACGACCCGGTCACCCGGCGGTGCACCGTGGCGCGCGCGGGCCACCCGCCGCCCGCGCTGATCCACCCGGACGGCACCGTGGAGTACCCGGACGTGCCGGCCGGTCCGCCGCTGGGGCTCGGCGGCCTGCCGTTCGAGACGGCGGAGCTGGAGCTGGCCGAGGGCAGCCGGCTGGTCCTCTACACGGACGGACTCGTGGAGGACCGCCGCCACGACATCGACGTGGGACTGGAGGAGCTGCGCAAGGCGCTGGCGGGGGCCGGGGAGTCGCCCGAGGACACCTGCCGTGCGGTGCTGGAGGCCCGGCGCCCGGCGAAGGCGGTGGACGACATCGCCCTGATCGTGGCCCGGACGCGGGCGCTCGGCGCGGACCGGATCGCCGAGTGGCCGGTGCCGTCCGACCCGGCGGCCGTGGCCGAGGTGCGGGCCGCGGTGACCCGCAAACTGGCCGAGTGGGGGCTGGAGGAGCTGACGTTCACCACGGAGCTGATCCTCAGCGAGCTGGTGACGAACGCGATGCGTTACGGCGGGGACCCGATCCAGGTGCGGATGCTGCGGGACCGGCACCTGATCTGCGAGGTGTTCGACAGCAGCAGCACCTCCCCCCATCTGCGGTACGCGACGATGACCGACGAGGGCGGGCGCGGGCTGTTCCTGGTGGCGCAGCTGTCCGAACGCTGGGGCACCCGGTACCTCCCCGCGGGCAAGGTGATCTGGGCGGAACAGGCTATTCCGGGCACATAAGCCGATGCCAGGGATGCCATAAGATCGGCTTATGAGGGCATAGACGGGACCCCGGTACCGACTTAGGCTTGCCTTAGTTTAGGCTTCCCGGGAGACGCCTGACCTCGCTCGAAGGGAACCTGACATGCCCCGCCCCCTGCGGGTAGCCGTCGTCGGATCCGGCCCCGCCGGGATCTACGCCGCCGACGCCCTGCTCAAGTCCGACGTCGCCGCCGACCCCGGGGTGTCCATCGACATCTTCGAGCGCATGCCGGCACCCTTCGGGCTCATCCGCTACGGCGTCGCCCCGGACCACCCGCGGATCAAGGGCATCATCACCGCCCTGCACCAGGTGCTGGACAAGCCGCAGATCCGCCTGTTCGGCAACGTCGACTACGGCTCGGACCTCCACCTCGACGACCTGCGGATGTTCTACGACGGCGTCATCTTCGCCACCGGCGCCATGGCCGACCGCGCGCTGCCGCTGCCGGGCATCGACCTGGAAGGCTCCTACGGGGCCGCCGACTTCGTCTCCTGGTACGACGGCCACCCCGACGTGCCGCGCACCTGGCCGCTGGAGGCCGAGAAGGTCGCCGTGCTCGGCGTCGGCAACGTCGCCCTGGACGTGGCGCGCATCCTCGCCAAGACCGCGGACGAGCTGCTGCCCACGGAGATCCCGGCCAACGTGTACGACGGCCTGAAGGCCAACAAGGCCGTGGAGATCCACGTGTTCGGCCGCCGGGGCCCGGCCCAGGCGAAGTTCAGCCCGATGGAGCTGCGGGAGCTGGACCACTCCCCCAGCATCGAGGTGATCGTCGACCCCGAGGACATCGACTACGACGACGGCTCCATCGCCACCCGGCGCGGCAACAAGCAGGCCGACATGGTCGCCAAGACCCTGGAGAACTGGGCGATCCGCGACACCGGCGACCGTCCGCACAAGCTGTTCCTGCACTTCTTCGAGTCGCCGGTGGAGATCCTCGGCGAGGACGGCAGGGTCGTCGGCCTGCGCACCGAGCGCACCGAACTGGACGGCACCGGGAACGTCCGGGGCACCGGCACGTTCAAGACCTGGGACGTCGGCGCCGTGTACCGCGCGGTGGGCTACCTGTCCGACCAACTGCCCAAGCTGCCCTGGGACATCGACTCCGGCACGGTGCCGGACCGCGGCGGCCGGGTGCTGCAGGAGAACGGCGAGCACCTGCCGTCCACGTACGTCACCGGCTGGATCCGGCGCGGGCCGGTCGGCCTGATCGGGCACACCAAGGGCGACGCCAACGAGACGGTCGCCAACCTGCTGGACGACTACGCCAACGGGCGGCTGCTGACCCCCGAGGCGCCCGCCCCGGAGGCCGTGGACGCGTTCCTGGCCGAGCGCGGCGTCCGCCACACCACCTGGGACGGCTGGTACCGGCTGGACGCGGCGGAGAAGGCGCTGGGCGAGCCCCAGGGGCGGGCCCGCGTCAAGATCGTCGAGCGTGAGGACATGCTGCGGGAGAGCGGCGCCTGAGCCCTCCGGCCCGGGGGCCGGTCGGATGATCGGCCTTTCCGGGGTGGGCGCGACGGCGGTTGTGTACGATCCCCCTTCACCGAAAGACCACATGTCCTTCACAGGAGGGACATGGAGGGGGGATTCTCACATGCGCATACGCACTGCCGCCGTCGCGGCCACCGTCGCCGCGGGCGCGCTGGCCGCACTCACGGCCGCGCCGGCCCAGGCCGCCGAGTACACCTCCGCGCTCAAGGTGCGCGGGGTCCAGTACGACGCGCCGGGGCGCGACTCCAACAAGTGCTCCGGGGGCAACACCCACCAGGAGTACCTGACGGTCAAGAACTACTCGAAGACCAAGAAGGTCAACCTCAGGGGGTACGTCGTCAAGGACGCCGCCGGGAACCGGTTCACCTTCACCGCGAACCACTACCTGGAGCCCGGCGACTACGTGAAGCTGCGGGGCGGGCACGGCACGGACTCCGACAAGAAGAACGTCGCCTACCGGAACAACTGCAACTTCCTCTGGAACAACGACAAGGACACCATTTACCTGATCAAGCCGTCCGGCAGCCGCGCCGACGTGCACACATACACCAAGCGGGGCTCGGACCGCGACGGCAACGGGTACATCACGTTCCACAAGTGACCGGCCGTCGGCCGGCCGGCGCCCGCCGGCCGGTCACCCCGGTCACCCCGGTCACTCCCTGAGCGGCAGGCGGCCCGTCTCCCCCGGCCGGAGGCGGGCCGTTCCGTCCGGCAGCCGCACCTCGACCGGCCCGGGCCCCGAGGCGGGCACCGAGATCTCCACCGCGCCCCGCTCCAGACGGATGCGGACGCCCCAGTGTCCCTGGTAGCGCAGGGTGAAGCCGTAGGACGACAGCTGGGGCAGCGGCACCGGGTCGAGGCGCAGGGCGCCGTCCCGGGTCTCCAGACCGGGGAGCCCGCGCTGGACCAGGTCGAGGGTGCCGGCCATGGCACCGAGGTGGATGCCCTCCCCGGTGGTGCCGCCCTGGAGGTCGGCGATGTCACCGCGCAGCGCCTCCAGGCAGAACGACCACGCCTCCTCCCGGCGGTCCCGGGCCAGCAGCCAGCCGTGGACCAGCCCGCTGAGGGTGGACCCGTGGCTGGTGCGGTGCAGGTAGTGGTCGACGGTGCGCCGCCAGACGTGCTCGTCGAGGTCGTGGCCCAGACGGCGGAACAGCGCCCGCAGTTCGGCCGGGGAGAACAGGTAGCCGAGCATCAGCACGTCCGCCTGCTTCGAGGCCCGGTAGCGGTTGACGCTGTCGCCCTCGGCCTCCAGGATCCGGTCCAGGCGCCGGATGTCGCCGTAGCGCCCGCGGTAGCCCTCCCAGTCCAGCTCGGCCAGTTCCTCGTAGCCGGCGAACTGGCTGATGACGCCCTCGTGGTAGGGCACGTACAGGGTGCGGGAGATCTCCTCCCACCGGTCCAGCTCGGCCGCGTCCAGGCCCGTCCGCTCGTCGAGCTCGCGCCGCCGTGGCTCGGGCAGGCCGCGCAGCACGTCGAGCGTGTGGCCGAGCACCCAGGCGGCGGTGACATTGGTGTAGGCGTTGTCGTCCAGGCCGGGCCGGTCCGCGTCGGGGTAGGCGTCGTGGTACTCGTCCGGCCCGACCACGCCCCGGATGCGGTGCCGGCCGAGGTCCCGGTCCCAGGTCGCCGCGCCGGCCCAGAAGCGGGAGATCTGCAGCAGCATCTCGGCGCCCCTGGTGTGCAGGAACTCGGCGTCGCCCGTGGTGGCGCAGTACTGCCACACGTTGTACGCGACCGCCGAGCCGACGTGGTGCTGCAGGTGGGTGTGGTCGGGGACCCAGCGGCCCGACCGCGGGTTGAGGTGGAGGGTCTGGGACTCCTCCCGGCCGTCGCTGCCGCTCTGCCAGGGGTACATCGCCCCGCAGTGCCCGGCGTCCCGGGCCGCGGTGCGGGCCCGTTCCAGGCGCCGGTACCGGTAGTGCAGCAGGGCGCGGGACACCTCGGGGAAGTGCAGGTTGAGGTACGGCAGCACGAACAGCTCGTCCCAGAAGACGTGCCCCCGGTACGCCTCGCCGTGCAGCCCCCGGGCCGGGACGCCGACGTCCAGGTCGGCGGTGTGCGGGGAGAGGGTCTGCAGCACGTGGAACAGGTGCAGGCGCAGGATGCCGCCCGCCTCCCCCGGCACGTCCAGCTCTCCCCGGCGCCACAGCTGGCCCCACGCGGTGCGGTGCGACTCCACCAGCGCGCCGAAGTCCGTCACCCGGCCCACCCGGTCCACGGCGGCGTGCAGGGGGTCGCTGATCGCCGGGTCGTGCGAGGTGTGCAGGGCGACGACCTTGTCGACGGCCGTGGTCAGGCCCTCGGCCAGGTCCAGGACGGTCCGCTGCACGGCGCGCGGCCCCTGCCCCTCCGGGTCGTCGACCGGCGTCTCGCACAGCAGCCGGGAGGCGAGGGCGACGCGGATGTCGGAGGTACGGGTGCGGCAGCGCAGCCACGCCGTGTCCTTGTCGGCGGTGCCGGTGTGCACGTGCGTCAGGTGCCGCCCGTCCAGGGCCCGGTAGCGGGGCACTCCGGCGTTGGTCACCCCGCCGTCGAGCGCGGCTTCCACCTCGAGCGGGCCGCTGTGGCGTTCGGGCGTGAACTCGGTGCGCAGCGCGGCCAGATAGGGGTCGGCCATGTGCACCAGCCGTTCCTGGCGCACCCGCAGGGACCGGCCGTCGCCGAGGTCGTAGCGGGTGTGACGCTCCAGCAGGCCCGAGGACAGGTGCAGGATCTCGCGGTGGTCGAGCACCGTCGCGGTCTCGGGGGTCAGCCAGTCGCCCCCGGGCAGGCGGAAGCGCAGGGGCAGCCAGTTCGGGAGGTTGACCATGTCCTCGTTCTCGACCTGCATCCCGGCCACCTCGGAGGTCAGCCGGTCGTAACAGCCCGCCGCGTACGTCCCCGGGTAGTGGACGTCGTCGGCCGGGCACTCCGGCAGCGCGCCCCGGGTGGCGAAGCGGCCGTTGCCCAGCGTGCACAGCGACTCCCGCAACCGCTCGTCGGCGGGGTCGTAGCCCTCGTACTCCCAGGTCCAGCCCGTCACCTCGACGCTCCTCCCGGCAGCGGCCCGCCGGGATCGCTCCGGGCGGACGGTGCGCACCCAAGTACCCCTCCGCGGCACCCGGCACACGTGGCCTCCTGCGGGGCGAGGCCCTCACCCGCCGGGGGGCGTCCCGTCTCAGCGCGGCGTCACCGGCACGCACCACACCAGCGTGGTGCCCCCGCCCTCGGGGACGGTGGTCTCCAGGGTGCCGCCGAGCTGCTCGGCACGCTCGGCGATGTTGCGCAGGCCGCTGCGGCGGCCGCCCTGCGGCAGGCCCACCCCGTCGTCGGACACCGTCAGCCGCACCTCGCGGCCGTCGGTCTCCAGACCCACCTGGACGCGGCCGGCCCGCGCATGGCGGGCGACGTTGGTCAGCGACTCCGACAGGACGGCCACCACGTGGTCGGCGGTCTCCTTCGTGACGTGGGTGTCGACCAGGCCCTCCATCCGCACGCTGGGCGCGAAGCCGAGCACCGGTGCCGCCTCGCCAACCACCCGCACCACCCGGGCCCGCAGCCCGCTGCCGGTCTCACCGTCACGGGCCCGGAGCCCGAAGATCGTGGACCGGATGATCTTGATGGTCTCGTCCAGGTCGTCGACGGCGCGGGCCACCCGCTCCGAAGCGCCCCGGTGCTCGATGAAGCGGCCGGCGCTCTGCAGCGTCATGCCGGTGGCGAACAGCCGCTGGATGGCGAGGTCGTGCAGGTCCCGGGCGATGCGGTCGCGGTCCTCCAGGACGGCGATCTGTTCGGCGTCCTCGCGGCGTTCGGCCAGCTCCATCGCCACCGCCGCCTGGGCGGCGAAGCCCCGCAGCGGTTCGATCTCCTTCTCCGAGAACGCCCCCTGCCCGGTGGCCCGCACCAGCAGCAGGACGGCGCGCACCCCGTCCCCCGAGCCGACGGGCACCGCCACGGCCGGGCCCAGACCGGCGAACCGGGGCGGCCCCGACGAGACCCGCTCGTCGCACGAGACGTCGGTGCTGGTGACCGGGGCGGCACCGGCGAAGGCCCGGCCCAGCAGGCTGTCGTCGACCGGCACCACCAGTCCGCGGTGCGCGTCCGCCTCCTGCCCGATGGCCAGCTCCACGGTCAGTGAGCCGGTGTCCGCCATCGGCACGGCGACCTCGGCCAGGGCCGCGCCGGTGATCTCCCGGGCGCGTTCGGCGATCAGCGCCAGCGCCTCGCCGCGCCCCATGCCGGACATCAGCCCGTGGGTGAGCTCGGCGTTCGCCTGGAGCCAGCGCTCGCGCAGCCGGGACTCCTCGTACAGCCGGGCGTTGTCGATGGCGACGCCCGCGGCGACGGCGAGGGTGGCGAGGACCGACTCGTCCTCCTCGTCGAACTGCGCGCCCCCGCGCTTCTCGGTGAGGTACAGGTTGCCGAAGATCTGGTCGCGCACCCGGATGGGGACGCCGAGGAAGGAGTTCATCGGCGGGTGGTGGGCGGGGAACCCGTAGGAGGCGGGGTGCTCGGAGAGCTTCGTCAGCCGCAGCGGCTCCGGGTGCCGGATCAGCTCGCCCAGGATGCCGTGCCCCTCGGGGTAGGCCCCGATGCGCCGGATCGTCTCCTCGTCGATGCCGACGGTGTGGAACGCCGACAGCCGCGTGCCGTCGGGCCCGATCACGCCCAGCGCGGCGTACTCCGCGTCGACCAGGGCCGCGGCCGCGTCGACGATGCTGTGCAGGACCTGTTCCAGGTCGAGCTCGCGGCCGACCGAGAGCACGGCCTCCAGCAGGCTGTGCACGCGGTCACGGGTGCCCCGGGCGGCGTCGATGCGCCCCTGCAGCTCCTCCAGCAGCTCGTCCAGCCTCAGCTGCGGCAGCCGTACCCGGGCGTCCCCGTCCCGCTCGGCGCTTCCCACCCGTGGACCTCCCGTGTCCTCCGCGGCCGGCGGTGCGCGGCGGCCGACAGCAGCAACGGTATCGGGCACGGCCCGCGGACGTCGCGCCGGTTGCCGCAGGTCCGGGTCAGCGTTCCGGGCGGCGCAGCCGGTCCTGGGCCTGGGTGGCGATCACCGCGGCCTGGACGCGGCGTTCGACCCCCAGCTTGGCCAGCAGCCGGGAGATGTGGTTCTTGACCGTCTTCTCGGCGAGGTAGAGCCGCTGGCCGATCTGACGGTTGGTGAGTCCCTCGCCGATCAGGGTGAGGATCTCCCGCTCCCGCTCGGTCAGGCCGGGCAGCGCGTCCTCCTCCTGCGGCTGCTGATCCTGCCGCAGGCGGGCCATCAGCCGGGTGGTGGCGCTCGGGTCGAGCAGCGACTGCCCCGCGGCCACCGTCCGCACCGCCTGGACCAGGTCCGAGCCCTGGATCTGCTTCAGCACGTAGCCGGCGGCGCCCGCCATGATCGAGTCGAGCAGCGCCTCCTCGTCGTCGAAGGAGGTCAGCATCAGGCACGCCAGGTCGGGCATCCGGGACCGCAGCTCGCGGCACACGCTCACCCCGTCGCCGTCCGGCAGGCGCACGTCCAGCACCGCGACCCGGGGACGCAGCGCCGGCACCCGCACCAGCGCCTGTTCGACGGTGGCGGCCTCGCCGACCACGGTGATGTCGGGTTCGTCGTTCAGCAGGTCGTGGACTCCTCGCCGGACCACCTCGTGGTCGTCCAGGAGGAAGACCCGGATCGGCTGCTCCGCTCCGGGCTGCTCGGTTCCGGGCTGCTCGGTTCCGGGCTGCTCGGTTCCGGGCTGCTCGCCGACCGTCATCTGGTGCTCCTCGTCTGCCGTGCGACTGGGTCCGCCGGTCGCACTCCGGCGTCGCAGGGTTCTCCTGCTACGGCGATCATCGCTCCTGCGGGGCCGGACGGCCAGGGCCGGTCGGCCCTCTCCGGCCCGCTGCCCGGGGGTGTGTCCGCCGCGCAGGGCCGGACGGCCCCCGCTGCCGGGACCCCCGGCCACTGGACGGCACCCGTCCCGCCGGGCATCCTCGGAGTCGGAGCGGCACCGATCCCCCGCGGTGCCGCTCCTTCACGTCGGCGCCGCGTCCGGTCCGGTTCACGTCGGGTTCGCGTCCGGTCCGGGGGCTCGTCAGCGTCGCGGCCGGTGGGGGCCTCTCCGCCTCCAGGTCCGGTCCGGGGCCCCGGAAGCGTCACGTCCCGTGGGGCCTCTCCGCCTCCAGGTCCGGTCCCGGGGCTTCGCCTCCCTCGTGTCCGGGCCGGGGCTTCGTCTTCTCGCCCGGTCCGGAAGCGCTCCGCACGTCGCGGCCGGTGGTCCTCCGCACGTCCCGGCCGCCGCCGCCTTGCGCGGCCCGGCCGCCGGTCCCCTGCGCGTCCGCCGCGTCCAACCGGGGGGTCGCCGCACGCACGGCCGTGGCCGGTCAGACGGTGATGCGGCGGCCGGTGATCTCGAACGGCTCGATGCGCACCCACTCGTCGCGCCGCCCGCCCGCCCAGGGCTCGCTGTGGGCCCGCTCGGCGAGCCGCGCGGTCTCCTCGGGTGCCGTGACGGCCACCGCGTCGCCGCGCACCTGGACGCTCCATCCCTGACTCAGCGCGTCGTCGATGCGGTCCACCTCGAAGGCCACCCGGTGTCCCACGGCCCGGGCGGGCGTGGTGCCGGGCGCGGTGCGGAAGACCACGGAGTCGTCGACGACGTCGTAGTTCACGGGGACGATGACGGGCCCCTCGTCGGTGGGGACGGCGAGACGGCCGACGCCGTGGGAGCCCAGCAGGGCCCGGGACTCCTCCTGCTCCAGCACGGTGAACTCTGCGTGCCGGGACGCCCGGCCGGTGCCCGGCGGCAGGTCGGTGTCGCCGCCGGCGAGCCTGTTCAGGGTGGTCTCCAGGACCCCGGCCAGCCGGAGCAGGACGCCGGTGTTGGGCGAGGCGCCGGCGTGTTCCTCCAGATGGGCGAGGTAGCTGGGGGCCAGGCCGGCGCGGGCCGCCGTCTCCTCGCGGGTGAGGCCGAGTTCCGTGCGGCGGCGGGCCAGTCGGCGTCCCAGGTCACCGACCGGGGCGCCGTCCTGGCCTCTGTCCGGGGCTCCGTTCTGGGCGGGCGGCGGGACCTCTGCGGCCATGGCTGTCACTTCCTTCTCTCTCGCGCGGTGCCCCGCGCCGTCCGGCGGGTGGTGCGCGGACGGGGTCCGGGCCGGGGCGCCGGGTTCTCCGGCGGGCCGCGGGGGCCGCACGGCCCGGGACGGTGTCGGGCGGTGCCGGCCCGCACGGGCCGTCGTACCCAGCTTGTCCCGTTCCGCCGGATTCCGCTCGGGCCCGCCGCTCCGGGCCCGGGCGGCGGCGCGGGGCGGGTGGCCGGGCGCCCGTGTCCCCCGGCCCTCCGTCCCGGGGCCGGACGGCCCTACCCCGTGCGGGATCAGGGGTGTTGGCTCTCCGCATGTCCGACTTCTCTGGCAGGCTCGGCGTGCGGCTGAGGGAGAGCACCGTCGCCGGCACGGTGATCGTCGCCCCGCACGGTGAGCTCGACCTGCTCACGGCACCGGCTCTCGCGGCGCGCCTGGACGCGCTGACCGCAGGCCCGTGCCCCGACGTGGTGGTGGACCTGCGGGCCGTCTCCTTCATCGACTGCTCCGCCCTGGGTGTGCTCTGCCGCGCCCGCAACCGCGCGCGGGTCCGGAACGGACGGCTGCGGCTGGTCTCGCGGAGCCCCGCCTTCCGCAGGCTGCTGCACCACACCCGGCTCGACGGCGTCTTCGACCTGCTGCCCGGGCTCCCCCGCTCGCTCGCCCCGGACCGGCCGGTCGGCGCCGGGTGGTCGTGACCGCTCGGCGCGGCCGTACGGCGGGCGGGTCCGACCCCGGCGGGCGGCGGCCCGTCGCGGCACGGCCCCGTCGGCGGCGGCACGGGCCCCCGGTCCCGCGGGCCGCGCCGACCGGCCCCTCCCCCGGCCGGTCGCGGGGGCCGAAGGTCCCCTTCCTGTGGTCCGGTCGGCCCGAAGTGCAGCTCAGCGGCCCCTGAGCCAGGAAAACACGATGATCCGATTGCTATACAGAGGGTGGCCCCGGAGTCTGGTTCCGGCGCCAACCGCCCTTCCCCGTCCCGTCGTTGGGAGACCTCATGCTGTCCGAAGAATCCGCCGCAGTGGTGCGGGCCACCCTGCCCGCCGTGGCCGGTGCGCTCGACGAGATCACCGCGCGCTTCTACGGCGCGATGTTCCGGGACCGCCCGGAGCTGCTCGACGGACTGTTCAACCGGGGCAACCAGGCCAGCGGGGCCCAGCGCCGGGCGCTGGCCGGGTCCATCGCCGGGTTCGCCCAGGCGCTGCTCGCCGAGCCGGACACCCGGCCCGACGCGCTGCTGGCCCGCATCGCCCACAAGCACGCCGCCGTCGGCATCACCGACGACCAGTACACGATCGTCCACAAGTACCTGTTCGGGGCGATCGCGGAGGTGCTCGGCGACGCCGTCACCCCGGACGTGGCCGCCGCGTGGGACGAGGTGTACTGGCTGATGGCCGGGGCGCTGATCGCGCGGGAGGCACGGCTCTACCACGAGGCGGGCGTGGCACCGGGTGAGGTGTGGCGGCCGTGGACGGTCGTCGAGCGCCACGAGGAGACGGCCGACGTGGTGTCCTTCCTGCTGCGCCCGGCCGACGGCGGGCCCCTCCCGCGGGCCCGGGCCGGCCAGTACGTCAGCGTCCGGCTGCGGATGCCCGACGGAGTGCACCAGGTGCGTCAGTACAGCCTGTCCTCGGACCCCGGGGACGATCTGCGCCGGATCACGGTGAAGCGGGTGGCGGGCGAGGACGGCACGCCCGACGGTGAGGTCTCCGGCCTGCTGTTCGACCAGGTCGGCACGGGTGACGAGCTCACGCTGTCCGCACCGTTCGGCGACGTGTCGCTCGACGACGCCGACACGCCCCTGGTGCTGGTCTCCGCGGGCATCGGCTGCACCCCCATGACGGGCATGCTGGCGCGGCTCGACGCCCTGCGTTCCGGCCGCCGGGTGCTGGTCCTGCACGCCGACGCCTCGCCCGGCGAGCACGCGCTGCGGACCGAGGTGCGCGAGACGGTGGAGCGGCTGCCGGACGCGGAGGCGGTGTTCTGGTACGAGCGGCCGGGCCCCGAGGAGCCCGGCGCCCGCACGGGCCTGATGGACCTCACGGACATCGACGTCCCGGCGGACGCCACGGTGTACCTGTGCGGGCCGCTGCCCTTCATGCGGGCGGTGCGCGCCCAGGTCCTGGCCGCGGGGGTGGCACCCCGCAACGTGCACTACGAGGTGTTCGGACCCGACCTCTGGCTGCCCTCGACGGCGGCCTGACCGGCTCCCCACGGACCCGGCGGCACGGCCGGCGGCGGTCCCTGCCCCCACGGGCAGGGCGGCCGTCGGCCGCGGGCGCCCGGGACGGCGGGCACGGGCGGGCCCGGCGGGTCACGTGGTTCCACGTGGTTCCGCCGGGCCGGGCCGTGCGGGTCGACGGGGCCGTTCAGACCTCCAGTTCGGCCTCCAAGCGGCGCAACTGGTGCCGCGCCATGGCGAGGTTGGCCCGTCCGGCGTCCAGCACCAGGTACAGGAACAGGCCGTTGCCGCCGCGGCCCTTGAGCAGGCGGATCAGGTGGTACTGGCTGCTGAGGGTGATCAGGATGTCCTCGATCTCGTCGTTCAGGCCGAGGTGCTCCATGGTGCGCAGCTTGGAGCGCACCACGTCGGTGTTGCCCGCGGCGGCGACCTCCAGGTTGAAGTCCTTGCCGCCGCCCAGCGTGCCGAGGGCCATGCCGCTGGTGTAGTCGACGAGCGCGGCGGCCGTGGCGCCGTCGATCGAGGCGAGGCATTCCTTGAGCGCGGTCTCGGTGTTGGCCATGGGGGTGTTCCTTTCGGTGGTGATCGGTGGTTCGGGCCGGCCGCCGGGTGGTGCCGCGGCGTCCGGCGTGCAGGGGTGTCCGGTGGATCAGCCGCCCGGCTGGGGGCGGGGCTGGTGCGGGGGGCGCTGCGGGGTGCGCACCGGCAGGGTGCCGATGCGGCGGGCCGGGTCCGGGGGCGGTGCGAGGTGCCCGCCGGCGACCGGGCGCTCGGCGTGCCGCCCGCCGCCGGGGCCGATCCGGGCGTCGACCAGTTCGGCGATCCGGGCGCCGCTGCGCCGTCCCTCCAGGTGCAGCCGGCCGACGTTGACCCGGTCGTCGGCGAGGAGGGTCAGCACCGCGGTGGTGCCGGCGGCGTAGGTGGCGACGTAGCCCCGGGTGCCGCGGACGAGGAGTTCGCGGAACTCGCCGCGGTCGGCGGCGTCCGTCATGCGGTACGCGACGCCGAGGGCGGCGGCGGTCAGGGCGGCCAGGCCCTCCGGCTCGGTGTCGGGGACGTCCTGGGCGAGGACGAGTCCGTCGACGGTGGCCGCGAGCGATCCGGTCAGCCGGGGTATCCGGGTGCGGAGCCGACGCAGTTCGTCCAGCACGTCGGTCTCGACGGCCATGAGCAGTCTCCTTTCGGCACGCTGTCGGCGCGCGCGGATCACAGTGCCTCCAAGGCGTCCAGGAGCCGTCGCAGCAGCGCTGTGTCGGGCTCGTCCCACGCCCCGCCCCGGGGGTCACCTGGCCCCGGGGGGACGTCGGCGACGGGTGGGGGCGGGGCGGGGGTGACCAGGCCGTCGGCGGCCAGCCGGCGCAGTTCGACCAGGGTGTGGAAGGTGCGGCAGGCGAGGGCCGAGGCGATCTGTGCGGCGGTGCGGGCGCCGTCGACCAGCGCGAGGGTCCGGCCGCGGCGGGGCGGCAGGTCGGCCGGATCGGCGGCCGACGCGCGGGTCAGCGGTACGACGTCGACGGCCGGGTCGGGCCAGATGCGGTGCAACAGGTCGCGGCGGCGCAGCGATTCGCGCAGCACCGCGTCCACAGGGACGGGGCGGACCGCGCCGAACCAGTGGGCGACGCCGGGCCGGAAGCGCGGGGCGGCGCCGTCGGGGGCGAGCGCGAAGTACGCGGCGTCGAACAGGGCGCCCAGGTGGAACAGTTCGAGCGCCCCGGTGGTGAGGCGGCCGCTGTCGATGAGCCGCCGGCCGACCCGGTGGCCGGCCCCGGCGTGCTCCACCGCCTCCCACCAGCCGTCCGGGGTGACGGCGCCGCTGCGGGTGAGCAGGTCACCGAGGTCGGGGCTGTATCCGGACTCGACGTGGACGACGTGCCCCGCCGCGAGGTAGACCACCCCGTACCGGGTGGTGAGGGCACCGGTGGCGCGATCGGCGGCGAGGGTGCCGAGGAGTTCCGGGGCGGAGCCGTCCGCGCGGGCTGTCGTCGTCGTCATCCGAGCACCAGTCGGTCCGCCATCTCGGCCAGCCGGATGCGGGCCAGGGCCAGGTTGCCGTCCCCGCGGTCGAGCCACAGGTACAGGAACACCGTGCTGTCGAACGTGGTGATGACGAATCTCAGCAGGTGGTAGGCGTCCGCGGTGGTGAGGATGAGGTCCTGGACGGGCGGTTCCTTGCCCGCCGGGGCCAGGACGCTCGTCCCGCCGGGGGCGAGCGTGCCGCTCTCCATGGCCAGGCGGGCGAGTTCGGCGGTCTCGGCCGCCGTCGCCTCGGGGTCGTCACCCGGCGCGTCGCCCACCGCCCCCAGCGCGAGCCCGCTGATCCAGTCGACCACCAGGGCCCCGCGGGCGCCGGGCAGTCGCATGGCTTCCAGCAGGCTCTCGTCTATTCCGGGCACGCCGGATCCCCCTCCTCGCACGGCTGTACCGCGAACGTGACGTCGAAGCTACGGTGTGTGCTCGACCGAGGTGGGGGCTTTGGCGTTTTCCGGGGGAATATGCGACACGGCCATCCCGGCTTTGGTAGGGTCCGCGCCCCTCGCGTCCGCCCGCCGGTTCGACGGACCGCCGGGACAACGGTGCCGGGGGCCGGTTCCGGGGGCTTCGCCGTGTGCGGGCAGGGCCTTCCCCGATGCGGATGGTGGGACGGCCCTGCCCGCGGCACCCCATTGTGGCGGGGGCCCGGCGGCGCGGCCACGTGTGCGGCGGCCTGCCGCGTGCACGTCGTGCACACCCCGCGCGCGCCGCACCGTGCACGCCCCCGCACATGCGGGCCGGTGGCGGGGGTACTCGCAGGTCGGGTCCGCCGTCCGGTGGACCCGTGTGCCGTCCGCCGGCCGACGGCGGCGATACTGGCAGGACCCATCGTCCCCTTCCCCCCAGGACCCATGCCGACCTCCACCACCGTCCGCGCCACGGTCCCCCCGACGGTCTGGCTGATGCGCGGCCGCCACACGGGGACCGCCCCGGAAGACGACCTGCGTGCCACCCTGCGCGCCCTCAAGGACAGCCGGGACATCGACGACTTCCTGGAGCTTCCCCCGGGCGACGGCGAGGCGCCGGACCTGGTCTTCGAGGCCCGCACCCGGGTCGGCGACGGGGTCGTGGTGCGGGCCCGTCTCGAACTGGCGCCCGCCACCGAGGACGGCCGGGACTGGACCCTCGTCGCCGAGGCCGACGGACGGCCCTGGGATCCCGCCTGGCCCGCTCCGGCCGGCATGTTCTGGCCGCAGGGGCCGGACGCGGCCTGGGACGCGGACCCGGCCACGGGGCTGCGGCCGGGCACCCTCCATCAGCTGCCCGAGGACGACAAGGCCGTACGACGGCTGCTGCGGAACTGCGCCCGCAGCGGGACGCGCATCCACGTCCTCGTCCACGAGGCCATGACCACGGACGAGCGGGGACGGGTGCCCCTGACGCACTGGCTGCCGCCGGGGCTGCGGCCCCTGGTGGTGGAGCACCGGGCGGCTCCGCACCAGCTGCGGGTCGTCAACTGGGCGCTGCGCGAGACCGGCGTCGAGGTGCCGCGCGGCGGCGCGCTGGTCCTGCCCGGCCGGCCGGCGCCCGAGGGCTACGACGCCGCCGCGTTCTCGGTCCGGGCGGTCTTCCTGGACGGGACCGAACCCGTCGGCCTGACCGGCGCGGTCCGGGACTTCGCGGCGCTGGCCCGGCCGGTGCCGGACGGGGCGCAGGGCGCGCTGACCGCGCTGCGCGAGGACTGGCACCTGCTGTCCGTCGAGGAGGAACTCGACCGCCAGCGCGCGTTGGTGGCGATGTACGCCGAGGCGCTGGAGGCGATGACGAAGTCGCGGGACCTCTACCGCGAGGCGGCCGAGCGGGCGCACGAGGCGCTGACCGCCTACCGGGAGTCGGCGGGTGACCCGCCGGGCGGCGGGCAGCCGTCCGGTTCCTCCGCCGCGCCGTCCCCGCTGCGGCAGCTCACCCGCACCCTGGACCGCTTCAGGCCGACGGCCGGGCTCCGCCGCTCCGGGGCGGCACAGGAGCCGGACGGCCGGTCGGCTCCGTCCGGCTCCTGACCCCGCGTTCCGCCCCGGGCCCGCGCGTGGTCCGGTGGTCCCGGCCCCGGGCTGGGCGGCCGTCCCGGTGCAGCCGCGCGGGAAGGGCGGGGACGGGCGCCGGCCGGGGCCGGTCCGCGCGGGGCGACCGTCCCCGGAGGCTGCCGGGCGGGCCGGCACCCGTCGGGGGGCGGCACGCGACGCGGCGGGGCCGTCCACCCGGGCCGTGCCGGCGACGCGTGAGTGCCGCCGAGGCCGCCCCGCCCCCGGCACGGACCGAGGGGATCACGGTCCACGGGGCCACGGTCCACGGGCACACGTCACGCCCCGGGCGCCCGGGGCCCCCGTCCGGCGCGGCCCCCGTCGGAACGACCGCGGGGCCCGGACAGCCCGGCTCCGGCAGCCGGGCCGGGGTCAGTCCGCCAGGCGGCCGGCCTCCGGGGGCGGCCAGGCGGCCCAGCGCCTCCCCGGGAACGGGGACACGATCCGCACGATCAGCGCGGCCAGCGCCACCAGGGCCGCCGTGACGGCGGCGGCACCGGCGAGCCACGGGGGTGCCAGGGCGAGGTCGACCGCCCGGGAGGGGACCGCCGAGGGGAGGGACCGCCCGTAGACGTGGGCCGCCGCCAGGACGGCCGGGACCACGACCGCGAGCGCCAGCACCAGTGCCCCCGGGCGCACCAGCAGGACCGCCCCGGTCACCAGGCACAGCACGGACAGGCCGAGGGCCAGGGCGTGCAGCCGGGCGGAGGCTCCGTCGTGGTGCAGCGGGAAGTGCGCCACCGCGCACAGGATCAGCAGGACGGCACCGGTCCGGCCCGCCCAGGACACCGGGCGCCCGAGCCGCCGATCGGAGGGCCGGGCGGTGGTCTCCCCGCCGGCGCGGGACGCCTCGGCGGGGCCCGGCCCGGAGCGGGCGCCGCCGGAGCGCGCACGCTTCGTCCGCCCGCGGGCCTCCCGTCCGCCGGGGCCGCCCCTGCGCGGACTCCGGCCGTCGTCCCGGCCCGGGCCCGGCCCGGACTCCGGTCCTCCGTGGCCCCGTTCACCGTCGGCCGGCCCGGCGTCGGGGCGGGGCGCCGGGCGGGGCAGCCCCTCGGCCGCGAGACGGTCGATCAGGCCGACCAGGTCCTCGACGGACCGTCCGGTGGCGGCGGCCCGCAGGGCCTCCTCGCGGCAGTGGGGTGCCAGCGGCTCGCTGTGCAGGAGCGCGACCAGGCGGGTCACCTCCTCGACGGGGCGGTGCGCCGCGGCCGCCCGGATCACTTCGTCGGCGTCGTGGTCCGCGCGCGGCGGGCGGGTCAGCAGGGCGACCAGGCGGGTCACGTCCTCGACGGGACGGTCCACCCCGGCGGAGCGCAGGGCGTCCACCACGGCGCGGGTGTGCTCGGGGGAGCGTTCCAGGGAGGTGATGAGGTCCACGACCTCGTCCAGCGGCCGGTCCGCGACGGCTGCCTGCACGAGGTCCCGGACCGGGTCCGGGAAGGGTTCCGGTTCCGCCGGCCCCGACGCCGAACCGTCCGCCGCCGGTTCGCCGGCCCGGGACTCGCGGCCGGGCTGGGTCGGCGGATCCAGGAGGTCGACGGTGGCCACCGGGTCCCAGGCCGCCGCGGGGTCACCGGAGCGGTCCCGGTCCGGTGCCGTCCGGGGGGCGTCCTCGGCCACCGGGTCCGCCGGGTCCCACCGGGCCGCCGGATCGGTGCGGTCCACGGCGGCGCCGGTGTCCGCCGGGCCGCCCGCGGGCGGCGCGCCGGGCGGCATCGGCGGGCGGGCCGGGCGCGCGGGGATGTCCGCGGCCGTGGCGTCCGCCGTGCGTCCGGCGGGCGGGGACTCCGCCGGCGCCCGGTGGTCCGCGGGCCGGGTGGGGGCGTCGTCCCGCCGGACGGGGGCGGGATCCGGCCGCCGGGACCCGGTGGCCGTGACCGTCGCCGCGAAGGGCGCGGAAGCCGGACCGGCCCCGGGTATGGAGGGGTCGTTCGGCTCGGGCGACGAGGAATGGGAGGTCATACTCGGCTCCATGGGTGAAGGCTGAGGCCGCTCCTGACGTCCCCCACGTGCGACGAGCGGCGTTACGCTGACCATTACTAGGCCCCTCCCCACCCCCCTGCCACCCGACTGGGCCACGGGGATGACCTGCGACGTTCCCGCGTTTCGCACCGCCGAAGCGGGGAAACGGACCCGGTCGGACATGTCCGGTCCCGGCCCCCATACCCGGGCCGGAAACGGGAATCCAGTCCATGAGGCCCGTGTCGGGGCACACCGGGAGGAGGGCGGCTGGTGGATTCGACCACCGTGGTGCTCGTCGTGGTCGCGGTACTCGCGGCCGTTCTGCTCTCCACCGCACTCGTGGTCCTGGTACGGCTGGTCCGTACGCGGCGCGAACTGCGGCGTGCCGGTCTGCCCACGGGCCCCCGCTGGGTCTTCTGGGGTGCCGTCCTCTATCTGGTCCTGCCCACGGACCTGCTGCCCGACCCGGTCTATCTCGACGACATCGGCGTCCTTCTGCTCGCCCTGCGCTCCTTGCGCGGCTCCCTCGGCGAGGGTGCGCTTCCGTCGGCTTCCGCGCGGTCCGTCCGCCGGCCCGCCGATGACTACGCTCCGTGAGGAAACCAACCACCCGTTCGATTCGTATAAGTGACTGGAAGCCAAAAGAAGTCGGCGGACCAGGCAACGGCGCACAGGTGGCCCCGTCTGGTCGGCGCAGCACCGACGAGGGAGAGACGATGCAACCGTTCGCGCTCAACTACGCCCGTCCGGCGGTGGAGTTGGCGGTCGCCACTCCGTATTCGTACGACTCCGGACTGCAGTTGAACGTTCTCGTCGACGGACGGATCGCCGCTTGCGACCACGCGTTGTTGCGGGAGGTGGGGACCACGACATCGACCGCGGGCTCCAAGACCCACTTCGACGACTGACAGCGGACCGTAGACGATGACCGTGCTGATCCTCACCTGTGAGGAGGACGTGACCGCCGACATGGTGGTCGTGCACCTGAACGGCCGCGGGGTCCCCGTCGTGCGGCTGGACCCCGCGGATCTCACCGCCGGGGTGTCCCTGTCCGGGGAGTACGTCCACGGCCGGTTCCGCGGCCATCTGTCCACCGGGGGAAGGCTGGTGAGCATCGGGGGGCTCCGCTCGGTGTGGGTCCGCAGGCCGGGTGCGCCGGCGAGCGGGGCGGCGCAGGCGTCGGCCTGGCTGACCGAGGAGGCGTCGCAGGCGCTCTACGGCATGCTGCGCGGCTCGGACGCGCGCTGGATGAACCATCCGGACGCCGCCCGGCAGGCGCGGCACAAGCCGTGGCAGCTGCGGCTGGCGCAGCGCTGCGGCCTGCCCGTGCCGGCCACGGTGATCACCACGTTCCCGCGGGCCGCGCGGGAGTTCGCGCAACGGTTCCCGGACCTGGTCGTCAAGCCGGTGTCGGGCGCCCATCCGCAGGATCCGCCGCGGGCCGTGCCGACCAGCAGGGTGCCTCCGGACGCCGACTTCTCCGCCGTGGCGTTCGGCCCGACGCTGTTCCAGCGGCGGGTCGACAAGCGGGCCGACATCCGGCTCACCGCCGTGGGCGAGCGGCTGCTGGCCGCCCGCAAGGAGACGGACCCGGCGGCGGATCCGGACGAGGTGGACGTGCGTTTCGCGGCGTCCGCGGCCCCCTGGAAGCCGGTGGACGTGCCCTCGCGCACCGCCGACGCCGTCCGCGCCTATCTGCGCGAGGCCGGACTGGCGTACGGGGCCTTCGACTTCGCCGAGGACGCCGACGGGGTGTGGTGGTTCCTGGAGTGCAACCAGTCCGGGCAGTTCGGGTTCGTGGAGGTGGAGACGGAGCAGCCGATCGCCCGCACCATCGCGGAGTGGCTGGCCCGGCCCGTCCCCACGGCGGCGGGGGCCGGTGACGGGAACGGGGCGCGGACGGGCGCGCACTGAGCCCGCCGGGCGGGGCACCCGGAACCCGGGCTCCCGGCCGCAGTCCGGGACGCCCGGCCGTCAGGCCGGCCGGGGCCCGGGCAGCAGGGCGGTGCGCTGCCAGCCGTTGCCCGGGGCCTGCGGCCGGTCCGTTCCGGGCAGCGATCCGGGCGACTGCAGGGGCCGCATGACCGACTCCAGTTCCCTGCTCACGCGTTCGGCCTCACGGCGGACTTGTCCGGGCACATCGCCGCACTCCGCGATGAGTCGGTCGTAGATGGGGGAATCCTGGAACACCCGACAACGTGCCTTTCTGCTCTGCGGTCCCCGAGCGGGACGCGAGTGCCGAGTGTAGGCGCCCGCACACCGTGGAGTGCCAATTCCTGCGCACGAGTTGACGCAGAACGGACAATCGGCCGGGTGCCCGTACGCCGGCCGGGCCGCGTGGTCAGGCTCCGGTCGTGGAGCCGGGACGGACGATCATCAGGACGGTGACGGTCGCCCACAGGAGGTTGAACAGACCCGTGTACATGGCCAGTTGCGCGGTGGCGGCACGGTCCACCGGTCCGTCGGCGGCGATCTGCCCGAGGAGTTCGTCCTGGCCCGGCAGGACGAAGGCGATGAGGATGCCCGCGGCGGCCGCGGTCAGCGCGATCGACGCGACCAGCCAGGCGTCGCCCAGCACGCCCATCGCGAGGGCGGTGGCCAGTCCGAGGACGGGGACCGCGATCCCGAGGCGCGCGTAGACCCGGCAGATGCGGTGCAGCACCGTGACGGTGGTGGTGGCCGTGGCCAGGGCGCCCCCGCCGCCGTCGGGGACGGCGGCCCGGCGGGCGGCCGGGGGGAACATGCTCGCGGCGACGGTCACCGGCCCGATCGCCACGATGGCGGCCAGGACGTGCAGGGACAGCAGGAACTTGGTCACCGGGACCCTTTCGACGGTGGGACGAGAGCGGCGCCGGCCTCACGCTAGGCCCGGCTCCCGCGTCCTCCCAGGGGCGGGAACGACAGAAGCCGACGGATTCCCGCCAACCGCGCCGACCAGGCACTTCTCCGGTTCTCCCACCGCACCCCAGTTCCGGCTGCTGGCGGGAACCCGTCTATCGTGGCGCCATGCACTCCGTTGCGGTCCTCGCGCTCCCGGGCGTCATCCCCTTCGACATGGCGGCCCCGATGCAGGTCTTCGACTGGACCCGGCTGCCGGACGGCCGCCCGGCCTACCGGGTGCGCCTGTGCGCCCCGGCGCCCGAGGTGCCCGCCGACGGCGGGTTCACCCTGCGGGTGGACCGGGGGCTGGAGGCCCTGGCGGACGCCGACACGGTGATCGTCCCGGGCGTCGCCGACGGCCCGCCCCCTTCCCCGGCCGTCCTGGAGGCGCTGCGCGGGGCGGCGGAGAGCGGGACGCGGATCGCCTCGGTGTGCGTGGGCGCGTTCGTGCTCGCCCGGGCCGGGCTGCTGGACGGACTGCGCGCGACGACGCACTGGGTGGCGGCCGAGCAGCTGGCGCGGGAGTTCCCCCTCGTCGACGTGCGGCCGGACGTGCTGTACGTCGACAACGGCACCATCCTGACCTCGGCGGGTGCCGCCGCCGCGCTGGACATGTGCCTGCACATGATCCGCCGGGACCTGGGGTCCGCGGTGGCGGCGAACGCCGCCCGGATGTCGGTCATGCCACTGGAACGGGAGGGCGGCCAGGCCCAGTTCATCGTCCACGAACATCCGCCGGTGCCCCGCGGCTCGGATCTGGAGCCGGTCCTGGAGTGGATCGAGGACAACCTGGCGCGGGAGATCACGCTGGGTGCCATGGCGGCCCGGGCGGGGATGAGCGAACGCACGTTCAGCCGCCGGTTCCGGGAGCAGACGGGCACCACCCCGGTGCAGTGGCTGCTGCGGGCCCGGGTGCGGCGCGCCCAGTACCTGCTGGAGAACAGCGACCACACCGTGGAACGGATCGCGGGGCAGGCCGGCTTCGGGTCGCCGACGGCCTTCCGGGAACGGTTCCGCAAGGTGGTGGGGACCACGCCGCACGGGTACCGCGCGGCGTTCCAGGGGGCCGGTCCGCAGGGTTCCCGGGTCACCTGAACCGGGGGGCGGACAGCACGGAGCCCGGTGGGGACACGGTACGCATCCGTGTGCCCACCGGGCTCCGTCGCGCGGCCCCGCGCGCTGCGGCGGCCGGCGCCCGCGCGGTCAGACCGCCAGGGACAGACCGCTCTCGCCCTCGGTGCGCGCGGTCCGGCCGGCCGGCACGGACTTCCGCGCGAGGAGGGCGTCCGCCCGCGCGATGGCGTCCCGGATGCCGGGCGTTCCCGTCATCACGCAGAGCGTGTAGCTGACGTCCTCCAGTTCCCGCGCCGCGACCGGCGAGTACCTCTCCGCCTGCGCGATCCGCAGCGTCGCGTACCGCGTGAGCAGTTCCCTGACGACCTTCGGGTCCGGTTCGAGCACGAAGCGCCCCTCTCTCGTTTTCGGTGCGTATGCCCGGACCCGGCGGAAGCATTCACTTCTTTTACTCAACGGGTCACAGATGACCTGAACCGTTCGCCGGGCGACCGGACCCGACGGGCCGGCGCGTCCGCCCGGCGACGCCCGGGACTGCCGGCCTCCGCGCCACCCCGGGGCGGTTGTCGGACCCCCGCGATACGCTGCGCGAAAGAGCACCTTCCACCCCTTTCCGGGAGGTTCCGATGACCTCACGCCTCAACCCGTATCTGAGCTTCGACGGCGACGCCCGGCAGGCCATGGAGTTCTACCGGGAGGTCTTCGGCGGGGAGCTGCGGCTCAGCACGTTCGGCGAGTTCGGGCAGACCGACGCCCCGCACGCGGACAAGATCATGCACGGCATGCTGGAGAGCCCCGGTGGTCTGACCCTGATGGGCGCCGACACCCCGCCCGGGACGGAGTACGCCCCGGGGAGCAGCTACGCGGTGAGCCTGAGCGGTGACGACGAGAGCGAGCTGCGGGGCTACTGGGAGAAGCTGTCCGGCGACGGCTCCGTGACGGTGCCGCTGGAGCGGCAGATGTGGGGCGACGTGTTCGGCATGTGTACGGACCGTTTCGGCGTTCCCTGGATGGTCGACATCGTCCAGAGCTGAGTCCCCGGGCCCGCGGGGCCCCGGTCCCCGCCGTCCGGGGCGTGTGGCACGCTCGGGCGCGAACCCCCGGCGGGCCCGCCCCGCCGGAGGGTGATTCCCCACGTCGAGAGGTGACGCCATGCGCATCGGACTGCTCGGTACCGGCCCCTGGGCCCGGCTGGCCCACGCTCCCGCGCTCAGCGAACACGCGGAGCTGGAGTTCACCGGTGTCTGGGGCCGCCGCCCCGAGGCCGCCGAGGAACTGGCCGGACAGCACGGCACCCGCGCCTACGCGGACGTCGACGCGCTGCTCGCCGACGTGGACGCGGTCGCCGTCGCGCTCCCCCCGGACGTGCAGGCGGAGCTGGCGGTCCGCGCCGCGCGGGCGGGCTGCCACCTGCTGCTGGACAAGCCGCTGGCGCCGACCGTGGCCGAGGGGCGGGCGGTGGTCGAGGCGGCCGACCGGGCCGGGGTGGCCTCGGTGGTCTTCTTCACCACCCGCTTCCAGCCGGAGCCCGCGGCGTGGATCGCCGAGCAGGAGAAGGCGGGCGGCTGGTTCACCGGCCGCGCGGAGTGGCTCGGCGCGGTGTTCACCGTCGACGGCAACCCCTTCGCGGCATCACCCTGGCGCCAGGACAAGGGGGCGCTCTGGGACGTCGGCCCGCACGCCCTTTCCGTCCTGCTGCCGGTCCTCGGGGACGCCCGCCGGGTGGTGGCGGCGGTTCCGGGCCCCGGCGACACCGTGCACCTGGTGCTGGAGCACGACGGCGGCGCCTCGAGCACCGCGACGCTGAGCCTGACCGTTCCGCCCGCCGCCGCCGGAACGACCGTCGAACTGCGGGGCACCACCGGCGTCACCCGGCTGCCGGAGGCCACACAGGGTGAGGTGGCGGCCCTGACCCGGGCCGCGGACGCCCTGCTCGCCGCCGCGGACACCGGCCGGCCGCACCCCTGCGACGCCGCGTTCGCGCTGCGCGTCACGGAGATCCTCGCCTCGGCGGAGGACCTGCTCGCCGCCGGCCGCTGACACGTCCTGGAGGCGCCCGGCACGGCACCGCCTTAAGCCACCCTTAAGGAGCGGTTAAACAATCGTGCCGAGCGCCGCCCCGCACAGGGAACGCCCAGGTCAACGGCGGTCGGGGGACAAGTCGGACCCGTTGGCGGAGCCGGCCGCGGTCCGTACCATCAGGGCCGCGCGCCGGTACCGACGGCCGTCCTGAGAGCGCTCTCTGAACGGGTGCGGATCCGGACCCGGCCACCCCCCACGTCGGCCGGCGCGCTCAGCGACCCGCGACCCTCCAGGAGACCCCCCACATGACTCCCCGACACCAGCGCCCCCTCGGCCGTCGCAAGGTGCTCTTCGCGCTCGGCGGCGCTGCGGTGGCCGCGCCCGCCGTCGCCGCCCTCGCTCCGCACGCGCTCGCCGAGGGCCCCGCCGACCGGACGGCCGCCGACGCCCTGCCGCTGACGATCGTCAACGACACCGGCTCCTTCGACAACGCGAGCGTGCGCCTCTACGTCGTCGGCAACCAGGACGGCCGCCAGGTGCGCCTCACCCCCGAGGGCACCCTCGCCCCGGTCTCCCTGTCGGACAACGGCCCCGACGGCTTCACCGACTACGCGATCGACCTGGCCGGCAGCGGCGAGACCCGGCTCTCCCTCCCCCACATGTCCGGCCGGATCTACGTCGCCCTCGGCGGCAGGCTGAAGTTCAAGGCGGTGGCCGACGGCGACGGCAACGCGGCCCTGCAGTACCCGGCCGGGTGGGTCGAGTCCGACCCCAACTACGGAGTCCTGCACGACTGCGCGGAGTTCACCTACAACGCGGCCGGCATGTTCTGCAACACGACGATGGTCGACATGTTCAGCGTGCCCCTGAGCCTGAGGCTGACCGGCGCCGAGGACCAGACGACGGGCACCGTGCGGGACGGCGGGCGGGCCGCCGCGTTCGACGCCGTCCGCGGGCTGGAGGGGTTCTCGCGGCTCGTCGTGGACGACACCCGGATCATCGCCCCCGGCCACGGCCTGGACGCCGGTCTGTTCGACAAGGACTACCTGGCCCCCTACATCGACGAGGTGTGGAGCACCTACACCGGGCGGGACCTGAAGGTCACCACCAACGCGGGCACGTTCACCGGCCGGGTGCGCGGCGACCGGTTCACCTTCGACGGGCCGGCCCAGGTATCGTTCGGCCGGCCGTCCACCCGGGACGTGCTCTTCTGCGACGGGGCGCTCGCCGCGCCCAACGACGGCACGACCGGACCGGTCGCCGCCGTGCTGGGGGCCGGCTTCAACCGCTCCACGCTGCTCAGCCACCCCGACCAGCCGACCACGGACCCGTCCGACTTCTACCGGACCGACCTGACGAACCACTACTCCAAGGCCGTGCACGCGGCCACCGAGGACGGCAGGGCGTACGGCTTCGCCTTCGACGACGTGGCCGACTTCGCCTCGTACATCCAGGACACCGCCCCGACCGGCCTCCGGCTCACCCTGACGCGGTTCTGACCGCCCCGGCTCCGCGACGCCGGCCGGGTGCCCCGACCCGCCGTACCGGGGGCGTCCGCCCGGCCGGCGTCCTGCCCCGCCCCCGTCGCGGGCGGGGCAGGACGGGGCGAGGCACGCCGGGCCGGCGCACCGTCCGGCGTGCGGGGTCCCGCCCGGCGTAGCAGCGTGGTCCTGTGAGCGGACTGCGCGTCGGGACGGCCCGCCGGGACCGGACGGGGTATCTGCACGGAGCACCGCCGCCGGGCTGGGCCCGGCTGGTGCCGGTCGTCCTGCTCGCGGCGGTGTGCGTGACGACCGCGGTCAGCACCGAACCGCTCGACATCGGCTTCGTGCTCGGGGCCGTGCCCCCGCTCGCCGTGCTGGCGCACGGTCCCCTCGCCACCGCCGTGCTGGGCGCCCTGACGCTGCTGGTGCTGAGCGTGCCGGCGTTCAACCTCGACGCGCCGGGCAGCACCGACCTGCTGACCGTAACGTTCGTCGCGGTGCTGAGCGTGCTGCTGTCGTTCGTCCGCAGCCGCCGGGACGCCCAGCTGGTCACCGAACGGGCCGTGGCCCGCGCCGCCCAGCGCGCGGTCATGCCGGCGCTGCCCGACCGGGTGGGCACGGTGCGCTGCTCGGGCCTGTACCGGGCCGCGCAGCGCGGGACGCTGGTCGGCGGCGACTTCTTCGACGTCCGCGCCGGACCGCACGGGGTGCGGGCGGTCATGGGGGACGTGCAGGGCCACGGGCTGTCGGCGGTGGCCACGGTGGCGTCCCTGCTGGGCGCGTTCCGGGAGGCGGTGCTGGACGAGCCGGACCCGGAATCGGTGGCGGCCCGGCTGGACCGGCGGCTGAGGGTGGACGCGGCCGGCGACCCGCACGCCGAGCTGTTCGCCACCGCGGTCCTGCTGGACTTCGCCGCCGACGCGCGGTCGGTGCGGCTGGTGGCCTGCGGGCAGCCGGGGCCGTTCCTGTTGCGGGACGGGCGGGCGGTGGAGCTGGAGGTCGAGCCGTGCCTGCCGCTCGGTATCGGGCTGGCGGAACCCGGGATGCCCGGTGGGACGGTGGTGCGGCTGCGGCACGGCGACCGTCTGTTCCTCGCCTCCGACGGGGTGTTCGAGGCGCGCGACGCCCAGGGCGCGTTCTATCCGCTGGCCGAGCGGCTGACGCGGTTCGCCGACGGCGATCCGGCCGGCCTGGCAGGGCGGGTGTGGGCGGACCTCCTGCGGCACTCCCCCGACGTCGACGACGACGTCACGATGCTCGTGCTGGCCCCCGTCCTGCCCGGCGGTCCCGAGGGTCGGGACGACCAGGGCGGGCGCAAGGGGCGGGACGGGCGGGACGGGCGGGACCTGCGGGAGGAGCAGGACGCGCCGGACGGGCTGCGCCGGGGCCGGCGGGAGGGGCCGTCCGGCGGGGGCGGCGGGCCCGGCGGCGGCGCGGACGCGGACGGCGCCCCGCCGCTCCCGCGGTGAGCGGGGGGAGCGGCGGGGCGCCGGTGAGCCGTGCGACGGGACCCGGGTCAGCCGTTGACGCAGGTGTTGCCGAACGCCGGGTTCAGCAGACCGCCCACGTTGATCGAGTTGCCGCAGGCGTTGACGTCCAGGTCGACCGGAATCTGGATGACGTTTCCGGAGAGGACGCCCGGGCTGTTGGACGCGACGCCGACCGTCTCCGGACCGTCGTCGGCGACGGCCGTGCCGGCGGATGCCAGCAGGGCCACGCTCGCCAGGCCGGCCGCGGTGATCAGACGTATGCGCATGGGAAGGCTCCTGTCGTTCGCAGGGACATGTGAGTCCACCTTCACCTCGGGTCCGGCGCGGCGACATCGGTGGGCGTCCGAACGGGCGGACGGCCGGCCGTGCGGGGCCGGCCCGGACCCCCCGGGCAGGTTTCCCGGACGCGCGGGAAGGTACTCCGGCAGCCAAGGAGCGGCCCTCCCCCGCGCGGGCCCGCGTGCTCCGGATGCACGCCGGGCCCGCGCGTCGAATGGTGGGGGCGGACCCGATGACCGCACCGGGGCCGCTACAGCGATCCGGACCCGAGGAGCCCCAAGATGTCGACGTCCCAGCCCGACGCGTCGCAGCCCGGCGCGTCCCGGCCGCCCGAGGGCGGCACCACCCCCGACAACCTGCTGCACGCCCGCACCGGCACCGACGTGTCGCCGGAGGACGTGGTACTCGCGTCCGGCAAGGACCTCACGCCGGAGAGTCTCGAATGGGCCAGGCGCAAGCTGGCCGAGGAGGGCCCCGCCGCCCTGGACAAGCTGCTCCCCTGAACTCCGGTCGCCGCGGCCCGGGCCTCCCGGGCCGCGGCATTCTGCCGTCCCACGGCGGCACGGCGCCCCACCCCCGCGACCGCTCCACGGCGCGCCGGGACCCACCGCGACGCCCCGGGGCAGGCACACGACCGGGGCACGACCGGGGCACGCCGACGGGACCGCCACCCGACGGAGACTTCCCCGACCTGCGCCCTCCGACCTCCGACCTCCGACCCCCGCACCCTGACCCCCGGCCCCCGAGACGGCGGGAGAGCGAGAAGCCGGGAGTACGGCCGGGAGGCCGGTGCGCCGAGGGGCCTCAGTACCGGGGCCGCCGGCCGACGGTGACGGTTCGCGGACGCGGAGGGGCCACGTGGACGAGGCCGCCGCCGGCCCGGTACGTGCACCGGGCCGGCGGCGGCCTCGTCCACGGGGCGGGAGTCACCCGGTCCTGGCCGGCCGGGTGTCAGGGGGCCTCCCGGTCCTCCGGCAGCAACTCGTCGTCCTCGACGACGTGCATGGCGGCCTCCTCGGCCCCCGCGGCCCCGCCGTCGATGCCCACGTCGTCGGCGACGGTCTCCTTCGTCCGGTCGGGGCGCAGGCCCTCGTCCGGGGCGACCAGGCGCCCGGCCCGGTCGGCGCCCGTCTCCGGGTCGACGGGCTCGCCCTCGCCCCCGGGCAGGTCGCCCACGCCGTCCCCGACGGGTGCGGACACCTCCGGCACTTCCTGGGCCAGCCGCTGGTCGAGGGTCTCCCCCTCGTTCTGCTCGGCGGCGGTGGTGCCGTGCTTGGTCACTCCCAGCGGCTTCTCCGGCGGGGAGTAACCCTCGTCGAGCATGTCGTCGTAGGTGCGCTCGTCGACCGCGTCCTGCATGTCCAGGGGGGCGGCGTCCTCCTGCTGCTCGTTGCTTCCGGTGGGCTGGTAGGCGTCGTCCGCCATCGGTTCGGTGCCCATGCGGTCCTCCCTGTCGCGCTCTGTCGGCTCATGTCGTCCCGGGTGTCCGATCCGCGTTTCCCGTGACGCGATCTCTAACCCCGCCGGAGCCCGGCTCGTCCCCCGGTCCGTCCTTCGGGGGCGGCGCGACACGGAACCTCAGGTCGCCGATGCGGTGCTCGGGCCAGGACCGGGCGTACGCGGGCGCGGTGCCGCCGGGGGCGACGACGGTGGCGACGGGGATCCGCTCGGCGGTGCGCAGGATCGCCCCGACGGTGGTGTTCGCGTTGTTGCCGGCGGTCGCGCCGGAGGAACAGCCCGTGTAGTACCCGATCGGGATGGCCTCGTGGCCGGTGAGGAGACAGGGCGGGGCGACACCGAGCCGGTGCAGTTCCCCGGCCGTGCGGGTCCACTCCCGCCGGCTGTCGATGTTCCGGTCGGCGGTGAACACCAGCACGGTCAGCTGGACGGCGAGGTGCCCGGCCACGCACAGGGCGACCAGGGGCGCCAGGACGGGCCGCCATCCGCCGCCGGGCCGCTCGGCCAGGTGCCACAGCGCGGCGGCGACCGGGAATGCCAGCAGGGCGTAGGAGGGCTGGAGGAAGCGGGGCGCCGCGTAACCGATCATGAACAGGTAGGGGACGGCGGCCGTGGTCGCGCAGGCCAGTGGGAGCAGGGTGCGGGTGACCTGTCCGGCCCGCACCGCCACGTGGAGGGCGAGGAGCGCGAGCAGCGGCAGGACGAACCACCACAGGGTGATCACCGGGTGCGGCATGGATCCGGTGCAGGGGCGGCACAGCGCGCGTCCGCCCAGGCTGCGCACCTGGTCGTCGACCGCGATCTGCCAGCCGAGCCCGCCCTGGATGCGGGACGCCTCGGCGAGCCGCTCCCCCAGTCCGCCGTAGGAGACGAAGGCCGCCACGATCCAGTCGGCGGCGCCGGCGAGGAGCCCGGCGGCGAGGACGAGCAGGAGCCGCCCGTGCCGCCGGGCCAGGGCGAGGACGACCAGGGGGACACTGACCCAGACGGCGTCGGTGGGCCGCATGAGCGCCATGAGCGCCGCCCCGCCGGCGACGCCCCACAGCGCGAGCCGGGCGGACGGGTCCTCATGACGGCGCAGGAAGCAGCCGACGGTCACCAGCGCGCCGATGGCGACCCAGTAGTTCGGCATGGCCTGCGGGCCGTAGAAGAGGGTGATCCACAGGGAGGCGAAGAACACGCCGCCGGCCACCAGCACCCGGGTGGGGAACAGACCGCGCCAGACGCGCAGCGCCCCGTACAGGGCCAGGCCGGACAGCACGGCCAGGTAGACGCGCAGCAGCACCGTCGAGGAGGACCAGGAGGCGACCGGTGCGACGAGCAGGGAGACGCCGCGCGAGCGCGGGGCGCTGAAGAAGGCGGCCGGGTGGTGGGAGGTGACCTGGCTGACGTAGACGATCTCGTCCCAGCCGAGGCCCAGCACCGGCCGCACCAGGAGCAGCTGCGCGACGGTGAACACGGCGGCGACGGCGGCCAGTGGTCCGGTCCCCGCGCCCCGCCGGGGCCGCCGGGCGGTGGCGGAGCGGTCGTGCCGCCGCTTGCCGAGGAGCAGGTCAGCGGTGCCGTCGGCCATCGTCGGTCCCCGTTTCCGCGCGGTCGTCCGTACCGGGTCCCGCGGCCGCCGGCAGGCGCGCACCGGCCGTGGGGGATCCGGGCATCATGGTCAAACTAACCTCGGGGTGCGGGGCTCGCCGGGCAGGACACGGCGGGCGGGCACTCGTGAGGAAGGGCGCCGGGGCCCTGCCCGGAGCCCGCCCGCGCCGTCCGGTGGTGTTCCGGCCCGCCGTCCCTCGTGCCGCGGAAGGGTTCCGTATCGACGTCCGCCCCGCCGCCGGACGGGGAACCGCACGGGGCCCGGCCGCCGGCCGCGGGCGACGCGGTGTCAGGGCGTGGGGTCCAGGAGTTCGGCGACGTCGGTGACGACGCGGTCGGCGCCGTGCGCGTACAGGGCGTCGCGGTGGCCGGTGCGGTCCACGCCGACGACGAACCCGAAGCCGCCCGCCCGGCCCG
Source organism: Streptomyces sp. enrichment culture (assembly GCF_964273255.1). Taxonomy (GTDB): domain Bacteria; phylum Actinomycetota; class Actinomycetes; order Streptomycetales; family Streptomycetaceae; genus Streptomyces. The sequence continues at coordinate 276,629 of NZ_OZ186835.1, forward strand.
CCTCCATCCCGGCCAGCGCGTCCTCGAACACGGCCGCCCGCGCCGGTGCGACGCCGAGGTCGCGGGCGGCGGCGAGGAAGGTGTCCGGCGCGGGCTTGCCGGCCAGCCCCCGCGCGGCGGCGGTCCCGGCGTCGACCCGTACGTCGAAGAGGTCCTCGGCGCCGATCGCGCGCAGCACGTCACGGCAGTTGGCGCTGGAGGAGACGATCGCGGTGCCCAGCCCGCGGGCGCGGACGATGCGGAGGTAGCGCAGGGTGCCGTCGTACGTCTCGACGCCGTCGGTGCGGATCCTGCGCAGCAGCGCGACGTTCTTACGGTTGCCGAGGCCGTGCACGGTGCGGGCACCGGGCGGGTCGTCCGGGTCCCCCTCCGGCAGGTCGATGCCGCGGGAGGCGAGGAAGGTCCGGACGCCGTCGGCCCGGGGCCGGCCGTCGACGTGGTTCTCGTAGTCGAGGGACGTGAAGGGGCGGAAGTTCTCCCCGTCGCGGTCGCGCAGGAAGGCGTCGAACATCTCCTTCCAGGCGGCCGCGTGGACCACGGCCGTCGCGGTGACGACGCCGTCGAGGTCGAAGAGGCAGGCGCGGATGGTGGCGGGCAGACCCGTGTCCGTCATACGGGACACTGTGCCCTGCGGGGCAGCCGGGGGCGGTGACCGGCGCACACCGGGGGTGTGCTGCCACACTCTGCCGTGTGGCACCGACCTTCGACGACCTCCTGCGCCGCGCCCGGAGCCTGCCCCGCGACGGCCGGCGCGCGATCCTCGGCATCGCGGGCAGCCCCGGTGCGGGCAAGTCCACGCTGGCCGAGCTGCTGGTGCGGGGGCTGAACGGCACCGGCGGGCAGGACTGGGCCGCCCACGTGCCGATGGACGGCTTCCATCTCGCCGACGCCGAGCTGGAACGGCTCGGCCGCCGGGACCGCAAGGGGGCGCCCGACACCTTCGACGCCGCCGGGTACGCGGCCCTGCTCAAGCGGCTGCGCGAGCAGCCGGAGGACGAGGTCGTGTACGCGCCCGCCTTCGAACGGGTGCTGGAGCAGCCGCTCGCCGGAGCCGTCCCGGTGCCGCCGACGGCCCGCCTGGTGGTCACCGAGGGGAACTACCTGCTGTGCGACGAGGGCCCCTGGCGGCGGGTGCGGGCGCTGCTGGACGAGGTGTGGTTCTGCGCGCCGGACGAGGAGGACCGGTTCCGGCGCCTGGTCGCCCGGCACGTGGAGTTCGGCAAGCCGTACGACGAGGCGGTGGCCTGGGTGCGGCGCTCGGACGAGCGCAACGCCGAACGGGTGGCACGCACGCGCCACCGGGCCGACCTGGTGCTCCCCGCGTCGGCGCTGCCGGGGCCCGGGGACGGGCCGACGCACGGCTGAAGCGGTGGTCCGAGTACGGCGGTGAGTGGTCCGGGTACGGCGGTGGGAAAGACGCGTCGCGGCGGGGCGGGGGCGGTCCGGTCCGGCCTCGTGGTGCCGGACCGGACCGCCCCCGCCCTGTGCACCGCCCCGGGACCTACGGGGGCCGGCGGCGCCCCCGCCCTCGGCGGGCGCGGCGGGCGCCTGCGCCCGCCCGGGCCTCAGCGGCTCGCTCTGCCGAACCCCTCCGCGCTGACGTGGGGCATCACGGTGCTCGCCACCCGGTAGCGGCCGTTGGGCACGTCGCCGGACCGGCCGACGTGGACGGCGAGCGGGCCCGCCCACTCGTACCCCTTGCGGGCCGCGTGCCGGGCCAGACTGTCGGTCAGGGCCTGCCCCACCCGGCTGCCCCGGCGGGTGAGTTCCTCGTGCACCGGGGCGGACAGTTCCACGTCGTAGGCGTTGGGGACCATCACCCGCCCCTCCGCGCACACCACGGCGTGGCTGTCGCACTCACGCCGCAGGGCGTCGACGAGTTCCACCGGCCCGCGGTCGGAGATCCGTGCCCGCAGCGCCTCCCACCGGGTCTCCAGGGCCTTCTCCCACGCACGCAGCGTGCTCATCGCCTGCACCTCGCCGCAACGTCACCGGTCCTGGTTGTCGTCGAAGTCGTCGGGGCGCACGTCGGCCTCTTCGAGGGCCTCGCGCATCGTGCGGCCGGTGGCCCCCTGGTCGTGGCTCCCGTTCTCCGTGTCGGCACGGCCGAGCGTCTCGTCGGTGTCGTGGGTCTTGGGCCGGTTCTCCTCGGGGACGGTCATCTCCGTCGCTCTCCTCGTGTCGTGGGTGGGTGGTTGTCGCTGGGAGGGCGGGTTCCCCGGGGTCGCCGGGCTATCCCCGCGGGTCCGGTGAGCACCGCCGGCCACAACGGTGCGTGAGCTATGTTGAACTCTCGTGGAAGACGAAGGAGGCGGACACGTGCCATCGCCGCAGCAGGCACGCGCACAGGCATCCGCGATCACCTCGGGCAGGGCGGCGCAGGAGACGGACGTGTCCCCGACGTCCCGGCTGCGCACGCTCTTCGACCGGCCCCGGCTCTCCCCCGGGCAGCGGCGTATCGCCCAGTACCTGATCGACCACATCAACGAGGCGGCCTTCCTGTCGATCACCGACCTCGCGGACCGTGTCGGGGTGAGCCAGCCCTCCGTGACCCGGTTCGCGTCCGCGGTCGGCTTCAGCGGCTATCCGGCGCTGCGGGAGAAACTGCAGTCGATCGCCCTCGGCCCCCTCGCCGGCGGCCAGGCCACGGAGGAGAACCGCGGCAACGAACTGCAGGCGGCGGTCGACGCGGAGATCGAGAACCTGGAGAACCTGCGGCGGGACTTCGCGGACGCCGACCGGGTCATCGAGGTGGGCCGCGACCTCGCCGCGTCCGCGCCGCTGACCGTGCTCGGCCTGCGCATCTCCGTCTCCCTGGCCGAGTACTTCGCCTACGCCGCCCGCCGCATCCACCCGGACGTGCGGCTGGTGACCCGCGGCGGCAGCGTCGCCTACGACGCGTTGCTGCAGTCGCGTGAGGCGGGCGGCACCTGGGTCCTGGCGTTCTCGATGCCCCGGCACGCGCACGAGACGCTGACGGCGGTGAAGGTGGCGCGGGAGGCCGGGCTGAAGGTCGCCCTGATCACCGACCTGGCGCTCGGCCCGCTGGCGGACGAGGCCGATGTCACCCTCGCCACGGGAACCGGCTCCCGCCTGGTCTTCGACTCCTACGCGGCGCCGGGCGTGATGTGCGCGGCCCTGCTCCAGGCGATGACGGACGCCGACCCGGAGCGCTCCCAGGCGCGGCTGGAGGAGTACGAACAGGTGGCGGACCAGCTCCAGTTCTTCCTGCGGGACTGAGGCCCGCGCCGGGTCCGGAACACCCCCTCCCCGGCCCGGAGACCGGACGGCGGCGGGTCACCCCGACGCGTGCCGCCGTGACGGAGCGCCCGGCTCCCGGCCGCGTCGGCCCCTCTCCGCGTGGCCGTACGGTCACGGGCGAGCAGCCGTCCCGCGATCGAAGCACGCATGAATGTTTTCATACGTCTTGCAAACCAGATGGCATATATAAATACTGCTCACGGATCGCGGACCACCGCTCAGGACGCGATCCGACCGCTTCGCACCACACCCACCAGGAGCACCTGCCACTTCCAGCACCACCGGTATCTCCGACAGCTTCACCCGCACCACCGGCACCACCGGCTCCACGCCGCACCACCGCACCACCCGCTCCGCCCGGAAGCCGACGGTCCGCCCGCGCGCCGCACACACCGCGCGCCGCGGACGGCACAGGCACCGACCGGGCCCCAGAACGAACACCGCAACCGCCGGGTCCTACCCGCTCCGGCGGTCACGGTGTTCGGCCGGGCGTCCCCTTGCCCGGCCACCGTGGCGGCTCCGGTCATCCCCTAGACCGGGGCCGCCCCATCCCGTCGTCCACCCCAGCGACGCCGCACCACCGGAAGCGATGACCATGACCGTGACCTCCACGCGCCTCGGCCCGGACTGGCCCTGCCAGGTCAAGACCCCCGGCAGCTACGACTGGGAGCGCTCGGCCACCAAGTGGCTGCGCGAGCTCGTACCGGCGCGCTACGCGAGCTATCCCGCGTTCCTCCGGCAGCCCGTGCTGCTCGCCCGGCACGCGCAGATACAGGTCGAGCACGAGATCCGGGTCGCCCGGACCGCCCTGCAGACCGCACGGGCCGATCTTCCCCGGCTGGGCCTGCACGAGGGTGTCATCGAGCACACCATCAAGCTGTACGCCGCCGAGGTGATGCAGTTGCAGCACATCGCGCGCAGCGTCCGGGCGGTGACCCGGGCCCTGGTGGACGCGGGCCGCTGAGCGCCTGGTCCGCGGCCGGCCGCCGCGGGGCCCGGGCGCGGGTCCGTGGGGCCCCCGGTCCCGGCCGGTCGGAAGCCGGTCTTCGAATAACCTTTCGTGTGCGATGCTCAACAAGTGAAGAGCGATCGTGTTACCCCGGCGGAACAGGGAGGCGTTCCCGGTCTGGCCCACATGGCCCGGGTCGTGGCCCAGCAGCGCGCCGAACTCGACCGGCTGCACGAGCAGGCGGCGACCGCGGCCGTCGTGGAGCGCGCCAAGGGGGTCGTGATGGCCCTGACGGGGTGCTCCGCCGAAGCCGCCGGGGACACTCTCCTGCGGCGCTCGGTCACGGCCCGGCACACCCTGCTGGAGGAGTGCCTGCTCACCCTGGGCGCGTCGGAGCGGACCGCGGCCCCGGTCCGGGACGACGGCCCGGTCCCGTCCCACGCCGGTGACGGCAGCGCGGACGGCTCCGACGACGGCCTCGGTCGGCTCGCCCTGGCGCTCGCCCACGCCCTCACCCCGCAGGACCTCGCACGGAGCGTGCTCGAGCACCTCACGGCCTCGCAGGGCGCCGACGCGGTGGTGGTCTACGCCCGCCGGCCCGACGGCGGCCTGGACCTGGTCGGCCACGCCGGCCTCGACGCCCGGGAGGCCGTCCGGTGGCGGCAGCTCCCGCCGTTCAACGGACTCGTCCCGCTGCACGCCCTGCGCAGCGGTGAACCGCGCTGGCTGGAGGACTTCGCCGAGGACAGCAAGCGGTACCTGCTGATCGGCGAACCGCCGGAGCGATGGCGGTCGCGGGCCTGGCTGCCGGTGCCCGGTGAGGGCACGGACGTGTGCCTCGGCGTCCTGCGCACCGGGGAACGGCCGTTCTCCCCCGGCGACCGGGCCCACCTGCTCGAGATCGCCCGGCTGTGCGCCCGCCCCCTGCACGCGTTCACCGCGCCCGCCCGGCGCTCCGCCGCGGCGTCGGCCGACCCCGTCGGCTCCCTGTTCGAGGCGCTGCCGGTCGCGGCGATGCTGCTCACCCCGCTGCGCACGTCCTCCGGGGAGACGGAGGACTTCCGCATCGAGGCCGCGACCGCCCAGGCGGGCGCCTTCCTGGGGGGCGCCGGGGACGAGCCGGTGGGGCGGCGACTGCGCGCGTACCGTCCCGGGGTGGCGGACGAACCGCTCTGGCAGTGCTGTCTGGCCACCCTGGCCACCGGCGAACGCCACGAGGGCGAGCCGTTCGCGCACGAGGAGACGGTGGACGGCGCCCGGGAGATGGCGACGTACTCCGTGCGGGTGACTCCGCTGGAGGAGTCGCTGGTCGTCATCTGGGTCCGGCACGCTCCGTCCGACCGGCAGGAGCAGCGGCTCGCCGAGCTCCAGCGGCTGGGGAACCTCGGCTGGGCCAACTGGAACCTGAGCACCGGGGAGGCCTCCTGGTCGTCCCAGGCCTTCACCATTCTCGACCGCGCCCCCGCGCTCGGCCCGTTCCCGCTCACCGACGTGCCGACGCTGGCGGTGCCCGAGGACCGCCCGGCCCTGGAGTGCGCCGTACGGGACATGCTCAGCGCGGGCCGGCCCTTCGACGTGCTGTTCCGGGTCCGCACCGAGCGCGGCACGCGGCACCTGCGGCTGGTCGCGGAGGCGCTGGCCGACGTCCACGGCAGACCGGTCGACGTGCACGGGTTCATCCAGGACCTCACCGCGCGGCGCCGCGCCGAACTGGCCCTGGTGGAGAGCGAACGGGAGATCCTCACCCAGCACGACGTCCTGCGCACCGAGCGGGCGCTGGTGGCCCGGCTGCAGCACGCCCTGCTGCCGCTCCCCGGGCATCCGGTGCACCCGGCCGGGCTGCGGGTGCAGGTCGCCTACCTGCCCGCCCAGACCAACATCCACGTCGGCGGCGACTGGTTCAGCGCCATCGAACTGCCCGACGGCGACGCCCTGTTCGTGGTGGGAGACGTCGCGGGGCACGGCGTCGACGCCGTCGCCACCATGGCCCAGCTGCGGTTCACCGCGAAGGGCATGGTCATCACCGGCTCCTCCCTGACCGGTGCGCTCGGGCGGCTCAACACCCTGCTGCTGCACTCCCGCGAGAGCCGGGCCACCGCGACCATGGTGCTGGCCCGCTACCGGCCCGCGGAACGGCGGCTCGTCTGGGCGCAGGCCGGTCACACGCCGCCGCTGCTGCTGCGCGACGGGGGCGTGACCTATCTGCGCCGCCCGCCGGGCATGCTGCTCGGCGCGACGCCCGCCCCGCACTTCGAGGAGGCCGAGTGCGTGCTGGAGCCGGGCGACCGGCTGCTGCTGTACACGGACGGCCTGGTGGAGCGCCCCCCGGAGAACATCGACCAGGGCCTGGAGCGGCTCGCGGAGGCCGTGACGAGCCATCCGGACGAGGAGCCCGGATCCCTGCACACGCTGCTGGAGACGATGCTGGCGGGCGACGACCGCCGCGACGACGTGTGCGTCCTGGACATCCGCGTCCCCAAGAAGGAGGAGTGAGGGCGCGGCGGGCCGCCCGCCCCGCGGCCGGCCGGCAGGACCCGGGTCACCCGGCCACGGCGGGAGTGCGGGACTCCAGGGCCAGGCGGGTGTCGTCGCCGTAGACGCCGCTCTCGTCGCCCCGGATGCCGTACCAGAGCTGGAAGCGGGCGACGGCCGCCGTCAGGGCGGTGTCGTAACGGCCGTCGGTCGCGCCGTCCCGGTAGACGTCGGGGATGCGCAGCAGCCGCTGCTGCAGTTCGCTCACCTCCGGGCCCGAGTCGCCCTCGCGCAGCACACCGGGGGCGGCCGGGGCGGGCGCCGGCGGAGCACTCGTCGCCGGGCCGGGTGCGGGCGCCGCGGCACGGGCGGGCGGCGTCCCCCCGCCGGGAGCCGTCCCCGCGTCGCCGTTCGCGCCGAGGAGCAGGGCGGCGCCCCCGAACCCCAGGACGGCCGCCGCGGCGGTGGCGATCACCACGGCGGCGCGGCGCTGTCCGGGGCTGTGGGAGGGTGCCCGGAGGCGGTCCCGGCCCGCGGCGGCGGGAGGCACCGGCGGCAGTTCCCGGGTCTCCGCCTCCGCCTCGGCGTCCGCGCGGGGGACGGACACGGCCTCGTAGCCCGCGGCGGTGTCCTGCTCGAACTCCCGGAAGAGTTCGGCGAGGGCGTCGGTGCGGCGCGGGCGCAGGACCCGGATGGGTTCGAGGGGCGGCCCGTCGTGCGGTGACCGCGGGCCGGGGGGTGTCGCCACGCTGCTCTCCCTTCCGCCGGGGCGGGGCACGGTCGCCCTCACGGGAGGGATACGCGGCGCGGGGCGCGGCGGTTCAGCCGTGCGCGTCCAGGAAGCGGTGCAGGGAGGCCGTCATGGCGGCCACGAAGGCGTCCCGGCCCGCGTCGTCGAGGGCGTCGAGGGACAGGTAGGGGTTGTGGTCCTCCAGTTCGACCAGCAGGAGCTCCCCGTCACGGGTGCGGCAGGCGTCGACGCGCTGGATGCCGTGGGCGAGGGTGTTCCACTCGACGAAGCGCCGGGCGAAGGCCAGGTCGTCCGGTCCCGGCCGGAAGGGCTCCAGCTGCCAGCGCCGGTCGGGGTCGGGGGCGTAGAGGGCGTACTGGAAGGCGTGGTCGACGAAGTAGAACGAGAGCTCGTGGGCGAAGTCGACCAGGGGCTGCGCCAGCAGGTCGCCGTCGAGCAGGTCGGGCACCTCCGCAGCGCTCACCACGCGCAGGCCCACGGAGTCGGCGCCCCGCCGGGGCTTGACCACGTACCGCTCCGCCCGGGGCAGCCGGTGCAGGTCCTCGGCCCGGTCGACGGTGGGGATCACCGCCTCGCCGGCGGCGGTGAGGTCGAGGAGGTACTGCTTGCCCGCCATGTCGCCGCGGCCGGTGAGCGGGTTGTAGACCGGGATGCCGGTCGCTCCGGCCCGGGCGCGGAAGGCGTCGTGGGCGTCCCTGTGGTAGAGCACGGGGCCGCTGTTGCGGGTCACCACGGCGTCGAAGCCGTCCAGCAGCGCGGCGGCGTCCCGGGGGTGGCACAGGGCGAGGTCGAAACTCTCGCGCAGCCGTGAGGTGAGGAAGACGTCCTCGTCGCAGTAGCGGCGTCCGCGGGCCGGGTAGGCGAGGTCGGTGACGTACAGGAGGCGGGCGCGGGCGGACGGCATGGAGGGCTCCTCGGGAACGGCGTGGTCCGCTCATAGGAAGCCCCGTCCCCGGCCCGGCACCGGGCAGCACCGAGTACCGTCGATCCCTGCACCGAGTGCCATGCGCACCGCTGCGGGTGCTACGTTCGCCTGCATGAGTTCCAGCGGGGCGGCGGCCGGCCGCGGCGACAGGACCGAGCAGCCGCCCATGCGGGACGCCCTGGTCGCGGCGGCCTTCCGGTTGTTCACGGAGCAGGGCTACGAACGCACCACCGTGGGCGACATCGTGACGCTGGCGGGGGTCGGACGGCGGTCGTTCTTCCGCTACTTCCCCACCAAGGAGGACGTGGTCTTCCCCGACCACGAGCGCTGCCTGGCCGACATGACCGCCTTCCTGGACGCCGGCCCCGGCGACGCCGAACCCGTCACGCGGGTGTGCGACGCGGCCCGGCTGGTGCTGCGGATGTACGCCGAGAACCCCTCCTTCTCGGTGCAGCGCTACCGGCTCACCAAGCAGGTTCCCGGTCTGCGCGCCTACGAGCTGTCGGTGGTGTGGCGCTACGAGCGGGCGCTGGCCCGGTACCTGCGCGAGCGGTTCGCCGGGCACCCGGACGGCTCCCTGCGGGCCGACGTGATCGCCGCCGCCGTGGTCGCCGCGCACAACAACGCCCTGCGCTCCTGGCTGCGTTCGGACGGCCGCGACGACGCCGAGGCGGCGCTCGACCACGCGCTGACGCCGGTGCGGGAGGCCTTCGGCACCGTTCCGGTTGCGCCGTCCCGGGCGCTGCCCGAGGACGTGGTGGTCGTGGTGGCCCGGCGCGACGCGCCGCTGTGGCGGGTGGTGCGGGAGCTGGAGAGCGCGCGGGGACCCGGCTGAGGCGCGGGCGCGGCGGGGCGCCCTTCCCGGAAAATCCAGGGTACGCAGTGCCTTTACGAGTGACACTGAGTGCCATACTCTGTCGCTGTGCCCGGTGGCACGGCGTCCCGGGCACCCGTGTGCCCGGGTGACCGCGCACCGGTTTCCGGCCCAGTGCAGGGAGTTGACAGCGTGTACCACCACTCAGGGAGCGTCGTTCAGCCGGCGGCCGGTATCGCGACCGGCGTGCTCGAGGCCCAGGTCCCCGACCGGGACGCCATGCTCTTCCAGCGCTGCACCTGGTGCGGCACCGCCATGTACCACCGGCTGCTGTGTCCGGTGTGCCAGGGCAGCGACCTGCGGACGGAACGGAGCGAGGGTCTCGGCACCGTCCGCCATTCCACCGTGCTGCACCGCAACACGCCCGCGGCACGCAACGTGTCCCTCATCGAGATGGCCGAGGGCTTCGTCGTGCGGGGCCGCGTCATGGGCCCGCCCATCGGCATCCACAGCGGCGACCGGGTGCGGCTGTCCACGGCCAAGGACCCGGTGCGCGGCGAGCCCGTCTTCCAGCTGGTCGACGAGCCCTACCGGGCCTGGACCTGACGGTGTGACGGGCCGCCCCGGCGGCCCGTCACACCCGCCGCCGGAGACGGCCGGGTCAGGCGGAGTGCGGCGGGGTCACCCGGATCCCGACGGTGCCCCCCAGGCCGCGGCGCAGCCGGCTGCCGAGGAGCGTCAGCCGCCCCATGAGGCCGTACTTGCGGGCGATCAGCTGCCGGTAGCGGGCGGTGGTCGCCGCGTCCACGACGGCGGCGGTGGCCGGGAGCTGCTCGCCGGTGGGGTTGCCCCGCAGGTCGCACGGACCCACCAGGACGTCGGCACGGGCCCTGATCCGCTTCACCTTCCAGCTGTCGGCCGCGGTCCACACCCCGAGCGCGTCGCCGTCCCGCACCACCCACACCGGCGTGGCCACCGGCGTGCCGTTCCTGCGGTAGCTGGTGACCAGCAGGTACGTGCCCGCTCCGAGACGCTCCAGGTCCGCTTCGTCCATGGCGGGCAGTCTAGGCCTCCGGCGGCGCCCGCTCAGCTCTCCCCCGCCGGCCCGGCGACGGCGCGGGCCATCCCCCGCACCGCCAGGGTGAGCACCTCGGCCGAGGTGGCGAAGTTCAGCCGGACGTGCCCCCGGCCGCCCGTGCCGAAGTCCGGACCGGGGTTGAGGGCGACCCGGCCCCGCTCCAGGAAGACCCGCGCCGGGTCGTCGCCGAGCCCGAGGCCGCGGCAGTCCAGCCAGGCCAGGTAGGTGGCGTCACCGGGTCGGTGGCCGATCGCGGGCAGCTGCTCGGCGAGGAGCGAGGACAGCAGGGCCCGCTGGGCCCTCAGCCCCGCGAGCAGGGCGTCGAGCCAGGGGGTGCCGTCCCGGAGGGCGGCGGTCTGCGCGATGACTCCCAGGTGGTTGGGGCCGTCCGCGACCTCCTCGGGCAGCCGCGCCAGGTCGTCCGCGGCCGCCGGCCCGGCCACGGCGAGCGCGGCCCTGATCCCGGCGAGGTTCCACGCCTTGGAGGCCGACATCAGCGACAGGCCGCGTTCGGCGCCGGGCACGCTCAGGTACGGCACGAACGACACGTCCCCGAGGACCAGCGGCGCGTGCGCCTCGTCGGCGACGACCCGCACCCCGTGCCGCTCGGCCAGGGCCGCCACGGCGGCCAGCTCCTCGCGGGTGTGCACGGTGCCGGTCGGGTTCTGGGGACTGCACAACAGGTGGGCGGCCTGCCGCCCGTCCTCGGTGACCCGCCGGAAGGTGTCCTCCAGGACGTCCAGGTCCAGCCGTCCGTCGGTGCCGAGGGGCGCCTCCACCACCCGGCGGTCCAGGTGCGTGACGAAGGAGTAGAACGGCGGGTAGACGGGCGGATTGACCACCACGGCGTCCCCCGGCCCGGTGACCAGCCTGAGCATCTCGACCACGCCCTGCATGACGTCGGGCACCACGGCCGTGCGCGGCACGGCGAGTCCGTCCCAGCCCCACCGCTCGGAGGCGAACGCGGCCAGCGCCTCGGCGAAACCGGTACCGGCCGCGTAGCCGGTGTCGCCCAGGGCGAGGGCGTCGGTCACCGCCCGGACGACCGGTTCGGCGAGGGGGACGTCCATCTCGGCCACCCACAGGGGCAGCACGTCGTCGGGGTAGGTGCGCCACTTCGCGCTGGTGCGCTCGCGGAGCCGGTCGAGGGTGAGGACCTGCAGCGGATTCGGTTCACCGGACGGTTCGTGCGGGATCCTGGTCATGGGCACACGATAGGGGGCCGAGGAGTGGGCGAGGACGAGGCGGACACGACGGCGGGCACGGACCCCGGGACCGGCCCCGGCACGGGTCCCGCGCGGGAGGTGGCCTGCGACGAGTCGGGGTCGGACGGCGAGAACCTGACCGGCGGGAACACCGACGTGTTCGCCCACGCCGGGGTGCACGTCCCGGTGACGGCGGCGGCGCTCGCCCTGCGGGAGGTCCGCGCCCGCATCCGCTCCCCCGCCGAGGAGTACAAGGCCAACCACCTGCTGCGCGAGAAGCACCGGCGGGTCCTGGAGTGGCTGCTGGCCCCGGACGGGCCGCTCCACGGCCGGGCGGGGGTGCACCTCACGGAGAAGGCGTTCTTCGTGGTGGACCGGGTCACCGACCTGCTCCTGGCCGATCCGGAGGCGGCCGCGGCGCTGTTCCGCACGGGGCGGCGCGATCTGGGGGACGAGGGGTGGCGGGCGTTCCTGGCCGCCGCCAACCGGCTGCTGCGCGGACGCCACGACGGTGAACGGCGCGCGCCCGTCGACCACTTCCTCGCCACGGTCGACGCCCTGCGCGCCGCCCGCCCCGCCGCACGGACGGCCCGGGTGCTGGACGGGCTGGCGGAGCGCCGGGACCGGGCCGAGGCGTACCGGGCGGGGCTGTCCGGCGCGCCGGCCGGGCACATACCGGTGCTGGAGCCGCTGCTTCCGGCCATCGTCGCGACGGCCGCGCACGGGAGCGCGGGCGGCCGGCCGGTGCGGCTGGTGCACGACCGGCAGAACATCCTGACGCCGGAACGCATCGCGTGGGTCGAGGAGACCGCCCGGCGCGCGGGCATCGCGCTCACCGGCCTGGAGCTGGTCGTCGCGCGGTCGGACGCCCGGGTCCAGCTGGCCGACTTCCTGGCGGGCACGGCCCGGCGGATCGCCTCCGACGAACTGAACGGGCGCGGGGATCCGGTCCTCACCGCGCTGCTGCGCCCGTACGTCCTCCCGGCGTCCGTGTGGGGCGACGCCCGGAGCTGGGGCGTCCTGGCCCCCGGCGCCGACGACCCGCTCGGCGTGGCCGGTTGACGCCCCCTGAGGAACGTGTGACGGGCCGTCGGTGAACACCGCGCCGCCGTCCGCCGTATGGGAGGGGGGCACTCCACTCACGGGAGGCCTCCGCGGTGCGCGCGCACCGCGTTGTACTGGTTCGGGAGCCATGCATGAGGCACGCACGACGACGGGTCGTCCGGCGAGTGACACGGCTGGCGGCCGTCGGCGGACTCCTCCTGGGGGGCACGATGGTGACGCGGGCCGTCGCGAGCGAGCCCGCGGTTCCGGAGGCGGTCCCGTACGCCGCCGCCGAGCAGGAGGCGGGCACGGGGCCCGCGTTGGTGTCCGAGCTGGGGGCCTCCCGCACGGCCGGCACCTGGATCGCGGACGACGGGGCCACGGTGGTCGCGGTCACCGACGAGAAGGCGGCCGAGGCGGTCCGCCGGGCCGGGGCCGAACCCAGGATGGTGCGGCACAGCCTGGACGACCTCCGGGGCGCCACCAGGACCCTCAAGGCGGCGCCGCGCGTGCCCGGCACCGCCTGGGCGCTGGACTACCGCTCGAACGAGGTGGTGGTCCGGGGCGACAGCACGGTGTCGGCCGACGACTGGTCCGAGCTGACCGGCGTGGCCGAGGACATCGGCGGGTTCGTCCGCATGGAGCGCACCGAGGGGACGTTCACCACCCGCCTCAACGGGGCGGAGCCCCTCCTGTCGACCGCGGGACGCTGCTCGGCGGGGTTCAACGTGACGGACGGCACCCGGGAGTTCATCCTCACGGCCGGGCACTGCGGGCCCGACGGCTCCGTGTGGTTCGCCGACGGCGGGGGGCGGGAGCAGGTCGGCACGACCGTCGGCGGCAGCTTCCCGGGCGACGACTACTCGCTGATCGAGTACGACAGCGGCAGGGCCGGCGAGGGCGCCGGGGTGGTCGCCGTCGGGGACGGCAAGGGCATCCGGATCACCGGGGTGGGCGAGGCGACCGTCGGCCAGCGGGTGTTCCGCAGCGGCAGCACCAGCGGGCTGCGCGACGGCGAGGTCACCGCGCTCGGCGCGACGGTCAACTACCCGGAGGGCACGGTCAGCGGCCTGATCGAGACCAACGTGTGCGCCGAACCCGGCGACAGCGGCGGCCCGATGTTCTCGGAGGGCATCGCGCTCGGCGTCACCTCGGGCGGCAGCGGTGACTGCTGGTCCGGCGGCACGACGTACTTCCAGCCCGTGACGAAGGCGCTGGCGCAGCTGAAGGTGAAGCTCATCGTCTCGGCGCAGGGCGGCGACGGCACCGCCACGGCGCCCGCGGAACCGCCGGAGGGCCAGGGCGCCGCCGCCCCGGGCGGCACGTCACCGGGGGCGTCCGCGGGCATCCCGGACGCCTCGACGCTGCTGTCGCGGCTCACGGACCCGCGCAACATCGGGCCGGGCATGCTCGTCATGGGAGGCAGTCTGGTGGCGCTGGTGGCCACCCGCTGGATCCGGGCCGAGCAGGACCGGAAGGCCTACCGGAGGCGCTACTCGGCCACCTGGGGCTGACGGCCGGCACGCCCCGGGTGACGGCCGTCGCCCGGGGCGTGCCGGAACGGCCGGAAAGGGCACCCGCTGCGACGGCGGGTGCCCTGGGGGTGGTGCGCGCTGCGGAGGTTCGCGGGGGCCGGGGTCCTGCGCGGGACCCTCGGGACCCGGACGAGGGACCTCAGGCCGCTTCGGCCGACTGCGGGAGGGCCGCGGCCCATTCCAGGACCAGGCGCTGGTACTGCTCGCGCTGTTCGACGCTCAGTGTCCCGCCCGACCGGAGCCACAGGGCCCGGATCTCCTCGTTGACCTCGGCAGCCGATCGCTCGGAGGCTTCAACACTGGTGGACATGCTGTGAAGCATACGGCGGCCGACGTGAAGGCGCTGTGAGTAATCGCACGCGCATCGGACATTTCCGACGTGTCTCTGCTCACGTCCATGTACCGCCGGACGTGGGCGAGTTCACATGCCGGGTGCCCCGCACAGGCTCCGCCCGGCGCCGGGCACCCGGCCGCCCCCGTCCGCCGGACCGCCGCCCGGGACCGGGCGGCGCGTGACACGTGGCACGGGGCACTCGGCACGTGGCGGAGCGCGGGCGGCGGGCCGGGTGCGCGGCGGACGGGTCAGGTGCCCGGCTTGCGGCCGTACACGTACACGTCGTCGCCGTTCTTCAGCAGCGACCAGTACTTCTTCGCGTCGGCCTTCGTCATGTTGACGCAGCCGCGCGAGCCGGGCGGGTTCCACATGCTGACGGCCGCCGAGTGGAAGGCCTGCCCGCCGTCGAAGAACTGGCTGTAGGGCATGGGCACGTCGTAGATGGTCGAGACGTGGTCGATGGTGCGCCAGTAGATCTTCTTCGAACCGGTGCGGGTCTCGTACCCGTCGCGTCCGGTGCGCACCGGCACGGGACCGTACTTCAGCTTCTTGCCGTCCTGGATCCAGCTGATCTGGAGCGTGAGGTTCACGCAGGCGATCCGGCCCTTGTTGACGGGGCACCTGCCCGCTTTGTTGGGGTTCTTGCCGACGGCCTTCTGCTTCTGCATGAGGTCCATCACACCCCAGGTGACCGGACCGGCGTAGCCGATGGCCGGGGTGATGCCGTGCTTGGTCTGGAAGGCGCGGATCGCCTTGCAGTCCGCGCCGGACTGCTTTCCGTCGGCCGGACGGCCGAGGAACTTCTCCACCTTCTTCTGGTGCGGCCCCGCCTTGGTGGTGCAACTCGCGGCGTGCGCCGGGGCGGTACCGGCGGCGAGTGCGAGCGGGGCCACCAGCGAGGTGATCCCGAGGGCGACGGCGCCCCGTCTGCGAATGTCCCCCATGGTCCGTCATGCCTTTCCGCGGAATCGGTCACGTGGTCCGTGCTGTCCGACTGTTGGACATCCGGCCGGCCCGTTCGGTTGTGGCCGCGGACCACCCGCGACCGAACGGTGACATTCCCGGATTCGGCGGGGTGCCGGTCCACCCGCCGGCCGGTGGACCGGGACCCGCCCGGGGGCAGCGCCTACGCTCCCGCCCATGGACCCCGCACTCGCCGGTGATCTCGCCCGGTTCCCCCAGCTCCTGCAGCACGCCCGTGACGCCGCCGTCGGGGAGGTAACCGCGTCGGCCGGGCGGCCGGCGGCCCGCCTCGACGCCGCGCCGGCGCCGGACCCCCTGCCGTCGCACGGGGTGGGGGCGGACGGCGCGCTGGCCCGGTTCACCGACCGGTGGGCGCCGGGCTTCTCCGGCTCGGCGGGGCCCCGCTACCTCGGCTTCGTCACCGGCGGGGTGACGCCCGCGGCGCTCGCCGGGGACTGGCTGACCGGGGCCCACGACCAGAACGCCTCCGCCGCCGTGGGGTCGTGGGCGACGGCGCTGGAACGGGAGACGGTCGGCTGGCTGCGGGAGCTGTTCGGGCTCGGCGAGGAGCATCACGGGGCGTTCGTCACCGGCGCGACCATGTCCAACACGGTCGGGCTGGCCGTCGCCCGTGAGTGGCTGGGGGAACGGCTGGGGGTCGACGTGGCGCGGGACGGCGTGGCCGCGCTGGGGCCGGTGGAGGTGCTGTCGGGCAGCCCGCACTCCTCGATCGGCAAGGCGCTGTCCGTGCTGGGCCTGGGCCGGGGCGCCCTGCGGCAGGTCCCGCTCCTGCCGGGCAACCGCGAGGCCGTGGACGTGGCGGCGCTGGACGCCGCGCTCGCCGAGCGGGCGGGGCGCCCGGTGGTCGTGGTGGCGAACGCCGGGACGGTGAACACGGTCGACTTCGACGACCTGCGGGCCGTGGCGGCGCTGCGCGAGAAGCACGGCTTCTGGCTGCACGTGGACGCCGCCTTCGGCGGTTTCGCGGCCCTGGCCCCCGCCCACGCCCGGCTCGTCGACGGTCTCGACGCGGCCGACTCGGTCTGCGTCGACCTGCACAAGTGGCTGAACGTGCCCTACGACTCCGCCGTGCAGTTCACCCGCCGCCGGGACCTGCAGACCGCGGTGTTCCACAACTCCGCCGCCTATCTGGGGCAGCCCGCCGGTGAGCCGGACTTCCTGCACCTGACCCCGGAGAGCTCGCGCCGCCTGCGGGCGCTGCCGGCGTGGTTCTCGCTCATGGCCTACGGCCGTGCGGGGCACCGCGAGATCGTCGAGCGGAACGTGGCGTCGGCGCGCCTGCTCGGCGAGCGCGTCGCGCACCTGCCGGGACTGCGGCTGCTGGCCCCGGTGCGGCTCAACGTGGTGTGTTTCACGCTCTCCGACGACCCGAGCGCGGAGCGGGTCGCCGCACTGGGCCACGCGGTGGCGGCCGGCGGTGCGGCGTTCCTGTCGCCGACGGTGTACGACGGCGTGCCCGCGCTGCGGGCCGCGTTCAGCAACTGGCGCACCGAGCGCGCGGACGTGGAGCGGGTCGCCGACGCGCTGTCCGCGGCGCTCGCCCGCTGACGCCCCGGGTCAGGTCCTGACGCCCCGGGTTCAGGTCCCGTCCGGTCCCGACACGGCCCGCAGGAAACCGGAGTTGACCGCGGTGATGCCGCCGTCCACGACCAGGGTGTGGCCGGTGATCCAGGCGGCGTCGCGGGAGGCGAGGAAGGCGACGGCAGCGGCGATGTCCTCGGGCTCGCCGACCCGCCCCAGCGGATAGGCGGCGCGCATGGCCTCCAGGTCGTCGTCCCGCCCCTCCCATGCCCGGGTCCGGACGGTGCCCGGCGCCACCAGGTTGACCCGCACCCCCCGGGGCCCGGCGTGGCCGGCGAGGGTGCGGGTGAGGGACATCAGGCCGGCCTTGGCCGCACTGTAGGAGTGGTTGCCGAAGTGCTGGAGGCCGTTGACCGAGCCGATGCTCACCACGGCACCCCGGCCGGAGGCGGCGAGGTGCGGCAGAGCCGCGCGGCAGCAGCGGTAGGCACCGACCAGGGTGACGTCGAGGTCGGCGGCCCAGTCCTCGTCCTCGCCGTCCTCGAAGCGGGGGGTGTCCGGGGTGCAGTGGGCGGCGTTGTTGACCAGGACGTCCAGCGAGCCGAAGGCGTCCACGGCGTGTGCCACGGCGGCGTCGACCGACGCCCGGCCGGCCACGTCGCAGCCGATGCCCTCGGCCGTGAACCCCTGTTCGCGCAGGGCGGCGGCATGCCGCTCGGCCTCGGCCCCGTCCAGGTCGGCCACCAGGACCCGCGCGCCCTCCCGGGCGAACCGCAGGCAGGTGGCGGCCCCGATGCCGCGGGCCCCGCCGGTGACCAGTACGCCGTACCCCTCGAAACGTGCGCTGTGCGTCGTCATGGGGTGACGGTACTGTCCGGACGATCATCGCGGCAGGGGGCGGTGCCGGTCCGCCGGTGCCGGCGGACCGGCGGACCGGTGTCGGCGGTCGTCAGCGGTAGCCGGTCACGTCGGCGGGCAGCCCCCGGTCCTGGACCTCGACGAGGTAGCGCCAGGCGTCGGGGCGGCTGCCGTCGAGGTCGGTGAATCCGTACTCCCGGGCCAGTCGGCCGCTGGAGAGCGACGTGCCGTTGAACCGGGCCACCTCCGGGTCGGCGGCGAGCGCGGCGACGGCCCGGCCGACGTAGCGGGGGGTCTCGGAGATGGCGAAGTGCGGGACGCGGTCCAGGGCGTCGCGCCAGTTGTCCTCGCGCACGCCGTAGTGGTCGAGCATCATCTCCGAGCGCATCCAGCCGGGGGTGAGGGCGACGGCGCAGGCCCCGCGGGGGGCGAGTTCGTGGCCGAGGGCGAAGGCCATCCGCAGCACGGAGGACTTGGCGAGGTCGTAGAAGAAGGAGACGCGGTAGGTGTCCCGGTTGTAGTCGGCGGTGCCGTCGGTGACCTCGACGACCAGTCCCCCGGGACGGCGCAGCAGCAGGGGCAGCGCGTGGTGGCTGGTGATGGCGTGCGTGTCGACGGCGAGGCGGAGCAGCCGCAGGCCCTTGTCGAGGTCGTGCTCCCAGACCGGCGCCTCCCAGTCGAACAGCGTCTCGCCGCCCCAGATGTCGTTGACGAGGACGTCCAGCCGGCCCTGCTCGGCGTCGATGCGCTCGACCAGCGTGCGCACCTGTACCGGGTCCAGGTGGTCGGTGGGCACCGCGATGCCGGTGCCGCCGGCCTCGGTGACCAGGTCGGCGGTGTCCTCGATGGTCTCGGGGCGGTCGTACTCGGAGCGGCGGGCGCGGGTGGTGCGGCCGGTGACGTAGACGGTCGCGCCCGCGGCCCCCAGTTCCACGGCGATGCCGCGTCCGGCGCCCCGGGTCGCCCCCGCCACCAGTGCGACCTTGCCTTCGAGCTGCTCCGACATGTGTGCCCTCCTGTCACCGCGAACGTGCTGTCGCCCCCACGGTGCCGGGTGAACCGGACATCTCCTGTCGCCTTTTCCGGGACGTCACCCGGATCCTCCGGTGCGTCGCCCGGCCGGGCGTGTGCGGCGGCCGGGCGACGCCCCGGGGTGGCTCAGTGGCCGCGGGCGATCCACGCGTCGAGGTGCGGGGCCTCGGCGCCGATGGTGGTGCTGTCGCCGTGACCGGTGCGGACCTCGGTCTCGGGCGGGAGGGTGAGCAGCCGGTCCCGGATCGAGTCGATGATCGTCGGGAAGTGGGAGTACGAGCGGCCGGTGGCGCCCGGACCGCCCTGGAACAGGGTGTCCCCGGTGAACACGGTGCCCAGGCCCTGGTCGTAGAGGCAGACCGCGCCCGGCGCGTGCCCCGGGGTGTGCAGCACCGTGAGGTCGCAGCCGGCCGCCTCGATCACCTGGCCGTCGACCAGCCAGTGGTCGGGGTCGCGGTCCGGGTGGGTCTGCTTCCACAGGGGCAGGTCGTCGCGGTGCAGCCAGATCGCGGCCCCGGTGCGCTCGGCGAGGGCGGGCGCGGCGTTGACGTGGTCGTTGTGGGCGTGGGTGCACACGATGGCGGTCAGCCTGCGGTCGCCGACGGCCTCGGCGATGGCGTCGGCGTCGTGGGCGGCGTCGATGACGATCACCTCGTGGTCGTCGCCGACGATCCACACGTTGTTGTCCACGTCCCAGGTTCCGCCGTCGAGGCTGAACTGGCCCGAGGTGACGAGTCGTTCGATGCGGGCGGTCATCACAGCACCACCACCGAACGCAGGACGTCGCCGCGGTGCATCCGCTCGAACGCCTTCTCCACCTCGTCGAGTCGGATCGTCTCGGTCACGAATGCCTCCAGATCGAGTCGGCCTTGCAGATGCAGGTCCACGAGCATCGGGAAGTCCCGGGAGGGCAGGCAGTCGCCGTACCAGGACGACTTCAGGGAGCCGCCGCGGCCGAACACGTCGAGCAGCGGCAGTTCCAGTTTCATGTCGGGGGTGGGCACGCCGACGAGCACCACCGTGCCGGCCAGGTCGCGGGCGTAGAACGCCTGCTCGTACGTCTCGGGGCGGCCGACGGCCTCGATGACGACGTCGGCGCCGAACCCGCCGGTGAGGTCCCGGACCGCCTCCACGGGGTCGGTCTGCCGGGAGTTGACGGTGTGGGTGGCGCCCATGGAGCGGGCGGTCTCCAGCTTGCGGTCGTCGATGTCGACGGCGATGATCTTCGCCGCGCCGGCCAGCCGGGACCCGGCGATCGCCGCGTCGCCGACACCGCCGCAGCCGATGACGGCCACCGAGTCGCCGCGGCCGACGTTGCCGGTGTTGATCGCGGCGCCGATGCCGGCCATCACCCCGCAGCCCAGCAGTCCCGCGACGGCCGGGGACACGGCCGGGTCGACCTTGGTGCACTGCCCGGCCGCGACCAGCGTCTTCTCGGCGAAGGCGCCGATGCCCAGGGCCGGGGAGAGTTCGGTCCCGTCGGTCAGGGTCATCCTCTGCCGCGCGTTGTGCGTGTCGAAGCAGTACCAGGGGCGTCCGCGCAGGCACGCCCGGCAGGTGCCGCACACCGCGCGCCAGTTGAGGACGACGAAGTCGCCGGGCGCGACGTCGGTGACGCCCTCGCCCACCGACTCGACCACGCCGGCGGCCTCGTGGCCGAGCAGGAACGGGAAGTCGTCGTTGATGCCGCCCTGTTTGTAGTGCAGGTCGGTGTGGCACACACCGCACGCCTGGATCGTGACGACCGCCTCGCCGGGCCCCGGGTCGGGGACGACGATCGTCTCGACGCGTACCGGCTCGTCCTTGCCCGGCGCGATCACGCCGCGCACTTCCTGCGCCATGGTGCTGACTCCTTCGTCGGCTGCCGTCCGTACACTGCCGACCCTACGACGAAACGGCCGGTGGGAGGCCCTGCACCCGCGGGTGGCGGGCCGGGCGGCGGGGCCGGCCGCCGGAAACCCGCGGGCCCGGGGCCACGGTGCCGACGTAGCCTGTGGGCCCGACCCGACACGCCGAAGGGACGCCGTGAGCGCGACCGAGACGGAGAGCGGTCCGCCTGCCCGGCGGCTGCTGCTGGAGTACGTGCGACCGCACCGGTGGGCCCTGCTGGGCGGCGCCGTGCTGTCGCTGATGACCGGGGCCACCGGGCTGATGCTGCCGCTGGTGGCCCGGGACCTCATCGACGACCTGGCCGACGACCGGGCGATCACCGGTGCGGTGCTGCTGATGTCGGCCCTGGTGGTGGCCAACGCCGTCCTGGGCGCCGTCGGTTCGTACGTCCTGCGGCGGACCGCGGAGTCGGTGGTGCTGGGTGCGCGGCGCTCGCTGTCGTCGTACCTGCTGCGGCTGCGGGTCTCGGCGGTGGACCGCAGTGAGCCCGGCGACCTGATGGCGCGGATCACCTCGGACACCACGCTGCTGCGGGAGGTGACCACCGACGCGCTGGTCGGCGTCGGCACCGGCGGACTCACCCTGATCGCGACCGTGGTGCTGATGGGCTTCGTGGACCCGGTCCTGCTGGCGGTGACCCTGGGGGTGATCGCGGGCGCGGGCACGGTCCTCGGGGTGATCGTGCCGCGCATCAGCCGGGCCAGCCGGCAGGCGCAGGACGCGGTCGGGGTGATGGGCGCGTCGCTGGAGCGGGTGCTGGGCGCGCTGCGCACGGTGAAGGCGTCGGGCGCCGAACCCCGCGAGGAGCGGGCCCTGCACGAGGCGGCGCAGGAGTCGTGGCGGCAGAGCGTGCGGGCGGCCAAGTGGTCGGCCGCCGCGGGCAACACGGCCGGCCTGTCGATGCAGGTCGCCTTCATCACGGTCCTGGCGGTGGGGGGTGCGCGGGTCGCGACGGGCGCCATCGACATCGGGACCCTGGTGGCGTTCCTGCTGTTCGTGTTCTACCTGATGGCGCCGATATCGCAGCTCGTCGGGGCCGTCACCCAGTACCAGACGGGCAGTGCGGCCCTGTCGCGCATCCAGGAGGCGCTGCGGCTGCCCGCGGAACCGGCGGCGCGGCCCGCCCCGCTGCCGGAGCCGGGCACGGCGCCCGCGGCGCTCGCCTTCACCGATGTCCGCTTCCGCTACGCCGACGACCTGCCGTTCGTCCACCACGGGGTGACCTTCACCGTGCCCGCGCAGGGCATGACGGCGTTCGTCGGGCCGTCCGGGGCGGGGAAGACCACCGTGTTCTCGCTGATCGAGCGGTTCTACGAGCCGGACTCCGGGAGGATCACGCTGGACGGGCGGGACCTGGCCGACTGGGAGCTGCCGCGGCTGCGGGCGGCGATCGGTTACGTGGAGCAGGACGCGCCGGTGCTGTCGGGCTCGCTGCGGGACAACCTGCTGCTGGGCAACCCGGAGGCGGACGACGCCACGCTGGCGCGGGTGCTGAAGACGACCCGGCTGGACGGTCTGGTGGCCCGGCTGCCCGACGGTCTGCACACCCGGGTCGGGCACCGCGGCACCAAGTTGTCCGGCGGTGAGCGGCAGCGGGTCGCCATCGCCCGCGCGCTGCTGCGGCGCCCCCGGCTGCTGCTGCTCGACGAGGCGACCTCGCAGCTCGACGCGGTGAACGAGGCGGCGCTGCGGGACACCGTGGCCGATGTGGCACGGACGACGACGGTGCTGGTGGTGGCGCACCGGCTGTCGACGGTGACGGCCGCCGACCGGATCGTGGTGATGGACACCGGCCGGGTCCGGGCCGTGGGCACGCACCGGGAACTGGTGACCTCCGACCCGCTGTACGCGGAGCTCGCCGCGACCCAGTTCCTGGCGACCGCGGACTGAGCGGGCTCCACCGGCGCCGCGGCCGGGCAGCCGGTGCCGGGCGGCCGGCCCGCGCGGAACGCCCGGGGGGCCGTCCCGGCCGGGACGGCCCCCGTGCGGTACTCGCGGCCGGCCCGTCAGGTCTGGACGGCGGGAACCACTCCGAGGACCGGGGCGGCGAGCCCGGTGAGCTGGTTCAGCTGGTTCAGGTCGTTGAGCCGGTTCAGGCCGGTGAGCTGGGAGGACGGCAGCAGCATGTCGTCCTTGTGCTCGGCGGGGATCTCGCTGACCACCAGCGAGTCGAGCGTGCTGACCGGGTTGAGCGGGCCGGCCGCCGGGAGGTCGGCGGCGCTCGCCGTCGGGACGGCGAGGCCGGTGACCGAGGCGGCGAGACCGACGGCGGCGACGAGGCGTCGTGTGGAGATCATGCCCCGGAAACGTCCGGGGGCCCGTTCGGGTCACGGGCGGGCGCCGCGTCTCACCCGTCCTGCGGAGCGCGCGGAGCGGGCTTGCCGTGGCGGTCGAGGGGGAGGAGCCTCGTAGGGAGGGGCCACGCGGCCCGTACCGAGAGGGCGGCGGCTCCTCGAAGGAGGTCATCATGACTACCTCGGCAGGACCCGCCTTCGACAACGACACCCTGCGCCGGGGCATCGAGGCGGACAACGCGGAGATGCTGCTGTCGCTCTACGCGGACGACGCCGAGTTGCGCATCGTCGACCACACCGCACAGCCCAGCCACCCGAAGGTGCTGCGCGGCCGGGACGAGATCGCGGCGATGCTCGACGACGTCTACAGCCGGGACATGACGCACAAACTGGAGCAGTGCGTGGTCCAGGGCGACCACGCCGCCTACAGCGAGAGCTGCCGCTACCCGGACGGGGTGCGGGTGCTCTCGGAGTCGATGCTGTCGCTGCGGGACGGCAGGATCACCGAGCAGACGCTGATCCAGGCCTGGGACGAGTGACGGCTGCCGCGGCGGGGCGGGCGCCGGCACCCACCGGGGCCGGCTCCGCCGCGGAGCGACGGATCACGGAGCGGGGGCGGTCCGGTCCACGGGACGGAGGGCGGCCAGGAGCTGGCGGACGAGTTCGTCCACGACCTCGTCGCGGGTGGCGTCGACCCAGCCCGCGTTCCAGTCGTGGAGCAGGCCGTTGACGCTGCCGATGAAGGCCGTGGCGGGCAGGCGGTAGTCGCGTGCGGCGGCCTCGCCGCGGGCCGCGGCGGCGTCGGCCTCGGCGCGGATGAGGTCGATCCACCGGGACCGCCGGGCGAGCCGCTGCCGCTCCAGGCGGGGGCTGACGCCCACGATCTCGACGAAGGTGATGCGGATCCGGCGCGGGTCGCCGGTGACGTGGTCGGCGTAGGCGCGGAAGATCGCGGCGGCGCGCTCGGGGAGCGGCAGCCCGGCGGCGCCGGCCGCCGCGGCCAGGACCGCTTCCTCGGTCCGGTCGTTGACCTGGAGGTGGAGCGCGGCGAGCACGTCCTCCAGGGTGCGGAACTCCTCGTAGAACTGGCGGGTGGACAGGCCCGCGGCCTCGCAGAGGGCGGCGACCGTGGTGGACCGGTAGCCGGGGCCGGCACCGAACAGCTGGAGCGCGGCGTCGAGGAACCTGCGGCGCCGTTCGGCCCGGCGCTCCTCGGCGGACTTCCCGGCGTAGCGCCCGCTCCGCGTCCTGACGTCGTCCGGCACCGGCCCTCCCCTCCTTGTGCGATCACCAATTTTGTCGTGTACGCGGTCTTGTGGAGAAGGCCCTCCGTCCCTACTTTTCAGTAAGTTGATTCTGAAAGCACCGCTGTTCAGATCCCGGCCCCTCTTTGGCATGCCCTTGCCATGCATGCTCCTGCCCTGCACGCCCTTGCCCTGCACGGCGTCCCACCGTCGGCCGGTCCCGCCCGGGCGTCCGGCCCGGGCCGCCCGGACGACCGCTCAGCGCGGCCCCCTTTCCCGCCCCCGACCCCCGCCCCCGGTCCCCACCCCCACTGGAGGGAGCAGTCATGTCCGCCCCCGGAACCCGGCGCCTGTACTCCGTCGCCGCCGCCCTCGCCCTCACCGCCGCCCTGCCCGCGACCGCCGCGACGGCGGCGGAGGAGGACCCCGGCGCCCCCGCCTCCTCGCGTCAGGTGCTGTTCGTCGGCAACAACTGGGACGGAACCGCCGATGTGCTGCGGTCCGACGGCGACTTCGCGCGGATCGGACGGATCGACGTCGTCCCCGACCGGCAGGAGCGGATGGCGCAGATCAACGCCGACCCGATCCGCTGGATCTACTTCATGGCCATCCGCAACAGCGTCGGCGAGGGCCACGACCAGTTCGTCGACGACATGTACTCCACCCCGGACGGCAGGTCGGTGGTCGTCTCCCGGCCCAGCTTCGCCGACGTCGTCTCCCTCGACCTCGCCACCGGCCGGATCAACTGGCGCTTCCCCGTGTCGGGTTACCGCTCCGACCACATGGCCGTCTCCCCCGACGGCACCCGCGTCGCGGTCTCCGCCTCCACCTCCAACACCGTCCACGTGCTGGACATCCGCACCGGCCGGGAGGTGGGCTCCTTCCGGACCGGGGACAAGCCGCACGAGAACATCTTCAGCGCCGACGGCCGGCACATCTGGAACATGTCCATCGGCGAGGTCAACACCGCGCTCGACGCCCCCTGGCTCGACTGGACGAAGGGCGACCGCCGGATCACCGTCGCCGACGCCACCACCTTCGAGCAGGTGAAGGTGATCGACATGCGGGAGCGGCTCGACGCCGCCGGGCTCGGTGAGCACTCCGACGCCGTCCGGCCCGCCGCCTTCTCCCCGGACGAGTCCACGCTGTACTTCCAGGTCTCCTTCTTCCACGGCTTCTTCGAGTACGACGTCGCCACCGACCGCATCACCCGCACCAAGACCCTGCCGAAGAACCCGGCCACCAGCACGGACCGCACCACCTGGGTCAACGACTCCCGCCACCACGGCATCACCATGAAGCCGGACGGCAGCAAGCTGTGCGTGGCGGGCACCATGGACGACTACGCGACCGTGGTCGACCGCGCCACCCTGCGGGAGGGCCCGCTGGTGCCCGTCTCCAAGCCGTACTGGGCGACCGTGAGCGGGGACGGAGGGTCCTGCGTGGTCTCGGAGAGCGGGGCCGACCGGGTCACGGTGATCGACTTCGCCACCGGGGAGAAGACCGTCTCCGTCCCGGTGGGCGACCACCCGCAGCGCGTCCGGCTCGGCCGGGTGCCCGCCGGCTGGAGCGGTCCCTCGGGCGGCTGACGTCGCGTCCGGGGCCGCGCCGCCCATCCGAGCCCGGACCCGGACGGCGGGGGCGCGAGGGACCCGTGGTGCCCCTGGGGTCGGTGCACGCGGTGTTCGGGGGCCCGGCCCCACCGGTGGCACGAGTCGGGAGAAAAGGGTGTGTGAGGCCCGGAGGGAGGGGTAGTCGCCCGTTACCACCTCCGATCGTGGGAAGGAGGTCCGTGAGAGCGCACCTACTCGCAGCGTCCGGGCCGCTTCCACCGACACGAAGCGGCCCGGCCCGTCGTTCCGGCCCGGCCCTCAGCGCCGTGGCGGCAGCCGGTGGAGTTCCACCTCGTGCAGCGCGCCTGCCGAGACCGTGGCGGTCAGGTAGGTGCAGTGGGGCTGTCGGCGGCGGTCGGTCGGCGAGCCGGGGTTGAGCAGACGCAGTCCCGTGGCGGCCGTGGTGTCCCACGGGATGTGACTGTGCCCGAACACCAGCACGTCGAGGTCCGGGAACCGGGCCGCGCAGCGGCTCTCCCGGCCCTTCGCGGGCCCGGTCTCGTGCACCACGCCGAAACGCAGGCCCGCCAGCTCCGCGAAGGCCACCTCGGGCAGCCGTGTCCGCAGGCCCGGGCCGTCGTTGTTGCCGTAGACGGCGAGGAGCCGGCGGCTGCGGCTCTCCAGCAGGTCGAGGGTGGCCTCGTCGACCCAGTCCCCGGCGTGCACGACGACGTCGGCGCGCGGGATCTCGTCCAGCAGTGGGGCGGGCAGTGCCTTGGCACGCCGGGGCACATGGGTGTCGGACATCAGCAGCAGTCGCACGGGAGGCAACCTATCCGCACCACCGGTCCCGGCCGGTGACCCGCGCACCGTCGCGCCGCCCCAAGTCGCCTGCCGCACAGGCCGGTCGGCCGGGACGCGCCGGTGCGGATCATGGGTGCGCGCGGACGGTGGTGAGAGGATGGGACGGCGCTGTCCACGGGGTTAGGCTCGGGCAACGCACCCCACGTCCGCCCGTACGACGGCATAACACCCGAAGGGCCCACCATCGCGATGCCGGTCAAGGTCAGCGTCATCGTTCCCGTGTACAACCCGGGACGCTACATCGAGGACTGCATCTCCTCGCTCCAGCGGCAGTCCCTGCCGGACGAGGAGTACGAAGCCATCTTCGTGGACGACGGATCCACGGACGGGACACCGGACCGGCTGGACCGGCTGGCCGCCGAGGACCCGCGGATGCGGGTGATCCACCAGGAGAACTCCGGCTGGTCGGGCAAGCCACGCAACGTCGGCATCGCCGCCGCGCGCGGCGAGTTCGTGATGTTCGTCGACAACGACGACTACCTGGGCGACGAGGCCCTGGAGCGGATGTACGCCTACGGCGTCGCCCACGGCGCGGACGTGGTCGTGGGCAAGATGGCGGGCAAGAACCGAGGGGTGCCGGTGGAGCTGTTCCGCCGCAACCACCCCCGGGCCACCGTCGAGAACGCCCCGCTGATCGACAGCCTCACCCCGCACAAGATGTTCCGCCGGGAGTTCCTCGACCGCATCGGGCTGCGCTTCCCGGAGGGCCGGCGCCGGCTGGAGGACCACGTCTTCGTGACGGAGGCGTACCTGCGCGCGGACAACGTGTCGGTGCTCAGTGACTACGTGTGCTACTACCACATCCGGCGCGACGACGCCTCGAACGCCGGGTTCCAGCGCTTCGACCCGGTGGGCTACTTCGCGAACCTGCGCGAGGCGCTGGACGTGGTGGAGAAGTACACCGAGCCGGGCCCGGTGCGGGACCGGCTGTTCCGCCGGTGGCTGCGGGTGGAGATGGTGGAACGGCTGCGCGCCCGGCGCCTGCTGGCCCTGCCCGACGACTACCGCAGGGAGCTGTTCGCCGAGATCCACAAGGTGGTCGTCGAGCGCTTCGGGCCGGGCGTCGCGGCCGGGCTCCAGCCGACGCAGCAGGTGGTCGCCGCGTTCACCGCGGCCGACCGCTACGACGATCTGGTGGCCTTCGCCGAGTGGGAGGCCGCGGTGGCCCCCGTCGCGACGCCCACCGCGGTGGAGTGGCGGGACGGCGTGCTGCACGTCGGCTTCACCGCCGAGTACACCTCGGCCAAGCAGCCCATGGCGTTCCCCGCCGGAGCCTCCCGGGCCCCCCTGACCGACACGCCGAAGAACGTGGAGGAGGCGGTGGCCTGGGTGGCGGCGGAGACCGCGGCCCGTGCCGGACAGGCCACCGCGGACCTCCTGCTGCGCGAACGGTCCACCGCGGCCCAGTACTTCCAGCCCGTCGAGTTCACCCTGGAGACGGTCACCGCCGAGGACGGCGAGCAGGTGAGGCTGCAGCTGCGCGCGGAGGCGGCCGTCGACCCCGCCGCCCTGCCGCGCGAAGGCGTGTGGGACGCCGTCGCCCGGGTCAAGCTGGGCGGCTGGACGAAGGAGTGCCGGCTGGGACCCGCGTCCCACGCCACCCGCCCCGAGCCCGACGCGGGCGTCGTCGACGGCGGCCGCACGGTCCTGCCGTACTGGACGGAGCCGCACGGCCACCTCGCGCTCACCGTGGGTGTCAAGGGCAGACGCCTCGGCCTGGACCGGGTGCGCCGCCCCGGTGTCTCGTTCTCCGGGGGCCGGCTGCGCGCCCGGCTGCCGCTGCACGCACGGCACGGCACCGAGGTGGGAGTACGGTTCACCGCGTCGGGGCGGGCGCTGCACGCTGCCGGCACCCTGAACGCCGCTCCCGGTGAGACGGGTTCGTGGCTGGAGTCGGCCCTGCCGGCCGGGCTGCCGCGCGGCACCTGGCGGGTGGCCGTCTCGACGGCCCCGGACGCGGCGGAACCGCGGTACACCGCGCTGCCGTTCGCCCTGCGGGCCCGCGGCGGACGCACCCTGGTGGTGCCCGTACCTCGTCCGGGTACGGCGCGGAAGCTGGCGAGGCGGGCCCGGCGCGTGCTGGGGGCCGTCCGGGCCCGTGTGGCACCGATCATCAAGGGAAGGCGGTAGAGGGTGCGCGCGTTGGAGATCGAGGGCGCCTGGGTGCTCGAACCCAAGGTGTTCCCCGACGAGCGGGGCAGCTTCCACGAGTGGTACCGGGGCGAGGAGTTCCGCGAGGCGACGGGCTACGACCTGACCCTCGCGCAGGCCAACTGCTCCGTCTCACGGCGGGGCGTGCTGCGCGGGGTGCACTTCGCGGACGTGCCGCCCGGCCAGGCCAAGTACGTCACCTGTGTGCGGGGGGCGGTCCTCGACGTGGTGATCGACCTGCGGGTGGGCTCCCCCGGCTACGGACGCTCCGAGGCCGTCCGGCTCGACGACGACACCCGGCACGCGGTCTTCCTCAGCGAGGGTCTGGGCCACGCGTTCATGGCCCTGACCGACGACGCGACCGTGGTCTACCTCTGCTCGACGGGCTACGCGCCCGGCCGGGAGCACGGGGTG
Organism: Streptomyces sp. enrichment culture; assembly: GCF_964273255.1. Taxonomy (GTDB): domain Bacteria; phylum Actinomycetota; class Actinomycetes; order Streptomycetales; family Streptomycetaceae; genus Streptomyces. The sequence continues at coordinate 305,802 of NZ_OZ186835.1, forward strand.
CACCCGCTGGACCCGGCCCTCGGCATCGCCTGGCCGGAGGGCATCGACCCGGTGCTGTCCCCGAAGGACGAGCAGGCGCCGACGCTGGCCGAGGCGGAGCGCCTCGGCCTGCTGCCGTCCTACGCTGCCTGCCGCGCACGCTACGACGAGCTGCGCGGCAGGGGCCTCAGCGACTGACGCCGACCTGTTCCAGGGCGCGGCGCAGGGGCTCCCAGCCCATGCGCCGCGGCAGGCCGCGGTTGCGGGCCTGGACGAGCGCCCGCCAGAAGCCGGCCTCCAGCAGCGCCTCGGGCGGCACCGCGCTGGCCCGCTCCAGGATCGACTCCGGGACCTTCTGCGGGTCGGGCACCTTGTACTCGGCCATGAGCTCGTCGTACGTGTCGTGCAGCACCGTATTCTCGGGGTCGGCGCCGAACACGACGAGCTGGCCGGTGGGCTGGGTGTCGACGAGGATCGTCACCAGGTCGGGGCGGTGGCGCGCCAGGACTTCGGTGATCTTGTAGACGTCTCCGGTCCAGGCTCCGGTGTGCCGGTCCCGGGCCGCCTCGTCCACGCTCCGCGGCAGCATGTCGTCGAACACGATCACGCTGGACCAGTCGGAGTGCTTCTCGACGTTCATGAAGTCGCGCAGCGCGTACTCGAAGAGGTGCATGCCGTCGATGAACGACAGGTCGAGCGTGGTGCGGCGCCAGTGCCCGATGGGGCTGCGTCCGCGGCGCAGGTTGCGCAGCGGATGGCGGCCGCCCTTGAGGTGGGCCAGGGGGTTGTCACGGGCGAAGAAGTCGTCGCTGGTGGCCTTCACCAGGTGGACGTCGCACTTGATCTCCGAGACGACCTTGAAGGCGGGGTCGATCGCGATGCTGGGGACGCGGGACAGGCGCAGGCTGCGCCCGTCGTTGACGCCGATCTCCAGGTAGTTGCGGTTCGCGCTGACCTTGTGCAGTTCCCGCAGGAACTCATGGCGTTTCACGAAGGGGACTCTCCTTGCGGATGCGGGGCAGTGCTTCGTGCAGGGCGGCGCGCCAGTCGCGGGGCTCCGGCAGGCCGGTCTCCCGCCAGCGGCCGTGTGCGAGGGCGCTGTAGGCGGGGCGCGGCGCGGGCCGGGGGAAGGCCGCGCCGGTGGTGGGCCGCACCCGTGAGGGGTCGGCGCCGACCAGGCGGAACACCTCCCGCGCCAGCTCGTACCAGGTGGCCTCGCCGGAGTTGGTGGCGTGGAAGACGCCGTGCGTGCCGTCGCCGACCCGGGGGCCGAGATCGGCGATGCGTTCGGCGACGTCCGCGCTCCAGGTGGGCTGCCCCCGCTGGTCGTCGACGACGTCGACGGTGGGGCGGCCGGCCTCGAGACCGATCATCGTCCGCACGAAGTTCTTGCCGTGGACCCCGTACAGCCAGGCGGTGCGCACCACGGCGCTCGCGCCGGGGAGTTCCTCCAGCACGGCCTGTTCGCCGGCCAGCTTGGAGCGGCCGTAGGCGGTGCGCGGGCCGGTGGGGTGGTCCTCGGGATAGGGGGTGCTGCGGGCCTCGCCGGAGAAGACGTAGTCGGTGGACACGTGGATCAGCCGGGCGCCGTGGGCGGCGCAGGCGCGGGCGAGCAGCCGGGGGCCGTCGCCGTTGATGCGGGTGGCGGCCGCCTCGTCGGTCTCGGCGTCGTCGACGGCCGTGTAGGCGGCGCAGTTGACCACCAGGGAGGGTGAGTGCGCGGCCAGGGTGCGCTCGACGGCGCCGGCGTCGGTGATGTCGAGGGCGGCCCGGTCCAGGCCGGTGACCGGCTCACCGCGCCGGGTGAGGGTGTCGACGACGTCCCGGCCGAGCATGCCGCCGGCGCCGGTGACCAGCCAGCTCACGGTCGCCCCCCGGTGACGCGCTGCTTGAGCGGTTCCCACCAGGCGCGGTTGTCCCGGTACCAGGCGACGGTCTCGGCGAGGCCGGTGGTGAAGTCGTGGCGGGGGCGGTAGCCGAGTTCGTCGCGGGACTTGCTCCAGTCGACGGAGTAGCGCAGGTCGTGTCCCTTGCGGTCCTCGACGTACTCCACGCTGTCCCAGTCTGCGCCGCAGGCGTCGAGGAGGAGGCCGGTGAGTTCCTTGTTGGTGAGTTCGGTGCCGCCGCCGATGTTGTAGACCTCGCCGGCCCGGCCGCGCGTGCGGACGAGGTCGACGCCGGCGCAGTGGTCGTCGACGTACAGCCAGTCGCGGACGTTCAGGCCCTCGCCGTAGAGGGGGACCTTCTTCCCGTCGAGGAGGTTGGTGACGAAGAGGGGGATGACCTTCTCGGGGAACTGGTGCGGCCCGTAGTTGTTGGAGCAGCGGGTGACGCGGACGTCCAGGCCGTGGGTGCGGTGGTAGGAGAGGGCGAGCAGGTCGGAGGACGCCTTGGAGGCGGAGTACGGGGAGCTGGGCTCCAGCGGGTACTCCTCGGTCGCCGAGCCCTGCGCGATCGAGCCGTAGACCTCGTCGGTGGACACGTGCACGAAGGTCTCGATGCCGTGCCGCAGGGCGGCGTCGAGCAGGACCTGGGTGCCGACGACGTTGGTGAGGACGAAGTCGGAGGCGGTCAGGATGGACCGGTCGACGTGGGACTCGGCGGCGAAGTGGACGACCTGGTCGGCCTCGGCGGTCAGCTTGCCGACGAGTTCGGCGTCCCGGATGTCGCCCTGGACGAACTCCAGCCGGGGGTGGTCGAGTTGCAGGTTGTCCAGGGTGCCCGCGTAGGTGAGCGCGTCCAGCACGGTGACGCGCGGCGCGTCGGGGGCGTCGTCCGCGAGGAGGGTGCGGACGTAGCGGGAGCCGATGAAGCCGGCGGCGCCGGTGACGAGGAGGTTCATGAGTGGATCTGCACCTTGCTGTGGTCTCCGAGGACGAGTCGGTGGGCGCTGGGCACGCTGGGCGCCGGGGTCACCTCGACGTGCCGGCCGATCAGCGAGGACTCGATGCGGCTGACGCCGTCGATGGAGGAGTCCCGCAGCACGATCGAGAACTCGACCTCGCTGTCGGTGATCCGGCAGTTCTCCGCGACGGAGGTGAAGGGGCCGATGTAGGAGTGGCTGACGACCGTGCCCGCGGCGATCACGGCGGGGCCGACGATGCGTGAGTTCACGATGCGCGCCCCTTCCTCCACGACCACGCGGCCGATGGCCTCGGAGGCGTCGTCGATGTCGCCGTCGAGACGCCGGTCGATCCCCTCCAGGACCGAGCGGTTGACCTCCAGCATGTCGACGACGTTGCCGGTGTCCTTCCAGTAACCCTGGATGACGGTACAGCGCACGTCCGCCCGCGCGTCGATCAAATGCTGGATGGCGTGGGTGATTTCGAGTTCGCCCCGCCAGGAGGGGGTGATGGCGCGCACCGCGTCGTGGATGAGCGGGGTGAAGAGGTAGACGCCGACCAGTGCGAGGTCGCTCTTGGGGGCTTCGGGCTTCTCCTCCAGCCCGACGACCTGGCCGGACGCGTCGAGTTCGGCGACGCCGAAGGAGCGCGGGTCGGCGACGCGGGTGAGCAGGATCTGCGCGTCGGGCCGGTGCCGGCGGAACTCCTCGACGAGCCCGGTGATCCCTCCGACGATGAAGTTGTCGCCGAGGTACATCACGAAGTCGTCGTCGCCGAGCCAGTCGCGGGCGATCAGGACCGCGTGGGCCAGCCCGAGGGGCTTCTCCTGGGGGATGTAGGTGACTTTGAGACCGAACGCCGAACCGTCGCCGACGGCCTCCTCGATCTCCGCGGCCGTGTCACCGACGATCATCCCGACGTCCGTGATGCCCGCGTCCGCGAGGGACTCCAACCCGTAGAACAGCACGGGCTTGTTGGCGACGGGCACCAACTGCTTGGCCGAGGTGTGGGTGATCGGCCTGAGCCGGGTTCCGGCACCGCCGGACAGCACGAGAGCCTTCATTCGACTCACCTTAGTGCTCTTCGGGCCCCACGGGCGTCATGTGTTGTGCTTGTTCATGACGACATCCGGTGAGAGAGCAGGTGAAGACCCCCGGGTTCCGCTTCGTACCGGGACCGGAGGTCAGTCCTCGCCCCGCACGATGTTGCCCTCGGCGTCCGTCCTCGGCGTGGCGGACCCGGTGCGGCCGGCGACGGCCGGCAGACAGGTCCGCAGGGGGTGCTCACCCCGCAGGCGCTGGGCCGTCGCCCACCCGGTCTCGGGCGGGCTGGGTCGTGCTTGGGTCTCGGTCTGCGTGGTCACGACGCATCATCTTCCTTCTGGATCCGCTGGCCCCCGGGTCCCCGGCCGTCCGGCGGGCAAACCACGGCGTCCGCTCCGCGTCCCCCGCGGCCGGGCCCGCACCCCTCCGGCGCTCCAACGCGGCGAGCGGTGACCGCGGTTGCCTCCCGCGCGGGCGTACGAAGCGGGGCGGTCAGGTTTGCGGGCGGGCCGCGCTGATCCCGGCGAGGGCGGAGTCCGGGTCGCGTTCCATCGCGGCGTCACCCAAAGAGATGACCCCGACGAGCTTCCCCGAGTCGACGACCGGCATCCGGCGCACCGCGTGCTCGCGCATCAGCCGTACGGCACGGTCCAGCTCGTCACCCGGCCCGACGGTCACCGGGTCCTCACTGCACGCCCGCGCCACGGTGGTCTGCTCGGGGTCCGTGCCGAGGGCGAGCGCGCGCACCACCAGGTCGCGGTCGGTGACCACGCCGCGCAGCCGGTCGCCGTCCGTGACCAGGACTGAGCCGAGGTCGCGGTCGCGCATGACCCGGGCGGTCTCGGCCACGGAGGTGTGCGGTCCGACGGTCGCCGGGGCGGAGGTCATGATGTCGCGGACGTACTGGGCCATGGCGGGTCCTCCCGTGGCTGGTCGCCGTACTCGGTTCCGCGCGCCGTGCGGGGCGCGCGGGGCCCGGGTACCCGGCCCGGACCGCCGGTCACCCGGCGCGGGCGCGGGGTAAGGCGCCGGCGCCCGGTCCCGCGTGTGCGCCCGCGCCCCGTCCCGCAGGTGTGCGCCGGCGCGCGTCGGGTGTGCGCGCCCCTTTCCCGCTCCCGGGTGGCGGCCCGGTCTCGGGCTCCCGGGCACCGGCCCGGTCGCACGGCTCCCGGCCGGCGGCCGGCTCGTCATCGGTCCCGGTCGAGGACGAACTCCGCCCACACCTGCTTGCCCCCGCTGACCGGGAGCGTCCCCCAGGAGTCCGACACGGCCTCCACGAGCAGGATGCCCCGGCCCCCGGTGGCCTCCCAGCCGATGCTGGTGGGCTTGACCGGGCTGCGGGGCGAGGAGTCGGCGACGGCGAGGCGCAGCCGGTTGTGGACGAGGGTGAGGTCCAGCCGGACCGGACCCTCGGTGTGCACCAGCGCGTTGGTGACCATCTCCGACACCGCCAGCAGGATCGGGTCGAGCGACTGCGGCACGCCCCAGGACCGCAGGGTGCGCCGGGTGAAGCGGCGGGCGTGTCCGACCGCCTGCGGCACCCGCCACACCGTCCAGGTCTCCCGCAGCGGACGCGACTCCATGCCGTCGTAGCGCACCAGCAGGAGCGCGATGTCGTCGGTGCGCGGAGCCCGGGCGAGCAGCGTGTCGGCGATGCCTCCGAGGTCCGAGGGGTCGGCACCGGACAGGTGGGCGGCGAGCCCCCGCATGCCCTCGTCGATGTCGGACTCGGGGGTCTCCACCAGGCCGTCGGTGGTCAGGGCGATCAGCGTGCCGGGCTGGAGGCGGAGCGGACCCATCGGGAAGTCGGCCCGGCTCACCACGCCGAGGGGCGGTCCGCCCTCGGCCTCGACGATCTCGGTGCGCCCGTCGGGCTGCCGCAGGACCGGGGGCGGGTGCCCGGCCCGGACGCACCAGGCCGAGCCCGCCTCCATGTCGACGTCGACATAGCAGCACGTGGCGAAGAGGTCGGACTCCATGTCCATGAGCAGCCGGTTGGCGTGGGACACCACGACGTCCGGGGGGTGCCCCTCCACCGCGTACGCGCGCAGCGCGGTGCGCATCTGGCCCATGAGGGTGGCCGCGGCGGCACTGTGGCCCTGGACGTCGCCGATGACGAGGGCGACGTGGTTGTCGGGCAGCGGGATCACGTCGTACCAGTCGCCGCCGAGTTCCAGACCGGCCGTGCTCGGCAGGTACCGGGCCACGGCGACGGCGCCGGGCAGCCGGGGCAGCCGGCGCGGCAGCAGCTGGCGCTGCAGCATGCCGACGAGTTCGTGTTCGGCGTCGAAGGCGCGGGCCCGCATCAGGGCCTGCCCGGCGAGACCCGCGGCGGCGGTGAGCAGCGCCCGCTCGTCGGGGCCGAACTCGTGCGGGGTGTCCCAGCCGATGAGGCAGGCCCCGGCCATGCGGTTCCCGGCGGGCAGCGGCAGGACGGCCAGGCCGCCGGGGCCCACCTCGGCGAGCGCGACCTCCAGGTCGCTGCCCGCGGACCAGATCCGGGGCCGGCCCTCGCGCAGCGCGGCGGCCAGGGTCGGCATGGAGCGCACGGGCGCGTCCGGCCACTCGCCGCGCCACTCGCTGCGCCACAGTTCCGGCCAGGACTCGGGTTCGGGCGGGTCGAGGACGGTGACGACGAGCCGGTCGCCCTCCAGTTCGGCGAGTGCGATGCGGTCGGCCCGCAGGGGGCGGCGCAGCGCGGCGACCACGGCCTGGCCCACGTCACGGACGGTGACCGCGGTGGCCAGTGCGGCGGCCAGGCGCTGGACGCGGGCCACGTCGGTGAGGTCGGAGCGCAGCGTGGAGGCGTCCGCCACGGAGCCCACCAGCCGGGCGGGGTTGCCCTCGCCGCCGGGCAGGAGGCGGCCGCGCAGCCGCAGCCACCTCGGCGGGCCGGTGGGCTGGAGCACACGGAACTCCAGCTCGCGGTCGCCGATCGACATGTGGTCCGCCTCGACCACGGACATCAGGGACGGCAGGTCCTCCGGCACGGTCAGGCCGAGCAGGGTCTCCACCCGGCCGTCGAAGTCGCCGGGGTCCAGGCCGAACAGGTCGAGGATGTCCTGGCCGACCCGCACCCGGCCGGAGTCCATGGCCAGGCTGAAGCCGCCGGGCGGCAGGTCGTCGCCGTCCGCCGGCACGGCGGGCGGCGGGGAGGTGAGGGCGTCGGCGACGAGGCCCAGACCGGTCCGGTCGTCGTGGTCGAAGCCGTCGGGGCGTTCGCTCACCGCGAGGAGGCAGCCGGCCCCCTGCCGCACGGGCAGCGCGGCGAGGAAGAAGTCGTACGCCGGGACGCGGCGGGAGTGGGCGTGCTCGGCCAGTTCCTTGGGGCCGAGCCAGACCGGCCGTCCGGTGCGCAGTGCCGCGGCGGCCGGGAAGCGGCCCGTCAGGGGGTAGCTGTCGCGCACCCCGTACAGGTTCCTCGGCACCCCGACCGACTCGACCAGGCACAGCACGTCGCCGTCCCTGCCGGGGGTGTAGAGGGCCGCGAAGGTGGCTCCGGCGAAGACGAGTGCCTGTTCGAGCACCCGTCGCACGCGCTGGGGGGACTCCTGATCGGCCGCGATCGTCCGGAGAGCACTTTCCGCGCGCAGCGTCCTCGTGCTGCGTTCCGCAGCGCCCTCACCGACCACGTTCGCCATTACAGCGCGTAAAGCACCCGGGCGCAGCCCCTGCGGCGCGTTCTGGCAGCAGACGGGGGAAGCGGCGGGCCGCGAGGCACCGGCCGCGAGGCACCGGCCGCGAGGCACCGCGGTCACTGGTGCGGCGGCGGGCGGAGCGGCCGGGGGCCGTCGCGGCCCCCGCTCCGGCCACCGCACGGCGGCGAGGGCCGGGCCGCCGGGGCGCGGCCCACGGGTGCCGGGTCCGGGCCGGGACCGCGGAGCGGCCCGGCGGGGCCCCGGCCGTTCGCCGTGCGCGTCGGGGCGGCACGGGGGAGATTGGGGTGCGCGGACCCGGCGTGCGGCCGGGCGAGGAGGTGGTCGGCGTGACCGAGGGACAGGGGCCCGCCCGACCGGAGGAGGTGCGGCCCCCGCTGCCGGGCGGCACGCCCCCGCGGGACGGCGTGCCGGCGGGGCACCGCCCGGTGGACGCCTTGCGCGCACCCACCGGGGGCGCGCGGCCGCTGGGGCGGCCGGTGCTGTCGCTGACGCTGGCCTCCCTGATGGACGAGGTGCAGGCGCACTCGGGTGCCGTGTACCTGCTCGCGCCCGACCAGCCGGTGCTGGAGATGGTGGTGACGGCGGGGCTGCCCCGCGCGTTCGCGGCGCCCTGGGAGCGGATCGGGCTCAGCGCTCCCCTGCCCGTGTCCGAGGCGGTGCGCGAGCGGCGGCTGGTGTGGGTGGGCGGCGAGGAGGAGATGGCGCGCCGCTATCCCCGCATCGCCGTGGTGCTGCCGTACCCCTTCGCGCTGGCGGCGCTGCCGGTCGCGACCCCGGCCCGGGCGTACGGCGCGGTCTTCGTGACCTGGCCCGGGTCGCACCCGCCGGAGCTGTCCGACGCGGAACGCGAGCACCTGACGGCCGCCTGCGACCGGCTCGCGGCGCGGCTGGAACGGGCCGTCGAGGAGCGCCTGCCGCTGCCGCCCGAGCCCGACCTGTCCGCCGCCGCCCTGGTGGGCGGGCCGGGCGGCACGCTCGGGTCGGTGGAGGCCGCGCGGATGGTGTCCCGGCTGCCGTACGGGCTGTGCTCGCTCGACGTGCACGGGCGGGTCGGTTTCGCCAACGCCGCGGCGACGGACCTGCTGGACGTGAGTGCGGAGAAGCTGCTGGGCAGGCGGCTGTGGACGTCCGTGCCGTGGCTGGACGACCCGGTCCACGAGGACCGCTACCGGGCCGCGCTGCTCAGCCAGCAGCCGACGTCGTTCGTGGCGCTGCGTCCGCCCGGCGACTGGCTGTCGTTCCGGCTGTACCCGAGCACCACCGGGCTGAGCGTGCGGATCAGCCGGGCGCGCGCCGTGACGGAGATGAACCGGCGTCCCCCCTCGCCGGCGACGGGCGACGCCCCGGCGCGGCTGGTGGACATCTCGCAGGTGCTGAGCCTGGCCGGGGCGCTGACCGAGGCGGTGGGCGTGCAGGACGTGGTGCAGCTGATCGCGGACGAGATCGCCCCGGCGGTGGGCAGCCAGGGCGTGGTGCTGCTCGGGTCGCGGGCCGGGCGCCTGGTCGTGCTGGGGCATCGCGGGTACCTCGACGCCCCGGTCGTGGAGCGGTTCGACGGGATGCCGCTGTCGGAGCCGACGCCGGGGGGCCAGGTGCTGCGGACCGGCGTGCCCGCCTTCTTCGAGTCCCGCCGGGAGCTGGAGCGGCTGTATCCGGTGCTGATCGTGAATCCGTCGACGTTCACGTCGTGGGCCTACCTGCCGCTGATCGCGTCGGGCCGCCCGGTGGGCACCTGTGTGCTCGCCTACGCGGCGCCGCACCGCTTCACCACCGAGGAGCGCGCGGTGCTGACCAGTCTGGCCGGGCTGATCGCCCAGGCCCTGGAGCGGGCGCTGCTCTACGACGCCAAGCACCGGCTGGCGCACGGACTGCAGGCGGCGCTGCTGCCGCACACCCTGCCGCCGGTGCCCGGTCTGGCGGCGGCGGCCCGCTACCTGCCGGCCACGCAGGGGATGGAGATCGGCGGTGACTTCTACGACCTGGTGCGGACGCGGAACACGGCGGCGGCGGTGATCGGGGACGTCCAGGGGCACAACGTCACGGCGGCCGGGCTGATGGGGCAGGTGCGGACCGCGGTCCGGGCGTACACCACGGTGGGGCAGCCGCCGGAGGAGGTCATGCGGAGCACCAACCGGCTGCTGCTCGACCTGGGTTCGGAGCTGTTCGCGAGCTGTCTGTACCTGCGTCTGGATCCGGCGTGCGGGCGGGCCGTGATGTCCCGTGCGGGTCATCCGCCGCCGCTGCTGCGCAGACCGGACGGGCGGGTGCGGGTGCTGGACCTGGCGGGGGGCCCGCTGCTGGGTGTCGACGGCGGGGCGGTCTATCCGACGACCGAGGTGGCCCTCTCCCCCGGCTCGCTGCTGGTGCTGTACACCGACGGTCTGGTCGAGTCGCCGGGCACCGACTTCGAGGAGGCCCTGGCCGCCCTGGGCCGGCGGCTGGCCGAACTCGGCGACCTGCCGCTGGACCAGCTGGCCGACGGCCTGGTCCGGTTCGGGGCCGACGTCGCGGATCACCGTCTGGACGACATCGCGCTGCTGCTGATCAGGACGACGGGCTCGTAGGGGCTCCGCCGTCCCACTGCCTGCCCGGCCCTCCCGTTTCGGAGGGAACGAGCGAGCGGGTCCGGCCCCCGCAGGGGGCGGGGGCCGGACCCGTGGCGCCGCGGGACGCGTCGAGGGGGGTGCACGCCCCGGGGCACGTCAGTGGGTCTCGGTCATGCCCTCCTCGCGGGCGCCCTGACCGGCGCCTTCACCGCCGCCCGCACCGTCCCGGCCGGCGCCGTCGCGCTGACCCGCGCCGGCGCCGGCCTGCTGACCCGCGCCCGCGGCACCGCCGCCCGCCTGCTGACCCGCGCCCGCGTCCTCGCCGCCCGCCGCGGCACCGCCGCCCGTGCCGAGGGTCGCGCCGACGGCGGCCAGCGCCGTGGTGACCGGCTGGAAGAAGGTCTCCCCGCCGTTGGTGCAGTCACCGCTGCCGCCGGAGGTGAGGCCGATGGCCAGTCCGTCGCGGGTGAACATGGAGCCGCCGCTGTCGCCGGGCTCGGCGCACACGTTGGTCTGGATGAGGCCGGTGACCGTGCCCTCCGGGTAGTTGACGGTCGCGTTCAGGCCGAGCACCTGGCCGTCGGCGAGCCCGGTGGTGCTGCCCATCCGGAAAACCTGCTGGCCGACGGTGGCCTCGGCCGCCTGGCTGATCTGGACGGTCTGGCCGCCGACGTCGACGTCGCTCGGCGCCTGGGTCGCCGGGTCGTCGTACCTGACGAGCGCGAAGTCGCCCTCGCCGGGGAAGACGGCCTGGTCGATGGTGGCGATCGGCGCGCCGCCCTGCTGGTCGGACCACTGGTTGCCGCCGAGCGCGCAGTGACCGGCCGTCAGGAAGGCGGGGGTGCCGTCGCTCGCCGTGACGTTGAAGCCCAGCGAGCAGCGGGAGTTGGCGGCGAAGATGGCGTCGCCGCCCGAGACGAAGGTCCGGAAGGTGCCCTTGGACTTCTTGAGGGTGGCCATGCCGGAGCCGAGGCTCTCGACGGTCGATTCCAGCCGGTCCCACTTGTCGCCGGTCACCGTGCTGTCCGCGGTGACCAGGATCTTGTTGGTGCGCGGGTCGACGGCCCAGGACGTGCCGGGGATGGCCGCCTCCGACGTCAGGGTCTGCGCTCCGGACTCCAGCTCGGTCATGCTGTTGTCGACCTCGCGCACGGCCGCGCCCGCCCGCTTGGCCTGCACGATCACCTGGTTGTTGTCGCCCTGGACGACGTTGACGACGAGCTGCTTCTTGCCGCTGTCGTAGTAGGCGCCGGCGTACGCGTCGCCGAGGAGCCCGGAGAGCTGCGAGGCGAGGTCCGAGGCGGCCGCCGCCTTCAGGGTCTTGGGCGCCGCCGCCGCTTCGTCCGACGCGCCGTCCTGCGAGGCGTTGGCGTTCGGGAGCAGGAGCGCGGCAGCGCCGAGCGCCACGACGCTCCCCGCCGCTATCGCGGCCTTGCGCTTCGGAATTCGCTTGTGACTCAAACTACTCGACCTCCTGGGGGGACCGGAGTCGGGCCGCCGTTCGGCAGCGGTGGGGCGCCTGGACGGCTGTTGGTACGCACGCGTCGGGTGGTGCGTTCAAATCCCGTGCGCAGCCGTCGCGTCGACGGTCGGGAACCGGCCGGTCCATCGCGCGGTGACGGGCACCCGCCGGCCCGGCCCGGGCCGGCGGGGGCGCCGGGGCACCGGCGAAGACGCGAGGGCCGGTACGGCCACGTTCCGCGAGGACGTGCGCACGCTCCGTGCCGAACGGGATGCGGAATCCCGGCTTCAGGGAATCTGCACAGCCCGTGCCCACGTCGGTCACCCCGCCGGGAACGCGGCAGGGGGCCCGGTGACCGGGTCACGCCTTTGCGGCGGGTGTGCCGGTTTCGGCTCCGGGGACGCAAGGGGCCGGACGCGACGATGCCGTGCACCTTGTGGAGAAGTCGCCGACGCGCCGTGCCGCCGTCTGCACGCTTGGGCGCCTCCAGGTCGCAACCTGCCTGGTGAGCGGCCGGATTGATTGGAAGCCGGGACCCGACGCGTGCTTACATCCATCGCACCGCAAGGCCGTTCCGGGCTTCCCGTGACGGGCGTCCGGCGCCCGCGGTCGCGGCCTTCGGCTGTCCCCAGCGGGGGCCGCTCTCCCCCCATGTGAAACACCCATACGAAGGGAAGTTCCAGCATGAACTCCACCCCCCAGGTCGAGACCGCCGAGATCTCGGACGCCGAGCTCGACAACGTCTCCGGTGGCCTGTCCGTGAACGCCGTGAACACCCTGACGGGCGCGGTGGACAGCATCGCCCCGGTCTCCGGCGTGCTGGACACGGCCGTCGACACCGTCGAGGGCGTCACCGGCCTGAACACCGCCCCGATCACCAACCTGGTCGCCGGTCTCTGATCGCGCGTTCCGGCGGGCCGGGCCCCGGAGCCGTCCCACGGCTCCGGGGCCCGGCGGCGCCGTTCCCGGCCCGGCCGCACAGGCGGTCGGCCGTTCTCGTTCCCGTTCCCGTAGTGACTCCGCACGTTCCGCGCAGGTGGGGGAAGACCCGTGCAGTTCCGCCAACAGGCCCTCGCCAAGCAGCAGTCACCGGAGGAACTCGACCTCCCGGTGCGTCTCGCCCGGCCCCAGGGGTGGCTGGTGCTGTCCGTCACGGTGCTCGCCATGGCCGCCGCCTCCGGGTGGGCGCTGACCGGTTCGGTGGCGTCGACGGTGACCGCGCCCGCCGTCCTCACCCACGGGCGGGGCAGCTACGTCCTGCAGAGCCCCGTCTCCGGACAGGTCACGGAGGTCCTGGCGGAGCAGGGCGAGCGGCTGGCGGCCCGCTCCCCCGTGCTGAAGGTGCGCACCGCGCAGGGCGAGACGGTCGTCCGCAGCCTCGACGCCGGACGGGTCACCACGCTCGCCGCCACCGTCGGACGGATCATCCGCACGGGTGCCGACGTCGCCGCCGTCGAGCGGACCGGCCGCGCCGGGGAGCCCCTGTCCGCGACGGTGTACGTGCCCGCCGACCGGGCCGCCGCCGTCCCCGCCGGCGCGTCCGTCGACCTGACGGTGCAGTCGGTGCCCAGCGAGGAGTACGGCGTGCTGCGCGGCCGGGTCGAGTCGGTCGACCGCACCGCGCAGTCGGCGGGGCAGATCGCCTCGTTCCTCGGCGACCCGGCCCTCGGCGAGCAGTTCGCGCGGGAGGGCAGGCCGGTGGCCGTCACGGTGGAGCTGCGGACGTCGTCCACGACGAAGAGCGGCTACGCCTGGTCGTCCGCGGACGGACCGCCGTTCCGGCTGACCTCGATGACCCTGGCCTCCGCGTCGATCCGGCTCGCCGACCGGCGCCCCGTCGAGTGGCTGCTGCCGTGACCGCGACCCGCGCACGCGGCGGCGGGCGCCGCGCCGCCCCGCCCGCCCGCACCGTGCTCCCCCGGCGCGCCCGCACCGTCCGCACCCCCACCGTGCTGCAGATGGAGGCCGTCGAGTGCGGCGCCGCCGCGCTGGCCATGGTGCTCGGCCACCACGGCCGCCACGTCCCGCTGGAGGAGCTGCGGATCGCCTGCGGGGTCTCCCGCGACGGCTCGCGCGCCGGCAACTTGCTGAAGGCGGCGCGCAGTTACGGGCTGACCGCCAAAGGCATGCAGATGGACCTGGCCGCCCTCGCCGAGGTGGCGGCACCGGCCATCCTGTTCTGGGAGTTCAACCACTACGTCGTCTACGACGGCATGGGACGCCGGTTCGGCCGTCGCGGGGTGTTCGTCAACGACCCCGGCAAGGGGCGGCGGTTCGTGCCCCTGGAGGACTTCGACGGCAGCTTCACCGGGGTCGTCCTGGTCATGGAGCCCGGCGAGGACTTCGCCCGCGGCGGCCGCCGGCCCGGTGTCCTCGGGGCGATGCCCGCCCGGCTGCGCGGCACGGCGGGAACCCTGCCCGCCGTGGTGCTGACCAGCCTGCTGCTGGTGGCCGTCGGCGCGGCCGTGCCGGGGCTGAGCCGCGCGTACATCGACGAGTTCCTGATCGGCGGCCGGACCTCGACCCTGGACGTGCTGTTCACGTCCATGGCGGCCTGCGTGCTGCTCACGCTGCTGCTGACCTGGCTGCAGCAGGCCAATCTGCTGCGCGGGCGGATCATCTCGTCCACGCTGTCCAGTGCCCGCTTCCTGCGCCACCTGCTGCGGCTGCCGGTGACGTTCTTCGCCCAGCGCAGCCCGGCCGACCTGGTGCAGCGGCTGCAGTCCAACGACGCGGTGGCCGAGACGCTGGCCCGCGACCTGTCGGCGGCGGGCGTGGACGCCCTGGTGGTGGTGCTGTACGCGCTGCTGCTGTACAGCTACGACCCGCAGCTCACCTTCGTCGGCATCGGGGTGGCGCTGCTGAACGTCCTGGCGATGCGCGTGGTGGTGAAGCTGCGCGCGACGCGGACCGCGAAGCTGCGGGCGGACACCGCGCGGCTCACCAACACGGCGTACACCGGGCTGCAGTTGATCGAGACGCTGAAGGCGACCGGCGGCGAGGACGGCTACTTCCGCACCTGGGCGGGACAGCACGCGACCACGCTGGAGGAGCAGCAGCGGCTCGGCGTGCCGACGGCCTGGCTGGGGGTCGTCGCGCCGGCCCTGGCCATGCTCAACAGCGCGCTGATCCTGTGGATCGGCGGCCTGCGGGCGGTGGAGGGGCACATCTCGGTCGGGCTGCTGGTCGCCTTCCAGGCGCTGGTCACCCGCTTCACCGCGCCGCTGACCCGGCTGAACGGGGTGGCCGGCCGCATCCAGGACTTCGCGGCGGACGTGGCCCGGCTGAAGGACGTGGAGAACTTCCGGGCCGACCCGCTGTACGGCCGGCCCGGCGCCGGGGAGTCGACGCGGCGGCTGCACGGGCACGTGGAGCTGCAGAACGTCTCCTTCGGCTACAACCCGCTGGACGAGCCGCTGCTCACCGGTTTCGACCTGACCGTCGGGCCGGGGCAGCAGGTGGCCCTGGTCGGCGGCTCGGGCAGCGGCAAGTCCACGGTGTCCCGGCTGATCTCGGGGCTGTACACGCCCTGGGACGGGGTGATCCGGGTGGACGGCCGGCGCATCGAGGACATCCCGCGCGGGGCGCTGGCCTCCTCGGTCTCCTTCGTGGACCAGGACGTGTTCCTCTTCGAGGGCACGGTCCGGGACAACGTGGCGCTGTGGGACCCGTCGATCCCGGACGAGGCCGTGGAGGCGGCGCTGCGGGACGCGGCGCTGTACGACGTGGTCGCCCGGCGGCCCGGCGGCATCCACAGCCGGGTCGAGCAGGACGGCCGCAACTTCTCCGGCGGGCAGCGGCAGCGGCTGGAGATCGCGCGGGCACTGGTGCGGCGGCCGAGCATCCTGGTGCTGGACGAGGTGACCAGCGCGCTGGACGCGGAGACCGAGCAGGTCGTGATGGACAACCTGCGCCGCCGCGGCTGTGCCTGTGTGGTGATCGCACACCGGCTGAGCACGGTCCGCGACAGCGACGAGATCGTCGTCCTGGACCGGGGCACGGTCGTGGAGCGCGGACGGCACGAGGAGCTGGTGGCGCGCGGCGGCGCGTACGCGGCGCTGGTCAGGGAGCGGTGAGATGACGACCGTGCACGACGGCCTCGGCGGCGATCTGGTGCTGGGCGCGCTGGGCGGGCTGGGCACGCCCGTGGACTGCGCCGTGTCCGGCCGCCTGGACCTCGAGGGGCCGCAGGTGCTGTGGCTGGTGGCGGCCGGGGCCCTGGACCTGTTCGCGGTCGACGCCGCGCAGCAGGGCCACTGGCACCACCTTGGCCGGCTGGAGGCCGGGGCGCTGCTGCTGGGTCCGGTGCCGGGTCCGCAGCACACGCTGGTGGCGCGCCCGCTGCGGGACTGCGTGGTGCACCGCATCGGCCTGCGCGAGCTGTACCAGCAGGCGGACACCCGGACGTGGTCCTACGACGCCCACGGACGGCCGCAGTACGTGCCGCCCGCCACGAGCCCGCTGGAGTACGCCCTGGCGCTGGGGCTCGGCCGGAGCCTGTCGGTGCTGTTCCAGGCGCCGACGGCCGGGGAGCGCGCGGACGGGTCCGGGACCGTCCCGGCGGGCGGTCCGGGCCCGGGCGAGGACGACGACGTGTTCTGGATGCACGTGCCGCCGGGCAGCGTGCAGTACGGATCGGTGTACGGCGCGGAGGCGGCGGCCGATCTGCTGATGGACGCCGCGCTGTGGCAGAGCGTGGTCGACCAGCAGTACCGGCTCATGACCGCCCTCGACCGCTGGATCGAGCAGCTGGAGCAGACCCACGCGTCCCGCACCGCCGAGGGCATCCGGGCCGGTGAGGCGGTGCGCGCCCGGGCCGACCGGACGCTGCTGGCGTCCATCGGCGGCCGTCCGTCGACGCGCGCGGCGACGGCCGCCGACGCGGACGCCACGTACGCGGCCTGCGAGCTGGTGGCGCGGGCGGCCGGGATCCGGCTCGCGGGGCCCCCGCCGCCGGGGGCCGGCGACGACCGGCTGGATCCGGTCGAGCGGGTGGCCCTCGCCTCCCGGGTGCGTACCCGTGCCGTGCGGCTCGAGGGCCGCTGGTGGCGGGAGGACGTGGGTCCGCTGGTGGGACACCGGTCGCTGTCGGGCGCCCCGGTGGCCCTGCTGTGGCGGCGCGGCGGCTATGTGGCGGTCCACCCGGGCAGCGGCCGGGAGACGCCGGTGGAGAAGGCCAACGCCGGGGAGTTCGAACCGCAGGCGGTGATGTTCTACCGGCCGCTTCCCGACCGGCGGCTGGGGCCCCTGGGCCTGATGCGGTTCTGCATGGCGGGCACGCGCCGGGACCTGACGGCGCTGCTGCTGAGCGGTCTGGTCACGGTGGCCGTCGGGGCGATGGTGCCCCTGGCGACCGGCCGGGTGCTCGGCGAGTTCGTGCCGCGGGCGCAGACCGGTCCGATCGTGCAGGTGTGTCTCGCGGTGATCCTCGGCAGTGTGGTGGCGGCGGCGTTCATGCTGCTGCAGAACCTGACCCTGCTGCGGCTGGAGGGCCGGGTGGAGGCCACCCTGCAGCCGGCCGTGTGGGACAGGCTGCTGCGCCTGCCGACGGCGTTCTTCGCCGAGCGGTCCACCGGTGAGCTGGCGAGCGCGGCCATGGGAGTCAGCGCGATCCGCCGGCTGCTCGCCGGGGTGGGGCCGACGGTGGCGCAGTCGGTGACCGTCGGGGCGGTGAACCTCGCTCTGCTGCTGTGGTTCAGCGTGCCGATGGCGCTCGCGGCGCTGGGCATGCTGGTGGCGGTGGCCGCGGTGTTCCTGGGGCTCGGGCTGTGGCAGGTGCGCTGGCAGCGGCGGCTGGTGGTGCTGACCAACCAGCTGAACAACCGGGCGTTCCAGACGCTGCGCGGCCTGCCGAAGCTGCGGGTGGCGGCGGCGGAGAACTACGCGTACGCCGCCTGGGCGTCCGAGTTCGCCCGGAGCCGGGAGCTCCAGCAGAAGGCGGGCCGGGTGAAGAACCTGACGGCCGTGCTGGGCGCCGTCTACCTCCCGCTGTGCACGCTGGCGATGTTCATGCTGCTGGCCGGGCCGGCCCGGGGCACGATGACGGCGGCGCAGTTCCTCACCTTCCACACGTCGGTGACGATGGTGCTGGCCTCGGTCACCCAGCTGACCGGCGCGTTCGTCTCCGCTGTGGCGGCGCTGCCGCTGCTGGAGCAGATCCGCCCGGTGCTGGAGGCGGCGCCCGAGGTGCGGGCCGGGAGCACCCGGCCGGGCCCGCTGTCCGGTGCGGTGGAGGCGCGGCGGCTGTCGTTCCGGTACTCCGACGACGGACCGCTGGTCCTGGACGACGTCTCCCTGGAGGTGCGGCCGGGCGAGTTCGTGGCGGTCGTCGGCCCGAGCGGGTGCGGCAAGTCGACGCTGCTGCGGCTGCTGATCGGCTTCGACAGGCCGCGGTCGGGCAGCGTGCTCTACGACGGCCAGGACCTGTCCGCGCTCGACCTGTCGGCGGTCCGCCGCCAGTGCGGGGTGGTGCTGCAGCATGCCCAGCCGTTCACCGGTTCCGTCATGGACGTGATCCGCGGGACCGAGCCGTACACCCCGGAGGAGGTCATGGCGGCGGCGGAGCTGGCGGGGCTGGCCGAGGACATCCGGCGGATGCCGATGGGGCTGCACACCCTGGTGTCGGGCAGCGGGGCGGTCTCCGGCGGCCAGCGGCAGCGCCTGATGATCGCCCAGGCGCTGATCCGCCGCCCGCGCATCCTCTTCCTCGACGAGGCGACCAGTGCCCTGGACAACGCCACGCAGCGCACGGTGATGGACTCCACCCGCGCGCTGCGGGCCACCCGCGTCGTCATCGCACACCGGCTGTCGACGGTGCTGGACGCGGACCGGGTGGTGGTCATGGAGGACGGCAAGGTGGTCCAGCAGGGCCCTCCGGCGGACCTGCTCGCCGACACCGGCGGACGGCTGCATCACCTGGTGCGGCGGCAGCTGGCCTAGGTGTGCTGTCCCGGCACGCCTACGGGGCCGGGACGCGACCGACGCACCCTGTGGAGGTGCGCCGGGGGGCCGAGGCCGCCGCCGGGTTCGCCGCCCTCACCCCGGAGGGGTCCACCGGTACACCCCGGCTGCGCCGGACGTCCTGGCCCCGCGTGCGGTAGGACATACGCCCAGTGGGTACCCACGCGCCATGCGAACCAGCGTGATGGATGTGGGATCGAAGACCGTCAGACTCGTCGTCGCGGACACGGACGACGGGGTGCCGCTGCCGGTCCACACGGCGAAGTGGCGGCTGCGGCTGTCCGAGGAGGTCGCGCCGGGCGAGCCGCTGCCCGAGGAGACGGTGGACCGGCTGGTGGACGCCGTGTCGGCGGCGAGCCGCACCGCCGCCCGCTGGGGCGCCGCCGGCCCGCTGGCCTTCGCCACCGCCGTGGTGCGCGGCGCCCCGAACCGGCAGGAGGTGCTGCACGAGGTCCGCTCCCGCACGGACGTCGCGCTGTGCACCCTGCCGGGCGAGGTGGAGGCCGAGCTGACCTTCCTGGGAGCCCGCCGGTGGATGGGCTGGCGCTCCGGTCCGCTGGCCCTGCTGGACATCGGCGGGGGTTCCCTGGAGGTGGCCTTCGGCCGTGGGCGCCTGCCCGACTTCGTGGCCTCGCTGCCGCTGGGCGCGGGCCGGCTGACCCACGAGTTCTTCGCCGACGAGGACCCGCCGCCGCCCTCGCAGGTGCGCGCGCTGCGGCGCCGGGTGCGGCACCAGCTGCGGGACGTGGCGGCACGGATCCGCTGGGAGGGGCCGCGCACCGCGGTGGCCACCTCGCGCACGTTCCAGCAGCTGGGGCGGCTGTGCGGGGCCGCTCCGGGGCGGCACGGCCCGTTCGTCGAGCGGGAGCTGACCTGCGCGGACCTGCGGGTGGCGATCGACCGCCTGGCCGCGCTGCCCGCCGCCGAGCGCGCCCACCTGCCCGGCATCTCCGCACCGCGGGCGGCGCAGAGCCTGGCGGGGGCGGTCGTGGCGCACACGGCGATGAAACTGACCGGGCTCTCGGCCGTGACGATCTGCCCGTGGGCGCTGCGTGAGGGGGTGCTGCTGCGGCACATCGAGGACGGGCCCGGCTGGTGGGCGGAGGTCACCCGCCGCAGTGAGAAGGACACGGCTCCGGCCGAGCCGGTGCCGCTGCCGGTGGCCCGCGTGGGGGCCTCGTAGCGCGCCGCGTCGGCACGTCGTAGCGCGCCGCCTGGGGGCCGTGCGGAGCACCGGCGAGCGCCGAGAGGCCGCCGGGGCTACTGCGGGGGCGGGCCCAGCGGGCGTTCCGCCAGGGCCCGGGCGACGCCGAGAAGGTTGGCGGCCATGGCCCGGCCGGTGCTGCGCGACCAGTCGTGGCCGCGGCCGCCCTCCAGGAAGCTGGGCCCGGGGCCGGGGCCCTGGTTCCAGTACGTCCAGGCCTGGCCGGGGATGGTGTAGCCGATGTCCTGCAGCCCGCCGGTGATCTCGCTGATCACGTGGTGGGCGCCGTCCTCGTTGCCGGTGACGACGACCCCGGCGACACGGTTGTAGGCGACCGGGCGGCCCTCGTCGTCGGTCTCGGACATCATCGCGTCCATCCGCTCCAGGACCCGCTTGGCGACCGAGGACGGCTGGCCGAGCCAGGTCGGGGAGGCGATGACCAGGATCTGCGCGTCGAGGATCTTCGCGTGCACGTCCGGCCAGTCGTCCCCGTCGTGCACCGCCTCGCTGGTGACGCCTGGCCCGATGTCCAGGTCCACGGCGCGTACGACGTCGACCTCCACGTCCTCCTTCTGGAGCTGTTCGGTGACGGTCCCCAGCAGCGCCTCGGTGTTGGACGTGGCCGGCGACTTCTTGAGGGTGCAGTTGATCGCGAGTGCCTTCATGCGCTCCGGAGTACCCCTGCGCGGGAGTGACACGCGTGGGCGGGGTGGCCGGGCGGTCCGCGGGTACCCGGGGACCCATGGAACACCCACGTACGGAACCCACGCTGCCCGCGCCGCGCGGCCCCCTCAGCGCGGCCGTCATCGCCCGTCTCACGGGCGACGGCCCTCTCCCGCTGCCGCGGGACGTGGCCCGGGCGGCCGTGTACGGCGACGACTTCCAGCTCGCGCTGTACCTCTGTTACGAACTGCACTACCGCGGCTTCGACGGCGTCCCGCCGGACCGCGAGTGGGACCCGGACCTGCTGCGGACCCGGGGCGCGCTGGAGCGGCGCTTCGAGTCGGCCCTGCGCGCGGACGCCACCGTGCACGACGACGTGGACGAGGCGCTCGCCGCCCTGCTGGTGGAGCCGGTCGACGGCACCGGCGTCAGCCACTTCCTGCGCGACAAGGGCGAGCTGTGGCACGTGCGCGAGTACGCGGCCCAGCGGTCCCTGTACCACCTCAAGGAGGCGGACCCGCACGCCTGGGTGCTGCCGCGCCTGTGGGGCCGGGCCAAGGCCGCGATGGCGGCCGTGGAGTTCGACGAGTTCGGCGGCGGCCGCGCCGACCGGGTGCACGCCCTGCTCTACGCGAACCTGATGGACGACCTGGGCCTGGACACGACGTACGGCCGCTACCTGGACGCCGCCTGCGCGGAGCTGCTGGTCACCGTGAACCTGATGTCGCTGTTCGGTCTGCACCGCTCCCTCAGGGGCGCCCTGGTGGGGCATTTCGCCACGGTCGAGATCACCTCGTCGCCGGGGTCCCGCCGGCTCGCCGAGGCGATGCGCCGCACGGGCGCGGGGCCCGCCGCCGAGCACTTCTACGACGAGCACGTCGAGGCCGACGCGGTGCACGAGCAGGTGGTGCGCCACGAGGTGATCGGCGGGCTGATGGAGGACGAGCCCGCCCTCGCCCCGGACATCGCCTTCGGCATCGACGCGACGGTGTTCGTGGAGGACCGGCTCGGCGACCGGCTGCTCGCCGACTGGGGCGCCGGCCGCTCGTCGCTGCGCACGCCCCTGGCCGTCCCTGACGCCACTCCCGTCCCCGACACCACTCCCGTCCCATGACGCACATGTCCGGCGATGTCCGGGGTACTCGGCCGCTCGTGAATCCACTCGCACCCCCGGGCGTGTACGCCCCGCAGGAAGACACCGAGCTGCTGGCCGGTGCACTGTCCGACGAGCCCGTCCGGCCGGGCTCGGACGTTCTCGACGTGGGCACCGGCTCCGGTGCCCTGGCGCTCGCCGCCGCCCGGCGAGGCACCCGCGTGACCGCGGTGGACGTGTCCTGGCGTGCCGTGTGCACGACCCGCCTCAACGCGCTCATGGCGGGCCTGCCCGTCCAGGTGCGGCGGGGGAACCTGTTCACCCCGGTGCGGGGGCGGTCGTTCGACCTGATCCTCGCCAACCCGCCGTACGTACCGGCGCCGGACGGCGGTACCGGGCCGCCGCGCGGGCCGGCCCGGGCGTGGGACGCGGGCCACGACGGGCGGCTGGTGCTGGACCGGATCTGCCGGGAGGTGCCCGGACTGCTGCGGCCCGGCGGCGTGCTGCTGCTGGTGCAGTCGGCGCTCAGCGGGCCGGAGCTGACGCTCGGCCGTCTGCGGGAGGCCGGGATGAAGGCGGCTGTGACCCGGCGCCGGCACATCACGTTCGGTCCGGTGCTCAGGTCCCGGGAACGCTGGCTGCGGGAGCGCAGCCTGCTGGGTCCGGGCGAGAACAGGGAAGAGCTGGTGGTGGTCCGTGCCGAACTCCCCGTCTGACCCGCCCCGGCGGCTGACCGTGCAGCGCAAGGGCCCGCTCCTGGTGGAGGGCCCGGTGGAGGTTGAGCTGGAGGACGGCACGGTGGTGTCGTCGGACCGCTTCCGGGTGGCGCTGTGCACCTGCCGCCGCAGCCGCCGCTACCCGTGGTGCGACACCAGCCACCGCGACCGGGCCTGACGCCGGGGGCCCGGCCCGGTGACGGGATGCCGGGTGACGGACGTACGAGGAGGGCCGGGCGGCCACGTGGCCGCCCGGCCCTTCCGCATGCCGGAGGCCGGCGGGCGGCCCCACTCCGCCCGCCGGCTTCCTTGCGCGAGATCGCACGTCTCCGCGGGGTGCTCGCACTCCCCAATCTGCGGCCACCGCGCGGTCACGGGAACCGTGCGATCCCGGTCTAGAACGCGAAGACGCTCGAACCGTGAGCGTTCATCACGCACTCGTTGGGGAAGGTCCGTTCGTAGGAGACCCGCCGGCCCTGCCACACGCCTTCGACGGTGACGACGACCGGGTCGTACTGCTTGGTGCAGAAAACGCCCGGCCGCATGGACAGCGCGTCGAGGTTCCCGCTGACGCCTTCGAGGTCGGCACAGGCCGAGGAGGCGGCGGGGTGGGTGCCGGAGGCGCCCGGGCCGCAGGTCAGGGTGACCGCGCGTTCGGGTGTCACGCTCGGCGCGCTCTCGCCGTGACCCAGGGTCAGCACCAGGGCCGAGGGGGCGTAGAGCGCGGAGGGGCCGTTCCCCGGTGCGGCCTGCGCGGCCCCGGTGAGGGGTGCGAGGACGGCAGCGGCCGTGAGGCCGAGGGTGGTGGCCCAGCGCGCGGTGTTCCGCATTGTGTGCATCCTTCCGCTCGTTTCGTTCGATCGCCGGTCCGTGCTCGGTCGGTGCCGGACCGGCGTGCCGGAGTCTGCCGAGTCCCCGGCGGAAAGACACGTCGACCCTGCTGGTTTCAGTAACATTGCGTGTTGAATCAGTGGCGTGAAGTCACACGGGGGAAGGGCTTCCGGCCGGTAATCAAGCGGTTACCGTGTGCGTGAAGTGGCCAGTTGGCCGAAATCCGGCTGTTCGTTAATCGGCCTGAAACATTCCGATTCCGGTGCCCACGGGCCATTCCACGACGCCTTGTGTTCACATGGAGATCACTTACGACCGGGGCGGCGCCACCTGATCCTCGTGGGCGGAACCGGGCCGACGGCACCCCCGGCCGCGGCGGCGGGCCCGGACTGTCAGTGGCCGCGACTGGCGTGCGCGGGATGACGCGATACGTGATGGTGGCGGGCGCCTGGCACTGGCCGATGTTCTCCCGCCCTCGCGAACTGGCCCGGATCCTGCACGAATCGGCCCCCGTGCGGTGAGGTACGGATACCGTCGGCACGGGCGTCGCGGCGCCCGGCCGGCGGACGAGGAGAGGCGGGACGGGGACACATGGCGGGACACTGGGCCGACTTCCAGTACGAGATCTACCTGAACGGGATGACGGGCGCCGTCCCCCGGCTGCCGACGGACCTGACCCGGCTGGAGGAGCTGACCGAGCAGCGGCTCGGCCCCGGCCCGGTCGGCTACGTGGCGGGCAGCGCGGGCGACGGCAGCACCGCACGCGCCAACCGGGCCGCCCTGGACCGCCACCGGATCGTGCCGCGCATGCTGCGGGACGTCCACGAGCGCGACCTGTCCGTCCGGCTGCTGGGCCGGGACCTGCCGGCTCCGCTGGCGCTGGCGCCCGTCGGGGTGCTGTCGATCATGCATCCGGACGCCGAGCCGGCGGCGGCCCGGGCGGCCGCCGCGCGGGGCGTGCCGTTCGTCCTGTCCTCGGCGTCCAGCACGCCGATGGAGGAGGTCGCCCGGGCGATGGGTGACGGGGAGCGCTGGTTCCAGCTGTACTGGCCGAAGGACGTCGAGGTGGCCCGCAGCTTCCTGTCCCGGGCCCGGGCGGCCGGATACACCGCGCTGGTGGTCACCTTGGACACCCCGCTGCTGTCCTGGCGGCCGCGCGACCTCGACCAGGCCTACCTGCCCTTCCTGCACGGCGTGGGCACCGCCAACTACTTCACCGATCCGGCGTTCCGGGCGGGGCTGGCCAAACCGGTGCACGAGGACCCCAACGCGGCGGTGATGCACTTCGTCGGCATGTTCGCCGACCCCGCCAAGACCTGGCCGGACCTCGCGTTCCTGCGGGAGAGCTGGGACGGCCCGATCGTGCTCAAGGGCGTGCTGCACCCGGACGACGCCCGGCTCGCGGCCGACGCCGGGATGGACGGCGTGGTGGTCTCCAACCACGGCGGCCATCAGGTCGCGGGGTCGGTCGCGGCGGCGGACGCGCTGCCCCGCGTGGCGGAGGCCGTCGGCGACCGGCTCACCGTGCTGTTCGACAGCGGCGTACGCACCGGCGACGACGTGTTCAAAGCGCTCGCCCTCGGCGCGCGGGCGGTGCTGCTGGGGCGCCCGT
Source organism: Streptomyces sp. enrichment culture (assembly GCF_964273255.1). Taxonomy (GTDB): domain Bacteria; phylum Actinomycetota; class Actinomycetes; order Streptomycetales; family Streptomycetaceae; genus Streptomyces. The sequence continues at coordinate 330,413 of NZ_OZ186835.1, forward strand.
ACGTGTACGGCCTGGCGCTCGACGGCCAGGCGGGGGTGGACCACGTGATCCGCTGCCTGCTCGCCGAACTGGACCTGACCCTGGCCCTGTCGGGACACGCCGGGCCGGACACGGTGGGCCCCGGCGACCTCGTGACGGCCCCGCCCGCCTGACCCGCGCGACGGGCTTCGGAGGTGCCGACGGGCAGTGCCGGCGAGGCGGCCGGCCCCGGACGCCGCCCCGGCGCATCGCCTCGCACGGCGGCGGTACGGCGGTCCCGGGCACCGGGCGCGCGGCGGCAGGGGGCCGGCCGCGTCAGGCGGGGGCCGGGCCGTCCTCCCCGCCCGCCGGCCTGCCCACCGCCGTCCACCGAGAGGGAGCGGGAGCGGCCGGACGGCAGCCGGGGCGGCCGGTGGTCCGGCCGGGACGGGACCGGGCCCCCGGACGGCCGGTCCGGCCGGGGCAGGACCTGCCTCCCGGCCACGGCCGCGTCCCGGCCGGTCAGGTCATGCCACGGACCCGCTCAGCCGGGCGTGCCGCGCCGCCGGTGAACCGGTCGCGCCGCTCGACAGCAGGTCCTCGTCCTCCTGCACCGGCTCGGCCACCCAGCGCTGGTCGGCGGTCCGCCCGCGCACCTTGACGACGAGGTCGGCGGTCGCGTCAGGGGTGGCGGGGGTGAGGGCGAGCTGCGCGTCCCAGCGCGGCAGCAACTCACCCTGGGGGGTGAGGTCGTAGCGCACGTCGTCGCCGCGGTCGTCGTCCTGGTCGGCGCAGGTGCCGAGGACGACGACGCCGGCGTCCTTGTGGGAGTCCAGGCACAGACCGGGATCGGCGACACTGCGCAGCAGCCCGTCGTCCTCGTAGGTCCAGCGCTGGGTCCACGCCGTGGAGCAGGCGGCCAACCGGGTCCCGGCACCGTCCTGGGGCTCGCCCAGGGTGTCGAGGCACAGGTCGGCGGCGACGTTGCGCAGCCGGGTCGGCTGCGGGCCGGTGGGTAGCCCGGCGACGCCGGGCGGGGAGGCGGTCGGCACGGTCCCCCGGCCGCCCTGCGCGCTCGTGGAGCCCGTCGGGTCGGTGGCGCCGCCGTCGGTGGAGGAGGAGCCCGCGATGAGCACGCTCACCAGGACACCGGCGGAGACGGCGCCCAGACCGGTGAGGAGCGTCCGGGTGGAGCGCACGGCCTCGGTCCGTCCGAAGCCGGTGAGCCGCTCGGCGGCGGGCATCCGGGAGAGCAGGCGGTGCCGGCGGTCGGCGGAGTGGCCCCCGCCCCGGCGTCCCCGGCGTCCGGAGCGCGGGCCCCGGGCGCCGGAGGGGGAACGGCCCGGGCGCGAGTCGAGGTACCGGCGGGCCCCCCAGCCGAGGACCGCCTCGGCGATCAGGGTGCCCAGTTCGCCCTCGAAGTGCCCCAGCTGTTCGGCCGCGTGCCGGCAGTGACGGCACTCCGCCAGGTGCCGGCGGACATCGGGGAGCAGCGTTCCGCCCCGGCGGATCGGGACGTCCAGCAGCCGGTTGTGGAATCGGCATTCCTGCGTCGGTGCCGTTTCCTGATGCGCGAGGACACAATTCTTTCGGAAAGTGTCTCGTGCTTGTTCGAGTGCGGCCGATGCGATGTCGGCATCCATACCGAGCAGGCCCGCGGGTACGGATACGGGTTCGGCCTCGACCTCGACGTGCCAGAGCAGACAGCGCGCACGCGCGGGCAGGGCGCGGAATGCCCTGAGCGCCAGTGTGCGGTTGTCCGGCGTCATGGTTTTCGCCATCCGCATGCCGCGTCCGCCGGCGGGTTTCTTCAGCGGCGGCAGGGCGCCGGATATGCGGTCGTCGGACGCCCACTCGCGGACCGTGTCCCGCACGGCCACGAGCAGCACCGGCCGCAGGGCGACGGCGGACTCCCCGAGGGCGAGCCGGTCCAGGACCTGGTGCAGGGCGGCGGCGGTCGCCATGCCGGCGGTCTGCCCCGACGAGGCCAGGCACACGGCCGCGTAGTCGTGCATGGACCGCCAGTGACGCGCGGTCAGCAGCGCGACGGCACGGGCGGCCTCGCCCTCCGAACGGTCCCTCAGCCGGGCGGCGAGGAACTCGTCGGATTCCCCCGGATCCCCGCCGGGCGGGGGATACGGAGGTCGGGGCGGGTGGGGGGTGGGCACTGAGACGGTTCCTTCCCACGCGTGGGTGACACAGAGATCCCGGCGCCGTAAAGGAAAGCCCGAGTGGTCCATACCTCTTTGGCGCGGGGCGCGGGGAGTGCGACGTCACCGACGGCGAATCGGACCCGGTTCAAGAACGTCCATGTTCCTGCGCCCCCGGCCATTACCCCCCGCACGGGTGGCTCACTCTCGCACAACCCGCGCGCCGTCAACAAGGCGCTTGAGGAAGATCTGCGCGTTGACAGAAAGTCAGAAGGACAAACGGTAAGAGGTGGTGCGCACCGCCATTCGGCACGGTGTTCTTTTCTGGTTCTGCGCGCCCGGAAAAGGGCGCGCCGGCCGTCGCCGCGTCCCGCATCCGTCCTCGCGTGGACGGGCCGGGCAGGGGTGAACCCGGACCCGGGGTCGGGGCGTCGGGGCGGGCCCAGGACCGGGGCAGGCCCGGGGTCGGGGGCGGGCCCAGGACCGGGGCGGGCGCGGGCCGAGGGCCGGACGTGGGCCGGGCGCGGCCGGGGGTGCCCCGTACGTCTCCGGCCGTGGCGGGTCCCCGCGTGCCGGCCGGGTACACGACGGTCACGACCCTCCGGAGACCGGGCCCCTCGGCGGCCCCCGCGCACATGACGCCCACCGGGACCACCTGCCGCCCGGGCCCCCGGCGGGCGGTCCCGGTGCACCGGGCGGGGCGGGCACCGCTCCCCCGGCCGGCCGTCGGGCCGTCCGGGCCGGTCAGATCTGCCAGGAGCGCAGCCGGTCGGCCGCGCCGTACACGTCGGCCGCGCCGGTCATCAGGTCGCGGGCCAGGTCGACCAGCGCCCCGTAGGGCGGGTCGATGCCCACGCCGCTGACGAACATGTAGGCCACGGCGGTGGCGCAGGCGAAGCGCGCGTTGGCCGACGGCAGCGGCCGGAGCACCGTGAGCGTGTGCAGCAGCGCGGCGGCCCGCCAGGCCGGGTCGGAGTCGACGCCCAGGCGGGGCGGGTCGACCCGGTGCCGGGCCACGGCGGCGACCAGGGCGGAGAAGTCGTTGATGACGGGCTGGTCCGGGAGGACCTCCTCGTGCCGCTGGAGCAGCCACGGCACGTCGATGTGCAGCACGGGTGCCATCGGTCAGGCGGCCCGTCCCTCGCCCTTGGTGCGTGGTTCGTCGTCCGGGAAGGCGGCGGCGAACTCCTCGGCGTGCGACGCGAAGAACCGGCGGAAGGCCTCCGCACCTTCCTGCAGCGCCCGGTGGCGGGCTATGTCGGCCGCGGCGGCCTCCCGCACCAGCGCCTTCATCGACGTACCGCGCTCCTTGGCGATCTGCCGGAGGTCCTCGAGTTCGCGGTCGCTGAACTCCACGTTGAGAGCAGGCATGCCCTCACGGTACCGCTCGGGTACTTACTCGTAAATACGCGCAGGTGGGAGCGGGTGCGACGGGGTACCTGCAGCGGGCAACGGAGGGCTGGGCACGGGCCCGGAGCGTCCCTGCGCGGGCCTGCGGCGCGGGGCGCGGACGGCAGGCCCGGCGGCGTGCGGCGCCCGGAGCGCTCCCGCTCCCGCGGGCCCCCGGCCTGCCCGGCCCCCCGTGTGCGGCGGGATCGGCCCTCCAGGCTCTAGGCTGGACCCCAGGCGAGGCACCAGCTCACGGTGAGCGTGCGCGATTGCGCGATGGAGTGGCGACGATGAAGCCGGACGACCCGTTCGACGATTCCGTGACGGCCCGGGCCGTCATCGCCGCCGACGGGACGCTCACGCAGTGGAACGAAGGGGCCCGGGTCCTCCTGGGACACACGGCCGAGGAGGTCGTCGGCCGCCCCGTCGCCGCCCTCCTGGCCGACGGGGCCCGCATGCCCCGGCCCGCCGACGAGGCCCGCTGGGACGGCACGGTGACCCTGCGGCACCGGGACGGCGGCACCGTGACCGTCTGGGTGCTCGCCCACCGGAGGTTCCCGGAGGAAGGCGGCGCCGACGACTGGCTCGCCGTCACCCCGCTGGACACCGGCGACCGGGAGCTGCCCGACGACCCGCTGGTCCGGGCGGCGGTCTTCCAGTCCCCGTGCGCCACCATGGTCTTCGACCGGTCCCTGCGCCTGCGGGGCGTCAACGACGCCATGGCGGACCTCCTCGGGCTGCCCGCCGACCACCTGCGCGGGCTGCGGCCCACCGAGGTGGGCGGCCGCACCCAGCACGCCGAGCTGGAGCAGCACCTCACCACGGTGCTGCGGACCGGCCGCGGGCACGACATGCAGACGTACATGAAGGCCACCGGGGAGCGCCGCGCGCACGCCTGGCTGGCCCGGCTCGCGCCGCTCACCGACGACTCGGGCCGGGTGCGGGGCGTCTGCGTGACGGCCCACGACTTCACCGAGCAGTACCAGTCACGGGAACGGCTGATGCTGGTCAACGAGGCCAGCATGCGCATCGGCACCACCCTGGACGTGACCCGTACGGCGCAGGAGCTGGCCGAGGTCTGCGTGCCCGCCCTGGCCGACTTCGTCAGCGTCGACCTGCTGGATCCCCCGGAGCCGGGCGAGGACCCGTCCGGTCCGCTCACCGCCCCGGTGTCGCTGCGCCGGGTCGCGCACCACTCCCGCACGCCGGGCAGCCCCGAGTCGGTGGCCGACACCGGCCAGGTGGTCGTCTACCCGTCGGCCGCGCCGCAGGCCGACTCGCTGATCGCCGGCCACAGCATCGTGGCGTCGGTGGATTCCGGCGACCTGGACCCGTGGCTGGCGGTGGACCGGGCCCGGGCGAGCCAGGTCCGGCAGCACGGCGTCCACTCGATGATGTCGGTGCCCCTGCAGGCCCGCGGCACCACGCTCGGCGTCGCCGCGTTCACCCGGTTCCGGCACCCGGACCCCTTCACCCACGACGACGTGCTGCTGGCCGAGGAGGTCACCGCGCGCGCGGCCGTCTGCATCGACAACGCCCGCCGCTACTCCCGCGAGCGGGAGACCACCCTGACCCTGCAGCGCAGCCTGCTCCCCCGTCACCTGCCGCACACGGCCGCGCTGGACGCGGCCAGCCGCTACCTGCCGGCCGCGCGGTCCGGGGTGGGGGGCGACTGGTTCGACGTGATCCCGCTGTCCGGGATGCGCGTCGCCATGGTCGTCGGGGACGTCGTCGGCCACGGCATCCAGGCGTCGGCGACCATGGGCCGGCTGCGCACCGCCGTGCGCACCCTCGCCGACATCGACCTCGCTCCCGAGGAACTGCTCACCCACCTCGACGACCTGGTCCTGCACCTGTCCCAGGAGTCCGGCACCGACGGTACCCCCGGCGAGGTCGGCGCGACCTGCCTGTACGCGGTGTACGACCCGGTGTCCCGGCGCTGCACGCTGGCCCGGGCCGGGCACCCGCCGCCCGTGCTGATCTGCCCCGACGGCGGGCCGCCGCGGGAGATCGACCTGCCGCACGGCCCGCCGCTGGGCCTGGGCGGGCTGCCCTTCGAGTCCGCCGAACTGGAGCTGGCCGAGGGCAGCGTGCTGGGCTTCTACACCGACGGGCTGGTGGAGACGCGGGGCCGGGACTCCGACACGGGGCGCGCCCTGCTCCGCGAGGCGCTGTCGCGGGCGGCCACCGGTTCGCTCGACGAGGCGTGCGACCGGGTCCTGCACACCCTGCTGACCCCGGGCGGCACCGCCGACGACGTGGCCCTGCTGCTGGCCCGTACCCGGGGGCTGCCGTCGGCGCAGGTGGCGACCTGGGACATCCCCGCCGACCCGGCGCTCGTCGCCCCGATCCGCAAGCAGGTCCTGGAGCAGCTGGCCGCCTGGTCGCTGACGGAGGCGTCGTTCACCGCCGAACTGGTGGTGAGCGAGCTGGTCACCAACGCCATCCGGTACGGCGCCCCGCCCATCCGGCTGCGGCTCATCCATGACGCGAACACGTTGATCTGCGAGGTGTCCGACACCAGTCACACCGCGCCGCACCTGCGCCGGGCCAAGACGTGGGACGAGGGCGGCCGGGGGCTGCTCCTGGTCGCCCAGCTCACCCAGCGCTGGGGCAGCCGGCACACCGCCGACGGCAAGACCATCTGGGCCGAGCTGGCGGTGCTGGGCGACACCGCCTGAGGGCACCGGGACACCGGCCGGGCTCCTCGGGGCAGGCCGGCCGTACCGCCGTTCACCGCGCCCGTGCCCCGTCGCGCCCGGCGCGCCCTCGCCCGGGCTCCGGGTGTGCCGGCCGAGCCGCCGCTGCGGTGAGGACGGCCGGCCGGGAGGCTATCGGCAACGGCCGTCGTACCGGTGGCCGTCGCGGTCGTGGTGGCCGCGGCCGCCGTCCCCGTAGCCGTGGCCGCCGGCCTCCGCACGGCCGTCCTCCGCGCACGCGCGGCCGTCGGCGCAGCCCGTGCCGGACGGTGCCGGCCGCGGCGCGGTGGTGCTCGGAGCCGGTGCCGCAGGGGCCGGCGCGGCGGCCGGGGGGACGGGGCTCCCGGCGGGGGACGCGGAGGGGCCGGTGACCTCGCTGTCCCAGGTGACGGCCTTCATCCGGAGGTCGGGCGCGGCGTCGTCCAGGGTCCAGCGCTGCGGGTCGTCGTCGGTACGGTTCTTCAGGACGAGGGCGCCCGAGCCGTCGGTGGCGGCGGGGGCGAGGGCGAGGCGCTGGTCGGAGCGCGGGATGAGGGCGCCCCGCACGGTGAAGTCGTACCGCATGGACCCGGCCCGGCCCCCCGTCGCGTCGGCGCAGGCAGCGAGCCGGACGGCGTAGCCGAGGCGCGAGTCCAGGCACAGATCGGGCCGGGTGACGTTGCGCAGCAGCCCGTCCCGCTCGTACGTCCACTGCTGCACGGCCGCCGAGGAACAGGCGGTCAGCTCGGTTTCGGCGTCCTCGGCGGCCCGGTCGCCGACGACCGCGACGCACAGGTCCGAGGCGCTGTTGTGCAGCCGCCCGCGCAACGCTCCCTCGACGGCCCCTCCCTCGGCGCCGGCCCGGGACGTCCCGCCCCCGTCGCCGTCCCGGCCGTCCTCCGCCGGCGCCGAGGGGCGGGCGGCGGCGTCCCGCCCGGTTGTGTCCTCGTCCGATCCGGCCGCGGACCACAGCACCAGCGGGAGGACGACCACGGCTGTGACGGTGAGGGCGCCGGCGGCGAGGTGGCGGCGCCGTGTGGCCCGGCGGGCGGCCTTCCGTGCGGCACGGGAGCCGGCTCCCGCCGGGGCGCCGCCGGGACGCGGGCCGGTGCGGCGTCGCGCGCGGGGAGCCGGGGAGGAGGGGGCGCCGTCGACGGGCCCTTCGCCGGGGAGGCCGGCGGGCGGCGGGGGCGTGCCGGTGTCCGGCCGGCTGGGCAGGCCGAGGAGGGCGGCTTCGGCCGCCCGCCCGGGCGCGGGCACCCGGGCGGTGCCCGGCCCGGCGGCTCGTGCCCGGCTCTCCGCGTAGGGCCGCGCGCCCCAGCCGAGGACCGCCTCGGCGAGGGCCGTGCCGAGCCCGTCGGGGAAGCGGCTCAGCTGGTCGGCCGTGTGCCGGCAGTGCGTGCAGCCGTCCAGGTGGGCGGCGAGGTCCGGATCGACGGCGGCGTGCGCGCGCCGGCAGGTGACGTCCAGCATCCGCTGGTAGTTGCGGCACTCGGTGCCGGGGGCGAGTTCGCGGTGGAGTTGCAGGCATTCCTCGCGCAGCCGGTCGCGGGCGCGGTCCCGTTCGACGCGGGCGCCCTCCGTGTCCAGGCCGAGCAGCAGGGCGGGCACGTCGAGCGGTTCGGACTCGGCCTCGGCGTGCCACAGCAGACAGCGGGCGGACTGCGGCAGCCGCTGGAACGCCCCGGACAGCAGGCGGCGTTCGGGCGGCGGCAGCAGGGCGGCCGGCCGGGTGCCGTCACGGGACGCGGCGGTGAGGTCGGGGTGCAGCGAGGCGCGCCGGTGGTCGCCCTCCCACTCGGCGGCGATCCGGCGCACGGTGACCAGCAGGTGCGGCCGCCAGGCGAAGGCGGGGCCGTGGTGCCGCAGGGTCTCGCCGAACAGCCGGGTGAACGCGGCGGTGGTGAGCATGCCCGCCGGGCCGGGGCCGTCCGTGCACAGCCGCGCGTAGGTGAAGGCGGCCTCCCAGTGCCGGTCGAGGAGTTCGCCGACCGGCTGGACCGCGGGCGTGCCGCCCGTCCATTTCCTGAGCTCGTCGCTCAGCTGCTCGTCCGTGGGGCCGGACGGACGGGACGGGGCCGGGGAATTCCACACGCCGGCTTCCTTCACGGCTGCATTCCTCTCGGGACGGGCGGGGCACGAGGTCCGTACCAATCGGCAGGGGCCTTTGCCGACAGCGCGGCGGAATTCATCCGCACGGAACTCAGGATGTCGAACATATGTCGAACATGCGCCCGACGGCACTCTTGTGGAGCGCGACTGACGCAGGGGACCGGCCTGACGCGCGCAGGGAAAGAGGATGGTCCGCGCGCCGACGGCACTCACCTTTGCACAGGCCCCCAGAGGTAACAAGGGATTCTGCCGCTTCGTGCTTTTCCCGTACCCGCGCCACCTTTTGACAGAAAGTCAATGCGTAATCCGGCACCGAATTGCCGCGGATGCGTTCATCCGGTCGCCGGACGCACCCCGGGAAAGGGCAGGAGATCCAGTGCCCGTTCCCACCGGAACTCCCGCGGTCCGCCCGCCGTCGCCCCGTCCGCGTACGGCTCGCCGAAGCGCACCCCCATGCCGGCCAGCCGGCCGAGGCTCTCCCGGTGGGCGGGGTGTGCGGCCAGCGCCTCCCCCACGCAGGGCAGCACGGCGACGGGCACACCGAGACCGACGGCCTCGCAGAGAGTGCCCAGGGCGAGGGTGTCGGCGATGCCGGCCGCCCACTTGTTGAGCGTGTTGAAGGTGGCGGGCGCGACCACGACCGCGTCCGGGTCCGGGAAGGGCCGCGGCTCACCGGGGCTGCGCCACGCGGACCGGATGGGACGGCCGGTCCGTTCCCGGACGGCGTCCGTGTCGAAGAAGCCGTTCATCGCGGCCGGCGTGGCGAACACCCCGACCTCCCACCCGCGCCGCTGGGCGGCGGTGATCAGTTCGTCCACGCCCGAGGCGACACCGGCCGCGCAGACGACGACGTAGAGGAAGGGGTCCGCACGCTTCTCGCCCTGATCGGTCACCCGGAAAGCCTACGGGCCGCCCCGGCACCGCCCGTCGGCGCCCGGGGGCACCGCCGCCCCCGGGGGGCCGCCGGCCCCCCGGGGCGCCGCGGCCCCGCGGAAAACCGATGGACGGCCCCGGGCGGCGGGCCCCAGGATCCTGCCATGACTGCGATCCGCCGCCCGCTCCCGCCCGTCGCCGACGTCCTCGCGACGCGCCGACAGCAGGGCGTCCGCAGCGGAGGGCCGGCCGCCGTCCGGTCATGACGGCCGCCCTGCTCGCGGGGCTGCTCGCCGGATACGGCATCGCCGTACCGGTCGGCGCCGTCGGGGCCCACCTCGTCTCCCTGTCCTCCCGCACTCCCCTGCGCACCGCCGTGTGCGCCGCCCTCGGCGTCGCCACCGCCGACGGTCTCTACGCCCTCGCCGCCACCGTCGGCGGCAGCGCCCTGGCGGACGCCCTCCGCCCGGTGACCGGACCGCTGCGCTGGATCTGCGTCCTGGTGCTGCTGACCCTGGCGGTCCGGGGTGCGGCCGACGGCCTGCGGCGGTACCGGGCCGAGGTCTCGCCCGGCCGTCTTCCGGCCACCTCCCCGGGCCCGGTCCGGGCGTACCTGGAGCTGCTCGGCATCACGCTGCTCAACCCGGCCACGGTGCTCTACTTCGCCGCCCTGGTGCTCGGCGCGCAGGAGGGCAGGGCGGCCGGTGTGCCGGAGCAGGGCGTGTTCGTGGCGGCGGCCCTTGCCGCGTCGGCGAGCTGGCAGGTCCTGCTCGCCGGGGGCGGCGCCCTGCTGGGCCGCGCGCTCACCGGCCGCCGGGGACGCCTGGTGACCGCGCTCGTGGCCAGCGGGGTGACGGTCGTCCTGGCCGTCCACACCGCGTCGGCACCGGGAGGGGCCTGACACGCCGACGGAGCGGCGGACGCACGCGGCGGACCGCGTCGGCACGACACTGTCGGACGAGGAATGACGGCACCGGACACCGGTGTTGCCGCAGGAGAACGTGCGGCGGCCCCCGCCGGATCCGCCGCAGACGACACGACGATGGGACCAAGGCCATGCCTCTCGAGGGCGAGTACGAACCCAGCCCGACTCAATGGGTGCGCGAACAGGTCGAGTTGTACGAGAGCTCGGGCGGGACGAAGGGCACGACGCTCCGCGACACGGGTCGGCCCGTGGTCGTGCTCACCACGCTGGGCGCCCGGAGCGGCAAGTTGCGCAAGACCCCGGTGATGCGGGTCGAGCACGAGGGCCGCTACGCGGCGGTCGCCTCCCTGGGCGGGGCTCCCCAGCACCCGGTCTGGTACCACAACATCAAGGCGCACCCCCTCGTCGAGCTCCAGGACGGCCCCGTCCGGCAGGACATGACGGCCCGTGAGGTCACCGGGGAGGAGAAGGCCGAGTGGTGGAAGCGCGCCGTCGAGGCGTTTCCGCCGTACGCCGAGTACCAGCAGAAGACGGACCGGGAGATCCCCGTCTTCGTGCTGGAGCCGGCCGACGCGGGCTGACGGCACGGTCCGGCCTCGCGGCCACCGGGGGCCGGGGCCGCCGGGATGCGCACCGCACCGGAGCCGGTCGCGGTGCCGTCCGGGCCGGCCCCGGGAGAAGGGCCGCCGCCCGGTGCATGAAGCGCCCGGTCACCGGGCACCCGAGCCTCAGGCCCCGCCGCGCTCCCCCGTCGCGGCGGGGCTCTCCCATGCCTCCCGCGCCTCCGGTGCGCCCCGGTCGGTCACGTCCAGGAAGATCTGCTCCGCCTCGGGGACCGCCGCGGCGACGGACCGCTTGATGCGGACGGCGACCTCCTCCACCCGCTCGCTGTCCATCCCGGGGACGAGGTCGACCCTGGCGGCGACGAGGACGCTGTCGAGGCCCGTCTGCATGGTCAGCAGCGCCTCGACGCTGTCGATCTCCGGCTGGGCCCGCAGCAGTTCCCGGATCCGCTCGCTCGCCTCCGGGTCGGCCGCCTCGCCGATGAGCCGGTCACGGGCCTCGCGTCCGAGCCGGTAGGCCACGTAGACCAGCAGCAGGCCGATGGCGAGCGAGGCGGCCGCCTCCCACACCACGTCCCCGGTGGTCATGTGCAGCGCCATGCCGGCGATGGCGAGGCAGACGCCCACCACGGCGGTGCCGTCCTCCGCGACGACCGTGCGCAGGGCCGGGTCGCGCATGCCCTGGCCCGTCCCGCCCTGGCGGCGCACCTGGTACAGCGCCCGCAGCAGCGAGCCGCCCTCGGCGAGCAGGGCCACGCCGAGGACGACCAGCCCGGCCACGTACCCCTCGCGGTCCTCCCCGCCGTCGCCGCCGAGGGCGCTGACGCCCTGGTAGAACGAGAAGCAGCCGCCCATCACGAAGATGCCGACGGCGGCGAGCAGCGACCAGAAGTACCGCTCCTTGCCGTAGCCGAACGGGTGGCGCCGGTCCGGCGGGCGGCTGCTGCGGCGCAGCGCCGCCAGGAGGAACACCTCGTTGAGGCTGTCGGCCACCGAGTGGGCGGCCTCCGACAGCAGCGCGGGGGACGCGGCGAGGACGCCGCCGACGGCCTTGGCCACCGCGATCACCAGATTGGCGGCGAGCGCCACCAGGACGGTGATCCGGGTTCTGCGATCCGATCGTGTAGTCACGCTGGGCGATTGCCCCGGTCGGCCCACGGCACACCGTGCCGACCGCGTAAAACGGGGAACGCGGTCAGGGGGACGTACAGTCCGGCATCCCGACGGGCGAGGAGGAGACACATGAGCCGTGACGACCGGGGCGACGGCAACAGCGCCTACGGCAGGAAGGCGTTCAAGCGGTCCAGGGCCCACTTCGCGGACCGGATCACCGCCGACGGCCGGGACGGGTACCCGGTGGAGGCCGGCCGCTACCGGCTCGTGGTCAGCCGTGCGTGCCCGTGGGCGAGCCGGGCCCTGGTGTCCCGGCGGCTGCTCGGACTGGAGGACGCGCTGTCGCTGGCCGTCACCGACCCGATCCAGGACGACCGCAGCTGGCGGTTCACCCTGGACCCGGACGGCCGGGACCCGGTGCTGGGGATCCGGTACCTGAGCGAGGCGTACGACCGGCGCGAGACGGACTACCCCGGCGGGGTGAGCGTGCCCGCGGTCGTGGACGTGCCCAGCGGCATGCTGGTCACCAACGACTACCAGCAGATCACCCTCGACCTGGCCACCGAGTGGACCGCGCTGCACCGCCCGGGGGCGCCCGACCTGTACCCGGCGGACCTCCGGGACGAGATCGACGAGGTCATGGACGGTGTCTTCCGCGACGTCAACAACGGCGTGTACCGGGCGGGCTTCGCCACCGGCCAGCAGGAGTACGAAGCCGCCCACGAGGACGTGTTCCGCCGTCTGGAGGAACTGGCCGGGCGGCTGGAGCGGCGGCGCTACCTGGTCGGGGACAGCATCACCGAGGCCGACATCCGGCTGTTCACCACGCTGGTGCGGTTCGACGCGGTGTACCACGGCCACTTCAAGTGCAACCGCTGGAAGCTCGCGGAGAACGAGGTGCTGTGGGCCTACGCCCGCGACCTGTTCCAGACGCCGGGTTTCGGGGACACCGTCGACTTCGACCACATCAAGCGGCACTACTACCAGGTGCACACCGGGATCAACCCGTCCGGCATCGTGCCCGCGGGTCCCGACCTCGCGGGCTGGCTGACGCCGCACCACCGGGAGGAGCTGGGCGGACGGCCGTTCGGCGACGGCACCCCGCCCGGGCCGGTGCGCGCGGACGAGGAGGTGCCCGCGCTGGGCCGCCCCTGACCCCGGGCCCGCGCCCGGCCCGACGACCACCGGAACCGGCCCGGACCGCCGGAACCCGTACCCGACCGGCGGACCGCCGGACCGGATCCCCCATCAGAGCGAACGCAAGCGACGGCAGGAGAGCGACGTGGCGAAGAAGAAGAGCAAGAAGAAGCTGCCCATGGCCTACAAGCCCATCGGTTTCGCCCTGGGCTGGACCAGCGGCACCGTGGCGGGGCTCGCGTTCCAGAAGACCTGGAAGCTGATCCGGCACGAGGACGACGCGCCGGACGCGCTGGACCGGGACCGCCGCTGGGGCGAGATCCTGCTGGCCGCGGCCATCCAAGGCGCCATCTTCGCGGTGGTCCGCAGCGCGGTGGACCGCGCGGGAGCCACCGCCATCGAACGCTCCACGGGCACGTGGCCGGCCCAGGGCAAGGGCGGGCGCGACTGACCGCGGGGCGCCGTACTGCCGCGTGTGGGGCGGCCGGAGAACGGCTCCGGCCGCCCCACACGACTGTGCCCTCCCGGCGGCGGACCGGGCCGGGGCCGGGCGGCGCGCGGGACGAGCGGGTTTCAGCCCTGCTTGGGGGCGGTCGGTGCCCCGTGGCGCAGGGTGAAGGAATGTCCGGCCGGGTCGGCGTAGCCCCGCTCCTGAAGCGGGCTCCCGGCGTCACCGGCCTCCATCGGCCGTCCGCCGAGGCTCACGATCCGGCGTTCCACGGCGTCGAGGTCCTCCACGACGAACTCCAGGTGCACCTGGAGCGAGTTCTCCGGGCGCGGCCAGCTCGGAGCGGTCGCGTTGACGTCGCGGCGCAGGGCCAGCCGGAAGCCGTCGGCGGCCCGCACCTCCACCCGGTTGGCGTTCGCGGCGACCTCCTCCGCCTCCAGCAACTCCTTGTAGAACTCCGCCAGTTTCTCGGGCTCGGCGCAGTCGAGCACCACCACGCCCGCGTTCACCAGTGCCATGTCTCCTCCGCGAGGGGTCCGGGGGCACGGGGCGCCCTGCCCCGGCCGGTACCGGAACACCTGTCCCGGGCGGGCGACTTCAGTCGGCGACGCGCGTACCGGTCGGTGAACTCGGTCGCAATTCGACGACATATGTCAGTCGAACATGCTCAGATTCGCTCGTTCGCGGTTAACTTGCAGCGTGGGAACCGGCGTTGAGGGCGGCTGCCGCTCCGACGGACCAGTCTGGAGGCGAGGGCGCAGTGCAGCAGGAACCGGCACGGCCGACCCGGCACTTACGTGTCCACCGGGACCGGGGGCACACGGTGCTGGAGTTCCGCGGCGAGATCGACATCGCCGCCGCCGCCGAGATCCTCCCGCGCCTCGACGCGGTGACGACGGTCCCGCACACCCGGGTCGTGATCGACCTGACCCTCGTGACGTTCTTCGACTGTTCCGGCCTGCGCCTGCTGTACCGGGCGCGGCGCCACGTGCTGGACGGCGGGGGCGAACTGCGGCTCGTGTGCGCCCACCCGCTGACCCTGCGCATGCTCCGCATCACCGGCCTGTCCCGCCTCCTGCCCCCGCGCCCGTCGCTGGACGCGGCCCTGGAACGGCCGGAGGCGACGTCCGGTCCGGTGTGAGTCCCGGCGGGACGCCCGGCCCGGCGTGACACCCGGCGGAACGCCCGGCCCGGCGTGACACCACCCGGCGGGACACGGTGCGGTGGGCCCTCTCCCGTCCGGCGCGACGCGCGGAGCACCCGCCCGCCACGCGCCCGGTGCCCGCTCCGGCGGACGTCCGGTCGGGAGGCCGGTTTCCGGCGGCCGGCCCCCGGCGCGTGCGCCCCCTCGTGCCCCCGGCGGGCCCACCGGGTCCCCAACGCGCTTGTCTGGCACGCCATTCGGGGGGCATGCGGAGGGGAGGAAGGAGGGCCGTCGCCATGACGACTCCGATCGGACGCCTCCACCGGCGGGTCCCGGCCTGGGCCAAGGTGACGACCGCGGTGGTGCTCATCCTGGCCGTGCTCTTCGCCGGTGTCCGGCTGAGCCTGCTGCCCGGGCTCAAGGACCTGTTCGGCACCGAGACCCGGGACCGTTCCGGGCCCGCCCTGCTGGAGTCGATCCAGGACATCAGCCGCTACGACGCGGCCTCCGGGAACTTCCAGGTCGTGGTGGACCTGGAGAAGGACGCCAAGTTCCTGCCCGACGCGGTGCGCGGCAGCCGCACGCTGTACGTGGGCGCGGGCACCGTGGACGCCTACGTCGACCTGGGCGCGCTGGGCCCGGACGACGTCCGGGTCGACGAGGAGCGGACCTCCGCGACGCTGCGGCTGCCGCACGCCCGCCTGGGCACGCCGGCGCTCGACCCGGAGCGCTCCTACGCCGTCTCCAAGCAGCGGGGCCTGCTGGACCGGCTCGGTGACCTCTTCTCGGACAACCCCAACAGCGAACAGGCGGTCCAGAAGCTGGCGGTGCGGCACATCGGCGCGGCGGCGAAGGAGAGCGGGCTGACCGCCCGCGCCGAGACGAACACCACCGACATGCTCGAAGGGCTGCTGCGCTCGCTGGGGTTCGAGACGGTCCGCGTGACGTACGGCGACTGACGCCCCGTCCGCCCACCCGGCCCCGTGTCCGGTTCCGCGCGGGCTCCGGCGTGGACACCGGATCGCGGGGTAACAGGGCTTACCCACAGGCTGGTTGACGACTGGAGGACCTCATGGCCCGTGTCGCTCCCCGGGTGCGCTCCAGGTCGCGCCGACGCCCCGCACCGGCCGGGCACGACACCGGCGGCAGCGGGAGCGGGAGCCGTCCGCTGCCGCTGCCGGTGCGGGTGGCGGTGATGCTGTGCGCGTTCGCCGTCATGGTCGCCTTCGCGGTGGTGCTGGCCCGGCTGACGCTCCAGCCCTCCCCCGCGTCGGAGGCGCTCATCCACACCAATCTGCGTCCGGGGGACTCCCTGCGCGCCTACCTGGACCAGCCCGCGCTGCGCGACGCGGTGCGCCAGGTCGGCGGCAACATCCTGCTGGGGGTGCCGTTCGGCGTCCTGGTACCGGTCCTGGCCCCGCGGTCCCGGACGTTCCTGCGGGTGCTGCTGCTGACGGCCGTGGTGATGCTGCTCGTGGAGTTCGCCCAGGGGGCCCTGGTCACCGGCCGCGCCTTCGACATCGACGACGTCATCCTCAACACCACGGGCGCCCTGCTCGGTCACCTGCTGCTGGGGCGGCGGCTCGGCCGCGCGGTGCACGCCCGGCGCGGGAAGCGCGCCCCGGCCGGGACGTGAGGGACGGCCCGCTGCCGCGGGCGTCCGCGGCTATCCGCCGCGCACCCGCCAGGTGAACTTGTCGCCGCCCACCCAGCGGATCACGTCCGGGTCGTCCAGGTCGTGGACCGTGATCCCGAAGGCGGCCGCCGCCTGGAGCACGTCGGTGACCGTTCTCGCCTCACCGACCACCTCTCCGTCGATCTCCACGATCCGGAACGGCGGGGTGCCGGGTTGCACCCCGAGCACCATGATCCGCGGGTGGGAGATGTACGGGCTCGCACTTTCCGTCATGCATCGAGGGTAGAGCGCAAAGCCCCGGAGCGCGGGTCCGCGGACTCCCCTGCCGCGCTGCCGGAGCTTCCCGCGGCCCGGTCCCGGGCCGCGGTCCGGGCCGTTCTCAGGGGCGCCGCCAGTCGTCCCCCGGCAGGTGCGAACCGGCCTGGGGTCCCATCCGGAGCATGCCGCCGTCCACGCTCCACGAGGCGCCGGTGACGTAGGAGGCGTCCGGTCCGGCGAGGAAGGCGACGACCGCGGCCACCTCGCGGGCGTCGCCCGGACGGCCCAGGGGGATGCCGGGCCGGCGCTCGGTGCGCGGGTCGGTGTCCTCCTGGCCGGTCATCGGCGTGGCGATCTCGCCGGGGGCCACGGCGTTCACGGTGATGCCGTGTTCGGCCAGTTCCAGTGCCATCACCTGGGTGAGCAGGCCGAGTCCGCCCTTGGCGGCGCAGTAGGGCGCGGCGCCCACCCGCGGCTGGTGCTCGTGGACGGAGGTGATGTTCACGATGCGCCCGCCGCCGCCCTGCCGGATCATGTGCCGCGCCGCCTTCTGCCCGCACAGGAACGGGCCGACCAGGTCGACGTCGAGGACGTGGCGCACGGTGTCGTGGTCCAGGTCGAGGAACGGCGTCATGGTGCCGGTGCCGGCGTTGTTGACCAGCACGTCGATCCTCCCCAGGCGGTCGGCGAGGTCGTCGACGGCCTGGGCCGCGGCGGGCAGCCGGCCGAGGTCCATCGGCGCCGTCTCGGCCCGCCGGCCGTGCGCCCGCACCTCCTCGGCCGTCTCCTCGGCGCCCTCCCGGTCGGTGTGCCAGGTGATGCCGACGTCCAGCCCCGCCTCGGCCAGCCGTACGGCGGTGGCACGGCCGATGCCGGAGTCGGCACCGGTGACGACGGCGGCCCGGCGGTGCGGGGCGGTGGGATCGGACACGGGGCCTCCTCGGCTGCCGGGGGACACGACGACGCCTCGCAGTACCCGGCCGGGCACCGGGCAAACCGCGCGTTCCGCCGTGCGGGTGCCGCCGCCCTGGGCAACCCTGGAGCCAGGAGGCGGCGCAGGAGGTGGCCATGGATCCCGTCGAGGCGCTGGAACGCATCGCGTTCCTGCTGGAGCGGTCCCTGGCACCGACGTACCGGGTGCGGGCCTTCCGCACCGCCGCCCGGGTGCTCACCGGGATCGGCCCGGCGGCGGTGCGGGAACGGGCCGCCGCCGGCAGCCTGGAGTCCCTGAAGGGGGTCGGCCCGAAGACCGCCCGGGTGGTCCGGGAGGCGCTGGACGGCCGGGTGCCCGACTACCTGCGCACGTTGGAGGAGGAGGCGGCCGGGCCCTCCCCCGACGGGGAACGGGGCCGGGACCTGCGGGCCTTGATGCGCGGCGACTGCCACCTGCACTCCGACTGGTCCGACGGCGGCAGCCCGATCGAGGAGATGGGCCGCACCGCCGCGGAACTCGGCCACGCGTGGGCGGCCCTCACCGACCACTCGCCGCGGCTGACGGTGGCCCGCGGGCTGTCGCCGGAGCGGCTGCGGGAGCAACTGGAGGTGGTGGCCCGCCTGAACCGGACCTGGGCGCCGTTCCGGCTGCTCACCGGCATCGAGTGCGACATCCTCGAGGACGGCTCGCTCGACCAGGAGCCCGGGCTGCTGGAGCGGCTCGACGTGGTCGTGGTGTCGGTGCACTCAAAACTGCGGATGGACGCGCGGTCGATGACGCGCCGGATGGTGGCCGCCGTCCGCAACCCGCACGCGGACGTCCTCGGGCACTGCACCGGGCGGCTGCTGAGCGGACGCGGCCGGCCGGAGTCCGAGTTCGACGCGGACGAGGTGTTCGCCGCCTGCGCCGAGACCGGCACCGCCGTGGAGATCAACAGCCGGCCGGAACGGCTCGACCCGCCGCGCCGGCTGCTGCGCCGGGCGGTGGCGGCCGGCGTGCTGTTCTCGGTCGACACCGACGCCCACGCGCCCGGTCAGCTGGACTGGCAGATCCTCGGCTGCGCCCGCGCGGAGGAGTGCGGGGTGCCCCCCGAACGGGTGGTGACCACCTGGCCCGTGGAGGACCTGCTGGCATGGACCCGGGAGCGGAAGGTGCCGTCCGGAGTGACGGACGCCTGAGGTGGTACCCGGTCAGGCCGCCGAGAAGAAAGGACCCGCGTATGGAACGGGCCGCCGTGTTCGACGTCGACGGCACCCTGGTGGACACCAACCACCTGCACGTCACCGCCTGGTGGGAGGCGTTCCGGCAGGCCGGGCACCAGGTGCCCATGCACCGCCTGCACCGGGCCGTCGGCCTGCCCTCGGGCGACCTGGTGGCGCACGTGCTGGGCGAGGACCGGGACCCGGAGCGGGACGGTGAGCTGAGTGCCGCGCACAAGGCGCTGTACGGGCAGTTCTTCGACCGGCTGCCCGCCCTGCCGGAGGCCGGGCCGCTGCTGAAGAGGCTGCACGCGGAGGGCTGGCGGGTGGTGCTCGCCACCTCGGCGGGCGGCGCGGAACTCGGTGCCCTGCGCCGGGCGATCGACGCCGACGAGGCGATCACCGCCACGGCGAGCGCCGACGACGTCGAGGAGGGCAAGCCCGCGCCGGAACCCGTCGAGCACGCCCTGGAACTGGCCGGGGTGCCCGCCGAGCGGGCCGTGTTCGTCGGCGACACCGTCTGGGACATGCGGGCGGCGAGCCGGGCCGGGGTGCGGAGCGTCGCGGTGCTGTGCGGCGGGATCCCGCGCGCCGACCTCGAAGAGGCGGGTGCCGACGCGGTGTACGACGACCCGGCCCACCTCCTGGCGTCGCTGCCCGGCAGCCTCCTGGCGTGACCGCCCTCCGGCGGGGGAAACCGGGACGCCGATGACGCGTACGAGACGGACGGGGGTGGCGGTGGACGGCGCCGCGGGACCGGGACGGCTGCAGCGGACGGCTGACTCCGTGCGGCGGGAGGCGCAGGCGGTGGGCCGGGCGGCCCGGGCCGCCTGGCGCGGGCCGGGCCGGGAACGGGACCTGGTCGTCCAGTCGCTGAAGGCCGCCGGGGCGGCCCTGCTGGCGTGGCTGGTGGCACGGGAATGGCTCGAGGACCCCATGGCGCTGATGGCGCCGTGGGTGGCGCTGGTGCTGGTGCAGGCGACGGTGTACAGCTCGCTGGTCCAGGCGGGCCGGCAGTTCGCCGCGATCTGCGTGGGCGCCCTGGTGGCCTCGGGGGCGCAGGCGATCACCGGCGACACGACGGGCGCGCTCGCGCTGTCGATCCCCGTGCTGGTGCTGCTGTCGAACTGGCCGCGCTTCGGCGACCAGGGCATCTACGCGGCCACCACGGCGGTGTTCACCATCGCGACGGGCACCGTGAGCGCCGTCGCCGTGGGACACCGGCTGGGGCAGGCGGCGCTCGGCGCGGCGATCGGCGTCGCGGTCAACGCGCTGGTGTTCCCGCCCGTGCACCTGCGCGACGTGCGGGAGAACCTGGCCGGGCTCGCCCGGGAGACCGGTGACCTGCTGCACACCGTCGCCGCCGACCTGCGGGACGGCGAGTGGGACAGCCAGACGGCCGCCGACTGGCTGGCCGCCACCGCGCGGCTGCAGCACCGGCTGGACGCGCTGGAATCGGCGCGCGGGTGGAGCAGGGAGAGCCTGCGGCTCACGTCGGGGCTGCTGCGCACCCTGTACCGGGCCCCGACCGTGGCGCTCCCCTCCGAGCAGGAGGACGAACGGCTCGGCCGCGTCACCGGGCACGTCACGGCGCTGACCCGGACGCTGTCCGTGGCCACCGACGAGAACCGGACGCCCGCCGCGCCGGACCATCCGGTCCTCAGCCGGTACGGGGAACTGCTGGAGTTGATCGGGGACACCTGCCGCGCGGAGGCCGACCGGCTGGAGCGGGCCGGCGCGGCCGCGGAGTCGGAACCGGACGAGCGGGCCTCGGCCCGGATGCGGGAGCTGCACGAGCGGTTGCAGGACGCGCTCCGGGAGGACGCCGCCCGGCAGGGCCCGGCGCGGACGGCGGTCCTCGGGACCCTGGTGCTGCAGGCCGAGAACCTGTGGGCGGAGCTCCTTCCGGAACCGCGGACCGATGACACCGGACGGGCGGAGTGAGAGAGTGATACACATCACCGCAAAGGCGGACATCCTCCGGAACATCCACTGATGGTTCACCGTTGAACCGGACGTGGGTGCGGAGGGGACAGTGTCCCCGGGCCTCACCATTCGCCCACAGGGACGATCGTTCGGCTGAAGCCCTGTGGAGCCTTTCGCCGCGAGGCGACCGCCCTCCGCACCCTCCTGAACCGCCCCGACCGTGATTCCCCCGTCGCGGTCGGGGCTTTCCCCTGTCCGCCCCCGGGTACTCGGCCGGTCCGCGTCCACCGCGGCCGGAAGGAGCACAGGGGTGAGCAGCGCAATGGGTGCGAGGGTGGTCGTCACGGGCGCCACCGGCAATGTGGGGACGGCCGTCGTACGGGCCCTGGCGGCGGAGCCGGAGGTGGCGTCCGTGCTGGGCCTGGCCCGGCGGATCCCCGAGTGGTCGCCGCCGAAGACGGACTGGGCGGCGGTCGACCTGTCCTCGGAACGGGCACCGCTGGCCGAGGCGTTCGCCGACGCCGACGCGGTCGTGCACCTGGCCTGGGCGTTCCAGCCGACGCACGACCCGGCGACGACCTGGCGGACCAACGTGCTCGGCAGCATGCGGGTGTTCGACGCCGTCGCGGCGGCGGGGGTGCCCACCCTCCTGCACGCCTCCTCGGTCGGTGCCTACTCGCCCGGCCCGAAGGACCACGCGGTCGACGAGTCCTGGCCCACGCACGGCTGGCCGGACGCCGCCTACTGCCGGGAGAAGGCCTACCTGGAGCGGGCCCTGGACACCTTCGAACGCGACCACCCCGGCACCCGCGTGGTGCGCATGCGGCCCGCGTTCCTGTTCCAGCGCTCCTCGGCGAGCGAGCAGCGGCGCATCTTCGGCGGCCGGTTCCTGCCGGGCCAGCTGGCCCGGCCCGACCTGCTGCCCGTCCTGCCGGACGTGCCGGGGCTGCGCGTGCAGCTGCTGCACACCGAGGACGCCGCCGACGCGTACCGGCTGGCCCTGCTGTCCGCAGAGGCCCGCGGCGCGTACAACCTGGCCGCCGAGCCGGCCGTCGACGCGGAGCTGCTCGGCGAGCTGCTGGGCACCCGCCGTGTCCGCCTGCCGCGGACGGCAGCCCGGTCGGCGATCGCCGCCGCCTGGGGACTGCACCTGCTGCCCGCCTCCCCGCACCTGTTCGACGCCGTGCTGCGGCTGCCCCTGATGGACTGCTCCCGCGCCCGGACGGAACTGGGCTGGCGGCCGACGCGCCCCGCCACGGAGGTCCTGGAGGAGTTCCTGGAGGGCATGCGGCAGGGCGCGGGCGCGCCGACGGAACCGATGCGGGGCCGCAAGGCCGGGTGAACGGGCGGGAGCCGGCGGCCGACGGGGGTGTCGGCCACCGGCTCCTCGCCTGCCGGGCTGTCACGGGCTGCTGGGGACCTGCCGGGGCTGTCAGGGGCTGCTGCTGGGGCCTGCCGTCCCGCGTTCGTCGGCTGCCTGCCGGGGAGACGGCGGGAGACGGCCCCGTCGGGCGGACGGCCGCCGCTACCCGGGGGACTCCTCCGGGACCGGGTGCTCGGGGTTCGGCGAACCGCTGTGCGGCGCGCCCCGGCGCCCCGTGCCGGCCTCGTCCGTGTCCGGGACGTCGGTGTCGGTGCCGGAGGCGGTGTCCGTGCCGGTGTCGGCCCCGGTGCCGTCGGCCCCGTCGCCAGAGGCTTCGGCACCGGCGTTCTCCTGCGCCGACGCGTCGTCGTCCGTGCCGTCCGTGCCGTCCGTGCCCTCCGCGTCGTCCGGGCTGTGGGTGCGGGAGGCCCGCTCCCCCGCCTCCCGCTCAGTGCCGGTCCGCTCGTCGTCGGCGGCCTGCTGGGCCGCGCCGGGGGCGACCTCCCAGGGGTCCTCGCCCGCCCCTGCCTGCTGGTCGGGCAGGTCGCGCGGGACACCCACGCCGTTCTCACCCGGCCCTTCGAGACGGTGGTCGCTCACCGGACTCTCCCTCCGTTCGGGGTCGGTTCCCACAGCCCGTACGCGTACGAGCGCCCGGCGAGTACCACCGCCTCGACCTGCGAAACCTCAGCGCGGCGCGCGCTGGTGCCCGGTCCGCCGGGCGGGCGGGCGGCGGGTGGCGGGGTCCGGCCCGGCCCGGTGTCCGCCGCGGGCGAAGAAGTCGGCGAGGGGCAGGATCGCCGCGCCGACGGTGACGGCCTCGGGACCGAGGCGCCCGGGCTCGATCGTCACCTGCCGGGCCGGGTGACGCAGGGCGTAGGACCGGGCGTGCCGGCGGACGGCGGGCAGGAGGTGAGGAGCGAGCCGCAGTCCGGCCCAGCCGCCGATCAGGATGCGCTCGGGCCGGAAGAGGTTGATCAGGCCGGCCAGGCCGGCGCCCAGGTACTCGGCCGTCTCGTCCAGCAGGGCCGGTGCGACGGGATCATCCGGGCCGCCGTCGGCCGGGCGGGCGCCGGCGAGCAGCGCGGCGAGCGCGGTCTCCTCGTCGGCGCCCTCGGGCACCCGGCCGCCCTCCTCGCGCCACCGGTCGAGCAGGGACCCGGCGCCCGCGTACGCCTCCAGGCAGCCGCGCGCGCCGCAGCGGCAGCGGCGGCCCCGCACCCGCACGGTCAGGTGCCCGCACTCGACGGCACGGCCCTGCTGCGCCTCCGGGGTGACGAGGCAGGCGCCGATCCCCGAGCCGACGAGCACCACCAGGGCGGTACGGGCCCCGCGCCCGCCCCCGAACCGCATCTCGGCCTGCCCGAGGGTCCGGGCACCGTTGTCGATGACGTACGGCACGGTCTCCGGCAGCGGCGATCCGGCGCGCAGCAGCGATTCGAGGGGGACCGCGTCCCAGCCGATGGGCTGGCCGTGGACGACGGCGCCGCGGTCCGGCGTGTGCTCGACGATGCCCGGGACCCCGACGCCGACACCCAGCAGGCGGTCCGGGGCGGTGCCGGACGCGGCGAGCACCTCGGCGATGCCGGCGCGGACGTGGCCGGCGACGGCGGCGGGGTCGTGGCGCCGCCGCTCCAGGGACCGCTCGGTGCGCGCCACCTCGGCGAGGGCCAGGTCGAACAGGTCGATCCGGACCCGGGTCTCCCCCACGTCCACGCCGATCAGACGGCCGCTGTGCGGCGCCACCCGCAGCAGGGTCCGGGGCCGGCCGCCGTCGGAGCCGACGCTGCCCGCCTCCTCCACCAGGCCCTCGGCCACCAGGTCGGCCACCACGTTGCTCACCGCGCCGGAACTCAGACCGGTGGCCGGGCCGAGCTCGAGGCGGCTGAGGGGGCCGTCGAGGGAGAGCCGGTGGAGCACGGCCGCGCGGTTGGCCCGTCTGAGGTCGCGCACCGTGCCGCTGCGCCCCGCCATACGGCCCCCTCCCGCGTCCCGGCACGTTCCGCCCCGGCCCGGAGCGCAAGATACCGCCCGCGCCGGGCGGGGCGCGACGGCGGGTCCGGGCCGGCCGGATGACCGGCCCGGACCTCGGGAAAAAGCGTTCGCCCCCGTCCCGGACGCTCCCTACGCTGGCGCGGGGCCTGGGAGGTTCAGGTCCCGCGATCACGGAGAAGGACCATGAGACCGCTCACCGAGCAGGACATCCGCAGCTCGTTCATCAACTGCTCCAAGGGTGAGGCCAAGCGCCTGACGGTGCCCCGGGACCTGGCCGAACGGCCCTGGGCCGACCTGGACTTCCTCGGCTGGCGCGACCCCGGGGCGCCCGACCGCGCCCACCTCGTCGCCGAGCGGGACGGCCGGCCGGTCGGGGTCGCCCTGCGCTTCCAGCCGGCGCAGCGCGGGTTCCTGCACCGCAGCATGTGTTCGCTGTGCCTGACCACCCATCCGCGCGGCGGGGTGTCCCTGATGACCGCCCGCAAGGCGGGCGCGGCCGGCCGCGAGGGCAACT
Source organism: Streptomyces sp. enrichment culture (assembly GCF_964273255.1). Classification (GTDB taxonomy): domain Bacteria; phylum Actinomycetota; class Actinomycetes; order Streptomycetales; family Streptomycetaceae; genus Streptomyces. The sequence continues at coordinate 354,728 of NZ_OZ186835.1, forward strand.
CGGTCGGTGCCTACATGTGCACCGACCTGGCCTGTTCGCTGTATCTGCGCGGCCTGAAGGTGCCCGAGTCCGGGGGCCGGTTCGAGGAGAGCCTGACCCTGGAGGAGCAGATCGCCCGCACCACGGGTCACCTGTTCGCCTTCGTGGACAAGCTCGTCGCCTGAGCCGGACGCCGCGCCGCGGTCCCCCGCCCGGCTGCCGTCACCGGCCGGAACGTTCGAGGCCGGTGGGGAGGGGGAACCGTCCGAGGATGCGAGAGGTACGTGAGTTGGCGGCGCCGGCCGTGCAGTTCGTCAAGCGGCGCCGGGACCCGGTGGCCGTGCAGACGTTGCGCTCGACGGCCGCCGCGACCGTCGCCTACGTCATCGCCGTGCGGCTCAGTCCCGAAGCGGCGCCGCTGACCGCGCCGCTGACCGCGCTGCTGGTGGTGCAGGTGACGCTGTTCTCCACCCTCACCACCGGCGTGCGCCGGGTCAACGCCGTCGTGGCCGGCGTGGTCGTGGCGATCCTGTTCAGCCTGCTGGTGGGGCTGACCTGGTGGAGCCTGGGCCTGCTGATCCTGGCGTCGCTGCTGGTCGGCCATCTGGTGCGGGTCGACGAGTTCGTCCCCGAGGTGGCGATCAGCGCGATGCTGGTGCTCGGGGTGACGCACCACGGCGACACGGCCTGGGCGCGGATCGTGGAGACCCTGATCGGCGCGGTCGTCGGGATGGCCTTCAACCTGCTGCTGGCGCCGCCGGTGTGGGTGGAGGAGGCCGGGGGCTCGGTGGAGGACCTGGCGCGACGGGTGCGGCAGCTGATGCTGCGCATGGGCGAGGAGGCCGCGGGCCGGACCCCGGTGGACCGGGCGGTGGCCCGGCTCCACGAGGCGCGCCGCCTGGACCACGACATCGTCGAGGTGGACGCGGCGCTGCGGCAGGCCGAGGACAGTCTCAAGCTCAACCCCCGGGTCCGCGAGGGGCTGCTGCACCGGGTGGTGCTGCGCACCGGCCTGGACACCCTGGAGATCTGCACGGTGGTGCTGCGGGTGCTGGCGCGCACCCTGACCGACCTCGCCAAGGAGCGCGAGACGGAACCGCTGTTCGACCCGGAGACCGGCGCGACGCTGGCGCAGTTGCTGTCCGAGATCGCCGACGCCGTGGTCAGCTTCGCGGTGCTGGTGACCACCAGTGTGAGTTCCAGCGCCGAGTCCGCGGAGGAACGTCTCGCCGCCGAGCTGCGGCAGGCCGCCGCCACCCGGGACAAGCTGGCCGAGCTGCTGCTGGACGGTGTGCAGCGCAACCCCCGCCAGTGGCAGTTGCACGGCGCGGTGCTCACCGAGGTGAACCGCATCCTGGACGAGATGGACACCGAGCACCGCACACGCCGGCTGTTCGAGGAGCTGGACCGGCACACACGGGAGCGGCGCGAGCGGGCGCCGCGGCTGACCCGGCTGTGGGACCGTGTGCGGGGGAACCGCGGGCGTGGTGGCCGTCGTTCTTCCTGAGGGACCGGGCACGGGCGGCGGACGCCCGGGCCGAGGAACGACGAAGGGGGCGCGCGGATGACCGACGGCACCGTGCGGATCGACAGGAACACGCTGCGGCTGCCGGGCGGTGCGGTGGTGCGGTTCGTCCGCACCCTGCGCCTGCCGGAGACGGGCACGCATCCGCTGCCTCCCGGGCTGGGCGAGTTCCCGGTGCGGCGGGTCGAGGACTACGCGGACACCGTGCCGCGGGAGTGGCGGGCCCGGGGCGGGGTGATGCTGCCGGTGTACCTGCGGGAGGCCATGTGGCTGAGCTTCGCCGGGACCGGCGAGCCGGCCGCGTTGCAGGTCGGGGTGGGCAAGGTGTGCGCCGTCTCCGGCCGCCCGTGGAGCGACCGGCTGGCCCGAGACCCGCAGAACTACGTCGTGCTGCCCCGCCAGCCGTGGCTGGACGGCATCAACTCGGGCAAGGGCACGGTCCGTCAGTTCGTGGCGGTGCCGCTGGGACTCGGCGCCACCGTGGAGGGGCAGGTCACCGGCGAGGAGGTGTGGGGCGGCGTGCAGTTGCAGTCCTTCCCGCTGAACGACGAGGCGCTGGCCCGCTACCGGGAGGCGGAGCGGCGGCGGCGTGCGTCGGCCGGGTACGGCTTCGGGGCGGCGATGGCCGCGGCGCCGGCCCCGGGGGCCGCGGGCGCACCGATGGCGGCGCCCGGCGCGGCCCCGGGGAGCGCGCCGCGGCGCGCCGCGGCCATGGGGCTGGGCGTCGGCGGCTCGATGCGCCAGGAGGTGTACCGGGACGAGCGGCGCCTGTCGGACTGGGCCGAGCGGCCTGCGGGGCGGGTGTTCGTGCACCTGGTGACGCCTCCGGAGTGGCGCCGCATCACCGGTGAGGCACCGCCGCCGTCCCCGGTCGACCGGGCCGCCTACACCCGGGCCGGCCTGCCGTGGTTCGACTACTACGACGAGGACGCGCAGGACCTCGGCCCGGCCGACGCCCTGGAGGGGGTCAAGCCGGTCGGTGACTGGATCGGGGACGACCACGAGCCCTGGCACCCGCCCGCTCCCCACCAGGTGAAGCCGCTGGGTGACGCCCCGGGGGCACCGGTGCGGGACGGCGACTGGTAGCCGGGAGGGCACGGCGGCCGGCGGTTGGCACGCTCGACGGGTGACGGGTGACCGGCGGTGGGCCGGCTCGACGGGTGACCGGCGGCCCGGCGCTCTGTCGGGCGCGCACCCTGCCCGCCCGGCGCTCCGTCGGCCTGCCCCCGTCCCCGGTGCGCCCGCTCCCCGTCCTGCGGCCGGGCCGTGTCCGCGTCAGCCCTCGCGGTCGGTGCGCTGCCGCTGGAGGGGCCGGGGGCAGGCGGCGGCGCTCGCCTGGGAGAGCAGGACGTGCACCCGTTCGGTGAGTTCGGCGACGCCGTCGGCGGGCGCGTGGAAGGTCAGGCGCACGTCCCCGTCGGAGCGCACCCGTTCGATGCGCAGCGTCAGTCCGTGCCGGTCCAGGGCGAGCGGCTGGACCCGGACGGCGCCGTGCAGGCTCGCGGGCTCCACCAGCCGGGTCAGCCGTTCGACGGCGTCGGGGTGGCAGTCGGCGAGGTGGGTGAGCAGCCGGGCCTCGGCGGTGGCCAGCGGGTCGGGGGCGGCTTCGGCGAACTCCGCCGGGTCGACGAGGACGGTGCCGGAGAGCTGCCGCAGGACGATCCGGGTGGGCTCGAAGGCGAGTCGGTCCGCCGCGGCGGAGAGCCGGCCCGCGAGCCACAGCCGGGCGCGGATCCGGCCCCGGACCGGGACGGGCGCCGCGTCGGCGAACTCCAGGACGGCGGACGGCTCCCCCCGGGGCGCGCAGAGGGCGGCGGCCGCCAGGGCACTGTCCGCCGGCAGCCGCAGCAGCACCCGCCCGTCGTCGGTCACCTCGTGCGCGCCGATCAGCTCCTCCCGGGCGGCCTCCGCGGTCACCGTGCAGGACCACGCGGCGGCGAGCACCGAGCGGGCCCGCTGGGCCGCGCCGGGTGCGGCCGTCCAGCCGTGCGTGTCGTCACCCATCCTCGAACCTCCTCTTAGGTAAGCCTTGCCTAACCTACCCAAGATCGAGGTGCGCGCCAACCACCGGGGGCCCGCTCTCCCGGTCGTCCTTCAGGGCGTCAGCACTCCCAGCAGCGCACGGGCACACAGCTGCTGCACCTGCTCCCGGCCCAGCTCCGAACCGCGCAGCCACTCCAGGCACACCGCCGTGGTGAAGGCCAGCCAGCCGCGCACGGCCAGCCGGGTCTCGGGGCACCGCTGGAGCAGCGGCCCGAACTCCGGGTCCTCGGCGAGCGCCGCCAGGATCTGCCGCTCCTGCGCGGCCAGGGCCCGCCGGTAGACCCGGCGCACCGCGACGTCCCCCGCCGCGTCCGCGCGGTGGAAGGCGCGGTAGCCGTGCGCGTGCTCCTGGACGTACTCCAGGTAGGCGCCCAGGCCGGCGGCGAGCTGTTCGCGGACGGGGACACCGGGGACCGCCGCCGTCATGCGCAGCATCCGTTCGCTCTCGCGCTCCACGACCGCGGCGAAGAAGTCCCGCTTGGTCGGGAAGTAGTGGTACAGCAGCCCCCGGGAGACACCGGCGATCTCCGCGACCTGTTCGATCCACACCTCGTCGTACGGACGGTCGGAGAACAGCCGCGCGCCGACCGCCAGCAACTGCTCCCGGCGCTCCGCGGTGGAGAGCCGTCGGCGGGTGCGCCCACCCTGGTTCGCGGCCATCCCCGCACTCTACTTGACGCCCGTTCAGGGGCCGGACCAGACTGAACCGGGCTATTGAACCCACGTACAACACGGTCCACGGACGCTCGCCGGTCGAAGGAGATCGCGTCATGGCGGAGACGACTCAGGGGGCCCGGCCGCTGCCGAAGGGGTTCCGCAGCGCCGAGCACGGCTGGCCCGGACTGCACCGCATCCCGCATCCGCCGTACCGTCTCCCCCTGGTCGGCGACGTCGTCGGCGCGAGCCCCCGCACCCCGCTGCAGGACACCCTGCGCCACGCCCGCCGTCTCGGCCCGATCTTCCGGCGCAACGCCTTCGGCAAGGAGTTCGTGTTCACCTGGGGCGCCCGGCTGGTGGCCGACCTGGCCGACGAGACGCGCTTCGCCAAGCACGTCGGGCTGGGCGTGGCCAACCTGCGGCCGGTGGCCGGCGACGGCCTGTTCACCGCGTACAACCACGAACCCAACTGGCAGCTGGCCCACGACGTGCTGGCCCCGGGCTTCCACCGGGAGGCGATGGCCGGCTACCACCCGATGATGCTCGCCGTGGCGGAGCGGCTCACCGGTCACTGGGACCGCGCGGCGGCCGACGGCCGGACGGTGGACGTGCCCGGCGACATGACGAAGCTGACGCTGGAGACCATCGCCCGGACGGGCTTCGGACACGACTTCGGTTCCTTCGAGCGGGCCCGGCCCCACCCGTTCGTCACCTCCATGGTCGGCACGCTGACCTACGCCCAGCGGCTCAACAGCGTGCCCGGGCCGCTGGTGCCGCTGCTGCTGCGCGGGGCGGGCCGCCGCAACGCGGCCGACATCGCCCGGCTGAACCGGATCGTCGACGAGGTGGTCCGCGCGCGGCGGGCCGGGGGCGGCGGCGACGGCGACCTGCTCGACCGGATGCTGGACACCGCGCACCCGGAGACCGGCGAGCGCCTGTCGGCGCAGAACGTGCGCCGACAGGTGATCACCTTCCTCGTCGCCGGGCACGAGACGACCTCCGGCGCGCTGTCCTTCGCGCTGCATCACCTCGCCCGGCACCCGGACGTCGCGGCCCGCGCCCGCGCCGAGGTGGACGCGGTCTGGGGCGGGACCGCCGCCCCCGGGTACGCGCAGGTGGCCCGCCTGCGGTACGTCCGCCGGATCCTGGACGAGTCGCTGCGGCTGTGGCCGACGGCGCCCGCCTACGCCCGGGAGGCGGTGGCGGACACCGTGCTGGCCGGGGAGCACGAGATGCGGCGGGGCGCCTGGACGCTGGTGCTCACGCCGATGCTGCACCGGGACCCCGAGGTGTGGGGCGCGGACGCCGACCGGTTCGACCCCGACCGCTTCGACCCCAGGGCGGTGCGCTCCCGCCCCCCGCACGCCTACAAGCCGTTCGGCACGGGGGCGCGCGCCTGCATCGGGCGGCAGTTCGCGTTGCACGAGGCGACGCTGGTGCTCGGGCTGCTGCTGCGCCGCTACGAGCTGCACCCCGATCCGGGCTACCGGCTGAAGGTCACGGAGCGGCTCACCCTGATGCCGGACGGCCTGCGGCTGCGTCCCGAGCGCCGGACGGCGTCCGCCGTCCCGCGGGCCCGGGAGGGCGCCGGCGCCGACGCCGCCTCAGGCGGCCGGCGCCCAATGCGCGGGACGGGTCACTGACGCCGGCAGCTTCGTGCCCGCACTCCCCCGCGCCGCCCGCACCTGCGGCTGGGTGAGGAAGAACGCGCCGGTCAGGTCGGCGTCGGTGAGGTCGGTGTCGCGCAGGTCGGCACCGATCAGATCGGCCCCCCGCAGGTCCGCACCGGTGAGGTCGGCGGCGATCAGCAGGGCGCCGCGCAGGCTGACGCCGCGCAGGTCGGCGCCCTTCAGGCGGGCGCCCACCAGGTCCGCGCCCCGGCGGTCCTTCCGGCGCCCGCGCACGCCCTCCCGGGCCAGTGCGCTGGCCCGCAGCAGCAGGACGTCGACCGCGCCGCGGTGGGCCCCGACGTCCAGGGCGGCCAGCTCCTCGGGCCCGCCCAGCGTGAGGCGTTCGGTCTCCTCCAGCGCACGGCGCAGGTCCTCGTGCAGCGGACGGGCCGCGGGCAGGGCCAGGGCCTCGGTCAGGTACCACAGCAGTTCGTGCAGGTGGCGGACGACGGGGAACACCTCGACCATGCGGCGGGCCCGCTCCGGCGGGCCGGTGCGCCAGTCCTGCCCCCCGAAGGTGACCCGGGAGACCTTCTGGCCCGCGCCGAAGCAGTCGTAGACCGTGCAGCCGGTGAAGCCCTCCTGGCGGAGCCGGTCGTGGATGCCGCAGCGGTGGTCGGTGCGCAGGTGGCCGCAGGGCGTGCCCGCCGCCTTGTCCACGGCGAAGTCCGACGAGGCGGAGAACGGCAGGGCCACGCAGCACAGCCCGAAGCACCGGGCGCAGTCCCCGCGCAGTTCCGGCACGTCGGCGGCCTGTTCTCGCATGGTCCCCAGCATACGGAGGCCGGGGCCGGCGCCCGGGCGCCGGCCCTCGCTCACCCCGCTCGCTCCGGCAGCTCGAGCCGGGCCGTGCGGTCCGGGTCGGCCAGGATGTACAGGCCGGTGATGCGCCCGTCGGCGACGGTGACGGACAGGACCGAGCGGACGGCGCCGTCCTCGTCCACGCCGACCAGGCCGACCCCGTCGTTGACCAGGACGGTGCGGGCGGTCGCGTTGAAGCGGGCGAACAGCAGCGCCGAGTCGGCCACCGGCTTCGCGCCCCGCAGCACCTTCGACGCCGCCGCGCCCCGGGCCAGGGCGCCCGCGTCGGCGCGCAGCACCACGTCCGGGTGGAGCACGGCGACCAGGGCCTCGAAGTCGCCGTCGCGCGAGGCGGCCCGGAAGGCGTCGAGCGCCTCCCGCTGCCGTACGGGGTCCGGGTCGGCGGCCGGCCGGGCCTGCGCGACCCGGCGGCGGGCCCGGGAGGCGAGCTGCCGGGTGGCGGCGGTGCTGCGTTCCACGACGGGCGCGATGTCGTCGAAGGGCACGGCGAACAGGTCGTGCAGGACGAACGCCAGCCGCTCGTCGGGCGCCAGCCGCTCCAGGACCACGAGCAGGGCCATGCCGACCGAGTCGGCGCGCAGCGCCGCCGCCTCGGGGTCGGCGGGCCCGGCCAGGGGCCGCAGCACCGGGTCGGGCACGAACGTCTCGTCGAGGGACTGCTCCCGGCGCGCGGCGCGCGAGCGCAGCAGGTCCAGGCAGATGCGGCCGGTCACGGTGGTCAGCCAGGCGCCGAGGCGGGCGATGGTGTCCGGGCGGTCGGTGCGGGCCAGGCGGAGCCATGCCTCCTGGACGGCGTCCTCCGCCTCGGCGAGGGAGCCGAGCATGCGGTAGGCGACCGCGCGGAGGTGTCCGCGGTGTTCCTCGAAGCGGCGGGCCAGCAGGTCCGGGTCGTCCACCGGTGTCACCGCGGGAAGAGTTCGAAGGCGACCGCGGGACGGCCGCCGAACCGCTTGCCGGTCTCCTCGGCATACGGCAGCAGGAATCCGCGCACGTACGTCTCCGGGTCCTCGTCGGTCAGTGCCTCGATGTACGCGCGGTGTTCCAGCAGGGAGGCCACCGCGCGCTCCATCCCGTCGGTGGCGTCCACCGCGTGCGTCGGCGTGGTGGACCCCGCGACGGCGACCCAGCGGACCCCGTCCCACGGTTCGAGGCCCTGCTCGGCCAGCTCGGGGAAGATCCACCGGTTGCCCGCGTCCCCGGCCGCGTCCAGTACGGCGCGTCCGACGGCCACGTGGTCGGGGGTGTTCCAGTGGTTGCCGCCCCAGGTGTCCCGGTGGTTGAGGGTGATGACCAGCTCGGGCCGGTGGCGGCGGACGGCTGCCGCGATGTCCCGGCGCAGGGCCGGGCCGTACTCGATCGTGCCGTCCCGGTGGTCCAGGAACTCCACCTCGGACACGCCGACCACCCGGGCGCCGGCCCGCTGCTCACGCTCCCGCAGCGGGCCGCAGCGCTCCGGGTCGAGCGTGTCGATGCCCGCCTCGCCCCGGGTGGCGAGCACGTAGGTCACCTCGCGGCCGGCGTCGGTCCACGAGGCGATGGCCGCCGAGCAGCCGTACTCCAGGTCGTCCGGGTGGGCGACCACAGCGAGGGCGCGCTGCCAGTCGTCGGGCATGGGCTGCAGTTGACGGGTCGTCGGCTCGGTCATGCTCCGAAGACTAGCGCCGGCGGCGCGCCGGGGCCGTGGCGGCTTCCCGGACCCCTCAGACGTCGTCGCGGACCAGCGCGAACAGCCGGTCCAGCACGCGCGGCCCGCCCGCGCGGACGCCGTCGTGCTCGAACTCGTCGGTGACCCAGGTGCGCAGGCCGCGGATCGCGCGGGCGGTGGTGAGCGAGTGGGCGGTGTCGACGTACAGGTCGTCGTGGTAGACCGCCGCGGCGACCGGGACCTCGTTGGCGGCGAGGCGGGCCGGGTCGTACAGGGGGGTCCAGCCGGTGCGCGCGGCGAGCAGTTCGGCGGTCTCGCGCAGCGGGCGCAGGGCCGGGTCGGTGTCGAACATCCAGGGGTGCACGGTCTCCCCGGTGAACAGCAGCGGCTCGTCGCCGGCGAGGGTCTTGGCCGCGTCGAACCGCGGGAACTCCGAGCGCACCCGCTCCGCCGACCAGGCGGTGGGGCGGTCGTCCTGGGCGTAGATCGACTCGTGGATCAGCGCGTAGAGGGGGTGCCCGGCGTACGACAGCAGGCCCTGGACCTGTTCCTGGAAGGCGTCGGAGAGGGCGGGGCCGGAGGGGGTGCGCACGAAGGCGTCCTCCAGCAGGTAGTGCAGGCGGTGACTGCCGTCGCCGCTGCCCAGGAGGACACCGAGGGTCTGGAACGCCTCGACGGTGAGGCGGTAGCCGGACGGCAGGACCACGTCGTGGGTGAGGAGGTGGTCGGCGATGCGGCGGGCGCGTTCGACGTCCTGGGGGTAGCGGGCGTAGTGGGCGGCGACCTTGCGCTCGACGCGCGGGTAGGCGGCCCGGTACACGTCGTCGGCGTGGGCGTCCAGCGAGGGCAGCCCGCCGGTGATCAGGGCGGCGTCGAGTCCCTCGGGCGCGGTGGAGAGGTAGGCGACCGTGCAGAAACCGCCGAAGCTCTGGCCGAGGACGGTCCAGGGGGCGCCGCCGGTGACCTGCGGCCTGATCGCCTCGCAGTCGCGGACGATGGCGTCGGCGCGGAAGCGGGCGAGATACTCGGCCTGCTCGGCGGGGCCGCCGCGCAGCGGGAGCGTCTGCCGGTTGGCGGGGGTGGAGTGGCCGGTGCCGCGCTGGTCGAGGAGCAGGACCCGGTGGTCCTGCAGGGCCCGGCCGAGCCACGCCTGCTTGCCGATGAAACGGTTGGCCCCGAAGCCGGGGCCGCCCTGGAGGTAGAGCAGCCACGGCAGGTCCCGGCCCACCCGGTCACGGGCGACGACCTCCCGTGCGAACAGCTCGATCGTCTCCCCGGTGGGGTCGTCGTGGTCGAGGGGCACGGTGAAGCGGTGGTCGGTCAGGACGACACCGGGCTGACGGTAGGTGACGGTCAACGGGGCTCCAAGGACGGACGAACGGGCGGGCCGCGCCCCAGTTCAGCACATGTTCCTCCGGTCAACGAGACCGGATCATGACATTCTTCCGGCCGCCGGGCTGCCGGGCCGCCGGAAGGCCGGACGGCTGGGCCCCCGGCGCTGGACCGGCGGGCCCGCCCGTACCGGCCCGCCGAGGCGGCCGCACCGGGTGACGTCCTGGTGCGGGCCCGCGTGCCCGCCGGGCCGGCGGACCCGGCGGAACGCGGCGGCTGCTCGCCCGGTCCGTGCCGCCGCGCTGCCTGCCGAACACCCCGCTGCCTGCCGCCGACGTGCTGCCTGCCGCGGGGCGACGACCCGCCGTGGCGGGCCAGCCCGGGCCCGGCTCGCCGCCGGCTGACGCGGTCTGTCCCGGCCCGGTCCCCGGGGACTACCCTGCAGGCGCCCGACGATCGACCCGTGACCTCCACCCGTGACGATCGACCCGTGAGGAGCCGCGATGCGTGTCGCCCTGTTCCTGACCTGCGTCAACGACACGCTGTGTCCCGGGACCGGGCGGGCGGTGGTGAAGCTGCTGACCCGGCTCGGCGTCGATGTGGACTTCCCGATGGGGCAGACGTGCTGCGGGCAGGCCCACTACAACACCGGCTACCGGCACGAGGCGGAGCCGCTGGCCCTGCGGTTCGCCGAGGTGTTCCGGGACTACGAGGCGGTCGTGACGCCGTCCGGGTCGTGCGGGGCGATGGTGCGGGAGCTGTACCCGCGCATGGGCGAGCGGGCCCGCGCGGAGGGCCGCGGGGACGCGCTGGCGGCGGCGCTGGCGCCGGTGGTGCCGAAGACCTACGAACTCACCGAGTTCCTGGTGGACGTGCTGGGCGTGACGGACGTCGGCGCCTGCTACCCGCACACGGTCACCTACCACCCGACCTGCCACGGCCTGCGGTCCCTGGGGCTGGGCGACCGGCCCCGCCGGCTGCTGGAGGCCGTGAAGGGACTGGAGCTGGTGGAGCTGCCGGGTGCCGAGGACTGCTGCGGGTTCGGCGGCACCTTCGCCCTGAAGAACGCCGACGTGTCGGCGGCGATGGGCGCGGACAAGGTGCGTCACGCCGAGTCGACGGGCGCCGAAGTGCTGTGCGCGGCGGACAACTCCTGCCTGATGCACCTCGGCGGCACGATGACCAGGCTGCGGTCCGGGATGCGGCCGGTGCACCTGGCGGAGATCCTGGCGAGCACGGAGGAGGACCCGGTCGGATGAGCCGAACGTTCCTGGGGATGCCGGCGGGCACCCCGCCCGCCCCCGCCCCCGCCTTCCCGGAGGCCGCGCGGGACGCGGTGCGCGACTCCCGGTTGCGCGGCAACCTCCGGCACGCCACGCAGACCATCCGCGCCAGGCGCGCGGCGGCCGTCGCCGAACTGCCGGACTGGGCGGAGCTGCGCGAGGCCGGCCGGCGGATCAAGGACCACACGCTGCGTCATCTCGACCACTACCTGGTGCGGTTGGAGGCGTCGGTCACCGCGGCCGGCGGCACCGTGCACTGGGCGGCGGACGCCGAGGAGGCCAACCGGATCGTGACCGGACTCGTGCGGGAGACCGGCGAGAGGGAGGTCGTCAAGGTCAAGTCGATGACCACCCAGGAGATCGGGCTGAACGAGGCCCTGGAGGCGGCCGGCATCCGCGCCTACGAGACCGATCTGGCCGAACTGATCGTGCAGTTGGGCCGGGACCGGCCCTCGCACATCCTGGTCCCGGCCATCCACCGCAACCGCGGCGAGATCCGGGAGGTCTTCGCCCGCGAGATGGCCGCCTGGGGACGCCCGGCCCCCGACGGGCTGACCGACTCCCCCGCCGACCTCGCCGAGGCGGCCCGGCTGCACCTGCGGGAGAAGTTCCTGCGCGCCAGGGTCGGCATCTCGGGCGCCAACTTCGCCGTCGCCGAGACCGGCACCCTGGTGGTGGTGGAGTCCGAGGGCAACGGGCGGATGTGCCTGACCCTGCCCGAGACGCTGATCTCGGTGGTCGGCATCGAGAAGGTCGTGCCGACCTGGCGGGACCTGGAGGTGTTCCTGCAGACGCTGCCCCGCTCCTCGACCGCCGAGCGCATGAACCCGTACACGTCGATGTGGACGGGCGTCGCGGACGACGACGGCCCGCGCGTCTTCCACCTGGTCCTGCTGGACAACGGCCGCACCGACACCCTCGCCGACGAGGTGGGCCGCCAGGCCCTGCGCTGCATCCGCTGCTCGGCCTGCCTGAACGTCTGCCCCGTGTACGAGCGGGCGGGCGGCCACGCCTACGGCTCGGTCTACCCGGGCCCCATCGGCGCCGTCCTCGGCCCGCAGCTGCGGGGCACCGCCAGTGAGCTCGACGCCTCGCTGCCGTACGCCTCGTCGCTGTGCGGGGCGTGCTACGAGGTCTGCCCGGTCGCCATCGACATCCCGGACGTGCTGGTGCACCTGCGGGAACGGGTGGTGCAGGGCGGTACGGCCACCCGGGACGGCAACAAGGTGGTGCTGCGGCCCGCGAAGGGACACGCGGCCGAGCGCGCCGCGATGCGGGCGGCCCGCTGGGCGCTCGGCCGTCCGCGGGTCCTGCGCACCGGCCAGCGCCTCACCTCGCGCACCCGCCGCCTCCACCCGCGCACCCTGCCGGGGCCCGGCCGGGCGTGGAGCGGGACGCGGGACCTGCCGCCGGTGCCGGAGGAACCGTTCCGGGACTGGTGGCAGCGCACGCGCGGCGGGAAGGACGGAGCGACGTGAGCAGCAGGGAGCTGGTCCTGGGCCGGGTGCGGCGCGCCCTGGCGGACGTTCCGTCGGACGACGGGTCGCCGGGGGACCCGGCCCGGTACGAACGGGCGGTTGGGCGTGCCGATCCGCGCGAGCACGGGGAGCGCGGCGCGGAGGAGGCCGTGGACCTGCTCGCGGAGCACCTGGCCGACTACCGGGCGCTCGTGCACCGGTGCGCGCCCGATGCCCTGCCCGGTGTCGTCGCGGGGCTGCTCGCGGCGCGCGGGGCGCGGTCGGTACTGGTGCCGCCCGGGCTGGACGAGCGCTGGCTCGCGTCCGCCGACGGGGTGAGCCGGGCGGAGAGCACGGCGGCGGAGCTGGACCGCGCCGACAGTGTGGTGACCGCCTGCGCGGTGGCCGTCGCCGAGACCGGCACGATCGTGCTGGACGGCTCCCCCGACCAGGGGCGGCGGCGGATCACCCTGGTCCCCGACCATCACATCTGTGTCGTCCGGGTCCCCGACCAGGTCGTCACGTCCGTGCCCCTGGCCCTGGAGCGCCTCGACCCTGCCCGGCCGCTGACCTGGATCTCCGGCCCGTCGGCGACCAGTGACATCGAACTGGACCGGGTGGAGGGCGTGCACGGGCCCCGCACCCTGGAGGTCGTGCTGACGGGCTGACGCAACGGATCCTCCGGGGCCGACGGGAGGACTGCGGCGAGGGCCCGGGCGGGCGGGAGCCGGGCTCTCGGCCGACCGGCCCGGCGCGCGGCCGGTGGATGGCTGTGTGACTGACTGGTGGAGGGCTGGCGGAGGGCCGGTGCCGGGGACAGGTCCGCCTCGCCGGTCGGCCGGATCCGGCCGGCCGCCGCCTCCCACGGGGCGGTCGCGGCGACCCCGTGACGGAACGGTGAGCAAGCGCTTGGACAGCAGCGGGCACGTCGCCGTGCCCGGTCACCGTTCCCGCCCAGCCGGAGGTCCTCGCGTTGTTCACTTCCGTCGATGACGTCTCCGCGCGCCTCGCCGAGGCCGGACACCTCGCCTCGCCCGCTCCGGCGGCTGAGCGAGGTGGTCGGACGACTGCTGCCGGTGTGCGCCCCGGACCGGCGCTGCCCGGGGGCCCCGCGCCGGTCCACCGCGTCACCCGCCCCGGTGTCAGCCGGCCCTGCGGGCGATGAACAGCAGGTACTCCCAGTCCAGCACGGTGCCGCCGCCCTCCCCTCCGCGGTCGTGCCGGCGGCCGAGGTCGGCCAGGTCGCGGTCGAGGGCGGCGGCCCGGTCCGCGGTCCCGGCGAGGGACGCGTAGACGCTGATCACCGGACCGTAGCGGGACTTGAAGAAGTCGCGGAACTCCTCGGGGGTCGCGAAGCGGTCCACCACGACCGTACGGCGCTCGGCCGTCACGTCGGTGACCCGGTCGCCCAGCAGCTCACGCACGTGGTTCTCGTCCCCCCACAGCGGAGGCGGCTGCGCCCCGGGCGGGGGCGGCGGGGCGTACGGCTTCAGGGCCGCCAGCATCCGGCCGATGAAGCCCTCCGGTGTCCAGCTCACCAGCCCGAGGGTGCCGCCGGGCCGGCAGACCCGCACCAGTTCACCGGCGGCCGCCTGATGGTGCGGGGCGAACATGACGCCCACGCAGGACAGGACGGTGTCGAAGGACGCGTCCTCGAAGGGCAGCGCCTCGGCGTCGGCGGTCTCCCAGCGCAGCCTCGCACCCCGTTCCTCCGCCAACTTCCGTCCGGCTTCCAGCAGTTCGGGGGTGAGGTCGGACGCCACGACGTCCGCGCCGGCCAACGCGGCCGGGATCGCCGCGTTGCCCGTGCCCGCCGCGACGTCGAGCACCCGGTCGCCCGGACCGACGCCGCACGCCTCCACGAGCGTCGCCCCGAGCCCGGGGATGAGTTCGGCGGCCACCGAGGGGTAGTCGCCCTGGGCCCACATCGCCCGGTGCTTGGCCTTGAGAGCGCGGTCGGCCTGGGTCGTGTCCATCACGTTCGTCATGACTGTTCTCTCCTGGGAAAGTTCTCGGCGCGGGCCGGGGGCGCGGCGGGGATGCGGAACGGGGACGGCACGGGGTTCCGGCAGGGAGGCGGCAGGGGGCACGGTGCGGGGGCGGCACGGGGATGCGGGGACGCGGGGGCGCCGGGACGCGATCCGGGCATCGACCGCAGCTCCGGCCGGGGACTCGGGCCGACTTCGGAACGCGTGCCTGCGGCCGTCCGACGTCCGGCGGACACCGGAAGCGGCGCCGCTCCCGAGTGGCTCCGCACGGGCGTCGCACACAGCTCCGAGCCCGCGCGGTGCCGGGTGGAGCGCAGGGAACGGCACCCCAGTGACGGCACGTCCCGGTCCTCGCAGGGCGGTGGACCGGGGGCGGTGGACCGGGGGCGGTGGACCGGCGCGCGAGACGTCGCAGACGGTGCGCGTGCCTCCGGACCGTGGGCCCGCCGCTCGTCTCCGCGCCGTTCGCGACCCCGGTCTCGCTCAGTCCGCCTTCGCGTACGTCTGCGCCATGCCGCCCGCGAAGTCGTACACGACCACCTGCTCGTCGCCCACGACCCACGCGTCGTGGCCGGGCGGGCAGACGAAGACGTCACCGGGGCCCACCTCGCCCTCGGCTCCGTCGTCCATCCGGATGTGCATGCGGCCCCGCACCACATAGCCGTTGTGGTGGACCATGCAGCTGTCGGTACCGGCGATGGGTCCCACCGACTCCGACCAGCGCCACCCCGGCTCGAACGTCGCCACGGCGAAGTCCAGACCCGTCATGTGGACCGCTTCCAGGTGCCCGCGGGGAAAGTCGCGCCGCTCATCCGGCTTGTCCAGCGTCTTGACCTCCATCATGATCCTTCTCCTTCCGGCCGTCGCTCCGCGCGGCCGGGTCCGGCCTCCGTCCGCCCCTCGACGGCACCGGCGGGGCCGGGCCCCATCACTCCATCGTCCGCCCGTCCACCGGGGGCCGCCATTCGGGTGAACCGGCCGCCGCACAGGCCGGTCGGAGCCGTGCGCGTGCGGCGGCGGAAGGCGGCGGGGCGGCGGAGTCGGCAGGGCGCGGAGCCGCGGGCCGGCGGGCGATGTCGGGGCCGGACCCCCGGGTCAGACCCGCGGGCCGCAGAGCCGGGCGAACCGCTCGGCGTCGACGTTGCCGCCGGAGAGGATGACCCCCACCCGTTCCGGCAGCGGCCCGGCGCGGCCGGTGAGCAGGGCAGCCAGCGGGGTCGCGCCGCTCGGCTCCAGGACGATCTTCAGCCGTTCGAACGCGAACCGCATCGCCTCCCGGATCTCGTCGTCGCCGACCAGGACCACGTCGTCCAGAAGCCGCTGGTTGACGGCGAACGTCAACTCGCCGGGGATGTGCAGCGCCTGGCCGTCGGCGATGGTGTGCGGGACCGGGATGCCGACGCGCCGGCCCGCCCGCAGCGACCGCAGCGTGTCGTCCCCGGTCTCCGGCTCGACACCGATCACCCGGGCCCGCGGGTACAGGCCCTTGACGACGGTGGCCGATCCGGCGACGAGTCCGCCGCCGCCGACCGGTGCGAGCAGCATGTCCAGGCCGCCCGTCTCGTCGAGCAGTTCGAGAGCGGCCGTCCCCTGGCCGGCGATGACGTCGGGGTGCTCGTACGGCGGGACGACCGTCAGTCCGCGCTCGGCGGCCAGCGACTCGGCCAGGGCGACGCGGTCGCCGGTGTAGCGGTCGTAGGTCACCACCTCGGCCCCGTACCCCTCGGTGGCCGACCGCTTGGACCGGGGGGCGTCCTCGGGCATGACGATGACGGCCCGGGTGCCGAGTTCGCGGGCGGCCAGTGCGACGGCCTGGGCGTGGTTGCCGGACGAGTAGGCGGCGATGCCCCGGGACAGCTGATCGGCGGTGAGGCGGGAGGCCGCGTGGTAGGCGCCCCGGAACTTGAAGGCGCCGCCCCGCTGGAAGTTCTCGGCCTTCAGGTGCACTTCGGCACCCACGAGCGCGTCCAGGGTGCGGGAGCGCAGGATCGGGGTGCGGTGGGCGACGCCCCACAGGCGCTCCGCGGCGCCGCGGACGTCGTCGAGGGTGACGGGCGGGGCGGTGGTCGTCACGTGGTACCTCCGAGCGGGGTCGGGCCGGGTTCCCGGGCCGTGCCGCGGGCCCGGGAGAGGTAGGTGTAGGCGGAGGCGCGGGAGATGCCGAGCCGGGCGGCGACCTGTTCGACCGCCCGCCGGACGGTGAAGACGCCCCGTTCGTCGAGGTCGCGGAACAGCCGGACCCGCTCGGTGCCGTCCAGTTCCGCCCAGTCGCGGTGCCCGCGCGCCTGGGCGTCGACGACGGCGTCCACGACGGCGTCGATGCCGTGGGCGAAGACGGTCGTCGGCGGCTCGGCGGGGTCGTCCGGGCTGCCGGTCAGGGCGCCGAGCAGGTGCCGCACCCGGTCGAGCGCGGTGACGTCCACGTTCACACACAGGGCACCGAACACCGCGCCGCCGGAGTCCCGGAGCAGCATCGTGGAGGACTTCAGCAGCCGGCCGGAGGCGGTACGGGTGCGGTAGTTGAGGTCGTCGGCCGCCTCGTCCCCGCGGGCGAGCAGCCGCATGCCGATCTCGCTCATCGCGCCGCCCACCGCCCGTCCGGTGACCGAGCCGGCGACGGCCACCACCGATGCCTCGGGGCGGCGGTAGTCGTGCAGCACCACCTCGCAGACCGGCCCGAAGGTGGCGGCCAGACCGTGGATCACGGGGGTCAGGGCGGCCAGGACGGCGTCCCGCTCGGCGGAGCGGTGGTCCCCGGGATCCGGGAGGGCCGGGGCGGGGGAAGCGGCCGGGGCGGGGGAAGCGTGGGAAACGTCCGAAGGCTCCGGAGCCGTCGCAGCGGTCGGAGTGGTCGCAGCGGTTGGAGCGGCCTCAGCGGTTGGAGCGGCCTCAGCGGCCTCAGCGAAGGCATCCGAAGCGGCCAAGGCCCCCGGGGTGCCCGGGGCTTGCGGGGGTTCCGGCACGCGCAGCGCGTGCAGCGCGCCCTCCTCGTCGGCGGCAGGCATCGGCATGTCCTCCTCCCTCGCGGGCACCCGGCGGCTTCCGGCCGTGCCGCCAGACTAACCGTCCAACCGCTGGACGGACAGTCCAGCCACGGACCGGACGCGCAAATTGTTGCGCCCGGTGATGCTTACGCCGTCCTTACACGGGCACGCGGAGTGGTGCCCGAACCGGGCATCCGAACGGAAGGAGTTGCCGTGTCGTTCCTCTGGGCCATCATCGCGGGGCTGATCATCGGTCTGCTGGCCAAGCTGGTCGTTCCCGGGCGTCAGCCGATCCCGCTGTGGCTGACCGTCATCCTGGGCATCATCGGAGCCGTTGCCGGCAACGGACTGGCCAGCGCGTTCGGCGTGCGGGACACCGGCGGCATCGACTGGATCCGCCACATCTTCCAGATCGGCATCGCAGCCGTGCTCATCGCGCTCATCACCCCCATGTGGGCCCGGCGACGCGCCTGACCGTCCCGAGCACAGCCCCGTCCGGCCCTACGGACGGGGCTGTCGCCGTTCCGGACGGCATGCCTCCGGGCCCGAACGGAGCCGTCCGCGTTCCGGTTGGGCGGTCCGGGCCCCGCCCCACCGCGGCCGGCGCTCCTCATGCATGATCGGTGCGGCCCCTCGACCCTGCACGGCGGGGAGGTTTCCACACGATCGTGAAGGAGATGGCCTTGTCCATCTGGGAGTCACTGGCGGTGTTCGCCGCCGGAGTCGGCGCGGGCACCATCAACACCATCGTCGGGTCCGGGACCCTGATCACCTTCCCGGTGCTGCTCGCCACCGGACTGCCGCCGGTGACCGCCACGGTGTCCAACGCGCTGGGTCTGATCCCCGGCTCGATCAGCGGTGCCATCGGCTACCGGGAGGAGCTGAAGGGCCAGCGCCGCCTGGTCCTGCGGCTCGGGGTCGCCGCCGCGGCCGGCGGCCTCGCCGGGGCGATGCTGCTGCTCACCCTCCCGTCGACGGCCTTCGAGACGATCGTCCCGGTCCTCGTCGCGCTCGCCCTCGTCCTGGTCGTGCTCCAGCCCCGCATCTCCGCCCGGGTGCAGCGGCACCGGGCCCGCAACGGCACGTCCGCCCGCGCCGACGGCGGCCCGGTGCTGTTCGGCGGGCTCCTCCTCGCGAGCGTCTACGGCGGCTACTTCACCGCCGCCCAGGGGATCATCTACCTGTCCCTGATGGGCATGCTGCTCGACGACACCCTCCAGCGCCTCAACGCGGTGAAGAACGTCCTCGCGGCCGTCGTGAACACCATCGCCGCCCTGTTCTTCCTGTTCGCCGCCGACTTCGACTGGACGGCCGTCCTCCTCATCGCGGTGGGGTCCGCGATCGGCGGCCAGGTGGGCGCGAAGGTCGGCCGGCGGCTCCCGCCGTCCGCCCTGCGGGTGTTCATCGTCGTCGTCGGTTCGCTCGCCATCGTCCAGCTGCTCCTGCGCTGACCCGCGTCCTGCGCCGGCCCGCTGGGCCGACGGGCCGAAGGCGCTCCGAGTGGCCGGAGTCTCCCCCGCGGGCCGACGGCCGTCCCACGCGCCCGGCGCGCCCGCCCACGCCCCCCAAAACCGCCGCACGGACCGGAGGCGCAACGCGCCCGCCCCGGGTCCGTGAACCCGGGGCGAGCGCGGGGCGCCGACGGGGCGTACCGCCGAGGCGGTCAGACCCGCTCGCCGTCGGCGACCGGCGTGGCCGCCTTCCGCTCGGGCGCCGCCTCGGTGAGCGGGACGGTCAGGTCACGGCCACGGGTCTCCCGGACGACGAGGACCGTGACGGCGGTGACCACGGCCGCGGCGGAGAGGTACAGGGCGATGGGCGTCGAGGAGCCGAAGCGCCGCAGGAGTTCGACGGCGATGATCGGGGCGAGCGCGCCCGCCAGGATCGAGGCGAGCTGCGAGCCCACCGACGCCCCGGAGTAGCGGACCTTGGTGTCGAACATCTCCGAGATGAAGGCGGCCTGCGGCCCGTACATGGCGCCGTGGAGCAGCATGCCCACGGTGACGGAGAAGGTGATGACGAGGAACGACCCGGAGTCCACCAGGGTGAAGAAGGCGAAGGCCCACAGCGCCATGCCGACCGCTCCGATCAGCGTCACCGGCCTGCGGCCCAGCCGGTCGGAGAGTGCCCCCCACAGCGGGATGGTGACGAAGTGGACGGCGGAGGCGATCAGGACGGCGTTGAGGGCGGTGCTCTTCGGCAGGTCGAGGTGGGTGGTGACGTAGACCAGCAGGAAGGAGGTCACGATGTAGTACGAGATGTTCTCGCCGAACCGGACGCCGATGGCTCCGAGCACCTCGCGCCAGCTGCGCCGGAACACCTCGACGACGGGCGGGGCCACCTTGGCGCCCCGGGCCGCCTCCGCCTCGGCCCGCGCCTGGGCGGCGAGGAAGACCGGCGACTCGGAGACCGAGACGCGGATCCACAGGCCGATGACGACCAGGACCCCGGACAGCAGGAACGGGATGCGCCAGCCCCAGGACTGGAAGGCGGCCTCGGACTGGACGGAGGCCAGCACCGCGAGAACGGCGGTGGCCAGCAGGTTGCCCGCGGGCACGCCGCACTGCGGCCAGGAGGCCCAGAAGCCGCGGTGCTTGTCGCCCCCGTGCTCGGAGACGATCAGCACGGCACCGCCCCACTCGCCGCCGAGCGCGAAGCCCTGGACGAGCCGCAGCACCGTCAGCAGGATGGGGGCGCCGACGCCGATGGTGCCGTAGGTGGGCAGCAGACCCATGGCGAAGGTGGCGCCGCCCATCATCAGCAGGCTGAGCACCAGCAGCTTCTTGCGGCCGATCTTGTCGCCGAAGTGCCCGAAGACCATGCCGCCGATCGGCCGGGCGAGGAAGCCGATCGCGTAGGTCATGAAGGCGAGCAGGGTTCCCACCAGCGGGTCGCTGCTGGGGAAGAAGAGGGTGTTGAACACCAGCGCGGCGGCGGATCCGTAGAGGAAGAAGTCGTACCACTCGACGGTCGTGCCGATCAGACTGGCGCCGACGATGCGGGCGATGCCGGAGCGGGACTCGCCCTGCTGGGCGGGCGTGGTGTCGGTCATGGGTTCACCGGTTCTCGACGGGGTGCGGGGACGGCGTGTGGGGGACGGCGTGTGGGGGGCGCGTTCTGGGGACGGTGCGGCGGACGTGGGGACGGGGAGCGGGGGTCCGGCGACGGCGGCCGGCGGCCGGCGGCCGGGCGAAGGGGGGGGTGCGGCGGCGGGTGGGTCAGGTGGCTCCCCAGCCGCCGTCGAGGGGCAGGGAGATGCCGGTGACGTAGCTGCTGTGGCCGCCGCACAGCCACAGCGCGGCGGCGGCGACCTCGTCCGCCTCCAGCAGTCGCTTCACGGGGGAACGGGTCAGCATCACCGTGGTCAGGACGTCGCCGGGGCTGATGCCGTGCGCCGCCGCCTGGTCCCGGATCTGGTTCTCCACCAGGGGGGTGCGGACGTAGCCGGGGTTGATGCAGTTGCTGGTCACCCCGTGCGGGGCGCCCTCGATCGCGGCGACCTTGCTCAGCCCTTCCAGCGCGTGTTTGGCGGCGACGTAGGCCGACTTGTAGGCGCTCGCCCGGATGCCGTGCACGCTGGAGATGTTGACGAGCCGGCCCCAGCCGTGCGCGTACATGTGCGGCAGGCTGCGGCGCATCAGCAGGAAGGGGGCGGTGACCATCACCTGCTGGATGAGGTCGAAGCGGTCCGGGGGGAACTCGGTCAGCGGAGCGACGTGCTGGAGTCCCGCGTTGTTGACGAGGATGTCGACCTCGGCGGGCAGGGCGTCGAGCGCCACGGGGTCGGCCAGGTCGACGATGTGCGCCTCCCCGCCGATGTCCGCGGCGACCGCCTTGGCCGCGTCGGCGTCCCGGTCGACCACGTGCACCGTGGCGCCCGCCGCGGCCAGGGCCGTGGCGCACGCCTTGCCGATGCCGCTGCCGCCCCCGGTGACCAGGGCGACCCGGGACGTCAGATCGACCCCTGCGCCGCGCGGCTCCGCGAGGGCGGGGGAAGGGGGGAGTTCGCTTGTCATGGCCGGAAACAGTACGGACACCTCGCCTGCACACCTATGTATGGGAACTACACAGTGATGACTCGTGCAGTGGGCGATGAGACCACTCGGGAGGCGATCGGGGGGTGACGGGAGCCACACCGGTGACCGACTCGTGCCGGTCGTCCCGGAACAGGGGGCACGGGTGCCTTCCGGTGTGTTCGGGGCATCCGCGGCGTCCGCGGGCTGCGGGGCCTCCGGGGTTTCCGGGGCCCCGGGGCCTCCAGGGCCTCCGGAACGGATCGTCACCGGCTTACCGGTTCGCCGGTGCGCCGGTCCGCCGGTTCGCCGGCCGGCGTCCCCGCTCGCGGCGGGCCGCATCGGGGTACCCGCTCCGGTGACGCGTCGCAGCCCGCCGAGCGAGGAGCCCCATGACCCGGCCCGCCCCCACCCCGTCGTCCGCCCGCGCCGTGCGGGCCGGCCTCCCGGCCGTCCGCCCCCACGTGGAGGAGCTGTACCGGGACCTGCACCGGCACCCGGAACTCGGCCTGCGGGAACACCGCACGGCGGGACGGGCCGCGCAGGCCCTGCGCTCCGCCGGCTACGACGTCACGGAGGGCGTCGGCGGCACGGGGGTGATCGGCGTCCTGGTGAACGGGGACGGCCCGGTCGTCATGGCCCGGGCGGACATGGACGCCCTGCCGGTCCTGGAACGGACCGGTCTGCCGTACGCGTCCACCAGGACGGCGACCGACCGCGACGGGGTCGAACGACCGGTCATGCACGCCTGCGGGCACGACGTGCACGTCGCCTGCCTGACCGGGTGCGCACGCCTGCTGGCCGCGGACCGGACGTCCTGGCGGGGCACCTTCGTGGCCCTCTTCCAGCCCTCGGAGGAGAACGGGGACGGCGCCGACGCCATGATCGCCGACGGGCTCGTGACGAAGGCGCCGCGCCCCGACGTCGTCCTCGCCCAGCACGTCCTGCCCCACCCCGCCGGTCACGTCGGCACCCGCCCGGGGCCCTTCCTGTCCGCCGCCGACAGTCTGCGCATCACCGTCCACGGGCGCGGGGCCCACGGCTCGATGCCCCAGGCCGCGGTCGACCCGGTCGTGACGGCCGCCGCGATCGTGCTGCGCCTGCAGACGATCGTGTCCCGCGAGGTGGCCGCCACCACCCCCGCCGTGCTGACGGTCGGCAGCATCCACGCCGGGAGCGGCCCCAACGTCATCCCGGACCGGGCCGTCCTGGAGGTCAGCATCCGCACGTACGACGGGACCACCCGCTCCCGTGTCCTGGAGGCCGTCCGGCGCGTCGTCGAGGCCGAGTGCCGGGCGTCCCGCTGTCCCGAGGCGCCCCTGATCGAGCAGATCGCCTCCTTCCCGCCGACCGTCAACGACGAGGAGGTGACGCGGCGGGTCGCCGACGCGTTCGCCGGGTACTTCGGGGACGCCGCGCGCACCGCGGACCTGCAGACGGCCAGCGAGGACATGAGCAGGATCCCGGCGGCCTTCGGCGCCCCCTACACGTACTGGGCGATCGGCGGCACGGACCCCGCGCTCCACGCCGAGGCGGTGCGCGGGGGCACCGTCGGCGAGGACGTGCCGGTCAACCACAGCGCCGCGTTCGCCCCCGTGCTCCAGCCGACCCTGGACACGGGTGTCGCCGCCCTGGCGGTGGCCGCGCTCGCCTGGCTGGGGCACTGAGCGGGCACGGCCGGGACACCGGGCCGGACGGTGCCGCCGTTCCGCGCCTGTGCCGGTCCGGACCGGCACACTGGAGGGGTGCACGGACGTGGTGCCCGCCCGTCGCACGGCCTGCAGGGAGCGGCGGGCGCCGTGAGGGCCCGCCTGGCGGTTCCGGGACGACGAGGGGACGACAGATGAACACCCCGCGGGTGGTGTCCGAGTCCGACTTCCCGCACGTGGTGCTGCGGGACGCGGGGGTCGGTGTCCTCACCACCGACACCTCCGGCCGCATCACCTACGCCAACCCGTGGGCCGAGCGGCTGCTGGGCCGCCCCGCGCACCGGATGACCGGCCGGGACCTGCACGACCTGCTGCACCGCCGCGCCGACGGCAGTGCGCTGCCGCGGTCGCAGTGCCCGCTGCTCACCCCGCTGGACCGTGCGGGGGCCGCCGCGGCCGGCAGCGAGGACCACTTCCTGCGGTCCGACGGCTCGGTCATGCCGATCCACTGGGCGGCCACCGCGCTGCGGGAGGCGGACCGAACCGTGGGCCTGGTGGTGGCCTTCAGCGACTACAGCGCACAGCGCGAGGCCGAGGAGCGGACGGCGGCGCACACCGCCGCACTGGAGGCGCTGACGGACCGGCTGCACCTGATGGAGGACGCGTCGGAGGTGCTGATGTCCGGCGACGACTCCCCGGGCCGGATCCGCCGCCTGCTGCGGCTGCTGGTCCCGATGCTGGGCGAGTGGGCCGCCGTCGACCTGTACCCCGAGGAGGACGGCGCCCTCGAACGCGTCGCCGTGCGCAGCGGTACGCACCCCCGCCGGGCGAGCCGGCTGGAGGGTCCACTGCCGCCGGGGGCGGTCCCGGCGGGCGGACTCCGCGGCCGTGAGGACGAGCCCGTGAGGATCGACGCGCGGGACCTGCGCGCCGCCGCCGACGGACCGCTCGCCGTCGCCTACCGGCCCCTGTTCGACGAGCTCGGTGGCCGCACCGCCGTGTCCGTGCCGCTGCGGGCCCGGCGGCGGTCCTACGGCCTGCTGACCGTGGCCCGCACCGCGCAGGCGCCCGCCCACACCGACGAGGAGGTCCGGCTGCTCACCGACCTCGGCCGGCGCCTGGCCCTGGTGCTGGACAACGTGCGGCTCTATAACGAGCAGCGCGACGTCTCCGAGACCATGCAGCGCCAGCTGCTCACCCCGCTCCCCCAGGTCGACCACCTGCGGATGGCGGCCCGGTACGTGCCCGCGCAGAGCGCGCTGGAGGTGGGGGGCGACTGGTACGACGCCTTCCTGCTGAAGAACGGCGTCATGGCGCTGGTCATCGGGGACGTGGTCGGCCACGACCTGGAGGCGGCCTCCCACATGGCGGAGGTGCGCAACATGCTGCGCGCCGTGGCCTGGGACCGGCAGGAACCGCCCAGTGGGGTCGTCCACGGGGTGGACGACGCGGTGACCAACACCAGCGACGCGCCCATGGCCACCCTGGTGTTCGCCCGGATCGAGGGCCCGGAGGGGGGACCCTGGCAGCTGCACTGGTCCAACGCCGGACACCCTCCCCCGCTGCTGATCGCCCCCGACGGGGGCACGCGGTACCTCACCGGCGGGCACGGTCCCCTGATCGGCATGAACGCCGCCCTCCACCTGGGACTGACGTGGCCCGACGCACGCCAGGACCTCCCGCCGGGGTCCACGCTGCTGCTGTACACCGACGGCCTCGTGGAGAGCAGGGGACGCCCGATCGACCTCGGCATGGCCACCCTGCGCCACCACGCCTCGATGCTGGCCCGCCACACGGTGGACGACTTCTGCGACGCGCTGCTGGACCGCATCGCGCCGAGCGGCGACGACACCGCCCTGCTCGCCGTCCGCGTCCCCGAGGCCGGCATGGGCGCCCCCGGCGACCGCCGCCCGCCCCCTCCCCCGCAGTCGCCGTACAGCCCGGCCGCCCCGCACCGCGCCGCGCCGGGCTCCACCCAGGAACATCCGCGCGTGCAGGACCCCACGCACCCCGCCGACGACGGGCGGCAGGAGCCGGGTTAGGTCCTGTCGTCACATTCCCGTCTGCCGTGCGCCGCCTTGCACGGACGCGGACGGCGGACCCGGCCGGCCGTGGCCGTCGCGCCGCTGCCGGCCGTCGGCCGCCCGCGCACCGTGGAGGCCGAGGGCCCGCGGCGTCCGGGGCCCCGACCGGGCGCCCTGGGGGGCGGCGTGCGGCTCCCGGTGGACGCTGACCGCGTCCGGCAGGTGTCGGTACGGCGGCCGCCCCGCGGACCGGCTCACCGACCGGCCGGGCACGTGACCGGTCCGCATCGGCCCCCGGGTGCGGGGTACTGGGCCTGTGCTGCCCGCCCCGGGGCCTGCTCCGCCCGCCCGCTGGGGATCCGGACCGGGCGACTGGAGGCGTCATGCGGCTCGAGGTCTTCGACCCCGCCCCCATCGGCGTGATGATCACGCGGGGGCCGGAACACCGGCTCGGGTACTTCAACGAGCGTTACCGGAAGACCTTCGGCGACCGCCCCCTGGGCCATCCCCTGCGGGAGGCGTTCCCGGACCTCGCCCAGTCCGGCTACTTCGCCATCTACGACCGGGTCTACGCCACCGGCACGCCCGAGGTCCTCACGGCGGTGCCCATCGACGTGGCCTTTCCCGAGCCGTCGCGGGAGAAGGTCCGCTTCTTCACCTTCAGCATCTCCCGCACCACGTTCAGCGACGGCGGCCGGGGCGTCCTGGGCGTCATCGCGGAGGTCACCGAGCAGGTCACCGCGGCCGAGCGGATCCGCGTGCTGTCCGAGGAGCGGCGCCGCGCGCTGCTGCGCTACCGGAGTCTGGTGAACGCGGGCACGCAGATCGTGTGGGTGACCGCGCCCGACGGCGGGGTCACCGAGCCCAGCCCCGGCTGGCAGCGGGTGACCGGGCAGAGCTGGGAGGAGTTCCGGGGCGACGGCTGGACCGCCGCGGTCCATCCCGACGACCGGGACGCCCTTCTCCAGGAGTGGGGGCGGGCCCTGGCCGAGGTGTGGCCGCGCTTCACCCACACCTACCGGCTGCGCACGGCCACCTCCGGATACCGGCACTTCGCGGTCGAGGCCGCACCGGTCCGCGACGGGGACACGGTGATCGAATGGATGGGCACCTGCACGGACGTGGAGCAGGAATGGCAGGAGGCCCGCCGCGAGGACCTGCTGGCCCGGGCCGCCGCCGCCACCGCCGACACGGTGCGCCTCGACGACATGCTCACCGCTCTCGCCGAGGTGATCGTGCCCGACCTGGCCGACGCGTGCGCCGTCTACCTCCTCCCCCAGGCCCTGCCCCGGCCGCCGGGCGCCCCGCTCACCGCCGAACGGGTCGCCGCCACCACGCGCGAGGGCCTGCCCTCCCTGCCCCCGCCCCACTCCGACCACCTCGCCCCCGACAGTCCGCTCACCCGCGCCGCCGACGCCCGGCGCACCGTCCACGCCGTGTTCCCGCCCGGCTCCCCGCCGCCGGACCTGGTCCCGCCCGGCACCGAGCCGTGGACGGCGCCCGGGGCCAACAGTGCCGTCCTGCTCCCCGTGGTGGTCGACGGCACCACCGCCGCTCTGGTGACCGCCTCCGCGTGCGGCGACCGGCCGCCCCTGGGGCCGTCCGACATCGGTCTGCTGCGGACGCTGCTGGAACGCGCCGACGCGCCGCTCAGCAAGGCGTTCGAGTACCAGCGCACGCGGCAGGTGGCGCTCGCCCTCCAGCAGAGTCTGCTCACCGAGCCGCCGGAGGTGCCGGACCTCGGCATCGCCGTCCGGTACCGGCCCAGCAGTGCGGCGGCCGAGGTCGGCGGCGACTGGTACGACTGCTTCGTGCTGCGGGACGGGGCCACCGTCCTGACCATCGGTGACGTGGCCGGACACGATCTGCCCGCCGCCGTCACCATGAGCCAGATGCGGAACATGCTCCGGGGTCTGGCCCTCGACCGGCAGGAACCCCCCGGGGAGATCCTGGGCCGTCTGGACGTCGCCGTGCAGACCCTCCACCCGGAGTTCACCGGCACCTGCGTCCTGGCCCGGGTGGAACGCCCGGAACCGGGCCGCTTCCGGCTCCGCTACTCCGTCGCGGGGCATCCGCCGCCGCTGCTGACCGGGGCGGACGGCACGGCCCGTTTCCTCGACGGCGGCCGGTCCCCGATGCTCGGGGTCGACCCCGCCCCCCGGCCCGAGAGCGCCGTTGAGCCGCTGCCGCCCGGCGCGACCCTGCTGCTGTACACCGACGGCCTGGTGGAGCGTCGCACGGAGGACCTCACCACGGGGCTGGAGCGGTTGCGCCGTCAGGCCGCGGACCTGACCGGGGCGCCGCTGGAGGTCTGCTGCGACACGCTGCTGGACCGGCTGCCGGACGACGACGGCGACGACGACGTGGCGATGGTGGGCGTGCGCCTGCCGGCGGCCGGTTGAGGAAGGCACACGGAGCGCGCGAGCGACGGGGGGACGGGGGTGACATGGGACGGGGGGACGGGGCCTGAGGGCCTGGCCGCCTGCTCCGCCTCCGCCCCCGCCCCCGCCCGCCGTCGGGCGACACACCCCGGACACTGTCCGGAAATCTTCTGTCCGAGAACCGTTGACTATGGACATCCCTATACCTACGCTCTCGCTTGTACATAGTTGTCCATACACAAAGTGGTGTGCCGATGAAGATCGCGGTTGTCGGAAGCTATGGAGCCGGGCTCACCATGCGGGTGCCGAAGGCACCTTCCGCAGGGGAGACCGTCTCGGGCGGCCTGTTCGACGCGGGCGCCGGAGGGAAGGGCAGCAATCAGGCCATCGGCGCCGCCCGGCTGGGCGCCGAGGTCTCGCTGCTCACCGCCGTCGGCGACGACGAGTTCGGCCGCTCCGCACGGGAGTTGTGGCAGCGCGAGGGGGTCGGTGCCGAGCACGTGGTGACCGCCCAGGCGCCCACCATGGTCGGCTTCATCCTGGTCGAGCCGTCCGGGGAGAACCGCATCGCGATCGCACCGGGCGCCCTGGACGAACTGGACGCCGCCGCCGTCGACGCGTTCCGCGCGGAGATCGCCTCCGCCGACGTGCTCGTCGTCTCGATGGAGATCCCCGAGGAGGCCGTGGTCGCCGCGCTGCGCGCGGGCCGCGAGACCGGCACCCGCACCCTGCTCAACCCGGCCCCCGCCCGGCCGCTCCCCGACGCGTGCTGGCCGCTGATCGACGTCCTGACGCCCAATCAGACGGAGGCGCCCGTCCTCCTCGGCCTCGGCGAGGGGCACGGCCTCGGCGACGAGGAGCTGGCCGAGGCCCTCCGCGCGCGCACCGGAGGCGTCGTCGTCATCACACGGGGCGGCGCGGGCGCACTCGTCGCCCAGGACTCCGGTACCGGCACGGTGCCGCCGCACCCGGCGCCGGCCGTCGTCGACACCACGGGCGCCGGCGACTCCTTCACCGCCGCCTTCGCGGTGGCCCTGGCCGAAGGCCAACCCGTCGAACGCGCCGCCGAGTTCGCCGCGGTCGCGGGTTCCCACACCGTGTCGATCGCGGGAGTCGTCCCCGCCCTCCCCACCAGAGCCCAGCTGAACGCCCTGATTGGAAACGCCTCGTGACCTCGACCCTGTCCAAGCCTCCGGTCCCCACCCCGCCGTCCTCCTCCCCCGCCGCGGACGAGGGCACCGGCCGCTTCCCCGCGGCCCTGCGCAGGCTGCTGCACGCCCGGGAGTCGGGTGTCTTCGCCGCGCTCGTCGCCCTGTTCGTCCTCGGCACCGTGCTCTCACCGACGTTCGCCCAGTCGGACAACCTGCTCTCGGTGGGCCAGCAGATCGCACAGATCGGCATCATGGCCATCGGGGTGACCTTCGTCATCCTCAACGGCGAGATCGACCTGTCGGTCGGCTCCATCTACGCGCTGTCCGCGATCTCCACCGGCATGCTCATCTCGGACGGCTGGAGCTGGCCCCTGGCCATGGGCGTGGGCCTGGCCGTCGGGGTCGTCGCCGGACTCCTCAACGGCCTGGCCGTGGTGATGCTGGGCGTGCCGTCTTTCATCGTCACCCTGGGCACGCTCAGTGTCTTCCGCGGCATCGCGCTGCTCATCTCCGACGGCGCCCCGATCTCCCTCAGCGCCTCCCAGCCCGGCGTCGCGGAGTTCAACCTCCTCGGCCAGGGACGGCTGTTCGGCCTGATCCCGATGCAGTTCGTCTTCTTCGCCGTGGTCGCCGCGGTCGGCGTGATCCTGCTGGCCCGGTCCCGCTTCGGCTTCAACACCTACGCGGTCGGCGGCAATCCCGAGGCCGCCCGGCTCGTCGGCGTCAACGTCAAGCGGGTCAAGCTCACCGCCTTCGTCCTGTCCGGCTTCACGGCGGGCCTGGCCGGCGTCCTCGGTCTGTCCTTCCTCTCCTACGTGCAGGGCGTGACCGGGCAGGGCCTGGAACTCACCGTCATCTCGGCCGTCATCATCGGCGGCGCCGCCCTCTTCGGCGGGTCGGGCACGATGTGGGGCACCGTCATCGGTGTCGCCTTCATCGGCCTGCTGCAGAACATCCTCAACATCAAGGGCATCTCGTCCTTCTGGCAGACCGTCGTCACCGGTCTCGTCATCGTCGCCGCCGTCGCAGCCGACACCTGGCAGCGCAAGCGCAAGTCCCGCGCCTGACCGCAGCCCACTCGTACCCCCTCACCGGCCGTCCGGGCCGCGTCCCGGTGCCGTCGCGCCCAACCGCCGCCCACGGACGCCCCTCTCGCACACCAAGGAGCCACGATGTCCCCGCGTACCCTCCGCAGATGCCTCACCGCCGCGACGGCCGCCGCCGCGGCCCTGTCCCTCACCGCGTGCGGCGCCGTCACCGCGGCCGACGCCGGCGGTGCCGCCGACGGCTCCTTCGAGCTCGCCCCCTACATCCAGGAGCGGCTCGACGCCGACAAGCCGATGCGCATCAAGCTGAGCTACCACGACCCGTCGCTGGCCTTCGCCACCCCGATCACGGCGGGCATGGAGAAGGCGGGCAAGGAGTTCGGCGCCGACGTCTCCCTCATCGGACCGACCGGCGGCGACGCGGCCAAGCAGGTCTCCGAGATCCAGACGCTCATCCAGCAGAAGGCGGTGGACGGGCTCGCCGTCTCCTCCGCCTCCAGCGACGCCCTCAAGCCGGTGATCAGCCAGGCCTACAAGGCGGGCATACCGATCATCTCCTTCAACACCGACAACCCGGACTCCGAGCAGATGGGCTTCGTCGGCCAGGACCTCAAGGGTTCCGGCAAGGCGCAGGCCGAGGAACTGCGCAAGAAGCTCGACGGTGACGTCAACGGCAAGTCTGTCGTGGTCTTCTCCGTGGACACCGGCGCCGGCTGGTCGCACGACCGGTTCAACGGGTTCAAGGAGGGGCTGGACGGCAGCGGCCTGAAGATCGTCGGTCCGGTCAACGTCGGCAATGAGCCGAACAGCGCCTACAACACCGTCGAGTCCAGCATGTCCGGGCAGTCCGGCGTGGTGGCCGTCGCCGGTCTGGACTGCTGCTCCACCACGGCCGCCGCCAAGTGGGTCGCCCAGTCCGGCAAGGTCGACGACATCACGATGGGCGGGTTCGACCTGCTGACCCAGACCTCCGAGTACATCGAGCGGGGCGTCCTGGACTTCACCATCAGCCAGAACCCGGCCGAGCAGGGCTACCAGGCCGTCAAGGTGCTCAACGACTTCCTCACCGAGGGCACCGAGATCAAGGGCGTGGACACCGGGGCGCAGTTCATCACCCGCGACAACCTCGCCGACGCGACCGTGGAGGACTGATGACCGCCGCACCCCGCGACGCCGCCCCGGGCGGCCCGGACCGCACGACGGAGCCGGCCGCCGCCGGCCCGGCCGTCCGCATCCGGGGCCTGAGCCGCAACTTCGGCCCGGTCCGCGCCCTGCGGGACGTCTCCTTCGACGTGCCCGCGGGCGGGATCACCGCGCTGCTGGGGGAGAACGGCGCCGGAAAGTCGACCCTGTTGAAGATCCTCGCCGGGCTCCAGCCGCCCAGCGAGGGCAGCGTCACCGTCTTCGGCGAGGAGGTCTCCTCCTACGAGCCGAGCACCATGCTCGGCCGGCACGGCGTGGCCATCGTCCCGCAGGAACTGTCGCTGCTGCTCGACCGGACCGTCGCCGAGAACGTGCTCAGCGGTGTGGAACCCGGCAACCGCTGGTTCCCCTCCCGGCGCAGGATGCTGGAGCGGACCGCCGAGCTGCTGACCGAACTCGACCTCGACCTCGACCCGAACGCCTCCGTGCGGACCCTGGACCTGGCGACGCAGCAGCTCATCGTGGTGGCCCGGTCCATCGCCCGGGGCTGCCGGGTGCTGATCCTGGACGAGCCGACGGCGATGCTCACGCCCGCGGAGGCCGACCGGCTGTTCGCCCTGATGGCCAGACTGAAGGCGGCCGGGACGACCATGCTCTACGTCTCCCACCGCATGCCCGAGGTGTTCCAGCTCGCCGACCACATCCAGGTGCTGCGGGACGGCGCCCACGTGGCGTCCTGGCGCGCCGAGGAGACCGACCCGGACCAGGCGGTCGCCGCGATGGTCGGCCGTGAGCTGGGCGGCTTCACCCGCCGCGCGGACCAGGCGTCCCGCCCGTCCGCGTCCGCGGCACCCGCCCTGAAGGTGCGGGACCTCGGCGGACGGCGTCACCACGGCGTCTCCTTCGAGCTGCGTCCGGGCGAGATCCTCGGAGTGGCCGGGCTGCCGGACTCCGGCCGGGTGGAACTGCTGCACAACCTCTTCGGCGGGGAGCCCGGCACCGGGGGCACCGTGGAGCTGCTGGGCCGGCCCTACGAGCGGCGCAACCCGATCGCGAGCGTCGAGCGCCGGCTGGCGTTCGTGCCCGGCGAGCGCCGTGCCCAGGGCCTGCTCACCACGATGAGCGTCGGCGACAACATCGGCGCGCTCACCGCGAAGACGTTCAGCCGCCTCGGCCTCGTCCGGCGCCGCGCCTTCGACGAGGCGGCCGCCGAGCAGGCGCAGCGGCTGCGGGTGAAGACGGCCACCCTCGGCCAGCCCATCACCTCGCTGTCCGGCGGCAACCAGCAGAAGGCCGTACTGGGCCGCTGGCTGGCCATCGACCCCGGGGTGCTGATCCTGGACGAGCCCACCCGGGGTGTGGACATCGGCGCCAAGGCGGAGATCTACGCCCAGTTGTCCGCGCTCGCGGACAAGGGCCTGGCGATCCTCTGCTCGTCGTCCGACCTGCCCGAACTCCTCACCCTGACCGACCGCATCGCGGTGATGAGCGAGGGCCGCCTGGTGGCCGTCGTCGACACCGCCGAGGCCACCGAGGAGTCCGTGATGACCCTCGCCACCGGGGCGGCCCCGGCCGCCGCGTAGGCGCCCCGCCCCTCCGGGCCCGACCGGCATCCGGGCCCGCCCCATCCGAGCCGGCCTCCCCACGAGGCCGCGGAAGAAAGGCAGAACGACCATGAAGCGCTCCGGCATCCTCCATGCCGAACTGAGCGGCGTCCTGGCCACCCTCGGCCACACCGACCTGCTGCTCGTCGTCGACGCGGGCTTCCCCGTGCCGCGCGACGCCCACCGCATCGACCTGGCCATCGCCGAGAACCTGCCCGACCTGCGGACGGTCCTCGACCTGATCGCCGACGAGCTGGTCGTCGAGGGCGTGGTCCGCGCGGAGAACGTCCCCACGCACCACCCCCGTCTCGACGCGTGGCTCCAGGGACGCTTCACGGGCGCCGAGTTCACCACCCGCCCGCACGCCGAGATGCTCGGCGACCTCGCCCGCCAGGCGAAGGCCGTCGTGCGCACCGGGGCCTTCGAGCCCTGGGGCAACATCGGCCTGTACTGCGGTGTGGACGCCCCCCGGTGGTTCGGCGGCGAGGACGTCGTCGTGCCGGAGGAGTACGCGTCCAAGGTCTGACCCGCCCGCACACGTTCCTCAGGAGCCCGGGCCGCGCGGCCCGCTCCGGTCACCCTGCGGCCACCTCCGCAAAGACCCGGCCGGCGGTCCGCCCGCCGGGCCCCGGCCGCACCTCACTTCCCAGGGAGAACCCCATGTCCAGCACCACCACAGCCGACGTCACCGACCTCGACCTCACCCCGGCCGAGCTGGCGTCCTACATCCAGCACACCAAGATCGACCCGGACGCCACCCGCGAGGAGATGGCCGCCCACGCCCGCGAGGCCGTCACCCACGGCTTCAACGCGGCGATGGTGCCCGCCTCCTGGCTGCCCCTCGTGGTCTCCGAGCTCAAGGGCACCGGGGTCGAGGTCGCCACCGCGCTCGACTTCCCGACCGTCGGTGTGATGACCAGTGCCGGCAAGGCGGCCGAGGCCGAGGAGATCGCCCGGCTCGGGGCGGACCAGCTGGACATCGGCGTCCAGATCGGCTGGCTCAAGAGCGGCCGCTACGACGACTTCCGTGAGGACATCGCGGGGGTCGTGCGGGCGTCGGGCCTGCCCGTGAAGGTCATGCTGGAACTGCCGCTGCTGACCGACGCCGAGAAGGAGGCGGCGGTCGAGCTGGCCATGGAGGCCGGTGCCGCGTTCCTGAAGAACGCCAGCAGCGGGCAGATCGAAACTGCGAATCCGACCAGTGTTCGTTACCTTGTTGACCGGGCGCGGGACGGAGTCCGGGTCAAGGCCTCCGGTTCGATCAAGAGCTACGGTCAGGGCCTCGAACTGCTGCGGGCGGGCGCCTCCCTGCTGGGGACGAGTGCCGGACTGGCCATCATCACGGACAGCGGGGACGAGTCCACCGTCAGCTACTGAGCGGACCACCACCGCCGTCCCCGGCCGCGCACCGCGGCCGGGGACGGCCCTGACGTCCGGAGGGACAGGCGTCCTTCCGGTGAGAACGGAGAAGGAGTTGCGACCACGGTGACGGCCGACGAACGGACACCCCCGGGCATCAAACGGGACGTCCCCACGGCGATCCACGTGCAGATCTCGGAACACATCCGGCTGCGCATCGCCAGCGGCGAGTGGCCCGCGCACTACCGCCTCAAGAGCGAGCCGGAACTGGCCCAGGAGTTCGGCGTCAGCCGCGGCACCCTGCGGCGGGCCCTGACCACGCTGATCGAGGAGGGCCTGCTGCGGCAGGTGCGCGGGCGGGGCACCTTCGTCACCTCCACGACGATCGAACCCGCGATCGCCCAGAAGTTGAGCACCCTGTCCGAGGACTTCGCCAGCCAGGGCATCGTCACCACGACGTCGGTGCGCGAGTGCTCGCTGATCGTGCCGCCGCGGCCGGTGGCCGCCCTCCTGGACGTCACCCCCGGCACCCAGGTCCTGCGCCTGGTGCGGGTCCGGCGGACCGAACAGGGGCCGGTCGCGCTGCTGTTCAACTTCGTCCGCACCGACCTGGCGCCCGGGATCGAGGAGGTGGACTTCACCTCCTCCAGTCTCTTCGGCACCCTGGAGGGCACGTACGGCCTGAAGATCGCCACCGCCCGCCGGACCTTCAGCGCCGAGGCGGCCACCAGCGACGTCGCCACCGCGCTGGACCTGGCCGAGGGCGCCCCGGTGCAGTACCTCCAGCAGGTCACCTACCTCTCCGACGACCGGCCGGTGGAGTATTCCGACGTGTGGATCCACAGCGGCCGCCTGCGGGTCACCTCGCTGCTGCTGCGCCGCTGAGGCGCCGGGGGCGTCGGCCGCGGCCGTCCGTCGCCCCCGGCAGCGGTGACCGGGACGCGACGGCCCCGGACCCGGCCGGCCTCTGCGCCGCCGGCCGGCTGCACCGCGGGCCACCCGGCTTCACCGCGCTCCACCGCGCTCCGCCGGGGACGCGGCGCTCAGGGCCCGGTCAGGACCGGCTCAACGCCTGGTCAGTGTCCGCTCAGCCCCTGGTCAGTGTCCGCTCAATGTCCTCTCAGTGTCCGCTCAGTGCCCGTGAGTTGGACCAGGAGCGGGTGGACAGCACCAGCGGGTGGCCGTCGGGGTCCTGCACCGTCACGCCCCAGGTGTCCCAGTACGGGTTGTGGGCCGGCACCCGCGTGCCGCCGTGCCGCTCCAGCCGCGCCACCAGCGCGTCGGGCACCGGTTCGCCGAGGTAGACGACGAGGAGGTCCTCGGGGGTCGGCCGCGGCTCCATCGGCGCCGCCGGATCGTGCACGAGTTCCAGGTGCCAGGCGGCGTCGGGCCAGCCGACCATGAGGAGCGAACTGTCGCCGGGCGTGCCGTCCGCCGCGCGGCGGAACAGGACGTCGAGGCCGAGTCCAAAGACCCAGAACTCCTCGGCGGCCCGCAGGTCGCGCGAGGGCCGGGCGATGCGGATGTGGGCGGCGGCGTCGGCCGGCACGGCGTACCTCCTGCGTGCGGAACGGCCGGCACACACCGTGACCGTCCGTGGACATCGACGGCAGCGAGCCTAGGCACCCTCGGACGGCCGGTGCCATCGGACGCTGGTCCTAGTCCCGGCCTGTCCCCGACCACCGCCGAGCGGCCGATCGCGCCCGGGGACGCTGGGGTGCACGCGGGGCGTACGGGGGGCTGTCACCCGGCTCGGCGGGCACGGCAAGACCGTACAGAGGACAGCAGTTGGGGGGCCGCCACCAGGAGCGCTCTCTTCCGGCCCGGGGGCCGGCACCGTCACCGCCGTCGTACGGTCGGGGGCGCCGGTCCCGGCGGGCGCGGGGGCTCCCCGGCCGGCCGGAGGGCCGCGCGCACCGTGCCGCGCGGCGGGGCCCGCCGGTCAGCCGGTCAGCCGGTCAGCCGGTCAGCCGGTCAGCGGGTCCTTCCCCGGGGCTTCAGCGGCGTCGCCGGGAGTTCGGGGGCGGGCAGCGGGTCCCCGTCGTAACCCTTCACCTCGCCGAACCGCGTCCCCTCCATCCAGTCCCGCCGGGCCTGTTCGATCTCCTCCTGGGTGCGGCCGATCCAGTTCCAGAACATGATCAGCTCCTCCTCGAACGGCTCGCCGCCGAGGAGCATCAGGCCGGCGTCGGACTCGGCGCGCAGGGGGAGTTCGGTGCGTCCGCAGCCGAGGTAGAGCATGGAGCCGGGGAGGACCGGGACGCCGTCCACGTGGGCCTCGCCGGACATGGAGAGCACGGCGTACTCGAAGTCCGGCTCCAGGGGCAGGCGGACGTCCACGCCGTCGGCCAGGGCGAGGTCGGCGCCGACGATGGGGGTGTAGGCGGTGCCGGGCGAGGTGGCGCCGTCGAGCGTGCCCAGGATGAGCGTGGCCTCGACCCCGGGGGCGGTGACGAGCGGCAGACCGGTGTGGTGCTCGAAGCGGGGGTCCGTGTGCCGGTGGCCGTCCGGGAGGGCGACCCACAGCTGGGCTCCGTGCAGGAAACGGGCGTGCGGACGCGGGCTCTCCTCCGAGTGGCTGATCGCCCGGCCGGAGGTCATCAGGCCGAGTTCGCGGGGGCGGATCGTCCGGAGGCTGCCCGTGGAGTCGCGGTGCAGCACCTCGCCCTCGTGCAGCCAGCTCACCGTCTGCAGACCCATGTGCGGGTGCGGGGGCACCTGCATGCCGGGTTCGTCGGCGATGTCGTCGGGGCCGTAGTGGTCGACGAAGCACCACGCCCCCACCATGCGGCGGCCCAGGTTCGGCAGCAGGCGCCGGACCTCGGTGGACTCGCCGAGAGGGACGCGCCGGGGGCTGAGGAGTTCGCGCACGGGCTCCGCCACCACGAAGCCACGGCCGCCGCACAGGGCGGGAACCGCCTCCCGATCGAGATTGCTCATGGCGTCAACCTAGCCCGGCCGGAGCGCCGGCGTCAGGCGTCGGACGCCATCACTCACCGGAGGAGTGACCCGCCCACCCCGGGACGGGGCGGGGCCCGGGACCACTGGGCCACCTTCCGTGAGACCGGAGGGGACCGGCCGCAGGCCCGGCCTGCCGTGACGGCGGGCGGGGCGGGTTCTCGGGGTCCCGCCCGGGGCCCGCTCGGGTCCCCGCCTCGGGCGGCTGCCGGAACCGCCGGCGTGGGCGGGCCGGCGCCCGGGCCGACGCCCGTCTCACGTTCCCGCTGCCACCGGCCCCCGCCGCAGCCGCCGGAGCGGCGTCCGGCCCCTCAGGCGTCCCGGTACGCCTCCAGCAGGCGCAGCCACACCTCGCTGATCGTCGGGTACGACGGCACCACGTGCCAGAGCCGGGCGACCGGGACCCGGGCGGCGACGGCGACGGTCGCCGAGTGGACGAGTTCGCCGACGCCGGGGCCGACGAGGGTGAGGCCGCGCAGGATCTCCTCCTCGAGGTCGACGATCATGCGCGCGCGGCCCGTGTAGCCGTCGCCGTACAGGGAGGCCCCGGCGATCGTGGCCAGGTCGACGTCGACGGCCCGCACGCGGTGCCCGGCCCGTTCGGCCTCGGCGAGGGTGAGGCCGACGGAGGCCGCCTCCGGGTCGGTGAAGACGACCTGGGGGACGGTGGCGTGGTCGGCGGTGGCGGCGTGCGCGCCCCACTCCTCCGTGTCGACGCTGTCGCCGGAGGCCCGGGCGGCGATGGCGGCGCCCGCGATGCGGGCCTGGTACTTGCCCTGGTGGGTGAGCAGGGCGCGCCCGTTGACGTCGCCGACCCCGTAGAGCCAGTCGTGGCCGCTCACCCGGAGGCTGTCGTCCACGGCGAGCCAGGAGCCGGGCTCCAGACCGATCGTCTCCAGGCCGATGTCGCCGGTGCGCGGGGCGCGGCCCGTCGCGAAGAGGATCTCGTCGGCCTCGATGCGGTCGCCGGTGTCGGTGCCGACGACGACGGTGCCGTCCTGCCGGTGGACGGAGGTCACGGACGTTCCGGTGCGGACGTCGGCGCCGACCCGGGTGAGCGCCTCGGCGACCAGTTCCCCGGCGAACGGCTCCATGCGGGACAGCAGGCCCTCGCCGCGCACCAGGACGGTGACGCGGGAGCCGAGCGCCTGCCAGGCGGTCGCCATCTCGGTGGCGACCACGCCGCCGCCGACGACGACGAGCCGTCCGGGGGCGGCCTCGGCGCTGGTCGCCTCCCGGCTGGTCCAGGGCGAGACGTCGGCGAGTCCGGGCAGGTCGGGCAGCACGGCGCGACTGCCGGTGCACACGGCGACGGCGTGCCGCGCCGTGAGGACCTGGCGCTCCCCGTCGGGGCCGGTGACCGTCACGGTGCGTTCCCCGGTGATCCGCCCCTGCCCCCGGTACAGGTCGGCGCCGGTGCCCCGCAGCCAGTCGACCTGGCCGTCGTCCTTCCAGTCGCTGGTGAAGCCGTCCCGGCGGGCGAGGACCGCCGCCACGTCCAGGGGATCCCGCGCCGCCCGGCTCAGGCCGGGCAGCCTGCGGGCGTCGGCCTGGGCGAGGACCGGCCGCAGGAGGGCCTTGCTGGGCATGCACGCCCAGTAGGAGCACTCGCCGCCGACCAGTTCGCTCTCCACGACCGCCGTGGAGAGCCCTGCGGCGCGGGTGCGGTCGGCGACGTTCTCACCCACGGGTCCGGCACCGAGGACCACGACGTCGTACGCGTTGGACTGTGCTGGCGATTGCGTCATGACGTCAGTCTGGTGGGTGGTGTGCGCACGGGCCACATGGGTAGGGGCGCGGAATACCCGACCGGGCGGCCGTGTTGTGCCGAGACCCCGCCCCGAGCATCCCCGAACCCAGGAAGAGGGACAGACCCATGAGCAGCACCGTGGAGCTCACCAAGGAGAACTTCGACCAGATGGTGACGGACAACGAGTTCGTCCTGATCGACTTCTGGGCGTCGTGGTGCGGGCCGTGCCGTCAGTTCGCACCGGTGTACGAGAAGGCGGCCGAGGAGAACCCCGACCTGGTGTTCGGCAAGGTGGACACGGAGGCGCAGCCGGAGCTGGCCGCCGCCTTCGGCATCCAGTCGATTCCGACGCTGATGATCGTCCGCGACCAGGTCGCGGTGTTCGCCCAGCCGGGTGCCCTTCCGGAGGCGGCGCTGACGGACGTCATCGGGCAGGCCCGCAAGCTCGACATGGACGAGGTCCGCAAGTCGATCGCCGAGCAGCAGGCGCAGGGCGGCGAGGGACAGGCCCAGGCCCAGGAGCCGAACCAGGGCGCCTGATCCCTGAGCGTCCCCCGGCCCGTACCGGGGCGGACGCCCGCTCCGCCCACCGGCCCGCCCGCCCGGCCCGTACCGGCACCCGGTGGCGGGCCCGGGGACCGGGCCCGTGGGCCGCGCGGACCCGGACTCCATGGGCCCCCTCCGGGACTCCATGAGCCCCGTCCGCCGCACGGGCCGCCACTCGGCCCGCGGACGGCGTCCGCCGCCGTGCGGGCTGCCGCGCGGCGCCCGGACCGAGTCCGCCGTGGCGCAGGCCGCCGCTCGCCCTCCCGGGGCGGGTGCGGCGTGCCCGCCGTGCCGCCGCCGGTCGCGTCAGCTGGACTCCCGCCGCACGACCGTCGCCCCGAGCACCTTGTGCGCCTCGGGGGCCGCGGACGGGTCCCGCACCGCGCGGTCGACCCAGTCGGCCAGTTCCCGGCCGGACGGCAGTTCCAGGTGCACGGTGCTCAGCCGGGGCCGCAGCAGCCGGCCCAGCATGAGGTTGTCGGCGCCCACCACGGCCGTGTCCTCCGGGACGCGGACGCCCGCGTCCTGCAGGGCCCGCATGAGCACCATCGCGTACTCGTCGTTGTAGGTGAACACGCTGTCGAGACCGAGGTCCCGCCATCGGGCGGCCAGCCGCGCCGCGTCGTCCTCGTCCAGGGCGAGGGGAAGCGGCGTGACGGTGGCGTCCGAACCGCGCAGCGCCTCGCGCACTCCGCTCAGACGCGGCCCCGAGAAGGTCTCCAGCCCGGCTTCGCGCGGGAGGACGACGCCCACGCGGCGTCGGCCGCGGTCGAAGAGGTGCGCTCCGGCGCTGTGGCCGACGACGTCGTGGTCCATGAGCAGGGCGTGTGCGCCCTCCACGGTTTCCGGCCCGAGCGTGACGACGGCCCGGGCGCCGGAGCGTTTGAGGACCTCCACACCCCGCGGGCCCAGTCCCGAGCCGGGGACCAGGACCGCCACGGGCCGCAGTTCGGCCCAGGCCCGGGCGGCCTCGTCGTCGTGCGCGCCGACGGTCCCGTACTGGACGACGGTGTAGTCGAGGCGGCCCAGCGCGACCTGGAGATCGGTGATGAAGCGGCTGTAGAGCGGCCCGACGGGGAAGTCGGGCGCCGGCATCAGCACCATGCGGCTGTGGCCGGCCCGCAGACTGCGGGCGGCGGCGTGCGGAACGTACCCGAGTTCCTTCGCGGCCTCGCGCACGCGACGCCGGGTGGGATCACTGATCCGTACCGCACCGGTGTTGTTCAGGACGTAGGAGACGGTGGCACGCGAGACGCCCGCGAGGCGGGCCACATCGGCGCTCGTGGGTACGGAGCGCATCGGTCCGGGAGGCGCGGGCGTGGACGTCGGGGGAATCTTCACCATGACGTACGGCATCCTTGCAGAGGCCCGAACGCGGCCTGCGCCGGGGTGAGTTGAAGCCGGCGAGGGGAACCTACGGACGCTCCTTGGCGGGGCGGGCCCGACGGTACGTCCGCGGGCCGCGGGCCTCGGGTCGCGGGTGCGCACGGTCGGCCCAGGTCGGCGACGCCGGGGGGCGCCCGGAGGGCACGGTCCCTCTACGGCTCCCCGCGCCTCCCCGCACCCTGGCCGCCCGGGGCATCCGGAGCACCCGGCGCGCCGGGGGCGTCTGCTGTGCCCGTGGCCTCCGCCGTGCCCGTGGCGCCTGCCGTGCCGGTGACGCGGTCGACCAGGTCCTCCCAGGCTGCTTCGAGGCGGGCCGGCGGCATGCCGCACTGGCGGGTCAGGTGGTGGATCAGGGCGGCGTCCAGCTGGGCCAGCAGAGTGTGGGCCAGGAGTTCGCAGTCCGCCTCGGGCACCGCCTCGCGCAGCAGCAGCGTCACGTGGTGGTGCAGCACGCGGCGTGCCGGGTGCACGAAGCGGCGGCCGGCGTCCGCCTCGGCCGCCAGTTGCAGCTCCAGTTCCTCGACACCGCGGCGCAGCACGGCATGGCCGAACGCCCTGAGCCGTTCGGCGGGCGGGGCGCCCGGGCCGAGCGGGGGCGGGCCGGAGAGGAAGGCGGTCTGGAGCTTCTTCTCGGAGTGGTCGAGCAGAGCCGACAGCAGGCCGGTGCGGTCCCCGAACCGGCGGAAGACAGTGCCCTTGCCGACCTGGGCCGCGACGGCCACCGCTTCCATGGTCAGCCCGTCCGCACCGCGCTCGGCGACCAGACGGGCGGCCGCCTCCAGCAGCCGGGCCCGGTTGCGCGCGGCGTCCGCACGCAGGCAGGGCTCCTCATCGTCGAAGCCGTAGTGCAGCAACTCCTGCGGCTCGATGGGCTCCTGGGGCGCCGGGCCGGGCGGTCGGGCGATGGACATGAAGCCAGGGTAAAGCATCGGGAAGAAACTGGACCGCGGTCCGGTTAGGGTGCTAGAACATTAACCGGACCCCGGTCCGGATCGCGGCACGAACGCTGCGATCCCCTGCCCCGAAGACCACCCCCCTGGGAGTACCTCATGTCCGCTCGCATCCTCGCTCTCGTCGGCAGTCTGCGCGCCGGTTCGCACAACCGTCAGCTGGCCGAGACCGCCGTGAAGCTGGCTCCGGCCGGCGCCGAGGTCGCGCTCTACGAAGGACTCGCCGAGATCCCCTTCTACAACGAGGACATCGACGCGGAGGGGACCGTTCCGGCCGCTGCCGCCCGCCTCCGCGAGGCCGCCGCCTCGGCGGACGCCCTGCTGCTGTTCACCCCCGAGTACAACGGCACCATCCCCGCCGTCCTGAAGAACGCCATCGACTGGATGTCCCGTCCGTTCGGCGCCGGTGCCCTCGGCGGAAAGCCGGTCGCCGTGATCGGCACCGCCTTCGGCCAGTACGGCGGCGTGTGGGCGCAGGACGAGGCCCGCAAGGCCGTGGGCATCGCGGGCGGCAAGGTGGTCGAGGACATCAAGCTGTCCATCCCCGGCTCCGTCACCCGCTTCGCCGAGCTCCACCCGGCCGACGACGCCGAGGTCGTCGAGCAGCTGACCCAGGTCGTCGCCCGGCTCCAGGAGCAGGCCACCGCACCCGCGGCTGCCGCCTGACCCGGACTTCCGGACGACGGGAAGGACCGGGAAGGGCCCCGAGGTCGTTCGTGGGTCGCGAGGTCCGGAGATCCGGAAGCCCGGACGTCGGGGGTCCGGAGGTCCGGACGCCCCGGGACGACCGGAACCGCCCGGACGAGCGGAACGCCCCGAAGGGCCGGAGCGCGTGCTCCGGCTCTTCGGCCGTTCCCGGCTCTTTCGGCCCTTCCCGGCCCCTGCTGCGACTCCCGGCCCCTTCAGGCCCGGGCCCCCGTGACCCCCGCCGCGCCCCGCACGCCGGCCCCCGGGCCGCACGCTGCGAACCCCGGCCCCGCCCGCCCGAATCCGCCCCCCGGTCAGGCCACCGCCTCGGCCGCGAGTTCCCGCAGTTCAGCCAGCGCCGCGGCCACCGCCGGCCGCGTGCGGTCGCCGCCGCGCGTGCAGGTGAGCAGTTTGCGGTGCGGGTCGCCCGTGCAGCGCACCCGCGTGATGGGCAGGTGGGCCGTGAGCTGGGCCAGGCGCGGGACGAGGGCGACGCCGAGCCCGTGGGCGACGAGGTGGGCGGTGACGTTCCAGTCCAGGGCGTGGTGGACCACGTCCGGAGTGAAACCGGCCGCCCCGCAGGCGGACATCACGTGCGGCCGGCACGGGCTCTCCGGCACCGGCGCGATCCACTGCTCGCGGGCCGCCTCCGCGAGGTCCACCCGCTCCAGCCCGGCCAGGGCGTGGCCCTCCGGGACGACCAGGTCGAAGGGGTCGTCCAGCAGCGGCTGCTGGTCGAAGCGCTCGTCACCCGGCGGCGGATTGCGCGGAGTGGACTCCACGACCGCCAGGTCGGTGGCCCCCTCGAAGAGCAGGTCGAAGCTCTCCGGCACCCCCGCCTCCAGGATCCGCACCGCCAGCCGCGGATGCCGTCCGCCCAGCCGTGCGGCCATCGGGGCCAGCAGCACCGACACCGCGACCGGGAAACCCGTCACCCGCAGCGGCCCGGCGGGTGCGTCGTGATCGGCCCGCAGGTCGCGTTCGGCCTGCTCCCACCGTGCCTGGATGGCGTCGGCGTGCGCCAGGAGACTCTCCGCCGCCGGCGTGAGCCGCACCCCGCGCCCCTGCGGCTCCAGCAGGACCACGTCGAGCTCCCGCGCCAGTTGCCGGATCTGCTGCGAAGCGGCGGACGGGGTGAAGTGCAGCGCCCTGGCGGCCGCGGTGACCGTGCCGTAGTGGGCGACCGCCCTCAGGACGTGCAGCCTGCGCAGGTCAATCATGAAGTCCACGCTTCACGGTCAGGCCCACAAAGTCAACCTGGACGTGAACGGACCGGGCGTCGCACGCTGGCTGTGGTGAAGACCGGGGGCCGGGCCGGGCCCGCTAAAGGGACCGGCGAAGAGACCGGCACCGGAACCGGAACACGAAGCAAGACCCGAGAAGAGAGGGGAACCGACATGACCGGTACGACCGGCACGACCGGCAGGGCGAACGGCGGCGCGGCCCACCGGGCGGACGGGGCGCCCGCC
The DNA here is from genome assembly GCF_964273255.1 of Streptomyces sp. enrichment culture. Taxonomy (GTDB): domain Bacteria; phylum Actinomycetota; class Actinomycetes; order Streptomycetales; family Streptomycetaceae; genus Streptomyces. The sequence continues at coordinate 398,229 of NZ_OZ186835.1, forward strand.
CCCGGTACCGCCTGCCCGTACTGCGGGTGGCCCGACGGCGCCGAGCCGTTCAGCGTGGTCTCGCGCCACCCCACTGGCACGGGCAGCACCCTGTGGACCCGTTGCGGCTGCGGCTCGCTCCAGGTCAGGGTGGTCGACGAGCGCGGCACGCGTATCGTCTCCCGCAGCAGGCCCGCGGACCCGGCAGCCGCCCCGGCCGTCCGGCGGTGAGCACCGCGCACGGGAGGAGCAGCCCCCCGTCCCCGCGCCACCCGCCGGATTGCCGGGAACGGCGGGAGTGCCGGAAACGCGGAACGGGCCGGTGACCGCGGGCGGGACGGGCAGGCGGGCCGGCCCCGGGCCCCCGGCACGGACCGGACGTAACGGGGGCCGCGGGCCCCGGGAGGGAGCGGAAGGCACATGGGAGCGCAGCGGTATCCCCTGGCGGGGGTCACGGTGGTCAGTCTGGAGCAGGCCGTGGCCGCGCCGTACGCCACGCGTCAGCTGGCCGATCTCGGCGCGCGGGTGATCAAGGTGGAGCGGCCGGGCGAGGGCGACTTCGCCCGTCGCTACGACACGACCGTGCACGGCCACTCCAGCTACTTCGTGTGGCTCAACCGGTCGAAGGAGTCCCTCACCCTCGACCTCAAGGACCCGCGCGGCCTGGAGATCCTCCGGCGACTGCTCGACGACGCCGACGTCTTCGTCCACAATCTGGCGCCCGGGGCCGTCGACCGTCTCGGGCTGGGCACCGCCGAGGTCACCCGCCACCGCCCCCGCCTGATCACCTGCACCGTCTCGGGTTACGGCACCACCGGGCCGTGGGCCGACCGCAAGGCGTACGACCTGCTGGTGCAGTGCCAGACCGGGCTGGTGTCGCTGACCGGGACCGGGGAGGAGACCGCGCGGACGGGCATCTCCGTCGCCGACATCGCCGCCGGGATGTACGCCTACAGCGGTGTCCTCACCGCGCTCTACACCCGGGCCACCACGGGAGAGGCGCACCCCGTGGAGGTGTCCCTGTTCGAGGCGCTCGCCGAATGGATGGGCCAGCCCGCCTACTACACCCGCTACGGCGGCACCCAGCCGCCCAGACTCGGCACGCAGCACGCCACCATCGCCCCCTACGGAACGTTCCGCGCCGCCGACGGCCGCGAGGTGCTGTTCTCCATCCAGAACGAGCGCGAGTGGTCGGTGCTGTGCGCCGGTTTCCTGGGCCGCCCCGAGCTGACCGACGACCCCCGGTTCGCCACCGGCTCGGACCGGGTGGCACACCGGGAGGAACTCAACGCCCTGGTCGCCGAGCGCTGCGCCCGTTCCGGCGCCGACGACCTGCTGAAGGAGCTGGAGTCCCTCGGCATCGCGTGCGCGGGCGTCAACGACGTCGCCGCCTTCCTGGACCATCCGGTGCTCGCCGCCCGGGACCGCTGGCGCGAGGTCGCGGTGCCGGGCGCCACGGTCGAGGCCCTGCTGCCGCCCGCCGACCTCGCGGGGACGGCCACCCGCATGGACCCGGTGCCCGAGGTGGGCTCACATACGGAGGCGATCCTGACGGGGCTCGGGCATTCGGCCGAGTCGATCGCGCGGCTGCGCGCGGACGGGGTCGTCTGACCGGGAGGATCCGGTCCCGCGGACGGACGGTGACCGTGCTGGGCCGTCGCCCCGCCGGCCCCACCTGTCCGCGTGACCTGCACGGTCTTCACACCCTGGACGACTTCACGCCCTGGACGACTTCGCGACTTCATGGCCCTGAGGGCTTCAGCACCTCCAGAGCCTCAGGGCCTTCAACGCCCTTCAGGGCCGGGAACGGTCTCCCGGCGGGCGGCCCGTCGCACCGTCTCCGGCGTCTCCGGCCGGGCGGTCCAGGGCGGCCAGGACGTCCTCGTCGGTCAGCTGGCCGAAGTCGTCGTACCACTCGCCGACCGCCGTGAATCCGGACGGCCGGTGCAGGCAGACCACCTCGTCCGCCTCCCCGCGCAGCGACGCGGCACCCTCCGGCGAGCAGACCGGCACCGCCAGCAGCACGCGCGCGGGCGAGCGGCGACGTACGGAGCGCAGGGCGGCACGGGCCGTGGCCCCCGTCGCCAGCCCGTCGTCGACGACGATCACGGAACGGCCCTCCAGCGCGGGGGCGGTGCGGCCCCGCCGGTAGACGCGTTCCCGGCGGTGCAGTTCGGCGCGTTCCCGCTCGACGACGGCGGTGAGATCACGCTCGTCGAGGCCGAGCAGATCCAGGGTGCGCGGGTCGAACATCGGAACGCCGTCGCCGGCCAGCGCGCCCACCGCGAACTCCTCCTGCGCGGGCGCCCCGATCTTGCGGACGACGAGCACGTCGAGCGGTGCGCCGAGCGCTTCGGCGACCTCCCGGGCCACGGTCACGCCGCCGCGGGGCAGGGCCAGGACCACCGGGTCGGGCAGCAGGCCGGCGTCGCCCCGGGCGCGCAGCTCCCGGGCCAGCGCGCGTCCCGCCTGCCGGCGATCGGTGAACCGCACGGGGGCCGTCACCGGGTCGGTTCGGCCCGGCCGATGCCCGCCAGGGCGGAGTACGGGCGGTCGGCCCTGGCCAGGTCGCCGATGCTGACCACACCCACGGGGCAGCCGCCGCGTTCGACGACGGGGAGGCGGCGCACCGCGTGCCGGCGCATGAGGTCCGCCGCGTGCTCGGTGGTGTCGTCGGGGTCCAGGGTCGCCAGGGGCGGCCGGGTGCAGACGGAGCCGACCGGCGTCCGCTGCGGGTCGCGCCCCGCGGCGACGGTCCGCAGCACGATGTCGCGGTCGGTGAGGAGGCCGAAGAGGTCGCAGTCGTAGGCCACCAGGACGTCCCCGACGTCGCGCTCACGCATCAGCCGGGCCGCCCGCGCCACCGTGGTCATGGGCTCCACGGACGCGGTGTCCGGCGACATCACGTCCCGTATCCGCCGGTTCATGGGCACCTCCGGGGGACGGGTGGGGCGGCGGCGGGTGTTCCGGGTCCCGCCGCTGTCCGCGTAGCCCGCGGGGCGGTCGGTAAACCGACGGTCCGGCGGGCGAGGGGCGAGGGGGCGAAGGGCGGGGGCGGCCGGACGCCGGGCGGACCCGTCGGCCTGCCGCCCCCACCTCCACCGGGTGACCGTTACCCGGCCGCTCCCGGGACCTCCTCGGTGACACCGTTGAGCGGTGAGGCCGGGTCGGTGCCGTACGGACGGGTCAGCACCTCCAGTCCGTGTCCGGCCGGGTCGCGGAAGTACACCCCGCGCCCGCCGTCGTTGCGGTTGATCCGCCCCGGATGCCGCCCCTGTGGGTCGGCCTGGACGGGCACCCCGGCGGCCACGAGCCGGCCGAGGACGGCGTCGAACTCGTCCTCCGACACGAGGAACGCGTAGTGCTGCACGGGGACGTCGTGGCCGACGGCGGCGAAGTCCAGCGTGACGCCGTTGGCGGTGGTGACGGGCAGGAAGGGCCCGGCGGGCTCCCCGACCTCCAGCCCCAGGACGTGCGCCACGAAACGGGCGGACTCCTCCCGGTCACGGGTCAGGACAATGGTGTGATCGAACTCGACTGACATACGGCAATGCCTCCACGGGCATCCACGGCGCCTCCATGCCTCACCCGGTCGGTGACCGGCACGCGATGCCGCGCCGGGAGCATAGGCGTCGCTCCGGACGCCGGTCGAGTGCTTTTCTCCGCGTGCTGCTCCGTGCGGCCCGCCGGTGGCCCTGACATCCGTCAGGGACCGGACGGCTGCCGCCGTCCCTAAGGTGCTGGACAGCGGCCCGCTCCGGCGCACCACGCCGGCCGTCGGACCGCTGCCACACTCACCGTCCATTGTTTCCGGGGGACTTCATGAAGCAGCTGACGCGCCGTACCGCCACCGCCCTGGTCGCGGCGGCCCTCACCATCGGCGGCCTCACCGCCACCGCACAGGCGGCACCCGACACCGCCACCACGCCCACCGCCGCCGCGCAGCCCGCGCGGGACTCCGGGGCGCTCGCGCCCACCGGCGGGGACCCGACCCTCACCGACGTCTACCTCTGGGCCACCGACGTCAACCTGCGCGCCCGGCCGACGCGCCAGTCCAACGTGCTGGCCGTCCGCTCCCGGTACTGGCTGGACGCGGTCTGCCAGACGCGCGGCGAAACCGTCACCGATCCCGCCGTCGGCACCAACAACTGGTGGACCGCCGTACAGGAGTTGTCGGGCAGCGACATCGCCTGGGTGAACAACCTGTATCTGCGGGGCGGCCAGAAGATCGCGGGCGTCCCCGACTGCTGAGCCGGCGCACCGGGCGCAGGCAGGTGGCGGGCCACCGTACCCGGCGGCCCGCCCTGTGCCCGCCCTCCGCCGCCGCGGCCCGGCTCGCGCCCCTCGGGCACGGACCGGGCCGCGGCCGGTACCGGCCGGATCAGTACCAGCCGGACCGATTACGGATCAGTACCAGCCGGTCTGGGCCCAGACATGGCCGTCGCAGGCCAGCAGGGCCCGCGACACCCGGCCGTTGAGGTTGTTGCCGATCTTCGTGTAGGCGTAGGTGATGCCGGCGTCGACGGTCTCGGAGACCCAGCCGTCGGACCGGCCCACCCCGTTGTCGGAACGCTCCAGCACGGCCTCGCAGTTGGTGCGGGAGTTCTCGATGCGGGCGAAGGACCCGCACGTGGCGGAGTAGAAGTACTTCAGCGCCATGCCCTCGGCGTACCGGGTGGCCCCCACTTGCCGGAAGGTGCCCGCGCAGCCGCTGACGGTGGGGTACTGCCCCTCCCTGGCGTAGGCACCGTAGTTGCCGCCCGAGTACGGGGCGGCGTGCACGGACGTGGTGGGGAGGAGTGCCATCACGGCGGCGGCGCCTCCGGCGGCCAGAAGGGTCCTGAGCGGACGGCGGCTCATGGTCGGGCTCCTTTTCCTGGGTCTTCCAGCTCGACGTGGTCACACCGGGCGGGGCGGCGGCCGGCACTCCGGCCCGGGCACCCGTGCCCCGGTGACTGACCGCGACCGTACGGGCACCGGGAGCCGCGCCGACACCTGACAGGTATCAGGGTGGGGACTCCGGCCCCCGACCCCCGGCGGGGAGCACACCCCGCCTTTCCGCCCCTCGTCACCGGCCTCGCGGGCAGCCCGCTCGTCGGACACGCTGTCGGAACGCCGTCGGACGGCGTGCCGTCCGGGGGGTCACCGAAGAGTGCCGGTGCCCGCACCGGAGCCCGGCGCCGGGCCTGGTGCAGGGCCGGTCGAGGGGCCCGGGCCGGTGCCCCTACTGCGTCGGGGCAGCAGGCCGAGGTGCTCCTCGCGCACCAGGCCGAAGCGGAGCGCGACGGAGGCGAGGCGGGCGCGCTTGGCTCCGGTACGGCCGCCCTCGGCCCCCGGTGCGCCCTCCTCACCCGTGTCGAGGCGGAGTTTGGTCAGGGCGAGGTAGTCGATGTGGTAGTTCACCGCGGAACGGGTCAGGTCCCGGCAGGAGGGGAGCGGACGCAGCCGGTCGACGATCTCCCCGGCCCCCGGGAGGGCCGTGTCCGACGCGTCCCGCAGCCGTGGTTCGCACAGCGCCACCAGAACCAGGAAATACTTGGCCGTCGGGTCCAACGCGAACGGGTGGACGGTCTGTTCGCCCAGTCCGTCGGCGGACTCCTCGCCCAGATAGGCGTGTTGCGGAGCGAAGACCTTGAAGCCCGCCGTACCGGTCAGGGCCGGCAGGACGACCCGCGAGAACTCGAAGGGCACCGGCGCGCCCAGCCTGCCGGGGGCGACGGTGAGGTATTCGCCCGCGCCCTCCAGGTTCTCCACGGCGTAGGAGACGGTGCGGCTGAAGTTGGACAGCCGCCAGTAGTCGCCGGCGGCCTCCACCTGCCCGGCGCGGCGGGAGATGCCGGGGTCGTCGAGCGCGATGGCCACTCCCCCGCTCCCGGGCAGCGCCCGGCCGAAGTCCACCACATCGCCCGGCCCCAGATGCAGCAGCTCGGGCCTGCCCGGACCGCCGCGCGGTGACGGCATGAGGTCCGGTAACTGAACGATGATCGTCTCCACTTGGGCGCACCCCCGCTCGGTCGCGCAGCAGTCTAGGGGTGCCTGCCGGACACCTCCCAGGGCTCCCGCGCGTCGCCCGGCGGCCGCTCCTCGGTACGGGCCGCCTCCGCCACACGGTCGGCCGCCCAGGTCAGGAAGGAGCGCACGGCCTCCGGCGGCAGGGTGCGGGCGTCGCGGCGCGGCCGGTCGAAGCTGCTCAGCGCGTCGTCGATGAGCGGCCGGAAGGCGGGCTCGGAGCCGGCGACGGCACGTGCCGCCTCCCGTTTGGCGCACCAGCGGCCCGTACGGCAGAACACCACGGAGCGGCAGCCGTTGAGCACCCGGTTGTCGGCCAGGTGGCCGTCGCCGTCGGCGTGTTCGCGGACCGAGGCGCCGAGCGCCCGCAGCACGGCACGGCGCTCGGGCTCGGCGACGGCCTCGTGGGCCGGCCGGCCGTGGAGCGAGCGCCCGGCGCGGGCGGCGACGGAGCGGTCGATGACGTACCAGAAGGCCGGGGACTGCGAGGGGTCGAAGCTCACCTTCCCGGGCAGCTGAGGGCCGGTGTTCAGGTCGAGCAGGTAGCCCGCCTCGGCGGACGGGCGGGCGGCGAAGCCGGCGTCATAGACCGTCAGTTCGAGCCCGGCCGCGGGGCAGGGCAACGCGGGGTGGGCGAGGGCGGCCGCCAGTTCGGAGAGGGCCGCGCGGGGCAGGGAGGGGTCCACGACCACCGTGACGTCGACGTCACTGCGTCCATGCCGGTAGTCGCCGAGCGCGACGGAGCCGACGGCGAGGACGCTCACCGGGCGGGTGCCGCAGACGGCACGGGTGCGGTGGACCAGTTCCGTCAGGTAGGGCCCCAATTCCGGCGGCAGCGGCGCCCGCCCGGGCCCGGGGCCCGACGGGGAGGACGCGGCGGCCCCGGACGGCGGGAGGCCGGCGGGGGGCGGGGCTTCGGCGGGGGTGGGGTGCGGGGGCGCCGCGGGGTCGTTCTCCGCGTACCTCATGAGGCGTCCGCGTCGCCACGCTCACCGGCACCGGCACCGGCACCGGCACCCGCATCGGCACCGGCATCGGCATCGGCACCGGCGTCCTTGTTGCCACCGGTGTCGGCCGTGGTGCCGTCGGGACCGGCTTCGTCGGCCCAGAGGTCGTCGCTGTCGCAGACCCGGGCGCCCATGTTGCGTTCCATCATCCGCAGGGCGGCGTCCGCGAGGTCGGCGTGGATGTGGGCGACGGCGTCGCGGGGCACGACCACCTGGAAGTGGCGGATGTGCGCGTCGAGCGACGAGTAGAGCACGCACTGTTCGGTCACCTGCCCGCAGAGCACCAGCCGCTCGATGCCCTGCTGGTTGAGGAGGTAGCCGAGCGGGGTCTCGAAGAAGATCGAGTGGCGGGCCTTCACCACGAACAGGGAGGAGTCGTCGGGGCGCAGCGGCTCGACCAGCCGGGCGTGCGGCCCGGACAGGGCGCTGTCCAGCAGCTCCCCGTGGTGCGAGCGCCACTGCCCGAAGTTGTCGTTGACATAGATGACGGGGACGTCCCGCTTCCTGGCCCGGTCGATCAGGCCGGAGACGACCGGTACGACGGTCTCCGCCGAGGGCAGCAGCAGTTCGGCGTCCGGGTGGTCGTACGTATTGATCATGTCGATGACGATGAGAGCGCTCTTGGCCATGTCACCAGGGTTCCCCGTCCGGAGGAATCGAGCGACCCGTGCCGGCCGGGCGCCGGCGGACGGAGCGGGAAGCGGTTCCGGTCCCGGCCCCCGTCGGGTCAGCCGCCCGCGGCCGACGCGGTGCGCGGGACGGCCCCGGTGCGCCGGGCGAGGGCTCGGCGGACGCCGGTGACGGTGTAGGCGAGGGCGGCGGCGGACACCAGGCCGAGCAGGATCAGACCGAGCGCGTAGTCATGGCGGACGCCGTAGAGCGAGCCCATCACCAGGGGCGGGAGGAAGCCGCCCAGTCCGCCCGCCGCGCCCACGACGCCGGTGACGGAACCGACCTGGGCCGCCGGGGTCACCAGGGCGACCAGGGCGAAGACCGCGCCGCTGCCCGCGCCGAGCGCGGCGGCCATGGACAGGAAGGTGACGGTGCCGACCGGGGCGAGCGAGGGCGTCGCCGCCTGGACCAGGGCGGCGGCCACGACGACTCCGAAGACGCCCACGAGGACCCGTACGGGTCCGGCCCGGTCCGACAGCCAGCCGCCCACCGGTCGCATGGCCACCGCCAGCAGCACGAAGCCGGCCATCCGGTTCGCCGCGTCGGCGTGGGTCAGCCCGTAGCCGGTCTTGAGGTAGGTCGGCAGATAGACGGAGAAGGCGACGTAGCCCCCGAAGGCGACGGCGTACAGGGCGGACGCCTGCCAGGTGATCGCAAGCCGTGCCGTGCCCGCGAGCCTGCGCGGGAGCGGCTCCGAGGGCACCGCGCGCCCCGGCGCGTCCCTCAGCAGCAGCCGGGCGGCGACCGCGTACACCGCGAGCACGACGGCGGTGAGGACGAACGGGGTCGCCATGCCGTTCGCGTCCACCAGCTTGACCGTGGTCAGCGCACTGATCGCGGTGCCGCCCATGCCCATGCCGAAGACACCGATCGCCAGGCCGCGCCGCTCGGGCGGGAACCAGGCGTTGACGAACGGCACCCCGACCGCGAACGCGGTACCGCCGACGCCGAGGAGGAACCCACCGATCAGCAGGGCGGGGAGCGAGGAGTGTCCGGCGAGCCCCAGGTACAGGACCGGCACGATCGTGACCGCCGAGACGAGCGGGAACATCGTGCGGCCGCCGAACCGGTCGGTGAGGGCCCCCACCGGGATGCGTCCCACGGAGCCGACCACGACGGGCACCGCCACCAGGAGGGACGACTCGAAGGAGGACAGGGCGAGTTCGTCGTGGAACCTCGGACCGAGCGGGCTCAGCAGCGCCCATGCCCAGAAGTTCACCGCGAAGCCGATGGTCGCCATGGCCAGCATGAGCCAGGCGCGGGCGGGAACGGGGGGCGGGGCGGTCTTCCTGTGCGCTGTGGCCGACGGCTTCGGCATGCCGTCCTCCCCTTCGTCTGTGGGTTGTCCGCCGCATCCGCTCCGTCTGCGGGTGGTGCGCCGCATTGGCGGAACGGTCGAGGCGACCGGCCGTCGGGGTGGCCGGCGAGGCGCTCGCGCCCTCCCGCCCACGATGGCCCGGCGGCGTCCTCCGCACCACGGGGCCGTCCGTCCCGGAGGCCCGCCGCAAGGGTCCCGGGGACGGGGTCCGACCGTCCCCGCCGAACCCCGCCGCCTGCCGGGTCACCCCGGCGCCGGGTCCATGCGCCGAGGGCGGGGCGCGCCGACCGGGGACGCTGGTGGAGCGCGCGACCGGGGGCGCTGGTGGAGCGCGCCGTGGGGGGACGGCACGCCCCCCGAGCGAGTCACGGCCGAACGGGCGGGCGCGGCGGGGGCCGGGCAGGCGGGCACGGCAGGGAGGCCGGGCAGGCGGGCGAGGCAGGGAGGCCGGGCAGGCATGGGCGCGCCGGTGTCCAACACCGGGCCCGCATCGGAGTGCGCCGGTGAGTACCGGCCCGTTGAGCCGACCCGTTGCGCGGAATCGTTGAGCCGGCCGGTTACGCCGACCAGTTGCGCCGACCGGTTGAGCCGGCCGGTCGCACCGGTGGGCGCGCGTCGCCGGCGCCGCTGACGGCCGCGCGTGTGCTGCTCAGTCGGCGACCGGGCGGGCCCGTGGCGTGAGGGAGGCGCGGGGTGTGCGGCCGCCTTCCGGGCCGTAGCCGAAGCGGATCAGGAGGTGCGGACTGCGGCGCCGCCGGGTCCCGGCGACGGCCGCCCGCAGGTCGGGCCACTCCATCGCCTGGTGGAGGATCGAGGTGCGCAGGCCGTGAGCGGTGGCCACCAGCAGGGTGCGTTCCATCGCCTGTCCCGCCCGCAGCCAGTCCTCCCTCCGGTCGCGCGGAGTCCACAGCAGCGCCACCTGGGCGTGCCGTTCGAACCGCAGGGCGGGCGGCACCAGGCCCGGCGGCAGGGGGCCCGTGAAGTCGCGCATCGGCATGCGCCCGCCCGAGTCGCGGGGGCCGACCGCGGCCAGCGGGACGCCGTAGGGGGTGTCGGTGCCGGGGGCGGTGACCCAGGCCCGGGACTCGGCGGTGCGGCCGGGGTGGGCGCGGTTGCGGGCCTCGCCCGCACCGGTCAGCCGCAGCAGGCGGCGGGTCCCCGGGATGTCGGGCACGTCGAGGTGGGCGCCCTCCGCCCGGGCGGCGCCGACCATCTCGGCGACGATCCCGTCCGGCACCGGGCGGCCGGTGAAGGGCATGCGACTGGTGTGCCGGCGCCCCACCGCCTCGTGGAGCGAGGCCAGGCCGGACGGCACGCCGGCGATCGGGTCGGAGAGCAGCACGGTGGCCAGCAGATCCGGCTGGTGCGGGTCGGGCAGCAGGCGCACCACCGGGTCCCAGCCGCCGTGGGCCGCGGCGACCCGGAGGTTGAGGACGGCCGCCCCCACGGAGAGGTACTGCGCCCGGGCGTGCGGGTCGGCCAGGGGCAGGATCCGGCGCCGGTCGGCGCGCACCTCCACGGTGCCGGTCGCCGCGTCCAGGCCGAACCGCCAGGGCTGGGTGTTGTGGATCGAGGGCGCCGCGACCGCGGCGGTGAGCAGCGCCTCCACGGCCGTCGCGTCCACGGGTCGACTCTGCTGCATGTCGGCTCCTTCTCCCGGACTCCCCGTGAAGCCCAGCCTGCGCCGTCCTCCCGCCCCGGGCGAGGGTCGACCGGGGCCGCCGACGGGGCCATGTGGCCCGGGCCCGTCGCGGCGGGCCCGAGGCAGTGCCGTGCGGCGGGGCGCGTGCCGTGCGGTACGGGACGCGGTCAGGGGGCAGCGGTGGCCGTGCGGCACGTCCGCCGCCCGCGCGGTGTGCCGTACGGTGCACCTGTGACCGCGTACAGCCCCGAGAGCGTCCCGGGCCGCCACGGCCCCTTTGCCACCACCGAGGCCGCACCCCATGAGGTGGGCCCGGTCCGCACCGAGTACGCGCCCGTGCACGACGGTGACCCGGATCCCGGGGAGATCGTCTGGACATGGGTGCCCTACGAGGAAGCCGACGGGCGGGGCAAGGACCGGCCGGTGCTCGTCGTGGCGCGGGAGACGGGCGGGACCGTCCTGGCGGTGCGGATGTCGAGCAGGCCGCGCAACGGTGACCGGGACTGGGTGCCGATCGGCGCCGGTCCGTGGGACCGCACCGGCCGCGACTCCTGGGTCGGCGTCGACCGGGTGCTCCGGCTGCACGAGGAGGGCATGCGCCGGGAGGCCTGCGCCCTGGACCGGATGCGGTTCGACCTGGTGCGCCGGCGGCTGCGGGAGCGCTACGGCTGGAACTGACGGCCCCTTCCGGTCCGGTCTGCCACGGGTCCGGTCCTCCGTGCCGGGCCCGGACACCGCCCCGCCGGTTCAGGGCGCGACCGGGGCCTCCGGCCGGGCCGCGAGGCCGGCGAAGGCGTGCTCGAACGCCGCGCGGGTCGTCCCGGCCCGTGTGCGGTCCAGGACGGCGAGGACCACGTGGTCGAAGACCCCGGCGAAGCGCCCTCCGGGCCCGAGCAGGGAGCGGAACGCCCCGGCCACCACGGCCGGGTCGTTGCGGAAGACGCCGCAGCCCCAGGCACCGAGCACGAGACGCCGGTGGCCGACGGCCGCCGCCGTCTCCAGCACCCGTCCGGCGCGCTGCGCGACGGCGCCGGGGATCTCGGCGGCCCGTTCCGGCGTGCGGCGCAGGACGACCCCCGCGTTGGGCGCGGCCGAGGTGAGGAAGCCGGTGGTGAACGGCTCGTCGAGCAGGCGGCCGCGGTCGTCGCGGAAGACGGGCACGGCCGGTGAGTGGATCACGCGGTCCGTGTAGAACGGGTCCCGGTGGGTGCGGTGGTGCTCGTAGAACTCGGGGACCCGCAGCAGGCAGGTGTGCAGCGCGGAGGCACGGCACAGGGCCTCCTCCTGGGCCTGGGCCCCGTTGAGGTAGCCGCCGCCGGGATTGCGGGCGGAGGCGAAGTTCAGCACGGCGGGCGCGCTGTCCGGCCCGTCCGGCTCGTCCGGCCCGTCCCGCCCGTCCTCGCGCCGTACCGGCGCGGTGACCAGGCGCCGGGCGGCCTGCAGGCTGCTCTCGCCGGTGACCTCGATCCGCGTGGCCGTCGGCCGGACGTCCGGGACCGGCACCGGTCGCGGACCGAACAGGCGGGTGCCCTCCCGCGCGGCCTCGACGGCTGCCGCCAGGTCGTGCTCGCGGCCGTCCGGGGCGCGGTAGCGGCCCGCTGCGACGATGCCCTCCGTCTCGCGGGCGAGGCCGCGCAGCCGCGCGCTCACGCCGCGACCCCCGTACGCGCCGTGACCGGGCGCCGCGCGGTCTCCCCCGTGTTCCTCATACGGGGATCCTGGTCGGTCACGAGCGGGCCGTGCAACGGATTTTCCCGGCGTCCGAGGGCCGCGGAACGGGCGGAAAAGCCCCGGCGAACGGGCGGAACGACAGGATGACGGGCCCTGATCGCCTGTCCTCGCGCCCTTGTGCGCCGGCGCCGGGAAGGTTTTGAGTGGACGGGTCGTGACCGGTTCGGGGGGCTGGGATCCCGGACCGGTGGCATCGTGGACCCCCAGAAGGAGTCCGACATGTCCGATCCGCGCAATGCTCCCGGTGCGCCGGGAGCCCTGGTGACGGAAGCCGAGGCGGAAGCCGTGGTACGGGGCATCTGCTTCAAGACGGGACCGCCGCGCCGCCTCGGCGTCGAGGTGGAATGGCTGGTCCACGAGCTGCGGGAGCCGCGGCTCCCCGTCACACCCGAACGGCTCGAAGCGGCCTACGCGGCGCTGCGGCCCGTTGCCCTGAGATCCGCGCTCACCGTGGAACCCGGCGGTCAGCTGGAGCTGAGCTCGCCGCCCGCCGCCACGCTCATGGAGTGCGTCAGTACCGTCTCCGCCGACCTGGACGCCGTCCGCGCGGTCCTGCGCCGGGACGGTCTGTGCCTCGTCGGCCTCGGCCACGACCCCTGGCACACCCCGCGCCGGTTCCTGCGCGCGCCGCGCTACGACGCGATGGAGGCGTGCCTGGACCGCACCGGGCCCGCGGGCCGCTCCATGATGTGCGCGTCGGCGTCCGTGCAGGTGTGCGTCGACGCCGGGTACGAGGAGCCGGGCCCGCTGGGCCACGTCCGCCGCTGGTGGCTGGCCCACCTGCTGGGCGCGGTGCTGGTGGCCGTGTTCGCGAACTCGCCGCTGGCCGGTGACCGGCCGACCGGCTGGCGTTCCACCCGGCAGCTGCGCTGGGAGCAGATCGGCCCGGGCCGGGCGGGCGGCCCGCTGCTGGACGCGGATCCGCGCGGCGCGTGGGCCCGGCACGTCCTGGACGCGCCGGTGATGTGCGTACGGCAGGACGGCGGGAGGGCGTGGGACGTGCCGGACGGGCTCACGTTCCGCGCGTGGGCCCGCTCCGGGGTGCCCCGGGCCCCGACCCGGGACGACCTCGGCTACCACGCCACGACGCTGTTCCCGCCGGTACGGCCGCGCGGTCACCTGGAGCTGCGGATGATGGACGCGCAGCCCGGCGACGACGGCTGGATCGTGCCGCTGGCCGTGACGGCGGCCCTGTTCGACGATCCGGAGGCGAGCGAGACCGCGTACCGGGCGGTGAAGCCCCTGTCCGAGCGCGCGCTGGGCCTGCCCGCTCCGCACAACCCGCTGTGGCGGGACGCGGCCCGCACCGGGCTGGCCGACCCGGAGCTGCGGGAGACGGCCGCCGCCTGTTTCGCCGCGGCCCTGGAGGCGCTGCCCCGGCTGGGCGCCACGACGGAGGTGGTCGACGCGGTCGCCGCCTTCCACGAGCGCCACGTGGCCCGCGGCCGGTGCCCCGCCGACGACCTGCTCGACGCCGTGCACACCACACCGTCCGGCGGCCCGCCGTGGCCCGCGCCGCTTCCGCACGGGAAGGACTCCCCCTCATGACCGACCCCGCACAGGACGCCGACGCGCTGCGGGAGCGCGCGGTCGCCTCGCTCGTCACCGCTCGGGAGCGCACCACGCTGCTGACGAGCTGCGTCGACGAACCGGACCTCACCGCGCAGCACTCGCCCCTGATGTCGCCGCTGGTGTGGGACCTCGCCCACATCGGCAACCAGGAGGAGCAGTGGCTGCTGCGGGCCGTGGCCGGCCAGGAGGCGCTGCGCCCCGAGATCGACGGCATCTACGACGCCTTCGAACACCCCCGTGCCGAGCGGCCCGGTCTGCCGCTGCTGCCGCCCGCGGAGGCCCGCAGGTACGCGGCCGAGGTGCGCGGCCGGGCCCTGGACGTGCTGGAGGCGGCCGCCTTCACCGGGGCGCGGCTGACGGAGGCCGGGTTCGCGTTCGGGATGATCGCGCAGCACGAACAGCAGCACGACGAGACCATGCTGATCACCCATCAGCTGCGGCAGGGGCCGCCGGCGCTGACCGCACCGGACCCGGAGCCGGTCCCGTTGTTCACCGGGCCGTCCGAAGTGCTGGTGCCCGGCGGGCCGTTCACCATGGGCACGTCCACCGAACCGTGGGCCCTGGACAACGAACGGCCCGCGCACCGGCGGGAGATGGCGCCGTTCCACATCGACACGACGCCGGTGACCAACGGCGCGTACCAGGCGTTCATCGAGGACGGCGGTTACGACGACCCGCGCTGGTGGACGGCGGAGGGCTGGGCCCACGTGCGCCGGGCACGCCTGTCGGCGCCGTTGTTCTGGCGGCGGGACGGCGGGCAGTGGCTGCGCCGCCGGTTCGGGGTCACCGAGGTGGTGCCGCCCCACGAGCCGGTGCTGCACGTGAGCTGGTACGAGGCCGACGCCTACGCCCGCTGGGCCGGACGGCGGCTGCCCACCGAGGCCGAGTGGGAGAAGGCGGCGCGGCACGACCCGGCGGGCGGCCGCTCCACGCGCTACCCGTGGGGCGACGCCGAGCCGGGTCCCGGGCACGCCAACCTCGGCCAGCGCCACCTGCGTCCCGCCCCCGTCGGCAGCTACCCGGCCGGGGCGTCGCCGCTCGGGGTGCGCCAGCTGATCGGTGACGTGTGGGAGTGGACGGCGAGCGACTTCCTGCCGTATCCCGGGTTCCGGGCGTTCCCGTACAGGGAGTACTCGGAGGTGTTCTTCGGGCCGGAGCACAAGGTGCTGCGGGGCGGCTCGTTCGCCGTGGACCCGGTGGCCTGCCGGGGGACGTTCCGCAACTGGGACCTCCCGGTGCGGCGGCAGATCTTCTCCGGGTTCCGCACCGCCCGTGCGGCGGAGGGTTCCTGATGTGCCGTCATCTGGCCTACACGGGGCCCGCACTGCCGATCGGGGCACTCCTGGTGGATCCGCCGCACGGCCTGTACCGGCAGTCCTGGGCGCCGCGCCGGCAGCGGTACGGGACGGTCAACGCCGACGGGTTCGGGGTCGGCTGGTACGCGGACGGCGATCCGGTGCCGGCCCGGTACCGGCGGGCCGGTCCCGTGTGGGCCGACCTGTCGTTCGCGGACCTGGCCCGGGTGGTGCGCACCCGGGTCCTGCTCGCGGCCGTGCGGGACGCGACGCTGGCCGGCGCCGACGCGGAGGCCGCGGCCGCGCCGTTCGCCGCGGGGACCTGGCTGTTCAGCCACAACGGCGCGGTGCCCGGCTGGCCGGACTCGCTCGCGCCGCTGGTGCCGACCCTGCCGGCCGGGGACCTGCTGTCGATGGAGGCCCGCAACGACTCCGCGTTCGTGTGGGCGCTGGTCCTGGCCCGGCTGCGCGCCGGGGACGACGAGGGGCAGGCCCTGGCCGACACGGTGGTGGAGGTCGCCGAGGCGGCGCCGGCGGCCCGGCTCAACCTGCTGCTCACCGACGGCGACACGGTCACCGCGACGGCCTGGGGCGACAGTCTGTGGTACCGGTCGCGGTCCGGCGGCGGCACGGTGGTCGCCTCCGAGCCGTACGACGACGATCCGCACTGGCGCGAGGTCCCCGACCGCACCCTGCTCGCGGCGAGCGGCACGGACGTGCTGCTCACGCCCCTCAAGGACCCGGCCGCCGCTCCCGGCGCCCGCCCCGCCCACTCGGCCCGCCCCGCCGGTGCCGCACCGCACGTGTCCGACGCCCGCACCGAGGAGCCCCGCACGTGAGTCCGTTCCAGCTGACCCGCACCCTGCCCGAGGACGCCACGGACGCCGCCCTGCGCTCCGACGTCCGGCACGGCCTGACCCGCAGCCCCCGGACCCTGCCGCCGAAGTGGTTCTACGACGCGCACGGCAGCGAGCTGTTCGAGCGGATCACCGAGCTGCCCGAGTACTACCCGACCCGTGCGGAGCGGGAGATCCTGCTCGCCCGGGCCGGCGAGATCGCGGCCGTCACCGGCGCCCGCACCCTGGTCGAGCTGGGCTCGGGGTCGTCGGAGAAGACCCGGCACCTGCTCGACGCGCTCACCGGCCTGCACACCTACGTGCCGGTCGACGTCAGCGGGAGCGCCCTCACCCGGGCGGGGCAGGCCCTGGCCGCCGAGCGGCCGGGGCTGCGGGTGCACGCGCTGATCGCCGACTTCACCTCGTCCCTGACGCTGCCCGACTCCCCCGGCCCCCGGCTGGTGGCGTTCCTCGGCGGCACCGTCGGCAACCTGCTGCCCGACGAGCGGGCCGGCTTCCTGGCGTCCGTCCGCGGGCTGCTGGCCCCGGGCGACGCGCTGCTGCTCGGCACGGACCTGGTCAAGGACGAGGAGGTGCTGGTCCGGGCCTACGACGACGCGGCCGGGGTGACGGCCGCCTTCAACAAGAACGTGCTGACGGTGATCAACCGCGAGCTGGGCGCCGACTTCGACCCGGACGCGTTCGCGCACGTGGCGGTGTGGGACGCGGAGCGGGAGTGGATCGAGATGCGGTTGCGCTCCCTGTCGGCGCAGACGGTGAAGATCCCGGGTGTGGGGCTCGTCGTCGACTTCGCGGAGGGTGAGGAGCTGCGCACCGAGGTGTCGGCCAAGTTCCGCGAGGACGGGGTGCGGGCCGAACTCGCCGCCGGCGGGTTCGAGCTGACCCGGTGGTGGACCGACGAGGAGGGCCGGTTCGCCCTGTCGCTGAGCGTGGCCCGCGAGCAGTGACCGCCCGTCCGGGCGCTTCGACGGCGCCCGGGCCTTCCGCGTCACGTCGGCGCCCCGGCCCACCCCCTGTCGGTGGCGTCCGCGCCGGCGTCCGGACGACGGCGGGGCCGGGACCTCCGGGGGCCGGAGGCCCCAGGGCCCGGCCTCCGGGCGGGGGTCGTCCGGAGGCCGGTCCTGCGGGCCGGGCCTCCCGGCCGCCCCCGCCGCCTCGCCCGCCGTCCCCCGGCCCCCGGCCCCCGGCCCCCGGCCGGTCAGTGCACGTTCACCTCCAACGCCTCGGTGATGCGCCGTGAGGCGCGCCGGCCCTCCTGCTCCGGGTCGGCGCCCTTGAGGACCTTCGTCATGAAGTCCTTGATCGGGTTGTCCGCCTCGACCCGGCCCCACTCCGGCGTGCTCGGGGTCGCCCGGCCCCGGGCGGCGCCGGCCGCCATGGCCGCGACGGCCTCCTCGCCTCCGACGGTGTCGGCGAGGGTGGTCTTGTTGGGCACGTAGTTCATGGTGCGGGCCAGGTCGGTGTTCCACTTGGTCCCGACGAGTTCGGAGACCACGGCGACGGCGGCCTTGCGCTGGTCGGTGACCGCGGGGATCACCAGGTCGGAGCCGCCGGTGAAGACGGCGCCGGGCCGGCCGGCCTTCCGCCCGGGGACGGGGAAGTAGCCCAGCTCGTCCTCCAGGTCCGGGTTCTCCTTGAGGACCGCGCTCACCACGCCGGGGACGGCGACGATCTGGGCCACCTCGCCCCGGGCGAACACGCCCGCCTGCGGCGGGTGTTCCTCGTCGGCATCGACGGGGCCGTCCCCGAGGGCCTGCAGCCGCCGGTAGAAGTCCATGCCGCGCAGCGCGGCGGGGCTGTCCAGGGCGCCGTGCCAGACCCCGTCGCGGTCCTCGGCGAGTTCGCCGCCCTCCTCCCAGATGAACCCCGCGAGGGTGTACCAGTCCTGGCCGGCGAGGTAGATGCCCTGGGTGCCGCCGGTGTTGAGCTGCTCGGTGACGGCCAGCCATTCGTCGCGGGTCTTCGGCGGGGCGGTGATGCCCGCCTGCCGGAAGAGGTCCTTGCGGTAGATCACGACTCGGTTGGCCGCGTACCAGGGGATTCCGTACTGGCGCGAGCCCCACTTGCCCGGTTCGGCGAGGCCGGGCAGCCAGTCGTTGCTGTTCCAGTCGCGCAGGGACTCCAGGGTGAGGTCGAGCAGTTTCTCGCCCTCGGCGTACTGGGTGACCTGGGTGTTGCCGACCTCGATCACGTCGGGCCCGTCGGACTCCTCGTCGTCCAGGGCCCGTTGCACCTTCTCGCCGATGCCGGTCCAGTCCTGGATGCGGATGTCGATGTCGATGTCGGGGTGCCGGCGTTCGAAGTCCTCGGTGAAGCGGTCCAGGTAGTCCTGCGAGGCGCTGTGCCGCATGAGCCACACCGTCACGGTCTGCCGCTCCGTGGAACCGCCGGGCATGAGGCCGCAGCCGCCGAGGAGGGTGGCTGACGCACAGACGAGGGCAAGCAGACGAGGTCTCACGAGGGGTCCTGTTCTGTCTGACGGGACAGTGCGGGGCCCGGCGTGGGGGGACGAGCGGGAGCTCGGCTGGGTTACCCGCATCTTGGTATGGACCAATGAGAACGGTCAAGGGCCGTGGGTACCCGGCCGCTGTCTCGCGCTCCGCCGTGCCGTGGGGCACGGTGGAGTGACTCGTGTTGCAGGCGGTGTCCGCTGCGGGACGCGGAGCCGCCACGGAGAGGAGCCCTCGCATGTCGAACCACACGTACCGCGTCACCGAGATCGTCGGCACGTCGCCCGACGGTGTGGACCAGGCCGTCCGCAACGGCATCGCCCGTGCCTCGGAGACCTTGCGCAATCTGGACTGGTTCGAGGTGACCCAGGTGCGCGGTCACATCGAGGAGGGGGAGATCCGGCACTGGCAGGTGGGCCTGAAGGTCGGTTTCCGGCTGGAGGGCACGGACTGAACCGTCCGAGCGGTCTGCCCGGCGCCGCGGACGCGATCGGCACGTCCGGCGGCGCGGACGGGGCCGGCACATCCGGCGGCGCGGACGGCAACGGGCACGTCCGGCGGCACGGACGCCGACCGGCACACCCGGCGGCGCGGACGGCAACGGGCACGTCCGGCGGCACGGACGCCGACCGGCACACCCGGCGGCGCGGACGGCAACGGGCACGTCCGGCGGCACGGACGCCGACCGGCACACCCGGCGCCGCGGACGCGATCGGCACGTCCGGCGGCGCGGACGGGGCCGGCACATCCGGCGGCGCGGACGGCAATGGGCACGTCCGGCGGCACGGACGGGGGCCGGCACGCCCGGCGGCACGGACGGCGACCGGCACACCCGGCGGCGCGGACGCCGACCGGCACACCCGGCGGCGCGGACGGGGCCGCACCTGATTCAGGTGCGGCCCTCCCGCTCCTGAGCGGCCTTCAGGTCGCCCGAGGGAGTCGCCCACCGGGCGTGGAGCACGGTGAAGCCCGCTGTGCGGGCGTCCGCGCAGACCAGTTCGTCGTCGTCCACCAGGACCCGGACCTCCCGGCCGCGGGCCAGCCGGCGCAGCACGGCCAGCTTGGTGAACCGGGCGGGCCGCCGGTCGGTGTCGCCCCGCATGTGCAGCGCGCCCTCCGGCAGCCCCTGGGCGGCGAGCCACTCGGTCGTGTCGCGGCGGCAGCGCTCGGGCCGCCCGGTGAGGTAGACGATCTCGCACTCCCGCGCGCTCTCGTGCACCAGCGCGATGCCCTCGGCGAGCGGCGGGTCGTGCGGGGCGGCGGCGAAGAAGGCGTCCCAGTCACGGGGCCTGCGCTCCAGGAACCGCTGGCGGTGCGCGGTGTCGGCGAGGGTGTTGTCCAGGTCGAACACGGCCAGCGGACGCCGCTTGCTGCTGTGGGTCACGCGCCCAGCCTAGAGGCTCGGCCCGGCAGGGGCGGGGCGGAGGGCGTCAGGCCCGGAGGGCCGGTGGCGGGAGCGGCGGGTGGCCGCGTCCCCACCCGGGGCGGCGGGCGGCGGGAATGACCCGTCGGCCCAGGCGTTGGAAAGGGTGTGACCTCCCTGCTCGCCCGAACCCGTTTCTCCGTCCTGGACCGCTCCCGCACCCGGGAGGGCCACACCGATGCCGAGGCGCTGCGCGACACCGTGCGGCTCGCACAGGAGGCGGAGCGGCTCGGCTTCCACCGGTTCTGGGTCTCGGAGCACCACGGCGTGCCCGGGGTCGCCGGTTCGGCGCCGACGGTGCTGGCGGCTGCCGTCGCCGGGGCGACGCGGACCATCCGGGTCGGCACCGGCGGGGTCATGCTGCCCAACCACCGGCCGCTGGTGGTGGCCGAGCAGTTCGGGGTGCTGGAGTCCCTGTACCCGGGCCGGATCGACATGGGGCTGGGCCGCTCGGTCGGTTTCACCGACGGGGTGCGCCGGGCCCTGGGCCGTGACAAGGAGGACGCGGAGGACTTCGGGGCGCAGATCGACGAGCTGCTGGGCTGGTTCCGGGGCACGTCGCCGACCGGGGTGCACGCCCGTCCCGCGGAGGGCCTGGTCGTACCGCCGTTCGTCCTGGCCATGGGGGAAGGTGCCGGGATCGCCGCGCGGGCCGGGCTGCCGATGGTCATCGGCGACCTGCGCGGCCGGGAGCGGATGCGGCGCGGCATCGAGCGCTACCGGTCGGAGTTCCGGCCCTCCGTGTGGGCGGACGAGCCGTACGTGATCGTCTCCGGGACGGTGGCGGTGGCCGCCGACCGGGAGAGCGCACGGCGGCTGCTGGTGCCGGAGGCGTGGTCGATGGCCCATGCGCGCACGCGCGGCACGTTCCCCGCGCTGCGGCCGGCCGAGCGGGTCGAGGAGACGGCGATGACCGCCAAGGAGCGCGAGCTGTACGCCGCCGGACTCACCGGGCACATCGCCGGGACCCAGGATCAGGTCGCGGAGGCGCTGGAGGCGGTGCTGGCGGAGACGGGCGCCCAGGAGGTGCTGGTCACCACCAGTACCTACGACCGCGACGCCGTGCTGGACTCCTACCGGCGGCTCGCCTCGCTGGTGGGCACGGTCGAGAGTGCGCGCCGGTGATGCCACCGGCGCGCACCCCGGCCGCGGGTCACTCCGTGCGGCGCTGCTTGTGCGGCAGGTCCTCGACGCCCTCCGCCTCGATGCGCTCCTTGCGTACCTGACCGCGGACCGTCTCCTGGTCGGTCTCCTCCTCCGTGGTCATGCGCACCCGTTCCACCGGGACCGTCTCGGTCTCCACCACCGGACGTTCCTCGTGCAGGGTGACCTCGTGCTCGGCCTCGGAGATCTCCGGTCCGGACAGCGCCTCGTCGCGGTTCTCGGCGGTGATGGGCTCCCGTTCCACGCGCACCTCCTCGCGGCGCACGGGCACGGTCTGCTCCACCTCCTCGGTCACCACGTACTTGCGCAGCCTGGCCCGGCCGGTCTCGCGCCGCTCGACACCGACGTGCATCTCCTCCTCGGAGCGCGTCATCGCGTCGTCGCCGCGGGTGCCGGCGTCGTGCCCGGCGGTTCCCGCCGTGCCGGCCATACCGGCAGTACCGGCCATACCGGCCGTGCCCGCCGTACCGGACGCCGTGGCGTCGTCGTCGGCGTGTCCCGGCTCGTCGGACAGCACGTTGTCCCAGTTGATGCCGTAGTAGTCGTACAGCCGGTGTTCCTCGGACGCGGAGAGGTGTCCGCCCGCGTCGACGTCCACCTTCGGTGCACCCTTGACCTTGTCCTTGCGGTACGGGACCTCGAGGTGGTCCTCGACCAGGGTGGCGTCGTGGATGGGGACGAACGACTCGCTGGAGCCGAACATGCCCGTCTTGACGCTCACCCACTCCGGGCGCCCACTCATGTCGTCGAAGAACACGTGCTTGGCGTCACCGATCTTGTTGCCGTCGCCGTCGTAGACGGGGTGGTCCAGCAGGATCGGGATCTCATCGCGGGTGATCATCTGATGTCACCCTCCTTTCGGTGCTCCTCCCTTCCGGTTCTCCGCCAAACCGCCACAGAAACTGACATGTGCCGCAAGAGGCACTTGATTTCCCGCAGTGCTCACCCCTGGCCACCGTGCCTCCACCGGTCCGGACGGCGCCCGCACGGCCCGGTGCGGCGTGCGCCAGGGGGCGGCGGTCGGTGTGCGGGCAGGGCGTCAGCGGGGCGGACACCTCCACCTCGGCGACCAGTCCGCGCACGAACACGGGGCGGAACCGGAGGAACCTGTGGCACAGGACGGGCAGAACCCGTGGCAGGACGGGGAGAACACGAGGCGGGACCGGGGTTGAGCACCACGCCCGGTCCCGCCCGTCCGCCCGTGCGGCGAACGCTGAGGGGCGGCGTTACCGCTTGGCCGCCTTGCGGGTGGCGCGCAGCCACTCCTTGTTCATGCCGGTGATGGAGGTCAGCGGGATGCCCTTCGGGCAGGCGGTGGCGCACTCGCCGGCGAGGGTGCAGCCGCCGAACCCCTCCTCGTCCATCTGCGCCACCATGTCCAGGACGCGGGTCTCGCGTTCGGGGGCGCCCTGGGGCAGCACGTTGAGGTGGTTGACCTTCGCCGCGGTGAACAGCATCGCCGCGCCGTTGGGGCAGGCGGCGACGCAGGCGCCGCAGCCGATGCACTCGGCGTTCTCGAAGGCGAGGTCGGCGTCCGGCTTGGGCACCGGGGTGGCGTGCGCCTCCGGAGCGGAGCCGGTGGGCGCGGTGATATAGCCGCCGGCCTGGATGATCCGGTCGAAGGCCGACCGGTCCACCACCAGGTCCTTGATCACCGGGAAGGCGGCGGCCCGCCACGGCTCGATGTCGATGGTGTCGCCGTCCTGGAAGGACCGCATGTGCAGCTGGCAGGTGGTGGTCCGCTCGGGCCCGTGGGCGTCGCCGTTGATGACGAGCGAACAGGCGCCGCAGATGCCCTCGCGGCAGTCGTGGTCGAAGGCGATCGGGTCCTCGCCCTTGAGGATGAGTTCCTCGTTGAGGGTGTCGAGCATCTCCAGGAAGGACATGTCGGCGGAGATGCCGTCCACCTCGTACGTGGACATGGTGCCTTCGGCGTCGGCGTTCTTCTGCCGCCAGACGCGCAGGGTGAGCTTCATGCGTAGCTCCGCTGGGTGGGGTGGACGTACTCGAAGACGAGGTCTTCCTTGTGCAGGGTGGGGGCGGTGCCCGTGCCGGTGAACTCCCAGGCCGCCGCGTAGGCGAACTCGTCGTCCTTGCGCTCGGCCTCGCCGTCGGGGCTCTGCGACTCCTCGCGGAAGTGGCCGCCGCAGGACTCGGTGCGGTGCAGCGCGTCGAGGCACATCAGCTCGGCGAGTTCGAGGTAGTCGACGATGCGGTTGGCCTTCTCCAGCGACTGGTTGAACTCCTCGCCGGTGCCGGGGACCCTGATCCGCCGCCAGAACTCCTCGCGGATCTGCGGGATGCGCTCCAGCGCCTTGCGCAGGCCCGTCTCGTTGCGGGCCATGCCGCAGAACTCCCACATCAGTTCGCCGAGTTCGCGGTGGAAGGAGTCCGGGGTGCGGTCGCCGTCCACGGACAGCAGCAGGTTGAGCCGGTCCTCGGTCTCGGCCAGCGCCTCCTGCACCGCCGGGTGGCCGGCGTCGACCTCCTCCTTGTGCGGGTTGCGGGCGAGGTAGTCGTTGATGGTGGCCGGCAGGACGAAGTAGCCGTCCGCCAGGCCCTGCATCAGCGCGGAGGCGCCGAGCCGGTTGGCGCCGTGGTCGGAGAAGTTGGCCTCGCCGATCGCGAACAGGCCCGGGACGGTGGTCTGGAGGTCGTAGTCGACCCACAGGCCGCCCATCGTGTAGTGCACGGCCGGGTAGATCCGCATCGGCACCCGGTACGGATCCTCGTCGGTGATCCGCTGGTACATGTCGAAGAGGTTGCCGTACTTGGCCTCGACGGCCGCCCGGCCCATCCGCCGGATGGCGTCGGCGAAGTCCAGGTAGACGCCCTGGCCGCCCGGGCCCACGCCCCGGCCCTCGTCGCAGACGTTCTTGGCGGCGCGGGAGGCGATGTCCCGGGGGACGAGGTTGCCGAAGGAGGGGTAGATGCGCTCCAGGTAGTAGTCGCGCTCGTCCTCGGGGATCTCGTTCGGCGGACGGGTGTCGCCCTTGGCCTTCGGCACCCAGATGCGGCCGTCGTTGCGCAGCGACTCGCTCATCAGCGTCAGCTTGGACTGGTGGTCACCGGTGCGCGGGATGCAGGTGGGGTGAATCTGGGTGAAGCAGGGGTTGGCGAAGTACGCGCCGCGCCGGTGCGCCCGCCAGACGGCGGTCGCGTTGGAGTTCATGGCGTTGGTCGACAGGTAGAAGACGTTGCCGTAGCCGCCGGTGGCGAGGACGACGGCGTCCGCGAAGTACGTGTCGATCCTCCCGGTGATCAGGTCGCGGGCGACGATGCCGCGGGCCCGGCCGTCGACGACGATCAGGTCGAGCATCTCGGTGCGCGGGTGCATCTCGATGTTGCCGGCGGCGATCTGCCGGGACAGCGCCTGGTAGGCGCCGAGCAGGAGCTGCTGGCCCGTCTGGCCGCGGGCGTAGAAGGTGCGGGAGACCTGGACGCCGCCGAAGGAGCGGGTGTCGAGCAGGCCGCCGTACTCGCGGGCGAAGGGCACGCCCTGGGCGACGCACTGGTCGATGATCTCCACCGAGATCTGGGCCAGGCGGTGGACGTTGGACTCGCGGGAGCGGAAGTCGCCGCCCTTGACGGTGTCGTAGAAGAGGCGGTGGATCGAGTCGCCGTCGTTGCGGTAGTTCTTGGCGGCGTTGATGCCGCCCTGCGCGGCGATGGAGTGGGCGCGGCGCGGGGAGTCCGTGTAGCAGAACTGGATGACACGGTAACCCTGTTCGGCGAGCGTGGCGCCGGCGGAGCCGCCCGCGAGCCCGGTGCCGACGACGATGACGGTCTGCTTGCGCCGGTTGGCGGGGTTGACCAGCTTCGCCTCGAAGCGGCGCTTGTCCCAGCGTTCGTGGACGGGTCCGGCGGGTGCCTTGGTGTCGGCGACCGGCTCGCCGGTCCGGTAGTCGGCGTACGAGGTCATGTCAGCTCACCACTCCGGTCATGACGCCCACCGGCACGGCGACGAAGCCGGCCGTGAGCAGCAGCGCGAGTACGTTGGCGGAGATCTTCAGGGCACGGTCACGGGTCCTGCTGCCGACGCCGAGGGTCTGGGCGGCGCTCCAGAAGCCGTGCCGGACGTGCAGGCCGAGCGCTAGCACGGCGGCAATGTAGATGACGTTGCCGTACCAGGTGGAGAAGGTGTCCACGACGTTCTGGTAGGGCTTGCCGGACTCGAAGCCGCCGGCGTGCACGTGGCCGGTGGTCAGGTCCAGGATGTGCCAGACGATGAACAGGCCGAGGATGATCCCGCCCCAGCGCATGGTGCGGGTGGCGTAGCTCGTCCGGGCCTTCTTGTGCACGTACTTGCTGGGGCGCGCCTTGATGTCGCGGCGGCTGAGCTGGTAGGCGGAGACGGCGTGCGCGACGACCGCGAGGACCAGGACGACGCGGACCACCCACAGCGTCCACTCGTAGTGCATGAACGGTTCGCCCAGGGTGCGCAGCCAGTGGGCGTAGTGGTTGAAGTCACCGGGACCGAAGAAGATCTTCAGGTTCCCGATCATGTGGACGACCAGGTACAGCAGCATGATCAGGCCGCTGACCGCCATCACCGTCTTCTTGCCGACGGTCGAGTCCCACACGCTGCGTGCCATGGACGGCCGTCGGTCCGTCCGCGTTGCCAGAGCCATGTCATCAGACGCTAGGGCCGAACGGTCCCATCGGTCCAAGACATGGAACCCCTCGTTTCCATAGGGTAAGGCTATGCTCCGGTCTAGGATGGCCGTATGCAGTTCCACCAGCTCCAGTACTTCGTGGCCGTCGCCGAGACCCGGCACTTCACCCGGGCCGCCGAGCTGGTCCACGTCGCACAGCCGTCGCTGTCGCAGCAGATCAAGGCCCTGGAGCGGGAACTGGGCGCCGACCTCTTCCTGCGGGCGCGCGGCAACATCACGCTGACCGCCGCGGGCGAGGCGCTGCTGCCGCTGGCCCGGCGGATCCTGGCGGACGCCGACACCGCCCGGCACGAGGTGCAGGAGCTGGTGCAGCTGCGCAGCGGCCGGGTGCGGCTGGGTGCCACCCCCAGCCTGTGCACGGGCCTGCTGCCGGACGTGCTGCGCGCCTTCCACGACCGTTACCCGGGCATCCGCCTGCTCATCGAGGAGGGCGGGTCGCACGACCTGGTGCGGGAGCTGGCCCGCGGCGCCCTCGACCTCGCCCTGGTCGTCCTGCCCCTGCCCTCCCCCTCCCCCGCCCTCACCACGGTGGAGCTGCTGCGCGAGGACCTGGTGGTCGTCTCCTCGCCGGACGCCCCCGCGCCGGGCCGGGGCGGGCGGGCGGTCCGCATCGCGGATCTGGAGGGCGAGCGGCTGGTGATGTTCCGGCACGGCTACGACCTGCGGGAACTGACCGTGGCCGCGTGCCGGGCGGAGGGCTTCGAGCCGGACTTCGCGGTGGAGGGGGGCGAGATGGACGCGGTGCTGGGCTTCGCCCGGGCGGGCCTCGGGGTCGCGGTGGTGCCCCGCATGGTCGCCGCGCGCTCCGGCCAGGGCCTGCGCGTCACGCCGCTGGCCGGTCCCGGCCTGGACCGCACCATCGCCCTGGCCCACCGCAGCGACGTGGCCCCACCGCGCGCGGCACGCGAACTCCAGCGGATGCTGCTGGAACGCTGACCCGCGCGGCCGGGGGGACGGGTCAGGCTCCGGTGTGGAGATGGGCGGCCCAGCGGGTCGGCGCGGCCGGGTAGGCGTCACGGACGGCGCGCACCGCGGCGTTGAGCGCGGCGGCCGAGACGGTCGGGTCGGGGGGACGCGTGCCGCGGGCGGTCAGCGCCGCGTAGACCTCCGCGGCCATGCCGGGGGTGTCCGGCGCCCGCCAGAGGGTGCCGATCACCGACCGGAAGCCCGCGAGCTGGAAGGCGGCCGCCAGGTGCATCGGCTCGTCGGGCAGGCCCGGGTGCGGCTCGGCGGTGCTGCAGGCGGAGAGGAAGGCGAGGGCTCCGTGGTCCAGCGGTGACTCCTGGATCCGCGTGGCCGGAAGCGTCTCGCCCGAGGCCAGGTGCAGTCCGCCGCCGCGCAGGATCGCCAGGGACGCGTCGTTGTCGCCGTGGCAGGCGAAGTGGACGACCGTGTGCTCACCCAGCGCCTCCTCGACCGCGGCCACCGTCGCCTCCTCGTCCATCAGGAGGCGGGCGCCGGGAACGGCGGCGAGGACCGCCTCGGCCTCCCTGCGCGCCTGCGGCAGCGGCGGCAGTCCCCGGGCCTCCTGGACGGCCACCACGAGGGCACCGGGGTGTCCGGCGCCGGACGGCCGGTCCGGGCCGTCCCGCAGCGCGCGGGCGAGCGCCGCGAGGGTCGGTGTGTAGGAGGAGACCACCCGGTCCATGACGGTGGGCGGCGGCTCCGGGGAGCCGGGCGGACGCGGGCGGGTGTGGCGGCCGGCGGCGTGCAGCGGCAGACGCACCACGGGCCCGACCGGACACCACCACAGCCGCGGCCTCCCGGCGTCCGCCCGGTCCGTCCCGGGCAGCCGCGCCAGCACCGGGGAGGCGACCTCGTCCCACAGCCACTCCAGGACGGTGTGCAGCTCGGTCTGGGCCGCCGCCCGGAGGTGGTGGGCAAGCCGGACGTCGGTGGCGTCCCGCACGGCCCGCTCCGTGCGCGCGGCGTGCCGCTCGACGGCCTCGGTGGTCAGGCCCGGCAGCGGGATGTGGACGACGTCCTGCCGGGGGTCGGCCGGGACGAGCAGGGCGTGGCCCCCGTCCGGGTGGGCCAGCACGTGGACGACCGGCCGGCCGGCGAGACGGCTGCGCAGCTCGTCGAAGGCAAGCTGCCGGGTCGCCTCTTCGAACTCGGGTGTCGTGGCGAACTCTTCGAGGACGGCCGCGCGTTCGGCGGCCAGCCGGCGGGTGCGGGCCGCCACCTGCGGACGGGGGTCCCACGCCTTCTCGTGCGTCGTCACGACCCGGCCGAAGGCCCGCCGCTCCCTGGACCTCACCTCCACGGCGGTGACGTTGGCGAAGAAGTCGGCCCCGGACAGGGCCGCGTCGATCCGCGCCAGCCGCTTGGCGGCCGCGGGGTCCACCGACTCCAGCAGGGTGCGCAGGCGCCGGCCGGCCATCGCCTCGGAGTAGAGGACGGCACGACCGCGTTCCAGCAGTTCCACCGCGTACCCGGGCCGGCCGCAGCGGATCGCCGCGACCGCGGCCTGCGCGGCCAGGTGCGGGGCCCGGCGGGCGGCGTCCTTGCGGACCGGCCCGGTCAGCCATCGCCGGGCGATGCGGGGCATCCGGGCCAGGACGTCCTCCAGCGCCCGCAGGGCCAGGTGCGGATCGTCCCCGGCCAGGGCGAGCCGGGCACGCTGGTGCTGCACCTCGATCCGCCTCCCGATGGGGAGGTTCTCGTCCGCGGCGACCGCCTCCCACGCGGCCAGCGCCTCCGCGCGCAGGGCGGCGGCCTCCCCGCCCTCCTCCTGGGCCAGGTCGTGCAGCACCGTGCAGGGCCGGGCCAGCAGCATCCGGCGTTCGGTGCGGAACGGGTCGTCGGGCGGGGTGAGCCGCACCGCCTCCCTCGCCAGGTCGACGGCCTCGGCCAGTCCGCCGCGGTCACCGGTCTCCTCGTACCGCACGTGCAGCACCTGGCTGAGGGAGCTGATGAACCGCGCGTGGTCCGGGTGGCCGGGAGGCAGCATGGCCCGGCCCGTCCGGTAGAGGCGCTCGGCCTCGTCCAGCCCTTCGGCGGCCCGGTCGACCTGACTCATCCGGTACAGCAGCGTCGAAGCCAGGTTGAACAGCAGCTCGTGCTTGTTCGGATGGTCCGCCGGCAGGCTGTCCGCCGCCTCGCGGGCCACGGCGACGGCCTCGTCCGCCCATGCGGGCTCGTCCAGCTCCACGGCCGCCTCTTCGAGGAGACCGGCCAGGGTCGACAGACGGAACGGGCGGAAGGGCGCGTCGGCGGGGGTCAGGTCGAGCGCCCGCCGCTGGAGGGCCAGCGTCTCGGGCAGCAGCGAACGGTCCGCCAGCACGTTGGCCGTGTCGAACAGCAGGCTTGCCAGGTCGTCCAGCCGCGCGGGCGTGTCCGGCTCCCCGGGCCGCAGTGCGGCGGCGGCCTGCCGGACGAGCCCCACCGTCTCGTGGGCCAGGACGTCGTCGAGTTCCTCGGAGCCGTTGGCGGCGAGCCACAAGGTGGCCCGGGCGAGGGCGGCCAGCGCCCGCCCGGCGAGGCGGTGTCCGGGGGGCGCCGCGTCCGCCGCGAGCAGGGCCCGGGCGCGGGCCCGCTTCAACGAGGCGTCCGGCCCGCCGTTCCCGCAGACCATGACCTCGGCCTCCGCGGCGAGCACCAGGGCGGCCGTCCGGTCCTCGTCCCCGGGCGGGACCGTGCCGACGAGGGCGAGTGCGGCGCTCAGACGCTCGGCGGGGTCGGCGCAGAGGTCGGCGGCGGTGCGCCACCAGGCCTGCGCACGCTCGCCGCCGGGGCGGACGTACGGCGGCAGGCCTCCGTCGAGCCGGGCATCGACGGTGGCGTCCCCCAGCTCGGTACGGGCGCGTTCGAGCAGGTCGGCGAACCGTTTCCGGTGTTCGGCGGCTCGCCGGTCGGCGTGGTCCGTGGCCCGGTCCAGGTCTCGGGCAGCCGCGACCGCGTCCGCGAGAGCCGTGGGCGGTCCCCCGTTCTCGTACCACCGGACGAGCGTGGCGGCCAGTTCCCGCAGGGGGTCCAGGTGCGCCGGTGCGGTCCGGGCCGCGGCCTCCGCCGCCCGGCGCAGGTCGTCCACGGCCCGCTCCAGTCCCGACGGGTCGGCGTCGGGGTCGTACAGGAAGGCGGCGCACCGGCCCTTCAGCAGCAGCCGGCCGGCCAGGTGCGGGTCGTCCGGCACGACCCGCTGCGCGGTCAGCCGGACCGCCTCGGCGGCGCACCGCTCGGCCTCCGCCGGGTGCGAGCGGTGGGCGCCCAGTTCGCCGACGGTCAGCAGCACCCGGGCCCGGTC
This sequence comes from Streptomyces sp. enrichment culture, assembly GCF_964273255.1. Taxonomy (GTDB): domain Bacteria; phylum Actinomycetota; class Actinomycetes; order Streptomycetales; family Streptomycetaceae; genus Streptomyces. Next base: position 428,270 of record NZ_OZ186835.1, read on the forward strand.
GGTGAACAGGGCGGCCCTCTCGCGCGGTGAGGTGCCGTCCGCTCGGAGCAGCCTCTCCTGGAGCGCCAGCAGGGTGTCGAGAGCGGAGGAGTCCCGGGCGTCCTCGAACCGGGCCGCCAGAAATAGGAGTTGGTCCGTCAGAGCGGCTCCCAGCGTGACCGCCTCCTCCTCCGCGCCGGGGCGCCGGGCCCTGCGGCGCGCACGCCGTCCGCGCGCGGCGGTCCTCCCCACCCGGGCCGCCAGCGGTTCGGGCAGCGGCGGCACGCCGGAAGGGACGGCGTCCAGGGTGGCGGCGAGGTGGGACGCGGCACGGTACTCGGGCAGTCCGGCCACGCCGGGAAGGTGCCGGTACCGGTGCCAGCGCACCAGGGCGAGCCGGGCGGTCGCGGCGGCGTCGGGGCCGGCCGCCGGGGGCCACGTCGCGGGCGGGACCGGGGGCAGGTCCCGGGCGTCGCCGGTGCGCAGGTACCGGGCCAGGCCGGGGCCGAGCACGTCCGCCATCGTCACCACCACCTCCACCGGTCACAACGCCCGTTCGGGGGCCTCCGGTTCCATGCGGTCGCGGCTCAACCACCCGTGGTGACGGGTAGGTTGAGGCCGAGGTGCGTGACCGGACGGTGCCGGGCGCAAGGGGAGGGGCGTGATGGACGAGGTCGGGGAGCGGCTGGCGCGGCTGTGCGTCCAGGCCGGCGACGACGGACTGCGGTCCAGGGCCGAGCAGTTCGGCGTGGGCGGGGCACTGGCCCGGCTGGTCGAGGCGGCACGCTCGGGCGCGCGTGGTCCCTCGGTGAGCGCCGATCTGGACGCGCTGGACGACGCGTTCGCCCGTCACGGCGTCGACGGACTGACCCTGGGTGACCGTGCCTTCGAACCGCTGCGGGGCGGGCGGCCGCGTCCCGTGGTGACGGTGTGGGCGTGCCCGGCGGACGTCTCCTGTTCCCGGCTGGAGCCGCGGGAGCCGGGCCGGCACGGGCGCGACGAGCCACCGCGCTGCGGCCTGGCGGGCAGGGAGCTGGTGTCCCGGAAGTACCGGCTGTGAGCACCCTGCTGGCCGAGCTGGGCAAGCACCTGGCGGGCCGGTGGGCCGCCCTGCTGCTCCTGCCCGGCGCCTTCTACGTGTGCGCGGTGACGGCGGCCGTGGTGCTGGGCCACGCGCACGCCCTGGACCCCGCGGTGCCGGCCGCCTGGCTGGACCGGGTGGCCCTCGCCCCGGCCAGTGGCCGGTTCGGCACGGTGCTGATCGCCGCGGCGGCGTTCACCGCCGTCGCCGCCGTGGCGGGTCTGGCCGCCTCGGCCGTCGCCCAGGGGGTGGAGTGGGTCTGGTGGTCGTCGGGCGAGGAGCCGGTGCTACGCCGGCTCGCCGCCCGCCGGGCGCGGCGCTGGGAGCGCGCCGAGGACGCGGTACGGGCCGCGCTGCGGGAGTTCACCCGCTCGGGCGCGGCGCCCCGCGAGGCCGCGGCGCTGCGGGCGGCGATCCTGCGGCGGGACGCGATCTGCCCCGAGCCCGCCGCCCGCGCCACCTGGATCGGCGACCGTCTGCACGCGGTCGACCAACGGGTCCACGACACCTACCACCTGGACCTGACGGCCGCCTGGCCCCGGCTGTGGCTGATGCTCCCGGACGGGGCGCGTGCCGAACTGGCCGCCGCGCGGGCGGGTGTCGGTGCCGCCGCCCGCCTGCTGGCCTGGGGGCTGCTGTACGCGCCGCTCGCCCTGCTGTGGTGGCCGGCCGCGGTGCTCGCCGCGGGGGTGCTGCTGACGGCCCGTCGTCGCGCACGGGCGGCGGTCGCCGTGCAGGCCGACCTGATCGAGGCGGCGGTCGACCTGTACGGGCGGGAGATGGTGCTGCTGCTCGGGGTCGACTGCCCGGGGCGCCTCACCCGGGAGGCGGGCGACACGGCGACGAGCCTGCTGCGCAAGGACCGTACGGACCGCTCACGCCTCCAGGGGTGAGGGGGCGGGCCGGCGTTCGAGACCGAAGAACGTGGACACGATGACGTGCGGCGCGCCGGGGAACAGCACCGTGAAGCCGTCCGTGCGCCCGGTGAGCCGGCGGGGCGGGCCGGGGACGTCGGGGAGGGTCACGGGGGTGTGGGGGGTGCGGCGCAGCAGGCGGTCGTGCCGGGCCCGGTCGCGTGCGGACATCAGGCGCCGGTCGACCGCCAGCGACGGCGGGTCGCTGAGACTCGGCCAGTGCTCGTGGTGGACGTGGACCCTGACCCGCAGACGGCCCTCGCCCAGGGCGTGCTCCACCTCGGCCAGGTGTTCGGCGAGCGCCCCGACGGCGTCGGCCACCCGGTCGCAGGTCGCGCGCAGGTCGAGTCCTTGCCGGTAGGGGGCCTCCGGGTTGCCGGGGCCGATCACGCGGCCCCGGATGCCCAGGTCCTGGTCGTGGAGTTCGTTGCCCTCGGTGAGGCCGGTCCGGTCGCCGCGGTGGGTGCCGAGGGTCAGGTCGGCGCCGTAGCGGCTCGCGGTCAGCGCCACGGGGAAGAGGCCGGTGTAGCGCAGGATCCGGGCACATCCGAGGAGGACGGCCGACACCGGCAGGCCGGGCAGGCCGGCCACGAGCCGCACCGCCTCCCGCCGCCGGCCGAGCCGGTCCAGCACGTGCGCGTAGTCGCGACGGATCGCCCGGGTGCCGCCGTGGTCCGGTCCGAGGGTCTCCTCGCACCGGGCGAGCAGCACCGGGTACTCGCGCGCCGCCGTGGCCAGGTCCCCGGCGCGGACCATCACGGCCAGCGCGTTGTTGGCGGCGTTCAGGGTCAGCGGGTGGGCGGGGCCCAGCAGTCGGGTGCGGTGAGTGTGCACGGTGCCGAGCAGGCCCAGGGCGGCGTCCCAGCGGCCCAGGTCGCGCAGGACCAGGGCCAGGTTGTTGAGGCAGACCAGGGTGAACAGGTGGGTGCTGCCGAACCTGCGGGACAGACCCTGGAACGCGAGCTCGTACTGTTCCTCCGCCTCGCGGAGCCGCCCTTCGCGGTGCAGTGCGCCCGCGAGGTCGTGCCGGGCGGTGGTGGTCTCCAGCGCGAGCGCGCCGTGCTGTTCTTCCAGGCGCCCGACGCGCGTGCGCAGTTGGTTCGCCGAGCCCTCGGACACCTGCCCGGTCCTCCCTCCCGGACCGCGGGGCGTCACGGTCGCGGGCCCACGGATGCGTCCTTCCGGTGTGGAAGCACGCCGCCCCGCCCGGGGTCGTTCCCGGTGCGCGGCCGCTTCACTCGTACGGTCGGCCGCATCCGGCGCGATCCGGCCGCCGGAACGGCAACGGCGTTGCCCCGTACGGGAGTACGCCTCCCCCTCGCGCGGGGACGGCCGCGGTCCCCGGCACCGGCTCCCGCCGCCGTGCGGGAGCCGGACGACACCGCCGCCGGGGCTCAGCCCGTGGCGTCCACCAGGGCGAGTTCGTGCAGGCGCTCGGGCGGGCCCGGGCGGGCGTAGTACCAGCCCTGGGCGGTGTCGCAGCCGAGTATGCGCAGTTGCTCGGCCTGGGCGCCGGTCTCCACGCCCTCCACGGTCACCGCGAGGTCGAGGCTGTGGGCGAGCGAGACGATCCCCTCGACGATCTTGAGGTCGACCGGGTCCGCCGGGAACTGCTGCATGCTCTGGGTGAAGGAGCGGTCCAGCTTCAGGATGCTCACCGGGAGCCGGCGCAGGTTGGCGAGGTTGGAGTAGCCGGTGCCGAAGTCGTCCAGGGCGATGTCGACGCCCATCTCGGCCAGCCGGCGCAGCGGCTTGAGCAGGTCGTCGTCGGCGCCGATGAGCGCCGACTCGGTCACCTCCAGGCACAGCGCGTCGGGTGCCACGCCGGCCCGTTCCAGGATGTCCACCGTGTCCTGCACCAGGCCGGGGTGGGTGAGCTGGCAGGGCGAGAGGTTGACGTTGATGCGCAGCGGGCCGAGCGCGTCCGTGCCGCCGAGCCGTTCCTGCCAGTCACGGGCCTGCCGCACCGACTGTTCGAGGACCCAGCGGCCCAGCGGCACGATCAGGCCGGTGTGCTCGGCGAGCGGGATGAACCGGTCCGGGGAGAGCACCCCGTGCTGCGGGTGCAGCCAGCGCACCAGTGCCTCGGCGCCGCGCACGCTGCCGTCGCCGAGGTGCACCAGCGGCTGGTACTCGATGAAGAACTCGCCCCGCTCCAGCGCGGCCGGCAGGGCGGTGGTCAGCCCGTGCCGGGTGATGGCGCGGCGGTCGGCCTCCGGATCGGCGAGCTCGAAGCGGTTGCCGCCCGCCGACTTGGCCCGGTACATGGTGATGTCGGCGCTGCGCAGCACCTCCGCCGCGCTGCGCTCACCGGCCGGGCCCTCGACGATGCCGATGCTGCCGCGCACGGTGAGTTCCCGGCCGTCGATGCTGATGGGGGCGAGCAGCGCGTTCATGATGCGGCCGGCGAGTTCGTCGACGCCGCGCCGGGTGTCGGGGCCGGTGGTCAGCGCCACGAACTCGTCACCGCCGAGCCGGGCGACCATCTCGCCGGGCGCGGTGGCGCAGGCCTGGAGCCGGTCGGCGACCTCGACGAGCATCCGGTCCCCGGCCGCGTGGCCGAGGCTGTCGTTGACGGTCTTGAAGCCGTCCAGGTCGAGGTAGCACAGGCCGAACCGCTGCCCCTCCCCGGCGCTGAGGGCCTTCTCCAGGCGTTCGAAGAAGAAGGTGCGGTTGGGCAGTCCGGTGAGGGCGTCGTGGGTGGCCTCGTAGCGGAGCCGGAGGTTGAGCAGCCGCCGCTCGGTGGTGTCCTCCATGAGGGCGAGCTGGTACTGGGGGCGGCCGTCGGCGTCGCGCAGCAGGGAGACGGTCAGGTTGGTCCACAGGACCGTGCCGTCGGAGCGGTAGAACGCCTTCTCCAGGTGGTAGTGCTCGCGTTCGCCGCGCACCAGCTCCTCGTAGAGCCTCCAGGTCTGGGGCGCGTCGTCGGCGTGCGTCCAGTCCCGGACGTTGCGGCCGCGCAGGTGGTGCTCGGAGATGCCGAACATGCGGACCAGGGCGCCGTTGACCTGCAGGACGGTGCCGTCGAGGCCGGCGATGCCGATCCCTATGGCCGCTCCCTCGAAGACCGCGCGGAACCGGGCCTCGGTGGCGTGCAGCGCCTGCGCCACCACGCCCTGGGCCTCCAGCGCGGCCCGCGCGACGGCCTCCTGCTCCGCCAGGGTGCGCTCGCGCAGCGCCTGGGCGAAGCCCGCCGCCATGGCGTGCTGCAGCCGTGAGCAGCGGGCCCGCAGGGCCTCGCGGTCGCCGTCCCCGCCGCAGTAGAGGACCAGGTAGGCGTCCACGCAGTCCAGGCTGCGGCTCAGCGCCTCCGGGTCGGTGCAGTGGGCGTGGACCAGGGCGGCGCCGACGGCCTTCCCGGCCTCCGGGTCGAAGGTCCGGGCGAGCAGCGCCTCGCTCAGCCGCCGTGCGGGGTCGATCAGTTGGCGTTCGAACTCGGGCCGGGTGGACGAGGTGGAGGTCACCGGGTAGACCGCCCGGCTCCAGATCGTCGCGAACCGCCGCAGTCTGTCCTCCGGGCCGTCGGGTTCCGCGTTCACCGCTTGCGTCCCACGCCGGCGAATCCGGAGAAGGCGAACGGATCCACGTCCTCCTCGGGTGTCTCCGGCCGCCACCGCGGCATCGGCACCAGCCCGGGTTCCACCATGTCGTACCCCTCGAAGAACCGCGCGATGTCCTCGCGCGTGCGCATGATCAGCGGGTTGCGGATGTTCCTGTAGACGTCCACGGCCCCCTCGGCCCGCTCCGGCGGCAGCGGGACCCCCTCGTAGGAGGCGTGCGTGAGGACGAGCATGCTGCCGGGCGCGAGCGCCTCGCGCAGTTCGGCCACCGCCGCGTAGGGATCGTCCGCGTCCTCCACGAAGTGCAGTATGGCAACGAGGAGCAGGGCGACCGGCCGGTTCAGGTCGATCAGCCGCGCCACTTCGGTGCTCTCGAGGATGTCGCGGGGCCCCAGCAGGTCGGCCGCGACCACGTCGGCCCGCTCGTTGCCCCGGAGCACCTCCCGGCTGTGCGCCACCGCGACCGGGTCGTGGTCGACGTACACCACGTGCGCGGCGGGTTCGGCGGCCTGGGCCACCTCGTGGACGTTGCCGAACGTGGGGATGCCGGAGCCGATGTCGAGGAACTGCGTGATGCCCTCGCCGGCCGCGAAACGCACGGCGCGTCGCATGAAGGCACGATTCGCCTGCATGATCTTGGGCAGTCCCGGCATGAACTCCATGGCCTTGCGCGCCGCCTCCCGGTCGACTTCGAAGTTGTGCGACCCGCCCAGGTAGAAGTCGTACATCCGGGAAACGCTCGGCACCGTGATGTCGATGCTCCGTGGGGCCCAGGCGGGACGCTCCATGTATCTCTCCAAGGCGAAGGCGATCCGGTGTTCGAGAGCAGAGGCTACTGATCGCCCGCCAAGGGAGCGACCCGAAACGGAAATTGACCATCCGTTCCCGGTCACTGCCTCTGGCACGTGCCGAATTGATACCCCGATACATGGTGACGAAAAGTACCCACGGCATTCCGGAGAGTTCCGACGTGTCACGGAGGACGGGGAGAAGGACACCGAAATTTCCCCGAGTTCCAGTCAATCACAGCAAAAGGGTCCGCCCCTCCGCGCGGTGCGGAGGGGCGGACCGGGCCGGCGGTGCCGAAGTGGACGACACCCTGGGGAGGTTGCTACTTCTCCGGCGCGCCGACCGGCTTTCCGTCGGGACGGACGGCGTACCACGTGCCGCCGACGCCCTGACCGTTGGTGTCGCCGGGTTCCTTGTCCCCGGCGAAGGTGTAGATGGGCCAGCAGTTGATCGTCTGCTGCTTCGCGCCGTCCGGGCGCGTGAAGGTCATGTAGTTCTTCTTCTGGATGCCCTTGGTGTCGTCGATGTCGACGGGCGCCACGACCGGCCACTTGTCCAGGCAGGCGCCGGTGCAGGCCGAGACGGGCTTCGGCCAGGCCTCGTCCTTGGCGAAGCGGTAGACCGTCATGCCGTTCTTGTCGACGACGATCTCGCCCAGCTTCGGGTCCTTGCGGGTGGACAGTCCCGGCTGGTCGGCCGCCTGGGCCTTCTTGCCGTCGGGCGCGAGCGCGTACCACTTGCCGCCCACGCCCTGGCCCTTGGTGTCACCGGCGTTGACGTCCTTGACGTAGCGGTAGGCGGGCCAGCCGGCGACGGTCAGCTGCTTGGTGCCGTCGGACCGGGTCACCTCGCCGAGCAGCGAGGCGTCGATGCCCTTGCCGGCCGTGGCGTCGTCGGCGGGCACCGGGGGCCAGGTCGCGGCGCAGTCGCCGTCGCAGTTGGACTTGGGCGGCTTCGCGGCGTCCTGGTCGAAGCGGTAGAGGGTGAGGCCGAGGCCGTCGGTCACCACCTTGCCGAGTTCGGCGCTGTCGGCGGCGGACAGCTCGCCCGCGGTGTTCGCCGGGCCGGTGGACGGCTGCCCGCCCGCCTTGTCCCCGTCGGCGCCCGCGTAGTCCCCCGCCCCTGCCGTGGCGCCCACGTTCTGGCTGCTGGAGGGCGGCGGAGCGTCCTGACCGCACGCCGTCGTCAGCGCCAGCACCGCCGCGGCGCTCGCCACCAGGGAGGCGGTCCGCCAGGAGGTCTTCATCGTCAACTCCACATCATCGCCATGGTCGTGCAGCGCTCTGCCGTGCCGCCGCTCGACGAGGGGTACGCACGGGAGCACCCGTCGTGTTCAAACCTCCCGGGACTTTTTCCGGAGTCACCGGTTCCGCGGAGTGGGCGCCGGCCTTCCGGTGCGACGCCGGTGCGCGGGTCGGGCGTCGGCGCCTCCGGGCCGGCACCGGTTCTCCGGCCGGCCACCTCTCGGGACGGCCACCTGGCCTCCGGGACGGCCACCTGCCTTCCGGGACGGCCACCGCCCCAACGGCCGCGTCCGCCCGGGGTGAGGTCCCGCACACCCGTGCCCGGCCGGTCCGCACGGACCCGCGCGAGTCCAATCCCGTACGGCGGAAATTAACTCCATCGGGCCAAACGGCCCGTACCCGGGCGTGTCCTGGCATCTGCGGGCTCATGATCTTCGTCGTGCAAGGACTCGTACCGACCTCCTCGGCCCTCGTGGCCCGCGCGCTGGCCGCGGCGGCGCTGGCCTGGGCCCTCCTCGGCGCGCCCGGCCCGGCCTCGGCGGACGCCTGCGCGTACGCCTCGACCGGCCCGGACGGCACCGAGGCGGTGGCGGTCGCCGGCAGCATGACCTGGCCCATGCCGCCCAAGTGCTCGCCCCCCGCCCCGACTCCGCCGCCGGCCCCCACCCCCACGCCTCCGCCGACTCCCCCGCCACCGCCACCGCCGCCCCCTCCACCCCCGCCGGAACCAGCCCCTCCGCCGCCGCCGAAGCCGAGCCCGACGGCCCGGCCCACACCCCCGGCGCCGCCCCCACCGCCGCCCGCGGCCCGTCCGACGCCTCCCCCGGCCCGGCCGGCACCGCCGCCGAGGCCGCGCCCCGCTCCCACGCCGGAGCCCACCGTCACGGCCACCCCGCGCCCGTCCGTGACCCCGGTGCGCTACCCGGTGCCCCGCCCGGCCCCCCGCGCCGAGCGGCCCACGCGCGGCGCCACCTCGCCGCTCACCTTCGTCCTGCTCATCGCGACCCCCGCGGTGGTCGCCGTCGCCGCGCTCCGCCCGCGCTGATCCCGGGCCGCCGCACGCGCGCCGCCGACCGCACGCGCGCCGTCGCCCCGCTCGTCCTGTCCCGCTCGTCGTCCGTTCCCCGTTGACCCGTGGACTCGTTCTGGAGGCACCTCTTGCCGGAATGGCTTGTTCTCACCCTCGCGATGCTGGCCGTCTGTGCCGTGGTGGTGGCCATCACCGTCATCCGGCACCAGCGGGCCGCCGACGACGAGGACCCCACCGAGACACCCGATGTCATCGAGTACATGACCATGTGGATCGGCGTGGTGTACGCCATCGTCCTGGGCCTGGCGATCGCCGGCGTCTGGGAGGGACGCGGCGCCGCCGAGGACCACGTGCGGGCGGAGGCGGTGGCACTGCACGAGATCGCGGAGCGGGTCCGGGTCTACCCGCCCGAGACGCGCGACCGCATCCGGGACGACGTCGACGCCTACGTGTCGTTCGTGGTGACCACCGAGTGGCGCACCATGGCCGACGAGGCCCGGGTCACCGAGCGCGGCACCGAACTCCTCGACCGCATCCGCCGGGACGTCACCGACTACGAACCGCGCACGGACTTCGAGGCCCAGGCCTACCAGCCGCTGGTCGACCAGGTGGCCGCCGCCGACCAGGCCCGCAGCGCCCGGGCGGAGTCCACCGGCGAGACCATGCCGGGCGTCGTGTGGTTCGGGCTGATCACCGGTGGGGTGGTCACCGTCGGGATGATCTTCGCACTGCAGATCAGGCGCACCCCCCGCGAACTGGTGCTCGCCGGGATGTTCTCCGCGCTCATCGCCTTCCTGCTGTTCCTCATCTGGGACTTCGACATGCCCTACAGCCGGGGCATCACCGCCTCGGCCGACCCGTTCCTCAACCTCTTCCCGCACCTGCGGGGCTGAGCCCGCCGCGCCCCGGACCCCCCGGGCGCACCCCGGCGCGGCACGGAGCCCCGGCGGTCCGCCGGCCGGGCCGGGGCCGGGCCCGCTACAGCACACCGGGCGCCCGCAGCGGGCGCCACGCCGGGCCCGTCCCCCGCCGGAAGGACCCGGATTCGCCCGCACGGCCCTGCGGAATGACCCGTTCGCGCGACTGCGATCGCGCGGGCGGGTGGGCGTTCCTAGCGTTTCGCCCATCGAGGCGCATCCCTGCCCCGCGCGGAACAGGTCCGCGGCTGCGCTTCGGGACCCGGAGGAACCTCATGCACGCGATACGCGTCGCTTCGGCAGCCCTGCTGGGCGCCGGCGCCCTCGCCCTGGCCGCCGCGCCGTCGGCCGTCGCCGGCGACGTCACGCCGTTCGGATTCGGCGTCGAGCCCGGCATCGTCGACCCGGGGGACACGGTCACCCTGCGCATCGACCGCGCCGGGGGCGGCTGCAAGGGCCACGCGACGGTCACCTCACCGGTGTTCGACAGCGTCACCCTGCCGCCGAAGAAGTCCACGGCGAAGGCCGTGGTCGACTGGGACGCGCGGCCCGGAGCCGTGTACCAGGTGGCGTTCACCTGCGACGGCGTCACCGGCACCGCACCGCTGGCCATCGCCTCCGACCGGCCGGTGCCGCTCCCCAGCCCGGTGCCCGTGGAACCGTCGCACCCCAAGGGCGTGCACGCCGGCGAGGGCGGCAGCCTCGCGGGACTCGACGCGGGCCGCATCGGCCTCGGCGCGCTGGTCGTCGCCGGCGCCCTCGGCGCCGCGTACCGCCACGTCCGCCGTCCGGGACCGCAGGACGAGTCCTGACGGCCGTTACCCCGACGCCCTGCCCACGACCGGTTCCGACGGCCGGTCCCCGGACCGCCCGACAGCCCTTCGCCCCGGGGCCGGTGGCGTCCGGGGCGAAGGGCTGCGGTCACGTGCGAGCGGGCCGTCCGAGGGGAGGGCTCAGATCCGCTTCTCGGCGCGGCGGCGCATCCAGAACACGCCGCCGGCCGCGACGGCCGCGGCGACCAGCCCGCCGCCGATGGCCATGTCGGTCGGGGTCGCACCGGTGGTGCTGCTGCCGCCGAGACCGCCGCGCACACCGCCGATGACGGTAAAGGCGCCCGAGCGGGTCAGGGTCCGCCCGGAGCAGTGCACGGTGATGTCGTACGAACCCGGCCGCGCGTCGGAGTTGACGGTGGCGGTGCCCCGGGAGGTGCCGCGGGACCCGCTGACCGGCGTCAGGTGGGTGCGCGGGAAGGCGTTGGACGTGGCGTGCCCGCCGTGGGGGCAGCCGTCGACGGTGATGGTCAGCTGGCCACCGCGGGCGATGACGCTGGGCAGGGCGGTGATGTTGGACGGGCTGGGGACCCCGCCGCCGTCCGAGACGGCGACCGGGGCGTCCGCGACCGCCACCGGGGCGCCCAGACCGAGGACGGCGACCGCGGCTGCGGCGGCTGCCAGGGCACGTGAGTTGCGCATGTGATCCTCCGCGGAAGACGCCCCGGGTCCCGTACCCGGCGTGGATCGGCGAGAAAGCGCCTCCCGGAAGAACCCTCAGTTGCCGTGCGGGCAGCCGCATGTCGGGAATGGTCCGTCCCGGTGAGCGGTCCGTCCGCCGCCGCGCCCAAGATCGTTCATCGCCGCAGGTCACGCCCTGCGGAGCCGTCCTCCCACGGCGGTTCCCCGGATGGCGCACGGCCGTCGTCCCGGGGCACCCGTTCGGCGCCGTCCCGTCGCCGGTTCCGCCCACGGAACCTAGCGTTTCAGCCATGCGCCGGTGACGCGGCGACGGCCGCGTCGAGAGGGGAAGAGCGAATGTCTGCTTTCGAAGCGGCCGAGGCCGAGGAGGAGGCACGGCGCAGGAAGCGCGCGCCGTGGGGCGTGATAGCGCTGGTGCTGCTCACCGGCCTGGCGCTGATCCGCAACGGGTCGGGGGAGTTCGACGTGGGTCCGCCGCAGCCCGCCAGTGCGGCGGCGGCCGACACCCGGGCGCCGGTGGCCGGGGCGGCCCAGCCGCTGCCGTACGCGCTGCCGGACCGGGTGCGCATCCCCGCGATCCAGGTCGACGCGCCGGTCATGGCCGTGGGGCTGGACGCCGAGGGCTGGGTGGACGCTCCGCCGGCGGAGGACCCCAACCTGGCGGGCTGGTTCACCGGCGCGGTCACCCCCGGCGAGAAGGGCACCGCGGTCGTGGTCGGCCACGTCGACAACCAGCAGGGCCCCGCCGTGTTCTACGGGCTGGGGGCCCTGAAGAAGGGCAACAAGGTCGAGATCGCCCGCCAGGACGGAAAGACGGCCGTGTTCGAGATCTACGGCATCGAGGTCTTCGCGAAGAACGACTTCCCCGGCGACCGGGTCTACGCCTCCAAGGGCGCCGCGGAGCTGCGGGTCATCACCTGCGGCGGCGGCTTCTCCCAGCAGGACGGCTACGACGGGAACGTGGTCGCCTTCGCCCGCCTGACCGCGGTCCGCTGAGCGCGGGCCCGGCCGGGCGGGCGGGGGCCGCTCAGGCGGGGACGCGGCGCGGCACGCCGATGTGGTAGCCGGCGTCCAGCAGCCCGGGCAGGTACTCGCGCAGGGCCCGGACGCTCTGCGACCGGTCGCCCCCGGCGTCGTGGGAGAGCACGACGACGCCGGGGGCGGCGCCGTCCTCCACCCGGTCGACGATGGTGCGGGTGCCCGGCTCGGTCCAGTCCAGGGTGTCGACCGTCCAGGCCAGGGGTTCCATGCCGAGTTCGGCACCGATGCGGAACGCGGCCCGGTTCCAGGCGCCGTAGGGGGCCCGGAACCACTGCGGGCGTTCACCGCAGCCGTCCTCGATGACGTCGCTGGTGCGTTCCATCTCGGAGCGGATGCGTCCGCGTCCGAGACGGGTCAGCAGGGGGTGGGACCAGGTGTGGTTGCCGACGACGTGGCCCTCCTCCGCCATGCGGGCCAGCAACTCCTTGCGGTAGGAGGCCATTTCACCGCAGACGAAGAACATGGCCCGCACGTCGTACTCGGCGAGCGTGTCGAGGACGGCGGGGGTGTAGCGGGAGTCGGGGCCGTCGTCGAAGGTCAGCACCATGGTGCGGCCGCGCCCGGAGATCCGCAGCAGCGGTTCGCTGCGCACCGGTGTCCTGCCGGGCACGGAGCGCGGGGCACCGTACCCGGTGAGGGGCTGGAGGCGGTACGCGGACGGCTTCGACGGGCGGGCGGCCTGCGCCCCGGGGATGGGCGGGGCGGGGGCCGGGGCCGTCGGGTTCCCGGAGAGCGCCGCGAACAGACCCGCCGCGCCGGCCGCCCCCACTGCGGTGGCGCCGGTGAGCAACGCCCGGCGCCGGGTGAGCAACTGATCCTTCTTCATGAGTCATCAGTCGCCCGGTGCGGGCCCGGCGCTCTGCCGCGACACCGGTGTGGCGGCACGATTCCACCCGAGCGGCCCAGTTTCGGGACGGGATTCCACCCGGCCGGATGCGCCCGGCGCCCGCGCCGGCGCATCCGGGGTCCGAGGTGGGGGTGCGCGTCAGCGGCGGCGCACGAGGGGGAACGGCAGCGTCTCGCGGATGGTGAGCCCGGTCAGGAACATCACGAGGCGGTCGACACCGATGCCGAGGCCGCCGGTGGGCGGCATCGCGTATTCGAGCGCGTCGAGGAAGTCCTCGTCCAGCTCCATCGCCTCGGGGTCGCCGCCCGCGGCGAGCAGGGACTGGGCGGTGAGCCGGCGGCGCTGTTCCACGGGGTCGGTGAGTTCGGAGTAGGCGGTGCCGAGCTCGGTGCCGAAGGCCACCAGGTCCCAGCGTTCGGCGAGCCGGGGGTCGGTGCGGTGCTCGCGGGTGAGGGGTGAGACGTCCGTGGGGAAGTCCTTGTAGAAGGTGGGCAGTTGCGTCTTCTCCTCCACCAGCCGCTCGTACATCTCCAGCACCACGTCGCCGGGCCCGTCGTCGTCGGTGTACGGCACGCCCGCGCGGTCGCAGAGCCGCAGCAGCTCGGGCAGTTCGGTGCCGGGGCCGATCTCCTCGCCGAGGGCCTCGCTGATGGCGCCGTGCACGGTCTTGACGGGCCAGGTGCCGGAGATGTCGTACTCGGTGCCGTCCTTGTGGGCCACGGGTGAGCCGAAGGCGGCGGTCGCGGCGCCCTGGATCAGTTCGCGCACGAGGTCGAGCATCACGTCGTAGTCGGCGTGCGCCTGGTAGGCCTCCAGCATCGTGAACTCGGGGTTGTGCTTGTAGGAGACGCCTTCGTTGCGGAAGGTGCGGCCCATCTCGAAAACCTTCTCCATGCCACCCACGCACAGCCGCTTCAGGTACAGCTCGGGGGCGATGCGCAGGTACAGGTCGAGGTCGTAGGCGTTGATGTGGGTGGTGAAGGGGCGGGCATTGGCTCCGCCGTGGATCTGCTGGAGCATGGGCGTCTCGACCTCGAGGAAGCCGCGCTCCAGCAGGCCCTGGCGCAGGGCCTGGACGGCGGTGGACCGGCGCCGGACGACGTCGCGGGCCTCGGGGCTCGCCACCAGGTCGAGGTAGCGGCGGCGCACCCGGGCCTCGGGGTCGGCGAGGCCGCGCCGCTTGTCGGGCAGGGGGCGCAGGCACTTGCCGACGAGCTGCCAGGAGGTGACGAAGACGGTCGGTTCGCCGCTGTCGCTGACCCCCGCGCGGCCGGTGGCGCTGATGTGGTCGCCGATGTCGGTGTCGGCGGTGAAGCGGTCCAGGGCGGCGCCGGAACCGTCCCGGGTGAGGGCGAGCTGGTGCTGTCCGGACCAGTCGCGCAGGACGACGAAGACGATGCCGCCGAAGTCGCGGACGAGCATGATCCGGCCGGTCACGGTGACGTCCTGGCCGGGCCGGACGGCGGCGAGGGTGTGGGTGCGGGCGGGGACGCCGACGGGGTAGGGGTCGACGCCCTGGGTGCGCAGCCGGTCCAGCTTGCGGTGCCGGACGCGGACCTGGTCGGGCAGGTGCGCGAGGGGGTCGGCGGGCTCGGTCTCGTCCCCTCCGTCGAGGCCGAGCGCCGCCAGGGACGGCAGGCCCTCGGTCGTGGCGGGCCGGTGCCGGTCCCGGGGACGCCCCTTCTCGCGGAGCTCGCGCAGGGACGGGACGCGGACGAATCCCTCGGCGACGGCGGAGGCGAGGCCGACGCGGGCGAGGGAGGCGGCCTCCCCGTAGCAGAGGAAGCGGGGGTACCACTCGGGGTGGTACTTGGCGTTGGAGCGGTACAGGGCCTCCAGCTGCCACCAACGGGAGAAGAACAGCAGCAGTCGCCGCCACAGCCGCAGCACCGGGCCGGCCCCGATGCGGGCGCCCTCCTCGAACACCGAGCGGAAGACGGCGAAGTTGAGGGAGATCCTGCGGACGCCCAGCTTGGGTGCGGCGGCGCACAGCTCGGCGATCATGAACTCGGTGACGCCGTTGGGGGCCTCCCGGTCCCGGCGCATCAGGTCCAGGGAGACGCCGTCCCGCCCCCACGGGACGAAGGAGAGCAGGGCCAGCAGTCTGCCGTCGGCTCCGTGGGCCTCCACCAGCAGGCAGTCGCCGTCCGCGGGGTCGCCGAGGCGGTCCAGGGCCATGGAGAAGCCGCGCTCGGTCTCGGTGTCCCGCCAGGCGTCGGCCTTCTCGACGATCTCCCGCATCTCGTCCTCGGAGAGGGACGAGTGGCGGCGCACCCGGCAGCCGGCACCGGCGCGCCGCACCCGGTTGACCGCCTGCCGGGTGACGCGCATGTCCCGTCCGTCGAGATCGAAGCCGGCGACGTGCAGGACCGCCTCGTCGCCGAGCTGGAGCGCGCCGAGCCCGGCCCGGACGAAGGCCCGGGCGCCCTCCTCGGAGGCGCCCATCACGGCCGGTGTCCAGGCGTGGCGGCGGGCCACCTCCAGCCAGGCGTCGATGGCGTGCGGCCAGGCCTCGCGGTCGCCGACGGGGTCGCCGCTGCCGAGGCACACCCCGGTCTCCACGCGGTAGGTGACGGCGGCCTTGCCGCTGGGCGAGAAGACGACGGCCTTGTCCCGGCGGGTGGCGAAGTAGCCGAGGGAGTCCTGGTCGCCGTAGGCGCGCAGCAGGGCGCGGATGCGGGTCTCCTCGTCGCCGTGCAGGGCGGCTTCCAGGCGCTGGGAGCGGAAGAGGGTGGCGGCGGCGTTCAGCAGGGCGAGCGCGCCGAACAGGCCGAGCAGGAAGAACAGGGGGCGCGGCGGGCTGCCGTCGAAGGTGTCGGCGGGGACGAGCCCGCCGAGGACGCGGTTGGCCGCCCAGGCCAGGCTCTGGCCGCGCGGGAGGCCGCCGGGGAACAGGGCGACCAGTCCCCAGCCGGCCAGGACGGCGACGACGAGCCCCGCGGCCAGGACGGCCAGCGCCCGTCGTGCCGCGCCGCGGCGGGAGAGGGCGTAGAACTCGCCGCGGGCCGCGATCAGCACGCCGAGGGCGACGGCGCAGACCGCGAAGGAGGGGAGGGAGTCGGCGTACTCGCCGGCCGCCAGGCCGATCACGTCGGCGAGCAGCAGCAGCCCGAGGTAGACGACGACCAGCCACCAGGCGATCTTCTTGCGGGCCGCGGTCGCGGCGGCCAGCAGGAAGAGGAAGACGGCGTAGGCGAGGTTGGCGCTGACCGGCACCAGGAGCAGTTCCAGCACGTCGGTCAGGGGCCGCAGGCCGGTGCGCAGGGGCGGGATGACGGCGAGCAGGACGCACAGGATGCCGAGTGCGGTGAAGAAGACCGCGAAGACCTGGGGCACCCGGCCGGGGAACAGGCGGCCGGGGCGGCGTATCGGCGCCTGGGTGTCCCGGGCGGTACCGGTGTCCACGGTGGCACTCATGTTTCGACTGTAGGAACACCTCCGTCGCCCCGCGCGTCGAGCGGGGCGGGGCCGTCGCCGCGGGGGCCGGGAGACCGGGGCCCTCGCCCGGGGGTCCGATAGCCTCGCACACGTGACGGAATCGCAGGCACGACGGTTCGAGCGGGGCACCGACGGTCCGAAGATGATCGTGGTCGGGGTGGACGGCTCGGAGTCGTCGATGCGCGCGGCGGCCTATGCCCTGGGGCTGGCCCGGCGTCAGGGCGCGATGCTGGCGGCGGTGTACGTCCGGCCGGTGATGGCGGCGGGGGTGGCGCTCGGGGCGCCAGCGGCGGACGCGACCGACGAGATCGCGGACGAGCTGGTGACGCAGATCCGGGAGGCGGCGCAGCGGGTGCGGGACCTGTCCGCGCCGCGCTGGCAGTTCCACACCTTCCGCGGCGATCCGTACAACGGCCTGGTGAAGGCGGCCGACGACCTGCGGGCGGACGCGGTGGTGGTGGGCGCGTCGGAGAAGGCCGGGCACCGGTTCGTCGGGTCGGTCGCGGTGCGGCTGGTGAAGACGGGGCGCTGGCCGGTGACGGTGGTGCCGTAGGGCCCGCCTCGCCGCAGCGCGCCTCGCCCCGGCGCCGTCGGCCGGCGGCGCCGGGGCGAGGCGGGCAGCGGGCAGCGGGCGGGTGCGGGCCGGGGCGTCTACTTCCCCATGACGAGTCCGTCCTGGGCCGCGCCCCGGCTGAGCACCACGTCGCGGATGCGGTCGCGTACGGCCTTCACCTCGGCGCCCCGGTCGAGGGCCCGGTTGAGGTTGACCACGCGTCCGGCGTCCACGTCGAACAGCTGCGGGACGAACTCGGCCCGGGTCACCTGCCAGCGCTCCCCGGGGCGGGCCGGCGGGGCGAAGGTGAAGCGGCCCAGCGTGGACTGGTTGCCGCGGGGGTCCTTGGCCCCTTCGTGGTTGACCATCTCGCCGGCGATCTGGTCGCCCATGCCGTAGATCACCCAGGTGCCGTTGACCTTCTCGTAGGCCTGGGGGACGTGGGCGTGGGTGCCCAGGACGAGGTCGATCGCGGGGCGCCGGCCGTCGCGGGCGGCGGTGAGGGAGCGGGCGAGGGCGACCTGCCGGTCGTCGGGTGCCTCCTGCCATTCGGTGCCCCAGTGGACGGAGACCACGACCACGTCGGCCCCCGCGCCGCGGGCCGTGCGGGCGTCGGCGACGATCCGGTCCTCGTCGATCAGGCCGACGGCCCACGGCTGCCCCTCGGGCAGGGGGATGCCGTTGGTGTCGTAGGTGTAGGCGAGGTGGGCGACCCGGGCCGTGCCCGCGCGGTGCATCGTCACCGTGCGGGACTCCTGCTCGGTGCGGGCCGCTCCGGCGTGCCGGACGCCGGCGCGGTCGAGGGCGTCCAGGGTGCGGCGGATGCCGTCGGCGCCGTCGTCGAGCGTGTGGTTGGAGGCGGTGGAGCAGCCGTCGTAGCCGGTGGCGGCGAGGCCGCGGGCCACCTCGGGCGGGGACTTGAAGACGGGGTAGCCGGTGTAGTCGCCGTTCTCGCCGTACACGGTCTCCATGTGACACAGCGCCAGGTCGGCGCCGGCGACGACGGAGCGGACCCCGGCGAGCATGGGCCGGAAGTCGTACCCGGTGCCGCCCGCGTCGAAGCGGGCGCGGTCGATGACCGACATGTGCGGCAGGACGTCCCCCGAGGCGACCAGGGTGAAGCCCCGGGCGGCCGGTGCGGGGGCGGGGTGGCCGGATTCCGACGGCCGGTGGTCGCGGGCCTGGCAGGCGGCGCCGGCGGCGAGGACGACGGTCAGGGCCAGGGCCAGTCGTCGACTCCGTGTGATCATCACTTCACCCCACTGTAGTCATATTTCCTGACAATCAGATACAAATCTGACCGGGGGTCTCTGTCGCTCCGACACGCCCGACATGCCGTCCGGCGTGCCGGAACGGCCGCCTCAACCGTTCGTCGAACCGTTCGTCGACGCGATCGACCGTCCGCCGCACGCTCCTGCGCGCGCCCTGTCCCCGGACGGCCCCGTGGGTTGCCATACGGCCATGACGGCCGGAATCACACTCACGAACGGGACCACCGCCGAGCACGAGCTCGCCGCTCTCCAGCGCGAGCACGGCCGGCCCCTCTTCGCGCTGCTGCTCCGGCTCTGCGACGGAGACCGGCAGCGCGCGGAGGATCTGGTCCAGGAGACGCTCGTACGCGCCTGGCAGCACCCCGAGGCGCTGCGCGCGGCCGACTTCGAGTCGGTGCGCCCCTGGCTGCTCACCGTCGCCCGGCGGCTCGCCATCGACGCCCGGCGGGCCCGGCAGGCCCGTCCCGCCGAGGTCGGGGACGCCGTCCTGGAGAACGCGCGCGTCATCTCCGACCACGCCGAACGGGCCGCCGCCGCCCTCGACGTCCGCGAGGCTGTGAAGACTCTCACTCCCGAGCACCGTGAAGTCCTGGTGCTGGTGTACTTCCAGGGGGCGAGTGTGGCGGAAGCCGCGGCAGCCCTCGGCATCCCTCCCGGTACGGTGAAGTCCCGCGCGTACTACGCGCTGCGCGCCCTGCGCCGGGTGCTTCCAGGATACGCCGCCGACCTGCGGTGAAACCGGCGGCTGAGTCAAACCTCCGTAAAGCGCCTTGCCGACTGCCCCGGTTGAGTAATCGGCTGTCCTCATCCGTGTTCCGGACCAGGGGCCCGGCTGCGGGCGACGCGCACGTGACGGAGGAAGGCAGGAAGGGATGCTGCACAGAGGTCAAGAGAGCACGGAGGGCCCGGGAGACGGCCAACTGGTCGTCCCCATGGCCTGGTTGTACGCCGAGTACATCGCCGACGAGCTGCTGCGCAGCGGCGACCTGATGCCGCCGACGTCCTTCGAGTTCCGGGCCGGCCGGGACGCGCTGGCGCTGACCGTCTTCCTGTCCGACACCGACCGCGAGCTCTCCGGCATCCGGGTGATCACCCAGCTGGAGACCTGGCTCTCCCTGACCGCCTACGACCAGCCGTGGCAGGAGTGGGTGGAGGACCGCCTGGCCGACCTGTCGGCCGACGCCGCGGCCGCCGGCCCCGACCCGGACCTGGAGCTCGCCCGGGCCGCCTGGCGCTGGCTCCTCGAGACGGAGCTGCTGGCACCCGACCTCAACGCGGTCCCCGGCGGCGGCGCGGGGGCCGGGGAGGACGAGGGCCCGAATGTGTGGACGCCGGCGTGGGAGCTGGGACTGCCCCTCGGCCACCTCGCCATCCACCTTTTCTAGCGCCGACGGAAAACCGCCCAATCCGGGGGCCGGAGGGCTCCGAATCCTTTGGTTACGATTCGGTCCGTTGCTTGAGTGATTCGGCTGCCTGGTGCGTACCGGTGGGAGCAAGGAGTAACCCCACCCGCACCCAACGGCACGAGGATTCGGCATGAGGTCCCTGGAGAGGCATCGCGACGTCGGCGCCTATGCGCTCGGCGTGCTGGACGAGGCGGAGGCGTTCCGCTTCGAGGACCACCTCATGGAGTGCCCCAGCTGCGCTGCCCAGGTGACCGAATTCGGCCCGGCGACGCGCCAGTTGATGCTGTACCGGCGCTCCACCCCACGGCTGGTGCACCCCCTGGCCAAGCCGGGCCCGAGGATGCTGGACCGGCTGCTCGCGGAGGTGGCCACCCGCCACCGGGCGGGACGGCGCCGGCTGATGCTGGCGCTCGCCGCCTCGGTGGTGTTCGCGGTGTCCGCCCCGGCCGTCGCGATCGTGACCGGCGGCGGTGACGGCGGGCGCGGGAGCGTCGCCGCGACCGACACCCGCACCGGGGTGTGGGCCCAGGTCACCTCGGACGACGAGACCTGGGGCAGCAGCATCGAGGTGCAGGTCAAGGACGGTGCGGGCCCCCGCACCTGCCACCTGGTGGTGGTCGGCCGCGACGGCTCGGAGGAGACCGTCACCAACTGGCGCGTGCCCGGCGGGGACGACCGCCCCCACACTATGCTGGCCGGTTCCGCCCTGCGGTCCGGGCAGATCGACCACTACGAGGTCCGCACCTCCGAGGGCGAGCACCTGGTCACCCTGCGGCCCCGCTGACCGGCCCTCGCCCCGCCGGCCCGGGGGGGCTCACTTCAGCAGCCGGGACAGCCTGCGGTCGGCGAGCGGCTTGCCGCCCGTCTGGCAGGTGGGGCAGTACTGCAGGGACGAGTCGCTGTACGACACCTCCCGGATGGTGTCGCCGCACACCGGGCACGCCTCGCCGGTGCGGCCGTGCACCCGCAGACCGCTCTTCTTCTCCGCCTTCAGCCGGCCCGCCGCCACCCCCCGGGAGCGCTCCACCGCCTCGGTGAGCGTCGTGCGCAGCGCCCGGTACAGCCGGGCGGTCTCCTCACCGGTCAGCGAGCCGGCCGGCTTGAACGGGGACATCCGGGCGGCGTGCAGGATCTCGTCGCTGTAGGCGTTGCCGACGCCCGAGATCAGGCCCTGGTCGCGCAGGGCGCCCTTGAGCCGGCGGCGTTCACCGGACAGCAGGTCCGCCAGGCGCGCCTCGTCGAAGTCGTCGGCCAGCGGGTCGGGGCCCAGGCGGGCGATGCCCGGCACCTCGGCCGGGTCGGTCACCACGTACACCGCGAGCCGCTTCTGCGTCCCGGCCTCGGTGAGGTCGAAGCCCTCCCCGGTCTCCAGGGCCACGCGCAGGGCCAGCGGCCCCTTGCCGGGCCGGGGCGGGCCGCCGGGCAGGCGGTCCCGCCACTGGAGCCAGCCCGCGCGGGCCAGGTGGGTGACGAAGTACGGGCCGCCGCCGGTCTCCAGGGCGAGGAACTTGCCGTACCGGTGCACGGCGGTGACCTCGCGGCCCTCGACGGCCGACAGGGGCGGGTCGTAGGTCTTCAGGACGCTGACGGCCACGGGGAGCACCCGGACGATCTCGTGACCGGCGAGGTGCTCGGCCAGGAAGTCCTTGAGCGCCTCGACCTCGGGGAGTTCCGGCATACGTCCAGGGTGCCATCCGGGACCCGGGCGGTCAGTCCGGCTCCGCCCCGTCGGGCAGCGCGAACTCGCCCCACACGCACTTGCCGCCGCCCCGGGCCTCCACCCCCCACAGGTCGGTGAGCATCTCCACCAGCAGCAGGCCGCGCCCGGACACCCCGGCCTCCCCCGCGTCCCGGCGGCGCGGGAGGGCGCTGGAGGAGTCCTCGACCTCCACCCGCAGCCGCCGTTCGCCGCCCGTCATCAGCCGCAGGGTGACGACGGCCGAGCCCTCGGTGTGCATCAGGGCGTTGGTGATCAGCTCGTCGGCGGCCAGTTCGATCTCGTCGGCGCGGTCGCGGGCGCCCCAGGCTCCGACGGCGGCCCGGATCATGCGCCGGGCCTCGGAGAGCGCCTCCGGGTCGCCGGGGGCCACGTGCTGCTGGAGGCGGCCGCCGGCCCGCGGGCTGTCCAGGGGGCGGCGGCGCATCACGAGCAGGGCCACGTCGTCGTCGCCGCGCCGCTCGTCGGCCACCTCGATGAGCCGGTCGGCGAGGTCGCGGACGTCGTCCGGGCCGGTGCCGACGAGCGCGGCCAGGGTCTCCATGCCCTCGTCGAGGTCGGTTCCCGGCTGCTCGACGAGCCCGTCGGTGCACAGCAGCAGCGTGTCGCCGGGGTCCAGCTCCATGGTGCCCACCGGGTAGTCCAGACGGCCGAACTCGGCGGACAGCCCGAGCGGCAGCCCGCCCGGCACGGACACCCTCCGGCAGGAGCCGTCGGTGCGCCGCACCAGGGGGTCGAGGTGGCCGGCCCGGACCACCTGGAGCACCCCGGTGGACAGGTCCGCCTCGGCGTAGAGGCAGGTCGCGGAGCGGTCGGTGTCGAGTTCGTGCAGGAACACGGAGGCGCGGGCCATCACGGTGGCCGGCGGGTGGCCCTCGGCGGCGTAGGCGCGCAGCACGATCCGCAGCTGGCCCATGACGGCGGCGGCGTGCGTGTCGTGGCCCTGCACGTCGCCGATGACGGCGCCCACCTTGCCGGCGCCCGAGGTCGTCCCCCCGGGCAGCGGGATCAGGTCGTACCAGTCGCCGCCGATGTCCCGGCCGAGCGACCCGCCGAGGGTGGCGCCGCGGTAGCGGACGGCGACGTCGGCGCCGGCGACGCTGGGGATGGTGCGGGGCAGCATGGCCTGCTGGAGCCCCTGGGCGAGGTCCATCTCCTGCTCGTAGAACATGGCCCGCTGCAGGCTCTGGGCGATGCTGCTGCCGAGGGCGACGAGGATGTTGCGTTCCTCGGGCGAGAAGCCGTGCCGGTCGCTGTAGAGCAGGCCCATCGCGCCGATCGGCCGGGCCTGCACGATGAGCGGCAGATAGGCAGCCGAGGTGACGTTCAGGCCGTCCAGGTGCGGCCACAGCAGCGGGTAGCGCTCGGCGAACTCCTCGGGCGACTCGATGAAGCAGGGGCCGAGGGTCCGGACCGCCTCGCTCATCGGGTACGCCTCCTCGATCCCGGTGACCCGGGTGCCCGGCACGAAGCTGCCGGCGGGCCCCTCGGCGATCAGCCGGATCCGGCCCGCCTCGACCAGGCCCATGACGAGGCTGGTCGCCCCCAGGTGGGTGAGGCCGTGGGTGTCCTTCAGGACGTCGATGACGTCCTGCACGGTGCGGGCGTGGGCGAGTGCGGCGGTGGTGAGCTGCACGACGTTGGTCTGTTCCCGGCGGGCGGTCTCCTGGGCGGCCTCCTGGCGCCGGGCCGTGCTGTCGTTGAGCTCCTGGGTGGCGTCGCGGACGATGCCGATGATGCGGCGGGGCCGGCCCGTCTCGTCCCGGCGGATGTAGCCCTGGGTGTGCGTCCAGCGCAGGGTGCCGTCGCGGCGGCGGAGGCGGAAGTAGGCTCCGTAGTTCTCGCTGCCGTCCTTCAGCGCCTGCGACACGGCGGCGTCGAGCCGCTGGGCCTCCGTGGGCGGGACCCGGTCGGACAGGGTGGCGGGACGGTCGTCGTACTCCTCGGGCCGCATGTCGAAGATCTCGCGGGCCTGGGCGTCCATCTGCATCACGCCGGTGTCCAGGTCCCAGTCGAAGCTGCCCATGCGGTTGAGCGCCAGAATGGGGTCCGGGTGGTCCGGCCAGTCGTCCGGGAGTGACAGCACGCCCGCTCCCCGATCAGCCATGGGGCCACCTTGCCAGGATTCATCCGAATCTTCGACCGCTGCGCGGGGTACGCGGGGGTGCGTCGCCGACGTTCACCGGCGGGCCCGGGGGCGCCGGGCGTGCCGGGACGCGGTGGGCGACGGGGACGGCGGGCGGCGGCGCGGTCCGGCCGCCGTTCACCCGGGCAGGTGACACCCGCGGCGCGGTGGCGGCCCGGACGGCCGGGCACGGCGTCCGACGGAGCGTCCGCGCCGCGGGGCGGGACGCCGGAGGGAGGCCGCGGCCGTGGAGTGGTTCGGGGCGCCGGAGTACTGGCTGACCCGGGAGGTCTTCCAGCGGGGGCTGGCCGCGCTGTACGTCGTCGCCTTCCTGACGGCGGCGCTGCAGTTCCGGCCGCTGCTGGGCGAGCGCGGCATGCTGCCGGTGTCCCGGTTCGTGGCCGCCGTGCCGCCGCGCCGCTCGCCCAGCCTGTTCCACCTGTACGTCTCGGACCGCTTCTTCGCCCTCGTGGCGTGGACCGGCTGCGCGGTGTCGGTGGCGCTGCTCGCCGGGCTGGGTTCGGTGGTGCCGCTGTGGGGCGCGATGCTGCTGTGGCTGGTGCCGTGGCTGCTGTACCTGTCGATCGTCAACGTGGGGCAGACCTGGTACGCGTTCGGCTGGGAGTCGCTGCTGCTGGAAACCGGGTTCCTCGCCGTGTTCCTCGGCAACGACGAGGTGGCGCCGCCGGTCGCGGTGCTGTACCTGCTGTGGTGGGTGCTCTTCCGGGTGGAGTTCGGCGCGGGGCTGATCAAGATGCGGGGCGACGCCTGCTGGCGGAACCTGACCTGCCTCTACCACCATCATGAGACGCAGCCGATGCCCGGCCCGCTGAGCCGGTTCTTCCACCACCTGCCCCGGCCGTTGCACCGGGTGGAGGCGGCCGCCAACCACGTCACCCAACTGGTGGTGCCGTTCGCGCTGTTCGCCCCGCAGCCGGTCGCCTCGGCCGCCGCCGCGCTGATGATCCTCACCCAGCTGTGGCTCGTGCTGTCGGGCAATTTCGCCTGGCTGAACTGGCTCACCGTGGTGCTGGCGCTGTCCGCCGTGCGGCTGCCGTCCGACGCTCCCGAGGTGTCCGCTCCCCCGCCGTGGTACGTGGTGGTCGTCCTGGCGGTGTCGGCGCTGCTGCTCCTGCTCAGCTTCCGCCCGGTCCGCAACATGGTCTCCCGCCGCCAGGTGATGAACCGCTCCTTCGACCCGCTGCACCTGGTCAACACCTACGGCGCCTTCGGCAGCGTCAGCCGGGTGCGCTACGAGGTGGTCATCGAGGGCACCTCGGCGGCGACGCCCGGGGCTGACGCCGACTGGCGGGCGTACGAGTTCCGCGGCAAGCCGGGCGACCCGCGGCGCCGGCCGCGCCAGTTCGCCCCGTACCACCTGCGGCTCGACTGGCTGATGTGGTTCGCCGCGCTGTCTCCCGCGTACGCGGAGCCGTGGTTCGGCGCGCTGGTGCGGCGGCTGCTGGAGGGCGACCGGGACACGCTGCGGCTGCTGCGCTCCTCCCCGTTCCCGCCGGACGCGCCGCCCCGGTACGTCCGCGCCCGGCTGTTCCGCTACCGCTTCAGCACGCGGCGGGAGCTGCGGGAGACGGGCGCCTGGTGGCAGCGGACGTACGTCCGGGACTTCGCGCCGCCCACCCGGCTCGGGGACGTCTAGGCGGTTTGGTGTTCGGTCACCGGGCGGAGCGCCGCGGGGGCGTCGCTCCCCGTGTCGGGCGCCTGCACCTCGAAACCACGGGAACACGGACCTGGTGACGGAGCGTCACCAGGCCCGTGGACAGGGGTGGTCAGCGTCTGCGGGGCATGCCCGCCCCGACGCCGGCCACGTGCAGGGCCAGGGCGGTCAGCCCCAGCAGCATGATGTTGACCGACGAGAACACGTCGTTGGTGCCGATGTCCGCCGCGTTGATCAGGAAAGAGATGAAGAACAGTACGGCGGCCACGATGCCCAGCATGCGCGAGCTCCTCTCCTAGGGTGAACTCCCGTATGCCCGGCCGTCACGCTTGCAGTCACCTGACGGGCAGGCACATGAGGGACCCGTCCGCGCACCAGGCGGGGCGGGGGACAGACGGCCGCCGGCGGTTCGTTCGCCGGCGGCGGCGGAAAGAGACCCGTTCGACGTGATGTCCTCAAGGGCTTCCCTTCCTTCTCCGAGAGTGGGCAGAACACATGCGGGACGACCCCCTTGTCCGAGTGGCCGACGGCGTTCACCTCGTCCGCGGCAGCAATACCAACTGGGTGGTCCTGAGCGAGGGCGGTTCGGCCACGCTCGTCGACTGCGGCTACCCCGGTGACCGCGCGCTGCTCCTCGCCTCCCTGTCCGAACTGGGGCACGCCCCGGAGTCCGTGGCCGCGGTCCTCGTCACGCACGCGCACAACGACCACATCGGCAACGCCGAGTACCTGACCCGCGCCTACGGCACCGTGGTGCACGCCCACGACGAGGAGATCCCGCACGCCCGGCGGGAGTTCCTGCACCAGATCGGCGTCGGCACGGTGCTGCGCAACATCTGGCGCCCCGGTGTCGCCCCGTGGGCCGTGCACAGCATCCGGGCGGGCGGGCTCAAGGACTCACGCGTCACCCTCCCCCGGCCGTTCCCCTCCTCCGCCGGACCCCTCGACCTGCCCGGCCGCCCGGTACCGCTGCACACTCCGGGACACACGGCCGGGCACTGCGCCTACGCACTCCCGCAGGCCGGGATCGTCATCTCCGGGGACGCCCTGGTCAGCGGACACCCCACGACGCGGGCACGCGGTCCGCAGTTGCTGCCCGCCATGTTCGACCACGACCGTGAGCGTGCCCGGGCGTCCCTCGACGTCATCGGGGCGTTCGAGGGCGACACGCTGCTCCCGGGCCACGGCCCGGTCCACCGCGGCTCCGTCAGGAAGGCGGCCCAGACCGCCCGCGACCGGGAGGCGGCCCGGTTCGAGCCGCGGCGGTAGCCGACGGCCGGCCGAACGCGGGGTGCCCGCCCGGCCGCCTCGGGGGCGGGGAACCGCTGAGCGATCTCCGAGCGACACCCGCCGGAGGCCGACCCGCGCTGATCGAGGCAGCGGCCCCCTGGCCGGCGAGCGCCCACCGGCGTGCCTCCCTGCGGCCGGGCCGCCCCTTCCGCCGCCGCCCGGCCGCGGGCGGCCCGGACCGACGGCTGGTGTGACCTCCGTCGCACACCTTGTTCCCCGTCCCGGAACGCCTTCCTCGGGAAAGCACGGAAAGGCGGGACACGATGACTCCGGGACAGTACGAACTCCTCGGGCGCCTGGGTGCCCGGGTGCACGGCACGCGGCACGGGAACGAAGCGCCGGTGGTCCTGCTCCACGGGCTCACCTACGACCACCGGCAGTGGGACACGCTGATCGACGAGCTGACGGCCAGGGAGCCCCGACCGGCTGATCGTCGCCTTCGACCTCCCCTCCGCCGCGTCCGGGTACGGGTCCGGCACGGGGGTCCGGGGACGCCTCCGGGTCCGGCGTGCGGGACGATCTCGACGCGGGGGCACCCGGCGGGGCACAGTGGCCCCGCGTACTCTCTGGTGCGCCCCTCCCCTCCGCACCCCGAGGAGCCGAAGTTGACCAGTTGGGCCGGCCGGACCGCCGTCGAGATCGCCACCGCCGTACGGGAGAAGCGGGTCACGCCGCGCGAGGTCGTCGCGGAGCACCTGGCGCGCATCGAGCGGCTGGACGGCCGGGTGGGCGCGTTCCGCGTGGTGCGGGCGGAGGCGGCCCTGGCGGAGGCGGACGAGGTGGCCGCCCGCGGTGACCTGGCGGGACTGCCGCTGGCCGGGGTGCCGGTGGCGGTCAAGGACAATCTGGCGGTGCGCGGCGAGAGCATGCGCGTCGGGTCCGCCGCCACCCCGGACACCCCGGCCGGGCAGGACCACGAGACGGTGGCGCGGCTGCGGGCGGCGGGCGCGGTGGTCGTCGGCCTGACCCATGTGCCGGAGCTGTGCGTGTTCGGCACCACGGACGGGGTGCACGGCACCTCCCGCAACCCGTGGGACCTCACCCGCAGCGCGGGCGGCTCGTCGGGCGGCAGCGCCGCCGCGGTCGCCGCCGGGATGGTGCCCGTCGCGCTCGGCAACGACGGCATGGGGTCGCTGCGGATCCCGGCCGCCAACTGCGGTCTGGTCACCATCAAGCCGGGGCTCGGGGTGGTCCCGGCGGACATCGGCGACGGTGACTGGTTCGGCATGTCGGAGAACGGGCCGCTCGCCACGACCGTGGAGGACGTCCGGCTGATGCTGTCGGTGCTGGCCGGGACGGACGGGGTGCCGGGCGGCGGGGAGACGGCCGGCACCGGCACCCGGCGGATCGCGGTGTCGCTGCGCAGCCCGCTGGCCGGGGTCACGATCTCCCGGCCGTACGCGGCGGCGGTGCGGGAGGCGGCGGGCACGCTGATCAAGGCGGGCCACCAGGTGCGGCGTGCCGACCCGCCGTACCCGATGTCGCTCGGCACCACGGCCCTGACCCACTGGGCGGCGGGCACGGCGGTGGACGCGCGGGAGCTGGAGACCCGGCTGCTGGCCCGGCGCACCCGGGTGCACGTGGCGATCGGCCGGCGCTGCGAGCGCTCCGTGCGGTCGGGCGACGGACGCCGGCGGCTGCGGGAGCGGCTGGAGCCGTTCTTCGGCGAGTACGACGTGCTGCTCACCCCGGCCCTGGCGCGCCGTTCGCCCAAGGCGGGGCCGTGGCACGAGCGGGGATGGCTGCGCAACGTGGCCGCCAACTCGTCGTACTCGCCGATGACTCCGCCGTGGAACCTCACCGGCTGGCCGGCGATGGCCGTGCCGTTCGGCACGCTGCCGTCCGGGGCGCCCTGCGCGGTGCAGCTCGTGGGCGGGCCGGGGTCCGAGGCGGTGCTGCTGGACCTGGCACGGCAGTTGGAGGAGCGGCGCCCGTGGCGGCGGACGGCGCCGGTGGCGGAGCCGTCCGGCCGGTAACCGCGTTGCCGTGGTCGGCCAGGGGCGTCTAACCTCGGCCGTATGACTGCCGGGTCGGCCCAGAGCCGTACACAGAAGGTGCGCCCGGCCCTGGCGTGAGTCCGGGGCGGGGCCGCGACCCGCCCGTTCCTCCGTGTTCCTTTCCCGCCGCGCCCGTGCGCGGCCCCACCCGTGGAATCGACACTCGGAGATCACCGGCCATGCCTGCACATCCCTCGCACCCGACCGAACTGCCCACCTCCGTCGCGCACTTGAATCACACCGTGGTGTTCGCCCGGGACCCCCGGCTGTCCGCCGACTTCCTCGCGGCGGTCCTGGGACTGGAGGTGGGGGCCCGGTTCGGGCCGTTCCTGCCCGTGGACCTGGGCAACGGCGTCACGCTCGACTACCACGAGATGCTCGAGGAGCGGATCCAGCCGCAGCACTACGCGTTCCTGGTCCCGGAGGAGGCGTTCGACGCGATGATCGCGCGCCTGGAGGCGCTCGGGGTCACGTACTACGCGGACCCGCGTCACACGGAGCCGGGGCGGGTCAACGGCCTCTTCGGCGGCCGGGGCGCCTACTTCGACGACCCGGACGGCCACAACATGGAGATCATGACCCGGCCGTACGTCCGGCCCTGACGGGTCCCGGTCCGCATGGGCGTGCGTCCGGCACGCCCATGCCCCCGGGATGACCGTACGGGCGGCGTCAGTCGACGCTGGGCAGGATGTGGGGCTCGGCGAGGTCGTCCTCGTAGCCCGCCAGCCGGATCGGGGCCGAGCGGGCCCAGACGTCGAGGCTGCACAGTTCGCCGGGGCGGCGGACGGTGCGTTCGGACCGTTCCTTGGGGCGCTCTTCGGTTTGCGTCTTCTCCGGTGTCACCGCGCACTCCTTATGTGTCGGTCACCCTGGGGACGTGCCGCGCCGGCTCTGCCGCGCCTGCGCCCGCCGCCCTCCGGGCATGAGGGGAAAGCCGTTCGGACGCGGTGGCGCCGGTTGCTCGAGACAAGAGCTGGCCGTGGTGAACCGGCTTGTCCCAGACGGACCGTGGGTGTGGGTAGGACCCCGTGGGCTGTCCGTCCGGCTCAGATTAACCAAATGAGCGACCCCCCGCTCGATGGGGCTCGAAACTCACGGTAACAATCACACGTCGGCCCCGTTTCCCCGCCCCTCAATATGGCCCTGTATCCGCATTCCTACCTTTTTTCCAGTCACTCGAACGGACTACACGGGTGCAGACGTGTGCGGGAATGCCTGGTGGTCATGGCGGCGTTCACGTCCCGTTGGCCGGCCCGCAAGTCCGCCATGGTCTGCTGCCGTCCGGCAACGGCTGTCTCGCTGGGAGGACCGCGTGGAACTGCGCAGCGTCGAGGAGCTGATGGACCTGCTGTACGCCTGCGGCGGCGCGGGCGCCGAGGGGCAGGCGCACGCCCTGCGGACCGCCGCGCTGCTGCGTCGCGGCCGTCCCGCGGACAAGGAACTCCAGGTCGCGGGCCTGGTGCGGCCCGTGGGCCGGCTGCTGGGACCCGGCGACCCCGCCGAGCGCGCGGCCGAGGCGGTGCGCCCGCTGCTCGGCGGACGGGTGGCGGACCTGGTCCGCCCGCGTCCGACCGCGGGCGCCGACGACGACGCCGTGGCCCTGCACACCGCGGAGGAGGAGGCCCGCACGGCCTGCTTCGACCCGGGGGTGCTGGAGGACTGGCGCACGGTGCTGGAGCTGCTGGCGGCCCGCGAGTCCCGGCTGGACGCGCCCGGCTGACGGACCGTCGGGCCGCCGCCGGCTCACCACCTGCCGGGCGCGTAGTCCTTCAGGAAGACGCCGTAGAGGTCCTCGCCGGCCTCCCCGCGCACGATGGGGTCGTAGACCCGGGCGGCACCGTCGACCAGGTCGAGCGGGGCGTGGAAGCCGGCCTCGGCCAGGCGCACCTTGTCGGGGTGCGGGCGTTCGTCGGTGATCCAGCCGGTGTCGACGGCGGTCATCAGGATGCGGTCCTGCTCGAACATCTCCTGGGCGCTGGTGCGGGTGAGCATGTTCAGCGCGGCCTTCGCCATGTTCGTGTGCGGGTGTCCGGCGCCCTTGTAGCCGCGGTCGAAGACCCCCTCCATGGCGGAGACGTTCACGATGTACGTGCGCTTCGCCGACGAGGCCGCCATCGCCGGGCGCAGCCGGCTGATCAGGATGAACGGGGCGGTGGAGTTGCACAGCTGCACCTCCAGCAGTTCGACGGGGGTGACCTCGTCGACGGTCTGCACCCAGCTGTTGGTGTCGTGCAGGTCCGGGACCAGTCCCCCGGCGTCGATCGCGGTGCCGGCGGCGATGCGGTCCAGGGACGCCGAGCCGGAGACCAGGGCGAGGCCGGTGACGTCCTGCGCGGTGAGCGCCCCTCCCCCGGCGACCGGCAGCTCGGCCACCGCGCCGGATCCGAAGGTGCCGATCACCTCGGAGGCGGGCAGTTCACCCGCGGGCAGCGGGGCGGACTCGGCGCCGAGCAGTTCGCTGTAGGCCTGCGGGGAACGGCGCACGGTCTGCGCGGCGTTGTTGATCAGGATGTCCAGCGGTCCGGCGGCCGCCACGGAGTCGGCGAGCGCGACGACCTGGGCGGGGTCGCGCAGGTCGATGCCGACGATCTTCAGCCGGTGGATCCACTCGTCGCTGTCGGGCTGGGCCTTGAAGCGGCGGATCGCGTCGTTGGGGAAGCGCGTGGTGATCGTCGTGTGGGCGCCGTCGCGCAGCAGCCGCAGGGCGATGTACATGCCGATCTTGGCGCGTCCGCCGGTGAGCAGGGCGCGCTTGCCGGTGAGGTCGGTGCGGGCGTCGCGCCGGGCGCGGTTCTCCGCCGCGCACTTCTGGCAGAGCTGGTGGTAGAAGTAGTCGACCTCGACGTAGCGGGTCTTGCAGACGTAGCAGGAGCGCGGGCGCTGGAGTATCCCCGCGATCTGTCCGGGCTCGACCCGGGAGGACGGCAGGATGCCCTCGGTCTCGTCGTCGATGCGCTCGGCGGAGCCGGTGGCGGTGGCCTCGGTGACCGCCTTGTCGTGGGCGGTCTTGGCGGCCCGGCGCTCCTGGCGGCGGCGCTGCTTGACCGTGCGGTAGATGTGGGAGGTGGCCCGGCGGACCAGGATCGCGTCGGGGTGGTCGACGTCGAGCCGGTCGAGTTCCTCCAGTACGGCGAGGCAGACGGCCAGCCGCTCGGGGTCGATACCGGGCCCGTGTGCCACCGCGTCCGTGGCCCGGGGGCCGTCCTCTGTCACCGTCATCGCCGCTGTCGTTTCCCGCTCTGCCTCGCGGCGCCCCGGTGGCGCCCGCTGTCGAACGGGCGATTTTACGGAGCGCCGCGCCGCAGACCAAACCCGCGGCGGTCAGGGGTCGCAGACCGTGAGCAGCGTCTCCACCTCTTCGGACAGGGCGAGCGCCAGCAGGTCGAGGTCCTTGACGGCCTCGCCGTCGGCCACCAGCCCGTAGTGGACCCGTCCGCGGTAGGTGGAGACGGCGACCGCCAGGGAGTGCCCGGGGGCCAGTGGGGCGAGCGGGAAGACCGCGCCGAGCGGGCTGCCGCCCAGCCGCAGTCCGAAGCCGGGCAGCGGCACGCTGGTGACCAGCACGTCGAACCAGAGCCGGGCCGCCTGGCCGACCAGCGGGCCGCCGAGCCGGTGGCCGAGCGGCGGCACGTGGTCGGCGAGCAGGGCGACGGCGCCGGCGCCCCGGTGCGGGCCGGCGTCCTTGTTGCGGTCCATGGCGTCGCGCACCGCGGCGAGGCGGGCGAGCGGGTCCCGTTCGCCGACCGGGAGCCGCATCAGGTAGCCGGAGAGCCGGTTGCCCTGGGGGTGGGCGGTGCGGGGCCGGCGCCGGGAGACCGGAATGAGGGCGCGGGGCGCGACGCCCTCGCTGCCGTCGCCGCGTTCGTCGAGCCAGCGCCGCAGGGCACCGGCGACGACGGCGATCAGGACGTCGTTGACGGTGCCGCCGACGCTCTTGCGGACCCGGTGCACGTCGTCGAGGTCGAGCACCGCGCCGGCGGTGCGCCGGGTGCCGCTGGGCGGGCAGACCAGGGCGGGCGAGGACCGCACGTCGAGGGTGGAGCGGGCGACGGAGGCGCCGATGTCCAGGGCGCGCCCCGCGTCGGAGAGGGCCCCGCGCACCAGGTCCGGCATCCGGCGCACGTCGGGGAGCAGCCCGCGGGCGGGGTCCGCCGGTCGGGGCCGGGGCGTGGGCAGGTCCATGGGGTCCATCAGCGCGGCGGCGAGGGTCAGCGCGCGCAGCCCGTCGGCGAGGGCGTGGTGGAACTTGAACAGCACGGCGAAGCAGTCGCCGTCCCGGCCGGGCAGGACGTGGGCCTCCCAGGGGGGCCGGGAGCGTTCCAGCGGGCGCTCCATGAGGCGGCCCGCCGCCTCATGGAAGTCGGGGACCGGGGCGTGCAGCCGGACATGGTCCTGCGGGTCGAAGCGCGGGTCTGGCTCCCGGCGGGCGCCGCCGAAGGCGAGCGGTCCGCGCAGGGCCGCGGCGAGCCGCTCCCCCCGTCCGGCCCACGGGCGCCGGAGCGCCGCCAGGGAGCCGCCTTCGGGGCCGGGCCGCCACACGTCGCGGATGCGCATCCGCAGTCCGGGGACGGCCGCGGCGCGCGACGCGAGGAGGTCGGCGGCGTGGGCGCCCGCGGCGGGCGATCCGGCCGGGAACACCCCGAGCGCGGCGAGGTGCATCGGATGGTCGGCGGACTCGATGTTCCAGAACGCCAGGTCGAGAGGAGCGAGCAGGTCTGCGGTCACGGGCTGGCCTCGCAGCGACGACGGGATGGATCAGCAGTCAATCGCCCCCGGCCGATTACGGTCAAGTACGATCCGGCTACGTACAGTTAACATCAGATGACATGGCCCGTCCCCCGCACCGGGACGGTGCGGGGGACGGGCCGGACGGGCGGGCGCGGTCAGCGGGGCGGCCGGAAGCCCTTTCCGGGGCGTCCGGTGCGGCGACCGGCCTCACCCGGACGGGCGCGGGCCGCCCGTGGCGCGGTCACCTCCCGGAGCCCTGCGCCGCCGGGCAGCCGGCGGGCGCGGCCCGGGAGGCGTCCCGGATCAGCGCCTCGTGCCCGGCCCGCACCCGGGTCACGTCCGGCTTGATCACCCGGCGGTCGTAGGTGAGCAGACCGTTCAACTCGCCCTCGACGTCGGTGATCTGGGTGTACACGGCGCCGTTGCTGCCCCGGCACACCAGTGCCCGCACCTCGTCCAGCTTGGTGAGGTAGTCGTCGGTGTAGGTCGACGGGTCGACGTCGACGTACGACATCTGCACCGACCAGGCGTGTCCGGGGACCGCGAGTCCGAGGCCGCCGTACTCGCCGGTGACCAGGGCGCGCCTGCCGTCCGGGCGGGGCGGCAGCGCCGGGCTCGGGTAGCCGTGCTCGTCCATGATGTCGCCGGCGTCGCCGTCGGCGCCCAGGTTGAGCCCGGACTGGTTGTTGACCAGCCGCGAGGGGTCCCAGCTCTTGGCGAGGCCGGCGATGCGCCCGACGTCGTACTGGCCCCAGCCCTCGTTGAAGGTGACCCACATGACGACCGACGGGCTGCTGATGTGCTCGTCGATCATCTGCTTCAGCTCGCGTTCGTAGCGGGCGCGGGACTCGGCGTCCGGGTTCACCCCGGCCGTCATGGACGGCATGTCCTGCCAGACCAGCAGGCCGAGCCGGTCGGCCCAGTGGAACCAGCGGTCCGGTTCGACCTTGATGTGCTTGCGCACCGAGTTGAAGCCGAGCCGCTTGTGCGCCTTCAGGTCGTAGGCGAGGGCCTCGTCGGTGGGCGCCGTGTGCAGACCGTCGGGCCAGAAGCCCTGGTCGAGGGTGGCCATCAGGAACAGCGGCTCCCCGTTGAGGAGGGTGCGCGGCACGCCGTTGACCTGCTGGACCTCGATCGAGCGCATGCCGAAGTAGCTCTCGACGCGGTCCGCGCCGACGGTCACCTTCAGGTCGTACAGGAAGGGGTCGTCGGGGGACCACAGGCGCGGGTCGCGGATCTTCAGGGTCAGCGGCCTGCCGGTGCGGCCGGTCGCCGTGGCGACCTTGCGTCGTCCGTCGTACGCGGTCGCCGTGACGGGCAGGCCGTCGCGGACGCCCCGTGCCTCCACGGTGAGCCGCTCGCCGGGCACGTCGGGGACCAGGCGGAGCGAGTCGACGTGGTCGCGGGCGACCGGCTCCATCCACACCGTCTGCCAGATGCCCGAGCTGGGGGTGTACCAGATGCCGCTCGGGTCCAGGCGCTGCTTGCCGACCGGCGGGTTCTCCCCGTCCGCCGCGTCCGTCGGGTCGTACACGCCGACGATCAGCTCCTGGGTGCGGCCGGGCTTCAGCGCGTCGGTGACGTCGGCGCTGAACTTGTCGTAACCGCCCTCGTGTTCGGTGACCTTCGTGCCGTTGACGTACACCTCGGCCCGCCAGTCGACGGCGCCGAAGTTCAGCCGCAACCGCTGGGAGGAGCCGATGCGCCAGTCGCGGGGCACGGTGAAGGTGCGCCGGTACCACATGCGGTCCTCGTGCCGCTGGATGCCGGACAGCTGGGACTCCACCGGGTACGGGACGAGGATGCGCTCCTTGAGGTTCTTGCCGACGGGCGGCCGCTCGCCCTCCTCGGCGGCGGCGAACTGCCAGCGCCCGTTGAGGTTGCGCCACTTGTCCCGGGTGAGCTGCGGGCGCGGGTACTCGGGCAGGGCGTTGTCCGGGCCCACCTCGTCGGCCCACTTGGTGCGCAGTTCGTGGGTGGAGCGGTTGGGGCCGCTGCTGAGGAAGGCGTCCACCGGGTCGCCGGCGGCGGTGGCCAGTCCGCCCGCGCCGTCGTAGCGGATGTCGGCGGCACCGCGGGCGGTGCCGGACTTGTTGCCGACCACCGGTTCCTTCAGGGTGACCAACAGGGACCTGGGGTCGGCCGGGTCGGGCCGTGCCGAGGCCAGCGGCCACTTCGCGCCCCCGATGACGGCGTCGAGGTGCTCGGTGAAGCCGGCCGGCGGCTCGGCGAGCGGGCGCGGGAAGTCCAGCTTGAGGGTGCGCCCGGAGGCGAGGACGGTGGCGGCGAGGGCCCCGTCGTAGTCGTAGCCGTCGGGGAGACGGAACGCCGACTGCGGTACGGGCTTCTTGGTGCCGCCCGGTTCGGTCCAGCGCAGGTGCAGGTTGGAGCCGCCGTAGTGCTCGAAGTACTCGACCTTGATGTCGTGGGCGGTGCCCGCGGTCAGCTCGATCGGCTCGGCGGTCTGTTCGCGGTCCCAGTCGTCGACCCAGTGGTCGATGGCGAGGCGGCCGTCGATCCAGAGGCGGAAGCCGTTGTCGCCGATGATCGAGAAGGTGTGCGGACCGCTCCGTTCCGGGACGATCTTGCCCGTCCAGCGGACGCTGACGTCGTCGGAGCGGCCGGTGGTGAGGTTCAGCCGCGGTTCCAGGTTGTCGAAGTCCAGGTGCGGGTCGAAGGCGGTGGCCTTGAGCTCGTGGAAGTCGAAGGCTCCCGGCGCGGAGTGCGTGTAGTACTCGCCCTTCAGGCCGTGGATCTCGACCGGGTCGTCCGGGGCGCCGGCCGTGGTGGCCCCGGCGGCGGGCGGTCCCGCCGCGGGCAGCGTCGCCGCGGTCAGTCCGGCGACGCCCAGCGCGGTGGCCAGGAGTAAGGCGAGTCGGTCCTTGAGTCGTCTGGTGCGCACGGATCCTCCGTGGGTGAGGAGTGACGGCTCGGTGCGGTGTGGGTGCTGTGCCGTGCTGTGCGGGCGTGGTGGGCGTGGTGCGTGCGCGGTGGCGAGCCGTGCCGGTGCCGGTTCATGCGCGGGCCCTGTGTTCCTTTGTGTTCGGTTGAACGCCCGAACAACGTTGTCATGAACAGTAGTCGTCATAACAGCACGGATTCCGCCATCCGTCCAGGGACATGACAAGGGCCCCGGCCGTCCCATCCGACCGGGGCCCGCATACCGCATCCCTCATCCGCAGCCTTCGTCGGACGCCGTCTCGCCCGGCGCCCTACGGCATCGGCACCCGCTGCCCCTTGCCGAGCGCGATGACGCCGCCCTTGGACACCGTGTACAGCTCCGCGTCCCGCTCGGGATTGACGCCGATGGTCGCGCCGGGCGGCACCTCGACGTTCTTGTCCAGCACCGCGCCCCGCACCACCGCTCCGCGCCCGATGTGCACGTTGTCGTGCAGCACCGAGCCCTGCACCACGGCTCCCGGATCGACCAGCACACCCGGGGAGAGCACCGACCGGGTGACCTGGCCCCGGATCAGGCAGCCCGCGCTGATGATCGACTCGCTCGCCATGCCGCCGGCGTTGAACCGGGCGGGCGAGAGCTGTCCCGAGGTGGTGTAGATGGGCCACTGGCGGTTGTACAGGTTGAACGCCGGACGCTCGGCGATGAGGTCCATGTGCGCCTCGTAGTAGGCGTCCAGCGTGCCGACGTCCCGCCAGTAGCCCTGGTCGCGGGTGGTCTCGCCCGGGACGTGGTTGGCGCTGAAGTCGTAGAGGTGGGCCTCGCCGCGGTCGGTGAGCTGGGGCAGGATCGAGCCGCCCATGTCGTGCACGGAGTCCTCGTCCTCGGCGTCCCGCTGGAGGGCCTCGACGAGCGTCTTGGTGGTGAAGAGGTAGTTGCCCATCGAGGCGAACACGCACTCGGGGTCGTCGGGCAGCCCCGGCGGATCGGCGGGCTTCTCCAGGAAGCCCCGCACCGTCTGCCCGTCCGAACCCGGCGTGATCACCCCGAACGCCGCCGACTCCGAGCGCGGCACCCGGATCCCGGCCACCGTCACCCCGGCACCGCTGTCGATGTGCTGGGCGAGCATCTGGCGGGGGTCCATCCGGTACACGTGGTCGGCGCCGAACACGGCCACGTAGTCGGGCTGTTCGTCGTGGATCAGGTTCAGCGACTGCAGGATGGCATCCGCGCTGCCCAGGTACCAGCGCGGGCCCAGGCGCTGCTGGGCCGGGACGGGCGTGACGTAGTTGCCGAGCAGGCTGGACATCCGCCAGGTGGTGGTGACGTGCCGGTCCAGTGAGTGCGACTTGTACTGCGTGAGCACGCAGATGCGCAGGATGTCCCCGTTGACCAGGTTGGACAGCACGAAGTCGACGAGGCGGTACGTGCCGCCGAAGGTGACCGCCGGTTTGGCACGGTCCGCCGTGAGGGGCATCAGGCGCTTGCCCTCGCCGCCCGCCAGCACGATTCCCAGAACCGAAGGACCACCACGCCGCATGGCCGCTCCCCTCACGCCGGAATTTTCCCATGACTGCCCCGGACGGGCGGGACTAAGCCTGTTCGAGGACCTCCTCGTAGAGCCGGACCGTGCGGCGGGCCACCGCGTCCCAGCCGAATTCCCCGACCGCGCGCTCCCGGCCGGCCTCGCCCATCCGCCGTGCGGCGGACGGATCACCGAGGACCGTGTCGAGGGCCCGGGCGAGGCCCGCCTCGAAGTCGTCGTCCACGTCGACGAGTACCCCCGTCGAACCGTCCGCCACGACCTCGGGGATGCCCCCGACGCGGGAGGCCACCACCGGGGTGCCGCAGGCCATCGCCTCCAGGTTGACGATGCCCAGCGGCTCGTAGACGGAGGGGCAGACGAACACGGTCGCGTGCGTGAGCAGCTGGATCACCTCCGGACGCGGCAGCATCCGGGAGATCCAGTGCACGCCCTCCCGCACCCCGCGCAGCTCCTCGTACAGCTCCCGGAACTCGCGGTCGATCTCCGGGGTGTCCGGGGCGCCCGCGCACAGCACCACCTGCGCGGCCGGGTCGATGCCGCGCACGGCGCGCAGCAGGTGGGGCACGCCCTTCTGCCGGGTGATCCGGCCGACGAACAGCACATAGGGGCGGGAGCGGTCCAGTCCGAGCCGGTCCAGGACCTCCGTGCCCGGGTCGGGGCGGTACAGGGCCGTGTCGATGCCGTTGTGCACGATGTGCACCCGGCCGGGGTCGAGGGCCGGGTAGCAGCTCAGGATGTCCTCGCGCATGGCGCCCGACACGGCGACGACCGCGTCGGCGGCCTCCAGGGCGGTGCGCTCCGCCCAGCCCGACAGGGCGTAGCCGCCGCCGAGCTGCTCGGCCTTCCAGGGCCGCAACGGCTCCAGGGAGTGCGCGGTCGCCACGTGCGGGATGCCGTGGAGCAGCTTCGCGAGGTGACCACCGAGGTTGGCGTACCAGGTGTGGGAGTGGACGAGGTCGCGGCCTTCGAGCGCGGCGGCCATGGCCAGGTCCACGGAGAAGGTGCGCAGCGCGTCGTTGGCTCCGTCCAGCGCGGGCCAGGGCCGGTGCCGCCGCACGCCCTCCGCGCGGCCCTCGCCCCAGCAGTGCACCTCCAGGTCCACCAGGGACCTCAGCTCCCCGGCCAGGAACTCCACGTGCACGCCCGCGCCGCCGTACACGTCCGGGGGGTACTCCCGGGTCAGCAGTCCCACTCGCACCCGCGAACCCCCTGTCTGAGCGGACGTTGTTCCCATCGTCACCCAGATGGGGCGCGTGGGGAAGGGGAGAACGGGGCGGAGGGCCGGTCGGGGGTGGTCGGGGACGGTCGGGGGCGGTCGGGGGCGGTCGGGGGCGGTCGGGGAGTTCGAGTGGGCGGTGGGGCCTTCCGAGGGATGGGCTGGGGTCCGTTCAGGAAGCGGGCGTGGGTGCGTCCGGTGGAGTGGGTGCGGGGGGCCAGGCCGGTCAGGGACGGGCTCGGGGATGGGGCGGGGCGGCGGGGCGAAGCCCTGGGGCGGGATCCCGGGGTGCCGCGTCCCGGCCGACGGCTTCCCCGGGGCGGTTCGGGCGGTGCCCGTAGGGGGCCCTCCCTCGGCGGGAGCCCACCCAGGGGATGACCGGGCGGTCCTCCTACTCCATCGGCAGTAGGACGGATTGGGTGCTCAGGAACGACGACGGGAACAGCCGGAAGCGGCATCGTGTTCCCCATGACAGCCGACCGTCCGCCGCGCCGGGCACCGCGCCCCGGTTCCCCGCAGAGGAGCAGCCGATGAGCGCCCTCGCGTTGTCCGTGCTCCTGTCGTTCGTGTCCGCGGTCGCCTACGCGGGCGGGGCGATCGTGCAGGAGCAGGTCGCGGTGTCCTCCCCCGGCGAGCCGTACGCGCCGCTGCGCCGGCCGGCCTGGTGGGGCGCGGTCTCGCTGAACGGTCTCGGCGCTCTCCTCCACGTCGTCGCGCTGGCCTACGGCCCCCTGAGCCTGGTGCAGCCGCTGGGCGCGCTCACCATCGTCTTCGCGCTGCCCATGGCCGCGCTGTTCGTGGGACGCCGGGCGGGCGCGACAGCCTGGCGCGGTGCGCTGATGGCCTCGGTCGGTCTCGCCGGTCTGCTGGCCCTGGTCGGCACGGCCGGCGCCCAGTCCCTCTCCACCCCGCAGCGGGCGGTGGCCGCGGTGGTCACGGCCGGGGCGATCGTCGCCCTGATGGTCGCGGCGCGCGCCGTGC
This sequence comes from Streptomyces sp. enrichment culture, assembly GCF_964273255.1. Lineage (GTDB taxonomy): Bacteria > Actinomycetota > Actinomycetes > Streptomycetales > Streptomycetaceae > Streptomyces. Next base: position 467,986 of record NZ_OZ186835.1, read on the forward strand.
ACCGTCACCCGGCGGTGCGCAGCATCCTCCTCGCGACCGCCTCCGGTGTCGCGTTCGGCATGTCGTCGGTGTTCACCAAGACCGTCGCGGTGGACTGGACCGACGGCGTGGCCGCGTCCGACGTGCCGTCCCTCGCGGTGATCGGCGTCCTCGCCACGGCGGGCATGCTGCTCTCCCAGGCCTCCTACCGGGGCGCCGGACTCGCCGCGCCGCTGGCCACCCTGACCGTGGTCAACCCGGTGGTGGCGGCCGCGGTGGGCATCACCATGTTCGGCGAGACCTTCCGCTACGGCTCCACCGGCACGGTGCTCGCCCTGGGCTCCGGTGTGGTCGCGGCCGGCGGACTCATCCTGCTGACGACCGAGCGGCTCGCCCGCGAGCAGCGGGACAGCGGCGAGCGGACGGCAGCACCGGTCCGGGCGGCCCGGGGCGCGGCGGCGCCGGCAGCCGTCGCGGCATCCGTCGCGCACGCCGGCTCTGCGGCCGGGTCGTCCGGCGGGGCTTCGGCTCCCGGGCTCCTGGCCACGGAGCGGTTCCGGGTGCCGGAGCAGGTGCCGTGGGCGCCTCCCGCGTTCTCCTGGCCGGCTGCCGGCAGCGGGGACGGTGTGCCCGCCGAGGGTGAGGTGCCCGTCGGGGCCGGTGTGCTCGTCGGGGGCGGCGGGGAGATCGCCGAGGGCGCCCGGGACGGTGCCGGGCCCGTGTCCGGGCTCCGGGTCCCGATCGTGGCGGCGTCCTCGTCGTCCGTCTTCGCCGCCGCGGTCCCGGCCCTGGCCTGCGCGGTGCCGGTCTTCTCAGGGGCAGCGCTGACGGGGGCGACCCGTACGGGGGCCGCACACACGGTGACCTCACACATGGGTGCGACGCACACGGGGGCGTCGCACATGGGGGCGTCGCACACAGAGGGGACACAGGCGGGGGCCGCGCACACGGAGTCGGAGACCGTGCCGGCCGCCCTTCGGCGGGCGCCGGCGCCCGCCCCTGCCCCGACGGGCTCGCCGCTGTTGACGTCCGCGCCCTTCCGGGACGGCCCGTACCTGTCGGTGCCCGTCCTGGACGGGCACCGCGCACCGGTCACTTCCTGAGCCGCGGGCCGTCACCCCGGATGCCGCGCACGCGTCGCACCCTGAGGAGGGCGGGAGTCTGCGTCACTTCCCGGGCCGTGCACGCGTCACATCCTGACGCCGCCCGCCCGAAGGTAGGCGACGGGGTCGATGTCCGACCCGAAGCCCGGCCCGGTCCGCACCTCGAAGTGCAGATGCGGGCCGGAACTGTTCCCGGTGTTCCCGGACCGGCCGATGCGCTGACCGGCGCTCACCGACTGCCCGTTGCGGACGGAGATCGCGGACAGGTGGGCGTACTGGCTGTAGCGGCCGTCGGCGTGCCGGACGACGACCTGGTAGCCGAAGGAGCCCTCCCACCCCGCGCTGACCACCCGGCCGCTCGCGACGGACTTCACCGACGTGCCGGTGGGCACGGGGAAGTCGACGCCCGTGTGGTAGCCCTTCGACCAGGAGGAGCCCGCCTTGTGGTACGGCGTGCCGAGGGGGGCCGCGACCGGAGCCACGAGGCCACCGCCGGACGCCGCGGCCCGGTCGGCCCGCTCGCCGGTGCGCGGTGCGGAGGTCTTCTTCTCCGACTTCTTCTTCTCCGACGGGGACGGCTTCGGCGAGGCGGTGGACTTCTGCCGCTGTCCGTCCGACGCCTTCTGTCCCCGTTCCGGCTTCTGCGGGGCGGCGGGCTTCGTCCGCTCCCACGTCGCCGACGCCCGGTCGGACTGCTTGCCCGTGCCGTCCGGCAGCGCGAGCCGCTGGCCGGGCAGGATCAGGTCCGGATCGGCGCCGATGGCCGAGCGGTTGGCGTCGTACAGCTCCTGCCAGCCGCCCCGCACCCGCTCGCCGGACGCGATGCCGGAGAGCGTGTCGCCGCGGACGACGGTGTACATCTCGGCCCGTCCCGCCCGGGACTGGGGCGTCTTCTGCGGCTTGACGTCCTCCACGGTGGGCCGGTCGGTCTTCTTCCCGGCGGTCCCCCGCGCGTCCTTGCTGCCGCCGGAGCCACCGCTGGTGCCACCGCCGGTGCCGCTGCCGCCGCGTCGGGCGTCGTCGCGGTCGGCCCGGTCGGCACCCGGCCGGATGTCCGGCTCGGCTCCGCCTCTGGTCAGCCCGGCCCGTTTCGAGCACACCGGCCAGGCGCCGGGGCCCTGCCCGTCGAGCACCTTCTCGGCGATGGCGATCTGCTGGTCCTTGGTGGCCAGGTCCGCACGGGGCGCGTACCGCGTGCCGCCGTACTCCTCCCACGTGGATTGGCTGAACTGCAGGCCGCCGTAATACCCGTTGCCGGTGTTGATGTCCCAGTCGTCGGTCGACTCGCAGGCGGCGACCCGGTCCCAGGTCTCCACGTCGGCCGCCTCGGCGACACCGGCGCCCATCAACGGGAGGGCCATCCCGGCGCCGCCCGCCGTGACGGTGAGCGAGGCACGGTTGATTCTGTTCGGCTGATACCGGCGGTGCCGGCCGCGCACGGCCATGGAGCCCCCTCGACATTGCGTCAGAAGGGGCAAAAGTAAGCGCTCCCCGCCGGGCGCGACAAGACGGCTATCGGCCGCCCGGAGGCGCCGAATGGCCGGGATCGTTCGGCGCCTTGCGCCCCTGCCGCGGCCTCGTGCGACCCCTCCGCGGGGTGCGCGCCGGGTGCGTGCTCCGGGCGCACGATCCGGGCACGGGCGCGGACCCGCACGGCAGACGACGCCGGGCGGTTGCGGAGGAGCGGATCCAGGTGAGCGAAAGGCGGGGCCCGGAGCCGGGGACGCAGGGCGCGGGGACGGGGACGCAAGGCGCGGAGCCGGGGACGCAAGGCGCGGGGACGGAGGGCAGCCGCGCGGGGCGGACCGCTCTGCGTGCACCCGGCGGCCCACATCGCGGACGGACCTGCGTGTCCACTGAGTGTCGTGCGACTTTCGTCCGTATGAGGCGGCGTGCGTGTCGTGACGACCCGCGCGTGCGGCAGGAAGAGCGGCACGCCAGGATGGTCGCGGCAGGACTGGCGGGCACCGACCGGCAGCGCCGCCGCACCGGCAGCACCGTTACCAAGGTCATGAGGAGCCAACTCAATGAGCAGTTCAGCGCAGATCGGCGTGACGGGCCTCGCGGTCATGGGCCGCAACCTCGCCCGTAACTTCGCCCGCAACGGCTACACGGTCGCGGTGCACAACCGGACGGCGGCGCGGACGCACGCGCTCGTGGAAGAGTTCGGGAGCGAGGGCGACTTCGTGGCGGCCGAGACGGCCAAGGAGTTCGTGGCCGCGCTGGAGCGCCCGCGCCGACTGGTCGTCATGGTCAAGGCCGGGGAGCCGACCGACGCGGTGATCGAGGAGTTCGCGCCGCTCCTGGAGCCCGGCGACATGATCATCGACGGCGGCAACGCCCACTTCGCCGACACCCGCCGCCGGGAGCAGGCGCTGCGCGAGCAGGGCATCCACTTCGTCGGCATGGGTGTCTCCGGCGGCGAGGAGGGCGCTCTGAACGGGCCGAGCATCATGCCGGGCGGCCCGAAGGAGTCCTACGACTCGCTGGGCCCGATGCTGGAGAAGATCTCCGCCAAGGCCGCCGACGGCGCGCCGTGCGTGACGCACGTGGGCCCGGACGGTGCCGGGCACTTCGTGAAGATGGTGCACAACGGCATCGAGTACGCCGACATGCAGCTGATCGGTGAGGCGTACCAGCTGCTGCGCGACGTCGCCGGGTACTCCCCCGCCCGAATCGCGGAGATCTTCCGCACGTGGAACACCGGGCGGCTGGACTCGTACCTGATCGAGATCACGGCCGAGGTCCTGTCGCACGTGGACGCGGAGACGGGCAAGCCCTTCGTCGACGTGGTGGTGGACCAGGCGGAGCAGAAGGGCACGGGCCGGTGGACCGTGCAGATCGCCCTGGACCTAGGGGTTCCGGTGTCGGGGATCGCGGAGGCGGTGTTCGCCCGGTCCCTGTCCGGGCACGGGGCGCTGCGCGAGGCGTCCCGCGGACTGGCCGGCCCGACGGCGAAGCCGCTGGGCGAGGCGGAGGCCGCGGCGTTCGCGGACCGGGTGGAGCAGGCGCTGTACGCGTCGAAGATCGTGTCGTACACCCAGGGCTTCCACGAGATCGCCGCGGGCAGCGAGGAGTACGGCTGGGACATCGACCTGGGCGCGGTCTCCGCGATCTGGCGCGGCGGCTGCATCATCCGCGCCGCCTTCCTGGACCGCATCCGGGCCGCCTACGACGCGCGGGCCGACCTGCCGAGCCTGCTGTCCGACGAGACGTTCGCGCGGGAGATCGCCGAGGCGCAGGACGACTGGCGCGAGGTGCTGATCGCGGCCACCCGCCAGGGCGTGCCGACCCCCGGCTTCGCGGCGGCCCTCGCCTACTACGACGCCCTGCGCGCGGAGCGGCTGCCGGCCGCCCTGACCCAGGGCCAGCGCGACTACTTCGGCGCGCACACCTACCGGCGCACCGACCGCGACGGCTCGTTCCACACGCTGTGGGGCGGCGACCGGTCCGAGGTGACGGCGTAGCGCTCCACCGTGCTCGCGTGAGGTGAACAGTGCGGGGGCGGTGGACGGGTGAGCACCCGTTCACCGCCCCCGCGTCGTTTCCGCGGCCATGCCGCTCCGCCGGTCAGGTCAGTGGCGGGCCGGGCTCCGGGTTGGGCACCGGTTCGGGCCCCGGCGGGATGGGCGAGGGCGACGGCCCGGGCGGAGGCCCCGGCCGGGGCGGCGTCGGTCCCGGGGCCGGCGGACCGGGTTCCGGCGGGGTGGGACCGGGCGCGGGGTCCGGGCCGGGCGGGGGCTCGGGCGGCGGAACGGGCGCGGGGTTCGGCTGCGGCTGCGAGGGGTCCGGCCCCGGGGTGGGTCCCGGCGGGACGGGGTCCGGATGCGGCTCGGTCATGACGGTGGTCCTCCGGCCAGTCGGTCGACGTCGGCTCTGGACTATCCCCCGCCTACCCAACGGCCGCCTCCCCAGTCACCCGACCGCGGCACGCTCGGGCTCCCGATCTCACCTACGGCCACCCGTACCGCCCGCCGCCGCTGCCCCCGCCGCGAGTCCGGTCCCCGGGCTGGACAGCACGGGCACGCGGGCCCCGCCCAGCTCCACCGCCGGGGCCATGGACGCCTGGGCGAGCACGATCACGTCGGCACCGGTCACGCCGTCGGCCGCGGCGGCGACCCGACTCAGGTACCCGGCGGAGTCACCGGCCTCGAACCGCTCCCAGGCCCCGTCCACGACCACCGGCCGCACACGCGCGGGACGGCCCGCGCGGCGGGCCTCCTCCTCGATCAGGCCGACCGTGGGACGCAGGGTGCTCTGCAGCGCGGCGAGCACGACGATGCGCGGGCCGGCCTCCACGGCCTGCCGCGCCATCGGGCGGTCGACCCGCAGCACGGGCACACCGGCCACGCCGGACGCGGCTTCCGCGACGGCCCCGAGGGTGGAACAGGTGCACAGCACCGCCCGCGCCCCGCCGTCCACGGCCTCGCGCACCCGCGCCCGTACGTCACCGGCGACGGCCTCCGGCCCGGTGGCGCGCGCCCGCTCCAGCAGGTCCGCCGCGACGAGGTGCCGCAGCTCCAGCCCCGGGTGCGCGCGGTCGCGCAGCGCGTCGAAGACGGGGACGTGCACGGGCGAGGTGTGCAGCAGCGCCAGCACGGCGGGACGGGACCGGACCCGGCTCAGAACATCTCGGGGTGGTCGGCGAGCCCCTTCTTCGCCGCCGCCATCAGCTCGGGATCCGCCGACGGCGCCTCGTCCGGGTGGCGCTGCGCCCACTTCGTGACATACGGGCACAGGGGCGCGACCGCGCTTCCCTCACGGGACGCGATGCCGTAGAGCTCGCGCGCGAGGGAGCCCGCGATGCCCTTCCCCTCGTGCGCCGGTTCGACGACGGTGTGCACCGGCACGAGGGCCCGCCGGGGCTCGTCGAGCACGAAGTACTCGATCCGGCCCACGACGTCTCCGCCCGCCACCGCTTCCAGCCGGCCCGCCGCCCGGTCGTCGCGGATCTCGATGTCGCTCATGGACGCACCACGCTCCTGCCTCGGTCTGCGGCGGCGCGGCCCCTCAGGCCGTGGCGGCCTGCGGGCTGCGCTCCTGGTCCGACCCGGGGACCGGCTCGGACGGGTCGGCACCCAGCGCGACGATCCGGTTGTCGCGGTCCACGTGCACGACCCGCGGCTCCAGTACCCGCGCCTCGGCGTCGGTCACCTGAGCGTAACTGATGATGATCACCAGATCCCCGGGGTGGACGAGGTGCGCCGCCGCCCCGTTGATCCCGACCACACCGGACCCGCGCTCCCCCTCGATCACATACGTCTCGAGCCGCGCCCCGTTGGTGATGTCGACGATGTGCACGAGCTCGCCGGGCAGCAGATCGGCGGCGTCGAGCAGATCGGCATCGATCGTCACGGATCCCACGTAGTGCAGGTCGGCCTGGGTGACGGTGGCGCGATGGATCTTGGACTTCATCAAAGTTCGCAGCACTTTGGACTCCTAGAAGACGGCTCCCCGCCAGCTTTCTGCAGGTCAGGGGCGTCGTTCACTGTACACCGGCACGCGTCGCACTCGAAGATTCCGGAGAACACGGACCCCACTCGGGCAAGAAGGCTCCTCGCCTGCGCTTCCGTCCGATCCGGACTGTCGCACCATGGCCGACCAAGCACCGCCCCGAACACCTGTCCCGGAATGCGTGCGGACTCATGCTGACCAGATGCTGACTGACCTGACGATGCGCCAGGCCCTCGACGCCCTGGTCCGCGCGGCTGTCACCGAAGCCGGGTACGAGGCGGCCGATGCGGTCACCGCCTGACAGCGCGTGGCGGAGCGCCGTACGCCCCACGGTGCTCCGCCGCGCGGCGGCGTCACCAGGACCCGGGCCGGACGACCACCGCCAGGACCTCCATTCGCCCGCTGTGCTCGAAGTGAAGGGTGAACGGCACCAGGTCGCCCTCCGCCCAGCGTGTCGCGGCCGGGACGGTCACATCGCTGCTGTGCGGAGACATGTCGAGGGTGCCCCCGGCGGGGATGGACAGTGACTCCGTGGGCCAGCGGTATGCGGCTCCGCCGGTGGTCATCCGGTGGCTGCTGAGGGAGATGCCCTCGGTGACGTCGGACGAAGTCACCCCCATCAGCCGGTCCTGGGCGCCACCGGTGTTAATGATCTTGAAGAATGCCGCTGTCTCCGGCACTCCCCGCGACGGGAGGAAGAGCCGCGCGTCGGTGACCCCGATGCGTGCGGGGGTACCGGCGTTGCCCGTGGCGGTCCAGACCGCGAGACCGCCCAGGGCCAGCACACAGGCGCAGACCGGTGCCAGAGCGGCCAGGGCGGTGTCCGCGAGTCGTCGCCGGGTGGGCGTCCAGACGGAGGGTGTCATCGAAGGCTCCTCTCACGGGCGGGCGACGCGGACGGACGGCCGCGGGCCGGCGACGGCCGCCAGGCGCGCAGCCGCAGGCTGTTGCCGACCACGAGCAGTGAGCTGACGGACATCGCGGCGGCGGCCAGCATCGGGTTGAGCAGGCCGACCATGGCCAGGGGGACGGTCACGGCGTTGTAGCCGAAGGCCCACAGCAGGTTGACGCGGATTGCGGCCAGCGTGCTGCGGGAGAGGCGGACGGCGTCCGCGAGGGCGTCGATGTCTCCGCGGACCAGGGTGACGTCGGCGGCTCCGATCGCCACGTCGGTGCCGGTGCCCATGGCGATGCCGAGGTCGGCCCCGGCCAGGGCGGCGGCGTCGTTGACTCCGTCGCCGACGACGGCGACCCGGTAGCCCTCTTCCCGTAGTTCGCGGACGAGCCGGGCCTTGTCCTCGGGGGTGCAGCGGGCGCGTACGTCGTCGATGCGCAGGGCGGTGGCGACGGCGCGGGCGGGTGCCTCACGGTCTCCGGTGTCCAGCACCGGCCGTACCCCCAGACGCCGTAGCCGGTCCACGGCCCGGTAGCTGCCCGGCCGCAATACGTCTCCGATCTCGACGAGCGCCTCGGTCACACCGTCGACGCGGACCACGACGGGCGTGTGGGCGGCCGTCTCGGCGGCGGACAGCGCCTTGTCCAGGGGTGCGGGCAGCTCGTCGTCCGGGGCCAGCACCTCCACCAGCCGGCCGTCGACGTTCCCGCGCACGCCGCGTCCCGGCAGTGCCGCGAAGCCGGTCACGTCCGGCAGCGTGCCGTCCGGTGCGGTGCGTCGGGCGTGGGCCGTGACGGCCTGGCCCAGCGGGTGCTCGGAGCCCTGTTCGACCGCGCCCGCGAGCCTGATCGCCCGTTCCTCGCCGATGCCGCCGGGTGCGGCCGTGACCCGGGCGACGCTCATGTGCCCGGAGGTCAGGGTGCCGGTCTTGTCGAGGACCACGGCGTCGATGTGCTGCAATCCTTCCAGGGCCTGTGGGCCGCTGATCAGGACGCCCAGTTGGGCGCCGCGGCCGGTGGCGGCCATCAGGGCGGTCGGGGTGGCGAGGCCGAGGGCGCAGGGGCAGGCGACGACCAGGACGGCCACGGAGGCGGTGATCGCGGCCTGCGGGTCGGCGCCCGCGCCGAGCCAGAAGCCGAGGACGGTGGCGGCCAGGGTGAGTACGACCGGTACGAAGACGCCGGCGACCTTGTCGGCGAGGCGCTGTGCCCGCGCCTTGCCTGCCTGTGCCTCGGTGACCAGGTGGGTGATGCGGGCCAGTCGGGTGTCGGCGCCGACCGCGGTGGCCCGCACCGCCAGCAGGCCGCCGACGTTCACGCTGCCGCCGATCACGGCCGTGCCGGGAGCGACCTCGGCCGGTTCGCTCTCCCCGGTGACCAGGGAGAGGTCGACGGCCGAACTGCCTTCGGCGACCGTGCCGTCGGTGGCCACGCGTTCTCCGGGCCGCACGACGAAGATCTGCCCCACCCTGAGGTCCTCGATCGCGATGCGGCGCTCGCCCGTGTCGTCGCGTACGGCGACCTCCTTGGCGGCCAGTTCCGCCAGTGAGCGCAGGGCCGCTCCGGTGCCGCGCCGGGCCCTCGCCTCCAGGTACCGGCCCGCCAGGACGAACAGGGGGACGCCGACGGCGGCCTCCAGGTAGATGTGGGCGACGCCGTCCGATGCCGTCGGCACCAGGCTGAAGGGCATCCGCATGCCCGGGGCGCCGGCGCCGCCGAGGAACAGGGCATAGGAGGACCAGGCGAAGGAGGCCACGACGCCCAGCGACACCAGGGTGTCCATGGTCGAGGTGGAGTGCCGCAGTGCCCGCGCCGCCCGCTGGTGGAAGGGCCAGGCGCCCCAGACCACGACGGGCGCGGCGAGCACGAAGCACAGCCACTGCCAGTTGCGGAACTGCCAGGCGGGCACCATCGACAGGACGAGCACGGGGACGGCGAGCAGGACGGTGACCGTCAGCCGGTGGCGTTCCTGCCCCGTGTCCGTGTCCTCGTCGTCACCGTCTTCTCGGCGCCGCGCTTCGGGCGGTTCGGGCAGTGCGGCGGTGTATCCGGCCTGCTCGACGGTGGCGACGAGCTGCTCCGGGAGCACCTCGGACGGATGGTGCACGCGGGCCCGTCCGGTGGCCAGGTTCACGCTCGCGGTGACGCCGCCCAGCCTGGCCAGTTTCTTCTCCACCCGCTTCACGCAGGCCGCGCAGGTCATGCCGCCGACCGCGAGGTCGGTCACCTCCACCACGGACACCGGCTCGCCGGCCATCAGTGTCCGCTCCCGTGGTTCATGCCGCCCATGTCGTCGTCCTCCACGTCCGTGCCGCCGCCCTCATGGCCGTCCTCGGTGATCCCGGGGCCGTGCATCCCGGGCGCGACGGGGCCGACGCTCCGGCCGACGGCGTAGGAGACGGCGAAGACCAGCACCAGCAGCACGAGGAACCCGCACAGGGCAGGAGGGGGCAGGACACGGCGCAGCAGGCCGGCCGGCGTACCGGAAGCGGGTTGCCGTGTCTGGGCCATCTGTCGACTCTCCCGATCGCGTCGCACGCCGCACGGCCTCCACTGGACCGAGCCGCACCGGTACAGGAGTCGGGGCCGCAGGCTCTCCAGTTCCTCAGGGCAAGTGTGACGCCCGTCACTGGAGAGGCCCGAGAGGCTTCAGGAAGGCCGGCAGCCGTCGGCCGCTGCCCTGGAGCGGCGACCGACGGCCGGAACGGCGCCCGGTCGTGTCGTCAGGCCACGGCGGGTTCCGCCAGGTGGCGGGTGACGGACCCGTCCGCCGCCCACTCGGCCAGGGCGGTCCGGGCACGGGACACCCGGGAGCGCACCGTGCCGACCGGGCACCCGCTCAGCTCGGCGGCCTCGGCGTACGGCAGCCCGAGGAGCTGGGTCAGCACGAACGCCTCACGGCGGTCGCCGGGCAGGGAGTCGACCAGCTCCAACAAGGCGATGCCCTCGTCGAAGCCCGGCAGCCCTGTCGGCTGGGCGCGTTCGGCCGCGGCCTGCCAGTCGTCGGTCCATGCCGTACGGGGACGGCACGCGGCGTGTCGCAGGCTGTCGATGACGGTCCGGCGGGCGATCGACAGCAGCCAGGTCCGCGCCGAGGAACGCCCCTCGAACCGGGGCAGTGCCGTCAGGGCGCGCAGGAACGTGTCCTGGGTCAGGTCGTCCGCCGCCTGCGCGTCGTCGGCGAGGTACGTCACGTAGCGGCGTACGTCGCGTTGCAGTGCCCGGACGAAACGGTCGACCGCTTCGCTGTCGCCGCCGGCGGCGGCGAGCGCCCAGGCGGTGACCGTCTCGTCGGTCACGGTGGGCAGGGCAGGGGTCATGGTCCTGTGGTCCTTCCTTCAGTCCCGCGCGCACGGGCCGGGCACGGCACGGGCGCCGTCGGCGGTCGCACGGGTGTTGGGGAGATCCGGCCGCAGGGAAGCGCGGACGGGAGACCGCCGCCGTGTGGAAGGCGGTGGCGGTGATCCGGCTGTCAGACGACAGCGGTCTCCCCGGGAGGTCCCCGGGTGGCGAGGGCTTGGACGAGCAGGAGCTGCCGCAGGCGCCGCCTCGGCCGCGGAGCCGGCCGGAAGGAGGGCCGGGGGGAGGAGGGTGGGCAGAGCACGGCCAGGACCAGCCGCAGCGGTACGAACGCACGGTCCGCGCAGGCACGGAGCATCTTGAAGACCGCGGTTTCGCCCTGGGCCAACCAGAGTCCGCACAGGACGGCGGCCAGCACGTGGGCGGCCAGCATGCCCCAGGAGGACGAGCCGGCCAGGTGCGTCATGTCGTGGCCCGTCGACGCCATGCTGTGGGCACCGTGAGAGGCCAGGTGATCCGTGGGGTGCAGCCCCGCCGCCACGGCGATGTCGTAGGCCCGGGCAATCCGCTCGGGCGTGGGGGCCGCACCGCAGAGAAAGCGGTCGGCCCATTGCCGAAGGGACTGCGCGTCCCCCGGGGCCGTCGCCATAACCGGCCGGTTGCCGGACTGCGCGAGCGTGAAGGCGATGTGCAGGCAGGTCTGGACGACGACCGTCAGACCGGCCACCGTACGGCGGCGGCGCTCGTGGGCCCCGAAAGCCCAGCCGACGGCACCGACCGCGAAGGTGCCGGAGAGGAGCACCCACCAGGGCAGCCCCTCCCCCGACATCAGCACGTGGCCGAGGGCGGCGAGCACCACGCAGACGGCCGCGAACACCGCGGCCCGCAGCACACGCAGAAACCCACCGGCGGACATGGCGCCCCATCCTGGCACTCGGTGGACGAACGCCGACACCGGGGATGCCACCCGACCGGACCGCGGCCGGGAACGAGTCCCGCACGGCCCGGTCGCGGGGCTCCTCGGCGGCCGACACCGAGTCGCTCAGAGCGCCCGGTCAGTTCGGAGCTCCCACCGGGTCGGCTCGTTCCGCGTCGTGCAGTAACTGCATCAGTGCGGCACGGGCCCGGGCGACCCGGGAGCGGACCGTACCGATCGGGCAGCCGCTGAACTCGGCCGCCTCCGCGTAGGGAAGGCCGAGGAGTTGGGTGAGGACGAACGCCTCACGGCGTTCGGCGGGCAGCGCATCCAGCAGTTCGGCGAGAGCGATGCCGTCGTCGAAGCCGGGCAGACCGCGCTCCTGGGCGCGTTCGGCGGCTGCCTGCCAGTCGTCGGTGTCGGCGAGACGCGGCCGGGCGGACGCGTGCCGGTAACTGTCGATCACCGCGCGTCGGGCGATGGACAGCAGCCAGACGCGGGCGGAGGAGCGGCCCTCGAAACGGTGCAGGCTGCCCAGGGCCCGCAGGAAGGTGTCCTGAGCCAGGTCGTCGGCGGCTTGGGGGTCTGCGCCGAGATACCCGACGAAGTGCCGGACGTCTCTTTGGAGGGCGCGAACGAACTTCTCGACGGCTTCCGGGTCACCACCGCGGGCAGTGAGCGCCCAGGCCGTTATCAGCTCGTCGGCCGACTTGCGTTCCTCAGGTGTTCTCGTGGGGTGCGGAGTCCTGTCGCATGCGGCAGGAGGAGCGGGACTGATCACCTGGTGTCCTTTTCGGGGATCCGGAGGGCCGGCACGCGGACATCCGGAGACCGGACCGGGCGGCTCGGGGCGCACGGCGGATCCGGTGTGGGCAGGGGGTGGCAGGAGTACGCCTGTACTGCGGCGCACTCCTGGTGCCCGAAGCCGTTCGGGCGTGAGAGGCCCGGGACGGTGTCGGGGAACCGGCCGTCTCAGAGGACAGCGGTTCCCACGGGCGGACCCCGGGAAGTGATCGCGTACACCAGGAGCAGCCGGCATGGACTGCGGTCCGTGCGGCCACGGCGCAGGACGACGCCTGGGCGGCGCGGAGGTGCCGGGAGGGCGAGAAGCAGCCGCAGCGGGGCGGCCAGCCATCCGGCGACGGCCCGCAGGACACGGAAGGCCGCGCGTTCGCCGTGCGCGAGCCACAGGCCGCTCAGCAGCGCGGCCAGCAAGTGGGCGGCGAGCATGCCCGTGGGGGACATCCCGCCACTCATGATGTGGCCGATTCCCGTCGCCGGGTCCATGGCCTCCGTCGGCTCCACGGCGGATCCGTCATGGGTCATGAAGTGCATGGCGTGACCGGTGTGCGCCGTGGAGGCCATGTGATGCGTGGACGGCGTGCCGTGAGCCGTACCGCCCGCGGACATCGACGACGTCGACAGTTCCTGCGCGTAGGAGAACCACTCGTGCAGCGCCGACTGAGCGGCCACCACGACGGAGGAGACGAGGAGGAGCCCGCGTTCCCGGCCGGCCAGGCACCACGCAGTCCCGCCGCACGCGACCACCGCGACGGCGAGGGCCCACCAGGGCACGGAGGCGCCCGACATCATGACGTGCCCCAGGGCGGCGAGCAGCACGCAGACGGCCGCGAACACCGCGGCCCGTGTCGTGCGGAGACCTCCCCCAGCACCCATGGCGGCTCATCCTTGCATTTCCGGCGCACCGTCTTGAGCGAGTACGAGAAGTTCCCGGACCTGCGACTCAACCCGCCCCCGGTGATTCATGTCACGCCAACTTGCGGGAACCCAAGGAGAGTTGCACTCGACTGCCTCCCCAAGGAGGTGCGTCTGTGACGACGGGACGGACAGAACAGGCCGGGCGGAACGGGGCGGGTCCGGCGACCGGGGAAGGAGCGACAAGGGCTCTGACCGCGCTGCTGACGTGTGCCATGGCCTTCTCGATGATGCAGTTGTTCCTGCTCGGGGCGCTCGGCCCGCGGCTCGTGGCGGACCTCGGCGTCTCACCGACGGTGCTCGGGCTGACGACCACCGTCGGGTTCGCCACGGCGGCCGTGCTCTCCCCGGCCGGCGGCCGGGTGGTGGACCGGGTGGGGCCCCGGCGCTGCCTGATGGCCCTGCTCGCCGTGGCCGCGGTCGCGCTGGCGCTGATCGGAACGGCTCCGGGCTCCGGGTTCCTGCTGGCCGCCGTCGCGCTCGGCGGACTGCCGCAGGCGCTGGCCAACCCCGCCACGAACAAGGCGATCCTCGCCGCCGTACCACCTGCCCGGCGCGGCTCGGTGACCGGCACGAAGCAGTCGGGGGTACAGCTGGGGGCGTTCACGGCCGGACTGCCGCTCGCGGCGCTGGCCGGTCTCACCGGATGGCGGGGCGCCGTCTGGACCGCCGCGGGCGCCGCGGCGGTGGCCGCCGTGTGGGCGGCACGTACGCTGCCGGCCGACCCGCCCGCGAAGTCCACGCCGGCCGTCTGGGTACCGCGCGGGATGACCGCGTGGCTGATGGTGTTCTCGCTGCTGCTCGGCTGCGGGATCGCCTCGGTCAACACCTACCTGTCGCTGTACGGCACCGAGCGTCTGGGGCTCGGTCCCACGGCTGCGGGGGCGCTGGTGGCCGTGCTGGGCGTGTCCGGGATCGCGGGCCGGCTGGGCTGGTCGAAGGTGGCGGGGCGGCCCGACCGGGCGGTCCGGCTGCCGGGCTCGCTCGCTGTGGGAGCGGTGGCTGCGGCCCTGCTGTTGGCGGGCTCGTCGTCCGCTCGCCCGCTGGTGTGGGTGGCGGCCCTGGCCGTCGGGGTGTTCGCCGTGGCGGCGAACGCGGTATCGATGGTCCTCGTCCTGCAGCGCGCGGAGCCGGGACGGGCGGGCCAGGACTCCGCGCTGGTCTCCGCGGGCTTCTTCGCCGGGTTCGCGGTCGGCCCACCGGTTTTCGGAGTACTGGCCGAGGCGGGCCGGTACGGAAGCGGGTGGCTTCTCGTGGCGGCCGAGTTCGCGGGGGCCGGGGTGGTGGCGTTGCTGTGGTCCGTGCGGGAACGCCGGTCGGACGTACTGTCATGAAGGCACGCCCGGACGGGGACACTCCCCCGTCCGAGGACCGGCGGGCGGGCCGCGTGAAACCGGGCCCGGCACCCGGCTGGGCCGCTCCGGCGCTCGGCTCCGTCCTCGCCAGGGTCGCCGTCACCCGCGCCGAAGTCGGCGACCGGTTCCCCCTCTACGCGGACCCGGGCACCGGGGCGTGGAGGACGACGGCGCGCGGCTCCTGGACCGGCGGCTTCTGGGCGGGGCTGCTGTGGCTGCGCGCCCGGCACACCGGCGATCCCTCGGACCGGGAGGCCGCACGGGCGTGCACGGCCCGCCTGGCCGACTGGGCCGGGGCGGACACCTCCACCCGGGGCCTGATCCTCTGGTACGGCACCGTCTTCGCCGACGACGGGGAGCGGATCCGGTACCAGGGCGCGCGTGCCTGCCGGGACTCCTTCGATCCGGAACTGGGTCTCGTGCCGTGGGGTTCGGCGTTCGGCGGGCCGCGGCTGACGGCCCGTGTGGACGGCGTCCCCGGCATGGTGCCGTTGCTGGCCACGGTGGACGTGGAGGCCGCCCGCTCCCATCTGCGCCGGCACCTCGACCTGTGCCTCGGGAGCCGACCGTCCTCCTGGTCGTGGCTGCACGCCGAGGCGACCGGCTGGACCGCCTGTGCCGACCCGCCACCGGGCTGGAGCCGTGGTCCGGCGTGGCTGCTGCTCGCCCTGGCCGAAGGCGCCCGTCTGCCGGACGGCGACTCGTTCGCCGCACTCGCCGACACGTCGGCGCCGGCCTCTCCCGTGCCGCTCGCCGACACCGCTCACGCCGGCGGCCCCCTCGACACCTCCGCCGCCGCCATCACCGCGCTGGCTCTGCTGCGACTGGGACGCCGGGACCGGGCCGTCGGTGTCCTCGAAGTGCTGGTCGACCGACATCTGACCGCCGACGGGCGCCTCCTGGACGGCTGTTACGACCTCCCGGCCGGAACAGCCGTCCGGCACGAGCTGATCTGGGGCGACTTCTTCCTGGCCTACGCCCTCGCGGAACTCACCGGCCAGGTGGCCGGTGGCACCGGCTAGAGCCGCTCCGTACGCAGCACTCGTCGCGCCACGGAGGTGATGTGCAGTTCGTCGGGGCCGTCGAGGATGCGGGCCGCGCGCCCTGTACGGAACAGCGCGGGGAGTGCGGTGTCCGGGCCGAGTCCCGCCGCGCCGTGTACCTGTATCGCCGCGTCGGCCACCTGTTGGAGCGTGCGGGCCGCGGCGACCTTGGCCAGCCCCACTTCCACATGGGCGTCGGCGCCCGCGTCCAGCCGGGACACGGCCTCGTGGACCAACGGCCGGGTCGTCCGCAGGGCGAGCAGTGACTCGAAGACGTGGCGCTGGACGAGTTGCAGCTCACCGAGCGGACCACGGGAGCGGGTGCGGGTGACGGCACGTTCCCGCATGAGGTCGAAGGCTCGGCCGGCCTGGCCGAGCCAGCGCAGGCAGCGCAGGGTCCGGCCGAGCTGGAGCCGTTCGGCGGCGACGGCGAGGGCCTTGCCGCGTTCGCCGATCAGGTGGTCGGCGTCCACCGCGACCCCGTCGAGTGCGATCTCCGCCTGCCCGGCGGCGCCGAGCACGGGCAGCTCGCGCACCACCCGGAAGCCGGGAGACGCGGTCGGGACCAACAGCAAGGACAGGCCCTCCCGCTCCGGGGGCCGCCCGTCCGTGCGCGCGAGGACGGTGACGAGGTCCGCGGCGTCGCCTCCGCTGACGAACCACTTGCCTCCCGTCAGCCGCCAGCCGTCCTCGGTCTCGGCGGCGCGGGTGGCGGTGAGGAACGGGTCGGTGCCGGGGGCGTCCTGCTCGGTCATCGCATAACTGGCCCGCAACTCCCCCGCGACCAGCGGCGCGAGGTATCGCTCGCGTACGCGCGGGCTGCCGTGTCGCGCCAGCATGAGCGCGTCCAGCAGGGAAGCCGTGCCGAGGGCCGCCGGTCCGTGATCGCTGGCGCCCTCCGCCTCCGCGACATGGGCGTACGAGCGCAGTCCGAGCCCCTGACCGCCCAGTTCGACCGGAAGGGGCAGTGCCCACAGGCCCTGTTCCTTCGCCTCCCGGCGCAGCCGGTGCAGCGTCCGGGCCGCGTCCGGGCCACCGCTGTCCAGGACCCGTTCGCAGGGCACGACCCGGGCGCGGACGAAGTCCGCCACCCGGTCCTTCAACTCCCGTACCTCCGGCGGGCACTGCGGGTCACCGAGCGTCTCGTCCAGCACGTCTCCCCCACCTTTCAGGGAACTCCGGCTCTCGCCGGTCCGACTGTCTGTTCGTGGAACCGGTCGGGGGTGATCGCCCCCGGGTTCCCGCGCGTCAGGAAAGGAGAGGCATGGCACCACCAGCCACACCGGCCATCGCGCAGACGTCCCGGCCCCTCGACGGACTGCGTCTGGAAGCCTCGGGCCCCCCGGGGCCGGCGGACGGACTCGTCGCGGAGCACCTGCGGCTGCTCGGCGCGGAGGAGACCGGGCGCTCCGGCGAACGCACGACACTCGTCGGACCGGAGGGCGACGGCATCACCGCCCACGTGACGTGGGGCGACCTGGCCGTCGACGAGGCGACCGCGCAGGCGGCGACGGGCATCATGGCCGTGCACGGCCGCCGGGACGGGGCGCCTCGCGGGCTCGCCGCCGACTACGCCGCCACCGCAGCCGGTGTCCTGACCGTGCAGGGCCTGCTGGCCGGGCTTCTCGCGCAGGCCCGCGGCTCACGAGTGACGAGCACCGAGGTGAGCGTCGAGCGAGCCGGGCTGCTCGCCGTCTCGCAGTACCTCGCCGCGGCCGGGGCGGAGGAGGCCGAGGCCGCGGAGACCGCACCGGGCGGTCCGCCGTTCACCTCCGCCGACGGGGTCGTCTTCGAGCTGGAGACGCTCGATCCGGGCGCGTGGGCCGCTTTCTGGCGCGCCCTCGACGCACCGGCGGACGCGGTACGGCGCGGCTGGCGGCCCTTCCAGTTCCGGTACGCCACGGCCTGCGCGCCCTTTCCGCAGGAGCTGCACACCTCGGCCGGCGGCCACGGCTGGGAGCGCGTCCGGGAAGCGGCCCGGTCCTCCGGTGCCGAGGTGTGCGCCCTGCACACGCTCACCGAACGGGCCGTCGAGTACGACGGGGCTCCGCCCTGGAAGCTGACGGCGCACGAGGCGTCGTACTCCGGATCCGGTGCACCACCGCCCGTCGACGCCCCGCTGGCCGGGCAGACCGTCCTGGAGGCCGGGCGCCGGATCCAGGCACCGCTCACCGCGCACCTGCTGGGACTGCTCGGCGCCGAAGTGGTGCGGATCGAACCGCCGGGCGGTGATCCGCTGCGCGGCATGCCACCGACCTGCTCGGGAGTCTCGGCCCGCTGGCTCGCCCTCAACCGGGGCAAGAAGGCCGTCGAGGTGGACATCAAGTCCGCCGCGGACCGCAAGCGGCTGCGTGCGATGGCGGCGGACGCCGATGTGTTCCTGCACAACTGGGCGCCCGGCAAGGCCGCCGCGCTCGGCCTGGACCACGAGGACCTGTCCGCCGGCAACCCCGCGCTCGTCTACGCGTACACCAGCGGATGGGCCGACCGGCTGCCCGGGGCTCCGATGGGCACCGACTTCATGGTGCAGGCCCGCACCGGAGTGGGGGAGGCGGTGCGGGCCGCCGACGAGCCGCCCGTGCCGTCCCTGATGACACTGCTCGACGTACTCGGGGGGCTCCTCGGGGCCGAGGCCGTCCTCGCGGGGCTGCTGCTGCGCCAGCGCACGGGAGCCGGTGTGCGGGTGGACTCGTCCCTGCTCGGGGCGGCCGACGTACTGACCGCGCCGGCCCGGATCCGCGCGGCCCGGGGCCTCGACCCGCGCCGGCCGGCTGGATTCCGCCGGCCCGTGCCCACGGCCGACGGCTGGATCGCGCTGCCCGACCACGCGGCGCACCCGTACGACGTGCGTCACCTGTCCGCGGCACAGGCGCTGGAGCGGCTGCATGAAAGCGGCACGGCCGCCGTCCCGGTCGTCACCGACCTCGCCGGCCTGCTCTCCTCCGGCCCGATCAGCCGCGACGCGCACGGCTCCCCCGCCGTTCCCGCCCCCTGGAGGTTCGCATGACCGTCGCCCTGCACGACCTGCTGCCCGCCACGCTGCGCCGTACCTGGGCCGTGGAGGGCACCTGCCCCGACCTGGATCTCTACAGCCTCTACCGCGCCCGTCAGATCGCCGACCCGCACCGCACGGCGGTCCTCGACGGCAAGGGGAAACTCTGTTACACCGCTCTGGACCGCAAGGCCCGATGTCTGGCCGCCGGGCTCTCCGGCCTCGGGATACACACCGGTGACGTCGTCGGCGTCCAACTGCCCAACGGCCGCGACGCCGTCATCGCGGACCTCGCGCTCGCCGCCCTGGGCGCGGTCGCGCTGCCCTTCCCGGTCGGGCGGGGCGGGCGCGAGGCGGCCTCGCTGCTGCGCAGATCGGAGGCGGTCGCGGTGATCGCGGCAGCCGAGCACCGGGGCAACCACCATGCGGCCGACCTGCTGGCGCTGACGGATGAACTGCCCGCCCTGCGTACGGTCGTCTCCGCCGGGCCGGCGGGCACCGCACCGCAGGGAGCCGTCCCGCTGTCGGCCCTGATGCGCACCGACCCGAAGACGTTCGTGCCGGCCCGCCCCGATCCCGACACCGCCGCCCGCATCCTCGTGTCCTCCGGGTCGGAGTCCGAGCCGAAGATGGTGGCCTACTCGCACAACGCCCTGGCCGGCGGCCGGGGCAACTTCCTCGGCTCCCTCATCCCCGACGGGCGCCGACCGCGCTGCCTCTTCCTGGTCCCGTTGGCCTCCGCCTTCGGCAGCAACGGCACCCCGGTCACCCTCGCCCGGCACGGCGGAACCCTGGTCCTGCTCGACCACTTCACCCCCGAGGCCGCCCTGGAGGCACTCGCCGCACACGAACCGACCCATGTCCTGGGTGTACCGACCATGATCCGCATGATGCTCGACCGGATCGCGGAGGGCGGGCACCGGACGTTCACTCCACCGACGGCCGTGGTCGTCGGCGGCTCACCACTGGACGAGGCCACCGCGACCGAGGCCCGCCTGGCCTTCGGCTGCCCGGTCGTCAACCTCTACGGCTCCGCCGACGGCGTCAACTGCCACACCGGGCTGACGCACGGCTCCCCCGACGGCGACGGACGGCCCGGCATCGCCGCGGGACAACCCGACCCCCGGGTCGCCGACATACGGATCGCCGTCCCCGGCACCCGTGAGCTGCGGGAGGTCAGCGGGGGCACGGTCGGTGAGATCGTCGCCCGTGGCCCGATGACACCGCTGTGCTACGTCGCCGCCCCCGACCTCGACACCCGCTACCGCACCGCGGACGGCTGGGTGCGCACCGGGGACCTCGGTCTCATCGACGACGACGGCACGCTCCGGGTCGTCGGACGGCTGAAGGACGTGGTGATCCGCGGCGGTGCGAACATCAGCCCCGCCGAGGTCGAGGTCGAACTGGCCGCGCACCCGGCGGTCCGGGACGTGGTCTGCGTCGGCGTGCCCGACCCGCTGATGGGCGAGCGGCTCGCGGCCTGCGTCGTGCCCAGGGACGAGGCGGCGCCCACGCTGGAGGAACTGTGCGCCCACCTGGACACGCGAGGTCTGGAACGACGCAAACAACCTGAGCGCCTGCTGGTGCTGAGTGAGCTGCCCCTGACGCCGGCCGGCAAGCCGGACCGGGCGGTACTGCGGGAACGGTGCACGCCCCAGGCGGAGCGACAGCAGCAGCCCTTGGCTTCGGCCGGCTGACCCGCCGGACGACAAGGGCCGCTCGGAGTGTTCCCCGAGCGGCCCTTGTCGTCCGGTGCCTCGGATCAGGAGGCGTTCATCGCCTTCTCCAGCGTCGTCGCCGCGTTCTTGTAGACGGTCAGCAGATCCAGGTCCTTGTCCGGGTAGTTGACGATTCCCACCTGGCGCGCGCCCGAGTCGGGCAGCACGGTGCCGGCCGTCATGTGCACGTTGTCGAGCACCAGTTGCGGCTTCTTCTTGGACAGGTCGGACAACTGCTTGGCCGTCACGGCCTCGGGTCCGTACGTGCCGACCACCTCGGCCCCGGCCAGCTTCGCCGACCAGGCGGAGAAGACCTGGGCGACGACGGTGGGCGCCTTGCCGTCCGGCCAGGCGCTCTTGAGGTCCTTCTGCAGCTTGCCGTACTCGGTGTCGAACGAGGTGATCCACCCGGCGGCGGTGTCCTCGGTGCCGAACATCTTGCCCAGCCGGGTCACCTCGGCCTTGGCCTTGTCCGCGTCGTTGTCGAGGTTGACCTCGACCAGTTCGGCGTCGCCTCCGGCGGCCTCCTTGAACTTCTCCGCGTACGGCTCGAAGGGGGCGTACAGCACGAAGTCGGCGTCCGCCACGGCCGTGAGATCGGAGGGTTTCGGGTCGTAGTCGGGGGCGTGCTGCACCGACTCCGGCACGATGACCGTGACGTCCTCGGCACCGGCGGCCTTGGCGAACGCCCCTTCCCAACTGGTCGTGGCGACCACGACCGGGCCGGTGCCCTTCCCCGCCGCGTCCGCGTCGGACGAGGAGGACGACGTGTCGCTTTCCCCACCGCAGCCGGTGGCCGTCAGCAGGAGGACCGCGCTGAAGCTCAGTGCGAGGAGGGGAGTGATGCGGACGCGGGTGCGCGCCATGAGCTGATTCTCCGTTCGGGTACGAGATGGACGGCGAGGACGACCACGCCGGCCGTGAGGACGAGGACGGGACCGGGCGGCCAGTCGAACCGGAGTGCGACCAGGAACCCGGTCAGGTTCACGACCACACCGATGCCGACCGCCCACACGGTGATGGACAGCAGGGAGCGGCCCAGCCGCCGGGCGGCGAGGGCCGGAAGAAGCGTCAGCGCGTCGACGAGGAGGGCGCCGGTGAGTTTGATGGCCCCGGCGACGGACACCGCGACCAGGACCAGCAGCACGAGGGTGAGCCGGTCGACCCGCACGCCCGAGGACAGGGCGAGTTCACGGTCGTAGAGGAGGAGCGCGATGTCTCTGCGACGCCACCAGAAAAGAGCCGGTACGACGACGGCCAGCACGACGAGCAGCCACAGGTCGGCGGTACCGACCGAGAGGATGGACCCCCAGAGCAGGGAGAAGGCGCCCGCCGCGTTGACGCCGGAGACGGCCAGCACGAGCAGGGCGGCAGCGATCGCCAGACTCATCAGCAGACCCATGGCACCTGACAGACCGTCCGGGGTACGGGCCAGCGGAGCGACTCCGGCGCCGGCGAGCGCGCAGGCCACCAGCGCACACAGCATGGGATCGAGCCCGGTCAGCAGAGCAACGGCGATGCCCAGGAGTGCGACATGCATCATCGCGAACCGCACCGGCATGATGTCGAGGCCGACGATGACGACACCGATCACCGGCAGTCCGACCGCGGCCACCAGCAGGGCGACACCCGCCCGTTGAACGGGCACGAGCTGCAGGAGCTGACCGACGTCGGCCGCGGCCAGGACGCTCACCGGACCTCCCGCAGACGTCCCGCGGCCATCTCCAGCACCCGGTCGCAGCGCTCGGCCAGAGCCCGGTCGTGGGTGACGACCACGACGGTCACCGGCAGGGAGAGCAATACGTCGGCCGCCTCCTCCTGACCGGAGAAGTCGAGGGCGGCGGTCGGCTCGTCGGCGAGCAGGACGCCCGCCCCGGCCGCCACACAGCCGACCGCCCGCGCCAGGTACATACGCTGAAGCTGACCACCGGACAAGGTGTGCAACGGCCGGTCGGCGAGATGCCCGACCCCGAGCTTGTCGGCCGCCTCCGCCGCCTCGGCACGCGCACCGCCGCTGGCCAGCAACTCGCTTGCCAGCAAGGGAAAACGTCCGGTCGCCGGCTTCTGCGGGATCCACGCGCACGCCCGTCGCCGCCACGCCCACTCGGCAGCACTCCCGGTGTCCCGGCCACCCACCAGGATCCGGCCCGCGACATGCCGGTGCAGCCCCAGAACAGCACGCAGCAACGTGGTCTTGCCCGACCCGTTGGTACCGGTCAGCGCCACCCGTTGCCCGCGCACGACGTCGAGATCGACGTCGCGCACGGCCTCGACCCGGCCGTGCCGGCACACGACGCCCGACATCCGGACATCCAGCCCTTCCATGCCACCTCCCTGCCTCCTCACAGCAGTCGGAGGGGAGAGGCGGTCGGTTCCCGGACGGGGCGAAGGATCCGCGACGGCAGCGGACTTGGCTTCCCGGACGGGCCGCGGCGCGTTCGGCCCGCGATGGCGGGGCTCGGGAATTGCGGCGCCATGGGCGCCGGACGGTGCTGGTCGAGAAGACGGTCACGAGCAGGACGTCATACAACCGCTGCGGTCGGGGTCCGGCAGACCTGGCCCGCGCCGCAGTGGCCTTTGTCCCCTTCGGCCGACGCCTGGGGACTCGCATGGCCGAACCAGCGCCGGAGAAGCCACTGGGAGCGGCGGCCACCTGGGGGGCGCGCGCCTCGGCCCGGCGGGCACCGCCGACGGGCAGGTCGGACCACATGGGTAAGGCTGTGGTAGCTTCCGGACGCCAGTCGAACTCGTGGGCGTGTCCGTACACGTGCACGGGTCAGGGAATCCGGTGAGAGTCCGGAACTGACGCGCAGCGGTGAGGGTGACGGGCGGGGCAGCGAAGCCACTGGACGACGGTCACGGCCGGGTCCGGGAAGGCGTCCCGCCGGGGTGATCCCGAGTCCGAAGACCTGCTGGCACCCGATCGTCCGCACGGACCCCGCGTATGGGTCCCGACGCCTAGGAAGCCGCAACCGTGCACTTGTCACGCCCCGCCTGTTGTTCCGTCCTGCTCCTGACCGGGGCCCTGCTGCTCACCGCGTGCGGTTCCGGCTCCGACTCCGGCTCGTCCCCGAAGTCCGGCGGCTCGGATGCCGGGGCCGTCACGTTCGACAACTGCGGGCAGGAGGTGACGGTCGAGGCTCCACCGAAGAGGGCCGTGTCCCTGAACCAGGGCACCACCGAGATCCTGCTCTCCCTCGGCCTCGCCGACCGCGTGGTGGGAACCGCCACCTGGACCGACCCGGTCATGAAGGGACTGGAGAAGGCCAACGCCAAGGTGCCCCGGCTCGCCGACAACCAGCCGTCGTTCGAACGAGTCCTGGACACCGAACCGGACTTCGTCGCCTCCTCCTTCACCTCCACCCTGAGCAAGGGCGGGGTGGCCTCCCGCGAGAAGTTCGAGGAGCTCGGCGTACCGACGTACCTGTCACCCGCCGACTGCGAGGGCAAGGACAACAGCGGCGACGGCGACGGCTCACGGACCAAGCCCCTGACCATGGAGACGGTCTACCGCGAAGTACGGGAACTGGCCCGGGTCTTCGGCGTGGACGAGCGGGGCGAGAAGCTCGTCGCCCGGCTGAAGAGCCGGGTGACGAAGGCCACGGCGGGGATCCGCGCCGAGGACACCACCGTCCTGTACTGGTTCGCGAACCAGGAGTCCCCCTACATGGCGGGCTGCTGCGGCGCGCCCGGCATCATCACCCACGCGCTCGGCGCGCAGAACGTCTTCGACGACAGCACGCAGGAGTGGCCCCAGATCAACTGGGAGACCGTCGCCGACCGCGATCCCGACGTGCTCGTCATCGGCGACCTCACGCGCAAGTCGCAGACCGCCGAGTCGGCCGCGAAGAAGATCGCGTTCCTGCAGTCGAACCCGGCGACGAAGAACATGAAGGCGGTGAAGGAGAAGCGGTACGTCCTGCTCAGCGGGCAGGCCATGAACCCGACGATCCGTACCGTCGAGGGCGTGGAGAAGGTCGCCGCGGCGCTGCGCGAGTACGGGCTCGCCGGATGAGAACCGCCCTGCGGTCCTCCCCGGTCCGCCCCATGCGGGGTGCCGTCCGGGTGGTGCGCGTCGTCGCCGGGCTGGGCGCCGGGCTGGCGGTGCTCACCGCGTCCGTCGCCGTGGCCATCACCATCGGTCCGGCGGACATCGCGGTGGGCGACGTGTGGTCGGTGATCGCCTCCCACCTGGGCTGGGGTTCGACGGATCTCACGCCGATCCGCGAGGGCATCGTGTGGAACCTGCGGCTGCCTCGCACCCTGCTCGCCGCGGTGTGCGGGGCCGGACTCGCCGTGTGCGGCGCGGTGATGCAGTCCCTGCTGCGCAACCCCCTCGCCGATCCCTTCGTCCTGGGCGTCTCCTCCGGTGCGTCGACCGGCGCCGTCGCCGTGATCGTCCTCGGCGCCGGCGGCGGCGTCCTGACCGTCTCCGGCGGCGCCTTCGTGGGCGCCCTGAGCTCGTTCGCTCTGGTGCTGCTCCTCAGCCACACCCTCGGCGGGACGACCGACCGGGTGGTCCTGTCCGGGGTGGCCGCGATGCAGTTGTTCTCCGCCCTGACCTCGTTCGTCGTGACGACGGCGGCCGACGCGGAGACCACCCGGGGCGTGCTGTTCTGGATGCTCGGCTCGCTCAGCGGGGCCGGCTGGACCGAAGTGGGGCTCTGCGCGGCCGTCCTGGCGCTCGCCCTCGTGCTGTGCCTCGGCTACGCACGCACCCTGGACGCCTTCGCCTTCGGCCAGAACGCCGCGGCCACGCTCGGGGTGTCCGTCGCCCGGACCCGGTTGGTGCTGCTGTGCGTGACCGCGCTGCTGACCGCCGCGCTGGTCAGCTCGGCGGGGGCGATCGGCTTCGTCGGCCTGGTCCTGCCGCACGCCGCCCGCGCCCTCGTCGGCCCGGGGCACGCCAGGCTGCTGCCGGTCACCGCGCTCGCCGGGGCGGTGTTCCTGGTCTGGGCCGACACCCTGGCCCGTACCGTCCTCGACCCCCAGGAGGTGCCGGTGGGCGTGGTCACCTCACTCGTCGGTGTTCCGGCGTTCGTCCTGGTCCTGTACCGCACGAGGAGGATGCGATGACGACCGGCACCGAGCGGCGGGACGACGGTACCCGGCCGCCCGGCCGTGGACAGGCACCCGCCGGGCCGCACACCCTCGCTGCCGACCGCGTGAGCCGCACCCTCGACGGGCGGCTGATCGTCGACGGTGTGAGCCTCACCCCCCGGCCCGGCTCCGTGACCGGGGTGCTCGGCCCCAACGGCTCCGGCAAGTCGACGCTGCTGCGGCTGCTGTCCGGCGTCCTCGCCCCCGCCTCCGGCATCGTCACCCTCGACGGGCGTCCCCTCGGCGACTGGGGCCGCCGCGCCGTGGCCAGGCGCGTTGCCGTCGTCGAGCAGCACTCCGACACCCTCGTCGAGCTGACCGTTCTCGACGTCGTACGCCTCGGCCGCATCCCGCACCGACGCGCTTGGACCCCCGCCACCGCGGCCGACGAGGAAGCCGTGCGCAGCGCCCTTGAGCGCACCGGCCTCACCGGCCGCGCGGACCAGCCCTGGCACACGCTCTCCGGCGGCGAGCGCCAGCGCGTGCAGATCGCCCGCGCCCTGGCCCAGGAACCGCGCGAGTTGCTCCTGGACGAACCCACCAACCACCTCGACATCCAGCACCAGCTCGACTTGTTGAAGCTGATCGTCGAACTCCCCGTCACCAGCGTCGTCGCCCTGCACGACCTGAACCTGGCGGCCATGTACTGCGACCAGGTCGTCGTCCTCAGGGGCGGCCGGGTGGTCGCTGCCGGAACCCCGGGCGACACATTGACCGAGCCCTTGATCGCCGACGTGTACGGCGTACGCACCGAGGTCACCCGCTCCGGCCCGGGCGACCGGCCGCACATCCGCTTCCTGGGCACGGTGGCAGCGAACTGAGGGCGGCCCCAGGCCCCGAACGACGAGACGCGGCCCGTAGGATCGCGCGCGCAGCTGGTTCGCCCCGCCCTCCCCCATAGCCCTGAAGGCATGGGGCCCCACGGCAGGGCGTCGTGAGAGGGAACCCGGTGGGACACCGGGACTGCCCCGCAGCGGTGAGCGGAGACGACCACCGTCATACGCACTGGGTCCGACGTACCGGGCCTGGGAAGCGACGGCCGGCAGGAGTGTCGTACGACGAGACGTGCCCGCGAGTCCGAAGACCTGCCACCTGCCCGCGCACCCGTACTCGCATGCGGTTCCGCCCTTGTCCCGACTCGCGAAGGAGAAGTTGACGTGGCCGACCGACATGCCACCCTGCCCACCGACACGAAGCACCCGGCCGCATCACGGGTGACGCTCGCGCACATCATGAGCGAACACGACACCAACCTGTACGGCACCATCCACGGCGGAGTGGTGATGAAGCTGATCGACGACGCAGCTGCGGCTGCCGCCGGACGACACGCCCACGAGCCCCCGGTGACCGCCTCTGTCGACGGGATGGCGTTCCTGGCCCCGGTACGTGCCGGCGATCTGCTCACGGTGCACGCCGAGCTCGAACGCGCGGGAAGGACATCCCCATCGTGTTGTCAAGCCGCAACCGTGACGGGAGGTGAACTTTGATGGCACTGACCGTCACGGATCATGGCCCACAGGACGTTGAGGCGACGGCGTGCGAGCGCGAGCAGGGCCTGCTTGTGTCCCCTCCCCTCGCTCCGCTTGCGCCGGTAGTACGTCTTGGAGGCCGGGCAGGCCGGCCATCGCCGAGAGGTACATGGCCCACAACAGTCCGCGATGGTAGCGGCGGGGTCTGCGCAGGTTGCCGCCGACGCGGCCGGAGTCACGGGGCTGCGGAGCCAGAACGGCGAAACCCGCCAGGCGGTCGGCGCTGCCGAAGACGTCCATGTCGCCGCCGTGGTTGAGGTCGACCGCCCAGAGCACGTCGGTGGATATCGCCAGCACATCGCCAATGAGTTCCAGCAGTTCAGACCCGTCGTTCTGGACGCGGCGGGACAGCAGCCGGTCGCCGTCCGTGTTGATCACCATCACGGTCACCTCCGCCGGCTCGTCGTCACGTCAACCCAGCGGACGACCTCGCCGACGTTGGCCTATGCAGCGATCGAGTCACGTCTCCCAATGGGCGGTCGAGTCGTCGCGGGGCCCGGGGCGGCCATGTCTATCGAACCCGGAGCAGTTCAGTGAGCCTGGACCCCACCGGCAAGGACCAGGCCCGCTGGACCATGCCCTGGAAGACCGCCCTGCACGCCTTCGACATCACCTTCGACGGCCGCCTCTCCGCAGCCCGTCAGTCCCCCCAACCGCCCTGGTTGCACCGCTCGTTTCAGACCCCGGTGAGGCCCAGGAAGATCTGGCGGGAACTGAACCGTCAGGGCCACGAGGTAGCCCGCTGCACCGTCGAACGCCTCATGCGCGAGACCGGGATCACCGGCGCCGTGCACCCGGTCTTCATATCCCTTGGTGACGTACGCAGGTTTCACTGGATCTCGGGGAAGTGACAAGCCGCCTTACGCATTCCCGAGCCGACAACCTGCAGAGAAGGCTGTTCGGTGCGGCAGACCGGCTGTGCCTTCGGGCAACGTGGGTGGAAGCTGCAGCCCGTCGGGGGCGCGGCCGGACTGGGCGGGTCGCCCAGAAGAATGATCCTCTCTCTACGACGCTCCTGTGCGGGATCGGGCAGCGGTACAGCCGAGAGCAGCGCACGGGTGTAGGGATGGGCCGCCGCAGTGTAAACCTCGTGCTTGTCACCGATCTCGACGATACGACCGAGGTACATCACCGCCACCCGGTCGCATACCCGCTTGACGACAGACAGATCGTGCGCGATGAAGAGGAAGGCCAGGTCGAGCTCGCGTTGGAGACGTTCCATCAGGTTGACCACTTGGGCTTGCACGGAGACGTCGAGCGCCGAGACGGGTTCGTCGGCGATGACGAGGCGGGGTCCGGTGGCCAGGGCTCGCGCGATGCCGACGCGTTGCGCCTGGCCTCCGGAGAACTGGTGCGGGTAACGGTCCAGATGTTCATCGCCGAGGCCCACCATCGCCAGCAGTTCCGCGGCCCTCAGCCGTGCGGCCCGTGCGGAGGAGCCCTGGACCAGCAAAAGTTCGGCGATGATACGGGCGATGGTCTGCCGGGGGTTGAGGGAGGCATAGGGGTCTTGAAAAATGATCTGCAGACGCCGGCGTACAGGCCTCAGTTCACGCGATGAGGCGTGTGTGATGTCCCGCCCCTCGAACTCGACTGTGCCGGCAGTGGGTTCCAGGAGACGCACAAGCATGCGTCCGGTAGTGGACTTCCCGCATCCAGACTCACCGACCAGGCCGAGCGTTTCGCCCCTCGCCAGGTCGAGGTCCACCCCGTCCACTGCTCGGACCGGAGCGGCTGCCCGGCCCCGGACGCGGCGGCCCGGGAAGGCTTTGGTCAGCCCGCGGACGGACATCAGGGGCGTCTCGACGGCAGCGGTCCGTTCCTCTGGGCTCTGGGAGTCTCGTCGAGCATGAATCATCGGGTCTTCTCCTCCTGATCGTCTTCGCTGTGAGGCAGGGCGGGTCGGGGCCTCACGGCGGGGAGCAAGGGCAGGTGGCAGGACACCGATCGTCCGGAAGAGTGCTCCTGTGGCCGGGGCCGTTCCCCTGTGCAGCGGGCGCGGACCAGCTCTTCAGCTCTTTCTGCCTGAGGGCAACGAGGGGCGAAGGGACAGCCGGATATCGGGGCGGCAAGTGAGGGCGGACTGCCGGGGATGACGCGTAGCGGTGCATCATCGGGATCGTCCAGGCGCGGCAAGGATTCCAGCAAGCCGCGGGTATAGGGATGGGCAGGCCGCAGGAAGAGGTCATCGACCGGAGCTTGTTCAGCGGCCCGGCCGCCGTACATGACGAGCACGTCGTTGGCGACACGCGCCACCACGCCCAGGTCGTGGGTGATCATCAGGACGCCCAGCCGCCTCTCCTGCTGCACTCTTGCGATGAGTTCGAGGATCTGAGCCTGGACGGTGACGTCGAGCGCGGTGGTGGGTTCGTCGGCGATGAGCAGGTCCGGTTCGCAGGACAGGGCCATGGCAATCATGGCGCGCTGGCGCATGCCGCCGGAGAACTGGTGGGGGTACTCACCTGCCCTGCGGGCAGGCTCGGGTATGCCGACCTCACCGAGCATGTCCACAGCTTGTCGGCGAGCGGCTCGCCTGCGGGTGCCGAAGTGGTGCCTATGGGCCTCGGCGATCTGTTCGCCGACTGTGTAGGCGGGGTGCAGCGCGGACAGAGGGTCCTGGAAGACCATGGCCATCTTCCGCCCTCGCAGCCGGCTGAACTGATGATCAGTGAGAGGAAGCAGTTCCTGTCCGGCCAAGGTGATCGATCCACTGACCTGTGCCCGTTGGTGCAGGCCCATAACGGCCAGTGAGGTGACCGACTTGCCGGAGCCGGACTCTCCCACGAGGCCCAGGGTGCGGCCGGCTTCGACAGTGAAAGAGACCCCATCGACTGCCTGGACCGTGCCGGCGGGGGTGTCGAAGGCGACCTTCAGGTCACGCACGCGCAGCAAGGGCACGCCGGGCTCAGTGGTGGACGGCATCATTTCCTCACCCTGGGGTCGATGACGGCGTACAGCAGGTCAATGACGACGTTGGCTGCCACGATGAAGAACGCGGCCAGGAGGGTGACGCCCAGGACAACGGGCTGATCGGAGCGCTGCAGAGCATCGTAGAAGAGGCGGCCGACGCCGGGGATGCCGAAGATGGACTCGGTGATGACGGCACCGGCGAGCAGGGCTCCGAGATCCATGCCGAAGATGGTGATCACCGGCATTATGGCGGAGCGCAGGCCGTGTTTGATCACTACGACGCGGCGTGGCATGCCCTTTGCCCGGGCAGTGCGGATGTACGGCTGTGTCATGGCCTCGATCATGGAGCTGCGGCTCTGGCGGGCGTACATCGCTGCGTAGAGGAGGGCCAGGGCGGTCCAGGGGAGCAGGAGGTTGGCCGCCCATCCGAACGGGTCGCTGCTTATCGGGATGTACGTGGGATACGGCAGGAGCCCTCCGATTCGGACCAGCCCGTAGATGAGCATGACCGCGGTGAAGTAGACGGGGAGGGAGGCGGTGGCTACGGCGCCTACCATCAGCGTCCGGTCGAGCAGTCCGCCCTTCTTGAGTGCGGCGGTCACCCCTGCGCCCAGTCCCAGGACGAGCCACATGCAGGCGGCGCCGAAAGCCAGGGAGGCGGAGACGGGGAGACGGTCCATCAGCAGGCTCCACACCGGCAGGGCGTTTTCGTAGGAGTAGCCCAGGCACGGGAAACCGCAGTGGATGGTGTGGGGGCCGCTGCCCAGGTCCCGGCCGGCGAAGATGCCGGTGAGGTAGTCACCGAACTGACGCCAGACGGGCTGATCGAGTCCCATGAAGTGACGTACCTCTGCGAGTCGTTCGGGACTGCATGTCTTGCCGCAGGCGGCAGCGGCGGGGTCGGCTGGGAGGAGATAGAAGATGACGAAGGTGACTGCGCAGATGGCGAGCAGCACCCCAGCCACGCCAAGAGCCCTGCGCGCCAGGTAGACGATCATTGCCGGCCTCCCTGGGGGTCGAGGATGTCGCGCAGTCCGTCGCCGAGCACGGTGAAGGCGAGGACGGCGAGAAAGAGGAAGGCGCTGGGGACGAGGAAGTACATCGGGTCCGTCTCGTAGTATGCGACGGCCTCGGCGATCATCTGGCCCCAAGATGACGTGGGTGGGCGTACTCCTACACCGAGGAAGCTGAGGGCCGCCTCGGTGCTGATCATGCCGGGGATCAGGAGGGTGGTGTAGGCGATGATGGGGCCGGCGATGTTGGGCAGCACCTGCCGGGTGAGGATGCGCCATGAGCCGGATCCGCAGGCGCGCGCGGCTTCGACGTACTCGCGGTGGCGCAGGGCCAGGGCTTCGCCGCGCACCACCCGAGCGATGCCGGGCCATCCGAAGACGCCGATGACGACTGTCATCAGTACGACACGGTTGACGTCCTGGGCGACGGACATCATCGCGATCATGAAGATGAGCGAGGGGAAGGACATGGTCAGGTCCATCAACCTGCTCAGCACGGTGTCGATGCGGCCGCCGAAGTAGCCTGCCACGATTCCTGCGGCGGTGCCCACACCGACGACGATCGCGGTGGCGGCGAATGAGATCAGCAGGGAGACCTGGGCGCCGTGCACCACTCGTGCGAACAGGTCGCGACCCGTGACCGGTTCCACGCCGAGCCAGTGCTCGGCGCTGATGCCGCCGAGGGGCCCCCGGGGCATCCCGCCGAGATAGGGGTCGATGGCATCAGGGTCGAAGGCGGTGGGTGACCATCCGCCGAGGCGGCTGAGGAGTGGTGCCGTGAGAGCGATCAGGACCAGGAGCGCGGTGGTGGCCAGGGCGATGCGGCTGCCCTTGTTCCGGCAGAGCCCTCGCCAAGTGGTCCGCCAGAGGTTGTCGGGCAGTGGTGCCGTGCCGGTCTGCACGGGAGTGTTGAGCGGAAGGGTCA
This sequence comes from Streptomyces sp. enrichment culture, assembly GCF_964273255.1. GTDB lineage: Bacteria > Actinomycetota > Actinomycetes > Streptomycetales > Streptomycetaceae > Streptomyces. The sequence continues at coordinate 499,933 of NZ_OZ186835.1, forward strand.
TTGCGGTTCGTCCGTGTCTCTCAGTCCCGGCTCTTTGCCGGGTCCTTGAGTCCGATCACCGCGAAGTCGAACTGTCCGGTCCAGGCCGCGTGTCCGAAGGCGCCTGCGATGTTGTCGCCGACCAGCAAGGGTTTGCGCTCCCACAGCAGGGGGACGGCCGGGGACTTGCGCTGGATCACGGGGTCGAGGTCGATCCATGCCTGGTTGGCGCTTGCGGCGTCGGACATCTCGGCGATCTCGTCCATGCGCTTCTGTACGGCTTCGTCACGGAACTGGGAGACGTTTCCCTGGTTTCCCTTCTCCTTGATGGTTCGGCCGTCGAACACGAAGGGCAGGAAGGTGGAACCAGAGGGGTAGTCGGGACACCAGCCGCTGATGACCATGTCCGGGGCGTTCTTGGTGTCGCCGATGGTGTCGTAGTACACCGAGGGGTCGACGGTCTGGATCTTCAGACGGACATCGATCCGGGACAGGCTCTGCTGAAGTGCCTCAGCACGGGTCTTGTCCCCGGTCGAGACGGTGATGGTCGCGGAGAAGCCCGCAGGCTTGCCCCCCTCGACGAGGAGCTTCTTGGCGCGGTCCACGTCCCCCGTGTCCGATGTGCCGTAGACCGGGTCAGCGACCTGATTGCCGGTCAGAGCCGGTGGGAGGTAGCCGGTTGCGACGTCGTTGAGGGCTGGTCCGCCGTTGGCAGTCACCTGTGCCTGCTTGTCGACGGCGTACTGCATTGCTTGTCGCAGCTTGAGGTTGTCGAAGGGCGGGCGAGAGGTGTTCAGAGCGAGCATGTCGGTGCAGCCGGTCCGTTCGGCAGACAGCCGTTTCTTGATCTCCGGCCTGGTGAGTACCTTGGAGATGCTGGACGGCTGCATGTCGGACCACTCGACCGCGGATGCGTCGGCTCCCTGGCTGGCGATGATCCGGTCATCGATCTGGCCGCCCTTCAGTCCCTGGACCACGACGATCCGGTCGGGGTAGGCCTTGCGTACCGGATCGGTGCCAGGGTCCCAGTGGGGGTTGCGGACCAGGACCAGCTTCTTGCCACGCGCATAGCTGTCGATCTTGTAGGGCCCCGAGGAGAAGGGGCGCAGGTCGTACTGGACACCCTTCTCCTGTGACTGGGGAACGGGAGAGAAGGTGGGCAGCGTGACCGTGTAGGAGAACTCGGCGACCGGTCTGCGCAGCGAGAAGACGATGGTGCGGTCGTCGGGGGTCCTGATCGAGTCCAGGTGCTTTCCTTGCAGCGGCCCGGCGTATCCCTCGACATCAGCCAGGTACTGCTGGGCGTAATCGGGGCCTCCCGCGAGGTCCGGAGCGAAGGAGCGCTCCACGTTGTACTTGATGTCGCGGGCCTTGATGGGGGTGCCGTCCTCGTACTTGAGGCCGGGCTTGAGTGTGAAGGTCCAGGTCCTGCCGCCGTCGGAGGGCCTGCCCAGGTCGGTGGCGAGGTCGGGGACGATCTCGCTCCCCTTCTCCCCGGGTTCGGCCTTGAACGTGGTCAGGGTGCGGTACAGCAGCCGGGTGCCGAAGTCCATGGTGGGCATCACCCAGTTGCGTGCGGGGTCGAGGTGGGCGAAGTCCTGGTTGGACAGCACGGTGAGGGTGCCGCCCTTCTTCGGGGTACCGCCGATGACGGTTCCGGTCGTGAAGTCCGGCCGGTTCGCCTTGGAGTCGTGGCCTGCCTGATCGGTACAGGCACCCACGACGACGAGGGACAGGGAGGCGCCGAGGGATGCGGCCAGGACGCGAGCGTTGCGGATCATGTGCCACTCCTTGCTGGAGGCGGTGGGAAGCACCGACACCTATGAGGTGTGACCCGTAACATAGTAATGTGAAATTTTATATCCAAGAGGTAGGCCTGTCCGTTACCGAGCTGTGTCCTGCCTCGGATGTGCCGCCCTGTTCCCGCCCCGTTCTCGAAGGAGCTCCGTGCCGTCCGACGACATCGCCCGCCCGCACACCCGCAGTCATGATCTGCCCGTCTCCACAGCCCTGGACGTCTTCATGTCCGCCGGCTGGGCACCCTCCCCGCTCCCGCCGGACACCCGAGTGCCGGGACACGCCCATCTCCCCGCCCGCCGCGAGCGGCTCTCGGCCCGCTTTCCGGGTGAGCGGCTCGTCGTGCCTGCCGGGGTCCTCAAGGTCCGCTCCAACGACACCGATCACCGTTTCCGACCGCACAGCGCCTACGCCTGGCTGACCGGTCTGACCGGGGAGGACCAGCCCGGTCATGTACTGGTCCTCGAGCCGACAGGCTCGGAAGGGCACGAGGCGGTGCTCTACGTCCGCCCGCGCTCGCCGCGTGACAGCAGCGGCTTCTACCGCGACCGCCGTTACGGGGAGTTCTGGGTGGGCCGCCGCCCTGACCTCGACGAGACGACGATGATGACCGGCCTGCGCAGCGAGCACCTGGACGATCTGCCCACGACGTTTGCCGGTTCCCGACCGCCCACCCGCCTGCTGGCCGGGGTGGACCCGGTGCTGGAGGACCTGGCGTCCCCGGAGGGCCGTACCGAGGCGCGGGACACCGAGCTGGAGACTGTTCTGTCGGAGCTCCGCCTCGTCAAGGAACCTTGGGAGGTCGGCCAGCTGCAACTGGCCATCCAGCACACCACCGCGGGTTTCGACGACGTGGTGCGGGCGCTGCCGCAAGCTCTGCGGCACCCCCGCGGTGAACGCTGGATCGAGGGCGTGTTCAACCTTCGTGCGCGAGCGGAGGGGAACGGGACCGGCTACGACACCATCGCTGCTTCCGGTGCTCACGCCTGTGTCCTGCACTGGATCCGCAACGACGGCGCGCTTGACCCCTCGCAGCTGCTGCTCCTGGACGCAGGCGTGGAGACCGACACCCTGTACACGGCGGACATCACGCGCACCCTGCCCCTGTCCGGTCGCTTCTCCGCTGCCCAGAGAGACGTCTACGACCTGGTCCTCGCAGCCCAGGAGGCCGCCATCGCCGTCCTGAAGCCTGGGGCCAGGTTCCGCGACTTCCACCGGGAGGCCATGCGCGTCATAGCCGAGGGTCTGCACGAGTGGGGCATCCTGCGCCTGCCACCCGAGAGGGCGCTGGACGAGGACAGCGGCCTGCACCGCCGCTACACGCTGTGCAGCAGCGGTCACATGCTCGGCATCGATGTCCATGACTGCGCACAGGCGCGAGCGGAAACCTACCTGGACGGAGTCCTGGAGGAGGGCCATGTCCTCACGGTCGAGCCCGGCCTCTATCTGCAGCCCGACGACGAGACACTGCCGCTGGAACTGCGAGGCATGGGGGTGCGTATCGAGGACGATCTGTTGATCACCGCGGACGGCGCGAAGCTTCTCTCGGACGCCCTGCCCCGCAACGCCGCCGATGTGGAGGAGTGGATGGCCCGGCTGCTGGAGAGCTAGCCGTGAGCTAGGCCGTTTCTTTCAGATCATCGGATCGTTGGTCTGGGTGTGTCGTTGACTGACGCCCAGTGGGCCCGCATCGAGCCGTTGTTGCCGGACCGGACCCCTCGGCGCGGTGGTCGGTGGCGTGATCACCGGCAGGTGATCGACGCGATCGCGTTCAAGTACCGCACCGGCACCCCGTGGATGGACCTGCCCGAGCAGTTCGGGTCGTGGAAGGGCGCGTACAACCGGCTGCGGAAGTGGGCCGCCGACGGCACTTGGGAGAAGGTCTTCACCGCCCTGCTCGCCCAGGCCGACGCCGAAGGCGACCTCGACTGGGTCGTCGCAGTCGACTCCACTGTCGTGCGCGCACACCAGCACGCCGCCGGGGCCCGTCAAAAGGGGCCCCGGCCGGCGAGCCGGCTGACCATGCCCTCGGACGGTCCCGCGGCGGACTGACCACGAAGATCCACCTCGTCGCGGACGGCGGTTGCCGACCGCTGGCGTTCGTCATCACGCCGGGTCAAGCAGGTGACGCACCCGCCTTCGAGCAGGTCATGGCCCGGTTACGGGTGCCCAGACGGATCGGCCGCCCCAGGGTCACGCCAGACGTGGTCCTGGCCGACAAGGCGTATTCGTCCCGGGCGATCCGCCTCCATCTTCGACAGCGGAAGATCCGAGCGGTGATCCCGCAGCCGGCGGACCAGGCTGCGAACCGCAAGCGACGTGGTCGGCTCGGGGGCCGTCCCCCGGCCTTCGACCGCGAGACCTACAAGCAGCGCAACACCGTCGAGCGGTGCATCAACAAGCTCAAGCAATGGCGCGGCCTGGCCACCCGCTACGACAAGACGGCCACCATTTACCTAGCCGGACTGCACCTCGCCGCCATCTTCATCTGGTCGACGAGGTGATCCGAAAGAAACGGCCTAGCCGGCCATCGCAACGAGCGCGGTCTCCGACAGGCCCTGCCCTGTCGGAGACCGCGCTCTGCCTGCCCTCCCCCGGCCGCTAGAAGCTGCTGAGCCACGAGGCATCCGCCAGGAAGCGCTACTTGGCGCGCAGGGCCTCTGTGACTTCTTCGCCTCCAGGGGCCCTCAGGCGACAAGACTTTCGCACGTGACCGAACGTGCCACCAGGACCTATCACCGTGCGCAGTTGCTCGGACGCTGCCAGGAGACAATTCGCTCTTGCCATGTGACATGTCACCCTCCATATTGTTCCTGTCATGTCCCCGACGCCGGGCATCCGTCCAGACACAGGCAAGGGCCCGGGCCCGGCATCGGTCCCACCACATGGAGGTGCTCCGTGCACAGTGCTCCGTTACGGCTGTCAGGGCCGATAGCAGCAGTGGCTGCGTTGATCGCCACGCTCCTTCTCGCGCCGACGACCTCGGCCGCTGAGAACACCTCGGACCAGCCGGCCCCGAACGCACAGCAGAAAGCCGCAGTGACCCAACTGGTCGAGGACTACGGCATCCCGGTCGCAGAAGGACAACGCCGCATAGCCCGGCAGGACGAACAGACCGCTGTCATCACCGAACTACGCACGAAACTGGGCGAGCGGTTCGGCGGGGCCTGGGTGGACCACCAGGACGGCGGAAAGCTGAAGGTCGCAGTGACCGAGAAGGCCTCGGCCTCATCGGTGACCGCTGCGGCTTCAGGCAAGTCCCCGGTCGACACCGTGGTCGTCGATCGCAGCATGAGTGAGCTGCAGTCGATGTCGGCCTCGCTGAGCAAGCGGATCGCCAAGGCGAACAAGGCGGCGCAGCACGGCCTGCAGTCCGCGGTGGTGACCGAGAAGAACGCTCTGCGGTTGGATCTTCCGCGAGGAAAGAAGCTGACGGACGAGCAACGGCGCGTCGTGCGCTGGGCCGAGCGCACGTTCGGAGACGCGCTGGTCGTCGACAGCTACCGGCACGCGTCCCGGCCGCTGTACTGCGGCGGGCAGTACTCGTGCGATCCTCCGCTGCGCTCGGGGCTGGCCATCTACGGCGGCAACACCCGCTGCACCAGTGCGTTCATGGCCTATGACCGCTCCGGCTACTACATGATGACGGCCGGTCACTGCACCGAGGCCGCCTCCTACTGGGAGGTACCGACCTACAGCTACGGCTACCAGGGCGTAGGCAGCACGGCGAACTACCACTTCGGCTACTACGGCGACTACGCGATCGTCCGGATCAGCGACACCGCCTTCTGGCAGCCGCGAGGCTGGGTCTACACCACCCAACCCATCCGCAACTGGGACTACGACTACGTGGGTCAGTACGTGTGCAAGCAGGGCTCCACCACCGGCTACACCTGCGGGCAGATCACGGATGTCAACGCCACCGTCCAGTACCCCGGACGCACCCTGACCGGGATGACCTGGAGCACGGCGTGCGTGTCGCCCGGGGACAGCGGCAGTGGCGTCTACGACGGCTCGACCGCGCACGGAATCCTCAGCGGTGGTCCCAACAGCGGATGCGGCATGATCCACGAACCCATCAGCCGGGCCCTCTCCTCCCTGGGAGTCAGCCTGCTGGCCGGCTGACCCCCGCAATGACGCCGCCTCAGTAAGGCGAAGGCAGGAAGGCCAGCCTGGCCGAAGAGCGGCGAAGCCCAGGGCAGTTTCCCGCTCACATCAAAGACGAGAGTGCAATGTCACCTGTTGCATTGCACTTTCACCGGCCGTCCGGAGAAGTCGCCTCTCCCAGGCGCTTCTCCGGACGGCCGGGATGACCACCTGAGCCGTGTCATCCGCACGGCTGCTCCTTCTGGAGGCAGTGAGTGAAAAGAAACTTCGAGCGACCAAGCATCGCGAGGCTGGGCGCACTGATACTTGCGTTGTGCCTCGGGATAGGCATGCTGTCAGCCCCGAGCTATGCCGCATTGAGCCGTCCGATCCAGACATCGGACGGCGAACGGGCGCACGAGGGCATACCTCCGCAGGCTTCGTTGCATGCGGCACTGGGAGAAGACCCCGAGCACGTGCACGGCAAGCCGTTGCCGGTAGAAGAACGGGCGCCGCTTTCATCGGCCACAGACGTGGTGCGTCGGGACTACGACAGCCCGGTCTCCCCTCCACCCTTCAAGAGGCCCTCCATGAACGAGTCTTCGGACAGGAAGGCTGCTGGTAAGGGGAAGGGAGCCGCCGCGGGCTGCAGCCCGGCAGACTTCACCAGCCGTTCGGGCAGCAGCCTGGTCAAGCAGGTCAAGACGTCCACGACCGAGTGCATCGACACGCTCTTCGACCTCAGCGAAAGCAACGCGCAGCGGGCCTTCCGCGAGGACCGGATGACGAGCGTCGCCTACGCACTGCGGGACGGCTCCGCCGCCTACCCGGGTGACAGCAGCACCGGCATGACCCAGCTCCTGCTCTACCTGCGCGCCGGCTACTACGCGCACTGGCACGACGAGGCCACAGTGGGTGCTTACGGCCCGAAGCTGCGCACCGCCGTCCGTGCCGGTCTCGACGCGTTCTTCGCCAGCCCCCGTTCGCAGGACGTCACCGACGCCAACGGCGAGGTCCTGGCCGAAGCAGTCACCCTGATCGACAGCTCCGAGGAGAACGCCCGCTACCTGTACGTCGTCAAGCGGCTGCTGAAGGACTACAACAGCACGTACGACTCGTCCTGGTGGATGCTCACCGCGGTCAACAACGTCCACACCGTTCTCTTCCGTGGCCACCAGGTGCCGGGCTTCGTCACCGCGGTGTCTTCCGACCGGAGCGTCCTGAAGGCCCTCTACGGCTTCGCTTCCTCGCACAAGAACCTGCTCGGCACCGACCGGAGCTACCTCGCGTCCAACGCCGGACGTGAACTCGCCCGGTTCCTGCAGCACACCGCTACCCGGGAGACAACTCGTCCCCAGGTGGCCGCGTTGCTGGCCAAGAGCTCCCTCAAGGGCACCACTGCTCCGCTGTGGGTGGGCCTTGCCGAGATGACCGAGAGCTACGACAAGTCCAAGTGCAGCCTCTACGGCACCTGCAACCTCCAACAGCGCCTGGCGAGCAGCGTGTTGGTGATCAACCACACCTGCAGCGCGAGCCTGCGCATCCGCGCCCAGGAGATGACCTCGGCACAGCTGGCGTCCACCTGCCGGAGCCTGGCCGACCAGGATGCCTACTTCCACAGCATCGCCAAGGACAACGGGCCTGTCGCGGGTGACCGCAACACCAGCCTGGAAGTGGTCGTCTACAACAGCAGCACCGACTACCAGACCTACGCCGGGGCCGACTGGGGCATCAACACCAACAACGGCGGCATGTACCTCGAGGGGAACCCCTCCTCGGCCGGCAACCAGGCCAGGTTCATCGCCTACGAGGCCGAGTGGGCGCGTCCGGACTTCGAGATCTGGAACCTCAACCACGAGTACACGCACTACCTCGACGGCCGCTTCAACATGTACGGCGACTTCAACGCCAACGTATCGACCCCCACCATCTGGTGGATCGAGGGCTTCGCCGAGTACGTGTCCTACTCCTACCGCAACCTGCGCTACGACGCGGCCATCACCGAAGCCGGCAGGCGCACCTATGCGCTGAGCACACTGTTCGACACGACCTACAGTCACGACAGCACACGTGTGTACCGCTGGGGCTACCTCGCCGTGCGCTACATGCTCCAGTCCCACCGCGCCGAACTGGACACCGTCCTCGCGTACTACCGCACCGGCAACTGGAACACTGCCCGCGCCTACCTCACCGGCAGCATCGGTACCCGCTACGACAGCGACTGGTACAACTGGCTGTCCCGGTGCGCAGCCGGCGACTGCGGGGGCTCCACCACCCCGCCGGGCAACCAGGCTCCCACTGCGGCGTTCGCGGTGTCCGTCAGTGGTCTGACGGCCAACTTCACCGACCGCTCGACGGACTCCGACGGGACCATCGCCTCCCGTTCGTGGAGCTTCGGCGACGGAACCACCTCCGCCGCGGCCAACCCGGCCAAGACCTACACGGCGGCAGGCACCTACACCGTGACGTTGAAGGTCACCGACGACAAGGGCGCGACCAGCACCGCGACCCAGAGCATCGCCGTCGGCGGCGCGGACGCCACTCCCGAGTGCACCAGCAGCGACGGGCGGGAACTCGGCCGCAACTGCAAGCGAAGCAACCTGTCCGCGACTGCGGGGAACTACGCCTACCTCTACATCTACCTCCCCGCCGGCGTCCAGCAGCTGAAGGTCACCTCGTCCGGTGGCACCGGCAACGCCGATCTCTACTACAGCAACAGCACCTGGGCCACCACCTCCAGCTACACCAGCAGGTCCACAGGCGCAGGCAACAGCGAAACACTCACCATCACCAATCCGCCCGCCGGCTGGAACTACATCAGCCTGGCCGCTGCCGCGGACTTCTCCGGAGCGACGGTCAAGACCGAGTACTGAGCCCTGATCCACCGCCGACCGCCGGGGCGGGCGCGATCCTCGCGCCCGCCCCGGCTTCCTCTCATCGGGATCCCGACCGTCGGCCGGGTCGCCCGGTCGGCCTCAGGGGAAGAGCTCGAGGCCGTGCGCCCCGTAGCCGGGGAGATCGTGGCCGCCGCAAGCGCCGGCGACCTCATCGCCGACTTGAGATCAAACCGTCGTTTCCATCTCGGCCTGCTCGCCCTGGTCGGCCATTCCCGCCTCGTCGATACTGTGGCCGACGTGCGAAAACGCTCCCGACCATACGGATTCTCAAAGCTCGCGGAAGCCGGGGCGCTGGTGGCCTCCGTGCACGAGCACACCGCATTGCTCGACCTCATGCTGTCTGGCGACGCCGCAGCAGGTGGACTTCCCCCGTGACGTCGGACACTCGATGCTTACGCCGCGAGGGCGTTTCCTTGCTCGTGCCGTTGCCGGATCTCCAGCGGCGTCAGGTAGCTCCATGCGGGTGCTTCCGTAGCCGCTTGCGGTTGTAGAAGATCTCGACAAAGGTGAAGATCTCGGCGCGGGCGGTGGCCCGGTCGGGCCAGCGGCGCACTCCACGTGCGACGTCATCGGAACAAGGTCGGTCCGAGCCAGCCGAAGAAGAGGCCAGGGCAGAGGCGGTTTATCGGCTCGCTGTGCAGGTTGAGGGCAGCCAGAGCGTCAAAACGAGCGGTTTCGCGCCCGCAGGCATACCCGCCTGCTGTGGGTCGGCTCCCGGGGCCGACCGAGAGAACGAGCTCACTTCGCCGGAAACAGACTCGCCAACAGTCCGCTCCCCTGCGGAGCCAGTGACCAGCGTTCCCGGTCCGCCGCGAAGCCGGGGTCCGCCTCCTCAGCCGGAGCCGACTCGGCAACCGGCTCCTGCGGCGTCCGCAGCGGCAGAACCGCCCAGCAGCGCTTACCGCGGGAAGTCGTCTCGGCTCCCCGTATCAGACTGAGGTCCTCGATCAGGGCGAGTCCCCGCCCGCACTCGTCGTCCACCTCTGTCAGCCGAGGCCGCGGGAGCTCCCGGCTGTCGTCGAGGACCGCGACGACGACCATGTCGTGCACCAGCGTCAACTCGACGGTCATGGGCCCGCCGGCGTGCCGCAGCCCGTTGGTGAGGAGCTCGGAGGTCACGAGTTCCACGCTGAAGCGGAGATCATCCTCGACCGGCCCTCCCCACCAGCTCAACGCGGTGGAGACGCGGTGGCGGGCGCGGTGAACCGCGGCCCCGGTCGCTTCGACGGTGAAGCTGATGCAGGTGTGAGGCATGATGTCGCTCCTCGAAGGCGGTGCGCTTCAGGCTTCCGCAGTCGCCTCTGCGGAACAACACGCAGGTCCGAGACTTGCACGGCGGTCAAACGCAAACAACCGGCCAGGCCATACCAGAGACTCCGGCTCACCCATAACCCTCGGACCCTCGGCCTGCTGGTCGACCGAAGGCGTCGGACCGTCTCGGATTTCCCACCCACTTCTTCGTGGCGCATAATGGACCTCTGTTCGCCCGGAGCGAGGTGCCTGCGTGGAACTTGAGCTGCGCCACTTGCGTGTGCTGTGCGCCATAGCCGACGCGGGGGGTGTCGGCCGGGCCGCCGCGGCGCTCGGGTACACCCAGCCGGCGATGAGTACCCAACTGCGCCGCATCGAGGGGCTGCTCGGCGCGGGTGTCTTCCTGCGAAGCAGCACGGGCGTGGAACTCACCGCCTACGGCGCCCAGGTCGTCGGCCGGGCCCGGGAGATCCTGGCGCTCTCCGACGATCTCGCGCGTCTGCGGCCGCCCCGCTCGTCCGGGACGACACGTCGGCTTCGCCTCGGTGCCATCAACACACCGGTGGTGCCCACCTTGCTCGACGTCCTCCGCGACGCCTGCCCCGATCTGACCGTCTCCGTCAGCAGTGTGTACGCCACCGGAGAACTCCTCGGCCTCCTTGAGGCCGGCGAACTCGACGTCGCCCTGGGGTGCGACTACCCTGGACTCCCTCTTCGTCACTCACCGAAGCTGGATCACCGGGCGATCAGGACCGTCCCGGTGTTCGTGGCCACGCCCGCAGACCACCCACTGGCGCAACGGCTGGAGGTGTCCTTGGCCGACCTGTCGGAGGACGCGTGGTTCGTCTCCGCGGACGACGGGGTGGGCTGGCCCGGCGCCTTCTACGACGCGTGCGGGGCCGCAGGATTCAGGCCCGCCGTCACACACGAGTTCCACATGCTCGACCAACTGCAGTCGATGATAGCCAAGGGGCTGGGGGTGGCCGCCGTCCAGCCCACCATGCGCCCGGTGGGCGGAGTGCTGGTCAAACCCCTCGTGGGGGATCCATTGTGGCAGCGGCATCTGCTCGTCTGGCGGCGGGACTCGGTCGAGGCGCCGGTCGTCGAGGTGGTGCACCACCATGCCGTACGCACCCACTGGCAGCTGCTGTCGCAGGCTCCGCACTTCCAGAAGTGGGTGACACGCGCCTACGCACCCGCCCGTCCCGCGAGCGGAGCCGGAAAGGCACTCCCCGGTACGGTCTGATCAGCCGACGTGTTCCGCTGCACTGCGGCATGCACGGCGTGCCACGCCCCCGAGCAGAGTACGGGAAGGACTCCGACCACGGTGATCTGCCCGCAGGTGTAGCCGGTCGGGGAGTCCTGCTCTCACACGTACCGGCCGCCGTCCTCGTAGCCTCAGCTGGTGATGCCGGTCGACGGGTAGACCCATCCTCGCGGCTGCCAGAAGGCCGGGGTCGTCGATGGTGGTCAAGCCCGAGCGTGAAGGGGGGCGCACGAGTACTGGCTGCCGCAGCCGAAGAGGGTTCGGAGGCGTGCGCGTAGGTGCTGACCTCGCGGCCCTCCCCGAGAGTCCGCCTCGCCCCACTCCACCACTGTGTGCTGGGCGAAGGTGAGGGTAGCCCCGTGGCAGGTCCGGACGACCCTTGTTGTCCTGCACCACCACAGCCAACTGCAGACCGTGGGCAGCGCCCTTGTTCCCCGCGGCCATAGGGTGGGCCAACTCTGCGGGCATGCTGTCGAGTTGCCGCAGGCTGCGGTCGACGACGACGGTGGTCGTCGTCGGGGGCCCGAGCCTGAGCGGGCCGGACCTCGACGGGGGCGGTGGCCGTCGACCGGGTGACGGCCACGGTCAGCCTGCCGCCGTGCTTCTGGTCGATCCAGGCTCCTGCGAAGCGGGAACCCAGGCGCTCACGCAGCGCTGTTGCGAGGCGCCGAGCCGCGGCGTGTCCTCTCACCGCTGCCGACGGCGGGTGTGGCGAGTGCGCAGGTGAGGCCGACGGACGCGATGAGGGACCTCATGGCTCGGCGGCGCCTGCGTGCGGGTGATGCCTTCACGCTCTGCCGCCTGGGAGGTCGGATGCCCGTGTGGGGGCGGGCGGTGTGTTCGCGGTCCGGGGCGACGGAGGTCTCCCCTTCTGCCGTCGCCCCGGACGCAGCCCGGGGCGGGGAGAGCCGCCCCGGGCCGTCGTGGGGGTCGTACCTTGGTGCGGGAAGCGTGGGTCAGTAGGCGGAACTCACGGTGACGCCGCTGAAGCTGCTCACGGCGTGCAGGCTGATGTAGTTGGCTCCGGCCGGCGGGTTGTTGATGGTCAGGGTGTGGTTGTTGCCGGATCCCGTCGCACGCTGCGTGTAGCTCGTGGTGCCGGGCCAGCCGCTGGTGCTGTAGTAGAGGTCCGCGTCGCCCGTCCCGCCGGAGGTGGTGATCTTCAGCTGGGTGGTGCCGGCCGGGACGTAGAGGTACAGGTAGGCGTAGTTACCGGTGGTGGCGGACTGGTTGCCGCGTTGGCAGTTCTGGCCCAGTTCCCGGGTGTCGGTTCCGGTGCACTCGGTGCCGCCGCCTCCGCCGCTGGCTACGGTGACCGTCCTCGTTGCGGTGGAGGTGGCTCCCTTGTCGTCGGTGACGGTCAGCTTCACCGTGTAGGACCCGGCCGACCCGTACCTCTTGACGGGGTTGGTGGCCGTGGAGGTGGTGCCGTCACCGAAGCTCCAGGACCGGGAGGCGATGGTGCCGTCGGCGTCCGTGGACTGGTCGGTGAAGGTGACGTCCAGGCCCTGGACGGCGGTGGTGAACGCGGCGGTGGGCGCCTGGTTGCCGGGCGGGTTGGTGCCCCCGCCTCCGCAGTTGCCGGCCGCGCAGGCCGCCAGCCAGGTGTACCAGTCGGTGTCGTAGCGGGTGCCGATGGTGCCGGTCAGGTAGGAACGTGCGGCGTTCCAGTTTCCCGCGCGGTAGTAGCCGAGGACGGTGTCCATGTCGGCGCGGTGGTTCTCGAGCATGTACCGCACGGCGAGGTAGCCCCAGCGGTAGATGCGCGTGGTGTCGTGGCTGTACGTGGTGTCGAACAAGGTGCTCAGCGCGTACGTGCGACGGCCTGCTTCGGTCGTCGCCTCCGTATAGGGGAGACCGCGGTAGGAGTAGGAGACGTACTCGGCGAAGCCTTCGATCCACCAGATGGTCGGGGTGGTGATGTTGGCGTTGAAGTCGCCGTACATGTTGAAGCGACCGTCGAGGTAGTGCGTGTACTCGTGGTTGAGGTTCCAGATCTGGAAGTCGGGCCGCAGCCACTCGGCCTCGTAGGCGATGAATCGCGGCTGGTTGCCGGCCGCCGACGGGTTCCCTTCCAGGTACATGCCGCCGTTGTTGGTGTCGATCCCGTACATGGCGCCGGCGTAGGTCTGGTAGTCGGTGCTGGAGTCGAAGACCACGACCTCGATGGTGCTGTTGCTGTCGTTCGCGACGGGGCCGTTGTCACGGGCCACGTTGTGGAAGTAGGCGTCCTGGTTGCGCAGGCTGCTGCAGCTGGAGGACAGCTCGCCCGAGGTCATCTGCTGCGCCTTGATGGTGATGCTGGAGCTGCAGGGGTAGGTCACCGTCAGGACGGAGCGGGCCAGTTGGGCCTGGAGGTCGCAGGTGCCGTAGTAGGAGCAGTTGGCCTTGTCGTAGTAGTCGGTCATCTCGGCCACACCGACCCACAGCGGGGCCGTTCGGCCCTTGATGGAGCTGGAGTTGAGCAGGCCCGCGGCCAGGGGGCGGACCTTGGAGCGCAGTGGGGAGTGCTGCAGGAACCTGCCGAGTTCGCGTCCCGCGTTCGACGTGAGGTAGGACTGGTCCGTTCCCAGCAGCGCGAGGTGGCCGCTCGCGAAGTTGTAGAGCGCGTCGATCAGACCGGGGTCCGACTGCACGGCACTCACGAACGCGGGCACCTGATGGCCGCGGAAGGTCACGGTGTACACGTTGTTGACCGCGTTGAGCATCCACCAGGAGGAGTTCCAGGTGGAGTCGTAATCCGCCAGCAGGCGCTTGACGACGTGGATGTAGCGGGCGTTCTCCTCGGCACTGTCGATGAGCGTGACCGCCTCGGCGAGCGTCTCGCCGTTGGCGTCGTTGACGTCGCGTGAGCGCGGGCTGGCGAAGAAGGCGTCGAGCCCGGCGCGTATCGCGGTCTGCAGGCTGCTGCCGTAGGAGCCCACCGTGCTTGCGTTGTAGTAGTGGACGTAGTAGCCGGCGCGCAGGTAGAGCACGAGTTGCGGCATACCGGTGGAGGCATTACCCGGGTAGGACGTCGAGCCGTCGCGCAGGGCGTAGGCGACCGAGGTCATCTGCGACTCGCGGAAGGCGTAGTAGGCGTCCGACCCGGTCAGGTTGAACAGGGTGTTGACGCAGTCGGTTGTAGACGCCTTGATCTGCTGGACCAGCGCGCCGCCGCTTCGGCTGGTGAAGTCGGAGACGTTGCACGCGGCGGCAAGCGCACGGGACTTGCCGGTCTTGCCGGCAACCGCCTTCTCCATCGACTTCGAGGGACGGACCGGCGCCTTCGCGGTCTTGCCGTACACCTCCTTGAGCGGGTCCTTGCTCGCGGCCAGGGGCGGAAGCTCGGACACCTTCGTGCGTCCGTGCGCGACGTGCTCCGTCTCGGCGGTGGGGGACTGCGCTACGGGTGGGGGTCCTGCGTCCTCCGGGTCGTCCGCCGCGACGTGCGCGACGGAGCCGGTGTTCCCGGCTGCGCCGGCCGGCTGCGACAGCAGGCCCATGCTCATGGCGACGGTCAGGGCCAGCGGCAGCGCCGCCCCCAGACCTCGCCGTACCAGTGACTTTCTCACTGCGCCTCCCATGAGGGATCCGGCTGTGCGGAGCACGGCCGACTGAAGGGGGAGAGGGCGCGGGGAGCGGAGTGCCGCGCTGCCGCCGTGGGGGCAGACGGACGGCCTCTCGGCTTGGCATGACCACGCCCTGCACCACGGAACATGGCACAGGTGACATGCCACAGGGAATGGTGTCGAGGAGTAAGACCGTGGGCGGGACCGGTGCACGCGGGTCCGCGGCACCACCGGAGACGAGGCGGAATGGCTGCTGAAAGGGGGTGCCGAGCCCTGTCGGCCCTCTCGCCGAACGGGGCATAACAGTTTCGCCGCGTCAGTCATAAGACATCGTGCCGGAAGTACCGTCGGGCCCCGAAGGACGCGATGCCTGCGCATACTTGGCCGACACTCTCTCCCCCAGGGGATCGAGATTTCCTGTTCGTCTTGAACTTGCGAGGACGAGCCTCATGAGGCCTATTCGCGCGCACATCCGCGCATCCGTCGTCACACCCACGGTGATCGCCGCGACACTGGCAGCCGGTTTTCTGCTGTACCCGCCGGGCGGCCAGGAGGGCACCACCATCAGAGTCGGGACGACGGAACCTCCGACGTCACTGGACCCGGCCGGCGGTTACGACTCCGGCTCGACGGCTCTCTACAGCAATGTCTTCCAGACGCTGCTGACCCTTGACCCCGGAGCGACCAAGCCCGTTCCGGACGCTGCCGAAAGCTGCTCCTTCACCGACTCCGGCCTGCGCACCTACCGATGCCGGCTGCGGGATGACATCACCTTCCCCAGTGGACGCAGAATGACCGCAACTGACGTCACGTTTTCTTTCGAACGCGTCAAGAAAATAGATTCCGACGTGGGACCGTCATCCCTTCTGGACACCATCGAGACAATGGACGCCCGCGACCGGACCGTCACTTTCCGACTGACCGCACCGGACGCCACGTTCCCCTTCAAGCTGACGACCGGGGCGGGCTCGATCGTCGACTCGACCACGTACCCGGCTGACTCCCTGCGCTCGGACGGCCGGATCGACGGGACCGGACCGTACGGTCTCGTCTCCCACACGAAGGGCGAGAAGCTCTCCCTCTCGCCCAACCCTCGGTACAAGGGTGCCGCCGAGAAGACCGGCCAGCCGATCGAACTCCGCTTCTACGACACCCCCGACTCACTCGCCCGTGCCTGGAAGTCCCACCACATCGACGTCGCCCTCAGACAGCTCCCCCCCGAAATGCTCGCCGATCTGAACCCGAGCGATCCAGGGCTACGCGTGACGGAAGCACAGAGCGCGGAGACTCGAAACCTGTATCTCAACACCCGCCGCGGCAAGCCGTTCCACGACAGACGCGCACGTCAGGCGGCGGCCTGGCTGATTGACAGGGGCCGGATTTCCTACGACGTCTACGACGGAACCGTGGACCCGCTCTACTCCCTCATCCCGACGAGCATCACGGGCCACACCACCTCCTTCTTCGACAATTACCCTCACAAGGACACCGAAAGGGCGCGCCGACTACTCGTCGAGGCCGGTGAAGAAATCCCCCTGGCTTTCACCTACGGCTACGCAGCGGGACGCGGCGCAGCCCACGAGGAGGCCGCTGAGGTGAAAAGGCAACTCGAGGCCGACGGGCTGTTCAAGGTGACCCTCAAAGGATACGAGTGGCACGAATTCCAGAAGAGCTGGGCCGGGGGAAAACTCGACGCCTATGCCGTCGGCTGGGTCGCCGACTATCCCGATCCCGACACCTTCGGCGGTCCTCTCGTCGGCACGGACGGCACCATGGCAACGGGGTACGGCAGCAAGGCCGTCGACCGGCTGATCACGAGCAGTCAGCGCTTCGCCGACCGGGGCGACGCCGAAGCCGACCTCGAAGCCCTTCAAAGGACCGTCGCCCGCGATGTGCCCGTCGTCCCGCTGTGGCAGGCCAAGGACTTCGTGGTGTCCGCGGAGGATGTGGGCGGCGGCCAGTACGCGGTGGATGGCACGGGGCTTCTGCGCCTGTGGCGACTGACCTGGGTCTGACAGCCCGGACCTGGATCGCAGGCGCGCCGGGCGACATGTTCGGCAAGCGCCGCGTCCTGATCGTGTCGCTGCTCCCCCTCGTCGCGGGCTCCGTCGTCTGCGCGGTCTCCGACCGCCTGGTCCCGGTCATCGTCGGCCGACGCTGCAGGGCCTGGCCACCGGCGGCGTACCGGTCGGCATCAGCGTCCAGCGCGACGAACTGCCGGCCGCCAAGGCCGGCGGGACCGTGCCGCTTGTCAGCGCCACCCTCGGGGGCGGCGGCCGGGACCGGCCTGCCGGTCCCGGCCGCCATGGTCCCGAACGCGAACTGGCGTGTGCTGATCCGGCTCCCGGCCGCTCTCGGCACCCGTCTGCCTGCTGCTGGTCACCATGCTGTTGTCCGAGTCGCCCAGCCTCTCCCCCGGCCCGGCTCGTGCTGCTGCCCGTCACGAAGGACGGCGACCGGAGCTGGACCAGCGGGACGACCCCGGGTCTGTTCGCGGCCGGAGTCGTGGTCCTGACCGCATGGGGATGGTACGAGACACGCGTGTCCGAGCCGCTGGTCGGCCCAAGGGTCACCGTGCGCCGCCCGCTGCTTGGCACCAACCTGGCATCCATCATGGTCGGCTTCGCGATGTACGCCATGTCGCTGTCAGTCGCCGGAGGCGACCGGCTACGGCCTGGGCAGTCCGTCCTCGCCGCAGGCCTCGCGCTATCCCCGGGCGGCCTGGTCATGATGGCTCTCGCCCCCGTCTCCGCCCGGTACGGCGCCCGCACCTCGCTGCCGGCGGGCGTCGGTCATCGGCGCCGGCGACGGCGCCGGGAATGCCGCTGATGTCCCAGGTCTGGCGATCGTCGTCGCCTCGGTGATCATCAGTGCCGGCGCCGGCACCGCCCAGGCCGCCATGCCCGCCCTGGTCATGGACTCCGTGCCGGTCACCGAGACCGCGCCCGCCGACGGGGTCGACGCGCTCGTACGCTCCATCGGCACCTCCACCGCCAGCGGTGGTCACGGTGGGCATCCTGGCGGCATGACCAAGGAACCGGGCGCCCGGCGCGGATCATCCCCACCGAGAGCGGGTTCCGCATGACCTGACTGGTCACCATCGGCGCAGCAGTGGCCGGCCTGTTGCTCACCCTGGCCGTCCCCCGCATCCGCGTCGGCGCCCGGCACGCCGCCCACCCCTCGGGCAGCGAGCAGTCCCCGCCGCCCGATGTCCCGGCCGCGGCCGGGCAGCACTGAACACCCCCACGCGCAACCGCCCACCAGTAAGGAATCTCAATGATCGTGTCAAGCCGACTGCGTGACCGGTGGGGCGGAGGGCTGCCTCGACCAGCCGCCACTGCACCGCGGTCCCGCTCGCCCACCTTCCTGCGGCCGTGCTGGGTGCGGATCCTCGGACCAAAGAAACGGAACATGACTCGTCCGCCTTCGGCTGGGCACATATCCGAGGCAAACGGCAGTACCAGGTGATCCTGCCAGGCATCACCCCGTAGCCTCGCTCAGCCGGGCCCCGCACCGGGCCCGGTCGAGCGGAAGCACGCGAGGGGCGTCCCGTCATCCGTTCGGCGGAGCCCTCTTGTGCGGCCGGCAGGGCTACCTCGGCCGCGGTTCGGGCGTGCCGTCGACGAGCCGGGGGATCCCCAGCGGGTTGTCGGCGCGCAGTTCCTCGGGGAGAAGGGCGTCGGGGAACGACTGGTAGCAGACGGGGCGGAGCCAGCGTTCGATCGCCAGGGTTCCGACGCTCGTCGTACCGGGCGAGCTCGTCGCGGGCCACGGTCCGCCGTGCACCATGGCGTGGCCGACCTCGACCCCTGTCGGCCAGCCGCCCCACAGGATGCGTCCGGCGAGCTCCTCCAGAATGGGCAGGAGGCGGGCAGCCGTCGTCAGGTCGGCGTCGGTGCCGTGGAGGGTTGCCGTCAACTGCCCCTCCATGTTCTCCAGCAGGCCGAGGAGTTCTTCGACACCAGACCATCGCACGATGAGTCCTGCGGCCCCGAAGACCTCACCGGAGAGGTCCTCATGGGAGGCATAGGTCGCGGCATCGCACTCGAGCACGACCGGGGCCGGTGCATACGGGCTCTCCCCGGGCTTTCCCTGGGCCAGCAACGAGACGCCGTCGACGGCCGCCCACCGTCTCGACCCCTCGATGTACGCCTCCGTGATGCCCGGAGTGAGCATGACCCGTCCTGTCGTGTCGGCCACCTCCCGGGCCACTGCCGAGCGGAAGGCGTCACCTGCCGCGCCCGTCGGCAGCAGCACCAGGCCGGGATTCGTGCAGAACTGGCCTGAGCCGTTGGTCAGCGACGTCACATACGCGGCGGCGAGTGCGGCGGGGGCGGCCAGGGCTCCGTCGAGGACGATCACCGGGTTGACCGCCGACATCTCGGCATGAACGGGAATGGGCACCGGCCGGGTGTGCGCGGCCCTGACCAGGGCCAGGCCACCGGTCCGGGACCCGGTGAATCCGACGGCCGTGATCCGTGGGTCGCGCACGAGTGTCTGACCGACTTCCGTACCGCGGCCGACCAGCAACGAGAAGACGCCGGCAGGCATGCCGGTGCGCCGGGCGGCGGAGACGACGGCGCGGGCGACGAGTTCGCAGGTGCCCGGGTGCGCCGGGTGCGCCTTGGCTATGACGGGACAGCCCGCGGCCAGTGCGGACGCGGTGTCTCCGCCGGCGACGGAGAAGGCCAGCGGGAAGTTGCCCGCGCCGAACACGGCGACAGGGCCGACGGGCATCCTGCGCAGACGCAGGTCCGCTCGGGCGAGCGGCAGACGCCCCGGCAGCGCGGGGTCCACGCGCACACCGAGCGCGTCACCGCTGCGGACCAGATCGGCGAACATGCGCAGTTGTCCGCAGGTGCGTCCGCGTTCACCGGTCAGACGGTCCCGCGGCAGTCCGGACTCACTCGCCGCGAGGTCCAGGAGCCTGTCGCCGAGTGCCTCGATCTCCTCCGCGCAGGCGTCGAGGAAGGCGGCCCGGCGGTGCCCGGGCAAGGCGCGGTATTCGCGGGCGGAAGAGGCGGCCAGACGGGCCGCCTGCGCGACCTGGTCGGGTGACGCGTCACGCAACGGTGGGCCCAAGGGCTCGGACGTCGCCGCCTGGACGGCACGCCAGGGGGCGCCGGTTCCGGGGATGTCACGGCCGGCCACGATCGAGGTTCCAGTCAGGTGCACTGCTCTCCGTCTCCTGTTGCAGAAAAGTCGTACTGCCGTTGGCGTTGTCTTCACATCGGTCGGCTGTATAGCCTAGGCAATGGAATGTGACATTGCACAGGGGGAGGGTCGATGACCCTGAAAGTCGTCGTCGTGGGTGCGGGCGTGGTCGGCGCGGCGTGCGCCTTCCACGCCACGTCGGCGGGGCTGGACGTCACGGTCGTCGACCGCGGAGCCGTCGGCTCGGGGACGACGAGTCGCGGAGAGGGCAACATCCTCCTCTCCGACAAGGAGCCGGGTCCCGAACTCGAACTCGCTCGCCTGAGCCGTGCCCTGTGGGACGAGGCCGGCGAGGAGCTCGGGCCGGACTCCTTCGAACTCGAGCACAAGGGCGGACTGGTCGTCGCGAGCACGGCCGAAGGCCTCGCGGCGCTCGGCGGGTTCGCCGCGCGACAGGAGGCGGCCGGTGTCCGCGTCGAGCCGGTCGGTGAGGTGCGGGACGTCGAACCCCACCTGGCCCCCGGACTCCCCGGCGGCATCCGCTATCCGCAGGACGCGCAGGTGCAGCCCGTGCTCGCGGCGGCCGCCCTGCTGCGTGCCGCCGTGGAACGCGGCGCGCGCTTCCACCCGGGTGAGGTCACCGGCGCGGTGACCGGCCGGGAGGGCAGGGTGACCGGTGTACGGACGGCGGCCGGTGACGTCCTGCCCGCCGATGCCGTCGTGAACGCGGCCGGGACCTGGGGCGGTGAGGTCGGCCGGAGGCTCGGCGCGCACGTCGAGGTACTTCCCCGCCGGGGTTTCGTCCTGGTGACCGAACCGCTGCCGCCGATGGTCCGGCACAAGGTCTACTCGGCCGACTACGTCGCCAACGTGGCGTCGTCCGACGCCGGACTGGAGACCTCGTGCGTCGTGGAGGGCACGCGCGGCGGCACGATCCTGATCGGCGCCAGTCGGGAGCGCGTCGGCTTCGACACCACGATGAACACCGCCGTGATCACCCGGCTCGCCTCGCAGGCCTGCCGGTTGTTCCCCTTCCTGCGCGAGACCCATCTGATCCGCAGCTACCGCGGCTTCCGCCCGTACTGCCCGGACCACCTGCCGGTCGTCGGCCCCGACCCGCGGGCCCCCGGCGTCATCCACGCATGCGGCCACGAGGGCGCGGGGATCGGTCTCGCGCCCGCCACCGGTGCGCTGGTGACGGCCCACCTGCTCGGCCGTACCTGGCGCGGCGCCGATCCGACCGCGCACACCGGACTTCTGCCGAACCGATTCCTCACCTCTGGAGGTGCACCGGAGTGAGTGAGCTCATCATCGACGGCGAGCCACTGTCGTTCGTCGAGGGACAGACCGTCGCAGCGGCGCTCGTCGCCGCGGGTCGGCTGTCCTGGCGCACCAGCCGCGTCGGGCGCCGTCCTCGCGGAGTCTTCTGCGGGATCGGCGTCTGCTTCGACTGCCTGGTGACGATCGACGGCGCCGGCGGGCAGCGTGCCTGCCTGGTACCGGCGCGCCCGGGTATGACCGTCACGACCGAGGAGGATGACGATGAGTGAATCGACCGACCTCATTGTCGTGGGCGCGGGCCCGGCCGGTATGGCCGCGACGGTCACGGCTCTGGCGGGTGGGCTGCGCGTGGTACTGGTTGACTCGGGCACCGCCGTCGGCGGTCAGTACTGGCGGCACCCGCCGGAGCATGCGCTGGCGGCGATCCCCACCGACGACCTGCACCACGGACTGCGCGACTACCGCGCCCTGAGCCAGGCGTTGTCGGCGTACTCCCAAAAAGGCCGGCTGGATCTGCGCCTGGCGCATCATGCCTGGTCCGCCGTCCGCGAGGATGACGGATTCGCCGTCCACGTGGTCGACCGCCGGGACGCGCCGCGGGAGACCGCCGGAGCCCTGCGTGCGCCGAGACTGCTCGTGGCGACCGGGGCCTACGACCGGCAACTGCCCTTCCCGGGCTGGGACCTGCCCGGTGTGCTCACCATCGGCGGCCTCCAGGCGCTGCTCAAGGGCGGCGGGGTCACGGCCGGGAGCCGGGTGGCGCTGGGCGGCACCGGCCCGTTCCTGCTGCCGGTGGCCGCCGGCCTCGCGGCGCGCGGAGTCGACGTCGTCGCGGTCTGCGAGGCCGCTCACCCGCTGGCGTGGCTGCGCCACCCCGGGCCACTGCTGCGCAACCCCGCCAAGTGGACGGAAGGGGCACGGTACGGCGCCACGCTCGCTCGCCACGGCATCCGGGTCCACCCGCGCACGGCGATCATCCGCGCCGAAGGAGGCGACCGCGTCACAGCGGTCCGGATCGCCTCGCTGAGGCCGGACGGCAGCCCCCGGCCCGGCACCCGACGACAGGTCGAGGTCGACGCCGTCGGTGTCGGCTGGGGATTCGCACCCCAGCTCGACCTGCTCGTTCCCCTCGGCTGCGCCCTCACGGACGCTCCGGACGGCAACGCGGTCGTCGCCGTCGACGGCGGACAGCGCACCACCGTCCCCGGTCTGTACGCCGCGGGGGAGACCTGCGGAGTGGGCGGGGCGGTACTCGCGGTGGGCGAGGGCCGTCTGGCCGCGGAATCGGTCCTCGCCGACTCCGGCTCCGCTTCCGTGCTGGAGCGCAGGCGGCTGTCCGCGGTGCGTTCCGCGGTGGCCCGGCAGCGCGGCTTCGCCCGGGCGATGGCCCTGGCCCATCCGCTCCCTCCGGCCTGGCCGTGGTGGCTGAGCGACGACACCGTGGTGTGCCGCTGCGAGGAGGTCACCGCGGGCGCGGTCCGCAGCGCCTGCGCCGGGGGCGGGGCCCACGACCACCGGCAGGTCAAGCAACTGACCCGCGCCGGGATGGGCTGGTGCCAGGGGCGGATGTGCGGCCCTGCCGTGCACTGCCTCACGGCCCAGGAGCGGGCCTACACGCCCGCAGAGCGGCTTGTCGCAACGCCCATCAGTCTCGGGGCGCTTGCCGACATCGATGAAGAAGAACACCGACAACTTCCGAAGGAGCACGCATGACAGAGACCCGCATGCCCTGGCACGGCGTCATCGTCGCGACCAGCCTGCAGTTCCACGACGACCTCACCGTCGACTTCGACGCCTACGGTGAGAACGTCGCCTGGCTCGCCGAGCAGGGATTGCACGGTGTCGCGCCGAACGGGTCGCTGGGCGAGTACCAGACACTGACCTACGAGGAGCGCGACCGTGTCGTCGAGACGGCCGTGGCGAACGCCCCCGACGGGTTCACCGTCATGCCCGGTGTCGGGGCCTACGGCGGTGCCGAGGCCAGGCGGCACGCCCAGTTCGCCAAGGACGCCGGCTGCCAGGCCGTCATGTGCCTGCCGCCCAACGCCTACCGCGCCGACGACCGCGCGGTCCTGGAGCACTTCGAGCTGGTGGCCTCGGTGGGGCTGCCCGTCACGGCGTACAACAACCCCATCGACACCAAGGTGGACCTGCGCCCCGACCTGCTGGCCAAGCTGCACGCCGAGGGGTTCATCGTCGGTGTCAAGGAGTTCTCCGGCGATGTCCGGCGCTGTTACGAGATCGCCGAGCTGGCGCCCGGTCTCGACCTCATGATCGGTACGGACGACACCGTGCTGGAGGTCGGCATGGCCGGCGCCAAGGGCTGGGTCGCCGGTTATCCGCAGGTCTTCCCTTATGCCTGTCTTGCGCTGTACGAGGCGTCCGTCGGCGGCGATCTGGACACGGCCCTGCCGCTCTACCGTCGGCTGCACTCGGTGCTGCGCTGGGACAGCAAGACGGAGTTCGTGCAGGCCATCAAGCTCGGCCAGGACATGATCGGCCGGCGGGGCGGCGCCTGCCGCCCGCCGCGGCAGGCTCTGGCCCCGGAGACCGAAGCCGTCGTGCGCGCCGCCACCCAGGCCCTCATCGACGCCGGGGTGAACTGACGATGCGCTCGACCGTCTGCTACCACGCCGTCGACTCCCATACCGAGGGGATGCCCACCCGGGTGATCACGGGTGGTGTCGGTGTCCTCCCCGGGGGGACGATGTTCGAGAAGCGGCAGCGGTTCGTCGCGGAACGCGACGACCTGCGCACCCTGCTCATATGTGAGCCGCGCGGGCACGCGTCGATGTCCGGCGCCATCCTCCAGCCGTCGACCCGGCCGGACGCCGACTACGGCGTGCTCTTCATCGAGGTCTCCGGCTGCCTGCCCATGTGCGGGCACGGCACGATCGGCGTCGCGACGGTCCTCGTGGAGACCGGCATGGTCGAGGTGACCGAGCCGGAGACGCTGGTCCGGCTCGACACACCGGCGGGACTGGTCACGGCCCGGGTGCGGGTGCGCGACGGCCACGCCGAATCGGTGACCCTGGAGAACGTGGCATCGTACTGCCACGCACTTGACCAGGTCGTCGACGTCCCGGGATACGGGGCGGTGCGCTACGACATCGCCTACGGCGGCAACTTCTACGCGTTCGTGCGGACCGAGGATCTCGGTATCCCCTTCGACCGGGCGGAGAAGCAGCGGCTGCTCGACGCCGGACTGGCCGTCATGGACGCGATCAACAAGCAGAACCCGGTCTCCCACCCCGAGAACCCGGAGATCGACGTGTGCCACCACGTCTATCTCGAGGCGCCCGGATCGACGGCGGAGCACTCACGGCACGCCATGGCGATCCATCCGGGCTGGTTCGACAGGTCGCCCTGCGGCACGGGCACCAGTGCCCGGATGGCACAGTTGCACGCCCGTGGCCAGTTGCCGGTCGGCCGGGACTTCGTCAACGAGTCGTTCATCGGCTCCCGGTTCACCGGCCGCATCCTCGGTGGGACGACGGTCGGGGACCGCCCGGGCGTCCTGCCGTCCGTCACCGGCCGCGCCTGGATCACCGGCACCGCGCAGTACCTGCTCGACCCGTCGGACCCCTACCCGGCGGGCTTCAGCCTCTGAGCGTTCTCGTATGCCGCCCACGCGGCATACGAGAAGGCCAGACGTCACACAGCTGCTCAACTTCGCCCACGGCGATCTGTACATGCTCGGGGCGTTCGCCGGCTTCGCCATGCTCAGTGTCAGTGCCGGTGCACTCGGCGGCGGACTCGTCGCGCTCGTCGCCATCATGATCGTCGCGATGATCGCGACCGGTACCCTCGGCATGGTGATGGAACGGGTGGCCTACCGGCCGTTGCGGAGCGCGTCGAGACTGTCCGTTCTCATCACCGCCGTCGGCGCGAGTTTCGCGCTCGAGTACGGCATCGCGGTCGCGTTCGGCCCGACCCCGGAGGTGTACCAGATCGAGGTCCGGGGCGGCACGCTGAACATCGCCGGCGCGCAGATCACCCAGGCGCAGCTCGCGATGACGGCGATCGCGGTCGTACTCATGATCGCTCTTGACACTCTGGTCCGGGCGACACGACGGAGGTGCGACAGTGAACACCGTCCTCGACATCAAGGGACTGGAAGTCGCCTACGGCAAGGTGGAAGCCCTCAGGGGGCTCGACCTCACCGTCCGCGAGAACGAGATCGTCGCCCTCCTGGGCAACAACGGCGCGGGGAAGTCCACGACCGTCTCGGCGATCTCCGGCCTCGTGAGGCCCCGGGCCGGCACCGTCTCGGCGTTCGGGGAGGACATCACGAGGGCGACGCCCTGGTCGATCGTCGAGCGGGGAAAGGAGAAGGACGTGTCGTGCGTCGGGCGGTCGAGGGCCTGACGGATGCTCCGACCGATCACTCCGTCCCCCGTCAGCCGTGGCCGGCCGGTGGCGATGGGATCAGCGGGTGCCCAGCTTCCGCACCGAGGAGGTGCGCTCCCCTGCCTTCTCCTGGTTCCGCGCCGCCCACAGGGTCCGGACGTGCGCAAGGTGATGACGCATGTGCTTCTCGGCCGCCGCGGAGTCCCCGGCCAGCATGAGGTCGAGCAGTGCGGTGTGTTCCTGCGCGGAGGCCACCAGCGCCCCGGCTTCCGCGAGTTCGGTCAGGCCGTAGAGCCGGGAGCGTTTACGCAGGTCGGCCACGGTCTCGACGAGGCGGGAGTTGCCGGCGAGGCCGAGTAGGCCGAGGTGGAAGCGGCGGTCCGACTCCAAGTAGCCGATGAGGTCGCCGGCGCGTGCGGCGGCCACGATCTCTTCGGCCACGGGGCGCAGGGCCTCGAGATCTTCCCGCGAGGCCGACCGGGTGACCCTGCCGACGGTCGGGATCTCGATGAGGGAACGGATCTCGGTGTACTCGTCCAGGTCGCGCTCGGACAGTTCGGTGACGCGGAAGCCCTTGTTGCGTACGGCCTCGACCAGACCTTCGCGCGCCAGGTCCAGCATGGCCTCGCGTACGGGCGTCGCGGAGACGCCGTACTCGGCGGCGAGGGTGGGTGCCGAGTAGATGATCCCGGGCTTCAGGTCGCCCGCGATCAGTGCCGCGCGGAGGGCGTTGGCGACCTGGTCACGCAGGTGCTTGTGCACCGAGATGA
Organism: Streptomyces sp. enrichment culture; assembly: GCF_964273255.1. GTDB lineage: Bacteria > Actinomycetota > Actinomycetes > Streptomycetales > Streptomycetaceae > Streptomyces. The sequence goes on from NZ_OZ186835.1 coordinate 526,316, forward strand.
GTGTGCGGGGCTTCAGCTCGCTCATGGGTTCCCTCCGTGGATTTGTTGCCCCACTATACAATGTCACGTTGCTCTCCACGCGCCCCGTCCGTGCGACCGGTGGGGCCCTGGGCTCCCTCGCTGTGACGAGCTCAGGCCGACGCGGTGGGCAGAAGGGACACCGTTCGGGTGGAGGTGTAGAAATCCATCGTGGCGCGCTCCTTCTCGCGCACTCTGCGGGCATCCTTCTCCCGCTCGAAGGGGGGCAGGAACTCGGTACCGGTGGTCGGTGCGTTCACCCGCACCATCGCCGTGTTCAGGCGGTCCGCCATCGCAAGCGCCTTCTCCAGATCGCTCGTATGCAGTGAGGACACCACGCCGCGGCGGCACCTGCCCGCGACCCGGATCGCCTCGTCGAAGTCCGACGCCCCTGACAACACCGCGACGGGGCCATGGATCTCACGGCGGTTCAGGTCATGGTGTCCGGGCACATTCTCGAGCAGCACGGGGTCGACATACCAGCCCGGCGCCTCTCTCCGGCCACCCCGGGCATCCCCCGCCAGGAGGTCCGCCCCCGAGGCGAGAGCGCTGTCCGTGACGTGGACGACACGGTCACGGGCCATCTCGGAGATGACGGGGCCGCACACCGAGTCGGTCGCGTTCGGATCACGGGCGGGCAGAGCTTGCAGAGCCTGTCTCAACGCCTCGCGCAGCTTCGGCAGGACACTGTCCACGGCGATCACCCTCTTGGTGGCCGTGCGCTTCTGCCCCGCACAGCCGGCGACCGCGACGGCTATGTCGGCGGCGGCGCGTACCACGTCGGCATCCGGGAGGACCACGGCCGTGTTGTAACCACTCATATCCGCCTGAACGGGCACGCCCCGGGACGCTGCGGCGCGCACCATCGCAGTACCGACGGCGCGGGACCCGGTGAAGGAGACCACATCGGCCAGGCGGGCCACGGTGGCCCCGGCTTCGACGCCTCCGGGGGCGACCTGCAGGACGTCCGCGGGGAGAGCTCGCCCGAGGATCTCCGTCAGGCGCAGGGCGCACGCGGTGGCCTCCGGTGCGGGTTTGAGGACCACGGTGTTGCCGGCCGCGAGGGCCGGAGCCGCATTCCAGGACGGCGCGGCCAGCGGGAACTGCCAGGAGGTGATCAATCCGGCGACGCCGTGTGGACGCCGGCGAGTGAGCAGGAGCCCTGGTCCGGACGTCGGCTCGTGCACCGCTCCGGGAACGTCCTGTGGCAGCTGGGCGTAATAGCGCCAGATCGCCACGGCGCGGGTGAGTTCCTCGCGGGCCTCGGTGAGCGGCTTGCCGACTTCGCGGACCAGGAGCCCGGTCAGTTCTTCATACGCGCCCTCCAGGGCGTCTCCGGCCCGGCGCAGGACCGCAGACCGCTCGGCCGCACCGGCGGCGAGCCATGCGGCTTGGGCGCGGGCGGCCCGCTGCACGGCTCGAGCGGCGGTGTCGGGGGTGCAGCCGTACAGCTCGACGAGCACGTCGCCGGGGTCGGCGGGGTTACGGGAGATGACCACGCTGTCGGCCGTCGGGGCGGGGTGGATGTTCACAGGGGGCCTTCCGGGATGAAGTCATGACGCAGTGGGCCTCCGGACGGTCACAGGGGCCGCCTCTTCGGGCCGGCATCGGTTCCGCAGCGAGTGCAGGAGGGGCCCTACCCCGACACACGTCGGACCGATGACGATGCCGCCGCGAAGCGCCTCACGAACACCATGTAATATGTCACATGTCGAGGAGGCCCCGCTGCTGGAACTGGGCTCGGCGGCGGCCGTGCGGGGCTCGGTCGTCGCGGGGGCCGGCCCGGCTGTCCTCAGCGAGCTCGCGGTGCGAGGCGACCTGGCCCAGGGACGTCTGGTTCCGGTCGAGGTGGAGGGCGTCGACCTGCGCCGCTCGCTGCGCGCGGTGTGGCCTGCCGGCCGACATCTCGCCGGACCCCCCGCCGAGCTCCTCGCCGTCGCCGTTCACCGCGCCCGCCGTACCGGTCACGGGTGAACCGCTACCAGCCGGTGCCCGTGGGCACCCCGGCACCGCGTCCGCGAGCTCGCACGTCCTGGAGGGCGCCGCCCTGCGGGACGGGCGGCCGTTCGAACCCCGCGTCCGGACCGGCCCCGACCGTGCCGTCCACGAACCACAGAGCATCCCGTACCCACGCGACCGGGACTGTGGAACGTTCTCGTTCGACAGTCCAGGGGGAAGGCAAGGCGGCCTGGCGGTGTCTCTACCGTGCGTCGTCGGTGAGTACCACGGACGCGGTGATCCGTTTGCCGACCGCTTCCTGGTGAACGCAGAAGGTCCGGGACACCGCCATGACGATCTCCAGTCCGTGCTGGCCGACCCTTTCCGCGTCGGCTGCATGGACCTCCGGCAGGGTGGTGTCGCTGTCCCACACGGTGATCTGGACGGCATCCTCGATGATCTCCAGGTCCAGCAGGCACGGGCCGGGCGCGTATTTACGGGCGTTGGTGACCAGCTCGCTCACGACCAGCTCCACCATGCCGATCGCCCGCACCGACACCGGCAGTCTGTGCTGCGCCTGCACCGATATGAGGAAGTCGCGGGCCATGTCACGGGCCTCGGCGATCTCCGCACTGCCCTGGAAGGCGGCGGACGCCGCGATCGGCCGATCGACAAGCGGCTCCCGGCCCTCATTTCGGGCAGCAGTATCCACGAACCCGCCTCACTTCCGAAGCGCCAAGCGTTACCCAGCGCAGCTACCCCGGAAACCTCCAAGCAATGTCCGTCTTCGGTAACTTGCTGCATCGCGCAGACCGTGGGCAATCAGGGCTTGTCCCCGACACCACCTGGCGCCGGGGCAACCGACCCCGGGGAGTCGTTCCGCCAAGAGCTCCACCGGACTACGTCAGTTCGCTGAAGCGTTCGGTCTGTCGGGTGCGCCCGGCGACAATGATCGTGTCCCCCTTCTTCACCACCGTGGCGGCGGTGGCGTAGGTGAAGCCCTCGCCCGCCCGCTTGATCGCCACCACCGTGACGCCGTGCCGGGTGCGTACGTTGCTGCTGCCCAGGGGCAGTCCCACGATGTCGGCCGGTGCGCTCGTCTTGACCATGGCGAAGTCGTCTTCGAACTCGATGTAGTCCAGCATGCGGCCGCGCACCAGATGGGCGACGCGCTGCCCCATGTCGTGCTCGGGGTAGATGACATGGTGGGCGCCGATCTGGGTGAGGATACGGCCGTGCGCCTCACTGGTGGCCTTGGCCCACACGTCGTCGACGCCGAAGGAAATGAGCAGGGAAGCCGTCAGAATGCTGGCTTCCAGATTGGTGCCGATGCCGACGACGGCACGGTCGAACTCGTGAACACCGAGCTGCCGCAGCACCTCTTCCTTGGTTGAATCGGCGCGCACCACATGAGTGAGGGAGCCGGACAGGGCCTGGACCGTGTCGGGGTCTTCGTCGATACCCAGGACTTCGGTGTCCTCGTCGATCAACTCCAGGGCGAGAGCCCGGCCGAACCGGCCCAGGCCGATCACGGCGACGGAACTCGCCCGAGTGTCTCGGCGTCGGCTCTCTGCTCTGCTTCTCCGGACCGATGGCGTCTTCCGGGAGAAGAAAAGGCTAGCCAATGACGGGTCGCTCCTCGGGCAGGTCGTACATACGGACACGTGAACGCAGGGCCAGAGCCGACGCCACCATGATCGGGCCGAGGCGGCCGATGAACATCAGCACGACCAGCAGTAGCTGATGCGCGGTCGGCAGACTGGAGGTGATGCCGGTGGTCAGCCCCACGGTGGCGAACGCGGAGATCACCTCGAACAGGACCTGGTCCAGGCTGATGACGGTGGAAACCATGACGGCGATCGTGGAGAGTACCACGGCGGCCATGGACAGCAGGACGATGGTCAGAGCCTGCCGCTGCACGTCGCCGTGCAGGCGACGGCTGAAGATATTGACCGTGCTCTCGCCGCGCACTTCGGCGTAGACGACGAAGAAGAGAACGGCAAAGGTGGTGATCTTGATGCCGCCGGCCGTGCCCGCACTGGCGCCGCCGACGAACATCAGGACGTCCACACCCAGCCAGGTCGCGGAGTTCATTCCGCTGATGTCGAGACTGTTGAATCCGGCGCTCCGGGGCATCGCGCCCCCTTGGAAGAAGCCGGCGAGTATTTTGTCACTCACGTCGAGCGGGCCGAGCGTGGCCGGATTCGACCACTCGATCGCCGTGACGAAAACGCTGCCTCCGATCAGAAAGGCGGCGCTGAAGAAGAGCACGATCTTCGTGTGCAGAGACCAGGTGCGCGGCCGGTGCAGACGGCGGCGCAGCTCCAGGAGAACCGGGAAACCCAGCCCGCCCGCGATGGCCGCGAAGGCGATGGGCAGACAGATCCAGGCATCAGTCGTGAAGAGCATCAGGCTGTTGGGATACAGCACGAACCCGGCGTTGTTGAAGGCCGACACGGAATGGAAGACCCCCAGCCACAGTGCCCGCAGCCAGGGTTCGTCGTAGCCGACCGCGAAGCGTACGGTCAGAACGAGAGCCGTGAGCGCTTCGAGCGACAGGCTGGTGGCGACCACGCCGGCGATCACTCTGCGCACGTCCCCCAGGCTGAGGGTTTTCGTCTCCGCCGCGGCCGTCATGCGCGCGCGCAGCCCGAGCCGGTGGGAGACCAGGACCATCAGCAGCGACGCGAACGTCATGATCCCGAACCCGCCCACCTGGATCAGCCCGAGGATCACGGCTTGCCCGAATCCCGTCCAGTAGGCCGGCGTGTCGACGACGGTCAGACCGGTCAGGCAGACCGCGGATGCGGCGGTGAACAGGGCGTCCGGCATGCCGGCCGCACCAGGCCCCTGACGAGCGAACGGCAGCATCAGCAGGACGGTCCCGACCGCGATCGTCGCGGCGAACCCCGCCACCACGATCTGCGCCGGGTGCCGCCGCCGTCCAAGGCGATCCATCACGCCACCTCCGGTGTGCCGCCCCGACTCACATCCGCCGATCTCCCGTCCGCCTGTCCTGGTGAGCCGGGTAGCCGCACTGCGTGACAGACAGGGCGAAGCCCCCGGTGGACAGGTCCTGGGCCAGTAAAACCGTGCCCACCAGAGGCTTCGCGTGCCTGTCTACCCGGCCGGCCCGGAAGTGTCCAGTTCAGACCTCCGCTTCGTCCCGGCGCGTCCGAGGGGACTCCTCAGGTGGCCCGTCCGTGCTCACCCGGCGCCTGCCGGCTCCGTCATCGCGCCAGGCATGAGGCACCGGTGGCCGCTCGGCGCTGCGGTCTCGCCACCGCGACCGCGTGGCACGAACGCGCCGCGCAGACGCTCGCGCCCGCAAGGCCGGCGGCACCGACCTCAGCGTCCTGCGTCGGGTGCTGCACGAGCACGGCCCGACCGACTGGCGTGCCGGGGACACCCTGACGACTGGCTCCCGGGTCCTGGCGATCACCGGGCTCTACCGCCCGACCCCGGTCGTCCGCACGACATCGCCACCGTCGTACGGCGCGGACTGCCGCCGCTGCGGGCAGGCGTGCGACGACCCGCTCGCCTCCCCCGCACGGTCGCCCCGGCGACCGCGCGGGCTCGGCCCGGGCGACGTTTCGCCCGTACCGGCCCGGTTACTCATGAAGCGTCTTATCCGCGTGCCTCCCTCTGCCCACGTGGACCGGAGGCAGCGTCATCCGTCGACGGGATCGGAACGGAGTGTCCATGGCCAGCACCAAGGTGGCCGACTACATCCTCCAACGGCTCCGCGAGTGGGACGTCGACCACGTCTTCGCCTACGCCGGCGACGGCATCAACGGTCTGCTGGCGGCATGGGGGCGGGCGGACAACGACCGTGCCTGATTGTGCCGATGTGCTCGGGCGGGTGACCGCGCGGCACCCGGCGGCTGCCTGATCGCGTCCCAGGCGGCCTTCGTCCTGTTGAACAGGTTGCAGGTGGCGTCGAGGTTCTTCGCGGCGGTCGGCGTCGCGGTGCGGTAGCGCTTGTGCGTCATCCTGCTGGTCTTCAGCAGCATGCCGCCGTAGAAGATCTTGCCCGCGTTCTGGATGCCGACCCCGGTGAGGGTGGTGTTGTTGCAGGTCGGACTGGTCGGCTTGCCGTCACCGGGGTCGGTGCCATGGTGTCGATGGACAGCGGGTTCGGGCCGTTCCACTCACTGTGGCCGCTGCCCGCGCGCACGTCGTCGTAGGAGTCGATGACTTTGCCAGTGCGCGCGTCGACGAAGACGTGCAGCCGGCTGGGGCGCTTGTCCTTGGTGGTGCCGGTGACGACGGTCTCCCAGGCGAGCCTCGCCTTGTCGCCCCGCACCGACACAACCAGCCGCTGCGACTCGGTCCCTTCGGTCTTCTTCAGCTTCGCGCGGCTGGTGCGCGCCGCCGAGGCGGCCTTGACCTTGGCCTCGGTGCCGACGGGTATCCGGACGTCGGACGCGGCGCGCACGTCGCCGTCGCCGTCGGCCAGGACCACGGCGTCGCCGCCGACCACGGGCAGACCTCGGTAGGTCCGCTCGTATGCGATCGAGTACAGCCCCTTGCCCCAGGGGGTGACCATGGTGCGGTCGTAGCGCTCGTCGGGTCCCTTGGCGAGGGCGTCGATTCCGCTGGAGGTGACCTTGTCCGCGGCGGCGACGGCCCGGTCGACGGGCTTCGGGTCTGCGGCCGCGGCCGTCGTGCCGCGTCCCGCGGCTGCCCGGGCGGTGGTGACGGCGGGCAGAGCCACCGTTCCCATGGCCACGACCAGGGAGAGGCCGGCCACGGCGAGTCTTCGTTTCACCTGTACTCCTTGACGTTCGGTGTCATGGACGCGGTGCGGTGGGCCGGTCGGTCCAGGAAGACGACAGGGCTTCGCCGATGCCGTACACGAGGGACGATCTGTCATGCCCACAGCCAACAGCGGGCCACGTTCGCACCGAGCGCAGTCGCGAGCCACGGACTGGGCGGCTCGACGGGGCAGCTGGCACATCTGGGCAAAGCCCTCGCCGCGGCGAAGCCGGTCGGGCTGCGCACTCTCCGCGGCGGGACCTGAGCAAACGGACGGAGGCCGGACGACGAAGGGGCGCATCGGGCAAGGAACCGGCACACCGGGCGGGTGCGGCCGACACGCCGCGGACCGTCCCCGTCTCCCTGCCTGTTCCTGAGCCCCGATCCGGTCCGTGGGCCCGCCCCGATCGGCTCTGTCCCGTTTGTCGTGGCCCGTGTGGGCACCCGGTGTGGAACCGATGGACTTGTGGGAGGAGTACCGATGACAGTCGGCCTCCGGCCGCGCGGCCGACGCGCTCTCGCGGCGGCCGCACTCGCCCTTGCGGTGACCGCAGGTGGATGTGGGGGGGGGGATGACTTCTCCCTGCCGGACTGGAACGCGCCCGGTCAGAACGCCCGCGTCGGCGACATCATGATCCGGTACGCGCACGTGGCCGAACCGCAGGGCGAGCCGTGGCAACCGGGCGACGACGTCCCGGCATACGTGTGGCTCTACAACAAGGGCAAGGAAGCCGACAGGCTCGTGGGCGCCACCACTCCGAACGCGGCCTCGGTGGACATCGTCGACTCCGACGGCAAGCGGCTCGGGGACGGGGTGGACCTCCCAGCGAACACGCTCGTGGAACTGGAACCGGGCACGTCCCACCTGGTGCTGCGGGACGCACGCCAGGTGATCAGGGGCGGGGACTTCATGAAGATCACGATGCGCTTCGAGAAGGCCGGGTCGATCACCTTCGACATCCAGGCGCAGAGCCCCGCCTACGACGAAAGCCCCTCCCCCACCTCCTGAGCCAGCACGTCAGCCGTCGGTCGTGCACCACGTGAGGGCCGTGCGCCGGGCCTGTCAGAAGGTGCGAGCGGGAGCACCGGGCCGGTAGCCGTCTCCTTCGGAGAACTCGGCGGCGATCGCGAAACGATCGGCACGGACCAGCGTCTGCCGCCACTCGACGGCGCGCTCCCCGGCGTCTCTCCCCAGCCGGTCGATCGCGAACAGAGCGGTGGAACCCAGCATGCGAGTCGGGCCAGCTCTCCCCGTCCCGGCACGACAGCCCGGATGAGTTCCCATCCCCCGCTGACGCGGACGGCGCAGTGGCGCTCGAGCTCGTCGTAGAGCGATGTGCGGGTGAAGTCGACGCCCAGGAGCGGTCGGGCTACCGCCGCGGGCAGCCAGACCCGGTCGACGGCAAGGCGCTCCTCGTCGGCCAGTCGCGGCCGTTCGAGATGGACCAGCAGCGTGGACTCCTCGACCTCCAGTCGAGCGGCCACCACTCCGTCGGCCCGCTGGTCGAGGACGCGGACGCCACTGCGCTGGACCGCGCCGACGGCCTCCACGGCCCGGAAGAGGCTGTATGCCTCACCGACCCTGGGCTCCAGCGGACCGTCCGCGGCGAACCGCGAGAGCCTGCCGCGATGCGCCGTGACGATGGCCTGCGCCCGCAGTTGCCGGAGTGCCTCGCGCACCGTGCGCCGGCTGACCTCGTACTCGGTGGCGAGATCGTGCTCCCCCGGGAACGTCTCGCGGAACTCCCCGCCGTCCAGGGAGTGCTGGTCGCGGCGGCCGGACCGATCGGCTTCGTCGGACTGATGATGCCCCACATCGTGCGCCTGTTCGTCGGCGGCGACCACCGCCGGGTCCTGCCCACGGCGGCACTGGGAGGGGCGGTCTTCCTCGTCTGGGCCGACATCGCCGCACGGACGATCGCCGCACCGACGGAGATACCCGTCGGCGTGCTCACAGCCCTGTGCGGCGGTCCGTTCCTCCTGTGGCTGATGCGCCGGGACGCCCGGCGCATCACCGACCGAGGAGTGGCATGACCGCGACCGAACTGAGCGTCGACGGCGTCACGCTCACCGCCGGAGCCCGCAACCTGGTGCGCGACGTCTCCCTGACCGCCCACGGATCGTTCCGTTCGAACTGGTCGATGCCGAGCTTGCCGAGCGCGGAGGGGTCCAGCAGCGGCTGCGGAAGCTGCCCGTGCGGGGCGTGGTCCACCTGCTGCCAGCCGCGGCCCTGTTCGAGGATTGCGGGTATCGCGAGGTATGGCGCAAGCTCACCGGCGCCCTGGTGGGGCTGCCGCTGGTTGAAGTGAGCGCGACCGCGCTGTGGCACGCCCGCTGCCGGCTCGGTGTCCGCCCGGTGCGGGCCTTGTTCGACCTGCTCCGCGGACCCGCCAGCGCGATCCGTACCACCGGAGCACGCTGGAAGGGTCTGCTCGTCACCGCTATCGACGGCACCCACCTGGGCATCGCCGACGACCAGCGGTCCGCGCCAAGCTGGGCAAGGGATCCAACCAGTACACGGCCGCCTCGGGATACCCGCAGGTCCTGCTGGTGGCCCTGGTCGCCTGTGGCACGTGCGTCACGGGTGATGCGGCAAGTCGTCGTCCGCGAGCAGTCGACGCGTCGCTCCCGCCGCGAAGTCGGACACGGTCGTCAGATCGTCGCCCTGGTCGACTCTGCGGATGCATGCATCGACGACTGCCTGGACCACCGCCACGGTCAGCTCGGGCTGCGGCTGCCCCAGTTCGCGCACGACCCGGGCGAGCGCCTCGTGCAGCGAGATGTGCAGGCTCCTCACCCGCTCCCGCGCCGACGGCGAGAGGGAGCCGCGCGAGAGCGCGGCCCGCCAGCCGTGGGTGCCGCGAGCGGCCTGTTCGAGATTGGCCCTGACGTAGGCGGCCACCTGCTCCTCGGGTGAGGTCTCGGCCGCGATGGCCCGCTCCACAGCGTCGATCCAGTCGGGGAACTCCCGGGTGACGACGAGTTCGAGCAGGTCGTCGATGGAGTCGAAGTAACGGTAGATGCTGTTGCGGGCGATGCCGGCCCGTGCGGCGACCGCGCCCGCGGTGAGGGCCTCCACACCGCTCTCGTTCAGGATTGCCTCGGCCGCGTCGATCAGCTGCGCGAGCCGCTGGGCCCGGTGCTCCTGGACGCTGCCGGCTTCGATCTTGGGCATTCTCTCCGCTCCGCCTCGGGTGCTGCGCCGTCCCACGCCAATCTATCCCCGCGTCCGAGGCGCCGAGGGGGCCTGTGTTAGCTTGACGCAACTTAGAGACACCCTGTCGCTAAGGTCTGTCCGTGCTTCCTGCCGAAGGCTGCCCGATGCAACCGATGAACTCCCCCGCTCTGCTCCGATGTCTCCTGGGATCGAAGAATCGCGCCGCCGTGGTGGTGGCCTTCTGGGTCCTGATCGCGGGCCTCCTCGCCGGGGTCGCCCCGGTCCTGGAATCCGTCGAGGACAACGCGTCCGCCAACCTGCCGCCCGCCGCCTCGGACTCCATGAAGGCTCGTGATCTCGTCCGAGCCCAGCTTCCGGGCCAGGACGCGACGCCGGCGATCATCGTGGTCCGCGGCAAGGGCACCGACGCCACGGCGAGCGCCACGCAGGCGGTCGCCGCCATCACCTCGGCCCTTTCCGGAACCAGCCGACCCGACCATGTCGTGAGCGTGGTCTCCACGGTGACCGCTCCCGACGCCGTGACCGAGTTGGTCTCGCAGGACCGCGGTGCCCAGCTGGTCATCGTGCCCATGAAGGGAAGCCCCTCGGACGAGTCCTTCCAGAACGCGGTCGACGAGGTGCGTGCCCTCGCGTCCGACCGGGCCGAGCCCGCCGACGTCGCGGTGACCGGCCCCGCCGGGATCGCCACCGACACCGTGAAGGTCTTCAGCGGCGGTGACAAAGTCCTGCTGCTGGCCACCACCGTGCTGGTCCTGATCATCCTGCTGACGATCTACCGCTCGCCCCTGATGGCGCTCGTGCCGCTTCTTGCCGTGGGCGTGGCTATGCGCGTGGCGGAGACGCTCGGCGCGATTCTCGCGGACGCCGGAGTCATCACGGTCAGCTCCCAGACCGCCTCGATCATGACCGTGCTGCTGTTCGGGGTGGGCACGGACTACGCGCTGATCATCACCGCCCGCTACCGCGAGACCCTGCTCGACGAGCCAGACCGCGCCCGCGCGATGCAGACCGCCGTGCGCCGCACCGCCGAGTCCGTCCTCGCCAGCGCCTCAACCATCGTGCTCGCCATGTTCGCCCTGCTCGTGGCCGTCTCCCCGGCACTTCATGGCTTCGGACCGTACCTCGCCCTGGGCGTGGCCGTCATGGCGCTGGTGGCGTTCACCTTCATCCCCGCCCTGGTCCTCCTGCTGGGTAGGGGCGTCTTCTGGCCCGGAGGCGTGGACAAGGCCGCCGAACGCAGTCGCGGCGCAGGCATCTGGCACCGCATCGCCGCCCTGGTCGCCCGGGCCCCCGTCAAGGTGGCCTCGGCCGTGATCGCACTCCTCGTGGTGCTGAGCGCGGGACTGCTCGGCTACCAGGAGAGCTTCAACACCCTCAGCGGTTTCCGCGCCGCAACCGAGTCGGAGCACGGGCAGCAACTCATCCAGGAGGAATTCGGGCCCGGCGAGATCGCCCCCAGTACCGTCGTCGTCCATTCCCAGGACAACCTGCGCTCCAGCCCCGCACCCGCCGACATCGCCACCGCGCTCACCGATGCCGATCACGTCAGCCGTGTCGCAGACCCCCGCATGGGCAAGGACGGCAAGACCGTCTTCTACGAGGTCGTCCTCGACCTCGACCCCTACAGCTCCAAGGCACTCGATGCGATCGGTCCCCTCAAGCAGGCCACACAGTCCGCGGCCCAGGCCGCCGGAGTGCAGGACGCCACGGTGCTCATCGGCGGTGAGACCGCGCAGAACGCCGACATCCGCTCCGCCCTCGACCGCGACACGACCTTCATCGTGCTCCTGGTCCTGGCCCTCGTCACCGCGGTCCTCGTCCTGCTGCTCCGCTCGCTCCTTGCCCCGCTCTACCTGGTCGCGACCCTGATCCTGTCGTTCCTGGCCACCCTGGGCGCCACCACCTTCTTCACCGTGACCGTCCTCGGTGACGACGGCATCGGCAACCGCGTCACCGCGTACATCTTCGTCTTCCTCGTCGCGCTCGGCGTCGACTACAACATCTTCATCATGAGCCGGTTCAAGCAGGAACTGCGCACCCAGCCCCCAGCGAAGGCGATCACCGCCGCCCTGACACGCACCGGCGGCGTCATCTCCTCCGCGGGCCTCATCCTCGCGGCGACCTTCGCCGTCCTGATGACCCAGCCGATCCGCGAACTGTTCCAGTTCGGCTTCGCCATGGCCTTCGGCATCCTGCTGGACACCTTCCTCATCCGCCCGCTCCTGGTCCCCGCCATCGTCCGCCTGCTCGGCGACCGCGCCCTGTGGCCTGCACGCCCAGGCACCCCGCAGACGCCTTCCACGCCCACTTCCGAACCGCCTTCCGCCGACGTGCCGGCCACACGGGCTGCCGAAACCGGCTCCGGGCGTCTGCTGCGCGCGTTCACCTGGATCGCGGTCATCGAAGCGTGCACATGGGCGGGCCTGCTGGCCGGAATGTACTTCAAGTACATTCCCGAAACCACCGAACTCGGCGTACGGATCTTCGGCACCCTCCACGGTGCCGCCTTCATCGTCTACGTGTCCCTGACCATCCTGGTCGCGATCCGGCTGAAGTGGCGGCTGGGCCGGACCACGATCTTCGCCCTGCTGGCCGCCGTACCCCCGTTCATGACTGTCGCGTTCGAAATCTGGGCCCGCCGCACAGGCAAGCTCCCTCAGCCGGCCGCGACCCCGAGCCCAACTCCAGCCCGGTAACCGCACCCCGCAGAGGGACTCGATCGGACACGCGGTGCACATCACCGCCATCGCCGTGCGGGCCCCGGCCGGGCGGGACAACCACCGACATCACGCCAACAACCGAAAGAAGACAGGAATGTTCACCGCCGTCACCGAGTTCACCGTCGCCGCGCCCGCCCAGGGCGCGTTCGAGGACAACTTCACCGCCAGCATGCGCGCCACCCTTACCGACGTGCCGGGGCTGCGCAACACACGGCTGCTGCGTCCCCGCAAGGGCGCACACGGCTACCTGGCCGTCCCCGACTTCGAGGACGACACCGCGTTCACCGCCTACACCTTGTCGGAGGCGTTCCGCGCCGCGCACGCCGACCCCACCCCCTCGCTCGCCGACGACAACCGCGTCACGGTCTTCGAAGCGGTCACACAGGTCTGACATTTCTGGCCCCGCGGGTGCCGGAACAGCTCGCGCGGCCGAGCCGCGCGGGATGACGCAGACCGGTGCCTCCTGGCCGCACCGCGGCAGCGGTGACCGCCCTTGCCTGTACGGGTAGGCAGACCACATGCAGGGGCCGGGCATTCTGGACCGCGGCAAAGGCCAAGTCGGGGTGGGGTTCGTGTCCGGCTCGAACTGGCCGTGGGGGTTCACATGGGTCCAAAGCACGGGGCACCAAGCCCAGCCGGTACCACAACTCCGGACGCTGCTGAGGTCCTGGAGAATGGGAACTCCGCCCACCACATGCTGTTCAGCGGCGGATGAGCCCCAGGTCGGTCGCGGTGGCCACAGCGGCGGTGCGTGAGTCGGTTCCGAGTTTGGCGTAGATGCGGGCCAGGTGGGACTTGACGGTGCCTTCGGTGAGGTGGAGCCGCTGGCCGATCGTCTGGTTGGACAAGCCCTCGGCGACCAATGAGAGGACTTCGGTCTCACGTCGGGTCAGGTTGGTGGCGGGGGCGCGGAGCCGGTTCATGAGCCGGTCGGCGACGGCGGGGGCGAGGGTGGTCCGGCCGGTGAAGGCGGTGCGGACCGCAAAGGCCAGGTCTTCGGGTGGGACGTCTTTGAGGAGGTAGCCGGTGGCGCCGGCCTCGATGGCGGGCAGGGTGTCGGCGTCGGAGTCGTAGGTCGTGACGATCAGCACGCGGGGGGCTCCCGGACGGGCGGTGATCTGTGCGGTGGCCTCGGCGCCGCCCATTCCCTTGCCGAACTGGAGATCCATCAGAACGACGTCGATGTCGCCCTGGGCGGCGCGGGCGACCGCGTCCTCGGCGGTGGCGGCCTCGGCGACGACGGTGAGACCGGGTTCCGTCTCCAGAACAGCGCGCAGCCCGGCGCGTACCACCGGGTGGTCGTCGGCCAGGAGCAGGCGGATGGCGTGGTCGGTCACCGGTGGTCCTCGATCTCTGTGTCGGCGGGGGCGGGTAGGGGGAGCTGAGCGGCCAGGGCGGTGCCGCGTCCGGGGGCGGCTTCGACGGTGAGGCTGCCACCGAGAGCGTGCATGCGGGCGCGCATGGCGGCCAGGCCGAAGCCGCCGCTGCCGGGGTCGGCGGCCGGTACCCGGCCGGGGTCGAATCCGGTGCCGTCGTCGACGACGTCGAGGGCGACATGATCGCCGAGGTGGCTGAGGGTGACCTCGACACGGGTGGCGCCGGCGTGGCGGACGGTGTTGGCGAGGGCGGATTGGGCGACGCGCAGCAGGGCGACCTCGTGTGCGGTGGGCAGCGGCAGGGGGTCACCGGTGAGGTGGAAGCGTGCGGTGACGGGGTGCCGGGCGGAAGTGGTGGCGCACAAGCGCTCCAGGGCGCCCGCCAGGGTGGAGTCCTCCAGGGCGGGCGGGGTGAGGGCGGCGACGAAGCGGCGGGCTTCGGCGAGGTTGTCCACGGCGGCCTGGCGTGCCTGGTCCACGTAGCGGGCAGCGGGGCTTTCCTCAGTGCCGGGCAGGGCACGTTCGGCGGCGCGCAGGAGCAGTTGGATGCTGGACAGCCCCTGGGCGAGGGTGTCGTGGATCTCGCGGGCCAGGCGTTCGCGTTCGGCCAGTACACCGGCGGTGTGCTGGGCACGGGCCAGGTCGACGCGGGTGGCGGTGAGTTCCACGATCAGGCGACGGCGCTGTTCGCTCTCACGGAACAGTGCCTGGTATCCCCACACCACCGCGACGGCGACCGCGGCTCCCAGAGCTGGGCCGATCGCCATGGCGAGGCTGAAAGAGCCCTGATGGGCTGCGAAGCCGGTGATCGCCGCGAGGGTGGTCGTGGCCACGGCGGCCAGACCGGCGCGGCGCGGCAGCAGGTGGAGCTGGAGGAAGAACAGCGGGAAGGCGACCCAGACGGCGTCGGCGGACAGCGCCAGCAGCGCCAGCCAGCAGGCACCCACGGCGGCCAGCCACACTGCGGCGGCCCGCGGGGAGCGGCGGATGCGCGGCAGGGCCGGCCCGGCCGAGTACGCCACGGCGCACGCCGCGGCCACGACGACGGTCATCGCTGCGTGCGGCTCGCTATCGGCCACGGCCCGGCCCGCCGCCAGGACCAGGAGCGCGACGATCAGCAGGTGCAGGCACCAGGCCAGTGCACGGGTGGTCGGGGTCAGGGAGGGAGCGGTGGTGTTCACAGTCCCTCCAGCCTAAGGACGCACACCCCAACGCGGCCTCCATCGAAAGTTACAACTCGCGCGCCGTCCTTCGATCCGCCAAGTGCTGTCCTGAGCCAGATGTGTGCGCGGGGGGCTGACGGCAATGGTGGAGGCTTACCTCATCCGCAGCCAGAAAAAGGCAGGCCAAAGCCGTGTTCGTCGCCTGGAGAGACCTGAAGTTCGCCAAGGGGCGGTTCGCCCTGATGGGGACCGTCATCGTGCTCATCACCCTGCTGGTCGGCCTGCTGTCCGGACTGACTGCCGGGCTGGGCCGGCAGAACGTCTCCGCCATCACCGGCCTGCCGGCCGACAGGATCGCCTTCCAGGCGCCCAGCGGCGGCCAGGACGTGTCCTACTCCAACTCCACCGTCATCGCCAAGCAGTGGCAGCAGTGGTCCAAGACGCCCGGCGTGGAAAGTGCCGAACCGCTGGGCATCACCACCACCAAGGCCACCGCCGGCGACAGGAGCACCGGGGTATCCGCCTTCGGCATCCAGCCCGGCTCCCGCCTCGCCCCGGACAGCGACAAGATCAACGGTAAGTCGGTGGTGCTGTCCACCACGGCTGCCGACGACCTCGGACTCAAGGCGGGGGACGCCTTCACCCTGGCCGGTGACCGGCTGACCGTAGCCGCCGTCAAGGGCGATGCCTCGTTCAGCCACACCCCAGTGATCTGGACCAGCCTCGATGTCTGGCAGGAGACCGCGCCCCCCACCACCGGCGGTGACGGCCCGGCTGCGACCGTGATCGCCCTGACCACCACCTCCAACGCCGATCTGGCGGCCACCGACCAGGCCGCAGGCACCAAGACGCTCTCCAAGGACGACTCGCTCTCCGCGATCGGCTCCTACGCCTCCGAGAACGGCTCCTTGCAGCTGATGCGCGGCTTCCTGTTCGCCATCTCCGCCCTGGTCATCGGCGCCTTCTTCACCGTGTGGACCATCCAGCGCAGCGGCGACGTCGCCGTCCTCAAGGCGCTGGGCGCCTCCACGGCCAACCTCCTCAAGGACGCACTGGGCCAGGCCGTCGTCCTGCTCGTCGGCGGCACCCTGCTCGGCACCGGCCTCGCCGCAGGTCTCGGGGCGCTCGTCTCCGGCAGCGCCGTGCCCTTCCTCCTCACCCCCACAACCGTCCTGCTCCCGGCCGCCGTGGTGATCCTCCTCGGCCTCCTCGGCGCGGGCCTGGCCATCCGCCGCATCACCTCCGTCGACCCGCTGACCGCCCTGGGGAGCGCCCGATGAGCCTTGACCTGACCGACATCACTCTCACCTATCCCGACGGCGACAGCCGACTGACCGCCCTCGACAACGTCACACTCGACGTCCCCAAGGGCAGCCTCGCGGCCGTGATCGGCCCCTCCGGCTCCGGCAAGTCCAGCCTCCTTGCCGTCGCCGCCACCCTCATCACCCCCGACACCGGCGCCGTCACCATCGACGGCATTCTCACCACCGGTATGAGCCGCGGCGAGCTCACCGATCTGCGCCGCCACAAGATCGGCATCGTCTTCCAGCAGCCCAACCTGCTGCCCTCCCTCACCGCCGCCGAACAGCTCCAGGTCATGGCCCAGCTCGACGGCCGCTCACCGGCCAAGGCCCGCACCCGCGCCCTCGACCTGCTCGACGCGGTCGGCCTGGCCGACCTCGCGGGCCGCCGCCCGCACCAGCTTTCCGGCGGCCAGCGCCAGCGCGTCAACATCGCCCGCGCCCTGATGAACGACCCCACCGTCCTCCTGGTCGACGAACCCACCAGCGCCCTCGACCACGAACGCGGCGCCGCGATCATCGACCTGATCACCCGCCTCACCCACCAGCAGGCCACCG
This sequence comes from Streptomyces sp. enrichment culture, assembly GCF_964273255.1. Lineage (GTDB taxonomy): Bacteria > Actinomycetota > Actinomycetes > Streptomycetales > Streptomycetaceae > Streptomyces. The sequence goes on from NZ_OZ186835.1 coordinate 543,326, forward strand.
CCACCGTCCTGGTCACCCACGACCGCACCCGCCTCACCGCCGTCGACCAGATCGCCGAAGTCCACGACGGCCGCCTCCATCTGCCCGCAGCAGCCCGCTGACCCTCCGACGCCCCCAGGCCCGGGGACGTGCCCCAGCACACCAGGGGGCACGCCCCGGCCCCTCCCCTCGTCCGCACTATGAGATGGCCTTCCGAGCGGCAGCCGGGTTCTGCCAGCATGCCCGCATGCAGCAGCAGCTGATTACCAGCGGCAGCGTGCCGGCACCGAGCCCGCAGGAGTAACCCTCCCCGGCTCACCGCCCGCACGCAGACCTCTCGCACCTCGCGAGGGGTCTTTTTCGTTTTCCGGCCCCACCACGGCCCCCATAGACAAGGACCACCACCCATGGAACACACCCGGCTCACCGTCACGCTCCGGCCCGGCCACGGAACGCTCGCACGCCTTGCCGCCACCCTCAACAACCACCACGTGCTCGACCTTGCATACACCACCTCATCACCGGACTCGGCCACGGCCGTCGTACGCGTGCCGCGGTCCGACGCGCCGCGCGCACAGCACAAGCTGCGCAGACTCGTCGATGTGATCGACGTGTCACTGGATCCCGCTTCGGCCCGCACTGCCGAAGTGCCAGACCTTCCCACCACCCGCCGTCCCGCCGCCGGTGCAGCCCACCCGTGAACGGTTCGGCCGATGCAGCCCTGAGCGACGTGGTCCACTCCCGCACTGAAGACGCCGCCCTGTCCCCTTGGGCCCTGAACCGAGCGCCGGCCGGGGAGTGTGGCGGCCCCCGCTCGGTGTTCGGCCTGCCACTCCTGCTCGCCGTCGCCGTCCTCATCGAGCTCCGGCGCGTCCGGGTCGCACAGCGGACGCAGACTCCCGCCGACGAGGACGGAGCCGGTGAAGTTGTAGCGGCCGAGTATCTCCTTGTCTGGACACCTTCCGGTGATGCCGGACCCGGCGCCGTGGCGGTGGAGGTCTCGTTGAGCCCTCCGAGTGCAGGCTCGGGGAGGCCGGTGTGCGGGTGGTCAAGGAACGCGATGGCGGTGTCGTACGGCGGGTGCGGCTGGTGGACGGTGACGGCCGTGGGATCGACGGGTCTTGTCGCGCAACAGGTCGTGGACCTGCTGGGTGGTGCCGTCGGCCCTCACTTCGCGTAGTAGTCGTAGACGGTCTTGTACGGCGGGAAGTCGTGCGGTACTCCCACGGGATGCCGGTGCGGTTGACGTACAGGATCGCGTTGACGATCTCCCGTAAGTCGTGCACCCGGGCCGCCGTGCCGGGACCCGTTCGCCCGGCTCGCCAAGCGGTGAAGACCGGTTCGATCAAGGCCCAGCGGGCGTGGGAGACATCACTGCGGTACGGACGACGAGCACTCATCCCTTGGAAGGTGGACGCCGATCAGGCGCGCATCGACGTCGAGGTCGAGGCGATGCCCCTCGCGCCGGTCCCGACCCGGAGGTCCTGTGGCGCAAGCCGCCCGTGCTCGCGACCGCCGCACTCCCGGGGACGACGCTTGGGCGCCTCGGCGGGCCGTCGACCGGGTCGCCGACGGCGTGGGCCGCGGCGGGCGCCGCCATCCGGAAGCTGCACGACGCGCCGCCGCTCAGGAAGCACCCGCCCAGCCGGTCGACTGGTCGACTGGCCGGCCGCGAGCTCTACCACGTTGCGAGGCGCCCGGATGTCAGCCTGCAGACACATACGTCGATCGCACTAACAACACAGTCGACGCGTTGACAACGTAAACAGATTGCATAATCCTCTTCAACCGGGACGGTATACGCTCCCTTGCGGGACGCATCCACCGCGTACAAAACGGGTGAATGGGGAGGGGTAAGTGGGGTTGGGGACAGTCGGCGGACGTTTCCGCATCACAGGCGTCGTCGGGCGCGGGAACATGGGCGAGGTGCACCGGGCCGAGGACCTGAAGGCCGCCCCGGACTCCCCGCACCGGCAGGTCGCCGTCAAGACCCTGCTGCGCAGCCGGACCGGGGGCGCGATCGACGCCTCGGGGTCCGGCAAGGAGACCGCGCGCTTCCGCCGCGAGGTGCGCATCATGCGCATGCTCTCGCAGGGGCACCCGAACCTCACGCTCCTGATCGACGGCGGCGTGGACGACACCGCGGACGGCGGCGGACTGCCGTACCTGGCGATGGAGCTGCTCGACGGCAGTCCGCTCGCCGACCTCATCGACGAGGAACCCCAGCTGCCGGTCTCCTGGGTCGCCGCCATCGGCGCGCAGATCGCGTCCGGGCTCACCGCCGCGCACACCGCCGGGGTCGTCCACCGCGACCTGAAGCCGGCCAACGTGATGCTGACCGGTGACGGCACCGTCAAGGTCCTCGACTTCGGGATGGGCTCGATCGTCGACGACCCCGACCAGACGCGCCTGACCAGCACGGGCGTCAGCCTCGGCACGGCCCGCTACATGGCGCCCGAGCAGTTCCGCGCCGAGCAGGTCTCCGCCTCCGCCGACCTCTACGCGCTCGGCTGCATCCTGTACGAACTGCTCATCGGCCGTCCGCCGTTCTCCGGCCGGACCCACTACGAGATCTCCGAGCAGCATCTGCGGGAGCTGCCGCCCCAGCTGACGCTGGTGCGTCCGGATCTGCCCGCCGGTCTGGTCCGGCTGGTGGAGCGTCTGCTGGAGAAGGACGCCGAACACCGGCCGGAGAACGGCGCGTCGGTCCGCGAGGTGCTGGTCCCGCTCGCGCTCTCCCAGGACCCGACGGCTGCCCTGCTCGCTCCGCACTGGCAGGAGTCCGACCCGGTGGCGCGGCTGCGCGCCCTGCTTCCCGAGCGGGTCCCCGCCGTACCCGCGCCCGCGCCGCGCAGGCAGCCGCGTCTGCCGGAGGCGATGGACGTCTTCGGCATCCACGCCGACCTGATCACCGAGTACGAGAGCTTCACCAAGAGCGGCACGGTGATCCGGGACGCGCGCATCGAGGGCTTCGTCGCCGACGATCTGCGGGCGAAGTCGCAGTGGCCCGACCCGTGGCTGTCGCTGAACCCGTTCTTCGCCGACGGCGGCCAGGTCACCGACCTGGTGCGGGACGGCGTCCTGCACCCGAGGTGCGCGGAGATCTTCCAGGCGGGCAAGAGGGAGACCTCGTCGCGTCCGGACGGACGGCCGCTGACCTTCCACCTCCACCAGCGCCAGGCGATCGAGGCCGCGCAGGCGGGCGACTCCTACGTGCTGACCACCGGCACCGGCTCCGGCAAGTCGCTGTCGTACATCGTGCCGATCGTCGACCGCGTCCTGAAGGAGCGTGAGGCTGCGGGACCCAGCGCCGAGCGCCGGGTGCGGGCGATCGTCGTCTATCCGATGAACGCGCTGGCCAACTCGCAGCTCGGGGAGCTGGAGAAGTACCTGCGCCACGGTTTCGGGAAGGGCCGCGAGCCGGTCACCTTCGCCCGTTACACCGGCCAGGAGTCCAGCGAGGAGCGCCGTGAGCTGCGCAAGAACCCGCCGGACATCCTGCTGACCAACTACGTGATGCTGGAGCTGATGCTGACCCGGCCGGACGACCGGGACAGCCTGATCCGCATGGCGGAGGGACTTCAGTTCCTCGTCTTCGACGAGCTGCACACCTACCGGGGCCGGCAGGGCGCCGACGTGGCGTTCCTGATCCGGCGGGTCCGTGAGGCCTGCCGGGCGTCGGAGTCCCTGCAGTGCATCGGCACCTCGGCGACCATGTCGACCGAGGGCACCTGGGACGACCAGCGGCGTGAGGTGGCCAAGGTCGCCAGGCGGCTGTTCGGCACGACGGTGCTGCCGGAGCGGGTCATCGGCGAGACCCTGATCCGGGCCACCGATGAGGCGCCAGAGTCCGTGCCCGCCGAGCGGCTGCGGGTGCCTTCGGCGCCCCGGTCGTACGAGGCGCTGACGAAGGACTCCCTGGCGCGCTGGGTGGAGTCGCGGTTCGGGCTGAAGCAGGAGGAGGGCACGGGCCGGCTGCGCCGCCGTGCCCCTGCCACCGTCGAGGAGGCGGCGGCGGAGCTGTCCGCCGTGTCCGGTGTCGCCGAGGAGACCGTGCGGGAGGCGATCCGCACCACGCTGGAGGCGGGCGCGCAGGCCAAGCACCCGGTGACGGAGCGGCCGCTGTTCGCGTTCCGGCTGCACCAGTTCCTGTCCAAGGGCGACACCGTCTACACGACGCTGGAAGATCCGCTCACCCGGCCGCTGACCCGCACCTATCAGCTGGAGCAGCCGGACAGCGGCGGCAAGCCGCTGTTCCCGCTGGCTTTCTGCCGTGAGTGCGGTCAGGAGTACCTGACGGTCTGGCGCAGCGAGGACGGCGGCGCCTTCCGGTACGAGCCGCGCCGGGACACCTCCGCCTCCGGGGGCCGCGAGGGCGAGGGCTACCTGTATCTGGGCATGCCGGGGCAGGACTACGAGTGGCCGGCCGATCCGCAGAAGGCCGTGGACGACCGCCGGCTGCCGGAGTCGTGGCTGGAGCCGGACGCGAACGGCGGGATGACCGTCAAGAAGTCCTACCGCCCCCGTCTGCCGAAGCGGGTTGTCGTGGACGCCCACGGCAACGAGTCCGGTGAGGGCCTGGTGGCGGCGTTCGTGCCGGCGCCGTTCCTCTTCTGCGTGCACTGCCAGGTCAGTTACGAGCAGACGCGCGGGCGGGACTTCGCCAAGCTGGCCACCCTGGACCAGGAGGGGCGTTCGTCGGCGACCTCGCTGATCTCCGCGTCGATCGTGAAGTCCTTGCGGGCGGTGCCCGAGGACAGTCTGGGCAAGGAGGCGCGCAAGCTTCTCACCTTCGTCGACAACCGGCAGGACGCGTCCCTGCAGGCAGGGCACTTCAACGACTTCGCCCAGGTGACGCAGTTGCGCGGCGCGCTGTACCAGGCGGCTGTGCGGGCGGGTGAGGACGGGCTGCGCCACGACGACCTCGCCGAGGCCGTCACCGAGGTGATGGGTCTGACGCCTCGCGACTACGCGTCGGGCACCAACCTGCCTCCGTCCATGGAGAAGCGGGCGGCGAAGGTGTTCCGGGACGTCGTCGGGTACCGCCTCTACCGCGACCTGGAGCGCGGCTGGCGCATCACGATGCCGAACCTGGAGCAGACGGGTCTGCTGCGGATCGGCTACGAGGACCTGGACTGGGTCGCCGCCCAGCCGGACCGCTGGCAGTCCGCGCACGCGGTGCTGCGCGACGCCGACCCGCATCTGCGCGAGGAGATCGGCCGCACGCTGCTCGACCACATGCGGCGTGAACTGGCCATCGACGTGCAGTACTTCCGCGACGACTTCGACACCTTGCAGCGGGCGAGCGAGGAGCGCCTGACCGGCCCGTGGGTGTTGAGCGACTCGGACCAGCCGACCGTCGGCACCGCCTACCCGTACGGTTCGCGGCCCGGCATGGAGCGGTCGGCGCTGTTCCTGTCGGCGCGCGGCAAGTTCGGCAAGTACCTGCGGCGGAACCTGCCCGCGTTGCGTGAGGCGTCGGCCTCGCTGGAGGACGTGCAGTGCGTCATCGAGGACCTGTTGAAGGTGCTGCGGGACGCCGAGCTCGTGCGTGAGGTGGAGGCGGTTCCCGAGCGTTCGGGGCCGGCCTTCCGCCGCCGTGCGTCGGAGAAGCGCCTCGGCTACCGGGTGGCGGCCGCCGCGCTGATCTGGCGGGCCGGTGACGGTGAGCGGGGCGCGGTCGACCCGCTGGCGCGCACCTACAGCAGCGGCGAGGGGCCGCGCGTCAATCCGTTCTTCCGCGACCTGTACCGTACGGCGGCGGCCGAGCTGGCCGGCCTGTTCGCGCGGGAGCACACCGCGCAGGTCACGCCGGAGGACCGGCTGGAGCGCGAGCGGCAGTTCCGTGACGCCGAACTGCCGTTGCTGTACTGCTCGCCGACGATGGAGCTGGGCGTGGACATCGCCTCGCTCAACGCGGTGATGATGCGCAACGTGCCGCCGACTCCGGCGAACTACGCGCAGCGCTCGGGACGCGCGGGCCGCTCCGGCCAGCCCGCGCTGGTGACCACGTACTGCGCGACGGGCAACAGCCACGACCAGTACTACTTCCGCTTTTCCCGGGACATGGTGTCGGGGCAGGTGGCCCCGCCGCGCCTGGATCTCGCCAACGAGGACCTGGTCCGCTCGCACCTCCAGGGCATCTGGCTGGCGGAGACCGGGATGGAGCTGGGCGCCGCGATCCCGCACGTCATCGACGTCGCCTACGACCCGGACGGCGACGACCGCCCCGACCCGCAGATGCCCCTGCCGCTGGTCGACGGGATCCGCGACCTGTCCCTGGACGAGGGCGCCCGCCGCCGTGCGGTCGTCGCGGCCCGTACGGTCCTCGCCCCGCTGATCGCCGACTTCGAGGCGACGACCTGGTGGTACGACGAGTGGATCGAGGACCGGATCGAGCGGGCCCCGGCGAAGTTCGACGCGGCGTTCGACCGGTGGCGGGACCTGTTCCGGGCGGCCGTCATCGACCAGTACGAGCAGAACAAGCGGGTCGTCGACCACACCCTCTCCCCCGGTGAGCAGAGCCGGGCGCGCACCCGCCGCCGGGAGGCGGAGACGCAGACGAACCTGCTGCTGAACCGCTCCACCGACAGCAAGTCGGTGATGAGCGACTTCAACCCGTACCGCTACCTGGCGTCCGAGGGGTTCCTGCCCGGCTACAGCTTCCCGAGGCTGCCGCTGGCCGCTTACATCCCGCGTTCCGGCAACCGCCGCAACGCCGACGGCGACTACCTGCAGCGGCCCCGGTTCCTCGCGATCCGCGAGTTCGGCCCCGGCGCGCTCATCTACCACGAGGGCGCCCGCTACCAGGTGACCCGGGTGCAGCTGCCGCCGGACGCCTCGGGCGACCTGGCGACGGCAGAAGCCCGCCGCTGTGACGGCTGCGGCTACCACCACGATGTCAGGGCCGGTTCCGACCTGTGCGCGATGTGCGGCGAGCCGCTGCGCGGCAAGCGCACCGGCCTCCTCCACCTGCACACCGTGTACACCACGCCGCGTGAGCGGATCTCCTCCGACGAGGAGGAGCGGCGCAGGGCAGGCTTCCGCCTGGAGACGTCGTACGCGTTCCAGGACCACGGCGCCCGCAAGGGCCGTCTCACCTCGCACGTCAGGGACGGGGAGGGGACGCCCGTCCTCGACCTGGACTACGGCGACTCGGCGACCGTCCGCATCACCAACCTGGGCCGGGTCCGCGACAAGGAGGGCGAGCCGGACGGCTACTGGCTGGACCTGGGCGACGGCCGCTGGCTGAACGACCGGGCCGCCGCGGACGCCATCGAGGGCACCGGCATGCCGGTGGTCGACGAGGACGGCAACGAGAAGCGCCGCAAGAAGCGAGTCCTGCCGTACGTGGAGGACCGCCGGAACATCCTGGTGGTCACGCTGGACGAGCCGCAGCCGGAGCCGGTGGCGCTGTCGTTCCTGTACGCCCTGGAGCGGGGCATCGAGGCGGCGTTCGAGCTGGAGGACTCCGAGCTGACGGCGGAGCTGCTGCCCCCGGACGACGGGCCGCGCCGCCGGATGCTGTTCACGGAGGCCGCGGAGGGCGGTGCGGGCGTGCTGCGCCGCATTCAGCACGAGAAGGACGCGCTCGCGCAGGCCGCCCGGACGGCACTGGAGATCTGCCACTTCGACCCGGACACGGGCGAGGACCTGGGCGGTCCTTCCGAGCAGGAGAAGTGCGCGCGCGGCTGCTACACCTGCCTGCTGACGTACGCCAACCAGGCCCACCACCGGCAGTTGAGCCGGCACACCGCCCGCCCGCTGCTGCTGCGGCTGGCCGGCGCCCGCACCGAGCGGGAGGACCGGGGCGAGTCGCGCAGCGAGGTGTTCCGCAGGCTCGTACCGGCGGCGGCTGCCGGCACGGGCGGCAGCACGGCGGCGGACGCGGACGCTCCCGCCGCTGCCGGGGACTCCCCCGTGTCCGTGCCGACGCCGCTGGAGACGGACCTGGCGGCGCTCGTCGCGCAGGGCGATCTGGTCGGCTGGCTGAAGGCGAAGGGCTACCGGCTGCCGGACGCGGCCGACGTGTTCGTCGACGCGGCGGCGGCCCGGCCCGACCTGGTGTTCCGCCTGGACGGCGTCCACCTCGCCGTGTTCGTCGACACCCCGGACCGGCCGGCCGACTCCTCCCGTGACGTGGAGGCCGGTTACCGCCTGGAGGAGGCGGGCTGGGACGTGTTGCGCTTCCCTGCGGACGCGGACTGGGACGCCGTCGTCGAGCACCATGCCGCCTACTTCCATCTGCGCTGACCGTCCCGCGCCCCTTTCGACCTCCCGACGTATCGACCCGAGGAACTGAGACATCCCATGAGCCTCACGTACACAGCCGGCTCGCTGGTCGCGGCCCGTGGCCGGGAATGGGTGGTGCTGCCCGAGAGCGCCCCCGACATGCTGGTGCTGCGCCCGCTGGGCGGGAGCGAGGACGACATCGCGGCCGTCTTCCCCTCGTTCGAGGAGGTGCGCCCCGCCGAGTTCGCCGCGCCGAGCCCGGACGACCTGGGCGACCAGCGCGCCGCCGGTCTGCTGCGCACGGCGCTGCGCATCGGGTTCCGGTCGGGCGCGGGCCCGTTCCGCTCGCTGGCGTCGATCGCCGTCGAGCCCCGCGCCTACCAGCTGGTGCCGCTGCTGATGGCGCTGCGGCAGCGCACGGTACGGCTGCTGATCTCGGACGACGTCGGTATCGGCAAGACCGTCGAGGCGGGGCTGATCGCCAAGGAGCTGCTGGCGCAGGGCGAGGCGACCCGGCTGGCGGTGCTGTGCTCCCCCGCGCTGGCCGAGCAGTGGCAGGGCGAGCTGCGGGAGAAGTTCGGCATCGACGCGGAGCTGGTGCTGGCGTCCACAGTGTCGCGTCTGGAGCGGAACCTGGAGCTGGGCCAGTCGCTGTTCGACCGGCATCCGTTCACGATCATCTCGACGGACTTCATCAAGTCGACCCGTCACCGTGAGGACTTCGTCAAGCACTGCCCCGACCTGGTGATCGTCGACGAGGCGCACACCTGCGTGGCTGCCGACGACCCCGCGCAGGGCGGCGCGTCCTCCGCGACGAACCAGCTCCGCTACGAGCTGCTGCGCAAGGTGTCCGCCGACGCCGACCGCCATCTGCTGCTGCTGACGGCGACCCCGCACTCCGGCAAGGAGTCCGCGTTCCGCAACCTGCTCGGCCTGGTGCGGCCCGAGCTGGCGACGCTGGACCTGGAGACGCCGGCGGGCCGGGCGAAGCTCGCCGAGCACTTCGTGGCCCGCAAGCGCGCCGACGTCCGCGACTACCTCACCAAGGAGGACGGCCTCGCCGACGACTCCCTGGCGGAGCGGACCGCGTTCCCGTCCGACCGCTGGACGAAGGACGAGCCGTACAAGCTGACGCCCGCCTACCGGGCGCTCCTCGACGACGCGATCGCCTACGCCGCGGACCGCGTCCACGCGGCCGGGGAGCAGGGCAAGCGGGAGGCCCGCATCGCCTGGTGGTCGGTGATCGCCCTGCTGCGCTCCATGGTGTCGTCCCCGGCCGCCGCCGCCCAGACCCTGAAGACCCGCTCCGAGTCCGCCACCGCCCGCACCGCGCACGAGGCGGACGTGCTGGGCGCCCCGGTGGCCGCCGACTCCGCCGAGAACGACCGGCACGAGGGCATGGACGTGGCGCCCGGCGCCGCCGAGTCGGAGGACGCGGGCGCCCGCCTGCTGGAACTCGCCGGGCGTGCGGAGGAGTTGATGGGCCCGGCGGGGGACGCGAAGCTGAAGGCGCTGACCAAGCACCTGAAGGACCTGATCGGCAAGGGCTACAACCCGATCGTGTTCTGCCGCTACATCCCCACGGCCGACTACCTCGCCCAGCAGTTGGACGGCAAGCTCGGCAAGAGGACCAGGATCGCGGCCGTGACCGGCACGCTCTCCCCGCAGCAGCGCCTGGAGCGGATCGAGCAGCTCGCCGCCGAGGAGGGCGGCGACCCGTCCGTGCGGCGCGTGCTGATCGCCACCGACTGCCTCTCCGAGGGCGTCAACCTCCAGCACCACTTCGACGCCGTCGTCCACTACGACCTGGCGTGGAACCCCACCCGCCACGACCAGCGTGAGGGCCGCGTCGACCGGTACGGGCAGAAGCGCGACCAGGTCCGCGTCATCACGATGTACGGCGAGGACAACGGCATCGACGGCAAGGTCCTGGAGGTGCTCTTCAAGAAGCACCGCCAGATCAAGAAGGACCTCGGCATCTCCGTCTCCGTCCCGGACGAGACCGCGAGCGGCGTCACGGACGCCGTGGTCGAGTGGCTGCTGCTGCACGGCCGGCAGGGCAGCCAGGAGAGCCTGTTCGAGATGGACGCCCACCAGGAGTCCTTCGACCGCATCGAGCGGGAGTGGACGTCGGCGGCCGACCGGGAGAAGACCTCCCGTTCCAAGTACGCGCAGCGGGCCATCCACCCGGAGGAGGTGGCCCGCGAGGTGGCCGCCGTACGGGCCGCGCTCGGCGGCGCGGAGGAGGTCCGCGAGTTCATGCTGGAGGCGCTGCGGGACCTGGACGCGCTCGTGCGCGATCCGCGGGACGGCAGCGGTGACTTCACCGCGCAGGTCGGCGGCACCCCGGCCGGGCTGCGGGACGCGCTCGCGGCCACGCTGGGCAACCGGCTGGTCGAGGAGGACCGCGAGATCCCGTTCCGCACCACGCCGGCGATCGGCCGCGGCGAGGCCGCCCTCGTCCGCACCGATCCGGCGATCGGGGCCGTCGCCTCGTACGTCCTGGACTCGGCGCTGGACGCGAAGGCGCTGGGTCCGCGCCCGGCCCGCCGCTGCGGTGTGGTGACGACGGACGCGGTGAGCGTCCGCACGACGCTGCTGCTGGTCCGCTACCGCTTCCACCTCACCCTGCCGTCCCGTTCGGGTGAGCGGCAGGTGGTCGCCGAGGACGCGCGGCTGCTGGCCTACGAGGGTCTGCCGCAGCGCGCCCGCTGGCTGGACGACGACGCGGCCGCCGCGCTGCTCGGCGCGCGCGCCACCGCCAACACCCACGAGTTGTCCGCCCGCAAGTTCATCACCCGCGCGCTGGAGGGCCTGCCCGGCCTCGCCGAGCACCTCACCGAGTACGGCACCCGCCTGGCCGCCGAACTGGACGCCTCGCACCGCCGGGTGCGCAAGGCCAACGAAGAGATCGTCCGCGGCCTGAAGGTCGTCCCGCAGGAGCCCGCCGACGTACTCGGGGTTTACGTCTACGTGCCGCCCGCCGCCCCCGCCGCCTCTACCGTGTCCGGAGCCGAAGCCTGATGTCCGCCGCCGCCACTCGTACCGCCCTGGCCTTCACCGCCGTCACCACGGTCGGCGGTCTGCTCCCCGCCGACATGCTGCTGCGCATCGCCGAGGCGCGGAACCTGCCGGGCACCAAGCCCGCCGACTACGGCCTGCCCGCCTCCGTCCCCGTGCGGGACGAGGCCGAGCGCGCCTGGGAATACCTCAAGCCGCTGTGGCGCGAGCTGCGCGCCGCGCTGCCCTCGGACCCGGTCACGGGTGCGCCGTCCGCTGACCCGACGGGCCGGGCGGGCTCCGACTGGCTCGCCCAGTTGTTCCGCAAGCTGGACTTCGGTGCGCTGACGGAGGTCGGGGCGGGGGGCATCCCGGCCGACTCGGATGCGGAGAAGCGGTTCCCGGTGTCGCACCGGCACGGTCCCGCGCTGGTGCATCTGGTGCCGTGGAACCAGGAGTTGGATAAGCGTCCGGCGGCCGGTCAGGTCCCGGCGCAGTCGATGCTCCAGGACTGCCTGAACCGCACCGAGGCCCACCTGTGGGCGGTGCTGACGAACGGGCGCCGGCTGCGGCTGCTGCGGGACTCGTCTTCGTTTGCTACGGCGGCGTACGTCGAGTTCGACCTTGAGGCGATCTTCGACGGGGAGCTGTTCAGCGAGTTCGTGCTGCTGTACTGCGTGCTGCATGCTTCGCGGTTCGCTGTGCCGGAGGGGGCGGCGCCGGCCGGGTGCTGGCTGGAGAAGTGGCGGACGGAGGCCGTCACTTCGGGCGCGCGGGCGCTGGACCAGCTGCGGCTGGGCGTGCAGAACGCGCTGACCGTGCTCGGGACCGGGTTCCTGCGGCATCCGGAGAACGTGCGGCTGCGGGAGGACGTGGACCCGAAGGCGCTGCGGGATGCGCTGCTGCGGCTGGTGTACCGGTTGTTGTTCGTGTTTGTGGCTGAGGACCGGGACGCCCTGCTCGACCCGAACGCCAGTGAGCGGCAACGGGAGGCGTACGAGCGGTACTTCTCGTCGGCGCGGCTGCGGGAACGGGCCCGGCGGCGGCAGGGGACGGCGCACGGTGACCAGTACGAGGCGCTGCGGATCGTCCTCGACGCGCTGGGGAAGGAAGAGGGCCGTCCTGAGCTGGGGCTGCCCGGCCTCGGTGGCCTGTTCACGCACACGGAGGCCGACGCCCCGCTGGACGGGCTGAAGCTGTCCAACGAGTCGCTGCTGGCCGCCGTGCGGCATCTGGCGCAGGTGCGGGACCCGGGTGCGCGGCGGTGGCGGTCCGTCGACTACCGGCACCTGGACGCGGAGGAGCTGGGCTCGGTCTACGAGTCGCTGCTGGAGCTGGAGCCGAAGCACTCGGCGACGGACCGGACCTTCGAGCTGATCGAGGTCGCGGGCAACAGTCGTAAGACGACCGGTAGTTACTACACCCCGTCGTCGCTGATCGAGTGCCTGCTGGACACGACGCTGGATCCGGTCATAGACGACGCGGTGAAGCGGGGCGAGCAGCGGGCCACGGAGGCCGGCCGTCCCGACCCGGCTGACGACATCGTCGACGAGCTGCTGTCACTGACGGTCTGCGACCCGGCTTGTGGGTCTGGGCACTTCCTCGTCGCTTCAGCTCGGCGTATCGCCAAGCGGGTTGCGTCGGTGCGGGAGCGCAACCCGGAGCCGACGGTCGACGCAGTGCGGCATGCGCTGCACGAGGTCGTCGCGCGTTGCATCTACGGCGTGGACCTCAACCCGATGGCTGTGGAGCTGGCGAAGGTCTCGCTGTGGCTGGAGGCGCTGGATCCGGGTAAGCCGCTTGGGTTCCTGGACGCCCACGTTAAGCACGGCAACGGCTTGATCGGCGCGACGCCCAAGTTGTTGGCGGAGGGCGTGCCGGACGACGCGTTCAAGCCGATCGAGGGGGACGACAAGAAATACGCGGCTGGGCTGGTCAAGCGGAACAAGGCCCAGCGTGGTGGCCAGGACGAGTTGCTGTTCGACACGGACGTCCTGCCTGGCAATGACCAGTACGCCGCCGAACTCGCCCGGATCACAGCTGCGCCAACCGACTCCCTGGAGCAGGTGCGGGCGCAGGAGTCCGCGTACCAGGCCTACGTGGAGTCCGCGACGTACGTGCAGGACCTGCACGCCGCCGACGCCTGGTGCGCCGCGTTCGTCTGGCCGAAGTGGGAGGGGGCGCCGGAGGCTCCGACCGACCAAGTGTTCCGCGCCTTGCGTGGGCGTGACCAGTCGGCGGTGCCGGACACCACGCACGCCGAGATCATGAGCCTGCGGGATCAGTACCGGTTTTTCCACTGGCACCTGGAGTTCCCGGAGGTGTTCGCGGTCCCGAAGTCGGGGGCGGGCGTCCAGCCGGGGACGGGGTGGGCCGGTGGGTTCGATGCGGTGGTGGGGAATCCGCCGTGGGAGCGTGTCAAGCTCCAGGAGCAGGAGTTCTTCGCGCAGCGGTCGCCGTTGATCGCCAAGGCAAAGAACGCAGCTTCCCGGAAGAAGCTTATCGCTGCTCTAAGTGGCGATCCAGACGGTAGGCGCCTTTTCACCGAGTTCGGCGCAGCTAAGCGTCGCGCGGAAGGCGAAAGCCACTTCCTGCGCATGAGCAATCGCTTCCCTCTGACAGCGCGCGGCGACATCAACACGTATGCGGTCTTCGCAGAGACGGATCGTATCCTCACCGGCCCGCACGGCCGGACTGGCATGATCGTTCCAACAGGGATTGCAACGGACGCAACAACGCAATTCTTCTTCAAAGATATTGTCCAACACGAGTCACTGGCCGCTCTTTTCGACTTCGAGAATGCAGCACCCATCTTTCCCGACGTGCATAGGTCATTTAAGTTCTGCGTATTCTCTCTGACCGGCCCTCACTGCACCGAGGGATCCGCGCGCTTCGGGTTCTTCCTCCACAACCCAGAAGAGCTCAAAAACCCGACTAAGACCTTCAGCCTCACACCCGAAGAAATCACCCTATTGAACCCAAACACGGGGACATGCCCGGTCTTTCGATCTCGCCGAGACGCAGAGATCACTCTCGGAATTTACCGCCGAATGCCAGTCCTCGTAGACAAGACCAAAGAGATCGATGGTAACGCCTGGGGCATCTCACTTATGACCATGTTTCACATGTCCAATGACGCCCATCTATTCCGTCCTGACGTTCAGAACGGTGAATCCTTCACTGACCTCCTTAGGGACGGTTGGCACCCGGCCGGTAACGCGCTGATTCGCGGCGATAACAGACTGCTCCCCCTGTATGAGGGGCGCATGGGTCATCAATTCACACACCGATTCGCGGACGCCGCAGGAGATAGACTCGTCTCGATCGAAAACCTCACCGATGCCGATTTTCGAGTGCAACCGCAATACTGGGTATCAGTCGAGGCCACCGAAGATCGACTGGCGCGTCGCGATTTCGGATGCCGCACTGCACTCCTTGGGCATCGTCGTGTGGCACGAAGCACTGATGACCGAACTGCAATCTCGGCTCTGATTCCATGGGGCGCGGCATCGTACGGCTGGATCATTTCCGCAGGACCGGAAGCGAAAGACCTCAACCTCCTCCTGGCTGTCTACAATTCCTTCCCGTACGATTACACTCTTCGCAATTCATTGAGCCAGCCCAGCATTCCTCAGGGGACATCTGAGCAGACTCCTGTACCAACACCGCACCAACTCGCACCCCATGAGAATTTCATTTCGCGGCGGACGCTTGAGCTCACATATACCTGCCGAGACTTGACTCCATTCGCCCGCGACCTCGGCGACACCGGCGCCCCGTTCCGCTGGGACGAGGACCGCCGCGCAGTGATCCGCGCCGAACTGGACGCCCTCTTCTTCCACCTCTACGGGATCAACCGCGACGACACCGCCTACATCCTCGACACCTTCAACGTCACCCGCGACAACGACATGAAGGCGCATGGCGAGTACCGCACCAAGAACTTGATCCTCGCCGAGTACGACCGCATGGCCGCCGCCGGCCTGACCCTGGAGAACCCGCTCATCGAGGGCGAGTCCGGTACCTACCGATCCACCCTCACCCCGCCTCCCGGTCAGGGTCCTCGCCACGACTGACCCGCCCCTGGGGTGGCCCCGCCTGGTGGCCACCCCAGGGCCTGCCCCACCGCTCAACCAAGGAACAACGCACGTGGTACGCGTAAACCAGAGCAGCAACCCTCGGTCAATCGTCGTCCTGAGCTCAGGTACGGATTGGCGTACCCGAGCCGCCGGGCAGAAGCGCAGCAGCGGAGCCGGGTCCGAGATACCTCGGAAGCAGCCCGCGAAGATCAGAGCCTTGCAGCACGCCATCAGCCTGGCGAATTCGGCCATGAGTAGAAAGAACTGGAGTGCAGCGCGCTACGCGCTCAGCCGGGCCCGCGTTCTCGCCGAGGCCCTCCCCACCAACGTAGCCATTGCAGAACGCGAAAGGCTCTCAGCGGCCCGCAAGAGGTTCGCTGCACGCAACACGCCGGCCGCGAAGAAGGCCAAGCAGGCGAAGGCGACAGCAACCAAGCATGCGGGCGGCAAGAAGCCAGCCCCGAAGAAGTCCACGGCGAAGAGCACTGCGAAGCAACCGAAGCCCGCGCCCGTGCGCGACCTCGGTGACCGTTTCATCAACCGCGCGGCCCTGGGATACGGCCCCACGAAAGAGACGCGGTGAGGGCGTGCCGCCCGCTGCTCCAGTGGACGGCACGCCCCCAAGTCGTTCATCGCTCCGACGCGAACCGTACGAACTGCCCCCAGCCTTCACGGCCGACGGCGAAGGACGGGCGGGTCACGTCCTTGGAGTCCCGGACGTGAACCGCCTGTTCGGCGATCGCGACCTCCACGCAACTGTCGCCCTGGCTGCCGCTGTGGCTGGACTTGAACCAGGCGAGTTCCGACGTGCCGCTGCTCATAGCTCTCCTCGCAGTCGCTCCAGCAGGTCCCGGGATTCGGTCGGGTTCAGGGCCTGCGAGCGCAGTGTGTCATAGCGCTGGCAGAGCAGGATCATCTCTTTCGGGTCGGAGATCAGCCGACCGTTCTGCTGCCCCTCTGAGTACCCGAGCCGTCGGCCCTCGGCCGTCTCCAAAATTTGCAACGGCCCATCCAGACACGCATGCAACCGCGCCTCCACCGGCACCACCTGGAGCGTCACGTTACGCGGAGCCGTGAGCTCAAGTACGTGGTCCACCAACCCACGCATCGCCTCGGCATCCCCGAACTGCCGCCGGAACACGTGCTCCTCGACGATGAAGCTGAACGGCACCGTCGGCCGCTCCCGCATCATCACCTGCCGCTCCATCCGTGCAGCGAGCTGCACCTCCAACTCCTCGTCCGTCCGCAGCGGGATCGTGCCCTCGAACACCGCCCGCGCATACCCCTCCGACTGCAACAACCCCGGCACCAAGCGACACTCATACGTACACAGACTCACCGCCTCCCGCTCCAACCTCGCCCACCGCCGGAACCACGCCGCGAGCCCCGCCTCCCCCCGCGTCAGATGCCGCGCGGCCTTCCGCAGCGCACCGGTGTTGCCCAGGGCCTCCTCCGCGCGCTCCACGAACGCCTCGTCCGGCATCCGGCGTCCCAACTCCACCGACTCGACCGTGTGTTTCGAGTACTGGACCCTCGCGCCGAGGTCGGCCCGGCTCAGCCCCGCGTGCTCGCGCAGCGCCTGGACGACGGCCCCGAACGTCCGCAGGCTGTCCGACGGATGCGGCTCCCGCTCGCACTCCCCCACCGGCCCCGCCGGAACCGCCCGCACACCGCCGGCGCTCCCGGCCGCCGCCTCCCCCTCGACCCCGACCACGTCCATCCGCCGCCCCTTTCCTTGCCTCCGCACCGCACCGCGACGGCCGTCTCTTCCGCCGCCCGCGTCCACCCCAAGACTGACGGATCATCAGACGTACCGTCCACTCTTCGTGTCCGTACGCTGACTCAGCGTACGGGGTGCCACACTCGTCCCCGCCCCCGTCCGACCGCCACTCTGAGGTCACGGAGATCCGGGACGAGCCGTCCGTATCCGCCGCTCACCTGCGGAAACACCAGGCGGCCCGCCCCCTCCGTGCACTCCCGCCCACTACGGGCGGGCGCGGCCGGACCCGGCCGCGTCAGACGAGCTGGAAGGTGCAGTCATGCAGAACGGAACCAACCTCTACGCCCTCGACATCAGCGCGGCCTCGTTGACCAAGGCGTGCGGCGGCCCCTGCACGGAAGGGTGCGTGACCCTCGCCCGGATCGGCGAGGACGCCTGGGCGCTGGGCGACAGCAAGCGGCCGGACGCAGCGCCGCTGCGGTTCACCACGGAGGAACTGGACGCCGCCGGTATCGACCCGGCCCGCTTCGGCCTCGGCGCCTGACCCTCGTCCCTCTCCTCCCCCGTCGCCGGCCGGACCGGGCCCCTCCCCGCGTCCGGCCGGCGCTCCGCCCTCCGGGAGCAACACGTGCACCACCACGCCTACCTCTGGACCGGCCCCAAGGCACGTTTCGACGACGAGGCCCTACGACGGCCCCCGCACCCCGATCCGCCCCCGGCCGGGAGCAGGCCGGAACTGATCGAGCGCTACCGCCAAGTCGCCTCGGAGTTCCGCACGTCGGACCTCCCGCCCCTGGAGACGGCGTACTGGCTCGTCAAACCGCGCTCACTGGTGAGGGGCACCTGGGAGGACGCGAAGGAGGCTGTGGCCTGGCTGAGTGAGCGCCTGGCCGAGTACGCCCCGCGGTTCGCCGCGGAGCACGACCGGGACACCGCCCGCCTGGCTCGGCTGGTGGACGCCGCCGCCGAACGGCTGCACGCGGGCGGCGACGTGTCGTACGGCCACTACCTCGAACGCCCGTCGTACCTCGCCCTGGCCGTGGTGACATGCTCACCGAACCGCACGACGCCCGAACTGGCCTGCCCCTGCGCGTAGAGCAGACCCAGCACTCGCCCCCGCCTTGACCACACGCGGCGTGGGCTGCGAACGCTCCCGAAAGTCTGAAGGAACCTGATGGAAACACCTTTCACCCCCAGGCGAGGCACCATCGTGGGCGACGCCCGCCTCGCAGGGCTGGAAGAAGGCTTCAAGGAAGGTTTCAAGGAGGGGTTCAAGGAGGGGTTCAAGGAGGGACGCTTGGCTGGAAAGGCCGAGCAGTTGCTGCGTCTGATGGAGCGCCGCGGCCTCCCGCTGACGCAAGAAGCCCGTCAGCGCGTCACCACCTGCACGGACCTGCCGCTCCTGGATCTCTGGTTCGACCGCGCCATCGACGCCACCAGCCTTGACGAGGTCTTCGCCACCCCCACCTCCATGGACCGCGTCCCCCACTGACACCAAGGACGCGTTTCCGACCGCATTCCACTCCGAGGTGCGGCCCCGCTCGCCTTAGAACTCCTAACGAAACGTCGGGTCCGGCATCCGGGGCGCAAGCGGCATCCGGACAGGCTGGTGTTTCAGGGGGATCCTGTTCGTGCTGCACACCGGGACCGCCTGGGAACACCCGCCACCGGAACTTGGTTTCGGTTCGGGCATGACCTGCTGGCGGCGCCTGGCCGAGTGGACCAAGGCCGGCGTGTGGCCCCGGCTCCACGAAGCGCTCTTGGCCAGGCTCCGCGGTGCGGACGCCCTGGGCTTCTCCCGGACGGCAGTCGACGGCTCCCACATCCGTGCGTTCAAGGGGGATCGAAGACGGGACGAAGCCCTGTTGACCGGGGCAGGACGCGTGCTGGGAGTGAAGCCGCTGATCGCGCGACGCGGCACCGAACACGGCTCCGGACTCGGCACTCAACGCTGGGTTGTCGAGCGTGCCTTCGCCCACCTGCACTGGTGTCGCCGCCTGCGGATCCGCTGGGAGATCCGCGACGACATCCACGAAGCCTTCCTCATCCTCGGATGCGCACTGCTCTGCTGGCGACGCCTGAACTCAACTGTCGATCGCTAGTTCTTCTGCAGGGTGCGGGTGACACCGGCGATGACGGCGGTCGTGAGCATCCAACCGCAAGCGATCAGCAGGTAGGCCAGCCACTGGAGGCCGTTGTTCGACCAGTACCACCCCACGCGCTGTCCCAGACCACCGATGGGAATCAAGAGGTCGAGTGTGTAGACCAGGGGCTGGAACGGGACGCCTTCACCCGGCTTCACCGGGGTGGGAGAGTGGGTACCGAAGACCAGGGCGCCCAGCAGGGTCAGTGTCAGGAGCCAGACGCCTGCCAACCAGGGCCGGTAGCCATAGCCTACGGTCACGTCGAGCAGGTGCCCCCACGCCCGTGCCGGCAGGGATAGGGTGAGGCGTCGGTGGCGCTGTTTGGCCAGGAGCACGCGGCGGGCGTCGTCGTCGTGGCCGATGCGCCGGTACCAGCCCGCGAGTTGTTCGTACGGCTGCGGGGCATACCCGGGATTCCGACGGACCCACGCCAGGCGACGGGCCACCTCGTCCCTGTCGGGCGTTTCGCCTTCGCCCGCTGCGGACGGCGTATCCCGGAATCGGATGGAGCCGTAGGTGAACCCTTCCAGAAGCACCTTCTCAGGCCAGCTCCGCTCGCTGTCCTGGCACCAGGTGGCCTGTGCGGACCGGAGGTCCACCAGCCCTGAGAGCGGTGCTGCGGTTCTGTAGTCGAAGTCGCCCACCTGCATCGCCACGCAGTCCAGGGCTGTGCCGTCCCCGTTCAGACGGGCTCCTTCGAAGGTCAACAGACCTTCTATGCGAGCCCTGCGCAGCCGCACACTTCCTTGCGCGGTGAATCCCTGGGAGCAGTCCACGGTCGAGGCGGTCACACCACCTGCGGCAAGTGCGACGCCACCGGTGTTCTCCAACCGTGCGCCTTGCAGGAACAGACCGCTGAGCAGTCGTGCGCCAGGCAGCCGGAACCCGCCTCGTGTGGTGAGCCGCCGGGCGAAGACGCCGCCGTCCAGGACAAGGCCGCCCGCGAGCACCGCCCATTCTTCCGGGCTTGAAATTTCGGCGTCCGCGAGCAGGAGATTCCCGGCCATACGGGCGTTGACGAGTATGAGAGAGCCACCTTCGACAGTCGACCGCCTCAGATCCAGGTCGCCCTCGATCCGTGCGAGTTCGGCATCGATCCCCGGAACCCAGCTGTCCGCGACCTCGATCGTCCGGGTCGTGGCCCCGCGCAGCCGCACCGCCTCGTCCAGCCGGCAGCCCTCCAGCGAGAGCCTGTGGGGGATCTCCGCCCCGGACAGGTCAAGACGGCCGGTGATACGCGTCCCGGCGAGACGCAGGGCGGCTACGCCCCCAGACCGATCATCGTTCGCGCCGAGCAGCAGCGCCATCACGACGGCCGCGCGGACCGTGCGTTCGGGACCCCACCGAGCACCCGAGGAGGGAGCGTCCGCCTCGGGCGCGCCTGTGCGCAGGTCAACTCGACACCCCTCGGGGAAGGCGTCCCATAGCTCGCGCTCCGGCGAGGTCAACTCGTCATATGACAGCACCCATGCAGAGTAATGATCTCCTCACCCGGTCGCGCACCGACCAAGAGATCAGTTCATTCTGTTAGGGGTTCTTACAGCCCGATCGCCAACGCGCCTCGCAAACAACTCTCCCGGAAACTGCCGTACCGGTGCGTGTGGAAGACCGGACGCTCCGGCTCCGTACGCTCACTCAGCGTACGGGACGCGGTACTCGCCTCCGCCTGTTCCCTCCCGCCACGCTGACGCCATGAACCAGGCAACACCTCACGTCGTCGCCCGCGTCGGCGCCTTCACCCAGCTCCTGTCCTCCACACGGCGCGGCGCCCGTCTCGCGCGGCTCCTCGCAGTGACCGAACTGCGTTCCTGGGGCGTCTCGCAGGACCTCACGGAGCGTGCCGAACTCGTCGTCGCGGAGCTGACCGCCAACGCCGTACTGCACGGGCGCGTGCCGGGCCGCTGCTTCCGGCTCACGCTCGCCCTCGGCCCGGCGGCCGGCCGCCTGCGTATCGAGGTCAGCGACGCCCGCGGAGACCTCCACCCGCTCCCCCGCCCCACGGACACCGACCCACTCGGCACCACCGGACGCGGCCTGACCCTCGTCACCGCCCTCGCCGACCACTGGGACTGCGTCCCCTACCCACCCAGCGGCAAGACCGTCCGGGCGGACCTGCTCGACACCAGTCCCTGGCCGCCCGGCCTCGATCCCACCAGCCCGACCACCCTCGGGATCAGTACAGGAGGTCCACGTCGCTGAACGGTGTTCTGGCTCTTCCGCTGGCCTCACGGAGCTCGTCCGGGTCGTAGTGGAGCCGGAAGGTGTGGGTGTGTCCGCCCCCGACCCAGTAGACGGTGATGGCGGAGAGCAGGTCACGCGCCGTCCGACGGGTGCGGGACCGGATCCCCTCTTCCTGGTCGAGAATCCAGTCCTCGACGTACTCCGGGAGGCTGAAGCTCAGCGTGTAGGCACGTCCTTCACGGGGTTCGAGGAACCAGAGGGGATGCCCTGCGCTCCGCTGGCTCCTGCGCACGCGCACCGCGTGAGTGGGATGTGCCCGCGCGTATCTGAAGAAGTGCTCGAGGTCGTCGGAGACGAGCCCGAGGACGAATGGAGCCGCGGGAAAGGCGAGTACGAGTCCGAGCGGCAGACGCTGCAGGTCGGCCACCAGCGTGTCGAGCGGACGAGTCACCGCGGCGGAGCTGGGCACGGGGCCCTCGTCCATGTCCAGCAGATGGCGGCGTACGTAGTTGCGGATCCTGTACACGGCGGGCCGCTGACTCGGAGGCATCGACTTGGTCACGTCGTAGACCGCCTCGGCGGCGTACTTCACCAGCTTGCACAGGGGGTTGAAGTCGGGCAGCGACAGATCGATGAGCGAGATCTGATGGGCCAGCGCGAACTCCTGCGCGTCCCGCGTGAACCCTGACGTCGAGAAGATCGCGTAACTGTAGTGGTAGCGCGTCCTCGGGCGCCGAGGACCCGCACCATTGCTCAGCGTGGTGACGTCGCCTGCGTTCAGATCGTGCACGACACCGTGGCCGTTGCGTACGACACTGAGTCCGACCGGGGGGCTGGTGAACTTGGCCTCGGCGAACAGACGGATCGGGAGCGAGAAGGGAGGGACGTACGGGAACTCACCCAAAGCATCCGCCTGGTGCCAAGCCCCCCGGCCCCGGACCACCAGGCCGTGTTTGCGCTTTTCCAGCACTTTCCACGGGGGCCTGGCCGTGTCGTCCGCCTCCGTCAGCAGACGGTACCCACTCGTCCGCAGCAGCCAGGCGAGGACCTCTTCGAGCAGGTATCCCTTCAGCGTTCTCAACCCCACCATGCGGTGACCTTAAGCACCATCAACCTGATTACACCTCAGAACGCCGGAACTTCTCACCAGCGTGCTTTCGGGCGAGGATGTGACGCACGTCGGGCAGGCTTCCCCGCCCAGCCACACCATCGCGCCGGAGCCGCGCGCCCTCACCCTCCCCTCCGCAGCGCTATGCCTCCGCGGGCAGCGCGGGGAACACCACCACCGAGCCGTCCCGGTCGCGGGCGATCTCGATCGCCACGTCCGTCGGGCGGCCGTTGAGCGCGACGCCGTCGCCCAGGCTGCGGAGCTGGTACGCCGAACGCAGCAGCCGGTCGACCTCACCGGTCGTGAAGACGGGGCGCTTGCTGCTCGGGCGGGCCAGCTCCAGCGTCGACAGACGCAGCAGCACGGCGGCGATGCCCTTCTCCAGCTCCTCGAGACGCCGCTCGTCGTCCTTGAGGGCACGGACGAAGTTCTCGAACAGGTTGTCCGGCTCGCTCTGGGCCCGCTCGACCGCCTGGAGGACGTTGACGCGCCGCTTCAACGCGACGGCCAGCGAGACCAGTTCGAGGTGGGTGCGGAACACACCTCCCTGTTCGTCGACGCCGGGGAACGCCTCGGTCAGCGTGCCCATCTCGACGGGCTCGCCGGCGGGCAGCTTGTCGAGCGCGCCCCGCCAACGGGCGAGACGGATATCGGCCTTGCTCAGTGCCGTGTCGATGGCGTGCACCGCCGAGTCGAGGCCCAGCGAGACACCGAGTCTTCCCTGGTCGAGCAGGATGGCCGTGGCCTTGTCGATGGCGGGGCGGCAGCCGTTGAGTGCGCTGTGCTCGTCGTCGAGCTTGTCGGCCTGAAGCTGCTCCAGAAGGTCCGTGATGTGCTCGATGGCCTGCTGCCGCTTGCGGTCGGCGTGGGCGCTCACCCCCACGGCCACCGCCATGAGCACGAGTGGAGCGGCCACCGTGAGCACCGTTCCCCCCGCAGCCGCGGCGCCGACGGTCGCGCCCGCGCCGCCGACCGTGCCGGCCGCTGCCGCTCCACTGACCGGCACGAACGTCGGCTTCGCGACGATCTGCCCCGTCGCCGAATTCACGAGGTCGCCGTAGAACCCGCCCTTCGACCCCTTCGGCACCATCCAGCGGACCAGCCCCTGCCCGAACTCCCCGGCAACCTTCGCCGGGACCACCACGCGGCACAGGATCCCGCCGGAGGCCGTCGCCTTGGCGGCCGTGGCGGACACCTTCGCCGAGTCGGTGATGAGCTGCGACAGATGCTGCGCCAGCGGGCTGGCGGCATCGAGCGGAATGCCACGGCTGCGGTCGAGCTTCTCGGGCAGCGGGTGCGCCTCCAGCGTGGCGATCGGCTGGTCGGCCAACGCGGCCAGCACCCCGCGCAGTTCGGTCAGCCGCTCGGGCGTCATCGGCCCGTCCCCGATGACGGCCGGCACCTGGACATCGCGTGTCGCCAGCGTCCAGACCGGAACATTCGGCACCTTGCGGTAGTCGATCATCGTCCCCCCTACTCATCCCACGTCAGCCCGCGTCTGACGTCCCGGCAGAACGGTATAGCCGAATCACCGCACCGTGTGTCACTCGATCCACATCGGCCACCCAGCGGCACAGGTCCGAGGAAGCCTGATACATCTCACTCATGCGCGTTGACGGTGTCAACGTGTAGTCTGTGCGGTGTCCGACACAGGCCTCGCCCTTTCGGAAGGTCACCATGCCGCAGCCCGACCGCCTCCCCGGCACGCCCGACTTCCGCATCAAGCTGCCGCAGGACGGTGCCGAGGCGCGCGGGTACCTGCTGACGCGGTTCGGCGGCAACGGGACGAACAAGTTCCTGCTGCGCGAGGGATCCCTCGTGACCGCCGAGGAGTGGCCGGGGCTCGGCCGCCACGCGCGCCGGTTCCGGGCGGAACTCCGCGCGGACGGCGCACTCGTGGACGCCCCGGCCGCCTCCGGCCGGCCACAGGACGCGCCCACGCGCTGGGTGGTGACGCGGGACATCGAGTGCAACTCCTCGTCGGCCGCCGCCGCGCTGGTGTACGGCTACGACGCCTCCGGCCCGGAGTCCTGGCGCACCGACGAGGGCCACCCGCTCTCCGACTACCAGTCCACCGGCTGGCGCCCCCCGCACAAGGCGTGGCTGGTGCGCGGCTCGAACGTCTCGGGGCACAACCTGGTGCGGCAGCAGTGGCTGAAGGAAGGGCTCGTGTCGCTGTCGGGCGCGCACCTGCCGCCGCTGGAGGAGTCCGACCCGACCAAGAGCGCGCTGCGCCGCTTCGTCGAGGAGGGCTACGAGGGGGCGGCCTCGTACCACCAGAAGCAGGGCCTGGTGGACGAGTTGCACGCGTTCCTGACGCAGATGCGCGTCGGGGACACCGTGGCCACCTATGACGACGACCGGCTGTACCTCGGCCGGATCACCGGGGACGCCGTGCAGGCCTCGTCGCCGGGCGGGCTGTCCAACCTGCGACGGCCGGTCACCTGGCAGGCGGACAGTCACGCGTACGACGAACTGCCCGGTGAACTGCGGCAGAAGTTGTCCGTTCAGCACGACGTGGTCGATCTGACCGGCGTCCTGGACGCTCTGGACGGGCTGGCCGGTGAGGCGGGCGGTACGGACGAGCCCGAGGTCGTGCAGACCCTTGAGCGGCCGGTGCCGAAGGAACTGACCCTGCCCGAGATCAGCGACACGCTCGCCGACGATCTCCTGGTCCACGACCGGGCGTGGCTGGAGGAGCTGCGCGAGCTCCTGCTCGACGAGAAGCAGCTGGTCTTCTACGGTCCGCCGGGCACCGGCAAGACGTACCTGGCGATGAAGCTGGCCGAGTACTTCGGCGGCGGCCCGGAGCAGGTCAAGATCGTGCAGTTCCATCCGTCGTACGCCTACGAGGACTTCTTCGAGGGGTTCCGGCCGGTGGAGGACCCCGAGACACGGGAGGTGGCGTTCCGGCTGACCGCCGGCCCGCTGCGGGAGCTCGCCGACCTCGCCTCACGCGAGGGCAACCGGCATGTCCCGCATTTCCTGATCATCGACGAGATCAACCGCGCCAACCTGGCCAAGGTGTTCGGTGAGTTGTACTTCCTGCTGGAGTACCGGGACCGGTCGGTGCGGCTCACCTACTCCGGGGACGACTTCCCGCTGCCGCCCAACCTCTTCGTGATCGGCACGATGAACACCGCCGACCGGTCGATCGCGCTGGTCGACGCGGCCATGCGGCGCCGATTCGCGTTCGTCGAGCTGTCCCCGCGCACCGAGCCGACCTCCGGGCTGCTCGGACGCTGGCTCGAACGACAAGGCCGCGATGCGGAGCCGGCCCGTCTCCTCGACGCTCTCAACTCCCGTATCGACGAAGCGGACTTCGCCATCGGTCCCTCGTACCTGATGAAGCCGGGCGTGTACCGCGACGGTGGCCTCGAGCGGACCTGGCGCACGAAGATCCTGCCGCTTCTCGAAGAGCATCATTACGGCGAAGGCATCGACGTTGCCGCCCGTTACGGGCTCGACTCGCTGCGCGAGCGGCCGGCATGACGGCACCCGTGCCGGACATGGTGCTGCACGAGTACGGGCCCGCCGTCTCCGTGCCGCTCGGCGCCGAGGCCGGCCGGGCCCTCGCCTCCTCCGGGATACTCCAGAGCGCCACGCCGGACCCGGCCCGGGACGGTCACTGGCTGCTGCGGGCGGGGAACCGGGTCGGCGCGCTCCGTATGCGCGACGGTCCGGTCCTACGGATCATGCCCAAAACGCCGGTGAGCCGGATCTTCTTCCTGCTCGGCTTCAGCCTCGACCCGGAACGGGCCTGGCGCGACGAACGGGAGGGCGCCGTCGACACCGGCGCGTACGACGACGTGGTGCCCGCGCTCGCCCACGCCGTGGAGCGGCGGATCGACGCGGCGCTGCGACAGGGGGTTCTCCAGGGCTACCGGGAGGTGGAGGAATCCTCGTTGGTGGTGCGCGGGCGGATACGTGAGGCCGACCAGATCCGGCGGCACTTCGGCCGCACGCCTCCCGTGGAGATCGCGTACGACGCCTACACCGCGGACACCGCCGAGAACCGCATCCTGCGGGCCGCCGTCGAGCGACTGCTGCGGCTCCCGGGCGTTTCCGGCCCCGTGCGGCGGCGACTGGCGCACCAGCGGGTCCGTCTCGCCGACGCGCTCCCACTGGTCCGGGGACAGGAGCTGCCGCGCTGGCAGCCCTCCCGCCTCAACGTGCGCTACCAGCCGGCCGTGCGGCTCTGCGAAGCCGTTCTGCGCGGCTCCTCGCCGGAGCACCGAACGCCGGGGGCGGATCCGCTCACCGTGGACGGTTTCCTGTTCGACATGAACCAGTTGTTCGAGGACTTCGTCACCGTCGCGCTGAGCACAGCGTTGAAGGAGCAGGGGCTGGTCCCTCGTCTCCAGGACCGCCACCACCTGGACACCGCCGGCCTCGTACGGATCCGCCCCGACCTCGTGGTGCGCACCGGGGACGGCCGGACACCCGTTGCCGTCGTCGACGCCAAGTACAAGGTGGAAAAGGGCGACGGCCGCCTCAACGCCGACCTCTACCAGGCTCTCGCATACGCCACCGTGCTCGGTCTGCCCGAGGCCCACCTGGTGTACGCGGCCGGACAGCTGCCCACGCGCTTCCACGAGGTGCGCAGGACCGCAGTGGGGCCGGACGGGCGCGGAGTGCGGTTGTACCAGCACAGCATCGACCTCTCCTGTGAACCGCGGCAGCTCATGTCGGCCCTGCGTGACCTCGCCGAACAGCTGGCCTGTGCCCTCTCCCGCGCGTGACCGTGACCATCACTTGGACGGAAAGGAAGCCACCGTATGCCCCGGCTCGCCTTCGCCCAGAGTTTCTGGGACGGCTACGACACCCTCGAGAAACCGGTCCGGGCCGGAGTGCGCAAGGCCATGGCGAAGTTCCAGACCATGAGCACCGCCGAACTCAACGCCGACAAGGGACTCCATCTGGAGTCCGTCGAGAACGCCCGTGACAAACGCATGCGCACCATCCGGATCACGGACTTCTGGCGCGGTGTCGTCCTGGCGCCCGACGACGGCAGCGACGTCTTCCTGCTCGTCAACGTGCTGCCGCACGACGACGCCTACACCTGGGCCGCGAAGCGCCTCTACAGCGCGAACTCCGCGACCCGGGCCCTGGAGGTGCGCAACGCCGTCGCCCTCGACGAGCTGACCCCGGTGTACGAGACCGCGTCCCACTCCGCTTCCCGGCTGCTTTTCGAGCACGTCTCGGACGGCACGCTGCGTGAGCTCGGCATCGACGACCAGGTGCTGCGCGCCGCGCGCTCCCTGGCGAGCAAGGCCCAGCTGGAGGCGTTCTCCACGCTCCTCCCGGAGGATCAGCTGGAGGTGCTGCAGTACCTCGCCGAAGGCTTCAGCCCGGAGGAGGTGTACCGGGACGTCGTGGCCGTCCGCCGGCCCGCCGACGCGCCCGCCGAGCCGGTCGAGGACCTGGCCACGGTGATCGCCAACACCCCTGCGCGTATCCGTCTGGTGACGGGCCCGCAGGAACTGGAGGAGGCCCTGGTCAAGCCGTTCGCCGCCTGGCGGGTCTTCCTCCACCCTTCGCAGCGACGGGTCGCCTACCGGACCTCCTTCGGGGGCCCTGTCCAGGTCACCGGCGGTCCCGGAACGGGCAAGACGGTGGCCGCCCTGCACCGCGTCAAGCACCTGCTGGGCCGCTCCGACGACAGCCGTGTGCTGCTCACCACGTACACGAACGCGCTCGCCGCCGGCCTGCGCGACATGCTCGGCCTGCTGCTCGACGAGGACGAGGAACTGCTGGCGCGGGTCGACGTGACCACCGTGGACGCCTTCGCCCACGGCGTGCTGCGAGGGGCGGCGGCGACTACGCCGAAACCGATCGGGGACCGGGAGCAGCGGCAGCTGTGGGAGAAGGTCGTCAAGCAGCTCGACCTGCCGTTCACCGCCCGTTTCCTGGCGCAGGAGTACCGTCACGTCGTCCTCGGCCAGGACCTCCGCGACCTCGGCGCCTACCTCGGCGCGAGCCGCCGGGGACGCGGCACAGGTCTCGGGCCTGCGCGCCGCAGGGAGGTGTGGAGCGGCGTCGAGCGTTTCGAACGGCTGCTGCGGGACCGCGGTGAGACCACGCACCTGGGGATCTGCGCACGCGCCGCTGATCTCCTCGCCGGGGGACCCGCCCCCTACGCCCATGTCGTGATCGACGAGGCACAGGATCTGCACCCCGCGCAGTGGCGAGTGCTGCGTGCCGCCGTGTCCCCGGGGCCCGATGACCTGTTCATCACCGGCGACCCCCACCAGCGGATCTACGATTCCCGGGTGTCCCTCGGGTCGCTGGGCATCGCCACGGCCGGCCGCAGCTTCCGCCTGCGCGTCAACTACCGGTCGACCGAGGAGATCCTCGCCTGGTCGGCGCGGCTCCTGGCGCCCGTCACGGTCGACGCGCTCGAGGGCGACGGCACGGACTCACTCGCCGGGTACCGTTCGCTGCTGCACGGGCGCCGCCCCCAGGCGCAGGGCTACGCCACCCGTCAGGAGGAGACCGAGGCCCTGGTGGACCGGGTGCGGGGCCTGCTGGACGAGGGTCTGGCCCCGCACGAGATCGGCGTGTGCGCACGCTTCAACCTCTCCCTGGACGCCGCGGAGGAGAAGCTGAAGGCCGCCGGCATACCGGTGCTCCGCGTCAAGGGGCAGACCGCGCAGGGCACCGAGGGGGTGCGGCTGGCGACCATGCACGCGATGAAAGGGCTGGAGTTCCGGGCGGTGTCCGTCCTCGGCGTCGGCGAGGGCGCCGTCCCGTTCGCCCGGGAGATCACGCAGCGCGAGGCGGATGCTCTGCAGCACGAAGCCGACCTGCTGCGGGAGCGTTGCCTACTCTTCGTCGCCTGCACCCGCGCTCGCGAAGCCCTGAGCGTCACGTGGAGCGGAGTTCCGAGCCCGTTCCTGCCGCACGTCGCCTGACCAGCCGTCCGCTGCGGCCCGTGCGAGGCACCCCACCGAGCGCCCTGCACCTCCTCACTTCTCCGGTGCCCAGGGCTCCCGTGGAGAGACCGTCATGGGCGATTTCGGTGGGCCGGGCCTCCGCTCGTCCGCGGGGGCCCGGCCGTCACCGGGCGGCCGTACGGCGGCTCACACGCCGTCGGGCCTGCGCATGCGCCGCAGCGCGGGCCTGGCCTTCGGCCGCCGGTCGCCCTGGTCGGCGAGCCAGCCCGCGAGTGCGGCCGGCGTGGGCGAGGTGAAGACGGTACGGATCGGCAGCTCCTCGCCCAGCACCGTACGCACCCGGCTGACCAGGCGTGTGGCCAGCGGCGAATGACCGCCGAGGGCGAAGAAGTCGTCGTGGTCGAAGTGGAGTTCGCCGACATCGGGACGGCCCGGGAATTCGTACCACCGGACTGGTTCGGCGAGGAGATCACCGGGAGCACCGCACGGAGCAACCGGGAACTGGCGGCCTGTCACGAACGATGCCGAGGCATGAGGGAGAGAGCCGATGAAGCGGCATGTCGAGTTCCAACGTCTGCACAACTTCCGCGATCTGGGCGGCTACCGCGCTTCCGACAGTCGCACCGTGCCGTGGCAGGCCCTCTACCGCTCCGACTCGCTCGGCAAGCTCCAGGGCGCCGACTGGGAGAGGTTCCTGGGGCTCGGCATCTGCACTGTGATCGACCTGCGCTACCCGTGGGAGATCGCGGCCAAGGGCCGGGTGCCGGAACCAGAGCGCTTCCACTACGTCGACCTCAGCATCGAGCACCGCCCCTACGACTAGATGAGTGAGTCCGAAGTTTGTGCTGGTCGCAATGGCGAAGGGCGCCCGTTGGCTCGTGTGTGACTACCAGCCTGGACGTCCTTCTGGCGGCACTGTACGTGTTCATCGACGACCATGTGGTCCCTCGTCGCCGGATCGGGCGACCCCCGAAACTCACGGACGCCGAACTGCTGTGCCTGGCCGTTGCCCAGGTGCTGCTCGGCTTCCCTTCGGCCCGGCACGACCACGGACAACGGCCGGCCCCGCGGCCGGTGCGGCCCGCAGGCGCCTGCTCGGGCTGGCCGAATCACAGGGCCTCGGGCAAGCCTCGACCGCCGAGGGCCACGGACGGCCGACCACGCCTCACCAGCAAAAGCGGACATGCCAGAAATATCTCTCGGCAACCGAAAACATGCGGAAAGTGCGAAGCCGATCAAAGGATACGTCAATTCCCGGCGGGCATTCTTGACTGCCGGGCAATAGTCCGCTGCGTGACAGTGGAGGATCCGGAGGTTACTATCGAGCCGGATTCGGGGCCCGAACTCTCGCAGCGGTTCGCCCCGTGCGGCCTTCAGCGACCACCGGGTCGCAATGCGCCATCAGGGGGAAGTCGTGCTTCAGCCACATGACCCTTCGCGGTCAGGCTTTATCCGCGTGACGAGGCGGGTCGTCACGCCGGACCACCGCCATCCGGGCAGGTTGCGCCTGCCGCACCGCCACGCACACACGCCGGTCCACTGTTCCCGAGGATGTCACAGAGCCTTAACGTCCCCACCGAAAACTGGAATCGAAAGTCCTTGAAAGTGGAACCGAGCACGGCACGGAAGCGTCTCCCATAGGGATTTTTATTCGTACGCAGACTGTCTACGCGCCAGCAATAACTGCCGGGCCGGAATTTCTTCCCGCCTGATTACCCGGCAGCATCCCCCGAAACAAGACGTCGCGTGCCCGCGAGCCTCAGCGGCTCCACTTCCACGCCGCTCCGACACCGCACCGGTGCGGTCTTGCCATCGGCGGGGTGGGCAGCATCTCGCCAGTACGGTTCAACACATTCGCAATATGCCGAACGACAGGGCGCCCGACCGGCGCCGTTGGAGTACGAGGGGTTCTGGTATGGCCGAGACGGGCGGACGCGGGCTGATCGTCCTGCACTCGTCACCTTTGATACGCAAAGCGATCCTCGACCTGTTCCGGGGCGATCCGAACGTCACCGTTCTGGGCGGCTGTCCCCACCCGACCGCTGTCGACACCCTCCCCGGCGGCCGGCCCGACGTGGCGCTCGTGGAGTACGAGCAGTGGCCGGAGGTCCGTGGCAACCGGTCCTACTGGAGCGGAACCCGGGTCATCCTCTACAGCAGGGACAACGCGCCGCGCAGCGTGGTGGAGTGCATCAGGGGCGGGGCCGCGGGGTTCGTGCACGAGTCGTGCCCGCCCGAGTCCATCGTCAAGGGACTGCACGACGTGCTGAGCGGGCGCAGCTTCTGGCATCTGGGCACCGACGAGCCCCCGCAGCCGGCCCGGGACACCGGCGTGTGCGGCACGTGGAAGCTGAGCGGACGCGAGGAGGAGATCCTCGGCCTCTTACTGCGCCGCCGCTCCAACGAGGAGATCGCCCAGGAGCTGTGCCTCACGCAGCAGACCGTCAAGAACTACGCGAGCCGGGTCTTCCACAAGGTGGGCGTGTCCGGGCGCAAGGAGCTGTTCAGGATGCTGAGGCCCTGCGGATGAACCTCTCCGAGACGGCACCCGCAGCGGAGCAGGACCCCCTGCTCGTCGAGCGGAGCGGGCGGGTGGTCACGCTGACGCTCCATCGGCCGCACCGCCGCAATGCGATGTCCACCGCGATGCTGGAGCAACTGGCGAAGCGATTGAGCGATTTGACAGGCCGACAAGGTACGGCGGCGCCCGGTGCACTGGTGCTCACGGGGGCCGGCGGGACCTTCTCCAGCGGCGCCGACACCGGTGAACCCGACTGGCACGACCTGTCGCGCCGCGCGGTGCGGCGGGCCCACTTCCGCACGGTGTTCGCGGCGTTGCACGAGGCTCCCTTCCCCCTTGTCGCCGCCGTCGAGGGGTACGCCCTCGGGGGCGGCCTCGAACTCGCCCTGTCCTGCGACCTGGTGGTGGCCGGCGAGGGTGCGCTGTTCGGCCTGCCGGAGCTGGGGGTGGGCGCGGTGCCCGGCGGCGGCGCGGTCCACTCGCTGCTGCGCCGGGCCGGACGCGGAGTGGCCGCCCGGATGCTGCTGATCCCCGGTGAGCGCCTGCGGGCGGACGAACTCGCCCGGCTGGGCGCGGTGGAGCGCACCGTTCCCGACGGCGACGCGCTCGCCGAGGCGCAGGCGCTGGCGGCGTCGGTGGCCGCCGGTGATCCGGCCCTCCTGGCTGCGGGAGTCCGGCTGTTGCGGGACTCCGGGCACCTGGACCGCACGGCGGCGCTCGGGGTGGAGAACGGCTACTGGTGGCAGGCGGCCTCCGCCGCGAACCGGGAGCCCTCCCCGCCCTCGGACCGCCGCTCCTGACGCCGCCGCGGCCTGAACGTTTCGCGCCACGGGGCCAGGCGTTTCGTTGCGGCATGTGAGCCACCCCGATAGCCTGTTGATCAGATTCAGTAAACACTGAATGTGCTGTACGTGCCGTGCCGTACGGCGGATACCGACCCCCCACCCTCCACCCCCGTCGCCCGCCACACCGGCCGGCCGTGGACGCACGAGCCGTGGGCGCAAGAGGAGAGCAGAAGAAACGTGACCCCTCTCATCGAATGTACGGACGTCACCAAGAAGTTCGGTGACTTCACCGCGCTGAGCCGGCTGAACCTGACGGTCCCCCAGGGCGTCGTCTACGGATACCTGGGCCCCAACGGAGCGGGCAAGAGCACCACGATCCGCATGCTCATGGGCCTGTCCCGGCCCACGTCCGGCGTGGTCCGGGTCCTCGGCCAGGACCCGGACCGGCCCGAGGTGCGGGGGCGTATCGGCTACCTGCCCGGCGAACTGCGGCTGGACGAGCGGCTGACCATCGGGCAGACCCTGGCGTCCTGGGGACGGCTCCGGGGGATGACCGACACCGCCTACCGGGACGAGCTGGTCCAGCGGTTCGGCATCGACCCGTCACGCAAGGTCCGGGGACTGTCCACGGGCAATCGCCGCAAGGTGGGCCTGGTCGGCGCCTTCATGGCCAAGCCGGAACTGCTGGTCCTGGACGAACCGACCAACGGGCTCGACCCGTTGATGCAGCAGGTGTTCCTCGGCACGGTCGAGGAGGCCCGGGACAACGGGCAGAGCGTGCTGCTCTCCTCGCACATCCTCTCCGAGGTCGAGCGGGTCGCGGACCAGGTCGCGGTGCTCCAGGGCGGCAGACTCGCCGCCTCCGGCCCGACGCACGAGCTGCGCCGCCGGGCCGCGCAGCGCTTCCACATCACCTTCGCGGAGGACGAGGACGTCCCGCTCGCCGCGCTGACCTCCCTGGACGGGGCGTCGGACGTGGAACGGCGCAGGCCCGGGGGTCAGGAGGTCAGCCTGGCCTGGACCGGATCGCCCGACCCGCTCCTGAAGCTCCTGTCCGGGCACCGGATCACCACGCTCACGGCGCCCGAACCGGACCTGGAGGAGGCGTTCCTGGAGTACTACCAGAGCGACGTCCCGGGCAGTCGGGGCACCGCGGCCGACGAGCCGTCCCCGGGCTCCGCCCCCGTGCGGTGACCGCCGCAGTCACCGCCACGGGTCTTCAGTCACCAAGGCCGCTCCCCCGGGCCGGCCGGAAGGGAAACACATGTCGTCGCCCAGCTCGGAGATCTTCCGGCGCGGAGTACAGATCCAGAAACGCACCCTGATCGCCTGGTCGGCCGCGCTGGTCCTGCTCGCGCTCTCCGTCGCCGGGGCCTGGCCCTCGATGGAGAAGTCCGGCGCGCTGGAGGACTTCGCCTCCGGCGTCTCGCCGGAGGTGGCCACGGCCTTCGGGATCGACCAGATCAGCAGCGCCAGCGGCTACCTCAAGGGCAACCTGTACGCGGTCCTGCTGCCGCTGCTCCTCGGTCTGATGGCCGTGACCGCGACCGCCGCCCTGACCGGCGGCGACGAGGAGGCCGGGCGGCTCGAACTGCTGCTGGCGCTGCCGGTGGCCCGCCGCACGGTCTTCCTGGTGCGCTTCCTCTGCGTGGCCTTCGGTCTGGTCGTCACCAGTCTCCTGGTCTGGCTGTCGGTCCACGGCTCGGTCGTCGCCTTCGACATGGACGTCTCCGGGGGCGGGGTCGCCGCCGTGACGCTGACGGTCGGCCTGCTGGCCGTCCTGCACGCCGGGGTCGCCTACGCCGTCGTCGGATTCGGTTTCGGACGCGGTCCCGCGCTGGGCGTGGCGGCCGGTGTGCTCGTCGTCGGCTATCTGCTGCACGCCATCGCGCCGATGTCCGACGCTCTGGAGCCGCTGTCGAACATCTCCCCGTGGGAGTGGGCGCTGGGCAACGACCCGCTGGTCAACGGCGTTCCGTGGGGCGGGGTCGCGCTGCTGCTGGTCCTCTCGGTCCTGGTCGTCGCCGCCGGTACGCACGCGGTCGGCCGACGGGACGTCAAGAACGCCTGAACAGCGCGCCCTTCCACGCCCGAAGCGGCCCGGTCCCTCCCCTCGCGGAGGTGCCCGGGCCGCTTTCGTGCGTAGGCGCGTCTACCGCACGGGGTTGACGGATCCGGCGGAAAATCGAGTACCGGGAGTCATCGAACCGGCCGAGTATGAGTACTTGACGGCCATATCGAGGCTCGTGTAGGAGCGGTTAGCTTCGCCTCATGGACAGCAGCCGAGACCTCTCCCCGGACCTCTCCGATCCCGTCGTGCTGACCGGCATCGGGTGCGTGCTGCCCGGCACCCCCGATGTCCACGCCTTCTGGAGGCATGTCTCCACCGGAACCCCCCAGGTGAGCCGGCTGGAGAAGCCGGCGTTCGCCGCTGCCGGGCTGCCGGTCCACGCGGCCGCGCAGCTGGGTGCGTTCGACACCGCGGTCCGGCTGCCGGACCTCGATCCGGCGCACGCCGCCAAGTACAACCGCGACATCCTGGCCACCATGGCGGCCGTCGGCGACGCGCTCGCGGACGCCGGGATCGCCCGGGGCCAGGTCGCCCCGGAGCGGATGGGCATCGTCCAGTCCTCCTCCCGCGGCCCGCTGTCCTGGTGGGCCGAGACCATGACGGCGGGCCCCGACCAGGACCCGTACGCCGGCAAGGCGACGGCCATGTTCCGCGGTCTCGCCGGCTGCCCGGCCACGCTGGCCGCCATCGCCGTCGGGGCCAAGGGCCTGGTCACCACGGTCAGCAGCGCCTGCGTCGGCGGCCACCACGCGATCGGCCTCGCACTGCGCGAGCTGCGCTCGGGCAGCGCCGACGTGGTGCTGGCCGGGGGCCACGAGTTCCCGATCACCCCGGAGGTCGCCCGCTGCTACCTGGGCCTCGGGGACGGGGTGCTCTCCCCGGAGGAGGAGGACCCCGCCTCCGCCGTCCGCCCCTACGACCGCGACCGGCGCGGATTCGCCCTGGGCGAGGGCGCGATGACGCTCTGCCTGGAGCGCGAGTCCTCCGCCCGCGAGCGCGGCGCCCGGATCTACGCGCGGATCCTGGGCCACCGCGCGCTCAACGAGGCCGACCACGCCACCAGCATGGATCTGACCGGAGACGTCACCGCCTCGGTCGTCGCGGCCGTGCTCGACGACGCCGGGCGCAAGCCCGAGGAGGTGGGGTACGTCTGCGGCCACGGCACCGCCACCCGGTACAACGACCTCGCCGAGAGCCGTGCCCTGCGCCGGCTGCTGCCGCACCGCGACGACGCCGACCTGCCGCCGCACGGCTCCAACAAGCCCATCTACGGCCACACCTTCGGCATGGCCGGAATCATCAACGTCGCCGCCACCTCGCTGATGCTCCACCACCAGCGGCTGGCCCCGACCGCCAACCACCGCACGCCGGACCCCGAGTGCGACCACGACCACGTCGCCGAGGGGCCCCGCGACACCGAGTTCGACCTGGCGGTCTCGCTGTCCTTCGCCTTCGGCTCGCAGACCTCCGTCATGGCCCTGGAGCACGCATGACCACAACGCCCGAACACCCTGCCGCCACGGGCCACCGGACCGGCCCCTACCTGGCCGCCGACCCCGACGACCTGATACGCCGCTTCGTCCGCGAGGGCGACCACCTGCACGCGGCGGCGACGATGTCGCGGCCCAACGCCCTGCTCAACGCGGTCTGCCGGACCTTCGCCGGCAGCCGCAGCCTGACCGTGAGCACCACCGCCGTGCACTCCAGCGCCCACGCGCTCGCCCTCTCCGGCGCCGTGCGCAAGGTGATCACCGGCTTCGTCGGGGACACCTACCCCTCGCCGCGCCCCAACCGCCTCTACCGCGAACTGGCCGAGGGCCGGCCGTTCGAGATCGAGATGTGGTCGCTGCTGACCTACACCCAGCGGCTGATCGCCGCGGCACTCGGCCAGCCGTTCGCCACCACCGGCTCGAGGCTCGCCGAGACCGACCTCCGGCACGGCAAGGAGGGCAGCCTCCACCTGGTGCCGCACCCGGAGGACCCGGAGCGCACCGTCGCCCTGCTCAGCCCGCTGCGCCCCCGCTTCGCCCTGTTCCACGGCGTCGTCGCGGACAGCCGGGGCAACATCGTGGCCTGCCCCCCGCTGGGCGAGGGCCCCTGGGCCGCGTACGCCGCCACCGACGGCGTCCTCGCCTCCGTGGAGGCGATCGTCGACGACGAGGTCGTCGCGGCGATGCCGGACCGGGTGGTGATCCCCGCCGCCCGTGTCCTCGGCCTGTGCGAGGCTCCGCTCGGCGCCCACCCGCAGTCGCTGCGTACCGGCCGTCTCGCCGGGGTCGACGGCTACCTGGACGACTACGACTTCCTCACCGGCATCGTCGGCGCCTGCACGACCCCGGAGACCGCCGCCGCCTGGTACGAGGAGTGGGTCGGCGGGGTGTCGGGCCACGCCGAGTACCTGGAGAAGCTGGGCGAGCGGCGCCGCTCCGGACTGCTCTTCCCGGCTCCCCCGGGCGGCAGCGCCGTCGCGGAGCAGGCCGCCCCGCCGGTGGACGCGTCCGCCGCGCCCACCGAGCAGGAGCAGCTCATCGTGCTCGGTGCCCGCGCCGTCGCCGACCTGGTCCGGGAGCGCGGCTACGACACGCTGCTCGCCGGGATCGGCACCTCGCACATGGCGGCGTGGCTGGCGGCCCGGCTGCTGGCGGACGACGGCATCCAGGTGCGGGTCGCCGCCGAACTGGGCCTGCAGTCGATGGACCCCGAGCCCGGCGACGTCTTCCTCTTCAGCCAGCGTCACGCCGAGCGTTCGCAGATGCTCGCAGGCGTCGCGGAGACGCTCGGCGGCGCGGTCGCCGCCAACCCCCGCTGCCTGGGCGTGCTGTCGGCGGCGGAGATCGACCCGGACGCCAACATCAACACGACGCTGCTGCCGAACGGCCGCTGGATCACCGGCTCCGGCGGGGCCAACGACATCGCCTCGACCGTGGACTGCGTGGTGGTCGCGGCCGCCTCGGCCCGCCGCTACGTGCCGCGGCTGGCCCACCTCACCAGTCCGGGCCGGCGGGTCCGGGACGTGGTCAGCCAGTTCGGGCGCTTCACCCGCACCGGAGCCGGCGACGCGTTCGAGCTGACGAGCTGGCTGGCGCCGGTGCCCGGCCGGGGCCGCACCGAGGCGGACCTGCCCGACGGTCCCGAGGCGGCGGTCCGCGACCTGACCGGGTGGGACTTCCCCGACGGATCCACGGGAGTCAGCGCGTTCCTGCACGACGAGAAGGCCGTCACCACCGAAGAACTCGCGCTCCTGCGCACCATGGACCCGGAAGGCT
Source organism: Streptomyces sp. enrichment culture (assembly GCF_964273255.1). Lineage (GTDB taxonomy): Bacteria > Actinomycetota > Actinomycetes > Streptomycetales > Streptomycetaceae > Streptomyces. The sequence continues at coordinate 581,308 of NZ_OZ186835.1, forward strand.
GCTACCGATGACCACCACCGCCGAGACCGTCCCCGACCCGGCGACAGCCCATCTGCGCCCCCTGCCGCCCACCGCGATCGCCCCCGTGCGGCTCGCCGGGATCGGCCACTACTTCCCCGGCGAGCCGATCACCAACGCCCACTTCGAGCAGCTCGACGCGCTGGGCATCGACGACGCCTGGATCCGCGAGAACACCGGGATCGTCAGTCGGCACTGGCCGGCCGACGACAAGGAGCGCGCGGTGGAGATGGCGGCCAGGGCGGTGGACGACGCGCTGAGCGCCGCCGGTCTGGGACCCGACGACATCGACCTCGTCATCGGCACGACCTCGACGACCCGCCCGCGCACCAACCCCTCCAGCGCCACCAACAACTACATGGACATCTCGCTGCCGCTGCAGAAGCAGGCCGGGCTGCGGCACGCCACCTGCTTCGACGTCACCTCGGTGGCCTGCGCCGGCTTCATGTACGGCACCGCGACCGCCGCCGCGATGCTCCCGGCGCTCGGCATGCGCAACGCGCTGGTCGTCTGCGCGGAGAACCCCCGCCCGATCCTGAACTTCGACTACCGCTACTCGGCGCTGTTCGGGGCGGGCGCCGCCGCCGCGGTCTGGTCGGCGGACACCGCGGAACGCGGACTGCTGGACGTGGCGCTGCACGCGGACGGCTCGTACTTCGACGCCTTCGACATCGACGAGAACGACAAGATGCTGATGCGCGGCCGTGAGGTCGGCGCGGTCGGCCCGAAGCTGCTCACCCACGTGGGCCGGGAGATCCTGGAGCGCAACGGCCTGACGGTGGACGACATCGACTGGTTCGTGCCGCACCAGGGCAACCTCAACATGATCAACCAGGTGAGCCGGGCGCTGGAGATCCCGGGAGACAAGCTCCTGACGAACATCCAGGAGCGGGGCAACACCTCCAGCGTCTCCATCCCGAGCTGCCTCTCGGAGAACCTGAGCGCCGGGAGGATCCGCTCCGGCGATCTCGTCGCGGCCATCGGCATCGGCCGCGGCTTCAGCTGGGGCGCGATGCTCCTGCGCATCCCGTGAGCCCGGCCTCATCCCCCTCCGCCGGGCCGTGGCCGGCACCACCGCACAGTACGGGAAGACGAGAGATGGACGACGAGACCTCCCTGTGGCGCGAGAGCGGACTGCGCCTGTCCGGGTTCGGGCACTACTACCCACGCCTCCTTCTCGAGAACGGCAGCGCCGAGGACCCCGCGGGCAACGCGGTGGACGAGGCCGTCATCGGCCGGCTCGACGTCCGCAGCCGCCATGTGGCGGACGAGGACGAGACCCCCGCGTACATGGCGGTGCGCGCCGCCCACTCGGCGCTGGAGCAGGCCGGCGTCACGCCCGACGAGCTGGACCTGGTGATCGTCAGCAACTGGACGGACCGCCAGTTCGTCCCCGAGTGGGCCCCGCACACCGCCCATCTGCTGGGCGCCGGCCGGGCGCTGGCCTTCGACGTGTGCGGTGCCTGCACGGGGTTCGTGCACGGCGTGCAGACGGCGGCGGCGTACTTCGGCACGCACAGCGCCTGGCGGCACGCGCTGGTCGTCTCCAGCGAGCGGTTCTCGCGCCGGGTGCGCCCCGGCAGCAAGGGCGAGCTGATCGTGGGCGACGCGGCCGGCGCGGCCGTGCTCTCGCGCGGCGCGGAGCCGGACGCGGGGCTGTGGGACTCGCTGCTGATCAGCGACGGCTCCGGCCGGGAGACGGTCACCGCCCACCCGCCCAACGGGTGGATCAAGAGCAGCCGCGAGCTGGTCTCCATCGCCGCCGCCTCGCACGCCGACCTGGCCGCCCGGATGCTGGCCCGCTCGGGCGTCAAAATGGACGAGATCGACTGGGTCGTACCGCATCCCGGCACGGGTCAGCTGCACGCCGCGGTGCGCGAGCGGCTCTCCATCCCGCAGGAGCGCTTCGTCACCAACTACGAGATCCGGGCGAACACCGGCAGCGCCTCGGTGCCGATCGTGCTGTCCGAGATGGCGCGCGACGGCCGGCTGACACCCGGTGACCTCTGCTACACGCCCACGGTGGGCTCCGGCTGGTACTACGGGGGGCTGCTCTTCCGTGTCTGATCAGCCATCACTTTCCGGGCGGCACGACGCCGTCCGCGGGACCGCCCTGGTCACCGGCGGCAGCCGGGGCCTGGGCGCGGCCATCGCCCGGCGTCTGGCCGCGGCGGGCCGGCACACCGTGATCTGCGGGCGCGACCCCGAGAGCCTGGACGCGGCCGTGAAGGCGGCGGCCGACGACGGGCTCGCCCTGCACGCCGTGCGGGCGGACGTCACCGACGAGCGCTCCGTGGCCGACCTGTTCGAGCGGCTGGCCGAGGACGCCCCGCCGCTCGGGCTCTGCGTCAACAACGCGGGCAGCAACTTCTCCCGCCGCCTGGTGAGCGTCAGGGAACGGCCCGACGGGCCTCCCCTGCTCTCCCCGCACCCGCTGGAGGACTTCGAACGGGTGGTGACCTCCCTGCTCACCGGCACCTTCCTGGTCGGCCGGCACGCGGCGCAGACGATGCTGGCCGCCGGCACGCCCGGAGCCATCGTCAACATCTCCTCCACCGTGCGCAGGGGCGCGTACGGGCAGTCGGCGTACTGCGCCGCCAAGTCCGGGGTGGAGGCGCTGACCCGCACCTGGGCGACCGAGCTGGGCGAGTACGGCATCCGGGTCAGCGCGGTGGCGCCCGGAGTCGTCGACGGTGAGGCACTGCGCCGCCGGTCGGCGGCGAACGAGCGGCACGCGGCCTACATGGCCGATCTGCGGCGCCATGTGCCGCTGCGCCGCTGGTGCGACGAGAAGGACGTGGCGGAGGCGGTCGTCTTCGCCGCCGACAACCCCTCGGTGACCGGCACGGTGCTGGAGGTCGACGCGGGCGGGCTGCCGGCCCGCGTCCTGCCCCCGGCCGACCGGATCCCCGTAACCAGCACGGCAGCCGCGACGGCGGACCTCCCCGAGAAAGCGGAGAACACAGCATGACCAGCGGCTTCGCACCCACCCTGCTCCAGGGCAGGACCACCTTCCTGACCGGCGCCAGCAGCGGCATCGGCGCCGTCCTGGCGACGATGCTCGCCGCCCACGGCTCCCGGGTGGCGCTCATGGCACGCAGCGAGAAGGAGCTGCGGCTGCTGGCCGAGCGGATCGAGGCGGACGGCGGACGGGCGGTGGCGGTCCCCGGCGACCTCACCGACCCCGACAGCGTGCGCGCCTGCGTCCGCGAGGCCGAGGAGCGGCTCGGCCCGGTCGACCGGCTGGTGCACTGCGCGGGCGAGGCCCGCAACCAGGCGTTCCTGTGCGACCAGGACGAGGACCAGTGGATGGCCACCCTCGACATCAATCTGCTGGGGGCCTTCCGGGTCGCCCGTGCGATCGTGCCGGGGATGATGGAGCGGCGCGAGGGCAACATCGTGATGGTCTCCTCCATCGCCGGGAAGCGCGGGCTGCCCGCCAACACCTCGTACTGCGCGTCGAAGTTCGGACTGAACGGCCTGACGCAGGCGCTCGCCGCCGAGCTGGGCGCCTTCGGCGTGCGGGTCAACGCGGTCTGCCCCGGGCTCACCGACAGCCCGGCCGCCACGGACGGCGAACGGTACGGCGACCCGTTCATGGCAGCCATCGCCAAGCACCACGGTCCGGCGGACCTGACCTGGGAGCGGTATCTGAAGCGGGCGGTCAACAGCACCATCCTGCGCCGTCTGGTGCGCCCGGAGGAGATCGCGGCGCAGGTGCTGTTCCTGCTCTCCGACCTGTCCGGCGGGATGACCGGGCAGGCCGTCAACGTGGACGCGGGGGCTCTGTGAGCGAGGAGTACGGCCGGGCGCGGGGCGAACCGGCACCGCCCGAGGACCCGTTCGCCCCGGCGGCGCGCCCCTGGGTCCCCGGCCCCCGGGACGCGCTGGTCACCGGCATGGGCTTCTGTCTGCCCGGCGCGGCGGACGAGCCGGTGCGCACGGCCGGGCAGGTCTGGGCGACGGCCGCCACCGGGGCCAGTCATGTCGAGCGCGACGGCTTCCACCACGGCACCGTACGCGGGGCCCGGGAGGCGTTCGAGGAACTGCTGCCGGACGTCCCCTCCCGCTATCTGCGCAGCTACGCCGACGTCCACCTCTACGGGATGGTCTCGTTGGTCGAAGCCTGCCGGGACGCCGGCCTCGACCACACGGCGGGCGAGCTGCGCGGTGCGGACGTGCTGACCGCGCGGGCGGGGGTGGACAGCAACTACGACAGCTACCGCGCCTGGCACGACGCCGATCCGGCGACGGTCGGCCCGAGGGAGGCCAAGTCCCTTTTCGTACGGCTCCTGGTGGCGGGCACCTCCAGCGACGTCGGTCCGGTCCAGGCCGCGTTGCTCGGTTCCACCGGCGCCAACTACACGGTGAGCTGCGGCTGCGCCTCCTCCTCGGTGCTGCTCGGCATCGCCCGCACGATGATCGCCGCCGGGCAGAGCGACCTCGTCGTCGTCACCGGGGTGGACCGCTTCGACACCGAACGGGTGCTGCACGGACACCGGTTGCGGGAGGTCGTCGAGCGCGAGGCCGTCACCGTGCGGCACAACGACGATCCGCCGGCCGCGCCGCGCCACGACCGGCCGATGCGCCCCTACGACGCGGCGGGCGACTGCATGAACTACGGCGACGGCTCGGTCACCCTGATCCTGGAGAGCCGGGAACACGCCGCCGCACGCGGCGCCCGCGCGCACGGGGCGGTCCTCGGCCAGGCCACGACACGCTCCGGGCTCAACAGCGCGGTGGCCATCGACACCGGCGGCACCGCGCTGGCCGAGGCGGCCCGCCGCGCCCTGGGCGACCACACCTCCCTGGCGCGGATCCCGTACGTCAACGGGGGCGGCGAGGGCGACGCGCTGTTCACCCGGATCGAGTCCAACGCCGTCCGGTCCCTGTGGGGTGACAGGTCCTCACAGGTGCTGGTGAGCTCACAGGAGGCGTGCTTCGGGCACAGCGGTGCGCCGCTCGGCGTGCTGGGCACGGCGCTGACGCTGATGATGATGCGGGAGGGGGCGGTCTGCCCCACCGCCAACTGCACGGACCCGTCACCGGTCTGCTCGTTCGACCCGGTGCCGGGAACCACGACGCGTGCCCTGCGGTTCGACCGGGCGCTGAGCTTCAACTACCAGGTGGGCGGGGTCAACAGCGCGCTGCTGCTGGGAGGTGGCGATGCCTGCTGAGACACCCCTGCTGCGGCTCTCCGGCGCCGGGTTCGTGCTGCCGGGGCCGGACGGCGGTGCCTGCACCGACCTGGACACCTTCTGGCGGGTGGTGCGCGACGGGACGAGCTGCCTCTCCCCGTACGACCGTCCCGGCCTCCCCCTCCGGATCGCCGGAACGGTCGGCCAGTGGGACCCGGAGAAGGAACTACCGCTTTCCCAGCGGCAGATACGCCGTTCGTCGCGTGCCGGGCTGATGGCCACGGGCGCGGTCGCCCGGGCCCTGGAGCAGGCCGGGCTGACCGCCGCGGACCTCGACGCCGAGCGCACCGCGCTGGTCGCCTGCTCGCTCCAGTTCGCCTTCCCCGAGACCGAGCGCTACTACGAGCTGGCCCGGGAGAAGGGCGTCGCCGCCCTCGGCATGGAGTACTGGCTCAATGGGACCCCGCCCAGCGTGATCGGCACCGTCGCCTCCGGACTGCGGCTCCCCTGCCAGACGCTCAGCGTGGCGGGCTCCTGCAACGTGGCGCTGCGTACGCTCCACCTGGTCCAGCAGATGTTCCGCTGCGGGGACATCGACCGGGCCGTCGTCGTCGGTGTGGACACCACCGTGGACCCGGTGTTCGTGGCCGGCACCAGCCACACCGGGCGCAGCGGCTACCGCGCCTCCTCGCTGTCCGACGACCCCTCCGACGTCCGGCCGCACGACGAGATCCAGACCGGCAACGCCACCGGGGAGGGCGCCCTCGCCGTCGTCCTGGAGGACCCGGCGGCGACCGGGGACCGGCCGGGGCTGCGGTACCGCGCGCATCTGCGCACCTCGCGCTCCAACGGCCCCTCCACCGTCGCCACCGGCCCGCCCGACAACGTGGTGGGCGACGTGCTGGCCACGCTCGCGTCGGCCTCGCGCGGGCCGGGTGATCTGGCGTTCGTCAACGACTACGCGGACGGCAACCGGTTCGTCGAGGACCACCTGTGCCAGGCGCTGGCCGGCATACGGAAGGCGACGGGGTACGAGGGCGGGCTGCGGCTGACCAACCAGGAGGCGGTCTTCGGACACGTCGCCGGGACCGGCGGCCTGGTCAAACTCCTCAGCAGCCTCCTGATGCTGCGTCACGGCCGGATCGCGCCCAGCGCCAACACCCTGACGCCGTACGCGGCGCTGCCGGGCGATCCGGTGCTCGCGGGCGGCCTGGCGACCGGGGGCGACAGCGCGCTGGTGCTCGCCTCCGGGGCGGGCGGTGACGCCACCAGCATGCTCATCGAATACGAAGGCGGCGACTTGCCATGACCCACGTACACAGCACGGCGGCGCGGCCCGGGACGGCCGTGGCGGGGGACCCGCTGCGGGCGCCGGTCGACGCCCGTCTGGTCGTCGACGCCACCGGGGCGCCGGGCACTCCGGTCGACGCGCTCACCGACGCGCTCGGCGCGCTGGGGCTCTCCCCCGAAGCCCCCGATGCCCCCGATGCCCCCGGCACCGGCCGGACCCGCACCGCGGAACCCGCTCCGGCCGCCTACTGCGCGTTGCTGCTCGGCGAGGAGGCGTACGGCGCGGAGCACTCGCCGGGACTGGACCGGGCACGCATCCGGTCGGCCGCCCTGGCGATGGCGTCGGCAGGCCGGGGCCGCCTGGTCCTGGTGACCGATGCGACGGGCGAGCCGCACGCCGGGACCGACCCCGGCCGGCACGCCCGGCTGGCCGCCGACCGGGCCTGGTGGCAGCACCTGGTCACCGAGGTCGCCGGGCGCGGCGTCGTCGGCAACACCGTGGTCACCGGCTACTCCCCCGGCCTGGGCCACCGCCTCTCCCCCGCCGCCGAGGCCGGCCTGCTGCGCTATCTCGTGCAGCGCCGGACCACCACGGCCGCCGACGTGGCCGCCGGCGTGGCCTTCCTGGTCTCCGAGGGATGCTCGTACCTGGTCGGGGAGACACTGCCGGCCGACGGAGGCGCGGGGCTGGGCCACATCCCGTCGCTGCCCGCCGGGCCGCCCGCCGTCCCCGCGCCGCGTCGCGGCGCCGCGGCCTCGCATCCGGCCCCGGAGCCGGTCACCGGCCAGGACCTCCTGGGACGTACGGTCCTGGTGGCGGGGGCCAGCAGCGGTATCGGCCGGGCCGCCGCCCTCCATCTGGCGGGGCGCGGCGCGGACGTGGTGCTGGCGGCGCGCCGGACCTCGGCGCTGGAGGAGGTCGCCGCCGGCGTCGAGGACCGCGGCCGCCGGGCGTGGGCGCTGCGCTGCGACCTCTCCGACGCCGAGGACGCCGCATCGCTCGGCGAGCGCGCCTGGCGGACGGCCGACGGCGTCACCTCACTGCTGTACGCGGCCGGGCACCTGGGCTTCAGCGCGGTCGGCGGCGACCCCGCCTCCGCCGCCCGGACCTTCGCCGTGAACCTGCACGGCTTCGTCGCGGTCACCGAGTACCTGACGGCCCGCTGGCGGGACGAGGGGACGGCCGGCGCGGTGGTCGGGGTCTCCTCGGTCAGCTCCACGCTCAGCCCGGTCGCGGGGCTGGAGTACTACGGGGCGAGCAAGGCGGCGATGGCGCAGTACATCCGGTGCCTCGCGGTCTCGCTGGCCCGCCACGGCATCCGCGCCAACTGCGTGGCCCCCGGCATCATCGAGACGCCGATGGGTGACGCGGCGGGCCCCGAGCACCGGCGCGGCTGGATCAGCCGGATACCGGCCGGACGGGTCGGCGACCCGCGTGAGGTCGCGGCCGTCCTCGGCCATCTGCTCAGCGGTTCGGCCGCCCGGACGACCGGTGCGGTGCTGCGCGCGGACGGCGGCTTCGGCCTCGGCGACGTGGCGCCGCTGCGGCCGGGCTACCCGGAACCGGCGTCCGCTCAGGCCGCGCCGTCGGATGCGGCGCGGGGAGAGCAGCGGTGAGCGCCGCGGGAGTGGCGGGCGGCCCTCCGGTCGCCCTCGTCGCCGGCGCCTCCTCGGGCATCGGGGCCGCGGTCGCACGCCGCCTGGCCGCCCGCGGCAGCGCCGTGGCGCTGGTCGGCCGGCGGGAGGCCGAGCTGAAGGAGGTCGCGGAGTCGATCCGCGAGGCCGGGGGGACCGCGCTGCCGGTCGCCCTGGACCTCGCCGAGCCCGGCGCCCCCGCCGAAGCGGTCGCCGCGACCGCCGCCGCGCTGGGGCCGGTGGGGCTGCTGGTGTGCAGCGCCGGCGCCATCCGGCTGGCCGCCGTCCACGAGACCGAGGAGCGGCACTGGGAGCGGCAGGTGCGGGTGAACCTCACCGTGCCGTTCCTGCTGGCCCGCGCGGTGTTGCCGGGGATGCGGGAACGCGGCCACGGCTGGGTCGTGAACATCGGCTCGGGCGTCGGCTCGGAGGTGGTGCCGGGCAGTGGCGCCTACGGCGTCAGCAAGCACGCCGTGCACCGGCTCACCGAACTGATCCACGAGGAGAACCGCGACTTCGGTGTCCGCGCGGTCGCCGTCGCCCCGGGCTGGGTCTCCACCCGGCTCGCGGCCCGGCCCGGCGACCTCGGCGTTCCCGAGGAGGAGGTCCTGGACGCGGAGGACGTCGCGGACACCGTCGCGTGGCTGCTGGACCGGCCGGCCCGGATGAGCGTGGGCCCGCTGGTCCGCGTCGAGCCCTCGGCGAGCCGGGCCGCCGCCGGTGACGCCATGACCCGCCATCTGAACCGCTCCCGCGCCGGGAGCGCCGGACCGGCCCCCGAGGAGAACCGCTGATGGGCAGGACCACCCTCATCGAGCACGACGTGCCGGTGGAGATGCGCGACGGAACGGTGCTGCGGGCCGATGTCTGGCGGCCCGCCGACGCGGCGCCCTCGCCCGCCGTCCTCTTCCGCACGCCGTACGGCAAGTCCGCCCTGGGACTGGCCACCCTGACCCCGTCCCAGTGCGTGGACCGGGGGTACGCGGCGGTGGTGCAGGACACCCGTGGCCGGTTCGCCTCGGAGGGCGAGTGGGCCCCGCTGGACTGGGCGCAGGAGGGCCCGGACGGTTACGACACGGTCGAGTGGGCCGCGCGGCAGCCGTGGTGCGACGGGAACGTGGCCATGGCGGGCACCTCGTACCAGGCGATCGTCCAGTGGCTGGCCGCCATGGAGAAGCCGCCGCACCTGCGGGCCATCGCGCCCGCGATGTCGACCTCCGCGGCCTTCGACGCCGAACAGCTGGGCGGTTGCCTGCGGCTGGACCACCTCACGAGCTGGCTCGGTCTGACGGCGCTGGAGTGGGTGCAGCGCCGGGCCGCGGCGGGCGATCCGGTGGACGCGGCGGTCGTCGCCGAGGTCGTGCAGCTCCTCACCACGCCCGACGTGCCGCTGCGCCGCCTGCCGTTGTCGGCCGTCCTCGACTTCGAGGGGTTCCCCGGCCGGCTCCGGGACGTCTTCGCGGGGAAGACGGCGACGGTGGCCGACTACCGCATCGGCGACGTCGGCGTGCCCACCTTCTCGGTGGGCGGCTGGTACGACGTGTTCTCCTACGGCACGATCGAACTGCACCGTGCGGTGCGCGCCCAGGACCCGGTGGCGGGGCGGCACGAGCTGGTCGTCGGGCCCTGGGTGCACTCCGGTCAGCTGCCGCAGGTGCAGGGCGAGGTGAACACGGGCCCGTACGGTTCGGCGCAGGGCGCGCGGCTGGCCGATCTGCATCTGGACTTCTTCGACCGCCATCTGCGGCCGGCCGGACCCGACACGGGGCAGGCCACGGCCACGGGCGGTGACGGCGCCGGACAGGCCGCGGGCGGGGACGTCCGGTACTTCCTCTTCGGTGACGACACCTGGCACCGGGCCGAGAGCTGGCCGCCACCCGAGGCCGTGGACGCCTCCTGGTACCTGGCGGGTCCGGAGGGCGACGGGGAGGGCGGCCGGCTTCTGTCCGCACCGCCTCCCGGGGGCGTGGGGCGGGACGCGTTCACCTACGACCCGGAGGACCCGGTGCCCTCGCACGGCGGGCGGGTGCTCCAGCTGGGCCGGCTGGCGGCGGGTCCTCTCAACCAGGCGCACCTGGAGAGCAGACCGGACGTGCTCCTGTACACCTCCGAGCCGCTCACCGAGCCGCTGGACGTCGTGGGCCGACAGCGGCTGCGGCTCCGCTTCGGCTCGGACGCGCCCGCCACCGCCGTGGTCGCCAAGCTCACCGACGTGTGCCCGGACGGGCGTTCACTGCTCGTGGCCGAGGCCAGTCTCCGGCTGGAGGGCGCGGGAGGCGCCCCGCAGGAGGAGCCGTACGACGCCGATCTGCTGCTCGGTGACACCGCGTGGCGCTTCGCCCCCGGGCACCGGCTGCGCGTCCACGTCACCAGCAGCAACTTCCCCCACCTGGACCGGCATCCCAACCTTCCGGGTCCGGTCGGCGAGGCGGACCACTGCCGGCCCGCACGGCAGACGGTCTGGCACGGGGGCCCCTACCACAGTGTGCTGCGGTTGCAGGTGCTGCCCGCCCCAGGGGCCGGGGAGACCGCGTGAGCGAGGACATACTCGATCCGGCGTCCGCCGACGTGCCGACGGCCGAGCAGTGCGTCCTCGGACCCCTGCTCCGCCGCCGCGCCGCCGCCACGCCGACGGCGCCGTACGCGCTGATGCCGGACGGCGACACCTGGTCGTACGCGCGCACCCTTCGGGAGACCGAGGAGACGGCCGCCGCGCTCCAGGCGCTGGGCGTCGCCTCCGGGGAGCTGGTGCTGAGCTGGCTGCCCAACGGGCCGGACGCGCTGCGCGTCTGGTACGGGGTCAACCTGGCGGGCGCGGTGCTGGTGCCGCTGAACATCGCCTACCGGGGCGCGATCCTGCGCCAGGTGATCGCCGACAGCGGGGCCGCGGTGCTGGTCTGCCGGCCGTCGCTGGCGGCCCGGCTGGCGCAGGCGGACGAGCGGGCCGGGTCGGTGCGCACGGTGGTGCTGCTGCCCGGTCCCGACGACACGCCACAGGAGGTGGCGGCGCTCGCCGGGCGGCTCTCCGCGCGCTACCGGGTGGAGACGGGACTGCGGGCGGACCGGGCGGAGTTCACCGAGCCGGTGCCCGCGCCGCAGCCGTGGGACCCGCAGACCGTCATCTACACCTCCGGGACGACCGGCCCCTCCAAAGGGGTCGTCTCCTCCTACGCGCACCTGTACAGCAGTTGCACCGCCGCCTTCCACGGCATGGCCGGACCGCAGGACCGCTATCTGCTCCAGCTGCCGCTGTTCCACGCGGGCGGCACGATCGGGGCGTACGGGATGCTGGTGCACGGCGGTTCGGTGACGGTCGTGCCCGCCTTCAGCACCGGTGAGTTCTGGCCGCTGATCCGGCGTACGGGGACGACCCTCTGCACGCTGCTCGGCGTGATGGCGACCTATCTGCTCAAGCAGCCGCCGCTGCCGCAGGACACCGCGCATCCGCTGCGGGCCGCCTACGTCATCCCGTTCACCGAGGGGGCTGAGGAGTTCTCCCGGCGGTTCGGGGTGTCGGTCCGCGCGCTGTTCAACATGACCGAGGTGTCGTGTCCGGTGCTGTCCGCGCCGGACCATCGCCCGGGGGTCCCGATGCACTGCGGGCGCCCCCGGCCGGGCATCACCGCCCGGGTGGTCGACGACCACGACCGGGAGGTGCCGGACGGCGAGGCGGGCGAGCTGGTGCTGCGGGCGGACCGGCCGTGGTCGTTCCTGAGCGGCTATCTGGGGCGGCCGGCCGAGACGGCCGCGGTGTGGCGCAACGGCTGGTTCCACACCGGGGACACCTTCCGGCGCGCGCCGGACGGCGGGCTGGTCTTCGTGGACCGCAAGAAGGACGCCATCCGCCGGCGCGGCGAGAACATCTCGTCCTTCGAGGTGGAGGCCCAGGCGGTGGCCCACCCGGGGGTGCTGGAGGCGGCGGCGGTGGCGGTCCCCGGCGACGAGGGCGAGGACGAGGTGCTGCTGGTGGTGTCGGACCGCGACCCGGCGGCGCCGGTCGACCCGGCGGCGCTGCTGGAGTTCCTCCGGGAGCGGCTGGCCCACTTCATGCTGCCGCGCTACGTCCGGGTGCTGCCGGAGCTGCCCAAGACGCCGACCGGCAAGCCCACCAAGCACACGCTGCGCGCCGAGGGCGTGGTGGCGGGGACGTGGGACCGCGAGGCCGCCGGCATCCGCGTACGCAGGGAGAGGATCGTATGAGCCAGGGAGTGACCGACGCGGGCCCGGGGTCCGCGGCCGAGTGGGCGGGGGCGGCGACCGAGTCGTTCGCGGACTTCGCCGACCGGGTGGACGGCAAGGAGGACGTACCGCTGCGAGCCTCGCTGGTGGACGGGGTCGCCACGCTGACTCTGGACCGGCCGCACCGCCGCAACAGTCTCGATCTGGCGCTCTCCCGCCATCTCCTGCTCGGCCTGATGTGCGCGGGGGACGACCGCCGGGTGCGCACGGTCGTGCTCACCGGGAGCGGTGGGGCGTTCTGCGCGGGCGACGACGTGGAGAGCGTACGGCGGTGGCGGCTGGGCGACCGGGTGGACACCCCCTTCGACCCGATCACCTCGGACGCGCACTACCTGCGGGTCTGCGAGGCGATCCTGCACCTGCCGAAGCCGGTGATCGCGGGGCTGACCGGCGCGGCGGCGGGCGCCGGGGCGGAGATCGCCTGCGCCGCCGACTTCCGGCTGGCGGACACCCGTGCCTCGATCGGCAGTTGTCTGGCCGGCGTCGGCCATGTGGGGAACGTGGTGCTGATGTCCCGGCTGACCGGTCCGGCGCGGGCGACGGAGATCTACCTCACCGGGCGGATGGTGTCGGGGGACGAGGCGGTGCACCTGGGCCTGTTCGACCGGCTCTGCGCACCGGAGGATTTCGACCGCGAACTGGCGAAGCTGGCCGGCCGGTTCGCCGCGCTTCCGACCGCGTCGGTGGGGCTGTTCAAGGAACTGCGGGAGCGCAGCTGGGGCCAGCCGGCGGAGTACGGGCTGCGGCTCCAGGACGCGTACCACCTCAGGACGCACGCCACGGTGGCCGACGCCCGCGAGGGGATGGCCGCCTTCGCGGAGAAGCGGCAGCCCCGCTTCACCGGCGGCTGAGGGCTCCGGTGTCTCCGCCGGGACCGCCGGCCGGCCGGTGCGGCCGTCCGCCTTTGCGGCCGCGACGGATAGAGTATTCTGATTCTGATGAACGAAGCGCTGCGGCACCCCCGCCGGGCGGCCTCGCCGCCCCCTCACCCCGCCCTGCCCGCGTCGGCCGCCGGCCGCGACGAGGGACCCGGACGATGACCGGCCCCGCGCGCCGGACGGTCGCCGGGTCCGGGGTCGAGGAGACGGCGCACAGCCTCGACACCTCCGGTGCGCGGCTGCACTACTGGACGGCCGGCGCGGCGGACCGCCCGGGAATCGCCCTCACCCACGGCGCCGGGGCCGACCACCGCATGTTCGACCCGCAGATCCCGGCCTTGGTGAACGCGGGCTACCGCACCCTGCGCTGGGACGTCCGCTACCACGGGGCGTCCGCCTCCCGCACCGGCAGGTTCCGCACGGTCCACGCGGCGGACGACCTGGCGGCGCTGCTGGACGCGGCCGGGATGCCGCGGCCCGTGGTGCTGCTGGGCCAGTCCATGGGCGGCAACATCGCCCAGGAGTACCTGCGCCGGCGGCCGGAGGAGGTCTCCGCGCTGGTGGTGATCGGCTCCACGTCCAGCACCCTGCCCATCACCCGGCGCGAACAGCGCACACTGACCCTCTCGCGCCTCCTCATGCGGCTGGTCCCCTTCGGCCGGCTGACCCGGTCGATGGCGCGGGCGTCGGCGGAGAGTCCGCGGGCCCGGGAGTATCTGCACGAGGCGTTCGCGGCGAACGGGCGGCGTTCCTTCCTCACCACCTGGGACGGCATGACCCGCGCGATCGACCCTTCCCCGGGCTACCGCGTGGAGAAGCCCGAGCTGCTGCTCTGCGGTGAGCACGACGGCACCGGTAACATCCGCTCGGCGATGGAACGGTGGAGCGAACGCGATCCCCACAGCGAGTTCCATGTGATCCCCGGTGCCGGACACGTCGCCAATCTGGACCGTCCCGACGAGGTCAACCGGCTGACCGTCGCCTTCCTGAAGGCCTGAGAACCCAACGAGACCATGACTGACCACGACGACATCACTCCCGACGCGAGTCCCCTCGGTGCCTCCGGCTCCGAGGGGGTCGGGGACGCCGAGGCGTCCCTCATCAGCGAGATGGGCTCGCTGATGGAGCGCTGGGGCCTCCCGCAGGCCACCGGCCGCCTCTTCGGCTACCTCCTGCTGCGCAACAAGCCGGTGGACCTCGACACCATGACCCGCGAACTGGGCCAGGCCAAGAGCGGACTGAGCGTGGCCGCCCGCCAGTTGGAGGCGTGGGCTCTGGTACGGCGCTCCACCCGTCCCGGCAGCAGGCGGATCGACTACGAGGCGGTGGGCGACCTCCACCACCTGCTGCTGGTGAACAACGCCCACATGCGCAAGTTCGCCGAGACGCTGAGCTCGGGCATCCCGGTGGCGCGCGGCGAGGCGCGGGACCGGCTGGCGTCGCTGGCCGAGCTGTTCAACGGGTACGTGGAGCAGACCGAGGCGCTGGTGGCCGAATGGGAGGCCCGCCGCGCCGCCCCCTGAGTCCGGGACGGCCGCCCACGGGCGGACGGCGCGCTCCGCCCCTGACTCTCCGATGTCCGACTCCCGCCCCCACTCTCCCGGCTCCCTGCTTCCGACGCCCCACTCCCTCCTCCCGCCCCCCTTCCTTCCGACTTCCGACTTCCGACTCCCGACTCCCGACTCCCGACTCCCGACTTTCGACTCTCGACTCTCGACGGAGTGCTCGTGAACGTGTCGTGCGGCCTCGTGCCGAGCAACGGAACAGCGGCGGCCGGCGCCGTGGCGGGCCCCGCCGCCCCGAGTCGCCCGCCGGTCGTGGACGCCTGCTCGCTGGTGTACGACGACGCGGCCTGGCGGGTGTACCTGAACCGGCTGGGCGAGAACGCCCCCGAGTACCTGGACGTGTTCTCCGCTTCCTTCTGCCGGTACTTCGACGCCCCGCACACCGCGTACCGCGACGCGCTGGCCGTGTGCTGGCAGGACGCGGTGGACGTGCTCCTGCCCCCGGGCCGGCCGCCCTTCGACCTGGCCGCGCATCTCGCGGACCGCCGACGGCAGGGTGTGACGGCGGAGTTCGCCATGGGCTCGGCCGAGCGGCTGCCGGACGGCCGGACCGTCAACGATTGGCTGCTGGAGACCGTCCGGGACGTACGCGACCGGATCCATGTCTGGGCCGGGATCTCCCTGCGCGACCCGACCGCCGCACTGCGGGAACTGGAGCGGTCGCTGGCGGCGGGGGCGACCGGGCTGTGCGTGATCCCCTTCCTGGACGGCACCGATCCGGCCGATCCGCGGTTCGCGCCGGTCTGGGACGCGGCGGCGTCGGCGCGGCTGCCGGTCTGGCTGCACACCGGTCACCACTTCGCCCGGAGCCACCCCAGCGGCCTCGGAAGCTGGCGTACGGTCGAAGCGCTGGCGGGCCGCCATCGCGAGCTGCTGCTCGTCGCCGGGCACGCGGGCTGGCCCGACGTGCGCGAGACGCTGCTCACCGCCGCCCGGCATCCGGGGGTCTACCTGGAGTTCTCCTCGCACCGGCCCCGGCACATGCCCAAGCCCGGATCGGGCTGGGAGCCGCTGCTCCACCACGCCCGGGGGCTGGCCCGGGACCGGGTCCTGTTCGGCACCTCGACCTGGGTCAATCCCGGGCCGACCGGGCCGCTGGCGGACGAGCTGACCGCGCTCGGGCTGCCGGACGACGTGGTCACCGCCTGGCTCGCGGGCAACGCCGGGGCGCTGGTCGCCCGGTCCGCCGGAGCGCACCCGGGCTGAGCGAGCCGTCGGCCGTCACCGCTGACGCCTTGTCACGCCTCCCTGTTTCGATACTCCCAGCCCTCGGTGTGGCGCCGGGCCGCCCGGTCGCTGCCCCAGCACTCGGCGGCCCTGCCGCGACGAGGCGAGCGCGTCGCCGTCGTCGGCTGCGGCACCTCCTGGTTCATGGCCCAGTCCTACGCCGTCCTGCGCGAGAGCGGCGGTCACGGAGAGACCGACGCCTACGCCGCCTCGGAGTTCCCGTACGGCAGGCCCTACGACCGGGTCCTGGCGATCACCCGGTCCGGCACCACCACCGAGGTGCTCGGCCTGCTGCACCGTGTCCGGGGCACCATGGCCACCGGCGCCGTCACCGCCGACCCCGCGTCCCCCGTGACACGGGCCGCCGACGCCGTCGCCGTCCTGGACTTCGCCGACGAGGGGTCGTCACCGGCCTCGTGGGCGGCCCCACCGGTGCGCTGCTGCGGGACGACCTGCGCGCCGCGGGACTGCGCGACGCGCTCGTCCCCGTCTCCGGCGACTCGCGGCAGACCGTCACCGTGGTGTCCCACGAGGACGGCGACGCCACCGTGTTCAACGAGCGCGGTCCGCAGGTGACCGCGCAGGAGTGGGGTGCCTTCACCGACCGCTTCGCGTCGCTGGTGCGCGGCTTCAAGGTGGTCGCGTTCTGCGGCAGCCTGCCGCCGGGGCTGCCGTCCGACGCGTACGCGCACCTGATCCGCGTCGCCGCCGGGGCCGGAGCGGTCACCGTGCTGGACACCAGCTGTTCCGCGCTGCTCGACGCGCTGGGCGCCGGTCCCGACGTCGTCAAACCCAACACCGCGGAGCTCTCCGCCGCCACCGGACACGAGGACGTCCCGGCCGCAGTGGCGCGCCTGCGCGTCCTCGGAGCCCGTGCCGTCGTGGTGTCGGCGGGTCCCGAGGGCCTGCACGCCGTGACCCCGGACGGCAGTTGGCGCGCCGCGCCGCCGGAACGGCTCGCCGGCAACCCCACCGGGGCCGGCGACGCGTGTGTCGCCGCGCTCGCGGCGGGCCTGGCCGCCGGCGGCCGCTGGCCCGACATCCTGCGCGAGGCCGTGGCCCTGTCGGCCGCCGCCGTCCCCTGCCCCCTGGCCGGCGACGTCGACACCGGCCTCCATCAACTCATCCGCACCACCGTGACCGTGGAGGACGTCCATGCCCCTGGGCCCCACTGACGCCATCGTCGGCCCCGCGTCCCGAGCCGGCGTCGGCGTCGGCGTCGGGGCGGTCAACGTGGTGCTGCTCGAGCACGCCGAAGCCATCGTGAGCGGGGCCGAAGCCGCGGGGCGGCCCGTGATCCTCCAGATCAGCGAGAACACCGTCCGCTACCACGGCGCCCTCCCGCCGATCGGTCCACGCCATGACCACCCGGGACGCCGTCCTGGTCTTCGCCCTCATAGCCGAACTGCGTGCCTCGGTGGACGTCCGTCGACGCCCTGACACCGCGCCGGCCCGACACGCTCGCCCGGCAGTGCCGACGGGTCCGGGACCCCCCGGAGAAGCAGCGGCGTTCGACGAGATCTCCCTGGAGAGCGGCACCGGGCGCCTCGCCGCTGCCGGGCACGACACGGCAGGGCACGCCCTGAGTCCGCCGCGGGACGGGCGGCGGATGGCCGCCGCGGCGTCCCATCATTCCCGACTACCTGGCCGAGGCACTGGGCGATGTGGAGGCGGACACCTCCGGTGAGCAGGCGGGGTACATCCCCGAGCTCGCGCGGGCGAGAACCTCGGCACACGGATCAGCGAGGAGGCCGTCACCGGGGGCTGGAACACCGCGATCCGCAGCGCTCCGGTCGCCGCGTACGCGGTGGTGCCGGCCTGGATCGAGGACTTCCGCGCCGATGTCGAGGCGGTCCGCGCGAGCGGCAGGCCGGTGCTGATCCTGCACGGCACCAAGGACAACATCCTCCCGGTCGACGTCACCGGACGCCGGTTCCACCGGGCCGTCCCGGAGGCCGACTACGTCGAGATCGAGGGGGCGCCGCACGGCCTGCTCTGGACCCACGGGGACGAGGTCAACGCCGCACTGCGCGACTTCCTCGCGAAGTGACGGTGGATCGCGTGCGGCTCCCGCGCCACCCGCGTCACGGGTCGGCCTGATCCGTCCCGGACGGCGTCCCACCGCCGGCAGCGCGCCCCTTCGTGACCACCGGCGAAGGGGCGCGCCACCGCGCCCGCGGCCGGCGCCGGGAGAGGGTGCGTGGGGCGGTGGCGGTGGCGGTGGCGGCCGGTTCCGCTACGGGCCGCGGGGCTTCGGGGCGGAGGTTCAGGGCCGTCGGCGGAACGGGGCGAGGGTGGCGCGGACGTGGTCGGCGGCGCCCCAGTCGGGGTCGAACTGGGCGATGACGGCGAGGTGTTGACGGAGCTGGAGGATCGGCATCCGTGCGCGCCAGTCGCGGTCGAGCCCGGTCAGTTCGGCGTACCGGGTGAAGAACGCGTGTGCCTCGGGCGGTGGCGCCGTCGTCCACAGGTGGGCGAGGTCGGTCTCGGCCCACGTGTACGACACGGCCGGGTCGATCAGCGCGGGCCGGCCGTCGGGGCCGGCCATGACGTTCTGCGTCCAGAGGTCGCCGTGCGTCAGGCAGGCGGGGCGGGCGGGCAGGAGTTCGGGCAGTCGGTCGCACAGGCGTTCCAGGGCCGCCCGGTCGGCGGCGTCGAGCGTCTCCCGGACGCGTGGCTCGTGGAGCCAGCGCAGCAGACGGTGCCGGGCGAAGAACTCGAACCCGTCGTCGGTCCAGGTGTTGACCTGCCGGCGGCGGCCCAGCCAGTTGTCCCGGTGCCACCCGAACCGGGGGTGCCGCGTGGTGGTGTGCAGGTGGGCGAGGGCGTGCGCGAGCTGCTCCCAGAAGGCCACGGTGTCCTGCCGGGGGCTCAGTACGGACAGGGCGAGCAGGTCGCGGTCCGCGTGGACGATCCGGGGTGTGGTGATGCCGCCCGTCTCGCGCAGCACGGTGAGCCCTTCGGCCTCCGCGGCGAAGACGTCGTCCGACGGCGGCTCGGCGAAGGCCTTGACGAACAGCGACGTGCCGTCGGTGAGGTGTGCGAGGCCCGCGGTGGCGGCGAGGCCCCCGGTGACCGGTTCGACAGCGACGACGTCGGCCGGTATGGCCGTGCGGAGGCGTTCGAGGAGGTGTTCCAGCAGGAAGGAAGGTGTTCCGGTCACGGCTGTGGTCCTCTGCGCGATGTCACGCATCCCCCAGGCCGAGCAGCCGGTCGTCGCTCCACCACTGCGGTGTCTCGTCGACGACGGGGGTGAGCTCCAGCAGTGTCACCTCGTGACGGGCCAGGACGAGGTCCACGTCGGCCCTCCCGCCGGTGACGGGCACGCTCCGGTGGGAGCGGGCGGGTTCGGCGGCCTCGCGCAGGGCGTCCAGGCGGCGGTGGTCGGGGGCGAGCGGCCGGCCCATCTCGCGCCAGGCGGCCCAGGGGTTGCCGGCGTCCTCGCTCACGGAGCGGCGCAGGGCGAAGGCGGAGCCCCGCGTGTCCGGGGTGCCGAGGGGCAGGGACAGCCGGACGGTGTGGCCGTCGACGGGTTCGCCGCCGCCGGGGTCCGCCGGCGCCCAGGCCAGGACGGTGACGCGTCCGTCGTCGTGGCGGGTCACCAGGTGGTCCTCGCCCCGGGCGAGGATCTGCTCCCCCATCGCGGCCATGAAGGTGTACAGGTGGTAGGTGGGTTTCTTGATCTGACGGTGGGCCAGCAGACCGAAGCCGCCGTGGAACGGCGTGGTGGGGACGCCCACTTCCTCGAGGACGTCGCAGAACGTCCAGTACGAGAACGAGTCCGCGAGGTCGCCCCCGTTCACCAGGACGGGCGCGAGGTAGGCGGCGTGGAACGCGGTGTCGTGGACGGGGTTGTCCGGGCGGTAGGCGGAGTTGAACTCGGTGATGTGCAGCGGCAGTCCGGCGAGCCCGGTGCCCGCCAGCTGCCGCCGGGGGGCGCCGAACTGTTCCAGCAGGGCGGACGCCGGCATGAGGGTCTGGTGGGCGCCGAACGGCACGGGCTGGACGGGGCCGGAGGAGTAGGCGTGGCGGCTGACGAAGTCGATCGGCAGGTCACGGGTGTCGACGAACTCGGCGAAGCGTTCGATCCACTCGTCCTGGTAGCCCGGCGCCAGTGAGGGCCCGCCGACCTGGAGTTCGGCGTCGACCTCCTTGACGGCCCGGGCGGTGACCTCGTAGAGGCGGTGGTAGGCGTCCTGGCCGGCGGACCAGAACGCCTCCAGGTTGGGCTCGTTCCACACCTCGATCGGCCAGCGGCGCACCTGGTCGATGCCGTAGCGGTCGACCAGGTGCCCGACGACGGCGCGGACGAGGGCCGCCCACTCCTTCTCGTCGCGGGGTGGGGTGATGTTGCCCTTCCACCAGAAGACGGTGGCGTCGCCGGAGGCGAGCTGTGAGGGCATGAAGCCGAGTTCGAGGAAGGGCGCGATGCCCAGCTCCAGGTAGGTGTCGACGACCTGGTCGACGTAGGTGAAGGCGTGGCGCACGCGCCGCTCGCCGGCGTGTTCGTAGGGCTGGTGGACGCCCGTTCCGTCGCTGAGCAGGCCGTGGCCGCGGATGTGGCGGAAGCCGATCTCCCGCTGCACGAGGGCGAGCGACTCGTAGTGGTCGCGCCGCAGCGCGAGGTCGAACCGGCCGGTGCCGACGCAGTGGCGCCAGGCGTCGGAGAGCCGGGCTGTCGGCTGCCGGGGGACGGCGATCCGCATGGGGGTTCCTTCGCTGCGGTGGGAAGCGGGCGGGGCACGCCGGGGGCGGGCGGGTGGACCGGACCGGCTCTCGCTCGACGTGCTGCGCACCGTAGGGAGACGCCGAAAACGGTGTCAAGACGCCTGGACGGCCTGCCGGGCGGGCGTGCGGCGCCCCGGGGCCGGGGCGGGGTGCGGCGGGGTACGCAGTGCCTTGTCAGCGGGCCTGTCCGTCATCACGGACGGCGTCGGCCGGGTCGGTAACGATTGGGCAACTTGCGAAAACTCTTGGTTGCTTACCTTTCATTTCTGGCGGTACACCTTGCTCCTACCTCGCGGACGATTCATTAGTTTGCGCAAACTATCCAGCACGTCAGCAGCTCGACCACTGACAACAGAGCAGGGAGTCCCCACGATGACGAGGAGAACCCGCAGCGCGACGGCTGCCGCGATCGGCCTGTGCCTGGCACTCGCCGCGGTCGGCTGCGCCGGTGGAGACGACGGCGACGGTTCGTCCGGCGGCCAGGGGACGGTGACTCTCTGGACGAACGCGATGGAGGGGCGCGGGGCCGAGTTCTGGCGGGACGCCGCGAAGGCCTACCACGAGCTGCACCCGGACGTGACGATCAAGATCCAGTCGGTCCAGAACGAGGACCTCGACGGCAAGCTGCAGAACGCCCTCAACTCGAACTCCGCGCCCGACATCTTCCTGCAGCGCGGTGGCGGCAAGATGCAGGCCATGGTCGACGCCGGCCAGATCAAGGAACTGGAACTGACCGACACCGACCGGGGCAACGTGGGCGAGGCGGCCCTCGAGGGCGTCTCGATCGACGGCAAGGTCTACGCGATGCCGCTCGACACCCAGCCCGAGGGCATCTACTACAGCAAGGACCTGTTCGAGAAGGCCGGCATCACCGCGCCGCCGACGACGATGGACGAACTCCAGGACGCCGTCGCGAAGCTGAAGGCGATCAAGGTGGCCCCGATCGCGGTCGGCGCCAAGGACGCCTGGCCGGCGGCGCACTGGTACTACAACTTCGCCCTGCGCGAGTGCAGCCAGGAGGTCATGCAGGAGGCCGCGAAGTCGCTCACCTTCGACGACCCCTGCTGGACCGCGGCCGGCGACGACCTCGCCGAACTCCTGGACACCGAGCCCTTCCAGAAGGGCTTCCTGACGGCGACGTCGCAGCAGGGCGCCGGATCCTCGGCGGGCATGATCGCCAACCACAAGGCGGCCATGGAGCTCATGGGCAACTGGAACCCCGGTGTCATCGCCGACCTGACCCCGGACAAGAAGCCGCTCCCCGACCTGGGCTGGTTCCCCTTCCCGTCGGTGTCCGGCGGCAAGGGCGACCCGACCGCCATCATGGGCGGCGCCGGCGGCTACTCCCTCTCCAAGAACGCGCCGAAGGAGGCCCTGGGCTTCCTCCGGTTCGTCGTCACCAAGGAGCAGCAGGAGGCCTACGCCGAGGCCTTCGACACCATCCCGGTGAACAAGCAGGCGCAGGGCGTCGTCACCGAGCCCTACAACATCTCGGCCCTGGAGGCCTTCAACAAGGCCGCGTACTCCATGCAGTTCCTCGACACCGTGTACGGCCAGAACGTCGGCAACGCCATGAACATCGCCGTGGTGAACCTCATGGCCGGCAAGGGCACGTCCGCCGACATCGTCAAGGACGTCAAGGCCGCCGCCGAGAAGGGCTGAGTCAGCAGACATGAGCGACACCCTGGGCACTGACACGGCCGACGGCCGCCAGTCGCAGGGCACGCCCGGAGCCCGGGACGCGGCCACGTCCGTGCCCCCGGCTCCGCCGCGAGCGGCTGCACACCGCCGGCGCCGTGCCCGGACGCGACTGGAGATCGCGGTCCTGTCCGCACCGGCCGTCATCACGTTCCTGGCGTTCGTGATCTTCCCCGTGGTGCTCGCCGGGTACTACGGCTTCTACCAGTGGAAGGGCTACGGAGAGCCCACCGACTGGGTCGGCCTGAACAACTACAAGCTGATCCTCACCGACTCCGCGTTCCACGACGTGCTGTGGCACAACGGCCTGATCCTGGTGCTCTCCCTGGTCATCCAGGGTCCGCTGGCGATCGGCCTGGCGCTGCTGCTCAACCAGCGGATCCGCGGCCGTTCGACGATCCGTGTCCTGATCTTCGTGCCGTACATCATCTCCGAGGTCATCGTCGGCACCGGCTGGAGCCTGATGCTCCAGAGCAACGGCGCGCTCAACGACCTGCTGCACCGCATCGGCCTGGGCTCCCTGGAAGCGGACTGGATCGCCGACCCGGATCTGGCGATCTGGACGCTGATGGGCATCATCACGTGGAAGTACATCGGCTTCGCGGTGATCCTGATGCTCGCCGGCCTGCAGTCGATCCCCGACGAGATCTTCGAGGCCGCGCAGATCGACGGCGCCTCCTACTGGCAGATCCAGCGCCGCATCACGCTGCCGCTGCTGGGACCGACGATCCGCATCTGGGCCTTCCTGTCGATCATCGGCTCGCTGCAGCTGTTCGACCTCATCTACATCATCTGGGGCCAGTACGTGTCGGGCACCGCCGGCACCTCGACCATGGCGATCTACATGCTCGCCCAGGGCCGCAACGCGGGGAACTACGGCTACGGCAGTGCCGTCGCGGTCGTGATGTTCCTGATCTCGCTCATCGTCGCGCTGATCTACCAGCGCCTCGTCCTGCGCCGCGACCTCAAGGGCGCCGTCACCGAAGGGACCGTGTGATGAGTGCGACGACCGCCGTCTCCGGGACGTCCCGCGCGCCGGAGCCGACGAAGTCCGCCGGCCGCCGCGACCGGCCGCAGCAGTGGGGCAGCCCCGTCACCTACTTCGTGGCGCTGCTCTTCGTCGGTGTCTGCGTCGCACCGGTGCTCTACATCGTGCTCGGCGGCTTCCGCACCAACGCGCAGATCACCACGGACCCGGCCGCGCTGCCCCGCCCCTGGGTGATCGGCAACTACGTCGGCGTGCTGAAGTCGTCCGTGTTCTGGGGGGAGTTCGCCAACTCCCTCATCGTCGCGGTCACCAGCACCATCGGCATCGTCACGCTCGGGCTGATGGTCAGCTTCGTCATCGCGCGCTACGACTTCAGGCTCAAGGGAGCGATGTACTCGCTGTTCGCCGCCGGCCTGATGTTCCCCATGGTCATCGCGATCACTCCGCTGTACCTCGTCATCAAGGACCTGGGCCTCGTCGACAACCTGCTCGGCGTGATCATCCCGCAGATCGCCTTCGGCCTGCCGACGACCGTCATCATCCTCGTGCCCTTCCTCAGGGCCATCCCCAACGAGATCGAGGAGGCCGCCGCGATCGACGGCATGAGCCGGATCGGATTCTTCTTCCGCATGGTGGTGCCGCTGTCGCTGCCCGGTGTGGTCACCGTCGGCATCCTCGGATTCGTCGGCAGCTGGAACAACTACCTGCTGCCCCTGTACGTCCTCAACTCGCAGGCCAACTTCACCCTGCCGCTCGGCGTCCAGGTGTTCTCCTCCCAGTACTCCACCGACACCGCGAAGGTGCTCGCCTTCACCTCCCTCGCCATGCTGCCCGCGCTGATCTTCTTCTCGGTCTTCGAGAAGCGCATCGTCGGCGGCCTCACCGGTGCCGTGAAGGGCTGACCCCCGTACCGGGCCCGCTCCGGGACCCGCGACAGGACCGTCCCGCGCCTGCCCCTGCCATGCCCCTCGGCAGGGGCAGGCCGCTGACCGACGCCGCCCGGCCGCGAACCCCCGCGCCCCCCGAAAGGATCCGCATTGCCCCGCGTCCACATCGAGCTCGACCGGCAGGCCGTCATCGCCCCGGTCCGGCGCCGCACCTTCGGCTCGTTCGTCGAGCACCTCGGCCGCTGCGTGTACACCGGCCTCTACGAGCCCGGGCATCCGACCGCCAACGAGGACGGGTTCCGCATGGACGTCGTCGCACTCGTCAGGGAGCTCGGCAGTACCACCGTCCGCTACCCGGGCGGCAACTTCGTCTCCGGGTTCCGCTGGGAGGACTCCGTGGGCCCCCGCGAACAGCGCCCGGTGCGCCGCGACCTGGCCTGGCGCTCCCTGGAGTCGAACCAGGTCGGACTCGACGAGTTCGCCCGGTGGCTGAAGCTGACCGACTCCGAGCTGATGCTGGCGGTCAACGTGGCCACCCGGGGCATCCTGCCCGCCCTGGACCTCCTGGAGTACGCCAACCACCCGTCCGGCACGGCCCTGTCGGACCTGCGCATCGCCAACGGCACACCACAACCGCACGACGTGCGCATGTGGTGCCTCGGCAACGAGATGGACGGCCCCTGGCAGACCGGGTTCATGACGGCGGACGACTACGGCAAGACGGCCGCCCGCACCGCCGCCGCGATGAAGCGGGCCGACAAGGACCTCGAACTCGTCGTCTGCGGCTCCTCCGGCTCCACCATGCCGACCTTCGGCGACTGGGAACGCACCGTCCTCGAACACTGCTACGACCACGTGGACTACGTCTCCTGCCACGCGTACTACCAGGAGCACGACGGCGACCTCGGGTCCTTCCTCGCCTCGGCGGTCGACATGGACTACTTCATCGACACCGTCGTCGCGACCGCCGACCACGTGGGGCACAAGAAACGCTCCAACAAGAAGATCAACATCTCCTTCGACGAATGGAACGTCTGGTATCTGAAGGAGCACCAGGAGACCGAGAAGGTCCACGACGAGTGGCGGCACGCCCCGCGGCTGCTGGAGGACACCTACACGGTGGCGGACGCCGTCGTCGTCGGCAATCTGCTGATGACGCTGCTGCGCCGCAGCGACCGCGTCACCTCGGCCTCCCTCGCCCAACTCGTCAACGTGATCGCGCCGATCATGACCGAGCCGGGCGGCCCGGCCTGGCGCCAGACCACGTTCCACCCCTTCTCCATCACGAGCCGGCTCGCCTCCGGGGAGGTGATCCTGCCCCTGATCGAGGCGCCGACGTACGACACGGCGCGCTTCGGGGAGGCACCGCTCGTCGACGCCGTCGCGACCGTCGACGAGGACCGCGCCGCCGTCTTCCTCGTCAACCGCGACCTCGCGGAGACCGCCCGGGTGACGGTGGACGTGCGCAGCCTCGGTTCCTCGCGCATCACCGAGGCGGTCACGCTCGCCGACTCCGACGTGTACGCGAAGAACACGCTCGCCCGGCCGGACCGGGTGGCCCCGGCCCCGAACACCGGCGCGGCCCTCGCCGACGGCGTGCTCACCATCGAACTGCCGCCGACGTCGTGGTCGGCGGTCGCGCTGCGGTGAGCGACGGCGAGCGCCCCGCCCGGGATCCGGTGCTCCGTGGGACCGGCGGCGACCGGGCCCTCGCGGCGCCCGGCCCGGTCGCCGGGCGCCGCGAGGCGGACTGCGTCCTGCGCGACGGGACCCGGCTGCGGACCGTGCTGCTGCTGCCGCACGGGACCGGGCCGTGGCCGGCCCTGCTGACCCGCCATCCCTACGACGTGACCCGTGAGGAGCACGACGGGCTGCTGGACGTCGGCCGTCTCGTCGCCGCCGGCTACCTCGTCGCGCTCCAGGACGTGCGGGGCCGCTTCGGCTCCGAGGGCGTCTTCGAGCCCGGTGCGCAGGAGGTGGCCGACGGCGCCGACGCCGTGGCCTGGCTCGCGGCGCGTCCCGAGTGCACCGGCAGCGTCGGCATGTGGGGCGCGTCCTACGCCTCGGACACCCAGTTCGCCGCCCTGTTGGGAGGCGCCCCGGCGCTGCGGGCGATCGCCCCTGCGATGACGCCGGCGCTGTCGGCGCTCGACGGTTTCCGGTTCCGCGGCGGGGTGCCGGAGATCGGGAGCACCCTGACGTGGACGCACGGGGCGATCGCCCCGGACCTGATCTCGCGCATCGGTTCCGCCCGCGAACGGGAGGCCGAGCAGCGGCGGTGGGAGGCCACCGAGCGGGCCATCGCCTCCGGTGACGCGTTCCGGGCCGGGGCCCCGCACCCCGGGTGGGACGCCGAGGCGATCGTCCGGTGGGGCCTGGACCGGCTGCGGGAGCCGCTCGGGTCGGTCCGGCACCGCGAGGGCAAGATCGTCGACCGGATCGACGCGGTCGGTGTCCCCGTCCTGCTGACCGGCGGGTGGTTCGACGTGTTCCTCGGGTCGACCCTGGAGATGTACCGGCGGCTGCTGCGCCGCGCGAAGGACACCGGCGGGCCGGTGCCCCGCCTGCTGGTCGGCCCCTGGACGCACGACGACCTGTCGGGCCGGGCCGCCGGCGCCGACTTCGGCCCGGGCGCGTCCGCCGACGACCTCGGCGACGGCAGCGACCTCACCGCGTGGCATCTGCGGTGGTTCGACTCCGTCCTGCGCTCGGGCGCGCCGACGGGGCCGCCGGTGCGCGTGTTCGTGATGGGCTCTGACCGGTGGGTGACGCTGGACGAGTTCCCGCCGCCCGGCACGCGGACGCTCGCCCTGTACCTGAACCCGGGGGGCGAGCTGGCCGCCGAGCCGGCCGGCAGCGGTGAACGGCGGCTGATCAGCGACCCGTCGGACCCGGTGCCGACGCGCGGCGGTGCGGTGCTGCTGTTCGCGCCGTTCACGGCGGGGCCCGCCGACCAGACGGAGGTTCAGGCGCGTCCCGACGTGGTGGCGTGGCGCACCGGGCCGCTGACGGAGGGCCTCACGGTGCTGGGCGCGGTGCGTGCCGTGGTCCACCTCGTGACCACGGGGACGGACGCGGACGTGGTGGTGCGGCTGTGCGACGAGCACCCGGACGGCAGCAGCCGGGTCGTCGCCGACGGTGTGCAGCGGGCGTCGGCCCTGTCCGTCGACCCGGTGACGGGCCTGGGCGAGCGGCGGCCGGTCGTGCCGGGTCAGGAGCTGGAGGTGGTCGTGGACCTGTGGTCGACGGCGCACACGTTCCTGCCGGGCCACCGGGTGCGCGTGGACATCGCCCCGAGTTCGTCACCCCGCTGGGAGGCCGGGCGCAACGCCTTCGATGCGGACGGCACGGCCGCGCGGCCCGCGGCGGCGCAGTACACGATCCGTCACGGCGCCGCCCGGCCGAGCCGTCTCGTCCTCCAGGTCGCGGCGACGGCACCGGGGTGAGAGCGGCCGGGCCGCGCCCGGCGGGTCACCGGCGTGGTGCCGTGGTGGCCCGGGCGGGTGCGGTGGAGGACCGGACGACCAGCTCGGTGGCCAGTTCCATGCGGGCGGGTGACCGGGCGCCGCCGTCCTCGCCGCGGGTCTGCTCGATCAGGAGCTTGACCGCGGCGGCGCCCAGTTCGGTGCTGGGCTGGCGGACGGTCGTCAGGCCGGGGGTGATGTACTGCGCCTCGGGCAGGTCGTCGAAGCCGACGACACTGATGTCCTCGGGGATCCGCAGGCCGCGGGCGGCCAGGGCGTCGTAGATGCCGAGTGCCATGGAGTCCGCGCAGGCGAAGAGCCCGGTGATGCCGGGGTCGCCGTCGAGCAGGGTGTGGGCGGCGGTGGCCGCCTTGGCCCGGTTCCAGCCGCCGTGGGCCACCGACACCGAGGCCGGGCCGGCCGCCGCCGTGTCGGCCGCGGCGCGGAAACCGTCGACACGGGCGCGGCTGAAGAGGTGGCGGGCGTGGCCGGCGACCACGCCCAGGCGCTCGTGGCCGAGGGACAGCAGGTGCTCGGCGGCCATCCTGCCGCCTTCCCAGTTCGCCACGCCGATGCTCGACACCCCGGACGGGGGTGTGCTCATGGGGTCGATCAGCACCACGGGGACACCGGCGGCGAAGAGGGTGCCGAACTGGTGCGAGGCGGGATCGACGAGCGTCCCGATCACGCCGAGGGTGCGTCGGCGCAGGACCCGCGACACCCAGTCGCCGTCCGGTTCGGCGAGCGTCAGCACGACGTCGAGGCCGGCTGCGGCCGCTTCCCGGCCGACGCCGGCGATCAGCAGGTTCGCCCAGGATCCCTCGAAGTGGGTGACGACGAGGTCGAGTACGTGGGACAGGGCGGTCTCGTCCCGCCCGCTCTCGCTCTTGGCCCCGCCCCGGCGGGTGTAGCCCACGGCCCGCACGGCTTCCATGACCCTCGCGCGTGTCTCCGCCGAGACGTCGGTTCCGCCGCGCAGCACCTTGGACACGGTGGGCACGCTCGTACCGGCGGTCTGGGCCACCAGGGACAGTGTGGGGCGCGATCCGGCTGGTCGGGGGGGCATGGGGACAGATTATCCCAAGGCGTGGAAGGGCCCCCGGGGGCCCAGGAGGCGCCTTGGGGCGGGGCCGGACCGGCCGCGGACGGGCCCCTGGGGAGGCGGAGCCCGCCCGCGTCCGCCCGCCGGGCACGCGCGCGTCATCCGGTCGGCGCCGGGACGTACTCGAACCAGTCGAAGGCGACCGTGCCCTCGGTGGCGTACATGCCGATGACCCGGCCGGTGAAGCCGGCGGCGACCTCGGTGGACAGGTAGCGTCCGTCCAGTTCGGCGAGCGGCGGGCCGTCCGGGGTGCCGGGGCCGCCGAGGTGGAAGGCGATGGTGTCGGGGCCCGTGGTCCCGCCGTCGGTGAGTCCGGGTGACGCGGGGACGAGGCCGGTCGTCCGGACCGTAACGGTGAGGTGCAGGGGGCCCGCCGGGCCGGGCTGCCGGGCGACGGTGCTGCGCAGCGGCCCGATGCGGGCGACGACGCGGACCTCGCCGTCCCCGGCCTCGATCTCGTAGTGGTGGGCCTCGTCCAGGCGTACGCAGAGGCCGCCGCGGCCGGTGCCCGGGTCGAGCAGGGCGGTGACGCGGCAGTCGTGGTGCTGCTGGCGGCGGCCGACGAAGGTGTGGCCGGGGCTGTCCAGGGTGGGGCCGGTCGCGTGGAGGGTGAGACGGCCGGGGCGCTCGGTGAGGGACCAGGAGCCCTCGGGGCGGGCGAACGGCGAGATCCAGTGCGGGGCGAGAGCCGGCCCGTCGAAGTCGTCGCGGGCGGGCGGGGCGGGGACGGGATGCCAGGCACCGCCCGGCGCCGGGTGCCGTTCGGGGACGGGCGCGACGACGGGCCAGCCGTCCTCGTCCCACTCCACGGGGGTCAGGAACGTCTCGCGGCCGAGCACGTGCACGTCGGGGGTGAAGCCGCGGGGACGGACACCGAGCAGCACCATCCACCAGCTGCCGTCGGGGGCCTGCACCAGGTCGGCGTGGCCGGTGTTCTGGACGGGGCGGGGGCTGCCGCTGTGGGTCAGCAGGGGGTTGCCGGGTGCGCCCTCCCAGGGGCCGCGCGGCGAGCGGCTGCGGGCCACGGACACGCTGTGGCCGCGTTCCGTGCCGCCCTCCGCGATGAGCAGGTACCACCAGTCGCCGATGCGGTACAGGTGCGGTGCCTCGGGGAACTTCAGGCCGGTTCCGGACCAGGTGGCGAAGGGCCCCTCCAGCACCTCTCCTCCGACGGGGTCGATCCTGGCCATGTTGATGCCCCCGGCGGGGCCGGAGAAGGCGCACCAGCAGGTGCCGTCCTCCTCCCACGCGAGGTCGGGGTCGATGCCGGGCAGGCCGATCCACACCGGGTCGCTCCACGGCCCCTCGGGCCGCTCGGCCGTGACGACGAAGGTGCCGCCGCCGTCGATGTTGGTGTCGATGACCCAGTAACGGCCGTCGTGGTGACGGATCGTGGGGGCGTAGAGCCCGCCGGACGCCTTGGCGCCGGGGAGGGGCAGCGGCAGTTGTGCGGGGCGGTCCAGCACGTTGCCGATCTGCTCCCAGTGCACCAGGTCCTTGCTGTGGAACAGCGGCAGTCCGGGGACGTACTCGAAGCTGGAGCACACCAGGTAGTAGTCGTCGCCGACCCGGCACACGCTCGGATCGGGGTGGAACCCGCTGATCACCGGGTTGTCGTAGAGGTGCACGGGACGTGTTCCCTTCGGGGTGCCGGGCAGCGCCCGCTGCGGCACGACGGACGGCCGGTGAGGGCCGCCGCCCGGACGGCGGCGGCCCTCACGCTCAGCGGTGCTGTCCTCGCGCGGGACGTGTCAGGCGCGGGTCCAGCGCTGGTTGTTGCCGTTGGAGCAGGAGTAGATCTGGATCTGGGTGCCGTTGGCGGTGCCGGCGCCCACGGCGTCCAGGCACTTGCCGGACTGGACGCCCACGATGGAACCGTCGGAGTTCAGGCGCCACTTCTGGTTGTCGCCGCCCCAGCAGCTGTAGATCTGGACCTTGGCGCCGTTGCCGGTGCCGGCGGCGTCCAGGCACTTGTCGCCGTAGACCCTGAGCTCACCGGAGCCGGTCAGCGTCCACTGCTGGTTGGTGCGGTTGTTGCAGTCGTAGAGCTGGACCTGGGTGCCGTCGGCCGTGCTGGCGTTGGGCACGTCCAGGCAGCGGCCCGAGGCGACGCCCTTGATGGCGGTGCCGTCACCGGGCTCCGGGTCCGGGTCCGGGTCCGGGTTGCCGCCGCCCGCGTTGAGGGCGTTCAGCACGGCGCTGTACGCCTGCTTCTTGCTGCCGTCGTTGTTGAACAGCAGCGGCGTGTGCTCCGAACGCCAGGAGTCGCTGTCGCGGACGCCCCAGACGGTGACGCCGAGACAGCGGGAGACGGCCAGGCAGTCGTTGACCACGGCGGCGTAGGTGGTCGGCGAGGCGCCCTGGATGTCGAGCTCGGTGACGGCCACGTCGACCCCGAGGGCGGCGAACTCCCGCAGCGTGGTGCGGAAGTTGCTGTTGTAGGGGCTGCCGCTGTTGAAGTGCGACTGGAAGCCGACGCAGTCGATCGGCACGCCGCGCTGCTTGAAGTCCCGCACCATGCGGTACATCGCCTGCGTCTTGGCCCAGGTCCAGTCCTCGACGTTGTAGTCGTTGTAGCAGAGCTTGGCCGACGGGTCCGCGGCCCGAGCGGTGCGGAAGGCGACCTCGATCCAGTCGCTGCCGGTGCGCTCCAGGTTGGAGTCGCGCCGGGCACCCGAACTGCCGTCCGCGAAGGCCTCGTTCACCACGTCCCACTGCGTGATCTTGCCCTTGTAGTGGGCCATCACGCCGTTGATGTGGTCGATCATCGCCTGGCGCAGCGCGCCGCCGCTGAGGTTCTGCATCCAGCCGGGCTGCTGGGAGTGCCAGGCCAGCGTGTGGCCGCGCACCTCCTTGCCGTTCTGCACCGCCCAGTTGTAGACGCGGTCGGCGTTGGTGAAGTTGAACTGGCCCCGCTGTGGCTGGGTGGCGTCGATCTTCATCTCGTTCTCGGCCGTCACCGAGTTGAACTCACGGGAGGCGATCGAGGCGTACGTCGAGTCGTTCAGCCTGTTCGCGGCGATGGCGACGCCGAAGTAGCGGCCGCTCTGGGCCGCGGCGGCACCGAGGGTGCTCTCGGCGGCCTGGGCGGAGGGCGGCGCGACGAGCGCGCCGACCAGACCGACGGAGCCGGCGACCAGCGCCAGCATCGCCGCGCGGAATTTCTGCCGTACAGGGGGTCTGGCAAGGGCAGAGGAGCCCATGGCTGTGCCTCCAGGGGTAGGGCATGACGGGATCACCGGACGTCGCGGTCATGGGACCCGGGGGGAAGAAGTCGACCGGCACGGACGGGCCCGGTCGGCCGCCGAGGTGCGCCGGGCGGCGGCGGTCCTGCGGCCGTGCGGGCTGTTGCACGGCTGTGGTGCGGCTCGGGCTGCGCAGGGGCCCGCTCAGGGCAGGCCCGTTCGAGATCTCGGTACACGGTCGGTGTACCAGACAGGATCATTGAGTGATTGACAGTGCCTCGTCAACCCCTCGACTTCATCAATTTCCGACTCTGACCCGAAACTTTCGAACAGCCGGTCGTGAAGTCGCGCTCGCGGGAGCCTCGTGCCACACAGCTCACCACCTGCCGGTTTACGGTCAACTCCGCTAACGAATCCGCCGGGTGGGAAGGACTGTTTGCGGTCAGGTCGGTCGCAGACCTTGACCGCGGAGCGCCGGCTTCCTAGCTTGTGGCGTCACACAACCGGGATCACTTGCGAAACATTCGACATCCGCCCCGCCCCGGAACGGCTGCCGCTCCGCGGTTCGCCCGCGTCCCCCCACACCGTCCCCTAGGAGGCCCCTCGATGTGGTCACGCCCCCTGTCCCCGGTCCGTCCGAGACGCTTACTCGGTGTCCTCGCCCCACTGCTCCTGCTGGCCACGTTCCTCGGCGCCCAGCCCGCCGAGGCGGCGACCGTCGACACGAGCGCCACGTATGTGCTGGTCAACCGCAACAGCGGCAAGGCGCTCGACGTGTACAACCGGGCGACCGGCGACGGTGCCCGCATCACCCAGTGGACACGGAACGACCAGGCCCAGCAGCAGTGGCAGTTCGTCGATTCCGGTGACGGCTACTACCGCCTCAGGTCCCGCCACTCGGGCAAGGTGCTGGACGTCCACAACTGGTCCACCGCCAACGGCGGTTCGATCGTCCAGTGGTCCGACCTGAACGGCACCAACCAGCAGTGGCGGCTGGCCGACAGCGCGGACGGCCACGTCCGGCTCATCTCGCGCCACAGCGGCAAGGCGCTCGAAGTGCAGGGCGGGTCCACCGCCGACAACGCGAACATCGTCCAGTACGACGACTGGGGCGGGACCAACCAGCAGTGGCGGCTCGTCGAGGTCGGCGCCGGCGATCCCGGCACACCCGGCACGTGCGAGCTGCCGTCGAGCTACCGCTGGACGTCGACGGGCGCGCTGGCGCAGCCCCGGCAGGGCTGGGTCTCGCTCAAGGACTTCACCGTCGCCCCCTACAACGGCCGGCAGCTCGTCTACGCGACCACGCACGACACCGGGACGCGGTGGGGGTCGATGAACTTCGACCTGTTCACCGACTGGCCGGATATGGCCTCGGCCGGCCAGAACGCGATGTCGGCGTCGACCGTGGCGCCCTCGCTGTTCTACTTCGCGCCGAAGGACATCTGGGTGCTCGCCTACCAGTGGGGCCGCACCGCCTTCTCCTACCGGACGTCGAACAACCCCACCGACCCCAACGGCTGGTCGTCGGAGCAGACGCTCTTCTCCGGGAGCATCCCCGACTCCGGAACCGGACCCATCGACCAGGCCCTCATCGGTGACGGCACGAACATGTACCTGTTCTTCGCCGGCGACAACGGCCGCATCTACCGGGCGAGCATGCCGATCGGGAACTTCCCCGGCAGCTTCGGCTCGACCTCGGCCGTGGTCATGAGCGACACGACGAACAACCTGTTCGAAGCCCCGCAGGTCTACAAGCTGGAGGGCCAGAACCGCTACCTCATGATCGTCGAGGCGATCGGCTCGCAGGGCCGCTACTTCCGCTCGTTCACGGCCACGAGTCTGAACGGCTCCTGGACGCCCCAGGCCGCGACCGAGAGCAATCCCTTCGCCGGCAAGGCCAACAGCGGCGCCACCTGGACCAACGACATCAGCCACGGC
The DNA here is from genome assembly GCF_964273255.1 of Streptomyces sp. enrichment culture. Taxonomy (GTDB): domain Bacteria; phylum Actinomycetota; class Actinomycetes; order Streptomycetales; family Streptomycetaceae; genus Streptomyces. Next base: position 615,288 of record NZ_OZ186835.1, read on the forward strand.
GAGCTGCTCCGCACCAGCCCCGATCAGACCATGACCGTCGATCCCTGCCGGCTGCAGCTGCTGTACCAGGGCCGCAGCCCCGCCTCAGGCGGCGACTACGGCCTGCTGCCCTACCGTCCGGGCCTGCTGACGCTGCGGCGCTGACGGTACGACGGGGCCGGCAGCGGGCCGGCAGCCAGGGGGAGCCGGTGTGGCGGGTCCGGCGGGTGGGCCGGACCCGCCACACCACCGGCCCCCGGCTGTGGGGGCGGGGCCGTGCGGCCGGGGGCCGCGGGACCGGAGAACCCCGATGGCGGAGGGCCGCGGGGCCGGAGAAGAGCCTGGGGCCGGAGGGCCGGAGCGCAGATCGCGCAGGGCAAGGAACACGGCGGACCCCGGGTGACGGGGTGAGGAGGGCGTGACGCCGGGCAGACACAGCTCTTGACTCGCATGTGACGACATGATCGGCGGCATCTCAACGGATGTCGCCGACACTCCTGTCGGCACGCCGGTGAGGCGCAGGTGAGGCCATGGGCGGCCGGTGATCGCCGGAGCGGTTCGCGTCACACTGGCGGGGAGAACAAGGTCACAACGTTCCCTCTGCTGCTCGCCTGTCGGCCTGCCCTAACATCCGAGCATGACGCTCCTGCCTGACGACGGCCTCGGCCTGGCCGCCGAGTTCCCCGACGCGACCCACGAGCAGTGGCAGCACCTGGTGGCCGGTGTGCTGCGCAGGTCGGGCCGGGAGACGCCGGACGACGAGGCGGAGGACGCCCTGTCCACGCTGCTGGAGGACGGCCTGCGGGTGCGTCCCCTGTACACCCGGCGCGATGCCGCCCCCGACCCGGGACTGCCCGGCTTCCCGCCCTTCGTGCGGGGCGGGCGGGCCGAGGGGAGCCGGGTCGGCGGCTGGGACGTGCGGCAGCGCCACACGGTGGCCGATCCGGCGTCGGTGCTCGCCGACCTGGAGAACGGGGTCACCTCCCTGTGGCTGGCCGTCGGCGAGCCCTCCGGCCTCCCGCTCGGCGCGCTCGGTCACGCCCTCGACGGTGTCCTCCTCGACCTGGCCCCCGTCGTGCTGGAGGCGGGCTCCGCGTTCGAGCCGGCCGCGCGGGAGCTGCTGGCGCTGCACGAGGAACGGGGCGTCGCCGCGGACGCCGTGCGCGGCAACCTGGGGGCCGATCCCCTGGGCCACGAGGCCCGCACCGGCAGCGCCTTCGACACCGCGCCCGTGACGGAAACGGCCCTGCGGTGCGCCGAACGGCACCCGGGTCTGCGCGTGCTGACCGTGGACGCGCTGCCCTACCACGAGGCCGGCGGGTCCGCGGCGCAGGAACTGGGCTGCTCGCTGGCGACGGGGGTGGCCTATGTGCGCGACCTCACCGCGGCCGGGCTGAGCACGGCGCAGGCGCTGGCGCAGCTGGAGTTCCGGTACGCCGCCACCGCCGACCAGTTCCTGACCGTCGCCAAGCTGCGTGCCGCACGCCGGCTGTGGGCGCGGGTGGCCGAGGTCTGCGGGGAGCCGCGGGCGGGCGGGCAGCTCCAGCACGCGGTGACCTCACCGGTGATGATGACGCGCCGCGACCCGTGGGTGAACATGCTGCGCACCACCGTCGCCACCCTGGCCGCCGGAGTGGGGGGTGCCGACTCCGTGACCGTGCTGCCCTTCGACCACGCGCTGGGTCTGCCGGACGCGTTCGCCCGCCGGATCGCCCGCAACACCTCCACGATCCTCATCGAGGAGGCGCACCTGTCGAAGGTGATCGACCCGGCCGGCGGCTCCTGGTACGTGGAACGGCTCACCGACGAACTCGCCCACGCCGCCTGGGAGTTCTTCCAGGACATCGAGAAGGCGGGCGGTCAGGCCGCCGCCCTGCGCTCCGGGACGGTCGGCGAACGGCTCGCCGGGACCTGGGCGGTGCGCAGCGCGAAGCTGGCGAAGCGGCGGGAACCGGTCACCGGGGTCAGCGAGTTCCCGCACCTGGCCGAGAAGCCGGTGGTCCGCGCGTCCGTGCCCGAACCGCCGGGCGGGGGCCTGCCGCGGGTGCGGCGGGACGAGGCGTTCGAGGCGCTGCGGGCCCGCTCCGACGCCCACCTGGCCGCCACCGGCGCCCGGCCGCGCATCCATCTGACCGCCCTGGGCCCGGCCGCCGCGCACACCGCCCGGCTCACCTTCGCCGCCAACCTCTTCCAGGCCGGCGGCATCGAGCCCGTCACCGAGGGCGGCTTCGCGGACAGCGGGGCGCGGGAGGTGTGCCTGTGCTCCAGCGACGCGCTGTACGAGGAGCAGGCCGCGACCGCGGCCGCCGCGCTGCGTGATGCGGGCGCCGAGCACGTGTTCCTCGCGGGCCGTCCGGGAGCGTACCCGGGCATCGACAGCTACGTCTTCGCCGGCTGTGACGCCGTCGCCGTGCTCTCCGCAGCCCTCGACCGCATGGGAGTGTCCTGATGTCCGTCCCCGACTTCTCCACGATCGGGCTGGGGTCGCCGTCCGCCGGTGCCGGCCCCGACGAGTGGCGCGCGGCGGTGAAGAAGGCCGCCGACGGCGACGACCTGCTCTGGGAGACCCCGGAGGGGATCGACGTCAAGCCCCTGTACACCGGGCAGGACCTGGAGGGCCTGGACTTCCTGGACACCTTCCCCGGCGTCGCCCCGTATCTGCGGGGCCCGTACCCGACGATGTACGTGAACCAGCCGTGGACGATCCGCCAGTACGCGGGCTTCTCCACGGCCGAGGAGTCCAACGCCTTCTACCGCCGCAATCTGGCCGCGGGGCAGAAGGGGCTGTCGGTCGCCTTCGACCTGCCCACGCACCGGGGCTACGACAGCGACCACCCGCGGGTGACCGGTGACGTCGGCATGGCGGGCGTGGCGATCGACTCGATCTACGACATGCGCCAGCTGTTCGACGGCATCCCGCTGGACCGCATGACGGTGTCGATGACGATGAACGGCGCGGTGCTGCCGGTGCTGGCGCTGTACATCGTGGCGGCGGAGGAGCAGGGCGTACCGCCCGAGAAGCTGGCCGGGACCATCCAGAACGACATCCTCAAGGAGTTCATGGTCCGCAACACGTACATCTATCCGCCGAAGCCGTCGATGCGGATCATCTCCGACATCTTCGCGTACACCTCGCAGCGGATGCCGCGCTACAACTCCATCTCCATCTCCGGCTACCACATCCAGGAGGCGGGTGCGACGGCCGATCTGGAGCTGGCGTACACGCTCGCCGACGGGGTGGAGTACATCCGGGCGGGGCGGGAGGCCGGCCTGGACGTGGACGCGTTCGCGCCGCGGCTGTCGTTCTTCTGGGCGATCGGCATGAACTTCTTCATGGAGATCGCCAAGCTGCGGGCGGCCCGCCTGCTGTGGGCCAAGCTGGTGCGGCAGTTCGACCCGCAGAACGCCAAGTCGCTGTCGCTGCGCACCCATTCGCAGACCTCCGGCTGGTCGCTGACCGCGCAGGACGTGTTCAACAACATCACCCGCACCTGCGTGGAGGCGATGGCCGCGACCCAGGGCCACACCCAGTCGCTGCACACCAACGCCCTCGACGAGGCGCTCGCCCTGCCCACCGACTTCTCCGCCCGCATCGCCCGCAACACGCAACTGCTGCTCCAGCAGGAGTCCGGGACGACCCGGGTGATCGACCCCTGGGGCGGCAGTGCCTACGTGGAGCGGCTGACGTACGACCTCGCGCGCCGCGCCTGGCGGCACATCGAGGAGGTGGAGCAGGCCGGCGGCATGGCGCAGGCCATCGACGCGGGCATCCCCAAGCTGCGGGTGGAGGAGGCCGCCGCCCGCACCCAGGCCCGGATCGACTCGGGGCGGCAGCCGGTGATCGGGGTGAACAAGTACCGGGTGGAGACGGACGAGCAGATCGACGTGCTCAAGGTCGACAACTCCTCGGTGCGCGCCCAGCAGATCGCCAAGCTGCGGCGGCTGCGCGAGGAACGGGACGAGACCGCCTGCCGCGACGCGCTGGACGCCCTGACCCGGGCGGCCGGCGGGGAGGGCAACCTGCTGGAGCTGGCGGTGCGGGCGGCCCGGGCGAAGGCGACGGTCGGTGAGATCAGCGACGCCCTGGAGAAGGTGTACGGGCGGCACGCCGGGCAGATCCGTACGATCTCCGGTGTGTACCGCAACGAGACGGGGGAGTCACCGGCCGTGGAACGCACCCGGACGGTGGTGGACGCCTTCGCCGACGCCGAGGGGCGGCGGCCGCGCATCCTGGTCGCCAAGATGGGCCAGGACGGTCACGACCGGGGCCAGAAGGTGATCGCGACGGCCTTCGCCGACCTCGGTTTCGACGTGGACGTCGGCCCGCTGTTCCAAACGCCGGGCGAGGTCGCCCGGCAGGCCGTGGAGGCGGACGTGCACATCGTGGGCGTGTCGTCGCTGGCCGCGGGGCACCTCACCCTCGTCCCGGCGCTGCGCGAGGCGCTCGCCGAGGAGGGGCGGGAGGACATCATGGTCGTCGTCGGCGGGGTGATCCCGCCGCAGGACGTGCCCGTCCTGCTGGAGATGGGCGCGGCGGCCGTGTTCCCGCCCGGCACGGTCATCCCGGACGCGGCCCGTGACCTGGTGGAGCGGCTGGCGGATGCCCTCGGGCACGACGAGCTGTGAGCCGGTGACGTGATGGCCCTCGATCTGGACGCGTACGTCAAGGGTGTCCTCGACGGCAGGCGGGCGGTCGTCGCCCGGGCGATCACCCTCGTCGAGTCCACCCGGCCCCGGCACCGTGCGCTCGCCCAGCGGCTGCTGACGGAGCTGCTGCCGCACAGCGGGCGGGCGCGGCGGATCGGCATCAGCGGGGTGCCGGGCGTGGGCAAGTCGACGTTCACCGACGCCTTCGGCACGATGCTGACGGGGCTGGGCCACCGGGTGGCGGTCCTGGCCGTCGACCCGTCGTCGACCCGCACCGGCGGTTCGATCCTGGGCGACAAGACCCGGATGGAGCGTCTGGCCGTCGACCCGGCGGCGTTCGTCCGCCCCTCCCCCACGGCCGGTACGCTCGGCGGCGTCGCGAAGGCGACCCGCGAGTCGATCGTGGTGATGGAGGCGGCCGGTTACGACGTCGTGCTGGTGGAGACGGTCGGGGTCGGCCAGTCCGAGACGGCGGTCGCCGACATGGTGGACTCCTTCCTGCTGCTCACCCTGGCCCGCACCGGCGACCAGTTGCAGGGCATCAAGAAGGGCGTGCTGGAGCTGGCCGACGTCATCGCGGTCAACAAGGCCGACGGCCCGCACGAGCGGGACGCCCGCGCGGCGGCGCGTGAACTGGCCGGGGCGCTGCGGCTGATGCACGGCAAGGACGCCTTCTGGACGCCTCCGGTGCTCAGTTGCAGCGCGCGCGAGTCGACCGGGCTCGACGCGGTCTGGGAACGGCTGGAGCAGCACCGGGCGTTGCTGGACTCCACGGGCCGGCTCGCCGCCAAGCGGCGGACCCAGCAGGTCGACTGGCTGTGGGCGATGGTCCGGGACGAACTCCTGGACCGGCTGCACGCCGACCCGGCGGTGCGCTCCCTCGCCCCCGGGCTCGAACAGCAGGTGCGGGACGGCGGGTTGACGGCGACCCTGGCCGCCGAACGCATCCTGGACGCCTTCACGGGCGGCGCGCCCGCCGCCGGACCGCCGGGCCCAGCGGCCGCCCCGGCCGCCCCGGCCACACCGCCCGCTGCCGAGTGACCGGGCGGGACCGGCGGCACGTGAGCAGCGCCGTGCGGCGCGGCGGCCGTCGGCCGGCCGCTCAGCGTACGGACGTATCGCGGCGCGCGGCCCGCCGGGGCGGGCGGTCGGCCAGCCCGCAGTCACCGCACTTCGAGCCGTTCGGCGCGCGGTAGTAGAGGCAGCAGCTCACGCGGCGGAACGCCAGGTCGGGGCCGGTGAGGACGCCGGTGCCCGCCAGGCGTCCGGTGCCCAGCAGTTCGGTCGTGAGAGCGGTGAGCGGTCCGCGTACGGCGGGCCGCAGGGCGAGCAGGGCGTGGGCCGCTCCGGCCAGCGCGGACGCCGAGTTGCCGTCCAGCAGGCGTGGGGCGACCTTGACGCGCAGTCCGTCGGCCAGGGCCGACAGGTGGCCGGTCACCTGCTCGTACAGGGCGCGCGCGGGGCCGTCGTCGAGCCGGTCGGCGTACCGGCCGGCGGGCCGTGGCAGCCGCAGGGCGGGGCCGTCGTCGGCCCGCTGGAGTCCCTCCAGGTCGAGGACGATGCCGTGCAGGACGGCGCAGGCCAGGACGGGTGACCAGAGGCGGGCGGCGTGACCGAGCTGGGCGATGGAGACGTCGACGCGCGGCTCGGTGGTGCGGTGGAGGCGGGCGACCGCCGCGGCGAGGTCGGTGAAACCCGTCGCGTAGGAGCGGGCGACCGGGTGCCAGCCGTCGTCCGGGCCGCCGGCCCGCAGATCGAAGAACCCGCCGAGGCCGGCCACGTCGTGCAGGGCGGCGGTGACGGACGCGGCCGGGGCGCGGGCGTCCTGCACGGCTCGGTCCTCCCTCTGCACTCCTGCGACGGTTCCTGCATCATCCCATCCCGGGTCCTGCGCGTCGCGGGCCCCCCGGGGCGGTCATTCGGTCGCCTGCTCGTGCGGGGCCGTGGCGGGCGGATGCGTCGGCCGGTCCCGTCCGCCGTCACGGCCGGACACCACGACGGCCAGCAGCCCCAGGACGACGGCTGCGACGGCGACCCGTCCTGCCGCCCGGAGCCACCAGCCCGGCCGGCCCCCGCGCCCGCCTCCGCCCGGGGAGCCGAGCCGCTCGGCCCGCCGGGCCGGTCTCAGCAGGCGCAGCAACAGCAGGACGGCGATCGGCAGTTGCAGCAGCCACAGCAGCGTGCGCGGCCATGCTCCGAACCAGACGTTGGTCCCGTACAGCAGGGTGTGCCAGACGCTCAGCACGTAGACGGCGATGACGAAGCGGTGCAGCCGGCGCCAGGTGTTGGCTCCGATGCGGTGGCGGACGTAGAACAGCAGGCCCAGCGGAATCGCGAGGTAGAGGGCGGCCTGTCCGATCGGGATGGCGATCCGGCCGGTGCCGGAGTCGTACCAGCCGGGCACGAAGGTGTCCGCGAAGGCCACCCACAGGCGCTTCGCCCACCCCACCTCGGACTCGTAGCGGACGAGTTCCGCCGCGAACATCAGGGCGTGGGCCAGCATCAGCGCCGTCGTCGACAGGCTGGTGGTGCGGTGCCAGCGCTCCAGGACCGGTCGGGAGACGGGCAGGCGGGCCGGCCGGGGGCCCGGCAGCAGGAGACCGAGCATGACCGTGCCCCAGGCCCACAGCAGCGCCGACCAGCCGAACGCCTGGCTGAGCAGGTACATCCAGTAGGTGCGGGGATCGTCCATGAACGGCATGACGGCGACGGTGTCCGAGGCGCCCGATTCCATGCGCGCGTACAGGAGCGCGAAGACGAGCGCCGTGACCACCACCGCCGCGGTGGCGTCGGGGAGGGCGGACCGCAGGTCGCCGCGCAGCCCGGCGCGGCCGCCGGGAGGCCGTCGCTCTCCGGGCCGGGCCGCTGCGCCGTCCTCGTCCGGAGTGGGGTCCGACAGCATCAGGGCCTCCCGGGCACGGTGCACCGCGGGGCGGTGCGCATGTGGCGTGAGGCAACCAGTCTGGCCGAGGGGGCCGGTGATCGCCGAGGCGTTATCCGGCCAGAGGTGCGGCGCGCAACGCGCGGGGCGGCAGCAGCCTCACTTTGTCTAGACCTATTGTGTCTAGACCTCTTGCCCCGCCCAGGATCCGCGGGCTACGTTGCGCGCTGTTCGGCTCCCCTGGTGATTCCCGCAACTCCCCTGACCAGCAAGGCTGGAAGGAGCATGCCCGCATGCAGGACCGAAGCCCGTCCAGACGAACAGTGATCGCGTCCGCGGCCGTGGTCGCCGCGAGCGCCACGGGTGTCGTGGGCGCGACGGCCACCCCCGCGGCCGCCCACCGGCGCGACCGGCGCCTGAAGAAGATCCTCTCCGGGATGAGCACCGAGGCGAAGGTCGGCCAGCTGTTCGTGCCGTACTTCTACGGCTCGTCGGCGACCTCCCCCAGCCAGTTCGACCAGGAGCGCAACCTCAGCGAACTCGGTGTCCGCACCGTGGCCGAACTCATCGCCAAGTACCACCTCGGCGGTGTCATCTACTTCCAGGGCTGGACGAACAACATCCACGACCCCCGGCAGATCGCGGACCTGACGAACGGTATCCAGCGGGCCTCCCTCGCCCTGCCCACCCCCGTCCCGTCGCTGATCTCCATCGACCAGGAGCACGGGGCCAACGTCCGGGTCGGCGACGGCGCCACCCAGCTGCCGGGGGCGATGGCGCTCGGCGCGGGCCGTTCGCTGTCCGACGCGCGCACCGCCGGGCGCATCTCCGGCACCGAACTCGCCGCCCTGGGCATCCACCAGAACTTCGCCCCGGTCGCCGACGTCAACGTCAACCCGGCCAACCCCATCATCAACATCCGTTCCTTCGGCGCCGATCCGCGCGACGTCGGCCGCATGGTGGCCGCCCAGGTGACGGGCTACCAGCAGGCCGGAGTCGTGGCCTGCGCCAAGCACTTCCCCGGCCACGGCGACACCGGGCAGGACAGCCACACCGAGCTGCCCGTCATCACCCACACCCGAGAGGAGTGGGAACGCATCGACGCCCCGCCCTTCCGGGCCGCCATCGCCGCCGGCGTCGACTCGATCATGACCGCGCACCTCCAGGTGCCCGCGCTCGACGCCAGCAACGACCCGGCCACCCTGTCCCCCACGATCCTTCAGAGCGTGCTGCGCGGCGAACTCGGCTTCGACGGCGTGATCGTCACCGACGCCCTCAACATGCAGGGGGTGCGCACCAAGTACGGCGACGACCGCGTGCCCGTCCTCGCCCTCAAGGCCGGCGCCGACCAGCTGCTGTTCCCGCCGGACATCGACGTCGCCTACCACGGCGTCCTGGCCGCCGTCCGCAGCGGGGAGATCACCGAGGACCGGCTGAACGAGTCCGTGCTGCGCATCCTTCGGGTGAAGGACAAGGCCGGTCTGCTCAGCGGCAGCCCCTACGTGTCGCGCAGAGAGGTCGACCGGGTGGTCGGCGCCCGCGCGCACCGCCTCGCCGCCGCCCGGATCGCCGAGCGCACCACCACCCTGCTGGTCAACCGGGACAGGACGCTCCCGCTGCGGCGCCGGCACCGCAAGCTGCTCGTGGTCGGCGCCGGCCCGGCCTTCCCGACCGACGGCACCCGCACCACCGTGCCGGAACTGGCCAGGGCGTTCGACGAACTGGGCTACAGCACCACCCACCTCGCCACCGGCCGCACCCCCGACGCGGCGAAGATCGACGAGGCGGTGTCCGCCGCGCGGGGCCGGGACGCGGTGATCGTCACCACCGACAACGTCGGCGCGACCAGCACCCAGCGCACGCTGGTGACCCGGCTGCTCGCGACGGGCGTGCCCGTCGTCCACCTCGCGGTGCGCAACCCCTACGACATCGCCCACCTCGGTGACGTCCCCGCCTCCCTGGCCTCCTACTGCTGGACCGAGGTCGAACTGCGCGCCGCCGCCCGGGTGATCGCCGGCCGTGTCGACCCGCGCGGCCGGCTGCCCGTGCCCGTCCCCCGGGCCGACGATCCGGACCGGATCCTCTTCCGCTCCGGGCACGGCCTGTCGTACGACGACTGACGCCGGTCAGCCCTCACGCCGGGCGCATTCGGCCCACACCGTCTTGCCGCCCGGCGGGCAGGGCTCGCAGCCCCACGCGTCCGCGAGGGCGGCGACCAGGAGCAGGCCCCGCCCCGACTCGCCGTCGGCACCCGCGGACGACACGGGCACGGGTCGGCGTTCGCCCCGCGCGTCGGTGACCTCGATGCGCAGGGTGGTGGCCGTCAGGGTCAGGGCGAGGCGTGCGTGGCGGCCCCTGACCCGGCCGTGCAGGGCGGCGTTCGCCGTCAGTTCGGCGACGAGGAGGCGGGCCGTGGCCGTGCTCTCGTCGTCGGCCTCCGGCCCGCCCCGCCGGTCCGTCAGCCACCGCTCGGCGGCGTGGCGCGCGGTGTGCGCGCCGCGCGCCGTGGCGGCGAACACGGTGCGGAAGTGAGCGGCGCCCACCGTCGGTTCATCAGGTGCGGTGACGATTTCCTGTTTCACCTCACCGAGGGTGACCGAGTCGCCCTACCGTGGGGAGCCCTCGGGGCCGTACGCAGGGTGACTGTCCCGGTGCGGATGGTGTGCCGTACGGATATCCGGCCGTGCCCCGGCGGGATCCTCGCCGGTTCGTCCCCGGTACACGGAGCGATCAGGGTGGGTGGTGGTGCGGTACGTACCCTTGCCGCACGCTACGGCAGCATCAGGGCGCAGGCACTCACCCCGGAGGAGTCGCTGGCCCTGATCGAGACGATGCTGGGAGACCGATGAACGCTGAACGGCCGGCACGGCTGGACTGGTTCAAGAGCAGCTACAGCAGCGGCGAGGGCGGGGCGTGCGTCGAGGTCGCCGCCGACCCCGCCCTCATACACGTACGGGACTCCAAGGAGCGCCGGGGTCCGTGCCTCGCGTTCGCGCGGAGCGCCTGGGCCGGGTTCGTGGCGGGGCTGGAGCGGGACCGGAGCTGACCCGCGGGGAGGCCCGGGTACGCACCCGGGCCTCCGTGGCCGGTCGGCTCAGCCGCCGCTCTTGCGCCGGAACGACCGCTGGTTCGCGGCCGGTCCGTGCGCCCCACGGACCTTCGAGGCGTTCGGGCCGGCGCCGGACTCGGCCGCCTTCCCCTGCGTGCCGCGCTTGCGCTCCAGGGCCTCACGGAACTTGCGCTTGAGGTCGTAGGTGCCATCGCCGTCCGGCTCCAGCGGGGGCGTCCCGGGGGCGGCCGGCTCCGAACCTTCGGTGGGGACGGGCTCTGTGGTCATGGTGCCTCCTGGGTTCGGGGGTGGTGCCGGCACAGCCTGCCGTGCCGGTGTTCGCGGGGCAGGCCCTTCAGCCGTTGCGCCGCACGTGGGCCGCCTTCCGGGCCTCGGCCAGCTTGCGGGCCTCGCCCGCCTTGCGGGACGGCCTGCCGCCGCCGCGCGAGGTGTCCTTGCTGGTGCCGAGCCCGCGGAAGGGACGGTTGGTGTTCTTGGGCCGGGGGGCGGCGGGCCCGCCGTCGAGCGGGGACCCGGAGGGGGTCCTGGCGCCGGTGATGCGGCTCAGTTCCGCCTCACCGGAGCGCACCTCGGTGACGCCCGCCTCGATGCCGGCCTCGGCGATGACGCGGGCCGCTTCACGGCGTCCGCCCGCCGGCACCAGCGTGACGACGGTGCCGGACTCGCCGGCGCGGGCGGTGCGGCCCGCGCGGTGCACGTAGTCCTTGGGGTCGGTGGGCGGGTCGACGTTGACGACGAGGTCGAGGTCGTCGATGTGCAGTCCGCGGGCGGCGACGTTCGTCGCCACCAGGGCGGTGAGGTGGCCGTCCTTGAACTGCGCGAGGGTGCGGGTGCGTTGGGGCTGGGACTTGCCGCTGTGCAGGGCCCCGGCGGGCACCCCGGAGGCGCGCAGGTGGCGGGTGAGCTGGTCGACGGCGTGCTTGGTGTCGAGGAACAGCAGGACGCGGCCGTCACGGGCGGCGATCTCCGTGCAGACGGCGTAGCGGTCGGGGCCGTGGACGACGAGGAGGTGGTGCCGCATCGTCGTGACGGTGCCCTCGGCGGGGTCGACCGAGTGGACGACGGGATCGCGGAGGTGGCGCCGGACCAACTGGTCGACGTCGCCGTCCAGGGTGGCCGAGAACAGCATCCGCTGGCCGTCGGGGTGGACCCGGTCGAGCGCGTCGACGGCCTGGGGCAGGAAGCCCAGGTCGCACATCTGGTCGGCCTCGTCCAGCACGGTGATCCGCACCCGCCCCAGCCGGCAGGCGTTCCGCTCGACCAGGTCGTGCAGGCGTCCGGGGGTGGCGACGACGACCTCGGCTCCCTGCCGGAGCGCGGTGATCTGCCGGCCGATGGACATGCCGCCGACGACCGTGGCCATGCGCAGCCGCAGCGCCTCGGCGTACGGCTGAAGCGCCTGGGTGACCTGCTGGGCCAGCTCCCGGGTGGGCACCAGGATCAGGGCGAGCGGCTGCTTCGGTTCGGCGCGCCGCCCGGCCGTGCGGGCCAGCAGGGGGAGGCCGAAGGCGAGCGTCTTGCCGGAGCCGGTGCGCCCGCGCCCCAGGACGTCCCGTCCTCGCAGGGCGTCGGGCAGCGTGGCGGCCTGGATCGGGAAGGGCGCGCGCACGCCCTGCTCGTCCAGGGTGCGGAGCACCGCGCCGGGCAGTCCCAGGGCGGCGAAGGTGCCGGAGTCGTCGGGGTGCTTCATGAAGGGGGCCTTCCGCAGGGGGCGTACCGAGGAAGGCCCGGCGCACGACCCGGCCCCCGCACCGGCGGATGCGTACGGGCGGTATCGTCCCACCGCGACGACCACGCAAACGCGTCACAGTAGCACGCGCTGGAGAACTCCTACGACTCAGTTCTTGCGGGTCTTTCCTCCGTGTCCGTTTTCCCGCCCCGCTCCCGGTCGGTTCCCGCGTCCGGGTGCGCGCCACCCTCCGGTCGTTCGACCGGATCGCCCCCGACACCGCCCAGATCGGCTGGGACGCCGTGGTGGAACGGGAGGGGTCGGACAAGCCGGTGTGCGTCGCGCAGACCGTCAGCCGCGTCGTCGAGTGACGGGGCCAGGAGTGACGGTGGCGTCCCCCGGTTCCCCGGACGCCTGCGGGTAGGCGGGTTCACGCCTCAACGACGCGCTCCTGTCAATGAATTGCAGAATCAGCGCGAGATATTACGCTCCTTTGTCAACCGGAGAACTACGCGCGGGCCTGGGAGGTCATGGACCTGGCCACCCTGCTCCTCAACGTGCTCATCGCCGCCCTCACCATCGCGTCGCTGCCCGCCCTGATCATCTTCCTGGTGTTCCAGCGCAACATCATGAGCGGCCTCACCGCCGGCGGTCTCAAGGGGTGACGCCCCCACCGCCCGTCTCTCTCCCCCGCCCCCGCCGCCGGCCCGTCCGACCCGACGCCCCGCCGTCCGGGCCGGCGGCGGGAACCACCCGGCCCGGAAGGATCCCACCGTGGCTGCCCCCACCCCGCACGACACCGACGACTGGTGGCGCGACGCCGTCATCTACCAGGTGTACCCGCGCAGTTTCGCGGACAGCGACGGCAACGGCACCGGAGACCTCGCGGGTGTCCGCGCCCGGCTGCCGTACCTCGCCGACCTCGGCGTCGACGCCGTCTGGTTCACCCCCTGGTACCTCTCGCCCCTGGTCGACGGCGGCTACGACGTCGCCGACTACCGCACCGTCGATCCCGCGTTCGGCACCCTGGCCGAGGCCGAGAAGCTGATCGCGGAGGCCCGCGCGCTCGGCATCCGCACCATCGTCGGCATCGTGCCCAACCACGTCTCCGACCAGCACCCGTGGTTCCGGGCGGCCCTGGCCGCCGGGCCCGGCAGCCCGGAGCGCGAACTGTTCCACTTCCGGCCGGGCCGCGGACCCGACGGCGCACGGCCGCCCAACGACTGGCCGTCGCAGTTCTCCGGCGCGACCTGGACCCGCGTCCCGGACGGGGAATGGTACCTGCACCTGTTCAGTCCCGAGCAGCCCGACCTCAACTGGGCCCACCCCGCGGTGCGGCGCGAGCACGAGGACATCCTGCGCTTCTGGTTCGAGCGGGGTGTCGCCGGCGTACGGATCGACTCGGCCGCGCTGCTCACCAAGGATCCCGCCCTTCCCGACTTCGTGGAGGGCGCCGACCCGCACCCGTACATCGACCGCGACGACCTGCACGACGTCTACCGCTCCTGGCGGGCCGTCGCCGACGAGTACGGCGGCGTCTTCGTCGGCGAGGTCTGGCTGCCCGACGCCGAACGCTTCGCCCGCTACCTGCGTCCCGACGAACTGCACACCGCGTTCAACTTCACCTTCCTGACCTGCCCGTGGGAGGCCGGGCGGCTCCGCCGTGCCATCGACGGCACCCTCGCCGAACACGCCCCGGTCGGCGCGCCCGCCACCTGGGTGCTGTGCAACCACGACGTCACCCGCACCGTCACCCGCTACGGGCCGACACCGGCTTCGACTTCGCCGCGAAGCGCTTCGGCACCCCGGCCGACCCGGAGCTCGGCACCCGGCGGGCCCGTGCGGCGGCCCTGCTCACCCTGGCCCTGCCCGGGTCGGTCTACGTCTACCAGGGGGAGGAACTGGGCCTGCCCGAGGCGGACATACCGCTCGACCGGATCCAGGACCCCATGCACTTCCGTTCCCGGGGGACCGATCCGGGGCGCGACGGCTGCCGGGTGCCCCTGCCGTGGGAGGCGGGGGCGCGGTGGTACGGCTTCGGCGCCGGGGACAAGCCGTGGCTGCCGCAGCCCGCCACCTGGGCGTCGTACGCGGTCGACCGGCAGAGCGCCGACCCGGGGTCGATGCTCACGCTCTACCGTCGGGCCCTGCGGCTGCGCCGGTCCGAGGACGGCTTCGGGGACGGTCCGTTGACCTGGCTCCCCGCCCCGCGGGACGTGCTCGCCTTCGCGCGCCCGCACGGGCTGCTGTGCGTCGTCAACCTCTCCGACGCGCCTGCCGCTCTGCCCCCGCACGAGCGGCTGCTCCTGGCCAGCGAACCACTGGACGCCGAGGGGCGGCTGCCCCCGGACACGGCGGTGTGGCTGCGCGGATGAGTCCCGCGGTGGAGGAGGGCGGTGAACGAGCAGTGCGGGTACGCAACTCGCTTGCGTGGCTTGCGTTAACCTTGCACGCATGACGCGACGACTTGCGCTGGTGGCCAAGAAGGTGGGGGTCAGCGAGGCCACGGTCAGTCGTGTCCTCAACGGCAAGCCCGGGGTGTCCGAGGGGACCCGCCAGTCGGTGCTCACCGCTCTCGACGTGCTGGGGTACGAGCGGCCCACCCAGCTGCGCGGGGAGCGCGCCCGGCTCGTCGGTCTGGTCCTGCCGGAGTTGCAGAACCCCATCTTCCCGGCGTTCGCCGAGGTCATCGGAGGCGCTCTGGCCCAGCAGGGCCTCACCCCGGTGCTGTGCACCCAGACCCGGGGCGGTGTCTCCGAGGCCGACTACGTGGACCTGCTGCTCCAGCAGCAGGTCTCCGGGGTCATCTTCGCGGGCGGCCTGTTCGCGCAGGCCGACGCGCCGCACGGGCACTACCGGCGGCTGGCCGAGCGGAAGATCCCGGTGGTACTCGTCAACGCGTCGATCGAGGGGCTCGACTTCCCCTGCGTCGCCTGCGACGGCGCCGTGGCGGTCGAGCAGGCGTGGCGTCACCTCGCCTCCCTGGGCCACCAGCGGATCGGCCTGGTCCTCGGCCCCTCCGACCACGTCCCCTCGCGCCGCAAACTGGCGGCCGCCCGGGTGGCGGCCGAGAGCACCGGCACCCAGTGGTCGGACGCGTTCGTGGAGCGGTCGATCTTCTCGCTGGAGGGGGGCCAGGCCGCCACGACGCGGCTGCTGGAGCGGGGCGTCACCGGGTTCGTGTGCGGCAGTGACCCGCTCGCCCTCGGGGCCGTCCGGGCCGCCCGCCGCAAGGGGCTCCGCGTCCCGGCCGACGTGTCGGTCGTCGGTTTCGACGACTCGGCGTTCATGACCTGCACGGAGCCACCGTTGTCGACCGTGCGCCAGCCCATCGAGGCGATGGGCCGCGCGGCCGTCGACCTGCTGTGCGCCCAGATCCAGGGCACCCAGCCCCATCCCGGCGAACTCCTCTTCGAGCCGGAGCTGGTGGTTCGGGCGTCGACCGCGCCCCCGCCGCCCGCCGGTTGACAACAGCGGGCGCTCGAACTGTTTCTGACGTTGAGTCATCTCACCGCACGGCACCGGTGTCGTCGCCGCTCCCGCGGTCCGGCGCACCGGTGCCGTCCGCGTCGAGCTGGACAACAGCAACAACAGCCGTACGGCGGCGACGAAGCTGACCGTCTCGCAGCGCCCGGGCCCGGATCTGCGGGTCACCGGCATCACCCCCGACCCGGCGTCACCCCCCGTGGGCGCCTCCGTCTCGTTCACCGTCACGGTGCAGAACCGCGGCACCACCACGGCCCCCGCCGGGACCGTCACCCGGCTGACCGTCGGCGACACCACCCTGGACGGCACGACCGGCTCGATCGCCGCCGGGCGGAGCACCGCCGTGGCCCTCACCGGGACCTGGAAGGCCACCGGCGGCGGCGCCACCCTCACCGCCACCGCCGACGCCACCGACCGGCTCACCGAGACCGACGAGGACAACCACGTCTTCGTCCGCACCCTCGTCGTCGGACGCGGCGCCGCGGTCCCGTACACCGAGTACGAGGCCGAGGACGGCCGCTACACCGGCACGCTGCTCACCGCCGACAAGAAGCGCACCTTCGGGCACACCAACTTCGCCACCGAGTCCTCCGGCCGGAAGTCCGTACGCCTCGACGGCACGGGCGACCACGTGGAGTTCACCTCCACCGACGCCGCCAACTCCGTCGTGGTGCGCAACTCCATTCCCGACGCCCCGGGCGGCGGCGGGCGCGAGGCGACGCTCAGCCTGTACGCCGACGGCACCTTCGTCCGCAAGCTGACGCTGTCGTCCAAGCACAGCTGGCTGTACGGGAACACCGACGACCCGGAGGGGCTCACCAACCGTCCCGGCGGCGACGCGCGGCGGCTGTTCGACGAGTCCCACGCGCTGCTCGACCGCAGCTACCCGGCGGGCACCACGTTCCGCCTCCATCGGGACGCCGGTGACGACGCCGCCTTCTACGTCGTCGACCTGATCGACCTGGAGCAGGTCGCCCCGCCCAAGGACAAGCCGGCCGGATGCGTCTCCATCACCGAGTACGGTGCTGTCCCCAACGACGGCATCGACGACACCGACGCCCTCCAGCGGGCGGTCACCGCCGACCAGAAGGGCGAGATCCCCTGCGTGTGGATCCCGGCCGGGCAGTGGCGCCAGGAGCAGAAGATCCTCACCGACGACCCGCTGAACCGCGGGCAGTTCAACCAGGTCGGCATCCGGGACGTCACCATCCGCGGCGCGGGCATGTGGCACTCCCAGCTGTACACCCTCACCCCGCCCCACGAGGCCGGCGGCATCAACCACCCGCACGAGGGGAACTTCGGCTTCGACATCGACGACAACACGAGGATCTCCGACCTGGCCGTCTTCGGCTCCGGCACAATCCGGGGCGGGGACGGCAACGCGGAAGGGGGCGTCGGCCTCAACGGCCGGTTCGGCCGGAACACCCGGATCAGCAACGTGTGGATCGAGCACGCCAACGTCGGCGTCTGGGTAGGCCGGGACCACTCGAACATCCCCGAGCTGTGGGGGCCGGGCGACGGGCTGGAGTTCACCGGCATGCGGATCTGCAACACGTACGCCGACGGCATCAACTTCGCCAACGGCACCCGCAACTCGACCGTCTTCGACTCGTCCTTCCGCAACACCGGTGACGACTCCCTGGCCGTGTGGGCCAGCAAGTACGTCAAGGACCCCGCCGTGGACGTCGGCCACGACAACCACTTCCGCAACAACACCGTCCAGTTGCCCTGGCGGGCCAACGGCATCGCCGTTTACGCTGGGGCATCCCGGCCGCCTCGTCAGCGGCCTCAGCGGTGATGAAGTGCCGTGTCCCTCAAGACACTTCCGGGCGAATCAGGGACCGGGCGAAGGGCTCGCCCGTGCGGCGGGCGTACGCCATGCGCTCGCGGACCTCCGTCAAGGTACGCGGACGGTATCCGGGCCCACCGCAACAGCTCTTGTGAAAGCGGATGCCGGCGTGGAGGAGAACGGACAGCGTGCGCCAGGCGGCGGTGTCCCGACGCGGCGGCGCCGCGAAGGCCGATCCCACGTGGATCAGCGGCTCCGCGCAACGAGGGCAGATCCGGTGCGGCCGTTCTCTGTCGTACGGCTGCTTGTACGAAGCCCGGCACGGCAGGCAGACGTACGAACTCTTCGCGTGGCCCATGCGATCAGGGTAGGCGGCGGCCCCGCGTAGCTCGACGGATTTTCCGAAGTGGGTGCCACAACGGGCAGTGGGCGGATGCGGAGCATGTGGTGCTCGTGTCAGCCATCACCGTGCGCACCCGTCCGCACCTGCCCCCGCCGCTGCTGACAACCTGTGCGCCGAGCGGCTGTTGCGGGACAACGGGACGGGCTGGACGGTCCTGTGTCCGACGCAGCTCGCGTCGAACGCCCTGTGGTGGGCGGAGTCGGTCCGGGAGCACCTGGTCGGTCCGAGTGCCTCATGCCGACATCGAGCTTCCCACCGTCCACCCCGCCGACATCGCGGCGGCGGCCCACGCGGCGCTGACCGAGCCGCATCACCGCGGGCGGACGTACGCGCGCGCTGACCGACCGGAACGCGTGCACCCCGTCAGCAGGCTCGAGCCATCGGGACGGCCCTGGGGCGCGAGGTGTCCGTCGAGGAGGTCGGCCGGGTGGGGACGTCACGACGGACTGCTCGAGGTGCACAAGCGGTCCGGTTGGTCAACGGCTCCCCCATCAGAGCTTTCGGGCAGTGCGGGGCCGAGAACGCCGCCACGTTCCGCTGAGGCAGGCCCCGAGCCGACGCATGGCCGGCCCGGACCGCACGGGTGCGGTTCGGGCCGGCCGGGACATGGGCGGGGGCGGGTCACCCCTCCAGGGTGAACTCCGCGTGGAACCGGCGGGTGTGGTCCACCTCGCGCTCCGGGCCGGTCAGGGTGACCGTCGCCGTCAGGCGGGCGTCGGTGCTCGACGCGGCCAGGCGCAGGTGCAGGACGCCCGGTTCGACGATGCGGCGGCCGTCGCGTCCGGTGAAGGAGGCCACGTCGGCCGGCACCATGACGTGCACGCGACGGGACTGCCCCGGCTCCAGCGCGACCCGGGTGTAGCCGACCAGGCGCTGCACCGGCTGGACGACGGAGGCGACGGGGTCGTGCAGGTAGAGCTGGACGACCTCGGTGCCGGGGCGCGCGCCGGTGTTGCGGACGGTGAGGGCGAGGGTGAACTCGCCGTCCGTGGCCGCTTCCCCGGTGTCCACGGCGAGGTCGGTCCACTCGAAGGTGGTGTAGGTGAGGCCGTGGCCGAAGCCGAAGGCCGGGGTCGGGTCGATGCTGGAGACGTCGCTGGCCTGGGCGAGGCGCGCCCCGAGGTAGGTGGAGGGCTGGGCCCCGGTGCCGCGCGGCACGCCGACCGGGAGGCGTCCGGAGGGCTCGGTGCGTCCGCTGAGCACTCCGGCGATCGCGCGGGTGCCCTCTTCGCCGGGGAAGAACGACTGCACGATGGCGGCGGAGTCCTCCGCGGCCCGCCCCAGCGCGTAGGGGCGGCCGGTGAGCAGGACGGTCACGACCGGGCGGCCGGTGTCGAGGAGGGCGTCGAGGAGGTGCTGCTGGGCGCCGGGCAGGGCGAGGGACTCCACGTCGCAGCCCTCGCCGCTGGTGCCCCGGCCGAACAGTCCGGCCCGGTCGCCGAGGGCGGCGACGACCACGTCGGCGTCCCGGGCGGCCGCCAGGGCGGCGTCGAGGCCGGTCAGGTCCCCGTCGTCGACGCCGGTGCCCCGCACGACCGTGATCTCGGCGTCGGGGAACTCCTCGGTCATCGTCTCGGCCAGGGTCGGCAGGTCGATGCCCACGGGGACGTCCGGGTGCTGCACCCCTACGTGCTGGGGGAAGGAGTAGCAGCCCAGGACGGCGGTCGGTTCGTCGGCGTTGGGGCCGATCAGGGCGATCCGGCGGGGGCGGGTGAGGGGCAGGGTGCCGTCGTTGGTGAGCAGGACGACGGCCTTCTCGGCGATCTCGCGGGCGAGTGCGCGGTTCTCGGGCCGGTCCAGGTCGACGGTGCCGCGCAGGGCGTCGGGGTCGTCGGGGGCCTCGGGGTCGGTGCCGTCGAGGGCCGGGGGTACCGGGTTCCAGTCCGGGTCGAGCAGCCCCAGTTCGGCCTTCTGGGTCAGGACGCGGCGCAGGGCGCGGTCGATGAGGGACTCCGGTACGCGTCCGTCGGCGACGGCCTCGGCGAGCGGTTCGCCGAAGGTCTTGACGGTGGGGAGTTCCACGTCGACGCCGGCGGTGAGGGCGGCGCCGGCGGCCTCGGCCCAGTCGGCGGCCACTCCGTGGAGGATCTTGAGGAAGGCGATGCCGAAGTAGTCGGCGACGACGGTGCCGTCGAAGCCCCAGGTGTCCCGGAGCAGTCCGGTGAGCAGGGTCTCGTCGGCGGCGACGGGGATGCCGTCCAGGTCGTTGTAGGCGTGCATGACGGAGCGGGCCCCGCCCTCGCGGACCGCCATCTCGAAGGGGGGCAGCAGCACGTCGGCGCGCTCGCGGGAGCCGAGGGGGGCGGGGGCGAGGTTGCGTCCGGCGCGGGAGGCGGAGTAGCCGACGAAGTGCTTCAGTGTGGCGACGATCCCGGCGGACTCCAGGCCCTGGACGTAGGCGGTGCCGACGGTGCCGACGAGGTAGGGGTCCTCCCCGATGGTCTCCTCCACCCGGCCCCAGCGGGCGTCGCGGACGACGTCCAGCACCGGGGCCAGGCCCTGGTGGACGCCGACGGAGCGCATGTCCCGGCCGATGGCGGCCGCCATCCGGCGGACCGCGTCGGGGTCGAAGGTGGCGCCCCAGGACAGCGGCACCGGGTAGGCGGTGGCGCCCCAGGCGGCGAACCCGGCCAGGCACTCGTCGTGGGCCAGGGCGGGGATGCCGAAGCGGTTCGTGGCCGCGATCCGGGCCTGGGTGCGGGCCAGGGACAGGGCGCCGAGCGCGGGGTCGACGGGGACGGTGCCGAAGGGGCGGGTCAGCTGGCCCAGGCCGGCGGGCAGGAGGGCGTCGAGGTCGACGGCCTCCTCCATGTCGTGCTGGTGGGGGGCGACTTCACCGCCCTGGTCGGACGCGCCGACCCACACGCCGTACAGCTGGGCGATCTTCTCGCGCAGGGTCATCGCCTCGACGAGGGCGTCGACCCGGTCGGACACGGGACGGGCGGGGTCGTTCCAGAGGGGGGCTTGGGAGGTGGTCTCTACGGCCACGTTGGCGGTCACTTTCCTCCGACGCCCATCAGGCCCTGGACCAGGGCGCGACGGGCGAACAGGTAGACGAGAAGGATGGGAACCATGGACAGCACCACGGCGCCCAGCAGACCGGGGATGTCGATGCCGTGCTCGGTCTGGAAGTTGTACAGACCCAGGGTGATCACCTTGCTGGAGTCGGACTGGGTCAGGACGAGCGGGAACAGGAAGCCGTTCCACGCCTGGAGTGCGGAGAAGACCACGATCGTGGACAGTCCGCCGCGGGACAGCGGCAGCACGAGCTGGAAGAACATGCGCCGCGGGGAGGCGCCGTCCATGGCCATGGCCTCGTACAGCTCCGGGGAGATGTCGCGCATCGCGCCGCTGAGGATGAGGGCCGACATCGGCAGGCAGAACGCCGCCGTGGGCAGGATGACGCCGAGCAGGTTGTCGTACAGCCCGGCCTGGCTGATCAGGTAGAACATCGGCACGATCACGGCCTGCGCCGGGATGGCCAGCCCGAGCAGGAACAGCCGGAAGACCGCCGACGTGGTCCGGCCCCGGCTGCGCACGATGGCGTAGGCGAGCGGCGGGACGAGCAGCAGCACGATGCCGATGACCGCCCCGGTGACGACCAGGGTGTTGAGGAAGTACTGGCCGAACCCCGCGTTGAAGGCCCCGGTGTAGTTGTCCAGGGTGAAGCTGTCCGGGAGGGAGACGGGGCCGTTCTCGGCGTAGTCCTGGCGGGTGCGCACGGTCGCCGCGAACATGACGTACAGCGGCAGGCCGATGACGAACAGCCAGAGCAGGGAGCCGGCGCCGGCCAGGTAGTTCGGGCGGCGCCTCATGACACACCCTCCATGGTGCTGCGCATCTTGTCGTAGCCGGAGACCCGGACGACGATCAGCGAGATGACGGTCGCGGCGACGACCAGGGTCAGGGCGATGGCGGAACCGGTGCCGTAGTCGAAGCTCTTGAAGGCCTTGTCGTACATGTAGTAGGCGCTGATGGTGGTGTCGGTGCCGGGGCCGCCCTGGGTCAGGATGAGGACCGTCTCGAAGGTGGTCAGACCGCCGACGATCATCAGGATCATCGAGGTGATCATCGAGTTCCGCAGCTGCGGCAGGGTGATGTGGAAGAACTGCCGGTAGCGGCCGGCACCGTCGATCTCCGCCGCCTGGTACAGCACCTGCGGGACGGCGCGGGCGGCGCCCTGGTAGATCAGTGTGTGGAACGGCGTGAACTGCCAGGTGCTGACGAAGGCCAGCACACCGAGGGCGGTGGCCTGTTCACCGAACAGGTTGCCGTCGCCGAACAGCCACGTCGCCTCGGCGGGGATGCCGAAGTTCGGGTCGAGGAGCGCCCGCCACAGCACGGAGACGGCGGTGGCGGACAGCAGCAGCGGGATGAAGTAGATCACCGACAGCACCGCGCGGTTGCGCTGGTGTCCGGCGGCCCAGACGCCGAGCACGATGCTCAGCGGCGTCTGGACGACCACGCCGAGCGCGGTCAGCAGCAGGGTCAGCCAGATGCTCTGGAACATCACCGGGTCGTCCCACAGCTTCGACCAGTTGTCGAAGCCGACGAACTCGGGTGAGCCGAGCCCGTCCCAGGTCATCAGGGACAGCACGGCCACCATCACCAGCGGCGTGATCGCGAAGAGGATGAAGAAGACGGCGGCGGGCACGGCCCAGCCGAAGCCGGGGCGGCCGACCCCCGCCGCGGAGGATGCGGCCGGCCGCCGCCGGGTCCCCTTGCGGGGTCCGGCGGCGGGCGGGGCGCTCAGTGTCTTGGTGGTCATGAGCCGTTCGTCACTCGGTGGGGAGGGCCTGCATGGCCTTGATGAAGCCGTCCGCGTCGAGCTGTCCGTTGAAGAACTGCTGGATGGCCTGGTACAGCGACGAGCTGGCCTTCTGCGGGTACGCCTGGTCCCAGGAGAGCTGGAACGAGGGGGTGTCGCTGACCAGGTCGTACTGGAAGCGGGTGTACTCGGCGTTCTCGGAGTCGTCGATGAACTGGGCGGTGTTGGTGGTGGTCGGCAGGTTGCCGATCTCCAGCTGCGCCTTGACGAAGTCGTCCGAGTACATCAGCTCGAGGAACTCGGCGACGGCCTCGGGGTGCTTGGTCTTCTTCGTCACCGAGTAGTAGTTGTTGGTGTTGCCGGCGACGTTCTTCGGGTCGCCCTTGCCGCCCTCGACGGACGGGAAGACGGAGTAGCCGAGGCCCTTCTCGGCGAAGTCCGGGTGGTCCGTGAGCTGCTGGGAGTAGTACCAGGAGCCCATCAGCTCGAAGCCCGCCTTGCCGGAGGCCACCAGCTGGACCGAGCCGCCGTTGGTGTACTTGACGGAGTCGTAGTTCTTGCCGAAGGCGCCCGCGTCGACGAGCTCCCGGATCATGCCGAGGGCCTTCTTGGCGTCGGGGCTCTCCCAGGCGCTCGGGTCGCCGCCGAGGGCCTTCTGCAGCAGTTCGGGGCCGGCGACGCGGTCGAAGAGGTACTGGAACCACATCTGGGTCGTCCAGATGTCACCGGCGCCCAGCGCGATCGGCGTGACGCCCTCGTCCTTCAGCTTTCCTACGGCGTCGAGGAGTTCGTCCCAGGTCTTCGGCGGCTTCACGCCGGCCTTGTCGAGGACGTCCTTGTTGTGGAAGAGCAGGACCGGCTGGGTGCCGCGCATCGGGATGCCGTAGGGCTTGCCGTCGACGACGGCGTTCTCGAAGACGGCGGGCAGGAACTTGTTCTCCAGGTCCGGGTTCTTCTTGATGAGGTCGTCCAGCGGCATCAGCAGGTCCGCCTTGACGAACGGCCGGATGCTGCCGCCGCCCCAGTTGAAGAAGATGTCGGGGGCCTGCGGGGTGCTCAGGATGGTCTGCAGCTTCTTCTGGTAGTCGGCACCGGGGATGGTGTCCAGGACCACCTTGACGTCGGACGTCTTGTTGAACTCGTCGACGAACCGCTTCTCGACCTTGTTGGTGGCGTCGCCGTAGACCAGCACATGGATCGTGTCGTCGTCCGCCGAGGCACCGCCGCCACCACCGCAGGCCGTCAGGCCCAGGGCGAGGGCGAGCGTCGCCCCGCAGGCGACCAGTCGGGGCAAGCGCGCGCGTGTCTTCATCGTCCGCCTTTCGAAAGTTTCGGCGTCATCGCCGAAAGTCCATGCGCTGGGACAGTAGGTCAGCGCTGATGCCCGGTCAACGGTCGTACGCCTGTTCATCCAACCGTTATGGACAAGCCGTGGCCTATATTGGCGGCCATGCACGATGACGACGAGGTGAGCGGCAGGGTCACGCTGGCGGCGGTCGCGAAAGAGGCCGGCGTCTCGATGCCGACAGTTTCGAAGGTCCTCAACGGTCGTTCGGATGTCTCCCGGACGACCCGGGACCGGGTCGAACGCCTCCTGCAGGACCGCGGCTACCGCCGGCGCGCCTCGTCCCCGCCCCGCTCCCCGCTGATCGAACTCGTCTTCCACGAGCTGGAGAGCGTCTGGGCGATGGAACTCATCCGAGGGGTGGACGGTGTCGCCCGGCAGAACCGGGCGACGGTGGTGCTCACCGAGAGCGGCACCCGGCACGCCCCCGCCCCGGACTGGCTCGACGGCGTGCTGCGCCGCAGGCCGCTGGGCGTCGTCCTGGTCTTCTCACTGCTCCCCGAGAGCGTCAAACGGCGACTGCGGGCCGCCGGCATCCCGTTCGTCGTCATCGACCCGGCCGGCGACCCCGACCCCGACGTGCCCTCGGTCGGCTCCGCCAACTGGGCCGGCGGGCTCGCCGCCACCCGCCACCTCACCGACCTCGGTCACGAACGCGTCGCCATCGTCACCGGCCCCGAGGACATGCTCTGCTCCCTCGCCCGCCTCGACGGCTACCGCTCGGCCATGGCCATGGCCGGCCTGGAACCCGACCCCCGCCTCACCCGGTTCGGCGACTTCCACGTGCAGAGCGGCTTCGAGCACGCCCTGGCCCTCCTGGAGGGTCCCGGCCGGCCCACGGCGATCTTCGCCGGCAGCGACCTGCAGGCCCTGGGCGTCCTGGAGGCCGCCCGGCTCAAGGGCCTGCGCGTCCCCGAGGACCTGTCCGTGGTCGGCTACGACGACGTCCCCCTCGCCCAGTGGTCCAGCCCGCCCCTCACCACGGTCCACCAGCCCCTGCGGAACATGGCCGAGGAGGCCACCCGCATGCTGCTCACCCCCGACGACTCGGGCAAGGCCGCCCAGCGCATCGAACTCGCGACGCACCTGGTGGTCCGGCAGAGCACGGCGGCGCGGCCCGCCACCTGACCCGGGCCCGGTGGCGCGGCGGAGCCCGCACCGCGCCACGGGGCCGGGTGGACCCGGAGGCCGCCAACTCACCGACCGGACGCCGGTGCCGGGGGGCACCCGGCACGTCCCCGGCATGCTCCGGCGCGCCCCCGCCGTGTGGCTCGCGGCACAGTTCGCGGGCTGGCGGGGACCGGTACGGGTCTGCCATGCTTCCGTTCGACCGAGCGACGGCGGAACGAGGAAGCCGGTGTGAATCCGGCACGGTACCGCCACTGTGAAGGGGGAGCGACCCCGCCGATGCCACCGCCCGACCAGGCGGGAAGGCCGGGGAAGCAGGGATCCCGAGTCAGGAGACTCACGCCGTCGTACCTCGCCGTACCGGGGCGGATCTCCCCGAGAGAGGACCGTGGCACCATGTGCTCGCACGTTCGTGAGACGTCCCCGCCCCCGGCCGCCCGGACGGGCCCCGGCGCGCGGACGAGCCGGCAGCCCGTCGCATCCTTCGTGTCCGCCGCGTCCTCGGGGCCGGACGACCGCTCCTAGACACCCCTGCCAGCGCCGTTCCTCCCCTCCCCCGCTCTCCGCTCCCGCCCTTCCCGGCTCTGCGCACCGCTCACCGTCCGGCGCACCGCACCACCACCGCCCCGTGCCCGCTCCCGGGCCCCCGGCCGTGCCGCGGGCCGCTCACGCATGCCAGGAGTCTCTATGCCCGCTCACCCCCGCACCGGCCTCGGTCCAGCACGGGACGTCGACGGTGAGCGGCTTCCCGGCCCTCTGCACGACTTCCCGGCGCCGGAGGACCTGGTCGGCGGTGGCGATGCCACCGCCGCGTCCGACCCGGACCGGCCGGACTTCGGCCCGCTCGCGGGCAGCGCCGGGCGGCGCCGGGCGCCCCGCACCGCCCTGCCCGTCGCCGCCCCGCCCGCGCTGCTCCCGCTGCTCGAACGCGCTCTGGGCCGACCGGAGTCCACTCCGCGTCCGGCGGCACCGGGTGAGCGGGCCGGGATCACCGCGGACGAGGAGGGCAACCGGACGCTGTGCCACCCCGGGGGGACCCTGCGCACCCGGTCCTTCCACAAGCCGACCAGGACGGTACGCACAGGGTGAACGCCACGACATGGGACCGGGTGTCCGCCGTCGGCCCCTACTTCGAGGTGACGGCCGGACCACGGGCCGGCACGGCGGGCTTCCGCCCGATGGCCGAACTGCACGGCGGCCGTGACCCGCTGGACGCGTCGGTCGCTCTGGTGGGCCGTCGGATCGGCACCGAGGAAGCCCGGGTGGCGGCCTCCACCCTGCACCTGGGCACGGCCTCACGGCTGTGGTCGGTGGCCCTCGCCTCGGCGGCCCTCACCGGCGCCGTCCCCGACCTCGGCCCCGAGGGGCTGTGGTGGCGCCGGACGCCCACCGGGCCGCTCGAACTGTGGCTGCCCGCACCGCACATGCTCGCCGCGCCAACGGACACGGCGCTGCACCGCACGGTCGTCGAGCAGAACCTGGTCCCGCTGGCCGACACCGTCCGGCGCTTCTACGGCGTGTCCCCGCACACCCTGCGCGGCAACGCGGCCTCCGCCCTCGTCGGCGCCGCACGCGTCCTGACCGGCCGTGCCCCGGACGCGCCCCACCCCGTCCTCCCCCTGGTCCGCGCCCTCCTGGAGCGGCCGCCCCTCGCCGGCGGGGGGACCCTGCACACCGGCGGCTGGGACACCCTCACCTTCCACCGCCACAACTGCTGCCTCTACTACCGCGTCCCCGGCGCGAACACCTGCGGCGACTGCGTCCTCAACACCAGGGAGCGCACCGCATGACCACCACGGACCCGGTCGTCGCCACCACCGGGAGCGGCGGGACGGCAGGGCACGGGGGGCTTGGCGGGACGTCACGGGCGGCGGCGCCCCGGCACGGCAGGCTCGCGGGGGCGTAGGAGGCGAGCGGACGGGAGGGGGACGGACCACCCCCTGGCAGCGGGCCGTGTCGACCCGTCGCCCCGGGGAACCCGGCACCCACCCCCGGAACGTCAGGAGGTTGGTTCCCCATGCAGCAGGACGACGCCCGCGCCCCCGCCGGCGAGCCGCAGGTGACCGGTGAGCCCGCGCCGCCCTACCCCCAGCAGCGTCAGCAGCCCCCGGGGCGCGAGTCGGACATGGAGCTGAAGCCCCACTACCTGGCCGGACGCTACCGCGCGGCCGACAAGCTGCGCGGCAAGGTCGCCCTGATCACCGGCGGGGACTCGGGCATCGGCCGCGCGGTCGCGGTGCTGTACGCCCGCGAGGGCGCCGACGTCGCGATCGCCCACCTCCCCGAGGAGCGGGAGGACGCCGAGGAGACCCGGCGCGCGGTGGAGGCCGAGGGACGGCGGTGCCTGCTGCTCTCCGGTGATCTGGCCGAGGCGTCCCACTGCCGCGCGGTGGTCGAGCGGACGGTGCGCGAGCTGGGCGGCCTGAACGTCCTGGTGAACAACGCGGCCCACCTGAACAGCCAGACCGACCTCTCCCAGCTCGACTTCCAGGACTGGGACCGCTCCTTCAAGGTGAACGTGTACGCCTATTTCCACCTGGTCCAGGCGGCCCGCCCCCATCTCGAGGCGGGCGACGCGGTCATCGCGACCGCGTCGGAGGAGGCGCTCAAGGGCAGCAACACCATGATCGACTACGCCGCCGCCAAGGCCGCGCTGGTGAACTTCACCAAGTCGATCGCCCCGCACCTGGCCAAGGACGGCATCCGTGCCAACGTGGTCGCCCCCGGCCCCACCTGGACGGTGCTCAACGTCGCCGACCAGCACATGCCCCAGGACGGTCTGGCCCAGCTCGGCAGCGAGGGCCCGCTCGGCCGCGTCGCGCAGCCCGAGGAGATCGCCCCCACGTACGTGTACCTCGCCTCGGACGCCGACTCGAGCTACACCGTGGGGGAGATCATCGCCGTGACGGGCGGCCTGACGAACACGCGCTGAGCAGCGGGCGCGGGACGGCCCCTGCGGGGGCGGCCGGTGACGCCCCCGGTGACCGCTCCCGGTTCGCGCCCCGCCGCGGTCCGGTCCCGTGCACCGAGCGGCCGCTGCGGGCCCGGGGCCGGCCGCGGCCGCTCGGTGCACGGGGCGGCCCGGGGGTGCGCATCGGACGGGCCGTCACACGGACCCGTATGCTCGCCCGCCATGAGGTTCTTCCGAGCACGACGCCGAAGCGACGCCGAGAAGATGACGGGCACGCCCGTTGCCGAGGCCAAGGCCCTGTACGAGGCCGGGCGTTACGCCGAGGCGGAGGCCGGGGCGCGGGCCGTGGCCCGGGCGCGCGACGACGAGTACGCGGCCGTGGCGCTGAACCTCGCCGCCCTGGCGGCGGGCGCGCAGGGCAGGCACGCCGAGGCGCTCGCCACCTACGACGAGGCGCTGGCCGCGTTCCGCCGGTTCTTCGGAGCCGACCACTGGCTGACCCTGAAGCTGCGCTCGGACCGCGCCCAGCAGATGACCTCCCTCGGCCGGCACGCCGAGTGCGAGGCGGAATGCGCGGCGGTCGTGGAGGCCGCCGGGCGGGGCACGGAGCCGGAGATGACGCGCCTGGCCGCCGCCGCCCGCAACGGGCTGGTCTTCGCCCTGAACGCGCAGGGACGGCACCAGGAGGCCGAGGCGGTCGCCGTCGAGGCCCTGGCCGCCCATCGGGAACGTGACCGGCAGGCACTGGTGCTGCGCCTCAATCTGGCGCGCAGCCTCAACGGCCAGGCCCGCCACGACGACGCCCTCCGCGAGGCGCGGACCGCCGACACGCTGTACCGCGCCCTGCCCGGCCACCTGTGCCTCCCGGACACCGGCGCCGTGGACCTGGTCGTCGCCGACGCCCTGCTGGGGCTGGGCCGTGCCGCCGATGCCCGGCAGCGGGCCGCAGCCGCGCACGACGCCTGCCTGGCCTCCTTCGGACCCGACCACCGCCGCACCCGGGAGGCCCGCGCGCTGCTGGAACGGATCGACGGCACGTGAGGCCCGGCACAGGCCCGGCGCGGGGCCGATTCGGAGCGCAGCACGCGCGGCCCGCTGCTCCTGCTGTCCCGCAGTGCCGCCCCCGTCGTCGTCGCCGAGGGCGGGAGCTCCCCGGGAGCCAGTAGGATCAACGGGTCATCGCCGCGACGGGAGACAGGAAGCCGGTGCGAATCCGGCACGGTCCCGCCACTGTGACCGGGGAGTGCACCCCTGCTGCATGCCACTGCGCGCCGCGCGGGAAGGCGAGGGGGAACAGCGATCCGGGAGTCAGGACACTGGCCTGTCGCGGGCCCGTCCCGAGGAGCGCGGACTCCAGGAGGCTCACGTGTCCCCCTTGTTCCCCCCTGCCCGCACACAGCGCAGGCACCACCCCGGCCGGCCGCACCGTCCCCGCCGGCCGCACCCCCCGCACCGCTCACGCACGGCACCCCGTTCCCCCCGCACCCGGGCCGCGGTCGCCCTCGTCCTCTCGGCGGTGCTGCTGAGCGCCGGCTGCGGTACCTCCGGCAGCGGCTCCGGCCGTGACGCGAAGGCCGGCGCGCCGGCGCCGGAAGGGTTCCCGGTCACCGTCGACAACTGCGGTGTGACCACGACGTACGAGCGGCCCCCGGAGCGCGTCGTGACCATCCACCAGCACCCGGCGGAGCTGATGCTCTCCCTCGGTCTGGGGGACCGCATGGTCGGCACCGCCTTCCCCGACTCCGCGGTCCTGCCGGAGCTGAAGGCGGACTTCGAGGCGATCCCTGAACTGGCCGAGCGGGAACCGTCCTTCGAGAAGGTGCTCGACGTGGAGCCCGACCTCGTCTACGGCGGGTACGGCAGCGCCTTCGACGAGAAGCAGGGGCGCAGCCGGGAGGCGTTCGCGGCCGCCGGGATCGACACCCACCTCAACCGCGAGTACTGCGGGAAGAAGCGGGTGACGATGCGGGACACCTACGACGAGATCCGCACCGTCGGCCGGATCTTCGGGGTGTCCGAGCGGGCGGACGCGCTGGTCGCCGACCTGCGGAGCCGGGTCGGGAAGGCGGTGAAGGCCGTCGGGGGCGAGCGGCGGGTGCCGGTGTTCGTCTACGACAGCGGGGACAAGGCGCCGTTCACCGCGGGCGGCAAGAGCCTGGGCACGGAGCTGATCCGGCTGGCGGGCGGGGAGAACGTGTTCGCCGACCTCGACGACGTCTTCGGTGACGTGTCCTGGGAGCAGGTCGTCGAGCGCCGCCCCGAGGTGATCGCCGTGTACGACTACGCGGGGGCCGGGAGCGTCGAGGAGAAGAAGCGGTTCCTGCTGGCGCAGCCCGCCCTGAAGGACGTACCGGCGATCCGGAACAAGCGGTTCGTCGTGCTGCCGTTGACCGCCACGCTGGTCGGCGTCCGGTCGGCGCACGCGGTGGGCGACCTGGCGCGCGGGCTGCATCCCGAGAGCTTCCGGTGAGCGGCGCCGGCACCCTGGTGAGTGCTGCGCCGGGGAAGACCTCCGGCCCGCAGCGCGTGCGCCCCGGGCTGGTGCTGCTCGTCCTCGCCGTCCTGCTCGTGGCGTCCGCGACGGCCGGGCTGGCGATCGGGTCGGTACGCGTCCCGCCCGGGCAGGTGTGGGGCATCGTCACCCACGCGTGGGGCGTGGAGTGGACGGAGCCCGGCTGGTCCCGGGCGCGCGAGACGATCGTGCTGGACGTGCGGGCGCCGCGGGTGCTGCTCGGCGCGGTGACCGGTGCCGGGCTGGCCGTCGTCGGTACCGCGCTGCAGGCCCTGCTGCGCAACCCGCTCGCCGAGCCGTATCTGCTGGGCGTCTCCTCCGGGGCGTCGCTGGGCGCGGTCTCGGTGATCGTGTTCGGGGTGAGCGTGTTCGGGCCGGTGTCGTTGCCGGCCGCCGCCTTCACGGGGGCGATGGGGGCGCTGCTGGTCGTGTACGCCACCGCCCGGGCGGGCGGCAGGATCACGTCGGCCCGGCTGGTCCTGGCCGGCGTGGCGGTCGCGGCGGTGCTCACGGCGGTGCTGGACCTGCTGCTGCTCTCCACGGACCGGGGCAACGAGGCCCGCGCGGTCCTCGCCTGGACGCTCGGCGGTCTCGGCGGGGTCGGCTGGGACGCGCTGTGGCTGCCCGGGCTGGGGCTGGCGGTGGGCATCGGTGTCCTGCTGGCGCAGGCCCGCAACCTGAACCTGCTGCTGGCCGGCGAGGAGGCGGCGACCACCCTGGGGCTGGACGTGGCCCGTTTCCGGGCCCGCCTGTTCGTCCTGGTCTCCCTGGTCACCGGGATCCTGGTGGCGGCGGCCGGTCCGATCGGTTTCGTCGGCCTGATGATGCCGCACATCGTGCGGCTGTTCGTGGGCTCCGACCACCGCCGGGTGCTGCCGACGGCCGCGCTCGGCGGGGCGGTGTTCCTGACCTGGGCGGACATCGGCGCGCGCGTCGTGGCGGCGCCCAGGGAGATTCCCGTCGGTGTGCTGACGGCGCTGTGCGGGGGGCCGTTCTTCCTGTGGCTGATGCGCCGCGACGCCCGGCGCGGCGCGGAGGGGGGTCCGGCGTGAGGGCTCACACCGGCAGCGGTGGGCTGTCCGGCCGGCCCGCCGTCGGTCTGTCCGTCGAGGACGTGTCCCTCTCGGCGGGGGCGCGGCGCCTGGTGCGGGACGTGTCCCTGTCCGCCCGCGCGGGCGAGACCATCGGGCTGGTCGGGCCGAACGGCAGTGGCAAGTCGACCCTGTTGCGCGCCGTGTACCGGGTGCTGCGCCCGGACACGGGCCGGGTGCGGGTGGACGGCGGTGACGCCTGGGCGGTGCCGGTGCGGCAACTGGCGCGGACCGTCGCGGCGGTGGTGCAGGACGGCGGCGCGGACTTCGCGCTGACGGTGCGTGAGGTCGTCGCGATGGGCCGCACCCCGCACAAGCGGTTCCTCGACGGGGACACCGCGGAGGACGCCGCGCTGATCGGCGACGCCCTCGCCGCGGTCGACGCGGCGCACCTGGCGGACCGCTCCTTCGACCGGCTGTCCGGCGGTGAGCGGCAGCGGGTGCTCATCGCTCGTGCGCTCGCCCAGCGGCCCGCCCTGCTCGTCCTGGACGAACCCACCAACCACCTGGACGTCCGGCACCAGTTGGGCATCCTGAGCGTCCTGCGCCGGCTGTCCCCGACGGTGCTGCTCGCGCTGCACGACCTGAACCTGGCCGCGTACTTCTGCGACCGGCTGTACGTGCTGCACGACGGCGCGGTGGCCGCCGCCGGTACGCCCGCGGAGGTCCTCACCCCCCGGCTGCTGGCCGAGGTGTACGGGGTCGCGGCGGACGTCGGCGCGCACCCGGAGACGGGGGCGCCGCACGTGACGTTCCTGCCGGGGCGGACGGCCGCCGGGGCCGCCGCGGAGCACCGCTGATCCGGGCCCGCCCGCGAGGGCCCGCCCGTGAGGGGCCACCCGTGAGGGGCCACCCGTGAGGGGCCGCCCGTGAGGGGCCGCCGGGCGGACCGGCAGCCCGGTCCGCCCGGCACCGGCCCTCGCGAGCGGCCCGGGCGGGCGGTTCAGTCCTCGCCCTCCAGGTCGCCCTCCGTCTCCAGGAACACCTGCCGCAGCTGTTCGAGCACCGCGGGGTCCGGCTTCTCCCACATGCCGCGCGACTCGGCCTCCAGCAGGCGTTCGGCGATGCCGTGCAGCGCCCACGGGTTGGCCTGCTGGAGGAACTCGCGGTTGGCGGGGTCCAGGACGTAGGTCTCGGTGAGCTTGTCGTACATCCAGTCGGCGAGGACGCCGGTGGTGGCGTCGTAGCCGAAGAGGTAGTCGACGGTGGCGGCGAGTTCGAAGGCGCCCTTGTAGCCGTGGCGGCGCATCGCCTCGATCCACTTGGGGTTGACGACCCGGGCGCGGAAGACGCGGGAGGTCTCCTCGACGAGGGTGCGGGTGCGGACCGTCTCGGGGCGGGTGGAGTCGCCGATGTACGCCTCGGGGGCGGTGCCGCGCAGCGCGCGGACGGTGGCGACCATGCCGCCGTGGTACTGGAAGTAGTCGTCGGAGTCGGCGATGTCGTGTTCGCGGGTGTCGGTGTTCTTGGCGGCGACGGCGATCCGCCGGTAGGCGGCCTCCATCTCGTCCCGGGCGGGCCGGCCGTCGAGTTCGCGGCCGTAGGCGTAGCCGCCCCACACGGTGTAGACCTCGGCGAGGTCGGCGTCGGTGCGCCAGTCGCGGGAGTCGATGAGCTGGAGCAGTCCGGCGCCGTAGGTGCCGGGGCGGGAGCCGAAGATGCGGGTGGTGGCGCGGCGTTCGTCGCCGTGGGCGGCCAGGTCCTGCTGGACGTGCGCGCGGACGTGGTTGACGTGGGCGGGTTCGTCCAGTCCGGCCGCGAGGCGGACCGCGTCGTCGAGGAGGCCGACGGCGTGCGGGAAGGCGTCGCGGAAGAAGCCGGAGATGCGCAGGGTGACGTCGATGCGGGGCCGGCCCAGCTCCTCGTGGGGGATGGCTTCGAGGCCGGTGACGCGGCGGGACGCCTCGTCCCAGACGGGGCGGACGCCGAGCAGGGCGAGCGCCTCGGCGACGTCGTCGCCGGCGGTGCGCATGGCGCTGGTGCCCCACAGGGACAGGCCGACGGAGGTGGGCCAGTCGCCGTGGTCGGCGCGGTAGCGCTGAAGGAGACTGTCGGCGAGGGCCTGGCCGGTCTCCCAGGCGAGCCGGGAGGGGACGGCCTTGGGGTCGACGGAGTAGAAGTTGCGGCCGGTCGGCAGCACGTTGACCAGGCCGCGCAGCGGCGACCCGGAGGGGCCCGCCGGGACGAAGCCGCCGTTCAGGGCGTGCACGGCGTGGTCGAGTTCGGCGGTGGTGGCGGCGAGGCGGGGCACGACCTCGCGGGCGGCGAACTCCAGGATCGCGGCGACCTGTTCACCGCGGTCGGAGGGGACGGCCGCGGGGTCCCAGCCGGCGTCCTCCATCGCCTGGACCAGGGCCCGGGCCTCCTCCTCGGCGGCGTCGGCGGTGGTGCGGGTGGCGGCGGACTCGTCGAGGCCGAGGGCTTCGCGCAGGCCGGGCAGGGCGGTGGTGCCGCCCCAGATCTGGCGGGCGCGCAGCACGGCCAGCACGAGGTTGACGCGGTCGGCGCCGTCCGGCGGGGTGCCGAGGACGTGCAGTCCGTCGCGGATCTGGGCGTCCTTGACCTCGCACAGCCAGCCGTCGACGTGCAGCAGGAAGTCGTCGAAGCCGTCGTCGTCGGGGCGGTCGTCGAGGCCGAGGTCGTGGTCGAGGCGGGCGGCCTGGATGAGGGTCCAGATCTGGGCGCGGATCGCGGGCAGCTTGGCCGGGTCCATGGCCGCGATCTGGGCGTGTTCGTCGAGGAGTTGCTCCAGCCGGGCGATGTCGCCGTAGGAGTCGGCGCGGGCCATCGGCGGGACGAGGTGGTCGACGAGGGTGGCGTGGACGCGGCGCTTGGCCTGGGTGCCCTCGCCGGGGTCGTTGACGAGGAACGGGTAGATCAGGGGGAGGTCGCCGAGGGCGGCGTCGGGGCCGCAGGCGGCGGACAGGCCGGCGTTCTTGCCGGGCAGCCACTCCAGGTTGCCGTGCTTGCCGAGGTGGATCATCGCGTCGGCGCCGAAGCCGCCGTCGTCGGCGGGGGCGGCGATCCAGCGGTAGGCGGCCAGGTAATGGTGGGAGGGCGGCAGGTCGGGGTCGTGGTAGATCGCGATGGGGTTCTCGCCGAAGCCGCGCGGGGGCTGGATGAGGATCAGCAGGTTGCCGAAGCGCAGGGCGGCCAGGACGATGTCGCCCTCCGGGTCGCGGCTGCGGTCGACGAACATCTCGCCCGGCGGCGGGCCCCAGTGCCGTTCGACGGCGGTGCGCAGTTCCTCGGGCAGGGTGGCGTACCAGCGGCGGTAGTCGGCGGCCGGGATGCGCACCGGGTTGCGGGCGAGCTGGTCCTCGGTGAGCCATTCCTGGTCGTGGCCGCCGGCCTCGATGAGGGCGCGGATGAGTTCGTCGCCGTCGCCGGAGGCCAGGCCGGGCACGTCGGCGCCGTCGCCGAAGTCGTAGCCCTCCTCGCGCAGTCGGCGCAGCAGGGCGACCGCGCTGGCGGGGGTGTCCAGGCCGACGGCGTTGCCGATGCGGGAGTGCTTGGTCGGGTAGGCGGACAGCACCAGGGCGAGGCGCTTGCGGGCGGCGGGGATGTGCCGCAGGCGGGCGTGGCGCACGGCGATGCCGGCGACGCGGGCGGCGCGTTCGGGGTCGGCGACGTAGGCGGGCAGGCCGTCGGCGTCGATCTCCTTGAAGGAGAACGGCACGGTGATCAGGCGGCCGTCGAACTCGGGCACGGCGATCTGGCTGGCCGCGTCCAGCGGGGAGACGCCCTCGTCGTTGTCCTCCCAGGCGGTGCGGGAGCCGGTCAGGCACAGCGCCTGGAGGATGGGCACGTCCAGGGCGGCGAGGGCGCCCGCGTCCCAGGACTCGTCGTCGCCGCCCGCGGAGGCTTCCGCGGGCCGCGTGCCGCCGGCCGCGAGGACGGTGGTGACGATCGCGTCCGCGGCCCCGAGCGCGTCGATCAGCTCGGGTTCGGGGGCGCGCAGCGAGGCCACGTACAGCGGCAGGGCGCGTCCGCCCGCGTCCTCGATGGCCGAGCACAGCGCGTCGACGAAGGCGGTGTTGCCGCTCATGTGGTGGGCGCGGTAGTAGAGCACCGCGACGAGCGGGCCCTCGCCGCGGGACACGCGGTCCAGCGGGCCCCAGGTGGGGGCGGGCGCGGGCGGGTCGAAGCCGTGGCCGGTGAGCAGCACCGTGTCGGACAGGAAGCGGGCGAGCTGTTCCAGGTTGGCGGGGCCGCCGTGGGCGAGGTAGGCGTGGGCCTCGGCGGCGATGCCGACGGGGACGGTGGAGGCGGCCATCAGCTGGGCGTCGGGGGCCTGTTCGCCGGTGAGGACGACGACGGGGCGGCCGTCGGCGAGCAGCAGGTCCAGGCCCTCCTGCCAGGCGCGCAGGCCGCCGAGCAGGCGGACGACGACGAGGGAGACGCCGTCGAGGAGGGCGGGCAGGTCGTCGAGCGGGAGCCGGGCGGGGTTGGCGAACCGGTAGGGCACGGGGCCGTCGGCCGCGCGGGCACTGAGCAGGTCGGTGTCGGAGGTCGACAGCAGCAGGACGTGGGGCTGCCCGGCGTGCTGGGGGTGGTCCCCGGACGAGAACGGCATGCGTCGTCTGGCCTTCCTCGGGGTCCGCGCCCCGGGCGGTGTAGACGGCGGGAGTTCCTGGCTCACCCGGCCTCAGTGGCCGGATTCACAGTGGCGGGACCGCGCCGGGTTCGCACCGGGCTTCCTCCCCTGTCGCCGTCGTGGCGGTGGCGGATCGGATGATCCGCCGAGGAGCATAGTAGGCCCCCGGCGAGGGCGGCAGGGCGTGCACCCGGTGTGATGGTGGGTATGCTCGCCGCCATGTCCACGGCACCCCACCCCTCGTCGTCCCAGGCCACAGCGGTCTCCCGGGACGGCGGCGACGCCTGCCCGGGTGCGTTGAGACTGCACGCGGCGGACGACGGGGCGCTCGCCCGGGTCCGGATCCCGGGCGGTGTGCTCACCGTGCGGCAGGCGACGTCGCTCGGTGACGCGGCCCGGCGGCTGGGCGACGGCGAACTGCATCTGACCTCACGGGGCAACGTCCAGCTGCGGGGCCTGCGCCCCGCGTGCGGGGCGGAGCTCGCCGGACTGCTGGAGCCTGCCGGGCTGTTGCCGTCACCGGCGCACGAACGGGTGCGGAACGTCGTCGCGTCCCCGCTGTCCGGCCTGGACGGGCACGGCGTGCGGGACGTCCGGCCGTGGCTGACGGCCCTGGACGCGGCGCTGTGCGCGAGTACGGCGGCGGTGACCCTGTCGGGGCGCTTCCTGTTCGCGCTGGACGACGGGCGCGGGGACGTCGCCGCGCTCGGCGCCGACGTGACCGTGCGGGCGACGGCCGGCGGCGCCGCGCTGCTCACCCTGGGCGGGGCGCGGGAGGCGCTGCGGGTGTCCGGCGAGGACGCGCCGCGGGCCGCCCTGCTGGCGGCGGAGGTCTTCCTGGAGATCTCCCGGGCCTCCGGCTCGGGAGCCTGGCGGGTGGACGAACTGCCCGTACCGGTGGCCGAGTTGACGGCGGCGGTGGAACGCGCGCTGACGCGGGCGGGCGTCGGCTGCGCCCCGGCGGCGCGGGACACCGGCGAGGCGGAGGGACCGGCCCCCGGGCCCGTCGGTTCCGCCCTGTGCGTGCACGCGCCGTTCGGCCGGTTCACCGCCGGCCAGTGGCGGGAGCTGACGCGGGCCGCCGCCGCGTTCCCGCCCGGCGAGCTGCGGCTGACGCCGTGGCGCGGCGTCGTCGTCCCCGCCCCGGACGCGGAGCCGGACCGGGCGGCGAGCGTGCTCGCCCGGCTCGCCGCGGCCGGGCTGGTCACCGACGCCGGCTCGCCCTGGCCGCGGGTCGGTGCCTGTACCGGCCGCCCCGGCTGCGCCACGTCCCGTGCGGACGTGCGGGCGGACGCGGCCCGGGCGCTCACCGCGGCCGGCCGGACCCCGCTGCCGGTGTACTGGTCGGGCTGCGAGCGGCGCTGCGGGCACCCGCGCGGCGACCACGTCGACGTGGTGGCCGCGCCCGGGGGCGGCTACCGCGTCACCACCGCCGTGCGGGGCCGGGACCCGCGCGGCACCCTGCTGGACGACCCCTCGGGCTTCGCCGCCGCCCTGGCGAGGACCCTTCCATGAGCCGTACGACGACCGAGAGCAGCGAGAACGACACCGTGACCACGTACGCCTACGAGAAGGACGGCGCGGCGATCTACCGCGAGTCCTTCGCCACCATTCGCGCGGAGGCCGACCTCGCGGCCCTGCCCGCCGACGTCAGCCGGGTCGCGGTCCGGATGATCCACGCCTGCGGCATGGTCGACCTGGTCCGCGACCTCTCCTTCAGCCCTCAGGTGGTGGCCCGCGCCCGGCAGGCGCTGCGCGCCGGGGCGCCCGTCCTGTGCGATGTGCAGATGGTCGCCAGCGGCGTCACCCGCAAGCGGCTGCCGGCCGGCAACGAGGTGCTGTGCACCCTGTCCGACCCGGCCGTGCCGGAGCTCGCTGCCCGGCTGGGCACCACGCGCAGCGCCGCCGCCCTGGAACTGTGGCGGGACCGGCTGGAGGGCTCCGTGGTGGCCGTCGGCAACGCGCCGACCGCGCTGTTCCGGCTGCTGGAGATGATCGACGAGGGCGCGCCGAGGCCGGCCGCGGTCATCGGTGTGCCGGTCGGTTTCGTCGGCGCGGCCGAGTCCAAGGACGCCCTGGCCGCCCACCCGTCGGGCCTGGAGCACCTGGTGGTGCGGGGCCGGCGCGGCGGCAGCGCCATCGCGGCGGCCGCGCTCAACGCGATCGCGAGCGAGGAAGAGTGAGCGGCAAGCTGTACGGGGTCGGGCTGGGGCCCGGCGACCCGTCCCTGATGACCGTGCGGGCCGTCGAGGTCATCGCCGAGGCCGACGTCGTCGCCTACCACAGTGCCCGGCACGGCCGGTCCATCGCCCGCTCGATCGCGGCCCGCCACCTGCGCGCCGACCACATCGAGGAGCGCCTGGTCTACCCGGTGACCACGGAGACCACCGACCACCCGGGCGGCTACCAGGGCGCCATGGACGACTTCTACGCCGAGGCGTCGGCCCGGCTCGCCGCCCACCTGGACGCGGGCCGCACGGTCGCCGTCCTCGCGGAGGGCGACCCGCTCTTCTACGGCTCCTACATGCACATGCACAAGCGGCTCGCGGACCGCTACGACACCGAGGTCATCCCCGGGGTCACCTCGGTGTCCGCCGCCGCGGCCCGCCTCGGCGCGCCGCTCGCCGAGGGCGAGGAGGTGCTCACCGTCCTGCCGGGCACGCTGCCCGAGGAGGAGCTGACCGCGCGGCTGGCCGCGACCGACGTGGCCGTGGTGATGAAGCTGGGCCGCACCTTCCCCAAGGTGCGGCGGGCCCTGGAGGATGCGGGGCGGCTCGCCGAGGCGCGGTACGTGGAGCGGGCCACCATGGACGGGGAGCGTCTCGCCCCGCTCGCCGACGTCGACGCCGGGTCCGTGCCGTACTTCTCGGTGGCCGTGCTGCCCAGCCGGGCCGGCGCGGAGCGCCCCGGGGAACGGCCCGCTGCGGCCGGCGAGGTGGTCGTGGTGGGGACGGGCCCGGCCGGTCCGTCGTGGCTGACGCCCGAGACGCGCGGCGCCCTCGCCGCCGCCGACGACCTCGTCGGCTACACCACGTACCTGGACCGGGTCCCCGTCCGCCCCGGCCAGCGCCGGCACGGCTCGGACAACCGGGTGGAGGCCGAACGCGCCGAGTTCGCCCTCCAACTCGCCCAGCGGGGACGCCGGGTGGCCGTGGTGTCGGGCGGTGACCCGGGGGTGTTCGCCATGGCGACGGCGGTCCTGGAGGTGGCCTCCGCGCCGGAGTACGCGGACGTCCCGGTGCGGGTGCTGCCGGGGGTGACCGCCGCCAACGCGGCCGCCGCCCGGGCCGGCGCCCCGCTCGGCCACGACTACGCCGCGATCTCCCTGTCCGACCGGCTCAAGCCGTGGGAGGTCATCGCGGAACGGCTCGGCGCGGCCGCGTCGGCGGACCTGGTGCTGGCGCTGTACAACCCCGGGTCGCGCAGCCGCACCTGGCAGGTCGGCAAGGCGCGGGAACTGCTGCTGGAGCACCGGGCGCCGGACACGCCGGTCGTGGTCGCCCGGGACGTGGGCGGGCCCGGTGAGCGGGTCCGGATCGTCCGGCTGGCCGATCTGGACCCGGCCGAGGTCGACATGCGCACGATCCTGCTGGTGGGCTCCTCCCGGACCCGGGTCGTGCGGCGCGGGGACGGCGAAGAGGTCGTCTGGACGCCTCGCAGTTACCCGGAGGCGTGAGCCCAGCGCCGTCCGGTCAGGCCCCGCCCCCGGCGGGTGGGGCCCCGGCGGCCTGCCCGGCCCGCCGGGCGGCGCATGCCTCGCCGACCCACCGGGCCGCCTCCTCCGGGCCGGGCACCACCGGCACCCCGGCGGGGGCGGCGGGTCTGCGGACCACCACCACCGGCAGGCCCGCCTCCCGGGCGGCCGTCAGCTTCGGGGCGGTGGCCGCTCCCCCGCTGTCCTTGGTGACGACCACGTCGATCCGGTGCCGCCGCAGCACCTCCCGCTCGCCGTCCAGGGTGAACGGGCCGCGGTCCAGCAGCGTCTCCATGCGCGCCGGGTGCGGGGCGGCGGGCGGGTCCACGGAACGGACGAGGAACCACAGGCCGTCCAGGTCCGCGAAGGCGGCCAGGCCCATGCGGCCGGTGGTGAGGAACACCCGCCGGCCGAGCCGGGGCAGCAGCCGGGCCGCGTCCCGCAGGGAGGCCGCCTCGTGCCAGGTGTCGCCCTCGGCGGGTGTCCAGCCGGGCCGCCGCAGGGCCAGGAGAGGAACATGGGCGGTGGCGGCGGCCCGCGCCGCGTTGAAGCTGATGGTGCCGGCGAAAGGGTGGGTGGCGTCGATGAGCAGGTCCACCGCGTGCTCCCGGAGCCAGGCGGCGAGCCCGTCGGCGCCGCCGAAGCCGCCGACGCGCACCTCGCCGGGCGGCAGCCGGGGTGCCGCCACCCGTCCGGCCAGGGAGGTCGTCACCCGTAGGCCGGGCGTGGGGGCGTCCGCCAGCAGTTCGGCGAGACGGCGGGCCTCGGTGGTGCCGCCCAGGATCAGCAGGTGCACGGCAGGTTCGTCCTTTCTCGGTTCCCGTCGGGAGAACGCGTCATGAGCAGCGAGGCCAGGGGCGGCCGCAGCGCCCAACTCAAGCACACCGGTCTGCGGCCCGGCTGGACCACCGGCGCCTGCGCGACCGCCGCGACGACGGCCGCGTACACCGCGCTGCTGACCGGGGACTTCCCCGACCCGGTGACGATCACGCTGCCCCGGGGGCAGACCCCGTCGTTCGCGCTGGCGGCGGAGGAGCTGACCGGCGACCGGGCGATGGCGGGCATCGTGAAGGACGCGGGCGACGATCCCGACGTCACGCACGGGGCGCTGGTGCGGGCGACGGTG
Source organism: Streptomyces sp. enrichment culture (assembly GCF_964273255.1). Classification (GTDB taxonomy): domain Bacteria; phylum Actinomycetota; class Actinomycetes; order Streptomycetales; family Streptomycetaceae; genus Streptomyces. Next base: position 656,384 of record NZ_OZ186835.1, read on the forward strand.
CGCGTCCTGCCCGCCGGGCGGGGAGTGGTGTTCCGGGCGGGGCCGGGGGTGGGCACCGTGACCCGGCCGGGCCTGCCGCTGGAGGTGGGTGAACCGGCGGTGAACCCCGTGCCGCGGCAGATGATGCGTGAGCACGTCGCCGAGGTCGCCGCGCGCCACGGCGGCACCGGGGACGTCGAGATCACGCTGTCCGTCGACCACGGCGAGGAGATCGCCCGGTCCACCTGGAACCCCCGGCTGGGCATCCTGGGCGGGCTGTCGATCCTCGGTACGACGGGCATCGTGGTGCCGTACTCGTGTTCGGCGTGGATCGACTCGATCCGGCGCGGGGTGGACGTGGCCCGGGCGGCCGGCCGCACGCATGTCGCCGGGTGCACCGGCTCCACGTCCGAGAAGACGGTGGTCGCCGAGTACGGGCTGCCCGAGGACGCCCTGCTCGACATGGGCGACTTCGCGGGCGCGGTGCTGAAGTACGTCCGGCGCCACCCGGTGGACCGCCTGACGGTGTGCGGCGGCTTCGCCAAGCTGTCCAAGCTGGCCGCGGGGCACCTGGACCTGCATTCGGCGCGCTCCCAGGTCGACAAGGGCTTCCTCGCCGGTCTGGCCCGGCGCGGCGGCGCCGGCGAGGCGCTGGCCGCCGAGGTGGCGGACGCCAACACGGGGCTGGCCGCGCTCCAGCTCTGCCGGGCGGCCGGGGTGCCGCTGGGCGACCTGGTCGCGACGGCCGCCCGGGACCAGGCGCTGGCGGTGCTGCGCGGGGCACCGGTCGCGGTGGACGTGATCTGCATCGACCGGGCGGGAAACGTGGTGGGCCGCAGCACGGTGGCCTGAGCCGGCGGCGGCCGGGTTCGGTCGTCGAGGGGGCCCACCCGCAGGCGGTTGCCGTCGGGGTCCCGGAGTTCCGCCTCGGGCCCCCACGGCTGGTCCCGCAGCTCGGCACCGAACTCGGCGGCCACCGCGCGGGGATCGGCGAGCCGGAGGTACACCAGTCCGTCCGGCGGGGCGTCGCCCTCGTGCTCCGACAGGTGCAGGCGGACCGGGCCGCGGGCCAGTTCCGCGTAGCGGGGGAAGCCGGGCCCGAACCGGTGCTCCCAGCGCGCGCCGAAGCCGAGCCGGGCGTACCAGGGCAGCGAGGTGTCCATGTCCCGCACCCGCAGGACCGGGACGGCCCGTTCAGCAGACATGCCGGTCACGGTCCGGGGAGTACAGGTGGCTGTCGCGGAACTGCTCGGCGCCCAGGGTGCGGCCGACCATGATGACGGCCGTCCGCAGCACGCCCGCCTCCTTCACCTTCCCGGCGATCTCGTCGAGCGTCCCGCGCAGCACCAGTTCCTCGGGCCGGGAGGCGTGGGCGACCACGGCGCTGGGGCAGTCCGGGCCGTAGTGCGGGAGCAGTTCGGCGACCACGCGGTCGACGTACCGGGCGGCCAGGTGGAGCACGATCAGGGCGCCGCTGCGGCCGAGGGTGGCGAGGTCCTCCCCCTCGGGCATGGGGGTGGCCTGCTGGGCGACGCGGGTGAGGATGACGGTCTGCCCGACCGTCGGCACGGTCAGTTCGCGCTTCAGGGCGGCGGCCGCCGCGGCGAAGGCGGGCACGCCCGGGACGACCTCGTAGGGCACTCCGGCCGCGTCGAGGCGGCGCATCTGCTCGGCGACGGCGCTGAAGACGGACGGGTCGCCCGAGTGGAGCCGGGCCACGTCGTGGCCCTCCTCGTGCGCACGGACCAGTTCGCCCGTGATCTCGTCCAGGGTGAGCCGGGCGGTGTCCACCAGCCGGGCGCCGGGCGGGCATTCGGCGAGGAGTTCGCCGGGCACCAGGCTGCCCGCGTAGAGGCAGACCCGGCAGGCGGCCAGGGTGCGGGCGCCGCGCAGGGTGATGAGGTCGGCGGCGCCGGGTCCGGCGCCGATGAAGTACACGGTCATGCGTCTGCTCCTGGTCCTGCCGCGTCGGGGCCGGTCGGTCCGGACGTCTTCTCCACGGCCCACTGGGTGACCGGCATCGCCTGCCGCCATCCGGTGAAGCCCCCCACGGGCACGGCGTGCGCGACGGACAGGCGCACCAGTTCGCCGCCGAGACGGCGGCGGGCGTCGGCCAGCAGCGCCTCGGACTCCAGGGTCACGGTGTTGGCGACCAGTCGCCCGCCCTCGGGGAGCGCGTTCCAGCAGGCGTCGAGGAGCCCCGGGGCGGTGAGGCCGCCGCCGATGAACACCGCGTCAGGGGAAGGGAGTTGCGCGAGGGCGGCGGGCGCGGAGCCGGTCACCACGTCGAGGGCCGGCACGCCGAGCCGGTCGGCGTTGCGGGCGATGCGCGCGGCGCGGACGGGGTCGCGTTCGACGGTGACCGCGCGGCACGCGGGGTGGGTGCGCATCCACTCGACGGCGATGGACCCGGAACCGCCCCCCACGTCCCACAGCAGTTCCCCGGGGGCGGGGGCGAGGGCGGCGAGGGTGGCGGCGCGGACGTGCCGTTTGGTGAGCTGGCCGTCGTGTTCGTAGGCCGCGTCGGGGAGTCCGGGGACGGCGCCGAGGCGCGGGGTGCCGGGGGCGCGCCGGCAGTCGACGGCGACGACGTTGAGCGGGTCGCCGGGCTTCTCCCGGCCGGGCCAGTCGTCGGCGGCCGTCCAGCCGGTGGTGCGTTCGCGGGGGCCGCCGAGCTGCTCCAGGACGCGCATCCGGCTCGGTCCGAAGCCGCGGTCGCGCAGCAGGGCGGCGACGTCGGCGGGCGTGGTGGCGTCGGCGCTGAGCACGAGCAGGCGCCGCCGGTCGTGCAGGGCGGCGGCGAGGCGGGCGGTGGGGCGGCCGACGAGGGTGACGACGTGGGTGTCCTCCACCGGCCAGGCGAGGCGGGCGCAGGCGAGGGTGACGGAGGAGGGGTGCGGCAGGACGTGGACGGCGCCGGGTCCGAGGAGGTCGGTGAGGGTGCGTCCGATTCCGTGAAACATGGGGTCGCCGCTGGCGAGGACGGCGATGCGGCGGCCGGCGTGCGCGTCGAGCAGGCCGGGGACGGCGGGCCGCAGCGGTGACGGCCAGGGGACCCGCTCGGCGCGGCACTCGGGGGGCAGCAGCGCGAGTTGGCGCGGGCCGCCGATCACGGTCTCGGCGTCGAGGAGTGCGGCCTGTGCGGCGGGCGGCAGTCCCTGCCAGCCGTCGGCGCCGATCCCGACGACGGTCACCGGGGCGGTCGGGGCGGGTCGGGCGGGCGTCACGTGCGGGTTCCTCGGGGTCCGGAGGGCATCGGATAGGCACTCTACGGGGTGGCCGGCCGCCCGCCGCCGGCCGGGTCGGGGCCCGCTCGGCGCCGTCCGGTGCCGGTCAGCCGGTGCGTTCCCACCCGCGGTGCGGGGGCCGGGTGCCGAGGCGTTCGTCGCGGCTGCGGTAGACGATGTAGGGGCGGGTGAGGTAGCCGAGGGGGGCGGTGAGCATGTGGACGAGGCGGGTGAAGGGCCAGAACGCGAACAGCAGCAGGGCGCTGAGGGCGTGCAGCTGGAACAGGAGGGGGGTGCCGGTCATCAGGTCGGGGTCCGGCTGGAGGTAGAACACGGAGCGGAACCAGGGGGAGATGGTCTCGCGGTAGTTGTAGCCGCCGCCGACGACGTTCGCGACCACGGTGGCGGCCAGGCCCAGTCCGATGGTCACGGCCAGCGACAGGTACATCGCCTTGTCGTTGACGGTGGTGGCGGAGAAGACGGGGCCGACGGTGCGGCGCCGGTAGATCAGGATGATCATGCCGCCGACGGTGGCGACCCCGGCGGCCACGCCGAGGACGACCGCGAGGACGTGGTAGGTGTGCTCGCTGATGCCGGCGGCCTCGGTCCAGCTCTCCGGGACGAGCAGCCCGCCGATGTGGCCCAGCAGGACCAGCAGGATGCCGAAGTGGAACAGGGGGCTGCCGATGCGCAGCAGCCGCCGCTCGTAGAGCTGGGAGGAGCGGGTGGTCCAGCCGAACTTGTCGTAGCGGTAGCGCCAGACGTGGCCGAGGACGAACACGGCGAGGCTGACGTACGGCAGGACGACCCACAGCAGGATGCCGCCGGTGCCGGACTCGACGGCCAGGGGCAGCGGGTGGGCGGGAGCGGTCATCGGGGGCCTCCGGCCGGCGGGACGGGCGGGAACTGCGGCGGTGCGTAGGGGTCGAGGCCGACCTGTTCCTCGGGCGGGCCCTCGGCGGCCAGGCGGGCGACGGCCTCGCGTTCGTCCCCGGCGAGGGCGGGCAGGGTGGCCGAGACGGAGGCCAGGACGCCGACCCAGGGCGAGCCGGCGTCGCGCAGGGAGAGACGCAGCAGCTCGCAGCCGGCGCGGTGCTCGGTGAGCAGGCGGTGTCCGGCGGCCGGTTCGGCGCCCGCGAACTCCAGGACGACGGCGAGGTGGTCGGGCAGTTCGTCGTCGCCGAGCCGCCAGCCGGCCCGGGCGTAGGTCTGCTTCAGGCGCACCAGGGCGAGGCCGCGTTTCCGGGTGTCGCCGTGCGCGTAGTACGTCAGGTAGGGGCTGCAGCGTCGGCGGTGGTCGAAGGTGTCGACGTAGGCCTCCGCGAGGGCGGCGGGGCCCGTGCGGTCCGCGTGGGCGGTGAAGTCCAGCAGCGGGTGGGCGACGTCGCGGGGCAGGGTCGCGGCGGCGCGGCGGGCCAGGTCGAGCCGGGCGGGGAAGTCGTCGTCGGGGTAGGCGAGGAGGAGGGACTGGGCCTGCCAGGCGACGGGGTGCCAGGGGCGGGTGCGGGTGGCGGGACGGATGCGTCTCCTCATGGCCTGGGGTCCACCTCGCCTTCGCCGCCGGGGGCGTCGTCCGGTCCGGGCCGGGGCGGGAACATGCCCGGTGGGGCGCTTCTGCCGTCCCAGTTCAGGAGGTTGACGCGGGTCTCCTTGTCGGTGGGTGCGGCCGGGCTGTCGGAGGTCTGGCGGTCACGCAGCGCCCGGTAGTTCTCCACGGCGATGGGGGCGGCGCCGCCGGACGTCTCGCCGAAGGGGCCGGAGCCGCCCATGCCGGGGCCGCCCTCGTAGTCGAGGCTGCACTCGGTGGCCAGTTCCTCGAGACTGTGGGCCTGTTCGGCGTGGGCGGCCGGGATGACGTACCGCTCGTCGTACTTGGCGAGGGCGAGCAACCGGTACATGTCGTACATCTGCTCCTCGCCCATGCCGACGGACTCCGGGACGGAGGCGTCGGGTTCGCGGCCGAGGTTGATGTCGCGCATGTAGGAGCGCATGGCGGCCAGCCGGCGCAGCACGGCGTCGACGGGGGCGGGGTCGCCGGCGGTGAACAGCTGGGCCAGGTAGTCGACGGGGATGCGCAGGGCGTCCACGGCGGCGAAGAGGGTGCGGTGGTCCTCCGCGTCCCGGCCGGTGTCACGGACCGCGTCGACGACCGGGGACAGCGGCGGGATGTACCAGACCATGGGCAGGGTGCGGTACTCCGGGTGCAGCGGCAGGGCCACCCGGTAGGTGTTGATCAGGGCGTGGACCGGCGAGCGCTGGGCGGCCTCGACCCAGTCGTGCGGGATGCCGGAGCGTTCGGCGGCGGCGACCACGCGCGGGTCGTGGGGGTCGAGGAAGACCTGCCGCTGCGCCTCGTAGAGGTCGGTGTCCTCGGGCGTGGAGGCGGCTTCGAGCACGCGGTCGGCGTCGTAGAGGACGAGGCCGATGTAGCGCAGGCGGCCGACGCAGGTCTCGGAGCAGACGGTGGGCAGGCCGACCTCGACGCGGGGGAAGCAGAAGGTGCACTTCTCGGCCTTGCCGGTGCGGTGGTTGAAGTAGACCTTCTTGTACGGGCAGCCGGTGACGCACATCCGCCAGCCGCGGCAGCGGTCCTGGTCGACGAGGACGATGCCGTCCTCCTCGCGCTTGTAGATCGCGCCGGAGGGGCAGGAGGCCGCGCAGGAGGGGTTGAGGCAGTGCTCGCAGATGCGCGGCAGGTAGAACATGAAGGTCTGCTCGAATTCCAGCTTGATCTTCTCGGAGACCTGGCCGAGCAGCACGTCCTTGTCGCCGTGGCGGTCCGAACCGCCGAGGTTGTCGTCCCAGTTCGCCGACCAGGTGATCTTCAGGTCCTTGCCGGTGATGAGGGACTTGGGGCGGGCGACCGGGGTGTGTTCCTGCAGGGGGGCGTTGATGAGGGTCTCGTAGTCGTAGGTCCAGGGTTCGTAGTAGTCGTCCAGGGACGGCAGGACGGGGTTGGAGAAGATGGTGATCAGCTTCTTGAACCGGCCGCCGGCCTTGAGGGCGAGCCGTCCGCGCTTGTTCAGTTCCCAGCCGCCGCGCCAGGTGTCCTGGTCCTCGTAGCGGCGGGGGTAGCCCTGGCCGGGCCGGGTCTCGACGTTGTTGAACCAGACGTACTCGACGCCGGTGCGGTTGGTCCACGCCTGTTTGCAGGTGACCGAACAGGTGTGGCAGCCGATGCACTTGTCGAGGTTCATCACCATCGCCATCTGGGCCATCACGCGCATCAGTACGTCACCTCCTGGTTGCCGCGGCGGCGGATGACGGTGACCTCGTCGCGCTGGTTGCCGGTCGGGCCGAGGTAGTTGAAGGCGTAGGAGAGCTGGGCGTAGCCGCCGATGAGGTGGCTGGGTTTGATCAGCAGCCGGGTCAGCGAGTTGTGGATGCCGCCGCGCCGGCCGGTGGTCTCGGTGCGGGGCACGTCGATGAGCCGGTCCTGGGCGTGGTGCATGTAGACGGTGCCCTCGGGCATGCGGTGCGAGACGACGGCGCGGGCGGCGACGACGCCGTTGCGGTTGACGGCCTCCACCCAGTCGTTGTCCCGCACGCCGACCTTGGCCGCGTCCAGGGTGCTCATCCAGATGACGGGCCCGCCCCGGGAGAGGGACAGCATGAACAGGTTGTCCTGGTACTCGGAGTGGATGGACCACTTGTTGTGCGGGGTGAGGTAGCGCACGGTCACCCCGAGTTCGCCGACCTCTCCGAGCCGGGGTTCGCCGAACAGCGCGTCCATGTTCAACGGGGGCCGGTAGACCGGGAGTTGTTCGCCGAGGGCGCTCATCCAGTCGTGGTCGAGGTAGAAGTGCTGGCGGCCGGTCAGGGTGTGCCAGGGCTTGAGCCGCTCGACGTTGACGGTGAACGGCGAGTAGCGGCGCCCGCCGGACTCCGAACCGGACCACTCGGGGGAGGTGATCACGGGCACCGGTGCGGCCTGGGTGTCGGCGAAGGTGATCCGCTTGCCCTCGTGCTCGGCGGCCAGGTCGGCGAGCGGCCGGCCGGTGCGCGCCTCCAGGGTGCGGAAACCCTGCGTGGCCAGATGCCCGTTGGTGGTGCCGGACAGGGCGAGGATCGCCTCGCAGGCCTGGGCGTCGCGGGCGATGCTGGGCCGCCCGTCGGCCGCCCCGCCGCGCACGGTGCCGTTCTTGTGCCGCAGGTACTCCAGCTCCGGGCCGACCGTGAAGGTGACGCCCTTGGTGGTGGCGCCGAGGGTGTCCAGGAGCGGGCCGAGGGCCTCCATCCGGTCGGCGACGGCGCCGTAGTCGCGTTCGACGGTGACCAGCTTCGGCAGGGTGCGGCCGGGCACCGGTTCGCACTCCCCCGCCCGCCAGTCACGCACCCTGCCGTGCGGGGTGGCCAGTTCGTCGGGGGTGTCGTGCAGCAGCGGGGCGGCGACCACGTCCTTGCGCACCCCGAGGTGAACGGCGGCCTGGCGGCTGAACTCCCGCGCGAGGGTGCGGAAGGTGTCCCAGTCGGTGCGGGTCTGCCAGGGCGGGGCGATGGCCGGGTTGAAGGCGTGCACGAAGGGGTGCATGTCGGTGCTGGACAGGTCGTGCTTCTCGTACCAGGTCGCCGCGGGCAGCACCACGTCGGAGAAGACGGTGGTGCTGGTCATCCGGAAGTCCAGGGTGAGCAGTAGGTCCAGCTTGCCCTCGGGGGCCTCCTCCCGCCAGCGCACGTCGCGGGGCCGGGCCCCGGGCGGTGCCTCGGTGGCGCGCACCGAGGAGTCGGTGCCCAGCAGGTGCTTGAGGAAGTACTCGTTGCCCTTGGCGGAGGAGCCCAGGAGGTTGGCCCGCCACACGGTGAGCACCCGCGGGAAGTTCTCCGGCGCGTCGGGGTCCTCGCCCGCGAACCCCAGCCGTCCCGCCTTGAGTTCGGCCACCACGTGGTCGGCCGGGCTGCGGCCCGCCGCGTCCGCCTCGTCGGCCAGGTCGAGCGGGTTGCGGTCGAAGGTCGGGTAGGACGGCATCCAGCCGAGCCGCGCGGACTGCGCGATGACGTCCGCCGTGCTCCGGTCGGCGAACGGGCCGCCCGCGCCGCCCGCGCCCCGGGCCGCGAGGGTGTCCGCGGAGAACGGGTCGTAGCGGTACTGGTCGCTGTGCAGGTACCAGTAGGCGGTCTGGATCATCTGCCGGGCGGGCCGGTTCCAGTCCGCTGCGGTCGCGATCGCCGAGTAGCCGGTGATCGGGCGGACCTTCTCCTGCCCGACGTAGTGCGCCCAGCCGCCGCCGTTCACGCCCTGGCAGCCGGTCAGCGTGGTGAGGGTGAGGAAGGCCCGGTAGATGGTGTCGGAGTGGAACCAGTGGTTGGTGCCCGCCCCCATGATGATCATCGAACGGCCGCGGGACTCCTCGGCGTTGGCCGCGAACTCCCGGGCGATGCGGGCGGCGCGGCCCGCGTCGACACCGGTGACGGCCTGCTGCCAGGCGGGCGTGTACGGCTCGTCCGGGTCGTCGTAGCCGGTGGGCCAGGTGCCGGGCAGGCCCGGCCGCGCCACCCCGTACTGGGCGAGGAGCAGGTCGTAGACGGTGGTCACCAGACGCCCGCCGATCCGGCGCGCCGGGACACCGCGCAGCAGCCGGCCGGCACCGCCGCCGGGGGCGTCGAAGCGGGGCAGTTCCACGACGACGGGGGTCGCGCCGTCGCCGTCGGCGGACAGCAGCGGGTCGGTGTCGCCGAGGTCGAGGTTCCACCGGCCGGCCCCGGACTCGGCGAAGCGGTCACCGAGGGTGCCGCCGGGCACCACCGGCCGCCCGTCGGCCGCGTCCAGCAACACCGTGCGGAACGCGGCGTGTTCGGCCTCGGCGTGCTCGCCGCCGAGGTCGGCCGCGGTGAGGAACTTGCCGGGGGCCAGGACACCGGGCTCGTCCTCCCGCTCGTCCAGGGTGATCAGGAACGGCAGGTCCGTGTAGCGTTTGACGTAGTCGGTGAAGTACGGGGTGTCCCGCTCGACGAAGAACTCCTTCAGGACGACGTGGCCCATCGCCATGGCCAGGGCGCCGTCGGTGCCGGGCTGGGCGGAGAGCCACTCGTCGGCGAACTTCACGTTGTCCGCGTAGTCCGGGGAGACCGCGACGACCTTCTGGCCGCGGTAGCGGGCCTCCGCCATCCAGTGGGCGTCCGGGGTCCGTGTCACCGGCACGTTGGAGCCCCACATGATCAGGTAGCCGGCGTCCCACCAGTCGCCGGACTCCGGCACGTCGGTCTGGTCGCCGAACACCTGCGGGGAGGCGACGGGCAGATCGGCGTACCAGTCGTAGAAGGAGAGCATGACCCCGCCGAGCAGGGAGTAGAAGCGGGCCCCGGCCGCGTGGGAGACCATCGACATCGCGGGGATCGGGGAGAACCCGGCGAGCCGGTCGGGGCCCCAGCGCCGGATGGTGTGCACATGGGCGGCGGCGACCAGTTCCGCGGCCTCCGCCCAACTCGCCCGCACCAGGCCGCCCTTGCCCCGGGCCCGTTTGTAGCGGCGGGCGCGTTCCGGGTCGGAGACGACGTCCTCCCAGGCGGCCACCGGGTCGCCGAGCCGTGCCTTGGCCTCCCGGTACATCTCCAGCAGGACGCCCCGCACGTAGGGATAGCGCACCCGGGTCGGCGAGTACGTGTACCAGGAGAAGGCGGCGCCGCGCGGGCAGCCGCGCGGCTCGTACTCGGGCCGGTCGGGGCCGACGGAGGGGTAGTCGGTCTGCTGCGCCTCCCAGGTGATGATGCCGTCCTTGACGTACACCTTCCAGGAGCAGGAGCCGGTGCAGTTCACACCGTGGGTGGAGCGCACCACCTTGTCGTGGGACCACCGGTCCCGGTAGAACTCGTCGGCCTCGCGGCCGCCCTTGCGGTGCAGGGTGCGCAGGTCCGGGGAGACCTGCGCCCGGGTGAAGAACCGGCGCGAGCGGACCAGCGCCCGGGTCAGCTCGCCGTCCAGACCCGCACGGGTCCGCCCGGCATTCCGGCTCCGCTCGGGATTCGTCTCCGTACTCACCGCGGCACTCCGCTCCCGGGCGCACCGCCCGTGGTCTGGTGTTCGGTCCGGCAGCCCGACTCTATGACCGCCCTCCGTCCTGAGGCCGACCACCACGCCCGGCACGGCCGGTGATTCGCGCGCCGGGACCCCGGCGGTCCGTGGCGGCCGGGGGCGGGCGGGCACGCCCCGTCGCGGGACACCGGGCGGTCAGCCGGCCGACCGGGCCGGGGCGCCGCCCGCCCTGGCCCGCTCGGCCTCGACGGCCTCCCACTCCTCGGTGCCGAGGAGGGCCAGGGCGGCCGGGAAGACCCCGTCCTGTTCCTTGAGGATGTGGTCGCGGAGCAGGTCCACGGCCTCCATCAGCCGGCCGGGCCAGGAGGGGTCGGCGGGGACGGTGCCGTCGGCCGCCTCGGCCAGGACGGCGTCGATCCGGCGGTGTTCAGCCTCCAGGACCGCGATCCGGTCGGGGAAGGCGGCGGCGAGGGCGGGGAACAGGCCGCGTTCCTCGACCTGCGTGTGCGGACCGAGCACCGCGGCGATCCGGCGGGCGGTCCGTGCCATCCGGGCCGTGTCGCCCGCCCGGTACGCGGGGCGCACGTGGCTGATGAGACGGACCACTTCGTCGTGCTCGCGGGTCAGCTCGGCGATCGACGTCAGGGACTGGCAGCCGCAGTACTCGCACATCGCGCACCTCCCGAGGTGGTCGGCGTCCGGGTCCGGCACCGTCCGGCCGGGGTGCCCGGCCGCGGTGTCCGTGAGCAGTCTCCCGGCCGGGGCCCGTGCGCAGAGGGGGCCGAAGGTCCCGGACGTGACGCGGAACGGCCCCCGGGGCGGGTGCGCGGGGTGCAGCGGAGCGACGGGGCCGGTGCTGCCGTGGCGGGATGGCGGTCCGCCGGTTCCGGCCGGGCGGGGGCCGGCAGGGACGCGAGGGAGCCGGAATGCGGCGGCGGCGTCGCCGGCGGTGGCGGACGGCGGCCGCCGGGCGGTGGCCGGCGCCGGTGGCCGGCAGCGGCACCCGGGGGCGGGGCACGGCGCGACGCGGCACGGCGGGGCGGGGCGGGGCGAGGGGGAACGGGGCCGGTCGGCCCTAGTCGCGGCGGGGGCCCGGCGGCGACCATGGGCAGATGTTCCAGAACGATGTCTTCCGTGCCCTCGGACGGCAGGAGTGCCTGCGCCTGCTGGCCGGAGCGCCGGTCGGGCGGGTGGTCTACACCCGGCACGCCCTGCCGGCCGTGCTCCCGGTCAACTTCTCCCTGGACGCCGACTCCTCCGTCATCCTGTGCACCTCCGCCTCCTCGGACCTGGTGCGCGCCATCGACGGGGTGGTCGTGGCGTTCGAGGCGGACGAGTTCCACGCGGAGACGCGGTCGGGCTGGAGCGTCGTCGTCACCGGCCGGGCGGCCGTGGTGACCGATCCCGCCGAGCGGGACCGGCTGGCGCTGCTGGGCCACACCTCGTGGATGCCGATGCTGGACGGGGTCTACGTGCGGATCGCACCGGAGATGGTCACCGGCCGGGAGCTGAACGCGTCGGCCGCCGCGCTGTGAACCCCGGCCGCGCGGGGGCGCCCCCGGGGGCTCATGCCCCCACGGCCGGTGGGCGCCCGGCGGTCCCCGCCCCTCTCCGGTCGCCCGCGTCCCGCGGGTGACCTGAGGGGCAGATCTCCCGGGGGACACTCCCTTCACCCAGGTCTCCCTGAATTCCCCCTTCACTCCGTGTCGAACACGTCCGTACGGGAGGCGCTCCTGTCACCGGGGTCCCCCGCCGGGCGGAGGCCGTCCGGCGGCCCCGAGGTCCCCGGCCGGGGACCGACCGGCCCTTCCCCTCCGACCGGCCTCTCACTCACGGTGGTCGTGGGGCCCGCACCGGCCGCAGGGTCCGTCCCGCGGACGGCGTGCGGTCCGCGCCCGGCCTTCCCGGCCCCGGGCGCCGGCACCTGACCCGGGCACCGGCACCGGTTGCGGCGGTAGGGTCCGGTGATCCGCCCGGCAGACCGGGGCGACGCAGCCCGAGGAGGCACCATGCACGCCACCCCGTACACCGTGAGCGACGTGATGACGCGGTCCGTCGCCTCCGTCGGCCGTGACGCCGCCTTCAAGGAAATCGTCCGCACCCTGCAGGAACGGCGGGTCAGCGCCCTGCCCGTGGTGACGGGCGAGGGGAGGGTGGCGGGGATCGTGTCCGAGGCGGACCTGCTGCCGAAGGAGGAGTTCCGGGACAGCGACCCCGACCGGCACACCCAGCTGCGCCGTCTGCCCGACCTGGCCAAGGCGGGCGCGCTGACGGCCGGGGAGCTGATGAGCGCGCCGGCCGTCACCGTCGGCGCCGACGCCACCCTCGCGCGGGCCGCGCGGATCATGGCGCGGACCGGGGTGAAACGGCTGCCGGTCGTGGACGGCGCGGGAGTGCTGTGCGGCATCGTGAGCCGTGCCGACCTGCTGAAGGTGTTCCTGCGGGACGACGAGGAGATCGCGGCGGAGGTGCGCCGGGACGTGCTGCCCCACCTGTTCCGCGAGGACGCCGGGGACTCGGTGCGGGTGACGGTGCGGGAGGGGGTCGTGACCCTCGGCGGGCGGATCCGGGACACGTCCCTGGTCCCGGTGGCCGCCCGGCTGACCCGGGCCGTCGAAGGCGTCGTGGACGTGCGGTTCGACCTGTCGGACTGAGAACGCGCGGTGCCCCGGACGCCGTGGGGCGTCCGGGGCACCGCGGGCGGAACGTCACTCGGTGATGTCGACCTTGCCGTGGCCGGCGTCGGAGGCCGGGGCGGCCGCGGCCGGAGCCGCCGCCGGTGCGGCCTTCCCGCGCTGGGCGAGTCCCTGGAGCAGCTGCCCGAGGTCCACGCCGGTGGTGGAGCTGAGCAGTTCCATGCCCTGGGCGACGTTGTCGGCGACCGTGCGCGGCAGCTGGCCGGCACCGTCGGTGGAGATCACCGTCAGCTTGTCGACCGCGGACAGCGGCTCGGCGGCCTTGCCGACGACCTGCGGCAGCACCTCGACCAGCATCTGCAGCACGGCCGCGTCGCCGTACCGCTCGAAGGCGTCGGCCTTCTTGTGCATCGCCTCGGCCTCCGCCGCGCCCTTCGCGGCGATGGCGGCGGCGTCGGCGTCACCCTCGATGCGGACGGCGTCGGCGAGCGCGGCGCGCTGCGCCTTCTCGCCCTCACCGGTGAGCCGGGCCCGCTCGGCGGCCGCCTCGGCCTCCTTGACGAGCGCGATGCGCCGGGCCTCGGCCTCCTGCTCGGCCTGGTAGCGGGCGGCGTCGGCGGGCTTGCGGACCTTGGTGTCCAGTTCGCGGTCGGTCAGGGCGGCCTGCCGGGTGGCGACCTTCTCCTGCTCCCCCAGGACCTCCTGCTGGCGGGCGGCCTCGGCGAGCGGTCCGGCTGCGGCGGCGCGGGCGGCGGCCTCGTCGGTCTCGGCCTTGATCTCGGCCTGCTTCAGCGCGAAGGTGCGCTGCGCGATCGCGATCTCCTCCTCGGCCTTGAGCCGGGCCTGCTCGGAGGCGCGCCGGGCGACGGCCTCGGCGATGTCGGCCTCCTGCTTGGCGCGGGCGGCCTCGGGGCGCCCCAGGTCCTCCAGGTAGGAGCCCTCGGTGGTGATGTCCTGGATCTGGAAGGCGTCCAGGACCAGGCCCTGGCCGGACAGGCTGGCCTCGGCCTCCTCGGCGACCTGGCCGGCGAAGGCGGCCCGGTCCCGGATGATGTCCTCCACGGACATCCGGCCCACGATCGAGCGCAGCGCGCCGGACAGGACCTCCTGGGTGAACCCGACGATGCCGTTCTGCTGCATCAGGAACCGCTGGGCGGCGGCGCGGATCGAGTCCTCGGTGCCGCCGACCTTGACGATGGCGACGCCCTCCAGGTTGGCCTTCACGCCGCGCAGCGTGACCGCGCCCCGGACGGCCACGGGGATGTGCCGGCTGGAGAGGTCGAGGGTGAACTTCTGCTGCACGAACGGCACCACGAAGACGCCGCCGCCGACCACGACCTTCTGACCGCTGTTGTCGGTGAAGATGCGGCCGGTGTCGGGGTCGGTGGACTTCTTGCCGCGTCGTCCGGTGACGATGAACGCCTCGCTCGGACCGGCGACCTTGTAGCGGGTGACGACCACGAGGGCCAGCAGGACCAGGAGTACGACGACTCCGATCACGGCGATCAGTACAGGGCTCATGTGACTGTGGATCCCCTCAGCCTTCCCGGGGGGACGGCGAATCGAATCTGCGGCGGACAGGGACGGCCGGGTACGGACGAGGCGTGCCGGCCGGGACGGACGGTGCGGGCGGTGGCCCGCGGCGGACGGTGACGAGGGACGGGGTGCGGAGGGACGGCCGCGGGCGGTGGGCCCACGGCGGACGGACGGGTACCCAGGGTGCGGGCGCCGGCCCGCGGCGGGTCAGCGTTCGACCGGGCGGACGGAGACGGAGGTGGCCGACAGGGCCGATTCGACCCAGACCTCGGCGCCCCGCGCCACCGGCACCGGGCACTTGGCCGCCAGCTTCAGCGGCTGCCCGGCGAGGTACACCATCACCTCGCCGTACCCTCCTGCCGGGATGGCGGTCACCACCGAGGCCGAGGACCCGACGAGGTCCCCGCCGCGCGGTGCGGCGGCGTCCTGATCACTCATCAGGGCGCGGCTGAAGCGCCAGGTCAGCCAGCCGGCGGCCACCCCGGTGAGGACGCCGACGGCCGTGGCGCCGGTGACGCCCAGGCCCGTCGTCCCCAGGGTGATGGCCCCGCCGAAGCCGAGCATGGACACGAATCCGGCGATCACCGGCAACGACAGGAACCCGTCGAGCATCCCGTCCAGCACACCGCCGAACAGGCCCTCCAGGACCCCGTCGAAGATCAGCGAGAACAGCAGCACGACCAGGCCCGCGATGCCGAGACCCACAAACCAGTTCATCCGGGCCCCGCTTCCACTCGACGACCTCCCGCCTCTCCATGGTGTCATGGACCGCGCGAACCGTTCATTGCCTGATTCCGGCAGTCTTTACGCGTTCTTGATGCCGCCTTGCCCCGGAGCTGCCCGTTCCGGCCGCGGACGGCGGCCCGCGTCGCGTCACGTGGAGCGGGGAACGCCCGCCGCGGGGTGCCGGCCACCGGGGCACGGAGCACGGGTCGGGGCCGACCCGCCGGAACCGTTGCCCGGGCCCGGCAGTCCCCGGCCGGGGCGGTCGCCGGGACGGCCGGAAGGTGTGGCACATCGGCGTTCGGGCGCCGGTGGAAGTCCCTCACCACCGGGGCCCGCTGACGCGTGCGGCGCGGGCTCAGGTGGGCGGCGTCCAGTCCGGTGCCGTCCTGGCCCAGGCGGCCTCCCAGGCGGCGAGGTCCCGGCGGCTCAGCCCGTGGCGGACCGCCGCGTGGGTGGCCGCTCCGGCGAGGACGACGCCGAGGGCGGCCAGCAGCGCCCAGCCCATGCTGCGGCTGCGGACGTCCCGGCCGGTCAGCGGTGCTTCGGTGGCCTCGCCCTCGGCGGTGACCCAGATCCGCAGCGGACTGCCGGCGGGCATGCCCGGGGGGACGTCGGCGGTCGTGATCCGGGTGCGCCCCTCCCGGGTGACGACGCGGACCTGAGCCGGACGGCGGGTCTCCTCGTCCTCGTCCGACCCGGCTTCCGGGCGGCGCGGGGCGTCGCGGAGAAGGGTCGCGGTCGTCTCGTGGCGGGTCTGCGCCTGGTGCCGGGCGACGGAGTCGTAGTGCCGGTGCGCGAGGTCGGCCGCCACCACGGCGGTCACCGGGGTGACGACCAGCACGGCCGCCGGCACCCCCAGCCCGAACCAGAGGCGCAGCGCGTCCGTGCGGCGGCGCAGGGGGTTGCGCCGCCGGGGCGTGCGCCCGCGGGGCCGGCCGGGGCGCTCTGCGGGAGGTGTCTCGCCCGCCACGTGGGCTCCTTCCGGAGGGGCGCAGGTGGAGAAACACGAGGAACAGGGGGAACAGGGGGAACGGAAAGGGACAGGGGGAACGGAAGGACGGCGGCCCGGCCGGGCAGGCGGAGGACGGGCGCCGGGCCGGGGCAGGGCCCGGCTCAGACGGCGCCGGAGGCCGACGGGTGGTGGTGCTCGGCGGCGAGCAGGCCGGCCGCTCCCCGCACCGCAGCGGTGTGCGGTGACGTCACCGGCTGAACGGGGCAGCCGAGCCGGCCGGGCAGGCCGTGGGTGACGTCGGGGCGCAGGGCGCCGCCGCCCGACAGCAGGACGCCCCGGCGCAGGGCGGTACGGGTCACCGAGGTGCGGTCCTGCCGCAGCATGGCGGTCACCATCTCGACCACGGCGTCGGTGATGCGTTCGGGGGGCGTGCCGTCGCCGAGGTCGTCGGTGCCCAGCGCGGTGCGGCGGGCGTCGGTCACCGCGCCCCCGGAGAGCAGCACCACCTCGGTGAGGTGGGCCCCGATGTCGGCCACGAGCAGCGGCCTGGCGTCGTCGGCGCCCGCCGCCAGGGCCACCGCCCGCGCGCCCGGGACGGTGATGACGGCGCGCGGGCGGAGGATCTCGACCGCCGTACGGGCCTCGGTCCGGAAGGCGAGGCCGTCCAGGACCGGGGCCGTGACGACGACCAGGGGGCGGCCGAACCGCGGCATGCGGTGGCCCAGCAGCCGGTCGAGCATGCGGGCCGCGCCGGCGGTGTCGACGATGGTGCCGCGCTGGATCGGGTGGATGGCTCCGTTGCCGGGGAAGGTGACCGTGGGGACGTCCAGGACCATGCCCCGGCCGGCGATCCAGGCGCGGGTGCGGGCGCTGCCGAGGTCGAGGGCGATGCCGGCGCAGCGCCGGCACAGCGGCCAGTGCGCGTGCCGCCCGGAGACCGGCCGGGTCCGCCGGGTGACGGTCACGGGACGGTCCTCCGTTCGGTGCGGTGACCCTGCGTGCGGTGGCCCTGCGTGCGGGGCCGGCCCGGGCGGGAGGTGGCCGCCCGGGCCGGGGGCCGCGCCGGTGCGAGGGGGCGCGGCCGGTGCGCAGTGGTCATCGTGCGGCCTCCCGCACCTGCTGGCAGCGGGCGCAGTAGCGGGCCTGGGGCACTATCAGCAGGCGCTCCCGCTCCACCGGGCGGCGGCACAGGTGGCACCTGCCGTAGGTGTCCGCGGCCATGCGGTCGAGGGCCGCCTCGACGTCGGCGAGCACCATGCGGGCGGACGCGGCCAGCCGGACGCCGACCTCGATCTCGCCGGCGTCCCGCTCCGGCAGCCGCTCGGCCCGCGGCTGCGGGTCCGCGGCGAACTGCCGCAGCTGTTCCTGACGGAACAGCCGTTGCTCCAGCAGGTTCTCGCGCAGCGCTGCGAGGTCCTCGGGTGTGAGGACCGTGTTGTGCTCACCGATGGTCTGGTGGGTCACCACTGCACCCCTTGCGCTCAGTGGAGAGGAGGACGACGGACCCGGCGGCCGGTGTCAGGCCGCGCGGCGCTGGCAGGCGACGCAGTGCCGGGTGTGCGGCAGGATCTCCAGGCGCTCCGGCGGCACGGGCTTGGAGCAGCCCAGGCAGGTGCCGTAGGTGCCGTCCTCGACGCGCGCGAAGGCCTCCTCGATCTCGGTGAGAACGCGCTGGATCGATTCCTTCTGGTTCGACATCAAGTGGTCGTCGGCACTTTGCCCCGATTCGTCCAGGGCCTTGAGCTGGGCGAGGCGCGTTGATCGGGCGTGCTCCAGGCGGCGACGGATCTCGTCCGAGGCCGGGTTGTCGGTACGCGCTTCGGTCCGGGGCAGGTCCAGCGACACGAAGAAGTCCTCTCTGAAGAAGGAAAAGGGGGTGGTGTCTTCACCATGGCCGCAAGTCCGTCCGGCGCCCATCGGGCCTGGAGCCCATCTGTGCGGGGTCGCAGGACCCACCCCGCCCGGCCGGGGTAGTGTGCCGGGGGGAAAATGGGCCGGGGAGCCCATGGACGCGGGGGTGAGGCCCTCCACTCCGGCCGCTGCCCGACGGGGCGGGAGGCCACGGCCGCCGCCGGCACGGCGCGGTGATGTCGACAGTGAAGCCGGACAAGGAAGAGGAAGGCGATACCTCGGTGTCCCTGTACTGGCGGATCTTCGGCCTGAACGCGGTGGTGCTCGGACTCGCCACGGCCCTGCTGCTGTGGGCCCCGGTGACGGTGTCGGTGCCCATCCTGCTGACCGAGGCGGTCATCCTGGTCGGCGGCCTCGCCGTCATGCTGGTCGCCAACGCCACCCTGCTGCGCATCGGGCTGGCCCCGCTGGACCGGGTGACCCGGCTGATGGCCACGGTCGACCTGCTGCGGCCCGGTCAGCGTCTGCCCGTGCACGGCGGCGGAGAGGTCTCCGACCTGGTCAGCACCTTCAACGCGATGCTCGACCGGCTGGAGAAGGAGCGGGCGGCGAGCAGTGCCCGCGCGATCCTCGCGCAGGAGGCGGAGCGGCGCCGTATCGCGCAGGAGCTGCACGACGAGGTCGGGCAGAGCATGACGGCGATCCTGCTGGCCCTCAAGCGCGCCGCCGACGAGGCGTCCGACCCGCTGCGCGAGGAACTGCAGCAGGCGCAGGAGATCACCCGGCTCAGCCTGGACGAGGTCCGCCGGCTCGTGCGCCGGCTGCGCCCGGGGGTGCTGGAGGACCTCGGCCTGGTCAGCGCCATCGCCTCGCTGGCCACCGAATTCGCCACCCATACCGGTCTGCGCGTGCTGCGCGGTTACGATGCCGACCTGCCCGCACTGGACCAGGAGACCGAGTTGGTGATCTACCGTGTGGCGCAGGAAGGACTGACCAACGCCGCCCGGCACGCCGATGCCAGTACTGTCCGGGTGAGCCTGCGCAAGGGGGACCACTCGGTCGTGCTGGAAGTGAGCGACGACGGCCGCGGCATCGGTGTGGCCCGCGAGGGCGCGGGGATCCGCGGAATGCGGGAACGCGCGCTGCTGCTCGGGGCCACACTGGACATCAGCCCCGTGTCACCGTCCGGTACCCGGATCCGGCTCACCGTGCCCGCCGTCAGGAAGCAGTCATGAACCACCAGGAAGACCCGGACAGGATCCGGATTCTGCTCGCCGACGACCACGCCCTGGTCCGTCGGGGGGTCCGGCTCATCCTGGACCGGGAGCCGGACCTGCAGGTGGTCGCCGAGGCCGGGGACGGCGCCGAGGCCATCGCGATGGCCCGCACCCACGACATCGACCTGGCCGTGCTGGACATCGCCATGCCGCGGCTGACCGGTCTGCAGGCGGCGCGTGAACTGTCCGCGCTCAAACCCGGCCTGCGCATCCTGATGCTGACGATGCACGACAACGAGCAGTACCTGTTCCAGGCGCTCAAGGCGGGCGCGGGCGGATACGTGCTGAAGTCCGTCGCCGACCGGGATCTGGTCGCCGCCTGCCGGGCGGCGATGCGGGACGAGCCGTTCCTGTACCCCGGGGCGGTCACCGCCCTGATCCGCAACTACCTCGACCGGGTCCGCCACGGCGAGGAGGCGCCCGAGCAGCTGCTGACGCCGCGCGAGGAGGAGGTCCTGAAGCTGGTCGCCGAGGGGCACTCCTCGAAGGAGATCGCCGAGCTGCTGTTCATCAGCGTCAAGACGGTCCAGCGGCACCGGGAGAACCTGCTGAGCAAGCTGGGGCTCCGGGACCGCCTGGACCTGACCCGGTACGCCATCCGCGCGGGACTCGTCGAGCCTTGATCACCGACCGGCCGGGACATGCCGCCCGCCTTCCGCACCGCGCCGTCGCCGCCCTGCTGGCCCTGACGGCGGCCCTGCTGACCCTCGCCTTCACCGACGGTGCCCGGCTGGTGCCCGCCGGGCAGCCCGCGTCCCCGGACGCGCCGGCGGTCCCGGCGGCCTCCTTCGAGCCGTACGACAGCCATGCGCACACCGACGAGGCGTACGCCGGCAGCGGCACCGTCCTGCTGCGGTCGCTGCGCGACGCCGGGGAGCGCACCACGCCGTCCGGCCAGCTCCTGTTCACTCCCCCGTACACGCCGCGGCTGCCGAACGGGCCGGCCCGGCCCGCTCCGGCGGCCGGGCACGGGCCGCCCGTCGCCGCGTTCGTGCCGTCGGACCTCGGCCGGGCGCCGCCGCCGTCCTCCAGCACATGAGAGTCCCCGTTCTTCCCTCTCTCCCCCGCCGCGCCCGTCGTCGGCCGCGGTGTGCCCGCTGGAGGCACCAGTGAAAAGTTCCACATCGAAGAGCTCCTCGGCGAAGAGCTCCAACCGGCTCAGGGCGTTCTTCGCGTTCGCCGTGGTCGCCCTGGCCGTGTTCATCGCCGCCACCGTTCCGGTCCGTCTCGGGCTGGACCTGCGGGGCGGCACCCAGATCGTGCTGGAGACCCGCTCCACCGAGACCACGAAGGCCGACGCCGCGGCGACCGACCGCGCGCTCGAGGTCCTGCGCGGCCGGGTCGACGCGCTCGGCGTGGCCGAGCCGTCCATCGTCCGCTCCGGCGAGAACCGGATCATCGTCGAGCTGCCGGGTCTGCAGGACCCGCGCAAGGCCGCCGAGGTCCTGGGCCAGACGGCCCAGCTGACCGTGCACCCGGTGCTGGGCGCGGAGACCGGCGAGGCGCAGGACAAGCCGGACGACAAGGGCGAGCGCGTCCTGGCCGACGAGGACGGCCAGCGGCTGCGGCTCGCGCCCGCGAAGATGACCGGTGAGGACGTCAAGGACGCCGAGGCCGGCTTCGACCAGCAGAACGCCGCGGGCTGGTTCGTCACCGTGGACTTCAAGAACGACAAGGACTGGGCCAACCTGACCGGGGAGGCCGCGTGCAACCCCGAGGGCGACCCCAAGCGCCGGGTCGCGATCGTCCTCGACAACAAGATCATCTCGTCGCCGCAGGTCTCCCCGACCGTCGCGTGCAAGGCCGGCATCACCGGCGGCAGCACCCAGATCACCGGTTCCTTCAGCAGCGACGACGCCAAGGAACTCGCCCTGCTCATCAAGGGCGGCGCCCTGCCGGTGCCGGTCGAGACGGTCGAGCAGCGGACGGTCGGCCCCACGCTGGGTGCCGAGGCCATCGAGGCCAGCGCCTGGGCCGCCCTGGTCGGCACCGCGCTGACCGCGCTGTTCATCATCGTCGTCTACCGGCTCATGGGTCTGCTGGCGACGGTCGCCCTGGCCTGCTACGGCGTCATCTCCTACGCCGGTCTGGCGGCGCTCGGCGCCACCCTGACGCTGCCCGGCCTCGCCGGTTTCGTGCTGGCCATCGGTATGGCCGTGGACGCCAACGTGCTCGTCTTCGAACGGGCCCGTGAGGAGTACCACAACCGGAACCGGGCCAGCAGTCGGTCCGCGCTCACCGCCGGTTTCAAGGGCGCCTTCAGCGCCATCGCCGACTCCAACGTCACCACGCTGATCGCGGCCGCCCTGCTGTTCTTCCTCGCCTCCGGCCCGGTCAAGGGCTTCGGCGTCACACTGGGCATCGGTGTCCTCGCGTCCATGATCAGCGCCCTGGTGATCACCCGGGTGCTGGCCGACTTCGCGGTCCGCCGCCAGTGGGTGCACCGGCGTCCCCAGATCACCGGTCTGGCGTCCATCGGCCGGGTCCGTGAATACCTCACCCGCCGCAACCCGCAGATGATGAGCACCCCGCGCCGCTGGCTGGCGGTGTCCGCGGTCGTGCTCGTCGTCGCCGGTTCCGGCATCGTGGTGCGCGGGCTGAACTTCGGTGTGGAGTTCACCGGCGGCCGGCTCATCGAGTACTCCACCACCCAGAGCGTCGACCCCGACGACGCCCGGTCCGCCCTGGCCGACGCCGGGTTCCCGCAGGCCGTGGTGCAGGAGTCGGGCGACAAGCAGCTCACGGTGCGCACCGAGGAGCTGACCAACCAGGAAGCCGTCAAGGTCCAGGAGGCCGTCGACAAGGTCGGCGGCGGCGCCGAGAAGGTCCGCGACGAGCTGATCGGCCCGAGCCTGGGCGACGAACTGCGCCGCAACGCGCTCATCGCGCTCGGTCTGGCCCTCGCCGCCCAGCTGGTCTACCTGGCGTTCCGGTTCCGTTGGGTGTTCGGCACCGGCGCGGTGAGCGCGCTGGCGCACGACGTGATCATCCTCACCGGTATCTTCGCCTGGCTGGGCAAGCCGATCGACGGCGTGTTCCTGGCGGCGCTGCTCACCGTGATCGGTTACTCGGTGAACGACTCCGTCGTGGTCTTCGACCGCATCCGCGAGCTGTGGCGCAAGGACGGCAAGGCACCGCTGGGCGACGTGACCAACACGGCGATCCTGCAGACCGTGCCGCGCACGGTCAACACCGGTATCGGTGTGCTGTTCATCCTGTTCGCGCTGGCGCTGCTGGGCGGTGACTCGCTCACCGACTTCGCGCTCGCCCTGCTGATCGGCATGCTGGTCGGCACCTACTCGTCGGTGCTGACCGCCTCGCCGCTCGCCGTCGAGCTGGACGCCCACTCCCGTGGCGGCAAGGGCGGCAGGTCCCGTGGGCGTGGCAGGAGCCGTAGCCGCGGCGGCTCGGCGCCGGCGAAGGCCGGTGCCGGCGACTCCCGGACGGACGGCCGGACGAAGGCCGTCAGCCAGGGGAAGTGACCCCGGGAGGTCCGTGAGGGCCTCCGGACGGCAGCACGGCGCCGTCGCCCGCCCCGGCCCGGGAGCGGGCGGCGGCGCCGTCGTCGTGTGCGGGGCTCTCGGGGGCGTGCTGGGCGCCCGCCTCCGGGCCCTGTATCCGGGGCACGTCGCCCGGAGGCCTCACACCGGGGTGGGGGCGGAGGAAGGGGCACCGGTGGCGGACGGGTCGTCGTCCCCGGCCGGGTCGTTCCCGTGGTGGGCAGGGTCGTTCCCCTGGTGGGCCGGGTCGTCCCCGTGGCGGGACGAAGGGTCCCTGCGGCCGGACGGGCCGGCACTGTGGTCGGACAGGTCGTCACCGTCATCGGACGGGCCGACACCATCGCCGGACGGGCCCGCACCGTCGTCGGACAGGCCGACATCGCCGTCGGACGGGCCCGCACCGTCACCGGACGGGCCGTCGGCGGCACCGGACGGGCCGTCGGACGCGAACTGTGTGCGGTACAGCTCCGCATAGCGTCCCTCGGCCGCCAGCAGGGACCGGTGGGTGCCGCGTTCCACGATCCGGCCGTCCTCCAGCACCAGGATCAGGTCCGCCGCCCGGACCGTGGACAGCCGGTGCGCGATCACGAGGGCCGTCCGGTCCGCCAGGGCTTCGGTGAGCGCCTCCTGCACGGCCGCCTCGGAGGTGTTGTCCAGGTGGGCGGTGGCCTCGTCGAGGACGACGACGCGCTGGCGGGCCAGCAGCAGCCGGGCGATCGTCATGCGCTGACGCTCCCCGCCGGAGAGGCGGTAGCCGCGTTCGCCGACCACGGTGTCCAGGCCGTCGGGCAGGGAGCGCACGAGGTCGTCCAGGCGGGCCCGGCGCAGGGCGTCGAAGAGGTCCGGCTCCGTGGCGTCGGGACGGGCGAGCAGCAGGTTGGCGCGGACCGTGTCGTGGAAGAGGTGGCCGTCCTGGGTGACCATGCCGACGGTGGCGCGCAGCGAGGCGGTGGACAGGTCCCGGACGTCGACGCCGCCCACCCGCACGGCGCCCGCGTCCACGTCGTACAGGCGCGGCAGGAGCTGCGCGATCGTCGACTTGCCCGCGCCGGAGGAGCCGACGAGGGCGACGGTCCGGCCCGGTTCCGCCCGGAAGGAGACACCGTGCAGGACCTCGGCGCCGCCGCGCGTGTCCAGCGCGGCGACCTCCTCCAGGGAGGCCAGGGACACCCGGTCGGCGGACGGATAGCCGAAGCGTACGTCCTCGAACTCGACGGCCACCGGGCCGTCCGGCACCTCGCGCGCGCCGGGCTTCTCCTCGATGAGCGGGCGCAGGTCCAGGACCTCGAAGACCCGCTCGAAGCTGACCAGCGCGCTCATCACCTCGACGCGGGCCCCGGCCAGTGAGGTGAGCGGGGCGTAGAGCCGGGTCAGCAGCAGGGCGAGGGCGACGACCGCCCCGGGTTCCAGGGCGCCGCGCAGCGCGAACCAGCCGCCGAGCCCGTACACCAGGGCCAGGGCGAGGGCGGAGACGAGGGTGAGGGCGGTGATGAACACCGTCTGGGCGGTGGCCGTGCGCACGCCGATGTCCCGTACCCGGCGGGCCCGTTCGGCGAACTGGGCCGATTCCTCCTCCGGGCGCCCGAACAGTTTGACGAGGGTGGCGCCGGGCGCGGAGAAGCGCTCGGTCATCCGGGTGCCCATGGCGGCGTTCAGCGCGGCGGCCTCGCGCTGCATCCGGGCCATCCTGCTGCCCATGCGGCGGGCGGGGACGACGAAGACGGGCAGCAGGACGAGGGCGAGCAGCGTGATCTGCCAGGACAGCGTGAGCATCACGGCGAGGGCGAGCACCAGGGTGACCACGTTGCCGACCACGGTGGACAGCGTGTTGCTGAAGGCCCGTTGGGCGCCGATGACGTCGTTGTTGAGACGGGAGACGAGCGCGCCCGTACGCGTGCGTGTGAAGAACGCCACCGGCATCCGCTGCACATGGTCGAAGACGGCGGTGCGCAGGTCGAGGATGAGTCCCTCGCCCAGCGTCGCCGACAGCCGCCGGCCGAGGATGCCGAGCGCCGCCTCGGCCAGGGCGATCAGCGCGATCAGCAGGGCCAGCCGCACGACGGTGCCCTCGTCGCCGCCGGACACGATGGTGTCCACCACCCGGCCGGCCAGGACGGGGGTCGCCACGGCCAGCAGGGCCGTCGCCGTGCCGAGCAGCACGAACAGGATCATGCGGCGGCGGTGCGGGCGGGCGAACGCGCCGATGCGCCGGAGGGTCTCCCGGGCGAAGGGGCGCCGTTCCTCCTGGGCGGTCATGACGCTGTGCAATTGTGTCCAGGCCGTTGTCTCCATGCTCATGGGCGAGACGGTACGACCTCAAGCATCATTGAGGTCAACACCCGCCCGCCCCGGCCCCGTCCCCCGCGCGCCCCCCGCCCGTCCCCCGTAGCCGCCCGCTGCCCGGTGCCCCTCTCGTCCGGTGCCCCGTTCCCGTCCCCGCCGCGCTCGCCGCCCCCTCCCCCGGGCGCCGGTCCCGCCCCGGCCGGTGCCTCCTCCCCGTGTGAAGCGAAGGTCCGCATGACGCTCTCCCAGCAGCTCTCCGTCCGTCGGCCGCCGTCCACTTCGCCGCAACCCTCCGTCGACGTGCGGCCGCCACGCTCCGGCACCGTGCCACGGACGATCCGCCGGATCCTGTGTGTGCTGCCGCTGCTGCTGGTGACCGTGGTTGCGGTGCGGCACCGGTCGGTGCTCGCCGAGGGGTTCGCGCACCTCGGCCAGGCCCGCTGGACCTGGCTGCTGGCCGCGGTGGGGGCGACCTGCCTGACCTGGCCGGCCGCCGCGTGCACCCGGCAGGGCGCGGTGCTCGAACGGCTGCCCGCGCGGCGGCTGGTGGCCACCCAGTTCGCGGCCGGCGCGGCGAACCACCTGCTGCCGACCGGGCTGGGGGCGAGCGCGGTCAACCTGCGGTTCATGACGGTGTGCGGGCTGTCCGCGGCGCGCTCCTCGGCGGCCCTCGCGCTGTACCTGCTGGCGGAGTCGGCCGGCCGGGTGGCCCTGCTGGGCGCGCTGCTGCTCGCGTGCCCCGGCGCGCTGCGCCCGGGTGAGCTGCTGCCCCCAGGGGCGTTCGGGCCGCTGCTGGTCGCGGTGGGCGGGGTGGCGGTGCTCGCGGTGGGCGCGCTGCTGTGCGTACGGCGGCTGCGGAGGGGCGCGTCGTCGTTCCTGCGGACGGCGCTGGGCGAGGCCCGGTCGGTGCACGCCCGGCCCGCCCGCGCGGTGGCGCTGTGGGGCGGTGCGCTGGTCTTCCCCGCGCTGCAGACGGCGGCGTTGGTGCTGGTGGCGCGGGCCCTGGCGCTGGACGTGCCGGTGGCGCACCTGGCGCTGGCGTACCTGGCGGCCACGGTCGCGGTCGCGCTGGTGCCCACCCCCGGCGGCCTGGGGTCGGTGGAGGCGGCGCTGGTGGTGGCGCTGGTCGCGGTGGGCGGCGCCGCCGCGGTGGCCACGGCGGTGGTGCTGGCCTTCCGCGTGATCACCGTGTGGCTGCCCCTGCTGCCGGGCGCCCTGACGCTGGGCGTGCTGGTGCGGTCGAAGGTGATCTGAGCGCGGCGGGGGCGGCGGGAGCGGCGCCGCGCCGGAGTGATCCGCACGACACCGCCGCCCGTCCGGCCGCCCGCTCCCGCGCCGGGCGGCGCGATGCCGCCGGGTCCGGCACGAACTCCCTTGGCGATACGGCAGGATGAGCGGTCGTGCCGGTCGCGGGTCCGCCGCCCGGCGCGCCGTCCTCTTCCCACCGGACCCTTCCGGGGACCTCCCGGAATCCCGAACAGGTGAACAACGTGACACACCTTCACATACCGTCGTCGAACCGCGCGTTCGCCGGAGCGGTGCGGTGACCCGCGCCCTCACCGTCGATGACCTGCTGTACGCGGGCATCGCCCTGGCGGCCGGTCTGCTGGCGGCCTTCCTGCTGCGGCTCCTGCTGCGCCGGCTGGCGCGGCTGGCGGAGCGCACCACCTGGCGCGGGGACGACGTCCTCGTGGACGCGCTGCACATGATCGCGCCGTGGGCGGCGATCGCGGGCGGTGTCGCCTCCGCGGCGGCTGCCCTGCCCCTGACCCGGACGGTGCAGCACAACGTCAACCAGGTGCTGACGCTGCTGGTGATCTTCGCCGCCACGGTGTCGGCCGCCCGGGTGGTGGCCGGACTGGTGCGGTCGGTCACCCAGTCCCGCTCCGGGGTCGCCGGGTCGGCGACGATCTTCATGAACATCACCCGGATCCTGGTCCTCGCGATCGGCTTCCTGGTGGGGCTGCAGACCCTGGGCATCTCGATCGCCCCGCTGCTCACCGCCCTCGGGGTGGGCGGTCTGGCCGTCGCGCTCGCGCTGCAGGACACGCTCGCCAACCTGTTCGCGGGCATCCACATCCTGGCCTCCAAGACCGTCCAGCCCGGCGACTACATCCGGCTGAGCAGCGGTGAGGAGGGCTACGTGGAGGACATCAACTGGCGGCAGACCACCGTGCGGGAACTGTCCAACAACCTGGTGGTCGTCCCCAACGGCCAGCTCGCCAAGACGAACATGACCAACTTCATGCGCCCCGAGCAGAAGCTGACCATCCTGGTGCAGGCCGGGGTGTCGTACGACAGCGACCTGGAGCACGTCGAGCGGGTGACCGTGGAGGTCGTCGCCGAGGTGATGACGGAGATCACCGGCGCGGTGCCCGAGCACGAGCCCGCGGTGCGCTTCCACACCTTCGGCGACTCGCGGATCGGCTTCACGATCATCCTCGGGGTCGGTGAGTTCAGCGACCAGTACCGGATCAAGCACGAGTTCATCAAGCGCCTGCACCGGCGCTACCGCGAGGAGGGCATCCGCATCCCGTCCCCGGCGCGGACCGTCGCGATCCAGCAGGGTACGGTCATGATCCCGCAGCAGCGCGAGCCGGAGCTCGCGCCGGACGACATGACACTGACCAGGCCCGTCTGACCGGCCGCCCGCCCGGTCCCCGCCACGCCGGCCGTGCCGCGTGGCGGGTGACCGGCCGGAACCCGCCGCGACTCGGCGTGGACCCCTGTCGAGCCCGGAGCGCCCACAAGATATCTTGATGTCGAGCAATGTTGCAGACGTGGAGCGGAGCACCCGGTGACTGACTCGACCATCATCTATACGCACACTGACGAGGCCCCGGCCCTCGCGACGTATTCCTTCCTGCCGGTGGTCCGGGCGTACGCCTCTCAGGCGGGTGTCGCCGTGGAGACGCGTGACATCTCGCTGGCCGGCCGCATCATCGCCGTCTTCCCGGAGTACCTGACCGAGGACCAGCGCATCCCGGACGCCCTCGCCGAGCTCGGTGAGCTGGCCAAGACGCCCGCCGCCAACATCATCAAGCTGCCCAACATCTCGGCGTCGATCCCGCAGCTCAAGGCCGCGATCGCCGAGCTGCAGGGCCAGGGCTACGCGCTTCCGGACTACCCGGACGACCCGAAGACGGACGAGGAGCGCGAGATCCGCGCCCGTTACGACAAGATCAAGGGTTCGGCCGTGAACCCGGTGCTGCGCGAGGGCAACTCCGACCGCCGCGCCCCGGCCTCCGTGAAGAACTACGCCAAGTCGCACCCGCACCGCATGGGCGCCTGGACCCCCGAGTCCAAGACCAACGTGGCGACCATGGGCGAGAACGACTTCCGCTCCACCGAGAAGTCGGCCGTCATCGCCGAGGACGGCGCGCTGCGCATCGAGCTGGTCGGTGACGACGGCACCACCACCGTGCTGCGCGAGTCGGTGCCCGTCCTCAAGGACGAGGTCGTCGACGCCTCCGTGATGCGCGTCGCCGCGCTGCGCGAGTTCCTGACCGCGCAGGTCGCCCGCGCCAAGCAGGAGGGTGTGCTGTTCTCGGTGCACCTGAAGGCCACGATGATGAAGGTCTCCGACCCGATCGTCTTCGGCCACGTGGTGCGCGCCTTCTTCCCGAAGACGTTCGCGCGGTACGGCGAGAAGCTGGCCGCGGCCGGCCTCAGCCCGAACGACGGCCTCGGCGGCATCTACAAGGGCCTGGACGCCCTGCCGGAGGGTGCCGAGATCAAGGCGTCCTTCGACGCCGAGCTGGCCGAGGGCCCGGAGCTGGCCATGGTCGACTCCGACAAGGGCATCACCAACCTGCACGTCCCCTCCGACGTGATCGTGGACGCCTCCATGCCGGCCATGATCCGCACCTCCGGCCACATGTGGGGCCCGGACGGCCAGGAGGCCGACACGCTGGCGGTCCTGCCGGACTCCAGCTACTCCGGCGTCTACCAGGCCGTGATCGACGACTGCCGCGCCAACGGCGCCTTCGACCCGTCCACCATGGGCTCGGTGCCCAACGTGGGTCTCATGGCGCAGAAGGCCGAGGAGTACGGCAGCCACGACAAGACGTTCGAGATCCCCACCACGGGCACCGTCCGCCTCGTCGACCAGGCCGGCAACGTCGTCCTGGAGCAGGCCGTCTCCACCGGTGACATCTTCCGCGCCTGCCAGACCAAGGACGCGCCGATCCGCGACTGGGTGAAGCTGGCCGTGACCCGCGCCCGCGCCACCGGCGACCCGGCCGTGTTCTGGCTGGACGAGGACCGCGCGCACGACGCCAACCTGATCGCCAAGGTGAAGCAGTACCTCACCGAGCACGACACCGAGGGCCTGGACATCCGCATCCTGCCCCCCGTCGAGGCGACGAAGCTGTCGGTGGAGCGCATCCGCCGCGGCGAGAACACCATCTCCGTCACCGGCAACGTGCTGCGCGACTACCTGACCGACCTGTTCCCGATCCTGGAGCTGGGCACCAGCGCCAAGATGCTGTCGGTCGTCCCGCTGATGGCGGGCGGCGGCCTGTTCGAGACCGGCGCGGGCGGCTCCGCCCCGAAGCACGTGCAGCAGTTGGTCAAGGAGAACTACCTGCGCTGGGACTCGCTCGGTGAGTTCTTCGCGCTGGTGCCGTCGCTGGAGCAGTACGCGGCGGCCACGGGCAACACCCGCGCCAAGGTCCTCGCCGACACCCTGGACCGCGCCACGGCGACCTTCCTCAACGAGGACAAGTCCCCGACCCGTCGCGTCGGCGGCATCGACAACCGCGGCAGCCACTTCTACCTGTCCCTGTACTGGGCGCAGGAGCTGGCCGCGCAGACCGACGACGCCGACCTGGCGAAGGCTTTCGCCCCGCTCGCCGAGACGCTCGCGGCGAACGAGCAGAAGATCGTCGACGAGCTGATCGCGGTCCAGGGCAAGCCCGCCGACATCGGCGGCTACTTCCAGCCCGACCCGGTGAAGGCCGCCGCCGTGATGCGGCCGTCCGCCACCTGGAACGAGGCGCTGGCGTCCCTGAGCAGCTGACGCCACCGCTCCCCCGCGAGCACGCGCACTCCGCCCCGGCCGGGCTTCCGGCCGGGGCGGAGCCGTGTCCGCGGGGAGTTCCCACGGTGTTCATGAACACCATGTGAAGAGAACTTCCACCAGTTGAGATGCCGTCTCATTTTCGTCGGGACGCGGCCTATCATCGAGCGTGTCACCTGCCGACACCCCGGTCGGGCACGTGTCACCGCACCGCCGGTGCGCCGCACCGGAAGCCGACGGCCGCGTCGGCACGTCGTCCCCGGCATCCGGTCCGGGAACGCCCGGTCGCGCCCGGCGCCCCACCGGAACGTCCGCGAACCCCCCACGGCCACGCGTCGCCACTTCGCCCGAGGAGCACCATGAGCCAGTCCACCGAATCCGCCGGCCACACGCCCGAGGGCGATGCCCCCGCCACGGCGGCCTGGTCCTTCGAGACCAAGCAGGTCCACTCGGGTGCCGAACCCGACCCCACGACCGGCGCCCGGGCGACCCCGATCTACCAGACGTCCTCGTTCGCCTTCCGGGACACGCAGCACGCGGCGGACCTGTTCTCCCTGGCGGAGCCGGGGAACATCTACACCCGTATCCACAACCCCACCCAGGACGTCTTCGAGCAGCGCGTCGCCGCCCTGGAGGGCGGGGTGGCCGCGGTGGCCCTGGCCTCGGGCCAGGCGGCCCAGACGCTGGCCCTGCTGACCCTCGCCGGGGCCGGCGACCACATCGTCTCGTCCGCCTCCCTCTACGGCGGCACCTACAACCTGTTCCGCCACACGCTGCCCAAGTTCGGCATCGAGGTCTCGTTCGTCGACAACCCCGAGGACCTCGACGCCTGGCGGGCGGCGATCCGGCCGAACACCAAGGCCCTGTTCGCCGAGACGCTGGGCAACCCGCGCGGCAACGTCCTCGACGTACGCGGCGTCGCGGACGTGGCGCACGACGCCGGTGTCCCGCTGATCGCGGACAACACGGTGCCCACCCCCTACCTGCTGCGGCCGCTGGAGCACGGCGCGGACGTCGTGGTGCACTCGGCGACCAAGTTCCTCGGCGGGCACGGCACCACGATCGGCGGCGTCGTCGTGGACGGTGGCACCTTCGACTTCGGCGCGCACGCCGAGCGCTTCCCGGACTTCACCGAGCCCGACCCCAGCTACCACGGGCTGCAGTACTGGCCCGCGCTCGGACCGGGCGCGTTCGCCGTGAAGCTGCGGGTGCAGCTGCTGCGCGACCTCGGCCCCGCGATCGCCCCGCACTCGGCGTTCCTGCTGCTCCAGGGCGTGGAGACGCTGAGCCTGCGCCTGGAGCGGCACTCGTCCAACGCGCTGGCGCTGGCCGAATGGCTGGAGCAGCGCGACGAGGTCTCCGTCGTCCACTATCCGGGCCTGCCGTCCAGCCCCTGGTACGAGGCGGCGCGGAAGTACCTTGCGAACGGTGCGGGCGCCATCGTCTCCTTCGAGCTGCGGGACGGCGTCGAGGCGGGCAAGCGGTTCGTCGACGGGGTGGAGCTGTTCAGCCACCTCGCCAACATCGGCGACGTGCGCAGCCTGATCATCCACCCGGCGTCCACCACCCACAGCCAGCTCGACGAGGAGCAGCTGGAGGCGACCGGGACGAAGCCCGGCCTGGTGCGGCTGTCGGTCGGCATCGAGAACCTCGCCGACCTCAAGGCCGACCTGGAGGCCGGGTTCCGCGCGGCGAAGGAGGCCTCCTGAGCACCGTGCTCCGCTCCGGGACCCAGGTCCCCCTCCCGCCGGCCTCCGGGGCCTGGCGGGAGGGGGACCCGCCCGGCCGGCGCCGCTGGCACGCCCTGGGCGAGCCGCTGCCGCTGGAGGCGGGCGGTGAACTCCCCGGCGTCCGGCTGGCGTTCGAGACGTGGGGCCGGATGGCTCCGGACGGCTCGAACGCCGTGCTGGTGCTGCACGCCCTCACCGGTGACAGCCACGCGGCGGGACCCGCCGGGCCCGGGCACCCCTCGCCGGGCTGGTGGGACGGCCTCATCGGCCCCGGGCGGGCGCTCGACACCGACCGCTGGTTCGTGGTCGCCCCGAACGTGCTGGGCGGCTGCCAGGGCAGCACCGGGCCGGCCTCGCCGCGCCCCGGCGGGGGACGCCCCTGGGGCGGCGCCTTCCCGTACCTGACCGTGCGGGACCAGGTCGCCGCCGAGGCGCTGCTGGCCGACGCCCTCGGCATCGACCGGTGGGCGCTGGTGGTCGGCGGCTCCATGGGCGGCATGCGGGCGGCGGAGTGGGCGGTGTCGTACCCGGAGCGGGTGGCGGGGCTGCTGCTGCTCGCCACGTCGGCGGCGGCGAGCGCGGAGCAGATCGCCTGGGCCTCGCTCCAGCTGCACGCGATCCGCTCCGACCCGCACTGGCGGGACGGCGACTACCACGGCGCGGCCCCGGGCGGCGGCCCGCACGCGGGACTGGGCCTCGCCCGTCGCATCGCGCACGTCACCTACCGCAGCGAACCCGAACTGGCGGCCCGGTTCGGGCGTCAGCCGCAGGGCACGGAGGACCCGTGGAAGGGCGGCCGGTACCAGGTCGAGTCGTACCTGGACCACCACGCCGCCAAGCTGGTCCGCCGCTTCGACGCGGGCAGCTACGTGGTCCTGACGGAGGCGATGAACGGCCACGACGTGGGGCGCGGCCGGGGCGGTGTGCGCGACGCGCTGCGCCGGGTGACCGCGCGCACGCTGGTGGCGGGCATCGACTCCGACCGCCTCTACCCGCCGGCCCAGCAGGACGAGCTCGCGGCACACATCCCCGGCGCCGACCGGCTCAGGCTGCTGGAGTCGCCCTACGGGCACGACGGTTTCCTACTGGAGGACGAGCAGGTCGGCGCACTCGTGCGGGAGTTGCTGGCGTAGGCGCGGAGGGCGGAGGGCCGACGGGAGGCGGACATCCGACGAGGGCCGGAGGTCCGTCGAAGGCCGGAGGCGGTGGATCCGCAGGCTGCGGAACCCCTGGGCCAGGGGCGTTGTCGGTGGCGTGTGGCACCGTGGTCGTGCCGTACCGCACCGACAACCCCCTGGAGGCACCCCCGTGACCGAGGTCCCGCCGCCGTTCGCGTTCCTCCCCGGCGACGCGGACTCGCCCGTCATCCTCCATGTGCCGCACTCCTCACGGGAGATACCCGCCGACGTGCGCTCGGCCATCGTGCTGGACGACACCGCCCTGGAGCGGGAGCTGGACCACATCACCGACGCCCACACGGCCGCGCTGGCCGGGGCGGCGGCCGGCCTCGCCGGGCGGAGACCGTGGCGGTTCGTGAACGGGCTGTCCCGGTTGGTGGTCGACCCCGAACGCTTCCCGGACGACCGGGAGGAGATGCTGGCCGTCGGCATGGGCGCCGTGTACACCCGGACCACGCACCGCGAGGCCCTCCGCCCCGACGGCTTCGACCCGGCCCCGCTGATCGAGCGGTACTTCCACCCCTACGCGCGGGCGATGACCGACGCGGTCGCGGACCGCCTCGCCGCGACCGGCCGCGCCGTGATCATCGACGTGCACTCCTACCCCAGCGCCCCGCTCCCCTACGAGCTGCACGGCGACGGCCCACGGCCGGCGGTCTGCCTGGGCACCGACGCCTTCCACACCCCGCCCGCCCTGCTGGACTCGGCCCGCGAGGCGTTCGCGCCGTGCGGAGAGACGGGGCTGGACACCCCGTTCGCCGGGACGTACGTGCCGCTGGAGTTCTTCGAAAAGAGGCCGGAGGTGTCAGCCCTCATGGTCGAGATTCGCCGCGACACCTACATGACCGAGCCGGGCGGCCCGGCGGGCCTCGGTCTGGACCCCCTCGCCACGGCCCTGGCCGCCCTGGTCGACGCGGCGTCCGGCTGACGGGCGGGCGGGCCGGTGTCGCTGCGACCCGGGGGCGGTCAGGCAGGTGCCGGTGCCGATGGCCGAGCCCCCACGCGCGTGCCGCAACGCCTCCGCACCGGGTCGGAGACCAACGGGGCGCCCTTCTCCGCCCGGCCGTCCAGCCGTCCGGCCGTCCGGGCCCCCACGCGGCACACGCCGAACGGACCAGGCCCCGGGCGTGCGCGGCCCTTCGGTGTTCTGCCGACGGAGGCAGCGGCTCAGCTCGTCCCGTCCCCGCCCGGACGCCAGGACGCGGACCGTTCGTCCCGCCCGGCCGGAGGCGGTGGTGCCCCCAGCTGCTCGGCGGGCCCGTCGTGCCGCGCGGTCCCGTGGGGCGAGTACGACGCGGGGGACACGCTCTGCGGCGAAGCGGCGGGGCGGGCTCCCCTGCGCGCGCCGGCGGCCCAGGACAGGAGGAAGCCCATGCCGGCGTTCCGGGGGATGTTGAGCCACAGGGGCGCCAGGTCCGCGGTGTCGGTCACCGCCTCCCACACGAGCATCGGCACCACCGCGACGACGACGCCCGAGACCAGCGCGATCCGCCGGGCCGTCGTCAGCCGTCTCCGCCCCCGGGCCGTGCCGGGCGAGAAGGCGCGGCCGCACAGCCAGCCCGTGAGCACCGCCGCGACGAAAACCGGAACGATGACGGACAGGTACGGCCGCTCACCGTGTTCCGAGACCAGCGAGGCGACGATCATGCCGGTCGCCAGGAGACCGAAGCATCCCCAGGCACCGCAGGCCGCGCTCCCCTCCGCAGGCGGGGCCGAGGTGCCGGCCGAAGCCTTCGGCGCCGGGGGCCGCTTCCTGTCCCGCGTCGCCTGTGCCGGGGGGCGTCGGACCGGCCCCGGGGAACGTCCGGGCCGGCGCACGGGGGGCGGGGGTTTGCGTCCGGTCCAGTAGGTCCGGGTGTGCCGACGTACGTAGGTCGTTCTCCCGCTGGGCAGGCGGCGCTTGTGGCCGCGTACCCACACGGGTGTCCTGCGTTTTCTCGCCACTCGGTTCTCCCCGGGTCCGGACCGTGGTCACGGCTCCCGGTGGAGCCGTCCCTCCCGAGAGATACTTTATATTGCAACGACTTCGGGGGAAGGCGCAGGTCATGCCTGTCCGGCCTCCCACCGCCCCGGTCCGGTACGATGCCCGCCCGCGCGGCCCGCTCCCCCGCCGTGTCCGATCGACGTGGCCCGGCGGCTGCCGGGCGCGGGTACCTGAGGGTGCCGGGGAACGAGGAAGGGCCGGTTTCGGATGCCTCCGAAACCGGCCCTTCCCCACGACTCCAGCGAGTCGGGACGACAGGATTTGAACCTGCGACCCCTTGACCCCCAGTCAAGTGCGCTACCAAGCTGCGCCACGTCCCGATGCGTTCCGCGCGGCGAACCGCGTGATCACGCAGGTCAACCCTACCCCATGCGCGAGGTGCGGCCGTCCCGCGACGAAGTGTCGGGGCCGCGGCCCGAAGTCGCACATCCTGTCGCTCCCGCGGGCGGGCCGGGGCGGTCTAGCGTCGGTGCATGACCGACAGCAGCTTCGCCCTCCGGATCGCCGACGCCGACCTCGCGCCCGAGCCGCTCGCCCCCGAGCAGATCGTGTCCGGGACCCCCGAGGTGACCGGCAGGGTGGTGTGGGAGTCGGCGGACGGGCGTCGGATCCGCGGGATCTGGCAGATCACCCCGGGCGTCGTCACCGACACGGAGGCCGACGAGATGTTCGTGGTGATCAGCGGCTCCGCGACCGTCGAGGTGGAGGGCGGGCCGACCCTGCGCGTCGGGCCGGGCGACCTGGCCGTGCTGCGGGAGGGCGACCGGACGACGTGGACCGTGCACGAGACGCTGCGCAAGGCGTACTGCATCACGCTCCCGGAGTGACGCCTCCCGACCCGGTCGGTGGGGGGCCGCTGGTGCCCCGGATCTCCAGGGCCGGCGTCACGAGCCGCACGCCGCCGGGGCCGCCCGGGTGCTCCAGCCGGTCGAGGAGCCGGCGCGCGGCGCGGCGGCCCACCTCGTGGCCGGCGCTGTCGACGGTGGTCAGCCACAGGTGGCGCAGCCGGGAGATGCTCGTGTTGTCGTAGCCGGTGACGGACACGTCGTGGGGGACGCGCAGCCCCAGTTCCTCGGCCGCCGAGAGGGCGCCGACGCCGGTGATGTCGTTCACGGCGAGGATCGCGGTGGGCCGGCCGGGGCGGCTGAGCAGGCGGACGGCGGCGCGGTAGCCGCCCTCCTCGGTCATGTCGCCGGGCTCGACGCGGCCCTCGTCGGCCAGGCCGTGGCGGCGCATCGTCTCCTCGAACGCGCGCTGCCGCAGGGCGCCCACGGCGCCGTATCCGGCGAGGTGCGCGATGCGCCGGTGGCCGAGGCCGATCAGGTGCTCGATGACCAGGCGGGTGCCGCGTTCGTCGTCGCCCGCGACCACGTCCACCTCCGGGGGCACGGGTTCGCGGGCGCCGGCCAGGACCACCGGGATCCGCTCGGCGACCGCCCGGAGGCCGTCCGGGTCGGGCAGCGTGCCCACCACGACCAGGCCGTCGACGCCCAGGTCCCGGAAGGGGTCCACGGGGTCCTGGCCGGTGCGGCGGTTGAGGCGGGCGTCGGTGAGCACCATCCGCAGCCCGCTCGCACGGAGCACGGAGTCGAGCCCTTCCAGGAGGTCGACGAACCAGGGATTGCGCAGGTCGTTGAGGATCACCCCGACCAGCGGGACGGTCCGCGGGCCGTCCGGCCCCGGGTGGGCGAGATCCGGCTGCCCGCGGCGCTCGCTGAGGCTGCGGGCCGCGGTGTTGGGCCGGTAGCCGAGTTCCCGCGCCGCCCGCAGCACGGCGTCCCGTTTCTCCGGCCGCACCGGGCCGGCGCCGCGCAGCACCAGCGAGACCAAGGACTTGGACACACCGGCCCGTTCGGCCACATCGCGGATCGTCGGCGCTCTCATGGGTTGGACCGTTCCATGCGGTGGATCCGCCGTCAAGCTCTTGACACCGCTGTGACGTGGCGTTCAGGGTGACCGGGACACGTTCTGGATCGGTCCAAAGAAGAGGCTCTCATGGTGGATGCGCTGGGCGTCGCCGTCGTCGGATTCGGCTGGATGGGGCGGGTGCACACCCAGGCGTACGCGCGCGTGGCGCACCACTATCCGCAGCTCGCTCTGCGCCCGGAACTGGTCGCGGTGGCGGAGGAGGTGCCCGGCCGGGCCGAGGAGGCCGCCGAGCGCTTCGGTTTCGCCTCCGCGACCCGCGACTGGCGCGAGGTGGCCGCCGACCCGCGGGTGCGGGCCGTCAGCATCACGGCGCCCAACTTCCTGCACCGCGAGATCGGTGTCGCCATGGCGGAGGCGGGCAAGCACATCTGGATCGAGAAGCCGGTCGGCCTCACCTCCGGGGACGCCCGCGCGGTGGCCGACGCGGTGGCGCGGGCGGGCGTGCAGGGTGCGGTCGGCTTCAACTACCGCAACGCCCCCGCCGTGGAGGCCGCTCGCGAGCTGATCGCCTCCGGCGGCATCGGCACCGTCACGCACCTGCGCATCCGGCTGTTCAGTGACTACGCCGCCCACCCCGAGGGCGCGCTGACCTGGCGTTACGAGCGGGAGCGGGGCGGCAGCGGCGTGCTGGGCGACCTCGCCTCGCACGGCGCGGACCTGGCCCGCTTCCTGCTCGGGGACATCGCCTCCCTCACCGCCGACACGGCCGTCTTCGTGCCGGAGCGGGCCCGTCCGACCGGGGCGACGGCCGGCCACTCCCGGGCGTCGGGCGGTGAACTCGGACCGGTGGAGAACGAGGACTACGTGAGCTGCCTGCTGCGCTTCGCCTCCGGAGCCCGGGGCGTGCTGGAGGCCTGCCGGGTCTCCGTCGGCGAGCAGAACAACTACGGTTTCGAGGTCCACGGCACCCGGGGCGCGGTCTTCTGGGACTTCCGCCGGATGAACGAGCTGGGCGTCAGCCGCGGCACCTCCTACCAGGACCAGCCGGTGAGCACGGTCCACGTCGGCCCGGGCGACGGGGAGTTCGCCGCGTTCCAGCCGGGCGCCGCCAACGCCATGGGCTACGACGACCTCAAGGTGATCGAGGCGTACCGCTTCCTCCGTTCGGTCGCCGAGGGCACCCCCCACGGCGCGACCCTGGCGGACGCGGTCCACAGCGCGGGGGTGCTGGACGCGATGGCCCTCTCGGTGGAGCGGGGGACGTGGGTGCCGGTGGGCGGGGAGGACGCTTCGGGCGGCTGAGCGCACCGGAGACGGCAGCAGTTCGCTGCTCCGTCCGCCGAGCGGCACGGGGCCCTGAGGCCGTGGGCCGGTGTCATCCGGCCGCCGCCTCCGCCTTGTTGCCCAGCCACACCTTGACCGGGACCAGCACCAGCCACCACCACATGGCGGCCGGACCGATCAGCAGGGCGAGCGGGATGGTGACCAGGAACACCGCCACCGTGGCGCCCAGGTCGACGGCGGAGATCCGTTCGTCGCGCACCGGGCCGGTGTCGTCGCGCAGCCAGGGACGCCGGGAGATGACGGCGGCCAGCGCGAGGTGGACGAGACCGAGCGCGGCGACCGCCACCGAGTAGACGACGACCGAGACGGTCTCCCCGCCGTACTCCGAGATGAGCGAGGTGGGGAACGGGAGCAGGGCCGCGAGGCCCAGACCGACGACGGTCAGCGAGATGACGTGGCCGTCCACCTGCCGGACCGTGCGGAACATCGCCCGGTGGTCGCGCCAGAAGCTCGCCAGCACCAGCAGGCTGACGACGTACGCGCCCAGGTTGGGCAGCTGGTCGCGCAGTTGCTGGTGGTAGTCGTCGGCGCTGAGTCCCTGCGGCACGGAGAGGTCCAGGACGAGCAGGGTGATGGCGATGGCGAACACCCCGTCGGCGAGGGTCAGCAGACGGTCGGGGTCGCCCTCCGGGTTCGGCTTCTTCATGCGCCGACGGTAGGCAACCGGGCCGGGCGGGCCCGGGATACACGCCCGCCCCGCCGGCGGTTCACCCGGTACGCGCGCGGGCCGCGGCCCGCCCGCCCGTCGGCCCCCGCCCGTCCACCGGCGCACTCTTGCCCCGAGCCGGCTTCCCCCGGGGGCAGACGTCCACCGGCCCGACGGCCGTCCCGCCGCCGGCCCGTCACCCCGTCACCCCGTCACCCCGTCACCGGGTCACCCGGTCAGCCCGTCACCCCGTCACCGGGTCACCCGGTCAGCCCGTCACCCCAGGCTTCGCAACGGCATGTTGTACGGCGTGACCACCTGTATCGCCGACGGCAGGCTGGGCCCCGCGGGCGGCAGGGCGCCGTGGGCGCGCATCACGATGTGGCACGCCTCGCGGAGGTCCTGGCGCAGGTCGTGGTGGAGCACGGCGGACAGCCGGTGCTCGCGCAGCAGCCGGGTGTTGTCCTGGTCGAGGTCGTGGGCGACGAAGACGGCGCACTCGCGCCCGGCGTCCTCGAAGGCGCGCAGGGTGGCGATGTTGCCGCCGCCGATCGAGTACACCGCGCGGATCTCCGGATCGCGGTCGAGGGCGGCCCGGACGAGGTCGTACTGGGTGGCGTCCAGGCCCTGGCCCTCGGCGATCTCGACGAGCGCGCGCTCGGGGTGCCGGGCCCGCATGGCGCTGCGGAAACCCATCTCGCGCTCCTCCTCGTTGCGGAAGAAGCCGCTGCTGAGGCTGGTGAGGACGTTGCCGGGGCGGTCGCCGAGCCACTGGCCCATCAGGTAGGCGGCGGTGGCGCCGGCGGCGCGGTTGTCGCTGCCGACGTAGCCGACCCGGGCGCTCGCCGGGAGGTCGGTCACCAGGGTCACCACCGGGACGCCGGCCGCCGCGAGCCGGCCCACGGCGGCGGTGATCTCGGGGACGTCGGGCGCCTTGAGGATCACGCCCTGCGAGCCGCGCCGGCCGATCCGGTCCAGGAGGGCGACCAGTTCCGTGACCGGTCCGGTCTCCCGGAAGTGGAAGCGGGAGCGGACCACGGCCGGGTGCAGGGCGGGCAGTTCGGCCTCCAGCGCGGCGCGCACCGCGGTGGAGAAGCGCTCCGGCGACTGCATGACGATGTCCACCATGAAGGTCCGGCCGACCAGCCGGACCTGGGTGCGCTGGCGGTCCAGGTCGGCGATGGCCCGGTGCACCTCCTGCGCGGTGCTCTCCCGCACTCCGCCCCGCCCGTTGAGCACCCGGTCCACGGTGGCCTCGCTCAGACCTGCCTGACGTGCGATTTCCCGGATCGGGAAGGGGTGGCCCATGCGTTCCGCTCCTCCGGCCGTTGAGGGGTTTTTGATGGCTCGCTGCTGGTTGTTCGAAGGCTTTGTACTGACAAGAATGGCAGAACCGAGTCGCCCCGTGACCCGAAGGGACGAAGATGTCCATCTCCGCCGCTTCCACCCCCTCCCCCGCGTCCGCCCCCGCCGCTTCCGCGCCGGCCGCCGCCTGGTTCTCCGAGCAGGACTGCGACCTGGACGCCTTCCGCGCACTGGTCGAACGGACGACCGACGCCGCCGCCTATCCGCACGCCTCCGGCACCGAGCGGAACGTCCTGCTGTACGACGCCGACCGGCTGGCGCTCGCCGACCGCCGCGCGGTGCAGTCCGAACTGGTCCGCGCCCTCGCCGACGGCCCCGGCATCGTGGTGATCCGCGGCGCCTTCGCCGATGCGGAGGTCGTCGACCGGGCCACCGCCGTCTTCGACGCGCTGATCGCGGCGCAGCGCGCCTCGGGTGCTGCCGCCGGTGACCACTTCGCCAAGCCGGGCGCCAACGACCGGGTGTGGAACGCCCTGGAGAAGGCCGCCCTGCACGACCCGGAGGTGTTCGCCGACTACTACGCCAACGACGTGATCGCACTGGTCTCCACCGCCTGGCTGGGCCCCGGCTACCAGGTCACCTCGCAGGTCAACGTGGTCAACCCGGGCGGCGCCGCGCAGACCGTGCACCGCGACTACCACCTCGGCTTCCTGTCGGACGAGGCCGCCGCCGGCTACCCGGCGCACGTGCACCGCCTGTCCCCCGTCCTCACCCTCCAGGGCGCGGTCGCGCACTGCGACATGCCGGTGGAGTCCGGGCCCACCCTCTACCTGCCGCACTCACAGAAGTTCGAGCCCGGCTACCTCGCCTGGCGGCTGCCCGCGTTCCAGGCGTACTTCGAGGAACACCACGTGCAGCTCCCGCTGGCCAAGGGCGACGCCGTGTTCTTCAACCCGGCGCTGTTCCACGCCGCCGGCGCCAACCGCTCCGCGGACATCCGGCGGATGGCGAACCTGCTCCAGGTCTCGTCCGCGTTCGGCCGG
Organism: Streptomyces sp. enrichment culture; assembly: GCF_964273255.1. Lineage (GTDB taxonomy): Bacteria > Actinomycetota > Actinomycetes > Streptomycetales > Streptomycetaceae > Streptomyces. Next base: position 697,440 of record NZ_OZ186835.1, read on the forward strand.
GCGATGGAGTCGGTCGACCGCGAGGCGGTGGCCGGCGCGGTCTACCCGGTGCTGCTGCGGCGCCGGGAGGAGGGCGCCGGGGAGCAGTGGCTGGAGAACGTGATCGCCGCGAGCGCCGAGGGCTACCCCTTCCCCACCAACCTCGACAACGACCCGCCGGTCGAGGGTCTGGCCCCGCCCTCGCAGGCGGACGTGGTACGGCGGGCGCTGCGCGAGGGGTGGACCGCGCGCACCCTGCGGGACGAGCTGCGGGCCGGTGCCCGGCGGCGCGCGAGCTGAAAGGAACCGGAACGTCAATGGGACTTCTCGACGACAAGGTCGTCCTCGTCAACGGCGGCAGTCAGGGCGTCGGTGCCGCCATCGCACGGGCCGCCGTCCGCGAGGGGGCGGTCGTGGCCGTCACCGGGCGGCGCCAGGAACCCGGTGAGGCCCTGGTGGCCGAGCTGGCCGCGGCGGGCGGCAAGGCGTCGTTCGTCCGCGCCGACCTGGCCGACGCCGGGCAGGCGAAGGACGCCGTCGCCCAGGTGGTCCGGGAGTACGGCCGGGTCGACTGCCTGGTGAACTCGGCCGGACTGACCACCCGCGGGACCCTGCTGGACACCACGCCCGAGCTGTTCGACCAGCACATCGCGATCAATCTGAAGGCGCCGTTCTTCGCCATGCAGGCCGCGGTCGCGGACATGGTGCGGCGGGAGGCGCCGGGGACGGTCGTCAACATCATCACCTCGTCGGCGCACGGCGGGCAGCCGTTCCTCGCGCCGTACGTCGCCGCGAAGGCCGGGCTGGCGGGTCTGACCCGGAACGCGGCCCACGCCCACCGGTGGGACCGCATCCGGATCAACGGCCTGAACATCGGCTGGACCGCCACCGAGGGCGAGGACGCCACCCAGCGCGCCTTCCACGGAGCCGGTGACGACTGGCGCGACCGGGCCGCCGAGCGGCTGCCGATGGGCAAGCTGGGCCAGCCGGACGAGATCGCCGACTTCGTGGTCCTGCTGCTGTCCGACCGTTCCGGAGTCGTCACCGGGTCCGTCATCGACTGGGACCAGAACGTCCTCGGCGGCCTCGACTGACCGCACCCGTCCCCGCACCCCGCACCCCGCACCCCGCACCCAAGGAGCACCACCCCATGCGCATCGGAATCCTCGGCCTCGGCCGGATCGGCGCCTTCCACGCCGAGACCCTGTCCGGACTCGACGCCGTCGAGTCGCTCGTCGTGTCCGACCCGTACGCCCAGGCCGCGAAGGCCGCCGCCGAGCGGTTCGGCGCCCAGGTCGCCGACTCGCCCGAGGCCGTGCTCGCGGCCGGGGTGGACGGCGTGGTGGTGGCCGCCGCGACCGACGCCCACCCGGGGCTGATCCTGGCCTGTGTGGAGGCGGGCGTCCCGGTCTTCTGCGAGAAGCCGGTGGCCCGCACCATGGCCGAGGGCGTCTCGGTGCTGGAGCGGGTCGCGGGCAGCGGCGTGCCGGTGCAGATCGGCTACAACCGCCGCTTCGACGCCGGGTTCGTCGCCGCCCGGGAGGCCGTGGCCGGCGGGGAGCTGGGCACCCTGCACACCGTGCGGTCGACGACGCTGGACCCGGCGCCGCCGCCGGCCGCGTACATCGCCGCCTCCGGCGGCATCTTCCGGGACTGCTCGGTGCACGACTTCGACATCATCCGCTGGGTGACCGGCCGGGAGGTGACCGAGGTCTACGCGGCCGGCGCCAACCGGGGTGCCGACCACATCCGGGAGGCGGGCGACGCCGACACCACCGGCGCGGTCCTCACCCTGGACGACGGCACCCTCGCCGTCGTCTCCAACAGCCGTCACAACGCCCGCGGTTACGACGTGCGCATGGAGATCCACGGCTTCCGGGACTCCATCGCGGTCGGCCTGGAGGACAAGCTGCCGCTGCGGTCGGTGGAGCCGGGCGTCACCTTCCCCGCCGGCACCCCGCACGACTTCTTCATGGACCGCTTCGCCGACGCCTACCGGGCCGAACTGGCGGCGTTCACCGAGGTGGTGGCCGGTTCCCGGCCCTCTCCGTGCACCATCGAGGACGCGCTGGAGGCCGGCTGGATCGCCGAGGCGTGCACCCTGTCGCTGCACGAGCACCGCCCCGTCACCCTGGAGGAGGTACGCCGGGCATGAGCGGACCGGGCCGGGCCTCACGGCCCCTGCGCATCGGGTCCCGGGAGCGGCTCGGAACATCCAGCGTGCTCTGAGCGGTCCGGCCCACGTGGGCGGTCACCGTCGAAGTGACGGTGACCGCCCGCGACCGTTTCCGGGCGGAGGCGTTCGCCGCCGCGCACGGTGTGGAACGGGTCCTCGCCTCCTACGCGGAGCTGCCGGCCGACCCGGAGGTCGAGGTCGTCTGCAACCCCCTGGCCAACGGCCTGCACGGGCCGTACCACCTGGCCGCGCTCGCCGCCGGGAAGCACGTGCTGACGGAGAAGTCGTCGGCGAGCAACGCCGAGGAGGCGCGGGAGGTGCGGGAGGCGGCCGCGCGGGCGGGGACGGTGTTCATGGAGGCGTTCCGCTACCTCTTCCACCCGGTCACCCGGCGCGTGCACGAGCTGCCGGCCTCCGGCGCGCTCGGCGCGCTGCGCCACGCCGAGGCCCTGGTGGCGATCCCCGCTCCGGACGCCGGTGACCCGCGCTGGTCGCTGTCGCTGGCCGGGGGCGCCCTGATGGACCTCGGCTGCTACGGCCTGCACGCGCTGCGCGGGCTCGCCCCGTGGGCCGGCGGTGCCCCGCACCCGGTGGCGGCCCGGGCCGCCGAACCGGCGGGCGCGCCGGGCGTGGACGAGTGGCTGGACGCCGACCTGGCGTACCCCGGCGGCGCCACCGGCACCGCCCGCTGCCACATGGCGTACGGCGGGCTGGAGACGAGCCCGCGGATCGTCGGCACCCGGGGCGAGGCGCGGGCCGCGAACTTCGTCCTGCCGCACCTGGACGACTGGGTCGTGGTCCGCACCGGCGCGGGATCCCGGACGGAGCGCCTGGGCACCCGCTCGTCGTACGCGTACCAGCTGGAGGCGTTCGCCGACGCGGTGCTCCGCGGCACCCGGCTGCCGCCGGCCGCGGACGACGCGCCGGCGACCATGACGCTGGCGGACGCCTGCTACCGCGCGGCCGGTCTTCCCGTCCGGCCGCGCACCGCGCCCGGGCACTGACCGGCCGGAACGGCGACGACGTGTGGGGCGGCCCCCTCCGAGGGGGCCGCCCCACACGTCATGGGTCACCGGTACAGGGCGGGCCGGTCCACCAGGTCGACCTCGACCCGGCCGCCGTTCTCCAGGGCGCGCACGCCCGCCTCGCAGACCGCGGCCGCCGCGTAACCGTCCCAGACGCCGGGGCCGGTGACCTCGCCGCGCCGGGTGGAGTCCACCCAGGCCCGGACCTCGTCGTCGTAGGCCTGGGCGAAGCGCTCGCTCCAGTCCTGGGTGATGGTGCCGCCCCAGCGCCCGGCCATGTTGGTCACCAGGGCGTGGCCGTCGCCGATGCGGGCGGTGCCGCGTTCGCAGACCGCCTCGGCCTGGACCTGGTAGCCGAAGCCGCAGTTGACGAAGATCTCCACGTCGGAGAGGGCGCCGCCGTCGGTCTCCAGCACGACGAACTGCGGGTCGCGCAGTCCCTCCGGGGCGCCGGCCGACGCGGCGGGCCGCAGCACGGTCACCGCGGTGATCTCGTGACCGAGCAGCCAGCGGGTGGCGTCGACCTCGTGGGCCACGGAGTCGGTGATGAGCATGGAGCTGGTGAAGAAGGGCGGGCTGGCCACGTTGCGGTGGCGGTTGTGCAGCATCAGGGGGCGGCCGAGCTGCCCGCTGTCCAGCAGGGCCTTCAGCCGCACGTACTCCGCGTCGTAGCGGCGCATGAAGCCGACCTGGACCCGGCGGTGGCCGAGGGCCTGTTCGGCCTCCATGACGCGCAGGGCGGAGGCCGCGTCGGGGGTGAGCGGCTTCTCGCACAGGACGGGCAGGTCGTGCTCGATCGCGGCGAGGAGGGTGGCCTCGTGGGCCGGGCCGGGCGAGGCGACGAGGACGGCGTCGACGCCGGGGGCGGCCATCGCGGCGGCCGGGTCGGTGTGGGCGGTGCAGCCCTCGATGTCCGCGGCGACGGCCTCGGCCCGCGCCGCGTCCACGTCGGCCACGGCGGCGACCCGGGCACCGCCGATGGTCCGGTCGATGCGGCGCACGTGGTCGGCGCCCATCCGGCCGGCCCCGATGACGGCGATGCCCAGGGGTTCGCGCCGGTTCATGGCGTACCGCCTTCCTGTCGGTTCGTCAGGCGCCGCAGGAGCGGAGGAACTTGCGGGTGCGGACGGCGATCGGCAGCGGCTTGTCGGGCTCGCAGGGGTACATGTCCTGCTCGACGATGGCGAACAGGTCCACGCCCAGCTTCTGGGCGGCCACCAGGACCGGCTCCAGCTCGGGCACGCCGCCGGGCGGCTCGCACATCACGCCGCGCTGCACGGCGGGCCCGAAGGGGATCTCGTTCTTGACGACGTCGGCGAGGATGTCCGGGTCGACCTGCTTGAGGTGCAGGTAGCCGATGCGTTCGCCGTAGGTCTCGATCAGCTTGACGCTGTCGCCGCCGCAGTAGGCGTAGTGGCCAGTGTCGAGGCAGAGGTTGACCACGTCGGAGTCGGTGGAGTCGAGGAAGCGCTCGACGTGCTCCTCGGTGTCGATGTGGGTGTCGGCGTGCGGGTGGACCACGATGTCGAGGCCGTAGGTGTCGCGGACCTCGCGGCCCAGCCGCTCCATGCCGGTACTCAGGTGGCGCCACTGCTCGGTGGTGAGTTCGGGGGCCTCCAGGATCTCGGCGGTCTTGTCGTCGCGCCAGAAGGAGGGGATGACGACGAGGTGCTCGGCACCCATGTCGCGGGTGAGGGCGGCCACCCGGCTGACCTGCTCCCAGGTGGCGTCCCACTCGGACGGCCCGCGGTGCAGCCCGCAGAAGATGGTGCCGGCGGAGACCTTCAGGCCGCGGCGCTGCACCTCGTCGTTGAGGCGGGCGGGGTCGGTGGGGAGGTAGCCGTAGGGGCCGAGTTCGATCCAGGAGTAGCCGGCCTCGGCGACCTCGTCGAGGAAGCGCTGCCAGGGCACCTGCTGCGGGTCGTCGGGGAACCAGACGCCCCAGGAGTCGGGGGCGGAGCCCACCCTGATGCGGTCGAGCGCGACTGCCATGTCAGGACTTTCCTTCCGGTGTTGCGGCGGCGGGGGACGGGACGGCGCCGTCCCCGGGCAGTTCCTCGGTGTCGACGCCGCGGACCTGCGCCAGCTCGTGCTTGAGGGCGGCCAGTTCGGCGCCGCCCGCCATGTGGTTGGTGAGTTCCTCCAGGCCGACCTCGCCGCGGGACGCGGAGAGTTCCAGCGTGCCCAGACGCAGCACGTTGAAGTGGTCGCCCACCATGTAGGCGTGGTGCGGGTTGTGGGTGATGAAGATGACGCCGAGGCCGCGGTCGCGGGCCATGGCGATGTACTTCAGGACGACGCCGGACTGCTTGACGCCGAGGGCGGCGGTGGGCTCGTCCAGGATGAGGACGCGGGCGCCGAAGTAGACCGCGCGGGCGATGGCGACGCACTGGCGCTGTCCGCCGGAGAGCGTGCCGATGGGCTGCTCCAGGTCGTCCAGGACGATGCCCATGTTGCGCAGTTCCTCGTCCGCGGTCTTCTTCATCCGCTCGATGTCGAGGCGGCGCACGGGCCAGGGGCCCTTGGTCATCTCGGAGCCGAGGAAGAAGTTCCGCCAGACCGGCATCAGCGGGACGACCGCGAGGTCCTGGTAGACGGTGGCGATGCCCCGGTCGAGGGCCTCACGGGGGGTGGAGAAGCGCACCGGCTCGCCGTCGACGAGGAACTCGCCCTCGGTGTGCTGGTGCAGCCCGGAGATGATCTTGATGAGGGTGGACTTGCCGGCGCCGTTGTCGCCGAGGACGCAGGTCACCTTGCCGGGGTGGACGCTGAGGTCGACGCCGTGCAGGGCGCGGATGTTGCCGTAGGACTTGCCGGCCCCGCGAAGCTCCACCAGGGGGTGGTCGCCGGCGGGCGGGGTGTCCTTCAGGACGGCACCGTGGGTGCCGGTGGTCTTGTCGGTCATTGCGGTCACCTCCGGGTCGCCGTGCGCTGGACGTACAGGTTGATGAGGACGGCGCCGAGGAGCATCACGCCGAGGAAGGCCTTGAACCAGTCGGGGTTCCACCCGGCGAAGACGATGCCCTGCTGCACCATGCCGAACATGAAGGCGCCGAACACCGGGCCGATGGCGGAGCCGTAGCCGCCGGTCATCAGACAGCCGCCGATGACCGCCGCGGCGATGTAGATGAGCTCCTGGCCCACGCCCTCGCCGGACTGCACGGTGTTGAAGGAGAACAGGTTGTGCATGCCGACGAACCAGGCGCCGAAGCCGACCAGCATGAACAGCGAGATCTTGGTGAAGGTGACGGGGACGCCCACCGCGCGGGCGCTCTCCTTGTTGCCTCCGACGGCGAAGATCCAGTTGCCGTACTTGGTGCGCAGCAGGACCCAGGTGGCGAGCGCGGCGAAGACCAGCCACCACACCACCGTGATCTTGACCTGGACACCGCCGACGTCGAAGGAGGACGCGAACAGGGCCTTGGCCTGGTCGAAGCCGTCCATGTCGCTGATGTCGTCGGTGGCGACGTTGGTGGTGACGAGTTTGGTCACCGCGAGGTTGAGTCCCTGGAGCATCAGGAAGGTGCCCAGGGTGATCAGGAAGCTGGGCAGTCCGGTCTTGACCAGCATCCAGCCGTTGAACATGCCGACCGCCAGGGACACCACGAGGGCGACGATCACACCGACCCAGACGTTCATGGTCAGCTGGTAGCTGAGCATGCTCGCGGTGAGCGCCGAGGTGACGACGGCGACGCCTGCGGAGAGGTCGAACTCGCCGCCGATCATCAGCAGCGCCACGGGCAGCGCCATGATCCCGATGGTCGACGACTGGTAGAGGACCGTCGACATCGAACTGCCCTGACGCAAGGTCGGCGCCATGATCAGGAAGAAGACCAGGATGGCCAGGGCCCCGAGGAAGACACCCACCTCGGGACGGGCCAGGAGGCGCAGCGCCAGCGGGCGCCGCACGGTACGTCCGTCGCTCTCCTTGGGGCCGGGGGCCGGCGGTGGGGTCACCGCCGGCTCAGCCTGCTGCGCCATGCTCATCACCGGGTGCCCTTCGCGGCGAAGCCGTCGATCACGTCGACGTTGGACTCGTCGACGAAGGCCGGGCCGGTGAGGACCGGCTGCTCGCCGCCGCCGCTGTAGTTGCCGTTGTTCTTGTACAGCCACAGGCCGTCCACCGCGAGGTAGCCCTGGAGGTAGGGCTGCTGGTCGACGGCGAACTCGATGTCGCCGGCCTTGATGGCCTTGGTCAGGTCCTTGTTGAGGTCGAAGGTGGCGACCTTCGCCTTGCTGCCGGCGTCGGCGACCGACTGCACCGCGGTCGCGGCGAAGGGGGCGCCGAGGGTGGCGACGTAGTCGATCGAGGAGTCCTGCTTCAGCTTGGCGGTGATCGTCGACTTCACCGACGGCATGTCGGTGCCGTTGACGTTCAGGACCTGGGTCTTGCCCTCGAAGGTCTTCTCCAGGCCGGCGCACCGCTGGGTGAGCCCGACGTTGCCCTGTTCCTGGATGACGCAGACGGCGTTCTTGGCGCCGACCTCGTTGAGCTTCTTGCCGAAGGCCTCACCGGCGACGGACTCGTCCTGGCCGAAGAACTCCAGCAGGCCGAGCTCCTTCCAGTCGCTGAGACCGGAGTTCAGGCCGACGACCGGGATGCCGGCCGCCTCCGCCTTGGCGATGACGCCCTTGAGCGCGTCGGGCTTGGCGAGGGTGACGGCGATGCCGTCGACCTTCTGGTCGATCGCGTTCTGCACCAGGTTGGCCTGGTTGCCCGCGTTCGGGTCGGCGGAGTAGACCAGCTTGATGTTGTCCTTGGCCGCCGCGGCCTCGGCGCCCTTGCGGACGATGTCCCAGAAGGTGTCGCCGGGGGCCTGGTGGGTGACGAGGGCGACGGTCATGCGGGGCGTGGAGGCCTTGCCCGCCGACGCCTCGGCGCCGCCCTCCTCCGACTTCTTGCCGCCGGAGCCGCTGGAGCAGCCGGCGAGGGTCAGGGCGGCTGCCGCGGCCACCGCGACGTACGGGGCGATTCTGCGGGAGCGGGTGTGCGAAGAGCGGTCCATCGTTGCCTGCACCTCACTGTGCTACACGGGGGAAAGGGCGGGAGTCCGAGGATCCGGCCCGGATCCTCGGGAGTCCGGGGTGTGTGCCGTGGAAACGGCTGGTGTGCTGGGACCGGATCAAATCCCGTGTCGCGCCCGCTGTCAATACTTTGTTAAGACATCATTTCACGAGCTAGTCCGAATGTAAGTACAAACCCTTGACACCGCCGCCCTCCGCGACCTACACCTGAGAGGCGGCAGGCCCCCGGAAACCACGCCCCCACCGTTTCAGGGCGCCTTGGGACCCGCATCCCCAGCAGCTCGAGGAGCGTCGCTCAATGACCGTCTCACCACAGTATTTCGACCTGATCACGATGGGCCGCATCGGGGTCGACCTCTACCCCCTGCAGACCGGAGTGCCGCTGCCGAAGGTGGAGACGTTCGGGAAGTTCCTGGGCGGCTCGGCCGCCAACGTCGCCGTCGCCGCGGCCCGGCTGGGCCGCTCCACCGCGCTCGTCAGCCGCACCGGCGACGACCCCTTCGGCACCTACCTGCACGAGGCGCTGAAGGACTTCGGCGTCGACGACCGCTGGGTCACCCCGGTCGCCGCGTACCCGACGCCGGTGACGTTCTGCGAGATCTTCCCGCCGGACGACTTCCCGCTGTACTTCTACCGCCGGCCCAAGGCCCCCGACCTGGAGATCCACGCCGAGGAGCTGGACCTCGGGGCGGTGCGCGCCGCCGGCATCTTCTGGGTCACCGGCACCGGGCTCAGCGAGGAGCCCAGCCGCTCGGCCACGCTCGCCGCTCTGGAGGCCCGCGCCAAGTCCGGGCCCACCGTCTTCGACCTCGACTGGCGCCCGATGTTCTGGCGCGACCCCGACGAGGCCCGCCCGTACTACCGCGAGGCCCTGCGCCACACGACCGTCGCGGTCGGCAACCTCGACGAGTGCGAGGTCGCCACCGGCGTGCGCGAGCCCGCCGCCTGCGCCGAGGCGCTGCTCGCGGCCGGCGTGGAGCTGGCCGTGGTCAAGCAGGGCCCCAAGGGCGTCCTCGCGGTGCACCGCGACGGCACCCGGGCCGAGGTGCCGCCGGTGCCGGTCGACGTGGTCAACGGGCTCGGCGCGGGCGACGCCTTCGGCGGCTCGCTCTGCCACGGGCTGCTGGCCGGCTGGGACCTGGAGAAGACCATGCGGCACGCCAACGCCGCCGGCGCGCTGGTCGCCTCGCGCCTCGCTTGTTCGTCCGCCATGCCGACCGCACCGGAGGTCGCGGACCTCCTCGCCCGGGCCGAGTCGCCGACCGCGGCCGGCCGGCCGGGCCAGCCCTGAAACGGAGCCCCTGTCTTGAATCTCAGCATTCCCGACCTCACCACGGTCCGGGCCCGTCACCCCGAGGCCGTCGCGGAGGCGGCCGCGCGCCGGTCCCGCCGCCCGCTGATCGGCGACAGCGGACGGCTCATGATCGTGGCCGCCGACCACCCGGCCCGCGGCGCGCTCGGCGTCGGCGGCCGGCCCCTGGCCATGGCCGACCGGGCCGACCTGCTGGAACGCCTGTGCGTCGCGCTGTCCCGGCCGGGCGTCGACGGGGTGCTGGCCACCGCGGACGTCCTGGAGGACCTGCTCCTGCTCGGGGCGCTGGAGAACAAGGTGGTCATGGGGTCGATGAACCGCGGCGGCCTGGCCGGCGCCGCGTTCGAGATGGACGACCGCTTCACCGGCCACCGGCCCGAGGACATCGAACGCCTCGGCTTCGACGCGGGCAAGCTGCTGGTCCGCGTCGACTACGACGACCCGGGCTCGCTGACCACCCTGGAGTCCACCGCCCGCGCGATCGACGCGATGGCCGAGCGCCGCCTGCCGGTGTTCGTCGAGCCGTTCATATCCCGCCGCGTCGACGGCCGGGTCCGCAACGACCTCTCCGCCGAGGCGGTCACCCGGTCCGTCGCCATCGCCTCCGGCCTCGGCGGCACCTCCGCCTACACCTGGCTGAAGCTGCCGGTCACCGAGAACGCCGACGACATGGCCGAGGTGCTCCGCACCTCCACCCTGCCCGTGGTGCTCCTCGGCGGCGAGGTCGGCGACCAGGACGCGGCGTACGAACGGTGGGGCAAGGCCCTGCGGCTGCCCTCGGTGCAGGGGATGGTCGTCGGCCGCTCACTGCTGTACCCGGCCTCCGGCACCGTGGAGGCGGCGGTGGACACCGCCGTCGGCCTGTTGTGAGACGAAAGGCTGCCATGACGCATCACCTCCCCGCGGGCCGCGCCTCGGCCGGCCCCCACCTGGTCGACATCAGCCCGGAGAGCGCCGGCTGGGGATACTCCAGTCTGCGCGTGCTCGAACTGCCGCCCGGCGGCAGCCACACCTTCGACACCGGCGACAGCGAGTGGATCGTGCTGCCGCTGAGCGGCGGCTGCACGGTCACCGCGGACGACGACTTCGGCCACGAGACCTTCGAACTCACCGGCCGCACCAGTGTGTTCGACGGCGTCACCGACTTCGCCTACGTCCCGCGCGACGCCCGGGCGAGCGTCACCAGCGCCGCCGGCGGACGGTTCGCGCTCACCGGCGCCCGCTGCACCCGCCGGCTGCCCGCCCGCTACGGGCCCGCCTCCGACGTGCCCGTGGAGCTGCGCGGCACCGGCAACTGCTCCCGCCAGGTCAACAACTTCGGCGCCGCCGGGGTCTTCGAGTGCGACAAGCTGATCGCCGTCGAGGTGCTCACCCCGGGCGGCAACTGGTCGTCCTTCCCGCCGCACAAGCACGACGAGCACCGGCCCGGCGAGGAGTCCGTGCTGGAGGAGATCTACTACTTCGAGTTCGCCGCCCACGACGGCACCCCGGGCCTGGGCTACCAGCGGGTCTCGCCCTCCGGACCGGGCCGGGACACCGACGTGCTGGCCGAGGTGCGCGACGGCGACGTGGTCCTCATCCCGGACGGCTGGCACGGGCCGTCCATGGCGGTGCCCGGCCACCACATGTACTACCTCAACGTGATGGCCGGGCCCGAGGACGAGCGCGCCTGGCTGATCTGCGACCACCCCGACCACGCCTGGATCCGCGACACCTGGCCGGACCAGCCCGTCGACCCCCGACTGCCCCTCTACACCGCCCCGGAGAGGTCCGCATGAGCGCCGCCACCCGCCGACTGACGACCGCGCAGGCCCTGGTGCGGTTCCTGTCCGCCCAGTACACCGAGCGGGACGGCGTACGCCGCCGGCTCATCTCCGGAACGTGGGGCATCTTCGGCCACGGCAACGTGGCGGGCATCGGGCAGGCACTCGTCGAGTACGCCGACGTCATGCCCTACCACCAGGGCCGCAACGAGCAGTCCATGGTGCACGCGGCCGTCGGCCACGCCCGCCAGCTCAACCGGCTCTCCGCGCAGGCGGTCACCACGTCGATCGGCCCCGGCGCGACCAACCTGGTGACCGGCGCCGCGCTGGCCACCATCAACCGGCTGCCGGTCCTGCTGCTGCCCGGCGACTACTTCGCCGGCCGGGCCGCCGACCCGCTGCTGCAGCAGCTGGAGCACCCGGCCGGCCCCGACGTGTCCGTCAACGACACCCTGCGCCCGGTGTCCCGCTTCTTCGACCGGATCACCCGCCCCGAGGCCCTGATCCCGTCCGCGCTCCAGGCGATGCGGGTGCTCGCCGACCCCGCCGAGACCGGCGCGGTCACCCTGGCCCTCCCCCAGGACGTGCAGGCGGAGGCGTACGACTGGCCGGAGGAGTTCTTCGCCGACCGCGTCTGGTACGTACGGCGGACCGCGCCGGACCCGGTCGAACTGGCCGCGGCGGCCGAGGCGGTCCGGTCCGCGCGCCGCCCGCTGCTCGTCGCGGGCGGCGGCGTCCACCACAGCGAGGCCGAGGAGGCGCTGAAGGCGTTCACGGACGCGACCGGGATCCCCGTCGCCTCCACCCAGGCCGGCAAGGGCTCCCTGCGCCACGACGACCCCGCCGACCTCGGCGGCATCGGCCACACCGGCACCGCGGTCAGCAACGACCTGGCCCGCACCGCCGACCTGGTGATCGGGGTGGGCACCCGCTACACCGACTTCACCACCGCCTCCGGCACCCTCTTCCAGAACCCGGACGTGCGCTTCCTCAACCTCAACGTCACCGGCTTCGACGCCCACAAGATGGCCGCCCGCACCCTGGTCTGCGACGCCCGCACCGGCCTGGAGCAGCTCACCGCGACACTCGACGGGTACCGGGTCGGCGAGGAGTACGCCGCCGAGTACCGGGCCGGCAAGGAGCGCTGGGACGGGATCGTCGCCGACGCCTACCGGGCGGACCACGACAGTGCGGTGCCGACGCAGACGCAGGTGCTGGGCGCGCTGGACGCGGTGGTGGGCGACGAGGACGTGGTGATCAACGCGGCCGGGTCGCTCCCCGGCGACCTGCACAAGCTGTGGCGCGCGCGCAGCCCCCGCCAGTACCACCTGGAGTACGGCTACTCCTGCATGGGCTACGAGATCCCCGCCGCCCTGGGCGTCCAGCAGGCGGCGCCCGGTACGCCGGTGTGGGCGCTGGTGGGCGACGGCACCTACCTGATGATGCCGACGGAGATCGTCACCGCCGTGCAGGAACGCCTGCCGGTCAACGTCGTGCTGATCCAGAACCACGGCTACGCCTCCATCGGCGGTCTGTCGGAGTCGGTGGGCGGCGAGCGCTACGGCACCGCCTACCGCCACCGGGCCGAGGACGGCACCTTCACCGGCGCCCCGCTGCCCGTCGACCTGGCGGCCAACGCGGCCAGCCTCGGCATGGACGTGCTGCGCGCGAAGACGGTGGGCGAACTGCGGTCCGCGCTCGCCGAGGCCCGCGCCTCGGACCGTCCCACGTGCGTGTACGTGGAGACCGACCCGTCGCCCACCGCTCCCCCGGCCGAGGCCTGGTGGGACGTGCCGGTGGCCGAGGTGGCGGACCGCGAGGCGGCCGTGCGGGCCCGCAAGGTCTACGACCGCGAGGTCGCCGTCCGCCGCCGCCACCTGTAGAACTCCCCCCTTACGAAAGGTCCGTTGCGCACATGAAGACCATCAGCCACTTCATCGGCGGCAAGCCCGTCGACGGCACCTCCGGCCGCTTCGGCCCGGTATGGAACCCGGCCACGGGCGTCCAGGAGAAGCAGGTCGCGTTCGCGACCGCCGACGAGGTGGACGCCGCCGTCGCCGCCGCGAAGGACGCGTTCACCACCTGGGGCGCCTCCTCGCTCGCCCAGCGCACGGCGATCCTGTTCAAGTACCGGGAACTGCTGGACGCCCACCGCGACGAGATCGCCACCCTGATCACCGCCGAGCACGGCAAGGTGCACTCCGACGCCCTCGGCGAGGTCGCGCGGGGCATGGAGATCGTGGAGCTGGCCTGCGGCATCAGCGTGCAGCTCAAGGGCGAGCTGTCCACCCAGGTCTCCACCCGGGTCGACGTCGCCTCGATCCGCCAGCCGCTGGGCGTGGTGGCCGGCATCACCCCGTTCAACTTCCCGGCGATGGTGCCGATGTGGATGTTCCCGCTGGCCATCGCCTGCGGCAACACCTTCGTCCTGAAGCCGTCCGAGAAGGACCCGTCGGCGTCGCTGCGGCTGGCCGAACTGGCCGCCGAAGCCGGTCTGCCCGACGGCGTGCTGAACGTGGTGCAGGGCGACCGCGAGGCGGTGGACCGGCTCCTGGAGCACCCCGACGTCGAGGCGGTGTCCTTCGTCGGCTCCACGCCCATCGCCCGGCACATCCAGCTGAAGGCCGTGGAGCACGGCAAGCGGGTGCAGGCGCTCGGCGGCGCCAAGAACCACATGCTGGTGCTGCCCGACGCCGACCTGGACCTGGCCGCCGACCAGGCGATCAACGCGGCCTACGGGTCGGCCGGCGAACGCTGCATGGCGGTGTCGGTGGTCGTCGCGGTCGGCGACACCGGCGACGAGCTGGTCGGCCGGATCGCCGAGCGGGCGCGGGCGCTGCGCATCGGGCCCGGGGACGACCCGGCGTCCGAGATGGGCCCGCTGATCACCCGCGAGCACCGTGACAAGGTGGCCTCGTACGTGGCGGGCGCGGCGGCGCAGGGCGCCGAAGTCGTCGTGGACGGCACCGGCCTCACGGTCGAGGGCCACGAGGACGGGTTCTTCCTCGGGGTCTCCCTGCTGGACCGGGTGCCGGTGACGGCGGACGCCTACCGGGACGAGATCTTCGGCCCGGTGCTGTGCGTGGTCCGGGCGGAGACCTACGACGAGGCCATCGAGCTGATCAACTCCTCCCGCTGGGGCAACGGCACCGCGATCTTCACCCGGGACGGCGGCGCCGCCCGCCGCTTCCAGCTGGAGGTCAAGGCCGGCATGGTCGGCGTCAACGTCCCCATCCCGGTCCCCGTCGGCTACCACTCCTTCGGCGGCTGGAAGGACTCCCTCTTCGGCGACCTGCACATCTACGGCAACGACGGCATCGCCTTCTACACCCGCGGCAAGGTCGTCACCACCCGCTGGCCGGACCCGTCGGACGCCGGCATCAACCTCGGTTTCCCCAGCAACTCCTGACCACCCGCCCGCTCCCCCACCAGGAAGGTCCGCCCATGGCGAAGACCGGCGATCCCGCACGCGCCGAGGCCGGCTCCGCGCTCAGCTCAGTCGACTTCGCCCTGGACCGGAGCAGTCCGGTGCCGTTGTACCACCAGCTCGCCCAGCAGCTGGAGGGCGCCATCGACCAGGGGGTGCTCGCCCCGGGCAACCTGCTGGGCAACGAGGTCGACCTCTCGGTCCGCCTCGGCCTGTCCCGCCCCACCGTCCGCCAGGCCATCCAGTCCCTCGTCGACAAGGGGCTGCTGGTCCGGCGGCGCGGGGTGGGCACCCAGGTGGTGCACAGCCAGGTCAGACGCCCCCTGGAGCTCAGCAGCCTCTACGACGACATGGAGGCGGCCGGGCAGGGACCGGCGACCCGGGTGGTCAGCAACCTGACGGTGCCCGCCTCCGCGGACGTGGCCGCCGCGCTGGGCCTGACGGAGGGCGCCGAGGTGGTCCACCTGGAGCGCCTGCGCAGCACGCACGGCCAGCCGGTCGCCTTGCTCAGCAACTACCTCCCACCGGACCTGCTGGACCTGGACGACGCCCGGCTGGAGTCGACCGGCCTGTACCGGATGATGCGCGCGGCCGGGATCACCCTGCACAGCGCCCGGCAGACCGTGGGCGCCCGCTCGGCCACGGCGGAGGAGGCCGGCCGCCTGGACGAGCGGCCCGGCGCCGCCCTGCTCACCATGCAGCGCACGGCCTACGACGACACCGGCCGCGCGGTGGAGTTCGGCACCCACATCTACCGGGCCTCGCGGTACACCTTCGACTTCCAGCTGCTGGTCAGGTCCTGAGCTCCGGGCCGGCCGCGGTGCCGCCCCCGTACCGTGGCCAGTTCCGCCGCGCGGCCGGCGTCCGACCCCTGCCCGTCCCGCCCGAGGGGGTGGTCCGGCGTGCCCCGGCTCCCTTGACTCGTCGGCGTCCGTGCAGGACCATCGGACATATACACCGTAAACATATGGTGTCAGCCTCGCTAGGGAACCGCTCATGGCGCGCAACCGGCCGCAGTCCCCCCGAGCGCCCCGTCCCGCCGGCCGTCGCCGGCCGGGGCCGGGCGCCGAGGCAGGCGGCTGGGCCGCGTCGACCGTCCTGGTCACCGGCGGCGCCGGTTTCGTCGGCAGCCTCACGTGCACCGACCTCCTGGACCACGGCTACGAGGTGATCGTGGTCGACGACTACTCCAACAGCACGCCCCGCGTCTTCTCCCGGGTGGAACGCGTCGCCGGGCGCTTCGTCGGCGCGGTCTACCAGCTGGACATCCGCGACCGGCCCGCCCTGTCCGCCGTCTTCGAGCGGCACTCCGTGGACGCCGTCGTGCACTTCGCGTCGCACAAGTCCGAGGACCGCTCCACCCGCACCCCGGTCGGCTACTACGACGCCAATGTCGGCGGCACCACCTCCCTGCTGCGCACCATGCACGAGCACGGGGTGCACCACCTCGTGTACCACTCCTCCTACGCGGTCTACGGCGACGCCGGGCGCGGCCCGCTGGACGAGCGGACGCCGCCGCGTCCCGTCACGCCGTACGCGATGTCGAAGTGGGTGTGCGAACGCATCCTGGAGGACATCTGCCGGCACTGCCCCCAGTGCACCGTGGTGGCGTTGCGGTGCTCCACCCCGGCCGGCGCCCATCCCAGCGGCCTGCTCGGCGAGGACCAGCGCAACGCCCCCGACTCGCTGCTCCCGCGGATGGCGCTGGTGGCCGACGGGCGGCGGCCGAGGCTCGACGTGCGCGGCGACGACCACCCCACCCGTGACGGCACCCTCGTCCGCGACTACCTGCACGTCATGGACGCCGTGGAGGCACACCGGGTGGCTCTCGACCACCTCGTCGACCGGCCCGGCATGACGGTGTACAACCTCGCCCGCAACAGGGGCAGTTCGGTCCACGACGTGATCTCCGCCTTCACCGCGGCGACCGGGCGGCCGGTGCCGTACGACGTGCTGCCCGGCGACCCGGGCGCGGTCCCCGAGCTGGTGGCCGACTCGACCGCGCTGACGCGCGCCTGGGGCTGGCGCCCCGCCCGGGACCTGGCGGACGTCTGCCGCGACACCTGGCACTTCCAGTGCCTGAACCCGCACGGCTACCGGGACCCGGCGCCCCGCACCGGGGAGAACGCGTAGCACGCGGACGCCGCACCGGACGCGGCGGGCGCGGCGTGCGTGACGGGCGCGGCGTTCGCGGCGTGCGTGGCGGCCCGTCCGCGTCCGAGAACCCGGCGCCGCGCGCGGCGGCCCGGCTCCTCAGGTCCGGTGCGCCGCCGCGGCGGGCCGACGGGCCGGGCGGGCGTGGTCCGGGGACAGGGCGAAGGCCGTCTTCACCAGGGCGAGGTGGCTGACCGCCTGCGGGGCGTTGCCGAGCTGGCGGCCGGTGTCGGGGTCCCACTGCTCGGCGAGGAGGCCCACGTCGTTGCGGATGCCGAGGACCCGCTCGAACTCCTCCCGGGCCCGGCGCGGGCGCCCGGTGGCGGCCAGGGCGTCGGCGTACCACAGGGAGCACGACACGAACGTGCCCTCCGGGGCGCCGTCGCCGCCGGGTCCGTAGCGGCGGACGAACCCGCCGTACCGCAGCCGCTCCATCGCCCGCACCGTGCCCCGCACCCGCGGGTCGCCGGGCGGCAGGAAGCCGAGCCGCGGGATGAGCAGGGCGGAGGCGTCCAGGGCGGACGATCCGTAGGACTGCACGAAGGTGTGCCGGGCCGGGTCCCAGCCCTCCCGGCACACCTCCCGGTGCACCTGTGCGCGCATGGCCCGCCAGCCGGCACAGGAGCCGTTGCGGCCGAGCAGCTCGCCCATCCGCAGGGCGCGGTCGGCCGCCAGCCACGCCATCACCTTGGAGTGCACGAACTGCCGCCGCACGCCCCGCAGTTGCCACAGGCCCTGGTCGGGTTCGCGCCAGTGGTCCTGGAGGAACGCCATCAGCGTCTCGACGAGGTGCCACAGGTGCGCGGGGATCGCGATCCCGGCGCGCAGCGAGAGCCACAGCGCGTCGACGACCTCGCCGTACACGTCGAGCTGGAACTGGCCCACCGCGGAGTTGCCGAACCGTACCGGCCGCGACCCCTCGTAGCCGGGCAGCCAGGGCGCCTCGGTCTCCGGCAGCAGCCGCTGCCCCTGGACGCCGTACACGGTCTGCAGGTCGGCGGGGTCTCCGGCGACGGCTCTGACGAGCCAGTCCAGCCAGGCGGTGGCCTCCTCCCGGTAGCCGCTGCGCAGCAGGCAGGACAGGGTGAGGCTGGAGTCCCGCAGCCAGCAGTAGCGGTGGTCCCAGTTCTCCGCGCCGCCGATGCGGTCGGGCAGCGAGGTGGTGGGCGCCGCGACGATGCCGCCGGTGGGGGCGTAGGTGAGGGCCTTGAGGGTGATCAGGGACCGGACGACGGCCTCGCGCCAGGGCCCCCGGTAGCGGCACTGGGCGGCCCAGTCCCGCCAGAAGCCGGTGGTCTGCTCCAGCGCCGCCCCCGCCGGGACGGACAGCGGTTCGGGCGGCACGTCGCGGTGCGAGGGCGACCAGGCCAGCGTCAGGGCGAGGCGGCGGCCGGCCCGCACGGTGAAGTCCAGGACGCCGGCGTCGCCGTGCTCGCCGACCGGCGCGGACGCGTCGGCGTCCAGCCAGACGGCGTCCGGGCCGGCCACCGCGAGGGTGCGGGAGCCCTCCCGGCGGATCCACGGCACGACGCGTCCGTGGTGGAACCTCAGCCGCAGCTCGCTGCGCATGGCGACGCTGCCGGACAGTCCCTCGATCACCCGGACGACACAGGGCCACCGGGTCCGGGGCGGCATGAAGTCGGTGACGCGGACGGCCCCCTGGCCGCTCTCCCAGACGGACTCCAGCACCAGGGTGTCCGGCCGGTAGGCGCGCCGGTTGCAGGCGCCGCGGGCGACGGGCGCCACCCGCCAGAACCCGTGCTCCGGCGTCCCCAGCAGCGCGGCCAGGCAGGCCGGGGAGTCGAAGCGGGGCAGGCACAGCCAGTCGATGGAGCCGTGCCGGCTCACCATCGCGGCCGTCTCCAGGTCGCTGATCAGCGCGTAGTCCTCAATGCGCGGCGTCATGACGGGCACCCCGCGCCGGTGTGCCGTGTGGCGGGTCCGGCGTGCGGCCGTGCGGCCCGGGAAGCGGATGGGGTTCCATGGCCTTCGCCCCCTTCGTGGGCGGGCTGGGCACGGGTGAGCGGCTCACCCGGCCCGTGCGGGCGTCCCGGCACCGCTGCCGGCGTACCAGGCGACGGTGTCCCGCACGCCGTCCTCCAGGGACACGGCGGGCTCGTACCCGGTGAGGGACCGCAGCAGCCGCAGGTCCGGGCAGCGGCGCGCCACGGAGCCCGGCGGGGCCGGGGCGTACGTGATCTCGGGGTCGTGGCCGACGACGCGCAGGATCAGCCCGGTGAGGTCGGCGACGGCGGTCTCCTCGCGGTCGTTGCCGATGTGGACGATCCTGCCGTCGGCGACGCCGGGCACCATCAGCCGGCGGACCGCGTCGACGGCGTCGGCGACGTGGCAGAAGGCCCGGGACTGCTCGGCGCCGTACACCCGGAACGGGTCCTCGCCGCGCAGCGCCCGCAGGGCCACCTCGGGGATGACGTGCGCCTCGCCCATGCGCGGGCCGTAGACGTTGTGGAAGCGGCCGATGACGCAGGGGATGCCGCGGGCGCGTGCGGTGTGCACGACGGCCGCCTCGCCGAGCATCTTGCTCACCCCGTAGGCGAAGCGGGGCGCGGTGACGTCCCGGACGGTCAGGGGGACGTTCTCGGGGGTGGGCACCGGTACCGTGCCGGCGCTGACGCCGCCCGCGTACACCTCGCTGGTGGAGGCGAAGAAGAGGCGTTCGCCGGGCCGGATCCAGTCCAGCGCGTTGAGCACGGCCAGGCTGTTGACGCGGATGACGCGCGCGGGGTCGCGTTCGACGTTGCGCACGCCGACGACGGCGGCGAGCAGGTACACCTGGTCCCACCCGTGCGGGATGTCCCGGTAGTCGGCGGGCACGGTGAGGTCGGCGTGCAGCACCTCGGCGTCGACGGACGCGAGGTCCGTGTCGTCCCGGCCGCGGGAGAAGTCGTCCACCAGGGTCACCCGGTGGCCGTCGGCCAGCAGACTGCGGGCCAGGTGCAGGCCGATGAAGCCCGCGCCGCCCAGGATGAGCGCCTTCATGCCGTCACCACCGGGACCGGGGCGGCCGGGGCCGCCGAGGTGTAGCCGAGACCCTCGTAGCGCACGCCCCGCTCGGTGACGGCGGCCGCGTCGAGGATCCGCCAGGAGTCGAAGACCAGGCGGGCGCGGGAGCCGTCCAGGGCGCGGGCGACGTCGAGGCCGCGGTAGTCGGGGTGGTCGGTGATCACCAGGACGGCGTCGGCGTCGCGGAAGCCGGCGTACACGTCGTCCACGGGTTCGCCGCCGTGGGCGCGGATCACCTCGGCGTCGACCAGCGGGTCGTGGCCGAGCACCCGCACGCCGGCCGCGTCGAAGACCGGCATCATGGCGGCGATCGGGGTGCCCCGCATGTCGTCGGTGGGCGGCCAGCCCTTGTAGGCCCAGCCGAGCACGTACAGCGTGGTGCCGCCGAGCGTGCGCAGGGAGTCGGCCACACGGTGCGCCACGTGCACCGGCAGCTCCTCGTTCAGTTTCCGCGCCGTGCCGATCAACCCGGGCCGGTGGCCCGCGTGTTCACCGGCGAAGGCCATGATGTACGGGTCCTTGGACAGGCAGCCGCCGCCCACGTAGCCGGGTTTGGCGATGTCCGGGCGCGGATAGTCCAGGTTCGTCGCGCGGATCACCTCCAGCGGGTCCAGGCCGAACCGTTCGCTGAGCAGGGCCAGTTCGTTGCCGAAGGCGTAGATCACGTCGGTGTGGCAGTTGTTGGTGAGCTTCACCAGCTCGGCGGCCTCCAGGCTGGACACCGTCAGGACCCGGTCGGCCAGCCCTTCGAAGAGGGCGCGTCCGCGGTGCAGGCTGTCCTCGTCGAGTCCGCCCACGACCTGGGGCAGGCCGGTCAGTTCCCGCAGGGCCCGTCCCTGGATGGTGCGTTCGGGCGCCATGACCAGGCGGGCCCGGCCCCAGGCGTCCAGTAGCCGGGGCAGGACCACGTCGCGGCTCGTCCCGACGGGCACGGTGCTGCGGACGACGACCAGGGTGTCGGGCGTGCAGCGCCGGGCGACGTGTTCGGCGGCCACGGCCAGGTTCTTCAGGTACGGCTCGTGCGTCTGTTCGTCGACGGGGGTCGACACGCACAGGATGGCGGCGTCCACCGGGTCGTCGGGCAGTTCGGGCCCGATGTGGATCCGGGTGCCGGTGTGTTCGGCGAACGTCTCGTCGACACCCGGTTCGTAGACGTGGGGCCGGCCGCGCCCCAGGGACTCCAGGACGGCCGGCTGCACGTCCACCCCGTGGACCTCGAAGCCCTTGCGGGCCAGGGCCGCGGTGAGGGTGAGGCCGACGTAGCCCATCCCGATCACGCCGATCCGGCGGAAGGCCTGCGTCTGCTGCGTCATGGTGTGCTTCTCCTGTCGGTCAGTCGGTCAGTCGGTCAGGGACATGGCGGCGAGACCACGTCCAGGTCGCGGACGGTCACATAGCCGGCGAAGCCCTCCTCGCGGTACCTGCGGCAGGCGTCGGCGATGTTCTCGGGGCGGATGGCGTAGTCGATGGCGATCACGGTCTTGCCCGCCCTGCGCAGGGCCCGCGTCTCGCGCAGGTTGGGGGCGCAGTAGTCCAGGTCGCAGGGGAGGTCGGTGGCCCGGTAGAAGAGCTCCTCGATGCCGATGCCGTCCACGGCGTCGACGTATCCGGGGTGGTGCCGCAGTTCGGGCGCGTTCTGCGGGAAGACCAGGAAGTCCGGTTCGGCGCGCTTGGCGTAGGCGCTGATCCGGCGGATCAGTCCGGCCATCAGCGCGCCGCGTTCCCCGGTGGTCAGGCCCGGCACCCGGTCCTGGGCGATCTCCTCGTAGGCGACCACGGCGTCGAGGTAGACCCCGTCGAATCCGGCGGCGAGCGCCCGGTCCACGCGCGGCCGGACCGCCTCCCGCCACCACCGTTCCTCCCAGTACCGCACGAAGTACTCGCCGGGCCACTCCGCCCACTCCTGGAGGAACAGGCCGGGGTGGCGTTCCCGCAGGCCCGGGTAGTCGGGGCGGAACCATTCCAGGGCGCCGATCTCGAAGTAGGCGAGCACCGTCTTGCCGGACCGCTTGAGCCGGCCGATCTCGTCCGCGGAGAAGTAGGACGCCGACGCGTCCCGCGCCAGGTCGACGACGGCCAGCGGGTGGGCGCTGCGGGCCAGTTCGTCCAGCTTCCCGTCCCGGTACGCCTGCAGCTGGACCACCGCGCCGGTGATGCCGTCGGTGCCGGCGGGGACCGGCGCGCCGACGGGTGCGGGGGTCTGCTTGCCCGTCCCGCCGGAGGCGACGCATCCGGCGAGCACGGCGAGGCAACAGGCCAGCAGCGCTGTCCTCCACGGCGTTCCCACGGCTGTTCAGCCCTCCCAGCAGGCGCGGACCGAGGAGGCGAGGTCGTGCTCCGGCTTCCAGTCCAGGGCGGAGCGGGTCCGCTCCACGTCCGCGGCGATCCAGGGGACGTCCCGGGAGCGGGACGGCGCCGGGGCGGTCTCGGCGACCCGGCCGCGGAAACCGGCGGTCCGGGCGAGCAGCGCGACCGCGTCGCGTGCTCCGACGGCCTCTCCGCTGCCGACGTTGAGCACCGGCTGCGGCACGTGCCGGGCGAGCGCGGCCGCCACGACCGCCGCCGCCACGTCCCGGACGTCGACGAAGTCCCGGTGGGCGTCCAGCGGTCCGAGGGTGATGCGGCCGGCGCCGGTGCGGGCGGCCTCGCGCAGTGCCTGCGCGGCGCGGCCGAGCAGGTTCTCGGGCGGCAGGCCGGGGCCGACCGGGTTGAACACCCGCAGCGCCACGGCGTCCAGGGCGCCCTCCCGGGCGGTCAGTTCGGCCAGCCGGGTGCTCGCCAGCCGCGTCACCCCGTACGCACTGAGCGGGGCCGTCGGGGCGTCCTCGCGGACGGGGACGCCGGGGACGGTCGTGCCGTACTCGGCGGCGGAGCCGAGCACCACCAGCCGGGCGGACGGGGCCGCCACCCGCATGGCCTCCAGCAGCCGGGCGGTGACCAGGACGTTCGCCTCGACCAGCGCGACCGGACCGCCGGACAGGCGGCCGGCGCAGTTGACGACGGCGTCGGGCGCGACCCGGTGCAGCAGCCGCGCCAGGGCGTCGGTGCCGTCCGCGACGAGGTCGTGCCGCAGCCACGTCCGGCAGGGCCCGTCCGGCCGGTCCCGGCGGCTGACGCGCACCAGGGCGCCGACGCGGCGGTCCCGGTCCAGGAGGTCCGCGACCGGGGTGCCGAGGAATCCCGACGCGCCGAACAGCAGGACGGTGGAGGTCATCAGGCGACCACCTTCCGGGTGGTGTCCCGGGCGGCGGGCAGCAGGGTGGACCGCATGCTCGGGAAGGCCAGGTTGGCCCGCTCGTAGTCCTCCGGGCTGCCGATGTCCATCCAGTAGCCGTCGAAGTCGTAGACCAGCGGCCTGTCGTCCCGCGCCAGCAGGTCGAGCACCAGCTGGTCGAAGCCCAGCGGGGTGTTCCTCGGGTAGCGGGCGAGCGCCCGGCCGGAGACCGCGTAGACGCCCATGCTGACGCCGTAGGACAGGGTGGGCTTCTCGGTGAAGGCCACGAGCCGGCCGCCGGCCGTCTCCAGGGTGCCGAACTCGATCTTGACCTGGCGCCGGTAGCCGGCGATGGTCAGCGGCGCGCCCGACGCCCGGTGGACGTTCAGGAGGTCCGCGTAGTCGAGGTCGGTGAGCACGTCGCCGTTCATCACGAGGAAGTGCTCGGGCAGCCGGTCGAGGAAGTTGAACAGCGGGCCGATGGTGGACAGCGGCCGGTCCTCCTCGGCGTAGTCCACCCGCAGGCCCCAGCGGGAACCGTCCCCGACGAAGGCCTTGACCAGCGAGCTGAGATGGCCCACCGCGAGGGTCACGCGGGTGAAGCCCTGGGAGGCGAGCTGCTGGAGGATGATGTCGATGATGGCGTACTCCCCGCCGATCGGCATCAGCGGTTTGGGCAGGGCCGTCGTGTAGGGCCGCAGCCGGACACCGCGTCCTCCGGCGAGTATGGCGACGTGCATGACTTCAGCTCCCTTGCGAGTGGTTCCGGGTCACCGGTAGGGGGCGACCCGTCCGATGTTCAGCCGCAGCGCCGTCAGGAACAGGGCGAGCAGCGCGAGGCAGCCCGCTAGGAACACGGGCACCTCTCCGTACGGTGCGAGACGGGACGACAGTGAGAGCGTGGCGGCGATGTCGAGGACGACCACCGTGCCGACGGCGGTGAGGACCCAGCGGAACTCGCCGTGGTTCACCAGGATGTAGCCGGCGAAGTAGGCGCCGCCGAGCAGCAGGTAGGCGACGAGCAGCACCACCGACCGGGAGGTGAGGATCCCGGCGGCGGCCAGGACGCCCACCAGGAGGGCGCCGAGGACGGCCAGGGCCAGCAGGGCGATGCCCAGTTCCCGCAGCAGCAGCCGCCAGGCGCCGCGGCGGAAGTCGGCGGTCGCCGCGGTGCGGTGCAGCAGGGCGACGGCCCGGGCGTGGAAGCGGTGCGAGCGCCATTCCAGGACGCCCATGCCCAGCACCAGGGGGGCGACCGTGATGGCCAGTTCCAGGGGAGCGGTGATGAACCGGGCGCTGTTGAACATCAGGAACAGCGCGGACAGCATCGCGTAGCCGACGCACGGCAGGGTGCCGGTCAGCGTGGGCCGCAAGGTGTCCGGCCGGGCCTGGCCGGCGGGTTCGCCGCGGGCCCGGGTGGCCCACCAGGCGGCACCGAGGGCCAGGGCGCTGGTGGCGGCTCCGGCGATCAGGGTGGGGGTGGCCCGGTCGGCGTCGAAGCCGAGCAGGATGTAGGTCACGCCCAGGACCGCCGCGGGCAGGGCGATCAGGGCGAGGCGGGCCTCCATGCCGTAGAACAGCAGGGTTCCGGAGGCGAGTTGGTAGCCCACCTGGGCCACGACGAAGGCGACCAGGCCCCTCCCGCCGTCGCCGGTGGTGGCGAGGAGGGCGGCGTCCGCCACGGCCAGGCCCAGCCCCAGCAGGGTGAGCCGCCGCCACAGGCGTGCCGCCGCCCGCGGCCGGCCCTGCCCGAGCAGCCGGTAGGCGGCCACGCTGGTGCCCATGCCCCAGACCCAGCCGAGGGTGGTGGCGAGGAGCATGCCCCGCACCATGGCGGGCCCGCCGAGCGCGACGAGCACCGCCGGGTAGACCAGGCTGGGCACGGCGTAGAGCGGCCCGTGGGCGAGCAGCTTCGCCGCGCGGGGCGTGGGCGGCGCGGTCGCGGCCGGGGCCCGGTGCGGGCGGGCGGGCAGGCGCAGGAACAGCTCGCGCGACAGGTCGAACACGTCCTGCCCGTAGCGGCTTCGGGCCTCCTCGTCGGTCAGGCCGCGCCGTTCGAGCAGGGTGGCGATCTGCAGTTCGTCCACCGCGGACGGCAGGTCGGGTTCCAGGGTGGTGAGCAGCGTCCCGACCGCGTCGGGTCCGTGCGGCGGGCCGGTCCGGTCGACGGAGTTCATGGTGCCGTCACCCTCTCCAGCCCCGCGGCTTCGCGGGCGGGCGCCGACGGGTGCGGCACCAGGTCGTCGTAGAGGGCGCGGTAGCCGTCGTTCCACTGGGCCAGGGTGAACCGTTCCAGCACCCGGGCCCGTGCCGCGTCCCCGAGGCGGCGGCGCAGTCCGGCGTCGCGGAGCAGCCGCACGCACGCCCCGGCGACCGCCTGGTGGTCGCCGGGCGGGACGAGGATCCCGGCGTCGCCGACCGCCTCCGGCACCCCGCCGACCTTCGTGCAGACCTGGGGCCGTGCCGTCGACATCGACTCCACAACGGTGTAGGGGAAGCCCTCGGAGACGCTGGTCAGCGCGGTGAGGTGGCCGGCCTGGTAGGCGTCCACCTGGCGCGGCACCCGGCCCTTGAAGACCGCGGTCCCCGTCAGGCCCAGTTCGTCGATGAGCGCCAGGCAGCTCGCGTGGTAGGCGCGGTGGTCGGCCGAGACGGGGCCGAACATGCGCAGCCTGGCGTCCGGCACCTCGCGGCGCACCAGGGCGAACGCCCTGATCAGCGTGTGCAGGTCCTTCATCGGGTCGACCCGCCCGACGTAGACGACCGTCGGGACGTCGGGTTCGCCGGCGGCCACCGGGTAGTCGGCCGGGTCGATCCCGTTGTACATGGTCCGGATCCGGTCCGGGTCGGCCCCGCCGTAGAGCTGCCACCGGCGGTTGTGCCGGGAGTGCGGTGCCAGCACGTCGGCGCAGTGGTAGGCGGCTTCGGCCAGCGCGCGGTGGAAGCGCAGCATCAGCAGGGCGCCCGGGGACACGTCGCCGCCGAGGGCGTCCTGGTACCGCTCCCTGAGGTACACGCCGTGCTCGGACATCACCAGAGGCGTGCCGTGGGCCCACTTGGCGGCCAGCCCGACCAGGGCGCTGGGGCCGTTCATCGCGAGGTGGCACACGTCGGCGTCGACCGGGGGGTGGGAGAGCGGGCGCAGCGTGTGTTCCATGAGGTCGGCCGCCGTGAAGGCGTCGTGCAGGCCCAGCGGTCCGGCCCCGGCCGCCTCCCGGTCGCCGGCCTCCCGCCAGACGCGGGTCATCCGGTCCAGGGCCTCGTCGCTGGTCAGTGCCGCGCGCAGGTCGCCGGTGCGGGCGTGGTCGTGGAGGGCGCGCAGGGCGGGCACGAAGGACCCGGCCGCCCGGCGGGCGGCGGTGTCGTGCTCGGGGGGCCGTGCCAGGGTCCGCAGGATCCGCTCGTGGGCCTCGGTGAACGCCTGCGACGGCCGGGCCCGCCGGGCGCGCCGGGAACGCCGGGGCGGTGCGCCCCACAGCGGTATGCCGACGACCCCGGCGAGGTTGCCGGGGGCGGGCCAGACCACCGGCTCGGTGCCGTCGACGGTGAGCGCGACGACGGTGAACGCGTGCTCGGGCATGCCGCGGATGATCTGGTCGCACCAGAGGCTGACCCCGCCCGGGTGGAAGGGGTAGGCGCCCTCGGACACCAGCAGCACGCGCAGCGGCCTGCGGACGGCGGCCGGCACCACGTCGTGACCCGGCGCGCCGGGCCGCGGGGGGCCGCCGGCCCGCACGCCGGGGCCGGTGGCGGGCGGCTGCCCGCCGGTGCGCAGGTCCACCCGGCCGGTCATCGCGGCCTCGCCGTCAGGGTCACGGTCTCTCCCTCGGTCAGACCGAGCCGGGACACGGCGTCGGAGCCGTAGCGCTCCGCCTCGTCCGGCCCGTCCCGGTCGGCGTCGGTCGCCGGCCTGGTCTCGACGCCGGTGACGAACAGGGACCCGTCGCCGCTCGGGGTGTAGGTGACGGCGCCGGTGACCCGGTTCCACACCGCGTCCTCGTCGTGGTCGAGTTCGGCGAAGTGCCGCGTCCGGTCGTCGACGTAGGCCGCGAGGGTGACCCAGTCGACGTTCCGCAGCGGCACGTCGTAGTAGCGGCTGTACCGGGCGAGCAGGGCGTCGAGCCAGTCGAAGGTGAGGCTGTGGCCGGGCTCGTAGGCGTGCGCGTTGCCCTGGTGCAGGGTGTGGCTGTAGACCGAGCCGCTCATCAGGTGGGCCAGGGCGAGGTCCGCCTCCTGGCCGATGGTGCGGCGGTACGCGGCGCGGACGGACGGGCTGTCCTCCGGCACCGTGGCGGCGTCGCGGTACAGCGCCACCTGTTCGGCCGGATCGGTCGCCTGGAAGGCCACCATGGTCGGCCAGTCCGGCACCACCATCACGTCGCGCTGCAACGGATGGCGGATGCCGCAGTTGAAGCAGGAGGGCCGGTGGCTCGGGAAGCCGAGGTTGCCGTGCACGTAGTCGACGCCGAGGTCGGAGGCCGCGCGGAGCAGGTCCTTGTTGGACGCCTCCAGGCCGTGGTCGACCGGGGGGTCGAGGGTGTCCGGCCGGTCGGCGTAGACGCCCAGCCCCGAGTACTCGGGGGTCTTGAGCACCGTCGTCGGCACCGGCAGGCCGACCTCCGCCGCGCGCGCGAGGTTGTCGTTGATCTCGTCGTAGTCGCGCTCGTACGGCGTGGTGTTCATCTGGGGGTGGGTCAGGGTGTGGTTGATCCACCGGAACTCGTCCTTGAGGCACAGGCTGTAGCTGGTCAGGCCGTCCGGCGAGCCGTCCGGGTCGCAGGTCGCGGGCGCGTCGGGGTGGAGCAGGCTGCCGTTGTAGGCGAGGTTGAGCCGGAAGTCCCCGGCCAGGGGGTACCGCTCGCGGAAGGCCCGCTGCTCCCGGCTCAGCGCCAGCGCCTCGGGCCCGGTGACCCGGTAGCCCGGGACCGGCCCGGTCTCCGGGGTCGGGCCGCGCTGCGTGGTGAGGAACCAGTCGTCGACGTCGACGTTGAGCCAGTGCCGCTGCTCGCCGAGGAAGACGCCCCGGGTGGCCCAGCGGACCAGGCCGAAGCCGAGCAGCTTGCTCATCATGTCGTCCGGGCCGACGGAGAAGCCCACGTCCAGTTCCTCCCGGCCCCCGTCCGGGTCGACGTGGCCGACCACCGACGAGCCGAGCGTCAGCAGGGGCTCGGCGCGGCATCCGGCCTCCGGCCGGGAGCGGTACACGTAGCTCTCCGACAGGGGGAGCTTCGCTCCGGGGGCGAGGTAGTCGAAGATCTGCCGTCCCTCGGCCGTCAGCCGGACGTCGACGGGCCGTTCGCCCACGGGTTCGCCGGACCCGGCCCGCAGGCACGGCACGCCGTCCGGGGAGGCGTCCAGCGACACCTGCCGCACCCGGTAGGTGCGTTCGTACTGCCACAGCCGGTCCCATTCGGCCTGGCTGACGCCGCTCGACGAACCGGAGGCGTCGGTCAGGGTGCCGTTGCTCAGGAGGATCGCGTTGTACTTGCCCGTGCCGTCGTCGCGCACCAGGGCGTCCCGGTCGATCGGGTCGTCGCGGGTCAGCAGGACGTCGTAGGGGGTGCCGATCCGGTCCAGCACGGAACGCCAGGCCGCCAGGCCGAAGTCCTTCTCGTCCGTGGCGACGACCAGCTGCCGCAGCGCGACCTGCTCCCCCGGGCGCGCGGGCCGGTCGGCGGGAGCCTCACCGCGGACCGGCACCAGCTGCTTGGCCGGGACGGTCGGCTGCGGCGGAACGGCGTTCTCCGCCAGGGCGGCCTGGCGGCCGGTTCCCGGGGGCGCCACACCGAGGGTGATGAGCAGCGGGATGATCCCCACGACCGCCAGGGCGAGGAGAACCAGCGGGCCGCGTGGCGTGAGGGTCTGTGCGGTCGGCCTCATCGGACATCCCGTGCGTCGTGGGCGTGAAGCCCGTCACCGGTGCCGAAAGTACGTAAACTTACGACGTATACGGACACCAGATTGCACCCATATGTCCGAATGGTCAAGACGCGCGGGTCGCCGCGTTCCCGCTGGCCGGACCGCCGGAACCGGATCCGGCATCCAGCCGCCCGGCGGACGGCGGCGGCCCCGGCCGCAGCACCCGCGAACGGAACCGCGGCCGGGGCCTCGGTGAAGGACCGGACACGATATTTACGATGTACACGTACAGTGTTGACCCGGAAGGGCGTACGTTCAAGCGCGTCCCCGGAGCCAGGAGGCCCCGCCCGTGTTTACCTCGTATACGCGGCGCGTCCGGGACTCCGGGTGCGCTGCGGCGGTGCGGTGGCGCGACAGGGCGGCCGCGCGGTGAGGAGGAGAGGCGGCATGGCGAACAGCTCGGGTACCGGCCCCGCACGGCGCGCCAGCGACCGGGGGCGCTACGGCAGACTCAGCCGGGAGCGGGTGCTGGCCGCGGCCCTCGCCCTGGTGGACGAGGAGGGGCTCTCGGCGCTGAGCATGCGCCGCCTGGGCGCGGAGCTGGGCGTGGAGGCCATGGCGCTGTACCGGTACGCGGCGAGCAAGGACGCCCTGCTGGACGGCCTGGTGGAAGCGCTGTACCTGGAGCTGGAGGAGCGCCTGGACTCCGCACCGGCCCCCGGCACGGAGGGCGTGGGGCAGGAAGCGGGCGGCTCCGGGGCCGCGAGGCCGGCGTCCGGCGAACCGGCGGCGGACGGCGCGGCGGTCCGGGAACGGCTGCACCGGATCGCGAGGGCGACCTACGACGTCTGCCTCGACCACCCCCGCGCCGTGCCGCTGCTCGCCACCCGGATGCTCGCGGTCCCGCTGGCCCGCAGGCCGCTCGCCGTCCTGCGCAACCACGAACGGGTCCTCGCCCTGCTGCGCGGGTCCGGCCTCGACGAGACGCGCGCGGCCGTGGTCTTCCGGGCCTTCACCGCCTGGCTCCTGGGCTACGTGTCCGTGGAGGTGCAGCCCGTGGTCGACGCGCCGGACGAGCCCGACCCGGCGTTCCGGCTCGGCCTGCACCGCATGCCGGCCCAGGAGTTGCCGCGGCTGCGGGAGACCGCCCCCGCGCTGGCGGAGCGGGGCGGACCGGAGGGGCTCGCGGCCGGGCTGGACGCGCTGCTGGACCGCTTCGCCTGACGCGGGGTCAGCGCGCGAACGGACCGTCCAGGGCCGCCCATTGCAGCAGCATGATGGTCTTCGCGTCGTTGATCTCCCCGGTCCGGATCATCTCCAGGGCCCGGCGGAAAGGCAGTTCGAGGATCTCGATGTCCTCTCCCTCCTCTCCGAGGCCGCCGCCCGCGTGCGTGCGCGTGGCGGAGCCGTAGACGGCCGCGTAGAAACTGACGCGTTCGGTGACCGATCCGGGGCTCATGTAGACGTCGAAGACGTGCCGGACGGCGCCGATGGTGTGCCCGGTCTCCTCCACCACTTCCCGCCGCACGGCGAGCTCCGGGTGCTCGTCCTCGTCGTCGAGCAGGCCGCCCGGGGTCTCGATGAGCATCCCGTCGGGGTGGCCGTTGACGTACACCGGGAAGCGGAACTGGCGGGTCAGCAGCACGGTTTCGCGCTCCGGGTCGTACAGCAGCATCGTCGCGCCGTTGCCGCGGTCGTGCGTCTCGCGTTCCTGGGTGGTCCACGTCCCGTCGGCGTGCCGGAAGTCGAAGGTGGTGGTCCGCTCGACGTACCAGTGGCTGGACAGCAGCCGCACGTCCCGCACCTTCACCCGCGGGTTGCCGGTGAGGTCCCGGCCGGTGCGGTCGAGCCCGGTGCGCCCCCGGCGGTCGGGGGTGTCGATCCCGGCGGTCACCGGGGACCGCCCGGGCGGACGAGGTGGACGGGGGCGGGAGGACACAGCGGCACGGTGGTCATGCTCGCTTCTACCAGACCGGGGCGGGAGCGTGCGGTCAGTAGGACTTCGTGCGGTCGAACTCGGTGACCGTGAGGATCACGTCCGCGTCCTTGAGGGTCGTGAACATCTCGCCGGTCGTGGTCTGTCCCGGCTGTACGTCGGTCACGAACTCCGTGGAATTGGCGACCCGGGTACCGTTCGCGTCCACCGCTTCCCATTCCCAGGTGTAGTTGGACTTCTCGGTGCTGTTGTTCTTGATCGTCCACGTCACCCAGATGTCGGTGATCCCGCTCTGCGAACGGTCGTCGATTCCGAAGTCGACCAGGTCGTCGCGTTCGCTCTTCTCCTCGCGGCCGCCCTGGGGACTTTCCCCCTGATCCACCTGCTTCTGGGGGGTTCCCGTCGTCCGTGCGGGCTCGGAACTCGCCCCGCTGCCGCCGCCGTCGTCCAAAGAGCTGCACCCCGCGAACACCGGGGCAGCGGCGAGGAGGACGACGGAGAGAAGTGTTCCGGAAAGCCTGCGCCGCATGGCTGCTCCCTCCGTCAGGGAAAAGGAACCTGCGCACCGGGCACCACAGGAAACAGACATCACGGAAATCTGGGGTGAGCACGCCGGATCTTCCGTTGCGGGCCCGTTCAGGCGATGACCATCAGAGTAACCCCGGCCCCCGCGCACCGCTCGCGGAGACGGACCGCATGCCGAGAGGGCCGCGCTCCATCTCGCGATGGCGCACAGCCCTCTCGGGGGCGATGAGCCCCATGTACCGTCGGGACGACAGGATTTGAACCTGCGACCCCTTGACCCCCAGTCAAGTGCGCTACCAAGCTGCGCCACGTCCCGGTGCGCGATCCTGTGGCCCTGCCACGTGATCGCGCCGACAGCACTTTACCCCACACCCGGCACCGGACCGAAGACGGCACCGGCGCGGGACAATGGCCGCATGGGCACCATGGACGGAACGGGCAGGGAGATCGGCACGGACGGCGCGGCGACCGGCCGGACGGACACCGCGCGGGACCGCGACAGCGAGGGACGGGCGCGCAACGCGCGGCCGCGGGACGGGCTCGGACGCCCCCTGCCGTACGGCACCGAGGGGGTGCCGCGGCAGCCGGAGGGCATCGTGCGGCCGCCGGCGCAGAGTGTCGCCGAGGCCCAGCGGCTGCTGGACGAGGGCAAGCCCTTCCACGCGCACGAGGTGTTCGAGGACGCCTGGAAGTCGGGCCCGGACGAGGAGCGCGAGCTGTGGCGCGGGCTCGCCCAGCTCGCCGTGGGCCTGACCCACGCGGCCCGCGGCAACCGCACCGGCGGCGCCCGGCTGCTGCGACGCGGCGCCGGCGCGGTGGAGGAGTGGGCGGCGGGACCGGGCGGCGGTCCCCGCCCCCATGGGCTGGACCTGGCCGGTGTGACCGCCTGGGCCCGCGAGCTGGCCACGGAGGTGGAGGGTGACTCCGGCTGTGAGTCCGGCGAGCCGGTCGATCCGCGGGCACGGGCACCCCGGCTGCGCGGCGCCGCCTGACCGGTGCACCGTGCTCCGGGACGGTCCGCGGACGGCACGGCCCCGACACCGGCGGGGTGACGACCGCGCTCCGGTCCGCCCACGCCTGCGTGCCGCGGCCGGCTGCGCGTCGCCCCCGGCCTCCGGCGTGACGGCCGGCACCCGTGGATGCCGCCGCGCCACTCCCACAGACCCTACGATGACGCGGTCGAGTGGAGGAGAGATGGCCGTGGACCTCAGCAGGCGGGCCTACCGTGCCCAGCGGTGGGCCGCGCGCGCCGCACTGGCCGCGGCCACGTCCGCCGTGCTGGTCCCGCTGCTCGACGGCGGGCTGCGCGGCCTGCTGCTGCTCCTGTGCGGCGCCGCGGCCCTGGCGGTGAGCGCGGCGGCGATCTGGTGGACGCTGACGCTGCGCGGCCCGTTGCGCTGGATGGCCGCGCTGGTGGCGGTCGGCGTCCCGGTGGCGGTGCTCGTCCTGTTCGCGGTCACCCTGTTCTGGTCGCTGCCGGTGTCGCTGGCCCTGTGGGGCCTGGCCGTGTGGAGCGGCCGGTACGCGCTGCGGGGCACCGCGGACGGCCGGCAGCCCCGGCGGGAGCGGGAACGCCGGACCCCGCCGCCCCGGCAGCCGGTGCTGATCATGAATCCCCGCTCGGGGGGCGGCAAGGTGGACCGCTTCGGGCTGCGGGAGAAGGCCGAGCGGCTGGGGGCGCGGGTGATCCTGCTCGACCCGGACCGGCCGGTGGACGTCACCGAGCTGGCCCGGCGCGCCGTGGCCGACGGCGCGGACCTGCTGGGGGCCGCCGGGGGCGACGGGACGCAGGCCCTGGTGGCCGCCGTCGCGGCGGAGCACGGCCTGCCGTTCCTGGTGATCAGCGCGGGCACCCGCAACCACTTCGCGCTGGACCTCGGGCTGGACCGCGACGACCCGGCCTCCTGTCTGGACGCGCTGACGGACGGGGTGGAGATCCGGGTGGACCTCGGGTTCGCCGGGGACCGGCCGTTCGTGAACAACGCCTCGTTCGGCGCCTACGCGGCGATCGTGCAGAGCCCCGCCTACCGCGAGGACAAGATCGGCACCAGCCTGGAGCTGCTGCCCGACCTGCTCACCGGCCAGCAGGGCCCGCGGCTGGTGGCCCGGGCCGGTGACACGACGATCACCGCGCCCCAGGCCGTGCTGATCAGCAACAACCCGTACCGCACCGACGACCCCTTCGGACTCGGCCGCCGCGACCGGATCGACACCGGGGTGCTCGGGGTGCTCGGGGTGAAGGTGGAGGGCGCGGTGGACGCCGCGGCCCTGCTGCTCGGGCCGGAGCCGAGCGGCCTCACCATCCTCACCGCCCGGGAGGCGGTCGTCGAGGCGGACCGCGACGAGGTCGAGGCCGGGGTCGACGGGGAGGCGCTGGTGCTGCCGGCCCCGGTGCGCTGCCGCATCGCGCCGGGCGCGCTGCGGGTCCGGGTGCCGCGCAAGCGGCCCGGGGTGGCGCAGGCACCGCCGCGCCTGGACTGGCGGCGGCTGCGCAAGCTGGCGGCGACCGTCGGCCGCACCGCGGCACCGAGCCGGTTCCGTCCTAGCGCAGAAGCAACTGCAGTGCTCCCACCACAGTTGCCACGATGACGATCTGCTCGAACAGGCGCTGGTTGATCCGGTCCACGGCCCACTTGCCGAGGAGGGCCCCGGGCACCACGAACAGCACCAGCGCCGCGTCGAGCAGCAGGGAGTCGGCGTCGATCAGGCCCAGGCCGGCGCTGAACGGCACCTTGGCGACGTTGACGATGAGGAAGAAGAACGCCGAGGTGCCGAGGAAGCCCAGCTTGCGGAAGCCCGCGGAGAGCAGGTAGAGCGACATCACCGGGCCGCCCGCGTTGGCGACCATGGTGGTGAACCCGCCGAGCACCCCGTAGGAGCGGGCTTTGACGCGGCCGGCCCGGGTGGTGACCGGGGGCGGTTCGTCCTCCGCCGCCGCCTTCCGCCGCCGGACGACGGTGATCGCGGTCATCAGCAGCAGGATCGCCCCGATGGACGTCCGGACGATCGTGTCGTCCGCCCACATCAGGAAGACGGTGCCGACGACGACGCCCACCGCGACGGCCGGGAACAGCCGCCACAGGGTGGGCCAGTGGGCGTGCCGGCGGTAGACCAGGACGGCGATCACGTCCCCGGCGATCAGGATGGGCAGCAGGACGCCGGTGGAGGCGCGGGCGGGCCGCACCGCGGCGAACACCGCCAGGCTGACCGTGTTGGCGCCGCTCACGGCGGTCTTGGAGAAGCCGACGAGCAGCGCGGCGAAGGCGAGCGCGGCGAACTCCCAGCCGGTGAGGTGCCAGAGCGTCATCGTGTTCATCAGGGAACCGATGCTATGTCCGGACAAGGCCCGGCCGGCCGCGGGGGCGCTCCGGGGCGCCGCCCGCCCGAGACACCGGGCCCGGGGCGGCGGGGCGCCGGCCCTCCGGCGGCCGGGGGGTCCAGGCCCTGTCGTCACATTCCCGTCTGCCGTGCGCCGCCCTGCGGGCGGACGACGGGAATGTGACGACAGGACCTCTAGTGCCGCTCCACCAGCAGCGCGCTGCCCTGTCCCACGCCGACGCACATGGTCGCCAGCCCGCGTTCCGCGCCGGTGCGCCGCATGCGGTGGAGCAGCGTGGTCAGGATGCGGGCACCGGAGCAGCCCAGGGGGTGGCCGAGGGCGATGGCGCCGCCGCTGGGGTTGACCAGGTCCTCGTCGATGCCGAGCTGGTCCACGCAGGCCAGCACCTGCGCCGCGAAGGCCTCGTTGAACTCGGCCTCCTGGAGGTCCTCGACGGTCCAGTCCGCGCGGGCCAGCACCTTGCGGGTGGCGGGGACCGGGCCGAGGCCCATGACGTCCGGGTGGACGCCCGCCGACGCCCCGGCGACGTAGCGGCCCAGCGACTCCAGGCCGAGCTCGTTGAGTGCCTCCTCGCTGACGAGGAGCAGTCCGGCGGCACCGTCGTTCATCGGGGAGGCGTTGCCGGCGGTGACGGAGCCGCCGGCGCGGAAGACCGGCTTCAGCCGGGCCAGCTTCTCCAGCGAGGTGTCCTCGCGGACGCACTCGTCGGTGTCGACGACCACGCCGTCCGGACGGCGCACCGGCAGCAGTTCGTCGTCGAAGTGGCCGTTCTTGCGGGCGTCGGCGGCCCGCTGGTGGCTGCGCAGGGCGAACGCGTCCTGGCGTTCGCGGGTGACGCCGTGCCGCTCGGCGACCTCCTCGGCGGTCTCCCCCATGGACAGCAGGCCGTGCAGCTCCTTCATCGCGGGGTTGACCAGCCGCCAGCCGAGGCGGGTGTCGACGGTCTCGATGCGGTGCGGGAGCGCCTCGTCGGGGCGGGGCAGGACGAAGGGGGCACGGCTCATCGACTCGGAGCCGCCCGCGACGACGATGTCGGCCTCGCCGGCCGCGATGGTGCGGGCGGCGGTGGTGACCGCCTCGAGGCCGGAGGCGCACAGCCGGTTGACGGTGGCGCCGGGGACGGACTCGGGGAGCCCGGCGAGCAGCGCGGCCATGCGGGCGACGTTGCGGTTGTCCTCACCGGCCTGGTTCGCGGCACCCCAGTAGACGTCGTCCACGCGCGCCGGGTCCAGCGCCGGCACGTCGGTGACCAGGCCGCGGATGACGGCCGCGGCCAGGTCGTCGGGCCGCACCGTGGAGAGGGCTCCGCGGAGCCGGCCGATGGGGGTGCGGCGGGCGGCCGCGAAGTGGACGGGACGCACGAGAGAACTCCTGTCCGGACGCCGGCCCCTGCCGGGTCACCGGCGGCCTCTGGGATGGGCACCGCTGATTAGCACCGCTAGTTTCGGGACTATAGACCGCCGCGCGGTCCGCTGGGAAGCAGAACCGGCGGGTCCGCGGGGACCTTGACGAGGGCGTTTGCCGCAGGGCGGCCGGGGCACCCGCGCGTCTGGGGAAGCGGCCCGGAGCGCCCCCGCGCCCCGCGCCTCCCCCTCCGTGACACGACGAACCCGAGAAGGAGCAGTCACCCATGACCGTTGTGAAGAGCCCCCTGCCCGACGACGCCCGCAAGACCGCCGGCGAGGCGCTCCAGGACACGCTGGTGGATCTTCTCGGCCTGTCGCTGATCGCCAAGCAGGCGCACTGGAACGTCGTGGGCCCGCGGTTCCGCTCGGTCCACCTCCAGCTGGACGAGGTCGTCTCGGCCACGCGCGGCCACGCCGACACGGTCGCGGAGCGGGCCGCCGCCCTGGGGATCTCCCCGGACGGCCGCCCGGAGACGGTCGCCAAGACCTTCTCGCTGCCGGCCCCGCAGGAGGGCTGGCTGCGCGACACGGAGGCCGTGCGGGTTCTGACCGAAGCGCTGGGCGCGGCGGTCGAGCGGCTGCGCGGGCGCATCGAGGCGACGGAGACGGCGGACCCGGTCACCCAGGACCTGCTGATCGCCATCACGGCGGAGCTGGAGAAGCAGCGCTGGATGTTCGAGGCGGAGAACTACCCCGAGTCCTGACCGCGCCTTTGCCGCGCCCGGCGCGGCACCCGAGCACGGCGGCCCCGGCGCCCGCCGGATCCGGCCGCACCCGACGTACGCAAGAGGCCACACGATGACGGATCCCCTCGAACTCGACGCGCTGTGGGAGGACTTCCACCGTGCGGTGAACATGACCTCCGCGGAACTCTCGGCCTGGCTGCGGGTCCGCGACGCCGAGGAGGAGAGCGAACCGCTGCCCGAGCAGGCGGGCACCGCCACCGGGCAGCACGTCCTCGCCATCCTGCAGAAGCGCCGCACCGACCTCACCGAGGACGACCTGCGGGTGATGAGCGAGGTGGTGGAGGCCGTCGGCGCGCAGACCGACCTGGAGAACGAGCCCGCGGCCGGTGACACCCGCAGGCGGCACCGGCTGATGACGCTGGGGCACGACCCGCTCAAGGGATGAGCGGCGGACGGCCGGACGGGCCGCGGGCGTGGCCGCGGCCGGAGCCGTCCGGTGCGGCTCCTCCCCCCGCCCGCACGGTTGAAAGTATGATCAAGCAATGTCAGACATGACCGAGACCACGCCCGGCTGGCTCTCCACGGACGACCTGGAGATGGCCCGCGCCCGCATGCCGATCCTGTACGTCGAGGCCGTTCCCGTGCGGGTCGACGACAGCGGCGAAGTCACCAGCGTCGGCCTGCTGCTGCGCATCGGACCCGACGGAACGGTCAGCCGGACGCTGGTCTCCGGCCGGGTGCTGCACCACGAGCGGGTCCGTGACGCGCTGCTGCGCCATCTGGAGAAGGACCTCGGGGCGGTGGCGCTCCCCCGCGTCCCGGCGTCGCTGCAGCCGTTCACGGTCGCGGAGTACTTCCCGACGCACGGCATCACGCCGTACCACGACCCCCGGCAGCACGCGGTGTCGCTGGCCTACATCGTGCCGGTGGCGGGTGACTGCCGGCCCCGTCAGGACGCGCTGGACCTGGTGTGGTTCAGTCCGCAGGAGGCGTTGTCCGCGGCGGTCCAGAGCGAGATGCCGGGCGGCCACGGGGTCCTGCTGAAGCAGGCACTGGCCCACGCGGGCTGTGTGATCTGACCGGCCGTCCGGTCCCGTGTCCGGGCCGCGTCCCTGCGGCCCGGACACGGGACCGGCGGGTCAGTCGTCCGCCTGCGGGTGGGTGAGGTTCCTGCCCGTCGACGGGTCGAAGACATGGACCTTGCTCATGTCGACCCGCAGCCGCACCGGTTCGTCCTCGCGTGCGCGGGTCGCCGCGTCCAGCCGTGCCACGATCTGCTGGGCGTCTGTGGCGCCGGTCTCCCCCCGGCCCGAGTCGGTGGCCAGTTCCTCCAGTTCGGCGGTGCTCGCCGGCCCTCCCTCGGCGCTGAAGTAGACGTAGGCGTCGGAACCGAGCGACTCCAGCACGTCCACGGTGACGGTGATCTCGGCGCCCCCGTCCTCCCGGGCCAGTTCGGCGTCCTCGAAGGCCTCGGGGCGCAGCCCGATGATGACGTCGCGGGGGGCGTTGTGCCGCTCCAGCGCCTGCCGGGTGCGGTCGTCCAGGGGCAGGTCGCCGAACGGCGAGCGCAGCCCGCCCCCTTCCAGGGTGGCGTTGAGGAAGTTCATCGCCGGTGAGCCGATGAAGCCGGCCACGAACAGGTTCCGCGGCATGGTGTACAGCTCGGCGGGCGAGCCCACCTGCTGCACCAGCCCCTGCCGCATGACCACCACCCGGTCGCCGAGGGTCATGGCCTCCACCTGGTCGTGGGTGACGTACACGGTGGTGGTGCCCAGACGGCGCTGGATCCGGGAGATCTGGGTGCGCATCTGCACGCGCAGCTTGGCGTCGAGGTTGGACAGCGGCTCGTCCATCAGGAACGCCTTGGGGTCGCGGACGATGGCCCGGCCCATGGCGACCCGCTGGCGCTGCCCGCCGGAGAGGTTGGCGGGCTTGCGCTCCAGGTACTCGGTGAGGTCCAGGACCCGGGCCGCCTCCTCGACCTTGGAGTCGATGGTCTCCTTGTCGACCTTGGCGAGCCGCAGCGGGAAGCCCATGTTCTCGCGCACGCTCATGTGCGGGTACAGGGCGTAGCTCTGGAACACCATGGCGACGTCCCGCTCCTTGGGCGCGAGGTCGTTGACGACCTTACCCCCGATGCGCAGGGTTCCCTCGGTGATGTCCTCCAGCCCGGCGATCATGTTGAGGGTGGTGGACTTGCCGCATCCGGACGGGCCGACGAGGATCACGAACTCGCCGTCGGCGATGGCGAGGTCCACGTCCCGCACGGCGACGGACCCGTCGGGAAAACGCTTGGTGACGCCCTCGAGGACGATCTCGGCCATGGGTGGTTCCTCCTTGCCTCAGGCCTGCCGGGTCCGGCCGCGGCGCGGGCGGCGCGGTGCGTCCGCGCTCATCCCTTGACCGCCCCGGAGGTCAGTCCGGCGACGATGCGCCGCTGGAAGAGCAGGACGAAAATGATGATCGGGACGGTGATCACCACGGCTGCGGCGGCGATCGACCCGGTGGGCTGCTGGAACTGGGAGCTGCCGGTGAAGAACGCGATGGCGGCGGGCACCGTCCGCGCCGACTCCGTGGAGGTCAGCGAGATCGCGAACAGGAAGTCGTTCCAGCAGAAGATGAAGACGAGGATGGCGGTGGTGAACACGCCGGGTGCGGCGAGCGGGACGATGACCATCCGGAAGGCCTGCGCGGGGGTCGCCCCGTCGACCTTGGCGGCCTTCTCCAGGTCCCAGGGGATCTCCCGGAAGAACGCCGACAGGGTGTAGATCGCCAGCGGCAGTGAGAAGGTCATGTACGGCACGATCAGGCCGGGCCAGGTGTCGAAGATGCCGATGATCCGCTCGATGTTGAACAGCGGCGACACCAGCGAGATCGGCGGGAACATCGCGATCAGCAGCGACATCCCGATGAGCAGGCGCTTGCCGGGGAACCGCAGCCGGGCGACCGCGTAGGCCGCCATGGTTCCCAGCGCCACCGCGATCGCGGTGGAGATCAGGGCGATGCCGATGGAGTTGATCAGCGCCCGGGTGAACTCGGAGGTCGCGAAGATCCCCTTGTAGTTCTCCCAGGTCCAGTCCGTGGGGATGTAGTTGCCGTCGGTGAGGGTGCTGGGGTCCTTGAACGACAGTGCGGCGATCCACCACACCGGGAACAGGGCGTAGAGCACCACCACGATGTTGATGACGCCCCATCGGGTCGCGTGCGTGCTGCCTGCGGCGGCCATCAGCGCTTCACCTCCGCGCCGGGTGCGGCGGCACCGAACAGTTTGACGAAGGTGAAGGCGATGATCCCGACGCAGATGAAGATCAGGACCGAGATCGCCGACCCGATGCCGAGGTTCAGCGCCGTGAACAGGTTGTGGTAGCCGAGGATCGACACCGAGCCGGTGCCCTGGGCGCCCGAGGTCAGGATGTAGATGTTGTCGAAGATCCGGAACGCGTCCAGGGTGCGGAACAGCAGCGCGACGAGGATGGCCGGCTTCATCAGCGGCAGCACCACCCGGACGAACCGCTGCCAGGCGCTCGCACCGTCCACCATGGCCGCCTTCAGGGTCTCCTCGGGGACCAGGGCGAGGCCGGCGAGCAGCAGCAGGGCCATGAACGGGGTGGTCTTCCACACCTCGGCGAGGATGATCAGCCAGAGCGCCGGCCACTGCTCGGTGAGCGGGGCGTCCCCGGCGGGCAGCAGTTCGGCGAGGTAGCCGAGGTTGGGTGTCCAGGCGTACTGCCAGGAGAACGCGGCGACGACGGTGACGATGCCGTAGGGGATGAGCACCGCGGTGCGCACCGTGCCGCGCCAGAAGAGGGTGCGGTGCATGACCAGGGCGAGACCCATGCCCAGCACGAGTTCGATGGTGACGGACACCGCGGTGATGAACAGGGTGACCCAGAACGCCTCCCACCAGTACGGGGAGGACAGGACCGCCCCGTAGTTGCTCAGGCCCACGAATTCGGCCTGGGCGGGGAAGCGCAGGTCGTAGCGCTGGAGGGACAGGTAGATGGCGTACCCGATGGGGTAGGCGGTCACCGCGATCATCACGACGACGGCGGGCGCGCACAGCAGCCAGCCCAGCCGTCTCTCCTGCCGGGCGCCGGCCGAGAGGGCCGCCTTGCCCTTGTCGTCCGGTGCGGTCCTGGTGCCGCCGGCGGGCGGCGGGGCCCCGTCCGGGCCGGCCATGGTGCTCATGCGGAACCACCCGGCCGGCGGGCCGGCGCGGCGGGGCGCGGGGCGGTGGAGTGCTGCGGGGGGCGGTGGTTCACGGGATCACACCCTCGGATTCCAGGGCATCGTGGATCTGACCCTCGATGGTGGCGACCGAGCTCTCCGGCTCGATGTCGGCCGGCGGGGACAGCGTGTGGGAGACGACGATCGACACGTTCTGGTAGGCCGGGGTGACCGGCCGGACGCTCGCGGACTCCAGCGCCGCCAGCACCTCCTTGGAGAAGGGGTACTCCTTCATGAAGGCCGGGTCGTCGTAGATCGAGCGCAGGGTGGGGGGCAGTCCGCCGTCGATCGCGGCGGTGAGCTGGTTCTCCCGGTTGCGCAGGCACAGGGCCGCCTCGAACGCGAGGTCGGGGTGGCGGGAGTGGGCGCTGACGGCGAGGTCGATGCCGCCGATGGTCGGCCGGGAGGGCCGGTCGGCGTCGACGCGCGGGTAGGGCGCCCAGCGGAAGTTCTTGAACAGCTCGGGGTTGTTCGCCTTCATCGACGGATAGACGAACGGGTAGTTGATCTCGAAGGCGGCCACCCCGGACTCCATGGCGAGGCGGTTCTGGTCCTCCATCTGGTTGGGCAGGGAGGGGTCCGCCGCCGGGGAGTTGGCGAGGTCGCGCATGATCGTGGCGGCCCGGACGGCGGGCGGGCCGAGGGAGGGTTCGGTGGCGCTCTCGTTGAGGATGGAGCCGCCCGCGCTGTTGACCAGCGAGTTGAACCAGACGGTGAGCCCTTCGTACTGGGCGCCCTGGATCTCCACGTAGTGCGGCTTGCCCTGCCGGGCCAGCTCGCCCGCCATCTCCAGCATCTCCGCCCAGGTCTTCGGCGGGGTGGGCACCAGGTCCGTGCGGTACCACAGCAGCTGGGTGTTGGTGTTGTACGGGACCGCGTAGAGCTTGTCCTTCCACGTGGCCGTCTGCAGCGGCACGTCCAGGGTGCCCTCGGTGGCGCGGCGCTTGTTCTCGCCCGTCCACTCGCGGATCCAGCGGGCTTCGGCGAACTCGGCGGCCCAGGTGACGTCGAGGCCCATGATGTCGATGGACTCGTCCTCGGCGGCGAGCCGGCGCACGAGCTGCTGGCGCTGGTCGTCGGCGCCGCGGGGCAGCTTGCTGTAGTTGATCCGGTAGCGGCCGCCCGAGGCCTCGCTGCACCGGTCGGCGGCCGACTGCAGGGCGCCGGAGTCGTCGGGGAAGTTGTACCAGTTGAGCGTGGGGCGGCCGGAGCCGCCGTCGTCGCCGCAGGCGGCCAGCGTCGACGCCAGCAGCGCCAGCGCGACCACCGCCCGCGTCCGCCGCGCTCCCCGGGGGCGCCGGCGCTTCCTGGTGCTCGCCGAAACCGGTCGGCACCCGCACGTCACGCGCACGCGCTGCACACCTCGCTTCCGGGACGGTGGCGCGGGTCTGCGGCCCGCGATGGTCTGTGTCCCGGGGAACATTAAGCAGCACAAGGGGCAACATCAAGGACATTCGCCGCCGGAAGTTGCGTATCGGGCATTCACCCTGTTCCGGGTGGATCCTGCCGGACGTCCGGACACGAAGAAGGCCGCCTTCCCATCGCTGAGAAGACGGCCTGCGACCTGCGTGAAGCTGGTCGGGACGACAGGATTTGAACCTGCGACCCCTTGACCCCCAGTCAAGTGCGCTACCAAGCTGCGCCACGTCCCGTTGCCCGTCTGACCTGGGCTTCCCCCGGCCGGACGCGCACGGAAACAATACCGCACTCGGGACGGTGATCGCGCACGCCTTTCCCGTGCCGCCCGTGCGGACGGTACGGCCCGGGCCGGCGCCGCCCGGCACGCCGTCCCCGGTGGCGGCCCCGGGCGGTCACGTCCCGGGCGGCAGCCCCAGACGGGGGTGCGCCTCGATGAGCCGCGGCGGGGCGGCCTGGCGCCACGAGTCGGCGAGGATGACGCGCAGTTCGTCCTCGTCCTCCAGGGCCGCCAGCCGGGCACGGACCCACGCGAACTTCGCCTCGTGGTCCGCGATCCAGAACTTCTCCGGTTCGGCGAGGACCAGTTCGTCCCGCTCCTGCGCGGGACAGCGCACGGCGATCGAGGTCTCGTCCTCGGGCAGGGTGGCGAACATCTTGCCCGCGACCCGGAACGTGGGCATGCTCCAGGCGGTCTTCTCCGTGGTCTCCGGCAGGGACAGGGCGATCCGTCGTACGGCGTCGGCATCCGGCATGACAGGCACGGTAGCGGCAGCCACCGACACCGGCCGGGCAGCGGGGCGGCGGCGCTCCCGGACGCCGTGCCGCGCCCCGTGGCGCCGGCGTCACGCCCGGCCGGCGGCCTCGCCGAGCGCGTCCAGGACCGGGCGGATCAGGGGGTGCTCCTCCGCCCCCCGGCGGACGGCGGCGAAGACCCGGCGGGTGGGTGCCGCGTCCACCGGGCGCACCACGACACCGGTGAGGTCCGTGCCGCGCAGCGCCGAACGCGGCACGAGGGCCACCCCCACGTCGGCCGCCGCGAGCGCCACCACCGCCCGGAAGTCGTCCGAGGAGTGCTCCATGCGGGGCTGGAACCCGGCGTGCTCGCAG
This sequence comes from Streptomyces sp. enrichment culture, assembly GCF_964273255.1. Lineage (GTDB taxonomy): Bacteria > Actinomycetota > Actinomycetes > Streptomycetales > Streptomycetaceae > Streptomyces. Next base: position 741,044 of record NZ_OZ186835.1, read on the forward strand.
GCCAGGACGACGACGTCGTGGCAGGGGTTGCCGGGGTAGGGGCCGATCCAGGGGTCCTTGGCCAGTTCGGCCAGCGGCACCTCGGCCGCGTCGGCGAGGCGGTGGCCGACCGGGACGACCGCGTCGAAGGGCTCCGCGTACAGCGGCAGATGGGTGAGGCGGGGGTCGTCGGCCGACGGCGCGCCGCGGTACTCGACCGCCACGGCGACGTCGACCTGCCGGTCCAGCACCATCGGCAGGCTGGCGTCGCCCTCGGCGTCCTGGACACGGATGCGGATGCCGGGCGCGGACCGGGCGATCCCGGCCACCGCGGGGGCGACGACCTCGGCGATGCCGGTGGCGAAGGACGCCACCGTGACCGTTCCGGCCGAGCCCGAGCCGTAGGCGGCGAGCTCGGCCTCGGCGCGCTCCAGCTGGGCCATGACCGCGTGCGTGTGGTGCAGCAGGATCTCCCCGGCCGGCGTCAGCCGGACCCCCTTGGCACCGCGCTCCACGAGGCGGTGCCCCGTCTCCTGCTCCAGGGCGGCCAGCTGCTGGGAGACGGCGGAGGGGGTCAGGTAGAGCGCGGCGGCCGCCGCGGTGACCGTGCGGTGGTCCGCCACCGCACGGAGGATGTGGAGCCGCCGTGCCTCGATCATGCGACCGATTGTCTCAAACGCGGTGGTCGCGGCGGCCGCCGTGCGGTCGGCTCAGGCGTCGAGCTCCGCCCGGGCCGCGACGAAGGCGTCCACCGCGCGGTTCACGTCGTCCGTGGAGTGGGCGGCGGACAGCTGGACGCGGATCCGCGCCTGGCCCTGCGGCACGACCGGGTAGGAGAAGCCGATCACGTAGACCCCGCGCTCCAGCAGCAGTTCCGCCATGCGGCCCGCGCGGGCCGCGTCGCCGATCATCACCGGGGCGATGGCGTGGTCGCCGGGGAGGATGTCGAAGCCCTCCTCGGTCATCCGGCGGCGGAACAGGGCGGTGTTCTCGGCCAGCCGGATCCGCAGGTCGTCGGCGGACTCCAGCAGGTCGAGGACCTTCAGCGAGGCGGCCGCGATCACCGGGGCCAGCGTGTTGGAGAACAGGTAGGGGCGCGAGCGCTGGCGCAGCAGGGCGACGATCTCCGCGCGGGCGGCGACGTAGCCGCCGGACGCGCCGCCGAGCGCCTTGCCGAGGGTGCCGGTGATGATGTCGACGCGGTCCATCACGCCGTGCAGTTCGGGCGTGCCGCGCCCGCCGGGGCCGACGAAGCCGACGGCGTGCGAGTCGTCGACCATGACCATGGCGCCGTGGCGGTCGGCGAGGTCGCAGATCTCGTCCAGCGGGGCCACGTAGCCGTCCATGGAGAACACGCCGTCGGTGACGATCAGCGTGCGGCGGGCGCCGCCGTCGGCGGCCTCCTTGAGCTGCCGCTCCAGGTCGGCCATGTCGCGGTTGGCGTAGCGGAAGCGGCGGGCCTTGGACAGCCGGATGCCGTCGATGATCGACGCGTGGTTCAGTGCGTCGGAGATCACCGCGTCCTCCGGGCCGAGCAGGGTCTCGAAGACACCGCCGTTGGCGTCGAAGCAGGAGGAGTAGAGGATGGTGTCCTCCTGGCCGAGGAACGCCGACAGACGGGCCTCCAGCTCCTTGTGCACCTCCTGCGTGCCGCAGATGAAGCGGACGGAGGCCATGCCGTAGCCCCAGCGGTCGAGGGCCGCGTGGGCGGCGGCGATCACGTCGGGGTGGTCGGCGAGGCCGAGGTAGTTGTTGGCGCAGAAGTTGAGGACCTCACCGGGGCGTCCGCCGGCGGTGACGTTCACGGTGGCGGACTGCGGGGTGCCGATGACGCGCTCCGGCTTGTGCAGGCCGGCGGCGCGGATCTCGTCGAGGGTGGCACGCAGATCGTCGCGCACGGAGTCGAACATGAGGGGCTCCTGGAAGGTACGGGCGAAGGTGCTGTCGGGTCAGGACCGGCGGGCGGCCACGGCACCGCGGGGACGCGGTGACGCGCGGGGCCCGCGGGGGCGCGGGGCCTCGGGGGCGCGGCCTACGACGTCCAGTCGAGGATGATCTTGCCGCCGCGACCGCTCGCCGCGTCCTCGAAGGCCGCCTCGTAGTCGCGGTAGCCGTAGCGGCCGGTGATCACGGGGGCCAGGTCCAGGCCGCCCTCCAGCAGGACGGACATGGCGTACCAGGTCTCGAACATCTCCCGGCCGTAGATGCCCTTGACGGTGATCATCGAGGTGACGATCCGGGCCCAGTCGACAGGGAACTCCTCGGCCGGCAGGCCGAGCATCGCGATGCGGCCGCCGTGCGTCATGTTGGCGATCATGTCGCGCATGGCCTCGGGCCGGCCGGACATCTCCAGGCCGATGTCGAAGCCCTCGCGCAGCCCGAGGGACCGCTGCCCGTCGGCGATGGAGGACCCGGCCACGTTCAGCGCCAGGCTCACGCCGATCTTGCGGGCGAGTTCCAGGCGCTCCTCGCTGACGTCGGTGATCACGACGTTGCGCGCGCCCGCGTGCCGGGCGACGGCGGCGGCCATCAGACCGATCGGGCCGGCGCCGGTGATCAGGACATCCTCGCCGACGAGCGGGAAGGACAGCGCGGTGTGCACGGCGTTGCCGAACGGGTCGAAGATCGCGGCGACGTCGAGGTCGACGGGCACCCGGTGCACCCACACGTTGGTGGCGGGGAGCACGACGTACTCGGCGAAAGCGCCGTCGCGGCCCACCCCGAGGCCGACCGTGGCCCGGCACAGGTGCCGGCGTCCGGCCAGGCAGTTGCGGCACTTGCCGCACACCAGGTGGCCCTCGCCGCTGACCCGGTCACCGGTGGTGATGTCGGTGACGTCCCGGCCCGTCTCGACGACCTCGCCGACGAACTCGTGTCCCAGGACCAGGGGGGTGGTGATCGTCTGCCGGGCCCAGCCGTCCCAGGACCGGATGTGCAGGTCCGTGCCGCAGATCCCGGTGCGCAGCACCTTGATCAGCACATCGCCCGGTCCGACGGCGGGTTCCGGGACGTCCGCGAGCCACAGCCCGGGTTCCGCCTTCTGCTTGACCAGCGCCTTCAAGCTACGGCTCCTGTGGGTGAGGTCCCGCCGCGGGCATGCCGGAGCAGGCCCCGGGCCGGGACGAAGAGGGGATGCGCACTGCAATCTGCCGTACAACACCCTCGGGGGTCCATCGAGGATTTCTTAAGCGCGGCCACAGCTTTCCTTCACGCCGTCACCCGTCCGGCGGGCCGCGCACGGGTCACGGGGGCAGGCCGTCGCCCGGCCGGCGCTCCAGGCGCCCGGCGAGTTCCGCGGCCCGCTCCTTGATGGCGGCCAGGCCCTCCCGGCCCCAGGCCCGCGGCTGGACGTCGCAGACGGAGACGGTGCCGAGCACCGTGCGGGTGCTGTCGATGAGCGGGGCGCCGAGGTAGGAGCGCACGCCGAACTCGTCGACCACCGGGTTGCCCGCGAACCGCGGGTAGTCGCTCACGTCCTCCAGCACCAGCGCCTTGCGCCGGACCACCACGTGCGGGCAGAAGCCGTGGTCGCGGGGCAGGACGCGGCCCAGCAGCGCGCCGGTGCCGTCGCCGCGGACGACCGGGGCGACGGCCGGGGTCTGCAGCCCCGCGAAGAACTGCCCGTGCTCCCCCAGGAAGTTGACCATGGCGTACGGCGCACCGGTGAGCTCCGCGAGGCCGTACGCGAAGGCGTCCAGTGCGGGTTCCGGATGCTCCCCCAGGCCCAGCTCGCGCAGCCGCCGGGTGCGGGCGGGGGCGTCCCGGTCCTCGGGGGTGAGCAGGAGACGACCGGCCGGGCGCGGCGGGTCGTAGCTCATGGGCGCACTCCCGGGGTGTGGGCGAATGTCATATACGGGCTCCGTGGCGGTGTGCGGGCATCACATGTGGGCGCCGTGGCCCGTGATGGGGGCCGGGGCGTGGGCGATGAGGTGGCGGACGAGGGTCAGGAGGGTCTGGACACCGGAGCTGGAGATCCGGGCGTCGCAGCGGACGACGGGGATCCCGGGGTGCAGGTCCAGGGCGGCCCGCACCTCCTCGGGGTCGTAGCGGAAGGCGCCGTCGAACTCGTTGACGGCGACGATGAATCCGAGTCCGCGCTGCTCGAAGAAGTCGACGGCGGCGAAGCACTCCTCCAGGCGCCGGGTGTCGGCCAGGATGACCGCGCCGAGGGCGCCCTCGCAGAGTTCGTCCCACATGAACCAGAACCGTTCCTGGCCCGGGGTGCCGAACAGGTACAGCACGTGTTCGGCGTCGAGGGTGATGCGGCCGAAGTCCATGGCCACGGTCGTCTCGACCTTGTTCTCGATGCCGTCGAGCTTGTCGGTGGCGGCACTGACCGTGGTGAGCAGTTCCTCCGTACTGAGCGGCGCGATCTCGCTGACGGCGCCGACGAAGGTCGTCTTGCCGACCCCGAAGCCGCCCGCCACCAGGATCTTGAGCGCGGTGGGGAAGGGATCGGCTGCGGCGCCGGTCCCGGGTGCGGCGCCGTACGCGTGGCCGGCGCCGTGGTCAGAGCTGTCGTCGTAGTCCATCGAGCACTGCCTCCAGAAGGGCCCGGTCCGTCGGGGTGTGGTGGAACGCGGGGGGTTTGGTGGTCAGCGCCCCGCAGTCGACGAGGTCGGCCAGCAGCACCTTCGCGACCGCGATCGGCAGCGTGAGGTGTGCCGCGACCTCGGCGACCGGGAGCGGCGCGCGGCACAGGTCGAGTGCCTGTGTGTGCTCGGGGCCCAGGTAGCCGAGGGGGGTGGCTCCGGTGGCCATCACCTGCGACATCAGGTCGAGCGCGACGGTGGGGCGGGTGCGGCCGTCGCTGACGGTGAAAGGGCGCACCAGCCGTCCGGCCGCGTCGTCGAGCCAGGGCCCGTCACCGGCCGTCGTCACGCTCAAGGCCTCATCGCCGGGGGTTCGACGGAGTGCTGGCGGGGGGCGGTCATCAGGTACGGCCGGACGCTCTTGACCAGCATCGCCATCTCGTAGCCGAGCACCGCCGCGTCCGCCTCGCGGCCGGCCAGCACGGCGAGGCAGGTGCCGGACCCGGCGGTGGTGACGAACAGCAGGGTCGAGTCGAGTTCGACGACGACCTGGCGGACGTCGCCGCCGTCGCCGAACCGGATGCCGGCGCTGCGGCCGAGGGAGTACAGGCCGGAGGCCAGGGCGGCCATGTGGTCGGCGCTGTCCGGGTCGAGGCCGTGGACGGACTTCACCAGTCCGTCGCAGGACAGCAGGACGGCGCTGAAGGTGTGCGGTACGCGTTGCACGAGACCGCTCATCAGCCAGTCGAGGTCGGATGTGTGGGCGGTCGGCGCATCGCTCGCCATGGTGGATCGACTCCTAGGGGTACGAAGGTCTGCGGGAGCGCTGGGGGTGGGCGCGGAGGTCGTCGGGGTGGTGGGGGTGGCTGGGGTCTGGGTGGGGCGGGTGGGAGCGGGCGGGGTGCTCATCCGGCGGGCGGGCTCCCGTCCTGCCGGTGGGTGGGGGCGGGGCGGACCGGGGACCGGTCGTCCGGTGGCTGCGGGGCGAGGTCGGCCAGCGCGTCGAGGTAGGGCGTGGGTGTGCCGGTGGAGGTGGGCAGCGGGGTGGACGGCAGCGGGGCGGCCGCCGGGGCCGGGTCCGCCAGGGGGTGGTCCGCGGGGCGGGGCGAGGGGCGGGCCGGGGCCGGTGCGGGGGCCTGCGGCTGCGGCGGCGACGCCGGCTGGGGCTGAGGCTGGAGCCGGGGCTCCGGCGGGGACTGCCGGGGCAGGTGCGGCTGGGCCGGTGTCACGGGAGGCAGGTGTGATCGTGCCGGGGAGTCCGGGGCCGGTGCCGGGTGGAATGCGAGCTTCCAGTGACCCGAGTCCCACGGGCCGACGTCCCGGTGGTGTCCGTCCGCGTCGGTCCGGTCCGGGGAGGGCGAACCGGCGGGGCGGGTGTCCGTGACACGGGTGTCCGTGGGGTGCGCGTCCGTGGCGTGCGCATCCATGGCTCGGGCCTCCATGGCTCGGGCCTCCATGGCTCGGGCCTCCATGGCGCGGGCCTCCATGGCGCGGGCCTCCATGGCGCGGGCGTCCATGGACTGTGAGCCCGTGGAGTGGCCGTCCACGGCATGCGCGCCCGTGGGCGGGGTCGGCGTGTGGGGGTGCTCCATGTGTTCCGACGCCATGGGTCGTGAAGCCATGGGTGGTGAAGCCACGGGGTCGGAGGCCGTGGGGTGCGGCGTCGTGGGGCCGGGGTCCGGGTGCCAGGTGAGGGTGGGAGCGGGGTCCGTGAGGTCGGTGGCGGGAGAGCCGGGGGCCGGGAGGTCCTGGTCCGGGTGGCCCGGGGAGGGATCGGCTGCCGGGGCCGGTCCCGAACCGTCGGTGCTGGTTCCCGCGTCTGCGGTGCCCGTTCCCGCGTCCGTGGTGCGGGGCGCCTCGGTGTCGGGTTCGAGCTGGTTCTGCGCCTCCGCGAGGCTGATGCCCCGCTGGAAGGCCGCCATGAGGTTGGGGTCGTGGCCGGCGACGTCCTCGGAGTCCTGGCGGGGCGCGGGGGCGTCCCGGAGCTGGGGGGCGATGTGCTCCTGGGCGCGACGACGGGGCAGCCGGGGCTTGTCCATGGTGCCGCGCACGGCACCGCCGCGCGGAGTGAGCGGCTGGAGGCCGTTCTCCTCCAGCACGAGACGGTCCTCGGCGCTGATGCCGGGCATGGCCTCGGCGGGGGTGGGCCGGTTCTCGCGGGCGCTGCGCGCGGGCAGCGGCGGGGGAACGGCCGGGACGACGCCGGTGTCGGTCACGGCTGCGGAGGCGTTGGGGCTGGCGGAGGCACTGTGGGAGCGCTGCGGTGCGGCGGCGGACGGGGAGGCCGGTGCGAGGGACGGAACACCGGGGCCCGCGTGCCCGGCCGCGACGGCGGGACCGCCGGGCTGTGGGACGGTCCCCGGGCCGCCGGGGCCCGTGACGCCCGCCGGCGCCGTTTCCGGCTCGGTGCCCAGGAGGGCCTGCGGCACCACCAGGACGGCCTGGATCCCGCCGTAGATGTTGGTCTGGAGGCGGACGTGGATGCCGTGCCGCTTGGCCAGCTGGGAGACCACGAACAGCCCGATGCGTCCGTCGGCGAGCAGGCTCGCCACGTTCACCTGGTCGGGGTCGGCGAGCAGGGCGTTCATCCGTTCCTGCTCGCCGACGGGCATGCCGAGGCCGCGGTCCTCCACCTCGACGGCGAGACCGGAGGTGACGAGGCTGGCCCGCAGCAGCACCTGGGTGTGCGGGGCGGAGAACACCGTGGCGTTCTCGACGAGTTCGGCGAGGAGGTGGATGACGTCCGCGACGGCGTGCCCGCGCAGCGTGCCGTCGATCGGCGGCACGAGCTTCACCCGGGAGTACTGCTCGACCTCGGCGATCGCGGACCGCAGCACCTCCGTCATGGAGACGGGGTTGCTCCACTGCCGCCGGGAGACGGCGCCCCCGAGGACGGCGAGGTTCTCGGCGTGGCGGCGGATCCGGGTGGCGAGGTGGTCGACGTGGAAGAGGCCCTTGAGCAGGTCGGGGTCCTCGATCTCGTTCTCCAGCTCGTCGAGGATCGAGATCTCGCGGTGCACCAGGGACTGCAGGCGCCGTGCGAGGTTGACGAAGACCTCCAGCTTCTGTTCGCTGCCGGCCTGGCTGGACAGGCGGGAGGCCTGCACGACCGCGGTGACGGCGCCGTCGTGGGCGCGGGTGAGGTCGGCGGCGAGCAGGTCGAAGTCGTCGGCGTCGGCGGGCGGTTCACCGCGGTGGCCGCGGTCCGGCGGGCTGTCGCCCCGGCGCAGGTCCTCAACCAGGGTGCGCAGGTCGGCCTCGCGGCGGGCGGTGCTCCGGCGCAGCGTGGTGAGGCGGTCGTGCACCAGCCGGGCGGCGCGGTCGGCGGCCACCGCCGCGATGACGATGCCGGCGAGGGCCACGGACACGGCTCCGCCGAGCACGGCCCACATCGTCGGGCCGGGCCGCACGCCGGAGGAGCGGACGGTGAAGATCACGGCCGCGCACCCGCTGAGCGCCACCGCGACCGGCGGCAGCACGGCGAGGCGCAGCAGCTGGGGCCGTATGTGGGTCTCGGCCGGTGCGGCGGCGGCCCGGGCGGGCGGCCGCCCGTGGCGTCCGCCCTCACGCCGTTCGCCGCGCGCGCCCGGACCGCGGACGTCGGGCGCGGCCCGCGAACCGGAGCGGCGGCCGCCGGGCCCGCCCGACGGGCTCACCGTGCCCCGGCCGGACTCGCCGGTCCGGGCCCGTACGCCACGGGAACCGTGCGCGCGGACGACGGGCACCGGGCCGGTACCGGTCACCGCGCCGGGCGTCGCCGTGTCCCGGGCGCCGCCGGCGGCTGCCGTTCCGGGCGGGGCACCGGTGCCGGTGCGGCCGTCGGCCGATCGCCCGCGCGGGGTGCCAGGGGCACCGTGTGCGCCGTTCACGCCCGGGGCGCCGCCGGCCGGGCCCGGGCGGCGGGGACGCTCGCCCCGCCCGCTCCCTCGTCCGCCTTGTGCCTGCACGTACCGGTCCCCGCTCCCTGGTCCGACCTGTGGTTGACGCGATGCCCGCGGTCTGGTGCGCGGGCCGTCCGAGTCGTCGCTGCGTCGTCGTACCGGCCGGGCTGAAGGGACGAGACATGTCGGCCACGCGTCGCCCGACCGACACTCACCGTAGTTGCCACCGCATCACGTGCGGTGGGCAGTTGACAAACTCCTACGGCAGACGTCCCGCTCTGGTATGAGGCTTCGTACGACAGACCGATAAGCCCGCCACCACCTCGTCGAGAAACGGTCCAGGAACGATCGGACCTGCTCACTTGCGGTCAAGCGACCTCGGGGAGGACCGGGGAGCGACCGGCCCGCCGACCCTGCCCGGACGCCGCACGCATGGCCCCCGCCGACCCGTCGACCGCACCGACGCAGCCCCGCGCCGACGATCGGCCCCAGCGGGAATGTGACGCTCAGTAGCGTCCTGGCCAGGGCCACCCGGGCGGTGGTGGTGAGTCCGACCGGGCACCGGCTGCGGACCCGCCGCGCTCCCGGAGCGACGGTCCGCAGCCTCACAACCTGCCCTGGACCGCCCGGGCGGGGGGGACGGCTGGACGGGGGGACGGCTGGGCGGGGGGACGGCTGGGCGGGGGGAGCAAAGGGAAGGGGACGTCGTCAGACGTCGCCGTTGAGCAGGGCGGCGGTGAGGACCTGGCCGGCGACCCCCCAGCCGCCGTCGGGGACCTCGTCGACCAGTACGACCGTGGTGGCGCGGGCCCGCTCGCCATAGATCTCCGCGTACAGGTCGGTGGTCCGTTCGACGATCTTCCGCTTGTCCTCGGCGCCCAGGGTGCCTGCGGGGACCTTGAAGTGGGCGAACGGCATGGGTGTCTCCTTGGTGGATTGGTTGGTTGGGTGGGTGGGCGAGTGGTTCGGGGGTTCGGTGACGCGGGGTCGGTGCTGCGGTGGCCCGGGGGCCGGCGGTTCCGTGCCGGGGGCAGGATGCGGTGCACGCCCACCGGCCGACCGTCCCGCGCGATGCCATCGGGTCAGGTCAGGTCAGGGGCGGGGGCGGAGTCCGCCGGGTTCATCGGCCCGCCCGGACGGAAGCCGGTGTCGGCGGGTGTGCCGCCACGACGGGCCGGTGCGTGCCGCTCACACCATCCCTCCGTTGGCCCGGAGCACCTGGCCGTTCACCCAGTGCCCCTCCGGGCCGGTGAGGAAGGCGACCGCGTGGGCGATGTCCTCCGGGCTTCCCAGCCGCTCCAGCGGCGCGGCCCCGGCGAGCTGCTCGATCTGCTCGGGCGTCTTGCCCTCGAGGAACAGGTCGGTGGCGGTGGGCCCCGGGGCGACGGTGTTCACGGTGATGTCGCGCCCGCGCAGCTCTCGGGCGAGGATCAGCGTGACCGACTCCACGGCGGCCTTGCTCGCCACATACGCGCCGTAGGCGGGGAACCGGGTGCCGACGACCGAGGTCGAGAAGCCGACGAACGAGCCGCCCCGGCGCAGTCGGCGGGCCGCCTGCTGGGCGACGACGAAGGCGCCCCGGATGTTGGTGCGGTGCAGGGCGTCGAGCACCGAGAGGTCCAGGTCGGCGATGGGGGACAGCGCGAGCCGGCCGGCGCAGTTCACCACGACGTCCACGCCGCCGAACTCCTGCTCGGCGCGGTCGAACAGGGCCGTCGTCCGGTGCTCGTCCGCCACGTCCGCGCGCACGGCGATCGCCCGCCCGCCCGCTGCGGTGATCGCGGCCACGGTCTCCTCGGCGGCGGCCGCGTCGCTCGCGTAGTTCACCACCACGGCGAGGCCGTCCCGGGCGAGCCGGAGGGAGACCGCCCGGCCGATGCCGCGCGACCCACCGGTGACCACGGCGACCCGCCCGGACGCGGGGAGCGTGGAGGAACCGGAGGGTGAGCCGGACGGCGAAGGCGGAGACGAAGGAGACGAAGGAGGCGAAGGGGACGGGGAGGGGGGAGGTGTCGAAGTCATGCCTCCACGATGTGCGGTGACGGCCGGCGCAACCAGGGGATGTCATCCCCTGGGTCGGCGGCCCGGCCGGACGCACAATGACAGACATGGGATCCGCGCGATACACCGAGCTGGGAGCCTTCCTGCGCTCCCAGCGTGCCCGCATCCGCCCGGCCGACGTGGGCCTGCCCCACGGGCCCCGCCGCCGGGTGCCCGGGCTGCGCCGCGACGAGGTCGCCCAGCTCGCCGGGGCGTCGGTGGACTACTACAACGAGCTCGAACGCGGCGCCGGCTCCCAGCCCTCCGAACAGATGCTCGCCGCGCTGTCCCGGGCTCTGCGCCTGACCGCCGACGAACGCGACTACCTCTACCGTCTGGCCGACCGCCCGGTGCCCGCGTCCGGCGGGCCCGCCTCGCACGTCCACCCGGGCATGCTCGACCTGCTCACCCGGATGACGTCGACCCCGGCCCAGGTCATCACCGACCTGCACGTCACCCTCGTCCAGAACCCGCTGGCGGTGGCGCTGCTCGGGGACCAGGCCGGTCTGCGGGGCGCCCGGGCCAGCTTCGTGTACCGGTGGTTCACCGAACCCGAGGCCCGGCAGCTGTACCCCGAGGCCGATCACGCCCACCAGTCCCGGGCCTTCGTCGCGGACCTGCGGGCAGCCGCGGCACGGCGGGACGCCCGCGACACCGAGGCCGCCTCGATGATCACGTCGCTGCGGGACTCCTCCCCCGAGTTCGTCGCACTGTGGGACGACCACGACGTGGCGTTCCGGCGCAACGACCGCAAGCGCCTGATCCACCCGGTGCTGGGGCTGGTCGAGGTCAACTGCCTCAATCTGTTCAGCGAGGACGGCCGTCAGCGGCTGCTGTGGTTCACCCCGGCGGTCGGCACCGACAGCGCCGGCCTGCTCGACCTGCTGTCCGTCGTCGGCACGCAGACGGTCAACCCGTGAGCAGTGCCCGGACCGGTCACCGGCCCGGGACCGGCCGTGGAGACCGACGCCCCGGTCCGGCGGGACACCGGCGGACCGGCACGCCCTCGCCCCCGTGGGCCTGCCTCCGCGTCACCGCCCCCCGGCGAGGTCGAGGTCGCCCGTACCGGTCCCGGGGACGCCGTCGGCGACGGCCCGGGACCGCCGCCACGGGCGGGTGATCGGACCGGAGACCGCCCGCCACCACGGCTCGTCCGGCAGCTTCCCCCCTGGCTCGAAGGGCTGACCGGGGCGGGGCACCGCCACCGCCTGGCCGGCGTCGCGGGCCGCGTCCCTCGTCCACTCCCCCGGCTCCGCCCACGCATGCGGGGCCAGGTTGAAGGTGCCCCAGTGGATGGGCAGCAGCACACCGCCCGGACGGCCGCCATGAAGGTCCAGGTGGGCCCGGACGCCCTGCTCGGGGGTCATGTGGATGTCGGGCCAGAAGTCGGAGTAGGCCCCGATCTGGATCATCGTCACGTCGAACGGCCCGTGGTCGGCGCCGATGTCCCGGAATCCGTCGAAGTAGCCGGTGTCGCCGCTGTGGTAGAGGCGGTGCCGCTCCCCGGCGACGACCCAGGACGCCCACAGGGTGTGCTGGGTGTTGCGCAGTCCCCGGCCGCAGAAGTGCCGGGCGGGGGTGGCCGTGAGGGTGAGTCCGCCGACCTGCGTCGACTCGTGCCAGTCCAGCTCCCGTAGCCGGGAGGGGGCGACGCCCCAGTGCTCCAGGTGGGCCCCGACGCCGAGCGGCACGGCGAACAGCGTGTCGGTGCCCGCCAGGGCCTTGATGGTGGGCATGTCCAGGTGGTCGTAGTGGTCGTGGGAGATCACCACGACGTCGACCGGACCGAGCGCGGCCAGAGGCAGCGGCGCGGGGTGCAGCCGCTTCGGTCCGGCGAAGGGGAACGGGGAGCAGCGCTCGCCCCACACCGGGTCGAAGAGGACGCGGCGCCCGTCGATCTCGGCGAGCACGGCGGAATGGCCCATCCAGGTCAGGCGCAGCCCGTCGGCCGGCGGGCGGGCGAGGTCGGCGAGGGTGGTGGCGTGCACGGGGATCGTCCCGGCGGGGGCCCGGCGGGCGCGGCGTTCCTTGTCGAAGTAGACCTTCGCCAGCTCCCGCGCCGAGCCGGAGGGCCGGGTCCGCGAGGGGCCGCCGGGATTCTGGAAGACCCCGTCCCGGAAGTGCGGTGACCGGCGGATGCGCGCCATGCGCTCCCCGGCGGGGTCCGCGCCGAAGGCTGCGGACCGCCACGCTCGGAGGGCTGAGGTTCGGGATGGGGAACCGGCCACGGAACCTCCAGGAAGAGTCGTTCGGACTTTCCATTATGTGCGGCCGGTCCGACAGGGCCGCCCCGAGCGGTCCGGGCGGCGGGCCTCGGCCCGGACGACGGGGTTCGCCCTGCGGCCCCCGGGTGCCGTCCGGCCGGGCGTGGTCGTGCCCGGGCGCCGCCGCCCGGCCCGGCGGAGGCAAGAGCCGGACGGGGACGGCCCCTTGGGCGCTTGCGCGGCGCCGGATTAGGGTGACGGGCGTGACCAGGGTGCGGTTGAGCGTGGCGGAGCGGCGGGGCGAGTTGCTGCGGGCGACCATCGAGCAGATCGAGGAGCGGGGAGCGGCGACGGTCCGGATCTCCGACGTGGCGTCGGCCCTGGGCGTGAGCAACGCTCTGGTGCTGTACCACTTCTCCACCAAGGAGAAGCTGGTCGCCGCCGCCTTCGCGTACGCGGCCGAGGGCGATCTGGCCCACCTGCGCAAGCTGCTCGGCCGCCGTACGACGGCCCTGCGCCGGCTGCGGGCGGCGGTGCGCTGGTACGCGCCCACGGGTCCGGCCAAGGGATGGCGGCTGTGGATCGAGGGCTGGTCGATGGCGCTGCGCGAGCCGGTGCTGCGGGAGGTCGCCGGGGATCTCGACCGGCAGTGGAAGGCCGCGCTGACCGAGGTGATCCGGGAGGGCGTGAGCGCCGGGGAGTTCCGCTGCCCCGATCCGGCCGGCGCGGCCCTGCGGCTGACCGCGCTGCTGGACGGGCTCGCGGTGCAGATGACGTCGTACGGCACGGCGGTGCCGAGGAGCAGGGCGCTCGCCTGGGTGGACGAGGCGCTGGCCCGCGAACTGGGCGTGGAACGGCGGGCCCTCACCGTGCCGACGGCGCGCTGAGCGGCGCGGCCACCGTGCCGACGGCGCGCCGAGCGCGCGACCGCGCGCCAGCATCGGGGGCCCGCCCGCCCCCGTTGTGCTGCTCGGATCCAGTCCCCGCACCCCGGCCTCACGAGACCCGGCTCGCACCATCACAAAGGCCGTCAATCGCCGCAAACCGGACGGGATTGAGGCAAGTGACGGAATGGATGCAGCGGGCCGAACGGAACGGACGGACGGGCAGCGGCACGGCCCCGGTGCGCCCGGGAGGCCGGGCGCACCCATCGCTCACCGCTCACGCCACCGCGGCGATCCGCTCCTTGATGGCGTGCGGGGACAGCGTGCCCTTGGCCGTCACATGGTCCCCGGAGGACTCCCCGCGCAGGCGGCGGCCGATCCAGGGCACCAGGTACTCGCGGGCCCACTGGACGTCGTCACGCCGGATGTCGAGGGTGCCGCGAGCCGGGAGCGGGGGCCACGGCTGCTCGGGGTCGGCGGGAACCGCCAGGCCGAGGGCCTGCCCCGCCCGCAGCGCCACCCGGGTGTGGCCCTCGGGCGAGAGGTGGAGCCGGTCGGCGTCCCACGCCCTGCGGTCCTGGACGCTGCGCAGGGACCACAGGTCGAGCACCGGGCAGCCGTAGCGGTCGGCGATGGCCCGCACGTGTCCGTTGTACGTGGCGATCCTGCCGCGCAGCCGCCGCAGCACGGGGACGCCCCGGGTGTCGAAGCCGGTGGCGACCAGGACCGTGCCGGACACGGCGGTGAGCGCCGCGACGGCCCGCTCGAACCGCTCGGCCACCTCGTCCGGGTCCGTGCCCGGCCGGATGATGTCGTTGCCGCCCGCGCAGATGGAGACCAGGTCCGGGGCGAGCTCCACCGCCCTCGGGATCTGGTCCGCCACGATCTGGTCGAGCAGCTTCCCGCGCACCGCGAGGTTGGTGTACTGGAAGGCGCCTTCGGGCCGGCGGTCGGCGAGAAGCACGGCGAACCGGTCGGCCCAGCCGACGAACGCGCCGTCGGGGCCGGGGTCGCCGACTCCCTCGGTGAAGCTGTCCCCCACCGCCACGTACGACCCGATCTCTACTCTGCTGTCACTCTTCGAATCGTCTGCCACAGTCACCCATGATTCCTTTTCGAATGTGACCTACGCGACCGTAGGAAAGGGTTGACGGGTGGTGAGATGAGCCACTTCCGCCCGGCCGCCCTTGTCCACCCGCAGCACGGATCCCCGCGCGCAGCACCGAAGGCCGGCCCCGGGTCGGGGACCGGCCTTCGGCGGCGTGTCAGGCAGGTTGCGCACGGGTCTCGCGCGAGGGGTCAGCCGATGGCGACGCCCTTGGAGCGAAGGTAGGACACCGGGTCCACGTCGGCGCCGTAGTTCGGCGAGGTGCGGATCTCGAAGTGCAGGTGCGGGCCGGTCGAGTTGCCGGTGGAGCCCGAGAGACCGACCTGCTGACCGGCGGTCACGGCCTGGCCGGCCGAGACGGACAGCGAGGACAGGTGGGCGTACTGGGCGTAGTGGCCGTCGTCGAGCTTGATGACGACCTGGTTGCCGTACGCGCCCGCCCAGCCGGCGGAGACCACGGTGCCGGAGCCGACGGCCTTCAGCGAGGTGCCGGTCGGGACGCTGAAGTCGACACCGGTGTGGTAGCCGCTGGACCACATGCTGCCGGCCACCTTGTAGCCGGTGCCGACGCCACCGCCGGGCACCGGGGAGGTGTAACCGGAGACGCCGGCGGCCTGGTTGGCGCTCGTGGACTGCGGGGCGGTCTTCTTGACCGGGGCCTCGCTCTTGCCGGCGGAGGGCTTGGCGGGCGCGGTCTTCTTCTTCGGCGCGTCCTGGGCGGACGGAGCCGAGGAGGTCTTCTTCGGGGCGCTCGGCGCGGCCTTGCCGTCGATCGACAGCTTCAGACCGGGGTGGATGAGCGACGGGTCGTCACCGACGGCCTCGCGGTTGTCGGCGTAGAGCTGCTTCCAGCCGCCGTCGACGTTCTCGGTGTCGGCGATCTTGGCCAGGTAGTCCCCGGACTTCACCACGTAGGTGCGGGACTCGCCGTTCTTCGCGTCGGCCTCGGCGTCGGCCTTGGCGCCGACGGACAGGCCCTGGACCGTCTTCGCCGGGGCCGCCTCGGGGGTGGCGGCGTGGGCGCCGGTGGCGCCGAGGAGCGGCAGGGCGAGAGCGGCGCCACCGGTTCCGGCGACGGCGATGGAACGGGTGAGACGCAGGGTCCTGGGACGGCGGTGCTTACCCTTGGCGGGCATGACGAATTCCTCTCCGGCGCCTGCGAGGTGAGCTGTCGGGTTCGGGCTGGAGATGCCCGGCCGCGTCGTGACGCGGCTTAACCCCAAGCCTGTTTCTCCGGAAGACCGGTAACAGGCAGTCGTACCTGTGGGTCCCCCGCTCCTGCCGTTCACGGGTCAGTGAGTGTGCGGGCTCCGGACGGCGGCAGGATTAGGCGTCCGTCCGGATCGGTGGCGAACGTAAGCGACCAAGACGCAAGGGGACAAGCGAGGGGTTCCCCCTGAACGCCCTTTTCCGTGATCCACTCGGACCATTGGCGTCACCGTGCGTCGCTTCCGCGACCGGAGGAAGCGCGAACGGGCTTGCAGAACACGGGAATTACGTGCACATGGCGACAACGCGCCGTCACCACTATGACGATGCTCACGCACCCCATTCCCATCTCCCTTTCTATCGGGGCACGTTACGGCGAATTCCCCTAAACGGACAGAACGCCTTAAACGCCGAATCAGGACTTCTCTCCGGACGGTGATGTCGTATCGTCGAGGTGCCGTCGGCGAGTCGCGCCGACGACGCCGAGTGGGAGGAGCCCCCGTGACGCAGCACGTCCCGTCGACCGAGCCCGAGCTGACCGGGGTGCGCAATTTCCGTGACGTGGGCGGGCTGCCGACCGTGGACGGCCGGCGCGTCCGGCCCGGGGTGCTGTTCCGCAGCGGTCACCTCGCCCACGCGACCGCCGAGGACGCCGCCTTCCTGTCGTCCCTGGGACTGCACACCGTCTTCGACTTCCGCAACGCGGCCGACCAGAAGCTGGAGGGACCGGACGTCGCGCTGCCCGGTGTGCGCAACGTCAACCTGCCGCTCAGCGACCCGGCCGACGGGGCGGAGTTCTGGCGGATGGTGCGCGACGGCGACCTGGAGCAGCTGCGCTCGATCCTCGCCGACGGCAAGGGGGCGGACCGGATGATCGCCTCCTACCGGGCCACCATCAAGGGCCGCACCGCCGAGCACTCCCAGGTGCTGCACGCGCTCGCCCAGGAGAGCGTCCCCGCGCTGATGCACTGCGCGGCGGGCAAGGACCGGGCGGGCCTGTCGGTGGCGGTGACGCTGCTGGCGGTGGGCGTGGAGCGCGACGCGATCTTCGAGGACTACCTGAAGTCCAACGAGCGGCACCGCCGTTACAAGGTGCAGCGCAACGGGGACTCCGCCTCGGCCTACTCCCCCGAGGTGATGGACCTGCTCAACCCGCTGTTCGACGCCCGCGCCGAGTACCTGACGGCGGCGCTGGAGACGATCGAGGAGACGTGGGGCGGTGTCGACGCCTACCTCGAACGCGGACTGGCCCTCGCCCCCGCGACCCGCGAACGGCTGCGCGCCCGCCTGCTGGACTGACCCCGCCGCGCACCGGGCCGGGGCGCGAGCGCCCCGGCCCGTCTACTGCGCGCCCACCGTGAACAGCACGTAGATGAAGCCCGCGACGACGTGACCGGCCACGACGTAGACGAACAGGCGCACCCACAGGGCGCGGGGGAACTTCTCTTCCAGGTTCTTCACGAGGCATCTCCGTGGGCGGGGCCGAGACAGAGCGCCGCCGTGGGGCTCTGCAGCAGGGTGTGCACGAACAGCAGCTCGACCCCGTCGGGGTCCTGGGCGGCGATCCGGTGCGGGGTCAGGGAGTCGAAGTGCGCGCTGTCGCCGGGACCGAGCCGGTGCCGCGTCTCCCCGAGGCGCAGCAGCAGCCGTCCCCGCAGGACGTACAGCCACTCCTCGCCGGGGTGCACGCGCACGATGTCGCCCTGCGAGCCGTGCGGGACGTGCACCCGCAGGGCCTGCATGCCGCGCCCCGGCCCGCCGGCCTGCCAGTAGGTCCAGCCGCCGGCGGTCGTCGGTTCCATCCGGTCGGCGCGCACCACGGCGTCCCGTTCGGGGGCCGTCTCACCGAGGAGTTCGGCGACCGTCGTACCGTAGACGCGGGCGAGGGACAGCAGCATCGGCAGGGAGGGCTGGCGCTGTCCGGTCTCAAGCCGGGAGAGATGGGCGGGCGACAGGCCCGCGTCGCGGGCCGCGGTTTCCAGGGTGAGGGAGGCCCGGCGCCGCAGCTCCCGCAACTGCGGCGCGACCAGACCCAGGGCGTCGGCCCGGGCGGCCGACGGCTCTGTCTCGGGGGAGCTCATGTTCCTATTCAGCACCCGTCTTGCCCCGCGGGCAAATTTCTTGCCTCATAGACAAAAAGCGAGGGGCGGGTGCCGCGCGGGGCCGGTCAGCGGTTGGCGACCGCCTGCTTCACCAGGGTCCTGCCGAAGTCCCACATCAGGCCGCCGCCCTGGTGCGCGTCGTCCATGACCGCCGTGAAGGCGTCCACGAACCGGTCCACCTCCGCCTCGCCGATGATCAGCGGCGGGATCAATTTGATCACCTCCATGTGATCCCCGGACACCTGGGTGAGGATCCGGTGCCGCTGGAGCAGCGGCACCACCACCATCTGCGCGAACAGGCCCTTGCGGGCCGCCTGGAGCATGGCCCAGTGGCCGCGCAGCTTCAGCGAGCGGGGCCGGCCGAACTCGATGCCGATCATCAGCCCCCGGCCGCGCACCTCCGCGAGCATCTCGTACTTCTCGGTCAGGGCCGCCAGCCGGGACCGCAGCAGCTCGCCGGTCGCGCGCACGTTCGCCACGACCTGCTCGCTCTCCATGACCGACAGCACCGCCAGGCCCGCCGCCATCGCCTGGGCGTTGGCCCCGAAGCTGGCCGAGTGCACCAGCACCCGGTCCATCGACGAGTAGACCTTCTTGAAGATCCAGTCCTTGCCGATCGTGGCGCCCACCGGCACATAGCCGCCGGACAGCGCCTTGGCCACGCACACCAGGTCCGGCTCCACGCCCTCCTCGTGCTGGTAGGCGTAGAAGTCCCCGGTCCGGCCGAGGCCGGTCTGCACCTCGTCGGCGATCAGCAGCGCCTTGTGCCGGTGCAGCAGCTCCTGCGCGGCGAGCAGGTAGCCGGGGGGCGCCTCGTGCACGCCCTTGCCCTGGACCGGCTCGACGATCAGGGCGGCCACGTCCCCCTTGCGCAGCTCCCGCTCCAGGGCGTCGAGGTCGCCGAGCGGCACGGCGGTGTCGGGCAGCAGCGGGGCGAACCCGTCGCGGAACCCGGACTCGCCGTTGACCGACAGGGAGCCGGTGGTCAGGCCGTGGAAGGCGTGCTCGCAGTACAGCACGCGCGGCCGGCCGGTCACGAACCGGGCGAACTTCAGCGCGCCCTCCACCGCCTCGGTGCCGCTGTTGCCGAAGAAGACCCGGTCCAGGTGCGGGCTGTGCGCGAGCAGCTTCTCGGCCAGCAGACCGGGCAGCGGCTGGCAGTCGAAGCGGGTGAGATCGGCCAGCGAGAGGTCCAGGACGTCGTGCAGCGCCTTGCGGATCACGGGGTGGTGGCGTCCGAGGCCCATCACCCCGAACCCGGCCAGCATGTCCAGGTGGTCGTTGCCGTCGGCGTCCCAGAAGTGGGCACCCTCGGCTCGCTCGTAGACCTTGTCGAAACCGATGGTGTGCAGCATCCGCGGGAGCTGGTGGTTGAGGTACCGGGCGTGCAGCTCGTAGCGCTCCGCCCCGCGCTCGGCCAGCAGGGCGGCGAGGTCGAACCCTCCGGCCTGCGACGGCTGCGACGCGGACTCCGCAGTGGTCATGCCTGGTGCTCCTGTTGCTGGGGTGACGGGGACGGTGCGGGCCGCCGGGACTGCTCCCGCGGCGCATCGGAGGACGCGTCCGGCTGCCGCTGTTCCCCCTCGTGGCGCAGGGCGAGGCAGGCGCTGATCCGGCCGGCCACCTCGACGGGCGTGAGGCCGATGTCGGCGAGCACCTCACCGCGTTTGGCGTGCGGGAGGAACTGCTCCGGGATGCCGAACCGGCGGACGGGCACGTCGACATCGGCGTCGCCCAGGGCCAGCGCGACGGCCGAACCGACCCCGGCCGCACGGCTGTTGTCCTCGACGACGGCCACCATGCGGTGTCCGGCCGCCAGCGGGGGCAGCGCGGGGTCGACGGGCTTGACCCAGCGGGGGTCCACCACCGTGCAGCCGATGCCGCGGGCCTGCAGCAGTTCGGCCGCCCGCAGGCAGACCGGTGCCATGACGCCGACGGCCACCAGCAGCACCTGGGGCGCGTCGGCGCGGTGCAGCACGTCCATGCCGCCGATCCGGTCCACGGCGGGCAGGCACGGACCGACGGACTCCTTGGGGAAGCGCAGCAGGGTCGGCGCGTCCTCGACCGCGACCGCCTCGCGCAGCTGGGCGCGCAGCTGGTCGGCGTCCCGGGGGGCCGCGATGCGCAGGCCGGGGACGACCTGGAGCACGGACAGGTCCCACATGCCGTTGTGGGACGGCCCGTCGGCGCCGGTGACGCCGGCCCGGTCCAGGACGAACGTGACCCCGCAGCGGTGCAGTGCGACGTCCATCAGCAGCTGGTCGAAGGCGCGGTTGAGGAAGGTGGCGTAGACGGCGACGACCGGGTGGAGGCCGCCGGTGGCCAGTCCCGCCGCCGAGACGGCCGCGTGCTGCTCGGCGATGCCGACGTCCCAGACCCGGTCCGGGAACCGCGCGGCGAACGCGCCGAGGCCGACGGGGTGGAGCATGGCGGCGGTGACGGCGACGACGTCCTCGCGTTCCTCCCCGATGCGGACCATCTCCTCGCCGAACACCGACGTCCAGGACGGCCCGCCGGACGGCGCCAGGGGAGCGCAGGTGAGCGGGTCCATCACGCCGACGGTGTGGAAGTGGTCCTCCTCGTGGGCGAGGGCCGGTTCGTAGCCGCGGCCCTTCTCGGTGAGGCAGTGCACGATGACCGGTCCGCCGAAGCGCTTGGCGCGGGCCAGGGCCGACTCCACGGCTCCGATGTCGTGGCCGTCGACCGGGCCGACGTACTTCAGGCCCAGGTCCTCGAAGAGGCCCTGCGGGGCGAAGGCGTCCTTGAAGCCCTTCTTCGCGCCGTGCAGCGCCTCGAAGACGGTGGAGCCGACCACGGGGGTGCGCTGGAGGACGTCCTTGCCCCAGGCCAGCACCCGCTCGTAGCCGTCGGTGGTGCGCAGGGCGGCGAGGTGGTCGGCGAGGCCGCCGATGGTGGGCGCGTAGGAGCGCTCGTTGTCGTTGACGACGATGACCAGCGGGCGGTCCTTGGCGGCGGCGATGTTGTTCAGCGCCTCCCAGGCCATGCCGCCGGTGAGCGCCCCGTCCCCGATCACGGCCACCACGTGCCCGGTCCCGCCCCGCACCTGGCGGGCCTTGGCCAGGCCGTCGGCCCAGCCGAGGGCGGTGGAGGCGTGGCTGTTCTCGACGATGTCGTGGACGGACTCCTCGCGCGAGGGGTAGCCGGACAGGCCGCCCTTGCCGCGCAGCTTGGAGAAGTCCTGCCGGCCGGTCAGCAGCTTGTGGACGTAGGACTGGTGGCCGGTGTCCCAGATGATGCGGTCGGCCGGTGACTCGAAGACACGGTGGAGCGCGACGGTCAGTTCCACCACGCCCAGGTTGGGGCCGAGGTGGCCGCCGGTCCTGGCGACGGCGTTCACCAGGAACTCTCTGATCTCTGCGGACAGTTGGGTCAGGTGCGCGGCGGACAGCGCCTTCAGGTCGCGCGGTTGTCGGATGCTCTCCAGGATCGACACGGTCGGGCCCCCTTCGCATGCCGTGCTGTCGAGGTGCTCAGCTCACGGTGACGGCCGGCTCCCCCGCCGTGATGCCGTCCTTCTCCATCTGCTCGGCGATCTTCATCGCCTCTTCGATCAGCGTCTCGACGATCTTCGACTCCGGCACCGTCTTGATGACCTCGCCCTTGACGAAGATCTGCCCCTTGCCGTTGCCCGACGCCACCCCCAGGTCGGCCTCCCGGGCCTCACCCGGACCGTTGACGACACAGCCCATCACCGCCACCCGCAACGGCACGTCCATCCCCGTCAGACCCGCCGTGACCTCCTCGGCCAGCTTGTACACATCCACCTGCGCCCGCCCGCACGACGGACACGACACGATCTCCAGACCCCGCTGCCGCAACCCCAGCGACTCCAGAATCTGGTTACCGACCTTGATCTCCTCCACCGGCGGCGCCGACAACGACACCCGGATCGTGTCCCCGATCCCCTGCGACAGCAGCGCACCGAACGCCACCGCCGACTTCACCGTCCCCTGGAACGCCGGACCCGCCTCCGTCACCCCCAGGTGCAGCGGGTAATCACACTGCGCCGCCAGCTGCCGGTACGCCTCGATCATCACGACCGGGTCGTTGTGCTTCACCGAGATCTTGATGTCCCGGAACCCGTGCTCCTCGAACAGCGACGCCTCCCACAGCGCCGACTCCACCAGCGCCTCCGGCGTCGCCTTGCCGTACTTCTGCAGCAGCCGCCGGTCCAGCGAGCCCGCGTTCACCCCGATCCGGATCGGCGTGCCCCGCTCCCCCGCCGCCTTAGCGATCTCCTTGACCTGATCGTCGAACTTCTTGATGTTGCCCGGATTCACCCGCACCGCCGCGCACCCGGCCTCGATCGCCGCGAACACGTACTTCGGCTGGAAATGAATGTCCGCGATCACCGGGATCTGCGACTTGCTCGCGATCACCGACAACGCGTCCGCGTCGTCCTGCGTCGGACACGCCACCCGCACGATCTGGCACCCCGACGCCGTCAGCTCCGCGATCTGCTGCAACGTCGCACCGATGTCCGACGTCCGCGTCGTCGTCATCGACTGCACCGACACCGGCGCGTCACCGCCCACCGCCACCGACCCGACCTGGATCCTGCGGCTCCTGCGGCGCTCGGCCAGGGGGCGCACCGGTGAACCCGGCATCCCCAGGGAGACTGCGGTCACGGCGTCACTCCCTGTTCGACGAGACGGTCTCGCGCATGGCGCGCAGCGACTCCTTCAGGGAGCCCATGGTGGCGAGGACGGCGGTGGGTTCGTAGCCGCAGTGCGCCATGCAGTTGGCGCAGCGCGGGTCCTTGCCGCGGCCGTACTTGTCCCAGTCGGTCTCCTCGATCAGCTCCCGGTACGTCGGCACGTAGCCGTCGCTCATGAGGTAGCAGGGGCGCTGCCAGCCGAACAGGGAGTAGTTGGGGATGGCCCAGGCGGTGCACGGGAAGTCGACCCGGCCCTCGAGGAAGTCGAGGAACAGCGGGGAGTGGTTCAGCCGCCAGCGCCGGCGGTTGCCGCCCGCGAACGCCTTCTTGAACAGCTCCCGGGTCTGCTCCACGCCGAGGAAGTGCTCCTGGTCGGGTGCCTTCTCGTAGGCGTAGGCGGGCGAGATCATCATCTCGTCGACCTTCAGGTCGTCGTTGAGGTAGTTGAGCACCTCGACGACCGTCTGCGGGGTGTCGGTGTTGAAGAAGGTCGAGTTGGTGGTGACCCGGAAGCCGCGCCGCTTGGCCTCCTTGATGGCCGCCACGGCCTCGTCGAACACGCCCTCCTTCGCGACGGACTCGTCGTGCCGTTCCCGCAGCCCGTCGATGTGCACCGCGAACGCGAAGTAGGGGGACGGGGTGAACTTGTCCATCTTCTTGCGCAGCAGCATGGCGTTGGTGCACAGGAACACGTACTTCCGGCGGGACACCAACTGGCGCACGATCTCGT
Organism: Streptomyces sp. enrichment culture; assembly: GCF_964273255.1. Lineage (GTDB taxonomy): Bacteria > Actinomycetota > Actinomycetes > Streptomycetales > Streptomycetaceae > Streptomyces. The sequence goes on from NZ_OZ186835.1 coordinate 764,391, forward strand.
CGATCTGAGGGTGCATCAGCGGTTCCCCGCCGGCGATGGACACCATGGGGGCACCGGACTCCAGCACCGCCCCCACCGCCTGGGCGACCGGCATGCGCTGCTTCAGCACCCCGGCCGGGTGCTGGATCTTGCCGCAGCCCTCACAGGCGAGGTTGCAGGCGTAGAGGGGCTCCAGCTCGACGATGAGCGGGAACTTGTCCCGCCTGCGGAGTTTCTGTTCGGCCAGGTATGTAGCGACCTTGATGGACTGGCGCAGCGGCATGGCCATCTGGCTCACCTCCGGGGGAGCAGCAGGGAACGGTGCCATTCGAGGTAGGCGGGAAGCACGGAACGAAGGACGCGGAAAGCCGATATTCCACCGCGCACCGTGCCGATCCGGACCAGTTCATGTTCTGGAGCGTCCACGACCACCCGGACGGCCGCAACCGGGCGCGCGCCCGCGCGGACGGCGCTCAGGAGCGTGGCGGCGGATTCCATGTCCGCCGCGATCGCGCCGGTCGCGAGCAGGCCGGCCCGTTCGGGGCCGCGTACGACGTGGTCGGAGCCGGTGAGGGGGCCGGTGTGCACCGTGCGTCCGGGGACGGTGCGCATGAGCTGCTCGACCAGCAGGTCCGTGCCCTCGCAGGGGACGGTGCCCCGCGGGTCGCGGGTCTCCTCGGCGACGACGAGGTCGCCGGGGTGCATGCCGGGCGCCAGTCCGGCGCAGAAGCCGGTGGCCAGCACGGCGGCGCCGCGGAGGGCCGGCCCGGCGAGCACCCGGGTCACCGAGCGTTCGGCGGCGGCCGGCCCCATGCCCGTGCGCAGCACGGTGACCGGCCCGCCCGTGCCGCCGCCGGACCGCCTGCGCAGGGCGAACTGCTCGATGCCGAGCGCGCAGGCGATCAGCAGCGGGGACGGGTCGGGCCGGGCCGTCATCAGCTGCCCTTCGCCTCGGCGAGCGACGGCCGGCCGCCGGCCGCGCCGGTCCCGCCGCCGGGTGTCCCGCCGCCGGCTGCGGCGGGTGCCGACGCGGCGGCGGGCCGGGCCGGCTTCTTGGCGAAGGGGTCCCCGTTCACGTACCGGCCGAGGGCGGTGAGCGGGAAGACCTGGCGGTAGAGGTGGTAGTTGATGGAGAAGTCCCAGGGGAAGCCGGTGCCGGTGAAGTACGGCTCGTCCCAGGAACCGTCCTCCCGCTGGGTGGCCGCCAGCCAGGCGACACCGCGCTGCACCGCCGCGGACTCCCGCTCGCCCGCCGCGAGCAGCGCCATCAGGGCCCACCCGGTCTGCGAGGCGGTGGAGGCGCCCCGGCCGCTCCAGCCGCGGGCGTCCCGGTAGGAGCGCAGGTCCTCGCCCCAGCCGCCGTCGTCGTTCTGCACCGACTCCAGCCAGGCGACGGCGCGCCGGATCGCCGGGTGGGAGACGGGGATGCCCGCGGCGGTGAGGGCGGGGACGACGGAGCCGGTGCCGTAGAGGTAGTTGACGCCCCAGCGGCCGAACCAGGAACCGTCGGGCTCCTGTTCGTCCAGCAGCCACCGGATGCCGCGCCGGGTGCGCGGATCGTGGGCCAGGCCCTCCACGGCGAGCATCTCCACCACGTGCGCGGTGACGTCCGCGGACGGCGGGTCGATGACCTCGCCGAAGTCGCAGAACGGCAGCCGGTTGGGGAAGGGGCTGGTGTTGTCGACGTCGAAGGCGCCCCAGGCGCCGTTCTTCGACTGCATGCCGAGGTTCCAGCGCACCCCGCGGCCGATGGCGTTGTCGACGCGCTCCGGGTCGTGGTGTCTGACCCGGCGCAGCGCCAGGACCACCTCGGCGGTGTCGTCGATGTCGGGGTAGTTGTCGTTGTGGAACTCGAACGCCCAGCCGCCCGGCGGGAGGTGGGGTCTGCGCACCGACCAGTCGCCGGGGCGCACGATCTGCTCGCCCAGCATCCAGTCGGCCGCCCTGACCAGTTGCGGGTGGTCGGCGGGCAGGCCGGCGTCGGCCAGCGCGATGGTGGCGAGGCAGGTGTCCCACACCGGGGACTGGCACGCCTCGATCATCCGGGCGCCGTCCTCGCGCCACACCGCGAACCGGTCCAGCGACTCCAGGCCGGCCCGCATCACCGGGTGCCTGAGGTCGTACCCCAGCAGGTGCAGGGCGATCACGGAGTAGACGGCCGGCGGCTGGATGCCGCCCCAGCAGCCGTCGTTCTCCTGACGTTCGACGATCCAGCGGGCGGCGGTGTTCATGGCGGCCGCGCGCAGGCGTCGCGGAACGATTTTGCGCACCGTGTGCAGGGCCCGGTCGAGCCGCTGGAAGGCGCCGTCCCAGCTGGTCACCGGGGCGAGCGACCGGGGCGGGCTGGGGCAGCCGGGGTCGGTGTGCAGTTCGTCCAGCGGGAACGGGGCGGGCCGCACCGGCCGTTTCGCGGAGACGATCGTCAGGGGGACGATCGTCTGCCGGGCCCAGCAGCCGAAGTCGTAGATGTTGAGCGGCACCCAGGACGGGAACCAGATGAGCTCGGGCGGGAGTTCCGGCAGGTCCTCCCACTTCCACCAGCCGAACAGGGCCAGCCAGATCCGGGTGAAGACCCGGGAGGCCGCGATGCCGCCCTGCCGGCGGATCCAGTCGGACGCCTTCGCCATGTGCGGTGCGTCCGGTGCGTCGCCCGCCAGGCGCAGGGCGACGTAGGCCTCGATGGTGGTGGACAGGTCGCCGGGGCCGCCGTGGAAGGTGGCCCAGGTGCCGTCCTCGCGCTGCTCCCCGCGGATGAACAGGGCGGCGGCGCGGGTGGTGTCCTCGTCGAGGATGCCGAGGAACTGACGGAGCAGGAGGTCCTCGGCGTCCATCGTGACGTTGGTCTCGAGGTCGCCCTTCCACCACCCCTGGTCGTCCTGGCGGGACAGCAGGAAGTCGGTGGCGCGCCGCATGGCGCGAGCGGCGACGTCGGGTACCCCGGCCGCCACGGGGGTGTGGTTGTCGGTGTCGTGTTCGCTGGCCGCGACGGTCCGGGGCGGCAGGGCCGCCCCGGTGCTTCCGTCGGTCGTCGCTGTCATGGCTTCCCCTTCGTGCAGTGCTGCATGTCGTGCGTCTGCTGTGGGTCCGCCGTCGGCCGGTGGTGCGCTCCCCGCCTTTCCGGCCGGCGACTACGCGAGGGCTATTCGACCGATAGTGATCATCTCTTCCGTTCGACGACGAAGTCCGCGAGCGCCGTGAACCGTTCCCGTACCTGCTCGGGCATGTCCACGTCGTCGAGGGCCTCGATGGCGGTGGTGTGCTGACGGCGTGCCTCTTCCGCCGTCCACTCGCGTCCGCCCGCCTGTTCGATCAGGGCGGCGCGAGCCGCGAACTCCTCCTCGGAGAAGTTCGCGAAGTCGCTGCTGTCGGCGTCGGCGGCGAGGATCTCGCCGAGCCGCTCGGAGGCGGGGCCGCCCGCCGCGAGGGCGGCCACGACCGGGAGGGACTTCTTGCGCTGGCGCAGGTCGCTCCAGGTCTGCTTACCGGTGGATCCGGGGTCGCCCCAGATGCCGAGGAGGTCGTCCACGGCCTGGAAGGCGAGGCCGAGGTGGTGGCCGTACGTCTCCAGGGTGTCGGCGGTGCGGTCGTCGGCGCCGCCGAGGACGGCTCCGATGGAGCTGGCGCAGGCGAGCAGGGCTCCGGTCTTGTTGCCCTCCATCTCCAGGCACTCCTCGACGCTGACGCGGTCGCGGTGCTCGTAGGAGATGTCCTGGGCCTGGCCGTCGATCAGGGCGCGGGTGGCGGTGGTCAGGCGGCGCGCGGCGCGGCCCGCCTCGACGGTGCCGAGCTCCAGCAGCATCTCGTTGGCCAGCGCGAACAGCGCGTCGCCGACCAGGATGGCCTGGGCGGGTCCGTGCACCTTCCAGACGGTGTCGCGGTGGCGGCGCTGCTCGTCGCCGTCCATCAGGTCGTCGTGCAGCAGCGAGAAGTTGTGGACCAGCTCGACGGCGACGGCGCCGGGCACGCCGGTGTGCGGCGGGGCGCCGGTGACCTCCGCGGACAGGACGGCGAGCGCGGGGCGCACCGCCTTGCCGCCGTCGCCGTCGGCGGGGCGGCCCTGGGCGTCGATCCAGCCGAAGTGGTAGGCGGCCACCGCGTCCATGGGAGGGGCCAGACGGTCGACGGCCGCGCGCAGCACCGGCATGGCCAGGGTCCGGCCGCGCTCCAGGAGCGCGGACACGTCCACCGCGGTCCTGCGAGCGGCCTTCGAGGCCGGGGGCACAGTGGGCACAGTCTCTCCTCTTGTTGCGGTACCGGGGGTGCGGCGTCCTGCCGCGCCGCTCTGCCGGAGCATCAGGCCGCCTCCTCTAGGGCGAAGAGGTGGGCGGGACGGGGACGGCCCAGGGTGTCCAGCGCGGCGCCGGCCGCGCCGATCCCGCTGCGGACCGCGCCCTCCATCGTCGCGGGCCACCCGGTGGCCGTCCAGGCACCGGCGAGGTACAGGCCGGGTGCCCCGGTGCGGGCGCCGGGCCTGAGGCGTCCCACGCCGGGGGCGGGGACGAACGTGGCGTGGCGTTCGCGGGTGACGAAGAAGTCCTCCACGGCGGCACCGCGGGTGCGCGGCAGGAGCCGCTCCAGCTCGGGCAGGTACCGCTCGCGCAGCACGGCCACCGGCGCGTCGATCTCGTCCTGGGCCACCGACTGCGACACCGCCAGGTACTGGCCCCGGGTCAGGCCGGAGGCCGCGGTGCGGTCGAAGACCCACTGCACGGGTGTGCCGAGGGCGGCGAGGAAGGGCCGGGTGAGGACGGTGCGGTCGTAGACGACGTGGACGTTGAGGATCGGCGCGGTGTCGATGCCGAGCAGCCGTTCGGGGGCGTCGAGGGCGCCCGCGGGCAGCAGGGCGTAGGCCTCGCGCTGGGGCACGGCGAGGACGACGGCGTCGGCCTCGGTCGTCGCGCCGGAGGTGTGCACGCTCCACCCGCCGTCGTCGCGGGGGACGACGGCGGTGACGCGGGCGCGGACCTCGGTGCGCACGCCGGCGGTGTCCAGGGCCCGGCGGGCGAGCCGGTCGTGCAGGTCGCCGAGCGGGACGGAGGCCCAGCCGATGTCGGCCGCCCCGGGATCGGAGAGCAGGCCGGTCTTGAAGACCATCGCGGCCAGCGCCAGGGAGGAGTCCCCCGCGACGGCGTTGAGGGTGGCAATGCCGACCAGGTCCCACAGGGCCTCGACGGCGCGCGGCGACTGGCCGTGGGCGGCGAGCCAGCTGCCGAAGTCCTGGGTGTCCAGGGCGGGGTCGGTGAGGTCGAGCCGCTGGAGCGCGAGCGCCGCCCGGCCCACCCGCGCCCGGTCGGCGAGCGAGAGGTGCGGGTAGGCGGCGAGGCTGCGCCCGAGGTGGAGGGGCACGGGCAGCGGGTCGCGGCGGAGCCGGCCCAGGCGGCGTCCCTCGGGGCGGCCGAGGTCGACGACGGGGACGTCGAGGCGGTCCTGCAGCGGGGCCAGGGCGGCGCCGCCGATGCGGTCGAGGAGCCAGCGGTAGGCGGTGCAGCAGCGCAGGTGGACGTGCTGGCCGTTGTCGACCGTCAGGTCGCCGCGCTGGAAGGAGAACGCGAGCCCGCCGAGGCGGGGACGGCCCTCCAGGAGGGTGACGCGGACGCCCGCGTCGGCGAGGGCGAGGGCCGCGGTGGTGCCCGCGAGTCCGCCGCCGACCACCACGGCGTGCCGCACGGCCGCCCCCTGCGGTTCCTGTGCCCCTTCGGGCCTGGTGACGCGGTTCATCGTCCGCCCTCCCCCGGACGGCCGGGGATCCGGTTCAGCGGTGCGCGGCCGGCCGTCCTGGTCTGGGACGCGGCCGGGTCGCGGAGGGTTGCCCCCCGCTTGTGCCGCGCGGTGCCGTGGGGGAACGCCGTGCCCGTCACGCGCGCCTCCTGACGGCCCGCCGGGTGAGGTGCCGGGTGTCCAGGCCGGACAGTCCGCGCACCGCGACGTACGCCTTCTCGCGGCCCGGGAGGGAGACCCGGCCGCGCAGCACCGCGTCGGGGTCGCGCTCGATGCGGTCCAGGAGGCGGCGGTAGATGCCGGCCATGGCGGCCACGCAGGCGCCGCTGCGCCGGTCGAGCATGGGCAGCAGCCGGTAGCCCTCGGCGAACAGGGCGCGGGCGCGGCGCACCTCGAAGTGCACCAGTCCGGTGAAGTCGGAGCCCTCCGGCGGGGTCGGCGCGGCGAACCCGCCGGAGCAGCCGAACTTGGCGAGGTCGTCGGCGGGCAGGTAGGTGCGTCCGCCGACGGCGTCCTCGCGGACGTCGCGCAGGATGTTGGTGAGCTGGAGGGCGAGACCGAGGGTGTCGGCGTACTCGGGGGCGCGTTCGGCGCCGCGCGCGCCCGGCTCGGTGCCGAACACGCCGAGGGAGAGCCGTCCGATGGCACCGGCGACGCAGCGGCAGTAGACCTTCAGGTCCTCCCAGGTCTCGTAGGTGGCGCCGCGGACGTCCATCTGGACGCCGTCGATGAGCTCGTCGAGCCCGCCGAGCGGGATCGGGAACCGCTCGGCGGCGTGGGCGAGGGCCACGGCGACCGGGTCGGTGTCGTCCTCGTCGACCGCGCCCCGGCGGATCCGGGCGAGCAGGTCCCGTGTGCCCTCCAGGCGGGTGACCTTCACCTCGCGGTCCAGCGTGCCGTCGCCGATGTCGTCGACCCGGCGGGAGAACGCGTACAGCGCCGACATCGCGCGTCGCTTCGGCGCCGGCAGCAGCCGGATGCCGTAGGCGAAGTTGCGTGCCTGCTGTCCGGTGACGGCCTCGCAGTAGCGGTAGGCGGCGAGGACCGGCGGGGACGCGTACGCTTCCGACTCCACGGTCCGGATCACCTCTTTCCTCGCAGAGTGAGGCCCACCTCGCGCAGCAGGTGCATCCTGCCGGGCTTGGGCGGGCCGGGAAGTACGTCGTATTCGGCGGCGGCGATCGCGCGGACGGCCGCCCGTCCCCCTCCCACGAACCCGGCGAGCAGCAGCTTCAGCCGGCCGTGGACGCCGGCCACCAGGGGATCGCCCTCGTCCAGGAGGTCCCGGACGCGCTGCGCCTGGTGGGCGACCAGGGCGCGGACCGAGGCGCCGGCGGTGGCCGCGGCGAGGTCCGCCTCCTGGACGTGGAAACGTTTCATGTCGCTGGCGGGGAGGTAGATCCGGTCCCGGCCGAGGTCCTCGGTCACGTCCTGGAGGTGCTCCACGATCTGCAGGGCCGTGCAGACCGCGTCGGAGCGGCGGACCCGCTCGGGAGTCGCGGTGCCGGTGACGGCGAGCACCAGACGGCCGACGGGGTTGGCCGACAGCGCGCAGTAGGCGAGCAGGTCGTCGTAGGTCTCGTAGCGCCGGACCAGCTGGTCCTGGCGGTTGGCGGCGATCAGGCCGAGGAAGGGTTCGGGGGTCAGGGCGCGGCGGCGGACCGTGGGCCGCAGGCGGCGCAGCAGCGGGTGGCGCGGTTCGCCGTCGAACACCCGGTGCAGGTCGGCCTCGAAGGCGTCCAGCAGCGCCGTCCGGTCCTCCGCGCGGTCGGCGGGGACGCCGAGCAGGCGGGCGTCGGCGCCGCCGGGGGCGAGGTCGCCGTCGCCGATGTCGTCGACCAGACGGGCGAATCCGTAGACCGCCATCAGGTCGTCGCGCCACTGACGGGGCAGGAAGAACGGCGCCACGGGGAAGTTCTCCGCGGCGGCCTTGTCGAGGGTGGCGCGTTCCGGCGCGGTGGTGCGCGCCCCGCCGGTCCGGTTCATCGTGGGCTGCCCTGTGCGGGGACGGCACATACGGCGTTCACTCGGGGAGCCTCCGTAGCCATTGCCGTCACATCTCCCGTTCTACACTGTTGACCCAATACACACTATTTCGGACACGCCGCCCGGACTTCCTCCGGACGGCCCTGCGGGATGGTGTCGCGCATTATGGCCCTGATTGCCGCCTTTGGGGACCGCTACAGCTTACGTTGTACAACGCGGTACGGACCGCCGGGGTGTCCCGGTCTCCACCACAGCACACCGTTGGGCGTCAAGATTCCTGTGTGCGGCGGAAGTTGACGCTTCCTTTGCAGACGCCGAACCGGCCCGCGAGCGTTGCGCCGGGCACCGGACGGCCCGGGTCACTTCGCCGTGAACTTCTCGTACTCCTTGAGCACCTCGTCGGTCGGGCCGTCCATGCGCAGTTCGCCGCGCTCCAACCACAGCACGCGGTCGCAGGTGTCCCGGATGGACTTGTTGTTGTGGCTGACCAGGAACACCGTGCCGGCCTGTTCGCGCAGCTCCCGGATGCGGGCCTCCGACCGCTTCTGGAACTTGCGGTCACCGGTGGCCAGCGCCTCGTCGATCATGAGGACGTCGTGGTCCTTGGCGGCGGCGATGGAGAACCGCAGGCGGGCCGCCATGCCGGAGGAGTAGGTGCGCATCGGCAGGGTGATGAAGTCGCCCTTCTCGTTGATGCCGGAGAAGTCGACGATCTCCTGGTACCGCTCCTTGATCTGTTCGCGCGACATGCCCATCGCGAGCCCGCCCAGGATGACGTTCCGCTCGCCGGTGAGGTCGTTCATCAGGGCCGCGTTCACGCCGAGCAGGGAGGGCTGGCCGTCGGTGTAGACCCTGCCCTCCTCGGCGGGGAGCAGCCCGGCGATGGCCCGCAGCAGGGTCGACTTGCCGGAGCCGTTCGATCCGATCAGGCCGATGGCCTCGCCCCGGTAGGCGACGAAGGAGACCCCCCGCACCGCGTGCACCTTGCGCACCCCGCGGGCCGAGTCGTCCTTGCCCCGCCGCAGGATCCGGCTCAGCGCGGCCGTGGCACTGCCCCGGCCGGCCCGGGCGGCGTTGACGCGGTAGACGATGTGCAGTCCGTCGGCGATGACGGTGGGGACGCGGGCCGGCGTCGGGTCGTCAGCCACGGCCGTACCTCTCCTCGGCCTTCCAGAAGTAGACGAAGCCGACCCCGCCGGCCAGCAGGGCCCAGCCGAGCCCGAAGGCCCACACGTGCGAGGGCAGGTAGGAGGAACCGTAGTCGTCGATCAGGGCGAAGCGGACCAGGTCCATGTACACCGCGGCCGGGTTCCACTGGAGCACGTCCGCCAGCCAGGCGGGCACGTTCTTGTCGGCGAGCATGGCCGGGATGCTGAACATCACGCCCGAGGCGTACATCCAGGTGCGCAGCACGAACGGCATCAGCTGGGCGAGGTCGGGGGTGCGGCTGCCCAGCCGGGCGAAGATCAGCGCCAGGCCGGTGTTGAAGACGAACTGCAGCAGCAGCACCGGCGCCACCAGCAGCCAGGACCAGGACGGCAGGGAGCCGAACGCCATCACCACCACGACCAGCACGATCATGGAGAACAGCAGCTGCTGGAGCTGCTGGAGCGCGAACGACACCGGCAGCGAGGCCCGCGGGAAGTGCAGCGCCCGCACCAGCCCCAGGTTCCCGGAGATCGCCCGGACCCCGGCCAGCACCGAGCTCTGGGTGAACGTGAACACGAACACGCCCGTCACCAGGAACGGCACGTACACATCGCTCGGGATGCCCCGCCGGGCGCCCAGCAGCAGGCCGAAGATGAAGAAGTACACGGCCGCGTTCAGCAGCGGCGTCACCACCTGCCACAACTGGCCCAGCTTGGCCTGGCTGTACTGCGCCGTCACCTTCGCCTGCGAGAACGCCAGGATGAAGTGCCGCCGCCCCCACAGCTGCCGGACGTACTCGGGCAGCGACGGCCGGGCGCCGCTGACCGAGAGCCCGTACTTGGCGGCCAGCTCCGCCGCCGTGAGGCCCTCGTCGGACGGCACGGACGCGTCGACCGCGACCGTGCCGTCGTGCGTTGTCTCACTCACCAGTGGCTAGCTTTCGTCCTCGAGATGCGCGGCCCGGGGGGCCTGGCATGCGCCGGGGAGCCGGGGGCGGCTCCGTTGTTCCCGCACACGAGCTTGTCAGATCACCGGGGGCCGGCCCAGCCGGGTCAGCCGCCAGACCGTACGCCACCGCATGGGCCGGCGGGGTCCGCAGGGGGTGGACCAGCCCTCCCGGAATCCGCCGAACCAGGCCTTCAGGGCCGCGCGCGAGGGGCGGCGGGCGAGGGTGAGCAGCACCCAGACGCCCAGGTACACCGGGACCAGGAGCGCCGGCAGGTTACGGCGGGCCAGCCAGACCCGGTTGCGGGCCACCATGCGGTGGTAGACCGCGTGCCGCGAGGGCGCGGTGGTCGGGTGGTGGAGGACCATGTCCGACCGGTAGTCGATCATCCAGCCGGCGTCGAGGGCCCGCCACGCCAGGTCGGTCTCCTCGTGGGCGTAGAAGAACTCGTCCGGCAGGCCCCCGACCTCGGCGAAGACCTGGGTGCGCACGGCGTTGGCGCCGCCGAGGAAGGTGGTCACGCGGGAGGAGCGCATCGGGTCGGACGCCCGCAGCCGGGGCACGTGGCGGCGCTGGGTGACGCCGGTGTCGGGGTCGGCGATGCGGAAGCTGATGATGCCGAGCGCGGGGTCGGCGGCGAACGCCTCACGGCACAGCTCGGCGGTGTCCTCGCGGGCCAGCAGGCCGTCGTCGTCGAGGAAGAGCAGGACGTCGACGTCCCGGCCGCCCGGCCCGAACGCCTCGATGCCGACGTTGCGGCCGCCGGGGATGCCGAGGTTCTCCGGCAGTTCCACGGTGCGGACGGTGTCGGAGAACTCCGCCACGTCGGGGACGGGCGAGCCGTTGCCGACCACGACGACCTGGACCGGGTCGCCCTGCTGGCGGGCGACCGAGTCGAGCAGGGCGCGCAGCTCGTCGGGGCGGTTGCCCATCGTGATGACGACGGCCCCGACCTTCAAGGCGCTCACCGCAGCCTGCTGGAGGCCAGGACGGACACCAGGTGCAGCAGGGTCTGCAGCAGGGCGATGCCCGCGAGGACGGCTGTGCCGAGCCGGGTGAAGAACAGGTCGCCGTGGACCGCGTCGGCGATCGCCAGGACCAGGATCAGCAGGGACGCCTCGATGCCGAGGATCAGCCGGTGGAACTTCAGGGCGGCGGCGGCCCGGCGGGCCAGCGCCATGCCGGAGGAGCGGGGCTCGGCCGCGGACTCCTTGACGGGCGGCAGCCCGGCCTGGTGGCGGGCGACGCCGACCAGGTCGGTCTCGGCCTTGATCAGGATCGCGCCGAGGGCGGCCAGTGTGCCGAGGAAGGCCCACAGCCAGTCGATGCGCCCGGGACCCCACAGGTCGGCGGCCCGCAGGCCCAGCCCGACCAGGACGGCCGCGTCGCACAGGTAGGCGCCGACCCGGTCCAGGTAGACCCCGGCGAGGGAGTACTGCTTCTTCCAGCGGGCGACCTCTCCGTCGACGCAGTCCAGCAGCAGGTACAGCTGGACCATGAGCACGCCGAGGACGGCCCCCGCGATCCCCGGCACCAGCAGGGCCGGGGCCGCGAGGACACCGAAGACGGTCATCAGATACGTGAGCTGGTTGGGCGTGACCCTGGTGTTCACCAGGTAGCGGTCCACCCGCAGGGACACCTCGCGCATATAGAGGCGCCCCATCCAGTGCTCACCGCTGCGCCGGTCCTTGACCCCCGGGGGGTGCACGACCGGACGGAGTTCAGCTACCGATGGCCTTGACATAGTCGGTGTAGACGTCCTTGATCTGTTCGGTCTTCAGGTCGAGATGCTCGAGGATCGTGTAGCGGCCGGGCCGGGTCTCCGGGGCGAAGGCGACGGCCCGGACGAACTCCTCCGCCGTGAAGCCGATATCCTCCGGCAGCACCGGCAGCCCGTGTCGGCGCAGCACCCCGGCCATGTACACCGAGTCCTCGTGCGCGCCGCGCAGGTACATCGCGAAGGCGGCGCCCAGGCCGCACTGCTCGCCGTGGGCGGCCGCGCGCTTGGGGAAGAGCAGGTCGAAGGCGTGGTTGATCTCGTGGCACGCCCCGGAGGACGGCCGCGAGTCGCCCGACACCGACATGGCGATGCCGCTGAGGACCAGCGCCTCGGCGAGCACCTGGAGGAAGTCGTTGTCCGCGATGCCCCCGGGGTGGCGCAGCACGGACTCGCCGGCCTGGCGGGCCATGGCCGCGGCGAGGCCGTCGATCCGCTCGCCCTTGACGCGGCAGGCCAGTTCCCAGTCCGCGACGGCGGAGACGTTGGACACGGCGTCGCCGATCCCCGCGCGCACGAAGCGCACCGGGGCCTGCCGGATGACGTCGAGGTCGATGACGACGGCGATCGGGTTGGGCACGCCGTAGGAGCCGCGGCCCGCGTCGTTGTCGAGGGTGGCGACCGGCGAGCACAGGCCATCGTGCGCGAGGTTCGTCGGCACGGCGACCAGCGGCAGGCCCACGCGCGCGGCCGCGAACTTGGCGCAGTCGATGATCTTGCCGCCGCCGAGGCCCACGACGGCGTCGTAGTGGCCGGCCTTCATGGCTCCCGCCAGCCGGACCGCGTCGTCGAGGGTGCCGCCGCCGACCTCGTACCAGGAGGCGCCGGGCAGCGAGGCGGAGATCCGCTCGCGCAGCCGGGCGCCGGAGCCGCCGCTGACGGCGACGGCGAGGCGGCCGGACTGCGCGATGCGCTCGTCGGCGAGGACGCAGCCGAGGTCGTCGAGGGCGCCGGGGCGGATGTCGACGACCAGCGGGGACGGGATGAGCCGGGTCAGTACAGGCACGCGATCTCCCGTCCGCGGGCCAGGTCGTCGTGGTTGTCGATCTCGACCCACTTGACGTCGCCGATGGGCGCGACGTCGATCCGGAAGCCCCGGTTGACGAGCTCCTGGTAGCCGTGCTCGTAGAACTGCTGGGGGTCGGTCTCCCAGACCGTCTTCAGGGCGTCCACGAGGTCCGGGGCGGCGTCGCCCTCGATGAGGGTGACGCCGATGTACTCGCCGGTGGCCTCGGCGGGGTCCATCAGCTTGGTGATCTTCGTCACGCCCTTGGCGGGGTCGGCGACGACCTTCATCTCCTCGTCGGCCAGCGGCTTGACGTCGTCGAGCGCGAGGATGATCCGCTTGTCCCCGCCCCGGGCGGCGAGCAGCGTCTTCTCGACCGAGACCGGGTGCACGGTGTCGCCGTTGGCGAGGATCACGCCGTCCTTGAGGGCGTCCCGGCCGCACCACAGGGAGTAGGCGTTGTTCCACTCCTCGGCCTTGTCGTTGTCGATGAGGGTGATCTTGAGGCCGTACTTCTCCTCCAGGGCCGCACGGCGCTCGTAGACGGCTTCCTTGCGGTAGCCGACGATGACCGCGACCTCGGTGAGGCCGACCTCCGCGAAGTTGGCGAGGGTGAGGTCGAGCACCGTGGGTTCGCCCTCTATGCCCGCGGGCCCCACCGGCACCAGTGCCTTGGGAAGGCTGTCGGTGTAGGGGCGCAGACGCCGTCCGGCGCCGGCAGCCAGCACGAGGCCGATCATGCGGGTTCTCCTTCATCGTGAACGGCGGGTGCTCCGCCCCGGTGGGCGGTCACCCAGAAGCGGATGCTCTCGGCGAGCACCAGCAGGGCCACGGCCACGGCGAGCACCGTGAGCGCGACCGTGAACTGTGAGGCGGTGAGCAGCGCCGCGAGGACGGCGACCGCCAGAACGCGGCCCTCGTGCCCCCCGATCGCCCGCACCAGCCAGCGCGGGGGCGCGCCCGCGTTGCCGCGGATGCGGTAGACCGTGTCGTAGTGATGGTAGGCGACGGCGGCCACCAGGCCGTAGGCCGCGGGAAGGGCTCCGTTCACCTCCGCGCGGGCCGCCAGGGCCAGGACGGTGCCGTACTCGGCGGCCCGGAACAGGGGCGGGACCAGCCAGTCGAGGGCGCCCTTGAGGGGCAGGGCGACCGCCGCGGCCGAGGTGAGGACGTACAGGCCGGCCAGGGCGACGGGCAGCACGCCCCCGTACGGGGTCAGCGCGGCGGCGGCCACCACCAGAGCGGCGCCGGGCAGGGCCACGAGGGCGCGCGAGCCCAGGGGGCCCCGGGCGGGCAGCTTGCGGAGCCTGCCGGCGAGGGCCTCGGCGAGGGGGCCGGAGTCGGCGAGGTCGGCGAGCGCCCGGGCGGCACGGTCGGTCCGGCTCGCCCTGCGCGTGAGGGAACGCAGGACGCGGCCGGCCGTGGTGTAGAGGGCGGCGAAGGAGCAGCCGGCGAGCAGGGCGTAGAAGGTGATGCGGGGGGTGGTGACGGCGGTGAGGACGGCGATCATCGCCCAGCGCTCACCGATCGGGAGCACGATCATCCGGCGCGCCCACACCGTCCAGCCGACGCCGTCGAGCCGGTCGGAGAGGGCGGCCGTGGGACTGGTGTTGGCGGTGGCGTCGTGGTTGGCCTCGTTGAAGGAGAAGTCCACGACGTGCCGGCAGGTCTGGAGGACCATCGCGCCGAGGGCGAGCGCCCAGACGTCGTCGCCGCCGCGGGCGGCCCCCAGGGCGAGTCCGGCGTAGTAGGCGTACTCCTTGGCGCGGTCGAAGGTGGCGTCGAGCCAGGCGCCGAGGGTGGAGTACTGCAGGGAGTAGCGGGCGAGCTGGCCGTCGGTGCAGTCCAGCACGAAGGAGGCGAGGAGCAGGACGCCGGCGGCGACGAAGCCGGCGCGGGTTCCGGTGGCGGCGCAGCCGGCCGCTATGAGCGCGGTGAGCAGCGAGGCGGTGGTGACCTGGTTGGGCGTGAGTCCGCGCCGGGCGCACCAGCGGGCGAGGTAGCGGGAGTACGGGCTGATGCAGAAGGTGGTGAAGAAGCCGTCGCGCGCCTTGACGGCGGACTTCAGGCGGATCGCCTCGTCGTCGACGGCGGCCACCGCCTGCCTGGCCTCGTTGCGGGCCTGCGGGTCGTCGGGGACGGTCGCGACGAGACGGCCGAGCTCGGGCCGGTGGGGCTCGGCGCCCTCGGCGGCGAGACGGTCGGCGAGACGGTCGGGGAGTCCGGCGGCGAGGGCGGTGCGCCCGGGGGCCGGGGCGGCGCCGTCGGTGCCGGCGTCGGTCACGGCCGGGGCGTCGGCGCCGGAGCTCTCCCGGGCCAGGGCGCGGGTGAGGGCCTGGCGGCCGGCGGGCTGGGCGGTGACGGCTCCGGGGATCGCGGCGAGCGGGAAGCGGGGATCGGTCAGGCCGAGGCGCAGGGCGTGCTCGTGTCCCACGAACCGGGCGTCGACCACGGCGACCCGCCGGTCGGCGGGCACGGCGGCCAGCAGCGCCTCCGCCTCGCCGGGGCCGGAGGCGGTGTGCACGTCGAACCCGAGAGAGCGCAGCTCGCCCTCGAGTGGCGAACCGGGGACCGGCTGACCGGTGAGGATGGCGGTCGACAACCGAACTCACTCCCTGAGGGGCCGACGCGTCCACGCCGGTCGCGTGCATGGTTCACGCCCGTGCCGGGGGCCTTCGGGCGGCATGTCGGCAGAGGTTATCCGATGCCTGGAAGCCCGCGTTCACCGGTCGTTCGGCGGCCGGTTCTTCGTGGTTCGGGCGGCATCCCTGCCGCGATCATCATCGGGGATGCGGGGCCCGGCCCACAAACCGCGCCCGCAGAAAGGGCATTGAGGCGGATAGGGGACACCCGCCGCCTCGGGCCGGCCGGGAGGGTCGGCATAGGGTGGTCGACCATGACATGGCTGATCACTGGCGGAGCCGGCTACATCGGGGCACACGTGGCGCGGGCCATGGCCGACGCCGGGGAGGACGTCGTCGCGCTGGACGACCTGTCGACCGGGGTGGCGGCCCGCCTGCCCGCCCGGATCCCGCTGGTCGAGGGCTCCTGTCTGGACGGGGCCCTGCTCAGGACGGTGCTGGCGGAGCACGCGGTGACCGGGGTGGTGCACCTGGCCGCGCGCAAGCAGGTCGCCGAGTCGGTGGCGCAGCCCACCCGGTACTACCGGGAGAACGTGGGCGGTCTCGTCACGCTGCTCGACGCGGTCGCGGACGCGGGCGTCGGCCGCTTCGTGTTCTCCTCGTCGGCGGCGGTGTACGGCGACCCCGGTGTGGACCTCATCACGGAGGACGCGCCCTGCGCCCCGGTGAACCCGTACGGCGAGACCAAACTGGCCGGGGAGTGGCTGGTGCGGGCGGCGGGCCGGGCGCACGGGATCTCCACGGTGTGCCTGCGCTACTTCAACGTGGCGGGCGCGGCGGCTCCGGAGCTGGCCGACACGGGGGTGTTCAACATCGTGCCGATGGTCTTCGACCGGCTCACCCGGGGCGAGGCCCCCCGTGTCTTCGGCGACGACTATCCGACGCCGGACGGCACGTGCGTGCGTGACTACATTCACGTGGCCGACCTGGCCGAGGCGCACCTGGCGGCGGCCCGGTGGCAGGCCGGGGGCGGCGCGCGGGGCGATCTGACGGTGAACGTGGGGCGGGGCGAGGGCGTCTCGGTGCGCGAGCTGATCGGGGTCATCGCCGAGGTGACCGGGGATCCGCGCGACCCCGTGGTGGAGGCGCGGCGGCCCGGGGACGCCCCGCGCGCGGTGGCGTCGGCGGCGCTGGCCGCCGAGCGGCTGGGCTGGACGGCCCGGCGCGGGGTGCGGGAGATGGTCGAGTCGGCCTGGCGCGGCTGGCAGCTGCACCACGGCGACTGACGCGCGGCGCGCGGGGCGCTCCGGCACCCGGGGGCCGGCTCCGCCCCGGCCGGCAGCCGGCGGGTAGGCGTCCCTCCGCGGCTCGACGCCCCTCCGGCCGCCGGCCCCGGCGCCCGTCCGACGAGGGGGCCGCCTCCGCGCGGGTCGCGGCGGGCCACGCGGCGGGGCGGCGGGGCCGCCGGCTGTGCGGAGCCGCGCCGTCCGGGTGTCCGCCGCTGCGTTCCGGGACCGCCGGCCCGGGCGCGGGCCGCCCCCGGCACCATCTGTGACCTGGTCGACATTTCCGCAGGTCACGGCACATGACAACGGTGTTCAGTGCCGCGTTGCAGATACCCCCTCCCCGTAGTTGACTGTGGTCCGGACGGGTCACGGAAGGACGGATGTTCATGGGGGCTGGGCACGCTCACGGGCACGGCGCGCCGGGCGGCGGCACGGCGAGTGCGGCGTACCGCGGCAGACTGCGGGCGGCGCTGGGGATCACGCTCGGGGTCATGGTGGTCCAGATCGTCGGCGGCCTGATGGCCGACTCGCTCGCCCTGGTCGCGGACGCGGCGCACATGGCGACGGACGCGGTGGGCCTGGGCATGGCCCTGCTCGCGATCCACTTCGCGGGCCGTCCGCCCAGCGAGCGCCGCACCTTCGGGCTCGCCCGCGCGGAGATACTCGCCGCGCTGGCCAACTGCCTGCTGCTGCTCGTCGTCGGCGGCTACGTGCTCTACGAGGCGGTCGAGCGGTTCGTCACCCCGGCCGACACCAAGGGCGGCCTGGCCCTGGTGTTCGGTGCGGTGGGCCTGGTCGCCAACCTCGTGTCGCTGATGCTGCTGATGCGCGGGCAGAAGGAGAGCCTGAACGTGCGCGGCGCCTTCCTGGAGGTGGCGGCGGACGCCCTGGGCTCGGTCGCGGTGATCCTTTCGGCCCTGGTGATCCTCACCACCGGATGGACGGCCGCCGACCCCATCGCCTCCCTGGTGATCGCCCTGATGATCGTGCCGCGCACGCTGAAGCTGCTGCGGGAGACGCTGGACGTGCTGCTGGAGGCCGCGCCCAAGGGGGTGGACATGGCCGAGGTGCGGGCGCACATCCTCGCGACGGACGGCGTCGAGGACGTCCACGACCTGCACGCCTGGACCATCACCTCCGGGATGCCGGTCCTCTCGGCGCACGTGGTCGTCAGCCCCGAGGTCCTCAACGCCCTCGGGCACGAGAAGATGCTGCACGAGCTGCAGGGCTGCCTCGGCGACCACTTCGACGTGGAGCACTGCACCTTCCAGCTGGAACCGCGCGGTCACGCGGAGCACGAGGCGCGGCTGTGTCACTGAGGCGCGCGTCGCCGCCCCGGGCGCGGCTCCGCTCCTGAGGCGACAGGGGCGCGTGGGGCGCCGCCCGGCGCGGGCAGTGCCTTCCGCACCACCCTGCGGGCGCGGTTCCGCGCCCGTGGCCGTGGGCACGATCGCCACCGGGGCCCCTTCCGGCCCGACCGTGCACCGGCCGGGACATGCGGGGCGCGTGCGTCGGGTGCCGGAGCGCCGGACCGGTACGGCAGACTTGGGGCGCGAAGACCGAGTGAAGGATGGGTATGCCGATCACACCTGCCACCGCGACGCACGACCCGTCGGACGGCACCTCAGAGGCGATTCTGCTGGAGCTGGTCGACGAGAACGGCGAGACGATCGGCACCGCGGAGAAGCTCTCCGCCCATCAGCCACCGGGCCGGCTGCACCGGGCGTTCTCGGTGTTCCTGTTCGACGAGCGCGGCCGGCTGCTGCTGCAGCAGCGGGCGCTGGGCAAGTACCACTCCCCCGGCGTGTGGTCCAACAGCTGCTGCGGCCACCCCTACCCGGGCGAGGCGCCGTTCGCCGCGGCGGCCCGGCGCACGTACGAGGAGCTGGGCATCTCCCCCACGCTGCTCGCGGAGGCGGGCACGGTCCGCTACAACCACCCCGACCCGGCGTCGGGTCTGGTGGAGCAGGAGTACAACCACCTCTTCGTCGGCATGGTGCAGTCGGCGCTGCGCCCCGACGCGGAGGAGGTGGCGTCGACGGCGTTCGTCACCCCGGCCGAGCTGGCCGAGCGGCACGGGCGGGACACGTTCTCGGCGTGGTTCATGACGGTGCTGGACGCGGCGCGCCCGGCGGTGCGCGAGCTGACGGGATCCTCGGCGGGCTGGTGACCGGCGCCCCGGCCCGGGGCGGTGTCGAGCGCCGGCCCGGGGCGGCGGCCGGACCCCCGTGGGTCCGGTCCGGCCGGCCGGTCGGTCGGCCGCGCCTGCCCTGACGTGCGGGGTCGTCCTGCGCGTCAGATGTGCGGGGCCGGGGCCGGGGTCGCGGGCTTGAGGGGCAGGGCGGCCCAGATCACCTTGCCGCCGCTCGCCGTGTGCTCGACGTCGCACACGCCGCCCGCCTCGCGGGTGATCTCCCGGACCAGCAGCAGACCCCGGCCGCCGGTGCGGGCGTGGTCGGTCTCCAGGGCGGTCGGACGGTAGGGGTGGTTGTCCTCGACGGCCACCCGCACCCACTCGGCGCCGACGGCGACCTCGACGGCGAGCGTCGGGGACAGCAGGGCCGCGTGCCGCACCGCGTTGGTGACCAGCTCCGAGACGATGAGCAGCAGGCCGTGCGCCAGGTCGTCGGGAACCGGGACCCCCTGGCGCAGCAGCAGGTCCCGCACGGCGCGGCGCGCCTGCGGCACCGAGGCGTCGACGGCGGGGGCGGTGAACCGCCACACGCCCTCGTACGGCAGCGGCTCGACGGTCCCGGTGTCGGCGGGACCTTCCGCGCCCTGCGGGCGTGGGCCGGACCCGCGCCCTTGATCGTCCATCGACCGGTCGCCACCCTCGCGCTCGATTGTCACCACACGTCGAGTGTTGGTAACGCGGCACTCCGCACCGAAGTCCTGAACACAAGTCAGCGCATATCGAGCAGGCGCGACCGGATCTGTTCGAGTCGCTCGGAAAAGTGACCGCGTCTGCCCGCCTTGCGCCGTCTTGGGGAACTATTCGGGTTGTACGGGTTTGGCGGGAGGCGCCTCCGGCGCGGACGGGCGCCCCTCGGCCGCGGAACCGCCGGGGTCACGGGAGCCGTCGGAGCCACCGGGACCGTCCGCGGGACCGCCCGGGCCGCGTGGGCCGTCCGGACGACCCGGACCGGCGGACCCGGCGGAACCCGCGGACCCGGCGGGCCCCCCGGGCGCGGTGTCAGCGCCCTCCGCCCCGGCCAGGCGCCCGGAGACCATGCCCACGATGCGGCGGCCGCCGTACCCGGTGGCGATCAGGCCCAGCCCGTCGAAGAGCAGGGCCAGGGAGAAGAACGTCCCGATGACGTACTGGCTGCTGCTCGGCCAGGAGGCCAGGACGAGGATGCCCAGCAGCAGGCCGAAGGCGCCCTGGACCAGGGTCCAGCCGAACTGCGGGCCGCGCACCACGAGACTGCCGACCAGGCGGAAGACCCCGCCGGTCAGGAACAGCAGCGCGGCGAACATGGTCAGCGCCTCGGCCGCGGCCTCGGGCGTCCGGATGATCACCACGCCGGCGGCGATGTTCAGCGCGGCGACGACCACACCGAGCCAGAAGAAGTTGGTGTCCCGGGCCTGCACCGCGTGCAGCAGGCCGACCACGCCGCCGACGAGCAGCAGCCAGCCGAACAGCAGCATCGACGTGAGTGTGGCGAGCCCGGTGTACACGAGGCCGACCAGGCCCGCGACGACCAGGACGACGCCGAGCACCGCGAGCCAGCCGAAACCCCGGCTGAGCTTGGCGGCCTCGTCGTGCGGTGTGGTGGACTTGACCATGTTCGCCTCCTCGGGCCCCCCTTCTCCCTCCTGGTCCCCCTTCGTCCCGGGGTCGTAACACTCCGGTGCCCGGCCGGGCCGCCCCGCTCACCAGGGGTGCCGTCCGAGAGGGCGGACCGGGGCGGTTAGCATCCGGCGCATGGAGCAGCAGCTACTGCACGGCGTCACCGACGCGGTCGCCACGGTCGTCATCAGCAACCCGGCCAAGCGCAACGCCATGACGGCGGACATGTGGGCCGCCCTGCCGCCGCTGCTGCGCTCGCTGGCCGACGACCCCGCGGTGCGGGTCCTGGTGCTCACCGGGGCGGGCGGCACGTTCTGCGCCGGGGCGGACATCTCCTCGCTCCAGGGCTCGCCCCGGGAGGCGCAGCGGCTCGCCGTGGAGGCCGAGGAGGCCCTCGCCGCCTTCCCCAAGCCGACGCTGGCCGCGGTGCGGGGCCACTGTGTGGGCGGCGGCTGCCAGCTGGCGGCCGCCTGTGACCTGCGGTTCGCCGAGGAGGGGGCCGCGTTCGGGGTGACGCCGGCGAAGCTGGGCATCGTCTACCCGGCGTCCTCGACCCGGCGCCTGGTGTCGCTGGTGGGTCCGGCCACCGCCAAGTACCTGCTGTTCTCCGGCGAGTTGATCGACGCCGGACGGGCGCTGCGCACCGGGCTGGCCGACGAGGTGACGCCGCCGGACGAACTGGACCGACGGGTAGCGGAGTTCGCCGGAATTCTGGCCTCCCGTTCGCAGCTGACGCAGGCCGCGGCGAAGGAGTTCGCGGACGGCCGCACCGACCGGGACGCCCACTGGGAGGCGCAGGCCCTCGCCGGCGGCGACACCGCGGAGGGCGTCACCGCGTTCCTGGAGCGCCGCCCCGCCCGGTTCACCTGGACCACGGCCGACGCCTAGCCACGGGCCGGGCCGCAGGACGGTTCGCATGCCGTCGATTCTTCGCGGGGTCCCGCGATGGCCGCAAGGACGAGCACCCCACCTTTCCTGCCATCCCCGGCACCGCGCGGGACGGGCGTACCGACCAGTCGGTAACGTTCGGGCATGACGACTTCACCCCTGCCCGAGCGCGCCGGACGGCGCTGCCACAACCTGCTCAACGTCCTGCACTCGACGCACTACTTCTCCCCCGACCTGGAGCGGGAGCTGGCCGCCGTGGGGGTCGAGGACTCCCGGGCCGCCTACTTCGCGGTGCGCGCCGCGGCCATGGGGCCGGTGTCCGCGCCGGTGGTGACGGCCACCTTCTTCACCTTCCGGCCAACTCTGGTCGCCCGGCACGTGCCCGCCGTCTGGGAGACCGCCGCGCCGGCCGTCGTCCTCGCGGCGCGCACGCGCGCGGTCGACGCGACGCTGCGGCGGCTGCTGGGCGAGGAGGCGGTGGCCGCGAAGGAGGTGGCCGAGGCGGCGGAGCTGGCGCTGCGTGCCGCGGAGGCGTGCACGCCCGTCGCGCGGCCGCTGTACGCGGCGCACGCCCAGCTGCCGGTGCCCGAGGAGCCGCACCTGGCGCTCTGGCACGCGGCGACCCTGCTGCGCGAGCACCGCGGTGACGGTCACCTCGCCGCCCTGCTCGCCGCGGAGCTGGACCCGTTGGAGGCACTGGTCAGCCACACGGCGACGGGCAAGGGCATGGCCCCGCAGTGGGCTCTCGGCACCCGCGGCTGGCAGCGCGCGGACTGGGACGCGGCCGCGGAGCGGCTCCGGGCACGCGGACTGCTGGACGGCGAGGGGAATCTGACGGACGCCGGGGTGGCGCTGCGCCGGGAGCTGGAGGCCGAGACGGACCGGCTGGACCGGGCGCCGTACGAGCACCTGGGGGCGGCCGGCGTCGCGCGCCTCACCGAACTGGCCTCGGACCTGGCCGGCCGGGCGCTGGCGGCCGGTGCGTTCCCGGCGGGCATGGTCGGCAAGGGCTGAGGGTACCCGCAGGTCTCCCGGCGCGCCCGTCGGGAGCACGAAAGGGGAAACCAGTGTTCCGAGCCATCGCAGATGTCCTGCGCCAGATCGGCGGTGCGATCGCCACCGTCGTGACCCTGCCGTTCCGCGCCGTCGCCCGCCTGTTCGGCGGTGCGTCGAGCAGCACGCGGCGCGCCTGACCCCGGGGCCCCGGACGCGGGGCGGCGCCGCCGCTCCGCGCCGCCCGGGGACTCGGGGCTCCCTGCTCCCGCCCCTGTCCGTGCGGCCTGTCAGAATTGCCGCGCAAGCCGGAACGGATAAGGCGGTACGGGATCGTGACGACACCCCCCACAGGGTCCATCGAAGGCAGGATCGCCGAGGAGCTCGGCGTACGGGAACGGCAGGTCAGGGCCGCTGTGGAGCTGCTCGACGGCGGTTCGACGGTGCCCTTCATCGCCCGCTACCGCAAGGAAGCGACCGAGATGCTCGACGACGCGCAGCTGCGCGCCGTCGAGGAGCGGCTGCGCTATCTGAGGGAGCTGGAGGAGCGGCGCACCGCGATCCTGGAGTCGGTGCGCGAGCAGGGCAAGCTCACCGAGGAGCTGGAGGCCCGCATCCGGGGCGCCGAGACGAAGGCGCGCCTGGAGGACGTCTATCTGCCGTACAAGCCCAAGCGGCGCACCAAGGCGCAGATCGCCCGGGAGGCCGGGCTGGAGCCGCTGGCGGAGGGGCTGCTCCGCGACCCGGGCGTCGATCCGCTGGCCGCGGCCGCCGCGTTCGTGGACGCGGACAAGGGCGTCGCCGATCCGCAGGCCGCGCTGGACGGCGCGCGGGCGATCCTCACCGAGAAGTTCTCCGAGGACGCCGACCTGATCGGCGAGCTGCGCGAACGCATGTGGGTGCGCGGACGGCTGTCCGCCAAAGTGCGGGAGGGCAAGGAGGAGGCGGGCGCCAAGTTCGCCGACTACTTCGACTTCGCCGAGCCGTTCACCGACCTGCCCTCGCACCGGGTCCTGGCGATGCTGCGCGGCGAGAAGGAGGAGGTCCTCGACCTCGTCCTGGAGCCGGAGGAGCCCACGGACGGCCCGTCCTCGTACGAGGGCGTCGTGGCGCACCGGTTCGGCATCGCCGACCGGGGGCGCCCGGGCGACAAGTGGCTGCTGGACACGGTCCGCTGGGCCTGGCGCACCCGCATCCTGGTGCACCTCGGCATCGACATCCGGCTCCGGCTGCGCACGGCCGCCGAGGACGAGGCGGTGCGGGTCTTCGCGGCCAACCTGCGCGACCTGCTGCTGGCCGCCCCGGCGGGCACGCGGGCGACGCTCGGCCTGGACCCGGGTTTCCGCACGGGCGTGAAGGTCGCCGTGGTCGACGCGACCGGCAAGGTCGTCGCGACGGACGTGATCCACCCGCACGTCCCGGCGAACCGGTGGGACGAGGCGATCGCCAGGCTGGCGCGGCTGGCGAAGGAACACGCGGTCGAGCTGATCGCGATCGGCAACGGCACCGCCTCCCGGGAGACCGACAAGCTGGCCGGTGAACTCATCGCCAAGCACCCCGAGTTGAAGCTGACCAAGGTGATGGTGTCGGAGGCCGGCGCCTCGGTGTACTCCGCCTCCGCCTTCGCGTCGCAGGAACTGCCGGACATGGACGTGTCCCTGCGCGGCGCGGTGTCGATCGCGCGGCGGCTGCAGGACCCGCTGGCCGAGCTGGTGAAGATCGACCCGAAGTCGATCGGGGTCGGCCAGTACCAGCACGACCTGTCCGAGGTGAAGCTGTCGCGTTCGCTGGACGCGGTGGTGGAGGACTGCGTCAACGGCGTGGGCGTGGACGTCAACACCGCCTCGGCTCCCCTGCTCGCCCGGGTCTCGGGCATCACGTCCGGGCTCGCCGAGAACATCGTCGCCCACCGGGACGGCAACGGTCCCTTCCGTTCGCGCGCCGAGCTGAAGAAGGTACCGCGGCTGGGCCCGAAGGCGTACGAGCAGTGCGCGGGCTTCCTGCGCATCCGTGGCGGCGAGGACCCGCTGGACGCCTCCAGCGTGCACCCGGAGGCCTACCCGGTGGTGCGGCGCATGGTGCGGGCGACCGGCCAGGAGGTGTCCTCGCTCGTCGGCAACACGGGGGTGCTGCGCTCGCTGCGCGCCGAGGACTTCGTGGACGAGACGTTCGGTCTGCCGACCGTCGGCGACATCCTGAAGGAGCTGGAGAAGCCGGGGCGCGACCCGCGTCCGGCGTTCCGGACGGCGGCGTTCAAGGAGGGCGTGGAGAAGATCTCCGACCTGTCCTCCGGGATGGTCCTGGAGGGCGTGGTGACCAACGTGGCCGCCTTCGGTGCCTTCGTGGACGTCGGGGTCCACCAGGACGGCCTGGTGCACGTCTCCGCGATGTCGAAGACGTTCGTCAAGGACCCGCGCGACGTGGTCAAGCCGGGCGACATCGTCAAGGTGAAGGTCCTCGACGTGGACATCCCGCGCAAGCGGATCTCGCTCACGCTGCGCCTCGACGACGAGGCGGCTCCCCAGGGACAGCAGGGGCAGCAGGGCGGTGGTGAGCGCCGGCAGCGCGGCGGCCGTCCGCCGCAGCAGCGCCAGGGCCGCCGTGGCGGCGGTGGCGGGGGCGGCGGCCGTCAGGCGGCGCCGCCCGCCAACAGCGCGATGGCCGACGCCCTGCGCCGCGCGGGTCTCGTCGACCCTAAGCGGGGCGAGCGCTGACGCGTCCGCCGGGCGGTCGCGGCGGAAAGGCCCCGGGGGGCGGCGCGGTGCGCCGCCCCCCGGGGCCTTTCGCCTGTTCGGTCAGTGCTTGCCGATGGGGTCGCCCTCCACATCGGTGCCGCGGCCGGGACCGATGCGCAGTTCGAACTCACCGTCGTACTTCCGGTGCCCCTCGATGACGGCCAGGTCGACCGCCTCGGAGCCCATCTCACCGCGCACGATGAGCGGGTCGCGGCGCAGGTCGCGCATGAGCGCCACGCACATGAAGACCATGACGACGACGAACGGCGCCGCCGCGAGGATGGTGAGGTTCTGCAGACCGGTCAGCGCGTCGCCCTGACCGCTGCCCACGAGCAGCATGATCGCGGCGACCGCGCCGGTGACCACACCCCAGAACACCACGACCATGCGGCTCGGTTCGAGGGAGCCCTGCTGCGAGAGGGTGCCCATGACCACCGAGGCGGCGTCGGCGCCCGACACGAAGAAGATGCCGACGAGGATCATCACCAGCAGGCTGGCGGCGGTGGCGATCGGGAACTCGTTGAGCACCGCGAACAGCTGGCCCTCGGGGGTCGATTCGTCGCCGAGCCGGCCCTGCTCCTGCAGCCTCATCGCCGAGCCGCCGAAGACCGCGAACCACACCAGGCTCACGGTGCTGGGCACCAGGATGACGCCGCCGACGAACTGACGGATCGTGCGGCCCCGGCTGATGCGGGCGATGAACATGCCGACGAACGGCGTCCAGGAGATCCACCACGCCCAGTAGAAGACGGTCCAGCTGCCCAGCCAGTCCGCGACGCCGTCACCGCCGGCGGCCTCGGTGCGGCCGGCCAGCTGCGGCAGCTCGCCCAGGTAGGAGAAGACGGAGGTGGGGATCAGGTCCAGGACGATGATCGTGGGCCCGGCGGCGAACACGAACAGGGCGAGCACCAGGGCGAGCACCATGTTGGTGTTGGACAACCACTGGATGCCCTTCTCGACGCCGGAGACCGCGGAGGCGACGAACGCGGCGGTCAGCACGGCGATGATGCTGACCAGCAGTCCCGTACTGACCTTCTCCATCCAGCCCAGCTCCTGCACACCGGACCCGATCTGCAGCGCACCCAGCCCGAGCGAGGCCGCCGAACCGAAGATGGTGGCGATGATGGCGAGCATGTCGATGACCCGGCCGCCGATGCCGTTCGAGGCCCGCTCCCCGATCAGCGGTGTGAACACGGCGCTGATCGTCTGCCGGCGGCGCCGGCGGAAGGTGCTGTAGGCGATGGCGAGTCCGACCACGGCGTAGATCGCCCAGGGGTGGAGCGTCCAGTGGAACAGGGTGGTCGCCATGGCGACTTCCATGCGCTGGCCGGAGTCGGCCGGGGCGGTGCCCGGCGGGGGGTCCACGTAGTGCGCCAGCGGCTCGCTGACGCCGTAGAACATCAGGCCGATGCCCATGCCGGCGCTGAACATCATGGCGACCCAGGAGACGGTGCGGAACTCGGGTTCCTCGCCCTCCGCACCGAGGCGGATCCTGCCGTACCGGCTCGCCGCGAGCCACAGGGCGAACACGACGAAGCCGGAGGCGGCCAGCATGAAGGCCCAGCCGCCGTTGTGCATCAGCCCGCTGAGCGCGCTGCCGGAGACGTCCTGGAGGGAGTCGGTCCACACCGCGCCCCAGACGACGAACGCCAGGGTGAGCACGGCGGTGACCCCGAACACGACCCGGTCGGTCTGCGGTCGCCCCCTGCCGGGCAGTCCTGCCTCCGAACCGGGCAGCAGGGGACCCGCCGGAGTCTCCTTGTCCTTCTGTTGGTCGTGCGTCACAGGCGGCACCTTTCATCGAGCCGATGGGGCAGCGTATGCCCCTCCCGCCATGCCCCTACCACTCCGAACGCGATATTCACCTCTTCCACAGCACGCTTCGGTCTCACTGTGACCACGGCCGGCACTCGGGCCCCCCTCGGGCCGGGTGCCCCGGGTGCCCCGGGTGCCCCGGTGGGCGCGGGACGGCGATACTGCTGCCCATGACGACCGACACCGAGGGGCCCCGCAGGGGTGCCGCAGCGGCCCCGGCCCCGGACAGCGAGGAACCGGCCCTGACGGTCGACGAACTGGCGGCGCGGGCGGGCGTCACCGTGCGCACGGTCCGTTTCTACGGCACCCGGGGCCTGCTGCCGCCGCCCGCGATCGGGCCGCGCCGGGTGGGCCGGTACGGCGGCGAACACCTGGCGCGGCTGGCGCTCATCGAGGAGCTGCAGCGCCAGGGCATGACGCTGGCGGCCATCGAGCGGTACCTGAGCCGGCTGCCGGCGGATCTGAGCGCGCGGGAACTGTCGCTGCAGCGGGCCGTGGTGGCGTCCTGGGCACCGGACGCGGTGGAGGCGGTGTCCCGTGACGAGCTCGAACGGCGGGCGGGGCGCGCGCTGTCGGACGAGGACGTGCGGCGGCTGGCGGCGGTGGGGGTGGCCGAGCCGGACGGCGACGCCTTCCGGGTGGACACCGGCCTGCTGCGGCTGGGGGTCGAGCTGCTGGACGTGCCGCTGGCCGAGGAGACGGTGCGGGAGGCCCGCACCGTGCTCGTGGAGCACTCCCGCGCCGCCGCCCGCGCACTGTCGGGGCTGCTGCGGGACGCGGTCGCCGAGCGGGAGGCGCGGGACGTGCGGTCCCTGTCCGCCCACATGCACCCGCTCGTCGTGCAGGCTCTGCTGACCTCCTTCCAGCGGTCCCTGCGGGAGGAGCTGCGGGAGTGGATCGACGAGGGCTGACGGCGCGGCCGGGCGGGGACCGCGACCCCCGCTCGCCCGGCAGCTCCGTGTCCGTTCCGGCCCGTCCCCGTACCGGCGGGCGGGCCGGTACGGGGACGGGGGCCGGGGCGGTCCGGGTCCGGCAGGCTCAGCGGGCGTCCGTGAACACCTCGCCGCGCTCGGCCTTCTCCAGCAGCAGCGCCGGCGGGGTGAAGCGCTCACCGTAACGGCCGGCGAGCTCCCGGGCGCGGGCCACGAAGCCGGGCAGGCCGCCCTCGTAGCCGTTGATGTACTGGAGCACGCCGCCGGTCCAGCCCGGGAAGCCGATGCCCAGGATCGAACCGATGTTGGCGTCGGCGACGGAGGTCAGCACGCCCTCCTCCAGCAGCCGCACGGTGTCCAGTGCCTCGGAGAACAGCATGCGTTCCTGCATGTCCCGGAAGGGGATCTCGTGCCCCGGGCGGGTGAAGTGCTCGCGCAGGCCCGGCCACAGCGCACCGCGCCGGCCGTCCTCGCCGTACTCGTAGAACCCGGCGCCCCCACTGCGCCCGGTGCGGCCGAACTCGTCGACCATCCGGTCGACGACGGCCTCGGCGGGGTGCGGGGTCCAGGTGCCGCCCGCCTCCTCGACCGCCCGCCGGGTCTCCTGGCGGATCCTGCGCGGCAGGGTGAGGGTCAGCTCGTCCATCAGGGAGAGCACCTTGGCCGGGTAGCCGGCCTGGGCGGCGGCCTGCTCGACGGAGGCCGGTTCGATCCCCTCGCCGACCATGGCGACGCCCTCGTCGATGAAGCGGCCGATGACGCGGGAGGTGAAGAAGCCGCGGGAGTCGTTGACCACGATCGGCGTCTTGCGGATCTGGCGGACCAGGTCGAAGGCGCGGGCCAGCGCCTCGTCGCCGGTGCGCTCGCCCTTGATGATCTCGACCAGCGGCATCTTGTCGACCGGCGAGAAGAAGTGCAGGCCGATGAAGTCGTCCTGGCGCTCGACGCCCTCGGCGAGGGCGGTGATGGGCAGGGTGGAGGTGTTGGAGCACAGCAGGGCGTCGGGGGCGACGACGTCCTGGATCTCCTGGAACACCTTGTGCTTGAGGGCGGTGTCCTCGAAGACCGCCTCGATCACCGCGTCGCAGCCGGCCAGGTCGGCCGCCTCGGCGGTGGGCGTGATGCGGGCGAGCAGGGCGTCCGCCTTCTCCTGGCTGGTGCGGCCCTTGGCGACGGCCTTGGCGCAGAGCTTCTCGGAGTAGCCCTTGCCCTTGACGGCCGCCTCCAGGGAGACGTCCTTGAGGACGACGTCGATGCCGGCGCGGGCGCAGGAGTAGGCGATGCCGGCGCCCATCATCCCGGCGCCGAGGACGGCGACCCGGCGCACCGGGCGGGACTCGATGCCGCTCGGGCGGTTGGCGCCGGAGTTGACGGCCTGGAGGTCGAAGAAGAACGCCTGGATCATGTTCTTCGCGGTCTGTCCCACGGCCAGGTCGACGAAGTAACGGGACTCGACGGCCTGGGCGGTCTCGAAGTCGACCTGGGCGCCCTCGACGGCCGCGGCGAGGATGTTGCGCGGCGCCGGGTAGGGGGCGCCGTTGGTCTGCTTGCGCAGGGTGGCGGGGAACGCGGGCAGGTTGGCGGCGAACTTCGGGTTCGACGGGGTGCCGCCGGGGATGCGGTAGCCGGGCCGGTCCCAGGGCTGGGCGGACTCGGGGTGGGCGTCGATGAAGGCGCGGGCCTTGGCGAGGAGTTCGTCCTCGGTCTCGGCGACGTCGTCGACCAGGCCGTTCTCCCGGGCGCGCCGGGGGCTGTACTGGGTGCCCTGGAGGAGGACCTTGAGCAGGGCGTCGGCGATGCCGAGCAGGCGCACGGTGCGGACGATGCCGCCGCCCCCGGGGAGCAGGCCGAGGGTGACCTCGGGGCAGCCGATCCGGGAGCCGGGGGTGTCGAGCGCGATGCGGTGGTGGCAGGCCAGGGCGAGTTCGTAACCGCCGCCGAGGGCCGCTCCGTTGATCGCCGCGACGACGGGCTTGCCGAGCGTCTCGATGCGGCGCAGCTGCCGCTTGATGGCCATGGAGCCGTCGAACATCTCCTGCGCCGTCTCGGGGGTGACCCGGATCAGGTCGCGCAGGTCGCCGCCGGCGAAGAAGGTCTTCTTGGCGGAGGTGAGGATGATGCCGCGGATGGAGTCCTTCTCGGCCTCCAGGCGGTCGGTGATCACGGCGAGGGAGTCGCGGAACGCCTGGTTCATGGTGTTCGCGGACTGGCCGGGGTCGTCGAGGACGAGGGTGACGACACCGCTGCGGTCCTGTTCCCAGCGGATGGTGGTGCTCTGGGTCATGAGGGAGTCTCCGGGGTCTGCGTAGGAAGCGCGGGCGGGCGCTGGGGTCAGAGGCGTTCGACGACGGTGGCGATGCCCATGCCGCCGCCGACGCAGAGGGTGGCCAGTCCGTAGCGCTTGTCCTGGCGCTCCAGTTCGTCGACGAGGGTGCCGAGGATCATCGCGCCGGTCGCGCCCAGCGGGTGACCCAGCGCGATGGCGCCGCCGTTGACGTTGACCTTGTCCAGCGACAGACCCATGTCCTTCACGAAGCGCAGCACCACCGCCGCGAACGCCTCGTTGATCTCCACCAGGTCGATGTCGTCGATGGTCAGCCCCGCCTTGGCCAGCGCCTTGCGGGTCGCCGGCGCGGGCCCGGTCAGCATGATGGTGGGCTCGGAGCCGGACACGGCGGCGGAGACGATGCGCGCGCGGGGCGTGAGCCCGGCCCGCTCCCCGGCCTCCTTGGAGCCGATGGCGACGAGGGCGGCGCCGTCGACGATGCCGGAGGAGTTGCCCGCGTGGTGGACGTGGTCGATCCTCTCCACCCAGTGGTACTTCTGCAGCGCCACGGCGTCGAAGCCGCCCAGGTCACCGATGTCCGCGAAGGACGGCTTGAGCTTGGCGAGGGAGTCGGCGGTGGTGCCGGGGCGCAGGTGCTCGTCGTGGTCGAGGACGACCAGGCCGCTGCGGTCCCGGACCGGGACGACGGACCGCGCGAAGCGGTTCTCCTTCCAGGCCGTCGCCGCGCGCTCCTGGGACAGGGCCGCGTACTCGTCGACGTCGCGCCGGGAGAAGCCCTCGATGGTGGCGATCAGGTCCGCGCCGATGCCCTGCGGGACGAAGTTGACGGCGAGGTTGGTCATCGGGTCGTTGAACCAGGCGCCGCCGTCGGAGGCCATCGGCACCCGGGACATGGACTCGACGCCGCCCGCCAGGACCAGGTCCTCCCAGCCCGAACGGACCTTGGCGGCAGCCAGGTTGACCGCCTCCAGACCCGAGGCACAGAAGCGGTTCTCCTGCACGCCGGCGACCGTGTCGGGCAGTCCGGCGGCGATGGCCGCGGTGCGGGCGATGTCGGATCCCTGGTCGCCGACCGGGCTGACCACGCCGAGGACGATGTCGTCGACGGCGGCCGGGTCGAGACCGGGGAAGCGGTCGCGGATCTCGTGGATGAGTCCGACGACCAGGTCGATGGGCTTGGTGCCGTGCAGGGCGCCGCTTGCCTTGCCGCGCCCGCGCGGGGTGCGGATCGCGTCGTAGACGTACGCTTCGGTGCTCACGAGGAGGCCTTTCGCTGAGGGGTCGAGGGCGGGGACAGCAGTCGCGGGACGTCCCAGTCGTGGGCCACGCCCTCGGTGTCGGCGCCCGGCCGGGCGGGCCCGGTGCGGACGGTGGTGGGGGTGGCGGAGAACCGCGGTGCGGGTGCGGGCTGGGTGAGGCCGCCGGTGGCGGTGAAGGTGCCCCGGGCCGCCAGATGCGGGTGGCGGGGGGCCTCGGTGAGGGAGAGGACGGGCGCGACGCAGGCGTCGGAGCCCTCGAAGACGGCCGTCCACTCCTCGCGGGTGCGGGTGCGGAAGCGGGCGGCGACCCGCTCGCGCAGGGCGGGCCAGCGGGCGGGGTCGGTGCGGGCGCCGGACGCGTCCTCGACGCCGAGCAGCCGCAGGAACTCGGCGTAGAACTGCGGCTCCAGGGCGCCCACGGCCATGTACCGGCCGTCGGCGGTCTCGTAGGTGCCGTAGTACGGGCAGCCGCCGTCGAGGAGGTTGACGCCGCGCCGGTCCTGCCAGGCGCCGGCGGCCAGCATGCCGTGGAGCATGGCGGAGAGGTGGGCGGTGCCGTCCACGATGGCGGCGTCGACCACCTGGCCGGTGCCGGTGGCCCGCGCGTGGTGCAGGGCGGCGAGGACGCCGAGGGCGAGGTACAGGGAGCCGCCCGCGTAGTCGCCGAGCAGGTTGGCGGGGGCGGACGGGGGCCGGTCGGGGTCGCCGGTCATGCCGAGGGTGCCGGTGAGGGCGATGTAGGCGATGTCGTGGCCCGCACGGTCGGCGAGGGGGCCGTCCTGGCCCCAGCCGGTCATCCGGCCGTACACCAGGCGCGGGTTGCGGGCGTGGCAGTCGGCGGGTCCGACGCCGAGGCGTTCGGCGACCCCGGGGCGGAAGCCCTCGATGAGGACGTCGGCGCGGGCGGCCAGGTCGAGGACGCGGCCGGGCCCGTCGGCGGCCTTCAGGTCGACGATCACGGAGCGCTTGTTGCGGTTGGTGATGTCGTGCGCCGGGTCGATGCCGAGCGCGGGGCCGCCGGGGCGGTCCACGCGGACCACGTCGGCGCCCAGGTCGGCGAGGAGCATGGCGGCGAAGGGTCCGGGGCCGATACCGGCCAGTTCGACCACGCGCACGCCGCCGAGCGGGCCGTGCCCCGGCGTCGTCGCCTCCGTCATCGAGCCCCCAGCAGTCCGTGACACGACCGATGTAACACCCGTGATGTTAAGAACACGTTCCACCCGGCACAAGACCGGGCGAGCAAGCGCTTAGACACTCTACGCCGGGGTGGCGTCCCCGCGCCCGGCCCGGCCGTCGTCCAGCAGTGCGGCCAGACGCTTCGGCGCGATGGTGCGGTAGCTCTCCTCCACCCAGTCGCAGAGCACCTCCGCCGACGGGGCGCCCACCGGCTCCAGCGGCACCCGGACCCAGCCGGACCGGCCCAGGCCGTAGCCGGCGGGCTCGGCACCGGGGCAGGCCAGGGCGTGGGCGTGAGCCGTCTCGTCGGTGAGCTTCAGGGTCACGCCGAAGGGGTGGCTGCCGTCGTTCGCGCCGAGGAAGACGAACACCTTCGTGTTGACCTTGGCGACGCTCTCCCCCCACGGGTGCTCCTCGGTCGCCTCCGGCAGCCCCAGGGCGTACGCGCGCACCTTGTCCCACTTCTTCAGGGCGTTCCTGGACACGGGCATCGGCTTCCTCCGGGCTCGTCGTCGCCTTCCGCCCTCGACACGCTAGCCTCGGCCACCGACAGCGGCGCGGCTGCACGGGCAAGGGGTGTGCTGCACGACCAAGGGGTGTCATGAGCAGGATGAACAGGACCGACCGTCCGTACGACGTCGTCCTCTTCGGGGCCACCGGCTTCGTCGGGAGACTGACCGCGGAGTACCTCGCCGCCCACGCCCCCGACGGGCTGCGCTGGGCCGTCGCCGGCCGCAGCGGGGAGAAGCTGGAACGCCTGCGGGACGGCCTGCCCGGCACCGCCCGTCCCGGACTGCTGCGGGCGGACGTGTCCGACCCGGCGTCGCTGCGCGCGCTCGCCGAGCAGGCGCACGTGGTGGCCACCACGGTCGGCCCCTACGTCCAGTACGGCGAGGAGCTGGTCGCCGCCTGCGCGGACCTGGGCACCGACTACGTCGACCTGACCGGTGAGCCCGAGTTCGTGGACCTGATGTACGTGCGGTACGACACGCGGGCCCGGGAGACCGGGGCGCGGCTGGTGCACGCCTGCGGTTTCGACTCCGTGCCGCACGATTTGGGGGCGTACTTCACCGTGCGCCGGCTGCCGCGGGGGGTGCCGCTGACCGTGGACGGCTTCGTGACCGCCGACGCGGCCTTCTCCGGCGGCACCTTCGCCTCCGCCCTGCACCAGATGTCCCGGCACCGGCAGCTGCGGGCGGCGGCCCGGGACCGGCGGCGCCACGAGCCCCGGCTGGTCGGCCGCCGGGTGTCCGCCCCCACCGGCGGACCGCGCTACGCCCCGGAGGTGGACGCGTGGGCGCTGCCGCTGCCCACCATCGACGCGCAGGTCGTCCGCCGCTCGGCCAAGGCCCTCGACGCCTACGGCCCCGACTTCCGCTACCGGCACTACGCGGCGGTGCGGCACCTGCCCGTCGCGCTGGGCGGGGTGGCGGCGGTGGGCGCGCTGGCCGCGGCGGCCCAGGTGGCGCCGGCGCGGCGGCTGCTGTCCGCCCGGCTCGCACCGGGCGACGGGCCGAGCGAGCGGAAGCGGGCCCGCAGCTGGTTCCGCGTCCGGTTCGTCGGCGAGGGCGGCGGACGGCGGGTCTGCACCGAGGTGTCGGGCGGCGATCCGGGCTACGACGAGACGGCGAAGATGCTCGCCGAGGGCGCGCTCAGCCTGGCCCTGGACGACCTGCCGACCACGTCGGGGCAGGTCACGACGGCCGTGGCGATGGGCGACGCGCTGATCGACCGGCTGACCGCGGCGGGCATCCGCTTCCGCGTCGCCGACTCGCGCTGACGGCGGACGGGGCGGCGCCGGGACGCTCCCGGCGGGACTGCCCCGAACCGCGCCGGGGTCCGGGGCAGCCGCACCGGGGAGCACGGGCCCGGGCCGCACGGTTCCCGGACGGCCGGCCACGGGCCCGGCCCGCCACCCCCGGGAGGCACCCGTACGGGCCGCTGTCTGCCGGGTGACCCGTTGCTCGGCTCCCGTGGACCAAGGC
Source organism: Streptomyces sp. enrichment culture (assembly GCF_964273255.1). GTDB lineage: Bacteria > Actinomycetota > Actinomycetes > Streptomycetales > Streptomycetaceae > Streptomyces. The sequence continues at coordinate 798,680 of NZ_OZ186835.1, forward strand.
GGACAGGGCCACCGGGCTGCCCGGTCCGTGGAGTCGCGCGCTCCCCGGCCGCCTCGTGGGCCGGCTACGCACCCGAAGCGGCCCGGGCCTCCGCCAGCGCCCGGCGGCACAGGGCGTCCGCCCGCCGGGTCGTCTCCGGGAGACGGTAGGCGGGGGTCAGCGCGAGGGTGTGGGCGCAGGCGTTGTCGAGGTCCACGCGGTGGCCGACCGAGACGTAGACCGGCTTGACGGCGTCCCGGGTGCGCAGGGCGCGGCCCACCTCCTCGGCGCCGTCGAGCAGCGGGCTGCTGCTGCCGCGCGGGGCGGCCGGATCGGCGTGGGTGAAGGTGAACGGGTTCTTCGCGACGCCGATGGCCGGGAGCCCGGTGAGCACACCGAGGTGGGCGGCCAGACCGAAGCGGCGGGGGTGGGCGAGGCCGTAGCCGTCGCACACCACCAGGCCGGGCGGGCAGGGCAGGGCGCCCAGCGCGGCGAGGACCGCGGGCAGTTCACGGAAGGCCAGCAGGCCCGGTACGTAGGGGAAGGCGATCCGGCCGACGGCCGTGGCCTCGGCGACGACGTCGAGCGTCGCGGCGTCCAGCACGACGGCCGCCGCCGCGACCACGTCCCGGGCGTCGTCGTAGGCCACGTCGACCCCGGTGACCCGGCCGGTGCCGGGCGACGGGCCCGGCTCGTCGCGCACCACCCGCGCGCGCAGCGCGTCCTGGACCGCACGCGCCTCGTCCTCGGTCGTGGGCCAGCCGGTCGGAAGGTGAACGGTGGTCATGATGGCGCAAGCCTAGACCGCCCCCGCACGCGGCGGGGGTGCCCGGAAGGCTCCGGGCAGCCCCGCCGCGGCTCACTTGTCGAGGGCGCGCTGCAACTGGCTCTTGTTCATGCTCGAACGGCCTTCCACGTTGCGCCGCTTGGCTTCCTCGTACAGCTGGTCGTAGGTGGGGCCCTGGGACCCCTTCCCGGACCGCTGACCGCCCCGCTTGCCGGACGACATGTCCTGGGTCGAGGTGCGGCTCGCGGTCTTCGACTCGCCGGAGCGGGCGCGTTCCTTGTTCACCGTCCGCGCGGCGATCTCCTTGGCGCGGCCGGTGCTCTCGCCCCGGTCCTTCGCGCTCTCCTTGATGTGCTCGTACTGACGCTCCCGCTTGGGGCTGGAACCGCGTGGCATGTCCGCTCCCTCTCCTTCGGGGCTCGTGGGTCCTTGCCGAGCCCTGTCGAGTCCTTGCGCGTCCGTGCGCCTTTGGCGCGTCGGCGCCACGGGTACCCCGCTCCGCCCGGATCACGGCCGACCGGTTCCGCGACGGCGGCACGACCGGCACCGTCACCCGCGCGCAGGGGCGGGCCCGGGGTGGCGGACGGCCCCGGCGGCACGGCCGACGGGCGGCCGGCGAGGACGTGCGCGCCCGCCGGGCGAGAGCCCTGTCACTCGGGTGCATGAAGGCGGTGACAGAGGTCACTCGCTTCGGGTGTGCACGGATTGGCTGATTCCGTCGTCTCTTCCAGTAGCCGGCCCGATCCGCCCCGGAAGCCCGCCCAGCCGTCACGAGGGAGCAAGGCGTTGTCCACCGTCATCGAGCAACCCGTCGAGGCCCGACTCGTCGCCGCCGCACCGCGGATGCCGAACATCCCCGCCATGCTGCACTACGACCGCAGCGACCCGTTCGCCGTCCGGATGACCTTCCCGGCACCCGCCACGCTGGAAGGCGTCGACGTGTCCTGGACGTTCTCCCGGGAGCTCCTCACCGCCGGACTCCAGGGCCCGGAGGGTCACGGGGACGTCCGGATACGGCCCTACGGCTACGACCGCACGGTGCTGGAGTTCCACGCTCCGGAGGGCACCGCCGTGGTCCACGTGCGCTCGGGTGACGTGCGGCGGTTCCTTGAGGCCACCAGCGAACTGGTGCCGGCCGGCCGGGAGCACCTCCAGCTCGACCTGGACCACGGCCTCGCGGAACTGATGCGCGACGCCTGCTGAGGCGCGGTTCGCGGGTGCCGGGTCCGGGTCCGTATCCGTATCCGGGTACGGATCCTGTGTCGGTTCCCCGTTCCCGGATCCTCTTTCGGAGGGTTCGGGATTCGGTGTCCGGGTCCGGTGTCCGGGTCCCGTGTCCGGGTCCGGTTCCACAACCCAAGGTGAGAAGCCGCCTCTGTGCGCAGTCCCTCCGGGCGGGGGTGCGCGCGGCGACGCGCCCGGTCGCGGTCATGCCGCTGGGGGCGGCCACGCGGACGGATGACGGTACGGCAGCTCGGGGCGGACGGGCGGACGGGCCGGTGACGGCGGCGTGTCCGGCCTGACCGTCGGGGTGGACCGGGCAGACCGGCAACCGGGCAGGCAGGGCCGGAGCGCGCGCGGTCAGCCCGGGCGGGGAATGGGAACCGGAGCCCCGTCCATACCGGCGGCGAGCCCTCACGCGGCCCCGGCGGAAGGCTGGCTCCCCGAGGCCCCGGACACGGCCCCGCCCGCTCCACCGCCCGCCCGGCGTCGGCCTCCCGGTGCGCGGGCGTCAGCCTCCGGTGGTGACGGAGGGGGTGGGTGCGGCGGACGCGGCCGTCCGCAGTCCGCGCACGATCTCCCCGAGGACGGGCCCCGCCCCTGCGCCCTGCCGACCGGCCCCCGGACCGGTCAGTCCGGCCAGCAGCTCCTCCGTCCGCCGCTCCCGGCCGGCCCGGTCGGCGGCGGGCCGCAGGGTGCGCAGTCCGGCCGCGGTGCCCAGGACCGCGGCAAGCGCGTCCGCGCCGGAGGTGTCCTCCACCGGCTCCCGCCCGTCGAGGACGGCCCGGGCCTGTTCCTGCAGGACAGCGGCACGGGCGACGCCGTCGAGGGCGTACTCGACCGACGGGAACACCCCGAGCACCCGTCGCCGGCGGGCCCGCAGCAGGCCCTCGGCCACCAGTTGCTCGCGCACCGCGTCGAAGGTGTGGCGGGCCCGGAGCGTCACCCAGGCCCGCCACCGGTGCGGGCAGGACTCGCTGACCAGCTCCAGGAGCCCGTCGAGCACGGCGTCGCCCGTACGGGCGTCCAGGCCGACGGGCGTGGCGATGCCGTCGTCGTCGATCAGCAGTCCGCGCCGGGACAGTTCCGCGAGGGCGCCGGCGCGGACCAGGGGCGACAGGCGGGCCGGTTCGGCGACGGTGAGCCGGTCGGTGTCCCAGGCCAGCAGGAACAGCCGGGCCGGCAACGAGAGCGGACCGTTGGGCACGGGGCCTCCTCGGGACGAAGGGATGCACGGAATTCCGGGACGACGGGGACGGGACGACAGGGCGACAGGGCGACGGGACGACAGGGCGGCGGGACGACGGGACGACAGGGCGGCGGAACGGCGGGACGGCGGGACGGCGGAAAATGCGTTGACCGCCGCCGCGGCCGCTCCTACCGTGTGAAGCGGATCTGTTGCCGTCGAGGGGAGAGGGACGTTGCTCGTCTGAGGTTCTGGGACACCGCGTCACACCCCGTGCGGGTGTGCGTTGCGTGCGACCTCGGCGTTCGAGCCGTCCCCGCGGAACAGGGTCTTCTTCTTCAGCCCGTCCTTCCTCCCGGGTGTCCGGTGGTCCGGTCGTCGCCCCGCGGTGTCTCGATACGCGTGTGCCCCCGACCGGATCGAGCAACCGCGGAGACCCGTATGTCTTCTTCCCTCACTGTCACCTCCCTGTCCTACTCCTGGCCCGACGGCACCCCGGTCTTCGACGGTCTCGACGCCGCCTTCGGTCCCGGCCGCACCGGGCTCGTCGGCGTCAACGGCTCCGGCAAGTCCACCCTGTTGAAGCTGCTGGCCGGGGAACTGACTCCCGCCGGCGGCACCGTCCGGACCACCGGCGAGGTGGGCCATCTGCCGCAGAACGTCACCCTCGACACGGCGCTCCGGGTCGACGAGGCCCTCGGTGTCGCCGCGCGCCGGGCCGCACTGCACGCGATCGAGGCCGGTGACACGGCCGAGGAGCACTTCGAGACCGTCGGCGACGACTGGGACGTGGAGGAGCGTGCCCTGGCGACGCTCGGCGAGCTGGGCCTGGGGCACCTCGGGCTGGACCGGACCGTCGGCGAGGTCTCCGGCGGCGAGTCGGTGCTGCTGCGGCTGGCCGCGCTGCTGCTGCGCCGGCCGGACGTGCTGCTGCTGGACGAGCCCACCAACAACCTCGACCTGTACGCCCGCCGACGGCTGTACGGGGCGGTGCGCGGCTGGTCCGGGGTCATGATCGTGGTCAGCCACGACCGTGAACTGCTCGAACTGGTCGACCAAATCGCCGACCTGCGGTCCGGCCGGATCGTCTGGTACGGCGGGAACCACTCCGCCTACCAGGAGGCCCTGGCCGTGGAGCAGGAGGCCGCCGAACGCATGGTGCGGGTCGCCGCGTCGGACGTGCGCAGGCAGAAGCGCGAACTGGCCGACGCCCAGGTCAAACTGGCCCGCCGCAAACGGTACGGGCAGAAGATGTGGGACACCAAGCGCGAGCCGAAGATCGTGATGGGGGCGCGCAAGCGGGCAGCTCAGGAGTCGGCGGGCAAGCACCGGATCCTGCACGAGGAGCGGCTGGCCGAGGCGAAGGAGCGCCTCGACGAAGCGGCGGAGGCCGTGCGGGACGACGACGAGATCCGGGTGGACCTGCCGTACACGGCGGTCCCGCCGGGACGCACCGTCCTGACCCTGCGGGACCTGGAGCTCGCGTACGGCTCCCGGGTGAAGGGGGAGGTGCAGCTGCGCGGGCCGGAGCGGGTCGCGCTGATCGGGCGCAACGGGGCGGGCAAGACGACCCTGCTGCGCACGGTGGCCGGGGAGCTGGACCCGGTGGCGGGCGAGACGACGGCGCACGTCCCGCTGCGGTTCCTGCCGCAGCGGCTGGACGTCCTCGACGAGGAGCTGACGGTCGCGCAGAACGTGGCCCGGTTCGCCCCGGACGCCACCGACAACCGGATCCGGGCGCGGCTCGCCCGCTTCCTGTTCCGGGGCGGCCGGGCGGACCGGCCGGCGTCGACGCTGTCCGGCGGCGAGCGGTTCCGCGCCGCGCTGGCCGCGCTCATGCTCGCGGAGCCCGCGCCGCAGCTGCTGATGCTGGACGAGCCCACCAACAACCTGGACATGGCGAGCGTCCGGCAGCTCACCACCGCGCTGGAGTCGTACGAGGGGGCGCTGGTGGTGGCCAGTCACGACCTGCCGTTCCTGACGTCGGTCGGGATCACCCGGTGGATGCTGATGGAGGAGGGAGAACTGCGGGAAATCACGCCAGAGGCTGTCGGGTATTCCGCCTAGCGTCGGCGGCATGAGTCCGCACAGCGCACCCGAACGTTCCGCCGCGCCCTGCCACTGCGGGGGTTTCCTCACCCTCGTCGGTGCGTGCGAGAACAATCTGAAGGACGTCTCCCTCCGCATCCCGAAGGGCCGGCTGACCGTGTTCACCGGCGTTTCGGGATCGGGGAAGTCGTCCGTCGTCTTCGACATCCTCGCGGTCGAGTCGCAGCGGCAGCTGAACGAGACGTACACCTCGTTCGTCCGCAACCGGCTGCCGAAGTTCGAGCGGCCCCGGGCGGACGCGCTGGAGGACCTGACGCCGGCGGTCGTCGTCGACCAGCGGCCGGTCGGCGGCCACTCCCGGTCGACGGTGGGCACCATGACGGACGTGTACGCCGTGCTCCGGGTGCTGTTCTCCCGGCACGGCACCCCGAGCGCCGGACCGGCGACGGCGTACTCGTTCAACGACCCGTCGGGGATGTGCCCCCGCTGCGACGGGCTGGGCCGGACGGTGGGACCCGACTGGGACCGCATCCTCGACCGGGACCTCTCCCTGGCGGACGGCGCGGTCCGCTTCCCGCCGTTCGCGCCGGGGACCTGGCAGGGGCAGGCGTACACCAACAGCGACGACCTGGACCCGCACAAACCGGTGTGCGACTTCACCGCGGCCGAGCGGGACTTCCTGATGCGCGGCCGGCCCGGCAGCAAGGTCACCGTGCACGGCACGGGCGGCACGTGGACCACCGAGTACGAGGGGCTCGCCGACCGGTTCGAGCGGCTGTACCTCAAGCGGGACCTGGCGGCGATGAGCCCGCGGACCCGCGACACGGTGCGGCGGTTCCTGTCCGAGGGCCCCTGCCCGGACTGCGGGGGCGCCCGGCTGAACGCCGCGGCGCTGGCGACCCGGGTGCGCGGGCTGTCGATCGCCGACTGCGCGCGGATGCAGGTCACCGACCTGATCACGGTGCTGCGCGGAATCGACGACCCGGTCGCCGCACCGGTCGCACGGGCGGCCGTCACGGCGCTGGAGCGCATCGAGGCGATCGGTCTCGGCTACCTCAGCCTGGACCGGGAGATGGCCACGCTGTCCGGCGGCGAGGGGCAGCGGCTGAAGACGGTGCGGCATCTGGGGTCGAGCCTGTCCGGGCTGACGTACATCTTCGACGAGCCCACCGTCGGGCTGCATCCGCGCGACGTGCACCGGCTGGGCGACCTGCTGCTGCGGCTGCGCGACAAGGGCAACACGGTCCTGGTCGTCGAGCACGACCCGGACGTGATCGCGTTGGCCGACCACGTCGTCGACATGGGGCCGGGCGCGGGCGCCGGCGGCGGCCGGGTGGTCTTCGAGGGGAGCCCCCGGGCCCTGGCCGCCTCGGACACCGTGACCGGGCGGTACCTGGGGCGGCGGCCCGCGGTCAAGGACGTGGTGCGGGAGCCGTCGGGCGCGCTGTGGGTGAAGGACGCCCGTCGGCACAATCTGCGCTCCCTCAGCGTGCGGTTCCCCGCCGGGGTCCTCACCGCGGTGACCGGGGTCGCTGGGTCCGGCAAGAGCACGCTGGTCGCCGAGTTCACCGCGGCGCACGACGACGCCGTCGTGGTGGACCAGTCCTCGGTCGGCATCTCGGCCCGGTCCACCCCGGCCACCTACCTCGGGATCATGGACACGGTGCGCCGGATCTTCGCCCGGGAGACGGGCCGGGACCCGGGGCTGTTCAGCTTCAACTCCTCCGGGGCGTGCGCCACCTGCGAGGGCCGGGGGACGATCCGGACGGACCTCGCGTTCATGGACCCGGTGACCACGACCTGCCACGACTGCGCGGGCCGGCGCTTCGGCGACGAGGTCCTCGCGCTCACCGTCGCCGGGCGGTCCGTCGCCGACGTGCTGGACATGACGGCCGACGAGGCGCTCGGCTTCTTCGACGACCCGGCCGTCGCCCGGCGCCTGCGCGCCCTGCGGGACGTCGGCCTGACCTACCTCACGCTCGGCCAGCCGCTGTCCACCCTGTCCGGCGGGGAACGCCAGCGGATCAAGCTGGCCACCCGGCTGCACCGCACGGGCGTGGTCTACGTCCTGGACGAGCCGACGACCGGACTGCACATGGCGGACGTGGACGGTCTCGTCGCCCTGCTGGACCGGCTCGTCGACCGGGGCAACTCCGTCGTGGTGGTGGAGCACAACCTGGACGTCGTCGCGCGTGCCGACTGGGTCGTGGACCTCGGTCCGGGCGGCGGCCGGGAGGGCGGCCGGGTGGTCTTCGAGGGCACGCCCGCGCAACTGCTGCGCGCGGACGGCACGTTCACCGGGGAGCACCTGCGGCGGGTGGTGCGGGGGCACTGACCCGCCGGCCGCCGGGCGGGCGGAGTCCGGGCTGCGGGTGGCCCCGGACCGCCCGGACGCCCGGTTACCGGTGGTTCATCTCATCGCCGCCAGGGGTGGTCCTGTCCCGATTCGCCCTGCATGATGGTCCGCCGACGGCCGGGGGCGTCCGCGTGTGCCGCGCGATGCCCCGGCCCGTGGTCCTACAGCCCCGTCCGATTCGGAGTCCCGCCCGTGTCCAGCAAGAAGGCCCTCGTCCGCCGTCCCGGTCCCCGGCTCGCCGAAGGGCTGGTCACGCACATCGAACGCGAGCCGGTCGACCCCGGCCGCGCGCTGGAGCAGTGGGAGGCGTACACGCAGGCGCTGCTCGGCCACGGCTGGGAGACGGTGGAGGTGGATCCGGCCGACGACTGCCCGGACGCCGTGTTCGTCGAGGACACCGTGGTGATGTTCCGGAACGTGGCGCTGATCGCCCGCCCCGGCGCCGAGTCGCGGCGCCCCGAGACCGCCGGCATCGAGGAGGCCGTGGCCGCGCTGGGCTGCTCGGTGAACTGGATCTGGGAGCCGGGCACCCTGGACGGCGGCGACGTGCTGAAGATCGGTGACACCCTCTACGTCGGCCGGGGCGGGCGGACCAATGCGGCCGGGGTGCAGCAGCTGCGGGCGGCCTTCGAGCCCCTCGGCGCGCGGGTGGTGTCCGTGCCGGTGAGCAGCGTGCTGCACCTGAAGTCGGCGGTCACGGCGCTGCCGGACGGCACGGTCGTCGGCCACCTGCCCACCGTGGACGTGCCGTCCCTCTTCCCCCGCTTCCTGCCCGTTCCCGAGCCGTCGGGGGCGCACGTCGTCCTGCTCGGCGGGGACCGGCTGCTGATGGCGGCGAGCGCCCCGAAAACCGCCGAACTGTACGCGGATCTCGGGTACGAGCCCGTCCTGGTGGACATCGGCGAGTTCGAGAAGCTGGAGGGCTGCGTGACCTGCCTGTCGGTCCGGCTGCGGGAGCTGTACGCCTGACGGGCCGCCACCGCCCACGGGTTGGCCCGCCGGGACGCGCGCATGGGCCGCCCGGCCGGGGGGACCCGGGCCGGGCCGCCGTGGAGGTCCGCGGCCGTCCTCTTCCGTCCGGTCGGGGGGCTTTACGGCGCACTTAACCTACGGTTTCGTAACCTACGGATTCGTAGCCTACGATGCCGTAGGTTCCGGCACCGCTCGCCGGATCCCGTCCCACCCCCGTCCCCCTGGAGTCCCCGTGACGCTTACTTCTCCCCACCTCGCCAGTTCGACCGGCTGGACGGACGCACGGCTGCTGTACGCCCTGGAGGAAGTGGTCGAGAAGGAACTCAACCGGCATCTGAAGGTCGCCAAGGACTGGATGCCGCACGAGTACGTCCCCTTCAGCGACGCCCGCAACTTCCCCGGCTTCTTCGAGGACGGCGAGGCCTGGGACAAGGAGCAGTCCAAGGTCACCGAGGTCGGCCGCATCGCCCTGGTGGTGAACCTGCTGACCGAGGACAACCTCCCCAGCTACCACCACGAGATCGCCACCCTGTTCGGCCGCGACGGCGCCTGGGGCACCTGGGTGCACCGCTGGACGGCGGAGGAGGGCCGCCACGGCATCGTGATGCGGGACTACCTGCTCGCCTCGCGGGCGGTGGACCCGGACAAGCTGGAGCAGTTCCGCATGGCGCACATGAGCGAGGGCTTCGAGTCGGACAACCGGCACTCGATGCTGCACTCGGTCGCCTACGTCTCCTTCCAGGAGCTGGCCACCCGCATCTCCCACCGCAACACCGGCCACCAGTCGGGGGACCCGGTCTGCGACCGCATGCTGGCGCGCATCGCGACCGACGAGAACCTGCACATGGTCTTCTACCGCAACCTGCTCGCGGCCGCCTTCGAGATCGCCCCCGACCTGACCATGATGGCGGTCCGCGACGTGGTCGTGAACTTCCGCATGCCCGGCCACGGCATCCCCGGCTTCGAGCGGGCCGCCGCGCAGATGGCGATCGGCGAGGTCTACAACCTCCGCATCCACCACGACGACGTCCTGCAGCCGGTGCTGCGCTTCCTGAAGGTCATGGAGATCGACGGTCTGGGCCCGGAGGGCCTCAAGGCGCAGGAGGAGCTCGGGCTGTTCATGAACGGCCTGGACGCCGAAGCCGCGAAGTTCGACGAGAAGCTGGCCGCCCGCAAGGCCCGCATGGCGGCCCGCGCCGCCGGCTGACCGCCGCACCACCGTCCTCCACGAGGTCCGGCGTGCGCCGCCCCCCAGGCGCACGCCGGACCTCCCGGCTTGCGCACGGACCCACCGGCAGAGCACCGCGCGGCCTGCCGGAAGGGGCTGCGGCCTGGCGGCTGTCGCTGCGGCGGCCTAGCGGGAGGTGCGGCGCAGCGACAGCCGCTCCTTCTCCGACAACCCGCCCCACACCCCGAAGCGCATGTCGTGCGTCAGGGCGTACTCCAGGCAGGCGGCACGGATGGGACACATCCCGCAGATCCGCTTGGCGTCGCGGACCGAGCTGCCGGGCTCGGGGAAGAAGAAGTCTCCCCCGGTCTGGGCGCACAGCGCCTCCTCCTGCCAGGTGAGGTCGGGCGCCGGGAACGTTTCGGTGTGCATGGCCAGAAGAGTTCCCCACGGCGCGAAACGTTCGCTCAACGCCGGATCAACGCCCCGGGAGACCGGGCCGGACGGGTCCGCTCGGCCGGCACCCCCCCGGCCAGGTGACGGCTGTACCGCACGTCGGCGGCCGCGGCACCGGCAGCGAGGCGGACACGACCACTGATCGAGGCCGGCCGTGTCCCTCCCACGTCGACGTAACGGTGATCCACCATGTTCCGGGGCTCCCCGTGAGGGCTCACCGCAGGCTGCCGTTCACCGGGAGCCGAACCGCCACCGGCGTCGCCGTCCAAGGACCGTCGTCCAGCAGTCGCCCCCCTCGTGCCGCGGATCCCCCGCCGGGTCACCGCTCCCCCGGGTCCCCCCGGAGCACGGCGAACACCGCGCCGTACGGGTCCTCCAGGCGGGCCAGGCGGCCCACGCCGGGGATCGAGGTGGCCGGCATCCGTACGCTGCCGCCCAGGGCGGCGGCCTCGGCGACCACCGCGTCCGGGTCGTCGACGCCGAAGTAGGGGAGCCAGTGCGGCCGGGCACCGGACCGCGCGTCCTCGGGGTCGTCGGCCAGCGGGACCAGGCCGCCGAACGTGCCGTCCTCGCCCGTGCCCGCCGGATTGACGGACGTGTAGACCCCGCCCGGGAAGGTCACTCCGGTCGTCTCCCAGCCGAGGACCCGGTGGAAGAAGGCGGCGGCGCGGGCGACGTCCGGGGTGTGCAGTTCGGCCCAGCAGAGCGAGCCCACGTCCCCGGCCCGGTCCAGGCCGATGCGCCGCTCGGGCTGCCAGACGCCGAAGGGCGCCCCGGCGGTGTCGATGAGGGTCGCGGACCGCCCCTGGCTCATCACCTGCTCGGGCGGGGAGGTGACACCGCCGCCCGCCGCCCGGGCCGCCTCGGCCGTGGCGTCCGCGTCGGAGGTCTGGAAGTAGACGGTCCACGCGGACGGTCCCTGGCCGGGCGTGACGCGGGTGGCGGCCGCGACGATCCCGCCGTCCCGTTTGAAGAAGCCGTAACCACCGCCCTCGGGTCCCGCGGACCGGTACGTCCAGCCGAACAACCGCCCGTAGAAGGACGTGGCGCCGTCGGTGTCGGGGGTGGCGACCTCGATCCAGTCGGGGGCGCCGTCGACGAAGCGGGTGGTGAGCATGCGGTCTCCTCCGGGCGGTCTCGTCACCGACTCCGCCGAGTCTTCCACCCCCCACTGACAACGGCCGGGGGGACGCGGCCGGAGGCCGGTCGGAGGCGGCCCGGGGGTCAGGCCGATGCCCGCCGGACCAGGGTGGTCGGGAGGACCACCCCGGAGGAGGAATGCCCGGAGGAGGAATGCCCGGCTTCGGCTCCGGCTCCCTGTTCCGGGTCCGGGGTTCCGCGGTCCAGGTCGCGCAGGAGCAGGCGGGCCATGAGCCGGCCCATCTCCTCGATGTCCTGGCGGACCGTGGTGAGCGGCGGGTCGGTCTGTTCGGCGACGGGGAGCATGTCGTCGAAGCCGACCACGGCGACGTCGTCCGGCACCCGGCGCCCGTGCTCGCGCAGGGCCCGCAGGGCGCCGGCGGCGGTGAGGTCGTTGGCGGCGAACACCGCGTCCAGGCGCGGGCGGCGGTCCAGCAGTTCGCGCATCGCGCGTTCGCCGCCGCCGGCCGTGAAGTCGCCCTCCGCGACGAGGAGGGGGTCGGCGCCGGTCATGACGTCCCGGTAGCCGGCCAGCCGGTCCGCCGCCGAGGTCTGGTCCAGGGGGCCGGTGATGTGCGCGACGTGCTCGCGGCCGAGGCCGAGCAGGTGGCGCACGGCGTCCCGGGCCCCGCCGCGGTTGTCGCTGTCCACGTACCGCACGTCGTCGGCGCCGCGCCCGCCGGTCCAGCCGGGACGGCCGCCGAACACGGTGGGGACGCCCGCGCGCTGGATCAGTTCCGGCAGCGGGTCGGCCAGGTGGAGGGAGAAGACCAGCGCGCCGTCGACGTGTCCGCCCGCGAGGTAGCGGCCGACCCGGGCGTGGTCGTGGCGGCCCTCGGTGAGCAGCAGGACCAACTGGTTGTCGTGGGCGGTCAGCTCCTTGCTGATGCCGCGCAACTGCCGGGCGAAGAACGGGTCGGAGAAGACGCGGGTCTCGGGTTCGGCGACGATCACGGCCACGGCGTCGTGGCGTTTGGTCACCAGGCTCCGGGCCGCCTGGTTGGGCACGTAGCCGAGTTCCTCCACGGCCTGCCGCACCCGTTCGGCCAGCGGTTCCCGGACCCCGTCGCCGCCGTTGACCACCCGGGACACGGTGGCGCGTGAGACCCCGGCCCGGGCGGCCACGGCCTCCAGCGTGGGGCGCGGCACAGTCTCCGTCACGTCTGGGGCTCCTCACCTGCGGCTGCGGGACAGGATAGCCCCGGTGCGCGGGCTGACGAGAGCGCTTCCGTGGGCCGGGACGCCGGCGGCGGGTGCCGGTGCGGCCCGTCAGTGGTGGTGCGGGGCCTCCGCCGCGGACCCGGGCTTCGCCGCGGCCGGGGATCCGGCGGGTGACGGCCCGCCGCCCGCGTCCCGCGCGGACTGCTCCGCTCCGGCCCTGCCGGAACCGGAGCCGTCGGCGCCCTGCTTCGTCCCGCCCGAGCCGTGGTGGTGGGGGTGGTCCGGGTCGTACCCGGGGATGGTGCCGTCCGGCTTCTTCACCAGGAACAGGCCGACCATGCCCATGTCCGAGTGGCTCTGGACGTGGCAGTGGTACATCCAGGCCCCCGCGCCGACGCCCTCGCCGGCGATGATCTGGAAGCCGAAGGAGTCCGCCGGTCCGCAGATCTTGTTGTCGATGACCCGGCTGGGGTCCTCGGGGCCGGTCAGGATGCCGGTGCGGTTGTCGGCCCAGCGGTGCCCGTGCATGTGGAACGTGTGGTAGAACTCGCCGTGCGTGATCATGACGATCTCCACCCGGTCGCCCACGGTGGCCTCGAAGTCCGGGCCGGTGTGCGCGGGCCGGTTGTTGATGGTCATGTCGTTGAAGACGATGGTGTGCGTCCGGTCGGGCAGGACGTCGCCCTTGCGGCGCACGATCACCGCGCCGTAGAGCCCGTTGCGGATGCCGCCCGTGCCGTGCTCGGTGCCCACGACGTGGTCGTGGTAGTGCCAGTAGCCGGCGCTGCCGGAGCGCCAGGTGCCGTCGGAGCGCCGTCCGGGGCGGTGGGTGCGCCAGGTGTAGGTGCGGGTGCCGCCGGGAGGGACGTCGCTCTTGTTCTGCTTGGTGCCGTCGCTGGAGATCTCGTAGTCCAGGCCGTGGACGTGCAGGCTGACGGGGACGTCCATGGTGTTCTCGAACTCGACGTGGAGGGTGTCGCCCTCGTTGAGTTCGATCAGCGGGCCGGGGACGGACGCCTTGCCCTTCTCCAGCCCGTAGCCCATCTGACCGCCGGGCAGGCGCTCGGCGTACATCTTCATGCGCCGGACCTCTCCCCCGGCGGGCGCGGTGCGTACCGGGCCGGCCGCGACGGCGGCCTCGGGGGCCAGCGACAACGATGTCGCGACGGCCGCTCCGCCCAGCAGTACCCGTCGGTTGAAGCCGCGTCTGTCCATGCCGAACTCCCCTGGATGCGGGCGTGCGTTGGGCCCGTGGCTGTCATGAACCTGTGAAACCGTACCGACCGGCCCGCGGTTTATCCACACTCAGGACAAAGTTCGTTTCATTGCGGCCATAGGTATTGGCGAGTGACGCAAAGGGGTCTAACTTCCTTGACGCCGTTGCTGCGACCGAGGAGGGGTGGGTGACCACATGCGGTTCCCCTCGCACCGACAACCCGACGCCTTGAGCGGGTTGGACACCACAGGCCAGAACACGACACGGGCCGCACGGAGGAGACGGCGGGCCTGGGCGGCCACCGTCACCGCAGGAATCGTGGCCGCCGGGCTGATGTCCGGCCCCGCGGCGAGTGCGCGCCCCGACACGGATCCGTCCGTGACAACGATGTCCATCACGTCGCCCCCGGGCGGGGCCGACGTGCGGGTCCTGCTGTTCCACGGCTCCGCCGCGGGCGGCGAGGAGTCGCCGGTGGTCAACGCCGGGATCGCGGCCATCGAGCGGATCGGGCTGACCGGCCCCGCCGAACAGCGCTTCTCGGTGACCGCGACCGACAACGCCGCCGTCTTCACCAACGACAAGCGGCTGAGCCGCTTCAACGCCGTCGTGTTCCTGACCGGCGGCGGCGACGTCCTCGACCCGGCCCAGGAGGCGGGCCTGGAGGCGTACATGGAGGCCGGCGGCGGCTTCGTCGGCATCCACGACGCGGCGCGCGCCGAGCCGTACTCGGACTGGTTCACCGGGCTGATCGGCGCCCGTCCGGCGTCCTCCCCGGACCGGGTGCAGCGGGCGACCGTCGAGGTCGGCGACCGCCGGCACCCGGCGACCAAGGACCTGCCGCTGCAGTGGAAGCGGCCGGACAAGTGGCTCAACTGGGCGAAGAACCCCTCGGGCGACGTCCACACGGTCGCCCGCGTACGGGAGTCGACGTACCAGCCCGGTGCGGGCGCCCATGGCGCGGACCACCCGGTCAGCTGGTGCCGGGACTACGACGGCGGCCGCTCCTTCTACACCGGCATGGGCGGCACGGTGTCGTCCTACGACGAGACCGACTTCCGCGACCACCTGCGCGGGGCCCTGCTGTGGACCACCCGGCTGGTCCAGGCCGACTGCAAGGCGACGATCGACGGCAACTACGCGGCGGAGCGGCTCACCGAGCCCAACCAGCCGGGGAAGAACGATCAGATCGGCGAGCCCCACGGCCTGGTCACCGCCCCGGACGGCCGCGTGTTCTACATCGGCCGCGGCGGCGCCGACTCCTCCCGTCCCGTCGTCACCGACTGGAACGACCCGGACATCGGCAAGGGCCAGGGCGAGATCCACATCTACGATCCGAAGACCGGGAAGGTCACCCTCGCCGGAGCGCTCGACGTGTTCGGCAACAAGGGCGGCGGGGACGAGCTGCGCAAGAACGAGGAGGGCCTGCTCGGCATCGAGCTGGACCCCGGGTTCGCGCGCAACGGGTGGGTGTACCTGCACTACACACCCCACTCGGAGATCGACCGCGACACCCGCATGGCCGAGCGGCGCGTCTCCCGGTTCACCCTGGACCGGGAGACGGACAAGCTGCTGCCCGGCAGCGAGAAGGTGCTGCTGAAGTGGCCGGTGCAGATCCACAGCTGCTGCCACGCCGGCGGCGGCATGGCCTGGGACTCGAAGGGCAACCTCTACATCGCCACCGGGGACAACAACTCCAGCGGATTCAGCGGCGGTTACTCCGGCAACAACCCGGAGCCGCAGTACAAGGGCGTCTCCTTCGCGGACGCGCGCCGCACCGCCGGCAACACCAACAACCTCAACGGCAAGATCCTGCGCATCCACCCGGAGCCGGACGGCACGTACACCCTGCCGGAGGGCAACCTGTTCACCGGTGAGGAGACCGCCGAGGGCGGTGGGAAGACCCGCGGCGAGATCTACGTGATGGGCGTGCGCAACCCGGCGCGCATCTCCGTCGACCCGGCGACCGACATCCTCTACGCCGGCTGGGTCGGCCCGGATGCCGGACAGCCGTCGACGACCTGGGGACCCGCCAAGTACGACACGTTCGCCGCCATCACGAAGGCGGGCAACCACGGCTGGCCGTACTGCATGGGCAACAAGCAGCCCTACCGGGACCGCAACCTGCCCGACCCGTCCCAGCCGCTGGGCTGGTACGACTGCGACCGGCCGAAGAACGAGTCGCCGAACAACGACGGTCTGGTGAACCTCCCGCCGGTGACCACCAACACCATCTGGTACTCACCGCAGGGCGGCGCCCCGGACTTCCCGCGCGACGCGAACGGCGTGCCCTCCTACAAGGCCGACGAGGCCACCTACGGGCTGCCCTGGCTCAAGGGCGGCGGCCAGGCCGCGATGAACGGTCCGGTGTACCGCTTCGACGCCCGCAGCGACAGCGCCGTCAAGTGGCCCGCGTACTGGGACGGCAAGTGGTTCGTCGGCGACTTCTACGACGCCGACCAGCCGCGCCACGCGGTGCTCCTGGACCCGAAGACGGTCGGGAGCGGCGGGCTTCCGGTGCACGCGGAATCGCTGAAGAGGATCGTGCCGGTCGGCAACGACGGCATCAAGAACCTCATGGACTGGAAGTTCGGTCCGGACGGCGCCCTGTACGTCCTCGACTACGGCCGCGGCTTCTTCACCTCGGACGCCAGGTCGGCGCTGTGGCGGGTCACCTACACCGGTGGCGGGCCGACCCCGGCCGCCGGTGATCTCGCGAGGAGGACCGGATGACACCGGTGACACGACCACGGCGCCTGTGGGCGGCCCTGCTGGCCGCCCTGCTGATGGCGCTCGGCCTGCAGACCGCCTCGGTGGCCGACGGCCGCGGCACGGGCGGGGCGCGCGCCGCGGAGCAGGTCCTCACCTGGACCGCGGGCAACGACATCGACAGGTACCTGTCGGCGCCGACGACGGCGGTGGCGGGCAAGGCGACGATCGTCTTCGAGAACAGCGAGGCCACCGGCAACACCACCGGCATGCCGCACACCCTGACGTTCGTCACGTCGGACCCGGAGTTCAACAACGACGTCCAGCTGAACATCCTGGCCAACCCGGGCGACGCCCAGGGCGGCCGGCACACCGCGGAGGTGACCCTCACCCCGGGCCGCTACTTCTACCACTGCACGATCCCCGGCCACGGCGAGATGCAGGGCATCCTGGTCGTGACCGAGGGCGGCGGCGAGGACGACACCACGGCGCCCGAGGCCACCGCCGGGGTGACCGGCACCCGCAACGCCGAGGGCCAGTACGTGGGTTCGGCGAGCGTCGTCCTGGAGGCCACCGACGAGGGCTCCGGCGTCGAGCGGATCGAGTACGCGGTCGGCGACGACGAGACCTGGCAGCCCTACACCGCGCCGGTGGTGATCGACCAGGTGGGCGACCACACGGTGCGCTACCGGGCGCTGGACAGGGCGGGCAACGTCTCCGAGCCCAGGAGCGTCGCCTTCACCGTCGTCGCCCCGCCGACCGACGACACCACGGCGCCCGAGACGTCGGCGACCGTGGACGGTGAACGGAACCAGGACGGCGCCTACGTCGACATGGCGACGGTGACGGTCTCCGCCTCCGACACCGGTTCCGGCGTCAACACCGTCGAGTACGCGATCGGCGACGGCGCCTGGCAGACGTACACCGGCCCGGTCATGGTGCACCGGGTCGGCACGCACACCGTCCGCTACCGCGCCACCGACCGGGCGGGCAACGTCGCCGCCGTGAAGAGCGTGGAGTTCACGGTCGTCGCCGCTCCCCCGCAGGACACCACGCCGCCGGTGACGGGGGTGGGCGTCGACGGCACCAGGAACTCCGACGGTGCCTACGTGGGCAGCGCACGGGTCACGGTCAGCGCCACCGACGAGGGCGGTTCCGGCGTCGCCGGGATCGAGTACTCGCTCGACGGCGGCCCGTACCTCGCCTACTCCCGGCCGGTCCTGGTCGACCGGGCCGGCCGGCACACCGTGGCCTACCGGGCGACCGACAAGGCGGGCAACACCTCCGAGGCGCTCACGGTGGGCTTCACGGTGGTGGCGGGCGGCGGCGTGCCCGCGCCCAACTGCCCGGAGTACGACGAGCGGCGGACGGTGTTCGTCGGCACGGTCGACACCGGCGTGCCCAACCGGGTCACCGACAACCGGTGCCGGATCGGCGAGCTGATCGAGGACGAGAAGGAATGGACCTCGCACGCGCTGTTCCTCAAGCACGTGCGCACCGTCCTGGACCGCCTGAAGAAGGAAGGGGTCGTCGACCAGCGCGAGTACCGGGCCGTGAACCAGGCCGCCCGGCAGTCGGGCATCGGCACGCCCGGCCAGACCGACGGCTACCGGACGATCCTCGACGGCACCGAGGCGTCCTTCGCCCAGTGGCAGCACGTGGGCGGCGGTTCGTTCGCGCTGAACGAGGACGGCTCCATCACCTCGGGCACCACCCGGGGCGGGCTCGGCATGCTGTGGTTCCCCCAGCGGAAGTACGGCGACTTCTCGCTGAAGCTCCAGTGGCGTGACGACGCGCCGGGCAGCCAGAACGCCAACTCCGGTGTGTTCGTGCGGTTCCCGCAGATCCACGACCACCCGGAAGAGCCGCGCCCCGAGTGGGCGGCCATCAAGTACGGGCACGAGATCCAGGTGTTCGACTCCCCCACCGGCGACATGTACAAGACGGGCTCGGTCTACGGTTTCGACCGGGTGGGCCTGGCCGGGGCGGGCGTCACGCAGAAGGGCACCTGGAACGACTACGAGATCCGTGTGGTGGACCAGCACTACTCGGTCTACCGCAACGGTGTGCTGATCAACGAGTTCCACAACACCGGCGGCCAGGACTTCACCCCGCCGCGCTCGGACGACCCGGGCACGGACGGGCGGCGGTTCGCCTCCGGCTACATCGGGCTCCAGGTGCACGGCACCGGTGACGTGGTCTCGTACCGCGACATCAGGATCAAGGACCTGTCCTGATCCACCGGTCCGGCCGGGCCGGCCGTCAGGTCGCCGTGGGTTTCGGCTTCCTGGCCCGGCTCGGCTGGACCCGGCTCGGCTCACCGGGCATCTTCGGGTACTCCGGCGGGTACGGCAGGTCGCCGAGCCCGTGGTCGTGCTCGTCGCGCCGGGCGAGTTCGAGCAGGGGCTCCAGCGAGAACGCGTGGTCGTCCATGTCCGCGTGCACGTCGCCGAGTTCGGCGAAGCGCGCGGGCATCGTCACGATGTCGAAGTCCTCCGGGTGCGCGGTGCCGACCTCCTCCCATCGCAGCGGCGCCGAGACGGGGGCGTGCGGGCGGGGGCGCACGGAATAGGCGGAGGCGATGGTGCGGTCGCGGGCGGTCTGGTTGTAGTCGAGGAAGATACGCTCGCCGCGCTCCTCCTTCCACCACTTGATGGTGACCTGCTCCGGCATCCGGCGCTCCATCTCCCGGCCGACCGCGATGGCGGCCCGGCGGACCTGGGTGAAGGTCCAGCGCGGCTCGATCGGCACGAACACGTGCAGCCCCCGGCCGCCGGAGGTCTTGGGCCAGCCGCGCAGGCCGAACTCCTCCAGCACGGACCGCAGTTCGTGAGCGGCGCGGACGGCGTCGTCGTAGTCGGTGCCCGGCTGCGGGTCGAGGTCGATGCGCAGTTCGTCGGGGTGGTCCACGTCGTCGCGCCGCACCGGCCAGGGGTGGAAGGTGAGCGTGCCGTACTGCGCCGCCCAGACCACGGCGCCCTCCTCGGTGGGGCACATCTCGTCGGCGCTGCGGCCGCTGGGGAAGGTGATGTGCGCGGTGGGGATCCAGTCGGGCATCCCCTTGGGGGCGCGCTTCTGGTAGAACCACTCGCCGGTGATGCCGTCCGGGTAGCGCTGGAGTGTCGTCGGACGGTCGCGCAGGGCGCGCAGCAGTCCGGGGGCGACCGCCTGGTAGTAGCGGGCCACGTCCAGCTTGGTGTAGCCCGGCTCAGGGAAGAAGATCTTGTCCGGGCTGGACACCCGTACGGTCCGGCCGGCCACGTCCAGTTCCACCGCTTCCGCCATGCGAGCCACGGTAAGGGCAGCATGCACACCTCGCACACCGGGCGACAACGGGACACAAGCCGCAGAATCGAGGCATGGATCTTCCCGTGATGCCGCCCGTGAAGCCGATGCTCGCCAAGTCCGTGGCGAAGATCCCGCCGGGCATGCAGTACGAGGCGAAGTGGGACGGGTTCCGGGCGATCGTGTTCCGCGACGGTGACGAGGTGGAGCTGGGCAGCCGCACGGGCAAGCCTCTGACCAGGTACTTCCCCGAGGTGGTGGCGGCCGTGCGGGAGCGGTTGCCCCGGCGGTGCGTGCTGGACGGGGAGATCGTGGTCGCGCGCGGCGAGCGGCTCGACTTCGACGCGCTGACCGAGCGGATCCACCCCGCGGACTCGCGGGTGCGCACCCTGGCCGAGCGCACCCCCGCCTCGTTCGTCGCCTTCGACGTGCTGGCCCTGGACGACGAGTCGCTGCTGGACGTCCCCCTCTCCGACCGCCGGGCCCTGCTGACCCGGGCGCTGGACGGGGTGACGCCCCCGGTGCACGTGGCGCCGGCGACCACGGACGTCGAGGTGGCCCGCGGGTGGTTCGAGCAGTACGAGGGGGCGGGCCTGGACGGGGTGATCGCCAAGCCACTGGACCTGCGGTACCGCCAGGACGAGCGGGCGATGTTCAAGATCAAGCACGAGCGCACGGCGGACGTGGTGGTGGCGGGCTACCGCCTGCACAAGAGCGGGCCGGTGGTGGGGTCCCTGCTGCTCGGGCTGTACGACGACCAGGGGGTCCTGCAGCACGTGGGGGTGTCGGCGGCCTTCACCATGAAGCGCCGCGCGGAGCTGGTGGAGGAGCTGGAGCCGCTGCGGATGGACGACGTGTCGGGTCATCCGTGGGCGGCGTGGGCCGAGGAGGCGGCGCACGAGACGGCGCGGCTGCCGGGCGCGCCGAGCCGCTGGTCGGGCAAGAAGGACTTGTCCTGGGTGCCTGTGCGGCCGGACCGGGTTGCCGAAGTGGCCTACGACCACATGGAGAACGGTCAGCGGTTCCGGCACACGGCCCGCTTCCGCCGCTGGCGCCCCGACCGCGACCCCCTCAGCTGCACCTACGCCCAGCTGGAGGAGCCGGTGCGCTACGACCTCGGGGAGATCCTGGGCGGGGGGTGAGTCAGGAGCAGGCGAGGGTGAGGCAGGCGGGGAAGGGGTGGAAGTGCGGTCCGGTCGACCCGGGCGGGTTCGCGGGCCGACGTCCGGCGGGCGCGGCAGGCAGCCCGAAGCGGGCGTCACGCCCGGCGTGACGCCCGCTTCGTTCACCGGGGCGGGCCGGGATCCGGTGCCCCAGCGGGGTGGCGCACCGGCCGGGGGCGGCGGCTCAGGGCTGCATGACGACCTTGACGGCTCCGTCCTGCTTGCGCTGGAACATGTCGTAGGCGTGGGGCGCATCGGTCAGCGGGACGTGGTGGGTGGCGAAGTCGTCGACACCGAGGGGGTCCTCGTCGGTGAGGTACGGGATGATCTCGTCGGACCAGCGGCGCACGTTGGCCTGCCCCATGCGCAGCTGGATCTGCTTGTCGAAGAGGGTGAGCATCGGCATCGGGTCGGCCATGCCGCCGTAGACGCCGGACAGCGAGATCGTGCCGCCGCGCCGGACCATGTCGATGGCGGTGTAGAGGGCGGCGAGCCGGTCGACGCTGAAGCGTTCCGCCATCGGCCCGCTCAGCTTGCGGGGCAGCATCGCCGAGGCGTTCTGCACCAGCCGGGCGACGCCGCTGCCGTGCGCCTCGGTGCCGACGGCGTCGATCACGGCGTCCGGGCCGCGGCCGTCGGTCCGGTCGCGGACGGCGGCGACGAGTTCCTTCTCGTCGTCGAAGGAGCGCAGGTCGAAGGTCTCCACGCCGCGCTCCCGCGCCCGGCGCAGCCGCTCGGGGACGAGGTCCACGCCGAAGACCCGGCCGGCGCCCTGGAGCATGGCGATCCGGCAGGCCATGTCCCCGATCGGGCCCAGGCCCAGGACCGCCACGCTGCCGCCCTTGGGCACACCGGCGTACGCGACCGCCTGCCAGGCGGTGGGCAGCACGTCGGAGAGGTAGAGGAAACGGTCGTCGGCAGGGCCCTCCGGCACCTTGATGGGGCCGTACTGGGCCTGCGGGACGCGCAGGTACTCGGCCTGGGCACCCGGCACGGCGCCGTACAGCCGGGTGTAGCCGAACAGGGCGGCGCCCATGCCTTCGGCGCCGACCTGGGTGGTCTCGCACTGGGTGGGCAGGCCGGTGAGGCACATCCAGCAGTTGCCGCAGGCGATCTGGAACGGGACCACCACGCGGTCCCCGACCTGGAGGTCCGGCACGGCGGCCCCGACCTCCTCGACGATGCCCATCGGTTCGTGGCCGAGGATGTCGCCCGGGGTCATGAACGGGGTCAACACCTCGTAGAGGTGCAGGTCGGAGCCGCACAGCCCGGACGAGGTGACGCGGATGACGGCGTCGGTGGGCTCCTCGATCCGGGGGTCGGGCACGGTCTCCACCCGTACGTCCCGCTTTCCCTGCCAGGTGACTGCCTTCATGGCCGCCCGCTCCTTCCGTCGGTACCGGTGTGTCCCGCGTGCGGTGGCGCCCGGGTACCCGAGCGGGTCCGCACCGAACCGCGGAGCGCTGCGCCGATCGGCGGAAGCGGCGCGCCGGACCGCTCCTGATCGGGTAGGACACCCGACGATCAGAAAAGCGCACAATTGAGACATCGACGGATTCGGGCAGGCAGGGTGGCCACGGTGAGCACGAGCGGGAGCACACGAAGCAGCTCACGAGGGAGCGCGCGGGAGGGCGCACGCGGTGGTGCGCGCCCCGGACGGCGCACAGGGCGCGGACTGCGCGGGACGACCGCCAGGGCCCTGGTGGCCGTGCTGGCCGCGGCCGGGCTGGCGGCCGGCTGCACGGGCACCGGCGGCGCGCCCGCCGACGACGGCCGCGGCGCGCGGAGCAGCCCGGCCCAGCAGCCGCCGGTGACCGGCGAGGACGGCCCCCCGGTCCTCGCCGTGAAGATCGACAACGCCCGTACGGCCCGGCCCCACACGGGCCTGGAGGACGCCGACGTGGTGTACGTCGAGCAGGTGGAGGGCGGGCTGAGCCGGCTGATGGCGGTGTACGCCTCACGCGTCCCCGAGTCCGTCGGCCCGGTGCGCAGCGCCCGGGAGTCCGACCTGGAGCTGCTGCGTCAGTTCGAGCAGCCGGTCCTGGCCTTCTCGGGGGCGCAGAGCAAACTGCTGCCGGTGATCGAGAGCGCGCCGCTCACCCCCCTGACGCCGGAGTCGGCCTCCGGGGTGTACGTCCGCCGCACCGACCGGGCCGCCCCGCACAACCTCTACCTGCGGCCGGCACGTCTGCTGCCCGAGGAGCCCGGGCCGGACGCCCTGACCACCGGCTTCCGTCAGGGCCCGCCCCCCGCCGGCGGCGAACCCGTGCGGACCCGGACGGTGTCCTATCCGGCGGCCCGCTTCACCTTCACCTGGTCCGCCGCCCGCGACGGCTGGCTGGTCGCCATGGACGGCGCCCCGGCGACCACCGCACAGGGCAGGCCGCTGGCCCCGGCGACCGTCGTGGTGCAGTACGTGACGGTCCGGCCGTCGGACTACCGCGACTTCCTCGGCAACAACACGCCCTACACCGAGACCACCGGCTCCGGCCGGGCCACGGTGCTGCGCGACGGACGGGCCCACGACGTCGGCTGGACCCGTCCGGACGCCGAGGACGGCACGACGTTCACCACCGACGGGGGCGAGCCGGTGAACTTCGCGCGGGGTCAGGTCTGGGTGGTGTACGCCGAGGCGCCGTGATCCGCGGCGGCCTTGGCGGGCCCGCCTCGGCCGCCACCGGACGCGGAAGGGGCGTCGCCGCCGACCCGGCCGTCGGCAGGGTCCCCGGCACCCGGGCCGCCGGCATCGCCGTCGGTGCCGGCCGTGCCGTCCGTACCGCCAGGGCCGTCCGGGTGGCGCAGGCGCTCGGCGGCATCGGCGACCCGCCGGGCCAGGTCGAGGAAGAGCGCCTGCTCGGCGGCGTCGAGGGGCGCCAGGAAGACGTGGTTCATCCGGGCGGCGCGCACGGTCAGTGCGCGGTGGACGCGTTCACCGTCCCCGGTCGGGCGCAGCAGGAAGCGGCGGCCGTCCAGCGGGTCGCGGTCCTTGCCGAGCAGTCCGCGCCGCATGAGGCGGGCGACCACGTCGGCGATGGTCGACCGGTCGAGCCCCACCCGCTCCCCCACGGTGCGCTGATCCAGGCCGGGTTCGGCGACGAGGGCGTTGAGGACCGCGTACTGCGGCGAGGTGATCTTCTCCGAGACCATGGTGGTCCACAGCAGGTGGTGCGCCTGCTGGAGCCGCCGGGCCAGGTGCCCGGGATGAGTGGCGAGGTCCACGGCCGCCATGCGCGCTCCCACGGTCCGGTTGACGGGAAATCATCTGTACACGGAACGATAACCCCACGGGTGGATCCCGTTCCCGTCGCGGTCAGGGCCGACGCCCTTCCCCGTACATGACACGGGCCTTGACGCTCCGCTCATCCGGATGGCAGCGTATCCGACAGCCGAGATGCTCAGTGCACTGAGGACTTCCGCGGTGCATGGGCCGCACGCGCCCCGTCCGTGCACCCCTGCCGATGCACCCGCCACGCGGACCGGACGGACCGAACGGACCGAACAGACCTCACCCGACCGGATCGCCCCGCCCGACGCCCGGCCTCGGCCGACCGGCCCGACCGACGCAGGGAGACCCCGCCCATGACCGACACCCTCACCCAGGCCGACATCGACCGGGAGATCGCGGCCGAACGCGCCGCCCATCAGCAGCGGATCGCCGGCGGCGCGCCCGTCGAACACCATCCCCGCCGGGACTACGCCCCCTACCGTTCCTCGGCCCTGCGCCATCCGCTGCGGCCCCCGGTCACGATCGACGCGGCCCGGGACCCGGAACTCGTCGAGCTGTCCTCCCCCGCCTTCGGCGAACGGGACGTCACCGAGCACGACAACGACCTCACCGTGCAGCACACCGGGGAGCCCGTGGGGGAGCGCATCACCGTCTCCGGGCGCCTGCTGGACCGTGACGGACGCCCCGTGGCCGGCCAGCTCGTCGAGATCTGGCAGGCCAACGCCGCCGGCCGGTACGCCCATCGGCGCGAGCAGCACGACGCCCCGCTGGACCCCCACTTCACCGGGGTGGGCCGCACCCTCACCGGCGCGGACGGGAGCTACCGGTTCACCACCATCCGGCCCGGCCCCTACCCGTGGCGCAACCACCTCAACGCCTGGCGGCCGGCGCACATCCACTTCTCCGTGTTCGGCACCGCGTTCACCCAGCGGCTGGTGACACAGATGTACTTCCCCCACGACCCGCTCTTCCCGTACGACCCGATCCTGCAGTCGGTGCCGGACGACGCGGCCCGGCAGCGGCTGGTCGCGGCCTACGACCACGACCTGTCCGTACCGGAGTTCTCCCTGGGCTACCGCTGGGACATCGTGCTCGACGGGCCCCGGGCCACCTGGACCGAGGAAGGACACCGGCCATGACGCGGAACGACCACGGCGGCGAGGGGACCGTGCCGCCCACCCCGTCGCACACCGTCGGCCCGTTCTACGGTTACGCGCTGCCCTTCCGCGGCGGCGAGGACGTCGCCCCGCTCGGGCACCCCGACACGGTCACCGTGCACGGGTACGTCTACGACGGCGCGGGCCGGCCCGTGCCGGACGCCCTGCTGGAGGTGTGGGGCCCGGACCCGGACGGCGTGCTCCCCGCCGTCGACGGCTCGATGCGCAGGGACCCGGCGAGCGGCGGCCATCTGGGCCGCAACGGCGTGGAGTTCACGGGTTTCGGCCGCATCCAGACGGACGCGGACGGCCACTGGTACGTCCGGACCCTGCGCCCCGGCGCCCGCGGCCGGAACGCGCCGTACCTGAGCGTCTGCGTGTTCGCGCGCGGCCTGCTGGTCCACCTGTTCACCCGCATCCACCTGCCCGGCGACCCGGCCGCGCTCGCCGCCGACCCGCTGCTGTCCCGGCTCGACGCGGACCGCCGCGACACGCTGATCGCGGTGGACGAGGGCCACGGCACGTACCGTTTCGACATCCGCCTTCAGGGCGAGGGCGAGACGGTCTTCCTGGAGTTCCCGTGACATCAAGCGCATCCGGTGCCGCGTCCGGTACGGGTCTGCTCGGCCCGGGGTGGGCCGGCTCGCCGGCCGCCGCCGCGACCGGTGACGACGCGTTCCTGCGGGCGCTGCTCGACGCCGAGGCGGCCCTGACCCGGGCACACGCGGCGCTGGGCCTGGCCCCGGCGGGGGCCGCGGCGGCGGTGACCCGGGCGGCGGCCGACACCGGCGGCTTCGACCCCGTGTCGCTCGCCGAACGGGCCCGCAGCGGCGGCAACCCGGTGATCCCCCTGGTCGCGGACCTGACCCGGGCCGTCGGCCGGGAGCACGGTCCGCAGGTGCACCGGGGCGCCACCAGTCAGGACATCATGGACACGGCGATGATGCTGGTCGCGCACCGCACCCTGGGCCCGGTGCTGGACGACCTGGGGCGCACTCAGCGGGCGCTGGCCCGGCTGGCGGTCGAGCACCGGGACACCGTGCTGCCGGGCCGCACCCTCACCCAGCACGCCGTGCCGACCACGTTCGGCCTCAAGGCCGCCGGCTGGCGCTCACTGGTGCTCGACGCCCGGGACCGGGTGACTGCCGCCCGCGACTCCCTGCCCGCCCAACTCGGCGGCGCGGCGGGGACCCTGGCCGCCTTCACGGCGTTCGGGGTGCGGAACGCGGCCGACCTGCCCGCCGCCTACGCCCGCGAACTGGGGCTGCGGGCCCCCGCCCTGCCGTGGCACACGCTGCGCACCCCGGTCGCCGACCTGGCGGGCTGTCTGGCGTTCACGGCCGGGGCGCTGGGCAAGCTGGCGGCGGACGTGCTCACCCTGTCCCGCACGGAGATCGCGGAGGTCTCCGAGGGCAGCGGCGGCGGATCGTCCGCGATGCCGCACAAGGCGAACCCGGTGCGCGCCACGCTGATCGCGGCTGCGGCCCGGCGTGCACCGCAGCTCGCGGCCACGCTGTACGCGTCGCTGGCCGCCGAGGACGAGCGGCCGGCCGGCGCCTGGCACGCCGAATGGGAGCCGCTCCGGGACCTGTTGCGGCTCACCGGGGGCGCCGCCCGGGACGCCGCCGAGCTCACCGAGGGCCTGCGGATCCACCCGGAGGCCATGCGCCGGAACCTCCGCCGCACCCGGGGACTGATCACCTCCGAGCAGCTGGCCGCCCGGCTGACGCCGGTGCTGGGCCGGGCCCGTGCGCGGGACCTGCTGACGCGGCTGGCCCGACGCGTCCACGAAGAGGGCCGTGACCTCGGTGAACTCCTCGCCGAGGAGCCCGAGCTGACGGGCGTCGACCTGTCCGGCGCCACCGACCCCGAGGACGCCGCCGGCGCGGCCGGCGTCCTCACCGACCAGGCCCTGGAGCGCGCGTGAGAGGCCCCCTGCTCCACCACCGTGCCGAGGGCCCCGCCTCGGCGCCCCCGCTGCTGCTCGGCCCCTCCCTCGGCACCTCGTACGCGCTGTGGGACCGGGTGGCGCCCGAACTGGCCGCCTTCCGACGGGTGGTGCGCTGGGACCTGCCCGGGCACGGCGGTTCGGCGGCGGAGCTGATCGGTCCCGGCGCGACCGTCGGCGACCTCGCCGGGCTGGTCCTGGCGCTCGCCGACGCGCTCGGCATCGAGCGGTTCGGGTACGCGGGTGTCTCGCTCGGCGGGGCGGTGGGACTGCACCTGGCGGTGCACCACCCCGAGCGGCTGACGACGCTCGCCGTGATCTGCTCCTCGGCCTGCTTCGGCGGCGCCCGGCCGTGGCGGGAGCGGGCGGCCCTGGTCCGGCGCGACGGGCTGGACGAACTCGCCGACGGCGCCGACGCCCGCTGGTTCACCCCCGGGTTCACGGTCCCCGGCCTGGTCCGGGACCACCGCGCGGCCGACCCGGAGGCGTATGCCGCGTGCTGCGACGCGCTGGCCGCCTTCGACCTGCGGGACCGCCTCGGCTCCATCACCGTGCCGACCCTGCTGATCGCGGGCCGGCAGGACCCGGCGACCCCGCCGGCCCACCTGCGCCAGATCGCGGACGCGGTGCCCGAGGCGACCCTGGTGGAGCTCCCCGGCGCCTCCCACCTCGCCCCGGCCGAACGTCCGGAGGCGGTGCTCACGGCTCTGCGCACCCACCTCACCGGCGATGCCGGCCGGGGCATGGACGTGCGGCGCGAAGTGCTGGGCGACGCGCACGTGGACCGGGCACAGGCGCGCCAGACGCCGTTCACGGCCCGCTTCCAGGACTTCGTCTCCCGCTACGCCTGGGGCGAGATCTGGACCGACCCGGCGCTCACCCGCCGCGAACGCAGCATGATCACCCTCACCGCGCTGGTCGCCCACGGCCACCACGAGGAGCTGGCCCTGCACGTCCGGGCGGCCCGGCGCAACGGGCTGACGCCCGAGGAGATCGGCGCGGTGCTGTTGCAGACCGCGGTCTACTGCGGGGTGCCGGCGGCCAACGCGGCGTTCGCCACCGCCCAGCGGGTGCTGGCCGAGGAGCCGGACGGCGCCTGAAGCACGTCACGTGTCGTTCTCCGGCCCCGGTTTGCCGTTCGCCTCAGCCGGAGGGCACCCGGGCGGCCACGGTGCGCAGTTCGGCCTCCGCGCGGGCGGTCAGGCCGTCCGCGCCGCAGGAGCGCGCCAGGGACAGGCCCCGGGCGAGGTCGGCCTCCGATCGGGCCAGGGCACCGAACTCGATGCGGGCCGCGGCGTGTTCGTACTGGCAGGGGGAGGACTCCAGGTAGGCGACGGCCTGCCCGGCGAGTCGTACCGCGCGCTGTCCCGTCTCCAGGGCGGCGGCCACCCGCAGGGCCTCCCCTATCGCGGTGTCGGTGCCGAACCGTTCGGCACGGCGGCGGAGGTCCACCGCGAGCCGGGCGGCGCGGGCCGGGTCCTCGGTGGCCAGGGCGCGGGCGAGGTCGGCGGCCCAGAACACGTGCACGGGATTGTGGTGGCCGCGGGCGGTGGCGGCCTTCCCGGCGGCGTCCAGTTCGTTGACGCCCTCCTTCGTGCGGCCCAGCGCCAGGAGCAGGCGCCCGCGCACGGAGCGCGGGTCGGGCAGCGCGATGGTGGACGGGTAGGGCGGGGCGAAGCCGTGCCGCTCGGCGACCTGCTGCGCCTCCTCGACATGGCCCCGGGCGAGGAGCGTGTCGATGAGATTGCAGGTCGCCGTCCAGTACAGGGGCAGTCCGCGGCCCACGCGTTCGGCGATGCGCAGGGCCGCGCGGAGGGACGCCTCCGCGGCTTCCAGACGGCCCCGCCTGCGGTGCCCGAGCCCCACGTACGCGTGCGCGAGGGCGAGGTGGCCGCCGCTCCAGCCGGCCGACTCGTAGGAGCGCAGGGCCTCGTTGTACATGCTCTCGGCACGGTCGAGGCGGTCGGTGTAGGCGTAGACACCGGCCAGCATCAGGAGCAGTTCGACGCCCCATTCCGAGTCGGTCCAGCCCATGCCGGGTGCGAGACGGCCGTTGACGAGGGCCCGGTCGACGAGTTCCAGGATCTCCTCGGCGTTCTCGCCGCGCATCATGGCGTCGAAACCGCGCAGGATGAGCAGCGCGCGTTCGGAGTTGTCCCGGCCGGTGCAGGTGGCGGCGAGTTCGGCCAGCCGCTCCGAGCGGTCGGGTGAGGTGGTCTCCCCGGCGTGGAGGCCCTCCCACATGAACTGCACGGCCTGCAGCCGCATCCGGGCGGGGCCCGGCTCCATCCGGGCGGCCTCCGCCTCGACGGTGCGGACGGCCTCCTCCATCTGGTCGTTGTGGAGCAGCGCCTGGGAGAGGCGGACCACGGCGTCCACCCGCTGGTCGTCGTCGAGCCCGGTCATGCCGAGCGCGGTGCGCAGGTGGCCGATGGTGCGCGCGGGCGCGGTCAGGAACGTGGCGCGGCCCAGCTCGTAGAGCACGCTCGCGTGCACCTCGGGGCGCGGCGGTTCCTCCAGCGCGCGTTCCAGGCAGCGGCGGGCGGCGTCGGGAGCGCCCACGGCGAGGTGTTCGCGGGCGGCCTCCCGCAGTTGCGCGACCAGTTCCTCGTCGTCGTCCGGGTGCACCTCCAGCAGGTGGCGGGCGGCGGCCGCCGCGCCGAGCGCGGAGTCGGTGACGAGGCGGGCGGCGATGCCGTGCATCGCGCGCCGCAGCGCGTCCGGGATCGAGTTGTAGACGGCGGTGGCGATCAGCGGGTGGACGAATTCGAGGTCGGCGGGTCCGCAGCGGCCGGTCGCCGGATCGGGCGTGGTCAGGATGCGGGCGGCGCGCAGCCGTTCGGCGGAGCGGACCGCGTCGTCGTGGTCGAGGGTGGCGAGGCGGGCCACCAGGTCGACGGTGATGTCGGTGCCCAGGATGGCGGCCGCCCAGGCGAACCGGGTGACATCGATGCCGAGCTGCTCCAGGCGGGCGACGAGGCCCCCGCCGCGGGCGGACCGGTTGAGGTCGCGCAGCTCGCCGGCGTGGCTCTCGACCGGGTCCAGTTCGCTGTCCTGCACCTTGGCGAGGAGTTCGACGGTCTCGTAGGGGTTGCCGCCGGTGACGGCCCACACCTCGCGGCAGAAGGCGGCGTCGGCGGTCTCGCCCAGGGTGGCGCGGGTCAGCCCCGCCGCGGCGGCGGGAGTGAGGGCGCTGAGGACGGTGGTGGGGCGGTCGGCCGCGGCGGCGACCGCGTCCAGGTGGCGGGCCGCCACGCCGGAGATCTCACCGGGCCTGCGGGCGACGACGACCAGCACGGACAGGTCCGAGAGGCGTTCGGCGAACGCGGCGAGCCAGTGCAGCGTCTCCTGGTCGGCCCAGTGCGCGTCGTCGATCAGGAGCACCAGCGGCCAGTCCCGCCGGGCCAGCCGGCTCACCACGGCGACCAGTCCGTCGCAGACGCTCTGCGGATCGGCGTGGCCCTCACCGGGCTCCGCTATGCCGAGGGCGGGGCCCGCGATGTCGTACCAGTCGCCGAGGTACTCCCGCGCCTCCTCCGGCAGCATCGACACCAGGGCGGGCTGGAGGAGCTGGCGCACCACGTTGAAGGGGACCGACCGCAGCGTCTCGCCGCCGCGGGCGGACCACACCGTGCAGCCGCGCTGCTCGGCGATGCGCCGGGTCTCCGCCAGCAGGGCCGTCTTGCCCAGGCCGGCCTCACCCCGGAGCACGAGCAGACTGCCGGACGAGGAGCGGTCCGCGCACAGGGTGTCGACCGCCTCCGCGAGAGCGGCGACTTCCTCGTCGCGCTCCCACAGGGACGCCGAGGCGGCGGCCGTCCGCCGTACCTCCGTCATCCCGCTACCTCCCCAAGTCGCCCGAACGACGTACGCAACTCGAGCGTAGCGGGCCGGTCGCCGTAACGGAGGCGGGACCGGGCACGTGTTGCCGTGACGGGTGACTCCGGGTACGGGGGTCGACGCTCCGGGCCCGCCACCAGCGGCTCATCGGGTCAACGTCTGTCAAGGGGACGGAAGGTGACGATCCGACAGATTCGCGCGGGCGGGGGCCGACCGACCGGCACCGGGGCGAGCGCCCGCGACCGCGGGCACCCGGTCACGGGCGCGCGCGGAACGTCCCGTACGCCGGGCGCCGCCCTCCCCGCCGCCCGGCTGTCCGACCCGGCGTGTCGGGGTGCGTCGCCCCCGCGCCGGGCCGGGGCGTGGCGTGGCGTTCCGCGACGAGCGGGGGTGGGGCACGCGGTCGCTCGGGCGACTCGGGCCGCGCGGGCCGACGGATGGCCGTGGGGTGCCGGGCAGGGTGGGGCCGGGGCGCGGGACCGGGAGCGGCAGGAGCGTGGCCGGGCGCTGCGCTGGGCCGTCGGGACGGACGGCAGAACGGGAGGGAACGCGTGCGGGGACGGGGACGATGACGGGGACGGGAGGGGACGCCGGCGGGGCGGTGACGGGGACGGTGACCCGAGAGTGCGCTGTCGGGTGAGGGACGGGCCGGGCGGACGGAGGAGGGACGAAGGACGGCGGACAAGGGACGACCGACGGACGGCCGAGAGACGCCGGACGGAGGACTGAGAGACACCAGGCCCAGGGCCGAGGAACGGCCGGGGCATGGGCGAGGAACGGCCGAGGAACGGCCGGCGCAGGGCCGAAGGGCGGCGACGTCCCCCGGCGGAGCAGGGGCCCTGGGAGCCTCCCCGGCGGACGTCTCTCATCCCGCTTTCACCGACGCCTCATACGGTGGGGGCATGACGCAGGTGACTCCCCCCGGCTGGTATCCCGACCCCGGGCAGACGCAAGACGGACCATCCACCGAACGCTGGTGGGACGGCAGTGCCTGGACGGACCGGGTCCGCCCGGCGGAGCAGGCCGGCGGCTGGGCCCCGCCGACCCCGTCGGCCCCGGCTGCGGCACCGTCGACGCCGCCGACCGCGGGGCCGGGCCCGGCGGGCGGACCCGTCGCAGGGCCGCCCGCGCCGGTGGCCGCGCCCTATCCGGTGCATCCGGGCTACCCGGCGTACCCGGTCGCGCCGCCGCCCCGCCGTGGGCGGGGCCTGCGGATCGGCATAGCCGTGGCCGCGGCGGTGGCGTTGCTGGCGAGCATCGGCGTCGGTGTGTGGGTGCTCACCGACGACGACGGGCGCGGCGGCCCGACGACGTCGCAGGGCCCCGGAGACCGGGAGCGTGCGCCGGGCGACCGGGAGGAGGACGGCGGGTCGGGCGGCTCCGACGGGGAGGGGCCGGGCCCGGACGGGGGCGAGCCGCCCCGCATCGAGAGCGGTTCGGTCACCGACGCGCTGAGCGGCATCAGCCTGCCCATACCCGACGGCTGGTACGGCCAGGAGTTGGGCGCGGGCGCCCAGGTGTCGTCGAAGGACTCCTACGACTGTCCCGGCGACACCTCCAAGACCTGCGTCAAGGGCGGCGCCTACTCGGCTCCCGCCGTGGCCCTCGGCACCCGGGGCTCCACGGCGGAGGAGGTCGCCAAGGCCGACATCGCGGTGAACGCCGAGGAGTCCTACGGCGGATCGTCGTACGGGAAGATCACCTCGCACGACGTGCTCGAGTCGAAGGCGGTCACCGTGGCCGGGCAGAAGGGCTATCTGGTGCGCTGGAAGGCGGTCACCAGCAAGGGGTCCGACGGATACGTCCAGTCGCTGGCCTTCCCCTCCCCCGCGCAGCCCCGGCAGATCGTCCTGGTGCGGGCCGGGGTGGACACCGACCAGAAACTGACCGTCATGGACGAGATCACCCGGGGCATCGAGGCGGCGAAGGGCGGCGGCGGAACGGGCCGGGACGTCTGACCCCGTACGTCCCCGGCGTACGACGGCCGGGTGGGGCGCCCTTCCGCTCAAAGGGCACCCCACCCGGCCGGGGGGTGCGCGCCGCCCCCGTCCCCACGGTGCGGCGCGGTCGGGGCGCCGTCCGGTCATCCCGATGACGGCGCCCCGGGTCTAGGTGAGGCCCAGGACCGGCAGGACGGATGCCTCCACGAACGCGAGCAGGTACTCCGGGTCGGCGTTCCGGCCCTCGAGCAGGGGCCGGCCCCTCAGCACTCCGAAGATCTGCGCCGGGACGTGGGCCAGGGCCGGATGGCCGACCTCGACCTCGCCCCGCTCGACGCCGCGGCGCAGGATCTCCTCCAGCGCGGCGACCTCCGGGTCGACCAGGGCCTCGCGCAGCGCCTGGGCGAGCTCCCGGTCCCGGGTGACCGCGTGGGCGAGCGCCTGGAGCAGCGGAGTGTCCCGTGTGGACCACTCACCGGTCAGCCGCGCTGCCTCACGCAGGTCACCGGCGAGCGTCCCCGTGTCGATACCGGCCAACCGCGCCCGCGGGCTGGAGCGCAGAGCGGCGGCGACGAACTGGGGCTTCGTCCCCCACTGACGGTAGAGCGTGGCCTTGCTGCACCGGGTGCTCGCCGCGATGCCCTCCATGGTCACCGCGTCGTAGCCGGACTGCCGGATCTCCTCCAGCACGGCGTCGAAGAACTCCTGCTCCCGTTCGGGCGTGATCTTGGAGCGTCGGGCAGCACCGGCCGGTTCCGCGGGAGGTGCTGCCTGCGGCGTCATGGGTTCGGCTCCTCCGGCCCGACCTCGGGTGACGTGTGTCCCGGTCGTGTGCCTGTCGTTCCGTCTGTTCGTCCTCCTGTGCACCGGTCCGTGCACGGATGCGGATACCGGGCCCGAAGCCCGGTTCGCACCATCGAAACGCAAGTGTACCGGAACGCTCGCGTATCGGTACGCGGCCGTACCGGGCAGGGGGCCCGCCCCGCCGGGGGCACCCGTGCCACGGGGTGAGGCACCCGCCGGACGGATGCGACGACGGCAACGGGCCCCGGCCCGGCCGGACGGCGGGGCGGGACCCGTGGACGGGGGTGCCGCGCGCCCGCGGCGGCCGGCGGACTCAGACGCTCAGCAGGAGGACGCCGAGGACGAGGAGCACCACCGTCTTGATGACTTCGAGCCCCACGTAGTACCAGTGCGCGGAGGACCGGGGCACCTGCTCGCCGGCGAGCACCCGGTCGGAGCGGCGGTTGAGCCGCGGCCGCACGATGCCGAGCTGCACCGCCAGGACCGCCACCGCCGCGGCTGTCGCCACGACCACGGCGGCCCCCGGGCCCCCTGCCGCCACGGCCGCCAGGACGACGACCGCGAGGACGGCCTCGGCGAGGTTGAGGGCACGGAACACGATCCGGCCGATGCCGAGCCCGAGCGGGATGGTCACCCCGGGGGCGCGGAACTTCAGCGGCGCCTCCAGGAAGGAGATGGCCAGCACCATGCCGAGCCAGACGAAGACGGCGGCTCCGGCCACCGCCGCTGATGTGGTGTTCACGTCCGTACCGCTCCTTCGGTTGTCCGACGGTCCGACAGCCCTGGTCTATCCGACAGCCCTGCTCTGGGGGGCGGGTGCGAGGTGGGCGACGCAGAGGTCCGGTGCCGCGAACGGCTCCAGCCGGACGGCCGCCACCGGCGCCCGCTGCTGCTCCAACGCGCCCTGCATCAGGCCGAGATGGAGCGGGCAGACGACGTCCCCGTACTCCTCGGCCAGCTCCAGGAAGGGGCAGTGCCGCAGCAGGACCCGGTCGGGTCCCGGCCCGTCGGCGGAGGCGTCGGCGGGCCGGTGGTCCGGTGCGGCGCTGCCGGGCGCCGGGTCGAAGCCGAGGTCGGCGAGGAGGGCGGTGAGGCGGTCGACGGCCTCACGGGCGTCCACGGCACGGTAGGGCGGGGCGGAGGGCACCAGGTGACCACCCCAGGCCCGGCCCGCCTCCACGGCGGCCGACGCTGCTCCCGCCTCGTCCGCGGCCAGGCGGCTGAGGAGGATCCGGGCCAGCAGCAGGTACTCGCGCCGCCCTCCCCGGTCCATGCCGCGGCGGGGCGCGTAGACGGTACGGGGGCGCCCCCGTCCGGACGCGGGTTCCACGGTCCCTTCCACCGCCCCGTCGGCCACGAGGGCGTCCAGGTGGAGGCGGACCGTGTTGGTGTGGATCCCCATGCGCCGGGCGATCTCGCCGACACCGAGGGGTCCGTCGGCCTCGCGCAGCACCTCCAGCAGGGCCCGGCGGCGGGGAGCCGCCCGTCCGTCCGCCCGCTCAGGGGTCACGACGGCTCACCCCTGCCCGTTCTGCGGCGGCAGGGCGGCGATCAGCGGGTGGTCGCGTTCGATGAGGCCCAGGCTCGACGCCCCGCCGGGCGACCCGAGTTCGTCGAAGAACTCGACGTTGGCCCGGTGGTAGTCCTTCCACTCGGCCGGAGTGTCGTCCTCGTAGAAGATCGCTTCGACCGGGCAGACGGGCTCGCAGGCCCCGCAGTCGACGCATTCGTCGGGGTGGATGTAGAGGGAGCGCCTGCCCTCGTAGATGCAGTCGACGGGGCATTCCTCGACGCACGCCTTGTCCTTCACGTCGACGCAGGGCTGTGCGATCACGTAGGTCACGGCGGCCTCCTCCGCAATTTCTCCATATCCTACATGGAGAAATGAGGGGACAGGGAGACCGCCGTCCGACGTCTCGGCACGCGCCCCGTCGCACTCACCGGGCGGGCGGCGGAGGACACGGCCGTCCGCCGGCGGGGAGCCGCAGCGTCCAGCCGACCGACGAGCCGCGGAGAAACGAAGGCACGGCGGCGCGGAGACGCGGCGGCACGGAGACGCGGGAACGCGGGGACGCGGGGACGCGGGGACGCGGGGACGCGGGGACGTGAAGTTCGGCCCGCAGCGAGACGCCGGATTCAGTCGGCGGTGGGCACGACCCTCAGGTGGGCGGCGCCGCGCCGCGCACCGCGTCCTGTCACGGGGGCGGCCGGGCGGCGCGCGTCCCGCAGGACCAGGGTGAGCCGGGTGCAGCCCAGTTCCTCAAGGGTCGGTGTCGTCTCGACGACGATGCGGCAGTCGGTGGCGCCCCAGCGCGGGTCGGGGTGGATCAGCGGACGCACCGCCCCGTCGTGCTCGGCGGCCCCCTCGCCCACCACCCGCAGCCAGTGCGGCACGCCGTGCCGGTAGGCGACCTCCATGATCGGGTCCTCCGCGATGTCGCGGCGGATGGCCTGGAGGCCCGCGTCGGGGGCGCAGTGCTCGACGGTCCGGGCGAAGTGGGCCAGCATCGGCAGGCACCAGCTCGCCTCGTGCTCGCCCAGGACCGTGCCGGCGTCCGGATGGAAGAGCACGAAGCGGAGGAAGTTGTCGTCGGGCATGGCGGTCGGATGCGGCTCGACCTGCCGGAAGAGCGACCGGAAGGGGCCGTTGGCCAGGAGCACGTCCCACCGCCGGTCGACCACGAGGGACGGGAAGGGGACTGTCTCCAGGTAGGCGGCGTAGTCCGCCAGGTAGGCGCGTGCCTCGGACGTGTCGGGGACGAGCCGCGGTGCCTGCCGCTGCCCTCCTGCTGCCTGATGTGCCATCGGGAGGTCACCCCTCTTGCCTGTGCGGCCCTGACGCGGCGCCCCGATCCTGCTGCCCGCCGCCCGAGCGTGTCAACTATCGTGGCATTCCATGCCCGTTGACGGCTGAAATTGGCCACAGTTGTGGCGAGACCTGGATGTGAGTTCGAAGCACCGGCTAGTCTCCGTGAAGTTCACGGCGACGGGTTGTGAGAAGCCTGTGAGAGACGTAGGAGATCTGCCGGTGACGGGTGGCTTCGAGGGTCCGGACACCGCGCCGACGACCGCGCTGCCGGCCGTCGTCGCCCGCGTCGCCGCACTCGCCGACCGGCTCGGCGTTCCCCACGCCGAGGTCTTCGACACCGGCAGGCTGTCCATCGCCTCCGGAGTACCGGAGTCCGTGGTCAGAGCCCTGCTGAGCGGCCGGCCGGCCGGGGAGCGCGACGTGCAGGCGCGGTTCCTGCAGCGGCTGGACCTGCTGCGCCGCACCCGGCTCAAGCCGAACGGCCGGAAGTACACCCAGCAGGAGATCGCCGACGGCGCCGGCATGTCGCGGCAGCAGGCCGGCGCCCTGATCAACGGGGACCGGCGCCCCACCATGGAGCACTGCGACGCCATCCAGCGGTTCTTCCGGGTGCACGCCGGGTTCCTCACGGCGGAGGACCCCGAGGCGCTGGCGGGCGCCCTGCAGCACACCGAGCAGGAACTGCTCCAGAAGCTGGCCGACCGGGAGCGCGAGTCGGCCGCCGCCGACGACGACCCGCTGGAGCGGCTGTTGCAGGACCACGGCGTGCGCGGGATCGCGTGGCGGGCCGCGCAACTGCCCACCGACCAGCACCGGGACAAGGTCGCCGAGTGGCTGGACATGCTCCTGGAAAGCGTCAAGCGACCCGAGTCGTGATCTGGGGAGAACTGTGGGCATCGGTAGGGAAATGCGCCGCCTGTGCGGCGAGTTGGTCGCGGAGCTGACGCTTCCCGTCCCGGCGCGGCCCGCCGACCTCTACGGCGCGCTGTGCACGGCGATGAGCCGGCGTCGCGGACGCCCCGTGCAGTTCCGCACGGCCGCGTTCCCGCCCGGCACCGCCAGCGGGCTGTGGCTCGACCTGGCGGACCGGGACCTCGTGGTGATCGAGGAACGCACCGCGCCGGCACACCAGTTGGTGATCCTGGGCCACGAGCTGTGGCACATGAAGGCCGGGCACTGCGGGCACCCTGTGGCGGGCGCCGAGGTCGCGACCCGGCTGCTCGGCGAGGACCCGGACGAGGACGCCCTCCGGGCCGCGGTGGTGCGGGTCGCCGCCCGGACCCGCTTCGATCTGGCCGACGAGAAGGAGGCGGAGGCGTTCGGCCTGCTCCTGGCCAGCAAGTGCCGTACGTGGCTGGCGGGTTCGTCGCTGCGCGGCCCGGTGCAGCGGGATCACCTGGCGGGCCGCATCGAGGCGTCCCTGGGGTATCTGGGACCGCAGGGCTGAGACGCTGGCCCCTCCGGCCGACCGACCGCCTCGGCTCCGGGCTCCGGCCGACTCGCGGCGCCGGGGTCCGGACAGCTCCGTGCCCCGGCCGGCGGTGCGGAACGCGCCCTGCTCGCACGTCCCCTGGCCACGCTGCCGGGCGCGTGCGGCGAGGCGGCGGCCCGGGGGCGTGAGCGGCCGTGCACTCCGGCGTGTGAGCCCCCGACGCCCGCTGTCCGGGAGGCGACGGTCTCCGCCGGGTGGGCGAATCGACGTGCGGCGCCGCCCGATTGTCAGTGGTGGGCGGCAAGCTGGAGGGGCGCTACCGCTGTGCGGAGCGCCGGACCGACGATCACGACACGGGGAGAGCCGAGCGATGCCGACCGCCGTACTGACCGACCGCGAGCGCACCGCCGTCCAGGCCTATCTGCGCCTGCTGCACACGGTGCGCGCCACCCTCGACACGCGGACCGGACCGACCGACCCGGCACGACCTCCCGTCGTCCCGCCGTCCGTGCTGGCGGAGGCCGAGACCGCGCTCGCGGGGGCCGGACTGAGCGGCAACGAGGAGGAGTTCTTCCGGATGCTGCGGGAGTGGTGCCCCGAACCGTGATCCCCGTCCCCGTCCCGGTGCGGCGCCTCCGGGGACGGGCTGCTCCGCACGGTGCGCGGCCCTCCTGCCCGCCGCGGTGCGAAGCTCCCGCTCCGGCCGCCGCCCCGGTGCCGGGGTCACGACGCGGCCCCGGTCCGTCGCCGGAGCCCCGCACGGTCCCCACCATCGACGAGCGACGCCCGGCGGCTCCACCGCAAGGCTGCTCGGCGGCCGGGCTGCTCGCAGCGCGACAGCGCGACAGCACGACAGCACGGCGGCCCAGTCCCACGCCGGCTCAGGGGCCCGCGGCCCGTCCGGCATCAGCCGTGCGGCACGGTCACCGCCGTGGCGACCAGACCGCGGCCGGTCGTCCAGCGCCCCTCGAAGCACCCCACGGTGCGCTCGCCCACCCGAGGGCCGGGGACGAGCAGTTCGGCCCGGAAGCCGCCGCGGGTGTGCGCGTCGGCGTCCGGGAACAGCTCGATGTCGGCCTCCGTGAAGTCGAGCCATGCGCCGGTGAGCGGGAACCACGCCTTGTAGACGGACTCCTTCGCGCTGAACAGCAGCCGGTCCCAGTGCACTCCGGGAAGGTCGCGGCCGAGCCGGCCGATCCGTTCCGCCTCCTGCGGCAGGGACACCGAAGGCAGCACCCCCTCGGGCAGCGGCCCGTGCACCTCGGCGTCGATACCGACGGACGCCAGGTCGCCGACCCGCACCAGGGCCGCGGCGCAGTACCCCGCACAGTGGGTCATGCTCCCGGTCAGTCCGGAGGGCCAGCGCGGGGCGCCCCGCTCGCCCGGCACCACGGGCTGCGCGGGCACCCCCAGCCGTTCCATGGCGCGGCGGGCACAGTGCCGTACGGCGGTGAACTCCCGGCGCCGCTTGTCGACCGCGCGCGCGACACAGGCGGCCTCCTGCGGGTACAGCGGGGCGTCGGCGCCCTCCTCGCCGTAGGCCTCCTCGGCGGCCACGGCGGGCGGCAGCAGGTCCGCGATCACCGGTCGTCCTCCGCCGCGGGGACGATCGCCCGGAGCCGGCCCGGTGGCCGGTCACGGGTGCGCCACTCCCGGGGATAGCCCACCGACACCTCCTCGAAGGGGACGCCGTCGTGCCGCGTGCTCCGGGGGATGTGGAGGTGGCCGTAGACCATGGTGTGCACCGGGAAACGGCGGTGCCAGTCGTCCGTCAGCGTGGTGCCGCACCACAGGGCGAACTCCGGGTGGCGCAGCACCTCGGTCGGGTGCCGGTGCAGCGGGTAGTGGTTGACCAGGACCACGGGCAGGTGGGCGGGCAGCTCCGCCAGCCGGCGCTCCGTCGCGGCGACCCGCGCACGGCACCACGCGTCCCGCCCGTCGTACGGGTCGGGGTGCAGCAGGAACTCGTCGGTGCAGACGACACCCGTGCCGTGCGCGTAGGCCAGCCCCTCGGCCTTGGTGGTGCAGCCGGCCGGCAGGAAGGAGTAGTCGTACAGGAGGAACAGCGGAGCGACGGCGACCGGTCCGCCGGGGCCGCGCCACACCGGATAGGGGTCCTCGGGCGTCAGCACGCCGATGTCGCGGCAGCGGTCGACGAGATGCTCGTACCGGGCGACACCGCGCAGCGTCACCCGGTCCCTCGGGTGGGTCCACAACTCGTGGTTGCCCGGCGCCCACACCACCTTGGCGAAGCGGCCGGCGAGCGTCCTGAGCGCCCAGTCGATGTCGTCGACGGTCTCCGCCACGTCCCCGGCCACGAGCAGCCAGTCCTCGTCCGAGGCCGGACGCATCCCCTCCACCAGCGCGCGGTTCTCCGCGTACCCGATGTGCAGGTCACTGATGGCCCACACCCGTCCCCCGCCGCCGTCGGCCGACGTCACCCGTGCTCCCCCCTCGGCCGGTTCCCCCGGCCCTCCCCCTGCACCCGCGGTCTCCCCCACGAGATCACATCCGTTTGCGCGGGACAAGAGTGACGTGTCCGGCGTGACGGCGCTGACCGGCGGGTTCCGCCACGGGGCGCGCCCGGCACGGGCGTCCGCCGGGTCCGTGACACAGACGTTGCACGTTTGCGGCCGCCGAAGACGTATGATCGGCCGCGACACCACCGCCGCGAACGGTCCTTCGCGCAGAGCGGTTCGGTGACCCTCCATACCTCCTGCCCGGGCACGGGCCGCTCGACCCTGCCCGCGAACCGTGAAAGGCGGCATGCATGGTCTCCTGCGTACGCGTCTGGCTCAACCGCACGTACGCGGAGAACGTGTTCTTCATCGATCAGCTGAGGCGGAATCCGGGCAACCGGGCCGTGGAGATCCATGCCACCCACGGTGATCCCGACTCGCCCGTGCTGGCCGCTGCCGACACCGCCGAGCTGGAGCCCGAGGGCCTGTCCCCGGCCGCTTACGTGGAGTACGCCCTCGCGCAGTGCGAGCGGCGCGGGATCGACGTGTTCGTGCCCCGGCTGCACCAGGCGGCGGTCGTGGCGCACCGCGCGGAGTTCGAGGCCGTCGGCACGGCCCTGCTGGCACCCCCGCCCGAGGCGGTGGCCGCCTTCCAGGACAAGGTGATCGCCTACGAGGCCGTCCAGGCGGTCGGCGTGCCGGTGCCGCCGTGGTGGCGGGTCCGCTCGGCCGACGAACTGGCCGCTGCCGTCGAGGAGTTGGAGGACCGGGGACACCGGGCGTGCTTCAAGCCCGCGTCCGGCGCGGGCGGGGTCGGCTTCCGCGTGATCACCCGCGCCCCGTACTCGCTCGCCCAGTTGAACGGCTTCCCCAGCCCGTACGTGCCCTACGACCTCGTGATGAACGCGGTGCGGGAGGCGGAGGAGCCGGTGGACTGGCTGGTGATGCCGCAACTGGGCCAGCCCGAGGTGTCGGTGGACTGCCTCACCGGCACGGACAACGCGGTGCGGCTGGCGGTCGGCCGGACGAAGAACG
The DNA here is from genome assembly GCF_964273255.1 of Streptomyces sp. enrichment culture. Lineage (GTDB taxonomy): Bacteria > Actinomycetota > Actinomycetes > Streptomycetales > Streptomycetaceae > Streptomyces. The sequence goes on from NZ_OZ186835.1 coordinate 840,175, forward strand.
GGCGCCGCCGGGGCTTCACCCTGCACGAGCAGTGGCTGGAGCCGGCCCGGCGGATCGCGGAGCGTTTCGCCCTCCACCACCTGTCCAACATCCAGTTCCGGATGTTCGGCGAGCGGCCCGTGCTGATGGACGTCAACACCCGCCCGGCGGGCGGGCTGCACCAGCTGTCGCTGTGCGGGATCAACGCCCCGTGGGCCGCGGTCCGGCTGGCGCTCGGCGACGACCCGGGCATCCTGACACCGCCGTTCCTGGGCCAGGACTACAGCGTGGTGTCCGGGCCCCGCCCCCTGCGCCCGGCCGGCCTGCCGGCCCGCACCGATCTGCCTCCGCAGCCGGCCACCCCGGCGGCCGCCCCGGCCCCGGCCACGTCCGCCACGAAGCCGGCGCCCGCCCCCGGCGTGGGCGCGGGCGCCCCCGCGGGAGGACCGCACCGTCGGTACTGAACCGCCCAGGGTGCGGCCTGCGTGTCCGGCCCGGGACCTGCGCGTCACCGCGCGCGAGGTGACGGGGCTGGAGGTGTGCGGTTCCGCCCGCGTCGTGCGCGGCCGGGCCGCGGGAGCTGGTCGATCACGTGGTGCGGGCCGAGGAGGCGGGTCCGGCCCGGGTCCGCAGGTTCGGCCTGCGTGTCCGGCCTGGTTCCGCAGGTCCGGCCTGGGTGTCCGGTCTGCCCGGTGGCCCTCCGTCGGCGGCCGACGGGGATCCGCCGCCGACGGTGACCGCCGACGGGCGGGAAGGTCAGACGACGGGCGGTGCCGCGCCGTCCTTCCAGTGGTAGAGGTCGCGCAGCAGGGCGATCTCAGCGCCGTGATGGATCAACTCCCGGTTGACGTGCTGGACGATGATCTCCATGGGGCGGCGCTCCGGCCCCACCGCGGGAGGTCGGTCCAGCTCCGCGTCGGAGAGTTCGCGGACCCCCGCGTTCCATCTGCCGTACATCTCGTCCAGCTGTCGCAGCGCCTCGGCCGCGGTCCCCGCGTAGGCGAACGTCTCCGAGTCGACGTCCCGGCCGCCGAAGTGCCATCCGACCCGGTAGCCCAGACACGAGACGATGATGTGCGCCAGTCGCCAGGCGATCGTGGTCACCGGCGCCGGCACCGGGCCGGGGGACGCCGAGTCCATCGTCCACTCCCCCGCACCCAGCGACAATGGTGCCGCCGACGTGCCGCGCGGGCGGACGCTCCAGCAGCCGCGCACCGGCTCCCAGAAGTACTCGTCATCGGCGAGCCCGTCCAGGCGCGGCCGCATGTTCGTGCGCCAGTGCCAGTCCAACTGCTCCGCGAGCCGCTCGCTTCTCGTCATCTCCGCACCCTACCGACACCGACGACGCGACAGCGGGGGCCTCACAGATGCCGTCCCCCGAGAGCGCGTTGAGGCGACCTGCCGCTCCCGGTCCCGCCTTCCCCGCCGTACGGATCGGGGAGCGGGAGCGGCTGGATCCCCGTTCCCTGCGCCTCCGCCAACAGCACGCCCCATCCCGGAGGACCGGCGACCCGGCTGGAACAACCGGGAGGCCGTGACTACGCGTTGGCCGCACGGTCCGTCGGACGGGCCGACGTCCACCAGGCCAGCACCCGGCCTGCCATGGCCTCCGGCCGCGGGCCCAGGGGATCGAGACCGAAGTGATCCTCCAGTTCGTGCCGCAGGAACGCGCCGATCCCTGCCTGGTCGGCGCCGGACCGCAGCCTCTGGAGGAGGGGCACGAGCAGGCAGTCGTACTCGTCGGGGGCCTCGTCGGCGACGCCCAACGGGTCCCATTCATTGAGCAGATGCCGCAGATCGTCCTCGGCGGAGGGGGTCCAGGGTCTCATCGCCCCAGACTGTCACGCAGAACGACCTCCGTAGACCTTGATCCTCCCCTGATTCCGCCGGACGAAGTCGACGGCGGCCGGTCCTCGGGCACGGGAAGCGGCACCTCGAAGACTCACCCTGAGAGAGATCTCCCGAAGAGACCTCCCGAAGAGACCTCTCGGAGCAGCCCCCCGGAGACAGCAACCTCCGCCTACCCCAGGTACGCCAGCCCCGGATGCACGGCCCCGTACGCGTCGACGAGGCGCCGGGCCACGTTCACGGAGTCGACGAGCGGGTGCAGTGCGAAGGCTTTGACCGCCTGGGCGCGTGATCCCGATCCGGCGGCGGCGAGGACCGCGCGGTCGACCGCCTTGACGGCATGGACCAGGCCGGCCGCGTGGTCCGGGAGCGGGCTGACGGACTCGGGGTGCGCCCCGCGGGCGTCCACGAGGCAGGGCACCTCCACCACGGCCTCGGCGTCCAGGGTGGCCAGGGTGCCGCGGTTGCGGACGTTCAGGATGAGCCGGGCGCGTTCGTCGCGGGCGATGGCCCGCATCAGGGCGAGCGCGACCTTCTCGTAGCCGCCGGACAAATCCTCCGCCGCGCGCTCGCCCGCGCCGGCGGTCTCCCGGTTCTCGGCCATGTAGGTGGCCTCGCGCTCGGCTCGGGTGCGGTTCCACAGGTCGAGGGCGGGGGTGTCCGGGTCGGTCACACGGGTGTAGAAGCCGGCCTGCTGGTCGTGCAGGAAGGAGCCGCGGGTGGGTCCGCCGCCGTGGGCACGGACCGCCTCGCGGTGGAAGTAGTAGTAGTGCAGGTACTCGTTGGGGACGGCGCCCAGGGAGCGGAGCCACTCGGCGCCGAAGAGGCGGCCCTCCTCGAAGGACTCCAGCAGCGCCGGGTCGGCGAGCAGGCGTGGCAGCCGGTCGCGGCCGTCGACCCACAGCCCCTGCACCCACCCGAGGTGGTTCAGGCCCGCGTAGTCGATCCGGGCCTCCTCGGGGGCGGCCCCGAGGACCCGGGCGATACGGCGTCCCAGGCCCACGGGCGAGTCGCAGATGCCGATGACGCGGTCGCCGAGGTGGCGGGACATGGCCTCGGTGACGAGGCCGGCCGGGTTGGTGAAGTTGATGACCCACGCGTCGGGCGCGAGGCGGGCCGTGCGCCGGGCGATGTCGACGGCGACCGGGACCGTGCGCAGGCCGTAGGCGATGCCGCCGGCGCCGACCGTCTCCTGGCCGAGGACGCCCTCGGCGAAGGCGATCCGTTCGTCGTGCGCCCTGCCCTCGAGTCCACCGACGCGGATCGCCGAGAAGACGAAGTCGGCGCCGTGCAGGGCCTCGTCGAGGTCGGTGGTGCCGGTCACCTCCGGCGCGTCGGGAACGCCGGACGCCTGCGCGGACAGCACTCGGCCGATCGCACGCAGCCGGCGGTCGTCCACGTCGTGCAGCACCACCCGCGTCACCCGGCCCTCTCCCCGGTCCGCGAGGAGCGCCCCGTACACCAGCGGCACCCGGAATCCGCCGCCGCCCAGAATCGTCAGCTTCACGTCTGCGCCCTTCCCACCGGGCCAACCTAACCGGGACGGGCCGACGGTTCCCCGCTCACGCACGGGTACGGCACCGGCCGCGCGGGCGGACGCCGGGGGGCCGCGGGCGGCCGGCGCGCGCCGTGTCTCCTGCTTCGCGCACCGAACTCGGCCCGGGCGCACGGACTTTCTCGGTGACACCTCTTGACGACGGTGGGGCCGCAGAGCACATTGACCTCAGCCTGAGAGCGCTCTCAGTCCGGTCGGTCGCCGTGTCCCGTTCCCCGGCACGTCGTGCAGCCGCGCCGGGCACCGAGACCGCTGCCGGCCCCCACCACTCCACGTCCCATCCCCCATCCCCCGCCCCCGTCACCCCGTCCCCCACCCTGCATTCCCTCACCCCCCACCCCCACCACCCCACCCCGCATCCGTACCCGAGAGGGCTCCCCACATGAGTCACACCTCCGGCATCCTCCACGCCCCCCACAGACCCCGGACCCGGCGCCTGCGGCGGGCGCTGGTCGCTGTCGTCGGCACGCTCGGTCTCGCGGCGGCGGCCGCGACGGCCGCCACCCCGACCGCGAGCGCCTCGGCGCCGCCCCCTCCGTCGGGCTGGAACCAGGTGTTCCTCGACGACTTCGACGGCCCCGCCGGCAGCGGCGTCAACACCACCCACTGGCGGTACGCGACCGGCACGGGCTACCCGGGCGGCCCGGCCAACTGGGGCACCGGCGAGATCGAGACGATGACGTCCAGCACGCAGAACGTCTCGCTCGACGGCAGCGGCAACCTCCGCATCACCCCCCGGCGGGACGCCGCCGGCAACTGGACCTCCGGCCGCATCGAGACCAACCGCTCCGACTTCCAGCCCCCGGCGGGCGGCAAGCTCCGCGTCGAGGCCCGCATCCAGGTGCCGAACGTGACCGGCGCCGCCGCCAAGGGCTACTGGCCGGCGTTCTGGATGCTGGGCGCCCCGTATCGCGGCAACTGGTGGAACTGGCCGTCGGTCGGTGAGCTGGACATCATGGAGAACACGCAGGGCCAGAACACGGTGTTCGCCACCATGCACTGCGGCACCGCGCCGGGCGGCCCCTGCAACGAGCACAGCGGCATCGGCAGCTCCACGACCTGTCAGGGCACCACCTGCCAGGCCGGTTTCCACCGCTACCGGCTGGAGTGGGACCGCTCGACCAGTGTGGAGGAGATCCGCTTCTACCTGGACGACCGTCACTTCCACACCGTGCGGGCCAACCAGGTGGACGCCACGACCTGGGCGAACGCCACGAACCACGGCTACTTCATCATCCTGAACGTGGCCATGGGCGGCGGTTTCCCCGACGCCTTCGGCGGCGGTCCGGACGCCGGCACGCAGCCCGGGCACTCGATGCTCGTCGACTACGTCCAGGTGCTGACCTCCGGAAGCGGCGGCACCACGCCCCCGCCGACCGGCGACCGGGACGCCTACGGCACCATCCAGGCCGAGTCCTACGACGGTCAGTCCGGCGTGATGACCGAGTCCACCTCCGATTCCGGGGGCGGCCAGAACGTCGGGGCGCTGGCCAACGGCGACTGGCTGCACTTCAAGGGCGTGGACTTCGGCTCGTCCCCGGCCCGGCAGTTCTCCGCCCGGGTGGCCAGCGGCGCGGCGAACGGCGTGAGCGGCCTGGTCGAGGTGCGGCTGGACAGCCGAGGCAACGCGCCCATCGGCAGTTTCGCGGTGGGCAACACGGGCGGCTGGCAATCGTGGCGGACCGTCCCGGCGAACATCAGCCCCGTGACGGGCACGCACGACGTGTACCTGACGTTCACCAGCGGCCAGCCGGCCGACTTCGTGAACGTCAACTGGTTCACCTTCGGCCGCTGACGCCACCGGTGACGCCGTGAGGGGCAGCTCCCGGCCGGGAGCTGCCCCTCACTCTCAGAGGTGCCCCTCACTCTCGGAGGTGCCCTCGGTCTCGGAAGGTGCCCCTCAGAACCGTCACCGGAGCCGTGCGGCCGCCCCTGAGATGCCTGCGGGGAAGCCCTGTCAGGGGAAGGGTCCGCAGGCGTCCGGCTCCTGGACCCTCCCGCGGCCGGGCCACGGGCGGTCACCCCGCGGCCCTCCGGCCCCGCCGGCCCGCACCCCTCCCGGTCACCCCAACGGCCCACACGCGCACCCACACCCGCGCCCGCCCACCGGCCGGCGCATCCGCCCCCGGCCGGAGAGGGGCTCCACCCGCCCGTGGAGCCCCTTTCCGCATGTCCGGGGCGGATGCGCGGTACCCATCCGCCGCGCCGGGCTTTCACCCGCACCGTGCCGCCGTCCGTGCCGGACCGCGTTGCGGTCGGCTGAGGAACACGGCGGACGTGGTACCGGTTCACACAGACGAGGTGATGCGCGGATCTTCTCGTCCACGCAGGTGACGGACCCGGCGTGCCGGGACACCCGGTACCCGGCGGAACCGGCCGGGCCCGGCACCGTCGGGGCGGCGCGGTGTGCGCGGGACCCGGCAGGACCTGCCCGACGCGGTGCACAGGCGGCTTCACGACCAGGGAGTTGACGCGGAATGGCCCAAGAGACGACCGAGGCGGACACCACCGGCGGCGCCACCGACCCGGGCGACGCCGGGGCGGGGTCCACGGCGGCCGGCTGGTCGAACCCGTTGCGCGATCCCCGGGACCGGCGCCTGCCCCGGATCGCCGGCCCGTCCGGGCTGGTCATCTTCGGGGTGACGGGCGACCTGTCCCGCCGGAAGCTGATGCCGGCCGTGTACGACCTGGCCAACCGGGGCCTGCTGCCGCCCGGCTTCTCGCTGGTGGGCTTCGCCCGCCGGGACTGGGAGAACCAGGACTTCGCGCAGGAGGTCCACGACGCGGTCAAGGAGCACGCGCGCACCCCCTTCCGGGAGGAGGTGTGGCAGCAGCTCGCCGAAGGCATGCGCTTCGTGCCCGGCGACTTCGGCGACGACTCGGCGTTCAAGCAGCTGCGGTCCGCCGTGGAGGAAGTGGACGTCTCCCGGGGCACCGGCGGCAACCACGCGTTCTACCTGTCGGTGCCGCCGAAGTTCTTCCCGAAGGTGGTCCAGCAGCTGAAGAAGCACGGCCTGGCGGACGCGCCCGGCGGGTCCTGGCGGCGGGCGGTCATCGAGAAGCCGTTCGGGCACGACCTGGAGTCGGCCAAGGAGCTGAACGCGATCGTGCACGACGTGTTCGAGCCCGAGCAGGTGTTCCGGATCGACCACTACCTGGGCAAGGAGACGGTCCAGAACATCCTGGCGCTGCGCTTCGCCAACACCATGTTCGAACCGGTGTGGAACCGGTCGTTCGTCGACCACGTGCAGATCACCATGGCCGAGGACATCGGCATCGGCGGCCGGGCCGGCTACTACGACGGCATCGGCGCGGCCCGCGACGTCATCCAGAACCACCTGCTGCAACTGCTGGCGCTGACCGCGATGGAGGAGCCCGCCGCGTTCGACGCGCGCTCGCTGCTGACCGAGAAGCTGAAGGTGTTCCGGGCGGTGCGGCTGCCGGACGACCTCGGTCTGCACACCGTGCGGGGCCAGTACACCGCCGCCTGGCAGGGCGGGACGCAGGTGCGCGGCTACCTGGAGGAGGACGGCATCGACGCCTCCTCCACCACCGACACCTACGCGGCGATCAAGCTGGGCATCGACAACCGCCGCTGGGCGGGCGTCCCGTTCTACCTGCGCACCGGCAAGCGGCTGGGCCGCCGGGTCACCGAGATCGCGGTGGTCTTCCAGCGGGCCCCGCACTCCCCCTTCGACGCGACCGCGACCGAGGAACTGTGCGAGAACGCGATCGTCATCCGGGTGCAGCCGGAGGAGGGCATGACGGTCCGGTTCGGTTCCAAGGTTCCGGGCACGTCGATGGAGATCCGGGACGTGTCGATGGACTTCGCCTACGGCGAGTCGTTCACCGAGTCCAGCCCGGAGGCGTACGAACGGCTGCTCCTCGACGTGCTGCTGGGGGACGCCAACCTGTTCCCCCGTCACCAGGAGGTGGAAGAGTCCTGGCGGATCCTCGACCCGGTCGAGGCGTACTGGGCGTCCCACGGCAGGCCCGCCCAGTACGCGTCGGGCAGCTGGGGCCCCGTGGAAGCCGACGAGATGCTCGCACGAGACGGACGGAGCTGGCGCAGGCCATGAAGATCGACCTGACCGACACCACGGCAAGCAACATCAACAAGGCGCTGGTGAAGGGCCGCCGCGCCATCGGCACCCCGGCCGTCGGCATGGTCCTGACGATGGTGATCGTCACGGACGAGGAGAACGCCTACGACTCGATCAAGGCGGCCGAGGAGGCCTCGCACGAGCACCCCTCGCGCACCCTGGTCGTCATCAAGCGGCACGCCCGCACACCCCGTGACCGCACGCATCCGCGGCTGGACGCCGAGGTGCGGGTGGGCTCGGAGGCCGGAGCCGGCGAGACGGTCGTGCTGCGGACGTACGGGGAGGTGTCCGACCACGCCGACTCGGTGGTGCTGCCGCTGCTGCTGCCGGACGCGCCCGTGGTCGTGTGGTGGCCGGTGGACGCGCCCGAGGTGCCCTCGAAGGATCCGCTGGGCGCACTGGCCCAGCGCAGGATCACCGACCTGTACGCGGCCGAGCACGCCCTGGAGATGCTGCGGACCAGGGTGCGTTCGTACGCGCCCGGGGACACCGACCTGGCGTGGACGCGGCTGACGCCGTGGCGTTCGATGCTGGCGGCCGCCCTGGACCAGGCCCGGCTCACCGTGACGTCGGCGGCCGTGGAGACCGAGGCGGACAACCCCAGTGCCGAACTCCTGGCCCGCTGGCTGCACGCCCGGCTGGGTGTGCCGGTGGAGCGGGTGGAGACGGCCGGCCCCGTGGTGACGGGGGTGCGGCTGGGCACCGCGGACGGTGAGATCGTCATCGACCGCCCCGAGGGCCCGCTGGCCACGCTGTCCCTGCCGGGGCAGCCGTCGCGGCGGCTGGCGCTGAAGATCCGGCCGACCTCCGAGCTCATCGCCGAGGAGCTGCGAAGGCTCGACGCGGACGAGATGTACGCGATCGCCCTGCGGGGCGACGCCGCGGAGGGGGCCGCCGTCCCCGCCTGACAGCCACCACGGGACCCGGGCCGGGGCGGCCCGGCCCGGGTCCCTCCCCCGTCCACGGGCGTGCCGCCGGCCGCCCGCCGTGAACTCCAGGAAGTGAACCTGACATGCAGATCGGTCTTGTCGGCCTCGGGAAAATGGGCGGCAACATGCGCGAACGGCTGCGCAACGCCGGGCACACCGTCGTCGGTTTCGACACCGACCCCGAGCGGTCGGACGTCGAACACCTGGCGGATCTCGTGGACGAGCTGGAGGCTCCGCGCACGGTGTGGGTGATGGTGCCGGCCGGCGAGGTGACCCAGCACGTCATCGACCAGCTGGCCAGCCTCCTCAAGCCCGGCGACACCGTCGTCGACGGCGGCAACTCCCGCTGGACGGACGACGAGCGGCACGCCCGGGAACTGGGCACGCGCGGCATCGGCTTCGTCGACGCGGGCGTCTCGGGCGGTGTGTGGGGGCTGAAGAACGGCTACGCCCTGATGGTGGGCGGCGACAAGGAGCACGTGGACCGGCTGCGGCCGGTGTTCGACGCGCTCAAGCCGGAGGGCCCCTACGGGTTCGTCCACGCCGGCAAGGTGGGCGCCGGGCACTTCGCGAAGATGGTGCACAACGGCATCGAGTACGCCATGATGCAGGCGTATGCCGAGGGCTGGGAGCTGCTGGAGGCCGTGGACTCGGTGGACAACGTCCGCGAGGTGTTCCGCTCCTGGCAGGACGGCACCGTCATCCGCTCCTGGCTGCTGGACCTCGCCGTGGACGCGCTGGACGACGACGAGCACCTGCGGAACCTGCGCGGCTACGCCGACGACTCGGGCGAGGGCCGCTGGACCGTCGAGGCGGCCATCGACAACGCGGTGCCGCTGCCCGCGATCACCGCGTCGCTCTTCGCGCGGTTCTCCTCCCGGCAGGAGGACTCGCCCCAGATGAAGATGATCGCGGCGCTGCGCAACCAGTTCGGCGGGCACGCCGTCGAGGCGTCGCGGAAGGAACCGTAGGGGCGTGGGGGATCTGCTGCTGGCGCGGCACGGTGAGACGGAGTGGAGCAGGTCGGGGCGGCACACCGGCCGTACCGACCTGCCCCTCACACCGCACGGCGAGGAACAGGCCCGGTCCCTGGCCCCGCTGCTGGCGGGCCGGGACTTCGCCCTCGTGCTCACCAGTCCGCTGGAGAGGGCGCGCCGCACCGCCGAGCTGGCCGGGCTGACCGGGGCGGAGCAGGAACCGGATCTGCGCGAGTGGGACTACGGCGCCTACGAGGGCGTCACCACCGCGACGATCCGCCGGACCCGCCCCGACTGGGACCTGTGGGCCGACGGGGTGCCGCCCGGCCCGCAGCTGCCCGGTGAGTCACCGGACGAGGTGGGCGCGCGGGCCGACCGGGTCCTGGCCCGGGCGGCCCGGTCCCTCGACGACGGTGACGTGATGCTGGTGGCGCACGGTCACCTGCTGCGCGTCCTCACGGCCCGCCGGCTCGGCCTGTCCGCCGCGTACGGGCGGCTGTTCCGGCTGGAGACGGGCACGCTGAGCCGGCTGTCGCTGGAGCACGGGCGTCCGGTGATCGCCGAGTGGAACACCGGGGGCGGGCGGCCCGGTCAGGACGCGGGGCGTCTGGGGATGCCGTAGGCGCGCTCCACGTGCAGGCGCAGGACGAGGCGCCGGTCGCGCACCATGGCGGCGCGGTAGTCGTCCCAGTCGGGATGCTCGCCCTGCACGTCGCGGTACAGCCGGATCAGTTCCTCCACGGTGGCGTCGTAGGGGTCGCGGGCGACGGGTGAGAGGTCGGCGGTGCCCTCCGCGACCGTGTACGCCCAGCGGTCGTCGGTGGTGACGTGGTAGGAGGCCCGGGGGTCCCGCCGCAGGTTGCGGGTCTTGGCCCGGTCGTCGGTGACGGAGACGCGCACGATCCTTCCGTCGGGGTCGTAGGCGTGGTTGACGTTCGACAGCTGCGGCCGTCCGTCGCCCTTGAGGGTGACGAGCACCCCGCTGTTGCTCTCGGCGAGGAGGGCGAGCAGTGCGTGCTGGGCGGTGTCCTGGGTCATACTTCGATCAACGGTTCGCCGGGGGCGCACGTTCCCCCGGCCGTCCGGCGGGGTAGTCCGCTGGCACCGCCACGCATGATCACGGCGCGTGGGGGGAGACAGGACCGAGGAGAACGATGACCGTGCTGGAGCAAGAGACCGGGCCGGAGCCGGCCGGGCTGGACGCGGGGGCGTTGGAGCGTCTGGACCGGCACTTCGCCCGGCAGGTGGACGAGGGGCGGCTGCCGGGGTTCCTGGTGGCGGTGGCTCGGGGCGGACGCGTCGCCCACCTGACGGCGTACGGGCGGCGCGACGTGGCGGCGGGGCTGCCGGTGCGCGCGGACACGCTGTGGCGGATCTACTCCATGACCAAACCGGTGACGGCGGTGGGTGCGCTGCTGCTGGTGCAGGAGGGACTGCTGTCGCTGGACGACCCGGTGGGACGCCACCTGCCGGCGTTCGCCGAGCCCCGGGTCTACGACGGCGGGTCCGGCGCGCAGGTGCGGACCCGTCCGGCGGCCGGGCCGATGCTGGTGCGGCACCTGATGACACACACGGCGGGCCTGACGTTCGCCTTCTACGGCACCCACCCCGTGGACGCCCTGTACCGGGAGGCCGGGCTGGAGTCCTCGGTGCTGCCGGGGGCGGACCTCGCGGAGACCGTCGACGCCTACGCGCGGCTGCCGTTGCAGTTCGACCCGGGCACCCAGTGGAACTACTCGGTCGCCTCGAACGTGCTGGCCCGGGTGATCGAGGTGGTGTCCGGGCAGCCGCTGGACGTGTTCCTGACCGAGCGGGTGTTCCGCCCGCTGGGCATGACGGACGCCGGGTTCGAGGTGAGCGAACAGCAGGCGGAACGTCTCGCGGAGCTGTACGGGGAGACGGAGGACGGCGGTATCGAGCCCGTCGCCGGGCTGCCGTTGCGGGGGCGGCCGCGGTTCCTGTCGGGCAGCGGCGGGATGGTGGCGTCCGCGTACGACGTGCACCGCTTCACGGAGATGCTGCGGCGGCGCGGGGAGCTCGACGGGGTGCGGCTGCTCGCTGCGGACACGGTGGACCTGATGACCCGCAACCACCTGCCCGGCGGCGCCGATCTGCGGGCGTTCGGCAGCCGCCCGGCGCACGACGACCCCGGCAACGACGGCGTGGGCTTCGGTCTCGGCGTGTCCGTGGTGACGGATCCGTCCCGGACGCGGGAGCCGTCGTCCGCGGGCACGTTCGGCTGGACCGGGGTCGCCACCACCGCGTTCTGGGTCGACCCGGGCCGCGACCTGACCGTGCAGTTCTACACGCAGGTACGGCCCCGGTCCTCGCACACGGTCTTCCGTGACCTCCGGCGGCTGGTGCACGAGGCGGTCGCCTGACCGGCCCTTCGCCGGTACCGGCTTGGGCCGGGACTTCGCCGGTACCGGTTCTCGGGCCGGGACTTCGCCGGCACCGGCTGCGGCCGGGACCACGTCGGTACCGGCGCATGCCCGGACTTCGTCGGAACCGACGCGGGCCCGGACTTCGTCGGAACCGGCTGCGGCCGGGGCCCCATCGGTCCCGGCCGGCGCTGCCGGTCAGGACGGGTGGGCGGCCACCGCGTCCAGGTGCGGCAGGTGGTGGTCCAGGCGCTCCCGCTTGGTGCGCAGGTAGGTGATGTTGCTCTCGCACGGCGGGATCAGCAGCGGCACCTGCTCGGCGACCTGCACGCCGTGGCGGACCAGCGCCTCGCGCTTGCGGGGGTTGTTGGACATCAGCCGGACCGAGCGCACGCCCAGGTCCTGCAGCATGCCGGCGGCGACGGCGTAGTCGCGGGCGTCCACCGGCAGGCCGAGGGCGAGGTTCGCCTCGACGGTGTCCAGCCCCTCGGCCTGCAGGGCCATCGCCCGCAGCTTCGCCAGCAGACCGATGCCCCGGCCCTCGTGGCCCCTCAAGTAGACGACGACGCCCGCCCCTTCGGCGACCACGGCACGCATCGCGGCGTCGAGCTGGTCACCGCATTCGCAGTGCTGCGAACCGAACGCGTCCCCGGTCAGGCACTCCGAGTGCAGCCGGACCAGGACACCCTCCGCCCCTATGTCACCGTGCACGAGGGCGACTTGTTCGTCCCCGCGGTCGTGGTCCAGATAGCCGATCGCCTGGAAGGGCCCGTACACGGTGGGCAGGGGGGCGTTGACGACGCGTTCCACGCCGGTCCGCCGCGGGGGCTTCTTGCCGAGTACGCCTACGTTTTCTGTCATGATTCTCGGGTTCCTAAGCAGAGACGAAAGGCCGTGACGATATGAGTGGTTCACCAAAGCGGTCGGCGGCATCCGGCCCGGTGCACGGTCTGTTGCCGGCGGATACTACAGAGGATGTACGCAAGCGGGGCTCCGTCGTCTCACGGCAGATCGCGATTCTTCCGGTGGGGAGTTACGAACAGCACGGTGCGTACCTGCCGCTGGCGACGGACACGCTGGTGGCCTGTGCCATCGCGCGGGAGATCGCCGGCGCGTATCCGGTGCACCTCCTTCCTCCGGTGACGATCTCCTGCTCGCACGAGCACGCGGCCTGGCCGGGGACCGTCTCGATCTCCTCCGTGACCCTGCACGCGGTCGTACGGGACATCGCCGACTCGCTGCGCCGGTCCGGCGTGGACACGTTGGTGCTGGTCAACGGACACGGGGGCAACTACGTCCTCGGCAACGTCGTCCAGGAGGCCTCCGCCCGGGGCGAACGCATGGCGCTCTTCCCGGCCGTGGAGGACTGGGAAGCGGCCCTGGAACGGGCCGGGGTGGCCACCTCGCTGCTCACGGACATGCACGCGGGGGAAATCGAGACCTCCATCCTTCTGCACGCTCATCCCGAATTGCTCCGTCCCGGATATGAGACGGCCGATTTCGTCGCGGACGACCGGCGTCACCTGCTGACCCTGGGTATGTCCGCCTATACCGATTCCGGTGTCATCGGACGCCCTTCCCTGGGCTCCGCGGAAAAGGGGAAGGAACTCCTGGCCGCCTTCGCGGATTCCTTCGGCGCATACCTCACCCTCCTGACGGACGACACCCCGCGGGACCCCGTAGGTGACGCGCCGCACGCTCCCTCGGGTGACACGCCGGGCGGCCCTCCGGGAGGCGCCCCGGGAGGCGACGTCACCGCCACGGGGTGAGCTGCCGCGCCGGCGGTCACCGGGGCGGGGAGGGCTCTTGGCGGTGGTTCGGCGGGGGCGGGCACGGACGCGGCTGCGGCGGGTACTGCGGCCGCCCGTACGCCCCCGGCGGGGCCCGGCGCTGGTACGGCGGTCTCGGCGACCGGGGCCGACACGGTGGCCGGGCCGGACGCTGCGGCTGGCGCGGGCACTGCGGCCGAGGCCGGCCCTCCGGCCGAGGCGGGTGCTGCGGCCCGGGTGCCGGACGGCCCTGACGCGTCCGGCACCGCGGTTCGGGGCGAGGGGCGCCGGTGGCCGGCTCCGGCCGCGTCCCGCACCCCGGGCTCAGTGACCGTGCGCCGCGCGGCACGCAGCCCCGCGTACCAGCGCACGGCGAGGACGACGAGCCCTGGCAGGCTGGCCACCAGGCACAGCACCCCGTAGACCACCGCGACGGCCAGCCCCTGGCCCGCACCGAGTCCGGCCGCGCCGAACGCCCACGCGGTGACGCCCTCCCGGGGCCCCCACCCGCCGACGTTCAGCGGCAGGCTCATCGCCAGCAGGGCCAGCACGGCGAGCGGCAGCAGGCGGCTCACCGCCGCGTCCGTCCCGATGACGCGGGCGGCGAGCACGAACATCGCGAGGTGCCCCGCCAGGACGACGACCGAGGAGATCAGCACCCCGGGCCCGTTCCTGCGGGACAGCAGCCCCTCCCGGGCTTCGGCGAGCATCCGGCGCAGCGCCCGGCCGCGCCGGGACGGCGTCGCCCGGTTCATGCGCAGCGCGAGGGCGACCGCGCAGGCGCCCAGCGCACCGAGGCCCACCAGCGGGGCGGCCTGCCGGGCCTCGTCGAGCACCGGGGAGGGCACGGTGAGCAGCACGGCGGCACCGGCGGCGAACAGCGCGAGCTGCCCGGCCGCCCGTTCCAGGACGACGGCCCGCACGCCGCGTCCCAGGTCGCCGGTGCTGCGCCCGTGGTGCACGGCCCGGTGGACGTCGCCCACCACACCGCCGGGCAGGGCCGCGTTGAGGAACAGGGCCCGGTAGTAGTCGGCGACGGCGCGGCCGAGCGGCAGCCGGATGCCGAGACCCCGGGACACCAGGGACCAGCGCCAGGCGCTGAACACGGTGGTGACCAGCCCGACCGCGAGGGCGGCGAGCAGGGCCGGACCGTCGATCCGGCGCAGTCCGTCCAGGAGGACTCCGGTGCCCAGACGCCACATCAGCACCGCCAGGATGGCCAGCCCGGCGAGGGTGCCGAGACGGGTGCGCACGACCGGGGAGTTGAACCGGGCGAGCAGGGCACGAGCCCGGACACCCGCCCGTCCCGCCGCCCGCTCCCCCGCCTCGGGCCCGTCCTGCGCCGTCCGCCCCGCGTCGGCCGGGGCGGCGGCGGACGGCCCGGTGGCGGCAGTCGGCCGCGTACTCATGCGGTGCTGCCCGACGGCCGGCACAGGGCCAGCAGGTCGGTGTGGTGCACGACGACCCGCAACTCCCCCGCGGCGCAGGCCTCCAGGCGCTCCGCCAGGTAACGCCCGGCGCGCTCCGCCAGTGCGGGACGCTCCTCCACCGCCGCGCCGACCCAGCCGCGCAGCCACTGCTCGGTCAGGGCGGCCTGCTCCGGGCCCAGCCGCCAGGGGCTCGGGGTCAGCCGCACGGTCGCGCCGTGCTCGGCGAACGCGTCGGCGGCGGCCGTCGCGGCGTCGGGACCGAGCAATCCGCCCCGGCGCTGGTGGGCGTTGAACGCCTCGGTGATCTCCTGGTCCATCGGATGCGGGGCGGTCAGTTCGACGCGTCCGGCGACGGACAGCGTGAGCAGGGCCGGGCAGCCCGCGCCGGCGCAGGCGGCGGCGAGTGCGCCGACCTCGTCCCGGGTCAGGACGTCCAGCAGCGCGGAGGCCGTGACGAGGGAGGCTCCGGACAGGGCGTCCGGGGTGAGCCGGGCGACGTCACCGCGCCGGGTCTCGACGGACACCCGGCTGCCGTCGGCGGACGACCGCGGGGAGCCCACGGCCGCGAAGTGCAGCAGGTAGGGGTCCCGGTCGTACAGGATCCAGTGCTGGGCGCCGTCCAGGTGCGGGGCGAGCCAGCGGCCCATCGACCCAGTGCCGCAGCCGATGTCGTGGATGACCAGGCCGTCGGCCCGCTGCGGCAGGTTGGCGAGCCGGATGCGCAGCGGGTCCAGGAGGTCGTGGGAGCGGGCGACCGCGTCGGCGGGCTCCCGCAGTTGCAGCCACTCGGGCGCGTAGCGGGCCGGTTCCTCGTCGCCGGTGTCGCGCAGCTTCACGGTGGCCCGCTCACCGGGCCGGAGCCCGCCCGTGGCGGCGGACCCGGCCGCCGCGTCGCCCGCGGCGGGTGGGGCGGGCGAGGCCGTCGGGGCGGCTGCCGCCGCCGGAGCGACGGGCCCGGCGCCGGGGATGACGGAGGTTCCGGCCGACCCGGCCGACCCGGCCGGGGGTCCTGCTGCGTGGTTCCCGGCGTGCATGGTGCCCCCTCGCGAACCGGTGGCCGTGTCGGCGGCCTGCCGGGGTCCGGGCTGGGCCGGGATCACCCCGGCGTGCGGTGTCGTCGCCTGCTCGGTCACGCGGCCCTCCCCCGGGACTCGGCCGGCAGCCGGCGCAGGACGCCCGCCAGGCTCTGCGCGGTACTCGCCCAGCCGCCGAGTGCGGCACGCCGTCCCCGGGCGGCGGCCTTCAGCCGGCGCCGGACGTCCGGCTCGCCGAACCAGCCGCGCAGTTCGGCGGCGATGGCGGCCGGGTCCTCCGGCGGGACCAGGATGCCCGGCACTCCGCCGTCCGGTGCGCGCCCGACCGCCTCGGGCACCCCGCCCACGTCGCTCGCCAGGACCGGGATGCCCCGGGCCAGCGCCTCGGTGACCGCCATCCCGTAGGTCTCGGCGTAGGAGGTGAGGACCATCAGGTCGGCGGCCGCGTAGCTGGCGTCGAGGTCGGCGCCGGATCGCGGTCCGGCCAGTTCCAGCCGGTCCTCGAGACCGTGCGTGCGGATCAGGGACCGGAGGTGCGCTACGTACTCGGGGTCCTGGGCCGTCCCGCCGACGAGACTGCACGTCCACGGCAGGTCGGCGACCGTCGCCAGGGCCTCCACCAGCCGGTGCTGACCCTTGCGCGGGGTCACGGCGGCCACGCACAGCAGCCGGGACACCCCGTCGGTGCCGGGGGCGAGGGGCGCGATGTCGGCTCCGGGCGCGGCGACGTGCACCCGCTCGGGGTCGAGACCGTGGTGCGAGACGAGGCGGCGCACCGCCCAGTCGCTGGTGGCGACGACCGCGTGCACCGCGCGGAGCACCGCCCGCTCGCGGGTGTCCAGCTCGGCGGCCATGGCGGGCTCCAGGCCGGTCTCGTCACCGAGCGGGAGGTGGACCAGTACGGCCAGCCGCAGGCGCTCCGCCTCGGGCACGATGATGTCCGGGACACCGCAGGCGACCAGCCCGTCGAGCAGGACGGCGGTGCCGTCGGGGAGCTGCCGCAGCGTGCGGGCGAGGTGCGCGCGGGCGGCCGAGTCGGGGCGGGGCCAGGAACCGGCCACGGCGTGCTTGTGGACGCCCCATCCGAACCCGGGCAGGTCGAGGCAGACCCGGCGGTCGTAGGCGTTGCCGCCGCTCGGCGCGGACGGGTCGTCGACGCCGCCCGGCATCACGAAGTGGACCATGCGCAGGGACATGGGGATGATCCCGTCGTTCCTGGGGAAGGACGCCTGTCGGGGAACATAACCCAGACGGGTGGTCCTCGCCCGTTCGGCGGTGGTGCCGGGGGTGGCGCCACCGGCTTCGGTGACCGTGTGGCCGGCTTCGGTGGCCGCGTCGGCGGTGGTGGTGGCCGTTGCCGTGGCGGTGTCGGCGGTGTCGGCGGTGTGCAGGGTCGTGTCGGTCACAGCGCACGCTCGTAACTCGCCCACGCGATGTGCGACTCGTGCAGCGTGACGGTGAGGCCCGAGAGGCCCTTGGCGCCCTCCCCGAGGGCCCCCTTCTGAATGCGCTCCGCCAGTCGGTCGGCGATGACCTTCGCCAGGTACTCCGTCGAGGTGTTGATCCCCGCGAAGTCCGGCTCGTTGTCGAGATTGCGGTAGTTCAGCTCGCCGACGAGGGCCCCGAGTTCCTGCGTGGCGAGACCGATGTCGACGACGATGTTGTCCTGGTCCAGCTGTTCGCGCCGGAACGTGGCGTCCACGAGGAACGTGGCCCCGTGCAGGCGCTGGGCCGGTCCGAAGACCTCGCCGCGGAAACTGTGGGCGATCATGATGTGATCGCGGACGGTGATGCTGAACAACGGACGACCCTCCAGGTGCGGCGCGTCTGCTCCCCGGCCGAAGTCCGCCGGGGATGTCGTGTAGTACGGCTGACTCCCTTCCCGTGTTCAGCCTTCGGTACCTCTTTTCTCAGGTCAGGCGGTGCGGCCGGTTCCTTGCGGTCACCGGCGCGATGGGGAGGGGCCGGGTGCCGGTTGTCGGGTGTCTGTTGTCGGTTGTCGGTTGCGGGTCATTGGGCAGGGCCCGGTGGTGGAGCGGCGGGAGCGGGTGGTGGTGCAGGGCCCGGGCCAGGCTCGGTCGCCCGGGTGGGGGTAGCTCTTGGGTGGCGTGCGCGAGGCGGCGCCCTGGTGGTTCGCCCGGGGCGGCATCGACGTGAGGAACGCGGGCGGCGGTCAGAAGGCGCGGCGAGGACGGCAGGGCAACCGGACGGCGGGACGGTGGGACGACGGAACCGCGGGGCGACGGAACCGCGCGGCGGCCGGAGTCGCCCGTGAGGTGCGTGGCGCACTCACCAGGCTGAAGGGCGGCAGGCAGGCGGGCGGGCCGGCTCAGCAGGCCCGGCGGGGGTGTGGGGGGGATGGGTCTGCGAGGGCCGGGGTGCGGATGCGGGTGCGGGGTGCTGATGCGCCGTCGGGGACGGATCCGTCCGGGCGGGAAGCCGCCGGTGCCGCGCGTGCTCGGGTGATTCGGTCGGGTGGTTCGGTCGGGTCGGTCGGCTTGGTCAGGTCGGTCGGGCCGGCGTGTGCGCCGGGTCAGGCGGTGTCGTAGCGCACGCGGTGGCACAGGGCCGGGATGTCGCCGGAGGCCAGTCGGGGCATGACGTCCGGCAGTTCCTCGAATGCGGACTCCCCCGTGATCAGGGCGTCGAGCGCCGGATCGGCCAGCAGGTCCAGGGCGAGGGCCAGCCGGTCGGCGTAGGTGCGGCCCGCGCGAGCCGGCGAGACCGTACCGACCTGACTGCTGCGGATGACGAGCCGCCGTGAATGGAAGGCCTCGCCCAGCGGCAGCGCGATCCGGCGGTCCCCGTACCAGCTCAGCTCGACGACCGTGCCCTCGGCGGTCAGCAACTCCAGGGCCCGGCCGAGCCCTTGCTCGGTGGCACTGGCGTGTACGACGAGGTCGCACTCGCCGAGGGCATCCTCCGGAAGGGCGAACCCGACCCCGAGGGCGCGAGCCGTGGCCTCCCGTGCGGGATCGCTGTCGACGAGTTGCACGCGGACCCCGGGGAAGCGGGCCAGCAGGGCGGCCACCGAACAGCCGACCATTCCCCCGCCGATCACGGCGATCCGGTCACCGACGAGGGGAGCGGCGTCCCACAGGGCGTTCACGGCCGTCTCCACGGTCCCGGCGAGCACGGCCCGGCCCGCGGGCACCCCGTCGGGGACGGGGGTCACCGCCGCGGCCGGCACGACGTACCGCGTCTGGTGGGGGTAGAGGCTGAAGACGGTCCTGCCGGTGAGGTGCGACGGCCCTTCCTCGACGACCCCGACGTTGAGATACCCGTACTTCACCGGCCCCGGGAAGTCGCCCTCCTGGAACGGCGCCCGCATCGCCGCGTGCTGGCTCTCCGGCACCCCGCCGCGAAACACCAGCGTCTCCGTCCCCCGGCTCACTCCGCTGTACAACGACCGCACCAGCACCTCGTCGTCACCGGGCCGAGGCAGCCGCACTTCCCGGATCTCACCCCGCCCGGGTGAGGCGAGCCAGAACGCGCGAGCGGTGCGGTCCATCGAAATCCTCCTGAACGATCGGGAACCTGCACGCGTACCGAGGGGTGCACAGGCCGCGCACAAGGTAGCGGCGTTGATCAAATCTGTCACTCGGCCGGAGGGTGTTCGGTGGCCCTGAACAACAGTTACGACGCGAGGCTCGTACAGCAGGAGACCGCCGTGGGGGCGGGCGTACAGGTCCTGCTGCTGGTGCTGCTCGGCTCGGCGATCGGCATGGGGCCGGCGGGCTGGCTCACCGGTCTCGCGTTCGCCCTCGCGACCTGGGCGGTCCTCTCGCGGGCTCTGCACCGGTCCGGGTCACGGTCCTTCGGCGCCGCCAACCGTGTCACGCTCGGCCGGGCCATTCTCGTCGGGGGCGTCACCGCCCTGGTGGCCGACTCCTTCCACGACTCCCCGCCCGTTTCCCTCTTCGTGGGCCTGACGGCCGTCGCGCTGATCCTCGACGGCGTCGACGGCAAGGTGGCGCGCAGGACGGGTACGTCGACTGCGCTGGGTGCCCGGTTCGACATGGAGGTGGATGCCTTCCTGATCCTGGTGCTGAGTGTGTACCTGTCGATGGCCATGGGGCCGTGGGTGCTGCTGATCGGCGGCATGCGGTACGTGTTCGTCGCCGCGGCACGCATCTGGCCGTGGCTGACCGCCCCTCTCCCGCCGAGTGCGGCCCGCAAGACGGTGGCCGCGCTGCAGGGTGTGCTGTTGTTGCTGGCGGGTGCGGCCCTGCTGCCGCACGCGGCCAATGTCGCGGTGGTCGCGTCGGCCCTCGGTCTGCTGCTGTGGTCGTTCGGCAGGGACGTGCTGTGGCTGTGGCGGACCTCGCGGGTCCAGGCAGGGACGGCGGAGCGGTCCGCACGGCCGCAGCCGTCCGAGCAGACCGGCCCACGGGAACTGGTCGCCGGCTGACGCCGAGAGCCGTGCCGAGGGCGGCCGGGCGAGGGCCTGGTCAGGGGCGGTCGGGTGAGGCTCGAAACAGGGTCACGACGTTCGAGACGCGTCGTTCCCGTCCGTCCCGTGCGATCCTCGTCCGTTCCCGGTTCCCGGCTCCCCGTTCCGCGTTGTCCGTCCCCGGTTCCCGGTTCCCCGCTCCGCGTTATCCGTTCCCCGTCCGCCGTTCCCCGTCCCCCGTTCCCCGGCCTCGGCCTCGGCCTCGGGGCCGCCGACCCGGGATGGCGTGGCCTCGCCCTAAGCGATCCCCGTCGCATCGAGCAGCCGGACCAGGTCCTTGCGTCCGTACCCGAGCGACCGGGCCCTGTGGGCCGCCATCAGCACCAGGTGCGCCACGGTGTGCGCCGCAGGACCGTCGCGGTCGCAGCCGAGCCACTCGTCCGGTTTCTCCACGCCGAGGCTGGTCATGACCAGCCCGTGCTCGCGCCGGATCTCCGCGACGGTGCCGGCCACCGCGTCCATCAGCGTCCGCCCCGGCCGCTCGCACTCCAAGGCGAAGCAGCCCCAGTCGACCGGAACGCAGCCCTTCGGCGGTCGCCTCCGCACCTCCGCATATCGTTCGTCCCCGAAACCGATCGCCTCGAACACCTCGTGCACCAGCGGAAACCGGTGGAATCCCTGTGGGACCGGAGGCGGCGGAGGCGTGTACGTCCACCCGGCGTCCTCGTACAACTGCCGCTTCACCTCCTCCTCGTCGGAGAGCGTCACGGTGAAGCCGTTGGCCTCGTTGCGCCCGGTCGTCGTTCCGTCGGGATTGCGGTGGAAGTGCAGGCTCATGTGTGTCCCCCGTTGCTTGCGGCTTCGACGTGCGTACCACGACGGGAGTGGTTCCCGTCACTTGCTCGAACGGTCCGGCCTGCCGTCGCGTGCCCGTTCCCCCTAGCTTCACCTGTTCGAGTGACCCGAAGCCGCAGGTTGCCCGACGTCGTGCGCGTGACGCCGCTCCCCCACGTCGCGACCGGTGAAGGCCTGTGACTCGTCCCTGGCCCCCATCCTCCACGGCGCCCGACCCCGAAGATGTCGAGAGCGGTGCACAGAGGAACAGTGCACCGCTCGGATGACCGGGCCGCAGCGAACAGGCCGTCAGACCAGCCGTACGGGGCAGGGACATCTGTGAGGCGCCCTGCCCCGCCCCGTCCCGAGGTCCGGGCTCCGGGTCCGGGGTCCCGGGTCCGGGGCCCGGGTCCCGAGGCCCATGGCCCGGGGTCCGCAGTTCAGGGCACGGGGTCCGCAGTTCGGGGGTCGGGGTGCCCCCGATGCCCACGCGGGATGGACATCCCCGTCCCTCACTCCTCCGGCAGGTGGGCGTCCGGGGCGTCCGGACGGTGGTCCGGGAAGCCGGACCGGCTGGTCGCCTCGTCGCGCACCCGCAGGAACTCCAGGTGACGCTCGTACTGGTCGAGGCTGTCGGCGATGAGCTGCTCCTTGGTGTAACCCATCACGTTGTAGTCCTGGTTGCCCTCGGCGAGCCGGACCTCGAAGCGGACGTAGGAGTCGTGCGTGCTGACGGACCGGGTGGCGAAGGCGGGCGTCGGGCGTTCGACGGGCCAGACCTCGTAGACGAATTCGTCACTGGTGCCGATCGGCACGCGCAGGCCGACGTGGGGAATGCCGGTGGCTTCGACGGTTCCTTCCACGACCTCGGCCTCCCTGCCCTGCTCCCGCAGTTCCGCGGCGACATCCTGGAAGGCGGGGCGGCACACCTGGTCCACGAAGCGTGCGGCGGCCCGTCGGCCGGGGAAGGCCATGGTCCGGGCCAGCCGGTGCCGCCAGTTCGGGGCTCCCGGCAGGCTTTGCGGCGTCACCGTGCGCCCGGAGAGCGATCCCGGGAGCGTGGTGGCCGTCGCTTCGACGCGCATGCGTTCGGTGCGCAACGCCAGGAAGAGGCCGGCCATGATCAGGAACATCACGAAGGAGAAGGGCAGGCCCATGATGATGGTGGCGTTGGTGAGCGCCTGCACCCCGCCCACGATGAGCATCGCGAGGGTGAGCAGCCCCGTCGCCACGGCCCAGAAGATGCGCAGGTAGGTGGGCGCGTCGGTCACCGGGGTGGGCAGCTCGGCGCTGAGGTTGCCCATGACCAGGGCGCCGGAGTCGGCGGACGTGACGTAGAGCAGCAGTCCGACGAACGTCGCCAGTCCGGCACTGAAGAGGAAGCCGGGGTACTGGTCCAGCAGAGTGTAGAAGCCCTGCTCGGGGACGTTCATGGCGGTTTCGCCGAACTCCGTGTTGCCGTCCCGCACCAGGAACAGGGCGCTGTTGCCGAAGATCGCCAGGAAGAGCCCGGTGAACAGGAACGGGATGATCAGCGTGGCGGCGATGAACTCGCGCAGGGTCCGGCCGCGGGAGATGCGGGCCAGGAAGAGTCCGACGAACGGCGCCCAGGCGATCCACCAGGCCCAGAAGAACAGCGTCCACGCGTCCAGCCACTCGGTGGGCTGGTCGTAGGCGAAGGTGTTGAGGGTCATCGAGGGGAAGCCGCTGACGTAGTCACCGACGTTCTGGACGACGGCGTTCAGCAGCCGGAACGGTTCGCCGACGACGAGGATGTAGAACATCAACAGGGCGGCGAGGAGGACGTTGAGCTGCGACAGCCGGCGGATGCCCTTGTCCACGCCGGATGCGGCCGACGCGGTGGCCATGCCCACGGCGACGACGATCAGTGCGATCTGCGCGGCCAGCCCTTCCGGCACGTCGAAGAGGACCTTCAGGCCGTAGTTCAGCTGGACGACGCCGATGCCGAGGGTCACGCCGATACCGAAGACCGTGCCGATGATGGCCGCCAGGTCGACGGTGTCGCCGATCCGGCCGTGGATCCGGCGGCCGATGATCGGATAGAGCGCCGAGCGGATCGCGAGCGGCAGCTTGTAGCGGAAGGAGAAGTAACCGAGCGCCATGCCCATCAGCGCGTACATCGCCCAGCCCGTGATGCCGTAGTGGAACAGGGTCCACACGACGGCCTGACGCGCGGCTTCGAGGGATTCCGGGTCACCCTGCGGCGGCGCGAGGTAGTGACTGACCGGCCCGGAGACGGAGAAGAACATCAGGTCGATGCCGATGCCCGCCGCGAACAGCATCGACCCCCAGGTGAAGAGCCCGTAGTCGGGCTTGGAGTGCTTGGGGCCCAGCTTCACGGTGCCGTACTTGGAGACCGCGATGAACACGACGAAGACCAGATAGAGGGTCGCTGCGGCGAAGTAGTACCAGCCGAACCAGCTGGAGATCTTGCCGACGGCCACACCGATGACCGTCTCCGCGCCGCTCGGGGTGATGATCGCCCAGATCGAGATCGCGAGGACCAGGAAGGCGGCGCCGAAGAAGACGACCGGCTTCAGCCGGGCCGGTCCCGTCACCTCGTCGGCCACCTGCAAGTCGTCCGGTACCGCTGCGGGATCCTTGTCGCCAGCTCTCGACATGGTCGCTTCCTCCTTCGCTGAGGCCCGGGACGTGCCGTCCCGTGCGGGGCGGCACCCTGCCGCTGCCCGCGGCCCTCGCGGGGCCTCAGGTCATTGCTCGAACGCCCCGGGGGAACGGGGCACGTGGGGCGAGGCAGAATCCTGATGCCCCGGTGGCAGCGGATCGAACCGGCCGGACGGGCTGGAAACCCACTCGGCCCGGCGGTTCGTGAGCCGGACGCTCCCGGTGGCGCGCGGCCGGCGTCGGCGGGGCCGCCCGGTCCCGAGCGACACGGACGGACGTCGGGCGGCGAGCGGCAGGCACCCGCGCTGCCGCTCGCCGCGCGGTGCGCACCACGCAGCGGTGGTGGTGCCGGGTCCCGTGCAACGCGCGTACGGGGTGCGGAGCCCCGGGCAGCAGGGACGGACGGTGCGGACCCTGCGCGGCCCATGCGGTCGCTGCCGGTGCGGCACGGGCAGGGGGAGCCGGTGCGGCTCGTGCGGGCGGAGCCGGCGCCCCACCGGCAGGCGGAGCCGGGTGTCCGGTGGGGCGCGTCGCGGGCGCAGGACGTCCGAAGGCGCCGCGCACCCGTCGCGGTCGCGGCCCCGTCACTGCGTCCGGCTCCCGCCGTTCGGCCCCTGCTTGCCGGTGAGGAGATCGGCGGCGCGTTCGGCGGCGAGCAGCACGGTCACCATGGGGTTGATCGTCGGCATCGTGGGGAACACCGACGCGTCGACGACCCGCACGCCCTCGACGCCGCGCAGCTTCATCTCCGGGTCGCAGACGGCCATCGGGTCGTCCGCGGCACCCATGCGGCAGGTGCCCGCGGGGTGGTAGACGGTGTGGGCGGCGCGGCGCCCGTACTCCGACAGGTCGGCGTCGGAGGTGACGGTCGGGCCGGGGGCGACCTCGCGGACGAGCCAGTCCTTGAGCGGGTCGGTGGCGGCGACCTCACGGGCCAGCTTCAGACCCTCGACGATGGTGCGTTCGTCGTGGCCGTCGGGATCGGTGAAGTACCGGAAGTCCAGCGCGGGGTGCTCGGACGGGTTGGAACTGCGCAGCCACATGCGGCCGGTGGAGCGCGCCCTGGGCACGTTGGGCGTCATGCAGACGCCGTGCTCCGGAACCGGGTAGCCCAGGCGTTCGGTGTTGACGGTGAACGGCACCTGGTAGAAGTGGAACATCAGGTCCGGGCGCGGCTGCCCTTTGTCGAGCCTGAGGAACAGGCCGGCGTCGGAGTCCATGGCGGAGTTGGGCGGCAACGGGCCGTCCGTCTCCCAGAGGATGATGGACTCGGGGTGATCCAGCAGGTTCTCCCCCACGCCCGGCAGGTCGACATGGACGTCGATGCCCAGGCGGCGCAGGTCGTCGGCCGGACCGATGCCGGACAGCATGAGCAGGCGCGGGGTGTCGATGGCCCCGGCGCACAGCACGAGTTCACGGTTCGCGCGCACGGTGGCGGGCTCCCCGTCGGCACCCCTGACGGCGACCCGGGTGAGCCTGCCCGCCTCGTCGGTGAGCAGCCGGTGGGCCCACGTCTCCAGGAGGAGAGTGAGGTTGGGGCGGTCCAGGACCGGGTGGAGGTAGGCGACGGACGCGGAGGACCGCAGGTTGCCCTCGGGCTCGTAGGCGAGCGAGAAGAAGCCGGTGCCGTCGGCGAAGGGTTCGGCGTTGAAGTCGTCGACGACCGGGACGCCGGTGGCGCGGGAGGCGGCGGTGACGAAGTCCTTCGCGATGGGGTTCCGGTCCGCCTCGGCCACCGGGACGATCTTGGTCAGCAGGCGGTCCCGGTACGGCAGGATCGTCGCCGGGTCCCAGCCGGTGCAGCCGGCGGACACCCAGTCGTCGAGATCCTGCGGCAGCGGCATGAAGCTGATCAGGGTGTTGTGGGAGGAACAGCCGCCGAGCACACGGGCCCGTGAGTGGAGGATGTGGGAGTTGCCGCGGGGCTGTTCGACCGTGGTGTACCCGTAGTCGTACTCGGTGCCCAGCAGGTTGATCCAGTTGCGCAGGCGCAGGACGCGCTCGTCCCCGACGTCACTGGGGCCGCCCTCGATCACGCAGACGCGGCAGTCGGGGTCCTCGCTCAGTCGGGCAGCGAGCACACAGCCGGCGGTGCCTCCGCCGACGATGACGTAGTCGTACGAGGACTCGGCGCCGTGCGGGGTGGTGGGGGCGGCCATGGAGTGCCTTTCTTCGGGGCTCTTCGCGTGCTCTTGCGGTGCTCTGCGCGCTCGGACGTGCTCTGCCGTTCTCTGACCTGCTCTGGCCTGCTCTGACCTGCTCTGATCTGCTCTGACCTGCTCTTGGGGTGCTGGGGGCGGTGCCGGTTCCGCCCGTGGGCGCGGGCTCAGCCCTTGAACCAGCCGGACGGGCCCGGGGCGAGGTTCTGGTAGATGTGCTTGGCCTCCTGGTACTCGCGCAGACCCGTGGGCCCCAGCTCGCGTCCGACGCCGGAGCGGCCGAACCCGCCCCACTCGGCCTGAGGGACGTAGGGGTGGAAGTCGTTGATCCACACGGTGCCGTGGCGGAGTCGCTGGGCGACGCGCTGGGCGCGGCTCGCCTCGGAGGTCCAGACACCGCCGGCCAGTCCGTAGCGGGTGTCGTTGGCCAGTTCCACGGCCTCGTCCTCGGTGCGGAAGCGCTCGACGGTGACGACCGGACCGAAGACCTCCTCCTGGACGATGCTCATGGTGCGGTCGCAGTCGGCGAAGATGGTGGGCAGCAGGAAGAAGCCGTTACTGAGGGCGGGGTCGTCGGGGCGGGTGCCGCCGGTGACGAGGCGGGCGCCCTCCTCCAGGGCGGCGGCGATGTGCCGCTCGACCTTGTCCCGGTGCTCGGCGGAACTGAGCGGTCCGCTCTCGGTGCCCTCCTCCATGCCGTTGCCGAGACGGATCGCCCGGGCCCGCTCGGCGAGGGCGTCGACGAACCGGTCGTGCAGGGAGTCCTGCACCAGCAGGCGCGAACCGGCGGAGCACACCTGCCCGGCGTGCAGGAAGGCCGCGTCCAGCGCGTAGTCCACGGCCGCGTCGAAGTCGGCGTCCTCGAACACGATGTTGGGGTTCTTGCCGCCCAGTTCGAGGGCGATGTTCTTCGGCCCCTCGGCGGCGGCCGCCATGATGGCGCGACCGGTGGCCAGACCCCCGGTGAACGACACCAGGTCGACCTCGGGGTGGGAGGTGAGCGCCGCGCCGACGGTCGCCCCGGCGCCCAGCACCAGGTTGGCGACACCGGGCGGGGCGCCGGCCTCCTCGATCAGCCGGATCATGGCGATCGTGGTGAGCGGGGTGGTCTCGCTCGGCTTGAGGACGAAGGTGTTCCCGGCGGCGAGGGCCGGCGCCACCTTCCAGGACGCCTGGAGCAGCGGATAGTTCCAGGGTGCGATGAGCGCGCACACCCCGACGGGCTGGTAGACGACCCGGCTGAGCACGTCCGGGCCGACGTCCACGATCCGGCCGCCGTCCTTGCCCGCCAGTTCCGCGAAGTACCGGAAGGCGTTCGCCACGTCCTCCACGTCGATGCGTGCCTCGGTCAGCGTCTTGCCGGTGTCGAGGGTCTCGGTCCGGGCGATCTCGTCCCGGTCGCGCAGCAGCAGGTCGTGGACGCGCATCAGCACGTCGGCGCGCTGCCGGGTGGGTGCGTTCGCCCAGTCCTCCTCGACGAAGGCCCGCCGTGCGGCGCGTACCGCGCGGTCCACGTCGGTGGCGTCGGCCTCGTCGACCGTGGTGACGACGGAGGCGTCGTACGGGTTGACGACGTCCCGCCTGCCGCCGGCCTCCGCGTTCACCCACTGGCCGTCGATGTACAGCTCACCCATCCGGCTCCTCCTTCTCGTCCGACCGGTACCGATCGGTTGGCCGGTCGGTAACAGGCCCATGGTGCGGTGGGGAGCGCGGGGGCGCGCGGTCACTGTTGCGTGCGGGTGGTGGAGTGACCCGGGTGGGTGAACGGTCGCCGATCGGTGGGCATGGCATGCGGGCGCGCGCGGGTGTCGGTCCGGGGAGCCCCCGGGCGGCGGCCCCACGCCCCTGTGACCGGCGACCGGATGGCGGCTCCCTCTTCTCCTCCGTCCCGTGCAACCTTTTCACGATCAGGGTTGTCGATTTCTGCGTGCATGTGCGATTCCTCCAAGTCCACGGGCAGCCTTATCCGAGCCAACTCGTGAGGCAGTCACTCGTGTTCGGCGCCCCAGCGCGAGGCTCCGCGCCCGTCCGCAAAGGGGAGGCCCAGGAGTCACCCACACGTCCACGCGCCATGCTCTTCCTCCCACCCCGTCGCACACCTGACCAAGGATGCACGTTGGCGATGTCAACAGACGACAACTTATTCACGGCAGCGACATTCGTGTACTGTAGCCCTGCCGCCGAGCGCTCGCTGTCATGACGGGTGGGCAGCGACGTATGAGGGGGCTCCCGTTCACCCGGGCACGGCAGGTCGCGGAACGTACACGGCACAGCCAGCCTCTGGGTTACGGCTTTAGGCCTCCCGCCTGCCGAACCGAAGTCCCCCGAGGCGACGTTGCGGGACTCCTACGGATGCACTCGCAAGCTCCGGGTGGTCACCGGCCGCCCCCGTGTCCGTCACCCCAATCTCGGCCACTTCCCCTACGGCAAGCCACACAGGAGCAGGCGATGGACAACGAGATCCAGCTCATCAGCGACGGCGACGGCCTGGCGGTCATCGGGAACGAGACGGACGTGGACCGCTTCCTCACCTCGGAAGGGCTGCCGTCGAAGCCCCTCGGAGTGCAGCGACTGACATCCGGGTTCGGCACCGGCGCCGCCTTCGCGCAGGTGGGTGCGGACATTGCCGCCGAGTCCGGACGCTGGGTGAAGCTGACCAAGGAGTCCGGGGAGCGTGTCCGGAAGTTCGGACTGATGGAAGGAAAGTCGCCAGGCGTCACCCACGCGATGGTGGGGAGGCCCGGATCGATCAAGAACTGGCTCCAGGTCGAGAAGGGGGCCGGCTCCTTCCTGACCAACCCTGCGCGGCTGGCTGGTGCGGCAGGGCTCATGGCCCAGCTCGCGATGCAGCAGACGATGGACGAGATCACCGACTACCTGGCCACGATCGACGCGAAGGTCGACGACGTGCTCCGCGCCCAGAAGGACGCCGCGTTGTCCCGCATGATCGGGATGGACCTCGTGATCGAGGAGACCATGACCATTCGGGAGCGGGTGGGCGGCGTCTCCGAAGTCACCTGGTCGAAGGTGCAGACCGCGCCTACCGCGGTCGCGGAGACCCAGGTGTACGCATTGCGCCAACTCGACCATCTCGCCGACACATTGGAGACCACGCCCAAGATCGGTGATCTCGCGTCGACGGTCAGGGAGATGGAGCCCAGGGTTTTGGAGTGGTTGGCTGTTCTGGCCCGCTGCTTCCAACTGCAGGACGCGATCTCCGTACTCGAACTCGACCGGGTGCTGGACGCACATCCGGATCAGCTGGACCGGCATCGGCTCGGCCTCCGAGCCGCCCGGCAGAACCGGCTGGATCTCATCTCGCGGAGCACCGAGCGCCTGGTGGCACGGATGAACTCGGCTGCCGAGGCGGCCAACACGAAAGTGTTGCTGCACCCGGCCAAGTCCCCCGCTGTGGTCCAGTCGAGCAACCACGTGGTGACCGGCGTCCATGACTTCCACGCACGGCTCGGGATCGAGTCCGGTCGCCAGTCATCGCAGGCCCGGCGATGGATGGAAGCAGCGACCGAGGTGAGAACCAAGGCTCTGCAAACAGGGGTGAAGGGCGTCAGTACGGCCAGAAGCCTCAGCACCGAGAGCCTTGACCGAGCCAACTCGGTCAGGATCAGGCTCTCCAGCGAGATCGCCGAGCGAGCACGCCGCCTGCGGGGGGACGAGAGGGAGCTCGGCGCGAGGAAGGAATGAGCATCGCCCCGGCGGACGTCAGGGGGCGAGCCGTCAACTGTCCTCCTCACGTTCAGTCCTCGTCGTGCTGTCGTCCCCACCAAGCTCGCGAAGTACGCTCACGAGCCCGCACAGGGCGCCCACAAGCTCGCGAAGTGTCGCCCGGCCTTCATTCCGCAAGGCAGACGGCCGTGGCGCCAGGTTCTCGGCGCCCCGTTACGCGAGGGTCCGGTTCGCCCAATAGAGCCGCAACCACGTTGCGGGCTGCCGTAGCCGGAGGACTACAGCCGATGCACCGCGCCCGGCTTCCGCTGCACCTCCGAGGCTCGCGTAACACCACCGCCGCCACAGCTGTTGAACTCCTTGCCCTGGCATCAGTTCGGCACCGACCCGATCCACACTCGCCGACCAACAACCCACACCGGAGAACCAGAGAGTCCCCGTGAACCCGTACAACACCACTCCGCCCCCGTCCCGGCCCTGGTGGAGGACCACTCCCGCCCTGCTCGGTCTCCTGGCCCTCGTGGCTCTGCTCAGTGCGGTGAGCCTCGGGCTCGGCTTCCTCGTGATGATCGCCGCCATGGTGGCCGTGTGGGTGCTGCCCGCATGGCGCTGGTACGCCAGGCTCGGCGCCACGTTCGGCGCCTTCTTCCTGATGCTGATCAGCGCGGGCATGAGCGGGCAGATCGATGACAGCGAGCCGGACAAGTCCGTGGCCCGCGCGCGGGACAACGACGACAAGGCCGCCGCCGCGGCCACTCCGTCCGCCACCGCCACGAAGGCCCCTGCTCTCGCCGACTACACGGGCACGGCCCTCGACGAAGCGGAGAAGGGCGCCCGCGCGGCCGGCTTCACACCGGGGCATCACGACGCGTCCCCGGAAAAGCGCACGATCATCGTGCGGTCGGCGTGGACGGTGTGCTTCCAGCGAACCGACACGGCCGCGCAGTCCGTCGACTTCTCCGCCGTCAAGGACGGCGAACCCTGCCCCGCCAAGGACGGCGACCCGCTGCCGTGGCCCACCATGCCGGATGTCGTCGGCGACACCTACAACACAGCGGTCAAGGCGCTGGACCGGGCCGGTATCGACCTCGACAGCGTCACGCTCGACGACGTCTACCTCGACATCGACGCCCCTACGGCTGAGGAGGCCGCCGAGGAAGGCGACGAGTGGCGGGTGTGCTTCCAACGCCCCGAGGAGGACAGCGACGTCACGTCATCCACCACGGTCCGTCTCGACCTGGGGCAGTGGACAGACGTCGACCTCGTCCAGAAGTGCCCGTCGCAGAAGGACACGACGTACAAGATCCCCGCCAACGACCCCGACCACGACAGTGACCGTGACCGTAGCCGTGGTCGTGACGACAACGGCACCACCGGGGGCGGCGGTTCCAACGGCGGCAGCTCCTCGTCGTCCGGGGGCGGCAGCAGTGTCGGCACCGTGCATCCCGGGTCCTTCTGCTCCCCGGCCGGCGCCATGGGTGTGACCAAGGCAGGAACCCCCATGGTCTGCGGCGCCGGGTCCGACGGCCGCAATCGCTGGCGCTCCTCCTGATCACGCCGCCCTCACCTGCTGCGCGAATTCACACCTCGCGAAGTGACGAAGGGCGGGGAGTCGACGGCTGATTGATCACCGCTCGGGGAATTCGGCGTCCGGCGTAACCGACGCGCTGGGCGCCGGCCACCGAGCGCACGTACGCTGAAGCAGTCAACGAGCCGAGGTGTGATCGACCACTCGTTGCTGTCGCCGCTGCCGCCCAGCTGCCATGATCTCGCCCTGTACTGGCCGGATTCCACAGGTGTCCTTGAAGCCATCCTGGTCGTCCGCGGATGATGTTCACCGTTCCCGGCGCATCAACGAGTCCGTGCACATGGCACGGTCCCTGAGCGTCCAGGGCCACAGGGTGACGGACGGGGTGGGAGCGTGACAGTGCCGCGCGGGTACCGAGCCGGTCGGCGGGGGATCGATGCCGTATGAGGCAGCGACTTCAGCTCGTCCTGCAGGTTCTGCTGGCGCTGGTCGCCTGCCTGCTCGGGATCGTCACCAACTACGCCACCAGCGAGGACAACGCTCCCTGGGCCCTGTCGATGATCCAGCAGTGGTCGGTGCCGGCCATCGGACTGTTGGTCGTCGCCATGGTGGTCGGCCAGGTCGTCGTGTACCGGCTGGAGAACCCGGCGCCCAATCCGTCGGAGTGGCCGCGTGACCGGATTCCGTACCCGGGGCTGGACGCGTTCGGCGAGGACGAGGCTGCCGTCTACTTCGGCCGGGAGGCGCAGGCCGGCGAACTGACACGTCGGCTGCACGCCTCCGCAACTCGCCCCGCCGACCGCTTCATCATGCTGACGGGGGCGTCCGGCAGCGGCAAATCGTCACTCGTCCGGGCCGGGGTCATGCCCCGGCTGCGCCGGCGCCGGTGGACGATCGTGCCGCCCTTTTCACCGGGGCCGAACCCCTTGCACGCACTGGCCGCGTCCCTGGCCTCGGCCGGTGGCGGCAGGGAGACGCCCGACGCGGTGCTGCGGCGGCTGCGGCAGGGGCCGGAGAGCCTGCCGGCCGAGTTGTCGCGGCTGCGGGCCGGGCAGTTCCATCGGGTGCTGCTCGTCATCGACCAGTTCGAGGAGCTGGTCACCCTCGCGGGTGAACGGGAACAGGCCCAGTTCCTGGAGGCGCTGCACGCGGGCCTGCGGCAGGAGCCTTCCGCCCGCGTCCTGGCCACATGCCGGGTGGACCTGCTGGGACGACTGCTCGGGACCGGGCATGCCCCGTTCCTTCAGCACCCGGTCGCCATCGGCACGTTGAGCCGGGCGCAGCTCGTTCAGGTCGTGGAGCGGCCGGCCGCGCTGGTGGGCATCTCGTTCGAGCCCGATCTCGTCGAGACCATCGTGGACGACACCGGCACGGACGACGCGCTGCCTCTGCTCGCCTACCTCCTGCAGGAGCTGTACTTCGCCTGCGGTCCGGGCGGCACGGTCACCGCAGAGATCTATCAGCAGCTCGGAGGTGTGGTGGGGGCGCTGGCCCGGCAGGCCGACAACACGGTGGCCGCCCTCGGCGCACCAGGCAGCATCGACTTGGCGTTACGGGTGTTGCTGAAGTTCGTCACGGTCGAGGAACGGGACCTCGCCCGTCGTCCGGTGCGGCTGTCCGAGTTGACCGACCGTGAGCGGTACGTGGTGGACGCGTTCGTCGAGGCGCGCCTGATCCGCTCCTACGCCGCCGAGGGGGCCGCGGAGAGCGCGGACGGCTACCGGGACACGTACGCGGAGGTGACGCACGAGGCGCTGTTCCGGCAGTGGGCTCCCCTGCGCCAGGAGGCGGAGGCACGGGCGGAAAGGCTGCGGGAGCGGGCCGAGCTGGAGCGGTGGGCCGTGGACTGGGAACGGTCCGGGCGCAGCGCGGACTACCTTCTCACCGGGGAGCGCCTCGCCGTCGCCCAGCGGTGGCTGGCCGCGTTGGACGAGGCCGGGCAGGCGTCTGCTCCCGCCCGTGCGCTCGTGGCCGCCTCACAGCGCCGGGACCTGGCCTTCCTGTCCCGCGTCTCCGACAGCATCGGCCGGCAGGTGCTCGCGAGCGCGGAGACCGAGCCAGAGCGGGCGCTGCTGCTCTCCCTGGCCGCGCTCGATGAGTGCGCGCCGACCCCGGCCGCACGGCGGGGGCTGATGACGGCGCTGGCCATGAGTCATCTGCGGACCCGGCTGGACGGGCATACGGACACGGTCCGGGACATCGTCTGGTCCGCCGACGGGCGGTTGCTGGCGACCGCGTCCCGGGACGGTACTGCCCGGGTGTACGACGCGGAGTCGGGGCGTTCGCTGCGGGTGCTGCCGTGCGACGGCGCCATGGTGGAGTCGGTGTCCTTCTCCCCCGACGCGGCACAGCTGGCCACCGTGGGGCGCGACCAGGTCGTGCGCGTCTGGGACGCCGCTTCCGGCGAGCCGGTCCGGCAGCTCACCGGCGCCGGTGGCATCGGCCGGCGGGTGGCGTGGTCACCGGACGGAACGCTGATCGCCGCCTCGTTCAGGGACCAGGTGGTCCGGGTCTGGCAGGCCGACAGCGGCCGGCTCGTGCACGAACTGCGCGGCCACACCGGCGACGTCTGGGGGGTGGCCTGGAAGCCGGACGGCTCGCGCCTGGCCACCGCCTCGCACGACCGCACGGTGATCGTCTGGGACGCGACGACCGGAACCGCCACGACGACCCTGACCGGGCACACCGAGTTCGTGGAGGGCCTCGCGTGGTCGCCGGACGGGCAGTCGCTGGCCACCGGGTCAGGCGACCACACCGCCCGGATCTGGGACGCCCGCACGGGCGCCCTGCGGCTGCTGCTGCGCGGTCACACGGACTACGTGTGGAACCTGGCCTTCTCACCGGACGGCCGGCTGCTCGCTTCCCCGTCGTCCGACGGGACGGTGCGCATCGTCAGCACCGAGGACGCCAAGGAGGTCGCGGTGCTGCGCGGCCACGTCGACACGGTGTGGGCCGTCGCGTGGTCGCCCTCGGGCGCGCAGCTCGCCACCGCGTCGACGGACGGCACCGGCCGGGTGTGGGAGCTCCAGCCGCGGGGAGCCGAGTCGGTCCTGGTCCAGGGACACGAGGGACCGGTGCACCAGGCCGTGTGGTCCGGCGACGGAACCCGACTCGCCACCGCCTCGGACGACGGGACGGTGCGGATCTGGAGCGCGGACTCCGGCGTCCTGGCCGGGCCGGTGACGACGCCGGGCGAGCGGGTGTGGAGCGTGGCGTGGGCGCCGCACGGCGAGCGAATCGCCCTCAGCACCGCGGACGGACTGGTGCGCGTGGTGGACGGCACCGGCGGCACGGTCTTCGAACTGCGCGGTGAGCCCGTCGAGGGCTGCTCGTGGTCACCGGACGCCCGACGGGTCGCTACCGGCGGCCACGACGGCACCGTACGCCTCGTGTCCGCCGTCGACGGCACCGAGTTGCGGAAACTGACCGGGCACCAGGACTGGGTGGGACGCGTGGCGTGGTCGCCGAGCGGGCAGAAGCTGGCCAGTTGCTCCGACGATCGCACCTGCCGCCTGTGGGACGTGGCAGACGGCACCCAGTTGACCGTACTG
Organism: Streptomyces sp. enrichment culture; assembly: GCF_964273255.1. GTDB lineage: Bacteria > Actinomycetota > Actinomycetes > Streptomycetales > Streptomycetaceae > Streptomyces. Next base: position 874,975 of record NZ_OZ186835.1, read on the forward strand.
CGCGGCCACGGCAACTACGTGGAGGACGCCGCCTGGTCACCGGACGACACGCAGGTGGCCACGGCCTCCGGCGATTGGACGGCCGCCGTATGGGATGCGGTGACCGGTCGGCGCATCGACGTGCTGAAGGGTCATGAGGGGCGGGTCCGTGCCGTCGCCTGGTCACCGGACGGCCGTCGTGTCGCGACCGGCTCGGACGACCGCACGGTGCGGCTCTGGTCCGCCGCCACGCTCGAGGAGCTGGCGGTCGTCGGTGTCCACCGGGACAAGGTGCTGTCCGTGGAGTGGTCCGCGGACGGTACGCGGCTGCTCACGGCTTCGGCCGACGGCACGGCGCGGGTGTGGCCGGCGGACCCCGATCACGACCGGCTGGAGGCTCGGGCGCGCGGACGTGTGTTCCGCACGCTGGATGCCGAGGAGCGGCGACAGCATCTCCTGCCGCCCGACGACCCGTCTGCGGCAAGCGGTCAGTAGCGCTGCTCGACCGTGCGGTCGTCGGTGTGCAGCAGGTAGTCGTCCGGGTCGAGGCCCATCGCCTCACGCTCGGGGGACGCCCAGTACAGCGCGTTGCGCTCCGCGAAGGTCTCCGGTCCCTCGTAGGAGATGAGCCAGACGAAGTGGTTGCGCTCCCGGTCCACCCAGGCACCGCCGATCTCGAAGCCCAGCTTCAGCCGCAGCGGCACGATGTCGTTGCGCCAACGCTCCACCCACTCGTCGAGCAGCCCTTCGCGGACGGTGTAGGTACGCAGTTGCGTGGTCCTGGGCATCTCGCATGCTCCCCTGTCGATTTCGAGCAACCGGCACATCGCCCGACACCCCGCTCCTGCACGCCGGACCGACCGGCCGAGCGGCCGCTCCCACCGTACGGCACACGGCACGGGCTGGGTTCAGACACCGGTCGGGTGGTGTCGCCGTCCGGGTGAGTGCGCGGAGCGCAGCGTGACCGGGCCAACAGGGCCACGGACTGCTCCTGGTGGCTACGCTTGCCGAGCAGTTCCGATCACTCCACGGGAGTTGCGCCCCACCACCCCGGGCCGGTGGGCAAGGTGGAGCCCGGTGATTCACCAGCACGCCCTCGGCCCGAAGCAGCAACCCGATGGCTTGCTCGTCGGCTTCGAGGAGGTCGCGCAGCGGATGACCGGCGGCTGACGCGACCCCCTGCGACCACTCCGGCTAAGCCAGCTTCCACTCGCCGGTCTGGTCGGCGAAGCCCGAGTCCATGGTGAACTGCACGGTGGCGAGCTTCGCCGCCTCGGGAACCTCGAAGACGACCCAGCCGAGGCCCTGGGCACCCGGCTTGAGCTTCACGCTGGACGCCATGGTGGGACCGGCCGTGATGTCCCCGAACGTGGTGTCGAACTGCTGCCCCTCGCTGTCAGCGACCTGCGCACCGTTGGAAGGGCTGTCGCTGTAGGCAGCCTCACCGGTGTTGACGAGCTTGAACTGCACGCCAACCCATCGCTTGCCCGCATCCGGCTCCATGAACTGGTCCGCCGACTTCGCGGGGTCGGCGACCTTGACAACGGTGACGTCCAACTGGCTGCCGTTCTCCATCCCCCGCAAGGTCAGGGTGTCCCCGACTTCGGCGATGTCAGGGGCATTTTCCTTCTTCTTCTCCTTCGAGGAGCCCTTGGCACTCCCCTCGTCCTCGTCCGCGGCACTGCTCTTCGGCTTGTCCACGACAGTGTTTCCGGTCTCACAGGCGGTCAGAGTGAGCGCGCCGAGGGCCGCGAGGACGGCGAGTGTGGTGCGACTACGGGCGTACATGGTCCCCCCAAAGGACAGTATTGACAGTTCACAGCCAGCCCTCACGGGCCAATGACCCCTACGGACATGCGTCAACGTATCCGGAACCTGTTAACTATGTCAACACGATTCATGGCGTCACATGGTCGTCGAGCAACCGGAAGGTGAGATGCGGCCGCGCGCGATCGGCACGCATCGTCCGGACGTCAGGGTGGAGAGTGGGCCTCGCGTCACGGCTTGCACCCACCAGCAGCCTGTGAGACAGCTACGAACGTCTCGGAGCAGCCCGTCCGAGCGCGTACGGGAGGCCCTGCAGAGGTGCGGCACCGCACGGTGGCCGAGCTGCGGGCGGACAGGTGCTTCACTCGAGAATGTCGGCAGGGCCCGCGATCCGCGCCTGCGGACCGTCCGCATCAACGAACGCCCGCACGGCGTTGGCCTCGCTTGCTGACGTCGGCAGCGACGTTTCTGCACCCGTTAACGCTGCTGCACACCGAGGCCCTACTCCGGCGCGTCCGAGCGCCTGTGTCCAACCAGCTTCGCGACGCGGCCGGTCGACGTTCACCAGGTGGCCGAGACCGAGCAGCCGGCACCCAGTGGGTGAAGGCAGGCGGTCACCGGCGCCGATCCTCTGTTGTCCGCTCACGGTCCCGATCAGGTGCTGCGAGAACTCGGTGTCGAGGACCAGGTGCTCACCGGGGTACTGAGGAGCATCGGCAAGCCACAGCCGGCGGCGTGCGTGGCTCTACGGAAGGGCCGGCTCTACGTACTGCTGTACTTCCCAGTTCGGCCGCGCCCGCGGGCCGAGTCCGTCACCGCCGTTGTGCGTCGGGGTGGTTTCCGCTCAACCGCTCCGTTCCTCTGGCGCAAGTGCGCCATTGCTCAGTCCGTCCTGCGCGAGAGCGGCGATCTGTCTGCTCAGCTCCGCCACGCGACGGGCCCGCTCCTCGAACTCCCGGAGCGCGCGGAACGCCGCGCCGTACCGACGCTGAGCAACGATGTCCATCTGGGGGATCCGCGCACCCTTGCCGTCCAGCCGAAACGTTCCACTGGCGCTGGTCGAGCGGCGGCTGTTCGCTGCGCTGTGCAGGAAGCCGCGCAGGAAGTCGGTGTCGAGCTGATCGCTCACCGAGACGGGCTCCGGGTCAGCGTTCTCCACCAGACCGGCTCGCATCAGATCGGACACGCTGACGCTGGGCCCGTCCAGGGCGCCCGTGCCCGCGCCGGCGGCGAGGGACGGGAGGAGTTCGCCGACGCGGCGCACATGCTCGGTCAGTTCTCGGCTCAGTGCCTCGTACTCGGCGACGTAGTCGCGGTGGAACTCCTCGACGTGACGGCTCGGAGTGAGGTCCACCAGATCGTCCAGCAGGTCGATCTGCGCCACGTCCCGGGTCTGTTCGGGTCTCGGCTCCAGCGGGCCGTCCGGCTCGTTGCCTGTCAGGTCGACCATGCGGACGGTGCCGGTCGTGTCGTCAGGTGTCCGGGGCCGACGCAGGTGCCACAGGTGGACCGGGAGCGCGTGCGAGGCGGCGGTACCGGGTGCCAGTGCGGTCACCTGGATGAGGATGCCCCGGCGGACGAGTTCGGCACGGATACGCCGCCCGGCCTTGCGGTACGCCACCGAGGCGGGCATGACCATGATGACGTGACCGCCGGGCGCGGTGTGCGCGTAGGCGTGCTGGAGCCAGGCCAGCTCTCCCTCGGCCCGTGACGGGGTGCCCAGCTCCCAACGGGGGTCGAGCAGAAGTTCCTCCCTGCCCCAGTCGGTGTCACTGACCGGCGGGTCGCACACGACCAGATCGGCCCGGCAGTCCGGCCACTGGTCGGACCGGAGCGAGTCGCCGTGGGCGACTTCCAGGTGCGCCGGTTCCGCGAGCCGGGCCCGCCACTGGGCCAGCCGTGCGCTGCGGGCGTCCACCTCCTGGCCGTACCGTCGGGCGGCCTTCCCTGCGCCGACGGTGAGCAGGAGGGTGCCGACACCGCACGCGGGGTCGAAGACCACCGTCGCGTCCTTCGCGACGTCGGCCGCCGCCCGGCGGACCGCACGGATCACGCGGGGGGACGTCACCTGGTCCGACCCCGCACGCCGCACCGACTCCGTGAAGCGCTCGACCAGGCCGTTCACCACCTCGGCCGAGCCGCTCGCCGCCGCCATGCGCCCCGCCAGCTCGACAGCCCGACCGGGGAGTGCGGGCGGCGGCCCCTCGTCAGGAGCGGCCAGCGTCTGAGCCAGATCGGCGAGACCACTGAGCATGTCGTCGCCGTATGCCCCGCGCAGCACCTGCCACAGCTGAACCTCGTCGGTGACGTCCTGCCCCTTGCGCTGCTTGTCCAGCCACGCCTGCACCTCTGCGAGGTCGTAGAGCGGACTGTTCGCCCCGCCTCCGGCGGGTGCCGGGAAGTCGTCGTACCGCCGTCGCCAGTTCGACACGGCAGCACGCGTGACACCCGCGATGCGGGCGATTTCGGAGCCGGTCACCAACGGGTTCGTCGGGCTGGCAGGGGTCTTGGCCATACGGCTAAAGGTACACAGGTCACTGTTCAGCGACAATAAACGGCGGACGTTGACGACGTCAACGGAAGCCGCTCCCCGGACCGACCCGTCCGGCTCCAGGAAAGAGGGGCCGCGACGCCGTCGGCCGCCGGACTTCAGCAGACGACGACGTCGGATCCGTTCCCGCCAACTCGGTTGCGTCTCTCCCGTTCTTGGTGGCTCGCCGACCCGTGGTGGACCAGGCCCCCCGAGGTCGAGGAGATCGTTCGGTGGTATGCCAGGAAGCGAGCCGGTGCGGTGTCCTGCCTCTCGGCTGGTCGTCTGAGCGGGGCGGGCCACGCACGGGACTTCGCCGAGTGCCCGGAGTGCCCCGTGCGGGTCAGCCGCGGGGTCCGCGCGGTGGCACTGCCCCCTCCGCGCTCACCCGGGTCCCGGCGTCACGCCCCCCGCCGCGCGTCCGGCCGAGCGTCACACCGGCAGTGCGTGCAACTCCGTGCCGTGCAGGGCGAAGACGCGCTTGCCGTCGGTGGCCACCAGCCAGGTGTGGTGGTCGCCGGTCCCGTCGTTGAACGTCCAGCGCACCTCGCCGGTCTTCGCGTCCATGGCGATGATGCCGCCCTGCTTGTCCAGGTCCGTCGCGCCGTAAAGGGTGTTGCCCGCCTTGACGTACTGGCGCGGCACCTGGAGTCCCGCCGACGCGAGCGCCTCGGACGTCCAGAGCTGCTGACCCGTCCGCGGATCGACGGCCCGCATCGTCCTGGCGCTGTCGGCGATGTAGAGCACGTCCTCCACGACGGCCGGCTCCTTGAAGAGGGCGAAGTCCGCCGCCTCCAGGGACCACCTCTCCTTGCCGTCGGACACGTCGAAAGCCTGGAGCTTCTGCCCCTGCGGGACGATGACCACATCCTGGTGGACGGCGAAGAAGCCGTAGTTCGTCCTGGTCGTCTTCCGCGTCCACACCTGACTGCCGGTGGCGGTGTCGCGCACGGTGAGGTTCTTCTTGAAGTCGGTGTAGACGAGGTGACGGCCGCGGACGGCGGCATGGATGCCGTTCTGCATGGTGCCCAGGTCGCGCTGTTCCCTCCAGGCGATTCTGCCGGTGGTGCTGTCGAGAGCCGCGATGACGTTCGTCTTCGAGGAGCCGTCGTCCTCGAGGATCTCGGCGATGACGTAGACCTGCCCGTCGTCCACCGCGATCGGCCGCGGCTGCCGGTAGCCGTCGCCCAGGCGGCTGCGCCAGGTCTCCTTGCCGGAGGCCGGGTCGTATCCGGTGACGGTGCCGTCGTACGTGTTGCCGGCCAGGTACAGGGTGCCCTTGCCGAGCAGCAGCGGCGCCCCGGGGACGGTGCCGCCCGGCAGGGACCACTTCTGGCGGCCGGTCGCAGTGTCGAGGGCGGCCAGGGGGCTGCCGCTGGCGAGTACGACGCCGCCCGCGACCAGGAGTTCGTCGTTGTCCCCGTAGGTCTCGGCCGAGGTCGACTTCGTCCACAGCGGTTCCGGGGCTGTGCCGTCGGTGCCGGCGCCGTCCGCGTCGACGGAGGCCCTGCCGCCGTCCTTCGGCTTGTCGGCACCGGCGGCGGGATCCTCGACGTCCACCGCTTCCTCGTCGCAGCCCACGGTGCCCGCGGTCAGAGCGGCCAGGGCGAGACCGCCTCCGGCCAACCGGAGCACACGCCGACGGGACGGAGACCTGAAGGTCCCGGACGATCTGTCGTTCGACGTACTGGCTCGCATCGGCATTCGCCGTACCCCCGTGCATCGGTCTGATCAGGAACACGTGCACCACCCTGTGCAACGCGAGCAGGAAGCGCCTCGACCCGATATCAACGTGCGGGCCAACCCACCCCTGCGACCAGGAACGTTAATCGGTGTCCTGGGCCACGCCCGCCCAGAGATCCCAACTGGCACAGCACCGTGAAGCAATGGAGACAACAGGCACCCACGAGTTCGCGGACGCCGTTGGCTGCGGCGTCGGAGAGCACAAGCCGACGGCTGCCCGGACGTGAGACATCCACGGCACCCAGCCGCTCCTACGAGCTACTGCGAACACCTTTGCGACAGGTGCCGGCAGCAGGCATACTCCAGGTTCTTCGCGATCTTCTGACGCTCCGCCGCCCCATACCCCTTCCCTGGAGGACCTCGCACGATGGGTCGACTCGTGCGTGTGCACCCATGTGTACACGGCCCCCTGACGGTCATGCGCTGCCGGGGCGGTGCATAGTCCGTGGATGTCGCACGCGTCATCGTGATCGCGCTGGTGGCGGTGATCGCTGTCGCCGCATACCGCCGCACCATGACCGGACCCGCCGCGCCGAGGGGATCCGCACGGCGGGCGCAGGCACTCGGCCTGCGCCCGCGATCGGCCCAGAACACCCGGCAGGTCGCCGCTGACCCCGAGCTGGAACGGGCACACGCCGCAGCCTCCCGGGGCGACTGGGAGCCGGCGGCCCAACTGCTGACCCGGAGCAGGGAGCTGGGTGACTGGGGGCGCCGCTCCTTCCACGCCGACGTATTGGGCGACCACGAGGCCGCGCGTCCCGGGAGTTGGCTGGAGACGTGGGAGACGGCAGTCGGTCCCGACGATCCCGACGCCGCGTTGATCCGGGCACGGGCGACGGTGTCCCTGGCCTGGCATCTGCGGGGCGCCGCCTGGGCCCGGGAGACCAGCCGGAAGCAGTTCCAGGAGTTCCACAACGTCCTCGTCCAGGCACCGGCGTTGTGCGCCCGCGCCGCGCACCTCAACCCGGGCGACCCGTGCCCGTTCGTCACCGAGATCTGGGCCGCGCTCGGCCTCGGCGCATCCCGGGAGCAGATGCGGCAGATCTGGAAGGAGGTGGCCGTCCGGGACCCGCACCACTACGGCGCGCACCGCGCCGCCCTCCAGTACTGGTGCGCGAAATGGCGCGGGTCGGCGGGCCTGGCCGCCACCTTCGCGCAGGAGGCCGCGGCGACGGCTCCGCCCGGCAGTCTCCTCACCGCACTGCCACTGACTGCGTGGTACGAGCACCATGACACGACCGCCGAGACGGACGACTTCCGGACGCCCTCTCTCGTCGCCATGGTCGACGCCGCTCTGGCCGACGCGGATGCCGCCCCGCCGGACCACCCGGACACGGCGTCCGTACGGCATCTGCTGGCCTACTTCCTCACCCGACAGGGCCGGTACGACCTGGCGTTGCAGCAGTTCCGCCTGGTCGACGGCCATGTGGACGCCCTGCCGTGGCGGTACTTCGACAATCCGGCCGCCGTGTACTGCGTGTGGCGGGACCGGGCGATCCAGGGCGTGCAGGGGCGGTTCACCTCATGAGGGTCGTCCGGATGGCGGCTCCCGGCGGCTCCCGGCGGCTCCCCGTGAGCAGGGCCGGGTGGGCGCGGGTCGTGCGCAGCGGACGGGGCGACTACCGCAATAGCGCATGCGTGTTACGCACCGCGTGCCACAGTCCCGCCCCCAGCGGGACGACCGTCACGGCGAAGAAGACCCAGAAGAGGAATTGTGCGCCCGGCGCGAGTTCATAGGTCGTGCCGTCCTCCCACAGGCAGTAGGCCCGTGGCGGGAACGGGGTGGAGACGCCGGAGACCTCCCCGTCGCCGATGATGCCCTTCTGGTACGGCTCCCTGGGGCAGGGCGCGGTCTCCGGAAACAGGGACGGGTCGTCCGCGACCATGATGACCACCCAGGTGATGGCACCGAACGGCACCGCCCAGAACGTCGAGGTCCGCACCCACAGCGGCAGGTGCGGATGCACCAGTAGACCGCGCAGTGCGACCCAGCCGACGCCCAGGACGGCGAAGACCCACAGCAGCGTCATGACGTCGCCTCTGCCTTGGGTGCGCGGAGTTCGGACGCGTAACCCGCGCCGATCGCCAGCACGGGAGTGGTCAGGGCGAGGGACGCCGCCGTCCAGTTCATCCAGACGTAGGCGGGGCTGCTGGAGTACACGGTGCCGTCGTCGCGGACGCAGTCGAAGCGGAGCGGCAGGTAGGAGGAGCGGTGGTGCGAGAGGCCCTGCTTCTCCTCCGGGGAGGATCCGTCGCGGCAGGCCGGGGCCGGGATCGAGTCCGCGCCGTCGCCGAACGCCTGCTCGGACGACAGGACGGCGAAGAAGCCCAGCGAGTAGACGGCTGCCGCGGCCCAGGCGGTCACTGCAGCGGCGCGGCGCAGGAGGTACCGCGTCCAGGGCTCCGGCCGGCCCGGCAAGGCCATCGCCGCGACGTCTGCCAGGACGACGAGTGCTCCCACGCCACAGGCCAGGGAGGGACCCAACCCCACTATCACGCGCATCACGTCCCGTCGGTGCCTCGTCAGAACGACCGGGCTGCACACGGCCACGCCGACCCTAGTGCGCAGCCGATCGGCTCGTGCCGGTGGGTGGATGCGGGCCGAGGGGTGGGGGGCGGCCGGGATCAGGGGCGTGCGCCCGTCACGATGCGTCTTCCATGGGCTGGGTCTACCTGGTGTTCCCGGGAAGGGTTGTTGCTGCTCAAGGCGGTCTCCACCGCCTGACGCAGTCCGACGCCCAGGCCTTCCCGGTAGGCGCATGCGTATTCGGTTCGGCCGAGCGCCTCGTGGGCGTTGCGGGTGCAGCGTTCCCGGTGAGCCGTCAGGGAGGCGAAGCCCGACAGTCTCGGGTTGGCTGCCAGGCACCGTCCACTGCCCCGAGCACCATGGCGTCCGAGCGGGCGTCGGCGTACTTCACCGAGGCCCCCGGCGACGAGGGCAACCAGGCGGCACAACCGCAGGAACGGTGCGGTCAGTTCTTCCCGATCGGGAGTCTCAGGCACGGGGACGGATCGGACGGGACGGGCGCCGCTGTTGGGGTCTCGCATCGGAGGCCAGGCCGGGGCGAGATCGGATGGCTGCGTCTGGGGCCGGACATCCGGGCCGCATTCGACCAGGACAATGACGGGCTCCTCGTCCGGAATGCGGTCGAGGAAGGCCGTCGGGGCTTGTGCCGCTGGAAGGGCCCGCAACGTGATCCAGTGGTGACGCCGGAGCCGGTCGGAGGTGAGCGGCCGACTCCTTCTGTCCGCCCGGTCTCATGATGTGTGCTGGAAACGCACCGGCTCCGCGAGTACGGCGCGGGCGCTCTCGAAGTCGGCGAGGCGGGCCGCAACCGTGGCGACGGCGAGGCGTTCCGGTAGAGCGGCGGAGAACTTCAAGCCGCGTACGGCCCGCGGGTCCACATCCGGCAGGACGAAACCCTCGCCCGCGCTTTCGCGGGCCGCGCGCCAGTCGGCCGGAGTGAGGTCCTCGCGCAGGCGCACCCAGCAGTCGGTGGGACGCTGCAAGGGGTCGGCCACCGAGGGGAGGGTGGCGGCGAGAGTGGCGTTGGCCCGGTAGCCGGCCCAGGTCCACCAGCGGACGTCAGCGCCGACGCGTGTGATCAGTGTGCCGCTGGGACGGACGGTGTCCGGGGCGTCGGATTCGCGCTGCTCCGCCAGGCACGCCTCGGCACGTCGGGTGAGGGAGACGGGCGGGTCCGTGCCGAGCAGCACCTCCCGCATGGCACGGGTGAGGGTGTAGGAGAGGCCCGCGATGCCACCGTTCATCCACTTGGCGATGCCGCCACCGTCGGCGGGTTCGACGAAGACGCGTTTGCGCAGCCAGTCGATGTAGGTCACCTGCCAGCTACGCCCGCCGAGCAGCAGGCGCCGCGGGCCCGGCCGTTCCTCGGTGAGAACACTCGGGTCGGTGCGGCCGATCTCGGTGCGCCCGGAGAGCACGGTGAACTGCGGCGGTGCGGTGAAGGAGGCGGTGAGTTCGATGAAGTGGCGCTTTCCGAAACGCCGTTCCGCCTCGGGGCCGACGAACAGCATGCCGCCGTCACTGTCGAGGAAGCCTTCCTCGGTGAGGTGGCGCAGGATCGGTGCGGCCGACCTGTCGAAGGGGGCAAGTCCGTTCCACTGCCGGTCCCACAGGCGGTCGCCCAGCTTGTGCTGTTGCAGGGTGACGGCCAGGAGCTGTTGAGCCACGAGGTGACGGGGCTCGGGCGGCGGGAGCACCGGTTCGACCCAGCCTCGTGACCAGAGCAGCAGCAGGCCGGCCGCCTGGAGCAGCGTGTCCTTGGTGGTGGTGAGGAACAGACAGTTGCGCAGGGTGCCCGCGCGCCTGCCCGTGCGCCCGATGCGTTGGAGGAAGGAGGCCACGGACGCCGGGGAGTCGATCTGGATGACGCGGTCCAGGTCGCCGACGTCGATGCCGAGTTCCAGGGTGGAGGTGGAGACGATGACGCAGTCGCGCGCCTCGGCGAAGGCCTGCTCGGAGCGGGTGCGTTCGTCGACGGAGAGGGAGGCGTGGGACAGGAAGACGGTCACCTCGCGAGCGCGGAGCGCCGCGCCCAGTTCCTCGACCTGGCGGCGCGAGTCGCAGAAGACGAGGCGCTTCTCGCCGCGGTGCAGGGCGGCGATGAGCTTGGCGGCGTTGTCGAGGGAGCCCACGTAGTCGAGTTCCACCTCACCGGCGGGCCTGCGGGAGGGAGCTTCGTCGGCCTGATCCACGCCTCCGTCCGCACCGGTGGCGGGCAGGTGAACGCCCGGTGCGACGACCCGTCCGGCGCGGTGGCCGGCCGCGGCGCCCTGCAACCAGCGCAGCAGGTGCTGGGGGTTGCCGACCGTTGCCGAAAGGCCGATGCGCTGGATGGGCCGACCGGTGACCCGCTCCAGCCGTTCGAGCACGGCGAGCAGGTGCCACCCCCGGTCGTCGCCCGCGAAGGCGTGCACCTCGTCGACGACGACGGTCCGTACGCCGCCCAGCAGCCGTGCGTGGTCGGTCTTGACGCCGATCAGCATCGCCTCGAGCGACTCGGGTGTGGTCAGCAGGACGTCCGGTGCTTCGGTGCGGATGCGCTGCCGCTGTGACTCCTTGGTGTCGCCGTGCCAGAGTGCGGCGCGCCGTCCCAGCCACTGGGCGTAGGTGTCGACGCGGCCGACCAGGTTGTTGAGGAGTGCCTTGAGGGGACACAGGTACAGCACTGAGGTGCCGGTCCACCGCTGTTCGGCCATCGCCGACAACAGCGGGAAGCAGGCGGCCTCGGTCTTGCCGCCGGCCGTCGGGGCCAGCAGGACGGCGTCCTCGCCGTCCATGAGCGGGGTGATCGCCGCTCGTTGCAGAGGGCGCAGGTCGGGCCAGCCGAGGGTGTTGACGATGTGGTGGAGGACGACGGGGTCGAGCCGGTCGAGTACGTCGGCCTCTCCCCCGGTCGGCTCCGCCCCGGCCGGGCTGTCGGCGTCCGCCATCACAGTTCCAGGTCGATGTCGTCGGCGGACGCGGAACCGCCGATGACCGTGGCGGCCAGGTTCCGCTCGACGTCGGTGAGCTCACTGCTCGCGACCGTCAGCTCGTAGTGCTGCCGGGGGTCGAAGTCGTCGAACTGGTCCACGCGGTCGAGCACGTCCCCGACGAGCTTCTTCAGGAACAGCCGGGGCGCCACTCCGACCTTCCCGCCCAGTGCTCCGCCGACGGCCCGCGCGAGGTCGGCGACGTAGGTGTCGTCGACGACCGTGCGCACGCGCTCGGGCGACGTGGCGGCGTCCGCGTACAGGTCCCGGATGATGACGCCGAGGCCGACCAGGGACTCCTGGGTGAAGCCGGGCAGCCGGATCTGCACCGCGCGGGGGTTGTCGAAGCGCGGGTCGGTGGTGAAGTCGGTGGCGAGCCGCTGGGCGAGCGGGGCCAGGCGCTGGACGCCCTGCTGGCCGTCGTAGAAGGCCGGTGTGCCGGTGATGACGAGGTACAGGCCGGGGAAGCGGCCGGAGTGCACCTCGTCGATGAGTTGCCGCAGCGCGTTGAGCGCCTTGTCGCGGGCGTCGGAGCGGACCCGCTGGAGCGTCTCCACCTCGTCGAGGACGACGAAGAGCCCGGTGTGCCCGGAGTCGCGCAGCACGGTGAGCAAGCCCTGCAGGAAGCCGAGCGCTCCGAAGTGGTCGAGGTCGCCGCGTACACCCGCGGACCGACGAGCCGCCGCCGCGACGTGCGGCTGGCCGCCGAGCCATGCCAGGACGGCCGCGGCGGTCGCCTCGTCGCCGTCTGCGAGGGCGGATCGGTAGCCGCGCAGGGCGGTGGCGAAGGACGGGGCATGCCGGGACACCTCGGCGAGCCGCGCCACGAGCAGTTTCTCCACCTCACCGGGCAGTTCCTCCTCGGTCGCTCCGGCGGCAAGGGCGTCCTCCTCCAGAGCGTAGAACCAGGCGTCGACCACGGGACGCAGGGCGCTGGGCGGGAAACTGGAAGTGGTGAGGCGCTCGGTGAGCCGCCGGTATACCGTCTCCAGCTTGTGCAGGGGTGTCTCGTTCTCCGAGATCTGGATCTCGGCCACGGCGAAGTTGCGGCGCTTGGCCCGCTCCCCCAGCCAGCGAGTGAAGAAGGTCTTGCCCGACCCGTATTCGCCGCGCACGGCCTTGAACACGGACCCGCCGGACGCGACCGCGTCCAGTTCCGCGTCGAGGGCCGTCTCGAACCGGTCGAGCCCGGTGGCGAGCAGGTCGAGCCCGCTCTCCGGTACGGCCCCGCGGCGCAGGGCGTCGACAACGGTACGGCGGCGGGCGGCGCTCACCTGGGCGGGGCGCGGGGATCCGGTGGTGCTCACGGAGAACAGTGTTCCATCCCCCGCTGGACTTCCGTGCAGGACCGGGAGTGGCCGCGGAGGAGGCGCTGCCATGGCGCGGCCTCCTGCCACGCGAATGGTCACAAGTCCAGCGACACAACCAGGAGCGATCACTCTCGTTCATATTCAAGCTCCCCGGCGACGACATATCGACAACAACCGACCATTCCCGGAAGGCGGCCGCCCTGCCCGACTGCGAGGCGGCAGGATGGCGCACACAACCGACGACCGCGTTCTCGGAGGACACATTGACTCGCTGGGCGTGCGCACTCTTACCAGCAAGTGGCTGGTTGCGGGCTCCGTAGAGCTCGTCTGCGCATCGCCGGGAGAAGACGACACCTCACGTGAGTGAGGTGTGCTTTTCCCTAAGCGAGCCAACAAGTCAATGGAGGACCGGTGTCGACCGATTCGACCCGTCAGGTGTGCCACCACCCCGCGCGTGACATCAGCATTGTCAATCTCGCGTCCGGGGTGGTCTCGCTCGGCACAGCCGTCACGACGATGGCCCTGGAGGTCAGCCCGTTGGTGACTCTCACGAGTAGCGGCGGGGCGTTCATCGCCGCCATCAGTGCGGGGCTGAACGTGCTGAACCACGTGCGGCGCGACGCGTAGGGCTTCGGGGCGGTCTGTACCGCAGGCCGCCCCACTGCCTGCGTTGACGGATCAGTTGACTGCACCGCGGCGTACTGCTGGAATCACTCTCCGTACATGGATCAGGGTGGGGAGTGGAGTCACATGGCAGCCCTCGACAACGTGAAACTCAAGGACGTCTTGGCGGATGTCGCCTCGGGCTCCTTACAGTTGCCCGACTTCCAGCGAAACTGGAAGTGGGACGACGATCGCATCAGGGCGATCATCGCGACGGTGACGCTCGACTACCCGCTCGGCGTCGTGATGACGCTGCAGACCGGAGGCGCGACCCGCTTCCGGTCCCGAACCCTCACGGGGTCTCGGCCTGACGGGGACCCGGAGGCCGACCTCCTGCTGCTCGACGGGCAGCAGCGCCTCACCTCGCTCTTCCAGTCGCTGTGGCTGGACGCCCCGGTGGAAACGGCGGACGCCCGGGGCAAGGCCATCCAGCGCTGGTACTACGTCGACATCGTGAAGGCCGTGGGGCCGTCCGCGGACCGTGACGAGGCCATCGTGTCCGTCCCGGCCGACAAGGTGCTCCGGACGGACTTCAACCGCACCGTGGTACTGGACCTGAGCACCACCGAAGCCGAGTGCGCGGCCGGCCTCTTCCCACTCCATTTCGTCTTCGACGCCCAGCGCGTCAACGAGTGGAAGAAGGCTTACATCAAGGCGGACGAGGACCGGAACTGGGACCTGTGGGGCCAGTTCGACGAAGCGGTCCTCCAGCAGGTTCGCGCCTTCCAGGTGCCGATGATCCGGCTGGCCGCCTCCACCTCCATGGACGCCGTCTGTGCGGTGTTCGAGCGGGTCAACACGGGCGGTGTACCCCTGAACGTCTTCGAACTGCTCACGGCGACCTACGCCGGGGACCGTGACTACGTCGAGCGGACCGGGGACTACTACCAGCTCCCAGAGGTGTGGCGCGAGATCAAGCAGGCACTTGCGAGCAAGTACCCGGTGTTCGGCCGCGTCGACAGTGGCCTGGAGAACGGGCTGAGCAGCATCGACTTCCTGCAGGCGATCGCATTGGTGCGCACCTGGGAGCGGAAGCAGGAGCGCACCGGGACCACGGTGTCCTGCAAGCGTCGTGACCTGTTGGACCTTCCCCTGACCGACTTCGTCCGTCTGGCACCCAAGCTCGCCGACGCCTTCGCCTGGGTGGGCGACTTCCTGGAACGGCAATGCATCGTCCGCCCGGCCGACCTGCCGTACAAGACGCAGCTCGTCCCGCTCGCGGCCGTCCGGGCCATCCTCGACACGGGGACGGACGGTCTGGGGGCGGAGGAGAAGATCGAGCAGTGGTACTGGTGCGGGGTGCTCGGGGAGATGTACGGCGGCTCCACGGACACGCGCTTCACGAAGGACGTCGAGCAGCTCGTCCCCTGGATCGCGCAGGACGACAAGGCCCCCGAAACCGTCACGGAGGCGTTCTTCTTCGTCGAGCGTCTCGACAGCCTCACGACCCGCAACAGCGCTGCCTACAAGGGCATCTACGCCCTGTTGATCAAACAGGGGGCTGTCGACTGGCACTACACGGGCGCTCCGCTCAGCCCCGGCCGTCTGGACGAGTACAGCGTAGACATCCGGCAGGTCTTCCCGAAGGCATGGTTTCGCCAGGGCAACAGTGGGGGGCAGCCGACGAACTCAATCGTGAACAAGACTCCCTTGTCCTATCGCGCCGCGATGGACATGACGGGGGCGCCGTCGTCGTACCTGTCCACGATGATCGCCGCGTCCGACATGCGTCCCGAGTGGTTCGACGACGTCCTCACCACACACCTGATCGATCCGGACGCGCTGCGCGAGAACGACTACGAGCGCTTTTACCGCGACCGCTCCAAGCAGTTGCAGGATCTGGTGCACTCCGCGATGGGCAAGCGGACCATGCTCCGTGACCTGCCGGAGAGTGACGCACGATGACGATCAGGACGCACGAACGGGATGTGGCGTCGCTCAAAGGCCGGACCGTGTCCGTGCAGGAGATCCTCGATCTGTTCCAGGTGAGGGTTCGGGACCACCGGACGGTGCACCGGATCTCGCAGTCGCTGACGGACGCGGGGCTGACCACGCTGCCGGACTTCGCCGTCTGCGGCCTGCGCAGCACTGTCGACGTCGTGCCACTGGCCGCCCTCCCCGCACAGCGCACGCCCGCCGAACCGGAGGGTGAGGCCGACGAGGCGGACGAAGCCCTGCCTTCGCACGCTCTGCCGCAACGGCTGTTGCTCGGCGACATGCCGTCGGCGCGGCGCGGCCTGGTGTCCGTCGGTCCCGGCACGCCCTTGTCCCAGACGACCTTCCTCATGCGCACGAAGGGTCTCTCCCAAGTACCGGTGACCACCGGCATGGCGCAGGTCCACGGAGTCGTCACCTGGGCGTCCGTGGCGAAGATGTACGAGGCGGGAAAGGAAGCCACACTCGACAACGCCATGGAGAAGGACTCGCTTCCCGTCGCCGACGCCCGCCAGGAGTTCTTCACCGCCCTTCCGGTCATCCGTGAGCACGGCTACCTGCTCGTCCGCGGCGACGACGGGTGCCTGTCGGGCATCGTCACCGCTGCGGACGTCACGGAGCGCTTCGAGGGAGCGGCGCGCCCCTTCTTCATCGTGGGCGAGATCGAGTCGCTGCTGCGCCGCTGCCTGGGTGCAGCACTGGACACGGAGGCCATCAAGGCGGTCCAGACGAACAAGAAGCCGGAGCAACGCACCGGCCAAGTGTCGGACCTGATGTTCGGCGACTACCTCAGGCTCTTGGACGGCGACCAGACGAAGCAGTCCTTCGCCGAGCGAGCCAATCACAACTGGGAGGCGCTGAAGTGGCCCAACATGCCCCGGGAGCAGTTCGTCGGCCTGCTGAAGCGGGTGAAAGACATCCGTAACCGCATCGCCCATTTCGACGAGAAGCCGCTCCCACCCGAGATGATCGACGACCTGACGACCTTCGCGAAGGTGTTGCGGGCGTTCGCGTCGTGACATGGCCGGCGGGGCAGTTCCTCATACGCCATGCTGGTCCGTCGTCAGGAGGAGCGGGCGTGCACCGCCTGCGGAGAAGAAGCCGTTGGGCGGACGGACCGCTCGGGGTGCCTCGGACGAGTTCCGAGGCACCCCCGGCGGGTCCTCACCCCCTGCGAAGGGCGAACTGCTCCCGCAGCAGCGCTTCGTGGAGCCGCACGGTGCGGCCGTCCGGCAGCGTCTCGAGCACTTGTACGCCGTCGTAGTTGAGGAGTTGACGCAGAACGGCGGCGAAGCCGTCGCCCCGTGAGACGGGCATGCCGGCGCGCTGGGCGAGCGCGGTCACGGGCAGGGTGCCGCCCGCGTCCAGTAGGGCGGCGAGCGCCTTGTGGACCTGCTCCTGCTGCGGCTTGCGGGCCAGTCCGCCGAGCTGCGCCTGGTAGGTCTCCGAGTCGAGCAGTGCCATCACCAGCGATTCGGTGCGGGAGACGACGGTCGGGGTGAGCAGGGTGTCGTCTCCCCCGGCTGTCAACGCGACGTCGAAGAGCGTGTCGTGCGTCCGGGCGACTTGTGCCTGCTCCTTCTTGGCCTTGCCTGTCGGCTTCTTGGGAGCGGAAGCCGTCGCGGTCACCGGCCGAGCGGCGTGCTCGTCCGGCAGCGGTGCCTTTCCGGTCTCCTCCAAAGCCCACCAGGCCGGCCGCTGGTCGCCCAGTTCCCGCCACCCCTTGGGCGGCTCCGCGCCGAACGGCAGGAAAGCGAGCACCGGGATGGTGACCTCGGCGAGCGACGCCCCGCCGTGGTAGCCGGCCTTGAGTGCGGTGTAGCGGGAGTCGGCATCCCACAGGGCGACGATAGAGGCCCCGGGGTTGGGCCAGACCACACGTGGCCCGGAGAGGGCGATCTCGCGTTCCGCGAGCGGGCCGCCGCCGGGCGGGCGATGGCGGGCGGAAGCGGGGTCGTCGGCGGTGTCGACCTTCGTGCCGTGCCGGTCCACGACGTGGCCGTGGTCGCTGGTGAGGACGACCGCCATGCCCTGGGTGGCCGCCACCCTCAGCAGGTCGCGCAGGCCGGGCACGTCGTCGATCCGCCAGGCGCCGTCGCCGAGCTTCTGCTCCTTGGCGAGCCGGTCGTCGATGGCGTTGAGGACGACGGCGACGTGGGTCCTGCCGTCGGCCAGCGCTTCCGTGAGCGCCGGGCCGAAGGTGTCGCCCGCGGTCTCGGTGCGTAGGTCGTCCTTGTGGAACACGGCGGCAGGGGCCCCGCCCCACAGTTTCAGCGCGGGGAAGAGCCGCTTCTCGTCGGCCTGGGTGCCCCTCATCAGGGTGCCCGCGAAGAGGGAGGTGCGGGACACGGCCGTCACGGTGGGCAGGGCGGCGGCCATCGCCCGTCGGCGCGGGGAGTCGCCCTCGGGCAGCGGGTCGAACTCGGCCCAGGAGCGGCGCAGCTCCTCCCCCAGATCGTTCGCGATGGCCGCGCTCATGCCGTCGAGCACGAGCAGCAGGACCCGCCGTTCCTCCCCGCGCCGCACGGCCGGGCCGACCACGCGGTCGAGGAAGGTCTCGACGGTGAGCATGGAGCCAGGCTGGGTGCCGGCCTGCGTCCAGGCGGCCAGGGAGCGCGCGAAGGACGCGTCGATCTGCCGACGCCGGTCTCTGACGCGGGTGCCTAGGGTGTCGTAGGCGGCCTTGAGGACGGGGTCCGGGTCGCCACCGGCCTCGATGTGCTCCAGGGCGAGGTCCACCCAGCCGGTCTCCGAGACGTGCCGCTGTATGGCGTCGGCGACGGTGGGGGCGTCGGCAGAGGGGTCGGTGGCCAGCCAGCGGGCGAGACGCTGACCCATGCGGGCCCGTTCGATGCGGGCGGCCTCTTCCGACTCGGCGGCGAGCCGGTGGTCCTCCAGGCGGCGGACGGCGTCCGCCACCGCGGCCGTGTCGCCCGACGCGAGGGCCCGGCCGACGGCGGTGAACCGGGCCTCGAGTCCACCGCGCAGGACGGGGCTCGCCGCCACGGCCTCCTCCGCGCCGAACTGTCGGGCCAGGGCGGACGCCCGGTCGAGCACGATGCCGGTGGTGCGGCGTGCCTCACGGGCCTGGTCGGCGTCGGTGCCACCGGTGCGGTGCCCGGCCGCCAGCAGCGTGGTCACGTACTCCTCGGCGGCTCGTCCGAGGACGGCCACCAGGACGTCGAGCTGGTCGCCGGTCGCCGGGGGCTGGTCCCCGAAGTAGCGTTCGGCGCGCCCCCGGGCCCGGTAGGTCTCGGGGGCGGGCTCGGCGTGCTGCCACAGCGCCGCGCAGACGAGACCGAAGGCGGCGGCGTCCGCGCCGCGCTCGGCGTCGACGAGGGCGAGCAGGGCCCGGCCGGCGAGGCCGGCCTGGTCCTCCTCGCCGAGGAAGGCGGACAGTCCGGCGCGTTCGGGACCGCGCAGGGCGAGGAGCCGTTCGGGGGCGCCGGGCCGGGTCGACCAGTGCAGCAGGGCCTGGGCGTCGAGCCGGTCGTCGCCGGGGCGGCGCGTGCCGCCCTCGGTGTCGTAGCGGCCCAGGCGCAGGCGGCGCTGGGCGAGCGCGGTGAGGGCGTACTGGCGGGACAGCCAGCCGCCGGGTACGGCCGGCCAGCCGCCGGGCGGGGTGGCGTCGAGCAGGGCCTCGGCGGCCCAGTTGACGTCCTTGAGCCGGGGGTCTATCTGCCGGGCGCCGAACGCCTCGCGGACGACGTCCCAGCTGTCGACCGTGTCGATGCGCAGCTTGTGGACGCGGGCGAGGATCGCCGGGTCGAGTTCGTTCTGTTCCCGGTCGGTGAGGACGACCAGCACGGCGGGGCCGGGACGGCGGCCCGCCAGGTGGTCGAGGACGAGTTCGTGGACGGCGAGCGGCGACGGCGCGACCGCCACGCCGGCCGTGCGGCCCTCGCCCCAGACGGGTTCGGCGGGCCCGTCCCACTGCGGTGCGGACCGCAGCAGCACGACCCGGCGCCTGCCTCCCTCGCCCTCCCCCGTGAGGGAGGCGGCGAGAGAGGACTGCGAGGACAGGTACTGGGTGACGGTCGCGGTGTTCAGCCGGACCGCGCCTGGTGCGACCGTGGCGGTGTCCGTCATTCGATGACCTGCCAGGTGATCTCGATGGTCGCGTTCGGGTGGCGGGCGGCCAGGTCGGCCAAGTCCGCCTGGAGGTCGGCGGCGGCCTGGCGCACGGTCGTGCTGCGGCGCCCCGACTTCCGCGCCGCGCCGCCGCTCTCCGGGGAGGGCGTCTCCTGCGGGGTGTAGGGGATGCGCGGGTCGCTGGTCGGCGTGTCCAGGGACTGGCCGTCGGCCGTGGGGGGCTGGGGGGCGGCGGGCGTGGGCGGCGGGGTGGCGGCGGCCTGGGTGCGCTTGATCAGGGCGACGACTTCGCGCTGGGTGCGGACCAGGGCGTCGCGCAGGTCGGCGGTGCGCTGGTCGTCGCGGGCCACGTTGCGCAGCGAGTCGAGCAGCGCCTCGCCCTCGGGGCCGAGCCCGGCGGCGAGCTCCAGGGTGCTCCACGGGGCGGAGGCGACGGCCTCGGCGACGGCGCGGGCCTTCTTGATGGAGGTGCCGTACCGGTCGGCGCTGGTCTCGCCCAGGTCGAAGGAGGCGAGGGCCTCCACGGTCTTCTTCGCCCCTGCCGCCCCCTTGCCGGCCTCCGCCGTGAGCACGTCCAGCAGTTCCAGGGAGCGGCGGGCGAGGGCGAGCCGTCCGGTGTCGGCGGTCTGGTCGAGGCCGAGGAAGGAGGCGTGGGCCTCCAACTGGTGCACCAGGTCGGCCGCGTGGTCCCGGTGGGTGCGGGCGGCCTCGATGATCTGGCGGGCGAACTGGTTGACCATCCGGCCGCGCCGCAGCGCGGGCGGCTTCGCCCCGAAGATGGTCTCGAAACGCTGTCGTGCGGTGTCCCAGTCGGACTCCGAAGGCAGCGGCTGGCTGCGCAGCGCGTCGTGGTCCTTGATCGCGGACAGTTCGGGCGCGGGGTCGAGGACGGTGCCGCCGCGCACCCACACCCGGTCGTCCATCTCGGCGAAGGAGGCGACGACGAGCCGGGCGAGGAAGTCGGGCAGGCCCCTCGCGTCGGGCTGGTCGGTCCAGTCGGTGAGCGTGATCAGCGACAGGTCCCCGGTGACGCCCTGCGAGCGGGCGAGCTGCCGGAAGTGGTCGGCCCAGTAGCGGGACAGCTCGAAGTACGCCTCCTTCTGCTGTCCCAGGCGCAGGGGTCCGGCGATCCGCTGCATGAGCTTGCGGTCGGCGGCCGGGACCTCCACCCGCCCGTCGCGCGCCTCGGCGGCGGCCCGGACGTGGGTGAACACCTTCTTGGTGTCGGCGGGCCTGACGGCGGCGCCGGTGGCGTCGGGGTCGAGGTCGGGGTGGGCCGGGTACTGGTGGGCGAGCAGCTTGCCGGCGACGTGCCGGATGCCGTCGTGCAGGCTCTGCCCGAAGGACAGGGTGAGTCCGTCGACGTCGGGCAGGGCGACGAGGTGGTCGTCGAAGTCGGGCACGACGTCGGCGGCCTGCTTCTGGGCGAGTCCGTACGCCTGCTTGAAGGCGCCCTTGACCTGCTTGAGCAGCGCCTCGCGCTGGGTTTCGAGGAGGCCCTTGGCGCGGCTGCGGTTGTCGGCGTTGAGGTGACCGGCGTACTGGGTGTCGAAGCGGTGTTCGTCGGCGAGGGCCTTGTCGATGACGACGAGGCGCCGGAAGTCGGCGAAGCGCTGCGCGGACAGGTGCGCGGGCAGCCAGGCGACGGTGCGGGACCGCTCGCCCTGCTGGCGTTCGCGCAGCCGCTGGATGCGGTTGACGTCCTCGACCGGGCCCCATTCGCCCTCGTCGAAGGGGAGGTCTATGGCGATGCGCCAGCGGCCGTCCTCCTGCGGCATCAGGTCGTGGTCGGGCAGCTCGTCCTCGTCGGCGACGTTGCCGAAGACGATCTCGGCGGTGCGGGCGGTGCCACGCCAGGTGAAGTGGAGCTGGTCGCTCAACTGACCGTGCTCGACACCCAGTTCCTCGGAGAGCAGGCGGCGGGCGAGGGCGACGCGGTTGCCGGGGTTGTCGTTGACCTGGGCGTTGGCGATGACGGAGTCCACGTCGACGCCGGAGAGTTCGAGGCGGACGCCGGGGTTGGCGTCGGTGCCGGTCTCCTTGATCTCGGGGAACCTGGCGGCCCAATCGGCGACCTTGTTCTTGATGATGCCGACCTCGGCACCGGGGATGGGGGCGAGGACCGACCCGTGGTTGAGCGCGCCGAGCCGCCGGATGGTCAGCTCGGACAGCGCGGGCACGCTGGGGGCGAGCGCGGACAGCAGCAGCGTGCACACGAGCCGGTTGTCGCCGAGGAACATCCGGCAGCCGTTGAGTTTCTTCGGGTCGGTGAGGGACTCGGGCCGGTTGCGGTACTGCTCGACGTCGTCCTCGGTGATGTCGTACGAGCTGAGCAGGTAGGGCCGCAGCTTGGTCTTGTAGAGCTTGTCGGCGGCCTCGAAGACGACCTTGAGGCTGTCGGTGAAGGGCTTGTCGCCGCCCTGGGCGATCACCGGGTACAGGTCGCCGACGGGAACGAGCTGGCCGAGGCGGATCTCGTCGCGGTGGTCGGCGAGGAGCTGGCCCATCAGCTTCAGACCGGTGCGGGAGCGCTGCAGCGCGGACGAGATGTGGACGAGGGTGTCCATGAACGCCGGCGAGAACGGGTACGTCAGCCGGAACGACTCCGCGTCCGCGCCGGTGGTGCCCTTCTCCGAACCGAGCAGGGTGTCCCACACCTGGGGTCCGACCCGCTTGGTCTGCTCGAAGGCCGCGTCGACCTGCTGGGCCGCCTCGTCGTCCTTGGGCTTGAGGAGGCGGGCGTGGGCGATCTGCGGGAGGTTGCGGTCCTCCAGGGTGATCTTGTCGAACCGTCCGGAGGCCAGGTTCAGGGTGTCCTGGATGGACGACTCGGCCGCGCCGGACACCTCCTCGCCGACCAGCTCGCGCAGATCGCGCTGGCGGGCGATGAACGACACGACGGGGATGGCGCGGCGGGCGTCGCCACCCTCCACGAAGTTGGTGATCTTACTGGCCTCCCGGGCCACGAACTTCTGGTCGTGGATGAGGGTGGCCAGCCACAGGATCAGCTCGTCCATGAACAGGATCAGGCCGTCGTAGCCGAGCGACTTGGCGTGCTCGGCGATGACGGACAGGCCCGCGTCCAGCGAGATGAAGCCGTGCTCGTCCTCGGCGGCGTTCTTGGTGAAGCCGGGGAGGAGGTTGGTGCCGGCGTCGTTGACCAGCTTGGCACGCAGCTCGGCCGGGGTGGAGGGGTTGGTGAGGTTGAGGTGGACGCCCGCCTCGTGGTTCTCCTCGGCGGTGAGCGCGGTGTCCAGGAGCTGCGGGGTCCAGGCGAAGCCCTCTCCCCACTCGTCCTCCTCCCCGTCGTCCGCGCCGGTGCTGCCCAGACCGCGGATGACCGCCTCGTCGCCCATGTTGGCGCGCATGGCGCGGATGTCGGCGAAGAGGGAATCGGTCCGGTACACCTGCGGGGTCGGGGCCTCGGGGTGCAGCTTCTTGACGTGGTGCACGTACCCGCCGAGCACCCGCTGCTCCAGGGCCTTCGCGCCGAGCATGTGGTACGGCACGAGCAGGAACTTCTTGCCGTCCGTGCTCAGCCACTCGTGCCTGGTCAGCACCGGGTCGAACTCGGTGCGGGCACGGGCGGCCGGGTTGCCGCTGAGCAGCGCGTACAGCACGGCCATGAAGTGCGACTTACCGGAACCGAACGAGCCGTGGAGGTAGGCCGCCTTGGAGCGGTGCCCGTCCAGCGCGGACTTGATCAGGGCCAGCGCCTCGTCGAAGTTCTCCAGCAGCCGCTCGGTGACGACGTAGTCCTTGAGCGCGTGCCGGGCGCCCTCGGGCGTCGTCGCCTCGGCGAGGGACAGCACGAAGTCCGAGGTGGAGATGGATTCCTTGATGTCGATGACATCGCGGAGGAGGGGCGGCTGGGCCATTGCGGGTTCTCGCTCTCCCTGACGGTGGTCGCTGCTGCTGCTCGTACTCGGTGCCGCGCGGGGTCCGCCGCCGAGGCTCGGGGCCGTTCCGGGGGGGTGGGGCCGGGGCGCTCAGGGGTACGGACGGCCGGTGCGGCGGACCGGCTGTCCTGGCCGGCGGCACGGACGGGTCCGGTCGTGAGCGGACGGACACCACGCTCACGGCGTCGGACGGGTCAGGTCGGGTGCGTTCGCGGCGTCTGCACTCTTCGCCCCCCTCGCACTGAACGTCACCCGTACGGCCTGCGCACAGCACCCTACATCGGTACTCCCGTCCGCCCCGTGCCGAATGCGCAACCGCACCGCGCGCGGACCGCTCCGGTCCCGGCCGTGGCGCGCTACGGCCGCCATCGCCCCGAACGGTAGGCGTCCAGCAGGTTCCGGCTCGCGACCGTGAAGGGGTGCTCGGGGCCCAGGCCGCGGTCCCGCCGCTCGACGACGTCGGTCATCAGCGCGATCCCCTCCTCCCTGTGTCCGAGCGCGGCTCGGGTCCGGGACAGGAGCTGCCGGGCGGCGAGCACGATCGGGTACTCGGGCCCGAACCGCCGCTCATACGTCTCGGCGACCTGCCGGATCTCCCGGTCGGCCTCGTCGAAGCGACCCAGGAGGTACAGCGCCCACGCGTGGTTGTGCCGGGCGCCGAGTGTCACGGTGTGGTCGGGGCCCAGGACGCGTTCGCACTCCGACGGCAGCGAGAGCAGTGCGCCGCCCTCCTCGGTGACCACCTCGGCGGCGGGCAGCATCTCCAGCAGGCCGGCACGGGCCCGCAGGGTCAGCGGATGCGCGGCGCCCAGCGCGGAGCGCCGCCCGGCGACGGTGTCGCGGAGCAGCGCGACGGCTTCCTCCCGTCTGCCGAGGTTCGCCAGCACGAGCTGGAGGCCGTAGCCGCTGTCCGTGGTGTCGGGGTCGTCGGCGCCGAACAGGCGCTCCTGGGCGTCCCGGACCGCGCGGAGCGCCGCCTCGGCCTCGGCGTACCGGCCCAGCCGGAACAGTGCCCGCCCTGCCCTGGACCGGGCGGCGAGGACCGCACGGTGATCCGCGCCGAGGTGTCGCTGCGCGAGATCGGCGGCGTTCCGGGCGGTCTCCCAGGCGGAGACGTAGTCACCGGTCCGGTGCAGGGCGGTGGCCAGCCGCGTCGTGACGGCCAGGGCGTCGGCGGCGGACGACTCGCCGGCGTGCCCGAGCAGGGCCAGCGCGTGAGGAACGAGCAGCCGCAGCCGGGGGTCGTGCGGACCGGCATCGGGTACTGCGGGCACGGCCCCGTCGAGCAGCCGGACGGCTGTCGTGTCGAGGGCCGGCACGAGGTCTGCGGGGGTCGCCGCCGAGACGCTGTCGAGCAGGATGCCGTGACTCTGTGCACAGCGTGTGCCTGCGGCCTCGACGAGTTCGGACAGTGACTGGTCGAGGAGCGCTCTGAGGGCTGTCTCGGTCCGGGCACGAGGCAGTACGGCGCCGATGCCGGCGTGGTTGAGCAGAGCCAGCGGCAGCGGCTCGGCGGCGAACCGGGCGAGCAGTCTGAGCAGAGCCGCCGCTTCGGGCAGTCCGCGCGCTTCGAAGGCGTCGAGGGTCAGCTGCCAGGTCAGGCCGACCAGATGACGGGGGTCGGCTTCGGACAGAGCGTCGGCTCCCCGGTCGATGAGCTGGACCCGTTCGTCCGAGTCGAGTTGGTCCCCGTAGGCGTCCATCGTCCAGGGGTCGATGACCTGCCGGGAGAGGAAGCCGCCCGCCAGGGTGAGGGCGAGGGGCAGCCGCCCGAGCCGGTCCGCGACCCGCGCCGCCTGCTCGGTCGTGCCGCTGTGCGGTGCGAGATCGCGCAGCACGAGCGCGGCGTCCTCCCGGGGCAGTACACCGATGTACTGCAGCTCGGCGCCCGGCCACCACCGGGCCGCCGCACGCCGTGTGGTCACCAGGACGGTGCCGCGGGGACTGGTGCGCAGCCAGTGACCGTCCCGCAGGATCTCCGGCTCGTCGGTGTTGTCCAGGACCAGCAGCCAGGGTTCGGCGGAGCGGTCGAGGTACCTCCAGACGAGGTCGGCGGCGGGTCTGAGACCGTTGCGTGCGGCGAGCAGTTCACCGTCGTCCGCCCCTCGGTCGGCGGCGACGGCGAGCATGCCGGCGCGCAGGCTCGCGCGGTCGGAGGCGTTGACCCACAGGCCCACCCGGCCCGCTTCCGCGGTGACCTCCTGGAACAGGGCGCAGGCGACCGCCGTCTTGCCCGAGCCGCCCATCCCGTACAGCACGTAGACCTGGCCGCCGCGCTCCGTCCTTACGCTCGTCCGCAGACGTTCCATCACCTCGCTGCGGTCGCGGAGCGCGACGGGGAGCCGGCCGACCGCCGGGCGTCGCACGGAGTCCGGCCCGCCGTTGTCCGGCCCGGCGTCGCCGTAGTGGTGGTGCTCGCTGATGTGCTGGTCGCCGTGCGACTGGTAGACGCGTCCGTGGTCCTCGGCGTGACCGTCCGTCCCGCCCGTCATCGCTCTGTGATGTGCTGATCACGTCCCGCTTGGTAGACCCGCGCCTGACCGGATGCGGTGGCGTGCTGGGTGATCCGCCGGGCGGCCGAGCCGTCGGGGTCGAGCTGGTCCAGCAGTGCGCGCAGTTCCTGTACGGCGGCGGGCCGGGCGACGAGCAGCCGCCGTACCGTCCCCTGCCATTGGAGCCGTAGTTCGTCCAGGGTCTCCTGGTCGCCTGTGGCCGCGGCGGCGAGCGCGTCCTCGCGGCCGGCCTCCAACTCGGCGGCGATGGTGTCGGCGCGCTCCGGTTGCGTCCGGCGCCAGAGCTGCTTGATCCCGTCACGCACGTGGTGCCAGGCATCGGTCGCCATCAACGCGACCAAGGTGGTTCCCGCGCTCTGCGCGAGCAGGGCCACTTCAGCGTCCACAGCCACCCCTCCGCTCACCCTGTTTTCCGACAGCATCAGATGGAAAATGTCACCTGTCAGATTTTTGCTCGATCTTCAGCGCGATCAATATCATTCCACCTCTGCGCGGCAGGGAACAAGGAGGAGCCAATCCTCGCCAATACCCCTGGAGACCGGCTCTGACACGTGGTCAGGCAGGCTTCTCGCGCGGTACGGTGAGCCCTCCCGACCGATCGAGGGGGCGAGGGAAATGGCCAGGCCGTGGGAAGCGGATCCCGACACGAGTTTCAAGCGACGCCTGGGAAAAACGCCCCAGGAACTGGGAAACACCACCGGAACTCCTGACTGCCCGGACATCTGGGAACTCGCCAACGGCGACGTCGCCGTCATCGGCCGGGACCTCACCCAGTCGCTCGGCAGGAACCTCCCCGACGGGGTCTCGATCGGGTCGGACGAGCGCCTCGTGGTCATCCCCAGGAACATGCTCATCGCGGCGAAGCCGGACATCCCCAGTGTTTGACTCCTTCCCCGACGGCGTCTCCGAACGCCTGGACCGCCCCACGTACCACGCGGAACTCGGCCGGATCTACTCCAGCGGGATCGGCTTCCTCAACAAGCTCGAACGCGGCCAGCACTTCCAGGAGCGCGGCTTCCCGAGCTGGGAGGCCTTCGCCGACGGCGACTGGGAGCAGGCCCTGTCCCTGGCCGACGAGAGGCGCGAGGACTACGCCCGGGAAATCCGGCGGGCGTCGGACCTGGGCGTCACGCACCGCCGTCTCCGGGTGGTGGAGTTCCCGGTGACGCCGTATGTGCAGTGGGAGTTGTACGTGCTGCGCGTGCGGGTGGACGTGGGCGACGCGATCAAGGTCATCGACGCTCGGGACATCGCCGGCATCGAGCAGCGTCACCTGGTTCCGGAAGTGGTGATTCTCGGCGATGTGGTCATGTACGAGGTCGTGTACGACGAGGACGGAAATGCGGCGGGCGCCCATCGCTATACGGACAGCTCACTGATCCGGGAAACGAACGCCGGATTCGATGCGCTGTATGAGCGCGGCGAGGGGTTCTACGATTTCTTCGACCGGGAGATCGTCCCCCTGGCCCCGCCGCGGGGGACCGGAGCTGCAACGGGTCGTGGCGGGGAGCGGTGATCAGCGGGACGGGGTGATGGGCAAGCCCGCAGGTCGACGGTTCCCCGCCCCGGCGACGGGTACGCGCGGCGTCAGTCCCTGGGTTTCTCCAGCTTGACGGCAGTGGTGTCCGCGTCGCGTAGTTCCGCGTCCGCCGGGGCGAACGTCTCGTGTTCTTCCACGACTTCGCCGTCCACGACGTCTCCCTCCGATGCTCGGTGCGACGGGTCCGCCAGGGGCAGGCCGGCGAGGTGCTTCTTGAGCCTCTTGGCCATCGGAAGGTACGTCGAGAGAGTGAGCCCGCCGGACACGACGGCCCCGATGACGGGAATGGCCTTGGAGACACCCTTGGCGAAGGACTGCGTCGTCATCTTGACGCCGAGGTACTTCGCGACGAAGAACAGCGTGAGCATCCCCTTGGTCGCGTCATCGACGTCACCGCCCTCGTCGGAGAACAGCTCGGGCCAGCTGTAGAGGTAGGCGAGCTTCTGGGCGATGCGCAGCATGTGGCCGACGTACTGGGCCGTGTCGGCGGGCACTGTGGCGGGAAGGGCGAGGATGCCGGGTATTCCTGCGGCGGCCGAGAGGGCGCTGACCTTGACGGTTTCGTAGCGGATGGACTCGTTGGCGACCTTGTCGAGGAGCTCGACGGTGATGCCCGCGGCAGCGGGAGTCTCCTCTATCGCTCGTCGGATCTCTTCCTCGGAGCAGTGGCGAGCGAGCGCACTGCGGAGGTACGCCTCCCTGTGGATCCGCACACCGGGGAGCTTCGCCGCCGCCATCAGCACCGCGAAGAAACGCGACTCGGGGTTCTCGACCTCTTTACCCTGCTTCATGGCAGGAACCTACAGTACCTCCGAGCTGCGACGTTCAGCACGGATCAGCTTCGTTGAGACCTCGTTACGAGAGTGGCGGTGACATGAGAGCCGGCTTCCTTCACGATGCCGATCACCGCCCGGGAAGGCGACCGCGGGCGAGCAGGGCGCCGGGTCTGCTGAAGGTGTGCCGTAGAGGTGGGGTACGCAGGGCCCTTGGCGAGCACACGCCCGCCGAGGGCCCTGCGATCGGTGCCGTCTCTGTCAGCGTGCCGCGAACTCTACGAAGGCGGCCCATGCCGTGGGTTCTACGGCGAGTGGGGCGCGGGTTGTGTCCTTCGAGTCGCGGACGTGGACGGTGGCGGGGCGTGCGGCGACCTCGACGCATTCGCCGCCTTCCTCGCTGCTGTAGCTACTCTTGCGCCATACCAACTGGTCTATCTGCGACTGATGTACGTGCGCGTTCATGGCTCTCCCAGCAACTTCTCTACGTACGCCAATGATTCACGAGGAGTTAGGGCCTGCGCCCGGATGATCCCGTACTTGACCTCCAGCGCACGGACGCGGTCCCGCTCCGTCTGCAGGCGGCTGACGTTCTGTACCTCGGCGTACGCGATCCTCCGCCCTTCTTTGGTTTCGATCAAGGTGAAGGGACCAGCCATACCCGCGTTCTCCTCACGGTCGAGCGGCATCACCTGGATCTCGACGTTCCGGCGCTGCCCCATCAGGAGAACCTGCTCAAGCTGGCCACGCAGGATGCCCCGGCCTCCGATGGGACGCCTCAACACTGCCTCATCCATGACGAAGCTGGCGAGCGGTGCGTCATTGCTGGACAAGATCTCCTGCCGAGCCATGCGAGCACTCACCCGCTGTTCGATCAGTTCGTCGTGCATGGGCGGCCGCATCATCATGAAAATGGCCCGCGCATACTCCTCCGTCTGCAAGAGTCCGGGCACCGCCTGGTTCGCGTACACATGCAGTTCGACGGCCTCCGCTTCCAGTCGTGCCGCATCCCTGAAGAACGCCGGATACTGAGCCCGAGCCACCTCCTCCTTGCTCGCACTCAAAACCCCGCCCGCCTCCAGCACTTCATCGGCCTGGTCGATGAACTTCGGCGGCGGAATACGTCGTGCCTGCTCGAACGACGCAATCGTCGAGGCCGAGTACCCGGTCAGGGACCCGAACCTTGCACGGTCCAAGCCTGCCCGCTCCCGGAACAGCTTCAACTGCCGCCCGAACACGCACAGCATGCCCGTCCCGACCTCGTACTCCTCCGGCTGCTGAACCTCGTCGTCCACGCCGCAGCTCCTCTCGTACAACCGCCCAGTCAGCCAACTTCGGGGACCGGAACCGGTCACGCCCAACACCACGTACAAGCGCACCAACGGCGTGTACAGCCCGCACCCGTAAGCACATCGCTCCTGGTCAACGCTACGCAGAGTCCGACACCGTTGACCCTATGAAGTCAGCAACTCCCCCGAATGGGCATATGCAGCAGCACTCCGCGCCCGAACGCGAGTTCATCATGCGCTTCACGTCAACGCCGCGCGGTGCCCGCCTCGCTCGCAGACTCGTCTCGCACCGCTTGAACGACTGGGGCCACCCGTACGCGACCACGGTCAACGAGACGCTCACCCTCATCACGGCGGAACTCACCGCCAACGCCGTCCGCCACGGCCACGTCCCCGGCCGGGACTTCCACGTCCACCTCACCCTGGCCGAGGGCACCTTCCGTATCGAGGTGACCGACACCCGCGCTGAGAAGCAGCCCCCGGCCGCCAGCCCTTCGGCGACCGACTCGCTGTCCGAGTCCGGCCGGGGCCTGCTTCTGGTCGCCGCCCTCGCGGACGACTGGGGCGTCAGCCCTCGCAAGGCCGCCCCAGGCAAGACCGTGTGGGCAGAGCTGCACACACGAACAAAGGGCCACCCGCTGACGCACCGGGTGGCCCCTGAACCGACTGATGTCGATCTACTCCTGGCTACTGCTTCACTGCTGCGCGACGACCTCGGGTCGCAGCCGGAGGACGCCAGCCACGGAGGTCGTCGTCCGTGAGTCCGTGCTCGGCCTGCTTCTGCTGGCGGTAACTGGCGAAAAAGTCCGCCGGGGAGCCGCTGTAGAACATGTCGAACTCGTTGTGCCACTGGTACAGCCACGGCTGGAGTTCCAGCAGGCCGGCGAGGAACGGCGTGATCTCCTCGGTGGACAGCGCGGTGTTGGTGAAGTACGTCGCCAGCGCCTGCGCCTGCTCCTTGTGGTCCCAGCCGGCCCAGCCGTACAGCTCGGGGGTGGCGGCGTTGGTCTGCCCGTAGGAGATGAACCGCTCCTTGGGCACATCCAGCTTGCCGCGCGCTTTCCAGTAGGAGGGGCGGAGGAAGTCGGCCGAGGTGTACTTGGGCGGCACGGGGATGGAGTCCCGGATCTTCCGCTTGGCCGGCTCGTCCGGCGCGGCGTCCTCCTTGCGCTGCAGGTCCCACACCTCTTCCCAGTCCGCGCGCTTCTTCAGCCCGGAGGGCTTGTAGCGCAGGGAAGAGAGGAACGGCACATGCTCGTCAGTGATCAGCTCGGCGACGACCTTCGCAAGTTCCTTGCGCGGCGCGTAGAGCTTGGCGACTGAGACGAAGTTCTCGTCGCGGGAGAGGACGTCGGTAAGCCGGGCCAGGGTGAGGATGGTGGGCTGGTCGTTCTCATCGAACCAGAGGTCGCGGTTCTCCATCCGGTCGAGCAGCCAGGAACGCAGGGCCTTCTCCTGCAGCGCGTCCCAGCCCTCGGCCGCCCAACGGCGCTTGTACTCGGGCCGCTCAACCATGCCAATGGCACGGTTCGACTCAATGGCATCGATCCGCTTCTGCACGATTTCGCGGTAAGGGGCAGGCCAGTGAGCGGGGATCTCCGTGATGGGCGTGGAGCCGTGCCGCTTGAACCACTCATCGCTGGCCTCGCCTGCGGCTACGCGGCGGGCAAGGACAATCTCGAAGGCACGCTCGCCAAGGGCGAGTTCGGGAATGTTGGGGTCGTCGGGGTCCTCGGAGACGCGGAGATCTTCGGAGTGGAGGTTGTAGAGGGAGTAGACCTGCCAATCCAGTTCTTCTTGAAGGGCAATCATCTGAGCACGAATGGAGTTCCACTTGGCTTCAGTCTCGCGGAGGACAGTTCCGGAGGGGGTAGCTCCAGTGGCTAGAACTGATGAGCTTATGGCCGTGAGCCGCTGGGCGAGAGCCTCAAGAGTACGCGCAAGAGTAGCGGGCGAAGCGGCAGGCAGCGGGAAATCTTCCAGCTTGGTGCCTGTATATTCGTAGAAACTTTCCCAAGCGTAGCGGCCTGTGCCGCGCTCTCCACCTCGGTTCCCCTTGTCGTGACACACCATCCTCAACCAGAATCCTGCAGTGGAGCTGTTCAGCAGCCCGAGCAACTGCAAGTACTCTTCTTCACCGGCCTCGCCACGCAACTTAATCACGGGCGCATGACGGTTGAAGACATTATTCCCACGATTCATCGCAAAGTGATTATGAGATGCCACGAATGGGAATGAAATTCCAAGCGGGGTCGAATAGCGCTCAGGATGCCACCGACTCCATTCATACCAAGTCAGCCCAATCTCTGCATGCGTTCCGCCGGGTTCCCTGCGTTCACGCAGCAGGGAACGGTGTCGCCAAAGGAGAGGCGCAATATCTGAACTGAGTTCTGCGACAAGACCTTCATTGTAAGGGAAAAGAGACTCGACTTCAGTCGAGATACTCCACTCTCGGACTGCATCCCCACTGACAAGTGGAACAATTCTTTCCGCTGCTACGCCAGAACGTCTCCACGTTCCGATAGGAGCAAAATAGCTGTCATCCAAGCCTGTATGAGTGTAGCGCCCGATAACGCTTCTGACGCTTGCAAGCCGCTGCACCTGTGCGTTCCTGATCTGCTCAACCATCTCGCGGCCGCCGTCAGTCAAGATCCATGGCTGCTTGCCGAAATATTGATCCCTGTCGAGATCATCCACAGATACCCAGGGACTTGCGGAACAAGGCTCGTCAATCTGCTTCACAATGGCTCGCCATACCAACCCATCTTCGCCTCGCTCCGGGGTCGACGGCTCACCCTGGACGGTTCGCACTGTCCGAATTTTTTCGGAACGCTTACTGCCGCCACGGTTCTTGCCGACCAGGATGACTGTCGGCGTGCCATGCCCTGGGATGTATGCCCCGGAAGTGTCGATGACTTCGGTCAGTTCAACCTCATATGCGAAGTATGTCTCAATGAGCTTGGTGCCGAATTCTCGCTTCATGAAGGAGTTAGCAGTGATTTGCCCAACCAGCCCATACCCGTACCCGCCGGAGTCGCCTTGCTTGGCCAGTTCGAAGAACCGCTGAGCAAAGGGTACGGAGAGTGCATATTGGAGTGCGCAAGCGTCGTACAGCTCCTTATAGAGCCTGTTCAGACCCTTGTCCTTGACCTGAATATACGGTGGATTCCCGACCACTACATGATACCGCCCCGGCTTCAAAATATCCGGATGCTCGTGCACATCCTCGGTCTCATACTTGAAGTCGGCGAGCTCGTCCGCCCCTTCATTATCTAGCCCGTTAAAGAGGTTTTCCTGCTTGTGTCGATGCTTGATCAGCGAGTCCCCCACCGCCAAATGAAGAGGCCACTCATACTTAGCAGCCTCGGCCATGGATGTCACCCCACTCGCTGCCATCGCCGCCACCAGCAGTCGGAATCGGGCAATAGCCACCGCAAACGGATTGATGTCCACACCGTGCACCGAGTCCAGCGCAGCCCGCACCCGCTCATGCACGTCCTTCCCCGGCTGCCCCTCAGCCCACAGCCGCACCAACCGCCGAAATGCCCCCAGCACGAAGTGCCCCGACCCGCACGTAGGGTCGATCATCTTCAGCCCCTCGTACCCGAACTCCCGCACCGCCGGGTTCATCGTCCGGTCGAGGATGAACTCCTCCACGAACTCGGGCGTCTGGAGCAGCGCATACGTCTTCCGCGCGGCCTCGCTCAAGTCCTGGTACAGATCTCCCAGAAATCGCGTGTCCCAGCCCTCCGTGCCGTCCTCGTTCAGCGGGTCGGTAAAGTCGTGGACGAGGACGCCCGCCTCGTCCCGCTGCCGCCAGAACTCGACCAACTCCCGCGCACCGTCGTGCGACAGCGGAACCTGATACAGCGGGTTGTGCCGCTTGTCGAAGAGAAGCCGACCTGCCTGGCCCTGCCCCAGCTCGTCGAACGCCTTCTCCAGCCACCCCCGGTACGTCGGGTCCTCGTCCGACTCCACGTACGCGTCGTACCGCGACTCCGCCAGCTCCCGCCGGTCTCCGTCCGGCCCCGTCAGGTACGGCTCCGGGATCAGCCGGTTGTCCTCACAGAACCGCACGAACACAGTCCCCAGCACCCACGCCACCGCGACCTGCGTGACCCGCTCGTCCAGCCACGAGTTCCACGTCGCCGCCGTACGCCCCAGCTTGCGCGCCTGGTCGTACTCGGCCCGCAGCCGCGCGCCGACCTCACCGAGCGCCTTCACCTGCTTGCCCAGGTCGGCCTCGACCGCCTTGACCTGCTGCTTCAGGTCGTCCAACAGAACCTTGCGGTCGATCACTTCGCGTCTCCCTCGACACCACTAGCCACAACCTCGCCGGACCCGCGGTGGGCGTTGCCCACCCACGTGTCCGGAAGCTGGATCCACTCCCCCAGGCCGGCCTGGTACGGCACGGCCGCCTGCCCGAGCCGGGGCTCGCGCGAGGGGTCGTTCTGCGGGACCAGGAGCCACAGCCCCCGCCCGCCCCGCCGGGCCGCCGACGCCAGCCGGTCCAGGACGCCCATCGCGTCGTACCGGGCGAATACCCCGGCCTCCGTCAGCAGGACCGGACCTGCACTACCGCCACCGTTGCCCAGCAGCTCGGCGATCCGGGGCTCGACCGAGCCCCACGCCGTGCGCGCGTACTCCGCGAACCGCACCGCGCCCTTCGAGCCCGGCTCGGCGGCGTCCGCCTTGAGCAGGGTCTCCCAGGTCGGCTTGGTGCCCGGCGTGACCTGCCCGTGCAGGGCCTCCAGGAACAGCTCGGTCACCGACACCGCCCGTGCGCCCAGCCGCTCGGCGCTCAGTTCCCGTACCGCGTCCCGCACGAGCTGCTGCCGTACGGTCAGCACCCGGTACCCGTCCCGGTGGGCCGAGGCGAGCAGCCGTTCCTCCGTGCGCACCGCGCCCGCGAGCTGCGGGTCGTCCGCGTACCGCGTCACCGTGCCCGTGCGCGTCGACTGCCGCCACGCGCCCGTCGTGAGGTAGCTGGAGGTGTCCTCCACCCGCGTCGGCAGGTAGCGCAGCGTGCCCGTGTCCTCGCGCATGCTCAGCGACAGCTCGAAGCCCGCATCGCGCAGCGCCTTGGTGAGCGGGCCGCCGGTCGGCAGTTCGTGGGTCGTGCCGCCGCGCCCGTCCGGGACGACCAGCTCGGGGAAGCGGACCCGGACCCGCTCGTGCACGTCCTCGCCTGTCAGGCCGGGCTGCCGCCCTTCCGGAACGCCCGGGATCCAGCGGACGAGTCCGGCCTGGGTGAGCCGCAGCGCTCGGACGAGCGACAGGTCGCGCGGGTAGATCTCCAGGCGCGGAGTGGCGGCGGCGTTCACGGACGCGGCGGCGGCCAGTTCCACCATGCGTCGCTCGTCCCAGTCGACGGCGCCGGGCGGGACCGTCAGCGCGCCCAGCTCTGCCAGGACGGTCGCGGCCGTCGGCAGGGTGTCCAGCCGGGCGAGCCGGTCGGCCGTCTTGCCGAGGCGGGTCGCGTAGTCGAGCAGGCCGGGCGCGGTCGGGGTGTCCGGGGCGTCGTTCTCGCGCACGTCGAGGGCGAGCAGGCCGGCGCCCAGCGACTCGTCGGTCGCCTTGCGGTTCGGCTGGTGCTGGAACTCGGCCTCCTGCGGCACCAGTTGCTCGACCTCGACGACGGCCCGCACCGCCGCCAGAGCCATCGCGCGCCGCTGCTCGCGCCCGGCGAGGTGCGTGCCGCGCCGGACGGCGAGGGCGTCGGCGATCTCCACGGCGGAGGCGACGCGCCCCATGCTTTCCAGCAGGTCGATGATCTCGTCCCGCAGCGCCTGGACGGCGGGCTCCGCCTTCCAGCGCTTGCGCTCCTCCTTGAGCATTTGCGGGATGCGGCCGTGACTGAGGCCGAGCGCATCGGCGACGTCCTTCTGCCTGGGCCAGACTCCGATGCCGGGCAGGACGCCGTGCTCGTCGGGCAGGCGCAGCAGCAGCCGCACCATCTCCGCCTTGTTGCGGTTGGAGCCGTTGTTGTTGACGGCCGGCACGAGGACGGTGGCGAGGGTGTCGAGGCTGACGGAGCGCAGGGTGCGGGCGGACAGCGTGCCCGCCGACTCGCCCGTCGCGAGCTGTCCGACGAGGGCGGACTCGGCGGCGGTGAGCTGCTCCAGCTCCTCCTTCGCCTCCGCCCTGCCCTTGGGCGTGAGCGGGGAGACGGGGGCCTCGCGCAGCCGCTCGCCCCATTCCCGCTGTCGCTGCTGGACCTCGTTGCGGGTCTTGGCGCCGAGGCCGGGGGCGTTGACGAGCTTGCGGCGGCTGTAGTCGAGGAGTTCGCCGACCGTCGTGAGGCCCAGGCCGTAGAGGAAGGACTGGGCGGCGGGCGTGAGGCCGGAGACGGTCAGCGGGGTGTCGAGGGCGGCCTCGGCGGCGAGGCGGTCGCGCTGCTGCTCGGCGGTCTCCGGCTCGGCGTCCGCGATCGCCGCCGCGGCGGCGCCCTCGGCGGGTGCGGTCCCGTCGGCGGGGGTGGCGGGGCGGGTGCGGTGGCTGGAGGGGACGGTCTGCGAGGCGTCGAGGAAAACCTTGCGCCAGGCGTCCCGCATCGGCTTGAGCTCGGGGAACCGCTTGCCCGCGTCGCGGTGCAGGGCCTTCTGGAAGAAGGCGACGAGCCCGTCCCGTACGGCCGGGTCGAAGGCCTCGGCCGCGATGGTCGGGTGCGGCCACTCCTTCTGGTCGGTCATGCGGGGCAGGACGCTGCCGTCGCCCCACTTGGGCAGCTCGCCGGAGGCCATCTGGTGCAGGGTGACGGCGACGGCGTACCGCTCGGCGTGGGAGTCGTAGGAGCCGCGTGTGATGACGTCGACGAAGGGGTCGAGGTAGCCGTCGGTGCCCGCGTCGGTGTTCTTCGCCGGGTAGCCGGCCAGCGAGAAGTCGATGAGGACCAGCTCGCGGGTGCGGTTGGGGCGGACGCGGACGGCGATGTTGTCCGGCTTGATGTCGCGGTGCCAGACGCCCTCGCCCTCCAGGAAGTCGACGGCACCGAAGAGGTAGTCGCCGTACGCCTCCAGCTGGTCGACCGGGAGGCGGCCGTGCTCGCGGAGCTGGCGGGCGACGGTCTCCTCGCGGCGGCGCGGGCGGGCCGCGCCCTCGGCGCCCTGGGCGTCGTCGTCGCGTTCGTCGCCGACGTACTCCAGCGCCAGGACGGTGCGGCCGGCGATGTGCAGCGGCTCGGGCTCGACGAGGCGGATGATGCCGGAGTGGGGGCGCAGGCGGCGCATGGCCTCGGCCTCGCGGACGAGGATCTCGCCGCGGCTGTCGGAGAGGGCGACCTTCAGCACGGCCAGCGGGCGCGTCCTGCGGGTCTCCGCCTCCAGGTCGCGGACGAGGAAGGCACGGCTGGTGGAACCGGTGCCGAGACGGCGGCGGACCTCCCACCGGCCGGCGAGCACGTCGCCGGCGACGGCCTCCAGCGGGTCCTTGTCGGCGCTCTCCCCGGTCTCTTCCTCGGCCTGCCCGTCGAGGGCCGCGGCGGGGGCGGTGAGGGAGTCCTCTACTACCTCCAGCAGTTCCAGGAACTCGTCAATGCTGGAGAGGCGCTGGCCGGGGCGGTAGGCGGTGGCTGCCTGGACCAGGAAGTCCACGTCCTCGGAGAGGCCGTCCACCAGGGAGCTGGGGCGCAGGCCCTCGCCCGCCTCCAGGCGGGCCAGCAGCTCGGCCTGGCTGGCGGCCGGGGCCTTGCCGGTGACCAGCAGGTAGGTGAGGACACCCAGCCCGTACACGTCGAGGTGGACCGGGTCGGGGCTGAGGGCGGTGAGTTCCGGCGCGAGGTAGGCGTCCGCGTCGTCGGACAGGTGCAGGGCGGACAGGGCGGTCGGCGCGAACCGGGTCATGCCTTGGCCCTGCGAGGAGTCGCCGCTGCGCTGGGTGGCGATCTGCCAGTCGGAGATCTGCAGCTGCGGGGTCAACCAGGCGGCCTCCTCCCCGACCGCCTGCCTCTTGCGGCCGCGCGGCCGGGGGACGACGTGGACGGAGCGGGCGGCGAGCGCGCGGTGGTGGATCCGGCTGGCGTGCGCGGAGCGCATCGTCTCGGCGAGCTGACGCACCAGTGCCATCCGGCCGAGGATGTCCAGCTTCTCGCCGTACCGGACCAGGTACTCGTCCAGCTTCAGGGTGTCCGGGTGGTAGTCGAAGATCAGCGCGGGGCCGGCGGCGTGCCCGGAGGGGAAGTACTGCTTGAGCTGGACGACACCCGGGTGCTTGAACCGGCCCAGCACCGCGGCCTCGCGCCGGGCGGCGTTCTCGACGGACTGGCGCAGGGAGGCGTCGGAGCCGCGCTCGCTGAGGTAGATCCGCACGCGTGCGGCTTCGGGCAGGTCGCTGTGGCGGGCCAGGTAGTCCGCCCAGGTCTCTCCGGAGTCGAAGGACTTCCGCTCCAGCTCGTAGGGGCCGACCTTGTACTGGGCGTCGCTCTTGCGGATGCCGATGCTCTTCAGGGCCGCCGCGATCTCGCGGGAGCCGATCGCGGTGACGCGGCGGCGCTCGTCGCGCGGGGGCTGCCTGAGCATGTCGACCAGCTCGTCGACGGTGTGGACGCCGTTCTGGTCGTGGGCGGGCAGCCGGACGCGGAGGCTGTTGTCGGTGAAGCAGACC
Organism: Streptomyces sp. enrichment culture; assembly: GCF_964273255.1. GTDB lineage: Bacteria > Actinomycetota > Actinomycetes > Streptomycetales > Streptomycetaceae > Streptomyces. The sequence goes on from NZ_OZ186835.1 coordinate 913,108, forward strand.
GCCTCGGCGACCCAGACCCGCTTGGCGCCGGTCTGGGCGAGCAGGCCGGCCAGCTCCTTGGCCTTGCGGTTGACCAGGTGCAGCGGGTTGCCGTGGGTGCGGCGGTGGCCGCCGGGGGTGGTCTGGACCCAGGTGCCGTTCTCGGAGGTGACCGAACCGTGCCAGTCCTTCAGCTCGATCATGCACAGGCCGCCGGGGGCGACGACCAGCAGGTCGACCTCGCGGACGTGGCCGGTGTTCGCTGTGAAGGTGAAGTTCGACCAGGCCCGCCAGGGATCGGAGTCCGGCAGCTTCTGGCGGATCGCCTCCAGGCCGCGGCGTTCATGCTCGAACTCGGACTCGGTGACCGTGACCCACCGGCCTTCCCGCATGCCTGTTCCCCGCTCCTCGTGTCCTCCAAGGACCGCCGTTCCCCATGGCCAGGTCCTCGCGGCAGATCCTAGTGGTTGCCTGCGACATGAAAAGAGGCGGTGAAGGACGGGACTATAGGACATAAAGCCCGCATGGTCACCATCGAGTACCGCTCTTCACACAACCGTGCGAAATCCGCAGTCACTTGCGGTCGTGATCGTGCTCGTGGCCGAAAACCCCGAGGACCCAACCGTCGTGCACTACGGTGACTTCCGCTGCGCACCTTCCCGGAGGGTACGTCTGCGGGTTCGGATACCGATTCCCGGGGTGACTGGCGAGTGGTTTCCGCTGCGTGCTGCGCACGCGGCGTGAATGCGGATGCCCGGTAGGGCGATCCCTGCCATTCCCAGCTCACGCCAAGGAGTGGTCATCCGATGAATCCCGTCGAGTACGAGCCTGCACGTCGTCACCGGCTTCGCGAGATCCTGGTCGACGTCGCCGCGGGCGTCGTCACCCAGCTCGTGGTGACGGGCCTGGCGGCGGCAGTGCGCCTGTTCTTCTGAGCAGGCCTGTGGCGGGCCCGGAGAGCCCGCCACACCACACCTCGTGCAGGAGTTCGCGTCAGAACAGACGCAGGTCGGGCGTTTGCGGGCCCGTGTCCTGGCGCCTCCTGCGGGGGCGGCGGCCGCGGCGCGGCCGGGGAAGGTGCGGCACGCGGGCTTCCACCGGAAGGTTCTCCCAGGTGGGCCGCAGCCCGTCCACCCGGACCTCGCCGACCATCTTCTTCAGGTAGCTCCGGGTCTCCTCGTCCGTGGAGTAGAGCACCGTCGCGCGGCTCGCCCGGGTCATCAGCACGTGGTAGGCGTGACGGACCAGCCGGGCGAACTCGTCGTCGCCGACACTGCCGGCTCTCACCTTGGGGTCGAACGAACCGGGAACGGCGACCCGCTTGACACCGGTGTCCGGGTCCTTCCGCTCCTTACCCCTGCGGAACACCCACCGGTCGTCCCGGCGGACCATGTCCTCCCCCAGGATCACGCCGCACCAGTCCCACTCGAGCCCCTGAGCCGTGTACACGCAACCGATCTGATCCAGCCCTTTCTCGTGCACGGACCAGATCTTGGACGGCGGCGCTTCGTTCTCGCAGTACGCGTCACTGTCCGCGTTCCACGGTCTGTGCCAGTCACCGATCCGCACGTCGGGCTCCAGGCGCCGCTCCTTGCCGATCGGTTTCGTCCAGGGCCAGCAGTATCCCGCGACCATGCGGGCGGACGCCCCGGCCAGCGCTTCGGTGCGGATGATCCGTTCGAGTTCGTCCGGGCTGTCGGCGACCTCCACGTGCATCAGCCCGTCCGGCGTCCACTGGTCCGGTTCCTCGTCCGTCACCCCGAGCACGGCGCGCACCCAGCGGATGTAGGCGTCACTGCCACCGCAGCGGAACTGTTCGCGCAGTGCGTACCGGGCGAGCGTGGCGTCGTACCGTCGTGCCGCGTCCTCGATCAGTTCGACGGTACCGACCTCGTTCGGTCGCACGCACTGGCCCTCGTCGAGGAAGAACACGGTCAGGCGGGACGCGTCGAGGAGTTCGTCCACCTGGGGCTTCGTGCCCTGGTCCTCGGGCTTCCAGAAGCGGTTGGTGGAACGCTCCCTCAGGCGGTGCGCCTCGTCGCAGATGAGCACGTCCAGAGGCGGGTCCGGCGGGGTGACGAAGCTGCTGAAATAGGTGAAGCTTTCCTTGAACTCCCGGTCCCCGTAGCCGACGTGCTCCTGGATCGCACCGTTGAAGGCTCTGCTGCCGCTGGCGTACTTGACCGTGTGACCGCTCGCCTCCAGCTCCGCCTTGATCTGGAGGCCGATGGCGCTCTTCCCCGTCCCCGCGCCGCCGGTGACCAGGAAGACGACGCGCCGTTCGTCCGGCACGAGGGCGGGGCGCTGGGGATCCGGCAGTACCTTGGCCGCGGTGTCGAGGATCTGGTCGGCGACCTCCTTCTGCTTGCCTCGCAAGGTGAAGACGGTGTCTTCTCCCCGGGAGCGGATCATGGCGTCGAGCAGGGGCGTGTTGTGTAAGCCCATGTTCTTCAGCAACAACTCGGCCGCAGACGCGCCGCCCTCGTCGGAAAAGTGCCTGCGGAGGTCGGAGATCAGTTGCTCGCGCCGGTCGTTCGTGTAGACGCGGGCGTAGGCGCCGGTCGGAGCATCCACGTCGACCAGGGGCCGGACGGAGTCGTCGGTGGCATTGTGCAGGTAGGCGAACCCACCGCACTCGAAGTCCAGCCCGTGCAGCGGTCCCCTGCCGCCGGTGAACGCCTCGTAGTACTCGCGCAACTGCAGGGCGGGGTGCTTCTTGCCGCCCATCCCCGGTACGTGCACCATCTCGGCCGTGGCCCGCTCCACCCTGGTCACCGTGGACCAGCGCTTCAACTCCACCAGCTGGACGGACAGCCGCCTCTCCTCGGGATGGTGGCCGACGAGGACGACATCGATGAGCCGGGGGTCACCCGGGCGGTCGGCCTCATCCACGGTGGCGGCGCACTCGACGATCATCTCCACGTTTCCGCGTCCGGCGTCGACCAGGTCGCCCGCGAGGTGCACGAGGCTCTCGGCCCAGGCCGAACGTTCCGACAGTGAGGCGTCGGCGCCTCGGAAGTGCCGCCACCGGGCGGCCAGATGGGGCACCATACGGCGCCGTCTGTTCAGGGTCAGCAGGTCCTGCGCCGCGAGCCGCAGCAGGAGCATGGACACGAGGTGGATCCCCCAGAGCACGAGTGATTCGTGCGGGTGGGGGCGTGTCCTGGTGGGGAAGCCCGTCGGGCCGCGATCGGTACTCAGGATCTTAGGGAGACCGGCCGCCATACGGACAATGCCCCGGCCGTGGCCGACGTGAAGCGTAGCCAGCATGGCCGGATCGCATGCTTCGTGGCGTGGAGTTGCTCTCCGTCACACGGTGGACGCGTGCTGCTCCCGTCGGTAGCCCGCCAGCTCCCGCAGCTTCTGCCTCGTCTCTGGGTCGGTCGAGTAGACGATCGTGCCGACCATGCCCCGCGTCAGCAGCACCTTGTAGGTGTTGCGGATCAAGCGGTCCACGTCGTCGTCCGGCGTCGACTTCTTGAACACCGGGTCTTTGGAGGCGGTCCGGTCCGTGATCCAACGGTCACCGCGCCAGAGCAGGTCGGGACCGATGATGACGCCTGACCAGTCGTACTCGAACCCCTGGGCGGTGTAGACGCAGCCGACCTGGCCGAAGCCGGCCGGGTCGGTGGCCCACAGGGCGGCCGGGGGCGCGCCGGAGACGGAGCGGTCACCGCGCAGGTTCCAGGGGCGGGCCCAGTCTCCGATGACGACGTCCAACGGCAGCGGGTGGCCGGGCTTGGGCTCCGGGGACCAACGCCAGCAGTAGCCGGCGGACATGCGGGCGCCGTAGCCCTGGGTGCGGCGGGCTTCGAGGAACGCCTCCATCTCCTGCGGACTCTCGGCGACCAGCAGTTGCATGCGGCCGTCGGGTTCCCAGACGACGGGCCCTCCGGCCTCCAGGCCGAGCAGCCGGACGACCCAGCGCAGGTAGGAGTCGCTGCCTCCGCAGCGGAACTGGCTGTCCAGCGGGACGACGTGGCAGGGGATGCCGCGCTTCGCCGCCGCCGCCTCGATGTCCGCCACAGTCCCCATCTCCCCCGGCCGTACCACCTGGTGCTCGTCGAGGAGGAAAACGGGCACCCGTGCGACATCGACGAGCTCGTCGATCTGGGCACGCCCGGTCCGCAGGGCGGCACGCGTGTAGCGATTGGCCGAGGTTTCCCGGATGCGGTGCGCCTCGTCGCAGATCAGCACGTCCAGGCTGTTCTTCTCGGCGGTCATGAAGCTGTTGAAGTACTTGAACAGGTCCTGCACCTCACGTTTGCGGGAGCCGGCGACCTTCCGCATCGTCCTGGTGAAGGACTGGGAGCCGGTGGCGTGCAAGGCCGGCACCCCCCGCCGGTACAGCTCGCCGAGCAATTGCAGGGCGATGACGCTCTTGCCGGTGCCGGGGCCGCCGGTGACGACGACGATCTCCTTGTGATCGGCGCGCTTGGCCTTCTCCACCGCGTTGAGCACCATGCGGTAGGCGACCTGCTGTTCGTCGAGGAGCACGAATTGCTCGCGCTCCCGCACCTCTTCTGCGGCCACGGACATGAGCTGCCTCGACGGCACCGTGGCACCGGAGAGCAGTTCGTCTGCGGCTCGGACACCAGATCGACCGTCGCTCAGCTTCGAACGGAGATGGTCGAGGAACTCGCCACGACGCTGCCCCGTGAACAGCAGTCCGTGACCGTCGCGCTCGATCTCCCGCAGGGCGGCCACGTCGAACTCCGTGGCGTTGTGCAGGAACGCCACACCGCTGATCCGGTGACCGTGCCCGGCCACCGCGCCGTTGAAGTTGACCAGGTAGTCGCAGTAGCGGCGGACCTGCTCGATCGGGTTGAGAACGGGGTGGGAGTAGGGCCCGACATGGCACAGCGCGGGATCGTCCTCGTGAGGCACGATCTCGCTCCACTGCTTCAGCTCCACCACGACGTACGACGGCTCCCCGGTGGCGGGGTGCACGCCGGCGAGCACGACGTCGGCGCGCTTGCTGTTCAGCGGCAGCGCGTACTCGAGCATCATCTCCACGTCGCCCAGGCCCGCGTCGTTCAGCGCGGCGGCGAGGACGGGAATGCTGCGCTCCCAGGAGCGCACCTCGGAGGTGCCGGGCCGGTAGCCGTGCATATGGACGAACTGGTCGGTGAGATGCAGGAACAGCGAACCGTCGAACGCCATGACGGCGACCGTTTTCGCGGACGCGCGGAACAGCAAGGACTTCCCCCAGGCAGCACGAAGCACTCGTGCGGGTGGGGGCATGTCCTTCGAGACTCCACCGGGATGGAGCGGAAGCCCGTCGGGCCGCATTGACGACGGGTCTGAGGCTACCTGGCGTCTCCGGGTCACATGCAGGTGACCTGGGAGGCGTCCTGTCGCCTACCGGGGTGGCGGGGCGAGGGAGGGCGCCGTCGTGGCCCTCCCGCCCACTGGTGGACATCGGGCAACCTCAGGACGACCGTGAAGGCCGCCACGACCGGTACCTGGCGCTGGGTGTACTACGGCAACACCACCACCGGATCGTCGAAGTCGTCCGGGGACAACGTCGTGGTGAAGCGATGACCGCGCTGCCGTCGGGCCGGTTCACACCGCGCCGACGGTAGCGGCTGCGCCGGTCCAGGCGCCGGGTCCACCGCGATCGGGACGGGCCCGGCGCCCTGCGTCCTCGACGGTGGCTGCAGAGGTGTACACATCGTCCAGCAGCCGCCGGACGGCCTCCTCCCACGCGACTCGGGTCATGGTCGGCGTGCCCCTCGCGAGCGGTCGGTCGTGGCGTCCTGCGAGGGCTCGGGCAGCGCGCCCGGCACCGCCGCCGTCCGCCGGGCACGGAGTTCGGGAGCGTAGCCCGCGCCGATGGCGAGCGTGGCGGTGGCCAGGGCGAGGGATGCCGCCGTCCAGTTCATCCACACGTAGTCGGGGTCGCTGGAATACACGGTGCCGTCGTCGCGGACGCAGTCGAAGCGGAGCGGCAGGTAGGAGGCACGGTGGTGCGAGAGGCCCTGCTTCACCTCCGGGGCGATGCCGTCGCGGCAGGCCGGGGCCGGGATCGAGTCCGCGCCGTCGCCGAACGCCTGCTCCGAGGCGAGAACGCCGAAGAGGCCCAGGGAGTACACGGCCGCCGCGCCACACGCCGTCGCCACGGCCACACGGCGCAGAAGGTGCTCCGGCCACGGGCGAGGCCTCCCGGGGAGCGCCATCGCCGCGGCCCCGGCCAGGGCGACGAGGGCTCCGGTACCGCAGAGCAGGAAGAGCCCCAGTCCCAGGATCACGGCGATCACTTCCCGTCCGAACACGAGCCACGAGGAACACGGAACGAGCGGATCACGCGGCCTGGCAGAGCCGAGCTTACAAGTCATGCCTCGCGGCTGGGTGGTTCGCCGCCTCGGCGGGGATGGTCCGGCCGCGCCGATGGCTGCCGGCCACACCCGCGCCACCACGGACGCCGGGCGGATGCGGCGGGCGGGGAGGCCGGGGCGGGCGCAGCGGACGAGACGGCCGGGGCGGGCGCGGCGGGCGAGGCGGGCACGGCTGCGGGGCTGGCGGGGAGGGAGGGGAGGGCGAGCACTTCCTCGCTTTCATGGCGGCGTCCCCGCCCTTGTCCCCTACCGCCGACATGCCGAACCGGGCGCGCCGTGTGCGGCGCAGTGGGGATTGACCGAACGCCACCGGTCCGGCGGTTTTCGGTCGTCGGCCGTCCGTCTCCGGTCGTCGGACGCCGATGTCGTCGGCCTCTGCCCCGCCTACAAGCCGGGTTCCGCTTCCTCACGGGCCATCGGGGGCTCGGTGGGGGTCGGGACGGGCGTGCCGAACAGAACGGCTCGGGCCACCGAGGGGGCGAACACGGCGGTCAGCGGCGCGGACAGGCTGAGGACGGACCGGAACGCGTCGCCCACCACGGGGTCACCGGGATAGCGGTCCTGGACCCGGTACAGGTACCACTGGGCCGCCCGGTCCCCGGCGCGGAGGGCTGCCGCGTTGCCGGTCGCGCCGGGCATGCGCTTGTCGGCTCCGGCGGAGATGTCCCACGCCTGCCGGGACGAGGACAGCACCGCCCGTTGGACGCGGCGCGTCGTGGGCCTGCGCCGGGGGTCGGCCAGGGCGTCGCGGAGCGCGACCGCGTTCTGGGCGGCGACGGTCATGCCCTGTCCGTAGACCGGGTTGAAGGTGCACAGGGCGTCACCGACCGCCAGGAAACCGGCCGGGCGCCGACCGGGCAGGTCGTAGCGGCGCCGTACGTTCTGGGTGTGGCGGAAGCCGTGGACCGGTGACAGGGGTTCGGCCCTGCTCAGCCACCGGTGCACGAGCGGGTGCGGCAGCTTCTTGGCGTAGGCCGTGAACTGGTCTCCGTCCGTGGGCGGTTCGTCGCCACGGAGGCCGGACAGGGTGACGAGGTGGGTGCCGTCTCCCAGCGGGAGGACGACGGCACCGTAGGTCTGGGAGGGATTGGGGACGATGTAGTAGCCGAGTGCGTCGGTACCGAGGATGCCGTCCCGGTCACGGTAGACACGAGTGCCGTAGGCGAGACCCGTGTCGATGGTCTCCTCGTGCGGGGCCTGCGCTCCGAGCGCGGTGAGCCACTGCGGCGCCTTCGTGGCGCGGCCGGAGGCATCCACGACCAGGTCGGCCTCGACCGGCCGGGGCTCCGCTCCTGCCGTGGCGCCGCGTTCGCGCAGGAGCACGCCACGCACACGTGAGGCGTCTCCCAGGAGACCGACCGCATCCGTTCCTTCCAGCACCTTGATCAGCGGGTTGGCGAGAACCCGTCGCCGTACGAGGTGTTCGAGTTGCGGGCGCGGACCGGTGTGGTAGTGCGCCGAGGAAGGCAGCCGACGGAACCAGCGCCCGCTCTGCCACTGCACCATGTCCGCGGGGATGCCCACCCGGGGCGCTCCCGCATCCTCCAGTTCGCGCACGAAGCCCGGCAGCAGCGTCTCGACGGCCGTCCGCCCTCCTTCGAGCAGGACGTGGATGTGCCGGCTCTGCGGTACGCCGGGACGTGGCTCCGGTTCCTCGGGGAACCGGTCGCGCTCGACGACGGTCACCCGGTCCACGTGGGCGGCGAGGACGTGTGCCGCGAGCAGACCCGCCAGGCTGCCGCCGACGACCACCGCATGGCGCCCGCCCCGAGTGCTCCCCGTTCCCGCATCTTCCTGCGCAGTGTGCATCGCTTCCGCTCCTGGTTGGCACATCGTCAGAAAGCGCCAGTATCGCCCGTACGGAAGGGGCGGATGACGGTTTCCGGCTCTTCAGGACCGACTGCCGACGGCCGTTCGGGGGGTGGGGGTGGCAGCGACCCCAGTGCCGTGATCCGCCGGTGCGCCTGTCCGGGGTTCGGCGGTTCGGCGGTTCGGCCGCCCGGCGGTCCAGCGGTCCAGCGGTCCGGCGGTCCGGTGACGCGCGGGTGCGCGGTTCGTTCGTTCGGTCGGGGTGGTGGGGGCGGAGGGCGGTGTGCCCGGGGCGGAGGGCGGTGTGTCCGGTCGTCACTGCCGGGACTCCCTCAGGTAGACGATCCCGTCCATCCGCGGCAGATGGGCCGGGTCCAGTGGGGCGTACCCGAAGTACGGGGAGACCCGGCGGGTGGGTGTCGTCTCCCGCAACGCGTGAGCCAGTTGGCGGGCACTCACGAGGCAGGTGTCCCCGGGGTGGGTGTGGAGCCGGCCTTCCAAGGTGTCCGCGGGCGGGGTGTCCACTCCGTGGTGCGGGAGAGTGCCGAGGGCGCCCGCCAGGAAGCCGTAGCGGTCACCGAGTCGGGCGCTCACCAGCGCGCCGGCGCCCCACCACTCCAGGTGCGGGTGGTCCCACATGCTCATCGTGCTCATGTCGCGCTGGAGGTGGCTGTTGTGGGCGTGGACGAGTACCGGGCCGCGTTCGGCGAGGGCGAGGAGGTTGCCGGCCATCATGGCGTCGCGGGTGGCCAGCAGCCGCGGCATGCGGGCCGCGGTGGTGTCGGCCATCGAGGAGTGGTAGCGGAGCAGGCCGGTGGCGGTGCGGCCGTGCAGGCGTGCCCGGTGCCAGTCGTCCAGGGGGCCGACCGTGACGAGGTGGGGTGTCCGAGTGTCGAGCAGGGACGCCAAGTCGTCGGTCAGGAGGCGCAGTTCGCCGGCCTCCGCCGAGCGGCCCACGGAGCGGGCGGGGTCCGTCATCGCCTCCGGCTCGGTCCACTGCTCGTCGGGGCCGAGCAGGCGGTCGAGGGTGTCGGCCGTGCAGGGCAGCAGGGCCGGGTCGACGTGCGCCGCCAGGTAGGCGTGGAGTGCCACGAGGGAACGGCGGGGGCTCTGCGCGCCGGTGATCTCCAGCGGGCCGTCGATACCCGCGAAGCGGAGGTGCTCCCCTGCCGGGCGGCTCTCGTTGAATTCGCGCATCCAGCGGACGAGGGCGCGGTTCGCCTCCGAGGTGCCCCAGCGGTGGCTGAACCCGTGCTCCATGACGTCGTCGAGCGTACGGCTCCCGCCGGTCACGTGGTCGTCCACGATCAATCCGGCCGTGCAGTCGGTCTCCAGGGCGATCGTCCGGTAGCCCTCCTCCTCGACGAGCCGCCGGAAGAGGTCGTTGCGGAGGTGGAGCAGGTCCTCCTCGCCGTGCGTGGGCTCCCCCAGGGCGAGGACGTGCGGGCGGGACGGGAACAGCCTCATCACGGCCGAGGCGTCGACGGCGCGGGCGAGGTCTTTGATGTCGGTTGCCATGCCGGTCGCCATGCCGGTTGCCACGTCGGTTGCCATGTCGTCTGTCATGGCTTCAACGGTATCGTTGAACTTTCGGTGGAGACTTGGGTCGCACTAACCTCCAGTTCGTGGTGAGAAACCTTCAAACGGATGAGAAGCTGCGCCCCGTGGACTTGGCACGGCCGCACGGTCTGTCCACCCAGGCGGTGCGGAACTACGAGGACGCCGGAATCCTCCCCGCCGCCGGCCGCACCGCCCACGGCTACCGCACCTACACCCCGGTCCACGCCGGTGCGCTGCGGGCGTTCCTCGCGCTGGTACCGGGGCACGGTCACCGGACGGCGACGGCGATCATGCAGGCCGTGAACCGCGGCGCGGTGGACGAGGCGTTGCGACTGATCGACGCGAGTCATGCGCAGTTGCTCGACGACCGGCGCACTCTGCAGGCCGTGGAGAGGGCTGTCGGCGACCTGGCGCCGCCGTCCTCCGGGCCCGGCCACCGCGCTCCCGGGCCGCGTGCCGGGCGCCGGCACATCGGCCCGCTGGCCCAGGAACTCGGGATCCGGCCGGCGACCCTGCGGAAGTGGGAGGACGCCGGGCTCGTGCGGCCCCGGCGTGACCCGGTGACCGGGTACCGGGTCTACGACGAGGATGACGTGCGTGACGCGCGACTCGTCCACCAACTCCGGCGCGGGGGGCACCTGCTGGAGCAGATCGCCCCGCTGCTGGCGCAGGTGCGGGAGGCGGGCGGGCTCGAGCCCCTGGAAGGGGTTCTGCGCGATTGGCACGGGCGGCTGTCCGACCGGGGGCGGGCGATGCTCACGGGGGCGGCGCAGTTGGACGCGTACCTCCGTCGGCTGCGCGCGGAGGCGTGAGGCGGCGGAGGCGTCAGTGGCGCGCGAAGGTGTATTCGGCGCGCGGAGGTGTCATCGGCGCGTGCAGGCGTGTCTTCCGGCCGGCGGGCCATCCGGCCGGCGGGCCGCCGTCTCCGTCTCCCTACTTCGCGAGCCGGACCTTCTCGTGGTCCAGGAGAGCGGTGTGGGTCGCCGACGTGATGATCAGCAGGGTCAGCAGGAAACGGGGAACCGCGCTCCCCTCGTCGTCGGTCGGGCTGATCACCAAGCCGAGGGAGAACACGGTGATCTCCGCCATGACGTAGGCCGCGGCCAGCCACAGCTTCACGACACCCTTCGCGGTGGCGACCACGAACGGGACCGCCAGGGCCAGGCCGAGGGTGACGACCGGGACGAGGGTCCAGAGCACCTTGGCGGGTGTGGAGGCGAACATCCGCGGCCGGGAAGGTGCGAGCGGCGTGCGGAGGTACGGGTGCGGGTTGTGAGCCATCGCTCCTCAAGCGGATCGTGTGACGAGGGGACGTTGTGGTGGTCATGTAAGGGCACCGGCATCCGTCCCGCCCATGGATCTCGGATGTGCCGACGGCGCATTGGGGTGCGGCCGGGTTCGTGGTGCTCCGCGGAGCGCCGGAACCGCGACTTGGGACCCGGACGGCGAAGTCGTGATCACCGTTGCCGGTACAACAACACGTACCTGGGCAGTCGGTGGTTGACCTTCGTCGGCGTCTCCCGGGAGGAAGCATCACCATGGCCGTGCCCGCATCACACGCCCCCACCTCGTCGGACTCCGCGCGCACCCGCCGCTCGTTCGAACTGCGCAAGACAGCCATGTACTTCCTGCTCCTCGCCGTCATCGTGACCCTGACGGGTCTGACCGCCCGCACGGTGGCCGCCGCGGCGGAGCGTCGCCCGGCCTGGGCGTTCGCCCTGGCCCTCCTGGTGGCGGCCGGGGGCATCGCCTTCTGGCGAAGAAGGCGCCGGATATCGGCGGTGAAGCTCGCCCGCCGGGCCGCCCGGGCTCTGGACGACGCGGCGGAGACGGCGGTGGACGTGCTCGACGAGACTCCGCCCGTCTCCGGCCCCGCCCGCCCCGGCGACCCCGACCTGCCCACCGCTCCCGTCACCCCGGCGGGTTCCGCCGCCCCGAACGGCTCCGAGCCGGCGGACGCGCCGACCGGGGGCGGTCCGGTCGAGCCCGAACAGACCGCTGTTCTCGTCGGCCCGGCGGCGGACCCGCTCGACGCGGCCTACGAAGCCCTGGATCCCTACGAGTTCGAGGAGGCGATGGCCGAACTGTGCCGCCGGGACGGCTGTTGGGACGTCGAGGTCGTGGGCGGGGCCGGAGACCTCGGTGCCGATGTGGTCGCGCGGACCCCGGACGGGCGCCTCCTCGTCGTGCAGTGCAAGCGGTACGGCGACACGAACCGGGTCGGTTCCCAGGACATGCAGCGGTTCGGCGGCACGTGCTTCACGGTGCACGGGGCGGACGTGGCCGTCATGGTGACCACCAGCGACTTCACCGCTCCCGCGCTCGAGTACGCCGAGCAGTGCGGGATCGTCTGCGTGAACGGTCCGGACCTCCAGCGCTGGCGGGACGGTACGGGGCCGAGCCCCTGGGAGGCGGGGGACACGGCCGCCTGACGCGGCCCGGTCCGTCTCCGGTCCTCAACTCCCTTCGTGGGCCTACCAGTTCCGGTCCTCGCTTCCTCGCGCCACGGACGGGATGCCGCAGGGAGGGCCGGGGCCGGCACCGGCACCCACCTGGCGTCGTGCGGCCCGGGCCAGAGAGCCGGGGAGCCGGGGAGGGGAGCCGGGCGCCTGGGAGCCGGGACGAGGTTTCGGTCAGTCCGCCTGCCCGGTCCGCTTCCCGTGCGCCCTGATGATCTCGGCGTAGCGGTGGCCGGATGCCTTGATGGTGCGGGCCAGGGTGGAATAGTCGACGTGGACGAGGCCGAAGCGCTTGTCGTAGCCGTAGGCCCATTCGAAGTTGTCCAGGAGCGACCAGGCGAAGTAGCCGGCCAGCGGTGCGCCCTTGCGGGCGGCGGAGGCGCAGGCGGCGATGTGGTCCTCCAGGTAGGAGCGGCGTTCGGGGTCGTCGACGGTGCCGTCGGGGCGGACGGTGTCGGGGAAGGCGGAGCCGTTCTCGGTGACGTACAGGCGGCGGGCGCCGTACTCGTGGGTGAGGCGGAGGAGCAGGGTCTCGATGCCGGTGGGGTCGATCTCCCAGTCCATGCCGGTGCGCGGGACGCCGTCCCGGCGTACCAGGACGGCGCGGGGGGCGGGGCCTTCCGGGTCGGCGGTGACGACCTGGGGGAAGTAGTAGTTGAGGCCGAGCCAGTCGAGGGGTGCGGCGATGGTGGTCAGGTCGCCGGGCCTCTCCGGGAGCTCGACGCCGTACACCTCGCGCATGTCGGCGGGGAAGCCGCGGCCGTGGACCGGGTCCAGCCACCAGCGGTTGGTGTGGCCGTCCATGCGGAGGGCGGCGGCCCGGTCCTCGGGGGTGTCGCTCGCGGGGTGGATCGTGGAGAGGTTGTTGACGATGCCCACCTGGGCGCCGGGGGCGGCGGCGCGGAGGGCGCGGGTGGCGAGGCCGTGGGCGAGGAGCAGGTGGTAGGAGGCGCGGACGGCGGCGGTGAGGTCGGTGAGGCCGGGGGCCATGCGGCCTTCGAGGTGGCCGATCCAGGCGGAGCACAGGGGCTCGTTCAGGGTGGCCCAGTGGTGCACGCGGTCGCCGAGGCGTTCGGCGACGACCGAGGCGTAGGCGGCGAAGTGCTCGGCGGTGTCGCGTACGGGCCAGCCGCCGCGGTCCTGGAGGGTCTGCGGCAGGTCCCAGTGGTAGAGGGTGACGGACGGGGTGATGCCGGCGGCCAGCAGTCCGTCGACAAGCCGGTCGTAGAAGTCGAGGCCCTTGGGGTTGACCGGTCCGTCACCGCCCGGGACGACGCGGGGCCAGGCGACCGACAGGCGGTAGGCATTGGTGCCCAGCCGGCGCATCAGGTCGATGTCCTCGCGCCAGCGGTGGTAGTGGTCGCAGGCGGTGTCGCCGTGGTCGCCGTTGTCGGTCGTGCCGGGGGTGTGGGAGAAGGTGTCCCAGATCGACGGTGAGCGGCCGTCCTCCGCCACGGCTCCCTCGATCTGGTAGGCCGAGGTGGCCGTGCCCCACAGGAAGTCGTCGGGCAGGGCGGTGTGGTCGATGGTCACTGAGGTCCTTCGGTCGTCCGAATGCGGTGGGCGGTCCGGTGGTCGGTGCGGTGGTCGGTGCGGTGGTCGGTGCGGTGATCGGTCAGGGGGCGGCGGCTGGCGTGCACGGCTCGTGGAGTCGCCCTCCGTCGGTCCGGTGACGCCGTCGGCGGGGCAGGCTTCCGGCGCCGGTGCCTCATCTGCGGCGCGACCGGCGGGAGTGTTCACCGGCGCGCCCCTGGGAGGTGCGCTGCCCACCGGCGCGACCTCGGGAGGTGCGCCGCCCACCGGACATGCCGACAGGAAGCCGTCCCCGCGCCGTGGTTGTGGCCCGCACTGCGGACGAGGGCTGCGGCACGGGGGAAGCAACGCGTGCCGTCACGCGCCCCGCACGACTTAATTCATGGCGTGAGTCAAGTGCTCCGGGCGTCGGCCGTCAAGGGGTGGGGGCATCGGCGCTCTCGCAGCCGGCCCCGCTCCCCGCAGCCGGACCCGCTCCGTCCGGGACGGCGGGTGCGGTGCGCCCGATGCCGAGCGGTGTCGCTGCCGTCAGCCCGACCGATGCGTCTCTTTCGACCGACCGGCGCCGATTTCCTCGACCGACCGGGGCCGTTTCCCTCGACCGACTGGCGTCGTACCCCTTGACTCAACTGTTCCGAGGATGAACCATTCACCGGCGAGAGAGCGCTCCCAAAGCCCCATCCCGTTCACTTCGTGAACAGGGAACCGTTCGCTTCCTGAACAGGAGAGCCGCCCCATGACGTCCGACTCCCCCACCTCGTCCGCGAGTTCACCCGGATCGTCGCGGCTGCCCGCGGTCGGCCGGCGCGCCGTCATCGGTGCCGCGGCCGCCGCTCCCGTACTGGCCGCCCTGCCTTCCACCGCGTCCGCCTCCCCCCGGCACCGCGGACGGCCCCGGCGGCTCAGGGGCGGCGGTGACCTCGGGCCCAACGTGATCGTCTTCGACCCGTCCACACGGAACATCCAGGCCAGACTCGACGAGGTGTTCACCCGTCAGGAGTCGGACCAGTTCGGTCCGGGCCGCTACCAGTTCCTGTTCAAGCCGGGCACGTACCACGGCCTCAACGCCCAGATCGGGTTCTACACGTCGATCTCGGGGCTGGGCCTGTCCCCCGACGACACCACCATCCACGGTGACATCACGGTCGACGCGGGCTGGTTCGACGGCAACGCCACGCAGAACTTCTGGCGTTCGGCGGAGAACCTGGCCGTCGTCCCGGTCAGCGGCACCAATCGCTGGGCCGTCGCCCAGGCCGCCCCGTTCCGGCGCATGCACGTACACGGCGGGCTCAACCTGGCGCCGGACGGCTACGGCTGGGCCAGCGGCGGGTACATCGCCGACAGCCGTATCGACGGCACGGTGGGACCGTACTCGCAGCAGCAGTGGTACACCCGGGACAGCTCCGTCGGCGGCTGGACCAACGGGGTCTGGAACATGGTGTTCTCCGGCGTCCGGGGCGCCCCCGACCAGGGGTTCCCCGACCCGCCGTACACGACCCTGGACACCACTCCCCGCTCCCGGGAGAAGCCGTTCCTGTACCTCGACGGCGACCGCTACCGGGTGTTCCTGCCCGCGCTGCGGACCGACGCCCGCGGGGTGACCTGGGGCAACGGCACCCCGCGCGGCACCTCGCTGCCGCTGGAGCGGTTCTACGTCGCCCGGCCCGGCGATTCCGCCGCCACCCTCAACCGGGCCCTCGACCAGGGGCTGCACCTGCTGCTGACCCCCGGGATCTACCACGTCGACCGGCCCCTGCGCGTGAACCGGCCCAACACGGTGGTCCTGGGCCTGGGGTACGCCACGCTCATCCCCGACAACGGCGTGACCGCGATGCGGGTCGCCGATGTCGACGGCGTGCGGCTGGCGGGCTTCCTCATCGACGCCGGGACCGTCAACTCACCGGTGCTGCTGGAGGTGGGGCCGCGCGGGGCGTCCCGGAACCATTCCGCCAACCCGATCACCGTCCAGGACGTGTTCATCCGGATCGGCGGCGCGGGCCCCGGCCGGGCGACCACGAGCATGGTCGTCAACGCCCGGCACACCCTCATCGACCACACCTGGGTGTGGCGCGCCGACCACGGCGAGGGCGTCGGCTGGGAGACCAACCGCTGCGACTACGGCGTGGTCGTCAACGGTCACGACGTCCTGGCGACGGGCCTGTTCGTCGAACACTTCAACAAGTACGACGTGCAGTGGAACGGCGAACGCGGCCGCACGATCTTCTTCCAGAACGAGAAGGCGTACGACGCCCCCGACCAGGCCGCCATCCAGAACGGCCGGGTCAAGGGATACGCCGCGTACAAGGTCGGCGACCACGTCACCCGCCACGAGGGCTGGGGCATGGGCAGTTACTGCTACTACAACGTGAACCCGGCGATCGTGCAGCACCACGGTTTCGCCGCCCCGGTGCGACCCGGTGTGCGCTTCCACCACCTGCTGGTCGTCTCGCTCAGCGGCAACGGGCAGTACGAGTGCGTCATCAACGACACGGGGGCACCGACCTCGGGGTCGGACACGGTGCCGTCGACGATCGTGTCCTACCCCTGACCAGCCGCGCGGCGGTGCCCCCGGGACCCGTCGCGCACCGCCACCGGGTGTCCCTCCCGACCGAGGGCGCGGGAGGGGCACCCGGTCGCTCCCCCGCCGGGAGCGGGACCTACCGCTGCGGAGCGGGAGCCGGGGCGTAGCCGGTGGGGCGGCTGGTGAAGGTGCCGCGGCCCCGGGTGCGGCTGCGCAACCGGGTGGCGTAGCCGAACAGTTCGGCCAGCGGCACGGTCGCGGTCACGACCGTGGCGCCCGCCCGGACCACGGAGCCGGTGACCCGGCCGCGGCGCGCGGCCAGGTCACCGAGCACCCCGCCCACCGCATCCTCGGGCACGGTGACGGTGACCTCGGCGACCGGTTCCAGAAGGACCATGGCGCAGGCCCGCAGGGCCTTCCGCAGACCGAGCCGGCCCGCCGTGCGGAACGCGGTGTCGGACGAGTCCCGCACATGGGTGGAACCGTCGGTGAGGGTCACCCGCAGCCCGGTCACCGGATGACCGCCCAACGGCCCCTCGGCCAGGGCGTCCCGGCAGCCGGCCTCGACCGCCCGCACGTACTCGTGCGGCACCCGTCCCCCGACCACCGTCGAGCGGAACGTGAACACGGGTCCGGTGAAGCCGGGCGCCGGGAAGCCGGACTCCGTCTCCGTGAGGCCGGGCTCCGTCTCCGTGACGCCGGGCTCGGTGCCCCCGGGCCCCGTGGGCCCGAACGGTTCGACGTCGAGGACGACGTGCGCGAACTGCCCGGCCCCGCCGTCCTGTTTGACGTGCCGGTACACGAACCCGGACACCCCGCCGCCGACGGTCTCCCGGTGTCCGACCCGGGGCCGGCCCACGGCGACGTCCAGCCCGTGTTCGCGCCGCACCTTCTCCACCGCGACCTCCAGGTGCAGTTCACCCATGCCGGACAGCACCGTCTGCCCGGTCTCCGGGTCGGTGCGCACCACCAGTGAGGGGTCCTCCTCGGTGATCCTCGCCAGTGCGGCAGCCAGCCGTCCGGTGTCGGTGCCCCTGGACGCCTCGACGGCCACCGACATCACCGGGTCGGCGACGGGGGGAGGTTCGAGGAGCAGCGGGGCGCCGGGAGCGCACAGGGTGGAGCCGGCCCGCGCGTTCTTCGGACCGACGACGGCGACGATGTCCCCGGCGACGGCACGGTCGAGCGGGGCGTGCCGGTCGGCGTGGACCCGCAGGATGCGGCCGATGCGTTCGGTGCGGCGTGCGGTGGCGTCCCACACGGTGTCCCCCTTCTCGATCGTTCCCGCGTAGAGGCGCAGGTGGGTCAGCCGCCCGGTGGCGGTGGCGGTCACCTTGAAGGCGAGTGCGGCCAGCGGCGCATCAGGGTCGGCGGCCCGTTCGTGCTCCCTGCCCGCATCGTCCGTGCCGCGTACCGGCGGCACGTCGAGCGGTGAGGGCAGGTAGGCGAGGACGGCGTCCAGCAGCGGTTCCACTCCGCGGTTGCGGTAGGCGGAGCCGCACAGCACGACGACGGCGTCACCGGTGCGGGTCAGGTCCCGCAGGGCGGACACGAGCGTGCCGGTGCCGAGGTCGTCCGTGGCGCAGAACTCCTCCAACGCGCGCGGATGCAGTCCGGCCACCGTCTCCACCAGGTGGCGACGCCGGTGGTGCGCCTCCTCGCGCAGGGCCTCCGGGACGGGGGCGGGGTCGTGGGCCTCGCCCTCGTCGTTCCAGGTGAGGGCACGCATCCGCAGCAGGTCCACCACACCGCTGAAGGTGTCGTCCTGCCCGATGGGGAGCTGGACCACCAGGGGTGCCGGGTGCAGCCGGGCACGGAGGGAGGCGACGGCGTCGTCGAGCCGGGCGCCGGGCCGGTCCATCTTGTTGACGAACGCGATCCGGGGCACGCCGTGCCGGTCGGCCTGCCGCCATACCGCCTCGCTCTGCGGTTCCACCCCGGAGACCGCGTCGAACACGGCGACGGCACCGTCGAGGACGCGCAGGGAGCGTTCCACCTCGTCGGCGAAGTCGACGTGCCCGGGGGTGTCGATGAGGTTGATGCGGTGACCGTCCCAGGCACAGCTGACGGCGGCGGAGAAGATGGTGATGCCCCGGTCGCGTTCCTGGGGGTCGAAGTCGGTGACGGTGGTGCCGTCGTGGACCTCGCCGCGCCGGTGCGTGGTGCCGGTGGCGTAGAGGATCCGCTCGGTGACGGTGGTCTTGCCGGCGTCCACGTGGGCAAGGATGCCGAGGTTGCGGACGGTGGTGAGCGGGTTGCTGCGCATGGCCCGTGGCCTCTCGGGAGTTCCGGAAAAGGGCGGCGCGATGTCGCCCGGCACACGGCGGGGCGCCCCCTAACGAGGCAGGGGTGCGGGACTCAGGCGTGTGACGCGGGCGTCCGGTGCCGGCCGCGCAGCGGGCACCGGGCGGCCGGAGACACCAGGATCACCTCGGACAGCGCGAACCGGGCGGGCCGGACGGGCCGGGTGGCGCGGGCGGCCTGGGTGCACCGGGCGGGCCGGCCGGCGGTGCGGGCGGTCCGGGGACGGGGAGCGGTCACGGCGGCGTGGTCGCGCACGGCCTGCTCCCCCCACTGGTCACGGTGCGCGGTCCCACGACGGGGCGGCGCCTCTCGGACGGTGAGTGTAGGGAGGGGCGGGAAGGGCGAGCCACGCATTTTCCGGTCCCGGGGCCTCACGCGTGTCCCCGCGCCGGAGCGTTGCGAGGGGCACGGCGAGGGCCTTCCGGAAGCCTCGCCGGGCCGGGGAGAGCGAAAGGAGTCCGCGGATACGGGACGAGCCGTGGAAGTGCGGGCCGAGCCGTGGAGGTGCGGGCCGAGTCGGCGGCTTCGGAACGAGCCGGGGGAATGCGGAACGAGTCGCGGAATGCGAAACGAGTCCGGGCATGCGAAACGGGCCGAGATCGATCCCGGCCCGCGCCCATGCGTCGTTCTGAGTGTCCGAGGGGGGACTTGAACCCCCACGCCCGATAAAGGGCACTAGCACCTCAAGCTAGCGCGTCTGCCATTCCGCCACCCGGACCAGGTGTCCGTCGCCGTGCCAGGAGCGGGCCCCGCGGCGACACGGACAACCATACCAAGGTTTCGCAGTGGCCTTCACCTGCGTTTCCTTCGCTCCGGCGGCGGTCCGGGACCTGAAGCCCCGCGCACCCTAGGGTCGCACCATGAGTGACTGGATGATGACTCACCGTGCGCTTCCGGGACGTCGGCGGCGGGCCCTGTCACCGCTGAGGGAGCATCTGCGGGACTCGTTCTGGTTCGCGCCGACGGCCGCGATGGTGGTCGTCTTCGTGGTGTGGCTGGTCACCGAGGAACTGGACACGGCGATCGTCGAGTCCCTGCGGGACCAGGGCGACTTCGAGACGCTCGACGACCTGGTGCGGTTCGCCGAGGACGTGAAGACCGTCGTCGGTGCGGTCAGCTCGGCGATGATGACCTTCATCGGTGTGGTGTTCAGCATCTCGCTGGTCGCGGTGCAGATGGCGAGCGGGCAGTTCACGCCCCGGGTGGTGCGGATCTTCGTCCGGAGCCGGATCACCAAGGCCACGTTCGCCGTCTTCCTCGCGACCTTCGTCCTGACGCTGCTGGTGCTGACCGCCTTCGACAGCACCACCGATCCACGGCGGGTGGTGTCCGTCCCCCTGGTGCAGTCGGTCCTCACCCTGGGGATGGTGGCCCTGAGCCTGCTGCTGTTCGTGATGTACGTGAACACGACGCTGCGGCTGATGCGGGTCAGTCATGTGATCGCACGGATCGCCGCGGAGTCCTTCCGCGCGGTCGCGCTGATGCCCGCGGCCGAGGTCGGTGAGGGGCGGCCCGAGCTGGGACCGGTGACGGCGTGGATCGCGCACGAGGGGCGGGCGGGCGTGCTGCGGGACGTGCACATCGGGCGGCTGGTGCGGGTGGCCCGGCGGCACGGGGTCGTCCTGCGGCTGGTGCCGCGGATCGGGGACTTCGTGGTGCCGGGAACGCCCGTGCTCGCGGTGCACGGCGGGCAGGCCCCGCCGGCGCGCGTCCTGCGGTACACGATGGGCGTGGGGGTGGAGCGGACGTTCCACCAGGATCTGGGGTTCGGGCTGCGCCAGCTGTCGGACATCGCGCTGCGGGCGCTGTCCGCGGCGATCAACGATCCGACGACCGCCGTACAGGCCCTGGACCGTGTGGTGCAGTTGCTGGCGGTGCTGTCCCGGCGGCCGCTGGACGTGTCGCTGCACCGTGACCGGGCGGGCGCCGTCCGGCTGGTGCAGCCGCTGCCGGGCTGGGAGGCGCTGGTGGACCTGGGGTTCGCCGAGGTGCGGGCCCACGCCGCCGAGTCGCCGCAGGTGACGCGGCGCATGCTCGCCGGGCTGGACGACCTGCTGCTGCTCGTGCCGCCGGAGCGGTGCGAGCCGCTCCGGCGGCACCGCGAGCTGCTGCGGCAGGCCGTGGAGCGGGTCGCGCCGACTCCGGCGGACCGGGCGTTCGGGCTGCGGCCGGACCGCCAGGGCATCGGCTGACGGTGGGACGGGCGGACCGGCATCGGGTGGCGGTCCGAAGCGGCCCGGGGCATCGGCGGCACCGCCCCGGGCGCCCTGCACGCTCGGGTCGTCCGGGTCAGGGGCGTCAGCAGCGCCGCTTGCGGAGGGCCGCCATGTTGTCGTAGCTGATCTTCGCCTCCCGCAGCGACTGCGCGGGGTCGGTGGCGCTCGGGGAGTTGTCGTCCTCGACCATCGGGTTGCGGTAGTTCGGCAGCCCGACCCGGGAGAAGAACGTCGTGTAGTCGATGTCGCCGGTGCCGAACGGCACCATGTCCCAGCCCATGCCGTTGGTGGTGTCGACGACGCCGTCCTTGGCGTGGAAGAGCGGGTAGCGCTTGTTGTGGCGGGCGACGAGGGCGGCCGGGTCGAAGACGTTCCTGCGGGTGGAGCCGTCGGCGGCGGTGTAGGTGTGGAACTTGTACTGGGCGACGTGCGCCCAGAAGATGTCCATCTCCAGCCAGACCAGCTTCGGGTCGGTGACCTTCAGGAAGTACTCCAGCTTGCGGATGCCGGAGCTGCGGGTGGGCCTGCCCTGGTCGTCGAGCGGGCCGCGGTCGAGGAGGAAGCCGTAGGCGCTGTCGTGGTTGTGGGTGTAGAGCTTGATGCCCTCGCGGCGGGCGATGGCGCCGAGGGCGTTCCACTTGTCGGCGGCCACGTCCCAGTCGGCCCGGTGGGAGCTGCCGGTGGGGTCGCCGCCGGTGCCCATGTGGTCCATGCCGAGGATGTTGGCGATCTCCAGGTGCTTCTTGAAGGTGTCCTTGTCCGCCGGGGTGAGCGGCCAGGACGGCGGGATGAAGCCGTGGTTGCCCTGGGCGCGCAGTCCGTGGTCGTCGAGCCAGCGGCGCAGCAGCCTGGCTCCCTCGACCGTTTCGAGGTCGTCGCCGCCGGGGGCGTTGGGGTGCTGGCGGTAGCCCGCGAACTCGACCTGGCGGTAGCCGTGCCGGGCGAGCTGCTTGAAGACCTCGCGGAAGCCGGAGGGCAGGTCGCTCGCGAGGGGGTCGCGGGCGGTGGCGTCGCGGACGGTGTAGAGGATGATGCCGCGCTTGTGCGGCGGCACGAGCACCTGTCCCCGCCCGTGGCCGTGGTCGTGCCCGTGCCCGTGGTCTCTGTCCCGGCCGTGGGCGAGGGCGGGGGCCGCGCCGAAGACGGGGGCCGCGACGGCTCCGGCGGCAACGGCGGTGCAGGTGGTGAGGAAACGGCGCCGGCCCACGCCGAGGCTGCGGCGCAGGGCCTCGTCGGGTGCGTCGCCGAGGGGGGCGGGTTGGGTGCGGGAGGGTTCGGGACGGAGCGTCACGAGGGGCCTGCCTTCCGGGTCGCGGCCGGTGCCGGGGCCACCGGGACCGGTCGTTGTCAGTGTCGTGTGTTTCACTCTCGGTAGCCGGTAGTCGGATGTCGTCGGCCGTGCGTGGGTGCGGAGCGGCGTGCGGCGTGCCGTCACGCGGGGTCGTACGGCTGTGCCTCGCGGGGGCGCACGTCGCGCGGGTGTGCGTCCTGCGTCGGCCGGTCGAGTCCCGCCAGGCGGAGCAGGAGTTGTTTGACATCGGTGGCCGCGACGCGGTCGCCCACGGCATCGGGGGTGGAGCAGATGAGGAGCGGACCGTCGTCGTCGCTCGCGGGGAGGCGGCCGTGGCTGCCGCGAAGAGGTGAGGGGTCGAGGGGCACGACCGCCATGCGGTAGCGCAGGCCCAGCTTCTTGCGGGCCAGCGCGGTGGCGGCCTTGACCTTGACGTAGGGGTCGAGGGGGTCCATGAAGAGTTCGACGGGGTCGTAGCCGGGTTTGCGGTGGATCTCGACGAGCCGGGCGAAGTCGGG
The DNA here is from genome assembly GCF_964273255.1 of Streptomyces sp. enrichment culture. Lineage (GTDB taxonomy): Bacteria > Actinomycetota > Actinomycetes > Streptomycetales > Streptomycetaceae > Streptomyces. The sequence continues at coordinate 935,636 of NZ_OZ186835.1, forward strand.
CGCTCGGTCGTCGTCGAGCCAGTAGTAGTACGTGAACCAGGCGTCGGGTTCGGCGACGGCGACCAGCTCCCCGGAGCGGGGATGGTCGAGGTGGTGGGTCTTCTTGCCCTCGTCGTCGAGGAGTTGCCCGATGCCGGGCAGTCCCTCGAGGGCGGCGCGGGTCGCGTCGAGGTCCTCGGGGCGGCGCACGTAGACGTGGGCGATCTGGTGGTCGGCGACGGCGAAGGCGCGGGAGGCCATCGGGTCGAGGTACTCCATGCCGTCCTGCGTGTGCACCTCCAGCAGTCCGGCGCGGCGCAGGGCCCGGTTGATGTCCACGGGGCGGTTCACGCGCGTGATGCCGTACTCGGACAGGGCGACGACGGTGCGGCCCTCGGCGCGGGCGTCCTCCAGCAGCGGGGCCATCGAGGCGTCGAGGTCGGCGGCCGCCTTCAGGGAGCGGGGGTCGTCGGGGCCGTAGCGCTGGAGGTCGTAGTCGAGGTGAGGGAGGTAGCAGAGGGTCAGGTCGGGGTGGCGGGTGCGCATGATGTGGCGGGTGGCGTCGATGATCCACCGGCTGGAGACGAGGTCGGCGCCGGGGCCCCAGAAGTGGAACAGGGGGAAGGTGCCGAATTTCTCGGTGAGTTCGTCGTGCAGCGCGGGCGGCCGGGTGTAGCAGTCGGGTTCCTTGCGGCCGTCGGCGTAGTAGACGGGGCGGGGGGTGACGGTGATGTCGGTGTCGGCGCCCATCGCGTACCACCAGCAGATGTTGGCGACGGTGTAGCCGGGGTGGGCGCGGCGGGCGGCGTCCCAGAGCTTGTCGCCGGCGACGAGCCCGTTGTGCTGCCGCCACAGCAGGACGTCGCCGAGTTCGCGGAAGTACCAGCCGTTGCCGACGATGCCGTGCTCGGCGGGCAGGGTGCCGGTCAGGAAGGTCGACTGGGCGGCGCAGGTGACGGCGGGCAGCACGGTGCCGAGGGGCGCGCGGGAGCCGGCCTGGCCGAGGGCCTTCAGGTGGGGCATGTGGTCGAGGAGACGCGGGGTGAGGCCCACGACGTCGAGGACGAGGAGGGGGGTGGGGGCGTCGCTCATGGGAGCTCCTTCAGGCCGAGGTCCGTCAGGAGGTCGCGGGCCAGGGCGAGTTCGGCGGCGATGCCGTCGGCGAGTGCAGCGCGGCCCTTCGGGCGCAGTTCGGGCGGGAGAGCCTGCCAGGTGTAGGTCTCGACCTCGAGGTGGTGGGTGAGCGGGTGCCGGCCGCCGACGAGGCGGGCGAGGGCGGAGGTGAGCACGGGCAGCGTGGAGGTGAGGGGTGCGACGGGGTCCGCGTGCAGCGGGACGTGGAAGTGCGCGCGCCAGGGTGCGCTGTCGGGCAGGGCGGTGCCGCTCAGGGCCTCGTCGAGGTCGTCGGTGCCGTGCAGACCGGCGGCGGTGACGGTGCGGGTCTGGTGCAGGAAGCGGGGCTCGGCGAAGGCGGCCAGCGCCTCGCGGGCCTCGGGGAGGTGGGGCTGTTCGGCGTGCAGTGCGGCGGACAGCTGGGATTTGACGACGGGCACCCCGGCCCGGGTGAGGTCGTCCAGGGCGGTGTGCGGGTCCTCGAAGGAGGTGGCGAGGTGGCAGGTGTCGACGCAGATGCCGATGCGGTCGTGGCCGACCGCGGTCAGCGGTGCGAGGGCATCGCGGGTGGTTTCGACGACGCAGCCGGGTTCGGGTTCCAGGGCGACCCGGACGGAGCGTCCGGTGAGGTCCTGGAGGGCGTCGAGGCGTTCGGCGAGGGTGCGCAGGGCGGTGCGGGCGGTGGCGGCCCGCCGGTCGTCGTAGGCGGTGCGCCAGGCCAGCGGCAGGGTGGAGATGCTGCCCTCGGTGACGTCGTCGGGGAGCAGCCCGGCGAGGACGCGGGCCAGGGCCGTCGTGTACTCCAGCCGCTCGGGGTCGGCCCAGTCGGGCTTGTAGACGCGGTACTTGACCTCGTCCGCGCCGAATCCCTCGTAGGGGAAGCCGTTGAGGGTGACGACCTCCAGGCCCCGCTGTTCGAGTGCGCAGCGCAGCCCGCGGAGGGCGGAGGGGTCGCCGACGAGGGCGCGGGCGGCGTCCCTGGCGAGCCACAGGCCGATGCCGAGACGGTCCCGGCCCAGGCGGCGGCGGACGGGCTCGCAGTGGTCGCGGAGCTGGGCGAGGACGCCGTCGAGGGTCTCGGCGGGGTGCACGTTGGTGCAGTAGGCGAGGTGGACGGTGGAGCCGTCGGGGTGGCGGAAGCGCATGGCTCACGCCTCCGCGGCGGGGACGGCGGCCGGGCCGGGCGCGTCCTTGGGGGCGCCGCGCTGGATGGAGTTGCCCTCGTGGGTGTCGCGGGGGGCGGGGACGTCCAGGGCGAGCCGGCCGCTGAGCCCGTAGAAGGCGACGGGGTTGCGCCACAGCACCCGGTCGACGTCGTCCTCGGTGAAGCCCTCGGCGAGCATGAGGTCGGCCACCTTGCGGGTCTTCAGCGGGTCGCTCTTGCCCCAGTCGGCGGCGGAGTTCACCAGGACGCGTTCGGGGCCGTGTTCCTTCAGGATCGCGACCATCCGGTCCTCGTCCATCTTGGTGTCCGGGTAGACGGAGAAGCCCAGCCAGCAGCCGCTGTCCTTGGCCTCCTTGACGGTGGTCTCGTTGAGGTGGTCGATCAGGACGCGGTCCATGGGCAGGGCGGACTCGCGGACGACGTCGAGGGTGCGGCGCAGTCCGGCCAGCTTGTCGCGGTGCGGGGTGTGCACGAGGGCGGGCAGGCCGTGGTCGGCGGCGAGCTGGAGCTGTGCGGCCAGTGCGGTGTCCTCGGCGGGGGTCATGGAGTCGTAGCCGATCTCGCCGACGGCCACCACGTTGTCCTTGACGAGGTAGCGGGGCAGTTCGTCGAGGACGGGCACGCAGCGCGGGTCGTTGGCCTCCTTGGGGTTCAGGGCCAGCGTGCAGTGGTGGGCGATGCCGTACTGGGCGGCGCGGAAGGGTTCCCAGCCGAGGAGGGCGTCGAAGTAGTCGAGGAAGGAGGCCGGGGAGGTGCGGGGCTGGCCCAGCCAGAAGGCCGGCTCGACGACGGCGCGGACCCCCGCGGTGTACATGGCCTGGTAGTCGTCGGTGGTCCGGGACGTCATGTGGATGTGGGGGTCGAAGAGGCGCATCAGGTCTCCTTGACGTGGGGGGCGTCGTCCGGGTGGGGGGTGTCCGCATGCGGGTGGTGCGGGGCGCGGGGGCGGTCCGGGGCCGGTGTCGGAGGGGCGGGGCCGTCGGTGGAGGCCAGCGTCAGGACCCGGTACAGGTCGTCGGGGACGGATCGGCCGGCGGCGGTGCGTTCCTCGGCGAAGTCGCCGAGCATGCGGGCGAGTTCGCCGTCGCCGCGGGCGCGCCGGGCCAGGTCGGTGATCCGGTCGACGGGGACGCCGGTGAACAGGCACTTCAGTACGGCGTGCCGCCAGGCGTGGGGATCGAGGTGCCGGGCGCCGTAGGGGCCGAGGGCGGCGGCGACGAGCCGGGTGTCGTTGGTGCGCAGGGCGTCCTCGACGAGCGGGACGGCGTCCGGGCCGGGCACGAGGTGGGCCAAGGCGTGCAGGACGGCGCGGCGTTCGGCGGCGGTGCCCTGGGAGTAGACCCGGGTGAGGGCGTCCGTGTCGGCGCGGGCGGCGTCCAGGATGAGGACGCGGGCGGCGTCGGCGTGGTCGGGCCCGCAGCGGCGGCCCGCCTCGGCGAGCCGGAGCTCCCACACCGAGATGGGGCCGTGGGTGCCCGGGTGTTCGGCGGCCTCCTCCAGGGCCCGGTCGAGCCAGGCGCGGGCGGCCGGGTCCAGGCGGTCGGCGAGCACGCGGCGCAGGTCGGCGGGCGGGAGGACGGCCGGGTGACCGGTGTGGTGGCCGGGCTGGTGATCGGCCGGGTGATCGGCCCGTTGGTGGGTCTGTGCTGCTGCCGCGGGGTGGGCGGCGGGGCTGTCGGCCTGCGTCTGGGTCGCGGGGTGGGCGGCGGTGGCGGGGGTGGTGCCCGCTGGGTCTGCCTCCGGGGTCGCCGGGACGGCATCGGGGCTGTTCATGGGGTGGTGCTCCCTTCGGGGGTGGCGGAGGGATCGCCGTGTGAGGGGACGGGATCGGAGGAGGAGGTGGTGGCGGTCCGGGTAGGTCCCACCGGTGACGGGGCGGCCGCGCGGAGGAACGGGAGGGAGTGGGCGGCGAAGTGGGGGCCCGCGTGGGAGTGGCGGGGCAGTTCGACGACGGTCAGGCCCCGGTAGCCGGTGGCGGCGAGAGCCGCGAGGACGGGCGGGAAGTCGATCTCGCCGTCGCCGAAGGGGAGGTGCTCGTGCACGCCGCGCCGCATGTCCTCGATCTGCACGTGGCGCAGCCAGGGAGCGGCTTCGCGGACGCAGTCCGTGGGAGAGAGGGGTTCCAGGCACTGGCAGTGGCCGATGTCCAGGGTGAGGCCGAGGGGCCGGGGGTCGCCGAGGAGGCGGCGCAGGTGGTGGAAGTCGGCGAGGGTGCTCAGGAGATGGCCGGGTTCGGGCTCCACGGCGAGCGGGACACCGGCGGCGTCGGCGGCCTCCAGCACCGGGGTGAGGGACTGCTCGAGGCGCTTCCAGGCGGTGTCCTCGTCGGTGCCCTCGGGGAGGACGCCGCTGAAGCAGTGCACGGCGTGGGCGCCCAGGTCGGCGGCGACCCGGACGGCCCGCAGGAGCAGGTCGACCCGTCGGGCCCGGTCCTCCGGGTCCGGGTCGAGGAGCGACGGGCCGTGCTTGCGGCGCGCGTCGAGGACGTAGCGGGCACCGGTCTCGACGGTGACGCCCAGGCCGAGCGCGTCCAGCCGGTGGGCGACCCGGCGGGTGCGGGCGGCCAGGTCCGGGGCGAGGGGGTCGAGGTGCATGTGGTCGAGGGTCAGGCCGACGCCGTCGTAGCCGAGGTCGGCGAGCAGGCCGAGGGCGTCGTCGAGACGGAGGTCGGCGAGGCCGTTGGTGCCGTAGCCGAAACGCAGCGGGACGGGCTCCCGCGGGGGCGACTGTGCTGCCTCGCCAGTGACCCCGTGCCGGTTGCTCGACGCGTCGTGGCTCATGTGACGCTCACCTTCCTCATCGCGGCCCGCCGCGCGAACCACCGGCCGGCCGGGGCCAGGGCCGCGACCAGCAGGGAGGTCACGGGGGCGCCGGAGCGGGCGGCGAGGGCGGCCTGGAGCGGGATCGTCGCCCGGATGCCGCCGCCGACGGCGCGCTGGGTGAGCGGGGGTGACGGGTTGAGCGCGGCGTGGAAGTACGGCCGGGCGGCGGTGGCGGCGTAGGCGGCGCCCAGCGCGGTGGCCAGGACGTCGGTGGCCAGGACGTCGGTGGCCGGAGCAGCGGGCACGGCGGGGCCGGAGCCCGGCAGGCCGGGGGCGGCTGCTGCCCGCCGGCCTGCCGGGAGCTGGGTGCGGCGGTGGGTGACGAGCCGGGTGAGCACCCCGGTCGTCGCGAGCGCCGCGAGGGGGGCCAGGACCGCCCCGCCGGTGGTCTCCCGGCGGGACACGGCGGTGACGGCCAGGGTGTGACTGCCGAGCAGCACGGCGGAGGGCAGGGCGGCCCGGGTGGCACGGCCCGCATCACCGCCCCGGCCGCCGTCGCCCTGGGCGCTTCCGGTGGCCGCGGCGCCGAGGAGCAGGTCGAGTCCGCGGGCGGCCGCCATGGCCGCCGGTCCGGCGGGTGTGTGCTTCAGGGTGAGGTCGTAGGCCCACACGGTCGCGGCGAGCGGCGCGGCCACGGCGAGGGCGGGGCGTCCCGCACCGGCGGCCAGGGCCAGACCCGCTCCGGTGAGCGCACCCGCGGCGGTGAGGGCGGCGGCCGGGCGGATGCGGCCGGACGGGATCGGGCGGTGCGGCCGCTCCCGGGCGTCCTCCTCGCGGTCCGCCCAGTCGTTCAGCGCCATGCCCGCCTCGTACAGGCACACGGAGGAGCCGATGGCGAGCAGTGTCCGCACCCCGGGCCGCGCACCGGCCGCCGCCGCTCCGGCCAGCGCGTCGCCGGGGACGGTGAACAGGGCGGGCAGGCGTAGCAGTTCGGCCCAGGCACCGAGCCGGCCGGGGCCGACGCCCGGGACAGCGGGACGGGGCACGCCATCGGCGGACGGGACGGGAGCATGCGCGGAGGCCGGGGCGGGCGCGTCCGCCGTGCCGGCCTCGGCGGACGCGTCGTACGGGTCGTGCGCGTCGTACAGGTCGTGCGCGTCGTGCGGGTCGTGCGCGTTCGACGCCGATGTGCCCGCCGCGGACCCGGACGGGCCCCATGCGGATCCGGACGTGCCAGCCCCGGACCGGCCCGACGCCGATCCGGACGCGCCCGTGACCGACGTGCTCGGCGGGAACCGGCCCTCCGCGAACGCGCCCCGGCCGGTCATCGCCGTACCTCCGAGCCGTGCTGGTCATGCCCGCCCTGCGGGCCGCGCCGGCCCGGCCCTCCGTCCCCTCCATCCCCGCCGTCCCCGCCGTCCCGTCCGTCCGGGCCCTCCGGCTCGCCGGCGTCCTCACGGAGCCGTGCGGCCAGGGTCAGCAGGTCCGCGTACTGCTCCGCCAGGGCGGCCGGGCCGTCGCCGACCGGGTCCTTGAAATAGAAGCCGAGTTCGCGCAGCGGCCCGGTGATGCCCTTCTGCCGGGCCCGCAGGGTGAGTCGGGCCAGGTCGAGCACGAGGGGGGCGGCGAGGGCGGAGTCGCAGCCCTGCCACACGGTCTGGAGGATCATGCGGGAGCCGAGGAAGCCGTCGAAGGCGACGTGGTCCCAGGCGGTCTTCCAGTCGCCGAGGGAGGGCACGTCGTCGATGTGGACCTCGCCCTCGGGGGCGGCTCCGAGGGTGTCGGTGAGGACGCGTTCCTTGCCGCCGTTCTTGGCGGCGGCGGCCGCGGGATCGGCGAGGGCGGCGCCGTCGCCGCCGCCGAGCAGGTTGGTGCCGGACCAGGCGCGCACGGCGAGCGCCCGCTGGCGGAACATCGGGCCGAGGACGGAGCGCAGCAGGGTCTGTCCGGTCTTGCCGTCGCGTCCCGCGTGGGGCAGGCCCGCGGTCTCGGCGGCTTCGGCGAGTGCCGGGTGGTGCAGGCCGGCGGAGGGGGTGAAGTTGACGTAGGGGCAGTCGGCGCGGAGGGCGGCGGCCGCGTAGAGGGAGCTGGGCGGCAGGGTGCCGTCGGCGGGGGCGGGCTCGGTGGAGGCGACGTTGACGACGACGGCGCCGGCGAGGTCGTTGCGGCGGACGAAGGCGCGGATGTCGGCGGCGAAGCCGTCGATCCAGTCGTCCTGGGTGCGGGCCGGCCCGTCGTCCCCGGTGGCGACCGAGGTGTCGCCGGGGGCGCCCGGCGGGGGCCCGCCCGGCCGGATCTCCCGGTCGGCGGCGAGGAGTTCGGCGTGCACGGCGGTGGGCAGGCCGTGGGGCAGGACGCCGCCGGCGGCGAGGTGTTCGGCACGCTTGGGGAGCGGGCAGTCGACGGTGTCGTGGCCGCCGAAGACGAGGGAGGACAGCGGGGGCAGGCCGCAGTCGGTGAAGTCGGGGGTCTCGGTGACCATGCCGGTCGGCGGGTGGAGTCCGGCGGCGACGGCGGCGCAGCCGGTGATGGCGGTGGTGGCGACGGATCCGCGGGCCCCGATGAGCCAGACGCCGAAGCGGGCGGCGGGGGGCGGGGTGGGGAGGAACGGTTCGGCGGACATGGGCAGCCTCCTTGTCGTACGCGAACCGGGTGTGAGCCGCCGGAGGCGGGGACGAGCGGGTGCCGGGCCCCTGGGGGCCCGGCGGGACGGCGGGCGGAGGTCCGGCGTCCTCCGCCCGCCGCCGTTCAGGTCGCCCTGCGGGCCTCTCGTCCGGACCAGGCCGGATCAGGGAGCGGGCCTGGTCCGAACGGAGGACCCTAGGAGGGCAGTTCCTTCAGCTGGATGTTGCGGAAGGAGACCTTGTCGTCGGGGCCGTGGTTCTGCAGACCGATGTAGCCGTCGGTCAGGCTCCGCTCGAGGTCCTTGTTGGTGAAGTCGTTGATCTTGACTCCGTTGAGGAACACCTGGAGGCGTTCCCCCTTGACCTTGATCTCGTAGGAGTTCCACTGGCCGGGCGGGCGGAGCACCTGGTCACGGGCCTTGATGTTGGCCGACTTGAAGGAGTAGATCGCGCCGGTCGTCCGGTCCGGCGCGTCGGTGGCGTCGATCTGGATCTCGTAGCCCTTGTCCACCGCGGACCAGGGGTCGTCGGAGGCCGGGAAGCCCACGAAGATCCCGGAGTTGTCGTCGCCCCGCATCTTCCAGTCCAGCTTCAGGGAGTAGGACGACAGTTCCTTGGCCTGGTACCAGAGCAGCCCCATGCCGCCGTTGGACTCCAGCGTGCCGTCCTTGACGTCGAAGCCGCCGGGGCCGGCCTGCTTCCAGCCGTCCAGGGTGTGGCCGTTGAAGATCGTCCGGTAGCCCTTGGCCGGCTTGCAGTCGGCCTTGACCTGGCCGGTGGCGTACTGGAGTCCGCCGAGCAGGTGGGCGCGGAAGGCTTCCTCGGCGTAGGACTCCTTGGTGTGGCCGCCGCCGGTGTAGAAGGAGCGGCCGCCGCCGTAGTTCTGGCACCAGGCGATCGGGTGGTCGCCCTTCATGGTGCCGCCCTGGTAGGTCGTCTCGTCCAGGGTGGCGAGGATCTTGGCCTGCTCCCGCGGGTTGGTGCGGTAGTTGTACCACTCGTCGGTGCGCTCCCAGGCGTCGTCCAGGTGCGCGGTGGACGGGTGGTCGTGGTCCTCGACGCGCACGGTGGCCTTCTGGATGGCCGGGTGCGAGTCGAAGTACGCGCCGACGAGGCCGCCGTAGAACTCCCAGTCGTACTCGGTGTCGGCGGCGGCGTGGATGCCCATGTATCCGCCGCCGTTCTTGACGTAGTTCTCGAACGCCTTCTGCTGCTCGGCGTTCAGGACGTCACCGGTGGTGGACAGGAAGGCCACCGCGTCGTACTTGGCGAGGTTGGAGGTGGTGAACTGCCGGGCCTCCTCGGTCGCGTCGACGGTGATGCCGGCCGGGCCGCCGAGTTCCTTCAGCGCGGCGATGCCCTCGGGGATGGAGTCGTGCCGGAAACCGGCGGTCCTGGAGAAGACCAGGACCTTCTTGCCGGCCTTGAAGCGCTCCTTGGAGAACTCGAAGTCGTCGATGTCGTAGAGCGCGCCGTCGCCGCCGCGGAAGACCAGGAAGATCTCGGAGGTCTTCTTCGGCAGGGACCGCAGCGGGACGTCGACGTTCTGGAAGGTCTCCCAGCCGCCGGTCGGCGGGATGTACGCGGAGCCGTGCAGCTTGCCGTCGGGCGAGCCGGTGCGCAGCTCGATGAAGCCGCCGGAGCCGCCGGAGGAGGCGCGGACGGTCATCTTCTTCTGCCCGTCGAAGCGGTAGGGGGTGAAGGAGATCCAGTCGCCGTCGTGGATGTTGCCGACGGTCTTGCCGCCGTGGGCACCGGTCTTGTCGATGACGGTGACGCCCTGCTGGGTGGAGAAGTGCTCGGCCTGGCGGTGCAGCGGCTGCAGGACGGTGCGGGCGGTCCCGGTCAGGGCTTCCTGACCGTTCGCCCCGCCGTCGGTGTACGCGGCGCCGACGACGCCGTAGATGTTGGCGTTGGGGTCGTGGCCGCCGTCACCGGGAGGCGGGTTGAGGGTGCCCTCGCAGCCCGTCTCGCTGGTCAGTTCGTGGGCGTGGGAGTCGTGGCCGAGGCTGTAGACGACCTTGACCTGGGAGCAGTCGACCTTCTCCTCGGGGTCGGTGACGGTCACCTTGAAGGGGACGGGTTCGCCGAAGGCGGCCAGGCTGCCGTTGCCGGGTACGTCGATCTTCACCGTGGGTTCGGTGTTGCCGACGACGATGCGGACGCTGGCGTTGCCGGTGTTGCCCTCGGGGTCCTTGGCGGTGAACGTCGCGGAGTAGGTGCCGGTCTTCTTGTACGTGTGGGTGGGGGTGAGGCCCTCGCCCTTGGTGCCGTCGCCGAAGTCCCAGCTGTAGGTGAGGTCGGTGGAGTCGGCGTCCTTGGCGGTGGCGGTGAACTTGACCTTCAGCCCGGCGGCGCCGGAGGTCTTGTCGGCCCTGACCTCGGCGATCGGGGAGAAGCCGTCCTCGGCGTTCTCGATCCGGTACAGCGCGGAGTGCTCGTCGCCCTGGAACCAGGAGAGGCCGTAGTCCAGGACGTAGAGCGCGCCGTCGGGGCCGAACTCCATGTCCATGATCTGCGTGCCGGTCCACGGGAAGTCGTTGATCTTCGCGACGGAGCCGTCGTCGTTCTGCTCGATCCGCTTGATCCAGCGGCGGCCGTACTCGCCGGCGAAGAAGTCGCCGTCGTAGGCCTCGGGGAACTTCACCTTGGAGTCGAGGCCGGAGTCGTAGCGGTAGACGGGGCCGGCCATCGGGGACTCCGAGCCGCTGCCGAACTCGGGCAGGGATCCGCCGTCGTAGGGGATCCAGGCGGCCTGGGCGGGCGGCAGGTCGGTGAGGCCGGTGTTGTGCCGCGAGGTGTTCTTCGGGGCGGCGCAGTCGAACTTGGGGCCGGACGTGCCGGTGGCGAAGTCGTAGTCGTTGTAGGCGTCGTTGTCGCCGGTGCAGAACGGCCAGCCGAAGTTGGCGGCCTCGGTGACCCTGGCGAACTCGACCTGTCCGGCCGGGCCGCGGTCCGGGTCGGCGGCGCCCGCGTCGGGCCCGTAGTCGCCGACGTAGACGACGCCGGTCTTGTCGTCGACGCTCATGCGGAACGGGTTGCGGAAGCCCATCGCGTAGATCTCGGGACGGGTCTTCTCGGTGCCGGGGGCGAAGAGGTTGCCCTCGGGGACGGTGTACGAGCCGTCCTCGGCGACCTTGATCCGCAGGATCTTGCCGCGCAGGTCGTTGGTGTTGCCGGAGGTGCGGCGGGCGTCGAAGGCCGGGTTGCGGTCGGCGCGTTCGTCGATGGGGGTGTAGCCGTCGGAGGCGAAGGGGTTGGTGTCGTCGCCGGTGGACAGGTACAGGTTGCCCTCGGCGTCGAAGTCGATGTCGCCGCCGACGTGGCAGCAGATGCCCCGGGAGGCCGCGACGTCCAGGACCTTCTTCTCGCTGGACAGGTCCAGGGTGCCGTTGGCGTTGAGGACGAAGCGGGAGAGGCGGTTGACGCCCTCGAACGCCGCGAAGTCCTCGGCGGTTCCGGTCTCCGGGGCGTCGCCGGCGGGGGTGTCGAGGGGCGGGGCGTAGTACAGGTAGATGGCCCGGTTGTTCTCGAAGTCCGGGTCGATGCCGACGCCCTGGAGCCCTTCCTCGTCGTGGCTGTAGACGGGGATGCGGCCGGCGACCTTGGTGACGCCGCCCTCGTCGGTGATGCGGAGCGTGCCGTCGCGGGAGGTGTGCAGGACGCTGCGGTCGGGGAGGACGGCGAGCGACATCGGCTCGCCCATCTCGGGTTCGCCCTTGGCGAGCGGTACCTGCTGGAACTGTCCCTCGGCGGCGGCCGGTCCGTCGTGCTCGGGGTGCCCCGGGTGGGCTCCGGCGACGGTCGCCGGGGTGCCCACGGCCAGGAGCAGGCCGGTGAACAGGGCGAGTCCGGTTCGCAATCTGGAACGCCTCGCGGTGCGCGTTGTCTTCAGTCGGCTTCTGTGCACGAAGTCCCTCCGGGAACGGGGTGGGGCCGTACGGAACGGGTGCGTGGACGTGCGGTAGGAGTGGGTACCGGGGTGCGCCGTCACCCCGGAGGCGTATGTGTCGCGGACACTTCAGGGACGGTAACCGCGTTCTTCCGGGGCGAACAGCCCTTGGACCGCGACGGGTTGAACTTTTTCCCCGCACAGGACAAAGCGGGATGCGGGCAGGCCGGGCCGGGGACCGGCAGGTGCGCCGGCCCCCGTCCCCGACCTGCGGACGGGCGGGCCCGTCAGCTGCTGAACGCGGCGTCGAAGGAGGCGCTGGGCGGCTCGAAGTCGTATGCCTTCAGGCGGGTCAGTGCCTCCGGGGCGCCCTGGAGGCGGTCCATGCCGGCGTCCTCCCACTCGACCGACACGGGGCCCCCGTACCCGATGGAGCGCAGCATGCGGAAGACGTCCTCCCAGGGGACGTCGCCGTGGCCGGCGGAGACGAAGTCCCAGCCGCGGCGGGGGTCGCCCCAGGGCAGGTGGGAGCCGAGGCGGCCGTTGCGGCCGTCCAGGCGCTTGCGGGCCTCCTTGCAGTCGACGTGGTAGATGCGGTCGCGGAAGTCCCACAGGAAGCCGACCGGGTCGAGGTCCTGCCACACGAAGTGGGACGGGTCGAAGTTGAGGCCGAAGGCCGGCCGGTGGCCGACGGCTTCGAGGGTGCGGACGGTGGTCCAGTAGTCGTAGGCGATCTCGCCGGGGTGCACCTCGTGGGCGAAGCGCACGCCCTCGGCGTCGAAGACGTCGAGGATGGGGTTCCAGCGGGTGGCGAAGTCCTCGTAGCCGCGCTCGATCATCGCCTCGGAGGCGGGCGGGAACATGGCGACCAGGTGCCAGATCGCGGAGCCGGTGAAGCCGATGACGGTGTCGACGCCGAAGCGGGCCGCGGCCCGTGCGGTGTCCTTGATCTCGGCGGCGGCCCGCTGCCGGACGCCCTCCGGCTCACCGTCGCCCCAGATCCGGGCGGGCAGGATGGCCTGATGGCGTTCGTCGATGATGGCGTCGCACACCGCCTGGCCGACCAGATGGTTGGAGATCGCCCAGCACTTGAGTCCGTACTTCTCGAGGAGCTGGTGCCGGGAGTCGACGTAGGAGGGGTCGGCGAGGGCCATGTCCACCTCGAAGTGATCGCCCCAGCAGGCGAGTTCGAGACCGTCGTAGCCGAAGTCGCGGGCGAGGCGGCAGACCTCCTCCAGGGGCAGGTCGGCCCACTGGCCGGTGAACAGCGTGAAGTTGCGCGGCATCCCTATCCGTCCTCCTCAGGCGGCGATCGGCGTGTAGACGGAGTTCTTCTCTGCGCTCTCCTCCACGGCGGCCAGGACGCGCTGCACCTGGAGTCCGTCGGCGAAGGAGGGGTCGGGGGTGCGGCCCTCGGCGACCGCGTGGACCAGGTCGCGCGCCTGGTGCACGAAGGTGTGCTCGTAGCCGAGGCCGTGGCCCGGCGGCCACCAGGCGTCCAGGTAGGGGTGGTCCGGTTCGGTGACGAGGATGCGGCGGAACCCGGCGTGCGTGCCGGGCTCGGTGCCGTCGTGGTACGACAGCTCGTTGAGCCGTTCCAGGTCGAAGGCCAGCGAGCCGCGCTCGCCGTTGAGTTCGATGCGCAGGGCGTTCTTGCGTCCGGTGGCGTACCGGGTGGCCTCGAAGGAGGCCAGGGCGCCGGAGGCGAAGCGGCCGGTGAACAGGGCGGCGTCGTCGACGGTGACCTCGCCGGTGCCGGCGGCGGACACGGCGGCCAGGCCGCTGGTCGCGGCGGTGGGCAGCGGCCGGTGCCGTACGAAGGTCTCGGTCAGGGCGGACACCCCGGCCAGGTGCTCGCCGGCCAGGTACTGGGCGAGGTCGACGATGTGCGCCCCGAGGTCGCCGAGCGAGCCGGAGCCGGCCTGGTCCCGGCGCAGCCGCCAGGTCAGCGGGAACTGCGGGTCCACCAGCCAGTCCTGGAGGTAGGACACGCGGACGTGCCGCAGGGTGCCGATGCGGCCCTCGGCGACCATCCGCCGGGCGAGCGCGGTCGCGGGGACCCGGCGGTAGTTGAAGCCGACCATGGCGGTGCGGCCCCGCGCGGCCGCCTCGTCGGCCGCGCGGACCATCGCCTCGGCCTCGGCGACGGTGTTGGCGAGGGGTTTCTCGCACAGCACGTGCTTGCCGGCGGCGAGCGCGGCCAGCGCGATCTCGGCGTGGCTGTCGCCCGGGGTGCAGATGTCGACGAGGTCGACGTCGTCCCGTTCGACGAGGGCGCGCCAGTCGGTCTCGGTCGCCGCCCAGCCGTGCCGGTCGGCGGCCGCGCGCACGGCGGACGCGTCCCGGCCGCAGATCACGGCCAGTTCGGGGTGCAGCGGCAGGTCGAAGACGCGCCCTGCGGTGCGCCAGCCCTGGGAGTGGGCGGCGCCCATGAAGGCGTAACCGACCATGCCGACGCGCAGGCGTGGCTTCCCCGTTCCTGCTGCCCCTTCTGACGCTTGCGGCTGTGCCATACGGATGTCCTCCTCGTCGTCCGTGCGGGCGGGGGCGGGCCCCGCCCGGTGGGCTGGTCAGGCCCGTGGGCCGGGGCTCCTCACTTGAAGCCGGTGGACATGTACTGGTCCACGTTCTCCTTGTCGACGACGGCCGAGTAGCAGGTCAGCGACGCGGGGATCTCGAACTCGGCGAGCCCGCCGACCCCCTTGCCCTGGCCGAGCGCGCGGGCCAGGTCGATCGCGGAGGCCGCCATCGTCGGCGGGTACAGCACGGTGGCCTTCAGGACACCGTTGTCCGCCTTGATGGCCTCGAAGGCGGACAGCGCGCCCGCGCCGCCGACCATCAGGAACTCGTCGCGCCCGGCCTGTTCGATGGCGCGCAGCGCGCCCACGCCCTGGTCGTCGTCGTGGTTCCACAGGGCGTCGATCTTCGGCTGGGCCTGGAGCAGCTGCGCCATCTTGGCCTGGCCGGTCTCGACGGTGAACTCGGCCGCCTGGCGGGCCACCTTCTTGATGTTGGGGTAGTTCTTCAGGGCGTCGTCGAAGCCCTGGGTGCGCTGCTTGGTGAGTTCCAGGTTGTCCAGGCCGGCGAGTTCGACGACCCGGGCGTCCGGCGTGTCCTTGAGCTTCTCGCCGATGTAGTGACCGGCGTTGAGGCCCATGCCGTAGTTGTCGCCGCCGATCCAGCAGCGGTAGGCCTGCGGGGTGTTGAAGATCCGGTCGAGGTTGACGACGGGGATGCCGGCCCGCATCGCCTTCAGCCCGACCTGGGTGAGGGCCTTGCCGTCGGCGGGCAGCACGACCAGCACGTCGACCTTCTTGTTGATGAGGGTCTCGATCTGGCCGATCTGCTGCGCGGTGTCGTTGGAGCCCTCGGTGATCTCCAGGGTGACGTCGCTGTACTTCTCGGCGCGCTTCTTGGCGTTGTCGTTGATGGCGTTGAGCCAGCCGTGGTCGGCCTGCGGTCCGGCGAAGCCGATGGTGACCGGCTTGCCCGGCTTGTCGTCGGCGGCCGGCTGGTTGCCCGCGGCGGGCTCCTTCTCGCTCGGCTCGTTGCTGGTGCAGCCGGTGACCAGGGCACCGGCGGACACGGCGGCGGCTCCGAAGAGCAGCCCTCTGCGGCTCGTGGACGGCATGGGCTTGGGCATGGCGGTGAACCCTTTCCTAGGTCGTGCTCGCGGTACGGCGCTGGACCAGCACGGCGGCGACGATGATCGCGCCCTTGGCGATCTGCTGGACGTCGCTCTGCAGGTTGTTCAGGGCGAAGATGTTGGTGATCGTGGTGAAGATCAGGACGCCCAGCACGGAGCCGACGATGGTGCCGCGGCCTCCGGTGAGCAGGGTGCCGCCGATGATCGCGGCGGCGATGGCGTCGAGTTCGTAGAGGTTGCCGTTGGTGTTCTGGCCGGAGCCGGCCAGGACGATGAGGAGGAAGGCGGCGATGCCGCAGCACAGGCCGGACAGCAGGTAGAGGTAGAGCTGCTGGCGGCGGACGTCGATGCCGGCGAGGCGGGCGGCCTCCGCGTTGCCGCCGACGGCGACGGTGCGCCGGCCGAAGGTGGTCCGGTTGAGCAGCAGCCAGCCGATGACGGTGACCGCCGCGAACACCAGGACCAGGGGCGGCACGCCGAGCACGTAGGCGTCGCGTTCGCCGAGGTCGAGGACGCTGCCGACGGTGACGATCTGGGTGCGGCCGTCGGTGATCTGCAGGGCGAGTCCGCGGGCGGAGGCGAGCATGGCGAGGGTGGCGATGAACGGCACCATCCCGCCGTAGGCGATGAGCACCCCGTTGACCAGTCCGCAGCCGAGGCCGACGAGGACGGCGGTGAAGAGGATGCCGGCGAAGCCGAACTCCTGGGTGGCGACGGTGGTCGCCCAGACGGAGGACAGGGCGACGATCGCGCCGACCGACAGGTCGATGCCGCCGGAGGTGATGACGAAGGTCATGCCGACGGTGACGACACCGATGACGGAGGCCTGGGTGAGGACCAGTTGCAGGTTGCGGGTGTCGAGGAACTCGTCCGGTTTGGTGAAGCCTCCGATGAGGACGAGGACGGCGAGCACCCCGAGCAGGGAGAGCGTGCGCACGTCGGGGCGGAACAGGACGGCGCGCCAGGCCGGAGGGCCGGCGGACGGCGGCGTCTTGCCGATGGTGTCCCGCGGCGGGGAGACGGGCTGCGTCATGTGGCCGGGCTTCCTTCCATGACGAGGTCGAGTACACGGTGTTCGTCGAGTTCACGGGCGGGCGCGGAGTGGACGACCCGGCCCTCGCGCAGGACCAGGACGCGGTCGGCGAGGCCGAGGACCTCGGGCACCTCGCTGGAGACCAGCAGCACGGCGAGGCCCTCGTCGGCCAGCCGGCGGACCACCGCGTACAGCTCGGCGCGGGCGCCGACGTCGACGCCGCGGGTGGGTTCGTCCAGCAGCAGCACCCGGCAGCCCCGCAGCAGCCAGCGCGCGAGCACGGCCTTCTGCTGGTTGCCGCCGGAGAGGGTGCGCACCGGCACGTGCGGGTTGTCGGGCCGCAGGGACAGCTCACGGATCGCCGCGTGTGCCGCCCCCAGTTCGGCACCGCGGTCGATCCAGCCGGCCCGCGAGAAGCGGGACATGGTGGAGACCGACACATTGCGGGTGACGGACTCCAGCATCAGCAGCGCCTGGGCCTTGCGTTCCTCGGGAGCCAGGCCGATCCCGGCCCGCACGGCCGCCCGCACGCTGCCGGGCCTGAGCGGCCGCCCGTCGACGAGGACCCGTCCGGTGTCCGGTTTGCGGGCACCGTAGACCGTCTCCAGGATCTCGGAGCGTCCGGAGCCGACGAGCCCGGCGAGCCCGACGATCTCCCCCGGCCGCACCTGGAGGTCCAGGGCCTCGAACTCCCCGTCGCGGGACAGCCCTTCGACCGTCAGGACCGGTTCGCCGAGGGGCTGCCCGGTGGGCCGTTCGGGGAAGACGTACTCGACGTTGCGGCCCGTCATCAGGGAGACGACCTCGCTGGTCGGTGTCGACTCGGCGGGCAGCCCGCCGGCGACGGCGCGGCCGTCCTTCAGCACGGTCACCCGGTCGCCGATGCGGCGGATCTCCTCCAGGCGGTGGGAGATGTAGACGACGGCGACTCCCTCGGCGGTGAGTCCGGCGACGATCCGGAAGAGGTTGTCGACCTCGTCGGGGTCCAGGGCGGCGGACGGTTCGTCCATCACGATGAGCCGTACGTCGTGGGACAGCGCCCGCGCCATGGACACGATCTGCTGCTGCGCGGCGGAGAGTTCGCCCACCAGGCGGGCGGGGTCGATCTCCGGGTGCCCCAGGCGCTGGAGCAGCTCCGCGGTCGCGGTGCGGGCGGCCCGGCCGCGGACGACGAAGCCGGCGGTGGTGGGTTCGTGCCCGAGGTGGACGTTCTCGGCGACCGACATGTGTTCCACCAGGTCGAGTTCCTGGTAGATGGTGGCGATGCCCAGCTTCATGGCGGCGATCGGCGAGCGGAGCGTGACCGCTTCACCGCGCCAGTGGATGGTGCCGGTGTCGGGCTGGTGGGCCCCGGCCAGCACCTTGATCAGGGTGGACTTGCCGGCCCCGTTCTGGCCGAGCAGGCAGTGCACCTCACCGGCCTGGACGTCGAGGTCGACTCCGTCCAGGGCGCGGACTCCCGGGAACGACTTGGTGATGCCGGACATGCGGAGCAGCGGTGCTTGGGATGCCATGCGGATTCCCCTCGGCGGGCGTGCGGGCCGGTGTCAGGGCGCGGTCGGGCCAACGTTGTCAGGGCAGGGCTGTGGTACCGGTGGCGTGCGGTGGTGGAACGGTGCGGCGGTGCGTCGTCGGGCGGTGCGGCCGTGCGCGGTGCGGCAGTTCGGTGGTGCTGGGTGGTGCCTGTGGTGCCTGTGGTGCCTTGTGCGGTGGTGCCTTGTGCGGTGCGTCGTTGTGCCGTGTGCGGTGGTGCGTCGCGCTGTGGTGCGGTGGCGCGGTGCGCTCTCGGTGCGTCGTGCCGTGGTGCAGGTGTGCCGTGGTGCAGGTGTGCCGTGGTGCGGGTGTGCCGTGGTGCGGGTGTGCCGTGGTGCGGGGTGCCTAGGCCGGTGAGAACAGGTGGTCGCTGATGAGCCGGGCCGCGCCGATCACGCCGGCGGTGGGGCCCAACTCGCCCAGGACGATGGGGAGGTTGCCGGTCGCCAGGGGCAGCGACTGGCGGTAGACCTGGGTGCGGATCGCGGCGAGCAGGGTGTGGCCGAGGCCGGTCACTCCGCCGCCGATCACCACCAGGCCGGGGTTGAAGAAGCTGACGAGTCCGGCGATGACCTGGCCGGTGCGGTTGCCGCCCTCGCGGATCAGGTCCAGGGCGGTGGCGTCCCCGGCGGCGGCAGCGGCGGCGACATCGGCCGCGCTGAGCGTGCCGTTCGCCTCCAGCCGGGCCGCGAGTTCCACGGAACGCCCCTGCTGGGCGGCCTCGGTGGCGTCCCGGGCGAGGGCCGCGCCGGAGAAGTGGGCCTCCAGGCAGCCCCGGTTGCCGCAGGCGCAGGGCCGGCCGCCGGGCACGGCCTGGATGTGGCCGATGTCGCCCGCGCTGCCCGTCGTCCCGCGGTAGACCTCGCCGCCGACGACGATGCCGCAGCCGATGCCGGTGCCGATCTTGACGCAGAGGAAGTCGGCGACGGTGCGGGCGACGCCCGCGTGCTGCTCGCCCATCGCCATCAGGTTCACGTCGTTGTCGACCATGACGGGGCAGCCGAGTTCCTGGCTGAGGGCCTCCCGCACGGGGAAGCCGTCCCAGCCCGGCATGATCGGCGGGGCCACCGGGACGCCCTCGGGGAAGCGGACCGGGCCGGGGACGCCGATGCCGGCGCCGTCGAACCCCTCCGCGAGTCCCGAGGCGCGCAACTTGGCGGCCATGGCGAGGACCTGCTCGAAGACCGCGACCGGTCCCTCGCGCACGTCCAGGGGCTGGGTGATGTGTCCGAGGATCTCCAGCTCGGCGTTGGTGACGGCGACGTCGACCGAGGTCGCGCCGATGTCGACACCGAGCATGCGCAGACGGGGGTTGAGCCGGATGTTGTGGGAGCGCCGTCCGCCGCGCGAGGCGGCGAGGCCGTCGGCCACGACCAGCTCGGTCTCCAGCAGCCGGTCCACCTCCACGGCCAGTTTGGACCGGGAGAGGTCGACCTGATCGCCGAGCTGGGCACGGGAGTTGGGGCCGCCGTCGCGCAGCAGCCGCAGCAGCCGGGCCTGGTGGGCGTTCGCGGGTCGGGCTGTCATGCGTCTCACGAGCCCCTCCCCGCCTCGATCGGCATCGCGCACCGGATTCCGGCCACGTGTGCGGCCTGCTTTCGGAAGGGAACGTAGCAGCGGCTGCCCGGGCTGGGAAGAAGTCGTGCAGGAATTGCCCCCCACTTTTTCCACTCACAGGACAAAGACGGGGCGGGGAGCCCTCGGAACCGGACGCGCGCAGGGTGCCCGCGGCTCTGCCGCCCGTCGCGGCGGACGCCGGGGCTCCGGTGGCCCGGACCGCCGGTCGGCCGGTGACCGCAACCGCGGTGGCCTGAATCGTGTCTGTGTTCGCGAGGGCCGGATGCCCCGGGGCGCGCCATGCTCCGGGGGACGGACTGCGGTCCGGGGGGATCGATGAGCACATGGGCGGTACCGGGGTACACCGAGTCGCTGGAACTGGGGGCCGGGGCGAGCGGCCGGGTCGTTCTCGCCGTGCACGAGGGCACCGGTGTGCCCGTGGCGGTGAAGTACCTCAGCTCGTCGCTGCGCACCCGCCCCGGCTTCGTGCACGACTTCCGCGCGGAGGCCCGGCTGCTGGGCGGCCTGGACAGTCCGTATGTCGCCGGTCTGTACGAGTACGTGGAGAGTCCCGACGGCGCGGCCATCGTGATGGAACTGGTGGACGGTGTCCCCCTGCGCGCCCTGCTGGCCCGGCGGGGCCCGCTGGAGCCGGAGGCCGCGCTGACGGTCCTCAAGGGGTCGCTGCTGGGGCTGGCCGACGCTCACCGGGCCGGGGTGGTCCACCGCGACTACAAGCCGGAGAACGTTCTGGTCACCCCGGACGGGGCCTCGAAGCTGGTCGACTTCGGCATCGCGGCGGACGCGGGAACGCGCGCCGGGGTGGCCGGCACCCCCGCCTACATGGCACCCGAGCAGTGGCGGGGCGAGCCCGCCTCGCCGGCCACCGACGTGTACGCGGCGACGGCCACCTTCTTCGAGTGCCTGACCGGCCGGAAGCCCTACCCGGGCGAGAACGTCGCGGAACTCGCGCTGCGCCACGTCGACGCGCCCGTCCCCGACGGCGAGGTGGCCGAGGCCCTGCGGCCGCTGGTGCGTCGCGGGCTGGCCAAGGACCCGGGGCAACGGCCGGACGACGCGCGGGCGTTCGTGGCGGAGCTGGAAGCGGTCGCGGGCGCCACGTACGGGCCCTGCTGGGAGGAGCGCGGCCGGGGCCGGCTGGCCGCGCTGGCCGCCCTGCTGCCGCTGCTGCTGCCGTCGGCCCGCTCGGAGGCGTACTCCACGACGGACACCGCGCGCACGGTGCTGCGGCAGGGGCCGGGCGGCGGCGGGTGGGCGCGGGCCTGGCGGCCCAGTGGTCCGGGGCTGCTGGCCGCGGCGGCGGCCGTCGTCCTGGCCGTCCTGCTGGCGCAGGCCCAGCCGTCGGGCGGCGACACGGAGCGCCGGGCGGCCGAGGCGTTCGCCACCACCAGTGCCCGCCCGGGCGTCACCGCGGGCCCCACCGCGCCGGGCGCGACGGCCGGTCCGGACGGGCCGGAGGGCCCGTCGGCGTCCGCCACCGCGGCCGACGCCTCCCCCGAGCCGTCCGGCACGGCGGCGGCGGAGCCCGGCGGCCCGGACCCGGCGGGCACCGACGCGGCCCCGGGCACCGACCCCGACGCGGGGACCGACCCGGGCACCGGCCCCGACACGGACCCCAGCACCGACACCGGCACACCGGGCGGCCCGGCGACCGGCCCGGGCACTCCCACCTCCCCTCCCCCGCCGCCGGACACCGCGCCCGCCGCACCGGCGGTGAAGGACATCGCCGTCTCGGAGTTCCGGCAGACCGGTGCCACCACCGCCATGACCACCGTCACGGTGGTGACGGACGGGACCGGCCCGGTGTCGGTCTCCCTCAGCTGGTTCACGGGTGACGTGTCCGGCCGGCCGTCCGCCCAGGACGGGGCCACGCAGGTGATCCGGCGCAGCGGTGCCACCCGGTACACCGTGACCGCCGAGCACTCCTTCGCCACCCCCGGCTGCTACTGGACGGTGCGCGCGGCCACCTCGCCGGCGTCGGCGGACGGAGGCGCGTCGCAGCAGCTCCTCACCCGGCGGTGCGACCTGCGATGACCTCGGCGAACGACCCCGCCTCCCGGCCCGGGAACCCGCCCGGCGAGGACGACGACTACAGCGCCACCGTGCTGGCCAGCCACTGGATCCAGCGGCCCGGACCGGAGACGGCGACGCTCCGCGAGCGGACCGACGACCAGGGCCCCGGCCGGGACGGGACCCCGGACGCGGCGACACTGCGGGCGGCGGACACCCGCCGCGAGGACCCCCCGGCGGACGCGGCACCGGAACCACCGCCCCCCGTCATGCCGGACCGGGTGGAGGGGACGGTGCTGCGGTTCGGCCCGGGTGTCGCGGGCGCGCTGGCGCACCGCTCGTACGGGGCGCCCCTCGTCCCGGTGCCGCCCGCACCGTCCGCGCCGCCGGTGCGGCGGGGGGTGCGGCGGCACGCACTGCCGGCGGTCGTGCTGCTGTGCGTGCTGGCCTTCCTGGCCTGGCAGCGCCTCGGTCCGGACCTGGCGGTCCGGGACGCGGCGGTCACGGCCCGGCCGGCCACGGTGGGCTGCGAGGGCACCGCGGACCTCGTCGGCACCGTGACGACGAACGGCCGCCCCGGGGTGCTGACCTACCGCTGGACCCGCAGCGACGGCACCTCCTCGGGCGTGCTCCGCGAGGAGCTGCCCCGGGGCCGGACGCAGGCACGGCTGCATCTGCTGTGGAGCTTCGAGGGCCGCGGCCGCTACGAGGGGCACGCCGAACTTCGCCTGCTGACGCCGGCCGAGCGCACGGCACGGGTGGACGTCGCCTACGACTGCCGCTGACCCCGCCCCCCGGGTCCTCAGGGGCAGCGGACGACCTGGCCCGCGTAGGACAGGTTGCCGCCGAAGCCGAACAGCAGGACGGGGTCGCCGGTGCTCACCTCTCCCCGTTCCACCAGCTTGGACAGGGCGAGCGGGATGCTGGCGGCGGAGGTGTTGCCGGACTCGGTGACGTCCCGGGCGACGACGGCGTCGACCGCGCCGAGGCGGGCGGCGAGCGGCTCGATGATCCGCAGGTTGGCCTGGTGCAGCACCACCCCGGCCAGCTCCTCGGGGGCCAGTCCGGCCTTCTCGCACGCCTGGCGGGCGACGACGGGCAGTTGGGTGGCCGCCCAGCGGTAGACGCTCTGCCCCTCCTGGGCGAAGCGCGGCGGGGTGCCCTCGATGCGCACCGCGTGCCCCATCTCGGGGACGGACCCCCACAGCACGGGCCCGATGCCGGGTTCGTCCGCCGCCTCCACGACGGCCGCCCCCGCCCCGTCGCCGACGAGCACGCAGGTGGAGCGGTCGGTCCAGTCCGCCACCTCGGACATCTTGTCCGCCCCGATCACCAGGGCCCGGGTCGCCGCACCGGCCCGCACGGCGTGGTCGGCGGTGGCCAGCGCGTGGGTGAAGCCGGCGCACACGACGTTGAGGTCCAGGGCGGCGGGGCCGGGGATGCCGAGCCGGGCGGCGACCCGGGCGGCCATGTTGGGCGAGCGGTCGATGGCGGTGGACGTGGCCACCAGCACCATGTCGATGTCGGCGGCGGTCCGGCCGGCCGCCGCGAGGGCCTTGCCGGCGGCCTGGGCGGCCAGTGCGTCCACGGGTTCGTCGGGTCCGGCGATGTGGCGGGTGCGGATGCCCACGCGGCTCGTGATCCACTCGTCGCTGGTGTCCACCCTGCCCGCCAGGTCCTCGTTGGTGAGCACCCGGGCGGGCTGGTAGTGGCCGACGGCGGCGATGCGCGAGCCGATCATGGGCGGGGTCCCCTCGTCGTTCGGAAGCGGGATCCCTCAGTCTGATCAGTGACTCACGGGTACGAGTGCAGGTGAAGCGACAGGAATCGGGCCCCGGTGTTGTCGGCTTCCGCCCCGGCCGGGCGCGGGGTGACGGGCGGCGACCGTCCGTGCGGCGGCAGCCACGGCGGGACGCGTCCCGGGCGGCCGGAACCGGGCCACCCGCCCCGGAGCGCCCCGGGCGCCGAACACCCCGGCCGCCGGACACCGCGGCCGCATCCGGCGGCCCGCATCCGGGACCCGCGCCCGGGGGCGCCCCTCCCACCGTGCCCCTCCGCCGCGCCCGCCGCCGGCCCCTCCGCCCGGCCGTCGGCCCGCCACACCGTCCGCCCGCCGACCGCCCGGCCGTCCCCCCGGCGCGTGCGGGACAATGGACGTCCGGAGGTCGTCCGCCGCACGGCGGCCGGGTGACCTCGGCAGTTCTCCCGCCCGCCGTGGTGCGCGGACCCGGCGTCGAAGGACGCCGCGGCCCCGGCACCCACGACGGGACGGGGACCGATCGGGACTGGGGACATGGGACGAGTCACGGAACGACGCAAGGTGCTCCGCATCAGGGACGGGGCGGTGTCCAGCCGGCCGGACACGCTCGTCGCCGAGGAGCCCCTGGAGATCCGGCTGAACGGGCGGCCGCTGGCGATCACCATGCGCACCCCCGGCGACGACTTCGCGCTCGCGGCCGGCTTCCTGGTGAGCGAGGGCGTCCTCGCCGCGGCCTCCGACCTGCGCACCATCGTCTACTGCGCGGGCGCCACCGAGGACGGCGTCAACACCTACAACGTGGTGGACGTGCAGACCGCCCCCGGTCTCCCGGTCCCGGACATCACCCTCGAACGCAACGTGTACACCACCTCCTCCTGCGGGCTGTGCGGCAAGGCGAGCCTGGACGCCGTGCGCACCACGACCCGCTGGCCCGTCGCCGACACTCCCCCGCTGCGGATGACTCCGGAACTCCTGGCGGAACTGCCCGAGCGGCTGCGCGCCGCCCAGCGCGTCTTCGACCGGACGGGCGGCCTGCACGCGGCGGCCCTGTTCGACGAGAGCGGTGAACTGCTGGACGTGCGGGAGGACGTCGGCCGGCACAACGCGGTCGACAAGGTGATCGGCCGTGCCCTCCAGCAGGGCGGTCTGCCCCTGTCCCGGGCGGTGCTGCTGGTGTCCGGACGGGCCTCCTTCGAGCTGGCGCAGAAGGCGGTGATGGCGGGCATTCCGATGCTGGCGGCGGTGTCCGCGCCGTCGTCCCTCGCGGTGGACCTGGCCGCGGAGACGGGACTGACGCTGGTGGGCTTCCTGCGGGGCGGTTCCATGAACGTGTACGCGGGCGAGGAACGGATCGTGCTGCGGGAGACCGCCGCCCGTGCCTGACGACTCCCCGCCTTCCCGGGGCGGCGGATCCGCGGGGGCGCCATGGACCCGGGCCGCTTCGGCCACTAACGTCGCGGAGCGTGCCCGACGACACAGCACGAGCACGGCGGCGGACGGGGACCGGGATCGGCGTGGTGCTGCTGGCCCTGGTGCTCGGTGCCGTGCTGCTCTCCGGCCCTCACGACGACGACGGCCGGCCCGGGAGCGAGGCCTGCGCACCGCGCACGGTCGCCTCCTGGTCGGCCGACGACTCCCTCACCTCGGAGTTCGCCCGCTACGGCGACGACGCCACCCGCACCGACGACTGGACGGGCGGTGACGGCACGCACTCGGTGCGGCTGCCGGACGGCCGGCTGCTGTGGCTGTTCTCCGACACCTTCCTGGGCCGGGTGAACGGCCCGCCGAACCCGGTCGGCGAGTCGTACACCTGGCGGGAGCCCACCGCGCCGATGGTCCGCAACTCGGCCGTGGTGATGCGCGACGGCCGTCTGGAACGGACCCTGCCCGCCCCGCTGTTCGCGGACCCGGCACCCGACCACTGGCGCTGGCCGGTCGCCGCCCGGGTGGAACCCCGCTCCCCCGGCTCCGCCGAGAAGGTCGTGCGGGTGCTGCTGTGGGTGCGCCGGACGGGGCCGTCCCCGTGGATCTACGGGGTGCCCACCGCCACCGAGGTGGCGACGCTCTCGCTGCCCGGGCTGCGCCTGGAGTCCGTCACCACGGTCCACGACCAGCAGCAGGTGGCCGACCCGTCCCGCCGGGTGCTGTTCGGTACCACCCTGACCGAGGTGGACGGCTGGACGTACGTCTTCGGCGGGGACGACGGCCGGGCGGTGTCCCGGCCGGTCTCGCGGGCGTACGTGGCCCGGATCCCGGAGGGCGGCCTGGCGGATCCGGCGGCCTGGGAGTTCTGGAACGGCACGGACTGGCAGACCCGGGCGGACCCGCGCCCGGTCCTCGGCGACGGGCGGAGCGCCGGGGTGGGCAGCGCCTTCTCGGTGGTCCGCGACGGCGGTACCTACGTGCTGTTCACGATGGCGGCGGGCGCGAAGGGGCTCACCACGGTGGCGTCGTACTGGGCGTGCTCGCCGGCCGGGCCCTGGCACGGGCCGGTGAAAGAGTTCAGCCCCGGGCTGCCGCAGGAGGGCACCGCCGCCTACAACCCCCAGACGCACCCCGAACTGAGCGGCGACGGGCAGCTGGTGCTCAGCTACGACGTCAACTGGATGGAGACGGCCGGCGCGGCCGTGATGCTCAGCCGGAACGTGGCCCTGTACCGGCCCCGGTTCCTGACGGTGCGGCTCGGCCCGGTGGGGTGACGCCCTCGCCGGACGCGGGGCCGTCCGAGCGGGCCGCGCCGGGCTCCGGGTCGTGCGAGCGGCGCCCGGCGATCACCGCGCAGACCATCAGCTGCATCCGGTGGAACAGCATCAGCGGCAGCACGGCCGCGCGCGGCGACCGCCGGACGTCCGCCCGGGACGCGGCGCAGGCGCTGGCGGGGGCCATCCTGGCGGGCGGGGACCGGCTGCACCGGGGCGGGTGAGGGCCGGGGCTGGGGCCCGGAGGGGCGGGTGGAGTCCGGGGGCACGGCCGCGGGGACCCGCCGCCCTCCCGCGTCCGACCGTCAAGCGCCGGTAACCCCGGCGTACAGATTCGGTGGAGATTTCCTCCCCAATCCTTACTCAAAAGTCAGGAATCTGTCCGGCCCTTCCCGTGTTGGGGGCATTCCGCGACGCTGACCTGCGCGAACGCGAGTGACGTTCAGGTTTCCCAGCCCTCCCGCCGTCCCGGGAGGGTGGGGTACCTTTCAGCGCGCCGCGCCGGGCGTCACCCGTCGGCGCGGTCCAGTGTCCGAATCGTGCGAGTCACCGGGGAGCGGAGAACGGGAGCGGCCGTGCGCGAGTTCACCAGTCCTGCGCTGGCGTTGCCCCCTCCGGTGGGCGGTCTGGCGGACGTCGTGTTCCGGTACGCGAAGGAGGACCCGTCGCGCGTCGCGCTCGGCCGCAAGGACGCCGACGGCGCCTGGCGGGATGTGACCAGCGCCGGGTTCCACGACGAGGTGCTCGCCCTCGCCAAGGGCCTGCTCGCGCAGGGCGTCCGGTTCGGCGACCGCGTCGCGATCATGTCCCGCACCCGCTACGAGTGGACGCTGTTCGACTTCGCGCTGTGGACGGTCGGCGCGCAGGTCGTACCGGTCTACCCGACGTCGTCGGCGGAACAGGTCCTGTGGATGCTGCACGACGCGGAGGTCAGCGCGGCGGTCGTGGAGCACGAGGACCACGCCATGACCATCGCCACCGTCATCGACCGGCTGCCCGGGATGCGGCGGCTGTGGCAGCTCGACGCCGGCGCGGTGCAGGAGCTGTACGACGCCGGCGCCCACCTCGACGACGACGTCGTGCACCGGCACCGCCGGGCGGTCACCCCCGACACGGTGGCCACCGTCATCTACACCTCCGGCACCACGGGCCGCCCGAAGGGCTGTCTGCTCACGCACGGCAACTTCATGTTCGAGGCGGACACCGTCATCGAGCGCTGGGAGCCGGTGTTCCACTCCCGCAAGGGCGACGAGGCGGCGACCCTGCTGTTCCTGCCGCTCGCGCACGTCTTCGGACGGATGGTGCAGGTGGCCGCCATCCGCGGGCGGGTGACGTTCGGCCACCAGCCGCAGCTGAACGCGGCGGCGCTGATGCCCGACCTGGCCGCCTTCCGGCCGACGTTCTTCCTGGCCGTGCCGTACATCTTCGAGAAGGTGTTCAACGCGGCGCGGCGCAAGGCCGAGCGGGAGGGCCGCTCGGGGGCGTTCGAGAAGGCCGTCGAGGTGGCGGTGAACTACGCGGACGCCATGGAGGCGAAGGCGTGGGGCACCGGACCGGGACCGTCCGCGGGCCTGCGGATGCAGCACCAGCTGTTCGACAAGCTGGTGTACGGGAAGATGCGGGCCGCGATGGGCGGGCGCATCCGGCACGCCATGTCGGGCGGCTCGGCGATGGACCGCCGGCTCGGGCTGTTCTTCGCGGGCGCGGGCATCCACGTCTACGAGGGGTACGGCCTGACCGAGTCGACGGCGGCGGCCACCGCCAACCCGCCCGAGCGCACCCGCTTCGGCACCGTGGGCCGGCCGGTGCCGGGTGTGTCGGTGCACCTGGCCGAGGACGGCGAGATCTGGCTGAGCGGCGACAACGTCTTCCAGGGCTACCTCAACGACCCGAAGGCCACGCACGAGGCACTGCGCGACGGCCGGCTGGCCACCGGTGACCTGGGGACCCTGGACGAGGACGGATACCTCACCATCACCGGCCGCAAGAAGGAGATCCTGGTGACCTCCGGCGGCAAGAGCGTCTCGCCGGGGCCGCTGGAGGAGCGGGTGCGGGACCATCCGCTGGTCAACCAGTGCATCGTCGTCGGGAACGACCGGCCGTACGTGGCGGCGCTGATCACCCTGGATCCGGAGGCCGTGGAGCACTGGCTGGCGATGCGGGGCAAACCCGCCCTGCCGGCCGCCGAGTTGGTGCACGACGCCGAGCTGGAGGCGGAGGTGCGCAGGGCGGTGGTGGCGGCCAACACGCTGGTGTCGCAGGCCGAGTCGATCCGCACGTTCCGCATCCTGGCGCAGCCCTTCACCGAGGAGCACGGACTGCTCACGCCGTCGTTGAAGCTGAAGCGCAGAGCCATCGAGAAGGCGTACACCGAGGAGGTCGAGGCGCTGTACCACGCGTGAATTGTGCGGTCGGGAATGCGCGGCGGGGTGTGATCGTTGAGGATGGGGCTGTTCACCGTCCACAACCGAAGGATCGAGAGCTCGTGAGCAAGGTCCCCCCGATCGTCCTGAACAACGGCGTGGAGATGCCCCAACTGGGCTTCGGCGTCTGGCAGGTCCCGGACGCCGAGGCCGAGACGGCCGTGGCGACCGCTCTGGAGGCGGGCTACCGCAGCATCGACACCGCGGCCGCCTACGGCAACGAGGAGGGCACCGGCAGGGCGATCGCACGGTCGGGCGTGCCCCGCGAGGAACTGTTCGTCACCACCAAGCTGTGGAACAGCGACCAGGGGTACGACGCGACGCTGCGCGCCTTCGACGCGTCCGTGTCGAAGCTGGGCCTGGACTTCGTGGACCTGTACCTCATCCACTGGCCGACCCCGGAGCGCGACCTGTACGTGGAGACGTACAAGGCGTTCGAGAAGCTGTACGCGGACGGCCGGGTCCGGGCGATCGGCGTGTCCAACTTCCTGCCGGAGTACCTGGAACGGCTGACGGCCGAGACGTCGGTGGTGCCGGCGGTGAACCAGATCGAGCTGCACCCGCACCTGCAGCAGCACGCGTCGCGCGAGTACCACGCGGAGCGGGGCATCGCCACGGAGGCGTGGTCGCCGCTGGGCCAGGGCAAGGGGCTGCTGGAGGTCCCGGCGATCGTGGCCATCGCGCGCAAGCACGAGCGCACCCCGGCACAGGTGGTGCTGCGCTGGCACCTCCAGCTGGGCAACGTCGTCATCCCGAAGTCGGTGACGCCGTCCCGGATCCGGGAGAACTTCGACGTGTTCGACTTCTCCCTGGACGCCGAGGATCTGGCGGCGATCAGCGCGCTGAACGAGGACCGGCGCCTCGGCCCGGACCCGGCCCGGCTGAACGGCGCCTGAGCACCACCGCACCCGGCCCGCCCGCGACGGCCTCCCCGCTCCCGCACTCCGCGGGCCGCGGGGAGGCCGTCGCGCGTCCGGCCCGGGAGGACTGCACGGGCGGCCGTCCCGGCGGGAAGGACCGGCGGGGCGGCCCGCGCCCGGCCGCCCGCCGTCCCCCGCCCCGCGGCACCGCTCAGGCGGGCAGCTTCATGTCCACCACGAAGGCGATCTCGACGGCCTGGCCGGGGAAGGTCAGTTCCGTGACCCCGAAGACGGTGCTGGCCGGACGATGGTCACCGAAGTAGGCCGGATTGCCCTTCATGATCGCCTCGGAGTTCCGCTGCAGGTCCACCACGTACAGCGTCTGGGAGACGACCTGGTTGCGGGTGACGCCGAAGTGGTCCAGCACCTTGTCCAGGTTGACGTAGGTCTGCCGGAGCTGGGCGGCGAAGTCGTCGGCGTGGACGAACTCGCCCGAGTCGCTGAGCGAGAGCTGGCCGGACACGTGGATCAGGTCGCCGGACCTGACCGCCTGCGAGTAGCCGAATGCGCTCTCGGCCGGCACGCCGTGGTTGTAGACATCGATGGTGGCCATGGGGATCGCCTCTCCTGGTGACAGGTCACTCTCTTGCGGTTACTCGGAAACCATAGGAGAGTGACGGCTGACCTGGAAGAACGCACTTTTCAGTAACCGAGGAACCTCATGGTGACCAAGCGACTGCTCGAGGACCTGCCGGCGGACGCGGACCTCAGGCGCGCGGACTCCCTGGCGCGGGAGATCTTCTCCGACGTCGCCAACAAGTGGGCGCTCCTGATCATCGAGGCGCTCGGCGACCGCACCCTGCGCTTCAGCGAGCTGCGGAACGAGGTCGAGGGCATCAGCCACAAGATGCTCACCCAGAACCTGCGCATGCTCGAGCGCAACGGCCTGGCCGAGCGCACGGTGCACCCCACGGTGCCGCCGAAGGTCGAGTACACCCTCACCGGGGCGGGCCGGGCCCTGCGCACCACGGTCGACGCCATCTGCGGCTGGACCCACGAGCACCTCGGCCACATCGAGGCGGCGCGGCACCGCTTCGACGGCTGAGGACGCGGGGCTCCGCGCCTCGACGGCCGAGGGCCCGCGCGGCACCGGACGCTCCGGCGTGCGCCTGCGGCCCCTCGCGGCCCGCGCGCCCCGTACGCCCGCCCCGTTCACCCGCCGGCGCGGCGGCGGCCCCGTGCCCTCACGCCGGCCGGACGGCGGTGTGCACCGTGTGGGCCGCGAGGACGAAGACGTCCGGGCGGTGGTGGACGCTCGCCGGGTCGTCGGGGTCGAGGAGGCGGTCGAGGGTGGCACGGTCCTCGGCGTCCAGGTCCTCGGCGAGCGTCTCGCGGGTACGGGTGAGGCTGGTGGCGACGTACGCGCGGGCCCGGTCGGTGGTGGGGGCGGGCAGGTCCAGGAGGAAGGTGCGGGTACGGGTGTGGCGGAGCCCGGCGGCCACCAGCAGCGCGGGCCAGTCCTCGGTCGCGGCGACCGCGCCCGGCAGGTCGGCGCGCATCCGGGTGAACCAGTCCTGCTCGACCGCGTCGATCCGGGCCTGGAGCCCGGGCCGCCCGAAGCCGATGTCCCGGGGCAGGAACCGCGCGGGCAGCCCGCCCTCCATCACCGCGAGGGTGCCGCCGGGTGCGAGCCGGGCCGCGAGGGCGGTCAGCGCGGCGGCCTGGTCGCCCAGGTGGTGCACACTGCGGCTGGCCCACAGCAGGTCGGCCGGATAGTCCAACTCGTCCAGCACGTCCGGGATGTCGCCGCAGAGGGTGCTGAAGCGGTCGGCGGCCCCGTGGCGGGCGGCGCGCTCCCGGGCCCGTTCCAGCAGGGGGCCGGAGCCGTCCACGGCGACGACCCGGGCCCCCGGGAAGGTCTCGGCGAACAGGGTGGAGATGACGCCGGGTCCGCTGCCGGCGTCGACGACGAGTCCGGGCTCGGTGACCTCCTTCGCCAGCCAGCCGAGCGCCCGCTCGTACAACGGCGTGAACAGTTCCGCCTGCGATTCGAGCAGCGGGGCCAGCTCGGCCCAGTCGATGTCGGTGTGGTCGTGGCCGTGGCCGTGGTGGTGCCCGCCGTGACCGGGCGCGTCGTGGCGATCCGGGTCGTGCGGGCCGGGGGTGTGGTGGCCGGGGTGGTGATCGTGCGCCATGGGGTCAGCCTCTCCGCTCGGGTAGCCCCAGGGTGCGGTGACGCACCGGAGGAGGCAAACAGGGTTGCCGCTTCCGCAAAGCCCTCCCCCGGTGCGGAGCGGTTCCTGCTCCGGGACGCCACCGTCGCTCAGCTCCCGCGGAGGGCCACTTCGCAGCGCCCCTCGCGGCGTCGGTCTCCCGCTTGATCTACTTCGTGACCTTGATCCCCTTCAACTCGGTGGACTCCGGCGCCAGGATGGCGAACCAGTCGTAGGGGGAGTGCTCGGGGCTGTGGATGACCGGAACGTCGGCGTTCGCCCCGGTGTCCGCGGACGTACGGCCGACCTTGGTGGAGGTGCCGTCCTTCCACGTGCAGGTGACCTCCTGGGCGGTCTTGGCGACCTGGGCGAAGACCAGGCGCGGGGTGGACGTGCCGTCCCCCGGGAGCAGCGGGAGCGACACGGTCCCGTACTCGCCGCCGGTCAGGACGTCGCCCTCGGACACCACCATGTTCCCGATCTCAGTGGTCCTCGCCTCCTCGCCGGTGACCCGGTGCACGAAGTGCGCGACCTTGCCCACCAGTTCGGAGGGCGAGGAGACGTCCTGCGGGTGCTCGCCGAACTTCGCCATGGCCGCCAGGGTGGCCTTGGCCTCCGCCGTGTCCGCCGGAGCCTCCCACACGTCGATGTACACCCTCCACGGCACTCCCGCGTCGGTGCCGCTCGCCAGGGTCGTCCGCATGTGCGGCTCGACCGCCTCCGCGCTGGCGACCGGCCGGCTCGCCGACGACACCTTCCGTTCCCCGTCACCGGACAGCCCGTTCAGTGCCAGCGCCCCTGTGGAGCCGGCCAGGACCAGGGTGGTGGTCGCCACGACCGCCCAGCGACGGGCCCTGCGGCGGCGGCCTCCACGGATCAGCGCCTGGGCGGGGGCTGTGCCGATCTTCACCTCGTCGGTCGCGTCGGCCAGCAGGAAGGCGATGTCGTGCTGTGTCATGTCGGAATCCGTCTCCCAGTCCGCGCTCTTCACTTTCGTCCTCCCTGCGTCACTGTCTCCACCCGTCCCAATGCCGCGCGCAGCTTCGCGATCCCCTTGGCCGCGTTGCTCTTCACCGTGCCGACCGAACAGCCCATCGCCTCGGCCGTCTGGGTCTCGGTCAGGTCCTCCCAGTAGCGCAGCACCACTGCCTCCCGCTGCCGTGCCGGCAGTTCGGCCAGCGCCTTCAGCAGCGTGTGACGGTCGTCGGCCTGGGCGATCCGGTCACCGGTGTCGGCCACCTCGTGCGTCAGGCCCGCGTCCCCGCTCCTGGGCAACAGGAACTCCCGCAGCTTCCTTCGGTATCTGCGGGCGTGCGTGTTGATCATCACGCGTCGCACATACGCCTCAGGGGCGTCGGCCGAGGCGACTCTGTGCCAGGCCACATAGACCTGTTCCAGCGTCGACTGGACCAGATCCTCCGCGGCGTGCTGCTCACCCGTGAGCAGAAATGCCGTGCGCATCAGGCGCGGCCAGCGGCCGACGACGAAATCGTGGAACTCTCCGTCCCCCGCCTGCTTTCGAACCCCCATGAGCACCTCCCTCCTGGTAGATGCTCAAGAGAGTCCATGCGAGGCCGAGACCGTTGCCTCACCAACGGAATCCTCGCCCCGACACCTCTGACCGGGCGGCACTCCGGCCGCAGAGAGCTGCTTGTCGCTTCGCGGCGGCCTCGGGAGGACAGGACCGGGAACAACGGCCCAGGGCCTCGATCCATCTCAGGGCTGCTTCCTGTACCGCGACCCCTCAGCCCCCTTTGCGGAAGGCGCGCAGGTGGAACACCGGGTCGGGGCGGGGCCGGTCCTGGTCCGGCAGGCTCGCCAGCCGGTCCGCGAAGCCCTCGGTGCGCGGGTCGCCGGGCGGCAGGGTGACGAACCAGCCGCGGCGCAGGTCGGCGATGGTGCGGCGAGGGCTGCGGCCCTGGCCGTGACCGGTGAACCGGCCGTGCCCGGCCGGCCGGAGCCCCAGTCCCGCGGCGTGCGCCGTCACGTCCTCGGGACCGTCGTGCACCGGGCTGGGCGGCCGGGCGGCCAGGACGGCGTCGATGTCACTGCCGACGTTGTGGGAGGCCGCCTTGCCCACGGTGGTGACCCAGATGCCGCCGGGGCGCAGCACCCGTGCGCACTCACCGATCACCCGGCGCACCTCGCCCGGACCGGCCAGCAGGTGCAGCAGCCACACGCTGACCACCGCGTCGACCGAGGCGTCGCGCACCGGCAGCCGGCGGCTGTCGCCGCGCACCACGGCGCCGGGGAGGCGGGCGGCGGCCCGGCATGTCATGGCGGGGGCGAGGTCGACACCGGTGACGCGCAGCCCGGGACGGGCGGCGGCGAAGCGCCGGGTGACGATGCCGGTGCCGCAGGCCACGTCCAGCAGGTCCCGGGGGCGGGCCGGGAGGAGTGCGAGCACGGCCTCGGCCGCGGCGCGGGCCCTGGGCTCACCGCCGCGCGAGGCGTCGTACCGTCCGGCTTCCTCGTCGTAGTCGAGCACGCACCTCAGTGTGCCCCGTGGGCGGGCGCCAGGTCCCGCACTCGGCGGGCCAGTTCGAGATCCTTCTCGGTGACGGCACCGCCCGCGCTGTGGGTGTGCACGGACAGGGCGACGGTGTTGTAGCCCAGGGTGAGGTCGGAGTGGTGGTCGAGCTCGTCCTGGACCTGGGCGATGTGGACGACCATCGCCGCGGCGGCGGCGTGCGAGGCGAGCCGGTAGGAGCGGGTGAGGCGGTCCCCGTCGAGGGTCCAGCCCGGCAGCTCGGTGAGCCGGTCCTCGATCTCCTCGGGCGACAGCGGTTCGACGGGCATGGCGTGCTCCTTCGCTGGTCGGGTCGTCGCTCGCGCCCGCTGGGGGCTCGTCCTCAGCCTGCCACAGGGGGCGACGGGGGACCCGCGGGCACGCGTACGGCTCCCCGGGGCGGGCGCCCGTCGGTTAACGTCACCGGATGGCCACCGTCCCGCCCGCTTCCCCCGTCTCCCCCTCCCCCTCTCCGTCCCCCGCCCCTTCCCGGGGCGAGGGGGTGGGTCCCCTGCTGCGGGCCTGGCGGGAGCAGCGGCGGGTCAGCCAGCTGGACCTGGCCCTGCGGGCCGGTTCCTCCGCCCGGCACATCAGCTTCGTCGAGACCGGTCGCGCCCGGCCCAGCGAGGAGATGGTGCTGCGCCTGGCCGAGCACCTGGACGTCCCCGTGCGGGAGCGCAACGCGCTGCTGCTGGCGGCCGGTTACGCGCCCCGCTTCCCGGAGACCCCGCTGGACGACCCGGCGCTGGGCGCCCTCCGCGAGGGCATCGAGCGGCTGATCGCCGGCTTCGAACCGTACCCGGCGCTGGTGGTGAACGCCCTGTACGACGTCGTGGCGGCCAACAGCGGGGTCATGGAGCTGATCGAGGGGGTGCCCCGGTCGCTGCTGGAGCCGCCGCTGAACGCCATGCGGCTGGCTCTGCACCCGGAGGGCCTGGCGCCCCGCATCCGCAACCTGCGCCAGTGGCGGGGCCACTTGCTGGGGCAGATGGAGCGGCAGATCGCGCTGCGCCGTTCCGCGCCGCTGCGGGCCCTGTACGAGGAGGTGGCGGCGTACCCGGTGCCGGACACCGGCGGGGAGTGCGCGGAGCCGGAGGAGGCGGTGGCGTACTTCGCGCTGCCGATGCGGATCGAGCACCGGGGCCGGACGTTGTCGTTCGTGTCGTCGATCTCCACCTTCAACACGCCGATGGACGTGACCGTCGCCGAGCTGGCCGTGGAGACCCTGCTCCCGGCCGACCCGGCGACGGCGAAATACCTTCAGTCGCAGGCGGACTGACGGCTTTTCAGCGCCAGGTGCTGGAGCACCGCGAACCCGGCGACGACCAGCGCCTGCAGGACGGTCCAGACGGCGCCCGCGGTGGTGGGGGTGAGCCACAGGAAGAGTGCGGCCGGACTCACCGCGGACCAGGCGAGGTTGGCCTCCACGACGGCGCGCACCCCGAGGGCCGGCGGGTGGTTCCGGCTCGCGAGCAGGCCGACCGCGGCCGCGTACCCGGCGAGGAACGCGCCCACCGCGAGCAGGAGTCGGGCGTCGACACCGAGCAGGCGGCCGACCGGGCCGGACAGCGCCAGGTAGGCGAGGGCGTTGACGCCGGTGACGGCCGCGTCCAGGGCCAGGAAGCGGCGCAGCACGGACTGCGGCACGGAGGTACGGGCGAGCGCGGCGAGCGGGGGTGCGGACATGGGGCATCACTCTCCGTCGGGTGGCGGTGTCCGGTGGGCCGGGCCCCGGGCCGGAGTGCGCCGGCCCGGGACCCGGTGCGTCCACGATGGCGCCCGGGCGGCGCCCCGGTCGATTACCCGCGGGGTAAGGGGCCGGGGCGGGGCGGGGTCGCGTCACCCGGCCGGGCCCGTCCGTCGGCCGGTGCCGTGAGAGTGCGGCCCGGACGTGACAGACTGACCGCATGCGTGGGCACGTGGGAGAGGCGTGGCGTGAGTGAGCGGCGAGCCGCCCCCACCGTGGGCCAGGTGGTACTGGGCAGGCGGCTTCAGGAATTGCGGGAAGCGGCCGGTCTGGGACGCGACGAGGCGGCCCGGGTGCTGCGGGTGGCACCGGCGACCGTGCGGCGGATGGAGACGGCGGACGTGGCACTGAAGGTGCCGTACGTCCAGATCCTGCTGGACGCCTACGGGGTGTCCGAGCAGGAGGCGGTCACCTTCGTCGAGCTGGTGGAGGAGGCGAACCGGCCCGGCTGGTGGCAGCGGTTCCACGACGTGCTGCCGGACTGGTTCAGCCTGTACGTGAGCCTGGAGGGCGCGGCCCGCGTCATCCGCTCCTACGAGCCGCACTTCGTACCGGGACTGCTCCAGACGGAGGACTACGCACGCGCCGTGCTGGAGGCGGGAACCATCGGCACGGAGGGGCCGGAGACGGTGGAGCGGCACGTCTCGCTGCGCCTGGAGCGCCAGCGGCTGCTGGACCGGCCGGATCCGCCCCACCTGTGGGTGATCATGGACGAGACGGTGCTGCGGCGGCCGGTCAGCGTCGACGGCCGGGTGATGCGTGAGCAGCTGGACCGGCTGCTGGAGCTGTCCGAGCGCGACCGGATCACCCTCCAGGTGCTGGAGTTCGCCGGCGGGCCGCATCCGGGGACGTACGCGCCGTTCTCCCTGTTCCGGTTCGCGGAGCCGGAGTTGCCTGACATGGTGTTCACCGAGTACCTCACCGGCGCGCTGTACCTGGACTCGCGGACCGAGGTCGCGGTGCACCTGGAGGTGCTGGACCACATGACGGCGCGGGCCGCGACGACGGAACGCACCCAGGAACTGCTGCGGGTGTGGCGCAAGCGCCACTGAGCCCGCCACCGCGTCACGTTCCCGCCGGCGCCACTGAGCCGTGCGCCGCACACCCGCGCGGCCGGCCGTCCCCGCCCGCGGGCGGGGACGG
Source organism: Streptomyces sp. enrichment culture (assembly GCF_964273255.1). GTDB lineage: Bacteria > Actinomycetota > Actinomycetes > Streptomycetales > Streptomycetaceae > Streptomyces. The sequence continues at coordinate 972,324 of NZ_OZ186835.1, forward strand.
CCCAGGGGTCAGGCGGCGCCGCCCCGGCGGTCGTCGGCGGCCCCGGTGTCGTCGGTGTCGTCGTCGACGAGCTCGGCGTCCACCACCCCGTCGTCGTCCCGGGACGACGGACCGTCGTCCGCGCCGGTACCGGGCGCGCCCTCCTCCGCGGCGCCCGGGCCCGCCGGACCGCCGGTCTGCTCGGCGCCGGCGTACATCGCCTGCCCCATGCGCTGGCTGACGGCGGCGAGCTTCTCCACGCCGGTGCGCAGGGCGGCGGTGTCGGCGTTCTCCTCCAGCTGCCGTTTGAGGTCGGCGACCGCGCTCTCCACGTCGGTCCTGGTCTCGGCGGGCACCCGGTCGGTGTTCTCGTTCAGGAACCGCTCGGTCTGGTAGACGAGTTGCTCGGCCTGGTTGCGGGTCTCGGCGGCCTCGCGGCGGGCCCGGTCCTCCTCGGCGTGCTGTTCGGCCTCGCGCATCATGCGGTCGATGTCGTCCTTGGGCAGGGCGGAGCCGCCGGTGACGGTCATCTTCTGCTCGCGGCCGGTGGCGAGGTCCTTGGCGGAGACGTGCATGATCCCGTTGGCGTCGATGTCGAACGCCACCTCGATCTGCGGGACGCCGCGCGGGGCGGGCGGCAGGCCGGTGAGGTCGAAGACGCCGAGCTTCTTGTTGTAGGCGGCGATCTCGCGTTCGCCCTGGTAGACCTGGATGCCGACCGAGGGCTGGTTGTCGGCGGCCGTGGTGAAGATCTCCGAACGCCGGGTGGGGATCGTGGTGTTGCGTTCGATCAGCTTGGTCATGATGCCGCCCTTGGTCTCGATGCCCAGGGACAGCGGAGTGACGTCGAGCAGCAGGACGTCCTTGACGTCGCCGCGCAGCACGCCCGCCTGGAGGGCCGCGCCGACCGCGACCACCTCGTCGGGGTTGACGCCCTTGTGCGGGTCCTTGCCGGTGAGCTCGCGGACCAGGTCGGTGACGGCGGGCATCCGGGTGGATCCGCCGACCAGGATGACGTGGTCGATGGCGCCGAGCTTGACGCCGGCGTCCTTGACGGCCTGGTGGAAGGGGGTCTTGCAGCGTTCCAGCAGGTCCTCGGTGAGTTCCTGGAACTGGGCGCGGGTGAGCTTCTCGTCCAGGTGCAGGGGGCCCTCGGCGGAGGCCGTGACGTAGGGCAGGTTGATGGTCGTCTCGGTGGACGAGGACAGCTCGATCTTGGCCTTCTCGGCGGCCTCCCGCAGCCGCTGCACGGCCATCTTGTCCTGCAGGAGGTCGATGCCGTACTGGCCCTTGAACCGCTTGGCGAGGTGTTCGACGAGGCGCTGGTCCCAGTCGTCGCCGCCGAGCGAGGTGTCGCCGTTGGTGGCCTTGACCTCGATGACGCCGTCGCCCATCTCCAGCAGCGACACGTCGAAGGTGCCGCCGCCGAGGTCGAAGACGAGGACGGTCTCGTTCTCCTTGTCGAGGCCGTAGGCGAGGGCGGCCGCGGTGGGCTCGTTGATGATCCTGAGGACCTTCAGCCCGGCGACCTCCCCGGCCTCCTTGGTGGCCTGCCGCTGCGTGTCGTCGAAGTACGCCGGCACGGTGATCACGGCGTCGGTGACGTCCTCGCCGAGGTAGGACTCGGCGTCCCGCTTGAGCTTCTGCAGCACCCGGGCGGACAGCTCCTGGGCCCGGTAGCGGGACCCGTCGACCGAGCCCTCCTGCGGGAACCGCCACTGCGGGTCCCCCATGTGCCGCTTGACCGAGCGGGCGGTGCGCTCCACGTTGGTGACGGCCTGCCGCTTGGCGACCTCACCGACCAGTACCTCGCCGTTCTTGGCGAACGCCACGACGGACGGGGTGGTGCGCGCGCCCTCCGCGTTGGCGACGACGGTGGGCTCACCGCCCTCCAGGACGGCCACCACCGAGTTCGTGGTCCCCAGATCGATCCCGACCGCACGTCCCATCGCCGTTTCCTTCCGTCGGAGCGCCTGCCGTCCGGGTTCCTCCCCCTCCAGCCCAAAACCTGAGGAGGGCCTTGTCAATGGGGCGTCCGGTCCAGGGGCGCCGGGGCGTCCGGTTCAGGGGTGTCGCGCGGGGGCGGCGTCGCGCAGTGCCACGGCCCTGCGGGGGCGGTCGGTGACGAGGACGTCGACGCGCGGATCGGAGAGGAAGGCACGCATCGGCGCGTCGTCGTTGACCGTCCACACCATGGTGAACAGGCCGTGACGGGCGGCCTCCCGCAGCACCGTGGCGCGAGCCAGGCGCTGGTGCACGGCAACCCCGTGGGCGCCGCAGGCACGGACCCGGCGCATGGGCAGCAGTTCGCTCAGCCGGGTCGCCATCAGGCGGCGCCGGCCCACCTCCCGGCCGTCCCGGCCGAGGGAGAGCAGGGTGCGCACCCGGGGGAAGGCGCCGGTGACGGCGGCGACGGACCGGTCCTCCAGCGTGGTGGCGACGCAGCCGTCCGCGCCGAGCAGGGCGACCGCCCGGTCCAGGATCTCCCGCTCGTGGCCGGTCTCCTTGAGGTCGAGGTGCGCCACGAGCCGCCCGGCGACCAGGGCCAGGACGTCGTCGAGGACGGGCACGGGCCGGCCGGTGAGGGCGTCGAGCCGGGCGCGGGTCAGGGCGGCGACCGGGGGCCCGGTGCCGCCGGCGCGGGCGTCGTGGTGGACGACGAAGACGCCGTCCGCGGTGCGCCGGACGTCGATCTCGACGTACTCGGCGCCCGAGCGCAGGGCGTCCTCGTAGGCGGCCCGGGTGGCGGGGGCGGCCCGTTCGCTGCCGCCGCGGTGGGCGGAGACGGCGGGACGTGGCGGCATGGCGGTGGTGGGCTCCCGGCAGGGGGACGTGCCGCAGGCCGCCCCGGTGGGGGCGGCCTGCGTGCGGTGCGGCGGCGGTCCGGTCAGGCCAGCTTCGCCGTGAGGCTGATCTCGGTGCCCTTCAGGGCCTGGCTGACCGGGCAGTTCACCTTGGCGTCCTCGGCGGAGGCCTGGAAGGCCGCCTCGTCCAGGCCCGGGACGGTGCCCTCCACGGTGAGGTGGATGGCGGTGATGCCCTCGCCGGGCACGAAGGTGACGTCGGCGGAGGTCGTCAGGCGGGTGGGCGGGTTGCCGGCCTTGTCGAGGATGTTGGAGAAGGCCATCGAGAAGCAGCTGGCGTGCGCGGCCGCGATGAGTTCCTCGGGGCTGGTCCTGCCGTTCGCCTCCTCGGCGCGCGACGCCCAGGTCACGGGCTGGTCGGCGATGCTGCCGGAGGAGTCGAAGCTGACGACACCGCTGCCCTGGAAGAGGTTGCCTTCCCAAACGGTGTGTGCGGAGCGCGTGGCTGCCATGACGCCATCCTTTCGGAATGTCCTGCCGTGTGTCCGGTGGTGCTCTGTCCGGGCGCCCGTCACCGGGTGCCCTCCCCCATCCGATCACATCACGGCCCAACTCACCCGCAGGACGGGCCCCCTGATGGCTTCGCCCGGGCCGGTCCGGCGCCGGGAGGCTGCGGCTCAGGCCGCGCGCTCCCGGTCCGGCGCCGCCGGTGACGCAGTGCCGCCGGCCTCCGCCAGCCAGCGGCGCAGCACCCGGTGGACCTCCTCCGCGCCGCGCAGTTCGGTGCCCTCGGGCACCGGCGGGGTCAGCGTCAGCGGTGACAGCAGGAAGGGCCGGGACTGGGCGCCGCCGAGGCCGCCGTGCGAGCCGATCTGCTCCTCGAAGGCCAGGACCTCGCCGGTGGCGGGGGCGTGGAAGGAGTTGACCATGATGTCGGCGGTGTGCGGGAAGGAGTGGGTGCGGCGCACGACGTCGGCGGCGCCGGGGCCGAAGGCGGCCAGCGGGCCCGGGTCGTCGTCGAGCCGGTCGAGGGGAACCTCGGCGCCCTGCGGGCCGAGGACCACGCCCCCGTGGCGTTCGCTGCGCACCAGGAGGAAGCCGATGCCGGGGTGGTTGGCGAGGGTCGGCAGCAGGGCGGGGTAGCGGGCGTCGATCTCCTCCTTGCTCATCCGGTGCGGCACGTCCGGGAAGGACACCAGGCCGAGGTTGCCGGACGCCAGCACGATCGGCTCGTCGCGCCGGGTGGGCCGGTACTGCTCGACGCCCTCCTCGACGGGCCGGCGCAGCGCGGCACGGACGGCCGCGCGGGCCTCGGCCCCGCTGTGGGTGCGGCGGGCCCGGCGCGGCACCGGCAGGCCGCAGCCCGCCCGCACCAGGTCGCCGAGGGTGAGGCCGTAGCGGGCGCGGAAGGTCTCGCCGGGGCTCTGCCCGTGGTCGGACAGGACGACGATGCGGTAGGGGCGGGGGGCGTGCTCCGCCACGTTCTCGATCAGGGCGAGGGCGCGGTCCAGGCGCTGAAGCACCTTGTCGGTGTCCCGGCCGGCGGGGCCGGAGTGGTGGGCGACCTCGTCGTAGGCCACCAGGTCGGCGTAGACGGAGGTGCGCCCGGCGAGCAGGTCCCCGGTCACCGCGGCGACCACCACGTCCCGCTGGACGACGGTCGCGAAGGCCCGCACGAACGGGTAGAGGCCGCCGCGGGAGACGCGCGGCAGCTGCCCGGACCAGCGGGCCCGGGTGGACTGGACGATCTCCCGCCCGACCTCGGCGACGAAGGACAGGGCGGTGCGCACCGCGTTGGCCGGGTCGGAGAAGTAGGCGAAGTAGCCCGCGCGGGAGCGCCTGCCGGAGGCGCGGCGGCGGGTGGCGACGGACAGCACCAGGGCCTGCTGGTCGGCGCCGCCGCCGAACAGGTTGCCGCGGCTGGCTCCGTCGTCGGCGAGCAGGCCGGGGTGTCCGGCGTGGGCGGCGGCGCGGCGCTCGAGTTCGGCGGCGCTGGTGGGCCGGTTGCAGACCATGACCTCCCGGCGTTCCTTCTCGTACCAGCGGAACGCGGGGACGTCGTGGTTGCTGCCGTGCAGGACGGCGAGCTGGGTGGCGCCGGTCTGGCTGGACCAGTCGGTCCGCCACGGGGTGAGCCGGTGGGTGGGGCGGGCGCCGGGGGCGGGGCCCGCCCCGTCCGCCGCTCCCGGGGGTGCGCCGGGGGATGCGCCGAGCCAGCGGGCGACGGTGGGCATCAGCCCCCGGTGCACGGCGTCCAGCAGCACGTCGTGGCCGACGCCGTCCAGTTGCAGGAACACGGTGCCGGGGATGGCGGGGGCCGGGGCGGTGGAGCGGCGGCGGCGGTCGGCGAGCCGGTAGAGGCGGCGGCGGTAGGCGTCGTCGTCGCGCACGGCGAGGGCGGCGCCGGTCGCGGAGGCGACGGCGGACATCACCGCGGCGACCACGACCGCGGTCTCCGGGGCCGCGGAGCCCCGCTCGACCGGGTTCAGCCACAGGGCCAGCCAGAGCAGCCCGCCGTTGAGGAAGAACACCAGCAGACCGAGGACGAGCGCCGGCACGAGCAGCAGCAGCCGCACCAGCAGGGGCCACACCAGCGCCGAGAGCAGACCGAAGGCACCGGCGCCGAGCGCGGCGGTCACCGTGATGTCGGTGGCGCTGCCGCCGTCGGCCGAGCGCAGCCGGAAGTCCGGGAGCAGGCCGGCGAGGAGCAGCATGGTGAGGGTGGAGACCGCCCACACGGCGACGCTCCGCCCGATCTGACTGGCGACCCGTCGCCACCGCACGCCGCCCACGCCCCGCCACACCTCGCGTCCCCGCCCGTCGTCGCCGACCGGCCTTCGAAACCGGTACCCACCCTGCCACAACGGCCGGAAGGGCCGTTATGTCCCCGTCGGACAGGGGCAGGGAGGCGCGAGGAGGGCCAGGAAGGGGCAGGAAGGGACAGGAAGGGACAGGAAAGCGACAGGAGAGCAGCAGGAAAGGGGCAGGGAGAGACCGGGAGGGACGCGAAGTGGCGCGAAGTGGCGCGAAGAGGTGCGTAGGGGTGCCAAGGCGCACGAAGGGGCGGGCACGGGTCCCGGAGGAGCGCGGCGGGGGCCGTGGCGTCAGCGGCCGTCGTAGCCGGCGGTCGGCATGGACAGTCTCCGGTGGACGCGGGCCTTCATCGCCGCGTCGTAGGAGGGCTCGGGCCGGCCGACGGTCTCCACGCGCACGCCCCGCCGCGCGCACTCGGCGGTGAACTCCTCGACGGAGGACAGGGCGCTGGCCAGCACCCGGTGGCTGGGGGCGACGAACACGTCGGTGCCGGGCCGCACGCCCTCCCAGAGCGCGCCGTGGTCGGGACGCAGCCCGCGCACGAGCATCTCCCGGGCGACCACGTAACCGCGCTCGGCGGCCCAGCGGGCGCACATGGCGTGCTGGCTGCGGGAGTCCACCAGGAAGGGGTCGTCGTCCAGCTCCTCCAGCGGCGTCAGACTCGCGATCGCCGTCACCCGGACCGGTCCCATGCCACCCCCTCACCTCCGGCTTCGCCGCCGACCCTACTCCTGCACGTACGCTTCGGGGAGTCGCGCGCGAAGGAGGCGGGGAAGTGCCGGTGGAGGTCACCTGGTGGGGTCACGCCACTTGCACGGTCGAGGATTCGCACACACGCGTGCTGACCGACCCGCTGTTCGCCCGCCGCCTGGCCCATCTGCGGCGCCGCCGTGGTGCGCTGCCGCCGCCCGGCGCCCGGCGGGCCGACGTGGCCCTGGTGTCCCATCTGCACGCCGACCACCTGCACGTGCCGTCGCTGGCGCTGCTGGAGGAGGACACGCTCCTGCTCGTGCCCCGGGGCGCGCTCCGTGCGGTGCCGGGACTGCGCCGGCTCACGCACCTGCGGGTGCGGGAGGTGGCCCCCGGGGACGTGCTGCGGGTCGGCGACCTCGTGGTGCGGGCCGTGCCCGCGCGGCACGACGGACGGCGGCTGCCGGTGGGACGGCGCCGGTGCCCCGCGCTCGGGTACGTCGTGGAGGGCGAGGCGCGCACCTACTTCGCCGGGGACACCGGGCTGTTCGAGACGATGGCCGAGGAGGTCGGGCCGGTGGACGTGGCGCTGCTGCCGGTCGGCGGCTGGGGGCCGTACCTCGGGGAGGGGCACCTGGACGCCGGAGGGGCCGCCGAGGCGCTGACCCTGCTCGGGGCGGGCGCCGCGATCCCCGTGCACTACGGCACGTACTGGCCGATCGGAATGGACGCGGTGCGCCCGCACGAGTTCCACGCGCCGGGCGACGAGTTCGTACGGCTGGCCGCGGCCCGGGCGCCGCGGGTGGCGGTGCACCGGCTCGGTCACGGGGAGAGCGTGCGGCTGGAGGACACCCGGTGATCCTGGCCGTCGTCCCGGCCGTGGCGCCGGAGTCCACCCAGCAGGCGATCGGCTATCCGTCGCTGTTCCTGCTGGTGCTGATCGGCGCGCTGGTGCCGGTGGTGCCGACGGGTGCGCTGGTGAGTTCGGCGGCCGTGGTCGCCTTCCACCAGACGGCGCCGTTCTCGATGGCCCTGGTGTTCGTGACGGCGGCGCTGGCGGCGTTCCTGGGCGACATGGCCCTGTACTGGCTGGGCCGGCGCGGGATGAGGTCGCGGGGCGGCTCGCGCTGGCTGGAGGCGATCCGGGCGCGGGCGCCGGAGGACCGGCTGGAGCAGGCCCAGGCGAAGCTGGGCGAGCACGGGGTGGCCGTCCTGGTGCTGTCGCGGCTGATGCCGGCCGGGAGGCTGCCGGTGATGCTGGCGTGCCTGCTGGCCCGCTGGCCGATGCGCCGCTTCGCCCGCGGCAACCTCCCGGCCTGCCTGGCCTGGGCGGTGACGTACCAGCTGATCGGCGTCCTCGGAGGGTCGCTGTTCGCCGAGCCGTGGGAGGGCGTGCTGGCGGCGGTCGTGCTGACGCTGCTGATCAGCGCGACGCCGGCGCTGTGGCGCCGGCTGCGGGGTAACACGGCCGGGTGAGCCGGCCCGCGCGGGCCCTCCGGGGCGGCGGCGGGTTCAGGTGAGGACGCGGGAGGCGCCCACCGGCAGGTCCCACAGGTCGGCACGGGGCAGCCCGGCGCGGGCCCAGGCCGCCCTGACCCGGGTGAGGGGTTCCAGGACCGGTTCGGCGGACAGCACGAAGGTGCCCCAGTGCATCGGCGCCATGCGGCGCGCGCCCAGGTCCTGGGCGGCCCGCACGGCCTCCTCCGGGTCGCAGTGGACGTCGCGCAGCCACCAGCGGGGCTCGTAGGCGCCGATCGGCAGCAGGGCCAGGTCGATGCCCGGGTAGCGGCGGCCGATGCGGGAGAACCAGTGGCCGTAGCCGGTGTCCCCGGCGAAGTAGACGCGCTGCCCGTCGGGGGCGGTGAGCACCCAGCCGCCCCACAGGGAGCGGCAGGTGTCGGTGAGGGTCCGCTTGGACCAGTGGTGCGCCGGGACGAAGTCGAAGCGGACCGGGTCCCCGGCCGTCGGGGTGTCTCCGCCGCCCGGGGGGCCGTCGTCGCGGGGCCGCAGTTCGGCGCCCTCCCACCAGTCCAGTTCGGTGACGCGGGTGAAGCGGCGGCGGTGGAACCAGCGGCCGAGGCCGGCCGGGACGAAGACCGGGGTGTCGCGCGGCAGGCGCCGCAGGGTGGGGGCGTCCAGGTGGTCGTAGTGGTTGTGGCTGATGACCACGGCGTCGACGCGGGGCAGGGCCTCCCAGGCGACCCCGACGGGGGTGATGCGTGCCGGGGTGCCGAGGATCCGGCGGGACCAGACCGGGTCGGTGAGGACGGTGAGCCCGCCGATGCGCACGACCCAGCTGGCGTGTCCCGCCCAGGTGACGGCGACGGTGCGGGCGTCGGCCCGGGGCAGCGGGCCCGGTGCGTAGGGCAGCCGGGGGATGTCGGCGAGGCCGTCCCGGTCCGGGCGCACGGCGCCCTCGCGGGCGAAGCGGGCGAAGGCCTTGAGGCCGGGCAGGGGCGCGGTGAGCCGGTCGTGGAAGGCGCGTGGCCACAGCCGCCGCTCGGCGAGGGGGCGGGGTTCGGCAGGCGGCGGGTACGGGGCGGAGGGCGCACGCACGGACCGTGCCGCCGCGTCGCGTGCGCCGTCCACCGCACCGGACCCCGCCGGGACCGTCCCCGCCGGGCCCGCCTCCGTGCCCTCCGCCTCGCTGCTGTCCGTCTCCCTGCCGTCCGCCTCCGCCCGGTCCGCGCCCGTGCGGCTCGTGGCCGTCCGGCCGGGGGGCGGCGGGGTGGTGCCCGCCCGGCCGGGGGGCGCCTGACCGGTCGGGGCCCGGCCGGTCGGCGTGCGGCTCGTGGTCGACTCGGACTGTCGCGTCATCGCGGGGTCTCCCATCGCCGGGCGTCGTCACGGAGGTCGTCGAGGACGGAGGTGAGGCGGTGCAGCGCGCGCCGCACCTGCGGCAGGTCCAGCGGGTCGGGCGCGTCGAGGCACTCCGCCCGCCGGCCGGGGGTGTCGCCCAGCAGCGGCGCCGTGGACAGGCGCACCCGCGGTGCCTCCAGGTCGTCCCCGAAACGGTGTCCGCCCGGGGCGGGCATGCCGAGCCGGGCGGAGAGGTGGTCCTCCAGTTCCTGGGCGTCACCGACGCCGCGGGCGGCGAGCGCGGGCCCCAGTGCGGTCAGGTCGGCGTAGAGGTGCCGGCCGGCCTGCGGAGGGAGGACCAGGGCGCCCGCGCCGACGAGCGCCGCGTGGGCGGCGGCGGCCACCCGGGCGTGCAGCCGGGTCGCGGCGGCGGCGCGCGCGGTGACCGCTTCCGGTTCGGACAGCGCGTAGCCGGCGGCCACGGCGACGGGGGCGGCCACGGACGCGTCGAGGGCGGTGAGCACGTCCAGCACCCGCGCGCGCAGCGCGGCACCCTCCGTGCCCGCGGGGAACCGGGCCACCGCCGCGGGCCAGCCCGGCGGGAGCAGCGGCCCGGCCAGGTCGGTGACGACGGTGACCCGGTCCGACAGCATCTCGGCGGGGCTGAGCAGCACGGTGTCCTGCGGCGCGTGCAGGGTGTCCCGCCAGGTCTCGTCGCTGACCAGGTGCAGCCCCTCGCCGACGGCCGCCTCCAGGGTGGCGTGCAGCAGTTCCGGCGGGGCGACGGTGGCCGTGGGGTCGTCGGCGACGGACAGCACGAGGAGCCGCGGGTCCCCGCCCTCGTCGCGCACCCTGCGGACCGTCTCCAGCAGGGCGTACGGGTCGGGGACGCCACCGCTCTCGGCCGGTGTCGGGACGTGGTAGGCGGGACGCCCCAGCAGGTGGGCGTACGGGACCCACCAGGCGGCGCAGGGCTTCGGCACGAGGACGTCCCCGCCGACGGCGGCCGTCAGTGCCACCAGCAGCGCGGGCGCGCCGGGGGCGACCGCGACCCGGTCGGGGGTGGCGGGCAGGCCACGGCGGTCCGCGTGGCCGCAGGCGGCGTCGAGGAGTGCCGCTCCCCCGCCGACGGGCTCCGCCTCCGCACGGGCCGCGGCCGCGGCGATCACGGCGGCCAGCTCGGGCAGGACGGGCAGCCCGTCCTCGGGGATGGGCGGTCCGAAGCGGACGGGGCCGTGTCCCTGCGGGTCCGTCCGTCGCATGCCTGCCTCCGCGCAGTGCCTGGTGTCCGCCGTGGTCCGGGACGTGCTGCCGTGGGTGCCTGCCGTGCGGCGACCGCGCCGCCCGGCGGGCCCGTACGGGCGGCCCGGTCCGGTGTGTCCCGGTGCCGCGGGGTTCCGGGTCCGGGTGCTCTCGTACCCTCCGGTCCGCCGGTTACCCAGGGGGCGGCCGGGTCATGGGTGCCGGGGCGGGCCCCGGGTACGGCGGGCGGGCGTCGCGCGGCGGCGTGCGCGCCGGGCGGCGCCCCGGAGCGGGGGCCGGGGTCAGCCGTCCTCGCGCGCGGTCCGGTCCCGGTACACCCGGTGGGCGGCGGCGCCGAACGCCCCGGCGATCAGCAGCCCGCCGGCCGCCAGGGCGGGCACGGAGTCGGTGAAGGCGCCGCCGTCCCCCGCGTGCACCCCGCCCGGGGCGGTGGTCGCGCCGCAGTGGCTGCCCCGGTGGCCGGGGCAGGGGGTCGGCACGGGGGCGGGTGTACGGGTCGGGGTGTGGGTGGGGGTGCCGCCGGAGTGCACGGTGACGGTGAAGGTCACGCTCCAGGGGGTGCCCTTCCCGCCGGGTGCCGCCGGGCACGTGCCGTGGACCGTCCACCGGACACCGCCGCCCGGCGCCGAGAGGGCTTCGGGGGCCTCGGACAGCTCCTCGGCGAAGTCGGCGGGAACGTCGTCGGAGAAGTCGGCGGAGACGTCGTCGGAGAAGTCGTCGAACGTGTCGGACTCGTCCGACTCCTCCAGGGGCGCGTCGGGGATGCCGGGGAACGCGCCGAGGAGCTCGTCCGCCGCCCCGGGTTCGGCGTCGGGGATCTCCGGCACGCTGTCCGGCGGCGGGATCTCGCCGCCCGGGGGTCCGGGGACCTCGCCCGCCGTTCCGGTGCCCGTGTCCGAAGCGCCCGCGTCCGCGAAGTGGGCGGCGTCCGGGAGGGTGGCCGTGCCCTCGTAGGTGGGGCCGGCGTCCTCCCCGCCGGGGAGCCTGGTCAGGGTGAGCGCACCGCCCGTGAACGCCTCCGAGGCCGCCTGGAGGGTCTGCGGGGCGGGCCCGCCGGTCGGTGCGCAGGTGACCGTGACGGTGACGGTACCGCCCGGCCGGGCGGTGCCCGGGCTGACCTCGGCGCGCGGATCGGCGGCGGACGCGGCGGGCGCGAGGCCGCCGAGCACGCCCAGGGCGGTACCGGCCAGGGCGGCGGCGGTCAGGGCGCTGGCGGTGCGGCGCATGGTGGGGGCTCCTTCGAGCGGCGGCTGGGGCGCGGCGACCGCGCCCGGGGCCCCGCGGGGTCACCCGCCCGCCCGGTGGGGCGGCGCTGCGCCCGGTGCGGTCCGCGTGGACCGCGGGCGCGCGGATGGTCCCGCGTCGGCGCGGGGCGCGGGGTCGCGCCCCGCGGTCCATCACAGCCCCGCACCGGCCGCTGCGCGCGCGGCCGGACCCCATTCGCGCGACGGACCGGGTCCGACCGGGTGAAGGGCGCGCCCGCCGTCCGCGTGTCGGCGTGCCCGTCCGGGCCGTGCCGGTTCGGACAGGCACGCCGGCACACGGACGGAGCGGGCCCTGACCGGCCGGACTCCTGCGGGAGGTGCGGACCGTCGGGGACCGTCGGCCGCGGAGGCGGTCGGAGACGGATCGGCGGCTCGTGTCCCGCCGACTCGGCGACCGTGAAGGCCCGTCCGGCCGACTCGGCGACCGCGAAGGCCCGTCCGGCGGGGGCGGGGCAGGGAGCGGACCGGTCGGCCGGTGGAGAGACCGTGGACGGACCCGTCACCGCCGGACGGGTCGGGGACGGCCCAGCCGACCGGTGGCGGGGGCGAGGACGGACCGCTCACCCACCGGAGCCGTGGGGCACCGCCCGCTCGGTCACCGGAGCCGCCGGGAACCGTCCCACTCGGCGTGGAGCCGTAGGAAGCGGGCCTCCGGCGCCGGGTCCGGGCGTGCGCGAGCGCCGGTCGCCGTGGCGGGTGCCACGACGACCGGCGCTCGGGGGCCGACGCTCGGGGGCCGGCGCTCGGGGGGCCGGCGGTCACGGGACGGTGGTCACCGGACGACGGCCATCGGTGGGGGTCACCGGACGAAGGGTCAACGGACGGGGGCACCGAAGACGACAGGTCACCGGACGACGGGGGCGGTCGCCGGCCCGGAGCCGCTGCCCCGGTCGGCGTCAGCCCTGGCCGCCGTCGCGCAGCACCTCCTCGCGGACCCGGCCGCAGCAGCGGCTGATCAGGCGGGAGACGTGCATCTGGGAGATGCCCAACTGCTCGGCGATGCGGCTCTGGGTCATGTCGTCGAAGAACCGCATGTACAGGATGGCCCGCTCGCGCTCGGGGAGGGCGGCCAGCCGGTCCTTGACGGCCTCGCGGTCGACCACGACGTCGAGCGCCGGGTCGGGGCCGCCGAGGGCGTCCCCGAGGGAGTAGCCGTCGTCGCTGCCGGGGAGTTCCGCGTCCAGGGACAGCGCGGTGAAGCTCTCCAGCGCTTCCTGGCCGACGCGCACGTCCTCCTCGCTCAGATGGGCCTGCTCGGCGATCTCGGCCACGGTGGGCCGGCGGCCCGGGATCGTCCCGGAGAGGTCCTGCGTGGCGTGGCGGACGCGGTTGCGCAGGTCCTGCACGCGGCGCGGCACGTGGAGGGTCCACATGTGGTCGCGGAAGTGCCGCTTGATCTCGCCGGTGATGGTGGGGACGGCGTAGCTCTCGAAGGCGTTCCCCAGGTCGGGGTCGTACCGGTCGACGGCCTTGACGAGGCCGAGCGCGGCGACCTGGCGCAGGTCGTCGTAGCTCTCGCCGCGGCTGCGGAAGCGTCCGGCGAGGCGGTCGGCCATGGGGAGCCATGCCTCGACGATCTCGTCGCGGAGCGCGTCGCGTTCCGGGCCGGGAGACAGACCGGCCAGCCGCCGGAAGGCCGCCGAGGTGTCAGGAGCGTCGTCGTGGGGGTGTGCCCTGGTGTTCGAACGGGTCGGCATGGTGCGTCGCAACTCCCTAGGAGTGCTCGGGGACGGATGGTCACCGTGCAGCACGCCCTCTTCGGGACAGGCGCGCCGGGCGGGCGGAGCCGCATCACGGACGTGCCTCCTGTCCGAAGCACTGTGAGTGCGCCTGCCCGTCCCCGTCCCCGGCAAACCCCAGCGACGCCGAAACCCTGTGACGGGCTCGCCGGCGTCGTGTTCCCGTCCGCGGCCGGGCGCGGGCCGGCGGGTCAGGGTTTGAGGGCCGCGGCGGTCGCCGCGTCCGGATCCGGAACGGCGTCGGGATCGGCCTCGCGCGGCAGCACGAGGTCCTCGTAACGCCCCATCATCAGGAGCATGCCGAGCATGAGCACCGGTATGAGCACGGCGAGCACCGCCATGGCCAGTCCTTCCAGAAGGCTCGTGGGGGGCCGTGGTGCCGGGTCACCGCCACCGCCGGGCGCAAACCGGGGGGCGTCGGATCCGCACGTCCCGCTCCCTCCGCCGCCGCCCGGGATGTGCCGATCCGCCGCCCGGAACACGGTGTCGGCCTCCGCCCGGCGGGTACGCGGTGCGGACCCCCGAAGGAGCTGGAGGGAGACATGCAGCGAGGCAGTGACCGGCTCAGCGTCCACCGCGACGACGAGATGAAGCACGAACTGCAGGGGCTGCTCCGCTCGGGTCACCCGACCCGGGCCGAGGAGTGGCACGACCCGGAGCCGTCCGCCGAGGACGACCCGGAGGTCGCGTACGGCCCGGTGACACCGAGCCGGGCGCCCACGTCGATGGAGTCGGTGCGGCTGGAGCTGGCCAGGATCCTGGGGCGGGGGTCGTTCCCCGCGGGTCCGCGGGAGCTGATGCGCGCCCTGACCCGGCGGCACGCCCCCGACGCCCTGGTCGAGGCGCTGGAACGCCTGCCGCGGCAGGCCCGGTACGCCAACGTCCAGGAGCTGGCCGAGGCGCTGACCCGGTCACCGGAGACGGAGAACGCCTAGCGGCCGGTGTTCCGGGGCACGGCGGCCGGCCGGACCGGCCCGCGGTGTCCCGGAACGCCGGGGATGCGGAGGAGAAACCCCGTCATGACGCAGTACGTCAAGGACGTGATGACCCCGGGTGTCGTCGCCGTGCGCCCGGACGCCTCGATCGCGGAGGCCGCGCAGCTCATGCGCACCCAGGACATCGGCGACGTGGTGGTGGCCGACGGCGAACGGATCGTCGGCGTGCTCACCGACCGGGACATCACGGTCCGGGCGGTCGCCGACGGGCGGCATCCGCAGGCGGTGAGTGCCGCGTCGGTGTGCACCCCGGACCCGTTGATCCTGGCCCCCGACGACCCGGTGTCCACGGCCGCCCGGCTGATGCGCGACCAGGCCGTACGGCGGATCCCGGTCGTGGAGGACGGGCTTCCGGTGGGGGTGGTGAGCCTGGGCGACCTCGCCGAGGCCCGCGACCCCGAGTCCGCGCTCGCCGGCATCAGCCGCCGCGCCGAACCCGACGAGCGGGCGTGACCGCGTGACGGGCACGCGGGTGGCCGGCGACGCACGGACCGGTGAACGAGAGAACACGTGAGGAAGGACGTAGGAACACGATGCGTATCGCATTTCTGACCGCGCCCGAGGGCGTGGAGCAGGTCGAACTGACCGAGCCGTGGCAGGCCGCGGTGGACGCCGGGCACGAGCCCGTGCTGGTGTCCACGCAGTCCGGCCGCATCCAGGCGTTCAACCACCTCGACAAGGCGGACACGTTCCCCGTGCAGGAGGTGGTCGGCGAGACGTCGGCGGACTCCTTCGGCGGCCTGGTGCTGCCGGGCGGGGTGGCCAACCCCGACTTCCTGCGCATGGACGACAAGGCCGTCGCCTTCGTCCGGGACTTCTTCGAGCAGGGCCGCCCGGTGGCGGCGATCTGTCACGCTCCCTGGACCCTGATCGAGGCGGACGTGGTGCGCGGCAGGGTGCTCACCAGCTGGCCGAGCCTGCAGACGGATCTGCGCAACGCGGGCGCCACGTGGGTGGACGAGCAGGTGAAGGTGTGCGACCACGCACCCGCCAAGCTGGTGACCAGCCGCAAGCCGGACGACCTGAAGGCGTTCTGCGAGACCTACATCGAGGTCTTCGCGCGCGAGACTCAGGCGGCCGCCTGAGTCCGCGCGAGGACGCGCCCGCGCGGCCAGGACCCCGTCGGGTCCGGGCCGGGTCCGGGCACCCGCCCCGACGGGCGGCGGCCGGTCGCGGTGGGCACAGCCCTTGGCCGAGGGGCCCGTTCGTGAGCGGGCCCCTCGGTCATGTCCCGCAGGGTGCCCGGGCGGGCGGGACTGCCCGGGAAGGCGGAACGGGAGGGTGGGACGGGACGGGAACGTGAGTCCCGCCGGCACCCTGACCCGCAGGAGGGCCGGTCCCCGCCCGGCCCGGGAGTCGGCCGGCCCGGAACCCGCCCGGCCCGGAAGTCGGGCCCGGCGTGCGGGGGCGGGCCTCACCGGCCCTCGCGCGCCCTGCCTCAGCGGCTCGGCCGCGGGGCCGTCAGGTACCCGGGGTCGACGGGGCCGCCGCGTCCGAGCCGGTGCGTTCCCGCGCGCCCTCACGGGTGCGGCCCGGAGCCACCGGACGGCGCGGATTGCGGCGCAGGTACTCGCCCTCCAGCTGGGCCATGCGTTCGTTGTGCGTGCGCAGGGCGTCGTCGGATCCGTACAGCAGGGTGTCGTGACGCGTGCGGTGGATCGTCTCCAGCTCCTTCATGAGCTGCTGGTCGTCCAGGCGGTCGGGCTCGATACCGGTCATGGGGGTGCCCCGCTCGTCGTGTTCGTCCATGGTGTCCGGGTACCCGCCCGGCAGCACGAGCACTACCCCGAGCGGTTTCCGGGAGGAACCCATGGATCTCGCGTTTCTGCACCCACTCTACGAACGTCCCGGCCCCTGGGCCTCCGTGTACGTCGACACCTCCCGGCACACGGAGGACGCGGCGCACCAGCGGCACCTGACGGCCCGGGCGATGGCCCGGGACCTGGCCGAGCAGGGTGCGGACGAGGCCACGTGCCGTGCCGTGCTGGAAGCCGTGGACGGCGCCCCGCGCTTTTCCGGACCGGACGGCCGGGTGCTGTTCGCCCGGGACGGCGAGGTGGTGCTGGAGGCACCGCTCGCCCGGCCCCCGCAGGGCGGGGACTGGGCCGGGTGGACGGCCCTGCCGCGGGTCGCGCCGCTGCTGGAGCTGGCCGGCGAGGACCCCGTGGCGGTGGTGGCCTACGTCGACCGCAAGGGCGCGGACTTCGAACTGCGCAGTGTCCTCGGCCGGGACGACGCCGGCGGGGTCACCGGACGCCAGTGGCCGGTGCACCGGACCGCCACCGCCGACTGGTCGGAGCGGCACTTCCAGCTGCGGGTGGAGAACACCTGGGAGCACAACGCGGCGGAGATCGCCGACGCGCTGGCCGTGTGCCAGGAGGAGAGCGGCGCCGACCTGCTGATCCTGGTGGGGGACGACCGTGAGCGGCGGGCGGTGCGCGAACGGCTGCCGCAGCGGCTGCACGGCATGGTGGCGGAGGCGTCGCACGGCAGCGGGAGCCGGCTGCTGGACGACGACGTGGAACGGCTGCGCACCGCGCACGTGCGGGAGCGGGAGACGGCGGAGCTGGAACGGTTCCTGGCCGCGCGGGCCCCGGACGACGAGGGGCGGGCGGCGGCCGTCGAAGGCGTCCCGGCCCTGGTGGAGGCGGCGCGCGAGCACCGCATCGACGAACTGCTGATCCGTCCCGACGCGCCGGACGGGCGCCGCGAGGTGTGGATCGGGGAGGACCCGGACCAGGTCGCGGTGCGCCGCACGGAGCTGAAGGTCCTGGGCGAGCAGCAGTCCTGGGCGGCCCGGGCCGACGACGCGCTGATCCGGTCGGCCGCCATGTCGGACGCCTCCGCGCTGGTCGTGGGCGCGGACCTGGACCGGGACCCGAGCGGGGACCTCGACACCGACCGGGACGCCGGCCGCGGCGACGGCGAGGACGGCCGGCCGACGGCCGACCCGTCGTCCACGGACGCGCCGGTGGGCGGACTGGGGGCCCTGCTGCGCTGGAAGTGAGCGACGGCCCCGGCGGAACCGGCAACGCCCGGCGGGACCGGCCGCGGCGGGACCGGTGAGAAGGGGAGGAGCCCCCACGGCGTCGACCGTGGGGGCTCCTCCATGTCGCGCCCCTGTCGTGCCCGTGCCGTGTCGTGCCGTGTCGTGTCGTGCGGCGGCTTCCTCAGCGGACGCGTTCCACCCGGCGTTCGTCCCAGACGGGCTCCGGCGTCTCCCTGACCCGGCCGTCGCTGCCGAAGACCAGGAAGCGGTCGAAGGAGCGGGCGAACCACCGGTCGTGGGTGACGGCGAGGACCGTGCCCTCGAACGCCTCCAGTCCCTCCTGGAGCGCCTCGGCCGACTCCAGGTCGAGGTTGTCGGTCGGCTCGTCCAGGAGCAGTGCGGTGACACCCTGGAGTTCCAGCAGGAGGATCTGGAAGCGGGCCTGCTGCCCGCCGGAGAGCCGGTCGAAGGTCTGCTCGGCCTGGCCGGTGAGTTCGTAGCGGCGCAGGCGGGACATGGCGGCTCCGCGGTCCTGCGCGTGCTCCTTCCACAGGATGTCCAGCAGCGTGCGGCCCTCCAGTTCGGGATGCGCGTGCGTCTGGGCGAAGTGGCCGGGAACGACGCGGGCACCGAGCCGCCAGTCACCGGTGTGCCGGACCTCGTCCCCGGCGAGCAGGCGCAGGAAGTGCGACTTGCCGGATCCGTTGGAGCCCAGCACCGCGACCCGCTCGCCGTAGAAGACCTCCAGGTCGAAGGGCTGCATCAGACCGGTCAGTTCGAGCCGTTCGCAGGTCACCGCGCGGACACCGGTCCGGCCTCCCTTGAGGCGCATGGTGATGTCCTGCTCGCGGGGCGGCTCCGGGGGCGGCCCCGCCTCCTCGAACTTGCGCAGCCTGGTCTGTGCCGCCTGGTACCGGGAGGCCATGTCGGGACTGATGGAGGCGGCCTGACGGAGGTTCAGCACCAGCTTCTTCAGCTGGGCGTGCTTCTCGTCCCAGCGCCTGCGCAGTTCCTCGAAGCGGGCGAAGCGTTCCCGGCGGGCCTGGTGGTAGGTGGCGAAGCCGCCGCCGTGCACCCAGGCGTCGGCGCCGGTGGGGCTCGGCTCCAGCGACACGAGGCGCTGGGCGGTGCGGGCGAGGAGTTCGCGGTCGTGGGACACGAACAGCACGGTCTTGCGGGTCTCCTCGAGCCGCTCCTCCAGCCAGCGCTTGCCCGGCACGTCGAGGTAGTTGTCGGGCTCGTCGAGGAGCAGCACCTGGTCGGTGCCGCGCAGCAGGGCCTCCAGCACGAGACGCTTCTGCTCACCGCCGGAGAGGGTGCGCACCTGGCGCCACTGGGCGCGGTCGTACGGCATGCCCAGGGCGGCCGTGGTGCAGATGTCCCACAGGGTCTCCGCCTCGTAGCCGCGGGCCTCGGCCCAGTCGGCGAGCGCCTGGGCGTAGTCGAGCTGCGCGGCCTCGTCGTCGACGGTCATGAGGGCGTGCTCGGCCCGGTCGACGGCGCGCGCCGCCTCGCGGATCCGGGGGGCGGCGACCGAGACGAGGAGGTCACGGACCGTGCTCTCGTCCCGCACGGAGCCGACGAACTGGCGCATGACGCCGAGCCCGCCGGAGACGGTGACGGACCCGCCGTGCGGCTTCAGCTCACCGGCCAGCAGGCGCAGCAGGGTCGTCTTGCCCGCTCCGTTCGGGCCCACGAGGGCCATGACGGCGCCCTCCCCCACTCGGAAGGAGACGTCGCCGAGGAGCGGCCTCCCGTCGGGGAGGTAGTACTCCAGGTGTGCGGCTTCCAGGTGACCCATGGAAGGCGATTGTCCGGGGAGCGCGGGCGGGGGGCAAACGCTTTACGGGCCGGTGGCACCGGTCGGCACGAGGGACCGGTCGGCATGGTGGCACCGGTCGGCACGAGGGACCGGTCGGCATGGTGGGACCGGTCAGGACGAGGAACGGGTCGGCACGAGGGGGCCCGCCGCACCCACATGACCGCGACCGCGAGCCGGCGGAACGAACGATCGTCCACATCCCAAGACAACTGTCTCAGCATGCGGCTGACGGGCGTACGGTGGTGAGCACCGCGGGACCCCCGCGCGGGCGCGGACCACGGCCTACGGACGGGGCCCGACGAGCTTGCCGTTCCCGGCAGCTCCCACCGGAAGGGGAGGAGCACGATGTCCGTACAGCGGGCCAGTGCCGACCGTGCCGTCTACACGCACGGGCACCACGAGTCGGTCCTCAGGTCGCACACCTGGCGCACGGCGGAGAACTCGGCGGCGTACCTGCTGGGCGCGCTGCGGCCCGGCATGCGGGTCCTGGACGTGGGCTGCGGCCCCGGCACCATCACCGCGGACCTGGCGGAGCGGGTCCCCGGCGGGCACGTCACGGGTCTGGACCGGGCGCCCGGGATCCTGGCGCAGGCACGGGCCACGGCCGGCGAACGGGGGCTGACGAACGTCGGTTTCGCCGTGGGAGACGTGCACGCCCTGGGCTTCCCCGACGGCGCCTTCGACGTGGTGCACGCGCACCAGGTGCTGCAGCACGTCGGTGACCCGGTCGGGGCGCTGCACGAGATGCGGCGGGTGACGCGGCCCGGCGGGCTGATCGCCGTACGGGACTCCGACTACGCCGCGATGACCTGGTACCCGTCCTCCCCCGGCCTGGACGACTGGCTGGACCTGTACCCGCGGGTGGCCCGCGCCAACGGGGGCGAACCCGACGCGGGACGGCGGCTGAGGTCCTGGGCGCTCGCGGCCGGGCTGACCGACGTGACCGCCACCTCGTCCACCTGGACCTTCTCGACGGCGGACGAGCGCGCGTGGTGGAGCGGACTGTGGGCGGAGCGCACCGTGGCGTCGTCGTACGCCGGGCGGGCGGTCGACGGCGGTTTCACCACCCGCGCCGGTCTGCGGGCGGTGGCGGACGCCTGGCGGGAGTGGGGAGCGCGGGACGACGGATGGTTCGCCGTGCTGCACGGCGAAATTCTCTGCCGCCGGGAAGCCTGAAATCAGAATTCGCGGCAATCAGAGTTGTCAGGAGGTTGATGACACTATGGTTCCGATTCTGCTCGTTCTTCTGCTGGCCCTCATCCTTTTCGGTGCGGGATTCGCGGTCAAGGCTCTTTGGTGGATAGCGGTGGCGGTGCTGGTCGTATGGCTGCTGGGATTCGTGATGCGCAGCACGACGGCGGGCGGGGGCAGGGGCCGCTGGTACCGGTGGTGAGACACCGCTGAACGGGCCCCGGGACCTCATTCCCGGGGCAGCAGCGGTCCGAGCGGCCCGAGGTCCAGATTCAGGTCCTCGGGCCGCAGTCCGTAGCGCTCGCGCAGTTCCGTCATGCGCTCCTCGAGCAGCATCAGGGTGAGCCCGACGCGCTCCTCCTGCTCCTCGGTCAGGTCCCCCGCGTCGAAGCGGCGCAGGGCCTGGCGTTCCATGAGCTGACGCAGCAGTTCCACGACCGTGAGCACCAGTTTGACCAGGTCACGCTCGACCGTGTCGGGCTCCAGGTCCATGTGGTGGCGGTGGCCGCGGTGCGACCGGCGGCCGTGGTGGTCCTCGTGCGGTCCCGGGGTCACCGCAACTCCTCGAAGGGGGACGGGACGTTCTCGTTGACGGAGCTGATGAGGGCGTTCAGGTCGATGCGCACGAGATCGACGTCGGCGATGCGCAGGGTGATGTCGCCGGTGATGACGACGCCGCCGGCCAGCAGCCGGTCGAGCAGGTCCACCAGGGCGATCTCCCGGTGTTCGACGACGGTCACGGCCCCTCCCCGACGGCGGACTCCTCACCGGCGAACGAATAGGCGGCCCACGGCCCGGTGAGTTCCACTCGAATTCCGGGCATACCGTCCTTCACCCGTTCCACCCTTTCGACGAACGCCTCGGAATCCGCCCGCGGGACCAGATAGGCCGCGTTGAGCACATTCCGTCCGGAGGCGCCGGACAGGGTGGAATTCTGGGGTGCGAGCAGCCGGGAATCCTCGGCGTGGTCCCCCAGCGTCTCGTGGAGCCGGGCGGCGAAGGTCTCGGCCTTCCGCCACACGTCCTCGCGCGACCGGGTCTGCGCGCGGCGCTGCCGGAGGTAGTCGCGGCCGGACGCGGGCTTCACCGCGGGCGCCGCCGTCGCCGGCGGGGGTTCCTCCTCCACGTACACCTTCACGCCCCACTCCACGCGGCCCGCGAGCCGGTCCAGGGTGCGCAGGAATCCCTCCTCGCGCGTCTCCAGCATCGTGCGGACGCCGCTGTCGTCCCGGAACACGGTTCCGAGACGCAGCGGCAGCGGCGTGGTGACGGTCGTCAGCGCGTCGATGACGCCCTGGTGGGCGCGGGCGACGGCGGTGAGCCAGTCCAGGTCCTCCAGGTGCGCGTGCAGCGGCTCCTCGGCGAAGTCCGCCTCCGGCACGTGACTGACCACGGCCACCAGGTCGCGGTGGCCCAGCAGCCGGGGCGGCGCACCGGCCACCCCGGTCAGCTGGGCCTGGAGCGGAGTGCCGAAGGGGCGGCAGACGGCGTAGACGTACCGCAGTCCGGTCACGGGGCCTCCTCCTGGGAGCGCCGGGGCTCCAGTTCCTCGAGCCGGGCCAGACGTTCACGCAACTCGGCGTTCTCCCGGGCCAGTTCGTCCCGCCGTGCGCGCGAGGACAGGGCCGGGTCGGACTCCCACCAGTCGATGCCCATCTCCTTCGCCTTGTCGACGGAGGCCACGATGAGGCGCAGCTTGATGGTGAGCAGTTCGATGTCGAGCAGATTGATGCGGATGTCGCCCGCGATGACGATCCCCTTGTCGAGCACCCTTTCCAGGATGTCGGCCAGATTGGCACCGCTGCCCTGGCCGGCGTACGGCTCGGGTACCCGACGGGGGGTGGTCATCGCCGGCTCCCGCCCTCGGCGTCCTCGTACTCGTCCTCGTCCTCGTAGGCCTCGGCGTCCTGCTCGGGCTCGTCCGCCTCCTCGTAGTCGTCCTCACCCTCCTCCGGCTCGTCGTCGTACTCGGCCTCTCCGGCGTCGTCGTACTCGTCGTCCGGCTCGTCGTCCTCGGGCTCCTCGTCGGACCGGGGCTCCCCGTCCCGTGCGGGCTCCTCGTCGGGCTCGTCGTACTCGTCGTCCGGGGCTTCGTCGGACTCGTCGTCCGGGGCCTCGTCGTACTCGTCGGCCTCGTCGGACTCGTCGCGCGCGTCCGTGCCGTCCCGCGGCTCCTCCTCGCCGTCGGTCCCGTCACCGGCCTCGCCCTCGGGGGTGCCGTCCCGTTCCTGCTCCTCCCGCTCCTCCTCCTCGATCGCGTCCTCGTGGCTGCGGACGACCTCGCCGTCGCGGATCTCACCGCGCCAGCTGTCCTCCGCCTCGCCCTTGATGGTGATGAAGCGCGCGAAGTTCTTCAGGTCGAGCCGGGCCCGGCGGCCCTGGGCGCGCCAGATGTTGCCGGTCTTCTCGAAGAACCCCGAGGGGTAGTACTCGATGACCAGCAGCACGCGGGTGAGGTTCTCGGCGAGGTGGTGGAAGGAGACGACGCCCTTCGTGGTGCCCTTGGCGCCCTCGGAGGTCCAGGCGATGCGGTCGTCGGGGACCTGCTCGGTGGTCTGGGCCTTCCAGCTGCGGTTGGACCACCAGACCTTGGCCTGCCAGTCGGAGGTGGTGTCGTCGGACTTGTTGGCGCTCTTGACGCCCTTGGCGAAGGTGCTGAAGTCCTGGTACTGCGTCCACTGGTCATAGGCGGTGCGCACCGGCACCCCGATGTCGATCTGCTCGATGATGACGGTGGGCTTCTTGCCGGCGGAGCGCTTGCGCTTGCTCTTCCCTCCGCCACCGCCCAGACCCTTCAGTGCACCCATGACGTTGTCCTTGGCGCGGGAGGCGCCCACCTCGACGGCGCTGCGCAGGGGGCTCTTGCCCTCGGCGATCTTCCGGCCCCCGTCGAGTGCGAGCTGTGCGAAGCCGGGGCTGTTGCCCTCGGCGATGTCGTTCAGCTTGTTGGTGGTCTCCCCGAGCTTGCGGCCGACTCCGGTCAGCAGGCGGGTGGCCTGCGCCGCGAGGTACTCCTGCACCTCGGCCTTGAGGCGGTCGGCGGCCTCGCTGTGCGCGACGTCGGCGAGCGGGTTCTGCTTCGTCCCCTCGCGCGCGGTGTCGGTGGCCGAGCCGAGTGTGTCGCTCATTCCTCACCGCCTCCCTTCCGTGCCCGGGAGCCGGCGCCGCGCGTGGCGGCCGTCGTCTTCTTGGCGGCGGTCTTCTTGGCGGCCTTCTTGGCCGGCGCGGCCTTCTTCGCGGGCGCCTTCTTCGCCGGTGCCTTCTTCGCCGCCTTCCTGGCGGTCCCCTTGCCGGCTTCCTTCGCCGCCCGGCGGGGCTCGCGGTCCGGTTCCCCGGTGTCCTCGCCCGTGTCCTCGGCGTCGTCGCGGTCCTCGGGCTCGTCGTCCCGCTCGTCCCGCTCGTCGCGCTCTTCGGCCTCGTCGTCACGGTCCCGGTCCGTGGCGCCGCCGCCCGCCAGCTGGTCGCGCATCTGCGCGGTCCGGCCGTGCAGCCGGTCGGCGAGGGAGTCGAGCTGCCGCTCGATCATCGCGCCGGAGGCCGCCTTGCCGACGCCCCGCAGGTCGCCGCGGAGCTGGTCCCCGAGCTCCTTGAACTGCGGGTTGTCCCGCAGCTGCTGGGAGACGAGGTCCGCGACCATACGCGGACTGAGGTTCAGTTTCTTCCCCGCGACGAGGCCGCCGACGGCGAGCGCCATCTTCAGCTTCTTCGTCCGGCCGAGGAGATAGCCGGCCCCGATCGCGAGGCCGAGTCCCGTTCGATTCATTGTGGTGCCGTCCCGTCCCCTGTACCCGCGCCTGCGCGCGTTGCGGTCTCCAGCCGGTCCAGAAGTTCGTCCTCCTGTCGGTCGAACTCCTCCTCGGTGATCTCTCCGGCCTCCAACTGCTCTTCCAGCCGCGCCAGTTCGGCACGGATCGTGGCAGGGTCGTAGTAGATGCGCTCCGCCTCCCGGAGCACCTGCCGGATGGCCCAGCCGCTGCCGCGCACCGGGGCGAACGGCAGCAGCAGGACCTCCGAGATCAGACCCATGACGTCACCCCGCTCCGGCGTCCGCCCCGCCCGCCGTGGTGGCCGCCGGTTCGGCCGGACCGGGCTCCACGAAGCTGTACGGCGGGAGCGGACCGTTGAGCCGCACCTCCAGGTGGGGCATGTCCTTGCGGACCTGCTCCACGGCGGCCAGGAAGTCCTCGGCCGAGTCCCGCTTCACCAGGAAGGAGACGTTGGCGAGCCAGCCCGAGGACTCGGGCCCCACGCTGACCGCGTCCGCGGCCGGCTCCAGGGCCTGCTGCACGGCGGCGCCGTCCTCGGCCTCCTGCGCCTGCACCGCCTGGGCGACCATCTCCCCGAGGTGGATCTTGTCCTCGTAACTGCCGCCGCCGGCCTGACGGTTAGCCTCCGCGAGGGCGCGGATCTCGGGGTTGCCGGCCATCACGTGGTGCAGCACGGCCTCCTCGACGTGATTGGCCTTGACGTTGTACTCGACGCATCCGTCGAGGGCCCGCAGGCGCTCCTCGTAGTGGCCGGCGCGCTCGGCGAGCACCGCCGTCACCGCGTCGTCGTCCTCGGCGACCGAGCCGAAGCGCATCGGCAGGACGCAGCCGGCGGCACCGGTCTCGCTGAGCACGTTCTGGTGCGCGAGCAGCTCCCGCCGCTTGGGGCGCAGCCCGTCGGGGGCGTCGCTGACGACCGCCGTCAGACCGCCCACGGTCAGCAGCCGGACGGGGCGCGGCGGGTCTCCGACACCGCCCATGCCCTCGGGCAGCCCGGGGTGCGAGCTCGACGTGATGCCGTAGACGTAGGTGCTCACTGCTCCTCCTTCCGGCGCGAGGAGGTGCTCTTACGGGCCCGCGGGCGGGACTCGCTCTCCTTCTCCGACTCGCCGCGCGCCTGCTGGAACGCGTCCGAGATGGTTTCGGCGGCGCCGGACAGCGCCCCCTTGGACTTGCCCCGGGCGCCCGATTCCGTCATCTCGCCGACCAGGTCGGGCAGACCCGGGTCCTTGCGCGGCCCGGCCTCCAGGTCGAGCCGGTTGCACGCCTCGGCGAAGCGGAGGTAGGTGTCCACACTGGCGACGACGACCCGTACGTCGATCTTGAGGATCTCGATGCCGACCAGGGACACGCGCACGAATGCGTCGATGACGAGCCCCCTGTCCAGGACGAGCTCAAGGACGTCGTAGAGGCCGCTGCTGCCGCCTCCGCCGCCGGATTGCTGTGCCGGTACGACTGTCATTTCCGGCCGTTCCTCCTCGTGGTAAGTGGGTGTGTCGGGGCCTCGGCGGCGCCTCAGCGGCCGCCCTTGCGCGCGTCGGACCGCCCTCGCTCGTAGCGCCGCACGCGCCGGTAACCGGTGAGCAGACCCTCCGGGTCCAGCTCCACCTGGTAGCTCGCCATCAGGCTCATCGTGTCGGGCACGCGCTCCAGTTCGAGCACTTCGATCTCCAGGGCCCAGCCCTCCTCCGTGCGCTCGAAGGACGACACGGACTCGGCCTCCCGGCCGGTGAGTTCCGCCAGCTGCTCGCGCGCCTGGCGCAGCACTTCCATCGGACTCATCCGCCGGGTCGTCGTCGTGCCGGACTCGGCCGGCTCGCGGGACGGACCCGATTCGCCCGACTCTCCGGACTGCCGTCGTGCCGTCGACGTCCCGGTCTTCCGGGTTCTGCTCGGGGCACCGGCCTTCTTCCGGGGCTGCCGCTTCTCCTGCCCCTCTTCGGTTTCCTGTTCTTCTTCCTCTGCGGAACCCTGTGGTTCCTCTGTGCTGTCGGTGCTCTCGGTGCTCTTGACGTTCTTGGCGTTCTTGGCGTTCTCAGCGTTCGACATGGCCACCTCCCCCTCCGTGTGGCCGCTCGTCTGTTCGTCAAACCTCCACCGCTTCACCCGATTGCCCCACCCGGGTCGCGCACCTGGTCACGGTGCGTCCACGGGGTCGGCACAGCGCGGAGCCCTCCGGGCCGGCTCCCGGTGGAGCGCTGCCGGTGCAGGCCCCGGCGGCTCCGCCCGGGCCGGCACAGCCGGTCCCCGCCGGGCGGAGCCGGCCGGGCGGACCTGGCCGGGCGGACCTGGCCGGGCGGACCTGGCCGGGCAGAGCTGTGGGCGGCCACCCCGGGCTACCCCCGCCGCCTCCGGGGCGTGCGGGGCGTGCGGGACGTGCGGGGGCGCTCGCCACCGCGCCTGACCGTCGCCGCCCGCGCCGTCCCGGCTCCGCGCCGTCCGCCTCACTCCGCCCCCTACCGTCGCGCACTCCCCTCCCCCGCTGCCCCCAGGTCCGGCGTCAGCCCCGGAGGGCGTCCAGCCTGCGGCGGGCCGGGCCCAGCGCCCGGCCGCGGCGCAGCAGCCCGCGCCAGGGGTCGGTGCCGGCGTGCTCGACGGCGTCGGCGACGGTCCAGCGGCCGGCGTGCAGCTCCGGATCGTCCAGTTGCTCCCAGGACACGGGAGCCGCGACGGGAGCGCCCGGCAGGGCGCGCACGGTCCAGGGGGCCACCGCGGTCTGCGCGTAGGCGTTGCGCTGGACGTCGAGGTACAGCCGGCCGCCGCGCTCCTTCTTCCGGGCCGCGGTGGTGAGCCGGTCGGGGTGGGCGGCGGCGAGGGTGTCGGCGACGTCGCGGGCGAAGGCGCGGACCTCGTCGAAGCCCTGCCGGCCGTCGAGCGGCACGATCACGTGCAGCCCGCGCGAGCCGGTGGTCATCAGGGCCGAGGGCAGGCGCAGCTCGTCCAGCAGCTCCCCCAGCAGGCGCACGGTGTCCCGGACCGTCTCGAAGGCGTCGCGGCCGTCCCCCGAGGGGTCGAGGTCGAAGACCAGCCGGTCGGGCCGGCCGACGGGGTCCGGGTCCGCCCCGTCCTCCCGCGGCCGGGAGCGGGGCGCGTCGGCCCGGGACAGCCAGCGGTGCAGGGTGATGCTCGCCTGGTCGACGAGGTACAGCAGCGTGGCGGTGTCGTCGCACACGGTGTGCGTGACCGTGCCGCCCTCCTTGCCGACCTCCACCCGGGTGATCCAGTCGGGGTAGTGCCCGGGCGTGTTCTTCTGCATGAAGGCGGGCCCGTCCAGACCGTCCGGACGCCGGTCCAGCATCAGTGGACGCCCGCGCACGTGCGGCAGCAGGTGCGGCGCGACGGCCCGGTGGTACTCGGCCAGGTCGCCCTTGGTGTACTCGGGGATGCCGCGCCCGCCGGGGAAGAGGACCTTGTCCGGCCGGCTGATCTCCACCGTGCGGCGGCCGGCCCGGACCGTGCGCGCCGTGCGCGCCGTGCGCGCGCCCGCGCTCACGGCACGATCGCCTCCTCCACCAGCAGCCGGCCGGCCGCCGCGATCGACGCGGCGTCGATGCCCGCGGCGCGCATCTGCTCCTCGGGGGACGCCGACCCGGGCATGGTGCGCACGGCGAGCCGCACCAGGCGGGGTACCGGACCGCCGTCGGAGAAGGCCTCGGCGACGGCGTCGCCGAGCCCACCCTCGGGGTGGTGGTCCTCGACGGTGACCAGGCAGCCGGTCTCCTCGGCGGCCCGGCGCAGGGTGTCGCGGTCGACCGGCTTGACGGAGTAGAGGTCGACCACCCGGGCCGCGATGCCCTCCTGGTGCAGGGAGTCGGCCGCCGCCAGGGCCTCGAAGACCGTGCCGCCGGCCGCGACCAGGGTGAGCCGGTCCCGGTCCGAGGCCCGCAGCACCTTGCTGCCGCCGACCGGGAACTCCTCGTCCGGTCCGTAGATCACGGGGCTCTCCCCGCGCGAGGTGCGCAGGTAGCGGATGCCGTCGATGCCCGCCATCGCGGCCACCAGCCGGGCCGTCTGGTTGGCGTCGCACGGGTACAGGACCGTGGAGCCGTGCACCGCCCGCATCATCGCCAGGTCCTCCAGGCCCATCTGGCTGGGCCCGTCCTCCCCGATGGCCACGCCCGCGTGCGAGCCGACCAGGTTGATGCAGGAACCGCTGATCGACGCCATGCGGATGAAGTCGTGGGCGCGGGTCAGGAACGCGGCGAACGTGGACGCGTACGGCACCCAGCCGCGGGCCGCCATGCCGACCGCCGCGGCGACCATCTGCTGCTCGGCGATGTAGCACTCGAAGTAGCGCTCGGGATGTTCCTTGGCGAAGAACTCGGCGCGGGTGGAGTCGCCGACCTCGCCGTCGAGGGCCACGACGTCGCCGCGCGCGGTGCCGAGCGCGGTGAGCGCCTCACCGAAGGCGTTGCGCGTGGCGACCTCCTCGCCCCGCTCCCAGCGCGGCAGCTCGGCGTCCCCGGTGGACACGGCGTGCAGGGCGCGGGCGGAGACCGGTTCCGGCAGCCGCACGCGCAGGTCGCGGGAGCCGCCCAGTTCGGCGACGGCGTCGTCGGCCTCGGCCAGCGGCTTGCCGTGCCGGCCCTCCTGGTCCTCCACCGCGGCGACGCCCTTGCCCTTGAGGGTGCGGGCGAGGATCGCGGTCGGCCCGCGCGAGGTGGAGACGGCCTCCCCGAAGGCGCGGTCGAGGGCGTCCACGTCATGGCCGTCCACCTCGGTGGTGTGCCAGCCGAACGCCTGGAAGCGGCGGGCGTAGGCGTCGAGGTCGTGGCCGTGCCGGGTGGGGCCGCGCTGGCCGAGCCGGTTGACATCCACGATGACGGTGAGGTTGTCCAGGCCCTCGTGGCCGGCGTGTTCCGCGGCCTCCCACACCGAGCCCTCGGCCATCTCGCTGTCCCCGCACAGCACCCACACCCGGTAGCCGGTGCGGTCCAGCCGCTTCCCGGCCAGCGCGATGCCGACGCCGACCGGAAGCCCCTGGCCGAGCGACCCGGTGGCCGTCTCGACCCACGGCAGCCGGCGGGGCGTGGGGTGCCCTTCGAGGCGGCTGCCCGCCTTGCGGAAGGTGAGCAGTTCGTCGTCGTCGATCGCCCCGGCCGCCTTGTAGGCCGCGTACATCAGCGGGGAGGCGTGGCCCTTGGACAGGATGAGGCGGTCGTTGCCCGGATGCTCGGGCCGGTCGAAGTCGTAGCGGAAGTGGTGGGCGAACAGGACGGCCATGATGTCGGCCGCGGACATCGAGGACGTGGGGTGCCCGGAGCCCGCGGCATCCGCCGCCCGCACGCTGTCCACGCGCAACTGCTGTCCGAGTTCGGTGAGTTCGCCGGTGTTCATGAGTCTCCTTCGGCGCGGTCGCCGGGGTTGTCGGTGCGCTTGACGGGGCCGGGGGCGTCGTGCGGCCCGAGGGGCGGCGCGTCCGGCGGGCGGGACCCCGCGGGCGGGTGCTTCGCCGCCTCCCCGCCCGGCTGCTGCTTCGCGGGCTCGCCGCCCGGCCGCTGCCTCGCGGGTTCCCCGCCCGGCTGCCGGCTCGCGGGTTCCCCGCCCTTCGTCCCGTCCTGCTCCGGCGGGGCGCCGGCGGACGGTTCGTCCTGGGGGCCGCCCGGCAGGCGGGCCAGCTCCGGCGACGCCGTGTCCAGCGGCACCGACCAGGACCGCACCAGGCCCAACTGGACGGCCTGGCGCGGCAGTACGGCGTCCAGCAGCCAGTCGGCGGCCACCCGCACCCGGTTGCCGGGCATCGCCGCGAGGTGATAGCCGCGGGTGACCAGCCCGGCCAGCGGTCCGGACAGCGGAACGCCCAGCGGGTCGGCCGCTGCCTGGGTGCCGCCGAGGTCCACCACGAACCCCAGGTCCTTGTGACGGTAGGCGCGGCGCTCGCCGTCCCCGAGGGAGGCCGCGATGTTCTGCGCGCACACCTTGCCCTGCCGCCAGGCGTGCTGCGCGGTCATCGGGGTGTACTGCCCGGGGTTCTCCAGGTCCGGGACGGCGGCCGCGTCGCCGCAGGCGAACACCTCGGGGTGGCCCGGCACCTGCAGGTGCGGGTCGACGAGCAGCCGGCCGCGTTCCATGGGCAGGCCGAGCGACTCGGCGAGCGGGTCGGGGCGCACGCCCACGCACCACACCAGGGTGCGGGTGTCGACGAACTCGCCGTCCGTGAGCAGCACCCCCTCGGGCGTGGCCTCCTTCACCGAGGTGCCCATCCGCACGTCCACCCCGCGTTCGCGCAGCACCCGGTCGGCGGTGCGGGAGAGCCGTTCGTCCAGTTCGGGCAGGACCCGGTCGGCGATGTCCAGCAGCATCCAGCGCGGGCGCATCCCGGTGCGCAGGGGCTGCTTGCGGACCTGCGCGTCGGTGAACAGCTGGCCGTGCGCGGCCACCTCGGTGCCCGTGTAGCCCGCACCGACCACGACGAAGGTGCAGCGGCTGGAGCACTGGGCCGGGTCGTCCGTGGCGGCCGCGAGCTCCACCTGCCGGGTGACGTGGTCCCGCAGGTACAGGGCCTCCGGGAGGCCGCGGAAGCCGTGGGCGTGCTCGGCGACGCCGGGGATGGGCAGCAGCTTGTTGACGCTGCCGGCGGCCAGCACCAGCCGGTCGTAGGAGAGGCTGCCCTCCCCGCCCTCCGGGTCCGTGTAGTGCACCGTGCGCCCGTCGAGGTCGATGCGGCCGGCTTCGCCCAGCACCAGGCGGACCTGCGGCAGCGTGCCGGACAGGGAGACCGTGACGCGGCGCGGCTCGAGGATGCCCGCCGCGACCTGGGGCAGCAGGGGCAGGTAGAGGAAGTAGTCGGTCGGGTTCAACAGGGTGATCTCGGCCCGGCCCCGGGCCAGCCGGGACAGGGTCTGTGCGGTGCGGTACCCGGCGAAGCCCGCTCCGACGATCAGGATGCGGGGTCGGCTCGAGGGTCGGCTCACGGTGGTCCTCCGGCGCTGTCGGCGTACCTCGGGAGACTTCCGCGTCCCCCTGGCCGCGAGGGCCAAACGTCGCCCGGTTTCCGCCCGGGGCCCCGGGTACCCGGGTCCGGAACCGACCCGCCCTCGTCGCGGAAGGCACCCCCCATGCCCGAGTACGGCTACTTCCTCTCGTGCGAGCAGTACGGCCCGGCGGAGCTGATCGAGCAGGCCCGGATGGCCGAACAGGCCGGATTCGAGTCCCTGTGGATCTCCGACCACTACCACCCCTGGAACGACGCGCAGGGGCAGAGCCCCTTCGTGTGGTCCGTGATCGGCGCCCTCTCCGAGGCGGTGTCGCTGCCGGTCGGCACGGCGGTGACCTGCCCCACCGTGCGGACGCATCCCGCGGTGGTGGCGCAGGCCGCCGCGACGGCCGCGGTGATGGCGGACGGCCGGTTCCGGCTGGGCGTCGGCACCGGGGAGCTGCTCAACGAGCACATCCTGGGCGCCCCCTGGCCGCCCGCCCACATCCGCCTGGACATGCTGGAGGAGGCCGTGCAGATCATGCGGCGGCTGTTCTCCGGCGAGGAGGTCAACCACCACGGCACGCACTACACGGTGGAGAACGCCCGCCTCTACACGGTGCCGGACGAGCCCGTGCCCATCGACATCTCCGGCTTCGGGCCGGCCGCCACCAAGCTGGCCGCCCGGGTCGGCGACGGCTACATCACGATGATGCCGGACACCTCCATGGTGGAGCAGTACCGCAAGGGCGGGGGCGGCGGGAAACCGGTGAGCGGCGGCACCAAGGTCTGCTACGGCATCGACCGCGAGGAGTGCGTGCGCACCGTCCACCGGCTGTGGGCCAACGAACAGCTGCCGGGTGAGCTGGGGCAGGTGCTGCCCTCACCGAAGCACTTCGAGCAGGCCCAGACGCTGGTGACCGAGGACATGGTGCGGGACAACCGGGTGTGCGGCGACGACGTGGACCAGCACGTGGCGGAGCTGCGCCAGTTCGCGGACGCCGGCTTCGACCGGGTCTACGTCAGCCAGATCGGGCCCGACCTGCGGGGCTTCTTCGACTTCTACCGCACGAAGGTGCTGCCTCAGCTGCAGTGACGGCGGTGTCACGGGCGGGGCGGTGGGGGCGGCGCGGTCCCGTGGTCACGGCTCTGGGGGCTGTGACGGCTTCACGGCTTCACGGCTCTTACGGCTCTTACGGCGAGACCGCGCCGCGGATCGTCGAGCGGGACATGGCCGGAGCCGGACATGACAGGCGCCGTCCGTGTGAGCCGCCTCAGCCTCAGCAGAACACCCCACCGGCGGGACCAGGGGCAACGGTCCTGCCGGTGGGGTGTTGCGGGTGCCGGGACGGATCACGCCCGGGGATCGTGCGTACCGGGTCCGGCGTCACGGAACTGCGGCCGTTCGGCGCCCGCCGTCGGCGGAGCGGGCGGGACGGGCGGAACCTGACCCGTGGTCGGCGGAGTGGCCGGCGGCACGGGAACACCGTGACCGCCGGACGGACCGGACGGACCGGACGGACCGAACGGACCGGATGAACCTGACGGACTCGACGGACCCGACGCGCCCGCCTGACCGGGGACGGTCGGCGCGGCCGGCGTACCGTGCGACGGGCCACCGGCGGGCGCCGGGCGGGCCGCGCCCCGCAGGGCGTAGGCCGCGGCGGCCAGGAGCACGGCGGTGATCAGTGCCGCCGCCCAGTCCGGCAGGACCAGGGCGAGCGCGAGCCCCACCGCGAGCGCCAGTGCGGCGCCCGCGTAGAGGGCGGTCGCGCCGGAGGCCGCGTACAGGGCCGCCTTGCGGCGCTGCTTGCGCGTCTGCTCCCGCAGTTCGTCCCGCACCGTCTCACGTGCCACCTGGGCCAGTTCGTCGACCAGGTGCTTGTCCAAGTGCTGCAAGTGCTCCAAACGCTGCATGGCGGGCCGGGTACCCGTCCGGGCGGTCGCGTAACGCCGCCTCAACCGGCCGCCCGAGGTCGGCCATTCGGAACCCACCGTCCGCTCCCGGCGCCGGGCGGGCGCAACTAGGCTCGTGCCCATGGAGATTATGGGTGCCACACTGCGTGTCTGCGTCGAGGACATCGAGACCGCGATCCCCTTCTACGAGCGGCTGGCGGGCGGTCCGGCCCTCCGCTTCGAGCGGGGTGGCGTCCACGTCGCCGCAGTGGGCTGCTTCCTGCTGATGAGCGGCCCCGCGGCCGAGTTGGAGGTGTTGCGGAAGGTCGCGGCGACGATCGCGGTGAAGGACGTGGAGGAGGCCCACGAGGTGCTGACCTCGATGGGCGCCGACATCATCGCCGGCCCGGTCCCCACCCCGGTGGGCCGCAACCTGATCGTGCGTCACCCGGACGGCGCGATCTACGAGTACGCCGACCGCCGCTCCTGACGAGGCGAACGGCGCCGGCGGCGCTGACCGCGTACCGCCCCAGGTGAGCGGTCACCGGCCCCCGGCCGGCCGCCGACCCCCTGCCTCCTGCCCCCTGCCGCCTGCCGCCTGCCGCCTGCTGCCGCGCGCCAAGCGCCGAGCGCCGAGCGCCGAGCGCCGAGCGCCGAGCGCCGAGCGTCAGCGGAGCATCTCGCGGGTGAGCGCCCAGCGTTGGTGGTCGCGCCAGGCCCCGTCGATGTGGAGCATCCGGGGCGAGAACCCCTCCAGGTGGAAGCCGCACCGACGGGCCAGCGCGATCGAGGCGGCGTTGCCGGGCTGCACGTTGATCTCCAGCCGGTGCAGGCGCATCGGTCCGAAGGCGTGCCGCACGACGAGGTCCAGGCCCTCGCTCATCAGTCCCCGCCCGGCGGCGTGCGCGAAGGCGCCGTAGCCGAGCGCGCCGCTCTGGAAGCCGTCCCGGACGATGTTGTTGATGTTGACGAACCCGGCGATGGCGCCGCCGTCGTCCTTCTCGCAGATCAGGAAACCAGCCCTGGCCGGATCGTCGATCAGGCGCTTCGCGTACGCCCGGTAGGCGCCGGCGGTGTCCGGCGGGAAGAGCCAGGGGTGGTGCAGGTCCCTGCTCTCCCGCGCGCGGGCGGTGAACTCGGCACCGTCCTCGAACGTGAACGGGCGCAACCCCACGCGGGGGCCCTCGGCGAGGTAGGGGGAAGGAACGGAAGGCGGCACTCTGCCACCCTACGACGGGCCCACCGCCCCCGCTCCGGCCATGGGCACCGCCCGCCACCACGCCCCCGCCACAACGCTCCCGCTCTGCCCGATCCGCCGGCGGCACGTCTCCTGCGGGGTGCCCGTGTCCCCCACGCCCGCGCGCACCGACTGCCGGGGAGCGAAGCCGCCCCGGCAGCGGCAACACCCCGTCGCCCGGCCCCGGCCCGGCCCCCGTCCGGGCCCCCGATCAGCTCAGCGCCGGATGCTCCAGGGTCAGGGTGCCCGCCCCTGCGTCGAGTTCCGCCGGAACGCCGAAGGGCACGGTCATCGCCCCGTCGCAATGCCCGAAGCCGAACTCCCCGGCCACCGGCACACCCAGGCCGCTGAGCCGGTCGGCGAACAGGGCGCGCAGTTCGTCCGGGGGACCGCAGTCCGCCCAGGAGCCCAGCAGCACCCCGGCGACCCCGTCCAGCAGCCCGGCGCGCAGCAGCTGGGTGAGGGAGCGGTCGAGCCGGTACGTCTCCTCCCCCACGTCCTCCAGGCACAGCAGTCCGCCGCGCGCGGAGGTCCGGGCGTGCGGGGTGCCCAGCTCGGCGGCGAGCAGGGCGAGGCAGCCGCCGAGGGTGACCCCGCGTGCCCGGCCCGGCACGAGCGCGGTCCCTCTGGTGGCCAGCACCCGGACCGTCTCCGGCGCGAAGAGCGTTGCCCTGAGGTGGTCCTGGGCGCGGGTGCTCTTGATGAAGTCGAACCCGGCGGCCATCGGTCCGTGCAGGGTGACGAGGCCCAGCCGGGTGGCGAACGCCTCGTGCAGCGCGGTGATGTCGCTGAAGCCGACGAACACCTTGGGTCCGGCGGCGCGCATCGCGGTCCAGTCGAGCAGCTCGGTCATCCGCTGCACCCCGTAGCCGCCGCGCGCGCAGATCACCGCGTCGACGGCCGGGTCGCACCAGGCGGCCTGCAGGTCCGCCGCCCGGTCGGCGTCGGTGCCCGCCAGGTAGTCGAACCGGTCGTGCCGGTCCAGGACGTGCGGGGCCACCACGGGGTCGAGTCCCCAGCCGCGCAGGACGTCCAGACCGGCCCGGAGCCGGTCCTGCGGCACCGGCCCGCTGGGGGCGACGACGGCCACCCGCGCGCCGGGGGCGAGGCGGGGCGGCCTGCGCAGCGGTTCCACACGCTTCATACGGTCAGCTCCAGCGGTTCGACGTCCGGCGCGTTCAGGCCGAACACCTGGTCGTAGAGGGCGAGTTCCGCCTCCAGCGCGCGCACCATGGTCTCCGCGCGCCGGAAGCCGTGGCCCTCGCCCTCGAAGGTGAGGTAGGCGTGCGGCACGCGGCGGCCGGCCAGCCGGGCCAGGAAGCGCTCGCACTGCACGGGCGGGCAGATCACGTCGTCCAGGCCCTGGAGCAGCAGGAACGGCACGGTGAGCTTCTCGGCGTGCGTGACGGGCGAGCGTTCGGTGTACCGGGCGGGCACCTCGTCGCGGGGGCCGATCAGGCTCTCCAGGTAGTGGGACTCGAAGTCGTGGGTCCCGCCGGTGCTCCAGTCGGTGAGGTCGAGCACCGGGTAGAGGATGGTGCCGCAGGCGTAGACGTCGGTGGTGGTCAGCGAGACGGCCGTGGTCCAGCCGCCGGCGCTGCCGCCGCGCAGGGCCAGCCGGTCGCGGTCCGCGGTGCCCTCCTCGGCGAGGGCCAGCGCGACGGCGGCGCAGTCCTCGACGTCGACCACGCCCCACTGTCCGCGGAGCCGGTTGCGGTAGGCGCGCCCGTAGCCGGTGGAGCCGCCGTAGTCGACCTCGGCGACGCCGATGCCGCGGGAGGTGAAGTAGGCGATCTCCAGGTCGAGGACGAGCGGCGCCCGGCCGGTGGGGCCGCCGTGCGCCCGGATGACGTACGGGGGCAGGCGGTCGCCGGGCGCGGTGCAGCCGGGGTGGTGCGGCGGGTACACGCGGGCGTGGATCTCGCGGCCGTCCGGGCCGGTGAAGGTGCGCAGGTGCGGTTCGGGGTAGTGGGCGGGGTCCACGAGGTCCCGGTGTTCGGCGCCGACGACCCGGGACCTGCCGGTGCGGGTGTCCAGTTCGACGACCTCCGGAGCGCTGCGCGGACTGCCCGCCACGGCGACGACGCGTTCGCCGTGGGCGGCGAGGAAGGAGGCGTACTCGGTCCAGGGTCCGGCCGCGTCGACGACCTCGCCGGTGTCGGGGTCGAGGATTCCGAGCACCGCGGCGCCGCGGCCGTGCAGCACGGCGACGAGCCCGCTGTCCAGCGGGGCGAACCAGCGTGAGCCGGGCCGCCACAGGGGACCGCCGAACTCCTCCTCGCGCGGGCAGACGGGCTCGCCGTCCCGGTACAGGTTCCACCAGCCGGTGCGGTCGCTGGTGTGGAGCAGCCGGCCGTCGGGGGTCCAGTCGGCCTGGGCGACGGACTCCTCGGGCCCCCCGGCCACGGTCCGCGGCTCGCCGAAGGTGCCGTCGGGGGCGACGTCGGCGACGAGGAGTTCGGTGCCGTCCCACGGCATGCGCGGGTGGTCCCAGGCCAGCCAGGCGACGCGCCGGCCGTCGGGCGAGGGACGCGGTCCGGTGACGAACCGGTGCCGGTCGTCGGTGAGTTCACGCACCGCGTCCCGGTCGCCGGCGGCGGAGCCGTCCAGCGGGACGGCGGCCAGGAGTCGGCGCACGTCGCCGGGCCCGTCCCCGGTGAACTCCTCCAGGACGCACCACACCTCCCCGCGGTCCGCCCTGCAGACCGGTTCGACCCAGCGCAGGCCCTGCCCGACAGGGGAGACGGGGGTGAGCGGGCGGGGCGTGGTGCCCGGCTCCCAGCGGTACAGGCGCTGATCCGTGAAGTTGACGAAGACCACCAGCGGTCCGGTGTCCGTCATGACGCCGGCCCAGGGCAGCCCGCCGTACTCGTGGACGCGGCTGCGCACGTTCCACGGTGCGGGCAGGACGCTCTCCTCCCGGCCGTCCGGGTGCCGCCGGACCAGGGTGCGCCGGCCGCCCTCGGCGGGCCGGGGTTCGGTCCACCACACCTCGTCGCCGACGAAGCCCGCGTACTCGGGGCTGCCGTCCTGCGCGGCGGCGGTGGCCGCGTCGATGGGCGAGGGCCACGCCCCGTACTCCAGTGTCCGCACTGTCTCCCCCACTCGTCAGGCCGTCCGCAGGAACCGGTCGAGGACGTGGACGCCGAAGTGCAGTGCCTCGACGGGCACGCGCTCGTCCACTCCGTGGAACATGGCCTGGTAGTCGATGCCCTCGGGCAGCTTCAGCGGTGCGAAGCCGTACCCGGTGATGCCGAGCCGGGAGAACTGCTTGGCGTCCGTCCCGCCCGACATGCAGTACGGCACGACGTGCCCCTCGGGCGCGAACTCCTCGATCGCGGCGCGCATGGCGGCGAACGTCGGCGAGTCGACCGGTGCCTGGAGGGCGACCTCCCGGTGCTCGTACTCCCAGTCGACGTCCGGCCCGGTGAGGCGGTCGAGGGTGGCGCGGAACTCGTCCTCGGTGCCCGGCAGGAAGCGTCCGTCGACCTGCGCCACGGCCGCTCCGGGGATCACGTTGACCTTGTATCCGGCGTCCAGCATGGTCGGGTTGGCGCTGTTGCGGACGGTGGCCTCGACCAGCTTCGCGGCCGGTCCCAACTTGTCCAGCAGCGTGTCGATGTCGGTGAGGTCGGTCTCCAGGCCGTACAGCGCGGCCAGTTCACGGAGGGCAGCCCGCACGGTGGGGGTGGGGCGCAGCGGCCACTCGTACTCGCCGATGCGGGTGATCGCGGCGGCGAGGCGGGTCACCGCGTTCTCCCGGTTCACCTTGGAGCCGTGTCCCGCCCGGCCGCGCGCGGTGAGCCGCAGCCAGGCGGTGCCGCGCTCCCCGGCCGCGATCGGGTAGATCTGCCGTCCGGCGCCGTCGTGGAAGGTGAACGCTCCGGATTCACTGACGCCCTCGGTGCAGCCCTCGAACAGTCCGGGGTGCCGGTCGGCGAGGAATCCGGAGCCGTCCACGGCACTCGCCTCCTCGTCGGCGGTGAACGCGACGACGACGTCCCGGCGGGGCCGGACGCCCTCCCGGGCCCAGGACCTCACCACGGCGAGGATCATCGCGTCCATGTTCTTCATGTCGACGGCGCCCCGCCCCCAGACGACCCCGTCGCGGATCTCCCCCGAGAAGGGGTGCACGCTCCAGTCGCCGGGCTCGGCGGGCACCACGTCCAGGTGGCCGTGCACCAGCAGGGCGTCCGCCGACGGGTCGGTGCCCTCGATGCGGGCGACCACGTTGGTGCGGCCCGCCGTGCGCTCCAGGAGGGTGGGTTCGAGGCCCGCCTCGGCCAGCCGCGCGGCGGCGTACTCGGCGGCGGGACGCTCCCGGCAGTCCCCGCCGCCGCGGTTGGTGGTGTCGATCCTGATCAGGTCGGACGTGAACGTCACGACCTCTTCCCGTGCCTGCCGGTCAGCCATACTGCTCCTCCACCGCGGCCGAGGCGATCGTGGTGACCGCCTTGAAGACGCGGATCCCGTCGTACATCGTGGCGCTCGTGTACGCCACCTTCCGCTCCCCGGTGTGGCGCACTCCGGGCACCACGGTGGCCGCCATGGCGAGGTGCGCGGCGTCGAACTCCACCTCCACGGTGAACGGCCCGGCGTCGGCGGGCGGCTGACGCACCGCCAGTCCCGCCGCCTCCTTCGCCGCGGCCCGGATGTCGGCCGCCGTTCTGCCGGGTGTGCGGCACACCGCCGCGTACCGCGACACGTGGTCCTTGACGGCGACCTTCAGCGCGCCGGGCGCGTAGCCGAGGGCGTCCTCGCAAGCCACGTCGTCCCCGGTGACCAGGACCACCGGCACCCCGTACTCCGCGACGACGTGCGCGTTGAGCAGGCCCTCGCTGGCGCGCTCCCCGTTCAGCCACACCCCGGTGACGGAGTTGGCGAGGTAGGTGTGGGCGAGGACGCCCTCCATGCCGGCGCCCGCGTGGTAGCCGACGAACGCGATGCCGTCCACGTCGCCGTGCTGTACGCCCTCGACCATGGACAGCGCCTTGTGCCGCCCGGTGAGCATCGTGGCCCGCTCGTCCAGTTCCTCCAGCAGGAGGTTGCGCATGGTCCAGTGGGCCTCGTTGATCAGCACCTCGTCCGCGCCGCCGTCGAAGAAGCCGAGCACGGCCGCGTTGACGTCCGAGGTGAACAGGGAGCGGCAGCGTTCCCACTGCGGTGTCCCCGGCAGCACGTCGGCCGGCCAGGTGACGCCCGTGGCGCCCTCCATGTCGGCGCTGATGAGGATCTTCATGCCTGGCACGCTACGTGCTCGGCACGAACCACGGCCAGGCCTGTGGAAAACTCTCACCGCACCGGCCCCGCGGGACGCGCCGCGGCCTCGCCGGGACGGCCCGGAGCACCGTCGCCGGGGTGCCACGCGAGCAGGGGAACGACCGGGAACGCCGACCGGCCGGAGGTGCGCGGGCACCCGCGGTGGCGAGCGGCCCGCGCGCCCCCGTCGCCGGTCCTGCGGGTCGACCGGGCGGCCGGTCACCCCGCTCCAGAAAGCGGGCGAGTCCGTGGGCGTCCGCACAGTCGATCGCCACGTTCTGCACTGTAGAAACCGTGCCGGAGAGCCTGCCCGACGCGCGGCCCGGAAGCCGACGATCACCGCACGGACCGCGCGCAGGCGACTCCGGGGCACCGGCGCACGGCACATCCCCGGCCCGGGGCACCGGCGCACGGCACATCCGGCGCCGGGCCGGCCCGCCGCGCCCCCGGCGGGCGGCCTCAGTCCTCGTGTCCGAGCTGGAGGTCGCGTTCGGTGCGGCCCCCTCCGGCCATCTGCAGCACCGTGGCCACCGGCGGGTACCCGGCGGCGATCACGGTGTACTCGCCGGAGGACAGGTCGACGAAGCGGAAGATCCCGTCGGCGCCGGTGGTGAGGGTGTCCACGACGTTGCCCGCCGCGTCCAGCAGGGTCACCCGGGCGTCCTCCACGGCGCGCCCCCCGCTCCCCCGGACGGTGCCGCGCAGCACGGCGCCGCCGGCGAGTTCGACGTCCTGGCGGGTCTCGCGCGCCGCCTGGACGGTGACGGGGAGGGCGGCGGGACGGAAGGCGGGTGCGCTGGCGGCGAGGGTGTACTCCCCGGCGACCAGCTCGGTGATGACGTAGCCGCCCTCGCGGCCGCTGCGGGTGGTGGCGACGACCTCGCCGTGGACGTTGGTGAGCGTGACGGCGGCGTCGCGCACCGGGGTGCCGTCGGCGGTGAGGACGGAACCGGCGAGGCGGCCCGCGCCGCCGAGGACCACGTCCAGTTCGACGGGGCGTTCGCCGACGGTGACCGAGACGGCCTGCGGCTGGTGGCCGCCCGCGGCGGCGATCAGGACGTACGACCCCGAGCCCGGGGTGGCCAGGGCGTAGCGCCCGTCGTCGCCGCTGGCGCCCCGCCCGATCTGCCGTCCGCCGACGTCGATCAGGGTGAGCGCGGCCCGCGGCACGACGGTGCCGTCGGGATGCTGGACGGTGCCGCACACCGGGACGCCCCCGGCGTGCGGGGGCCGGGCCGCGGCGGTGTGCGCCGCGCCGGCGGCGTGCAGGCGGGCCTGCGGGACGGTGCCGGGGGCGTAGGACGCGTCCGGGGCCGGGGCTGCGGCGGGGGCGTTGTGGGACACCAGGGGTTTCTCCTTGAGGAAGAAGGCGAGCAGCAGGCCGAGGACGAGGACCGGCACCAGGAAGAGGAAGATGCGCGGCATGGCGTCGGCGTAGGCCTGGATGTAGGCGTCGCGCAGGGCGGGCGGCAGCGCGTGCACGGCCTGCGGGGTGATGGACTCGGCGTCGGGCAGGGCACCTCCGCCCCCGGACGCGGGCAGGCGGTCGGCCAGGGCGTCGGTGAGGCGGGAGGCGAACAGGGTGCCGAAGACGGCGGCGCCGACGCTGCCGCCGATCTGGCGGAAGTAGTTGTTGGCGCTGGTGGCGGTGCCGAGGTCGGCGGGGCGCACGGAGTTCTGCACGGCCAGGACGAGCACCGGCATCACCATGCCGATGCCGGCACCGAGGACGGCCATCCAGATGCTGTAGTGCAGCCGGGGCGTACCGGTCTCCAGGCGGGACAGCAGCGCCATGCCGACGACCGAGAGCGCGGACCCGATGATCGGATGCGACCGGTATCGGCCGGACCTACTGATGAGCTGACCGGAGATGACCGAGGCACCGACGATTCCGGCCATCATGGGCAGCATCAGCAGCCCGGACTCGGTGGCCGTGGCCCCGTCGACCATCTGGAGGTAGGTCGGCAGGTAGCTCGCGGCGCCGAAGAGGGCCACGCCGATCACCAGGCCGACCAGACCGGTGATGTTGAAGACCGAGTCCCGGAACAGCCGGAGCGGGATGAGGGGTTCGGCGGCGAAGCGTTCGGCGGCCAGGAAGAGGACGGTGGCCACGAGGGCGCCGGCGCCGAGGCCGAGCACCACGCGCGAGTCCCACGCGTACTCGGTGCCGCCCCAGCTGGTGAGCAGCACCAGGCAGGTGGAGGCGGCGGCCAGCAGGAGCGTGCCGAGGACGTCGAGGCGGGGGCGGGCGGCGGGCCGGGGCAGTTTCAGCACCAGGGCGACCACGATCAGGGTGACGATCCCGAACGGCACATTGATGTAGAAGCACCAGCGCCACGACAGGTGGTCGGTGAAGTACCCGCCGAGCAGCGGCCCCGCGACGGAGGCGAGACCGAAGGCGGCGCCGATCAGGCCCATGAAGCGGCCCCGT
The DNA here is from genome assembly GCF_964273255.1 of Streptomyces sp. enrichment culture. GTDB lineage: Bacteria > Actinomycetota > Actinomycetes > Streptomycetales > Streptomycetaceae > Streptomyces. Next base: position 1,014,180 of record NZ_OZ186835.1, read on the forward strand.
TCCCGCGCCGGGACGATGTCCGCGATGATCGCCTGGACGCCGATCATCAGTCCGCCCGCACCGACCCCCTGCACCGCCCGGTAGGCGATCAGCTGGTCCATGGTCTGGGCCCGGCCGGCCAGTGCGGATCCGACGACGAAGACCACGATGGCGAACTGGAAGACGCCCTTGCGGCCGAGCAGGTCGCCCAGCTTGCCGTAGACGGGCAGCCCGATGGTGGAGGTGAGCAGGTAGGCGGTGATCGCCCAGGACATGCGGTCCAGGCCGTGCAGGTCACCGACGATCCGGGGCAGCGCGGTGGCGACGATCATCTGCTCGAGGGCGGCCAGCAGCAGCGCCAGCATGAGCGCGACGAAGACCAGGCGGACCCGGCGCGGGCTCAGCCCGGCGGGGCCGCCGGACGCCGGGGGCGGGTCCGGGACCGGCGGAGCCGCGACCGCCGGTTCGTCCTTCGTCAGAGTGATCCCGCCCACGTACCGCTCCCCTCGTCGCCCTGCCGCACCATTCCCGCGTAAAAGCGACAACTACGAGCAAGCACGGCGAGTTACGGCGTACGGAGAGGTCGGCCGGAGATCACCCGAACCGGTGAGGGCGGCCGACATCGGGGCCGGCCGCCCTCACCATGTCCCCCCGTGGAGCGGCTCCTTGAGCCGGGGGACGACGGAAGTGCCCGACGGACGGGGCTACTTCTCGACCTCGGCGGCCAGCTTGGCGAGCAGCGCATCGTAGATGCGGGCCAGACCCTTGGGCGCGAAGGTCCTCTCGAAGAAGCCGCCGATGCCTCCGGCGCCCTGCCAGGTGGTGGTCACGACCACCCGTGAGCGTCCCTCACCGGCCGGGGTGACGCGCCAGACGGTGACCATGGAGGAGTTGCGGTCCTTCTCCACCAGTTCGCCGTCACTGGGCTCGGTCACCTCCAGGAGGCAGTCCCGCACGCGCTTGCTGGTGGCCTGGAGCTTCCAGTGGACGAGGGTGCCCTCGCCGTCGCCGCCCTCGCGGACCTCGTACTCGCTGAAGTGCTCGGGCAGCACCTTGGCCCGGGTTCCGCTGTAGTCGGCGAGGGCGTCGAACACCGTCTCCGCGTCCGCCGCGACGATCCGCTCCGTAGTGGCCTCGACCTGCGCCATGACTTTCCTCCAGGACCTGGTGTGTCGGGGGTCCGGCCAAGCCAACCACCCCCGCACCCGGCCACCCAAATCGGGAGTCCACAACTGATCGGAAGCGTGATCGAACCTGTCACCCGCACGATCAAGGGAACACTTGTTCTATTCTGTGGTCCTGCACTACCGAGGAGGCGTCATGCGCTGGGAGAACCTCTCGACCGGGGACGGCCACAGCCGGGCCGACGCCGCGCTGTTCGGCGCGGACGCCGTCACGACACGGACCGTCGACACGCCCGAATTCCGCGGGATCACCTTCCACGAGATCCGCGCCCGCTCGATCGTCAACCGGGTGCCGGGTGCCTCCCGGATGCCGTTCGAATGGACCGTGAACCCCTATCGCGGCTGCTCGCACGCCTGCGTGTACTGCTTCGCCCGCAAGACCCACGGCTATCTGGACCTCGACTCCGGCCTGGACTTCGACACCCAGATCGTGGTCAAGGTGAACGCGCCCGAACTGCTGCGCCACCGGCTCGCCTCCGTCCGCTGGCAGGGCGAGCACATCGCCATGGGCACCAACGTGGACTGCTACCAGCGCGCCGAGGGCCGCTACCGTCTGATGCCGGGCATCATCGCCGCCCTGCGCGACCACGCCAACCCCTTCTCGATCCTGACCAAGGGCACGCTGATCCTGCGGGACCTGGAGCTGCTCAAGCAGGCGTCCGAGGTGACCGACGTCGGCGTCTCGGTCTCCGTGGGCTTCGTCGACGAGTCGCTGTGGCGCACCGTGGAGCCGGGCACACCCGCCCCCGAGCGGCGCCTCGACGTCGTCCGCACGCTGGCCGGGCACGGCATCGGCTGCGGGGTGCTGATGGCCCCGGTCATCCCGTTCCTCGGCGACCGCCCGGACCAACTGCGCGCCACCGTACGGGCCATCGCCGCGTCGGGAGCCACGTCCGTCACACCGCTCGTGCTGCATCTGCGCCCGGGGGCGCGCGAGTGGTTCATGTCCTGGCTCGGCCGGCACCACCCGCACCTGGTGAGCCGCTACGAACGGCTGTACGCGGAGGGCGCCTACGCCCCGAAGTGGTACCAGCGCCGCATCACCCGCCAGGTGCACGAGCTGGCCCGCGCCCACGGCATCGGCCCCGCGGCGCCCGGCCTGCCCCGCCGGATCGGCCCGGCCGCCCCTACGGCCACAGGGTCCGTGGAGTCCGCACACCCGGAGCCGACTCAGCTGACGCTGCTGTAGCCGCGCGGGGGTGAAAGGGCCGGCGAGGTCCAAGGCCACGCGGGCGCTCCGCCGCGGGCGCCCGTTTCCGTAGCAGGGTCGCCGCGCCGGCGCTCGGACGCACCACCGCGTTGGGCACGTTGGAGCGCATCCGCGACCCGTTCGGGTCACGTACCGGCGGAACGCGTTGGTCCGGGGCCCGGGACCCGGGACGATCCGGCGAGGGCCGTGCGCCGTGCGGCCCGCCGACCCTCCGTCCCGGGAGCTCCTCATGAGGAAGCGCGCAGCCGTGCTGTGCGGTGCCGCCGCCGTCGTGGCCGGAAGCCTGACGGCCCTGCCCGCCTCGGCCGGCACCCCGTCGGCCGCCGGATCCGCCCCGGCCGCAGCCACCCCCGCCGCGCCCGCCTGGAAGAAGTGCCCCACCGAGCACTACCCGACGCTGCAGTGCGCGAGCGTCGAGGTGCCGCTGGACCACGCCGATCCCGGCGGGCGCACGATCACGCTCGCGCTGTCCCGGGTCCCGCACACCGCGTCGACGTACCAGGGGCCGCTGCTGGTCAACCCGGGCGGCCCCGGCGGCAGCGGGCGGACGCTCGCCGGGTTCGTCGCCGCCTCGCTGCCGCGGGAGGTGGCGGCGCAGTACGACGTCATCGGCTTCGACCCGCGCGGCGTGGGGGCGAGCAGCCCCGCGCTGGACTGCGCGCCGGACCACTTCGACCCGGTGCGGCCGGACTCCGTACCCGCCGGTGAGGCGGTGGAGGAGGCCAACCTGGCCCGCGTGAAGTCCTTCGCCGACGCCTGCCGGGCCAAGTACGCCGATCTGCTGCCGTTCATCGACACCACCAGCACGGCGCGCGACCTGGACGTCGTCCGGGAGGCCCTCGGCGCCGACCGGATCAGCTACTTCGGCTACTCCTACGGCACCTACCTCGGCGCGGTGTACGCGAAGCTCTTCCCGGAGCGGGTGCGGCGCCTGGTGCTGGACTCGGTGGTCGACCCGAACGAGGTCTGGTACGAGGCCAACCTGCACCAGAACCGGGCCTTCGACGAGCGGCACCGGGCCCTGATGGCCTGGATCGCCGAGCACGACGCGACGTACGGGCTCGGCACCGACCCGGAGCGGGTCGAGGCCCGCTGGTACGCGATGCGGGCAGCACTGGCCGAGGAGCCGGCCGGCGGCAGGGTCGGCGCGGCGGAGCTGGAGGACACCTTCATCCCGGGCGGCTACTACAACGGGTACTGGCCCTATCTCGCCGAGGCGTTCGCGGCGTACGTGAACGACGACGAGACCGGGCCGCTGCTCACCGTCTACGAGAACTTCGGCGCCGCCGAGCCCGGCGCCGGCAACGGCTACAGCGTCTACACGGCGGTCGAGTGCCGGGACGCGTCCTGGCCGCGCGACTGGCGGCAGTGGCGCAAGGACAACGCGGCGGTCCACGCCGAGGCGCCGTTCATGACCTGGAACAACGCCTGGTACAACGCACCGTGCGCGTTCTGGCCGACGCGGTCGCTGCGTCCGCCGTCCGTCGCCAACGGGCTGATCCCGCCCGCCCTGCTGTTCCAGGCGACCGGCGACGCGGCCACCCCCTACCGGGGCGCCGTCACGGTCCACCGCCTGCTGGCGCGCTCCAGCCTGGTCGTCGAGCGGGGCGGCGGCAACCACGGCATCACGCTGAGCGGCAACGCCTGCCTGGACCGGCACCTGGCGGCCTACCTGGCCGACGGCACGGTGCCGCGCGGCGGCGGTGCGGGGGTGGCCGACGCGGTGTGCGAGGCCCTGCCGGACCCGGAACCCCCGACGTCGAAGGCCGCCCCGGCCACGTCCCGCGGCACGATCCTGCACGGCCTGCTCGGCTCCCGCGGCTGACCGCCGTCACCCCGCCGGCGCCCCGTCACGGCCTGCCCGGCATCCGCGGCCGGCCGTCGGCACACCGCGGGGAGTCCGGCCCTCGGGGACCGGAGCCACCGGCCGCCGGGGGCCCGCGCCGAGGTGACGGGCCGGGGTGACAAAGCGAGGCGACGGGCCGGGGTGACGGGCCGAGGTGAAGGGCCAGGGTGCGGGGCACAGGGTGACTGCCCGTCACCTCCACCGCTGGCCCGGGATCCGCCCGTGCGCGCCCCCTTGGCGCGGGATGCGGGCCAGGGCCCGGCTCGCGGCCTCCGTCAGCGCCGGGTGGGCCAGGGCCTCGTGCAGTACGGACTGAGCGCGGGGATCGCCGAGTTCACCCAGTCCCTCGACGCAGGCGAGCGCGACGTGGCGGTGGGGGTCCTCGGGGCCGAGACGGCGGCGCAGCGTGGTGATGAGGGCGGGGACCGCCTCGGGGGCGCGCAGCGCGGTCAGCAGGCGGACCGGATGCAGGGCGTAGGCGACGCGGAGTTCGTTGGTGGCCAGCGCCGCGGCGGCACGGGCGGTGCGCGGGTCGCCGAGGCGGGCGAGCGCGAGGGCGGCCGCGGCGCAGCGCGGCGGGTCGCGGTGGTTGAGGAACAGCACCAGGGACTCGAAGGCCCGCCGGTCACCGGCCAGGCCGAGCCGGACGGCGGCCAGTTCGCGGGCCCACAGGGGCTGACCGGGTGCGGTGAGGACGCCCGCGAGGGTGTCGGGGTCCTGGGTCGCCACGAGGTCGTCGAAGGCCGTCGAGCCGCCGGCCTCGGTCCGTAAGCGCTGCGTGAGCTGTCGCCACTCCTCGTCCATGGTCCCGAGGTTAGGTGTGCGCCGGGGCGTTCGGGAGCCAGATCACAAAGGTGGGGGCTGGCGCGCTCGTTACCGGCCGGTTAAGCTCAGACGAGCGAGTTACCCACTCGCAGACCCTCCTCGTGGCGGTTTGGTGACGCAGCCGCCGCGAGTCGCAGTCGGTTCGGTACTCCGTGTACCGCAGTACGGCCCGGCCCCGGGACAGGGCCGGCCGGATCCGCCGCCGGGCGGGGCGTGTGCACGCCCTTCCCGCACCGGCACCGGGCGTGTGCGCTCGCAGCCCGGCACCACCACCCGCACTCCGCACGCAGGCCCCGGTGCGTCCTACGGACGTACCCGGGCGGCGTCTTCCGTCGTCACCCTCATTCCTGGAGTCCCGCGATGGCCACTCCCCTGTCCCACACTCCTCCCTCCGCGCTGCGGACCGTCGCCGTCGTCGGCCTCGGCACCATGGGCACCGGCATCACCGAGGTCCTGGCCCGGGCCGGCCGCGAGGTCGTCGGCATCGACATCAGCGAGGCCCAGGCCGCCGGGTGCCTCGCCGCCCTGGAGGCCTCCACCGCCCGCGCCGTGCGACGCGGCCGGCTGACCGAGGAGGAGCGCACCGCCCTGCTCGCCCGGGTGCGCGTCTCCACCGACCTGACCCTCGCGGCCGACGCCGACCTGGTCATCGAGGTGGTGCCGGAGTCGTACGAGGTCAAGCAGCAGGTGTTCCGTGAGCTCGACGCCGTCGTGCGGCCCGAGGCGATCCTGGCGACCGGCACCAACGCGCTGTCCGTGACCCGGCTCGCCGCGGAGTCGGCGCGGCCGGAGCGCGTGCTGGGGCTGCACTTCTTCAACCCGGCGCCGGCCATGAAGCTGGTGGAGGTGGTCTCCTCGGTGCTGACCGCCCCGGGGGCCGTCTCCGCGGTCACCGATCTCGCCCTGGACCTGGGCAAGGAGCCCGTCGCGGTCGGCGACCGGCCCGGATTCGTCGCCGACGGTCTGCTGTTCGGCTACCTCAACCAGGCCGCGGCGATGTACGAGTCGCACTACGCCTCCCGCGAGGACATCGACGCGGCGATGCGCCTGGGCTGTGGTCTGCCCATGGGACCGCTGGCGCTGCTGGACCTGATCGGCATCGACACCGCCCGCACCGTCCTGGAGGCCATGTACGCGGCATCGCAGGACCGGCTGCACGCGCCCGCCCCGATCCTGCGGCAGCTCAGCGAGGCGGGACTGACGGGCCGCAAGGCGGGCCGCGGTTTCTACACGTACGAGGCGCCGGGCAGCGGCACGGTCGTGCCGGACGCGCTCACCCCGCGCGAGGACGGCGCCGGCACCGGCGGCCGGACGGTCCGCTCGGTGGGTGTCGCGGGCTCGGGCACCATGGCCTCCGGCATCGCCGAGGTGTTCGCCAAGGGCGGCTACGACGTGGTCCTCGCCGCCCGCAGCGAGGAGAAGGCCCAGGCCGCGAAGGCCCGCATCGGCAAGTCGCTGGCCCGCTCGGTCGACAAGGGCCGGATGACCGCCGAGGCCGCCGCCGAGGCGCTGGAGCGCATCACCCCGACCGGCACCTACGACGACTTCGCGGACGTCGACCTGGCGCTGGAGGCGGTCGCCGAGGACCTGGAGGTCAAGCGGCAGCTGTTCACCGCGCTGGACAAGGTCTGCAAGCCGGGCGCGGTGCTCGCCACGACCACCTCCTCGCTGCCCGTCATCGCCTGTGCGCGGGCCACCTCGCGCCCGCAGGACGTGATCGGGATGCACTTCTTCAACCCGGCGCCGGCCATGAAGCTGGTGGAGGTCGTGCGGACCGTGCTGACCGCCGACGACGTCCACGCGACCGTGCGCGAGGTGTGCGGGACGATCCGCAAGCACGCCGTCGACTGCGGCGACCGGGCCGGGTTCATCGTCAACGCGCTGCTGTTCCCGTACCTGAACAACGCGATCAAGATGGTCGAGGAGCACTACGCGTCGCTGGACGACATCGACACCGCGATGAAGCTGGGCGGCGGCTACCCGATGGGACCGTTCGAGCTGCTGGACGTGGTCGGGCTGGACGTGTCGCTGGCCATCGAGAAGGTGCTGCACCGCGAGTTCCGCGACCCGGGTCTGGCCCCGGCGCCGCTGCTGGAGCACCTGGTGGCCGCGGGCTGCCTCGGCCGCAAGACCGGCCGTGGCTTCCGCGAATATGCCAAGCGCTGAGCATCGCCCCGGCGACTGGTCCGGGGCCGGGGCGGAATGGGGCGGGCTGCTCGGTCCCGACCGGTCCCCGCCGTCCGCGAACGGCACGTCTCCCCCGCCCGAGGAGGGCGGGGGAGCCCCCGGCCACGCGCACCGAGCTGCGCCCATGCAGTACGTTCGGGGCATGTCCCAGCCCGCCAAGTCCGTACGTCCACCCGCCACGACCGAGGCGCCGGAGAGCACAGCAGGGTCCCGTGCCGCAGCCCAGCGGCTGAAAATGCGCCGGGAACTGGCGGCCGCCGCGATGGAGCTGTTCGCGTCCAAGGGGTACGAGGCGACCACCGTCGACGAGATCGCCGCCGCGGCCGGGGTCGCGCGCCGCACCTTCTTCCGGCACTTCCGGTCCAAGGAGGAGGCGATCTTCCCGGACCACGACGACACCCTGGTCCGCGCCGAGGCGGTGCTCAACGCCGCGCCGGCCCACGAGCATCCGCTCGACACGGTGTGCCGCGGCATCAAAGAGGTCATGAAGATGTACGCGGCGCACCCGGAGATCTCGGTCGCCCGCTACCAGCTCACGCGTGAGGTGCCCACCCTGCGCGAGGCGGAGATCGCGTCGGTGGCCCGCTACGAACGTCTCTTCACCCGCTACCTGCTCGGTCACTTCGACGAGCACGCGCACCACGACGCGGGCAACGACGACCCGCTGCTGGCGGAGGTCGCCGCGTCCGCCGTGGTGACCGCCCACAACCACGTGCTGCGGCGCTGGCTGCGGGCCGGCGGCCGGGGGGACGTCGAGGCCCAGCTCGACCACGCCTTCGCCATCGTCCGCAAGACCTTCGGCAGCGGCATCATGGCGGGCCGCGGCCGCACCGCTCCGCAGCCGCGTCCGGCGGCGCCGGCGGTTGATCAGGGCGAGGTGCTGGTGACGGTCACCCGGACCGACGCCCCGCTGGACGAGGTCATGCGGACCATCGAGCAGGCACTCAAGGAGCGTTGACCGCGAGCCCGCCCGGGCACGCCGGAACCACCGGGCGCCCCTCACGACGGACGGCGCGGGGGCGCGCGGGCGCCGGTGCGGCCGGGAGAACCCCGAGAGCCGCTGAGAGGCAGCGAGAGGCAGCGAGAGACACCGAGAGCCGCTGAGAAGAGGCCGGGACGGCGCCGGACCAGACGCTGGGAACCTCGCGGCACAGCCCACAGCGAGCAGACGACGCGGCGGAGCGCCTGTGATGACGGCCACCCCACGGGGTGGCCGTTTTGGCATGTCAGGGGCCCTTTTCTGGCGCCTCGCGGACCCCGTTCGATCGATCATCGCTCATGTGTCACGTAAAGATTTCATCTGAGAGCAAGTTCTGGCACGCAGTGCCTTGCCGGATGACACGGCGTGCCATACGTTGAAGGAAGTCCGGGCGGCCGGCGCGCAGAGACCGATCGCGCGCCGGCTGTCCCAGCAAGCCGGATCCCCCGGCCTGCCCGCCCGGACGCCTGCGTCACAGGCACCTCCCGCGCCACCAGCGCTGCCGAAGCACCACCGCCGAACCGACGGCACACCCTCGAAACCCCCAGCAGCACACCGACGTAACCCTCAGCGCCCCTCCCTCAGGGCGCTCACCGCCGGAGGCAACACCGTGACCGTCAAGGACATCCTGGCCGCGATCCAGTCGCCCGACTCCACGTCGGAGGACTTCGCCGCCCTGCCGCTGCCCGAGTCGTACCGCGCGATCACCGTGCACAAGGACGAGACGGAGATGTTCGCCGGCCTCGAGACCCGCGACAAGGACCCGCGCAAGTCGCTCCACCTCGACGACGTGCCGCTGCCCGAACTCGGCCCCGGCGAGGCCCTGGTGGCCGTCATGGCCTCCTCGGTCAACTACAACTCCGTGTGGACCTCGATCTTCGAGCCGCTGCCCACCTTCGGCTTCCTGGAGCGCTACGGCCGGCTCAGCGAGCTCACCAGGCGCCACGACCTGCCGTACCACATCATCGGTTCCGACCTCGCCGGCGTCGTGCTGCGCACGGGCCCCGGCGTCAACGCTTGGCGCCCCGGTGACGAGGTCGTCGCCCACTGCCTGTCCGTCGAGCTGGAGTCGTCCGACGGGCACAACGACACCATGCTCGACCCCGAGCAGCGCATCTGGGGCTTCGAGACCAACTTCGGCGGCCTCGCCGAGATCGCGCTGGTGAAGTCCAACCAGCTGATGCCCAAGCCGGACCACCTCACCTGGGAGGAGGCCGCCGCCCCCGGCCTGGTCAACTCCACCGCCTACCGGCAGCTGGTGTCCCGCAACGGCGCCGGCATGAAGCAGGGCGACAACGTCCTCATCTGGGGCGCCAGCGGCGGACTCGGCTCCTACGCCACGCAGTTCGCGCTGGCCGGCGGCGCCACCCCGATCTGTGTCGTCTCCAGCGACCAGAAGGCGGACATCTGCCGGAAGATGGGCGCCGAGGCGATCATCGACCGCAACGCCGAGGGCTACAGGTTCTGGAAGGACGAGAACACCCAGGACCCCAAGGAGTGGAAGCGCTTCGGCAAGCGCATCCGCGAGCTCACCGGCGGCGAGGACATCGACATCGTCTTCGAGCACCCCGGCCGCGAGACCTTCGGCGCCTCCGTCTTCGTCACCCGCAAGGGCGGCACCATCACCACCTGCGCCTCCACCTCGGGCTACATGCACGAGTACGACAACCGCTACCTGTGGATGTCGCTGAAGCGCATCATCGGCTCGCACTTCGCCAACTACCGCGAGGCGTGGGAGGCCAACCGCCTCATCGCCAAGGGCAAGATCCACCCCACCCTGTCGAAGACCTACTCCCTGGAGGACACCGGGCAGGCCGCCTACGACGTCCACCGCAACCTGCACCAGGGCAAGGTCGGCGTGCTGTGCATGGCGCCCGAGGAGGGCCTGGGCGTGCGCGACCACGCCAAGCGCGCCCAGCACATCGACGCCATCAACCGCTTCCGGAACATCTGAGGTCGGACATGACAGAGCGTCAGGCGCCGCAGGCGCCCAGGGAACGGGACCGGCCGTGGCTCATGCGGACGTACGCCGGCCACTCCACCGCCGAGGCGTCCAACGAGCTGTACCGGCGCAACCTCGCCAAGGGGCAGACGGGTCTGTCGGTCGCCTTCGACCTGCCGACCCAGACCGGCTACGACCCCGACCACGTCCTCGCCCGCGGCGAGGTCGGCCGGGTCGGGGTGCCGGTCTCCCACCTCGGTGACATGCGCCGGCTGTTCCAGGACATCCCCCTGGAGCAGATGAACACCTCGATGACGATCAACGCCACCGCCATGTGGCTGCTGGCGCTCTACCAGGTCGTCGCCGAGGAGCAGGGCGCGGACATCACCAAGCTCCAGGGCACGACGCAGAACGACATCGTCAAGGAGTACCTGTCCCGCGGCACCCACGTGTTCCCGCCCGGGCCGAGCCTGCGCCTGACGACGGACATGATCGCGTACACGGTCTCCCACATCCCGAAGTGGAACCCGATCAACATCTGCAGCTACCACCTGCAGGAGGCCGGGGCCACGCCGGTGCAGGAGATCGCGTACGCGATGTCCACCGCCGTCGCCGTGCTCGACGCGGTGCGCGACAGCGGCCAGGTGCCGCAGGAACGCATGGGCGACGTGGTCGGCCGCATCTCCTTCTTCGTCAACGCGGGTGTCCGCTTCGTCGAGGAGATGTGCAAGATGCGCGCCTTCGGCCGCATCTGGGACCAGATCACCCGCGAGCGGTACGGCATCGAGAACCCCAAGCACCGCCGCTTCCGCTACGGCGTGCAGGTCAACTCCCTCGGGCTGACCGAGGCGCAGCCGGAGAACAACGTCCAGCGGATCGTGCTGGAGATGCTGGCCGTCACCCTCTCCAAGGACGCCCGCGCCCGCGCCGTGCAGCTGCCCGCCTGGAACGAGGCGCTGGGCCTGCCCCGCCCCTGGGACCAGCAGTGGTCGCTGCGCATCCAGCAGGTCCTCGCCTACGAGAGCGACCTGCTGGAGTACGACGACCTCTTCGAGGGCTCGAAGGTGGTCGAGGCGAAGGTCGCGCAGCTGGTCGAGGACTCCCTCGCCGAGATGGAACGCATCGAGGAGATGGGCGGCGCGATGGCCGCCGTCGAGTCCGGCTACCTCAAGTCGCAGCTCGTCGCCTCGCACGCCGCGCGCCGCGCCCGGATCGAGTCCGGCGAGGAGAAGATCGTCGGTGTGAACGCCTTCGAGGGCACCGAGCCCAACCCGCTGACCGCCGATCTGGACACCGCGATCCAGACGGTCGACCCCGCGGTCGAGGCCCGGGTCGTCGCCGCCCTCCAGGAGTGGCGGGACACCCGCTACCAGCCGCCGTTCAACCACCCGCGCCCCTGCAAGGCGCTGGAGCGGCTGAAGGAGGCCGCGAAGGGCACGGACAACCTGATGGAGGCCACCCTGGAGTGCGCCCGGGCCGGCGTGACCACCGGCGAGTGGGCGGGGGCTCTGCGCGAGGTGTTCGGCGAGTTCCGCGCGCCGACCGGCGTGTCGTCCGCGCCGCTCGCGGTGACTGCCGAGGAGGGCACCGCGCTCGGCCGGGTGCGCCGCAAGGTGGAGCTGACGGCCCAGGACCTCGGCGTCGGCAAGCTGCGCTTCCTGGTCGGCAAGCCGGGCCTGGACGGTCACTCCAACGGCGCCGAGCAGATCGCCGTGCGGGCTCGCGACGCCGGGTTCGAGGTGGTCTACCAGGGCATCCGGCTCACCCCGGAGCAGATCGTGGACGCCGCCCTCGCGGAGGACGTGCACGCCGTCGGCCTGTCCATCCTCTCCGGCTCGCACGCCCAGCTGGTGCCGGACGTGCTGGAGCGCCTCCATGTGGCCGGTGCCACAGATATACCGGTGATCGCCGGTGGCATCATCCCCACCGGAGACGCCGAGGCGCTGCGGGCCGCGGGAGTGGCCGCGGTCTTCACCCCGAAGGACTTCGACATCACCGGGATCATCGGCCGCATCGTCGACGAGATCCGCACAGCGAACAAGCTCGACCCCCTGGAGGTCCCCGCATGACCAGCCCCGCTCCCCAGGTCAACCGTCTGCGCCCCCGGCGCTCCTGTCTGGCGGTGCCGGGTTCCAACCCGCGCTTCCTGGAGAAGGCCCAGGGCCTCCCCGCCGACCAGGTCTTCCTCGACCTGGAGGACGCGTGCGCGCCGCTGGCCAAGCCCGAGGCGCGGCACACCATCGTGAAGTTCCTCAACGAGGGCGACTGGACCGGCAAGACGCGCGTGGTCCGGGTCAACGACTGGACCACCGAGTGGACCTACCGCGACGTGGTGACCGTGGTCGAGGGCGCCGGCCCGAACCTCGACTGCATCATGCTGCCGAAGGTGCAGGACGCGCAGCAGGTCGTCGCGCTGGACCTGCTGCTGACGCAGATCGAGAAGACGATGGGCTTCGAGGTCGGCCGGATCGGCATCGAGGCGCAGATCGAGAACGCGCAGGGCCTGAACAACGTCAACGAGATCGCGCAGGCCTCCCCGCGCGTCGAGACCATCATCTTCGGCCCGGCCGACTTCATGGCGTCCATCAACATGAAGTCGCTGGTCGTGGGCGAGCAGCCGCCCGGCTACCCGGCGGACGCCTACCACTACATCCTGATGAAGATCCTGATGGCCGCCCGCGCCAACAACCTCCAGGCGATCGACGGCCCCTACCTGCAGATCCGCAACGTCGACGGCTTCCGCGCGGTCGCCGACCGGGCCGCCGCCCTCGGCTTCGACGGCAAGTGGGTGCTGCACCCGGGTCAGGTGGACGCGGCCAACGAGGTGTTCTCCCCCTCGCAGGAGGACTTCGACCACGCCGAGCTGATCCTGGACGCGTACGACTACTACACCTCCGAGGCGGGCGGCAAGAAGGGCTCCGCGATGCTCGGCGACGAGATGATCGACGAGGCCAGCCGCAAGATGGCCCTGGTCATCTCCGGCAAGGGGCGCGCCGCCGGCATGCAGCGCACCAGCACGTTCGAGATCCCGGAGGGCTGAGCGCCATGCAGTTCGGACGCACCTACGAGGAGTTCGAGGTCGGGGCGACGTACAAGCACTGGCCCGGCAAGACGGTCACCGAGTACGACGACCACCTCTTCTGCCTCCTCACGATGAACCACCACCCCCTCCACATGGACACCAACTATGCGGAGAAGACGACGGACTTCGGCAAGAACGTCGTCGTCGGGAACTACATCTACTCGCTGCTGCTCGGCATGTCGGTGCCGGACATCTCCGGCAAGGCCATCGCCAACCTGGAGATCGAGTCGCTGCGGCACGTGGCGCCGACCTTCCACGGGGACACGGTCTACGGCCAGACGACCGTGCTCGACAAGTGGCCGTCGAAGTCGAAGAACGACCGCGGGATCGTGTACGTGGAGACCAAGGGCTACAAACAGGACGGCACGCTGGTCTGCGTGTTCCGCCGCAAGGTGATGGTGCCGACCGAGACGTACATCAAGGAGCGCGGCGGCGAGCAGCCGGGCCGCCCCGAGCTGAAGGAACAGGGGAAGTAAGCGATGGCCCGTCTCGCCCAGACCGCCGGTCTGACCGACGTCCAGCAGGAGATCCTCTCCACCGTCCGCGACTTCGTGGACAAGGAGATCATCCCGGTCGCCACCGAGCTGGAGCACCGTGACGAGTATCCGCAGCAGATCGTCGACGGGCTCAGGGAATTGGGTCTGTTCGGTCTGATGATCCCCGAGGAGTACGGGGGTCTGGGCGAGTCGCTCCTCACCTACGCGCTGTGCGTGGAGGAGATCGCCCGCGGCTGGATGTCGGTGTCCGGCATCATCAACACCCACTTCATCGTGGCGTACATGCTCAAGCAGCACGGCACGCAGGAGCAGAAGGACCACTTCCTGCCCCGGATGGCGGCCGGCGACATCCGCGGCGCGTTCTCCATGTCGGAGCCGGGCCTCGGCTCGGACGTGTCGGCGATCACCTCCAAGGCGGTGAAGGACGGCGAGGAGTACGTCCTGAACGGCCAGAAGATGTGGCTGACGAACGGCGGAACCTCGTCGCTGGTGGCCGTTCTGGTCCGCAGTGACGAAGGACACTCCCCTGCGGAAACAGCCACGGCGCCGCACAGGTCGATGACCACCTTCCTGGTCGAGAAGGAGCCGGGCTTCGGTGAGGTGCGTCCCGGCCTCACCATCCCGGGCAAGATCGACAAGATGGGCTACAAGGGCGTCGACACGACCGAGCTCATCATGGACGGCCTGCGGGTTCCCGCCGATCGGGTGCTCGGCGGGGTCACCGGCCGAGGTTTTTACCAAATGATGGACGGGGTCGAGGTCGGCCGCGTGAACGTCGCCGCGCGTGGCTGCGGCGTCGCTCAGCGTGCGTTCGAACTGGGCGTCCAGTACGCCCAGCAGCGTCACACGTTCGGCAAGCCGATCGCCCAGCACCAGGCCATCCAGTTCAAGCTGGCGGAGATGGCTACCAAGGTGGAGGCGGCGCATGCGATGATGGTGAACGCAGCACGCAAAAAGGACTCCGGGGAACGAAACGACCTTGAAGCAGGGATGGCGAAGTACCTCGCCTCCGAGTACTGCAAGGAGGTCGTGGAGGACGCCTTCCGGATCCACGGCGGCTACGGCTTCTCCAAGGAGTACGAGATCGAGCGCCTCTACCGTGAGGCGCCGATGCTGCTGATCGGTGAGGGGACGGCCGAGATCCAGAAAATGATCATCGGCCGGCGACTGCTCGAAGAGTATCGATTCCAGGGCTGACTTGTCCGGATACGGGGTGTTTTCTTGGAAAACAGGATCACACCCCGTCAGCACTCCTCGGCTGTCGACTCGGTTGCCTGGCTTACCCAGTTGCCGCCCGGAGCCGCTACGATCGCCGGAAAGCCGCCGTCCCCCGTCAGTGCGCGGCACGATCCGCTACGAAGGTCATCCATGCCCCACAGCCAAACCTCTGCACCCCGCGACAGCCGCACCGGCGTACGCCTCGCGCGCGGAGCCTCGCCGTGGCTTCTGCCGACCGTGGCCACGGCGGCCGTCAGCCTGCTGCGTGCCCGCCGCTCGGGTGCCGCGAAGGCCGTAGCCGTCCCCGCCACCGCCCTGGCGGCGGGGATGCTGTGGTTCTTCCGCGACCCCGAGCGCGAGATCACCCGGGGCCGGGTCATCTCGCCCGCCGACGGAGTGGTGCAGAGCATCATGCCGTGGAAGGACGGCCGCACGCGTGTCGCGATCTTCATGAGCCCGCTCAACGTCCACGTCAACCGCGCGCCGCTGGATGGCACCGTAACGTCGGTCGAGCACGTCCCCGGTGGTTTCGTTCCCGCCTTCAACAAGGAGAGCGAGAACAACGAGCGCGTCGTCTGGCACTTCGACACCGAGCTCGGTGACATCGAGATGATCCAGATCGCCGGCGCCGTCGCCCGCCGCATCGTCCCCTACGTGCCGCAGGGCACCAAGGTCGAGCAGGGCGACCGGATCGGTCTCATCCGCTTCGGCTCGCGTGTCGACCTCTACCTGCCCGAGGGCGTGGAGGTCGCGGTCGAGGTCGGTCAGAAGACCGTGGCAGGGGTGACTCGCATTGACCGTGATTGATCCCGACACACAGGCCGGGTGGGTGCCCGAGGCCGACCAGGACGAGGACGAGGAGGAGATGCCGCTCTCGCTCCGCCTGTCGATAGCGGACACCCTCACCCTGGGCAACGCCACCTGTGGCTTCATGGCGGTGTACTTCACCACCACCGGCATCCTGATCCCGCACCTCACGGGCAGCCAGGAGACCGGCATGGCCCGCCACAGCGCGGCCACGGCCGTCATCCTGATGCTGTGCGCGGCGGTCTTCGACCTCTTCGACGGCCTGGTCGCGCGCAAGCTGCGCTCCTCGCCGATGGGCGCGGAGCTGGACAACCTCTCCGACCTGATCAGCTTCGGCCTGGCGCCGGCGTACTTCGTCCTCGTCTACGGCATGGTCGCCGACGACGCGCACCAGAGAGTGGCGGCGGTCGGGGCGATCGTGGTGCTGCTGGCGGTGGTGCTGCGGCTCGCGAGGTTCTCCTGCGTCACCGTCAAGGACGGCACCTTCCAGGGCATGCCCTCGCCGTTCGGCGCGCTGACCGTCGTCTCGATCGTGCTCCTCGAGCTGCCGTTCGTGGCGACGCTGCTGGCGATCCTGGGCACCGCCTGGCTGATGGTGAGCCGGGTCGAGTACCCGAAGCCGCGCGGGCGCCTCGCCGTGGCCATGCTGTCGTGGATCGTCCTGTCCATGGGCCTGCTCGCGGCATGGGCGTTCGACGCGCCCAGCGGCCAGCTGCTGCTCCAGACGGGGTGCGCGCTGCAGTTGGTGATGGGCGCGGTCATCCCGCTGTTCGCCACGGCACGCCGGGTGAACAACTTCCGCGACAACCGGCGGGAGGCGCGGGCGGCGCAGATGCCGTAGCGCTGCGCTCGGCCGGAGCGGCCGGCTCGGCTTGGCCGGTGTGGCTGTGGGCCCCCGGACCCTTTGGGTTCGGGGGCCCTTTGCTGTGCCCGAGCGCGGTGGGGCGGTTCTCCGACGGTTCCGGGCGGCTCGGGCCGGGGGCCGGTTGCCGGCTGCCGGCTGCCGGTTGGCCCGGAGGGCCGGGGCCCGAAGGCAGGGGGGCGTGGCCCTTGTGCCCGAACACGGCGGGGCGGTTCCTCGACGGTCGTGGGCGGGCTCGGGTCGGGGGCCGAGCGGCCGGTCGAGTCGAGGGGGTGGGTGGGCGAAGCCCGGAGGCCGGAGCCCGGAGCCCGGAGGAGCCCAGGGGCCGTGGCCGCCGCGGCGCAGGCGCAGCACCGGGCCGGTCCGGCCTTGGCCCTCCGCCGCCCCTTGTTGGGTTCCGCGCCCTTTGCTGTGCCGGAGCCCGCCGGAACGGCTGTGCACCGTCCTGGCGAGCTCGGGCAAGGAGACGCCGGCTGCCGGCCCAGTCGAGTGGCGGGTGGGCGAGGGCTCCACCGGCTCGGGCGCCGGCGGCCCGCAGGCCCGGCCCCCGCGGCTCAGGTACAGCACCGGGGTCATTCCGGCCCCGGCCCGGCCCCGCCCCGCCCCGCCCCGCCCCGGGACTCAGGTCAGGAAATCGCGGGCGATGCGCGCCGCCGTGCGTTCCAGGATGGGGCCCGCCTCGGCGATGCACCGGGTGACGTCCGGTTCGAGGTCCGTGAGGGCGTACGCCCTGCGGATGCCGGCCCGTCCGAGTTCCTCCGGGGGCAGGGCCAGCCGGCCGCACACCGCCACGACCTCCCGGTCCGCGGCGCGGGCCGCGGCGGCGACACCGGCCGGGGCCTTGCCGTGCAGGGTCTGCTGGTCCAGCGACCCCTCCCCCGTGATCACCAGGTCGGCCCGCTCCAGAGCCGGCGCGAAGCCGAGCACGTCCAGCATGACCTCGATGCCGGGCCGGAACCGGGCACCGACGAGCATCGCGCCGAAACCGATGCCGCCCGCCGCGCCCGCGCCCGGGGAGGCGGCGTACTCGGTGGCGCGGGAGCCGACGGCGCCCTCCAGGACCTTCGCGAAGTGGCCGAGGGCCGTGTCCAGCCGTTCCACGTCCTCCGGTGAGGCGCCCTTCTGCGGCCCGTAGACGGCGGGGGCGCCCTTCGGGCCGGTCAGCGGATTGTCGACATCGCTGGCGAGGACCAGCTCGACGTCGCCCAGCCGCGGGTCGAGACCGGCCAGGTCGGCCGACGCCAGCTCGGCCAGTCCGCCCCCGCCGGGCGCCACCGGCTCGCCGTCGGCCTTCAGGAAACGGGCGCCGAGCGCCGCCAGCATCCCCGCCCCGCCGTCGGTGGTGGCGCTGCCGCCCACCCCGAACACGATGGTGCGCGCGCCCGCGTCCAGCGCGGCCCGCAGCAGCTCGCCGGAGCCGTACGTGGACGCGGTGAGCGGCGCGAAGGTGTCCTGCGGGAGCCGCTGGAGTCCGCTGGCCTCGGCCATCTCCACGACGGCGGTGTCGCCGCGCAGCGCGAACGCGGCCGTCACCGGGTCGCCGAGCGGGCCCTGGACCCGTACCTCCCGCCGGTCGAACCCGGCCGCGACCGCCGCCGCCACGGTGCCGTCGCCGCCGTCGGCCACCGGAAGGGCCTCGACCTCCAGGCCCGGCGCGATGCTGCGCAGCCCGGCCGTCACGCGGTCGGCGACCTCCACGGCCGTCAGCGAGCCCTTGAACTTGTCCGCGGCGACGAGCACCCGCTGGATCGACCGTGCCGATCGAGTGCCGCCCACTGCAGTGTCCGCCACTTGCCATCCCCTCGCTGTCCGGGTCCCGCACATCCGTCCGGGACCAGTCGCGCCGCTGCGACCTTAACCGCCCGGCGCGTCCGCCGTCATGCGGCGACCAGCCGGTGGAACGGGGTGACCCGCGTGGTGACCAGGGCGGCCGGGCCCGGATTCGGGTAGACCGGACCCATGACCGCTGTGGGCACGGATGTGGGCACGGACCCGGCGCTGGCCGATCGCGTCCTCGGGGGCTGGCTGGGCCGGATCGCGGGCAACATGCTCGGCAAGCCGGTCGAGCAGGGCGAGGTGTGGACGCGGGACCGCATCGACCGGTACCTGCGGGCGGCCGACGCGCTGCCGCTGACCGACTACCTGCCCGAGCCGCCCGGCGAGAACGAGGCCGCCCTGCTGCGGCCGGAGTGGCGGGCCTGCGTGCGCGGCCGGGTGCACGGCAGCTGCCGCGACGACGACGTCGACTACTCGATCCTCGGCCTGCACCTGCTGGAGACGCACGGCTTCGCCTTCACCACGGAGCAGGTCGGCGACCTGTGGCTGCTGCGGCTGCCGTACCTCCAGACGTTCACCGCGGAGCGGGCGGCGTACCGGAACCTGGCGAACGGGTTGAAGCCCCCGCTGACGGCCACGTACGACAACCCGTACCAGGAGTGGATCGGCGCCCTCATCCGCGCCGACATCCACGGCTGGACCTCCCCCGGCGCCCCGCGCCGCGCCGCCGCGCTGGCCCGCCGGGACGCGGTGCTCTCGCACACCGGCAACGGGGTGTACGGCGCGATGTGGGCGGCGGCGCTGATCGCGGCGGCGTTCACGGCGGACACGGTGCGCGAGGCGGTGGAGGCGTCGCTGACCGTCATCCCGGCGAGCAGCCGCCTGGCCCGCACCGTGCGCCGCGCGGCCTCCCTGCACGGGACGGGACTGGCCTGGGAGGACACCCTCGCCACGCTCGAACGCGAGACGGCCGGTCTCGGCTGGATCCACACGGTGCCGAACGCCGCCGTCCTCACCGCCGGGCTGCTCTACGGCGACGGCGACTTCACCCGCACCCTCGCCCTCACCGTCCGCGGCGGCCTGGACACCGACTCCAACGGCGCGACGGCGGGCTCGGTGGCCGGCGTCCTGTGCGGCGCGGCGGCCGTGCCCGAGCAGTGGCGTGCGCCGCTGGCCGACACGGTCCGCAGCGCGGTCTTCGGCTGCGACGGCGTCAGCATCACCGAACTGGCGGAGCGCACGGTGCGGTTGGCCCGCGAGGCGCGGGAAGCGGACGGCTGATCCGCTGAACGGGGAGGATGCCCATCCGCGTGCCCCACCCGCGTGCCCCTCCCCCGTGCGCCCCGCGTGTGCGCCGCCCCGTGCCGGCCGGGGACCCGCGCGTGCTGCCGTGCGCCGGGACGGGGGCCTCCGGTGGTGCGGAATGCGGACGGGCCGTTTGGTTACCCTTCCCGGCATGACCACCACGCAGGACGTCCAGGACTTCGCCTCCTACATCGCCTCCCTCCCCCGTGTCCTCGCCGGAGCCGGTGCGCTCTTCCGGGACGGGGCGGGGCGGGTGCTGCTCGTGGAGCCGAACTACCGGGAGGGCTGGGCGCTGCCCGGCGGCACGATCGAGTCCGACGACGGGGAGACGCCCCGGGAGGGCGCGCGGCGCGAGACGGCCGAGGAGATCGGGCTGGACCGGGAGCTGGGGCGGCTGCTGGCGGTGGACTGGGTGCGGGGTGCGGGGCGGCCGCCGCTGGTGGCGTACCTGTACGACGGCGGGGTGCTCGGCGAGGAGGAGCTGGGGGCGATCCGGCTGCAGGAGGAGGAGCTGCTGTCCTGGCGGCTGGTGCCCCGCGCGGAGCTGGCCTCCCACCTGCCGGGCGCGCTGGGCCGCCGGGTGCTGGCCGCGCTGGACGTCCTGGACGAGGGCTCGGGCACCGCGGAGCTGGAGGACGGCCACCGGGTGCACTGAGCGGGAGGCCGGGCCGGGCCTGCGGATATGCGGTCGCCGGACGGGGGCCCGGCCGCCTACCCTCGGCCGCATGAGCAAGCCCCTTGTCGCGCTCCTCACCGGTGCCGGGATCAGCACCGACTCCGGAATCCCGGACTACCGCGGGCCGAACGGTGTCTGGCGTCGCGACCCCGAGGCCGAGAAGCTGGTGACCTACGAGTACTACATGGGTGACCCGGACATCCGGCGCCGGTCCTGGCAGCTGCGACGGAAGAACGACGCGCTGACCGCCGAGCCGAACGCCGCGCACCGTGCCGTGGCCGAGCTGGAACGGTCCGGGGCGGCGGCGGTGCGGGTGATCACGCAGAACGTCGACGGTCTGCACCAGCTCGCCGGGATGCCCGCCCGCAAGGTGCTGGAGCTGCACGGCACCGTCCGCGAGGTGGTGTGCACCGACTGCTCCGCGCGGGGGCCGATGGCGGACGCGCTGGCGCGGGTGGAGGCCGGGGAGCCGGATCCGCCGTGCCGGGAATGCGGCGGCATCCTGAAGTCCGCGACGGTGATGTTCGGCGAGCGGCTCGATCCCGCCGTGCTGGCGGATGCCCTCGCGATCGCCAAGGGCTGCTCGGTGTTCCTCGCCGTCGGCACCAGCCTCCAGGTCCAGCCCGCCGCCGGTCTCGCCGGCGTCGCGGCCGACCACGGGGCCCGGCTGATCATCGTCAACGCGGAACCGACCCCGTACGACGAGATCGCCGACGAGGTGGTCCGCGAACCCATCGGCACGGCGCTGCCGGCACTGCTGCACCGGATCGGCGCCGAGGGCGGGACCGGCTGACACCGGCGGCACCGGCCCCGCCGGTCAGAACAGGCCCGCGCCCCGTTCGAAGTCCAGCAGGCGCTGCTTGCGCTCCAGGCCGCCGCCGTAGCCGGTGAGGCCGCCGGAGGCGCCGATGACGCGGTGGCAGGGGATGACGATGCCGATGGGGTTGCGGCCGTTGGCGAGGCCGACGGCGCGGGACGCCTTGGGGCTGCCGAGGGCCTCGGCGAGCCGGCCGTAGGAACGGGTCTCGCCGTAGGGGATGCGCCTCAGCTCGTCCCAGACGCGGCGCTGGAACGGGGTGCCGTGCGGGCGCAGCGGGAGGGTGAACTCCTTCAGCTCGCCCGCGAAGTACGCCGACAGCTGCTCGCGCGCCTCGGCGAAGGGCGTGTCGTCGCGGTCGCCGAAGGTCTCCTCGGGCGGGCGGTGGCGCTGCCCGGTCATGTAGAGGCCGCACAGGACGCCGTCGTCGTCGGCGACGAGGGTCAGCGGGCCGTAGGGGCTGTCGATCACGGTGTGCTGCTTCATGGGCTTCGATTCTCCAGTGCTCATGCCGGGCTCGTAGGGGCTTCTCAGGCTTCTCGTGCCGGGAGGACGTTGATCGGGTGGCTGTCCGTCGCCCACAGGTACTGCACCGCGTAGGCCCGCCAGGGCCGCCAGGCCGCCGCGCGGGCGGTGAGGGCGGCGGGTGTGGAGGGCAGGCCCAGGCCGCGGGCGGCACGGCGGATGCCGAGGTCGGTGGGCAGGAAGGCGTCGGGGTCGCCGAGGGCGCGCATGGCGATGACGTCGGCGGTCCACGGGCCGAAGCCGGGCAGGGCGAGGAGCCGCGCGCGGGTCTCGGGCCAGTCGCTGTCCACGCCCAGGGGGAGGTCGCCGTCCGCGAGGGCGCGGACCAGGGTGGTGAGGGTGGTGCGGCGGGCGCGTGGCAGGGCCAGGGCGTCGGGGTCGAGCGCGGCCAGGGCGCCCGGTGTCGGGAAGAGGTGGGTGAGGCCGCCCTCGGGGTCGTGGACCGGTTCGCCGTGGGCGCTGACCAGGCGGGCGGCGTGGGTGCGGGCGGCGGCCGTGGAGACCTGCTGGCCGAGGACCGCGCGGATCGCGAACTCCGCCGCGTCGACCGTGCGCGGCACGCGCCGGCCGGGGGCCTGGTCGACGAGGGGCGCGAGGACGGGGTCCGTGCGCAGGTGGCCGTCGACGGCGACGGGGTCGGCGTCCAGGTCGAGCAGGCGGCGGCAGCGGCTGATGGCGACGGGCAGGTCGCGCAGGTCGCTGAGGGTGAGGCGGCACGCGATGTGGTCGGCGCGCGGGGCGAGGGCGACGATGCCGTGCCCGTAGGGCAGGCGCAGGGTGCGGCGGTAGGCGCCGTTGGGGGCACCTCCCACGCCCTCAAGGCTGTGGGGGATCCATTCCTCCACGCCCGGTACGGCGGTCGCGGCGAGGTGGCCGAAGAGGTTGTCGGGGTGGAGCGGGGTCCGGAACGGCAGCCGCAGGGACAGCGCGCCGGCGGTGTGGCGGGCGTCCTGGCGGGGCGCCCGGGCGCGCAGGCCGCTCGGGGAGAGCGCGAAGACCTCGCGCACCGTGTCGTTGAAGGTCCGCACGGACGAGAACCCTGCGGCGAAGGCGATCTCCGCCATGGGCAGCGTCGTGGTCTCGATGAGCAGGCGGGCGGTCTGGGCGCGCTGGGCGCGGGCGAGGGCCAGGGGGCCCGCGCCGAGCTCGGCGAGCAGCTGGCGTTCGACCTGCCGGGTGCTGTAGCCGAGCCGGGCGGCGAGCCCGGGCACGCCCTCGCGGTCCACCACCCCGTCGGTGATCAGCCGCATGGCGCGGGCGACCGCGTCGGCCCGGTGGTTCCATTCCGGGGAGCCGGGGCTGGTGTCGGGCCGGCAGCGCTTGCAGGCGCGGAAGCCGGCCTGCTGGCAGGCCGCCGCGCTGGGGTGGAAGACCATGTTCTCGGCCTTCGGCGGCACCACCGGGCAGCTGGGCCGGCAGTAGATGCCGGTGGTCAGGACGGCGGTGTAGAACCAGCCGTCGAACCGCGCGTCCTTGGACCGCACGGCGCGCACGCAGCGCTCGGTGTCGGTGTGCATGCCCTTCCGCATGCCTCAAGGATCCGGCATGGGGCGGCCCGGTTCCGGCGGAAATCCGACATGGACGTCGGCGGTCCTGCGCCGGGGCGGATCGCCTGCCGGACCGTCCCGGCGAATCCACTCGTCCGCGTCCGGCCGCCCGCATCCACGCGCCGGCGTCCCCGGACCCGCGTCACCGCCCGGGCCGCTCCGCCCGCGCCCATGGGCGCGGGCGGGTGGCCCGGACGCCGTCAGCCGATGCGTGCGCAGAGGTCGTCGGTGGTCCCGTGGAGGAGGTGGACGTCCTTGTGGCCGGTGGCGCTGATGTCCATCGTGTAGACCCCGTCGACGACGTACAGCCCGCGCGGCAGGCTGCCCTCGCCCACGCCGACCAGGACCGGACCGTGCACGGCCCAGAACTGGGAGCCGTCGGGCCGGTACTCGACCAGGGCGGAGCCGCTCACGTCGGCGTCGTGGTGGGCGCCGGTGTCGGTGTTGGTGACCCGTACGACCAGGTCGCCCTGGTACGCGACCCGCTTCGGGGAGCCGTCGGGGTGGGTGCTCAGCACCCGCTGCACCACCTCGTCGACCACCGGCTCGCCGTGGACGGGGAAGTCGCAGCGCGCGCCGGCGGCGACGTCCCAGGGGGCGGAGGGGGCCGGTTCCCAGCCGGTGTCCGTCCCGGCGTTCGCCGGGGTCGCGCCGAGGAGTACGGCGGTCAGCGCCAGCGGGGCGAGGGCGGCTCGTCGCATGGGGTTCTCCCTGGTGTCGGGGCTCGGAGGGGGTGGCACGTCGCAGTCTTCCCCCGGGCCCTGACCAAGAGCTGACCATCCTGCCCGGCGCACCGCGCTGCTAGGCTCCGGGCCCACCATGGAGTTCCAGCTGCTCGGCCCGTTCGCCGCCCGCCACGACGGACAGCCGGTGGCACTGGGAAACCGCCGGCAGGAACGGTGCCTGCTGGGGGTGCTGTTGCTGCACGCGGGGCGCGTCGTGACGACCGAACGCCTCATCGCGCTGCTGTGGGACGCCGCACCGCCCGCGTCGGCCCGGGCGACCGTCCACACCTACGTGGGCAGGCTGCGTGCCGCGCTGGATCCGTACGGGGTGCAGGTCGGCACCCGGCATGACGGGTACGTCGTGGAGCCGGGGCCCTACTCGACCGACGTGCGGGAGTTCACCGCGCTCGCCGGGAAGGCGGCCGCGGCCACCGATCCGGTGGAGCGGATCCGCGACTACGACGCGGCCCTGGCACTGTGGCGGGGCCCGCTGCTCGCCGATGTCGCGGACGACCGGCTGCGCGGCGGCCTCGGGGTGCGCCTCACCGAGCTGCGGTTGTCCGCCGTGGAGCACCGGGCGCAGGACCGGCTCGACATGGGGATGCACGACCGGGTGGTCGTGGACCTGCTCCCGGTGGTCGCGGAGCACCCCACCCGCGAGTCCCTGGTCGCCGCCGGCATGACCGCCCTGTACCGCGCGGGACGCCAGGCCGAGGCGCTCCAGCTGTACGACCGCACCCGCCGCCTGCTGGCGGCGGAACTCGGCGTCGCACCCCACCCCGGGCTGCGCACCCTGCACGAGCGCGTGCTGCGCGCCGACCCCCGGCTGGACCGGCCGCCGGGGCCCGTCCACGCGGTGCGGGTCGACGGCCGGTGGCTGCCGTGGAGCACGGGCGGGCACCCGGCGCTGGAGTTCTGCAACACCTACGCCGGCTGGGGCGGGGATCCACGGCCCGGATCGGAATGGCTGCGGGACCACGCCACGCTCGCCGTGTGGGCCGGGCACCTGAACCTGATCGACGCCCGGCAGGTGGCCGTGCTGCGCGAGCAGGCGGACCGGCGGCCGGAGGAGGCCGCCGCCGCGCTCGACGAGGCCCGGCGCTTCCGCGGCGAACTGCGCGCCTGCCTGAGGGACCCGCGGGACGGCCGCGCCTTCCGTGCGGTCGCCGAGGAGGTGCAGCGGGCCGCCCGGTCGTCCGTGTTCGTCCGGCGCGAGGACGGTCTGGGGCGCTGGCAGCCGTCCCCGTCGTCGGGACTGCACCTGCCCCTGCGCGCCGTCGCCCTGCGCGCGGGCGATCTGCTCGCCGATCCCCGCCGGTTCACCGTCCGCACCTGTCCGAGCCCGGACTGCGGCTGGCTGTTCCTCGACGAGGACGGACGGCGGAGGTGGTGCAGCCTGGGGACCTGCGGGGCCGGGCGGGACGCGGAGGCGTGCTGACGCCGAGGCGTCGTGGGGAACCGTCCCTGTCCGGTGCCCGTGCCGAGCCTAGGCGTCCCCTTCCCGTTCCTCCCTCCCGTCGACGTCTGGGACCTCCGTCCCGTCGGCATCTCGTTCCTCCGTCCCGTCCAGCTCCGTGAACAGGGTCAACTGGAGGGCGCCCGGGGCCTCCAGGCGGGAGTTGAGGGAGTTCCAGGGGGTGCGGGCCGGCTCGGCGATCACCTCGGCGCCGGCGGCGGCCAGTCGGGCCGTGACGGCGGTGGAGTCGTCCACCTCGAAGGCGACCCGCACGTGTCCGGCCACCCGGCGGCCCACCTCGACCTCGTCGATGAAGGCGGCGTGGTTCGGGTCGGTCAGCTCCAGCGTGGCCCGGCCGGCCTCGAGGATGGTGACGCGGCCGTCGGCGGAGCTGAACGCGGCGCGCTCGGTGAGACCGAGGACGTCCCGGTAGAAGCGCAGTGCCTCGTCGTAGTCGGGTGCGGTGACCACCAGGCGGAGTTCGCGGACCGCGGGCGCGTCGGACATGTCGGCTCCTCGGAGATCGTCGGTACCAGACATGAACCCGGGGCCCGGGTGGATCATTCCGGGGGCGGGCGGGGCTCAGCCCGCCCGGGCCGCGAACGCCTCGTACGCGCGCTCGTCGAAGAGGGCGAAGGTGATCTCCTCCACCTCGGTGCTCGTGGCCCGTACGGTGTCCACCGCGATGCGGGCGGCGTCGTCGAGCGGCCAGCCGTAGACGCCGGTGGAGATGGCGGGGAACGCCACCGTGCGGGCGCCGAGTTCGTCGGCGACGCGGAGCGCCTCCCGGTGGCAGGACGCCAGCAGGTGCGAGCGGTCCTCGTCCGCGCTGAACACCGGGCCGACGGTGTGGATCACCCAACGGGCGTCCAGGCGGCCCGCGGTGGTGGCGACCGCGCGGCCGGTGGGCAGGCCCTTGCCGAGGCGGGAGGCGCGCAGGGCGCGGCATTCGGCGAGGATCTCCGGGCCGCCCCGGCGGTGGATCGCGCCGTCCACTCCCCCGCCGCCGAGCAGTGAGGAGTTCGCCGCGTTGACGATGGCGTCGACCCGCAGGCGGGTGATGTCGCCCTGGACGAGGGTGAGGGTGGCGCTCATGTCCGGCGGAGCCTCCTCCATACCGCCTTCGCCGCGTTGTGGCCCGACATGCCGTGCACGCCCGGGCCGGGCGGGGTGGCCGACGAGCACAGGTACACGGCGGGGTGCCGGGTGGCGTACGGGAACAGCGTGGGCTTCGGGCGCAGCAGCAGCCGGAGCCCGGAGGCGGCGCCGGTGCCGATGTCGCCGCCGACGTAGTTGGCGTTGCGGGCGGCCAGTTCGGGGGGCCCGGCGGTGGCGCGGGCGAGGACGAGGTCGCGGAACCCCGGGGCGTAGCGCTCCAGTTGGCGTTCGATGGCGTCGGTGAGGTCGCCGGTCCAGCCGTGCGGGACGTGGCCGTAGGCCCAGAAGACGTGCTTGCCCTCGGGAGCGCGGGTGGGGTCGGCGACGCTGGGCTGGACGGTGATCAGGAACGGCGCGTCGGGGGCGCGGTCCTGGCGGGCGGCGGAGCGCAGGGCGGTGGCGATCTCGGTGCTGTCGGCGCCGATCTGCACGGTTCCGGCGGCCCGGGCCTCGGGGGCGGTCCACGGGACGGGGCCGTCCAGCGCGTAGTCGATCTTGAAGACGCCGGGGCCGTAGCGGTAGCCCGCGTAGGCGGTGCCGAGGCCGGCGATGCGGGCCAGTGCGGTGGGCGAGGTGTCGAAGACGTAGGCGCGGGCCGGGGGCAGGTCGTCGAGGCGTTTGACCTCGTAGTCGGTGTGGATCAGGCCGCCGAGGTCCTTGAGGTGGGCGGCGAGGGCGTCGGAGAGGGACTGGGAGCCGCCGCGGGCGACCGGCCAGCCGCGGGCGTGCGCGGCGAGGGCGAACACGAGGCCGACGGCGCTGGTGGCGAAGCCGCCCAGCGGGGCCATCACGTGGGCGACGAGGCCGGCGAGCAGGGTGCGGGCCGGCTCGTCGCGGAAACGGCGCATCAGCCAGCTGTACGGGGGGAGGCCGGCCAGGCCGAAGCGGGCGAGGGTGACGGGGTCGCGGGGCAGCGCGGTCGCCGGCAGGGACATGAAGTCGCGGACGAGGGTGTCCCACCGGGGCAGGAAGGGCGACACCAGACGGCGGTAGGTGCCGGCGTCGCGGGGGCCGAAGGAGGCCGCGGTCTCGGCGACCGACCGGGACAGCACGGCCGCCGTGCCGTCCGGGAAGGGGTGGGCCATGGGCAGGTCGGCGTGCAGCCACTCGAGCCCGTACCGCTGCAGCGGGAGGGCCCGGAAGGCGGGCGAGTTGATGCCGAGGGGGTGCGCGGCGGAACAGGGGTCGTGGCGGAAGCCGGGCAGGGTCAGTTCCTCGGTGCGGGCGCCGCCGCCCACCGTCTCCTTCGCCTCGAACAGGGCGACGGAGAAGCCGCGCCGGGCCAGCTCCACGGCGGCGGTCAGGCCGTTCGGTCCCGCACCCACGACGACCGCATCGAGCATCGACGGCACCTTCGGACTCCTTCGTCAGCCGACGGCCAGGGGGATCAGCATAGGCGGGGCCGCGCCGCCCCACCTGCCGCGGGCGGCGGGCAGTTGGGGCGGGGGCGGGGCGTGGGTGCCGGTCAGGCGCCGGCCGACAGCAGGTCCACGACCCGGCGGGCGGTGGCCTCGTCGCGGGCCGTGGTGAAGGGCAGGACGTTGTCCCCGGTGATACGGAAGGGGACGCCGGCGCGGGTCAGGTGGGCGCCGCCCGCCTCCTCGACCAGGAGCAGGCCCGCGGCGTGGTCCCAGGCTGCCTCCCAGCAGAAGGCGGTGGCGTCGCAGGCGCCGCGCGCGATGTCCAGGTACTCCAGTCCGGCCGAACCGCAGGAGCGGGGCGCGACGCCCTCGGTGTTCAGGCCGAGCAGGGCGCGCTTCTGCTCGTCGGTGGTGAAGTCCGGGTGGGAGGTGGCCACCCGCAGGTCGCGGCCGGGCTCCGGGGAGCCGGCGTCGAGGCGCTCACCGTCCAGGAAGGCGCCCTGGCCGCGGACGGCGGTGGCGATCTGGTCACGGGCGGGGGCGTAGGTCCAGGAGGCGTGCACGACGCCGCGGTGGGCGAGGGCGACCAGGGTGCAGAACCCGGTGTCGCCGTGCACGAACTGCCGGGTGCCGTCGACGGGGTCGACGATCCAGACGGGTGCGTCCTCGCGCAGCGCGCCGTAGATGCCGGGGTTGTCGTGCACCGCCTCCTCGCCGACGACGGCGGAGCCGGGCAGCAGGGCGCGCAGGGCGTCCGTCAGGTACAGCTCGGCCTGGCGGTCGGCGTCGGTGACGAGGTCGTGCGGGCCGCTCTTGCGGTCCACCTCGTGTTCGGTGAGTCGGCGCCAGCGCGGCATGATTTCCTGCGCGGCGGCCTTCCGGACGGATTCCTCCACGTCGTCGGCGTGCCGGGCGAGAAACTCCTCGATGGTTTCGTTGTCCTCGATCATTCCTCCATGAGACCATGCCCGCTTGACAAACCCCAGCGGCCCGGTGTGCTAGCGGCGACGGCCCGGGGAAAAATGGGCTGTCGGACCGCGGGGGTATGGGCTCAGCGGCCCACCGCGTAGCCCTGCATGCCGCGCGGGTTCGCGGCGGCGGAGAGCACGCCGGTGGCCGGGTCGCGGGCGACCGCGCACAGCCGGCCCTCCGACCAGGCGTCCGAGACGGTGACGTGGTGGCCGCGGCGCCGCAGTTCGCGGACGACCGCCGGGTCGGTGCGGGATTCGACGGTGACGCTGCCGGGGCGCATGCCGCGCGGGTGGAACGAGCCGGGGAAGCTGTCGTTGTGCCAGTTCGGGGCGTCGATCGCGCCCTGCAGGTCGAGCCCGCCGCGCACCGGCGGGCGCAGCGCGACGCCGAGGAAGAAGTGCAGCTGCCACTGGTCCTGCTGGTCCCCGCCCGGCGTGCCGAAGGCGAGGACGGGCCGCCCGTCGCGCAGGGCGATGCTGGGGCTGAGGGTGGTGCGGGGGCGGCGGCCGGGGGTGAGGGTGTTCGGCAGGCCGTCCTCCAGCCAGGTCATCTGCAGCCGGGTGCCGAGGGGGAAGCCGAGTTCGGGGACGACCGGGTTCGACTGGAGCCAGCCGCCGCTGGGGGTGGCCGCGATCATGTTGCCCCAGCGGTCGACGATGTCCAGGTGGCAGGTGTCGCCGCGGGTGGCGCCGTCCCCGCCGACCTCGGGTTCGCCGGGCACGGGCGACGTCGGGTGCTTGGCGACGGTGGGTTCGCCGGCGCCGGGCGCGGTGCCGCCGGGGCCGACGGCGGCATCCCGGGCGTGGGCGGCGAGCCGCGGGGTGCGTCCGCCGGGGCTGCCGGGGCGCAGTGCGTGCGAGGCGCGGTGACCGACGAGGGTCCGGCGTTCGGCGTTGTACGCGTCGGAGAGCAGGTCGCCGAGCGGCACCTCGGCGGCGTCGCCGTACCAGGCCTCCCGGTCGGCCATGGCCAGCTTGCAGCCCTCGATCAGCAGGTGGGTGTACTCGGCGGAGCCGTGGGGCGGCAGGGCGGACGGGAGCAGGGCGAGCTGCTGCAGCAGGACCGGCCCCTGGCTCCAAGGTCCGGCCTTGCAGACGGTCCAGCCGTCGTGGTCGTACGTGACCGGGTCCTCGTAGGTCGCCGACCAGGAGGCGAGGTCGTCTCCGGTGAGGGTGGAGCGGTGGCGTTCGCCGCTGGTGTCCAGGGTGGGCCGGGCGGCCTGCCGGACCAGGGCGTCGGCGATGAAGCCGGTGCGCCAGACCGCGCGGGCCGCCTCGATCTGCGCCTCGCGGTCCCCGGCGCCGCCGACTTCGATGAGCAGGCGGCGCCAGGTGGCGGCGAGGGCCGGGTTGCGCAGCGGGGTGCCGGGGCGCGGGGAGCGGCCGCCGGGCAGGTAGACCTCGGCCGAGGACGTCCACTCGGTCTCGAACAGGTGGCGCACGGTCTCGACGGTGGCGCCGACGTTCTCCACCGGGGGGTGCCCGTGCTCGGCGTAGCCGATGGCGTACTTCAGGACGTCGGCGAGCGGCTTGGTGCCGTGGTCGCGCAGCAGCAGCATCCAGGCGTCGAAGGCGCCGGGCACGGCCGCGGCGAGCGGTCCGGTGCCGGGGACGAGGTCCAGGCCGAGGCCGCGGTAGTGGGCGGCACTCGCCCCGGCCGGGGCGACGCCCTGCCCGCACAGCACCCGCACCGGGCCGCCGGCCGGGGCGAGGAGGATGGGCACCTCTCCGGCGGGACCGTTGAGGTGGGGCTCGACGACGTGCAGCACGAAGGCCCCCGCCACGGCCGCGTCGTAGGCGTTCCCGCCGTCCTCCAGGACCGCCATCGCCGACTGCGAGGCGAGCCAGTGGGTGCTCGACACCATGCCGAAGGTGCCCTGAAGGGTGGGGCGGGTCGTGAACATGCCGGCAGGGTACCGATCACCCGCCGGGGGCGGGCACCCGCCCGCGGGCCGGCCGGGACCGGGCGGCGCGGGAGCCGGGCGGCGCGGGAGCCGGGCGGCGCGGGAGCCGGGCGGCGCGGGAGCCGGGCGGCGCGCAGGCCGGACGACGCGACCCGCGGAGTGTGCGAACTGAAGTGCGCACTCTCCCCGTTGGGGCATAGGTTGTGCTGGATCACCCGTGCCTCGGCTGAGAGATGGACCGTACCCATGAGCGACCCCGCTACCCCGCCCGGACCTTCGCAGCAGAACATCGACACGTCGGTGCCGCACTCGGCCCGCATCTGGAACTACTGGCTGGGCGGCAAGGACAACTACCCGGTGGACGAGCAGGCCGGTGACGCCTACACCGCCGTGTTCCCCGGCATCGTCACCATCGCCCGCAGCAGCCGCGCGTTCCTGCGCCGCAACATCACGTACCTGGTCGAGGAGGCGGGCATCCGGCAGTTCCTCGACGTCGGCACGGGTCTGCCGACGGCCGACAACACGCACGAGGTCGCGCAGCGCCTGGCCCCGGAGGCCCGCATCGTCTACGTCGACAACGACCCGATGGTGCTGGCGCACGCCCGCGCGCTGCTGTACTCGACGCCCGAGGGGGCGACCGCCTACGTCGACTCGGACGTGCGCGACCCGGAGCGGGTGCTGGAGGCGGCGGCGAGGACGCTGGACTTCAGCCGTCCCACGGCGCTGATCCTGAGCAACATCCTGGGGCACATCCCGGACTACGACCAGGCGCGTGCGATCGTCACCCGGCTCATGGCCGGGCTGCCGTCGGGCAGTTACCTGTCGATCAACGACGGATCGCGGGGCATCGACCCGGAGTTCGAGCAGGCGCAGGACGCGTACAACAACAGCGGGGCCGCCCCGTACATCCTGCGGACCGTGGACGAGATCACGGCGTTCTTCGACGGTCTGGAGCTGGTCGAGCCCGGTGTGGTCCCGGTGACCGAGTGGCGCCCGGACCCGGACGGCCCCGCCCCGGAGCTGATCGGCGAGCACGGGGGCCTGGCCCGCAAGCCGTGAGGCCCTGACGGGCACGACGAAGCCCCGGCCCGCCGGGCCCCGCGGGGAGGCGGACCGGGGCTTCGTCGTGCCCGGTGGCGGGTGACGGCCGGGGGCTCGCGACGGCAGCCTGCCGGGGCGGGCGACGCACGGACCGGCGGACCGGCCGACCGGGGCAACGCCGGAACTACGTCGGCGGGGGCGTCCGTGTGTGCACCTCGTGCTCCCGCCGGCCGGTGGTGCGGGGGCGGTCTCCGCCCGCGGGGAAGGGGTCGGGAAGGCCGGCGGTCGTGCCGACGGCCGTGACCCGCGTCGTCCTCCGTCCAGCCCCGTGACCGGGACGCGCGAGGGAGAGCCCCCAGGCCGTCGCGGTCAGTGCCGCGCCTGCGGCGGCGACGGACGGAAGGCCGTGGCCATGGGAGAGCAGCAGGCCGCCGAGCCAGCTCCCCAGCGCGATGCCGACGCAGAAGGCCGAGTTGTTGACGGTCAGGGCCATCGTGGGGGACGAGGGCCCCGCCGCGGCCACGATGCGCGTGTTGAGTGCCGGGATGCCGGCGAAGTAGGCCGCTCCCAGCAGGCAGAACAGCGCGGCGACGACCCACCCGTTGCCGGGCGGCAGCGCCAGCAGGAGGAGCCCCGCGGTGGCCGTGCCCAGGGTCACGGGCACCGCCGCGTGGGGGAAGCGGTCCGCCGCCCGGCCGCCGAGCGAGTTGCCGACGACGCCGCCCGCCCCGTAGAGCAGCAACAGCACGGTGACGGCGCGCGGGTCGAGACCCACCGCTTGTGTGAGGTAGGGCGAGGCGTAGGTGTAGAGGGCGAACACCCCTCCCGTGCCCAGCGTGATCACCAGCGCGACGAGGAGGACGGGGCCCGGCAGGGCCGGTGCGCGCCGTCGGTCCGCGCCGGGCGCCTCCGGCCGGCGCGGCACCGTCAGCGGCACGGCCTCGGGCACGGTGCACCGGGTGAGCAGCACGGTGGCGGCCAGGCTCAGCCCGGCGAGCGACCAGAACGTGGCGCGCCATCCGAAGGCCTCCCCCACCAGGGTTCCGACGGGAACACCGGCCACGCTCGACAGGCCGATGCCCAGGGTGACCTTGGCCCCCCAGGCCGCCCTGTGCTCCGGGGGCGCCATGTCGCGCGCCGTGGCCACGAAGACCGCGATGAGGGTGGAGTGGACGACGGCGCTCACCACTCTGCCCGACATCAGCCAGCCGAACCCGGGGGCCAGCGCCGCCTGCACGTTGCCCACGACGAACACGAGCATCAGGGCGGGCATGAGCACGGCACGGCGGAGGCCTGCCGTGGCCGCCGTGACCAGCGGGCCGGCGAGAACGACCGCGAGCGCGTATGCGCTGATCAGCAGGCCGACCGCGGGGAGGGAGACGCCGACCTCCCGCGCGATGGACGGGAGGATGCCGGCGATGACGCTCTCGGCGGTGCCGATGCAGAAGGTGCAGGCCATCATCGCGAAGACGGGCAGGGGCATGGGGATCTCCTTCGTCGTCGCCCCGGTGGCCCCGCCCGGCGAGGGGCTGTCCCGGTGGCCCGCGGGCACGGTACGGCGCCTGTCGTGGGGCGCCGAACCCGTGCCCGCGGGCGTCGGGGCCCCGTCGGGGGCGACGCCGCGACGGATGTCTCAGGTCGTGCCCACGGTGACGGGACGGTCGGTGTCGTCCGGCATCGGACGGGCGGGCTCCGGCCGCTTGGTCTCACGAGGCGTCCGGCTCCGGCGTCCCCACGCCCGCATGACGGGCCGTTCGACGCCGATGTAGAGCAGCCAGGCCAGCAGGAGGCTCACGGCGGCGGCCAGCACCGCCACGCCGACGGCCTCGCCGAGCGAGTCCGCCTCCCGGAACCCGAACCGTTCCTGCGTGACGGACAGCAGGATCTGGTGGACGAGGTAGAAGGCGAACGACACCTCACCGAGCCACACACAGACCCGCCCGCTCACCGCGGTGGGCCGGCCCCGGGCGTCGCGGGCCGCCACGGCCGCGATGAACAGGGCGAACGGGACGACGACGACGGCGTTGAGGGAGAAGAGGAAGGGGACGCCGAGGCTCACCGCGTACGCGGCGGCCGTGAGGGCCAGTGCGGGCCGGGCGCCGAGGCCGATCCACCGGCCGGACAGCACGATGCGCGCCATCAGGATGCCGAGCAGGAAGTCGAGCACCCGGATGGGCGGGAAGATGTAGACGAACCACATCTGGGTGATCGAGTGGCCGTACAGCGGAGAGTTGGCGTGGTTCGGACCGAACCTCTCCCCTGTGGGCAGCAGTTGGGCGGCGAGGGGGAGCAGGACGATGACCGCCGCCGTCCCCGCGGCCCACCACCACAGCCGGTCGGCGCGGATGCGGGACACCCGCCGGTGCAGGGCCGGGAACAGCAGGTAGAAGACCAGTTCGCAGGAGAGCGACCAACTGGGGTTGTTGATGCTGAAGAAGACGTCGTCGCGGGGTATCCACGCCTGTAACAGCAGGAAGTTGGGGATGCCCTGGCCCCAGGTGGCCGACACGTAGGCGTAGGAGGCCAGGGCGAGGAAGAAGGTCACGACGTGGTTGGGGAGGATCTTGGCCAGGCGGCGTCCCCAGAAGGCGCGGGTGGTGTCGCCGTCGCGGACGGACCAGGTCAGGACGAATCCGCTCAGGATGAAGAAGAAGGTGACACCGGCCCATCCGCCGTTGCGGAGGGCGGACGCGAACGGCCCGTTGCCCTCCCCGTCGGTGGAGTAGGCGTCGAGCAGCGAAAGGTGGAACAGGAAGACGAGGAAGGCTGCGAAGAAGCGCAGTCCCGTCAGTGAGGGCAGCCTGGAGGAGCGTTCCGGCGCGGCCGGAGCAGTGGACACGAAGATCACCTCGGCAGGGGTCGGTGGGGCGGCGTGGCCCCGTGTGGCAGGTCGGCCGGCGGTGCCGGCCGGAGGTCACGCGGGACGGACGGACTGGGCGTGGCGGAAGAATCCGGTGGGATCCCAAGCGGCCTTGACCTGCTGCAGCCGCCGGTAGCCGTCCTTGTAGTAGAGGTCGTGCCAGGGCACTCCCGAGCTGTTCCAGCGCGGGTCGCCCAGGTCGGCGTCGGCGTAGTTGACGAAGCAGCCGTCGGTGGTCCGGTTCGGCACCGGCACGCCGCCGGTGGCGGCGAACATGTCGCGGTAGCACTCCCGCACCCAGGCGATGTTGGCCGCGTCGTCGGCCGCGTCGTCCCACAGCGAGACGACCTGGTACTTGAGCACGGAGTCCCGCTGCGGCACCGCGGTGGCATCGGGGGCGACGCGGTTCACCGCTCCCCCGTACGACGCGATCATGAGAAGCGCGCCGGGGTTGTCGAAGTCGTCACGCGTCAGGTGGCGGTAGGCGGCCGCGATGTGCGCGTCCGTGTAGGTGCTGCGCGCGTACACGGACTTGCCCTTGAACCGGATCGTCGGATCGGGGCCGGTGAACCCGGACCAGTGCGTGGCGTGCAGCCACGGCATCCGCCGGTACTGGCGGACCTGGGGCCGGATCCCGAGCCCTTCCCCGACCGCGGCGACGTAGCGTCGCAGCATCCCCTCGGCGTCGGGGGCGCCGGCGTCCACCAGCGAGTCGAGCACGACCGCTCCGGCCGACCTGTGGAACGGTTTGAGCTGGCTGAACAGCGCGGTGTAAGGGGAGTCAGGCCCGCTGTTGCGGGTGTGCCAGTCGCCGTGGTTGCGCATCAGCCGCGTGAAGCGTGCCTCGGACAGCCGGTCCCACGGCCAGGCGACCTCGCTCAGCCACACCTCGCGCGGTGGAGTGGGAAGCTGTGCGGCCGGATCGTTCCCCGTCGCTCCGGGCGAACGCAGCCAGTACCGGGTGACGACACCGAAGTTCCCCCCGCCCCCTCCGGTGTGCGCCCACCACAGCTCCCGGTGGGGGTCGTCGGGCTCGCGCGTGGCCACGACGGTGCGGGCGGTGCCGTCCGCCCGGACGACCACGATCTCGATGCCGTACAGATGGTCGACGGCGAGGCCGTCGCGCCGGCTCATGGACCCGTAGCCGCCGCCCTGGATGTGGCCTCCCGCCGCGACCGTGGGGCAGTTGCCGGCCGGGAGGTACACGCCCCAGCCCTTGTAGAGGCGGTCGTAGACCCGGCCGAGGGGCGCGCCGGGCTGGACGGAGAAGGCCCGGCGGTCGCGATCGTAGGAGATGTCGTCCATGCGGGACAGATCGAGGACGACCTCGATGTCCCGGCTGGTGGTGAAGTCCTCGTAGCAGTGGCCGCCACTGCGCACGGCCAGTCGTCTGCCGGAGTCGACGGCCCGTTGCACGGCCGCGACGACATCGGCGGTGGTCTCGGCGAGGACGATCTTCTCCGGGCTGCCGACCCATCGCTGGTTGGTGCCGCGCCGGAGATCGGCGTAGCGCCGGTCGTCCGGGCGGACGGTGACGGGTCCGGCGCCCCGGGTGCCGGGGCGCCGGACCGGTTCGGCCGCGAGGGCGGGGCTCAGGCCGGCCGCGGTGACCGCGAGGGCGCCGCCCGCGGCGGCCGTGCCGGACAGGAAGGTTCTGCGCTGCACGCGTACCCCGCCGGCGGTTCCGGCTCGCCGGTCCGGGGCGGTCGCGGGAGACGGGGAGGCGGGCATGGAGGGCTGGGTAGCTGATGAAGGCATGAGTGCATTCCTCGGGTAACGGGATGAAAGGGAATGAGGAAGGACGCGGAAGGTGCGGTGGACGCCGATCCGGGGTTCGTCCTCGGAACCCGTCCGGGGCGCGCCCGGAAGGTCAGCGGGACGAGCAGGAACAGCGGGACGAGGCCGCCGGGGCTGCCGGAGCGTGCAGTGCGTCGAGACGGATGCCGAACCAGTCGAGGACCCGCACGACGCGCCGGGCTTCCACCAGGTCGACGGAGGGCCGCAGTACGGCGCTGTCGTCGTCCGTGAAGCTCCGCAGCGCTCCGGGGGCCAGGGCGACGGCCGTCCCGGGAAGCAGGCACTGCCGCGCGTACCCGGCGCCCCGGTCGGGGCCGGCCATCGGCCGGGTGGACACCAGCAGGCCGGGAGCGGGCCATCCGCGGTCGAGGGCCCGCAGCCACTGCGGCGAGTCCAGTTCGCGACGCAGCGCGTCGTGCAGCAGGTGGGCTCCGGCGACACCGGCCCGGTCACGCATGGCCTTGGCCTCCCACCCGCCGATCCGGTCGAGACCGGCGTTGACCAGGGCGTCGACCGCGGGAGCCGGATATTCCACGAGGTACCGAGGGGCCGGGCCCGCGGTCGCCTGCGCGGTCAGCAGTCTCCGCAGGAGCCGTCGGGCCGCGGCGGGCCCGTGCACGGGGCCCGTGATCACGACACCACCCCGCGACCGGTACTCGGGGGTTGCCTGCCCCGTCGCGGGCGGCAGAACGTCATCGACGGCGTGCGGTGCCGCCGCGTGCGCCTCGGCCACCGCATCCGGTGCGAGGTGCCGACAGTCGAGCCAGAGCCCGGTGCCGGCCGTTGCCCCGCACGGCGGTACGGAGGATCGGGCCGGTCGTCCGGAAGGTCGGGCCGCCGGCGGAAGGAGCGTATGCATGGAGGCTGCCTCAGGGGTGTGGGCCGTCACGCCGGGACGCCGGACCTCCCGGTCGCGGGGCGCCGGTGCAGGCGTGAGCGGCCCGGGTGACAGGGCTCGGGATACGGCGAGGAAACGTTCAGGCAGGAGGGACCGGTGCCGGCGCCGCTCAGGGGCGGTCCTGCCAGCGCAGGGCGCCGGGAGTGGCACGACGGGCCTCGGTCCGGCTCTCGTACGGCAGTGCGCCGTCCGGCATGTTGATGATCTCCATCTGGATACCGGCCGGTGTGGTGAAGTACAGCCAGCGGTCACCGGCGATGGGCCCCGTGCGGATCGTCTCCGGTTCGCCCATCAGCGTCACACCCTCCTGCTCCCGGAGACGGGCCGCGGCGGCGTCCACGTCGTCGACGTAGAGCGCCAGGTGGTGACCGCCGACGTCGCTGTTGCGCGGGGGGCGGGTCCGCAGGGCGCCCTCGGCGCTCTGGGTCAGCTGGCAATTGGCCGTGGGCCCCAGGCGCAGCATGACCCGGCGGCACCTCTCGGCACCGGGGGGCCAGTGCCCGCCGTCCGGCTCGGGGGCGCCCCCGTGGCTCGCCACGAGTTCGGCACCCAGCACCGTGGTGAAGAACGCCGTGGCGGCGTCGAGGTCGGCGACGGTGTAACTGGCGTACTCGACGCAGAACGGTCCCAGGCCGTGCCGGGCGGCAGCGTCACCCGCCGCGGGGCCGGGGGCGAAGAGCCGGCCGTCCCGCCGGCCGGGGGCGCTCAGGGAGAGCAGCAGACCCACGGGGGTCGCGAACCAGCGGCGGCTCCCGTCGGCGGGCCCCGAGGGACCCAGCCGGACGGCACCGGCCCGGCCCAGCTGCTGCTCGGCCGTCTCCAGGTCGCTCACCGTCAGGGCGAGATGGTGTCCGCCGACGTCGTTCGGGCCGGGTGGCGAGGTGCGCTGGTCCGGCGCGTCGTACTCGAAGAGTTCGAGATTGGTGAAGGCGTCGAGCCGGACGAGGGCGACGTGGGCTCGGGCCCTCGGGTGAACCCCGAGCTTCCGGCGCATCCAGTCGCCGGTGGTGTCCTCCACCGGCCCTTCCCGGTAGCAGAGTCGCCCTCCGAGGACGCCGGTGAAGAAGGCGATGGCCTCCTCCAGTCGCGGCACCGTGAAGGCGTAGTGGTCGACGGCCCGTGCGGTGGGCAGGCCTAAGAGCCCCGGCGACGCGGCGGCGGCGTTGAGCATGTCTCCCCCTGATGTCGTGCGGCGAGTGATGGACACCACGACACATCGATGCCCCGACGCCGGAACATGCCGACGACCGGGACCGACCGAGGGGACAGTACGACAATGTCATTGCGCACGCAAGGACTGCTTCCCGACGGGCACTCCGGAGGTGGACCCACGCAGCAGCCCTGAGCTGGTCATTGGACCACTTGTAGACGTTGCTTGAATCGTCACCGAATTCAAGGACCTGCGGATCTGCTTGTCCGGGCATGTAAACCTCGTGCTGACCGGGGGTTTCCCCGGCCTCCACGGTCTCGTATTCTGGGCATGGACCGGCCGTGCCGGCTGTCGCGTGCCGAGCCCGTTTCCCCCCACCGCGCCCGGAAGGGTTCCCCCGACGGCCGGCGGATCCCGGGGCATCCTGAAGAAGGCGGCATCATGCGAACGCGCAAGGAAGACAGTGTCGAGCTGTGGAGCCAACTATCGGTTCTCGTCGCGGAGGTCGGGACCGCGCTGGACAGACGGCTGTCCGAGGACTTCGAACTGGGCCTCACCGACTTCCTGGCCCTGCGGGCACTGAGCAACGGTGACCCGGCCGGCATCCGCATGAGCGAACTCGCCCAACTCCTCGGCCTCAATCAGTCGTCCGCCACCCGTGCCGTCCAACGGCTCGAGGGCCGCAGCCTGGTCGAGAAGGCGGCACACGCGACGGACCGCCGGGGCGTGGTGGTCCGCGTCACCGACGCAGGCCGCGACCTGGTCGCGGACATAGGGGGCCTCTTCCGGCGGGAGGTGGGCATGGCGCTCGAGGTCGCCTCCATGGACAGCCGGACCAGTTCCGTCGTCGCCCGGTTGCGGTACGCCCCCACCCTCGACCGCTGACCCCGGCCGCCCCGCCCACGCCCCCGCCCCTCGGCGGGGGCGTCGTCGCCCCCACCCCTCCGCACGGGCTGGGCACAGCGGAAAACAGGCCGGACGTCCTTGCGCAGGCATGCATCGAAACCACCTTCCGGACATCCCTGAAGGCCGTCCATGTTGTGAACCAGCAGATCAGGCCGCCTCACCGTGCGGAAGGTGCCCGGATTCAGCCACCACTCACCCCACCCACGGCGAGATGTTCTTGCGTACGCAATGATTCCTGTGTCAGGGTCACTGCCGACAACGGGGGCGGGTCACGACACGGTGACCGAAGTCCGCGCGGACGACCCGAAGGGCCGCGACGCGGACACGAGAGAACTGCCCCGACCGGATGCCCCGAGCACCCGGATCGAGACTCTTCGCCGGAGGCAGAAGCCTGATGCAGCAGCGAACCCAGACCACAACGACCAACGACGGCCTCTTCGCCGTGGGCAGCCCGGTCACCCACTGGTCGGTGCAGACCAGCAATCCGGTGCAGTACGAGATCCAGGCCTGCGACAACCTGCTGGACCCGGCGAACACCGCGATCCTGGAAGGGACTTCGGGCACCGTGCCCCGGCGCCGCTTCGTCGTCACCGACCGGGTCGTCGCGTCCCTGTACGGTGAGCGGATCCGCGCCTACTTCGATCACCACGGCGTCGACCACCGCCTGCTCGTGCTGGACGACGGCGAGACGCACAAGTCGATGGACGCCGTGCTGCGGGTCGCCGAGGCACTCGACGACTTCGGCGTCGACCGCCGCCGTGAGCCCGTCATCGCCATCGGCGGGGGCGTCCTCATGGACATCGTCGGTTTCGCCGCCAGCCTCTACCGGCGCTCCACACCGTTCATCCGCATCCCCACCACCCTGATCGGCCTCGTGGACGCCGGCGTCGGGGCGAAGACCGGGGTCAACCACAACGGACACAAGAACCGGCTGGGCACGTACTTCCCCGCGGACCGCACCCTGCTGGACCGCTCCTTCCTGGCCACCCTCGACACCCGGCACATCAGCAACGGACTGTCCGAGATCCTGAAGATCGCCCTGATCAAGGACGCGCGACTGTTCGACCTGCTGGAGCAGCACGGAGCCGACCTCCTGCGCACCAAGCTGCAGAGCCCCGGGAACGTGGGCCCCACCCCCGCCGACGCCCCGGTGGAGCAGCGACTCGCGGCCCGAGGCCTGCACCTCGACCCTGCGACGGAGGTGACCGAGCGCGCCATCCACGGGATGCTGGAGGAGCTCCAGCCGAACCTCTGGGAGAAGGTGCTGGAACGCGTCGTCGACTACGGCCACACGTTCAGCCCGACCATCGAGATGCACGCCCTTCCCGCCCTGCTGCACGGGGAGGCCGTGGCCGTCGACATGGCGCTCACCACGGTGATGGCCGAGCAGCGCGGCCTGGTGAGCGCCTATCAGCGGGAACGCGTGCTCGCCGTGATGGAACGGCTGGGACTGCCGGCCTGGCATCCCCTGTGCACGGCCGAGGTGCTCACGGACGCCCTGCGCGACACCGTGCGCCACCGCGACGGCAAGCAGCGGCTGCCGCTGCCGGTGGGGATCGGCAGCGCCGTGTTCGTCAACGACGTCACCGAAGCCGAACTCAAGGCGGCGGCCGAGGCGCTCGCCGGGCTCGCCGCCGGGGTCGCGCGATGACGTCGGCGTCCCTCGCGCGACCCGGGACGGTCGCCGCCCCGGTCGGCGCACCGCCCCGCGCCTTCCGCTCGATCGGTACCGTGCACGGTGCCGCCACGGTCCACGGAGTGCACGGTGCCGCCGGGCGCACCCGCTGGAAGTGCTTCGCCGGCCGCCGCCAGCTCGACTCCGCCTCCGAGGCCGTGGAGTGGGCGTCCGTCCCGCCGGGCGGCCTGAGCGGGGAACACCGTCACACCCGTACCGAGGAGATCTACCTCGTGCTGCACGGGCGAGGGGAGTTCCTCTTCAACGGCGTCGCCCATCGGGTGGGGCCGGGGTCCCTCGCGCTGACCGCCCCCGGGAACGTGCACGGGCTGCGCAACACGGGCGAGGCCGACCTCGACTGGTGGGTCATCGAAACCCTCGCACCCGGCACCCGTGCCGTGCTGTCCTCGACCGGTCACAGTCATCCAGGAGTTCCCCCCATGGGCGATGTCGTCATCCACGACCTGTTCAAGGAGCGGACCGTCTCCACCGACGGTGTCTTCAGCGGGCCGCTGCGCCGGGTGGAGGTGCTCGAACTCGACGCCGGCCAACGCACGGTGCTGGGCTCGCCCGACGCGGAACTCGCCGTGTTCGTGCACAGCGGCGAGGGCCGGGCCACCTCGGGAGCAGACGCGGCCGAGCTGGTGGCCGACACCTGCCTGACCCTGGGCGCGGCCACCTCGACCGCCGTCGAGGCAACGGCTCCGCTGCGTCTGCTGATCGTGACGCTGGCCGTCCCCGAACGCGCCGAGGAGGTCGCGTGATCCTCACGACGACGTCCGAGGCGGTACGTGCCACGGTGGACACCGCGGCGGGAGGCGAGGCCGAGGCGGCCTGGACCTGCCTGGTGCGCAGGGGCATGCTGCACAGCGAGTGCGAGGCGGCGGAGCACTGGCTGCTCCCGCGCGGCTCGGTCCTCACCACGAACCCCGAACACGGGGTGGAGGAGGCGCTGCTCGTCCTGGAGGGCGTGCTGCGACTGACCACGCCCTCCCACGAGCACACCCTCCGCGCGGGCCAACTGGCCCTGGTGCCGCGGGAATGCCGGGCCCGGATCACGGCGGACTCCCACACGGCGCGTCTGGTCTCCGTCCGGGGGCTCACCGCCTCCGTGACCGACCGGCTGCCGCCCCGGGTGCCCGAGCTGACCCGCTCCTGAAAGAAGGCGGCGCGCCGTCACGGCGGCGCGCCGCACCCCCTACGAAAGCGAGCAGACACATGCGCGCCGTGGTCCTGACCACGTACGGCGGGCCGGAGGTCCTGACGGTCCGCGAGGTCCCGGAGCCCGACGGCCCGGAGCCGGACGGCGTCCTCGTCCGGAGCGCCGCCGTCGCGGTCAACCCCGTCGACCTCCAGACCCGGGCCGGCCTCCACGCCGAGCGCACCCCGAGCGGCCCGCCCATGATCCTCGGCTGGGACCTGGCCGGCACCGTCACCGCCGTGGGCGAGGCGGTCACCGGTTTCGCCGTGGGCGACCCCGTCGTGGCCATGTCCGCCCAGCTGGCCACGGGACGGGGGACCCACGCCGAGAGCGTGGCGCTGCCGGCGAGCACGGTCGCCCGTGCTCCCGCCTCGGTCCCGCTGTCCGACGCGGCCGGACTGCCCCTGGCCGGTCTGACCGCCTGGCAGGCCCTCGACCTCCTGGCCCTGCCCGAGGGGGCCTCGGTGCTGATCACCGGCGCTCTCGGGTCGGTCGGCGGTCTCGCCGTCCAGCTCGCCCGACGGCGTGGCCTGACGGTGCTGGCCCACGTCCGGTCCGCCCGCGAGACGGAGCAGGCGCGCGCTCTGGGTGCCGAGCGGGTGGTGGACGCCCGGCAGCTCCCGGAGGCCGGCGTCGACGGCCTGCTGGAGACAGCCGGTCTGCCCCACGCGATCACCGCCGTGCGGGACGGCGGACGCGCCGTCTCGATCGTCCCGACCCGGGTGCCCGCGCCGGAGCGCGACATCGAGGTCGCGGTCTCCTACGTCGAGCAGAGCGGCGCCGACCTCGCCACGCTCTGCGCCCTGGTGGACAGCGGAGAGCTGCGGCTGCGCACGGCACGCCGGCTCGGCTTCGCGGACGCGGCCGAGGCCCACCGGCTGCTGGCGGCCGGGGGCGTGCGGGGCAAGCTCGTCCTGCTGCCCTGACGCCATGCCCGGTGCAGCAGAGCCCCACCGGGGCGCGGACGTGACGAACCGAGACCAGTCCCACGTGACCGAGTCGCACGACGAGGGCGCTCCCGACGCGGGCGTCGATGGCATTTCGCGGTTGTGGGAGCGGATCGTGCCCATGTACTCCCTGCTGGAGGGGAGACTGGACCGGGTGCTGGCGCACCGTCATGGCATCGGCCTGGGGCCGCTGATGGCGCTCGGGCTGCTCGTGAAGAGCTCGCCCGCGCCCTTGTCGGTGAGCGGAGTCGCCGGACGGCTCGGGGTGAGCGTCTCGGCCGCGAGCCGGGTGCTCGCCCGGCTGGAGGAGCAGGGCCGCGCGGTCCGGGTGGCCTGGCCGTGCGACCGCCGGGCCGGCCGGGTCACGGCCACCGAGGCCGGTTCCCGCCTGTGGACCCAGGCCAGCCGCACGCTCGACCGCGAACTGTCGGCCGCGTTCCGGACCCTGCGCTTCGACGAGAGATACGCGCATGTGGCGGCACGCCTGTGCCGGGCGGAGGACGAGCCGCCCGCGCCCTGAGGCCGCGGCCGCTCTCCCCCGCGCACACGGCCGCCGTGGGGACGTCCCGCAGGCGGGCCCCCGCGGCCGGCGGGCCCGGCCGCTGCTCAGGCGTGCGGCTCGGGCATGCCGCTCAGGCATGCGGCTCAGGCATGCGGCTCAGGCGTGCAGCTCGGGCATGCGGC
Source organism: Streptomyces sp. enrichment culture (assembly GCF_964273255.1). GTDB lineage: Bacteria > Actinomycetota > Actinomycetes > Streptomycetales > Streptomycetaceae > Streptomyces. The sequence goes on from NZ_OZ186835.1 coordinate 1,058,178, forward strand.
TCAGGCGTGCGGCTCGGGCCAGGCCGCCATGGCGTAGGCGGCCGTGCGCCGGAGTTCCTCCGTGGTCGCCCCGTCGCGGGCCTGCTGCGACATGCCCTGGATCACTGCGGCGAAGTAGACCGCCAGCGCACGCACGTCGGCCTCCTCGGCGAGCGCCCCGCGGTCCCTCGCGCGCGCCAGCCGCTCCTCGAAGGCCCGGACGTTGGCCACTCTGCGGGCGCGCAGGTCCTGCTCGACGTCGGCCGTCTGGGGCGAGTAGTTGGCCGCCGCGGTGATGATCAGACAGCCCGCGGGATGGTCCGGTGCGGTGTAGGACACCGCCGCTTCGTCCAGCATTCTGGCGAAGCCGGTGCGCGGGTCGCTCTCCTGGTCCAGCGCCCGGTCCATGAAGGCGCCGAAGCTGCCGCCGTAGCGCTCGACGACCTCGTTGAACAGGGTGCGCTTGTCGCCGAAGGCCGCGTAGAGGCTCGGCGGCGAGATGCCCATCGCGGCGGTCAGGTCCGCGACGGACGTGCCTTCGTAGCCGTGCTGCCAGAACAGGAGCGTGGCCTGACGGAGGGCCGCCTCCCGGTCGAAACTCCGCGGTCTGCCGCGTTTCGTCGTGGTCATCCCTGAATTTTACAGCGATCGCTAGGAAATTGGTGTAACCTCATTGCGTAGCGATCGCTACACATTGCTGACGCGACACGAAGAGGAGAGGTCATGGGTGCTCTGACGGGCCGGACGGCACTGGTCACGGGCGGCAGCCGGGGGATCGGGCGCGCGGTCGCCGAGCGCCTCGGCGCCCAGGGCGCGCTGGTGGCGGTGCACTACGGGCGCGACGCCGCTGCCGCCGACGAGGTCGTCGGCAGCGTCCGCGCCGGGGGCGGGAAGGCGTTCGCCGTGCGGGCCGACCTGAGCGGACCCGAGGGCGTGGCGGCCCTCTGGGAGGGCTACGACCGGCAGGTCCTGGAGCACGCGGACGGCGCCGGCCTCGACATCCTGGTCAACAACGCCGGCATCACCCCGCGCGGGGAGATCGAGGAGACCACGGCCGAAGCGTTCGACGCGGCCGTCGCCGTCAACATGCGCGCGCCGTTCTTCCTCACCCAGCAGGGGCTCAAGCGCCTGCACGACGGCGGGCGGATCATCAACATCTCCTCCGGGGCGACCCGGATCGCGCTCACCGACATCATCGCGTACGCCATGACGAAGGGCGCCGTGGACGCCTTCACCCTCACCCTGGCCAAGACGCTCGGTCCCCGCGGCATCACGGTCAACGCGGTCGCGCCCGGCATCATCGACACCGACATGAACGCCACCTGGCTGCGCGGCAACGAGGCCGCCCAGAAGTCCGCGGCGGACCTGTCGGCGCTCGGCAGGGTCGGGCGTCCCGAGGACGTGGCCGACGTGGTCGCCTTCCTCGCCTCCGACGACGCCCGCTGGGTGACGGGACAGGTCATCGACGCCACCGGCGGATCCCAGCTCTGACCTCGCGGGACCGCCCGCACGCCACGGTGTCAACGGCGACACCCCGACCCCGTACACGCTGGTTGCACTGGAGGCCCCATGCACGTCGTCATCGCCTGGTGGGACGAGCGGCGCACCGCCCCGGCCGACGCCGTCCGGCCGCACCGCTCCCGGAGTGCCCGGGCCCGGTCGGCACAACAGCGCCCGTTCGTCCCGGAGTTCCCCTTTCCCGGTCTGCGGACCGGCCGGTGGATCACGGACCCCGCCGCCGGCCTGAGCGGGCTCGCGCTGGTGTGGGATTCGGCGCACAGTGCCGAACTCTCCCTTGGGACGCTGTTCGACAGTGCGTTCGGCTGCGCTCCCGCCCATCGATGGTCTTTCGAGCTGCCCGACGCGGCACCGCGGCACGAGGACGTGACGGACCTCCCGGCGGAGCTGGACCTGCTGCTCCACGCCTGACGGACCGGGGCCGCCCACCGGCACCCGGGCGCATCGGGGGCCGGCGTCACCACGACGCCGGCCCCCGTGGCCGTGGAGGCCGCCGGGAACAGGGCGCCGGCGTCCGGCGTTGACCTGGACGGCGGGGCCCGAGGGGCCGCGAGCGGACCGGAGGGAAAGGCGTCGAGCGTGCACGGTGAATACAAGGTCCCCGGCGGCAAACTGGTCGTCGTGGACGTCGATGTCGAGGACGGAGTGCTGCGCCGGGTGCGTGTGGCCGGTGACTTCTTCCTGGAGCCGGACGAGGCGCTCGACGCCGTGAACGGCGCGCTGGAGGGCGCGCCGGCGGGGACGGACGCGCCCGGGCTGGCGGCACGGATCGACGCGGCGCTGCCCGCGGGCACGGTGATGTACGGGCTGACCTCGGAGGGCGTCGGCATCGCCGTGCGCCGGGCGCTCGCCCACGCCACCGACTGGACCGACTACGACTGGCAGCTGATCCACGACGGCCCGCAGGACCCGGCGCTGCACATGGCCCTGGACGAGGTGCTGACCGCCCAGGTCGCGGCGGGGAAGCGCCCGCCGACGCTGCGCGTGTGGGAGTGGGGCCGCCCGGCGGTGATCATCGGCAGTTTCCAGTCCCTGCGCAACGAGGTGGACCCCGAGGGCGCGCGGCGGCACGGCATCGAGGTGGTGCGCCGGATCTCCGGCGGCGGCGCGATGTTCGTGGAGCCGGGCAACACGATCACCTACTCGTTGTCGGTGCCGGAGTCGCTGGTGCAGGGGCTGTCGTTCCAGGACAGCTACGCCTATCTCGACGACTGGGTGCTGGGCGCCCTCGGTGACATGGGGATCCGGGCGTGGTACCAGCCGCTGAACGACATCGCGACCGACCAGGGCAAGATCGCCGGCGCCGCGCAGAAGCGCCTGGTGGGGCCGGGCGGCGGTCCGGGCGCGGTGCTGCACCACGTGACGATGGCCTACGACATCGACGCGGACAAGATGACCGACGTGCTGCGCATCGGGAAGGAGAAGCTGTCCGACAAGGGCACCGGCAGCGCGAAGAAGCGGGTGGACCCGCTGCGCCGGCAGACCGGGCTGCCCCGCGAGGCCGTCATCGAGCGGATGATCGCTTCCTTCCGGGAGCGGTACGGCCTCGGCGCGGACAAGGTGACCGACGAGGAAATGGCGCGCGCCGAGGAGCTGGCCCGGACGAAGTTCTCCTCCCCGGAGTGGACCGCCCGGGTGCCCTGACCGGCCGGCGAGGGACGGCAGAGGGACGGAACGACTGCTATCAGGACCGAACGGGACGAATGGGGGCGCCCTTCGGTCCGTTGCCGTCACCGCGTCCCTACGGAGCGAGTTCGCCCTTCCGCCCCACCGGGACTCGTGTGAGACTGGCCGTCCCGTCCGCAGTGCGGGACCCTTCCGCACCGTCCCCCACGAGAAGTGCGCCGTGCGTTCCTTGCCTCTGCCGCTCGCCCTCACCGCACGTCTGTCCCCGGTGGTCGTCCTCGCCGCGGCGGGCTGGGCGCTGTCGTCCGGTCCTCTGGCGGCACCGCAGGCCGCCGAGAACAAGCCGGTCGAAGAGACCCGGACCCAGAGCCGGTCCGAGCCGGGCCCGTCGACGACCCAGGAGTCGAGGACGTACGACGCCGCGCCCTCGCCCTGCGAGTCCCTGGCCGCCAAGAGCGTCAAGTCCCTCGTGCCGGGCGCCAAGACGGCCGGCAAGGAGATCGCGTCCACCGACTCCAAGCTGCGCCGCACCTGTTCCTGGAACGCGCTCAAGGGCTACGAGTACCGCTGGCTGGACGTGTCCTACGAGGTGCTGGCGTCCGACGAGGCGGCGGAGCGCAGTTACGCGGGCCGCGTGGAGGAGAAGAGCGGCGGCGGCGCCGTCCCCGGGCTGGGCGACGAGGCCTACTCCGTGGTCAATCTGACCACCGAGGACAAGCAGGAGACGCGGGAGGGCGTGGTGCTGGCCCGCGCCTCCAACGCCCTGGTGGTCGTCACGTACAACGGCAGTGACTTCGAGTCGAAGAAGGCGCCGGGCACGGACGAGATCAACAAGGGCGCCATCAAGGCCGCCAAGGAGGCGATGGCCGCCCTGCAGAAGGGCACCGGAGGCTGATCCCGCCGGCCTTGGCCGGCCCGGGCACCCGGCCCTCCGTGGGGCGCCCGGTCGGCCCGTTACGCCCGTCAGCCGGTCAGCGCCGGGATGATCCGCTCGCCGTAGGCGTCGATCACGGCTTCCTGCGCGTCGTGCATGTCGTAGAGGGCGAACTGGTCGACGCCCAGCGCGCGCAGGGCCTTCAGCTTCTCGATGTGCTTCTCGGGCGGGCCGATGAGACAGAACCGGTCGACGATCTCGTCCGGCACGAACCGCGTGTCCGGGTTCCCGCTGCGCCCGTGGTGGGAGTAGTCGTAACCCTGGCGGGCCTTGATGTAGTCGGTGAGTTCGTGCGGGACGACGCTGCCGTCGGCGCCGTACTTGGAGACCAGGTCGGCGACGTGGTTGCCGACCATGCCGCCGAACCAGCGGCACTGCTCGCGGGCGTGGGCGAGCGCCTCGGGCGAGTCGTCGGCGGTGACGTAGGCCGGGGCGGCGACGCAGACGGTGACCTCGGCGGGGTCGCGTCCCGCGGCGACGGCCGCGTCCTTGACGGCCTTGACCATGTACTCGGTGAGGTAGAGGTCGGCGAGCTGCAGGATGAACCCGTCGGCCTCCTCGCCGGTCATCCGCAGTGCCTTGGGACCGTAGGCGGCCATCCACACCGGGAGGCGGGCGTCCGGGCCGATCCAGGGGAAGCGGACGACGGTGCCGCCGCCGAGATCGGCCTCGCCGCCGCTCGCGAGGGTGCGGATCACCTTCATGGCGTCGCTGATGCGGGCGAGGGTGTTGGGGGCGCGTCCGGCGACCCGCATCGCGGAGTCACCGCGGCCGATGCCGCAGACGGTGCGGTTGCCGAACATGTCGTTGAGGGTGGCGAAGGTGGAGGCGGTCACCTCCCAGGTGCGGGTGCCGGGGTTGGTGACCATCGGGCCGACCGTCAGGGTCGAGGTGTTCGCGAGGATCTGGCTGTGGATCACGAAGGGTTCCTGCCACAGTACCGCGGAGTCGAAGGTCCAGCCGTGGCTGAAGCCGTTGCGCTCGGCGCGCTGCATCAGGTCGACGACCCGCGAGGCCGGCGGGTCGGTCTGCAGGACGAGTCCGAAGTCCATGCGCACCACTCCTAGGTGAGGTACTGGCAGGTGGAACGCGGGGTGTAGGCGCCGTGCCCGGCGCGCCCGGTGTACTCCCGCTCGGTGATGACGGGCACCCCGCGCGAGAGGACGGTCTCGACGCGGCCGGTGATCCGCTTGCCCTCGTACGCCGAGTAGTCGACGTTCATGTGGTGCGTCTCGGCGGACAGCACCTGCTCGGCGTGCGGGTCGTAGATGACGACGTCGGCGTCGGTGCCCGGGGCGAGGGTGCCCTTCTTCGGGTACAGGCCGAACATCCGGGCCGGGGCGGCGCAGGCGATCTCGATCCAGCGGCGGCGGGAGATGTGCCCGTCGACCACGGCCTGGTGCAGCAGGTCCATGCGGTGTTCCACGCCCGGCAGCCCGTTGGGGATCTTGGAGAAGTCGCCGCGGCCGAGCTCCTTCTGGCCGACGAAGCAGAAAGGGCAGTGGTCGGTGGAGACCACCTGGAGGTCGTTGCCGCGCAGGCCCCGCCACAGGGCCGCCTGGTGCTCCCTGGGCCGCAGCGGGGTGCTGCACACGTACTTGGCGCCCTCGAAGTCCGGTTCGGCGAGGTTGTCGGTGGACAGGAACAGGTACTGCGGGCAGGTCTCGCCGAAGACGTTCAGTCCCTCGTCGCGGGCCCGGGTCAGTTCGGCGACCGCCTCGGCCGCCGAGACGTGCACCACGTACAGCGGGGCGCCGGCGACCTGGGCGAGCCGGATGGCGCGGTGGGTGGCCTCGGCCTCCAGCAGCGCCTTGCGGACCTCGCCGTGGTAGCGGGGGTCGGTCTCCCCGCGGGCCAGGGCCTGCTCGACCAGGACGTCGATGGCGATGCCGTTCTCGGCGTGCATCATGATCAGGCCGCCGTTGTCGGCGGAGCGCTGCATGGCGCGCAGGATCTGGCCGTCGTCGCTGTAGAAGACGCCCGGGTAGGCCATGAACTGCTTGAAACTGGTGACGCCCTCCCCCACCAGCAGGTCCATCTCCTTGAGCGTCTCGTCGGTGACGTCGGAGACGATCATGTGGAAGCCGTAGTCGACGGCGCAGTTGCCCTCGGCCTTGGCGTGCCAGGCGTCGAGCCCCTCGCGCAGGGAGCGGCCGACGCTCTGCACCGCGAAGTCGACGACGGTGGTGGTGCCGCCCCAGGCGGCGGCCCGGGTACCGGTCTCGAAGGTGTCGGAGGCGAAGGTGCCGCCGAACGGCAGCTCCATGTGGGTGTGGGCGTCCACCCCGCCCGGGAGCACGTACTTCCCGGTGGCGTCGAGGGTGCGGTCGGCGGTGAACGCCTCGGCGGCCGGGGTGCCGGAGGCGGCGAGGGCGGCGATGCGGCCGTCCTCGATCAGGACGTCGGCGTGGATCTCGTCGGAGGCGGTGATGACGAGTCCACCCCGGATGACGGTACGGCTCATGCGTGCACGCTCCGCTGGGTCGTGGTCGGACGGTGCAGTGCGCCGGGGGCGGCCGGCGCGCTCCCCCGCGCCCGCGGGCGGGTGGTGTCGCGCCCGCGGGCGCGGGGGGCCGGGAGGACGGTCAGGGCGCGGTGAGCGGGGGGTAGGCGTCGGGGCGGCGGTCGCGGTAGAACTGCCAGCGGTCGCGCACCTCGCGCAGCTTGGCCAGGTCCAGGTCGCGGACGACGAGTTCGCTCTCCTTGTCGCTCGCCACCTCGCCCACGAACTGCCCCTCGGGGTCGGCGAAGTACGACGTCCCGTAGAAGTCGTTGTCGCCGAGTTCCTCCACCCCGACCCGGTTGATCGCGCCGACGAAGTACTCGTTGGCGACCGCCGCCGCCGGCTGCTCCAGCTGCCAGAGGTAGGCGGACAGTCCCCGGGAGGTGGCGGAGGGGTTGAACACGATCTCGGCACCCGCGAGTCCGAGCGCCCGCCAGCCCTCGGGGAAGTGGCGGTCGTAGCAGATGTAGACGCCGATACGGCCCGCCTTGGTGTCGAACACGGGCCAGCCGCCGTTGCCGGGGCGGAAGTAGAACTTCTCCCAGAAGCCCTTCACCTGCGGGATGTGGTGCTTGCGGTACTTGCCGAGGTAGGTGCCGTCCGCGTCGATGACGGCGGCCGTGTTGTACAAAACGCCCGGCTGTTCCTCCTCGTACATGGGCAGGACGAGGACGATCCCCAGTTCCCGGGCGAGGGCCTGGAAGCGGCGCACCACCGGTCCGTCGGGGATCCGCTCGGCGTACTCGTAGAACGCGGGGTCCTGCACCTGGCAGAAGTACGGCCCGTAGAACAGCTCCTGGAAGCACAGCACCGAGGCGCCCTGCGCGGCGGCGTCGCGGGCGGCCTGCTCGTGGACCTGGATCATCGACTCCTTGTCGCCGGTCCACGCGGTCTGGAAGACGGCGGCACGGATCACTGGGCTCATCGGGACCTCCGGTCGCTCGGTGTCCGGTGAGCCTAGGAACGCGCCGCGTGCGCGGTGAGTGGCACCGTGTCACGTCTGCGGCGCCTCCGCGTACCACTGTGTCACCTTCCCGACTGCCCATGGCCGCACCGCCGTTGTCGTCCGTCGTCCCGTCCGGTCACTGCTGTTGCGCATCGTGCGCGAGGAGCGCGATGTGCACGGAGGCGGCCTGCTCGAAGTCGTCCAGGTCCGCGCCGAGGCGGGCCTGTATCGCCTCCAGCCGCCGGTAGAGCGCGGGCCGGGACACGTGGTGCAGCTGGGCGGTGCGGGACTTGTTGCGGCCGGTGGCGAGGTACGTCCGCAGCACCGACAGCAGGTCCTCGTCGGGGTCGCGCAGCAGGCCGTCCAGTTCCCGTTCCGCGAACGACTGCACCTCGGGGTCGTCCCGCAGCAGCCGGACGAGACCCCGCAGGTGCACGTCGCGCAGCCGGACCACGGGCGGCAGGTCGAGCGCGGCGGCGGACCCGGCGACGGCGTCGGCGACGTGCCGCGCCTCCCGCAGCCCGGCGGGGACGTCGTCGAAGGCGGTGCGCGCCCCGGCCGCCGCCACCACGGCCGGGGCCGGGCCCTCGGTGCGCAGCCGGGCCGCGAAGTGGGTGGTGAGCGCGTCGGCGTCCTGGTCGCGGGCGAGGCTGAGCAGCACCGCGCTGGTGCCGTCGGTCAGTTCGGCGACGATCCCGGAGAGCCCCAGCAGGCGCAGGACCCGGTCCAGCCGGGTGGGCGTGAGGCCGCGCACGACGAGCGGCACGAAGGTGCGGCGGTTGACCGGCAGCCCGGCCGCGCGGGCCCGGGGCAGCAGCTGCCGGGCCGGTACGACCCCGCTGACCAGGTCGGTGAGCAGACTCTGCGCCGACTGCTCCTCCCAGGAGCAGTCGGTGGTGCCGCCGAGCATGCGGTGCAGGACGAGCGCCTCGGCGGCCCGGTCGGCGAGCAGCCGTCCGGTGGCGGTGTCGCCGCGGTAGCCGCACAGCACGATCCGGCCCCACCGTTCGCCGCGCCCGCCGAGTTCGGCGCGGATCCAGCCGCCGCCCTCGCCGCCGCCGGCCTGCCGGGCGACGCGTTCCCAGTCGCGCAGCACGTCGTCGACGGCGGCCCGTTCGCCCGCGGTGCCCAGGACCCGGTGGGCGAGGTTGGCGACGACGACCGGGCAGCCGCTGTGCCGGGCGACCTCGTCGAGCAGGCGCTGCAGGGGGGCGCCGGCGGTGATCAGCGCGGTGAGGTCGGTGCGGACGGTCTCGGAGAGGCTGACGGCGGCGAACTTGCGCCGCACCAGCCGGGACTGGACCTCCTCGGTCAGCTGGGCGAAGGGGGAGGGCCGGTGGAGCACGACCAGCGGGATCCCGCAGCGTTCGGCGACCCGGCGCATCACGTCCGGCGGGGAGGGGAAGGCACGGCCGAGCCCCAGCACCACGGCGGCGGCCTCGGCGCGGTGCATGGACCGCACGTACTCGGCCTGCTTCTCCTGGTCCCCGGCGAGGAGCACGCCGGTGGTGAGGACCATTTCGCCGCCGCTGAGCATGACCCCCACGTCGGCGGCCTCGGCGACGTGCACCCAGCGCACCGGCCGGTCCAGCAGGCCCGCCCCGGCCACCACCTCGGGCTCCCCGGCGAGCACCCGTTCCAGCGCGAGGACCTGCCGGACCGACAGGGCCGGCGCCGGTGCTTCCCAGGACTGCGAGGCGGTGGTCATGGCGGGTTTCCCTTGATCGGTGTGCCGCTGATCGGTGTGCCGCGTGATCGTGGGTGCGGAGGGCGTCGTGGGGGCGCGGGGCGGAGGACGTCGTGGGGGCGCGGGGCGGTGAGGGGAGAGGCCGGGGGCCGGGGGCCGGGGCGTGAGCCGGGGCCGGGCGGGCTACAGGAGGCTGCGCAGGGCGGTCTCCAGGATGGCGGCGCCCTCCTCGGCCTCCGCGACGTTCAGGGACAGCGGCGGCGCGACGCGCAGGCAACTCGTGTCGTGACCGCCGCCCTTGCCGATGAGCAGCCCGCCTGCCCGGGCCGCCTCCAGCACGGTGGACGCGGCCTGCGGGTCCGCCTCGTCGGTGCCGGGCCGGGTCAGTTCGATGCCGATCATCAGCCCGCGGCCGCGCACCTCGCGGACGTGCGGCACGTGGGCCGCGGCGGCGCGCAGCCGTTCGATGAGCAGTCCGCCGACCCGCCGGGCGTTGCCCTGGAGGTCGTGTTCGAGGTGGTAGGTGAGGTTGGCGAGGCCGGCGGCCATGGTGATCTGGGTGCCGCCGAACGTCGAGATGCTGTTGGCGTCCAGGCAGTTCATGATCTCGGCGCGGGCGACGACGCCGCCGATGGACATGCCGTTGCCGATGCCCTTGGCGAAGGTCAGCATGTCCGGCGGGCCGCTGCGGCCGTGGGCCTGCCAGCCCCAGAAGTGCTCCCCGGTGCGGCCCCAGCCGGTCTGCACCTCGTCGGAGATCCACAGGATGCCGTGCCGGTCCAGCACCTCGCGGAACGCCGCGTACAGCCCGTCGGGCGGTGAGGTGAAGCCGCCGACGCCCTGGATCGGTTCGGCGATCAGGGCGGCGGGCGGGCGGGTGTGGCCGAGCAGGTCCTTCAGGTCGTCGACGCAGGCGGCGACGAAGTCGTAGTCGTCCAGCGCGGCGAACGGCCCCCGGCCGCGGACGCCGCCGTGCACGTACAGCGTCTGCAGCGGGGACATCGACGTCGGGGACCAGCCGCGGTTGCCGGTGATGCCTACGGCACTGAAGGAACGGCCGTGGTAGCTGTTGCGCATCGCGAGGACCGTGTTGCTGCGCCGGTAGGTGGTGGCCAGCAGCAGGGCGGCGTCGTTGGCCTCCGTCCCGGAGGTCGTGAAGAACACCCGGGCGTCCGGGATGCCGCTCAGCTTGGCGATGCGTTCGGCGAGTTCCACCATCGGCCGGTTGAGGTAGAGGGTGGAGGAGTGCACGATCCGCCCGGCCTGGTCGGCGACCGCCTTGGTCACCTCGGGCAGGGCGTGCGCGGTCATGGTGGTGAGGATGCCGCCGAAGAAGTCGAGGTAGCGGTTGCCGGCGGCGTCCCAGACGTGGCGTCCCTCGCCGTGGGTGATCTCCAGGGGCTCGTCGTAGTAGAGGGCCAGCCAGTCGGGGAGCACCGCGCGGTGGCGGCCCAGCAGGTCGTCGTTCACGGCAGCACCAGCCCTTCGTAGGCGTCGGGGCGGCGGTCGCGGTAGAAGGCCCACTGCTGCCGCACCTCCTCGATGAGGTCGAAGTCCAGGTCGCGGACCACGAGTTCCTCTTTGCTGTCGCTGGCGACGTCCCCGACGAACTGCCCCCGCGGGTCGACGAAGTACGAGGTGCCGTAGAAGTCGTTGTCCCCGTACTCCTCCTGGCCGACACGGTTGATGGCGGCGACGAAGTACTCGTTGGCGACGGCGGCGGCCGGCTGCTCCAACTGCCAGAGGTAGGACGACAGACCGCGGTGCGTGGCCGACGGGTTGTAGACCAACTGGGCTCCGTTGAGGCCGAGTTGGCGCCAGCCTTCGGGGAAGTGCCGGTCGTAGCAGATGTAGACGCCGACCTTGCCGACGGCGGTGTCGAAGACGGGCCAGCCGAGGTTGCCGGGCTTGAAGTAGAACTTCTCCCAGAAGCCCTTGACCTGCGGGATGTGGTGCTTGCGGTACTTGCCGAGGACGGTGCCGTCGGCGTCGATCACGGCGGCGGTGTTGTAGTAGAAGCCCGTCTGCTCCACCTCGAACACCGGCACCACGATCACCATGCCGGTCTCCCGGGCCAGCTCCCGCATGCGGCGGGTGGTCGGCCCGTCGGGCACCGGCTCCGCCCAGCGGTAGTGCTCCGGGTCCTGGACCTGGCAGAAGTAGGGGGCGTTGAAGACTTCCTGGAACCCGATGATCCGCGCGCCCCGCCGGGCCGCCTCCCGGGCGTGCTCCTCGTGTTTCGCCAGCATGGACTCGGTGTCGCCGGTCCAGGTCGCCTGGACCAGAGCGGCGCGTACGACGTTGGCCATGAGCTGCTCCTTCGACGCGGGGTCAGCGCCTCTACGCCCGTAGAAACGGCCGTAGAGGGACGAACGTAAGCCTCTCGGACGCCCTTGCCAAGACCATCGTCGTGCAGGCCGGGGTGTCCTGGCGTTTCGCACTCCGGTGGGTGAGCCGGCGGGGGCGGGGAGCGGGGGCGGCGGTGGGCCACGGGACCGGCCGGGCGGGGAGGGCCGGCCGGAGGGCCGGAGGGCCGGTCAGGCGGTGAATCCCGGTGACGCGGAGGGCGTGCAGGACGTCCGCGTGCCGTTCGTTCGAGACGCCGCGGGCGGCGGCCAGCAGCAGCGGCACCAGGCGGGGCGGGTCGTGAGCGGCGCTGCGGGCGGCCTCCTGGGGGGGGTGCGCACCCGGACGTAGGCGTCGAGGACGGCACCGGCCTCCCGGTGGCGGCCGTCGGCGGCGAGGGCGAGGACCTCGCGGCCGAGGGCCTCGGCGGGCCGCACGACGCCCTGGCGGAGGATCTCCCGCGCGTCGTCGGCGCGGCCCGCCGCGGTCAGGGCGTCGGCCGCGGCGGCCAGCCGGCCGAGGGGCAGGGCGGCGGCCTCCCAGAGCAGGGTCGTCCAGTCGGCCCCCAGCCCCGCCTCCCGCAGTCCGGCCGCGAGCAGCGGGAAGCGCGCGGCGGGACCCCGCACCGCCTCCGCCAGCAGGGCGTGGGCCGCACCGCTGCGCCCCGCGGCCCGCAGCCGGGCCAGGGTCCGCACGGTGCGGGCGACCGCCTCCAGGTCCCCCGCGTCGGCGGGCGGCACCGAGGTCCGGGGCGGGCCGGGCCGCGCGTCCTCGTCGTCGGCGGCTCCGGCGAACCGGGCGCCGCGCGGGCCGCGTCCCGGGGCGGGTGCGGGCGGTGCGAGCCACGCCTCGGCCCCCGGCGGCACGGCGGCGGGGGCGGCCCCCTCGCCGGCGCTGCCGTCCCCGGCGAACCGCGCACTGCCGCGGCGCCGCCTGCGCGGCCGGTCGGGGGCCGGGACGCCGGGGGCGGGCGCGGAGGCGGCGGCCGGCGCGGTGCGGGCGCCGGGGCCGGCCGGGCGAGGGGCCGGGGCGGGCGGTCCGGGACCGGGCGCGCGGGGTCAGGCGGCCGGGCGCGCGGGGTCAGGCGGCGAGCGGGACCTCCGGCGGGCACCGCCGCAGCAGGTCGTCCAGGGACAACCCCAGTTCCCCGGCCAGCGCCGCCACCGTGAAGAACGCCGGTGTCGGTGCCCGTCCGGTCTCGATCTTGCGGAGGGTCTCGGGAGAGAGGCCGGCGCCGGCCGCGACGTCGGCCATGCTGCGGTCGCCCCGCGCCTCGCGGAGCAGCCGGCCGAGCCGTTCACCGCGCCTGCGTTCTTCCGGGGTCAGAGGAGTGCGCACCATGGAACCCATTCTAATACCGGTATAGTAATTGGAATGATGGAGCTCAAGACCCCGGCATCGATCGATGCCATGTACGAGACCGGCCAGGTCGTCGCGGGTGCGCTGACCGCCGTGCGCGCGTTTGCCGACGTCGGCGTGTCGCTGCTGGAGCTGAACGAGGTCGCGCACGACGCGCTGCGGGCGGCGGGCGCCGGCTCCCCGTTCCTGGGCTACCGGCCGTCGTTCGCGCCGACCCCCTTCCCGGCCGTCCTGTGCACCTCGGTCAACGACGCGATCGTGCACGGGATCCCGACCGGCTACCGGCTGCGCGACGGCGACCTGGTGTCCGTCGACTTCGGGGCGGAGCTCGGCGGCTGGGCGGGCAACTCGGCGCTCAGCTTCGTCGTGGGCACCCCGCGCCCGGCGGACCTGCGGCTGATCGAGACCGCGGAGCGGGCGCTCGCGGCCGGCATCGAGGCCGCCGTGGTCGGCAACCGCATCGGCGACATCGCGCACGCCATCGGCACCGTGTGCCGGGAAGCGGGCCTCGGCGTCCCGCAGGACTTCGGCGGGCACGGCATCGGACGGCGCATGCACGAGGAGCCGTCGGTGCCGAACGAGGGGCGGCCGGGCCGGGGGCTCCGGCTGCGGGCCGGCCTGGTCCTCGCCATCGAGCCGATGGTCATCGGCGGCGGCACCGACGGGTACCGCGCCGATCCCGACGGCTGGACGCTGCGCACCGAGGACGGCTCCCGCGCGGCGCACGCGGAGCACACGGTGGCGGTCACGGAGGACGGCCCGCGGATCCTCACCGCCCGCTGACGACCGCCGCCCGCCCCGGGGGGCCGCCCCGCCCGCCCGGGGTGCCGCCCGGGGGCGATCGTGCGAAGGTGACGGGGTGGGCGCCCTCGGGGCGCCGCAGGGACACGCGTGACCCGCACGACCCGCACGACCCGCACGCGTGTAACCGGGAACCGGCCGGGCACCCGCGTCCGGACCGGTACGTCGAGCAGTGAGCGCGCCCCGGGGTCCTCCGGTCCCGGCTCCGCCCGCCAGGGGGATCCCGCGAGGCGCCGGAACGGATCGCCATGACCAGCGGGTTCACAGGTCCGCAGGGCTACGGCTCGGACCCCTTCGGAGAATTCCTCGCACGTTTCTTCGGCGGGCCGCGCCCCCGGCAGATAGACATCGGGCGGCTGCTGAGCCGGCCGGCCCGGGAACTCGTGCGCGGCGCGGCCCAGTACGCCGCCGAGCACGGCAGCCGGGACCTGGACACGCAGCACCTGCTGCGGGCCGCCCTCGCCAGTGAGCCGACCCGCGGCCTGCTGAGCCGGGCGGGCGCGGACCCCGACGCGCTGGCGTCCCAGATCGACGAGCGGTCCGGCCCGGCCCAGCACGCGCCCGACTCCGCTCCCCCGCCGACCTCCCTGTCCCTGACCCCGGCCGTCAAGCGCGCCCTGCTGGACGCGCACGAGATGGCGCGGGCCGGCGGCGCCGGCTACATCGGCCCGGAGCACGTGCTCAGCGCCCTGGCCGCGAACCCCGACTCGGCCGCGGGACACATCCTCAGCGCGGCCCGCTACACCCCGTCCCCGGCGCCCTCCGAGACGCCGGAGGGCCCGGCGCCGCGCGCCGAGCGCCCGCGCCCCGCCACCGGTACGCCGACCCTGGACAAGTACGGGCGCGACCTGACGGAGCTGGCCCGCGAGGGCCGCGTCGACCCGGTGATCGGCCGGGAGGAGGAGATCGAGCAGACCGTCGAGGTGCTCTCCCGGCGCGGCAAGAACAACCCGGTCCTCATCGGGGACGCGGGCGTCGGCAAGACGGCCGTCGTGGAGGGGCTCGCCCTGCGCATCGCCGACGGCGACGTGCCCGACGTGCTGCTCGGGCGGCGGGTGGTCGCCCTCGACCTGACGGCCGTGGTCGCCGGCACCCGCTACCGGGGCGACTTCGAGGAACGGATGACGGCCATCGTCGACGAGATCCGCGGCCACTCCGACCGGCTGATCGTCTTCATCGACGAACTGCACACCGTCGTCGGCGCCGGTGGCGGCGGCGAGGGCGGGTCGATGGACGCCGGGAACATCCTCAAGCCGGCCCTGGCCCGGGGCGAGCTGCACATCGTGGGCGCGACCACGCTGGAGGAGTACCGCAGGATCGAGAAGGACGCCGCGCTCGCCCGGCGCTTCCAGCCCATCCTGGTGCCGGAGCCCGCCCCCGCGGACGCGATCGAGATCCTGCGCGGTCTGCGCGACCGGTACGAGGCGCACCACCAGGTGCGGTACACCGACGAGGCGCTGGTGTCGGCCGTGGAACTGTCCGACCGCTACATCAGCGAGCGCCGGCTGCCCGACAAGGCCATCGACCTCATCGACCAGGCCGGCGCCCGGGTGCGGCTGCGGGCCCGGACCAAGGGCACCGACGTGCGGGCCCTGGAGCGCGAGGCCGAGCAGCTGACCTGCGACAAGGACCAGGCGGTCGCGGACGAGCAGTACGAGCGGGCCACCGAGCTGCGGGACCGGATCGCGGACCTGAAGCGCCGCATCGAGGAGGCCGGGGGCGGCGGCGAGGTGGACGAGGGCCAGAGCCTGGTGGTGGACACGGAGGCGATCGCCGAGGTGGTGTCCCGCCGGACCGGGATCCCGGTCAGCCGGCTCACCGAGGAGGAGAAGTCCCGGCTGCTGGGCCTGGAGCAGAACCTGCACCAGCGGGTCGTCGGCCAGGACGAGGCCGTACGGGTCGTCTCGGACGCGGTCCTGCGCTCACGGGCCGGGCTCGCCAGCCCGGACCGGCCGATCGGCAGCTTCCTCTTCCTCGGACCGACCGGCGTCGGCAAGACGGAACTGGCCCGCGCGCTCGCCGAGGCCCTGTTCGGCAGCGACGACCGGATGGTCCGGCTCGACATGAGCGAGTACCAGGAGCGGCACACGGTCAGCCGCCTGGTCGGCGCCCCGCCCGGATACGTCGGTCACGAGGAGGCCGGCCAGCTGACCGAGGTGGTGCGGCGGCACCCGTACTCGCTGCTGCTGCTCGACGAGGTGGAGAAGGCCCACCCCGACGTCTTCAACATCCTGCTGCAGGTGCTCGACGACGGCCGGCTGACCGACGCGCAGGGCAGGACGGTGGACTTCACCCACACCGTCATCGTGATGACCAGCAACCTCGGCTCGGACGTGATCACCCGCCGGGGTGCCACCCTCGGCTTCGCGACGGGCGGCACGGAGGCGGACGAGGAGGCGCGGCGCGAACAGATTTTGCGCCCGCTGCGGGACCACTTCCGCCCCGAGTTCCTCAACCGGATCGACGAGGTGGTGGTCTTCCGCCAGCTGACCCCCGAGGAGCTGCGCCGGATCACCGACCTGCTGCTGGAGGGAACCCGTCGCGGCCTCAAGGGGCAGGGCATCGGCGTGGAGTTCACCGAGGACGCCGTGGACTGGCTGGCCCGGCGCGGCTACCAGCCGGAGTACGGGGCCCGGCCGCTGCGCCGCACCATCCAGCGGGAGGTCGACAACGAGCTGTCCCGGCTGCTCCTGGACGGCACGCTCCGGGAGGGCGGCCGGGTCACGGTGGCGACGGAGGACGGACGCCTGGCCTTCCGCGTGGCGCAGACGCCGGCGCCGGAACTCTGAGCGGCACCGCCGGCCGGGGGCCCGGCGGCCGGCACGGAGGTGCGGGACCGAGGCGCACGGACGCCCCGCGCCCCGCACGCCCGTGCGGCGGGGCGTACGGGGCGGGGGCGGGCCCGGGCTCCGTCGGCGTTCGTGCGGGGGCCGTCAGCGCGAGGGGCGGACCACCATCGCGGAGCCGCCGCCGCGGCGCTCGGGTTCGGCGGCGGCGAGCCACGCGCCTCCCGGGAGGCGTTGCACGGCCGTGACGGCGCCGATCTCGGGGTTCCGGGTGAAGGAGTGCCCGATCGCCTCCAGCCGCTGCCGGACGGCGTCGTCGTACAGGCCAGGTTCGAGGTCGGTGCGGGCGGTGTTGCGCTGGCTGGCGCGCGGCGCGGCGATCGCGTCGGCCAGCGGCAGGCCGCGGTCCAGGAAGCCGGTGAGGGTCTGCAGCACGGTCGTGATGATGGTGGAGCCGCCGGGTGAGCCGAGCGCCACCACGGGCCGGTCGTGGCGGTCGAGCACGATCGTCGGGGAGATCGAGGACCGGGGCCGCTTGCCGGGGCCGGGCAGGTTCGGGTCGTGGACGGCGGGGTCAGCGGGGGCGAAGGAGAAGTCGGTCAGCTCGTTGTTGAGCAGGAAGCCCCGGCCCGGCACGGTGATGCCGCTGCCGCCGGTCTGCTCGATGGTGAGGGTGTAGGCGACGACGTTGCCCCAGCGGTCGGCGGTGGTGAGGTGGGTGGTGCTCTCCCCCTCGTACGTCGTCGGGGCGGGCGTGCCGCGCGTCGCGCAGGGCTCCGGATCGCGCGGGTCGCCGGGGGCGAGCGGGCTGGTGAGGACGGCGTCGTCCCGGATGAGGCAGGCCCGGCTGTCGGCGAACCGCTGGGAGAGCAGGGCGCGGGTCGGTACGTCCTCGAAGGCCGGGTCGCCGACCCAGCGTCCCCGGTCCGCGAACGCGATGCGGCTCGCCTCGATGAACCGGTGCAGGTACCGGACGTCGCTCGCCTCGGAGAGGCCGGTGCGCTCCAGGATGTTGAGTGCCTCGCCGACCGTGGTGCCGCCGGAGGACGACGGCGCGATGGAGTGGACCTCCAGGCCGCGGTACGAGGTCTTCGTGGGCGGCTGGAACTTCGCGCGGTAGGCGGCGAGGTCGCGGGCGGACAGGTCGCCGGGGCGGGCGTGCCAGCCGGAATCCGGGTCCACCGGGGGCTTGTTGACCGTGTCGACGATGTCCCGTCCGATGCCGCCCCGGTAGAGGGCGTCGACGCCCTTGCGGCGCAACTCGGCGTAGGTGCGGGCGAGGTCGGGGTTCTTGAAGGTGGAGCCGACGGCCGGGAGGTCGCCGCCGGGCAGGAACAGTTCGGCCGTGTCGGGGAAGTACCGGAAGCGGGTCTCGTTGGCGGCGGTCTGGGAGCGGAAGGTGGCGTCGACGGTGAAGCCGTCGCGGGCCAGCCGCTCGGCGGGCTTCAGCACCGTCCCGAGTCCCTTGCGGCCCCATGCGTCCAGCGCCCGCTGCCAGGTGGCGGGGGTGCCGGGGGTGCCGACGGCGAGGCCGCTGCTGACGGCCTCGGCGAACGGGATCGGCTCGCCGTCCTCCAGGAACAGGTCACGGCCGGCGGTCAGCGGCGCGGTCTCCCGGCCGTCGAGGGTGTGCACGGAGCGGGTCCGGGCGTCGTAGTACACGAAGTAGCCCCCGCCGCCGATGCCGGCCGAGTAGGGCTCGGTGACGCCGAGGGCGGCTGCCGTGGCGACGGCCGCGTCGACGGCGTTGCCGCCCTTGCGCAGGACCTCGATGCCGGCCGCGGAGGCGTCGGCGTCGACGCTGGAGACGGCGCCGCCGTGTCCGACGGCCACCGGGACCTTGGCGGGCGGCGGACCGGGGTCGTGGGGGCCGGCGGGCGGCGCGGCCGCGGTCAACGGGACCACGACGGCACAGACCGCGAGGACGGCCAGATTCCGTGCGACGGGACGACGCATGCGCACCTCCGGTGAGGGACCGTTGGCGCAGCCTACGTCCTCGCCATGCCCCCGTCAGGAACGCCTCGCCGGGCGATGCGGTGGCGCCGGCCGGTTCCCCCGGGCGTCCGGCGGCGGGCAACAAGCCAGGGCTTCGGCAGGCGTTCCGCAGGCGTTCGGCGGGTGTTCCCCCGGCCGTTCGACGGGGCCGGTCAACAGGTGAGGCCGCCGAGGTCTCTCAGCCGCCGGATGTCCTGAAGCGCGCCCCCCCATGCCGACCGCGTCACCGACCTTCAGCCCGCCCTGAAAGGCGTGGGCCATCACCTCCAGGCTCCTGCTGTCCCTGTATCCCGCACAACGGCAGCCCGGCTCGGCAGGCGGACGGCGGTGGTGACCGAGGGGTGTCCCGGCGCCCCACGATCGTCGCTTCGGCCGGTGGATCGGGACCGGCCGGAGCGGGTGGGTCGAACACCGGTTTGCCGGGGCCCGCTAGCATGCGCGCCCATGACGGACGACATACGCAACGTGGTGCTGGGTGTGGTGGTCGCCGCCGTGGTCGGCGCCGCGCTGGGCTGGATGGCCCGCACGTATCTGTACCGGCGCAGGCTCCGGCGCAAGCAGGCGTTCTTCGGGCTGCCGGAGAACGCCGAGTCGCTGCTCGTCGTCAACCGGGACCCGGCGACGGCGGAACCGGCGGTGCACCGCTTCGACGTGTTCTCGCTGCTCGAACTCTCCGCGCTGATCAAGGAGTGCGGGGCGAACGTGCAGGTGGTGACGCAGGACACGGCCCATCAGGGCTTCGGTGAGCGCACGGAGTTCTGCATCGGCGGCCCGGGGACGAACCGCCGGATGGTGGCGCACATGGCGGCCATGCTGCCGGGGGTGCGGGTGAACGTCGGTCCGGAACCGGGCCCGGACCGGGGCGCGTTCCAGATCGGCGGCGAGCGCTACCGGATGGAGCCGGGGGTCACCGAGTACGTGCTGCTGGCGCGGCTGACGGCCGGGGACCGGCAGGAGGCGCGGCCGGTGTTCCTGTTCTGCGGGCAGCGGGCGATCACCAACCAGGCGGCGACCCGGTATCTCGCGCGCCATCACGAGCGGCTGGCCCGCAAGCACGGCCAGAGCCCCTTCGTCCTGCTGCTGAAGGTGGTCAACTCCCAGGCGTACGGGCCCGACGTGGTCGAGCTGGTCGGCGACGTGACGCGGGCCGCGCAGGCTCCGCTGCCGGTGCCGGCCGAACGCGGGGCGCACCGGGCGCCCTGACCCCTCCACCTCTCAACATTCTTTACTGGCACGTAACTTACCGACGGGTTACCTCGGGTCGGCGCCCGAGGTTACCGTCTGGTCACTTTGCACTGACACGAGTGAGGAGTGACCGTGCGACGACCTCGCAGGGCTCTGCGCACCACCGCCGTGGGGGCCGCCTCGGCGACCCTGATCGCCGGAAGCGCACTCGGTGCCGCCCCCGCCGCCCACGCGGCGCCGCACCCGGTCCGCTTCGTCGACATCGCCGGGGAGGGCGGCACTGTGCTCAAGGCCAACGTCGTCACCCCGGCCCGCACCCAGGCCGGCCGCCGGTACCCGCTCGTCGTGCTGCCCACCAGCTGGGGCTTCCCGCAGGCCGAGTACCTGGCCCAGGCCCAGCGGCTCGCCGACTCGGGTTACGTGGTGCTGTCGTACAACGTGCGCGGTTTCTGGCAGTCCGGCGGGCAGATCGAGGTCGCCGGGCCGGCCGACACCGCCGACGCCTCCCGGGTGATCGACTGGGCCCTCGCGCACACACCGGCGGACGGCGACCGCGTCGGCATGGCGGGCGTCTCCTACGGCGCCGGGATCAGCCTGCTGGCCGCCGCCCACGACCGGCGGGTCAGGGCGGTCGCCGCGCTCAGCGGCTGGGCCGACCTGATCGAGTCGGTCTACTCCGAGCGGACCCAGCACGTGCAGGCCGCCGCCATGCTGGACGGCGTGGGGCGCCTGACCGGCCGCCCGAGCCCCGAACTCCGCCGCATCTTCGACGCCCTCTACGCCTCCGACCTCTCCCGGGAGCAGGAGATGATCGCCTGGGGGAAGGTCCGCTCCCCCGCGACGTACGTCGACCGGCTCAACGACAGCGGCGTGGCCGTCATGCTCGCGGGCGCCTGGGGCGACACCGTGTTCCCGCCCAACCAGTACGCCGACCTGTACGAGAAGCTGTCCGGTCCCAAGCGCCTCCAGCTGCGTCCCGGCGACCACGCCACCCCGGAGGTGACCGGCCTGCTCGGGCTGCCCAACGACGTGTGGAGCGACACCCGGCGCTGGTTCGACCACCATCTGCGGGGCGTCGCCAACGGGGTCGGCGAGGAGCAGCCGGTCCGGCTCGCGTCCCGGTCCTCCGGGCGCTACGAGACCTACCCGGACTGGAAGTCGGTGGCCGCGACCACCCGAAAGATCGAGCTGGCGGGCTCCACCACCCTCCGCACGAACGTCAACTCCGGTGCGGACGGCGGCGTCGTCTTCCTGTCGAGCATCCTCGACCAGGTGGCCCGGCTGCCCCCGATGGCGTGGGTGCCGCTGCTGCCCCGCCGCTGGGCGGCCGTGTGGCAGTCGGAGCGGTACCCGACGGCCCGCACGGTGCGCGGCACGCCGACGCTGCACACCACCCTCACCCCGACCGCCGGCAGCGGCACCTTCATCGCCTACCTGTACGACGTGGGGCCGCTCGGGGTCGGCCGACTGGTCAGCAGCGCGCCGTACACCTTCCACGGCCGCACTCCCGGCCGGGCGTTCGGCGTCGACCTGGAGTTGTTCGCGACGGCCTACGACGTGCCGGCCGGCCACCGGCTCGCCCTCGTCGTCGACACCGTCGATCCGCTCTACATCGAGCACAACCCGTCCGGCGCGCAGCTGACCTTCTCCTCGCCGGCCCACGACCCGTCGTACGTGTCGGTGCCGCTGGGCGAGCAGTGATCTCCGGCTGCGGCCGGACGGGACTGGCCGATGTGGCCGCCGCCCGACGGGCGGGGTGCGGTGGGCCCCTCCCTGCGGCGGCGTCCCCGCTTCCGGCGTGAAGTCCCCTCCTCCACCGGGGCGGAGGAGCCATCGTAGTCGAGGTCCGGACGGGCGGACGGCTCGGCGCCACCCTGCTCAGTGCTTGAGGATCTTGGAGAGGAAGTCCTTGGCCCGGTCGCTGCTCGGGCGGGCGAAGAAGTCGTCGGGCGCGCGGTCCTCGACGATCCGGCCGTCGGCCATGAACACGACGCGGTGGGCGGCGGAACGGGCGAAGCCCATCTCGTGGGTGACGACGATCATCGTCATGCCGTCCGCGGCCAGGGCCTTCATGGCCTCCAGCACCTCCGTGATCATCTCCGGGTCCAGGGCGGAGGTGGGCTCGTCGAACAGCATCGCCTTGGGGTCCATCGCCAGCGCCCGCGCGATCGCCACCCGTTGCTGCTGCCCGCCGGAGAGCTGCGCCGGGTACTTGTCGGCCTGGTCGGCGACGCCCACCCGGTCGAGCAGCTCACGGGAACGCCGGTCCGCCTCCTCCTTCTTGCGGCCGCGGACCTTGATCTGGCCCAGCGAGACGTTCTGCAGGACCGTGCGGTGCGCGAAGAGGTTGAACGACTGGAACACCATGCCGACGTCGGCCCGCAGCCGCGCCAGTTCCTTCCCCTCGTCCGGCAGCGGCCGGCCGTCGAGCCGGACGGTGCCGGACTGGATGGTCTCCAGCCGGTTGATCACCCGGCACAGGGTCGACTTCCCCGAGCCCGAGGGGCCGATGACGACGACCATCTCCCCCCGGTTCACGGTGAGATCGATGTCCTGCAAGACGTGCAGGTCACCGAAGTACTTGTTGACGTCCTGCAGCTCGATCAGCGGATCGACGGCCATACCGCCCCTACTCGTTCTCAGCCGTGTGGTGCTGCCGCAACGTATCCAGGCAAGATCGCACGGAGGGCGCGACACGCACTTTCCGGCCAATAGCCGTATTTACCGCCCTTTGCCTCACCGCCCTCCACGGCGGGCCGGGCGGTCAGGGTGTCACGCCTCCGCGACCTCGGCATAGAGCTGGGACAGTTCGGGCGCTCCGCTCGACGCCCACGCGTGCCCCGACTCCACGACGTCGAACTCGCGGCCGGAGGCGAGCCGTACGACGGGCTGCCCGTCGCCGCGGATCTCCCAGCGGGCACCCGGCACGGTCCGCACGATCACCGTGCCGAGGTAGAGACCGGCGTCGTTGCCCAGCCAGTTCAGGGTGTCCTCGTCGTCCCGCCAGCCCGGCACCAGTTGGTCCAGCGCCTCCAACGAGGCCGGGGAGTCGTCCAGTCGGACGCCGGCCCGGGACGCCTGGGAGCGCAGCAGCTCGCACTCGGCCAGGGGGTCCGCGAGGCCCTCGGCATCGGGGAACCCCGGCTTCCGGCGCCGGCTGCCCAGGAAGGGGAAGTTCATACCTCCAGCCTGGCATTCGTACCGCGTGGTGCACCACAGGGCGCGCGGGCCCCGGAGGCGTGCGCGACCTCCCGGCGCGACGGGCGGGGCCCGGCGAGGCGCGGCCACGGCACCGCCCCGGCGGGTGGGCGGGCCGGGGCGGCGGGAGCCGGGAGCCGGGGCAGGGACAGGGGCAGGGGGCTGGACGCGGCTCAGGCGTCCGGGGCGGTGTCCACGGGGACGTCCAGGTCGACGACGACGGGTGCGTGGTCGGAGGCGCCCTTGCCCTTGCGCTCCTCGCGGTCCACGTAGGAGTCGGTGACCGCCTTGGCGAACGCCGCGTTGCCGTACACCAGGTCGATGCGCATGCCCCGGTTCTTCGGGAAGCACAGCTGGCGGTAGTCCCAGTACGTGAACGGGTGGTCGTACTTCAGCGGACGCGGCACCACGTCGGTCAGCCCGGCGCCGCGCAGGGACGCGAGGGCGGCCCGCTCGGCGGGGGTGACGTGGGTGGAACCCTCGAACGCCGCCCGGTCGTAGACGTCGTCGTCGGTCGGCGCCACGTTGTAGTCGCCCATCACGGCGAACGGGCGGCTGCCCTCCGCGTCCCCCGCGACGGCGGCCCGCAGCGCCTCCAGCCACTGGAGCTTGTAGGCGTAGTGCGGGTGCTCCACCTCACGGCCGTTGGGCACGTACACGGACCAGACGCGGACCGGGCCGCAGGTGGCGGAGACCGCGCGGGGCTCCACGGAGCCCTCGTACCCCGGGTCGCCGGGCAGCCCCTTGACGACGTCCTCGAGGCCGACGCGGGAGAGCACCGCCACGCCGTTCCACCGGCCGGTGGCGTGCACCGCCGCCTCGTACCCCAGCTCGCGCAGGGGCTCCACGGGGAACTGCTCCTCGGCGACCTTGGCCTCCTGGAGGCACAGCACGTCCGTGCCGCTGCTCTCCAGCCAGGCCAGGAGCCTCGGCAGGCGGGCGGTGATCGAGTTCACGTTCCAGGTCGCGATGCGCATGCCCCCCAACCTACCCGGCACCTGTGACAACCCGGATCCGCCGCCGCTCGCTCACAGCTCGACCGACGCCCGGGGCTCCAGCCGCAGGTGATCGGTGCCGCCGAGGGCCCCGATCTGCCGGTCGTAGATCGGGCGGGCGAGATCGGTGAGCAGGGCGTCGTGGATGTCGTAGGCGCGTTCCGGGCGCACCTCGCGGACGTAGTCGATGACCTCGGCGATCTTGTTCCAGGGGGCCATGACCGGGAGCATCAGCGTCTCCACGGGACGGCCGGGGACGGTCAGGGCGTCGCCGGGGTGGAAGACCGCGCCGCCGTCGACGAGGTAGCCGACGTTGGTGATGCGCGGGATGTCAGGGTGGATCACGGCGTGCAGCTCGCCGTGCACCTCGACGTCGAAGCCGGCGGCCGTGAAGGTGTCACCGTGCCCGACGGTGTGCACGCGCCCGGGGAAGGCCGCGGTGAGCTGCTCGGCGACCGCCCGCAGGGTCCAGATCTCGGTCGCCGGGTCGGCCTCCAGGGCCGCTCGCAGCCGTCCCTCGTCGAAGTGGTCGGGGTGCTCGTGCGTGACCAGCACGGCCTCCGCGCCGACGGCGGCGTCCGGCTCGGTGAACCCGCCGGGGTCGATGACCAGGGCACGGCCGTCCCGTTCCAGACGGACGCAGGAGTGCGACATCTTGGTGAGCTTCATGTCTCCATCCTGCCCCCGCCACGCGGAGCGCGGCCGGGACGCCGGGCCGGGGCGAGGGGGGGGCGGTCGGGCCGGGGCGAGCGGTCGGTGCCACCGGCCGAGGGGAGGGATCGCTGCCGCCGGGCGGGCGGGGGCTCCCGGCGACCGGGCGGGGCGACGAGTCCACGCGGCTGCTCCTCCCCGCGCCGCCGGGCCGTCGTGCAGGGCTCCGCCGGCCGCCGGGCCCGGATCCGGGCCTCCCGCTCGCTCCCGTGCTCCCCCTGCTCACTCCTGCGGTGTGGTCTCCTCCCGGATGACCTGCTGGGCCACGCGGAAGGCGCTGCCCGCGGCCGGGATGCCGCAGTACACGGCCGCCTGGAGCAGGACCTCCTTGATCTCGTCGGGGGTCAGGCCGTTGCGCAGGGCCGCGCGGGTGTGGGAGGCCAGCTCCTCCAGGTGACCGCCGGCGACCAGGGCGGTCAGCGTGACGCAGCTGCGGGTGCGCCGGTCCAGGCCGGGCCGGTCCCAGACACCGCCCCAGGCGTAGCGGGTGACGAACTCCTGGAAGTCGGCCGAGAAGTCGTCGGCCTGTGCCAGCACGCGGTCGACGTGCGCGTCCCCCAGCACGTCCCGGCGGACCTTCATCCCCGCGTCGTACGCGTCCGCGGGGCCGTGGGCGGGCTGCTGGGGGGCGACGGCCGGGGCGATCTCGGCGACCGGCGCGGCGGGCGCCGGATGCGGGACGGGGGCGGCCGCCGGGGCGGGGACCGGGCGGGCGACGGCGCCGGTGGGCAGGGCGACCTGCCCGGTGCTGCTGTCGTAGGCCGGCTGCCAGGCGGTCGAGAAGTGCCGCACCAGCAGATCGGTCACGGCGGCGGGCTGCTCGACCGGCACCAGGTGGGAGGCGCCGGGGACGACGGCGAGCCGGGCGTCCGGGATCCCGGCGACCAGGTTGCGCGCCTCGGCCGGCCCGGTGACCTGGTCCTCGGAACCGACCAGGACGAGCGTGGGCACACCGACGCTGCCGAGCCCGGCCCGCACGTCGAAGGAGGCGAGGGCCTCGCAGGCGGCGATGTAGCAGCCGGGGTCGGTCGTGCGCACCATCTGCACGGCCCACTCGGTGATGGCGGGCTGCGCCGCCGCGAACCCGCCGGTGAACCAGCGCTCGGGCGCACTGCGCGCCATCGGGTCGAGCCCGTTGGTCCGGACGATCACCCCGCGCCGCCGGAACTCGTCGGCCGAACCGAAGCGCGGTGAGGCCGCGATCAGCGCGAGGGAGGCGAGGCGTTCGGGGTGGCGCAACGCCAACTCGATGCCCACCGCGCCGCCGAGCGCGCACCCGGCGTACCCGAACCGCTGCACCCCGAGCCCTTCGAGGGTGGCCAGCAGCCGGGTGGCGAGCTCGCCCACGGAGTCCGCCGGCCGGGCGGGAGCGCCGCCGTGCCCGGGCAGATCGAACCGGAACACGCGCCACTGCTGGGCGAGTTCGGGCACCTGGCGGTCCCACATGTGCCACGTCGTGCCCAGGGAGGGTCCGAGGATCAGGACCGGGGCGTCTTCCGGCCCGTCACAGCGGTATTGCAGGGTGTTCGGTGGTGTCTCGCTCACGCACCAGACCTTCTCACGTCTCACGACTGCCCCTATAACGGAGGTTGCGACTGCACAAGTCTGACCAGGTGGAAGACCTTCGGGGCCGCGTAGCGCTCGAGGCTGCGGACTGTCTCGCGCCGGGTCTTCCCTCCTTGCTGGGGCGTTCGTCATACTTCTGGGTGCGCGGGTCGACGCGCAGGCGGGTCTGCACACTCGGTGCAGGGCCGCGTTCGCTTGCCGGTCGCCGCCGCGGTTGAGACGCCGGTACTGCCGACTGCCCGAGGAGCGCTCGACGGGCCGACCCCGCACAGCGCCGCCAAGGACGCCTCACTGCCCAGGCGTTCCGGGTCGTCCCCGATCGTGATCAGCACAGTGACGGCCGTGTCCGGACCGATGCCCACTCCGTCGAGCAGCTGTCCCCGTCCGGGTCGTCAGTCATCGTGATCACGAAGGTGGTGGCCCTGCCGAGTACCTCACCGGCCCAAGAGCGCACGGCGGCGACATGAACGCCCGGTCGTGTCCGTGGAGCGGCCCTGGTCCACCGGCTGCTGCAGGGCCGTCACCGGCGCCGACCGGCAACGCGCCCCCTTGACCCACGGCGGCGTGCCCGCCGTCACCGATCTGATCACCGCCGGGAGCATGCCCGGACCGGCCGCGGCCCCCTGGCGTCTGGCAGGTACTGCTCGGGCGACGGTGGACACACTCGACGCCCACTCACTTTCCGCCGTCTGCTCCGTAGGCGTGTCCGCGCGGCAGGGGGCCGACGTCGGCATGGCGGCCGGGGTGGGCGGCAGCGTGGCGCTGCCCGGGGCCGGGCCCGCCGAGGGCGGCGAGGGCGTCGGCGACGGCGCCGGTGGTGAAGGCGTAGACGGCCTTGTGGAGAAGGTCCACGGCGAGCTCCCGGCGGGGCCAGGTGGCCGGTGGGGCGCCGACGCCGGTCGCGTTCTCCAGGATCTGGTCGTTGGTGAGGCGGACGACGGTGAACTTGGCGGACGCGATCGGTCCGCGCAGTCCGGTCTGCGCCATGACCGACCGCAGGACTCCGAGAAGGGCCGCCTGGCCGTAGTGCATGGCCCAGTTGACCGGCACCGGCTGTCTGCCGGAACGTTCGGGCAGGCCGGTCAGCCGCTGGAGAACCCGTGCGGGCACATGGGAGTCGGGGCGGCCGGTGACGGCCTGCTCGATCTTCTCACCCAAGGTCATCACGGCTCCCCCGGCGGTGCCGGCGAGCAGTCCCTGCCACAGTGCGCGCTTGAGCATGCCCCGGCGAGTACCCGCTGCGACCGCCTTCACCCGTGGTCGGTGCCCCGCACCAAGCGGACGCCCAGAAGAGCCAGTCGGCCTCGGTCGCGGGCCGCCTCTGCCCGGGGGATTTTGCCCACGCCCCGATCTGCCTCTCGTCGGTGTGGCGCCGACCGTCCACGCGGCCCGCAGCGGGCGGGCGCGCCTGCCGCTCCCGCACGTCCGTCCGCGGCCCAGCTCCGGGGCGAGAAGTGCAGACCCACCGCGGTCCGCTGCCGGGTCACTCGCCGGTCGTCTTCTCGATGAGCGCGCTGTAGGCCAGTTGCAGCGTGTCCGCGCCGGCCAGAGCGGCGAGCGCGCCCATGGCGGTGCGTGTCCCGCGCGGCCAGAGCAGTTGGCCGGCGGTCAGGGTGGAGGCCACCCAGACGCTCATGCAGAAGGGGCAGGTGGCCAATTCTCCGACGGTGTGCCTGGCATCCTCGGACTGTGCTTCCTCGTGCAGTTCGGCCGGGCCCTGCGCGGCGACGTACCGGGTGAAGGGCGCGCGCAGCGGGCTGGTGACCGACGCCTTCGTCAGCAGCCGGCTGAGCCGGAACGTGGCGACCGAAGTCAGGACCACGTCCCACGGCTCGGGCCGCTCGGGCAGCGGCCGACCGCGCAGCCGTACGGCGGTCGCCCAGGCCGTCGTGTACGTGGCGAAGCCCGCCATGGCCGCGAGGTAGCCGCCCAGCGGTCGGTCGTGCCCTGCCGCGTACCGCCTGCCGGTCCGCCGCAGCAGGCCGTGCAGACGTCCTGCGAGGCGGCCGTCAGCTGCGGTGTTCATGGGTTCCCGTCTCAGTACGCTGTTGTCCCTCGCCGGCCTCGTCCGGCGCCTGCCCGTCCCGGAGCTGTTCGCGCAGGCGTATCTCGACGTGGCCGTCGGTGATCCGGGTGTCGAAGGAGGGCTGGGGTGCGGTGGCCGGGCCGCGGACGTTCCAGCCGTCCGAGAGCCGGAAGACGCTGCCGTGCCAGGGGCATTGGACGCAGCCGTCGCTGACCTCTCCTTCGGAGAGCGGTCCGGCGAGGTGGCTGCACCGCTCGGCCAGGGCGTGGATCGCCCCGCCGGTCTCCCGGACGATCAGGATCGGGACGTCGTCCACGCTGCGCCGCACCGGCCGGTCGACCGGGAACTCGGCCACGGCTCCGATCCGGTGCCAGCCCTGGGTGACGACGTGCGGGACCTCTTCGGCGTGGTTGGCGCCGGACGCCTGGCGGTAGGCCAGGTGACCGCCCAGCATGCCGCCGAGCGCGACCGCCGTCAGGCCGAGGAAGCCGTAGGCCCGGGCCGTGGCGTGCCGGCCCTTGACGCGGCAGGTGAGCGAGGCGGCGTAGAGGCCGACAGCCGTGGAGTTGGCCAGGGCGTGCACCAGTCCGACGCGCTGCTGCCGGCGGTGCAGCTCCGCCCAGTCGACCCAGCCCGCCAGGGCGGCGGGCGCGGCGGAGGCCAGGCCGACGCCGACCAGCAGGCCCGCCTCGCGGGAGCGGCCGGGGTACAGGTCCAGTACCGCCGCCGACAGCCAGCTGCCGACCGGTACCTGCACCAGCAACGGATGTACCGGGTGCCCCAGCCACCTGCCGTGCAGGAAGTCCCGCCCCTCGCCGAGCGGCAGGGCCCGCACCCCCTTGCGGACCGCGTCGATCACCGCGTCGGCCCTGGGCTCCCGCTCCAAGCGGTCCAGCAGCCACAGAAGGCGGCTCTGCCGCATCCGGGGGCGGCGGAGTGGCGTAGTGCTCATGGTCGGCCGGGTCCCCACCCGCGCGGACGGCAAACGGAGCGGTCAGTCGCCCGGCCGGATCACCGCGCGCACGCAGCCGTCCTCCTTCTCCTTGAACATCTCGTAGGCCCTCGGCGCCTCCTCCAGGGACACGGTGTGGGTCGCCAGGTGCGCCGTGCTCAGCTCTCCGGCCGCCAGCCGGTCCAGCAGCATCGGAAGGTAGCGCTGACCCTGCTGCTGGGCACCCCGCACGGTCAGGCCCTTGTTGATCACCGCGCCGAGGGGGAACGTGTCGACGGCGCCGGCGAACACCCCCAGAATGAAGACCGTACCGCCCTTGCGGCAGGCGTGGATGGCCTGCCGTACGGCGGTGGGACGGTCGGTCTGGAGCCGCAGCTGCTGCTTGACCTGGTCGTAGAGGTGCACGGGGCTGTCGCTGTGGGCCTCCATGCCGACGGCCTCGATGCACACGTCGGGGCCGCGGCCGCCGGTGCGCTCGCGCAGCTCCGCCCCGACGTCGGTGCTCGTGTAGTCGATGACCTCGCTGCCGATGTGCCGCTCGGTCATCTGAAGGCGTTCGGGGATCCGGTCGATGGAGATCACACGTTCCGCGCCCATCAGGATCGCTGCGCGCGCCGCCATCTGGCCGACGGCCCCGCAGCCCCATACGGCGACCACGTCGCCGGGCTTCATCCCTGCCAGATCGGCGCCCATCCAGCCCGTGGGCACCGAGTCGGACACGAACAGGGCGCTTGTGTCGTCGACGCCCTCCGGGACGGGGAAGGCTCCGTAGTCGGCGAAGGGGACGCGCACGTACTCGGCGTGACTGCCGCGAAGCCCGCCCATGGCGTGGGAGTAGCCGAAGATGCCGCCGGTGTCGGCGCCGAAGAGGGTCTGCCCGATGCCGGGGTTGGTGTTGGTGTTGTCGCACAGGGACCACAGGTCGTGGGCGCAGTACCAGCAGCGGCCGCAGCCGACGAACGAGCAGACCACCACCCGGTCGCCCACCTTGTGCCGGCGCACGGCCGGACCGACTTCGACGACCTCGCCGAGGAACTCGTGGCCGATGACGTCCCCGGCGCGCATGAACGGGATGTAGCCGCCGATGAGATGGAGATCCGAGCCGCAGGTGGTGCCGGCGATGAGCCGTACGATCACGTCCTGGTCGTTGCGCAGCGCGGGGTCCGGGACCTGCTCCACGGAGAGCTTGTTGACGCCTTCCCAGCACAGGGCCTTCACAGCACTCCCTCCCCACCGGCGCGGCGGCTGAGCAGACCCACGAGCTTGCCGCCCGGGGTGTCGTGCGTGGTGGGCGGTGCGTCGGGCTGCAGCACTTCTCCCGCCTCCAGCAGCGCCTTCGCGTCGCGCAGGGCACGGCGCAGATCCTGGCGCGGGTCGGCGCCGGCGAGCCGCGCGGGCACCGAGTGTGCGGCATCCGGCTCGGCTTCTTTCAGCCGCACACCCAGCTCCGTGCCTCGGTCGCCGGGCGCCGGACGGATGCGCGTCTCGATACGGTCGGCGTACTCCTGCAGCGGCGACGGCAGCTTGTCGGCCTGCACGTCGTGCGGCGCGCGGTTGACCGTCACCGTCAGCCAGCGCTCCCCGGCGGCTGCGCGGGGCGGCCGTGCCTTCGCTCGCCGTATGGCGACGAAGACCCCGGCGGCCAGCCCGGCGGTGGCCACCGTCAGCGATTTCCCAGCGGCACTCATGCGCGGTCACATCCTCGAGAGGCGGAAGTCGTACGGGTGAGCGCGCACCATGCGGGAGGGCGAGCGCCTGTGCGCGGCGAGTACCCCCACTCCTTTCCGCTATCTGCCCGGCGTGCGGGCGTGGCTCATCGGAGAGTCGCCGCGCGGTACTGGCGGATCTGCGAAGAAGTCGGCCGGCCGTGAGCCGTCACCCAGTGGCCTCGATCAGTCGGGGGTGCCGGACGCGCCGTTCGCTGCCACACCGTGCTGTCGCCATGAGGCGGCGGTTCCACCAGGCGGTATGTGCTTCCGCGACCGCGTTCAGCCCGCCGACCCTCGGCCGCGAACGTGCCCCACCATGAGGACGTGCGTCGCCCGACCCGTCACCCGGCCACTGCCGCCACGCGTACCCAGGACCAGGCGTCGCCTGCCCCACCACCGCGAGGATCCGGCGTACGGACCGCAGAGCATGTCGGACGGTTCTCCTACCACGCAAGACCAACATCCAGCTTCCCTCAGCCTCGGCCTGCCTCGTTTCACGCCATGGACCGGGGAACCCGGTACGTCCCAGCGGCGCCCCGAGGGAGGCAGCCATGAGCAGTTCCGGAGAAGAGCGCGAACACACGTCGCCTTTGGAGCAGGAGACGGACGAGCGGGACGTCCACCCGGAGGAGGAAGGACGCCCCGAGCCCGACACGTCCGGCGGGGCCACCGACCAGACCCTGAAGGAACGAGCAGAGTCCGAGGAGGGTCCCGGCTGACACCGCGGGGAGCAGCAGTCAGCGCCCGTCGGCGCTCCTGTCCCGCTGTCCTTCGCCCTCCCTGCCCGAGTTCGCCGGCTTGGCATGGCCGCGAGAGAAGTCCTGGCGACGGGGATTGTGGTCTGTCTCCACCGGCGGGCCTCCGGTCCTGGTGCAAGCGCAGGAGCCGCCGGGGCCGCAGCCCCACGCCCGTGGTCCGGCTCGGGATCCCCGTTCCCGGCAGCGAGGCGCTCCTGCCGTTTGCCGTGACACGGTGGGTTGTCCCGAGGTGACCGCGGGCTGATGCCGGTGATACAGCAAAGCCTGCGGTGACAGCCTTCGGGTGGGTCCGTGACGCTGAACGGTGACGGCGCCGGGGCTGTCAGAGGGGACGTTCCGCACGGACGACCACCGGATCTTCGCGTCCATGATCAATCCGGTCGAGGAGCGACCATGCCGACAAGCATCAAGGACCAGACACTCGAGCAGCTGGGCGGCCACGGCAGCGTACTGGCGCGGCAGCGCCGTGATCACGCGGAGATCGACCGCCTCATGGACCGTTACCGCACCGGTACCGGCCGAGGACGCCAGCAAGCGTTGAAAGACGTCATTCAGCTGGTCTTCAGCCACGCTTTCGCTGAGGAGACCGTGCTCTGGCCGGCTGTCCGGCGCTGGGTACCGGACGGGGAGGAGCTCACCGCCCGGGTCGAGGAGGAACACCAGCAGATCAACGATCTCGTGTCCGACATCGAACGCCTCCCTCCCGGCGATACGGAACGCGAGGACAAGGTGCAGCGGGCGTTCGCCCTGGTCCGGCAGGACATCAGGGACGAGGAAGACCTCCTGCTGCCGAAACTGCAGGACGCGACGGACACCGCGCAGCTCCAGCGCCTGGGCATCGCATGGGAGGCGGTACGGCGAACCGCGCCGACCCGTCCTCACCCCGTCGTCCCCCGGCGGCCGCCGGCCAACGCGATGCTGGGCGTACCGCTGAGCCTCTACGACCGGATACGCGATGTGTTCACGACGGGCTTTCTCCAGCGCAGCGGTCGATCCAACCGGTGACGGGCCGGTCGCCGGATCTCCCACACTCATGACAATGCTGCCTTCCGCTCGCAGGCGCGAGGTGGCCACGACGCCACATATCCCCGGGCAGGCGGCATACCACTGGACCGTCGGAGCAGGGCGCACCGCGTCAACCACCTCACGACACAACCCGCCCGGCTTCCCGCGGGGCCTTGTCGCCTCGTGGACCCGTCCTGGCGGCTGCGATCGCGAATCCGGCGTCCCCCAGAGCAGCGAGGACCACGAACTGAATGAGCAGCACGACGTCTCATGCGTGCCAGCACAGTTTGAGGTCAAGACGAAGATGCACCGGAGCACTCCGGTGCATCTTCGTCTCATGGGGCCTGGAGGCGGACGTCCGCGCGGCGGGCGGCGCGTACGCCGAGGCGCCGGTGTCCGGCTCCCGTGTGCCCGCCGAGCAGGGGCAACTGGTCGCGATGCTGGCCGGCGACCCGGCCACCCGGGACACCGTCCGCCCGCTGCTCGCCCCCATGTGCCGCCAGCGTCTCGGTTGTGCCTTCGGTCATGGGTTCACACCTTCATCTGTCATGATCTGTCGCACGCCCCCGCGAGACCTCCCCATGCCTCCGCCGCGGGAAGCAGGTCCGCCCCGTCCGGCTTCACGTACCAGTTCTTCGTCGTCTTCACGTTGGTGTGCCCGGCCCACCTGGCGAGCAAGTGATCCGGCACCCCGTTGTCGGCCAGAGACGTGAGGCAAGATGCCCGAGCATCGCACAGACGGACCCTGCGAAGGCTGTTTGCGTCCATTGCTTTGCAGGCCGCTCACGGCGGCGGTGCCCACGCGCCCCTGTGGCGGCGCCATGTTCGTCACCACCCAGCCGACACCGGAGCGGCCTCTCACACTCCGGCGGACACAGAGGGTGTAACACTCCCGCAGCACCGGATCAGTGATTCCGGCCGCGTCGAGCCAGCGTCGCACCAGCACCCGAACCCCTCCCTCGACTGGCTTGCTCAGCCGGACTCTCACAGATCGGGTCGAGCCCTCCCCGGCGGACAGGAGATTCCTGACTCAACCAGGTGAACCTCTTCATGCTTAAGCATGATCACCGGTGCGGCGGTATCGCGGACTCTGGTAAGGAGGACCACCGAAAGCCCGCCCTGCCCCAGCCCAGGCGAAAGGGCCACAGCCGGTGTCGCGGCCGGGACTCATGCGGTGCAGGAGCTGATCGAGAGCGAGTACCACGACACCTGGAGCATCCGACCCGCTTGATCAGCACCAAGCCGCATGTGTCGCCGCACTGGCCGAAGCTGCCGGAGGCCGCGACCGGGCCACCCAAGGAGGCACAGCGTCATATCGAGGCCGCGCTGGGCGAACTGCACCGCACGGCCCCCAGCCCACTGCGGCCGCCACCCTGACAGCCCTCGCCGGCACACCCGCGACCGCCTCTCCTGAGCGTCCCTTCCTTCCCCCTGGCCACCCATCACCCCCTTGGAGCATCCATGCCCGCGTCATCCGGCCAGGCACCGGACCTTCCTGTCGACCAATTCGACGTCTGGTGCCCCGTCCCGTTGCGCCTGCATCCGGCCGGCGGTTCGGCGATCGACGAGCCGGCCCGCCGCTGGGCGATCCGCCACGGTTTGTGCAGCCCTGACTCCGTACTCGCCCACACCGATGTCGGCGAGTTCATCGCCGCCGGAATGCCGTTCATCACCACCGACGCAGCCAGGGCGATGACCTGCTACGCCTACTGGACGTTCGCCTGGGACGACGCCCTGGACACCCTCCCTGGCGGCTTAGGCAAGGCGGTCGCCCTGACCTCGGAAGCCAACCGGGTCCTGTACGAGCCAGTCACCCACCCGGTGCCCGCCAACCACTTCCTGAGCAGCCTGCGCGAAGTGCGGCACCAGTTGGAGAGCTGCCTGCACCCGGACGGCTGGAACATCATGCGCAGCGAACACGCGCACTGGAGTGGCGGCCAACTGTGGAAGGCCGCCCTCCAGCAGCGCAGCACCCCGCCCGGCCTGGGCGAATACCTGCGCATGCGCTGGGTCAAAGCCGGCTGTGGCGTCCTCGCTGCCTTTACCGCTCCCGGTGCCGGGTATCCCATGTCCCCCGCCGAGCTGTACGACCCCGTCGTGCGGGCCTTCAGTCACACCGTCCTACTGCCCTGCACCATCTTCAACGACCTGGCCAGCGTATTCAAGGAACGAGCGGCAGGCCAAGCCCACGTCAACCTTGTCTCCGTCCTGGCCGCTGAGCACGACCTGAGCACCACCGAGGCCCTGATCAAGGCGGGAGAACTCTACGAACGGCTGGTTGCCCTCATGCTCCGGCTGCAGCAACAGCTCCTGTCCGACCCGCGCCCCGCCGTCGCCCGCTACGCTCGCGAGCTCCCGCAGTGGGTGGCCGCCAACCTCCACTGGACAGCAACAAGCCTGCGTTTCCTCGCCCTCAACCGTGCGGGAACCACCGCGAAGATCACCATCCCGACCATCACCACACGCGACACACCCCTCCTGACCGACGCAACCGACCTGACTCCACCGCCGTACCCCGACCTCGCATGGCTCTGGCAGCACCTCGCCGAATGACCCAACGCTCCGGCCGGCCCTTCTGCCCAGCCCCGCCTCCTTCCCCCCGTCCCCCCGTCCCTCCTGCCCCCGGAACCGGCTGCCGCGGTGATGGACGGCTGTCCCACCGGGAACCACGGGCGGATTCCGGCAGCGTGGCGACCGCGGCCCGCGGGCCTGCCCGGCCCAGCGCGACTCCAGCCGTTCTCCAGTGGATGGGACGCGTCCCGGGGCGCCGTTCGGGCAGGATGGCAGGCGATCCGCGACCTATACCGAGGAGCGCTCATGCACGTGACCCATGACCAGGTGCTCGCCTGGCGGCTGCGACAGCAGAGCCTGGCCCCGCGGGGGACGTCGTCCGTCGCCACTCTCGTGCGGGAACTGGCGGGCGTTCAGGCGCAGGTGGCCTCGTCGGCGGAGCTCGCCCTCGCCCTCCGGCAGCGGAAGCCGAAGGCCGACGCCGTCCAGCAGGCGCTCGACGCTCGCGAGGTCGTCAAGACCTGGGTCATGCGGGGCACGCTGCACCTCGTGGCGGTGGAACACGTGGCGGCCTACCTGTCGTTGATGGCGGCGGCCAAGACCTGGGAGAAGCCCGCCTGGCAGCGGACCTTCGGGGTCACGCCGGAGCAGATGACGGCCCTGGGCGAAGCCGTCGACGAGCTCCTCGCCGGCCGGTCCCTCACCCGTCAGGAACTCACCGAGGCACTGGTCGCCCAGAAGGAGTTCGCGTCCCTGGAGGGGCAGCTGACCTCCGGGTGGGGGACGGTGCTCAAGCCGCTGGCCTGGACGGGGAAGCTGTGTCACGGACCGAACCAGGGCAACCGCATCACCTTCGCCTCACCGCGCGACCGGGTGCCCGGCTGGTCCGGGACGATGGAGCCGGAGGAGGCGGCCCGCATCGTGATCCCCGCGTATCTCGGGGCGCACGGGCCGGCGACACCGGAGACCTTCGACGCCTGGCTCACGCGCAACGCGCACCGCAAGACCGCGGTCCGCGGCTGGTTCGCCTCGCTCGGTGAGGAGCTGGCGCAGGTGGAGGTGGACGGGACGGCGTGCTACCTGCGTGCCGAGGACGTGGACGCGCTGGCGGCCACCGAGCCGTCCGAGGAGGTGCGGCTGCTGGCCGGGTTCGACCAGTACGTCCTGGGTCCGGGCACGGCCGACACGCGCGTCCTGCGGTCGGAGCGGCGCAAGGCGGTGAGCCGCACGTCCGGCTGGATCACGCCCGTGGTGGTGCACCGGGGGCGGGTCGCCGGGGTGTGGGAGGTCTCCGACGGGACCGTGGACGTGCAGCTGTTCTCCGAGAGCGCCGAGGTGCCGAAGGAGGCGCTGGAGGCGGAGGTCGCGCACCTGGAGACGTGCCACGGCCAGTCGTACACGATGTCGGTGCGGACCGTCTGACGCCCGTACCGGGTCCCACGGCGGCGGGAGGGAGCGGGATCGCCGCCTCCTCCCCGCCGCCGTGCCGGGCCCCTGAGGCAGCCGGGCGCGGTGGCACCGGGCTTGCCCGTCGTACGGTTCTCGCCGGTCAGCGAGCCAGGGGCCGGCCCGGCAGGAAGGCCGACAGCGGGGTCGTGCCGCCGCCCTCGGCCGTCGCCTGCCGCAGCACCGTCAGGACGTCGTCGATGCGTGCGAGCCCCGTCTCCCGGGACCACAGGCCGGTGTTGAGTTCCAGGGCCACGCTCAGCCGGTCGGGCCGGGCCTGGCCGTGGAAGGACATCTCGTAGCGGGCGGTGCCGTGCGAGACGAGTTCGTACTCGACCGTGATGTCCGGCAGGTCCAGCGGCATCCACAGAGCGAGCTGGAGTTCGCAGGTGACCTGGAACAGGGGCTGGCGGTCGCCCGAGCGGACCGGCCGCAGGGCGTCCACGATGTCGGCGACGGGGAGCCGCTGGTGGTCGTAGGCGTCGAGGAGCCGTTCGCCGACGCGGCGCTGGAATTCGGCGAACGTCGGGTCCCCCGAGCAGTCGACGCGCAACGGGAGCACGTTGAGGAAGCACCCCATGAGCCGGTCGGCACCGGGCTGGGTGCGGTTCTCGCACGGGACGCCGATGACGATGTCGTTCTCGCCGCTGAGCCGGTGCAGCACGGTGAGGACGGCGGTGAGGAACACCGTGAAGACGGTGCTCTGCCGCTCCCTGGCCGCCTCGGACATGCGGGTGAGCAGGTCGCCCGGTGCCCAGCCCTGGAGGAACTCACCCACCTGGCCGATGTCCGCCGTGCGCGGCCGGTCGGTGTCGAGGCGCAGTTCGCGGGCCCCGGTCAGCCGCCGCACCCAGTAGCGGCGCAGGCGTTCGCCCTCCGGTCCGGCGAGCATGGCGCGCTCGTCCGCGACGATGTCGGCCATGCCGGTGGTCAGGGGCGGCAGGCGGTGGGCGCGTCCTTCGGTGCGGGCCCGGTAGAACTCGGACAGCTCCCGCATGAACAGCGTCATCGACACCTCGTCGGTGACGAGGTGGTGGAACAGCAGGTGCAGTACGTGCTCCTCCTCGCCCAGCCGGACCAGGCGGACCTTCAGCAGGGGTCCGTTCTCCAGGTCGAGGGGGGTGTGGGCGGTCTCCTGGCGCAGCCTGGCGGCTTCCCGC
The DNA here is from genome assembly GCF_964273255.1 of Streptomyces sp. enrichment culture. GTDB lineage: Bacteria > Actinomycetota > Actinomycetes > Streptomycetales > Streptomycetaceae > Streptomyces. Next base: position 1,095,880 of record NZ_OZ186835.1, read on the forward strand.
GCGCGTTCCGTCCGGGAGGGCGTCCCGGACAGGTCGATCAGCGGGACGGGCACGTCCAGGTGCGGGACGATGCGCTGGCGGGGTTCGGCGTCGACCTCGACGAAGGTGCTGCGCAGGGCCTCCTGCCGGGCGACGACGTCCGCGACCGCGCCCCGGAGGGCAGCCGTGTCGAGCGGGCCGTTCAGGGTGAGCAGCATCGGCACGGTGTGGGTGAGCGTCCCGGGGTTCTTCTGCTCGGCCAGCCAGATCTGGAGCTGTGAGGCGGCGAGCGGGACGAGCCGCTCGGCGGCGTCCCCGGCCGGTCCGGTCCCGGCCGTCCCCTCCGCGTCCGCCGCGGGCTCGGTGTCGGCGAGGCTGCCGGTCAGCTGGGCGACGCTGCGGACCAGTTCGTCGATCTCGGGGTACATGCGCTGGATCTCGGCGGTGAGCAGCGCGGGCGTGGGGTTCTCGAAGAGGGTGCGCAGCGGCAGGCGCACCGCGAAGGTCTCCCCCAGCCGGCCGACGAGCTTCGCGGAGAGCATGGAGTGCCCGCCCATGACGAAGAAGTCGTCGTCGGGGCCGACGTCGGGCAGGCCCAGTTCCCGTGCCCAGACCTCGCGGACCAGGGAGAGCAGCACCGAGTCGGCCGACGGTGTCCGGGCGCCGCCCTCCTCCTCGGGCCGGGTGTCCTCGCCGACCGGCTCGACGGCGGTGACGGGGAGGGCGGACAGCGCGACGGCGGGGTCCTCGGCCCAGGCGCGGAGCACGGCCGCGTACTCGGTGAACAGCAGGCCGATCTCGTCCGCGGTGAACAGTTCGGTGTCGTATTCGACCCAGGCGCGCAGCCGTCCGGGACTCAGGTCGATCTCGGTGATGGTGTCGAGGCGGCCGCGGGTGCGGTCCACCTCGAAGGGCTCGGCGGCCGCGGCTCCGAAGCGTGGTGTGGACACCGGGGAGAGACGGGGCAGGAAGAGGTGCTGCAGGAGGGCGTTGCGGCTGTCGGAGCGGCTGCCGCCGGGGAGCGCCGTCTCGACGATCCTGCCGAGGCTGGTCCGTCCGTGGCCGGCGGCGGCGGACACGGCGCGGCCCGTGCGGCGGATCAGCTCCTCGAAGTCCGGGTCCGCGGAGGCGTCCAGGCGGACGGGGACGGTGTTGGCGAACTGGCCGACGACCTGTTCGAGTTCGGGCAGGTCCCGGCCCGGCACCATGGTGCCGAGGAGGAAGTCGTCGCGGCCGGTGCGGCGGGCGACGAGCCCGGCGAAGGCGGCGAGTGCCGTGACGTAGCCGGAGGTGCGGTGCCTCCGGGCGAGGGCGAGCAGCCGGTCGGCGAGATCGTCGCCGAGGCGGAACTCCACCCGGGTGCCGGTGGTGCCCTTCCGAGGGGGCCGCGGACGGCCCGCCCCCAGGTCCAGGACGTCCGGCGCGTCCCGCAGGGTCTCCCGCCAGTGGGCCAGCTCCGCGGGCTCCGCCGCGTCGCGGGTGTCGCGCTCCCACACGGCGAAGTCGCCGAACTGCAGGGCGGGTTCGGGGACGGAGGAGATCCGGCCCGCGGTGAACGCCTCGTAGTCGCGGACGATCTCGTCGAGGACGAGGGCGGCGGAGGTGGCGTCGCACACCACGTGGTGACAGGCGAGGACGAACACCGACGTGCCCTCGTCGGCGTCGATGAGCAGGGCGCGCAGGAGCGGCCCCTCGGCGAGGTCCACGGCGCGCTCCACGAAGTCGGTGGCGGCGGCCCGCGTGGCCTCGTCCCGGTGTTCGGGCGGGATGCCGAGGACGCTGGCGAAGGTCAGGGGCGGCGTCTCGGGCGGGGGCAGGACCCTCATCACGGGAACGCCGTCCGGTGCGGGCACCACGGTGCGCAGGGCCTCGTGGCGTGCGACGGCGGCGAGCACCGCCCGCCCCAGGGCCGCACGGTCGACGGGGCCGGTCAGCCGCAGTCCGCCGGACTCGGTGTAGAGGGTGCGGCTCGTCTCCATGGTTTCGGCGAACCACAGTTGGGCCTGGACGGGTGTCAGGGGCAGCTGCTCGTCTTCGGGGCGCATCGCAGGGGGTTCTCCTCGGTCTGGGGTCGGTCGTCCGTGGTCTGCGGCGGGGCGGGGCTCAGGCGTCGTCGAGGGCGGCGAGCATGGCGTCGATCTCGGCTTCGCTCATCCCGGCGAGGGCGGTCTCGCGGTCCGCTTCCATGGCGGCGCCCGCGTCGTGGGAACCCGCGCCCGCGTCGATCTCGGTGGCCATCTCGCGCAGGCCGGGGTGCTGGAACATGCCGGCGATCGGCACTTCGCGGCCGAGCCGTTCGCGGATGCGGGAGACCAGCTGGACGACCATCAGGGAGTGGCCGCCGATCTGGAAGAAGTCGTCGTCCAGGCCCACCCGGGGGACGCCGAGGAGCTCCTGCCAGATGGCGGCGAGTGCCTTCTCGGTGTCGGTCTGCGGCGGCACGTGGGCCCGGGCCGCCGCGTCGGGGCCGGCTCCGGGCGCGGGCAGGGCCCGCTGGTCGACCTTGCCGTTGCGGGTGAGGGGGATGGCGTCCAGGGGCTCGTAGACGGTGGGGATCATCCACTCGGGCAGTCCGCGGCCGAGGGCCCGGCGCAGCTCGCGGCCGTTGACCTCGCTCCCGTCGGACGGGACGACGTAGGCGATCAGCCGCCGGCCGCCGGTGGTGTCGGCCCGGGTGACGACCACCGCGTCGACGATGCCGGGGAGCGCCAGCAGGGCCGAGCGGATCTCGCCCAGCTCGATCCGGTGGCCGCGGATCTTGACCTGGCCGTCGGCGCGTCCCAGGTAGCACAGGTCACCGCCGGGCGTGCGCCGGGCGAGGTCGCCGCTGCGGTACATCCGGGCGCCGGGTTCGGTGCCGAAGGGGTCGGGGAGCATCCGGTCGGCGGTGAGGCCGGGCCGGCCGAGGTAACCGAGGGCGACGCCCGCTCCGCCGACGAAGATCTCCCCCGGGACGCCGGGCGGGACGGGGTTCAGGTCGTCGTCGAGGACGTACAGGGCGAGGTCGCGCAGGGGGTCGCCGATGACCGAGTCGGTCCCGGCCGCGTCGGCCGCCGTGACGCGCCGGTGGGTGACGTGGACGGTGGTCTCCGTGATGCCGTACATGTTGACGAGCGACGGCGCGCTGTCGCCGTAGGCGGCGAACCAGGCGGCGAGGGCGGTCGGGTCGAGGGCCTCGCCGCCGAACACCACGTACCGCAGGGAGAGTTCCGGCCTGCGTTCCAGGACCATCCGGCTGAACTGGGAGAAGGAGGAGGGTGTCTGGTTGAGGACGGTGACGCCTTCTGCGGCGACGAGTGCGGCGAACTCGTCGGCGGCGCGGGTCACCCAGTGGGGCACGACGACGAGACGGCCGCCGTGCAGGAGGGCGCCCCACAGTTCCCACACCGAGAAGTCGAACGCGTGGGAGTGGAACATCGTCCAGACGTCGTCGGGGCCGACGTCGAAGTGTTCCTCGGCCGCGGTGAACAGGCGCAGCGCGTTGGCGTGGCTGACGACGACTCCCTTGGGCACGCCGGTGGAGCCGGAGGTGTAGATGATGTACGCCGGTGCGCCCGGGTCCGTCGCGGGGACGGCCACGGGGGTGTCGGGGAAGCCGGCGAGGGGGTCGCCGTCGTCGTCGAGCAGCAGGGCGGGCGGGGTGGAGTCCGGGTACCGGGCGGCCAGGTCGGAGGTGGTGACGACGGCCGCGCAGTGCGCGTCGGCGAACTGGACGGCAGTCCGCTCGGGCGGGTTGTCGGCGTCGACGGGGACGTACGCGGCGCCGGTCTTGAGCACGCCGAGGAGGGCGGCCGGCAGGTCGGCGCACCGGTCGAGGTGGACGCCGACGTTGCGGCCGGGGCCGGCGCCGAGGGCGCGCAGCGCGTGGGCGAAGCGGTTGGAGCGGCGGTCCAGGTCCGCGTAGGTGAGGTGTTCGTCCTCGAAGGTGACGGCGGTGCGGTCGGCGCAGCGGGCCGCGGTGGCGGTGAACCGGTCGTGGAGGGTGGTGCCGGCGCCGGACGGCGGGGCCGCGGGTGGGGCGAGGAGCCGGGCGCGTTCCCGGACGCCGAGGAGGTCGAGGCCGGCGACGGGGGTGTCGGGGCGCCGGACGGCGTCCTCGAGCAGGCGGTGCATGCGGTCGAAGAACGATCCGATGGTGCTGTCGTCGAACAGTTCGTCGTTGTAGGGGAGGTAGCCGGTGACGGTGCCGCCCTCGGCCCACAGCTCGGCCATCATGTCGTAGTGCGTCGCGCCGCCGCCGAGGTCGGCGTACTCGACGGTGGTGCCGGGGAACGTCGGCGGTGCGGGAGGGGCGTCGCGCAGGCTGAAGGAGGTCTGGAAGACGGGCGTGGTGCCGGGGGCGCGGCGGGTTCCGAGGGCCTGCACCAGCATCTCGAACGGCAGGTCCTGGTGGGCGAAGGCCTCGTTCGACGCCCGGGTGACCCGGTGCAGCAGTTCGCGGAACGAGGGCCGGTCGCCGAACCGGACGCGGATGGGCAGCCAGTTGAGGAAGTAGCCGATCATCGACTGCACTTCGGGGCGGCTGCGTCCGGCGACGGGGACGCCGACCACGATGTCGTCCTGGCGCACGTGCCGGGACAGGGCCGCGAAGTAGGCGGTGAGGAAGGCCTGGTGGAGGGTGGCGCCCTCGGCGGCGGCGAGGTCGCGCACGGAGCGGGTCAGGGCGGGGGCGAAGCGCACGGGGTGGAAGCGGCCCCGGGTGCGGCGCTCCGCGGTGCGGGGGCGGTCGACGGGCAGTTCGAGGAGTTCGGGGGCGTCGGCCAGGGTGTCCCGCCAGAAGTCCAGTTCGCGCCGCAGGTTCTCGCCGGTGAGGGTCTGCCGCTGCCAGTGCGCGAAGTCGGGGTAGTGGAGCGGCGGTGCGGCGGGGGCGGGGGTGCCGTCGCGCTCCGCGGCGTACAGGGCCCCGATCTCGTCGAGCAGGATGCCGAGGGACCAGTAGTCGGAGACGATGTGGTGCTGCACGATCAGCAGCAGCCACTCCTGGGCGGCGGTGCGGTGGAGACGGACGCGCAGGAGCGGGCCGCGTTCCAGGTCGAAGGGTTCCAGGACGGCGTCGGCGGCGCGCTGCTCCGCCAGCCGGCGGGCGTCGGGGCGGCCGGTCAGGTCGTCGACGGTCATCGGGACGTCGACCCGGTCGAGCACGGTCTGCACGGGGCCCCGCGCGGTCTCGGTGAACACGGTCCGCAGCGACTCGTGCCGCTGCACGGTGCGCCGCAGGGCGCGCCGCAGGGCGTCCGGGTCGAGCGGCCCGTGCAGCCGCAGGGCGGTCGGCACGTGGAAGACCTCGCGGAAGGGCACCAGCCGGTCCATGAACCACAGGCGTTCCTGCTCGTAGGACAGGGGCGGCTCGGTGACGTCGCCGGGCCGCCGTCCGATCCCCCGCTCCGGGCGTCCCGCGGCGGTCTCGGCGAGCATCCGCAGGGCGAGGTCGCGTCGTTGCGGATCGAGGGCGGCGAGGCGTCGCGCGACGTCGTCGTCCAGGGGCAGGGCCAGGTCGGTCATGGCGGGCTCCATCGGGTGAACCGGTCTTCGAGGTGGGGCGGGACGGCCGGCGGGGCGCGTCCCGGCGGTCAGCGGGCGGTGAAGCCGCCGTCGACGACGAGGCAGGTGCCGGTGACGCCGCCGGCGCTGTCGGCGGCGAGCCAGAGGACGGCTTCGGAGACCTCGCGGGCGGTGACCAGCCGGCGCAGTGCGTGGTAGGAGGCGGAACTGCGTTCGTAGTCCTCCAGGGAGCTGCCGATGGAGGCCGCGACGGCCGTGGTGCTCTCCGTGCGCAGCGCCGGATCGGCCTCGACGGTGGTCGGGCAGACGGCGTTGACGCGGATGCCGAGCCGGCCGTACTCCAGGGCGAGGGCCTTCGTCAGGCCGACGACGGCGTGCTTGGAGGCGACGTAGCTGGAGAACATCTCGAAGCCGACGAGCCCTCCGGTGGAGGCGGTGTTGACGATGACGCCGCTGCGCCGCGCCGCCATGTGCGGGAGCACCGCGCGGGCGCAGCGCCAGGTGCCGTTGAGGTTGACGTCGATGACGAGCTGCCAGTCCTCCTCGGACAGTTCGTGCGACATGACGCCGCCGGGGGCGAGCAGTCCGGCGTTGTTGACGAGGACGTCGACGGCGCCGAACTCCTCGATCCCGGCGGCCGCCGCCGCGTCGACCTGGGCCTGGTCCCGGACGTCGGCGACCGCGGTGACCACGCGGCTGCCGAGACGGCGGCAGTCCCGTGCGGTCTCCTCCAGGAGCTTGCGGCCCGGCATCGCGTACGGCCCGCCGTCCTCCCGGCCGAGGTCGACGAGCACCAGGTCCGCGCCCTCCTCGGCGAACAGCAGGGCGTGCGAGCGGCCCAGGGCACGGGCCGCACCGGTGATCATGACGGTCTTGTTGTCGGCTCGCCCCATGGTGACGCGCTCCTTCGCATGTGATCCGCCCGCGCGGGTGCCCGCGGGGCCTGGGTGTCGGCTAGACGTGCGTGAGGGCGGCGGCCGGTGCGCGGCGCAGCACGCCGGCCAGGTCGGTCAGTGCCCGGGTCAGGACGTCGACGGACCGGTGGAGGTCCCCGAGGTCGATGTGTTCGTCGTCGGTGTGGTCGAGGTGGGCGTCGCCGGGGCCGTAGGCGACCATCGGGACGGGCCACCGGTGGTCGACGACGTTCATGTCCGAGGTGCCGGCCTTCAGGCGCAGGACCGGGTGTCCGCCGTGCTGCCTGATGGCCTTGCGCAGGGCGCGGGCCACCGGGTCGGAGACGTCGCGTCGCACGGCGGGCACGCGTTCGTCCAGGCGCGCCGCGGCGTGCACGGCCGTGTCGTGGACGAACCGCTGGAAGTCTTCGAAGTCGAATCCGGCCGGGACCCGGCAGGTGATGGACGCGGTGGCGTCCCGGATGTCGCCGTCGAGCCGCACCAGGGTGGCGGCGGCCGCGTCGAAGGACACGCCCTCGTGCGTGCCGGAGACCCGCCGCATGTAGGCGTCGACCCCGCGCCAGAACGCGGCGGCCGCCTCGACGGCGGTCTCCTCGGGGCTGGAGGTGTGCATGGGCGGGCGGCTGACCTCGTACTCGACGCCGACCCGGCCCTTGTAGCCGAGGCAGACCCCGTCCCAGCCGCTGGGCTCGCCGATGACGACGGCGTCCGGCGCGGGCAGGGTGCGCAGCAGGTGCCGGGCCCCCCGTGAGCCGGGCACCTCCTCACCGACGGCGCCAGCCACGACGATCCGCAGCCCCGGCCGGGCGGCCGCGGCGCGGACGGCGGCGCAGGTCATGGCGGCGAGCGGGCCCTTGGCGTCGACGGTGCCGCGGCCGTAGAGCAGATCGCCGACCTGGCAGACCGCGATGTCGCCGGGAACGGTGTCGATGTGGCCCAGGAGCAGCACGGTGGGCCCGTCGGGCGGGCCGATCTCCCCGACGGCGTTGCCCACGGCGTCCACCCCGGCGCGCATGCCGAACCGTTCCATCTGTCCGGCGAGGTACGCGGAGGCCCGTTCCTCCCGTCCGGAGACGGAGGGGATCCCCACGAGTCCGCGCAGGAGCCGCGTCGGACAGATGTCGCCGCCGCTCACCCGGTCCCCCTCCCCGCACGCGCTGCCGGGCTCCGGACCGTGGCCCAGGGGCCGGCCGGCGGGAGGGGCCCGCGCGGCGGCACGCGGCCCGGTACGCGGGTGCCGGACGCCGGTCCGGCGGCCGGGGCCGAACCGGGGCGGGTGCGTCCCACGCGGCCGGCGTGCGGGACGGTGCGGTCCGCGCCGCGGACGACGCGGCCTGGACGCTCGCGGGTGTTCACGCGGGTCTCCGGTGCGTCGTGGCGGTCAGGTGCAGTCGGGTGCCCGAGCGGGCCTGCAGCGCCGCGCGGACGGGGGCGGGGCCGTGACCGGGGGCGATGGCCACCAGCTCCACCCCGCCGGCCAGCGCGTCCGCCGCGGAGCGCAGTTTGTGACGCATCCGGCCGTGTACGGACGGCGGAAGCGGTGCGGCCGGGCCCACGTCCAGGTCGGGGAGCAGGGTGTCGGGGCGGCCGGCGTCGCCGAGGACTCCCGGGGCGCGGGTGAGCAGCACGAGGGCGGTGGCCTCCAGCGCGCGGGCGACGGCGGCCGCGGCGCGGTCGGCGTCGACGTTGAGCAGCGTGCCGTCCTCGGCCGCGGCGGGCGGCGACAGCACCGGCAGGTGCCCCGCGGCGAGCAGGGCGCGCAGCAGGGCCGGGTCCACGCGGTCGACCCGGCCGCTGAGGTCGTCGCGGACGATCCGTACCCGGCCGCCGCCGTCGTCCACGCGCAGCGCCGTCTTGCGGACCGCGGTCAGCGTGCCGCCGTCCGCGCCGGACAGCCCGGTGGCGGCGATGCCGCGCCGGCGCAGCCCGCTCAGCAGGGCGGGCTTGACCCGTCCGAGCAGGGCCATGGTCAGCGTGTCGAGCGCCGCGGGGTCGGTGCGCCGGGCGCTGGTGCCGTCGGCCGACCGCAGGTGTTCCACGGTGCGGCCCAGCTGGCCGCTCAGCCGGTCGGCCTCCGCTCCGCCGCCGTGGACGAGCACGACCCGGGTGCCCTGCACGGTGAGTGCGGCGATGTCGTCGAGGACGGCGTCCCGGTCGGTGCCGCTGCCCAGTTTCACGACGAGTGTCATCCTGTCCTCCCTTCACGTCGGGCGGGCCGTCCCGGGTGGCCGGCCCCCGGGCCGGTTCACAGCGGGTGCAGGCCGGGGAAGTCCAGCCCCGACCGCTCCGGCAGGCCGGTGGCGATGTTCGCGCTCTGCACGGCTCCGCCCGCCGCGCCCTTGACGAGGTTGTCGAGTGCCGCGACCGCGACGATCCGGTCGTCGTCGAGGTCGAAGCCGATGTCGCAGTGGTTGGAGCCGAGCAGCACCCGTGGTTCCGGCAGCCGGTGCAGTCCCTGGCGCTGTGCGACGAGCCGCACGAACGGCTCGCCGGCGTACGCCTTGCGGTAGGCGGACCAGACCTCGGCCCGGGTGACCGTGCGGCCGGGACGGACCTGGGCGACGACCTGGACGCCGCGCACGGCGGGTACGGCCGTGACGGTCATCCGGGCCCGTACGCCGGTGTGCTGGGTGATCTCCGGTTCGTGCCGGTGGCCGACCGGCCCGTACACCCGCAGGGCGGAGGCCCGTTCGGGGTGGTGTCCGGCGGCGCCGGGGGTGTGCCCCGAGCCGCTGGAGCCGGTACGGGCGTCGACCAGGACGTCCCCCTCCACGAGTGCGGCGTCCGCGAGGGGGCGCAGGGCGAGGACGGCCGCCGTCGCCATGCAGCCGGGCACCGCGATCCGGTCCGCGGTGCGCAGCCGGTCCCGGTAGACCTCGGGCAGGCCGGGGACGAAGGCGGTGGCGTCCGCGGCCCGCGCGGCGGAGCCCGCGCCGTAGTGCCGCTCGGCGGCCTCGGGGTCGTGGAGCCGGAAGTCGGGGCTGAGGTCGACCAGGAGTCCGGCCGTGCCGCGCAGTTCGTCGAGCCGGGCGGTGAACTCCCCGCGCGGCAGGGCGCTGAACAGGACGTCCACGCGCTCCAGGCGGGCCGGATCGGTGAAGGACGGCCCGTGCGTGCCGCGGAGGTTGGGGTGGGCGGTGTGCAGGGGCCGGCCCGTGTGGCTCCGGGACGTCGCCTGCACCAGGTCGAGGACGGGGTGGCCGAGCAGGAGCCGGGCCAGTTCGCCTCCGACGTAGCCGGCGCCTCCCAGGATGCTGGCTCTCATGGCTGGTCGCCCTCCTGACGCGGTGCGGGTCCGGTCGCGGGGGCGGCGCTGCGCGCCTGCTCGCCGGGAGGGCCCCCGGCCGGCAGTGCCCCGCTCAGCACGTGGTCGGCGAAGGCCCCGGCGATGGCACGGGCGGTGGACTCGTCGCCGACCGCCGCGCCCCGGAACTCGACGCCGCTGTTGACCTCGTTGACGAGCAGCCGCCCGTCGTCGCTCTCCAGCAGGTCGACCCCGAGCAGACCGCCGCCGACGGCCTTGGCGGCCCGCAGCGCGAGATCCTCGATCTCGGGGGTGAGCGGGCAGCGGCTGGTGCGGGCGCCCCGTGAGACGTTGCCGATCCAGTGCTCCCCCGTCCGGTGGACGGCCGCCACGGCGCGGTCGCCGGCGACGACGACCCGGATGTCCCGTTGCGGGGTGCGGACGAACTCCTGGGCGTAGACGAGCTGTTGCTGCGGCGAGGGCAGTGTCTCCTTGAGGGCGAGCACGGCCTCGGCGGCGTCGATGTCGTTGATCTTGCACAGTCCCCGGCCCCAGGAGCCGTTGACGGGCTTGACCACCGCGGGCAGTCCGACCCGGCGCAGCGCCTCCCCGCCGGCGGCCGGGGTGAGGGCCACGGCCGTGTCGGGGACGGGCAGTCCCGCGCGGTGCAGGACCAGGGTGCTGTGGATCTTGTTGTCGCAGACGGCCACGGTGGACGCCGAGTTGGTCACCGGAATGCCCAGGGCCTCGCACAGACGGCTCACTTCGAGGCGCCGGGTGCCGGCGAGGGAGCGGTTGCACACCGCCCGCCAGGCGGGCGCCGGGTCGCCGACCCGGTGGCAGAGCGTCCGGTCGTCGATCACGACGACCGCCGCGCCGCGCCTGCGGAACGCTTCGAGCAGGAGCTTCTCCTCGAAACGCACCCGGGAGGCGATCAGCGCGACGGGCCCGCCGTCGCCGGTACCGGGCTCCGCCCCGGTCCGGGTCGGGTCACTCACCCCAGTCCTCTTCGATCTCGGGGGCCAGCGCGAGGGTGACCGGCCCCACCGCGACGACCTCCAGCTCCGCGGCGCAGCCGGTGCACACGACGATCTCGGTGACCTCGGTGTCCGCGGCCAGGCCGACCTCCGCGCCGCAGTCCGGGCAGGCGGCTCGCTCGGTCATGGTGTCCAGAGTCATCACTCACTCCACATCGATTCATGAAGCATCTTGCCCGATCCGGGCGATTGACTCCATCTAAAAGCTACAGACTCTTCAAAGTCAAGCGAGACTCTATGTAGAGTTCAGGGGTCAGTATCACTCTGTGCGTGGAGGGGGACCGAAGTGACGCTACAAGTCATCGAACCGGCCGACGCGAGAAGCAGGGAGGCGAAGGAGCACATACAACTGCCGCTGCGGCTCACCGACCTGTTCAACAACGTCGCCTTCACCGGTCCCGACACCCTGGGCAACGGCCGGCTCAACGTGTGGGGCAACAGCCTGCCCATCGGCACCCTGCCGACCGGCCGGATCCGGGTCTCCGGTGTCGAGTTCGACGTCTGCGCGCCCGACGGCGTCGCGCCCGACAACGTGCGCTGCACCGGTCAGCTCGTCCACCTTCCGGACGGCACCGCCGCCGACTGGCTGCACCTGCTGATCACCTCCGAGCGGCGCTGCGAGGAGACCGTCCACCTGCACTACGCCTCCGGGGCCGTGGACCCCGAGTGGATCCGGGTGTCGGACTTCTGGCCGGCCACCGGGCACTTCGGCGAGGTGCTCGCGGCCCGCTCGGCCGGCATGCACTACCCGCACCACATCCAGCCCGACCTCGGCGGTCAGGTCTGGTCGGTGCGCGTCCCGGCCGTACGCCGGGAACCACTGCGCAGCGTGCGGCTGCCCGACAACGCCGCCCTGCACCTCTTCGCCATGACCGTGGAGGGAGTCCGATGACCGTCCTGGAGAGTGCGGGCCCCGTCGCGGGAGGCGCCCCGGGCCCCGTCAGCACGACCCCCACCGGGCCGTACACGGGCGCGGTGCCGGTGACCTCCTCCCCCGCCTGGTACGACGACCTCTGCAGCTGCCTCCAGGTCGACCTGATGCACGTGCTGCGGCTCGGCGGCTGGGACCCGCTGCAGGCCCTGGGCACCGGATGGCGGCTGCGGGAAGTGCCCGAGGAGTGCGAACCCGTCGAGTTCTTCCACCCCGCCGGAGAGGACCTGGCCTCCTCCTTCGGCCTCTACCACCCGCTGACCCTGCGCTGGCACCGGCCCGCCGACGACGCCGAGGCCCACGACCAGGTGGCCGCCGCGCTCGCCGACGGCGTCGTCCCCATCGTCTCGGTCGACAACTACCATCTGCCGTTCCGCCCGGCCTACCACGACGTGCACGCCGGACACCTCCTGATGGTGACCGGCTACGACGCGGACACCCGCACCTACCGGGTGCTCGACCCGATGCCGCCCGCCTACCGCGGGCCGCTGCCCCGCGAGGTCCTGGAACGCAGCCGCTCGTCCGCCAACCCGGACGACGGCAGCGACCCCTTCTTCGCCGGGTCGGGGCCCGCCAGGCGCTGGCTGGAGGTCCGCACGGAAGGACCGCAGCCGGAGCCGACCTGGTCCTGGGTGCGGACCGCGCTGGAGACCAACGTGCGTTCCCTGCGCGGCGCGGAGGGCGACGGCCTGCCCGCCCTCGCCGCCTACTTCGACGCCCTGCCCGGCGCCGTCGCCGCCGAGGGGGCGGGCCCGTTGCTGCGGACCTACCGCGTCGGCTGGCCCGCGCAGGCCGAGGCCGGGCTGCACGCCCGGTTCCTCGCCGCGACCGCCCGGCGGCTGGGCCGCTTCCGCCTCGCCGAGGCGGGCCGTGCCGTCGATCTGGTCTCCCACGCCTGGACCGGCGTCCGGATCAGCGCGGCGCACGGCGAGGAGAACCCCCGCGAGGCGGTCCGCCAGGTCACCGAACACGCCCACGCCCTGTTGCGCGGTTACGAGGCCTCGCTGCAGGCGGTCGAGTCCGCGCTGGACCGGCCGTGACCGCCGCACGCCCGACGCACACCCCCATGACCGAGGGAACCGAGAGAGGCGGACCGACAGGCATGACGGAGCGACCGCACCAGCTCGCGATGCTCGGCGGACCCCGCGCGGTCCCGCCGGAGACCGCGGCCCCCCGGTGGCCGGTGGTCACCCGGGACGACGAAGAGGCCGTGGGCCGGGTCCTGCGCGGCGGACGGCTCACCGCCACGGCCGAGGGCGAGGAGGAGGTGCCGGGCCTGGAACGGGAGTGGGCCGCCTACACCGGCACCGCGCACTGCGCGGCCGTCGGCTCCGGCACCGCGGCGCTGCAGCTGGCCCTCGCCGCGATCGGCGTGGGCCCCGGCGACGAGGTGGTGGTGCCCGCCGTCTCGATGAACGCCACCGCCCTGGCCGTGGTCCAGCAGGGAGCCCGGCCGGTCTTCGCGGACATCGACCCGCGGACGTACACCATGGACCCGGACGCCGTGCGCGCCGTGGCGGGTCCGCGCACCCGGGCGCTGCTCCCGGTCCACCTGCACGGGCTGCCCGCCGACATGGACGCCCTGCGGACGGTCGCCGCGGGACTCGGCGCCGCGGTCGTGGAGGACGCCGCCCAGTCGCACGGAGCCGTCCACCGGGGCCGGCGCACCGGCTCACTGGGCACCGTGGGCTGCTTCAGTCTGCACCCCAGCAAGAACCTGCCCACCTGCGGCGAGGGCGGCCTGCTCACCACCGACGACCCGGAGCTGCACGAACGCGTCCTGCGGCTGCGGCAGTTCGGTGAGGACCCGCGTCCTGGGCGCACCCGCAGCTATGTGTCCCACGTCGCCGGATGGAACCACCGCATCGGGCCGGTGGAGGCGGCGTTCGCGCGCAGTCAGCTCACCCGTCTCGACGAGTACTGCCGCCTCCGGACGCCCGGGATCCTGGCCTTCCTCGACCGGCTCGCCCGGCTGCCCGGCCTGCGGGTACCGACGGTGCCCGAGGGCTCGGTCCACGTCTGGCACATTCTGCGGTTCCGGCTGGAGCCGCGGGCGCTGGGGCTGGCGGACGGGGACGCGGCGGACCTGCGCCGGGCCCTGCACCGGGCGCTGCGCGCCGAGGGCGTACCGGTGTCGCGCTACCAGGAGGAGCCGCTGCCGGCGCACCCCGCCTTCGCCCCGTACGTCCCGGCCGGCGCGCGGTTCCCCGTGGCCCGCGCCGTGCTCACGGACTCGCTGTGCCTGCAGCGGCGCCACCTCGACCCCGGCTCCGGCCCGGTGCTCGCGGCGTACGCCGACGGCTTCGAGAAGGTCTGGCAGCACCTGGGGCTGATCCGCCGGATGGTGCGCTCCGCCTCCCCGGCCGCTCGCGGCAGGCGGGAGGTGAGCACCGCATGACCTCCCCCACCGCCACCGGGCACCCGCCGGCCCCCGCGGAAGCGCCGGACAGGGCCGCGCGCCGGGCCACCGAGGAGGCCGCGCTGCGCATCCGCCGCGGCATCGTCGGCATGGCCGCCGGCCGCCAGGGCGCCCATCTCGGGGGCAGCCTGTCCTGCGCGGACATCCTGGCCGTCCTCTACTTCGACGTGCTCGACCTGCCCGGGGACTCCTTCGTGCTGAGCAAGGGCCACGCGGCACCGGCCCTGTACGCGGCGCTCGCCGCCCGCGGACTGCTCGACGCGGCCGAACTGGACGGGTACGCCTCGCCCGGCAGCCGGCTGTTCGGGCACCCGTCCCGCGGCCTGCCCGGTGTGGAGTTCGCGACCGGCTCGCTCGGACACGGTCTGGCACTCGGCTGCGGTCTGGCGCTCGCCGGGCAGCTGGGGCGCGACACCGGGGAACGGGTCTTCGTCCTGATGGGGGACGGGGAGCTGCAGGAGGGCTCCGTGTGGGAGTCCCTGATGTTCGCCGGCCACCGCCGGCTGTCCCGCCTCACCGCGATCGTCGACCGCAACGGCCTGCAGCAGGCCGCGGCGACGGAGGGGTCGGTGTCCCTGGAGCCGCTCGGGGACCGGCTGCGGTCGTTCGGCTGGGAGGTCCGGGAGACCGACGGCCACGACCACACCGCACTGCGCACCGCACTCGCCACCCCCTCCGGGAGCGGACGGCCGGTCGCCGTGGTCGCCCGCACCGTCAAGGGACGCGGCATCCCGTTCCTGGAGCGCCGGGTGGCGAGTCACTACGTGACGCTGAGCCCGGCACTGCACCGGCGGGCGCTCGCCGCGCTGCGCGCAGCGGGGCAGGTGGCCCGGTGACCGCCCCGGCCACCGGCCCGTCCACGCCCGCCGGGCCGCGGCCGGCGCCCTCCGGTCCCCGGGAGGTGTACCGGGAGGCCCTGACGGCCCTCGCCGCCCACGACGAGCGCGTGCTCTGCCTCGACTCCGACCTGGGCGGCCTGGACACCTCCTTCGGCAGCCGGTTCCCCGAGCGCTACGTCAGCACCGGCATCGCCGAGGCGAACCTGTTCACCGTGTCGGCGGGACTCGCCGCCCGCGGACTGCGCCCGTACGCCCACACCATGGCCACGTTCGCCGCGACCCGGGCGGCCGAGCAGCTGAAGCTCGACATCGTCGGCACCGGCCTGCCGGTCCGCGTGGTGGCCACCCACGCCGGCCTGTCCGCGGCGCACTTCGGCAGCACGCACTACTGCCTGGAGGACCTCGCCGTCACCCGGGCGCTGCACGGGCTGACCGTCGTCGTGCCCGCCGACGTCCGGGAGATCGGCCCCGCCCTGGCGGCACTGCACCAGCTGGACGGGCCCTCCTACCTCCGGCTGGGACGGTCGGCGACCCCTGCCGTCCACGGCGGGCCGGTCCCGCCGTTCCGGATCGGCGAGGCCGTGACCCTGCGGGCCGGTGACGACGTCACGCTGGTGGCGTGCGGCCCGCTCCCCGTGCACTTCGCGCTGACCGCCGCCGACCGGCTCGCCGGGGACGGGGTGACGGCCCGGGTGCTGCAGGTCCACACCCTGGCCCCGTTCGACGAGGCGGCGGTCGCGGCGGCGGCCGCCGGGACCGCCGCGCTCGTCACGGTGGAGGAGCACCGGCCGCAGGGCGGTCTCGGGGACGCCGTCACGCACGTCGTCGCCGCCCACGCCCCCCGGCCCGTACTGCGGGTCGCGGTGACGGGCCCGCTGCCCGGGCTCGTCGACGACCACGCGGGGCTGCTCGCCGGCACCGGGGTGAGCGCGCAGGCCGTCCACGACGCCGCGCTGCGGGCGCTGGCCCTCGCCCCGCCCGCCGACGACCGCCGGCCCGCCGGCCGTCCGGTGCGGCCCCGGCCCGCCGGAGGGGCCCCCGGGGTGCCCGCGCCGCACCGGACCGGCCCTCCCCCGGCCCCGCGACCGGAGCCGGCAGCCGGCCGGGCGTCCGACGCGGACCCGCTCCCGCGTCCGGTCCGCCCGGCCCCCCACCCGAACCCGTGCGGTGAGCCGTACGGGACGCCCTACCGCGGGACGCCGGGTTCTCCGGCGCCCGGGCGTCGCGCACAGCCGTCCGCAGCCCCGGACCGTACCCGTCCGGCCACACCGATCACGTCCGCAACCCCCTCGGAAAGCAGGCCCTCATGAGCACGCAGACCACGTCCGCCGGCCCGGCGTCGCAGGACTACGTCGCCGCCCTGTTCGCCCGGCTGCTCGGCGTCGGCACCCCCGGTCCCGACGACGACTTCTTCGTCCTCGGCGGGACCTCGCTGTCGGCGATGGACCTGATCGCACTGATCGAGCAGGAGCGCGGAGTGCGGCTGCCCGTCCGCGACTTCTACCGCGGCACGTCCGTCGCCGAACTCGCCGCCACCCTCGATCAGCTGTCCGACACCTCGGCCTGACCCGGCCGTCCGGCCCTTCCCGGAGGAGACAAGCAATGCGCCTTTCGACACCGCCGTTCGCCCCGGCGGACACCGATGTGACGGACGTGGACTTCCTCGCCTCGACGTACTACACCGAGGGCGACCCGCACGCGCTGTGGACCCACCTGCGGGCCCACGACCCGGTCCACCACTTCACGCCCTCCGACGGCCGGGAGCCCTTCTGGGTGGTCACCCGGCACGCGGACGTCAGCCGGGTGCTCAAGGACCACACGGTCTTCTCCTCCCGGCGCGGGACCATGCTCTGCATCATCGACCTGTCCATGCCGGACATCGCCTCCGACCAGATGATGCCGGACACCGACCCGCCCCGGCACGGCCAGCTGCGCGACCCGCTCAACCGCGTGATGACGCCCCGTGCCGTCGCCGCCCAGGAGGACTCGATCCGCGGCATCGTCCGCGAGATGCTCGAACCCGCCCTGGACGGTGAGGTGTTCGACCTGGCGCAGGCCGCGCTGATGTTCCCCATGGCGTTCACCGGTTCCATGATGGGCCTCCCCCGCGAGACCTGGGACCGCATGTCGAGGCTGACCACGATGACCATCGCCTACGACGACCCCGACTACATGGAGAAGGCGCCCAAGCCCACCCTGCGCCAGGCGCACCACGAGCTGTTCTCCTTCTTCAGCGACGAGATCGCCCGCCGGGACCGCACGGACCCCGGCGACGACCTGATCGGCATCCTGCTGCGGATGAACCTGGAGGGCGAGCCGCTGACCGAGCGGCAGATCATGCTCAACTGCTACAGCCTGCTCCTCGGCGCCAACGTGACCACGCCCCACGTGGTCTCCACCACCGCCCTGACCATGGCCCAGCACCCGGAGCAGTTCCGGGCGCTGCAGCAGAACCCGCAGCTGCGCGGCACCGCCCTGGAGGAGCTGCTGCGCTGGTCCTCGCCCGCTAGCCATTTCATGCGGTACGCCACGGCCGACGTGGAACTGGGCGGGCGGACGATCCGGGCGGGCGACCCGGTCAGCGTCTGGCTGGGCTCGGCCAACCGTGACGAGCGCGTCTTCAAGGACCCGTTCACCTTCGACATCGCCCGTCGGCCCAACCGGCACATCGCGTTCGGGGTCGGGCCGCACTACTGCATCGGTTCCGGCCTCGCCCGCCTCGCCCTGCGGGTGTTCCTCGACGAGCTGGCCGAGCGGGTCGAATCGGTCGAGACGGCCGGCGAGCCGGTGCACCTGGCGTCGAACTTCGTGGCCGGCTTCAAGCACCTGCCGGTACGGCTGACGCCCCGCGCCCGGACGGCTCCGGCACGCTCCCGCGCCGCGGCGGGGGCGGTCGCATGAGCGTCACGGTCCCGTCCCCCACGTCCGCGAGCTGGCTGGAGCGCAGGCACCGGGCGGCCGGTGCCCCGCCCCGGGTGGCGCTGTACTGCTTCCCGTTCGCAGGGGGCTCCGCCGCGTACTACCACGCCTGGGCCGAGGAGTTCCGGTCCGACGTGGAACTGGTGCCCGTGCAACTGCCGGGCCGGGGGACCCTGATGGCCGAGAAGCCGGTGCCGAGCATGGCCGTGGCCGCCGACCTGGCGGCGGCGGCCATCGCCCGCTCGCCCGTGCCGGCCGCCCTGTTCGGCCACAGCATGGGTGCCGTGCTGGCCTTCGAGACGGCGCGGCGGCTGGAGCGCCGCGGGCATCCCGTGCAGCACCTGTTCGTGTCCGGGCGGCCGTGCCCGACCGTGGTGCGTCCGCCGTCGCGGGTGAGCGACCTGCCGCGCGAGCGGTTCGTGGACATGCTGCGGGACTACGGGGCGGCGCCGGAGGAAGTGCTGTGCCACGACGAACTCCTGGACGTGCTGCTGCCGATGATCCGCGCGGACTTCCACCTCATCGAGAACTACCGGTACGAGCCGGAGATCGGTTCGCCGCCCCCGCTGACCTGCCCGGTGTCGGCCTGGTGCGGAGACCGGGACCCGGAGGTGCCGCCGGAGCTGATGGCGCGGTGGGGACGTGAGACGTCGGGCCCGTTCGCGCTGGAGGTGCTCTCCGGCGGTCACTTCTTCCTCACCGAGCACCGGACGCGGATCGTGTCCGCCGTGCACGAGCTGCTGCGGGGGGCGGGCCGGTGAACGGCCGCGACGGCGACGGCCGGCTGGTCGTCCTGTGGAGCGCGCCGCGCTGCCGGTCCACCGTGTTCTCGCGCAGCATCGCCGAGCGCGGTGACTTCCTCGTCCTGCACGAGCCGTTCTCGCACCTGGCGGACTTCGGCCGGGAGGAGATCGAGGGCGTGGAGTGCCGGACGGAGGCGGAGGTGATCGCGCGGCTGCTCGCGCTGGGCCGGGAGCGCCGGGTGTTCGTCAAGGACACCACCGACTTCCGCTTCCCGGGCGTGCTGGCGGACACCCGGTTCCTGACGGAGGCGCGGCACACCTTCATCGTGCGCGACCCACGGGAGGCGATCGCCTCCCACTACGGGCTCAACCCCGGGCTCGGGCGGGACGAGATCGGCTTCGCGTGGCTCCGCGAGATCCACGACCGGGTCGTCGCGGTGACGGGCACCGAGCCGGCCGTCGTCGACGCGGCGGACCTGGTCGCCGCGCCGGCGGACACGCTGCGGGCGTACTGCGCGGCGATCGGTGTCCCGTTCCTGGAGCACGCCCTGACGTGGCGCCCGGGCGGACTGCCCGGCTGGCGCAAGACCGCCCGCTGGCACCGCGACGCGAGCGCCAGCGGCACGATCAGTCCCGCCGTCACCAGCCGCCCGGCGCTGGACGTCCCGCGCCATCCGGTGCTCGGCCCGTTCTATCTGCACCACCTCCCGCACTACGAGCACCTGTGGCAGCGGCGGCTGCGCGTCGGCTGACGGCACGCCACCCCGCACCGCACCCGCCCCCGGCAGCGTCCGCCGCCGGGGGCGTCGCCCTGCCGCCGCGCACGAAGGCGACGGCGGCACCCGGGGGTGGGTGCCGCCGTCGCCGGGAGGGGCGCGGTTCAGGCCGCCAGGGCGCTCGCGAGGACGCGGACCGTGGGGTGGTCGTAGACGGCGGAGACCGGGAGGGACGCGGCGAAGCGTTCGTTCAGCCGTCCGATCATCCGCATGACGCGCAGGGAGTCGCCGCCCAGGACGAAGAACGTGTCGTCGCGGCCGACGCGGTCGACACCCAGGACGTCCGCCCACACCGCGGCGATCTCGCGCTCGAGTTCGCCCTCGGGGGGACTGTACGCGGCCCGGGCCGGCCCCGCCGGGCCGCGCCCGCGCACACCGGTGGTGTAGGGCGCGATGTGCTCGTTGGCCGGGTCGGGCCCGGCGAGCAGACAGGTCTCCGGCCGTGCGAGAGCGGCCAGCAGGAGCTGCACGCCCCGCGCCGGGTCGATGCCCCGCAGCCCGCGGTGGCGGGCGGCGGCCGCCAGCGGGCTGCCCTCGTTCATGCCGGTGCCGTCCCACATGCTCCAGGCGACGCAGCGCACGGTCCGGCCCCGGGCCGCCCAGCGTGCCGCGTAGCCGTCGAGCGCCGCGTTGGCCGCCGCGTACGCGCCGAAGGAGCTGCCTCCGAAGAAGCCGTTGACGGAGGAGAAGAGCACCACCGCCGTGCCGGGCCGGCCCGCGATGAGCTGCTCGACGGCCTGGGCGCCGCCCGCCTTGGGCCGCATCATGGCGGCGAGGCCGTCCGTGGTCTGCGCGGTCAGGGTGTGGGCGTCGAGCGCGTCCCACTGCCCGCGCACGTCGGCCCCGGCCAGGTGCAGCACGACGTCCACGGCACGGCCCCAGCGTCGTTCGGCGGCGGCCACCGCGGCCTCCAGCGCGGCGCCGTCGGCCACGTCCACGGCGGCGTACGCGACGTCACCGAGCTCCCTGAACTCCTCCAGTGCCGCCCGGCGTTCGCCGGTGAGCTCCGCCTCCGGGGTACGGCCGGTGAGCAGCAGCCGGGCACCGAGCGCGGACAGCAGGTGGCCGGCCACCTCGCGCCCGATCCCGCCGAGCCCGCCGGTGACCAGCGCGGTGCCGCCGGGGGGCAGGATCTCGCGGGGGACGGCGAGCGTGCCGGGTTCGGGCACGGGCCGCAGGCGCTGCACATGGACGACGGAGCCCGCGCGCACGGCGCTGACGTCCTCGGCGGGCGCGCCGCGCACGGCGGCGACGGCCGCCGTGTCGTCGGCGTCCGCGGCGATGTCGACCAGGCGTACGGCGGCGACGGTCCGCTCGGCGCGTGCCGTGCGCACCAGGGCGCCGAGCGCGGCCCGGCCCGGGTCGACGGTGTCGCCGTCGCCGACGGCGGCGGCGTGGCGGGTCAGTACGGTGACCTTGGCGTGCGGGCAGCCGGCCGCCAGCGCGCGCAGCGCCAGCAGGACCCCGGTCACGGCACCTTGCGGATCGGGGACGCCGGGGACGTCCGCGGTGTACTCCCAGGCGTGCAGGACGTGTTCGGGCACGCGTCCGAGACCGGCGGCGACGTGGTCGAGCGCGCGGGCGTGCTGACCGGCGTCCAGCGGGTCGATGGTGACGCTCAGCGCGCCGTCGGTGAGGAACGGGGAGCCGGGCGCGCCCGCCCGGACGACGGCGATCGGGCATCCCGGTCCCGTCGTGTCGTCGGCGAGGGCGACCGGCAGGGCGCTGCCCTCGGGCGCGTAGACGAGCAGGGGTTCGGCCGGGGGGCGGGCGGGGACGTCCTGCCCGGTGCCGCCCCCGGCCCGCGGCGCGGGCTCCCAGACGGGTTCGAGGAGCCAGCTGTCGGCCTCGTCGTCCGGGTGGCGGTCGTAGCGTCCCTGCGCGTACGCCGTGGCCAGTTCGGCCCGCTGGATCTTGCCGCTGGCGGTCTTCGGGAACTCGTCCTCCGACAGGGCGACGACGGCGCGCGGGTGCAGGCCGATGTCCCGCGCCAGGGTGGAGGCGATGTCCTGCTCCAGGGTGTCGGGCGCGTGCTCGGCCGGTACGTGGAAGACGACCACACCGTCCGTGTCGCCGTCCCGCACGGGGCAGGCCGCCGCCCAGGTGGCGCGGACGCCGGGGACGGACTCGACGACGGCCTCGACCTCGTGGGAGGGGTAGTTGGCGCCGTTGACGATGAGCATGTCCTTGCTCCGCCCGGTGAGCGCCAGCCGGCCGTTGAGCAGGAAGCCCAGGTCACCGGTGTCGAACCAGCCGTCCTCGGTGAAGGAGGACGCGTTGGCGGCGGGGTTGCCGTGGTACTCGCGCAACAGGGTCGTGCCGGAGACGTGCAGCCGTCCGACGTGCCCCTCCGGCAGCAGCCGGCCGTCCTCGTCGACGATGCGCAGGCGGACCCCGGCGACGGGTGCGCCGACGTCGGTGAAGGTGACGGCGCGCTCGGAGTCGTGGGGCACCTCGACGAGGCGGGTGTCGAGGGTCGCGGAGTCGACGCTGAAGGTGCCGACGGCCGGGTCGTCGGGGTCGAGCCGGGAGTAGGTGACTCCGGAGGAGGTCTCCGACATGCCCCAGCAGGGCACCATGGCGTCGGCGGGCAGGCCGTGGGGGCGCAGCAGCCGGACGAAGCGGCGGGCGGTGCGGGCGACCACGGCCTCGCCGGCGTTGCAGATGTCGCGCAGGGAGGACAGGTCCCAGCTGCCCCGCTCGATGGCGTCGGCGTGCTCGTTCACCAGGGAGAAGGCGAAGTTCGGCGCCCAGGTGTTGGTCGCCTTGAACCGGTCGATCAGGTCGAGCCAGGTCAGCGGGCGGCCGACGACGCTCTCGGTGCGGGCGTTGATGTGCTCGCAGCGCAGGAAGACGTCCCGGACGTTGAACATGACGATGCCGCCGACGTGGTCGAGAGGCATCCAGTTGAGGGCGACGTCGTGTTCGGTGAAGCCGCCCGCGTCGATGGCCGCGTAGGTGCGGGCCACCAGGGAGCGGTTGGCGTGCCGGACGCACTTGGGGACGCCGGTGCTTCCCGAGGTGAGCAGGTTCAGCACATCCTGGCCGGGGGTGACCGGTTCGACGCGGCCGGGCGCGTGGGCCATCAGGTCCTCGACGGCGTGGGCCCGGATCGCCGGTTCGCCCCACTGCGCGGCGAGCGAGCGGACCGGCTCGCGCAGTGCGCGGTCGGTGAGGACGACGGGCCGTTCGAGCAGGGTCCAGGCGGCGTGGAGTTTGCGGGTGACGGCGTTCTCCCGCGTGTAGTCACGGGCCTCGCCCACCGGAGTGGGCAGGAAGCCGCCCAGCACGCAGGCCCAGAAGCCGGTGACGAAGGCGCGGTTGTCGTGGCACTGGAGCAGCACGGAGTCGCCGGGGCGCAGGCCGAGCTCCTGCAGGCCGCCCAGGACGCGCAGACCCTCGTCGAGGAGTTCGGCGTAGGTCTGCCGCTCGCACGTGCCGTCGGCACGCACGTAGACCGTTCCGCGTCCGCCGGCGTCGGCGGCCGCCTTGAGGAGCGCCTCCTGCAGGGTGCGCGCGGCACCGGGCGGCACCACGGGTTCGGGTCCCACGACCAGAGCGGGCCGCGGCGGGGCTTGGGTCATGAGGCTTCCTCCAACTCGGCGGGCGGGTGGAGCCGGGTGGTCTCCAGTGCCGCGACCAGGACCGCCACGGCCTGCGGCGTCATGTCGTTGACGAAGTAGTGGCCTCCGGGCACCTGGGCGACGTCCCGTGGCGGCGCGGTGGTGTGCTCGCGCCAGGCGGCGGCCTCGGCCTCGGTGACGACGGTGTCCGCGTCGCCCCGCACCGGCAGGACGGGGAACGGCAACGGGGGTGCGCCGGGCGCGTGCCGGTGGGTCTCCCACAGGGCGAAGTCGGCGCGCAGCAGGGGCAGCAGGAACTCCATGAAGGCGGCGTTGCCGAGCAGTCGTCCGGGGATGCCGCCGAGGGCACGGACCCCGTCGAGGAAGTCCGCGTCGGGCAGGGTGTGCAGGGGTTTCGCGCGGGCCGGCAGGTGCGGGGCCCGGTGTCCGGCGGCGATCAGCAGCCGGGGCGGTGCGGCGCCGCGGCGCACCAGTTCCCGGGCGGTCTCCGCGCCCAGTACGGCGCCCGCGCAGTGCCCGTACACCGCGTACGGCACGGTGGTGTACGGGCGCAGGGCGAAGGCGCACGCGCGGGCGAGGGCCGGGACGCCCGAGGGCAGCGGGTCGCGCGCGCGGTCCTCCCGGCCGGGCGGCTGGACGGCGACGATCTCGATGTCCTCGGGCAGCAACGCCGGCCAGGACCGGTAGAGGGACGCGCCCATGCCGGCGTACGGGAAGCACAGCAGTCGCAGCCGGGGCCGCCCCGGGCGCGCGGCGCGGCGCACCCAGGGCGACTCGGCGGTGAACACGGAGGGTGCGGGAGCCCCGGGCGCGGGGGCGGGCGCGGTCATGAGGCCCGCCTGCGGGTGATGGCCGGCAGGGCGGGTGCGGAGGCGGCCGCGCGGCCCGACAGCAGGTGGGCGAGCGCCGCGGGCGTCGGGAAGAGGAACAGGTCCTGCAGGGACACCTCCTGCGGCACCCGCTGTCGCAGTCTGACCAGCATGCGTCCGGCGTCGAGGGAGCCGCCGCCGAGGTCCATGAAGTCGTCGTCGGCCCCGTAGCGGATCTCGCCGAGGACCTCGGCCCACAGTCCGGCGATCGTCGCCTCCAGTCCTTCGGCGGGCTCGCGGTAGGGGGCGCGGACCCGCCACAGCGGCCAGTCCTCGGGGGGCAGCGCGCGCCGGTCGACCTTCCGGTTGGCGTTGCGGGGAAGTTCCGGGAGGCGGACGAAGGCGACCGGGATCATGTAGTCGGGCAGCCGCTCGGCGAGGAAGTCCCGCAGCTCGGTGCCGTCGAGCCCGTCGTGGCCGGGCCTGGTCACCAGGCAGGCGACCAGCTGGAGGTCACCGGCCGCCGAGCGCACGGGGACCACGGCCGCCTCCGCCGTGCCGGGGTGGGTCAGCAGCGCGGTCTCGACGTCGCCGAGTTCGACACGGCAGCCGCGGACCTTGACCATGTCGTCGGTCCTGCCGTGGTGTTCGAGCAGTCCGTCGGGGCGGTAGCGGCCGAGGTCGCCGGACCGGTAGAGGCGGCTGCCCGCGGGGCCGTGCGCGTCGGGGCGGAACCGGTCCGCGGTGAGTGCGGGGTCCCCCCAGTAGCCCAGGGCGGCCTCGGGGCTGCCGAACCAGATCTCGCCGAGGGCACCGGCCGGGAGGAGTTCGCCCTCGTCGTCGAGGATCCGCATCCGGACCCCGGGGTTGGGCCGCCCGATGGGCGGCGGGGTGAGCCGGTCCCGGGCGGTGGCGGTCGACGCGGTCAGGCGCTTCTCCCAGGGCTGGAGCGGGCTGGCCACGAACAGCGCCTCGTGGCAGCCGTAGCCGACGGCCACCTCGAACGGGAGGCCGGAGGGCCCCCATCGGTGCAGTTTCTCGCCGCCCATGATGAGGACCCGGACGGCGGTGTCCGGCGGCCAGGGCAGGTTCTGGAGGCTGTTGCCGACGGAGGTGACGACGAACACGGAGTGGATGCCGCTCGCGACGACCCAGTCCCGGAAGGCGGGCGGGTCGGCGACGGTGCCGGGCTCGGCCACGTGGACGGTGGCGCCGACGACGAGCATCCGGGCGACCTCGGCCATGGTGGTGCCGAACCCGGTGGGGGTCGTCCAGCTGCCGCGGTCCCCCGGCCCGAGGAGCGTCGCGTCGGCGAACGAGGCGCCGGCGTGGACGATCACCCGGTGCTGGCCGTACACGGCCTTGGGTTCGCCGGTGGAGCCGGACGTCTGCATGACGTAGGCCAGGTCGTCCGGGCGGACGTCCAGCCCCGGGTCGAGGTCGGGCAGACCGGCCAGTTCACCGTCGAGGGTGTCCCTGAGCAGGGTGCCGTCGGGCAGGAGCCCGGCCGCGGGGGCCGCGGTGGTGGTGATCACCAGCCGGGGCGGCACCTTGGCGAAGACGCTCGCCAGCCGGGCGGCCGGTGCCGACGGATCGACCGGGAGGACCACACCGCCCGTCTTGTGGACGGCGAGGAGTGCCTCGATCCACTCGGCCGAGCGGGGCAGACTGAGGGCGACGACGTCGCCGCGGCGCAGGCCCCGGGCGGTCAGGTGGTGGGCGAGCCGGTTGGCGCGGGCGTTCAGCTCCGCGTAGGTGATCCGCTCGGCGCCCCGCACCACGGCGGGTGTGCCGGGCGAGAGCCGGGCGTGCCGCTCCACGAGCGTGTGCAGGGCGGCGCGCGGCTCCCAGCGGTCGGGCAGGTCGCTGAACTCGTGGAGCAGTTCCCGGGTGTCCTGCTCGTCCAGCATGGCCAGCCGGTGGTGCGGTGCGTCGGGGGCGTCGAGTCCGGAGCGCAGCAGCCGGACGAAGTGGCGGGCCAGTGCGGTGACCGTGCGCCGGGTGAACACGTCGCGGCGGTAGCGGATCTCGGCGGCACCGCCGGATGTGATCACCAGTTCGAGTTCGGTCTCCGTGGCCGGGTCGGTGGCCTCCGTCGCGTGCCACTCGGCGGGCAGTGCGGGGCGCAGGGCGACCACGGAGGCGTACGGGCTGGGGCTCTCCTCGGAGAGCGGCCGTCCGGCGAGCTGGGCGAGGAGCGGGACGGGCAGCGTCGCCTCGTCGAGCCCGCGGCGCACCGCGTCCGCCACCTGACCGGCGACCGTCCGCAGTGCGCCCGTGCGGGTCACCACGGGCAGCACCTCGGCGACGGCCCCCCGGGGCCGCCGCCCCGGCCGGGTCCGGTCGGTCTCCACGCCGACCGCCAGTTCCTCCAGCCGCGACCAGCGTTGCAGCACCAGCGCCCACGCGGCCACGAGCACCTCGCCGCCGGTCACGGGGACGGCGGGGCCGCCGGCGAGCGGGGCGGCGGAACCGTCCCCGCCGGGTGCGGCGAGGCGCGCGGCAGCGGTGAGGAGGTCCGCGGGGAGAGCGAAGGAGTGGCGCGACCAGGCCGGGACCCGCGTGGAGTCACCGACGGCGGGGAGGCGCGGCAGCGCGTGGTCGAACGGCACGCCGAGCAGTTCCTTGCGCAACCGCCCGACCTGCTCGTCCGTCGGGGCGGGGGGCGGGTCCTCGGCGGGAGCCGGCGACGGGCCCGGCACCGGGTCCGGGCCGGTCGCGGTCGCAGGCGCAGGCGTCCCGGCCGTTGCCGGCCCGGGGCGGGTCCCGTCCTCGGGTTGCCCGCACAGCTCCGCGAGCCGGGACAGCAGCAGGGCCGCGTCCGCGTGGTCGACGAGCATGCGGTCGAGGACCAGGGAGAGGCGGAGGCCGGCCGGGGTGGTGGCGATCAGGGCGCGCGCCAGGGAGGGCCCGCTGCCGGCCGGGGCCTCGTGCTCCTCCGGCTCGCTCTCGAACCGTTCCAGGAGGAGCGCGGCGGCGTCCTCGGGCAGGTGCACCCGGCGGACGGTGATGCCCGCCGCGTCGGGATCGACCGTGAGCGACCCGTCGGGCCGCCGCAGGGTCGCCGCGAAACTGTGCGGGTACCGCGCGGCCAGCGCGTGCAGTGCCGCGTCGAGGCGTTCCTCGCCGATGTGCGCGGGCGGTGCGAGACGCAGGGCGAGCCTGCGCACCCGCGAGGTCCGCGCGACGGTGCGGAACCGGTCGAGCGCGGGGTCCACCGCCGTCCTGGCGGCGGCCGGGAACACGGTCCCTCGGTCACTCACGGGGTCACTCCCTTCGTCGTCGCTCCGGCGGCGTCACCCGCTCCGAGCAGCGCGGCGACCTCCTCGTCGTCGCGGCTCTCCACCATCGCGAGCACGTCGAGGACGCTCTGCCGATGGCTGCGGGTCCGCGCCAGGAGCGCGTCCACCGCCAGGGCGGTGCCGGACACGGTCGGGTTGCGGAAGAAGTCGGCGATGGGGAGTTCGACGCCGAAGACGGCCTTGATCCTGGGGGCGATGCGGATCGCCTGGAGGCTGGTGCCGCCGAGGGCGAAGAAGTTGTCGTGGTCGCCGACCCGGGGGGTGCCGAGCAGCGGCTTGAACACCTCGTCCACGAGGAGCCGTTCGGTCTCGGTGCGCTCGCCGTCGTCGGTGTCGTCGTCCACCGGCGCGAATTCGACGGCGGGCAGCGCCTTGCGGTCGACCTTGCCACTGGCGGTGAGCGGGATGTCGTCCAGTGGCACCAGGAAGGTGGGGACCATGGTCGGCGGCAGCCGGTCGGCCAGGTTGGTCCGCACGGAGTCCAGGTGCAGCGGGCTCTCCGGTGCCCCCGTGACGTAGGCGACCAGGAGGTTGTCGCCGCGCGGGCCGGTCACCACGTGGGCCACGGCCTGTCCGATCTCGGGCACGGCGAGCAGCGCCGCCTCGACCTCGCCCAGTTCGATGCGCACGCCGCGGACCTTGACCTGGCGGTCGATCCGCCCGCGGAAGACGAGGTCGCCGTCGCTCTGCCAGCCGGCGAGGTCGCCGGTGAGGTACATCCGGGAACCGGGCGGCCCGTAGGGGTCGGGCCGGAAGCGCTCGGCGGTCTGGTCGGGGCGTCCGAGGTAGCCGCGGCCGAGGCCGGCGCCGGCGACGGCGAGCTGGCCGCAGGCCGACGGCGGCAGCAGGTCCAGCTTCTCGTCGAGGACGTACGCCCGGTGGTTGCGCATGGCCCGCCCGATCGGCGGAGAGGCGTGCCAGGTTCCCTCGCAGCGCTTGGCGATGACGGTGACGGTGGTCTCCGTCGGCCCGTAGCCGTTCCAGAAGGCCCGGCCGCCGGCCGCCCAGCGGGTGGTGAGCTCGCCGCTGAAGGCCTCCCCGCCCACGAAGCAGACCCGCAGCTCGGGGTAGTTCTCCGGGGTGAGCAGGTCCATGATCGCCGGGGGGAGGTCGATCACGGTGATGCGCTGGTCGGCGAGGATGCGGTCCAGTGCGGAGATGTCCCGGCGTTGGTCCTCGTCGGCCAGGTAGACGCTCGCGCCGGTGAGGAGCGCCCCGAAGAGTTCGAACACGGAGACGTCGAAGCCGGTGGAGGCGAAGGCGAGGAAGCGGTCGTCGGCGGTGAGGCCGAACATCTCCTGGGTGGTGCGGATGAAGTTGGTGACGTTGCGGTGCTCGACGAGGACGCCCTTGGGGCGGCCCGTGGAGCCCGAGGTGAAGATCGAGTAGGCCAGGTCGGCCGGGTGGGCCGCGACGGCCGGCGGGGACTGCCGCTCCTGCGCGCCGAGGGTCTCGACGTCGATCAGCTGCCAGGGGCCGTCGGGCAGCTCCCCCGCGGTCGCGGCGTCCCCCAGGACCACGCGCACCCCGGCGTCCGTGAGGACGGCCTCGTTGCGGGCGGCCGGGTTGCCCAGGTCGAGCGGCACGTAGGCGGCACCGCACTTGAGGACCGCGAGGACGGCTTCGACGAGCCGCGGGGTGCGCCGCATGGCCACGCCGACGAGCTCCCCGGGGGCGGTGCCCATGTCGGCCAGGCGGTGGGCGAGGGCGTTGGCCCGCCGGTCGAGCTCACGGTAGGTCAGGGTGCCGTGCGGGCCGGTGACCGCCGTGCGGTCGGGGTGGCCGGCGGCCGTGCGGGCGAACGCCTCGTGCACGGTCTCCGCCCCGTCCGGGTCTCCCGGGGTGTCCGTGTCACCGGCGGGGACGTTCCACCGGGTCAGAATGGCGCGCCGCTCGTCCTCGGTGGCCAGCGGGGCACGGGTGAACGGCTCCTCGGGGGCGTCGCAGAGGGTGCGCAGCTGCCCCAGGTAGCGGTCCAGGAAGAGCCGGGCCGTCTCGGGGGTGTAGAGGCTGGTGGCGTACCGGACCCGCAGGACGGGTGCGGCGGAGCCGAGTTCGGCGGAGAGGGCGAACTCGAACGGGGAGCTGCCGGTGTCCAGCTGCTCCAGGGTGATCGTGAGGTCCCCGGCATCGGCCCGCCGGACCGCGGGCGGGGTCACCTCGAAACCGAGCTGGACCAGCGGCAGCCTGCCCTGGTCCGGTTCGACCCCGGCGGCGGCCAGCAACTCCTTGAAGGGCAGGCCGCCGTGGTCGGCGGCGGCGGTGCGGGCCTCGTGGGCGTGGCGGACCAGGTCCGAGAAGGAGGTGGCGCCGTCGGTGTCGACGCGCACGGGCAGCAGCTCACCGCAGTCGCCGACCAGCAGGTCGGGGTCGAAGGCACCGAAGACGTCACCGGGCACCCCGATGAGCAGATCGGTGCGTGAGGTGAGGCGGCTCACCAGCGCGAAGCAGGCGGCGAGCAGCACGTCCTGGTCCGGTACGCCCAGCCGGCGGGCCAGTGCGCCGACCGAGCGGGCGAGCGGTTCGTCCAGGGTGCGCTGCACGGTGCCCGCGGTGAGGTCGAGGACGAGCCCGCGCGGCCGGTCGGGGGTGATCTCGGTGCTCTCCCAGCCGGAGAGGGCTGCGCGCCACCAGTTCCGGTGGCCGGCCGCCTCCTCGGAGGTCGCCCAGTCCCGCTGCCAGGCGGCGTAGGCGCCGAACTGGGGCCGCTGGGCGCCGTGTCCGCGGGCTTCTGGACGTCCGGCGGAAGGGCCGGCGGTGCGGTCGGCGTAGGCGGCGGCGAGGTCGCGCAGGACGACGCCGGCGGACCGGGGATCGAAGACCAGGTGGTGGGCGAACCACAGCAGGACGTGCCGGTCCTCGGCGACCTTCAGCAGCCTCAGCCGGATCATCGGCCCGCCGTCCAGGTCGAAGCCGTGCCGCAGTTCCTCACGGACCAGGGCCTCACAGCGTTCGGGCAGCCGTTCCTCACCGACCGTCTCGGCGGTGAGCCGGACGCTCGGCCTCCCCCTGACGATCTGCTCGCCGGTGGGGTGGTCGTGCGGGAACACCGAGCGGAGCACCGTGTGCCGGTCGAACACCTCGTCGAGGGCGGCGGAGAGCGCGTCCCGGTCCAGGTCACCGTTGAGGGTGTAGGCGAAGGCGAGGGCGTACCGGCTGTCGCCCGGTGACACCTTGTCGAAGACCCACAACTGCTCCTGGCGGAAGGTGAGGGGCGACACCCTGGTCCCGCGCTCCACCGTGCCGATTCCCCGGAGGAACTGCTCTCGTCGTTCGGCGGGCAGACTCCGCAACCGGCGCAGGAGCTCGCTCTCTTGTGTCATCGCGGTCTTCCCCCAACTCGGGTGTCATGTCGACTTCCATCAACAGTCTTCGTTGATTATGTTGACTCTAGTACGGTGAGGAAAGTCTCGACAAGGGTGAGGCCATGGACTTCAGCATTCTGCGGACAACAGACGAGTTTCGCCGTGAGCTGCGCGAGGTGCTGTACTCGCCCGCGGTCGACGACCTGCTCAACGCGGTCGCGTTGCGGGCGGACGGCATGGACGGCGATGCCCGTGAGCTCTACCGCCACTTGGGCAAGCACGGGGTGCTGGCCCCGGCCTGGCCCTCGCGGTACGGCGGCCGGGACGGTGACTTCACCGAGACCGTCGTCCTGATGGAGGAACTCGTACGGCGTGGTGTTCCACAGAGTCTCTACTTCATTTCCGTTCAGATCGTGGGGTCGCTCATCCTCCAGTCCGGGACGGAGGAGCAGAAGCGCGATCTGCTGCCCCGGCTCGCCTCCGGCGACCTCGCGGCGTGCATCCTGTTCACCGAACCGGACAACGGATCCGACCTCGCGGGAGTCGTCACGCGCGCCGAGCAGCACCCCCGTACCGGTGTGTGGACGGTGCACGGCCGCAAGAAGTACAACCTCAAGACGGCCTACGCGGACGTGGCGCTGATCGCCGCCCGCACCGACGACTCGGTCAGCCAGTACGAGGGCATCAGCCTCTTCCTCGCCCCGCTGTCCGCGTCCGGGGTGACGGTCCGTCCGCTGCCCAGCCTGGCCGACGAGCAGTTCCACGACGTGCTGCTGGACGGGGTCCGGCTGGAGGCCGACGCCCTGCTGGGCGCACCGGGCGAGGGGTGGTCCCTGATCACCGGGATGTTCTCGGCGGAGCGCAGCGGCGTCGACTACTACGCCCGCGGCCTGCACTGGCTGCGGCTCGCCGAGGAGCAGTTGACGGCGAGCGGCCGGCAGGCGGGTGAGGACGAGATCTCGGAGCTGGCCCGGCACTGGGCGCGGCTCGACGCCGGGCGGCTGCTCACCAGCCGGGCGCTGCAGCGCCTGCAGGAGCGCGAGCCGGACATCGCCGAGGCGTCGCTGGCCAAGTGGCACAACTCCGACACCGCGCAGCGGATCGCGTGGTGGTCGCTGGAACGCCTCGGCCTGCCGGTCGCGGCGGGCGGACCGCCGTCCTCGCCCACCGAGGTGCTGGAGGCCGCCTACCGCGAGGCGGCCGGCATGACCATCTCGGGCGGTGCCTCCGAGGTGTTGCTGGAGATCGTGGCGGGCGCCCGCCTGCACCACGAATCCGACCCCGGACCCCTCCGGGCCGGCGGGGGGCGGCGCTGACCATGGACCTGCATCAGGATCCGATCCAGAGCCGGATCGCCGACGCCGTCGCGCTCGCCCTCACCCACACCGGTCGGGCGCGGCGCGAACTGGCCGCGGTCGGCGTGCCGTCCGTCGGGCTGCCGCTCTCCCTCGGGGGCATGGGCCTCGGACTGACCGCCGACATCGCGGTCCACCTGGAACTCGGCCGCGCCCTGGAGACCGTTCCGGAGCTGCGCGAGACCGTGCTGTGCCTGGAACTGCTCGCCGATGCCGGCGTCGACGGCCTGGAGGACGTGCTCGCCCGCATCCACGAGGGCGTGGGCTCCGCCGTCGGCATCGGCCTGCACGGACCGACGACCGTGCGCCTGGACGGTGACGGGCTGCTGTGGGGCACCAGCGGGGCACTGCCCGCGGCCGACTGGGACGTCGCCCTGGTACGGGCCGCGACGGACGGCGGTGGTCACCGCTGGCTGCTGGTGCGGCCGGACCCGGCGACCGTGCGGCGCGAGGAGGCCAGGCTGCTCGGCACTCCGGCGGCGCGCTGGCGGTTCGAAGCGGCGGCCGGCCAGCCCGTGCCGGTCGTGGAGGCGCAGCGGCGGCGGGCGGTCGCCGCGGCCCGGGTGCGGCAGGCCGCGCTGCTCCTGGGGATCGCGGGCCGGGCCCTGGACACGGCCCGGGCGCATGTGGGCCGGCGCCTGCAGTTCGGCAAGCCGCTGCTGGAGTTCCAGACCGTGAGCCACCGCATCACCACGCTGCTCGGCGAGGCGGACGGCTGGAACCTGCTGCTCAACGAGACGGCCTGGGCGCACGACCGGGACGCCGGGGCGCCCGCCGCGGCACCGCAGATCCTCGCGGCGGCGGCGGAGCACGCGCTGAAGGCCGCGCGGCTCTCGCTCCAGCTGCACGGCGTGCGGGGCATGCTGGCGCACTCGGTCCCGGCGACGGCCTACCGGCTGGCGACGGTGGAAGCGGTACGGCTCGGTCCGCCGGCCGGTCTCTGGCTGGACGCGGGACGCGGGAGGCTGGCCGCCACGGGGAGCTGAGCGGCCCGGGTACGGACGAGGCCCCGCCGGGCGCCGGCGGGGCCTCGTCCGTACCCGGGCCGCGGGACGTCAGGCCATGGCGGTCAGGTCCCGGGCCAGACAGGCCACCAGGTCGGCGGGGGCGTCCAGGAAGGTGTAGTGCGTGCCGCCGAGGACCTCCTTGCGGGCCGCGCCCTCGGGGACCCAGTCGGCCCAGCCGCCCATCAGGGTGTGCGGGACCTCGACGTCGGCGTCCCAGCCGATCCCGGTGACGGCACACGGCAGCGAACCGGCCGCGTCCTTGCGGTACTTCCTGTTGGCCTCGACATCCGCGACGAGGACCTCCAGGTACAGGTCGAGGATCTCCTCCGGCGGCTCGGCCGCCCCGAGGGCGCGGAGCAGGGCGACGAGCTCCGCGCGCAGCCCCTTCTCGTCCAGTCCCAGGAACCGCCCGTAGGGGCCGTCCTGTGGGGCGACCTGGGAGGAGACGAAGACCCGCTCGGGCGGCCGCAGTCCGCGCTCCACGATCCGCACGACGCTCTCGAAGGCCGGCAGCGCGCCTCCGCAGTGCCCGAACACCGCGTAGGGGCGGTCCAGGTGCCCGGCGATGCCGGCCACGAGGTGGTCGGCGAGCTCCTCGTAGGTGCCGAAGTGCGGTTCCCGGGTGCGGTTCTCCCGGCCGGGGAGCTGCAGCGGGACGACCTCGGCCGGGCCGATGCGGGTGGGCCAGTTGCGGAACATGGAGGCGCCGCAGCCGGAGTAGGGGAAGCAGAACAGCCGCACCTCCGCGTCCTCGGAGGGCGGGGTGAGGAACCAGGGGGACGACGTTGACTTTGCAGTATTCATGACCACATACTACATAAGCACTATAGAGACTGTGGAGAAGTCAACCGTAGGCACAGTGGAATGCCGGGGTGATGTGCATGCGTGACCTGCTTCCCGGAGCCGTGGCCGTGGCGGTGGCGGACGCCTCGGACTGGGCCGAGGAACCGCTGCCCGAGGAGGCCGCGACGCTCGGTGAGCGAGCGGTCCCCGCCCGGCGGCGGGAGTTCGGGGCCGGCCGTGCGTGTGCGCGTCGCGCCCTGGCGGCCCTGGGCCTGCCCGCGGTGCCCGTACCCGCGGGCCGGGACCGGGCACCGGTCTGGCCGCCGCGGGTGGTCGGCAGCATCTCGCACACCGGGAACTACTGCGCGGCGGCGACGGCCCGTGCGGACCGCTTCCGGTCCATCGGCATCGACGCCGAGGACAGCATGTGCCTGGACGCGTCCACCCGGCGCCTGGTCTGCCGCCCGGAGGAAGAGGACTGGTGGCACGGTCCGGGGGGCGGTGCCCCCCACTGGCCGACCGTCTTCTTCAGCGCCAAGGAGTCCGTGTACAAGGCCTGGTTCCCCCTGGCCGGCGGCCGGCTCGGCTTCCACGACGTCCGCGTCGAACCCGATCCGCGCGACGGCACTTTCACCGCCCGCGTCCTGGGCGCCCGCGGCCGCCCGGGCCCGGCACCACAGGTGCTGCACGGCCGGTTCGCGGTCTCCCCCGGCCTGGTCCGCACGGTGGTGGTCGTCACGGCGCCCTGAGCGTCCGGCGCGGTGACGCCGGCGGGGCGGGCGGCGGACCGGGCTGCCCGCCCCGCCGGCGTACGCGCGCCGCGGCACGTCCCGCGGCCCCGGGAACGCCGAGCCGCCGCCCCGCCGCCCGGTGTGCGCGCGGAGGGCCGTCCACAGCAGCGGCGGACGCCTCCCGGCCGGAGACCGTGCACGCACCTCACCTCCTGGTCCCGGCCGCCCCCGGAGGGAGCGGCCGGAGCCGGTCGCGGAGGGAGCCGGCCGGAGCCGCGCGGCCCGGGACCGGGGGCCGCCCGACGCACCGGACGTCCGCGGAGCCCCGGGGCGCCACGGCTCCCCGGCCGCCCCGAACGCCCCGCGATGCCACGGGCGGACGGCCCGCGCGGTGGGCCCCGCCGCGCACCGGGGTTCTCACTCCGCGTTCTCCGCCATCGCCCGCAGGCGCGGACGGTCCAGTTTTCCGTTCGGCATGGCGGGGAGGCCGGTCACCGCGCGGAACCGGCCCGGGACCATGTAGTCCGGCAGCAGGTCCGCGAGGTCCGCGCGCAGGGAGGCGAGGGCGGACGGGCCCAGCCCCGGTTCCAGCACGACGAAGGCGACCAGCGACTTCTCGATGCCGTCCTCGCCCCGCACCGCCACCGCGCACGAGGAGACCCCCGGCAGATCACCCAGCACCCGTTCCACCTCGGGGATCTCGAGCCGGAAGCCGCGGATCTTCACCTGGTCGTCGGCCCGGCCGAGGTAGTCCAGCAAGCCGTCGGGCCGCCGCCGGGCCAGGTCTCCGGTGCGGTACATGCGGCTCCCCCGGTGCCCCGGCTCGGGGAGGAAGCGGTCCGCCGTCAGGTCCGGGCGGTTCCAGTAGCCGTACGCGACCTGCACTCCCCCGACGTGGATGTCGCCGATGCCGCCGGGCGGCACCTCCTCGCCCATCGGGTCGAGGACGTACACCCGGTTGCCGGGCACCGGCAGACCGATCGGCGGCAGGGCGGGCCAGCCGTCCGGGTCGCCCTCCAGGGAGTGCCAGGTGACCACGTGGGCCTCCGAGGGCCCGTACTGGTTGATCAGGCGGCAGCCCGGCAGTGCGGCCAGCAGGGCGCGCAGGGCCCGGGAGCACTGCAACTGCTCGCCGGCGGTGACGATCTCGCGCAGCGGCGGCGCGCCGGGCGCCCCCGGTTCGGCCACCAGGACCAGCGCCTGGAGCGCCACGTACGGGAGGAACAGCCGGTCCACCCGCTCGCGTGCCGCCGCCTCCCACAGGCGCAGCGGGTCCCGCCGTTCCTCGTCGCTCACGCACACCACGGTGCCGCCGACCGCGAGCGAGGCGAAGATCTCCTGGAACGCGACGTCGAAAGAGATCGCCGAGAACTGCAGGGTGCGGCTGCCGACGGACGCCTCGGAGGCACCGGTCTGCCACTCCACGATGTTGGCGAGCGCGCCGTGCGGCATGGCGATGCCCTTGGGGGCTCCGGTGGTGCCCGAGGTGTACAGGACATACGCCAGGTCCCCCGCGGCCGGCAGCTCGGGGAGCAGGGGCTGCCCGGCGGTTCCGGCGGCGCCCCGGGCCGGGGTCCGGGTGCGCGCGGCGGGATCCTCGTCGAGCAGCAGCACCGTGCGGTCCGCGGTGGCGAACCGCTCCGCCGTCTCCCGATGGCCGAGGACCACGCCCACCCGCGCGTCGTCGAGCATGTGCTCCAGCCTGGCCCGGGGGTAGCCGGAGTCCAGCGGCAGGAACGCCGCGCCCGAGCGCAGCACTCCGATCAGGGCGACGATCAGCTCGGTGGACCGCAGCGCGGCCAGCCCCACCACGTCCCCGGGCCCGATGCCCTCCGCCCGCAGGCGGGCGGCGACCGCGCCCGCCCGCAGCCACATGTCCCGGTAGGTGACGGTGGCGCCGTGTCCGGCGAGGGCGGGGGCGTCGGGGTGGCGGGCCACCGCGTCGGCCACCAGGTGCAGCACGCTCGGCGCGCCGCCGGCGCGGGTCCGCCCGGCGGCCGGCGCGGGTGCGGCGGGAAGTCGGATGTCGATGCTCATCGGCGGTGCGCCTCCTCCGTCATGCGGCCGGCGGCACCCAGCACGCCGTCCAGTATCCGGGCCACGCGGGTCAGTTCGGGATTGCGCATGATGCTGTAGTGGTCGCCGGGCACCCGGTGGACCACGATGTTCTCGGCGACCGCCCGCCAGCCCTCGACCGCCTCCGGGGACCGCTCCGCCTGCACCAGGTGCACCTCACCCGGGTAGCGGGGGCCGGTCGGCCGGTAGGCGGCGAGGCCGAGCATGTTGTCCCGGTAGATGCCGTACCGCCGCACCACCTCGTCGAGGTCCAGTCCGGCGGGCACCGCGTCGCCCCAGCCGTCCAGGACGTCGGCGAACAGGCGCCGTACGGTGAGCAGTTCGCTGCCCGGTGGGAGGGCCGGGACCGGCATGCCGAGGTCGGCGGTGAGGTCCCGCAGGAAGCTGTGCAGCAGGTAGGCGTGGGTGTCCGGGCTGTCGGGGTCGCCGTCGTACAGGAAGGAGTCGATGAGGACGACCGGTCCGGGATCCTGGCCCCGCGCGTGCAGCCGGCGCGCCATCTCGAAGGCGAGGGTGCCGCCCAGCGACCAGCCGCCCAGCAGGTACGGTCCCGGGTCGGCGGCCTCCAGTTCGGCCAGGTACGCGGCGGCGCGGGCCTCGTGCGAGGGTGCCTCCTGTCCTCCCTCGAAGGCGTAGACGGTGCGGTTGGTGAGCGCCGTGGCCAGGGAGGCGTAGCAGAAGACGCTGCCGCCCGCCGGGTGCACCAGGGCCAGCGCGGGCGCGGCGGTGCCGGACTGGATGCGGGCCAGGGCCCCGGGCCGCTCCTGGGCGCCCGCGCCCAGTGAGCCGATCCGCACCGCCAGATCGGCGATGGTGCGGTAGCGGAACAGGACGCTGACCGGCAGGTCCACACCGGTCGCGCGGCGCAGCCGGGACATCACCTGCACGGCGAGCAGCGAATGGCCGCCGAGCAGGAAGAAGTTGTCGTGCACGCCCACCGACGGCAGACCGAGGACGGAGCGCCAGATCCCGGCGAGGGTCTCCTCCAGCGGGGTGGACGGCTCGGTGTGCACGGGTGCGGCGCCGGGCCGCTCCGCGGCGGGGGCGGGCAGGGCGGCGCGGTCCACCCGGCCGTCGGGGGTGAGCGGGAACGCCTCGAGGACGACGTAGGAGGTGGGCAGCAGGACCTCGGGCAGCAGGCGCTGGCAGTGGGCGCGCAGCTCCTCGCACAGCCGGCCGGTCTCCTCGGAGCCGGGGCGGTGCGGACGGTGCGGGACGAGGTACGCCACCAGCACCAGGTTCCCGGTGTCGTCGAGGCGGGCGTCGACCCGGGCGTCGCCGACGCCCTCGTGGGTGAGGAGCACGGCCTCGATCTCGGCGCGCGGCACCCTGACCTGCTTGAGGTGGACCTGCTCGTCGCGGCGGCCGAGGATCTCCAGGGCGCCGTCCTCGCGGAAGCGCCCGAGGTCGCCGGTGTCAATCTCCGGGCCGCCGTCGGTGGCCGGCCCGGAGACGTGGACGCGGCCGGGCACGCCGACGGGCACCGGGTTGCCGTGGTCGTCGAGCACCCGGACGCGGCGTCCGGCCAGCGGGCGGCCCGCGATGTCGTGGCCGGCCGGCACGTCACCGGCGCAGCGGCGGCCGGCGATCTCACCGGCCGCGGGGCTGGTGTAACGGGTGTGCAGCTCCGTGGCCGGCAGGGCCGCCAGGCAGCGCCGTTCCAGGGTGAGCGGCAGGGGTTCGCCGGAGCAGACGATCCGCCGGGGGGCCCGTACGGCGGCGCCGTCCTCGATCGCGGCGACGAACTGGTGCAGCAGGCCCGGGCGGATGCGCAGTTCGGTGATCGCGCCGGCCCCGGGCGCGTCGGTGGCGAGCGCGTCGAGCACGGCACGCACGTCGGCGCCCGCGTCGAGGACCTCCTCGGCGCGGACCGCCGGCTCCACGGCGTCCGTCGCGGGGGCGGCCAGCCGGGCGAGTTCGGCCAGGTCGGCCTCGTCGAGCAGGGGGATCTCCCCGAGCGGCCGGTCGGGTTCGGCGAGCGCCCGGGTCAGCAGGCGTCCGAACGTCCGGCTCATGCGGTGCATCACGGCGGAGTCGAAGAGTTCCGCGTTGTACACCCAGGAGCCGCCGAGGCGCCGTTCGTGCGCGTACAGGTTCAGTTCGAGGTCGAAGCGGACGATGCCGCTGTCGAACGGCACGAGGTCCGCACCGAGGTGCGGCAGGCGTACCCGTTCGTCGCCCGCGGTCTGGTAGTTGAACAGCACCTGGAAGACGGGACTGACGGTGGGGTTGCGGTCCGGCTGGAAGTCGATGACGAGCTTCTCGAAGGGCATGTCCTGGTGGGCGAAGGCGCCGAGCACGGCGTCCTTGGCGCGCCCCACGGCCTCCCGCAGCGTGGGCGCCCCGGTCAGGTCGGACCGGACCACCAGGGTGTTGACGAAGAAGCCGATCAGCCCCTCCAGCTCCTGGTGGCTCTGTCCGGCGACCGGTACGCCCAGAAGGACGTCCTCCTGGCCGCTGTAGCGCCCCATCAGGGCGGAGAAGCAGGTGAGCAGGACGGTGAACGGGGTGGTCCGCTCCCGCAGGGCGAAGTCGTGGACGGCGCGCGCCAGGTCCTCGGAGAACTCGAACTCCTCGTTGCCGCCGTTGACCCGGTGGCCGGTGGGCCTGGCACGGTCCATCGGCAGCTGGAGGATGCCCGGGGCGCCGCTGAGCCGTTCGCGCCAGTACGCGGTGAGTTCCTTCTCGCGCTCGCCGGTGAGGCGGCCGCGCTGCCAGATCGCGTAGTCGATGTACTGCTGCGGCAGCTCGGGCAGCGAGGCGGCCCGGCCTCCGGTGAACTCGTGGTAGTAGGCGTCGAGTTCACGGAAGAGGGTGCCCACCGACCAGCCGTCGCAGACGATGTGGTGCACGCAGAGCGCGATCAGGTGCTCGTCGGCGGAGACCCGGACGGTCATGACGCGCAGGAGGGGACCGGTCGCGAGGTCGAAGGGCTGCCCCGACCACTGCCTGACGCAGTCCTCGGCGGCCGCCGCGGGATCGCCTGCGGTGGAGACGTCGACCGCCTCGACCGCCGGTTCGAAAGGCGGCTGCACCTGCTGGACCGGCATGCCGTCGGGTGCGGGGAACACGGTCCTGAGCACCTCGTGGCGCCGCACGACCCGGGCGAGGGCGCGGGCCAGCGCCCGGCCGTCGGGGGCCGTGGGGGTGCGCAGCACGATGGGGATGTTGTACGCGCAGCTGCCGGGGACGAGCCGGTCGAGGATCCACAGCCGCCGCTGGGCGAAGGAGACGGGTCCCGTCCGGGTCTCCTCGTCGCGGCCGCGCTCGGCGAGCAGCCTGGCCAGCCGGCGCCGCTTGTCTTCCAGGGCATCGGTCGATATCTGGTCGGTCACGGGCCTACCCGTCTTCCTCGTCGCCGTCGGGCCAATGGGTGGGGCGCTCTGGAGCAGCGCGGTGATGCGTGGGGAAGCACGAGGTCCGGCCGACGGGGGGGTTGGTGCGGCCGGACCTCGTGCGGTCGGAGGGGCCGGTCGGAGGGCCGGGTCCTAGGCGGCCTGCAGTTCCGCCGGGACCTCGTCCTTGATGCCGTGCACCGAGCCGGCCACCAGCCAGCCGATGGCGGCCCAGGCGAGCACCGCGGCCAGGGCGAACGCCGCGGCGTTCCCCCACACGGAGGCCGCGGCGGCGCCGAGGACGGGGCCGAGCGCGTTGGCACCCCAGACCAGCGGGAGGGAGACGCCGCCGACCCGGCCCATGAGGTGCAGCGGGGTGGCCTTCTGCACCATGGTCATGATGCCGACGTTGGCGATCGGCGTGGTGAGGGAGGCGAGGAACTGCGAGAGTCCCACCACCACGACGCCCGCCGTGCCCTTGCCGGCCGGCACCATCAGGAGCACGGCGAGACCGAGCAGGGCGTGCGTGACGATCAGCGTCCGTCCCATGCCCAGGTGGTGCAGGGCCTTGCGGGAGAAGATCGCGCCGATGACAAAGGCGGCCCCGCCCGCGCTCATGACGAACCCGAGCTGTGCGGGGCTGAAGCCCAGGTCGTCGTAGGCGTACACGACCAGCATGGCCATGGTCATGGAGACGGCCAGGTTGCCGAAGAAGCCCATCAGGGTCAGGTTCCGCAGCAGCCGGTTGCCGACCAGCGTGGTGAAGCCGTGCCTGAGGTCGGTGACGGCCGCGCCGACGCCCTTGCCGTTGGGCTGCGGGGCGGGCTCCGGCTTGCGGATGGCCCAGATCGTGAAGGTCGACACCACGTACGACAGGGCGTCGACGG
Source organism: Streptomyces sp. enrichment culture (assembly GCF_964273255.1). Classification (GTDB taxonomy): domain Bacteria; phylum Actinomycetota; class Actinomycetes; order Streptomycetales; family Streptomycetaceae; genus Streptomyces. The sequence goes on from NZ_OZ186835.1 coordinate 1,136,357, forward strand.
CCACGGCCTTGGCCGCGCCGAGCGCGCCGACGAGCACGCCGCCGATGCTGCGGCCGAAGACCGCGGCGAGCGAACGGCTCATCTGTGTCTTGGCGTTGGCCTCGGCCAGGTCCTCGCGCTCGATCAGCGCCGGGAAGTGCGCCTGGTAGGCGAGCTGGAAGACCACGTCGAGGGCGCCCTTGACCACGGCCACCACGTACAGGTGCGCCATGCTCACCGAGCCCAGGACCGCGACCAGCGGCAGCGATCCGAGGGCGACGGCACGGCCGAGGTTGGCGACGATCATCAGGGGCCGGCGCCGCATCCGGTCGGTGAGCACGCCGACCGCGGGGCCGAGGACCACGAAGGGGATCCACTGCAGGGCGATCAGCAGACCGACGGACCCGGCGGACGCGCCGAATGCGAGGACTGCCATGGAGGGCAGCGCGATCAGGGAGACCTCGCTGCCCAGCAGGCTCACGGACTCGCCGGTCCACAGCTTCATGAAGTCGCTGTTGCGGGTGAGCCCGGGCCTGCGCGGGGCTTCGGCCGCCCTTCCAGGCTGCTCCTGGGTGGTCATCAGGTAGTACCTCTCTGCGGTGAGGGGACGGGGGTCGGGGTGGTGCGGGGGACCGGGGGCGGCAGCGGTCCGTGGGCGGCCGTGTCGTGCTCGGTCGGTCGGTCTGTCGGTCTGTCGGTCTGCCGGTCTGCCGGTTCGCCGGTCTGCCGGTCTGTCGGTTCGCCGGTCTGCCGGTCGGCGTGGCCGGGTCCGGTCAGCGGGACTCGGCCGCGGCGAGGCGGCGTCGCAGGCTCAGCGGGCGCATGTCGGTCCACACCTCCGCTATGTGGGCCAGGCAGGCGTCCTTCGGGCCGGAGAACCCGGTCGCGGTCCAGCCGAGCGGGACGGCGCGGCCCTCGGCCCAGATCGAGTACTGCTCCTCGTGGTTGACCACGACCAGGTAGGTGCGGCCATCGTCGTTGCTCATGGGTGTCAGCTCCTTGTCGTCCGGGTCACCGGGCCGGTCGGCCGGGGTCAGGGGAAGGAAATGCGCTCGCCGATGCCGTGCTCCAGGGCACGCCGGTATACGAGGGCGGCGGCGACCGCGTCCTGCACGGGCAGGCCGAGGGTCTCGAAGACGGTGGTCGAGGTGGCGTCGAGGCGGCCGGACCGGGTGCCGGCCAGCACCTCGCCGATCTCGGCGGCGACGGCGTCCTCGGTGAGGGCCCCCTCCGCGATCGGCAGCAGGATGTCCCCGGCCTCCCGCAGCGCCGCTTCGCGGTTGTCGACGATCAGCCGTGCGGAGGCGACCGTCTCGGTCGGCAGCTCACGGCAGCCGGGGCCGAACGCGCCGATCGCGTTGATGTGGACGCCGCGGCCGACGGGCAGCTCCGCCGCGTCGAACACCGGCTCGTCGCCGGCCACGGACGTGGCGGTGCACAGGACGTCGCAGCCGGTCAGGGCCTGCGCGGTGGAGTCGCACACCTCGGCGCGCGGGTAGAACCCCTCGGCCCAGCGGGCCAGTTCCTCGGCGGTGGCGCGGGTGCGGCTGTGGATGCGCACCCGGTCCCACTCGCGTATCCGGGACAGCGCCTCCAGATGGCCGCGCGCCTGCACACCGGCGCCGATGACGGTGAGTTCACGGGCGTCGGCACGGGCCAGCGCGCGGGTGGCCACCGCGGTGACCGCCGCGGTACGGATCTCGGTGAGGGCTCCGGCGTCCACCAGGGCGAGCGGCTGCCCGTGGACCGCGTCGACCAGGATGACCAGGCCCTGGACGCTGGGCAGTTCCCGCTCGACGGCGCGCGGGAACATGCTGAGCATCTTCAGGCCGAGCACCGGCTCCTCGGCGGGGCCGCCGACGGCGGGCATGAGCAGCACCATGCCGCCGTGACCGGGCGGCTCGACGGTCACCCGCGGGTGCTCGTAGAGCTCGCGCCGGGACGCCCTGACCATGGTGTCCTCCATGGCGGGGATCGCGTCGTCGTAGGTGAGCAGCTTGCGTACCGCGGCTGCGTCGATCACATGCAGGTGTCCCACCGGCTTCTCCTCGGATGGCGGTGTCGGGTGGTGGTGACCGGTCACGGGCTAAAGCGCCCGAGGGGGTACTCGGTGCTGCCGTCGAGGGCGAGGCCGGCGAGGGCGCTGCCGAAGACGGGGACGAACTTGAAGGCCCACCCGGCCGCGTGGACGAGCACCCGGTCGCGGCCCCCGCCGGGCGGCAGCGCACCGAGGTAGAACTGGCGCTCGTGGTCCCGGGGCAGGGCGATCAGGCACGACCCCGGCTGCACGGGCTCCGGGTCGAGCATCGGCAGGTGCCGGGCGACGAAGTCCGCGGTGCGGCGCAGCTGGTGCGGGTCGGGCCCGGGGCGCGACGCGGGCGGTTCGGTGGCGGGGTCGCTCTCGAAGTCCGGTGCGACGCGCACCAGTCGGCCGGGGCTCCAGGGGTTGACGCCGAATCCGTAGAACAGGTTGGAGTCGGTGTCCGTGGGGGTCTGGAAGGCGAACCAGGTGGGCAGGTCACGGGCCGGGTCGCGCAGCCGGAAGTACGCCGTGGCCATCTCGTACACCTCGACGTCGAGACGGACGCCGAGCGGGCCGGTCAGCTCGTTGGTCCAGGGGCCGGCGGTGACGACGACCTTGCCGGCGGTGATGCGGGCGTCGTCGGTGACGACCTCGACGCGCTCCGGGTGCGGCTCCAGGGCGAGGACACGCCGGCCGGTGTGGATCCTCGCCCCTGCCGAGCGGGCGAGGTGGGCCAGGGACCACAGGGTGCCGCGGACGTCGACCACGCCGCCGTCCGGCTGGTGGAAGCCCTCGTAGTGGGCCGGCAGTCCGGTGAAGCCGAAGCGCTCCTCGATGGCGGCCGCGGTGAGCCACTCGTAGGGCAGGCCGGCGTCGTCGAGGACCTGGGCCGCGGCGGCTATCTGACCCTCGTTGGTGGACTCCTTGGTCTCGCCGAACCACAGGCTGCCGGTGTGGTGCACCAGCCGTCGGCCGCACGCCTCCTCGATGCCGCGCCACAGGGGCAGGGCGCGCACCGTCAGTTCGGTGAGGTCGCGCTGGCTGTACTGGACGCGCCACTGGCGTTCGGCGCCGGCGCTGCTGCCGGTGTTCTCCGGCCCGTCGGTGCTCTCCAGGACGAGGACCGAGGCGCCGCGGCGCGCGGCGTACCAGGCGGTGCTGAGTCCGACGGCGCCGCCGCCGACCACGACCAGGTCGTAGGAGGGGTGCGGGGTGCGGGGTGCGGTCATGCGGTCCTCCCGAGAGGGGTCCGCCCGCGTCGCCACGACCGGCTGATCGCGCGCTCCAGCAAGTCCATCAGCTGGGCGGCCTGGTCGTCGTCGATGCCGGGCTGGCAGGGGATGTTGATCATTTCCCGGAACCAGCGGCGCTCGGCCACGGGGCACTCGCCCTCGCGGTGACCGTGGGCCCGCCACTCCGGCATGAGGTGCAGGGGGAAGTAGCGCAGCGGCAGTTGCGCGCCGGCCTCGTCCATGGCGCTCAGCACCGCGTCCCGGTCGATCAGTCCGGGATCCACGAACGCGGTGAACAGGTGGTACGGGTGGTCGGTGCCCTCCGGCACCGGCGGCACGTACACGCCGGGGACGCCGGCGAGGCGCTCGGTGTACTGCCGGGCCAGCTCCCGGCGCCTGGCCTGCAGTTCGGGCAGCCTGCCGAGCTGCACGAACCCGACCGCGGCGGCCGGCTCGGCGAGCGTCCCGTTGATGCCCGTTCCCCGGAGCATCAGGCAGTCGGCGGTGTAGGAGCCGGCCGGGAACATGGCTCCGGGGGGCGGGCGCCGGGTGGCGGCGAAGGTGTGCCGGGAGGGCACGTAGACGGCGTCGACCGCGTTGTCCCGCAGGGCGGCCGCCCGCGCGGCGTGGTCGTCGTCGCGCACGACAAGCATGCCGCCCTCGCCCAGCGTGGTGATGTTCTTGGACGAGTGGAAGCTGAAGATCCCGAAGTGCCCGAACGAGCCGAGCGGGCGGCCGTGCAGCGAGCCGCCGATGGCGTGCGCCGCGTCCTCGACGACCGTCAGGCCGTACCGGTCGGCCAGCGCCATGATGCGCGGCATGTCAGCGGCCCGGCCGCCGTAGTGGACCAGGACGACGGCCCGGGTGCGCGCGGTGATCAACTCCTCGATGCGCGAGGCGTCGATGTTGAGCGAGTCGGGCTCCACGTCGCAGAAGCGGACCCGTACGCCGTAGTCCAGCAGCGGCTGCACGGTGGCGAGATAGGTCTGGGGGGTGGCGATGACCTCGTCGCCGGGGCGCAGGTCGAGCAGGTGGAAGGCCAGCCGGAGGGCGGTGGTCCCGCTGGTGACCGACAGCGCGTGCGTGGCGCCGAGGTGGTCGCGGAACGCTTCCTCGAAGCGCTCCCGCCAGACGCCCCCGGAGAGGGGGCTGCCGGACCGCAACAGTTCTTCGATCACGGCCAGCTCGTCGTCGCCGAGGATGCTCCCCCGGGTCGGTCTGGTGTGGGAGCCGAGCGGAACGACTGCGGATGGTGCTCTTTCCATGATTCCCCGCATCGTCTGATGGACCTGTGTCGACCTCTGGACCGGCGACACAACACAATGGCAACCACTAAACAAACACGCTACACGAGAGACTTCAAGCAAAGCACCGAAATCTAGAAAGTCTCCAGTGTGGTTCCGTTGTCTCTCCAGAGGCCGCTGCGACCCTGCGGGCAGTGTGGTTCACCCTGAGGAGAGGACGCCGCCTTGACGACCTGCCCGATGCACGAGAGTCCCCCGGCCTACCCGTTCGGCAACCGCCCGTCGGTGCTCGACGCCCCCCTGGAACTGCGCGGTCTGCGCGAACGGCCCGTCGTCCGGGTCACCCTGCCCAGCGGGGACCCCGGATGGGTCGTCACGCGGTACGAGGACATCCGCGTCCTGCTCTCCGACCCGCGGCTGCACCGCGACCGCACCAGCGAGGACCTGCCGCGGATCACCAAGGACAACTCGATGTTCCAGGATCCGAACGTGAGCCTGGACCCGCCGGAGCACCCGCGGATGCGCCGGCTGGTCACCAAGGCCCTGAGCGCCGCCCGGGTCGAGAAGATGCGGCCGCATGTGCAGGCGCTGGTCGACGAGTTGCTCGACGCGATGGAGGCCGCCGGGCCCACCGCCGATCTCGCCGAGGCGCTGGCCTTCCCGCTCGGCATCCGCACCCTGTGCGGACTGCTGGGGGTCCCGCCGGAGGACCAGAAGGACTTCCGGCTGTGGACCGACGCCTATCTGTCGGTCAACCGCTACACCGCGGAGGAGGTCGCCCGGTACCGCGGTGAACTGTTCGGCTACATCCAGCGTCTGGTCGCGGCCAAGCGCGAGCAGCCGGGGGACGACCTGATCAGCTCCCTCATCGCGGTCCGGGACGAGGACGAGAGCCGGCTCAGCGAGTACGAACTCCTGTACTGGGTGCAGGGGCTGCTGATGGGCGGGTACGAGTCCACCGCCAACCACCTGTCCGCCGCCGTCGTCACCCTGCTCGCGCACCCGGAGGAACTGGCGAAGGTGCGCCGGGACCCCTCGCTGGTGCCGGCGGCGGTGGAGGAACTCCTGCGCTACCAGGTGCTCTTCTCGCAGCTGGCCGCCGTCCGGTACACCTCCGCCGAGATCGAGGTGGGCGGGACGACGATCCCGGCGGGCTCCGCCGTCTTCCTCGCCCTGGAGTCCGCCAACCGTGACGAGGAGGTCTTCAAGGAGCCCGAGGCGCTGCGGGTGGAGCGCGACGACAACAAGCACCTGTCGTTCAGCGCCGGCCCGCACTTCTGCGCCGGCTCGGCGCTGGCCCGGATGGAGCTCCAGACGGCGATCGGCACCCTGCTCCGGCGCTACCCGGACCTGCGGCTGACGGTCCCGGCGCACGAGCTGACCCGTCACACCGGAGTGCTCGTGGAGGGGTTCACCGAGGTACCGGTCACCTGGTGACCCACCCGCCCCGCCCGGCCCGTGGCCCATGGGAACACCCCCGTGGGCCACGGGCTTCCGTGTGTCTCCGCCCGGGTGACCCGTCCACGTGCCCCGCCCACGTGACCCGGCCGGGGCGCGGAACAGGGGGCGCGGAACAGGGGCGGCCCGCACGACACCACGTCGTGCGGGCCGCCCCCCGTCCCTCACCGCGGTCAGGCCGCCAGACCGGTGGCCTCTCCCGCGGCCTCGGCCACGAGCCGGAGCAGCTGACCCGGCGTCTGCGCCTCATGGACGGCCTCGTCCCCCAGGCTGAACCCGTACTCGCGCTCCAGCGCGCCGACGGTCTCCAGAACCGCGATCGAGTCGTACCCCAGCTCGCTGAAGGTCACGTCCGCGATGTCCCCGTCCAGGTCGACTCCGTCCCCCGCCCCCGCTGCGGTGCGCAGGGCGCGGACGACGGCCTGAAGGGTGATGGACTCCTGTACTGCCATGGCATTTCCTCCGGTGAGTTGTGGCAACTGGCCCCTCCGGCGCGGAGGGAGGTTCACTGGGACGGGGTGCGGCGGGCGGTCGGGGCGCGCAGCACCATCGCGGAGTTGAAGCCGCCGTGTCCCCGGGCCAGGACGAGCGCGGTGCGGGTGGGCACGGCGCGCGGCCGGCCGGTGACGAGGTCGATGCGGTGGGCGGGGTCGGGCAGGGCCACGTTGACGGTCGGCGGGATCACGCCGTCCCGGAAACCGAGCAGCGCGGCGGCCAGGTCGAGCGGCCCGCCGCCCGAGTACAGCCGCCCGGTCATCGTCTTGGGCGCCGTGACCGGGACGCCGTGGGGTCCGAAGACCGCGCACAGCGCCGCGGCCTCGGCGGCGTCCTTGTCGGGAAGGCCGGCCGCGTCGGCGTACACCACGTCGATGTCACCGGGCGTGCACCCGGCATCGGCGAGTGCCCCCAGGATCGCCGCCCGCAGGGCGGGCCCGCGGGAGCTGCCGGGGGGTGGATCGAACGTGGCGGCGTGTCCGGCGACCGACCCGTAGGGGCGTGCTCCCCGGGCGCGCGCCGACTCCTCCGGTTCGAGGACGAGGATGGCCCCGCCCTCTCCCGCCACGTAGCCGTTCGCGGTGTCGGCGAAGGGGGTGTAGGCGCGGGCCGGGTCCTGCGAGGTGCTGAGCAGCCCGGTGGCGATCTGCGCGGTCCACCCCCAGGGGCACAGCGCCGAGTCCACGCCCCCGGTGACCATCAGGCGGGCCCCGCCGCGCAGTTGCCTGCGGGCGTGCGCCACCGCGTCGAGTCCGCCGGCCTGGTCGGCGACGAGCACCCCGCTCGGCCCGCGCATCCCGTTGCGGATGGAGATCTGACCGGTGTTGACGGCGTAGAACCAGGCGAAGGACTGGTACGCGCTGACGTACTCGTTGCCCTTGCTCCACAGGTTCTCCAGCTCGCGCTGGCCGAACTCGAACCCTCCGGAGGCGCTCGCGGTGACCACGCCCGCCTCCAGGGTGTGCAGTTCCCCGGGGCCCGCCCCCGCGTCGAGGACCGCCAGGTCCGCTGCGGTCAGGGCGAGCCGGGTCATGTGGTCGGTCTGCGGCAGCAGGCGGTCGGGCAGGTGTGCCGCCGGGTCGAAGCCGGTGATCTCGCCGGCCAGCCGGGAGGGGTACTGAGCGGGGTCGAAGCGGGTGAGGCGGCGGATGCCGCTCTCGCCGCGCAGGGTCGCCGCCCAGTACTCCTCGGTGCCCAGGCCGTTGGGGGCCACCACGCCGAGACCGGTGACGACCGTCGTGCCTGCGGTTCCGCTCACGGGGCGAGTCCCCCCTTCTCGGTGCCGTTGCCGGTCAGGACCACGGCGCTCTGGAACCCTCCGAAACCGCTTCCGGTGCTGAGCACCGAGCGGACCGGCGTCTCCCGCGCGGTCAGCGGCACGTGGTCCAGGTCGCAGCTCGGGTCGGGGTCGTGCAGGTTGGCCGTGGGCGGTACCAGGCCGTGCCGCATGGCCAGCAGACAGGCGGCCACCTCCAGGGAACCGATCGCGCCCAGTGAGTGGCCGATCATCGACTTGATCGAGCTGACCGGTGTGGTCCGTGCGTGCGCGCCGAGGCTGGCCTTGATGGCGGCCGTCTCGTGCAGGTCGTTCTGCTTGGTCCCCGATCCGTGCGCGTTGACGTAGTCGAGGTCCCCGGGTGCGACCCGGGCCTGGGCGAGTGCCGCGGTGACGGCCTGGGCCAGTTCGGCGCCGTCCGGGCGCAGACCGGTCATGTGGTAGGCGTTGCTGCGGGTCGCGAAGCCGGCGACCTCGGCGTGGATGTGCGCGCCGCGGCGCATCGCGTGCTCCAGTTCCTCGAAGACGAAGACGGCCGCTCCCTCGCCGAGGACGAAGCCGTTGCGGCTCCGGTCGAACGGGCGAGAGGCGTGGGCCGGGTCGTCGTTGCGCGGCGAGGTCGCCCGGATCGCGTCGAAGCAGGCCACCGTGATGGGCGAGATCGGGGCGTCGGTGGCGCCGCCCACCACGACGTCCGCCGAGCCCTCCCGGATCAGCGCCGCGGCGTGACCGACGGCGTCCAGACCGGAGGTGCACCCGGTGGAGACGGTGCCGACCGGTCCCTCCGCGCCCACCCGCCACGCGACCTCGGCGGCGACCGAGCTGGGCACCAGGTAGTCGTAGAGGTGGGGCACGCCGTAGCGGTGGTCGGTGAGGGTCTGGCGGCCGCCGTCGCTGACGACGACGTACTCCTCCTCCAGGCTGGTGGTGCAGCCGACCGCGGTGCCGATGGACACGCCCGTGCGGTGCGGGGGCAGCTCCGCGAAGAGCAGACCGCTGTCGGCCACGGCTTCGTCCGCGGCGACGGCCGCGAACTGGGCGGAGCGGTCCATCCGCCGGATCTCCTGCGGGGTCAGGCCCGCCTCCTCCGGGTGGAAGTCGCACTCGGCGGCGATCCTCGACCGGTACCGGGAGGCGTCGAAGGAGCTGATCGCGCGGGTGGCGGTACGGCCGTTCGCCAGCACGTCCCAGTACGCCTTGGCGCCGATTCCGCCTGGGGCGACGACCCCCAGCCCCGTGATGACGACTCGTCGAGTCATCCGTACTCCTCCCGTTGTACCCGTCGTTGGTGCTTCGACGGTGGCACCGGGTCATGGAGCCGGACTGGAGAGAGGCTGCACGTCGTCGCCGCCCGCCGTCCTCCATGGGACGGCGAGCGAGCCTCCAGCAGGCCCGCCTACGGTCCGGTGAAGCCCGCAGACCACCCAGGGAGGCCAAGCATGCGGTCGATCCGCTACCACGACTACGGGAACCCGGACGTCCTCACCGTCGAGGAGGTACCGGTGCCGTCCCCCGGTCCCGGACAGGTCCTGATCAGGTCCGAGGCGATCGGGGTGAACTTCGTCGAGACCCAGCGCCGCCGGGGCACCGGCCCGTTCCCGCCGCCGCTGCCGGCCACCCCGAACGGTGATGTCGTCGGACGGGTCGAGCAGGTGGGGGCCGAGGTCACCACCGTCGCCGTCGGCGACCGCGTGGCGGCACCGGTGATGGGCGGCGCCTACGCGGACTTCGTCCTGGCGGACGCCACGTTCCTCGCCCCCCTGCCGGACGGCATCGACACGGCTCAGGCCAGCATCCTGGCCTCCCCCGCGCAGACCGCCCTGTGCGTCCTGAAGACCGCGCGCATCCGGCCCGGCGACACCGTGCTCGTGCACGCGGCGGCCGGGGCGATCGGGCACCTGATGACGCAGCTGGTCCGCCACTACGGGGCGGGCCGGGTGATCGGCACGGTCGGGTCGCCCGCGAAGGCCGCCTTCGCGCGGGAGCACGGCACCGACATCGTCGTGGACTACAGCACGCAGGGCTGGACCGACGACGTCCTCAAGGCCACCGACGGCGAGGGCGCCGACGTCATCCTCGACAGTGTCGGCGGCGACATCCTGCTCGCCGGCCTGGACGTGCTCAAGCCGTTCGGCCGGCTCGTCTTCTACGGCGCCGCCGGCGGCACCCTGCCCCAGGTGCCGGCCATGCGGCTCATCCCGATGAAGCACGTCGTGGGCTGCGGCCTCGACCAGTGGTGGCAGCACCGCCCGGACGACATCCGGACCGGTCTGCAGGAGCTGATCGGCCATGTCACCGAAGGCCGGCTGAAGGTGCACGTGCACGCCGAACTGCCGCTCACCGAGGCCGCCGCGGCCCACCGGATCATCGAGGACCGCGCCCAGCTCGGCCGCATCCTGCTCCGGCCGTGACCCGGCCCGCCGACGTCCGTACCTCGAACGGAAGGACCATCATGCCCGAAACGGTTCAGCGTCTCGCCCTGGTCACCGGTGCCACCAGCGGCATCGGACTGGCGGTCGCACGCGGCCTCGGCCAGGACGGCCACCGGGTGTTCCTGTGCGCCAGGACCCAGGAGAACGTCGACGCCACCGTCAAGACACTGCTCGACGAGGGGATCGACGCGGACGGCGTCGCCGCGGACGTGCGGGACCCCGCGTCGGTGCACGCCTTCGTCCGTACCGCCGCCGAACGCCACGGCCCCGTCGGCGTGCTGGTCAACAACGCCGGGCGCAGCGGCGGCGGCGTCACCGCCGACATCGCCGACGACCTGTGGCTCGACGTCATGGCGACCAACCTCAACAGCGTCTTCTGGGCGACCCGCGAGGTGCTCGGCACCGGCGGGATGCGGGAGAGCGGCCGCGGCCGGATCATCAACATCGCCTCCACCGGGGGCAAGCAGGGCGTGGTGCTCGGCGCACCGTACTCGGCGTCGAAGCACGGGGTGGTCGGCTTCACCAAGGCGGTGGGTCTGGAGCTGGCGAAGACCGGGATCACCGTGAACGCCGTGTGCCCCGGCTATGTCGAGACCCCGATGGCCGAACGGGTCCGGCAGGGGTACGCCGCCGCCTGGGACACCACGGTCGAGGACGTGCAGGAACGCTTCAACGCCAAGATCCCCATGGGCCGTTACTCCACGCCGGAGGAGGTGGCGGGCCTGGTCCGCTACCTGGCCGGCGACGTCGCGGCCTCCATCACCGCACAGGCGCTCAACGTCTGCGGCGGACTCGGCAACTACTGACCGCGCCGAGGAGAGAGAGGACAAGCAGCAGATGGCAGCAGCAGTGGAGCATCACACCGAGCACACCGTCCTGATCGACGCGCCGCCGTCCGAGGTCTACGCGGTGATCGCCGATGTGACCCGGTGGCCGGCGGCGTTCACCCCGACCGTGCACGCGGAGGTGCTGGAGAGCACCGCGCACGACGACGGGACGAGCGAGGAACTGATCCACCTGTGGGCGCAGGCCAACGGCGAGGTGAAGGACTGGACGTCGCGCCGCACCCTCGATCCGCAGAACCTCCGGGTCGGCTTCCGCCAGCGGCTCAGCGCCCATCCGGTGGCGGCGATGGGCGGTGACTGGTTCGTCGAGCCCTCCGGTGACGGTGGCACGCTCGTCCGTCTGACGCACGACTACCGTGCCGTGGACGACTCCCCCGAGCACCAGCGGTGGATCGCGCGTGCCGTCGAGGACAACAGCACCGCCGAGCTCGCCCGGCTCAAGGACGTCGTGGAGAACGCCGTGTCCGGCGGCGAGCCCGTCACCTTCTCGTTCGAGGACTCGGTCACGGTGGCCGGCTCGGTCGCCGACCTGTTCTCCTTCGTGGACCGGGCGGACGCCTGGTCCGAGCGCCTTCCGCACGTGGCCCGCGTCGACTTCACCGAGCAGCCGGGCGGGGTGCAGATCCTGGAGATGGACACCCGGGCTCCGGACGGCTCGGTCCACACCACCCGCTCGGTCCGGCTGAGCCTCGCGCCGGACCGCATCGTGTACAAGCAGCTGGTCCTGCCCCGGATGCTGGCCGCGCACACCGGCCGGTGGACGTTCACCGAGACCGACGGCGGGGTCGTCGCGACGTCCCGGCACACGGTGACCGTCCGGCCCGAGACGGTGACGGCCGTGCTCGGCGCGGACCGCACGCTCGCCGACGCCAAGGCGTACGTCCGCAAGGCGCTGGGCACCAACAGCCTGGCCACGCTGGCCCTGGCCAAGTCGTACGCCGAGTCCCGCGCCGCCCTGGTGGACGCGTCGTGAGCGCGCCCGCGCGGACGGACGCGCCCGCGGGAGCCGCCGGGTACCGGCGGCCGGCGCCGCCGGAGATCCAGGTGGAGGTCCAGGACTTCTACGCCCGGCAGATGCGGCTGCTCGACGAGGGCCGGGCCGAGGAGTGGGCCGAGACCTTCACCCGGGACGGTGTCTTCGAGCAGAACGTCAAGCCGGAACCCTGGCGCGGCCGCCAGGAGATCGTGGCCCGGATGCGAGCCGGTCTGGAGCGGCTCGCGGCGCGCCCGGTGACCCGTCGCCACTGGCTCGGCATGCTGATCGTCGACGAGGGCGAGGAGCCCGGCACCTGGCGCTGCCGGTTCTACGCCCTGGTGTTCGAGATCCCCGACGGCGGCGATCCGCGGCCGCACCTGAGCGCCCCCGGTGAGGACCTGCTGGTCCGCGGGGAGGACGGCCGGCTGCGGATCCGGCACCGCCTGGTGGAGCACGACGGCGCGGTGTGACGTACGGCCCGGTGACACGCGGCGGCGGAGCGACGGTGCTCCGGCGCGGCGGTGGCCAGGGGGACGCCCCCGGCCTGCCTCAGGCGAGGCAGGTCAGGGGGCGTCCGCCGTTGAGCGTCACCATCTCGCGGAACACCGGTGCCGAGGGGAGGTACGCCCCTTCGGGCGCCCCCTCCAGTTCGGCGTAGGCCCGGTGCAGGTTGGCCACCAGCCGCTCGGGGTCGCGGAGTTCCGCGAACTCGCCGTAGCCCGCGTCGCGGGCGACGGTCAGCGGGTCCCTGCCCCGCCGCACTCCGTACGCGGCGAGGTCGAGGACCCGGGCGAGATACGCCTCGGTCAGCTCGAACACCTCCGGCCCGCACACCGGTCCGTGACCGCAGACGATGCTGCGGGCCCCCAGTGCGCGCAGCCGGCCGACGGCCCGCACCAGCCCGCGCACGGAGCCCATCAGGGCGAACGGGGTGCAGTCCGACATCAGCAGGTCGCCGGCGAACAGCACCCGGGTGTCGGGCAGCCACACCGCGGTGTCGTTGGTGGTGTGGGCCACGCCCGGGTGCAGCAGCTCGGCGGTCCGGCCCGCACCGAGGTGCACGGACAGGGACCCGGTGTAGGTGAGGTCCGGCAGGACGACGCTGAGGTCGCCCCAGTCCGCCTCGGGCCACACGTGGGTCAGGGCCAGCCCGCGCTCCGCCATCTCGGCGCGGGTCCGCTCATGCGAGACGACGACCGCACCGTCGGAGAACACGAGGTTCCCGTGGGTGTGGTCGCCGTGGTGGTGGGTGTTGACGACGGTCCGTACCGGGAGCCGGGTCAGCCGGCGCACGCTGTCGCGGAGCCGTTCGGCCCGGGCCCGGGTGGCCGCCGTGTCGACGAGGAGAACGGAACGGTCGCCGACGACGACACCCGCGTTGTTCAGGCACCAGCCGCCATCGGGCTGGACCCACGCGTGCACGCCGTCGGCGACCCGCTCCATGCCGAGGTCAGGCATGAACGGCCGGCAGACCCTCCTGGACGACCTCGCAGACGTGCGGGTCACCCTTGATGATCGGCAGCAGCTGCTCGAACTGGGCACGGAACTCGGGGGTCCTGAGGGCGTCCTGGAACGCCTCCTCGGACTCCCATTCCGCGATGTTGAAGTAGACGTCCGCCTCCTTGGTGGAACGCACGAGCCGGAATCGGATGAGGCCCGGGCGGGCGCTCATTATTTTGCCGATCTCCGCGTAGATCCTCTCGAACTCCGAGGGCTCCCCGATCATCGTGAGACGGTTCATGAAAACAACCACAGAAGTAACTCCCATCCGGAGGGTGTCCGACTCCGGAAACGCTAGGAGAAGCCACTGGAAGGCCAGGTGAGAACACATGGAAAAGATCTGGTCATTCCACATGCGCCAGTCCGCCTCCATCTCACCTCACCTGGGATTTCATCAAGAGCCGCGACAAATCCGGCCGGCCGGTAGGTCGGCGTGGGCGAAAAAGCCCTGCCCGAAGCATTAGTTCGACCATGGACATCCGTCCGAGCCGATTGCTAGCGTCGCGGTCGTTCTCGGATGCACCGGACAACACCTTCCAGAGGAGACCTCGTGGAATTCGGAGTTCTCGGTCCTGTCGTCATGAACGACGGCGGAGTTTCGCATCTTCCGTCCGCGCCGAAGACGCGCCAGCTCCTCGCCCTGCTGCTGCTCAACGCGAATACGCCCGTACCGGCCTCGGTGTGCATCGAGGAGCTGTGGGGGACGCGGGCGCCGCGCAGCGCGGTCCAGACACTGCACACCTACGTGCTGCACATCCGGCGGGCGCTGGCCGGCTGCCCCTCGGTCATGACTCCCGAACAGCCCAAGCAGATCCTCGTCACCAGACACCAGGGTTACCTGATGGACGTCGCCCCGGGCAGCCTCGATCTGCACCACTACGAGCGGCACATGAGCGACGCCCGCGCCGCCCAGGCATCCGGCGACGACCAGCGGCTGGCCACCGCGCTGCGCGCGGCGCTCGCGGTGTGGCGGGGACCGACGCTGGTCGACGTGCCGGCCGGGCCGCGCCTGGAGGCGCGGATCGCGGGCCTGGAGGAGACCAGGCTGACCACGTTCGAGCGCTGCGCCGAGGCGGAGTTGCGCCTCGGCCTGCACCACGGGCTGCTCGGCGAGCTGCGCGCGCTGACGGCCGACCACCCCACGCACGAGAACCTGCACGCCCAGTACATGCTCGCGCTGTACCGCTCGGGCCGGGTGGCCCAGGCCCTGGACGTCTACCACACGCTGCGCGAGAAGCTCAACGACGAGCTGGGCCTGGAGCCCTCGCCCCGGTTGCGCCACCTGCAGACGGCGATGCTCGCCGCCCACCCCGCGCTCAGCGTGGAGACCACCCGTGACGCGGCCCTCTCCCTGGACCTCCTCGCCCCGCACGGGGCCCCGGGGCACCTGGAAGCGGTCCGGCGGTGACCGCCGGGGCACAGCACGCCGCGCCGGGCTCCGCGTACGTCGGGGCACTGGCCGGGGTGCCTCCCTTCGACCGCCTGCGCATCACCGGCGCCGAGCGGCCCACGGCCACCGGCTTCGCCGGCCTGACCCTGTTCGTGACGGCCGAGGAACCCGACGGCACCGAGCGGAGGTTCGTGGTGAAGGGGGCGCCGCGGGACACCCGGGTCTACCCGGAGCCGCGGATCGCCGAACAGTACGAACTGCTGCGCGTCCTGGGCCGGGACACCGGTGTCCCGGTCCCGGCGGTCCACCACTGCGAACCCTCCGGGAGCCTGCTCGGCGGCCCCTTCTTCGTCATGGACCTGATTCCCGGCCGGGTCCCTTCGGACTTCCCCTCGTACCACCGGCAGGGCTGGATCGCCGAGTTGCCGGCCGAGGACCGGGCGCGCCTGTGGTGGGCGTCGCTGGAGGCGATGAGCCGGGTGCACCGGGTCGACACCCGGCGGCTCGGTCCCCGACTCGCGGCACCGCCGGACGGCGGGCCGTCCCCGACCGGCCGACAGCTCGAACACTACGCGCGGCACATGGAGTTCTTCGGCTGCGCCGGTGACCCCCTGCTGACGTCGGTGCTGGCCTGGCTGCGCGCCCACCTGCCCGCGGAACCCGGCCCGCCGGGACTGCTGTGGGGCGACGCGCGGCTCGGCAACATCGTCTACGGGCAGGACCTGCGTCCCGCGGCCCTGCTCGACTGGGAGATGACCGGATTCGGACCGGCCGAGGTGGACCTCGGGTGGTTCCTGTGGATGGACCGGTTCCTGAGCGAGGGCATCGGCGCGGAACGGCTCGCCGGGCTGCCCGGGCACGAGGAGACCGCGCTGCGCCACGGTGAACTCCTCGGCCGCCCCCTCGCCCCCCTGCCGTTCTACGAGATCCTGGCCGGCTTCCGCTTCGCCCTCGTCACCAGCCGGGTGGAGCGGGTCGTGCTGGCGGCGCGCGTGATGCCGCCGGGTGTGCCCCTCGTCCTGCACGCCAACGCCAAGGCGCAGCTGGAACGTGCGCTGGCCAGGGTCACCGGCTCCTCGGGATCACGGCCAGCCGCCCTCGACCTGCGCTCCAGCCGCCCCTGACACGCTGAACGGGTCCAGTCACCCTGTCCAGATCTCAGGCCACCACTGGGGGCGAGCGTCCATGCCTGTCGAAGCCGAACAGTTCCGGAAGATCTTCGGAGCACTCTCCAGTTCCGTCGCCGTGATCACCACGGCGGGCGCCGACGGCCCGAAGGGGTTCACCTGCACCGCGGTGACCGCGGTGTCGAAGAACCCGCCCCTGCTGCTGGTGTGCGCGGACAGCGGTTCCCGCACCCTGCCCGCCATCCTCGCCTCCCAGGGCTTCGCGGTGAACTTCCTCGCCGCGGGCCGCGGTGCCCTGGCCGACCGCTTCGCGTCGTCCGACGCGCACAAGTTCACCGGGACGGCGTGGACGCCCTCACCGCACGCGTGCGACGCCCCGGTCCTGACCGGGGACACCGTGGCGGTCGCCGAGTGCCGGCTGCGCTCCGCCGACCTCGTGGGCGACCACTGGATCGTCGTCGGCAGCATCGAGCACGGCCGTCACACACCGGACGCCGCCCCCCTGACGTACTACCGGCGGGCGTACGACGCCCCGTCCGCGCCCCGACTCGTCACCACTCCCTGAGGCCCCGGAGACGCCATGAAGTTCGGAATCAACCTGTTCCCCACCATCGGGCCCGCCGACAAGAGCGCGGTCGACCACTTCGACGACGCGCTGCGCCTGGCGGTCCTCGCCGAGGAACTGGGCTTCCATCACGTGAAGACGGTGGAGCACTACTTCTTCGACTACGGCGGCTACAGTCCCGACCCGGTGACCTTCCTCGCCGCGGCCGCCGCCCGGACCCGGCGCATCCGGCTGGTCACGGGTGCGGTGATCCCCGCCTTCACCCATCCGGTGAAGCTGGCCGGGCAGTTGGCGATGCTGGACAACCTCTCGCACGGCCGCCTCGACGTGGGCTTCGCCCGGGGCTTCCTGCCGGACGAGTTCGCCGCGTTCGGGATACCCATGGACGAGAGCCGGGAGCGGTTCGAGGAGGGCGTGGAGGCCTGCGAGCGCCTCTGGGCGGGCGAGGACGTCGTCTTCAGCGGCCGCTTCCACCGTTTCGGCCCGGTCACCCTCCTGCCGCGCCCGGCGCAGCGCCCGTACCCCAAGGTGCTGGTCGCCGCGTCCATCACCCCGGAGTCCTGCGCGGCCGCCGGCCGGGCCGGCCGCGGGCTGATGCTGGTGCCCTCGATCAACAAGCCCGAGCGCACCCGGGAGATGATCGATCTGTACCGGCGGTCCCGCGCGGAGGCCGGCCACGACCCGGACGCCGGGGAGGTCCACCTCAGCTACAGCAGCTACCTGCACGAGGACGCGGGCACCGCCCGGGAACGCGGCCGCCGCTACTCGGCGTACACCAACGCCAAGATGGTGGAGGCGGTGTCCGCCTGGGCCCACACCCGCAGCGGGGACTACGACGGCTACCAGCGCATCGTGGCCAAGGTGAACAGCGCCAACTTCGACAAGCAGGTCGACGAGGGCAAGGCGCTGGTCGGCTCGCCCGAGCAGGTGCGGGCGCAGCTGCGGCAGGTCCGGGAGTGGTACGGCGACTGCACGGTCAGCCTCCAGGTGATCTCCGGCAACATGCCGTACGAGGAGTCGGCGCGCACCATGCGGCTGTTCGCGCGTGAGGTGATGCCCGGGTTCACCGTACCGGAGCCGGGCACCGCGCAGGCCGCGGACGCCGGGGCCGCCCCCGCCTCCCCGGCGTCGGCGTCCGGCACGGTGCTCACCGGCTGAGCCGGACCCGCGGCTCAGCCGGCCATGCCGGCGGCGAGCGTGGCGCCGTCGGCCGGGTCGATCAGCAGGAAGGCGCCGGTGGCACGGGAGCGTGCGTACGGGTCCAGCGGCAGCGGCTCGAAGGCGCGCAGCACCACCGGGCCGATGTCGTTGACGCCGAGCCGGTCCGGCCTGCCGGGCCGGCCGGACCGGCCCGTGCCGGGCGGCAGGTCCTCGACCACGGCGTGGACGGTCCGGGTGCCATGCTTGACCAGGACCCGGTCGCCGGGGCCGAGCGGCCGTTCGTGGAGGTGGCAGACGGTGGCCTCGATGTGCCGGGTGACGGCCGGTGCGGCGTCGGCGGGAGCGATCAGGTCGCCGCGGGAGACGTCGATGTCGTCGGCGAGCAGCACCGTCACGGACTGGGGTGCCCACGCGGTGTCCACGGCCCGGCCGAGCAGGTCGATCCCGGTGATGCGCGTGGTCCGGCCGGAGGGCAGCACGCTGACCCTGTCGCCCACCCGCAGGACGCCGGCGGCGATCCGGCCGGCGTAGCCCCGGTAGTCGGGCCGGTCGGCCGTCCGCGGACGGATCACGCACTGCACCGGCAGGCGGGCCGGGACGAGGGACGGATCGGCTCCCACGGGGACGTTCTCGAGATGCGCCAGGACGGTGGGTCCGCCGTACCAGTCCATCCGGGCGGACGCTTCCACGACGTTGTCGCCCCGGAGGGCCGAGACCGGGATGGCGGTGACCTCGGGCACGCCCAGTTCGGTCGCGTACGCGGTGAACTCCTCGGCGACGGCGGCGAACACGTGCTCCGCGTAGTCGACGAGGTCCATCTTGTTGACGGCGAGGACGACGTGGGGGACGCGCAGCAGGGCGGCGACGGCGGCGTGCCGGCGGGTCTGTTCGACGACGCCCTTGCGGGCGTCGACGAGCACGACGGCCAGGTCGGCGGTGGAGGCGCCGGTGACCATGTTGCGGGTGTACTGCACGTGGCCCGGGGTGTCGGCGAGGATGAACCGCCGGCGGGGCGTGGCGAAGTAGCGGTGGGCCACGTCGATGGTGATGCCCTGCTCCCGCTCGGCCCGCAGGCCGTCGGTGAGCAGCGCCAGGTCGGGCGCCTCCTGCCCGCGGCTCGCCGACGCCCGCTCCACGGCCTCCAGCTGGTCGGCGAGGACCGACTTGGAGTCGTGGAGGAGGCGGCCCACCAGGGTGGACTTGCCGTCGTCCACCGAGCCGGCGGTCGCGAGACGCAGTGTGTCGACAGTCATCAGAAGTACCCTTCACGCTTGCGGTCTTCCATCGCGGCCTCGGAGAGCCTGTCGTCGGCGCGGGTGGCGCCGCGCTCGGTGAGCCGGGAGGCGGCGATCTCGGTGATCACCTTCTCGATGGTGTCGGCGCCGGAGTCGACGGCGCCGGTGCAGGACATGTCGCCCACGGTCCGGTACCGCACGGTCCGCTTCTCCACCGGTTCGTCGTCCCGCGGGCCGCCCCACGCGCCGGCCGTCAGCCACATGCCGTCGCGGGCGAACACCTCGCGCTCGTGGGCGAAGTAGATCTCCGGCAGGCCGATGCCCTCCCGGGCGATGTACAGCCAGACGTCCAGCTCCGTCCAGTTCGACAGCGGGAACACCCGCACGTGCTGGCCCGGCGCGTGACGGCCGTTGTAGAGCTGCCACAGCTCGGGGCGCTGGTGGCGCGGGTCCCACTGCGAGAACTCGTCCCGCAGACTGAACACCCGCTCCTTCGCGCGGGCCTTCTCCTCGTCGCGCCGTCCGCCGCCGAACACGGCGTCGAACCGGTGCCGGCGGATCGCGTCGGTCAGCGGCAGCGTCTGCAGCGGGTTGCGCGTCCCGTCGGGTCGCTCCCGCAGCTTTCCGGCGTCGATGTACTCCTGCACGGACGCGACGTGCAGCCGCAGCCCGTGCCGGGCGACCGTGCGGTCGCGGTAGTCGAGGACCTCGGGGAAGTTGTGCCCGGTGTCGACGTGCAGCAGGGGGAAGGGGACCGGCGCCGGGGCGAACGCCTTGAGCGCCAGGTGCAGCATCACGGCGGAGTCCTTGCCGCCGGAGAACAGGATCACCGGCCGCTCGAACTCCCCCGCCACCTCACGCAGGATGTGCACGGCCTCGGACTCGAGCGTGTCCAGGTGCGACAGCGTGAACGGGTTCCGGGCGGGGACGGTGCCGGCGGACGCGGGCTCGGCGGTGCTGACGGCGGCGGTCACAGCAGGCGCCTCTCGGCGAGAAGCGCGTGGAGCGACGCCGCGGACTCCCGCACGCTCTCGCGGTGGGACTCGATGCGCAGGTCGGGCGCCGAAGGCTCCTCGTAGGGGTCGTCCACGCCGGTCAGCCCGGTGAGTTCGCCGGCGGCCTGCTTGGCGTACAGGCCCTTCACGTCCCGTACGGAGCACACCTCCACCGGGGCGGCGACGTGCACCTCCAGGAACGGGACGCCGACGGCGCGGTGGCGTCCACGCACGGCGGCACGGCCGGCGGCGTAGGGAGCGATGACCGGCACCAGGACCTTCACCCCGTTGCGGGCCAGGACCTCGGCGGCCAGGCCGACCCGCCGTACGTGGGTGTCGCGGTCCTCGCGGCCGAACCCCAGTCCCGCCGAGAGGAAGGACCGGATCTCGTCGCCGTCGAGCACCTCGGCCCGGTGCCCCTCTCCGCGCAGCCGGCCGGCCACTTCGCGCGCGATCGTCGTCTTGCCGGCGCTCGGCAGACCGGTGAGCCAGATCGTGGCTCCGCGGGTCCGGGGGCAGGTGCAGGCGGGGGCGGGACGGTCTGCCGTCACAACCATGGCTTCAGCTCCTCGGCGGCCCGCCGCTCGGGGCGGGCCGCTGACTCGTGGGTCACTCGGGTCACGCGGGGGGTCAGGTCAGCAGGAGGACGACCTTCCCGTTGACGGCTCGGCCCTCCAGGCGTTTCAGCGCCTCGGCCGGGTCGTCCCAGGAGGACGTGAGAGCGACCTGCGGATCGAGCCGGCCGTCCGCACAGAGCCGGAGCAGGGTCGCCAGGTCGGCCGCGGGGTCCTGGCGTCCGATCTCGTCGAAGAGGAACAGGTGGTGCAGGCAGACCCCCGGCCGGGCCCGCCCCCAGTCGGCCGGCAGCACCAGTGCGGAGCGGGTGGTGTTCCCGTACACGACGGCCGCCCCGCCGGGCCGGAGGGTGACGAAGGCGCGGGTCAGCACCTCTCCGCCGACGCTGTCGAACACCACGTCCGAGGCGCCGCCCTCCGCCTGCTCGTAGGTGGAGACGACCTCCGCCCCGAGTCCGGCGAGACCCTGCCCCCGGCCGGGGGAGCCGGTCCACGCGACGACCCGCGCGCCGGCCCCCGCGGCCAGCTGCACCGCCATCCGGCCGACACCGCCGCCGGCCCCCGTCACCAGGACGGTGCGGCCGAGCAGAGGGCCCGCCTTGCGCAGTCCGTACCAGGCGGTGAGCGCGGCCACGGGCAGGGCGGCGGCCTGTTCGTCGGTGACGGTGCCGGGTATCTCCGCCAGCCGGGACACCGGCAGGGCGACATGTTCCGCCCAGCCGCCGCCGTCGGCGAGGCCGGCGACCCGGGTGCCGGGCGGCGGGCCGGAGCCGTCGGCGGCGGCCTCGACGACCGTACCGGCGACGTCCCACCCCAGCCGGGTACCGGCCGGGGAGACCGCGGCGAGCGCCAGTTCGCCGCGGTTGACGGAGACGGCCCGGACGCGGACGAGCGCCTCGTCCGGAGCCGGTACCGGGTCCGGAGCCTGCGCGTGCCGCAGGCCGAACGGGCCCTCGCCGGTGGTGATCAGTGTCTTCATCGGGGGGTCTCCTGACGGTCGGGGCGGCATAGCGCGGGACGGCCGGGCGGGACCGTGGGGAGGGGCCCGGCTACCACGACAGGCCTCCGTTGACTTCGAGGACGTGGCCGTTGACGTAGCCGCTGTCACCGCCGGCGAGGAACACCGCGGCGCCGGCGACCTCGTCACCCGTTCCCATCCGTCCGGCGGCGAGCTTGCCGCGGTAGCGCGCCCACACGTCCTCGTTGGCGCGCAGTGCACGGCCCATGCCCTCGTCGATGAAGCCGGGGGCGAGGCAGTTGGCCGTGATGCCGTGGCCGGCCAGTTCGAGCGCGCAGACCTTGGTGTACGCCTCCACCGCGGCCTTGGAGGCGCAGTAGGCGGCTCCGCCCGCGACGGGCCGGGAGGCGAGCACGGAGGAGAGGTTGATGATCCGGCCGGCGGGTGAGTCCCGCAGGTGGGGCACGGCGGCGCGGGTGCAGTTGACGACGCCGCCGATGTTGGTGCCCAGTACCTCGTCCCAGTGCTCCGGGGCGAGCGCCGCCGCCGGCCCGGGCCTGCTGACGCCGGCGTTGGCCACCACGATGTCCAGGCCGCCGAAGCGCTCGCGGGCGGTCCGCATGAGGGCGTCCACCGCCTCGGGGTCGCGGACGTCGGCGGTCACGGCCGCGGCCCGGCCGGGGTGGGCCTCCACCCAGTCCTTCAGCTGCTCGACGGTGCGGGCGGAGGCCACCACCCGGCAGCCCTGGGCCGTGAACGCCTCGGCGATGCGCCGCCCGAGGCCGCGGCCGGCGCCGGTGACGACGGCGACACGGCCGTCGAGGCGCGGTCCGGTGAATCTCATGCCTGTCTCCTCAGCGAGGTCGTGAGCCGGTCAGAGCTTGGTCGCGGCCCCGCCGTCGACCGGCAGCACCACACCGGTCGCGAAGGCGCCCTCGGGGCGGGCCATGGTGACGATCCACCAGGCGATCTCCTCGGGTGTGCCGATGCGGCCCATCGGCACACCGGCCTTCTGGGCCGCGCGCAGCCGGGCGATCTGCTCGTCGTCCAGTCCGGACGCCTTGGCGATGCCGGTCTCCACCGGGCCCGGGGAGACCGAGACGACCCGGACTCCGTGCGGGGCCTGCTCGACGGCCCAGGTGCGGGTGAGGAAGTCCAGACCGGCCTTCGTGGCGCCGTACACCGAACTGCCCGCCCAGCCGCGGACGGCCGCGGAGGCGCTGACGTTGACGACGACGCCGCCGCTGGTGCGCAGGTGGGGCAGCGCGGCCTGGGTGAGCAGCAGCGGGGCCAGCAGGTTGGTCGCGATCTGTTCCTCGGCGATCCGCCGGTCGATGTCCTCCAGCGGCTGTCGTCGGACCACGGCCGCGTTGTTGACGAGGACGTCGATGCCGCCGCACTCGGCGACGGCGGTGCGCACGATCTCCTCGGGAGCGCCCGGTGCGGTGATGTCGAGCGCCAGGTGGCGGACGGCGGGCCGGCCGCGGGCGGCTTCCTTCAGGGCCGTCCCGTCCCGGCCGACGATCAGTACGTCGTGGCCCTCGTCGGCGAAGGCGTGCGCGGCGGCCCGGCCGATGCCGGTGCCCCCACCGGTGATCACCACCGAGCGGCGGTCGTTCCCGGTCTCTCCCACAGGTGTCACTCCCACAGGTGCACTCCTCCGAGTCTCGAGTCGCGGTCCCCCAGCGGTCCTCCAGCGCGAGAACACACCAAAGGCTACACTCAAACTCTGCACACACAACACCAAATACGTGAAGTGTTTCCAGCGAGACCCCAGCACGCCCCGCTCCCGCGTCGACATCCCGTCCAGCGGGGCTTGGCAGCCTCGGAACGACACACCAGACCCGACACCGGCGGACGGAACGAGGAGCGGTATGAGGTTCGGCATCCTGTACTTCCCGACGACAGGCCCCGGGGAGAAGAACCCGGCCGAGTACTACGACGAGGGACTGCGCCTGGTCCGGCTCGCCGAGGAACTCGGCTACTTCCAGCTGAAGGTGGTGGAGCACCACTTCTTCGACTACGGCGGCTACAGCCCCTCCCCCACCACGTTCCTCGCCGCGGCGGCCGCGCGCACCACGCGCATCCGGCTCGGGACCGGTGCCGTGATCCCGGCCTTCGCGCACCCCGTCAAGCTGGCGGGTCAGCTGGCCATGCTGGACAACATCTCCCACGGCCGGCTCGACGTGGGCTTCGGCCGCGGTTTCCTCCCCGACGAGTTCGCCGCCTTCGGCATCCCCATGGACGAGAGCCGCGAACGGTTCGAGGAGGGCGTCGAGGCCTGCGTCCGCCTGTGGGCGGAGGAGGACGTCGTCGTCGACGGCAGCTTCCACCGCTTCGGCCCGGTCACCCTGCTGCCCCGCCCCGCCCAGCGGCCGCACCCGCCGGTGTTCTCCGCGGTGACCACCAGCGTCGAGTCCTGCGCCGCGGCCGGGCGCGCGGGCCGGGGACTGCAGATCATCGCGGCGGTCTCCCCCACCGAGCGGGTGCAGGGACTGATCGCGGCCTACCGCAAGGGCCGGGTGGAGGCGGGCCTGGAGCCGGACACCGGCCGGATCGAGCTCAGTTACCCCTGCTACGTGGCCGAGGACGGCGACGCCGCCCGAGCCACGGGACGCTTCGTGGAGGGCCGGTACGGCGAGAAGATCTCCGCGGCCACGCTGTCCTGGGCGGACACCCACAGCTCCGCCTATCCGGGGTACGAGAAGCTCGCGGACGCCGCCACCCGCGGCTCCGCCGACTTCGACGACCGGGTCGAGGCGGGCCGGGTGCTCGCCGGCAGCCCGGCCGAGGTGGCCGCGCAGATCGAACGGATCGCCGGCTGGTACGGCGAGGACGTCGACCTGACGCTCACCACCCACTCCGGGCACCTTCCCTACGAGGAATCCGCCCGCTCGCTCACCCTCTTCGCCGAGGACGTCGCCCCCCGGCTGCCGTTCGCCCGGCTGATCAGGGAGGACCGATGACCACGGCCCGTCCTGCCCCCGCCGCGCAGGCGCAGCCCCCCGGGACGCCCCCGGCCGCCTCTCCCCTGCGCTGGTGGGCCCTGGCCGCCCTGGCCGCCGCCCAGCTCACCGTCGTGATGGAGATGAACCTGGTGCCGGTGGCCCTCCCCTCGGTCCAGCGGGACCTCGGACTGACCGGCGCGGAGCGGGCGCTGGTGGTCTCCGTCTACACCGTGGCCTTCGGCCTGCTGTTCCTGCCCGCCGGCCGCCTCTCGGAACGCCTGGGCCGGCGCCGCGCCTTCGTCGTGGGCCTGGCCGGCTTCGGCGCCGCCTCCCTGCTGACCGGCACGGCGGACGGCCCCGGCCACCTGCTCGCCCTGCGCGCCGTGCAGGGCGCCTTCGGAGCCCTGGCCCTGGCTCCCGCGAGCATGGCACTGGTGGCCAGGACGTTCCCGGATCCGCGCGAACGGGGCACCGCCATCGGGGTGTTCACCGCGGTCGCGGGCGGCGGGGGCGGGCTCGGTGTCCTGTTCGGCGGCCTGCTGACCGACCACGCGAGCTGGCGGTGGTGCATGTACGGGCTCGCGCCGCTCGCCGCGTTCGCGGTCGGCGTGGCGCTGTACGCCATCCCCGCCGACACCCCGGCCGAGCACCGCACCACGGGCCCGCTGCTGCCGCTGCGGGTGCTGCGCGACCGCACCCGGGCCGGGGTCTTCCTGGCCGTGTTCACCGCCAACATCGGTACCTTCGGCGGGTTCACCGTGATCAGCTACACCCTGCAGGAGGGCGCCGGCTGGAGCCCCACCGGAGCGGGTCTGGCCATCCTGCCGCTGGCCGCGGTGGTCGTGGCCAACTCGGTCCTCGCCGCCCCCCACCTGCTCCGCACGCTCACTCCCAAGGCCCTGCTGGCCTCGGGAACGGCGCTGGTCGCGGCGGGCACCGCGTGGCTCGCCGTGGCCGCACCGGGCACGCCGTACGCCGCGGGTGTGCTGCCCTCCGTCCTCCTGATGGGCTTCGGCATCACCTGGATCATGATCTCGGCGAACGGCACCCTCGCCCAGCGGACCGAGCCCCGGGACATGGCGACGGCGGGCGGGATGGTGAACATCACCACGCAGCTCGGCGGAGCCGTCGGGGTACCCCTGATGCTGGCGCTCGACGCCCGGGCGGCGGCGGTGACAGCGGGAGTGCTGATCGCCGCGGCGTCCGTTCTGGTGGCCGTGCTCGTGGACGCGCCGCGCCTGCGCGGCGGTCCGCACTGACGTCCGCCCGGTGGGTCCCGGCGGAGTGACGGGACCCACCACAGTCTCCATCGAGAGTAGACTGAAGATCTCTCGAGGAGGCACGAAGTGAGCGAATACGTCATCGACATCACTCCCACCGGCAGTGACGGGAAACCGGATCCCACCGGGCCTCAGACCACCGTGCGGGTCGACACCACGGACGGGCCGCGCATCGTCGAACTCACCGTGCGCGCGGCGGGCGGCAAGGGCCTGCACAACCGCGCGCTTCCGCTGATCGACTTCGATCTGCTGGTCCGTGCCATCAGTCCCGGTCCGTCCGCCCCGCAGCCGGAGTCGGTGGCTCCCGCCCCCGTCCCCCTCGCCCCGGTCACCCCTGCGACGCCCGGCGAGGACCGGCCGCGCCCCTACCGCAAGATGCCGGACACCGAGGTCGTGGTGGCCGCCTACCAGGAACTCGGCGGCAGCGTCGGGGCGGTCGCCAAGCGGTTCGGTGTGCCGCGGCACACCGCGCAGGCGTGGGTGGGCCGGTTGCGCAAGCAGGGCCACATCGACTGAGAGGGCATTCCTCGTGAGACTCTCCGACCTCGCACGGACCTCCCGGGAGATCGCCTCGGCCTCCGGGCGCACGGAGAAGACCGCCCTGCTCGCCGGCCTGCTCCGGACGACGGAGCCCGAGGACGCGCCGGTCGTGATCACCTATCGGGCCGGGCGGCTGCCGCAGCGCAGGAGGCAGACCGCCCCCTCCCCGTGAGGGCCACCGCCCCCGGGTGCCCCTCCTCAGCCGGCGGCCGGTGCCGGGCGGCAAACGGCGGGCGCCGTGGTGCGCAGCCCCCGCGCCGCATGCTCCTCCGCGACCGCCCGGAGCACCAGTGCCCAGGTCTTGCCCAGTTGAGCGGCGAGCTCCGGGTACGGCGCCCCGCTCCACGCGGCCGCCTCGACACCGGAGACCACCGCCGCGACGAGCGCCCGCGCGGCGTCCTCCGCCACGCCGCGTCGCAGTGCACCCTCGGCCGCGGCCCGCACGAGCAGCCGCCCCGTCGCGGCCACGCACACCAGGTGGAAGTCCAGCACCGGGTGTTCGCCGCCGGCCCGCTCGCGTCCGACGCGGAAACTGGCCCGCACGACCGGGTCCGCCGACGCCCACGCGGCCAGGGCGTGGGTGGTGTCGATCAGCGACTGCAGGGCCGGCTGTCCGCCGCGGCCGAGGGCCAGGACCGTGTCCTCCAGGAGTCGGCAGCCGCTCTCCTGGACCGCGACGGCCAGTTCCCGCTTGCTGGCGAAATGGAAGTACAGGGCCCCCTTGGTCACTCCGGCGGCCCGGCTGATGGCCCCCAGACTGGTCTCGGCGTATCCGTACCGGTCGAAGAGTTCTGCCGCGGCCTCGACGAGACGGGTGCGGGTGCGCTCGGATCGCTCCTGCACGCCCTCACCCCGCCCGCACGAGCCGTCGGTCGTCCGCCTCCGGTCCGTCGAGCAGCTTCGGCGAGGCGGTGAGGACCGCGTGCTGCAGCTCACGGAGCTGGTCCGAGGGTTCCAGACCGAGTTCGCGGACCAGCGTGCCCCGCAGCCGCTGGTACACGTCGAGCGCCTCGGTGCGCCGGCTGGACCGGTACAGCGCGAGCATCAGATGCGCGTGCAGATTCTCGTGCGTGCGGTGCTGCTGCACCAGCACGCTGAGTTCCCCGATCAGTTCACGGTGGCGCCCCTGCCGCAGGTCCAGTTCGATGCGGTGCTCCTGCACGCACAGGCGTGCCTCCTCCAGCCGCCTGGCCTCCAGAGCGAGGAGCGGTCCGGCCTGGACGTCGCCGAAGGCGGGCCCCCTCCACAGGGCGAGCGCCGCCCGCAGGGTCCGCGCCGCCGTGTCCGTGTCGTGGTCGGCGAGCGCCTGGAAGGCCAGGCCGGACAGCCGTTCGAACTCCTGGGCGTCGCTGGTGCCCTCACCCC
Source organism: Streptomyces sp. enrichment culture (assembly GCF_964273255.1). Lineage (GTDB taxonomy): Bacteria > Actinomycetota > Actinomycetes > Streptomycetales > Streptomycetaceae > Streptomyces. Next base: position 1,163,956 of record NZ_OZ186835.1, read on the forward strand.
GGTCGAGCAGGTACCCGCCGGCACGCGTCGCCAGGATCCGCTTCGCGTCCCCGCCGGGCCGGCCGTCGGCCTGGAGTGCCGCGCCGACGGCACCCCGCAACTGCATCACGTACGTCTGCAGCGTGGCCTGCGCGCTCCGCGGCGGCTTCGCGCCCCACAGCTCACCGATCAGCGCCGCCACGGGCACGACCTGGCCGGAGTGCACCGCCAGCGTGGCCAGCAGCTGACGCGGTTTCGGCGCGGACGGCGCCACCGGAACCCCGTTCACGCTCACGTCGAACATGCCGAGAACCTTCAGGTCCATCGCTTCTCCTCTCCACCCCATGGAGGCTTCCAAAAGGCGTTCTCCAGGGCCAGTGCAGGGCTCCTCAGGCGGGGATGAAGCACACCCGGAACGACCATGAGAACTTCATACGAGGCTCGTGAGCCAGACACTGCCCACACCCCCGTGGCCGGGGTCAGACTCCTGGTCACCGCCGCAAGGTGCGGCCGGGCCATCCGTCCAAGGGGGATGCATGAACCTCACGCACGCAGTCGTCGCCGTCGCCTCCGCCGCCGCTCCCGCCGGGTGCGAGGACCTGGTCGTCGAGGAGCTGGTCTGGCAGAACGCCGAGCAGGCCCAGCCGGGTACCTGCATCTGCTGGATCGACGTCTACAGCGACTGAGGCCCGGGTCCACTCCCGCAGACGCATCACCGCCGCGCGCCCGCCGGCCGTTCCGCAGCCGCCGGCCGGACGGCCCGGGCGCGCGGCACGCACACCGAAGCGAAGTCCCGTCCACGTCACAGGGGGAGACAGTGATGGATGCACAGCCGAGCAGACCGGGTCTCGCCTTCAAGCCCCATCTCACAGCGGAGGTCGTCCCCGGTGAAGGGGTCTATCTCGTCTCGGAACGCGGTGTGACGGCCCTGCGCGGGCCGGGTGTCACCGCGCTCGCGCCCCTGCTCGACGGTTCCCGCAGCCTCGACCGGCTGGTCGCGGACGCGGAGCGGACCGTCCCCGCCCGGCAGGTGGAGGCGGTCGTGTCCCGGCTGCGGGCGGCCGGTCTGGTCGACGACCGGGCACCGTCGGCGGCGGACTCCGCCGATCTGGCGTTCTGGGAACTGGCCGGGATCGACGGTGCGACCGCGATGCGGCGGGTCCGCGGCACCCCGGTGGAGGTCGTCGGCGTCGGGGAGAGGAGCCGTTCGAGCGTCGCGGAGCTGTCCGACGCGCTCCGGGCGGCCGGCCTGCGGCTGTACCGTCCGCCGGCCGGAGACGCCGGCGCGGCGGTACCCGTCGAGCCCGCCGGCTTCACCCTCGCCGTCTGCGACGACTACACCGACCCGGCGCTCGGCGACATCGACGCCGCCCACCGGGAGTCGGGAGTGCCGTGGCTGCCGGCCCGGTTCGTGGGCGACCAGCCCTGGATCGGGCCGGTGTTCCAGCCGGGTGAGGGTGCCTGCTGGACCTGTCTCAGGGACGCGCTGCGGCGCAACCGTCCGGCCGAGACCTATCTGGACCGGGCACTGGGCCGGCGTGCCGTCACCCCTGCGTCGTCCCTGGCCGCCGGCCGTGCCGCCGGGCTGCATCTGGCGGCGCTGGAGGCCGTCAAGTGGGTCGCAGGGCACCGTCATCCCGGCCAGGACGCCATCTGGCGGCTCGACCCGCTCACCCTGACCGGCCGCCATCACCCCGTGCGCCGCCGCCCGCAGTGCCCCGTGTGCGGGGACCCCGGGGCCGTCGCCCGCCGGGTCGGCGCTCCGCTGGTCGTGCGCAGCCGCCGCAAGGCGGAGGCGGAGGCGGACTGCGGTGACCGGTGGCTCTCACCCCGGGAGACGCTCCACCGGTACGGTCACCTGGTGGATCCGCTGACCGGTGTCGTCAAGGAGCTGCGACGCGACACCCGCGGACCGGAGTTCCTCAACTGCTTCCACGCCGGGCACAATCCGGTGCACTCGCCGGACGGCCTGGCCTCCGTGCGGGCAGGGCTGCGCAGCACCAGTTCCGGCAAGGGCACCACGGCGCTCAACGCCCGGGTCAGCGCGCTGTGCGAGGCGGTCGAGCGGCACAGCGGCTTCTTCCAGGGCGACGAACCGACGGTGCGGGCCAGCTACCGGGAGGTCGCCGACCGCGCCGTGCACCCGGACGAGGTGCAGCTCTTCCACCCGCGGCAGTTCGAGGACCGCGAGGCGTGGAACGCCTCCCACGGGCCGGCGCACCGGATCTGCGAGCCCTTCGACGAGGGGGTGCCGCTGGACTGGACGCCGACGTGGTCGCTGACCGCTCGCCGCCACCGGCTGCTGCCGACCTCGATGCTGTACTACAACGCACCCCGCACACCGGGGAGCCGCTTCTGCTCGGCCAACTCCAACGGCTCGGCCGCCGGCAGCTGCGTCGAGGACGCCATCGTCCAGGGCTTCCTCGAGCTGGTCGAGCGGGACGCCGTCGGTCTGTGGTGGTACAACCGCACCCGGCAGGCGGCGGTCGACCTAGACGCGTTCGACGACCCGTGGGTGCGGGAGGTGCGGGAGGGCCACGCCGCCCTGCATCGGGAGCTGTGGGTCCTGGACCTCACCAGCGATCTCGGGATCCCGGTCTTCGCGGCCCTCTCACGGCGCACGGACAAGCCGGCGCAGGACATCACCCTGGGGTTCGGCGCGCACTTCGACCCGCGGACGGCGCTGCGCCGGGCGCTGGCGGAAGTGAACCAGATGCTGCCGCCGGTCGCCCGGGTGCGAACCGACGGCAGCGGATACGCCTGCGACGACCCCGCCGCGCTGGCCTGGTGGCAGGGCGCCACCACGGCGAACCAGCCCTATCTGCTCCCCGGTCCGGCGCTGCCGGTCACCGTCCCCGGCTCCTACGTGCCGGTCCGCCGCGGCGATCTGCGGGAGGACGTCGCGGCGATCGAGGACCTCGTCTCCGCGCACGGCATGGAACTGCTCGTCCTCGACCAGACGCGTCCCGATGTCGCCCTGCCCGTGGTGAAGGTGATCGTGCCGGGGCTGCGGACGTTGTGGACGCGGTTCGGGCCCGGACGGCTCTACGACGTCCCGGTACGGCTCGGCCGGCTGTCCGCGCCCACCCGTTACGAGGACCTCAATCCGGTTCCGCTGTTTCTTTGACGTCGTCAGAAAGGTCCTGTGCCGTGCCCGCTCCTCCCTCGTCCCTCACCGGGCCGCAAGCCGGTCTGGTCGAGCTGTGGTCACTGCGTCAGGACACCCTGCTGGAACTGCCGGACGAGACCACCGCGGCCCCGGCGGCGGCCGGTTCCCCCGACGGGGCGGCGCTGCTGTCGTCCCGTTGGGGCGAGACGCGGCTGCCGATCACGGACCCGGTGGTCCTCCGCGCGCTGGAGCGTCTGTCGTACGGTCCGGTGTCGCTGGACAACGTGGTGGCCGGCATCAGTGTGCCGGACGGGCCGGGGAGCCCCGAGCGGGAGGCCCTGGCGCCCCTCCTGCGGTCGTTGGAGAACGTCCTCGTACGCTCGCTGGCCACCACGGACGGCAGGACGCTGCTGTCGGTGGTCCCGATCTCCCGGTACGCCCGCTTCCGGCCCCCGGCCACGCCCGCCGACGCCGTGCTGCGGCTCTCCCGCTTCACCGTCCTGCGCACCCATGAGGAGGGGCTGTGCGCGGAATCGCCGCTCTCCGGGCAGCGCGTGGTCCTGGTCCAGCACCGCTCCGCCTGGCTGGTGAGCTGTTTCGCCCGCCCCTCCACGCCGCGGGAGGCCGCGAAGCGGCTGCGCATGCCGGTGGACGACGTGCGCCGGGTCGTGGCGTATCTGGAGGCGTCCGGCATGCTGGTCCGGGGGACTCCGCCCGCGGCGGGCGGGCAGGAGAGCGGGCCGAAGGAGAAGTACGCCTTCGCCGAGGACCGGGATCCGGCGCTCCTGCCGTGGTCGCCCCACGACCTGATGCTGCACGCCCGCAGCCGGCAGGGCCGCCACGACGGCCCGTTGGGTGCGACGGACGACTTCTCGGGCGAGCTGGCCGCGGAGCCCCCGTTCGCCCCGGACCGGCACGGGCCGGCCCGGGTGCCGCTGCCCGTCCCCGACCTGGACGACGTCCTCGACCGCGATCCGCCCCTCACGGTCGCCCTGGAGGCGCGCCGCTCGGTGCGCGACCACGGCGGACGACCGCTGGACCTCGCCCAGTTGGGGGAGCTGCTCTACCGCTGCGCCCGGGTGCGGTCCATGGGCGGCCTCGGGGGCGGCGAGGGCGCGCCGGTGCCCACCAGCCGCCCGTACCCGAGCACGGGCGGCACGTACGCGCTGGAGTTGTACGTCACGGTGACCCACTGCGCGGACCTGGCGCGGGGCACGTACCACTACGACCCGGTCGCGCACGCCCTGGTCCCGGTGGACGTGGCCGCCGAGAGCCTGGACGAACTGCTCGCCGAGGCGCAGTCGACGGCCGGCCTGCGGGCCGAGCCGCACGTCCTGATCACCATGACGGCCCGGTTCCGCCGCATGACGCTGCGATACAGCGGACTCGCGTACAGCGGGCTGCTCAAGGACGTGGGCGTGCTCCAGCAGACCCTGTACCTGGTCTGCACGGCGATGGGTCTGGGGCCGTGCGCCCTGGCGTTCGGCGACAGCGACCTGTCCGCCCGCGCGCTCGGCCTGGACTGGCGGACGGAGTCGGCCGTGGGCGAGTTCGTCCTGGGCACGCCGCCGTCGCAGCCGGACGCCGGCCACCCGCCGACGGACGCCGTGGAGGTGAACGGCCACGACTGGCACATCCGTTGCACGGAGGAACTGCGGCGCGCCCTGGCTCACAGCACCGACTGACCCCGTCCGAGGAACGCTTCCTTCCGGCCACTGGGAGTCCGGGTCTGCACTTATCCTGTGCGCACCCGCATCACGTCAGGTGAGGAGCCTTCATGCGTCGGACGGCATCGGTCTCCCGTGGCACTCCCCCGGAGGAAGGACCGGCCCCCGGGGCCGACATGGCGCCACGGGTCGCCGTCGCCATCACGACCGTGGTCATCTGCGGCTTCTTCGCGGTCGCCGTCACCTATGTGCTGCAGGCTCCGCACACCACGCTCAGCCTGGTGCTCTGCTTCGCGCTGCAACTGCTGCTGCTGGGCCTGCAGTTGTGTCACTCCTTCCCCTCGTCGATGCCACGGGCGGTGGCCCGGCACAGCCGCTGGACCCTCGCCGCCCAGGCGCTGCTCACCTACGCGCCGTTCCCCGTCTTCGGCGCCGCCTGGCTGGGCATGCCCGGGTTCCTGGCGGCGTCCTCGCTGCTCGTGCTGCGCACCGCACTGGGCTGGCTCGCCTTCGGCGCCATCGTGGCGAGCACCGGACTGATCCAGTTCACGGTCGGCTTCGGCATGGGGGAACTGGCGTACAACTGTGTCGCCACCAGCCTCACCGGTCTGGTCGTCTACGGGTTGAGCCGGCTGGCCGACCTCATCCGGGAGGTGCAGACCGCGCGTGAGGAGCTCGCCCGCCTGGCCATCACGCAGGAACGTTTACGCTTCGCCCGCGATCTGCACGACCTGCTCGGCTACAGCCTCTCGACCATCACGCTGAAGTGCGAACTCACCTATCGGCTGGTCTCGTTGGACCCGAAGCGCGCGGAGACCGAGATCACGGAGATCCTTGGGACGGCCCGCCAGGCACTGGCCGATGTCCGCGCCGTGGCCAGCAGCTACCTGCACATGAGCCTGCGCCGGGAGGTCGCCTCCGCGGAGACCCTGCTGCAGACGGTCGGCATCCGGACCGACATACGCGTCGACGCCGACCTGCCGGCGGGGAACGTGGACACCACCCTGGCGACGGTCCTCCGTGAGGGCATCACCAACCTGCTTCAGCACAGCAAGGCCCAGCACTGCGTGATCGAGGCGACCACGACCGACGACCGCGTGCGGATCACCGTCGCCAACGACGGGGTGGGAGCGCAGCGTTCGATCCTGCACCCGGTCCGGCCGGGGGGCGGCGGCAGCGGCCTGAACAATCTGATCACCCGGGTCGGGGCGCTGGGCGGCCGGCTCACGGCGGGGGTGCGGGAGGACGGCTGGTTCCAGCTCACCGCGGAGGCACCGCTGCGGCCCGGCGGCGGCGCGCCCCCGGACGGCGGACAGGACGCGGCCGCGCTCCCGGACCACTGAGGCGCCCTCAGAGCCAGCCGAGGTCGCGGGCGATGCGGACCGCGTCCATACGGTTGCGGGCGTTGAGCTTGGTGACGATGGTCGTCAGGTAGTTCCGCACCGTTCCGGCGGACAGGAACAGCCGCCGCGCGATCTCCGGCACGTTCTCCCCCTCCGCGGCGAGCCGCAGCACCTCGGTCTCCCGTGCGCTCAGCGGATTGTCGCCGGCCTGCAGCGCGGCGACCGCCAGCTGCGGATCGATGACCTGCTGTCCGGCCACCACGGCCCGTATGGCCGCGGCCAGTTGGTTCGGATCGGCGTCCTTGAGCATGAACCCCGAGGCGTGCGCCTGGAGGGCCCGCATGAGGTTGCCGGGCCGCCCCAGGCTGGTCAGGATCACGGTCCGGCACTCGGGCAGCCGCTCGTGCAGGAGACCGGCGGCGCGTATCCCGTCCATCCCCGGCAGGTCGATGTCGAGCACCGCCACGTCGGGCCGTACGTCGAGCGCCACGGGAACGACCTTGTCCCCCGCGTCCACCTCGGCCACCACTTCCAGGTCGGGCTCCAGCTCCAGCAGGGCCACCAGCGCTCTGCGCAGCATGAGCATGTCCTCGGCAAGCAGGATTCTGACCATTGTCCCCCCATGACGCCACGTAAGCGGGCGATCCCTTCGATGTCGGCTGATCCTAGTGGCGCGAGGAGAACTCCCCCGAAGGACCGTGCGGCAGGGTGCCGGGCACGGTCCGCCCCGGGACGGCACTCCGGGGTCGTGCACAGGACCGTGCCCGGCCGTTCACGGGCCGGTGGCCGCCGGGCCGGCGCCGTCCTGCCCGGCTCCGGTCGGCACCATCGCGGCCCGGGGCGCGGAACCGCCCGGCTCCCGGTGCCCCGGCCCGGTGCCGTCCGCCTCGTCGCCGGCACTCTCCTCGGTCGCGCCGAGGAAACCGCCCGACTGGTGGCGCCAGAGCCGGGCGTAGGGGCCTTCGGCGGCGAGGAGCTGGTCGTGGCTGCCCTGTTCGACGACGGTGCCGCGGTCGAGCACGACGAGGCGGTCCATGCCGGCGACGGTGCTCAGGCGGTGGGCGACGACGAGGGCGGTGCGGCCCTCCATCAGGCGCCACAGGGCGTCCTGGACGAGGATCTCGCTCTCCGAGTCGAGCGCGCTGGTCGCCTCGTCGAGGAGCAGGATCGGGGCGTCGCGCAGGATGGCCCGGGCGAGCGCGACGCGCTGGCGCTGGCCGCCCGAGAGTTTGACGCCCCGCTCCCCCACCAGGGTGGCGAAACCGTCGGGGAGCCGGTTCGCGAACTCCGTGACGTGGGCGGCGTCCGCCGCCGCGTGGATCTCCTCGTCGGTGGCGCCGGGCCGGGCGAAGGCGATGTTGTCGCGCAGGCTGCGGTGGAACATGGCCGGTTCCTGCGGGACGTAGGCGATCAGCGAGCGCAGGTCGCTCTGGCGCAGGCGGCTGATGTCCTGTCCGCCGACGAGGATGCGTCCGCCGTCCAGGTCGGACATCCGCAGCAGGAGCCGGGTGAGGGTGGTCTTGCCGCCGCCGGACCTGCCGACCAGGCCGATCCTGGTGCCGGGGGGAACGTCCAGGTCGAGCTTCTCGAAGATCGGACGCTCTCCCTCGTGGGCGAAGGTGACGGCCTCGAAGCCGATGCCGCTGTCGCGGGGTGCGAGCGGCTCGGGGTCCGCCGGGTCGAGCACCGTGGGCGGGTCCAGCAGCAGCTCGGTGAACTGGGCGGCCTCGGTCATCGAGCTCTCCAGGCGGCGGTAGATCTGGTTGAACTCGAACATGATCCGGGTGGCGTTGGAGTAGTACGTGAACGCCACCACGACCTCCTCCACGCCCTGCCCGGAGCCGCCGAAGGCCACGGCGACCAGCAGGCCCAGCACGTTGGTCAGCACGGACATGGGGGCGATCAGGACGTCGACGCGCAGGTTGCCGTAGTCCCACGACTTCAGCGTCAGGCGCCGGGCGTGCGCGACCCGGCCGCGGTGTTCGTCGGCCTCCCGCTCCTCGGCGGCGAACGCCCGGATGGTCTCCATGTTCATGAGGCTGTCGGCGACATGGCCGGAAACGCGCGCGAGGGCGGCCTCGCGGCTGTTGACGAGCCGCTGCCGCCGGCGGATCAACGGAACGACGGCCACGACCGTGATCGTGATCATCAGCAGGAGGCCGGCGACCAGCATCGGCTGGTAGCTCCACAGCACGACCGCGCCGAACACCAGCGGGACGAGACTGCCCACGATCCGGAAGGTGAGGGTGTCGACGAAGTCCTCGAAGCGCTTGCCGAAGCTCAGCACCCGCTTGGTGAGGGAGCCGGCGAAGTTGTCGTGGAAGAACGTCGCGTCCTTCGCCAGGAGTTCGTCCATGCCGCGCACGTACAGGTGCTCCATGCCGAGCGCGTCCACCCGGTTGAGGCAGTGCAGCCCCACCCGCCAGACGGCCTCGGCGAGCAGCAGCGTCACGCCGAACCCGAGCACGTAGGGCGCCGCCGAGGCGAGGGTGAGACCGCCGTCGGCGGCGGCCCGCCCCGCCAGTTTGGCGATGAGCAGGGGGGCGACGTAGTGGATGCCGATGTTGCCCACGGCCGGCAGCAGCAGTGCGGGCGCGGCGAACCGCCGTAAGCGCTTCAGTTCCCGGCCGTAGAGGCGCAGCGCCAGGAGGACCGCGCTCCGGCCCGGCGCGGGCCCTGGTGTCTGTGTGGTTGCCATCACTCTCCCCGGGGTTCGTGAAAGGAGGCAGTGTCTCCTCGGGGCGAGGTGACGGTCCACGCATTTATGGCGCACCGGCCAGAAATGGACATAGCGGAGCGCAGGGGATTGCAGGGGAAGTATCAGGTGGTGACCCCGCGAAGAGGGCGCACGACCGGGTCGCCCGGGCGCCCGCACGCGCCGGCCTCCGCTCGCCTGTGCTCGCCGTCACACCCCTCTCACCTTCGGCAATTTACTAGGACGTCCTAGTATCTCTTCGGCCACCACTCCCCCCGTCCTGTCCGGGAAGGCACCGATGAACGCTCTGCACCGCCCCGTGCACCCCGTCCGCCTGGTCACCGCTTCGGCGCTGTTCGACGGGCACGACGCGTCGATCAACATCATGCGGCGGATCTTCCAGTCCCAGGGCGCCGAGGTGATCCACCTCGGACACAACCGGTCGGTGCGGGAGGTCGTGGACGCCGCGCTGGAGGAGGACGTGCACGGCGTGGCGGTCTCGTCCTACCAGGGCGGGCACGTCGAGTACTTCGAGTACCTCGTTCAGTCGCTGCGCGAGCGGGGCGCGGGCCACATCCGGGTGGTCGGCGGCGGCGGGGGCGTGATCGTGCCCGAGGAGATCGACCGGCTGCGCGGCAGCGGCGTGACCATCTTTTCCCCGGAGGACGGCCAGCGGATGGGCCTGGCCGGAATGGTCAACTCCGTGATCCGGGACTGCGACACCGACCTGTGGGAGAGCGGGGCGGCCGACGCCGACGCCGTCCTGGCCGGCGACCGGTTCGCGATCGCCCGGGCCATCACGGGCGCCGAACTCGGCAAGCTGCCCGCGGACTTCCTCGGGCGACTGCGTGCCGCGGCGGCCGGACGGGTCGTGCCCGTGCTCGGGATCACCGGGACCGGCGGCTCCGGCAAGTCCTCCCTGACGGACGAGCTGGTGCGCCGGTTCCGGGTCGACCAGCGGGACCGGCTGCGGATCGCGGTGATCGCCGTCGACCCGACCCGCCGGCGCGGCGGCGGCGCGCTGCTCGGCGACCGGATCCGGATGAACTCCCTCGACGGGGACCGGATCTTCTTCCGCAGCCTCGCCACCCGCGGCAGCCACGAACTGCCCGAGCACCTGGCGGAGGTCATCGACGTCGTCAAGGCCGCCGGGTTCGACCTGGTGGTCGTGGAGACCCCGGGCATCGGCCAGGGCGACGCGGCGATCGTGCCGTTCGTGGACATCCCGATGTACGTGATGACGCCGGAGTTCGGCGCCGCCTCGCAGCTCGAGAAGATCGACATGCTCGACTTCGCCGAGGTCGTGGCGATCAACAAGTTCGAGCGGCGCGGCGCCAAGGACGCCCTGCGCGACGTGGCCCGCCAACTCGTCCGCAACCGTGAGGCGTTCGACAAGCGGCCCGAGGACATGCCGGTGTTCGGCACCGCGGCGGCCACCTTCAACGACGACGGCGTGACCGCCCTCTACCAGCACCTGCGGGACGCCCTGGGCGCCAAGGGGCTCCCGCTGACCGAGGGGACCCTGCCGGCCGTCGACGTGCGGCACTCCTCCGGCATCCGGCAGGTGGTGCCCGCCGAGCGGGTGCGCTACCTCTCCGAGATCACCGAGACGGTGCGCGCCTACCACGCCGAGACGGAACGGCTCGCCGAGGCGGCCCGGCGGGTGCAGCGCCTGGACCTCGTGCACGGCGAACTGGTCCGGGCCGGGTCCGACGGCGGGGACGTGGAGTCGCTGCTGGAGGGCGCGCGCAGGCAGCTCCCGCACGAGGTCGCGCAGCAGATCGCCGACTGGCCCGCCGTCGTGGAGTCCTATTCGGGTGACGAGCAGGTCGTGACGATCCGGGACAAGGAGATCCGCACCAGGCTGACCCGGGAGTCCCTGTCGGGCAACAAGGTGCCGCGGGTCGCGCTGCCCGCGTTCACCGACCACGGGGAGCTGGTGCGGTTCTGGCGGCGGGAGAACCTGCCGGGCCGCTTCCCGTTCACCGCCGGGGTGTTCCCGTTCAAGCGCGACGGCGAGGACCCGGCCCGGATGTTCGCCGGCGAGGGCGACCCGTTCCGCACCAACCGGCGGTTCAAGCTGCTGTCCGAGGACCAGCCCGCCACCCGGCTGTCCACCGCCTTCGACTCGGTGACCCTGTACGGGCGGGACCCCGACCCGCGCCCGGACATCTACGGCAAGGTCGGCACCTCCGGTGTCTCCGTCGCGACGCTGGACGACATGAAGGCGCTGTACGACGGCTTCGACCTGGTCGCGCCCACCACCTCGGTGTCGATGACCATCAACGGCCCGGCGCCCACGGTGCTGGCCTTCTTCCTCAACGCGGTCGTCGACCAGCAGATCGAACGGTTCCGCGCCGCCGAGGGCCGCGACCCCTCGCCGTCGGAGGCGGAGGAACTGCGCGCGCACGCCCTGGCCACCGTGCGCGGCACCGTGCAGGCCGACATCCTCAAGGAGGACCAGGGCCAGAACACCTGCCTGTTCTCCACCGAGTTCTCCCTGCGGATGATGGCCGACATCCAGGAGTGGTTCATCCGGCAGCGGGTCCGCAACTTCTACTCGGTGTCGATCTCCGGCTACCACATCGCCGAGGCCGGCGCGAACCCCATCAGCCAGCTCGCGTTCACCCTCGCCAACGGGTTCACCTACGTCGAGGCGTACCTGGCGCGCGGCATGCACATCGACGACTTCGCCCCGAACCTGTCGTTCTTCTTCTCCAACGGCATGGACCCCGAGTACTCGGTCCTCGGCCGGGTCGCCCGGCGCATCTGGGCCATCGCGATGAAGGAGAAGTACGGCGCCAACGAGCGCAGCCAGAAGCTGAAGTACCACGTCCAGACCTCCGGACGTTCCCTGCACGCCCAGGAGATGGACTTCAACGACATCCGCACCACGCTGCAGGCGCTGATCGCCATCTACGACAACGCCAACTCGCTGCACACCAACGCCTACGACGAGGCCGTCACGACCCCGTCCGCCGAGTCGGTGCGCCGTGCGCTGGCGATCCAGCTGATCATCAACCGGGAGTGGGGGCTCGCGATGAACGAGAACCCGCTGCAGGGCTCGTTCATCATCGACCAGCTCACCGATCTGGTCGAGGAGGCCGTGCTCGCCGAGTTCGACCGGATCAACGAGCGCGGCGGTGTGCTCGGCGCCATGGAGACCGGTTACCAGCGCGGCCGCATCCAGGACGAGTCGATGCTCTACGAGCAGCGCAAGCACGACGGCTCGCTGCCCATCATCGGCGTGAACACCTTCCGCCGGCCCGGCGGCGACGCCGAGCCCCAGGAGCTCGAACTGGCCCGCGCCACCGAGCGGGAGAAGGAGTCCCAGCTCAAGCGGGTCCACGAGTTCCGGACCACGCACGCGGAGGAGGCGGAGCGGGCGATCGCCCGGCTCAAGGAGGCCGCGATCAACGGGGACAACGTCTTCGAGGTGCTCATGGACGCCGCGCGGGTCTGCTCGCTGCAGCAGGTGACCGAGGCGTTCTTCGAGGTCGGGGGGCAGTACCGGCGCAACGTCTGACGGCCGGCCGGCAGGCCGCGGGGGCGCCGTCCCCGTGCCGGCGCGGCGCCCCTCGTCGGGGAGGGCGGACCGGTGGTCCTCGGCGTCCCGCCGCGGGCCGGTGGCTCGCCGCGTCCCGCTCGCCGCTGCCCGGGGGTGCCTACAACGGGCCCGGGGTGTCCATCCCCGTCAGGGCTCCGACCGGGTCGGGGTCGGGGGTGCCGCGCGGCCACCAGTCGTCGCGGCCGGGCTCGGACTCGTAGGCGTACCAGAGGTGGTCGCGTCCGAGGCGGAGCTGGACATGGCCGCGCGGGTGGGTGAGACGGTTGCGCCACGGGCGGAACGCGGGCAGGTCGGCGGCCAGGAGCAGCGGGCGGGCCCGGTCGAACCGCCCGGCCGGCGGGTCCCAGGGCTCCTCCAGCGCGTCGAGTCCCGCCGGACCGCCCTGGCGCCAGGCGGCGACCGCGCGGGCCAGATCGGCGGGGCTGCGTCCGGCGGCGGTGGCGAGGGACGCGTACAGGGAGCGGGTCGCCGCGGTGAGCCCGGAACCGGGGCGGGCCGCGGCGAGCCGCACCGCGTCCTGCCACAGCGTGAGACCGCCCACCGGGTCGCGGCCGGTGCTCAGCAGGGCGTGGGCGCGCGCGGCGGCGTCGGTGGCCAGCTGGTCCAGCGCGAACGCGTCCGGCCCGCCCGGCACCCCCGGGTACACCGGCGGCTGTTCCGGGTGCGGGAGCGGCGGCAGCGGCGCGGGGAGCGGCGGCCGGTCGCGCCGGGCGAGGACCTCGGTGGCGCGGACTCCGGGGAGCGGTTCGGGCCGCGTGTCCCGGGCCGCCCGCGCGGCGCTGCGCCGGGACAGGTCGTCGACCACCTCGCGTTCGCCCCTGCCGCGCAGGAGGAGCAGGACGAACGGGTCGGCGTCGAGGAGACGCGCGGTCACGTAGCAGAGCGCGGCGGCGTGCTTGCAGGGGTGACCGGAGTCCGGGCAGCTGCACCTCGGGGCGAGGTCGCCGGGGCCCGGCAGCAGCGGGACGCCGCAGTCGGCGAGGGACTGGGGCATCACCTTGTCCAGCAGGGCGGCGATGTGACCGGGCCGGTCGGCGGCCGCGTCCAGGAACCTGTCCCACTCGGTGTCCGAGAACGTCCGCAGCCGCACCTGCACGCGGTACGGCCGCGGGCGGCTGCCCCGGACGTACGCGAGGACGAGGCCCGGCGTCACGGTGATCGCGTCGACGTGTCCGCGCTGCGCGTACGCCCGTCCCCGCGCCAGTCGCGCGGCGTCCAGCGCGCCCTCCTCCAGCGCGGTCACCCAGGCGTTGCCCCACCAGGTGTCGGCGATGCCGTCCGCGCCGCTCTCGCGGGGCGGGAACGCCGGGAAGGTGCGGCGGTGGTCGCCGTCGCGGTCGGGGGCGGCCATGGAACGGGGCGTGCGGGGCTCCGCGCCCGGGGCGGGCGCACCCATCGGGGCCGCCGTCCCGGCGGACGGCTGCCGCCCGGTGGGCACCGGGGTACCGGGGGCGCCCTCGTCCGGTGGCGGGACCCGGGAGGCTCCGGCGGCTGCGTCCCCCGGGCGCGGTTCAGGAGCCGGGGGCGCGTACGGAACCGAGGGCCCGTCCGGAGCCGAGAGCTGGTCCGGGTCCGGGGCTGCGTCCGGATCCGACGGCATGCGGAAGGCGTCCGCGAGCGCCTCCCGCACCGCCCGGGCCCGCGCGTCGGCCACCCGGTCACCGCGCGAGGAACGGGGCAGCCGGGAGGCCGGGGCGGGTGCGGCTCCCGCGCGACGGGGCGCCGGACGGTCGCCGTGGCGCCCGGCCTCCGCGCGGGCGTGCAGCGCCTCCTGACGGGCCGAACGCAGCGCCTCGCGCGCGATGTCGGCGGGGCGTCGCTCCGGGGCCGCCCCGCCGGTGCGCCCGGCCGGGGCCTCGTCCTCGGCGGCGTCGGGGGCGGGCGGAGGCGGAGCTGCCGGGCCGTCCGATGCGGTGGGGCCGGAGGCGGTCCGGCCGGGAGGCGCCCCGTGGGACGCGGGGGCGCCGGGGGCAGGGGCATCGGCGGGGCCGGGGGCAGGGGCGTCGGCGGGGCCGGGGGCAGGGGCGTCGGCGGGGCCGGGGGCAGGGGCGTCGGCGGGGCCGGGGGCAGGGGCGTCGGCGGGGCCGGGGGCGGTAGGGCCGGGGGCGGGTGTGGGGGGCCGCTGCTCCCCCTCCGCCCGGTGTCCGGCCCCGGTCCGCTCCGCCGGCGGGGCTTCGGACGCGGGGTCGTCTCCGGAGGCCCGGGGGGCAGCCGCGGGCGCCTCGGCGGCGGCCCCGGGCGCCTCGGCGGCAGCACCGGGCGTCTCGGCGGCAGCCCGGGATGCCGTGCCGGCGGTGCCGGGCGTTCCGTCGGCGGAGCCGGACGCGGTGCCCGGGCGGGGCACCGTGCCGGCCCGGTCCGCCGGCGCCTCGCGGGTGCCGGAGGCCGCCGGCACGGCGGTGGCGCCGTGCTCCGCGGCCCCGGGGCGCGGCTCGGCCTCCGTACCCGGCCCGGCCGTCCGCCGGGCACTCCTGGCGCGGCGCAGTGCCTCGCGGGCGACGTCCGCCGGCCGGCTGTCGCCGCGGGCGGGCCCCGGCGCTGCGGTGCTGCCGACGGGGTGTGCCGCGGGGTGTGCGGCCGTGGCCCGGCCGGGCTCCCGACGGTCCTCCTCCCGCCCGCGCGGTCCCCCCGCGCCCGGCGTACCGGTGTTCGAGGCCGGGGCCGGAGCCCTCGAGTCGGCGGCCTCCGCAGCCCGGTGGGCGGGACCGGCCGGCTCCGGGGAGGGCGGGTCCACGGCGCCGGTGTCCGCCGCCGCGCCGGCCACGTCGGCAGGGGCGTCCGCGTCGGGGAACGAGCCCGCCTCCTCGCGTGCCCGCATCGCCGCGCGGGCCGCCCGGAGGGCCTCGCGGGCCCGGTCCGACGGGCGGGGGGCGTCGGCTGCGGAGGGCGGGGTCATGACGGCCTCCTCAGGGAGACCAGATCGGTCAGCTCACGGTCGGTCAGTTCGGTCAGCGCGGACTCCCCGGAGCCGAGGATCGCGTCGGCGAGGGCGCGCTTGGCCTCCAGCATCTCGGCGATGCGGTCCTCCACCGTGCCCTCCGTGACCAGGCGGTGCACCTGGACGGGCTGGGTCTGGCCGATGCGGTAGGCGCGGTCGGTGGCCTGTTCCTCGACGGCCGGGTTCCACCAGCGGTCGACGTGGACGACGTGGCCCGCCCGGGTGAGGTTCAGGCCGGTGCCGGCCGCCTTCAGCGAGAGGACGAGGACGGGGGTGGCTCCGCTCTGGAAGCGGTCCACCATCCGCTCGCGCTCGGCCACCGGCGTACCGCCGTGGAGGAGTTCGACGGGCACCGCGCGCCCGGTGAGGTGCGTGGTGATCAGACGGGCCATCCCGACGTACTGGGTGAACACCAGGGCCGAGCCGTCCTCGGCGAGGACGGTGTCCAACAGCTCGTCCAGCAGGGCCAGTTTGCCCGAGCGCTGGGCGAGCCGGCCGTCGTCCGCCGCCGCGTGGTCCTCCTTGAGGTACAGGGCCGGGTGGTCGCAGATCTGTTTGAGCGAGGTCAGCAGCTTCAGCACCAGGCCGCGGCGCCCCATGCCCCGGGCGGTCTCGATGGCGAGCATCGACTCGCGCACCACCGCCTCGTACAGCGCGGCCTGTTCGCGGGTGAGGGGCACGGGGTGGTCGGTCTCGGTCTTGGGCGGGAGTTCGGGCACGATGCCCGGGTCGGACTTCTTGCGCCGCAGCAGGAAGGGGCGCACCAGGCGGGCCAGCCGCTGGGCGGCCTCGTCGTCCTCGCCGCTCTCCACGGCGCGCGCGTGCCGGGCGCGGAAGGACTTCAGGGGGCCGAGGAGGCCGGGGGTCGTCCAGTCGAGCAGGGCCCACAGTTCGGAGAGGTTGTTCTCGACGGGGGTGCCGGTCAGGGCGACGCGGGCGGGCGCCGGGATGGTGCGCAGGGCCTTGGCGGTGGCCGAGTGCGGGTTCTTGACGTGCTGGGCCTCGTCGGCGACGACCATGCCCCAGCTCCGCTCGGCCAGGGCGGGGGCGGCCGAGCGCATGGTGCCGTAGGTGGTGAGGACGAAGCCGCCGGCCAGGCCGTCCAGGCTGCGGTCGGGGCCGTGGAAACGGCGTACGGGGACGCCCGGCGCGAAGCGGGTGATCTCCCGCTGCCAGTTGCCGAGCAGGGAGGCCGGGCAGACGACCAGCGTCGGCTCGGGGCGGGCCCGCTCGAGGTGGAGGGCGATGAGGGTGACGGTCTTGCCCAGGCCCATGTCGTCGGCCAGGCAGCCGCCGAGTCCGAGGGAGGTCATGAGCTCCAGCCAGGCCAGGCCGCGCAGTTGGTAGTCGCGCAGGGTGGCGGCGAGGCCGGGGGGTGGTTCGGCGGGGCGGACGCCCGCGGTCAGGCGGTCGCGGAGGACGGCGAGCGCGCCGGCCGGGACGGCCTCGACGGTCTCGCCGTCGACCTCGGCGCTGCCGGTGAGGGCGACGGACAGCCCGTCGACCGGGTCGAGCAGGCCCAGATCCCGTTTGCGGGCCTTGCGGACGAGGGCGGGGTCGACGAGCACCCACTGGTCGCGCAGCCGCACCACCGGGCGGTGGGCCTCGGCCAGGACGTCCATCTCGGCCTCGGTGAGCGGGTCGCCGCGCAGCGCGACCTGCCAGCCGAAGGTCAGCAGGTGTTCGCTCTCCAAGAAGGCGCTGCCATCGGTCGCGGAGCCGGGGGCCGGGCGGACGACGGCGGTGGCGGTGAGGTCCTGCGCGAGGTCCCGGGGCCAGTGCACGGCGACGCCGGCCGCGGCGAGCCGGGTCGCGGCGACTCCCAGCAGGTCGGTCAACTCGTCCTCGGACAGGGCCAGTACGTCGGGGACGTCCTGGTCGGACAGCCGGTCCAGCGGCGGCCAGACGCGGGCCGCGCGGCGGACGGCGAGGGCGGCGTCCACCCGGGCCCGCGGTCCGAAGGCGCCCTCGGCCTCGCCCGCCCACAGGGACGCCGCGTCGGCGACCAGGGTCGGGTCGGCCAGGCTGTGCACCTGCACGACCGCCGCGCCCGCGTGCCGGGAGGCGCGGCGGCCCTCCCCCTCACCCGCCGTGTCGCCGGAGCCGTCGAACAGGTCGTACGCCGACAGGTCCAGGCGCAGCGAGACGCGGACGCCCGCGTCCATCCCGGCGGCGACCTCGGCGGCCCAGTCGCGGGCATCGGGCAGGCGCCGGGGCTCCCGGGCGGCGAACGCCGGTCCGCACGCGTGGGCCGCCGCCGGGGAGCGGGGCAGGAGGTCGGCCACGGCGTCCAGGAAGGCGCGGACGAGGGCTTCCGGGCCGGGCAGCCGGATCGGTCCGGGGCCGGGCAGCGGGACGGCGTGTCCCTCCGGGGGCAGGGCGGCGGCCACCGCGCGCAGGTGGGCCACGTCGTCCGGGTCGAGGGGGCCCGCGCGCCAGGCGTCGTGGCCGTCGGCGGTGAGGCCGGGCAGGAGCCGCCCGCGTGCGGTGAGCCGCAGCGCGTGCAGGGCGGCGGCGCCCCAGCAGGCGGTGGCGGGGTGGGCGGCGGGGTCGTGGCGCGCGGCGACCAGCAGCGGCAGGGCCTCGTCGAGGGGGAGGGTGCGGGCGGGTGCGGTGCGACGCCGTACGCCTGAGCCGTGCGGGCGGACGACGGTGAGGGCGGTGGCGTCGGCGCCCTCCGGGCCGGCTGCCTCCGGGCCGGCCGCGCCGTGCGTGAGGTGCGGGTCCCAGAAGGCGACGCGGCCCTCGCGCGGCACCGGCGCGGGCAGGAAGACGGCCGCGAGCCGCACCGGAACCGGGGCCTCGCCCCCGGGGGCGTCCGTCGCCCCGGTGCCGGTCCTCGCCCTGCTGCCGGCCCGTGCACTGTCGCCGCTCATCGCTCCTGTCACCTCCCGCCCTCGTGTGCCCCGCTCCTCCACGTGGGCCCTGTCGGCACGTGGGCCGCGTACCGGTTCACCCGTCCTCGACTCTACGGGCGGGGTCCGACAACGGGGGCGGGCGGCCACCGGGCCGGGGCGCGGGGTGCCGGGCCACGGCCCGGCCCGCCCGCTGCGGCGACGGCCGCACAGGCCGCTCGAGTCGTTCGGGCCGCCCGGGCCGCACAGACCGCCCGGGCCGCTCGGGCCGCTCGGGCCGCCGCCGGACCGGAGCCCCGGTCACGGGCCGGAGGTGGGGGCCCAGGGACCGCTCGACCGTCCGTCAGCGGATCAGGGCACCGTCTCCGCGACGACGTACACCCGGGGCAGGCCGGGCTTGGACCGGTTGACCACGATGTCGTGCGAGGGCGCCGGGTCCTTCCGCTCGCGGGTGAGGCCCGACCAGGCGCCGGGGCCGTCGAACCGCCAGCCGGTGATCCCGCGGTCCCGCTCGTTGATCGGGATCTTGCCCTCGCCGAGGTCGTCCACGGTGGCGCCGAGGCTGGTCAGGAAGGTGTTCAGCCCCGCGTCGGTGGTCTCGAACTCGACGTAGAGGCGGCTGGTCTTCCAGTTGTTGGTCTCGTAGTACGCCACCCACGACGCCGGGTGCGGGATGGGCACCTGGTAGATGCGGCGCTGCACCTTCGACGGCCAGCCCTCGGTCAGGCCGGTGGCCGCGTACTTGGCCGCCTTGTCCTTGCCGCTGGCACGGCTCTGGGCGCCGGAGACCACCAGGTACCCGGCGGGGATGCCGATCAGCAGCACGATGATGAGCAGGGTGAGGGCCCGGCGACGGATCATGTGCCGCCGGTCCTCGGGCGGCCGGGGCCTGCCGGGCGGACCGCTCCGGAGGGGAAGGTCGCCGGTCACATGGCCTCCTTCGCGGTACGGCGCGCCTCCACGTACCGCTCGTAGCGCTCGTACCGCTCGACCCGGCGGCGCTTGGCGCGGCGGAAGCGGCGGGCGACCAGGCGCGCGAGGTCGGCGGCGCCGACCATGCCGGCCTCGGGGCCGAGCTGGGCGCGGACGATGTGCGCCTCGGGACGGTACCCGCGCCCGGTGAGATGACGCTTGAAGGCGTCCCGCGCGGGGCCGATGAGCAGGTCGTCGGCGGCCGAGACGCCGCCGCCGACGACGAAGCAGGAGGGGTCGAGGGCGGCGGCGAGGTTGGCGATGCCGACGCCGAGCCACTGGCCGATGTCCTGGAGCAGCTCGACGCACATCGCGTCGCCGTCCCGGGCCAGCTCGGTGATCATCGGACCGCTGATCTCGGCGATGTTCCCTTTGACGTGCTCGATGATCCCGTAGGCGACCGGCGAGTCGGCGGCGGCCAGTTCGCGCGCCTCGCGGACCAGGGCGTTGCCGGAGCTGTACTGCTCCCAGCAGCCGCGGTTGCCGCACGGGCAGCGGTGGCCGCCGGGCACGACCTGCATGTGCCCGAACTCGCCGGCGACGCCGTACTTGCCGCGCTTGACCTGGCCCTCCTCCAGGATCGCACCGCCGATGCCGGTGCCCAGCGTGATCATCACGAGGTGGTCCTCGCCGCGCCCGGCGCCGAAGCGCCACTCGGCCCAGGCGGCGGAGTTGGCGTCGTTGTCGACCAGGACGGGGACGGCGAGACGGCCGGCGAGGCGGTCTCTGAGCGGCTCGTTGCGCCAGGACAGGTGGGGGGCGAAGAGCACCCGGTTGCGGTCGGCGTCGACCCAGCCGGCCGCGCCGATGCCGACGGCGTGCACGTCGTGCCGGTCGGACAGGTCCAGCACCAGTTCCACGATGGTGTCCTCGACCACTTTGGGGCTCTTGGACTTGTCCGGCGTCTCCGTGCGCAGCTTCTCCAGGATGTTGCCGTCGGCGTCGACGACACCCGCCATGACTTTCGTGCCGCCGATGTCGATGCCCACGGTCGGCACCCGGGGCGCCGACAGGTGTGAGCGTCGCTCCCGGGTGCCGACGGTTCTCAGGACCGGGGCACGGCGGGAGCCGATGGGGGCGGTGAGGTCGCGGTAGGTGCTCATCGGGTGCGATTCTGCCGCACGCGTGGCCCGATTGCGGTACGCGAAAGGTCAGGGTGGTGCGGATCATTTTCCGCCGCGGACCGTCGGTTGCCCGGTGCGGTACGGAGCGTCACGGGACCCCGCCCGGAGCGCGCCGCGGGGCCTCACACCCCCTTGTCCGGACAATATGACCGCTCGCCGCCGGGCGCCGGGCCGACAGGGTGCGGCGGCCCGGGGGTCAGGACCGGACGAGCAGCTGGAACTCGAAGGAGTAGCGGTCGGGCCGGTAGGTGTGGGTGCCGTACTCGACCGCGCGGCCGGTGTCGTCGAAGGTGACGCGCTGCATGGTGAGCAGCGGGTCGCCGGTCTCCTCACCGAGCCGCTCGGCCTCGGTGGCGGTGGCGGCGCGGGCCCCGATGGTCTGACGGGCGCTGTGCAGGGTGATGCCGGCCGCCCGCATCAGACGGTAGAGCCCCGTCGCCTCCAACTGCCCGGTGTCCAGGTCGAGAAGGCCGCAGGGCAGGTAGTTGCACAGGTACGCCATCGGTTCGCCGTGCGCCAGCCGGAGCCGTTCGACGCGGTGCACGTCGACCGCCTCGGGCACACCCAGCGCGGCGGCGATCTCGGCGGAGGCCGTCACCACCGTGTTGACCAGGACCCGGGTCGCCGGGCGCTGCCCCGCGGCCTCCAAGTCGTCGTAGAGGCTGCTCAGTTCGAGCGGGCGCTTGACCTGGCTGTGCACCACCTGGGTGCCCACGCCCCGGCGCCGCACCAGGAGCCCCTTGTCGACCAGGGACTGGATGGCCTGGCGGACGGTGGGCCGGGACAGCCCCAGCCGTGCCGCCAGCTCGATCTCGTTGCCCAGCAGGCTGCCCGGGGTCAGTGCGCCGTGCTCGATGGCCGCTTCGAGCTGCTGGGACAGCTGGAAGTACAACGGGACGGGGGAACTGCGGTCGACGCGCAGCTCCAGCCGGCCGGTCGGGTCCACTCCTGGTTTCGGCACGGCCCGAGCGTAGCCCCGCTGGTGGTTGACGGGAAGTAGTGTAGTTCGGTTGTCCGGACATACGGATTGACAGGGAGGGTCGGGGGCCGCACCTTGATTCCATGCGCATCGGGGTCATCGGTACAGGCCGCATCGGCACCATTCACGCCCACACGCTCAGCAGGCACCGCGACGTCGGCTCGCTGATCCTCACGGATGCCGACCCGGCGCGCGCGCAGGCGCTCGCGCACCGGCTCGGGGAGACGGCGGCGCCCGGGGTGGACGAAATCTACACCTGGGGCGTGGACGCCGTGGTGATCACGACCGCCACGCCGGCCCACGCCGAACTGATCGGCCGGGCGGCCCGCGCGGGCCTGCCGGTGTTCTGCGAGAAGCCCATCGCCCTGGACCTGGCGGGGACGTTACAGGCCATCGCGGAGGTGGAGTCGGCGGGGACGGTCCTGCAGATGGGGTTCCAGCGCCGGTTCGACGCGGGCTACACCGGCGCGCGCGAGGCCGTGCGGTCCGGACGGCTCGGCCGCCTGCACACGGTGCGGGCGATGACCAGCGACGCGGAGCCGCCGCCCGCCGGGTACCTGGCGCAGTCCGGCGGCCTGTACCGGGACACGCTGATCCACGACTTCGACGTCCTGCGCTGGGTGACCGGCCGGGAGGTCGTCGACGTCTACGCGGCCGGGTCGGACGCCGGGCCCGCGGTGTTCCGGGAGGCGGGCGACGTCGACACCGGGGCGGTGCTCCTCACCCTCGACGACGGCACCCTGGCCGCCGTCACGGCGACGCGCATGAACGGTGCCGGGTACGACGTGCGGATGGAGCTGGCCGGGGAGCGGGACCAGATCGTGGTGGGGCTGGACGACCGCACGCCGATCGCGTCCACGGAGCCGACCGGGCCCCCGGCCGCGGACAAGCCGTGGACCGGGTTCCTGGAGCGGTTCGCCCCGGCCTACGAGGCGGAACTGATCGCCTTCGTGGAGGTGGTGCGCGGTGAGCGGGCCAACCCCTGCGACGGACGGGAGGCCCTTCAGGCGCTGCGCATCGCGGAGGCGTGCGAGCTGTCCCGGCGGGAGCGCCGGGCGGTCCGGCCGGCGGAGATCCCCGGCGGGGCGGAGGCGGCCTTCGGCTGAGGCCGGGGACGGCCGTCCCCGGCCGGGGCGGGGCGGCGGCCCCGGCCGCGCCCGTCCCGGCCCGCCGGCCTGGCCCGCCGGACCGGCCCGCCCCCGCGGCGGTCGGTCGGAGGGGGGAGCGGAGCGAGGGTCGGTGGTGAAGCGAAGCGAGGGCCGAGGGTCCGGCGGTCCGGCGGTCCGGCGGTCCGCGATCCGGTGGTCCGGCGGGCGGGTGCTACGACCGCCGGGGCGGGTCCTCCGGCAGGTCCGCGTCGTAGGCCAGCAGGGCGATCTGCACCCGGTTGTTCAGGTCCAGCTTGGCCAGGATGCGGGAGACGTGGGTCTTGACGGTGGCCACGCTCATGTACAGCTCCGCCGCGATCTCCGCGTTGGCGAGGCCCCGGCCGACGGCGACGGCGACCTCGCGCTCCCGCTCGTTGAGGACCGCCATCCGGTCGCGGGCCCGGTCGCGGCGGGTGTCGGCGGCGGTCCCGGCCGCGTGGGCCATCAGCTGCCGGGTGACCGCGGGCGACAGCACGGGCTCACCGGCCGCGACGCGGCGCACGGCGGCGACGATCTCGGCGGGCGGGGTGTCCTTGAGGACGAACCCGGCGGCCCCGGCGCGCAGCGCCCGCAGCACCTGCTCGTCGGCGTGGAAGGTGGTGAGCAGGACGACCTGCGGGGCTTCGGAGCGGCTGCGCAGCTCCTCGGTCGCGGCGAGGCCGTCCACCGTCGGCATCCGGATGTCCATCAGGACGACGTCGGGCCGGGTGCGGTCGACGAGGGCGGCCACCTCCCGGCCGTCGGCGGCCTCCCCGACGATGTCGATGTCGTCGGCGCCGCCCAGCATGAAGGACAGCCCCGCCCGTACCAGCGGGTCGTCGTCCACCAGGAGCACTCTGATCGCAGTCATGGGCGGTACGTAATCACGGGGCGGCGGGGCCGGAACACGAGGTGCCCCCGGCCGGACCGGCACAGGCGTGCGGCGGGCCGCGGACCGCCGCATGCCACGCCGGGGCGGGCCCCGGCGCCCGTCCGCCGCGGGCCGGCCGCGCCGGTGACCGGCCGGCCGGTGGTCACGGCCACGGCAGCCGGGCCCGTACCTCGAACCCGCCGCCGGGGGTGGGCCCGTGCTCCAGGGTGCCGCCGGCCAGCGTCGCGCGTTCGGTCAGGCCGATCAGCCCCTGCCCGGCGCCGGGGACGGGCGGTACGTCGTCGCCGGGAGGGGGATTGGTGACGGACACGGTGAGCCCCTCCCCCGGGCCGCCGGTGACGGTCACCGTGACCTCGGTGCCGGGGGCGTGCTTGCGGGCGTTCGTCAGGCACTCCTGGGCGATGCGGTAGGCGGTGCGGCCGACGACGGCCGGCACGGTGTCGCTCTCGCGGACGTGGAGCGCCAGGACGACCTTCGTCCCGGCCTGGCGGGACTCGGTCACGAGTGCGTCCAGTGCCGCGAGCGTGGGCTGCGGCCGGCCGCCCTCCTCCTGTTCCCCGGCCCGCAGCACCCCGATGATCTCCCGCAGGTCCTGCAGGGCCTCGTGGGCGCTCTCCCGGATCACGCCCGCCGCCCGCGCGATCTCCTCGCGCGGGGCGTCGGGACGGAACTCCAGCGCGCCGGCGTGCACGCTCAGCAGCGTCAGCCGGTGCGCGAGGACGTCGTGCATCTCGCGGGCGATGGCCTCCCGGGCCAGCTGCTGGGCCTGTTCCGCGCGCAGCCGGGCCTCGGTCTCCGCCCGCCGGGCCCGGTCCCGCAGGCTCAGCAGGAGCTGCCGCTTGGACCGGACGAACATGCCCCAGCCGACGACGGCGCCCGTCAGCACCACGAGGAGGACGAGCGAGGCGGTGTAGGGCAGGTCCGGGTCGGGGCGCCACCAGAAGTACAGCGGGACGAGCGCCAGCAGGGCGGCGCTCACCCAGGCCACGGAGCGGAAGGGCCGGTGCACGGCCAGGCTGAACAGGGCGATCATGGCCGCCCCGCCGGAGGTCTCGGAGACGAAGCTGACCGGGACCATGGCGACGGCGAGGCCCAGCGGCCACCGGCGGCGCAGCCAGACGGCGGCGCAGGAGAGCGCGCCGAGCAGTTGGTCGACGGCGATCAGCGCGGGCGGGATGTCGTGGCTGTGCATCAGCGTCTCGGCGCCCAGCAGGCCCACGAGCACGGCCAGCAGGAAGGCCGCGAAGTCGACGATCCAGTCCCGCACGGTGCGCCGGGGACGGCGCCCGGAGGGGCCGGCGCCGGGGTCGAGTTCGTGCAGGAGCGCGGACGGGAAGAACCACCGGCGCCCCGTGAACACCGGGGCGGTCTGCGCCGCCTTGTCACCAGTCACGGTCGACAAATCTACGCAGCGGGCCGGGCGGCGCGCCGCCTCCCGGGCGGTATCGGATACCGAAGTCGCGGCGGCACGGACTTTCGTCGCACCGGCCGCCGCGGATCATGATCCTTCGTCGCCCCGGGACCGTCCCCCGGCCGATCCGGGCGGGGGCGCGACCGCGCGAGGGTCGACGGCATGAAGCAGACGCTGGAGGTCCTGGGTTTTCTCGCCGTGGTGCAGGGGCTGGCCGGTCTCGTGAGCGAGTTCACCAACTGGCGCTGGGGGGTGGTGCAGCGCCTCGGCTTCCTCGACGGCCACGAGCTCTACGCGAGCATCGCCCTGCTGGTGCTGGGCGGTGCCCTGTTCGCCGCCGCGGAGAGCCGGGCGTCCGGCTGACCGCGGCGTGCTGAACGGCTCCCGGCCGGGAGCCCGCCGGGAGCCGGTGCCCTGACCGGTCCGGACCGGTCAGGGCCGGTCCGGACCGGTCAGGTCCGGTCAGGCGTCCTCCGGGAGCTCGAACGCGCCGTACTCGGGGCGGCCGGCCGGGGCGTAGGTCTGGATGGAGACGCCGGTGCCGGTGACGCTGCCGCCGGTGCGGCGGAAGGCGGTCGGCAGGAAGCCCTCCTCGAACAGACGGCGCCCGGCGCCCAGCACGACGGGGAAGGTGACCAGGTGCAGGGCGTCGACCAGGTCGAGGGCGAACAGCGACCGGGCGAGGGCCGCGCTGCCGTGCACCTGAAGCTCCCCCTGGGTGCGCTCCTTGACCGCCGCCACCTCCTCGACGAGCTCACCGGTGAGCACGGTCGTCGGGGACCAGTCCGGGTCGGTGAGGGTGCTGGAGACGACGTACTTCGGCAGCGTGTTGAGCGGCCCCGCGATCGGGTGGGCGGGGTCCGCCGGCTGCCGTTCACGCCGGTCCGGTCCGGTCCGCGCGGTCGCCGTCGGTCAGCCGCCCAGTTCCTGGTGGCGGGCGGTGAGGGCGGCCGTGCCCTGCTCGGTCAGGGAGCCGAAGAGGCGCAGGCGGGAGATGCCGCCGTCGGGGTAGACGTCCACGCGCGCGTGGGTGCCGACGGCGGTGTCCGGGAGGACGAAACGGTGGTTGGTGTCGGGCTGGAGCGGGGTGCGGGGCAGGATCTCCCGCCAGTCGCCGTCGTCGCCGTCCTTGACCGACACCGAGGCCCAGCCCGCGCTGTTGCCGAGCAGGTAGGCGGTGTCGATCTCCAGGGCGCGGACCGCCACCTGGCCGGTCAGCGCGTAGCGGATCCAGTCGTGCCCCTGGTCGCGGCGGCGCCGGGTCTCCCAGCCGTCGTCCATCTTGCGGGAGCGGCCGGGCTGGATGGTGTGGTCGGCGGGCGAGTAGAAGCGGTCGGAGGCGTCCTCGACCCGGCCGCCGTTCTCCAGGGCGACGGCGTCGAAGGTGCCCAGTGCCGTCAGCCAGGCCGGGTCCGGGACGACCTCGCCGTGCACCCGCAGCCGGGCGATGCCCCCGTCGGGGTACTGCCTGAGGCGCAGGTGGGTGAAGCGCTGCTCGGCGGAGACCGTGAAGCCGTTGGCCGCGTGGCCGCCCACCGGGGTGCGCGGCACGAGCGTCGTCCACTTCACGTGGTCGGAGAGCAGGTCCTCGGGGGACGGGGAGCCCCCCACCGAGGTGCCCTCCACGGACACGGCCTGCGGATAGTTGCCGCGGAAGTGGGCGGTGTCCACGACGATGCCGCGGACGATGCCGGGCACGCCGAGCCGGATCAGCGCCCAGTCGTGGTCGTCGTCCGCGGGCCAGGGGTGGTCGGCGGAGGTGCCGCGGCGTCGGCGGGTCTCCCAGCCGTCCATGACCTTGCCCTTGTGGCCGAAGTGCTCGGGGTCGAACTCGGCGCGCTCCGGCCGGATCAGGTTCTCGCGCTGGG
Source organism: Streptomyces sp. enrichment culture (assembly GCF_964273255.1). Lineage (GTDB taxonomy): Bacteria > Actinomycetota > Actinomycetes > Streptomycetales > Streptomycetaceae > Streptomyces. The sequence continues at coordinate 1,190,483 of NZ_OZ186835.1, forward strand.
CGAAGAACTCGTCGTTGGCGGCGATGACACCGGCCCCGAGCCGCCGGTCGGCGAGGTCGGTGAGCCTGCGGAAGGGGAGGTCGGCCGTGCGGTAGTCCGCGTACGGGTCGCCGCCGCTGTAGGGGTGCGCGTCGCCGGTGAAGCTCAGATTCGCCGTCACGGGGATCGGGTCCTGCCTTTCGGGAGTCGGGTGCCGGGGTCAGGGGTGTCGGGTGAGCAGGCGGCCTTCCGGTGCGGTGAAATCGCCGTCGGCCGTGATGCGCCGGCCGCGCAGCCAGGCGGACCGGACGACGCCGTGGAGGGTCCGGCCCGCGTAGGCGGTCACGCGGTTGCGGTGCTGGAGTGCCGCCGGGTCGACGGTGAACGCCGCGTCGGGGTCGAGGACGGCGAAGTCGGCGTCCCGGCCCGGGGCGATCGCGCCCTTGCGGTCGTCGAGGCCGGCCAGCCGGGAGGTGCCCTCCGCCATCCAGCGGACCACGTCCTCCAGGCCGTGGCCGCGCCGGCGGGCCTCGGTCCAGACCGCGGACAGACTGAGCTGGAGACCGGAGATGCCGCCCCAGGCGGTGCCGAAGTCGGCGGTCTTCAGGTCGGCGGTGGACGGGGAGTGGTCGGTGACCACGCAGTCCACGGTGCCGTCCGCCAGGGCCTGCCAGAGCAGGTCCTGGTTGGCGGCCTCCCGGATGGGCGGGCAGCACTTGAACTCGCTGGCGCCGTCCGGGACCTCCTCCGCGGTCAGGGTCAGGTAGTGGGGGCAGGTCTCGGCGGTGACGCGCACCCCGTCGGCCCGGGCCTCGGCGATCAGGGGGAGGGCGTCCGCGGAGGACAGGTGCAGGATGTGCACGCGCGTGCCGGACCGGCGGGCCTGGTCCAGGAGGTGCGCGATCGCGCTGTCCTCGGCGTCCCTGGGGCGGGAGGCGAGGAAGTCGGCGTACCGGGGACCGCTGCAGGGCGGGGCGGCGTCGAGGTGGCGGGGGTCCTCGGCGTGCACGATCAGCAGACCGTCGAAGGCGGCGATCTCGGCCAGGACGCGGGCCAGCCCGTCCTGGTCGAGGTGCGGGAACTCCTCGACCCCGGAGGGTGACAGGAACGCCTTGAAGCCGAACACCCCCGCTTCGTGGAGCGGGCGCAGGTCCTTGAGGTTGTCCGGCAGCGCGCCGCCCCAGAAGCCGACGTCCACGTGCGCCTGTCCGGCGGCGGCCCGCTGCTTGGTCCGCAGGTGGTCCACCGTCGTGGTGGGCGGCAGGGAGTTCAGGGGCATGTCGACGAGCGTGGTGATGCCGCCGGCCGCCGCGGCGCGGGTGGCGGTCCAGAAGCCCTCCCACTCGGTGCGGCCGGGGTCGTTGACGTGCACGTGGGTGTCGACCAGGCCGGGCAGCACGACGTCGTCGCCGACGTCCTCCAGGCGCGCTCCCCGGGGGACGGGGGCGTCGTGCGGCAGGACGGCGGTGATCGTGCCGCCGGCGACGGCGACCGAGGCGGCACGCCGGCCCTGCGGTGTGATGACGCGCGTCGAGCGCAGCACCAGTTCGGTGTCGGACACCCGGACCCCCTGATTCGGTCGATTCCCTGCTACCGCGATGGTCTGGCCGTGGTGCTTCGGTGGCGTCGTGCACGCCGCCCCCGGCATCCGGCATCCGGCGCCCGGTGGCGGCGGCCCGGTGTCCGGCGCGTGGCGTCGGACACCGGGCACCGGCGCCGGGCACCGACTCCGGCGACGGGCGCCCGCCGTGACCCGTGTTCGACGTCGGCGCGCGGGTCGCCCACGGGCCGGCGGGGGCGGTCCGTCGGCCCCTCGGCTCCTCGGCTCCTCGGCCACCTGCCGATTGCCGAACGTCGAAGGCCGCATACCGAAGGCCGGATACCGGCGGCCGTGATACCGACGGCGGATTCAACATTCTGTTGAAGGAGTCTTCACTCCCGCCCGCTCACCGTCAAGAGTCACGGACGACCGGAGCCGTCCGCATCCGCGACTCTGGATGTTTCCACTCATCGGAATTAGACTTCCACCACCCAGAACGTGCCTCCGTACGAGCGGGCGGCCGTCCGGCCGCCGGGTAGGCTTCTAGCTTCCCGCGTGCCTGCCCGTCCGCCCCGAAAGGAACGCGTCGTGCCGTCGTCCAGCGCCAGCACCCACGAGTCCGCCCGGCCGTCCGCCCCCAGCGGTGGCGTCCAGTCCCTCGAGCGGGCCTTCGACCTGCTGGAACGCATGGCGGACGCGGGCGGCGAGGTCGGCCTCAGCGAGCTGTCCGCGAGCAGCGGCCTGCCCCTGCCGACCATCCACCGGCTGATGCGCACCCTCGTGGCGTGCGGTTACGTGCGCCAGCAGCCCAACCGCCGTTACGCGCTCGGTCCGCGGCTGATCCGGCTCGGCGAGTCCGCGGCCCGGCTGCTGGGCACGTGGGCGCGCCCGCATCTGGCCCGCCTGGTGGAGGTCACCGGCGAGACGGCCAACATGGCGCTGCTGGACGGCGACGAGGTCGTCTATGTGGCGCAGGTGCCGTCGAAGCACTCGATGCGGATGTTCACCGAGGTCGGGCGGCGGGTGCTGCCGCACTCCACCGGTGTGGGCAAGGCGCTGCTCGCCGGGTTCCCGCCCGAGGAGGTGCGGGCGCTGCTCGGCCGGACCGGGATGCCGGCCGCGACGGAGCGCACCATCACGACGCCGGAGGGCTTCCTCGCGGCGCTCGAGGACGTGCGCCGCCAGGGGTACGCGATCGACGACAACGAGCAGGAGATCGGCGTGCGCTGCCTCGCCGTGCCGGTGCCCGACTCCCCCACCGCGGCGGCGATCTCCATCTCCGGGCCGGCCGGCCGCGTCACGGAGTCGGCGACGGAGCGGATCGTGCCGGTGCTGCAGCAGGTGGCGGCGGAGCTCTCGGAGGTCCTGACCGCGGCGGGCGGCACCACCACCGGCTGACGGCGGCATCCGAGGCGGCGGGCTCCCCGGCGCGACGGACGCCCCACGCCCGTCCGTTGACTCGACGGCGGAAGGCGGCAGTCGGTGGCAGTCGGGGCCGCGACAGGCTGCCCGGCGGGATCAGCCGCGCGGGGGCGCGGCGAGGAGTTCGACGGCGGCCCGCACGTCCTGGACGCCCCGCCGCAGGGCGCTCATCGAGCCGATCGCCCCGGCGACCAGCAGCAGCGAGCGCCGCATCCGGGGCAGGTCCCGGCCGCCGTCGGCGGCCAGGGCGTCGAGGGTGGCGAGTTCCTCCTCCGCGATGCTCCGGTCGGGGAACTCCGCTGGATGGGCGGCGAGTTGGCGGCGCAATCGGGCGACGGCGGTGCGCAGCCCCGTCACCCGCGGATCCTCGCGGCCCTCTGTTGCCACCCGCCTCTGCTCGACGCTCCGCAACACGGTCCTCCCCCTCGCACGCCGGTGTGCGCCTCCCCTGCCCGGCCCGGCGTCGCGCCCGGCCGGTGCGCGCCAGTAAACGCCACCCCGGGCCCGTTGCGCCAGCCCGCTGCGTCATCGAGTTGCTCCGCAGCGTGACACCGTGGCCCGGGGCACCCATCGGCGCGCGCCGCGCCCGCGCCCCGCTCGCGCCGCCCGCGCACGCCCCGGCGGGTGCGGTATGCAGGGCTCATGACGGAGTTGCGCGAGGGCGAGGACGTACCGGCGGTGGCGGGTCTGCTGCTGGCGGCGGGGGGCGGGCGGCGGCTCGGCGGGCGGCCCAAGGCGCTGCTGACCCACCGGGGCCGGCCCCTGGTGGAGCACGCGGCAGGGGTGCTGCGCGCCGGGGGCTGCGCGCGGGTGCACGTGGTGCTCGGCGCCGCCGCGCAGGAGGTGCGCGCCCGCGCCGAGCTGACCGGCTGCGTCCTGGTGGACAACCCGGAGTGGGAGCGCGGCATGGGCACGTCCCTGCGGGCCGGGCTGGACTCGCTGGCCGGCACGGGAGCGCGGGCGGCCCTGGTGCTGCTGGTGGACCAGCCGGGCATCGGGCCGGAGGCGGTCACCCGGGTCCTCGACGCGCACCGCTTGGGCGCCTCGCTGGTCTCGGCCGCCTACGACGGTGTACGCGGCCACCCGGTGCTGTTCGGCGACGGGCACTGGGCGGGCATCGCCACGACCGCGACCGGGGACCAGGGGGCGCGCGCCCATCTGCGGCAGCACGCCGGCGAGTTGGTGACGGTCGAGTGCGGGGACGTGGCGGCGGCGTACGACATCGACACCGAGGCGGACCTCGCACACCTCGAGTGAGCGGGGTGGCACGGAGAGCCAGCCTCCGCCCGGCCGCACGGGACGGCATCAACAAAACATTGAACTTCCACTATGAGGAAACTACTATCCACTGCTCAGAAGCGTCCGGCGTGCGTTCCGGGCGCTCCCGCCCCACCCCGGGTCGCCCGGCACCCGGTGCCACGCTCGCGAAGGAAGTGACAGCACATGTCCGCACCAGCGCCGTCCCCGCTGGCCGTCGTCGACGCCCCCGAGCTGCCCCGGCAGGACGAGGTCCTCACCGAGGCCGCGCTCGCCTTCGTGGCCGAGCTGCACCGGCGGTTCACCCCCCGGCGTGACGAACTCCTGGCCCGCCGCGCGGAACGCCGCGCCGAGATCGCCCGGACCGCCACCCTGGACTTCCTCCCGGAGACGGCCGCGATCCGCGCGGACGACTCCTGGCGGGTCGCCCCCGCCCCCGAGGCCCTGAACGACCGCCGGGTGGAGATCACCGGGCCCACCGACCGCAAGATGACCATCAACGCGCTCAACTCGGGGGCGCGCGTCTGGCTCGCCGACTTCGAGGACGCCTCCGCGCCCACCTGGGAGAACGTGGTCACCGGCCAGCTGAACCTGACCGCCGCCTTCACCCGGACCATCGACTTCACCGACCCGGTGTCCGGCAAGTCCTACGCCCTGCGCCCCGCGGAGGAACTGGCGACGGTCGTCGTGCGCCCCCGCGGCTGGCACCTGGACGAGCGCCACCTCACCGACGCGGACGGCACCCCGGTGCCCGGGGCGCTGGTGGACTTCGGCCTGTACTTCTTCCACAACGCCCGGCGGCTGCTCGATCTCGGCAAGGGCCCGTACTTCTACCTGCCGAAGACCGAGTCGCACCTGGAGGCCCGCCTGTGGAACGAGGTGTTCGTCTTCGCCCAGGACCACCTCGGCATCCCGCAGGGCACCATCCGGGCCACCGTCCTCATCGAGACGATCACGGCCGCGTACGAGATGGACGAGATCCTCTACGAACTGCGCGACCACGCCTCGGGGTTGAACGCCGGGCGCTGGGACTACCTGTTCTCCATCATCAAGAACTTCCGTGACGCCGGGCCCCGGTTCGTCCTCCCGGACCGCAACGCGGTGACGATGACCGCGCCGTTCATGCGCGCGTACACCGAACTGCTGGTGCGCACCTGCCACCGGCGCGGCGCGCACGCGATCGGCGGCATGGCCGCGTTCATCCCGTCCCGCCGGGACCCGGAGGTCAACAGGGTGGCCTTCGAGAAGGTGCGGGCCGACAAGGACCGGGAGGCCGGCGACGGCTTCGACGGCTCCTGGGTCGCCCACCCCGACCTGGTGCCGATCGCCCTGGAGTCCTTCGACCGGGTGCTCGGCGACCGGCCGCACCAGAAGGACCGGCTGCGCGAGGACGTCGACGTGCGCGCCGAGGACCTCATCGCCGTGGACTCGCTGGACGCCAGGCCGACGCACGCCGGTCTGGTCAACGCCGTCCAGGTCGGCATCCGCTACATCGAGGCGTGGCTGCGCGGGCTCGGCGCGGTCGCCATCTTCAACCTGATGGAGGACGCGGCGACCGCCGAGATCTCCCGCTCCCAGATCTGGCAGTGGATCAACGCGGGCGTCGTCCTCGACACCGGCGAGCGGGTCACCGCCGACCTGGTCCGCGAGGTGGCCGCCGGGGAACTGGCGTCCCTGCGCGCCGAGGCGGGCGAGGAGGCGTTCGCGGCGGGCGCCTGGCAGCAGGCCCACGACCTGCTGCTGCGGGTCTCCCTCGACGAGGACTACACCGACTTCCTCACCCTGCCCGCCTACCAGCAGCTCCGGGGCTGAGGCCCCGCGCGTCAGCCGAGGTGCACCGACCAGTCCTGGCGGGCGGCGGGCTTGCCGTGCAGGTCGGGGACCTGCTTGAGCCAGTCGGGCCGCCCCTGCCGGGTGCGGGCGGCGCGCCGGGCGTTCTCCTCCGCGAGTTCCCCGGCGCTCGGGAAGTCCGTGGGCAGCCACTCCCCGGACGCCCGCACCCGGGCCAGGAGGTACCGCACGTAGGCGTCCCGGGCCGCGTCCGGCGTGGCGAACGCGGGATCGTCGGCCAGCCAGGCGTCGGGCACCTCGGCGGCGACGGCGCGCAGCAGTTCCTCGGTCACCCGGGGCGCCAGTTCGGCGTCGGCGGCGCGCACGTCGGGGCCGTAGGAGCCGAGCGCGTGGTGCCGGAAGTCGTAGCGCTTGCGCGGGTCGAGCCCGTCCCAGCGGTGGTGGAACACCAGCGCGGCGCCGTGGTCGATGAGCCACAGGCGCGGCGGCACCGTGCCGAGGGTCGGCCAGACCATCAGGTTGGAGCTGTGCACGGTGCGGTCGACGTTCACGGTGAGCGCGTCGAGCCAGACGATCCGGCCGGCCTCCAGCGGATCGACCGGGAAGACCTCCGCCACCTCCGGGGTGAAGTCCCGCGCGCCGGGCAGGTAGTCCATGCCGAGGTTCACCCCGGCGCTGGCCGCGTGCAGCTCCCGCACCTCCTGGTGCGGCTCGCCGGCGGCGATCGCCGGGTCGAAGCGCACCAGCACCAGCTCCGGGAACCGCAGCCCGAGGGCCCGCGCCAGCTCACCGACGATCACCTCGGCGACCAGCGCCTTGCGGCCCTGCGCGGACGCGGTGAACTTCACGACGTACGTCCCGAGGTCGTCGGCCTCGACGAGCCCGGGCACGGATCCGCCCTCCCGCAGGTGCGTGAGGTAGCGGGTGGCGGTGACCTCGGTGAGCATCCCGCCAGGCTACGCGACGCCCCGGCCCCGGCGCCCGGACCGGGCACCCCCGCGCCCCGGGGGAGGGTGCGCAAGGTCGCCGTCGGCGGCGGCGCGCGGGGCCGCTCCCGCCGGCACGGCTCCGGTGTCCGCTCGCGCTGGCGCGGCGTGCCAGCGGTATGACAGCGGGAGGCATGCCGAACGGTGAGCGGGGTCCGCTGGACTGGGCGAGGTAGCCACGGCGGCCCGGTCACGGGTCCGCCCCGACCCTTCGGGAGACGTCATGGACAACAACCTCAGCACCCTCGCCGACGAGATCCTCGAGCTCGAGGCCGAGACCTTCGAGATCTCCGACTACTCGGACGCCAGCGAGGTCGTGCTGGCCGGCTGCACCAGCACCAGCTCCACCTCGACGTCCAGCTCCACCTGCAGCACCACCTCCTGCTCCGCCTGACCCCGGCGGTGCGGTGACACCCGGTTCGCGCCGTCCTCGCCGAGGACGGGGCGGGCCGGGTGTCAGGCGTGCCCGGACGCGGGCCGTCCGCCGGTGCCGGGGCGCCGACGGGACGCCGACAGACGCCGACAGACGCGGGGTGAACTCCTCGGCACGGTTCGGCGAACGCCGGGCCGCGTCCGCGCTTGCTTTTCACACGGCGGACGCCTCCTCGACGCCTCGGACCCGGACCGTCGCCAGTGCGTCCACCTGTAACGATGCTGACAGACAACCGAGTTGACGAGGCGTCAGCGGCCGGAACTCGTCCACAAGTGATTCCACGACCACCCCTTGACCCCCGTTCTACGCCGGTAGACACTCACGACTGCCACAAGAACGAAGGCGGATACACGCAACCGCTTCACAACTTCCGCCTCACCCCCGCCGGGGGCGAGAAGAACGGAACACGAATGAGCCACCGCTCCCCGGTGGGTCAGGCACGGCGGCAGGACCACCGCTCCGCGAGGAGCCGGTTGCCGGCCGATGCGGCAGGAGTTCGAGGGTCAACGGGGGAAGGCTGTGCGTTTTCAGTTGCTCGGCCCGCTGAGCGTGACGGACGGGTGTGACGCGGTGGTCCTGCCACCGGCGAAGCCGACGTCGCTGCTCGCGGCGCTGCTGCTCCGGCCCGGCGAGGTGGTCCCCACGGACCGCCTCCTGGAAGCGGTCTGGGGGGAGAAGCAGCCGGCCACCGCGAAGTCCGCGCTGCAGAGCTGTGTGCTGCGCCTGCGCCGTCTGCTCGCCAAGTACGGCATCGCGGAACGGATGGTGGTCGCGGTCGCCGGCGGCTACCGCCTCGCGGCCGACGCCGACACCCTGGACCTGCTGCACTTCCGCCGCCTGACGGCCGAGGCGTCCGGTGCGGGCGAGGCCGAACTGCCGCTGCTGCGCACCGCCCTGGGGCTGTGGCGCGGGCCGCTCCTGGCCAACGTCCCCTCGGAGCTGCTGCACCGCGACGAGGTGCCCCGGCTCGCCGAGCAGCGGCTGCGCGTGCTGGAGCGGGTCTGCGAGCTGCATCTGGCGCAGGGCCGATGCCGTGAGGTCCTCGTGGACCTCTGGGAGGCCACGGGGGCCTACCCCCAGCACGAGGGGCTGTCGGCGCAGCTGATGCGGGCCCTGTACGGAGCGGGACGGCAGAACGAGGCGCTGGCCGAGTACCGCCGGATCCGCGGCCGGCTCCGTGAGGAACTCGGGATCGACCCCGGCCCTCCGCTGCAAGCCCTGGAACTGGCCATCCTGCGGGGCGAGGAGCTGCGTGGTCTTCCGCGCGGCGAGGCCGCCGCCCCCGCCGCGGCTTCCGCGGCGGCCGCAGGCAGCGCACCGCCCGGCGCCACGCCCGGCGCTCCCGGCGCTCCCGGCGCCACCCCCGGCGCTCCCGGCACTTTCGGCGCTCCCGGCACTGTTTGCCCTTCCGACGTCCACGCGTTCTGCGGCGGTCCGGGTCTCCCCGACAGCATGAGCCCCGACGGTACGGGGGGCGGCGATCTGGTGGACGCCGGGGCCGGGGACGGTCGGAGCGGAATCGTTTCGGCCGACGGTGCGACGCCCCTCGGCGAGCATTCCCCCGGCTTCTCGGACGCCCCCAACCGCCTCGGGGACGGGCCCTCCCTCCTCCCCGGCCGGACCGCCGGCCCCGAGAGCAGGGCCGTCCTCCCCGAGCACCGGCCGCCCGGTTCCGGCGACCAGCCGCGCCGCCCCGGCGCAGGGCCGTCCTCCCCCGGCGAGCAGCCGGACCGCCGGCTCGTCCCGGCCGGCGGTCCGGCGCACGGCACGGTCCCCGCGCCCCGGCTGCCGAGCGTGCCCGGCTTCACCGGGCGGGCCGGCGAGACCGCCGACCTCGTCGGACACCTGAGCCGGACGGACCGCGCACCGGACGGCGCGGCACCCGTGACGGCGGTGATCTCCGGCGGTCCCGGGATGGGCAAGACGGCGCTGGCCCGGCACACCGCCCACCTGGTCGCCGACCGGTATCCCGGCGGTGCCGTGCTGGTGTCGCTCACGACGCCCGACGGGACGCCCCGGGCCGTCGAGGAGGCGGCGGCGGAACTGCGGTCCCGGCTCGCGCCCGGGACGCCCCACGGCGCCCGCCTGGTGGTGCTGGACGACGTGATGCACCCGGACCAGGTGCGCCACCTGCTCGCCGGCACGGCCGCCCAGACCGCCGGGGCAGCCGTCGTGGTGACCAGCCGCAGGAGGCTGGCGGCCCTGGTGGCCACGCACGGCCCCGCGGTACTGCACCTGGGGGCGCTGCCCCGGCAGGAGTCCCACGACCTGCTCACCCGGGTCCTCGGCCGGCAGCGGGTGGCCGCGGAGCACGCCGCGGCCCGCGCGCTCACCGACCTGTGCGGGCACGTCCCGCTGGCGTTGCGCATCGTGACGGCCCGGCTGCTGACCCGTCCCGCCCAGCGCCTCGCCGACTGCGCCGCCTGGCTGCGCCGGGACCTGCCCGCCCGGCTGGCACTGCCCGACGATCCCCGCATGTCCGTACCGCTGATCCTCGACGGTGCGCTGCGCCGGCTGCCCGCGCCGCTGGCCGAGGCGCACCTGCGGCTGGCCCGGCTGAGCGGGACGCTGACCCCGCCGGAGGCGGCCGGAGCCCTCGCGGTGCCCGAGACCCGTGCGGAGGAGGTGCTGGAACAACTCCTCGACCGCGGTCTCCTCGACGAGGAACAACCGGGCCTGCTGCGGATGAACGCGCTCTTCCGCGCGCACGCCCTGCACCGTGCCGCGCGGTCCGGGGAGGCCACGCAGGCCCTCCTGCCCGCCGCCCGGCACGCCCTGCCGTCCGGAGCCACCTGACCCGCCCGCACCCGGCCCGCACCGCCCCCGCCGACGCGCCACCACCCCGAACCCTCCAACCCCTGCCGCCGGACCCCTGCCCCCGGACCCCACCCCCGCACACCCACCAACGGACGTCCATACCACCGCAGATCCACCGATACCGACGCACCCGAAAGCACCGGCACACCCTCACGCCCGCACGCACTCACCGGGCAGCGGAGCCGGCCGGAACCGACTGCCCCAGGACCGCTTCCCCACCGCCTCCCGCCGCACCGCCTCCCACCCCCACCGCTTCCCACCGCTCGTCCACCCGCATCGGCCGCCAGGCCCCCACCCGGAGGTACGACCCGAGCATGTCCACCACGCCGTACGAGGAGACCGCGGACACCCGGCCCAGGGTGCGCCGCGACGTGCTGTTCACCGAGACGCCGGGCGGCGTGATCTTCCACAACGCCGACGGGGGGTTCCAGGTCACCTCCCCCTCCGCCTACCGCTTCGCCACGCTCCTCGTCCCGCACCTGGACGGCAGCCGGACCGTGGCCGAGATCTGCGCGGGCTTCAAGGATCCGCAGAAGGCGATGGTGGGCGGGCTGGTCAAGGCCCTCTACACGCGCGGCTTCGCCCGCTCGGTGCCCGCTCCCCCAGGGGCCGACGGCGGGGGCGGAGCGTCGGCGGAGGCGCTGCCGCCGGCCGTCGCCGACCGCTTCGCCCAGCAGATCGCCTACATCGACCACTACGCCGACGGCGCCGAGCGGGCGTTCGCGGCGTTCCGCGGCACCCGGGTGGCCGTGCTGGGGGACGGCCAGGTCGCCCGGTGGGCCGCCCTGTCGCTGATCCGCAACGGCTGCGCGTCCGTCGCCGTCGAGGAGTCGCTCGCCACGGGCTACGCCACCGCACGGGATCTGGAGGCGGTGCGGGCCGAGGCGGCCCGGTACACGGCGCAGGGCAGCCCGGCCGAGGTGACGGTGCTGCCCGGCACGGGGGCCGGTCCCGGCCGGGAGGGGTGGGCGGCGTTCGAGGGGTACGACGTGGTGGTCGCGGCGTGCGGTCGCGACGCGTTCCGGACGGCGGTCGGCCTGCTGGGCGCCGGCGTCCCCGAGGGCCGGGTGCTGCTGCCGGCGTGGACGTTCGGCGGCCGTGCCGTGGTCGGCCCGCTCACCACGGGGGCCGCCGGGGACGCGGCGGGCACGGCGGGCTGTGTCGCCTGCGCGGCCCTGCGGCTCGGCGCGAACGGTGGCGCGGCGGACGCCGCGGTGGCCGCCGAGCTGTGGAGCGGGCTGGCTCTGGACACGGGCGGCGGGACGGCACCGCGCGGCCCGCTCGCGGCGATGCTCGGCAACCTGCTGGGCTACGAGGTGTTCCGGCTGGTCACCGGGGCGCTGCCGGCCGAGACGCGGGGGCAGGTCCTGGTGCAGGACATGGCGTCCTTCGACGTCCTGGCGGAGCGACTGCTGCCGCATCCGCGCTGCCCGTTCTGCCGTCCCGCGCAGGCGCTTGCGGAGGCCGTCGACCTCACGGCGGCCCCGCCGCGGCCGGTCTTCGAGCCCGTGGTGGCCGCCGCACCGGACGACGACGCGACCGAGGGGCCGCTCGCCGAACTGGACCGCCGCGCGCTCGCGCTCCGGCCGTCGGTCGGCGTCTTCACCCGGTACGCGGACGAGCCGGTCACGCAGACCCCGCTGAAGGTCGGCGCCGTCGAGGTGGGACTCGGTGCGGCCGGCACCAGGACCGTGGCCGCGTTCGACGTGCAGCACACCGCAGGCGCCCGGCTGCGGGCCCTGGACGCCGCCGCCGCGGTCTACGCCGAGCACGTGGTCCCCGCCGTCACCGTCCCGGCCTCCGTTCCCGGGACGCCGCCCGGTGCCGCTCGGGCGGACGCGCCGGAGGCGGACCGGGCGGACCGGGCGGGGCGGGGGGTGCGGGCCCAGGACCACCCGCTGCCGCGGGTGTCCCCGGACGCGCTGACCACGGCCTCCGGGGTGGGCGGTGATCCGGTGGCCGGCTGGGTGGCGGGCACCTCGCTGCTGACGAAGAAACAGGTGCTGGTCCCGGCGGGTGCGGTGCGGCCGTTCGGGCCGGACAACCAGGACCGCCGGTTCGAGCCGTCCCGGGCCGGGGCGGGGGCGGGCGGCTCACTGCCGGAGGCCGCGGCGGCCGGGCTGCTGTCGGCGCTCGCGCACGACGCGCTGCGCCGGTCGGTGCGCGGCGCCGGGCGGGTCGCACCGCTGGCCTCCGCCGAGGTGGACGGGGACGCGGAGGCCGTCTTCCTGCTGCGGTCGGCCGGGCACATGGGGCTGGACGTCGAACTCCTCGACCTCGGCGAGGCGGACCGCAGCGGTGTGTCCGTCGTCCTGGCCAGGACCCGCCCCGACGCGTCCGGCCCGGCCTCGGACGCCCCGGCCGCCCAGGCCGCCCAGGCCGCCCCGGGGGAGGCCGCCGGGCCGGTGCCGTGGGCCGTCGGGGCCGCCCTGGACCGGACCGCGGCGGCGGTCGACGCGCTGCGCGACCTGCTGGGCACCGTCCAGCTCGCGGCGGAGGGCGTACTGGGCGAACCCGACACCGGGGACCCGCTGCTGGCGGACCTCGACGCGGCGCTGGTACCGGTCACCGCGGGACCGGGGACGGCGGGGCCGCCGCCCGCTCCGGTGTCGTGGCCCGACGTGCTGGAACGGCTGGCCGCGGCGGAACGGGACGCCATGGTGGTCCCCACCCACGCCGCCGACCTGCCGGCCGCCGGGATCCACACCGTCCGGGTCCTGCTCACGAAGGCGGCCGACGATGACGACTGACCTCGCCGGACCGGGGACCGCGCCGGACACCCCGGCCCACGCCCCGGTCCCCCCGCACACCGGCACCGGAAGCGGCACCACCCGCACCGTGGCCTCCCCGGCGGCGCTCCGCACCCGCGAAGCCGCCTGCCGCGACTTCGCCGCCGAACTGAACCGCTCCTTGGCCGAGTTGGCGCCCGCGCCGCATCCGCCGCCGCCCGCCGTGACGGTCGGTGCCCTCGGCGTGCGTGACGCGTTCGGCATCGCCGGCCCGTCCGCGGCGCCCCCGTCCGGCGGCCGGGACGGCACCGGGCCCCCGGCCGCCGACGCCCTGCCCGTGCACCTCTACGGGCGGCACGTGGTCGTCGGCCCGTGGCCCGCCGGGGGGCGCCCCGGCTGCGGGACCTGTCTGCGGCGCCGCTGGCAGTCGGTGCGCACGGTCGGTCTGCGGGAAGGGCTCGAACTGCGGGGCGGGACCCGGGAGGCGGGCCCGTGGCCGTACCTGGTCCCCTTCGCCGCGCACGCCGTCGCCGCCCTGATCGCCCGGCGGGCCGCGGACCCGGCCGGGGAGGAGGGGCGGCCGTTCCCCGACGTGTGGCTGGTGGACCTCGAACGGCTGACGGTGCGTCACCACCCCCTGGTGCCGGAGCCGGACTGCCCCGAGTGCGCGCGCCCGGAGCCGGTGACCGACGAGACCGCGGTCCTGGACCTGCGCCCCGCGCCCAAGTACCGGCCGGGCGTCAGCAGGGTGCGACCGGTGGACGCCCACGGCCTTCAGGTGGACGCGTTCGCCAACCCGCACTGGGGCGCGGTCGGACCGTCCGTCGTCTGCGACGTCACCTCGCCGACGACCTCCGCCACCGTGGGCTGCTTCTCCAGCCGTTCGGGAGACTACCTGCGCGAGACGTTCTGGGGCGGTCACGCCGACACCTACCACGACAGCACCCTGATCGGCGTGCTGGAGGGCCTCGAACGGTACGCGGGGATGCGGGCCCGGGGCCGCGCCGTCACGCTCACCGCCACACTGGACGACCTCGGTCCGGACGCCGTCGACCCGCGGCAGACCGGCCTGTACACGGACGCGTTCCACCGGGCGAACCCGTGGGTGCCGCCCTTCACGCCGGACCGCCCCGTCCCGTGGGTGTGGGGGTGGTCGCTGCGGGACGGCCGTGCCCGGCCGGTTCCGGAGATCCTCGCCTACTACCACAAGCCGGGCATCGAGCACCGGTTCGTGCAGGAGAGCTCCAACGGCTGCGCCTCCGGGGGCAGTCTGGAGGAGGCCGTGCTGAGCGGGCTGATGGAGGTGCTGGAGCGGGACGCCTTCCTGCTGGCCTGGCACGGAAGACAGCCGCTGCCCGAGATCGACCCGGCGACCAGCACGGACCCGCGCACCCGGTTCATGGTCGAGCGCATGGCCCTGTACGGCTACCGGGCGCGGTTCTTCGACACCCGGATCACCTTCCCGGTGCCGGTCGTGACCGGCGTGGCGGAGCGGTTCGACGGCGGCCCGGCCCGCATGTGCTTCGGCGCCGGGGCCTCCCTCGACCCGGAGGCGGCGCTCGCGGCGGCGCTGTGCGAGATCGCCACCGACTCGGTGCAACTGCTCCAGCGCTTCCGGCGCGACGAGGCCGCCTACCGGGCGATGGCCGCCGACTTCACGCGGATCACCAGCCTGCACGACCACCCGCTGGTCTACGCGGTCCCGGACATGGGCCGGTTCGCCGACTTCCTGCTGCGCCCGGCGCCAGGCACCGCCCCGCCGCCGGAGCCGCGGGAGGTGGCCGCGCTGCGCTGGGACCGCGCGGACGGTACGGGTCCGGACGTGCGGGACGACCTGCTCGCGGCCGTGGAAGCGGTGACGGAGGCCGGGTTCGACGTGGTCGTCGTCGACCAGACCGCGCCCGAGCAGCGTGCCCTCGGCCTGCACACCGTCAAGGTGCTGGTGCCGGGGCTGCTCCCGCTCGACTTCGGCTGGAGCCGGCAACGCGCCCGGCACCTGCCACGGATGTTCACCGCGCTGCGGGAGGCCGGTCTGCGGCCGGACGACCTCACCCCGGCGGACCTCAACCCCGGCCCCCACCCGTTCCCATGACCGGCCACCGCACCGCCCCGCCCACCACGGGCACCGTGAACAGCGGGAGCACCGTGAACAGTGGGAGCACCGTGACTAGCGGGAGCACCGTGACCAGCGTTAGTGCCACGAGCACCGCCGACGCCGTGCACATCGAGAGCGGTGCTCCCACGCAGGAGCACTGCTCGCGCGAGAGCACGACTCACGGCCGTGAGCACCGCTCACACCCGAGAGCCCTGCTCGCACGAGAGCAGCGCTCACACCGAGACCACCGCTCACGCCGAGAGCACCGCTCACCTCAAGAGCACTGCTCACACCGCGAGCACCGCCCGCATCGAGAGCACTGCTCGCACCGAAGCCAGAAGGACACAAGGAAAGGGGGATGCCATGGGGTACGCCCATGAGTACGCGCACGCGGTCCTGCACCGCGGCCGCGTCCCGATGGAGCCCACCGACCACGTCGTGGACTGGGACGACGGCCCGCGCAAGGGCAAGTTCTACCCCGGCGCACCGGCGTTCGCCCTGCCCGGCACCGAGGACCTGACCGACGTCCCCGTCGCGCCGGGGCTGCTGCCCGACTCCGTTCCCGCCCGGGACGCGGACCACTCCCCCGGGTTCACCGTGCCGCTGCTGTCGGCGATGCTGCGGGACTCCTACGGCCTGACCGGCCGGCGCCTGGGCATCCAGGCCAACACCGACCTGCCCGGGCTGCCGTTCCACACCCACGCCAACTGGTCGCGCGGCACGGCGGGCGGGGGCGGGCTCTATCCGATGGCCGTCCACTGGGCCTCCGGCCCGTCCGCACCGCTCACCCCGGGGCTGCACCACTACGACGTCCAACGGCACGCTCTGCAGCGGCTGTTGACCGGTGACGTCACGGACCGGGTGCGGGACGCCCTGGGAGCCGACGCCCCCGCGGAGGCCCTGGACACCGACCAGTACCTCATCCTCTCGGTCAAGTACTGGCAGAACTCCTTCAAGTACAACAGCTTCTCGTTCCACGTGGTCTGCACCGACCTCGGCACCCTGGTGCAGACGTGGCGGATCTGGGCCGCGCCCCGGGGCCTGCGGATCGCACCGGTGCTGTGGTTCGACGAGCCCCGGCTGAACGAGCTGCTGGGCGTGCCGGGAGAGCAGGAGACGGTGTTCGGTGTGGTGCCCCTGCACTGGGCGGACAAGGAACCCGGCGGCGCCCGTGAACCCGGCGGCGCCCGTGACCCCGGCACCCCAGGATCGGGCACCCCAGAACCCGCCGCCCCGGTGGACCGGCCGCGAACGGACCCACGGCACCGGCCGGCTGCGCGGCACCGGGACGCCGAACGCTCCCGCAGGCTGCTGGAGTTCGACGCGCTGAACGCCATGCACGCCGCGACCCTGGCGGGTGCCACCACCCGGCCCGCCCCCGGCGCCCTGGCCGCTGCCGCCGCCACCGCTCCCGCCACCCCCGCCACCCCGCGCGTCCCCCTCCCCACACCCACCTTCCCCGACACCGGTGTCCGCCGGGCGCTGCGTGAACGCCGTTCCAGCTTCGGCCGGTTCGACGCCCGGCGCCGGACCAGGGCCGGGGAGCTGTCGGCGGTCCTGGCGGCCTGTGCGCAGACCCGGCTGGCCGGTGACAGCGACCCCTCGGGCCGCCTCCGCCTCGCCCGGCTCTACGCGTGCGTCAACCACGTCCAGGACGTGGCACAGGGGGCCTACGCCTACGACCCGGACCGGGACGAGCTGCGCCTCGTCCATCCAGGCCCGCAGGGGGAGTTCCTCCAGCGGAACTACTTCCTCGCCAACTACAACCTGGAGCAGGCCGGTGCCGTCCTGGTGCCGACGGTGCGGACCACGGCCGTCCTGGACGCCGTCGGGGACCGCGGGTACCGGCTCGCCGTCGGGACCGCCGGGGCCGTCGCCCAGAGCTTCTACGTGGCGGCCTCCGCGCTGGGCCTGGGCGCCGGGGTGGCCCTGGGGTTCGACAACGTGTCGTACGCCGAGCGGCTGGGGCTGACGGAGAGCGACGAGGCCCCGCTGCTCATCATGGCCCTCGGTCACGAACGGCCCGGGTCCGCCGACTTCCGCCACGAGATCGCCTGACGGCCGCAGAGGACTGCTCATGACACCCACCGAGTCCGGCACCCCGGACCCCACCGCGGCCCCGGACCTCACCGCGGCCTCGGACCCCGTTCCGGACACGGCCCCGCGCCCGGCCGACGGAGCCGACGCACCCGCTCCCGCACCCGCACCCGCCCCCGCCGCCCTGCCCGGCCCCGCCGGCACCCACTGGGAGCCCGGACGGCGGTTCGTGCTCCGCGCGGCCGGGCTGCCGATCGAGACCGTGCACGGGCTGCGCTGCCCCCGCACCCGCCGCTGGGCGGAGGTCGTGCTCACCGAGGAGACCCGGCTGACCGCGGCCGGGGCGGAACTCAGCGACCTGCTGCACACCCTGGTCAAGGCGACCACCGGCCCCGACGAGGCGCCCGGCGACGCCGCCGCGCGCAGGTCCCTGATCAACCTGCGCCGTCAGGTGTTCAACAACCGGCTCCCCGCAGACCCGGAGGCCGCCGTCCGCCTGGTGACGGCCCGGGACCCGGACACCGGCCGGCGCACCGCCGACTGGCTGCGCGACCGCGCCCGGCTGGAGGAGCTGCGCGCGGACGGCGGGGACCTGCTCGCCGCCGAACTGGACGACAGCCGACGGGCGTTGCGCACCGCGCTGGCCGACGACCGGCTGCGGCACGGCCTGCTGCTCGGCTCGCCCGCCCTCGACGGCCGGCTCGACTCCTACCTGAAGGACGGTTCGGGGCGGCCGGGCAGCAGGCTGCGCAAGATCGAGCGGTCGGCACTGACGTACCTGTACCGCACCGCCTGCAAGACCAGCCCGTTCAGCACCTTCACCGGTGTCGGCCTCGGCACCTTCGCCGGTCCGCCCGGGGACGACGGGGCCGGTCTGACGTGCGGCGAGGACTGGGTGAGCCATGTCCGGCTCAACGTGGTGGTGCTGACCCGGCTGACGGAGCTGATCACGGCCGACCCGGAGCGCCGCCGCGACCTGCCCCTGGTCCTGTCCCCCGGCTGGGGACGCGACGCCGACCGCATCCGCTACGTGCGGCACGTGACGACCGCGGGCGACGACAGCGCGGCGGTGACCTTCGACGCCGTGCGCGACCGGCTGTTCTTCCTGCGCAGCAGCGGCACCCTGGAGGCCCTCCTGGAGTGGCTCGGCGACCGCGAGGCGCCGGTGCGGCACCGGGACCTGGTGGACCGGCTGGAGCGCGACCACGGCGCCGGGCGCGAGGAGTGCGAGCGGTACGCGTCGGCGCTGCTGGACCTGGGCATGGTGCAGGTCCCGGTGCTGCGCACCGACGTGCACAGCCGTGACCCGCTGCGGTCCTACCAGGAGGCGCTGCGCTCCCTCGCGGTGCCCTGGGCGGACCGGCTGGCCGGCCTGCTGGACGGCCCGGCGCGGTGCCTGGACCGCTACCCGCGGGCGGACACCGCCGGGCGCCGCGCCCTGCTGAGCACCCTGCGCGCCGGCCTGCTGGACGCGCAGCGCGACCTGGGGGCCGAGGAGCCGACGCTGCCGCAGACCCTGGTGTACGAGGACGTCGACACCGGGGGTGACCTGGTGTGCGGTCCGGGGGTGCTGGGCGGGGACACCGGGAGGTCGCTGCGGGCCGTGGAGGGGGTGCTGCCGCTGTTCGACCTGACGCTGCCGCACCGCGTCACCCTGCTCGGCTTCTTCCTCGCCCGCTACGGCCGCGGGGGCCGCTGCGACGACCTGCTGGGCCTGGTGCACGACTTCCACGAGGACTTCTTCGACCAGTACGTGTCCTTCACCGGCCGGCGCGTGCCCTTCGACGCCTCGGGCGCCTACGTTCCGGAGGAGAACTGGCTCGGGCAGGACGAGATGCGCACCCTCGACCGTGCCCGCCGCCACTTCCACGACGGCATGCGCGCCCTGTGGCAGGACGGCCGGGACGCGGAGGAACTGGAGCTCCCCGAGGGACTGCTGGCCGGAACGGCGACCGAACTGGAGCCGCTCACTACGCACTTCACGCCCCAGAGCCACCATCTCCAGCTCTGCCGGGCCCCGGAGGGACCCGACCGTGATCTGGTCGTCCTGAACAAGTCGTACGGCGGACTGGCCTTCCCCTTCAGCCGGTTCACCCACCTCTACGACGGCGTGGGACCGGACGCCGGCGGCGGCGACGGGCCGGGGCTCTCCGCGACGCTGCGCGAGGAGATGGCCGCCCTGACGCCGGAGGGGGCGGTGTTCGCGGAGGTCACCGGCGGGCCGGTCAGCAGCAACCTCAACCTGCACGGGCGCCTGACCGGGCACCACATCGTCTGCCCCGGCGAGACGAGTTCGGTACCGGAGGACGCCCGCATCCACCTCGACGACCTCTACGTCGAGCACGACGAACGGGCCGGCCGGCTGGTGCTGCGCTCCCGCCGCCTGGGCCGCGAGGTCGTCCCGGTCTACCTCGGCTACCTGGTGCCGGTCGCGCTCCCGGAGATCCCGCGCACCCTGCTGCTGCTCTCCCCCAGCACCATGGCCCCCGTCGACGTGTGGGCGGGCGTCCCCGAGGGCGAGCCGGTGGACGGGGTCACCCGCAGACCGCGCGTGCGGCACGGGAACGTGGTGGTGAGCCGCCGCAGCTGGACCGCCGACGCCGAGGTGCTGCCGGTCCGCGAGCCCGGCTCCGGGGAGGAGGAGCACTACCTGCGCTGGCTGCGCTGGCAGCGGGCACACGGGCTGCCCGACCGCTGCTTCGCCACCGTGCTGGCCCCCGACCGGGGTCCGGTGGGGGCCAAGCCCCTGTACGTCGACTTCGACAGTCCGCTCTCGCTGGCCGCCTTCGAGGCGCTGGTGGAGCGGGAGCCCGGTGTCCGGGTGACGTTCCGGGAGATGCTCCCCGCCGAGGACGCCCTGCACCTCACCTCCGCGCGCGGCCGGCACGTGGCCGAGCTGGCCGTGGAGACCTTCACCACCCGCCCCCTGCCCTCGTCCCCCACGGAGGTCTCCCCGTCATGCCCGATCTGACCGAGCCCGCGGCGTTCCGGCCGGGCCCCGGCACGGACTCCCCGCCCTGGCTGGCCCTGCACGTCTTCTACGCCGCCAACCCGCAGCCCCTGCTGGTCAACTGCGTGCGCCCGCTGGTCGACGGGCTCACCGCGGACGGCCTCCTGTCCGGCTACTTCTTCATCAACTACTGGCTGGAGGGCCCGCACGTGCGGCTGCGGCTGCGGCCGAGCGGCCCGGAGGCCGAACCGGAGGTGCGCCGCCGCGCCGAGGAGGCGATCGACGGCTTCCTGAAGTCCCGCCCGGCGCTCTACGAGGTCGACTCCGGGTTCCTGAAGGACTTCTACAACTCCCTGTTCGACATCGAGTTCCCCGGGGAGGACCGGGCCCGCTACATGGGCCCGGACGGCCGGATGAACCTGCGGCCGAACAACTCCCGCTCGTACGAGGTCTACGCGCCCGAGTACGCCAAGTACGGCGGCCCGGCCGGGGTGGAACTGGCCGAGTGGCACTTCCGGCACTCCAGCGACCTGGTGCTGGAGGCGTACCGGACCATGAACCTGCACGTGCGGACGGTGCTGCTCGGCACGTCGGCGCAGCTGATGATGGTGATGGCGAGCTGCTTCCTGCCCGAGGAGGATCGGCTCGCCGACTACCTGGACTCCTACTACGCGTTCTGGCACCGGCTGTTCCCCGGCACCGGCTTCATCGGTTCCACCGAGTACGAGCGCACCTACGCGCAGATGGCACCCGCGCTCGGCGCCCGGTTCGCGATGCTGCGCGGGGTCGTGGCGGACGGGGGCACGGACCGGCTGCCGCCCTTCCTGCGGCGCTGGGCCGAGCACTGCCTGGAGCTCCGCGCGCGGGTGGTGGAGCTGACGGAACGCGGGGACCTGGCCTTCCCCGCGTGGGAGGGGCCGGCCCGCGAGGACGCCGGCCAGGAGCGGGCCGAGGACCCGGACGCGGCCCCGCTGGTGACCGTCACGCACGTCCCGGCCGTCCTGCCCCGCCTGCTCTCGCCGTACATGCACATGACCAACAACCGGCTGCACGTGACCATCCGGGACGAGGCGTACCTGGCCTTCGTCCTCGGCCGTGTCCTGCGGGAACCGGAGGCCGACGGGGAACGGAGAGACGCCTCGTGAGCGCCACCGAACGCCGCGCCGCCGGCGCCCCGGCCCCCGGCCGCCCGGACCGGGCGGACCGGGCGGACCCCGCGCCCGACGGAGCCGCCCTCGGCGGCAGCGTCCCGGCCGGCCCGGTCCCGGGCGGCTCCGCCCCGCATGCTCCCGACCCCGGCGCCGCCGCCCCGGCCACCGCCGCACCGGCCGCCGCCCCCGACGGCTCCGCCCCGCCGCGTCCGGCCGACGCCGTGCGGGCGTACCGGCCCGCCCTGCGCGACGGGGTGCTGATCGGGCCCGCGCTGCTGCGGGGTCCGCGGACCGTGCACCTCGTCAAACACCCCGTCAGCGGCGCCGCGTTCGAGATCGGCCCCCGGGAGCGGTTCGTCCTCGGCCTGCTCGACGGCACCCGGAACGCCGACGACGTCGAGGCGGCGTACGCCGAACGCTTCCGGCGGCGGCTCCCGCCGGAGCAGTGGACGCGGCTGCTGGGGCTGCTGGGCACGCGCGGCCTGCTCGACGGCTCCCCGGACCCCGCTCCGCCCGCATCGCCGCCGGCCCGCACCGGCACCGTCTGGAAGGGCAGCCGCCGTACCGTCGCCGACGCGCAGGCCACCACCGGGCGGCTGCACCGGCTGCTGCGGCCGCTGCTGCACCCCGGGGTCCAACTGCCGCTGCTGGCGGCGGTCCTGGTGATGACAGTGGCCGTCCTGGCCGACCCGGGGGCGGCCCTGGAGGGCACCTGGGAGCTGCTGACCCGGCCCCTGCTGCTGGTGCCGTTCGCGGTGTTCCTGTGGTGCAGCGTCTGCGCGCACGAACTCGCCCACGGCGTCGCCGCCCGGCACTACGGCGGGGAGGTCACGGAGATCGGCCTGCGCTGGCGGTTCCCGGCCATGATGATGTACTGCACGGTCGGCAACTACCTGTTCCTTCCCGGGCGTCGGGCCAAGCTCGTGGTCGCCGCCGCGGGAGCCCACGTCAACCTGCTGCTCCTGCTGCCCTTCGGGCTGTGGTGGGCACTGCTGGACCCGTCCGACCCGGCCCGCGCGCCGCTCACCGGCATGCTGTTCGTCGGCATCGTGCAGGCGCTGAGCAACCTGGTGCCGCTGCCGCCGCTGGACGGCTACCGGATGCTGAGCCACACCCTGGGCACCGCGAACCTGGCCCCCGAGACGCTCGCCTACCTGAAGCTGCGGCGGAGCGGCCGGGCCGCGGTCGCCGCCTACCCGCCGCGGGCCCGCCGTCTGCACACCGCGTACGCGGTCACGGCGGTCGTCCTGGTGCTGCTGGCCGTGGCCGGAAGCGGTACCGCCGTCGCCCTGCTGGTGATGCGATGACCCCGCCGACGCCGCCGTACCGGGGCCGCCCGCGGCCCGCCCTCCGACGAGGCGGCCCGGCCCCCGCACCGAGGACCGCTCGACCCATGAATGAGGTACCGGACATGACCCCCACCACCCCCGTCACCGGCGACGGGACCCCACCGGCCGTCGCGGTCCGGGACGTGACCAAACGGTACGGCGACCGACGGGCCGTCGACGGTGTCACCCTGGACGTCCGGCGCGGCGAGTTCTTCGGCCTGCTGGGCCCCAACGGCGCCGGGAAGTCCACCCTGGTGGAGATCATGGAGGGGCTGCGCAAGGCCGACTCCGGCTCCGTCGCGGTGTTCGGCGAGTCCCCGTGGCCCCGCAACACCGGGCTGCTGCCCCGGCTAGGGGTGCAGACCCAGTCGTCGGCATTCTTCGTGCGGCAGACCGTGCATGAGCACCTGCGGACCGTCGCCGCGCTCTACGGCGCGTCCCGCGCGGCCGTCGACGCGACGCTGGAGGCGGTGGGTCTCGGCGACCGGCACCGCGTCCGGGTCGACGACCTCTCCGGCGGCCAGCGGCAGCGGCTGGCGATCGCCTCCGCCCTGGTCCACGGGCCGGAGCTGATCTTCCTCGACGAGCCGACGGCCTCCCTCGACCCGGAGGGGCGGCGCGACCTGTGGGAGGTGCTGCGGGGGCTCAAGGCCGAGGGCCGCACCATCGTCTACACGACGCACCACCTGGACGAGGCGGAGGCGCTCTGCGACCGCGTGGGCATCCTGGTCGCGGGACGGCTCGTGGTCACCGACGCGCCGCAGGACCTCATCGGCTCGTTCGGCGCGGGCGGGCGGCTGCTGGTGCCGGCGGGCCGGATCGACGAGGCCGCGGCGGCCGCGCTGCCGGGCGTGGACCGGGTCACCGTGCAGGGCGGGCACCTGGTGCTGGAGACGAAGCAGACCGGACGGGTGCTGGCCGCCCTCGACCCCCTCACCGGACTGGACGGCGTGCAGACCCGCATGCCGAGCCTCGAGGACGTCTACCTCGACATCACCGCCCGCCGGGCCGGCGGGACGGACGGCGTCACGGCCCCGGACGACGACCGGGCCCCGAACCACCAGGAGCAGCAGGCATGAGCGCCTACACCGCCCTGACCGCGGCGGGTTACCGCGCGCAGGTCCGGGACAAGACCACCGTCTTCTTCACCTTCGCCTTCCCGCTGATCTTCCTCGTCGTCTTCGGCCTGATCTTCCGGGGCCGGGACGTGGAGGAGAGCGGCTTCTCGTACCTGTCGTACACCGCGTCCGGCGTGCTGTCCTGGGGCGTCGCCAACGCCGCCGTGTTCGGCATCGGGTTCACGCTGATGCAGTGGCGGGCGGACGACATCCTGCGGATGATCCGCATGTCGCCCGCACCGCTGTCCGCCGTCATCGGGTCCCGCTACGTGCTCGCGGTGGGCGTGGGACTGGTCCAGTCGGCGCTGTTCGTGGGCGTGGCGATGCTGCCCGGCTTCGACCTGGTGCCCGCGTCCCGGTGGCCGCTGCTGATCCCGGTGCTGGTCCTGGGCATCACCACGTTCCTGCTGCTCGGGGTGATCGTCGGCAGCATCGGCAACACCCCGGAGTCGGTGGCCGCGATCGCCAACTTCCTGATGCTGCCGATGGCGTTCCTGTCGGGGTCGTTCTTCCCGCTGGACGCCATGCCGGACTGGCTGCAGAAGATCTCCCTGGTGCTGCCGCTGCGGTACCTCAACGACGCGGTGTCGGCGGCGCTGACCGGTCGCGGCGACCTCTCCGACATCGGGGCGGGGTGCGCCGGACTCGTCGTGTTCGCCGTGGTGTTCGGGGTGCTCGCGGCACGCCTGTTCCGCTGGACGAAGAGCTCGTGACGGCGCCCGCGAGCGGCCTGCTGCCGCATCCGATGGCCGGGGCGCGGGACGCCCTGCAGGAGTTCCTCGACGAACGCTTCGGCGCCGCCGCGCCCCGGGTGGTGCCCGTGGGCGCCGTCGGCGCGGGCGGCGGCGACACGGGGGCGCAGGACCCGTGGGCGGCGGAGCGGCCCGGCGCGCTGGTCCATGTCACCGCCTCGGCGGTGCTGTTGGGCCCGTGGGGCGGCGACGGCCGGGCCGGCGCCTGCGGGCGCTGCCTCGCGGTGCGCTGGCAGCGGCTGCGCAGCCGCAGTGAGCGCAACGCCCTGGAGACCGGCGGCCCCGACGGCCCGCGCCCGGCCGGGCAGTGGCCGGTGCTGACGGCGCACCTGCGGGACACGGTGGCCGCCCTGTGCGAGGCCCTGCTGCGCGGGCCGCGCCCGCAGCCGCCGGCCGCGGACCCGGCCGACCGGGCGCTGCCCCGGGTGACACGGCTGGACCTGGCGGACCTGACGGTGCGGACGTATCCGCTGCTCGCCGACCCGCTGTGCCCGCACTGCGCCGGGCCTCCGCGGGCGCTCGCGCGCGACGAGGTGCCGTCGCTGTCGCCGGCGCCGCGCCCCAAGCCGGCCCCGGACACCTACCGGCTGCGGTCCGCCTTCGCGCACCCGCTGCCCACCGACGCGCTGGCCAACCCGGTGTGCGGCGCACTCGGCGCCGGCACCTGGAACGACGTCACCTCGTCCACGACCGCGCCGGTGGCCGGCAGCGCCTTCGTGCGGGGGTACGCGGGGCTGCACGACGTCACGTGGAGCGGGCAGGAGAACTCCTTCGCCACCAGCCGCCGGCTGGCGTTCCTGGAAGGGCTGGAGCGGTACGCGGGCACCCGCCGGCGCGGCGGCCGGGCCCCGGTCGTCGGTAGCTACGACGAGCTGCGGGCGGACGCGGTCGACCCCGCGGTGTGCGGGCTGTACGCCCCGGAGACGTACCGCGACGACCCGCTGGTGGAGCCCTTCGACCCGGGCCGGCCCATTCCGTGGGAGTGGGGGTGGTCGCTGCGCGACGACCGGCCGGTGCTGGTGCCGTCGCGGCTGGTGTACTACAGCATCCCGACGGCGGGCGACGACTTCGTCTTCGAGTGCTCCAACGGCTGCGCCATCGGCGGCTGCGCCGAGGAGGCGGTGCTGGGCGGGCTGCTCGAACTCGTCGAGCGGGACGCGTTCCTGAACGCCTGGTACGGCTCGGCACGGCTGCCCCGCGTCGACCTGGACACGGTGGGCAGCGCCACGGCCACCGCGATGGCCGAGCGGGCCGCCCTCCAGGGCTACGACGTCCACGTCCTCGACAACCGCATCGACCTGGAGGTTCCCGCCGTCACCGTGGTCGGGGTCCGCCGGGACGGCGGGCCGGGCACCCTGTCGTTCGCGGCGGCGGCCTCCCTGGACCCGCGGGCGGCGATCGAGGGCGCCCTGTCCGAGGTGCTCAGCTACATCCCGCACCTGGCCCGGCAGACCGCCGAGCGGCGGGCCGAACTGGAGGCCATGGCCGACGACTTCTCCCTGGTCCGGCATCTCAAGGACCACCCCCAGCTGTACGGGCTGCCCCGGATGGCCGGCCACGCGGCGAGCTATCTGGAGCCGTCCCCCGCCCGGCCGTACGAGGAGCTGTACGGGGACTGGGAGCGCCACGGCCGCCCCCGGACCGGCGACCTGCGCGACGACGTCACCGCCGTCGTGGACCGGCTGGCCCGGGCCGGGCACGACGTCGTCGTGGTCGACCAGACCCCGCCGGAGCAGGAGGCGATGGGGCTGCGGACGGTCGCCACCGTGGTGCCGGGACTGCTGCCGATCGACTTCGGCTGGAACCGGCAGCGGGCCCTGCTGATGCCCCGGCTGCGCACCGCGCTGCGCCGGGGCGGGCTCCGGGACGGCGACCTGACCGACGCGGAGATCCGCCGGGCCCCGCACCCCTTCCCCTGATCCGGTCCTTCGTCCCGGCCGGTCCGTCCTCGACCGGCCCCTCCCGACCGGTCCCTCCCCGGGCCGGCCCCTCCCGACCGGTCCCGACGGTCCGACGTCCACCGTCCGGGTCCCGCCGCCGAGCGCGCGGGGCCCGGGCCCGAACGGAAGCGCGCCGATGAACCCACCGTCCGGCTCCCCCCGTCCGACGCCCCCGGCCCGTACCGCCCCGCCCGGAGGGCCGGACGGGGACGGCGCCGCTCCCCCGGCCGCCGGGGACCTGCTCGACCGCGCGGGGGGCGTGCTGCGGCCCGCGCTCGCCCTCTACCTGGACCTGCACGCCCACCCGGAGCCCTCCGGGCAGGAGGCCCGCACCGCGGACCGCTTCGCCCGGCGGCTGGCGGCGGCGGGCTGCGCGGTCACGCGGGACGTCGGCGGGCACGGCGTGGTCGGTGTGCTGCGCAACGGGGAGGGACCGAGGGTCTGGCTGCGCGCGGAACTCGACGCGCTGCCGGTCCGGGAGCGCTCCGGCCTGCCGTACGCGAGCCGCACGGGCGCGATGCACGCCTGCGGGCACGACCTGCACCTGGCCGCGGCGGCGGGCGCCACCGAACTGCTCGCCGGCCTGGCCGACCGCTGGCGGGGCACGCTCGTCGTGGTGGGGCAGCCCGCGGAGGAGACCCTGGACGGGGCGGAGGCCATGCTGCGCGACGGGCTGTACGAGCGGTTCGGGCGCCCCTCGGTGGTCCTCGCCCAGCACGCCGCGCCGCTGCCGTCGGGCACCGTCGCGCACGCCGCGCCGCCGGGCGCGGACCGAGCGCCCGCCCTGCCGATGACGGCCGCCGGGGCGGTGCTCGACGTGGTGCTGCACGGACGGGGCGGGCACGTGGCGACGCCGCACCTGGCGGTGAACCCGGTGGTGGCGGCGGCCGCCGTCGTCACCCGGCTCCAGGACGCCGTCGCCCGCCTGGGGGCCGGGGAGGGCCGGGTGACCCTGACGGTGGGCACGCTGCGGGCCGGGACGGCCGCCAACGTGATCCCGGACCGGGCCGTGCTCGGGGTGGCGGTGCGGGCCGCGAGCGACCGGCTGCTCGACGAGGCGGTGGCGGAGGTGCGGCGGACGGTCCGCGCGCAGAGCGCCGTGGCGGGCTCCCCCCGGGAACCGGAGGTGACCCTCGCCTCGCGGTCGGCGGCCCTGTGGTGCGACCCGGACACCGCCTCGGCCGTACGGGCCGCGCACACCGCCCTGCTGGGGACGCGACGGGTGCTGGACTGGCCGGGCTCGATGGCCGCGGAGGACTTCCCGCTGTTCGGGGACGCCGGACAGGAGCTGCACGGGCAGCGGGGGGTGCCGTTGGTGTACTGGATGCTGGGGGTGGTGGGCGTGCAGGAGTGGCGCCGGGCGACGGCCGGGGGCCCGGGCGCGGCGCCCCTGGCCCCCAACCACTCCCCGTACTTCGCCCCGCACGTCGGCAGCGCCCTGCGCCCCGCGGTGGCCGCGCTGGCGGGGGCGGCGCTGGACCGGTTCGGGGCGGGGTGAGGCCGGTCCGGCGTCCCTTCGGCGGCCCGCGGCCGGCGGGTGTTCAGCGTCCCGTCGACGGCCCCGCGGCCAGCGGGTTGGGCAGCGGGCGGTAGCGGGCGTCCGCGCCGTCCGCGCCGGTCCAGCGCAGCAGCAGGTTGGTCTTGCCCGGCAGGGTGGGCGCCGTGAGCAGGGCGGTGGCCTCGGGGAGGCCGGAGCGGGCCAGTTCGCGGCGTACGGCGGGCCAGGGGTCGAGGCCGGGGTGGTGGTCGGCGAGGGCGGCGGCGATCTCCAGGAGGTGGTTGACGACCAGGCAGTAGACCAGCCGTTCCCAGCCCGCCTCCCGGGACACCCCGGGCGGCGCACCCGCCGCCCGGCCGGCGGGTCCCGCCCCTGCCAGCAGCTTGACGCCCTCGGCGTCCCGGAACAGGGCCTGGACCGGACGCCCGTCGGCGCCCATGGCGACCAGGGTGTTCTGCAGGTGCGCCTCCAGTACGACGCCGTGCCGCGCGTACGCCGCGAGGACCGGGGGGACCACCCGGGACAGGTACGCCTCCCACCAGGCGGCGGGGTCGGCCGCCGAGGCGAGGGGGTTGCCGTCGAAGCCCTCGGCCAGGGCGGCGGCCAGGTAGGGGGTGGCGCCGGGCAGCAGGTGGCCGCGCAGGCCGTCGCGCACCACGACGGCGAGGTCCTCGTCGGCGAAGTCGGCGGTGCGGTGGCCGCGGTCGCTCAGCCAGGCCGCCGGGCCGTCGAAGGCGGCGAGGGCGGAGCGGGCTGCGGCGTCGGTGTGCGCGCGCCGGTCCAGGTCGTGGCGCCACAGGCGGCGGATGTCGTTGGTGATGCGCACGTCGAGGCTGAACTTCAGGAAGAGGTTCCGCCCGGGTGCGTAGACGGTGCGGACGGCGGCCGTGGGCCAGGTGTCGAAGCCGGTGGTGCCGAGCCTGAGGAGGCGGCCGTCGGCGAAGGCGGGCGCGAGCCGGCCGGCGGCCAGATCGAGCTGCCAGGGGTGGGCGGGCAGCAGCCGGTAGCCGGGCGGCGCGGTGCCGAGGCGGTCGAGGGCGGCGGTGTCGCCCTCCTCGACGACGGTGTCCTCGCGCAGGGCGAGCAGGGCCAGCGGGAAGCGGGTGTGGGCCTCGGGTGCGTAGGGCAGCCAGGCCGCGGCGGGGCCGCCGCCGCGGGACTTGGGCGCGGGGTGGTGGGTGTGGCCGGTGACGAGGGCCTGTTCGGACCGCACGTAGGGGTCGTGGGGCGGGTCGGAGCGGGCGCGGGCGGCGAGGAGGGCGGCGACCACGTCCCGGCTGTCGGTCATCTCGGTGGGCAGTTCGTGGTTGGGGACGCCGGTGTGCCGGCGCAGTTCCTCGGCGGCGAGTTTGACCAGTTCGGCGTGGCCGAGGGGCTGCCAGCCGCCCGCGGTGCGCACCTCGGGTCCGGCGGGGCGCCTGGTGCCTTGCACCCGCAGCAGGCGGCCGCAGCCGGGCAGCCGGTAGGTGCGGCGGCCGTCGGTGTCGGCGACCGGCTCGCCCACCTCCCGCAGCAGGCAGTTCAGCAGCGGCACGGCGGCGTAGGCGTCGGCGCGGCGGGCGAGGCCGGCGCGGCGCGCCGCGTCGTCGTCCGCCGGCGGGGGAAGAAGGTCCACGCGTTCCACTGATTCCCTACGGTCTGTACGGGCGGTGACGATCAGTATGTCTGCCGTGGCCCGCCCGTTCCTGCCGTCCCGTTCGTGCCGTCCCGGTCGTACCCCGAGGAGCCCGCCCGTGCACCGTTCCCCCTCCGCGGAGGCCGAAATCGGCGACGAACTGGCCGCCCGGCGGCCGGACCTCGCCGCCCGTTACGCCCGGGCGCTGCCCGGGGCCCGCGCGGCCGTGCTGACCAGGCTGTGGCGGGGTCTCGTCCATGAGCCGCTGCCGTGGGTCCGGGTCCGGGAGACGGGCCGGGACGGGGTCGTGCTGCGGCTGGCGGACGGGCGGCGCGTGGCCGGACCGGTGGCGGATCCCTACGCGACCCGGGCGTACGTCACGGCCGTCCGGCTGGGGGAACGGCCGTACGCGGACCCGGCGCGGCTGATGACGGACCTGGCGGTACCGCACTCGGCGGCGTTCGCCGCCGAGCTCGGGCACAGCGTCGCCTCGCTGGCGCTGTCCCGGGCGGCGAACCCGGGCCACGGCGTGCGCCCGGATCAGCCGGAGGAGTGGCCGGTGCGGGACTGGGAGTGGGAGCAGCGGGTGGTCGACGGGCATCCGTTCCACCCTTCGTGCCGTTCCCGGCCGGGGCTGTCCGTGGCGGACCAGCTGGCCTACGGGCCCGAGCACCGGCCGGTGGTCGGGCTGGGGCTGCTGCCGGTGCCGGCCGAGGAGTGCCTGGTGTCGGGCGCCTGGCCCGGGTGGCTGCGCGACGGGGGGCGGATCCTGGTCCCGGTGCACCCGTGGCAGGAGGCGCACGTGCTGAAGCGGGCGGGCGAGAGGCGGTTGCCGGCCCATCCGCTGATGGCGCTGCGCACCCTGGCGCTGCCCGGCGGTCCGCATGTGAAGACGGCGTTCAGCGCTCGGCTGACGTCGTCGGTGCGGGACATCTCGCTGGGTTCGGTCGCGGCCTCGCAGGTCCTGTCGGAGCTCGGGGAAACGGTGGCGGCGCGCACGGACGGGCTGTTGCACGTCACGCGGACCACGGCGGCGGTGGCGGCCGGTTCGCCGGACTGCGCGGCCGTGCTGCGCCAGTCGCCGCAGGAGTACGCGGCGGCCGGGGAGCGGGTGGTGCCGCTGGCGGCGCTGGTGACGACGGGGCTGCCGGCGCGGCCGGGGTGGACGGTGCGGCTGGCGCGGCTGGCGCTGGCGGTGGGCCTGCGGCTGCTGGAGCTGGGGGTGGCGCTGGAGGCGCACGGCCAGAACCTGCTGGTGGTGCTGTCGCCGGCCGGGGAGCCGCTGCGGCTGGTCTACCGCGACCTGGCGGACATCCGGGTCTCCCCGGCCCGGCTGGCCCGGCACGGCATCGACGTCCCGCCCGAGGTGCCGGACCGGGTCGTCACGGACGACGAACGGGCGTTGCGGCGCAAGCTGTTCGGCTCCCTGGTGGCCGGTGCGCTGGCCGGGACGGCGGGTTCGCAGGCCCGGCTGCGGGTGGTGCTGGAGGGCGCGGTGCAGGACCTTCCCGAGGGCCCGGACCTCGACGCGCTGACCGGCGGTCCGGTGCCCGCGAAGGCGCTGACGCTGATGCGGATGTCTCCGGGCACGGCCGGGGACCAGTGGACGGAACTGCCCAATCCGCTTCAAGTCGGCCGCTTCTGACGGCCCGTTTTGAAAGGCGCCGACCACCGTCCATAGGATCCCCCGATGATCACAAGAAGACGGACGGTGGCAGGCGCCGGTGCGCTGCTCGCCGCCCTGACGGCCGGGCTGGCCTTCCCCGCGGGGGCGGCCGCCGACGAACCGACGGGCCGGGAAGCGCCCAAGGTCAACCTGCTGCTCGACGTGAGCGGGTCGATGCGGGCCAAGGACATCGACGGCCGGTCCCGGATGGCGGCGGCGAAGCAGGCGTTCAACGAGGTGCTGGACGCCACGCCCGAGGAGGTCGAACTCGGCATCCGCACGCTCGGCGCGGACTACGCGGGCGACGACCGCAAGGAGGGCTGCAAGGACACCGCGCAGCTCTACCCGGTCGGCCCCCTGAACCGCACGGAGGCCAAGACGGCGGTGGCCACGCTCACCCCGACCGGCTGGACCCCGATCGGCCCGGCCCTGCTGGAGGCCGCCGACGACCTCGACGGCGGCAACGGTTCCAAGCGGATCGTGCTGATCAGCGACGGCGAGGACACCTGCGCCCCGCTCGACCCGTGCGAGGTGGCCCGGGAGATCGCCGCCAAGGGCATCGGCCTGACCATCGACACCCTGGGCCTGGTGCCGAACGCCAAGCTGAGCCGCCAGCTCAGCTGCATCGCCGAGGCGACCGGTGGCACCTACACCTCCGTCGAGCACCAGGACGAACTGACCGACCGCGTCAACGAGTTGGTGGACCGGGCAGCCGAGCCGGTGGTGACGCCGGTGGCCACCGAGGGCGGCGACCGCTGTTCCCAGGCGCCGACCCTGAAGTCCGGCCTGTACACCGACCGCCAGGAGTTCGGCCGGCAGCGCTGGTACCGCGTCGACGTGCTCCCGGGCCAGGAACTGCGCGCCTCGGTGAGCGTGGCGGCGGACCGCGCGGTGCGCCCCGACCACGGCGTGCTGCTGCGCGCGGTCACGGTCCGCGGGCGGGAGATCGTCCGCGGTGAGGCCACCGGCACCGGCCGCACCGACGTGCTCTCCACCGGCCTGCGGTACCCGAAGCCGGAACGCGACGACGACGAGGGAGAACCGGCCGCCGAGACGGTGTGCCTGGCGGTCACCACGTCCTTCACCCCCGGCTCCGGGGTCAAGACGACCCCCGGCCTGCCGCTGGAACTGACGCTCGACGTGGTGGACGGCCCCGGTGAGGCGTCCGACGTCGCCTCCTTCGGCCTGGGCCGCGGCTGGTGGCTGCTCGGCGCCCTGCTCGTCACCGGCTTCGTCGCCGGCCTGCTCTGGGGCTGGCTGTCCCGCTGGCGGTTCGCTGTCTGGAGGACCCACTGATGCGCCGCGCCGTACGCGTACTGAGTACCGCCCTGCTGGCCCTCGGCCTGGCCGCCGCCCCCGCCGCGGCCGACTCCTCGCCCTCCCCGGAGGCGTCCGGGGAGGGCTCGGGCCCCACCCGCGCGGGCACCTCGTTCCGCACCGCGACGGAGGTCGAGCAGGGGCAGACCGCCACCGCGCGCGCCTCCACGGGCGACTACCTGTACTGGTCGTTCCCGGCGGACGCGGGCCAACGCCCCACCGTGCGGGCCACGGTGAAGCTGCCCGAGACGCACGCCGCCCAGACCTGGCAGGTCGACGTGTACGACGGTCTGCGCCGCCGCCAGGCCTGCCAGTACGGGGCCCAGACCCGCACGGCGGCCGCCGACGCCCCCTCGGTGGAGCTGACCTGCGTGCTGCGCACCGTCCGCGCCTGGTCGGAGCCGTGGGCCAACGACCCGCTGCCGGGCACCTACTACGTCCGGCTCACGGCGCTGCGCATGTCCGCGGCCGACCTCGGCCAGGCGGTGAACGCCGAACTGCGCGTCGAGTCCAAGGACATGGGCGGCGCGGCGGCGGTCGACGGCTCCCTGTCCGAGCCGCTGGTCCCGGGCGTCGCGGCCCGTACGGCTGCGGACGAGGACCAGGAGGACGACTCGGCCTCCGCCGTCCTCGCGGCCCTGGAACCGGAGGACGGCTGGGCCTCCGGCTGGTGGTCCGACCGCTGGCTGTGGACCGCGGCAGGCGGCGCCCTGGCCGCCCTCGCAGGCGTCGCCGGCTACCGCCTCACCCGCGGCACGGGCCGCCCATCGCGGGTGCCGCCGCACGCCTGACACCGGCAACACACCCCAGGGAGGCCCGCCTTGCGCGGGCCTCCCGTGTGCGGACGGCCGACCGGCCCACTGTGTCGGGCACGTCCCACCGCGATGCGCTCACACCGAACCGGCGGACCCGTTCCGCTGCCGGGGTGACGTGAGTGAGCCGACCCGAACGCGCCTGATCAGGTGCGCTGACCGGCCGTGACGCGCTTCTCGCGCTTCCGCCGGGCACCCGCTCCGGCTCCCCCTCCGACCACCCTGCACACCGCCTGCGCCACCACGAGAACCAGCAGGCCGACCCCTCCGCCGAGGGAGTTGAGCAGAAAGTCCTCGACGTCGGCCACCCGCCCTCCTCCGACGAGGAACTGACACATCTCGATGAGGAAGGTCAGGAGCACACAGGAACCAAGGGCCGTCCACAGCCCGGCCCGCGGCCAGGACAGCCTGATCAGGGCGGGAAAGGGCACGAACATCAGGACGTTGGCGAGCGACTGCCTGACGATCATGTCCTTCTCCATGCTTCCCAGGTTCTCGCCCCCGGACATGAGGTATCCGAGCGAACCGAGCGAAAGCCCGCCGCTCCCGCCCTCCGACCGGTTCAGTGAGAACGTGGCGACGAGCACGAGAAGCACATAGAGGGTGAGCCCGATCAGCCCTGCCACGCGCATTGCCTCGGCGCGCCGTGCCGACAGGGCGAGGAACACCGCCACCACGAACGGGGCGACCAGCAGCACGACGACCGTGCGTACCGGCGTGACGAGGAAGATCGTCTGCCAGAGCGGCATGAGAACCTCGGATTCGGTGACGTGGCGGCGGGGCGACCAACTTACGGCTGCCGCTCGCCCCGGCTCATCTCGGGGCAGACCACGTGGTGATGCACGCCCTTGCCGCCGTGTCTCATGCTGCCCGCCACCGGCCTGCTTCCCGAACACCCCGTCCGGGCGGACCACCTGCTCGGCATCGAGGCCGGCACACCCCTCAGCACGGCCGCGACGCGCCCAGGACGGACACCGGGCGAACGCCGCTGATTGCGGCGCTAGTTCACCAGCCCGTGCCGGTACGCGTACACCACCGCCTGGACCCGGTCGCGCAGGCCCAGCTTGGTGAGGATGCGGGAGACGAAGGTCTTGACGGTCTCGTGGCTGATGACGAGCGCGGCGGCGATCTCGCTGTTGGAGCGGCCGTCCGCGATCAGGCGGAGGACCTCCAGTTCGCGGGGGGTGAGCGGGGTGTCCTGGGCGCTGCCCCCGGCGGGCCGGATGCGGGCGGCGTAGTGGCCGACGAGGCGGCGCGTCACGTCGGGGTCGAGCAGGGCCGCGCCGGTGGCCACGGTGCGGATGCCGTGCAGGAGGCGGTCCGGTGGGGCGTCCTTGAGGAGGAAGCCGCTCGCGCCGGCCCGCAGCGCCTCGTAGACGTACTCGTCGAGGTTGAAGGTGGTGACCACGAGCACCTTCACGGGGTGCTCGACCCCGGCGCCGGCCAGTTGCCGGGTGGCCTCGATGCCGTCCAGGACCGGCATGCGGACGTCCATGACGACGACGTCCGGGCGCAGCCGCCCGGCCAGTTCGACGGCGGTCCGCCCGTCCCCGCACTCCCCGGCGACGGCCATGTCGGGCTGGGCGTCGATGATGGTCGACAGCCCGGTGCGGATCAGTGCCTGGTCGTCGCAGACCAGGACCCGGACGGGTGCGCTCACGCCGGTGCTCCCACGGGTATCCGTGCCCGCACGACGAAGCCGGCGTCGTCCCGGGGGCCCGCCTCGAAGTCGCCGCCCAGGACGTCGACCCGCTCGCGCAGGCCCGCCAGTCCCCGCCCGCTGCCGCCGGGGGACGCGGCCCGGGAGCCGGAACCGTCCGTGCCGACCTCCACGGTGATCTCCCTTCCGCCGTGGCGCACCAGGACCGAGGTCCGGCTGCCGTGGTCGTACTTGAGCGCGTTGGTGAGGGCTTCCTGCACGACGCGGTAGGCGACGAGGTCGGCGCTGCCGGTCGAATCCGGGGGCGTGCCCTCCTCGGTCAGTTCTACCGGTTGTCCGGCCCGCCGGGTCTGCTCGACGAGCGTGAGCACCCGGCCGACGGGCGGTGTCCGGTCCTCACTCCGGTGGCCGGTGCCGTATTCGGGGTTGAGCAGGTCGAGCAGGTGCCGCAGGTCGGTGAGAGCTCGTCGGCCCGTGTCGCTGACGCTGGTCAGCGACTGGTCGAGGCGGTCCGGCGAGGCGGTGAGGTACCGGGCGGCCTCGGTCTGCACGACCATCGCGGTCACGTGATGGGTCACCACGTCGTGGAGTTCGCGGGCGATGCGGGTGCGCTCCGCGGTGCGGGCGTCCTCGGCGACGCGGCGGCGCCGTTCGGCCTCGGCGGCGCGGGCGGAGCGCATCCAGGCGCCGATGCCCCAGGCGAGGGCCAGCGCCAGGTAGAACGTCACGTATTCCGCGGCGGGTTCGCCGGGCCCGGTCCGGTCCAGCGCGACCGCCAGGGCTACGTACGCCACGGAGGAGACGACCAGGGTGGTGCGCCGGAACCGCTCCAGGTACGACCCGGCGCTCAGCAGCGCGACGGGCAGCGCGATGCCCGCGAAGAGGTGGTAGCCGCGGAGCTGGTCGAGGGCGAAGCCGCAGGACACGAGGGCGAGGCAGACGAGCGGCCACCGCCGGCGCGTGGCGAGCGGGAGGCTCTGCAGGACGGCCGCGACGACGGCGAGCGCGTCGGCGGGGCGGGTCGGCACGCCGCCGAACTCGGTGCCGTTGCCGTGGAAGCCCGGCACGACCGACGCCACGAGGAGCAGGATCCCGAGCGGGAGGTCCCGGGCCGTGACATCGAGGCGGCGCCACAGCTCCGGGACACGTCGGCGATCGATCACCGGGGCAGTGTAGCCGCGGAGTCGCGGCGGGCCGCCCGGCGGGCACCGAAGGGGACGACGTTCCCGCGCCGGTGGGCCAGCCAGAGGAACACCAGGGTCAGCATGGCTCCGAAGCCCACCGAGTACACGCTGCCCTCGGGCCCGAACGCGCCGCCGGTGAGCAGTTCCGGCCCCGACGTCGTGGCGTCCAGGAGGCCCTCGTTGGCGCCGTTGCCGGAGACCTCGGTGCTGAAGACGCCGGCCGCGGCGAAGTTCCAGCCGAAGTGCACGCCGATCGCGAGCCACAGGCTGCGGGTGGCGGCGTACACGGCGGCGAGCATGAATCCGGCCTCGATCGCGATGGCCAGGGCACCCCACAGGGTGGCGTTCTCGTTGAACAGGTGCGAGAGGCCGAACACGAGACCGGTCAGCCCCATGGCCGCGTAGGTGCCGATGTGTTCCTCCACGATCCGGAACAGCACCCCCCGGTACACCACTTCCTCGGTCGCCGCGGCGGCGGCCATGAAGCCGAGCAGCCCCACCGCGCCGGTCACCGAGCCGACGCCGTCGATGTCGTAGTGCCCGGCGGTGTAGAGGTTGACGATGACGGCCGTGAACATCCCGCCGCCGATCAGGATGCCCCAGGTGGTCCGGGACACGGCGCCCTCCCGCGCCACGTCCGTCGCGGGCCGGCGCTCGGTCCGCCGCACGACCCAGGCATAGACGAAGACGATCAGGGCGGCGGACGCGAGACCGAGGACGAGCGTGAGCCACTCGTTGTCGCGCACCGCGTTGACGGCGGCGCCGCTCAGTGCGTACACCACCAGGATCGTCAGGAACTGCCGAACGAACCGCATGAACACCCCTCTGCCGGGCCGCGACCGGTGTGTCGCGTGCTGCAACGGGACGCTACGGAAACGGCGTTCGGGGATCGTCACCTCACGGTGGACACCTGTCGGTAGCTCGCACGGGGGACAAGCCCGGTGCCGTCCCTCCGGAGGGGGGAACCGCTGTTCCGGAACTCCGGGACTGCGGGGCTCCGGGGTTCCGGATTCCGGGACTCCGCGACCCGGGACTGCGGGACTGTGGGACTGCGCCCGCCCCCGTCCGTCACGCCTCGCGCAGCCGCTTGGCGAGCGGGCCGTCGCCGGTGACCACGACCCGTCCCGCGCGGACCGCGTCGGTCAGGGCCAGTTCGCCGCGGCTGACAGCGGTGCAGGTGTCCGTGTCCAGGGACAGCACCGCGTCCGGCTCGCCGCCTGCCGGACCGTCGCCGTAGACGGGGCCGTCGCTCCGGACGGGACCGTCCCCGTCGGCGGGGCCGATGCCGTGCGCGGGGGACGCGCCCGCCCTCAGGTGGAACACCCCTTCGTCCAGGCGGACTTCGACCAGTCCCGTCTCCCCGTCCAGCGCCCGCAGCAGAGGCAGCGCGAACCAGTGGGCCCGCACCGCGTCGGTGGGCCGGCGCTCCCCCAGCGCCGCCTCGCCCCAGGCGCCGAGGGCCTGGAGCACGGGCAGCAACGCGCCACCCCGTTCGGTGAGTTCGTAGACGTGGGCCGCGCCGGGCGGGGGGAGCCTGCGGCGGGTGGTGAGGCCGTCGCGCTCCATGTCCCTCAGCCGGGAGGCCAGGACGTCGGTGCTGACGCCCGGCAGGTCCGCGTGCAGGTCGGTGTAGCGCCGCGGACCGGCGAGCAGCTCCCGGACGATCAGCAGGGTCCAGCGGTCACCGACGGAGTCGAGGGCGCGCGCGGCGGAACAGTACTGGTCGTAGCTTCGGCGAGGTGGCATGCGTCGCAGTCTAGACATGTCGTTGGACTTTCCAAGCACCCACTTGGTAAAACCAAGCATCACCAGTGAACCGGAGGGGCGCATGGAGTTCCGGCAGTCGAGCAAGCTCAGCGAGGTCTGTTACGAGATCCGCGGCCCGGTCATCGAGCACGCCAACGCGCTGGAGGAGGCGGGCCACAGCGTGCTCCGCCTCAACACCGGCAACCCGGCCCTGTTCGGCTTCGAGGCGCCGGAGGAGATCCTCCAGGACATGATCCGGATGCTGCCGCAGGCGCACGGGTACACCGACTCGCGCGGCATCCTGTCGGCCCGCCGCGCCGTGGCCCAGCGCTACCAGACCCTCGGCCTGGAGGTCGATGTCGACGACGTCTTCCTCGGCAACGGCGTCTCGGAACTGGTGTCCATGGCGGTGCAGGCACTGCTGGAGGACGGTGACGAAGTCCTCGTCCCCGCCCCGGACTTCCCGCTGTGGACCGCCGTGACCAACCTCGCGGGCGGCAGGGCCGTGCACTATCTGTGCGACGAGCAGGCCGACTGGTACCCGGACCTGGACGACATGGCCGCGAAGATCACGGACCGCACCAAGGCCGTCGTCATCATCAACCCCAACAACCCGACCGGCGCCGTGTACCCGAAGGAGGTCGTCGAGGGCATCCTCGACCTGGCCCGCCGGCACGGGCTGATGGTGTTCGCCGACGAGATCTACGACCAGATCCTCTACGACGACGCCGTGCACCACTCGGCCGCCGCCCTCGCCCCCGATCTGGTGGTCCTCACCTTCTGCGGCCTGTCCAAGACGTACCGCGTGGCGGGCTTCCGGTCCGGGTGGCTGGTGGTCACCGGCCCGAAGCA
Organism: Streptomyces sp. enrichment culture; assembly: GCF_964273255.1. GTDB lineage: Bacteria > Actinomycetota > Actinomycetes > Streptomycetales > Streptomycetaceae > Streptomyces. The sequence continues at coordinate 1,229,158 of NZ_OZ186835.1, forward strand.
GCACGCCAGGGACTACCTGGAGGGCCTGACCATGCTGGCCTCCATGCGCCTGTGCGCCAACGCCCCCGCCCAGTACGCCATCCAGGCCGCGCTGGGCGGCCGCCAGTCCATCCGCGAGCTCACCGCACCGGGCGGCAGGCTGCGCGAACAGCGGGACGTGGCCTGGGAGAAGCTGAACGAGATCCCCGGCGTGAGCTGCGTGAAACCCAAGGGCGCGCTCTACGCGTTCCCGCGCCTGGACCCCAAGGTGCACAGGATCCACGACGACGAGAAGTTCGTCCTCGACCTGCTGCTGCGGGAGAAGATCCAGGTGGTCCAGGGCACCGGCTTCAACTGGCCCTCCCCCGACCACTTCCGCATCCTCACCCTTCCCCACGCGGACGACCTGGAGGCGGCGATCGGCCGGATCGGGCGGTTCCTGGGCGGGTACCGCCAGTAGGCGCCTCCCGAGGACACGCCCCCGCGCCGTTTGACCCACAGCTCCGTCCGGGCGCTCCACGAGTCTGTCCGGGGCCCGTCCGGGCCCCCGCCGGGCCTGTCCGGGCCGCGACGCGTGACGCCCGGCACCGACGGCCGGTTGGACACGGGGCGGCAGACGGAGGTGTGGGAACATGAGCGTGGAACCGTACGGCGCGGACGAGGAGTCGGCGGCCGTTCTGCGGACGGTCGGGCGGATCATCAAGATGTGCCGGGAACGGCAGGGCCTGACGCAGGCCGCGCTCGGCGCGCAGATCGGGTACAGCGAGGAGCAGGTGTCCTCGGTGGAGCGGGCGCGGCGGGCGCCGGCGGGCTCCTTCCTCGACGCGGCCGACCGGGTGTTGGAAGCGCAGGGCCTGATCTCAGGACTGAAGGCGGAGGTGGCGAAGGCCAGGTTCCCGAAGAAGGTGCGGGATCTGGCCAGGCTCGAGGGGGAGGCGGTGGAGATCTGCGCGTACGACAACTCCGTGGTCAACGGCTTGCTGCAGACCGAGGAGTATCTGCGCGCGGTGTTCGGCTCACGACGGCCGGCCTTCGGCGAGGACGAACTGGAGCAGTTGGTCGCCGCGCGACTCGCCCGCCAGGAGATCCTCGGCAGGACACAGGTCGGGACGGCCTTCAACTTCGTGCATGATGAGGCTGCCCTACGGCGGCCCGTCGGGGGCAGGATGGTTCTGCGCAGGCAACTCGAACGGCTGTTGGAGGTCGGACAGATGCGCAACGTCGAGATTCAGGTGCTGCCCCTCACCTCCGAGGACAATGCCGGTCTCGACGGCCCCTTCCACCTGCTGCGGTTGAAGGAGGGCACGACCGTGGGGCACAGCGACATCCAGCTCGTCAGCCGGCTGGTGTCGGACCGCCGTGAGGTCCAGCTGCTGGATCTTCGCTATGGGATCATCCGGGCCCAGGCCCTCACTCCGCGGGATTCGCTGGCCTACATCGACAACCTCTTGGGAGAGACATGAGCCCGTCAGCACGAGCCGAGCTGGAGTGGCGCAAGAGCAGTCACAGCAACCCGGACGGAGCGGCCTGCGTCGAGATCGCCACCACCCCCCGCACCGTCCACGTCCGCGACTCCAAGCACATACCGGGTCCCCACCTCACCTTCTCCCCCGCTCACTGGGCCGCCTTCCTGCCCTACGCCTGCGGAGAGCGATGACCCGACCGCCCACCGCCGCGCAGCGCCGTCTCATCGAGGCCGCCGATCCCGTGACCGGGCGGTTGAAGGGGACCGACGCGCAGTTGGCGGCGCTGGTGCGGCGCGGGCTCGCCTTCCGGCACCCGCGGCCTCCGCACGACCACTTCCTGACGCCCGCCGGGCACCGGGTGCGGGAGGCGGAGCCTGAGCCGGAGGCGCCGGAGACCCGGGCGGCGCCCGCCGCGTCCGCCTCTGAGGTGTTCGCCGCGCGGGTGGGCGGTGAGGATCCGTCACCCGAATCCGGGCCGGCCCGGCTGCGGGAGGTGCGCGGGGCCTGGCAGGGCCTGCTGGAGCTGCGCCGGATGACCAACCCCGACGGCGCCACGGACCGCCCGTGCGGCTGGGAGCGCGGGCATCTGGTGCAGGCCGCCGCGCTGGCCCTGGAGGCCGCCGGGCGCCGTCCGGCCGACGCGGACGGCGGGGGCGGCTACCGGGTGCGGGAGACACCGCAGCCGGAGGCGGTCGCCGTGTACGCGCCGGACGACGGGGAGCTGCGGGCCTGCGCGGCCACCCTGGAGCGGGCGGGCTGGCAGGCCGGGGAGTACACGGAGCCGAGGACGCGGACCCGTTACGTGCTGGCCTCCCCCCGCCGGGTGTGACGGGCGTGTCAGGATCGGGGGGCCGGGCCGTCCGGCGGGCACCGTGAAGGCGGGCCCTGGACCGTGCACCACGAAGGGGACCACGCAGTGAGCGAGGCGAGCGAGCCGTTTTCCGTCCGGGTGACCGTGCGCGGGTACGAGACCGACACCCAGGGCCACCTGAACCAGGCCGTGTACCTGAACTACGCGGAGCACGCGCGCTGGTCGCTGCTCCAGGCGGCCGGGATCACCCAGTCGGGGCTGATCTCCCAGGGGGTGGGGCCGGTCGCCCTGGAGACCACCATCCGGTACCGCCGCGAGCTGCTGGCCGGGGACGAGGTGGACGTCAGCTGCGTGTTCGGCTGGAGCGGCGGCAGGACGTTCACCATCGAGCAGACGCTCACGAAGGCCGACGGGACCGTGGCGGCCGAGCTGACCGGGGTCGGCGGGGTGCTGGACCTCGAACGGCGGAAGCTGGTGGCCGACCCGGCGGCGGTGTTCCGTCAACTGGCTTCTGATCCGGGGCTGTTCGGGCTGTAGGGCGGGAGAGGCGAGCGGGGCTCAGCTTTCACCCGCTGAAAGTTTCCGCCGTCCGGTTGCCGAGTTTCCAGGCCATCCGCTCCTACAGTGGACCAGACCACCAGAGAGCGCCGAAGACTCTTTACACGCCCGGAATCTCCGTGCGTCACTAATGACGCGCGCACGTCAACTGTAGGTATCTGCCCAGGTGGCAGCGGCCGACGTCACCTCCTTCGCTCATCCCCACATGTGTCAGGAGGCAGCCCCGTGTTCTCTCTCCCCCGCTTCACTCCCGGTCCCACCAGACGGATCGCCACCGCGCTCGGCGTGGTGGGAGCCGCCCTCGCCCTCACCGCCACCACCGTCGGGACGGCCGGCGCCGCGCCCCAGCCCGACCGGGACAAGGTCACCGTCGAACCCGGCCAGGCGTACATGGGTGTCGGCGCCCGCGTCCACGAGGACGTCCCGGCCGACGAGCCGTCGATGGGCGTCCTGGCGCCGACCGGCGGCGTGCAGGGCATCGACGTCTCGCACTGGCAGGGCGCCATCAACTGGACCTCGGTGCGCAACGCCGGCATCCAGTTCGCCTGGATGAAGGCGACCGAGGGCACCGGCTACAAGGACTCCAGCTTCAACACGAACTACCCGGCCGCCCACCGCGCCGGCGTGATCCGCGGCGCGTACCACTTCGCGCGCCCGAACCTCTCCAACGGTGCCACCCAGGCGAACTACTTCGTCAACAACGGCGGCGCCTGGTCGCGCGACAACCTGACCCTGCCGGGCGTGCTGGACATCGAGCACAACCCGTACGGGGCCATGTGCTACGGCCTGTCGACCACGCAGATGCGCACCTGGATCAACGACTTCTACACCGCCTACAAGTCGCGCACCGGCCGTGACGTGGTCATCTACACGACCGCCGGCTGGTGGAACACGTGCACCGGCGGCTGGACGGGCATGTCGGCCAAGAGCCCGTTGTGGGTGGCGCACTGGACCTCCGCCTCGGCCCCGACGATCCCCAGCGGCTTCCCCACCTGGACGGTGTGGCAGTACACCAGCACCGGTTCGGTGAGCGGCGTGTCCGGCAACGTCGACCGCAACCAGTTCAACGGCTCCCGCGACCGGCTTCTGGCGCTCGCCAACAACACGTGACGCCGTAGTCCCGTCACGTACGCGATCACGCGGCGGAGCCGGGGGCCCCACGGCCCCGGCTCCGCCGCCTCCCCCCCACCCTCTCCCCTCCCCGACCGAGGAGTGATCGTGCCCTCCCAGCACCCGTCCCCGCCTTCCCCGCGCGCCTCCCGGCGCCGTCTCCTGCTCGCCGGGGCGGCGGGCCTCGCCGCCGCGACCGCCGTCACCGCCCTGCCGGGCACCGCCCTGGCCCGTGGCGCCCAGGCCGTCGAGCCGGACATCGACTCCACCGCCGCCTGGAACGCGCGCGCCCCCAAGGGCACCATCGGCGTCCTGCAGTACCGGCCGAGCCGGATCGTGATCCACCACACGGTCAGCACCAACTCCACCGACTTCTCCCGGGCCCAGGCACACGCCCACGCCCACTGGGTGCAGGACCTGCACCTGGACAAGAACGGCTGGGCGGACACCGGTTACCACTTCCTGGTCAGCCGGGGCGGCTGGATCACCGAGGGGCGGCACGGCAGCCTCCAGGCACTGCGCGGCGGCCGGACCTTCGTGCTCGGCGCCCACACCTCGGGGCAGAACAACCACGCGATCGGCATCGCGAACGAGGGCGCCTACCACGCGGGCGCGGTGCCGCCGGCCGCCCAGTGGGACGTGCTGGTCGCGCTGTGCGCGTACACCTGCGCGCAGTACGGCATCCCGTCCACGCAGATCTACGGCCACAAGGACTACGGCACCACCCAGTGCCCGGGCGTCTACCACGCCATGCTGCCCCGGCTGTGCGAGGAGGTGGCGGCGGCCCGGGGCGCGTGATCCGGACGGCGGGGGCCCGGCCGAGCGGGGTTCACCGCCGTACGCGCCGGTCCCGGCCTCCTCCCACGGCCCTGTCGGGGGTCTCGCCCGCGCCGGGACGGCGGCGCGGGGGCGGCTCGCGGCGGGGGCGCCGGCGGTTCACGGGGTCGCCGGGGCACCCGTCTTCGTGATCTCCTCACTCGGCTCCATGGGGTGGGTGACGTCGGCGGCGCCCGCCCGGCCGGTGCCGAGGTGGTTGAAGACGACGTTCAGCAGGACCGCCACCACGCAGCCCGTGGAGATGCCGGAGTCCAGGACGATCCGGGCCGTCTCCGGGAAGGAGTGGTAGAACTCCGGCGCGCTGACCGGGATCAGGCCGACCGCGAGCGCGACGGCCACGATCAGGACGTTGTTGTCCTTCTCCAGCCCCGCCTTGACCAGGCTCTGGATGCCGCTCGCCGCGACCGAGCCGAAGAGGACCACGCCGGCCCCGCCGAGGACCGGCCGCGGGACGACGGCGATCAGCGAGGCGGCGACCGGGCAGAGCCCCATGAGCACGAGGAAGCCGCCGCCGACGGCGACGACGTAGCGGCTGCGGATGCGCGTCATCGCGACCAGGCCGATGTTCTGGGCGAAGGCGCTGCACATGAAGCCGTTGAACAGCGGGCTCAGGGCGGAGCCGAGGGTGTCGGCGCGCAGCCCGGCCGCGATGGTCCTCTCGTCCGCCGGGCGGTCGACGATCTCCCCCAGGGCCAGCATGTCGGCGGTCGACTCGGTCATCGAGACCACCATCACCACGCACAGCGAGACGATCGCGGCGAGCTGGAACTGCGGCGCGCCGAAGTGGAACGGTTCCGGGAAGCCGACGACGGCCGCCTCGGCGACCGGGGAGAAGTCGGTGACGCCGAACGGGATGGCGAGGAGCGTGCCGGCGACCATGCCGAGCAGGATGGCGATCTGCTTGACGAAGCCTCGGGTGAAGCGGCGCAGCAGCAGGACGATCACGAGGGTGGCGGCGGCGAGGGCGAGGTTGGTCGCCGAGCCGTAGGCCGGCTCGGCGGGGTCGTCCCCCTGTGCCCAGCCGAAGGCGACGGGCAGCAGGGAGACGCCTATCAGCGTGATGACGGTGCCGGTGACCACGGGCGGGAAGAAGCGGACGGCCTTGCTGAAGAAGGGCGCCGCGAGGAAGCCCAGCAGTCCGGCGACGATGACCGCGCCGAAGATGACCGGCAGCGCGTCGTCCTTGTCGCCGGTGGCGGCGACGATCGCGGTCATGGGGGCGACGCCGGCGAAGGTCACGCCGTTGACGAAGGGCAGCCGGGCGCCGATCCGCCAGATGCCGAGGGTCTGCAGGAGGGTGGCGAGGCCCGCGGTGAACAGGCAGGCGCCGGTGAGGAAGGTGAGCTCCGTGCCGGTGAGGCCGATGGCCGCGCCGACGATCAGGGGTGGGGCGACGACGCCCGCGTACATGGCGGCCACGTGCTGGAGGCCGGTCGTCGCCATGGTGAGCGCGGGCAGTTTCTCGTCGACGGGGTGGTCGGCCACTGCGGTTCTCCTCCGGTCGGTTACACGGCAGCGGTGGTGCTGCCGCGGGTGTCAAGGAGGTGGTGCGGGCGAGCGGGTGGAGCAGGTGCGGCGGACGGGCCCGTGTGCGGCGGACAGGGGGCATCGCCCGCCCGGGTCGTGGCCGGGCGGGAGGGGAGGAACCGGGTGGACGGACGGCCTCGGGGGTGGGAGGCCGGGGACGGGAGGCCGGGGGTGGCCGTCCCCGGGGCGGGCGCGGACGCGCGGCCCCGGGGACGGCCGCCGCGGACCCGGCGGGGGTCCGCGGTCTCCGGCCGGGAGCCGTCCCTCCCGGCCGGAGACTTCGGGGGCGCGCCGTCCGGCTCAGCCGCCGGCGGCGATCCGGGCCAGGCGCTGCGCCTCGGTGCGGGTGGAGCGGGCGATCTCGTCCTCGTCGACGGTCAGCAGCCGTCCGTCCTCGACGATCTGACGGCCCTGCACGAAGGACGCGGTGACCGGGGCGGCCGCGCCGAGGACGAGGGCGGCGACGGGGTCGGCGATGGAGGCGTGGGCGAGGGTGTCCATCCGCCACAGCACCAGGTCGGCCAGCTTGCCGGGCTCCAGGGAGCCGATGTCGTCCGCCCGGCCCAGCACCCGGGCTCCGCCGTACGTGCCGAGCCGCAGGGCCTGACGGGCGGTCAGGGCGGCTTCGCGGTGCGGGCCGAGGCGGTTGACGAGCAGGGCGTTGCGCAGTTCGGTGTGGAGTTCGCCGGACTCGTTGGAGGCGGTGCCGTCCACGCCGAGGCCCACCGGCACGCCGGCCGCGAGCAGGTCGGGGACGCGGGCGATGCCGGCGGCGAGGCGGGCGTTGGAGGAGGGGCAGTGGGCGACGCCGGTCCCGGTGCGGGCGAAGGCGGCGATGTCGGAGTCGTTCATGTGGACGCAGTGCGCCATCCACACGTCGTCGCCGAGCCAGCCGGTGGACGCGAAGTAGTCGGTCGGGCCCATGCCGAAGAGTTCGTGGCAGAACTTCTCCTCCTCCACGGTCTCCGAGCCGTGGGTGTGCAGACGCACGCCGAGCCGCCGGGCCAGTTCGGCCGCGTCCCGCATGAGGGCGGTGGAGACGGAGAAGGGCGAGCAGGGCGCGACGGCGACCTGGGTCATGGCGTCGGAGGAGGCGTCGTGGTGGCGGCGGACCGTTTCCTCGGTGGCGGCGAGCGCGTCGTCGAGGGTCTCGACCGCGAAGTCCGGGGGCAGTCCGCCGTCCTTCTCGCCGCGGTCCATGGAGCCGCGGGCGAGGGTGAAGCGGACGCCGGTCTCCCGGGCGGCGCCGATGATGGCCCCGGACAGGTCGCCGGTGCCGCGCGGGTACACGTAGTGGTGGTCCATGGCGGTGGTGACGCCGCCGCGGGCCATCATCGCGAGCGACCCCTGTGCCGCCGCGCGCACCATGGGCTCGTCGAGGCGCGCCCAGGTCGGGTAGAGGGCGACGAGCCAGTCGAAGAGGTTGTGGTCGGTGGCCAGGCCCCGGGTGAGCCACTGGTAGAAGTGGTGGTGGGTGTTGACCAGACCCGGGGTCGCCAGGTGCCCGGTGGCGTCGATGCGGCGGACGACGTTCTCCAGGTCCGCCGGGGCGGGGCCGGCGCCCAGGGACTCGATGCGGTGGCCGGCCAGGACCAGATGCCCGGAGGCGTACTCGGTGTCCTGGGCGTCGACGGTCGCGATCGCCGCGTTCTCGATGACGATGCGCTGGACTGCTGCCATGGTGCGTCCTTTTCGCGTACGGGGAGAGGGCACGGCAGGACCCGGGGAGAGTTGAGTGCCGTGGCCGGGGGCGGGTGGTCCGCACGGGTTCCCCGGCCACGGGTGCCGAAATGCGGTGCGGTCAGAGGTTGGTGAGGTCCACCGGGATGAGCGGCTCGGCGCCCTCGCGCAGGACGGTGGCCTCGATCAGGCCGTAGGGGCGGTCGGAGGCGAAGTAGACGGCTCCGTCGGCGGTGTCGTTCTTCATGCCGAAGGGCTCCAGGTCCACCAGGAAGTGGTGGCTGTTGGGCAGGGAGAAGCGGACCTCGTCGATCTCGTCGCGCCGCTCGATGATGCGGGCGCCCATCTCGTAGAGCGTCTGCTGCAGGGAGAGCGAGTAGGTCTCGGCGAACGCCTCCAGCAGGTGCCGGCGGGTCTCTGCGTAGGACTCCTCCCAGTCGGGCATCGGCTGCGCGTCGTCGGTCCAGCCGAAGCGCCAGCGGGCGGAGACGGAGGTGGCGAGGATGCGGTCGCGGGTCTCCTGCAGGGTGGTGTAGCGGTCCTTGACGTAGCCCCAGAACTCGGAGTCGGTGGAGTTCAGCACGGTGAGGTCGGTGAGGCCGGAGACGACCTCCCAGCGTTCGCCGTCGTAGGTGACCTGGGTGAGGCGGGTCTCCTGGCCCGTGCGGACGAAGGAGTGCTCGCCGCGGTCGGTGCCGGGGGCCGCTATCCGCTCCCAGGCGTACTCCTCGACGCGGATGCGGGCCCGGTGGATCGGCTCCTGCGAGGTGACGAAGTGCCGGGCGAGGTGGACGGCGAACTGCTCGGCCGACTCGATGCCGTGTTCCTTGGCGAAGGCGAACACGGTGTTCTTGGTGGTGTCGGTCGGCAGGACGTTGGCGTTGGAGCCGGAGTAGTGGACGTCGTCCATGTCGCCGGAGAGGGCGACGGAGACGTTGAGGTCCTTGATGTGGTGGGTGGAGCCGTCCCGGGTGATGCGGACGACGCGGTTCTCCGCCTTGCCGTACTGGTTCTGGCCCAGGACCACGGGGCGGGCCGGGGACGTGGCGGGCTGGTCGGGTCGGGGTGTGGCGGCCATGGTCTGCTAGCTCCCTCGGTATACGGAGTAGCCGAACGGGCTGAGCAGCAGCGGTACGTGGTAGTGCTCGCCCGGGACGACGGCGAACGTGACCGTCACCTCCGGGAAGAACACGGCCGGTCCGCTGTCCCGGTGCGCGGGGGCGTCCTGCTGCGCGACGGCTTGCTTCTTCGCCTGTTGGTCGGTGTACGGCTCCACGGCGAAGTCGAGCCGTACGTGGGTGGTTCCCTCCGGCAGGGCCGGCAGGTCCTTGCACCGCCCGTCCGCGTCGGTGGCGGAGCCGCCGAGCGCCTGCCACCGCGCCTCCCGCCCGGCGCGGGCGGAGAGGTGGACGGCGACGCCCGCGGCGGGGCGGCCGGCGCTGGTGTCCAGGATGTGCGTGGACACGGATGCGGTGGTCGTGGTGCTCATGGCTGCGTCAGTCCTTAGCGACGAGTCGGGCCAGTCGGATGCGGTTGATCTTCCCCAGTTCGGTGCGGACGGTCTCCCGCTCCTCGTCGGGCGGGTTGCCGAGCCGCTGCCGGACCGCGTCCCGCATCTGCTCGCCGGTCAGGCCGGTGGCGCAGATGAGGAAGACGTGGCCGAACTTCTCCTGGTAGGCCAGGTTCAGTTCCAGCATCTCCGCCTTCAGCTCGGCGGGGGCGCCGGACATGCCCGCCTGTTCGCGGGTGGAGGCGGGGTCGCCGGGCTCGGGGCGGCCTATCGGGGGGTGGCCGGCCATCGCCTCGGCGAGGTCCTGTGCCGTCAGCGCGGCCATGGCGGCGTCGCCGGCGGCGTACAGGTCCTCGGGGGTGGCGTAGGGGCGGGCGGCGAGCAGGTGCCTGCCCCAGGCGGTGGAGGCGCAGATCCTCAGGAGGGCGGCGCGGGCCGCGCTCTCGTCGAGGGTGTTGAACCGGGCCAGACCCTGCGGCGTGTCGGTGGACGTCACGGGAGCCTCTCGGGGGCCGCGCACGGCCGTGGTGCCGAACGCGGGCATCGTGCGGAACGGGCGGGGCGCCGGGCCGGTGGATGCCGGCCGGGCGTGCCGACAGTGAACGCCGCCCCGCACCGCACGTCAACAGTTTGTTGAAAATTCGCGGGGCGGACGCCTGGGGCCGGAACCGGCCGCGACCGTGAACGCCCAGGTCGGGCCGGGCCGGAGGACCGCCGTGATCCGCCCGGCCTCAGGTGCCCTTCTCGCGGTTGAGGTAGTTGTAGACGGTGAACCGGCTGACGCCGAGCGCGCTCGCCACGGTCTCCACGCCGTGCCGCACCGCGAAGGCGCCGCGCGCCTCCAGCCCCCGGACGATCTCCTGCTTGGCCTTGCGGTCCAGCTCCGCCAGCGGCCGGCCCCGGCGGCGTTCCAGCGCGGCCAGGATGTGATCGAGGGAGTCGGCCAGCTGCGGCAGGCGCACGGCGACCACGTCGGCCCCCTGCCAGGCGAGCACCACGTCGTCGGGCCCGGCCTCGTCCGGCGGCAGGAGTTCCCCGCCGATGGCGTCGATCAGCGGCTTGACGGCCGCGACGAACGGTTCCTCGGCCGCCGCGCCGGTCATTCCCCGGCCTCCCCGATCACGTTGACCTGGAGCGACACGCGGGTGGCCCCGGCGGCGAGGGTGCGGCGCAGCAGGGCGTCGACGGCACCGAGCACAGCGTCGGCGCCGCCCTCCACGGTGTTCCCGAACGGGCCGACGTCGACCGCGTCCAACGCCGCGGCCTCGACGGTCTCCCGGGCCACCACGGCGTGCTCCGGCGCCTCGTCGAGGTCGAAGGGCTCGGTCGTGAACTCCACTCTCAATCGCACCCGCCCAACCTAACCCGCACCGCGCGCTCCGGGCCCCGGACGGGAGGCGATGACCCGGCCCCGCCCGCGTCCGCACACCGCCCCACCGCCCCGGGCAGCGCGCGTCACGGCCCCTTTCCGCGCCTCTCCTCTTGACAAGCGGCCCAGGGTGCCTGCAATCTTCCAATGTGCAGAAAGCAACTTCCACATAGCGGAATTAGATGGAAGACAGTGTCTCCGACGCCGCCGAGGCGTCCCGGCCGGCCCGATGTCCCGCCGGTCCGCACCTGCACCTCGTCCCGCCCACGTCCCCGGACGTCCCGACCACGGAAGGGAGCGGCCCCGATGCCGGGTTTCGACCGGAGTACAGCCGCCGACCAGCGCTTCAGCGTCAACCTGTCGATGCTGTTCACCGAACTCCCGCTCCTGGAGCGCCCCGCGGCGGCCGCCGCGGCCGGCTTCACCGCCGTCGAACTGTGGTGGCCCTTCACCGACACCCCCACCGCCGACCGGTCCCGCCTCGACGCGCTGCGCACGGCGATCGAGAGCGCCGGCGTCCGCCTCACCGGCCTGAACTTCTACGCCGGGCAGCTGCCCGGCCCCGACCGGGGCGCCCTGTCGGTGCCGGGTGAGGAGTCCGAACGGTTCCGCGCCAACGTCGACGTGGCCGCCGACCTCGCCGGCTCCCTCGGCTGCACGGCCCTCAACGCGCTGTACGGCAACCGCGTCGACGGCGTGGACCCGGCCGAACAGGACGCACTCGCGCTGGAGAACCTCACCCTCGCGGCCCGGGCCGCCCACCGGGTCGGCGCGGTGCTGCTGATCGAGGCGCTGAACGCGCCCGAGTCGCCGCACTATCCGCTGGTCTCGGCGCCCGCCGCGGTCGAGGTCGTGGAGAAGGTCAACGCGGCGACGGGGCTGGACAACGCGCGGTTCCTGATGGACCTGTACCACCTCGCGATGAACGGCGAGGACCTCCCCGCGGTGATCGACCGGTACGCCGCCCTGACCGGTCATGTGCAGATCGCCGACAGCCCCGGCCGCGGTGCCCCCGGCACCGGGACGCTGCCCCTGGCGGACCTGCTCGGGCGGCTGGCGGGGGCGGGCTACACGGGCCTGGTCGGGCTGGAGTACAAGCCCGGCGGCCCCACGAGCGACCGGTCCTTCGACTGGCTCCCGCCCGAGGCCCGCGCCGCCCGCTGAACACCCCGGGCACCGGCGGCGTCGCCCGCGGCCGGATCAGGGGGTGTCTGGCACATGAGCGCGGAAGAAGGAGCGGCGTCCGGTGCGTGCGATCGCAAGGCGCCGGAGCGTCCTCGATGGGGGTCCCCCCGTTCGAGCGCTGCCGAGAACGGGGGAGGAGCCACGTGGACGGTTCGGCAACGCGGCGAGCGTGCGTGCCGGACACCGCGACGCCGCGCGCATGTGCCAGACACCCCCCAGAGCCCACGCACTGACAGACGCAGAGAGGCAACCCCTATGAGCACGCTTCCCAAGGTCGCCTGGATCGGACTCGGCATCATGGGCTCCCCCATGTCCGAGAACCTGGTCAAGGCGGGCTACCAGGTCACCGGCTACACCCTGGAACAGGCCAAACTCGACCGCCTCACCGCCGCCGGCGGCACCGCGGCCGGCTCGGTCGCCGAGGCGGTCCGCGACGCGGACGTGGTCATCACGATGGTGCCCGCCTCCCCCCAGGTCGAGGCCGTCGCCTACGGCCCCGACGGCATCCTGGAGAACGCCCGCCCCGGCACCCTGCTGATCGACATGTCCTCGATCACCCCGCAGACCTCCGTCGACCTGGCCGCCGCCGCGCGGGAGAAGGGCATCCGGGTGCTCGACGCCCCGGTGTCCGGCGGCGAGGCCGGGGCGATCGAGGCGGTGCTGTCCATCATGGCCGGCGGTGAGCAGGCCGACTTCGACGAGGCCCGGCCGCTCCTGGACGCCCTCGGCCGGACCGTCGTGCTGTGCGGTCCGCACGGCTCGGGCCAGACGGTGAAGGCCGCCAACCAGCTCATCGTCGCCGTCAACATCCAGGCGTGCGCCGAGGCCGTGGTCTTCCTGGAGAAGTCCGGCGTGGACCTGAAGGCCGCGCTGGACGTCCTGAACGGCGGGCTGGCCGGCTCCACCGTGCTGACCCGCAAGAAGGACAACTTCCTCAGCCGCGACTTCACCCCGGGCTTCCGCATCGACCTGCACCACAAGGACATGGGCATCGTCACCGACGCGGCCCGCACGGTCGGCGCCGCGCTGCCCGCCGGCGCGGTCGTCGCCCAGCTGGTGGCGAGCCTGCGGGCGCAGGGCGACGGCGGCCTGGACCACTCCGCCCTGCTGCGGGCGGTCGAGCGGCTGTCCGGCACGGCGGCCTGACCCCGCGCCCTCCCGGTCTCCGGGCGGTGCCGGCGCCGTCACCTGTTGTGTCGCGCCCCGGTGCCGGCACCGCCCGGCCCCCCTTCCCCTCCCCTCCCCCGCCCGTTCCACCGGAACGGCACCCGAAGCTCGCGTACGGCCCCTGACGGGAGGTCGGGACCGTACGCGGCCCGCGCGGACCACGCCCCGCCCCCGACGAGGGGGCCCGGGGCGGAGTCCGCCGGGCGGGACGGGGACCCGCGGTGGCGTGCGAGCCAGTGCGGTGGTGAAGGCCGCCGGCGCCTCTTCTTCGACCTGAGGGGAGAGGCACCGGGGCCGTCGCACCCGCCGCGGTCCCTGTCCGACGGATCGGAGGATCCCCCAGTGCCCCGTCCGGCGGCGCGAACGTTCCGTCGCGCCCGGCCTCGCCCGCCGGACGGACCCACCTCCCCTCCCCCACGGCCCCGGTGCGGACGGTCCCGCACCGGGGCTCCCGCCTTGCCCGGCCCGCCCCGTCATCGCTCCCGGGTGCGGACCGGGCCGGGGCGCAGCAGCCTGGAGACATGGCACCTCCCACCGAACGGCCGCACATCGTGGTCCACGCGCCCGGCCTGGACGGCTCCCGCCGCGTCACGTCGGGCGACGAGACCCTGGGACTGGCCACGCACGCCGACGACGTCAGCGAGATCCTGCGGCTGGCCGACCTGTACGTGACGGACGTCGAAGGCACCGACCTCGTCGAGTGGCAGGGCGGCGGCCCCGACGACTGGCCCGGACTGTCCCACCCCCACACCCCCTGACGCGCCGCGTACCGCAGGGGTCGTAGGCGCGCTACGGCACCCTCAAATCAACCTCTGAACCGGGGACTTGGAGGCGTGGACCGCCCCGCGGGCCGGGAAGAACCCCGGCACGCGGGGCCCGTCGGCACGGGGGCGGCGGGCCCCGCCGTCACGGGAGTCGGGGGTGCTCCATGGTCGACGACGACGTCACGACGGTTCTCGGCACGCCGCACGAGGTGGCGCTGCTGCGCGGCGGACCACGCGCCGCGGTCACGGTCGCCGTGGTCGCCCTGCACCTGCGGGGAGCGGTCGAGGCGGGCGCCCCGGGGACGTTCCGCGCGGCCCGCGGGGAGGGTGAGCGGGGCCTGCCCGTCCTCCCGCCCCCGGGTGCGGCGGCACCGCCGGACGGGCGGCCGGGCGCCGTGAGCCGCGCGGAGCGCGCGCGGTACCTGGAGAGCGCGGTGCACTCCTGCCTCCACGAGCCCTGCGGCCTCGCCGAGCTGACCCGCCGTCCGGACGTCCGGTGGGCCGTGGCGGAGCTGCGCGTCCCGCTCGCCGAGGCGGGGCTGCTGCGCCTGCCCCTGCTGCGGCCGTCCCGGGCCGCCCGGCGGCACCTGCGCGCACTGCGCACGGCCCATCCGGTGCCGGCGAGCCGCCGCGGCCTGCCCGACCGCACCGTCCTGCTCGCGATCGCCCTGCACGGCGAGCCCGCGCTCCGGGCCCTGGTTCCCCGCTTCGCCCTGCGCACGGGCCTGGTCGAGCGGGTCCGGCTGCGGCAGGCGCCCCTCCTGCGGCGCAGCCTGTACGGCGGCGGCCTGTGGGGCGGCGGATCCTCCGGCGGCGGGTTCGCCTGCGGCGACTACGGCGTCGACGGCGGATCCGGCGGGGGCGGCGGCTGTGGTGGCGGAGGGGGCTGCGGCGGCGGGGACTGAGCGCCGGGGCCGGGTGCGGGAGCCCCTGGGAAGCGGGCTCGCAGGGGGCGGGGCGGGCGGGGCCCTTTCTGCCGGGCGTCCCCGCCCGGCAGAAAGGGCGACCGGCGTACCCGGCCGTCGCGCACCCGCCCGACACCGGAAACGGCCCGGCGCATGCGGCAGGACGGCAGCCCGCGGAAGCGCGCCCCACGCCGGAGCACCTGACGTGACGTCGTCCGGGCGGGGCGGATGGGCGGCGGGGCGCCCCGCACCGTCGGACGGCCGAGGGCGTGACGGGAGACGGGCGGTGGCCGCCGCGCGGGGAGGCGACGGGCCGTCGGACGGGCAGGATGCGGGCGCCGGACCCGTCGGGCACGGCTGGGAACGGCCGCTCGGGGCGCCGGCCCGGCCGGCCCCACGGCTCGGGGCGGCGACGGCCGTCCGGACACGCCGCCGGGCGGCCCGCCCCTCGCGGGGAAGGACCGCCCGGCGGCGCGGGGCTCAGACCTCCAGCGGCCTGACGGCCGTGGGCGCGTGCCCCGGTTCCGTCGCCAGGTCCTCGAACTCGACGACCGCGCCGATGTCGTTGGTCGTCGACATGGCGATGTTGGTGACACGCTCCAGGACCGCCTCGACGACCACCGGCACCCGGAACTCCGCCGCGAGCCGCTTCGCCTCCTCCAGGGCCGCGCCGAGTTCGTTCGGGTCGGTCACCCGGATCGCCTTGCAGCCCAGGCCCTCCGCGACCTTGACGTGGTCGACGCCGTACACGCCCAGCTCGGGGCTGTTGATGTTCTCGAACTCCAGGTTGACCTGGAAGTCGATGTCGAAGGCCCGCTGCGCCTGGCGGATCAGGCCCAGGTAGGCGTTGTTGACCAGGACGTGGACGTACGGGATGCGGTGCTGCGCGCCGACCGCCAGCTCCTCGATCATGAACTGGAAGTCGTAGTCGCCGGACAGGGCGACCACCTGCGCACCGGGGTCGGCCTTGGCCACGCCCAGCGCGGCGGGGACCGTCCAGCCGAGGGGGCCGGCCTGGCCGCAGTTGATCCAGTGCCGGGGCCGCTGGACGTGCAGCAGCTGGGCGCCCGCGATCTGGGAGAGGCCGATGGTGGACACGTAGCGCGTCTCGGGGCCGAAGGCGCGGTTCATCTCCTCGTAGACGCGCTGCGGCTTGATCGGGACGTCGTCGAAGTGCGTCCGGCGCTGGAGGGTGGCCCGCCGGTGCTGCGCGGCCGCCGCCCACGCGGTGCGGTCGGGCAGGCGGCCCTCGGCGCGGAGCTCCTTCGCGGTCTCGACGAACAGCTCCAGCGCCGCGCGGGCGTCGGAGGCGATGCCGTAGTCCGGGGCGAAGATGCGGCCGATCTGGGTCGGTTCGATGTCGACGTGGACGAAGGTGCGCCCGGCGGTGTAGACGTCGATCCGGCCGGTGTGGCGGTTGGCCCAGCGGTTGCCGATGCCGAGGACGAAGTCGGACTCCAGGAAGGTCGCGTTGCCGTAGCGGTGCGAGGTCTGCAGGCCGACCATGCCGGCGTTGAGCTCGTGGTCGTCGGGGATGGCGCCCCAGCCCATGAGGGTGGGCACGACCGGGACACCGGTCAGTTCGGCGAACTGGACGAGGAGTTCGGCCGCGTCCGCGTTGATGACGCCGCCGCCCGCGACGATCAGCGGGCGCTCGGCCGCGTTCAGCAGGGCGAGCGCCTTCTCGATCTGGGCGCGGGAGGCGGCGGGCCGGTGGACCGGCAGCGGCTCGTAGGTGTCGGGGTCGAACTCGATCTCGGTCTGCTGGACGTCGATCGGCAGGTCGATGAGCACCGGGCCGGGACGGCCGGAGCGCATCAGGTGGAACGCCTTCTGGAAGGCGCCGGGGACCTGGGCCGCCTCCCGCACGGTCATCGCCATCTTGGTGACCGGCGCGGCGATCGAGGCGATGTCGACGGCCTGGAAGTCCTCCTTGTGGAGCACGGCCGTCGGTGCCTGGCCGGTGATGCACAGGATCGGCACGGAGTCACCGGACGCCGAGTACAGGCCGGTGATCATGTCGGTGCCGGCGGGGCCGGACGTGCCGATGCAGACACCGATGTTGCCCGGGCCGGTGCGGGTGTAGCCCTCGGCCATGTGCGAGGCGCCCTCCACGTGGCGGGCGAGGGTGTGGGTGATGCCGCCGGATGCCTTGAGCGCCGCGTAGAACGGGTTGATCGCCGCGCCGGGGACACCGAACGTGTCCGTGACGCCCTCACGCTTGAGGATCTCAACTGCCGCGCGGGCAGCGGTCATTCGAGCCATGGAGTACTCCTGCTTCGGCCGTCGGATTCGCACTCCCGTCGCGCCCCGCGGTGAGCTCCTCCGGTGGGAACCTGCTCAACTTCCGCCGGTTTTCGTAATGCGGAAATCTTCTTCTGCTATCTGGAATGAAGATAGGGTGGGCGCGCGAATCCCGTCAAGACGGCGGCGGCAAGCGGCGAGTACCGGCAAGTACCGGACACCCGGCGGCCGGAAGGAGGACGATGGAGCCATGGAGTGCCGGACCCGGGGGGCGGTCCGGGAACGGGGATCCCATGTCAGAAAAACTGACCGTGCACTGCCCGGTCTGCCGCCGTGCGCACCGCTACACGGCACCGTCGTACCCGTGCGCCTGCGGCACCCCGGTCGTACCGCCGCTGGACCGCCGGCGGCCGGCGGTGCCCGTGGTCCACCGGGCCTGGCAGGAGGAGTGGGTCACCGTGCGGTGCCCCGCCTGCGGCCTGTCCGGCGAGTGGCCGCGCCCCCAGCTCGGCTGCCCGTGCGGGACCTCCCTGCGGATACCGGTGACGGAGGACGACACGGACACGGAGCCGGACGGCCGGGTGCGGGACGCGGTCGCGGCGGCCGAGCGGTACCTGCGCGGCCTCGGCCACCGCGACGTCCGCCGCGTGGGCCGGCGCCCGCCGTCCGGGCTGTGGCTGACCGGCCACGGGATCGTCGCCCAGGTCCACCCCGCGCCCCTGCCCGCGACGGAGCGGGACGTGGAGTGCCTGTGGCTGACGGCGATGGCCGAGTCCGCCCTGGGCGTGCACTTCTCCCGGGCGGGCCACACCGACGGCGCCCGGGCCCGCGGCGACACCCTCGCCGTCCCCCTGTTCCTCATCGACCGCGACGGGGTGCCGAGACCGGCGAACACCCCCGCCGACGACCTGGACGCCACCCGGGCCTGAAATCCCGGCGACGCGCGCGGCCCGGGCGGCCGATACTCGACGGATGCGCATCCGTCCCGCCGCCCCCGGCGACCTGCCCGCGCTCCAGGACATCGAACGGGCCGCCGGCGCCCCCTTCCGCGACGTCGGCATGCCGGAGATCGCCGACGACGAACCGCCCTCCCTCGGCATGCTGGAGCGCTACCGCAGCGCGGGCCGGTGCTGGGTCGCGGCCGACGGCCCGGACCGGCCGGCCGGGTACCTGCTGGCCGAACCGGTCGACGGCGCACTGCACATCGAGCAGGTCTCGGTGCACCCCCGCGCCGCCCGCCGCGGGGTGGGCCGCGCCCTGATCGAGCACGCGGCCGGCCGGGCGCGCGCGGAGGGCCTGACGGCGCTGACGCTGACCACGTTCGCCGAGGTCCCGTGGAACGCCCCCTACTACGCCCGGCTCGGCTTCCGCGTCCTGGACCCGGACGAACTGCCGGACGGGCTGCGCCGCGTCGTCGCCGAGGAGGCGGAGGTCGGGCTGGCCCGGTGGCCGCGGGTGTGCATGCGGCGCGCGGTGCCGCCGCCGGTGTCCTGACGGGCGGCGGCACTCACGGTCCGGCGGCGGCCCGGGTCACGCCGGGCCGCCGCCGGGCTCCCGCGCGTGGCGCTCCCTCAGCTCCACCTTGCGCACCTTGCCCGACACGGTCATCGGGAAGGAGTCGAGCAGGGCCAGCCGGCTCGGGATCTTGTAGTGGGCGAGGCGGTCCGCGCAGAAGGCGCGCAGTTCCTCCAGGGTGAGCGGGTCGGCCGCGTCCCGCGGGATCACGCAGGCCAGGACCTCCTCGCCGTACCGCTCGTGCGGGACGCCGACGACCTGGACGTCCGCGATCTTCGGGTGGGCGTGCAGGAACTCCTCGATCTCGCGCGGGTAGATGTTCTCCCCACCCCGGATGATCATGTCCTTGATACGGCCGACGATCTCCACGTACCCGTCCTCGCGCATCACCGCCAGGTCGCCGGTGTGCATCCAGCGGCCCGCGTCGACGGCCTCGGCGGTCTTCGCGGGTTCGGCCCAGTAGCCGAGCATCACGCTGTAGCCGCGGGTGCACAGCTCACCGGGCGTGCCGCGGGGCGTGGTCACGCCGGTGGCCGGGTCCACGACCTTGACCTCGATGTGCGGCAGGACCCGGCCGACGGTGCCGGTGCGGTGCTCCAGGTCGTCGTCCATCCGGGTCTGCAGCGACACCGGGGAGGTCTCCGTCATGCCGTAGCAGATGGAGACCTGCGCCATGTGCATCTCGGCGACCACCCGCTTCATCACCTCCACCGGGCAGGGCGAGCCCGCCATGATGCCGGTGCGCAGCGAGGTGAGGTCGTAGGAGGCGAAGTCGGGGAGGTTCAGTTCGGCGATGAACATCGTCGGCACGCCGTAGAGCGAGGTGCAGCGCTCCTGCTGGACGGCCCGCAGGGTGGCGGCCGGGTCGAAGGAGGGGGCGGGGACGACGATGCAGGCGCCGTGGGAGGTGGCCGCCAGGTTGCCCATGACCATGCCGAACGAGCGGTACACCTTGGGGGTACCATGTCCTTCATGCAAAATCGCGGGGCAGGGCAGGATGGCGAGTGCGACATCTACGTCCGCATCAGCCAGGATCTCACTGGCGACGAGTACGGCGTCCAGCGGCAGGAGAAGCGCTGCCGGACGCTCGCCGCACAGCTCGGGCTCAAGGTCCGACACGTCTGGGTCGACAACGACCTGAGCGCCACGAAGAAGAACGTCGTCCGGCCCGACTTCGAAGCCATGCTCCAGAGCAACCCGCAGGCGATCGTGTGCTGGCACACTGACCGCCTCATCCGCGTCACGCGGGACCTGGAGCGCGTCATCGAGCTGGGCGTCAATGTCTACGCGGTCGAGGCCGGACACCTCGACCTGTCCACGCCGGCCGGCCGAGCTGTCGCCCGCACGGTGACCGCCTGGGCCACCTACGAGGGTGAGCAGAAGGCCGCGCGCCAGAAGCTCGCCAACCAGCAGGCCGCCCAGCAGGGCCGCCCGTACACCGCCGGCATCCGCCCCTTCGGGTACGCAGACGACCACATGACGCTCATCGCCGACGAGGCTGCGGCCATCGTCGAGGGCGCACAGATGATCCTCGCCGGGGAGTCTCTGTCGGCGGTCGCCCGCAAGTGGGACGAGGCCAAGCTCCAGTCACCCCGCAGCAAGGTCACGGGCGCCAAGGGGTGGACGCTGCGGGGCGTGAAGAAGGTACTCACGTCCCCGCGCTACGCCGGGATGTCCACGTACTACGGCGAGGTGATGGGCGAGGCCCAGTGGCCTCCGATCCTCGACCCCGAGGTGCACTACTCGGTCGTCGCCATCCTCAACAGCCCGGAGCGATTCTCGGGAGGCAAGCGGACCGGCCGGACGCCGGGCACGCTGCTCGCCGGCATCGGGCAGTGCGGGTACGACGGCTGCACGGACACGGTCAACGGTCGCGGCTACCGGGGCGTCCCGGTGTACGGCTGCACGGCTACGCACACGCGCACTCCGCGGAGCATCGCCGACGACCGTGCGAGCAAGGCGACTCTGGCCCGCCTCATGTTCCCCGACTTCCTGGGTCAGATCCTGGAGACTCAGAACGCCCAGGATGGCCGCTCAGGGGCTCAGCTCCAGAGTCAGGCACAGGAACTGCGGAACCGCCTCGACGGGCTGGCTCTGGCCTACGCAGAGGGCTCGATCAGCCTGTCTCAGATGACCGCAGGGTCGACGGCGCTCCAGAAGAAGCTCGAAGAGATCGAGTCGGAGATGGCGAGCTCGGCCGGCATCCCTCCGCTCGACCCGGTGAAGGGGGTCGCGGGCTTGATCGAGGGGTGGCCGAGTCTGCCTCTGCCGACGCGTCGTGCGTGGGTGGACTTCTGCTGCATCGTCACCCTGAACCCGGCCAAGGGCCGGCACATGTCCTCCATGTCTGTCGATGACCACGTCACCATCGGGTGGCGGGACGTGAGCGAGTAGCGGATACGACGAGGCCCCGGTACCCCCCTTCGGGGGTACCGGGGCTTCCCTCTGCCTGGCGTCAGGGGGCGACGCGACCGTTGCGGTTGAAGGCGTTGTACGTGATGGGCATCAGCTCGTCGAGGAGTGCCCGGTCGTCCGCGTCGTTGTCGTCGAGGGAGCGAGCGGCCGAGGACTGGGGCCCGAGGCTGCGTGATCGTTCGCGAGCGGGCCGCGTGCTGCGTCCTCAGCCGCCCGGGCGCCTGCCCGCTCGGTCGGACGTCGGTCGGGGGGGGTGATCCCCTGAGCCGTGGTTTCCGCACCGCTGCGTCTTACCGCCCGCCCTTGCGCCACGGTTTCAGGGTCGATCAGAGCGCACCCTGATGCGGATCGGCCCGAGGTAGATCGACGTTCGGCTGAGTGCCTCGGCGAGCGCTCGCGACCGTTCCCCCGGCGCTTCGGAGACTGGAGTGACATCGACCAGCGGGAACCTGACCAAGTCCACTGGCTTTTCATCGCCGTCGACGAGTACAGAGAGTACGACTTCCTGCCCCTTGCTGAGCAACGTGGGGAGGACGTCAACCCAACATTCTCCCGATGTGTCATCGCCCACGATGTGCCAGCCAGCGGTGTCGAACGTGGGGCAGATGCTTCCGGCGGGGGATGTCGTCACATCCAGGATGGTGCAGACGGGGTCGCCAAAGTCGAACCGCAGTGGTTGAGCGTCATGGAACATGGGGGCGGTGATGTCACGCCGACCTGAGTTGGCAATGACGAGTTCAACGATGCGCGGTGATGCCAGCGGCGCACCGAAGAAGGTGACGGCGAGCTCAGACCCCTGGGGGTTTCCGGGTACGCTCATGAGCGGGGTGTTGGATCGCACTCGCCAGGTGAGTTGACGCTTTGGGTTGCTGGACCTGAGCGCCGCCCAGGCTCCGAGAATGCCCACCGCGATGCTCGCAGCGATCGTGACGACGAGCTGCCACCACGAGCCGGATTCCCACCAGTCCCCCGCCAGAGTGTTCATGGCCGGAAGCTACATCATCACCGTTGCCTCCCAGGAACTTCAGGGCAATTTCAGCTTGGCCAGGGGCGTGTGAACAAGCAGGTCAGCCCGAATCGTCTTCGGCCGTGAACGAGTCGGGCTCGTAGCGCTTCATCGCCTCGCGGCGTTCCTTCGCGTACGCAGCCTCGATCATCTCGGCCGTGATTCCCCGCTTCCTCGCCAGGGGGTCAAAGACCCTCTCACTCAGGCGCTCATCCGTCTGAGTGAACAGTCGGCAGTCGGCCTTCAGGTCCGCGCACATCTTGGCTCGACTCGCCTCGGCGATCGTCTCTTGGATGCGCTCACGCCAGAAGTGATGAACCAGGAAGTTGCGCCGCTTCAGGCTGTTGGTCAGGTCGTCTACCACTTCCGGGTAGGCGCTTACGTACGGCTCGGCGCGCTTGATGAGCTTGCCCATCATGTCCTTGAAGCCCTGCGCCCAAGGGTCCCGGATGAGCTGTTCCCCCTGCTCCTCCGCCGTGATGATTCTGGCCAGGGCGAGAGTGTTGACGAGGGTGTGTTCGAGGACGTTGGCCTTGTAGATGGCCAGCCCGAAGAGGGCGTACAGGGTTTTGTGGTCCGTGTCGTTGTCGTACTCGTCGTCTGGTTCCGGCTCCTCGCGCCAGGTCGGCTCATGCCGGACTACATACAGTTCGTCCATGCCTCAAGTGTGGCGTTGTCAGCCGGTCAACTCGTAGCGGTTTTTCGCGACTTGGCTCCAAGACTCACTGAGCCGGCCGACACGCGACGGGTATGTCCCGAGCACTCCCCAGGACACGCCCCCGTGCTCAGTGGGTATGCGGCTTCGGTGCGCAGCCCCCTACGGCGCACGGTCTCGGCTGTCGAGAGTGAAACGTGAGTCGGGGAGTCCCGGTGCATCCGTCTGGACGCACAACCGAAGTGAGAGCGCCAGACCCTCCCGGATGGCGTGAGAGCCCGTGAGGGCGCCGCCAGCGACTGAACCGAAGCCCTGTACTTCGTGGCCGGTGACGGAGTCCAGGACGAGCGCCACGGAGCGGAGAGCCTCGGCCGTGTCGGCGTGTGGGTAGCCATGCCCCTTCGTGGCGTACAGCTCGACGTCGAGCCAACGGGCCGACCCTCGGCCTTGGTGTGCGTCGGCAAAGATGAGCCGGACGTCAACGCCTCGGGCAGTGTCGGCGTCGAGCAGGGCCGACAGGCGCTCGCCGGTACGGCGGGCGGAGCGGTGAACGTGGGAGACGGTGAACAGTGGGATCACTTCCTTCCGGTAGGGGGTGGTTACGCGGCCAGCGCTTCGGCGATGACGAGACCGATGGGGACACCGGTACGGCGCTGCGCCTGCCAGGTGTTGAAGCCGCGGTGACACGTCTTCGCCAAGGGCGCGTAGTGGTCCGGGCTGACGGAGTACAGGCGGCCGGTCTCGTCGACCTTTGCCGCCGCATCGGTCCCGAGGTACGCCCAGTCGTTGGCCTGTCGGCCGCATCCGCAAGCGCACTTCCACTCGGCGGCCTTGCCGTGCTCTCGGGGCACGCGGTTGTGTGCGCCGATGTACGAGACGTCTTCGCCCTTCCAGTTGCGGGAGGCGTGGGAGCGCAACGGCTTGTCAGCCTGCGGATGGCCGTGCACGCGGACGCGCTGACCGTGCGCAAGGCAGAGGCCGCGCACGCGGTGCGGACGGCCGCACGACTCGATGCCACAGAGCTTGCTTCCATCGGCGGCGATGATCGGGGAGTACGTAGTCACTGTGTAAGTCCTCCTTGTGATGGGGCGCCCTGTCGGGCGCCGCTTGAGCAGAGCTGCAACGGCAAGGTGGAGTCGCTTGCCGCGAGGGTCTTCGGGAAGTGGGGCGCGGTAGCGCCTCCAGTGAGTAGGCGGGCATGCGTCAGGGGCGCCCGGTAGGGCGCCACAGAGCGAACAGAGCAACGGCGAAGGTGTGGCGCTCGGCGATCACCTCGCCGTCGCGGTCTACGTCAGAGGGCGCCGACAGGCGCCCCGAGCTCGAAGCGTTCGAGCAGGTGGCGAGTCGAGAGCTCTTCGTAGTGCTCCCGCTCGTAGTGCTCGGCCTCGACCTGAGCCCAGACGTCGTCAACGTTGATGCGGCCCGTGAGGGCCGCCTCTGTGTTGGTAGTTGTGTTGGTGGTGTGTTGGTACTTGTCTTGGTACGCCGTCACCGCTGTCGGGTCTTCCTGACAGGGCTGTCGGTTCTTCCTGTCACCACTGTCGGGTGTCTCCGTCAGGGTTGTCGGGTCTTCCGCAGGGATGACGAAGCGCCAGTGGCTCGCCTTGCTGGGGATTCCTCGGCTCAGTCGCACGATGAGCCCCGCAGCCTCCAGCCCTTCGAAGGCGCGCTCTACGGTGCGCTCGGACAGGCCGAGGTCTGCGGCGATCCGCTTCATGGCGGGCGGGCGTAGGTTGCTCCCGTCAGGGTTGGCGTAGCCGATGTAAGCCATGCCGACGAGCGCGTGAGTCGGGTTCTTCAGCTTCGCCACTCGCAGAACGTGCCGCTCCCACTGAACCTTGAAGGGGGCTCCCTTCTTCTTCGTGCCGTTGTTCATCGAGCCACCTCCAAGGGGCGTGTCCGCTCCGTGGTCACGATGGCGGTAGGGCGGTACAGGACGCAGACGAGCTCTCGGGAGAGCTCTTCGTTCGAGATCCCTCGGGCGCGAAGTCCGGGGACGTGCCAGAGCTCCCGTTCGCCGTAGCTGCGAACGAACGTCAGTCGGAGCGAGGAGCCGTCCGGCATCATGCGGACGGCTGAGACGGCAGAGCCCTCGGGCAGAGCGACGATGAGCTCGGCGGAGATGTGCGAGTAGGACAGGTGGTAGTCAGTGACGGCCAGGTCGAGCAGGTAGCCAGTCGACGTCACGGGTTGCGACCTCCTTCGAGAGGCCGAGGGCAGCGCACGGCTACGCCTCGGCGTGGTGATGGGAGATCGCGCGTACCGTTCGCGCTCGGGGTGCCCTGGGCTTCCCCTGCCAGCCCCTCGGGATGGCGGACTCTCACGGAGTGTCCAGCTCGACCGCCGACGAGCGGCGGGAGCTACGGTGCGCCTCGAAGAGGCGGAAGAGATTGACTACATGATGCCGACCGATCCGGTCAACTTCGCACCGGCCGGCGATCTGCCAGCCGAGCGTCTTGCCCGGCAGGACCAAACGCCCAAAGGCGTTCGCTGGTGGGGACAGGCACTCTCTGGGACCACTGTCAGACCCTGCACCTACTCTTGCGACGTGGGGAACTTGATGATGAACCGGATGCCGTTTTGGGCCAGCGACGCCGACCATTGGCAATCGTTCGAACGGCTGGTTGCGGACCAGGTCAGCAAGCTCGACGCCAACGCGACCGTCCAGCACGACGCGAGGTTGGTCGGTGTCCACAGCAAGATCGAGCGCCAGATTGACGTACTGGCATCTGTGCCAGCCATCGGCGGAACCCTGCGCATCGCCTTCGAGTGCAAGCTCTACAAGCGGGCCGTAAGCATCGGCACTGTCGAGGAGTTCATCGGCAAGCTCCTGGACCTACGCGTCGACCGTGGAGTTCTGTGTGTTTTCGGCGGCGTAACCCCGGCCGCCTTCAGGCGCCTTCTCGCGGTTCTGCACCCCAGCATCGACCTTTACATGTGGCATCGAGAGGAGCCAACAGCAGAGGACTGGTTGTACATGATGGATGGGCTTGAGGATCTGACCGACAAGGAACGGGACGAGATCTGGGCCCGCCAAGCCCAGGCCGAGAGAGCCAGAGGCTGGCTGAATCACTCCATCCCGAACTCTTTCTTGTAGTCGGCGACGGCGAGGACGGAGGCTGGCTGAGCGGAGCTGTCACGGCGCCAGTAGCTCGGCCACCTCGACGAGGGCGCGGCGCTCCTTGGCGACAGGCGAGCCGTGGCCGGCTCGCTCAACCCCTCCCCGAGGCGGACCACTCGGGGAGAGATTCAGCGTCCGATCAGTGGGTGCGCGAGGAGCCGCCTCCGCCAGACTCCCCCTCGGCCGCGTGCGGGCGTTCACCGCCCGGTACGGCGAGGACGCGCTGTAGCCTGAGCACATCCGGGCCGCGCAGGAGGGGCGCCCACTGCTCCCGTAAGGTGGCGCCGCGCTGGCCAGTTCATGCAACAACGTGCATACCCACGAACGTGAATGGACGGCCGGGCATGACACTCGTACGGTCGTGTCCAACGGCCGAACAGGGCCGACAGACAAGGGGGTTTCGCATGGCACGCGAAGAACTGACTCGGCTTACCGGCAACGGAAACGGGGAGTGCGGCGAAGACGACTGCCCGAATGTCTACCGGACCGAGCGGGGGACGTTCGTCGTGCAGGGGGACGTTTCCAATGCCTTCGCTCCGCCGCAGGGGGAAGGGCTTGTGGAGATTCCCGAGAGCGTTCTTCGGGAGGCTGTTCGTGCTCTTGGATGGTGACGACTGGAAGGCGACTCTTCGGGGGTTCCAGTCCGAGGCGTGGCGACTGGAAACCTTGCCGCAGTACCTCGTACCGCAGGAAGCCGGAGAGCTCGAAGACTTTCGAGCAGGTAAGCGAGTGGACCCAGACACCTACTCGTCGCCGTACACGGAAGACCTGAAGAGGCTTCGCGGTGAGGGGAGGCGTAAGGGGCGAGTGCACATCGTGACTCGGCCGCTCTCCGAGTATCTGCAATTCGAGTTCTCCAGGTACTACGCCCCGCATGCACTCGCCGGGGAAGACATCCGAATTCTCGACGTGACCGAGCGAGAGAATCCCTTGCCGGGAGTCCAAGACTTCTGGATGTTCGATCGCTCGACGGTCGTTCTCATGCATTACGAGAGCGACGGCGCCCAGGTGAGTCGAGAGCTGTTCGAGGGCGAGCCGGCCGACTTCATCGAATACCAGCGCATCGCCGTTGCCGAGTCGGTCCCGTTCCTGGAGTACGTGAAGGGGTGACGTTCGAAGCTGAGCAGCTCGGCGAGTTCGGCCCGGAACTTGCCTCACTGCTCCGAGAGCTACGCAAGCGAGCCGGCCTCTCAGGGGATCGGCTCGCCGCGCGCTGCAACATGTCTCAGTCCAAGGTGAGCCGGATCGAGAACGGCCGGACACGGCCGTCCCTGGTCGACGTGGAGGCGATCCTCAGGGCCTTGGACGCTCCGCCCGAACTGGTCGCCGAAGCGTCCGCACTCGCCAGGATGGCAAACACGGAATGGCGGAACCTGCGGGAGCTTCGCCGGAAGGGGCTCGGAACACGGCAGGCAGAGCTGAAAGGGCTTGAAGCGTCCTCGACGCGCATGCGCTACTTCCTACTCTCGATGATTACCGGTCTCCTCGCCACGCCGTAATACGTGAGGGCGAGCCTCGCGCACTCCCCGGCAGATACGAGTAAGGCAGTCTCGGGAAAGTTGGAACGGCAAGCCGTTCTCTACGATGCGTCGAAACAGTTCACGTTCCTACTGACCGAGCAAGCAGTTCGCTGGCCGGTCGTTTCGCCCCTGGCGTTGGCCGAACAGATGGACCGCTTGTCTTCCCTGTCCTACCTTCCGAATGTGCGCATCGGTGTGATTCCCGTGGGGACGGTAACTCCTCGGGCGCCACTGAACACCTTCACGATTTACGATGCATCGTTGCTCACCATCGAAACTTCGGCGGGCAGTCTCGTACTGCGTGACGGCCGGGACGTGCAGACCTACTTGAAGGAATTCGCGGGGTACGAGGAATGCGCGCTGTTCGGTGAGGAGCTTCGAGCGACGCTCGCCGAGTGGTCGGCGGCTTGCCGTGCATGACTTCAGTCGACAACGCGCATGAACCGAGGACCGGTGCGCATTCCGCGGGATCATGCTTCGGCAGATACGAAGTCCGGGAGGCCGCACGGAATGAGTACGCCGAAGACGACGATCACGGGGCCGGTGCACCTGATGGCCCCGGACCGGGAGCCGGAACCCGTAGCAAGCTGTCGGGAATGCCTCGGCCACGCCGTTACACGAACCAACGCCCGATCGGTCGGGGACTACTCGAAGGTGTCGGACGCGAACGTCGTGCTCCGTACGCACCTGCGGGAAGACCACGGGGCCGAGTGATGGACATGCAGACGTGGCGAGACGGCCGAGCTGCGGCCATTGCAGCGACCGAGGCACTACGGGCGGCCCTCGCCTCCCTCGGCGTTCCAGTGAGCGTCTGGGGGACCGTGCGCCCTGTCGTCACCCACAAGGGCACGGCGTACGTACACGTAGGCATGGTGCGTGCGGATGTGGCCGAGCGGATGGCCGAGGCGATGAGAGCCCGAGAGGGTGCGCAGTGACCCGCTCCGTCCTGCGGTACGTGAAGCACCGGATCACCCAGCAGCCGGACACCTGCATGACGTTCGAGGCGGAGTGCATGACGTGCGACTGGAAGGCGGAGCCGTCGACAGACGGCGCGGGGGGGCGTCGAGTGCATGAGCCGCACCGGCCGGACGGGACGCGCGAGCAGGCCCCGTACGAGCGGCTGACCGCCGAGCAGTTCGCCGAGTACGAGGTGACCTCGGTCGAGGACTCGACGGACGAGGAGTGCAGCACGGGAGCCTGCCCAGTGGGGTAGCTCACGGGACAGGCGTCCCCGACGAACTGTTCGAGGGCGCCTGTCCGAGTGCCGGCGACGGAGGGCGACTGTCGGAGAAGTCGAAGAGTGCGACCCATGCGGCGGAGCCGATGAAGAACGTACCAGTCACGAGCCAGAAAACCGCCAGGACAGCCCAGTCGTCATGATCTTCGTCGATGAGTGCGAACGCCAGTGCGCTCAGTGCGCCGAGCGCGACGGAGACGATGAGCGCCACCCCAGCGGCGCACAGCTTCTTGTGGTTGGGACTCATGCCCGGTGTTCCCCTTCTCAGTAGGGGCGACCGGGCGACTCTCGGCAAGACTCGACCGGTCACCCTGGTATGGGCGACTCAAGAGAGCCCTTCCGACTGGCGGCACCGGACGACCCTCTGAGCAGTCGCTTGGCGGGGCGACTGCCCGGTCGAGTCTTGTCGCGCAACCTTCGACAAAACTCGGTAGTGCTGGGTTGGCCAATGGCCACCTTCAACTGTCACGGCAGCGCCTTGGTTGCTGGGGGCGTGCCGTTTTCTTTCCGGCGACCAACGATACACGATGTGACTGTCCAACTACGCCTGGACGTACGGCATACGAAGACCCCCGACCGCGCGGCCGGGGGGTCTTTCGTCGTTCCGGCTCAGCTCAGCGCGGCCACGACTTCGTCGGCCGGTCGGCAGGGTTGTAGCTCAGCATGTCGTCGACCAGGGAGCCGAGCTTGCCCGGCACGGTCACCTGGCGGCGCTTCCCGTCCACAACGGCCTGACGCTGCACGGCGCGCGGAGCATCGTCGGGGTACTCGACGGCCCGCCACCCGGTCTTCGACATCAGGAAAGTGGCGCCGAGGCCGTAGATGTCGGACTCCGGGGACGGCTCGGCCTCCCCGGCCGCCAGCACGGAGGCGGAGATCTTGGGCGCCTCGTAGTGGACCAGGCAGCCGGGGTACGGGAAGTCCCGCCCTTCCGGCACCCAGCCCCCGTGGGCCAGTGCAAGGTCGATGAGGTGCGTCTCATCCCGCCCGACGATGAAGTGTGCCGGCTGTACGTCGCCGTGCGTCCATCCCTCGCGGCGCCGATGGTTGCGGACGTTCTCCTGGAGCGACATGGAATCACCTCCCAACCAGCGTACTGTGAAGGCGGATTCCCGTGCGGGGCTTGGCCTGTAGCGTGTACCCTGAAGCTGTATCAGTCGAAGCAGTGATAGAAGGGCACCGGCAGACAGATCCGGTCCTGCTCGTCGTAGCCGACGGTACGGCCCACCCAGTAGCCGTTGTTGAGGATGTTGTGATGGGAGAGGGTGGCCCCCTTGGGGAAGCCGGTGGTGCCCGAGGTGTACTGGATGTTGACCGGGTCGTCGCAGCCGAGGCCGGCGGCGACGGTCTCCAGCCGCTCGGCCGGCACGTCGGCGGCGGCCGCGGTCAGCGCCTCCCAGGACGGATCGCCGATGTAGAAGGTCTCCCGCAGCTCCGGGCACCGTCCGCGCACCTGGCCGACCAGCGTCCGGTAGTCGCTGCCCTTGTGGGCCGTGGAGGCGATCAGCACACCGATGCCGGCCTGCTTCAGGACGTACTCCAGCTCGTGGGCGCGGTAGGCCGGGTTGATGTTGACCATGATCGCGCCGATGCGGGCGGTGGCGTACTGCACCAGGACCCACTCGGGGCAGTTGACCGCCCAGATACCGACCCGGTCGCCGGTCGTGACGCCCGTCGCGAGCAGTCCGCGCGCCACCTCGTCGACGGCCGCACCGAACTCGGCGTACGTCCAGCGCCGGCCGGAGGGGACGTCGACCAGGGCCTCGCGGTCGGGCCAGGCGGCGACGGCACGGGCGAGGTTGGCGCCGATGGTGTCGCCGAGCAGCGGGGTGGTGCTCGTGCCGTGGGCGTACGACAGGGCGGTGGGCTCCGTCGTCGGGGATGCGGTGGTCACCGGAAGTCCTCCTCGCGGTACTCGGCGGCGGAACCCGCGGCGGTGGCCTCGCGCAGCGCGATGCGGCGGATCTTGCCGGAGACGGTCTTGGGCAGCTCCCCGAACTCCAGGCGGCGGATCCGCTTGTAGGGGGCGAGGGTGCGGTGGGAGTGCGCGAAGAGGGCCTTCGCGGTGTCCGGTCCCGGCTCCCAGCCCGCGGCGAGGACGATGTACGCCTTGGGCACGGCGAGCCGGAGCGCGTCCGGGGCGGGCACCACGGCGGCCTCGGCCACCGCCTCGTGCTCCAGCAGGGCGCTCTCCAGCTCGAAGGGGGAGATCTTGTAGTCGGACGCCTTGAACACGTCGTCGGCGCGGCCCACGTAGGTGATGTAGCCGTCGGCGTCCCGGGAGCCGATGTCGCCGGTGCGGTAGTGGCCGCCCGCCATGGCCTCGGCGGTGCGGTCGGGGTCGCCGTGGTAGCCGGTCATCAGGCCGACCGGGCGGTCGGACAGGTCGATGGCGATCTCCCCCTCGGCGGCGCCGGGCGCACCGGAGACGGGGTCGAGGAGCTCGATGCGGTAGCCGGGGCTGGGGCGGCCCATGGAGCCGGTCTTCAGCGGCTGTCCGGGGCTGTTGGCCACCTGCACGGCGGTCTCGGTCTGCCCGAAGCCGTCCCGGATGTCCACTCCCCACAGGCGGCGGACCTGTTCGATGACCTCGGGGTTGAGCGGTTCGCCCGCGGCGACGACCTCGCGGGGCGGGCGGGCGAGGCGGGTCAGGTCGGCCTGGATCAGCATGCGCCACACGGTCGGCGGGGCGCAGAAGGTGGTGACCCCGGCGCGGTCCATCTCGGCCATCAGCCGGCCCGCGTCGAAGCGGGTGTAGTTGTACAGGAAAACGGTCGCCTCGGCGTTCCACGGGGCGAAGAGGTTGGACCAGGCGTGCTTGGCCCAGCCGGGCGACGAGATGTTCAGGTGCACGTCGCCGGGCCGCAGCCCGATCCAGTACATGGTGGCCAGGTGCCCGACGGGGTACGAGGTGTGGGTGTGCTCGACCAGCTTGGGGCGGGCGGTGGTGCCGGAGGTGAAGTACAGCATCAGCGGGTCGTCGGCGAGGGTCGGCCCGTCGGGGGCGAAGTGCCCGGCCGCGCCGTAGGCGTCCTCGTAGGGCAGCCAGGCGGTGCTCGCGCCCTTGCCCACCGCGATGCGGGTGTAGTCGCCGGGGACCTCGTCGAACTTGGGGGTGTCGGCGGCGCGGGCGATCACGTGCCGCACGCGGCCCCGGTCGACGCGGTCGCGCAGGTCGGCGGCGCCGAGCAGGGGGGTGGCGGGGATGACCACGGCGCGCAGCTTCATGGCGGCGAGGGCGGTCTCCCACAGTTCGGCCTGGTTGCCGAGCATGACCAGGATCCGGTCCTCGGCCTGGACGCCCTGCTGGCGCAGCCAGTTGGCGGCCTGGTCGGAGCGGCGGGCGAGGTCGGCGAAGGACAGCCGGGTGGCGGTGCCGTCCTCCTCGGCCAGGTGGAGGGCGGTGCGGTCGTTGCCGTCCGCGATCACGTCGAACCAGTCGAGCGCCCAGTTGAACCGTTCGGGCCTGGGCCAGGTGAAGCCCGCGTGGGCGGTGGCGTAGTCCTCGCGGTGTGCCAGCAGGAAGTCCCGGGCCCTGCGGAACTCGTCGGTCGCCGTCGTCATCGTTGCTCCGGTTCCTCTCCTGCGTCCGGGCGCCCGTGGGGGCGCCGGATCGGTGTGGGGAGCCCTGCGGCTCGTGTGCCCCCGGTGCCGGACCTTGCCGGGCGGCTGTGGTCCATCGTGTAATCCGTGATGCAGGTCTCACTACCCCCGAACGGGGGTGAGGCGCGCTCGGAACCGCGGCGAAGGGGCGATCAGGTGACGACGGACCCGGTGGGGGCGGCGGGTGTGGCCCAGATCCGCGGTGCGCTGGCGCGGCTGCGGCGCACCTCCGGGCTGCCGGTGGCGTTCGGCGGGCTGGTGGAGGGCGGGCGGGGCCAGGTGCGGATCAGTGAGCTGGCCGGTACGGCGACGCCGGCGCTGCGGGCGCTGGCGGTGACCGCCGGCACCGGGCTGGGCGGCCGGGCGGTGGCGCTGGCCCGGCCGTGCGCGGTGACGGACTACTCGGCTTCGCGCCGGATCAGCCACGAGTACGACGTGCCGGTCGCCGCCGAGGGGCTGCGTTCGGTGGTCGCGGTGCCGGTGGTGGTGCGGCGGCGGGTGCGGGGGGTGCTGTACGGGGCCCTGCGGTCGCCGCAGCGGCTGGGGGACCGCACGCTGGGTCTGGCCGTGGCGGCGGCGCGGGACGTGGAGCAGGCGCTGCTGGTGCGGGAGGAGGCGGACGAGCTGCTGGCGGCGGTCCGGCCCGGGACCGGGGGCGGGGAGCCGGAGCCGGGGGCCGCCCGGGAGCAGGTGCGGGAGGCGTACGCGGCGCTGCGGGCCCTGGCGCCGCGGATCGCGGACCCGGTTCTGCGGGGCGAGCTGCTGGATGCCTGTGCGTTGCTGACGCCGGGGCCGGCGGTCGGGGGCGGGGTGCGGCTCGCGCCCCGGGAGGTGGACGTGCTCGGGTGTGTGGCGGCCGGGGCGACCAACGCGGTGGCCGCGCGGCGGCTGGGTGTGACGGCCGAAACCGTGAAGGCGTACCTGCGGTCGGCGATGCGGAAGCTGGGGGCGCGCACCCGGGGGGAGGCGGTGGTCGCGGCCCGCAGGGCGGGGTGGTTGCCGTAGGTTTGCGGTGATTTCCCGCCAGGGTGTTATTTCCGTGTGCGTGGCATTGGTTTTTCACGGAGGTCGCTGCACTGTTATTTCCCTCACCACGCCGTCCGTCCGAAATGAAAGAGTCGATTGCCTAATATTGGCCAGGACACGACACTCGGAGGGGAGCGGTGACCGTGCGAGGGGACTATAAGGAGCCTGCCAGGTGCCGCCCCGACCTGGTCATCGGCCGTGAGGAGTTGTACGCGGACGCCCGCGGGCGGCTGGCCGAGGGGGGCAGTGTGCTGCTCCACGGGCCCGCGGGAATAGGAAAATCGACCGTGCTGCGGGCACTTGCGGCGGAAAACGCGGGCCGGGCGCGCACGGTGTTGCGGTGTTCGGCCACCGAGTCCGAATCCCATCTGCCGTTCCTGGCGCTGGCGGACCTGTTCGGTCTGGTCCTGGACCGGGTCTCCGCCGGGCTGCCCGCCGCGCAGCGCACCGCGCTGGAGTCGGCGCTCACCGGCCGCGGCGAGTCCAGCCTCCAGCGGGACGGGCTGGCGCTGCGCCTGGCGGTGCTGTCGACGCTGCGGGCGCTGGCCGCCGAGGGCCCGGTCCTCGTCGTCGCCGACGACCTGCAGTGGCTGGATTCGGCCAGTGCCGAACTCCTGGGGTTCGCCGCCCGGCGGCTGGGTGACACGCCGGTGCAGATGCTGTGCGCGGTGCGCACCGAGGGGCAGGAGTACGACCGGCACCTGCGGGCCTGCCCGCCGGACACGCACGCGGTCCGGCTCGGCCCGTTCTCCCGCGCCCAGGTGTCGGCGCTGCTGGACCACCGCGGCTACACCGGGCTGTCCCGCTCGACCGTCCGCGACATCCACCGCACCAGCGGCGGCAACCCGCTGTTCGCGATGGAGCTGGGCCGGGCGCTCGCGGAGAGCCCCACCCGGCCGCGGCCGGGCGAGCCGCTGCCCGTGCCGACCTCGTTGCGGGCCCTGGTGCTCAGCCGCCTGGGCATGCTGTCGGACGAGGCGCGCCGCACCCTGCTGGTGGCCAGCGCCGGTGCGCGGCCCACGCTGGCGCTGCTGCACGCGGCGGGGCGGGAGCAGGCCGAGGCGGAGACCGCGCAGGCCGCCGCGCTGGGGCTGCTGACCACGGACCCGGAGGATCCGGCGCTGCGGTTCGCGCACCCGCTGATCTCGGCGGCGCTGTACGCGGAGGCCCCCGTGCACGAGCGGCGGGCCGTGCACACCGCGCTGTCCACGGCCGCGTCCGACCCCATCGAACGCGCCCGGCACCTGGCCCTGGCCACCACCGGCACCGATCCGGACGTGGCGGCCCGGCTCGCCGGGGCCGCCGCGCTGGCCCGGGACCGGGGCGCGCCGTCCGTGGCCGCCTCGCTGGGCCTGCTCGCCGCCCGGCACACCCCGGGCGACAGTGTGCCGGGCCCGGACGAGCGGCGGCTGCAGGCCGCGGAGGACGCGATCATCGCCGGGGAGGCGGACCTCGCCCGGGACATCGCCCGGGACGTGCTGGCCCGGGCCACGGTGCCGGCGGAGCGGGTGCGGGCGTGGATGGTCGTCATCGAGGCGGCCGGGCAGGCGCTCGGGGAGGTCGACGCGGTCTTCCCGCAGGTGCTGGCCGACGCCGGGGACGATCAGCGGCTGCTGGCCCTGGTCCACTACCAGCTGGCCTGGCGGGAGCTGGTGGTGCACGGCGACTTCGACAAGGCCCGCCAGGAGGCCGCGCACGCGGCGGAGCTGGCCGCCCGGGGCGAGGACCGGCGCACCGAGCTGATGGCGCTGGCGTTCCAGTCGTCCACCGAGACGCTGATGGGGCACCCGGACGCTGCCGCGACCGTGAAGCGGGCGCTGCGTGAGCCGCAGGACCCGTACGTGGCCTGTCACCACAACGGCGCGGGCATGGCCCGGTTCCGCTGGCTGCTGATGAGCGACCAGCTGCCGCAGGCCCGCACCACGATCACCGGGCTGCTGCGCGAGGCGCGGCGGCGCGGCATGGTCGAGAGCGAGGTGCACTTCCTGCGCTTCCTCGCCGACACCGAACTGCGCACCGGGCACTGCGGCCGGGCCCTGGACCTGGCCCGCGAGAGCCTGCGGCTGGCGCGGGACTCCGGGATCGGCGAGGGGGCGTCGGCGATGCTCGCCTCCCTCGCGGAGGCGTCCGGCGGCGACGTGGACCGGGCGCTGGCGCTGGCCCGGGAGGCCGCGGACCACGCCGAGGTGGACGGCGACCAGATGTACCTCTCGCGGGCCCTGGCCGCCCTGGGTTACGCCCAGTTGGTGGCCGGGGACGCGGCGGCCGCGGTCCGTTCGCTGCGCCGGGTGCGGGAGCTGGAGCGGGGCATGGGCATCACCGACCCGGCGCGCGGGCGCTGGCACGGTGACCTGGCCGAGGCGCTGGTGCGCGTCGGGGAGCCCGCCGAGGCGCAGGACCTCATCAACCGCACCCGCGCGCACGCGCTGCGCCTGGACCGTGCGGGCGTGCTGGCCGTGCTGGACCGCGCGGAGGCGCTGGTGCGCGCGGCGCGGGGTGAACATCAGGCCGCCGAGGCGCTGTTGACGTCGGCCCAGGACCGGCTGGGCGCGCTGGGCTACGGGCTGGAGGAGGCCCGCGCGGCCTTCGTGCTGGCCCGGCTGCGGGCCCGCCGTCCCGGTGCGGTGGCCTACGAGGAGGCGGCGCGGCTGTTCCGGCGCTGCCGTGCCGTCCCGTGGCTGCGCCAGGTGGACGCGGCGGTGGCGGCGGGCCCGGTGCGGCCGGAGACGGTTCCCCCGGCGGCCCCGGACGCGCTGGACGGCCTGGCGGCGATGGAGCGGCAGGTGGCGTCGCTGGTGATGGAGGGGGCGACCAACCGGGAGATCGCCGGCCGGCTGTTCATCAGCGTCAAGACGGTCGAGGCGACGCTCACCCGCGTCTACCGCAAGCTCGGCATCCGCTCCCGCGTCGACATCGTCCGCCTGGCGGCGGGGCGCCGCACGCAGTGACGGTGGTGACGGCCCGTCGGGAGGGGGCGGGCGCAGGGGTGCTGCCGGGTGCGGCCGCCGGGTGCGCCTGTGGGTGACGGTGCCGGGGCCGGTCTCCGGGCGGCGCGCCCTCGTCTCCGTCCGGCCGGTCCTCCCCCGCTTCCGGCACCGAACGTCCGCCATGCGCGGCGGCCGGCGGCCGTGTGGACCATCGAGGGTTTTCCCTGCCCAACTCCCGTAGGGCCTTCCCTCATTGGGGGCGTGCGCCGGGGCTCGTAGCGTAAGTCCGTGCCGCTCGCCGGGCACACGGGGGCCGGGTCACCGGACCTCGTGCACCACCCCCCACCCCGCGCGACCCCCCACCGGCAACCCCCCGAGGAGAACCATGTCCGGGTTCACCCGCGCCAGGAGATCCGCCGCCGTCCTCGCGGCCACCGCTGCCGCCGCCGCGTCCGCCCTGTTCAGCGCCCCGGCCGCGAGCGCCGCGCCCCAGCCCGTGGTCGGCGGTACGACGACCACGACGTCCGCCTACCCGTTCATGATGCAGATCACCGACGCCGCGCAGGACCAGTTCTGCGGCGGCACACTGGTCGCCCCGACGAAGGTCGTCACCGCCGCGCACTGCATGACCGGCGAGACCACCGGCAGCGTGCGCGTGGTCGGCGGACGCACCTACCTCAACGGGACCAACGGCACGGTCGCACGGGTCAGCCGGATCTGGATCCACCCGGACTACCGCAGCGTCACCCGGGGCGACGACGTGGCCGTCCTGACGCTCTCGACGCCGATGCCGTACGCCACGGCACCGTACGTCTCCCCCACCGACACCTCGGTGTACGCGGCCGGCACGACCGCCCGCGTCCTCGGCTGGGGCACGACCCGCTCGGGCGGCTCCTCCTCCAACCAGCTGCGGACGGCCACCGTGCCCACCGTGTCCGACAGCAGCTGCCGGACCTCCTACGGCTCGCGCTACGTGGCGAGCGACATGGTGTGCGCCGGCTACTCCTCCGGCGGCGTGGACACCTGCCAGGGCGACAGCGGCGGCCCCCTGCTGATCGGCGGCCGGCTGGCCGGGGTCACCTCCTGGGGCGACGGCTGCGCCGCCGCCGGTTCGCCCGGCGTCTACGCCCGGCTGACCACGTTCTCCTCGCTGGTCACGGCGCAGGTCACCTCCTAGCCGCTCCGGAGCCCGGCGGCAGGGTCGCCGGGCTCCGCACAGACCAGGGGGCGTTGCGGGCTTCCACGAGCAGCCCGCAACGCCCCCTCTCCATGCCTCCGGCACCACCCGCGCGTCGGCGGGTCCACGCCGCCGTCCCGGCACGGCGGCACCGGCCCGCCCGTGCGGCCGGCGGCCGCCGGGGGCCCACGGCCGGATCAGGTCCGTACCGTCCCGAAGCCGATGTCGTAGGCGCGGCCGGGGTGCATCGTCCGCAGCATCCGCTCGGCCTCGGCCTCGACGTCGGCGCGGCCGGCCCGGTCGAGCCGGCCGAAGGGTTCGACGACCAGGGCGCGGGCGTCGAGCCGCCAGACCCCGGCCAGGAAGCCGTCGACGAGGAGCGCGGGGTAGGCGGTGTTCACCCGCCAGTTGAGGCCCGCGTAGTCCGCCGGGACGACCCGGCCGCGGTCGGCGTGGGAGAGCAGCAGGTTGTCGAACTCGGGCAGGAAGCGGGGCGGCGCCGGGGTGGCGGGGTCGGGGCGGGGCGCGTCGGGAAGGTCGAACAGCTCGGTGCCCCGCTCGTCGCGGAAGGTCACCAGCCGGGGCCTGAGCCGTTCGAAGGCGGGACTCAGCCGGGCGAGGCCCGCCCAGGTCTGCATGTCCCTCACGGAGGCCGGTCCGAAGGCGGCGAGGTAGCGCAGCACGGTCGCGTCGGGCGTCCGGGGCGCCGGTTCGGCGGGGCGCCCCAGCCAGCGCTCGGCGGTGGTGAGCACGACCTGCCCGCTGCGGCCTCACAGCCCGCGCGGGGTGATCTGGACCAGGGGCAGCAGGCAGCGGGCGGCGATGCCCAGGGCCTGGGGGTCGGCGTGCGGCCAGTGGACCAGGAGGGCCTCGCGCAGCTGCTTCATGGTGCGCGGCTCCGCCTCGACCAGCTCGCGGGCGACGGCCGCGAGGCGGTCCAGGTCGACGCCGGTGAGCCCCTTGCGGAAGAGCGCGAGCTCGCGTTCCCGGGCGGGCTGCACGAGGGGGCGCAGGGTGAGGCAGTCGTCGGCGGAGTGGGTGTGCAGGGTCGAGCGCAGGGTCACGATGCGGACGACCCGGCGCTCCGCCATCGGCCCGGACAGCGCCTCGGGCGTGAAGCCGTCGAGACGGGCGGCGAGCGCGTAGTACGGCGGCTTCACGTTCTGCGCCTGGAGGCCGACCAGGCGGCCCACCGCCGCCTCGGCGGACATCGCGGCCGGACGCAGCAGCAACTGCCGTGCGAGAGTGGCCCGGTTGAGGGCGCGGGGGCCGAGCACCGGGCCCGTCGGCGGGGTGACGCCTCGCTCGCTCTTCGCGGTCATGCGGGCAGGCTGAACCGGCATCGCGGCCGGCCACCGTCCGCGACGGGCAGCCGTCCTGCGGTGGGCAGCCGTCCTGCGGTGGGCTGCCGTCCTCCGGTGGGCTGCCGTCCTCCGGTGGTGCGGTCGCCCGGGGGACGCGGACGGGGGAAGGTCGGGCGACCGGACGTCGCGGACGGCCGCACACCGTGGGCGACCGGGCGACCGGACGACTGGACGGCGCGGACGACCGGACGGCGCGGACGACCGGGCAATGCGGACGATTGGTTCATCTGGGGCGGGGCACTCGGAGCGCGATGTTCACACAGGACGACGTGCGCCCGAAGAGGGTCCTGCTGACCGGGTGGTTCAGCTTCCGCGACGGGGAGGCGACCGCCGGGGACGTGCTGGCCCTGCACCGGGTCGAAGAGGTGCTGCGCGGCGCGGAGATCGGTTACGACGTGGTGTGGAGCCCCGGCTTCCGGCCGGACGCCCGGCACTTCGACGACGTACGGCCGGGCGACTACTCGCACCTGGTGTTCGTGTGCGGCCCGCTGCACGGGCCGCAGATCGAGGAGCTGCACCGGCGGTTCGCGCACTGCGTGCGGATCGCCGTGGGGACCAGCGTGATCGACCCCGGCAGCCCGGCCGTGACCGGGTTCCACCGGGTGCTGGCCCGGGACGCCCCGGACACCCCGCCGGTGGAGGACCTCGCGGCGCACGCCCCGGTCCAGCCCGCCCGGCCCGTCGTCGGGGTGATCCTCACGCACGGGCAGCACGAGTACGGGCAGCAGCGCCGGCACGGGCAGGTCGCCGAGACGGTGACGCGCTGGCTGGCCGGCAAGGACTGCGCCCGGCTGGAACTGGACACCCGCCTCGACACGGCCGACTGGCACCTGAACGCGACCCCCGCCCAGACGCAGTCCGTGCTCGCCCGGCTCGACCTGGTGGTGACCGACCGGCTGCACGGGCTGGTGCTCGGGCTGCGGGTGGGCACGCCCGTCCTCGCCGTGGATCCGGTGGCGGGCGGCGCCAAGGTCTCCGCCCAGGCCCGCGCCTGCGGCTGGCCCGCGCTGCTGCCCGCCGAGCGGCTGGACGAGCGCGGGCTGGACCGCTGGTGGTACTGGTGCCTGACCTCGGGCCGGGTCGCCGCCCGCCAGGCCCGCGACGCCTTCCGCGAGGACACCGCCCCCGACAGCGCCGACCACCTGGTCGAGGCCCTCACGTCGAGCACGGTGCGGTAGACCGGGCGGGGGCCTGTGAGGCCACCGGGGCGGCGGACCCGCGCGGGTTCGTAAGGATGGTCGTGGCACGCGATGTCGCAGGCATGCGGGCGCTCCTGCTCACGCGACGGGCTTCCGCGGGCGCCGACCGCCCCCCGCGTCACCCCGCCTCACCCCCGCCCCACGGCCGGTCCCGGTCCGCCGTGGGGCCTTCGCGCCGGTTGGGTTCCGGCCGGGCGGGCACTCGGACCGGGCGATCCTGGCGTTCCGGCTGTTCCGTCCCGGGAGGTGCTGTGTCCCTCGGTCGACTCCCCGACCACGAGCAGCGGCTGCTCGACGAGATCGAACGGGCCCTGTGCCGCGACCGTCGCCTCGCGCGGCGGCTGCGCACCCTGCGGTGGAGCAGGTGGCCCGATGTGCCGGGCCTGCTGAGGCGGGTCGGCTCCTACCGTCCGCACACCCTCACCGTGGCCCTGCTGTGCGCACTGTCCGTGGCGCTGTCGGTGACCGGGATGATCACCTCGGCGCCGGGCGTCATCTGGGCCTTCGCCCTGGTGTGGCCGCCGACCCTGTTCGCGGTGTTCCGGCTGCTGTGCCGCTGGTCCGGCGGCTGACGGGCGTTCCGGCGCACCCGTCCGCCCGGGTGGCGCTCCCCCGGCGGTGCGGGCCGGTCAGCCCGTGTACCGCCGGGCCGTGGAGTCGCGCTGGGAGGGTTCCAGCAGGCGCAGCCGGGACTCCACCTCACGCGGCAGGACGCGGCGCTCCCGGAGCACCCAGGGCAGGGCGGCCGTCGCCTCCGCGAAGGCGCGCAGGGAGGTGGCGTCGCGCGGGACCGTGCGGGCCAGGTCCACCGTGCGGCGCAGGGCTGCCCGGGGCGGGCGGCGCAGCCAGGTGAACCACAGGGTGTTGCGGATGCCGTGCCGCCGGCGCAGCGTGGAGTCGCGGGCCGCGGAAGCCTGGTGATGGATCGTCAGGTGGTCGGCGTAGGTGAGCCACCAGCCGTCGGCCGCGAGGTCGGCGGCCAGCAGTTCCTCCTCGCCGCCGAGCCACAGCCGGGGGTGGAAGCCGCCGGCGGCGCGGAAGGCGTCGGTGCGCAGCACGGTGGCCGCGGCCAGGAACGAGCCGAGCGCGGGGCCGGGCAGCCAGGGCGGGCCGGGGACCGGTGAGTGGCGCAGCTCGCGGACGATGGGGTCCTCGGTGCCGTCGGGTTCGACGACGATCCGGGCGGTGACCGACGCGAGGCCGGGGTGCCGGTCCAGGAGGTCGGCGGCCCCGGCGAGGGAGCCGGGTGCCCACCAGGAGTCGTCGTCGCAGAAGGCGATGTAGGGGGTGCGCACCTCACGGACGGCGAGGTTGCGGCCCACGGCGCCGAGATTGCGGCCCGGCCGCAGCAGCCGCACCTCCGGGTGGCGCAGGGCGACGGCCTCGGCGGTGCCGTCGGTGGACCCGTTGTCGGTGACGATCACCCTGGGCCGTTCGGGCAGCGCGGCGAGGTGGCCGAGGGTGCGCAGGAGTTCGCGGCGCCGGTTGTGGGTGATGACGACGACGGTCGTCCGGGGGTCGGTCATGCGAGGTGCGCCCCTTCCACGGAGGTCGTCCCAGGGCCGGTCATGCGGGCGCCCCTTCCAGCAGGCGGGCGGCGCGTTCGACGTGCGGCGGCAGCGGTCGTCGGGCGCGCAGCGCGGCGGGCAGGCGGCCGAGGGTCTCGCGCAGGGCGCGGCGGGCGTGGCCGTCGCTGCGGGCGTCGGCCGCGAGGGCTCCGGTCCGGGCCAGCGCGTACGGGACGGGGCGGCGCAGCCAGGCGGTGAGGAGTTCGTTGCGGCGCTGGACGGCGGGGCGGCCGTGGCGGGGTCCGGGGTCCGGATGGTGGTGGGCGACGACGTCGGCGCAGTGGGTGACGCCCCAGCCGCGCGCGGCCAGGTCGTAGGCGAGCAGGGTCTCCTCGCCGCCGAAGAACAGCAGCCGGTGGAAGCCGCCGACGTCGAGGTAGGCGCTGCGGCGGACCACGGCACCGCAGGCCAGGAAGCCCAGGACCTGGGTGCCGGGCAGGTCGGTGGCGGCGCCCAGCGGCGAGTTGGCGAGGACGTCGTTGAGCGGGTCCGGCTCCGCGTCCGGGCCGACGAGCGTGCGGGCGGCCAGGAGGCCGAGGCGCGGGTGGGCGTCGAACAGTTCGGCCGCGCGGGCGAGGGCGCCGGGCGCCCACCAGGAGTCGTCGTCGCTGAAGGCCACGTAGGGCGTGTCGAGGGCGCGGGCGCCGTGGTTGCGGGCGAGGGCGCCGCGGTTGACCGGCAGGGCCAGCACGCGGACCTGGGGGAAGTCGCGGGCGAGCAGGGCGCGGGTGTGGTCGGTGGAGGCGTTGTCGGCGACGAGGACCTCGGGCCGTTCGGGCAGCGCGAGGAGGTGGCGCAGGGTGACGGCGAGCCGCTCGGCGCGGTTGCGGGTGGCGATGACGACGCCGAGCCTGCGGGGCGGGGACGGGGCGGTCACGGTGCGGTCTCCTCTCCGCGGGGCCGGGGGCCGGGCAGCCGGGCCAGGGCGTCCAGGACGTCGGCCGGGGTGATGCGCAGCAGGGCGGGGTCGGTCCGCCGGGCGTGCGGGTCTCCTTCGGGGCCGTACCACAGGGCGAGGTGGCGCGGGTGGGCCGGCGGGCCCCAGCGGCTGGGCGCCACCGGCCCGAAGAGGGTGACGGTGGGGGTGGCGTGGGCGACGGCGAGGTGCGCGATGCCGGTGTCCCCGCTGACGACCGCGCGGGCGCCCGCGACCAGGGCGGACAGCCGGTCGTGGGGGACGCCGCCGGCGAGGACGTCGGTGTCGGGCAGGCCGGCCTGCTTGGCGAGGCGGGCCACCAGGTCGCCCTCGTCGGCGCCCCCGGTGACCACCACCCGCAGGCCGCGCGCCCGCAGGGCATCGGCGACGGCCGCGTACCGTTCGACGGGCCAGCAGCGGGCGGGGGCTCCCGCGCCCGGGTGCAGGACCACCGCACCGGGGGCCGGGGAGGCGGCGGCCGGGCGGGGCAGCAGCAGGTCGGCGGGGTCGGCGTCGATGCCGTACCAGCGCAGCAGGCGGCACCAGCGGTCCCGTTCGTGCTCCTCGGCGTACCAGGGCGGGCCGTCGACCTCCGGGGTGCCGGGGTGCGCGAAGGCCAGCAGGCGCCGGGGGCGCAGACGGGCCAGCAGGAGGTGGCTGGGCGGCCCGTTGCCGTGCAGGTCGACGGCGATGTCGGGGGGCGTTCCGGTCCAGTCGAGGGCCGAGGGTACGGCCCGGCCGGGCGCGGAGGCGGGCAGCAGCCGGTCCACGGCGCCGGTGGCCTCGGCGACGGGGGCGAGGGCGGACGGCGCGGCGAGGACCAGTTCGTGGCCGGGGAAGGCGCGCCGCAGGGCCCGCAGGGCGGGCACGCCGGCGAGCAGGTCCCCGAGGCCGAGGGCCCGCAGGACCAGCAGCCGGGGCCGCGTGGCCCCGGCCGGCGCCGCGCCGTCTCCGGTCCGGGGTGCGGGCCCGGCGGCGCCGGGGCGCGGCGCGTCGCGTCCGGTTCCTCCCGGCCGCCGGTGCGGCGGGTGCGGCGGGGCGGCGGCGGGTGCGCCGTCGGCCGCCCGGACAACGGGGGCCGTCGGCGGTGCGGGGCGCGGGCGGCCCGGGCCGGGGGTCACGGCCGGCGCTCCGTGGCGCGTTCCAGCATGCCGGTGGAGGAGCGGCCCGCGAGGTAGGGCAGCAGGACGGCCTGGCCGCCCCAGGCGTCGAGGAGGGCCGCCTCGGGCAGGTCGGCGGCGGCGTAGTCGCCGCCCTTGACCCAGACGTCGGGGCGCAGGTCCGTCAGCAGGCGCTCGGGGGTGTCCTCGTCGAACACCGCGACGGCGTCGACGCAGGCCAGGGCGCGCAGCACCCGTACCCGGTCGTCGATGGGATTGACCGGGCGGCCGGGGCCCTTGCGGCGCCGTACGGAGGCGTCGGAGTTGACGCACACCACCAGGCAGTCACCGAGGTCCCGGGCGGCCTGGAGGAGGCCGACGTGGCCGGCGTGCAGCAGGTCGAAGCAGCCGCCCGCGGCGACGACCGTGCCGTGGGCGGCGCGGACGCCCGCGGCGAGCGCGAACGGGTCGTCGCCGTCGGGACGGTGGCCGTGGGCGGCGTCGGCGCGGGGCACGGCGCCCGCGCCGCCCGCGCCGACGAAGGCGGTCGCGTCGGCGACGGCGCGTTCCACCGCCTCGCCGACCAGGGCGCCGTCGGCGAGCAGACCGGCCGCGGTGGCGGCGAAGCGGTCGCCGGCGCCGCAGGGGTCGCCGCGGTGCACGGCGGCGGCGGGCACCAGCAGGGGGTGGTCGCCGTAGGAGAGCAGCGCGCCGCGGGCGCCGAGGGTGACGGCGACGGCGGCGGCCTTCCACTGCCGGACGAGGGTGGCGGCCCCGTGGGCGACCCCGTACAGGTCCCGCCGGGCCGGTGCCGCGTCGGGGGCGTGGGCCTGCGCCTCCTTCTCGGCGGGCGTGACCAGCCGGGTTCCGGGCACCGGCGGCCCGCCGCGCGGGTGCGGGTCCCAGACCAGCGGCGGGCGGGCGGTCAGGACGTCGCGCAGGGCGTCGGCGGTGCCGCGGCCGTAGTCGGAGACCAGGACGGCGGACGCGCCGAGGACCGCCTCGCGGGCCTCCTCGGTGGCGGCGCGGGCGCGGCCGTCGCCGCGGTCCAGGCGGGCCACCGGCCGGTCCCCGGCCAGGATGCGGGTCTTCTCCGGCAGGGCCCCGGTCAGCGGCAGGGGGATCACCTCGACCCAGGGCCGAAGGAGCCGTTTCAGTTCGCGGCTGGCCGGGTCGCCGCCCAGCGCGGTGACCAGGGTGACCTCGCGGCCGTCGCGGGCGGCGAGGTAGGCGGTGAGGGCGGCGCCGCCGGGCCGCGTCGTCTCGGCGCAGTCGTCGACGACGGGGACGGGGGCGTCGGGGGCGAGCCGCTCGGAGCTGCCGGTGAGGTCGCGATCGAGCAGGGCGTCGCCGACGACCAGCAGGGGCGCCTTGACGCCGGTGCCGCTCA
The DNA here is from genome assembly GCF_964273255.1 of Streptomyces sp. enrichment culture. Lineage (GTDB taxonomy): Bacteria > Actinomycetota > Actinomycetes > Streptomycetales > Streptomycetaceae > Streptomyces. The sequence continues at coordinate 1,274,009 of NZ_OZ186835.1, forward strand.
CGACACCCTCCGTCCTTCGGTGCCCTCCCGCCACCTCCCGCTCTCCAGCGCCGCGTCGAAGGCCCCGCACATCATGTGCACGGCCACCAGGTGGAGTTCCTGGACGGTGGCGGCCCGGGGCGCCTCGACGCACAGGGACTCGTCGCTGCACGCCATGAGCGGGTTGGGGGCGGGTCCGGTGAGGGCCCACACGCGCAGTCCGGCCGCGCGGGCGGCGTCGGCGGCGGACAGCAGGTTGGCGCTGGCGCCGCTGGTGGACAGCAGCATCAGGACGTCGCCGGGCCGGCCGTGCGCGCGGACCTGGCGGGCGAAGACCGCGTCGACGCCGTAGTCGTTGGCGATGGCGGTGGTGCTGGAGGTGTCGGCGTGCAGGGCGATGGCGGAGAACGCGGGCCGGTCGTCGCGGTAGCGGCCGACGAGTTCGGCGGTCAGGTGCTGGGCCTGGGCGGCGCTGCCGCCGTTGCCCGCGGCCAGCAGCCTGCCGCCGGCGGTGAGCACCTCGGCGAGCCGTTCGCCCCACCGCGCGACGACGGGTGCGTGCGCCCGGAAGGCGCCCAGCGCCTCGGCCAGTTGGTCGCAGTGCCCGGTGACGGGAGGGTGCACGGTCATCAGGCCACCTCCTTCGGGATCGCGTGTGCGGCAAGGACCTGGCGGTGGACGCGCTCGACGCCGTCGGCGACGCGGTGCCAGGTGTAGCGGTCGAGGACGCGGGCGCGGCCGGCGGCCCCGTACGCGCCGCGGGTGTCGTCGTCGGCGAGCAGGTCGCGCACGGCGGCGGCGACCGCCTCCGGGTCGCCGGGGGTGACGAGCCGGCCGGTGGTGCCGTCGGCGACGCTGTCGCGGTGGCCGCCGACATCGGTGGCGACGACCGGGACGCCGCACGCCATCGCCTCCAGGGGGACGATGCCGAAGGGTTCGTAGGCGGGGGTGCACAGCACCAGGTCGGCGCTGCCGATCAGGGCGGGCATGGCGGCGGGGTCGACGGCGCCGAGCATCCGCACCCGGTCGGCGACCCCCGTGCGGTGGGCCAGGTGCCACAGCCGGCGCGCCTCGGGGTCGCGGTCCAGGCGCCCGGCGGCGGGGCCGCCCGCGACGACGAGTTCGGCGTCCGGGATGCGGGCCAGGGCGCGCACCGCGAGGTCGTAGCCCTTGCGGCGGACCAGCCGGCCGCAGGCCAGCAGCCGGTGCCGGGCCCGTCGCGGCGGGACGGCCGGGCCGGTGACGCCGGGGCGGAAGTGGCCGGCGTCGACGCCGCACGGCACCACGCGGACGCGCCGGGCGGGCACGCCCATCGCCGCGAGTTCGGCGACCTCGTCGGAGCAGGTGGCGAGGATGCGCTCGCAGGTGCCGGCGAGCTGCCGTTCGATGCCGATGCGGGCGGGCGGGCTGGTGTCCCGCCACCCCTGGTGGCGCCGCTTGACGGTGCCCAGGGCGTGGAACGTCTGCACCACCGGGATGCCGTGCGGGCGGGCGCCGACCTGGGAGGCCATGCCGGACATCCAGAAGTGGGCGTGCACCACGTCGGGCCGGTCCCGGCCCCAGGCCCGCGCCAGGTGGGCGCCGAACACGGCCATGTGCGGCAGCAGTTCGTCCTTGGGGACGGTCTCGGGCGGGCCCGCGGGCACGTGCTCGACGACGGCCCCGCCGGGCAGCGGCACCCGGTCGGGCAGGGTCACCGTGTCGCGGCGGGTGTAGACCGTGACGTGGTGGCCGCGGCGCGCCAGTTCCTCGCTGAGCCGCGCCACGTACACGTTCTGGCCGCCGGCGTCGACGCCGCCGAGCGCGGCCAGGGGGCTGGCGTGTTCGGACACCATGGCGATCCTCATCGGGTCACCTCCTTCAGCAGCCGCTCCCAGTCGTCCAGGAAGCGGGGGAGCCCGTAGCGGGCGAGGGCCGCCGCACGGGCCGCCTCGCCGACGCCGCGGGCGTACAGCGGGTCGGCGAGGAAGTCGCGGACGGCGTCGGTCAGGACGTCGATCCGGTTGGAGACCACCCCGGCGCCGGGCGGGACCGCCTCGGTGACCTCGGTGGTGGCGAGGGCGACCACGGGCATGGCGAGGTGCATCGCCTCCAGCAGGGACAGGCCGAGGGAGGTCCAGCGGACGGGGTGGACGTAGACGCGGCGGCGGGCCATCTCCGCGTGCAGGTCGCGCTGGGCGAGTTCGTGGGCCCGGCACCGGCCGGGGGGCAGGCCGACGTGCGCGGCGACGCCCTCGGTGGCCATGCCGAACACGTCCAGGGGGGCCGCGTCGGCGAACGCGGGCAGCAGGTCGGTGCCGGTGGTGCGGCCGCGCCGGACCGGCTCGTTGACCACGACGGCGGCCCGGGGCAGCTCGCCGGTCCACCGCGGGCCGGGGTCGACGATGCCGTGCTCGACGACCGCGGTGGGGGTCGCGCCGGCGTCCCACATCAGGCGGTTGAAGTGGGTGACGTGCACGAGGGTGACGCCGGGCACGTCGGCGGCGGGGTGGCGGGTGTCGGGCACGTCGCCGTGCGGGGCGTTGTGCTCCAGCCAGATCATCGGCGGGCGGCGGCCCAGCCAGGCGTCCACCAGGGCGAGTTCGTGGGGGCGCTGAAGGACGACGACGTCGATGTCCTCGTCCCGCAGCCGTTCCGGGGGCACCTCGACGACCGAGTCGGGCCAGTCGAAGGTGCGGGCGCGGCCGAGGCCGTCGGGCCCGCGGTCCGGGGTGACCGGGACGACGTAGGTGTGGGGGCCCTGCACGAAGGCCGTGGTCCACGACCCGTGCACGTGCCAGAGCAGGATCCTCATGCCACCTCCACCAGCTTGCCGACGGCGGCTACGACGTCGAGCGCGGTCACGCCGTCCAGACACGGGTGGCCGGGGACGGGACAGGTGCGGGCCCGGGTGCCGGCGCACGGCGCGTTCTGGTCGCCGAGCAGCACGCAGGGCACGCCGTACGGCCGCCACCGTCCGGCCGGGACGACCGGCGCGAACAGGGACACCACGGGGGTGCCGACGGCGGCGGCGAGGTGGGCGGGGCCGGTGTTCCCGGTGACCGCGCAGGCGGCCCGGGCGAGCACGCCGGCGAGTTGGGCGGCGTCGGTGCGGCCGCCGAGGTCGAGGGCGCGGTCCCCGGCGACGCGGGCGGTCAGGTCCCGCTCGCCGGGGCCGCCGGTCACCACCACCCGGTGTCCGGCGTCGGCGAGTTCGGCGACCGCCTGCGCGCACCGGCCGGGGCTCCAGGCGCGGGCGGGGACGCTGGCGCCGGGGTGGACGACGACGTAGCCGGCGGGGCCGGTCAGCGGTTCGGTGTCCGGCGGCGGGAGGACCCGCAGCCTGCCGTCGTCGGGGCACGGGAACCCGGCGGCGCCGGCGAGGTCCAGCGCGGCCTCGGCCTCGTGGGCGTGCGGGGCGCGGTGGTGGCGCACGTCGAGGAGGGAGCCGGGGTAGTCCTCGCTGTCGGCGGCGATGTGCCGGACGCCCGCCATGCGCAGCAGCAGGGCGGTGGGCAGCGGGGACTGGTGGAAGGAGGTGAGGACGAGCGCGGTGTCGGCGCCGGTGGCGGCGATCCGGCCGACGAGGGCGTCGATGTCGTCGCGCCGGGCGGGGGGCGGGCGGAACCCCGCCCAGGGCGCGTCCCAGACGAGGATGTCGTCGACGCCGGGCAGGAGCCGGGCGGCGGGCTCGCCGAGCGGTCCGCACAGCAGGGTGACGTGGTCGGCGCGGGCCGCGACGGCGCGCACGGCGGGCCCGGCGAGCAGGACGTCGCCGAAGCTGTCGAGCCGGGTGACGAGGGCCTTCACGCGTGCCTCCCGAGCGCCGGGGATCCGGCGGCCGGACTGCGGCCGGGTCCCGGCAGGCCGTCCAGCACCGCGCGGACGGCGGCCGTCAGGTCCGGGGCGACGTGGGGCGCGGCGGCCGTCTCCGCCGGGCGGGTCGCGGGGGTGGGGACGAGGACGGCGCGGGCGCCCGCGCGGTGGGCGGCCTCGACGTCGGCGCCGATGTCGCCGATGACGACGCAGTCGGCGGGGTCGGTGCACAGCCGTCCGGCCGCCCAGAGGATCATGCCGGGGCGGGGTTTGCGGCAGGCGCAGCCGTCGTCGGGGCCGTGCGGGCACAGCGCCCACACGTCGAACGGGCCGACGAGGTCGTCGACGCGGCGGTTGACGGCGCGGGCGTCGGCCTCGGTGATGAGTCCGCGGGCGATGCCGGACTGGTTGGTGACGACTCCGGTGCGCACGCCCCGTTCGCGCAGGGCGGCGACCGCCTCGCGGGCGCCCTCGACGGGGCGCACGAGGGCGGGGTCCCCGTTGTAGGGGACGTCGTGGACGAGGGTGCCGTCGCGGTCGAACAGGACGGCGCGCACCGGGCTCACCGGGCCACCTCCTGCCAGGCGGGGGCGCGGCGGTGGCGCCAGGCTCCGGCGAGGCGGTGCCAGGTGGCGGCGGGCGGGATGAGGGCGCTGGTGACGAGCATGGTGGTCACCTCGTCGCGGGTGCGCGGCCCGGGGAGGATGCGGGCGCGGGCGAACTCGGCGGTGCCGGCCGCCCAGCCGAGGGCGCAGGCGGCGGCCGCCCGCCGGTGTCCGGTGGCGGCCAGGACGCAGGCGGCGGCCCCGGCGGCGGTGATCGCGGCGTGGCGGCGGATCCGGCCGCGGGGGGCGGCGGCCCGGTCCCACCAGCCGGGGCCGTGCAGACGCCGCATGAGCGCGTCGTCGGCGTTGCCGCGCTGCTGCCTGAGGGAGGCCCAGCGGGAGGCGGGGCGCACGGGGTGCCGGGTGGTGCGGCTGCCGCGCCGGATGCGCAGGCCCCGGTCGAGGATCCGCAGGGCGAGGTCGGCATCCTCGCGGAACGCCCGCGGGAAGCGTTCGTCGAAGCCGCCGACCTGCTTCAACGCCTCGGTGCGGTAGGCCATGTCGGCGGTGATCCAGCGGGCCCGGGCCAGCCCGGCGGTGCCGCGTTCCCAGTCGGTGGGGCGGCGTTCGCCGGGCAGCGGCACGGTGATGACGCCCTGCACGCCGGCGACGTCGGGGGGCGCGTCGGCGAGGTCCTCGGTGAGCTGTGCGCACCAGTTCGGGCCGACCTGGACGTCGTCGTCGAGGAAGGCCACCCAGGGGGCCGAGACGGCGCGCATCCCGGTGTTGCGGGCGGCGGCGGGTCCGCGTCCGCCGCCGGTGAGGACGGTGGTGCGCTCCCGCAGGTCTCCGAGGACGCCCAGCGGGTGGTCGAGCGCGGCCGGGTCGGGGTCGGGCCGGTCGTCGACGAGGACGATCTCGTCGGGGCGCGGCCCGGTGGCGGCGGCCAGCGCCGCGAGGCAGTCGGCGAGCGTGTCCCGCACCAGGGTGGGGATCACGACGGCGTAGGCGGTCATGCGTAGGCCCTCCCCCGGCGCACCGCGTAGGGGCCGATGGCGAGCAGGTCGACGGGGGCGGAGCCGAAGCACTCCAGGGCGTCGCGCGGGTCGTCGACCATGGGCCGGCCGGCGGTGTTGAGGCTGGTGTTGACGACGACGGGGAGTCCGGTGCGGCGTTCGAAGCCGTGCAGCATCCGGGCCACCAGGGGTTCCTGACGCTCGTCGACGGTCTGGATGCGGGCGGTGCCGTCGACGTGGACGACGGCGGGGATGCGCTCGCGCCACTCGGCGGCCACGTCGTGGACGAAGAGCATGTACGGGCTGGGCAGCGGGCCGCCGGAGAACAGGTCGGCGGCGCGGTCGGCGAGCACCATGGGGGCGACCGGCCGGAACTCCTCGCGGCCCTTGACCTGGTTGAGCCGTTCGAGGTTCTCGGCCCGGCCGGGGTGGGCGAGCAGGGAGCGGTGCCCGAGGGCGCGCGGTCCGTACTCGCTGCGGCCCTGGAACCAGGCGACGACGCCGTCCCGGGCGAGTTCCTCGGCGACGGCCTCGGCGATGTCGTCGGGCCGCTCGTAGGGGACGGCGGCCCGGTCGAGCCAGTCGCGCAGTTCGTCGTCGCTCCAGCCGCGGCCGAGGTCGGCGCCGGGCATGGGCAGGGTGGCGACGCCCTCCTGGGCGGACACGTGCAGGGCGCCGCCGAGAGCGGTGCCGGCGTCACCGGCGGCGGGCTGCACCCACACGTGGCGGTAGGGGCCGCGGGCGGCGAGGCGCGAGTTGGCGACGCAGTTCAGGGCGACGCCGCCGGCCAGGGTGAGGGCGTCGCCGCCGGCTTCGCGGTGCAGCCAGTGCACGAGGTCCAGCAGGACCTCCTCCAGGACGGCCTGGGCACTGGCGGCCAGGTCGGCGTGGTCCTGGTTCCAGGGTTGGTGCGGGGCGCGGCGCGGGGTGAGGGCGGCCCAGTCGACGCCGTGGGCGCGGAAGCCGCCGTCGCCGGTGGCGTGGACGTGTTCGCGCAGGCGGGCCAGGTGGCGCGGGGTGCCGTAGGAGGCGAGGGCCATCACCTTGTACTCGTCGCTGCTGCGCAGGAAGCCGAGGTGCTCGGTGAGTTCCTCGTAGACCAGGCCGAGGGAGTGGGGCAGGGCCTGGGTGGCGAGGGTGTCGAGCTTGCCGTCGCGGTAGCGGCCGGCCAGGTGGGAGGCGGCCTCGCCCCGCCCGTCGAGGACGAGGACGGCGCTGTCCGGGTGGGGGGAGGCGGGCCCGGCGGAGGCGGCGTGGGCGACGTGGTGGGGGACGAAGACCACCCGGGCCGGGTCCAGGCCGGGCAGGGCCTCGGCGAGGAACTCGGGGGCGCGGCGCGCGTAGTCCAGGCGCAGGTGGTCGAAGGGGTCGTCCAGGCCCAGGTCGGCGGCGGGCCGGGCGAGGGCGGGGTCGAAGGAGTAGGTGACGGCGTCCAGGTCGGCGGGGGTGAGCCCGTGATGTTCGAGGCACCAGCGGGCGGCGAGCTCGGGCAGTTCCCAGGCGGAGAAGGGAACCGGGCGCTTGCCGTGCTTGCGGCGGCTGAAACGCTCCTCCTCGGCGGCCGCCACGGCCTGTCCGTCGACGACGAGGGCGGCGGCGGGGTCGTGGAACAGGGCGTTGATACCAAGGATGCGCATGGTGCTGTGCTCCGTCCTGGGCGACCGGTGGGACTCGGACTCCTGGGGAACGCGAGTGCCGTTTTGCGGTTGTCTCAAACACTTGGAGACAACTTAGGCAGATATGCACCGGTTCGGCCCAGTCGAGGCCGCGGATCACGGAAGGACGGGCCGGAGCGGGAGACGGCCGAGTGATCACTCTCACAGGCCCGCCGACGCCCGGCGGAGAGCACGTCGGAGCGACTATGCACTGCGCGTATACACGCTGCGTATAGTCCCGGCATGCCTTCTCCGACCAAGAAGACGAAGAGATCCACGACCGCGTTCCGGGCCGCCTCGCTGGGGGTCGCGGCGGCCCTGCTGATGGCCCTGGGCAGCTGCGGACGGACGGACACCACCACCCCGAGCAGCGTGCGGGCCACCGACGTCCGGGCACGGTTCGGCACCGTCGACTGCCGCCAGGCGAAGTGCGTCGCGCTCACCTTCGACGCCGGCCCCAGCGAGCACTCCGCCCGGCTGCTGGACATCCTCGCCGAGGAACAGGTCCCGGCCACGTTCTTCCTCATGGGCCGGCGGCACATCGACCGCTACCCCGAGCTCGTCCGCCGCATGGCCGACGAGGGGCACGAGCTCGCCAACCACACCTGGACGCACCGCAACCTCACGGACCTGGAGCCGGAGGAGATACGCGAGGAGCTGACCCGCACCGACGACGCCATCGAGGAGCTCACCGGCCGCCGCCCCACCCTCATGCGTCCGCCGCAGGGCCGCACCGACGCCAGGGTGCACGGGATCTGCCGGGAACTGGGGCTGGCCGAGATCCTGTGGAGCGTCACCGCGAAGGACTACGCGACCACGGACTCCGACGTCATCACCCGCCGCGTCCTGTCCCAGGTCTCCCGCGACGGCATCGTCCTGCTGCACGACCTCTACGACGGCACGGTGCCGGCCGTGCCCGGCATCATCGGCGCGCTGAGGAAGCGGGGCTACGTCTTCGTGACGGTCCCCCAGCTGCTGGCACCGGGCCGGGCGGAACCGGGGAAGGTCTACCGGTGACCGCGGCCGGGGCGGGCGCTGGGCCGACCGGGTGACACGGGCCCGGGGCTGCCGGCCGGCGGCCCCGGTTTCCTAGGATCGTCCGGTGGCCCTCTTCCTTGTCCGGCGCACGGCGCCCCTTTCCCCCGACGAGGCCTGGCGCCGGCTCACGGCCTGGCACCGGCACGGCGACGTCGTCCCGTTCACCCGGGTCACGGTGACCACTCCCCCGCCGACCGGCGAGGGCACGGTCGTCGTGGCCCGCTCCGGGATCGGCCCGCTGTCCTTCAGCGATCCGATGGAGGTCACGGTGTGGCAGCCGCCGGGGGACGGCACGCCGGGCCGCTGCCGGCTGGAGAAGCGGGGCCGGGTCGTCACCGGCTGGGCGGAGATCGAGGTGCGCCCCGGTCCGGGCGGGCGCGCCCGGGTGGAGTGGCGCGAGGACCTGCGGGTCGCTCCGCTCCCGGCCGTGCTCGACGGCGTGGTGGGCCGCACCGGACGCCTGGTCTTCGGCCGGGCGGTCAACCGGCTGCTGCGGCAGGCGTGACCCCGTCCGGGCGGACGGCCCGCACACCCCGGGCCGGCTCAGCCCGGTGCCGGCGGCCATCCCTCCGGGTGCGCGTCCAGCGGGGCCGCGAAGACGGTGGGAGGGTCGACGGCGGAGACGCGGACGAGGAGCCGCCGTGACCGGCGCGCTCGGCGTTCTCCTCGACGAGGTCCGACGGCCACCGCCGCGCTGTCGGCCGCCCGCCCGGTCCGGTCGGCCGCCGGGCCCGTCCGACGGCCGTCCGCCCGGTCCAGTCGTCCGGTCCGTTCGGCCGCCCGCCCGTGCCGGTCGGGCCGTCAGGCCACCGACCCGATCCGCCCCGCCGGTCCCGGGCCGCCGTCGTGGTGGATCGGGGTGTGTGCGCCGGTGAGGGGGGCGCCGCTGCCGCCGCGCCGGTCGGCGACGATCTCCGCCGCGATGGACAGCGCCGTCTCCTCCGGCGTACGGGCGCCCAGGTCGAGGCCGATGGGCGACCGCAGCCGGCCCAGTTCGAGTTCGCTCACGCCGACCTCGCGCAGGCGGGCGGCGCGGTCCAGGTGGGTGCGGCGGGAGCCCATCGCGCCGACGTACGCCACCGGCAGCCGCAGCGCGAGCCGCAGCAGCGGCACGTCGAACTTCGCGTCGTGGGTCAGGACGCACAGGACGGTGCGCCCGTCGACCTCGGTGCGCTCCAGGTACCGGTGCGGCCACTCGACGACGACCTCGTCGGCGTCGGGGAAGCGTGCCCGGGTGGCGAACACCGGGCGGGCGTCGCACACGGTGACGTGGTGGCCGAGGAACTTGCCCACCCTGACCAGGGCCGCCGCGAAGTCGATCGCCCCGAAGACGATCATGCGGGGCGGCGGGACCGACGACTCCACCAGCAGCGTCAGCGGGGCCCCGCACCGGGAGCCCTCCGCGCCGATCTCCACCGTGCCGGTGCGGCCCGCGTCCAGCAGCGCGGCGGCCTCCGCGATGACCGTGCGGTCCAGTTCCGGGTGGCCGCCGAAGCCGCCCTCGGCCGACCCGTCGGGCCGGACCACCAGCGCGCGGCCCCGCAGCGGCCCGGGTCCGCTCACCACCCGGGCGAGGGCCGCCGCCCCGCCCCCGGCGGCGGTGTCGAGGGCGGAGGCCAGGACCGGGCGGACCGGGTCGTCCGCCCGGACCGGGGTGACCAGGATGTCGATGACGCCGCCGCAGGTCAGGCCGACCGCGAACGCGTCGTCGTCGCTGTAGCCGAAGCGCTCCAGGACGGACTCGCCGTCCCGGAGCGCCTGCGCGCACAGCTCGTACACCGCGCCCTCCACGCAGCCGCCGGAGACCGAGCCGATCGCGGTGCCGTCGGCGTCGACCGCGAGCGCGGCGCCGGGCTGCCGGGGCGCGCTGCCGCCGACCGCCACGACCGTGGCGACGGCGAAGTCGCGGCCCTCGGCGGTCCACCGGTGCAGTTCCTCGGCGATGTCCAGCATCGTGCTCTCTCCTCGGCGGTGGGGTTCGCGGGCGGGGTCAGTGCACGCCCAGCCAGCTCTCGATGGGGGCGAGGGCGAAGTAGACCAGGAAGATCAGTGCCAGGCCCCACATGAAGGCACCGATCTCCCGGGCCCTGCCCTGGCCGGTCCGGATGGCGACGTAGGAGATGACTCCGGCGGCGACACCCGCGGTGATGGAGTAGGTGAACGGCATGATGACCACGGTGAGGAACACCGGGATGGCGGTGGCGCGGTCGGCCCAGTCGACGTGGCGGGCGTTCATCATCATCATGGCGCCGATCACCACCAGGGCGGCGGCGGCCACCTCGCCCGGCACGATCGCCGTGAGCGGGGTGAAGAACAGGCAGGCCGCGAAGAACAGGCCGGTGACGACGGAGGACAGTCCGGTGCGGGCGCCCTCGCCGACGCCGGTCGCCGACTCCACGAACACGGTCTGCCCGGACGCTCCCGAGACACCGCCGACGACACCGCCGGCGCCGTCGATGAACAGCGCCTTGGACAGGCCGGGCATGCGGCCCTTGTCGTCGGCCAGCTTCGCCTCGGTGCCGACGCCGATGATGGTGGCCATGGCGTCGAAGAAGCCCGCCAGCACGAGGGTGAAGACGATCATGCCGACGGTCATCGCGCCGACCTCGCCCCAGCCGCCGAACTCGACGGTGCCGAACACCCCGAAGTCCGGCATCGACACGGCGCTGCCGTTCAGTTCGGGAGCGCCGGCCGCCCACTGCTTCGGGTCGATGACGCCGAAGGCGTTGAGGGCGACGGCCAGGACGGTGCCGCCGATGATGCCGATCAGGATCGCGCCCGGCACGCCGCGCGCCTGGAGCATGAAGATCGCCAGGAGGGTGACGGCGAACAGCAGGACCGGCCAGCCGGACAGCTCGCCGGCCGGGCCGAGGGTGACCGGGGTCGCCTCGCCCTGGTGCACGAAGCCGGCCTTGTAGAAGCCGATCAGGGCGATGAACAGGCCGATGCCCATGGTGATCGCGTGTTTCAGGGCCAGCGGGATGGCGTTCATGACCATCTCCCGCAGGCCGGTGACCACGAGCAGCATGATGACGACGCCGTACAGGACGCACATGCCCATCGCCTGCGGCCACGTCATCACGGGCACGACCTGCGAGGCGAGCACGCCGGAGACGGACAGCCCGGCGGCGAGGGCGAGCGGCACCTTGCCGAAGAAGCCCATCAGCAGGGTGGTGAGGGCGGCGGCGAACGCGGTGGCGGTGATCAGGGCGGTGCGGCCGAGGGTGTTGCCGGCCGCGTCCTCGCCGGACAGGATCAGCGGGTTGAGCAGCAGGATGTAGGCCATCGCCATGAAGGTGGTGATGCCGCCGCGCACTTCACGGGCGACCGTGGACCCTCGGTGCGATATGTGGAAGTAACGGTCGAGCCAGGACCGGCCGGCCGGGACGCGGGTTCCCGCGCCCGCGTCGTCGGCGGCGGTCCTGGGCTGCACTGACTGGGTCATGGTGCCATCTCCCAAGGTTCACAGGGGCACCCGTGCCCTGGAGCGGGTTCACGGGATTTGGGATGTGCACGACCCGGGGGACGGCCCGAGACGAACATCGGTGGGCGGCGCCGGGAGGACCGTGGGGTGCTGCTCCCTGCCCGGCGCCGGGTGCCGCGGGGTGCGGCGGGCACGCGGATCCCTCCGGGGCCCTCTACGCGGTTCCCGTCAGGTGTTCGGGGCGGACCGGTGTGCGGTCGAGCTGCCGGCCCGTCGCGTTCCGGACGGCCGCGAGGACCGCCGGGGTGGACGACAGGGTCGGGGCCTCGCCGATGCCGCGCAGCCCGTACGGCGCGTGGTCGTCCGCGAGTTCGAGCACGTCGACGGGGATGGTCGGCGTGTCGAGGATGGTGGGGATGAGGTAGTCCGTGAAGGAGGGGTTGCGCACCTTCGCGGTCTTCGGGTCGACGACGATCTCCTCCATGACGGCCACGCCCAGTCCCTGGGTGGTGCCGCCCTGGATCTGGCCGAGCACGGACAGCGGGTTGAGCGCCTTGCCGACGTCCTGGGCGCAGGCCAGTTCGATGACCTTGACCAGGCCGAGGTCGGTGTCGACCTCGACCACGGCGCGGTGTGCGGCGAAGGAGTACTGGACGTGGCCGTTGCCCTGGCCGGTGCGCAGGTCGAAGGGTTCGGTCGGCCGGTGCCGCCACTCCTCCTCGACCTCCACCGCGTCGTCGCCGAGGACGTCCACCAGGTCGGCGAGGACCTCGCCGCCGTCGGTGACGACCTTGCCGCCCTCCAGCAGGAGTTCGGCGGTGGCCCACGCCGGGTGGTGGGAGCCGAAGCGGCGCCGGCCGAGGTCCAGCACCTTCTCGCGGACCAGTTCGCAGGCGTTCTTGACCGCGCCGCCGGTGACGTACGTCTGCCGGGAGGCGGACGTGGAACCGGCCGATCCCACCTGGGTGTCGGCGGGGTGGATGGTGACCTGGCCGACGCCGAGTTCGGTGCGGGCGATCTGCGCGTGGACGGTGACGCCGCCCTGGCCGACCTCGGCCATCGCGGTGTGCACGGTGGCGACCGGCTCGCCGCCGACCACCTCCATGCGGACGCGGGCGGTGGAGTAGTCGTCGAAGCCCTCGGAGAAGCCGACGTTCTTGATGCCGACGGCGTAGCCGACCCCGCGCACCACGCCCTCGCCGTGCGTGGTGTTGGACAGGCCGCCCGGCAGCTGGCGCACGTCGGCGCCCTCGCTGGACTCCCACTGGCGCTCGGGCGGCATGGGCATCGCCTTGACGCGGCGCAGCAGTTCGGCCACCGGGGCGGGCGAGTCGACGACCTGGCCGGTGGGCAAGAGGGTGCCCTGTTCCATGGCGTTGAGCTGCCGCAGTTCCACCGGGTCCATGCCCAGCTTCGCCGCCAGTTTGTCCATCTGCGCCTCGTAGGCGAAGCACGCCTGGACCGCGCCGAAGCCGCGCATCGCTCCGCACGGCGGGTTGTTGGTGTAAAGGGCGATCGCCTCGATGTCGACGTCGTCCACGACGTACGGGCCGACGCCGAGCGAGGAGGCGTTGCCGACCACGGCCGGGGAGGCGGAGGCGTAGGCGCCGCCGTCGAGGACGATGCGGCACTTGACGTGGGTCAGCCGGCCGTCGGCGGTGGCGCCGTGCTCGTAGTACAGCTTGGCGGGGTGGCGGTGGACGTGGCCGAAGAAGGACTCGAAGCGGTTGTAGACGATCTTGACGGGCTTGCCGGTGCGCAGGGCGAGCAGGCAGGCGTGGATCTGCATCGACAGGTCCTCGCGCCCGCCGAACGCGCCGCCGACGCCGGCCAGCGTCATCCGCACCTTGTCCTCGGGCAGGCCGAGCACGGGGGCGATCTGGCGCAGGTCGGAGTGGAGCCACTGGGTGGCGACGTAGAGGTGGACGCCGCCGTCCTCCTCGGGGACGGCGAGGCCGGACTCGGGGCCGAGGAAGGCCTGGTCCTGCATGCCGAAGGTGTACTCGCCCTCGACGATCACGTCGGCCCGCTCCCGGGCGGCGGCGACGTCGCCGCGCACGATGGGCTGGCGGTGCACGATGTTGGGGTGCGGGACGTGGCCGGCGTGATGGTCGTCGCGGTCGTCGTGGATCAGGACCGCGTCGGGGGCGAGCGCGGACGCCTCGTCGGTGACGACGGGCAGTTCCCGGTAGTCGACCTTGATCTTGGCGGCGGCCCTGCGCGCGGTCTCCGGGTGGTCGGCGGCGACGATCGCGACCGGTTCGCCGTGGTGGCGGACCTTGCCGTGGGCGAGGACGGGGGTGTCCTGGATCTCCAGGCCGTAGTTCTTCACCTCGGTCGGCAGGTCGTCGTACGTCAGGACGGCGTACACGCCGGGGGTCGCCAGGGCCTCGGCGGTGTCGATCGACAGGATCTCGGCGTGGGCGACGGTGGAGCGCAGGATCTGGCCCCAGAGCATGTCCTCGTGCCACATGTCGGAGGAGTACGCGAACTCCCCGGTGACCTTGAGGGTGCCGTCCGGGCGGAGCGTGGACTCGCCGATGCCGCCGCGGGCGCCGGTGCCCTGGGTGAGCTGGGTGGGAACACCGTTGGTCGGCATGGTCAGACCCCCTCGGACTGGCGGGCCGCGGCCAGGCGGACCGCGTCCATGATCTTCTCGTAGCCGGTGCAGCGGCACAGGTTGCCGGACAGGGCCTCGCGGATGTCCGCGTCGGTCGGGGCCGGGTTGCGTTCCAGCATCTCGTCGGCGGCGACCAGCAGGCCCGGGGTGCAGAAGCCGCACTGGACGGCGCCCGCGTCGATGAACGCCTGCTGGACGGGCGAGAGTTCGGTGCCCTCGCCGGTCTGCGAGTCGGTGCCCGCGTTGGCCCCGGGACGGGCGCCCGCGCCGGTCCCGGCGTCCGTCGCGGTGTCCGTCGCGGTGTCGGTTCCGCAGGCGCCGGTGCCGCAGGAGCGCTGTTTCGCGTAGTCCGCCAGGCCCTCCACGGTGACGACCTCACGGCCCTCGGCCTGGCCTGCGGCGACCAGGCAGGAGCAGACCGGGACGCCGTCCAGGCGCACGGTGCACGATCCGCACTCGCCCTGCTCGCAGGCGTTCTTGGAGCCGGGCAGGCCGAGCCGCTCGCGCAGCACGTACAGCAGGGACTCGCCCTCCCAGACGTCGTCGGCCTCCTGGCGGCGTCCGTTGACGGTGAAGGTGACACGCATCAGGCGGCTCCCTCGGTGAGGTGGCGGGCGCCGCGGTACGACTCCCAGGTCCAGGTCAGGGTGCGGCGGGCCATCACGCCGACCGCGTGGCGGCGGTAGCTCGCGGTGCCGCGCACGTCGTCGATCGGGTTGCAGGCGGCGGCGCACAGGTCGGCGAACTGCTTGGCGACGGACGGCGTGATGATCTTGCCGTTGTCCCAGAAGCCGCCCTCGTCGAGCGCGGCGTTCAGGAACTCCTCGGCCGCCTTCGCCCGGACGGGCGTCGGGGCGGCCGATCCGATCCCGGTGCGGACCGTGCGGGTGCTCGGGTGCAGCGCGATGCCGAAGGCGCACACGGCGATCACCATGGCGTTGCGGGTGCCGACCTTGGAGAACTGCTGAGGGCCGTCGGCCTTCTTGATGTGGACGGCGCGGATCAGCTCGTCGGGCGCCAGCGCGTTGCGCTTCACGCCGGTGTAGAAGTCGTCGATGGGGATGCGGCGGGAGCCGCGCACCGACGCGACCTCGACCTCGGCGCCCGCGGCGAGCAGCGCCGGGTGGGCGTCGCCGGCCGGGGAGGCGGTGCCGAGGTTGCCGCCGACGCCGCCGCGGTTGCGGATCTGCGGGGAGGCGACCGTGTGGGAGGCGAGGGCGAGTCCCGGCAGCTCGGCCCGCAGGTGCTCCATGATCTTCGTGTAGGGGACGGAGGCGCCGAGCCGCACGCTGTCCTCGCCGGTCTCCCACTCGGAGAGCTCGCCGATGCGGGTGAGGTCCATCAGGTGCTCGGGCCGGCGGTGGTCGAAGTTGATCTCGACCATCACGTCGGTGCCGCCCGCGATCGGCACAGCGGCGGGGTGCTCGGCCTTGGTGGCGAGCGCCTCCTCCCAGCTGGCGGGGCGAAGGAAGTCCATGACCGGCTCTCTTCTTCTTCGTCTGGTGGGTCGTACAGATCGAGCCATCCGGGTGCGGCGGACCGGGCTCGTACTCTGTGCAGTTCACGCGGAGTGGGCTCAGTACACCGCCCGCTGCTCCGCACGGGTCAGTCACGGATTGCATGAAGGAGTTGGCTGGCCAGCGAGGTCATCTTGTAGATTCGTATGAACACAGAGGGCTCGCCCCCTCCTCACCTCCTCCGATACCGGAGGGGGCGGTCCAGGAGCGGCCGACCGCGCTGATCAGCCACCGGTCGGCGGACACACCGCACTGTTCCTCCATGGTCCGTCACCGACAACGAGCGAAAGAAACGGCGGCGACGAGAATGCGGCTGCGCGCACTGCTGGACACCGACGCGCTGGGCCTGAAGCTGCTCGGCGGCGAGGACGAACTGGACCGCAGCGTGCGCGGGGTCATGACGACCGACCTGCGCGACCCGAGCCGCTACCTCTCGGGCGGGGAGCTGGTGCTCACCGGCCTGGCCTGGCGCCGGGACGCGGCCGACTCCGAACCGTTCGTACGGGTCCTGGCGCAGGTCGGCGTGGCCGCGCTGGCGGCCGGCACGGCGGAGCTGGGCGACGTCCCCGACGATCTGGTGGTGGCGTGCGCCCGGCACCGGCTGCCGCTCTTCGCGGTGGACGAGTCGGTGGCCTTCGCCACCGTCACCGAGCACGTGGTCCGGCAGGTGTCCGGCGAACGCGCCGGGGACCTCGCGGCGGTCGTGGACCGGCACCGGCGGATGATGACCTCGGGCCCGGCGGGCGGCGGCCCGGACGTGGTCCTCGACCTGCTCGGCTCCGACCTGGACCTGCGGGCCTGGGTGCTGTCCCCCGCGGGCCGGCTGATCGCCGCGCCGAAGGAGACGGGCCCCGCCACCGGTGCGGCGGACGGCACGGAGCTGCCCGCCGACGTGTGCGCGCGGCTGGCGGCGGAGCACCTGGCGGCCACCCGCAGCGGCCGGCGCGGCCCCCACCGGGTGACGCTGGGCTCCACCACCTACAGCCTGTTCCCGGTGCGCAGCACGGGGCGCTCCCCCCGGGCCGGTGAGGCCCGGGACGGGGCCGCGCCGCCGGAGGGGTCGCTGGCGGACTGGGTGCTCGCCGTGGAGGCGGACGCCGGGGACTGGGCCGAGGAGCGCCTGGACCTGCTGCACGGGGTCACCCAGCTGATCGCCGTGGAGCGGGACCGGCGGGACGCGGCGCGCACCGTCCGCCGCCGCCTGGCGCAGGAGGTGCTGGAGCTGGTGCAGAGCGGCGCGGCCCCGGCCGAGATCGCCGCCCGGCTGCGGGTGGCGGCCCCGGTGCTGCTGCCGGGCCTCGGCGCGGCACCGCACTGGCAGGTCGTCGTCGCCCGGGTCGACTGGGACGGCGAACGGCCGGACGGCGGCGCGCAGGCCCAGGCGCTGCTGGAGGAGATCCTCGTGGACCCGGCCGAGACCGGGCCGGAGCACTCCGACCGGATCGCGGTGGCCCACACCGGCGACGAGGCGATCGCCCTGGTCCCGCTGCCGACCCTCGCCACCGGCGAGCAGGAGGGGTCCCGGGCGGGCATCCAGGCCGACACGCTGCTGGCCGCGGTGCGCGACCCGCTGGCGGCCGGTCTCGACGGGGACGGCCGCCTCACCGTGGGCGTGTCCGCGGCCGTGCACTCGGCGGAGGGGCTGCGCGGCGCGCTGGAGGAGGCCCGGCACGCCCGCCGGGTGGCGGCGGCCCGCCCCGGCCGGGTCTGCGCCGCCGGGCACCAGGAACTCGCCTCGCACGTCCTGCTGCTCCCCTTCGTCCCCGACGACGTGCGCCGCGCGTTCACCGCCCGGCTCCTCGACCCGCTGCGGGACTACGACCGCCGGCACCGCGCCGAGCTGATCCCGACGCTGGAGGCGTTCCTGGACTGCGACGGCTCCTGGACCCGCTGCGCGGGACGCCTCCACCTGCACGTCAACACCCTGCGCTACCGCGTCGGCCGCATCGAGCAGCTCACCGGCCGGGACCTGTCCCGGCTGGAGGACAAGCTGGACTTCTTCCTCGCCCTGCGCATGAGCTGACCCGGCGGTGCGGGGGCGCCTCACGGGGCGCGGGAGACGCGGGGGGCGCCCCGGGCGGGACACGCGCGCCGGGGCGCTTTCGCGGGTTCGGGCCTCCCGGTCCACGACTTTGTGAAAAACTTCACCCACCCTCTTGGCCCGGCCCTGTTGTTCGTGCTGAGATGCGGCCACCACTCAACAGCTCGATGGCGTGCTCGGGGAGGGCAACGTGGCGCATACCGCCATGTCTGGTAACGGAACGACCTCTGGTGACGATCCCCTCCAGACCGCGGTATGGCGGCTGCGCTCACGCGCGTGCTGGGCCGATGCGGCAGCCCTGCTCCCGGCGGCGGAACCGGCGGCCGCGCTGCAGCGGGCCTCCCTGCTGGTGGAGCGGTGCCTGTACACCGAGGCGGGCTGGGAGGAGGCGGAGGACGCGCTGCGCACCGCCGAGGCGCTCGCGGACAGCGACGACCAGCGCGGCGCCGCCGCTTGTGAACGCGGGTACTTGGCCTACGCGGCCACCCTGTTCGGCGTCCGCGACCGGGCCGACGAGGCCCGCGCGGCGCTCGGCCGGGCGGCCGCGCTGATCGCCCCCGACGCGGCCGGGCGCCCGCTGCTGGACTTCCGGCGCGGACTGGTCGCGGAGAACCTCACCCGGTCCCCGCAGGCGGCCCGGGCCGCGTACCGCAGGGCCCACGCGGGCGCCACCGCCCACGCCGACCCGCTGCTCCTGTCCGGCACCTGGCGCCATCTGGCCGGACTCGCCCTGCGCGAGGGGGAGTTGGTCGAAGCACGGCAGGGTTTCGCCGAATCCCTCCGGATCCGCGAGGAGTTGGGCTACCTGATCGGCACGGCACCGGCCCTGGTCTCGCTCGCCGACACGGAGACCGAGGCGGAGGCGTCCCGGCTGCGCGAGGAAGCCCGCCGGCTGTTCCGGCTGCTGGGAGGCGTCCCCACGTGGCTGGCCCGCCAGTTGGCGCCCCCGGCCACGGGCGCGGCGACGGCGTAGGCACCCCGGCGCGGGGGCGACGGCAGCGACGGAGGCGGCGCGCGGCGACGGAGGCGGCGCGCGGCGACGGAGGCGGCCCGCCGAGGCCGTCCGGCGGGGCGGGACGGCGTCACGGAGTCTCGACGTGCGGCAGCGGGCGCACCCGCGGGGATCGTGCGGGCCCCGCTCAGACCGACCCGGTGAAGTGCTCCCGCACCAGGTCCCGGACGACGTCCAGGTCACCGGCGATCAACGCGTCCAGCAGCACGGTGTGTTCGTGGGCGTCGGCCACCAGTTCGCCCCGGTGGCGGGCGTCCGGCCCGCCGCCCACCAGCGGCCACTGGGCGCGGCGGTGCAGGTCCTCGGCGATGCGGACCAGTTGCTCGTTCCCGGCGAGGGCCAGCACCGCGCGGTGGAAGGCCCGGTCGGACTCGGCGTAGGTGGCACGGCAGCCGGAGACGGCGGCGCGGACCGTGGCCTCGGCGAGCGGACGCAGTTCCGCCCAGCGCGAGGCCGGCACGGTCCGGGCCAGCCGCAGCATCACCGGCACCTCGATCAGCGCGCGCACCTCGGCCAGTTCGGCCAGTTCCCGGGCGCCCCGCTCGACCACCCGGAAACCCCGGTTCGGCACCACCTCGACCGCGCCCTCCAGCGCGAGTTGCTGCATGGCCTCGCGGACGGGCGTGGCGGAGACCCCGAACCGCTGCCCCAGCACCGGCGCGGAGTACACCTCGCCGGGCCGCAGTTCGCCCGACACGAGGGCGGTGCGCAGGGCGGCGAGGACCTGGCCGCGCACGGAGGAGCGCTGAACGGCGGCCCGCGGCCGGGGCAGGGGCGGTTCGCTGTGCGTGTGCTCGCCGCGCGCGGCACCGCCGCCCGTGCCGCCGGACCCGCTGCCGGGCCGCTCCCGGTCCGGGGCGGACGCGCCCCACCCGGCTTCCGCGGCGCCGGCGTCGGCGCGCTCCCGGCGGACCCGCTCGCGGCCGGCGCCGTCGGCCCCGGGCTGGGCGGGCACGCGGTGGGCGGCGGGAACGGCCGCGTCCCGCCGGATGCCCCCGGAAGGTCCGGTCCCCGCGCTCCGGCGGGCGTCCGTCGCGTCCGCCGCCCCCTCGGTCTCCCCCGTCCTGACGGAGCCCTGCCCACCGTGCTTCACGGGTTCCCCTCCGGACGTTTCGGTACTTGCAGCCATGACGACGGGTTGGCACCCGGCCGTCAAGCACGATACGGCCACAGGGGCCAGGGTTCACATCTCCACGATCTTCGGTAAGGTGAGCCTTACCTTCCAAGCGGCCTCCACGGGGCCGGTCGACGACGTGAATGGGTGGTCCCATGCCTGTGCCCGGTTCGGCCGTCACCGACGCGTACGACCGTCTGGCCGAGGTCTTCCCGGCGATGGCGGTCACGGTACTCGCAGCCGGCGAGGACCTGCCCCGGGACGGCGGCTGGATCCCCGCCGCCGAGCTGGCCGCGGGCGGAGCGGAACTGGACGCCTTCCTCGCCGTCGACGACACGCAGGTGCGGCGGGACTACGGGCAGCAGGCCCGTCCCGACGTCATCGCCAGCTTCGGACTGCACCGGTACGCCTGGCCCGCCTGCCTGCTGATCACCGTGCCGTGGTTCCTGCACCGCAGGGTGCCGCGCTACCCCGTGACGCACGTCTCGTTCGACCGCACCGCGCCGGGCCTCGCCGTGGGCCGCATGGCCGTGCGTCCGGACACCTTCGCCTGCCTCCCCGGCGACCCGGCGGCGGCACTGCCCGGCGCCCGCGTCGTGCCGGACGAGGATGCCCTGCGCGCCGAGGTGCGCACGGCCGTCGCCGAGCACCTGGAGCCGCTGCTGGTCTCCTTCGGTCCGCGCATGCGCCGTCGCGGCCGGGCGCTGTGGGGCATGGCGACCGACGAGATCGTCGAGAGCCTGTGGTACGTGGGCCAACTGCTCGGCGAGGACGCGCGGGCGGTGCGCGAACTGGAGCTGCTGCTGCCCGGCTCGACCACGCCGTACGTGGGGGCGGCGGCCTTCCGCCGCCCGGCCGGACCCGCCGGGGAGCCGGCGCCCTCCCCCACCCGGGACCGGGTGAGCTGCTGCATGTTCTACACGCTGCGCCCCGAGGACATCTGCGCCACCTGCCCCCGCACCTGCACCACCGCCCGGACACCCGCCCGCGCCACCGCCCGGACCGCCAAGGCGGGCTGACGGGCCGGGCCGCCCCGGCCCCGCTCCGGCGGCCCCGCGCCACGGCCCGCACCGACGGGGGCCCCGCATCGACGGCCCCACCTCGGCAGCCCGCCGGGCCACCACCAGGGCCCTGCGCCCGAAGGGTCGTTCCCCGACCGCGACCGCGACCGCGACCGCGCCAGGTGTGCCCGCACGAGGCGTGCCCGCGCCCCCGTGCGGGGACGCCGGTGACCTGACCCGTACGGGGCGCTCCACCGCCCCCGTACGGGGCGCCCCCCACGGCTCGCCCGTCCGGGGATTCCGGGGACACCCTTCCGGAGACGTCCTTCCGGGGACGTCCTCCCGCGCACCTCCCGCCCCGTACGATCACGGTGACCCCGGGCATCCGAAGGTCACGGTTGCTTCACACTTCCCTCACCCCTCGCGGGAACATTCCGTGGAACCACCCTTACGGGTAGTGTTATTCGAACTCAACTCCCGCCCCTCACGCGGCAGTTCGAGCAGAACGCCGCCCTGGGCATCCCCTCGCACTTCATTGGCGGCCTCTTGCCGCGAAAACCCCTGAGGGCCGACGGGATTGGGCCACTATGGCGGGCGTTACGCCCTATCCCAATGCAAGGGAACCCCTAGATGAGACTGACCGACATATCGCTGAACTGGCTGCTTCCGGGCGCCGTGCTGCTCCTGGGCATGCTGGCGGCGGTGGCGGTGCTCGCGCGCGGCAAGCGCTCCTCGGTCAAGGACACGAGTGCGGACGACTCGTGGGAGCGCAGCGAGGAGCGCCGCAGGCGCAAGGAGGCCATCTACGGCACCGTCTCCTACGTCCTGCTGTTCTGCTGTGCGGCGGTGGCGGCGGCGCTGTCCTTCCACGGCCTGGTCGGCTTCGGCGAGCAGAACCTCGGCCTGTCCGGCGGCTGGCAGTACCTCGTCCCCTTCGGCCTGGACGGTGCGGCGATGTTCTGCTCCGTGCTCGCCGTGCGCGAGGCCAGCCACGGTGACGCGGCGCTCGGCTCGCGCATACTCGTGTGGACGTTCGCCTTCGCGGCGGCCTGGTTCAACTGGGTCCACGCTCCCCGGGGCGTCGGCCACGCGGGCGCCCCGCACTTCTTCGCGGGGATGTCCCTGTCGGCGGCGGTGCTGTTCGACCGCGCGCTGAAGCAGACCCGCCGGGCCGCCCTGCGGGAACAGGGCCTGGTGCCGCGGCCGTTGCCGCAGATCCGCATCGTCCGCTGGCTGCGGGCACCGCGGGAGACCTACCGCGCCTGGTCGTTGATGCTGCTGGAGGGTGTGCGCAGCCTGGACGAGGCGGTCGAGGAGGTCCGCGAGGACCAGCGGCAGAAGGAGGAGACCCGGCGCCGCCGCCGCGAGCAGGAGCGCGTGGAGCGGGCCCGGCTCAAGGCGATCAGCCGGGGCCACCGGGGGTTCGTGGGCCGGGGCGGCGGGCGCGAGCTGGACACGCCGACGGTCGAGCGGGCCACGGACCTCGAGCGGGTCACCGCGGAGCCTGCCATACCGGCGCCGGAGGCCCTGCCCGTGCGCGCGCGTCCCTCCCTGCAGCCGGTTCGCGGCGCGGGTGACGCCCAGCCCGTCGACCTCACCGCGGAGGACGACACCCAGGCGTTGCCGCGCCTGGATTCCCTGGAGCGAAAGCTCAAGGACCTGGAGCAGCAGTTCGGCTGACGGTGTCCTCGTCGGCGTCGGACCTCCTGCGGAGGCCGGGGACGACGGCAGCGGGACGGGGTGCGGCGGCCCGAGTCGGCCGCACCCCGTCCCGCTGCCGTTCCGTCCCACCCGCGGTTCCGTTCCGCTCCATTCCGTCCCACCCGCGGTTCCGTTCCGCCCGCGGTTCCCTTCCGCTGCCGTCCGTCCGGTCCGCGCTCGCCGGTGCCGGAGCCTGTTGCGCTGCCGTCCGTCCCGCGCCCGGGAGGTCCGCCGGCCCGTGCCCGGGGCGGCGGACGCCCCGGGGGCACCCGGCGGCCCGGATCAGGCCGCGTCGGCGCCCAGTTCGAACCAGACCGCCTTGCCCACGCCGTGCGCCCGGATCCCCCAGGCGTCGGCGAGTGCTTCCACGAGCGCCAGCCCCCGGCCGTGCGTGCGGTCGGTGTCCGGGGGACGCGGCCGGGGTTCGCGGGCCGTGAAGTCCCGCACCTCGACGTACAGTCCGTCCGGTCCCACGGTGGCCGTCAGCACCGCGTCGTGATCGGTGTGCACCAGCGCGTTGGTGACGAGCTCGCTGGTGAGGAGCTCCGCCGTCTCCGACCCGCCGGACCTGCCCCACTGCCGCAGCAGCTCGCGCAGGGCCCGGCGCGACTCGGGCACCGCTCTGAGGTCCGCCCGGCCCAGCCTGCGCCGCAGCTGGGCGCCCACCGGGAGCGCGGCCTCCCCGCCGGTTCTCTTCTCCGCCGTCTTCACCGAGGACGTCCCGGCCCCGCCGGGAGCGACCCCGCTCACCTGCCTCGTCATGACCCCCGCCCGCGTTCCGATGTCGGTTCCCCCTTGCCCGAACACGTTCTTCGAACGGTCCAGGGGAATCCATGCCCCGTCACCGGTGCGGGAAGTCATGCCGAGCCGTCACCGTCGGTCATCGGCCGAAGTTGGCCGAAGTGCGACGGCCACGTACCGCGTTCCGTGGCCCGGGACGCACGCGTGCGGGGCCGTCCTCCCGACCCCCGTGGCGGGAGGACGACCCCGGTCCGTGCGGTGGCGGACGAGCGGTCAGTAGAGCTTCTCCACGGCCTTCTTCGTGGTCTTCCGGAACGCGGCCACCGGGGCGTCACCGAAGTCGCCCATCTGTCCCCAGCCCACGACCGTCACGGTCCGGCCGTCCCGTCCCACGGACAGCAGGTGGATGTCCGTGGCTCCCCAGGAGGTCTCGGTGTGCAGTCCGTGCACCCGGGCGCCCTCCTCGACCCGCACCGGGCCGTAGGAGCGGTAGGCGGCGTCGACCTCCGGGTCCGACTCCTCCAGGCGGTCCGCGCAGGCGCGGATCTCCTTGTTCAGCAGGGCGGCCAGGGCCCTGCCCTTGGCGGCGGACCCCGTCACCACGGTGACCTGCACGGCGCCCGTGTCCAGGTCGGTGCGGAAGACCCGGTGCCGGTAGTCGTAGGCCGGGACGCCCTCGCCCAGGCAGTAGGCCAGCTCCACGGGGAAGCCGTCGGTGACGGGCCCCGCCGTCCAGTCGGAAGAGGGGTGCGGCGGCAGCTGCGAGGCCGACAGGAAGTCGGGCGCCGCCTTGGCGGGCGCGGCCCCGGCCGGCACGGTCAACGCGGTGCCAGCGGCGACGACGGCGGCGGTGAGAGCGGCGAGCACGGTGGCTCGGGTACGCATGGGCATGGCGGTCCCCCGTAGGAACGTGATCGGATGCGGAGCGGTACGGCGCGACGGGCCCGGGCGGTTCGCCGCCCGGCCGGTGCGCGCCGGGGCCACCGTGACGGCCGGGCTGGTCCGTCCGGTGGCCGTCGGCGACACCAAGAGCATCAGCGGTCACGGGAGGGGACGCAAGCGACGTCGCCGGATCGGCGGGCCTGGAACCATCCCAGGCCCGGTGACGTGCAGGTACATGAGGTGCCTGGGATGCCGTCCCGGGCCGGGATCGGGCCGTTCGAGTGCGGGGTGACGGTGTCGGAGCAGGAGGAGGTCGCGCGGTTCGCCGCGCTGCTGCGGGAGTTCAAGCAGCGCACGGACCGCAGTTACGGGTCACTGGCCCGCCGCCTGGGCATGAACACCTCGACCCTGCACCGGTATTGCGCGGGCGGGGCGGTCCCCGTCGACTTCGCGCCCGTGGAGCGCTTCGCCGCCCTGTGCGGGGCGACGCGCGAGGAGCGCCTGGAACTGCACCGCCGGTGGCTGCTGGCCGTGGAGGCCCGTCGGCGTCCTCGGGCGGACGGCTGCCCGCCCGAGGCGTCGCCCGCCCCCGACGGAGCGGCCGGCGGCACACCCGGCGCCCCGCAGGGGCCCGTTCCGGCCACCCGCCGCCCGGACGCCGCCGGGGCCCCCGTCACGACCGGCGGCACCGAGGCCGACCGGGTGGCGGACGGGGCGTCCGACGACACCGGGTCCGACGGCCCGGTGCCGGACGACGCGGGAGCCGACGGTGCAGGGGCCGAAGGGACCGTCGCCGAAGAGGCCGTCGCCGACAAGGCCGTTGCGGGCGAAGCCGTCGCCGACAAGGCCGTTCCGAGCGAAGCCGTCGCCGGCGCGGCGGCTTCTGGCGAGACCGTTGTCGACGCCTCGGAGGGGCCCGGGCCGGGCGACGACCGGCGGCCGGGTCCCGCACCGGGCCCCGGCCCGGACGACGCCTCGGTCCCGCCCGGCTCCCCCGCCCCCTCGGCCGGTGCGGGCGCCCTGGTCAGCGGACCGCTGCCGTCCGGCGCCGCCGTCAGCCCCCGCGCCCGGTTTCGCCGCGGGCGGACGGTCGTCGTCGGCGCGGTGGCGTGCGCGGTGCTGACGGTCGTGGGGACGCTGGCCGCGCTGCCGGAGGAACGGCGGGGCTCCGCCGACGGGGAGGAGCGCACCGCGGTCACGCCGACGGCGAGCGCGGCCCCCACCGCGCCCCACCGGCGGGCCGCACCGTCGGTGTCACCGTCCCCCTCGCCCTCCGCCCCGGCCGGTGCGGACGGCACCGCGTCGGCCGCCCCCGGGACGCGCCGGGGCTCCTCCCCCGCGCCGAGCGGCCCGCCGCGCGGCGCGGCCCCCGACGGCCCGCCGCTGACCTGGACCGTCGACGACCAGGTGTGGGCGCACGGCTGCGGCCACGACTACGTCGTCGACGCCCCGCCGGAACGGGTGCCTCCGCCCCCGGCTCCGCAGGACGCCGGGGCCTGGGCGGGGGCCCAGCGGGCGGTGCACGGGGGCGAGACGATCGTCGAAGTGTCCGTGCAGGGCACCTCGGACACCGCGGTCGTCCTGACGGCGCTGCGCGTGCGCGTGACCGGACGCGCGGCCCCCGCCGAGGGCAGCGCCTACGCCGTGGACCAGGGGTGCGGCGGGGCGCTCACCCCGCGGCACTTCGCGGTCGACCTGGACCGGGACCGCCCGCTGGCCCGCCCGGTCGCCGGCAACGACGCGGGCACGCCGATCCCCGCGGTGCGCCTGCCCTACCGGGTCTCGGCGACCGACCCGGAGGTGCTGCGGGTCACCGCCCGCACCGGCGGCTGCGACTGTCGCTGGTACCTGGAGCTGGACTGGTCCTCGCAGGGCCGCAGCGGCACCGTCCGGGTGGACGACCGCGGCCGGCCGTTCCGCACCAGCGGCATCGCGGGGCTGCCGCACTACGAGTACGACACCTCCGGACGCCGCTGGGTGCCGCGGAACGGGTGAGGGCCCGTCAGGGCCGCGGCACGTTGCGCAGGTTGGACCGGGCCATCTGCACCATGCGGCCGACACCGCCGTCCAGCACCATCTTGGAGGCTGAGAGGGCGAACCCGGTCACCATCTCCTTGCTGATCTTCGGCGGGATGGACAGCGCGTTGGGGTCGGTGACGACGTCCACGAGCGCGGGACCCTTGTGGCGGAACGCGGACCTGAGCGCCCCGGCGAGGTCCTTGGGCTTCTCCACGCGCACCCCGTGGGCTCCGCAGGCGCGGGCCACGGCGGCGAAGTCGGGGTTGGTCATGCCGGTGCCGTGCGAGGGCAGCCCGGCGACCAGCATCTCCAACTCGACCATGCTCAGGGAGGAGTTGTTGAACAGGACGACCTTCACCGGCAGGTCGTACTGGACCAGGGTCAGGAAGTCGCCCATGAGCATGCTGAACCCGCCGTCGCCCGACATCGAGACGACCTGCCGTCCCCGGTCGGTGAACTGCGCCCCGATCGCCATCGGCAGGGCGTTCGCCATCGAGCCGTGGGAGAACGAACCGATCACCCGGCGGCGGGCGTTGGGCGAGATGTAGCGGGCGGCCCAGACGTTGCACATGCCGGTGTCGACGGTGAACACCGCGTCGTCGTCGGCGATCTCGTCGAGGACGGAGGCCACGTACTCGGGGTGGATCGGTACGTGCTTGTCCACCTTGCGCGTGTACGCCTTGACCACGCCCTCCAGCGCGTCGGCGTGCTTCTTGAGCATCCGGTCGAGGAACGTGCGGTTGTCCTTGGCCCGCACGCGCGGCGTCAGACAGCGCAGCGTCTCCCGCACGTCGCCCCACACCGCGAGGTCCAGCTTGGAACGCCGGCCGAGCACCTCGGGCCGCACGTCCACCTGCACGATCCGCACGTCGTCGGGGAGGAAGGCGTTGTACGGGAAGTCGGTGCCGAGCAGGATCAGCAGGTCGCACTCGTGGGTGGCCTCGTAGGCGGCGCCGTAGCCGAGCAGCCCGCTCATGCCGACGTCGAAAGGATTGTCGTACTGGATCCATTCCTTGCCGCGCAGGGCGTGGCCGACCGGCGACTTGATCTTCTGGGCGAACTCCATGACCTCGGCGTGCGCGCCCTTGGTGCCGGCCCCGCAGAACAGGGTGACCTTCTCGGCGCCGTCGATCAGGTCGACCAGGCGGTCGATCTCCGCGTCGCCGGGCCGGACCGTCGGCCGGGAGGTGACCAGTGCCGTCTCCACGGCCCGTTCGGGGGCGGGTTCGTCGGCGATGTCGCCCGGCATGGAGACGACGCTGACGCCGGAGCGGCCGATGGCGTGCTGGATGGCGGTCTGCAGCAGCCGGGGCATCTGCTGCGGGCTGGAGATCATCTCGCTGTAGTGGCTGCACTCGCTGAACAGCCGGTCGGGGTGGGTCTCCTGGAAGAAGCTCAGGCCGATCTCGCTCGACGGGATGTGCGAGGCGAGGGCCAGCACCGGCGCCATCGAGCGGTGGGCGTCGTAGAGGCCGTTGATGAGGTGGAGGTTGCCGGGCCCGCAGGAGCCCGCGCAGGCGCCGAGCCGGCCGCTGATCTGGGCCTCGGCGCCCGCGGCGAAGGCGGCGGTCTCCTCGTGCCGGACGTGGATCCAGTCGATGGCGGGGTTGCGGCGCACGGCGTCGACGACGGGGTTGAGGCTGTCGCCGACAACGCCGTAGAGGCGCTTGACTCCCGCGCGGGTCAGGATGTCGACGAACTGTTCCGCGACGTTCTGTTTGGCCATGGCTCTCGTGTGCCCCTTCGTGTCCGGATGGACCCTCCGGTTCCCATCACCTCACACCGGGCCCTGTCACGCCTCCCACACGGCGGCCGCCGTACGGTCGTCGGCGTAACCCTTGACCCGCACCTGGGTGTCGGCGAGGAAGGCCGCCAGGCCCGGCGGCCCGGGGCGTGACCACCGGCCCGCGAGGTGGGCGCGCAGCTCCTCCTCGCCGCGCATCGGGTCGGCGAGGCCCGCGCTGCACATCAGGAGCGCGTCACCCGGCCGGGCTATGGAGGTGCGGAAACGGAAGGGTTCGCGGGGCGGCTCCGGGCGGTCGACGAGGGTGGGAGCGGGCTCGTACGGGCTCGGGGGCGCCGGGAGGCCGAGGTCCAGGGTGAGCCGGTCGCCGTCGGGTGTCCCGGCGGGCGGCGAGCCGAAGCCGACGACGGGCTCGCCCCGGACGTCGCTCACCCGGGGTTCGATGTCCTGCCACTCCCCGTCCCGCAACCGGAACAGGCCGCCGGGGCCGACGCCGAAGAAGACCCGGGTGCGGCATTCGGGGTCGCCGGTGAGCAGCAGGCAGCGCAGGCTGGCCTGGTACGCGTCCGGTTCGAGCCCCTGCTCGACGGCGTGGGCGCGGAGCCGGCCCAGGCTGCGGTCGGTCAGGCGGTTCAGTCCGGACTTGAGGTCACCGCGGCGGGCGGCCCGGATGTCGTCGACGAGGCGGGCGTGACTGCGGCCGACGGCCCGGCCGATCCACCGGCAGACCTCGTCGGCGGCCCGGTGCGCCCGGGGCGCGGCCCGCGCGCCGGTCGCCACGGCGACGAGCACCAGGGCACGCTCGCCGGTGCCGAACCGGGCGGTCAGCAGGGCGTCCCGGCGGGGCTCGCCCCGGTAGCGGGCGGAGTCGCCGCGCACCGAGGCGGCCCGCAGGGTGGAGGCGCCGTAGCGGGCGCCGTCCAGCACGGTGTCGGGGACGAGGTCGTCGAGGGCGTCGGGCTCGGCCGGCGGCAGGGCGGTGGGCTCGGCGTCGTAGGTGGGGGGCCGGGTGCCGACGTAGCCGCGGACCGGCGGGGGCGCGGGGGCGGCAGCGGGGGTGTCGGCCGGGGCGTACTCCGGCGCGTTCTCCCGGGCGTACTCCGGGAGGTCCCCGGCGCCGGTCTCCCGGGGCGGGGCGGCGGAGGCGGCACCGGGCGGGTCCTGGGGGGCCGGGGGCGCGTGGCCCGGGGCGGGGGCGGCACCCGGCGGGCCCGGGGGCGCCGGGGCGGGCGGTGCCGGGGCGGCCGGTGTCGGCGCGGAGGCGCCCGGGGGCGGGGCGGGCGGAGGGGCGCCCGCCGTGGCCGGAGGGTTCCCGGCCGGCCCGGTGGCCGCCGTGGGCGGGAAGGTGACCGGGCCCGGCGGGGCCGCCGGGGGCGGTTCCCAGGGCGCGCGGGGCGGCGCCGCGCCCCCGGAGGGCGCGGCGCCGGAGGGCGCGGGGCCGGAGGGCGCGGGGCCGGAGGGCGCGGGGCCGGGGGGCGGGGAGCCGGACGGCCGAGGGGCGGGCGGCCCGTCGGGCACCCGGCGTGGGGGCGGGACCGCGGCGGGGGGCGCGTCCCCCGCCTCCGGGCCGTCCCGCATGCCCTCCCGCACCGTGCCGGACGCCGACGCGAAGCGGTCGTCCAGCGAGTCGCGGGCGGGCGCGGGCCCGGTGTCGCCGGTGGAGTCGTCGTACAACTGCCGCCACCAGTCGTCCTCGTGACCGGTGGGCCTTCCCCCCTGCTGGCTCATGCTCCCGATTGTCCACCGCCGTGGCGGGATGAAAACGGGGCATCCGGAAAATCCCCGCCCGCCGTGCCCATCGGGAGCCGGGTCGGGTGAAGGACGGGACACATGTGCGATACGGGGAGGGTGTGGCCGGCCGCCGTGCCGGTCACGGCCGGACTGCGGCGTCCCCCGCCCTCCTGCACCCTGGACGGATGGGAGCATGGGACCTCCTGCTGGCCGGACTGGTGATCCTGTTCGGCCTGTGCGGAGTGCTGGTGCCCGGGGTCCCCGGATCGTGGCTCGTGTGGGCCGGGGTCGCCTGGTGGGCGCTGAAGGACCCGCGGCCGGTCGCGTGGTGGGTGCTCGTGGGCGCGACCGTCCTGCTCCTGCTGTCCCAGGTGGTGCGCTGGGCGCTCCCCCCGCGCCGGCTGCGCGCGCACGGCACCGACGCCCGGATGATCGCGTACGCCGGCACCGGCTCGTTCTTCGGCTTCGTGCTGGTGCCCGTGCTCGGCGCGGTCCCGGGCTTCCTCGGCGGCGTCTACCTCCACGAACGGCTGCTCCTCGGCCGGCACGGCGACGCGGTGGCGGCGGTGCGCACGGCCATGCGCTCGGGCGGTTCGAGCCTGCTGGCGGAACTGTTCACCTGCCAGCTGATCACGGCCGCCTGGATCGGCGCGGTGTTCTGGGGCTGACCGGTGCGGGGCCGCGCCCCCGCCCGGGTGCCGTCCGCCGCGCGGGGCCGCCTCACGCCGCCCGCGCGAGGGCCGCCTCCCCCGCCGCCTCCAGGTGGCGCAGGGCGTACGAGCGCCAGGGCCGCCAGCCGTCGGGCGCGCCGGCGGCGGGCGGCGCCACGTCGGGGTCGCCGAGGGCGCGCGTCCGGATCACGGCGACCGTCCGGCCGTCCAGTCCGGGCAGGGCGCGCAGGGCCGCCTCGGCGGCGTCCCGGTCGGCGCCGGGATCCAGCCGCAGGGTGCCGTCGGCGAGCGCTGCGGCCAGGGCGCCCAGGGCACCGCCCGGTTCCGCCCCGGCGAGCACGGCGGGCTCGGGGAACAGGTGGGTCAGGCTCCCGCAGGGCGCGTCCAGGGCCTTGCCGTACCGCCGGACCAGCAGGGCGGCCCGGTCGCGCCCCACCAGGGCCCGCACCGCGCACTCCTCCGGGTCGGCGGCGCCCGGCGAGCGGAGCCCGGGGCGCGCGGCGACCAGCGGGGCGAGCCGGGCGTCGGCGCCGAGCCGGGCGTCGACGGCGTAGGGGTCGGCGTCCAGGTCGAACAGGCGCCGCAGGCGCTGCACGGCGGTGGTGAGGTCCCGCGGGTCGGTGAGGTGGAGGCGGGCGTCCAGCCAGCCGCCCGGCCGGGCCCCCCGCCCGCCCGGGGCGGTGCCGGGCCGCTCCCGGACCGCGGCGATGCCCGTGCCGTACGGGAGCCGCAGGGTGCGGCGGTAGGTGCGGGCTCCGGGCGGGCCCTGGACGTCCTCGACTCCGGGGACGGCCTCGCGTTCCAGCAGGTCGAAGACGGGCCCGGCGGGGTAGGGGCCGCGGTGGGCGAGGCGCAGGGGGATGCCCGCGGGGGGCGCGGCGGTGCGGCGGGAGGTCCGGCCGCCCGCGGGGGCCGCGGCCCGCAGGGCGCTGGGGGTGGCGGCGTAGACGGCGCGGACGGTGTCGTTGAACTGCCGCACGCTGGCGAAGCCGGACGCGAAGGCGACCGACGTCACCGGCAGGTCGGTGGTCTGCAGCAGGACCCGGGCGGTGTGGGCGCGCTGGGCGCGGGCGAGGGCGACGGGGCCGGCGCCGACCTCGCCGGTGAGCTGACGCTGCACCTGGCGGGCGCTGTAGCCGAGCCGCGCGGCGAGCCCGGCGACCCCCTCGCGGTCGACCACGCCGTCGGCGATCAGCCGCATGGCGCGGCCGACCACGTCGGCCCGGACGTTCCACTCGGCGGAACCCGGCACGGCGTCCGGCCGGCACCGTCGGCAGGCCCGGAACCCGGCCCCCTGGGCGGCGGCGGCCGTCGCGAAGAACCGCACGTTGACCCGTTTGGGCGTCACCGCCGGGCAGCTGGGACGGCAGTAGATGCCGGTGGTGCGGACGGCGAAGAAGAACACCCCGTCGAACCGTCCGTCCCGGCTGCACACCGCCTGGTACCTGCTGTCGTCGTCCATCACACCGTCCAGTCTGCGCCCGCGCGACGGTCCCGGCTGGCGGAAATCGGACATCCAGGCATCCAGGGGGCCAGGGGGCCGCCGGGTGGGCGGCCGCGGTCCGCCGACCGCCCACCTGCCGGCCCTCCGGCACCTCCGGCACCTCCGGACATGCCGGAGGGCCGGCCGCGGACGCCGCCGGCGTCCGTGACCGGCCCCCGGGCGGCGCCGCGGACTACGCCCAGCGGCCCCGCTTGAACTCCATCGCCTCCCGGGCCTGCGCGTCCTGGCGCTTCCACTGCTTGCGGATCTGCGCGCGCAGCCGGGCGTCCTTCTGGGCGACCATGCGCCGGTTCTCCCGCTGCAGCTTGCGGTAGCTGTCCAGGCGGCGTTGGGGCAGGACGCCGTCCTCGATGGCCGCGAGGACGGCGCAGCCCGGCTCCCGATCGTGGGAGCAGTCCTGGAACCGGCAGCCCTCGGCGAGTTCCCCGATCTCGGAGAACACCTGGCCGACGCCGTCGGTGGCGTCCCACAGGCCGACGCCGCGCAGGCCGGGGGTGTCGATGAGGACACCCCCGCCGGGCAGCACGAGCAGGTTGCGGGTGGTCGTGGTGTGCCGGCCCTTGCCGTCGACGTCCCGGACGGTGCGCACGTCCATGACGTCCGCGCCGAGGAGCGCGTTGGCGAGGGTGGACTTGCCCGCGCCGGACTGGCCCAGCAGGACCGACGTGCCCCCGGCGGCCACCGCCGTGAGGACGTCGAGGCCGTCGCCGTGGTGGGCGCTGACGGTGATCACCGGCACGCCGGGCGCACTGGTCTCGACGTCCTGGACCAGGTGCGCGCGGGTCACCGCGTCCGGGACCAGGTCGGCCTTGGTCAGCACGACGACGGGCCGGGCGCCGGACTCCCAGGCGAGGGCGAGGAACCGTTCGACGCGGGCGAGGTCGAGCTCGGCCGCGAGCGAGACGGCGACGACGGCGTGGTCCACGTTGGCCGCGAGGATCTGCCCCTCGGACCGCTTGGAGGAGGTCGACCGCACGAAGGCGGTACGCCGCGGCAGCACGGTCCGTACGTAGCGCGGGCTGCCGTCCGGCTCGACGGCCACCCAGTCACCGGTGCACACGACCTCCAGCGGGTCGTGGGGGGTGACGAAGGCGGTGTCGGCGCGCACGGTGCCGTCGTCGGTGACCACGTCGCACTGACCGCGGTCGACCCGGATCACGCGTCCGGGCCGCAGCCCCGCGGCGGCGTGCGGGGCGAACGCCCCGGCCCACGCGTCGTCCCAGCCGTAGGGGGTCAGCGCGGAGCGGGAAGGAAGAGAGAACGAACTCAAGGGGATGGCCCTTCACAAGGAGCGGCCCCGGCGGCGCCCGGCGGGCGTGCTCGCGCACACCCGGCAGGGCGGAAGGAAGGTCGTGGGTCAGCCGGCGGCCACGGAGGTGGACTTGACGGGATGCTGAGTGCGGACGACGTCCGTGACGGTCGCAGCCATCGGTCGGCACCTCCTCGCTCGTTCCGCGCCGCGGGGCGGCGCTCCGGCACGGCGGCGCGCGGCCACCGCGTGATCTGCCGGTCAGACTAGTCGGCGGCCCTCCCGGCCCGTCAACTGCTTTTCGCTCCCCGCTCCCCGCTCCCCGCTCCCGGCTCCCGGGCTCCGGTCCCTCGTCACCGCTGACCGCCTGCCGCCCACCGCCGTCCTTCCCGCACCGGCGGGGCCGGGGCGGGGCGTCAGGCGCTCGTGCAGGGGCGGCCGTTGAGGGTGATGCCGTACGGCGGCGTGTTGGTGCCCTCCCAGGAGGCGATGAAGCCGAAGGAGATCCGGCCGTTCGCGGGGACGTCACCGTTGTAGGAGGCCGCGGTGGCGGTCACCCGGGCGCCCTTCTGGGCGTGGGTGGCGTCCCACATCTGACGGATCTGCTGCCCGTCGCGGAAGGAGAAGGCGACCCGCCAGTCCTCCAGCGCCTGCCGGGTGGTGACGGTGAGGGTGGCCTGGAAGCCGTCGGGCCACTGGTCGGCCAGGTCGTAGGCGACGCGGCAGGCGGCGGGGGCCTCGCTGCTCCCGGCGGGCGGCCGGTCCGCGGTGCCGGAGGAGGTGCCCTGCGGCTCGGGGTCGGGGTCCTCGCGTTCCGGCACCGGAGCGGTGGTCCGGTCGGCGGCCGGGCCCGGAGCGGAGGCGGCGGGCGCCGTCCCGGCCGCGGGCGCGGTGCCGGACCCGCTGCCGGACGCCGATGGCAGGGACACCCCGGGGCCGGCGGCCGGGCGGCGGGCGTCGTCGGCGCGCGCCACACTGCCGTCGCCGCCGCCGAACGGCATGAGCGAGGCGGCCAGCGCCAGCAGGGAGACCAGGACGGCGGCGGCGAGCAGGGTGTTGCGGGCGACGCGCGGACGGCCCTCGGCCGGGTCGCCCGCGGGGGCGGCGGCCGGGCCGGTGTGCCCGGTGCCGAGGCGGGCGTCGGCGGCCCGGCGGCGCCGCTCCAGGTAGGCCGGTCCGCCCCAGCCGATCACCCCGCCGGCCAGCGCACCGGGCAGGCCGCCGTCGTCCAGCCGCAGACAGGCGGCCGCCTCGGCGCACCGCACACAGGTGGCGAGGTGGCGGGAGAGGTCGTCGGGGGTGTCGGCGGAGGGCGAGCGGGTGACGGCGTCGAGGAGCCGGGCGTAGCTGCGGCACCGCGCGTCCATCGGGGAGTCGAGGTGGTTGCGGTGGCACCGGTCCCGGAACTGCCGCCGTACGTGGTCGAGTTCGTCGTGCGCGGTGCCCAAGTCGAGTCCGAGGCGGCGGGCCACCACCGGCAGCGGCAGGGCCTCCACCTCGGCGAGCCACAGCAGTTCGGCGTCGGCCGGCGGGAGATCGCGCAGCCCGCGCAGGGCGACGGGGCGTTCCAGCGGCGGGCCGGTGTAGCGGTCGGCGCGGTCGGAGTGGAGCCACAGCCGCAGGTCCGGATCGAGCCGGTGGCCCCGGCCGTCGGCCTCCCAGCGGGTCACCGCGGTGCGGACGGCCGTCAGCAGCAGCGGGATCCGGGGCAGCCGGCCCGCGCGGCGGCCGGCGCCGCGGACGGTCGCCGCCTCGGCGGCACGCAGGTCGCGTATGCCGTCCGCGAAGGCCTCGCGGGCGAGTTCGGCGCCCGCGTCCGCGCCGGCCGTGCACAGGCCGGCGTAGGAGAGCACCGCGTCCCAGCACTCGGAGAACAGGGCCGTCTCACTGACGTCCTGGGGGCTCGGCACGTCGGGCATGGGTCTCCTGCATCCACGAACGAGGTCAACTCGGCTCACGGGTGGTCGAGTTGAGGGATGCCTCGCGGCAGGCGACGACCTTTTCACGTCCGCGCTGCAACTGACAAGCGCCGTCTTCACTTCCGCCGGGCGCCGCACCCCTCGCCGGGACCCTACGCAAGGAAGGCCGGAACGTCTCGGTTCCGGCCTTCCCGAATGTCGTTCGCAGGTCTCACGACCCGGCGGCCGTCATGCCTCGACGGGCTCCTGCGCGGGCAGGCTGTCCATGAAGGAGCTCACGGAGAAGACCGCGCGGCCGGGGCCGGGCGGACCGTAGCCGGGGGGCGAGGACAGGCCGAAGTCGTCCATGGTGGCGCGGTAGGCCTCCAGCAGCCGGATGTGGTACTCCAGCGGCGCCCCCTGCGGGTTGGCCTTGCCGAGCGGGGTGGTCGGCTCCGGGCACCAGGTGGTGAAGCGGGGCGTGATGCCGTGCGACATGAAGAAGCGCAGGCCCTCGGTGGTGGACGCGATGGCCTCGTCGACGGTGGTGAAGCCGAACGGCTGGGACATCTCCACGCCCGCCACGAAGTTGGGGATGACGTTGCGCGCCCCGAAGACGTCCGCGGAGTCCAGGATGCGCCGGTGCCACTCGTCGCGGCCGACGTAGCGCTCCTTGCCCGGGCAGTACATCTTGAACAGGTACTCGTCCCACACCTCGTAGTTGGGGTGGTAGATCTGCACGCCGTAGTCCTTGAAGCGCTGCACGTCGTCCTTGGGCAGCGCCTGGGCGACGACCTTGCCGATCCAGCGGCCGGGGAAGCGCTCCTCGATGGCCTTGGCGTAGTGGCCGTAGAAGTCGGCCTCGTCGCGGCCGGCGACGGTCCTGGTGATGGCGCCGCCGGTGAGGGTGTAGGCGGTGGACGCCTTCGCCGTGTCGTACCGGTCGATGATCTCCAGCGCCTCCAGGACCTCCTCGACGTCCTTGACGCCGGTGTACGGCCGGCCGGCGGCCTTGTGCTGGCGCCAGTTGTGGTTGATGTCGCAGTACTGGCACTCCTCCTTGGCGCCGAAGTACTGGCAGACCCGGAAGACGGTCAGGTAGATCAGGTAGCCCCACTGGATGGTGGGCGCCACCTCCATGACCGACTTCCCGTTGGACAGGGTGTGCCGGTAGTACTCCGGCATCGGCGGCACCCCGACGTCGGCGATCCGCCTGCCGTCGAGGTAGAGGCCGAGCACGCCGTGCTCGTCGGCGGCCACCCGGTAGGGGGAGGCCGGGTTCACCCGCACGGACACCACGGTGCGGCGCAGGTCGTAGGGGCCGCCGGTGAGGATGATCTCCTCCGGCGGGCGCCGGAGGGCGGCCTCGCCCAGTTCCGGCAGGGTGCCGTGGTCGAAGGAGAAGATGAAGTACGACTTCGGCTTGACCTCGCCGTCCTCGTTGTCGCTGAGGGCGGAGGGGTCGAAGGCCACACCGCCCCGCAGCAGGTCCTCCTTGAAGACGGCTTCCCGCGGCACGTGCGGGAACCGCTCCATCAGATCCTCGACCAGCGCGGTCCGGCTGCCCATCCCGTGTCTCCTCCCGGCTCGGACGTACGACTCCTCACGGTATGCCCCCGCCCGGAGCCGCGCGGTGCCGGGTCCCCCCACGTGGCGCGGCCCACTCCCCGGGATACCTTCCGGCAGGGGGACCTTCCGTGTCCCCGGACGTCAGGGAGGGCAGGGCATGACCGGGAGCGTCACCAACTGGGCGGGCAACATCACCTACGCCGGCGCTGAGCTGCGGCGCCCGCGCGGCGTGGAGGAGCTGCGGGCGCTGGTGCGGGGCGGTCCCCGGGTGCGGGTGCTGGGCAGCGGGCACTCCTTCAACCGGATCGCCGACCCGGGCGAGGGCGGTCTGCTGCTGTCCCTGGACGCGATGCCCCGGCGCATCGAGGTGGACCCGGGGTCGCGCACGGTGGTGGTCGGCGGCGGGGTGCGCTACGCCGAGCTGGCCCGCGAGGTGCACGCGCGCGGCCTGGCCCTGCCGAACATGGCGTCGCTGCCGCACATCTCCGTCGCCGGGTCGGTGGCGACGGGCACGCACGGCTCCGGGGTGACGAACGGCCCCCTGGCCTCGGCGGTGCGCGAGGTGGAGCTGGTCACGGCGGCCGGTGACCTGCTGCGGATCGGCCGGCGGGACGAGCGGTTCGGCGCCGTGGTCACCTCGCTCGGCGTCCTGGGCGTCGTCACCGCCCTCACCCTGGATCTGGAACCGGCCTACGAGGTGGCGCAGCACGTCTTCACCGGACTGCCGCTCGACGTGCTCGACGCGGAGACGTTCGAGCGGGTGATGGCGTCGGCGTACAGCGTGAGCCTGTTCACCGACTGGCGCGCCCCCGGTTTCCGCCAGGTGTGGCTCAAGCACCGTACCGACCGGCCGTCGGCCCCGTTCCCGTGGGCGGAGCCGGCGACGGAGAAGATGCATCCGGTGCCGGGCATGCCCGCCGTGAACTGCACCGAGCAGTTCGGGGCGGCGGGTCCGTGGCACGAGCGGCTGCCGCACTTCCGGGCGGAGTTCACCCCGAGCAGCGGGGAGGAACTGCAGTCGGAGTACCTGATGCCGCGCGGCCACGCCGTGGGCGTGCTGCACGCGCTCGACGCGATCCGGGGGACGATCGCGCCGGTCCTGCAGACCTGCGAGGTCCGCACGGTCGCCGCCGACCGGCAGTGGCTCAGCCCCGCTCACGACCGGGACTCCGTGGCCGTCCACTTCACCTGGACCGCCGACACCGCGGCGGTGCTGCCGGTGGTGCGCCGGGTGGAGGAGGCCCTCGCGCCCTTCGCACCGCGGCCCCACTGGGGGAAGGTGTTCACCGTCCCGGGGACGGAGCTGGCGGACCGGTACCCGAGGCTGGCGGACTTCCGCGCCCTGGCCGCCGCCCTGGACGGGGCGGGGGTCTTCCGCAACGCCTTCGTGGACGGGCTGCTGGGCGGGTGAACCCCGAGGGGCCCGGGAGCCCGGCAGCCCGGGGGTCCGGGGGTACGGGTCCCCGGGCGACCGGGACTCGGACCGGCGCGGGGGCCAGGGGTCACACGGGGACGAAGGCGTGCATCTCGTCCTCCTGCCCGCCCGGCCGCACCACCCCGTAGGTGCTCTCGGGGACGGCGTTCCAGGCGCCCGGCATGTCGCCGAGGGGCTCGGAGACGATCAGGCGGGTGCCCTCGTCCACGCCCCGCAGGAACTCCAGGTCGGGGTGGAGCGAGCGCAGGGTGTCCACGCGGGTGCTGTAGAAGAGGGACCGGGACCGCCGCAGGCTGGAGTAGCGGAACGCCCACAGGCTCTCGCCGTCGGTCACCGCGACCGTCATCTGCAGCGGGTGCTTCACGCCGTGCGCGCGGCCGGTGCGCTCCACCAGGCCGGCCATCCGGGCGACGGCGGCCGGCGGGTCCTCCTCCAGGCCCAGGGTGAGCGCCAGGTAGAACATGGTCTCGGAGTCCGTGGAGCCCTCGATGTGCGGGAAGAGCTCCGGGTCCACGGCCAGCAGCAGGTCGCGCCGGACCCGGTCGAACTCCTCGATCGCGCCGTTGTGCATCCACATCCAGGGACCGTGGCGGAACGGGTGGCAGTTGGTCTGCTGCACCGCCGAACCGGTCGAGGCCCGGATGTGGGCGAAGAACAGGTGCGAGCGGACGTGGTCGGCTATCTCGCGCAGGTTCCGGTTGCTCCAGGCCGGGCCGATCTCCCGGAGCACCGCCGGAGTGCCGTTGCCCTCCCCGTACCAGCCGACGCCGAAGCCGTCGCCGTTGGTGGTCTCCACGCCCATCCGGGCGTGCAGGCTCTGGTCGATCAGCGAGTGGGCGGGCCGGTACAGGATGCTGTCGAGCAGGATCGGGGTCCCCGAGTAGGCGAGCCATCGGCACATCGCGCAGGTCCTCTCGTACGGCTTCGGGTCGCTTCGTGTCGCTTCGTGTCGCTTCGGGTCGCTTCGGGTTGCTTATGTCGCTCGGGACCCGCGGGTCCCCCGTTCCGCCGGTGCCCCGAGTACCCCCGTGGACGCGTCGGACCCGCGGGCCCCGGTCCTACGGCCGGTCCGGACGGCTCCCGCGGCCGGTCCGGACGCTCCCGCGGCCGACCGGGAGGGGGCGCAGGAGCCGTGGGGCGCGAAGCGCGCGCCCGGTCCGGCCGGGCCCCCGGTCGCCGGTGGCCGGGGGCCCGGCGGTCCGGTTACCGTCGGTCGTATGCAGCCCTCGCCCTCCCTGAACCTGGCCGACGCCCTCGCGGGCGGCACGGTGGTCCTGGACGGCGGTCTGTCCAACCAGCTCAAGGCGGCCGGGTACGACCTGGGCGACGCGCTGTGGTCGGCCCGGCTGCTGGCCGACGCCCCCGAGGCCGTCGCCGACGCGCACCTCGCGTACTTCGAGGCGGGCGCCGACGTGGCGATCACCGCCAGCTACCAGGCCACGTTCGAGGGTTTCGCCCGGCACGGCATCGACCGGCGCCGGGCCGCCGGACTGCTCGCCATGAGCGTGGAGGCGGCGCGCGACGCGGTGCAGCGCGCCCGCACCGCCCGTCCCCTGTACGTCGCCGCGTCGGTCGGCCCCTACGGCGCGATGCTCGCCGACGGTTCCGAGTACCGCGGCCGCTACGGCCTGAGCGTGGCGGAGCTGCACCGCTTCCACCGGCCCCGGATGGAGATCCTGGCGGCGTCCCGCCCGGACGTCCTCGCCCTGGAGACCGTCCCCGACATCGACGAGGCGGCGGCCCTCCTGGAGGTCCTGCCCGATCTGGGCGTGCCCGCCTGGCTGTCCTACTCCGCCGCCGGCGACCGCACCCGGGCCGGCCAGCCGCTGGAGGACGCCTTCGCGCTGGCCGCGGACGCCGACGAGGTGATCGCCGTGGGCGTCAACTGCTGCACCCCCGAGGACGCCGACCACGCCGTCGCCCTCGCCGCCCGCGTCACGGACAAGCCCGTCGTCGTCTACCCCAACAGCGGCGAGACCTGGGACGCCGCCGCCCGCGCCTGGACCGGCCACCCGACGTTCACCGCGAGCCGGGTCGCCGGCTGGCGGGAGTCCGGCGCCCGCCTGATCGGGGGCTGCTGCCGGGTGGGTCCGGAGGCCATCGCGGCCGTGGCGGCGGCGGTGGGGCGCGGCTGACGCGACACCCCCGCCGGGGTCCCCGTTCCGGTCAGGAGCGCCGCAGGATGTACCGGTCGGGCGCCTCCGCATCGCCGAACAGGTGGTGCAGACGGGGCTGTTCCTCGGTGCCGCTGAACGCGTAGGTCTCCTCCAGGCAGCTGCTGCCCCACAGCCGGAGTTCGGGTTCCGGCTGTCCGTCGCTCCGCTCCCAGGAGCCGGAGCCGCTGCACCGTTCCACCGCCCCCAGGTCGTCGGCCACCGCGGTGCCGTCCGCGCGCAGGGTCAGCGTGCCTCCCCGCTCGTCGGTCCAGGTGCCGACGAGCTGCTCCGCGGTGAGCCGCGGCGGCTCGTACGGCTCCAGCAGTCCCGTCGCGTAGGCCACCACTCCCCCGACGGCGACCGCCGCCGACAGCGCCGCTCCCGCGACGGCCACCGCCACGGCCACCGCGAGCCGGGCGCCGGTGCGGCGGACGGCGGTCGCGGCCCGCGCGCACAGGGCGGGCGGCGTCACGACGAGGAACACCACCGGGGCGACCAGCCCAAGGGCGGTGCCGTCGCCGCCGCCCAGCGCCCACACCGCCCCGGCGCCCACCCCGGTCACGGCGGCGAACGCGGCGCAGACGGCCAGGCACCGCATCGCCGTGTCGTCCCGCCCCGCCCCCCGGGCCCACCGGCGCGAGAGCCACACGAGCGGCAGGACGACCGCCGAGCCGACGGCTCCGACCAGCCCGGCAGCGCCCACGAGGATCAGGGCCCCGAGGATCCATCCGAGGGGCGCCCCCATGTCGGCGAAGTAGAACTCCTCCTCCCGGAGGAACGCGATCACGAAGACGACCAGGGCGAGCACGCACTCCGCCACCAGCGCCACGGCCCCCGTCAGCCACGCGGCGGTCCACCCCCCTCCGCCGACGCGTCCCGCTCCCCCCGAAGCCGTGTTCGCTGCTCCCCCCGGAGCCGTGCTGTGCACCGGCATGGCCGACTGCGGCATTCCCGCCCCCTCGTGTCGTCCACGTCATCATGCACCTGCCCAGCCCCCGGGTATCACGTGGGCCCCCGGTCCCGGTGCGCCCTGCGCGGTTCGCCGGGCGGTCCACCCGCCGGCCGGTCTCCCGGCGCCGGCCGCCGGCCCGCCCGGGCGCCCGTCCCCCGCGGGTGGCGCGCGTGGCGATGAGTTCGGGGGCGCCCGGCGGTCATAGGGTCGGACCCGGAACCGAGGAGGATTCCCGATGCGCGACGTGACCTACTCCATGAACGTCTCCCTGGACGGCTACATCGCCGGACCGGACGGCGGCTTCGACTGGTCGGAGCCGGACGACGAGGTCTTCCGCTTCTGGATCGACGACATCCGCAACGTCGGCGTCCACCTGCTGGGCCGGCGCCTCTACGAGACGATGCTGTACTGGGAGACCGCCGCCGAGGATCCGTCGCTCGACGCCGCACAGCGCGAGTGGACCTCCCTGTGGAACCCGCTCCCGAAGGTGGTGTTCTCCACCACGCTGTCCGATGTGCGCGGCCAGGCGCGCCTGGCGACCGGCACCGTCGCGGAGGAGATCGAACGGCTGCGGTCCGAACCGGGCGAGGGGGAGATCGCGATCGGCGGCGCGACACTCGCCGCGGAGGCCGCCGCGGCGGGTCTGATCGACGAGTACCGGGTCATGCTGTATCGGTGCTGGTCGGCGGCGGCCTCCCGTTCTTCGCCCGGGACGAGCGCAGGGTGGATCTCGACCTGGTCGAGACCCGCACCTTCGGCTCGAGGTTCGTGTTCCTGCGCTACCGCGCGAGGCGTCAGGGGCGGTGACGGGGACGGCGGCGGGCGCGCCGCCGGGGACGTCGCGGCCGGGCGGGTGTCAGGTGCGCCGCAGCGCGCCCCTGCGCCGCAACCGGCCGATGACGCGGCGCAGTTCGGGCTGCTCGGCGGGAACGGGGGGCGCCTCGCCGGAGGAGGCCCACAGGGCGAGTTCCCGGTCGCGGGGACCGTGCACGGTGTGCGGGGGGCCGTCGCCGAAGACGTGGACGGGGTGGTGGGCGTTCCAGCGCGGCCAGCCGGGGGTGCCGTCGGTGACGAAGCGGACCCACGCCCCGTGCATCGCGTCGGCGAGGTCGGCGGGGGCGCCGTCACCGGCGAGCTTCCGCGCCTCGGGCCGGTCGCCGGTGCCGAAGACGAAGCCCAGTTCCAGGGCGTGGCAGGCGCCCATGCCGGGCAGGCCGGACGGCCAGGCGAACTCGTAGACGTACGAGGGGTCCGTCCGGCCGTCGGCGAGGCGGTGCAGCGGCAGGCGCAGCAGGTGGTCGGTGACCATCTGGCCGACGATCTCGGCGGTACCGGCGCCCGGGAGCAGTTCGCGGTAGCCCCGGGGCACCTCGCTGCCGCAGCGGCAGCGGGCCATCGCGCCCGCGACGGCGACCGAGCCGAGACGGTCGACGCGCTCCAGCAGTCCGCCGGGGACCAGCCACAGGCGGTACTCGTCACGTGTCCAGCCCATGAGGAGGTCCGTGCCGGGGGCCGCGCCACCGGTGGTGAGCGCGTCGAGGGGGTCGTGCGGGACGAGGTCGCCGTCGACGACGACGCCGAAGGCGGGGCCGCCGAGCACCGGGCTGCTGAGGCGGCCCGCCTCGGCCTGGGCGCGGAGCAGGCGTGCCGGGTCCACCGCGGCGAACGCCTCCGCCGTGGCGGGCACCTTCAGCCGGCCCGCCATGCGGCGCACCATCCGCCGGACCTTGTCCCGGTCGGACGCCTCGGGCGGCCCGCTCTGCAGGATCGCCCGCCGGACGAGCCCCTGGGTCGGCGGCGCGGCGAGGAGGGCTCCCGCACTGATCGCCCCGGCGGACTGTCCGGCCAGGGTGACGCGGCCCGGGTCGCCGCCGAACGCCCCGATCGCCGCGTGCACCCACCGCAGGGCC
The DNA here is from genome assembly GCF_964273255.1 of Streptomyces sp. enrichment culture. Lineage (GTDB taxonomy): Bacteria > Actinomycetota > Actinomycetes > Streptomycetales > Streptomycetaceae > Streptomyces. Next base: position 1,316,928 of record NZ_OZ186835.1, read on the forward strand.
GCGAGCTGGTCGCGCAGTCCCGGGTTGGCGGGGGCGTCCGGGAAGAGGCCGTAACCTTCCACGCCCAGGCGGTAGTTGACCGACACGCACACCACGCCGTCGCGGGCGAAGGCGTGGCCGTCGTACACGGGGACGGCGGAGGAGCCCCGGGTGAGGGCCCCGCCGTGCAGCCACACCAGGACGGGCAGGCGGGCGTCCGGGGACGGGTCCGGGGTCCACACGTTGAGGTTGAGACAGCCGTCACCCGCCACGAACGGATCGGAGAGGTACCGCGCGAACGCCTCGGAGTAGGGCGGCTTCGGTGCCGTCGGCCCGAACGCCCCGGCATCGCGCACCCCGTCCCACGGCTCGGGCGGCACCGGGGGCCGGAACCTGCGCGGGCCGACGGGGGGCGCCGCGTACGGGATGCCCCGGTACACGGCGACACCGCGCTCCCACCGGCCGCGTACGGCACCGTGGGGCGTGTCGGTCACGGGGTGTGCCCGGCCTGCCGTCATCTGCCCACCAGCCCTTCGCCGCGCCGCGCTCACGCGCCGCTGAACCCACCGGTAACACAAGAGCGGCCCCACCGCACGCCGTATTCCACGGCGGGGCACCGCGGGCGGGGGCGTGGGTGGGGCCCACGGTCCCCGCCCGCGGCGCCCCGCCCGGCTGCCTCCGCTGTCACCCGGTCACTGCGTCGTTCCTTCGCACCGTCACGTCGTCACGCCGGTGTCGTGACGGTGGTCGCCAGGAAGCGGCGCAGGTGACCGGTCACGGTCTCCAGGTGGCTCTCCAGCAGGAAGTGCCCGCCGCCGGGGACCACGTGGATCTCCGCGTCCGGGAGGTCCCGCGCGAAGGCGCGCGCCCCGGCGGGGCCGAAGATCTCGTCGCCCTCCCCCCAGACCGCGAGGAGCGGGACGCGGCGCTCACGGAAGTAGGCGTGCACCCGGGGGTAGAGCGACCGGTTGGTGGCGTAGTTGCGGAACAGGGCGAGTTGCGCGAGGTCGTTGCCCGGACCGTTGACGTCCCGGTGGTCGGCGGTCCACGTCTCCGGGTCGACCAGTTCGGGCCGGTCGACGGGGCTGCGGCCGGAACTCCGGCCGCCGGCGCCGGGCCGTGTCCGATTTCTTCAAGACCGGCTCCACCGCCGTCCCTACCGTGGGAGGCATGACTGCACGTTGTGATGCCATCGGACTGGTCGTCTCGGACATGGCGGCCTCGGTCGCCTTCTACCGCCGGCTCGGCTTCGCCTTCCCCGAGGGGGCCGAGGAGCAGGGGCACGCGGAGGCGGAACTCCCGGGCGGTCTGCGGCTGTTGCTGGACACGGAGGAGGTGGTCCGCTCGTTCCACCCCGGGTACGAGGCACCCGCCGGGGGCGGACGGGCCTCGCTGGCCCTGCGGTGCGACGACGCGGACGAGGTGGACGCGCTCTACGCGGAGCTGGTCGCCGACGGGTACCACGGGGAGCTGAAGCCGTGGGACGCGGTGTGGGGCCAGCGGTACGCCGTGGTGCGGGACCCGGACGGCAACGGAGTCGACCTCTTCGCACCGTCCGAGGGCGGCGGGACGCCCGGGTAGGGCCGGCGCTACGGTCGGTCATCTCGCACTGGATCGCTCCTTCCGTCCGAGGGCGGGGGGTCGATCCGGCGGCCGCAATCTGCTGTCAGCCGATCCGCTTGGCCGCGCGGTGATCCCGGTGCTTGAGTGCCGGTATGGAGATCCTGGTTCTGGGCGGAACGGCATGGGTGGCTCGGGAGTTGTCGAGGCAGGCGGTCGAACGCGGTCACCGGGTGACGTGCCTCGCGCGTGGCGTCAGCGGAGAAGTCGCGGACGGAGCGACACTGGTCGCCGCCGACCGGCGTGATCCGTCGGCGTACGAGCCCCTGCTCGACCGCCTGTGGGACGCGGTCGTCGAGGTGTCGTGGCAGCCGGGCTTCGTCCGTGGAGCGCTCGACGCGCTGGGCGGCAGAGCCGGGCACTGGGTGTACGTCTCGTCCGGCAACGCCTACGCCTCCCACTCCACGCCGGGCGCGGACGAGTCCGCTCCCCTGCTCGCCCCGACCGACCGGAGCGAGGTCGGCCGTGAGGAGTACGGCGAGGCGAAGGTCGCCTGCGAACAGGCGTCGACGGCCGCGGTGGGCGACCGTCTCCTCATCGCACGAGCCGGTCTCATCGGCGGCCCGGGCGATCACAGCGGGCGCTCCGGTTACTGGGTCGCCCGCGCCGCACGCGATCCGCAGGGGCCGATGCTGGTCCCCGACACACCGGCCATGCCCACCCAGGTGGTCGACGTGCGGGACCTCACCTCCTGGCTGCTCGACACCGCGGAGACGGGCACCACCGGCACCTACGACGCCGTCGGCCCGATCGTTCCGTTCGGCGAGTGGATCGAGCTGTCCCGCGCCGTCGGCGGGCACACCGGTCCGGTGGTCACCGCCGCGTCGGCGTGGCTGCTCGCCCACGGCGTGGCCCAGTACATGGGGTCCGAATCGCTGGCGATGTGGCTGGTCGAGCCGGGCTGGGAAGGCTGGTCGGCCCGGGACGGCTCCGCGGCGCGCGCCGCCGGGCTGCGTCACCGGCCGCCGGCGGAGATGCTGGCCGACACGCTGCGCTGGGAACGCGAACAGGGTCTGGACCGGGCACGACGTGCCGGCCTCAGCGGCCCACGTGAGCGCGAGCTGCTCGACGCCCTCGGCTGAGGGCTGACCGGCGCCGGGCCGGGACCGGGCAGGCGGGACGGAAGGCGCACGTGCAGACGCCCGGTGTGCGGGACGCTGCTCCTGGTCCGCTCACCGTTTCCGGGTACGTCCCGAGGGGCGGCGGCCCACGGGCTCCCGCGGTGTCACCGGGCAGGCGCCGGGTCCGCCCCGCCCGCCCGTCCCCCGCCCCCGGCCAGCAGTTCCCGCAGCGGCACGCCCGTCAACGCCCGTACGTCGCGCGACAGATGGGCCTGGTCGGCGTAGCCGGTGCGGGCGGCGGTCTCGGCCGCCGGGGTGCCGGAGCGGGCCAGGGCGAGGGCGCGGTGCAGGCGGAGGATGCGGGCGAGGGTCTTGGGCCCGTAGCCGAACGCCACGAGCGACCGGCGGTGCAACTGGCGGGCGCCGATGCCGAGTTCGTCGGCCACCGTGCCGACCGGCCGTCCCGCGCCGAGGGCCGCGGCCAGGGCGTCCAGGGCCGGGTCGGGTGGGGCGGTGTCCGCGGCCAGGCGCTCGGCGAGGTCCTCCAGTCCGGTCACGGGGTCGGGGGCGGCCCGCAGGCGGGCGGTGTGCCGGCGGACCTCGGCGGAGCCTCGGAGGTCGGCCAGCTCGACGCGCCGGTCGCGCAGTTCGTGGGCGGGGACGCCCAGCAGGGCCGGGGCGGCGCCGGGCCGCAGGCGGATGCCGGTCCAGGTGCCGGGTGCGCCGGCGGTGAGGTGGGCGCGGGTGTCGGGACCGGCGACCAGCAGGCGCCCCTCGTGCCAGAGCAGGTCCATGCAGCCGTCCGGCAGGACCCGGCCGCTGCCCGCGTCACCGGAGAGGGTGTTGCGCCACACGACCGCCCCCGGCAGCCGCGACGCCCGTTCGCGGTACACGTGCGCCACCTCCCCTTCGCCGTTCACCCTACGCGCCGGGCACGCGCCGGACCTGCCGGTTCCGGTGGCCCGGGCGCCCCCGGCAGCCCCGGGCACGCATCCGGCACGCATCGGGCACGCCCGGGCCGGGGAGGGCGCCGGGCCCCGCCGGACCGGCCGGCGCGGGCGCCCGCCCAACGGAAGCATCGCGGGCCGGTCCCTGCCCTCCAGCCCCGCCCGCGCCCGGGCACTCCCGTGGCGCCGCCCCGGATCCCCGCTGCACCGCCCCGGATGCCCACTGCACCGCCCCGGATCTCCGCTGCACCGCCCCGCGCGGAGCCGTACCGCCCCGCGCAGCCCTCACCGAAGCCCGGCGGGCATGGGGTGTCCGACGGACTCCGGCCCGCCGCGCGCCGTGCGCCAGTCCTGCGGGCTGACGCCGTAGGCGCGTTTGAAGGCCGCCGAGAGCGCGAACGCGCTGCCGTAGCCGACCCTGCGGGCGATGGCGCCGAGGGTGTCGTCGGTGTCGCGGAGCCGGTCCGCGGCGAGGGCCAGGCGCCAGCCGGTGAGGTAGGCCATCGGGGGTTCGCCGACCCGGGCGGTGAAGCGGCGGGCGAGGGAGGCGCGGGAGACCCCGGCCTTCGCGGCCAGGTCGGCGACCGTCCAGGGCCGGGCGGGCTCGCTCTGCAGGAGGCGCAGCACGGGCCCGACGACGGGATCCGCCAGGGCGGCGTACCAGGCCGGGGGTTCCGCCCCGGGCCGGTCGAACCAGGCCCGCAGGGCGGCGATGACCAGGAGGTCGAGGAGCCGGTCGAGGACGACCTCCTGGCCCGGCCGGTCGCGGACGATCTCCTGCGCGAGGAGAGGGGTGAGCGGGCAGTCCCAATCGTCGGCGGCGAGGGAGAGCAGTGGCGGGAGCGCGTCGAGGAGGCGGCCGCCGATCTCGCCGTGCCGCCCGTAGGTGCCGATGAGCATGACCGTGGCGCCGTCGGTCCGGTCGCCCCAGGTGCGGACGCCGAGGTCCATGACGCCGTTGAGGGGCCGCCCGTCGGGGTAGTGGCACTCGCCCCCGGGCAGGATCAGCGCCTGCGGCGCGGTGCCCGGGTCGTCGCCGCAGGTGTACGGAGCGGGACCGCGGGCGATGGCGAGGCCGCCGGGGCCGAGCCGCAGCCGAGGGCCGCGGTCCGGCACGATCCAGGCGTCACCGCGCACCACGAGCATCACGGTGAGCGGGGCGCGGTCCTCGACCCGGACCGCCCAGGGCGGGTCGAAACAGGCTCTGATCAGGAAGGCCCCGCGGGCGCGCGGGCCCTCCAGCAGGCCGGTGAGGACGTCCATGCCGTCAGCGTAGAACGCGCGGCCCGCCCGGCGGCCCCGCACCGACGACCGCCTCCGGGCGGGGCAGCGCCACGGCCGCCGCAGGACCGGGAGCGCGACGACCGGCGCCCGGCGGCCTCCCCTGCCGGGGCCGGCTCAGCGGCCGGGCGGGGTGTCGTCGTCGTGCGCGTCGCTCCCGTGCTTCGGGGGATGGCCGGACTTGGCGTGGGTGCGCAGCCGGGCGGTGACGTCCTCCGGGGGGAGGAAGCGGGACCAGCGTTCGGGGAACTCGGAGGGCATGTCGGGGTCGGCCTCGCCCTCGTCGGCGGAGGCCGTGGTGCGGGCGACGTACTCGGCGACCTGCGCCTGGCGCATCCGCTCGTTGGCCTCACGGGCGGCGGCCGTGGCGGCGGCCGGCCAGACCCGGTCGATGGCGGCGTTGACGGCGGCCCCGACCAGGACCGCGAACGCGGACACACCGATCCACAGCAGCACGGCGACGGGCGCCGCGAGGGAGCCGTAGATGGTGGGCCCCTCGACGGTGTTGCTCAGGTAGAGGCGCAGCAGGAAGCTGCCGAGGACCCACATGGCGAGGGCGACGAGCGCGCCCGGCACGTCCTCGATCCAGGGCGAACGCACCGGCACGGACACGTGGTAGAGCGTGGTGAGGAAGGCGACCGACAGCAGCATGACGACCGGCCAGTACAGGATCTGCACGACCGTGGTCGACCAGGGCACGATGCGCACGACGGCGTCGGGCCCGGCCACCATCAGGGGCAGGGCGACGGAGCCGATCAGCAGGGCCACGAGGAACAGCAGGAAGGCCAGCAGGCGGGTCTTGACGATGCCCCGGACGCCGTCGAGGCCGTACATGACGGTGATGGTGTCGATGAAGACGTTCACCGCGCGGGAGCCGGACCACAGGGCGAACAGGAAGCCGATGGAGATGACGTCGGGGCGGCCTCCTTTCATCACGTCGTCCAGGATGGGCTGGGCGATCTGCTGCACACCGCGGTCGGACAGCACCGTGCGGGAGGCGTCGAGGAGGTTGCTGCGCAGGCTCGCGATGGTCTCGGCGCCGGTCCAGGTGTCGACGTAACCGAGCAGCCCGATCATGCTGAGCAGCAGCGGGGGCACCGACAGCAGCGTGAAGAACGCGGCCTCGGCGGCCAGGCCCAGGATGCGGTACTCCATGCACGAGTTGACCGTGTCCTTCAGGAGCAGCCAGGCGGTCCTGCGTTTGGATACGTTCCGGTAGAGGGCCCTGGCCCGGTGGAGGCGACCGGACGGCTCGTCGGTGGTGTCTCTTGCTGGCTGCACGTGCTAACGGTATCCGTCGTGCCTGGTCGCACTCACCCACAGGCGGATTCGTCCGGCACCCGGCGCTCTGCCCGCCGTCCCCCGCGGACGGGCGGCCGCCCGTGCGCTGCGGGTGAGGGACGGGGGGTTGGGGGTAGGTTCGCTGACATGGCAGGCACCACGCACACCGTGACGAACCAGGCTCCGCCCCTCGTGCAGTACGACGTGTTCGGCGCCGACCGGGCCCTGGTGGAGGCGGTCGGACGGCATCTGGATCCGCAGGTGCGCGAGGAGGCGGAGGCGGAGCTGGCGGGCCTGGGCCGCACGTCGGGGTCGGCGCAGGTGCAGGAGTGGGGGGCGCTGGCGAACGAGCATCCGCCGCGGCTGCACACCCACGACCGCTACGGCCACCGGATCGACGAGGTCGAGTTCCACCCGTCCTGGCACCGGCTGCTCGGCAAGGGCGTGTCGGCCGGCCTGACGTCGGCCTGGCGGCGGCCCGGCGGGCACGTGCGGCGGGCGGCGGCGTTCGTGGTGTGGACGCAGGTGGAGGCGGGGAACTGCTGCCCGCTGTCGATGACGCACGCGGCGGTGCCGGCCCTGCGCACCGATCCGGCGCTGGCCGCGGAGTGGGAGCCGCGCCTGACGTCGGAGGTCTACGACCGCGGGCTGCGGCCGGCCGGGCGGAAGGCCGGTGCGCTGTTCGGGATGGGGATGACGGAGAAGCAGGGCGGCAGCGACGTCCGGGCGAACGCGACCACGGCCCGCCCGCTCGCCGAGGACGGCACCTACGCGCTGACGGGGCACAAGTGGTTCTGCTCGGCCCCGATGTCGGACGCCTTCCTGGTGCTGGCGCAGGCGCCCGGCGGGCTCACCTGCTTCCTGGTGCCGCGGGTCCTGGAGGACGGCACCCGCAACACCTTCCTGATCCAGCGGCTGAAGGACAAGCTGGGCAACCGCTCGAACGCCTCGGCGGAGGTCGAGTTCGCCGGGACGTGGGCGCGCCGGGTCGGCGAGGAGGGCCGGGGGGTGCGCGCCATCATCGGGATGGTGGCGGCGACCCGGCTCGACTGTGTCCTCGGCTCGGCGGGCCTGATGCGGCAGGCGGTGGCGCAGGCGGTGCACCACTGCGCGTACCGGGAGGCGTTCGGCGGGAAGCTGATCGACAAGCCGCTGATGCGCAACGTGCTGGCCGACCTGGCGCTGGAGTCGGAGGCGGCGACGACGCTGGCGCTGCGGCTGGCCGCGGCGTACGACGACGACGGCGAACAGGAGCGCGCGCTGCTGCGGATCGCGGTGCCTGCTGCGAAGTTCTGGGTGACCAAGCGCTGCGCGCCGCTGGTGGTGGAGGCGGCGGAGTGCCTGGGCGGCAACGGGTACGTGGAGGAGTCCGGGATGCCGCGGCTGGTGCGGGAGTCGCCGCTGAACTCGGTCTGGGAGGGCGCGGGCAACGTGCAGGCGCTGGACGTGCTGCGGGCGCTGCGCCGGGAGCCGGGGGCGCTGGACGCGTATCTGCGCGAGGTGGGCCTGGCGCGCGGGGCGGACCACCGGCTGGACGGGGCGATCAAGGGTCTGCTGACCGAACTGGCCGATCTGGACGGCGTGGAGGGCCGTGCGCGCCGCCTGGTGGAGCGGCTGGCGCTGGTGCTCCAGGGATCGCTCCTGGTGCGGTTCGCGCCGCCGGAGGTGGCGGACGCGTTCTGCGCGGGGCGGCTGGGCGGCGACGGGGGCGCGGTGTTCGGGACGCTGCCGCACACCCTGGACCTGGCGTCGCTGGTGGAACGGGCGCGGCCGGCGGTCTGACCGAGAGCCGTACCCGCGACGCGGCCGACGGACTGAGCGAGAGCTGTACACACGACCCGGCCGACACTCTGACCGCGACCGGTGGACGCGACCCCGCCGACGGTCTGAGCACGGCGGCGGCGCGGAGGCACAGAGGCACGGAGGTGCGGAGGCACGGAGGTGCGGAGGCACGGAGGTGCGGATCCGTCCGGCGGGCCGGACGGTGCGCGGCGCTTTCCGGCGCGGGGGTGGTGCTGCGCCGACACGGCACCACCCCCGGCCGCACGGTCCCGCGGGGGAACCGTGGACGCCGCTCGGGACGGCGTCGCTCAAGTTTCAATCAGCGGGGCGGGTGTCCACCAGGGTTGCAGGGGGTTGCAACATGCTGCTGAGTGTGACGGGAGTGCGTACGTCCGCCCGGCGGGGACGGCACCATGAGACAGACTGTCAGAACGGATCTCGGGGGCGCGGCCGACCGGCCGCTCGGGCCACTCCCCGAGTTCTCCCCCCAGGAGGACCAGTGGCGCTCTCGCCGATGGAATTGACGCACCTGGCCGCCGTCGACGCGACGCGCGCGGCGCGGGTGCTCGACGAGGTCCGCTCGGCCACCCTGGCCGGGCAGCGGGCTCCGCTGGCACCCCGCCCGGTGATCGGCGAGTCCTGGGAGCGGATGCTGCGCAGCGGGGTGGACCCCGAACACGACGTGCGGGCGCGGCTGCTGTCCGCGGAAGAGGTGTGGCGGCGCCGCGAGGCGTCGCCGCTGCGGCACGTGCTGCCGGTCCTGCGGGACGGGCTGCTGTCGGTGGCGGACGTCGCCCGGCACATCATGGTGGTCGCCGACGCGGACGGCCGGGTGCTGTGGCGGGAGGGCAGCGCGCCGGTGCTGCGCCGGGCCGACGTGCTGGGCCTGGAGGTGGGGGCGGACTGGCGGGAGAGCGTCGTCGGCACCAACGGGGTGGGCACGCCGGCCGTCACCCGGCGGCCGGTGCAGGTGTTCGCCTCCGAGCACTTCGTGCGCTCCCACGCGACCTGGACGTGCACCGGCGCACCGGTGACGGACCCGAGGGACGGCCGGCTGATCGGCGTGGTCGACGTGAGCGGGCCGCTGGACACGATGCACCCGGCGACGCTGGCCTGGGTCGACTCGGTGGCGAAGCTGGCGGAGGCGCGGCTGCGGGACATGCACCAGCAGTCCCTGGAGCGGCTGCGCGCGGTGGCCGCGCCGGTCCTGGCGCGCATCGACGGGCGTGCCGTGGTGGTGGACCGGTACGGCTGGACGGCGGCGGTGACGGGGATGCCGTACGTGCGGCGGCTGGCGCTGCCGAAGTCGCCGGCGGCCGGGGAACGGTGGCTGCCCGTGCTCGGACGGTCGACGCTGGAGCCGCTGGCGGGGGGCTGGCTGGTGCGGGCGGCGGACGAGCCGATGCCCTGCCCGGGACGGCGGGTGGAGCTGGACCTGCGGGAGCCGCGCCGCTGGTCGGTCGTGGTGACCGGCAGCACGGGCACCTGGTCGCGGGAACTGAGTCCCCGGCACGCGGAGTTGCTGTACGTGCTGGCGGTGCACCGGTCCGGCCGCAGCGCGGCGGAACTGGCCGGGGAGATGTTCGGCGATCCGGGCCGCACGGTGACGGTGCGGGCGGAGATGTCCCGGGTGCGCCGGTACCTCGGCGGGCTGCTGGAGCACCGGCCGTACCGGTTCGCGGAGGACGTCGAGGTGGAGGTGCTGCTGCCGGACGACCCGCGGGACCTCTTCCCGGGGGCCGCGGCGGCGGTGGCGGAGCGGCGGGCGCCGACGGCGGCGGGACCGCACGCGGCACCGGCGGCCGATGCCGCTGCGGCGGCTGCGGCGGGACCGCACGCGGCGTCCCCGGTGCCGGGGCCGCGCACCGACGGACCGGCCGGCGCCCGCCGCTTCGGACCGGCCTCGGCCTCGGAGCCTTGAGGCGACGGCGGCCGGCACGGTCGCCGGCTCGGCAGCGGACGGGTGAGCCCCGGGCCGTGCGCAGCACGGCTCCACACCGGCACCGGCACCGGGCTGACCGTCCCGGCTGACGCGCCCCGCACGCAGGCGCCAGGTGGCCGGACGCCTTGCCGACGCGCCCCCCGCACGGAGACGCCCGGTGGCCGGGCCGCCCCGGGGCCCGTCCCCGGGAGGCGGCCGCCCGAAGGGCCCGGTGGCGGGCGTCACGGGCGGTGGCTCCCGGGGCGCGGGGGCCCGGCCGGGACGTCGGCGGCCCCGGGGCGCCGGGTAGAGTGAGGCGGAACGACGCCGCCGGGACGACCCGGCAGGTGCGGTACGAGCAGGGACGACCCGGCAGAACGTGTAGACATCCGTGCCCACGCCCTCCCTCCTGCGAACGGTTCTCACCCCCTCCGCGCTCGCCCGGCTGGCCCTCGGCTGGGGCGCCTTCCTCGCCACCCTGGCCGCCGGCCCCTTCCTCTCCGGCCCTCTGCCGGCCCCCGTCCTGTGGACGGTGCTCGCGGCGATCGTCGCGGTGATCGTCGTCTGCGCCTTCGGGGTCGTCGCCCAGGCCGAACACCTGGCCCGCCGGCTCGGCGACCCCTACGGCACGCTGGTGCTGACCCTGTCCATCGTCCTGATCGAAGTCGTCCTGATCGCCGCCGTGATGCTGGGCCCGGGCGAACACGCCACCATCGCCCGCGACTCCGTGATGGCCGTGTCGATGATCATCCTGAACCTGGTCGTCGGAGCGGCCCTGCTGGCCGGCGGGCTGCGGCACGACGTCCTCCGGCCCAACCGCACCGGCGTCTCGGCCTACCTGGCGCTCCTGGTGGTGCTGCTGGCCGTGGCGTTCGCGTTCCCCGGGCTCATCGGCGCCGGGGGCGCCTACCGGCCGGGGCAGGCGGTCGCCCTGGGCGCGCTCACCGTCGTCCTGTACGGGTTCTTCCTCGTCCGGCAGACGGGGGCCCAGCGCGCCGACTTCCAGGAGGTCGGCCCCCTGCCCGGCACGGCCACGGCCCCCGCCCCGGTCGGCGCAGAACGGCCGGGAACGGGCCGTACGCCGGGACAGGACCCCAGGCGTGACCAGGACCAGGGCCTGGACCGGGGCCCGGACCTGGACCTGGACCGGGGCCGGGACGTCGCGTCGCGTCCGGGGGCGGGCGGGCCGCCGGCCGGCCACCGTCCGGAGGTCGTCGCCCGGACCCTGCTGCTGGTGGCGACGGTGGTGCCGATCGTGCTGCTGTCCCACGACATGGCGGCCCTCCTCGACGACGGCCTGGCCCGCGCGGGAGCCCCGGTGGCGCTGTCGGGTGTCGTCATCGCGATGATCGTCTTCCTGCCCGAGACGATCACCACGCTGCGGGCCGCCCTCGGCGGGGAGATCCAGCGGGTGAGCAACCTGTGCCACGGCGCCCTGGTGTCCACGGTCGGGCTCACCGTCCCCGCCGTGCTGACGATCGGACTGGTCACCGGACAGCGTGTGGTGCTCGCCGAGAGCGCCACCCATCTGGTGCTGCTCGGGGTGAGCCTGCTGCTGACGGCCCTCACCTTCACCGGACGCCGGGTCACCGCCCTGCACGGGTCGGCGCACCTGATGGTGTTCGTCCTCTACGGACTCGCCGTCTTCTCGTGACGCGCGGGTGCCCCGTCCGGCGGCCCGCTCCCCGTCCCGGTGGGCCGTCGGACAGTGCGATGGTCACGGATTCCGCGTATTTGCCGGGTCCTCGCCCCCGGCCGGGTGCGGCTGTCGTAGCATCGCCTTCCGGGCCACCCCACCCTGCCCCGTGTCAACGCCAGGATCGCGGGACGCAGTTGGCTCGCCTCGGGAGGACGGTATGAAGCATCGTGGCAGACACCGCCGCCGCCGGCGGGGCAGAGCGCTGCGGGCGGCGCTGGCGGGAACGGCCCTGGCCCTGACCGCCGCCGCCACGATGATCAGCACCTCACAGGCCACCGTCGCCGACGATCCCGGGGCGCTGGAGTCGCTCACCTCCCCCGGCGCGACGGCGCCCCTGCGGCTGACCGAGCGTCCGGTGCCCCGTGCCTGGCTGGACCGGCTGTCCGACGAGATGGGGCCGCCCGTCGGGATGGACGCCGTGCTCGCCGACGCGGACGGGGTGCTGCGGGAGGCGGACGACTGTCCGGCGGACGACCGGCGGGCGCTGCCCGTGGAGCCCGAGGCGACCCGTGCGTACTGCTGGGGCGACGCCGACACCGGCGGCTGGGAGGCGGGCGCGGTCACCACGTCCGGCGACGCCGACGACGACGGCCGCTGGGGCCCGCACCGGGTGATCCTGTCCGGCTGGAGCCGGTCGGGTCCCGTGACCGGCGGCCCGGGGGACGCCTCGGCGGACGGCTCACCGGCGGACGCCGGCGGCGGCACCGGCGGGGACGGTCTGGCGCGGGTCGCGTTCGTGGACCGGGACGCCGACGGCGGGCCCAGCTACACCTGGGTGCTGCTGGCCGTGCCGGTCCAGGAGGGCCGGGACTACCGGGCGCTGGCCTCGTCGGTGTCCGGGATGGTCTGGTACCAGGACAAGCTGCTGGTGACCGCCGACCGGCAGGACGGCAGTGCGCTGTACGTCTACGACATCGACCGGCTGCAGCGGGCGTCGGTGTCGGGCCCGTCGGTGGGCCGGGTGGCCGACGGCTGGTCGGCGGCCGGGGCGCGGTACGTGCTCCCGGCGGTGGGCGCGTACCGGACCGCGGGCGCCGACGCCCCGCAGCCCGGCGGCATCTCGCTGGACCGCAGCACCACCCCGGACAGCCTGGTGGCGCACGAGGCGCGGTCCGAGGGCGACGACGGGCCGACCCGGCTGTGGCGGTACGCGTTCAGCGTGGACCCGATGCGGTCCGGCCTCCTGGCGACGGACCCCGCGTCCCGCGTCGACGCGGTCGCGGCCTACGAGACCCGGCTGACCGACGTGCGCAGCGCGCTGTCCCACCGGTCGGGCTGGTACCTGGGACGGGTGACCGGGACGCCCGACGAGCGCGGGACGCTGTGGCGGCAGGACACGGAGGGGGCGCGCCCCACCCGGTGCGGGACGGACGAGACGCACCGCTGCTGGAGCGGCGACGCGTCATCGCTGTCGTACTGGCAACAGACCGGTGAGATCTGGTCCCAGTCCGGCCGGATGCTGTTCGCGCTGCCGCTGGACGCGGTGGACCGGTCCCTGGACTGATCCGGGGGCGTTCCGCGAGGTCGGCGAGCCCCCCGGGGACGTCCGGGGGCGTTCCGGGACGTGGGCGGACGTCGACAGGGGCCCGCCGGGGATGGTTCCCTTTCGGACATGACGACCATCACCGTGACCACCTGGTCCCTGGAGCAGACGGCGCCCGCCGACCTCCGGCCGGCCGCCGTGCCGGAAGGGGACGTGCGGATCGTCCGCGCCGAGGTGCCCTCGCCGGAGTTCAGCCGCTTCCTGTACGCGTCCGTCGGCGGTGACATCCGCTGGACCGACCGGCTGGGCTGGACGTACGCGCAGTGGACGCGACACCTGGAGCAGCCCGGTGTGGAGACGTGGGTCGCCCACGACCGCGGGACGCCCGCCGGGTACGTGGAACTCCAGGCGCAGGACGACGGCGTGGTGGAGATCGTCTACTTCGGGCTCATCGCCGCCTTCCGCGGGCGCCGCATCGGCGGCCACCTCCTGTCGTACGGCGTGGCGCGGGCGTGGGACCTGGCGGAGCGGTGGCCGGGCCTGAAGCCGACCCGCCGGGTGTGGCTGCACACGTGCAGCAAGGACGGCGAGCACGCCATGGACAACTACCTGCGGCGCGGTTTCCGGCTGTTCGACACCAAGGTCGAACAGGAGCCGGAGGTGGCGACGCCCGGCCCGTGGCCGGGGGCCTACCCCGCCTGACCGGCCAGGACAAGACCGCCCGCGCCAAACGTGACCAAGGACACCCTTGTCTCGCACGACGAGACAAGGGTGTCCGCATTTTGGATAACGGTGGACTGGCTCCGGAGCTCCGTGCCAGTCTTCCGCCATGCCTGGAACTGGAATCGCCTTGGTGAGTCGGCGGCACGTCGACCTCGGCCGTATGTCCAGCGCCATCTGTCCGATGCGCTGACGCCCCTTCAGTGGCCCCTCGGCCACGGGCTCCAGCACCACCGGTTCCCCTCCCCCCGCTCTCCCGCGCTCGCGCCCGCGCAATGACGCGCAGGGCCTGCGCACGCCGCGAATGCGCTGGTCAAGGCCGCACGCCTGCCGCCCGATCCGCCACGCACCCGTCGGCGCCGCGCGCCGACACCATCCACCGCTGTCCCGAAGGACGTACCCTCCATGGCCGCCACCCCGCCGAAGTCTGCCGCCGCGTCCGCCCGCCGCAAGGTGAGCCGTCACCGCGGCGAGGGTCAATGGGCCGCGGGTCACCACACCCCGCTGAACGGCAACGAGCAGCTCAAGAAGGATGACGACGGTCTCAACGTACGGACACGTATTGAGACGATCTACTCCAAGCGCGGCTTCGACTCCATCGACCCCAACGACCTGCGGGGGCGCTTCCGATGGTGGGGGCTCTACACCCAGCGCCGCCCCGGCATCGACGGCGGCCGCACCGGGGTGCTGGAGCCGGAGGAGCTCGAGGACGAGTACTTCATGCTGCGGGTCCGCATCACCGGCGGACGGCTCACCACCGAGCAGCTGCGGGTGATCGGTGAGCTCTCCGAGTCCTACGCCCGGGGCACCGCGGACATCACCGACCGCCAGAACGTCCAGTTCCACTGGGTGCGCATCGAGGACGTGCCCACCATCTGGGAGCGGCTGGAGGCGGTGGGCCTGTCCACCACCGAGGCGTGCGGCGACTGCCCGCGCGGCATGCTCGGCTCCCCGGTGGCCGGTGTGGCCGAGGACGAGATCATCGACGGCACCGCCGCGCTGGACGAGATCGTCCGCCGCTACATCGGCGACCCGCGCTTCTCCAACCTGCCGCGCAAGTACAAGACGGCCGTCTCCGGTTCCCCGCTGCTGGACGTGGCGCACGAGATCAACGACATCTCGTTCGTCGGCGTGGTCCACCCCGAGCACGGGCCCGGCTTCGACCTGTGGGTCGGCGGCGGACTGTCCACCAACCCCAAGTTCGGTGTGCGACTGGGCGCGTGGGTGCCCGAGCAGGACGTGCCGGACGTGTGGGAGGCGGTCACCACGATCTTCCGCGACCACGGCTACCGCCGGCTGCGCAACCGCGCCCGGCTGAAGTTCCTGGTCGCCGACTGGGGGGCGGAGAAGTTCCGCCAGGTCCTGGAGGACGACTACCTGGGCCGCAAGCTGATCGACGGCCCGGCGCCCGAGATGCCCGCCCAGCAGTGGCGCGACCACATCGGCGTGCACCGGCAGAAGGACGGCCGCTTCTACGTGGGCTTCGCCCCCCGCGTGGGCCGCATGGACGGCTCGCTGCTCACCAAGGTCGCCGCGCTGGCCGAGGAGCACGGCTCCGGACGGGTCTCCACCACCGTCGAGCAGAAGATGATCATCCTGGACGTGCCGCAGGACCGGGTCGCCTCCCTCGTCGACGGCCTGGAGGCGCTGGACCTGCGGGTCAGCCCCTCCCCGTTCCGGCGCGGCACGATGGCCTGCACCGGCATCGAGTTCTGCAAGCTGGCCATCGTGGAGACCAAGGAGCGCGGCAGCGAACTCATCGACGAACTCGAGCGCCGGCTGCCGGACTTCGACGAACCGCTCACCATCAACATCAACGGCTGCCCCAACGCCTGCGCCCGCATCCAGACCGCGGACATCGGTCTCAAGGGCCAGCTGGTCACCGACGCCGAGGGCCGTCAGGTCGGCGGCTACCAGGTGCACCTGGGCGGCGCCCTGGGCCTGGAGCCGTCCTTCGGCCGGAAGGTGCGGGGCCTGAAGGTGACCTCGGACGAACTGCCCGACTACATCGAGCGGGTCCTCAAGCGCTTCCAGGCGGAGCGCGAGGACGGCGAGCGGTTCGCGGCCTGGGCCGCGCGCGCCTCCGAGGAGGCCCTGTCGTGAGCGAGCGGGCGGCCCCGTTCCACTGCCCGTACTGCGGCGACGAGGACCTGCGTCCCGGTGAGGACGGACCCGGGGCGTGGGAGTGCGCCGCCTGCAACCGGGCCTTCCGGCTGAAGTTCCTCGGGCTGCTCGCCCGCGGGACACAGCCGACGGACACGGGAGGGGATGCGGCATGACGGTACGTCAGGACACATACACGGCCGAGGAGTTGAAAGAGCTCGCCGAGCGGGCCGGCCGGGAGCTGGAGGACGCCTCCGCGCTGGACATCCTGCGGTGGGCGGCACAGACGTTCGGCGGACGCTTCTGCGTGACCTCCTCGATGGAGGACGCGGTGGTCGCCCACCTCGCCTCCCGGGCCATGCCCGGCGTGGACGTGGTGTTCCTGGACACCGGCTACCACTTCGAGGAGACCATCGGCACCCGGGACGCGGTCGACGCCGTGATGGACGTCAACGTCATCACGCTCACCCCGCGGCAGACGGTGGCCGAGCAGGATGCCGAGTACGGCCCGAAGCTGCACGACCGCGACCCCGACCTGTGCTGCCGGCTGCGCAAAGTGCTGCCGCTGGAAGAGGGCCTGACGGGCTATCAGGCGTGGGCGACGGGGCTGCGCCGCGAGGAGTCCCCGACCCGGGCCCACACCCCGGTGGTCGGCTGGGACGAGAAGCGGCAGAAGGTCAAGATCTCGCCGATCGCCCGCTGGACCCAGGACGACGTGGACGCCTACGTCGCCGAGCACGGCGTGCTGACCAACCCGCTGCTGACCGACGGCTACGCCTCCGTCGGCTGCGCGCCCTGCACCCGCCGCGTGCTGGAGGGCGAGGACGCCCGCGCCGGCCGCTGGGCGGGCCGCGCCAAGACCGAGTGCGGGCTGCACGGCTGACCATGACGAATCCCCAGGAGACCACCGTGACGACCGGAGCCACCGTCTGGCTCACGGGTCTGCCGAGCGCCGGCAAGACCACCATCGCCCACGAACTCGCCGGCCTGCTGCGCGCGTCGGGCCGGCCCGTGGAGGTGCTCGACGGCGACGAGATCCGCGAGTTCCTCTCCGCGGGCCTCGGCTTCAGCCGCGAGGACCGGCACACCAACGTGCAGCGCATCGGCTTCGTCGCCGAACTGCTCGCCCGCAACGGCGTCACCGCCCTCGTCCCCGTCATCGCGCCCTACGCCGACAGCCGGGAAGCGGTGCGCAAACGCCACGCCGCGAACGGCACGCCGTACGTCGAGGTCCACGTGGCGACCCCGGTGGAGGTGTGCTCCGTACGGGACGTGAAGGGCCTGTACGCCAAGCAGGCCGCGGGCGAACTCACCGGGCTCACCGGCGTGGACGACCCGTACGAGGAGCCTACGGCGCCCGACCTGCGCATCGAGTCGCAGCACCAGACCGTCCGGGAGTCCGCCGTGGCGGTGCACACCCTGCTCAGCGAAAGGGGACTGGCATGACGACCGTCGCAACGGTCACGGAGAACACCGGTGGCGCGGACGGCACGGAGGGTGCCTCCGGCCCGTACGCGCTCTCCCACCTCGACGCGCTGGAGTCGGAGGCGGTGCACATCTTCCGCGAGGTGGCCGGGGAGTTCGAGAACCCGGTGATCCTGTTCTCCGGCGGCAAGGACTCCATCCTCATGCTGCACCTGGCGCTCAAGGCGTTCGCGCCCGCGCCGGTGCCCTTCGCCCTGCTGCACGTCGACACCGGGCACAACTTCCCCGAGGTCCTGGAGTACCGCGACCGCACCGTCGCCCGGCACGGGCTGCGGCTGCACGTCGCGTCCGTGCAGGACTACATCGACCGCGGGGTGCTCAAGGAGCGCCCCGACGGCACCCGCAACCCGCTCCAGACCCTGCCGCTCACCGAGAAGATCGCCGCCGAGCGGTTCGACGCCGTGTTCGGCGGGGGGCGCCGCGACGAGGAGAAGGCCCGCGCCAAGGAGCGGGTGTTCAGTCTCCGCGACGAGTTCTCCCAGTGGGACCCGCGCCGCCAGCGCCCCGAGCTGTGGAACCTGTACAACGGCCGGCACGCCCCCGGCGAGCACGTGCGGGTGTTCCCGCTGTCCAACTGGACCGAACTGGACGTGTGGCAGTACATCGCCCGGGAGGGCATCGAGCTGCCCGGCATCTACTTCGCGCACGAGCGCGAGGTGTTCCGGCGGGCCGGGATGTGGCTGACGGCCGGCGAGTGGGGCGGCCCGGGCGACGACGAGCCGGTGGAGAGGCGGACCGTGCGGTACCGGACCGTGGGCGACATGTCCTGCACCGGCGCCGTCGACTCCGACGCCGACACCATCGAGAAGGTGATCACCGAGATCGCCGCCTCCCGGCTCACCGAGCGCGGCGCCACCCGCGCCGACGACAAGCTCTCCGAGGCCGCGATGGAAGACCGCAAGCGCGAAGGGTACTTCTAGAGATGAGCACGATCACGACCGAGGCGCTCGCGGAGACCACCCTGCTGCGGTTCGCCACCGCCGGTTCCGTCGACGACGGCAAGTCCACCCTGGTGGGCCGGCTGCTGCACGACTCCAAGTCGGTCCTCGCCGACCAGCTGGAGGCCGTGGAGCGGGCGTCCGCCAGCCGCGGGCAGGAGGCGCCCGACCTGGCGCTGCTCACCGACGGTCTGCGGGCCGAGCGGGAGCAGGGCATCACCATCGACGTGGCCTACCGCTACTTCGCCACGCCCCGCCGCCGGTTCATCCTCGCCGACACCCCGGGCCACGTGCAGTACACGCGGAACATGGTCACCGGCGCCTCCACCGCCGAGCTGACGGTGATCCTCGTCGACGCCCGCAACGGCGTGGTCGAGCAGACCCGGCGGCACGCGGCGATCGCCGCCCTGCTGCGGGTGCCGCACGTGGTGCTCGCCGTCAACAAGATGGACCTGGTCGGCTACCAGGAGTCCGTGTTCGCCGCCATCGCCGAGGAGTTCACGGCGTACGCGACCGAGCTGGGCGTGCCCGAGGTGACCGCGGTGCCGATCTCGGCGCTGGTGGGCGACAACGTGGTGGAGCCGTCCTCGCACATGGACTGGTACGGCGGCCCCACCGTCCTGGAGCACCTGGAGACGGTGCCGGTCAGCCACGACCTGACGCACTGCCACGCCCGGCTGCCCGTGCAGTACGTGATCCGGCCGCAGAGCGCCGAGCACCCCGACTACCGGGGTTACGCCGGGCAGATCGCCGCCGGCACGTTCCGGGTGGGCGACGCCGTGACCGTGCTGCCGTCCGGGCGGACGACCACGATCACCGGCATCGACCTCCTGGGCGAGCCCGTGCGGGCGGCCTGGACGCCGCAGTCGGTGACGCTGCTGCTGGCCGACGACATCGACATCTCGCGCGGCGACCTCCTGGTGCCCACCCAGGACGCCCCCGCCACCACGCAGGACCTCGACGCCACCGTGTGCCACGTCGCCGACCAGCCGCTCACCGTCGGCCACCGGGTGCTGCTCAAGCACGGCACCCGCACCGTCAAGGCGATCGTCAAGGACATCCCGTCGCGGCTCACCCTCGACGACCTGTCCCTGCACCCGCACCCCGGGACGCTGGCCGCCAACGACATCGGCCGGGTGAAGATCCGTACCGCCGAGCCGCTGCCGGCCGACTCCTACTCGGACTCGCGGCGCACCGGCTCCTTCATCCTCATCGACCCGGCCGACGGCACCACGCTGACCGCGGGCATGGTCGGCGAGTCCTTCGCCGCACCCGAGCCGGTCAAGAACCCGGCCGAGGACGACGGGTGGGACTTCTGACGATGGAGTCCACGGATCCCCACGCCACGTCCGCCGGGGAAGTCGGACGGGCCGGCAGCGGGGCCCCGGGCCGGCGGTCCCGCCGAACGGAGTTCGGGGGAGGACAGGGCGGGGTCGCGCGATGTGCGCGATGACGTACGCGCGCCGCCCGCGCGCCCGCCGCCCCCGCCGTCACCGGCGAAAACCTGCCGACCACCCGGCCGCGACCTGAACGTCGCGCGACCGCCGGGCCCTAGGAGAGGAACCCCTCCCGTGCCTGCCACATCCGTCCCGCGCCGCGCGCTGACCGTGCTGGCCGTGCTCCCCCTGCTCGCCCTGGCCGCCTGCGGCTACGGCTCGCAGGCCAAGGACCACGGCACCGCCGAGATCGCGGCCGGGGCGAAGAAGACCGACGGACTCGACTCCGTCCGGATCGGCTACTTCGGGAACCTCACGCACGGGACCGCGCTGGTCGGCAAGCGCAAGGGCTTCTTCCAGAAGGAACTCGGCGCGACCCTGGCCCGGTACGCGGTGTTCAACGCGGGCCCCTCCCAGATCGAGGCGCTCAACTCCGGCTCGATCGACATCGGCTGGATCGGCCCCTCCCCCGCGATCAACGGGTACGTCAAGGCCGGCGGCAGGAACCTGCGGATCATCGGCGGTTCGGCGTCCGGCGGGGTGAAACTGGTGGTCAACCCGGACCGGATCCGCTCCCTGGAGGACGTCGAGGGCAAGCGGATCGCGACCCCGCAGCTCGGCAACACGCAGGACGTCGCCTTCCTCGACTGGGCGGCCGGGCGCGGCTGGAAGGTCGACCCGCTGAGCGGGAAGGGCGACGTGACCGTCGTCCGCAGCGACAACAAGGTCACCCCCGACGCCTTCCGGGCCGGCAGCGTCGACGGTGCCTGGGTGCCGGAGCCGACCGCGTCGAAGCTGGTCGCCGACGGCGGCGAGGTCCTGCTCGACGAGGCGTCGCTGTGGCCGGACGAGAAGTTCGTCATCACGAACATCGTCGTGCGGCAGGAGTTCCTCGAGAAGCACCCGAAGGCCGTCGAGGCGGTCCTGCGGGCGTCCGTCGCGGCCAACCGGTGGATCAACGCCCACCCGCAGGAGGCGAAGAAGGCCGCCAACGAGCAGCTGGCCCTCGACTCCGGCAAGGCCCTGCCGGCCGAGGTCGTCGACCCGGCGTGGTCGTCGATCCGCTTCACCGACGACCCGCTCGCCGCCACCCTCTCCACCCAGGCTCGGCACGCCGTCGACGCGGGCCTGCTGGAATCGGCCCGCCTGGACGGCATCTACGACCTCGCGCCCCTCAACAAGGTCCTGGCCGCCGCGGGCGCCCCCGCCGTCGACGACGCCGGCCTCGGCGCCCCGTGACCCCGAACCCGACCACTCCCAGGAGGTGACGACCATGGCCACGACTCTCGCCAGGGCCGCCGACGGCACCGAGACGGCGACGCACTCCGCCCGGATCGCGCACGTCTCGAAGTCGTTCGCGCACCCGGCAGGGCAGCAGCTCGTGCTGGACGACATCAGCCTCGATGTCGCGCCGGGCGAGTTCGTCACCCTGCTGGGTGCCTCGGGCTGCGGCAAGTCCACCCTGCTCAACCTGGTCGCCGGCCTCGACCGGCCCAGCGCGGGCAGCATCACCACCGACGGCCGCCCCGCGCTGATGTTCCAGGAACACGCCCTGTTCCCCTGGCTGACCGCGGGCAAGAACATCGAACTCGCCCTGAGGCTGCGGGGCGTGCCGAAGTCCGAGCGCCGCGAACGGGCGGAGCACCTGCTCGAACTGGTCCGGCTGAAGGGCGCGCACGGCAAGCGGGTGCACGAACTGTCCGGCGGCATGCGCCAGCGGGTGGCGATGGCGCGGGCACTCGCCCAGGAGAGCCGGCTGCTGCTGATGGACGAGCCGTTCGCCGCGCTGGACGCCATCACCCGGGACGTGCTGCACGACGAGCTGACCCGCATCTGGCGGACGGCCAACGCCGACGGCTCGGCCTCGGGTCGGCTGGCCGTCCTGTTCGTCACGCACAACGTGCGGGAGGCGGTGCGACTCGCCCAGCGGGTCGTCCTGCTGTCCTCCCGGCCGGGGCGGATCGCCCGCCAGTGGACGGTGGACATACCCCACCCGCGCCGCATCGAGGACACCGCCGTCGCGGAGCTGTCCGTCGAGATCACCGAAGAACTCCGTGGGGAGATCCGCCGTCATGGCCAGCACTGACACGACCGCCAAGGACGGGAGCGACCTCGCCGGCCTGGAGGCCGGGCTCGACGCGCTGGAGACGGTGCAGACCGGCCGCACCCCGTTCCGGCAGACCGTCACGCAGAAGATCCTCCCGCCCGTGATCGCCGTGGCCCTGGTGCTGGCGGTGTGGCAGGCGCTGGTGTCCTTCCGGATCGTCGACGACCCGGCCAAGCTGCCCTCGCCGGGTGCGGTGTGGCAGGTGCTGGAGCGGGCGTGGCTGGAGGGCGAACTCCTCGGCTACATTTGGACCAGCGTCTCGCGCGGGCTGCTCGGCTTCTTCTTCGCGCTGCTCATCGGCACCCCGCTGGGGCTGCTGGTGGCGCGGGTGAGGTTCGTGCGCGCGGCCATCGGCCCCATCCTGTCCGGGCTGCAGTCGCTGCCGTCGGTGGCGTGGGTGCCGCCGGCGGTGATTTGGCTGGGCCTGAACAACCAGATGATGTACGCGGTGATCCTGCTCGGCGCGGTCCCCTCGATCGCCAACGGCCTGGTCTCCGGCGTGGACCAGGTGTCCCCGCTGTTCCTGCGGGCCGGGCGCACCCTGGGCGCGACCGGGCTGAAGGGCACCTGGCACATCGTCCTGCCGGCGGCGCTGCCCGGTTACGTGGCGGGCCTGAAGCAGGGCTGGGCGTTCTCCTGGCGTTCGCTGATGGCCGCGGAGATCATCGCCTCTTTCCCCGACCTGGGCGTGGGCCTGGGCCAGTTGCTGGAGAACGGCCGCAACGCCAGCGACATGGCCATGGTGTTCGAGGCCATCCTGCTGATCCTGACCGTGGGCATCGCCATCGACCTGCTGATCTTCAGTCCGCTGGAGCGGTGGGTGCTGCGCAGCCGCGGTCTGCTGGTGAAGGGCTGAGGCACGTCATGCACCGACCCGTTCTGCTCGTCATCGCGCACGGCAGCCGCGACCCGCGGCACGCCGCGACGGTGCACGCCCTGGTGCGCCGGGTGCGGTCGCTGCGGCCCGGGCTGCGGGTGGAGACCGCGTTCCTGGAGTTCAACGTCCCCTCGGTCCCGGGCGCCCTGGCGTCGCTGGACGCGGAGGGCGTGCGGGACGTCGTCGCCCTGCCGCTGCTGCTGACCCGGGCCTTCCATGCCAAGACGGACATCCCGGCGGCCCTGGCGCAGGCGCCGTCCCGGCTGCGCGTCCACCGGGCCGACGTGCTCGGCCCGTCCCCGCTGCTGCTGCGGGCCCTGGAGCGGCGGCTGCACGAGGCGGGCGTCCGGCCCGCCGACCGGTCCTCGACCGGGGTCGTCCTGGCCTCAGCGGGGTCCTCCGACCCGGAGGCGATCGCAGTGATCGCAGACATCGCGCGGGAGTGGCGGCACACCGGTTGGTGCGCCGTGCGGCCTGCGTTCGCCTCCGCTTCCCTTCCCCGCACCGAGGACGCGGTGCGGGAACTGCGCGAGCTCGGCTGCGCGCGGGTCGCCGTCGCCCCCTACGTGCTGGCCCCCGGCTTCCTGCCGGACCGCATCGCGCGGGGCGCGGACGCGGCCGGGGCGGACGTCCTGGCGGACGTGCTGGGCCCGGCCCCGGAGGTGGCGCGGGTGCTGCTGGAGCGCTACGACGCGGCGCGGGTGCCGCTGCGGTCGGCGCTGGGGGCCTGAGCCCGGCACCGGCGTGTGCGACCGGCGCCCCGGGCGCATCGAGCGCGGCCCCCGGGGCCCCGGGACCGGCGGGCGGTGCGGCGGGCCGGGCGCGCCGGCAGGTGTCCCCCGTCGCGAGGGGCGTCGCGTGCGCCATGCCGTCGACGCCGTGGACCGCGTGGCGCCGCCTGCGGCGGGCCGCTGCCGGGCACCTCGCAGGGCGGCCTTCCGGCGTCTCTCCCGCGCCTTTCCGGCGCCTTCCGGCCCACGTGGCGGGCCGTCGCCGGTCCGTCCCGCGGGGCGGGCCGTGGTTCGAGCCGTTCCCGGTCTCCCCCCGGCGCCCCGGTGTGCGCTCCCGGCCGAGGGCGGGCCGTCAGTCCCCGTCGGGCGGGAACAGCGTCCCCTGGTGGAAGTAGAGGCGCCAGCCCCGGTCCGTGCGGCGCCACAGCGAACTGCGGTGGGCACGGCGGCCGTTGTGGTCCGTGTCGAAGGTGAGGTGGACCGTGCCGGGGGCGATCTCGACGGCCTTCATGGCGGACACCGTGGCGGCCGGTGCCCCCGCGTCGCCCTCCTCGGTGAGCGCGTCGATGATCGCGGCGCGGTCCCAGACCCGCCCGGACGCCCCGAACTCGAAGAACTCCGGGTGCAGCAGCGCGTCGACCCGTTCGGGCGAGCTGCGCACCTCGGGGTCCAGCAGCTTCAGTTCGCCCTCGATGGCGGCGTCCACGGCGGTGTCCTGCTCAGGCACGGGTGAGCTCCACGAGTTTGACGACGGTGTTCCAGTTCCGCGTGGTGGCGATCAGGTCCCGGGTGACGCGCGGCCGGGCCAGTTGCTCGGCCAGCTTCGACCGCCCCAGCCCGTCGGGCACGTACAGGTACAGTACGCGGTCGCCCAGGCGGAACTCCTCCGGACGATGGGCCTCGGCGTCGATGCCGGCGAGGCGTTCCGGGTCGACGGGTGCGGAGAAGTAGGTGGCGTGGAGCTGCCGGCCCTCCAGCCTGTCGGCGGGGAACGGGCAGGCGTCGACCACGGCGCGCAGGTAGGCGTGGTCGCGCACGATGACGTCGACGTGGAAGCCGAAGCGGTCCTCGACGGCCCCCGTCAGCTCGGCGGCCAGGGACTCCTCGTCGCCGCGGGCGGCGGTGAAGACCGCCTGACCGCTCTGGAGGTACGTGCGGACGCCCGTGTGGCCGAGGCCCTCCAGGAGGGTGCGCAGCTCCGCCATGGGCACCTTGCGGCTGCCGCCCACGTTGATCCCGCGCAGGAGTGCCGCGTACGTCGTCACCATGCCCCCACGATAAGGCGGCCGTCGTGCCCCGTGGGGGTGGGCACGACGGCCGCGTCCGCGCGCGGCGGATGCGCGAAAGCCTGACGGAACGCGGCTGCCGTGTTCAACCGGTACACGCGCCTGTGACTTATTCAACAACCTTGCGGAAGGGCGGCGCCACCCGCCCTGCCGCTGGCCCCGCGGGCCCGGTCGGCGGCCGGAACCCCGAGGCCGGCCTCCGGACGACCCCGGTAGGTGTAGGGGGCCGCTCTCCTCCGCGGTGCGGAGGACACCCGGTCCGGGGGAGGAGTCCCCGCGCCCGGCTCTCACCGGTCGGCACGACGATCCGGGCCCGTCCGGCTCCTACCGTCGGACGTGGCAGGTGGCGGCAGGGAGCCGCCGCCGCACACGAGGGAGCGAGCCCGTCATGGGGAGCGACGACGTGCGGGTACGGGGCCTGGCGGCCCGGGCCCGCCGCGCCCCGCCCGTGTCCGTGCACGGGCCGGTGCGCGGGCCGGTGCACGGGTGGGCGTCCCGGCCCGCGCCCGTGCCGGTGGCCGCTCCGGCGCGCCGCCCGCCGGCCCGTGGGGTGCCTACCGGCCCGTGGGGCGGCTACCGGCGGGCGGGGAGTTCGGCCTCGATCAGGTCGGCGGCCCGGCGGGTGCCGCCCTCCTCGGCCATCTCGGCGCGGATGCGCTCCAGCCGCCGGGCGACCTCAGGGTCACCGGTCAGCTCCAGGGCCGCCGCCCGCAGACGGGAGGCGGTGGCCTCCTGGGTGGGAAGGTGCCGGGCGACGCCGAGTTCCTGGAGCAGGCCGGCGTTGGCGAACTGGTCCACGGCCTGCGGGACGGCGATCATCGGGGTGGCGGTGGCCAGCCCCTCCTGGCTGCCGCCCGCGCCCGCGTGCGTGACGAACAGGTCGGCCTCCTTCAGCACCGCGAGCTGCGGCACCCAGGGGTGCACCTCGACGCCGTCGGGCAGCTCCCCCAGTTCGGCGGGATCGACGTGGCGGCCGATCTGCAGCACCAGGTGCCAGCCGGGCAGGCCGCCGAACGCCTCGACGCAACTCCGGTAGAAGCCGGGCTGCTTGGTGTAGGCCGACCCCAGGGAGACCAGGACGACCTTCTCGGCGCCCGCGGGCCGCTGCCACTCCCCCTCCCCGCTGCGGTCACCCTGGCAGGCCCCGACGAAGGAGTACACCTTCTCGTCGACGCGGTCGGCGTTCGGCTGGAGGGCCCGGGGGATGAGGACGAGGGAGCGCTCGGGGCGGCCGACGAAGGAGTCGGGGTGTTCGGTGATGCCGTTCTCCTCCAGCCAGGCGTGGAAGCGGGCGTAGTAGGCGCGGCCCCGCTCGGTCTTCCTCGGTTCCGCCCACATCGGCTCGGCGACCTCCTGTTCGTATCCCTCCCAGGCGACCATGGCCGGGGAGAGGGAGACCGCGGGGACGCCCCAGCGGCGGGCGAGGACACGGGCCGGGTAGGCGGCGATGTCGTGCAGCACGAGGTCGGGGGTGTCCCCCTCGTAGGCGGCGGTCAGCTGCGGGAGAGCCTGGACGGCGTCGTCGAGGAAGGGCTCCACGTTGTCGAGCAGGGTGGTGCCCCACGCCTCGGGGTCGGCGTCGGGCCCCGGCAGGGTGCTGTTCCACGGCTTGGGCTCGGCGCCGGCCTCGGCGACCTTCTCCGCGAAGAGCGGCGGGATCGCGTAGGTCACCCGGTGGCCCCGTGCCACGAGCTCGCGGATCACCTCGAGGCTCGGGTTCACGTGCCCGTGGGCGGCGATGGAGAACATGGCGATGTGTGCGGGTGACGTCATGGCGGCGACGCTACACGAGACGAGACGTCTCGTCCACCTATGGTCGGAGCGGGCACCGCGTCCACGGCGCGACCTGTGCGAATGCGACACTGGCCGCCGTGCGGACGGCCGCACGAGGACGGACACGGAGGCGGATGGTGGACGAGGCACGGGCGCGGGAGGTGCTGGCCGCATCGGGGGCGCTCCCCGCCGGGGAACGGGACGCGGCACTGCTGGCCCTCGGCGAGAACGCGGTCTTCGGCGCCGGTGACCTGGTCGTCAAGGTGGGCCGCGACGCGGAACTCCTGGAGCGGGCGCGCCGCGGACTGGACATCGCGCTGTGGCTGGCCGAGCAGGGCGTTCCGGCGGTGCGTCCGGCCGAGCCCCGGGCCCGGCTGGTGGCGGGCCACCCCGTGACGGTATGGCACCGGCTGCCCGAGCCGGTGCGGCCGGCCGCACCGCGCGACGTGGCGGAACTGCTGCGGCTCGTGCACGCCCTGCCCGCACCGCCCTTCGCGCTGCCGCCGCGGGACCTGCTGGGCGGCGTGGAGCGCTGGCTCCGGCTGGCGGGCGACGCGATCGACCCGGCGGACGCAGCCTATCTGCGCGAGCGGCGGGACGGCTTCGCCTCGGCCGCCGCGAGCCTGACGCCCCGTCTGCCGCGCGGCCCGATCCACGGGGACGCGCTGCCGCGCAACGTGCACGTCTCGGCCGACGGCCCGGTGCTGGTCGACCTGGAGACCTTCTCGTACGACCTGCGCGAGCACGACCTGGTCGTCATGGCCCTCTCCCACGACCGGTACGCGCTGCCGGAGGAGGCGTACCGGTCCTTCACCGGCACCTACGGCTGGGACGTGCGGGAGTGGGAGGGGTGCACGGTGCTGCGGGGCGCGCGGGAGACGGCGAGCTGCGCCTGGGTCGCCCAGCACGCGCCGCAGAACCCGAAGGCCCTGGCCGAGTTCCGGCGCCGGGTGGCCTCCCTGCGCGACGGGGATCCGACGGTCCGCTGGTACCCCTTCTGACCCGCCCCGGCCCGACCGCGCTCCCCGGCACGGCCGACGGCCGCACGGCGCCTCAGACGCCCGGCACCGGCTCCCCGGCCGGTTCGCGCAGCGGCCAGGTCCCGTCCACGGTCGCGGTCGCGTCGCCCTTGCGGCGCAGGAAGTCCTGGAAGTCCGCGGCCCACTCGGCGTACCACCGGATCTGACGGCGGTGCAGTTCCGCCGGACCGAGCGCCGCCACCTTGGGGTGGCGGGCGGCTATCGCGCCGGCCAGCCGGGCCGCGGCGAGGGCGTCGGCGGTGGCGTCGTGGGCCGCGTCGAGGGCTATGCCGTACTCCGCGCAGACGGCCTCGAGGTTGCGCTTGCCCCGGCGGTAGCGGTCGACGGTGCGGTCGATGGTGTACGGGTCGATGACCGGCGCCGGGTCCCTGCCGCCGAGCCGGTCGCGCAGCGACGGCAGGCCGTACCGGCGCAGTTCGGCGGAGAGCAGGCTGAGGTCGAAGGCCGCGTTGTACGCCACCACCGGCACGCCCGTCTCCCAGTAGCCCGTGAGGACGTCCGCGACGGCGTCGGCGACCCGGTCGGCGGGGCGGCCCTCGGCGGCCGCGCGGGCGCCGCTGATGCCGTGCACCGCGACCGCGTCCGGCGGGATGGGGACGCCCGGGTCCGCCAGCCACTCGCGGCGGCCCATCGGCTCCCCGTTCCTGACCTCGATGACGGCGGCCGTGACGATGCGTGCCTCGCGCGGGTCGGTCCCCGTCGTCTCCAGGTCGAAGCCGATCAGCAGCTCCCGGTGCCAGCCCATGGGCTGCCCCCCTTCCGTGTGGTGCGTTCCCCCAGTGGTCATCACCTTCGCACGCGCCACTGACAACCGGAGGTCCGCCCTCCGCCCCGGCCCGCCTCCCACCGCCGGCGGCCGGGCGGCCGGGCGGGACCTGCCCCGGGCGACGCCCCGCACGGAGGTCCCTGCCACGGACCTTCCGGCCGGCGGCCCCGGACGGCCCAGGGCGTCCCCGGTCGGCACAGGGCGCACGGGGCTCAGGACACGGGCCGCGAATCCGCCCACATCTGCTCGAACTCCTCGCGGTAGGTGGGGAAGAGGCCGCCCTCGTCCACCTCGCCCGGCTTGACCACCCGGGTGCCGTTGCGCAGGACGACCACCGGCGCCTCCATCCCGCGGGCCCGGCGCAGGTAGTTCTGCACCACGGCGATGCCGTCGGCGCCGTCGGCGTCCACCAGGTACGCGGTGCAGCGCGGGGTCTCGTCGTAGACCTGGATCTCGAAGGCGCCCGGGTCCCGCAGCCGGGAGCGCACCCGGCGCATGTGCAGGATGTTCATCTCGACCGAGCGGCCCAGTTCCCCGCGTTTGAGGCCGAGTTCGCGTTCCCGGCGCTTGACCGCGCTGGAGGCGGGGTTGAGGAACAGCAGGCGCACCCGGCAGCCGGACTCGGCCAGCCGCACCAGGCGGCGGCCGGAGAAGTTCTGCACCAGCAGGTTGAGCCCGATGCCGAGGGCGTCCAGGCGGCGGGCGCCGCCGAAGATGTCCTCGGCGGGGAACTGCCGCAGCAGCCGCACCCGGTCGGGGTGCACGGCGACCACGTCGGCGTACCGGTCGCCGACCAGGTCCTCGACGGCGTCGACGGGCAGCCGGCGCGCCGAGGGCACGTCGCCGCCGGTGCCGAGCATCTCCAGCAGCCGGGCGGAGGCGCGTTCGGCCTGGTTCAGCACGGCCTCGGACAGGGCGCGGTTGCGGGAGACGACGTTGCGGGTGACCTCCAGCTCGTCGAGGGCCAGCTCGACGTCGCGCCGGTCGTCGACGTACGGCTCGAAGCACGGCCAGTGCTGCACCATCAGCTCGCGCAGCTGCGGCAGCGTGAGGAAGGAGAGCACGTTGTCGTCCGCCGGGTCGAGCAGGTAGCCCTTGCGGCGGCTGACCTCGCGCACCGCCACCGCGCGCTGCACCCACTCCTGGCCGGCCGGTCCGGCGGCGGCGACCACCCACTCGTCGCCGTGCACCGGTTCGTAGACGGGCCGCAGGACGGCGGCCACCACCGCGCGGAGCCGCTGCTCGACGAGGTTCAGCCAGATGTAGGCGCGGCCCGCCCGCTGGGCGCGGGTGCGCACCTCGCGCCAGGCGTCCCCGTCCCAGTCCAGCTCCGGCCCGATCGACCCCGCGTCCATCGGCCGTGCCAGGGACACCGCGCCCGGCGGGGCGTCCGTGGAGGTCCCCTCGTGACCCTCGTCACCAGGGGGCAGCTCCAGCCCTCCCGAGCCCACCCGTGCACCGCCTTCCGCTCCCCCGGGACTCCCCGTCCCGACGATCAAGGAGACTACTCCGCAAGCGGCGCGCGGTGCAGCCCGATGGGCCGGGTCGTTTCCCAACTTCCGCACTCCGCACGATCGTTCCGGACCGGCGGACCGACGGCGAGTGATCCGGCTCATAGTGGCACGCGGGCCCGTACCCCGGTGGTCCCCGGCGTCACTCCGGCCCCGGGCGTACGCGTGTGCGGGGCCCGTCCCGGACGCGCCGATCGGAGGGTGCACGGGCGGGCCCGGAGTGGGCATATGTCTGGGGGCCTGTCCGACAGGTCCGGAGGTTCCCTCGTTTTCGAAGGAGACTCGGGGAGACTCGGAGCCAGGCGCCGCCCTCGGCGCCGTACACCTGAAAGAGTCGTATCCATGCAGGTCTGGCCTGGCGAAGCGTATCCACTCGGTGCCACCTACGACGGCGCCGGCACCAATTTCGCGGTCTTCACGGAGGCCGCGGACCGAGTAGAGCTGTGTCTGCTGCACGACGACGGCTCCGAGACGGCGATCGAGCTGCGGGAGAGCGACGCGTTCGTGCGGCACGCGTACCTGCCCGGGATCATGCCCGGGCAGCGCTACGGCTTCCGGGTGCACGGGCCGTACGCACCCGAGCGCGGGCTGCGCTGCAACTCGGCGAAGCTGCTGCTCGACCCGTACGCGCGTGCGATCAGCGGTTCGGTCCAGTGGGGTGAGGAGGTCTACGGCTACCACTTCGACGACCCCGGCCGGCGCAACGATCTCGACTCCGCGCCGCACACGATGACGTCGGTCGTCGTCAACCCGTACTTCGACTGGGGCGACGACCGGCGCCCCCGGACGGAGTACCACCACACGGTGATCTACGAGGCCCACGTCAAGGGCCTCACCATGCGCCACCCGGGGCTGCCGGAGGAGCTGCGCGGCACCTACGCGGCGCTGGCGCACCCGGCGGTGATCGAGCACCTGACCGAGCTGGGGGTGACGGCGCTGGAGCTGATGCCGGTGCACCAGTTCGTCAACGACCACCGGCTGGTCGACATGGGTCTGAACAATTACTGGGGCTACAACACCATCGGCTTCTTCGCCCCGCACAACGCCTACGCGTCCTGGGGCGACCGGGGCCAGCAGGTGCTGGAGTTCAAGTCGGCGGTCAAGGCGCTGCACGAGGCCGGGATCGAGGTCATCCTCGACGTGGTCTACAACCACACGGCGGAGGGCAACCACCTGGGCCCGACCCTGTCCTTCAAGGGCATCGACAACCCCCGCTACTACCGGCTGACCGACGACCCCCGCTACTACATGGACACCACGGGGACCGGGAACTCGCTGCTCATGCGGTCCCCGCACGTGCTCCAGCTGATCATGGACTCGCTGCGGTACTGGGTCACCGAGATGCACGTCGACGGCTTCCGGTTCGACCTGGCGGCGACACTGGCCCGCCAGTTCCACGAGGTGGACCGGCTGTCGTCGTTCTTCGACCTGGTGCAGCAGGACCCGGTGGTCTCCCAGGTGAAGCTGATCGCCGAGCCGTGGGACCTGGGCGAGGGCGGCTACCAGGTGGGCAACTTCCCGCCGCTGTGGACCGAGTGGAACGGCAAGTACCGCGACACGGTCCGGGACCTGTGGCGGGGCGAGCCGCGGGCGCTCGCGGAGTTCGCCTCCCGGCTCACCGGCTCCTCGGACCTCTACCAGGACGACGGGCGCCGGCCGCTGGCCTCGATCAACTTCGTGACCTGCCACGACGGCTTCACGCTGCACGACCTGGTGTCGTACAACGACAAGCACAACGAGGCCAACGGCGAGGACAACCGGGACGGCGAGAGCCACAACCGGTCCTGGAACTGCGGTGCCGAGGGTGAGACCGACGACCCGGACGTGCTGACGCTGCGGGCCCGGCAGATGCGCAACTTCATCGCCACGCTGATGCTGTCCCAGGGCGTGCCGATGCTCAGTCACGGCGACGAGATGGCGCGCACCCAGCGCGGCAACAACAACGCCTACTGCCAGGACAACGAGATCGCCTGGCTGGACTGGCCGGGACCGGACACCGGCGGCTCCGGGGACACAGGGGCCGCCCCGGACGCCGGGGCCGCCCCGGACGCCGGGGCCGACCGGGACCGGGGCGGCCGCGGGGCGGCAGGAGACCGGCGGGACCCGGGGGGCACCCGTGGCGCCCGGGACGGCGAGGGGAGCGGGGAGGCCGGGGACACCACCGGCACCGCGGAGGCCACGGACGCCACGGACGACCTGCGGCGGCAGATGCTGGAGTTCACCCGGGCCATGGTGTGGCTGCGCAAGGACCACCCGGTCTTCCGGCGGCGCCGCTTCTTCCACGGACGCCCCGTGGAGGGCACCCACGACGACCTGTCCGACATCGCCTGGTTCACCCCGGAGGGCGCGGAGATGACCCAGCGGGACTGGGACTCGGCGCGGGCGTCGGCCCTGACGGTGTTCCTCAACGGCAACGCGATCTCCGAGCCCGGCCAGCGGGGGGAGCGCATCACGGACGACTCGTTCCTGCTGATGTTCAACGCCTCCCCCAAGCCGCTGGACTTCGTGGTGCCGGTCGACCACGGACGGCAGTGGCAGGTCGTGGTCGACACCGCCCGCGCGGACGGCGTCCCCCCGGGCACCGGGGCGAAGGCCGACGCGGGCGACCGGCTGACCCTGCCCGAGCGGAGCCTGACCGTGCTGCAACGGCCCGCGTAGCCGCCCCCGGGCCACCCGTACGGGGCGACGGGTGGCCCGAGCGGCGGCGGGGATGACAGGAAAGCCGCCGGGCCGGGTACGTAGCTCTGCATGACCCCTGAGCGACCTGATCCGGTGCTGCCCACGGCGACCTACCGGCTGCAGCTGCAGCCGGACTTCCCCTTCCGGGCCGCGGCGGCCGCCGTGCCGTACGTGGCCTCGCTCGGCGTGTCCCACCTGCACCTGTCCCCCGTCCTGGAGGCCGTGCCGGGCTCGGCGCACGGCTACGACGTCGTGGACCACGCGCGGGTGCGCGGGGAACTGGGCGGCGAGGAGGGGCTGCGGGCCCTGTCCCGCACCGCGCGGGAGCACGGCCTCGGCCTGGTGGTGGACATCGTCCCGAACCACATGGCGATGGCGCCGCGCCACAACCAGGCCCTGTGGGAGGTGCTGCGCGAGGGCCCCACCTCCCGGTACGCCCGGTGGTTCGACATCGACTGGCAGGCCCAGGACGGCCGGGTGCTGCTGCCGGTGCTGGGCGGCCCGCTCGGCGAGGAGCTCGGCAGCCTCACGGCCGACGGCGACGTGCTGCGCTACCACGACCACGCCTTCCCGCTGCGCGAGGGCACCGGGGACCTGCCGCTGCCGGAGCTGCTCGACGCCCAGTGGTACCGGCTCGCCTGGTGGCGGCTGGCCCGCACGGAGCTGAACTACCGGCGGTTCTTCAGCATCTCCGAGCTGATCGGGGTGCGGGTGGAGGACCCGGAGGTGTTCGAGGCCACCCACGCGAAGATCCTCGCACTGCTGCACGAAGGGGTGGTCGACGGGCTCCGGGTGGACCACCCCGACGGGCTCGCCGACCCGGACGGGTACCTGCGGCGGCTGCACGAGGCGTCCGGCGGGCGGTGGACGGTGGTGGAGAAGATCCTCGCCGACGGCGAACCGCTGCCCGCCTCCTGGCCGGTCGCCGGCACCACCGGCTACGACGCCCTGCGCCAGGTCGACGGGCTGTTCACCGACCCGGCCGGAGCCGGCGAACTGCTCGGCCGCTACCGGCGGTTCGCGGCCCCCCAGACCGACCGGGGCGGCGACTGGGCCGCGACGGTGCGCCGCGCCGCGTACAAGGTGCTCACCCACGAGCTGGCCGCCGAGGTCGACCGGCTCACCCGGGTGGCCGTCCGGCTGTGCGGGACGTCCCCGGAGCCCGCCCTGCGCGACCGCGCCCCCTGGGCGCTGCGCACCGCGCTGCGGGAGCTGCTGGTCCGGCTGGAGGTGTACCGGCCCTACGGCTCCGTGGACGCGGCCCGGGTGGTCACCGAGGAGGCGGCGGCCGAGGCCCGGCTCGCCTTCGCGGTCCCGGAGGAGGCCGGGGCGGTGGACGTCGTACGGGACCTGGTGCTCGGACGGTACGGGGACGGGCCCGCGCACGTGGAGTTCCGTACGCGGTTCGCGCAGACCGCGTCGGCGCTGCGGGCCAAGTCCGT
Organism: Streptomyces sp. enrichment culture; assembly: GCF_964273255.1. Lineage (GTDB taxonomy): Bacteria > Actinomycetota > Actinomycetes > Streptomycetales > Streptomycetaceae > Streptomyces. The sequence continues at coordinate 1,350,876 of NZ_OZ186835.1, forward strand.
GGAGGACACGGCGTTCTACCGCTACGTACCGCTGCTGTCGGCGACCGAGGTGGGCGGCGAACCGGGGCGTCCGGCGGTGTCCCCGGAGGAGTTCCACGCGTACTGCGCGCGGATGCAGCGCGACTGGCCCGCCACCGGCACCGTCGTCTCCACGCACGACACCAAGCGCAGCGCCGACGTGCGGGCCGCGCTGCACGTGCTGACCGAGTGCCCCGAGCGCTGGGCCGACGTCCTGGCGGAGGTGACCCGCACGGGATCCGGCGTACCGGACGCGCAACTGGCCTGGGCCGCCTGGCAGACGGTCTTCGGGCTGGGCCCGGCGGACCCGGACCGGGTGCGGGGGGCCCTGCTGAAGCACGTCCGCGAGGCCGGGATGTACACCAGCTGGACCGAGCAGGAGCCGCCCTACGAGGAGGCGGTGCGACGGTTCGTCACGGAGGGGCCCTGCGGGGTGCCCGGCGAGCGCGTGGCGGCCTTCCGCGAGGCGCTGGAACCGCACATCCGGGCCAATGTGCTGGGCACCGTCCTGGTGCACCTGACGATGCCGGGCGTGCCGGACGTCTATCAGGGGACGGAGGCCGAGTACCGGGCGCTGGTCGACCCCGACAACCGCCGCACCGTGGACTTCCCCGCCGGTCCGGTGCCCCCGGACGGGGCGAAGGAGACGGTGACGCGGGCGGCGCTGGGGCTGCGGGCGCGGCGGCCGGAGGTGTTCGGCGACCGGGCGTCGTACGAGCCGCTGGCCGCGGACGGGCCGGCCGCCGCGCACTGCGTGGCGTTCGTGCGCTCCGGGCGGGCGCTCACCGCCGTGACCCGGCTGTCGCTGCGGCTGGCGGAGGCGGGCGGCTGGCGGCAGACGCGGCTGCCGCTGCCGCCGGGCCGGTGGGCGGACGTGCTCGCGCCGGGGCGGGAACTCACGGGTGAGGTGCGCGCGGCCGACCTGTTCGGGCCGTGGCCGGTCGCGCTGCTGGAGCGGGTCGACGACACGGCGGACGGACGGGACGGCGGCGGGGCGTGACGTCGGCGCGTGGCCGCGCGACGGGTCCGCGGAGTGCTCCGGGCGCCCCCGGAGCACTCCCCCGGCACACCCTTGACAGCGGTCCGTGACCGTGGGGTACTGCGGACTGCGAGGTCGGGCGGATGCGACGGGGGGTGGGTCTGCTGCCGGAGCTGCGCTACCCGACGGTGGCCGAACTGGAGTCGGCCGCCCGCGTGCTGGCCGGCCGACGGCCCGGTCTGTGCGCCCTGCGGCAGGTGGGGGTCTCCCGCGGGGGTCGCCCGCTGTACCTGCTGTCCGTGGGCCGTGCCGAGCCCGCCGTCCTGGTGGTGGCCGGCGCCCACGCCAACGAACCGGCCGGGGGCGGCACCCTGCTCGCCCTGGCCCGGCGGGTCCTGGCCGAGGCGGAGCTGCGGGACGGCACGTCCTGGCACTTCCTGCTGTGCGCCGACCCGGACGGGGCGAGCCTCCATGTGACCGCGCCGCCGCGCAGCCTGTACGACTACCATCTCGGCTTCTTCCGCCCGGCGGGGCCCGAACAGCCGGAGTGGGCGCCCTCGCTGCTGCCGCCGGACCGGCTGCCGCCCGAGACCCGCGCGCTGACCGGCGTCATCGACGAGCTGCGGCCCTACCTCCAGGTTTCCCTGCACGGCACCGAACTCGGCGGCAGCTGGGTGCAGTTGACCCGGGACCTGCCGGGGTTGTCGGAGCCGTTCGCCAAGTCCGCGGCCCAGCTGCACATTCCGGTGGAGACCGGCGCCTCGGACGCCGCGGGGTGGCCCGCGTCCGGGCCGGGGGTGCATGTGATGCCGGCGGCGGAGGCCGGTCCGGCCTACCCGAGCCTGCCGGACGACGCCCGGCACAGCACCTGGTACCACGCCCACCGGTACGGCGGCCTGACGGCCGTGGTGGAGGTGCCGATGTGGGCGAGCGACCTGGTGGACGACCCGGCGCCGCACCCCGCCCCGGCGGCGGCGATGCGGCACCTGTCGCACCGGCTGCTGCGGGACGCGGACGCGGTGCGGCGGGTCCTGGAGCAGGCGCGGCCGCGCCCGGAGTCCGGCGGCGGCCCGCTGCTGCGGGCGGCCACGTGGGGTCTGGAACTGGTACCGGGGCTGGCCGCCGACCTGGCGCGCACCCCGCCCGTCGACGGCACGCGGGCGTACGTCGGCAGCGTGGACGCGTTCGCACGGCGGGTTCCGCTGCGGGCGGCGGCCATGCTGCTGCGGGAGCTGCGCGACAGCGACGAACGGGCGGCGGCCCGGCTGGAGCACCTGGTGGCGTTGTGGAGCGATGCCTTCGCGGTGCGGTTCCGGGCCCGCTGGGTCCCCGTGGAGCACCAGGTGGAGCACCAGTCGCGCGCCGTGGTGGCGGCGGCGCTCCAGGCGCGCGAGCGGGCGCTCTGAGAACGCCCGCCCCTCTTCGCACCCGCCCCTCCCCGCACCCGCGTCTCCCCTACGGCCCGTCCGCGGTGAAGACCGAACCCGTCCGGGCGGCCATCACACAGGCGTTGGGGAAGGTCTCGGTGTACGCGACCGGGCGGCCCCGCCACATGCCGCGCGCCTGGACGGTCACCGGCGCGTGGACCATCGTGCACATCACCTCCTTGGGCGGGATGCCGGCGATGCGGCCGTCCGCGGCCTCCAGTTCGGCGCAGGCGTCGGCGGCCCGCCGGTGGCCCCGGGGCGGGTCGCAGAGCAGCAGGGTGCCCGGGTCCGCGGCCGAGGGGGCCTCGCCCGGTCCGACGGTGAGGTGGAGCCAGCGGTCCGGGGCGGTGGGGGCGGGCTCCGGGGCGGTGGGGTCGGGGTCCGCCTGGACGGGGGCGGCGCAGGCGAGGAGGACGGCCGCCGCGAGCAGGGTGCCCCGCAGCGCTCGCGCGCCCCTGACGGTCCGCGGACCGCGGACCGCCCCGGTGTCCCGTACCGGTCCCGTGTCGTCTCCGGCTCCCGTGGCGCGTCGCGCGTGGGTCGTGGTGTGCGTCATGCCCGATGCATCGGCACGGCGGGCCGCCCACCGCACCCCGGCTCACCCGAACGGGAGGGTGCCGGGTGCCGCGGCGCCGGCCGGCGTCCGGTGAGAGGGTGGAGGGCGGAGGGCGCCGGGTCAGTCCGCGGAGAGCCGGTACGTCATCCGTCCGAAGCCGACCTGGTCGCCCTCCCGCACGACGGCCGCGCCGACGACCCGCCGGCCGTTGACCGTGGTGCCGTTGGTCGACCCCAGGTCCCGCAGCACCCACAGGCCGCCCTGGTGGTGCAGTTCGGCGTGGACGCGGGAGACCGTCTCGTGGTTGAGCCGCAGCCCGTTGGCGGGGTCGCGGCCGATCCGCAGCGGGTGGCCCGTCTGCGGGTGCGGCAGCAGCAGCTTGGGCAGCCGCTCCGCCTGCCAGGCCCGGCGCAGCCGCACGCCGAACCCGGAGACCGCCTCCACGGAGCCGAAGACCAGCCGGGAGAGGCGGCCCTCGGCCCGCAGGTCGGCGGTGAGCGCGGCGAGTTCCTCGGGACGGCGGGCGGCGAGGGCGAGTTCCATGCGCCGGACGAAGGTGTCGTGGGACAGCCGGCCGGTGGCGGCGCCGTCCCGGAGCACCTTCAGCGCCTTGTCGCGCTCCGCGTCGGACAACCGCGCGGGGTACGTGTTGAACTCGAAGGACGACGTCACGCACGTGATTGTCGGTCAGTGCGGGCCCGCCTGTCCAGAAAGCGGGCGACCGCCGCCCGGCCGGGCCCCGGCGTACGGCGACACCCGCCGCGAAAGGGCGGATTCACCGGCGGATCGATCGCGGATACCGCACGATGGACGGGCTACGTCACGGTGAGCAGACGAAGGGGAACCGTCCGTGCAGTTCGAGGTGTGGGCACCACAGGCCGGCCGTGTGACGCTCGAGTGCGACGGCGTCACCCACGCGCTGGAGCGTGACGCGCGGCGGGAGGGGTGGTGGCGGGGGGAGGCCGACGCGCGGGACGGCTCGCGGTACGGCTTCTCGCTGGACGGCGGGCCGGTCCGGCCCGATCCGCGCTCGCGCCGGCAGCCGGACGGCCCGGACGGGCTCAGCGCGGTCGTCGACCACGACCGGTACGACTGGCGCACGCGGTGGGACGGACGCCCGCTGCCGGGGGCCGTGCTCTACGAGCTGCACGTGGGCACGTACACCCGCGAGGGCACGTTCGACGCGGCCGCGGACCGGCTCGGCCACCTCGCGGAGCTGGGGGTCACGCACGTCGAGCTGATGCCCGTGTGCCCCTTCCCCGGACGGCACGGCTGGGGGTACGAGGGCGTGTCGCTGTGGGCCGTGCACGAGCCGTACGGCGGGCCGGAGGGACTGAAACGCTTCGTCGACCGGGCGCACGCGCTGGGCCTGGGGGTGGTCCTGGACGTGGTGCACAACCACCTCGGGCCGTCGGGCAACTACCTGCCCGAGTTCGGACCGTACTTCACGGACACGCACCACACCCCGTGGGGCTCGGCGGTGAACCTGGACGCCCCCGGCTCGGACGAGGTGCGCACGTATCTGACCGACAGCGCGCTGGCGTGGCTGCGGGACTACCGGATCGACGGACTGCGCCTGGACGCGGTGCACGCCCTGGTGGACACCCGGGCGTACCACTTCCTGGAGGAGCTGTCCGACGCCATGGACACCCTGGCCGCGGAGACGGGCCGTCCGCTGTTCCTGGTCGCCGAGTCGGACCTGAACGACCCGCGGGTGATCACGCCCCGCCGGGACGGCGGCCTCGGGGTGCACGCACAGTGGAACGACGACTTCCACCACGCGCTGCACGCCGCGCTGACCGGCGAGTCGCAGGGCTACTACGCCGACTTCGCGCGGGCCCCGTTCGCGGCCCTCGCCAAGACCCTGACCGGGGGCTTCTTCCACGACGGCACCTACTCCAGCTTCCGGGGCCGCCACCACGGCCGGCCGCTGGACCGCACCCGGGTCGCCGGGCACCGCCTGCTCGGCTACAGCCAGACCCACGACCAGGTCGGCAACCGCGCCCAGGGGGACCGGCTGGCCGCGCTGGTGTCCCCGGGGCGGCTGGCCGTCGCGGCGGCGCTCACGCTGACGGCGCCCTTCACGCCCATGCTGTTCATGGGCGAGGAGTGGGCGGCGGGCACGCCCTGGCAGTTCTTCACCGACCACACCGACGCCGCGCTCGCCAAGGCGGTGAGCGAGGGCAGGCGGCGGGAGTTCGCGGCGCACGGCTGGACGGCGCGGGAGGTGCCGGACCCGCAGGACCCGGCGACCCGGGACCGCTCGTGCCTGAACTGGTCGGAGCCGGAGCGCGAGCCGCACGCGCGGGTGCTGGACTGGTACCGGCGGCTGATCGCCGTGCGCGGGGAGCAGCCGGACCTCACCGACCCCGACCTCGCCGACACCAAGGTGGCCTTCGACGAGGAGCGCCGCTGGCTGGCGTTCCGGCGCGGTGACGTCCTGGTCGCCGTGAACCTCGCCGACGGGCCCGCCGCGATCGCCCTGGGCGCGCCGCACGCGCGGGTGCTGGCCGCGTGGGAGCCGGTCGACGCCCCGGGACCGGACGGTGTGCTGCACGTGCCCGCCGAGTCGGCGGTCGTGCTGCTCCAGGACTGAGGACGGCGGCGGGGTTCGTGGCGTGCCGGGGGGCCGGGTGGGCCGGGGCCGGGTCAGACGGCGTCGTCCGGGCCCCGCAGGTCGGTGACGCGCTCCAGGAGGATCGCCTCCCACGCGCGGCGCAGCCGGACGCGCAGCAGCGGCAGCGGCGCGGCAGGGCGGCCGGCGAGCGCCCCGGCGAGGTGCAGGACGGCGTCGCAGCGGGCCAGCCACAGGCCGCGCAGGCAGGGTCGGGCGCCGTACCCGGCGAGGGTGGCGGCCCGGACGGCGGCCGGGGCGCCCACGGCGACGGCGAGGCCCGCGATGTCCTCGGCCGGGTCGCCGACCACCGTGCCGCCCCAGCCGAGGACGCCGCGCACCCGGCCGTCCGCGCCGACCACGAGGCGGTCGCCGGTGAGGGCGTGGTGGGTGAGGACGGCCGAGCCGGGCTGGGCGGCGAGCTGGACCGCGGCGGGCTGGGTGAGCTGCCCCAGCCGGACCGGGTCGAACTCGTCGGCCGGCGCGAGCTGTTCGGCGGCGGTGCGGGCGGCCCCGCGCAGCGACTCCAGGGAACGCGGGGCGACGCGCGGCACGCCGAACGTCTCCGCCTGCCGGGCGGGCACGTCGCGCAGCCCGGTCAGCAGTCCGGCGAGGTCCGTCTCGCCGACGGCGGACACCCGGTGCTCCTCGGCGGACCCGCCGGGCACGCGGGTGTCGAGGGTGCAGCTCAGGCCGGGCGCCCACTCGCCCTGCGCCACGCTGACCGGGACGGCGACCGGGACGTGCGGGCGGACCAGGTCGCGCACCCTGAGCTCGCGGCGCTGACGGATGCTCGCCTCGCGGTCGGGGGCGAGCCGCAGCACGTGGCGGTCGCCGACCCACCAGGTGCCGGGCCGGCCGCCCTCGGCGACGGACCGGACCCGGTCGGGTGCCAGGGGGTGGTCGCGTCCGCCGCCGTCGTCCTTCAGCAGGGTGCGCAGCAGTGCGCGGACGCTGTCCGCGGTGGGTGTCGGTGCCTGGGTCATGGTCGCGCCGTTGTCGTTCGGAGGGCGGGGCGGGGGCATCGGTGAGACCTCAGTCCACTGTCACCAGCTCCCGGACGGTGTCGTTCAGCCGCCGTCCGCCGTCGGCGGTGACGGCGACGATGTCCTCGATGCGGACGCCGAACCGGCCGGGCAGGTAGACGCCGGGTTCGACGGAGAAGCACATCCCGGGCACGAGCGGCTGCTCCTCGCCCTCGACCATGTAGGGCGGCTCGTGGGTGGTGACGCCGATGCCGTGCCCGGTGCGGTGGACGAAGTGCTCCCCGTGTCCGGCGTCGGCGATGACGGCGCGGGCGGCCCGGTCGACGTCCTGGCAGGCGGCGCCGGGGCGCACGGCGCGGAACCCGGCCTCCTGGGCCGCGCGCACGAGGTCGTGCACCCGGCGTTCCTCGTCGGTGGGCTCGCCGACGTGGACGGTGCGGGAGGTGTCGGAGCCGTAGCCGTCCTTCAGCCCGCCGAAGTCGAGGACGACCATGTCGCCGTGCCCGATGACGCGGTCGCCGGCCTCATGGTGCGGGTGGGCGCCGTTGGGGCCGGAGGCGACGATGGTGAAGTCGACCCGCTGGTGTCCGAAGCGCAGCAGGAGGGCGGCGAGGTCGGCGGCCACGTCCCGCTCCCGGCGCCCGGCGAACGTCACGGTCCGGATCTCCTCGAACGCGGCGTCCGCGGCGGCTCCGGCGGCCGCCAGCAGCTCCAGTTCGGCCGGGTCCTTGACGGCACGGAGCATCGGCAGGGCGTCGGTGAGGGAGACGTAGGCGGTGCCGGGCAGCGCCCGCTGGAGGGCCAGCAGGTGCAGCGCCCAGGCGTTGTCGCTGATGCCGTAGCGGCCGGCGGGGTCCAGCAGGGCGGCGGTCGCGGCGTGGGGGTCCGTGCCGTCGGTCCAGTCGCGCAGGGTCAGGGCCGGGGCGCCGGGGGCCCGCTCGGCGTCGGGGGCCTCCAGGGCGGGGACCACCAGGACGGGGTCGCGGTCCGGTGTCAGGACCAGCAGGGTGAGCCGTTCGGTGTCGGCGGGCGGGGTGTAGCCGGTGAGCCACGCCAGGTCCGGGCCGGGGGCGACCAGCAGGCCGGCCAGCCCCGCGTCGGCGGCCTGGCGCACCGCACGCTCCATGCGGGCCCGGTGGTCGTCGGCGGTGAAGGGCGCGGGCGCGGTGCCGTTCATCCGGGCCTCCCGGGGTGGGCGTGAGGGCTACGGCAGCATCCTGCCCGTCCGGGAGCGGCGGCGCGAGCCGGTTCGCGGGGTTCGCGGGGCGGGCGGCCGGGCCGGGCGCCCGTCATGTGACGATGCCCGGCACGGCCGTCAGCTGCTGGTGGGCGCCGCTGCGGTGGCGCACGGTCAGGGTGACCTCCCGTCCCGGACGGGCCCGGGCGACGGCGCGGGCGAGGTCCGCGGCGGTGTCGATGCGGGTGGCGTCGAGGGCGAGCAGGACGTCGCCCCGGACGAGCCCGGCCGCGTACCCCGGGCCGGGGACGTGCACGCCGACGACCAGGGCGCCCGGCCTCCGGTCGTCCGCCACCTCCAGGCCGAGCCCGGCGACGGCGGGGGCGGGGGCCCGCGCGGCGGGCGGGGCGGGAGCCGGGGCGGCCTGCGGTGCGGGGCCGGAGGCCGCGGACGGCCCGGTGACCGGCAGGCCCGCCTGCCGCCGCAGCTCGGCGATGCCGTCCGCCCCGATGACGGCGGCGCCCGTCGCCCCGAGCCCGACCCCGGCGAGGACCAGCACCGTGCCGACGAGCGCGGTGAACAGGGCGGCCGCCGGCCGGCGGCCGCGCCGGCGGGCGGCGTGCGGCCGGGTCCGCCCGGGGACGGGACCGGGCCCGTCCTCCCGTCCCCCTTCCGTGGTCCGCCGTCCGCGGCCGGGATCCGGCCGGCCGCCGGTCCCGCCCGCCCGTTCGCCGTCCGGCTCCCGGCCGGGCATCGGCCGGGGCCGCAACGCTGTCTGTTCCATCGATCGCCTCCGTCCGGAGAGCTACCCGGCGGGCGGCCGGCCGACGAGCCACGAACGAGTGAGACTGGACGGCGGTCAGGTGTGGGAGGCGATCCGGCCGGCCGCCGCGCTCCGCGGCGGTGCCCCCGTCCACGGGACCGACGGGACGGACGGGACCGAGAGGGCCACCGGGGCCGAAGGGGCCACCGGGACCCCCGGGACCGACGGGACGGTCAGGACGGGTGGGCGGTCGGGCAGGAAGCCGTGGGCCCGCCCGGCGAGCCACTCGTGCTTGTAGCGGTCGACGCTGCGGTGCCAGTGCAGGATGCCCGCCATCCAGTTGCGCAGGTCCTCCACGTAGTCCCGCATGATGTCCCGGGCTTCTCCGGACAGCTCGAAGTCGTCGTACACCACCGGCAGTTCGTGTTCCGCGACGTGCTCGAACTGGGTCAGGCGGCGGCTCATCAGGTCATGGACGACCCGTAGGCCGGACGGGTAGTCGCAGCCGAAGAAGTTCTGCACGACGAGGATCGCGTTGTGGATCTCGCCCTCGTACTCGATCTCCTTCTGGTAGGAGAAGACGTCGTTGAGCAGGCAGGCGAAGTCGACCGCCGCGTTCTCCAGGGAGCGCACCGGACCGCTGTGGTAGACCTCGGGCGGGACGGCCGGGCCGTGGCCGGTCCGGCACAGGCTCAGCGTCAGGTCCGAGCCGAAGGTCTGGCGGCGCATCTCCAGGTAGTCCACCGGGTCGGGCACGCGGTGGTGGATCTGGTTGGCCAGCTCCCACAGCCAGCTCTCGGTCATGACGTTCACGGCGTTCCTCAGCGGGACCCGCTGTTCGGGGGTCATGGCGGCCGTGGTGCGTGCCCACAGGTCGGCCAGGGAGCGCTCCATCGCGTTGGCGGGGGGCGGCACCGGTTCGCCGTCGAGGGGCATGCAGTCCGACAGGCGGGCGGTGGTCACCCGGGCCGTGGCCAGGTCGCGGCGGTGGCCGTAGACCAGCGGGTAGTAGTCGTCGCCGTAGGTGCCGAAGGCGAGCCACTGGGCGCTGAGGTCGAGCGCCTCGGGGGTGGCGTCCGGGTCGATGCCGGCGGAGCACAGCGCGAGGTCGTAGGCGTCCAGCTTGTCCTCGTCCCAGACGCCCTCGGCGAGGATGCCCATGCGCCGGCACCAGTCGGCGAGGTGGGCGCGGGAGGCGTCGAGGTGGGGGCTGAGCGCCAGCGGGAACGGCATGCGGATGTCGGGGATGACGGAGGGGCCGACCTTTTGGTACGGCACGTGGGTGTGGGGGCGCAGCCGCTCGGCGCCCGCGGCGGTGAGCAGCGCGCGCACGTCGGCGGCGGAGGTGCCGGGCCCGGCGGGGACGCCCCACGGGGCGGTGGTCCGCGCGCCCTCGTTCATGTAGCGGCTGGAGCGCAGGTGCCATTCGTGGCCGCCGGACTGCCAGTCCTGGAGCCCTTTGGCGTACGCCGCGACGGCCGCCACCTCGTGCGGCGCGAGCCCCTTCTCCAGCGCGATCGCGGGCACCTCGGTGAACGCGGTGTGCTCGAACTGGTGGAGCCGGGAGGTGAGGACGTCGTTGACGATGTCGGCGGCCTCCTGGGTGGTGCAGTCGAAGAAGGTCTCGACGACGAGGACGCCGTTGCTGTTCTCCCCCTCGTCCTCGACCTCCCGCTGGTAGGAGAACAGGTCGTTGCGCAGGTGGACGGCGTCGGAGAAGGTCTCCATGAGCACGCGCAGCGGCCGGGTGCCGGCGACGGCGGCGGGCACTTCGGCGGTGGCGTACTCGACGAGTCCCGCGGACCACGGGGCGCCGCCCACCTTGCGGCGCATCTCGATGTACTCGACGGGGTTGGCGATCCGGCCCTCGTTGATGTTGGACAGTTCCCACAGCGACTCGTTGAGCAGGTGCTCGGTGGCGACGGCGAACCTGCGGCGCCAGTCGGCGGACATGGCGGGCACGGTGCGCGCCCACAGGTCGGCGAGGCCGGCCTCTACCGGGTTCTCCGGCTCCGGGACCGGGGCCGTGGGGTCGGCGGGCATGAACAGCGGGAGCCGGTCGAGGTGGGCCTTGCCGGCGGGGCGGTCCTGGGTGCGCTTGTACTTCTCCAGGAAGTGGTCGTCGAAGAAGAAGACCCACACGTACCAGTCGGTGATGAGGGACAGCGCGGGTCCGTCGCAGTCGGGATGGGTGTAGGCGCAGAGCAGGCCGTAGTCGTGTGCGTCGAGGTCGGCCTGCTCCCAGACTCCGGATCCTTCCAGCATGCCCATCTCGCGCGCCCACGCCGTCGAGTGGGCCCGGGCCTCGTCGACGTGCGGGTTGAGCCGCGCGGGGTGCGGCAGGTAGAAGTGCGGGAGTTCGAACGGCTGCGTCATGGCCGGGCCCTACCCGTGGCTCCCCGGCGGCATCCGCCGGCCCGGACATGATCACACCATCGCGTGAACCGGGGGTGATGGGGAGGTCCGGGGCGCCTTCGTGCCCTACTCCCGTACCTGGATGAGGGCGTGGGTGCCGCTGGTCCGCCACCGCTGCTCCTCCGCCGCGACCAGGGCGGCCTCGGTGTCCGGGTCCAGTCCGGTGATCACGTCGGACTTCAGCGTGCGCAGGGCGGCCACCGGCCCGGGGAAGTGAGCGGTGACGTCGGCGAACGGCGTGGTGGGCGGCCACCGCCGGTCTCCCACCAGGCGGCGGTAGTTGAGGTCACCCTTGACCACGGTGAGGCCGGCGGCGGCGAGGTCGGCACGGAGGTCGCCGGGCATGTCCTCGTACGGCAGGGGCGAGCAGAAGAAGGCGTGCGCGCCGATCCGGAGGCGGCCGTCGGCGAGGGCGTCCCACAGCAGGTGGCCGTACTCCGCCGCCGCTCCCTGGGCGTCGCGCAGCCGGCGGACGGCGTCGACGACGTCGGCGGTGGTGGCGTCGGAGACGTAGTACGGGTACGGCTTGACGTGCAGCACCGCCCGTCCGATGCGGCCGTGGGCGAGGAGGTGGGCCAACAGCAGCAGGTCGGGCACGAGTTCGCGGCCCGCGTTGTCGGCGATCAGGGCGAGGGTGACGGGGCCGGAGGCGGTGTCGACCAGCGCCCACAGGCGTTCGCTGTCGTCGGCGACCAGGCCCGGCGCGGCGTCGGCCGGTTCGGCGCCCCCGGCCGACATCCGGAAGCCGAGGTCGGCGCGGTTGCCCCACAACGAGCCGTGCAGCAGGGCCCGGTCGCGTTCGTCCGGGGCCAGGCCGGCGAGGTCGTCGAGGGCGGCCAGTTCCTCGGCCGTCGCGGGTGAGTCGAGCTCGGCCAGCTTCGACGGCCGGAAGGGGTCGATGCCCTGCCAGGGCCCGGGACCGAAGTAGCCGACGGCGTCCAGCAGTTGCCGGTAGAACCAGCTCTCCGACCACAGCCAGGGCACGTCGAACCAGGACTGCCCGGCGTACGTCTCCATCCCCCAGGCGAGCCAGTGGTGGCGGTCGTGCGCGTCGGCGGGGAGGGGCTCGATCACGCCCTCGGTGCACTGGGCCAGCAGGGCGTCGAGGGCGCGGTGCTGCGCGGGCTCGTACGGGAAGGAGTCACGCACCTGCCGGATGATCGCCGGGTGCCGGTCGGCCAGCACGCTGCGGGGGAACGAGCCGGGTTCGTTGCCGAGGAGCACGTCGGCGGCGGGGGTGTGGGACATGGGCCTCACCGTAGCGCGCGAGGGGGCACGGGGCCCGGTGGCCGGTGTCAGACCGGGGCGATCTCCCGCTCCAGCCGGGCGGCCAGGCTGAGGTACCGCGCGCGCCGGGTCACCGGCACCAGACCGCGGATGAGGATCTGCCACATCTCGGCGGTGCGGCGGGGCTGCCGGGCGACGGGTTCGCGGGAGCGGCCCACCACGCGGGTGCCGATGAAGAAGCAGACCAGGGAGTGGGCGACGACGTCGATGTCGACGTCGGGGTGGACGTCGGCCTCCTTGACCGCGCCGAGCAGGCGGGCCGTGACGATGTCCAGCCACTCGGTGAAGGGGTGGGTGAGCGGAGGGCGGGGCCGGGTGCCGCCGGTGGCGAGCCGGAGTCCGGCGCGCAGGACGGGGTCGTCGGCGGACAGCCTGGCTATGCAGAAGGTGAGACGCATCAGCGCCTCCAGCGAGGTGTGCCCTCGCGCCTCGGTCTCCCGGGCCAGGGTGCGGCAGGTGCGGGACTGCAGTTCCAGGATCGCGTGCGCCAGGTCCTCCTTGGCCGCGAAGTGGAAGTACAGGGCCCCCTTGGTGACATGGGCGTGCTCGACGATGTCGCTGAGACTCGTCGATTCGTAGCCCTGCCGGTCGAACAGTTCGGCGGCCGCCGTGATGATCGTCGAACGGGTCTGTTCGGCGCGTACCTGCCTGGCCATCGACTGAACTCCTGAGCCGGAAAAAGGAACGGGTCATGCCGTTTGTTTCTCACCCGGTGTACACGATAACTCACCGTCCGGCGGCGGGAGTCACCCCGGTCGGCCCCGACCTGGCACACATCCGGCGAACCGGGAGGGAAACGACGGGAGGAGGCTGAGAGGAAACAGCACGTCCGGTCTTCAACGGGCCCGTTCACGCGTCCAGCCGCAGGTGAACGGCGGGCCGGCCGGGGCCCCATCCGCACCCGGCCGGCCCGCCGGACCGGTGGCGGCCACGCCGACCGGGACCCCGCTCACGGGGTGCCGGGAACCGCGCGGGGGTTACCCGCCGGTTCGGCCGCGCTCGAACGATAGGCAGCCCGGCGGCCGGGGGGATACGGGGGAAACCCTCGTTCCGCCTCCCGGGCACCCTCGGTGCCGCGCGGGCCCGCCGCGGCGGAACGGGCGCCACCGGGCCCGTCACCCCGGACGGGCAGCCCCGGCACGTCACCGCGGCGACCGGAGCCGTACCGCCGGACCCCGCCCGGGGGCGCCGCGGCCCGGACCGTACCGTCCGCGCGGTTCCTTCCCTCGGGACGCCGTACCCCCTCCCACCTCGGGTGTCACGGTTCATCACAATGCGGCAGCGGCAGCTCACTTCCCGTGGCCGGCCACTTGACGACCGGTGGAGGGACAGGGTTGGCTCCGGGCCAGCGAGAGTCACCCGGCGGTGCGTCCGTGCTGCTCCGACCGCACTCTCCCCCTGCTCTTGCTCTGCCGTACAGCGAGGTCCGCGTTCCCATGAACACTCCCTCCCGGTTCCACCGCACCCCGGGAAGACGCCCCGCCCGCCTCGCCGTTCTCGCCGTCGCCGTCGTCCTGCTGGCGGCGGGCTGCTCGGCGTTCGGCGGGGAGGACTCCGAGGGCGCCGGGGGATCGGGCGGTGCCGGGAGGATGAAGGTCGCCCTGATCGCGCACGGCGGCGAGGGCGACGCCTTCTGGGACCTGGTGCGCAAGGGCGCCGAGGCCGCGGCGGCCAAGGACGGCATCGAGCTGACGTACGTGAGCGACGACGACCCGGCCGGTCAGGCGGAACTGATGCGCGACGCCGTCGAGGACGGGGTCGACGGCATCGCCGTCACCCTGGCCAAACCGCAGGCGATGCAGGGCCCCGTCGGCGAGGCGCGGGCCGCCGGCATCCCCGTCGTGGGGCTCAACTCCGGTATCGACGCCTGGAAGCCGGCCGGACTGCTCGGGTACTTCGGGCAGGACGAGAGCGTGGCCGGCCGGGCGGTGGGCGAGAGGCTCAACGGCCTGAAGGCGCGGCACACCCTGTGCGTCGTCCACGAACGCGGCAACGTCGCCCTGGAGGCGCGCTGCGCCGGCGTGCGGAAGGCGTTCGCCGGGAGGACGGACAACCTCTACGTGGACGGCACCGACATGCGTGCCGTCTCCGGCATCGTCGCCGCCCGGCTGCGCCAGGACCCGTCCATCGACGAGGTCGTCACCCTGGGGGCCCAGTACGCCCTCACCGCGGTCGACGCGGTCGAGGAGGCGGGCAGCAGGGCCGGCGTCGCCACGTTCGACATCAACGAGGACCTGGTGGCCGCGGTGCGCCGCGGCGACGTCCGGTTCGCCGTGGACCAGCAGCCCTACCTGCAGGGCTACCTCGCCGTCGACGCGCTGTGGCTGTACCGGACGAACGGCAACGTCAGCGGGGGCGGGGTGGCCCCCGTGCTCACCGGCCCGGCGTTCGTCACCAGGGACAACGTCGCCTCGGTCGCGAAGTTCGCGGCCGACGGCACCCGTTGACACCGGCCCGCCCGGGACGTGTCGAAAGATTTCGGTCCCGCCCGGGACGCGCGCTCACCCGTGCGGATAGCATCCTGCGCACCGCCTCCGCCCCCTTCGACCCGACCGCTCTAGGACGACGATGTCTCCACGGACAGGTGCCCGGCGCCGACTCGGCTCCATACGTATCTCGCTGGTGCTCCTGGCACTGGTGCCGGGCGTCACCCTCGCCGCGATGTGGGGCGTGACGACGACGCAGATGTTCTCGGAGGGCCTGCGGCTGCGGGCGCAGACGGAGCTGAGCCGGTCGACGGGCGCGATGGGCACCGAGGCGGCGCTCGCCCTGCAGCGCGAACGCGGCCTGACCGCCGCCTGGCTCTCCTCGCCCCGGACCTCCCGCGGCGCACTGGACGCCCAGCGGGAACGGACCGACCGGGCGGTGGCCCGGCTCGTCGGCCAGGCGGAGGCGATCGCCGCGGCACCGGCGCGGGTGTCGGACCGGATGTACTCGGTCCTCGGTTCGGCGGGCAGCCTGGAGTACTACCGGGACCAGATCGACGATCCCGGTGACATCACGCCCGAGCAGGCGCTCGACCACTACACGTCGATCATCGACGAGCAGATCCACGCCTTCCGGGAGCTGTCCCAGGTCGACGACGGCGACCTCACCTCGCAGGCCGGACCGCTGGTGTCGATGGAGCAGGCGGCGGAACTGATGTCCCGCGGCGACACGCTGCTCACCCTGGCCTGGCCGTCCGGGCACCTGGACAGCGGGGAACGGGCGGACTTCGCGACGCTGGTGAGCACGCGCCGCTGGCTGGTGCGGGACCAGATCCTGCCGTCGCTGCGGGACCACGCCCGGACCCGGACGGAGAAGATCCTGGCGAGCCCCGAGTGGCGGACCCTGGAGAAGATCGAGGACCAGGTGCTCGCGGCGCGTCCCTCCGGCGAGGACGGCCGCGTCGCCCTGCCGGACGCGCAGCGCCGGTGGGACGCGGCCTGGGGCGAGGTGTCGGCGCAGTACACGGCGGTGATCCGGACGGAGACCGACGGACTGCTCACCCGCAGCGCCGACGAGGCCCGCGGTCTGCTGCTGACGGCCGCCGCGCTGAGCGCGGGCGGACTGGCGGCCCTGCTGGTCTGCGTGGGCATGTCCTGGCGGATCACCCGGTCGCTGTCCCGGCGGCTGCGCGGTCTGCGGCTGGCCACGCTGAGCCTGGCCGAGGAGCGGCTGCCGGACGTGGTGGCCCGGCTGGAGCGCGGCGAGAAGGTCGACCCGGAGTCCGCGACGACGCCGTTGGACTACGGCGATGACGAACTGGGCCAGGTGGCGCAGGCGTTCAACACCGCGCAGCGCACGGCCGTGCACACGGCGGTCGAACTCGCCGACGCCCGGCGGGGCTTCCAGAAGATCATCCTGGGCATCGCCCGGCAGAGCCAGAACCTGGTGAACCTCCAGCTGAGCAAGCTGGACGCGCTGGAACGCCGGCACACCGACCCGGAGGTCCTCAAGGGCCTGTACGAACTGGACTCCACGGCCAGCCAGTTGCGCCGCTACGAGGAGAACCTGGTCATCGTCAGCGGGGAACGGCCGGGCCGCACCTGGAGCCGGCCGGTCGCCCTGATCGACATCCTGCGCAGCGCCGTCGGCGAGGTCGCCGAGTACCAGCGGGTGGAGGTGCAGACCGAGGAGGAGGAGATCGCCATCGCCCCGCCCGCGGTGGCCGACGTCATCCACCTGCTGGCCGAGCTGATCGACAACGCGACGGCCTACTCCCCGGCGCCGAGCCCGGTCGTGGTGCGGGCGGCCATGGTGGCCAGGGGCCTCGCGGTCGAGGTCGAGGACCGGGGGCTCGGGCTGTCGGAGGAGGACTACGCCTCCTTCAACGCCCAGTTGGCGACCCCGCCGCAGTTCGACGTGGTGGCGCTCGCGGACGACCTGCGGCTCGGCATGTTCGTGGTCTCCCAGCTCGCGCACCGGCACGGCATCGCCGTCACCCTGCGCTCCTCGCCCTACGGCGGGACCACGGCGATCGTGCTGGTCCCGCACGACATCGTGGTCCGGGAAGCCCCGGAGGACGACCCCGGCTCCCCCGCCGCCCCGGGTCCGGGGACGACCGTACCGGCCCCCGGGGCGTCCGGGGCCCCGGACGGAGCGGACGGACCGGACGCGCCGGACGGAACGGCCCCGGACGGCCCCGCCGCCCCCGGGGAGCCCGGCCCCGCGCACGGCGGCGGCCCGTCCCGCCGTGCCGCCGCCCCGGCTCCCGCGCGCGGCGCCACCACGGCCGGGGCCGCCGGCCGCCGGGGCGGGCTCGTCCCGCTCCCCCGCCGCGTGCCGCAGACCAGCCTGGCGGCCGAACTGCGCGAGGAGAGCGTCCCCGAGCCCGGCGGGGAGTCCTCCCACCAGGACTTCACGGCGGAGCGCGCCGCGTCCTCCCTGGGCGGGTTCCAGCGCGGCACGTCCCGCGCGCGGGACGACGGGGCCGACACGAACGACCGCACCGACGAGACGGACGACCGGACCGACGAGACGGACGACGGGACCGACCTGACCGACGGGACCAACGACCTGACCGACCACGGCGACCGGGACGCCACGAACGACCGGGCCACCACGAACGACCGGAACAGCCAGGCCCACCGGACCCGCCGGACCGACCGGGCCGGGACCGACCAGGCCGGGACCGACCAGGCCGGGACCCGCCGGGCCGGGGCCGACCGGGCCCGCCCGAACGGCCGCGACGCCCGGTCCTTGCGCAGCGGCACCGTCGACGGCACAGACGACGGCGCCGACGGCACGCTGCCCGGCGACGCCGGCCCGGCGGCGGAGCATCCGCCCGCCGCCACCCCCGAGTTCTCGACCCCTCCCGCCGATCGCTGACCGACGATCGCCGACCACCGCTCACGAAGGAACACCGCCATGACACGCCCCATCCCCGCCACGCACACCCAGCTCGACCAGCTGCTGACCGGACTCGTGGAGCGGGTCGCCGACGTCAACCAGGCCGTGGTGCTCTCCGAGGACGGGCTGGTGGTGAGCAAGTCCACCGGCTTCCTCCGGGACGACGCCGAACGCCTCGCGGCGACCGCCTCCGGCCTGATGAGCCTGAGCAAGGGCGTCAGCATGGACTTCCGGGGCGGGCCGGTGCGCCAGGCGCTGATCGAGATGGCCAACAGCTACCTGATCCTCACCGCGGCCGGCCCCGGTGCGCACCTGGTGGTGCTGACCGGTCCGGGCGCGGACGTCGGGGTGGTGGCGTACCAGATGAACATGCTCGTGAAGAAGATCGGTGAGCACCTCAGCGCGGCGCCCCGGGGCACCGCCGGGCCCGTCGTCGACCCCGGCGTGTGAGGTGGGGGGAGGCGATCCGGCGGGCCGGCTGGTACGTCCGTTCACGCTGACGGGCGGCCGGACCCGGCCCAGCCGGGCCGACTTCACGCTGATCACCACGGTCACGGCGGTCGATCCGCAGCCCGTGACGGGCACCCGGCCGCAGCCGGAGCACACGCGGATCCTGCGGATGTGCGCCGAGCCGGTGGCGGTGGCGGAGCTCGCCGCCCGGCTGGACCTGCCGGTGAGCGTGGTGGTGATCCTGCTGTGCGACCTGCTGGAGGCGGGCCGGATCACCGCCCGGCCGCCGCACCCGGTCACCCGCACCACCCCGGACCTGGACCTGCTGCAGAAAGTGAGGGACGGACTTGGCCGCCTCTGACGCCACCGCTCAGGCGCCCGGCGGGCGCCCGGCACCCGACACGGTCAAGATCCTGATCGCCGGGGGCTTCGGCGTGGGCAAGACCACCCTGGTCGGCTCGGTCAGCGAGATCGTGCCGCTGCGCACCGAGGAGCCGCTGACCCTGGCCGGGCTGGACGTCGACGACCTGGACGGCATCGAGGAGAAACGTGCCACCACGGTCGCCCTGGACTTCGGCCGGATCACCGTCTCGGACGACCTCGTGCTGTACCTCTTCGGCACGCCGGGCCAGCAGCGGTTCTGGTTCATGTGGAACGACCTGGCCATCGGCGCGCTGGGGGCGGTGGTCGTGGTGGACGTGCGCCGGCCGCGGTCGAGTTTCGCGGCGATCGACTTCTTCGAGCGCCGGGGCATCCCCTTCGTCGTCGCCGTGAACGGCTTCCACGGTGAGCACCCCTACCCCGTGGAGGACATCCGGGAGGCGCTGGCCCTGCCGTCGGACGTGCCGGTGCTGCTGTGCGACGCGCGGGAGCGCCAGTCGTGCCGGGACGTGCTGATCGCCCTGATCGACCGGCTGATCGCGGCGGCCGCCCCGGCACCCTGAAGCCCGCGTCACGGACCCGCGCGGGCGTGCTCCGGTCAGTCCAGGCCGGCCGACTTCAGCCAGGCCCTGGCCACGTCCAGCGGGTCCTTCTTCTCCAGCTGCACCTGGGCGTCCAGGTCGAGCAGCGTCTCGGTGTCCAGCGCGGCCGAGACCGCGTTGAGGGCGTCGACGCCCTTCTGGGACAGGCCCTGCTTGTTGACCAGCGGGGTCACGTTGGCGAATCCGAAGAGGTTCTCCGGGTCCTTCAGGACGACGAACTTCTCCTTGACGATGGTCGGGTCGGTGGTGAAGATGTCCGCCGCCTGCACGGTGTCGCGGGTCAGCGCCTCCTGGGTCAGCGGACCGCCCGCGTCGAGCGCCTTGAAGGACTTGAACTCCAGTCCGTAGACCTCCTTGAGGCCCTTCAGCCCCTGTTTGCGGGTCTGGAACTCGGGCGAACCGCCGATCACCAGCTCCGGTGCCGCCTCCTTGAGGTCGGCGAGGGTCGACGACTCGGTGAGGCCGTACTTCTTCGCCGTCCGCGCGTTGAGGGCGACCGAGTCCTTGTCCTCGGCGGGCGAGGACTCCAGCAGCGTCAGGCTCTTGTCCAGCTTCGCCTTGACGGCGGTGTTGACGTCCTGCGCGGACTTCTGCTCCTCCTCGGGGTCGAGGTAGGCCAGCAGCGAGCCGTTGTACTCCGGCAGGACGGTGATGGAACCGTTCTTCATCAGGCCGTAGGTGGTCTCACGGCTGCCGATGTTGTGCTTGTAGGTGACCTTGATGCCCTCGGCCCGCAGGGCCTCGCCGTAGATGTCGGCGAGCAGGGTGCTCTCGGCGAAGTTGTTCGAGCCGACGACGACGGTCCCGGCCTCCGCCTTCTCCCCCGCCAGGGGGTTGTCGCCGGTGTCGCCGGAGGAGCAGCCCGCGAGCAGCGCCGCCGCGGCGGCGAGCGCGACGGCCGTCACGCCGGTGTGGCTCGTCCTCGTCCAACTGCCTCGCGCGGTAGAAGTCATTCACCGATCCAATCCAGCCGCTTCAGTGCGGTCAACAACGTCCTGGTCACGGTTTCCGGCACCCGCCCCGGCGGGTGTGCGGAGCCCGCGGCTGCGGGGCTGACAGCCCGTCACCGCCCCGGCCGTGCGGGGCGGGACGGGGAGGGTGCGGGCGGTCAGCGTCGCCGCACCCCGGGTGAGACGGCCAGCCGGCCGGCGGCCCAGAACACCGCGAGGGTGGCCAGGGCCAGCACGGCGACCAGGGTGGCGCCGCCCACCACCTTGGTGTAGTCGCGCTGGTAGAGCCCGTCGATGATGTACCGGCCGAAGCCGCCGAGGCTGACGTAGGCGGCGATGGTGGCCGTCGACACGATCTGGATGGCGGCCGACCGCAGTCCGCTGAGGACGAGCGGCAGCGCCACCGGCAGTTCGACCTGGAACAGGATCCGCGACTCCCGCATGCCCATGCCCCGGGCGGCGTCCACCGGCGAGGGGTCGACCGAGCGGACCGCCTCGTAGGTTGTCACCAGGATCGGCGGCACGGCGAGCACCACCAGGGGGATCATCACGGGCAGCAGGCCGAAGCCGATGAGCAGGACGACCAGCACCAGCAGACCGAAGCTGGGCAGGGCGCGGGCGGCGTTGGCGATGAAGGCGACCGCGTTCCCGCCGCGCCCGGTGTGGCCGGTGAGCAGGCCGACGGGCAGGCCGATCGCGGCGGCGACGGCGAGGGCGAGCAGCGTGTACTGGAGGTGTTCCAGCAGGCGTTGGGGGATGCCGTCGTAGCCCTGCCACTGGGCGGGGTCGCTGAAGAAGGCCTCGACGAAGGAGAGGACGTTCACCGGGCCCCGCCTCCGGTGTCGAGTCCGGGCCCGGGCCGGGCACCGCGCGCGACGGTCTTGGGCCGCCCCCGCCCGCCGTGTCCGGAACGGGGCATCCACGGGGTCAGCACGATGCGGAGCAGAACCAGCAGGGCGTCGCAGACGACGGCGAGGGCGGCCATGGTGAGCACGGCGTTCACCGCGAGTTCGGGCCGGTCGTACTTCTGCGCGGCGGCGAGCAGGTTGCCGAGGGCGCCCTGGTTGCCGATCAGCGCGCCGACGCTCACCAGGGAGATGCTGGACGCGGTGGCCACCCGCAGCCCGGCGATGATGGCGGGCGCGGCGAGGGGCAACTGCACCTGGGCGTACCGCCGTAGAGGGCCGAAGCCCATGGCGGTGGCGGCGGCCAGCGTCTCGTCGGGGACCGAGCGCACTCCGTCGACGATCGCCGGGACCAGCACGACCAGGCTGTACACGGCGAGCGGGATCATCACGGTGAGTTCACTCTGGCCGGTGTAGTCGATGAGGACCACGAAGAAGGCCAGGGAGGGGACGGCGTACAGCACGGTCGTGAGGCCCAGCACCGGCGGGTACAGCCGGCGGAAGCGCACGCACAGCTGGGCGAGCGGCAGCGCGAGCAGCAGCCCGGCGGCGACCGGCAGCAGGGCCTCGCGCACATGGAGCCCGATCAGTCCGGCCCAGCTGTGCTGGAGGTCGCTGGGGATGTCGAAGAAGCCGGTCACGGGGCGACCCCGGCCTTGTCGGCGCGGCCGTCACCGGCCGGGCCGGCGTCCCCGGACGAGGCGTGGGCGGCGCGGACGGCCTCGGCGATGGCCTGCTGGGAGACCACCCCGGTCACGCGGCCGGCGGCGTCCACGGCGACCGCGCGGCCGGTGGGCGACAGCACGGCCCGGTCGAGGGCGACCCGCAGGGAGTCGGTGCCGGGCACGAAGGGCCGCCCGTGGGGCAGCAGCCGGTCGGTGTCCCCGGCGAGCAGGTCCCGGCGGGCGGCCCAGCCCAGCGGCCGGCCGTCCTCGTCGGTGACCAGCAGGTGCTCGGCGCCGGCGTCCGCAGCGGCGATCCGCTCGGCCGGGGCGTGCAGCGGTACGACGGCGTCCATGAGCGGTTCCAGCGAGCCGGACGGCAGGAAGGACAGCCGGCGGATGCCCCGGTCGGCGCCGAGGAAGTCCTCCACGAAGGCGTCCGCGGGGGCGGACAGCAGGTCGGCGGGCGGCGCGTACTGGGCGAGCCGGCCGCCCTCGCGGAAGACGGCGACCATGGTGCCCAGGGTGATCGCCTCGTCGATGTCGTGGGTGACGAAGACGATGGTCTTGCCCAGTTCGTCCTGGATGCGCAGCAGTTCGTCCTGCAGCCCCTTGCGCACGACGGGGTCGACGGCGGAGAAGGGCTCGTCCATCAGCAGCACCGGCGGGTCGGCGGCGAGGGCCCGGGCGACGCCCACGCGCTGCTGCTGGCCGCCGGAGAGCTGGTACGGGTACCGCTTGGCCAGCGACGGGTCCAGGCCCACCCGCTCCATCAGCTCGGCCGCCCGTTCCCGGGCGCGCTGCCGGCCCCAGCCGAGCATGCGGGGCACGGTGGCGATGTTGTCGACGATGGTGCGGTGCTGGAAGAGGCCGGCGTTCTGGATCACGTACCCCATGGACCGGCGCAGGGTGGTGACCGGCCGGCTGCGGATGTCCTCGCCGTCGAGGAGGATCGTTCCCTCGGTGGGGTCGACCATCCGGTTGATCATGCGGAGGGTGGTCGTCTTGCCGCAGCCCGAGGGCCCGACGAGGACGGTGATCGAGCGGTCGGGGATGTCCAGCGACAGCCGGTCGACCGCCACCGTGCCGTCCGGGTACCGCTTCGTGACTGAGTCGATCCGTATCAAGACGCCGAATGCCCTTCGGGTGGCGGAATGCTGACCAAGGCCGCGCGGTCTGCCGCCGGACGAGTCTAGACATCGCCACCGACAGCACGCCGGAACGCACGAGGTCCCCGGCGTGCGCCCCGCGCGGTACGCCACCTGCCCCGCCCTGTCGTCCGGAAACCCCCGGGCCGTTTCCCGCCGCCGCACCCGGACGGCCCGTGGTCCCTCGGCTCCCGTGCGGATCCCCGCGGGCTTCCTGTCGGATCGCTGTCGATGTCCCGGGGCCGCCGGGCAGCCCCTCGGCGCCGGGCGCGGCGTGCCGCAGTATGAGCGGGTGGACACCGTACGCCTGCTCGTCGTCGACGACGACCCGCCCATCGCCGACCTGGTCGCCACCGTCGCCCGCTACGAGGGCTGGCAGGCGGTCACCGCCCACTCCGGTGCCCAGGCGCTGCGTCGCGCCGCCTCGTTCCGTCCGGACATCGTGGTGCTGGACCTGATGCTGCCGGACGTCGACGGCTTCGGCGTGCTCGACCGGCTGCGCCGCTCGGGGACGATGGTGCCGGTGGTGTTCCTCACCGCCCGGGACGGCGTCGCCGACCGGGTGGCGGGACTCACCCGGGGCGGGGACGACTACCTCGTCAAGCCGTTCGCGGTGGAGGAGCTGATGGCGCGGCTGCGGACCGTGCTGCGCCGCAGTGCCGGGCCGGGACCCGGGCGGCCGGTGCTGTCGGTGGGGGACCTGACGATGGACGAGGACACCCGTGAGGTGCGGCGCGGCGAGCGGCTGCTGTCGCTGACCCCCACCGAGTACGAGGTGCTGCGCTACCTGATGCGCCGCTCGCCGGCCGTGCAGACCAAGGCGCAGATCCTCGACCACGTGTGGGAGTACGGCTTCGGCGGCCGGTCCAACGTGGTGGAGCTGGTGATCAGCCGGCTGCGGCGCAAGCTGGACGACACCGGCCCGCCGCTGATCCGGACCGTGCGGGGCTTCGGCTACGTCATACGGCAGGCCGGCGAGTGAGCCGGCGGGCGGGCGGGCCGCGCCACGTCCGCCGGCGGATACGCCTGGGCACCCGGCTGGCGCTCGGCCTCGGTGCGCTGTCGCTGGCGGTGTTCGCCGTGGTCGGCACCGCGCTGACCGCCTACATGCGGGACTACCTGGAGCAGCAGCTGGCGACCCAGCTCGAGCTGGTGCAGACCGTGCAGGCCAAGGACGCGGCGGCGCACGGCACGGTGGAGCGCAAGCCGTACTACGGCTGGTACACGGCCGTCTACGACGTCGCGGACGGCGAGGTGCGGCTGCGCAGGCCGGCGGACGTGCCCGAGGACACCCGGGCGTTCGCGGCCCTGGCGCGGACGATGGCGCACTCCGACACCGAACTCCTGCGCACCGCGCGGATCGACGGCGAGGGCACCTACCGGCTGCGCGGGTGCGAGGTCCGGCCGGGGGTGGTGCTGGTGAGCGCGGCGCCCGTGACGGACGTCGAGGAGACCGTGGAGCGGCTGATCACCGTGCAGGTCGTGGTGTTCGCGCTGGCCCTGGCGGCCCTGGTGGCGGCCGGGCGGCGGATGCTGCGGCGGGGCCTGAAGCCGCTGAGCGACATGGCGAGCACGGCGCACGGCATCGCCTCGCACGACCTGACGGAGTCCGCGGCCCGGCTGCCGCTGCGCGCCGCCGGCCGGGACGGCGGCCCGGAGGTCGCGGAGCTGCGCACCGCGTTCAACACGATGCTGGAGCACATCGACCGCTCCCTGGCGGTGCGCGCGGAGGCCGAGCAGCGGCTGCGCCGCTTCGTCGCGGACGCCTCGCACGAGCTGCGCACCCCGTTGATGTCGGTGCGGGGCTACGCGGACCTGTTCCAGTACGCGGCGGCCAACGCGCCCGGGGAACGCGAGCGGCACCTGGCGCGGCTGCGGGCCGAGGCCGCCCGGATGGGGGTGCTGCTGGACGATCTGCTGCTGCTCGCGCGGCTGGACGCGGCGGCGCCGGTGCGGGCGCGGCCGGCGGACGTGGTGGAGCTGGTCCGGCAGGCCGCCGACGCCTTCCGGGCCGGGCATCCCGGCCACCCGCTGACGGTGTCGGCGCACCCCGGCCCGCTGCGCCTGCGTCTCGACGCGGACCGGATACGGCAGGTGCTGGACAACCTCCTGACCAACGCGGCCGTGCACACCCCGCCCGGGACGCCCGTGTCGGTGACGGTGGCCGCCGGGCGGGAGGAGGTGCTGGTCCGGGTCGCCGACGAGGGGCCCGGCATCCCCGAGGAGGAGCGGGAGCGGGTCTTCGACCGCTTCTACCGCGTCGACCGGGCCCGCAGCCGCGACCGGGGCGGCAGCGGGCTCGGCCTGTCGGTGGCCCGGTCGCTGGTGCGGGCCCACGGCGGCACCGTCGAGCTGGCCGGCGGGCCGGGCGCGACGGTGTTCACGGTGCGGCTGCCCCGGGCCGGCCGCCGGGACGCGCCCGGCTGACCGGCCCGGCCCGCCGGGTGGAGGGGTCAGCCCTCCGCGGGCTGGAGCCGCAGCGCGATGCTGTTGATGCAGTAGCGCTGGTCGGTGGGGGTGGCGTAGCCCTCGCCCTCGAAGACGTGGCCGAGGTGGGAGCCGCAGCGGGCGCAGCGCACCTCGGTGCGGACCATGCCGTGGGACCGGTCCTCGACCAGCTCCACCGCCTCGGAGTCCCGCGGGTCGTAGAAGGACGGCCAGCCGCAGTGCGACTCGAACTTGGTGTCCGAGGTGAACAGCTCCGCGCCGCAGGCACGGCAGGAGTAGACGCCCTCGGTCCTGGTGTCCGTGTACTCACCGGTGAACGCCGGTTCCGTCGCCGCCTGGCGCAGCACCGCGTACTCGGACGGCGACAGTTCCGCGCGCCACTGCTCGTCCGGCTTCTCCACGTCGTACGGCATGAGGATGGGCCCTTCAGTTCGACAGACGGTCCAGGATGCGGGGGCCGAGGTCGGTGACGTCGCCCGCTCCCATGGTGAGAACCAGATCCCCGGGCTTCGCCATTCCCGCCACCACCGCCGGGACGTCCGCCGCGTCCGGGACGGGGGTGACGTCCGCGCCGGCGGCCCGTGCCGCGTCGATGATCAGCTCGCTGGTGACGCCGGGGACCGGGTCCTCGCGGGCCGGGTAGATGTCCAGCACCAGCGAGGCGTCGGCCAGGGCCAGGGCCGTGCCCATCTCGGTGCCCAGTTCGCGGGTGCGGGAGTACAGGTGCGGCTGGAAGACGACCAGGATGCGGGCGTCCCCGGCGGCCGAGCGCATGGCCTCCAGGTCGGCGGTCATCTCCGTCGGGTGGTGCGCGTAGGAGTCGATGACCTGGACGCCGGCCGCCTCGCCCTTGAGCTGCAGGCGCCGCTTGACGCCGGTGTAGGAGGCCAGGGCCGGGGCCAGTTCCGCGGCCGGGATGCCGAGCGCCACGCCCGCCGCGAGCGCGGCCACGGCGTTGTGCGCGTAGTGGCGGCCGGGGACCGAGACGGTGAAGGTGAGCGGGGTGCCGTCGAAGTCGACGGTCACCTCGCTGCGCAGGCCCTGCGGGACGACCGAGGTGACGCGCACGTCGGCGTCGGCGGACTCGCCGTAGGTGACGGTGCGCACCGAGCCGTCCAGCCGCCGGGTCAGTTCCCGCGCGCCCTCGTGGTCGGCGGAGATCACCAGGGTGCCGCCGGGGACGATGCGGCCGACGAAGGTCTCGAAGGAGGTGTGGATCTCCTCCATCGAGGCGTAGTTGGCGTGGTGGTCCAGCTCCACGTTGAGGATGATCGCCACCTCGGGCGCGTACTTGTGGAAGCTGCGGTCGGACTCGTCCGCCTCGGCGACGAAGATCTCGCCGGTGCCGTGCAGCGCGTTGGAGCCGGGCTCGTCGAGGTCGCCGCCGATCGCGTACGAGGGCTCGCGGCCGAGGGCGGACAGGGAGACGGCCAGCATGGAGGTGGTGGTGGTCTTGCCGTGGGTGCCGGCCACCGCGATCGGGCGCAGCCCGTCCATCAGGGCGGCGAGGGCGTCGGAGCGGTGGACCACCGGGATGCCCAGCGCCGCCGCGCGGGCCAGCTCCGGGTTGTCCTCGCGGATCGCCGAGGACACCACCACGCAGCTGGCGTCGTCGGCGAGGTGCTCCGCCGCGTGCCCGATGTGCACGGTGGCGCCCAGGGCGCGCAGTGCCTCGGCGGTCGCGGAGTCCTTGGCGTCGCTGCCGGCCACCCGGGCGCCGCGCTGGGCGAGGATCTTGGCGATCCCCGACATTCCGGCGCCGCCGATGCCGATGAAGTGCGGTCGGTCCATGGCGGTAGGAAGGCCGGGTGCCATGCGTGTTCTCCCCAGTGGTGCGACGGGCGGGACGACGGGACGCGCGCCCGGCGCCGGGCGCGCGTCCGTGACGGACGGGCGCCCTCGCCGGGAAGGCGCCGCCCCAGCCTATGCCTTGCTGTGGGAGAAGAGTTTCAGCACCGGTACGCCCACCTTGTGGCGGGCGCGCGAGGCCCAGTCGCGGTGGAAGAACTCCTCCACGTAGTGCGGGTCGGTCAGGACGATGACCTCGTCCGCGCCGACCTCGTCGACCAGGGTTCTCAGCGCGTCCAGCGGGTGGTCCGTCACGAGGCGTCCCCGGGCCTGGTCCCCGGAGGCGCGCAGGGCCCGCAGGGACACCTCCAGGGCGCGCTCGCCCATGCTCCTGGCCTCCTCGCCCTCCGGCGTCTCGCCCTCCCGGACGGCTTCGTCGAGTTCGCCGAGGGCGACGTCGTCGATGGCCCGCAGGAGCCGGTCCGCCTGTTCGCCGCGTGGCTGGAGCAGGACGTGGAAGGAGACCGGCTCGTCGCCGTGCAAGGTGGTGACGAACTCCACGTCGGCGGACGTCAGGGCCTTCTCGATCATCAGTACGCTTGTGAACACCAGCGCCCCTTCTCCTTCGGAGGACCGTCGGGCCCTCTCTCCTCCGAGGGGCCGGCCGCCCCCTGCGGAAACCATCCTGCCCCGTGATCGCCCGAGTACGACCGGTTTCAGTGTGCCCGTCGGCGAACCAAGCGGAACGGCGAATTCCGCTCGATCAACGGTTTCGCGGTACCTCTCGAACCCCTTTCCGGACGTGCCGGTCCCGCCCCTGCGACGGGCGGCCGGAGGCGCACGGCGCTTCCCGCACGGACGGCCGGACGGCTCACCGCGCGCCGGCCGTCCGCTCCCCCTCGCCCGGTCAGGTCGGGTCAGGCACGTGCGTAGCGGGTGAAGAGGAAGCCGTCCTCCTCCAGCATCGACTTCAGCGCGAAGCGGCGCGGAACCGTCACCGACGGCCCGCCCGCGACGCGCTGCGCGTCCCCCGCGGTGAGCATCGGCGCGAGGGTCAGGCACAGCTCGTCCAGCACCCCCGCGGCCACCAGCTGCCCCAGCAGCCGCGGTCCGCCCTCCGTCAGCAGCCGGGTGTGCCCCAGTCCGGCCAGCTCCGCCACCGTGCGGTGCGGATCGGCCCCGGCGCCCTCGCCCGCGACGACCACCCGGACCCCGGCGCGCTCGGCGGCGGCGACCCGGTCCGCGGGCGCCGCCGCGCCCGTCAGCACCAGCGTCGGCACCAGCGGCGAGACGAACAACGGCAGCGAGAAGTCCAGGTCCAGGCTCGCGCTGACCACGGCGATCGCCGGCGCGGGCCCCTGCCCCGCCGCCTGCCGGGCCGCCGCGAAGTCCGCCCGCGCGCGGGCCGGGCGGTACCCCTCCTGCCGGACCGTCTCGGCGCCGACGACCACGACGTCGGCGAGTGCCCGCAGGGTGCCGAAGATTCGCATGTCGGCCGCGCAGGAGATGGGCTGGGAGCGGCCGTCGTGCTGGGCCGCCCCGTCGAGGGTGGACACCATGTTGGCCCGCAGCCACGGCTCCCGGCCGCCCGGTCCCGGCTCCGGGTAGGCGTACGCGGCGGCCAGCTCGGCCAGGCTCCACTCCCGGCCGGCCCCGGCCGGGACCTCCTGGGCGGCCTCGCCGCCGGGCGTGCCGGAACCGCGGGCGGCACCGGCCGCACCGTCGGGAGCTGCTGTTTCGTGGGTCACAGGGAACAGGCGTCGCATGCGGTGCAGTGTTCCACGCCCCGTAGCATGGGGAACCGTGTCGTCCTCCTCCGCGTCCTCCGCCGCCGCCTCCCCATCCGGTCCTCCGACGGGCCTGGCCCCGTTGTCCCTGTGCGCCCGCGAGCCGCACGTCCCCGCGGACCGGCTGGTCGCCGAGATGGTGCCGCCGCCCCGCTTCGACGCGGTCCGGTTCGCCACGTACATACCGGACCCGAACCAGCCCAGCCAGACCGAGGCGGTGGGCGTCCTGGAGCAGTTCGCCGCCGGGCTCGGCGGCACGCCCTCCGACGGCTCCGGCAAGCGGCGGCTGTTCGGTTTCGGCAAGGCGCCCCGCAAGGCCCCGGCAGGACCGCGCGGCGTGTACCTCGACGGCGGCTACGGCGTCGGCAAGACCCACCTGCTGGCCTCCCTCTGGCACGCCACCCCCGCCGAACCCTCGCTGAAGGCGTTCGGCACGTTCGTGGAGCTGACCAACCTGGTCGGCGCCCTCGGCTTCCAGCAGACGGTCCGCACCCTCTCCGGGCACCGGCTGCTGTGCATCGACGAGTTCGAGCTCGACGACCCGGGCGACACGGTGCTCGTCTCCACCCTGCTCGGCAAGCTGGTCGAGGCGGGCGTGGCGCTGGCCGCCACCTCCAACACGCTGCCCGGCAAGCTGGGCGAGGGCCGGTTCGCCGCGGCCGACTTCCTGCGCGAGATCCAGGGCCTGTCCGCCCACTTCCGCGCCCTGCGCATCGACGGCGAGGACTACCGCCACCGCGGCCTGCCCGAGGCGCCGCCGCCGTACTCCGACGAGCTGGTCGCCGAGACCGCGCAGGCCACCGAGGGCGCCTCGCTGGACGCCTTCCCGGACCTGCTGGACCACCTGGCGAAGGTCCACCCCAGCCGCTACGGCGCGCTGACCGACGGGCTGCGCGCGGTGTGCCTGACCGGGGTCCGGCCGGTGCCGGACCAGTCGACCGCGCTGCGGCTGGTGGTCCTCGCGGACCGGCTCTACGACCGGGAGATCCCGGTCCTCGCCTCCGGGCTGCCGTTCGACCGGCTGTTCGGCGAGGAGATGCTGAAGGGCGGCTACCGCAAGAAGTACTTCCGGGCCATCTCGCGGCTCACCGCCCTGGCCCGGGACGCCGGACGCCTCACCGGGAACCGCTGAGGCCCGGACCCCCGGCCCGCCCCCTCCCCCGCCCGCTCACGCAACCGGACCGCTGCCGCCGCGGCCCGTCCCCGTCCCGCACGTCCCGCGCCATGGCCCCGCACCGCGGCCCGTGCCTATCGTGGGACGGACCGGCACCCGTGCGCGCGCACCGGCACGGACAGGACCTTCGGACGGGTGGTCGTCATGGTCGAGGAACTGCTCGCCGCGGTCGCGGCGGCGGGGGGCGCGGGCGTCGTCTACGTCGCCGCCGCGGCACGGGTCGTCAAGCAGTACGAGCGCGGGGTCGTCTTCCGCCTGGGCCGGGTGCACCGCGGCGTGCGCACCCCCGGGTTCACGATGATCGTCCCGTTCGTGGACCGGCTGCACAAGGTGAACATGCAGATCGTCACGCTGCCGGTGCCCGCCCAGGAGGGCATCACCCGGGACAACGTGACGGTGCGGGTGGACGCGGTGGTGTACTTCAAGGTGGTCGACGCCGCCGACGCCCTGGTGGAGGTCGAGGACTACCGCTTCGCCGTCTCCCAGATGGCCCAGACCTCGCTGCGCTCGATCATCGGCAAGAGCGACCTGGACGACCTGCTGTCCAACCGGGAGAAGCTCAACCAGGGCCTGGAGCTGATGATCGACAGCCCCGCCGTCGGCTGGGGCGTGCACGTCGACCGGGTCGAGATCAAGGACGTCTCCCTGCCCGAGACGATGAAGCGCTCCATGGCCCGCCAGGCCGAGGCCGACCGCGAACGCCGGGCCCGCATCATCAACGCCGACGCCGAACTCCAGGCGTCGAAGAAGCTGGCCGAGGCCGCCCAGCAGATGGAGGACACCCCCTCCGCCCTGCACCTGCGGCTGCTCCAGACGGTGGTGGCCGTCGCCGCCGAGAAGAACTCCACCCTCGTCCTGCCCTTCCCCGTCGAACTCCTGCGGTTCGTGGAGCGGGCGCAGGGCGGTCAGGCACCGCCGTCCCCCGGGGGGTGACACGTGTGCCGCGCGTGGTTCCCGCGGCCCGCGCCAAGTGATAGACACGGCGGGGTCACTGTTCCTGTCCGCCAGCAGGAAGGTTCCCCCCATGACCGAGACCGGGTCCCCGAGCACCGGTACCACCCCCGCGCCCGAGTCCGCCCCCGCGGGCTCCACACGGCGTCAACTGCTCGCCCGCTCCGGCGCGTTGGGTGTCGGCATCGCCTTCACCGGCGCACTCTCCGAACTGTTCACCGACAGCGCCTCCGCCCAGGCGCTCGGGCACGGCGGCTACGGCCCCCTGGTGCCCGACCCCGACGGCCTCCTCGACCTGCCGAAAGGTTTCCGCTATCGGGTGCTCTCCCGGGAGGGCGACCCGCTCCGCTCCGGTGAGGGGCCGGTGCCCTCCAACCACGACGGCATGGCCGCCCTCCGCGGCCGGCACGGCCGGGTGCACCTCGTGCGCAACCACGAGAACCGCCACAACGGCCGCCACCCGGTGCCGGTGATCGACGGCCTGACCTACGACCCCGAGGCCAAGGGCGGCTGCACCTCGCTGACCCTGGACGCGGCCGGCCGGGTTCGCTCGGAGCGGGTCGCCATCGCCGGTACGGCCGTCAACTGCGCGGGCGGACCGACACCCTGGAACACCTGGCTGACCTGCGAGGAGACCGAGGACAAGGCCGGCACCAACGGCTACGCCAAGGACCACGGCTTCATCTTCGAGGTCGACGGTGCCGACCCGCACCGCACCGGCGCCGTGCCGCTGACCGCGATGGGCCGCTTCCAGCACGAGGCCGTCGCCGTCGACCCCCGGCGGGGCATCGTCTACGAGACCGAGGACGCCTTCGAGCGGCCCTTCGGCCTGTTCTACCGCTTCCTGCCCCGCAAACCGCTGGGCGGCACCGGTTCGCTGCGGGCGGGCGGCCGGCTCCAGGCCATGCGGGTGCCGGGCGTGCCGGACCTGTCCTCCATCCAGGAGCCCGGGGCCCGCTTCGACGGCGTCGAGTGGGTCGACGTGCCCGATCCGCTGGCCGCCGAGACCCCCATCCGGTTCCAGGACTTCGGCCGCGGCGGCATCACCCACGCGCAGAAGCTGGAGGGCTGCTACTGGGGCGACCGGTCGGTCTACTTCGTGTCGTCGTTCGCCCGCAGCGCGGAGGGCTCGGCGGGCGACCACTACGGCCAGATCTGGCGCTACGACCCGGACCGGCACCGGCTGACCCTGGTGATCGTCTTCGGCCCGGACACGGACGTGCAGCTGCCCGGCGAGTCCCCGGACAACATCTGCCTCGCCCCGAGCGGCGGCCTGATGGTCTGCGAGGACGGCGGCGGTGCCCAGCACGTCTACGGCGTGACCCGGCGCGGAGAGGTCTACGCCCTGGCCCGCAACCGCCAGAACACCGGCACGCCCGAGGATCCGGAGTGGGGCGAGTTCGCCGGGGTCACGTTCTCCCCGGACGGCCGGACGATGTACGTCAACTGCTACGACCCGGGGACGACGTTCGCGGTGACGGGGCCCTGGCGGAGGTGACGCCCGGCCGGGGCCGGGGCACCGGGCCCCGGCCCCGCCGGCGGCCGGATCAGCCGGCCAGCACGCCGTCCATCTGCCCGACGGAGGCGCGCAGCCCCTCCACCATGCCCATGCCGGCGAGCCGCTCCATCTGCTCGCGGGTGTCGAAGACCGACCGCAGTTCCATCCGGGTGCCGCCGTCCCGCCCGGTGAGCGTCATCCGCACGGCCGTGGTCGGCATCTCGGGGTCGGGCCTGCCCTCCGCGTCGGAGAAGCCGTCGGTGAACTCCAGGACGGTGGGCGGGGTGACGGAGGTGATCCGCCACCAGCCGCCGAACTTCTCGCCCTCGGGGCCGGTCATGAAGTACCGGACCTCCCCGCCGGGCGTCAGGTCGTGCTCCTCGAACGTCGCCGGGTAGGCCGGCGGGCCCCACCAGCGCTCCAGCCGCCGCGGGTCGGCCCACAGCTCCCAGACCCGCTCGACCGGGGCGGTGAAGTCCGCGATCACGGTCAGGGTCAGCCCGTCGAGGTCCTTGTCCACGCTCGTCACGGTCATCTCCGGTGTCCTTTCGTCGTGCCGCCGCCGGAACCGGGGTCCGGTCCGGGGTGCGGTGTGGGGTCCGGTCCTGGTGGTCCGGCCGCGTCCGGGCCGCCGGCCAGCAGGTCCGTCATCCGGTCCACCCGGCCCCGCCAGGCGGTCGCCAGGTCGTCGAGCGCCCGGCGCGCACGGTCCACCGCGGCGGGGTCGGTGCGCACCAGCTGCTCCCGGCCCTGCCGCCGCTTGGTGACCAGCCCGGCCCGCTCCAGCACGGTGACGTGCTTCTGCACCGCGGCGAAGCTCATCGGGTACGCCCCGGCGAGACGCGACACGGACAGCTCGTCCCCTCCGCAGCGCCGGAGGATGTCGCGCCGCGTCGCGTCGGACAGGGCCCTGAGCATCCGGTCCACGCTCGCGTCGGCCGGCCCGTCGGCTCCCGCGGTCCCTGCGGCTTCCTCATGTACAACCATTTGGTTGTACGTTATGCCCGACCGCTCCCGGCCACAACCGCACCCGCCGGGCCACTGAAATCCCCCGCAGCGGGGTACTCGGCGCCCATGACGGACAACCAGCAGGTCAGCGGCTCGTACTGGATCGAGACCGCACCGGGCGACCGGTACCCCGCACTGACCGACGACCTCGAGGTGGACGTGGCCGTGATCGGCGGCGGGATCGCCGGGCTGTGCACCGCCTGGGAGCTGACCCGGGCCGGACGCAGCGTCGCGGTGCTGGAGGCCGGGCGGATCGCGGCCGGGGTCACCGGCCACACCACCGCCAAGATCACCGCCCAGCACACGCTGATCTACGACAAGCTGCGCCGCACGCGGGGCGCCGAGGGGGCGCGGCTCTACGCCCGCTCGCAGTCGGAGGCGATCGAGCACACCGCCGACGTCGTCGCGGAGCTGGGCATCGACTGCGACTGGGAGCGCCGCAGCGCCTACACGTTCGTCCGCGACCGCGGCCGGGTGGAGGAACTGCAGGCCGAGGCGCGCGCCGCCCGGGAGGCGGGCCTGCCGGCCTCGTTCGTGACGGAGACCGGGCTGCCCTTCCCGGTCGCGGGCGCCGTCGAGGTGACCGGCGGGGCGCAGTTCCATCCGCGCTCCTACCTGCTGGCCCTCGCCCGTGACCTGGTCGCCCGGGGCGGACGCATCCTGGAGGACACCACCGTCACCGGTCTCGACGAGGGCGGCCCCTGCCGGGTGTCCACCGCGAACGGGCCCACGGTGACCGCCCGCGACGTCGTCGTCGCCACGCACTACCCGATCTTCGACCGGGCCCTGCTGTTCGCCCGTCTCTCGCCGCGCCGCGAACTGGTCGTCGCCGGCACCCTGCCGACGGAGCAGGACCCCGGGGGCATGTACATCACGCCGGACGAGAACACCCGCTCGGTGCGCACCGCCCCCTACGGGGAGGACGCCGCCCGGCGCCTGCTGGTGATCACCGGCGAGCACTTCACCCCGGGTACCGGCGACACCCGGGAGGGGTTCGAG
Organism: Streptomyces sp. enrichment culture; assembly: GCF_964273255.1. Classification (GTDB taxonomy): domain Bacteria; phylum Actinomycetota; class Actinomycetes; order Streptomycetales; family Streptomycetaceae; genus Streptomyces. The sequence continues at coordinate 1,385,180 of NZ_OZ186835.1, forward strand.
CGGCTCACCGACTGGACCCGCGAGCACTTCCCCGACGCCCGGATCACCCACCGCTGGGCCACCCAGGACAACACGCCCACCGACACCGTCCCCCTCGTCGGCCCCCTGCACCACGGAGCCCGGCACTCCTACGTCGCCACCGGCTTCAACGGCTGGGGCATGAGCGGCGGCATGATGGCGGGCCTGCTGCTCACCGCGCAGATCACCGGCGAGGAGTGCGCGTGGAGCGGGCTGTACGACCCGCGCCGGCTGGCACCGGCGGTGCGCGAGGCACCGTCCTTCCTGCGGACCCAGGCCGAGGTGGCCCGGCACTTCGTGGGCGACCGGCTGCGCCCCTCGCCGCCGGTGGAGTCCCTGCCGCCGGGCGAGGGAGCGGTCGTCCGCGTGGACGGTCACCGGCTCGCCGTGTACCGGGACGAGCAGGGTTCGCTGCACGCGGTCTCGGCCCGCTGCACCCACCTGGGCTGCCTGGTCGACTTCAACCCGGCGGAACGCGCCTGGGAGTGCCCGTGCCACGGCTCCCGCTTCGGCACCGACGGCAAAGTCATCCAGGGCCCGGCGACGAAGCCGCTGGAGCAGCGGGACATCTGAGACCCGCAGACCCGCCCGGATCCTGGCGGCCCCGGGCGGCCGGGGCGCCCGGCGGCCTTACCGCCCCGGGGTTCCGGTACGGCCGCCCGGAGGCGGCGGGCGGCCTCCCCGCGCGTGCGCCGGGGCCGGTCGGGTGATCCCGGCCCGTGGCGGGGCCCGGGTCGGCGCGGGCGCCGGGCATCCGCTCCTACGTTCATACGGTGATCACACCAGTACGACGTCACGTGACCGCCGTCTGTGTCCTGGCCGCCGCCCTGGCCGCCTGCGCCGGCCCCCCGTCGGCGTCCGAGGTGCGGCCCGCCCGTCCCGCGTCCAGCGCCGCCCCGGACGCCTCGCAGCGGCCCCCGGCCCAGCGGCCCACCCTGGCCCCCGGCCCGGCGGGGCTGACGCCGGTGTTCGAGAACGCCCCGCGTTCCGGCGGACGGACCGTCGCCCTCACCTTCGACGCCGACATGACCGCCGACCAGGGCCCGAGGGCGGCGGCCGGGGAGCGGTTCGACCATCCCGCGCTCATCGACACCCTGCGCAGGCTCCGGGTCCCGGCCACGGTCTTCATGACCGGCCGGTGGGCCGAGGAGTACCCGGAACAGGCCCGCGCCCTCGGCCGCGACCCGCTGTTCGAGGTCGCCAACCACTCCTACAGCCACTACGCCTTCACCGAGGACTGCTACGGCCTGCCCACCGTCCCGCGCGAGCGGATGCGGGCCGACGTGGAGCGGGCCTACGCGGCGTTCCGCGAGGTCGGCGTCGCCGACCCGATGCCGTACTTCCGCTTCCCCGGCGGCTGCTACGACCGCGCGGCGCTGAAGGCCCTCACGCCGACCGGCGTCACGGCCGTGCAGTGGGACGTGGTGGGCGGCGATGCCTTCGCCACGGACCCCGACGCGGTGGCCCGGCAGGTGCTGGAGGGCGTCCGCCCGGGTTCGGTCGTGGTCCTGCACTGCACGCGCAGCGCCGCCCCGGCGACCGAGCGGGCGGTCCGCACGATCGTCCCCGAACTGCGTGAACGGGGCTACCGCTTCGTCAAGGTCTCCGACCTCATCGCCGCCCGGGCCGGCCGCGGCTGACGTCCTACGCTGGACTCATGACCGACACCGACACCGACACCGGCAGCCGTCCCGACCCCGGCTCCGACTACTGCCTGATCGACGCGTCCCGGCCGCCCCGGGCGGACGGCCCGCCGTACGCGGAGTGCGTGCTGTGCCGGCAGCCGACGGAGTACCCCGAGTCCTACAAGGGCATCACCCTCTGCCCGGTCTGCGAGTGGCGCGAGGCCGAGCGGACTTCCTGTTCGGGCTGACGGAGCGGTCCGCCGGCTTGGCAGACTGGGTCCGTGAGCACCGACCAGAAGCCCGCCGACAGCCCCTTCCGTCACGCCCCGTCCGACCGCGACACCGCGCCGCAGTTCGTCCTGCCCCTCGTGGTCCGCATCGAACGGTCCGCGCCGCCGGCCCGCACCGACGCGCTGGAGACGGCCGCGCGCGCCGTCCTGCTGATGCTGACCGACGAGCGTTCGGCGGGCGAGGGCGAGTGGGCCGGGGCCATGCGTTCCTGGCAGGACGGCCGGATCCGCAAGGTGGTGCGCCGGGCCCGCGGCGCCGAGTGGCGGCGTGCCGAGGCCCTGCCGGGCCTCACGGTGACCGGGGCGTCGGCCGAGGTCCGCGTCTTCCCGCCGGTCCCGCTCGACGGGTGGCCCAAGGACCTGGCCCGCCTCCAGGTCTCCGGCACCGACCTGGACGATCCGCAGGCGCCCGCGCCCGTGGACCCGGCCGTCCCGGTGCTGTGGCTCAACCCGGACCTGGACATGTCGGCCGGGAAGGCCATGGCCCAGGCGGGTCACGCGGCCCAGCTCGCGTGGTGGGAGCTCGGCGGCGACGACCGCGCCGCCTGGCACGCCGAGGGCTACCCGCTCGCCGTCCGCACCGCCGGCCCGTCCCAGTGGGAAGCCCTCCTCGCGAGCCGCCTCCCCCGTGTCCGTGACGCCGGCTTCACCGAGATCGCGCCCGGTTCCTGCACCCTCGTGGCGGAGCACCCCGCACTGCGGTGACCGGAGCGTCCGAGGGCCGGACCGTCCGGGGACCGGCCCGTCCGAGGGCCGGACCGTCCGAGGGCCGCCGGGTCCCGGACGGACCAGTCACCTCCGCAGAAGCCTCCGGACGCCTCACGTCCCAGCAGTCCCCGCCCCGCCCTGCCCCGCAGGCCGCGGGGCTTCCTCGTGCGCCGCCCCCATCCCCGGCAGGCCCGTCCGGCGCCGGGCCCCGTCCGGACCGCCCTGACGTTCCCGACCGGGTGACCCCGGCTGACCGGCCCGCCGGACCACCCCCGTCGCCCCCCGTCGCCACCCCCGCGGGCCGCCCGGACGGGTCAACCGCATGTGCGTACGCCGTACCGCAGGGTGACAGTGAACAACGTGACAGAACCTGGCGAGCGACGGCGCGGCACGTCCGCGCGGACCACCACGCGTGACCCCGAGGTCCGTCATGCCCGGGACGCGGCCCAGCGCGCGGCCGAGCAGCTCGGCGACCTGATCCGCCACCGCCTGGAGGGCGTGTCCGCGGTCCGCCGCGACGAGGACGACGGCTGGACCGTGCACGTGGACGTGCTGGAAGTGGCCCGCATCCCGGACACCACCAGTCTCCTCGCCACCTACGAGGTGGGAATCGACCGGGCGGGGGACCTGCTCCGGTACCGGCGGATCGCGCGCTACCGGCGCGGTGCCCAGGACCAGTGAGCGGTGCCCCGGCCCGTGACCGGAAGGACGACCGCATGATCACCTACGACGACGAGGTCGTCTGCGCGCCCCGCGCCGGAACCCTCTACGACGTTCTCGAACTCATCCTCGACCGCGGCATGGTGATCGACGTCTTCGTGCGCGTCTCCCTGGTCGGCATCGAGATCCTCAAGGTGGACGCCCGCATCGTGGTCGCGAGCGTGGACACCTACCTGCGCTTCGCCGAGGCGTGCAACCGCCTCGACCTGGAGCACGACGTGCGGTCCAAGACGGTGCCGGAGCTGTTCGGCGGTCCGGTCGCCAAGTCGGTCGGCAAGGGCGCCGCCCGCGGGGTCCGGCGCAAGGCGCACTCGCTCACCGACAAGGTGCGCGACGCCCTCACCCCCGAGGAGTCCGACGATCCGGAGGACGCCGTCGAGGAGGAGCCGGAGGCGCGCTCCCGCGCCCGGGAGCGCGAGGAGCGTTCCCGGGCCCCGCAGCGCGCCCGCAGCCGGCCGGCCGCCCGTTCCCGCGACGACGACGGTGACGGCGACGACCGTCCGCGTTCCCGCCCCCGCCGGCGCACGGAGACCGAGGAGGAGTGACCATGCCCACCACCACCGCCGCGACCACCGCCGAGGACACCCTGTACGTCTACGGCATCGCGCCCGCCGGTGTCCGTGCCCCCCGCCGGCCCGGAGTGGACGGCGCCCCGGTGCGGCTGCTGACCAAGGCGGGGCTGTGCGCGGCGGTGTCGGCCGCGCCCGCGCAGCTGCGCCCCCGGCGCCGCGACCTGCTGGCCCACCAGGCGGTCCTGGAGGAACTGGCCGCCCAGGGACCGCTGTTGCCCATGCGGTTCGCGGTGCTCAGCCCCGGCTCCGACACCCTGCTCGGGCAGCTGCGCGACGACGCCGACCGGCTGACGCGGCAACTGGCCGAGCTGCGCGGGCGCGTGGAACTCAACGTCAAGGGCACGGTCGTGCTCGGCTGCTTCGCCGACCTGGTGCGGCGCGACGAGGGACTGCGCGACCTGGCCCGCCGCACCCGGCGCCGGCCCGACTACGAGGCCAACGTCCGGCTGGGCGAGGCGATCGCGCGGGGCGTCCGCCGCGAGGCGCGGCGCGCGGCACGGGACGTCCTCGCCCGCCTCACTCCGTTCGCCGAGCGGACGGTGCACGGCACCACCGACGACGAGCAGGTGCTGAGCACCTCGTTCCTGCTGCCCGCCGCCGAGGAGGCCCGGTTCCGGGAGGCGGTGGCGGAAGCGGCCGGCGCCTGCGGGGACCGGCTGACGCTCCAGGTGACCGGCCCGCTGCCCTGCTACAGCTTCGTCGAACCGCGCCCCGCGCCGGACGGGCGGTGACGCGGTGGGCCTCGTGACCGGTCTCCTGCTGCTGCCGCTGGCGCCCGTGCGGGGCACGGCGTGGATCGCCGACCACCTCCTGGAGGAGGCCCGCCGCCTGCACCACGACCCGCGGGCCGTGCAGGCCCGCCTGAGCGCCCTCAACCGGGCCCTGGACGCGGGCGAGATCGACGAGGACACCTTCGAACGGGAGGAGGAGCGCCTGCTGACGCTCCTGGAACGCCCGGCCCACCACTCCGGCCGCCGCGCCGTGCGTACCACCGCGACCGCACCCGCCGCCCTCTCGGCCGGTGCCCGTCGCCGTCCGGGGAGGCCGCGATGACCGCGCTCGAGCACGGCCACACGTTCGCCGGGACCGAGCCGTACGGTCCTCCCTCCGGCAGCCTCGCCGACCTCCTCGAACGGGTGCTGGACAAGGGCGTCGTCATCGCCGGCGACATCAAGATCGACCTGCTGGACATCGAACTCCTCACCATCCGGCTGCGCCTGTTCATCGCGTCGGTGGACACCGCGAAGAAGGCGGGCATCGACTGGTGGGAGACCGACCCGGCGCTGTCGTCCCGGGCCGCGCGGGACGCGCTCGCCGAGGAGAACGCACAGTTGAGGGCGCGGCTCGAAGCACTGGAGGAGTCCGTGGGACAGACACCGGAGGCCGTCGGTGAGTGACCGTGACCTCCCCGGCGGACCGGAACCGGACGTGCTGGTCTGCGCGTTCGCCGTCACCCGTACTCCGCCGGACACCGCCGCGCCGGACACCGCGGCCGGTCACGAGGAGGGCGGTCCGCTGCGCGTGCTGCGCGCCGGGGAGCTGAGCCTCGTCGTGCAGGACGTCCCCGCCGCCCTGTTCGGCCGGGAGGCGCTGACGGAGCGGCTCAACCGGCCCGACGAGCTGGAGCGCTGTGCCCGCGCCCACCACCGCGCCGTCGAGGCGGCGTACGGGGCGGGGCGCGGCCCCGTCGTGCCGCTGCCGCTGGCCACCCTGTACCGCGGCGACCGCGGCGCCCGTGCGGCCCTCGCCCGCCGGGAAGCGCAGCTGGGTGCCCTGCTGGACCGGTTGCGCCACCGCACGGAGTGGGTGGTGAAGGTGCACGCCGCCGACCGGGCGCCCCGGTCTCCCGGCGGCCCCGCCCCCGACGGTGCGGCGGCCGGCGGGCGGGCCTACCTCAGCCGGGCCAGCTCCCGGCACCGCGACCGGCAGGACGCCCACGGCCGGGCGCTGGCCGCGGCGGAGGCCGTCGACGCCTCGCTGCGCGCGTACGCCGTCGCGGCCGTGCGGCACCGCCCGCAGGACGAGCGGCTGACCGGCCGCAGCGCCCCCCAGCTCCTCAACGCCGCCTACCTGGTCGACGACGCGGAGCGCGCCCGGTTCACCGCCGCCCTCGCCCGGCTCACCGCGGACGGGCCGTGCCGCGGCGCCCGGGTCGAGGCGTCCGGACCGTGGATCCCGTACTCCTTCGCCCGCTGGGAGGACCCGCCGGGCGGCCCGGGAGCGGGCCATGGCCCGGCCGAGGGCACCGCACGTCCCGCACACCGGGGAGTTCCCGCGTGACCGCCGTGGACCCGCGGACCCCCGGCCCGGCTCCGGTGCCGTGGGACACCCCCGCCCCGTACGCCCCGGCCGGTGTGCCCCTGGTGGACCTCCTGGACCGCGTGCTGGCCACCGGCGTCGTGGTCAGCGGGGACCTGGTGCTGGCCATCGCCGACGTGCCCCTGGTGCGGATCTCGCTGCACGCCCTGCTGGCCTCGGTGAGCGAACGCGTCCCCGCCCCCTGGCCGGACAGCGGGCCGCTGTGACGGCGCCCCGGGACCGCACCCTCGACCTGGACCCCGAGCGGGTCACGAACGACCTCGCCGCCCTGGTGCTCACCGTCGTGGAACTGCTGCGCCAGCTCATGGAGCGGCAGGCCGTGCGCCGCTTCGACGAGGGAACCCTGACCGCCGAACAGGAGGACCGGCTGGGGACGGCGTTGATGCTGCTCGACCGGCGCATGGACGAGCTGTGCGCGCAGCACGGCCTGACCCGCGCCGACCTCAACCTCGACCTCGGCCCCCTGGGGATGCTCCTCTCCGACGAATCGGGGGACTGAACGCCCGGCCATGGGCCACACTGGGTCGGTCCGTGCCGCCGCTTTCGGCCACCAAGAACGGATTTGACTGTCAATGGGGAATGACCCTCATTGGCCTCTACACGTTCTCCCCCATGCCATCTGGGTGCCGACCCTGATGGTCGTCCCTCCCGCGCGCGGGAGAGGGTGGAGCCACATCACCGCCCCAGCACAGTCCGTCGTGCGGTGAGGGCGAACGCTCGTCTTGCGGGTCTGCCGGCGCCCTCGGTTGCGACAGCCGAAGCGCCGCACCGTCCTGTCCGTCCGCTCCCCGAGCAGGGAGCGGCGTCGTCGTGGGTCCTGGCTGCCGCACGGCAGTGCTGCGGGCCCGGACGACGAGAGGAGCTCCTCGCTCATGCGCGCAGCGCCACAGCGCCCTGATCACTCCCGAACGGTTCCCGGACCCCTCCTGTTGTCGACCCGCACCCCAGTCCCCTCCGTATCCGGCCGTGCCGGCACGGGGCAGGTGGCGCGTTGAGCGTTCTGACGTGGGCGGCGATCGCAGTGTTCGTCGCCGTCTACGTACTGATCGCCACGGAGTGGGTCCACCGGGTCGCCGCCGCGCTGGGCGGCGGCGTGCTGATGCTGCTCATCGGGGCCACCGACCCCGAGCACGCCTTCTTCTCCAAGGACGCCGGCATCGACTGGGACGTCATCGTCCTGCTGCTCGGCATGATGCTGATCGTCGCGGTGCTGAAACAGACCGGCGTCTTCGAGTACATCGCGATCTGGGCGGCGCGCCGCGCGCGCGGCAAACCGTACCGGCTGATGGTGCTGCTCATCCTGGTGACGGCCGTGTTCTCGCCCTGGCTGGACAACGTCACGACCGTGCTGCTGGTCGCCCCGGTGACGATCCTGGTCTGCAACCGCCTCGGGCTGCCCGTGGTGCCGTACCTCATCGCCGAGGTGATGACGTGCAACATCGGCGGCGCCGCCACACTCATCGGCGACCCGCCCAACATCATGATCGGCTCGCGTGCGGGTCTGAGCTTCAACGACTTCCTGATCCACATGACACCGATCGTCATCGTGTTGATGATCGTGTTCATCCTGATGGCCCGGGTCATGTTCCGCAAAGCGTTCACCTACGACCCCGAGCGCGTCGCGTCCGTGATGGAACTCGACCCGCGCGACGCCATCAAGGACGCCCGGCTGCTCGCCGTCAGCGGTGCGGTGATGGGCGTCGTGATGGTCGCCTTCGTGCTGCACACCTGGCTGGACCTGGAGCCCTCGGTGATCGCCATCAGCGGCGGTCTGCTGCTGCTCGCGGTGTCCCGGCTGAACACCGGTGAGGTCATGAAGGACGTCGAGTGGGAGACCCTGGCGTTCTTCACCGGACTGTTCGTCATGGTCGGGGCGATGGTGAACATGGGCGTCATCGGCGACCTGGGCGAAGCGGCGGCCGAGGCCACCGGCGGGAACCTGTTCGCCACCTCGATGGCCCTGGTGTTCGGTTCGGTGGTGCCCTCCGCGCTCATCGACAACATCCCCTTCGTGGCGTCGGTGAGCCCGATCGTCGAGGAGATCGTGAACGCGGCCGGCGGCACCGCGGAGGCGGGCATGCTCTGGTGGTCCTTCGCCCTCGGCGCGGACCTCGCCGGCAACGCCACGATCATCGCCTCCTCGGCGAACGTGGTCGTCATCGGCATAGCCGAGCGCTCCGGCCACCACATCTCGTTCTGGCAGTTCAGCCGCTACGGACTGGTCGTCACCGCCGTCACGGTGTCGCTGGCCGCCGTCTACGTGTGGGCGCGCTACTTCGCCCTGGCGTGAGGGCCGGTGCGGCGGGCGGGCGCGGTTCGTCGCGTCCGCCCGCCGCACCGCGAAGCTCAAATGTTCCTCTGAAGGTCCCGCCGGGACGGTTCACGTCCCGGCGGCGGGGCCATACCCCCGACACGTCCGCGACGGACGTCCGGCGGGGGCCGGAACACACCGGGGGCCGGGCCCGCCGGACGACCGGGGGCCGGGTGAGGAGGGGACGATGCGTCAGCACTTGGGGACGGGCATCGGCTGGCGGCCGGAGATCGCGGACGCCGTGGAGGCGATGCCGGGGATCGACTGGGTCGAGGTCGTGGCCGAGAACGTCTGCCCCGGACATCTGCCCGCGTCGCTGCTGCGCCTGCGCGAGCGGGGGGTGACCGTCGTACCGCACGGCGTCTCGCTGGGCCTCGGCGGCGCCGACCGGCCGGACCCCGGACGGCTCGACGCCCTCGCCGAGCGGGCCACCGCCCTTCAGGCGCCGCTGGTCACCGAACACATCGCCTTCGTCCGCGCGGGCGGCCCGCTGACCGCCTCCCCGCGCCTGGAGGCCGGGCACCTGCTGCCCGTGCCGCGCACCCGGGACGCGCTCGACGTGCTGTGCGAGAACGTCCGCGTCGCCCAGGACGCGCTGCCGGTGCCGCTCGCCCTGGAGAACATCGCGGCGCTGCTCTCCTGGCCCGGCGAGGAGCTGACCGAGGGCCAGTTCCTGTACGAGCTGGCCGACCGCACCGGCGTGCGGCTGCTCATCGACGTCGCCAACCTGCACACCAACCACGTCAACCGCGGCGAGGACCCGGCCGCCGCCCTCGCCGAGCTGCCGCTGGAGGCGATCGCCTACGTCCATGTCGCCGGCGGCTTCGAGCGGGACGGGGTGTGGCACGACAGCCACGCCCACCCCGTCCCGCGGCCGGTGCTCGACATCCTGACCGACCTCGCCTCCCGCACCTCGCCCCCGGGCGTGCTGCTGGAACGGGACGAGAACTTCCCCGCCCCGCGGGAGCTCCGGGCCGAACTGGGGGCCGTCCGCCGCGCCCTGGCCGACGGCGCGGCCCGGCGGTCCCCCGCCGCCCGGCGGACCCCGCCCGCTCCCCCGGCCCCGGCGCCCGCGCCGGAGCCGGGCGGGCAGGCGGCCGGGCCCGCGCGGCAACGGCTCGCGCTGGCGCAGACCGCGCTGCTGTCGGCGCTCGTCGCCGGGACGCCCGCGCCCGAGGGGTTCGACCGGGCGCGGGTCGGCGTGCAGGCGCGGGCGCTGGCCGCGAAGCGGGCCGACGTCGTCGCCAAGGTGGCGCCCGAGCTGCCGGTGCTGCTGGGCGCGCGGTACCGGCCCGCGTTCCTCGCGTACGCGCAGGCCCGCCCGATGACCGGCGGCTACCGGCAGGACGCCCTGGACTTCGCCGGGCACCTCCTGACGGCCGGCCGGCCCGAGGACGCCCGGACGCGCCGCGAGCTGCGTAACTGGTGGCTGGAGCGGTCCGGGCCCCGGCCCCGTACCGGCCGCCCGGCGGTACGGCTCGCGCGGGCGACCCGCCGGGTCCTGCTGCGCCGCTGAGCCGGGGCCCGCGCGCGGCCGTGACGGACGGCGGCGGGCCGGAAGCGGAACGTCACGGACCGGCGACATCGCGTCCGGATCGTGAACCGGGCATGGTGCTCCCGCGACCGTGTCGCTTACAAACGAGCCATGTTCTGGGTGCTGCTCCTGCTGCCCGCCTGGGCCGTCGCCGGGGTGACGTGCACGCGGCTGTGCCTGGCCGCGGTCCGCGCGGCGGCCGCCGACGCCGCGCCTCCGGGCGGCCGGCGGGACCGCGTCCTGACCCTGTACGAGACCGCGTTCCTGTCCGGCGGGCCGCGCCGGGTCGCCGACGTCACCCTGGTGTCCATGGCCCGCCAGCGCCGGCTGCTGCTGGCGCACACCGGGTGGGCGACCGTGGTCGACCCGCTCGGCCGGGACGAGATGGAGCGGTCGGTGATAGGGGCCATCGGCCCGGAGGGCCAGTCGCCGCTGGCGCCGGTCCGGGCCGCCGCGGCGGGCGCGGAGCCGGTGCGCGGGATCGCCGACCGGCTCGTGGGCGCCGGCCTCGCCCTGCCCGGCACGACGGCCACCGGCATCGCCGACGCGGTGCGGCAGGTGCGGCTGGCCGTGCCGGTGGTGCTCGTCCTGGCCGTGACCGCGCTGCTGATGCCGGTCCCGCCGGACGTCCCCCGGCACCTGGTCGCCCTGTGGTTCGCGCTGCCGCTCACCCTCACGCTGAGCTGCCTGGCCATGGCGCGGGCCGAGGTGCACCCGTACGCGCGCTGGGCGTCGCCGGCCGGGCAGCGGCTGCTGGGCACCCTGCACCTCGACGGTGACCGCACGGGCGACGACCGGGCGTACCTCACGTCGGTCGCCGTGCACGGCATCCGGGCGGTGGACGATCCGGACCTGCGTGCGGCCTTCGCACACCGCGAGCACCATCCGGCGGTGTCCGGCCGTCACGACGGGGGCGTGCGGGGGCACTGACCGCGACACCCGGGGCGGGTGCTTGCCCCGCGCCGCCCCCGGCCGAAGCATCCCTTCCGACGGGCCGGCCCCTCCGGCCCGTCACGCCGCCGTGCGCCGAAGGGACACTCGATGAGACCAGCCGCCGTCCACGTGGCCGCCGGGACCCTGCTGTTCACCGCCCTGGCCGCCGCTCCGGCCGGCGGTGCCCCCGCGACGCCGGCGACCGGCACCCCGGGCGCGGCCGAGCTGCGCGGCACCGCGGTGGCCGCCGCGCGCGCCGCCGCCGAGGGCGTCACGTTCGGCAGGTGCCCGGACGCCGAGGACCTGCCGGGCGCCCTGCGGTGCGGCACCGTGCGCGTCCCGCTCGACTACGCGCGGCCCGGCGGGAAGCAGATCGAGCTCACCGTCAGCCGGATCCGCGCCACCGGCGAGGACCCCGCCGACGGCCGGCGGGCGGTGCCGCGCCAGGGCGCCCTGGTGTACAACCCGGGCGGGCCGGGCGGCAACGGCCTGTACTTCCCCCTCATGGGCATGGTCCCCGAGTGGAAGCGCCTCGCCGCCGCCTACGACCTGGTCGGCTACGCCCCGCGCGGCGTGGGCCCGTCCGCCCCGCTGTCCTGTGTGGAGCCCGGGTCCTCGGTGCAGGGGCCGACCGCCGCGCCGGTCCACCCCTCCGAGGCGTACAAGCGCGCACGCGTCGCCCGGGCGCGGGCGTACGCGCGGGGCTGCGCCGAGCGGACGGGTGAGGCGCTGCGCCACTTCACGTCCCTGAACAACGCGCGCGACCTGGACGTGCTGCGGGCCGCCCTCGGCGAACGCCGGCTGACCTTCCTGGGAGCCTCGTACGGCACCTACGTCGGCGCGCTGTACGCCACGATGTTCCCCGGCCACGTGCGGCGGATGGTGTTCGACTCGGCGGTGGACCCGGACCCGGAGCGGATCTGGTACCGCAACAACCTGGCGCAGTCGGCGGCCTTCGAGGACCGCTGGGCGGACTTCCGGGAGTGGGCCGCCCGGCACCACGCCGTGTACGGGCTGGGCACCACCGCCCGGGCCGTGCAGCGCAGTTACGACGAGGTGAGCGCCCGTCTGGCGCGGGAGCCGGCGGGCGGCACGGTCGGGCCGGGGCAGTTGCACGGGGCGTTCCTGCAGGCCGGGTACTACGACGACCACTGGCCGCACCGGGCGCACGCCCTGTCCGCCTACCTGAGGGGCGATCCGCGGCCGCTGACCGAGCAGGCCGAGCCGCTCCCGGAGGCGGCGGCGGAGAACGAGAACGCGCGGGCGGTGTACCTGGCCGTGGAGTGCAACGACGCGCCCTGGCCGACGGACTGGGCGGTGTGGGACCGGGACAACACCCGGCTGGCGCGCACCGCGCCGTTCGAGACGTGGGACAACGTGTGGGCCAACCTGCCGTGCGCGTTCTGGCAGGCACCCCGGCAGCGGCCGCTCGACGTGCGCACCGGGCCGGGGGAACTGCCGCCGACCCTGATCCTGGCCGCCGAGCGGGACGCGGCCACCCCCTACAAGGGCGCCCTTCAGCTGCACCGCCGGCTGGCCGGTTCGGCGCTGGTGACCGAGCGGGACGCGGGCACGCACGGCATCGCGGGCGGCCCGAACGCCTGCGTCAACGGGCACCTGGAGGCGTACCTGCTGCACGGCCGGGTGCCCGGGCGGCGGGCGTCGTGCGCGCCGCGCCCGGAGCCGGTCCCGAGGGTGCCGGCCGGGCGGGCCGGCGGGCCGGAGCCCGCGCGGCCCGCGCTGTGATCAGGCCAGGGACGCGACCAGCTCGGAGAGGTCCTTGCGGCGGCCCGTGTAGAACGGGATCTCCTCACGGACGTGCAGCCGGGCCTCGGAGGCCCGCAGGTGACGCATGAGGTCGACGATGCGGTGCAGTTCGTCGGCCTCGAAGGCGAGGATCCACTCGTAGTCGCCCAGCGCGAACGAGGCGACCGTGTTGGCCCGCACGTCGGGGTAGCCGCGGGCCATCTTGCCGTGGTCGGCGAGCATCCGGCGGCGGTCCTCGTCGGGCAGCACGTACCAGTCGTAGGAGCGCACGAAGGGGTAGACGCTCACGTAGTTGCGGGGCGTCTCGTCGGCGAGGAACGCCGGGATGTGCGAGCGGTTGAACTCGGCGGGGCGGTGCAGCGCCATGTTCGACCAGACCGGTTCGAGGGCGCGGCCCAGGCGGGTGCGGCGGAAGAGGTTGTACGCCTCCTGGAGCCGGTCGCTGTCCTCGGCGTGCCACCAGATCATCAGGTCGGCGTCGGCGCGCAGCCCCGACACGTCGTAGGTGCCGCGGATCGTGACGTCCTTGGCGGCGAGCTGGTCGAACAGCTCCTGGACCTCGTCCGCGTAGCCGGCCCGGTCCTCGGGCAGCACGTCCTTCAGTCGGAAGACGGACCACAGGGTGTAGCGGATGACCTCGTTGAGGTCCCTGGCCAGCTTGCCCTTGTTCGGGATGCGGTCGGCGGCGGGGGTGGTGGCGTCGTCACTCATGCCGTTCATTCTCCTGCTCCTGGGTGCGGGCTCCGCACCGGGTCGGCGGTGAGGTCCCGCACAGCGCGCGGGTCCTCGTGGATCCGGTCGGCGGCGGCGTACGCGCTCGCGATGCACGCGGGGATGCCGACGCCGTCGTAGGCCGCCCCGCAGACGGCGAGGCCGGGCAGGGCGGCGAGGTGCTCACGGACGCGCGCCACGCGCGCGTGGTGGCCGACGGGGTACTGGGGCAGGCCGTCGTCCCAGCGGGTGACCCGGGTGGCCACGGGCGTGGCGTCCAGGCCGGTGGCGGCCTTCAGGTCGTGCCGGGAGACCTCGACGAGGTCGGCGTCGTCGCGGCGCAGGACCTCCGTCTCGCCGTGCCGGCCGACGGAGGTGCGCACGACGAGCAGCTCCGGGTTCTCCGCGGCGATCCAGCCCCACTTCTGCGAGGCGAAGGTGGCGGCCTTGATGGTGCGGCCGTCGACCGGCGGCACCAGGAAGCCGCTCCCGTCGGGCAGGGCGGCCCGGTCGCGGCGGTAGGCGAGGGTGATCAGCGCCATGGAGGCGTACTCGACACCCGACAGTTCGGCGGCTGCGGCCGGGGCCTCCGCGCGCAGCAGCCGGGCGGCGGCCGGGGCGGGCACGGCGACGACGACCGCGTCGGCGGTGAGGTGCCCGTCGCCGGTGACGACGCGCCAGCCGCCGCCGGGCTCCCGGCGCAGCCCGGTCACCGGTGTCCCGGTGCGGATCTCGGCGCCGCCGGAGCGCAGGGACGCGGCGACCGCGGACGGGAGGGTGCCGACCCCGCCCTCGATGCCCATGAACACCGGATCGGTGCGGGGCGCGGCGGCGGCCTTCTCCTGGATCGCGCGGACGCCCTCGGTGAGCGAGGTGTGGGTGCGGGCCGCCTCGAACAGCTGCGGCACCGCCGAGCGCATCGAGATGCGATAGGCGTCGCCCGCGTACACGCCGCCGAGCAGCGGCTCGACCAGCCGGTCCACGACCTCGCGGCCGAGCCGGGCGGCCACGTACGCGCCGACCGCGACGTCGTCGCCGACCTCGGTGCGCGGCAGGTCGGCGTCGCGCCCGATGCGGGCCAGGCCCTCGTCGGAGAGCACCCCGGCGAGGGCGGCGGCGGTACCGGGCACGCCCATGACGTGGCCCTTGGGCATGGGGCGCAGGGCGCCGCGGGTCCACAGCGAGGCGGTCGCGGTGGCGGGCGGCTGGAGCCGGCCGGCGAGCCCCACCGCGCGGGCGAGGGCCACCGCCTCCGGACGGCGGGCCAGCATCGACTCGGCGCCGAGGTCCACGCGGGCGCCGGCGACCTCGCCGGGCAGCAGCTTGCCGCCGATCCGTCCGGCGGCCTCCAGCACGGTCACGTGTGCTCCGCGCTCCTGGAGCCGGTGCGCGGCGGCCAGTCCGGCGATGCCTCCTCCGACGACGACCACCCGCTGCCGGGGACCGGTACTCGTTGCGCTCATGCCCCCACCCTCTCAGACCCGCCCGGCTCCCCGGCCAGGGCCATGTGGCCCTGCCGAGTCCCGACCGTGACCGGTTCGGGACCGGGGGCGGCAAACGTTCCGGCCCCCGGTGGCGTCGAAGGACTGTCGGAGATCACCACAGGGGGAGTACCAGATGCGCATCCACACGTCCGCCCGGCCGGCCCACGCCCTGGCCGGGGTCCTGCTCGCCGCGGCGCTCGCCGTCACCGGATGCGGGGGGAGCGGCGACGGCGGCGGGAACGGCGCCGACAGCGCCGCAGGGGCGCGCGCCGACGCGCCGGGCGCCGGATCGGACGGCGGGGCGGCGCCCGAGAGCGCGCGGAAGGGCGCCCCCGGCGGCTCGTCCGGCGCCGCCCGGTCGACGGCCCCGCCGCGTGCCGCCGGGCAGCACGTCATCCGCACGGCCACGCTGACCGTGCGGGTCGACGACGTGCCGAAGGCGCTGGACGAGGTCCGCACCACCACCGAGGACGCGGGCGGCTACATCGGCGACGAGAGCACGGACCGGGACCGGGACGGCCACGAGCGGACGCGCGTGGTGCTGCGCGTGCCGGTCGCCGGGTACACCGAGGTGCTGTCCGCCCTGGAGGGCACCGGCACCCTGGTGCGGCGCACCGCGAAGGCGGAGGACGTCACCGACCAGGTGGTGGACGTGGAGAGCCGCATCAAGACCCAGCGCGCCAGCGTGGCGCGGGTGCGCGAGCTGATGGACCGGGCCACGAAGCTGAGCGACGTGGTCACCCTGGAGGGTGAACTGAGCACCCGTCAGGCCGACCTGGAGGCGCTGCTCGCCCAGCAGGCGTCCCTGAAGGACCGCACCGGCCTGGCCACCCTCACCCTGACCCTGTCGGAGAAGCCCGTGGCGGAGCAGGCCGCGGAGGACGACGACCCCGGCTTCGCGGACGCGCTCGCCGGCGGCTGGAACGCCTTCCTCACCCTGCTGCGCTGGATCACCGTGGGGCTGGGCGCCGTCCTGCCGTTCGCGGCGGCGGTCGCGCTGCTCGTGCTGCTGTGGCGCTGGGCCGTGCGCCCGCGTCTGCGGCGCCGCCCGCGGCCCGCGCCCGCCGCCGGTGTGGCCGGCCCGGCGCCGGCGGCCCCGCCGGCCGTGCGCCCCGAGGGCCGGCCGGAGCGGCCCGCCGACGAGGACTGAGCCGGCGGGCCCGGCACGGGCGCCCGTCGCCGTAGCGTGGGGGCATGAACACGAGTCAGGGGCGCGGTGCGCGGGAACGGATGGTCGTGATCGGCGGCGACGCCGCGGGGATGTCCGCGGCGTCGCAGGCACGGAGGCTGAGGGGTCCGGACGAGCTGGAGATCGTGGCGTTCGAACGCGGCCACTTCACCTCCTACTCGGCCTGCGGCATCCCGTACTGGGTCAGCGGCGACGTGCCGGACCGCGACCGGCTCATCGCCCGCACCGCGGACGAGCACCGGGCGCGCGACATCGACCTGCGCATGCGCACCGAGGTCACGGAGATCGACGCCGCCGCGGGCCGCGTGCGCGCCCGGGACGTCGACTCCGGGGCCGAGTCCTGGACGTCGTACGACAAGCTGGTGATCGCCACCGGGGCCCGGCCGGTGCGCCCGGACCTGCCCGGCATCGACGCCCCCGGGGTGCACGGGGTGCAGACCCTGGACGACGGACAGGACCTGCTCGACACGCTGTCCCGCACCCGGGGCCGGCGCGCGGTGGTCGTCGGTGCCGGGTACATCGGCGTGGAGATGGCCGAGGCGATGCTCAAGCGGGGCTACGAGGTGACGGTCGTCAACCGCGGCCGGCAGCCGATGGCCACCCTCGACCCGGACATGGGCGAACTCGTGGGCCGGGCCATGGAGGGCATGGGCATCACCATGGTCAACGACGCCGAGGTCACCGGCCTGCTCACCGGGGACGACGGCGCGGTGCGGGCGGTCACCACCGCGGACGCCGAGTTCCCGGCGGACGTCGTCGTCCTGGGCATCGGCGTCCGGCCCGAGACGGGGCTCGCGCGGGCCGCGGGACTGCCGCTGGGCCGGTACGGCGGGCTCCTCACCGACCGGTCCATGCGGGTGCGCGGCCACGAGGACATCTGGGCGGGCGGGGACTGCGTGGAGGTGCTCGACCTGGTCTCCGGCCAGGAGCGGCACATCCCGCTGGGCACGCACGCCAACAAGCACGGCCAGATCATCGGCGCCAACGCCGGCGGCGACTACGCCACGTTCCCCGGCGTGGTCGGGACGGCGGTCAGCAAGGTGTGCGACCTGGAGATCGCGCGCACCGGCCTGCGGGAGAAGGACGCCCTGCGGGTGGGGCTGCGGTTCGAGACGGTCACCATCGAGTCGACCAGCCGGGCGGGCTACTACCCGGGGGCGTCCCCCATGACGGTGAAGATGCTGGCCGAGCGGCGCACCGGCCGGCTGCTCGGCGTCCAGATCGTCGGCCGGGAGGGCGCGGGCAAGCGGGTGGACATCGCCGCGGTCGCCCTCACGGCCGGGATGACGGTCGAGCAGATGACCGCCCTGGACCTCGGCTACGCCCCGCCGTTCTCCCCGACCTGGGACCCGGTGCAGGTGGCGGCCCGCAAGGCCACGTCGAAGCTGCGGGCCGCCGGACGCTGACGCACCGCACGCCCGGGCGTGCCGCCCGGCGCGTGGCGGGGGCCGCCCGCCCTCGGCCCGGGCGGCCCCACCGGCCGGCCCCACCGGGCGGCTTCCGCCACGCGACGGGCCGGGCCCCCGCCACGGGTGCCCGACGCCACGGCCCGCGGCCACCACCGCTCCCGGCCGTCGCCCCGGCAGGCGCGCCGCCCCGGGGTGCGAGCCGCGGCGGTGGCGGACGCCGCGGCGCTGGCGGACAGAGGGGCGGCTGGCCGCATTACGCCGAGCCGTTGATCCGTTCGATGGCCTGCCGGGCCTGCTCGGACGGCGCGCGGGACGGCAGCGAGGACACCGGCCCGGACGACGCCACCGGGGCCGCCCCGGCCGACGCCGAGGGCACGGCCGACGGCGGCTGCTCCCCGGCCGGCTTGGCGTGCGCGGCGGCGGCCCGCGCGGACCGCAGGCGGTGCCCGACCGCCTCGTCCAGGGTCACCGGCCGCTGCATCTGGGCGGCCAGCCGCCCCGCCTCCTGGCCGAGCCGGGCGACGTCCTCCCAGGGCAGCCGCACGACGAGCGTGAGCTCCGCCTCGCCGTCGGGCAGCGCGTGCATCGCAGCCGTACCACGGTCGTTCATCGTCTGTTCCTCACGTCGGCCCCACGGCCCCGCGGCCCCTTCCCCGCGCCGCGGGCGGTCGAGGAGGGATACGCACCGCCGGACGGCGGTGTTCAGCGCCGTCCCGGATTCACCCACCGCCGTCCGGGCACAGGTGGAATGTGGTCATCCCCGTCCATGACGTGAACCCCGTCCGGCGCACCGCGTGGGTCACCTATGCGCTGATCGCCGCCAATGTCGCCGTCTTCGTGTTCCTCACGCCCGGCGCGCTGGGCGTGATGGGCGAGGGCGGACTGGCGCAGCTCTGCCGCCTCCAGGCGTTCCTGGACCAGTACGCGGTGGTGCCGCGCGAACTGATCCACCACCGGATGCCGGAGCTGGTGCCCACCGGCGACACCGGCGTGGGGCCCCAGGGGCCGGGCTGCGTGATCGGCCCGCCCGGCTACACCAAGTCGCCCGAGCTGAGCGTCCTGACCTCGATGTTCCTGCACGGCGGCTGGCTGCACCTGCTGGGCAACATGCTCTTCCTGTGGATCTTCGGCAACAACGTCGAGGACCGCATGGGACACGTGCGGTACCTGCTGTTCTACGTCGTCTGCGGCTACGCGGCCTCCTACGCCTTCGCCCTGCTGTACGCGGGCTCCGACGACCCCCTGGTGGGCGCCTCGGGCGCGGTGGCGGGGGTGCTCGGCGCCTATCTGGTGCTGTATCCGAGGGCGCGGGTGTGGGTCCTGGTGCCCTTCCTGATCTTCCTGCCCCTGCGGCTGCCGGCCTGGGTCGTCCTGGGGTCCTGGTTCGTCCTCCAGGCCCTCTACTCCGCCGGCCAGGGCGTCTCCGCCACGGTCGACGTCGCCTACGTCGCCCACGTCGCCGGATTCGTCGTCGGCATGCTCCTGGCCTGGCCCCTGAAACCCGGCACGCCACCGCCCCCGGAGCCCCCGGGCGTCCTCTTCGGACGCCGGGCGCGCTGAGGCGGTCAGCCCCGGGCGGGCCGCCACGGCTCCAGCACCACGACGGGCATCCGCCGCGCGGTCTGCTGCCGGTAGCTCAGGTACTGCGGGAAGATCACGGCCATCGCCTCCCACAGGCGGGCCCGTTCCTCCCCCTCCGCCTCCCTGGCGACCGCGTCGAAGCTCTCCGCGGCCACCTGCACCCGCACCCGGGGCTCGGCCAGCGCGTTGAGGTACCAGTGGGGGTGCCGGTCGGACCCGCCGTTGGAGCCGACGACGACGTAGTTGCCCGCGTCCTCCCCGTAGATCAGGCCGGTGCGCCGCAGGACGCCGGACCGGCGTCCCCGGGTGGTGAGGAGCAGCGTCGGCTTCCCGTACCAGATGTGTCCGCGGGCACCGTCGCTCTCCACGTACCGGCGTACGTGGCCGGCCACCCAGCCGGTGGGGCTGTCGCGCACCTCACCCGGTTCGTCCCTGCGCTCGCTCATGTGTTCACTCCGTCCGTCGGACGGCACGGTACACCCGTGGCCCACCCGGCCACGCCCCCTCCCGGTCCTCCGAGTCACCCTGCTCCAGGGGGAGTTGGGGGCGCGGACCGCGCCGCCACGGGCGGATCCGGGGCCGGGCACACGGACGGCACGCCCCCGCGTCCGGCGCGTGGAGGCGCGGAGGCGGGGGCGTGCCGTGTGCCGGTGCCAGGGGTTGTCGGACGACCCCTGGCGGGCCGTCCCTAGCGGGCCGTCGCCGTGTGGACGTGCTCGACCAGGCGGGTCAGGGCGTCCGGGTCGGTGTTGGGCATGACGCCGTGACCGAGGTTGAAGATGTGGCCCTCCAGGCCCTCGGCCTGGGCCAGGACCTCGCGGGTCTTCGCCTCGACGGCCTCGCGGCCGGCGAACAGCACCGTCGGGTCGAGGTTGCCCTGGAGCGCCTTGCCCGGGCCGACGCGGCGGGCGGCCTCGTCCATCGGGACGCGCCAGTCGACGCCGACGACGTCCGCGCCCGCCTCGCCCATGAGGCCCAGCAGCTCACCGGTGCCGACACCGAAGTGGATGCGCGGCACGCCGTGGCCGGCCACGGACTCCAGCACCTTCGCCGAGGCGGGCAGCACCGAGCGGCGGTAGTCGGCCGGGGAGAGCGCGCCGGCCCAGGAGTCGAACAGCTGGACGGCGGAGGCGCCGGCCTCGATCTGCACCTTCAGGAACGCGGAGGTGATCTCCCCGAGGCGGTCGAGCAGGTCGGCCCAGAGTTCCGGGTCGCCGTACATCATCGCCTTGGCGTTCTCGTAGGTGCGGGACGGGCCGCCCTCGATGAGGTAGCTCGCGAGGGTGAACGGCGCCCCGGCGAAGCCGATCAGCGGGGTGCTGCCGAGTTCGCGGGTGAGCTGGCCGATCGCCTCGGTGACGTAGCCGACGTCCTCGGGCGTGAGGTCGCGCAGGCGGGCGAGGTCGGCGCGGGTGCGCACCGGCTGCTCGACGACCGGTCCGACGCCGGGCTTGATGTCGAGGTCGATGCCGATCGCCTTGAGGGGGACGACGATGTCGCTGAAGTAGATCGCCGCGTCGACCTGGTGGCGGCGCACCGGCTGGAGGGTGATCTCGGTGACCAGGTCGGGGCGCATGCAGGACTCCAGCATGCCGATGCCCTCGCGCACCTTGCGGTACTCGGGCAGTGAGCGCCCGGCCTGGCGCATGAACCACACCGGGGTGTGGGGCACCGGCTCACGCCGGCACGCCTTGAGGAAGGCACTGTCGTACGTCGAAGTCGGCTGGTCGCCCGTCGGGCTCAGGTTGGCACTCACACCGGCCAGTGTCCCATGTCGCGGGGGATGTCCGGCCCCGGGGCGGCCCTGGTGGCCGGGGTCACCCGCCGGCCGTGCGGCGGGTGCGCCGCCCGCCCGCCGACCATGATCCGGACAGCGTCCGGCGGGCCGGGTGTCCCTCCCTGCGCCGGGGCCCGCTTCCCCTTAATCTTCCCGGCATGGCTGCGGCTCAGGGACGACTGTCGGACGGCGCTGGCGGAATGGACGAAGGGAAGGTCACGGGGGACGATCCCGGACCCGGGAACGGGCTCCCAGCCCCCTTCCGGGCGGCGGTGGAGGGATTGCGGACCGCGCGGCTGCGGCCGCAGATCGAGGTGGACCCCACACCCGCGCCGAAGCGGCTGGCCCCCTTCGCCTACGCGCTGGAGGCGGCGGTGGTCGACGGGGAGGAGGACCTGGCGGACGGGCGGCTGGTGCTGCTGCACGACCCGGCGGGGCACGATGCCTGGCAGGGCTCCTTCCGGCTGGTGACGCTGGTGCGCGCCGAACTGGAACCGGAGATGGCGGCGGACCCGCTGCTGCCGGACGTGTGCTGGTCCTGGCTGACCGGGGCGCTGTCGGCGCGCGGCCTGTCGTACGGCGAGGCGAGCGGCACCGTCACGCGGGCGAGTTCGCACTACTTCGGGGGCCTGTCGGAGCGTCCGTCGGCCTCGCAGATCGAGATCCGTGCCTCGTGGACGCCGCGCGAGGGGCGGGGCGGGGTGCCGGACACCGCGACCCACCTGGTGTCGTGGTGCGACCTGCTGGCGCAGGTGGCGGGGCTGCCGCCGGCCGCGTCGGGGGACGCGTCGGTGGTGACGCTCCCGCAGCGCAGGGGTCCGCAGTCGCACTGATCCTCCGCTCCGCCCGGGGGCCCTCCCCTCCGGCTTTCCCGGGGGGCCTCGCGGGGCGCTCCGCGCGCGTCACTTTGTCGATACGGCCACTTTCGGAAGCGTTGCGACGTGGACCGAAACCGTTCGATCTTCGAATGATCGACAGTGTGTCCGAATTGAACGCATTACTACTCACTGAAAAGTGATCATTTTCTAAAGGAGACCGGGTTCGATGCCGAAGACGACTGTGACCTTGAAAGCACGGTTCGTCCCGGCTTCACCCCCCACGAGCCGGCCCCGTCCCGCACCCCAGGAGGCCTGGTGTCCGTTCTCCTCGAGCAGCCCTCAAGCCTGGTCGCCTACCGCCCGAACAAGCCGACCGCCATGGTCGTCGTGGCCGACCCCCGCGTCCGTTCCACCGTCACCCGCCACCTGTGGGCGCTCGGTGTCCGTGACGTGATCGAGGCCTCGTCCGTCGCGGAGGCTCGTCCCCGCATCGGCAACCCCCGCGACATCTGCGTCGCCGAAGTCCACCTGCCGGATGGCTCCGGCCTCACCCTTCTCTCCGAAACCCGTGCCGCGGGCTGGCCCAACGGGCTGGCGCTGTCCGCCGCCGACGACATCGGCGCCGTGCGCAACGCACTGGCCGGCGGAGTGAAGGGGTACGTCGTCACCGGCACCCGCACCAACCTCGGGCTCCCCACCCGGCCCGGTGCCGCCCCCATCGGTGCCGCCGCCGCACGGCTGCACCGCCGCCCCCCGGGTGCCCCGAGCCACCCGGGCGGCTACCGCGAGCTGTCCGGCCGTGAGGTCGAGGTGCTGCGGCTGGTGGCGGAGGGCCAGTCCAACAAGGCCATCGGCGTCTCGATGGGCCTGTCCGCGCTGACCGTCAAGAGCCACCTCGCCCGCATCGCCCGCAAGCTGGGCACCGGCGACCGCGCGGGCATGGTGGCCGTGGCCCTGCGCACCGGCATCATCCACTGACCCCCGGCCGTCCCGTCCCCCCTCCCTCCACCCCCTCCCCGGCCCCCTCCCCCTCCGTCCCTCGTCCCTGCGCACCGTCCCGTTCACCGGACTGACCGGTTCCCGACCCCCTGGCGCCCGCCGACGTAACGTTCCGTCGGCGGGCGCCCGCGTGACCCGGATACTCTTGACAGGTGACCGACGCCCACGACACCGCAGCAGACAGCTCACTGCGAACCACCGGAGGCGCCCCTCCGGACGACGGCCGATCTTCTGCTACGGAGGCGCCGACCCCCCTGCTGGAACCCCGTGACGGCATCCCGCCCGTCGTCGCCGACGAGGCGGCCCTCGCCGCCGTGACCGACGCGTTCGCGTCCGGCA
Source organism: Streptomyces sp. enrichment culture (assembly GCF_964273255.1). Classification (GTDB taxonomy): domain Bacteria; phylum Actinomycetota; class Actinomycetes; order Streptomycetales; family Streptomycetaceae; genus Streptomyces. The sequence continues at coordinate 1,408,284 of NZ_OZ186835.1, forward strand.
GCGGCCCGGTCGCCGTGGACGCCGAACGCGCCTCCGGCTACCGGTACGGCCAGCGCGCCTACCTGGTCCAGCTGCGCCGCGAGGGCGCCGGGACCGCGCTGATCGACCCCGTCGCCTGCCCCGACCTGTCCGCACTGGGCGAGGGGCTGGCCGGCACCGAGTGGGTGCTGCACGCCGCCACCCAGGACCTGCCCTGCCTGCGCGAGATAGGGATGCGGCCGACCGGCCTGTTCGACACCGAGCTGGCCGGACGCCTGGCCGGGTTCCCCCGGGTGGGCCTGGGCGCCATGGTGGAGAACGTCCTCGGCTACGTGCTGGAGAAGGGCCACTCCGCCGTCGACTGGTCCACCCGGCCGCTGCCCGAGCCGTGGCTGCGCTACGCCGCCCTGGACGTCGAACTGCTCGTCGACCTGCGGGACGCGCTGGAGAAGGAGCTGGAGCGCCAGGGCAAGCTGGAGTGGGCCCGCCAGGAGTTCGACGCCATCGCCTCCGCTCCCCCGCCCGAGCCCCGCAAGGACCCGTGGCGACGCACCTCCGGCATGCACAAGGTGCGCCGGCGCCGCCAGATGGCCGTCGTGCGGGAGCTGTGGCAGGCCCGGGACCGCATCGCCCGGCGCCGGGACGTCTCGCCGGGCAAAGTGCTCTCCGACGCGGCCATCGTCGAGGCCGCCCTCGCCCTGCCCGCCGACGCCCGGGCGCTCGGCGCGCTGAACGGCTTCGGGCAGCGCACCAGCCGGCGCCAGCTGGAGCAGTGGCAGGCGGCCGTCGACCGGGCGAAGGCGCTGAGCGAGTCGCAGCTGCCCCAGCCGGGCCAGCCGGTGAACGGTCCCCCGCCGCCGCGCGCCTGGGCCGACAAGGACCCGGCCGCCGCGGCCCGCCTCTCCGCCGCGCGGGCCGGTGTGACGGCCCTGGCCGAGCGGCTCAACCTGCCGCAGGAGAACCTGATCACGCCGGACACGGTGCGGCGGGTGTGCTGGGAGCCCCCGGCGGACGTGGACGCCGCCTCCGTGGGCGCCGCCCTCGCCGGGCACGGCGCCCGTCCGTGGCAGGTGGAGCTGGTGACCCCGGTCCTGGTCGACGCGCTCAGGGCGAAGGACGCGTAGCCGTCGCGGGCCCGTCCGCCGGGCGCGGCGCATCCGCCGGGCGGGTGTGACCTTCGCCGCTTGGAGCAGCGGGACTGGGCAGCTACGTTACCCACAAGTAGCATGGGCCTGAGCGCGCGCTCAGTGCTGGCGTGCCGCAGCAGTGCCATCCCGCACCCTGGAGGAGAGCCATCGTGCCTCGTACCGTCAGGGACGTCGTCTTCGTCGACGGCGTCCGCACCCCGTTCGGCAAGGCGGGCCCGAAGGGCATCTACCACGAGACCCGCGCCGACGACCTCGTCGTGAAGGCGATCCGGGAGCTGCTGCGCCGCAACCCCGGTCTCGACCCGAAGAAGATCGACGAGGTCGCCGTCGCCGCGACCACCCAGATCGGCGACCAGGGCCTGACCATCGGCCGCACGGCCGGGATCCTGGCCGGCCTGCCCACCTCGGTCCCCGGGTACTCCATCGACCGCATGTGCGCCGGCGCCCTGACCGCCGTCACCACGGTGGCCGGTTCGGTCGCCTTCGGCGCGTACGACGTCGCCATCGCGGGCGGTGTCGAGCACATGGGCCGCCACCCGATGGGCGAGGGCGTCGACCCCAACCCGCGGTTCGTCTCCGAGAAGCTGGTCGACGAGTCCGCCCTGTTCATGGGCATGACCGCAGAGAACCTGCACGACCGCTACCCGAGCATCACCAAGCGGCGCGCCGACGAGTACGCGGTCCGCTCGCAGGAGAAGGCCGCCAAGGCGTACGCCAACGGCAAGATCCAGGCCGACCTGGTGCCGGTCTCGGTGCGCCGCACCAACGAGGAAGCCGGTGAGACCGGCTGGGGCCTGGTCACCGCCGACGAGCCGATGCGCCCGGGCACCACGCTGGAGAACCTGGCGAACCTCAAGACGCCGTTCCGCGTGCACGGCCGGGTCACCGCGGGCAACGCGGCCGGTCTGAACGACGGCGCCACCGCCTCCCTCATCGCCTCCGAGGACTTCGCCCGCGAGCACGACCTGCCGGTGAAGATGCGCCTGGTCTCCTACGCCTTCGCCGGCGTCGAGCCCGAGGTCATGGGCTACGGCCCGATCCCGGCCACGGAGAAGGCCCTCGCCCAGGCCGGGCTGTCGATCTCCGACATCGGCCTGTTCGAGATCAACGAGGCCTTCGCCGTCCAGGTCCTCGCGTTCCTGGAGCACTACGGCATCACCGACGACGACGCGCGCGTCAACCAGTACGGCGGCGCCATCGCCTTCGGCCACCCGCTGGCCTCCTCCGGTGTCCGGCTGATGACGCAGCTGGCCCGGCAGTTCGAGGAGCAGCCGCAGGTCCGCTACGGCCTCACCACCATGTGCGTCGGCTTCGGCATGGGCGCCACGGTCATCTGGGAGAACCCGCACTTCGAGGGGGACAAGTGAGCACCACCGCTGAACTTCTGAAGGGTGCGGCCGAGCTGTTCCCCGGCGAGGTCGTCACGCAGGCGCACGTACGCCACTTCGACCTGCCGCTGGGCGCGGGCCGGTTCGCGCTGATCACGCTGGACAACGGTCACGACCACACCAAGCCGACCACGCTCGGCCCGCAGTCGCTGGCGAACATCGACGCCGCGATCGACCAGGTCGAGAAGGAGGCCGCGGACGGCGAGATCACCGGCGTCGGCGTCACCGGCAAGCCGTTCATCTTCGCGGTCGGCGCCGACCTCAAGGGCGTCGAGCTGCTGAAGCGCCACGAGGACGCGCTGGCCATCGGCAAGGGCGGCCACGACGTCTTCAAGCGGCTGTCGAAGCTGGCCGTGCCGACCTTCGCGTACTACAACGGCGCCGCCATGGGCGGTGGCGTCGAGGTGGGTCTGCACTGCTCCTACCGCACGGTGTCCGCGGCGCTGCCCGCCTTCTCCCTGCCCGAGGTCTTCCTCGGCCTGGTGCCCGGCTGGGGCGGCTGCACCCTGCTGCCGAACCTGATCGGCGCCGACAAGGCCGTCTCGGTGATCATCGAGAACAGCCTGAACCAGAACAAGCAGCTCAAGGGCAAGCAGGTCCACGAACTCGGCATCGCGGACGCGATCTTCGAGGGCGCGGACTTCCTGGAGCAGTCGCTGATCTGGACCGCGGCCGTCCTCAAGGGCGAGATCGCGGTGGAGCGCCCGGTGATCGACCGCGGCGAGGGCTGGGACCAGGCCGTCGCCCGGGGCCGCGCGATCGCGGACTCCAAGGTGCACGGCGCCGCCCCGGCCGCCTACCGCGCCCTGGACATCATCGCCGCCGCCAAGGACGGCGACCTGCAGAAGGGCTACGACGCCGAGGACCAGGCGCTCGCCGACCTGATCATGGGCGGCGAACTGCGGTCCGGCATCTACGCGTTCAACCTGGTGCAGAAGCGCGGCAAGCGCCCCGCCGGCGCCCCGGACAAGAGCCTGGCCCGTCCGGTCACCAAGGTCGGTGTCGTCGGCGCCGGTCTGATGGCCTCCCAGCTCGCGCTGCTGTTCCTGCGCCGCCTGGAGGTGCCGGTCGTGCTGACCGACATCGACCAGGAGCGCATCGACAAGGGCGTCGGCTACGTCCACGCCGAGATCGACAAGCTGCTCGGCAAGGGCCGCATCAACCAGGACAAGGCCAACCGCCTCAAGGCGCTGGTCACCGGTGTCCTGGACAAGGCCGAGGGCTTCGCGGACGCGGACTTCGTCATCGAGGCCGTGTTCGAGGAGATGGGCGTCAAGCAGCAGGTGTTCGCGGAGGTCGAGGCGGTCGCCCCGGCGCACGCGATCCTCGCCACCAACACCTCCTCGCTGTCCGTCTCCGAGATGGCGTCGAAGCTGAAGCACCCCGAGCGGGTCGTCGGCTTCCACTTCTTCAACCCGGTCGCGGTGCTGCCGCTGCTGGAGATCGTGCGCGGCGAGCAGACCGACGACGCCTCGCTGGCCACGGCGTTCGGTGTCGCCAAGAAGCTGAAGAAGACCGCGGTGCTCGTCAAGGACGCCCCGGCGTTCGTGGTGAACCGCATCCTGACCCGCTTCATGGGCGAGATCCAGAACGTCATCGACGAGGGCACCCCAGTCGAGGTGGCCGAGAAGGCCGTCGAGCCGCTCGGGCTGCCGATGTCGCCGCTGGTGCTGCTGGAGCTGGTCGGGCCGGCGATCGGTCTGCACGTCTCCGAGACGCTCAACCGGGCGTTCCCGGAGCGCTTCACCGTCTCCCCGAACCTCAAGCGGGTCGTCGAGGCCGGCAAGCGCGGCTTCTACGTCTACGACAGCGGCAAGCCGGAGCTGGACCCGGAGGTCGCCGCGCTGCTGAAGCAGGGCGACACCGTCCTCACCGAGGAGCAGGTGCGGGCGCGGGTGCTGGACGCGGTGGCGCAGGAGATCGGGCTCATGCTCGACGAGGGTGTCGTCGCCGAGGCCCAGGACATCGACCTGTGCCTGATCACGGGCGCCGGCTGGCCGTTCCACCTGGGCGGCATCACGCCGTACCTGGACCGCGAGGGCGTGTCCGAGCGGGTCAACGGCAAGCGGTTCCTCGCCCCGGGCGTCGCGAGCGTCCCGGCGTGAGTCCACGCCGGTGAGCCGCACCGGGACATGAAGGGGGCGGGCCGCACGGAGACGATCCGTGCGGCCCGCCCCTTTTCCGTCGGCGGACGCACGGGGCCGTGCCCCGGCGTCCTGGCGGCGGCCCGGCAGGGCGGCGCCGCCGGGTCAGACCTCCTGCCAGGCCCGCAGGGCGAGTCCCGGTTCGTCCTTGCGGCGGGTGAGCCGCAGGGTTCCGGCGGACGGCGACAGGGTGGCCGCCACCAGCTCCTCGTGCTCGTCGAGGGCCAGCGCGACCCGGGCGTCGGCGGGCAGCGCCGGGCCGGACTCGGTCCACCAGGCGCCGGCCGGTTCCTGCTCGGTGGGATACGCGGCGAAGGCCACCCGGCCGCTCGCCGAGCGCTGCGCGAGCACGGTGCAGTCGTGGCCCTCGATGGTGCAGCGCACCGCGGAGACCGGACCGGGGCCGGCCGCGGCGAGCAGGGGAACCGGCTCGGTGCCCGCCCGCCACGCGCACAGCTCGCCGTGCTCGTCGGTGAAGTAGCAGGTGGTGTGCTCGGCGGAGGTGGCCAGGGCCCGCAGGGTGTCCGGCCGCACCGGCACGTCGACGCGGCCCGCCGGTACCAGCGGACCGGCCGGCTCGTCCTGGGTCCAGCGCCGGATGCCGCCCGGCACGGCCGCGTACACCTCGACGCGGCCCGAGCCCGCGGTCACGGCCACGGGCGCGCCGCGGACACCCGGCGCCCCCTCCGCGTCGGCGTCGTCCCCGGCGTTATGGCCGTCGCCGGTGTCGTTCCCGCCGTCGCCGGCGTTCCCGTCGTGTGCGCCGTTGGCGTCGCCGTCCGCCCGCCGCGGCGGCCGCCAGGGTTCCCAGCCGCCCTTCTCCTTCTGCACCCGCAGGGCGAGCCCGCCCGACGCGGTGGGCGCGACCACGTGGGCCCGGCCCCGGGCGTCGACGGCGACGGCCGGTGTCCCGGTGCGGTCGCCCTTGGTGGCGGGGTGCCCGACGGGCTGCCAGTCGAGGGGCGCGAGCCGGGGCCGGAAGTGGGTGGAGTGCACCAGGCCCGCCTGCCCGTTCCCGGTGGGCCGCCAGGCGACCAGATGGGCGTACCCGTCGGCGCCCCGGCCGACCGCCGCGCCCGGGAGCAGTCGCTGGTCGCCGCCGATCCGGCGGGGCGGCTCCCAGGGCCCGCCGGGGGCGAGTTCCGCACGGCACAGGACGGCGTCGTCCGACGGCAGGTACACGGTGAGGCGGCCGTCTCGGCCGCGGAGGAGCCAGTCGCCGTTCACCTCTTCACTTTATGCAGGCGTGTTCGAGCGCGACGCCGGGGGCCCGGCCCCGCCGGGGGCGTCCGTGGCACCCTGAGCGCATGAACGACAGCACCGTCCCGCTCGTGATCGTCGACGCCGCGAACGTGGTCGGTTCCGTGCCCGACGGCTGGTGGCGGGACCGGCGCGGCGCCGCCGAACGGCTCCGGGACCGCCTGGCCGCCGACGGCCTGCCCGGCCGCACCGGTCCGCTGGAGATCGTCCTGGTGGTGGAGGGCGCGGCCCGCGGGGTGGAGCCGGTGCCGGGCGTCCACGTGGAGTCGGCTCCGGGGAGCGGCGACGACCACATGGTCGAGCTGGTGTCCCGGGCGGCCGGCCGCCCCGTCCTGGTGATCACCGCCGACCGCGAGCTGCGCCGCAGGGTGACCGCCCTGGGCGCCGACGTCGCCGGTCCCCGGTCCGCGCCCCGCTGACACCGACGGCGTCCGGTGCCCGCTACGTGCCGGGCTCCGGGCTCAGGCGCTGGTGGATCAGCCGGGCGAGGTGGGTCAGCGTGCGGCCGGTGGCCAGGTCGGCCGGTCCGAGACGGACGTCGAAGAGTTCCCGCGCCTGCAGCAGGAACTGCGTGCCCAGCAGGGAGTCGAGTCCGAAGTCGGTCACGTTGAGCGTGGGGTCGAGGTCGTCCGGGGCGGTCTGCAGGACCCCGGCGAGGAGCTGGGTGACCGTCTCGATGATCTTGTGCACCGCTTCGTCCGCGGGGAGGTCCGCCAGCGTGCTCAGGAGCTCGTCGCGGGCGTCCGCGGAGGCGTAGGACGCCGGGACGAGCGGGGCGAACCGGGGGGTGGCCAGGGCGGGCAGCAGCCCGCGGGCGGCCCCCCAGCGGTAGCGGCCCGCCCCGGCGACGTCGGTCCCGGCCGCCAGGAGGCGGTCGGTGGTGGCCAGGACCTGGGCGGGGGTGAGCAGTTCGAGGCCGCGTCCGGTCATGGCGGGGCCCATGCCGCTGCGGGCGACGTAGCCGGTCCCGCCGATCGGTCCCCAGGCCAGCGCCGTACCCGTCAGGCCGGTGGCGCGCCGCGCCCGGGTGAGGGCTTCCAGGTAGGCGTTGGCCGCCGCGTAGGCGGCCTGTCCCGGGTTGCCGATGCCGGCGGAGACGGAGGAGAAGGCGAGGAACAGGTCGAGGTCCCGGCCGGCGGTGAGCCGGTGGAGCAGGGCGGCGCCCGCCGCCTTGGGGGCCAGGACGGCGGCGAACCGGTCGTCGGTGAGGTCGGCCAGCACCGCGTCGTCCATGTGCATCGCCGCGTGCACCACTCCGCGCAGGGGGTGCCCCGTGGCGTCCACGGCGTCCAGGACCCGGCGCAGCGCGGCCTCGTCGGTGACGTCGGCGGCGTGGGCGGTGGCGCGTACGCCGCGGTCGGTCAGCTCCCGGAGCAGGGCGGGTGCCCCGGGGGCGTCGGGTCCGCCGCGGGAGACCAGGGCCAGATGGCGGGCCCCGCGGTCGGCCAGCAGGTGGGCGGTGGCGGCGCCGAGGCCGCTGAGTCCGCCGGTGATCAGGTAGGTGCCCCCGGCGTCGAGGCGGAGGGCGGCGGGCGCGGGCTCCACCGGTACGGGTTCGTCCAGCGGGTCGAAGGTGACGACGACCTTGCCGGTGTGCCGGGAGTGCTGGAGGAGGTGGAACGCCTCGTCGATCCGGGCGGCGGGGTGGATCGTGTGGGGAAGCGGCCGGTAGGTGCCCGAGGCGGCCTCCGCCGCGAAGTCCTCCAGGAGCCGGGCACCCGGTTCCGGGGACTCGATGACGCTGTCGAGGTTGAAGCCGATGAAGGTGAGGCTGCGCTGGAACGGGCGGAGTGTGATCGGGTTGTTGAGGAAGATGTCCCTCTTGCCCAGCTCGATGAAGCGGCCGTTCGGGCGCAGCAGGTCCAGGCCCTGGGCGATGGCCTCGCCGCTGAGGGAGTTCACCAGGACGTCGACACCGCGGCCGCCGGTCAGTTCCCGTACCCGGGGGACGAAGTCCAGGCCGCGGGAGTCGAGCACGTGTTCGGCGCCGAGGGTGCGCAGCAGGTCCCGCTTGGTCTCGGTGCCCGCGGTGGCGATGACGTGGGCGCCCCGCCGGCGGGCGCACTGCAGGACGGCCAGGCCCACCGCCCCGGCTCCGCCGTGCACCAGCACGGTCTCCCCGGGGGCGAGGCGGGCCTGGTTGACCAGGGTCTGGTGGACGGTCAGGAAGGCGACGGGGAAGGTCGCCGCTTCCGTGAAGTCCAGTCCGTCGGGGATGCGGACGACGGCGGAGGCGGACGTCGTCGCGTGGGACGCGAGGGCGGCGGGCACCAGCCCGCACACCCGGTCACCGGGCTTCAGGTGCGTCACGCCCGGTCCCACGGCACGCACGACGCCGGCCCCGTCGGTGCCCAGTCCGCGGCCGACCTGACTGTTCTCGGCCGCCTCGGGCGGCAGCAGGCCGTTGGCCCGCATCGGGTCGCGGTAGTTCAGGGCCACGGCCCGCATCTCCAGGGCCACCTCGCCCGGCCCGGGCACGCTCGGGTCCGTCTGCCGCCAGACCAGCCGCCGGCGCAGGCCCGGATCGCGGGCTTCGAGGACGTAGGGCGTGCCGGCGGGTACGGCGGGCGGCTCCTGTGCCGGGTGTTCGACGTGCCGGGGGACGAACCGGCCGCGGGCGGTCAGGAGGATCTCGTCCTCAGGGGCGTCCGTGGCGTCCTCGGGGGCGAGGAGTTCCGCGGCCAGGCGGCGGGCATCGGTGCCGGGGTCCTCGGTGCGGTGGCAGGAGAGGCGGCACAGCCTCAGGTCGGGCCGCTCGTTGGCGAGGGTGCGGCAGGCCGCCCAGACGGCCGCGTCGACCGGGTGGGACGGCTGGTCCGGGGCGGGGAAGAGGCCGGTGGGGCGGGTCACGAGCCACACCCGGGGTCCGGGGCCGCCGCTCGGGCTGTCGCAGGCCTCGGCGAGGGCGCGCAGCAGGGCCGCCCGGCGGGTGGTCCGGGGGACGACGTCGTCCGGGCCGGGTTCGGCGAGCAGCAGGACGACGTGCGGTGCGGGGTCCGCGGGGAGCACGTCGCGCCATGCGGCGGCCCCGTCGGGCGCGGTGACGACACTCGCCCCGCCGAGGTGGGCGGCCAGGGCCCGCGCGGTGGCCGTCTCGGTCCCGTCCTCGACGGCGACCACCCAGGCGGTTCCGGGGAGCGGGCTCGGGGGCCCGGCGTCCGGCTCCTGGTCGTGGTCGGCCGCGGCGAGCAGGACGGAACGGTCCTCGGGTCCGGTCTGCGCGACACCGGAGAAGCCGCACTGCCGCAGCAGAGGTGCCCACTGGTCGCGGGCCAGGACGCGGGAGGCCGGGCGCAGGGTGTGGTCGCCGCGCTCCCAGAAGCCGTTCACCGTGCCGGACAGGAGGGCCTGGAGACGGGCGTCGTGCGGGGCGGTCGCCAGCAGGTGTCCGCCGGGCGCCAGCAAGGCGTGCAGCCGGCGCAGGGTGGCGGCCAGGTCGGTGGTGGCGTGCAGGGAGTCGCCCGCGAGGACGAGGTCGAAACCGCCCCGGTGCAGATCCTGGCCGGCCGGGTCGGCGTCCGGGTCCAGGACCCGGTGTTCGACGAAGTCGTGGGCCGCGAAGCGGTGTTCGGCGCGGGTGCGCGCACCGTCGCTGGTGACGGCGCAGGTGTAGCGGGTCCGGTCGGCCGGCAGGACGGGCAGGACCGCGGCCGTCAGGGCGGTGGTGGTCGCGCCGAACTCCAGGACGCGCAGGGGGCGGTCGGCGGGCCAGCGGGCGACGATGTCACCGAGCAGCGCCTGCACGGCCCGGTGGGTGAAGCGGTGGGCCGGACTCGTCTCGTGGAGCTGTTCGTGGGCGCTGTCCCCGGCCGGGAGGAGTTCGCGTGCGTCGGCGTGTCCCCGTACCACCTCGGGCAGCCGGCGCAGGTGCCGGTTGAGCAGCAGCGTCTCGGCGCCGAACGCGGGATGGTCCTCCACCAGTCCGCGTAGCATGGCCTCGGCGTGGATCTCCGCGCCGGTCAGCTGCCAGTTCTCCCCCACCGGCCGGACGAGACCGTGCTCGGCCAGCAGGGGCAGCATCAGCCGGACCAGCCGCCGGTGCCGGGGCTGCAGGCCCCCGGCCACCAGGTCACCCATCGTGAAGGGGGCCGCGGGGTCGGTGAGGAGGCCGTGGAGCGTCCCGGCCCAGCAGTGGGCGCCGGCCCGTCCGGCGGCGGCGGTGAACCGGCGGTGACCGCTGCTCTCCAGGGCGGCACGGGCGGCGGCGATCCGCGGCCCGGCGGCCCGTGCGACCTCGGTGGGCGCGGGCAGCGGGGAGGGCGGCGCGGGCTCCGCCCGGCGGGGGGCGGCCCGCAGGACGGTGCGCTGGACGGTCAGCGGGGTGTGCCCGGCCAGGTGGCCGCGGCGGGTGCGGCAGCCGTCGATCTCGACGGTGACCGTGCCGTCCGGGTCGGCGTAGGTGATGTCCCAGCAGATCTCGTTGGCGCCGCGGCTGCGGCGGCGCAGGTGCGCCACGCCGGTGGGCGCCGGGGTGCGCCACACGCGTACGGCGTCGAACACGGTCGGCAGGAACGCGGCGGACTCCGCATCCGCTCCGGCGAGGGCCACGGTGGCCTGGAGCGGCGCGTCCAGGAGGACCGGGTGGGCGGTGTAGGCGTCGGCGTCGTGCTCCAGCCGGTAGCTGACGAGGACCTCGTCCGCACCGGCGTCGACGCGGTCGATGAGCTGGAAGGCCGGGCCGCAGTTCAGGCCGATGCCGTGGCACGCCCGGTAGAAGTCCGGGCCGTCGATGCCCCGGTCGCAGCGCGCCCGGATCGTACCGACGTCGAGCGGGGCGGGTGCCGTGCCGAGCAGGGTGCGGACCTGGGCGCGCACGACGGGCAGGCACTCCCCGCCGTGTTCCTCGCGGACGCTGACGGTCAGGGCGCCGTCCTCGGGGGTCACCGCGGTCTGCACGGCGACCGGTGTCGGGTCCGGCCACGGCACGGACAGCGGGCGGCCGATCTCCAGGTGCCGTACCTCGACCGGCCGTTCCAGGGCCCGCCGTCCGGCGCTCAGGGCCATCTCCACGTAGGCGGCGGCCGGCATGAGGACGTCGTCGCCGATGCGGTGGTCGCCCAGCCAGGGCACGAGCTGCGGTTCGACGGTGCCGTGCCACACGGGGTGCGGGGCGGGCATCCGCTCGCCCACCAGCGGATGGTCCAGCAGGCCGCTGCCGCTGGTGTGCGCCACCAGGTCGTGCGCGGTGCCGTGCCAGTGCCGTTCGCGCTGCCAGGCGTAGGCGGGCAGGTCGGTGACCCGGCCCGGCCGGGGGAAGTGGTGGCGCCAGTCGGTGGCGGTGTCGGCGGCGAGTACGGCGGCGACGGCCGCCGCGGTCTCGCGGGGTCCGTCGCCGTCGCGGTGCAGGGTGGCGACGCAGGTGGCGCCGGTGTGGCGGAGGTAGGGGCGCAGCACCGGGTGCGGGCCGATCTCGACCAGGACACCGGCGTGTCCGGTGAGCCGGGCGGCGGCCTCGGCGAAGCGGACGGGTTCGCGGACGTTGCGCCACCAGTACTCGGCGTCGAGTTCCGGACCGTCCAGCGGGGTGCCGGTGACGGTGGAGAGGAAGGGGACGGCGGCGGGGGCGGGTCCGAGTCCGCCGAGTGCGTCGAGCAGGGGTTGACGGATGGGGTCCATGGCCCGGCTGTGGAAGGCGTAGTCGAGGTCCAGGTCGCGGAAGAAGACGCCGCGGCCGGCCAGTTCGACGCCCCAGGCCGCCAGCGCGTCGGCGTCGCCGGCGACGGTCACGTCCTTCTCGCTGTTGATTCCGGCGATCTCCAGGGCACCGCCGTGGCGTGCCAGTTCCTCGCGGGCCTCCGCCTCGGGCAGGCCGACGGCGGCCATGCGGCCCCGGCCGGCCGTGGCGCCCTGGGTGCGGCTGCGCTCGGCGATGACCAGCGCGGCCTGTTCCAGCGTCAGGACGCCCGCGGCGTGGGCGGCGGCGACCTCTCCGACGCTGTGCCCGGCCACCGCCCGCGGGCGCACTCCGTGCGCGGCGAGCAGTGCGGTCAGACCCGCCTGGACGGCGAAGAGGACGGGCTGGGCCACCTCGGTGCGCTGCCACCGCCGGGGGGACGGGTGGGCCAGTTCCTTGGCGACCGACCATCCCAGGTGGGGCGCGAGGGCCGCGTCGGCCCGCTCGACGGCCTCGCGGAAGGCCGGTTCGCCCGCCAGGAGGTCGGCGGCCATGCCCGGCCACTGGGAGGCGTTGCCGGAATACACGAAGGCCACGCCGTCCCGTGCGCCGGCCCGCACGACGGCCCCGCGGGCGGGTTCGGCGGCGGTCAGCCGGTCCAGCTGCCGGGCGGCGTCCCGGGGGTCCGCGGCCAGGACGGCGGCACGGTGGGGGTGGGCGGTGCGCCGCACGGTGGCGGTGTGGGCGAGGTCGTAGAAGTCCTCGGGTCCCGTCTCCCGCAGCCGGTCCGCCATGCGGGCGGTCATCTGCTTCAGGGCCTTGGGGGACCGCGCGGAGACGACCAGGGGCAGCGGACGCCCGTCCGGCACCGGGCGCGCCCCGGACCCGCCGGCGGCGGGCGACGGGGTGAGGACGGCGTGGGCGTTGGCACCGCCGAAGCCGAAGGCGCTCACTCCCACGGCGGACCGCTCCCCCACCTCCAGCGGTACGGGGTCGACGGCGGGGGCCAGGCCGAGTCCGTCGAAGTCGATCCGGGGGTTGAGGGGGCGGGCGTGCAGGGAGGCCGGTACCAGCCGGTGGCGCAGCACCAGGATGGCCTTGAGCAGGCCGGCCATGCCGGAGGCGGGCTCCAGGTGGCCGACGTTCGACTTCACCGAGCCGATCGGCAGCGGGCCGCAGCGGCGTCGCCGGCCCAGCGCCCGGCCGATGGCCTCGGCCTCCGCCGGGTCCCCGGCCTGGGTGCCGGTGCCGTGGGCCTCGACGTAGACCAGGTCGTCCGGGGCGACCCCGGCCTCCGCGTGGACCGCGTGCAGCAGGGCCTCCTGGGTCTCGGCGCTGGGCACGATCATGCCGGTGCTGCGGCCGTCGGTGTTGTTCCCGGTGGCGGCCAGTACGGCGTGCACACGGTCACCGTCCGCCAGCGCGTCCGTCAGGCGCTTGAGGACGAGCACCGCGCCGCCCTCGGCGCGGACGAAGCCGTCGGCGTCGGCGGAGAACGCCGCGCAGCGTCCGCGCCGGGACAGCATGCCCGCGTAGGAGAACCCGGCGAAGGAGTAGGGGTTGGACAGCACGTTGACGCCGCCCACCAGGGCGACGCGGCTCTGGCCCTCGCGCAGGGTGCGGCAGGCCCGGTCCAGGGCGACCAGGGCGGAGGAGCAGGCCGTGTCGACGGCCATGCTCGGCCCGCGCAGGTCGAAGGCGTACGACATCCGGTTCGCCGCGATGGACAGGGTGGCGCCCGGCATGGTGTGCGGACTGGTGTGGTCCTGCATCATCGACAGGTGCACGCCGTGGCCGGGGTCGGAGATGCCCACGTACACGCAGGTGTCCGAGCCGGCCAGGGATGCGGCGGGGATGGCGGCGTCGTCCAGTGCCTCGGCGGCCATCTCCAGCAGCAGCCGCTGCTGCGGGTCGATGTGCCGGGCCTCCGCGGGGGACATGCCGAAGTAGGCGGCGTCGAACGAGGCGATGTCCTCCAGGAAGCCGCCGGCCGCGGTGTAGCTGCGGCCGGGACGCACGGCCCCCGGGTCGACCGTGCGGTCCCGGGGCAGCCGGTCGGCGGGCATCTCGCCGACCACGTCCCGTCCGTCGCGCAGCACGGACCACAGTCCGTCCAGGTCGGTGATGCCTCCGGGGAGCCGGCAGCCCACACCCACCACCGCCACGGCCCGTTCATGCTGCTGCGTCGCCAAGTTCCCGCCCCTTCACGCCGATTGATGGCCTACCTGCGGATTGAAAGGGACAACGGGACGGAAAATCCAGTGCGAATCACTCGTCGGGGTGTAAACCACTGCACAATCGTCATTCCGGCCGGACGGCTGGCTACGGTGACGCGGTGCCCGAAGCCATCCGTGCCCGAATCGCCGCCGTGTCAGCACATCTTCCGTCCCGCTACCGGACCTTGGACGAGATCCGCGTCAAGATCACCGAGACGGGTGGTTACGCCCCGCCGCCCGGCCTGCTGGAGGACCTCACCGGGGTGCGCGGAGTCCATGTCCACGAGGACGGCGAGAACGCCTCCGACCTCGCCGTGACGGCCGCCCGGTCGGCGCTCGACCAGGCGGGCCTGAAGATCGAGGACATCGGTCTGCTGCTGTTCGCCTCGACCTCGCAGGACCTGATCGAACCGGCGACGGCCCACCTCGTGGCGGCCAAACTGGGCGCCTCCTGCCCGGTGTTCGACGTCAAGAACGCCTGCAACAGCTTCCTCAACGCCATGGAGGTGGCCGCCTCCTTCATCGAGACCGGCCGCTACCGCACGGTCCTCATCACCTGCGGGGAACCCTCCACCCTGGCCACCCGCTGGCACGCCCCCGACCGGGAGGACCTGCTGCGGGCCCTGCCCGGCTACACCGCCTCCGACGCGGGCGCCGCGATGGTGCTCACCGCCGGTCCGGCGGGCGAGGGCGATCCCGGCCTGCTGTCCCTGCGGTTCGTCAGCAACTCCGCCGCCTGGCAGTCCTGCACGGTGGCCGGCGGAGGCAGCATGCACCACCTCTCCGTCCACGACGACCACACCACCCTGCGGCTGAACGGGGACCTGCGCCAGGGTGCTCTCGACGTCCTCCCCCGGATCCTGGAGACCGCCGGGGAGGAGCTGCGGGCCGCGCAGGCCGGCGCCTACGCCTTCATCGCCTTCCACCAGATCGCCATGCCGCAGTACCGCGAGGTGATCGACACCTTCTCCCTCCCCGAGGACCGGTGCCTGCCCGCGGTGGCCGAGCACGGGAACTGCGCGGCGGCCTCGCTCCCCCTGCAACTGGTCAAGGCGCGCCAGGACGACCGCATCGAGCACGGGGACCTGGTGGCGATGATCGGCCTGGCCAGCGGTTTCAGCTTCGGCCTGGCCCTCGTCCGGTGGTGACCGCGCGAGCCGGCCGCGCCCCGGCGACGGACCCCGGTGCCCTGGAACGGCTGATGCCGGGCTACCCCGCGCCCCGGCACTGGCGGCGCGTGCCGGTCACCGGCCAGCACTATCTCGACCTCGGCTCCGGGCAGCCGGTGCTGTTCCTGCACGGCAACCCGTCGTGGAGCTACGTCTGGCGGGGACTGCTGCGCCGGCTCTCCCCGCACGCCCGCTGCCTGGCCCCCGACCTGCCGGGCTTCGGCCTCTCCCGGCACCTCAGGCCGGCGGACGGGGTGCCGGACCCCTACGAGGCCCAGCTGGAGCACCTGGACATCCTCCACCGCCACCTGGTGCGCGACCAGGGCCTGCCCGAGAAGGGCTGGACGTTCGTGCTGCACGACTGGGGCGGCCCGCTCGGCGTCGCCTGGGCGCTGCGGAACCCGGGCGTGGTGGCCCGGCTGGCCGTCTGCAACACCGTGGCCTTCCCCTTCCCGGACGGCTTCCGGCTGCCGTGGTACCTGCGGTGGATCCGCGACCACCGCCCGGTCGCCGAACTCGTCCACGCCACCAACGCGTTCGCCCGCACCGCGGCACGGGCCGGCGTCCACCGCCCGCTGCTCCCGGCCGAGCGCCGGGCCCTGCTGCGGCCCTGCGCCCGCCGCGCGGAACGGCGGGCGGTCACCGACGCCGTGCGGGCCATCCCCCGCGGGCCCGCGGACCCCGCCTGGCGGCTGCTCGAACCGCCCGGTGGCGGGGCCGGTACGGCGCATCTCCCGCTGCTCGTCGCCTGGGGGATGCGCGACCCCGTCTTCACCCCGGCCCTGCTGGGGGAATGGGCACGCCGGCACCCGCACGCCGCGATCCACCGCTTCCCCGACGCCGGGCACTTCGTGATGGAGGACGCCACGGCCGAACTGGGCGACCTCATCCGTGACTTCCTCCAGGAGACACCGTGACCTCGACCGTTCCCGGCATCGCCGCACGACTGGCCGGCCGACCCGACGCGATCGCCCTCGTCGAGACCCGCGGGGGAACCTCCAGGACCACCCGCCGCGGTGAACTGGTGCGGCACTCCCACCACATCGCCGGGGCCCTGCGCGGCGCGGGCGTCCGGCCCGGTCACAAGGCCGTGGTGATGACCCGTGACGCCCACGACCTCACCGCCGTCTCGTACGCCCTCGGCCTCCTCGGCGCCGTCCCCGTACTGATCGAACCGCGCGCCGAGGTGGGCCGCTGCCTGGAGGACGTCGCCCCGGAGGTCTTCGTCGGGGAGCCGCTGGCCCACCTCGGACGCCGGGCCCTGGGCTGGGGCCGCCCGCACATCGGGATCTCCCTGGTCACCGGGTCCGCTCCGCTGCTCCCGGGACGGCGGCTGACCACCCGGACACCGGCCGGCGGCGTCCCGGCCGCACCGCTGAGCGAGCCCGGCGGCGACGGGCCGGCCCTCATCGCCTTCACGTCCGGATCCACCGGACGGCCCAAGGGCGCGGAGTACCGCCACACCACCCTGGCGGGCCAGCTCGACGCGCTCACGACGCTGATCGGCCCCCGTCCCGACGACGTGCTCCTCGCCGGGTTCCTGCCGGCCGCCCTGCTCGGCCCGCTCCTCGGCCTGGCCACCGTGGCCCCGGCCGTGCGCCACCTGGCCCCGGCCCGCACCGCGCCGGAGGAACTCGTCGGGCCGATCCTGCGGCACCGGGCCACCGTCGTCCTGGCGTCACCCGCCGTGCTCACCCTGATCGCCCGTCACTGCGCCCGCCACGCCCTCACCCTGCCCTCGGTCCGGCAGGTCCTCTCCTTCGGCGCCCCGCTGCGCCTGGGCCTCGTCGACGCCCTGCGCGAGGCCGTGCCGGACGAGGCCGAGATCCTCAGCGTCTACGGCGCCACGGAGTGCCTGCCCGTCTCCGCGATCGGCGATCACGACCTGCGGGACTCCCGCGTCCGGCCGCCCGCGGGACACTCCGGCACCTGCCTGGGCCGGCCGCTGCCCGGCATCCGCGCCCGGATCCTCGACGCCGACGCCACCGGGGCCGGCGAGATCGCCGTCACCGGCCCGACGGTCAGTCCCGCGTACCACGCGCGCCCGGACGCCGACGCCGTCACCAAGAGCCACACCGACCACGGCGTGCTGCACCGCACCGGAGACCTCGGCCGGCTCGACGACGAGGGCCGGCTGTGGTTCCTCGGCCGCAGGGCCCACCTGGTGACCGGGACCGGCTTCACCCTGGCCACCGAGGACATCGAGGCAGCCGCGGACACCGCCCCCGGTGTCCGGCGCACCGCCCTCGTCGGGGTCGGCACGGCGCTGTGCCAACTGCCCGTGCTCTGCGTGGAACCCCTCCCCTCCACGCCCCGCGCCGCCGTGGTGACGGCCGTGCGCGCCGTCCTGCGGGACCACCCGGAAGGGCACCGGGTGGGTGCCGTGCTGATCCATGGCGGCTTTCCGACCGACCCCCGGCACAACTCCAAGATCGACCGCCTGCGGCTGGTCGGCTGGGCGGCGCGGCGCCTGCGCGGGAGGACCCGGTGAAGGCCCTGCCACCGGCCGGAGCGCCGGTCCCCGCCGGGCGGCCCGTGGGCGCACGCACACCGACACCGGCCGCCGCACCCGGCCCGCCGGGACACCCGCGGGGCACCCCGCACGAAAGGGTCCGATGAACGTACTGGTCACCGGCGGAAGCGGCTTCCTCGGTCTGGAGATCTGCCGGCAGCTGAGCGCGCGCGGCCACGTCGTCTCGTCCCTGGGACGCCGCCCCAGCACCGCGCTGGAAGGGCTGGGCGTCCGCCAGCACCTGGGGGACCTCGCCGACGCCGCCGCGGTCTCCCGCGCCGTGGCCGGGTGCGACGCGGTGGTGCACAACGCCGCCCTGGCCGGTGTCAGCGGCCCGCCGCGGCCCTACTGGGCCACGAACGTCGTCGGCACCCGCCACGTGATCGAGCAGTGCCGTGCGCACGGGGTCCGCACCCTGCTGTACACCTCGACCGCCAGCGTCGTCTTCCGGCCCGGCGGCCTGGAGGGCGTCGACGAGAGCCTGCTCCCCTCCCCGCGCCACCTGGCCGCCTACCCCGCCACCAAGGCCCGCGCCGAGGCCCTGGTGCTGACCGCCCACGGTCCGGAGCTGGCCACCGTCTCGCTGCGCCCGCACATCATCTGGGGGCCGGGCGACCCGCACTTCGCCCCCGCCCTCGCCCGCACCGTGCGGGCGGGCCTGCTGCCGATGCCCGGCGACGGCGGCAACCTCGTCGACACCACCCACCTCCGTACCGCCGCCCACGCCCACCTGCTGGCCCTGGACCGGCTGCGGCAGTCACCGCGGACCGTGGGCGGCCGCGCCTACTTCATCGGCCAGGGCGACCCACGCCCCCTGCGCGAGATCACCCGTCACTTCCTGCGGGCCGCCGGCATCGACGCCCGCTGGTGTTCCGTACCGCCCCGGCCGGCCACCGCCGGGGCCGCGGTCGCCGAGACGGTGCTGCGCGCGGTCCGCAGTTCCCGCACCCATGCCCTGAGCCGCTTCCTCGTCGCGGAACTGCTGCATCCGCACCACTTCGACCTCACCGCGGCCCGCCGCGACCTGGGTTTCGTGCCACCGGTCGGGTTCGACGCCGGGATCGCGGAGCTCGCCCGTCTCGCCGCATCCGCCGCGTCCGTACCCCAGAGCCGCAAGGAGAACCCGTGCCCGACACCTACGACACCCTCCGTTCCGTCCTGACCAGTGCCTTCCGCGTCCCGGAGGAGGAGATCCGGCCCGAGCTGACCCTGGCTCAGCTGGACCTGGACTCCCTGGCCCTGACGGAACTGGTGCTCATCCTCCACGAACGCCTCGGGGTGAGGATCGACGGTGAGCAGGCCTCCCGCGAGACGACCCTCGCGCGGATCGTCGAGCACCTCGACGCCCTGCGCACGGGTGCCACGGACGGCACGCACGGCGCGGACCGGGCGGTCGGCACGGGCGGCGCGCACGGCACGGGTGGCGCGGACAGCGCGGGAGGTGCGCACGGCGCGCACGGCGCGGACGGGTCCGGTGGCGCGGGCGGGTCCGGTGGCGCGGTGACGGCGGTGAGCCGGTGACCGCGCCCGTCGCCGTGACCGGCCTCGGTCTGGTCACCCCCGCCGGCGAGGACGCCGGCGCCACCTGGGAGACGGTGTGCCGCGGCGCGGGCACGGCGACCCGCGATCCGGCGCTGGCCGGGCTCCCGGTGGACTTCTCCTGCCGTGTCCCGCTGTCCCGCGACGCCCTGGACCGGCGCGTGGGACGCGCCGCCTGGCGCATGTCGCGCAACGCCGCGCTTGCCGTGCTCGCCGCCCGGGAGGCGGTGCGCGACGCCGGCCTCGATCCGCGCACGTGGGACGGCGACCGGGTCGGGGTCGTCATCGGCTGCGGGCTCGGCGCGGACGCGGTGCGCGAGGAGCAGGCGGCACGGCTGGAGGAACGGGGCGCCGACATGGTCTCGGCGCTCACCATCCCCCAGATCATCCCGAACATGGCGGCCGGCGAGGTGTCCATCGCCCTCGGGGCCCGCGGGCCGGGCCTCGCCCCGGCCACCGCCTGCGCCTCCGGTGCCACCGCCGTCGCCGTGGCCCGCGACCTCCTCGCCTCCGGGCAGTGCGACGTCGCGGTGGCCGGGGCCACCGAAGCCGCCGTCACCCCGTTGGCGACCGCCGGTTTCTGGCGTGCGGGCGCCCTGTCCCGGCGCGTCGACGCGCCCGCCGAGGCGTCCCGGCCCTTCGCCGCCGACCGTGACGGCTTCGTCATGGCGGAGGGCGCGGGCGTCCTCGTGCTGGAACGCACCGGGGACGCGGCGGCCCGCGGTGCGCGGGTCCGCGCCCGGCTGGTGGGCTGCGGCAGCACCTCGGACGCCCACCACCCGACCACGCCCGCCCCGGACGGCCGGGGCGCGGAGGCCGCCCTGCGCGCCGCCCTGGCGGACGCGGGCCTGGCGCCGTGCGACGTCGACCACGTCGACGCCCACGGCACCTCCACCCCGCTGGGCGACTCGGGCGAGGCGGCCCTGATCGCCCGGGTCCTGCCGCACCGGCCCAGCGTCACCGCGCCCAAGGGCGTACTCGGCCACAGCCTCGGTGCGGCGGGCGCGGTGGAGGCGGCCCTGACCGTGCTCACCCTTCAGCACGGCACGGTGCCACCGGTCGCGAACCTGGACGCACCGGCACCCGGCTTCGACCTCGACTGCGTCACCAAAGGCCCCCGGCGGCAGGACGTGCGGGTCGCCGTCAGCCACTCCTTCGGCTTCGGCGGGCACAACGTCGTCCTCGCCCTGGCCCGGGCCGGCTGACCTCTCACCGGGCCGCCGTGCGGACCGCCAGGCGGGCCGGCAGGGGCTGCCGCGGAGAGGCCGCGGAGGGCCCCGCTCACGCCCCTCGGAGGCGTCCCGGCAACGCCCCCGGGAGGACGGTCCGGGGGCGCAGGAGCGGTCTCGCCCGAGCGGGCACGGACCCGGCAGGTTCAGCCGGAGCCCGTGCCGCCCGACCGGCCGAGGGGCGCCCCGGGCTGCGTTCCGCCCTCCCGCGCCAGACGGCTGTTCCGGCGGCTGTAGAGGAAGTAGACGGCGATGCCGACCGCCATCCAGATGCCGAAGCGGATCCAGGTCTCGGCGGGCAGGTTGAGCATCAGCCACAGGGAGGCGGCGACCGACACGATCGGCAGCACCGGCACCCAGGGGGTGCGGAACGCCCGGTGCAGGTCGGGCCGGGTCCTGCGGAGGATGAGGACGCTGATCGCGACGATCACGAAGGCGAACAGGGTGCCGATGTTCACCAGCGCGGCGAGCTCGTTGAGCGGGGTGAAGCCCGCGAGGACGGCGATGGCGACACCGAGCAGGATCGTCGGCCGGTGCGGGGTCCGGAACCGGGGGTGGACCTGGGAGAAGAACCTCGGCAGCAGTCCGTCGCGGCTCATCGCGAAGAAGACCCGGGTCTGGCCGAGCAGCAGGATCATGCAGACGGTCGTCAGGCCGACGGCGGCCCCGAAGCTGATGAAGCCCGCGAACCACGGATGCCCGGTGGCCTTGAAGGCGTCCGCCAGCGGGGCGTCCACGGACAGTTCGCTGTAGTGCTGCATACCGGTGACGACGATCGACACCAGCACGTACAACACGGTGCAGATGAGCAGGGAGCCGAGGATGCCGCGGGGCATGTCGCGCTGCGGGTTCCTGGTCTCCTCGGCGGCGGTGGCGACGATGTCGAAGCCGATGAAGGCGAAGAAGACCACCGACGCCGCCGTGAAGATGCCCATCACGCCGAAGTTGGCCGGGGCCCAGCCGAACATCAACTGGATGAGCGGGGAGTCGAGGCTCTCACCCGCCGGAACCGGCTGGGATTCCGGGATGAACGGGTCGTAGTTGTCGGCGGTGATGAAGAAGGCCCCCGCGATGATGACGACGAGGACCACGGTCACCTTGATGGCGACGACGACCGAGGTGACGCGGGCGGACAGCTTCATGCCGAGGACGAGGATGCCGGTGAGCACCAGCACCAGGACGGCGGCGAGGAGGTCGAACCCGAAGACGTCGGAGCCCTCCCGGCTGCCCAGGGCCGCGGGCATCTGCCAGCCCGCGTTGTCCATGAGCGACTGGATGTAGCCCGACCAGCCGACGGCCACCACCGCCGTGCCGAGCGCGAACTCCAGGACCAGGTCCCAGCCGATGATCCAGGCCGGCAGCTCTCCCAGGGAGGCGTACGAGAAGGTGTAGGCGGAGCCCGCCACCGGCACGGTGGAGGCGAACTCGGCGTAACAGAGCGCGGCGAGCGCGCAGACGACACCGGCCACCACGAACGCCAGGGCCGTGGCCGGTCCGGCGTTGTCCTTGGCGACCGTACCGGTGAGCACGAAGATGCCGGTGCCGATGATGACACCGACGCCGAAGACGGTCAGGTCCAGCGCGGAGAGGGACTTCTTGAGCGAGTGCTCGGGTTCCTCGGTGTCGCGGATGGACTGCTCTACGTTCTTCGTCCTGAAGAGAGGGCTGGTCACGGGTACCTCCCACGCGTGGCGTCCTCGACAAGATCGAGATCGAATCGAGAGGGGGCGTAGGTCGTATGCCCCGGCGTGGGCATCTTCACGCGGACGGGCCGCCCGCGCCACTCGTCGTGGCGGGGCGGCCCGTCCGGCGGTGCCCGGTCCGTCAGTCGCGTGCCGCTTCGACCGGACCGACGGCGGAACGCTCGTACCGGCCGTCCAGCCGGGCGACCAGACCGGTCACCTGGCGGGCGATGTCGGGGGCGGTCAGCCCGATCTCGGCCAGCACCTCGGCGCGGGAGGCGTGGTCCAGGAAGCGCGGCGGGATGCCGAAGTCGCGCAGCGGCACGTCCACGCCGGCGTCGCGCAGGGCCTGGGCGATCGTGGAGCCGACACCGCCGACGCGGGAGTTGTCCTCGACGGTGACGACCACGCGGTGCTTGTCGGCGAGCGGTGCCATGGCCTCGTCCACCGGCTTGACCCAGCGCGGGTCGACCACGGTGGTGGAGATGCCCTGCCGGTCGAGGAGCGAGGCGATCTCCAGGCACATGGGGGCCAGCGCGCCGACGGAGACCAGGAGCACGTCCGGCGTGTCGGTGCCGGGCTCGCGCAGCACGTCCATGCCGCCCACCCGGCCCACGGCGGGCACGGCCGGGCCGACGGCGCCCTTGGAGAAGCGGACCACGGTCGGCGCGTCGGTGACCTGGACGGCCTCGCGCAGCTGGGCGCGGACCTGGTCGGCGTCGCGCGGCGCGGCCAGCCTCAGGCCGGGGACGACCTGGAGGATCGACATGTCCCACATGCCGTTGTGGGACGCGCCGTCGGTGCCGGTGACCCCGGCCCGGTCCAGGACGAAGGTGACGCCGCACTTGTGCAGCGCCACGTCCATCAGGACCTGGTCGAAGGCGCGGTTGAGGAAGGTGGCGTACACCGCGAACACGGGGTGCACCCCGGCGTGCGCGAGGCCCGCGGCGGAGACGGCGCCGTGCTGCTCGGCGATGCCGACGTCGTAGACCCGGTCGGGGAAGCGCTTGGCGAACTTGTCGAGGCCGACCGGCTGGAGCATGGCGGCGGTGATGGCGACGAGGTCCTCGCGCTCCTCGCCGAGCTTGACCATCTCCTCGCCGAAGACGCTGGTCCAGTCGGCGCCGGAGGTCGCGATGGGCAGGCCGGTGTCGGGGTGGATCTTGCCGACGGCGTGGAAGCGGTCGGCCTCGTCGGCGAGGGCGGGCTGGTAGCCGCGGCCCTTCTCGGTGAGGCAGTGCACGATGACCGGGCCGCCGAAGCGCTTGGCGCGGGCCAGGGCGGACTCCAGGGCCTCGATGTCGTGGCCGTCGATGGGGCCGACGTACTTCAGGCCGAGGTCCTCGAACATGCCCTGCGGGGCGATGAAGTCCTTCAGGCCCTTCTTGGCGCCGTGCAGGGTGTCGTAGAGGGCCTGGCCGACGACCGGGGTGCGCTCCAGGAGCTCCTTGGTGCGGGCCAGGAAGCGCTCGTAGCCGTCGGTGGTGCGCAGGGTCGCCAGGTGGTCCGCGAGGCCGCCGATGGTGGGCGCGTAGGAGCGCTCGTTGTCGTTGACGACGATGACCAGCGGGCGGTCCTTGGCGGCGGCGATGTTGTTCAGCGCCTCCCAGGCCATGCCGCCGGTCAGCGCGCCGTCGCCGATGACGGCGACGACGTGGCTGTCGTCGCGCTTCATGATCTGGTTGGCCTTGGCGATGCCGTCGGCCCAGCCGAGCACCGTGGAGGCGTGGCTGTTCTCGATGACGTCGTGCTCGGACTCGGCCTGCGAGGGGTAGCCGGACAGGCCGCCCTTCATCTTGAGCCTGGAGAAGTCCTGCCGGCCGGTCAGCAGTTTGTGCACGTACGACTGGTGTCCGGTGTCCCACAGGACTTTGTCCCGGGGCGACTCGAACACGCGGTGCAGGGCGATGGTGAGTTCCACGACGCCCAGGTTGGGGCCGAGGTGGCCGCCGGTCTTGGAGACCGCGTCGACCAGGAAGGTCCGGATCTCCTCGGCCAGCTGGTTCAGCTCCTCCAGGGTGAGCCGGTCCAGATCGCGCGGTCCCCCGATACGGGTCAGCAGCGGCACCCGTGCCTCCTTGCAGTAGAGCTGATCGAGCTGTTGCCGGGCTCGTCGAGTCTAATGTTCCGTTCGGGCCCGCGGACTCCGGGCGGTGCGTGATGGGTCACGCGATCGGCTGTACCCAGGATCGGGGCGTCCTACGACACCCCTGCCGTCCGCACGCCTGTTGCCCGGCACCGCCGAGCGGCACCGGGCAACAGGGGGGAGCGGACGGGCGGGGTGCTAGGCGCGCCCTGCCGTCTTCTGCGTCTTGCGGGTGACGGCGTCGATGACGACGGTCGCCAGCAGCACGCCGCCGGTGATCATGTACTGCACCGGGGAGGCGATGCCCTCCAGCGCGAGGCCGTACTGGATGGACACGATGACCATGACACCGAGCAGGGCGTCCCAGGTGCGGCCGCGGCCACCGAAGAGGGACGTACCGCCGATCACGGCGGCGGCGATGACGTTCATCAGGAACTCACCGGTGCCCGCGCCCTGGTTGGCGGAGGCGATCTTCGACGCGACGAAGAGGCCGCCGATCGCGGCGAAGGTGCCGGCGATCGCGAAGACCGAGATCCGGACCAGCTCGACGTTGATGCCGGCGCGCCGGGATGCCTCGACGCTGCCGCCGAGCGCGAAGACCTTGCGGCCGTACGCGGTGCGGCGCAGCACGAAGTCCGTGAGCACCAGGAACGCCAGGAAGATCACCACGGCCAGCGGGAGGCCCTTGTACTGGTTGAACACGATCGCGACGGCGAACGCCAGGATCGCGAGCAGCACGGTCCGCACGATGATCTCGTTCAGCGGCCGGGAGGGGACCCCGGCGGCCTCGCGGCGGCGGTTGTCGAAGAACGCCGTGAGGAAGTACACGGCGGTCACCACGACCGCCAGGCCGTAGGCGGCGGCCACGTCGGTGAAGTAGTGGCTGGTCAGCTTGACGACCAGGCCGTCGGAGTCGAGGTTGATCGTGCCGTTGCTGCCGAGGATCTGCAGCATGAAGCCCTGCCAGAACAGCAGTCCGGCGAGGGTCACGGCGAAGGCCGGGACGCCGATGCGGGCGAAGAAGAAGCCGTGGATGGCGCCGGCCGCGGTGCCGGTGAGGATCGCCAGCACGAGGGCCAGGATCTCGTTCATCCCGTGGGTGACGCTGAGCACCGCGAAGGTGGCGCCCGCGACACCGCTGACCGAGCCGACCGACAGGTCGATCTCGCCGAGCAGCAGGACGAACACGATGCCGACGGCGATCATGCCGGTGCCGACCATGGCGACGGACATGTCGGAGAAGTTGCCGGCGGTCAGGAAGTTGGAGTTCAGGCCGGTGAAGATGGCCCAGATGACCAGCAGGCCGACGACCACGGGGATCGAGCCGAGGTCACCCGCCTTCATCTTCCGCTTGAACTCGCCGAGGTAGCCGGCGAAGCCCTGCTCGCGCACCAGCAGCCGCGGGTCGACCACGGTCACCGCGGCGGAGGCCGCCTCGGGGTTGTCGACGGCGTCGGTCTTGGTGGTGGAGGTCTTTTCGGTGCTCACTTGTTGATCTCCCCATTGGTGCGCGCCGCACGACGGGTCACGGCGTTGTCCGTGGCGCCCGTGATCGCGGAGATGATCTCTTCCTGGGAGGTCGACTTGACCTCGAAGACGCCGTTGTTGCGTCCCAGGCGCAGGACGGCCACCTTGTCCGCCACGGCCTTGACGTCGGCCATGTTGTGGCTGATGAGGATGACCGCGTGGCCGCGCTCGCGCAGCCGCTCGACCAGGTCGAGGACCTGGGCGGTCTGCTCGACGCCGAGGGCGGCGGTCGGCTCGTCGAGGATCACCAGCTTCGGCTCGCCGAGCATGGAGCGGGCGATCGCCACGACCTGGCGCTGACCGCCGGAGAGCGAGGCGATCGGGATGCGGACGCTGGGGATGCGGATCGAGAGGGTGTCGAGGAGCTCGCGGGAGCGGCGCTCCATCTCCACCTCGTCCAGGACGCCGCGCTTGCGCAGTTCCCGGCCCAGGTAGAGGTTGCCGACGACGTCGATGTTGTCGCACAGCGCGAGGTCCTGGTAGACCGTCGCGATGCCCAGGCTCTGGGCGTCGTGGGGCCGGCCGATCGACACGCGGCGGCCTTCCCACTCGATGGCGCCTTCATCGATGGGGTGCACGCCGGCGATCGTCTTGACCAGCGTGGACTTTCCGGCACCGTTGTCGCCGACCAGGGCGACCACCTCACCGGCGTGGACCTCAAGCTCAACGTCGGTGAGCGCCTGGACGGCACCGAACCGCTTGGAGACCCCGCGCAACGCCAGCACGGGCGTAGCGGACACAAGAACCATCTCCTTCGCCGCCTGACCCGGCGGGAGGTTGTGCAGCAGATTGGGGGGTGTTCCGCCGGCGCCCCGCGTAGCTTGCGGGGCTGTCGGTGTGCGGGGCGCCGGCGGAGCTCATGGCAGCCGGTCCGGTACGGGGGCCCGGTGCGGGCTCCCGTACCTCAGGACCTGGGGGCTGCTTACTTCAGACCGATCTTGTCGCAGGCGGCCTTGTACTTGCCGGCGCAGATCTCCTGGACGGTGTAGACGCCGTCCTTGACGACGGTGTCGGCGATGTTGTCCTGGGTCAGCGAGACGACCGGGACGAGCACGGCGGGAACACCCTTGGTGGTCGGGCTGTCGACCTTGTCCTTGGCGATGGAGTCGAGCGACTTGCCCTGGGCGAGCGCGACGGCCATCTCCGCGGCGGCGTCGGCCTCCGGGGCGTACGGCTTGTAGACGCTCATGTACTGCTCACCGGTGACGATGCGCTGCACACCCGCGAGCTCGGCGTCCTGGCCGGTAACCGGGATGTCGTCGATGCCGGCGGACTTCAGGGCGGTGATGATGCCGCCCGCCATGCCGTCGTTGGCGGAGTAGACGCCGACGATCTTGTCCTTGCCGAGGGCGGAGATGGCGCCCTCCATGTTGGCGTTGGCGTTCTCCGGCTTCCACTCCTTGGTGTCGTACTCGCGGCCGATCTTGACCTTGCCGTCGAGGACGGAGTGGGCGCCTTCCTTGAACTGGGCGGCGTTCGGGTCCGTGGAGGAACCGTTCATCATGACGATCTGGCCGTCCTTGGCCTTGTCGCCCAGCGCCTTCAGCAGGGCCTCGCCCTGCGTCTTGCCGACGGTCACGTTGTCGAACGAGGTGTAGGCGTCGATCGGGCCCTCGGCGAGGCGGTCGTAGGCGACGACCGGGATGTCGGCGTCCTTGGCCTTCTTGACCGAGCCGGCGATCGCCTTGGCGTCCACCGCGTCGACGATGAGGACGTCCACCTTGTTGGTGATCATCGTGTCGACCTGCTGGTTCTGCAGGCTGGCGTCCTGCTTGGCGTTGGCGTAGACGACCTCGGCCTTGTTGTTCGTCAGCTCCTTGATCTTCTTCTCGATCAGCGGCTTGTCGAACTTCTCGTAGCGCGCGGTCTGGTTCTCCGGCAGGAGCAGACCGACCTTGATGTCGTCACCCTTGGCGGCGGCCGAGCCGCCGTCGTCCTTCTTGTCGCCCGACTCCGCGGCGCTGCCGCAGGCGGCCAGCGAGACGGCCATCGCACCGGCGGCGATGGCAACAGCGGCTCGACGCATACGCGTGTTCACTTTCAGAAACCTCCCTGACGAGGCCGCGTCGCTGCGGCCGAGGTGGCTGGAAGTCAACTCGGCCACACGTGCGACGTCAAGGAGTAAATCCTTAACGAGATGGCAACGGTGTCATCCGTTTTCTAAGTGAAGGCAGGAGTGGCCACGGCCGGGCGGCGCGCGGCAGTGCCGTCAAGCAGGGTCGAATCGCCCATTTCGCTCAGCGCGAGGGCGAGTGCCCCCAGCACCTCCGCGCGGCTGCCAAGGGCCCCTGGAAGCACGGAGAGTTGGCGGGCGGCACTGGGGATCGCATAGCGCCCCACGGACTCCCTGATGGGCCCCAGAACCAGCTCTCCGGCCTCCGCCAGATCCCCGCCGAGGACCACCCGGCTGGGGTTCAGGAGGTTGCAGAGGTTGGCGACACCGCTGCCGATGTGGCGGCCGACGTCGGCGATGACCCGGCGGCAGCCCGGGTCGCCCTCCCGGGCGAGCCGCACGACGCCCTCCATGGTGAGGTCGGTGCCGTGACTGGACTGGAGCAGCGGCAGCACGTAGCGGGCCGCCGTGAAGGTCTCCAGGCAGCCGCGGTTGCCGCAGCGGCAGACGGGGCCCGACTCGTCGAGCGTGATGTGCCCGATCTCCCCGGCGGTGCCGCCGGGGCCGCGGTAGATGTTCCCGCTGATCACCAGGCCGGCGCCGACACCGCTGGCGACCTTGATGTAGGCCAGGTCGCGCACGCCCCGCCCGCTGCCCCAGACCATCTCGCCCAGGGCGCCCAGGTTGGCGTCGTTGTCCACCTGCACCGGCACGCCGAGGCGCCCCCGCAGCTCCTCGGCGGGCTTCGTGCCCGTCCAGCCCGGCAGGATCGAGGTCGACCCCAGGCTGCCCGACTCCACGTCGATCGGCCCGGGCACGCCCAGACCTACGCCGGTGATCTTGGAACGGTCCACCCCGGTCTCCTCGATCAGCCGGTTGACCAGTTGTTCCGCCCGGTCGAAGCCCTGGGTCGCCGAGGCGTCCACGTCCAGCGGCTCGGACTGCTCGGCCAGCACCTGGTGGGCGAGGTTGCCGACGGCGACGCGCAGATGCGTGTGCCCGAAATCCACCCCTATGACGATACCGGCGTCCTCGCTGAGCGAGACGCTGCGGGCCCGGCGTCCGCCCGCCGAGGTGGGGGTGACCTCGACGGTGCCGGCGTCCTTCAGTTCCCGGACGATGTTGGACACCGTCGCCGCGGACAGGCCCGTCGTCCTGGCGATCTCCGCCTGCGTGAGGGAACCCGCGAGACGTACTGCCCGGACGACCCGCTCCAGGTTGGCTCGGTGCAGCGACGACTGCGACCCCGGAGTCTCCACGACGACCTCCTGCGCGCGGGGCCGCTTCGGCGAGACCCCGTCCATCCAACTAGTGAACTCTAAGCTGAGCCGTTCGGGTCGCCTCACGTCAAGAGGTTGAACTGTTTCCGGGGGCAGGAACACACGCACGTACGCCGCAGGGGTCCGGCCCCGGAGAGCTGTCTCTCCGGGGCCGGACCCCTGCGTACGACGGGTGGAGCGGCGGTGGGTGTCAGCGGAAGGTGCCCTGCGACACCGAGCCGGCGATCCGCCGCTGGAAGACGCAGTACACGATCAGTACGGGCACCACCGTGATCACGATCGCCGCGAACAGCGCGCCGTAGTCGATGTCGTAGACCTGCGAGGACGCGTAGGCGGCCATGCCCTGGGTGAGGACCCACATGTCCTGGTCGGTGTTGAGCGCGACCGGCAGCAGGAACTGGTTCCACAGGCCCAGGAAGTTGAAGATCGCCACTGCCGCCATGCCCGGACTGGCCATCGGCAGCATCACCTGGAAGAACGCCCGCCAGTCCCCGGCACCGTCGATCAGCGCCGCCTCGTACACGTCGTGCGGCAGTGACCGGAAGAACGAATAGAGGAAGAACATCGTGAACGGCAGCGCGAACGCGACATAGGTGAGGATCAGCCCGAAACGCGTGTTCAGCAGGCCGAAGTTCTGCAACTGGAAGAAGAGCGGAACGATCGCCAGGAAGACCGGGAACGTCAGCCCGGCGAGCATGACGTAGTAGATCAGCCGACGGCCGGGGAATTCGAACCGGGCGAGAATGTAGGCGCACATCGCGCCGAGCAGCATCACCAGGATCAGTGCCGAGACCACGACGATCACGGAATTCAGGAAATACCTTCCGATGTTCGCGTCGGTCCACGCGTTCGCGTAGTTCTCGATCCGCCAGTGCTCCGGCAGCGAGAACGGCGACGAAAGGATCTCGCCGGTCGACTTGAACGACGACATCAGCACCCACAGCATGGGCACGATCACGATCACGGACCACAGGATCAGCAGGGCGTGCGAGATCGTCGCGAATCTGCGGTCGCTGCTCACGGCGACGCGCGTCAGCTTCCGGTCCCTCGCCGGTTCACGGTCACTGGCCGTCTTCCGGTCGGCGGTGATGACGCTCACCCGGCACCTCCCTCGGCTGCGGCACGCCGGGTTTTCGACCCAGGTGCTTTCCTCCTGCTCTCGCCCTCGCCGCCGCCCGTGAGGCGGTTGACGAGGAACACCAGCGCCGCGAACACCAGGGTGACGACGGCGAGGACGACGCCCATCGCGGTGGCGTAGCCGAACTGCTGCTTGGCGAAAGCGACGTTGAACAGACGCTGGCTGATCGTCAGGGTCGAGTTGTCCGGGCCGCCGTTCGGCACCATCGCCTGGACGTAGACGAACGCGTCGAGGGCGGCGATGCCCAGGTAGATGTACGCCGTCTGCACGCTGTCCCGGATCGCCGGCAGGGTGATCGAGATCGTGGTGCGCAGCCGGCCGGCTCCGTCGATCCTCGCCGCCTCGTACAGCTCGGCGGGGACGCCCTTGATCGCGGCGATGAAGAGGACCGCGTAGAATCCGACGAGCCCCCAGACGATGACGAACATCAGGGCCGGCATCGCCGTCGCCTTCTCACCCAGCCACGCGAAGGTCTCGAACCGGTCGAGGCCGAGGCCCGTGAGGACGCCGTTGAGCAGCCCGGCGTTCGGGTCGTACATCTGCGCCCAGATCAGACCGACGATGATCGCCGGCACGACGTAGGGGAAGAACGAGATGATCCGGTAGAACGACGCTCCCCGGATCCCCCGGACGGGGCCCTTGCCGGGCCCGCCCAGGGTGATGGCCACGGCGACCCCGAGGGCGAGCGTCAGCGTCACCAGCGGCACGAAGAGCGCGAGGAGCGCGACGTTGCGCAACGCCTTCAGGAAGATGTCGTCCTGGAACATCTTCGTGAAGTTGTCGAAGCCGACGAAGTTGTAGTCCGGGCTGAAGCCGCGCCAGTCGGTCATCGCCCAGAAGATCGCCTGGCCGAACGGGATCAGGACGAAGATCACGAAGATGGCCAGCGGGACACCGAGGAACGCGAGGAAGAACGTCGCCCGGTCGAGCGTGAGCTTGCGGCGCCGTGGCCGCCCGCCGCGAGCGGCCGGCTCGGGCCGGCGGCTCGCGGTGTTGGCAGTGGGGATCGTGTCCTTCATCGCGGTGCTAGCTGACCTTGACCTTGTCGACGGAGTCGTCCTCGCGGACCTTGTCGGAGATCTTCTGCAGGGCCGAGGTCAGCCCCTTGCCGTCGAGGTCACCGGCGAGGAAGGAGTTCCACGGCACCAGCTGGTCGGTGTTCATCCCGTAGGTCTCGACGAACATGTAGTTGAAGATGTTGGTGCCCGCGGCCTCCAGCATCGTCGTCTGCGAGACGAGGGCCGTCGATCCGTAACCGTCGGCGGGCACGGTGCCCTTGACGATCGTCGGGGCCAGCTTCGTCTTCGAGAAGTTGGCGGCCGCCTTCTCCGACAGCATCGCCCGCAGGACTTCCTTGCCGCCGGCCGGGTTCTTGCCCTGCTTGGGCACGATGAACGGCTCGCCGGCCGCCGCGCGGAGCGACTCCCAGGGCAGCGCCGGCTTGTCGGTGAGCGTCATCGACGGGAATCCGGTCATCTGGAAGTCCGCCTTCGTGGCCTTCTTCATCTCGTTCTCGATCCAGCCACCGGACGGGTAGAGCAGCGCCTTCTGGTCGTTGCTCCAGATCGCCTGCGCCTTCTGGAACTGGGTGCCGGAGCCGCCGGGGACGAACATCTTCTGCCGGACCATGGTCTCCATGACCTTGATGACGCCCTGGATGGCCGGGTGCGACCAGCAGCCCTTCTCCAGGTTCTCCAGGGCGAGCCGGACCTCGTCGCCGCCCTCCTTGATCGCCGAGTCGATCAACAGCGTGCGGTAGTAGGTCGCCGCCTCCTTGCCGTGGACGAAGAGGTACTTGCCCTTCTTCTTCGCCTCCTGGCCGAGGTCGAGCGCCTCGTCCCACGTCTTCGGCGGGGTCCAGCCGTTCTCCTCGAAGAGCGTCTTCGAGTACCAGACGCCGTACACGGTCATCACGTAGTTGAGGGCGACGAACTTGTCCCTGAACGTGCCGGGGGCCTTGACGCCGGGGTAGACGATGTCGGCGATCTTCTTGCCTTCGTAGGTGTTGGCCTCGAAGAGGTCGTCGAGTTCCTCCAGCTGGTCGAGGATGCCCAGGAAGCCGATCTGGTCCTCACCGGAGTTGTCGATGAGGTCCGGCGGGTTGCCGCCCACGAAGCGGGGCTGGAGCTGGGGGGCGATGTCGACGACCGGGTCGACCTTGACCTTGAGGCCCTTGACCTGGCTGCCGAGCACCTGGTTGGTGTAGTCGACGTAGTCGGTGCCGTAGCCGCCGTCGAAGATGGCTGCTTCGACCGTGGAGTTCGCGGCGACGCCGAACGGGTTCGTGGCGCTCTTCTCGCCCTTCGGGCCGCTGTCGCCGCCGCTGTCCTTGCTGGAGGGAGAGCTGCACGCTACCGCGAACGAGCCCACCGCCGCGGTGGCGATGGCCCCGCGCAGGAGCGTCCGCCTGTCAAGAGAACCGGCACGAATGGTCATCTCTGCATCCTCACTGATCGATGGGCTCTGTACGGGTGTGCTGCGTGTGCGCCCGCTGCGGCCGGGCGGGTCCTGTGCCGGCCGCGCGTGGGGCGTTGTCGCCGTCGTCTCGGAGCCGCGGTGCGGCGCCGATGATCAGCTGAGCGATGCCGGCACAACAGTCGCCGGGGCCGGAGCGGCGGTCGCACTCCGCCTGAACAGATCGCGATGGCCTACGCCGGTGGTGGATCCCATGCTCAAGTCCTCGCTTTCTCCAGGACTCAGGCGGTGGACCGGAATCTTGCCGGCACCGCGTTCGGTCAAGCTGGGTCGTGCAGGAAGTGCGGCCGATGCGGGTGCATCAGGGCGTGCGGGACGTTCTCGGTGACGCGTCGGTGACGCGTCGGTGATGGTCGGGGGCGGTGAAGATGCCCCGGAGTGCCGACAGGTATAGTCCACTTCCCGCCGACGGAGCAAGATCGAATGCAAGGTTCCCCATCGGTCTTTTCCATGTTGAGACCTCGCGGGAAATGCATGCCCCCGACACGTTGTCGGACGGAGGAAATCAGCTCCGTTGAACTCGAATGCCGCATTCAACACCCTTGACACCAGAGGCCACTTGGCCCACTACTGGTCCTTGCGCCACGCAATTGACAACGTTGTCCAGCGCAGGGAGGGTGCTCGCGCATGCAGCACGGAGTTCGGCACAGATGGGGAAGGGCGGTCGTCACGGCGACCGCCCTCGCCTTGGCAGCGGGCTCGCCGGGTGTCGCGGTGGCCCTGCCGGGCGCGCCGTCGAAGGCGGACCGGGAGTTCACCTCGTCGTTCGAGTCCGGGGAGCCCGCCCCGGACTGGTTGAACACCGTCGAGACGGCACCGGGCGGCGGCAAGCGCGCCAAGGGCGTCGACGGCGGATACAGCAACGGCATACCCGGCAACGTCACCCACCGGATCACCGACGTCCGCGCCAGCGCGGAGAACACGGCCGGCGGGGAGGTGAAGGAGAACCTCGTCGACGTCGAACCGACCACCAAGTGGCTGGCGTTCGAACCCACCGGCTGGGCCGAGTTCGACCTGGAGGAACCGGTGAAGGCGGTGCGCTACGCCCTCACCTCGGCCAACGACCACGCCGAGCGCGACCCGCGGGACTGGACCCTCAAGGGCTCCGCCGACGGCGAGGAGTGGACGACCCTCGACGCCCGTTCGGGCGAGTCGTTCACCGAACGTTTCCAGACGAAGACCTACGACCTCGACGCGTCCGCCGTCGCCGAGTACCGGCACTTCCGCATCGAGTTCACCAGGAACGGCAGCGGCAGCATCCTGCAGCTGGCCGACGTCCAGTTCTCCACCGGGGACACCGAGACACCCGTCCCCGAGGACATGCTCTCCCTGGTCGACCGCGGCCCCAGCGGCTCACCGACGGCCAAGGCGGGCGCCGGATTCACCGGAAAGCGCGCCCTGCGCTACGCCGGACGCCACACCGCCGACGGGCGGGCCTACTCGTACAACAAGGTCTTCGACGTCGACGTCGCCGTGGGCCGCGACACCCAGCTGTCGTACCGTGTCTTCCCCTCCATGGCCAACGACGACCTCGACTACGACGCCACCCACGTCTCGGTCGACCTGGCCTTCACCGACGGCACCTACCTGAGCGATCTCGGAGCCACCGACCAGCACGGCTTCCCGCTCACCCCGCGCGGGCAGGGCGACTCCAAGGTCCTCTACGTCAACCAGTGGAACAACGTGGTCTCCCGGATCGGCTCGGTGGCCCGCGGCAAGACCGTCGACCGCATCCTGGTGGCGTACGACTCACCCAAGGGCCCGGCGAAGTTCCGGGGCTGGCTGGACGACGTCACCCTGGAGCAGGCCGCGCCCGAGCGGCCCAAGGCGCACCTGTCGGACTACGCGGTGACCACCCGGGGCACCAACTCCAGCGGCGGCTTCTCCCGCGGCAACAACTTCCCCGCGACCGCGGTGCCGCACGGCTTCAACTTCTGGACCCCGGTGACCGACGCGGGCTCGCTGAGCTGGCTCTACGACTACGCGCGCGCCAACAACGCGGACAACCTGCCGACCCTCCAGGCGTTCAGCGCCAGTCACGAGCCGAGCCCGTGGATGGGCGACCGGCAGACCTTCCAGGTGATGCCGTCCGCCGCCTCCGGCGACCCGGACCTGGGACGTGAGGCCCGTGAACTCGCCTTCCGGCACGAGAACGAGACCGCGCGGCCGTACTACTACGGGGTGCGCTTCGAGAACGGCCTCAAGGCCGAGATGACGCCCACGGACCACGCGGCGGCGATGCGCTTCACCTTCCCCGGCGACGACGCGAGCGTGCTGTTCGACAACGTCACCGACCAGGCCGGGCTGACCCTCGACCAGGAGAACGGCACCTTCACCGGCTACTCCGACGTCAAGTCGGGCCTGTCCACGGGCGCCACCCGGCTGTTCGTGTACGGCGAGTTCGACAAGCCGGTGACCGACGGCGGTGCCGAGGGCGTCCGGGGCCACCTGCGGTTCGACGCGGGCAAGGACCGGACCGTCACCCTGCGCCTGGCCACCTCGCTGATCGGCGTCGACCAGGCGAAGGACAACCTGCGCCAGGAGATCCCGGCCGGCCGCTCCTTCGACGCCGTGCGCAAGAGCGCGCAGCGCCAGTGGGACCGCATCCTCGGCAAGGTGAAGGTCGAGGGCGCCACTCCCGACCAGCTGACCACCCTCTACTCCAACCTGTACCGCCTGTACCTGTACCCCAACTCGGGCTTCGAGAAGGTCGACGGGACGTACAAGTACGCCTCCCCCTTCTCGAAGATGACGAAGCCCGACACGCCGACGCATACGGGCGCGAAGATCGTCGACGGCAAGGTGTACGTCAACAACGGCTTCTGGGACACCTACCGCACCACCTGGCCCGCGTACTCCTTCCTGACCCCCT
Organism: Streptomyces sp. enrichment culture; assembly: GCF_964273255.1. Lineage (GTDB taxonomy): Bacteria > Actinomycetota > Actinomycetes > Streptomycetales > Streptomycetaceae > Streptomyces. Next base: position 1,443,655 of record NZ_OZ186835.1, read on the forward strand.
CCAAGGCCGGTGAGCTGGTCGACGGGTTCGTGCAGCACTACAAGGACGGCGGCTGGACCTCGCGCTGGTCCTCCCCCGGTTACGCCGACCTGATGACCGGCACCTCCTCGGACGTCGCCTTCGCGGACGCCTACGTCAAGGGCGTCGACAGCTTCGACGCGAAGGCCGCGTACGACGCCGCCGTGAAGAACGCCACCGTGGTGCCCCCGTCCTCCGGTGTCGGCCGCAAGGGCATGGCCACCTCGCCGTTCCTCGGCTACACCAGCACCGAGACCCACGAGGGCCTGTCGTGGGCGCTGGAGGGCTACCTCAACGACTACGGCATCGCCAAGATGGGCGAGGCCCTGTACAAGAAGACCGGCGAGAAGCGGTACCGGGAGGAGTCCGCCTACTTCCTGAACCGCGCCCGCGACTACGTCAACCTCTTCGATTCCGAGGCCGGCTTCTTCCAGGGCCGCGACCTCAAGGGCGACTGGCGCGTCGAGTCCTCGACGTACGACCCGCGGGTGTGGGGCCACGACTACACCGAGACCAACGGCTGGGGCTACGCCTTCACCGCCCCCCAGGACAGCCGCGGTCTGGCCAACCTCTACGGCGGGCGCAAGGGCCTCGCGGACAAGCTCGACGAGTACCTGGCCACCCCGGAGACCGCCTCGCCCGAGTTCAAGGGCTCCTACGGCGGCGTCATCCACGAGATGACCGAGGCGCGGGACGTCCGGATGGGCATGTACGGGCACTCCAACCAGGTCGCCCACCACGCCCTGTACATGTACAACGCGGCCGGGCAGCCCTGGAAGACGCAGGTGAACGTGCGCGAGGTCCTCTCCCGCCTCTACACCGGCAGCGAGATCGGGCAGGGCTACCACGGCGACGAGGACAACGGCGAGCAGTCGGCCTGGTACCTCTTCTCCGCGCTCGGCTTCTACCCGCTCGTGATGGGCAGCGGCGAGTACGCCATCGGCTCCCCGCTGTTCACCAAGGCGACCGTGGAGCTGGAGAACGGCCGCACACTCGTCGTCAAGGCGCCGAAGAACAGCGCGAGGAACGTGTACGTCCAGGGGCTGAAGGTCAACGGCAGGAAGTGGAACTCCACGGCACTGCCGCACTCGGCGATCGCCCGGGGCGGGGTCCTGGAGTTCGACATGGGCCCGCGGCCCTCGACGTGGGGCACCGGGAAGAACGCCGCGCCGGTGTCGATCACCCAGGACGACAAGGTGCCCTCGCCGCGCAAGGACGTGTCGAAGGGCGACGGCGCCCTCTTCGACGACACGTCGGCGACCGGGACCACGGTCACCGAGGTCGACCTGCCGGTCGACGGCAGGACCAGGGCGGTGCAGTACACGCTCACCTCGGGCGCCCACGCCGACGCGCCCACCGGCTGGGTGTTGCAGGGGTCGAGGGACGGCACCAAGTGGACCGACCTGGACCGGCGTTCGGGCGAGTCGTTCCGCTGGGACCGCCAGACGCGGGCCTTCACGGTCGCCGATCCTGCGGCGTACGAGCGGTACCGGCTGGTCCTCTCGGGTGAGGCGGCCCTGACGGAGGTGGAACTGCTCGGCTGACCGCGCCGGGAGCGGGGAGCCGGGAGGGCGGGGGCGGGTCCGGGCCTGGGGCCGCGGGGCCCGCCCTCCCGGTTGATGCCGGTGGGGTTCCGGTGGGGCCGAGGGTGGGTCCGGCCGGTGGCCGGGCCCGCCTCTCGGCCGACCCTGGACGGTTGAGGGCGGGTTCGGGCCGAGGGCCGGGCCCGCCCTCGGGCGTCGGGACGGTGAGGGGTGGCCGGTGAGCGGTGGGCGCTGAGCGGTGGGCGGTGGGCGGTGAGCGGTGAGCGGACACCAGCGAGCCGGGGGCGGTGGGTTGGGTGACAGACCGGCGGCGAGCGGGGGCGGTGGGCGGTGGACCGCTGTGCGGCGACCGGTGGGCGGGAGCGCCCCCGCGGCGGGTTCCGGTCCGCCGTGCCGCGGGGCTGCGAGACACCGCGGGCACTGGGAGCGCTCCCACACCCCGTGGGGGCGACGATAGCGCCGGGCGGCCGGGTTGTACATCGGTGCGACGTGGGGCGTGGGACGTCGTCCGTGGGACGTGGCACGTCGCGCGTCGCCGTGGGACGTGGGGCGTGGCACGTCGCGCGTGGGGTGTGCGGCGTAGCACGTCGCGCGTGGGGTGTGCGGCGTGGGGCGTTCCCGCCGCATGGCGGGAGGCACCGCCCCGCCCGCGTCCGCCCGCCCACCGGACGGCGAGGGCCGCACCCCCGGTGCGGGGATGCGGCCCTCGTTCGGTCCGCGTGCGCCGGCCCCGGCGGGCCGGGCGCCGGATTACTTGCGGATCAGGCTGCGCAGCACGTACTGCAGGATGCCGCCGTTGCGGTAGTAGTCGGCCTCACCCGGGGTGTCGATGCGGACGATCGCGTCGAACTCGACACCGGTGTCGGTGGTGACCTTCACCGTGCGGGGGGTGGTGCCGTCGTTGAGCTCGGTCACGCCGGACACGGAGAAGGTCTCCTCGCCGGTCAGGCCGAGGGAGTCGGCGGTGTGGCCCTCCGGGAACTGCAGCGGCAGGACGCCCATGCCGATGAGGTTCGAGCGGTGGATGCGCTCGTAGGACTCGGCGATGACGGCGCGGACGCCGAGCAGCGCGGTGCCCTTGGCCGCCCAGTCGCGGGACGAGCCGGAACCGTACTCCTTGCCCGCCAGGACGACCAGCGGGATGCCGGCGGCCTGGTAGTTCTGCGAGGCGTCGTAGATGAAGGAGACCGGGCCGCCGTCCTGCGTGAAGTCGCGGGTGTAGCCGCCCTCGGTGCCCGGCGCGATCTGGTTGCGCAGGCGGATGTTGGCGAACGTACCGCGGATCATGACCTCGTGGTTGCCGCGGCGCGAGCCGTAGCTGTTGAAGTCGCGGCGCTCGATGCCGTGCTCCGTGAGGTACTGGCCGGCCGGGGTGTCGGCCTTGATGGCACCGGCCGGGGAGATGTGGTCGGTGGTGACCGAGTCGCCCAGCTTGGCCAGCACGCGGGCGCCGGAGATGTCCTCGACCGGGGCCGGCTCCATGCCCATGCCCTCGAAGTACGGGGGCTTGCGGACGTAGGTGGACTCGGCGTCCCACTCGAAGGTGTCGCCGGTCGGGATGGGCAGCGCCTGCCACTGGGCGTCACCGGCGAAGACGTCGGAGTAGGACTTGGAGAACATGTCCTCGCCGATGGCGTTCGCCACGACGTCGTTGACCTCGGCCTCGGAGGGCCAGATGTCCTTCAGGAAGACCGGGTTGTTGTCCTGGTCGTAGCCGAGGGCCTCGCGGGTGATGTCCACCTTCATGGAACCGGCGATCGCGTAGGCGACGACCAGCGGCGGGGACGCCAGGTAGTTCATCTTGACGTCGGGGTTGATCCGGCCCTCGAAGTTGCGGTTGCCGGAGAGCACCGAGGTGACCGCGAGGTCGTGCTCGTTGACCGCCTGGGAGACCTCCTCCGGCAGCGGACCGGAGTTGCCGATGCAGGTGGTGCAGCCGTAGCCGACCAGGTTGAAGCCGACCTTGTCGAGGTAGGGGGTCAGGCCCGCCTTCTCGAAGTAGTCGGTGACGACCTTGGAGCCCGGGGCGAGGGTGGTCTTGACCCACGGCTTGCGGGTCAGGCCCTTCTCCACCGCCTTCTTGGCCACCAGCGCGGCGGCGACCATGACGTACGGGTTGGAGGTGTTGGTGCAGGAGGTGATCGCGGCGACGGTGACGTGGCCGTGGTCGAGCTCGTACTCGGTGCCGTCGGCGGCGGTGACCTTCACCTTGTGGCTGGGGGCGCCGTTGGAGATGGCCGGGGCGTCGGAGGCGGGGAAGGACTCCTTGCTGGCCTCGTCGACGTCACCGCCGTCCTTGACGTAGTTGCGGACGTCCTGCGCGAACTGCGCCTTGGCGTCGGCGAGGACGATGCGGTCCTGCGGGCGCTTCGGGCCGGCGATGGACGGCACGACCGTGGAGAGGTCCAGCTCCAGCTTCTCGGAGAAGTCCGGCTCGGCCTGCGGGTCCAGCCAGAGGCCCTGCTCCTTGGCGTACGCCTCGACCAGCGCGACCTGCTCGGCGGAACGGCCGGTCAGGCGCATGTAGTTGAGCGTCTCACCGTCGATCGGGAAGATCGCCGCGGTGGAGCCGAACTCCGGCGACATGTTGCCGATGGTGGCGCGGTTGGCCAGGCTCGTGGCCGCGACGCCCTCGCCGTAGAACTCGACGAACTTGCCGACGACGCCGTGCTTGCGCAGCATCTCGGTGATGGTGAGCACCAGGTCGGTGGCGGTGGTGCCGGGGTTCAGCTCACCGGTGAGCTTGAAGCCGACCACGCGCGGGATCAGCATCGAGACCGGCTGGCCGAGCATCGCGGCCTCGGCCTCGATGCCGCCGACGCCCCAGCCGAGGACGCCGAGGCCGTTGACCATGGTGGTGTGCGAGTCGGTGCCGACCAGGGTGTCGGGGTAGGCCTTGCCGTCACGGGTCATGACGACGCGGGCCAGGTGCTCGATGTTCACCTGGTGGACGATGCCGGTGCCCGGGGGGACGACCTTGAACTCGTCGAAGGCGGTCTGGCCCCAGCGCAGGAACTGGTAGCGCTCGCGGTTGCGGCCGTACTCCAGGTCGACGTTCTGCTTGAAGGCGTCGTTGGTGCCGAACTTGTCGGCGATCACGGAGTGGTCGATGACCAGCTCGGCCGGGGCCAGCGGGTTGATCTTCGCCGGGTCGCCGCCCAGCTCCTTGACGGCCTCACGCATGGTGGCGAGGTCGACCACGCAGGGCACGCCGGTGAAGTCCTGCATGATCACGCGAGCCGGGGTGAACTGGATCTCCTGCGACGGCTGCGCCTGGGAGTCCCAGGAGCCGAGCGCGCGGATGTGGTCGGCGGTGATGTTGGCGCCGTCCTCGGTACGGAGCAGGTTCTCCAGCAGGACCTTCAGGCTGTAGGGAAGGCGCGCGGAGCCCTCGACCTTGTCCAGCCGGAAGATCTCGTACGACTCGTCGCCCACCTGCAGCGTGCTGCGGGCGTCGAAGCTGTTCGCCGACACGACAGTCTCCTTCATTGATGTGCGCGTACCACCACACCGCGACTCCCCGCGGCTGCCGCCGCGTGGCGCCGCCACGACGTCTCGACCGATCCGCTAAGGTAAGGCTAAGTTAGGTACGCCTTACCACTGCGGCGGGTGCAGTGCTCCTCGGTAGATATCTCGATGTCGAGATAACTCTAGTACACCGGGGCCGAATGGTCATGCGCGGGCCCCGGTGCGCCCGTGTGTTGTGTCACGCTCCGAGTGCCCGCGACGGGGGCGCCCACGACCGCGCGGGGTCGCGGATGTGTGCGGGCCGCCCGCCGAGTGGCGTCGGTCCTGCGGCCGGTCCGGGGCCGGTGCGGGGCCGGTGCGGGGCAGGTGCAGGACCGGTCCGGAGCCGGTGCAGGGCCGGTGCGGGGCCGGTGCGGGGCAGGTGCAGGGCCGGTCCGGGGCCGGTGCGGGGCCGGTGCGGGGCCGGTGCGGGGCAGGTGCAGGGCCGGTCCGGGGCCGGTGCGGGGCCGGAAGTCCGGTGGGAGGTCTGTGGGAGTCCTCCGGGAACCGGTGGACCGGGGCATGTGGGGCGCCCGCCCTCGGGACGGCTCCCGCCCGTACCCGTGGCGGCTACGGCGCCCCGGCGGAACGGGTCAGTTCCGTGTACGCCTTGGACAGCATCGCGGTGACGCCGCCGACCTCGAAGGCGTGTCCGTCCACGGCACGCACCGGCTGCACCTCGTAGGCCGTGCCGGTGAGGAAGACCTCGTCGGCGTCGCGCAGCTCCCCGGGCCGGATGCGCCGTTCGTGGACGGTGATCCCCAGGTCACGGGCGAGCGCCAGGACCGTCTGCCGGGTGATGCCGTCGAGGAAGCTGTCCGCGATCGGCGTGTGCAGGGACCCGCCGGTCACCACGAAGAGATTGGCTCCGGTGGCCTCCGCCAGGTGTCCCCGATGGTCCAGGAGCAGGGCGTCGTCGCAGCCGGCCGCCTCCGCCTCGTCGCGGGCCAGCGTGCCGATGGCGTACAGCGACGCCGCCTTCGCCCGGACCGGGGCGGTGTCGGGGGCCGGGCGCCGCCACCGGGACGTGTGCAGCGTGATGCCGCGGCTGTGCGCGTCGCCGGAGAACACGTGCGGCCACTCCCAGGCGGCGATCGCGACGTGCACGGACGTCCCCGTCCCGGACACCGCGATCTGCTCGCCGCCCCGCCAGGCCACGGGTCTGACGTAGCCGTCGGCGATGCCCTGCCGCCGGACCGTCTCCTCCAGGGCGGCGTCCAGGTCGGTGACGCTGTGGGGGATCGCGAAGTTCAGTTCCCGTGCCGAGGCGTGGAACCGCCGGAAGTGCTCGACGGACTTGAACGGCCGGCCGTCGTACACGCGGATGCCCTCGAAGACTCCGCCGCCGTAGTGCAGGCCGTGGGAGAGGACGTGCAGGCGGGCGTCGCGCCACGGCACGAACGCCCCGTCCAGCCAGATCACGCCGTCGCGGTCGTCGAACGGAACGGAGGTCATTGCGGCTCCCCGTGGTCGGTGCCGTCGGTTCTGGCGGTCCTGACGGCGCCGTCGGTGGCGTCGGTGCCGTCGGTGCCACCGGCCCTGTCGGAGCCCTGGCTGTCGTCCGTCTCGTCGTCGGCGAACTCGATGCGGACGGACCGTTCCAGGAACCGGTGGAACTCCTCGGCCTCGGCGATGTCGGCGTGCCGGGACAGCACGAACGCCGGGTAGCCGGTGAAGTCCGGGTAGGGCCGCACGACGTCGCCGGGGAACAGCATCTGCACGACGTGGTCGACCCGGGGGTCGTCGCGCAGTTCGGCCAGGCCGTGGATCGCGCTGATCCGGCCGGAACCGCCGCACGGGACGATGTAGTTGGCCGCGGCCCCCACGGGCTCCGGCGGCGGGCCGGAGGCCAGGGGCTCGGCGGCGGCCCCGGCGGCGATCCGCAGCGCCTGGGCCGCGAAGTCGATGCCGGTCACCCCCGAGGCGATGTACTGGGACACCCCGGAGCCCCCGATCCGGGCGCCCATCTCCAGCAGATACGGCGTCACACCGCCCCGGAGCCGCAGCTCCGTGTGGGTCGGCCCGTCCGTGATGCCGAGGGCCCGGTGCGCGGCCGTCACCTCGCGGCGGATGTCCTCCTCGACATCGGCGGGCAGGGACGCCGGCGCGCGGTAGACGCCCTCCTCGAAGTGCGGGCCCTGGGGGTCGCCCTTGTAGCCGATGGTCAGGATCCGCACGTCACCACCGTGGGCGAGGGATTCCACGGCGAACTCGGGGCCGTCCAGGTACTCCTCGACGACCAGGCCGTCGACCCGGCCCAGCTTGCCCGAGCAGGTCCGCCACACCTCGTCGACCACGTCCTTCAGGTCCCCCGGGGACTCCGCCTTGGTCACGCCGAGGCTGGAGAAGCCGTGGGCCGGCTTCACCACGACGGGGAAGGCCAGGCGCGCCGCCTTCTCCCAGTCGCCCGGGTGGTCCAGCCGGACGAATCCCGGCACGTTGAGGTCCGCCGCGGCCAGTCGCTCCCGCATGACGCGTTTGTCCTGCGCACCGAGCGCCACGTCCCGTCCGATCCCGGGCAGCCCGAGCCGTTCGGCTGCCTCGGCGACGAACGGCACGGCGGGGTCGTAGAGCGTGACGACGCCCTGGAAGGGGTGCTCCTCGTACCGCCGCCGCAGGGCGTCCAGCGCCCCGGCCGGGTCGGCCTCCACGTCCAGCCGCAGGACGTCCACCACGGCGGGCGGCAACCCGTCCTGGGACACCGTCTCGTCGGGCCGGGGCACGAGCACGAGGTCGATCCCGGCCCGCTCCGCGCTCTCGAAGACCCAGGGCAGCGACGTGCGCTGGTAGACCAGGACGAGGGTGGGCCTGGGGTGGTGCGTCGTCATCACGTGGTCCTTTGCCGTCACGATGTTCCTTGCCGGGTGTGCGCCTCGGCCTCGGCTCCCTGCGGGAGGCGGGGGTCGGGTCCCTGCGGGAGGCGGGGCCCGCGTCCGTGCGCCGGTTGGTTGTCGGTGTCCGCGGCTGCCGCTGACGCCGTGGCCGCCTCGGCTGCCGTGGTCGTCGTGGCTTCCTCGGTGCGCGGGGCGGGGCTGCCGCCGCCGATGGTGAGCCACACGCCGCCCGCGCACAGCAGCAGCATCAGCAGTACGAGGGGTCCGGGCGCGGGCTCCCGGCCCAGGGCCCACTCCCCCAGGCGCACCAGGAACGGCACGGCCAGCGCGATGGCCGAGGTGAACAACGGCCCCTTGCGCAGGATGAGTTCGTGGGAGATGAGGAAGACCGGAGCGGTGAGGACCGCCCCCAGGGCCGCGATGCCGCCCCAGTCCGCCGCGGAGACGCCGCCGAGCGGGACGAACAGCACGACCGTCAGCCCCAGCATGACCGTGCCCGCCCCGGTGATGGCGGGCAGGGCCGCGACCGGCGTCAGGTCCGCCATGCGCCGCCGGTAGACGTAGCCGTACACCGCGTAGGTGAAGGTGCCGCCGAGGGCCAGCAGCCCGCCGCCCACCAGCGCGCCCCCGTCGGCCCCGGAGCCCGCGCCGTCCCCGGCGGGGGCGTCGGCCAGGGCGTATCCGCAGGCGGCGAGCACGGCCAGCACCGTGCCCAGGACCTTGCGGCGCGTGGAGGGCTCACGGAAGGCGACGATCCCGATCACGAAGGTGATGCAGGGCAGCAGGGAGACGATCAGACCGACCCGGGAGGCCCCGATGACGCCGGTCCCGAGCAGCGTTCCGGAGTAGTACGCGAAGAAGCCGAGGAAGGCCAGCAGCACCACGCCGCCGCCGCGGGCGGTCGCGGCCCGCACCTGGGCCCGCGACCGGGGGTGCAGCAGGGCGATGGCGGTGATGACCACGAAACTGGCCGCGGTCCGGCCGGCCGCCACCAGCAGCGGCGGGGCCCCGTCGACCAGGTGCCCGGCGAGCACCCAGCCGGCCGCGAGCAGGGCGACCATCAGCACCGACAGGACGGGCACCACAAGGCGCCCTCCGGAATCCCTTTCTGGGCCGCCTCCGGGGCCCCCTCCGGGGTCTCCTCCGGGGTCTCCTCCGAGGTTTCCGACGGGGCGTCCTCCCCGGCCGGCGGGCGGCCGGGGAGCGGCCCTCACCATTCCGCCCGCTCGAACTCCAGCGCGGGCACCCGGTCCAGCCCCTGCTTGGCGCGCAGCAGGACCCGCTGGTCCTCGGTGAACGTGTAACGCCGACGGGGGGTGCAGGCGGAGGTGACCGGCCCGGCCTTGACGGGCTCGGGAGCGGGCAGGTACCGGCGGACCAGTTCCCTGGCCGCCGCGCGGTACTCGTCGTCGGTGGTGACTTCCGCCTCCAGCGCCTCGACGGTGGCGACGAACGCGCGCAGTGCGTCGATCGCCTTGGCCCGGTCGAAGCGCAGCAGGCCGCCGTCGGCCGGGGACCCGGCCAGCGCACCGTGCTCGCGCAGCCAGGAGTAGAGGAGGACCCCGGTGCCCGAGTCGAAGTTGCGGGTGGCGTCGTCGGCCTGCGGATAGCGGAACACCCGCTCCAGCAAAATCATGTCGATCTGCTCGGCGGCGAACGGGACGACACCGCTGTCGGCACAGGCCAGTACGGTCTTGGCGTCGACCTTGATCTCCTCCAGCAGACCGACGAACCAGTTCATCTTCAGTGAGATGTGCTGGTCGAACGGCCACAGCCCCTGGTAGTGCATCGAGTCGTGCAGATAGCCCCAGATGGCGCGCGCCTCGAAGCACACGTCGGGGTCCAGGCCCGTGGACGCGCGCGGCAGCGACTCCGGAGTCAGGACCGCCGCCGCACCGGGCAGCGCGTACGTCTCGTGGATCTTCCGCATCTTGTTGTAGAAGAACATGGCGTACGGCTGCTCGGTGATCTTGTCGTGCGCGGCCACGTTCTCCGGGAAGAACACCAGACAGTTGCCCTGCCGGAAGCCCGCGCTGCCGGTGATCAGCAGCAGCGACTGGCAGTTGTTGCGGGGATGCGGATGCGCCTGGGCCAGCTCCGGCAGCGCGGCGGGCTCCTTGCGCAGGGCGAAGAAGCAGTCCAGCCGCTTGCCCACGGGCGGCGCGCTGTTGGTGCTCTGCAGCGGGGCGAGGAAGAAGACGGCGGAGCCGTCCTCGGGGACGGGCAGGGCGTCCCGCGAGCGGGCGAAGTGCGGCCGGGTCCCGAGGCCGGCCGCGAGCCAGTCGTCGACGTCGGCCGCCAGGGCGATGGCCTGCTCGTCCCGTCCGTGCCGCGTGTACCAGGCGCACGCCTCGTCACGGATCCGGCGGAGCAGGGCGTCGTCGTCCGCGGTCGCTCCGGACACGGTGCCGTCTCCCGCCTGCCGCTGCCGGAATCGGTCGACCTGCGGTATGAGGACCCTCATGAGTTCGTCGGCGTCGGCCAGCAGGTCCGCCGCAACCGGAGCGGTGGCGGTGGCGGTGGCGGTCACAGTGGCAGTCACGGTGGTGGTGGCAGCGGCGGTGGCGCTGGTGTCGGTCACAGGACCGCCCCCGCCGGGAGCAGCCGCTCGCCGTCGTCGGCGCCGACCGTCAGAACCTGATGGACGGTGAACACCATGGGGACGGCGCCGAAGTCCCGCACCACGCGCAGTCCGTGGTTCCGGGCCGCGACGACGGTGGTGATACAGCCCTCGACACGGCCTTCGGCGCACTCGATGGCCGCCCGGGAGTTGCTCAGGACCTCCCGGATCTCCGTACCGGCGGGCACCAGCCCCCTGGGCGCCGGGTGCGAGGCGACCGTGCCGGGCACGTCGGTCCCGCGGGTGGCGAGCACCATGTTGTGCGTCGGCATGATGAAGCTGTCGACCATGTGCAGGCGGTGCAGGTTGCCGAACACCAGGGTGTGTAACGCCGGATAGACGGCGCAGGCGACCAGCGCGTGCTCTCCGTCGTCGGGAACGGCGTCGAGCGCGGTCTCGATGGAGGAGTGCAGCTCCACCGTCCCTGGGATTCCGCGCCGTCGCAGCCATGCGTGGGACGCCGCTTCCAGATTCGTGCCGCGCGGGCCGAGTGTGTGCAGGTGGCGGACATGGTCCACCCCGCTCTTGGCAAGCCTCATGAGCTCCCCCGTCAGTATCGGTGCCGGGCACGCACGCACGACCGCATCAGGTGCCTGCCGCCCGTTGGTCTCGAACAGAAGAACATGCTCCAAAGGAGTGATCAAGCCATTACGGACAGGTCCTCGTGTCGGACGGCGTATGGCCCATGTCGCATGTCCCGTGTCGCATGCTCCGCGTCCCGGCTTCCGGGCTTCCCGACTTCCGGGCTTCCGGGCTTCCGGGCTTCCGGGCTCGACGGGACACCGGGCGCCCGGCGGTGACCGGCCGTGCGGAGGCCCGGAAGCACGACGGAAGCCATCAGGCCGCCTCCTCGGGGTATCCGATCCGGGAAGGCGCTCAACTCCCCCGACTTGAACGGAGGCAGGCATGCCGCTTACCTTTCGCAAGAGCTTTCGGATCCTTCCGGGGGTGCGGCTGAACATCAACAAGAAGTCCTGGTCCATCACCACGGGCAGCTCGAAGGGCCCGCGGTACACACGGAGCAGCACCGGACGTCGTACGACATCGATGGATTTGCCCGGACCTTTCGGGTGGCGTCGCACCAGCCGGACCAGGCGACACTGATGCCGCATCACCCGGATGGACCCCCCAGGAGGTGCCATCTCATATCTGAGATAGCCTCAACCTCATGGCAGACGACTACCTCGTACGCATCGGCAAGCTCATCCGCGACGCACGGCAACACCGTGGCTGGACGCAGGCGCAGCTGGCCGAGGCGCTCGGCACCAGCCAGAGCGCCGTCAACCGCATCGAGCGCGGCAACCAGAACATCAGCCTTGAGATGATCGCCCGGATCGGCGAAGCCCTCGACAGCGAGATCGTCTCCCTGGGCTACGCCGGTCCGATGCACCTGCGCGTGGTGGGCGGACGGCGCCTGTCGGGCGCCATCGACGTGAAGACGAGCAAGAACGCGTGCGTGGCCCTGCTGTGCGCCTCGCTGCTGAACAAGGGGCGCACGGTCCTGCGTCGCGTCGCCCGCATCGAGGAGGTCTACCGCCTCCTGGAGGTCCTGAACTCCATCGGCGTGCGCACCCGTTGGATCAACGACGGCGTCGACCTGGAGATCGTGCCGCCGGCCGCGCTGGACCTGGACGCCATCGACGCGGACGCCGCCCGCCGCACCCGCTCCATCATCATGTTCCTCGGCCCGCTGCTGCACCGCATGGACCGCTTCAAGCTGCCCTACGCGGGCGGCTGCGACCTCGGCACGCGCACCATCGAGCCGCACATGATCGCCCTGCGCCGCTTCGGCCTGGACGTCGCGGCCACCGAGGGCCAGTACCACGCGGTGGTGGACCGGTCCGTCCGCCCCGGCCGCCCGATCGTGCTGACCGAGCGCGGGGACACGGTCACCGAGAACGCGCTGCTCGCCGCTGCCCGGCACGACGGCGTCACCGTCATCCGCAACGCCTCCTCCAACTACATGGTCCAGGACCTCTGCTTCTTCCTGGAGGCCCTGGGCGTCAAGGTCGACGGCATCGGCACCACCACCCTGACCGTCCACGGCATGCCCACCATCGACGTCGACGTGGACTACTCCCCCTCCGAGGACCCGGTCGAGGCCATGAGCCTGGTGGCCGCCGCCGTCGTGACGGAGTCGGAACTCACCGTCCGCCGCGTCCCCATCGAGTTCCTGGAGATCGAGCTCGCGGTCCTGGAGGAGATGGGCCTCGACCACGACCGCAGCCCGGAGTACTTCGCCGACAACGGCCGTACCCGCCTGGTGGACCTCACCGTGCGCCCCTCCAAGCTGGAGGCGCCGATCGACAAGATCCACCCGATGCCGTTCCCCGGCCTGAACATCGACAACGTCCCGTTCTTCGCGGCCATCGCGGCGTCCGCCCAGGGCCAGACCCTCATCCACGACTGGGTCTACGACAACCGGGCCATCTACCTGACCGACCTCAACCGCCTCGGCGGCCGCCTCCAACTGCTCGACCCGCACCGCGTCCTGGTCGAGGGCCCCACCCGCTGGCGCGCCGCCGAGATGATGTGCCCGCCGGCCCTGCGCCCGGCCGTGGTCGTCCTGCTGGCGATGATGGCGGCGGACGGCACGTCGGTCCTGCGCAACGTCTACGTCATCAACCGGGGTTACGAGGACCTGGCGGAACGGCTGAACTCGATCGGGGCGCAGATCGAGATCTTCCGGGACATCTGAAAGTCCTCAGAAACAACACCGCTACACCCCTCCTGACCTGCGTGTACGCGAGCCAGGAGGGGGTCCTGCTTCGTCTGTGGGACTTCTCAGGGACTTGTGGGCCGGGCCGGGCCGGGAGACTGTATCGGCCTCAGGGGCTGGGGAACGGATTGCCCGGCACTCCACGCACTGCGTCCGGAAGACGTCGGCCTGAGCGCCTCATAGACGAGCACACGTCAGGGAGGGTTTCTCGACTCGCTGCCTTGCTGTCAGACTCAGACACCCTTCGCAAGCCCGTCCCGCTCACTGCGGACGCGAGCTCGCGCATCATGACCCTTACCGCTCCCCTGCGGTCATAATAGAAGCATGACCTCCAGCTCAAAGCGCCCCGTGCCCGCGCCGAGCGGCCTCTCGGACGCGGTCGCCGAAGATCTCGCGCTGTACCGGGAGAAATTCCGGCGGCGTCTGCCGGAGTCACTGGACGAGTTGCACGGCCCCACCCAGGGGATCGTGGAGCTACCGCTGCACATGGCCTGGTCTGGGATGACGTCGTACGACCTGGAAAAGCCTCGCCAGCGCATGGGCCTCTACCGCACTGTTCTGCATGAGGGCCTGCGCGACGACCTGCCCCGCTACCTCAACCAGGAACTGCTCCTCCAGCTGTGGCCGGTGCTGCGCACCCTCGTCGGCCGCAGCGTGCGCGCCGTATGGGAAGATGCTTTCCCCCAGCTCGCCTCCCACATCCGGGCAGCCGCGTGACGGACATGCCGGAGCTGCACACACGGCTCCTGGCAGATGTGATCGCGCTGGGTTCCCCGTATCCCCTGGTTCTCACCGGTGGGTACGCCGTGCGGGCGCACCGCCTCGTGACCCGCCCCAGCCAGGATCTTGATGTCGCCACCGAGAACCCGGCGCCCATGGCCGACATCGCCGCCACGCTCCGCGTCGGCCTGGAAGCCCGCGGCTGGAAGGTGCACGCGCTGGAAATTGCCCCGCTGTCCGCCCGCTTCACCGTGTCCGATCCGGCCACCGGGCAGGACTGCGAGGTCGACATCCTCAAGGAGATCTTCTGGCGGCCGGTCGCCCAGAGTCCGTACGGGCCCGTCCTCGCGGAGGAGGATGTGATCGGGACCAAGGTCCGTGCTCTCGCCGACCGTGGAGCGCCCCGCGACCTGATCGACGTGTTCGCAGCCTCGCGCCGCTGGACCACTGCCGAGCTCGAGGAGTTCGGCCGCCGCCACGCCCGCGGCCGCTTCGAGCGCGAGGATCTACAGTCGAATCTCACAGGCGCCGAGTGGACTGACGACGAAGCCTTCGCCGCTTACGGGCTCGATGACGCCACCATCACCGCTCTCCGCTCCTGGGCCGTGGAGTGGGCCGACGACCTCGCGGCCCGCCTCCTCGAAGAGGCCGATGATCCGGGCATCGAGTAATCACGTCCGAATCGGATCGCAACTGCAAGCAATCAGAGCAAGAGCCGAGGAATGATTAGGGGGCTTGCCCACGTCAAGCACGCCGGGCAGATCCGGGGCAGGTCACGGCGCCCGCCAGCCTCTCGTGCCACCGGCACCACCCGCCTCCGACCAGACCCGCCTGCTCTGCTTCAGCAGCGCCGCCTCCGCCCACGACCTGCACGGCATCGCGGACCGCAACCGGACCGTCCAACTGGTCGACCTGAACCGTCTCTACGAGGGCAAGTGACAGCACCCCACCCGGCCGACCGGTCACGTGGCACCCACCGCCGACCGGGCTGCTTCGGTTCCGGGGTGGGAGTATCAGCCTTCCCGCTCACCCCCCACCACTCTGTCCCCGTCGAATCGCAGCGACGTGATCCGCGACTCACCGACCCATTCCCGGATGGTGTCCAGTGCGGCAGGCTCGAGTTTCGTGGTGAAGAGGATGGCCAGGTGCTCTCTGGCTCGTGAGCACGCCACGTAGAACAGGTTGCGCGCTCGGATGAACGCTTCCAGATCCTTGTCCACCAGTTCGTCGCGCCGGGAGAAGTTGGCCAGCATCTCGGGGATCTGGAAGCGGGTGTGACCCTTGCTGACCACTGTGAGGACCCGGGTGAACTCCAGTCCCTTCACTCCGTGTTGTGTGGCGAAGGGTGTGCCACCGCCGAGGTGTTCGTTCAGCGCCAGCAGCTGCGCGTACGGAACGTCGCGCAGCTGCTGGTACTCCCTCGACCGGGCCGCCGCCCGGGCCTTGGCCTTGTCGTCACTCACAGCCTGCGGGTCGGCGGCGTTTGGTGACACGGTCTTCCGATGACGCTCGCGTACCTTCTCCAGGCCGTCGAAGAGCTGCTGCTCAAGACAGAGGTCGAGGACGTCGCCGACCGTGCCCGTCTCGCGGGTCTCCCCCAGCTTCTCCAGGAACGCCACCCATTCTTGCTTGTCGGCGGGCGAGTTGATGGGTGGGCGGCCACGTGGGTCGAGTGCGTCGAACATCGCGCCGTAGCGCTTGTGCCGGTGGTGGAGCAGGGCAGGTTCCAGCGTGTCCATGAAGAAGGCCATTGCATGGTCCTCCTTCTTCACGTAGGAATCGTTGCGCCGAAAGGCTCCGTGGAGCTTCTGGTAGCCCAGCTCGCCGGCGATCGTCTCGTGCGTGAGCATGAGGATCTTCGTGCTCGGCTCCTCCGCCCACGCCGGGTCATCGTGCCCGGATGTCCCGGTGCTCCACAACCGCTCGCGGGCATCGTTCAATACCCAGCTCCGGGCCGCGTGGGCCGCGCCCCAGTCGAGTTGGCCCTTCCGATGGTGAGTGAGTCTTGTCCCGGCCCACTCGTTGGTGTGATAGACGGCGACGGTGCCCTCGCCCGCTCCTGGCACCGTGGTCTGTGTCAGTTCGGGGCGCATCCTGTTCAGGAGGTTCACGACGGCGCGCTGCGAGCGGCGGTTGCGCCGTCTGAAGATCGGTGTCGGGCGCGCGTCCTCGAGTGCCCCGCACGCGTTCTCGTAGATCTGCTGCCAGTGGTCCCCGAAGAAGCCGCAGAGGGGGCCGCGCTCTGTGGTCTTCTCGCCCGGCGCGCCCAGCATGGCCTCCGCCAGGCCGGCGGGGGTGTCCTGGTACTCGTCCACGAAGATGATCGGGAACCGGTCGGCGGCTAGGAGTTGTCGTCAAATGTCACGCCCACATCAGCAGCGATGCGAGGGTGACGGCTGCTTGGTAGGACTCGGCGGTCTTGTCGTAGCGGGTGGCGATGCCACGCCATTGCTTGAGGCGGTTGAAGCACCGTTCGACGACGTTGCGCCGCTTGTAGACCTGCTTGTCGAAGGCCGGCGGACGTCCGCCCTGGCTGCCGCGCCGGATCCGGTTGCGAACCTGGTCGGACCGTTCCGGAATGGTGTGCCGGATGTTCCGTCGCCGCAGCCAGGTGCGTATGGCCTTGGAGCTGTAGCCCTTGTCGCCGATGACGTGGTCGGGTCGGACCCGGGGCCGTCCCGGACCCGGCCGGGGCACCCGAATCGCCTCCATCACGGCGGTGAACTGCGTGCAGTCGTTGGTGTTCCCGCCGGTGACGGTAAAGGCGAGCGGGCGGCCGACGCCATCGCAGGCCAGGTGGATCTTGCTGGTCAGACCGCCTCTGGACCGGCCGAGTCCCGGGGAGTGGAGCCCCCTTTTCGCGCTCCGGCCGCGTGCTGGTGGGCTCGGACGATCGTGGAGTCGACCGACACCAGCCACTCGATGTCCCCGGCCGCGTCAGCCCTGGCCTGGGCGGCCCGGAGCATCCGCTCGAAGGTGCCGTCCTTGGCCCACCGGCGGAAGCGGGTGTGCAGCGTCGCCCAGGAGCCATACCGCTCGGGCACGTCCCGCCAGGCCGTTCCGGTCCGGAACTTCCACACGATCCCGTTGAGGACCGTCCGGTCGTCCAGCCGTCTGCGGCCCCGCTCGGACCGGGGCAGCAGCGGCTGCACGAAGGCCCACTCGGCATCGGACAGTTCATGGCGACGTATCACCCGACCATGATCCCCGATCGAAGATCATTTGACGACAGACCCTAGGGCCCGGAACTTGGGAAGGGCGAAGAACGCCCCTGCGAGGACAGGCAGGTCGTTGTGCCCCAGCTGCACATGACGGGTGTCATGGTCCACTTTCTGGAAGCCGGTGCTGTACTCGACGGTGTAGCCGTCCAGCGAGGTGCGGCCCTCCATCTTCGACGGCATGATGTCCAGCTCGACGATGTGGCGCAGCAGGTGCTTACGGAAAGGGGAGAGCAGCTGCCACAGGAAGCCGTGGATGGTTTCGGCGAACACGTACGGGCTGCGGTCGGTGCGGCTGATGATCTCGTCGCGGGCCACATTGGTGTAGGTGACGCAGGCGACGCGTTGGTGGGGCCGCGGGAGGTAGCGGGCGCGGTCGGCCAGGATGCTCCGGAGTGCCTCGATCAGTGAGCTGGTCTTGCCCGCACCGGCGCCGGCCTCCACCTTGAAGTGCCGGCCTTCCCGGAGGGACGTCAGGATCGTGTGCGTGACGTTTTCCGCCTCGGTCGTCACTCGTCGTCCGCCTTTGTCGCCGTCCCGTCCTGTGCCATGAGCCACTCGAGGCCGCGCCTGATGTACTTCGGGACCTCCCAGTCGTGGTCCCCGAGAACGTGGTCGAGGGCGAAGTCGACCTTGCTGCGCCTGCTTTCCACGCTGCCACGGGCTTGTTCCTCCAGTTCCTGGGTGGGAGCGTCACCTGCGGAGATGCCGAACAGGGCCCGGTTGGTCAGCGCGAAGGCGTCCTCGAAGGTACGGCCGCACGGACCGCCGGGCTCCTCCGGCACCTGGTAGGCGAGGCACATGCTGCCGCCGGCGATCGGCGGGTCCGTCTCGGCCCGCTGCAGCAGCTCGGCCACCGTGATGTCCGCCGTCTCGGAGAACCACGCCTTGATGGACGGGTTGTGAGTATGTCCGGCCTCGGACACCAGACACTTGCCCCTCTTGGGCCCGCTCTTGTCGACGGGATCGAGGTCCGTGATGATCAGGGCCGGGATCCCGAGGACCTTCAGCAGCGGATAGAACCTGTGGGCATGCGCCCCGCCGACCTCCATCAGGGTCACGTACTGGTGCTGGGGCGTCTCTCCGGGCCTCCTCGCCGCCAGCTTCTCCTCCGCCGCCGGGACGAAGACTCGCTCGCTGGCGCCCTCGACAAGGATGGCCTTGTCCGCGAAGTAGAGGTCGGCCCGGGTGAGGGTCAGGTACTTGCGGAGGAACCTCTCGTCGCCGGTCACCTGGGACAGGTCCTTGATGACGGTGCGGGCCGCCCCCGGCTCGCCTCCGCTCTCCACGGCGTCCTCCTCCTTTCGGAAGTACCGGATGTCGGAGAAGCGCCCCTGGTTGGCCACGTGTGCCGAGTGGGTGGTCACCACGAACTGAGCGTTCCACCGGGGGCCGCTGTCGCCTGCGGTGCTGCTCTCTTCGACCGCTCCCGCCTGCCCGGGCATGCTCGCCCTCATCTGCGCTTCGATCCGAGGGAACAGACTGACGGAGTACGTGAGTCGCTGGATGAACGCCTCCTGCATCTGCGGATGCAGATGGGCCTCCGGTTCCTCCAGGAAGACGAGATGGATCCCCGACTCCAGAGACGTCGCCGTGTGGTCGCGGTAGCAGGTGAACAGCCTGAGCAGAATCATCACCAGGTTCCGCGTACCGAGGCCGTTGTACGACTCCGGGAACCGCACACCGGCCACTCCCGGATAGTGAATGCGCGCGAAGTTCCTGAGCAGCCTCTTGGAGTCCAGCCGGGCGGCCGTGACGAACTCCTGGTTACCCAAGCCTGGATAACCGAAGGCCTTCAACGTCGGCGCCACCCGTTCGCGGACCTTCTGGAGGCTGCTGTCGAGACTGCCGGAGGTGTCCACGAGCGTCCTGTCGATGCTCGCGGCGAGCTCCTCCAGCCACGTCGCGTTCTGGCTCTTCTCCGCCGCGGTCAGCAGTTGCTCGAAAACCGCTCCGATCGGCGCGGCATGCCCCTCGCCCTCGTCGTCCAGTCCTCGCTGCGCCTCGACGAAGTCCACCCTCACCAGGGTGCGCACGTCCGCGAGGTCGACCGGTCGGACGTTCGCCTCATCGGTCGGGTCGACCGCCGTCACCGACATCTCGAAGTGCTTCGGGATGTCTCTGCCCAGCCGCTCAAGCGTGGCGGTGGCATCCGGCTCCACAGGCACATTCCCGAAGAACTCCTTCAGGGCACCGTCCCCCAACGCGTAGGCGAACCTGATCACCACCTCGGAGCAGTCGGGGTCGAGGTCCACCACGAAGGGGGCCAGTGGCCCATACTGGCCGCAGTCCTTGTCGTAGGCGATGTGAAGGGTGAGGGTGACTGCCGGAGCCGTGTCGCGCGCCTGCTCCACCTCGCCCGCGGCGAAGAGGCGATGGGCAGCGAGGAACTCCTCGTAGCAGTCGGCGGAGAAGTCCTCCATGCGCAGCGCGGTCTTCTTCCTCGCCACGAAGAATTCGAACAGCTTCGCCAGCGAGGTCTTTCCCGTGTTGTTACGGCCGACGCACAGCGTCACCTCGTCGGTGAAGGAGAGCTCGGTTCTGCGAAGCAGCCGGAAGTTGCGGATGACCGCCTTGGTGAGCCGGGGCGGCACCGGGGCCACGGGGCCACGTGGTTCGGCGGAGCCGTCTCGCGGACCTGGGATGACAGGCGGTGCAGTGGTCTGGGTCATCGCGGCTCCTTGCTGCGCTCGTACACATCCTGGGACGTCTTGGGGGAACGCACAGCAAAAGGAGCCACAACCCCCATGAGATGCCGTCACCCCTCAGGATCCGGGGCCGCATCTTGTCACCATTAGTCTCTAAATGCACAACGGTCGCATTTGATTCAATTTCGGTTATCTGCCGATCTGAATTCGTCCTCAACCGTTCGACATGTGGCACCCATGCGGCACCCGCCGCCCCCAAAGCACCGGTCGCGTGAGGAGTGGCCGTACATGAGCGCACAGCGTGACCATGCCCAGCAGGGGCTTGCGCCAGAGGTGGCGTGGTGGTCTCCGAGTCAGGCCGGAGGCCGGCCTATGTCCAAGCCCGTCAAGTCCCTGAGGATCTTGTTCAGCGCTTCGACCTCCGGCATCCTCGAAAAGGCTGCGGGGAAGGTGGTCGAAGGCAAGAGGGCCGACGCCGTGCAGAACGTCGTCGTACGCCGATGCTACGGCGGCGCCTATCAGCAGGTCCGTCGCCTGATCAAGGCTCATGTGCTCCGCCGGCTACCGGTACTCACCTGGAACGCGGGAAACAGTCACCAGGTGTCCCGGTCCGGCTCGATGAACCTGATCGCTCTCTCACCCAGGAAATTGCGCCGTAGTGAGAGAGCGATCAGATGTCCTTCTCTCGCAGGTCGAGCAGGCGGGAAGCGCACATCAGGAAAACGGCGGGCGTCCGTGCGGACAGATGCATGGCGGCCGTGGCGGCTTCCCGCAGTGTCGAAAGGTCGGACCCTGGGACTTTTCTGGGACTTCCGGCCGCATCAACGGCACGATCGTGCAACAGCCGAAAGATTATTTCCCCAGGTCAGCGACCTGCTACGGTCCATCGCAGCAGGTCACGGCATTCGCCGGTCCCTTCCGGGACATCTGAGAGCACGTCAGGCGGCCACGCCGAGGAACCCCCTGACGAACTGCCTGCCGCAACGCTCGTCCGCTAACGTTGCCGTCAGACGCCCGAGAGCCCCCGCCGATTACCAACTCGGCGGGGGCTGCCAATGTGCGCCCAAGTGAACTCTGAAACCCTTGGCAATCTACCCCTCGGTGCGCCGGTGGCGTCGGCGCTTACGACAGGTTGTGCCAGGCGTGGCTACAAGCTCCTCGGCACTCCGTTTCTCTTCGTCGCGTGTCAGCTACTGCGAACATGGACAATAGTACGCGAAATGATTTCACGTACTCACCGGGAGGCAGATTTATAATCTTTCCCATCTGTTCGAAAATCGGTTCCCGCACAATCAGCACTGCCGGGGTCATGGTCGGCTTGACACCTGATCGCGGTAGCCCCTCACGCGCGTCGTTCACCGTTGCCTGGGCCTGCATGGCGTAACGAACAACCTCGTGCAGTACCGCCTTCTGCTGCGCCTGTTCCAACGAGGAGAACCAGGCCACAGCATTGTCCAGGGCGCGGAGCCCTTGAGCGACCTCGTTGATGACGCGCTCTGACGCTCTCAAGTCCTCACCTGCTCCGGGGCTCGAATACCACGTACGGCCTATTCCGATCCAGCTCTGCGTAGTCGGGGCGGTTCGAATTATAGCTTTGCCAGAAGTCTCGACCGCGCCCGCTCCCTTCACCATCACCCGTCCCTCTTGGCAGCGAATTCTTGACGCTGTGACGAGTTCTGGACGGGCCAGACAGGATGTAGTCCCAGTCTGACGTCGGGTTGGGGGTTCCGTTTGCGCGGCTTCCGACCACGATGATTGGCTGCCCCGCCTTGTCGGCGGCATTCTGAATTCGCTTGGCATCATTCGGGCTGATACCAGCTTCCGATGCCGTTCTCAGGCCAGGCCCACACCACCCGTTGGAGTTGTGAACGAGTACCGGCGTCCCGCCCGCCAGCACATAGTAGGTGTGGAGGTCGTCGACAGTGAGGTTGTACGTGCGAGCGTGCTGGGTGAAGGGCTTGTTGGCTGTGACGATGACCGTGTGGCCGTCGTCGGTGAGCAGGGTCATGCCCGAGGCGAGGTCGCCGGCTGCTATCCAGCTCTGCTGGGAGGGCGACCAGAACGGGTGCTCGTGTGTCGCCGTGAGCTCTTCCGTGCCGTCCTCGGTGACGAGGGAGAGCGTGTTGAAATGCTTGTCGTCCTCGGTACGGATGAGGCGAGTCACCTCGCGCGGGCCCAGCTCGCCGGTCAGTGGGTCGGCGGCCAGTACCTCGTCGCCCAGCTCCACGTCCTCGATGTTCTTCGTGGAGCCGTCCGCCATGAGAACGTCGGTTCCGGCGAGGAAGCATCTCTTGCACCCGATGCCGCGCATCTCCTTCCACGGCCCGCTCGCCGGAGGGTTGCCCTTGCCCCGGAGGCTGTACGGGCTTCCGCCCATGGTTCCGATCAGGGGGCCCACTGATTCCATGTACTCCGGCGAGAACTTGAGGTCCCAGACGAAGTAGCTGTGCAGCTCCTCAGAGCAGTCGATGTATTGCTCGCACACCGCCGCGCCGGCCAGTGCCATGAGCTCGCTGGTCGGCAGGTAGTTGTACATCCGGTCGTCCTGCAGATACGCGAGGGCTGTGGAGAACGCCTTCTCGAACTGATCGGGCTCGGGCCCAGGTGCGGCAAGGACTTCGAAGTAGGACGGCGGGGGCGGCGTGTAGGGCGACTTATGACGCACCTGTGAAGGGCCGTATCCGACGTCGTGATATCCGCCGATCGCGCCGCCGTACGGCTTCTTGCTGCCGGAATTCCCGGGGCTTCCGGGGTTGCCGCCGCTGACCGCGTTGTTGACTCCCGACGTCACGGGTGATGCGCAGGTGCTGGTGACATAGGTGGCGCCGCAGCCTTCTCGCAGGCCCGTCGGGTCCGAGGCCGTGGCGGGGTGCTGGTTGGCGTAGCTGTAGCCGTTGAGGGACTGCGGCTGGTCGAGGCTGAGGAGGGGGTCGACGCTGATGAACTGACCGATGGCCGGGTCGTACTCACGGGCGCCGATGTGGGTGAGTCCGGTGGTTCTGTCGTCGGTCTTGCCGAGGAATCCCTTGTCGTCGGGCCAGGGGGCACCGGTGGGCTCGCCCCGTTCGGCGCCGAAGGGGCTTGTGTAGCGCTTGCTGTGGGTCTGGGCGGCGTCGGCGTTGATGGCCAGGGACATCGTGCCGTGGCGGTCGCCGGCCAGGTAGGTGAGTCTGTTGCTGAGGTCTTCGTTGGAGCGGACGGCGATGGTCTGGCCACCGGCGGTGTAATGACGCTGGGCCCAGGTGGTGCCGTCGGCGCGCAGGTGGAGTTCGGTGGCGCCGGCGTACAGCACCCTCTCCCCTCCGGCGGTGTTGCGGATCAGGAGTTCGCCCGAGGCGTCGTAGAGGTATTCGGTGGCCTTGCCGCTCTCGGTGAGCTTGGCGAGCCTGCCCTCCTCGGACCACGCGAGGTCCTGGACCGCCGTGGCGCCGGGGCGCTTGACGGTGTTCCCGGTCGCGTCGGGGGTGTAGGTCTTCTCCGGGCCGGCGCAGTCGCCCTTGGTGGTGGTGCCGGTCAGGAAGTGTGGTTGATCGGTTCTGGTGTAGCAGTAGGTGGTCTTCGTGTCGCCGGCGGGCTCGTGCGTGGTTTCCGTGGTGCGCTGGCCCGCGTCGTTGTAGGTGTAGCTGTTCCAGTACGGAGCCGGGCCGGACAGGCTGCCGGTGCTGCGGGGGTCGGAGCACTTCTGGGAGCTGGGTGTCCAGGCTTCGATGAGCCGGCGGTGGCCGTCGTAGGCGAAGCACTGGGTCTCGGCGCTACTGGTGCCGCCCAGTGTGGTGGGGTCGGCGATGGAGGTGACATTGCCGGCCTCGTCGTAGCCGTAGTTGAGGTCCTGCAGCATGTAGCCGTGGGTGTCGTCCGTGACGAAGCTGCGGATCAGACGGTCGGTGCCCTGCTCGTAGCGGTTGTTGAGGTAGGACTTCTTGTGGTCGGCCGTGTTGGCGGTGCCCAGGGTGAGCTGGGTGGGCTGCCCGATCGCCGAGTAGTCGGCGTTCAGGAGGTATCCGGTGGAACCGCCGACCGAGGTGACCTGCCCGAGCTTGTTGTAGCCGTAGTCGACGATCTCGGAGGGCAGGCCTCCCAGAGCCGGTTCCTTGGTGTGCTTGAGGGTGCCGTCGAGGTTGTAGGCGGTCTCGAACTCCAGCGTCGCCGGCGCACCGGCCTTCACGAACGGATCGTCAGCGGGGAGACGCAGGGTGCTGACCACCGGGCGGGACAACGTGTCGTACTCGGTGACCGTGTCGGTGTACGCCCGGCCGTTCTTCCCGCCCACGTAACGGGTGCTGCTGTCCGGCATCCCCTTGAGCAGGGAGTCGTAGCTGGTGGCGGTGAGCTGGTTGGCGTCGCTCCTGGACCCGGTCCAGGTCCCGGTCGAACGGCCGAGGACGTCGTAGGCGGTCAGGATCGCCTTGCCGCGGGAGTCGGTGGACCTGACGGCCCGGTCGAGCGCGTCGTACTCGGTGGTGCTCTTGCCCCGGTCGGGGTCGGTCGCCGTGATCTGCCGGCCGAACAGGTCGTAACCGTAGGACCACTTGGCGTCGTCCGGGCCGATGATGCGGGTCTGCAGCCCGTCCCGGGTGTAGTCGAACCTGGTGGACGCGTAGCTGGTGCCGGGGCCGTCGCCGTACTGGGGGTCGGCAGGGGTGGCACCGGCGTACTCACGGGTTTCGAGGGTGCGGCCCCGGATGTCGGTGATGGTGCGGGTGGCCGTGCCGCCGTCCAGGGCCGTGGTGGCGGTGGAGTCACCGGTGTAGGTGGTGGTGGTGGACCACTTCTCGACGCCGAAGACGTGCAGGGTGGTCCTGGTGGCCCGGCCGGCCCCGTCGAAGACCGTTCCGGTCTGTTTGGGTGCCTCGCCGTACTCGGCACGGGTGTAGGTGCCGTTGGGGCTGCTGGTGGTGTCGAAGATGTCCGCGTAGGACTCGTAGGGGAGGCCGCGGGTGTCGTAGCGGGTGTCGGTCAGCAGACGGCCGCCCTGGGGTGTCGGCGACTGGGTCTGCAGGGGGCGCAGCAGCGCGTCGAAGATGGCGTAGTTGGTGGTGTAGGTCTCGCCGTCCCTCCTCAGGGTGGAGGAGGACACCCAGGACTGCTTCTTGTTGTCCATGTGGTAGGCGAACTTCGAGCTGGGGCTCTGGCTGGCGCTCGAGCGGTTGGGGAGCCACACGGACGTGAGCCGGCCGACGGCGTCGTAGGCGAGTTCGGTCTTCTTCAGGTTCGCGTCGTACAGACGCAACGGCTGGCCCCGGCGGGGGTCGAGGAAGCTGGTGGCTTTGTGACCCAGTGGGTTGGTGCTGATGGTCTTGGTGAGTGGCCCGGCGGCGGCCGGGGTGTAGGCGGTGGTGATGGCCTGGCCGTCCGTGTCGCTCACCTTGGTGGGGCGGCCGAGCGCGTCGAAGTCCGTGACCGCGCTGCTGGTCATCGTCTGCCAGCTCGGGCTGCCGGAGGCGTAGCTCTTGGCACGGCCGGTCCAGGTGACCAGGCCCTTGGCCGGCTTCATCGACTCCGACCACGTGCTCGCGCCGTCATAGCCGACCGCTGAGTCGGCGAGGACGTCACCGCGGCGCTTGTCGTCGGCGGGCAGGTCGAGTGCGGTGTCGGCGACGGAGCATTCCCTGCCGACGGTCCGGGTGCGCGAGACCAGGCTGTTGATGCCGGCGTCCGCGTTGCGGGCGTACCAGGTACGGGTGCAGGTCTCGTCGCCTCCCAGCCCCTTCTGTCCGTAGTCGTCGACCTCCCTGACCATGCCCAGGTCGTCGTAACGGTTGGTGACGACGTGGGTGCGCCAGGACTTCGACGCGGTCAGGTAGGTGCTCGCGTACGAGGTGTTGGGCCGCGTCCAGCGTGCGACGTGAGCGGCCGCGCCGGGCACCGTCTGCGTGGCGGTGGTCCTGGACGTGTAGTTGGTGTACGACGCCGAGACGGTCCGGCTGCCGTTGTAGGCGACCTTCTGCAGCAACTGGCCCGCGTACTGGTCGCTGTCGGTCACGGCGGGGAAGGTGACGTCGGTGTCCATCAGCGGCTCGACACTGACGGTCCTGGTGGTGCCGTCCTTCTTCCTGTCGCCGTGCATGCCCTGCAGGTAGCGCGAGACCGTCTTGGAACGAGTGGTGTCCAGCGCACCGGCGTACACGGTGACATCACGGTATCCACGCCACTGGGACCAGGTCCGCTCGTCCTTCGGCGTGAACGGATCGTCGGCGTAGCGCCATGCGGCGCCCGAGTAGTCGTAGGCGTTCTCGACCGTCTCGTTCTGCCCGGTCGGGTCGGCGACACCGACCGCGAGTACGCGGTATTTGTGGAACCAGTCCACCGACGCTTCCGTGGCACCGTTGATGTTCCAGAACTGCGGGTAGCAGGATCGGGTGTTGGAGTCCTGTGCGGCGCCGAGCACCTCGCTGCGCCTGCACTCCGGCGCCGACAGCGTCACGGTCGTGATGGCCCCCGTCTCCGAGGTGATCGTCGCGATGCGATGGCGCTTGAGCGGCAGGATGTCGTCCGTGCCGTCGACCCGGTTGGGGCGCAGCTGGTAGGTGAACACCACCGGGTCGACGTCGATCGCGGTGCCGGCCTTGCCCGTGCGCTTGATCGACTTGAGGACCAGGACGTGGTCGGTGGTGTCCCCGATGTCGCCGGCGTCCTGGTACTCCTGGGTCAGCGCCCACGAGTCGACCGGGTCGTACGTGCGGGCCGAGGCGTTCCAGGAGTAGGTGTGGATCCCGGTGAGCCGCTTACGGGAGAAGAAGGTCGGTCCTGCGGCATTGCAGTCGGTGTCGCCACTGGTGCAGAGGCTGTCGAAGGGGACGTCGGGCCAGTGCTTGGCCGTGTCCTCGGTCAGTTCCGAGCAGTCCGAGACGGTGCAGCGTTCGGTGTGGGAGAAGGTCACCTTCCCATCGGCGTCATCGGTGAACAGCGCGCCCTTGCGCAGCCCGTACTTGATCTCCTTCAGATAACCACCGCGTGTGTAGGAGGCGTTGGCGGTGGCGGCCTTGTTCTTCGGGTAGTGGTTGGATTCCTTCGCGTACCAGTAGGTCGAGGCGTTGCCCCGGGTGTCCTCGACGTAGTCGAGGTTCCACCGCCATGCCTGGGTCAGTGACCGGTCGGCGAAGGTGCTGCCCTTGTCGTAGCCGGGTTCGCCGGAGTCGTCGCCGAAGACCGGTGTCGTCCAGGTGGAGTTGGTGCGCTGGTCAGCGGATCCGTCCAGTTTGTTCAGGCCGAACACGTACTTCGTACCGTCTCCGGTGATGACGGTCCAGTACTCGCCGTTGTCGTCCCCGTTGTCCGCGCCGCTCGAGCGCTTCACCGTGGAGGCGTCGTCGTTCTCCAGGCGGTGGGTACCGGTGGTGTTGTCCTTGATGATGCGACTGGACTGGCCGTTCAGGACCAGGAGGGCGTTGTCGTACTTCCAGCAGCGGTCGAAGACCTTGTCGTGGCCGTCGTCGTCGCAGCTGCCGTAGGTGCGCTCGATGTAGGACTCGGTGAGGGTGAACCCTTCCCCGACCGTGGTTCCCTGGTTGTTCGTGGAGGCGGTGCGTCCGTCGATGCTGCCCGAGTCGTACGACAGGCTCAGGCTCGGTGTGGGACCGGCCGCGGCCGGTGGCACGGTGAGGCCGTAGTTCCAGGTGAACGAGCCCGAACTGCCGCCCGCCGCCCACGACGACGACGCGGCGAGTCCGGTCGCGGAGTAGTCACCGGTCCCGTTGGGCGACTCCCCCGCCCCTGCCGCCATCGCGGTCACCGCGAACACGGTGGCGCCGGCGGGTCCGCTCGCCGAGGCAAGCTGCGTGCTCGTACCCGACGTGGTCTCGGCAAGCCGGACCTGGGCAGAGACGGTCTGCTGCGTGGGGTCGTTCGTCGAGGCGAGCGGGGTCTGCTCGCGGCACTCGGCCTTGTGCGGGGTCGTGAGCGCGCAGGCCGGGAGCTGCACCAGGCGCAGGCGTTCCGACCAGCCACCACCGATCATGGAGCCGAAGGTGCGGTAGTCGACGCTGACTTGCGCCGTCCCGGCGGTGCCGGCGCCGGCGGTGAAGAGCACGCCGGTGATCCCGGTCCTGCGGGCGGCCTTCTGGTCGAGGACCGTGAAGTCAACGGGCCCCGCGGCCGCCGCGTTGCTCCGGGTCTTCACCGGCTGTGCGGTGACGGGAACTCCCGCGAGGTCCACCTCGGCCGCCTTGTCGGCGGAGAGTGTCGTGGAGGCCGTGTCGGGCTCGGGCCAGGCGGTTGTCTGTTCCTGCCTGGCCTTGCGTGCTCGCTGTTCTCCGGCCTTCTTGGTTTCGGAGACCCTGTCACGTGCCTTCTTCGCACCCAGGCTCTTGACTTCGTCGACCTTGCTCACGCGGGGTTCGGGCACCGCGGGGCGCCCCAGGCCCTGCTCGCCGGCCGTCGCGACCGGCAGTTGACCGACCGGGGCCAGCAGCGCCAGGGCCACCGCGGGTACGACAAGGCGCCGCCCCCACCGCCGAGCACCACCCGCACCTCTCTTTGAGGTGCCTATGCCAAATGTCATGAGTTTCGTACCCACCCGGTTCACGAGAGCTGGAAGAACAATCAAGCTGGGGCAGCGGCCGCGCTATGCGGCCGCGCGGTGGTCGGGCAGCCGCCATGACCGGCTGCCCGACCGTCCACTGCGGGTCAGTCGCCCACCGCGGCCTCGACCTGCTCGGCGCTGGCCATCGCGCCGACCCACAGGCGCACCTCGGAGATCCGAGCGGGCAGGAAGTGCTTCCAGCCCCCGCTCGCATACGCCTTGCCGAGAGCGAACTCGCCACTGCCGATCTGTGCCGTGTACGCCGTGGCATCGCCGTTCTGGCTGTAGCCGACGTAGAGACTGATCGTGCCGGCCACCGAATCGTGGACGCCCGTCAGCCGTGCGACACTGTCCACGCTCGCGGTCTCCTCGGAGGTGACGGAGGAGAACGTGCCGTCGGACTCGAGACGGCCGAAGTGCCACTTGCCCTCCGGCACTGTGATCTCCTCCATGGTGTCCTCGTCCATCACGGTCTTCTTGCCCGTGAGCTCGAACCACAGGCCCCATGCGGAGCCGTCCGCGGTGCGCTGGCCCGTGATCTGCCCGATGTAACCGACGTCCTTGGTCAGCAGCTTCGCTCCGTCGAGGGTCGCACCGGTGGTCACCGTGAAGGAACCGCTGCCGTCCACCACGGGGCCTGCGGCCGTGGCGGCGTCGTCGACACCGTCCAGGACGATCTCGTCGTCGGTGACCGAAGCGCCTCCGGCCAGCGTGAGGCTCTTCCCGTAGGAGGAGACGGTGTCCTTGACCGTGGTGCCGTCGACGCCGCGGGTGGGGTTCCAGTCCGCGATCAGTTCCACGCCGGCGAACTGTTCCGAAACCAGCACTCTGGCGTCATCGGCGATCTCCTCCGGTGTGAGCGTGCGCTGCCAGACCGTGACCTCGTCCACCACGCCGTCGAAGTGGTCGACGTAGTTGCCACTCCACTTCGCCCTGCCGATCTGCAGGCCGCCCGTGGCCGACCACGGTGCGCCGGCGTCCACCTCGGACTGGAACACTCCGTTGACGTAGAGGCGGACCTTGTTGGCGTCGGCGTCGAAGCTCGCCGTCACATGCGTCCAGACACCGGTGGGGCTGGTCTGCTTGGCACGTGCCTTGTTCCAGGTGTAGGAGCCGTCCTTCACGGTCAGCACCCGCAGGCTCCAGTCCTTGATCCCGTCCGCGCCGTAGGAGACGTAGAACGGGCTGATGTTGCCGCCGTCCTGGCTCAGTACGGTACGGGTTCCCTTCGCCCCCGGTGTCACCCGTGCCCACGCGGAGATGGTGTACGAGGACCGGGTCTCCACCACAGGGTCGCTGGTCGCCGCATGACCGCCGGCACCGTCCAGCATCAGGCCCCTGTCGTCGGCCGGAGCCTCCAGCGGCTGCCCCTGCGCGTCATGCGTGATCAGACCGCGCCGCCCGTAGTTGGGCCGGCTCGCACCAGCACTCAGGACAGCGTCGTCCTTGCCGTCCTCGGTGGCTGCGTCGACCGCGACGCCCTCGGTCTCGTCGAAGTGATACCGCGCGATCGGCCCCGCCCCGGCGGCGACCAGGAAGTCGACCGCGGTCCAGGCTCCGTAACGGCCGACGCCGTCCTTCGCCCGGGCCCACAGCGTGTACGTTCCCGTCTGCGGAGGAGTCAACTGCACCGTCGCGGACGACCCGTTGGCCGTCGGCCACGTCGTCATGCCCGACAACGTGTACTGATACGAGACGACGCCGGTGTCCCCCGAGGCGGGTCTGAAGGTGAAGGTGCCCTTCACCCCCGGGCCACCGCCGGCCACGCAGGCGTTGGCCGTGCACTTGGTGTAGGGACTGCCCACGGTGATCTGCGGAGCCTTGGGCGCGCTCGAGTCGATCACGAAATAGCACGGGCTGGTGTAGCCGGTGTTCTGCCGATGGCCACCGTTCTCGTAATAGGAGAGGGTCAGGGCCTTCAGCCGGTACTTCACGCCCTCTTGGAGAGTGGGCAGGCTGCGCGTCTGCTTGACCAGATTCCCGACGTACCCGGTGGACGGGCCGTCCACATCGGTGTGGGCAACCGTCCACGCCGAGCCACTGTACTTTTCGGTGCGCCACCGTATGCGCAGGCTCGCTCCCTTCTCACCGCCGGCCGCAGTCCGGGGGCGCCCCTGCACCTGCGGGGTCGGGTCGGACACGATGCTGGGGTTGGCCGCGTCCGTGGAGCAGACGTAGCCGGAGCCGGAGACCATGCCCACCTGCGTGGGCGTGGCCGGCTTGGCCACGTACTTCACCTCCAGCACGGCGTCGTTCTTGAACCGCTTCCACGCCGAGGTGTCCGACTCGTCGTGCGCCCGGATCTCCAGCGTGAGCCGGGAGAACTTGCCCGCCGCGAAGTTCCTCACGGTCGGGGTGAGGTTCTCGTTCGTCTCCTCCGGGTTGTCGTTGAACTCGATCGCCGCATCCGGCAGTCCCGGGCTGCACAGGTCGCCCCGCCCCGCCGAGACATGCCGATCGCCCATCAGATCCAGCGCCTTGGGGCGCGAGGACCACGTGGTGGAGGAGGAGATGTTGTTGGTGCGGACCAGATCCACCCAGCGCGGGGCGCACTGGAACGCCCACGGTTCGGTGACCCGGAAGGTCGCGTCCAGGACGTGCTTGCCCTTGAGGCTCGCGGGCGAGAACTCGAAGTACAGCCTCTGCACGTACCCCGGACCGCAGTAGTAGCCGTTCCAGGTACCGCACTTGCCGGCGCCTTTGCCCATGCCGTCATCGCCGTTGCCCCAGCCGTAGGACTCGTAGCCGTCCGACCGCAGCAGCGTCCGTTCCGCCTCGCCCCAGGTCACCGACGGGTCGATGAAGAGCGGAAAGGCAGAAGGGTCCTTCTCGGCGAGCAGTGTGCTGTCCGGGGTGATCGACAGCGTTCCCTTGCCGACCTCCACATCCATCGTCGCCACCTGGTCACCCTGGCCCGGCTCCAGGCCGGAACCGGACGGGGCCGACTCAGCGGGGTCGGACGGGCCTGCGTCGGACGGTGCCGTCTCGTCCGCCGCCGCACGCGTCATGTGAAGCGCGGACGGCTGCGCGTGCGCCTGGCCCGCCGAGTTCCACATACGGGCGGGCGGTGCCTTGAACACCGTCTGGCCATTCGGGTCGACCGCGGCGAGGCTTCCCGATGCGCCTTCCCGGACCTCGAGCCCTTTCGTCTTCAGGCCGAAGGTGAGCTTTCTCAGCTTCTCGCCGGCCGCCGCCTCAGGGGTCTTGACCACCAGGACGTGCTGGAAGCTCTCCACCGTCGCGGTGACCTTCAGGTCCACATCGGGCAGCACCTCGGCATACACGGCGCTTGCACCGTCGAGCTGCGGCTCGGGCAGGCTGCCGGGCCAGCTCAGCTCCATCGAGCGGCCCTGGCTGGCGATCCGCGCCAGCGGATCCTTGCCGCCACCGCTGGAGAACACGATCTGCGGAGCCGCGGCCTTCGGAGCGATCGATCCGTCCGCGCGCTTCTCCAGCGTCGCATCCGGCTTCTCCCAGCCACCCCCGGGCCGGGAGACACGTACCGGAACCGACGACTCCTGCAAGGTGAAGGTGTGTCCGTCCGCATTGGCGAAGACCGTGGTGCGTTCGGAGCGCTGCTCCGTCACCTCGACCCGCCTGCCGGACTTCTGGGCCTCCGCGAGCGCCTTCTGCCCCGCCGACAGCTGTCCGGCGTCCGCCGTCGACACCGATGCCCGGGCTGCGGGCGTGTGCACCAATGCCGTCGCCAACAGCGCCAGAACAGACGCACCTATGACCGACACCCCGCGGTACATCCGTCTCCCGCGACGACTTTTGGGCATGACTGTGCCCCCCGCCCTAGAATCCACAGCCTCTACCCCAGAGTTTCAAAATTTGCACAAGTGGCGCAGAGTCAAAGCCGTTTCACTCCTTGGAGTCAAGCGCATGGCACACCCGGGGCCTCGCATCTCACGACCTCGACCAGACGAGTTCACGTACGTTTGTGCGGTTTGACGCCGCTCCCACCCGCACCCCAAGGGAAGCTCTGCGTCACCGGCCAGCCGGAGCCGGCAGACACGAACGTCCCACGAGCACGTTCCGCACTGTGGAAATTACGTCGCAAAGCCGGACCGAACCCGTGCGCAGCCAGGTGAGGCACGGCCTCCACTTCCGGTGAAGTGACGCTGCGCAACGTGCAGTTGCGCTCTGACCTTCACCTGCCGACCTGCGCACCGCAGTGTGATGTGTTTCACGGGGTGAGACCTGCGGAATGCGCGCTGGTGGGAGGCGCGCATGAGCGGACTCGACCGGTCCTCGCGCATCGGCAACCAGGTGGTGCGGCGTCGCGTTGTCCCCATTCTCCGGCCACCGGTGGACGGCCCGGACGCCCACCGGGCAGGCACGGTGGAGCGCTCGCCGTGACCGGCCACCGGTCCCCGGCGCGCGCGCTCACGACCGCAAGGTCTCGACCGCACCCGCTCCCCGTCGCACAGTGCCCGATCACCGTCCGGGCGGCTTCGGATTGGGCGGCGGAACAGAGTTGGGCCCGGCTGAGCCGTGGCCGCTCGGAGGTCTGGTTGACTCCGCGGTCAGTCACCCACCCCCCACATCCGTCCCGCGCCGCCGACTCGTGGTGTCGGGCCAACGTGAGTGGAGCCGCTCGGATGTCCTTCGGACCGCAGCCCCGGTACGGGTCGCCGCCGTACCCTGACGCACCCGCCGCCGACGCACGACCGCCCTCGCCGGAGGAGGCAGGGCCCGCCGGGCCCGGGGCGGAGGCGTCCGGCCCCGTCGGTGAGTCGGGGGCCCTGGGCGTCGGGTTGCGGGCCGGGGGGCGGGTCGCCGCCGTGTGGCTGGTGTTCGTGCTGGCCGGGGCGGTCCTGCCGGATCTGTACGGCGTCCGCGTCGCCGGGGCGCTGAGCCTGGGGGTGGTGCTGGGCGTGGTGCCGTTCGCCGTCGGGGTGCACGCGTTGGTGGTGTACGGGCGGCGGGTCGACGCGGCCGAGCGGCGGCCGGGTGCGCGGAGGTGGTCGTGAACGCGTTGCTCGACACCTCGTCGCGGTCCCTGGTGTTCGCCGTGGTCTCGGTGTTCGTCGTGGTCTGCCTGATGCTGTGCGTGATCACGGGGGCCGACGAGGACGACCGGGCGCTGGTGCGGTCCGACAGCCGCCGGCTGCGGTCCTGGCAGCAGGGCATCGCGATGGGCGGCGACACCACCACGGTGGCGACGGTCACCGTGCTGGTGGGCATGGTGGCCGTGTCCGGCTTCGACGGTCTCGGCGTGATGCTGGGCAGCCTGATCGGGGTCGTGCTGCTTCTCGTCCTGGTCGTGGAACCGCTGCGCCGACACTCTTCGGTGACGGCCGTCGACCTGCTGGACGCGCGGGGCAGCGGCGGGCCCGCCGTGCGGTTGTCGTGGGGCGCGGTGACCCTGCTGGTCTGTTTCCCGCTGCTCGTCGTGCAGTTGGTGGTGGTCGGCAACGTCACCGCCGCGCTGATAGGACAGCCCGGCATCCGGGCCGGCTGCATCGTGGTGTTCGGGTGCGTGATGACGGCGCTGGCCGTCAGCGGCGGCATCCGGGGAACCGGCGTGGTGATGATCGCCAAGTCGGTGATCGCCCTGCCCGTGCTGGTGATCGCCGCCCTGCTGGTGCTGCACCGGTTCGATGGGGACCCCGGGCGGCTGCTCGACGCGGCCGCGCACGGCTCGGGGCTGGGTGAGGCGTACCTGCGGCCCGGTGGCTACACCGGTGACGGGTGGGTGGGGGCCGTGAACCGGATCGGGCAGACCTTCGGGATGTCGATGGCGACCCTGGCGATGCCCGCCGTGCTGATGCGGGTGATCTCGACGAAGAGCCCGCGCGGTGCCCGTACGGCCGGGCGGTGGATGCTCGGCGAACTGACCCTACTGTACGCCGCGTTGGCCGTGGTGGGCGTGGGGGCGGCGGCGCTGGTCGGTGAGGTGCTGCGGGAGGCCGGTCCGGCGGCGCAGGTGTCCACGCCGTTGCTGCTGGGGCAGGTCCTCGACGGCGGTGGGGTGCTCGTCGCCGCCCTGGCCTGCGTCCTCTTCCTCACCGCGCTCGCGGCCGTGGTGGACGTGACGCTCGCCGCCGGGATCGCGCTGGGCCGGGACGTGCGGGGCGCGTACGGCGAACTGGCGGGGACCCGCCCGACGGGCCGGGCGGACGGTTCCGCTGCGCGGTGGGCCGCGGCAGCCACCGGCGTGGTCGCCACGCTCGCCTCGGTCGTCGCCGCCGACTGGAACCTGGTGGTCCTGTCCACCCTCTGGCTCGCCATCTGCGGCGCCGCCCTGGCTCCGGTGCTGCTGTACGCCTTGTACTGGCCGGGGTTCACCGCCCGCGGTGCGCTGTGGTGCCTGTGGGGTGCCGCGGCGGTGTGCGTCGCGGCGCTCGGGCTGTCGCCGTACACCTCCGGCACGCCCGAATCGCTGTTCCCCGGGCACGACTTCAGGGTCTGGGACGTGACGATTCCCGGCCTGGTGACGGTGCCGGCCGGGTTCCTGCTGGGCTGGCTGGGCAGCGTCACGGACCGGCGGCGGGCCGGGGATGGTTCGGCGGCCTCGGGTGGCAGGGCACGGGGAGCGGGGCGGGAGGATGCGGGAGTCCGGGCACCGGGCGCGGGGCGTGCCACGGAGACGCGCGCGGGCTGAGACCGAGGCTGCGGGCGGTTCCCTACCCGTCCCATCCCGTCCTGTCGTGTCCGTCCGGTCAGCCGGTGGGCGGCCCGCGACGAGGAGGGAGGGGCCGGCCCCGCGGCGCAGGGGCGAGGGGCGGGCCGGCCCCGCGGTGCAGGGGCGAGGGGGCCGTCCCCGCGGTGCGGGGGCGAGGGGGCCGTCCCCGCCGGCCCCTGGTGCTCCGTCCTCACTCCGCGAACCGCAGTCCCAGCCGTTCCTCCAGGTCCCCGCGCGTCGTGCCGAAGAGGTCGCGGACGCGGACGCCGTCGGTGTCGATGTCGAAGATGCCGTGGTCGGTGTAGACGCGGGAGACGCAGGCCAGGCCGGTGAGGGGGTAGGTGCACTCCTCGACCAGCTTGGGGGTGCCGTCCTTGGCGAAGAGGTCCATCATCACGAAGGTCTGGCGGGCGCCGACCGCGAGGTCCATGGCGCCGCCGACCGCCGGGATGGAACCCGGGGCGCCCGTCGACCAGTTGGCGAGGTCGCCGCGGACCGAGACCTGGTAGGCACCGAGGACGCAGTAGTCGAGGTGGCCGCCGCGCATCATGGCGAAGCTGTCCGCGTGGTGGAAGTAGGAGGCGCCCGGGAGTTCGGTGACGGGCTGCTTGCCGGCGTTGATGAGGTCGGGGTCGACCTCGTCGTCGGCGGCGAGCGGGCCCATGCCGAGCATGCCGTTCTCGGTGTGCAGGGTGACGCGCTGCTCGGGACGCAGGTGGTTGGAGATGAGGGTCGGCGCCCCGATGCCGAGGTTGACGAACGAACCGGCGGGGATGTCGGCCGCGATCAGCGCGGCGAGCGCGTCGCGGTCGCGCAGGGGTGCGGTGCTGCTCATGCCGGGCCTCCGAGGGTGACGACGTGGTCGGTGTAGATGCCGGGGGTCACGACGTGCTCGGGGTCGAGGGCCCCGGTGTCGACGACGTCGCGGACCTGCACGACGGTGGTGGCCGCCGCGGTGGCCATCACGGGGCCGAAGTTGCGGGCGGTCTTCCGGTAGACGAGGTTGCCGGTGCGGTCGGCGGTGTCGGCCTTGATGAGGGCGACGTCGGCGGTGAGCGGCTGTTCCAGGACGTACCCGACGCCGTCGATGACGCGGGTCTCCTTTCCCTCGGCGAGGACGGTGCCGTAGCCGGTGCGGGTGAAGAAGCCGCCGATGCCGGCGCCGCCGGCGCGGATGCGTTCGGCGAGGGTGCCCTGGGGGACCAGTTCGAGCTCGACGGTGCCGGCCCGGTAGGCGGCGTCGAAGTGCCAGGAGTCGTGCTGGCGGGGGAAGGAGCAGACGACCTTGCGGACCCTGCCCTTGGCGATCAGCGCGGCCAGGCCGATGTCGCCGTTGCCCGCGTTGTTGTTGACGATGGTGAGGTCGCCGACGCCGGAGGCGATGAGCGCGTCGATGAGTTCGACGGGCTGGCCGGCGGCGCCGAATCCGCCGACCATGACGACGGCGCCGTCGCGGACACAGGTGACGGCCTCGGCCGGGTCGGTGTGGAAGGTCGGCATCACGCGTCAGCCCTTTCGAACACGGCGGCCAGGCCCTGACCGCCTCCGATGCACATCGTCTCCAGCGCGTACCGGCCGCCGCTGCGGCGCAGCTGGTGCGCGAGGGTTGCCAGGATGCGGGCGCCGGTGGCCCCGACGGGGTGGCCGAGGGAGATGCCGGAGCCGTTGGGGTTGAGCCGCTCGTCCGTCGCCGGGATGTCCCACTCGCGCAGGCACGCGAGCACCTGGGCGGCGAACGCCTCGTTCAGTTCGATCAGATCCAGGTCGTTCAGGGTGAGTCCGGCGCGCTGGAGCGCGGCGGCGGTGGCCGGGACGGGGCCGATGCCCATCCGTTCCGGGCCGACGCCGGCGACCGCCCAGGCGCGCAGCGCGAGCAGGGGTTCCCAGCCGCGGCGTTCGGCCTCGGCGCGGGTGGTGACCAGGCACATCGCGGCGCCGTCGTTCTGGCCGCTGGAGTTGCCCGCGGTCACCGTCGCGCCGGGGTCCTGCTCCGCCCGCACGGGGCGCAGCTTCGCCAGGTCCTCGGCGGTGGTGCCGGGGCGCGGGTGCTCGTCGGTGTCGACGATCCGCTCCGGGGTGCGGCGGGTCGCGGGCACGGTGACCGGCACGATCTCGTCAGCGAACCGGCCCTCGGCCTGCGCGCGGCCGACGCGGGTCTGCGAGGCGAGGGCGAGGGCGTCCTGTTCCTCGCGGGTGAGGCCGTACTCGCGGCGCAGGTGCTCCGCCGTCTCGATCATGCCGCCGGGGACCGGGTGGTCGCGTCCGCCCGCGGTCTGGCGGGCCCGGTCCAGCCGGTCCCACAGTTCGAGGGTGCCGGCCCTGACGCCCTGGCGGACGCCGAGCGCGTAGTGCTCGACCTGGCTCATCGACTCCACTCCCCCGGCGACCACCGTGGTGGCGGCGCCGGTGGCGACGGTCCCGGCCGCGTAGAGGACGGCCTGGAGCCCGGAGCCGCAGCGGCGGTCGAGCTGGAGTCCGGTGACCGCGGTGCCGAGTCCGGCGTCGAGGGCGGCGATGCGGCCGATGGCGGGGTTCTCGCCGCTGGGGTAGCAGTTGCCGAGCACCACGTCGTCGACGTCGCCCTCGCCGAGTCCGGCGCGGTCGGCGAGGGCGCGGAGCAGTTGCCGGGCCAGTTCGGTCGCGGGGAGTCCGGCGAACGCGCCGCCGAAGCGGCCCACCGGTGTGCGCAGCGGGTGGCAGACGACCACGTCGGAAGCAGACGTCGCAGACTTCACAGACTTCATGCCAGGGACGGTAGTCAGTCGGTATCGGTAGGAGAAATATCAAAATCCCGCTGATTGATATCTTGTTGCATATGACTGATGAGCTGCGTCGGATGCGTTACTTCGTGACCGTCGCGGAGGAGTTGCACTTCGGGCGGGCCGCGGAGCGGCTGCACATGGCGCAGCCTCCGCTCAGCCAGGCGGTGCGGGGGCTGGAGGAGTTGGTGGGGGCCCGGCTGCTGGAGCGGACCACGCGCCGGGTGGCGCTGACCGCCGCCGGTGAGGCGTATCTGCGGCACGCGCGGGACGTGCTGGCGCGCGTGGAGCGGGCCAGGCAGGACGCGCGCCGGATCGAGGCGGGGCTGGAGGGGCGTCTCGTGGTCGGCTGTGTGGGGTCGGCGACGTACTC
Organism: Streptomyces sp. enrichment culture; assembly: GCF_964273255.1. Taxonomy (GTDB): domain Bacteria; phylum Actinomycetota; class Actinomycetes; order Streptomycetales; family Streptomycetaceae; genus Streptomyces. The sequence continues at coordinate 1,481,767 of NZ_OZ186835.1, forward strand.
GCTGCTGCCGCGTTTCGCGCGCGCCCTGCGGGCCGAGCTGACCTCGGTCGACCTGGCCGTGCGGGGGGAGATGCTCACCGCGGACCAGGTGGCGGCGCTGCGGGACGGCACCATCGACCTGGGGCTGATGCGGCCCCCGGTCGACCGGGCGGGCGTCGTCGTCACCCGGCTGCGGTCCGACCGGCTCGTGCTGGCGGTCCCGGACGAGCATCCGCTGGCACGGCGGCGCCGGGCCTTCGTCCGGGACCTGGGGGGCGAGACGCTGCTCACGCATCCGGGCGGCGGGCGGTCCGCCATGTTCGACGTGGTGACGCGGGCCGTGTCCGAGGCGCGGGTCGCTCCGGGGGCCGTGCAGGAGGTGGCCGAGACGTCGACCCTGCTCACGTTCGTGGCGGCCGGTCTCGGGCTGGCGGTGCTGCCCGAGCCGGCCCGGGCGCTGGCCCTCGAAGGGGTGGTCTGGCTGCCGCTGCAGGGGGTGCCGCCGGTCGAACTGGTGGCGGTCCGCCGCGACCGGGTCGAACCCCATGTGACACGGGCGGTGGACTCCCTCGGGAGGGTGGCGGCGAGTGGAGCGGGGGCTGGGACAGGGACAGGGGCTGGGGCAGGGACAGGGGCCGGGACGGGGGGCCGGGCCCGGAGGGGGTGAGACGGGCCGGCCCGGGCCCGGGGCAGAACCGACCCGGGGTCAGGGCAGAACCGGACCAGGGCGGCCAGGGCAGGAGCGGCCCGGGCTCGGGGGCAGAACCTGCCCGGGCTCGGGGGCAGGTTCTGCCCCCGAGCCCGGGCCACCTCCGCATGGCCGGGAGGTCGCTCTCGGCCCCCGGTCGGTCCGCCGCGCCGTGCCTCGACCGCCTGGCGCCGTGCGCCCGAACCGCCGAACGCCGTCCGCCGTCCGCCGACACCCTCGCCGCACCCGTCCTCGCCCACGGCGCGCATCGCCGATGCAATGCCGACCCGATGCCGACGCACTGCCGACGCGATATCGATATCGACGCACTACCGACGCGGCGCCGGCCGCGACACGACGCCATCGCCCGAAAAGAGTACCGTTGACACATTCGTGAGCATGACGAAGGACTTTTCCGGCGCTTCCGCCAGGTCAGGACGCTCAGAAGGAGGGAATCGGGACAGTGAGCGGTTATTCCCGGCGCCCTCCGGTTCTGTCGCCCCGCCTCTTCGGCGCCCGGAGGGTGCGGACGGCGACCCCCGGCCGGCGGCGGGGCCTGGCCGGGGAGCGAGCGGGGGGCGGTGCACGGAGGGGGTCCCAGGAGCCACCCACGGGCCGGTTGCGTTCGCTGTTCCGGGTGCGCAGTGTGGCCGGCCAGGTCTTCCTGCTCCAGGTGCTGGTCGTCGCCCTGGTCATCGCCGCCGCCCTGGCCGCCCTCCTGCTCCAGGCCCGGCGGGACAGCACCCAGGACGCCCGGGCCCGGTCCATGGACATCGCCAAGACGCTGGCGTACTCCCCCGAGATGGTGGAGGACCTCCAGGCGCCCGATCCGACGGCCGAGCTGCAGCCCTACACCGAGCGGATCCGCGCGGAGAGCGGGGTGGACCTGATCGTGGTGCTCTCGCCGACCGGCATCCGCTACACCCATCCGGACCCGGCGGAGATCGGCGAGTTCGACCCCAACGCGCTGAACCTGCCGAGCGGGCCGCGCACGGAGAACTTCCACACCACCGCGGGCGACGCCGTGGCCTCGTACGTGCCCGTCACCGACCGGGACGGCACCGTCGTCGGCACGGTCGCGGTCTCGATCACGGTGAAGAGAGTCGCGAGCATGGCGACGGCGCAGCTGCCCGTGCTGGTGGGGGCGGCCGTCGGGGCGCTCGCCCTGAGCGCGGCCGGCACCGCGCTGGTCAGTCGGCGGCTGCTGCGGCAGACCCACGGGCTGGGCCCGGTGGAGATGACCCGGATGTACGACCACCACGACGCGGTGCTGCACGCGGTGCGGGAGGGCGTGCTGATCACGGACGGTGACGGGACACTGGTGCTGGCCAACGACGAGGCGCGCCGGCTGCTGGACCTGCCGCCGGACGCGGAGCGGCGGCGGGTCGCGGATCTGGAGCTGGAGCCGGGGCTGCTGGAGGTGCTGGCCTCGGACCGCACGGCCACCGACGAGGTGCACCAGGCGGGCGGGCGCCTGCTGGCGGTCAACAAGCGCCGGACGGCCCCCGCGCCGCCCGACCTCGGACGGGCCGGCAGCGTGGTGACGCTCCGCGACACCACGGAACTGCGGACCCTGTCGGGCCGTGCGGAGGTGGCGCGCGAGCGGCTGACGCTGCTCTACGACGCGGGGGCGCGCATCGGTTCCACCCTGGACCTGCGCCACACCGCCCAGGAACTGGCCGACGTGGCGGTGCCGCGGTTCGCGATGGTGGTCACCGTGGAGCTGTCGGAGGCGGTGCTGCGCGGCGAGGAGCCGTCCGGGACGACGACGGGTCTGCGCCGGGTGGCGGTGAGCGGCGTGGCGTCCGACACGCCGCTGGTGCCGGTGGGCGGGCAGGTCCGCTTCCCGCCCGGTACGCCGCAGGCGCGGAGCGTGGAGAGCGGCCGGGCGGTGCTGGAGACGGATCTGACCGCCGCCGAGGACTGGCAGGCGCAGGACCCGGAGGAGGCGGCGAACGTCCTGGCCCACGGCGGGGGCTCGCTGATCACGGTGCCGTTGCGGGCCCGCGGCGGGCTGCTGGGGGTGGTGGACTTCTGGCGGTCGCAGTGGGAGGAGCCGTTCGACGGGGGTGACATGGCGTTCGCGGAGGAGCTGGCCGCCTGGGCCTCGGTGGCGCTCGACAACGCCCGCCGCTACACGCGTGAGCACGCGATGGCGGTGACGCTGCAGCAGAGTCTGCTGCCCCGGGACCTGCCGGAGCTGAGTGCGCTGGACGTGGCGCACCGCTACCTGCCCGCGCAGGCGGGGGTGGGCGGTGACTGGTTCGACGTGATCGAGCTGTCCGGTGCCCGGGTGGCGCTGGTGGTCGGTGACGTGGTGGGGCACGGGCTGCACGCGGCGGCCACGATGGGCCGGCTGCGCACGGCGGTGCACAACTTCGCGACGCTGGACCTGGCGCCGGACGAGCTGCTGGCCCGGCTGGACGACCTGGTGGCCCGGCTCGACCGGGAGCAGTCGGGCCATGACGACGACGAGACGCTCATCGGGGCGACCTGTCTCTACGTCGTCTACGACCCGGCGTCCGGTTCCTGCATGATGGCGCGGGCCGGGCATCCGCCGCCCGCCCTGGTCCACCCGGACGGCACCGCCGTCTTCCCGGACCTGCCCGCCGGTCCCCCGCTGGGCCTGGGCGGGCTGCCCTTCGAGGCCGTGGAGATCCGGGTGCCCGAGGCGAGTCAGCTGGTGCTCTACACCGACGGGCTCGTCGAGAAGCGGGGCCGGGACATCGACGTGGGCCTGGCGATCCTGCAGGGTGCGCTGTCCCGGCCGGGGCGGGCGCCGGAGGAGACCTGCCGGGCCGTGCTGGAGGCGCTGCCGCCGGACCGGGCCACCGACGACGTCGCCCTGCTGGTGGCGCGGACCCGGGTGCTGGACGCGGACCAGGTGGCCGACTGGGACGTGCCCCGGGAGCCGTCGGCGGTGTCCCGGATCCGCTCGGAGGTCGCCCGGCAGCTGGACGCGTGGGGGCTGACGGAGGCGGGGTTCGCCACCGAACTGATCCTCAGCGAACTGGTCACCAACGCGATCCGCTACGGCACGTCGCCGATCCACGTCCGTCTGCTCCGGGACCGTCACCTGATCTGCGAGGTGTCCGACGGCAGCAGCACCTCGCCGCACCTGCGGTACGCGTCGACCACGGACGAGGGCGGGCGCGGTCTGTTCCTGGTCGCCCGGTACGCGGAGCGCTGGGGCACCCGGTACACGCCCGGGGGGAAGGTCATCTGGACCGAGCAGTTGCTGGACGGCGGCAGCGAGCCCGGCGAGCCGGTGAGCGACGACGACCTGCTGGCGCAGTGGGCCGACGTGACGCTGTGAGGGCGGCGGCCGGGCCTGTGGGCGCGGTCCCGGGGTGACTCCGCGGGGGCCGGACCGGACGTGCCCTGCGACGGGCGCCGTCCGCCGGTGCGTGTCAGGCCCCGGAAGGCCGCCGTCGCCGCCCCCGGGGACCGCCGGGTGCCGCCGGGAGGCTGCGCAGGGTCAGCGCGGCCGGCGGGGGCAGCGGTTCACCGGCCCCCCGGTCGGCGCGGAACGAACTGGAGCCGCCCGGCGCGCACCTGGCCGTCGACCAGCGGGCCGTGCGGCCGGCGGACCCGGGCCGCTTCGCGTGGTCCTGGGCACCGTGGGGACCGATCTGCGGACCTTCCGGCGCCTGCTGCGGACCGGCGGTCGCATGGTCACCCTCGCCTTCGGCCTGGAGCGGCCCGCCGCGTCGCTCGGCCGCCTCGCGGTCGGCGCCGTCCACGGACGGGGCCGGGTGTGCTTCTTCAGCGGCACCCCCCGGCGGGCGGACTTCGACGATCCCGCCCGCCATGTCGCCGAAGGGAAGCTGAGGCCCGCGGTGGACACGGTCTCCGCCCTGGAGGAGACGGCGGCGGCACACCGGGAGCTGAAGGCGGGCGGCGTCCGGGGCAAGTACGTGGTCAGGGTCGCGCAGGGCGTCCATGGACGTGGTCGGGGTCGCGCAGGGCGTCCGTGGACGTCCGGGGCCGGTACGCGGCCGAGGTCGCGCAGGTGTCCGTGGGGCCCGGCCGGCCGCGTCACCGGCCCCGTCCGGACCACTCGCCTACGGGGCGGTGAGGGCCTCCCGGGGAGCCGTCCTCGCGGGGGCGGCCACGGTGTCCCAGTGCACCGTGCGGTCGCACCACCGGTCGAGCAGGATCTGGTCGTGGCCCACCGCGAGCAGGGCGGCGCCCGTCGCCGCCCGGTAGTCCTCGACGACGGCCACCAGCGCCGCGGTGGTGGAGGCGTCCAGCATGGCGGTCATCTCGTCGCAGATGAGCAGGCGCGGCTTCAGTACCAGCGCGCGGGCGAGGCAGGCCCGTTGGAGCTGGCCGTCGCTGACCTCGTGGGGGCGGCGGGTGAGCAGGTCGGGGGTGAGGCCGACCGTCCCGGCGAGTTCGGGGACCCGGGCGGGGATCTCCTCGCGGCGGCCGGTGGCGCGCAGCGGTTCGGCGATCAGGTCGGTCAGGCGCAGCCGGGGGTCGGCGGAGAGCCGGGGCTGCTGGAAGACGACGCCGAAGGCGGTGCGGGCGGCGCGCGGGGCGCGGTGGCGCCAGTGCCGTACGGGGGTGCCGTCGAGGAGGACGCTGCCGGCGTCGGGGCGGTGCAGCAGGGCGGCGACCCGGGCGAGGGTGGACTTGCCGCAGCCGCTGGGGCCGAGCAGGCCGACGGCCTCGCCCGCGGCGACGGTGAGGGAGGCGTCCCGGACGACGGGGGCGCGGCGGTCGTAGCCGGCGGTGACGGCGCGCAGTTCAAGCACGGGCTTCCTCCGGGGTGCGGGCCGGGACCGGGTGGTGGCAGGCGACCGCGTCGGTCAGGGCCGGGACGGTGGCGCAGGCCGGGGTGGCGCGGTCGCAGCGGGGGGCGAAGGCGCAGCCGTCGGGGAGGCTGCCGAGTTCGGGGGGCAGGCCGGGGATGGGGGTGAAGGCGCGGTCGGGGAGGGCGTCCAGCAGGCCGCGGCTGTAGGGGTGGCGGGGGCCGGGTGCGCCGAAGAAGGTGTCCGCCGGGGTGAGTTCGACGATGCGGCCCGCGTACATGACGGCGACCCGGTCGGCGATGCGGGCGGCTGCGGCCAGGTCGTGGGTGATCATCAGCAGGGCGCGGCCCTGTTCGGCGTCGACGTGGCGGCGCAGTTCGTCGACGGTGCGCTCGACCAGGTCGCGGTCGAGGCCGGTGGTGGGTTCGTCGGCGAGCAGCAGGGGCGCGTCGCCGATCAGCGCGAGGGCGGTGGCGGCGCGCTGGGCGAGGCCGCCGGAGAGTTCGTGCGGGTAGCGGTCGAGGTGGTCGGCGGGGAACGCGGCGCGGGCGGCGGCCAGCTCGGCGGCCTCGCGCAGGGCGGCCCGGCCGCGGACGCCGGTGAGTTCGGCGATGGTCTCCTCCACCTGGGCGCGGATGGTGCGCACGGGCGTGAGGTGGGCGGCGGGGCTCTGCGGGACGAGGCCGATGCGGCGGCCGCGGACGCGGCCGGCCAGGGTGCGTTCGCCGGCGGTGAGCAGGTCGAGGTCGCCGAGGTGGGCGTGGCCGGCGGTGCGCGCGTTGGCGGGGAGCAGGCCGAGGAGGGCGGAGGCGAGGACGGACTTGCCGCAGCCGCTCTCGCCGACCAGGGCGAGGCATTCGCCGGGGGCGACGTCGAAGTGGGCGTCGGTGACGGCGGCGACCCGGCGCCCGCCGGGCATCAGGAAGCGCACGGTCAGGCCGCGGACGGACAGCACGGGGGGTGACGCGGTCACAGGCTGAGCTCCGATCGGCGGCGGGGGTTGATCCGTTCCCGCCAGACTCCGGCGAGTCCGGCGATGGCGAGGGTGGGGATGATCAGGAAGAGGCCGGGGAACAGGGTGGGCCACCACTGCCCGGCGAGCAGGGAGCCGCGGGCGCCCTGGATGAGGGTGCCGAGGCTGGCGGTGTGCGGGGGCAGGCCGAGGCCGAGGAAGGACAGGGCGCTCTCGTGCCACATGGCGTGCGGGACCATCAGGACGGCGGCGAGTCCGGCCTGGGGCAGGACGCCGGGCAGCAGGTGGCGCAGGGCGACCCGCCACCGGGAGGCACCGCCGGAGACGGCCGCGTCGATGTAGGGGCGGGAGCGCAGGGAGAGCACCTCGGCGCGCACGATGCGGGCGGTGGACAGCCAGTGGGTGAGGGCGACGGAGATCACCACGGGCCAGACGCCGGGCCGGAACATCGCCACGATGAAGATGCCGAGCAGCAGGTGCGGCACGGAGGCAATGGCGTCGACGACGCGCATGACGAGCCGGTCGGCCCAGCCGCCGAGGGCGCCGGCGGTGGCGCCGACGGCGGTGCCGATGACGGTGGCGGTGAGCGCGGCGACCAGGCCGACGAGCAGGGAGACGCGCAGGCCGTAGACGCAGCGCAGCAGGAGGTCGCGGCCGACGTCGTCGGTGCCGAAGGGGTGGGACCAGCTGGGCGGCAGGAGTTTGGCGGAGAGGTCGACGGTCTGCTGGTCGAGCTGGGCCAGGGGCGGGACGAGCAGCACCGCGAGGACGGTCAGGGCGACCAGCGCGGCGGAGACTCGCAGCCGGAGGGTGTGGGTGGAGCGGCGGGCGGTGCCGCGCTCGCGCAGGGCGGGCCCGGGGAGGGGGGTCTTCTCCAGGGTGGTGTCAGCCATGGGGATCACATCTCATCCAGCTTCACCCTCGGGTCGGTGAGTCCGTACAGCAGGTCGGCGAGCAGGTTTCCGGCGAGGACGGCGGCGGTGGCGAGGGTGGTCAGCGCGGCCAGCAGCGGGAAGTCGACGGCGGTGGCGGCCTCGACGGTGGCGGCGGCGATGCCGGGCCAGCTGAAGACGGTCTCCACCAGCAGGGCGCCGGTGATGAGTTCGGGTACGCGGGAGCCGATCAGGGTGAGGACGGGCAGCAGGCCGGAGCGCAGGGCGTGGCCGAGCAGGACGGTGCGCTCGGCGAGGCCGCGGGCCCGGGCGCCGCGCACGGGGTCCTCGGCGAGGGCGTCGCCGACGCCCTGGCGGACGTAGAGCGTGAACCAGGGCAGCTGGGAGACGGCGAGGACGCCGGCGGGCAGCACGAGGTGGGTGGCGAGCTGTCCGGCGGTGACGTGGTCGCTGCCGGTGTCGGTGAGGCCGCCGGCCGGCAGGACGTCCAGTTTCAGGGCGAACAGCCAGATGGCGAGCAGGGCGATCCAGAAGACCGGGGCGGCCTCCAGGGAGTACGACACGGAGGTGATCGCCCGGTCGAGGAGCGATCCGGGGCGACGGGCGGCCAGCACCCCGAGCAGGGTGCCGAGCAGCACGGCGACCACGAAGGCGACGGCGCACAGCAGCGTCGACCAGAGCAGGCGTTCGCCGATGACCTCGGCGACCGGCTGGCGCATCACGGTGGACTGGCCGAGGTCGCCGGTGACGGCGGAGGTCAGCCAGTCCCACCAGCGGGCGGTGAGGGGGCGGTCGACGCCCAGGTTCTCGCGCAGGCGGTCCAGGGTCTCCTGGTCGGCGCCCAGGGCGGCGGTGCCCGCGTACGCCTTCACCGGGTCGAAGGGGGAGGCGGCGGCGAGGGCGAACGCGCCGAAGGTGACGACGAGGAGCACGGGCACGGCGAACAGGGCCCGCCGTGCCACGAGCCGTCCCATCGCCGCCCAGGGCAGGGTGCTCACTTCTTCGGCTTCCAGTCCTCGACGTTCCACCAGGGGCCGCTGGCGAAGCCGTGCTCGTGCGGTTCGGTCTGGGTGGTCAGGCCGTCCCAGTCGTCGTCGAGGACGTAGAGGTGGTCGATGTGGGTGAGGAAGGTGTACCCGGGGTTCTTCACCAGGGCGCGCTGGAGGTCGTCGTAGGCGGCCTCGCGCTCGGCCTGGACGCGGGTGCGGCGGCCTTCGTCGAGGGCCTTGTCCACGGCCGGGTCGTCGTAGCGGGCCATGTTGTTGAAGCCGTCGCCGGCCAGGGAGGAGTGCAGCAGGGTGTACAGGCCGAAGTCGGGGTCGCCGACGCTGCCGAAGCCGGCGAGGACGGCGTCCTGCTTCATGCGGGGCTCGATGACCTCCCAGGTCCCGCTCTCGACGGTGACGTCGATGCCGGCCTGCTTGGCGTCGGAGGCGTAGGCGAGGGCGTGGTCCTGGCGGACCTTGTCGCCGGAGGGGTAGTAGAGGGTGAAGGCGGCGCGGCGGCCGTCCTTGGCGCGGATGCCGTCCTTGCCGGGCTTCCAGCCGGCGTCGTCGAGGATCTTCTTCGCGCGGGCGAGGTCGCGGGGGCGCTCGACGTCCTCGGCGAACCAGGAGTCGTCGACGGGGAGGGGGCCGTAGGCGGGCCGGCCGGCGCCGTCGAGGATCTTGTCGACCATGGCCTTGCGGTCCACGGAGAGGTCGAGGGCCCGGCGGATGGCGGTGTCGCGGGTGACGGGGTTCTCGGTGGGGAGGGTGACCGCGCGGAAGTCGTAGGAGGTGGCCCGGTACGTCCTGCGGTCGTCGTCCTTCTCGAAGGTGGCGGCCAGGTTGGGCGGCAGGGTCGCGCCGTCGAGGTCGCCGGAGCGCAGCCGGGTGGCGCGGACGTCGTCGTCGGCGATGACCGCCATGGTGAGCTTCTTCACCTTCGGGGCGCCGCCCCAGTAGTCCGGGTTGGCCTTGAAGGTGAGCTTCTCGCCCTTGCGCCAGTCGGTGAGGACGTACGGTCCGGTGCCGATCGGCCGGGTGTTGAAGGAGCCGGTGTTGGGGTCCTGCTTTCCGACCACGTGCTCGGGGACGATGGGCAGCACGGTGCGGGAGGCGAAGGCCGCGTAGGGGTAGTCGAGGGTGAAGACGACCTTGTGGTCGCCGTCGGCCCGGACCTCCTTGATGGCGTCCAGTTCGCTCTTGGCGGTGTTGTTGGTCTTGTCGTCGAGCACCGTGCGGTAGGTGTAGACGACGTCCTCGCTGGTCAGCGGCTCGCCGTCGGTGAACTTCACGTCGTCGCGGAGGGTGAAGGTGTAGGTGCGGCCGTCGTCGGCGACCTCGGGGAGGTCCTTGGCGAGGGCGGGCTTAAGGTTCATCTCCGCGTCGCGGGCCAGCAGCCCGTCGAAGATCTTGGAGTTGCCGTCCTTGCCGTAGCCGAGCAGCGGGTTCAGGGTGTCCGGCTCGGAGGGGACCCCGATCACCACGGCGTCGGCGGCTGCACCGCCGTCCGCACCGCCGTTGCCCGGTGCCGAGCAGGCGGCGACCGTGCCCGCCATCACCGCGGCGACGGCGGCGCTCCGTACGCGTCGGGTCGTCATCGAACCTCACACTCCAGTTGACCGACAATCGTTGTTGCATATTAGTTGCAGCAAGGGGCTACCCGGTACCGGCTCCCCCCAGTCCCGATGCGCCCTCTCACTCCGGGGGCGCGGGATCCGTGCGGTCCGGGCGCCGTGCGTGCGCCCCCCGTGACCGCTTGTCACCGGACGGGCGCGGGCACTACTGTCGCCACGCCTTGGTGACGGGAAATCCGGTGCGACACCGGTGCGGCCCTCGCCACTGTGATCGGGAAGTCCTGCTCCTGCCCCCACGGGCGGCCACTGGGTCCCTCGGGACCCGGGAAGGCGGAGCACGGGCGGTGGTACCCGTCAGCCAGGAGACCGGCCAAGGCGCGTCAACCATCCACGAGGTGCTGGAGAGGGTCTGCTGAGCCATGCACATAGCCGAGGGTTTTCTGCCACCGGCGCACGCGGTCGCCTGGGGTGCCGTGTCGGCGCCGTTCGTCGTCCACGGAGCCCGGTCGCTCGTCCGTGAGGTCAGGAACCATCCCGAGAGCACGCTGCTGCTGGGCGCGTCCGGAGCGTTCACGTTCGTCCTGTCCGCGCTCAAGCTGCCGTCGGTGACCGGCAGTTGCTCCCACCCCACGGGGACGGGACTGGGCGCGATTTTGTTCCGGCCGCCGGTCATGGCGGTGCTGGGCACGATCACCCTGCTGTTCCAGGCGCTGCTGCTGGCCCACGGCGGGCTGACCACGCTCGGCGCCAACGTCTTCTCGATGGCGGTCGTCGGGCCGTGGGCCGGGTACGGCGTCTACCGGCTGCTGCGCCGTGCGGACGTGCCGCTGATGGGTGCGGTGTTCGCCGCCGCGTTCGCCGCCGACCTGTCGACGTACTGCGTGACCAGCGTGCAGCTGGCGCTCGCGTTCCCCGACCCGGGCAGCGGCTTCGCCGGGGCGCTCGGCACGTTCGGCGCCGTCTTCGCCGTCACGCAGATCCCGCTGGCGGTCAGCGAGGGGCTGCTCACCGTCCTGGTGATGCGCCTGCTGGTGCGCTCCAGCCGCGGCGAGCTGACCCGGCTCGGCGTGCTGGTGACGCGGGCCGGACGGGCGACGGCGGACGCCTCCGGCGCCCCGGGCACCTCGGACACGGCGTCCGGGGCGGTGACCCGATGAGCCGGAACGCCAGGATCGACACGCTGCTGCTGCTCGCCGTCGCCGCACTCGCGGTGATCCCGCTGGTGTTCGGGCTCGGCGACCACAAGGAGGAGCCGTTCGCCGGCGCGGACGCCGAGGCCGAGGCGGCGATCACCGAGATCGCCCCGGACTACGAACCGTGGTTCTCCCCGCTGTACGAACCGCCGTCCGGGGAGGTCGAGTCGGCGCTGTTCGCCCTCCAGGCGGCGATCGGCGCGGGCGTCCTCGCCTACTACTTCGGGCTGCGGCGGGGCCGCCGGCAGGGCGAGGAGCGGGCGTCCGCCTCCACCGCCATGGGCGCGGACGCGGGGGTCACGGCAGCCGGTCCGGGCGCGCAGGGGGACCCGGCCCCCCGCCCCGGGGACGCCGACGGCGAGCGGCGGGTCTGATCCCGCGTGCTCCCGATCGACGCGGCGGCGCACAGCAGTCGCTGGCGCCGCCGCCATCCCGTGGACAAGGCCGTACTGGGACTCGGGCTCACCGTGCTCGCGATCTCGCTGCCGCCCTGGCCGGGCGCGGCCCTGGTGCTGGCGACCGCCCTCGCCCTGCTGCTGGGCCCGGCCCGGGTGCCCGGCCGCCGGCTGTGGCGCGCCTACCGGGTGCCGCTGGCCTTCTGCGTCACCGGGGCGCTCCCGCTCCTGGTGCAGGTGGGCGGCTCCGGAGGGTTCCTCTCCCCCGCGGCCCACGGCCCGCAGCGGGCCGCGGAGGTGCTGCTGCGGACCTCCGCCGCCTCCCTCGGCGTGCTGCTGTTCGCGTTCACCACCCCGGTGTCCGACCTGCTGCCCCGCCTGGTCCGGGCCGGGGTGCCGGCGCCGCTCGTCGACGTGGCCCTGGTGACGTACCGCATGAGTTTCCTGCTGCTCGACGCCGTCCGCCGGGTCCGCCAGGCGCAGGCCGCCCGGCTCGGGCACACCACCCGGGCCGCGGCCTGGCGCTCACTGGGCGGGCTCGGCGCCACCGCCTTCGTGCGCTCCTTCGACCGGGCGGCGCGGCTCCAGGCCGGGCTGGCCGGGCGCGGTTACGACGGCACCCTGCGCGTGCTGGTGCCCGAGGTGCGTGTGTCCGTGCCGTTCACGGCCGCGAGCCTGGCCCTGCTGGCGGCCCTCGCGGCGCTGGCCCTCGTCCTGGAAGGGCCGCTGTCGTGAGCGGGTCCGTCCTGGTCGCCCTGCGGGACGCGTCCTTCGCCTACGAGGACGGCCCGCCGTGCTCAGCGGCCTGGACTTCGCGGTCCGCGAGGGGCGCGCCCTGGCCCTGCTGGGCCGCAACGGCAGCGGCAAGACCACCCTGATGCGCCTGCTCAGCGGCGGACTGCGCCCGCACACCGGGGAGTTGACGGTGCTGGGGCAGCCGGTGCGCCACGACCGGGCGGGGCTGACCCGGCTGCGGACGGCCGTGCAGCTGGTGGTGCAGGACCCGGACGACCAGTTGTTCGCCGCGTCCGTCGGTCAGGACGTGTCGTTCGGGCCGCTGAACCTCGGGCTGCCCGACGCCGAGGTGCGGCACCGGGTCGCGGAGGCACTGGCCGCGCTGGACATCACCGCCCTGGCCGACCGGCCGACCCACCTGCTCTCCTACGGGCAGCGCAAACGGGCGGCGATCGCGGGGGCGGTGGCGATGCGGCCCCGCGTGCTGATCCTGGACGAGCCGACCGCCGGCCTGGACCCGGACGGGCAGGAGCGCCTGCTCGCCACGCTCGACGCACTGCGCGAGGGCGGCACCACGGTGGTGATGGCCACCCACGACGTGGACCTCGCGCTGCGCTGGGCCGACGACGCGGCCCTGCTCACCCCGTCGGGGGTGCGCACCGGCCCGGTCGCCGGCCTGCTGGCCCGTACGGACCTGCTGGCCGCGGCCGGTCTGCGGCTGCCCTGGGGTGTGGCGGCCGGCCATGTCCTGCGGACCCGGGGCCTGCTGGGCGACGCGTCCGCGGGGCCGCGGACGGCGGAGGAGCTTCTCGCCCTCGCGGACGACGGGGGCCTCGCGGACCGTCCGGCGCCCCGCGGGGTGCGCGGGGCGCCGCACACGCCGGATGCGGCGGATTCGGCGGATTCGGCGGATTCGGCGGACGCGCCGAGTGGTTCGGGTGCGGCCGGAGGCCGCCGGGGGCCGGGGACCCCGGGACGGTGAGCCGAGGGCCCGTTCCCCCCGGGCGGTGCGCGGTCGGGGGGAACGGGCCCTCAGAGGAGGGACTGTGGCGGGCGGTCCGTCGGCGGGCCTTCCGGGGGCCGGCCTCCGGGCGGGGGCCGGCCCCCGGTTGAGGGCCCGCCGGCGGGCGCCCTGCGGGCGACGCGAGGTCTAGAGCGCCGAGCGGAAGGCGGGCAGGTAGCCGCTGGACTGGCCGACGGCCTTGGGGTGGTAGGAGTTGGTGACCGGCAGGGTCACGCTGTGCAGCCAGGCGTCGCCGGAGCAGAGTTCGTGTCCGGTGAACTCGTCGACGACGCTCGAGTAGGTGAACCCGGCGTTGGCGGCGCGCTTGGCGATGACGCCGTTGAGGACGTCGGCCGCGTTGTTGATGGCACCGCGCTCGGTCTCGGTCAGGCCGGCGATGCAGCTGCCGGACAGCTTGTAGAAGCGCGGGTAGCCGAGGACCACGACGTGCGCCTGCGGGGAGCGGGCGCGGATGCCGTTGTAGAGCGAGTCCAGCCTGCCGGGCAGGGTGCTCTGCATCTGGCCGACGGCCGTGTTGACGCGGCTGACGCAGGTGGCCTCGCTCTGCAGCACGCAGGCCTGCATGACGTCCGCGAAGCCGATGTCGTTGCCGCCCGCCGAGACGCTGACGAGCGTGGTGGAGGCGGTCAGCGCACCCAGTTGCCCGCTGGAGACGCTGGAGGTCGTCGCACCCGAACAGGCGACGAACCGGAAGGAGGCCGGGGAGTTGGCGTTCGCCCACAGCTGCGGGTACGCCTTGGTGCTCCGCTTGCAGTCACCGCTTTCGCCGGTGTAGCTGCCGGCGCCGACGCCGGACGAGTAGGAGTCGCCGAGGGCGACGTAGTGCTGTCCGGCCGCCGAGGCGGGTTGCGCCAGGCCGAGGACGGTGGCGGCACCCAGCAGGAGGGTCGCCAGAGAAGCCGCGAGGGAACGCACTGACACGTGTATCCACCCTTCACGCGCATTACTTGCACCGGTAGTTGAGGGAGCAAGCACGGTTGTAGCAGGCCGGGATACCGCGCGGTAACCGTCGCGCGGGAAGTCATCCGGAATGCCCCGAATACTGAGGTGCCCACATCAACTACGCGCGTGGATAAACCTCTGACGCGGGGTCTTGTCGTGAAGGTCCGGCGGGACTTGGCGCCGCGCGGTACTCCGGCGCCGCGCACCGGGGAACCGCCGGCCGGCCACCTCCCGTCCCCCGGCCGGGAGGTGGCCGACGCCCCCTCGCCCCTCTCGCTCCCTCAGCCCACCTCCGCCCGTCCGGCCCCGTGCCCGTTGGGCGACGACGCCGACGGGGGCGCCGGCTGCGCCGGGTGCGGCGGCGGACCGGCGAGGAGGCGGCGCGGGTCGGCCGCGCGGGTGATGGCGCTCTCCACGGCGGCGATCCGCTCCCCCAGGACGGCCAGCGCGGCGATGGCGCGGGTGAGCGCGTCGTCGTCCGGGCCGCCCAGGGTGCTGGTGCGGACGTGGGCGGCCTTGACCTCGGCCCAGCGGTCCGCCTGCGCCGGGGTGAGCGTGCCGCGCAGTTCGGCCAGCTTCAGCAGGTTCGCCTCGGCGCCGGTGGTGAGCGTCTGGGCCTCGGCCGTGTAGTGGTCGTGGACGACCGCGGCGAGTTCGGCCTCGTTCATGACCGGCTGGATGCGCTGGGCGATCTTGTTCATGTTGCGGTAGGAGCCCTGGAGCTGGAACGGCGGTTCCGTGCGGGCGTCGTCGGACTGCGCGGCGGAGGCGATGTAGGCGGCGTTGACGGCGAGCACCGTGCGGCGGGCGGTGAGCAGGTGGCGCAACACGCCGAGGACGCGGTCGAGTTCGGTGGGCGCGTACGGGTGGACGAGCCGGTCGGGGCGGGCCGTGGGGTCACCCGCGGCCAGCCGCAGCAGCAGGGCGAGGTCGGCGCGGTCGCGGGCGGCGAGCGGGGCGAGGACCGGGTTGGCGGTGAGCGCGTTCTCCACGAAGCTCAGGGCGAACACCTCTTCCTTGCCGGTGAGGACGTCGCCCAGGTTCCACACGTCGGCGCGGTTGGCGAGCATGTCCGGCACCCGGAACGCCTCACCCGACTCGGTGTAGGGGTTGCCGGCCATGCACACCGCGAACCGCTTGCCGCGCAGGTCGTAGGTGCGCGGCTCGCCCTGCCAGACGCCCTCCACCCGGCGGGTGGAGTCGCACAGCGGGATGAACTTCTGGAGCAGTTCGGGCGAGCAGTGCTGGATGTCGTCGAGGTGCAGGAGCGTGTTGCCGCCCGCGGCCAGCGCGAAGTTGATCTTCTCGATCTCCTGGCGCGCGGTGGCGTTGGGCGCCTCGGCCGGGTCGAGGGACGTGACGGCGTGACCGAGGGCCGGGCCGCTCACCTTGACCAGCAGCAGGCCGAGGCGGTGGGCCACGTACTCCATGAGCGTGGTCTTGCCGTAGCCGGGCGGGGACAGCAGCAGCAACAGGCCGCCGGCGCCCGTGCGGCCGTCCTCGCCGGTCGTGCCGAGCTGCTTGGCGAGGCTGTCCCCGACGAGCGGCAGGTACACCTCGTCGACGAGGCGGTTGCGGACGAACGAGGCCATCACGCGCGGGCGGTGGTCGTCCAGCCGCAGCCGGGCCCGCTCGGCGGTCAGCAGCTCGGTGCGGTGGCGCTGGAAGGCGCGGAACGCGGGCACGTCCTGTTCCCGGAACCTGCGGGTGCGGGCGAGGAACTCGTCGACGCGCAGGCCGAGCCGGCGGTCGGTGATCCGGGGATGGGTGCCGAGCAGCCCCTCCACGGTGGTGCTCAGGGGCGCGTCGGAGACGTGCCGCGGCACGTCCGGGCACAGCTCGGCGGCCACCGCCTCCGCGAGGTCGCCGGGGGTGACATCGGCACCGGCGGCCGTGGCGTAGGCCGTCAGCCACGCCTCGACCAGGCAGCGGCGCGCGGACAGGTCCTCCAGGGCGGGCAGGTCCTCCTCGTAGCCGGCGGTGCGGACCGCGTCGCGGAAGCGGTCGAGCAGGGTGCGCACCCGGCCGGCGAGGACGAACCCCTCGGGGACGGTGGTGAGTTCCTCCAGGAGGTAGGCGGCCGAAGCCCCGGCGGGGACGGACGCGTCGCCGTGCCAGTCGGCGAGCGCCCGCTCGGTCTCCGCCCGGAGGTCGTCGAGTGCGGCGGTCGGGCCGAAGGCGTCGGCCGCGCGGGCCAGGGAGCGCGCCCGGCGGGTGAGGACGGACCGCTGTTCCGGTGTGGTGCCGTGCGCCCAGTACAGCAGGGCGGCGGCGCGGGCGGCCGGTTCGTGGCGCAGGGTGCCCGCGGTGCCGTGCAGGTGCAGGGCGGCGGTGAGGATCGCGGTGGCGTCCTGGTCGTGGACCCCGCGTTCGTACCCCTCGTCGTACGCCTCCTCGGCGGCCCGGCGGACCAGCGCGCCGAGGTCGTCGGCGGCGTTCAGCGCGTCGGGGCCGTGCTCGTGGAGCAGACGGGCGGCGAGGTGTTCGGCGCGGTAGACCTCGGGCGACTCGGACGGCAGGTGCCGGTTCCAGTAGGGGCGGGCCGCGAGGATCGCGGGGTCGTCGACGGGGGCCCGGTAGTCGGTGGCGGTGAGGGCGAAGGCCAGGCCGTCGCCCTGCGGGACGAGGGTGAGTTCGGGGCTCCGGCCGGTGACGGCAAAGCGGTGGCCGCCCAGGCGGACGGTCCGGCCGCCGTCCGCGTAGAGGTCGGTGCGGTCGCGCAGCGCCCGGTCCGCCTCCTGGCGGGCGGTGCGGAGCCGGCCGTCGAGTTCCTCCGCCCGTACCGGGTCGCCGAGTTCGCGCAGTTCGTCGGCGGTGCGCCGGACCTTGTCGACCAGCGGGTCGGAGGCGAAGTAGGTGCTGACGGCGTCGGCGTCGGCCAGGGCCGCGGAGCGGCGGGCGACGGCCTCCAGGGCGCGGTCGGCGGCGGCGGCGAGCTGTTCGGCGCGGTGGGCGCGGGCGTCGGTGAGGCTCTGCCGGCGGGCGGTGAACGCGTCGTGGATGCCGGTGCGCTGGTCCATCAGCTCGCCGAGGACGTCGTCGGACTCCGCGAAGCGGGACTCCAGCACCTCCAGCTGGGCGAGGGCGCGGGCCAGTTGCTCGTCGCACGCCTCGGGGGTGTCGGCCGCCGCCAGCGCGCCGGTGACGGTGCGGCCGAGCAGGGCGAGTTCGGCGGCGAAGGCGGCGCGGGTCTCCCGCTCCAGCAGGGCGCGGCGACGGGTGTCGAGGGTGGCGCGGGCCCGGTTGACGCCGCCGAGGGCCTCGGCGACGCGTTCCAGGACGGCGGTGCGGACGGTGGTGTCGGCGATGTCGAGGGAGGCGACCACCTCGGTGACGGTGCGCAGTCCGTCGGCGAGTTCCTCCAGGCGGGCGGCGACCGGGGCGGCCTCGGCGGCCGTGGTGACGGCCTCCGCGTCGGCGACGAGGCGTTCGACGTCGGCGTGGTGGGCGGCGAAGGCGTCCTCGCGGGCGAGGAAGTCGACGGCGCGCCGGCCGAAGGAGGCGAGGTCCGCCTCGGCGCCGGCGGCCAGTTCGCCGATGCGGGCGCGGTCCGCGTACCGCATGTCCTTCAGGGTCAGCAGGTGGCCCTGGGCGTGCCGGAGTTCGGTGAGTCCGGTGACCCAGGCGGCCGCCTCGCGGGGCTGTTCGCCGCGCAGCCGGCGCACCACGGCGGCGACCCGCGCGGCGGCCTCGTCGAGGGCGTCGGCGGCGTGGCGGGTGAGGGCGCGGACGGTCTCGAACTCGGC
This sequence comes from Streptomyces sp. enrichment culture, assembly GCF_964273255.1. Classification (GTDB taxonomy): domain Bacteria; phylum Actinomycetota; class Actinomycetes; order Streptomycetales; family Streptomycetaceae; genus Streptomyces. Next base: position 1,499,652 of record NZ_OZ186835.1, read on the forward strand.
GAGGACCTGTCCGGCGGTGGTGCGCATCCGCTCCAGCGGGGAGCGCAGGTCGCCCAGTTCGCCGTCGCCGAGCCAGTGGTGGGCGTCGAGGGTGCGCACGCAGGCGGTGACCAGGGCCTCGTACACCTCCGTCGTCGGGGTGGTCTCGGCGACGGAGCGGGCCAGGGACAGGCAGTCGGAGATGCCGTGCACCAGGTCGGCGTTGCCGAGCCGGGCGAGCGGGCCGTCGCCGGGCGGCTGGGCGGCGGCGTGGGTGTCGGAGACGTAGGGCGTGTGCCAGACCTGGACGGGGTGGACACGGGCGGGGTCGTCGCCGTCGGGCCGCAGCAGGGTCAGCGTGCCGTCGTCGGTCAGGGCCCAGCCGTGCCCGGTGAGGGGGGTGGCGATCTCCTCCCGGATGACGTTGTACGACAGCAGCAGGGCGCGTCCCCGCGCGGGGGCGTGGAAGGCGTAGAGCACGTCCTCGCCGTTGGGCGAGCGGACCTCGCGCTCGAACGCGGTGCCGTCGGTGTCGAGGTCGTAGGTCTTGTGTGATCCGGCCGCCAGGCAGTAGCCGCCGGGGAAGACGATGCCCTGGTCGCCGGGGAGGCGGCGGCAGCCCTGTCCGATGGCGTCGAGGCGGACGACGGTCCGGGTGAGGGTGTTGAAGACGAGGTGGCGGTACGCCGTCTCCTTGTAGGGCAGGATCCGCAGCAGGACGAGGGCGCCGACGCGGGCGTGGGCGATCTCGGCGTCGGCGAGGGACTGCAGGGGCTCCTCGACGGGCTCGCTGTGGATGCCGTCGGCGCTGTCCGTGTCGTTCGCGGTCTTGACGGTGAGGGTGCCGCCGAGGGTGTCGACGAAGACCTCGCCGAGGACGGAGACGTGCGGGTGGCGGCCGAGGACGTGGTCCTCGCGGGTGGTGCGGGTCCACTCGACGTCCGGGGCCGGGGTGCGGGCGTGGTCGCGGTCACCGCGTGCGTCGAGGAAGGCGGTCCGGCCGTCCTCGGTGACCGACCAGCGCAGGACGCGGATGTCGTCGGCCTTGTCGCCGGTCTGGAAGACGGCGAGCAGCTTGCCGTCGACCCGGCGCAGCCGCAGCAGGCGTGCCTGGCGGTAGTAGCGGTGCAGGGCGGCGAACTCGCGGACGAACGCGGGGTCGTCGAGGAGTCCGGGGACGGCGTCGTCGGGCAGCCGGTTCAGGTCGCGGTCGTGCAGGGCGAGCACGTCGCCGACCGCGGTGTCGGTCTCCGGGCGGGGGCGGGCCTCGTAGCCGAAGAGCAGCGCGTCGCCCACGGCGACGAGGTCGCGGGGCACGCTGGTGCGCTCGGTGCGCAGCCGCTCGGTGCCGGCCAGGCGCAGCCCGGCGGAGCCGAACTCCTCGATCCGGCGCCGGTTCAGCTCGTCGGCGCGGCGGGCGAGTTCGGCGGCCTCGGCGCCGAGGCGGTCCCGCAGCACCTGGTAGGCGCCGCCGTCGGCGTCGTCGGTGCCGGGGGTGCGGGCCGTGTTGTCGCCGCCGGGAGGGGTCTCGGTACCGGGGGGCGTCGTGCCCGGCGTCGCGGGGCCGTTGTCGCCGCGGTCGCCTCCGGGGGCCGCGGCGGGGCCCGTGGAGCCGTGGGTGTGCGGGTCCGCCGTGCCGGGCGCGTGCGGGGTGGCCGTCTCGTGGGTGCCGGTGGTCATGGCTGCCTCTCGGGGTGGGACGACCGGGAGCCGCCGTCCCCTGTGCGGCGGCTCCCGGTCGGTGGTGGGTCAGGCCCGGGCGTGGCCGTTCAACGCGGCCAGCGGAGTGTCCGCGAGCCCCAACTCACCAGCCTTGGCGATCAGTTCCTCGAACCGACCGGTGTTCTCGCCGCCGGCCCGCATCAGCTTCATCAGCAGGGCGGAGACGGTGAGGTTCTGCACGTCGGCCGTCGACACGGAGCCGAGGACGCGGCTCAGGTCGTCGGTGAAGCTGGCCGTGCCGTCCAGCCACGGCCCGGCGAGGGCCTGGGCGGTCTCGGAGTTCTTGACGAACCCGTCGACGCCCTTGCCGAGCGCGATGGAGGAGACCAGGCGGTCGAGGAAGACGGACTCCCCGCCGACGATGTTGATGTCGGCGCTCTCCAGGCCGGTCGCGAGCACCGTGGCCTGTGCCTCGGCGACCTGCCGCTGCACCTCCAGGCCGGCCAGCCGGACGTCCTTCTCCGCCTCCAGGCGCAGCCGGTACTCCTCGTGACCGCGGGACGCCTCGTCCAGGGCGGCCATCGCCGCCGCCTTCTCGGTGAGGCCGGCCGCCTCCGCGCGGAGCTTCTCGCCGACGGCCTCCGCCTCGGCGAGGGCCTTGGCGCGAGCACCCTCGGCCTCGGCGCGCATCCGGGCCTGGGTGGCCTCGGCCTCGGCACGGCCCGCCTTCTCGATGACGTCGGCCTCCTTGTCGCGGACCTGGACGGCGGCCAGTCCCTCGGCCGCGGCCTCCGCCTGGATGCCCTCGGCCGCCCGCAGCTTGGCCCGTGCGTCCAGGTCGGCGGTCTTCAACCGGGCCTCGGCCAGGGTGAGTTCCTCGGCGGCGCGGTGGGTGGCGGACTGCTCGGCGGCCTCGGCGGCCTTGATGTCCTTGACCAGCTTCTCCTGCGCCTCGGCCTCGGCGGCGATGATGACGGCCTGCCGCTCGCGCTCGGCCTCCTCGACGGCCCGCAGCCGCTTGATGGACTCCTCCTGCTCGGCGACCGTGCGGTCCACCGCGACCCGCTCCCGGATGACCTCGGCGATCTCCCGCTTCTCCGCCTCGACCTCCTTCTCGGCCGCGATCCTGGTCAGTTCGGTCTCCCGCTCGCGGGCGATGACCTCCAGCTGGCGGTCCTTCTCGATGCGCTCGCTCTCCACGGCGATGACCCGCTCGCGGTTCTTGGCGGCCACGGCGACCTCGCGGGCCTGGTTCTCGCGCTGCACCCCGAGCTGTTCCTCGGTCTGCAGGAAGGCGCTCTGCGCGCGCAGGCGCTCCTCCTCCACCACCCGGGCGGTCTCGGCCTCCTCGCGGGCCCGGACGGTCTCGATCTCGCGGCGCTGCTTGATCTCGGCGTCGGTCTGCCGCCGCTCCAGCTCCAGGATCGCCTCGCGCGCGTCGACGTTCTGCCGGGTGATCTCCTTCTCCTCACCGCGCTGGGCCTCGTTGGTGCGGATGTGCTCCACGGCGGTCAGCTCGGTGATCTTGCGGATGCCCTGGGCGTCGAGCACGTTTCCCGGGTCCAGCTGGTTCAGCGGCGTCTGCTCCAGGTAGTCGATCGCGGCGTCTTCCAGGTGGTAGCCGTTCAGGTCGACGCCGATGACCTCGATGATCCGGTACCGCAGTTCCTCGCGCTTGGTGTAGAGGTCGGTGAAGTCCATCTGCTTGCCGACGGTCTTCAGCGCCTCGGAGAACTTCGCGTGGAACAGCTCCTGGAGGGTGTCACGGTCGCTGGCGCGGGCGGTGCCCACCGCCTGGGCGACCCGGATGACGTCCTGGACGGTCTTGTTGACCTTCACGAAGAACGTGATGCGGATGTCCGCGCGGATGTTGTCCCGGCAGATCAGTCCTTCCTTGCCGGCCCGGGTGATGTCGATGGTCTTCACCGAGATGTCCATGACCTCGGCCTTGTGCAGCACCGGCAGGACGACCTGGCCGGTGAAGGTGACGTCCACCTTGCGGATCTTGGAGACGATGAGGGCCTTGCCCTGTTCCACCTTGCGGAACAGCTTGGAGACGACGAGCAGGGCGACGAGCACGAACAACAGGCAGGCGCCGGCGACTGCGGCGATGCCCACGGTGGCGGCATCCATGGGACACGTCCTTCGAGAGCTGGGGTGGTGAGCGAATGCGGTGACGGAGCGGTGTCGGGGAACGGCGGGGTGTGACGGGCCGCGGGCAGGGCGCGGGGCCGGCCCGCCGGGCGGGAGGCGGGTGGGGTCGTGGTGTGCCGGAGGCGGGCCGCGCCGGGGCGCGGGAGCAGCGGGCTCAGGCGGCGCGGTCGTGCGGCACGGGCAGGACGGGAGCGCCGGCCCCGTCGTGCGGCGCGTGCGGCAGGCCGCCCCGGTCCCCGTCGAGCGCGCGGACCGACCGGGACGGCCCGGGTTCGTCGGGGCAGGGCCGGTGCAGCGGCCGGACGAAGAAGCGGGTGAGCCGCCAGGCGGCGAACAGCGCGCCGGCCGCGACCGGCAGGCGCAGCAGTCCGCTTCCGGAACCCGTCGGCCCGAACGCGGCCAGCAGCACGGCGGCGCCCAGGGCGAGCAGCCACGCCGTCAGGGTCAGCAGGGACAGCACGACCGCGACCGGCGCCCCGCCCAGACCCCAGGCTCGCAGGTCCGCGTCCCCGTCGAAGGCGTCGGCGGTGGTGACACCGAGGGCGACCAGCAGCCAGAAGCCGGCGGCCACGATCAGGCCGGCGGTGAACAGCAGGACGGGCAGGCCGGTCGCGGTCTCCATCAGTACGCGCATCCCCCGGCCCCCTTCCGTTCGTCGTCCCGCTCCGTCTTCGCGCTCGCCGCGCACATCCGCGGTGCCTGTACGGCCGGCACCGCGCGGTGGCACCGCGCGATTCCGGTTCGGGCACCCGCACCTGCCGGTGCCCGGCACCGGAACCTTCCGTGGTGCTCCCCGCGGTCCATGATGCCCGAGGCTGATCCACTCGCGCATTGCCGGATTCCGGCAATATTCACTAGGGTCTGCATGCCGGGGGCGGGCCAACTCCGCGTCAGGACGGCGTCAGGGGCGCGTCAGGAGCGCGTCAATATTGAGGGGGATCAGTGGCGGAACGCGAGATTCCGGAGGATTATCTCGAAGGTTATGCCCGGATCCTGGCGGAGGTCGCCGCGACGGGCAGACGTCTCACCCGGGACGAGATCGCGTCCCGCCGGGCCCTGGGGGAACGGGCCGCGGAGGACGGCTTCGGACTGCGCCGCCTGGTCAGCGCCCATCTGGGGGCGGCCCGGGACGCCTGGCCGCGCACCAGCGAATCGGCCGCCGAAGCCCTGGCCGCCGTCCAGCAGGTGGTGGACGCCTTCGCCGAGGGGTACGAGCGGGCCCAGCGGATGGCGGTCCGTCAGGAGGAGGCGGCGCGACGGGAGTTCATCGACGACCTGCTGCACGGACGCAGCGACCTGGGCCGGCTCGCGGAACGCGCGGAACGCTTCGGTCTGCGGCTGTCCCACGCCCACGCGGTGGCCGTCGCCCGGGGCCCGGTCGCCTACGACGAGGGCGACCCGGTGGCCCGCCGGGTGGAACTCGCCCTGATCTCACGGTTCGACGACCGCAACGTGCTGCTGACCACCAAGGACGGGCGGCTGCTGTGCATCGCGCCGGGTCACCAGGAGGAAGTCCTGTCCTACTTCGCCAAGCAGGCGCACGCCGCCACCGACGGGGGCCAGGTCGCCGTCGGACGCGCACGGCCGGGGCCCGGCGGGGTCGTCCAGTCCTACGAGGAGGCGCTGAGCACGCTGGAGATCGCCGAACGGCTGGGCATGGACGAACCGGTGCTGCGGGCCGCGGATCTGCTCGTCTACCCGGTGCTGTCCCGCGACCGGCAGGCGATGGCCGACCTGGTGCACAACACCCTGGGCCCGCTCACCACGGCGCGCGGCGGCCCGATGCCGCTGCTGGACACCCTCACCGCGTACTTCGACGCCGGGTGCGTGGCCGCGGAGGCGGCCCGCCGCCTCTCCCTGAGCGTGCGCGCGCTGACCTACCGCCTGGAGCGCATCCGCAGCCTCACCGGCGCCAACCCGGCGGATCCGGCGCACCGTTACATGCTGCAGACGGCGGTCATCGGCGCCCGGCTGCTGGACTGGCCGACGACGGAGGTGTGACGCGGGGGCGTGGCGCGGGGGCGTGGCGGGCCGCCGGGACGGCGGTCACGGGGTCACCGGTCGGCGGGGCGGCGGTGCCGTGCGCCGCGGGAGCCGTGTTCCGGCCGGCCGCCGCGCCGCCGCTCCCGGCCGCCCCGCTCCCGGGCTCGCCCTCGTGGACCGCGCCGCGCCGCAGATGGCGGCCCCCGGTCAGCCGCACGTCCGGCACCGGCCGCCCGTCGGGGAGGACCAGCCGGCCGTCCGCCTCCGCGCGGGTGGATTCCACCACGTCGAGGGCGGTGGCGAGGGCGTCGGCGGACCAGGCGCGCGGGACGGGGGTGAGCAGCACCGTGTGACGGAGGGTGACCATGCCACCAGGGTGACCGCCGGGGCGCGGCGGTACCAGGCCGGGGTCCGGCAGGGCCGCGCGCCGCAGCCTGCCCGTGTCCGGCAGGGCGCGGGCACGGGGATCCGTCGTGCGGGTGAGGGACGGGAAACAGGCGGCAACGCCGCGGGTGCGCATGCCGGGCCCCGCGTCTCCGGCATGATCCGCCGGACGGGCCCTGATGTCCTTCGTGCGGATCAGGCCGGATCAAGGGCCCGCCTGCCCGGCCGGATCCGAGCGGGAGGCCCCCTAGCCGTCGACGAGGGTGATGCCGTTGCTGCTGACGGCGTGGAAGGCGGGCAGCGGCAGGCCGCCCGCGGGCCGCAGTTCCAGCAGCGTGGCCTCGACGTCGGCCGCACCGGGCGTGAACGTCCCCTCGGGCACGGTGCCGGTGTTCTCCCAGCGGTGCGTCAGGCCGTCGCAGACCGCGCGGGTGCCGCCGATGCCGTAGCGGACGGTGGACGGCTCCTGGTGCAGCGAGGAGCTGACGAAGACCGGTCCGGCGGCGGCGAGGCAGCGGTAGGTGCCGGTGAGCGTGACGGTGCCGTCAGCGGCGACGCGGCCGACGGAGTCGACGGTGACCAGTTCCTGTGGGGCGGTGGACGCCGCCGCCGTGGGGGCCGCGGCGGCGGAGCCCAGGAGCAGCAGCGCTGCGCCGACGGCGGCACCGAGCGCGGAGCGCGGGGAGAGCGGGGACAGGAAGCGGAGAGCCATGGGGGGAACCTCCCGTTATGAGGGAATTGCGGGTGTCCACCAGTACCGGGCGGGAGGGCCCGGGGCCGTGACCCTCACCCCTTCGGTGGCGAGTCCGCACCGGGCGTCGGGGAACCGTCCCGGGAATGTCCGGGAGCTGTCACGCTTCGCGCCCGCCCGTTCCGCGGCGGGCCGGGGCGGGCGCATCGTCGAGGGGTACGGCCCGTTCGGAACGTCCCACCGATGTGGAGGTGCACCATGTGTGCCCACCAGCCTTCCTGCGCCCGGACCGGATCCCCTGCCCCGCACGTGGTGGCCGCCCACCCCGAGCAGGGCTGGAGCCTGCTGTGCGACGGCTCGATCGTCTTCGACGACACCGGTGAACTGCTGCCCGACGGCCGGGTGGTCGCACCGCACCGGGCACCCGTCGGCCCTCTCGCGGTCGCCGCCTGACACGGACGGCACCGGGGCAGGGGGCGCCGGGCGGACCGGGTGACGCGGGGCCGCGCCGCCGGTCAGGGCAGGACCGCGAACCCGTCGAGCTCCACCAACGCCCGTTCGTCCCAGAGGCGGACCACCTGGACCACCGCCATCGCCGGGTAGTCACGGCCCGCCGCCTCCCGCCAGATGCGGCCGATGTCCCGGGCGTGGACCCGGTAGTCGGCGATGTCGGTGGCGTAGACGGTGACGCGGGCCAGGTCGGCCGGGGTGCCGCCGGCCGCGCGCAGGGCGGCCAGGAGGTTGGCCAGGGCCCGGGTGAACTGGTCGGGCAGCGTGTCGCCGGTCACCTTGCCGTCCCCGTCGAGCGCGGTCTGGCCGGCCAGGAACACCACCCGGGCGCCGGTCGCGACGACCGCGTGGGAGAAGCCGGCCGGCGGGGAGAGGTCGGGCGGGTTGATGCGCTCGGCGGTCAACGGTCCTCCAGAGACTTGTACAACTCCTTGGCGATGATGCCGCGTTGCACCTCGCTGGCCCCCTCGTAGACGCGGGGGGCGCGCACCTCCCGGTAGAGGTGTTCGAGCAGGTGACCGCGGCGCAGCGCCCGGGCGCCGTGCAGTTGCACCGAGCGGTCGACGACGTACTGCGCGGTCTCGGTGGCCAGCAGTTTCGCCATGGCCGCGCGCCGGGGGACGTCCGGTTCACCGGCGTCGTGCGCGGCGGCCGCCGCGTACACCATCAGGCGGGCCGCCTCGGTGCGCACCGCCATCTCGGCGACCTGGTGGGAGACGGCCTGGAGGTCGCCGAGGCGGCCGCCGAACGCCTCGCGGGACGCGGTGTGTTCGAGGGCGGCGTCGAGTGCCGCCTGGGCCATCCCGACGGCGAAGGCACCGACGCTGGGCCGGAACAGGTTGAGGGTGTCCATCGCCACCCGGAAGCCCCGGCCCGGCTCGCCGAGCAGGTCGTCGGCGGTGACCGGGACGGCGTCGAAGCGCAGGGTTCCGATGGGGTGCGGGGAGAGCATGTCGAGGGGGGTGCCGGTGAGTCCGGGGCGATCGGCGGGGACCAGGAAGGCGGTCACGCCGCGGGATCCGGCGCCGGGGCCGGTGCGGGCGAAGACGGTGTAGAGGTCCGCCTCGGGCGCGTTGGAGATCCAGCACTTCTCGCCGGTCAGGCGCCAGCCGCCGGCGCCGTCCGGGTCGGCCGCCAGGGCCAGGGCCGCCGCGTCGGATCCGGCGCCGGGCTCGCTGAGCGCGAAGGCGGCCACCGCGCTGCCGTCGCTCACCCGGGGGATCCAGCGGCCGCGCTGCGCCTCGGTGCCGTGCGCGTGCACGGGGTGGGCGCCGAGTCCCTGGAGGGCGAGCGCGGTCTCGGCCTCGGTGCAGGCACGGGCCAGGGATTCGCGCATCAGGCACAGGTCGAGGGCGCCGGAGGTGAACAGCCGGGACAGCAGGCCGAGCCGGCCGAGTTCGGTGACCAGGGCCCGGTTGACGCGGCCGGGCTCGCCCCGGCCGGCGAGCGGCCGCAGGCGCCGTGCGGCCAGCTCCCGCAGCTCGGCGCACCAGTCGGCCTGTGCCGGTTCGAGCGAGAATGCGGTCATCGCCGGTCCCTTCCCTCCCGCCGGGCCGCCCCCACGGGTTCCGCCCCGGACGGCCGTCCGAGGTTATCGCGAACCGTTGACTGTCGTCACCAACACGATACGCTCCTTCTGCGAGCCCACCACGCCGAGGGGGCGAACCGTCATGAAGCCACGGGCCACCGCGCACGTCGACACCTTCGCCCGCGACCACCTCCCGCCACCCGGTCAGTGGCCGGAACTCCGCTTCGACCTGCCGGAGTTGGCGTATCCCGAGCGGCTGAACTGCGCCGTCGAGCTGCTGCACGGCCCGCCCGGCGACCGCCCGGCCTTCCGCACGCCCGACGGGGGCACCTGGACCTACGGCGACCTGCGGGCGCACGTGGACCGGCTCGCGCACCTGCTCAGCGGCGACCTCGGGGTGGTGCCGGGCAACCGCGTGCTGCTGCGCGGCCCGACCACCCCCTGGCTGGCGGCCTGCTGGCTGGCGGTGCTCAAGGCGGGCGCGATCGCCGTCACCGTGCTGGCCCAGCAGCGCCCGCACGAGCTGAGCACCATCTGCGAGATCGCCGAGGTCCGGCACGCCCTGTGCGACGTGCGGGCGGTCGACGACCTGGCGAAGGCCGAGGTCCCCGGTCTGCGGATCACCACCTACGGGGGCGACGCCCCGGACGACCTGCTGCGGCGCCCGGCGCCCGGCACCCCGTACGCGGCGGTGCCCACCGCGGCCGACGACGTGGCGCTGATCGCCTTCACCTCGGGCACCACCGGACGCCCGAAGGGCTGCATGCACGTCCACCGGGACGTGCTGGCGATCGCGGACACCTTCTCCCGGCACGTCCTGCGCCCCCGCGCCGACGACGTGTTCGCGGGCAGTCCCCCGCTCGGTTTCACCTTCGGGCTCGGCGGTCTCGTCGTCTTCCCGCTGCGGGCGGGCGCCAGCGCCCTGCTGCTCGAACAGGCCCACCCCGACCAGCTGTTGCCGGCGATCGCCGCGCACCGGGTGTCGGTGCTGTTCACGGCGCCCACTGCCTACCGCGCGATGCTCGACGGCCTGGACGCGCACGACGTGTCCTCGCTGCGGCGCTGCGTGTCGGCGGGCGAGAACCTGCCGGCGGCGACCTGGCGGGCCTGGCGGGAGCGCACCGGCGTGGGCATCATCAACGGCATCGGCGCCACCGAGCTGCTGCACATCTTCATCTCCGCCGCCGACGAGCGGATCCGCCCCGGCACCACGGGCGTCCCGGTCCCCGGCTGGCAGGCGCGCGTGCAGGACGCCGACGGCGAGCCGGTCCCGGACGGCGAGCCGGGCCTGCTGGCGGTGCGCGGTCCGGTCGGCTGCCGCTACCTCGCCGACCCGCGGCAGCGCGACTACGTGCGCGACGGCTGGAACATCACCGGCGACACCTACGTCCGCGAGCCCGACGGCTACTTCCGCTACGTCGCCCGCGCGGACGACATGATCATCACCGCCGGGTACAACGTCGCCGGACCGGAGGTGGAGGACGCCCTGCTGCGGCACCCGGACGTGGTCGAGGCGGCCGTGGTGGGGCGGCCGGACGAGGCCCGCGGCCAGGTGGTGGTGGCGTACGCGGTCCTCAAGGAGGGCGCCGAGCGCGACGGGGAGGCGCTGCGCACGTTCGTGAAGTCGGAGCTGGCGCCCTTCAAGTGCCCACGGGAGATCGTGTTCCTGGACGCGCTGCCGCGCACCGCCACCGGCAAGCTGCAGCGCTTCCGGCTGCGGTCCGCCGCGGGCGGCGCCGGCCGGGCACGACGCGGTGGGACGGACGCCGACCGCACGACCTAAGATGATCAACGTGTCCGACCAGCCTGCTCCACGGTCTCTCATCGTCACGCTCTACGGCGCGTACGGCCGCTTCGCACCGGGCCCGGTGCCCGTCGCGGAGCTGATCCGGCTCCTGGCGGCGGTGGGCGTGGACGCCCCCTCCGTCCGTTCGTCGGTGTCCCGGCTCAAACGGCGCGGACTGCTCGTCCCGGCCCGCACCGCACAGGGCGCCGCCGGCTACGAACTGTCCGCCGACGCGCGGCAGTTGCTGGAGGACGGCGACCGTCGCATCTACGCCACCGCCCCGCCGGAGGAGGAGGGCTGGGTGCTCGCGGTGTTCTCCGTACCGGAGTCGGAGCGGCAGAAGCGGCACGTGCTGCGCTCCCGCCTGGCCGGGCTCGGCTTCGGCACGGCGGCCCCCGGCGTGTGGATCGCCCCCGCGCGCTTCCACGAGGAGACGCGGCACACCCTGGAACGGCTGGGCCTGGACCGGTACGTCGACTTCTTCCGCGGCGAGCACCTCGGCTTCGCCGCCACCGCCGACGCGGTGGCCCGCTGGTGGGACCTGCCCCGGATCGCCGAGGAGCACGAGGCGTTCCTGGACCGGCACGAGGAGGTGCTGCGCGGCTGGGAGGGACGTGCGGACACCCCGCCCGAGGAGGCGTACCGCGACTACCTGCTCGCCCTGGACTCCTGGCGCCACCTGCCCTACACCGACCCGGGCCTGCCGGCCGCGCTGCTCCCCGAGGGCTGGCCGGGGGCGCGGTCGGCCGCCGTCTTCCACGGACTGCACACCCGTCTGCGGGACGCGGGCGCCGCCTTCGCGGGACTCTGACGCCGCAGGCGCGTCCGGGGTGACACCGGGGGCCGGTGCCGTCCCGCCGTCGCCGTCGCTGCCACCGCCACCCTCGCCGTTGCTGCCACCGCCACCGCCACCGTCGCCGTCGGGTCAGTGCACCGGCGCGCGGTCCGGGACGGTCCGGGGGGCCGTGACGTCCTTGCGCCCGGTCTGCGGGGGCCTGCTGCCCGCCCGGTAGGGGGCCGGCCAGGCGACGCCCGGACCGTCGTAGCCCTGTTCGGCCGCCGCGTGCAGCGTCCAGTGCGGGTCGTACAGGTGCGGGCGAGCCAGCGCGCACAGGTCGGTACGGCCCGCCAGGATCAGGGAGTTGACGTCGTCCCAGGAGGAGATCGCGCCGACGGCGACCACCGGGACGCCCACCTCGTGGCGGATGCGGTCGGCGAACGGCGTCTGGTACGACCGCCCGAACTCCGGCCGCTCCCCGGCGACCACCTGGCCGGTGGACACGTCGATGGCGTCCGCCCCGTGCGCGGCGAAGGCCCGGGCGAGGCCGACGGCGTCGTCGCCGGTGACGCCGCCCTCGGCCCAGTCGGTCGCGGAGATGCGGACGGTCATCGGCCGGTCCCCGGGCCACGCGGCGCGGACCGCGTCGAAGACCTCCAGCGGGAAGCGGAGCCGGTTCCGAGGGGAGCCGCCGTAGGCGTCGGTGCGGCGGTTGGTGAGCGGGGAGAGGAAGCCGGAGAGCAGGTAGCCGTGGGCGCAGTGCAGCTCCAGCAGGTCGAAGCCGGCCCGGGCCGCCCGCCGGGCGGACGCCACGAACTGTTCACGTATGTCCGTCAGTTGGGCCCGGCTCAGTTCGCGCGGGGTCTGGCTGCCGGGCCGGTAGGGCAGCGGGGAGGCGGCGACCAGGGGCCAGTTGCCGTCGTCCAGGGGTTCGTCCATGCCCTCCCACATCAGCTTGGTCGAGCCCTTGCGGCCACTGTGGCCCAGCTGGACGCCGATCGCGGTGCCGGGGGCGCTGCCGTGCACGAAGTCGGTGATGCGCCGCCAGGCGTCGGCCTGGCGGGCGGTGTAGAGGCCGGCGCAGCCGGGGGTGATGCGGCCCTCTGCGCTGACGCACACCATCTCGGTCATCACCAGTCCCGCCCCGCCCAGCGCCCGCGCGCCGAGGTGGACCAGGTGGAAGTCGCCGGGGACGCCGTCGGTGGCGGAGTACATGTCCATGGGGGAGACGACGACCCGGTTGCGCAGGGTCAGTCCGCGCAGCCGGAACGGGGTGAACATCGGCGGGGTGCCCGGCGGACAGCCGAACTCCTCCTCCACGGCCCCGGTGAACCGGGCGTCGCGCAGCCGCAGGTTGTCGTGGGTGACGCGGCGGCTGCGGGTGAGCAGGTTGAAGGCGAACTGGCGGGGCGGCTGGCCGAGGTAGCGGGCCAGGTTCTCGAACCACTCCAGGCTGGCCCGGGCGGCGCGCTGGGTGGAGGCGACGACGGGGCGGCGTTCCGCCTCGTAGGCGGCGAGGGCGCGGTCGATCGAGGGCTCCTCGCCGAGGTGGCCGGCCAGGGCCAGCGCGTCCTCGACGGCCAGCTTGGTGCCGGAGCCGATGGAGAAGTGGGCGGTGTGCGCGGCGTCGCCGAGGAGCACGAGGTTGCCGTGCGACCAGCGCTCGTTGACGACCGTGCGGAAGGTGGTCCAGGCCGACTTGTTGGAGCGCAGCGGGCGTCCGCCGAGCGCGTCGGCGAACAGCTTGGCGCAGCGTTCCACCGACTCGTCCTCGGTCGTCCGGTCGAATCCGGCGGCCCGCCAGACCTCCTCGCGCATCTCGACGATGACGGTGGAGGCGTCGGCGGCGAAGGGGTAGCCGTGCAGCTGCATCACGCCGTGCGCGGTCTCGGCGATCTCGAAGCGGAAGGCGTCGAAGGCGAAGTCGGCGGCCAGCCACATGTAGCGGCAGCGGTGGGCGGTCACGGTCGGCCGGAAGACGTCGGCGAAGGCGGCGCGCGTGCCGCTGTGCACGCCGTCGGCGGCCACCACCAGATCGTGGGTGCGGGCCAGCCGGGCCGGGTCGGACACCTCGGTGCCGAAGCGCAGCCGCACGCCCAGGGAGCGGCAGCGGGCGTGCAGGATCTCCAGCAGCCGGTGCCGGCCGAGGGCGGCGAAGCCGTGGCCGCCGGAGGTGTGGCGGATGCCGCGATGCACGATGTCGATGTCGTCCCAGCGCACGAAGTCCCGGCGCAGCGCCGCGTAGACGTCCGGGTCGGCGTGCTCGATGCCGCCGAGGGTCTCGTCGGAGAGCACGACGCCGAACCCGAAGGTGTCGTCGGGGGCGTTGCGCTCGAAGACGGTGATCTCGTGGGCCGGGTCCTGCCGTTTGAGCAGGGCCGCCGCGTACAGGCCGCCGGGTCCGCCGCCGATGACCGCGACCCGCATCCCTACCGCCCCCGCCACTTCGGCGGGCGCTTCTCGGTGAAGGCCGCGTGGAACTCGGCGTAGTCCTCGCCGTTCATCAGCAGGGCCTGGGTGGCCGCGTCCAGCTCCACGGAGGCGGCCAGCGGCATGTCCAGCTCGGCGGTGAGCAGCGCCTTGGTCTGGGCGTGGGCCAGGGCGGGGCCGTCGGCCAGGCGCCGGGCGAGGGCGTGGGCGGCCTCGTCGGCGCCGGCCTCGTCGGCGAGTTCGCTGATCAGGCCGATCCGCTCGGCCTCGGGGGCCCGCACGGGCTCGCCGAGCATCAGCAGGCGGGTGGCGTGCCCCAGGCCGACCACCCGGGGCAGCAGGTAGGCGGCGCCCATGTCGCCGCCGGACAGGCCGACCCGGGTGAAAAGGAAGGCGAACCGGGCGGTGGGGTCGGCGACCCGGAAGTCGGCGGCGAGCGCCAGGACGGCGCCGGCGCCCGCGGCCACCCCGTGCACGGCGGCGACCACCGGGAACGGGCACTCCCGCACCGCGCGCACCACCTGGCCGGTCATACGGTTGAAGTCGAGCAGTTGGGCGGTGTCCATGGCGAGGGTGGCGCCGATGATCTCGTCGACGTCCCCGCCCGAGCAGAAGCCGCGCCCCTCGCCGGCCAGCACCAGCGCCCGCACGGAGCGCTCCCGGGACAGTTCGGCGAGCAGGTCGCGCAGGTCGGCGTAGGCGCCGAAGGTCAGCGCGTTGAGCTTCTCGGGGCGGGCCAGGGTGACGGTGGCGACGCCGTCGGCCCGCTCGACCCGCAGGTGTCCCCAGCGGGCGGTGCGGGCGGCGGAGCCGGTGAAGGGACTCATGAGGGCGGCCTCCTCGGGCGGGCACTGCGCGGCTCACTGAGTGCTGCCCCTCGAAGCTATCACCCGTTCGTGACCGTCGTCACGAGTGCACGATAAGATCGCCCCGCCCGGGTCGGGGCCCGGTCACGTCCGTCACGGCTCGTCGACGGGCGGGTCACAGCGCGGCCCGCCGTGCGGGACGGGGCCCGGGGAGGGGTACGCCCTGCGGTGCCGGGGCCGGACGCCCCGGTACGGCACCCGGCGCGGGTCCGGCGGGGTCCCTCCGGGGGCCTGCCCGGGGAGCCGTACCATTGAGTAATTGAAAGCAGGACAGCCTGCTCCATGAACGGACCCGCCTTGCACGATCACCCCTCCGCCCCGGCCTCCTGGCGCGTCGCGCTGCCGCACACGACCGCGGCCGTGCCCGTGGCGCGTGCCCTGGTCCGGACGGCCCTGGCCGAGGTGGAGCACTGCGCGGACAGCGACACGGCGGAGCTGCTGACGGCGGAACTGGTGGCCAACGCGGTGGAGCACACCACGGGCAGCAGTCCGATAGAGCTGGTGGTGGAGCTGCTGCCGACCGGCTGCCGGGTGGAGGTGCACGACCCCGATCCCGAGCCGCCGCTCCGGCTCACCCGGCCGCTGCCGGGCGAACCGGACCCCTGGCAGGAACACGGGCGCGGACTGCTGCTGATCCGCACCCTCAGCTCGTCCTGCGGCCACCGGCCCACCCCGACCGGCAAGGCGGTGTGGTTCCGCCTGCCGGCCGTGCCGGGGCCGCGCCGGCCGTCCCGCTGACGGGACCGGCCCGGGTGCCGCGCCCGCCGGACGACCGGCACGGCACCCGCGATGCCTCAGGCCAGCGTCGCGACCAGCACGGCCTTGATCGTGTGCATCCGGTTCTCCGCCTCGTCGAAGACGACCGAGTGGGCCGACTCGAAGACCTCGTCGGTGACCTCCAGGGACGCCAGGCCGTGCCGCTCGTACACGTCGCGGGCCACCTGGGTGCCCAGGTCGTGGAAGGCGGGCAGGCAGTGCAGGAACTTCACGTCCGGGTTCCCCGTGGCGCGCAGCACGTCCATGGTCACCGCGTACGGGGCGAGGGCGGCGATCCGCTCGTCCCAGACCTCCTGGGCCTCCCCCATCGACACCCACACGTCGGTGCCGACGAAGTCGGCGCCCGCGACCCCCTCGGCGACGTCCTCGGTGAGCGTGATGCGGGCCCCGGACCCCTCGGCGAGCGTCCGGGCGCGGTCGACGACGTCCTGCGCGGGCCAGTAGGTCTTCGGGGCGACGATCCGGATGTCCAGACCGAGCAGCGCGGCGGTGACGAGGTAGGAGTTGCCCATGTTGAAGCGGGCGTCGCCGAGGTAGGCGAAGGCGATCTCCTTCAGCGGCTTGGCGCTGTGCTCGGTCATGGTGAGCACGTCGGCCAGCATCTGGGTGGGGTGCCACTCGTCGGTGAGACCGTTGTAGACCGGCACTCCGGCGTACTCGGCGAGGGTCTCGACGGTCGCCTGCGCGTCGCCCCGGAACTCGATCGCGTCGAACATCCGGCCGAGCACCCGCGCGGTGTCCTTCGCGGACTCCTTCCTGCCGATGTGGGAGCCGCTGGGGTCGATGTAGGTCGTGGAGGCACCCTGGTCGGCGGCGGCCACCTCGAAGGCGCACCGGGTCCGGGTGGACGGCTTCTCGAAGATGAGCGCGACGTTCCTGCCCACCAGGTGACGGGTCTCGGTCCCGGCCCTCTTGGCGGCTTTCAGCTCCGCGGCCAGATCGAGCAGGCCGAGGAACTCCTGCTCGGTGAAGTCCGCCTCCTTGAGGAAGTGGCGGCCGGCGAGGGCGGTCGGGACAGTCGCCATGGGGCGCTCCAGGGTGCGGGGACGGGACGGGACAGGACGGATGGAATTCTATACGAGTACCAGAATTTGTATGCGGGCGGGTGGGGGTCATGGACGTGGGTGGCGCCGAGGCGGGCCGCCGGGCACCGGTACGGGACCACCACGGTGCCGGTGAGGCCGCCCGGTCACCTCACCGGGTCGGGTCACCGGACCGGGTCACGGCGTCGGGTCACCGGACCGGGTCACGGAGGCGTCCCGCCCGCCGGGTCACCGGACCGGACCACGGGGGCGTCCCGCCCGTCACGTCACCGGGCGCCGTGCCAGCGGGTCACGTCACCGGGTCCCGTTCCACCGGGCAGCTCATGCAGCGCGGGCCGCCCCGGCCCCGGCCCAGTTCGCTGCCGGGGATCTCTATCACCTCGATGCCCTGCTTGCGCAGGTGCGTGTTGGTGGTGGCGTTGCGTTCGTAGGCGATGACCACGCCGGGCTCGACGGCCAGCACGTTGCAGCCGTCGTCCCACTGTTCCCGTTCCGCCGCGTGCACGTCCTGGGTCGCGGTGAGCACCCGGATCTCGCTGAGCCCCAGCGCGGCGGCGATCGCCCGGTGCATGTGCTCCGGCGGGTGGTCCGTGACCTTCAGCTCCCGGTCCCCCACGCCCGGCTCGATGGTGTACGAGCGGAGCATGCCGAGACCGGCGTACTGGGTGAAGGTGTCGCCGTCGACCATGGTCATCACCGTGTCGAGGTGCATCACGGCACGTCTCTTCGGCATGTCGAGCGCCACGATGGTCTCCGCGGACCCGGCCGCGAACAGCTTGTGCGCGAGCATCTCCACCGCCTGGGGGGTGGTCCGCTCACTCATCCCGATCAGCACCGCGCCGTTGCCGATGACCAGTACGTCCCCGCCCTCGATCGTGGACGGGTAGTCGGCCTGTCCCTCGGACCAGACCCGGAACGTCTCGTCCCGGAACAGCGGATGGTGCCGGTAGATCGCCTCGAAGTGCACGGTCTCGCGCTGCCGGGCGGGCCACCGCATCGCGTTGATCGCGACGCCGTCGTAGATCCAGGCGGAGGTGTCCCGGGTGAAGAGGTGGTTGGGCAGCGGGCCGAGGAGGAAGTCGTCCAGCTCCATGGCGTGGAAGCGCACGGAGACCGGTTCCGGGTGGGTGTCCAGGAACTCCCGCTTGGTCATGCCGCCGACCAGGGCCTCCGCCAGGTCCCGTGAGGGGAGCGTCTCGAACGCGGCCCGCAGGTGGTCGGTGGCCAGCGGCCCGTACTCCTTCTCGTCGAAGACACGGTCCAGGACGATCGTGCGGGCCTCGGGGATGTCGAGGGTCTGCGTGAGGAGGTCGCCGAAGAGGTGGACGGCGACCCCGCGGTCGCGCAGCACGTCGGCGAACCCGTCGTGCTCGGCGCGTGCCCGGCGCACCCACAGCACGTCGTCGAAGAGCAGGTCGTCCTTGTTGCTGGGGGTGAGCCTCTTGAGCTCCAGATCGGGCCGGTGCAGGATCACCCGGCGCAGGCGTCCGGTCTCCGAGGCGACATGGTAGGTCATGCCTCCATCCTGACCACCCGAGCCCGGGTTCACCCCTCTCCGGCCGGAAAGTGAACGTGTGCCGCCTGCCGCCCGCGGACACCGGACCGGTCCCGGCCGTGCCCGCCGCGAGCCGCCGGGCGGCCCCGGCCGGCACGGAACGGCACGGCACGGGCGGCCACGCGGCGGCACGCGCAGGGAGGGCGGCCGCGGCCCCCGGGCGCCCGGGAGGGGGTCCGGCCGGCCCTCGGGAGGGGGCAGTCGGCCGGATCCCGTCACGGGTCCCGGGGCGGAGGCGCTACAGGCGCGGGTCCACGGGCTCGGACTCCAGGGCGAGGACCCCGAAGACCGCTTCGTGCACCCGCCACAGCGGCTCCCCCGCGGCCAGCCGGTCCAGGGCCTCCAGGCCGAGCGCGTACTCCCGGACGGCCAGGGAGCGCTTGTGGTTGAGGAAGCGGCCGCGCAGCCGGGCCAGGTTCTCCGGCCGGGTGTACTCGGGGCCGTAGATGATCCGCAGGTACTCGCGGCCCCGGCACTTGATGCCCGGCTGCACCAGCCGCCCCTCCGGGTCCCGGACCAGGGCGTCGACCGGCTTGACGACCATGCCCTCGCCGCCGCGCCCGGTCATCTCCAGCCACCAGTCGACGCCGGCGCGCACCGACTCGGGGTCGCCGGTGTCGACGTACAGGCGGCGGGTGGTCTGCAGCAGCCCGGTGCCGTCGTGCTCCACCATGAGGTCGATCAGGGCCAGCTGCTCGTCGTGCGGCAGCGCGGCGAGGCTGCGGCCCTGCACGGCCAGGATCTGGAACGGCGCGAGCCGCACCCCGTCGAGGCCGTCGGTGGTCCAGCAGTAGCGGCGGTAGGCGCGGGTGAACGCCTCGGCCGCGTCGGCCCGTTCACGCTGGCCGCCCAGCAGGTCCGTCACGTCGACGCCGCGGGCCGCCGCGCTCTCCAGCGCGGTCAGGGCGCCGGGGAACACCGCGGCGGAGGCGGCGCCGACGGCCGCGTACTGGGTGCGCAGCAGCCCGCCGGCCTTCAGGGACCACGGCATCAGCTCCGCGTCCAGCAGCAGCCAGTCCGTCTCCAGCCGCTCCCACAGGCCGGCCGCGGTCGCCGCGGCGCGCAGCCGGTCCAGGATCTCCTCGGTGACGGCGGCGTCGTCGAAGAAGGGGCGGCCCGTGCGGGTGTAGAGGGAGCCGGTGACTCCGTCGGCGTCGAAGCGGGCGCGGGCGGTCTCCGCGTCCCGGCACACCAGGGCGACGGCGCGGGAGCCCATGTGCTTCTCCTCGCACACCACCCGGGAGACGCCGTCCCGCTGGTACTGGGCGAACGCCTCCTCGGGGTGCTCCAGGTAGCCGTCGAGGTGCGAGGTGGCCGTCGGGGCCATGGTCGGCGGCAGGTAGGGCAGCAGCCGCGGGTCGGTCGCGAACCGGCTCATGACCTCCAGGGCCGCCGCCGCGTTCGCCTCCCGCACGGACACCCGGCCCGCGTGCCGGGTCTCGACGACGCGGCGCCCGTGCACGTCGGCCAGGTCCAGCGGGCGGCCGTCCTGCCCGCCGGGGGCCTCGGTGCGCAGCGGGCGGGCCGGCTCGTACCAGACCCGCTCGGCGGGTACGTCGACCAGTTCCCGCTCCGGCCAGCGCAGCGCGGTCAGCTTGCCGCCGAACACGGCGCCGGTGTCGAGGCAGATGGTGTTGTTGAGCCAGGTGGCCTCCGGGACGGGGGTGTGGCCGTAGACGACGGCGGCCCGGCCGCGGTAGTCCTCGGCCCACGGGTAGCGCACGGGCAGGCCGAACTCGTCGGTCTCGCCGGTGGTGTCGCCGTACAGGGCGTGGCTGCGGACCCGGCCGGAGGTGCGGCCGTGGTACTTCTCGGGCAGGCCGGCGTGGCAGACCACCAGCCGGCCGCCGTCGAGGACGTAGTGGCTGACGAGTCCGTCGATGAACTCCCGCACCTCGGCGCGGAACTCCTCGCTCTCCCCCTCCATCTGGGCGATGGTCTCGGCGAGTCCGTGTGTGTGCTGGACGTTGCGGCCCTTGAGGTACCGGCCGAACTTGTTCTCGTGGTTGCCGGGCACGCACAGCGCGTGACCCGCCTTCACCATGCCCATCACGCGCCGCAGCACTCCGGGGCTGTCCGGGCCGCGGTCGACGAGGTCGCCGACGAACACGGCGGTGCGGCCCTCGGGGTGCACGCCGTCGGCGTAGCCCAGGATGCCGAGCAGGGCGTCCAGTTCGGCGGAGCAGCCGTGGATGTCGCCGATGATGTCGAAGGGGCCGGTGAGGTGGGTCAGGTCGTTGAACCGCTTCTCGGTGACGACGGTGGCCTGCTCGACCTCCTCCACGCCGCGCAGCACGTGCACCTTGCGGAAGCCCTCGCGCTCCAGGTGGCGCAGCGAGCGGCGCAGTTCGCGGGTGTGCCGGCGGATGACCCGGCGGGGCATGTCGGCGCGGTCGGTGCGGGCCGCGTTGCGCTCGGCGCACACCTCCTCGGGCACGTCGAGCACGATGGCGATGGGCAGCACGTCGTGCCGCTTGGCCAGCTCGACGAGCTGCTTGCGGGACTCCTGCTGGACGCTGGTGGCGTCGACGACGGTGCGGCGGCCGGCCGCCAGGCGCTTGCCGGCGATGTAGTGCAGCACGTCGAAGGCATCCCGGCTGGCGCTCTGGTCGTTCTCGTCGTCGGCGACGAGGCCGCGGCAGAAGTCGGAGGACAGGATCTCGGTCGGCTTGAAGTGGCGCCGGGCGAAGGTGGACTTGCCCGAGCCGGAGGCGCCGACGAGCACCACCAGCGAGAGGTCGGTGACGGGCAGGACGCGGCCGTCCGCACGCGCGGCGCCGGTTGCGGGTGTCGTGGTGGTCATGCGGCCTTCGCCTCCTTCTCGGTGCCGGTGGTGAACACGGCCATCTGGGTGGGTGGTCCGACCTCGGGGTCGTCGGGTCCGACGGGGACGAACTCCACGGTGTAGCCGTGCCGTCCGGCCACCTTCGCGGCCCAGTCGCGGAACTCGGCGCGGGTCCACTCGAAGCGGTGGTCGCCGTGCCGGACGTGACCGGCCGGGAGGGTCTCCCAGCGCACGTTGTACTCGACGTTCGGTGTGGTCACGACGACGGTGCGGGGGCGGGCGGCACCGAACACGGCGTACTCCAGCGCGGGCAGCCGGGGCAGGTCGACGTGCTCGATCACCTCGCTGAGCACGGCCGCGTCGTACCCCTGGAGCCGGCGGTCGGTGTAGGCGAGCGAGCCCTGCAGGAGCTTGACCCGGGCCGCCTGCCGCTCCCCCATGCGGTCCAGCTTCAGCCGCCGGGAGGCGATGGTCAGCGCGCGCATCGACACGTCGAGGCCGACGACCTCGGTGTACGCCGGGTCGCGGAGCAGCGCCTGCACCAGCTGGCCCTGCCCGCAGCCCAGGTCGAGCACCCGGGCGGCCCCCGCCCCGCGGAGCGCGGCGAGGATCGCGTCCCTGCGCTGCACGGCGAGCGGCGTCGGCTTCTCCTCGGTCTCCGTCTCCTCGGCGACCGCGTTGTCGATCTCCTGGACGTCGCTGTCGTCGGACTCGGCGAGCCGGAGGAGTTCCAGGCGTTCGAGCGCCTGACGGGTCAGCGACCAGCGGCGGGTGAGGTAGCGGCTGGTGATCAGCCGCTGCTCCGGGTGGCCGGGCAGCCAGCCCTCGCCGACGCGCAGCAGCTTGTCCACCTCGTCCGGGGAGACCCAGTAGTGCTTGGCGTCGTCGAGGACCGGGAGCAGCACGTACAGGTGGCGCAGGGCCTCGGCGAGGGTGAGGGTGTCCGACTCCAGGACGAGCCGCACGTAGCGGGAGTCGCCCCACTCCGGGAACGCGGTGTCCAGCGGCACGGGGTCGGCCGTGACGTTCCAGCCGAGCGGCTCGAACAGCCGGTGGACCAGCGCGGGGCCGCCGCGGGCGGGCAGGGCGGGCACCTCGACGCGCAGCGGGCGCGGCAGGCCGGGCTGTTCGGGGCGGGCGTTGCACACCCCGCGCAGGGCGCTGGAGAAGACGTTGCCGAGGGCGACCGAGAGCAGCGAGGAGGCCGCGTAGGGACGGTCGTTGACGTACTGGGCGAGGGCGGCGTCGGGTGCGCCGCCGCGGCCCTTGCCCCGGCCGCGTCGGACCAGGGCGACCGTGTCCACCTCCAGCAGCAGCGCCACGGTGCAGCGTTCCGCGTCGGCCTCGGGGTAGAAGACGTGCGCCCGCCCGCAGGTCGTGGAGAACGACTGCGCCTTGCCGGGGTGCTTGTGCAGCAGGAAACCGAGATCGGTCGCGGGGCGCTCGGGAACGCCGGTGGTACTGATCGTCAGGAACACGGTGGGACCCCCCGGACACCTTCTGAAGTGCTGAAACGCGCGGATCTCCGGCGCGTCGTGCCAACGTACCGGGATCGGCGGCGAAAGCCTTTCGAATTTTCCAGGGGGGCCGCGCGACGGGACCGTCCCGGGGTGCCGGGGGGCCGCGCGACGGGACCGTCCCGGGGTGCGGGGCGGTCCCGTCGGGGGGCGTGGGCGTACCGGGTGGCCGGGTGCGGGGCGCTACGGGAGCTGCGACTGCACCTGGGACGAGATCAGCTCCAGGTGGTCGAGGTCGTGCAGGTCCAGCACCTGGAGGTAGATCCGCCGGGAGCCGGTCTCGGCGTACCGTCCGATCTTGTCGACGACCTCGGCCGGCGAGCCCGCCAGGCCGTTGGCCTTGAGCTCGTCGACCTCCCGGCCGATGGCGGCGGCCCGGCGGGCGACCTCCGCGTCGTCCTTGCCGACGCAGACGACCAGGGCGTTGGACAGGACGATCTCCTCCGGGTCGCGGCCCGCCTCCTGCGCGGCGGCGCGGACCCGGCCGAACTGGCGCTCGGTGTCCTGGAGGGACGCGAAGGGGATGTTGAACTCGTCGGCGTGACGGGCCGCCAGCCGCGGGGTGCGGACGGCGCCGTGGCCACCGATCAGGACCGGGATCTTCGACTGTACGGGCTTGGGCAGGGCGGGCGACCGGGTGAGGTCGTAGTGCTTGCCGTGGAAGTCGAAGGTCTTGCCGGGACCGGTGGCCCACAGGCCCGTGACGATCTCCAGCTGCTCCTCGAGGCGGCTGAACTTGTCCTTCGGGAAGGGGATGCCGTACGCCGCGTGCTCCTCCTCGAACCAGCCCGCGCCGAGGCCGAGTTCGATCCGTCCGCCGGACATCTGGTCGACCTGGGCGACCTGGATGGCGAGGACGCCCGGGAGGCGGAAGGTGGCGGCGGTCATGAGGGTGCCGAGCCGGATGCGGCTGGTCTCGCGGGCGAGGCCGGCGAGGGTGATCCAGGCATCGGTGGGGCCGGGCAGGCCGTCGGCGGAACCCATCCTGAGGTAGTGGTCGGAACGGAAGAAGGCGTCGAACCCGAGGTCCTCGGTGGCCTTGGCGACGGTGAGCAGGGTGTCGTAGGTGGCCCCCTGCTGGGGCTCGGTGAAGATGCGCAGGTCCATGCCTCCATCCTGCCTGTTCCCGGCCGGGACGCTCCGCCCGGACCCGGCGCGCCCCGCACGCCCCGCGCGCTTCGCTCCACGGTCGGGTGAATCCGGGGCGGTCCGGCGACCGCGGTATGACCGGACCGGTGACCCGTCCCGGTGAAGATCGTTGGCCGGGTCGGAGCCGGACCACCCGGCGCCCGCGCCGGGGCCGTGCGCCGGTGCGCCACCGTGTCGGCCCCCGGCGGGGGGCCAGGGGCCGAGGAGGCCGTGTCGTGTCCGGAGAGAGCGTGCCGCAGCAGGGCGGGAGCGGGCAGCCGAAGGGGCTGCTGCAGCAGATGGAGGAGCTGATGGCGGCGTTGGACGCGGACCTCTCGGCGCTGGACGCGGACCTCCGGGACGCTTCGGCGGACCGGGCGGCCGCGCCCGCGGACCGGGCGGGGACGGGGACCGGGACGTCGGAGGGGCCGGCGCCGGGGGCGGGCGCGAGCCAGGTGGCGGGGGCCGGTTAGGGGGCGGGGGCCGGCCCAGGGGCGGGCGGGGAGCGCCGGGTCACCACCTGAGAGGCGTGTGCGCGGGTGCCGCGGGAGCGGGGCGGTGGTCCGGCCGGACGGCGGCCGGGGCGCGCGAAGCCCGCGTCGTCGGGCCCGCAGCCGTGGCGGGTCCGCAGCCGTGGCGGCCCCGGAGCCGTGGCGGGCCCGGAGCCGTGGCGGGCCCGGAGCCGTGGCGGGCCCGGAGCCGTTCCGCCGACGGCCGGACGGCCGGGCGGCCGCACGGCTGGGCGACGGAAACGGCGGACGCGACGAATGCGACGAACCCGGCGGATGTGGCGGGCGCGGCGACCAGGGGGCCTGGCGGACGCGGCGGGCGCGGCGAACCAGGCGGACCCTGCCGACCCGGCCGACCCGACGCAGCCGGTGGTCACGCGGCGTCCCGGGGGTGCGGACGGGCGGGCCGGGAGGGTAGCGGGGGCCGGCGGGGTTCAGCCCGCTTCCCGCTCCGGTAACGCCGCCTCGCGGTCCGCCAGTCTGCGGAGCATGTCGAGGACCCGGTCACGCGACTCGTCCGCGGCGTCGATGGCTTCCATGCACTGCCAGTACGTCGCCTCGTCCCGGGCGGCACAGGCCAGGCCGACCAGGGTGATGCCGACGTCGCCGAGGAGACCGCCGAGGTGCAGCAGGGCCCGGCGGGCGTCTCCGAGGTCGGTGAGCCGGGCGGCGCGCAGGTCGCCCCCCTTCAGGCCGGGGGCGTCCAGCACGCCGCAGCCTCGGCCGGCCAGTTCCGTCAGCCCGATGGCCTCCCCCCGCAGCTCTGGCGGTCCACAGACCGCGAGCCGGCTGCCGATCGCCTGGGCGAGCGCCTGCGCCTGCCACACCTCGGTCAGCAGGCCCGGCAGGTCGGTGCTCGCCGCCAGGGCCCGCCTGCTCGTCTCGATGAGCCGCACAGCGTCCATGCGCTGCCCCCGTCCGGTCCGAACGCGCTGCCCACGCGTCCACGTGAACTCCCTTGTCCATTACCCAGAGTGAGAGAGTCCGCAACAGAAAGCCAGGGGAAGGCCGAAATCTGGGGATACGAACAGGAGACGAGACCGCTTTCCGCTGCGGAGAGTGAAAACGGAGCAGGAGACTCCCCCTTGTCCGCCTCAGACCGGGAAGCGGTCCTCGTTGCGGTCGATCTTCGCGGCGAGGGCGGCCAGCGGGTCGACGCCCAGGACCTCGCAGAACTGCAGGAGGTAGGCCAGGACGTCGGCGACCTCGTCGGTGACGCGGTGCGCGGTGTCCGGGTCGTCCATCACCCGGGCCGACTCCTCCGGCGTCAGCCACTGGAAGATCTCGACCAGTTCGGACGCCTCGACGCTGAGGGCGGCGACCAGGTTCTTCGGCGTGTGGTACGGCTGCCAGTCGCGCGCCGCGGCGAACGCGGCGAGGCGGCGCTGGAGTCCCGGCAGGTCGAGGGGCGCGGGCGGCTCGTCGTGGTGCGGATCAGTCACGGTCCAGGTGTACCACCGTCACTCCCTCCACCCCCGCGGCCCACGAGGGGTCGCTCACCGTGCCGGTCAGCCGGATGTGCCCCCGCTCGCACATCCGGGCCGCCAGGCGCAGCAACTCCGCGCGCTGGACCGGGTCGAGCCCCCGGTCCAGGCCGTCGGCGAGCACGGTGAGGGTCTGCAGGGCGGCGGGGACCTCGCCGGGCGCGTCGACCTCCAGCACGCCGGGGCCGGTGAGCAGGACCAGGGCGAGGGCGACGTAGCGCAGTTCGCCGTCGCCGAGCCGGCCGAGGTCGGTGCGCACGCCGGTGCCGCGGTCGAGCAGGGCCCGGACCCGCCCGCCGGGCGCCGGTTCGGCGAACAGGTCGACGACCGGTCCGGCGCACCCCGCGCGGACGGCGGCGACGAGCAGCGCGTGCCGCCGCCCGCATTCGGTCCGGGTGCGCAGGAGCACGTCGGCGAGGTTGTCGCAGCCGCCCTGCAGCCGCCCGCCGCCGGCCGGGACGGGGGCGCGCATGCGGCCGGGCCGGGGGTCGCAGGAGAAGACCGACCGCAGGGCGACGACCATCTGCTCGGCGGCGGCGAGCACCCTGCGCTGGCCGGGCGTCCGGCCCGCGACGCGCAGCGGCAGCAGGGCGGTGCCGAGGCGGTCGTCGGGGAGCGGGCCGCGGGTGACCGGGGTCGAGCCGGCCGTGTGCCAGGCGGCCTGGACCACGCGCCGCGCGGGGTCGCGCAGCGCGGTCTCCAGCAGGACCCGTCCGCCGGCCGTCAGCCGCTCCCCCACGATGCGCAGACCGGGTTCGGCCTGGACGGCGACTTCGAGCCGGACCGGCCCCTCGGGACCGTCGGCGGTGCAGCCGATGCGGAAGCCGCGGCGGTGCTGGGCGTCGGGCCGGGAGCGTTCGGGCACGCAGGCGCCCGGGTCCGGGAGCGCCTCGCCGAGGTGCGCCCCGCCGCCGAGCCGGGCGAGCGCCTCGTAGGCGCGCAGGGCGCTGCTCTTGCCGCTGCCGCTGGGGCCGGCGAGGAGGGTGAGCGGTCCGAACGGCAGGACGGTGCCGCGGTGTCCGGCGAACGCCGACAGCAACAGCTCGGTGACGCGCGGCCGTTCGGGGTGGCGGGGCGCCGGGGCGGCGTCGGGCGGGAGGGTGTCCGGGGCCGGCGGCCGGAGTCGGCCGAGGGCCGGGGAGGGCGGGGTCATGGACGGGACGGTAGGACCGTCTTCGCGCGGCGAACCGTTCCGCTCGGGAGGTCTTCCCACGAACGGCGAGGCGGGTCCCGCCGCCACGCACGCCCTCCCGCACCCCGTCACGCCCGCGCGCGGGACCGGTCCCGGGCGCGGGCGCGGGCGGGCCGTGCGCGGGGACGGCCGGTCGCCGTGGGCCGGCCGCTCCGCTCGGGCCGCGGAGGTCCCGGCGACCACCACCGGCTGCCGAGGTCGCGGTCGTCTCCGCGCCCCCGCGGACTCCGGATCACCTCGGTTCAGACCCCCGGGACCCCCGCCTCCTCCATGAGACCGGTCACCTCCGTGCCGGCCGGGGTGAGCAGGAACACATTGCGGTCGACCCGGTGCATGCCGCTGGCCAGGCCGAAGACGACGCCGGTGCTGAAGTCCAGCACCCGCTTGGCGACCTCCGTCTCGGCGCCCGTGAGGTCGAGCAGTACGGGGATGCCGGACATCAGGGTCTCGGCGACGTCGCGGGCGTCCGCGAAGACGTTGACGCGCAGGACGACGAAACGGCGGCGCGCCTGTGTCTCGGCCTCGGGCACGGACCGGTGGTCCACCGCGGACGGCCAGGCGTCGCGGCCGCGCAGCGGAACGACCTGGGCGAGCCCCGCCCACTGTTCGTCGGTGACGTCGTGGCTGCTCACCGGCATGCTCCGTCCTGGGTCGCGCTGGCAGTCTGCATCGGGCAATTCTTACGCATGGTCACCCGTTCGGCCCAATAACGACACGCTCCGCCATCGACGGACGGCCACCGCACGGGCCGCACGGCACGGCCGGACAGCCGCCGCGCCGCCGGACTGCCACCGCCGGGTCCGGCCCGCCCCTCACGGGCCACGGCGACCGGCCGGCCGCACGTCACGCCGCACCGCCCCGCGCGCCTGCGACCGCACGCCCGGCACACCGGGCACACCCGGCACCCGGTCCGCGCACGCACGTCCACCCGCACCGCACTCCGGCAGCCCCCGAGGGGAACTTCCGCACCCGACCGCTAGTTTCTACAGTGCTGTAGACATGGGGGGCCGGGTCCGCGTCGTGGGCCGGGTGCTCCGACCGAACCGAACCGGGAACCCCCCGAGCACACCGAGATACATGGAGTGGGCATGGCCCTGTGGGACCGACTCAAGGATTCCGCGTCGCAGATGCAGAACCAGTTGGTGGCGAAGAAGAACGACCTCAAGAGCGGTGCGTTCCGGGACGCGAGCATGGCCATGTGCGCCCTGGTCGCCGCGGCCGACGGCACCGTAGACCCGTCCGAGCGGCAGCGCGTGGCCCAGCTCATCGCCGGCAACGACGTGCTGCAGAACTTCCCCGCCGACGACCTGCGCCGGCGCTTCGAGGACAACCTGAACAAGCTGACCGCCGACTTCGCGTTCGGCAAGGTGAGCGTGCTGCAGGAGGTCGCCAAGGCCAAGAAGAAGCCGGCCGAGGCGCGGGCCGTGATCCAGATCGGCATCGTCATCGGCGGCGCCGACGGCGACTTCGACCAGGACGAGCGGGCGGTCGTCCGCGAGGCCTGCTACGCGCTCGACCTGCCGCCGCACGAGTTCGATCTCTGAACCGGCACTCCCGTCCGGACGTCCGGCCGCGGATCGCAGCACGTCCCGGGCCGGGCCGGTGCCCGTCGGCATCGGCCCGGCCCGCCCGGGAACACGGGTCCGGTCATAATCGTTGGATCCGAGACCGACCCCTGATGAGGAGTGCATCTGTGTCCGCCAGATCGACGGACCCCCCGGGACCCAGTCCCCGACCATCCCGTCACCTCTCGAGTGACCGCGGCACGCGACGGGATGGTGTTCGATGAGTGCCGCCGAAGCGTTGCTGGGCCTGCTCGCCGTGTTCGTGCTCACCGCCGGAACCGGCTACTTCGTGGCCCAGGAGTTCGCCTACGTCTCCGCCGACCGGCTCGCCCTCGCCCGTGAGGCCGAGGCCGGGAACCGGCAGGCCGCCCGCGCGCTGAAGGTGCTGGAGCGGCTGTCCTTCATGCTGTCCGGCGCGCAGCTGGGCATCACCGTCACCGGACTGGTCGTCGGCTTCATCGCCGAGCCGTCCGTGTCCGCCCTGCTGCGGCCCGCCCTGTCCGGGGTGGGGCTGCCCGACGCGGCCGTGAGCGGGATCTCCGTGGTGCTGGCGTTCGTCCTGGCCACCGTCGTGCAGATGGTGCTGGGCGAGCTGGCCCCGAAGAACCTCGCGATCGCCGTGCCGGAGCGGCTGGCCAAGGCGCTGTCCGGGTCCACCCTGGCGTACCTGAAGGTCGTCGGCCCGGTCGTGCGGATCTTCGACGGGGCGGCCGACCGGCTGCTGCGCCGTGTCGGCATCGAGCCGGTCGAGGAGCTGCACCACGGTGCCACGCTGGAGGAGCTGGGCCACCTGATCGGCGAGTCCCACGAGAACGGCGCCCTGCCCCGGGACACCGCCACCCTGCTGGACCACGCGCTGGAGTTCTCCGAGCGCACCCTGCACGAGGTGATGGTGCCGCGCCGGGACGCCGTGTTCGTGCGCGGGGACGCCGGCGCCGAGGAGGCGGTCCGGCTGATCGCCGCCCACGGCCACTCCAACTACCCCGTGCTGGGCGACCACCCCGACGACGTCACCGGCGTGGTGGGGGTGCGCGAGCTGATGGCGCTGCCCGCCGCCCGGCTGGCCGGGGCCACCGCCGCCGACGTGGCCCGGCGGCCCCTGCTGCTGCCGGACACGCTGGAACTGCCGGACGCGGTGGCCCGCATGCGGGAGCAGGACGACGAGTTCGCCGTCGTCCTCGACGAACACGGCGGTGTCGCCGGCATCGTCACCTACGAGGACATCGCCGAGGAGCTGGTCGGGGACATCGCCGACGAGAGCGACACCGTCGCCCAGCTCGCGGTGGCCGACGGCGACGGCTGGCTGGTGGACGCCGGACGGCGGCTGGACGAGGTCGCCGAGGCGACCGGGGTCCGGCTGCCCGAGGAGGACGACTACGAGACGGTGGCCGGTCTGATCGTGGACCGGCTGGGCCGCTTCCCGACGGTGGACGACCGGGTGACCGTCGAACTGCCCGCGGGCGGCCACGCGGTGCTGGACGTGCGCACGCTCGACCGGCACGTGGCCGAACGCGTCCGGATCACGTCGCTCACCGGTGAGCTCCACCCGGCCGAGGAGGGGTCATGAGTTTCCCGACGGCTCTCTTCGTGACCGTGCTGCTGCTCGTCGGCAGCGGGTTCTTCGTGGCCGCCGAGTTCGCGCTGGTCGCCGCCAAGCGGCACCGCATGGAGAAGGCGGCGGCCGAGGGGCGGCGCGGTGCCGGTGCCGCGCTCGCCGGGATGCGCGAACTGTCGCTGATGCTGGCCGGCGCGCAGCTGGGCATCACGGTGTGCACCCTGGGCCTGGGCTCGGTGTCCAAGCCGGCGATCTCGCACGAACTGGACCCCCTGCTGCACAGCCTGGGCCTGCCCAGCGCGCTCAGCTACGGGGTGGCGTTCGCCGTCGCGATGATCGTCGTGGTGTTCCTGCACATGGTGGTCGGCGAGATGGCGCCCAAGTCGTGGGCCATCGCCCACCCCGAGCGCTCCGCGATGCTGCTCGCGCCGCCGTTCCGGGCCCTGGTGAAGGCCGTCCGGCCGCTGATCCGGGTGCTGAACGCGGTGAGCAACGTCCTGGTGCGGATGTGCCGGGTGACCCCGCGCGACGAGCTGGCCTCGGTCCACGACCGGGAGCAGCTGACGCATCTGGTGGCGGAGTCGGAACGGCTCGGCCTGATCAGCGCGGCGGACTCGCAGCTGCTGACCCGGTCGCTGACCGAGCCGGAGACACCGGTGGGTGAACTGGCCGTGCCCGCCGCGCGGATCGTCTCGGTCGGCGGCGGCGCGGGCGTGGAGGAGCTGCTGCGGGTGGCGGCCGCTCATGACCGGACGCGGCTGCTGGTGCGGGACGGGGGCGCCGTGCTCGGCTCGGTGCACGCCCGGGACGCCCTGGTGGCCCGGGCCCGGGGGCGCGTCACGAGCGCCCGCGAACTGGCCCGTCCGGTGCCCGAGGTGACGGTCGGCACGACGGTCGCCGACGCGATCGACGTGCTGCGCCGCCGCCGCTCCACCCTGGCGGTGGTCCGCGACGGCGGGGGCGGTCTCGTCGGCATGGTCACCCTGGACGACCTGCTGGCCCGGCTGATGCAGCCGGCGGCCTGACGCACACGGCGGCCTGACGCGCACGACGGCCTGACGCACACGACGGGCGCCCGGGACGCGGCAGGGCCGTGTTCCGGGCGCCCGTCACGCGTGTGCCGCGGGCGCGTCGCCCGGTCAGCCCGCGACCACCGCTTCCGCGGCGGCCACCCCGCAGACCCGGGCCGCGCCGTGGGTGGCGATGTGCAGGGCACCGCGCGGGGCGGACTGCGGTACGCCCATCTCGATGACAACGGTGTCCGGTCCGGCGTCCAGGAGCGTGTCCAGGGCGGCGCCCATCCAGGGGTGCCGGTGCTCGTCGCGGACCACCGCGACGACGCGGCGCCCGTCCGCCGCCTTCAGGGCCCGCGCCCCGGCGTCGGGCCCGGTGAAGGTGCCGGAGGCCGTGCCGGGCAGCAGGCGCTCCAGTTCCGCGCCGACCCCCCAGGGGGTCTCGTCGCCCACCGCGATGTTGGGCGCCGGGCTGAACGTGGCCACGAACACCGGGCCGGCGACCGGTGCGGCGGGACCGGTGCGGGTGACCGTGACCGCGCGGCGGGCCGCCGTGAGGCCGATCTCCGGCCGCGCCGCGGCGGCGGTGCCGGGTGCGTCGCGGACGCTCGCCGTCCACGCGGCCAGCTCACGGACCCGGGAGGCCGCGTCGGCGAGCCGTTCCTCGGACAGTTCGCCGACGCGGACGGCGGTGACGAGCGCGTCCTGCAGGCGCTGCACGGTGCCCTCGTCGCACAGCCCGCCGCCCACGCAGATCGCGTCGGCACCGGCGGCGAGGGCGAGGACCACGCCGTGCTCCAGCCCGTACGTGCCGGAGATCGCCTGCATCTCCATGCCGTCGGTGACGATGAGGCCCTGGTAGCCGAGTTCCTCGCGGAGCAGGCCGGTGAGGATGCGCCGGGAGAGCGTGGCGGGGCGCTCCGGGTCGAGCACGGGGACCCGGATGTGGGCGCTCATGACGGCCCGGGTGCCGGCCGCGATCGCCGCCCGGAACGGCTCCAGCTCCCGCTCGTGCAGGGTGGTGGCGTCCAGGTCGATGTGCGGCAGGGCGTGGTGGGAGTCGACGTTGGTGTCGCCGTGCCCGGGGAAGTGCTTGGCGCAGGCGGCCACGCCGGTGGACTGCAGGCCCTCGACGTAGGCGGCGGTGTGCCGGGAGACCAGGGCGGTGTCCCCGCCGAAGGAGCGCACCCCGATGACCGGGTTGGCGGGGTTGGCGTTGACGTCGGCCGAGGGAGCCCAGTTGAAGTTGACGCCGCAGGCCGCGAGCCGGCGGCCCAGTTCGCGGGCGACGTCCCGGGTGAGGGCGGTGTCGTCGACGGCGCCCAGGGCGTGGGCGCCGGGGAAGGAGGAGCCGGTGCGGACCTCCAGGCGGGTGACGTCGCCGCTCTCCTCGTCGATGGCGACCAGGAGGTCGTCCCGCTCGGCCCGCAGCTGGGCGGTGAGCGCGGTCACCTGCTCGGCGGTGGCGACGTTGCGGCCGAACAGGGCGACGGACGCGAGGCCCTCGCCGAGGCGGCGGCGCACCCAGTCGGGCGCGGTGGTGCCGTCGAAGCCCGGCTGCAGGACGGCGAGCGCGTCCCGGGTGAGGGTGTCGGTGCCGGTGGTGAATGTCGTCATGGGGTGGCGGTCATCCCTTCACGGCGCCGGCGGTGAGGCCGCTGACGGCCTTGCGCTGCAGGTAGACGAAGAGGATCAGGATCGGGATGGCGAAGAGCGACGAGGCGGCCATGGTCGCGCCCCAGTCGTTGCCGAACTGGCTCTGGAAGCTGGACAGCCACAGCGGCAGGGTCTGCGACTCGGGGTCCTTGTTGAGCACCAGGACGAGCGCGAACTCGTTCCACGCCGTGATGAATCCGAACAGCGAGGTGGCCATCAGGCCCGGCGCGAGCAGGGGCAGGATGATCCGGCGGAACGCCTGGGCCCGGGTGCAGCCGTCGACCATCGCCGACTCCTCCAGTTCCTTGGGCACGGCGGCGACGAAGCCGCGCAGCGTCAGGATGGTGAGGGGCAGGATCATCATCATGTAGAAGAGCGTCAGCGGGACCAGGCTGTTCAGCATGGACGCGTCCCGCACGATCATGTACATCGCGATGATCATGACTTCCCACGGCGCCATCTGGGCCAGCATGAAGCCGATGATGAAGCCGCGCCGCCCCTTGAAGCGCATCCGCGCCAGGGCGAAGGAGCCGGCCAGCGCGATCACCAGGGAGAAGACCACGGCCAGGACGGTGACGGTCAGCGAGTTGGTGACGTAGGTCCAGAAGTGGTCGACGTTGATCGCGGTGCTGAAGTGCTCGAAGGTCAGGTCGGCCGGGAACCAGACCGGGTCCTCCGAGAGGATGTCGCCGGTCGGCTTGAGGGCCGTGTTGAACATCCAGTACACGGGGAAGACGAAGCCGATGAACAGGACGGCGGCCGTGACGTTGGGCCACAGGCGGCCGAAGAGCGAGCGCTTCACAGCTCGTCCTCCTCTTGCTTGAGCACGATCCGGAGGTAGTAGGCGGTCAGGCCGAGCAGGATCGCGATGGTCAGGACGGCGATCGCCGCGCCCATGCCGTAGTGCTGGTTGCCGACACCCTCGACGAAGGCGTAGACGGGCAGGATCTCGGTGAGCCGGTCGGGACCGCCCTTGTTGATGAGGTAGACCTGCACGAACGCCTTGAAGACCCAGATGACCTCCAGGAACGTGGTCGCGTAGAGGAACGGCCGCAGGAACGGCAGGGTGACCGTGGTGAAGCTCCGCCAGGCGCCGGCGCCGTCGAGGGACGCGGCCTCGTAGAGCTCCTTGGGGATGGTGGTGGTCGCCGCGTAGAGGTTGATCGCCACGAACGGGACGGACATCCACACGATCAGCAGGGTGATGACGAAGAACGTCGACATCTGGCTGCTGGTCCAGTTGTAGTCGGCCATGGAGTGCCAGCCGAGCTTGTCCAGGACCCAGTTGACGACGCCGAAGCGCTGCGCGAACAGCCACTGGTAGACGGTGGTGGCGGCCACGATCGGCATGGCCCAGGCGAGGACCAGGCCCAGCAGCAGGGTGAACCGCATCCACTTGCCGAGGCGGGCGAGCAGCAGTCCGACCAGTGCGCCCAGCACCATGATCAGGGCGACGTTGACCGCCGTGAAGAGGATCGAGCGAAGGGTGACCCGCCAGAAGTCCTCACTGGTGAGGGCCGCCTGGTAGTTGTCGACTCCGTTCCATTCGGTGGCGCGCTGGATCAGCTGCGTCATGTTGAGGTTCTGGAACGACAGCAGCACGTCCTTGAGCAGCGGCCAGCCGAGCAGCAGCACGGAGGCCACACAGGCGGGCAGCAGCAACAGGTACGGGGCGAGCGCGCCGGCGCGCGACGCCGCTCTCGGTGTCGGCCTGCCGGGCCCTGCGGTGTCCGCCTTGCGGACGTCCGCCGGGCCGGAGGGCGGCCGTTCGGTCTGCACGGTCATGCTCGCGATCTCTCTTCTCGACATACTCGACGCCGGGCGGGGGCCGGCGAGTGGCCGGCCCCCGCCCGTTCCGTGCGCTCGCTGTGCGGCTACTGCTGCTGCGCCAGGCGCTTGTTGAACTCGCCCTCGACCTGCTTCGCGGCCTCGGCCGGGGTCTTGCCGTTCAGGACGGCCGTCAGGTACGTCTTGATCGGGTTCGGGTCGTTCTCCACGGCCGCCCACTGCGGGATCAGCGGCGTGGTGCCGCCGACGGCGGCGGCCGGCGCGGCGGCCTCGGCGGGGGCGTTGCCCTCCAGGTTGCTCTGCAGCGACTCCTTGTTGGGGATGACGCCGTTGAGCTTGGCGAGCTGGCCCTCGAACTTGTCGGAGAGCGCGATCTTCAGGAACTCCTTGGCGAGCTCCTGCTTCTTGCTGCCCGCGGCGACGGCGAGGTTGGAGCCGCCGAGGAAGACACCCTCGGGCTTGTCGGCCGTGGCACCGGGGATGGTGAAGTAGCCGATGTCCTTCTCGATCTTCGGGTTGGCCTCGGTCGCGATGCCCGCTTCCCAGCCCATGCCGATGAACGCGCCGACCTTGCCGTCGGCGAAGACCTCACCCTGCTGCGGGGTGGCCTCGTCCTTGTCCTTGGGCGCCTTGGACAGCGCCTGGAACTTCTTGTAGGTCTCCGCGGCGGCGGCGACCTTCGGGTCGTCGAGGTTGGAGACGTACGTGTCGCCGTCCTTCTTGACCAGTTCGCCGCCCTCGCCGATCACCAGGCCGACGAAGTGGTACCAGTTCTGGCCCGGCAGGTAGATCGGCTCGGCGTCGGTCTTCTCACCGATGGTCTTGAGCGCGTCGTAGAACTCGTCGCGGGTCTTGGGGGTGTCCTTGAGGCCGGCGTCCGCCCAGACCTTCTTGTTGTAGAGGACGACGCGGTTGGCGAAGTACCAGGGCGCCGCGTACTGCTTGCCCTCGTAGACGGACGACTCGTTGAGCGACTCGGTCCATTCGCCGCCGATCTCGGCCTTGAGGTCACCGAGGTCGGCGAGGCCGCCGGTCTTGGCGTAGGCCGGGGTCTGGGTGTTGCCGATCTCGAAGACGTCCGGCGGGTTCTCCTCGGACAGGGAGGTGGTCAGCTTCTGCTGGATGCCGTTCCACTGCTGGACCTCGAACTTGACCTTCGCCTTGGTCTTCTTCTCGAACTCGGCGGTGAGGTCCTTCTGCCACTGGTCCGGCGACGAGCCGTCCATCACCCAGACCGTGAGCGTCTGGCCGGCGTAACCGTCCGCGCCCGCCTTCTTGTCTCCGTCGCCGTCGTTCCCGCCGCACGCGGCCACGGAGAACAGCATGCCCGCGACTCCGATCGCGGCTATCAGCTTGCGCTTCACGCGCCACCCCTCCTCAGGAATGCCTTGCACACCCACGCCCTCGGCGGTGACCCTCACAACGGCGCAACAGCTCGGCGGGCTGGGACCCGGCTTCCTCTAAATGGTTTAGACCAGCAAGGGGAGCTTGGCCTAGACCTATGGCCCTGTCAAGGGTCGAATGCGCGGCAGTCGATAACGGCACGGCAACGTCAATTGGGGCATCGGATTCCACCCAAACTCGGACGCGTCGAGGGTTGGACTAGACCAACCGGGCGAGGCGCGGTTATAACGGGACCGCCGAGCGTGCGGCGCCGACACCGGCCGTCCGCCGACGTGCACCGCGGCCGGCACCTGCCGTCCGCGCGCCGGACACCAGGCGGAAGGCAGGTCATGAGCACGGACGTCAGCAGCGCCCCGGCCGACCCGGGGGCAGCGCCCGGCCGCACCGGCCGTGTCGGCCGGGTTCCGAAGTACTACCGCATCAAGCAGCGGTTGCTGCGCATGACCGAGGAGCGCAGCCCCGGTGCTCCGATGCCGGCCGAACGTCTGCTCGCGGTCGAGTTCCGCACCTCCCGCACGACCGTCCGCAAGGCCCTGCAGGAGCTGGTGAGCGAGGGGCGCCTGGACCGCATCCAGGGCAAGGGCACCTTCGTCGCCCGCCCCAAGGTGTACCGCACCCTCCAGCTCACCTCGTACACCGAGGACATGCGCGCGCAGGGACTCCACCCCGCGTCCGAGGTCCTGGACCTGGGATACGTCCCGGCCGACGAGGATCTCGCCGCGCTGCTGGAGGTGGACCGGGGCGACCGGGTGCTGCGCATCGAACGGCTGCGGCTGGCCGGCGGCGAGCCGATGGCCATCGAGGCCACCCACCTGTCGGCGCGGCGCTTCCCGCACCTGCGCCGCCATCTGTCCCGCAGCGCCTCCCTGTACTCGACCCTGTCCGAGGTCTACGGCGTGCGCCTCGCGGTGGCCGACGAGACCATCGAGACGTCCCCCGCCACCCCGCGGGAGGCCGGACTGCTCGGCACCGACGTGGGCCTGCCGATGCTGCTGCTGTCCCGTCACTCGCGGGACGAGGACGGCACCCCCGTGGAGTGGGTCCGCTCGGTGTACCGGGGCTCGCGCTACCGGTTCACGGCGACCCTGACGCCTCCGGAGCAACCGCGGAGGCGGTGACGGCGGCCGGGGCGGCAGCGGGGTGACCACGTCACCCGGCGGGCGGGACGGGGCCGTCGGGCTCGGTCGGGCTCGGTCGGGCTCGATCCGGCTCCGTCGGCTCCGTCGGGCGCGATCCGGCTCCATCGGGCTCCGTCGGGCCCGATCCGGCTCCGTCGGGCTCCGTCGGGCCCGAGCCGGCTCCGTCGGACGAGGCTCGCCGGCCCGCGGCCGGTCGGCCGAGGCGACGGCCGCCCCTTCCGCCCGCGGGGACGCGGACGCGCGCGAGGGCGGCGTGGGTCCACGCTCACCGTGGATCCACGCCGCCCTCCGGAGTCCTGGGGTCACCGGGACGGGGCCGACGTCCCTGGGGCACCGCCCGCCGGCCGCCCGCCCGGCGCTCGCCCGACCATCGGCCGGACGTCAGCCGCTCAGCCGGCCGGCCGCTCGACCAGTCGGCCGGTCAACTCGTCAGCCCGTCAGCCCGGCAGCCCGTCAACGCGGCAGCCCGGCGTCCGACAACCCGGCCACGAAGTGGCGGGTCAGCGCGGTCGGCGCCGTGATGGCCGTGCCGACGACCACGCTCAGCGCGCCCGCCGCGAGCGCGCCGGCGGCCTGCTCCGGGGTGGCGATCCGGCCCTCGGCGATCACCGGGGCGCCCGCGCCGACCGCCAGGTCCGCCACCAGCCGCAGGTCCGGGCCGTCCTGCTGCGGGGAGCCCGGCACGTACCCGGACAGCGTGGAGGCGACGAAGTCGGCGCCCTCCTCGGCCGCCCTGCGGCCCTCCTCGTAGGTCGAGACGTCGGCCATCACCAGCGCGCCCGCCGCGTGCACGGCTTCCACCAGGGCGGCGAAGGAACCGCCGTCCGGGCGCGGGCGGTCGGTGGCGTCGGCGGCGACGACGGCGGCGCCCGCGTCCACCAGGGCGAGGGCGTGCCGCACCGTCGGGGTGATGAAGACGCCGCTGTCCCCGTCCTTCCACAGCCCGATCACCGGCAGGTCGACGGCCGCGACGGTGGCCGCGACGACCTCCGGGTCGTTGACGCGGACGGCCGCGGCACCGCCGGCCCGGGCCGCGAGGGCCATGCGGACCAGGGTGTCGGTGTGCCGCATCGGGTCACCGGGCGGGGCCTGGCAGGAGACGATCAGGCGGCCCCGGAGGGTGTCGGCCAGGGTCGGGGTCATCGTGGCGCTCCGATGGTGCGGGGGTGGTGGAGGGGCAGGGTGCGGGTCAGCGCGGCGGCGCCGAGCACCGCGGCGTCGGGTCCGCCGCGGGGCGGCACGGGACGCAGGTGCCGCAAGGGGGGCATGAGTTCGGCGGCGAAGGCGGCGTTCAGGGCGTCGAGGTACAGGGCGCCGATCCGGGGGACGCCCCCGCCGACGACGACCCGGTCGGCGCCGAGGGCGTTGGCCAGACCGCCCAGCGCACGGCCGACGGCGCGGGCGCCGAGCACGACGGCCGCGGTGGCGTGCGGATCGCCGTCGGCCGCACGGGCGGCCACCCGCTCCAGACGCTCGGCGGCCAGGCCGCTGGTCCTGGTGTACTGGGCGGTGATGGCGGGCCCCGCGCCGATCGCCTCCAGGTGGCCGGTGGCGCCGCAGGTGCAGGGCAGTCCGTCGGCCTCGGGGCTCGGCAGGTGCCCGAGGTGCCCGGCGACGCCCGCCGCACCGCTCAGCATCCGCCCGTCGACGGCGACGGCGCCGCCCACGCCGGTACCGACGGCCGCGTAGATCATCGTGCTTCCCGGGCCGTCGCCGTCGGGACGCCCGCCGGGGAGCGGGGCGAGTTCCGTCGCGGCCGCCGCGCGGACGTCGTTGTCGCAGGCCACCGGGAGTCCGGTGCGGGCGGCGAGGCCGTCCGCGAGGGCGGTGCCGGTCCAGCCCCGGATGGTGTCGGTGGCGCTGGTGACGGTGCCGGTGACCGGGTCGACGACGCCCGCGGCGGCGACGCCGATCGCGGTGGCTCCCGGGGCCCACACCGCGCGGACCTCCTGGGCCAGCGCGTCGAGCACCGCCTCCGCCCCGGACGTCGCGGGGGTGGGCAGGGAGTGCCGGGCCAGGATCGTGCCGTCGTCCGCGACGAGCGCGGCGGCGATCTTCGTGCCGCCCAGGTCGAGGCCGATGACCGAGGGCGCGCCGTGCCGCACGGTCATCGGACGGGGAGCAGGCCGGCGTCGCGCAGACGCTCCTCGACGAGGGCGACCGACGCCTCGCCCAGCTGGATCTGGGGGGCGGCGGTGGTGCCGTCGGCGAACACGCCGAGCAGGCGCAGGGCGTGCTTGAAGGCGCCGATGGCGGAGGAGTTGCGGCCCATCTCGCTCTCCGGCCCCGCGTCGACCATGCCGAACAGCTCCACGAGCCGCTCCTGCTCCTCGACGGCACTGCCGAGGTCCCCGGCGCGCACGGCGTCGTAGAGGCGCACGTACCCGGCGGGGTCGACGTTGCCCAGGCCGGGGACGACGCCGTCGGCGCCGGCCAGCAGGGCGGCGTCGACGGTGAGTTCGGAACCGGTGAGGATGCTGAAGCCGGGTGCGGGGCCGGTGGCGCGGCCGTGGCGCCCGCCGAGGGCGACGATCAGCCGGCGCAGTCCGCCCTCGTCGCCGCTGCTGTCCTTCAGGCCGGCCAGCGTGCCGTCCTCGGCGAGTTCGCGGACCAGGGCGACGGAGAGCTTGCTGTGCACGGAGACCGGGAGGTCGTACGCGTACAGGGGCAGGTCGACGCGGGCACGCAGGGTGCGGAAGTGGGCGGCGATCTCGATGGGGTGGGTGCGGGCGTAGAAGGGCGCGGTCGCGACGAGCGCGTCGGCGCCGGCGGCGCGGGCGGCCTCCGCGTGGGCCAGCACGCGGGGCGTGGTCATGTCGATGACGCCGGCGAGGACGGGGACGCGGCCGGCGACGGCCTCCACGACGGTCCGCAGGGTCACGTCGCGCTGCCGGTCGGTGAGGAAGGCGACCTCGCTGCTGGACCCCAGGGCGAACAGCCCGTGCACGCCTCCGCCCACGAGGTGCTCGACGTGCCGGGTGAGCGAGACGGTGTCGACCTCGCCCGACGCGTCCAGGGGCGTGCAGACGGGCGGGACGACGCCGCGCAGCGGCTGGGACGGGGACATGGGAGTTCTCCTGGGGCTTGCGAGTGGTGGATCGGGGGAACGGGCCGCCGCGCACCGGCCGGACCGGCGCGCGGCGGCCCCGCCGGGACTACGGCGCGGTGACGGTGAACGTCGTGTCGCCGTAGGAGTGCTGCCGGCCGCGGACCGTGTACTCGGCCGTGGCCTTCACACTGCCCGCCGCCGTGCCGGCGGGCACGGTGACGGGGATGCTCATGTTGGCGCCCTGGCCGGGGTTGAGTGCGGGCACGGCGACCTCGGGGGCGCTCCAGCCGGCGGGCAGGTCGAGGGCGACGGTGCCGCCGGGCAGGGTGACGTCGTTCTGGCTGACGACGCGCACGGTGACGGTGGTGGTCCTCCCGGCGGGCAGGGAGGCGGGCGGGGTGACGGTGACCGGGGCGCAGACTCCGCCGAGCCAGTGGAGGTCGAAGGACGAGTAGGTGATGTGCCGGTAATTGGCGCGCTCCCAGAGCAGGCCGACCCGCGGGTTGGAGCCGGTGCCGTCGCCGAGCGGGGTGAGCGTGGAATAGGCGGCCGAGCCGGGTTCGACGGTCTTGCGCACCGGCCAGGTCTGTCCGTCGTCGCAGGAGAGGCGGACGGTGAGGTTGCTGCGGCCGCTGGTGGTGGCCGTGTTGCTGAACATCAGCCAGGACGAGCGGGGGTGGGAGGCGGGCACGTCGGGGGCGAAGCGGGCGATGGAGCCGTTGTTGGCGGGGTCGGGCAGTTCGGTGTCCTGCTGGAAGGGGGTGTAGGTGACGCCGCCGTCGCTGGAGTAGGCCACCTTGCGGTAGGGCGCGGAGCGGCTGTTGAGCATGACGCGGCCGTCGGAGAGCTCGACGGTCTTGTTCTCGTCGGCGCCGGGACCGACGAGGCTGCCCGCCTTCCAGGTGGCGCCGTGGTCGTCGCTGTAGACGCTCAGGGCGTAGTTGCCGCCGTTGTGCCGGACGGCGTACTGCTGGATGAGGCGGCCCGCGTACCGGCCGTGGCGCAGCTGGATGCCCTCTCCGGAGGCCGCGAACATGCCGCCCCAGGCCGGGTTCTTGATCTCGGCGGTGATCCGCTCGTGCTTCCAGGTCAGGCCGTCGTCGTCGGAGTAGCTGTAGTCGGCCTGCTGGATGTCGGGGTCGTTCTCGTCGTTGCCGGTGGCCGAGCCGAAGTAGCCCTGGTTCACGGTGGAGGAGTAGAAGGCGAAGATGCGCCCGGTCTCCCGGTCGACGAGGAGGCTGGGGTCGCCGTTGCCCTTGGGGGCGGCCTCCTTGCGCACCACCTGCTGGGTCTGCCAGGTGGTGCCGCCGTCGGTGCTGCGCCGGATCACCACGCCGATGTTGCTGGGCAGGTCGCCGAGGGTGGGGCGGGCGTCGTAGGCCGCGATGAGCGTGCCCTTGGTGGTCCGGGTGAGGGCGGGGATGCGGTAGTACGGGGAGCCGGTGCCGGCGGTGGCGATGTCCTGCGAGGTGAGCGTGCCGAAGGCGGGGGCGGCGGCGGCCTGCTGGTCGGCGGTGTGGGCGGGGGTGCCGACGGCCAGGAGGGCCAGCGTGGCTCCGGCGGTGACGACGGCCGTGGTGACTCTGCGCTGCATGATCGGGCCTCTTCTCAGGTGGGGATCAGGCGAACTGCGGGTCGTGCAGGGTGGAGGGACCGGGGTCGGCCTCCGGCTGGGGGGTGGTGAACAGCTCCTTGAGCCAGGTGAGCTGTTCGCGCCGGTGGTGGCCGCCGCCGCCCTCGTGGCCGTTGAACTCGTACACGCGCAGGTCCTTGGCACCGCCGTAGCGGTGGTAGGCGGCGAAGCACGTGGAGGGCGGGCAGACGGCGTCCATCATGGCGATGGAGAACAGCGCCGGTGCCGTGGCGCGGGAGGCCAGCACGGCGGCGTCGACGTAGGACAGGGTGGTGAAGACGGTCTCGGCGCGGTCGCGGTACAGGCTCAGGTACTCCGCGATCTCGGTGTAGGGCGGTGCGCCGGCCACCAGGGCGCCGCGGCGGATGTCGCACAGGAACGGGGTGTCGGTCATGACGCCCGCCAGGCCCGGCACCAGTCCGGCGACGGCGAGCGAGATGCCGCCGCCCTGGCTGTGCCCGGTCACCACGACCCGGTCGGGGTCGACCGCCGGGTGGGCGAGGGCGGCCTCGACGAAGCGGACGGCGTCGGTGTGGACGCGCCGGTAGTAGTGGTCGTCCGGGCTGTTGACGCCCCGGGTGAGGAAGCCGGGCACGTCGCCGTTGAGGGTGACGGTGTCGGGGGTCTCGCCGCCGGCGGTGGACCAGCCCTGGCCGCGGGTGTCCATGATGAAGTGCGCGTGGCCGGCGGTGGCCCACAGGACCTGCTCGTGCGGCAGGCCGCGGCCGCGTCCGTAGCCGAGGAACTCCACGACGCAGCCGAGCGGTTCCCGCGCCCCGGCGGGCAGGTGCAGCCAGCCCCGGACGGGCTCGCCCGCGAAGCCGGGCACCGTCACGTCGTAGGTGGTGACCTGGGTGAGGCCGGTGTCCACGGGCGTGTAGCGGGGGGTCCCGCCCGCCGCGCGGGCCGCGTGCAGGGTCCGCTGCCAGAACGCGTCGAGGTCGGCGGGTTCGTCGAGGTCGGGCCGGAGCGCGAGGCACTCGGCGAGGGTGAGGTCCGTCAGTGGCATGGAGAGGGCCCCGGTGGGTGAGGCGTGCGCGCGGCGCAGCGCGAGGAAGGGGGACGAAAGGCGAGGGGTGAGGTGGGACGAGGGGGGTGCGGGGGGACGTGACGCCGCCCCGACCAACAGCAGACGTCTGATGTCTGGTGTCCTGGGGACATTAAAGATCCGGACGACGGCCGTCAAGTGCCCCGGCTCACCGCCCCCTGCGGGCCGCCGGGGTGCCGGACGCCCGACCGGGCCACTCCCGGACACCCGTTGACGCCCCGCACGCACCACGGCGGAGGCGGCCCCCGTCCGGGGCCGCCTCCGCCGTGGAGATGCAGGTCAGCGCCGGGCGCGGGCCTCCGCGATGCGCTTGCGGACCGGTGCGTAGTGCTCGGCCAGGGCCGCCGCGAACTCCACCGGGTCGCGGTCCCGCACGGCGTTCACGATGCGCTGGTGGTTGGCGATGGTGGCCGATTCGTGCTCGGGCGTGAACACGTCGAGGTGCGGCGCGACAATGACGTACACGTCCCAGAACGCCGCGGAGAGCTGGCCGATCAGGTCGTTGCCGAGAGGGGCCACGAGCAGGGTGTGGAAGGCGCGGTCGGCCTCCACGAAGCCGTGCCCCTCCCCCGCCCCCGCCTTGCGCATCTCACCGACGAGCACCTCCAGCCGGTCGATCTGCTCGTCGCTGAGGGACTCCACGAGGCGCTCGGCCATGCCGCGCTCGAACAGCTCGCGCACCTCGATGAGGTCGCCGAGCACCTGGAAGTCGTCGTCCGGGCTGAGCAGGCCGCGGAAGGTCAGGCTCTCGACCAGGGCGGACAGACTGAGCCGGCCGACGTAGGTGCCGTGGCCGTGCCGCACCTCGACGATGTCGAGCGCGGTCAGGATCCTGATCGCCTCCCGCACGCTGGAGCGGCTCGCGCCCAGGGCCTCGCACAGGGCGGGCTCGGTCGGCAACGGGTCCCCCGGACGCAGCTCGTTGCGCAGAATGTACGACTTGATCCCGTCGACGACCTCCTGGCGCAGGGGTTGTCGCCCCGCCCTGGACTCCGAAACGGCACCCCGAATCGCCCTTTGTCCCACCGCCACCTCTTGACCCCTCTCCCGTTGCCCGGCTACGTTCCCACGCTATCAAGCATCAGACATCAGACGTCTGATGCGTCCGGTCGGGATACGTTCACGCCACCCCGTCCTACAGAATCAGCCATTCCGCATCTCATCCTCGCCCGTCATGACTCCCCGCCAGGAGGATTCCTTGTCCCCGCGCAGCGCAGCCGGCGTCGACCGCCGCACCTTCATGAGATACACCGGCGCCATCGGTGTGGCGACCGCGATCACCGCGAGCCTGTCCGCCTGCGGCGGCCCGGGCAGCACCGGGGACGACGCGGAGGGTTCCGGCTCCGGCAGCGGCACCGGCACCATCGAGGCCGGCCTGTCCTACCCCCTGTCCACCGGCTTCGACCCCATGATCACCTCGGGGGCGACGCCGTACGCCGCCAACATGCACATCTTCGAGGGCCTGGTCGACCTCGACCCGGCGACGCTCGTCGCCCGGCCGACGCTGGCCACCGCGATGCCCCAGAAGATCAACGCGACCACCTACCGGGCCACCCTGCGCAAGGGTGCCACGTTCCACGACGGCTCGCCGGTCACCTCCGAGGACGTGGTCTTCAGCTTCGA
The DNA here is from genome assembly GCF_964273255.1 of Streptomyces sp. enrichment culture. GTDB lineage: Bacteria > Actinomycetota > Actinomycetes > Streptomycetales > Streptomycetaceae > Streptomyces. The sequence goes on from NZ_OZ186835.1 coordinate 1,543,866, forward strand.
GCGGGTGCTCGACCCGAAGAACGCCTCGCTGATGGCCCAGTTCGTGCCCTTCATCGACCAGGTGAAGGCGCTCGACGAGCAGACGGTCGAGTTCAAGCTGAAGCACCCCTTCGCGCTGTTCCCCTCGCGCATCGCCGTGGTGCGGATCGTGCCGAAGAAGATCGCCGGCGCCGACCCCAAGGCGTTCGACGCCAAGCCGGTCGGCTCGGGCCCGTACCGCTTCGTGTCGGCGGTCCGCGAGGACAAGATCGTCATGGAGAAGTACGACAAGTACAACGGGCCGCATCCGGCCAAGGCCAAGAAGATGGTCTGGTACCTGATGTCCGACCCGTCGGCCCGGGTCAGCGCCCTGAGGTCCGGTCGCGTCCAAGCCATCGAGGACGTGCCCTACATCGACGTCAAGGGCTTCTCCGGCAAGGACAAGGTCGAGTCCGTCCAGTCCTTCGGCCTGCTGTTCCTGATGTTCAACACCAAGGACAAGCGCTTCACCGACAAGCGGGTGCGCCAGGCGCTGCACTACGCCCTGGACACCGAGAAGATCATCTCCACCGCGCTGCTGGGCAACGCCGAGGCCGCCAGCGGGTACGTGCCCGCCACCCACCCCGACTACCACAAGGCCGCCACCGTCTACGGCCACGACCCGGCGAAGGCCAAGAAGCTCCTGAAGGAGGCGGGCGTCGGCAAGCTCTCCTTCACGCTGCTGCTCACCGACACCGGCTGGGTCAAGGACATCGCGCCCCTGATCAAGGAGAGCTGGGCCGCCGTCGGCATCGACGCCAAGCTGGACATCGCCCAGTCCCCCGCCCAGTACGCCAAGGTCGACAAGGGCGACTTCGAGGCGCTGGCCGCGCCCGGCGACCCGTCGGTCTTCGGCAACGACGCCGACCTGCTGCTGCGCTGGTTCTACTACGGCTTCTGGCCGGAGAACCGGTACGGCTGGACGGGCTCCGCCGCCTACAAGAAGGTCAAGTCGCTGCTGGACAAGGCCGCTTCGGAGCCCGAGGAGGCCAAGCGCAAGGAGCTGTGGGCCGAGGTCACCGATCTGGTCGCCGACGAGGCGGCCCTCTACCCGGTGCTGCACCGCAAGCTGCCCACCGCGTGGAAGGACGGGACGCTGCCGGGCTTCAAGCCGCTGCCCACCACCGGCCTGTCCTTCGTCGACGTCGGCCGCGCCTGAGCCCCGCCCGCGCACTGCCGCCGGGCCGCCGCCCCCACCGGGACGGCGGCGGCCCGGCCCCCCAACCCCTAGGAACCTCACGATGGTTGCATTCCTCCGGCTCGCGCTGCGCCGCGTCGCGATGATGCCGGTGATGGTGCTCGGCATCGCGCTGCTGGTCTTCGTGGTGCTGCAGTTCTCACCGGTCGACCCCGCGTACAACGCGCTCGGGGACAGCGCGAGCCCCGAGGCGCGTGCCGCGTTCGCCGAGGCGCAGGGTCTCGACGACCCGCTGCCGGTCCGCTACTTTGCCTTCCTCACCGATCTGGTCCAGGGCGACCTCGGGGTCACCGTGCCCCCCAGCCAGCCCGTCGCCGACCGGATCGCCACCGCCTTCCCGCTCACCCTCCAGCTGACGCTGCTGGGTCTGTCGCTGGCCGTGGTGCTGGCCCTGGTCTTCGGCGTCCTCAGCGCCATGTACCGGGACCGCTGGCCCGACCAGGTCTTCCGCGTGCTGTCCATGGCCGGCATCGCCCTGCCCTCGTTCTGGCTCGGCGTGCTGCTGATCCAGCAGTTCGCGCTGAACATGCCGGTGTTCCCGACGGGCGGCTACGTCAACCCGGCCGACTCCTTCGGCGGCTGGCTGCAGAGCATGACACTGCCCGCGGTGGCCCTGGCCCTGCCGGTCGCCTCCTCGCTGGCCCGGCTGATCCGCACCGCCATGGTCACCGAACTCGACCGCGACTACGTGCGCACCGCGCGGGGCAGCGGCCTGCCCCCGTTCCTGATCATCCGGTCGGTGCTGCGCAACGCCCTGGTCACCCCGCTGACGGTGCTCGGCGTCAAGGTGGGCTACATGCTCAGCGGCGCCGTCGTCATCGAGGCGATCTTCGACCTGCCCGGCATGGGGAAGCTGATCCTGGAGGGGGTCACCGGGGGTGACGTCGGGCTGGTGCAGGGCACCGTGCTCACCATCGCCGTGGCCTTCCTGGTGGTCAACGTCGTCGTCGATCTGCTCTACCTGCTCGTCAACCCGCGCATCAGGACGGTGTGATGTTCGCCCCACGCTCCCTCGCCGAGCGGCTCAGGCCCGGCACCCGCCTGCGCCGACTGCCCGTCCCCTCCCGCATCGCTCTCGGGGTCCTTCTCGTCGTCGTGCTGGCCGCGGTCTTCGCGCCGCTGCTCACCCAGGACCCGCTCGCCACCGGAACCCCCGCCCAGGGGCCGGACGGCGACCACTGGTTCGGCACCGACCGGGCCGGCCGCGACGTGTTCGCCCGGGTGGTGCACGGTGCGCGCTACTCCCTCGTCATCGGCCTCGGCGCGACGCTCCTCGCGCTGGTCATCGGCTCGGTGCTGGGCTCGCTGGCCGCCACCTCCCGCAAGTTCGCCGACGAGTCGGTGATGCGCACGCTCGACGTCATCATGTCGTTCCCGCCCATCGCCCTGGCCGCCGTGCTGGTCGCGGTGTTCGGACCGAGCGTCCCGGTGATCATCTTCACCATCGCGTTCGTCTACTCGCCCTCCCTGGCCCGCGTGGTCCGGGCCAACGTGCTGGAGCAGTACGGCGAGGACTACGTCGCCGCGGAACAGGTCATCGGCGCCCGCCGCCACTTCATCGTGGCCCGGCACGTCGCCATCAACTGCGCCGCCCCGGTGCTGGTGTTCGCGACCGTCATGGTCGCCGACTCGATCATCTTCGAGGCGAGCCTGTCCTTCATCGGCGCCGGTGTGCAGGACCCCGACCCCAGCTGGGGCAGCGTGCTGGCGTACGGCCGGCAGATCCTGCTGTCCGGCGGCTGGTGGGCGACCCTCTTCCCGGGCCTGTGCCTGCTGATCACGGTGCTGGCGCTCAACGTCCTCTCCGAGGGCATGACGGACGCCGCCGCCTCCCCGGACAAGGCCCGCGCCGACGGCGGCGACACCGCCGAGAAGACCGTCACCGAGGCCGCCCCGGCCGCCGAGCGCGCCGACGTGGACGCCGCCCTGGAGCGCCTCGCCACCCGCCTGGAGGCCATGGAACCCTCGGTGCCCCCGCTGGCCGAGGACGCGGCCGACCTGCTGGTGGTGCGCGACCTGACGATCCGCTTCCCCGACCGCTACGGCGACACCCGCGTCGTCGACGGCATCTCCTTCACCGTGCGCGAGGGCGAGACCCTCGGCCTGGTGGGCGAGTCCGGCTGCGGCAAGTCCATCACCAGCCTCGCGGTCATGGGCCTGCTGGCCCGCAACGCCGAGGCGGAGGGCGAGATCCTCTACCGGGGCCGCGACCTGCTGACGCTGTCGCCGAAGGAACGCCGGGCGCTGATGGGCCCGGAGATCGCGATGGTCTACCAGGACGCCATGTCCTCGCTGAACCCGTCGGTGCTCATCGGCACCCAGCTGAAGCGGCTCACCTCGCGCGGCGGCACCCGGACCCCGTCCGAGCTGCTGGAACTGGTCGGGCTGTCGCCCGAGCGGACCCTGCGCAGCTACCCGCACGAGCTGTCCGGCGGCCAGCGCCAGCGCGTGCTCATCGCCATGGCGCTCTCCCGCAGCCCGCGGCTGCTCATCGCCGACGAGCCGACGACGGCGCTCGACGTCACGGTGCAGGCCCAGGTCGTGGAGCTGCTGGTGAAGCTGCGCGACGAGCTCGGCTTCGCCATGGTCCTGGTCTCGCACGACCTGGCCCTGGTCGGCGACCTCGCCCACCGGGTCGCCGTGATGTACGCCGGCCAGGTCGCCGAGGCGGGTCACACCCGTGCCCTGCTCACCGATCCGGCGCACCACTACAGCCGGGGGCTGCTCGGCTCCGTCGTCTCGCTGGAGGCGGGCGCGGAGCGGCTGCACCAGATCCGCGGTGTCGTGCCGGCCCCCAAGGCGTTCGGCGCCGGCTGCCGGTTCGCCTCCCGCTGCCCCGCCGCCACCGAGCTGTGCGCCACCACCCCGCCGCCGGCCACCGACCGGGACGGCGCGCAGGACCACCTGTTCGCCTGCCACCACCCGGCGCCGGTGCGCCCGCCGGCCAAGTCGCTGGAAGGTGCCCGATGACCGTCACCGAGGACACCCCGATGGAACCGCTGGAGACCGCGACCGACCCGATCGTCCGCCTCGACGGCATCCACGTGCGGCACAAGGCGCGCAGCGGCGGCATCCTGCGCCGGGACGCCGTGCACGCGCTGACCGACGCCTCCCTCCAGGTGCGGCGCGGTGAGATCCTCGGGCTGGTCGGCGAGTCGGGCTGCGGCAAGTCCACGCTGGCCCGGGTCGTCACCGGGCTGCAGAAGCCCACCGAGGGCCACGTGTACTTCAAGGGCCAGGACCTGTGGCGGATGCCCGCCCCGGAACGCCGCGACCGGTTCGGTTCCAGCGTGGGCGTGGTCTTCCAGGACCCGTCCACCGCGCTCAACCCGCGCCTGCCGGTGCGGCGGATCCTGCGCGACCCGCTGGACGTGCACCGGCGCGGGACCCGGGAGGAACGCGAGCGGCGCGTGACGGAGCTGCTCGACCTGGTCGGCCTGCCCGGCCACACCCTGGAGGCGCTGCCCGGTCAGCTCTCCGGCGGTCAGCGCCAGCGGGTGGCCATCGCCCGGGCGCTGGCCCTGGAGCCGGAGCTGATCGTCGCCGACGAGCCGACCAGCGCGCTGGACGTGTCGGTGCGCGCGCAGATCCTCAACCTGCTGGTGGACCTGCGCGCCCGGCTCGGTCTGGCGATGGTGTTCATCTCGCACGACGTGCAGACGGTGCGCTACCTGGCCGACCGCATCGCGGTGCTGTACCTGGGCCGCGTGGTGGAGGAGGGGAGGTCCGCGCAGGTGTCCGGCGCCTCCCGCCACCCGTACACCGAGGCCCTGCTGTCGGCGACGCCGAGCCTGCTGGAGCGGCCCGACCGCATCGTCCTGCACGGCCCGGTCCCGTCGGCCACCAACCCGCCCTCGGGCTGTCCGTTCCGCACCCGCTGCTGGAAAGCGGACGACGCGTGCGCGCAGTCGTTCCCGGCCGCGACGGACGGCCCGGACGGCCACCGCTGGCACTGCGTCCATCCGCAGCCGGGCGACGGCCCCGTGCCGGTGCCCGCACCGGAGGTCCCGGCGGTGAAGGGCGCCTGACCGCCCGCCGGACGGCGTGCGCTCTCCCGCGCGCCGTCCGGTGGGTCACCGGGCCCCGCAGTCCCGGCCACCCGTCACCGGTGGCGCGGGGCCCGGTCTGTCCTTCCGGCCCCAGGGGCCCCGCGCGCGGACGTTCGCCGCCCGTCACGGCCGGCGGCGCGGCGCCGGCCGGTCCCCTGGCCGGCCGCGCGGACGCCGCCCCGCCGTCCGGTGGCGTGCTGGAGCACAGCGGTCCGGTGGCTCCCGGCGGCACCGAACACGCCGACCTGTCGGCCCAGTCGGCGCCGTCGCGCCGCTCACCTCCCCCGCACGGCGGTCGTCACCTCCGCACGACCCGTCACGACCGGGCGATGTCCCTGCTCGGCACCTCGGACCCGGTCACCGCGTCCTCGAACCCCACCGTGTCGCCGAACGAGGGACCGTCCGCGGTTCTCCGTGCGGCAGCGCGGCACCCTCTCCACCGCCCCCTGACCAGGCGGTCGCCACCCCGTACCGGCCGGGCATCCGCCGGTCAGTCCGACGGGTCCCGGCCGCCGGACGGGGCGCGCAGGCGGTCCACGACGACCGACCGGGCCCGCGCGCCGTCCCGGGTGGGGGTGAGCGGGTAGACGTGCACGGCCCCCCGCGCCTCGTGGAGTTCGACGTCCACCCCCGCGGCCCGCGCCCGGTCGGCGAACAGCCGGGCGTCGGGGTGGAGGATGTCGTGCGTGCCGCTGAACAGCGTCACCGGGCCCAGACCGCGCGGGTCGGCCGCGAGGGGGCTGACCATCGGGTCGGACGTGGGCAGGCCGCCCCGCCAGTGGTCGGCGAACACCCGCAGGCCGGGCCGGGCCAGCCAGGGGTCGTACGGCTGCACGGCGTCGATGCCCGGGTGGGTGAACGACAGGTCCAGGGCGGGTGAGACGAGCACGGTGCGCCGCGCGACCGTCCGGTGGGTCTCGCGCAGCAGCACCGCCGTGGACAGCGCGATCTGCCCGCCCGCCGAGTCCCCCGCCAGCGCGGTGGCGCCGTGCCGTTCCCGCACGGTGAGGAACAGGCCGACCATCGCCGGGACGACATCGGCGACGGTGGCGAACGGGAGCAGGGGGTGGACCGGTACGACGACGTGCGTGCCCGCCTCGGCCGCGATCCGCGCCGCCAGGCGCCAGTGCGGGGCGACGATCTCGTTCACCCAGGCGCCGCCGTGCACGTACACCACGGCACCCCGGGCGCCGCCCGCGGCGGGTCCCAGGGTGTAGACGGGCCAGCTCCGCCACCGCTCCACGGACACGGTCACGTCCGCGCGCAGCCGCCGGGGCGGCCCGTACGGGCGGGGCCGCAGCGTCCGCTCGCGCAGGTGCCGCCGCGCGCCCTCGGCGGTGACGTACCGCCGGTTGGTCCCGGTCAGCCGCAGGTGCAGCGGGACGAGCGGGCGGGGGACCACCGGCTCCGGCCGCCACCGGGACACCGGGGTCGCGCCGGCCGGGCCGGGGCCATCGGTCGCGCTGTGTCTGCTGGTCATGGAACCGCCTCTCGTTCCCCGGGGCACGGGTCACCGCCGTCGTCGCAGAACCGTCACATCACGGCGCCTCCGCGTCCAGGGCGCAGGGCCGTTCCGCCTCGTCCAGCCACCGGGCCAGCGCGGTGCGGGCGCGGCTGACCCGGGAACGCACCGTGCCGACGGGGCAGTCGGTGACGGCGGCGGCCTCCGCGTAGGGCAGGCCGAGCAGTTGGGTCAGCACGAACGCCCGGCGCCGGTCGGCGGGCAGCGCGTCCAGCAGGCCGCCGAGGGCGACTCCCTCGTCGAAGCCGGGCAGGCCGCGCGGCTGGGCGCCCTCGACGGCGGCGGCCCAGTCCTCGGTGTCGGCGGACCGGGGGCGGCACGCGGTGTGCCGGATGCTGTCGGCCAGCGTGCGGCGGGCGATCGACAGCAGCCAGGTGCGGGCGGAGGAACGGGCCTCGAACCGGTGCAGGCCGCCGAGGGCGCGCAGGAAGGTGTCCTGCGCCAGGTCGTCGACGCTCTGCGGGTCGGCGCCGAGGAACAGCAGGAAGCACCGGACGTCCCGGTGCAGGGCCCGTACGAGGTGGTCCACCGCGTCGGGGTCGCCGCTCCGGGCGGCCAGTGCCCAGGCGGTCGTGGTCTCGTCGTGGGGCCGTGCCGGTGGCGGCACGAGGGCAGGGGTGGTCACGTGGGTGTCCTTCCGGGCGGTCCGGGTTCCGGGCCCTCGGCCGGCCGCCGGGCGGTCGCGTGACGGGTGCGTGCGCGCGGGGGCACGCCGCACGGGCACGGCGGCGCCCGGGCCGCGGGCACGCCGGTGCGCGGGCACCGGGCGGCCGTCCACGGCACGTCGGGGCCGGTGAGGGGTGGTGTGAGGGGGCGGCCGGGCACGGTGGTGCGCGGCCGGTGCCCGGGGCGCGACCGGTGGTTCGGGCGGCACCGGCCGCGCGGCCGACGCACGTCGGCGGCGGCGGGCCGCGGCCCCGGGGATCCGGCTGTCGTCAGGCGACAGCGAGCCGGGCCGGCGGCCCCCGGGAGGTGATCGCGTGGGTGAGGAGCAGCAGGCGCGGGACGCGGTCCGCGCCCGTGGTGCGCCGGGGCCCGCGCGGACGCTCCGGCGGCGCGGGGAGCCGGGGCGGCGGGCGCAGGGGCGTCAGCAGCAGTCCGGCCACGGCCCGCACGAGGCGGAAGGCGGCGCGCTCACCGTGCGCCAGCCACAGGCCGCACAGCAGTGCGGCCAGCAGGTGGGCGGCGAGCATGCCGGACGGGGAGAGCCCGGCCGCGCCGTGGTCCAGGACCGGACCGGGGACGGAGGCGAGCGCGTCCAGGTGCTCCGCCCCCGGGTCGTGCCCGCGGTGGCCGGCGTGGGCTGCGTGGCCGGCGTGGGCCGAGGCCCCGGCGGGGCCGGGCGCCGGGAGGTGGTGGCCGGCCGGGCCGGCGGCCGCGGCGCACAGCAGGTGGTCCAGCCAGCGCCCGAGCAGCGTGTCACCGCCCGCCCGTGGGGGGCCGGTCAACGCCTGGGCGAGCGAGAACCCTGCGTGCAGGGCCGCCTGCGCGACGACGGTGACGGCACCCACGAGCACCGGCCCGCGCTCCCGTCCGGCGAGCCACCAGGCCGCGCCGCCACTGACCGCCGCGCCGGCGGTCAGGGCCCACCCGGGCACCGCCGCGCCGGACATCAGCGTGTGGCCGAGCGCGGCGAGCAGCACACAGACGGCCGCGAACACCGCGGCCCGCACCGTGCGCGCTGCCCACCCTGCCCTCATCGAGGTCACATCCTCGCATCCGGATCACGCGCCCACCGGGAGTACGGACGGTTCCCGGTCCCCGCTCGGCCGGGCGGGTGTGACGCTCCGCACGGCGGGCCCGGAAGCGGGCGACGGGCCCCGGGGGGCTCAGCCGGAGAGCGTGCGCAGGTACGCCGCGAACTTCTCCAGCCCGTCGACGGTGCGCGGGCCGCTGATGCCCTCGTTGTAGTCGAGGACGAAGAAGTTGCCCTTCCGGACGGCGGGCAGGTCCCGCGTGTGGGGGGAGGTCCGCAGGAACTCGATCTTCTTCTCGGCGGGCTTGTCCCCGTAGTCGAGGATCATGACGACCTCCGGCTCGGAGCGGGCCACGGCCTCCCAGGTGACCTGGGTCCAGCGCTGGTCGAGCCCGTCGAAGACGTTGCGGGCGCCCGCGATGCGCATGATCTCGTTCGGCGGCACCTGGTTGCCCGCGGTGAAGGGCTGGTCGGTGCCCGAGTCGTAGAGGAAGACGGGGAGCCGGGCGCCGTTGGCGGGCGCCCCGTCGGCGACGGCCTCGACCCGCTTGCGCAGCCCGGCCACCACCCGCCGGGCGCGGTCCTCCACGCGGAAGATGGTGCCGAGCCGTTCGAGGTCGGTGTAGAGCGCTTCGAAGGGGCGCATCCGCTCGGGATGGCCCGGGTAGTTGAAGCAGCTCTCGGTGTGCAGGAAGCTCTGGATGCCCAGCTTGTCGAGGATCTCGGGGGTGATGCCCCGCTCGTCCTTGAAGCCGGAGTTCCAGCCGGCCACCACGAGGTCGGCGCGGGCCTCGACGACCACTTCCTTGTTGAGGAGGTCGTCGCTGAGCATCTTCACCCGGGCGTACTCCGACGCCCACGGCGACTCGCTCACCGGCGGGTTGGCGGGCGGCATGACGTAGCCGTGCACGTGGTCGGTCAGGCCGAGGGCGAACAGCTTGTCGGCGCTGCCGCCCTCGTAGGCCACGGCCCGCCGCGGCACCGTGTATTCCACGGGTTCGCCGCAGCGCTTGACGGTGACGGTCTCCGCGGTGGACCCGGCCTCGGGCCTCACCTCGGCTCCGCAGGCGTTGAGCAGCAGGGTGGCCGCGACGGCGGAGCCGACGGCGGCCCGGCGCCGGGCCGGACGGGAGGAGCGGGGGGTGCGCATGATGGGAGTGCCCTTTCAGGTGGAGGTGTCGTTCAGGCCGTCGTTCGGGCCGTCGCCCAGGCCGTCGTTCGGCCCGGAGCCGAGTGCGAACAGCAGTTGCGGGCGGCCGGTGAGGGGGTGCGGGACCACGTCGGCCCGGACCCCGAAGACGTCGTGGATCCGCTCCGGGGTCAGGACGTCGGCGGGGCTCCCGGCGGCGACCAGGCGCCCGGCCGAGAGCACGCCGAGGCGGTCGCAGGCGGCCGCGGCGAGGTTGAGGTCGTGCAGCACGACGAGGACGGTGAGCCCCGAGCCGCGCAGCAGGGAGAGCAGGTCGAGCTGGTGCCGCAGGTCAAGGTGGTTGGTGGGCTCGTCCAGGACGAGGATCTCCGGTTCCTGGACGAGGGCGCGGGCCAGCAGCACGCGCCGGAGTTCGCCGCCCGAGAGGGTGAGGACGCCGCGCCGGGCGAGGCCGCCGATGCCCAGCCGGTCCATGACCCGCTCGCACAACTCCCGTTCCCGTGCCCCGAGGGCCCGGTTGCCCGGCAGGTGGGGCGCCCGGCCGAGGGCGACGACCTCCTCCACGGTGAAGTCGAGGTCGACCGCGCCCTCCTGGGTCATGGCGGCGACGATCCGCGCGGCGCGGCGCACCGGCAGCCGGGCGAGGTCCTCCCCGCCGGCCAGGACCGTGCCGGAGGTGGGGCGCAGGGCCCGGTACACGCACCGCAGGGCGGTCGACTTGCCGCTGCCGTTCGGCCCGACGAGGCCCACGACGCTGCCGTCGGGCACCTCCAGGGACAACTCGCGCACCAGGCTGCGGCCGTCGGTCACCACCGACAGCCCGTTCAGTCGCAGGTCCATCTCAGGTGCCCCCGAACAGGTACTGGCGGCGCCGCATCAGGGTCACGAAGACCGGCACCCCGACCAGGGCGGTGATCACGCCGAGCGGCAGCTCCCTGGGGGCCACCACGGTCCGGGCCGCCAGGTCGGCCCACACCATGAACACGGCACCGGCGAGCGGCGCCACGGTGAGCACCCGGGCGTGGCCGGCCCCGGCCACCATGCGCACCACGTGCGGCAGCACCAGGCCCACGAAGGCGATGGCGCCGCTGACGGCGACCATCACGCCGGTGACCAGGGAGACCAGGACGAGGAGTCCCTTGCGGTGCCGGTCGGGATCGACGCCCAGGCTCGCCGCCGTCTCGTCGCCCAGGGCCAGTACGTCCAGGGCCCTGCCGTGCCGGCGCAGCACCGCCACGCCGAGCAGCACGACGGCGGCCACGACGGGCAGGGCCCCCCAGGTGGCGGCGCCGAAGCTGCCCATGGTCCAGTACAGGACCGTGCTCGTGGCCTCGCCGTCGGGCACGGTGTAGACGATCAGGCTCATCACGGCCTGGAAGCCGAGCGCCATCGCCACACCGGTCAGCACCAGCCGCAGCGGGGAGAGCGTCCCGCGGCGCAGGGCGGCGGCGTACACCAGCAGCGACGCCGCCAGCGCGCCGAGGAAGGCGCCGGCCGACACGGCGTGGACGCCCAGCGCGGCGAGCCCCCCGGTGACGGTCACCGCGACGGCGCCGACGGACGCCCCGGAGGAGACGCCGAGGACGAAGGGGTCGGCGAGCGCGTTGCGCACCAGCGCCTGGATGGCGACCCCGACCGCGCTCAGTCCGGCGCCCACGAGCGCGGCCAGCAGCACCCGCGGGGTGCGGATCTGCCAGATGATCTGATGGGTGGTCACTTCCTCGGCCGTGATGGTGCCGCCGCTGAGTGCCGCCCACAGGTGGCGGGCGGTCTCGGCGGGGGTGATCACCGCTGCGCCGAGGCCGACGGCCACGACGACGGAGGCGAGCAGCACCGCCGTCAGCCCGGCGCAGGCCGCGAGGAGTCCGCCCCGGGTGGCGAGCCGTCCCCTCATGGCGTCCGCCCCGGGTCCTGATCCTGCTCCTCCGGCTCGTCCGGGCGGGTGCGGACGACCAGCAGGGCGGCGCCGAGCGCGACGGCCACGAGGGCGCCGAAGACGGTGGCGATGCCCGCGTCGCCGGCCAGGGCGAGGCCCGCGCCGCCGAGGGCCGCGCCGGCGAAGACGCCGAGGCTCTGCCCCGCCGCGTTCAGGCTCAGCGCGGCGCCGCGCCGGGCTCCGCAGCGCCGCACGAGCAGGCTCACGGCGCAGGCGGCGACGACGGCGTGGCTCGCGGCGTGCAGCGCGGTGAGCGCGAGGGCGAGCGGCAACCGGTCGGTGGCGTAGAAGGCGACGACCGAGGCCAGGGACGTCAACAGGCCCACGACGAGGAGCCGTTCGGTGCTCAGGCGGGGGGTGGCGGAGTTGGTGATCCGTCCGGTGAGCAGGTTGCTGACGAAGTACGCGGTGCCGCTGAGCGTCCACACGAGGGCGAAGACGGCGGGGCCGAGCCCGAACCGTTCGTCGTAGTGGGCGGCCAGGTAGGCGAGGTACCCCATGAACACGGCGGTGCGCAGCAGGGAGACGAGCAGCAGCGGCACCGCGCCGGGGACGGCCACGAGTCCGCGGAACGAGGCCAGGTAGCCGGGGTGCCGGGCGGCCTCGGCACCCGGGCGGTCCCCGTCCGCCTCGCGCCGGCCGCGGGTCAGGACGACCGCGGCGAGCACGAGGCAGGCGGCGGCCACGGCGAGGAGGTCGCCCTGCCAGCCCCACAACAGGGCGGGCAGCGCGACGGCCGGTGCGGCGAGCATCGCGGTCATCGACTGGGTGGCGGTGACCAGGGTCGCCGCCCGCCCGGCCGCCGGCCCGTCGCCGTACCGGTCGGCGGCCGCGGCGGTGAGGGCCGGGTTCAGTACGGCGGTGCTCGCGCCGACGAGCAGGCAGAAGGCGGCCAGCAGCACGAAGTCGCCGCTCGCGCCCAGCGCCGCCGACGCGCCGAGGACGACGAGCGCGCCCGCCGCCGCCCGGTCGCGGCGCACCCGGTCGAGGAACGGGGCGAGGGCGGTGCCGACCAGGAGGGCGGCCAGCCCGCCGAGTCCGCGCAGGCCGCCGACGGCGGCGACGCCGCTGCCGGCGCGGTCGGCGATGGGGACGAGGTAGGTGCTGAAGACGGTGAACGGCAGCAGTCCGACGGCGGAGGCCAGCAGTACCGGCCACAGGGCGCGGGCCATCACGAGGTCGCCCGGCAGGGGGTCCTTGCCCGGCGAAGTCCCCGCGCCCGCCCCGGGGTTGCGGGAGGCGTCGGTGTTCACGGGCCGTCCTCGCCGGGGAGTGCGGGGGCCGGGCGGCCGGTCCGGTAGCGGTACATCGTCGTGGGCTCGGCGCTGAACTGGGAGAACGGGAAGGGCTCGGCGTTCAGGGCGGTGACGCCGCGGGAGAGGAAGGCGCGGGCGACGGCGCTGCCGGTCTGGGCGTAGACGACGAGGGGGACGTCCTGGTCCCGGCAGTGTTCGAGGACGAGGTCGAAGGTGCCGTTGCTCAGGGTCATGCCGGTGGCGACGACGGCGTCGGCCGCGGCGAGCACCTCGGTCATGTCGTCGGTGACCGGCTCGCCCCACTGCGTGGTGCGCAGGTTGAGGTCGCAGGGCAGGCAGACGCCGCCCCGCTCGTGTATCGCGGTGATGAGCGGGTTGACCACGCCGATGAGGGCGACCTTGGCGCCCGGCGCGATGTCGAGCAGGGAGGCGACGGCGGCGTCCCGGGCGCGGGCCCGGACCTCCGGGGTGCCGGCGGGCAGGGCGACGGGTTCGGCGCCGGGCGCCTCCCGGTGGGGTGTGACGTGGGACAGGTAGGCGTCGAGCGCGGCGGTCCGGACGGGGGTCGCCGGGTGCCGCAGCAGCGCGGCGAGGGTGTGTCCGGAGGCGTTCTCGCAGATGTCGGGGGCGAGTTCGCCGGCCTCGAAGGCGCAGGCGCCGAAGACGGGTCCGGTCCGCAGAACGAAGTAGTGGTTGTGGTAGGTGACATCGCCGCCGGCCAGCCGGGTGGTGTGGTAGATCCGGAAGGCGCTGGTGACGTGCAGGGCGTGGGGGTCGGGTCCGTGGGCGCCGGCCAGGACGGCGTCGGTCAGGGCGGCCACGGTGCGCGGCTCGGGGTGGGGCATGTCAGTCTCTCCGGTCGGCGGGGCGGGGGGAGTCCGGCAGGCGCAGGTCGGCTCGGGCCGCGGTGGACCAGGGGCGCCGCAGGTCGCGCAGGTCGGTGATCTCGTGCGGTTTCAGGGCGTCGGGGTCCTTCGCCTCGCGGTGCCGGGCGTAGGCGTCGTCGACGTAGCGGTGGCCGGTGTCGGGCGCGATGAAGACGTGGGTGCGGGCGCCGTCCCGGCGGCGTTCCCAGTGGGCGGCGAGGTGGGCGGCACCGGTGGACAGGCCGGCGAAGATGCCGGTGTCCCGGAGCAGTTGGACGGCACCGGAGAGGGCGCAGTCGAAGCCGACCCAGTGGATCCGGTCGTAGAGCGCGTGGCGGACGTTGCGGAACTCGATGGCGCTGCCGATCCCGGCGATGATCATGTCGGGGTCCGTCACGTGCTGCGCGCCGAAGGTGACGCTCCCGAAGGGCTGGACGCCGACCAGCGACACGTCGCGGCCGGCCTCGCGCAGCCAGGTGGCGAGGGCACCGGTGGAGGCGCCGGAACCGACTCCGCCCACCAGCGTCAGGGGGACGCCGGGGATCTCCCGGTCGATCCGTGCGGCCACTTCGCGGTAGCCGAGGTAGTGGATGTCGTCGTGGTACTGGCGCATCCAGTGGTACGTGGGGTTGCGGTCCAGGATCTCGGCGACGCGCCGCACCCGGGACTCCTGGTCGAGGCGCAGGTCCTGGGAGGGCCGGACCTGTTCCAGGGTGGCGCCGAGGATCTCCAGCTGGACGCGCAGGGTGTGGTCGACGGTGGTGGAGCCCACGATGTGGCACTTCATCCCGTACCGGTGGCAGGCGAGGGCGAGCGCGTGGGCGTAGATGCCGCTGGAGCTGTCGACGAGCGTGTCACCGGGGCGGACGGCGCCGGTCTCCAGGAGGTGGCGCACCGCCCCGAGGGCCGAGTGGAGCTTCATGCTCTCGAAGCGGAGACACACCAAGTCCGGTTGCAGCGAGATGAGATCCGGTCTCTTGACCGCCTCCGCGATGTGCGGGTCCATGCCGGTCCTCCTGTCTGGTCGGCGACGGGACCGGCGTGAGCATCACATCAAATGAAAATGATTGTCAACATCGAAAGAGTCGGTAGCACGAGCGCCGGCCAGCGGACGGAACCCGGGGTTGCCCACTCCGGCCCCACTCGCGTACAAATGATTTTCACTTTCATCTATGACGGCTGACACCCCATCACGGAGGACTCGCGTGCGCACCGGAGTGGGTACCGCCCACGGCACCTTCGGCGAACTGCTGCAGGGCGTACTGCCGGAGAGGGACGGGGACTTCCTGGTCACCCTGCCGGTGGCGCGCTGGACGAGAGCGGTCTTCCGGCCGGACCCGGCGGCCACCGGCGTGGTGGTGCGGCCGGCCGGGAAGCGCAAGGCCCTGCGGCTGGCCCGCCTCCTGCTCGCCGAGGCCCCGCGGCCGGCCGGCGGGGTGCTCACGGTCAGCAGCCTGCTGCCGGAGGGCAAAGGGCTGGCCAGTTCGTCCGCCGATCTGGTCGCCACCGCGCGGGCCATGGGGCAGGCGCTCGGCCTGGCGATGCCCGCCGCCCGGATCGAGCGGCTCCTGGCCCGCATCGAGCCCACCGACGGCGTGCTGCATCCCGGCATCGTCGCCTTCCACCACCGCAGCGTGCGGCTGCGGGCGGTGCTCGGGTCACTGCCGCCGATGGCCGTGGTGGGCGTGGACGAGGGCGGCGCGGTCGACACGGTCGCCTTCAACCGCCTCCCGAAGCCGTTCACGGCGGCCGACCGGCGCGAGTACGCGCGCCTGCTGGACCGGCTCACCCTCGCCGTGCGCGCCCAGGACCTCGCCGCGGTGGGCCGGATCGCCACCCGCAGCGCGCGGATGAACCAGGCGCTGCGCCCGAAACGGCTGCTGGACCCGCTGTGCGAGATCTGCCGCGAGGTCGGCGGTCTGGGCGTCGCGGTCGGCCACAGCGGGACGGCCCTGGGTGTGCTGCTGGACACCGCGGACCCGGCGTACACCCACCGCGCGACCGCGGCGGCGCAGGCGTGCGCGGGTCTCGCGCACGGCGTGACGGTCTACCGGACGCTCGGCTTCTCCGGACCCGTCCGGCCCGTCGCCCCTCCCCCGCCGGTGCCCGCCTGAAAAAGCCGCCGCCCACGTCCCCGGCGGGGGTCGTGGGCGGCGGTGGGGGCGGCGCGGGGCCGGCGACGGGCGTCGAGGGTCTACGCCGCGTCGCTGCCGGTCGCCGCCAGGGCACCTCCCCCGGTCTCCTCAGGGGCGGCCGAGGACAGCGGGATCGGGGTGAACAGGGGCGGCTCCTCGTCGGGAGTCAGGGCGGTGGGACCGTACACCCAGTCGGTGAAGTGGTAGTCGTAGGTGTCCCGGGCCCGCATGATCGCGTTGCGGCGCAGCCGCGGCTCCCCGTCGAGGTGCCACAGTTCGCCCCAGGCGCGGGCGGTGGTCTGGACGCGGCGGCAGTGCTCCACCCGGACCGCCTGGTACGCGGCGAGCGCGTCCTCCCACGCGGGTCGGGTGCCCTCGGGGGCTGCCCCGGCCAGCCGCGCGTAGTGCTCGGCGAGCACCCAGCCGTCCTCGATGGCCATGATCGCGCCCTGCGCCATGTACTGCAGCGGCGGGTGCGCGGCGTCGCCGAGCAGGACGACGCGGCCGTGGACCCAGGTGTCGACCGGGTCCCGGTCGAACATCCGCCACCAGCGGTCCCGCCACATCAGCGGGATGCCCTTGCGCACGGGGTCGCAGGTCGCCTCGAAGGCGGCGTCCAGCTCGTCCGGGGTGCCCCAGTCCTCCTGGCCGGCCAGGGCCTTGGGCGACTCGAACACGGCGACCTGGTTGAACATGTCGCCGCCGCGCAGGGCGTACTGGACGAAGTGGCAGCGCGGGCCGACGTACACGGTGACGTCGTTCTCCGCGATGCCGTTGTCCCGGACCTGCTCGATCGGCACGGCCGCCCGGTAGGCGACGTAGCTGGAGCTGACCACGTCGTCGCCGATCAGCTTGGTGCGCGCCACGGAGTTCAGGCCGTCCGCGGCGATCACCAGGGGAGCTTCCTCGGTGCTGCCGTCCGCCAGGCGCACCAGGGCGCCGTCCGCGGTCTGCTCGTAGTCGACGACCGTGCGGTCGGTGAGCAGTTCGACCCCGGCGCGCTCGCAGGCGCGCAGGAAGATGCCGTGCAGGTCGCTGCGGTGGATGACCATGTACGGGAACCCGTAGCGGCGTTCCAGGTCGCGCAGGTCCAGCCGGGTCAGCTCGCTGGAGTCGAGGGCGTCGCGCATCACCATGGCGTCCGGCACGACGCCGAGTGCGCGGGCCTCGTCGAGGAGACCGTACTCGTCGAGGATGCGCGTGCAGTTGGGTGCGATCTGCAGGCCCGCGCCGACCTCGCCGAACGCCGGGGCCCGCTCCAGGACACGGACCCGCAGCCCCTGGCGGGACAGGGCGAAGGCGGCGCCGAGGCCGCCGATGCCGCCGCCGACCACGAGGACGTCGGGCCGCCCGGCGGGGGTGGGTTCAGGATTCATGATCGGTTCCTTACGGTTCGCGGACCCCTGGTCAGAGCCAGGCGCCCAGCGTGGGGGCGGGGCTTCCGTCGGCGGTGCGCGGCACGGCGCCCCGTCCGGTGAGGTAGGCCGCGAGGTCCGGCAACGTGCCCTCGACCAGGGCGGGTTCGCCGTCGCCGGGCAGGTTCCAGGTGGTGTCGCCGGCCGGCACCCGCAGGGTCACGGCCGGACCGGGGGCGGCGGAGCGCTTGGCCACGACGTCGTCGCAGAGGGCGGCCAGGAAGTCCTCCTGCAGGTCCCCGAAGGTGACGCCGGCCGCCAGGTCGACGGCGTGCACGCACACCTCCCGGGACCGCAGCCAGGGCACCTCGGTAGCCGGCACCGTCCTGCCCTGCGCGGTGACCACCTCGCGGCGCCACTGTTCGTCGCCGAGCGCGGCCATGCCCTCCTCCAGCGCCCGTGCCGAGGAACGCAGCCACGCGGTCAGCTCGGCGGCGGGCAGGGCCCGGCCCCGCTCGAGGCCGGCGGCGCGCTCCTCGGGGGAGGCGTACATGGGGGTGGGCTCGCCGGTGGCAGCCCAGTGGACCAGGTTGGACAGCGCCTCAGCGTTGGCGGCGACGTGGGCGGCCAGGTGGGCCCGGCTCCAGCCCGGCAGCGTGCTGGGTCCGGCGAAGGCGGCGGCGTCGAGACCGTCGGCGGCCTTCAGCAGCAGCTCCGTGCCGTGCCTGCTCCAGTCGCGGGCCTGGTCGAAGGTGCGGGCCATCAGGCGGACTTCTCCTTGACGACCGTGTTCTCCAGGCGGCCGATGCCCTGGATCTCGGTGACGATCCGCTCGCCGCCGAGGAGGTAGCGGGCGGGCTTGCGGGCGTGGCCGACGCCGCCGGGGGTGCCGGTGGCGATGATGTCACCGGGGTTCAGCCGGGTGATGGTCGAGACGTACTCGATCAGGTCGACCGGGTCGAACAGCAGGTCGCCGGTGGTGTCGGACTGCATCACCTCGCCGTCGACGGTGAGCGTGACGTCGAGGGCGGGGCGGACGCCGCCCGGCAGCTCGTCGGGGGTCACCAGGTACGGGCCGACCGGCGTGGTGGAGTCCCACATCTTGCCCTGGAGCCACTCGCGGGTGCGGAACTGCCAGTCCCGGCAGGTGATGTCGTTGAGCACGGTGAAACCGGCGACGGCCTGCTCGGCCTCCTCGCCGCGGGCCCGGCGCACGCCCTTGCCGACGACGACCGCGAGCTCGACCTCCCAGTCGAACTGCTCGGTCTCGCCGGGCCGGACGATGTCGTCGCCGGCGCCGATCAGAGAGTCCGCGAACTTGGCGAACAGGGTGGGGTGTTCGGGCAGGTCGCGGCCCATCTCCTGGATGTGGTTGCGGTAGTTGAGGCCGACGCACACCACCTTGGAGGGGGTCGGCACCACGGGGGCGAAGTCGGCGCCCGCCACCGGGTAGCTGGTGGCGCCGTCGGAGGTGACGGCGGCCGCGCGCCCGGCCCAGCCCTCCTCGGCGAGCAGGGCGCCCAGGTCGGGGGCGCCGAGGTCGACCAGGACGTCGCCGTCCAGCTTCACGGCGCGGGTGGTGCCGCCGGTGCGGAGGGTGGCGAGCTTCATCGGGTGGTTCCTTCCACGTGGGTACGGTCGAGCCGCAGGGCTTCGAAGATCGGCGAGTCGCTGAACCGGAACAGGTCCAGGGCGCCGGAGTCGGAGTCGGTGGACCCGGCCTCGGAACGGACCGAGAACGGCTGCCAGGAGGGGACGACGAACAGGTCGCCGCGGCTGACCGACCAGGTGGTGTCGCCGACGGTGACCGTGCCGGAGCCGTCGAAGACCTGGTAGACGGAGGACCCTGTCTCGCGCACCGGGGCCGTCTCGGTGCCGCGCGCGACGCGGTGCACCTCGGCGCGGATGGTCGGCAGGACGTCGGCGCCGGTCGCCGGGTCGGAGAAGCGGACGGCGGCGTGTCCCGGCTCGACGGTGCCCCCGTACCCCTCGGCCTCCAGGGCGAGCTGGTCGGCGAGGGCGCGGTCGGTGTGCTCCCAGCGGTAGGCGAGCAGCGGGGAGCCGGGGCCGGCCGGTGCGGCGCCGACCGGGCGCAGCCCGGGGTGGCCCCACAGCCGCTCGGAGCGCGAACGGTCGGGGGTGATGCGCTCGGCGTCGCTGATCTCGTCCCGGCCGAACTCGAAGAACTGCGACTCGCTCGTGTACTGGAAGGGGATGTCCAGTCCGTCGATCCAGGCCATCGGCTCGGACGTGGCGTTGTGGTGGGCGTGCATGTTCCAGCCGGCCTGCGGCAGGAAGTCGCCGCGCCGCATGGCCACCGGGTCGCGGCCGACGACCGTCCACACGCCCTCGCCCTCGACGACGAAGCGGAAGGCGTGCTGGGTGTGGCGGTGCTCCGGGGCGTCCTCGCCGGGCATCAGGTACTGGATGGCCGCCCACAGCGTCGGGGTGGCGAAGGGCCGCCCGCCGAGCGAGGGGTTGGCCAGCGCGATGGCGCGGCGCTCGCCGCCGCGGCCGACCGGAACCAGCTCGCCGGCCTGCGCGGCCAGTTCCCGCAGGCGCTCCCACCGCCACAGGTGCGGCAGGGCGCGGGACCGCGGGTGGGCCGGCATCAGGTCGCCGATCTCGGTCCACAGGGGGACCAGGAGTTCCTTCTCGAAGCCCCGGTACAGCTCTTCGAGGGCGGGGGTGACCTCGGGTTGCCCCTCCGCGGCCACGGCTTCGAGCCGGACCGGGGAACCCGTCACCGTGTCGTGGGCGAGGGAGGAGTGCGTCATGGCCCCAGGGTGCCGTGTGCCTCTCTGAAGAACATGCGAATTCTGCTGAGCAGAACGCATGAGAGGATGGCGGGAGACGGAGCGCCCGGCACCGGGGCGTCCACGACCTCCGGAAGGGCCGACGGGATGGACAAACCGCTCAAGACGCCGCCGCCCTACCCCATCGCCAGCGTGGACCACGCGCTGCGGGCGGCGACCGTGCTGCAGATGGAGGGCGGCGCGACCGTGTCGCAGATCGCCGAGCGGCTCGGGGTGGCGCGTTCGACCGCGCACCGGCTGCTGGCGATGCTCGTGTACCGGGACTTCGCCGTGCAGGGCGAGGACCGCGTCTACCGGGCCGGGCCGGTACTGGAACTCGCCGCGCACTCCCAGTCCTTCGTCTCCCGGCTGCGCGCGGTGGCCCTGCCGCACCTGCAACGGGTCGTCGACCTGCTGGACGAGACGGCGAACCTGATCGTGCGCACCGGGGACACGGCCCGTTTCATCGCCTCCGTGGAGTGCCGGCAGACCCTGCGGGTGGGCTCCCGGGAGGGCATGGTGTTCCCGGCGCACCGCACGACGGCCGGTCTGCTGCTGCTCGCCGACCTGTCCGACGAGGAGCTGAGGGACGTCTACGCACCGGAGCGGTACACCGACCGGCCCGGCGAGCGCCCCGACCTGGACGCGCTGCGCACGGAGTTGAAGCGGCTGCGCCGCAACGGCTGCGCCGTCAACCGGGAGCGGTCGGAACGCGGGCTGGTGGCGGTCGGCGTGCCGGTGCGCGACACCGGCGGCCGGGCGCGGGCGGGCCTGTCGGTGTCGATGCCGAGCGTGCGGTACGACCCGCAGCGGCTGCGGTCCCTGGTCGCCGTCCTGGACGCCTCGGCACGGGCCGTGGAGCGGGACCTGGCCGAGGCGGTGTGAGCCGCCGCGGCACCCGCGCGCGAAGGGCCGGCCGGGGGACGGTGTCCCCCGGCCGGCCCTGAGGCGTCCTGGGCCGCTACTGCGCCGCGCCGGTGGCGGGCGCCGTGGTGAACGGCAGCACCAGCCGGGACGGGTGGGCGGCGTCCCGGTAGATCTTGTGCGTGACCGGGCGGCCCACCGGCAGGTGGAAGGCGTCCGGCGGCAGCAGCGCGTTGTGCGCGTCCGCGAGCGGCTCGTTGTTGGACAGCTCCACCACCAGCCGGTGTCCCGGCAGGAAGGTCGCCGCGAACGGGTACAGCCGCAGCACGTACTCCTGGACCGTCCCCGGCTCCACCGGCACCGCGCGGGTGTGCGGATGGTACGGGTTGCCCTCGGTGGTGCGCTCCTCGTCGAGTTCGCGGTGCGACGCCTTGAGGTAGCCGCTGGTGATCAGCTGCCGCTTGCCGCCGGGGGCCTCGTCCCACAGGCGCAGGATGAAGTTGGTGTCGTCCTGGTCGATCTCCGCGAACAGGTGCGCCGCACCGGTGCCGATCAGCTCGGTGGGCTTCTCGAACGGCTCGGTGCGCCAGTCGAGGATCTCCACCCGGTCGGTGACGGTCAGCGGCGCCTGGTAGAAGCCGTCGGGGGCGGCGTGCTCGGCACCCATCGCCTCCGGTTCGAAGGACAGCTTGCGCCGGGGCCGCAGGTACAGGGACCTGTACTCGGTCTCCTTCGGCGGCCACTGCCCGGCGGTGACGACCTCGCGCGAGCCCTCCACGAAGACCTGCACGGCCGGCTCGTCCATGATCCCGTTGTCGACGCCCTTGAGCCAGTACTCGTACCAGCGGAACATCTTGTCGTGCTCCTCGATCCAGGGGCGCGACTGCATCGGGGGGTAGGAACCGATGTCCAGCTTCTTGGGGCCCTTGAGGACGTCGAACAGCTCGATGTGGCCGTCGACGGTCCAGCCGCGGCCCTGGTCGATCTGGAGGTAGACCGGGATGTCGATGTTCCGGGCCAGGTTGACCGGGTTGCGCTCCTCGTACCAGTCGCCGTCGAGCGGGTTCATCACGATGTCGAACCAGAACTCACGGTTCTTGGGGTACTTGAGGACGTGCACCAGGTTGGGCCAGGCCGCCACGTCCGGGTCGCGCAGCCGCTCGTCGACCAGCTTCCTCAGCTCCTCGGGCGAGTACACCTCCTGCATGCGGGACCTGACGTTCGTGTGGGCGATGCCCGAGTCGCCGCCGCGTCCCTCACGGGCGGCACGCGGCATGAACCACATGACGCCGCCGTGGTACGTCGTCTCGTAGAAGTCGTAGTGGCCGCCGCTGACGAAGATCGCCTTGAGGTGCGGCGGGCGTTCGGCGGCGGCGAGCACCTGCATGGAGCCGAAGTAGGAGATGCCGATCATGCCGACGTTGCCGTCGCACCACGGCTGCGCGGCGACCCACTCGACGACGTCGTACAGGTCCTGCCCCTGGGAGACCCCGCCGAAGTTGTAGTTGCCGATCATGACGCCGCCGGAGTCGCCGGTGCCGCGCATGTCGCCGATGACGTGGACGTACCCCTCCTTCACCACGCGGGCGATGTCCCCCGCCTCGATGCAGCCGTCCCACATGGGGCTGGGCCGCAGCTGCGGGGGCGTGGTCAGGGCGAGGGCCTGGAGCTCCTTGCCGTAGGCGCTCATCGCGATCAGGGCCGGGCGGGGGGTGTCGTCCTGACCGTGGTAGGCGTCGACGGCGAGCTCGACGCCGTCGCGCATCGGGACCCGGAGGTCCTTGCGGACGGCGATGGTCTGCTCGCCCGCCCGGATGGTCTGGAGGTCGGTCATGACGTGGTGCTCCTGTGTCACGGGGTGCGGTCGAAGTGCGTGCGGTAGCCGGCCAGCGTGGTGAAGAACGGCGACGGTTCGAGGGTGGGGTCACCGGTGTAGCCGAGTTCCTCGGCGACAGGCCCGAACGGCGAGTACGGCGAGTCCGTCTCCCTGAGGCCGGCCCGCAGGCAGTCGCAGGCCGCCCGGGCGACCCGGCTCTCGATGTCGAGGCTCTGGGTGAGGGCCTGGCGGGCCTCGTCCTCGTCGAGTTCCACTCCGTAGGGCGTGCCGTCGGCACGGCGGTAGGGGTGCCCGAGGTAGAGGTGCCGCGGGCGGACGGTGTCGCGCAGGTGCTCCAGGCCGGCGCGGTAGGCCCCCGGGTCGGTGTAGCCGGGGAAGCCGTTGGCCGCGCCGTGCACCTGGACGGCGTCCCCGGTGAACGCGGCCCGCTGCCCGTCGAGGACGTAGGCGACGGAGCCGGGCGTGTGCCCGGGGACCGCGTGCACGGACACGGTCACCCCGCCGCCGAGGGACAGGGTCTCACCGCCCCGGACCAGCAGGGTGGGCTCCGTCTCGCCGGAGATGACGGCGTCGGCCGCGGCCGCCACCTTCGCCTCGCCCTCCGGGTCGCGCAGATAGCGGCCGCGCCCGGCGGCGTACTCCGCCACATGGGCCCGGCGCGAGCGGAGGAAGGGCGCGTCGGCCTCGTGGATCACCACCTGGGCGCGCCGGCCGGTCATCTCCCAGAGGGCGAACGCCCCGCCGACGTGGTCGATGTGACCGTGCGTCAGCAGGATCCAGCGCACGTCCTCGATGCGCCGCCCGATCGCCTCCAGCGCGGGCGCCATCCCCTCGGCGGGGGACGAGGCGATACCGGTGTCGACGATCGCGGGCTGGGGCGCGTCGATGTAGAAGCTGTAGAGCCCGAACCGGCCCCATGGCGAGACCAGGGGGTGGACGGGGACTGCTCGCGTCATGCTGCTTCCGCTCCGCTCGTTCCGGGTGGCCGGTCAGGACCGGCCGAGGAAGTCCCGCGTCTCCGCGAAGACCCGGTGGTACTCGGGGATCCAGGAGAAGTGCTGGACGAAGCCGTGGCCGGCGCCCGGGTAGCGGCTCACCGTGGCCTCCACCCCGGCTTCGCGCAGCCGCTGCCCGTACAGCTCGCCCTCGTCGCGCATCGGGTCGAACTCGGCGGTGACCACGAGGGCCTTCGGCAGACCGGTGAGGTCCTGCCGCTTGACCGGTGAGACCAGCGGGTCGGCGGGGTCGGCGCCGCTGTCCAGGTAGAAGGCGTTGAAGGGCTTCAGCCCCGCCGTCTCCAGGCCGTAGCCGACGGCGTTCTCCCGCAGCGAGGCGTAGCGGCCGGTGTCGAAGTCCAGGTCCAGGGAGGGGTAGTAGAGGATCTGGTGGGTGATCCGGTCGAAGCCCTCGTCGTGTGCGCGGGCCGCGACGGCGGCGGCGAAATTGCCGCCGGAGCTGTCGCCGGCGACGGCGAGGGTGGTGCCGTCCCAGCCCAGTTCGTCGCCCTGTCCGGCGACCCAGCGCACGACGGCGTGGCAGTCGTCGAGGCCGGCCGGGAAGGCGGCCTCGGGGGCCCGGCGGTAGTCCACGGAGACGACCTTGTGGCCGGTCTCGGCGGCCAGCGACCGCGCCACGTGGTCGTGGGTCTCCAGGCTGCCGAGGAAGAAGGCGCCGCCGTGGAAGTAGACGATCACGCCGTGGCGTTCCGCGGCGTCCGGGGTGTAGATCCGCACGGGCACGTCCCCGGCGGCGGTGCGGGCGGTGACGTCCTCGACGGCGTGCAGGGGCAGCCGCTCCTCGGACGGGGCGGCCTGCGCCTCCTCGGCGGCGCGCAGGGCGACGGGGTCGAGCGGGCCCTCGGGAGGGGCGGGCAGGCTCGCCAGGACCTTGGCGATCTCGGGGTGCAGAGGCATGGGTTACTCCTGGGCCGCGGCGGCCGCGGGCTTCTGTCCGGGGAAGACCTCGTCGATCTCGTCCTCGCTCCATCCCTGGCGCGAGATGCTCTGGAGCTTGTCGGTCACCGGCTTGCGGGTGGCCTGGTAGAGGGCCAGCGCCTCCTTGACGGAGTCCGCCTCGCGCAGGGCGTCGGCGAGCGCGCCGCCGTCCTCGATGGCGGAGTTGGCGCCCTGGCCCTGGTGGTGCAGCATCGAGTGCGCCGCGTCGCCGAGCAGGACGACGGAGTCGGAGTGCCAGGTGTCGACGGGGTCGATGTCGTAGACGCCGCGGACGTTGACGGTGTCGAGGTCGAGCCCGCGGGTGATGGAGACCAGGCGCTCGTCGAAGCCCTCGACGGTCTTCAGCATGTCCTCCCGGGTCACCCGCGGGTTCCAGGTGGGGTCCGGGCACAGGGCGGTGATGTCGAAGGAGACCTGGCCCCGGTGGCGCAGCGGGAGCAGGTAGATCTTCGTGCCCTTGCCGATGTACATCCGCAGGTTGTCGTCGACGACCATGCCGTGGGCGTCGTCCACGGAGATGACCGCGCGGTAGGCGCGCTCGCCGGAGAAGACCGGGCCCTGGTCGCTGAACAGCCGGTCCCGCACGACCGACTTGATGCCGTCGGCGCCGACGACCAGGTCGGCCTCGACGGTCCTGCCGTCGGCGAACGTCAGGACGGAGCGGTCGCCCTTGTCCTCGACGGCCTCCAGCTTGTGGCCGAGGTGCACCATGCCCTCGGGGAGCACGCCCAGCAGTGCCTCGATGAAGTCGCCGCGGTGGATCAGGTGGGTGTGGGTCTGCTCGCCGTCGGCGGGCCACGCCTCCTTCATGATCGGGTCACCGGTGGCGGTGAGGATCTCGAAGTACTCGCTCGGGGAGCTGACCTTCGCGATCGCGTCGAAGATGCCCCACTCGCGGAAGCGGTTCATGGTGGACGGGCGCAGGCCGATGCCGGCGCCGACCTCCCGGATGCGGGTGGCCTGTTCGTAGACGTCGACCCGGGCGCCGAGCAGGCTCAGCGCTTTGGCGGCCGCCGCGCCGCCGTAGCCGGCTCCGACGACGGCGATCTTCAGGTTCTTGAGGTCCGAGAGCTGCATGGTGGTTCTCTCTACTTCTGGAGGGTGAGGAAGGCGGCCGGGTTGTGGACGAAGATCGTCTCGATGGCGGCCTCGTCGAGACCGGCGGCACGGAGGTCCGGAATGAGGTCCTCGAAGATGTAGTTGACGGTGTGGCCCTTGACGCCGGGCCAGCCCAGCGGGCTGCAGTTGGCGTCGGCGGAGGCGAGGACCTGCCCGATCCTGCGGCCGCCGTCGATGAACCGCAGGAAGTGGTCGAGGCGCTCCTTGCGGGGGCGGGCCCAGAAGGGCGGGTCCGGGAGTTCGGTCTCGTAGCCGAAGGTGTCGAAGCCGATGCGTCCGCCCTGCTCGGCGATCCACACGTCGCGGGTCCTGTCGGCGTTGACCCCGTCGTCGACGTGTCCGAACAGGACGCGGTCCAGGGGGAGTCCTTCCTCGCGGAAGATGGAGATCGCATTCTCGGCGTCGATCGCCAGGTGGGTGAGGATGGGCACGCCCGTGGTGAGCGCGGCGCGGGCGGCGGCCCGGTAGATGCGCTTGTCGAGGTCGGTCATGCGACCGCCGCGGCTGACTCCGACCTTGATGACGCCGGCGAGGCTGCCGGTGTCGCCGATGCCGACGGTGATCTCGTGGACGAACTGCCGCATCAGGTAGTCCACGTCGGCGCGGGCGAAGTGCGGCAGCGCGGTGTCGCCGCCGACGAAGCCGGTGCAGGCGACGATGTGGACGCCGGTCTTGGCGGACAGCGACTTGTAGTAGTCGACGTCACGGCCGTTGCAGATCCCGGTGGCGTCGACGAAGGTGCCGCCGCCGTACTCGTGGAACGCGCGCAGCTTGGGGACGGTCTCCTCGTACCGCTGCTCGGGGGTCTTCCACCACGTCGTGTCCAGCTCGGAGCCGGGCATCCCGTAGCCGATGTGCTCGTGGACGGCCACGAGCCCCAGTTCCTCGGCCGGGACCGCCCCCAGGACGGTGTTCACTCTCGACACAGCACTCACCTTTGAATGAAGAAGCCTGAAGCCTGACGGTCGTTCGGGCGGACGCTCAGCGCGCCGGTCGCACCGACAGCAGTGCGCGCGGGTTCGTCTCGAGGATCCGCCGCGTGTCCTCGTCGCCGAGTCCGCGCGCCTTCAGGAGCGGGACGAAGACGGTGAGAACGTGGCTGTAGGGCAGGTCGTTGCCGGTGTGGCCCTTGGCGACGCCGGTGGCGCCGGTGGACAGCAGGACGCGGTCGGCGAACCCGGCCGCCACCAGCTCGGCGACCAGGGCGGCGCGTTCGGCGTCGGTGAGGTGGTCCTCGTCCTCGGTGCCGACGTGGTCAAGGGCGACGCGGGCACCCCGGCGGGCGACCTCCAGGGGGGCGCCGGCGGCGGCGAGGTCCCGGCGGTCGAGTCCGCCGACGACGACCCGGTCGGCGGGCAGCTTCTCGTCGAGGACGACGTCGAGGTCGTGCAGGGCGTCGGCGCCGGGGCGGACGGAGACGGCGACGCCGGTGGCGAGTCCGGCGCGGGCGGCGCCGCGGAACAGGCTCTCGTCGGTGGCCGTCATGCCCTCCCGGGTGGCGGCGGTGGCCACCAGTCCGGCGGCGCCACGCCGCTCCACCCGGGGGACGACCATGCCCTCGGTGACCTCCCGGGCGAACAGATCGGCGAACTTCTCGGCCGGCCACGGCGTCGGCGGGTTGGTCTGCGGGGTCAGGAAGTAGCCGCCGAGGAGTTCCTCCGGGCCCTGGCCGGTGGAGGCGACGATGTGCACGCCGGTCGCGCGGGACAGGGTCTCGTACAGCCGTACGTCCCGGCCGTGGAACATGCCGGTGCTGTCGACGAGGGTGCCGCCGCCGTGGGCGCGGAAGTCCTTCAGCTTCGCGGCGAGGAGCTCGTAGATCTCGGCGCGGTCGAGGGTGACGTCGAAGGCGTGCTCCGCGCCGGGCACCACGGACAGCAGCGCCTCGTGGATCGCGACGACGCCCAGTTCCTCGGCCGGCACCGGGCCCAGGACGGTGTTGACGGTGGTGCTCTCGACGCTCATGGCTGCCTCACGTGTCCGGGGTGGGGTGCGCGGCACCCGGTGGGTGCGGTCACCGTAGCCATTCGGTTTACACGGCGTCAATGAAATGAACGCATAGAAAAAATATTGCACACTTCCCTGATCCGGGCTCGTGACCAGCGATCATGCGTCGCATGCATGTCGGATCATGCAGAACATTCACTTGCCGAATGGGTGCGGGCTCCCTTCACTGAGGGCATGAGCACCCCACCCACTTCGGACCTCGACCTCTTCGCCGACGAGGTCCTCCTCGACCCGTACCCCGCCTACGCCGCGCTGCGGGACCTCGGCTCCGTCGTCCACCTGCCGGAGAACGACGTCTACGCGCTGACGCGCTACGACGCGATCCGGGGCGCCCTGGCGGACTGGGAGTCCTTCTCCTCCACGTCGATCGGATTCAATCCGGCGGTCAACGAGGCACTCACCGGAACCTCGCTCGCCTCCGACCCGCCGGTGCACACCCAGCTGCGCGCCACCCTCACCGAGAACCTGTCGCCCCGCGCGCTGCGCGGTCTGAAGGGGCAGATCGAGGCCAAGGCGGACGCCCTGGTGGCCGCCCTCGTCGAGCAGGGCTCCTTCGAGGCGATCGACGCGCTCGCCCGGGCGTTCCCCCTGGAGGTCGTCGCGGACCTGATCGGCTTCACCGGCGAGGCGCGCGACAACATGCTGCGCTGGGGCCAGGCCGCCATGCAGGTCATCGGCCCGATGAACCAGCGCACCGCCGAGAACTTCCCGATCGCCGGCGAGCTGTACGCCTGGTGCTCCCAGGTCAGGGCCGCCGACCTGGCCGAGGGCTCCGTGGGCCGCGGCATCTTCCACGCCGAGGCCCGGGGCGACATCCCCGCGGGCACCGCCGGACACATCATCCACCAGTACCTCGGGGCGGGCGTCGACACCACGATGGCCTCGATCGGCAACATCGTCGCCCTGTTCGGGAAGCACCCCGACCAGCTCGCGCTGATCCGCGAGGACCCCTCGCTGGTGCCGAGCGCGTTCAGCGAGGTGCTGCGCTACTGGGCCCCGATCCACGCCTGGGGACGCCGCGTCACCCGGGACGTCACCGTCGACGGCACCCTCATCCCCGAAGGGGCCCAGGTCGCCGTCCTGTTCGGCGCCGGCAACCGCGACCCCCGGCACTACGAGAACGCGGACGCCTTTCTCGTCGAGCGCAACCCGATCGACCACCTGTCCTTCGGGTACGGGCCGCACGGCTGCGCCGGCCAGGGGCTCGCCCGCCTGGAGGCGCACGCCGTCATCGACGCGCTGTCCCGTCGCGTGGAGCGCCTCGTCCTGGGCCCGGAGGACCGCGTCCCCAGCAACATCACCCGCAGCATCGAGAAACTCCCCGTCCTGGAGGTGGTCCCGGCATGAACATCGTTCTCGACCGCGCCCGTTGCGAGGGGCACGGCCTGTGCGAGGAGGCCGCCCCGCAGCTCATGCACCTGGACGACGACGGCGAACTCGTCCTGGACCGCCAGCCGGCGGACACCGCGGACGCCGCCGCGGCGAACGCCGCCGTCCGGGTGTGCCCGGTCGCCGCGCTGAGGCTGGCATGAGCACCGCCACCCTGCGGCGCGTGGTGGTGGTCGGCAACGGCATCGCCGGGCTCACCGCGGCCGACACCCTGCGCGAGAGCGGCTTCGACGGCGAGCTGACGATCATCGGCGACGAGCCGCACCCGGCGTACAGCCGCCCGGCCCTGTCGAAGGCGCTCCTGCTCGACGGTGAGGACCTGACCGCGCACGAGCTGCCGCCGGCCGCCCACGGAGCCACCGAGCTGCTGGGCGTCCGGGCGACCGGGCTCGACCCGGACCGCCGCCGCGTCCGCCTCGACGACGGAACCGACCTGCCCTACGACGGGATCGTCCTGGCCACCGGCTCCCGGGCCCGGCGGCTGTCCGCGCTGGACGGGGAGATCACCCTGCGCGGGCTCGACGACGCGCTGACGCTGCGCGGCCGGCTGGCCGGCCGCCCGTCGGTCGTCGTGGTCGGCGGCGGTCCGCTCGGCATGGAGATCGCCTCGGGCTGCCTCGCCACGGGGTGCGAGGTCACCGTCGTCTCCCAGGGGCTGCCGCTGACCGTGCAGCTCGGCCCATACCTGGCCGGCGTCTTCGTGACGGCGGCGCGGGAACAGGGGCTCACGGTCGTCGACACCGCTTCGGCCCGCCTGGAGGGGCGGGGGGAGGACAACCCGCGGGTGGTCCTCGCGGAGGGCACGGTGCTGGAGGCGGACCTCGTGGTGTCCGCCGTCGGCGACGTACCCAACACGGAGTGGCTGGACGGCACGGGACTCGTGAAGCGGGGCGTCGTCCCGGTGGACGCGCGCGGGCTGGCCCGGCCGGACATCGCCGCCGCCGGTGACCTCGTGGGCCTGCCCACCCCGTCCGGTCCGCGCCGCATCCCGCTGTGGAGCAGCGCGATCGAGCAGGCGAAGTGCGCCGCAAGGGCCCTGGTGCAGGGCGCGGACGCGCCTGCGCTGGCGTTCCAGCCCTACTTCTGGACCGAGCAGTTCGGGCTGAACCTCAAGGCCGTCGGCCCGCTGCCGCCGACCGGGGACCCCGTCCTCGTGGACGGCGAGCCCGGGACCGGCCGGGCGCTCATGCGCTGGCAGCACGCCGACGGCATCGGCCTCGCCGCGGCGCTCAACTACCGGATCCCGATCCCGCGGCTGCGCCGGCTGAGCGAGTCCGCCGCGTAGCATTCCTGGCCATGGACGAGGCCGAGAACCGCGCGGAGGACGACGCGGCGGACGACGCGCGGGACGGTACGGGGGCCGGTACGGGGGCCGGGGCACCGGGCGGCACAGGCGATCAGGCGGAAGGCGACCGCGCGGACGGCACGAGGGCCGACGCGGAGGTTACGGGGGCCGGAGCACCGGACGGCACGGGGGCCGGGGCGGAGGGCGCCGCGGGTTCGTCGCTGGACCGTCTGGCCTCGGTCAACCTCAACCTGCTGGTGCCCCTCCTCGCGCTCCTGGAGGAGCGCTCGGTCACCCGTGCCGCGGCGCGGGTCGGCCTCTCCCAGCCCGCGATGAGTCACGCCCTGGCGCGGATGCGGCGGCTGCTGGACGACGACCTCGTCGTCCGGCAGGGGCCGGGCGTCACCCTGACCCCGAAGGCCACCCAGCTCCTGGCCCCGCTGCGCAGCGTGCTGCAGCAGACGGCGCACATCGTCGACCTGCCCTCCTTCGACCCCGCCACGGACCACCGGGTCGTCACGGTGGCCATGACGAACAGCACCGCCTTCGTCATGGGCCCGCACCTCATCCGGCTGGTCTCCGAACGGGCGCCGGGCGTGACCCTGCGGCTGCGCACCATCACGGTGCCCACCGAGGCGACCTTCACCGACCAGGGCGTCGACGTCGTCCTCATCTCCGAGGCGCACTTCGCCCCGCACCCGCGCGAACGTCTCTACGACGACCGCGTGGTGGTCGTGGCCGGCGCGGACGCCCGGCCGGAAGAGAGCACCCTGGACCTGCTGACGGGCCGCCCCCACATCGTCGTCGACACCGAACGGCGGGTGTTCCCGTACTCGGTGCTGGAGGACCACGGAGTCCCCTACCGGGTCGGCCTGCGGGTCTCCGACTTCCTGCTCGTGCCGGTCCTGGTCGCCCGCGCCGGGGGCGTCGCCCTCTTCCGGTACCGGGTCGCCGCGGCCATGCGGACGCTGGCCGACCTGCGGATCGAGGAGTTCCCGTTCCCGCTGCCCGGTCTCGGGATCGACATGGTGTGGAACCCGCGCTCGGGCGACCAGGAGTTCGTCGCCTGGTTCCGCACCCTGCTCCGGGACGCCGCCGCGCAGCTCTGACGGGCGCCGGTGACGCCCTGGAACCCCGGGCAGGGGCGGGATGGCTCGCGCCGCCGCCCCGGGGCGCCCGGCACTGCCCCGGGCGCCCGGGGCCGCCCTGGGTGCCGGCGGCTGCTCCGGGTGCCGGCCGCTGCTGCGGGTGTCGGCGGCTGCTCCGGGCGCCGGCGGCTCGCCGGGGCGTGGTGCGGCGGGACGGGGCGCGTGGTGGGGCGGGCGGGGACCTGTGGCGCGGTGTGGCGGGACGGGGCCTGTGGCGCGGTGTGGCGGGACGGGGCCTGTGGCGCGGTGCGGCGGACGAATCGTCGTGGGCCGGGTGGGACCGGCCTGAGCGGCTCGGTGTGCGGCAGGCCCGCTGAGAGGCCAGGCCACGCGAGGCCCGGTGAGAGGCCACACCAGGCCCGGTGAGACCCGGTCAGGTCGAGTCAGGCCAGGGCAGGGCAGGCCCGGTCAGGTCAGGTCAGGTCAGGAGCCGTACCCAGCTCTCGCCGAGTTCGTCCAGCATCTGGTCCCGGCTGAGCTTCCAGTCGGCGCGGTGCCAGTTCTGGGCGACGAAGTCCAACTGGGCCATCGCGAGGACGCCGCGGAAGCGGCGCTGGTGCGGTTCGAAGCGGCCCGCGCGGTCCAGACCGTCCTCGATGTCGCTGATCGCCTCCTCCAGCCAGCCCTCCACCAGGTCGGTGAGCTCCGGATCGACCACGGCGGCGGCGCGCCCGGCACGGATGATGGGCCGGATGTCCGGCCACCGCTCGGCGGTCTGCCGCAGCCACGCCGCGATCGCCTCCGGTGTGCCCTCGGCGACGGTCGCGACCAGGTCGTGGGCCGTGGAACCGTGTTCGGCGGAACGGACCCGGCGCAGCGCCTCGTTGAGCCGCTCGTCGATGAGCGCCCTCATCAGCTCGCTGCGGGAGGGGAAGTACGCGTAGAAGGTGACGCGCGTGGTGCCCGCGGCGGTCGCGATGTCGTCCACCGTGGTGCCGGCGTACCCCTTCGCGTCGAAGAGTTCGAGCGCCGATTCCAGCAGCAGACGGCGCGTCATCTGCTTGTGCGCTTCACGAAGGTTCGCCATGCCCCGGATCCTAACGCGCGGCTCTGCCCGCCGAACGGGCGGACCGACACCACTCCACACGTTACGTAAGCCTTCCTTACAGACTGTGCAGGGCGGGCGGCCACGAACCGGTCCGCCCCCTGAGGCGACATGCGGAAACCTTGCCTTACGGAGCAGTTGCTTACTTTAGGGCATGCTCAAAGCATTGACGCCACGTAAAGCCAATGCCATTCTCCACGGCATCACGCCCGACCCGCTGTCGTGCCCTTCCCCCACCGCGACCGCCGGGCTGTCGCCTCACGGCTCTCCAGGCTCCCGTTCCCGGGACGCCCTCTTTCCCCAGCCATGGAGATCACAGCAATGACCGTCAACAACGGGACGTCGACGTCCCAGGGCCCAACCGCGGGGGCTGTCCGGATGCCGGGCTACGCGGGCACGCTGGCCGCCGCCTGTGGCGCGGTGTTCGTCGCCCAGGTCGCGAACGCGCTGCCGGCCTCGCTGAACGGACTGTTCCAGCAGGACCTCAACACCCACGGATCCCAGCTCACCTGGATCACCGCGACCTTCATGATCGCGGTGGTCTGCTTCGAGTTCACCTTCGGTGTCCTCGGTGACCTCTTCGGCCGCCGGCGTCTGGTCGTCGCCGGTACCGCCCTGGTCGTGGCGGGCAGCTCCGTGGCCGCGCTCGCGCCCACCGTGCAGGTCCTGTGGGTCGGTGCCGCCCTCAACGGCCTCGGCGCCGGAGCCATGTTCCCCGGCTCGCTGACCGCGATCACCGCGGTCACCCGCACCAAGCGGGAACGCGCGCACGCGGTCGCCCTGTGGAGCGGCTTCCTGTCGGCCGGTGCCGCCCTCTCCCCGCTGCTCGGCGGCATGTTCGCCAAGGTCGGCTCGTGGCGCGGCTCGTTCTGGGTGCTCGTGGGGCTCGCCCTGGTCAGCATGGTGGTCACCGCCCTGCTGGCGACGGAGTCCAAGGCCCCCGAGGGCCGCAAGCTGGACGTCCCGGGCCAGATCACCTTCGCCCTCGGCCTGATCCTCGTCCTGTACGGCGCCGTCGAGGGCCCCGAGTCGGGCTGGACCACCCTGCCCGTCATGCTCGCCTTCGGCCTCGGCGCCTGCTTCCTGGCCGGGTTCGTCCTGGTGGAGCTGGGTGCCGAGTCACCGATCTTCGACCTGAAGCTGTTCCGCAACCGGGCCTTCACCGTGTCGTCCGTCGTCGCGGTGATCGGCATGCTGGCCTTCCTCGGCGCCTGCTTCGCGACGAGCATGTGGCTCGGCCCCGTCCAGCACCAGGACCCGCTCCGCGTGGCGGTGCCCTTCCTGCTCCTCCAGGGCCCCGCCTTCCTGCTCATCCCCGTCGTCTCGCGCCTGCTGCACCGGGTCGCCCCGGCCTGGCTGCTCACCTCCGGGTTCCTGGTGATGGCGGCGGGCTGCCTGCTGGCCACCCGGCTCGACGTCACCGACACGAGCCTCGGCGCGTTCGTCGCCCCGGCCCTGCTCATCGGCGTCGGCTTCGCCTGCACCGTCAGCTCGGTGACGGCCGTGGCGCTGAACAGCGTCCCGCTGCACCTGGCGGGCATGGCCAGCGCCACCACCAACATGCTGCGCGACCTCGGCTTCGTCCTCGGTCCCGTGGTCGTCAGCGCCGTCGCCCTGAGCAACGCGGGCTCGGCCTTCATGTCCGGCCTCGCCGGCGCGGACCTGCCCGCCGACCAGATGGCCGCCGCACGGCAGATCGCCGAGGCCGGCGGACCCATCGCCGTGAACAGCCTGCCGCCGGGCGCCCCCGGCTCCGCCGCCCACGGTGTCGCCCTGGAGGCCCTGGGCAGCGGCTTCCACACGGCCTACCTGGTGTGCGGGGTGGCGGCCCTCGTCGCCGCGGGCCTGACCGCCTTCGGCATGCTCGGCATCCGCTCGGAGCGCTCCACCGAGGAGGCGGCCCAGGCCGCCTCGGCAGCCGGCCACGACGGCACCCCGGCCCCGGCAGCGGTCTGAGTCACACCTCGTCCGAGCTGTACCGTCCGGGCCGCGGGCCGCGCCGTGCGAGCCGCGAGCCGCATCGTCCGAGCCGCGCCGTGCGAGCCACCCCGGCCCCACGCCCCCGAGGGGCACGCCCCCTGGGGTCGGGGCGGGCGGACGGCACCGGGCCCGTCGCCCGGTGCCGTCCGCACCCGTTCACGGCACTCGCGCGTCGGGGTGCTCCGGCAGGGCGAGCCAGTCCGACCAGGAGATGTCGCGGCCGAGGAAGCGCGGCTGCTGGAACGGCCAGTCGGCGGCGATCCACTGCGGCACCAGCGCGTCGAGGGCCTGCTCGACCTCGCTGCCCACCAGGTCGTCCACCACCCACCAGGAGATCTCGCCGTCCGCGCCGGCCCTCTCCGGCGGGTCGATGTAGACACACCCGAGCAGGGCCGTCTCCGCCGCGTCGAACAGCGCGTAGTTGAAGGACTGGTGCGCGGCGATCTCCTGCTCGTGGCGCACCAGGTCGGCCCGGTCGGCCTCGTAGGTCATGGTGGCCGCGGGCCAGCCCCAGGCCGGGCCGAAGATGGTCCACAGCCGCTCACGCGAACCCATCACGGCCGGATAGTCGAGCGGGGTGTCCGCCTCCCGGATCGGCCGCAGATGATGACCACCGCCCGGCAGCGGTACCTGGACGGGGTGGACGAAGTCCTCGGGAAGCCAGCTCATGGCGCCCGACCGTAACAGCGCACGGTCGCCCGCTCCCTCGATTTTCTCCCGCCCACCGCCGGGTCCGATCCCATGCCGGACCGGGCCGGGTCCAATCCCATGCCGGGCCGGGCCGGGCCCAATCCCATGCCGGGCCGGGCCGGGCCCATGATCACCCGATCAGGGCTCCTGTCCGATCGACGGCCGTCATGATCGGCACGGCGGCGAGACCTCGGAGCCTGAGGCTCGATGGCCCGATGGCCCGGTGACCCCGGTGGTCCGGTGGCCCGGTGGCCCGGTAGCCCGGTGGCCCCGGGGAATTGCGCACGCGACGCAGCCACTACCGGTCCCCCGTCCGCCCCAGCAGGGTGACGAACCCGTCCGGACCGCGCACCGCGCGGCACCCCGTGCGCAGCCAGCCGCCCGCCCGGCGGCCCTGGTCGTCGCCGATCTGCGGTCCGTGCAGCAGCAGTTCACCGGCGTGGCCCGGCAGCGCCTCCACGCCCGCGAACCCCTCGACGGCGATCCGGGCCCGGGTGCGCGGCAGGGCCACTCCCGCCGTCCCCGGGCGGGCGCCGTCGGTGAGCGGGTTGGCCAGGGCGACGCCCGCGGCGGCGGTGGGCCCGTACGCCTCCACGACGCGGGCGCCCACCGCCGCCCGTAACCGCTCGCCGGTGGTGACGTCCAGCGGAGCCGTGACGATGGTGCGCACCGCGGCCAGCGCCTGCCGTTCCCGGGCGGAGCACGCCAGGAGCCGGCCCAGTGCGGCGGGCGGGGCCACCAGCACGGTGGGCGTGTGCCGGCGCGCCGCCCGCAGCACGCCCGACGGGTCGCCGCCGGGCGCCAGCACCGTGCGGAACCCGGCCAGCAGGGCCGCCGTCACCAGGACGATCCCCCGGGCGTCGGACAGCGGGACCAGGGAGAGCAGACGGGGCCGGCGCGGCAACGGGCCGGTGTGCCACGCCACGATCTGGTGGGCCGCCGCCACGATCGCGCGGTGCGGCAGTGAGATCCGGGTGCCGTCCCGCCGGTGCACGACGACGGCGACGTCGTCGGGTTCGGGCCCGCCGGACCAGTCCCAGTCCCGTACCGGGTCCGGCCGCGAGCCGCCCGCCCGCCGGTCGAGGTCCCGGTAGGACACGATGTCCACCGGCCCGCGCCGCGCCGGGACGGCCCGCGGGCCGACGCCGGTGTGCACCGGCCTCGAACTCGTGCGCTGGGCGGGGATGTTCGGGACGGTCGCGGCGGGCCGGACGGCCGCGGCCGGTTCCGCGACCGGCTCCCCCGCGACCGGCTTCCCCGCTTCCTCCCGCCCCCCGGTCCGGGAGGAAGCGCCCGCCCTCCTGCCCTCCGCGGCGACCGGGACGGTCACCACGGCGCGCAGGAGCGCGCGGTCCGCGCGAGCGGCCACCTCGGACAGCCGGTCCTCCGGGACGGCGGCCACCGCCGCGTGCGCCAGGGCCCGCCCGGGATCACGAATGCTCCCGGGTACGACGACCACGCCGAGCCGCCACGCGGCGTGGCACAGCACCACCGCCTCCGGGCAGTCCGGCAGCAGCAGCGCCAGGTGGTCGCCGCGCCGCAGGCCCAGCCGGGACAGTGCCGGGGCGAGTCGTGCGGCCGTCCGGCGCAGCGCGCGGAAGCCGGTACGGTGCCCCCGGGCGGCCAGGGCCGTGCGTCCCCCGTACCTGCGGGCCGCGCCGTCGAGCAGGTCGGGCAGCGTCTCCCGGGGCACGGGCAGGGACCACGGGACGCCGTGCGGGTAGAAGCCCACGCCGGGTTCCTCGGCGGGCCGTCGCTCGAACAGATCCGTCATGCCGGGATGGTGGCCCATGGCACGCTGTGCCCACTTGTGTGCGGACGCGCAGGGACGAACCGTATCGTTGTCACTTGCATAACAAGCATCGCTGCCGGATCTGTCGGACACCGACGGGCCCGGGGACTTACTCCCCGGTAAGGTCACGGGGCCCGCCTTTGATGTCCCTGACACCGAGGGAGCCCCATGGACGACGCCCGCACCAGGATCCCGCACGGACCGGATCACGCCCGCACCACGGACCTCCCGGCTGAACTCCAGGACCACCTGCGGCCATTCCTCCGTGAGATCACCGAGGACGTCGTACAGGCCATCCGCACCGAGATCCCCGAGTACGCCCGGCCGACGGACGAGACGTACATGCACGTGGTCAACCGGGGCGTCGAACAGGCCCTGGAGGGCTTCCTGTCCCGCCTGTCCGGCTCGGGGGCCGACTGGGACGACGTCAGGGCCACGTACCGGCGCATCGGGCAGGGCGAGGCCGACGAGGGGCGCAGCCTCGACTCCTTCCAGGCGGCGCTGCGGCTCGGCGCGCGGGTGACCTGGCGCCGGGTGAGCGAACTCGTCGACGTCCACCGGCTGCCGCCGCAGGAACTCATCGCGTTCGGCGAAACCATGTTCCTGCACCTGGACGAGATGGCGGCCGCCACCACCAGCGGCTACACCGAGGCCCGGTTGCACGCCGCCGGCGAACTCCAGCAGCGGCGCAGCCGGTTGATCGACCTGCTGACCGGTGACGCGGCCGTCTCCCCCGAGGCGGTCGCCGAGCTCGCCCGCACCGCGCAGTGGCCGCTCCCCCGGGACATCGCCGTCGTCGTCACGGAGCACACCGGGGAGCCCGACACCGTCAACCGCATCGTGCCGCCGGAGTTCCTCGCCCGGCTCGACGGCCGGCCGGGCGTTCTCGTGGTGCCGGACCCGGAGGGACCGGGCCGCGAACGGGCCGTCGCCGGGGTCTTACGCGGCCTGCGGGGCGCGCTCGGCCCCACCGTCCCGCTCGACGCGGGCGCCCGCTCGCTGCGCTGGGCCCGCGACGCGCTCGACCTCGCGCAGCGCGGCATCCTGCCCGGCAGCGGCCTCGTCCGGTGCGCCGACCACCTGACCACCCTGCTGCTGTTCCGCGACGAGGAGTTGGTCGACGAACTCGCCCGGCAGCGCCTCGCCCCGCTCGACGCCGTGCGCTCCCCGCAGCGTGAACGGCTCGCCGAGACGCTGCTGTGCTGGCTCAGCTGTGCCCGCAACGCCAGCGAGGTCGCCCAGCGCCTCGCCGTGCACGCGCAGACGGTGCGCTACCGGCTGCGCCAGCTGGAGGAGGTGTTCGGCGAGGAACTGCGCGACCCCGCCGCCCAGTTCGAGATGCAGATCGCGCTGCGCGCCCGCGAACTGCGCCGCTCGGCGGACTGAACGGCGCACGCCCCGAGGTCGGTCGGCGGACTGAGCCGCGCACGCCCCCGAGGTCGGCCGGCGGACTGAGCCTCCCTCCTGCGGGCTGAGCCTCACCCGGCGGGGCGGGCGGCTCACTCCCCGGTGGACCGCTCGTCGAGCACCGTCACGAAGGCCGAGGCGACCAGGGCGACGGCGGGATCGTCGTCCCGGGTCAGGTCCCGGAGGACCTCCCGCACGCCGTCCCCCGGCAGCTCGACCAGCGCCTGGACCAGACGGATCCGGGCCGCGGACCGGGCTGTGGGGGCGGCGAGTTCTGCGGTCAGCGCGGTGGTGATCCGGTCCGCGCAGCCGGGGTCCCGGGACAGTGACGCCAGGGCCTCGGCCGCCTCCACGTCGTGGTCTCCCGCGACCACCATGGCGACCAGCACCGGGACGGCGTCCCCGGCGCCGCGCCGCCCGAGCGCCAGCGCCGCGTGCCCGCGCACCGTCGCGTCCTCGTCCCCGAGCGCGTCCGTCAGCGCCGCGGAGGCCCCTGGCGCGTCCGCCCCCAGCTCGACGACCGCCCGCACCGCCCGACGCCGGACGGCCGCGTCGTCCGAGTCCAGGCCGGCGGCCAGCGACGCCACCGCCCCGCCGTCGTCGGCCGACCGGGCGAGCGCCCAACGCAGGGCGCCCGCCACGTGCGGATCAGACTCCGCGAGGACCGCCTCGGCCAGCAGCTCGGTGGCGCCGTCAGCACCACCGGCCGGGCCGAGCACCGTCTGCTGCCTGCGCGCCGCGCTGGGCGACCCGAGGCCCTGCATCAGGGCGACGACGCGCAGCACGTCCTGCCAGTCACCGGGCTCCGCCGCGTCGATCGCGCGCAGCCTGTCGAGCAGCTCGCGCTCCCGCTCCAGCCGGTCCTCCGTCCACCGGATCAGATCACCGACCAGCGCGGACGGGGTGAAGTCAGGATCCTCGAGCGCCCGCCCGATCTGCTGGAGCGAGAGCCCGAGGGACCGCAGGCTCTGCACGTGGAAGATCCGGCGCACGTCCTCGGCGGAGTACTCCCGGTACCCGCCGACGGTCCGGCCGGTCGGCCGCACCAGCCCGAGGGCGTCGTAGTGGCGCAGCATCCGGGTGCTCACCCCGGAGTGCCGCGCCACCTCACCGATCAGCATGCGGCGCCCCCTCGGAAGCGGCGGCCCCGGCTGTCCCGCCCCCGTGGTCCCCGACGGGCCGCGCGGTCGCGGCGGCCACCTCCGCGGCGGCGAGCCGTTCCGGTCCGAGGGCGACGACCCGCTTCGCCTCCTCGACGGCTGCGTCGAACCCGGCCTCCGGGTCCCGGCGCAGCAGCTCGGTGGCCGCGGCGTGGGTGGCCACCTCCGGGTCGGGGTCCGCCGCCGCCTTCTCCAGAGCGGGCGAAACCGCGTCCCCCAGGTCCACGAGGGCCCGGCTCAGGCTCAGCCGAACGGTCCGGTCGCCCCGCCCGAGCTGCTCCGCGAGCACGTCGCCCAGGCGGGCCCTCTCCTCCTCGTCCCCGGGCACGAGAGCCACCGCCGTCCGCCACGCGGTGCGCGCCACCTCGTCGTCGGCGTCGTGCAGCAGCGGGCGCCTGATCCAGGCGTACGCACGACGGTCACCGATCTTGGACAGCGTGTGAAGCGCCTGGCTCCGGGCCTGGGCGCGCCCGGAGTCCAGCTCCGTGCGCAGCCGGGACAGGGTGAGGTCCGCCGGGAGGCGGATCAGCGCCCAGGTCAGCATGTCCCGCACGAAGAAGTCCGGCTCGACCGCGCACCGCTCGACAAGCGTCTCCAGCAGGGCGGGGTCCGGCGCCGAACCGGCCGCCATCGCCGCCTGGAGCCGCACCGACGACGTCTCGGCACTCAGGGCGGCGGCCACTCGGGTCTGCTGCGGGGTTCCGTTGGTCGGGTTGATCGAAACCACCTCCTGCACCCAGGGGACACCTTGTCACGATGTCAGGGTCAAGCCCGGGCCGCGCCCTCTCCTCACCCGGTGGCCGGTAGCGCGTACTCCGCCCACACCGTCTTGCCCGGGCCGTCGCACCGCGGATACCAGCCCCAGCGGGCGGCCAGCCCCGCCACCAGCAGCAACCCCCGGCCGCCGGCGTCCTCCGCCCCCGGCGCCCGCACCTGTGCCGGTTCGGGCGGGGTCCGGTCGCCCCGCGTGTCGGTGACGTCGATGCGCACCGTGCGGGGGCATGCCGTCACCTCCAGGCGGAGGTGGAAGTCCCGGCCGCCCACACGACCGTGCCGTACGGCATTCGCGGCCAGCTCGCCGACGACCACCACGATCTCCTCGTGCGGTCCGGTCCCGTAGGGGACACCCCAGGCGTCCAGCCGGTGCGCGGCCAGCCGGCGGGCCAGGCGCGCACCGCGCGGGGTGGAGGTGAAGCGCATCTCGAAGGCGCGGCCCGACGCATCGGCCTCGACCGCGGACCGGACGGTGCCGACGGCACCCGGGAGGTGATTCGTCACGCCCTCCACGGTCCCGTCGGCCGCACGGCGTGACCAGCGGCGACCCGACGACGCGGTCCGTTGTACGCGCACCACCTCCCCCCGTACGTGGCGCGGTGCGTGACGGGACCGGGCGGCAAGCCGTTGGGCACGGGAGGCGACAGGGGGCACCGATGACCGAGGGCACGAAGCCGGGGGGCGAGTCCGTCATGACGGACGACACGGACGGGGCGGCGGCCGACACGACCGGGCAGGCCGTCGTCGTCGCGTTCGGGCGGACACTGAAGACCCTGCGCCTGAGAGCGGGCCTGGAACGCGAGGAGTTCGGACGCCGCATCGGCTATTCCGCGTCCACCGTCGCGTCCTACGAACAGGGCCGCCGCATCCCGTCACCGAGGACCATCGAGCGGGCCGACGAGGTACTGGACGCGGGCGGCCTGCTGACGGTGTGGAAGGAGCAGGTGGAACGGGCCCAGTATCCGGTGTTCTTCCAGGGGATGGCGAGCCTGGAGAAGGTGGCCATCGAGCTGCTGGCTTACGACACGCTCGTGGTCAAGGGCCTCCTCCAGACCGAGGCCTACATGAGAGCCGTACTGGCCATGCGGCGGCCGCCGCTGGATCAGGAGACCATTGAGCAGCGGGTCGCTGCACGCCTCGCCCGCCAGGACATCTTCGACCGGCCGTCCGCGCCGTTGCTGAGCTTCGTCATGGACGAGTCGGTGCTGCGGCGCCCACTGGGCGGAACCGGCGTGCTGCGGGAGCAGTTGGAGCACTTGCTCGTCGTGGGTCGGAAACGCAACGTCGAGATCCAGATTGCTCCGCTCCACTGCGAGGAGAGCGCGGGTGTGGACGGTCCGTTCACGGTCGTCACGCGTGACGACGGCAGGAAGTTCGCGTACACGGAGGCCCAGGGAACCAGCACTCTCCAGACCGACCCGCAGCAGACGGCGCTGGCCGCGGCCCGCTATGGGATTATCCGATCCCAGGCTCTCACCCCGAGAGAGTCCCTGGAGTTCATCGAGAGGCTGCTGGAAGACCTATGAACACCACCGAGTCCTCACCACCCATCACGCTCGTCCTCACCTGGCGCAAGAGCAGCTACAGCGGAGCAGAGGGTGGCGACTGCGTCGAGGTCGCCGCCGGTACGGGGTCGGTGCACATCCGGGACTCCAAGGCCATGACCGGTCCCGTCGTCACCGTGTCCCCCGAGGCCTGGGCGGACTTCGTCACCCACGCCTGACGCCGCCCCACCCCGCTCCGTCGAAGCGGGAGCCCTGCCCTCCACGTCGGACGGCAGGGCTCTTCGCTGTCCGGGGCACCTCCCGCCAGGTCGATCCAGTGGGTTGGGAGAGGCGGGGCACGGACGGTGAACCCGCTCGCCACCCGCCCTCGTCAGCTGCCGAGGTCCGACTGCACGACCTTGCGCAGCTCGTCGAGGTATGCCTCGAACCGCTCCCGCCCCGAAGGCGAGAGGCGGACTCTGGTGACGGCATGCCGTCGCTCGCGGAACTTGGCGATCTCCACGAGTCCCTCCTTCTCCAAGATCGCCAACTGACGCGAGAGTTCCGACGTCGACAGCTCCAACCCTTCTTGCAGCGCGGAGAAGTTGACCTGCTGTACGTGACGGAGCGCGCCCAGGATGGCCAGCCGGTTGGGTGAGTGCATCACCGTCGACAGTCGGGCGCGCGGTTGCGGTGACACGTCAACGCCTCCACCGCAGGACTAGGTAGTGACGTGACGTCATCGAGTCACGGCTCCCGGAACCATGGACCGGAGCAGGAGACAGGGCAGGGGCCAGTGCACGGGCCGGTGGTTGCACACCCCCGCGTCGTCCTCAACGGCACGGCATGCTCATGTACAGGGCCTGCTCGCCCTCCGACGCGGTGCCGTCGTACAGGGTCGTGTCCAGGCCGCAGAAGGTGAAGCCCATCCGTCGGTACGCGTGGATGGCGGGTGCGTTGATGTTGCTGACTTCCAGCCAGAGATGCCCGGCGCCCCGCTCACGGGCGAACTCCACCGCGAGCGCCATCAGGGCCCTGCCCACCCCGCGCCCTCGGTGCTCGGGGGCGACCTCGATGTCCTCGACGACCAGGCGGCGGTTCCAGCCGGAGTAGGAGACGGCGACGAAGCCGACCGGCGCACCGTCGGGCGTATGGGCGACGTAGGTACGGGAGTTGTCGTCGTCCGCGTCGGCCTCGCCGTCGCCGTCCTGGGCGTCGGCCGGGAACACCTTGGTGACGGGCGGGTCCACCGGGACCTCCCGCAGCGCGAACCCCTCCTCGGTGACGGTGACGCGGAAGACCCTGTCGGTGGTGAAGGAGCCGTCCAGCGCCCCGAGGGCCTCGGCATCCTCCGGGACAGCGGTTCGGCAGCGGTAGGCGGAGTCGTCGACGGTGCTCACGACACGACCGTACGGCCGACCGGACCACGGGGACCAAGGGGACCACGGCCCGGGCTCCCTCGGCCCACAGGCGGACGCGCACACCCGGAACAGTGGCACCGTCCGGATCGTGGTGTGAGGGTGGGAGGGAGGGGGGACCGTCTTCCGAGGAGCGCCCCATGAACGTCACCATCGTCGGCGCCGGCCACATGGGCCGCGGCATCGGTACCCGGGTCCTGGCCGGGGGGAACAGCCTCCGCCTGCACGACCGCACCAGGGCCAAGGCGGAGGAGCTGGCCACCGAGTTGCGCGAGGGCGCGTCCGGGGCGGACGTCTCGGCGGTCGACGCCGACCGTGCGGCCGACTCCGACGTCGTCGTCCTGGCCCTGCCGTATCCGGCCGGGCGCGACATCGCCGCGGCGTGGGCCGAGAACCTGGACGGCACGATCGTCGTCGACATCTCCAACCCCGTCGACTTCAGCACCTTCGACAAGCTGGTCGTACCCTCCGACACCTCCGCAGCGGAGCAGATCGCGGCCGCCGCCCCCAAGAGCCGGGTCGTCAAGGCGTTCAACACCACGTTCGCCGGTCCGCTCGCGGAGGGAGAGGTGGCCGGGCGGCCCCTGGACGTCTTCATCGCCGGGGACGACGACGCGGCCAGGCAGACCGTGGCCGATCTCGTGACCGGGGCCGGGCTCCGCCCGCTGGACGTGGGTCCGCTGCACTGGGCGCGCCAGTTGGAGGGGTTCCAGTTGCTGCACATGGCGTCCCAGGAACGGCTCGGCCTGAACTGGTCCAGCGCTCTGACGATCATGACGTGACGCGGCGCCCGCGTCCGCCCCGGACGGGCGGGAAGGCGTGAGACCGGTGATGCGGAGGCGTTGATCACCTCGCACCGCCGGTCTCCCGCGTACACGCGCCGGTCCGACACGTGCGCACCGCCGGCCTCCCGCAGGAGACCGGCGGTGCGCCGCCCGCGTCGCGCCCCGTCCCTCAGTGAGCGGCGACCGCCACCGCGCGCTCCGGGACGTCCTCCGCCGCAGTCCGCGCCTCCGCGGCACGGCTCTTGATCCCGGCGACCGCGACCACCGCACCGATCAGGCAGAGCACGCCGGTGACGGTGACGGCCGAGTGCAGGCCGTTGACGAAGGCCTGGCCGCTGCCCTCCACGACCGCCGCCCGAAGCGGTCCGGGCATGTCGGAGGTTACCGGCGCGATGCCCATCG
Organism: Streptomyces sp. enrichment culture; assembly: GCF_964273255.1. Classification (GTDB taxonomy): domain Bacteria; phylum Actinomycetota; class Actinomycetes; order Streptomycetales; family Streptomycetaceae; genus Streptomyces. The sequence continues at coordinate 1,588,383 of NZ_OZ186835.1, forward strand.
CCACCGCGTCCTCCGCCTTCTGCAGGCCCTGCGCCACGGACGCGGGAACCCCGGCTCCGGTCAGCTCACCGAACAGCGACGAACCGGCCTTGCCGGCGATCACCGTCACCAGCACGGACGTGCCGAGCGCACCACCGACCTGGAGCGCCGTGGACTGCAGGCCGGAGGCCACTCCGCCGTCCCTGACCGGCACGTTGCCGATGATCGCGGCGGCGGTGGCGGGCAGCACGATGCCGACACCGAGCCCCATCGCGATGTACGACGGCCACATCGTCGCGTAGGACGAGTCGACGGTCCACGTCAGCATGCCGAACATGGCCGCGGCGGACAGGCACAGTCCCAGCGGGATCGTGGCCCGCGGCCCGAACCGCGCGGTCAGCTGGGAACCGATCGGGGAGGCGAACAGCGAGGCGATCGACATCGGCAGGGTGCTGATGCCGGCCTCGACCGGCGTGTAGCCGCGCACGTTCTGCAGGTACAGCATGATGAAGAAGATGCCGCCGAGCATCACGAAGAAGTTCAGCACCGTCATCACCGTGCCGGTGGTCAGTGAACGGTTGCGGAACAGCCGCATCGGCAGCAGCGGATGCGGCTGCCGGGTCTCGTACCAGCCGAAGGCGACGAGCAGCACCAGGCCGAGGGCGATGGACCCGAGGGTCCCGCCGGACATCCAGCCCCACGTCTCGCCCTTGACGATGCCGAAGACGAGCGCGAGCAGTCCCGCGGTGAGGAGGACGACACCGGCGATGTCGAAGCGCCCGCCGCCGTCCGCGTTCCTGGACTCCTTGAGCACCGCGATGCTGAACAGCAGCGCGACGAGGCCGATCGGCGCGTTGAGGTAGAAGACCCACGTCCAGTCGACGTGTTCGACGAGCAGGCCGCCGACGATGGGGCCGAGCGAGGTGGAGACGGCCGAGACCATGCCCCAGATGCCCACCGCGAGCGGGAATCGCCGCGGCGGGAAGACGGCCCGCAGGATGCCCAGGGTGTTGGGCATGAGGATGCCCCCGCACAGGCCCTGGAGGGCGCGGAAGGCGATGACACCCTCGATGCTGCCCGCCAGACCGATGGCGACGGAGGTGACGACGAAGCCGCCGACTCCGGCGAGGTAGTAGAAGCGCCGGCCGAACCGGTCGCCCAGCTTGCCGCCGAGGATCATCGAGGCCGCGAGTGCGAGCAGGTAGGAATTGGTGACCCACTGGAGCTCGGCCGTGGTCGCCCCGAGGTCCTTGCCGATCGCCGGGTTGGCGATGGCCACGACGGAGCCGTCGAGCTGCACCATGAGCAGGCCGAATGACACGGCGATCAGAGCGAGCCAGGGGTTGCCCCGGCGGCCGGCGGTCCTGCCGGTCTCGGACACCGGGCCCGGGGCCGTGTGGGCCGCGGAAGTGGACGTCATGAAGGAAGCCCGTTTCTTTCTCGGAAGGGGATACGCACCGCAGGACAGGCGACCGGTCGACCAGCAACCGGTCACCGGTATGCGGAGTGCGGGGTGCGGGGTGCGGTAACCAAAGGACGCGCGGCAGCACGGGGGCGCCCGGGATCAGGAAGGACCAGGGGAGTCCGGAGGTGGCCCCGGACTTCCCTGGATGCCCGCCCGAGGCTCACGCCCGCGTGAATCCGCACGTCCGTCCGGATTCACCCGGTCCCGGGGACGGGCCACGCGGCAGGCCCCGGGAGACGGAGGGGAAGGGGAGGGGTATGGAGGGAACGGAAGGGAGGAAGGGAGGCGGCGCCGACACGAGGCCGGCGGTGGTGAGCCGGACCGGACCTCGGCCCCTCGCGCCCGAGCCCTTCGTGCCTCGCCCCTCGTGCCCGCGCGCAGCGGGCCGGTCTGTCAGCCGGCTGCGGGGCGGAGACCGCGCGTGAGCGAGTTGAGCGCGCCGATGGCGGAGCCGAGCGCGTCCATCTCGCCCTCGGTCAGCGTGAGCAGCGCCTCACCGAGGTAGCCGCGCTCCAGGGCGGACACTTCGGCGATGCGCTGCCGGGAGGTCGCCGTGAGGTGGAGGCGGGCGATGCGCCGGTCGGCACCGTCCTGCCGCCGCTCCAGCTCTCCCCGCTCCGTGAGCTGGGAGACCAGGGCGCTGACGTTGTTCGGCTTCATCAGCAGTGCGGCCGCCGCCTCGCGCACCGTCGTGCCTTCGTGCTGGGCGACGTACCGCAGCAGCGCGAGCTGGCCCTCCTGCGGCTTCGGGTGGGCATAGCCGGCGGCGATCCGCCGGTCCAGTGCCCGGTGCAGGGCAGGCAGGCAGGCCGCGAGCTCGGAGGCGACGCGGTCGATGCGCTGTTCGGAGGCACTGCTGTCGGACACACCCGGGATATTAGGTATGACGACATACCTAAGTCAAGCGGTCCGCGCCGTCAGGCCGAGCGATCAGCGCCGGGGCCCCCGCCCCTCGCCCCCCCAGGGCACCATCCCTCGCCCCCGGAGCCGGGAAGCGACGCGACGCGGCACGCTCAGAACGCGTACCGCACGCGCAGCCAGGGCGCCCGGGCCGCGATCAGGTCCCGCAGTTCCGCCAGGGCCCGGCGCTTGACGTCGCGGGCGTAGCGGACGTTGAGGTCGCCGTTCTGCGAGCGCTTCGCCTCCTGCACCTCGGGCCGCCACAGCACCTCCTCGGCCTGCGGATGCCAGCCGAGGTTGACATCGTGCAGCGCCCGGTTGTGGGTGAGCATGATGACCTCGCAGGCCGCCTGCTCCTTCACACGGGCGGGCAGCACGTCGTCGAGGTGGGTGAGCAGGTCGGCCCAGTCCCGCTGCCAGCCCTCGCGCAGGACGACGGGCGAGAGGTTGAAGTGGACCTCGTAGCCCGCGTCGAGGAAGTCGGCCGCGGCGGCGATGCGCTCGGCGACCGGACTGGTGCGCAGATCCAGCAGCCGGGAGTCGTCGGCGGGCATGAGCGAGAAACGCACCCGGGTACGCCCCTGCGGGTCGAGAGCGAGCAGGTCGGGGTTGACGAACTTGGTCGCGAAGGACGCCTTCGCCGTCGGCAGGCTCCGGAACGCCGTGATCAGGTCGGCCGTGTTGTCGCAGATCAGGGCATCGACGGAACAGTCGCCGTTCTCACCGATGTCGTAGACCCACGCCTCAGGGTCGCACTGGTTGGGCTCGGGCTTCGGCCCCTGCGCCCGTACGTGGCGCCGGATGTGCGCCACGATCGCCTCGATGTTGGTGAACAAGGTGATGGGGTTGGCGTACCCCTTGCGCCGTGGGACGTAGCAGTACGCGCAGGCCATGGCGCAGCCGTTGGAGGGGCCGGGGGCGATCCAGTCGGCGGACCGGCCGTTGGGCCGGGTCGTGAGCGACTGCTTCACCCCGAGGACCAGCGTCTCGGTCTTGACCCGTACCCAGCGGGAGACGTTGCCGTCGTTGCCGTGCAGGGAGGGGATGCGCCAGTGGCCGGGCACCTCGGTGACACGGACCCCCGGGAGCCCGGCGACGATCCGGGCACCACGCGGGGAGTCCAGGGCGGCCGGCTCCGCGTAGATCTCCCGGATGTCCAGCATCCGGCGCGCCCGGTCACTGTCCCGGAACGACGGCCGGGACGGCTGCGTCGACGCCGGTTCCGGTGCCGCGTCGGCCCACCCGAACAGGGTCTGCTGCTCGGGCTCCCCGGGGGCGGGCCCTCGCCTCGGGTGCTCCATGTGCGTGTACCTCTCGTCGTCCCGCGCTGCCCCCCTTTCACCCCCGCCGCGTGCCGGTCCGGGGGCGTGTGCCCCCGGGTGACGTGTCTCGGGTGACATGTCCCGGGTGACGTGCACACGAGAAGCTCGGTACGGAGGAGGCGGAAGGTTCCAGTATCCACCTTTTCGCGTCGGATCCCCCCGCCGTCTGCCCAGGCCTCGGCCCCGGCTCCGGTCTCCGTCCCGGTCCCGGTACACGGACAGTCCGGCGCCGGGAAGCCCATACCCCGTAGGCTGGCGGGTGCAGCTGGTTCGCCCCGTCCTCCCCCATAGCCCTAAAGGCATGGGGGACCCCCACGGCGGGCGCGTCGCAAGAGGGAACCCGGTGGGAATCCGGGACTGCCCCGCAGCGGTGAGCGGGAACGACCGCCGTCACACGCACTGGGTCCGACGTACCGGACCCGGGAAGCGACGGCCAGTAGGTGTCCTCCGGCACGGAGGACGGGCCCGCGAGTCCGAAGACCTGCCACCTGCCCGCGCCCGGACCACTCCGTGCGCGGACATCCCGGTGACCTCGAGGGCGGGTCGGCGACCACATCGGACGGAGCGGACGTTCCCGCAGCCACCGGAACGCATGCGTCCGGTCCGGTGCACCGTCCCCTTCGCGTCCTCCCCCGTCCCCGGGATCTCAGGGATTCATCTCGCGAAGGAGATCTCCGTGACAGCGAAGTCCGCAGCCGCGGCAGCACGGGCCACCGTGTACGGCTACCCCCGTCAGGGACAGCACCGTGAACTGAAGAAGGCGATCGAGGGCTACTGGAAGGGCCGCGTCGACGCGTCCCGGCTCCGTTCCGTCGCCGCCGACCTGCGCGCCGCCCACTGGCGGCAGCTCGCCGAGGCGGGCATCGACGAGGTGCCGACCGGCGACTTCTCGTACTACGACCACGTGCTCGACACCTCCGTCATGGTCGGCGCCGTCCCGGAACGCCATCGCGACGCCGTCGCGGCCGATGCCCTGGACGGCTACTTCGCCATGGCCCGTGGCACCCAGGAGGTCGCTCCCCTGGAGATGACCAAGTGGTTCGACACCAACTACCACTACCTGGTCCCCGAACTGGGCCCCGGCACCCTCTTCACCGCCGACGCCTCCCAGCAGGTCGCCGAGCTCAAGGAGGCCCTGGCGCTGTCCCTGACCGCCCGCCCGGTCCTGGTCGGCCCGGTCACCTACCTGCTGCTGGCCAAGCCGGCCCCCGGCGCCCCCGCCGACTTCGAACCGCTCACCCTCCTGGACCGGCTGCTGCCCGTGTACGCGGCAGTCCTGGCCGACCTGCGCGCGGCCGGCGCCGACTGGGTCCAGCTGGACGAACCGGCCTTCGTCCAGGACCGCACCCCGGCCGAACTCGCCGCCCTGGAGCGCGCCTACCGCGAACTCGGCGCCCTCACCGACCGCCCCAAGCTGCTCGTCGCCTCCTACTTCGACCGCCTCGGCGACGCCCTGCCCGTCCTCGCCAAGGCCCCCGTCGACGGCCTCGCCCTGGACTTCACCGGGTCCGCCGCGGCGAACCTGGACGCCCTCGCAGCCGTCGGCGGACTACCCGGCAAGCGCCTGGTCGCCGGCGTGGTCGACGGCCGCAACATCTGGATCAACGACCTCCAGAAGTCGCTGTCCACCCTCGGCACCCTTCTCGGACTCGCCGACCGCGTCGACGTCTCGGCCTCCTGCTCCCTGCTCCACGTTCCCCTGGACACCGGTGCCGAGCGCGACATCGACCCGCAGATCCTGCGCTGGCTCGCCTTCGCCCGGCAGAAGACGACCGAGATCGTCACCCTCGCCAAGGGCCTGGCCCGGGGCACCGGCACGATCGCCGCCGAACTCGCCGCCAATCGCGCCGATCTGGCCGCCCGCGCCGCCTCCCCGATCACCCGCGACCCGGCCGTCCGCGCCCGCACGGAGGCCGTGTCCGACACCGACACCCGCCGTTCCCAGCCGTACCCCGAACGGTCGGCCGTCCAGCGCGCCCACCTCGGCCTGCCGCTCCTGCCGACCACCACCATCGGTTCGTTCCCGCAGACCACCGAACTGCGTACCGCCCGCGCCGACCTGCGCGCCGGCCGTCTCGACACCGCCGGGTACGAGGAACGCGTCAAGACGGAGATCCAGGAGGTGATCTCCTTCCAGGAGAAGACCGGCCTGGACGTCCTCGTGCACGGCGAACCCGAACGCAACGACATGGTCCAGTACTTCGCGGAGCAGCTGACGGGCTACCTCGCCACCCAGCACGGCTGGGTCCAGTCCTACGGCACCCGCTACGTCCGCCCGCCGATCCTGGCCGGCGACATCTCCCGCCCCGAGCCCATGACGGTCCGCTGGACGACCTACGCCCAGTCCCTCACCGACAAGCCCGTCAAGGGCATGCTCACCGGCCCGGTCACCATGCTCGCCTGGTCCTTCGTCCGCGACGACCAGCCCCGCGCCGACACCGCCCGCCAGGTCTCCCTCGCCCTGCGCGACGAGGTCACCGACCTGGAGGCGGCCGGCACCACGGTCATCCAGGTCGACGAACCCGCCCTGCGCGAAACCCTCCCGCTGCGCGCCACCGACCGCCCCGCCTACCTGACCTGGGCCACGGAGGCCTTCCGCCTCACCACCTCCGGCGTCCGCCCGGACACCCAGATCCACACCCACATGTGCTACGCCGAGTTCGGCGACATCGTCCAGGCCATCGACGACCTCGACGCCGACGTCATCAGCCTGGAAGCCGCCCGCTCCCACATGCAGGTCGCCCGCGAACTCGCCGCGCACGGCTACCCGCGTGAGGCCGGCCCCGGCGTGTACGACATCCACTCCCCGCGCGTACCCGACGCGGACGAAGCCGCCGCGCTCCTCCGCACGGGCCTCGAGGCGATCCCGGCCGAACGCCTGTGGGTCAACCCCGACTGCGGCCTGAAGACCCGGGCGTGGCCGGAGACCCGGGCCTCCCTGGAGAACCTGGTGACCGCCGCGCGCACCCTCCGCGGTGAGCTGTCCGGCTCCTGACGACAGTGTCCCGTGGGCCGGGACGGCAACGGACCACCCCGGCCCACGGGACGACGACGGCGGGACCGCCCTTCGTGCAGCGGTAAGTCGTCGCCCCCCGGCCGACGGTCCTCGGCCACCGGTGGCGGCCGGCTCGCCGCACAACCCGCGCGCCCGGCGAACGGTGCCACACTGGAGAAATGGCAGATCCGGAGGACCGGGAAGAGGCCCGGGAGCGGGGCCAGGATCATGGCCGGGACCGAGACCGGGACCGGCGGCTGGAGCAGGTCATCATCGGCCTGCTGGACCAGCGTTCGGCGACCGCCTCGATCTGCCCGTCCGACGCCGCGCGCACGGCCTACGACGGTGACGACGACGGCTGGCGGGCGTTGATGGAACCCGTCCGCCGCGCCGCCTGGCGTCTGGTGTCGGCCGGCGAGGTCGAGGTGACCCAGGCGGGCCGGCCGGTCGCGGAGGAGTCCGCCCGCGGTCCCCTCCGCATCCGCCGCGCCGGGCGCCGGTAGCCGGACCGCGCCGAACACTTCCAGCGGCCCCGCGTGCGCATCCCGCCTCTCCGGGGACGGCACGCCGTCACGGCCGCACGGTCTGCCCCTCACCGCGGCTGCCGGACGGTGTCCGCACGAGCCGGGGAACGGCCCCCGGGTACCCGAAGCTCCGGCGGCCCGGCTGGGCGGACGACACGAACGCCCTCCCTGCGGCCCGGCTGGACGGACGTCACGGGGTGCGCCGTTCCTCGTCCTCCGTCCCCGCGGAGCCCGGCTCCGCCATGCGCCGGTGGGCCGCCGCCTTGAGCCCGTCGGGCAGCACCTTCCCGGCCAGCCCCTGGGCCTTCGCCTTCAACGACCCGGTGACGGCCTTCCTCTCACCCGTCATGATCGCCTCGAACGCCTGCGCGGCGACCTGTGCGGGATCGTCCTTCTTCATGGTGCCGATCCGGGTGTCGTCCGCCATGTCCGCCCGGTCGAAGAACTCGGTGTCGGTGGGGCCCGGCAGGAAGGAGGTGACGGTCACGCCGGTGTCCTTGACCTCCTCGGCCAACGCCTGGGCGAAGGACTGCACGAACGCCTTGGAGGCGTTGTAGACCGGCTGAAAGGATCCGGGCATCGCCGAGGCGACGGACGAGGTCAGGGCGAGCCGGCCCTCGCCACGGACCACCATGCCCCTGAGCAGCGGTTTGGCCAGCCGCACGGTGGCGGTGACGTTGAGGTCGATGACCTCCTGATCGTCGGCGAGATCGGTGTCCACGAAGGCGCCGCCCTGGCCCACCCCGGCGTTGAGGACGGCCACGTCGACGGTCAGGCCGTCGAGCGCGTCCAGGAGACGGAACCGTCCCTCGCCCGACCGGAGATCGGCACGCACCGCCCGGACCTCGGCCCCCGCCGTCGTCCTCACCTCCTCGGCCACGGACTCCAGCGCCTCGTCCTCGGCGTTCACCACGAGGTCGTACCCGTGCCGCGCGAACTCCCGGGCGAGCTCGCGACCGATTCCGCTGGACGCGCCGGTGATCAGAGCGAGGGGCCGGGTGTCCGGTCGTGTGTCCGTCATGGCGGACGGGTAACCGCCCCGACCCGTGCCAAGCATGGCAGCAGGCCCGCAAGGACCTCGCTCCGGTTCTCCGGCGGGGCCCGGGCGCCCGGCGGATGCCCGGGCCCCCGACGCTCCGCCGACGGGGCCGACGGGACCGACGGGCGTCCGCTCGGTCCGGGCAACGTGACGGGTGTCCGCTCGGTCCGGGCAACGTTTCGCTCGATTCCGCACGGGTTACCCGGACCGCTCGTGCCCCCGCGCGCCCCTGTCGTCACGCACGCTCCGAAGGCCGCGGGCGGCGTGGTCGTCGACGGGATCGGAACGGAGCTTCATGGCCAGCACCAAGGTGTCCGACTACATCCTCCAACGGCTCCGTGAGTGGGACGTCGACCATGTCTTCGCCTACGCGGGCGACGGCATCAACGGGCTGCTGGCGGCATGGGGGCGGGCGGACAACGACCCGAAGTTCGTCCAGGCCCGTCACGAGGAGATGGCCGCGTTCCAGGCCGTCGGCTACGCGAAGTTCTCCGGCAAGGTCGGGGTGTGCGCGGCCACCTCCGGCCCCGGAGCCATCCACCTGCTGAACGGGCTGTACGACGCCAAGCTGGACCACGTGCCGGTGGTGGCGCTGGTCGGGCAGACCGACCGCAGCGCCATGGGCGGCTCCTACCAGCAGGAAGTGGACCTCGCGAGTCTGTACAAGGACGTCGCCTCCGACTTCTGCGAGACGGTCACGGTCCCCGAGCAGCTGCCGAACGTGATCGACCGGGCGTTCCGCACCGCGTACGCGAAGCACACCGTCACCGCGATCATCCTCCCCGGTGACGTGCAGGAGCTGGACTACAGCCCGCCCACGCACGCGTTCAAGATGGTCCCCTCCAGCCTCGGCCTGGGCCGCTCCGCACCCGTGCCGGCCGACGAGGACCTCCAGCGGGCCGCCGACGTGCTGAACGCCGGGGAGCGGGTCGCGGTCCTGATCGGCCAGGGCGCCCGCGGCGCGCGCGAGGAGGTCGAGCGGCTGGCGGACGTGCTGGGTGCAGGAGTGGCCAAGGCCCTCCTCGGCAAGGACGCCCTGCCCGACGACCTGCCGTACGTGACCGGAGCCATCGGTCTGCTGGGCACCCGCCCCTCCTACGAGCTGATGCAGAAGTGCGACACCCTGCTGATGATCGGCTCCAGCTTCCCCTACACCCAGTTCATGCCGGAACTGGATCAGGCCAGGGCGGTGCAGATCGACATCGATCCGCACATGATCGGCCTGCGCTACCCGAACGAGGTCAACCTCGTCGGTGACGCCCGCGAGACCCTGCGCCGCCTGCTGCCGAAGCTGCACCGCAAGCAGGACCGCGCATGGCGGGACACGATCGAGAACAACGTGGCCCGCTGGTGGGAGGTCATGCAGCGCCGTGCCGCGGTCAGCGCCGACCCCGTCAACCCGGAGTACGTCGTCCACGCCCTGGACGGCAAGCTGCCCGACGACGCGATCCTCTCCGCCGACTCCGGGTCGGCCGCCAACTGGTACGCCCGCCACCTGCGGCTGCGCGGGCACATGCGCGGCTCCCTGTCCGGCACCCTGGCCTCCATGGGCCCCGGCGTGCCCTACGCCATCGGCGCGAAGTTCGCCCACCCGGACCGGCCCGCCATCGCCCTGGTCGGCGACGGCGCGATGCAGATGAACGGCATGATGGAACTGGTCACCGCCGCGAAGTACTACCGCGAGTGGTCCGACCCGCGGCTCGTCGTGGCGGTCCTGAACAACGGCGACCTCAACCAGGTCACCTGGGAGATGCGCGCCCTGTCCGGCGCCCCCCAGTTCGAGGAGTCCCAGCACATCCCCGACCTCCCCTACGCCGACATCGCCCGGCGCATCGGCCTGGACGGCGTGCGGGTGGAAAAGCCCAAGCAGGTCGAAGCCGCCTGGGACCGGGCCCTCGCCGCCGACCGGCCGTTCGTGATCGACTTCCGCACCGACCCGGCCGTCCCGCCGATCCCGCCGCACGCCTCACTGGACCAGATCGAGGCCGCGGCGGCCGCGATCCTCAAGGGCGACAGCGACCGCGGCTCGGTGCTGACACAGGGACTCAAGGCCAAGGTGCAGGAGATGCTGCCGGGCAGCCGCCACCGCCAGGACCGTCCGGGCGCGGGGCGGCACGACAGCTCCGAGAAGAACACCTGAAGAGGGCCCAGCCCGGAACCGTTACGCCGGCGCCCACCCCTGCCCTGCCCTGCCGTGAGGCATGCTCCCCGGGCTGACCCACCGGGACACTCCTCACGCCACGCCCGCACGACCGCTACAACACCGGAAAGCCTCCCGCCCGCTGGTCCGGCTCCGGGGAATTCCACGCAAGGTCGGTCGGGCCACCACTACCCGACCACGTCCCCGGTTATACGGGATCGAGCACAGGCTTCTCGGGAAGCCCGCCGTTCTTCTCACAGCGCAGTTCCTTGGCCATGGCTAGGGCGAAGGAATGAGCAACGGTCGCGTAGGCGTTCTTCAGCACTTTGGGGTCGCCTTCAGGCTCCGGGTACTTCGACCATTGCCATACGCTGATGCTGATGTAACCCGCTTCCGAGGAGTCAGACAATCTGTCGCTCTGGCACGCAAACTGCAAGTACGCATTGTCCGCCTGCGCCACAGTTCGCTCCCCCATATTCAGTACTGTGACGTCCGGATTAGGTGGATTAGACGGAGGGCCGTCGAGCAACCTCCAGCTGATCCTCATCACAAACTTCGGCACTTGTTTGGCCGTAAATATGCGACAGATGTCTTTTCTAGCAACGGACGGGGCGGGAAAAGCCTCGACCAGGTCCTCCGCCGCCCGCACAGGGGTACTTCCTTCCCCTGTCGCCTCGAACCTCGACGAACCCGTAATCACTTCGAGCGCCTTGGCCGCCTCGGCAGACACCGCCTCCCCGCCGCAAAGCTGAGTTCCTGCAACTTCCTTCACCTCCTGGTCCTCACCCCCTCCACAAGCCACGGTCCCCAAAAGCACCGAACCGAACACGACCATGGCCACAATGCTTCGGTTTACCGACCTACGGCTGATCAATGCCAGTATCCTCAATTAGCTCGCCTGCGCACTTGACCTCAATCGACTTCCGGACCATTACCCTGCTGCCTCTGTCGATCGTTGCCGACTCCATAACCGATCTGCACCGATTCGACCAGGTCCGCGCCGAACGTGCTCTCCTTAAGGTTCACACCGTTCCTCTGCAAGAACCATTCCACTGGGGCCTCGGCCATGCTCTCCCCGGCGGAGTAAATCCTCTTCTTTTCGATGTCGTTGAGGTCCTCCACCTTTTCCTTGTGCTCGTCCACAGACTTATCCGAGAAATTACCGACCAACTGACTGATAACCTGTTCCGCCGCGCCACTAGCAGTGTCGGTCGCCAGCGGAACAAGTACGGCGGCCGCGCCGACGGCCGCAGTCGCAGGCAAGAACGCCACCCCGGCCGCGAGGGCCGCAGTGGCTCCGAACTCGACCCAGCCCGCGCGTTGCGCGACCGCCTTCTCATAGTCCTCATGCGTCTTGAGGTACGTCGCCTCCACCTGGTCGGCCCGGGACTGGTCCAGCATTCCCTGCACCTCAGCCCCTACACGAGCGGCAGTCCTGGCGGAACCCTCCTTGATCCCCTCCGATCCCACGGTCCCCTCCAGGACGCTGCGGGTGTACACCTGTTCCGCGGTCGAGAGCGTCGCGTAGGCATCGGGATGCTGGCCCAGAGTGCTCAGGAAGCCTCGGACAATGCTCCGCCCGTCCCCGTCCTCGGCGTCCGCGAAGTCGATGCGCCCCTCCGGGTTTCCACCCGGCGCGAACACGCTGTCCCGATGGTTCTTGTCCAGCGCCCAGTTGATGTCGTCGATGTATCCGGCGCCCATGATGCCCAGGCTGTCGGACATCACCTCGTGCTGCTTCAGCAGAGCCGGGTCGGCGCCGTATTTCTCCATGACCCGCTGCATGATCGCTGCATTGTCTGCGTCCCGGACCACGTGAGGGTCCGGGACTCCGGCCGGGTAGCCGAGGGTCGCCGCCTCCAGGGCGTGACCCAAAGCGTCCGGCATGTGATCGAGTGACGCCTCTCGTTCCTTCACGTCCGGCGAGTTGACGTCGCCGAAGGACTCCCACTCCTCGTTCGCGAAGAAGTCGAGATAGTTCTCGATCTCCTCCCCGTCCTTGTTCTTGCCCAGGTCGGCTGTGGCGCCGCGGTTGACCGTGCCGTCCTCGTTGTAGGCCGTGGGAGTGTCCGTGAAGAACTTCTTCGCGGCGTCCGGACTGTTGCCGAGCGCCTCCAGCATGGCGGTAGTCGGGTCGTAACCGGCCCCGTTGACCCCTGAGGGGTTGAACGGATTCTTGTCGGGACCGCTCAGGATTCTGCTCCCGGAGAACAGCCGGGGATTCTTCTCGTGCAACTGCGCTACGTGTTCGGCGATCGGGTTGAGGAACTTCGCGTCATAGTTCCCGTACCGCATGATTCCGCCCAGCAGCTGGTACCCGAACGGGCGACCATGGTGGTACTGGTCCAACGAAATGCGCTCCGTGCCCAGCTTGCGCAGTTCCGGGCCCCACTTCTCGGTGAAGTCCTTGTCGTGGGAGGCAGTCGCCAGGTTGAGGCCGAGGTTTTTCTGGAGGTCCTGGACGTCCTTGAGGCGTTGCGGGTCGACCTCGCCGAAGTCGTGTGTGTCCGTCGCGAGCTGGCCGAAGAACGCCAGCGCCTTCTCCGGCCCCAGCCTGTTGTAGAAGAGCTGGGCGAACTCGGCGGACTTGCTGTTGTCCTTCAGCAGCTCGTTGAGTTGCTGAAGCTGCGCGTGCGTGAGGTCCCGGCCCTTGGACGCCAGGGCAACCGCGCGGGCGGCTTCCTCCTGGTCCAGCGTGGTGTACCTCGGAGCGCCGAAGTCCTTGCGGTCGGTGACGTTGGCCTCGAGGGTGTTCTTCAGGGTGACGTCTGTGTCGTTGCAGTTGTCGACGATGAGGTCGATCCGCTTCTGCCACTCCTCGACCGCCTGCCGCTCCTTGCGCAGAAGCTGGTCGTAGTCGGGTTCGTTCCGCGCTCCCTCGATCTCGGAGAGCGGTTCCCGTGGCGTCACCTTCCCCTTGCCGTCCACGCGAACGCCGGCCGCGGGCCCCTCGTCGTCGCGGATGGCGATCAGGTCGGCCCTGGCCTTCTTGATGGCCGCGTAGCCCTCGTTGAGGATCCGGTGCACGCCCTTGGCCTCGGCCACCGCGTCCGTGAACTCCTTGGCCGTCTTGCCGATGAACTCCTTGGTGACACCTGCGTTGACGCCCTGCCAGGCCGCCCGGTCCGCCTTCTTCTTCATCCCGTCGCGGGCGTCGGTGGCGAGCTTCTCCAGCTTCCCCGCCATCTCGGACCAGTCGTCGACGGCCGTCTTCAGCTTCACCAACGGGGCGTCGATGATGTCCTCGTACTTCAGCACGTCGCTCCCCCGAGCCTTACTTCATGTACTCGCTGAGCACCGAGATGCGCAGCAGTTCTCCTTCGACCTTCGCCTCGTCCTTGGCGTGCTGCGCCTTGCTGAAGTCAAGGTGGTTGGAGATCCGCGCGCAGGCGTCCAGCAGGGTCTTCAGGTGCGTCTGCCAGCGGTCGTGGACCTTCAGCACGGCCGAGCCGCTTTCGAAGTTGCCGTTGGTCAGCGCCGTGGCCGCGTCGAACGTGGCGGGACGGGCGATGTCGCCCTCCTTCGTCAGCCGGCCGAGCAGGTCGTAGGCGTCGTTGCCGATGGCGCCCAGGTCGTCCCGGTTGACCACCAGGTCGTAATCCCCGTCGGTCGCGCTGCTGTTGATCTGTGTCGTCGTGCGACGGGCAGCTGCCGCGCGCAGCTCTGCCCATTCCTGCTCGAACGTCATCACACCCCCGAAGTCCTCCAACCGGTCTCACGGACCGCTTCACGATACGCGGACGATCACCAGCCTGATCACCGGCCCTTGGCCCGCCCATCGACCGTGGACGGCAGCAACCGCGCCCGCGGGCCCGCTCAGGCACCGGCTCGACGGGACAGGTTCACTTTCACTCGGACGAGACCTGCCCGCACATGGTCCTTGACCCGGCACCGTCGAACCCACGGCGGCCGTCCATGGTCGTGAGCCATGGGATCACGGTCGGTTGCCGGCTGCAGGAGAACGCTTCGGAGTGGCCGAATACCGTTCCGGTATGCGAATGGTTGACCGACCGGGAGGGCTCGGGTGACGGTCTCGGCAGACCCTCCGGGCTTCCCAGCCGCGCAAGGCAGCAGCCGGCCGCGGCCCCGTCACAGGACGGAGTCCGCGGCCGGCCGGATCCCAGACGGAGGTCAGCCGCTGACCGTGATGTTCGAGTTGCCACTGCTCTGGTAGCCCTCGGTGGCCATGATCATGTAGTACCTGAACTGGCCCAGGTTCATGCCCGCGCGCGCCCAGGCGTCGAAGTGGTTCCCGGTGGTGATGGTGCCGGAGCCGATCACCTTCGACTGCCGGACGCTCCAGTACTGGTCGAAGGTGCGCGTGCCCTCCACGGAGGGGGCGTTGTACCGCGTCGTCTTGTAGATGTCGTACGTGCCGCCGTCGCTGTACACGGTGCCGCGGTGCTCGCCGGTGGGCCGGTAGCTGCCCCAGTTGTCGACGATGTAGTACTCGACCAGCGGGTTCGACGTCCAGCCGTAGAGGCAGCCGTAGCCGTTGCCCGACGGGTTGAAGTAGCCGCTGTACCGGACCGTCCTGCGCCCGCCGTTGGCCCAGCCCTTGCCGGCGACGAAGTTGCCGCAGTTGGTCCACTGGGTGCTGTAACTCCCGCCGCCGTTCAGTGTCATGGAGACGCGGCCGCCCCCGTCCGTCCAGAACGAGTAGTACATGCCGTCGTAGCCGGTCTGGTTGGTGGTGATGGTGGTGGCGGCGTGGGCCGTGCCGGGCAGCAGCAGTCCGGACGCGGTCGCGAGCGCGACGGTGCCGGCGCCGCCGAGGAAGCCTCGTCGGCTCAAGCCGCTGAAGGGGGCGGGGTGCTGCGGGTTCTGGTCCTGCTGGTTCCGTTCTTGCCGCTTACCGTCCTGCTGCATGCGTCCTCCCGATGAAGGCTGGTGGGGGGCGGGCGGCTTCTGCCACCCGTGGCCTTGCATGGAACACGGCGGGGGACATCCGTCGTCGTGCCACGATGACGTGACCGGCCGCCGCACCGGTCACACGGCGCGAGGAGTACGACGGTTGCCCGTCGTTCGGTGGCCACAGTTGTCGCAGAGCGCCATGAGCCTGTCAATGGTTTCGGTATTCTTTCGGAAACAGCAGCACTGCAGAATGGACCCTGACGGCGGCGTTTTACCAGGCCACGCCCATACTCGAGCAGATCGACTCGGCGGTCGCCTGCCACCGAGACGACTCCAACCGCAAGCACGGCTATCTACTACGAAACTTTCGATCCTGGATATGGAACAGCGGTCCCCCTCCGAGGAGGCCGGCAGCACGCACGGTGCACTGCCGGTCGTCCTCGCGGAGCGATCAGGGAGGGTGCCGGCGACGGACCGACACTCAGGCTTCTCGAACGCTCGCCTCGTGCCACGAACGTGCCGACCTCACGACCGGCCCGGCGCCGCAGTTCCGTCCTGGTCGAGGCCAGCAGGGCGTGCCACGAGGCGGCGAACTTCTCGACACCCTCGTCCTCCAGGCGCCGGACGACGACGTCGTACGAGATGCCGAGCTTGCCGATGACCGTGTCCCTGCAGGCCGGGTCCTTCACCCCGGTCGAGGCCCAGAGCGGCCGCTGCTTCACGATTGTGTCGGGCCCTGCCGCAACCTGCTGAATCGCTGAGCCACCAGATCAACGCACTCATGCAGACTCGGCATCGGCAGACCGACACGGTCGCGCATCACAGCAATGGCCTGCACGTTTCGCCCGGCCGAGACGAGGCTGTCCACCTCCGACCGCGCCTCGATCGAGAGCCGGTCCCACAGCGCGTCCTCCATACCCGCATTCAACCCCACGGGCCGCACCCGAGAGCTTCCGCGGTCCCCACGAACCGCCGCCTCACCGAACAACTCCGCCGGGACGAAACGCGCGTTCAGGAGCCGGGCGGAGCGACGGTGGGCCCTCACCGGGGACGACGAGGTTTCTGACGTGGTCCGTGACGGAGTCGATGCTCCGTTCGTCGATCGTGCCGACGTCGCCCGTGCGCAGCCAGCCGTCCGCGTCGGTCACGGGCACCAGGCAGCCGTCGACCCGCAGGCGGCCGGGGACGACCACCGGGCCGCACCCGCGACCTCACCGCGCCCCGGGCCCACGCCATCGTGCCGGTCTGCCTCACCCGGCAGATCCTTGTCCTGGCCGACCGCGCCTACCAGGGTGCCGGCGCCACCTTCCGCACCGCCTCCTGCCACCACAGCCAACAGCCCGAGCATTACCAGCAGTGCAACCGCGACCACGCACGACTGAGAGCCCCCGGCGAACGCCCCTTCGCCCGACTCAAGTCCTGGCACCTCATGCGCAGAGCACGCTGTTCGAGCCGCCGTATAAGCCGCACCGTCCAAACCATTTACGTACTACTGAGCTGCACCTATTCAGGATGAGAAACTTGGCGTCCCTCGGCGGCGTGGCGGTGTTCCCTGGGCCGGACGGCGCCGGTTGCCCGTCCTGGGCCTTCAACCTTCCAGCAGATCGCTGACATACTCGCGGAGCTGAGGAGGAAGGTTGCCGAGGACGATCTCACGCAGAGGGGAAAGGTGGTCACGGTCGACGTGACCGGTGGATGCGAGTTCG
Organism: Streptomyces sp. enrichment culture; assembly: GCF_964273255.1. Classification (GTDB taxonomy): domain Bacteria; phylum Actinomycetota; class Actinomycetes; order Streptomycetales; family Streptomycetaceae; genus Streptomyces. The sequence goes on from NZ_OZ186835.1 coordinate 1,605,307, forward strand.
ATGAGGGCGTGCAACTCGGCTTCCCGGGCGGAGTTCTCCCTTTCGAAGGCAGCGGTTGCCGCCAGCAGTGTCGCCAGCGCCGACGCCTGGGCAGACGTCAATGAACCCACGTGGTCGGACACTTCGTCGGCCGCGCGTTCTCGTGCCTGTGCATCGACTTCCAGGATCATTCGCGCCATGCTGATGAAGTCGTGAGACTTCAATGTGCAACACCCGTTCGTCACTGGTACGGAAGTGGAAACTGAGTCGCCAGGAGATGTGTGTGGCATGGGCCACATCCGGATCGTAGTGCGGGCTGTTCGGGTTGTGGACCTGCTGGTGTACAAGTTCCGCACCGCATCCTGGTATTTCCCGCCGATCGATATGCGGTAGATATCTCCGTTTGCCGCGTTGGGAGCCGGCGGCACCGCCACGTGGGTCGAGCGCGGGCCCCGCGCCGGTTCCCGGGGCGGGGCCTCGGAAGCGGGCTCCTCTCCAGCGATCCGCGTCCTCATTCGCCTGGAGAGGAGCTGGGCTCAGAATTCGTGCAACACCACCCAGTATTCGTCATCTTCGACCGAGGCGGCGCACAGGCGGCGACCATCCCGCGAGACGGCTACGAACTCGGGTGCACCCGTTACTCCGGCGACACGGGACGGAAGGTGCGTGCCGACCGGATCCTTTACGCGTACCCAGCCGGCCCTGCTCCCGCCCGGCACCGGCGGCAGGATGAGGAAATCGCCGCTCTCGCCGTACAGACGGAACTGTGAGGCACGGTGGTGCCACACCTCGTCCAATGCGTCGGCGGCTCGAGGACTGGAGGCGGGGATCGTCACGGCCGGCTCGACCTCGAATCCGGTGACCGCGTAAAGGGCGAAGTCCACAGGTGGACCGCCCCGTTCCGCCCTTCCTGTGACGTCCAGGCCACAGCGCTCAAGGACGTCCAGCCCATCAGGCGCCTGGGTGGTCGCAGGGGGCGGGGCGATTGCTCTGGGCCGGTATTCGTCCTCTTTCACCAGTTCCCGTAGTCCTCCACGTAGGTGGCGATGAGCTCCAGCAGGGCGTCGGCCCGGTGCCGGTCCTCGCGTTGCTCTCGCAGGGCCCTGTCGGTGGCCTGGAGACGGGCCAGGGCGGCCGGTTCGCCGTCGACCAGGCCGTCGACCACCGGCACCACGGTGACCAGATCCAGGCATTCGGTGAGGAGGTGGCGGGTGGCCGGGACGGGGGGAGCGGGGTCGGGGGCGGTGAAGCCGGCGGTCAGGTAGCGCGCGGGGTCCGTGATGCTCCAGCCGACGACAGTGCCGTGCTGGATGAGGAGTGCCACGTCTGGGGCGATGCCGATGCGGGCCTCCAGAGGCTCGTCCAGGATGTCGAGGTCGCGCAGGCAGGTCAGCACGGCGTCACCGGGAGCGCGGCACAGCACCGTGCACATCTCGTGCCGGAAGTCCTTGACCTCGTCCGCCTGCAGACCGCCCGGGCGTACTTCGGGCATGTCGGGAACGCGGGCCGAGTCCTCGGCCGAGGCGGCCTCTTCCGGGATGCGGAACTCGGCTCCGACCAGCTTCCGGTCGCCCGGGGAGAAGCGGAAGACGTCGGGGAGGTCCCACAGCACGTCATGGCTGCCGAACGTGTCCGCGAAGAACCTCTCCCGTTCCACCCGGTCCGCATAGGGGGACACGATCAGGGACGTGCCGATGAGACGAGGGACGAGGTCCAGTGGCTCGTCCGTCACCGCCGCGGACCAGCCTCCGTCGAACTTCAGTTTCGTCGTCATCACTGCCTCATCTGATTTGTACCGCCGGAGGCTGGAAGCGGCCGTCCTTGGCGGGAATCCTGCCGTTCACGATGTCCTCGTGCGTGACCGGGGCGCCGGGGTCAGTGGGTTTTCCGCCGAGCGCCGTGGCCCCGGAGTCACCCTTGATGCCTGAGGGACCGTACGCCGTGATGGCCTGGCCCTGGGTCTGACCCGGGCCGTCGATCACCACGATGTCGTTGCCCTGCCGGAATGTGAACGTCCCGGCCGTGCCCGTCGAGTGGTACACGGCGTCCGGGTTCTTGAGGATTTCGACGACCCGTTCGTCGCTGAAGTCATGCCGGGTGTCTCCGTGGTAGTCGTGGCGTTTCCTGAACCCGCCGTCCTGTGCTCTCTCCACGTGTCGTCCACCACCTTGTTGATCCGCTTCTGGGCCCGTTCCTCTTTCGTGTACTTGGGCATGAGGCCCAGCGGGTCGCACCCGCTGTACGGGTTGTCCACGTACGCGACTGGGTTCGGGGCGGGAGCCAGGCCCAGCGGGTCGGGGGAGGTGTAGCGGCCGGTCTCGGGGTCGTAGTGGCGGAAGTAGTTGTAGTGGAGGCCGGTCTCGGGGTCGTAGTACTGGCCGGGGAAGCGGAGCGGGGTGTAGGCGCTGCTGTCACGGGCCCAGGCCGTGGTGCCCCAGAGCGTGCTCCGGGTGCGCCAGGCGATGTCGCCCGTCTCGTCGATGAGCTCGGTCGGCGTGCCGATCAGGTCGGTGGCGATGGCGAAGAACCGCCGGTCGATCTCCTCCTGGCGGTCGTCGGCCGTGAGGATGCGCTCGGTCTGGGCGAGGGGCACGTCGGCGCGATGTTCCCAGGTGAGCGCGACCGTGTGCGGTACGTCCGGCTGGTGGCTGGTCTGTTCGCACAGGGTGAGGCCGTCCCAGGTGAACCGGGTCTCCTCGGCCACACTGGTGCCGTCGGCCGCCAGGCGCTGTTTCGCGATGCGGCGGCCCAGCGGGTCGTAGCGGTAGGTCCAGCGGGTGCCGTCGGGGGTGGTGACGGAGGTGAGGCGGTTCTCCGTGTCCCACGTGTAGCGCCATGTGTCGGGCTTGCGGGAGAGGCGGGTCTTCTGCCGCAGGGTGACCCGGCCGAGGGCGTCGTACTCGAACCGGACGTCTCCGGCACGGGTGATACGGGTGCCGCTGTAGGTCCGCTCCCCGGTCGCCTCACCGCCCGGATGCCGGTCCGGCCAGGTCGCCGAGGTCTGGTTGCCGGCGTCGTCGTAGGCGTACCGCTCCGTCCAGCCCCGGGCGTGGACGGCGGTGACCCGGCCCACCCGGTCGAGGTCGAAGGAGCGGCTGCCCGACAGACGGTCCGTGACGGAGGTGGGATGTCCGTCGGCGCGGTAGGAGTAGGCACGGTGGTTGACGACGCGAGCTCCGGCGGTGATGTGCTGCGCGGCGAGCCGTCCGGCCTCGTCCCAGGCCGAGGTCATGGTGATCGTGTCGCCGAAGACGCGGGTGAGTTCCCTGCCGGCGGCGTCATGGGTGAATGCGATGCGGTGCCCGCCGCTGGTCAGGCGGTGGGGCTGTCCGTCGGCGCCGTAGGTGTAGGAAGTGACGTGACCGGTGGGGGTGGTGCGGCGCGTGCGGCGGCCCAGGGCGTCGTAGGAGTAGGAGACGGGGCGGCCGTCCACCAGTTCGGTCTTGACCTTCCCCCGGCGGTCGTACTGGTAGCGGAGTTCGCTGTCCGGACCGGCCGCCTCCAGCAGGCGGCCCGCCCTGTCGTAGGCGTAGGTCGTCACCCGGCCGTCGATGTCCTTGCGGACCACCTGGCCGAGCTGGTCACGCTCGAAGGAGATGGTCCCGCCGAGCGCGTCGGTGCGGGCGGCGAGCCGGCCCGCGGCGTCCACCCGGTAGGTGAGTACGCGGTCGTCGAAGTCGGTCTCGGAGACGATGTCGCCGGCGGCGTTGTACTCGTAGGTCCAGGTCAATCCCTGCGGGTTGATGACGCGGGTGAGACGCAGTTCGGCATCGTGCTCGAACGCGTAGCGCGTGCCGTCGGGTCGGCTGCGACCGACCAGGAGGTCGAAGTGGGTGTACTCGAAGCGGGAGACACCACCGGACACATCCGTGTGGGTGAGCAGGTTGCCCTCGCCGTCGTAGGTCCACGATTCCGTGGCTCCATCGGGGCCGATGCGTCGGGCGAGTTGCCCGTCGGCGTGCCATTCCAGGCGGGTCACGCCGCCCACCGGGTCCGTGATGCGGACCGGCCTGCCGAGGGCGTCCCGTCGCGTGCGCGTGCCGGCGCCGCCGGGACCGGTCACCTCCACGGGCAGCCCCGCCGCGTCGCACACCACGCGCGTCACGGCTCCGAGTGCGTCCGTGACCGATGTGAGGCGACCGGCGTGGTCGTAGGTGTAGCGGGTGGTGGCACCGGCCTGGTCGGTGACCGCCGTGCGGTTTCCCCGCTCGTCGAACTCATGGACCATACGGGCGCCGTCCGGCCCGACGACCTCCACCGGCAGACCGAACCGGCCGCGAACGGTCCGCAGTTCGCTTCCGTCGGGGCGGGTGGCGGAGACGACCCGGCCGTCCTCGTCGTAGAAGAACGCGGTGGTGTGGCCCAGCGGGTCGGTGCGGGTGAGGACGTTGCCGCGGGTGTCGTAGGTGAAACGGGTGGTGTGGCCGAGCGGGTCGGTGGTGGCGATCACCCGGCAGCGGTGGTCGATCAGGTGGCGGGTCGTGTGGCCGGCGGCGGTGGTGAGGGTGGTGGTGCGGTGGCCGGTGTCCGGGTCGGGTTCGGTGTAGGCCAGGGTGATCTGGACGTGGCCCGCTTCGCCGCCCTCCGCCACGACACGGTCGCGGTCGTCGTAGACGTAGTCGTAGCGGCTGCCGTTGGAGTCGATCCAGGCGGTGACGCGGCGGCGGTCGTCGTAGACGAACGTGGTGGTCGCGCCGGAAGGTTTGGTGACGGTGGTGAGGTTGCCGTCCTCGTCGTAGCCGTAGGACATCAGCGGCAGATCGGCACCGTCCTCGCCCCCGCCGGCCAGGTGCAGTGCGGTGATCAGGCCGTCGGCGGAGGCGAGGTCGATCCGGCGGCCGGCCGAGTGGACCAGGGCCGTGGGCAGGCCGTCTCCGGCGCGGTCGACGGTGACGGTATGGCCGTTGCGTTCGGTGAAGCAGGCCAGCCAGGCGGTTCCGTCGCCACCGGGTTCGGCGTCGGGCGGGGCGGTGAAGCGACGGGTCAGGCCGGTGTCGGGGTCGGTGAGCGTGTAGTCGCCGTCCGCGTCCCGGGCCAGCAGGGTGCGGGCGGGGCCGGACTCCGGGCGGGTGGCGGTGCCGGGGGCGGGGTGCGGATAGGTGATCAGCAGCCCGTCGGCGGTGACGTGGACGATGCCGACCGGGTCGACCTCCAGGCGCTCGTCGACGGTGGAGGTCCAGGACGGCCCCAGGAAACGGCCGGCCGTGCAGCCCGACTCGGTGCGGCGGGTGAACACCAGCGGCAGGATGCCGGGGATCTCCACGTCCGTCTGCGGCAGGAACATACGGCCCGAGGCGAGGTCGACCGGGTCGGTGCCGTCGGTCGTGCGGTCGCCGTCCGGCCGGTTGTGGGTGCCGTCGGGCGCGTCGTCGACCAGCCTGCGCACCCGGGCCGCGTCGGCCGCGTCGGCGGCGACGCGCACCCCCTTGACGGCGGCGCCACCCCCGCCCGTGGCCACGGTCAGCGCCACGTCCGGCAGCAGACGGCCGAAACCCTCGTAGGGGTCCTTCGTGAAGTCGCTGACCATCTGCTTGCCGGTGCCGACCGGGTCGTTGGCGGCCAGCACCAGCCCCGCGGCCAGGCTGTTGAGGCTGGTGGCGTATTCGGCGGGGTGGGTCAGGTTGTACGGGTCGAGGGGGTTGATGCCCCGCACGAAGTTGAGCAGCCCGGCGGTGCCCTTGATGACGCCGCCGCCGACATGGTCCCCCATGATCTGGAACTCCTGGAGGCCGTCGCCGAGTTGCTCCGTGTACGACGGCTTCTCCGGCGCCATGTCCCGGGCCGCGCGCACCGCTGTGCGGGCCGTCTCGGCCGCGGTGTTGCGCTGCTTGCGGGCCTCGGCCAGGATCTCCTGCGCCTCCTTCATCAGCTTCTTGCCCGGGTCGTCGAACGTCGGAGCCGGGCAGGGCGGAAGCGTGGAGGGGTCCCGCTTGTCGGCGGGCAGGGCGTTGTAGCGGTCGACGGCCTTGTTGTACGTGTCGACCTTTTTGCGGTGGGCGTCGGCGGCGTCCTCGGACGCCTTCACCCCGTCCTTCCACTTCTCGATCGCCGTCTGCGCCTGCCCCTGCGCCCAGGTCACGGTGGAGGCGAACGACTCCAGCGCGGCGGCGGCCTTCTCGCAGGCGTCGGCGCCCTCGAACCACTTCGGCGGCTGGGTGCTCACCGCCTTGCGCAGCGCCTCGGCCGTCTCCCCCTTCAGACGGGAGGGGTCCAGCCCCTTCAGGCCACCGCCCGCGTCGTCGAACGCCTTCTGGAAGCCGCGCAGTTTCTCCGCGGTGGAGCGGATCTTGTCCGGGCTTCCGTGGACCAGTTTCGTCTTGTCCTCGGTGTCCCCGAGGTCCATCTCGTCGACCTCGGCGCCCATCCGGTTCGCGACCGAACGGGACTGCTCGCGCACCCAGTCCGCGCCGGACTCCCAGCCGACGTCGTCCAGCCGGTCCGCGGTCCAGTTGCCCGCGCCCTCGACCCTGTCACCGAGCCACTCGACACCCTCCTCGACCGCCTCCTCAACCGAGTCAGGGGTGATGTCCTTGATGAAGTCGCCGATGCCCACGCTCAGTTGCCCCCGCCGTCACCCGGGCCGCCCTGCTGCTGCGCCTGCTGGGCGCGTTCCTCGGGCGACGGACCGAACGTCTCGTCCAACGCCCGGTTCCACTCGTTGTCGTCGATGCCCAGCCGCTCGTTGAGCCACTCCGCCTGCTGTCCGCCCCGCCCCTCCGTCAGCAGCGAACGGCCGGTGTCCTTCCAGGTCTGCTCGATCTCCTCACCGGCCCGCTCGAACGACTCCCGGCTCCAGTCCGGGTCGAAGGCGTCCGGCGTGAACACCTCACCCCAGCCCTGCTGGGCGATCTCCTCCTCGGAGGCGTGCGGGTTGCCGCCCATCAGGGCGTTGACCCCCACCTTCAGCGAGCCGGCCACGTACTGGTCGTGCTCCCACAAGGTGCCCGCCGCGAGGCCGAGCCGGTTCGCGATCTGGCTGGCGTCGTTGACCAGGGCGCGCACACCCCACTCCCAGCGTTCGCAGAAGTCCTCGAAGTCCACGGACAGGCCGTGGTGCCCGGCCTCCATCCCCGTCATCGACAGCCCGGAAAAGCCCTTGCCCATGATCGAGCCGGTGGCACCGCCCAACTCCCCCAGCCCGTCGATGGTCGCGCCCACGCCCTTGGTGAACTTCGCCACCGAGGCGGCATCGAGATTCAGATCCACATCGTCAGCGGCCACGCCCGTTCCCCTCCCCGTCCGAGCCGTCGGCCCCGGCCTCGACGGCGGCCCCGGCGGCCCCGGCGTCGACGGCGGCCCCGTCCGGGACGATGCCCGCGACCGGCGGGAAGAACATCGACCCGTCCTCGGTCGCGATGTCCACCGCCAGCCCGGCGGGCTCCCCCAGCCCCGGCACGATCTCGTCCACGATCCGGGCCCCCAGCAGCGCCGCATAATCCAACGGCCGTTCCGCCATCCCGCGTTGCTCCGCGAACCGGGCCAGCGCCGTCTCGTCCGTGAAGGCACACACCCACCGCACCCCGCCCGAGTGCGCGCTCCACAGCCGCCCGTCCACCGACGGCACCAGCAGTACCGACCGGCGCATCTCCCCCACCAGCGCACGAGGATCACCAAGCCCCGCCCTCTGCTCGGCTATTCGCTCGGCCAACACCGTCCTGGGCTGCTCCACGACCCCTCCCTCGTCCTGGTGTCACGGGTGACTGATGGCACCGTAGATCACGACGCGCGCGAAGAGGGCTGTGGTTCTCGTGAAACTCGACCGGGCCCCCATCAGGCTCCGTTGATCTGGACGCCGAGGTTCACGGGATCATCTGAACCGCACCGACGGCGACGCGCCCCTGCGACAGGAACGGCGTCAATCGAGCGTCAGGTTCCCGCGGCCGGCCCCGTCGGTATCGCCTCCCCCAGATCCCCAGAGACGCATCGGACTTCCGACACATACGGAACCGCAGGTCATCGGCCCCTTCGGAAGAACGGCGGGGCGCTTCTCCAACGAGAGCATGGATGCCCTCCATCCCGACGACACGACCGTCCTGCCGACCGCATCAAACGACTGATCCCCTACACCACGTCAAGGGACATGACCTCTCCGAAGCGCGCCGGCCGAACCGGCTGCACAGCGGTACCCCACTGGGTTGCTTCCCGCGTCGTGGCGCGGAGGGTCCAGCGTTGCGCGTTCCGGCGCACGGCCCCAGACCGATCTCCGTAGAGGCGCCAGTCCACGAGACGCCCCGCCGAGGCGAGTTGAACCCTCGGGACGGCGGATACGCCATCCCCGACCTGCGGATTCCGACGTGCGACGGAAGGTCGAACACTTCCTCGCTCCCTCGTCGACGTCGACACATGGGCGGCACGTGAAACCGCGTCATCCTTCCGCCGCGGCATCGACAAGGACGGGCCGGTTACCGACCTGACCAGCCGGGCGTTCAGCGTCGGCTCCCGGTTGCCGCCGGAGTCCAGATCTGGGACCGGCCAGTGTGCCGGTGGAAGAACCTGCTGAAGTGGGTGGGCTGGGGAAGTCGAGCCGGTCGGCGATACGGACGACGAGTTCGGCCGCAGCGTCTCGGCCACCCTCTTCACCGCCCGCCCCGCCCCTGACAGCCGCCCATGTCTGCGCACCACCCCACCTGAAAGTCCGTCAGAACGAGCGTCATTCCAGCGCCAGGACTTCCAGGACGCCCCGTCCGCAGACCAGGCAACCATCCGCCACCGCACCGGAAAAGCCCAGGCCGGAGCCCATAGGGCCACGCCATCACGCCTCGACCTGTTTCCATCCGGGAAACACGTCGAGCACAACGGGCCGCGCCTGAGAAACCCAGGAAAACCGCAGGTCAGAACCCCTTTGCGGTAGGCTCCAGAATCGCCACGCACTCCACATGGTGCGTCATCGGAAAGATGTCGGACTGAGCAAGGCACGGAAAAGCCCAGGTCAGGACCAGTTTCTCGGCTTGCTGCCCCGCGTACGGGCGCCCGGAGCGTCAAACGAGCGTCACGGTCCGGGTCATCATGTCGACCGCATCACATGTGGCCTCATCCCCTGGCACCGGACGTACCGGCTCGGCACCGGTCGGCAGGGCGCGGAGCGGGCGGCGGCGCGACGGTCATCGCGGTCGACAGGAGGCACTCGCTGCCGACGAGCGGGCTTCGGTTTCCCGAACCCCTGCATCGGGGGCCGACAGGCCCCTTCCTGCCGGCCGGGACCCGTGACAACGGGCCTCGTGGACGGTCCGTCGGGACCGTATCGTTTCGGCGGGCAGGTCAGGTGTTGCTCCGGTCCGTGCCCGGAAGGCCGTCTACGGACGGCTCCCGTCAGTCGTGCAGCGACGGAACGCCTCCCAGGTCGCGCGCACGGCGGTTCGGAGTCCTGCGTCGTCGAGATCACCGGGTTCCGCGAGGTCGGGGTCGACCGAGTACTGCTCAAGGATCATGAACACTTCGTCCAGGAGATCACCGAGCGCGCCTCGGACCCGCTCCCCGTACGTCTGGGAGGCCCGCCGGCCTCCCACCAGCCGTGGGCGAACTCCGGTGCGCCGCACGTTCCGGCCTCGGTGAACGCCTCCAGTAGTGCCAGTTGTTGTGCCGTGGCGCTGACCGGGTCGACATCGCCGAGCCTGGACCACGCGCGATCACCGGGCGGATGGGAGGCAGCCACAGGTGCGAGCGAGGGGTGACGTTCCAGGAGCGCGCGTGCGTAACGGCCGAAGCGTGCGCGTGCCGTGTCCGTGCCCTCGCTGACGGCCGAGGCCATGAAAGCGGTGGTCCCCGCGATCAGCGCGTAGCCTTCCTCAGGGAAGAGGACGGCTCCCTGCGCGTCGGGCGTGCGCAGCTGGACGGGTGGGCGCAAGCCCGTCAAGTCCGCGTCTGCGGGAACCCGGGACGGCGCCCCGGGCACGTCGGCGAGACTCGTCGCAAGGAGGTGCGGGGCCCCCACGGCACGACAGCCGGCCTCGATCCTGCGGGCCAACGCTGCGTCGAGGCGCGCTCCCACGGGCATCGGGGCCACCGTCCTCTCCCGCAGCCACGACGACGTGAAGGTGCCGTCCGGACCGAGCACCCCGCTCTGGCTCCCCGATGACTCCCCGCCTTCTGGACCGGTCACCGCAAGAACCCGTTGTCGATGAGCGGAGTTCCGGGACCGGACGGCGCCGGCTGCCGTCCTGAGCCTTCATCCTTCCAGCAGATCGCTGACATAGTCGCGGAGCTGTGGAGGAAGGTCGCCGAGGACGATCTCACGCAGAGAGGACAGGTGGTCAAGGTCGACATAGCCGGTGGATGCGAGTTCGATGAGGGCGTGCAACTCGGCTTCCCGGGCGGAGTTCTCCTTCTCCGAGGCAGCAGTTGCCGCCAGCAGTGTCGCCAGAGCCGATGCCTGGGCAGACGTATATGACCCCACGTGGTCGGACACTTCGTCGGCCGCCCGTTCTCGTGCCCGCGCATCGACTTCCAAAATCATTCGCGCCATGCTGATGAAATCGTGAGACTTCAAAATGAAACATCCGTTCGCCACTCGTACGGAAGTGGACTGGGCCGGCCAGGGGATGTGTGTGGCATGGGCCGCATCCGAGTTGCAGTGCGGGCTGTTCGGGTTGTGGACCTGCCGGTGATACAAGTTCCCCGCCTCGTCCTGGTATCTTCCGCCGATCGATATGCGGTAGATATCTCTGTTTGCCGCGTTGGCGCCCGCGGGAGCAGTTCCGTCCTTGTCGTGCACCCGTAGGCGGACCTTGTTACCCGTCTCGGGGTCTTCCCATTTGCATTCCACCCCCTTCTGTGCACCGCCATTGGGGTCCGGCTCGAGTGTCCGCATCTCGGCATCGTCGGGAACGATGCCGAGCGGGTTGTGACCGCGCACGTCCCAGCCACCCCCCTCAATGCGGGAGGGATAGGGGGACAGGCCTAGCGGGTCGGCCCACAGATGTGGGTTGACCACATATGCCGTCGGATTGGGAGCGGCTTCCAAGCCACGCCTACCGGAGACCTGTCGCCGTATAGCTCAAGTCCATAGAGCAGACCTAACGCGCTACTCGACGGGCTGAGCCCGAAAAGTCGATTGGCCCGCGCCATCCGGTCCTAGCACGACCACCTCACACTCCGTCAGGAACAGCGTCGAACGAGCGTCAAGACATGCCTTGAACCCGTCCCTGACGGAGTTGAGCAGAGCGTTCTGGACTCACGCTCCCGTTGTGAAACCGCAGGTGAACCACGCGGCGACTACTCCACGCGGTGAACTTCGGAAAACAGGTCGAGCACCGTCGAGCACCCCTGAAGAACCCGATAAAACCGCAGGTCAGAGCCCCTTCTGCGCAGGCTCAAGAATTGCCACGCACTCCACGTGCGACGTCATCGGAAACATGCCACATGAAGCAAGGCCGGGAGAGAAGCAGGTCAGAGGGTGCTTTTCTCCGGGCGGGCTGTCAGCACCTGAGCGTCAAACGAGCGTCACAAACAGAGAGCGACCGACCCGCTCGACGGGCTTCCAAGGCCGACCGGGTGACGGCACGCGATGGCGTCGGGCATCGGCACGCGCCCAGATCACGGCCGACGGTCAGGCGTCGGTCATCATCTGCGCCTCTCCCCCACGGCTGGCGAAGGTCAGCCAGGGCCTGGGACACCCACTTCAAGAAGTCTTCTGCGAGCGGGACCGTGTCCTGCGAATGTCCGAAGCGACCATTCGCCCTGCACGACGGCGACAGTGTGTACGACAAGCGCCCGTCGCACGGTCTGCCTGCGGTCTCATGCAGGCCGCTCCGTTCCCGGCAGGTAGGCGATGACGATCCACCAGGCGACGCGCAGGTGCACGGTCTCTGCGTTCACTGAGGTGGGTCCCGGATGGCGGGGTCCGGGACCCGGTGGTGCCTCTACCTCTTGTTCATCTATTGGTCGGGAGCCCGGCTGCGGATACATGCCGGGTCGAAACCCGGGGCGGTGTCACGAGGACATGCTTGCCCGATGGGCGACGATCATGGTGGCTCCAGGTGACCCAGCCCCGCTGCGCGGCGACCACGCCTGCGGCGAATCGATTCTGTACCTCGAGTATTTCCATGATCCGGGCCACCCGACGGCGCACCGTGCGCACGCTGACCTTCAGATGCCGGGCTATCGGCTCGTCGCACGGGTACGTGGCGAGTAGGGAAAGCAGCCGAAGATCGTCGGCGGAAAGGGCGCAGTCCTGTTCGGCGGTCATTGATCCCCCGTGATAGCGAGACGGATTCAGCGGGGTGGCGGTTGCCCACCCTTGGTCGACTGGATAAATCGGTCGCCTACAACGTCAATGTGAGCATAATAGCCCGAATCCGCTTCCTCATAGAAGCTTTTTGGACATCTGATCATCACGGTGCCAGTGCGTTGTTCACGATTTCCGACGTCTCGGCCGACAGTCCTTGGGCCTCCCGCAGCGACCCCAGCGTGCGCAGGACCAGCTCCCGCCTCGCGGGGTCCAGCACCCGCCAGCCGTCGAAGCAGCCGGCCAGCCGCGCCGCCACCTGCGGGTTGAGCGCGTCGACGCGGCGGATCTGCTCGGCGGCGAAGGCGTAGCCCGAGCCGTCGGCGGCGTGGAAGTGCGCCGGGTTGTCGAAGCAGTACGCGATCACCAGCGCACCCACCCGGTTCGGGTTGGCCTCGGAGTAGGCGGGGTGGTGGATCAGGCGCCGGACCCGGGCCGGGGCGTCCGGGCGGCGGCTGCGGGCGTGCAGGGAGAACCACTTGTCCAGCACCAGCGGATGATCCCGCCAGCGCTCCCCGAACTCTGCCAGTGCCTCCTCCCCGTCGGTTCGGTCGGCCAGCGCGGTGAGCGCGGCGAGCCGGTCGGTCATGTTGTCGGCCATCGCGTACTGCCGGTGCAGCAGCGAGGCGACCTCCGGGTCCTCCAGTTCGGCCAGGTAACCCAGGCAGGTGTTCCGCAGCGCGCGGCGCCCCGCGTCGGCCGCCGCGAAAACGTACGGGCGGCCGTCGTCCAGGCGCCGGTGACAGGCGAGGAAACGTTCCCGAAGGGTGTGCGCCAACTCCTGCCTGGTGCGGTCGAGTACAGCGGTCAGCCGGACCGGGTCCACCTCGTCGAGCAGGCCGAACAGCGTGCCGAAGCAGGGCAGTTCCAGCATGAGCGCGGCCAGGGCCGGGTCGGTGCCGTCCTCCGTGAGGAGTCCGCCGAGGGCCTCGACCAGTGCCTGGGGGAGCGGTGGGTGCGGGGCGTCCGCCGCGCCGTCCGCCCTGGGCGCGTCCCCGGCGCGGTAGCGCTCCAGGAGCAGGTCGACGAAGAAGCCGTGGAGGGACTCCCAGCGCACGAAGGGGTCGTCGTCGCGGGCGGCCAGCAGCAGACGCTCCTCGGCGGTAAGGGGCAGCCGGAGCCGTACCGGCGCGGAGAAGCCGCGCAGCAGGGAGGGGACCGGCCGCTCGGGCACATCGGCGAAGGTGAGGGTGGTGACCGGTTCCCGCAGTTCGCAGACGCGCTCGGTTCCGGTGGGAGCCGTCTCGTCCGCGAGGCGCAGCGGCAGGTGGCGCCCGTCAGGGCCCAGCAGGGCGAGGGTCAGCGGGATGTGCAGCGGCTGCTTGTAGGGCTGCCTCGGGGTCGGAGGGCAGGACTGGCGGACGGTCAGGGTGCAGGTGCGGGCCTCGGCGTCGTGGTGGGCGGTGACGTCGAGGACGGGCGTGCCGGCCTGTTCGTACCAGCGCATGAACTGGGTCAGGTCGGTCCCGTTCGCCTCCCCGACGGCCTCGACGAACTGCTCGCACGTGGCGGCCTGCCCGTCGTACCGGGTGACGTAGGCGCGCAGGCCGCGTCGGAAGCCCTCCTCCCCGAAGAGCGTGTGGAGCATCCGGATGACCTCGGAGCCCTTCTTGTACACGGTCCAGGTGTAGAAGTTGCTGATCTCGCGGTACTCGTCCGGGCGTACGGGGTGGGCCTGGGGCCCGGCGTCCTCGGCGAACTGGCGCTCCCGCAGCGCGCGCACGTCCCGCACGCGCTGCACGCCGGGGCTGCGCCGGTCGCCGGAGAAGCGCTCGTCGCGGTAGACGGCCAGGCCCTCCTTCAGGGAGAGCTGGAACATGTCGCGGCAGGTGACGCGGTTGCCGGTCCAGTTGTGGAAGTACTCGTGGGCGACGACGGTCTCGACGGCGGCGAAGTCGTCGTCCGTGGCCGTCTCCGGGTCGGCCTGGAGGTAGAGGCTGTTGAAGATGTTCAGCCCCTTGTTCTCCATGGCGCCCATGTTGAAGTCGTCGACGCCGACCAGGGTGTACGTGTCGAGGTCGTACTCCAGGCCGAACCTCTCCTCGTCCCAGGCCATCGCGGCGCGCAGCGCCTCAAGGGCGTGGCCGCAGCGGGGCAGGGCGCTCTCCTCGGCGTACACCCGCAGCGCGACGTCCCGGCCGGAACGGGTGCGGAAGGTGCCGTCGAGGTGGCCGAGGCGGCCGGCGACCAGGGCGAACAGGTAGCTCGGCTTGGGGTGGGGGTCGACCCAGGTGACCCAGTGGCGTCCGTCGGGGAGGCGCCCGGCGTCCCGGCGGTCGCCGTTGGAGAGCAGGACGGGGAAGGCCTCCTCGTCGGCGACGAGGGTGCAGGTGTAGGAGGCGAGGACGTCGGGCCGGTCCGGGTAGTACGTGATGCGGCGGAAGCCCTCCGGTTCGCACTGGGTGAGCAGGGTGCCGCCCGAGGCGTAGAGGCCGGTGAGCGCGGTGTTCGCCTTGGGTTCGAGGAGCGTGACGACCTCGACCTCGATGCGGCCGGTGCGCGGCGGCAGCACCAGCGCGTCGCCGGTCAGCTCGTACTCCTCCGGGCCGAGCGCCCTGCCGTCCACCCGGACCGACTCCAGCTCCAGGTCGCGGCCGTCCAGACGTACCGGGGCCGGGCCGTCCCCCGCAGCGCGCCGCAGCAGCGTGCGGGCGGTGGTGCGGGTACGGTCGGGGTCGAGTTCGAAGGTCAGCTCGACGGTCTCGGCCGTCCACTCGGGCGGCCGGTAGTCGAGGCGGCGGACAGGGGCACCGATCTGGCTCACTGTGGCGGTCCTCACTCGTGGTCCGGGGCGTGCCGCAGGGTGGCCCCGCGGCACGCCCCGATGGCGGTGTTACCTCTGGTACACACCTCGCTCGCGGAAGGTGTCGAGCACGTGCGAAGTGACGGCGGTCACGGCGTGGTTGACCTGCTCGGCGGAGACGGTGTTGTCGTTCTGGAAGGCCAGCTCGAAGGTGTGGGCGCGGACCTCGCCGCTCTCGTACAGGTCGGTGACCCGCACCCAGGCCAGTTCGAGCGGGGAGGCCGCCTCCAGTTCCACGCGGACCTCGTCGGCCGTCAGACCGACCGGCAGGTGGAAGGCGACGTCGCGGCGCAGCAGCGGGTGCTCCGGCAGTTCGTCGGGCTGCTCGGTGCCGTCGGGGCCGCGCTCCGCGAGCAGGGCCGTCCAGTCCAGCTCGAAGTACAGGACCCGGTCGGTGCGGAGCTTCCAGTTGGCGGTCACCGACGGGTGGACCTCGCCGCACAGGCCGACCCTGCGGCCGTCCACGTAGAGGTGGACGAAGCGCGTCGGGTGCATCAGCTCCGCCAGCGGCGAGGGGTCCTCGGCAGTGCGCCGGAACGCGAAGCGGGTGCCGCACGCGTGGGCCAGCTCCTCCAGGACGGCCTTGAGGTACCAGAAGTCGAAGCCCTGACCGCCGCGCTGCCAGGCCCCATAGGTCTCCTCGCCCCACAGCATCCCCCACAGGACGGGCAGCTCGCGGTGGTCGTCCGCGCCGACGGCCTCGAAGAGGTGGGTGAACTCGAAGTACTTGCCGAGGGTCAGGCTGCGCCGCTGGTTGTAGTCGGCGATGTCGAGTGCCTGAAGCAGCGCGTTGTTCTTCAGCAGCGAGAAGTTGCGGTCGATCGCGTTGCGCAGCTCGACGTGGCGGGTGAGCGGGGAGTCCTCGCTGACGCCGAGGCGCTCGTGGGCGGTACGGCTGTAGAAGCCGTCCGTGATCACCTCGAAGAAGCCGTAGCCGACGAGGACCTGCTCCAGGGCGTTCCGGACGCGCTGCCGGGCGGTGGGGGCGGCGCCGCCGCCGGCCTCGGGGAGGACGGCGGGGAAGCTGTCAAAGCTCCACATCCGGCCGATCTCCTCATAGAGGCACTCGGGGTTGAAGACGTCCCACAGGCGGTGGCCGGGGACGCCGATGCGCAGCGCCCGGCCTTGGGCCGCGGTGGTCGTGCCGGCTCCCGCGCCTCCGGCACCGTCCCGGCCGGCCCCGGCCGTGTCGGCCTCGTCGGCCTCGTCGGCCTTGCGCACCGTGAAGCCGAGGCAGGTGAGGCGGCGCTCGACGGCCGCGGGGTCGAAGTCGGTGGCGTAGTACGTGTCGAGGGCGTCGAGGTCCAGGGGGACCTCGCGCGGGGCGAGCCGGGCGTCGAGCGGGCAGACGGCCTCGCTCCAGGTGCGCGGTCCGTCGGCGGCGAGAGCGCCCCAGGCGTCGAGCAGAGCGACGGTACGGGCGGCGCCGGCCCGTACCAGGGTGGGGTCGGCGCCTCGCTCGAAGCGGGTGGCGGCGGCGGTCTGCCGGCCCAGGGCGCGGGCGGCGCGGCGTACCGCGACGGGGTCGAAGAGCGCCGACTCCACGAGGAGGCGGCGGGTCGCCCGGGTGACGGCGGCACGCCGGGTGCCCATGACGCCGGCGACCGCGACGACGCCCTCGTCGTCGGCGACGACGGTCAGCCCGGCCGGAAGCCGGACCGGCTCGTCCGAGTCGAGGAGCACGACGGTCTCGCCCTCGGCCGAGAGCCGCACCCGCGGCGGGCCGGCCAGCAGGTCGGCGTCGTAGACGTGGACGGGCTGGCCCAGCTCGCGTCCGGTGACGTTGCCGGCGTCGACACCGAGGAGGCCGGTGTGCTCCTCGTTGAGACCGAGCGCCGAGGCCCACTCCTCGGGGAGGCGCGCGGGGTCGGCATCGGCGAGGTCGCAGCGGGCCACGCCGAAGGCCAGGCACGTGTCGGTTCCGACCGCGGGCGGCGGTGTCACGGCGTCGTCCAGCGGGGCGAGCGGGGGCAGCCCGGTGGGCGCCTCGAAACGGCCGCCGAGCTCCCGGGCGAGCCCGAGGTAGCAGTGGTGGTCGCCGCGGTTGGCGAGCAGCTCCACGGTGAGGACCTCGCCCTCGGGCACGTCCTGGAGCCGCTTCACCTCGATGCCGACATCCTCCAGGACCTCGCAGGCGGCACGGGCCGGGGTGGGCAGTTCGGGCCGGTAGCGGCGCAGCAGGGGAAGGCTCACACGCACAGCGCGGACCTCCCGTCCAGGACGCGCAGCAGACGCAGGTCGCCGCGGTAGATGGGGCGCAGCTTGGAAAGGCCGTACATCTGAGTGGTCATACGGGACAGTCCCCACCCGAAAGCGAAACCGGAAAAGGCGTTCGGGTCGTAACCGAACTCCTGGAGAACATTTCGGTGCACCATTCCGGCGCCCATGATGGTGACCCAGCCGGAGTCGTGGCACGCGGAACAACCGCTGCCGCCGCACAGTCCGCATTCCACGTCGATTCCGACGGAGGGTTCGGTGTACGGATAGGACTTCGGCTTCAGGCGTACCCGCCGGTCGCCGTAGAGTTCCCGGGCGAGGTGGACGGCCACTCCCTTGAGGTGCGCGAAGGTCAGTCCGCGGTCCACCCAGAAGCCGTCGAGCTGGTGGAACATGGCCAGGTGGGTGGCGTCCACGGCCTCGTTCCGGTAGACGCGGCCGGCCACCACGACCTTGACGGGGCGGCCGGCGGCCCGGGCGAGGACACGGGCCTGGACGCTGGTGGTGTGGGTGCGCAGCAGGCGCTGCTCGTCCACCCAGAAGGTGTCCTGCATGTCCCGGGCGGGGTGGTCGCGGGGGATGTTGAGGGCGTCGAAGTTGAAGTAGTCGGTCTCCACTTCGGGTCCCTCGGCCTGCTCGAAGCCGAGTCGGCCCATGATCTCGACGCAGCGCTTCTCGACCACGCGGACGGGGTGGAGGGCGCCGCGCCGCGGAGCGGTGGCGGGCAGCGAGGGGTCGATCCAGTCGTCGGCGATCCGGCGGGCGGTGGCCTCCGCGGCGATGCGCCGCGTGGCCTCGTCCACGACGCGGGTGATCTCCTCCGCGATGCGGTTCACCTCGCGGGCGAACTCGACGCGCGCCTCGCCCTGGTACTCCTTGATGGAGGCGCGGGCGCGGCGGACGAGTCCCTTGCCGCCGAGCCATTTCACCCGCTGCGCTTCCAGTTCCCCGGCGTCGCTCAGTACGGAGATCTCCTCCACCGCACTTCGCGCCATATTCTCCAATTCGGAGACTTCCATTGCTCTGCACCACTCCTTGCGACGGCCGAATCCGTCCCGCATTCTCGTACGGCCAAGGACTCTATCGCAGGGCGCAGTTGAGGCACCGTTCCGCCAATGGCCGAATTTCGACGTTCAGTTGACGCCGAAAACCGATGGGCGTCCGAATGGCGGGAGGGGGGCCGCGGAAAGCGGACGCCCCTCCCCCCTCCCCCCCCCCATCGGGCGCGCTCAGTCGTCGCCCAGGCTGACCTCCTCCAGGGCGAGCAGCAGCTCCGCGTGGTCCACGTCCGCCGTGCCGGAGGCCGCGCCGCCGTCGGCGAGCAGCTCCTCCAGGACCTCGGCGCACCGGTCGAGCAGGGCTCGGACCTCCTCGGCGGGGTGGACCTCGGGCGAGAACTTCACGGCGAGTTCCAGTTCGCCGTCCGCGACGACGGCAGCCACGTCGATCAGGTAGTGCCGCTCCCCCTCCGGGCTCGCCTCGGCGCCCAGCGAACCGGGCACGGCGGCGAACAGCGCGTCGGGCTCGGGTCCCGCGCCGTCGAAGAAGCCCAGGTAGTTGTAGCTGACCTGGCGCTCCGGCACGGAGAGCAGCGGGTGACCGGCGGGGCAGGCGCCGCCGTACCGGAGCAGGCCCCACTCCTGGTCCCTGCCGCGCAGCCCGTCGAGCTCCCTGCGTACGCGGGAGACGGCCGCCGCGGGGACGGCGCAGCCCGAAAGGTCGATCCGGACCGGCGCGATGGCCGTGAACCAGCCGACGGTGCGCGAGAGGTCCACGGGCGCCTGCGCGTCGAGCCGGCCGTGGCCCTCCACGTCGAGGGCGAGGGAATCGGTGCCGGCCCAGCGGGCGAGAGTCCAGGCGACGGCGGTCAGCAGCACCTCGTTGACGCTGTTCTCACCGAGCCGGTCGAGCAGCTCCGCAGGCAGGCGGCGGGCGAGGATCTCGGTGTCCTTCTCCAGCAGCGGCCGGTCCGGCGCGCCGGGCAGGGCGCCCCAGCCGGGGGTGAGCCGCGCGGCCCAGGCATCCGCCCGCGCCGGGTCCAGCCGCCCGGCGCGGCGCTTCATGCCGCGCGCCCAGGGCAGGAACCCGACGGTGGGCGGCGGCAGCTCGGGCGCCGCGCCGCGGGCGCGGGCGTCCAGGAGGAGCCGCAGGTCCTCCTCGATGATCCGCCAGGAGACGCCGTCCACCGCCGCGTGGTGGATCACCAGGACCAGCACGGAGCGGGAGCGGTCGGCGGCGCGCAGCAGGGCGGCGCGGACCAGGGGCCCGTCCTCGGCGCCGACCTCGCGGTGCAGGGCGGGCTCGGCCGCCTCCGCCGCCGCGACGGGGTCCTCGCCGGGCGCCAGCTCGCGGGCATCGAGGCGGAGGCTGCCCTCGACCGGTTCTCCGGCGACGAGCTGCCAGCCGTCGGGGCCGTGGGCCAGGCGCATGCGCAGCGCGTCGTGCCGTTCGACGAGCGCGGTCAGGGCGGCTTCGACGGCGTCCGGGCCCGGCTCGGCGCCGACGTGGTAGCGCATGCTCATGGTGAGGTGGTCGCGGATCTGGCGGCGGTCGGCCTTCTCCAGCCACCAGCCGAACACCGGCGGGACGGCCACCCGCTCGACCGGGCCGGAGTCGGCCTCGTCGGGGGCCAGGCCGGCCGGCCCGTCGCCCTGCGCGAGGTGCGCGAGGAGTTCGGCCGCCGTCTTGTGCTCGAAGAGGTCCAGGGGGCTGAACCGGAAGCCGCGCTCGGCGGCCCGGGCGACCACCTGGATGGCCCGGATGGAGTCGCCGCCCGCCGCGAAGAAGTTGTCGTCGGGGCCGACCTCGTCGGTGCCGAGCACATCCCGGAACACGGCGAGCAGCGCCTCGACGTGGTCCGCCGCGACGGCGGTGGCCGGTGCGGCCGACGCGGCGGCGCGGGTCGTGCGCACCCGCGCCGGGTGGACGCCGACGGCGGCGGCGACGCGGGCCGCGTCCGCGCCGTCGGCCTCGACCTCGTACCCGACCGCGCCGAAGGGCAGCAGCGCCGCGACGGCGCCGCCGGACGCGGTGAGTCCGATGAGCAGCCGGTCCTCGGCGGACTCCAGGGCCGTGTGCAGCGAGGCCAGACCCTGGGCGGGGGTGAGGGAGGCGAAGCCGCGCCGCCGCGCCAGCTCCGTCACGGCGGCGGGCGTCCCCGACGCCAGGCCGACCTGCTTCCACATGCTCCAGTCGAGGCACAGCCGGGTACGGCCGGTGCGGCGGGCGCTGTACGCGGCGTGCGCGGCCTGGTAGGCGCAGGCACCGGCGTACTCGGTGAAGCCCACGCCGCCGAAGAAGCTGTTGACGGAGCTGAAGACGACGAGCGGGGTGTCGCGGCCGTCGAGCGCCGCGTCGAGGGCGTGGCTCATCCGGATGCGCGCCTCGGCACGGGCGAGAGCCGCCGGGCCGTGTCCTCGTCGGGCTCGGCGAGGGCCTCCAGCTGCTCGCTCACCGAGCCCTCGCCGGCCAGCTGGAAGACCCCGTCCAGGGGGCCCCAGTCGGCTTCGGCGGCGTCGACGGCAGCGCGCAGGGCGTCGGCGTCGGTGGCGTCCAGGCGCACGTGGCGCAGCTCGCCGCCGGGCGCGGTCTGGTCCGCGAGGTAGGTCAGCGTCGCGCCGCGCGCGTCGCCCGGACCGGCCGGCCCGCGTCCGGCTACGGCCACCCGGGCGCCGAAGCGGCGGAGCAGGTGCTGTGTGAGGTGGGCGCCGACACCGCCGAGGCCGCCGACGA
The DNA here is from genome assembly GCF_964273255.1 of Streptomyces sp. enrichment culture. Classification (GTDB taxonomy): domain Bacteria; phylum Actinomycetota; class Actinomycetes; order Streptomycetales; family Streptomycetaceae; genus Streptomyces. The sequence continues at coordinate 1,626,261 of NZ_OZ186835.1, forward strand.
CCAGGTACGCGCCGTGCTCGCGCAGCACCCGGCGCGGCTCGGCCGGGATGGCCGGCGCGTCGAGCGGGCGCAGGCCGCGCACCAGCCGGGTGCCGTCCCGGTGGGCGACCTGCCCCGTGCCGCGCAGGGCGCACTCGGTGAGCAGGGCCTCGTCGGTGGCGCCGTCGACGAGGGCGACGCGCAGCCGGGGGTGCGACTGGGCGAGGCTCTCTGCGACGCCGGGCAGCGCCGCGTGCGCGATGTCCGGCTCGGTGCCGGTGACGGCGAGGGCCGCGCGGGTGGCGAGCACCACGGCGGGGGGTTCGGGCAGCCGGGCGGCGGCCCGCAGGAGCGCGGTCCACGCGGACTGGGCCTCGCGCAGGGCGCGCACGGCGGTGTCGGCCGGGCTCTCCCCGGAGGCCGGCGTCCCGGCGGGCCGGGTGTTCCAGCGGGCGTCCACCACGGCGTCAAGGCCGTCGAGGCGCTGGGCGGCGTTCTCCAGCAGCGCGTGGACGTCGTCCGTACGGTCGGCGCGGAAGCGGCAGCGGCCCTCGGCGTCGAATCCGGTGAAGGGGGCGCCCGGTTCGGCGGTCAGCACCGTGCCCTGGGGGGCGGCGCCGCCGATCCACAGCACGCGGGGGGCAGCGGTTCCTTCCGGGGCCGCGATCGGGCGCCACTCCGGTACGAAGTGCCAGGCGGGCACCGTCGTGCGGTTCCCGAGTCCGCCCGCGCGGCGCAGCGTGATGCGGTCGGCGAAGTCGCCCGCCTGGAAGCCCTGCGCGAGGACCGGGCGGCGGATCTTGCCGATGGCGGTGCGCGGCCAGTCGTCCGGGCCGATCTCCACCAGGGCCACCGGGCGCAGGCTGTGCTCCGAGATCAGGGCGGCCTCGACGGCGACCGGGTCGGCGGCGCCGGGCGTGGTCGGGCTGTAGAAGACCACCAGGTCGTCGGTGACGGCGTCGGGCTGGCGGACCGGGACGGCGGCGCAGCAGCCCTGGCGGACCCCGGGGACGCTCTCGACGGCGTTCTCCAGGGCGCGGGCAGCGTAGTTGAGGCCGTTGATGATGAGGACATCCTTCTCGCGGCCGGTGACGACGAGGCTGCCGTTCACCATGAAGCCGCAGTCGCCCATGCGCAGCCAGCCGTCCTCGGTGAACGCCTCCGCGTCGGCCTCGGGGTTGCGGTAGTAGCCGTTCATGACCTGGAGGCCGCTGACCTCGATCCGGCCGCCGACGCCCTCGGGGCAGACCTGGCCCTCGGCGTCGACGACCCGCAGCGCGAGGCCCGCCATCGGGGTGCCCACCTCGGCGAAGGGGCTGCCCTCGCCGGGCAGGGCCCGCTGCACGGGGCGGTCCAGGCTGGTGTCGCTCAGCCAGTGCACGTACGCCCGGCTGCCGGCGACGAGGTTGTGGGCGCCGATGACGGCGGAGCTGGTCTCCGTCATGCCGAAGACCGGCTTGATGACGTCGGGGCGCAGGCCGTGCGGGGCGAGCAGGGCCAGGAAGCGCTGGTTGCCCTCGTGGGTGACCGGTTCGCCGCCGTTCTCCCAGACCTTCACCGGGCTGAGGTCCCAGGAGCCCGCGGCGATCTTCTCGGCCTGCTCGTTGATCAGGTTGAAGCCGAAGTTGGCCATCCAGCTGATGGTCACCCGGTACCGGTCCATCAGGTCGAGGATGCGGGTGGGGTCGGCGAGCACCCAGCCGGTGTCCGCGTGGACCTGCTCGTTGGCCAGGCACAGGTCGCGCACGTGGTGCTGGACCAGGCCGCCGACGTGGTCCACGCCCAGCCAGTTGAGGGACACCTCGTCGGCGAGGGAGAACTCGTTGCGGATGGACTCAGCGAGGCTCACGAGGTTCCGGTGCGAGAGGGCGACGCCCTTGGGCGCGCCGGTGCTGCCGGAGGTGAGGATCATCAGCGCCGGCGAGCGGGGCGCGGCCTCCTCGGCGGGCAGCGGTTCGTGGCGCCGCGCCTCCTCCAGGGTGAGCAGGTCGGCGGTGAGGCCGCGCCGCCGGAGGACCCCGGCCGTGACGTCCTTCTGCGCCTCGGTGGTCAGGACGGTGTGGCCGGTGAGCATCGTGTCGGGGCCGAGCAGGTGCCATAGCGGGTTGCCCGCGGCGTCGTACGGGGTGGCGGGGGTGAGCGGCACGGGCAGGACGCCGAGCAGGACGCAGGCCCAGACGCCGACGAAGATGTCGCCGGCCGCCGCGGCGTGGACGATCACCTCGTCGCCGTGGCCGAGGCCCCGGGCGCGCAGGTGGGTGGCGACCCGGGACGCCTGGTCGAGGAGTTCGGCGTAGCTGAGCCGGTGCTCCCTGCCCTCGGCGTCGACGAGAGGGATGCCGCGGTCGGTCGCGGCGGCCTTGCGCAGCCGGTCGACCAGGTCGTCGGCGGGCGGGGCGAGTTCGGGTCCGCGCGCCTCGGCCGGGCGAATGGCCGGGTAGCGGCCGCCACTGGTGACGAAGCCGTCGGGGAGCGCCAGTTCCTCGTCGCCGGCGGCCACGGGGACGCTGCGCAGCCGTACGGGCGCGCCGTCGGCGGCCAGGTCGCGGGCGGCGCGCTCCAACTGGAGGTCGTCCGGCGGCGCGCCGGCGGCGAGCCGGGCGGTGTCCACGCGGCCGTCGGCGTCGCGGGGCACGGTGGGCACCCGGCAGCCGCTGAGCGGCGCCGCCCACTCCGGGAGGGCTCCGGCGAGGCGCGTCAGAGCCGTCCGGTCGGGGCCCTCACCGGGGGCGCACACCACCAGGCGGGCCTGGTCGGTGCCGGTGTCGCGGGCGACGAGCGCGGCGTCCGCGAGCCCGGCGGCCGTCAGGGCGCGGGCGGTAGCGGCCGGGGAGAGCAGGCGCCCGGCGAAGCGCAGGGCGTCCAGCGGGCGGGTGTCGAACTCGATGGTGCCGTCGCTGCGCTTGCGGGCCCGGTACGGGGTGACGACCCGGCGCTCGCCGGGCTCGGTCACCACCGCCGCGTACAGCTGCGCGAGGTCGTCGGCGACCACGGGCAGCCGTCCGGCGAGGGCGAGCAGCCCCCAGGTGTTGGTCGGCAGGGACCGTCCGGCCGGGGTGCAGACCCGGTGCCGCCCGGGGACCTCGCCCCGGTGGGCGCCGTCGTTGTCGGCGGGGTGGGCGCGGGTGACGGCGAGGACGTGGTGGTCGCCGAAGCCGTGGGTCGTCGTGTCGTCGGTGGGGGCGGGACCTGCGCCCCAGGTGACGCGGTGGGCGTAGGCACCAGGCGCGGCGAGCGCCGGTTCGGCGGCGAGGAGCGCGGCCGGGCAGGCGAGGACGGTGCGCCCGCCGGTGTCCGCCTCCGCGTCCGGGCCTGCGCCCTCGACCGCGGCGGCCCGCAGGGTGATGCGTTCCGTGCCGCTCAGCCATGCCTCCAGGACCAGCGGGAGCCAGGCGTCCACCCGCCAGTCGGCCAGGACCAGCAGGTGTCCCGTCCGTCCGGCGGGGAGCCGCAGGCGGTCCAGGGAGCCGGCCGGGTGGGCGACGCAGCCCGTCAGCTCCGCCGACACGAGGAGCGCCGCGTCGGTGAGTACGGGCTCCTCCTCGCGGGCACCGCCCGCCGCGTGCCCGGCGGGGTCCCCGGCCCGGACCGACCGGCCGGCGACGTCCAGGACGAGGCGGGTCGCGCCGTCCGCCGTGGCCGGGCCCGTGCCCGGCACGCCGCCGGCGAGCCAGACCGCGAGGCAGCCGACCGCGACCTCCGCGGGCCCGGCCGCGGCGACGTGGACGGGCTCGCCGTGGCGCACCCCGTGCTCCGCGAGCGGCTTCAGCAGCCCGTCGGTCCAGTCGGCGAGCGCCTCGCCGCTGTACGTGCCGGCCGCCGCCGAGGAGCCGCGCGCACGCAGCGCCGCGAGCACCTCTCCGGCCGGTGCGGAGGCGTCGATGGCATCTTCGAAGGGGTGGAACGACACTGCGGGCTCACTCCTCGGGTCGGGCTCGTACGAAGGCGGTGCGGGGGCGGAGGGTCAGGCAGCCGCGGTGCGCAGCGCCCGCCTGCGGGCGGCGGCCTGCTCCAGCCAGGCGGCGAAGAAGGCGCGGTTGTTGGCGCGCCAGCGGTTCACCGGGTGGTGGGGGTCGTAGTTGACCGGGACGGGCGGCTGCTGTCCCTTCTTCCGCGCGTTGAAGTACTCCTCGGCCAGCCGCTCGGTGGGGTAGTCCTGATGGCCCTGGAGCATCAGGTAGGCGCCGTCGGCGGAGACGACGGTCGTGTGGCCGGACTCCTCGGACCAGTCGAGGGGGACGAGACGGCCGTCGGCGACGGCCTTCGCGAAGCCCTTCGGCTCCATCTGCGCGTACCGGCTCTGCGGAAGCCAGTAGCGGTCGTCCAGTCCTCGCATGAGGGGGTGCTCGGGGGCGATGTTGGTCATCTCGATGACACCGGAGATCTTGGCCGAAAAGTGTTCCTTCTCCAGATCGAAGAAGACCTTCCCGACGACCTGGGCGCCCCAGCACACCCCGGCGATGGAACCGACGCGCCCGTCGGCGTCCCGCAGGGTCTCGACGACCTCGTCCCAGTAGGTGGCGGCGGTGAAGTCCGGGTTGATGTCCATCGCCGCGCCGGTGAGGAGCAGGGCGTCGCAGTCCTCCAGGAGGGACCCGTCGTAGAAGTGGTGGGTGGCGGCGAGGATCTCCTGGTCGCTGCTGCGGTAGGGGTGGTTGCGCACCCGCAGCCAGCGCACGTCGGTGCCCGCGGGCAGCACCTGGGCCATGTAGTCGAGGTAGACCTCGGCCTGCGGCATCAGGTTGAGGACGGCGAGGCGGCGGGCGGGCGGCGCGTCGGCGGCCGGGTCGAGCGGCGCGGTGGTCACTGGGACACCTCCGTGGTGGTCGCGGCGGATCGGGCGGGGGCGGCCGGGCGGGCGGCGGCGACGAGCTGGTCGGCGACCAGGTCCGCGTGGCCGCGGACGAAGTAGTGGTCGCCGGGCAGGACGACGAGTTCGTGGCGCGGGGCGAGCAGGCCCCAGCCGCGCCAGCCCTCGGCGTACCCCTCGGTCAGCGGGTCGTCCTCGCCGATGAGGCAGGTCAGCGGGGTGCGGAGCAGGCCGTCGGGGCGCTGGGCGACCTGGTCGAGCGCCTGCCTGAAGTACCGCCTGGCCTCGGTGCCGTCGTGCCGCAGGAGCCGTCCGATCGTCTCGGCCTCGTCGTCGTCGAGGTCCTCGAAGCCGCCCAGCTCGGCGAAGGAGCGGGCGAGTTCGCGGTCGGTCAGCTCGGCGAACGGGTCGTCGGCGAGGGCGTCACCGGCGGTCGGCGGGTAGGAGGCGGCCACCACGAGGTGCCGTACGTCCAGGCCGTCCTCCTCCAGGAGGCGGGTGATCTCGGTGGCGAGGGCGACGCCGCCGCAGTGCCCGTACACGAGGATCGGGCGGTCCTTGAGGTCGCGGGCGGCCTCGGCGACGGCCCGGGCGACGGCGGGGACGCTCTGCAGCTGCTCGTCGCCGCCGTCGTGCTCGTGGCCCGGGAGGCGCACGGCGTGGACGGCGAGCCGACCGGCGAGGGCGTCGGCCAGCGGCTGGTAGACACCGGCGTGGCCGCCGCCGTAGGGCACGCAGATGACGGCCGGCGTGTCCGGCGCGGGCTCGGTGGCGGCGCCCAGCCCGACCAGGGGGCCGGTGTCGTCGCCGGCCTTGCCGAGGTGGTCGGCGAGGGCGCGGACGCTGCGGTACTGGTACAGCGCGGTGATGGGGATCGCGTGGCCGGGGACGCGGCAGGCGCGCAGGGCCTTCAGGGAGTTGCCGCCCATGTCGAAGAAGCTGGTCTCGACGTCGAGTTCGGACGCGTCGACGCCGAGGACGCCTGCCCAGTGCCCGGCGATGGCCGTCTCCAGCGGGGTGCCGGGGGCGGCGCGCCGGGTGCCGGCGGCCCTGAAGCGGGGGGCGGGCAGCTCGCGCCGGTTGACCTTGCCGTTGGCGGTCAGCGGCAGGCGTTCCAGCCGTACGAACGCCTCGGGGACGAGGTGGTCGGGCACGCGGCGGCGCAGCCAGGCACGCAGCTCCGCGTGGAAGGCGGCCTGCCCCTCCTCGTCGTCCCGCGCGCGGTGGCCGGCGGCGGGCACCACGTATGCGGCCAGGCGGCGGTCTCCGGCGTCGTCCGCGGGAGCGGCGACCAGGCAGGTGTCCACGCCGGGGTGCTCGCGCAGGACGGACTCGATCTCGCCGAGTTCGATGCGGACGCCGCGGATCTTCACCTGGAAGTCGATCCGGCCGAGGAGCTCGATCGTGCCGTCGGGGCCGAAGCGGGCCAGGTCGCCGGTGCGGTAGAGCCGGTCGCCCGGCCGGTCGGACCACGGGTGGGGGATGAACTTCTCGGCGGTGAGCGCGGGCCGGTCCAGGTAGCCGGCGGCGACGCCGACGCCGCCGAGGCACAGTTCGCCGGGGACGCCGACGGGCGCCGGCTCCATCCGCTCGTCCACGATGTACGCGGTCTGGTTGGCCATGGGCCTGCCGTACGGGATGCTCCGCCAGGCGGGGTCGACGGCGCCGACGGGGTACGTGACGGAGTCGACGGACAGCTCGGTGGCGCCGCCCGCGCTGACGACGCGGGCCGCGGGGAAGGAGGCGCGGACCCGGTCGGGCTGGGTCAACGGGATCCAGTCGCCGTCCAGGACGGTCAGCCGCAGCGTGCCGGGGCGCGGGCCGCGCTCCTCGGTGACGTCCAGGAGCGCGTCCATGAGGGCGGGGGCGGAGTGCCACAGGGTGATGCCCTCGCGTTCGACCAGGTCCAGCCAGTGGTCGGGGTCCTTGGCCCGTGCGGGCTCGGGCAGGACGAACACGCCGCCCGCGTTGAGGCTGCAGAACAGGTCGCAGACCGAGATGTCGAAGCTCAGCGACGAGACGCACAGTGTGCGGTCGTCGGGGCCCATGCCGAAGGTCCGGCAGTAGTCCTCGATGTTGTTGACCCGGCCGCGGTGGTCGAGCATCACGCCCTTGGGGCGGCCGGAGGAGCCGGAGGTGTAGATGACGTACGCGAAGTCCTCCGGCGACACGGTCAGCCCGAGGGGCGTGGCGGGCTCCGCGGCGACGACGGCGGCGTCCTTGTCGAGGGCGAGCCACGGCAGGTCGAGCCGGCCCGCCACGTCCGCGCCGCTCCCCCAGGTGACGAGGGCGCTCAGGCCCGCGTCGTCCACCATGTAGGCGATGCGCTCGGCGGGGTAGGCGGGGTCGAGCGGGACGTAGGCGGCGCCGGCCTTCATGATGCCGAGGATGCCGGCGACGGTCGCCGTGGACTTGTCGGTGCACAGGCCGACGCGGTCGCCGGGGCGGACGCCGAGCGCGACGAGCCGGTGCGCGACCTGGTTGGCGCGCGTGTCGAGTTCGGCGTAGGTGAGGCGGCCGTCCCCGGCCACGACGGCGGTGGCGTCCGGCCGGACGGCGGCCTGGTGCTCGGCCAGCCCGTGGAGGGTGCGGTCGAGGTCGAAGTCGGCGGCCGTGTCGTTCCAGCAGCGCAGGACGAGCTCGGCGTGCTCGCCGGCCACGGTCGGGATCTCGCCGACGGTCCGGTCCGGCGCGCTCCCGAGGCATTCGACCAGGCTGCGGAGCTGGTCGAGCATCGTCTCGGCGACGGTGTCGTCCAGCCGGTGGCGGTAGTAGCTGAGGACGAGCATGACCTCGTCGCCGGGGAAGGCGCGGACGGCGACGGGGTAGTTGGTGGGGCCGCTCCAGCCGTAGTCGGTGAGGCGGATGCCGCCCCAGTCCTCGTTGTGGCCGTCGTCCAGGGGGTAGTTCTGGAAGCTGAGCAGCGTCTCGAAGAGCGGTTTGCCGCGCTCGACGTCCGACAGCTCCTGCACCCGCGCGAGGCCGGTGAACTGGTGGGCCTGGAGGCGGAACAGGTCCCGCTGGATGTCCTCCAGCCAGTCGCCGACGCGCTGGGCCGGATCGATGCGCACGCGCAGCGGCACGGCGTTGATGAAGAGGCCGACCATCTGCTCGACACCGGTCAGCTCGGGCGGCCGACCCGCGGTGGTGGACCCGAAGAGGACCTCCTGCTCACCGCTGTAGGAGCCGAGGAGGCGGGCCCACGCGGCGTGCGCGAGGGCGCTGAGGGACACGCCGAGCCGGGCGCACTGCTGCTGGACGGCGGCGCTGGTGGCGTGGTCGAGGGTGGCCGAGAGGGTGACCTCGACGCCGCCGCCCTCGTGGACGCCCTCGCCCCGGTCCACGGCGAGCCGGGTGGGGGCGTCGAAACCGCGCAGGTAGGTGCGCCAGAAGTCCTCGTCGGCGGCCGAGTCGCGCTCGCCGAGGTATCGGATGAAGTCCCCGAAGGGCCGCGCCGGTTCGAGGGAGAGCGGGCGGCCCTCGCCGACAAGGGAGGCGTAGCAGCCGAGGACCTCGTGGAGGATCAGGCCGAAGCTCCAGCCGTCGAGGAGGACGTGGTGGTGGCTCCACACGAACCGGTGCGTCGTGTCGCCGGTCCGGCGGGCGATCAGGCGCATCAGGGGCGCCTTGGCCATGTCGAAGCCGCGCTGCCGGTCCTCTTCGAGGAGCTGCTGCCAGGCGTCGTCGGCGTCGGGCCGGCCGCGCCAGTCCGCCCAGTCAAGGGTGGTGCGGACGGTGCGTCCGACGACCTGGAGCGGCTCCTTCAGCCGCTGCCAGGCGAAGGCGGTGCGCAGGATGGGGTGGCGGTCCAGGGCCCAGTTCCAGGCGTCCTCGAAGGCCGCCCGGTCGAGTTCGCCCTCGATGGTGCAGCGGATCTGCTCGAAGTAGGTGGGCTCGCCCGGCCGGCTGAGGGTGTGGAAGAGCAGGCCCTGCTGGAGGGGGGAGAGCGGGTAGGCCGCCTCGACGTTCTTCGCCATGTGAACTGTGCCCCTAGAGGTTCTCGGTGGCCGTGGCATACGGCAGCGGGAAGTCCCGGCAGAGTTCCCGGACGGAGGAGACGACCTGCTCGCGGACCTCGCCGGGCAGCTCGCTCCCGCCTCCGGGCAGGGTGCGGGCGTGGGTGAGCACGGTGTCGATGAGGGAGGCGCAGCGTTCCATCTGCTCCGGACCCATGCGTCGCAGGGCGACGGTGTTGCTGCCGAGGCGGACCCCGCTGGCGACGGTGGCGCCGCGGGTGTCGCCTGGGATCTTGTTCTTGTTGACGAGGATGTGGCAGGACTCCAGGGCCCGCTCGGCGGCGAGCCCGTTGAGGTGCGGTGGCACGCGGAAGAGCACGATGTGGTTGTCGGTGCCGCCGCCGATCACCTCGTAGCCGCGCCGGGAGAGGGCGGCGGCGAGGGCGTCGGCGTCGGCGCGGATCCGCCCGGCCAGCTCCTTGAACTCGGGCTGGAGCAGACGTCCCATGGCGCGTGCCTTCGCGGCGATGGTGTGCACCTCGGGCGAGCCCTGCATGAGCGGGAAGACCGCGCTCTGGACGAGCTGGGAGAGGCTGCGGTTGCTGCCCTCCGGGATGTGGTCGGCGTCGCGGCCCATCATGATGAGGCCGCCGCGCGGGCCGTAGAGCTGCTTGAAGGTGCAGGTGGTGGTGAAGTGGGCGGCGTCGATGGGGCTGGGGTGCAGCCCGGCGGCGACCAGCCCGGCGATGTGGGTGATGTCGGCGAGGACGGACGCGCCGACCTCGTCCGCGATCGCGCGGATGCGGTCGAAGTCCACGACGCGGGTGTAGGACGTGGTGCCGCAGACGATCAGCTTGGGCCGGTGCACCAGGGCGAGTTCGCGCAGCTGCGCGTAGTCGATCAGGCCCTTCTCGTCGAGGCCGTAGGCGCGGACGTCGAAGAGCTTGCCGCTGAGGTTGACGGGTGAGCCGTGGGTGAGGTGGCCGCCCTGGTCGAGGGCCATGCCGAGGATGGTGTCGCCGGGCTTCAGCAGTGCCTGCATCACGGTGTGGTTGGCGAAGCTCGCGCAGTGCGGCTGGACGTTGACGTATCGGGCGCCGAAGACCCGCTTGGCGCGCTCCACGGCCAGTTCCTCCGCCTGGTCCACGTACTGGCAGCCGGCGTGGTAGCGCTTGCCCGGGTAGCCCTCGGCGGTGACGTTGACGATGCTGGAGCCGACGACGGCTATGACCGAGGGGTCGGTGCCGCCGCTGGACGCGACCAGGGAGAGCGTCTCCGTCTGGCGCGTGTGCTCCCGTTCGAGGAGGTCGAAGAGCTCCGGGTCGTCGCGGCGGAGCGTGGCGACGCCCTGTCCCAGAGTGCTCCCGATGTGACTGTCGTACATGTCCGTCTCCTCAGGTCCCGTCACCATGCGGCGTCGTCGAGCAGGTCGTGGATGGATGCTTGCGGTCGGCCGAGGCCCGCTTCGGCGAGGGCCAGCCAGTCCTGGCGGAAGCCCTTGACGGTGGCCTCGTCGAACAGCGCCGTGCGGTAGGCGAGAATCCCGCCGAGCCCCCCGTCGGCCTCCCACAGGACGGCCGACACGTCGAACCAGGCGACGGAGCCGTCCTGGCCGGCCGGGCGCATCGGCAGGTCGCCCAGGCGCAGGCGGGCGCCGTCGCCCGGTTCGCCGCCGGACTGGAAGGACAGCACGGTCTGGACGAGCGGCGGCCGGGAGGCGTCACGGGCCACGCCCAGCTCCTCGACCATCGCGTCGAAGGGGTGGCGCTGGTGGGTGAAGGCACCCGCGAGCGCATCGCGCACCCGTGCGAACAGTTCGGCGAAGGCGGGGTCGCCACTGGCGTCGATCCGTATCGGGAGGGTGTTGATGAAGCAGCCGAGGAGGGATTCCGCCTCGGCCCGGTGGCGGCCGGCCACGGGCGCCCCGACGAGGAAGTCCTCGGACTGCGTCAGCCGGGCCAGCCACGCCGCGTACGCCGTCATCAGCCAGGCGTAGAGGGTGCCGCCGTGGGCGCGGGCCGACTCCCGCATCCGGGCCGTCGTGCCGGCCTCCACCCGTACGGGCAGCCAGGCGCCCGCGTAGTCCTGCTGGGCGCCGTACGGGCGGTCCGTCGGCAGGTCCAGCGTGGTGGGGGCGCCGGCCAGCGCCTCCCGCCAGTGGCGGGCGTCCTCGGCCCGGGCGGGCGTGCCGTCGAGGCCGTGCTCCCAGGCCGCCCAGTCGGCGAACTGGAGCCGGTCGCCCCGGCCGGGCGGGGTGCCCCCGGCCCGGAGCGTCGCGTAGTCCCGGGTCAGCTCCTCCAGCAGCAGGTTCATCGACCACTCGTCGCAGATCGCGTGGTGCAGGACGAGCTGGAGGTGCGAGCGGCCGGACCCGGTCAGCAGCAGCGCGCGGGCGGCGCCGGGGCGCGCCAGGTCGAAGGGGCGGGCGGCGTGCTCCCGCAGCAGCGCGTCGGCGTCCAGGCCGGGCGTGACGGCGTCGCGCGCCTCGAACTCCCAGCCGCCGTCGGGCTCCACACGCTGCACGAGGGTGCCGTCCTCCAGGACGAGCCGGGTGCGCAGCACGTCGTGGCGGGCGGCGAGGCCGTCCAAGGCGCGGCGCAGCAGTTCCGCGTCGACGGGCCCGTCCAGGGTGTACGCGGTGGACACGTTGTAGGCGCCGGACCGGGCGTCGAGCTGCTGGAGCAGCCACATGCGCCGCTGGGAGTGGGTGGCGGGGGCGTGGTCGCGGGCCGGGTCGTGCACCGGGCCCCGGGGCGCGGCGTCGTCCTGCTCCGGCGGGGCGTCGACGGCCGACTCCGCCAGGTAGGCGGCGAGTTCCCGCAGGCGCGGGTGGTCGTGGACGACGTCGAAGGGCAGATCGTGGCCGAAGTCGCGCTCGACGGCGTTGCCGAGCTGGACCTGCATCAGGGAGTCGCCGCCCAGGTCGAAGAAGTCGTCCTCGCGGCTGACCTGCTCGGTTTCGAGCAGGTCGCACCAGATGGCGGCGAGCTTGAGCTCGGCGTCGGTGCCGTCGTCCTCGGCGAGCCGCGACACCTCCTCGGAGGCGTGCGCCGCCGGGACTGTCTCCGCAGGCGCGGTCCGGGGTTCCGCGCCGGCGGCGGCGCGCGGGCGGGGTTCGGTCCAGCAGCGGACGGGTTCGAACAGGTCCGTCGGCACGGAGGCCCGCCGCCCGTACCCGCCCAGGAAGCGCACCCCGCGGGCCCAGTCGAGGTCCGCCCCTGCCTCGTACAGGGCGGCGAGGACGGCCAGGAGCCGGTCGCGCGGGTCCTGTCCCGGTGCGGTGGCCGCGTCGACGAGGACGCCCCGGTGGCGGCGCGCCAGTTCGGAGGTGAGCCGGGCCAGGCGGCCGGGCCAGGGCGCGACGAACACCGGGTCGCCCTGGGCGCCGATGGTGGCGAAGGCGGCCTCCGTGCGCTGGGCGTCCGGGTCGGCGACCGGCTCCGGGACGGCGGGTCCGCGGGCCGCGCCGAGCGGGTCGGTCTCGCCGCGCAGCAGGTCCACGAGGAGGTTGCCGCTGCCGTGCCCGATGACGATGCGGTCGGGTACCCCGGCCTCGAACAGGGCCCGTACGGGGAGCAGGCGGTCGACCAGCCGTTCCGCGGCGTCCCGCTCGGCGGCGGTCGGCTCGGCGGCGGCGACCCCGGCGGTGCGTTCGGCGCGCCAGTCGGCGAGCGCCGGGAAGGCACCGGTCCAGGCGGAGGCCGCGCCCGGTTCGGTGGCGTCCTCGTGGGACAGCAGTGTGACCAGCGCGGTGGCGTCCGGCGCGTGGCTGACCGGGGCGGCGCCGGAGGCCAGCCGCTCCAGCGCCTCGGCGGCCTCCTCGGGCGTGGCGGCGGTGACGCTGGCCCGCCAGCGTTCGTGGTCGCGCCCGGTGGCCTGCACGAAGGCCAGGTCGGCGAGGGCCGCGGGCTCGGGGTGGGCCCGCAGGTGGGCGGCGAGCCGGGCCGCGTGGCGGCGCAGGGCCGTCTCGCCGCGCGCGGAGAGCGGCACCAGGAGCCGGCGGTCCCCGGCGGGGGTCTCGCGGGGCGCGACCGGCGCCTGCTCCAGGACGAGGTGCACGTTGGTGCCGGTCAGGCCGAAGGCGCTCACTCCGGCGCGGCGCTGCGCGACACCCTCCCAGGGTTCGGTGCGCGTCGAGAGGCGCAGGGCCGAACGGCTCGTGTCGAGCAGCGGGTTGGGCTCGGTGAAGTGGGCGGAGGCGTAGCGGCGTCCGGAGCGCAGCGCCACCACGGCCTTGAGGAGTCCGGCCGCGCCCGCCGCCGAGTCGAGGTGCCCGATGTTGGACTTGACGGAGCTGAGGACGCAGAAGCCGGTGCGTTCGGTGCGGCGGGCGAAGGCCGCGGTGAGGGCCTCGAACTCGATGGGGTCACCGAGCCGGGTGCCGGTGCCGTGGGCCTCGATCAGGCCGAGGGAGTTGGGGTGCACGCCGGCGGCCCGCCACGCCTCCAGGAGCAGCTCCTCCTGGGCCCGGGCGCTGGGCGCGGCGAAGCCGTTGCTGCGGGCGCCGTCGTGGTTGGCGGCGCCGCCGAGGATGACCGCGTGGACCGGGTCGCCGTCCTCCTCCGCGCGGGCGAGGGTCTTGAGCAGGAAGACCGCGCCTCCCTCGCCGAGGCCGGTTCCGTCGGCGGCGGCGTCGAAACTGCGGGCCCGGCCGCCCGGGGAGACGATGCTCTCGCTGCCGGGGGCGGTCGGCTCGGGCGGGCTGCACAGGACGCGCACACCGCCGGTGACGGCCCAGTCGGCCTCGTCGTACGCGAGCCTGCGGCAGGCCTCGTGCACGGCGGCGAGCGTGGACGAGCAGGCCGTGTCCACGGTGAGGGCGGGGCCGCGCAGGTCGAGCAGGTGGGCCACCCGGCCGGCCTGGGCGGCAGGGAGGAGCCCGGTGATCAGGGGCGCGGCGGCCGGGCCGATGAGCTCCGAGTAGGTCTCGCGGCCGGTTCCGAAGATCACCGCCGTGCGGCTGCCGCGCAGGTCGGACAGGGCGCGGCCGGCGTCCCAGACGGCCTTGCAGGTCAGTTCGAGCAGGAGCCGCTGCTGCGGGTCCATCTGCCGGGTCTCGCGCAGGGAGAGCCCGAAGAAGGCGTGGTCGAAGGTGTCCACGCGGTCCAGGAGGGCCGCCTCCGACAGAGGGGTGCCGGGAGCGGTACCCGCGTCGCGGCGCCGGTCCGCGGGGACGGGGCGCACCAGGTCGGCGCGGTCCTCCAGGAGGGCGGCGAACCGGTCCAGGTCGCCGCCCCCGCCCGGGAGGGCCGCGGCGATGCCCACGATGGCGATGGGCTGGGCAGGGGCATGGTCCATGTCGGGCCTCATCAGAGTCGGAAGCTGAGGTCGGCGGCGGCCGGCGCGGCGGCGCCGGTCTCTTCCAGGGCGCCGGCGATGGCGGAGACGGTGTTGAGCCGGAAGAGGTCGACGAGCCGGATCGCGCCTGGGTAGCGGGTGTCGAGGCGTTCGTGGAGCCGCGTCAGGGTCAGGGAGGTGCCGCCGACCGCGAAGAAGGTGTCCTCCCGCCCGATCTCGGTGTCGGGCAGCAGCTCCCGCCAGATCGCGGCGATCTCCTGCTCCAGCGGCCCGCGCGGGGGCGCGGCCGGTGCAGTGCGGTGGCGCCTGCCCTCGGCGACCCGCGCGAGGGCCTTGCGGTCGAGCTTGCCGTTGCCGGTGAGGGGGAACGCGTCGAGCCGGTCCAGCCAGGCGGGGACCATGTAGCCGGGGAGCCGGGCGGCGAGCGCGTCGCGCAGCGCCCGGGGGTCGAGGTCCGCCGGGCCCGCGACGAAACCGACGAGGTGCCGGTCCCCGCCGTCACCGGCGACGAGGACGGCCGCGTCGGCGATCCGGGGGTCGAGTCCGGCGAGGGTGCGTTCGATCTCGCCGGGTTCGACGCGGATGCCGCGCAGTTTCACCTGGTCGTCCACCCGGCCGAGGAACTCGATCTCGCCGTCGGCGGTGAGCCGGGCCAGGTCGCCGGTGCGGTAGAGGCGTTCGTCGGGGGTGCGGGGGTGCGGGTGGGGCACGAACTTCTCGGCGGTCAGCCCCGGCCGGCCCAGGTAGCCGCGGGCCAGGCCCTGGCCGCCGAGGTGCAGTTCGCCGGGCACGCCGGGCGGCAGCACGTTGAGCGCGGCGTCCATGACGTACGCCTCGGCGCCGGGGAAGGCGCGGCCGATGCTCGGGGAACGGCCGGGCGGCAGGCCGGCGCAGTCCTGGACGGTACCGCAGACGGTGGCCTCGCTCGGTCCGTACGCGTTCCACAGGTGGACCGTGCCGCCCCAGCGCTGCGCGAGTTCCGCGGGGAACGCCTCGCCGGCGAGGACGAGGTGGCGCAGGCTGCCGGGGAGGGTGCGCAGCATGGCGAGATTGGACGGCGGCATCGTGAGGTGGGTGATGGACCGCTCGGCGAGGGTCTCCTCCAGCGGGGTGCCGGGCAGCAGCCGGTCGGGGTGGGTGAGGTGGAGGCAGGCGCCGGTGAGCAGGCCCATGACGCACTCCCACACGGAGGCGTCGAAGGAGTACGGGGCGTACTGCAGGACGTGGGAGCCGGGTCCCGCGCCGAACGCCTCGCGGTGCAGGTCGCGCAGCTGTGCCAGGCCGCGGTGGGTGAGGAGGACGCCCTTGGGGGTGCCGGTGGAGCCGGAGGTGTAGATGACGTACGCGAGGTGCTCCGGCGTCGTGCCGCGGGCGGCGCCGTCGAGCGGCGCGGCGGCTGCGTCGGACGGCTCGTCCACGCGCACGGCCGGCAGGGTGTCCGGGAGCCGGCCGGCGAAGTCGGCGTCGGTGATCCGCAGCCGTACGCCGGCGTCGCGGGCGATCCACTCCATGCGCTCGGCGGGCAGGGCCGGGTCGAGGCAGAGGAACGCGGCCCCCGCCTTGGCGACGGCGAGCAGCGCGGTCACGGAGGCGCGGGAGCGGGGCAGGACGATGGCCACCCGGTCGTCGGGGCGGACGCCGTGGGCGGTGACGCGGGCGGCGAGCAGTTCCGCGGCCCGGTCGAGCTCGCGGTACGTGAGGACGCCGTCGTCGTCCCGGAGGGCGGGCGCGTCGGGGTGGGCGGCGACCCGCTCTGCGAAGAGGTCCGGGAGGGTCGCCGGGACCGGGGTGGCCGCGGGGCGGCCCCGGTCGAGGGCGGCGCGCTCCCGGGCGGGCGTGCTCAGCGGCAGCCCGTCGAGGGGCGCGTCGGCGTTCCGGCCGGCCGCGTCGAGGAGGGTCTCGAAGCAGTCGGCGTAGCAGGCGACCGTGTCGGCCTCGAAGAGGTCGGTGCGGTAGTCCCAGGTGGCGTGCCAGCCGTCGGCGTCGCGGCCCACCATGAGCGTGACGTCGTACTGGGTGGCGACGGGCGGCACGTCGAAGCGGGCGGTCTCCAGGCCGGGGACGCGCGGCGGGAGGAGCACGGTGGAGTCGAGGACGAACATCGTCTGGAAGACGGGCGTGTGCTCGAGGGTCCGCTCGGCGCCGAGGGCGGCGACCACCAGCTCGAAGGGCGTCTGCTGGTGGGCGAAGGCGGTCAGGCACTCCTGCCGGCTCTGCTCCAGCAGGGCGCGGTAGGACGGCGAGTCGCTGTGGTCGCTGCGCAGGGCCAGGGTGTTGAGGAGGCAGCCGACGAGGTCCTCGGTGCCCGACTGGTCCCGGTTGGCGATGGGCGTGCCCACGACGACGTCGTCCTGCCCCGACAAACGGGACATCAGGCCCTGGTAGAGGGCGAGGACGGTCATGAAGGGGGTGGCCCCGGCCTCCCGCCCGAGGGCCAGCAGGCGCTCCACGGCCTCGTCGGAGAGCCTGCGGGTGAGGCGGGCACCCCGGTAGGAGACCGCCTCGGCCGGCGGGTGGTCGAAGGCGAGCCGCAGCCGCTCGGGCAGGTCCGCGAGCCGTTCCTGCCAGTGGGCGAGGTCGCGGCGGGCGACGGCCGGGCGGTCGAGGTGGCGGCGCTGCCAGGTGCCGTGGTCGAGGACGGACAGCCGGTGCCCGCCGGACGGCTGCCGCGCGCCGGCGGCGTAGTCGCGGAACAGCTCGTCGAGGAGGAGCCGCAGGGACCAGGCGTCGGCGACGACGTGGTGGATGACGAGAGCGACGACTTGGCGGACGCGACCGTCAGGCGCGGGCGGCTCCTCGACGAGCAGCCAGCGCGCCGGGGCCTCGGTCGCCAGGTCGAAGGGCTCGGCGAGGGCGTCGCGCAGCAGGCGGGCCGTGGTGTCGTCGCCGTCGGACGCGAGGACGCGGGCCGTGGTCCGCTGGTGGTCGACGGCCCACTGGCGCAGGGCGCCGTCGGGGCCCCGGTCGATCCGCAGCCGCAGCGCCTCGTGGCGGGTGGTCAGGGCGTCCAGGGCCCGGTCGAGCGCGGCGCGGTCGAGGGGGCCGGTGGTGCGGACGGCGACACCGACGTTGAGCATCGGGCTGCCGGGCCGCAACTGCTCGACGAGCCACATCCGCTCCTGGGCGAAGGAGAGCGGGGCGTGGCCCCGGCCCTCCCGGCGGCGCAGCGGCGGCAGGGCGGCCTCCCGGGCGAGGGCGCCGTCGACGTGGGCGGCGAGGGCGCGGACCGTGCGGTGGCGGAAGACGTCGCCGAGCACGATCTCCGCGCCCAGCCGGTCCCGTACGGCCGTCATCAGGCGCATCGCGAGGAGGGAGTGGCCGCCGAGGGCGAAGAAGTCGGCGTGCGGGCCGAGCGGGCCGCTGCCGGTCAGGCCGGCCATCAGGAGAGCGACCTCGCGCTCGGTGGCGGTGGCCGGCTCGGCCGCCTCGCCGGTGTCCTGGGCGGGGTCGGGCAGCGCGGCGCGGTCGATCTTGCCGTTGGCGTTGAGCGGGAACGCGTCGAGTGGCACCCAGTGGCCGGGGACCATGTACGCGGGCAGTTCGGCGGTCAGTGCGGCGCGGACGGCCGCCGGGTCGGCGCCGCCGGTCCAGTAGCAGACGAGGTGCGGGGTGCCGGCGACCTCGCGCGGCACGACGAGGGCCTGGGTGACGCCCTCGACCTCGCGGGCGCGGCTCTCGATCTCGCCCGTCTCGATGCGGAACCCGCGCAGCTTGACCTGGTGGTCGTAGCGGCCGAGGTAGCGCAGCTCGCCGCTCTCGGTGGTGCGCACCCGGTCGCCGGTGCGGTACATACGGGCGCCGGGGACCCCGCCGAAGGGGTCGGGCAGGAAGCGCTCGGCGGTGAGGCCGGGGCGGTCCAGGTAGCCCTGGGCGACGCCGAGGCCGCCGAGGAAGAGCTCGCCGTCGGCCCCCGGGGGAACGGGGGTGAGCCGGGAGTCGAGGACGTACGCGTTGGTACCGGCGACCGGCAGGCCGATCAGCGGCTCGTCGGCACTGTCGCGGGGAACCTCGTGCCAGGTCGAGTAGGTGGTGTCCTCGGAGGGGCCGTACAGGTTGAGCAGCCGGGCCCGCGGGCAGCGCGCGTGGACGGCGTCGGCGAGGGTGCGGGGCAGCGCCTCACCCGCCAGGTTGACGACGCGGACGTCCGCCGGGAGGGCGTCGGCGCGCAGCAGCTCCGTCATGGCGGACGGCACGGTGTTGACGAGGGTGGGGGCGGTGCCGGGCTGCTCGGCGAGCTGGAGGGCGTTGTCGACGAGGCGCAGCGAGCCGCCCGTGGCGAGCGGCAGGAAGATCTCGAAGACGGACAGGTCGAAGCTGACGGAGGTGCCCGCGAGGACCACGGCCAGGTCCTCCGGGGTGAAGTGGTCGCGGGCCCAGCCGAGGAAGGCGCGCAGAGCGCGGTGCGGGATGGCGACGCCCTTGGGACGGCCGGTGGAGCCGGAGGTGTAAATGAGGTACGCGATCCGCTCGTCGTGGGCCGGGACGGCGTCGGGCAGGCCGTCGACGGGCGGCACGGTGGTGACGTCGAGCAGCGGGCCCGCGTCCCCGGGCAGGACGTCGCGGGTCTCCGGCTGGGTGAGGACGAGGCGGCAGCGCGCGTCTCGGGCGATGAAGCGCAGCCGCTCGGGCGGGTATCCCGCGTCGAGCGGTACGTAGGCGGCGCCGAGCCGGATCACCGCCATCAGCGCGGCGACCAGGTCGGGCGTACGGCGCAGGCAGACGCCGACGAAGTCGCCGGGGCCGACGCCGGCGTCCCGCAGGGCGCTCTGCACGGCGCCGACGCGGGCGGCGAGCCCGGCGTAGTCGAGGGCGTCGTGGCCCGTCCACACGGCGGGGGCGGCGGGCCGCTCCGCGGCGTGCCGGGCGAAGGCGGCCACCGGGTCGACCGGGTCGGGGGCCGGGGCGAGCCGCCGCGACGGGGCGAGCAGCGCCCGGTCGGCGAGCGTGTCGAAGGCCGGAGCGGCGACGGGCGCGTCCGGCGTGGCGACCATCGTCTCCAGGATCTGCCGCCAGTGCTCCAGCATCCGCGCGGCGGGCGCGGCGCCGAGGGTGTCGGCGCGGTACTCCAGGGCGGCGAAGGTGCCGTGCTCGGGCTCCCCGCCGTCGGCGCCGACGAGCCGCCCCTGATCCACCTGGAGGAGCAGGTCGAACTTGGTGTGGTGGTGGTCCACGGGCAGCCGCGCGGCCTCCACGCCGGGCAGCTCGGGCAGCGGCATGTCGTCGGGCTGGACCACCAGCAGGGCCTGGAGCGGCAGTTCGCCGAGCCGGGCGGCGAGCTGGTCCAGCGGCACGTCGGCGTACGTGTAGGCGTCCAGGGCGGCGTCGCGTACGCGGGCGACCAGCGCGTTCCAGTCGTCGTCCGCGCCGATCCGGACGCGCAGCGGCAGCGTGTTGACGAAGAGGCCGTACGTGGCGTGGGTGGCGGCGTCCCCCCGGCCGGACTCGGGCAGCCCGAACACCACCTCGTCCTGCCCGGTCCAGCGGGAGAGGAGGGCGGCGTACGCGGCGGCGTACAGCATGAACAGCGTGGCCCCGCACTCGGCGGCGTACACCTCGACCCGCTTGACGAGTTCGTCGGGCAGCCGGCCACGGTGCACGGCGGCGGGGGCCGGCTCGGTGGCGGTGGCGGTGGTGAGGGGCAGGTCGAGGGCGAGCGGCGCGCCGGACAGCGCGGCGGCCGCCGCGTCGAGCCGGTCGGCGTGGCCGGGTGACGCGAGCCTGCGGCGCTCCTCGGCGACGGCCTCGCGGTAGTCGCCGGGCGGCTGCTCCCAGCGGACGTGCTCGGCGCCGTCGACGAGCTGGCGGTAGGCCGACGCCAGTTCGTCGAAGAACAGCTCGGCGGACCAGCCGTCGGTGACGATGTGGTGCACGGCGAAGGCGAGCACCCACTCGTCCCCGCCGAGGTCGAGGAGGGCCGCCCGGTGGAGCGGGCCGCTTGCGAGGTCGAAGGGGACGGCGGTCTGCTCGGCGAGCCACCGGGACACCCCGTCGCGGGGCACGGCGTGCCGGGCGAGCCGGAAGGGCTGCTCGGCCGCGGGCACCACGCGCTGCGCGGGCTCGCCGTCGCGCGTGAGGAAGACGGCGCGGAGCTGGTCGTGGCGGGCGACGACCGCGGCGAGCGCGCGTTCCAGGGCGTCCGGGTCGAGCCCGCCGCGCAGCCACACCGCCTCGGTGACGGTGTAGGCGCGGCTGTCGGGGTGCCGCTCCTGGAGGAACCACAGTCGCTGCTGGGCGCTGGTGGTCGGGAAGGGGGTGGTCACGTCAGGGTTCATGGCTGGGCGTCCTCGGTGGCCGGCTTCGTCAGGGTCAGGACGCCGCGTTCAGTGCGTCGAGCGTCAGGTCCGCGCGCACCGCACGGCAGATTCGGGACCGCTCGGAGCGGATGACGAAGTGGTCTCCGTCGTAGACGTGCACCTCGGTCTCGGGGCCCCCGAGCCGGGCCCAGGCGTGCAGGTCCCCGGTCGGGACGAGAGGGTCCCGGTTCGCTCCGAACACGGTCAGCGGGCAGGGCGTGGGCTCCGCCCCGCCGAAGGTCTCGGCGACCTTGAGGTCGGCCCGCAGGATGGGCAGGTACAGCGCCATCAGCTCGGCGCTGGCCAGGACCTGCGGGTCGGTGCCGTTCAGCGCCCGCAGCTCCGTGATGAGTTCGGCGTCCGCCATGAGGTGGCGGGGCCGGTCGCGCGGCGGCAGGAAGGGGGCCCTCGAGCCGCCGGCGAACAGCCGGCGCGGTACGCGGCCCCGCCGCGCCAGGTGCAGCGAGAGGGCGTAGGCCACGTACGAGCCGAAGCTGTAGCCGAACAGGGCGAAGGGCTCCCGGGAGGGGCCCTCGCACTGCCCCGCCAGGTCGGCGACGAGGTCCGGCATGGCTTCGGCGAGGGGGTGGCCGAAACGCGTACCGCGGCCCGGGAGTTCCACGACGCGCACCTCGGCCACCGGCGCGAGCGCCTCGTACCATCCGTCGTACGCCTCCGTGCCGCCTCCCGCGTACGGGACGCAGAACAGGATCACGGGCGGCGCTCCCGCTCCCGCAGGCTCAGAGGGCGCATGTCGACCCAGTGCTCGTTGATGTGGTCCAGGCAGCTCTGCCGGTCCTGCGGAGGGGTGCGGGCCTGCCAGCCGGGCGGCAGCTCACGGTGGGCCGGCCACAGGGAGTACTGCTCCTCGTGGTTGGTGACGACGACGTACAGGGTGCCGTCGGCGGTGTCGTTGGCGGTCGTACCGGGGGTCTGGGTCATCGTCTGCGTGCCTTACGAGCGGGGGCCGTCGGGGAGCGCCGCGACCGGCCACTGCCAGCCGTCGGGTGCCGGGGAGATGCCGTGCTGGATGCCGAGCAGGCGCTCGCGCAGGTCGAGGGCGGTGGTCCGGTCCGGCAGCGGCAGGCGCAGGCCGGTCTCGTCGCCGAGCAGTTCGACCGGGGCGACGACCGCGCCGGTGCCGCAGCCGAAGACCTCGACGTCCTCGCCCGCCGCGATGGCGTCGGTCAGCTCGTGGATGTCGATGGGCCGCTCCTCCATCTTCAGCCCGAAGGACGGGCCGAGGGTGAGGAGGCTGTCGCGGGTGATGCCCGCGAGGATCGTGTCGGAGAGCGGCGGGGTGACCAGGACGTCGCCGCGGCGCGTGAAGAGGTTCATCGCCGTGAACTCCTCGACGTACCGGTGCTCCACGGCGTCCAGCCAGATGAGCTGCTGGAAGCCGTTCTCGCGGAGCGGGGCCGCCGCGGCGAAGCTGGCCGCGTAGTTGCCCGCCGCCTTCACGTTGCCTGTGCCGCCGGCGCCGGCGCGGCTGAAGTGGCGCTCGATCCACGCCGAGATGGGGGCGGTGAAGAAGGCGTCGGAGGGGGTGGCGAGGACCACGAAGCAGAACTCGGTGGAGGGCACCACGGACAGGTCCGGCGTCGCGCCGAACATGGTGGGCCGCAGGTAGAGGGACTGGCCCTGCCGCGCCGGCACCAGCCGCTCCAGGACGGCGACCAGCTCCTCCAGCGCGCTGACGAAGACCTGCTCGTCCAGCTCGGGCATGCCCAGGCGGATGGCGGAGCGGTTGAAGCGGCGGGCGTGCTCGTGCGGTCGGAACAGCAGCGAGGGGGCGTCGAAGGCGTCGCCGAGGTTCCGGTACGCCTTCATCCCCTCGAAGATCGCCTGGCCGTAGTGGAGGGCCTGGGTGTGCGGCGCCAGCGGGAGCGGGTTCAGGGCGGTGAGCTGGGGGGTCTCCCAGGCGCCGTCGCGGTGGTACGCCACGGACATCACGGGCGCCATCAGCCGGCCGAAGCCCAGCGGGTCGGGCAGCTCGATCCCGTCGAGCCGCGCGGCGAGCTCGTCCGGGGTCAGCGGGGACGGGGAGGTCGGGGACATGGTCACACTCAGCTCCAGCAGCGCAGGGGAAGGTCCGGGCCGTAGTTGCCGACGAAGCCGGAGACGGTGATCCGGCGGCCCGCGGCGATGGTGCGGATGGCGTGCACGCACGCGGCGTTGATGAGGATGAGGTCGCCGGGCTCCGGAGAGATCAGCACGGACTCCTCGGGGAGCATCTCGCGGGGATACCCGTAACTTCCCGGATACTTGTCGGCCATTCCCGCGTATTCCTCGTCGGAAATGACGTGGTCCCACACTTCGAGCTCACCGCCCTCGTCGGCGGTGTCGAGGTAGATGTTCACGCCGAGCTGACCGAGCAGAGAATGAGCCATGGGGTCGTCGAATTCCCGTCGCAGCACGTCCTGATGGGGTAACCCCTCACTGCCGGCGCGCCATACGCGGGTGATGCCGAGCGGCATCTTCGAACCGTCGAGCGTCATGAGCGTGGAACCACCCGGCCAGCTTTCGTCGAAGGCCACCCGGAGGTGGTCGACGGGTGACGGGTGGGGGGCGCTCAGCCGACGCATCCGATTCAGCAGCGGAAGGGTGCTGGAGAGATACCGGCTGCGCCGCTCCGGGTCCTTGGTGACATTCCAGAAGGAGTCGATGTTGCTTTCGTAGATACCGGCACCCGCGGTGTTGTCGATCTCCTGGTACATCAGGTCCGCGAGGGCCTTGCAATAGGTGGCGTCATAGAATTCGGGAACGCGGACGGCGATGCTCTTGAGGGCGAAGAGGTCACTCAGGACCTGCTCGTCCAGCACATCGACGGTCACGAACTTGTCGTACGGAGACATGCTGCAGAAGCCTTTCGTCATGCGTGGTCGACGAAGACGTGTGGTGGCGCGGGACGCTCACCGCTCGATGAGGGCCCACTTGTCGCCGGTGGACGCGGTGCTGTTGCCCGGCAGGGCGATCAGTTCGGGCTTGTACAGCGGCGCCGAGTCCATCGCCGGCTCCCAGGTGGCCAGCGCCTCGTCCTGGGGGACCTCGATGCGGATGTCGTTGGCCAGGTCGTCGAGCACCCTGAGCATCAGGCGCACGCCGAGCGGGGCGAGGTGCTCGCGCCACAGCGACTCGGCGGTGGACCCCGGCGGTACGAGGACGTGCTCCTGGGCCGCGATGGGCCCGCCGTCAGTGCGCTCGGTCAGGTGGTAGACGGTGCCGCCCGTCGCCCGGTCACCGTCGCGGATGGTCCAGCGGATGGCGTCCCGGCCGCGGTGGAGGGGCAGCAGGCTCGGGTGGTAGCCGATCGCGGCGACGCGGGCGCGGGCCCGGGTCCGCCGCCCGATGAAGGCGTGGGAGTGCGCGGCGACGATGACGTCGACCTTTTCCGGGATGTGGTGCGCCCGCAGTTCCAGCGCCTCGGTCCACGGAATGTCGCGAGGAAAGGACCAGCTACGCAACCGGTCCCACGACATGGGGTCGCTTTCGTCCGAGCGGCCCTTCCGTAAACCTGGGGAAGCGGCCCCCAAAATGACGTGACCAGCCTCTTCCAAGGCCTCCGCGACTTGCACCGCAAAGCCGCCGCGCCCAGAAATATAGATGTTCACTCTTCTCCAACTCACCATGCGCACGCGGGTTCCCCCCCGTCACGCCCTGATCTTCTTGAGAGTCAACCGGATGGAGATCTGCTATTTCTGCTGGCCGGCTGCCCGGCACCCCCCATGAGCCGACGTTCCGATGAAAAGAAACCCCCTGCACGAACACGGTTCGCGGTGATCGACCGTGCCCTCGCTGCACGGCAACGGTAATGAGCCGCGCGTGAGCCATCAAGGATTTGTCATCAAGCTGACATCGCGACAGCTGCTCCCCGGGGAACCGGGAGGCCAAAGCGGCCGTCGGGGCGGCGGGTGGGGCTGCCATCTCGGCCGAACGGCACCGGCTCGTCCCGGGTTCGCGCAGACACCCGGATGACCTCGCCCTCGTCTGTCACGCCCTCGGCGACGAGGGCCGCAAGGCCCGAAAACCAACGAAGGCAGTCACACTTCGTCACCACCGATTACGGGCCAGAGCCGATCGTTTTCCAGTCCCACACCCGGCAGAACGACGCCAAGGGCCAGAGGCTGAAGATCACCGGCAATTGGAAGCTGACCCGGGAGCTCGACAAGGACGCCAGGGTCTGGGTCCACCTGCCCGACCACGGCGCACAGACCAAGCTCGCCAAGTACGAGGTCAAGACCCGCAACGGGTGGCGCAGCAAGACCGTCTCCCAACCCGGCGACAGCATCCGCTGGGTGAAGCTGGGCATCTACCGCACCAAGGGCATCGTGCCGAGGTCAGGCTCGCCACCCTCACCGCGGACGGTACCGGGGACGAGGACATCGCCTTCGACGCCGTGGCGTTCGGGCCCGGCGACTGGGACTTCGTTCCCGACATGATCATCCCGGAGGCCGACCCCGACGCCCCGGACCCCGAGTTCGAGGCCACCGACCGCCAGAAGCAGCCCAATCCCGATGGCGTGATCGGCCTCGCCGCGAACTAGGAGCAGTGCTACGACACGGGCCGCGACGGCGTACGCCAGTGCATCAAACTCGACTAGGACGTCAAGAAGTACGGCGCCGACGCCTGGCAACAGCCCCGCAACCGGGCCGCGAACCTCGACGGCCCCTTGGTGGCTTGGTGCGACGATCCCACGGTCGCCGGCTACACCCTCACGCACCGTGAGGGCTGTCACAAGCTGGCGGTCCTGGTCACGTGGACAGTCGACGGCAAGACCATCGGCACGGCAACCTTCCTGGTGCATGAGGAGTTCGTGGTGGAGAACAAGAAGGATTTCCACCAGCGGCTGTTCATGGGCCCGCTGTCCATCGACGCGGCCCTGGGCACGGTCTCCTTGGACTACTGGGACGCGATCTGCACCGGACTGTGACGAGAGCTACGTCGGGACCTGGGACGGCGTGACCGCGTGGGCTCCCCTCGTGGACAAGCACTGGGTGTCGGCCACCAAGAAGTTCACCTGGACCACGCCGACGACCGGCACGGTCCAGGACTTCGACCGGGGAACGTTCCTCAGCTTCAAGGCGAGTGCGCCGGAGGCGTCCGGCGCGGTCCAGGCCATCAAGCCGCAGTGGACCTTCTGGGACCAGGTCACCTGCGACGGAGCCGTCACCGTGCCCAACTCGACGGGCTGCGTGTTCGGCAAGCACATACCGACGTTCGAGACCAACACCAAGCGGTATCCGGCCGCGGCCGCCTACTACTGGGTGCTGAGAGAGGAACTGGCCGACCATCCGGGCAGCAAGAAATACGGCAAGCCGATGCACCGCCTGATGGACAAGGTCCAGCAGGATCACAACCGTGACACTGTCTGCAACAAGACCGGCGTCGGCAGATGGACGGCCCATCCGGACGCCACGCCGGACACCAAGGGCGTGCAGTGCGACGAGTTCCCCTTCGCGGCAACACGGGAGAGCGGAGGCGTCCCCACGCCGGTCGTCAACGGAGGCATCTGCGTCCAGCTGTACGCCGAGAAGCAGGATGACGGCACTTGGCGGCTTTTCGAGGACGAGCGCTACGACCCGCCCACGTGGAAGGAGATCTGCGGACGGGCCTCGATGCCGGGCAAGCAGAACGGTGACGCGGGCCGCGGACCTGGCGGGCTTCTATACCAAGGCGCGGGTGCAAGACGGAGGGGAGTTCTACATCGAGGTACCAGGGTACGAGGGCTGCGGCACGGAGGACGTGTGCATCGTCAGGCCCTGATGTGACATCACCTGCGTAACAGACAGAAGGGGGGACCGGCACCACCGGTCTCCCCTTCTGCGGTATCAGTGCCAGACCAGCTGCCAGGTGCCGTCGTCCTCACGGACGTACTCGGCCCGGATCTCCTTGCCCAGTGCGGTCACCACAGGATGTCCCGTCTCCAGGCACACGACCGTCTCCTCGACCATCTCCGCCACGCTCTTCCAGCGGACGACGCCCCACAACTCCGCATCCTGGTCGATCTCCAGGACCGCCCCTTGGGTCGGCCCCTCCCGATGGTCGACGACAAGCTCCACCCCCGACAGCGTCCTGGCCAGCGGGACCCACCGGACATGCGCGGTCGTCCCGACGACGGACTCCTCGCTCTCGTCCTCCAGACTCCAGGCCACTTCCTGTTCCATGTCTCGCTGCCCAAGCCGTATCCCCTCCGCGTCCAGCGGACAGTGGCCACCAGGCAGCCATCCCCCCGGCCCTCCCGGCCGCATCCAGGTCGACACCCCGTTGTGGCGAGCGAGCCAGAGCCTCAACTCCGGATGGAGGTCGAACCGGTTCTCGGCGACTTCACTGATCTGCGCGCCGTAGCGGGCGGGTTAAGAGTGCGGAACTCGTCTGGCGCGTGGGCTTCCAGCCACGAATCCAGGTGGTTCAGCATGTCAGGGAAGGGCACGGTTCATCCTCACGTCGCGATGCGCTCTCACCTGTCAGACCCACTGGCCTCCTCGTGGGTTCCCGCATTCCCACAACCTCACGCCCGGCTCACGACAGCCGTGTCCTTCGGCTGCAGAATGCTCACAAGCAGGGAGTAATCGTCAAGGCCTGTGGATGGGGTGGGATGTCGCCTCGCGGTGCGCCGCGGTCACGTCGAGGGGCAGCTTCGTCACTCCGCAGACCGTGGCCGCCTCAGGCGAAGTCTGCTGCGGTGATGCCCTCGTAAGGCCGCGCACACGAAGGGTCCGCTGATGGTCATACGCGGGGGCCACCCCTGTGACGGCGAGCGCGAGGTACTGCTCGGCTTGGAGAGCGACGCCGACATGGACGCGGCGGCCTACGCCTTTCAGGAGGCGGAGCGGCGTGGTGTCCGGCTGCGCGTCCTGCGCTCATGGGCCCACCGGCGCCTCACTCCGGCGGTGCCCTCGCCGCTGCCTCGCGGGCGGGGTAGGCTCGTCGGGCGTCGCCGGCCACAGGTACCACTATGGCGTCCGTGAAGGCGCCGGATCTGCTGGAGATGGGCGTGCCCTGCCGCCCCGTGTGGAGGTCCAGCAGCTCGACAGAGTGCTGGCTTCGATCGAGGCGGGAACGCATCGCGAGGACAGGAAGACCACCTCACACTCCTTCAGGAACAGCGTCGAACGAGCGTCAGGACATTTCCCGAACCCGTCTCTGACGGAGTTGAGCAGAGTGTTCTGGACTCACGCTCCCGCTGCGAAACCGCAGGTGAACCACGTGGCGGCTACCTGCAGCATTCTCCACGCGGTGAACTTCGGAAAACAGGTCGAGCACCGTCGAGCACACCTGAAGAACCCGATAAAACCGCAGGTCAGAGCCCCTTCTGGGCAGGCTCAAGAATCGCCACGCACTCCACGTGCGACGTCATCGGGAACAGGTCGAACACCCGCAGCGTCCGCACCCGGTATCCGCCCTCGCGGAAGTACGCGAGGTCGCGGGCCAGGGCCGCCGGGTCGCAGGCGACGTAGGCGATTCTGCGGGCGCCCAGGGAGGACAGGTGCTCGACCGTCTTGCGGCCCGCGCCCGCGCGCGGCGGGTCGAGGACGACGAGGTCGACCTCGGTGATGCCGGTGCGGGGCAGGACGGACTCGACCTTGCCCTGCTCGATGCGGACGCGGGGGAAGTCGGCGAGGTTGTGGCGGGCGTCCTCGACCGCGCGCTTGGTGGCTTCGATGCCGAGGACCGCGCCCGCGTCACCGACCCGGTCGGCGAGGGCGCCCGCGAAGAGGCCGACGCCGCAGTACAGGTCGAGGGCCATGTCGCCCTTGCGGGGCAGCAGGCCCTGCATGACCGCGGTGACCAGGGTGTCGGCGGCCTTCGGGTGGACCTGCCAGAAGCCGCCGTTGCCGACGCGGTGGGTGCGGCCGTCGGCGCGTTCGCGGACGAAGGGGCGGCCGTGGACGCGGTGGACCTGGCCGGAGCGTTCGTCGATGCGCAGGACGGAGACCGGGCGGTCGAGTTCGACGAGGGGCAGGCGGGCGCCGGGCTTGGGGGTGAGGACGACCTGGCGGTCCTGGGAGCCGGTGGCCGCGATCGCCTCGACGGAGTCCATGCCCGTCCAGTCCCGCTTCTCGATGCCGAGTTCGCTGACGCCGTCGGCGGCGATCATGCAGTGGTCGATCGGCTCGACCTCGTGCGAGCGGTGCCGGCGCAGTCCCGCGCGGCCGTCGGCGGTGACCGCGTACTGCACGCGCGTGCGCCACGACGGGACCTGGCCGGCGGGGACCTTGTCACCCTCGGCGGGCATCACGGTGCCGTCCCAGCCGGCCTCCTCCGGGGTGAGCCCGGCAAGGCGTTGCAGCTGCTCGGCGACGACCTCGCCCTTGAGGCGGCGCTGCGCTCCGGGCTTGGCGTGCTGCCAGTCGCAGCCGCCGCAGCGGCCGGGGCCGGCGAACGGGCAGGGGGCGTCGATCCGGTCCTTGGAGGCGTCCAGGATCGTCACGGCGTCGGCGCGCAGGAAGCGGGCGCCCTCCTCGCCCTCGGTGACGCGGGCGACGACGCGTTCCCCGGGCAGCGCGTGCCGGACGAACAGCACCTGCCCCTCGGACGTACGGGCGATGCAGTGGCCGCCGTGGGCGACGGGGCCGATCTCGACCTCGTACTCCTCCCCCACCAGTGATTTCCTCGGTTCTGCCTGCATGGCGGGGTGACTCCACAACATCGAGAGCGGGCGGCGGGCCGGTCGGTCCGCGACAACAGCCCACCAGTCTACGGGTGCCGGGAGGTGTCCTTCGCCCGCTCCGCCGGACCGCGGCGCACCGCACCCGGCGCGCTCCAGTTCTGCCGCTTGCGGGCGCGCCGCCGGGCGGCCTCGGAGGACTGGAGCTGGTACGGCACGGACGTCACCATGACGCCCGGGGTGAACAGCAGGCGGCCCTTGAGCCGCAGGGCGCTCTGGTTGTGCAGCAGGTGCTCGTACCAGTGGCCGACGACGTACTCGGGGATGATCACGGAGACGACGTCGCGGGGGGACTCCTTGCGCAGTCCCTTGACGTACTCGATCACGGGCCGGGTGACCTCCCGGTACGGCGAGTCGAGCACCTTGAGGGGGATCTCGATGCCGCGCCGTTCCCATTCGTCGCGCAGCGCCTTGGTCTCCGCCGCGTCGACGTTGACGCTGAGCGCCTCGAGGCTGTCGGAGCGCATCAGCTTGGCGTAGGCGAGGGCGCGCAGGGCGGGCCGGTGGATCTTGGAGATGAGGACGACGGAGTGGACCCGGGAGGGGCGCACCATGTCGTCGCCCGGCGTCTCCGGTGCGGCGATCTCCTCGGCGACGCGGTCGTAGTGGCGGCGGATCGCGGTCATCGTCGCGTAGAAGATGCACATGCCGAGCAGCGCGACCCAGGCCCCGTGGGTGAACTTGGTGCTGAGCACGACGACCAGGACCAGCCCGGTGAAGAAGGCGCCGAAGGCGTTGATGGCCCGCGAGCGGATCATGTGACGGCGCCGGGTCCGGTCCCGCTCGGCGGTGAGCAGGCGGTTCCAGTGCCGGACCATGCCGATCTGGCTCAGGGTGAAGGACACGAACACGCCGACGATGTAGAGCTGGATCAGCCGGGTCGAGTCGGCCCCGTAGGCCCAGACCAGCAGTCCGGCGGCGGCGGCGAGCAGCACGATGCCGTTGGAGAAGGCCAGGCGGTCACCGCGGGTGTGGAGCTGGCGGGGGAGGTAGCGGTCCTGGGCGAGGATCGAACCGAGCAGCGGGAAGCCGTTGTAGGCGGTGTTCGCCGCGAGGAAGAGGACCAGGGCGGTGGCGGCGGCCAGCATCATGAACAGGACGCTGCCGTGTCCGAAGACGGCTTCGGCGACCTGGGAGATCACCGGGTCCTGGACGTAGCCGGGGCCGAGCGGGACACCGTCGAGGACCAGGTCCGTCGCCGGGTTCTCGGCCATCCGGACGTCGGTGGCCGAGGCGAGCGCGATGATCCCGCAGAACATGGTGACGGCGAGCAGGCCCATCAGGGCGAGCGTGGTGGCCGCGTTCCGCGCCTTCGGCCTGCGGAAGGCGGGGACGCCGTTGGAGATCGCCTCGACGCCGGTGAGCGCCGCGCAGCCGGAGGAGAAGGCGCGCAGCAGGAGGAAGATCAGGGCGAAGCCGGCCAGGCCGGGTTCCTCGGGCCGGATCTCGAAGTCCGCGGTGGGCGCGCGCATGTCGTCGCCGAGCACCAGGCTCCGGAACGCGCCCCAGGCGATCATGGTGACGACGCCGAAGACGAAGACGTAGGTGGGGATCGCGAAGAGGGTGCCCGATTCCCGGACGCCGCGCAGGTTCATGAGCGTCAGCAGCACGATCACACCGACCGCGCAGGCCACCTTGTTCTCCACCACGAACGGGATCGCGGCGCCCAGGTTCTCGACGCCGGCGGAGATCGACACGGCGACGGTGAGGACGTAGTCGACGAGCAGGGCGCTCGCCACGGTGAGTCCGGCGCGCGGGCCGAGGTTGGTGGTGGCGACCTCGTAGTCGCCGCCGCCGCTGGGGTACTCCCGGACGTTCTGCCGGTAGGAGGCGACGACGGTGACCATCAGCACGACGATCGCGGCGGCGATCCAGGGGCTGAAGTGGTAGGCCGACAGGCCCGCGATGGAGAGGACCAGCAGGACCTCGCCGGGCGCGTACGCCACGGAGGACAGCGGGTCGGAAGCGAAGACGGGGAGTGCCACACGCTTCGGCAGAAGCGTTTCCCCCAGCCGGTCGCTGCGCAGTGCGCGCCCGATGAGAATGCGTTTGGGCACGTCGGTCAGTTTGGACACAACAGAGCATCGTAGGCCGTCGCGCCCCGGGCCGCCCAGCCACCACCCTTTCTCCGCGCGGCCTCCGCCGGCCGTCCGCTTGCCGTTCGGAAGCCGTCTGCTCTCCGAGTGAACTCTGGCCGGGCGGCGGGCATGGATGGTGCCGGTCCCGGGGCTTCCATGCCTATATGACTAAGCCCGTCCCCGGGGCCGGGCGAGGGTTCCGGAGGTCCTCCGCCCGGCACGTCCGGCGGGGCCGGCAACCCCACAGCACCCCTTCCTTCTCCTCGTCTCCGGCCCACGCCGCCCCATGGAGGTAGGTCCCATGCACGCGACCGCAGAACTGATCGGCGCCGTCGCCGCCCTCGTCGGCGTGGGCCTGCTGGCCCTGGCCAGCGTGCGCAGCATCAGCCGCCGCTGACCGGCTCCGCCGAGGAGGCGCGGGCGAGCAGTTCCTCCCGGCCGATGCTGTCGGCCCGGGTGGCGGGCACCGTGCAGGCGTGGGCGCCCGCCACCGCGCCGTAGCGGGCGCAGCGGAGCACGGGTTCGCCGCGCAGCCGTCCGTACAGGAACCCGGCGGCGAACGCGTCGCCGGCGCCGTTGGAGTCGACGACCGGCTCGGGGGGTGTCACGGCGGGGACGTGAGTCACCGAGCCGTCGGCCAGAACGTACGCTCCCTCCGCACCCGCGGTGACGACCACCACGCGGGCCCGTCCTCGGCGGACGATGTCACGCATGGTCGCCTCCGGGTCGGGCAGCGCGGCGGCGGACAGGAAGACGATGTCCGCGGCGAGGGCGAACGGCTCGTGGTACGGGTTTCTGCCGTCCCAGTCGTGCAGGTCGGTCGAGAGGGTCACGCCCGTCTCCCGCAGCACGGGCAGGGCGTCGGCGCAGGGCTGGGTGATGACGACGTGGACGTGCCGACTGGCGGCGGCCAGGTCGCGGACCGTCTCCTCGGGGAGCCGGTCCGTCTCGGCCCAGCGGGTCGCGTCGTACAGGGACAGGCGCCGTCCGTCCGGGTCGACGAGGTTGACCGCGCGCTTGGTGCCGCGGGGCTGCGGAACGGCGGTGAGCGCGATGCCGTGGTCGCGGTGCAGCGCACGGACGAGGTCGCCCTCCGGATCGTCGCCGATCAGGTCGAGGTGGTGGGTGCGCAGGCCCAGGGCGCTGGTGCCGAGAGCCACGAAGTCCCCGCTCTGCCCGGCCCGGGTGACGATGCCCGGGCGGATCATGTGGCTGTCGGCGAACGGCAGCGGCAGTTCGGGCACGTGCACGATGGTGTCCACCCCCGCGCCGCCCAGCACGAGCACGTCGATGCCGGTGGTCTCGTGGACGGTCATGTCGGTGGCCCCTTCGGTGGCCCCTTCGGTGGCCACTCCGGTGGTCATATCGGTGGTCATGTCGCTCCCCCTGTTGCTGTGTCCGGCCACCCACGCCCGGTGCCGTCGCCCGGCCCGCCTTCGCCCGGCCGGCGTTCGCCCGGCCAGTCGGCCGCCTGGTGGTGCGGCCCGGTCGGCCGGTCTGGTGGTACGGCGGCCCGGTCGTCCTCTCCGGTGCTTCCACGTCGTCGCCCCGTGCCGTCGCCCGCCCCCGTCGCCCGGTGCCCGGACGCCGGCGTGGCCGACCCGTCGATCTTGTCGGGCTCCCGGGCACCTGTCGACCGCTGTGGAAAACCGTCGCCGGGCCGACAGCCCGGCCCACGCCCGCCCGGTGGCCGGCAGCGCGTCCGCACCACCCGCCGGTTCCGCCGCCCGGTTCGGCGGTCCCCGCCCCGAGGGCTACGTTGGACGTGCGGGCCCGAGGGGCGCTCTTCGACGCCGTGGGGCGCCCGACCCGACGGGCCGCGCCCCGGAGGGCGTCAGGATCCCGATCCCCCGGCATGATGTTGCCCTGCGGTCCGGACTCCGGGCCGGGACGTGTTGCCTGGCGAGCCGAAAGAGGGACATGAGCACCAGAGTCATGGAGGCCGAACGGCCTGCGGGAAGCGCGGTGTGAGGTAATGCATATCGTCATCATGGGCTGCGGAAGGGTGGGCTCCGCCCTGGCCCAGACCCTGGAGGAACAGGGCCACACGGTCGCCGTGGTCGACCAGGACCCCACCGCCTTCCGCCGCCTGGGCTCCGCCTTCGGCGGGCGCCGGGTCACCGGGATCGGCTTCGACCAGGACACCCTGCGCGAGGCCGGCATCGAGGACGCCGGGGCGTTCGCCGCCGTCTCCAGCGGTGACAACTCCAACATCATCGCGGCGCGGGTGGCCCGCGAGATGTTCGGCATCGAGAACGTCGCCGCCCGCATCTACGACCCCCGCCGCGCGGAGGTCTACCAGCGCCTCGGCATCCCCACCGTGGCGACCGTCCGCTGGACCGCCGACCAGATGCTGCGCCGGCTGCTGCCGTCCGGCGCCGAGCCGCTGTGGCGTGACCCCACCGGCGGGGTGCAGCTCGCCGAGGTGCACACCTCCCCGGCGTGGGTGGGACACCGGATCAGCAGGCTGCAGGACCAGACCGGGGTGCGCGTGGCCTTCCTGACGCGGCTCGGCGAGGCCATACTGCCCACCTCGCAGACGGTGCTGCAGGAGGGCGACCTGGTGCACGTGATGATGCGCACCGACGAGATCGACCGGGTCGAGGCGGCGTTCGCCAAGGGACCCGACGAGGAGGGCGGTCACTGATGAGGGTCGCCATTGCCGGGGCCGGGGCGGTCGGCCGTTCCATCGCGGGCGAACTGCTGGAGAACGGCCACGAGGTCCTGCTGATCGACAAGACGCCCACCGCGATCTCGGTCGAGCGGGTGCCGCAGGCGGAGTGGCTGCTGGCCGACGCCTGCGAGATCACGTCCCTGGACGAGGCCGCGCTCCAGCGCTGCAACGTGGTCATCGCCGCCACCGGTGACGACAAGGTCAACCTGGTGGTGTCCCTGCTCGCCAAGACGGAGTACGGGGTGCCGCGGGTCGTGGCCCGGGTGAACAACCCGAAGAACGAGTGGCTGTTCAACGAGTCGTGGGGCGTGGACGTCGCCGTCTCCACCCCGCGTCTGATGTCGGCCCTGGTGGAGGAGGCGGTCAGTGTCGGCGACCTGGTCCGGCTGCTGCGCTTCAGCCACGGCGACGCCAACCTCGTCGAGCTGACCCTGCCGGAGGAGTCCGCGCTGGCCGGCACGCAGGTGGGCGACGTGCAGTGGCCCCAGGACACCTCACTGGTCACGATCATCCGCGGCACCCGGGTGCTGACGCCGACCCGGGAGGACTCCCTGGAGGTGGGCGACGAGCTGCTGTTCGTGGCCGCCCAGGCCCGTGAGGAGCAGTTGGAGGACCTGCTGTCGGTGCGCAAGGGCGACGCGCGGCAGTAGGACGGACGGCAGGGCCGCGCGGAACACGGCCGTCCGTTGCCCCGGCCGTTGCCGACCGCCCCGTGACGTGACACGCGTGAGGGGCGCCGGAGAAGACCAGATCCATCAGGTCTCCGGCGCCCCTCACGAGGACCGGTAACGGGTGCCGCGGGGCCTACGAGCTCCTGCGGTGCCGTCCCGTGGTCGTGGCGCTGCCGACGTCCGTCGGTCCGGCGGCTGCGGGCCCGGCCGTTTCCGTCGTCCCGGCGGCCCGGGCCGCTTCGCGTTCCTTCTCGGCGCGTTCCTCCGCCTCCATCTCCGCGAACACGTCGATGGGCGGGGGCGCCTTGGCCAGGAACACCCACGTCAGGTACACGGCGAGCAGGAACGGCGGGATCTTCAGCGCCACCAGCACCCAGCCGAGCTGGGTCGTGTCCGCCCACCAGTAGAGCGGGAAGAGGATCGCGCTCTTGCCGAGGAGGATGAGTCCCCAGGCGTAGCTGGCCTTGGTGTACGCCTTCCTGCGGCCGGGGTTGCGGGTGCGCCAGGAGAGGTTCTCCCGGAAGATCGGCCCGAGCATCAGGCCGATCAGCGGCACGCCCGCCATGGCCGTGATGATGTACGCCAGGGCGAGGCCCAGCGTGTAGAGCATGCCCGGCAGGTAGAAGTCCTTGGCGTTGCCGGTCATCATCGCGAAGACGACACCGAAGCCCACGCCGAAGACGCCGCTGAAGGCGTGCTTGACGGTGTCCTTCATGGCCAGCCGGACCACGACCAGGACCAGCGACACGGCGAGCGCCGCGATCGCCGACATGTGCAGGTCCTTGTTGATCGTGTAGATGCTGACGAAGAGGAGCCCGGGCAGCACCGTCTCGACCATGCCCCGCACCCCGCCGAACGCCTCGAACAGGGCGGCTTCGGTCACCGCCCGGGCGTCGTCCGCGGATGTGTCTTCGGTTGTCGGCTTGTCGAGCGACGTCACCGGCTACTCCCGTCCCAGGGGTCTCAGTTCGTATTTCGGGTTGAACAGCACCCGGCGGCCCCGGCTCATCGAGATCCGGCCCGATGCGATCAGCTTGCGTCCCGGTTCTATCCCCATGATGGAGCGCCTGCCGAGCCACACCACGGCCAGTGCGGCGGAGCCGTCGAACAGCTCGGCCTCCAGGGCCGGGACGCCCGCCCGCGGGCGGAGCGTGACCGTGCGCAAGGTACCAGTAACCGTGACGATCTGCCGGTCCTGGCAGTCTCCTATCCGCGTGCAGCCGGCGATCTCGGCGTCCTCGCGCAGCTCCTCCGACTCCAGCTCCTCCTGCGAGGAGGAGAGGCGGTCGAGCATGCGCCGGAACCGACCCGCAGGCTTCTCGGGACGAGGAACAGCACTCATGTCTGAAGCGTACCGGGGTGCACTGACGGTTACGTACCCCCTGGCCCGCCGCCCCGAACCGGCTGGTCGCCCCACCCGCCCGAACCGGTCGGACGGCCGGCCGGACGGACGGTTGGACTGCCGACAGGCCGGACGGCCGGACTCCGGTCGGACGCCCCGCCATCCCGGACCAGATGGCCGGACTCCGGTCGGACGCCCCGCCGTCCCGGACCGGACGGCCCCGCCGCCCGGGCTCCCCGGCCGCGGCGCGACCGCCGCGTCCCCGCCCTCGTCCTCACTTCTCGAAGCGGTACCCCATGCCCGGTTCGGTGATGAAGTGCCTGGGGTGCGACGGGTCCGCCTCCAGCTTGCGCCGCAGCTGGGCCATGTAGACGCGCAGGTAGTTGGTCTCCGTCCCGTAGGACGGCCCCCAGACCTCCCGCAGGAGCTGCTTCTGCGCGACCAGGCGGCCGCTGTTGCGCACCAGCACCTCCAGCAGGTGCCACTCCGTGGGGGTGAGCCGGACGTCCTTGCCGCCCCGGTTGACCTTCTTGGCGGCCAGGTCGACGGTGAACTCCCCGGTGTCCACCACTCCGTCCTCCTCGCCCCCGGCGGGCTCGGCGCGGCGCACGGCCGCCCGCAGCCGGGCGAGCAGTTCGTCCATGCCGAACGGCTTGGTGACGTAGTCGTCGGCGCCCGCGTCCAGGGCCTGGACCTTCTCCTCCGAGGCGTGCCGGGCGGAGAGCACCAGGATGGGCACCCTGCTCCAGCCGCGCAGGCCGCGGATGACGTCGACGCCGTCCATGTCGGGCAGCCCGAGGTCGAGGACGACCACGTCGGGGTGGCGTGCGGCGGCCAGCTGCAGGGCCTCCGCGCCGTCGTGGGCCGCGTCGACGTCGTACGAGCGTGCCTTGAGGTTGATCACGAGGGCGCGCACGATCGCGGGCTCGTCGTCGACCACCAGCACACGGGTCATGAGGCTTGCCTTTCGGGTACCGCGGGTTCTGCGGCGGGTTCTGCCGGACGGGAGGGCCGGGGGGCGGCTCCCGCCGCCCGCAGGGTGACCGTCATGGTGAGGCCGCCGCCGGGGGTGTCATCGGCGTCCAGGGTGCCGCCCATGGCCTCGACGAAGCCCCGCGCCACCGGCAGGCCGAGGCCCACGCCGGCCCCGCGCGGGGCATCACCGTAGCGCTGGAAGGGCTCGAAGATGCGGTCCTTGGCCTCGTCGGGCACACCGGGGCCGCGGTCCACCACACGTACCTCGACCCGGTCGCCGAGGGCACTGGCGGCCACCAGGACGAGTGAGTCGGCGGGACTGTACTTGACGGCGTTCTCGACCACGTTGGCCATGGCCCGTTCCAGGAGGCCGGGGTCGACGGCGACCATGGGCAGGCTCTCCGGGATGTCCAGGGTGACCTCGCCCTCCGGTACGCCGCCGAGCGCCATCGGCACCACCTCGTCCAGGTCGATCTCCCGGATCAGCGGGGTGACGGTGCCGGTGTGCAGGCGCGACATGTCGAGGAGGTTGCCCACCAGGTGGTCCAGGCGGTCGGCGCCGTCCTCGATGCTCTCCAGCAGTTCGGCCCGGTCCTCCGGCGACCACTCGACGTCCGGCGAGCGCAGCGAGGAGACCGACGCCTTGATCCCGGCGAGGGGGGTGCGCAGGTCGTGGCTGACCGCCGCCAGCAGCGCGGTGCGGATGCGGTTGCCCTCGGCGAGGGCCCGGGCCCGGTCGGCCTCCTCGCGCAGCCGCCGGTGGTCCAGGACGACGGCGGCCTGGGCGGCGAACGCGCCGAGCACCCTGCGGTCCTCGGCGGGCAGCACCCGGCCGGTGAGCGCGAGCGCCATGTGGTCCCCGACGGGGATGTCGACGTCGGCGTCCTCCGGACGGGCGACCGGCGGGCCGGCACCGGCCTGCCCCGCGCACGTCCAGGGCTCCAGGTCGCCCGCGCGCTCCAGCAGGGCGGCGGACTCCATGCCGAAGGTCTCCCGTACCCGTTCCAGCAGGTCCTCCAGGCCGGTCTCGCCGCGCAGCACGTTGCCGGCGAGGTAGGAGAGGATCTCCGCCTCGGCGCGCAGCCGGGCCGCCTGGTGGGTCCGGCGGGCGGCGAGGTCGACGACCGAGGCGACCGCCACCCCGACGGCGATGAAGATCACGATGGCGACGATGTTCTTCGGGTCGGCGACCGTCCAGCGGTGCAGGGGCGGTGTGTAGAAGTAGTTCAGCAGCAGGGACCCGGAGGCGGCCGAGGCCAGCGCCGGCCACAGCCCGCCGAGGAGGGCCGCGGCCACGGTCAGCGCCAGGAACAGCAGCATGTCGTTGGCCAGGCCCGCGTCGCTGGCACTGAGCAGCAGCGCCAGCAGGGCGGGGCCGGCCACGCCGACGGCCCAGCCCCAGGCGACGCGGGGCCGCCCCAGCCGGGCCCCGCGGGCCACCGGCAGGCCGCGGCCCTGGGCGACCGCCTCGTGCGTGACGATGTGCACGTCCAGGTCGGGCCCGGACTCGCGGGCCACGGTCGCGCCGACGCCGGGGCCGAAGACGTACTGCCACGCCTTGCGGCGCGAGGACCCCAGCACGATCTGGGTGGCGTTGGTGCCGCGGGCGAAGGCGAGCAGGGCGGACGGGATGTCGTCGCCGACGACGTGGTGGAAGGTGCCGCCCAGGCTCTCCACCAGGGTGCGCTGCTCGGCCAGTTCGCTGGGGGAGGTGGCGGTGAGGCCGTCGCCGCGGGCGATGTAGACCGCGAGCACCTCGCCCCCGGCCCCCTTCTCGGCCAGGCGGGCCGCCCGCCGGATCAGGGTGCGGCCCTCGGGGCCCCCGGTGAGGCCGACGACGATCCGCTCGCGGGAGCCCCAGATCGCGGAGACGTCGTGTTCGTTGCGGTAGCGCTGGAGGTGTTCGTCGACGCGGTCGGCGACCCACAGGAGCGCGAGTTCCCGGAGCGCGGTGAGGTTGCCGGGCCGGAAGTGGTGGGAGAGGGCCGCGTCGACCTTGTCGGGCTGGTAGATGTTGCCGTGGGCCATGCGGCGCCGCAGCGCCTCGGGCGTCATGTCGACCAGTTCGATCTGTTCGGCCCGCCGCACCACCTCGTCCGGCACGGTCTCCTCGGGCCGCACGCCCGTGATGGACTCCACGACGTCGCCCAGTGACTCCAGGTGCTGGATGTTGAGCGTGGAGTGCACGTCGATCCCGGCGGCGAGCAGTTCCTCCACGTCCTGCCAGCGCTTGGCGTGGCGGGAGCCGGGGACGTTGGTGTGGGCGAGTTCGTCGACCAGGGCCACGCGGGGGCGTCGGGCGAGGACGGCGTCGACGTCCATCTCGGTCAGGACGGCCCCGTCGTGCTCCAGTCGCCGGCGGGGGATCTGCTCCAGTCCGTCCAGCAGTTCCGCGGTGCGCGGCCGGCCGTGGTGCTCGACGAAGGCGACCACGCAGTCGGTGCCCCGGCCGATCCGCCGGTGCGCCTCGGACAGCATCGCGTACGTCTTGCCGACGCCCGGCGCCGCACCGAGATGGATCCGTAGCGTCCCGCGTCCCATGACCTCATGTCTTCCGCTCACCCGTACCGGCGGACACGACCATACGTCCGAACGCCCCTGCTCAGCGCCCGGGTACCCGGGACCGGCACCGCACCCGCGTCCGGCCCGGCCCGTCCCCGGGACGCGACTCCACGGAAACGGGCGCGCGGCCGGACGGCGGAACGACGGCGTCCGGGTACGGGCCGCACGCCTGAGCCGCGGCGGAACGGACCTGCTCGGCCCCGGGCGGTCCGCCGGCCCGGGGCGGTGGGCCCCCGGGCCTCGCCCCTGCCGGTCAGTGCTCCACGATCTCGCCGTCGTTGAGTTCCAGGACCCGGTCCGCCAGGTCGAGGAGCGTGGCGTCGTGGGTGGCGACGAGGGCGGTGACGCGCTCGCTGCGGACGACGGCCCGCAGCAGTTCCATCACGGCGTGCCCGGTCTCCGCGTCGAGCTGGCCGGTCGGCTCGTCCGCGATGAGCAGGGCGGGGTTGTTGGCGAGGGCGCGCGCGATGGCGACCCGCTGCTGCTGGCCGCCGGAGAGTTCGCCGGGCCGCTGGGCCGCGTGGTCGGCGAGGCCGACCAGGGACAGCAGGAGCTCGACGCGTTCGTCCCGCTCGCGCGCGTCGGCGCGGCGCAGCCGCAGCGGGACGCCGACGTTCTCGGCGGCGGTCAGGATCGGGACGAGCCCGAAGGACTGGAAGACGAAGCCGACGCGGTCCCGGCGCAGGGCGAGCAGCCCGTTCTCGTCCAGGTCCGCGAGGTCGAGGCCGTCGACGACGACCCGTCCCCGGTCGGGGGCGTCGAGGCCGCCGACGATGTTGAGCAGGGTCGTCTTGCCCGACCCGGAGCGTCCCTTGAGGGCGACCAGTTCCCCGCGCGGGACGTCGAAGGAGACCCCCCGCAGCGCGTGGACCGCGGCGGCCCCGGTGCCGTACGACTTGTGCACGTCCGTCACGCGCACCATGGTTGCCGTCTTTGCCCCGGTGTCCGTTCCGGTCTCGGTGACCACCCGACTCATCCGACCCTCCCCCGTGAACCGGGCGTCAGTATCGCCGCTGAGCAGCCGGCGATCAACAGGGGGCGCCCCGGAACGTGGGAGGGGCCGTGCCTCCGGCGGACTGCCGGGGGCGCGGCCCCTCCCACGGGGACGACGTCAGCGGACCTCGGTGATCTCCGGTCCGCGCTGCAGCTGGCCCATGCCGCCGGCGAAGCGGGAGCCCTCGGCCTCCTCCTGCTGGACGCCCTCGGGGACCATCTGGGCGTCGTTGGGGAGCTTCAGGACGATCGGGTCGCGCGGTGCCATGGGACCGTCGCCGCGCACCACGACCGTGTCCCGGAAGATCTGCTCCAGCAGCCCGGCGGCCTGCGGCTGGACCGCGCCCTGGCCGGAGATCACACCGCGCAGGAACCAGCGGGGGCCGTCGACGCCGACGAAGCGGACGACCTGGAAGCCGCCGGTGCCGTCGGGCAGCTGCACCGGCACCTGGGCCCGCAGCTCCCAGCCCAGCGGGCCCTCGACCTCGTCGATGATGCCGCCCTGCTGGGTGATGCCGGCCGCGATCTCCTCGCGGACCTCGCCCCAGATGCCCTCGCGCTTGGGTGCCGCGAAGGCTTGGAGCTGGATGGCGCTGTCGCGCAGGACGACGGTGGCCGCGACGATCGCGTCGCCCGCGACCTCGACCCGCAGTTCCATGCCGTCGACCCCGGGAACGAACAGACCGCCCAGGTCGACGCGGCCCTCGCCGGGCTCGCGGACCTCGGTGCTGTCCCACGGCCCGTCGGGCCGGGGCGCCGGCTCGAGCCTCAGCCGCTCGCGCTCCTGCTCCACCTCGGTGTCGACACCGTCGACGACCTGCTCGGCCTCGCCGGCCGCGTCCTCGGCGGCATCCCTCTTCTTGCGACGTCCGAACACGTCATTGTCCTTCCCGGTCGGATACGACCGAAGCGTATCGATTCCCACCCGCTGTGCCGCCTGCGGCGGCCTGATCGCTTGTACCGCTCTTACCTTCCACCGCGGCATGGCCGCCGGTGGAGCCGAAACCCCCCGCGGCCCGCGCCGAGTCGGGAAGCTCCGCGACCGGCACGAAGCGGACCCTCTCGACCTGCTGGACGACCAGCTGGGCGATCCGGTCGAACCGCTCGAACCGCACGGTCTCGCGCGGGTCGAGATTCACCACGATCACCTTGATCTCCCCACGGTACCCGGCATCAACCGTCCCCGGGGCATTCACCAGGGCGACGCCGCAGCGCGCGGCCAGACCGGATCGCGGGTGCACGAACGCCGCGTACCCCTCGGGCAGTGCCACAGACACCCCGGTGGGCAGGACGGCCCGTTCGCCGGGGGCGAGTTCGCACGGTTCGGTGGTGCGCAGATCGGCGCCCGCGTCGCCGGGGTGCTCGTACGACGGAAGCGGTACGTCCGGGTCGACGCGCCGGAGGAGGACCTCCAGCGGGGCGCGGCCGGCCTCGCTCACGGGTTCACCTCGAAGGCCCGGGCCCGGCGCACCTGGTCGGGGTCGTCCATCGCGGCCCGGATCTCCTCCGGGCGGCCGTTGTCGATGAAGTGGTCGACCTTGACCTCGATGAACAGCGCGTCCGCGCGGACCGCGACGGGGCCGTCCGGGCCGCCGATGCGGCCGGTGGCGGTGGAGTAGATCTTCCGCCCCGCCACAGCGGTCACCTCGGCCTGCAGGTGCAGGGTGGTGCCGACGGGCACCGGGCTGACGAAGTCGGTCTCCAGCCTGCCGGTCACGGCGATGACCCGGAGCAGCCAGTTCAGGGACCCGAGGGTCTCGTCCAGGGCGGTGGCGAGCACGCCGCCGTGGGCGAGGCCGGGGGCGCCCTGGTGGGCGGGCTGCACGACGAACTCGGCGGTGACCGAGACGCCCTCGCCGGCGCGCGCCTGGAGGTGCAGGCCGTGGGGCTGGTCGCCGCCGCAGCCGAAGCACTGGGCGTAGTGCGCGCCGAGGAGTTCGCCGGGGGCCGGCGCGTCCGGGTGCCGTACGGGTGTCCCGGCGTCGGCCGGGGGCTGAAGAGCTGGGGAATGACCACTCACAGGCGCAGACCTTACCCGCGCGTCGGCGCGGTACGGACACCGTGCCAAGCTGGTCACATGCAGCAGCCCTCCGCCGCCCCGTACGAAGAACGCCTGACCGCGCCCCGCGCCTGGTGGGTGATGTGCTTCCTGGTGGGCGTCTCCCTCGCCCTGATCGTGATGCCGTTCGGGACGCTGCCGTCGCTCGGCGGTCTGGCCGCGGGCACGGCGGCGGCGGCCGTCGTGGTCAGCTCCTACGGATCGGCGCGGATCCGGGTGGTGGGCGGCAGTCTGATCGCCGGCGAGGCGAGGATCCCGGTGACGGCGCTGGGCGAGGCGGAGGTCCTGGACGCGGAGGAGGCCCGCGCCTGGCGCACGCACAAGGCCGACCCGCGCTGCTTCATGCTGCTGCGCGCGTACATCCCCGGGGCGGTGCGGGTGGAGATCACCGACCCCTCGGATCCGACGCCGTACGTCTTCCTGTCGACCCGGGAGCCGGAGCGGCTGGCGGGGGCGCTGCGGGCGGCGAAGGCGGCCGCGTAGCGGCGCGGCCCCCGGCCGGGGGCCGTGGGCGCGCGGTGCCGTGGCCGTCGCGGCGGCGGTGGTGCGCCGGGCTCCGTCCGTCCGTACCGTCTCGTCCCGCCGCCTCGTCCCGTCGGCGCCGGGCGCCCGGTCACGGGCCGGGGCCCACCGGGGTCCCCGGGCGGCGACCAGGTCACGCGGCGGGGCCGTCGTCCTCCGTGCGACGGCCGGCGTCGGGGCGGCCGTCGGTGAGGTGGTCCATCTCCAGGGCGTCCGCCGGGGCCTCCAGGGCGGGCAGCGGGGCCAGCTGCTCCCACGGCACCTGGATGCGGCGCAGGTCGGCCCGGATGCGGGCGGCGAGCTTGCGGGTGTCCCGGCGGTTCATCAGGGCGCCGACGGCGGCGCCGACCAGGAAGGGCATCAGGTTGGGCAGGTTGCGGACGGTGCGCTTCATGATCCGCTGGCGCAGTTCGCGCTTCATCCGGCTGTTCAGGGCCGCGCTGACGGTGGACGGCTTGGTCGCCTCGACGCCGCGCTCCTCCGACCAGGTGGTGAGGTAGACGGTGCTGCGCCGGGCGAGGGTGCCGGCCGGGCGCACACCGTAGACCTCGTGGAGTTCGGCGATCAGCTTGAGTTCGATCGCGGCCACGCCGGTGACCTCGGCGGCCAGTTCGGCCGGCATGGCGGGCGGGACGGGCATCGCGGCCGCCGCGCCGACTCCGGCGCCGACGGTGGCCGTGGCGTTCGCGGCGCCCGCCACGAGTTTGTCGGCGAGTTCCTCGGGCCCGAGCCCCGGGAACTGGGCGCGCAGGGTCGCGAGGTCGCGCACGGGCACGCGGGGGGCCATCTCGATG
This sequence comes from Streptomyces sp. enrichment culture, assembly GCF_964273255.1. Classification (GTDB taxonomy): domain Bacteria; phylum Actinomycetota; class Actinomycetes; order Streptomycetales; family Streptomycetaceae; genus Streptomyces. The sequence continues at coordinate 1,669,935 of NZ_OZ186835.1, forward strand.
ATCCGGTCCGCGAGGTGGCCGAGTCCGGCACGCGCGCGTGCTCCGCCCTTGCGGGCTCCTTCCCTGGCCCTGTCGCGGAATGCCGCGGCCCGTCGGCGGGCCACGGGTGCGGGGACCTCCGTGGGAGCCGGGAGGTCGCCCGGGTGTCCGGCGTGTTCGAGCGAGGCCGCCCCGGTACCGGTTGAGCCTCGCTCGTGATCACGCGTTTCGTGCTGCGGGCCGCCGGGCGGCGGCCCCTGGTCCGCTCCCCTTGCGAAGAGTCGGCGCTTCCGGGAAGGGGTCGAGCCAGTCACGGCCGACCCTCCCTCAGTCGCAGTCGCGGCAGATCGGCTGGCCGTTCTTCTCCCGGGCCAGCTGACTGCGGTGGTGCACCAGGAAGCAGCTCATGCAGGTGAACTCGTCCTGCTGCTTGGGCAGCACCCGGACGGCCAGCTCCTCGTTCGAGAGGTCCGCTCCGGGCAGTTCCAGACCCTCGGCGGCCTCGAACTCGTCGACGTCCACGGCGGACGCCGACTTGTCGTTGCGCCGGGCCTTCAGCTCTTCCAGACTGTCCGAGTCGACGTCGTCGTCGGTCTTGCGTGGAGTGTCGTAATCGGTTGCCATGCTCGCTCTCCCCCTCTGGGTGTATGCGGTGTCTCCAGCGCACGTAACGCGTGAGAGGCCGGACTTGTGCCCGACCTGAGGCGGAGATTTTGCCTCACATCAAGGTCTGTTACTCAATCGACACCCAACCGGACTCCTCATGAGTGATCGGCTGGGATGGCGATGGGGACCGTACACGGTCCCGATCCTGCACGCCAAAGGCGCCTCACCGTGTACTTCCCGTGATGAGGGGCCCTGAAAACCGGGACCTTCCCGACCTTCCGACCGGTCGCATGATCACAGAGAGTGGATGATCGGCATATCCGACCTGTGATCGATCACACACGTGACCATCGGGCGGGTGCCCAAAAAATTCCGCGCAAAGCGAACACGCTCCGGCCGTGTCCAGATCTCACATCGGCAACGTGACGCGCATCACGAGTCCGCCCCCTTCCCGTGGCTGCGCGTAGATGTGCCCGCCGTGCGCCCGGGCCACCGACCGGACGATGGAGAGGCCGAGTCCGACGCCCTTGTCGCTGCCCGTGCGCTCGGTGCGCAGGCGCCGGAAGGGCTCGAAGAGGTTGTCGATCTCGTACGCCGGCACGACCGGCCCCGTGTTGGACACCACCAGGACCGCACGGCCGTGCTGGACCTCGGTGGTGACCTCCACCCAGCCGTTCTCGGGCACGTTGTAGCGCACCGCGTTCTGCACCAGGTTCAGCGCGATCCGCTCCAGCAGGACGCCGTTGCCCTGGACCACGGCGGGCTCGTGCCGGCCGCGGAGCTCCACGCCCTTGGCGGTGGCCTCGGCGCTCACCTGGTCGATCGCCTGCTCGGCGACCTCGGCGAGGTCCACGGGCTTGCGCTCGACGATCTGGTTGTCGCTGCGGGCCAGCAGCAGCAGTCCCTCCACCAGCTGCTCACTGCGCTCGTTGGTGGCCAGCAGCGTCTTGCCGAGCTGCTGGAGCTCCACGGGCGCGTCGGGGTCCGAGAGGTGCACCTCGAGCAGGGTCCGGTTGATCGCGAGCGGCGTGCGCAGCTCGTGGGACGCGTTGCCGACGAAGCGCTGCTGGGCCGTGAAGGCCCGCTGGAGGCGCTCCAGCATGTCGTCGAAGGTGTCGGCCAGCTCCTTCAGCTCGTCGTCCGGGCCGTCCAGCTCGATGCGGCGGGACAGGTCCGAGCCGGCGACCGCGCGGGCGGTGCGGGTGATCCGGCCCAGCGGCGAGAGCACCCGGCCCGCCATGGCGTAGCCGAAGGCGAAGGCGATGATCGCGAGGCCGAGCAGGGCGAGGAGGGAGCGGCTGAGCAGGTTGTCCAGGGCGTGCTGGCGCTGCTCGTTGACGCAGTCGTTCAGCGCCCGGTTCAGCTCGTCGGCGGGTACCTCGGCACTGCCCAGGTGGCAGGTCTCGCTGGCCACGTTGCCGGAGAGGATCCGGAACGGCAGGTCGCTGCCCACGTTGAGCGCGTTCGCCGCGAGCAGGTAGATGATCGACAGCAGCAGGATGCCCGCGATGAGGAACATCCCGCCGTACAGGAGCGTGAGACGTATCCGGATGGTGGGGCGCAGCCAGGGGAAGGGCGGCACCGGCCTGCGGGGGTCCCAGGTGGGCTTGGGCGGGGCCTGGGGGGACGCCGGCGTGGGGGTGGGCGTGGTGGCCATGGGATCAGATCCGGTATCCGGAGCCGGGCACGGTCACGATGACCGGCGGCTCCCCCAGCTTGCGGCGCAGGGTCATCACGGTCACGCGCACCACGTTCGTGAACGGGTCGGTGTTCTCGTCCCACGCCTTCTCCAGCAGCTGCTCGGCCGAGACGACGGCGCCCTCGCTGCGCATGAGCACCTCCAGCACGGCGAACTCCTTGGGCGCGAGCTGGACCTCCTTGCCGTCGCGGAAGACCTCCCGGCGGTTGGGGTCCAGCTTGATGCCGGCGCGCTCCAGGACGGGCGGCAGCGGCACGCTGGTGCGCCGGCCGAGGGCGCGCACCCGGGCGATCAGCTCGCTGAAGGCGAACGGCTTGGGCAGGTAGTCGTCGGCGCCGATCTCCAGGCCCTCGACCCGGTCGCTGACGTCGCCGGAGGCGGTGAGCATCAGCACCCGCGTGGGCATGCCGAGCTCGACGATCTTGCGGCAGACGTCGTCGCCGTGCACGAGCGGGAGGTCGCGGTCGAGGACGACCACGTCGTAGTCGTTGACGCCGATGCGCTCCAGGGCGGCCGCACCGTCGTACACGACGTCGACGGCCATGGCCTCCCGGCGCAGTCCGGTGGCCACCGCATCGGCGAGCAGCTGCTCGTCCTCGACGACGAGTACGCGCACGTCGCTTGTCCTTCCTGATGTCCTGCCGGGCGGCGCCGGGCGGGCGCGCGCGGGCAGGGGTACGGGTGGGTGTGTTGACCTCCATCCTGCCCTTTTCGGCCGTAAGTCGGCGGTAAGCCGTGAGTGCCGCCGGTGCGCACGGGTGCCGGGCGGAGGAACGTCCGGGGAACGCCGCGGGAATACGAGATTTTCTCGTCCGGTTAGGTTTCCACGGAAGGGAGCCTGGGGAGGACGGGTCTTACACCCCGCGATCACGCTCTGCTTGTGCCGTACCACCATGCGGTACGTAGTGGTCCGCTTCCAGAGCGGACGTGGGTGTCCGGCACCGTAGCCCCCCGGCCGAGCGGCACCGGGCATTCGCTCCGGGCGTGATCGACCCTTTCGAAACGGCACACCCCCGTGCCGTCGACCCACGACCCAGGACGAGGGGGCGCAGCATGGACGCTTTCACCGCAGGACTTCTGCAGCGCATAAGGACGACCGAGTCCGATCTGTCCCGGGCCCGCGACGAGGGCGACGAGTTCCTCGTCGAGGTGGAGCAGGGCGAGCTCGACGACCTGCGCCGGCTCGCCGCGGAGCACGGTGTGGAAGTCGGCCTGTCCGGCATCTGATCGACTCGCGCGTCCGAGAAGCAGCACGTCAGCGGGCCCCGGCGAATCCAGCGCCGGGGCCCGTTCGCATGTCCGTGCGAGGAGCATGTCCGTGCGAGGCCGCACGGGCGCGATGCGTCAGTCGTGCCAGGCGCCGAAGTCCTCCAGCAGCTCCTGGAGGGGTTCGAAGACGCCCGGGGTGGCCGCGACCGTGAGGTCGTGGGACGGGCGCCGGCCGGGGCGTCCGCCCGTCAGGGCGCCCGCCTCCCGGGCGATGAGGTCGCCCGCCGCCAGGTCCCAGGGGTGCAGTCCCCGCTCGTAGTAGCCGTCGAGGCGGCCGGCGGCCACGTCGCACAGGTCGACCGCGGCCGACCCGCTGCGCCGGATGTCCCGCAGCAGCGGGATCAGGCGCTGCGCCACGTCCGCCTGGTGGGCGCGGACGTCGCGGACGTAGTTGAAACCGGTCGACACCAGCGCCTGGTCCAGGGGCGGAGCGGGACGGCAGGCCAGCCTGCGTTCGCCGTCCCAAGGCCCGGTGGCCCACGCCCCCGCGCCGCGGACCGCGTGGTACGCCTCGCCGCGCATCGGGGCCACGACGGCCCCGGCCACCACCTCGCCGTCCTGCTCGGCGGCGATGGAGACGGCCCAGGTGGGCAGCCCGTAGAGGTAGTTGACCGTGCCGTCGAGCGGGTCGATCACCCAGCGCACGCCGCTGGTGCCCTCGGTGGCGGCGCCCTCCTCGCCGAGGAAGCCGTCCTCGGGCCGGTGCTCGGCGATCAGCGAGGTGATGAGCTTCTCCGCCGCGATGTCCATCTCGGTGACGACGTCGATCGGGCTGGACTTGGTCGCGGCCACGGCGAGGTCGGCCGGGCGGCCGTCCCGCAGCAGCTCGCCCGCGCGGTGGGCCGCCGTCCGCGCGAGCTGCAGCAGGTCCGCGTGCAGGGGGTCGGTCACGGGCTTCCTCACGCGTAGGGGCTGTCGGCGCCCGCGGCCGCGGGACGCGGGGCGCGGGCCGGGCAGCACCCGACCGGGCAGACGTCGTGGCTCGCGCCGAGCGCGCCCAGGGCGCACGGTGCGATCCGCTGTCCGCGTTCGGTGGCGGCCCGCTCGACGACCAGCTCGCGGATCGCCGCCGCGAACCGCGGGTCGTCGCCGACGGTGCAGGAGCGCCGGACCGGCAGTCCCAGTTCGCCGGCCTTGGCGACGGCCTCGGTGTCGAGGTCGTAGATGACCTCCATGTGGTCGGAGACGAACCCGATGGGGGCCATGACCACGGCCGGGACCCCGGCCGCGTGCCGCTCCTCCAGATGGTCGCAGATGTCCGGCTCCAGCCACGGGATGTGGGGGGCGCCGGAGCGGGACTGGTAGACGAGCTGCCAGGGGTGGTCGGCACCGGTGCGCTCCCGCACGGCGTCGGCGATCAGCCGGGCCACGTCCAGGTGCTGGCGCACGTAGGCGCCGCCGTCGCCGTGGTCCCCGACCGGGCCGGAGGTGTCCGCGGCGGCGGTGGGGATCGAGTGGGTGCAGAAGGCGATGTGCGCCCCGTCGCGGACCTCCTCGGGGAGGTCCGCGAGCGACGCGACGATGCCGTCGACCATCGGTTCCACGAAGCCGGGGTGGTTGAAGTAGTGCCGCAGCTTGTCGACCTTCGGCACCTCCAGTCCTTCGGCCTCGAGGGTGGCGAGCGCCTCGGCGAGGTCCTCGCGGTACTGGCGGCAGCCGGAGTACGAGGCGTAGGCGCTGGTGGCCACGACGAGGATGCGGTGGTGGCCGTCGCGGACCATGTCGCGCAGGGTGTCGGTCACGTAGGGCGCCCAGTTGCGGTTCCCCCAGTAGACCGGCAGGTCCAGGCCGTGGTCGGCGAAGTCCTTGCGCAGGGCGGCGAGCAGGTCGCGGTTCTGGTCGTTGATGGGGCTGACCCCGCCGAAGAGGAAGTAGTGCTCACCGACTTCCTTCAGTCGTTCCTTGGGGATCCCTCGCCCGCGGGTGACGTTCTCCAGGAACGGCACCACGTCGTCCGGGCCTTCGGGACCGCCGAAGGAGAGGAGGAGCAAGGCATCGTAGGGGCGGGGATCGAGCTCGTCAGGCATGTCTACGATCCTGCCACCCGGCACTGACGGGCGGGAAACGCAGGGCCGGGTGCGCGCACCGGGGCGGCCGCCGGCTGGTGCAACCGGGTGAACCGGGCGGTAAGCTGTGTTGGCTTGGATGGCGCCTTACTGATCCTTCGGAGACCTCGTGCCCAGCCCCTACAGCGCCCTGTTCGCCGCGCCCGGCACGAAGAGTTTCTCCGCCGCGGGGTTCCTCGGCCGGATGCCGCTGTCGATGATGGGCATCGGCGTGGTGACGATGATCTCCCAGCTCACCGGGCGCTACGGACTGGCGGGCGCCCTGTCGGCGACGATCGCCCTGTCCGCGGCCCTGGCCGGCCCGCAGATCTCCCGCCTGGTGGACCGGCACGGGCAGCGGCGGGTGCTGCGCCCGGCGACGCTGATCTCGCTGACGGCCGCCGCCCTGCTGCTGCTCGCCGCGCACCACGGCTGGGCCGACTGGGTGCTGTACGTGGCCTGTGCGGGCATCGGCTGCGTGCCGAGCGTGGGCGCGATGGTCCGGGCCCGCTGGGCGGCCCTGTACCGGGGCACGCCGCGGCTGCACACCGCCTACTCGTTCGAGTCGGTGGTGGACGAGATGTGCTTCATCTTCGGGCCGATCATCTCCATCGGGCTGTCCACGGCCTGGTTCCCCGAGGCCGGTCCGCTGCTCGCCGCCTGCTTCCTCGCCACCGGCGTCTTCTGGCTCACCGCGCAGCGCGCCACCGAACCGGTACCGCACCCGCGCGAGCGTTCCGGCGGGGGCACCGCGCTGCGCTCGCCGGGACTGCAGGTGCTGGTGGCCACGTTCGCGGCCACCGGGGCGATCTTCGGTGGGGTGGACGTGGTCACCGTGGCGTTCGCGGAGGAGCAGGGGCACAAGGCCGCGGCCAGCGTGGTGCTGTCGGTCTACGCGCTCGGCTCCTGCGTCGCCGGCATCGTGTTCGGGCTGCTGCGCTTCGCGGGACCGGCGGAACGGCGCTGGCTCCTGGGCGTGTGCGCGATGGCCGTGAGTATGATCCCCCTCCTACTGGTCGGGAACCTGCCGTTTCTGGCCGTGGCGCTGTTCGTTGCGGGTCTGTCCATCGCTCCCACGATGATCACGACGATGTCCCTCATCGAAGAGCACGTACCACGCGCGCAGCTCACCGAGGGGATGACCTGGGTGAGCACCGGGCTCGCGGTCGGGGTCGCCCTCGGCTCCTCCGCGGCCGGCTGGGTGATCGACGCGGCCGGGGCGCGTGCCGGGTACGGGGTTCCGGCCGTCGCCGGGGCCGCCGCGGTCGTGGTCGGTTTCCTGGGGTACCGCCGGCTCAAGCGGCCGGCGCCGGGTCGGGGAGGCTCCGTTGGGCAGCACAGCGAGCACGAGGAACGGCACATGGCGTAACTGGGGAGGCAACGTCACCGTGCGCCCCGCGCGGGAGGTCACGCCCGCCTCCGTCGACGAACTGGCCGCGGCCGTGCGCCGGGCCGCCGAGGACGGTCTGCCGGTGAAGGCGGTCGGTACGGGCCACTCGTTCACCTCCATAGCGGCCACCGACGGCGTGCTGGTGCGGCCGGACCTGCTGACCGGGATCCGCGGCATCGACCGCGCGGCCGGGACCGTCACGGTCGAGGCGGGCACGCCGCTGAAGCGGCTGAACGTGGCACTCGCGCGGGAGGGCCTGTCGCTGACCAACATGGGCGACATCATGGAGCAGACGGTCTCCGGTGCCGTGAGCACGGGCACCCACGGCACGGGCCGCGAATCCGCTTCCCTCGCCGCCCAGATCACGGCGCTCGAACTGGTCACCGCCGACGGGTCGGTGCTCGCCTGTTCCGAGAAGGAGAACCCCGACGTCTTCGCCGCCGCCCGGATCGGCCTGGGTGCCCTCGGCATCGTCACGGCGGTCACCTTCGCGGTGGAGCCGCTGTTCCTGCTCACGGCCCGCGAGGAGCCGATGCCGTTCGACCGGGTGCTCGCGGAGTTCGACGAACTCCACGCCGAGAACGAGCACTTCGAGTTCTACTGGTTCCCGCACACCGGGAACACCAACACCAAGCGCAACAACCGCAGCGCGGGACCGGAGCGTCCGGTGCCGCCGCTCAAGGGCTGGTTCGAGGACGAGTTCCTCTCCAACGGGGTCTTTCAGGTGGCCAACTGGGTCGGCCGCGCGGCGCCCCCGGCCATTCCCTCCCTCGCGCGGATATCCAGCCGGGCGCTGTCCGCCCGGACCTACACCGACATCCCCTACAAGGTCTTCACGTCACCGCGCCGGGTGCGGTTCGTGGAGATGGAGTACGCCGTGCCGCGCGAGGCACTGACGGAAACCCTGCGTGAACTGAAGGCGATGGTCGACCGTTCACGCTTGCGGGTGAGTTTTCCGGTCGAAGTGCGGACCGCTCCGGCCGACGACATCACGCTCTCCACCGCCTCGGGGCGCGCCAGCGCCTACATCGCCGTGCACATGTTCCGCGGGACTCCCCACCAGGCGTACTTCACCGCCGCCGAGCGCATCTTCACCGCTCACGAGGGACGGCCGCACTGGGGGAAGATCCACACCCGCGACGCCTCCCACCTGTCCGCCGTGTACCCGCGGTTCGGCGAGTTCACGGCGCTGCGGGACCGCCTCGACCCCGACCGGCTCTTCCGCAACGACCATCTCCGCCGCGTCCTGGGGGAATAGGGCCTGTCGTTCGGATCAGGCCGCCCCGCCGGCCCCGGCGACCGCACCGGCCGGGGACGGAACGGGAACCCGGTTTCCGTTTCCGGCGGTTCCGTGAAGTTCCCCACGTTCAAGATCGCGGAACCCGGGAAGGAACGGTCAAGTCCCACCCGTTGCGAGAAGTTGGGCGGCGCGCCCATCCACGCACATGGTCCGAATGGAGTACTGTGGCGAGCCCTGGGTCCGGTCTCCCATCAGGGTGCTCGGGGCCTTTGCGGACCGCCGGGAGGGGGCTAGTTGCACAGGGTGACGCGATTGGTCACTTAGCGTTGCGAATAGGTAACCGTGCCATAACGGCGATCCAGGGCCCGCGCCCGACACGCCGGGCAACTCGGCAAGGTTGTGGCAGGCTGCACCCGGGCAGGCCACACTCGACTAGCGGAAGCAGCGACGCAGGTGACGTCGGCAGGCACCACCCGGGAGGTCCCCATGCCCGAACTGCGTGTCGTGGCCGTCTCGAATGACGGCACACGGCTGGTGCTCAAGGCTGCGGACAGCACGGAGTACACGCTTCCGATCGACGAACGTCTGCGCGCCGCCGTGCGCGGCGACCGTCCCCGCCTCGGTCAGATCGAGATCGAGGTGGAGAGCCATCTCCGCCCCCGTGACATCCAGGCCCGTATACGAGCCGGCGCGACCGCGGAAGAGGTCGCGCAGATGGCCGGCATCCCCGTGGACCGCGTCCGCCGTTTCGAGGGCCCGGTGCTGGCCGAGCGTGCCTTCATGGCCGAGCGGGCCCGCAAGACCCCGGTCCGGCGTCCCGGCGAGAACTCCGGTCCCCCGCTGGGCGAGGCGGTCCAGGAGCGGCTGCTGCTGCGCGGCGCCGAGAAGGACACCGTGCAGTGGGACTCCTGGCGCCGCGACGACGGCACCTGGGAGGTCCTGCTGGTCTACCGGGTGGCGGGCGAGCCGCACTCGGCGAGCTGGACGTACGACCCGCCCCGGCGGCTCGTCCAGGCCGTCGACGAGGAGGCGCGCTCGCTGATCGGCGAGTCCGACGACCTCGCCGCGCCCGAGCCCAGCTTCCCGTTCGTGCCGCGCATCGCCCGGCTGCCCCGCGACCGCCCGCTGGACCGCACCGGGGACCGCGAGCGCCCGAGCCTGCCCGCCCCGGCCTCCGAATCGCCGGAGGAGACCACGGCCACGGCGTCGGCCGGTGAACGGGACTCGCTCACCAGCCTGCTGGAGGCGGTGCCCAGCTTCCGGGGCGACCTGGTGGTGCCGGACCGCACGCCCGAGGCCGCTCCCGAGGAGCCGGACGTGGAGCCCGAGGTGGAGGAGCCGCCCGCTCCCGCGGCCTCGGCCGGATCCGCGTACGCGGACGTGCTGATGCCGCGTTCCGTCGGCGGTCACCGCGACCGCCTGATCGGTTCCACCGACCGGCAGGCCGAGGCGGACGGGGTCCGTCCGGGGCGCCGTGCGGCGGTGCCGAGTTGGGACGAGATCGTGTTCGGCACCCGGCGGAAGAAGCAGGAGTAAGCCGTTCAGGGCTTTCCGGCCACGGCCGGTTGACGCGAAGTGACGCGATGAGGGGCGCTCGCCGTGCGGCGAGCGCCCCTGTCGCACGTCCACCTGCCCGCCTCCGCGGACACCGCCCCGTCGCGCACCCCACGTCGCGCCCCCGTCGCGCGCACGCTCCGTCGCGCGCACGCCCCGTCGCACGCGTCCCGTCGCACGCATCGCGGAGCCGTGCGGCGGTGGGGACGGGCGGGCGTCGGGGTGCGGGACCTCACGCATCGGGAGCTGCCCCTCCAAGGTGCAGCCCCTGTTGGCGGGAGCGGCCCGGGCTACTGCGGGTCCGGGCCGACGGCGACCGGCCGCCGCGGGTCCGAGGACCACTCCGACCAGGAACCGACGTACAGCGCGGCCGGGATGCCCGCCACGGCCAGGGCCAGCACCTCGTGCGCCCCGGAGACCCCGGAGCCGCAGTACACGCCGACGGGGACGTCCTCGGTGACGCCCAGTCCCTCGAAGCGCGCGCCCAGTTCCCCGGCGGACAGGAAACGGCCGTCCGGGCCGACGTTCTGCGTGGTGGGGGCCGAGACCGCCCCCGGGATGTGCCCGGCCACCGGGTCGACCGGCTCCACCTCTCCCCGGTACCGCTCCCCCGCCCGCGCGTCCAGCAGTACACCGGAACGCGCCAGTTCCGCCGCGCCGTCCGCGTCGAGCAGCCCGTCCGCCGCCGGGGCCGGCTCGAAGTCACCCGGGGCCGGGGTGGGCACCGACGTCTCCAACGGCCCCTCCCAGGACGGCAACCCGCCGTCCAGAACCCGCACGTCCGGATGACCCGTCCAGCGCAGCAGCCACCACGCGCGGGCGGCTCCCCAGCCCGGTCCGCCGTCGTACACCACCACCGGCCTGCCGGACGACACGCCCGCCCGGCGCATCGCCGCGCCGAACTCCCCGAGGTCCGGCAGCGGGTGGCGTCCGCCCTTCCCCGGGGCGGAGGCCAACTCCCGGTCCAGGTCCACGAACACGGCCCCCGGAAGGTGCCCGGCCGCGTACGCCGCACGCCCGTCGAAGGGCGGCGCACCGGCGGACGCGGCGGCGCTCAACTGCCAGCGGACGTCCAGCAGCACGGGCGGATTCGGCCCGTCGAGTTCGCTCACGAGTTCGGATGCGGAGATGATGGCGTTCATGGTCACCATCCTCGCGCACGGGGTGGCCGACGCGTCCGTGTCCGGCTAATCTGCTCGGCCGGACAGGTCCGATCACCATGCGTGCGGGATCGGGCACATGCTGTACAACCGATCGCGACCCGCACGACAGCGCGCCGCCGAGGATGACGGCCCGCACATCGGGCATCCTCCGTGACAGGGCGTCCCGCGGTGCGTGCGCGAGGCGCGACGCCCGGCCGCACCGGCACCGGGACGCCAGGCGCTCCGCCGAGCGGATGCGAGGGGACCCCGCGCCGGGGTCGAGATGAGCACGGCCGCCGCCGGGCGGCCGGGAGAAGAGTGACGATGACCGACGCACGGGGGACCGCCCGCCCGAACGGCGAGGCACCCCGGCACACCCCCGGCACACCCTGCTGGGTGAGCCTGATGGTGCACGGACTGGAAACGACCGAGGAGTTCTACGGGGCCCTGTTCGGCTGGGAGTTCCGGCCCGGTCCCGAGCAACTCGGCCCGTACGTGCGGGCCCTGCTCGACGGACGCGACGTGGCCGGCATCGGCCTGCTGCCGCCCGACCGCCGGCTGCCCGTCGCCTGGACCCCGTACTTCGCCTCGTCCGACGCGGACCGCACCGCCGAGGTGATCCGCTCCTGCGGCGGCACGGTGGGCGTGGGGCCGCTGGACGCGGCCGACGCGGGGCGCCTGGCGATCGGCGTGGACCCGGCGGGAGCGGTGTTCGGGGTGTGGCAGGTGGCGGAACCGTTCGGCACCGCCGTCACGGGAGTGCCGGGGACGCCGGCGTGGAACGAGCTGACGACCTTCGAGTCGGGGTACGTCGCCAAGTTCTACGAGACGGTGTTCGGCTACGACGAGGAGCCGGTGGTGTCCGCCGACCTCGACTACGTCACCCTCCAGTTGGACGGGCGCCCCGTGGCGGGCGTGCACGGGCTGGGCAACGCCCTGCCCCGGGACCGCGGACCGCACTGGATGACGTACTTCACGGTGGCCGACGCCGACGACGCCGCGGACCACGTGGTGCACCTCGGCGGCCAGGTGCTCAAGCCCGCCCGGGACAGCGCCCACGGCAGGGTGGCCACGGTGGCGGACCCGGAGGGCGCCCGCTTCGCGTTGCTCCAGCCGTCGGACTGAGGGGAGCCGGGGGCCGGTGGCCCGTCTCCGCCGGGTCCGCGGGCCGGAGCGCCGATCGCGCCGGACGCGCCGGAGCTCAACTCCCCCATGAGCCCATGAGCCCATGAGCCCCAGGAACGCCGAGAGCGCTCAGGAACCGCGGGGAACGCCGGGGAACGCCGAGGAGCGCCGAGTAGCGCCGCAATGCATTGGGAACTCGCCCGCGAGGGGCCTCGGGCGCGTTGGTTCCCCCGGCCCGCGACGGCCGGATCCGGGGGTTCAGCCCGTGGTGTCCGGCCCGGGCGCCGCGGTCTCGCCCCGCGTCATCCGCGCGTCGAGACGGTAGCGGGACTGCACCGCCAGGGCGGCCGCCATCAGCAGGGCGGGCAGGACCGTGAAGCCCAGGAGGATGGCGGTGTGCGCGCCGCCGGTCTGGATGACCTCCTCCCCGGCCCGTGCGGCCGCGTACCCGCCGAGGCCGAGGGCCGCCGAGTACAGGTAGGGGCCGGCCGCGGCGCCCGTGGCCTCCGTCGCGGTCCACACGCCGGTGTAGGCACCGGTCCGCTCGATCTCGGCGCGGCCCCCCGCCCGGACGGTGTCCGGGACCATCGCGAACGGGAAGAGCTGCAGGCCCGCGAAGCACGTCCCGAGCAGCAGCGTGCACAGCACCGGCACCGCGAGCCCGCCGGCGTCGCCCGCGGCGAGTCCGAGCGCACCGACGGCGAAGAAGCCCTGGCACACCAGCAGGCAGCGCTGTTTCCCCCAGCTCCGCGAGAGGCGGAACCACAGGGGGGTGGTGAGCAGGGCGGGCGCCACGAAGGCGGCCATGAGGACGGTGGTGAAGCCGGGGCGGCCCAGTTCGTGCCGCGCGTAGTACGGCAGGCCGGCCAGGACGAGGTGGGTCGTGGTGGAGACGAGCAGGTAGCAGGAGACCAGGACGCGGAAGGACGGGTTGGCGCGCAGCACGTCCCGGACCTGGCCCAGGGCCCGCCCGGGTGCCGTCCGTTCCGGGGCCGGGGGCTCCCGACGGGGTCCGGCGGGCACGAGGGCGCGGACACCGCCGACGCCGACGGCCTGGAAGACGACGGTGAAGGCGCCGAGGGCGAGGGCCATGACCGCGTACCGGGCGACCGAGTCGCCCTCTCCGGCCAGGAGCGGGGCCAGTGCCCCGCCGACCAGGATGCCGACCGTGAGGACCACCATCCGGAAGGAGAGCACCCGGGTGCGGCCGTGGTAGCCGACCGTCATGTCGGTGGGCGTGGACAGGTACGGCACCTGGTAGGCGGCGAACAGGGCGTTGGCGACGACGAACCAGCCGGCGACCCAGGCCGCCGCCGCCCAGGGCCGGTCGGCCACGGGTCCGGGCACCGCGAACAGGGCGACGAAGGCCGGGGCGAGGGCGCAGCCCGCCGTCAGCAGCCGCAGTCTGGTGCCCCGGCGGGCACGCTCGCGGTCGGAGAGGGAGCCGACGAAGGGGTGCAGGACGATGTCCACGGCCTTCGGCACGAGCAGCGCCAGCCCGGCCAGCCACGGCGCCACGCCGAGGGTGTCGGTGAGGAAGTACAGGAGCAGCAGGCCGGGGACGGTCACGTAGACGCCCATGCCGGCCGAGCCGAGGGCGTAGCGGAGCAGGGCGGAGCGGGGCACCTCCGCGCCGCTGCCGGTGTCCGTTCCGGCGGCGGCGTCCGTGCCGGGCGTGACGTCCGTACCGGCCGTGACGTCCGTACCTGCGGCGGCGTCCGTGCCGGCCGTGACGTCCGTACCGGCGGTGGCGTCGGTACCGGCAGCGGGGGCCGCCCCGTGTCCGGGGGGAACGGCTTCGGGCCCGGCGGCAGCGCTCATGAAATCCCCCAACTGCTTGATTGCGAGGTCTGCGGATCCTAGCCAGACTGGGCCGGATGAGGAAGAGCGGTCAGACACCCGATGAGCGGCCCGCCCGGCGCGGGCCGGGCAGGCCCCGGCGCGCGGAGCGGGACGGGCCCCCGACCCGCGAGCTGATCCTGAGGGAGGCCACGGCGTTGTTCGCCGCGCGGGGGGTGGAGGGCACCTCGCTGCGCGACATCGCGGCGCGGGTGGGCATCGACGTGTCGAGCCTGCACCACCACTTCCCGGCGAAGGACGCCCTGTACGACGCCTGTTTCGAGCGGGTGCACGCGGCGGAGCGGGCGGCGCTCGCCCCGCTGGTGGCGGACCTCGGGCGGGCCGCCGCCCAGGGGGGCCCGCCGCTGACCGCGGCGCTGCGGGCGCTCGCCGACGGCTTCGTGGACTTCCTGGAGGAACACCCGCACACGACGTTCCTGTGGCTGCGCCGCTGGCTCGACCCGGCGCGCGGCGGGGCCCTGGACCGCGCGTACGCCCTGCCGCTGTACGGGGAGGTCGAACGCGCCCTGCTGGAGGCGGCCCAGGCGGGGACGATCCGGGAGACGACCCCGCACGTCACGGTGCGCAGCCTGGTGTGGGCGGCGCACGGCCACGTCACGGCGCTGGCCGCGGCCTCCCCCGCCGAACGCGAGCGCGAGCGGTACGAGTTCCGCCTGTGGGTGCGCCGCTTCCTCGACGCGCTGTACGGTCCGCCGCCGGCCGGCGGGCCGCCGGGGTCTGGTGCCGGCGCCGATCCGGACGTAATAATCCCTCACACGTTGGATTAGGTCGGCGAAGGGCGCGAGGCGATGGGCGCGGAGCGGGACACGGCGGGGCCGGGACGGGTGGCCGTCGTCGGGGGCGGGGTCGCGGGCATCGCGGCGGTCAAGGCCCTCCTGGAGGCGGACGTCGAGGTGTTCGGCGTGGAGCGCGCCCCGGAACTGGGCGGTCTGTGGCGGCTCTCCGACGACACCGCCGCGTACGAGGGGCTGCGCCTCAACACGTCGAAGCCGCGCACCGAGTTCAGCGACCACCCGATGCCCGCCGAGTGGCCCGACTATCCCTCGCGCTCCCAGCTCCTGTCGTACGTGCGGGAGTACGCGGAGCGCTTCGGCGTCCCGCGGCACTACCGCACGGACACCGAACTCGTCGCCGCGCGGCGCACCGGGGAGGGCTGGCTGCTCGACCTGGACGGCCCCGAGGGCCGGTACACGGAGTCCGTCGCGCACCTGGTGGTCGCGAACGGCCACAACCACACCCCGCGGCTGCCCGAACCGCCGTACCCCGGCGCCTTCGCGGGCACGTCCTCGCACGCCCACGCGTACCGCGAGCCCACCGCCTTCGCCGGTCGCCGGGTGCTCGTAGTCGGCACCGGCAACAGCGCGATGGACATCGCCACCGAGCTGGCCGGGCACGCGGGCGAGGTGCTGCTGTCGGCCCGGCGCGGCGTGTGGGTGCTGCCCAAGCGGCTGCTGGGCCGCCCCACCGACCAGTGGAACGGCGCCCTCGCGGCCGTCCTGCCGTGGCGGCTGCGCCAGCAGGTCTCCCAGGCCATGCTGAGGCTGGCGGCCCGGGGGCAGGAGGGGCCGGCGCTGCCCCCGTCCCCGGAGGGCGTGCTCCAGGACCACCCGACCCTGAGCGACACGGTCCCGGCGCTGGTGGCGGCCGGGCGGATCGGCGTACGGGCGGGCATCGAGCGCTTCGACGGGCACCGGGTGCGCTTCACCGACGGGCGCGAGGACGAGGTGGACCACGTCCTGTGGTGCACCGGGTACCGGGCCACCGTTCCGTTCCTCGACCCGGAACTGGTGCCCGATCCGGCGCGGCTGCCCCTGTACCGGCACGTGTTCCCGCTCGACGAGCCCGCGCTGTCCTTCGTCGGCCTCATGCAGTCCACGGGGTCGGCGCTGCCGGTCGTCGAGGCGCAGGGCAGACTGCTCGCCGCCCACCTGTCCGGACGGCTGCGCAGGCCGCCCCGGGACCGGATGCTGGCCTCGGTCACGTCCGAACTCCAGGCGGCGCGGGAACGGTGGGGTGCGAAACGTCCGCACATGCGCATCGACGTGGACCGTTACCTCCGCCAGGTGGAGCGGGACCTGACGGCCGGACGGCGCTCGGCGTCCCGCCTGGACGGGCGCAGGGTGCTGGTGACCGGCGCGTCGGGAACCTTCGGCCGGGCGCTCGGCGAGCGCTTCACCGCCCTCGGCGCGCGGGTCGTCGGGCTGGACCTGGTGGCGGACGGGACGGCCCCGGTGCCCGTGGTGGGCTGCGACCTGACCGACCCCGAGTCGGTGATCAAGGCGGTCGACGAGGCGGTCCGGCTGCTCGGCGGGGGCGTGGACGTGCTGGTCAACAACGCGGGCCGGGGCGGACCGGCGCCCGCGGAGCTGCGGCCCTCCGACGAGGTGCACCAGCAGATCCGGCTCAACCTGCTCGGCGCCTGGGAGGTGACCGCCGCCGCGCTGCCGCACCTCGAACGCGCCCGGGGCCGCGTGGTGTTCATCGCCTCGCGGATGGCGCTGCTGCCGCTGCCGCTGGCCGCCGCCTACGGCGTCTCCAAGCGGGCGCTCGCCGCGTACGCGGACACGCTGCGGCTGGAGGTCGGCACGCACGTCGGGGTGACGACCGTCTACCCGAGCATGGTGCGCAGCCCGATCCACGACAGCACGCGGGAGGCGGGCCTCTCGCTGGACGGGGTGTCCCGGCCGGAGCCCCTGGACGGGGTGGTGTCCGCGGTGGTCTCCGCGGTCACGGCCCGGCGCGCCCCGCGCGACGTGGCGACGACCCGCCGCGGCCGGACGGAGATGGCGCTCGCCCGGCACGTGCCGGCGCTGGCCGACCGGATCGTGCGCCGGACCGTCTCCTCGCGGCTGGCGGCCGGCGCGTTCGCGGGGGCACCGCTCGCCGAGGGGCTGCGGCGGCGGCACGGGCGCGCCGGCTGAGCGGGACCACGCGCCGGCCCGCCGTCCGGAACAGGCGGGCCCCGGCCGGTGTTGGCCGGATCATGACGACGAACACACCGACGCCCGAGGTGCTGCGCTACACCGCCTTCTCCCGCTCGCCCGACGGCGGGAACCCGGCCGGGGTGGTGCTCGACGCCGGCTCGATGGACGACGCCGACATGCTGGCCGTCGCCGCCGGACTCGGGTACTCGGAGACCGCGTTCCTGACCCCGCCCCCGGACGGGCTCGGCGGACGGGCGTACGGCATCCGGTACTTCAGTCCGCGGGCCGAGGTGCCCTTCTGCGGGCACGCGACCGTGGCGACGGCCATCGCGCTCGCCGAGCGGACCGGCCCCGGGCAGCTCGTCCTCGCGACACGCGCCGGCACCGTGCCGGTGGAGGTGACCGAGGAGGAGGGCGGTCTGCGGGCCACGCTCACCAGCGTCGAGCCGTACGTCGAGGAGGCCGACGCCGCGGACGTCGCCGAGGCCCTGGCCGCGCTCCGCTGGCCCGCGGCCGACCTCGACCCGGACCTGCCGCCCCGGATCGCCTTCGCCGGGGCCCGCCACCTGGTGCTGGCGGCGGCGACCCGGGCCCGCCTGGCCGACCTGGACTACGACTTCGGCCGCCTGGAGACGCTGATGCACCGTCTGGACCTGACCACGGTCCAGCTGGTGTGGCGGGAGTCGGCCACCGTCCACCACGTGCGGAACCCGTTCCCGGTGGGCGGCGTCGTCGAGGACCCGGCGACCGGCGCGGCGGCCGCCGCGTTCGGTGCGTACGCGCGGGAACTCGGCCTGGTCCCCGAGGACGCCGTGCTCACCCTGCGCCAGGGCGAGGACCTGGGCCGTCCCGGCGAGCTCACGGTGACGCTGCGCGCGGGTGACCGGCGCGTCCGGGTCGGCGGGGCCGGGGCCCGGATCGGCTGACGGGCGCCCGGCCCGGACCGTACCGCGGCACCGGCGCGACCGGCGGTCAGACGGTCGGTACCGGCAGGACGTCCGGGGACAGGGCGGCCGCGCGGGCCGTGGCCGCGGTCATGCGGCGGCGGTGGTGGCGGCGGCAGAGCACCTCGTAGCCGACCTCGTCGGCGGAGCCGGTGACGTCGCCGACCACCACCTGGGCGCCCTCGACCACCATCACCCCGCCGACCGTGCGCGCGTTGTGCGTGGCGCGGGCGCCGCACCAGCACAGGGCCTCCACCTGGAGCACCTCGACCCGGTCGGCGAGTTCCACCAGCCGTTGCGAGCCGGGGAACAGGCGGGTGCGGAAGTCGGTGGTGATGCCGAAGGCGTAGACGTCGACCTCCAGGTCGTCCACCACGCGGGCGAGTTGGTCGATCTGCTCGGGGGCCAGGAACTGCGCCTCGTCGGCGATCACGTAGTCCGCGCGGCCGCCCTGCGACAGGTGGTCCACCAGGTGGGCGTAGAGGTCGGCGCCCTCGCCGACCTCCACCGCGTCCGTGACCAGGCCGAGGCGGGAGGACAACTTGCCCTCGCCGGCCCGGTCGTTGCGGGTGAAGATGACGCCCGCGAGGCCGCGCGCCGACCGGTTGTGCTCGATCTGGAGAGCCAGTGTCGACTTCCCGCAGTCCATGGTTCCGGAGAAGAACACCAGCTCGGGCATGGGGGGCGGGCACCTTTCGGCGGGGGTCGGGCGGGTCCGGTGGCGGACGTGACGGGGCTGCTGCGGCGGGGCGGACCTCAGGAGCGTACTTCGAGCAGGGGGACCAGTTGTTCGGCAGGGGTCATCGAACCGTGGTTGCCGACCATCGCCGACTCCTTCGGCTCCCGCTCGGAGGCGATCAGCAGGACGTCGTCCCGCGCGGCGGCGATCACGTCGCCGATGCGGCCGTACACCCGGTCGTCGATCCGCGGTCCGAACCAGCCGGCCGCGATCGCCTCGTCGCGGGAGGCGACCCAGAACTGCTCCCCCAGCACCTCGCGCCAGCAGGCGAGCACGTCGCCGGCGGCGCCGGGCACGGCGTACACGTGCCGGGCACGGCCCTCGCCACCGAGCAGGGCGACGCCGGCGCTCAGCTCCCAGTCCGTGTCGAAGTCGATGCGGTGCTCCTCGTCGAAGGGCACGTCGAGCATGCCGTGGTCGGCGGTGACGTAGAGGGCGCTGCGCTCGGGGAGCTGTTCGGCCAGGCGCTGGACCAGGCGGTCGACGTACATGAGCTGGCCGCGCCAGGTGTCGGAGTCGACGCCGAAGCGGTGGCCGGCGCCGTCGACGTCGGAGTAGTACGTGTAGACCAGGGCGCGGTCGGCGGCGGCGAGTTGTTCGGCCGCGAGGTCCATGCGCTCCTCACCGGACAGGCGTCCGTGGAAGGTGCCGCCGCTGAGCGCGACCTTCGTCAGCGGCGTGTTGACGAAGGCCGGGGACGACACCTGCGCGGCGTGGACGCCCGCGCGGTGGGCGAGCTGGAAGATCGTGGGGTACGGCTGCCAGGCCGCGGGCTGCGTCCAGGGCTGCCACCGGAGCTGGTTCATCAGCTCGCCGGTGTCCGGGTTGCGGACCGTGTAGCCGGGCAGGCCGTGCGCGCCGGGCGGCAGGCCGGTGCCGACGGAGGCGAGGGAGGTGGCGGTCGTCGCCGGGTAGCCGGCGGTGATCGGACGTCCGGTGCCGCCGCGCGAGGCGGCCAGCAGGGACGTCATGAAGGGCGCTTCCTCCGGGTGCGCGCGCAGCTGCTCCCACCCGAGTCCGTCGATCAGGAACACGCAGTTCCGGTCGGCCGGCGTGAGTTCCGCGATGGCGGCGCTGGTGCCGGGCACCTCCATGCCCGCGGCGAGGGTGGGCAGCAGGTCGGCGAGCGACCCGGTGCCGTACTCGGGGACGGGGGCGGTGTCCAGGGCCAGGGGCTCGGGGTGGTGGGCCGCCCAGCCGGTGGGCGTCGCGGGCGGTGTGGAGTGCGGGGGGTACGCCATCAGCGCGTCTGGTCCGCGGTCGCCTCGGAGAGCGCCTGCGCGAACGCGAGGGCCTGGCGCACCGTCTCCGGTCCGTCGCCGGCCTCGCTGACCCGCAGGCTCAGGTCGTCCGCCGTGGAGCTGCCCGTGTAGCCGTGGTCGGCCTCGCAGTTGGGGTCGCCGCAGGCCGCGGGTTCCAGGTCGAGGCGGGCGACGGCGCCCCAGCCGATGGTGAGCACGATCTCGCGCGGCAGGGTGCCGGGCGTGTAGGACTCCGGGTTGGCGACCACGCGGCTGACCACGATGGACGAGATGCGGCTCAGCTTGACCGACTCGGTGGACGTGGTGGCGTAGGGCGTCGGGGAGGTGCTGTCGGCGGCCTGTTCGTCGGTGTGGCTGACGATGAAGCGGTTGCCGGTCAGGACGAGCACGGTCACGTGCCGCCGCACCTCGTTCTGGTCGAACGTCGTCTCCTGGTGGACCAGGTACGACCGGATCGGCTCGCCGCCCACGGCGGCCTCCACCGCCTCGGCCACGAGAGCCGGGTAGTAGCCGCTGCGCTCGATCGCCGCCCGCAGCCCCTGGGTCGTCGTACTGGTCTTGGCCATGCGCCCATCCTACGGGGGCCCGCCGACTGCGTGGCACCGCTCCGGCGGGCCGGGCCTCGGGGACGTCCGGGCGGCGGGCCGGGGGCCCTCGGACGGCGCCGGGCGGACGGCCGAAGGGCCTCGTCACGGCACCGGCGCCGGCACCGGACGGACGGCCGGCGGTCCTCAGTACGCCGGGAGGGTCCGTGGTCCGAGGTCGTCGCGGGCGGGCGGCGGGGCCAGGCGCACCGAGGCGCTGAGCACGCTCAGCCCGTGCGGGGCGACGACGACGGGCTCCAGGGTGACCGCGGCCACCTCGGGGTGGTCGTCGACCAGCCGGGACACCCTCAGCAGCAGCTCCTCCAGCGCGGGGGTGTCCACGGGGGCCGAGCCGCGCCAGCCGAAGAGCAGCGGCGCGGTCCGGATGGCGCGGACCAGCGATCCGGCCTCCCGGTCGGTGACCGGGATCAGGCGGTGCGCCATGTCGCCGAGCAGCTGCGAGGGCGGCCCGGCGATGCCGAACGACAGGGCGGCGCCGGCGGCGGGGTCGATGACGGCCCGGACGATGGTGTCGACGCCGCGCGGTGCCATGCGCTGCACGACGGGCCGCAGCTCCTCGGGGGTGCCGAACAGCTCCGTCAGTTCGGCGTACGCCCGGCGCAGTTGTTCCTCGTCGGCGAGGTCGAGGCGGACGCCGCCGAGGTCGGCGCGGTGGCGCAGGTGGGGGGCGGTGGCCTTGAGGGCCACGGGGTAGCCGAGGGTGCGGGCGGCCTCGGCGGCGGCATCGGGGTCGGGGGCGGGCAGCGCGCGGTGCACGTGGATGCCGTAGGTGCCGAGCAGCTCGTAGGCCGCGTGGTGGTCGAGGGTGAGGCCCTGACCGCTGGTGAGCTGCCGGTCGATGAGGGCGGCGGCCCCCTTCTCGTCGATGTCGTCGTACCCGGGGACCCTGCCGGGGTCCGCGACGCCCTGCCGCCACTGGGCGTACTCGACGGAGTGCGCCAGCGCGCGGACGGCGCGCTCGGCTGCCGGATACGCCGGGATGAGGCGGGCGCCCTCGGGGGGCTCGGGACGGGTGCCGCCGGGGGGCACCGGGGTGGTGCCGGTGGCGTCCGGGGCGGGCCGGGCGGTGCGGGTCACGGGCGGCGGGCCGGCCGCGGGCTGCGGCGCCGTGCTCGCCGCGGCCGAGAGGGCTTCCGCGAGGCCGCCGAGCTCGACGTGCACCACCAGGACCGGCTTGTCGGGCGTGGCGGCGGCGGCCGAGCGCAGGGCGTCGGCCAGGGCGGCGTCGCCGACCGACCCCTCGCCCACGGCCGGGATGGCGGTGACGACGACGGCGTCGCTGGTGTCGTCGGCCAGTGCCCGGGCCAGCGCGTCGTGGAAGTCGGCGGCCGAGGCGGCGGTGGTGAGGTCCTGCGGGGGCTGGGGGCGCAGGCCCTCGGCGAGGCACGCGTCGTAGGTGAGCAGGCCCAGGGACTCGGAGTTGCCGAGGATGGCGACGCGCGGGCCCGCGGGCAGCGGCTGGCGGGCGAGGAGGAGGCCGGCGTCGACGAGTTCGGTGATGGTGTCGACGTGGATCACACCGGCCTGGCGCAGCAGCGCGGACACCGTCGCGTGCGGCAGGCGGGTCGCGCGGACGGCGTGGCCGCGGGGCCCCGCTCCGTGCCGGGCGCCCTGGACGACGACCAGCGGCTTGGCGGCCGCGGTGCGCCGGGCGAGGCGGGTGAACTTGCGCGGGTTGCCGATGGACTCCAGGTACATCAGGACGACGTCGGTGTCGGGGTCCTCGTACCAGTACTGCAGGAGGTCGTTGCCGGAGACGTCGGCCCGGTTGCCGGACGAGACGAAGGTGGACACGCCGGTGACCCCGGTGACGCCCCCGCCGCGCCGGTGCAGCCGCGACAGCAGGGCCACGCCGATGGCTCCGGACTGGGCGAACAGGCCGATGCGGCCGGGGCGGGGCGGCTCGGGGGCGAGGGAGGCGTTGAGCCGGACGTCCGGCGCGTTGTTGATCACGCCGAAGGCGTTGGGGCCGATGATCCGCATGCCGTAGGTGCGTGCCTGCCGTACCAGGGCGCGCTGCAGTTCCCTGCCCTCGGGGCCGGACTCGGCGTATCCGGCGGAGACGACGACCAGGCCCTGGACGCCGTGTTCGCCGCACTCGGCGACGACCTCGGGCACGTGGGCGGAGGGTACCGCGACGACCGCCAGGTCGACGGGGCCGTCGATGTCCCGCACGGAGCGGTACGCGGGCACCCCGTCGAGGTCGTCCGTCCCTTCGGGGAGGGCCTTGTTGACCGCGTGGAGCCGCCCGGTGAACCCGGCGTCCCGGATGTTGTCCAGGATGCTGCGCCCGACGCCGCCGGGGGTGCGGCCGGTGCCGATGACGGCCACGGCGCCGGGGGCGAGGAGGCGCTGCACGGAGCGCGCCTCGGCGCGCTGCTCGCGCGCCCGCTGCACGGCCATGGAGCGGTCGGTCGGTTCGAGGTCGAACTCCAGGCGGACGACACCGTCCTCGAAGCTGCGCTTCTGGGTGTACCCGGCGTCCGTGAACACCTTGATCATCTTGGTGTTGGCGGGCAGCACCTCGGCGGCGAAGCGGCGGATGCCGCGCTCCCGCGCGACCGCGCCGATGTGTTCCAGCAGGGCGGAGGCGACGCCCCGGCCCTGGTGAGCGTCCTGGACGAGGAAGGCGACCTCGGCCTCGTCGGCCGGGGCGGAGGCGGGCGTTCCGTCGGCGCCGATCCGGTCGTAGCGTACGGTGGCGATGAACTCGCCGCCGACGGTGGCCGCGAGTCCCACCCGGTCCACGAAGTCGTGGTGCGTGAAGCGGTGGACGTCCTTCGCGGACAGACGCGGGTAGGGCGCGAAGAAGCGGTAGTACTTCGACTCGTCCGACACCTGCTCGTAGAAGCTGACCAGGCGCTCGGCGTCATCGACGGTGATGGGGCGGACGCGCGCGGTGCCGCCGTCGCGCAGCACCACGTCGGCTTCCCAGTGAGCGGGATACTCGTGCCGGTCCGAGGAGGTCTGCATGGGCCCCAGCGTACGGCTCGCGTACGACGACGGCGCGAGGCAGTCTGTGGGGGCGCGGGGCAGGGCCGAGGCCGCGGTCCGGCCGCGCGCACGGAGCGGGAGCAGGTGCCGCTCCGGCACGCTTCACGATGTGGGAAACTGGTCTAGACAACCCTGAACTGCGAAGGGCAGCATCACATGGCTGAGCGCCGCGTCAACGTCGGCTGGGCCGAGGGCCTTCACGCCCGCCCCGCCTCCATCTTCGTCCGAGCCGCCACGGCCACAGGCGTCCCGGTGACGATCGCCAAGGCCGGGGGCGACCCCGTCAACGCGGCCTCCATGCTGGCCGTCCTGGGCCTGGGCGCCCAGGGCGGCGAGGAGATCGTGCTGGCCTCCGACGCCGAGGGCGCGGACGCCGCGCTGGACCGGCTGGCGAAGCTGGTCGCCGAGGGCCTGGAGGAACTGCCCGAAACGGTCTGACGCACCGGCCCGCGACCGTCCGGCCGCCCGTGGGCGGACGGTCGCGGCGCCCGCCGCCGGACCGGACACGGAGCGCACCACGCAGCGATGCCTCGTACGGCGGAGCGCCGAAGCGTGTCGACGAACGGCCCACCCGGAGACCGGGTGGGCCGTTCCCTTTCCCGTTCCCGTTCCCGGGCCGGGAAGTCCTTCGGGAGATCCCCTTTCCCGGGCCGGAGATCCTCTGGGAAGTCCCCTTTCCCAGGCCGGAGATCCCCTCCCGCTGGCCGGGGACGCTCCTTCACCGAGGCCCGGAAAGCACCCTTTCCGAGGCAGACGAATTCACTTTCGGGCAGGATGACAAAAGCCCGTGAAAGAGCTGCCCTTTGTTTACCGTGCTCGTATTAAGCGGGCATGCTCGGAGTGTTGACGGGATGTTTCGTGGTCCTCACACGCTCCGCGGGCTCCGCACCGGACAGCGGGCGCAGCCGGTGGGCCGGGCGCGTCCGCTCCAGGAGCTCTGCGGTGGCCGACCGGGCGCGCTCGCCGTCGCCGCGCACCACGGCGTCCGCGATCAGACCGTGGTCGGTCCACGTCTGCACGGGGTCGGGCGGCTCCTCCACCGCGTACATCCAGGCGATCTTGTGCCGCAGTCCGGTCAGCGTCGAGGCCAGCACCGGGCTGCTCGCCGCCTGGGCCAGCGTCTCGTGGAACCAGCCGGTCAGGGAGCGCAGGTCGTCGCTGCTCCCCCGGCGGGCCCGCTCCTGCCCCAGGCAGACGAGTCCGCGCAGCACCTTCAGGTGGGCCTCGGTGCGGCGCTGGGCGGCCCGGGCGGCACCGAGGGGTTCCAGGAGCAGGCGCATTTCCAGCAGATCGGCGGCCTCCCGTTCGGTGGGCTCCGCGACGCACGCGCCCGCGTGCCGCCGGGTCACCACGAACCCCTCCGCCTCCAGCGTCCGCAGCGCCTCGCGCACCGGTACCCGGGACACGCCGTAGCGGCGGGCCAGGAGTTCCTCGGTGAGCCGGCTTCCGCGCGCATGGACGCCCGCGACGATGTCGTCGCGGATCGCGGCGCACACGGAGTGGGCGGGAACACGCATGAGCGACCTCCGGTTCCATTTCCGAGAAACGCCTCGGCGGACATCCTTTCCGTGACTCTAAAGCAATGCACGGGATTCATTGAGGCCCCAAGTACATTCGCGCCTGTTTTTCGGACATCGTGTGCGCGACGCGAAAAGCCCCGGCTCGCCGAGCCGGGGCTTTTCGTGCTGTTCCGGACGCTCACCGCGCCCGGAGGGGTGTCAGAGGGAGACGCCGTGCGCGCGCAGGTACGCGACGGGGTCGAGGTCCGAGCCGTACTCGGCGCTCGTGCGGGCCTCGAAGTGCAGGTGCGCGCCGGTGACGTTGCCGGTGGAGCCGGAGAGGCCGATCTGCTGGCCCGGCGTGACCTCCTGGCCGACCGAGACGCCGATGGACGACAGGTGGCCGTACTGGGTGTAGGTGCCGTCGTGCATCTTGATGACGACCTGGTTGCCGTAGGCCCCGCCCCAGCCGGCCTCGACGACCGTGCCACGGCCGACGGACTGCACGGGGGTGCCGTTCGCGGCGTGGAAGTCGACCCCGGTGTGGCTGCCGGAGGACCAGACGGCGCCGCCGGTCTTGTAGCCGGTGGACACGTAGGAGCCGGGGATCGGCGAGACGAACACGTCGAGGCGCTCACGCTCGGCCTCGCGGGCGGCGCGTTCCTGCGCCTCGCGGGCCTGCTCCGCCTCCTCGGCGGCCTTCTTGCGGGCGGCCTTCTCGGCCGCCTTGCGGGCCTCGGCCTCGGCGGCCTCGCGGGCGGCCTCGTGCTGCGCGGCGGCCTGGGCGTCGATCCGGTCGGCGACCGTGTCGCCGAGGGTGACGACGGGGGTGATGCCGGTCTGGGCCGCGGCGGGCTCGGCGGCCATCGCGGGGGCCGCGAGGGAGCCGGCGACACCGGAACCGGCGAGGGCCGCGACGCCCGCGGCGCGGGCGGTGCCGCGACGGACGCGGCTGGGGCGGCGGTGCTTGCCGGCGGCGTGGGTGAACGCCATGTACAGGCTGGTCCTTTCCTTCCCTCTCGCCTACCGGGTCAGCGGTGGGGGTCCCCCCAGGCCCTCCGGGCTCTGGGGGAGGGTTCGGAGCAGGAAGGTCTCCTACGGACCCCCTCGCGGCACGCGCGGGCGTCCGATGCACCCCGGGGGACGGCGGGTCCCCGGCTCCCCTGGCTCGCGCCGTACGGGGATTCGGCGATGGCTGTCCGGTGCCGCGGGTGCGGCGCACTGCCCGACGAACAGCCCGCACGAAGCTATGCGGGAGGCCGCCCGATCATCAAACGGATCGGGGGATTTGTAGCGCACACCACAGGGCAGACAGGCATCCTCCGCCCCAATTCGGGCATACGGGCGCCCTGGTGACGTTCCCGCCACCAGGGCGCCGTGCGCGCGGAAGCCGCCGCGGGGTCCTAGTCGGCCGCCACCACGGTCACTTCGCCGATCCCGAGGGCTTCCACGGGGGCCTTGATCTGTGCCGCGTCGCCGACGAGGACGGTCACCAGCCGGTCGACCGGGAAGGCGTTGACGACCGCCGCGGTGGCCTCCACGGTGCCGGTCGCGGCCAGTTGACGGTACAGCTCGGCCTGGTAGTCGTCGGGCAGGTGCTGCTCCACCTGGTCCGCCAGGGTGCTCGCGACCGCCGCGGCGGTCTCGTACTTCAGGGGCGCCACGCCCACCAGGTTCTGCACCGCGACGTCCCGCTCGGCGTCCGTCAGGCCGTCGGCGGCGAGCGTGCGCAGCACGTTCCACAGGTCCTGCAGCGCGGGCCCGGTGTTGGGGGTGTCCACGGAGCCGCTGATGGCGAGCATGGCCGCGCCCGTGCCGTCCGGCGCGGACCGCAGGACCTGGGCGAAGGAGCGGACACCGTAGGTGTAGCCCTTCTCCTCGCGCAGGACGCGGTCCAGGCGGGAGGTGAGGGTGCCCCCGAGGCAGTACGTGCCGAGGACCTGGGCGGGCCACACCCGGTCGTGCCGGTCGGCGCCGACGCGGCCGATGAGCAGCTGGGTCTGGACGGCTCCGGGACGGTCGACGATCACGACCCGCCCGGTGTCGTCGGCGGTGACCGCGGGCACGGGCCGGGGCCGGCCCGGCGAGCCGGTCCACGCGCCCAGCGTGTCCCCGAGCAGTGCGTCCAGGTCCAGGCCGGTGAGGTCGCCGACGACGACCACGGTGGCCGTGGCGGGCCGCACGTGCCGCTCGTAGAAGGCGCGCACGGCCGCCGCGTCGATGCCCTCGACGGTCTCCTCGGTGCCCTGGCGGGGGCGCGACATGCGCGCGTCGGCGGGGAACAGCTCCTTGGAGAGTTCCTTGGCCGCCCGGCGCGCGGGGTTGGCCAGCTCGTGCGGGATCTCGTCGAGGCGGTTGCGGACCAGCCGCTCCACCTCGCTGTCGGCGAAGGCGGGCGCCCTCAGGGCGTCGGCGAGCAGCCCCAGGCCCTTGGCGAGCCGGGAGGCCGGCACCTCCAGGCTGAGGCGGACGCCGGGGTGGTCGGCGTGCGCGTCCAGGGTGGCGCCGCAGCGCTCCAGTTCGGCGGCGAACTCCTCGGCGGAGTGCTTGTCGGTGCCCTCGGAGAAGGCCCTCGCCATGATCGTGGCGACACCGTCGAGACCGGCCGGCTCCGCGTCGAGCGGCGCGTCGAGGACCACCTCGACGGCGACGACCTGCTGGCCGGGGCGGTGGCAGCGCAGCACGGTCAGGCCGTTGCCGAGCGCGCCTCGCTCGGGGGCCGGGAAGGCCCAGGGCCTGGCGTCGCCCGCCTGCGGCTGCGGGTGGAAGTCCATCGGGGCGAGCTCGGTCACTTCGCCGTCTCCTCGTTCTCGTCGGTGCCGGCGGCCGCGGCGGTCTCTCCGGTCTCGCCGGCTTCCTGGTCCCCGGCGGTGAGCGGCTCGTAGACGAGCACCGCGCGGTTGTCGGGGCGCAGGCGGGCCGCGGCGACCTCCCGGACCTCCTCGGCCGTCACGTCCAGGACCCGGCTCACCGCGGTCAGGGCGAGCTGCGGGTCGCCGAACAGGACGGCGTACCGGCACAGTTCGTCGGCGCGGCCCGCGACGGTGCCGAGCCGGTCCAGCCACTCGCGCTCCAACTGGGCCTGCGCGCGCTCCATCTCCTCGGCCGTGGGGCCCTCCTCGGCGAACCGGGCGAGCTCCTCGTCGACGGCCGCCTCGATCACCGGCACCTCGACGTCTCCGGACGTCTTCACGTCGAGCCAGCCCAGCGAGGGCGCCCCGGCGAGCCGCAGCAGGCCGAACCCGGCGGCGACGGCGGTACGGTCCCGGCGCACCAGCCGGTTGTAGATGCGCGACGACTCGCCGCCGCCCAGGACGGTGAGCGCCAGGTCCGCCGCGTCGCACGCCCGGGTGCCGTCCTCCGGGAGCCGGTAGGCGGCCATCAGCGCACGCGCGGGCACCTCCTCGGTCACGACCTCGCGCAGTTCCTCGCCGATCACGTCCGGCAGCGAGCCGTCACGGGGCTCGGGCTTGCCGTCGTGGGAGGGGATGGAGCCGAAGTACTTCTCGATCCAGGCGAGCGTCTGCTCGGGGTCGATGTCGCCGACGACGGAGAGGACGGCGTTGTTCGGCGCGTAGTAGGTGCGGAAGAACCGGCGGGCGTCCTCCAGGGTCGCCGCGTCCAGGTCCGCCATCGAACCGATGGGCGTGTGGTGGTAGGGGTGGCCCTCCGGGTAGGCGAGGGCGGTCAGCCGCTCGAAGGCCGTCCCGTAGGGGACGTTGTCGTAACGCTGGCGGCGTTCGTTCTTGACGACGTCGCGCTGGTTCTCCATGGACTCCTCGTCCAGGGCGGCCAGCAGCGAGCCCATGCGGTCGGCCTCCAGCCAGAGCGCGAGCTCCAGCTGGTGGGCGGGCATGGTCTCGAAGTAGTTGGTGCGCTCGAAGCTGGTGGTGCCGTTGAGCGAGCCGCCCGCGCCCTGGACCAGCTCGAAGTGTCCGTTGCCCTTGACCTGGGCGGAGCCCTGGAACATCAGGTGCTCGAAGAGGTGGGCCAGGCCGGTGCGTCCCTCCACCTCGTGGCGCGAACCGACGTCGTACCAGAGGCACACCGCGGCGACGGGGGTCAGGTGGTCCTCGGAGAGCACCACGCGCAGGCCGTTGGCCAGGCGGTGCTCGGTCGCTGTCAGGCCGCCGGAGCCTGCCTGGGCTGTGGCCGTGTGACCCATGGGCATGTACGTCCCTTCGATCGCGGAGGCGGTCGTCGACGCCGCCGTTCCTGCCGGTCCTGTCACTGTATGCAAGCGTGCGGAGCACCGGCGAAGTTCCCGGGGGCCGCCGACTACGCCCACAGCGAGAAACCGGGACCGGAGGGGCACCTCGGGGCGCGGGCGGGGGGCGGCGCCGGGGCAGGCGGGGCGGCCTGGGTGTGCGGGGCGGCCGGGGTGTGCCGGGAGCGCACGAGGCGCGTGTGCCGTCGGATGCGCCCCGTGAGGGGCCCGGCAGCGGCGCCGACACCGGATCCGCACCCGGAGCTACCCCGGTTCGACCCGGAGCTACCCCGGGTCCGCGCATCCCCGCGCCCCCGCCTCCCCGCGTGAGGGCGCTCCGCTCCCCCGCGTGAGGGTGCTCCCCCGAGGACGTCACGGACGGGCGGCCGCACCGTCCGGCGGGCGCCCGGGGAAGGGCCCGGGGAAGGGTCCGGACGGCGTCCCGGGGGACGCCCGGCGGGCGCCCCCCGATGCGGAGGTCCGGAGCCCGCCCGACGGTTCGTGCCCGCGGGCGCGTACTCTGCTCGCGCCGCCACGACCCCGCCCGCACCGCAGGTCCCGCATCCGGGTCCTGGTCCCGGTTGTCGGTGCGGCGGTCCACAATGGTCCGCGTCAGATCCGTCCCACGCTCAGCAAGGAGCCGGCAGCGATGGCCCGCCGCAGCACGAAGACCCCGCCGCCCGACGAGCCGTACGAGGAGAAGATCCTCGACATTGACGTCGTCGACGAGATGCAGGGCTCCTTCCTCGAGTACGCCTACTCGGTCATCTACTCCCGCGCCCTGCCGGACGCGCGCGACGGGCTGAAGCCGGTGCACCGCCGCATCGTCTACCAGATGAACGAGATGGGCCTGCGTCCGGAGCGCGGGTACGTGAAGTGCGCCCGCGTGGTCGGCGAGGTGATGGGCAAGCTGCACCCCCACGGCGACGCGTCGATCTACGACGCCCTGGTGCGCATGGCGCAGCCGTTCTCCATGCGGGTCCCCCTGGTCGACGGTCACGGCAACTTCGGCTCCCTGGGCAACGACGACCCGCCCGCCGCCATGCGGTACACCGAGTGCCGGATGGCCGAGGCGGCCGGGCTGATGACCGAGTCGATCGACGAGGACACGGTCGACTTCGCCCCCAACTACGACGGCCAGGAGCAGGAACCGGCCGCGCTGCCCGCCGCGTTCCCGAACCTCCTGGTCAACGGCGCCTCGGGCATCGCCGTCGGCATGGCCACCAACATGCCGCCGCACAACCTGCGGGAGGTCGTCGCCGCGGCCCGGCACCTCATCAGGTACCCGAACGCCGATCTCGACGCCCTGATGAAGCACGTCCCGGGCCCCGACCTGCCCACCGGCGGACGCATCGTGGGCCTGTCCGGCATCCGCGACGCGTACGAGACGGGCCGCGGCACCTTCAAGATCCGCGCGACGGTCACCGTGGAGAACGTGACCGCGCGGCGCAAGGGCCTGGTGGTCACCGAGCTGCCCTTCGCGGTCGGCCCGGAGAAGGTGATCGCCAAGATCAAGGACCTGGTCGGCGCGAAGAAGCTCCAGGGCATCGCCGACGTCAAGGACCTCACCGACCGCGAGCACGGGCTGCGCCTGGTCATCGAGATCAAGAACGGCTTCGTGCCCGAGGCGGTCCTGGAGCAGCTGTACAAGCTGACGTCCATGGAGGAGTCCTTCGGCATCAACAACGTGGCGCTGGTGGACGGCCAGCCGCTCACCCTGGGCCTGAAGGAGCTCCTGGAGGTCTACCTCGACCACCGCTTCACCGTGGTGCGGCGGCGCTCGGAGTTCCGTCGCGGCAAGCGGCGGGACCGGCTGCACCTGGTGGAGGGCCTGCTCACCGCCCTCGTGGACATCGACGAGGTCATCCGGCTGATCCGCTCCAGCGAGAACTCCGCCCAGGCCAAGCAGCGCCTGATGGAGCGCTTCTCCCTCAGCGACGTCCAGACGCAGTACATCCTCGACACGCCGCTGCGCCGCCTCACCAAGTACGACCGGATCGAACTGGAGGCGGAGAAGGACCGGTTGAACGCGGAGATCGAGGAGCTGACCCGGATCCTCGACTCCGACGCGGAACTGCGGAAGCTGGTCTCCGCCGAACTGGCCGCGGTGGCCAAGAAGTTCGGCAACGACCGGCGCACGACGCTGCTGGACTCGGCCGGTACGCCGACCGCCGCCGTGCCGCTGCAGGTCGCGGACGACCCGTGCCGGGTGCTGCTGTCCTCGACGGGCCTGCTGGCCCGGACGGCGAACGACGCGCCGTTCCCCGAGAAGGCGGGCACCAAGCGGGTCAAGCACGACGTGATCGTCTCGGCGGTGAAGGCCACGGCGCGCGGTGAGGTGGGCGTGGTCACCTCGGCGGGCCGCCTGCTGCGGCTGAACGTCGTCGACCTCCCGCAGCTGCCGGAGGACATGCAGGTGCCCAACACGGCGGGCGGGGCGCCCCTCGCCGAGTTCGTCACGCTCGACGCGGACGAGGACGTGGTCTGCCTGACCTCGCTCGACGAGTCCTCGCCCGGTCTGGCGCTCGGCACCCAACAGGGCGTCGTCAAGCGCGTGGTGCCCGACTACCCGTCCAACAAGGAGGAGCTGGAGGTCATCTCGCTCAGGGACGGCGACCGGATCGTCGGTGGCGTCGAACTGCGCACCGGCGAGGAGGACCTGGTCTTCGTCACCGACGACGCCCAGCTGCTGCGGTACCCGGCCGCCCAGGTCCGTCCGCAGGGCCGTCCCGCGGGCGGCATGGCGGGGGTCAAGCTGTCGGCGGACGCGAAGGTCATCCACTTCACCGCGGTCGATCCCTCGGCGGACGCGGTGGTCTTCACGGTCGCCGGATCGCGCGGCACGCTGGACGACTCCGTCCAGACGACGGCCAAGTTGACCCCGTTCGACCAGTACCCCCGCAAGGGCCGGGCCACCGGCGGGGTGCGCTGCCAGCGGTTCCTGAAGGGCGAGGACTGCCTGGCCCTGGCCTGGGTCGGCCCCACGCCGGCCCGTGCCGCGCAGAAGAACGGCACCGCCGTGGCCCTGCCGGAACCCGACCCGCGCCGCGACGGCTCGGGCGTGTCCCTGGGCAAGACGGTGTCGGTGGTCGCCGGACCGGTGTAGGAACCGCGACCGGCCGGGCCCCGGAACGCCGGGTGTGACGGGGCCGGGCGGGGCGGGGCCGGGGCCGACGGCGCGACGCCGCGGCGGTCGGCCCGGCCGCCCCCGGACGACACCGGCGGGTGGGTGTCGTGGGGCCCACACCGAGACCGCCGGTCCCGCAACGCCGGCGCCGGTGTCCGCTGGGGTGCCGCCTTCGGCGCCGGCGTCCGCTTCGGCTTGGGATGGGGCGTCCGCTTCGGGTTCGGGTTCGGCGTCCGCTTCGGAACCGGGTTCGCCGTCCGCTTCGGGTTCGGCGTCCGCTTCGCAGCCGGGTTCGCCGTCCGCTTCGGATGCGGCGCCCGCTTCGGATGCGGCTTCGGATTCGGCAGGTCTCCGCACCGCGGCCCGCCCGGGCCGGTGGCAGCGGCGGTTCGGTGCGGGGCCTCACACCGGCGGGTGCGCCTCCTCGCCACCGTGGGCCTCGGGTTCGTCGAGGTCCGGTCCATCGGGGTCCGGTCCATCGGGGTCCGGTCCGTCGAGGTCCGGTCCGTCGGGGGCGTCGTCGCCTTCGTCACCGTCCACGTAGCGCAGGACGCCCCACATGCCGCGTTCGTCGGCGTCCAGGGTGTCGTTCGCGCAGGCCTCCAGCTCCTTGCGCAGCGCCGGTGCGTCGATGCCGGAACCGATGAGCACGAGCTGCGTGAGCCGTTCGGCTCCGGGCGGCCAGGGTTCCGGCCGGAACCGCAGGAACCGTCCGACGGCGTGCACGGCGTAGCGGTTGTGGACGTCGAACGGCCCGAAGTCGACGTATCCCTTGATCCGGAACAGGCCCTCGGGCCGGCTGTCGAGGAACCTCATCAGCGCCCGGGGGTCGGTGGGACGCTCGGACGCGTGGGACAGGCTGTCGTAGGCGGCGTGGAGGTGTCCGGTGTGGTCCTCCGCGTCCCCGCCGGTCCCCGCGTCGCCTCGGGCGCCTACGTCCCCGTGCGCCCGCCCGTCTCCCGCCGGCCCGTCCGCGTCGTCGTGGACCCGCAGGTCGTCGAAGGACAGCTGGCCGATCCGCTCCTCGCTCGGGCGGCAGTCGAAGAGGAACTCCGGGTCGATCCGGGCGCGCGTGGCGGGCACGACGGCCGCCCCGTCGACGAGGCCCCGGACGCGCGCGAGGAGACCCTCGGGATCCACCGCGCGGTCCATCTTGTTGACCACCACGAGATCGGCGAGGGCGAGGTGCCGGTCGATCTCGGGGTGCCGGGCCCGGGTGTCGTCGAACTCGGCGGCGTCCACCACCTCGACGAGCCCGCCGTACACGATCCCGGGGTGCTCGCTGGCGAGCACCATCCGCACCAGCTCCTGCGGTTCGGCCAGTCCGCTCGCCTCGATGACGACGGCGTCCAGACCGGCGGCGGGGTGCGCGAGCCGCTCCAGGTACGCGTCCAGTTCGCTGCCGTCGACGGCGCAGCACAAACACCCGTTGCCGAGCGAGACGGTCGAGTCCCCCAGGGCGCCCGCCACGGCCATGGCATCGATCTCGATGGCCCCGAAGTCGTTGACGAGCGCCCCGATCCGGCTGCCGCCGCTGTGGTGCAGGAGGTGGTTGAGCAGGGTGGTCTTACCGGAACCCAGGAATCCCGCCAGGATGACCACAGGGATCCGCCTCTCGCTGTACCGCTCGACCACGCGCTCTCTCCACCCCTCTGTGCGCCGGCATGCGCCCCGGCGTACGTCCGACGACTCGACCGGCGCCCAGGATACGAGCGCGTCCGACGGCCACGGAGTGAACGATTGTGGGCAGCGTGCGCGGGGCAGATGTCGGGCATGGCGCCGAGGTGTGCGACCCTCCGTTCCCTCCGTGCGCCTTTCTCTCCGCCTTCCCGCCGATCAGAGCCGCTCGGCACCCTGGGAGACGGCACGCGCCGCCCACCGCTCGCCGGTCCTTCCGTTCCCTCCCACGCCAACCGACGACCGGCGGACGGCGGCCTGATCGGGGGTATGTGACATGGCCACACGGAAAGCCACGGCAGGAAGGTTTCTTCCGTGGGCGGCGGCCGGGGTGGGGCTTCTGGCCGGGGCCCTCACGGCCCGGATCACCCACCAACGGATCGCCGACGCTCTCGGCGAGCGGCTGGAACACCTGGAACGGGCGACCGAGGAGGCCCGCAGGACGACGGCCCTCACGCACCAGCACCGCCTGCACTGGGAGCTGCTCAGCAAGGCCATGGACACCGGCAACGCCGCCCTGCTGGAGGTCCTCGACACCTACACTCCGGCCGTACCCCAGAAGACGCAGCGCCAGTTCCTGTACGCCAACGCCCTGTACACCAGCCTGGTGTTCAACCACCGCATGGGAAACCTGAGCCGCGAGCAGTTCCACGGCTCGGTCCGGGGCATGTTCCAGAGCGCCGTGTGCCGCGACTACTGGCGTGCCACGGCACACCACAGGGAGACCCTCGACCAGTCCAGCGAGGAAGCCGAACTCGGCAGACTCGTCGACCGCCTCCTGCAGCAGCTGGACGAATCGGACAACGAGGAATGGTGGGTCGTCGGCGAACTGCCGCCCGAGACGCCACCGGACGCGGCCTGACGGACGGCGTCCCGTTTTCCCGCCTCTTGGACGGATCCGGCCCGGCGAGCGGTGCCCCTCCGAGTGCGAGCGGTGCCCCTCCGAGCGATGGCCGGCTCCCGCGGAGGCACCCCCTCGGGGGGCACCGACCGGAGCTGCCCGCCCGGTGGCCACCCGCCGCGGACTGGACTACACCCATGACCCGTTTCGGCCGTCCGCTCCGGGCCCGCCGGTGTTCCCTGCAGCAAACGGCGGCCCGGTACCGGCCCCTCCGACCCGGCAACACGCTCCGCACCGCCCCGCCGACGTCGTTGCCAGACCGCGTGCGCAACGGCTAGAAGTAGTCCGCACCTCAGGAACGGTGCCGCAGCTGTGCTGCACCACGAGGTCCGGTCAGGCACGGCTCGCGAAGGGTGCAGCCTCGGAACTCGGAGGGACTGCACGTGAGTCACATCGTCCGTCGGATCGGGCCGTCTCCACAGGCTCGGGGATGCCAGTCCGGACAGAACTGCCCGGACATCTTCGAGCTGTCCGACGGCAATTTCGCCGTCATCGGCACGGAATCCACGGCCCTCCTCGATCCCCAGCTCCCTGCGGACGCCGGACGAGCCGACTACGAGAACATCGTGGTGATCAGCCGCGAAACCCTGATCCGCGCGAAGGCGGACATCCCCGACGCCTGAACCGACGTCCGGGAAGGGCCTGCGTCCCGTCGAACCGGCGCAGGCCGTCCCGTCCCGCACCCGACCGGAGCACGACACCCACGGGCCGGGAAGCACCCCGGCGCAAGTCAGGTTAGGCTCACCTCTGTGAGTACGTGCTCAACCGCCTCCCGGGAGCTCGACGAGCCTCTCGCCGGGACCGCGGCCACCGCGAGGACGTGGCTGCTGCTGGAGCAGCCCGGTCCCTGGGGTGCCAAGGCGCTCACCTCGAGCCACCTCGACCCCGGGCTCGGCCGGGCTCTCGAAGCCGCCGCGAAGGGCACCGGGGTGCGCATCGCCCTCATCCGGCGCACCGGGCGTCACGCCGACCGCCCCGCAGGCGCCGCGCGCCGGGTGTACGCCGCCCACACCGTCCCGGGGCGGGTGTGGCTGCACTCCGCCACCACCGCCGACCCGCGGGACCTGCTCGGCCTCGACTTCGCCGCGCTGGGCCGCGGCGCGCACGACACCTTCGACACGGCCCTCGGCGGGCAGCCGCACGACGGCGGTCCCCTGGCCCTCGTCTGCACCAACGGCAAGCGCGACCGCTGCTGCGCACTCCTCGGACGCCCCCTCGCGGCCGAACTCGCCGCCTCCGGGGTCGACGGCGTGTGGGAGGTGACGCACCTGGGCGGGCACCGCTTCTCCCCGACCGTGCTCGTCCTCCCGTACGGCTACGCCTACGGCCGGGCCGAGGCCCATGCCGTCAAGGAGGTGCTGCACGGCGTCCAGGAGGGCCGGATCGTGGCCGAGGGGTGCCGGGGACGCTCCACCTGGGAACGCCCCGGCCAGGCGGCCGAACTGGCCGTGCGGACGGCGGAGGGCGTGGAGGCCGCGGAGGCGCTGAGCGTCGTACGGACGGACGGCGCGGCCCCGCGCTGGGAGGTCACCGTCGCCCACACCGACGGCCGCCGCTGGTGGGTCGAGGTGGTCCAGGGCGCCGCGTCACCGCCGCGCCCCGAGAGCTGCGGCTCCGTGCTCGGATCGCCCGCGCGCATGGACGTGACGGCGATCCGCGAGATGACGGTGACCGCGCTGGCGAGCTGACCGCCGCGCAGAATCCGTTCGGCAGCCGGGGCGCGGGACGTCTTCCGGTTCGTGGTGCGCGGGCTCCCCGGCGTGAGCGTGTGATGCGCGCCCGTCGTCGGTCCGGTAGCGGCGGTGGGGAGACCTGACAGGCCCGGTCACGTGCCGCGTCGGCGCGCCCCACAGGCCCCGGCAGGGGCGTGGCGGAGCGCGGCAGGGGCGCACGCGCGCGGACCGTCCCCTGCACGCGTCCGCAAAGCCCGGGCCCTCCACCAGAGGGGGAGCAGCCCGGCAGGGTGCGTACCGCCCGCCCCAGGGGCAGTGCACAGCGAGCCGGAGCCCCCGGTCCGCCCGCCCTCGGCACCCGTCCGTCCTCCCGCCCCGCCGGCGGCCCCGGAGCGCCCGAGCCCGCGCGCTGCCGCCCGGAACCCCTCCGGAACCCCTCGGCGGAGCCGCGCGTGGGTCCGCGTACGGTCGGGGCATGAGTTCCGCTGCCCCCGCGCGCCGCCGGCGTCTCCGTCTGCCCCGGCGGGTGTTCTCGCAGGTCCTGCTGATGCAGCTGGCGATCGCCGCGGGTGTCGCCGTGCTGGCGACGGGCCTGTTCCTGGCGCCGCTCGGTGAGCAGCTGGACGACCAGGCGATGCGGCGGGCCCTGGCGATCGCCCAGACCACCGCCCAGCAGGCGCGGATCGCCGACGACCTGCGGTCCACGCAACCGGCCCCCGACGGACCGGTCCAGCGGGAGGCGGAACGGATCCGGGAGGCCACCGGTGCCGAGTACGTCGTCGTGCTGGACCGTCACGGGGTGCGCTGGTCGCACACCGACCCGCGGCGGATCGGCGGGCACGTCTCCACCGACCCGAGTGAGGCCCTGGCCGGGCACGAGGTCATGGAGATCGACGACGGCACCCTGGGCCGCTCGGCGCGCGGCAAGGTGCCGTTGCGGGACGACGACGGGCGGATCGTCGGGGCGGTGTCGGTGGGCATCGCCTACGACAGCGTCCGGGCCCGGCTGATCCACGCCGTGCCCGGACTGTTCGCCTACGCGGGCGGTGCCCTGGCCGTCGGCGCGCTCGCGGCCTGGCTCGTCTCCCGGCGGGTGCACCGCCAGACCCGGGACCTGGCCTTCTCCGACATCGCGGCGCTGCTCGCGGAGCGCGAGGCGATGCTGCACGGCATCCGGGAAGGTGTGGTCGCGCTGGACCGCGCGGGACGCGTCCGGCTCCTCAACGACGAGGCTCGGCGTCTGCTCGGCCTCGACGACGAGGCGGTGGGCCTTACCCCCGACGAGGCACTGGGCCCGGGACGCACGGCCGACGTGCTGTCCGGGCGGGCCGACGGGACCGATCTGCTCACCGTCCGCGGGCAGCGGGTGCTGGTCGCCAACCGGATGCCGACGGACGACGGCGGCGCCGTGGCCACCTTGCGCGACCGCACGGAACTGGACCGGCTCGGCCGGGAACTGGACTCCACGCGCGGTCTGATCGACGCGCTGCGGGCGCAGGACCACGAACACGCCAACCGCATGCACACCCTGCTGGGGCTGCTCGAACTGGAGATGTTCGACGAGGCGGTCGAGTTCGTGGCCGAGGTCGTCGGCGCCCACCGGGCGACGGCCGAACAGGTCACCGAGCGGGTGCGGGACCCGCTGCTCGCCGCGCTGCTGGTGGGCAAGGCCGCGGTCGCGGCCGAGCGGGGGGTCGCGCTGGGCGTGTCGGAGCGGACGTGGCTGCCCGACCGGCTGATCGATCCGGGTGGGCTGGTCACCGTGGCGGGCAACCTGGTCGACAACGCCCTGGACGCCGTCGCGGGAGCACCGCACGCGCGCGTGGAGGCCGAGGTGCGGGCCGAGGGGCGCACCGTGGTGCTGGTGGTGCGCGACACGGGTCCCGGTGTCCCGCCCGGGCAGCGCGAGATGGTCTTCGCCGAGGGCTGGTCCACCAAGGAGCCGCCGGCGCACCGCGAGCGGGGCATCGGGCTCTCCCTGGTGCGCACGCTGGCCGAGCGGCAGGGTGGCCGTGCGACCGTGGGCGAGGCGCCCGGCGGCGGGGCGGAGTTCACGGTCGTCCTGCCCGAGGCCCTCACCGGCCCGGGCCGGGAGGCCCCACCGTCCGGGGCGTCCGTCCCCCGGCCGAGCGAGGAGGGAGCGCGATGATCGAGGTCCTGGTCGTGGACGACGACGTCCGGGTGGCCCGGGTCAACGCGGCCTACGTGGCGAAGGTGCCCGGCTTCCGCGTGGCCGGCCTGGCGCACGGAGCGGCCGAGGCGCTGCGCGCCCTGGAGGCGCAGCCGTCGCCGGATCTGGTCCTCATGGACCACTACCTGCCGGACGGCACGGGGCTGGGGGTCGTGCGGGAAATGCGCCGGCGCGGCCGCCAGACCGACGTGATCATGGTGACGGCGGCGCGAGACGTGTCGACGGTGCAGGCGGCGATGCGGCACGGCGCGCTGCAGTACCTGGTCAAACCGTTCGCCTTCGCCGGGCTGCGCGCGAAGCTGGAGGCGTACGCGGACCTGCGCCGCACCCTCGACGGCGGGGGCGAGGCCGAGCAGGCGGAGGTGGACCGGATGTTCGGCGCCCTGTCCGCGGCCACCGAACCGAGCCTGCCCAAGGGGCACTCCCCCACCACGGCCGAACTGGTGCGCCAGTGCCTGATGCACGCCGACCGGCCGCTGTCCGCCCTGGAGATCGCCGAACGCACGGGGGTGAGCCGCCAGACCGCCCAGCGCTACCTGAAACTGCTGGAGCGCACCGGCCGGGCCACGCTGACCCTGAAGTACGGGGACGCGGGCCGCCCGGAGCACCGCTACGCGTGGGCGACCCGCGCCTGAGGGCAGAATCCGTGAGGGATGGGCGAAGGAACCCTGCCCCGGGGACATGCGCGGCCGGGCGCCGTCCGTCTCCGGCCGGCGCCCGGATCCGGTGCGCGTGCCCCCGTGCCGGGGCGGTCCCGCGCCGCCGGGCGCCGAACGGGTGCGCTGTGCCGACCCCCCTTGGTCGAGAGCCCGCCCGGCGTCCGGCGCCCGGCCGGCGTCCGGCGCCCCGCCCGGCGTCCGGCGCCCGGCCGGCCTCGCCGGACCGAAGGTGCGGCCCCGTGCTGCCCGGTGTGGTGCGGCGCGTTGCGGTGGTGCCCGGCCTACACGGCTCCCGCCCCGGTGAGGGAGCGCACCTCGGTCTCGGCGTGCTTCGCCGCGTCCGGGGTGTCGCCGGACGTGACCGTGCCCAGCCAGCCCGCGAGGAAGCCCGCGGGGATGGAGACCAGGCCGGGGTTCTGCAGCGGGAAGACCTGGAAGTCGACGCCGGGGAAGAGGGATCCTGGACTGCCGGACACCACCGGGGACAGCAGCACCAGCACCACGGCCGGGACGAGACCGCCGTAGACGGCCCAGACGGCGCCGCGGGTCGTGAAACCGCGCCAGAACAGCGAGTAGAGCAGCACCGGAAGGTTGGCGGAGGCCGCCACCGCGAAGGCCAGGCCCACCAGGAAGGCCACGTTGAGGTCCCGGGCCAGCAGGCCGAGACCGATCGCGACGACACCGATGCCGACCGCGGCGACGCGGGCCACGGCCACCTCGCTGTACGGCCGTCGGCCCCGCCGGCGCCGCAGGGACGCGTAGAGGTCGTGGGCCACGGAGGCGGAGGAGGCGAGGGTGACCCCCGCGACCACGGCGAGGATCGTCGCGAAGGCGATGGCGGCGACGACCGCGAACAGCACCGTGCCGCCCGTGGATCCGGCACCGCCTCCCAGGTCGAGCGCCAGCAGGGGGACGGCGGTGTTCCCCGAGGCGTTGGAGGCGCGCACGGCGTCGGTGCCGACCAGGGCGGCGGCGCCGAACCCGAGCACGATGGTCATCAGGTAGAAGCCGCCGATGAGGCCGATGGACCACACCACCGAGCGGCGGGCCGCCCGGGCCGTGGGCACGGTGTAGAACCGGGACAGGATGTGCGGCAGACCGGCGGTGCCCAGCACCAGGGCGAGCCCCAGGCTGATGAAGTCGAAACGGGCGGTGAGGTCGCTGCCGTACGCGAGGCCGGGCGCCAGGAACGCCTCGCCGTGGCCGCTGCGTCCGGCGGCGGTGAGGAGCAGGCGGTTGACGTCGCCGTGGAAGCGCAGCAGGACGAGCACGGTCAGCGCGATGGTGCCGCCGAGCAGCAGGACCGCCTTGACGATCTGGATCCAGGTGGTGGCCCGCATCCCTCCCAGCGACACGTAGACCACCATCAGGGCCCCGACGCCGATCACGGTCCACGACTGTGCCGCCGTGCCATTGCCGCCGAGGAGCAGCGCGACCAGCGTGCCCGCGCCGACCATCTGTGCCACCAGGTACAGGACGGACACGGCGACCGAGGAGGTTCCCGTCGCGATGCGCACCGGGCGTTCCCGCATCCGTGCGGCGACCACGTCGGCGAGGGTGAACCGGCCGCAGTTGCGCACCAGTTCCGCCACCAGGAGGAGAACCACCAGCCAGGCCACCAGGAAGCCCACGGAGTAGAGCATGCCGTCGTAGCCGTAGAGGGCGATGAGGCCGGAGATGCCGAGGAACGAGGCGGCCGACATGTAGTCGCCCGCGATGGCAAAACCATTCTCCATGGGTGAGAAGAGGCGGCCGCCGGCGTAGAACTCCTCCGGGGAGCCCTGCCGGTGGCGGCTCACCCAGGTGGTGATGGCCAGCGTGACCGCGACGAAGGCGCTGAACAGCAGCAGCGCGAGCGTCTGGTGATCCTCCGTCATGCCGCTCCGCTCCGCCCGCGCGCGAGTTCCTGGGTGTCCCAGCGCAGGTCGAGCGCCGCACGGTCGCGGCGCAGCCGGGCGTGCCGGGTGTAGGCCCAGGTGAGGAGGAAGGTGGTCAGGAACTGCCCGAGCCCCGCGAGCATCCCGACGTTCACGGCTCCGGCCACGGGGCGCGCCATCAGGTCCGGCGCGCCGGTGGCGGTGACCACGTAGGCCACGTACCAGAGCAGGAAGGCGGCTGTCCCGGGGATCACGAAGCGGCGGTACCGGCTGCGCACCTCCTGGAAGGCCGCGCTGCGCTGCACTTCGAGGTACACGTCCGCGCCGGTGTCCGCGGGAACCTCCCGGCGGGCCGACGGGACCGGCGCCGCGGTGCCTCCGGGGTGCGCGGACTCGCCCCAGCCGGAGGCGAGCACGTCGTACCAGGGGTCGTTGTACCTCACGTCACCGGCGTCCCCGGCGGCCTGGCGGGGCCCGTCGGCGGGGTCGGTGGCACTCTGCTGACCACCCCCGGCGACGCGAGGGCGGTCGTTGTTCTGCTGCATGCCCAAGGATGGACAGAACGGGAAGATCCCCGACTCTTCTTCCCGAATCACTTCACTCCATCAGGTGACCCTGACGCAGGTCGCGGCGCTCCTGCCGTCCGAGCCACGGCGGCGGCTCTCGGCCCGGACGGCCCGGACGGCCCGGGCGGCCCGGGCGCCGCGAGGCGGCAGACGCCGGCGCGTGTGCCGGCGTGCCGGCGCCCGACGGCGCGCGGGGGCGCGGGGGCGCGGACGGAGGGCGCCCGGTCGGCTGGTCCCCGGGCGCACGCCGTCACGCCGGGTCACCCCCGGCGCGCCGGTGGTCCGCCTGCCGGAGGGGAGGCGGCGCCCGACTGCCGGATGTCGTGCAGCGCTTCGTCGAACAGGGCCCGGGCGCGGGTGAACCAGTCCGTCAGCACGGCGATCTCGTCGGCGTCGTAGTCGCCGAAGAGGGCGCCCAGGCGCCGGTAGAAGGGTCCGTACACCTCGAGGATGCGCTCCTGGGCCGTCTCCTCCATGACCACGTACACGCGCCGGCGGTCGTCCGGGTCGGCGGTGCGCCGGATGTAGCCGGCCTTCTCCAGGCGGTTCAGCACGCCCGTGACCGCTCCCGTGGTCAGCCGCGCCCGTTCGGCGAGGTCCCCGGCGACCAGGGACTCCCCCGCGGCGGACGCCTCGACGAGGAAGCCCAGGCAGGTGAGGTCCGTGACGTTGAGGCCGAGCCCCCGGGCGATGTCCTGCTGCCCGAACTGCGCCGTGGCGATCATCCGGTCCATGGCGTAGAGCGCCTGCTCGGCCGTGGCCGCCGGACGCTCCTTGCGTTCACTCACACTATTTCCTTAGGATCTAAGTTACTTAGCTCGCGAGATAAACCACCGCAGAGCGCCCGCCTCGTTCCCTTCCCCCAGCCTCTCAAGGAGACCGATCATGTCCCTCCACGGTGACGACGACTACGACCTGGGCCATACCGTCGCCGGCTGGACCGGCACGGGCGTCGCCGTCCTCGGCTTCGGGCTGTGCGGTCTCGGGGTGGTCGTCGCGTCGGGGCGCGTCGTCCTCGCGGGGGCGGCCGTGCTCGTCCTGGCCCTGCTCGTCACCTGGGCCCTGCACCTGGCGGGCTGGGGCAAGCCCAGCGGCCCCCGCCCCGCCGACCAGTGGAACTGGCGCGTCCGGGACCTCGGCGCCCGCGCCGGTCACCGCGACTGCCTCGCCTGCCGCCTCGCCGGGCGACGGGCCACGCGTCCGCAGCAGGCCGCCGACCGCCCGGCGGAGCCGGCCCTGGCCGACGCCTGAGACGGACCGCAGGGCGCCGTCCGGGCGAACACGCAACGGGCTTCCCGGGCGAACGGCCCCGGCCCCTCGGCGGCCCCGGCCCCTCGGCGGGGCCGGGCGGACACCGGGAGCCGGCTCCTCCCGACAACGGCGAGCCCCTCCGACAGCGCCCGGCACAAGGCCCTGGCCGCCGTCGGCCCCCGCGGGCAGTCCCGCGCGGGGGTCCGACGACGGCCAGGGCCTTCGCACGTGCCGGGGATCCGCGCTCTACGCGTCGATGCGGGAGCGGTCCAGCGTCGCCGCCGAGCTGGAGATGAACTCCTTGCGCGGGGCCACGTCGTTGCCCATGAGCAGGTCGAAGACCTGCTCGGCGGCTTCGAGGTCGGTGAGGTTGATCCGGCGCAGGGTGCGGTGACGCGGGTCCATGGTGGTCTCGGCCAG
This sequence comes from Streptomyces sp. enrichment culture, assembly GCF_964273255.1. Taxonomy (GTDB): domain Bacteria; phylum Actinomycetota; class Actinomycetes; order Streptomycetales; family Streptomycetaceae; genus Streptomyces. The sequence continues at coordinate 1,713,360 of NZ_OZ186835.1, forward strand.
CTGGTCGGCGTCCATCTCACCGAGGCCCTTGTAGCGCTGGATCGAGTCCTTGTAGCGGACGCCCTTGCTCTGGAACTCCATGAGCTTGTCGCGCAGCTCCCGGTCGGAGTACGTGTAGACGTACTTGTCCTGGCCCTTCTTGGGCTGGACGAGCTCGATCCGGTGCAGCGGCGGCACGGCGGCGAACACCCGGCCCGACTCGACCATGGGCCGCATGTAGCGGTGGAAGAGCGTCAGGAGCAGGGTGCGGATGTGGGAGCCGTCCACGTCGGCGTCGGTCATCATGATGATCTTGCCGTAGCGGGCGGTGTCGATGTCGAAGGTCCGTCCCGACCCGGCTCCTATGACCTGGATGATCGCCCCGCACTCGGCGTTCTTCAGCATGTCCGTCACGGACGACTTCTGGACGTTGAGGATCTTGCCGCGGATCGGCAGCAGCGCCTGGAACTCGGAGTTGCGGGCCAGCTTCGCCGTACCGAGCGCCGAGTCGCCCTCGACGATGAACAGCTCGCTGCGCTCGACGTCGTCGCTGCGGCAGTCGGCCAGCTTGGCGGGCAGCGAGGAGGTCTCCAGGGCCGTCTTGCGGCGCTGGGCGTCCTTGTGCTGGCGGGCGGCGATCCGGGTCCGGGCCGCGGCCACCGCCTTCTCCATGACCACCCGGGCCTGCTGGGCCGCGTCGCGCTTGGTGGAGGTCAGGAACGCCTTGAGCTCCTTGGAGACCACGTTGTTCACGATCCTGCGGGCGGCCGAGGTGCCGAGGACCTCCTTGGTCTGGCCCTCGAACTGCGGCTCGGCCAGCCGCACGGTGACGACCGCGGTGAGGCCCTCCAGGGCGTCGTCCTTGACGATGTCGTCCTCGGCGACGCGCAGCAGCTTCTTGGCGCGCAGCGCCTCGTTCATCGTCTTGGCGACGGCCTGCTCGAAACCGGCGACGTGGGTGCCGCCCTTGGGGGTGGCGATGATGTTGACGAACGACCGCACCGTCGTGTCGTAGCCGGTGCCCCAGCGCAGCGCGACGTCGACGCCGAGCTCCCGGGTGACCTCGGTGGGCGTCATCTGGCCGCGGTCGTCCAGCACGGGCACGGTCTCCTTGAAGGTGCCCTGGCCACTGAAGCGGAGGGTGTCGCAGACGGGCCTGTCGGAGGCCAGGAACTCGCAGAACTCGCTGATGCCGCCGTCGAAGCGGAAGGATTCCTCCCCCTTGCTTCCGCCGTCGCCGAGGCCGTACTCGTCCCGGACCACGATGGTCAGGCCGGGCACCAGGAACGCGGTCTGCCGGGCCCGCTGGTGCAGCGTCTCCAGGGAGAGCTTGGCGTCCTTCAGGAAGATCTGCCGGTCGGCCCAGTAGCGGACACGCGTGCCGCTGCGGCTCTTGGGGATCTTCTTGGCTTTGCGCAGGCCGCTGCCGGCCTCGAACTTCGCGTCCGGCCCCGCTCCCGAGAACGCGCCGGGGACTCCGCGCCGGAAGCTGATCGCGTGCGTGTGCCCGGCGCGGTCGACCTCCACGTCCAGCCGGGCGGACAGCGCGTTGACGACGGAGGCGCCGACGCCGTGCAGACCGCCGGAGGCGGCGTAGGAGCCGCCGCCGAACTTGCCGCCGGCGTGCAGCTTGGTCAGGACGACCTCCACGCCGGACAGGCCGGTCTTGGGCTCGACGTCGACGGGGATGCCGCGGCCGTTGTCCCGGACCTCCACCGAACCGTCGTCGTGGAGGACGACCTCGATGTGATCGCAGTATCCGCCGAGGGCCTCGTCCACGGAATTGTCGATGATCTCCCAGAGGCAGTGCATCAGACCGCGGCTGTCGGTCGAGCCGATGTACATGCCCGGGCGTTTGCGCACGGCCTCGAGCCCCTCGAGGACGAGCAGATGCCGAGCGGTGTAATTGCCACCGTCGCGGTCTGCTCCTGCCAGCAGAGCTGTGGACGGCACGGACGTCTCGGCGGTCACGCGGTTCGCTCCTCGCTGAATTTCGAATGGGGCCCTCAGGGGTAAGGGCGGCGCTTCAGTCACCGGTGAGAGGGTACCGAGGCCTGATAGAGCCGTTGTCACGCCACCCTCGTCCCCGGACACCCTAGTCCAGAGTCGCATGCCTGTTCGATCCCTCGATGGGGTGAAGCACACATCACGTTCCCTTGGAGGCATGAACCATTTAGGCTCCGGGCACGTCCTCATGAACGACCGGCAACCCAGCCGGGAGGGCCGACCACCCGAAGACGACGCGAATCCGTACGACACATCAGACACGCAATACGGCACATTCGCCGCCAACCGGCAACAACCGACCACTCGGAAAGATTTTTCGAGAAGAAGCCCCGAGCGGGAACGTTTAGGGCTGGTTGGATGTTGACCCTGGTACGACAGCTCGTCGAGCTAGAGAAGAGGCGACGTGACTACTGTTCTGACCCCCGCGAGCCCGCTGACGGCCGCCGATCGCTGCGACCGCTGCGGCGCCCAGGCATACCTGCGCGTCGTCCTGCTCAGCGGCGGAGAACTGCTCTTCTGCGCCCACCACGGCCGCAAGTTCGAGCCGGAACTCAAGAAGATCGCCGCTGAGATACAGGACGAGACCGAGCGTCTGACGTCCCCTTCGGCGACCGCTTCCGCCGAAGAGCGCTGACACTCGCGCACCCGACGAGCCAGACCGGCACAGGCCGGCCCACGGGCGGCCACCTCCCCATCGGAGGTGGCCGCCCGGCTCATCGGCGCGCGTGCGCTTGCTCAGCCCCACCATCCACCTGACCTACCGCGCTCCCGCAGGTCACGACCCTCGGGTCCGGTCCGGCCGACGGCCGCCGCCCGGCGCCGTGACCAGGAGCGCCCGACTCCTCACACCGTGGGCCCGACAGCGGCTCTGCCGGTTCCGGTCCCACGGACGCGCCCACCCGACGTGAGTGGGCAGCCGCCGGCCCGGAGCGACGCCCCCAGCTGCTCCTGACGAGCCGGGGCTTCGCAGCCGGTCTCGGCCGCCCCGGAGGCGCAGCGCAGCTCCTTGTCCTGCTCGGGGACTCGATGGCGCCTGCGCCGTCACAGCGCCGCCCACGCCCTCCCCGCGACGCGGTGCAGCTCCTGCCCTCCCCACGCATGGCCTGCTTGGCCTCGACGTCGACGATCAGCCTGCCCTTTCCCCGCGCTGCGGCCCGGAGTGCGGGCGGGCTGTGCGCTGACAGTCCCTGCGGCCGCTGCCGTCGGGGCTACTCGGTCCTTCCGGTTCCTGTCGCGGGGACGAATGACGAGGCGCTCGCACCCGCGGCCTGCCGTCACACTCCCGGCGGAGCGACCGCCGGGACCGTGACGGCAGGCACCCTCAGCGAACGGCGGCCGGGGCCCTGACCGGCTCCGTCCGACACCGCGCAGGGCTCCCGACCGCCGGGGCGCGCCATCCGCCTTCACTGCTCGGCGCTCGCCACCGGAGGGAGCCGGACCGCGCGGGAACCCGTCGTGCATCGCCCTGACGGCGGCTGCGAGGGCCCACGGTCCGCGACGGGGCCCTCAGCCCCAGCCGAGCGTCCGCAGAACGTCGGACACGCGCGTGTACACCCCCGGGCTGCCGGCCCAGCCGCAGCCGCTCCCCCAGGACACCAGGCCGATCAGCCGCCCCTCGGCCACCAGCGGCCCCCCGCTGTCCCCCTGGCAGGCGTCCCGCCCGCCCGCGACCTCACCGGCGCACAGCATGGTGTCGGCCCGGTAGGCGCCGTCGGCGCTGCCCGGGTACGCGGCCCGGCACAGCTGGTCGGGCAGGACGCGGACCCGCGCCGCGTGCAGGCTCCCGGCGTAGGAGCCGCCGCCCGTGGTGTCGCCCCATCCGTAGACGGTGGCGCGGGTGTCCGCCCGGTAGGCGGGGTCCCCGGCGGCGGCCATGCCGATCACGGAGCCCTCCGGAAGCGCCTCGGCCAGGCTGAGCACGGCGAAGTCGCCCGAGTTGGTGCCGGCGTCGTACCCCGGGTTCACCCAGGTGGACCGGACGGCGATCTCCTGGCCTTCCTCGGAGAGCAGGTCCGTGCGTCCGGTGATGACCTTGAGGTCCCGCACTCGGTCCGGCGACGCCCCGAGCACGTTCCGGTCCATGCAGTGCGCCGCGGTGAGCACGGTGGTCCTGCCCACGGCCACTCCCCCGCAGAACTGTCCGGCCCGGGTACCTCCGAACCGGTCACGGCTGGACAGCGCGACCGTCCAGGGCCCCTCCGACACGTCGACGGGGAAGCCGCCGACGACGATGCTGTCGGCTGCCGCGGGGGCGGCCGTGGTCAGCGGTATCGCGGCTGCCGCGGCCGCGAGAACCAGTGGCCGGGACAGGGCCCGGGCAAGGCGACGACGCATGCGCACTCCTCACACTGGGGTGATCGTTGGACACCCAGGGTGATCCACCGTGCGCGGCCCCGCACCCGCGGAACCGTACGAAGGCCCGGCCCCGCAGTGGGGGCCGGGCCTTCGTGTGGCCGTGCGTCCGAGTGGGCCGTGACCTAGTCGAGGTAGTCGCGCAGCACCTGGGAGCGCGACGGGTGACGCAGCTTCGACATGGTCTTGGACTCGATCTGGCGGATGCGCTCGCGCGTGACCCCGTACACCTTGCCGATCTCGTCGAGGGTCTTCGGCTGACCGTCGGTGAGACCGAAGCGCATGGAGACGACGCCCGCCTCGCGCTCGGACAGGGTGTCGAGGACGGAGTGCAGCTGCTCCTGCAGAAGCGTGAAGCTGACGGCGTCGGCCGGGACGACGGCCTCGGAGTCCTCGATGAGGTCACCGAACTCGCTGTCGCCGTCCTCGCCCAGCGGGGTGTGCAGGGAGATGGGCTCGCGGCCGTACTTCTGGACCTCGATGACCTTCTCGGGGGTCATGTCGAGTTCCTTGGCCAGCTCCTCCGGGGTGGGCTCGCGGCCCAGGTCCTGGAGCATCTGGCGCTGGACGCGCGCCAGCTTGTTGATGACCTCGACCATGTGCACCGGGATACGGATGGTGCGGGCCTGGTCGGCCATGGCGCGGGTGATCGCCTGCCGGATCCACCAGGTGGCGTACGTGGAGAACTTGTAGCCCTTGGTGTAGTCGAACTTCTCGACCGCGCGGATCAGACCGAGGTTGCCCTCCTGGATCAGGTCCAGGAACAGCATGCCGCGGCCGGTGTAGCGCTTCGCCAGGGAGACCACCAGACGGAGGTTGGCCTCCAGGAGGTGGTTCTTGGCGCGGCGGCCGTCCTCGGCGATGATCTCCAGCTCGCGCTTGAGCTTGGGCGCCAGCTTGTCGGAGTTGGCCAGCTTGTCCTCGGCGAACAGACCCGCCTCGATGCGCTTGGCGAGCTCGACCTCCTGCTCGGCGTTGAGCAGCGGGACCTTGCCGATCTGCTTCAGGTAGTCCTTGACCGGGTCGGCGGTGGCACCGGCGGCGGCGACCTGCTGGGCGGGCGCGTCGTCCTCGTCCTCGTCGGAGAGCACGAAGCCGGCGTTCTCGGTGCCCTCGGGCTCCTCCGCGGGCTTGGTCTCCTCGATGGCTTCCTCGTCGCCCGGCTCGACGGCGTCCTTCTTGGCCGCCGTCTTCTTCGCGGCGGTCTTCTTGGCCGCGGTCTTCTTCGCGGCCGTCTTCTTCGCGGCCGTCTTCTTGGCCGCGGTCTTCTTGGCGGGCACCTCCTCGTCGCCGGCCTCGTCCGCGGCAGGCGCCGCCGGGGTGGCGGCGGTGGCGGTGGCCTTCCGAGGGGTCGCCGACTTCGCCGCGACCGTCTTGGTGGCGGTCCGCTTGGCGGGGCTCTTCGCTGCGACGCTCTTGCGGGTGCGCTTGGGCTCTGCGGCACTGACCATCAGCGTCACACCCTCTTCCTCGAGGATCTGGTTGAGGCTGCGCAGTACGTTCTTCCACTGAGTGGCCGGAATCTGGTCAGCTTCGAAGGCCCGACGCACGTCGTCGCCGGCGATCTGCCCCTCAGCCTTTCCCCGCTCAATGAGCGCCATGACAGAGACGGACTCGGCGATCTCCGGCGGGAGCGTACGGGATGTGCTGGCCGACACGAACAACCTCTCGGAACGTTGGAAAACGGCTTCCGGCCCCGTCCACGTCGAACAGGAGCCGACCGCCGACTTGGGGATTGGGCCGACGGTGCGGGTGGGGACCGGGAGAGCACAGCGCCGTCATCGGCGTCCGTATTCCCTCCGTGGCTGCCACCAATTAGGTCATCGCGTTCTGCTCGGGAGCGTTACGCCCGTTCCGCGTGGCCCGAGTCACACCCCATAAACATGCAAAAACTGCCATACAGCGACATGTGTGATCAGAAGCGGAGGCAGCTCTGGCCCGTCCGGTCACCGACTGCCCGTCACGGGCTCCGGTATGCCTCCGGGCACCAGGAACAGGGAGGGCCGCGGACCTCTGGCCGACGCCCGCCGGGTCCACGGCCACCGGTCGAGGGTCCGGACACCGACCGAGCCCCGTGCACTCGGCGGGACTCGGTCCGCTCGGCGGGACTCGGTCCCTTCGGCGTGGCTCGTGCACGCGGCGGGGCTCAGCGCGCTCGGCGGAGGCCGACGCCCGGGGCGGGTACTGCGGGGCCCGGACTCCCGGACGGGGGCCGGGGCTCCGCCGGCGCCCGCGGGACCGACCACGGCCGCACGGGCACCGACGGGGGACGGCCGGCCCGGTGCCGCCACAGGAGGGGGGTGGCGCGCCGGGTTCCGCCGTCAGGGCAACGCGGTCAGTGCTCGCGGGGCGCGGGCACCACGCGTTCCACCTCGGGGTGGACCGTGAGCAGCTGGCGCATGGCCGCCTCGGCCGCGGGACCGTCGCCGCCGGCGAGGGCGTCGACGATCCGGCCGTGGTGGGCCAGCGACGCCTCCGTCGGCCGCTCACAGCCCGTGACCGGACCTCCGGAGACGTGCAGGGCGGCGGTCACGATGCCGGACAGGTGCTCCAGCATCCGGTTGCCGGCGACCTGGATGAGCAGCGAATGGAACTCGGCATCGGCCCGGGCGAACGTGAGGGCGTCGCCCTGGCCCATGGCGTGCCCCATGATCTCCACCATGTCGGTCAGGCGCTGCTGCACGTCCTCCCGCCCGTGCCCGGCGGCCAGGCGGGCGGCCAGGGGCTCGATCGTCCAGCGCAGCTCACTGAGCTCACGGCGCTGGTCGTCCCGCTGGGGTCCGAAGGCCCGCCACTCGATGATGTCCGGGTCGAGCAGGTTCCAGTCACTGACCGGTCGCACCCGTGTGCCCACGTTGGGGCGGGCACTGACGAGACCCTTGGCCTCCAGCACCCGGAGCGACTCGCGGACGACGGTACGGGACACCTCGAAACGCTGGCCGATCTCCTCGGGGACGAGGGGCCGGTCGGCGCCCAGATCCCCCGAGACGATCATCTGTCCCAGCTGCTGGACCAGTTGTCCGTGCAGTCCGCGCCCGCGGCTGCCCGCGGCGCGCCGGCCGACACGGGCCAGCTCAGGGTCCGCTCCGTCCCAGACAGGGGGCCCGACGCGGTCGGCGACGGGGGCCTCCGCGAAGGGGTAGCGGTCGAGTTCGCCCGGGTTCGCGAGGCCGGAGTCGGCGGAGCGGGCGGTGGTCATCATGGTGTGCGCAAGGGTACTCACGCATCCTTTGTCGGCGCGGTCCCCAACTCCCTTGAGGGCTTTGGTGAAAAGCACACGAAAGGGTGATCGCTCACCCCGTCGCAATTGACGCCTTATCGGAAAGAAATGGGCTTTCCATGGGGAGTTGTGCGCACGGCCGTAACAGCAGGGACACGGACAGTCGTCATCGGACCCGGCCGCGCCGGGTGCTCAGCACGAACGCGCAGGCCAGAGCCCCCACCGACAACACCAGGGCACCACCGACGGGTTGACCGACCATGCGCAGCGCCCCGTCCAGATACTGCTCTCCTCCGAAGGGCCAGCGGAGCGGCAGCGCCTCCCGGACCCGCTGCGGAAACCCGACCGCACTTCGCACCTGCGTGCCCCGCGTCACCCATTCCAGGGCCGGCACGACGAGCAGGGGCACGGCGACGACCACGGCGAGCCCGGCGGTGGTCGAGCGGAAGAGGCCCGCGCCGAGGACCCCGGCCCAGGCGCACCCGGTCACGAGGCCGAGCCAACCCGCACTCAGCACGGGCCAGTCGGCGGGCACCCCGGCGAACTCCGGTCCGTGGACGAGCGACAGCACCTGCGCGTCGCAGACGACGGTCAGGACGGCCAGCGGCAGCGCGGTGAGCGAGGCCACGAGCAGCTTGGCCAGGAGCAGGCCCAGCCGCCGGGACACGGTGCCGCGGTCCGCCGCCAGTACGGGATGGCGGAACTCCTCGCCGAAGGCCAGCGCCCCGAGCAGACCCGCTCCGATCGCGGCCGGGGGCAAGGGCAGTTCCCTCGGCCAGGCGGCGAGCAGCCGCGGCTGCGGGGTGTGCCCGATCCGGGCCAGCACCACGGCGGTGAGCGCGGACACGAGGATCACCGCGACGACGAGCTTCCAGCCGGTGCCGGTGCCCACGGCGCGGCGGATTTCGTAACGGAGGGGGCGCAGCGGCGCGGGGGCGGGACGGACGGAGAGGGGAGGCGGAAGCCGGACCGGACCCGTCGGTGCCGTGCCGGTGCCTCCCGCGAGGGGGTTGCGGGAGGGGGCTGCGGGTCGCGGCTCTCCAGCCGGTGCGGGAGCCGCGGCCCCACGACCCACGTCCTGCTCCGGCGACCGGCCGGGGGACGACTCGGCAGCTACGGCGGCCACCGTGGAGACAGGGGATGGGAAAGGGGAAGAGGAAGAGGAAGGGAGTGGGGAAGGAACAGGAGCAAGGGCAGGGGCAGGGGCAGGGGCAGGGGCAGGCGATGGTTCCGGCGCCTGCGGTGCCTCGGGGCCGGGACGGGGCTCCGCCCCGAGGCCCGGTGCGGGGTCCTGCCCGGACCGTCCAGGCTTCGGCCCCGGGTCCGACCGTGGGGCAGCCTCGGCCTCCGGGCCGGGACCGGGCTCCGGCTCCGCTTCCCGATTCCGCTGCCGTTCCTGTTCCCGCTCGGGGCCGTTGGGCGGTTCCGGCACCGGTTCGGGTGCGGGGCCCTTCTCCGGAGCGGACCCGGGTCCCTGCGCCGACCCCACGGAGGCCGGACCGTCGTCCGGGGTCGCGCCGCCGTCCGAGGCCGCTTCGGCGTGGGCGGCGGGACGGTCGTCACCGGCTCCTGGACCCATGTCGCCCACCTCGTCAGCCAGTTGGTGCACGACGATGCCGTTGCGGAACGCGATCTCGCCCACGTCCGCGCACGTACTCCCGTAGACGCAGAGGCGGTTGCCGCCCTCGGGCACGACCTCCACGGAACGCCGCGCGGTGCGGGCCTCCCTCCTGAGGAGCACGGAGAGGCGGGCCGCATGTGGGCTGCGGACGGCGACCCGGGGGCGCAGCCGGGTGCGGGAGAACTCGGCGCCGTCCTGGTCGGCGACGACCCTCCCGCCGTCGAGGGTGACCACGTGATCGCCGATGCGCGCCGCCTCCTTGGGGTCGGCCGTCGTGCAGAGGACGGTGCCGCCCTGTTCCGCGTGGGCCCGGAGCAGGGCGTGCAGCCACCGGTGATCGCGTGGGGGGAGACCACGGGTGGGCTGGTCGAGCACGAGCGTGTGCGGATCGGCCAGCAGGGCGCACGCGAGACCCAGACGTCGGTCGGCGCCCCGGGAGAGCGTGCCGAGGCGTGCGTCGCGCAGGCTCACCAGGCCGACCGCTTCGAGGACTTCGTCGGCACGGTCACCCGGCGCGCCGACGGCGGCACACAGCATGTGCAGGTGCCCCCGGACCGTACGCGCGGGGTGGCCCGGCACGTCACCGAGCAGGACGCCCACCTCGCTCGCGGGCTGGGGGATCCGGTGCAGCGGACGCCCTCTGAAGTGGGCGACGCCCCGGCCGCCTTGGAGTCCGAGCAGGAGTCTGAGTGCCGTGGTCTTGCCCGCGCCCGGTGCTCCGAGCAGCGCGGTGACGCGACCGGCGTGCGCCTCGAAGGAGACGTCGTCGACGGCGGGCGGAAGCTCTTTGCGGGGGTTGCTGGTCAGTCCGATGGCCTCGATCACCCGAAGCAAGATAGCGCGCCATAAGGGGTTTTTCGGGCACCGCGGGGCCCGGCGGAACAAGGGACCCTCATGGGACCGGACGTGAGGTCGGGGCAGGCCCTGCGGGCCCGGCGTCACACCTCGGGGCGCAGCATCGGCGGGTTGAGCAGCGTGGCTCCGCCGGCCCGGAAGAGCTGGGCGGGCCGTCCGCCCTGGCGGGTGGTCGTTCCGCCGGTCGGGACGAGGAAGCCGGGGGTGCCGGTGACCTTGCGGTGGAAGTTGCGCGGGTCGAGGGCCACTCCCCACACTGCCTCGTAGACCCGCCGGAGTTCTCCGACGGTGAACTCGGGCGGGCAGAACGCCGTGGCCAGGGACGAGTATTCGATCTTCGAGCGAGCGCGCTCCACCCCGTCCGCGAGGATCTGCGCGTGGTCGAAGGCGAGGGGGGCGACCTGGTCGTCGTCCCGGCCGTAGCCGCCCAGCAGCAGCAACTCCTCGACCGGCGCCCAGCGGGCGTTGGCCGCGTCGCCGCCGGCCCGGGGGGCGGGCAGATCGGGGGCGAGGGCGAGGTGCGCGACGCTGACGACCCGCATCCGGGGGTCGCGCTTCGGGTCGCCGTACGTGGCGAGTTGCTCGAGGTGGGCCCCGTTGTCCTGGACCGGGGCGCCGGGGTCGTGCACGTGCAGGCCGGTTTCCTCGGCCAGTTCGCGCGCCGCCGCCTGGGCCAGGTCCTCATCGGCCCGTACGAACCCGCCCGGAAGGGCCCAGCGCCCCTGGAAAGGGGGCTCGCCCCTGCGGATCGCCAGCGCACACAGCGCATGACGGCGCACGGTCAGCACGACCAGGTCCACGGTGACGGCGAAGGGCGGGAAGGCTGACGGGTCGTAGGGCATGCCGCGATCATAGTCGTCTCACTGACGATAAGCACTCCCTTCGCGGACCCCACCCACGATTGATCATCATCGGTCCCGAACGGTCACCGCGTTCCGGACCCCGCGGCCCTGACCCGGCCCGTCGGGGCAGGTCAGACGCCCAGCTGAAGGCCGTCGGCGGCCTCCTCGACCACGGCGACACCGAGTCGGCCGACCCGCACGGAGAACGGTGCTCCGGCGATGTTCAGTCCGGTAAGACCCACTTCACCGATCGGGGCGCTGCGCATCGGGTGCAGGGACACGGTGCCGGCGGGGGCGTCGGGACGGATGCCCGCGACGGTGGTCAGCAGCAGCAGCGCGGACGCCGCCGCCGGGGCGGCGGGGCGGCAGGCCGCCGGGTGCGGCAGCGGTGCGCCCCCCTCCGTCCGCTGCTCCCCGGCGTACCTCTCCGGCAGCCGGTGGTCGAACTCCGCTGCCGCCGCGAGCAGGCCCTGCAGCAGCGACGCCGCCTCCGCCTCGTGGCCGGCGGCGGCGAGTCCCGCCACTGCGAGGGCGGTCTCGTGGACCCGCACGGCACCGGACCGGTGACCGAAGGGGTTGTATCCCGGGTCCCGGACGGCCAGTCCGCGCAGCCCCCAGCCGGAGTCCATGCCGGGTCCGCCCAGCATCCGGGCCAGGTGCCCGGTGTCGGTGTGGCCGAGCAGCCCGGGGGCGAGCTCACCGCGGGCGAGGAGGCCGGTGTCGAGCAGGTGCACGGCCGCGGCGCCCGCGTGCGGAACCGGACGGCCGTCGCCCGCACGGACCGCGGCGGGCCGGCCCCCGCCCGGGGCGTCGGCCCAGAAGTCGTCTCGGAAGGCGGTCCGCACGGCACCGGCCCACTGCCGCAGTTCCGCACCGCCCGGTCTGCCGAAGGCGTCGAGCAGGTCGCCGCCGAGCAGGGCCGCACGGTGGGCGTGCGCCTGCGTCTCGGCGCGGCACGGTCCGCCGGGCTGCGGGTCCGGCAGGTAGAGACCGTCGCGCACGGTGTTGCGCAGCCAGGTCAGACAGCGTTCGGCGGCGGGCAGCAACTGTTCGGTGTCCTGCTCGGGCAGGCCCCAGCGGCGGGCCTCCGCCAGCAGGACGGGGAAGAGGAGGGTGGCCTCCGTCCCGGTGCAGCTCGGGGGCACGTGCGGGCCGGCGTCCCTGCGCGGCCCGGGGATCATCCCGGCGCGCGGGCCCGGTCCGGGCATCTGGGTACGGGCGAGCATGCGCAGGGTTCCCGCGGCCAGGCCGGTGCCCAGCGGGAGCGCCATGCGGGCGGCGGCGAGTGCGTCGGCGGGCGCCGGGCCGCAGCGCCAGGGAGCACCGGCCGCGAGATGGGTGTCAGACGGGTTGACGGGGTCGCGCAGCAGCAGGGACCGGAGGTCGGCGAGGCTGGTCCGCAGCAGCGCGGCGACCCGCTGGTCGTCACCGGTCGCCCGTGCGGGTGCGAGCGGGCTGGTGGCCCCGTACCCGACGGCACGCAGGGGCGCCCCTCCGCCGGGGCGCACCCGCAGGAGCACGCTCGCCCTGCCGCCCGGGGGCAGTTCGAGTTCCCAGCGCAGCACACCCGCGCAGGCCAGGGCGTCGGCGGGCGGGGGTTCGGCCGTGACCGTCGCGCTGCGGGTGCCGCCGGACCAGCGCAGCCCGGAGGTGTGGACGTGGGCGGGCAGTTCCGGCCCCGCGTCCCCGGAGGCGATCGCCGCGAGGTCGGCCAGGTCGGTACCGAGTGCCACCTCGACCGGGAGCCGCAGTGGGTGCGGGGCGGCACTGTGGAGCGTGATCCGCTCCGTACCGTCCGCGGAGTGGATCCGTTCGACCAGGACGTCCGGGTCCGGTCCCGACTGCCCCGAGGCCCTGAGGGTTCCCACGGACCGCACCCGGTCGGCGCCGATCGTCCGGGCCTGCACCATGAGCGGTTCGCGCCCCGCCACCCGGACCCGGCAGCGGGCCAGCAGCCGGATGCCGGCCCGGTAGAACCCTTCCAGCCCGTCTCCGGTCAGCTGTCCCTGCTCCGTGGAGATGACGAGACCGGGGAGGGCGACACCGGTCAGGGTGGTGTGCACCGCCGGCAGCTCCGCGAGCAGGCGGGGCGCGCTGCCGGGCGTCGGCCGGTGACCTGCGGCGGCGGAAGGGGTGGCCGGGGGGCGTCCCCACCGGTCCGGCCGTGGCCGGGGCGGTGGGGGCGGACGGGTGCGGGTCGATGGGACGGTCGGGCCGCGGGAGCCGGACAGTGGTGTGGTGGGGCGCTGCGGACGGGCACGGGGCGGGGTCCTGAATGCCACCGGCCGGGCCGAAGCGCTCCCGGGCCCAGCTCGGTGCGCCCCCCGGCCGGGGCATCCCGGGCGATCTCCCCTGTGCACCGGCACCGGACGGGAGGGCAGGCCGGGCCAGGTCGTCCGGTGCGGCCGGCGTCCCGGTGCGGCCGGGGCCGCGTTCCCGGGGCGCCGCACCGACGTACTGCTCGCCGGGGTGCGAGGCCGTGGCGTCGGCGGGGCGGCTCGGGCGTCCGGCCGGCTCCGCGATCCCGCGTCGGCCGGCGAGCGCCGGAGCCGACCCGTTCGCGGAACGGTGGTCGTCCGCCGGGGCGGTTGAGGGTGACTGCTGCACGTCTGGGGTTCCTCTGCGCTCGGGGGCTCGGACGCGGCCGACGCAGCGGCGAGCTCCGGCCGGGCTGGGGCGGGTCGGCGTCCCAGCCCGGGTGAGGACGCCCCGCCCCTCCGGTCAACGGTGCCGCCCTCCCCGGGTCACGCACGGCCGCCGCCAGCGGCCGCCTGCCGGGGGCGGAGGGACGGCGGGGCGGTGGGACGGCGGGGGCGACTCGGCGGGGCGGCCGGGCGTCGGGGCACGCCTCGGCGGAGCGGCACGCCGGCGCTGCCCCGCCCGGTCGCCCCCGCCGTACGCGCGGGTCGGGCCGGTCGGGTCGTCGGACCCGTCGGACCGGTCAAGCACCCACCCCGGAGCACACCGGCGACAGCCTCCCGGTCGTCGAGCCCACCACCGAGTCGCGGCGACCGACCGGACCACAGCACCGACTCCCCACCGGTCATCCCTGCACACCACCACGACTCGTGCCGTCCCCACCCCACACCCGTCCCGGCTCGTGAGGCACCCGGCCCCAGCCGGGGCATGCGTCCCGGCCGCTCTCTCCGCTTCCACGACGCTCCCAGCGCACCGGAAGGCCCTGCGACGGAGTCACGCTCCGCGCCCACATGTCCAGGGCTGCTGACGGTCCGGCCCGCACCGGTCGCTCCCCTTTTCCTCTCCCTCAACGCTGACTTTCACCGCCCTCGGTTCCGTGCTGCCACGCCCCTCCCGGCGTGCGCGGCGCGCCTGCCTCGCCCGCAGCGCCTCCGGCACCTCCCCTGGGACGGCGGGAGGTCCCCCGACCCGGTGTTCCGGGGTGTGTCCCCGCCGGGCGGGTGCCGCCGTCCGTCGCGGCGCCCGGGCGGAGCCCGCCCCGTGCACCGCCCCCCGGGTGCGTGGCGCCCGCCCACGCACGCTGGCGGGGGATGCGCGCACTGGGACGGCGGCCGTCGGTTCGCGTGCGGCGTCGGGGCGACGTGCCTCCGGGCCCCGGCTCCCGCCCCTCACGCCGACGGTGCGGCGCCGCGTCCCGGGCGTCGAGGGCTCCGGCCCCGGCCTCCCCGGTACCACCGATCCCCCCTGCACCACCGGTCTTTCCAGCACCACCGGCCTCCGCGGCACCGGCGGCTCCCCCAACTCCCCCGACGCCTCCGCCGGGCGCGCCGGCATTCCCGGGGAGCGCGGGGCCACTCGCCCCTGTGCTCCTGCCGTGCCCCTCACCGCCATGGCCAACGTCACCGCCACCAGCACCGCCACGGCCGTCGGCCCGGGCGGACCGCTCCGAGCGCAGGCAGCGCCGGACCGACTCGGGGTCGAGGCCCTCGTTGCAGGCCTGGTGCAAGAGCCGGGCGAAGAGATAGTCGGGGTCCGCGCCGAGGGCCATGGCGAAGGCCTCGCGGGCTTCCAGTTCGTCGCCGGTGGACCAGGCGACCCACCCGGCGAGGGTCAGGGGAGCGGCGGCGTGTTCGCCGTACGGGCCGCTGCACCGGCGGGCCAGTGCTCGCCACAGGCGGAGGGCCGGGGCTGCGTCGTCGCCCTCCATCCACTCCGCCGCGCGGTCGCGTGTGGTCCGGTCCTGGAGGCCGAGGATCAGGGTCGCGGCCTCGTCGTGGCGGATCAGTTCGTCGTCCCGCAGGTCCGCCGGGAGGGCGCCCGTGGCGGGCGGGGCGGCGGCGAAGCGGCGCAGGATCCGCTCGGCGAGGCGCAGGGTCTCGTCGGCCACCTCGACGCGGCCCGCCTCGTCGAGGATGCGGGGCACCAGTTCCAGCCCGGCCGCGTCGAGGGCGGCCTCCTGGTCGGCGGTCGCGAAGCCCTCCCTCGGCTGGAGGCGGGCGCGGAGCTCGCGCAGGGTGCCGCGGACCTGGAGTCCGGCATAGGTGGCCGCGGCGGCCAGTACGGAGGTGCCGGCCAGGCCCATGGGGGTGCCCGCGGCGGGGCAGCACTCCTGGTTGTCGCAGCAGTACGACCAGAAGCGGCCGTCGGAGACGCACAACGCCTCCACCACCGGGACGTCGAGGGCACCGCACTCGACGCGCAGGGCGTGGGCCAGCGGGGCGAGGTGTTCCTTGACCTCCCGGCCGGAGGCCCCGCGCTCCGGCTCCCTGCAGAGGAAGAGGATCATCTGTTCCGGCGGGGTCCCGCGCCGGGTGCTCCCGAGTACCAGGCCGCGGACCAGCTGCCGCGCGGCCGACGGCCAGTCGTCGCGGTCGGCCGGAATGCCGAGGCGGGCGCGGCCGCCGAACCGGCCCTGCCCGTCCTTCTCGTGCAGCGTCACCAGAACGATGCTGTCCTCGGGCCGGTAGCCGAGGAGATAGGGCAGCGCGTCGACGAGTTCGGCGGGGCTGCGCAGCGTGATCTGCTGCCTGTCGCCATGGCCCTGGTAGGCGGTGCAGGCGATGTCCGGCGCGGGAAGCGGGGGCCGTCCTCCCCCGTCAGGCGGGAGCGGGGGCCCGGGGTCGGCGTGCGCAGCCGGCTCCACGGGAGCCCCGGTGCCTTCCCGAGCCGCAGGACCCGCCGCACCGTCCTGCCCCGACCCGACCCCGCCTCCCCCTCCGCGCGGACGGCCGCCGTCCCCGGAGAGGTCGTCGCTCCCCGCGAGCCGCCGGTCGTCACCTGCCGACCGACGTCCATCAGCGCCGAGGTGGCCCCCGCCGGCGCCGGGCCGCCGATCGTCCACGGCGGGACGGCGGTCGTCAGCGGCGGGGCGGCGGTCGTCTGCGCCCAGGCGGCGGTCGTCAGTGGTGGGCCGGCGGTCGTCTGCGGCGGGCCGGCGGTCGTCTGCGGCGGGCCGGCGGTCGATGTCGTCGGCGCAGCGGTCGGTCTTGTCGCCGTTTTCGGGGGATCCGGTCGTTTCGATGTGATGCGTCATGTGAGGACGATCTCGCGGATCGCAATCGTCCGCTTACCCTGTGGATAACTTTGATCAGGGGCACGCCATAAGCGGGGCGGCCCACCGGGCCGCGCCGGCGCCTCCGCACCGCTCGGCGACCCGTCCGTCAGTGCCGTCCTGTTGTATGGAGGCATGGAGCACACGAACAACGCGGATCTCCGGACCGCCGCCGACACGGTCCTCGCCCGTCTCGTCGGGGACGCGTCGGGCGAGGCCCGGCTGCGCGAGGACCAGTGGCGGGCGATCGAGGCGCTGGTCGCCGAGAAGCGCCGGGCGCTGGTCGTGCAGCGCACCGGGTGGGGCAAGTCCGCGGTCTACTTCGTGGCCACGTCACTGCTGCGGTCCCGGGGCAGTGGCCCCACGGTCATCGTCTCGCCGCTGCTCGCCCTGATGCGCAACCAGGTCGAGGCGGCCGCGAGGGCGGGCATCCGGGCGCGCACCATCAACTCGTCGAACGTCGAGGAGTGGGACACCGTCCAGGAGGAGATCGGTGCCGGAGCCGTCGACGTGCTCCTGGTCAGCCCCGAGCGGCTGAACAACCCGGACTTCCGCGACCGGGTCCTGCCCGAACTGGCCGCGGCCACCGGGCTCCTGGTGGTGGACGAGGCACACTGCATCTCCGACTGGGGCCACGACTTCCGTCCGGACTACCGCCGGCTGCGCACCATGCTGGCGGACCTGCCCGCGGGCGTTCCGGTGCTCGCGACCACCGCGACGGCCAACGCGCGGGTGACGGCCGACGTGGCGGAACAACTGGGCACGGGAGGATCGACGGACGCGCTCGTGCTGCGCGGCCCGCTGGACCGGGACAGCCTGAGCCTGCACGTGCTGCACCTGCCGGACGCGGCGCACCGGATGGCGTGGCTCGCCGACCACCTGGACGAGCTGCCGGGTTCGGGCATCGTCTACACCCTGACCGTGGCGGCCGCGGAAGAGGTCACCGCCTTCCTGCGGCAGCGCGGCCACACGGTCGCCGCGTACACCGGCAAGACGGAGAACGCCGAACGGCAGCAGGCGGAGGAGGACCTGCTCGCCAACAAGGTGAAGGCGCTGGTCGCCACGTCCGCGCTCGGGATGGGCTTCGACAAGCCCGACCTGGGGTTCGTGGTCCACCTCGGCTCGCCCTCCTCCCCGATCTCCTACTACCAGCAGGTCGGCCGCGCCGGGCGCGGGGTCCGGCACGCCGAGGTGCTGCTGCTGCCGGGCCGGGAGGACGAGGCGATCTGGGAGTACTTCGCCTCCCTCGCCTTCCCGTCGGAGGAACTGGTCCGCCGCACCCTGGACATCCTGGCGCGCGCCGACCGGCCGATGTCGCTGCCCGCCCTCGAACCGCTCGTGGAACTGCGGCGGTCCCGTCTGGAGACCATGCTGAAGGTCCTCGACGTGGACGGGGCCGTGCGCCGGGTCAAGGGCGGGTGGACCGCCACGGGGCAGCCGTGGACGTACGACGCCGAGCGGTACGCCTGGGTGGCGCGGCAGCGCAAGGCCGAGCAGCAGGCGATGCGGGAGTACGCGACGACCACCGGCTGCCGGATGGAGTTCCTGCAGCGCCAGTTGGACGACGAGGCCGCCAAGCCCTGTGGCCGTTGCGACAACTGCGCGGGAGTCCGCCACTCCGCCGAGGCGTCCGCTGCCGCACTGGAGGCGGCCCGCACGGACCTCGGCCGGGCCGGTGTCGAGGTGGAGCCGCGGCGCATGTGGCCCACCGGGCTGCCGGCCATCGGCATGGACCTCAAGGGGCGCATCCCCGCGGGGGACCTCCCCGCTCAGGGGCGGGCGTTGGGACGCCTGTCGGACATCGGCTGGGGCAACCGGCTGCGCCCGCTGCTCGCCCCCGGTGCGCCGGACGGTCCGGTTCCGGACGACGTGGCCAAGGCCGTGGTCGGCGTGCTGGCCGACTGGGCGAGGGGGCCCGGAGGGTGGGCGTCGGGCGGCGCGGACGCCGTGGCGCGGCCGGTCGGTGTGGTCACCGTCGCCTCGCGCAGCCGCCCCGCGCTGATCGAGTCCCTGGGCGCGCGGATCGCGGAGGTGGGCAGGCTGCCGCTGCTGGGCTCGCTGGAGTACACCGGCGAGGCGTTCCCGGCGTCCCGCAGCAACAGTGCCCAGCGCCTGAAGGCCCTGGACGGGGCGCTGGCCGTACCGCCGGCGCTGGCCGAGGCCCTGGGGAAGGGCGAAGGCCCGGTGCTGCTCGTCGACGACTACACGGAGACGGGCTGGACGCTCGCTGTCGCGGCGCGCCTGTTGCGGCGGGCGGGGGCTCCCGGAGTGCTGCCGCTGGTCCTGGCGGTGCAGGGCTGAGCCGACCCGTCGGCTCGGTGGTCCGGGCCGTCCCGGGCTCGGCGGCGGGCCCGGGACGGCCCAGGTCACCGCGTCGCCGCCGGTCGCGGCCGATCGCGGGTCGCCGGTCGCCGGTCGCCGGTGTACGGAACGCTGCGTGCACGCCTCTGGACGCCCCGCACTCGCAGGGCATAGGAACGATCCGGGGCCGGCCGCCGGCCGTGCGGAAGCCGGAGAGCAGGGGCGGGGATATTAGCCGCGCATCATCCGATAACGGTCCGCTGCCCCAATTGCTCGTTGCCGCGGCTCAGTTCGACAGGAAGAATTGAGGTCCGCACCCGCACGGCCCGTCTGCCGCCCAGGTAGGGCGCTGTTGCGTGCGCGCTCCCCGAATCCGACCCCGCCCGCTGTGGGCGTAGCCGAAGGGAGGACCGTGACCTTCGGATTCGCTCCGTCCTCGGCGGCATCGCTGTCCGCGCCCGCCGCATCCGCCCACCGTGTGCTCGAACCCGCGGAGTGGGCCGCCGCGGGAATCCCGCTGCTGCGCAACCCCCGTGAGGTCGTCAGTGGCCTGCACGCCCGGCACCGCCCCGGGCCCGCGACCGCGGTCGTCGCCGTGCTCGACCCGGACGAACGGCTGTGCGCGAGCGCCTCGTTCACCCGTCGGCCGGCCCCCGCGGACGGCTGGATGTTCCGCAACGCCCTGCTCGCGCAGCTGCGCCGGGTCATCCCGCACGACCTGCGGCGCCGCACTCCGGTGCGCACCGCGGTACTCCTGTACTGCCGGGAGGGGGACGCGCGGTGGACCGAGGAGGACGGTGCGTGGATGTGGGGCCTGCGGGACGCCTGCACGCTGCACGGGCTGCGCTGCGGCGCCTACATCACGCTGACACGTGACGGCTGGCAGGTACTGGGCGAGGGCCGGGGCGGCCGCCGTCCCAGCGCCGGTTCGGCACCCGAGCCGGTGGCCCT
Source organism: Streptomyces sp. enrichment culture (assembly GCF_964273255.1). GTDB lineage: Bacteria > Actinomycetota > Actinomycetes > Streptomycetales > Streptomycetaceae > Streptomyces. Next base: position 1,732,958 of record NZ_OZ186835.1, read on the forward strand.
GTCGGAGGCACCTCCGCGCATACCCCGGACCGGCGGCGTCGCCTCGGAGGTCATGCGCCGGGCAGCCGCGCGCTAGGTCCCCCGCCCGGCGACCGCGGTACGAGGTCAGGTGCCGGTTCCGGGCAACCGTGCCGAGAGCCGCACGCTGCGCGCCCCCCCACCGGAATGCTCGCGCCCCGCGGCTCCGTCGGAGGGCTGCCGGACGCGGCCGTGCGGCGGCGGGCACACCACGCGGCGCGACACCGCGGACGTGGCGGCGGCAGGGCACCAGGCGCCCTCACCCGCGAGGCGCGGGCGGCCAGGTCCTTGCCGCGGGCTCGCCTGCGGCGCGCCCCCGGCCCCGGCGTCCGTGGATGCCGGGGCGGGTGGCTCAGACTCCCGCGCCGAGCACCGCGTTGATGCGCTGCGGGTCGCCGCAGACGATCAGCAGGGCACCCGACTTGGCGTGGGCGGCCGACAGGGCGGTCACGGCGGCCGGTTCGGGACCGCCGTTGACGGCGACCACGACGACGGGCCGGGACGCGGCACGGTGCGCGACGGCGGCGTCGGCGTAGAAGACGTCGTCGCCCGCGTCGTGCTGGGCCCAGTAGGAGGCTTCGCCGAAGGACAGTTCGTGGGTGGCCCACGGGTGCGGCTCGCCGGTGGTGATCACCAGCACGTCACCCGGGGCACGGCCCGAGTCGAGCAGCAGGTCCACGGCCTCCTCGGCGGCGTCGAGCGCCCCCTCGGCGGACGCCGGGATCAACTGGACCTGTGCGGTGGGCGCGTCGGCTGCGGCCGGGGCGGAAGGGCCCGGCTTGGCCGTGGCGGTCGCGTCACGCGCCGTGCGCTGCGCCGGCGGTGCGGACCGGTGCGGTCCGGGACGGCCGGGACGCGGAGCCGCAGGGCGGGGACCGGGTACGGGACGGGGGGTCGGCGCGGTGCGGCCGCTGGCCGGCGTGGCGCGGGGACCCTGGGCACTCTCGTGAATCTGAGGCTCCTCGGGAATGAGAGGCATGGGCTGTTTTTTATCAAACGTTGGTACGGCTCGCGCCGCCGGGTGGCACATGAGTGCGAACGGAATCGTCAGAACTCGAAACCGAGCTGACCGTCGATCGCCGGAACGCTCTCCTCGGTCCAGGTGCGGACCTTCTTGAGGTGCCGCCACTGGGGCAGCGCATCAAGATACGCCCACGACATCCGGTGGTACGGAGTGGGTCCCCGGACCTCCAGTGCGGCCCTGTGCACGGGCGACGGATACCCGGCGTTGTCCGCAAAACCGAAGTCTGCATGGTCGAGGCCCAGTTCGGCCATCATTTTGTCGCGCTGAACCTTGGCGATCACCGAGGCGGCGGCGACCGCCACGCACGACTGGTCGCCCTTGATGACCGTCCGGACCTTCCAGGGCGACCCGAGGTAGTCGTGCTTGCCGTCGAGGATCACCGCGTCGGGCCGGACCGGCAGCGCGTCCAGGGCGCGGACCGCCGCCAGCCGCAGGGCGGCCGTCATCCCCATCTCGTCGATCTCCTCGGGGGACGCGTGCCCGAGGGCGTACGACGTCACCCAGGCCCGCAGCGTCTCCGCGAGTTCGGTGCGGCGCTTGACGGTCAGCAGCTTGGAGTCGGTGAGCCCCTCGGGGGGTCGGCGCAGTCCGGTGACGGCCGCGCAGACGGTGACCGGCCCGGCCCACGCGCCGCGCCCCACCTCGTCGACACCTGCAATGATCTTCGCCCCGGTCGTGGCGCGGAGTGAGCGCTCGACGGTGTGGGTGGGTGGTTCGTACGGCATGGCGCCCTTAGCGTACGCCGCCCGACGCGGGCCGCGACACCCGCCTCCCCCGGCGGCCCGCGGGCCGCCGGGAGCGGGCGTCAGCCGGCGTCCGGCCGCAGCAGCGGAACCATCAACTGGTCGATCATTTCGGTCAGATCCCTGTCCGTCCATTCACTCCCGCACATCTTCGTGCGGTACATCATCATCGCCGGAATCGCGTCGCACACGTAGTCGTTGGCCGCGTCGCGGCGCACCTCTCCCCGCTCCACACCTCGCTCGATCACCTCGCGCAGCATGGCGAGGGTAGGCTCGACGACCCCCTCGAAGATGACCGCGTGGAAGCGGTCGGCCTGGGTGGTGTCGCATTCGTGAATCACCGAGCGCAGGGCGAGTCCGGACCGGGAGAACATCGCGTCGCGCGTCCGGATGCAGAGCGTCAGCAGGTCCTCGCGCACGCTGCCGACGTCCGGCGCCGCGTCGAAGGGCGGCAGTCCGGCCCGCAGGGCGTCCGCCACCAGGTCCTCCTTGGAGGACCAGCGCCGATAGACGGCCGCCTTGCCGGTCTGGGCGCCGGCGGCGACCCCTTCCATGGTCAGGCCGTTCCATCCGACCGTGCTGAGCTGATCCAGGGCGGCGTCGAGGATCGCGCGCTCCAGGACCGCACCGCGGCGGCGGGAGGCGGGGGTCCGGGCCTGGGCGTCGGCCCAGCTCGAAGTGTCCATCTGACTCTCTCCAACGAGCAGTGGAAGCGGGCATTCCGGGGATGCGGGGGCGTCGTGCGGCCACAGACGGGGACGCGCCGGACGACACCCCATCAAGTGAACGCTTGCGTTCACTGTCAGGGAGCTCCTACCGTTGAGACCAACAGTGAACGCAAGCGTTCACTGAACGACCTGTGGGGGATCCATAGTGAGAACCTCTCCATTGCTCCAGGACCGCAAGCCGGGAGCGGCCCGCCGGGGCGGACATCCCGGGCTCGCGCTCGCCGTGATCGCGGCGAGCCAACTGATGGTGGTACTCGATGTCACGATTGTGAACATCGCGCTGCCGCACATCCAGACCGCGCTCGACTTCAGCACCACCGATCTGACCTGGGTGGTCAGCGCCTACACCCTCACCTTCGGCGGCCTGCTGCTGCTCGGCGGCCGGGCGGGGGACATCCTGGGCCGGCGCCGGGTGTTCATGACCGGCATCCTGCTCTTCACCTTCGCGTCGCTGCTCGGCGGCTTCGCCCAGGAGCCCTGGCAACTGCTGGTCGCCCGCGTCCTGCAGGGTGCCGGCGGTGCCATCGCCTCGCCCACCGCGCTGGCGCTCATCACCACCACGTTTCCCGAGGGCCCGGAACGAAACCGGGCCTTCGGCGTCTTCGCCGCGGTCTCCGCCGGCGGCGGTGCCATCGGCCTGCTCGCCGGCGGCATGCTGACCGAGTGGCTCGACTGGCGCTGGGTGCTCTTCGTCAACGTGCCGATCGGCGTCCTGATCGCCGTGCTCGCGCCGCTGTACATCAATGAGTCGGAACGCCACACCGGCCGGTTCGACATCGCGGGCGCCGTCACCTCGACCGCCGGCATGGCCTCCCTCGTCTACGGCTTCATCAGAGCGGCGGACGAGGGCTGGCGGGACGGCCTCACGATCGGCTCCTTCACCGCCGCCGCGGTCCTGCTGGCCGCCTTCGCCCTCATCGAGTCCCGGGCCAGGGAACCGATCACCCCGCTGCGGATGTTCGCCGACCGCAACCGCTCCGGCACCTACGTGATCATGCTGAGCCTGTCCGCGGCGATGTTCGGCATGTTCTTCTACATCGTCCTCTTCGTTCAGAACGTGCTCGGCTACAGCCCGATCGAGGCCGGGCTGGCCTTCCTGCCGGTCACCGTGGTGATCGCACTGGGCGCGGGGGTGTCGCAGCGCTTCCTGCCCGTGTTCGGTCCCAAGCCCTTCATGCTGGTCGGTTCGACCCTCGCGGCGCTCGGGCTGGCGTGGCAGACCCTGATCACCCCGGACAGCTCCTACGTCACCGGCGTCCTCGGACCGATGCTCGTCTTCGGCCTCGGCATGGGTCTGAACTTCGTGACCCTGACCCTCACCGCCGTCGCCGGCGTGGCCCAGCACGAGGCGGGAGCGGCCTCCGGACTGCTCAACGCCACCCAGCAGGTGGGCGGCTCGGTGGGCCTGGCCCTCCTGACCACGGTGTTCGGTTCCGCCAGCCGGGACGAGGCGCAGCAGCAGATCCCGCGCTTCCTCGCCGAAGGGACGCCGCAGCAGCAGGCGGAGTTCGCCCGCACGCAGCAGCTTCCGGCACCCTGGGGGCACGAGGTGCTGACCGAGGGCATCGCGCAGGCCTTCGTCCCCGCCGCGGCGATGGCCGTACTGGCACTGGCCACCGCGTGGTTCGTGATCCGTGTCCGCAGGAGCGACCTGGAGGCGCTGTCCGGAACGGCAGGGCCCGGGCTCGGCTGACACACGCCCCTCGCGCGCCGGACCCGGCTGTTCCCCGAGACCCGTCCCGGGCCTCGGGGAGCCACCGGGGCCGTCGTGCGACAGGTGGTGGAGGCGGAACCGCCCGCCACCGGGCGCGACCGGACGCCCCGACCGGTCCACCGCACGCGGCAGGGCGCGCCCGCGGACCGGCAGGCACACGGCACCGCCGCACAGCACACTCACGCCACTCGCCCCCTCTCCCCGCCACTCCCCTTCCTGCCAGCCGTCACCCCGTCACCGTGGCCGCCGTCGCCCGTCTTTCCCTGCTCTCATCGCCCGCCCACCTCACGCGTGTCCTCCGGCACACCGCGACCCGGTGCGCGCTGCCCCCTGTCCGCTGTCGGCTGCCCCCTGTCGGCTGTCCGCTGTCCCTGTCGGCTGCCCCTGTCTGCTCTCCGCACGGTGCCGTCGGCACGCCGCTGTCGACCTCACAACGGGCGAACGGTCACAGAGAGTTCCCGGCACACACGGACTGTCACGCATACGAGTGATCAGGAGTTCGGTGCGTCCAGCCGCTCCGGCAGGGCCCCGTCCAACCACTCGGGCAGCGCCTCGGTCCCGCTCAGCCACTCCGCGGGGGGCGTCCCCGCCTCCCCTGCGGCCACCACCCCGCCCACGATGGCGCACGTGGTGTCCACGTCACCGCCGGCCTGGGCGGTCGTCCAGAAGGCGTCCGCGTAGTCGTCCAGGGAGCGTGCGGCCGACCAGAGCGCGAAGGGCACCGTGTCGTGGGCGGTGGTGCGCCGCCCACAGCCGAGGACGGCCGCGACGGTCGCCGCGTCGCCGTAGTCGAGCATGTCCCGGGCCCGGCGCAGTCCCGCGCCGACCGCGCTGCGGGCCGGGATCAGGCCGATCACGCCGTCCAGCAGGGCCTCCGGCCCGGGCGGCCCGTCGGCCCCGGCGACCAGGGCAGCCGCGGCGGCGACCGCCATCGCGCCGACCACGGCCTCCCGGTGCTGATGCGTCGGGTAGGCGGAGATCTCCGCCTGGTGGGTGGCCTGCTCGGGATCGTCCGCGTACCAGGCGCCCAGCGGGGCGATCCGCATCGCGGCGCCGTTGCCCCAGGAGCCCTGCCCGTTGAAGAGCTGCGCGGCCGGCTCCCGCCAGTCCCCGTCGTCGCGGACCCGCCCCAGCAGCCGGCTGACCGTCCGGCCGTACCCCCGGTCGGCGTCATGGCGCTCGGCGAAGGACCGGGCCAGCGCGTCCTGGTCGATCCGCCGGTACGCGGTGAGCACGGCGACGACGGAACAGGCCATCTCGGTGTCGTCGGTCCACCGCCACGGCGCCGGGGGGAGGGTCCGGCTCCTGAGGAGGGAATGGTGCACGGGCACGAAGAACTGCGCGCCCAGCGCGTCCCCCACCGACAGTCCACGCAGACTGACCAGGGCGCGCTCCAGGCGCACGGCGGAAGAGGAGTCAGCGGTCATCGCCCAGCCACCTTATCCAGTGATCCCGTACGGCTCCGGGTCCCGCCACCGCTCGAAGGGCCGATCGAGGGTGTACTTGCCGTTCTCCCCCAGAACGAGCATGCGCATCTCGGCGTTCCTGGGGTTCGACAGCGACTCGAACTCCGCCACCGTCCAGTGGAACCAGCGCATGCAGAACAGCCGCATCGCGAGGCCGTGCGTCACGATCAGGACGTTCGGGGGGTGGTGAGGGTCCTCGAAACTGCGCCACAGGCTCTCCAGGAAGCCGCCGACCCGGTCGTAGACGTCGGCACCGGACTCGCCCTGGGCGAAGCGGTAGTAGAAGTGGCCGTAGGCGTCCCGGTACGCCTTCTGCAGGCGCACGTCGTCATGGTTCTGCCAGTTGCCCCAGTCCTGTTCTCGCAGTCGCGGTTCCTCCCGCACGCGTATCAGCGAGGGGTCGAGTTCGAAGGCGCTCAACGTCTGGTGCGTGCGCCGGTACGGGGAGACGTACACGCTGACCCGCTCACCGCCGAAGACGTCGCGCAAGCGCTTGCCCGTCTCCCGCGCCTGCCTCCGGCCCCTCTCGGTGAGGGCCAGCGCGTGGTCGGGTTCGCGCTCGTAGACGGTGTCGTCAACATTGCCCGTTGATTCACCGTGCCGGACAAGGACGATGCGCCGTGGTCGTGCCATGCTCAAGACCCTAGATCGGGTGACGCCCGGACGAGCACCCGAAGGGACGTCATACCGCACAGGTCACACACTTCCTGCACGACGGACCACACCGGGACGCCTCCGGGAGCCTGCGGGCGTCATACCGTCCAGGTCGGTTCCATGTCCACGACAGCACCGGTGAGGGCCGCGACATCGGCCTCCGTCTGCGCCCGCAGGGCCAGCCGCTCCACCCGCTCGGTGCGGTACTTGCCGTGCTCGGCGGCCGACCGCCACATCGACAGCACCATGAACTCGTTGCCCGGAGCCTGACCGAACATCCCGCGGATCATGCCGGGCGATCCGGCCATGGCCGGGTTCCACACCTTCTCCTGCATCAGCACGTAGTGCTCCGCGCGCTCCTCGTGGACGCGGCACAGGGCCACCCGCAGCAGGTCGGCGTCGGTGAAACGCGGCTCGAAGCCGGTCTTCACGTCGAACCGGTGGTCGAAGAGCCTGACCTGAGCGTCCTTGAACGTGCCGGACTGGGCCGTGGCGAGCCGGTCGTGGGAGCGGGCCATGAAGGAGTCGTAGAAGGCACGGCTCTCCCAGAACGAGAACACGTGCGCCACATCCGGCCGGCCCCGGCTCCAGCCCCCGCCCTGCCCGCGAAACCCCGGCTCCCCCAGAAGCCCCGCCCACTTCCGCTGCCCCCGCTCGAACCCGCGGCGGTCCACCACGGTGCAGCGAATCCACTTGACCAGCACCGCGCCATGGTAAGGCCCGCACACGTGGCGCCGGTCACCCTCGGACGGACTGCCGTGCGGCACACCCTTGCCTGCGCGTGGCAGGATGGACAACCCACCGCGCCCGCCCGGCGGTTGGGGACGCGCATCGGTCGGCGGGCGGCACGGTCAGGGGGAAGGGGAGAGTGGTGCACGACCTCAACAAGGGCTTCGGCAGGATCGAGATCTCGCTGAAGTGGGACCCCAGTCCGGCGGGACGGCCCGCCACCGATCTGGACATCGTCGCCGCCCCCTATCCGGCGAGCGACCCGTACGGCGACCCCGCCTACGTGGTGAGCTTCGACAGCCGCTCCCCCGACGGCACCATCACCCTGAACCGGGACAGCACGGACGGTCTGGGTCTCGGCTTCGACGAGGTCATGACCGTGGAACTGGACCGGATGCACGAGCGGTACGCGCGGGTGCTCGTCGGGGTGGTCATCCAGCAGCACAGCCCTCTGACCTTCGCCGGGGTCGCCCGGCCCGGCCTGCGCATCCGCGAGGGGTACGACGTCCTCTCGGAGAGCGACTTCTCCACCGTGCCCCGTGCCACGGCGGCCGTGGTCGCCGAGTTCCGGCGGGAGGGCACCGGCCCCTGGCAGGCCGACTTCGCCCTCCGGGGGTTCGAGGAGGACCCGACGACCTTCACCCGCGTCATGGGAGCGGCCCGCAGGACCTGACACCGCCGGCGGGGCCGCCCGGACCGCGGGAGCGTCGGCGTCCGGGGGCTGAGGTGATTCACCCGGCTCCCGGCCTCCGGGGCACGGCGGGCCTGGGGCAGATCCGGAAGGGCGGCCTCCGGACACGGCCCGCTCTCCCGGGCGGTCGGTGCCCCGGTACGACTGGCGTCGGCCCCGGACACGGAGGGCACCCGGTGCGACCGCTGCCCGTCGGAGCGGCTTCCTTCCGCGGGGCGGAGCGGCGTTCCTGCCTCCGCCCGTCCCCCGGCCGGCCTCACCCGCGGCACCGGTTCGGGCGTCGCCCGCCACGCCCCGGTGCCCGCACACGCATGTCGCCAGGGCTTCTGCCCCGCCAGCGAACTGCGCACTGCGAACCGGCCGATGCCTTCCACACGTGCCAGGGCGGTGCAGCCGTGAGATCGGCTGCACCGCCCTGAACCGTCACATCACGCCCTGAGGGCGCTCGGGGTCAGCTGCACCCGCTGGTCGAGCCGCAGCCCTCGCAGATGTAGCAGGAACCGGCTCGCTGCATCTTGGTGCCGCAGGAGAAGCACAGCGGGGCGTCGGCCTGGATGCCCAGCTGCATCTCCACCAGCTCGGCGCTGGTGTGGGCCTGCTGCGGGGCCGGCTTGGCCGCCTCGGCCTCGGCCTTCGGCAGGGCCACCGACTTCAGCTCCTGGGCGCGCGGGGCCGACTGGGCCAGACCCTCGACGTCGACCTCGTCGTCGTCCAGGGACTGCTCGTAGGACCCCGTCTCCAGGTGGCGCTGGCGCTCCTCGGCGGAGTGGATGCCGAGGGCGGAGCGGGTCTCGAAGGGCAGGAAGTCCAGCGCCAGGCGGCGGAAGATGTAGTCGACGATCGACTGCGCCATCCGCACGTCCGGGTCGTCCGTCATGCCGGCCGGCTCGAAGCGCATGTTGGTGAACTTCGAGACGTACGTCTCCAGCGGCACGCCGTACTGGAGGCCCACCGAGACGGCGATGGAGAAGGCGTCCATCATGCCCGCGAGGGTCGAGCCCTGCTTGGACATCTTCAGGAAGACCTCGCCGAGACCGTCGTCCGGGTAGGAGTTGGCGGTCATGTAGCCCTCGGCGCCACCGACGGTGAACGAGGTGGTGATGCCGGGGCGGCCCTTGGGCAGACGCTTGCGGACCGGGCGGTACTCGACGACCTTCTCGACCGCGGCGCGGATCGTCTCCTCGGCCTTCTCGGTGACCTCGGCCTTCTCCTGCTCCTTCTTCTTGGCGGAGAGCGGCTGGCCGACCTTGCAGTTGTCGCGGTAGATCGCGAGGGCCTTGACGCCGAGCTTCCAGGCCTCGTAGTAGATCTCCTCGACCTCCTCGACGGTCGCCGACTCCGGCATGTTGACCGTCTTGGAGATGGCACCGGAGATCCACGGCTGGATCGCCGCCATCATGCGCACGTGGCCCATCGGGGAGATGGCGCGCTCGCCCATCGCGCAGTCGAACACCTCATAGTGCTCCTGCTTGAGACCGGGGGCGTCGATCACATTGCCGTGCTCGGCGATGTGGGCGACGATCGCCTCGATCTGCTCCTCCTGGTAGCCCAGGCGGCGCAGGGCCTGCGGGACGGTGCCGTTGACGATCTGCATCGAGCCGCCGCCGACCAGCTTCTTGAACTTGACCAGCGCGAGGTCCGGCTCGACACCGGTGGTGTCGCAGGACATCGCCAGGCCGATGGTGCCGGTGGGGGCGAGCACGGAGGCCTGGGAGTTGCGGAAGCCGTTCTTCTCGCCGAGGCGCAGGACGTCCTGCCAGGCCTCGGTCGCCGCGGCCCACACCGGGGTGTCCAGGTCGTCCATGCGCAGGGCCGCGCCGTTGGCGTCGGCGTGCTGCTTCATGACGCGCTGGTGGGCGTCGGCGTTGCGGGCGTAGCCGTCGTACGGGCCGACGATCGCGGCGAGTTCCGCGGAACGGCGGTAGGCGGTTCCGGTCATCAGGGAGGTGATGGAGCCGGCCAGGGAACGGCCGCCGTCGGAGTCGTAGGCGTGGCCGGTGGCCATCAGCAGGGCGCCGAGGTTGGCGTAGCCGATGCCGAGCTGACGGAAGGCGCGGGTGTTCTCGCCGATCTTCTGGGTCGGGAAGTCCGCGAAGCAGATCGAGATGTCCATCGCGGTGATGACCAGCTCGACGACCTTCTGGAAGCGCTCGGTCTCGAAGGACTGGTTGCCCTTGCCGTCGTCCTTGAGGAACTTCATCAGGTTCAGCGAGGCCAGGTTGCAGGACGTGTTGTCCAGGTGCATGTACTCGCTGCACGGGTTCGACGCGGTGATCCGGCCGGACTCGGGGCAGGTGTGCCAGTTGTTGATCGTGTCGTCGTACTGGATGCCGGGGTCGGCGCAGGCCCAGGCGGCCTCGGCGATCTTGCGGAAGAGGTGCTTGGCGTCGACGTCCTCGATGACCTCGCCGGTCATCCGGGCGCGCAGGCCGAAGCGGCCGCCCTCCTCGACCGCCTTCATGAACTCGTCGTTCACGCGGACCGAGTTGTTGGCGTTCTGGTACTGGACGGAGGCGATGTCGTCGCCGCCCAGGTCCATGTCGAAGCCCGCGTCGCGCAGGACGCGGATCTTCTCCTCCTCCTTGACCTTCGTCTCGATGAAGTCCTCGATGTCCGGGTGGTCCACGTCGAGAACGACCATCTTGGCCGCGCGGCGGGTGGCGCCGCCGGACTTGATGGTGCCGGCGGAGGCGTCGGCACCGCGCATGAAGGAGACCGGGCCGGAGGCGTTGCCGCCGGAGGACAGCAGTTCCTTGGAGGAGCGGATCCGGGAGAGGTTCAGGCCGGCGCCGGAACCGCCCTTGAAGATCATGCCCTCTTCCTTGTACCAGTCGAGGATCGACTCCATGGAGTCGTCGACGGACAGGATGAAGCAGGCGGACACCTGCTGGGGCTGCGGGGTGCCCACGTTGAACCAGACGGGGCTGTTGAAGCTGAAGATCTGGTGCAGGAGGGCGTACGCCAGTTCGTGCTCGAAGATCTCGGCGTCGGCGGGCGAGGCGAAGTACTTGTGGTCCTCACCGGCCTTCCGGTACGTCTTCACGATCCGGTCGATCAGCTGCTTCAGGCTGGTCTCGCGCTGCGGCGTGCCCACGGCACCGCGGAAGTACTTGCTGGTGACGATGTTGACCGCGTTCACCGACCAGAATTCGGGGAACTCCACGCCGCGCTGCTCGAAGTTCACCGAGCCGTCGCGCCAGTTGGTCATCACGACGTCACGGCGCTCCCAGGCCACCTCGTCGTACGGGTGGACGCCGGGGGTGGTGTGAACGCGCTCGACCCGCAGCCCCTTGCCGGTCTTGCCGCCCTTGGCGCGGGAACTCCGTGCCGGACCGCTCGCCGTCTCTGTCATGCCGCCTCCCTGTACGGGCGAAAACGCCCTGAAGTGCCCCGATGTTCCCGTGGCACGGTGTTCTGTCTGGTGCTGCGGGCACCACTCGCCTCGCCCGCAGCCGCTTCTTTCCCCGCCGCCGGCCGGCCCGTCCGGTCCGGGTCCCCCGGGCCCGGCCCTGCTGTCAGCCGGCGGCGTGGGCGGGTTCGTGGACCTGACCGGTCCCGCCGGACCCGCTGTCGTTCTCCCGGCTCCCCGCGACCGCCCCCTCGCGGTCACCGCCGCCTTCCCCGTCCCCACCGTCTGTGTGGGGGTGCTCCGCCTGCCTGAGCTCCGCGATCGCCGCCTCGAAGTCCTCGAGCGAGTCGAAGGCCCGGTAGACGGAGGCGAACCGCAGGTAGGCGACGAGGTCGAGTTCCTGCAACGGGCCGAGTATGGCCAGCCCCACGTCGTGGGTGGTCAGCTCGGCGCTTCCCGTGGCCCGCACCGCCTCCTCGACCCGCTGGCCGAGCTGGGCCAGCGCGTCCTCGGTGACCGGCCGTCCTTGGCACGCCTTGCGCACGCCGTTGATGACCTTGGTGCGGCTGAAGGGTTCGGTGACCCCGGACCGCTTGACCACCATGAGCGAGCACGTCTCCACGGTCGTGAAACGACGGGAGCAGTCGGGGCACTGGCGGCGCCTGCGGATCGACGTGCCGTCGTCCGTCGTACGGCTGTCGACGACACGGCTGTCGGGGTGCCTGCAGAAGGGGCAGTGCATGAAATCCCAACCCTCCTCACAGCAGACTCAATGGCCTCGCCGGGCCACTCGGGCCCCACGAAGCAGCACCAGCATAGGCGATCTCCGAGCCCCGGAAGACCCGGGGGACCACAACTTCTGGGCTGCTTGAGCAATCCAACCACTAGATGTGGGGATTGGCTCATACATACACGCCGTGCACGTGCGTCGCTTTCCGCCCTCACGCCAGCACCCGTGTGCCCGCTGTCGCGCTCCGCACACCGGGGGACGCGGCGCGGCTGCGGAGCCCGGCGCCACGGCCTCGGCGGGACGCTCGCGGCGCTCCCGGACGCGGCCCGGGAGAGGCCCGTACCCGGGCCGGGGAAGACCGGTGAGGCACCCGGGAGCTCACGACCGGACGCGCGGGGCTCGCGGAGGACGGGGCCGCTTCCCGGAAGGCCGGGGGCCGGATGGCAGACTGGGCCCGCACCGGACGGGGTCACCGCACCGGCCGCGAGAGTACACCAATGATCCCGTTTGTCCGACCGGCGTCCGACAGGCAGCGCGGCAGCCAATACACCTCGACCCGAGATCGCGCGCCACAATTCGCGATTTTTCACTCGAACGTGTGTTTGGCGCAACCTTTCGAAAGCTACTACCGTTGTGCTGCAGGGAGACCATCGAGAGGGGCCGACGTGACCACCACCGCAGACAGTGCCACCATCACTGCCCAGGACCGCCCCCAGGGCCGGCCCGAGCCGGTGCAGGTGATGAACGAAGCCGCGAGTCCCGAGACGCACAAGCGCTCCCTGCCGGGCCGACCTCCCGGCATCCGGGCGGACAGCTCCGGGCTCACCGACCGCCAGCGCCGGGTGATCGAAGTCATCCGGGACTCCGTGCAGCGGCGGGGCTACCCGCCGTCCATGCGGGAGATCGGCCAGGCGGTCGGCCTCTCCAGCACCTCCTCGGTGGCACACCAGCTGATGGCACTGGAGCGCAAGGGCTTCCTGCGCCGCGACCCGCACCGCCCGCGCGCCTACGAGGTCCGTGGCTCCGACCAGGCGGCCTCCGTCCAGCCCACGGACACCACCGGCAAGCCCGCGGCCTCGTACGTGCCGCTGGTCGGCCGCATCGCCGCCGGTGGCCCGATCCTCGCCGAGGAGTCGGTCGAGGACGTGTTCCCCCTCCCGCGCCAGCTCGTCGGTGACGGAGAGCTGTTCGTCCTCAAGGTCGTCGGCGACTCCATGATCGAGGCCGCGATCTGCGACGGCGACTGGGTCACGGTCCGGCGCCAGCCCGTGGCGGAGAACGGCGACATCGTCGCCGCGATGCTCGACGGCGAGGCCACCGTCAAGCGCTTCAAGCGCGAGGACGGCCACGTCTGGCTGCTCCCCCACAACGCGGCCTACGAGCCGATCCCCGGCGACGACGCGACCATCCTCGGCAAGGTGGTGGCCGTCCTGCGGCGCGTCTGAGCCCGCGTGGGGCCGCCTCGACCGCCGCCCCGCCCCCGACCGGGCCCCGGGACCCCTGCGCCGGTTCCGGGGTCCTGCTCTGTCCAAGGCGAAGCCAGAAGCCGGAGTCCGGTCGCTGCGCCCGGAGTCCGAGTCCGGTGCCGTCGTCGCGGGCCGTCATCAAGCGTCCTCGGGGGCCGCGTCCCGGTGTGCTCCGGGACAGGACCTGTGGAGACGCCGACGGCGGACCGCCCCCGGTGCCCGGGCGCCCCCGCATCGCGGGTTAGCCTGTCGCGGCCGCGACAGGCTAACCCGCGATCACCGCACGTCCGCCCCCCGCCCCCGGCTACGCCTCGTCGCTGCCGGACTCGGCCTCCGCCCGCCGGGCCGCCGCGTCGATCGCGGCGAGCGACTTCCTGACCTGATTCCGGTCCGTGGTGTACCAGAAGTCGGGCAGGGAGGCCTTCAGGTAGCTGCCGTAGCGCGCCGTCGCCAGCCGCTGGTCCAGCACCGCCACGACACCGCGGTCGCCCGAGGCCCGGACCAGCCGGCCCGCCCCCTGGGCCATCAGGAGCGCGGCGTGGGTCGCCGCCACCGCCATGAAGCCGTTGCCGCCGGCCTCCTCCACGGCCTTCTGGCGTGCGCTCATCAACGGGTCGTCCGGACGCGGGAACGGGATCTTGTCCATCACCACGAGCTGGCAGCTCGGTCCCGGCACGTCGACGCCCTGCCAGAGCGACAGCGTGCCGAAGAGGCAGGTCCGGGGATCGGCCGCGAAGTTCTTGATCAGCTCGCCGAGCGTCTCCTCGCCCTGCAGGAGGATCGGGAACTCGGGGATGCGGGAGCGCAGCTCCTCGGCGGCCAGCTGAGCGGCCCGCATCGAGGAGAACAGTCCGAGCGTGCGGCCGCCCGCCGCCTGGATCAGTTCGGTGAGCTCGTCCAGCATGTCGGCCCGGTCGCCGTCGCGGGCCGGGCGCGCCAGGTGCCGGGCGACGTACAGGATGCCCTGCCGGGGATAGTCGAACGGCGAACCGACGTCGACGCCCTTCCACTCCGGCAGGTCCTCGCCGGAACTGCCCTCGGGCCCCAGGCCCAGGGAGGCCGCCACCCCGTTGAAGTCGCCCCCCAGCTTCAGCGTGGCGGAGGTGAGGATCACGGAACGCTCGGTGAAGAGCTTCTCGCGCAGCAGACCGGAGACGGACATCGGTGCGACGCGCAGCGAGGCGCCGCCGGGCCGGTAGGCGCTCCCGCCGCGGGACTCGTTGCGTTCGTACCAGACGACGTCCCACTCGGAGCCGTTGGTGATCCGCTCCGCCACGTCGTGCACGCTCTCCACCGAGGCCAGCGCCTGCTTGCGGACCGCGTCCTCGTCCTGGACGGACTTGTCGCGGGTGCCGCCGATCGCGGAGATCACCGTGCGGCAGGCGTCGCGCAGCGCCATCAGCGCGTAGCCGAGGTCCTCGGGGATCTCCTCGAGCCGGCCGGGGAGGGCGAGCTCCATCAGCCGCTCGAAGCCCTCGGCGGCGGTCTGGAGCTGGTCGGCGGCCTTCTCGTTGACCAGTTTGGCGGCACGGCGCACGGCCCGGTTCACCTGGCCGGGGGTGAGCTCACCGGTGGCGACACCGGTCACCCGGGACACCAGTTCGTGGGCCTCGTCGACGATCAGCACCTCGTGCTTCGGCAGCACCGGGGCGCCCTCGATCGCGTCGATGGCGAGCAGGGCGTGGTTGGTGACCACCACCTCGGCCAGCTTGGCGCGCTCCCGGGCCATCTCGGCGAAGCACTCCGCCCCGTAGGCGCACTTGGTGGCGCCCAGGCACTCCCGGGACGACACCGACACCTGCGACCAGGCCCGGTCGGACACACCCGGCGTGAGGTCGTCGCGGTCGCCGGTCTCCGTGTCGTCGGACCAGTCGCGCAGCCGCAGCAGGTCCTGGCCCAGTTTGCTGGTCGGCGCGGCGGCCTCGAACTGGTCGAAGAGGCCCTCCTCCTCGTCCTGCGGCATGCCCTCGTGGAGCCGGTGCAGGCAGAGGTAGTTCGACCGGCCCTTCAGCATCGCGAACTCGGGGCGGCGGCGCAGCAGCGGGTGCAGTGCCTCCACCGTGCGGGGCAGGTCCCGCTCCACCAGCTGCCGCTGCAGGGCCAGGGTGGCCGTCGCGACCACCACTCTCCCCCAGCCCTCGGCCGACGGGGTCCCCATGCCGTGCGCGAGCGCGGGCACCAGGTACCCCAGTGACTTTCCGGTTCCGGTGCCGGCCTGGACCAGCAGATGGGAGCCGTCGTCGATCGCCTCGGCGACGGATTCGGCCATGGTCACCTGACCGGGGCGCTCCGTGCCGCCGACGGCGGTGACGGCGGCATGCAGGAGTTCGGGGAGTGAGGGCTTCGTCATAGCGCGACCACCCTACGGCCCGGCACTGACAACGGGCGATCACGCCGTCCGGGCCAGGCGACCGGGCCGGCCTCCGCCTCCCGGACCGGCCGCTGCCTCCCGGACCGGCCACCGTTCCCGGAGCGCGCCGGACCGGACGGACCGCACGGGATCGCGCCGGACCAGGGCGGAGCCCGCCGGTCCGCGCCGGCCCGCCGGTTCGTCCGCACCCGCTGCGGACACGGACGACGCTCGGCACCCCCTGGCTCAACCCGTGAGACGGTACGGCGGTCACGCGTTGCCTCAAGATCCCTGCCGTGACGGAACCGTTGCCGTTCCGTCGGATGTCCCCCACAGCAACCGCATAGTGTGTGGTGCCGTTCCCAGGACCGTGAGTTCGGCCAGGACTCGTTCGGGTCCGGGGCCGGGGGCACGGCCACTGCGCCACGTTCGTCCACACCAGGGGGAGTCAGATCATGCGATCCACACGGCCGTCGTTCACCGTCCGCTCAGGGGGGAGGCCGCGCCGCAGAACCTCCCCCGTCCTGACCGCCGTGGCGCTCGCCTCGGCGCTCGCGCTCACCGCCACCGCCTGCGACTCGGGGGACGCCGACGCGAGCGCCGAACCGTCGGCGACCGCCGCGGCCGACGACGGCAAGCTGCGGATCCCGGACGACATCCGGGACAAGCTGAAGGAACACGGGATCGACATCGACAAGTGGCGGGACGGCGCCTGGAAGGACTGGAGCAAGGACGACTGGCTGCGCGAGGCCAACGAGTTCATCAACCCGATCATCGAGGACCTGTGGGACCCGGACCGCATGCGGGACGCGGAGGAGCCGGACCAGGGCGTCGACGAGAGCGACATCGACGGTGACCAGGGCGTCACCGACCCCACGCCGAAGCCGGTGCAGGCGGAGGCGGTGCCGCCGTCGTACCACGCCAACGCCCCCACGGCGGGCAAGGTGTTCTTCGACTCGCCCGAGGGCACCATGGTGTGCTCGGCGACGGTCGTGAAGGACCCGGCCAACCCGGGCAGGTCCAACATGGTGTGGACCGCCGGCCACTGCGTGCACGCGGGCAAGAAGGGCGGCTGGTACCGCAACATCGCCTTCGTGCCGTCGTACAACGACTCGGGCATGTCCACCAAGGAGCTGGAGGGCGCGGCCGAGGAGGAGGTCGCTCCCTACGGTGTCTGGTGGGGCGACTGGGCGCAGACCTCGGACCAGTGGATCGAGCAGGGCGGTTCCACGGGCGGTGACGGTGCCGCGCACGACTTCGCCGTGATCCATGTGACGCCGGAGAAGGGCGGCAACGGCAAGTCGCTGGAGGAGACGGTCGGTTCGGCACTGCCGGTCGACTTCGACGCCCCGGCGGTGCCGGAGATGAAGAGCGTGACGGCGATCGGCTACCCGGCCGCGCCGCCGTACGACGGCCAGACGCTGTACCGCTGTGCGGACCGGCCGGGCCGGCTGTCCATCGCCGCCTCGGATCCGACGATGTACCGCATCGGGTGCAGCATGACCGCCGGTTCGTCGGGGGGCGGCTGGATCGCCAACGGCTCGGACGGCAAGCCCGCGCTGGTCTCCAACACGTCCATCGGTCCGGTGACGTCGGGCTGGCTGGCCGGTCCGCGGCTGGGTGACGAGGCCAAGGGCGTGTACGACGCGGTCAGCGAGAAGTTCGCCGGGCAGTGACCCGGCTCCCCGGGCCCGCCTGCGCGTCGGCACGCGGGCCCGGGCCATGAGAGGGCCCAGGCCGCGGGACCGGCACGGTGGTCCGAACGAACCGGGGGCCATAGGGGCCTCGCCCGGCGCCCGGGAGCGCGGCACGGCGTACGCGGCAGCGGCAGCGGCCCGTGCCGCGCTCGGGGGCGCGCACCGCGCGGCGCGCACACGCACACACACGCACCCATCCAACGAAGCCGGGCCGGCCACGCGCCCGCCCGGCACCGCAGGTCATCGGTTCCAACGGGGGGGTCACCACATCATGAGGTCAATCCGTCCATCCACGTCCCGTCAGTCCACGTCCCGGCAGTCCACGTCCCGCCGATCCATGTCCCGCCGATCCATGTCCCGTCCACCCGGAGCCGGCTCCTCGCCCGCCTCCGCGTCCGCGGCTCGCCGGCCGGGACGGCGCCGCACCGTCCTCGCCGCCACCGGGCTCCTCGCCGTCCTGGCGCTGACCGGGACCGCGTGCGGCGGCTCCTCCGGGAACGAGGTGGGCGGCAGGCAGGCGTCGGGCGCGTCCCGGGCGGCGGACGACGCCGACGGCAAGGTCTCCCTCCCGTCCGACCTCACGGACCGGCTGGAGGAGCACGGCATCGACGTCGACCGGTGGACGGACGGCGGCTGGAAGGACTGGGACCGGGACACCTGGCTCAGCGAGGCCGAGGACTTCGTCAACCCGGTGATCGAGGGTCTGTGGAAGCCGGAGCGGATGCGCTCCGCCGAGGAGGCCGACAAGACCGTCTCGACGAAGGACGCACGGGCGGCGGCGGGGGTCAGCGACCCGGAACCCGCGCCGGTGCGCGCGGAGGCCGAGAGGACGCCGTACCACGACCACGCCGCTCCCGTCGGCAAGGTCTTCTTCGACTCCCCCGACGGTCCGAGCGTCTGTTCCGGCACGGTCGTCAAGGACGTGAACCGCCCCGGGAAGTCCAACCTGGTGTGGACGGCCGGGCACTGCGTGCACGCCGGTGCCGACGGCGGCTGGTACCGGAACCTGGTCTTCGTCCCGGCGTACAACGACCTCGGCAAGCCCGGCGGTGAACTCACCGACGCCGCCTCGGCGGAGATCGCGCCCTACGGCAACTGGTGGGCCGACTGGGCGTCGACGTCCAACGGGTGGATCCAGGGCGGTTCGGAGTCGGGGGGCGCCGGGGCGCCGTACGACTATGCGGTGCTGCACGTGAAGCCGGAGCAGGGCGGCGAGTCCCTGGAGGAGACCGTCGGCGCCGCGCTGGAGGTGGACTTCTCCGCCCCCTCGGCCGCCGAGGCGGGCCGGATGGGCGCGTGGGGCTACCCGGCGGCGGCGCCCTACGACGGGCTGCGGATGTTCAAGTGCCTGGACACGCCCGGCCGGTTCTCCCTCGCCGCGAACCTGCCGACGATGTACCGGATCGGCTGCACGATGACCGGCGGCTCCTCGGGCGGCGGGTGGTTCCGGGTCCGCGACGGCAGGACGGTCCTGGTCTCCAACACCTCGATCGGTCCGACCGACCACACCTGGCTCGCGGGCCCGCTGCTCGGCCGGGACGCCGAGGCGCTGTACCAGAACATGAGCCGGACGTACGGCGGCCGGTGATCCCTGCCGCACCCACGGCGAAGGCCCGCCCCTGCCGGAGCAGGGGCGGGCCTCCTCGTACGAGGCGGCTGGATCAGCCGGCCGGACTCGGTACGTACGGCGCCAGTTCGGCGGCGAGTTCCTCGTGCACCCGCAGTTTGAGCAGCGTGCCCTCCGGGGTGTGTTCCTCGGAGATCACCTCGCCCTCGTCGTGCGCGCGGGCCACCAGCTTGCCGTGGGTGTACGGGACGAGCACCTCGGTCTCCACCGACGGGCGGGGCAGCTCCTGGTCGATGTACGCCAGCAGTTGTTCGATGCCCTGGCCGGTGCGGGCCGAGACCGCGATGGAGCGCTTCTCCATGCGCAGCAGCCGCTGGAGGGTGAGCGGATCGGCGGCGTCCGCCTTGTTGATCACCACGATCTCGGGCACATCGGTGGCTCCGACGTCCCGGATCACCTCGCGCACGGCCGCCAGCTGCTCCTCGGGCGCCGGGTGCGAGCCGTCCACCACGTGCAGGATCAGGTCGGAGTCGCCGACCTCCTCCATGGTGGAGCGGAAGGCCTCGACCAGGTGGTGCGGCAGGTGCCGTACGAAGCCGACGGTGTCCGCCAGCGTGTACAGCCGGCCGCTCGGGGTCTCGGCCCGGCGCACGGTCGGGTCGAGCGTCGCGAACAGCTGGTTCTCCACCAGCACGCCCGCGCCCGTGAGACGGTTGAGCAGGGAGGACTTGCCGGCGTTGGTGTAGCCGGCGATGGCGACCGAGGGCACCTTGTGACGCTTGCGCTCCTGCCGCTTGATCTCGCGGCCGGTCTTCATCTCCGCGATCTCCCGGCGCATCTTCGCCATCTTCTCGCGGATGCGCCGCCGGTCGGTCTCGATCTTGGTCTCACCGGGACCACGGGTGGCGAGGCCGCCGCCCTTGCCGCCGCCCATCTGCCGGGACAGCGACTGACCCCAGCCGCGCAGGCGCGGCAGCATGTACTGCATCTGCGCGAGCGAGACCTGCGCCTTGCCCTCACGGGACTTGGCGTGCTGGGCGAAGATGTCGAGGATCAGCGCCGTGCGGTCGATGACCTTGACCTTGACGACGTCCTCGAGGTGGATGAGCTGGCCCGGGCTGAGCTCACCGTCGCAGATGACGGTGTCCGCGCCCGTCTCGAGCACGATGTCGCGCAGCTGCTCGGCCTTGCCGGAGCCGATGTAGGTGGACGCGTCGGGCTTGTCGCGGCGCTGGATCACGCCGTCGAGCACCAGGGCGCCGGCCGTCTCGGCGAGGGCGGCGAGTTCCGCGAGGGAGTTCTCCGCCTCCCGGGCGGTGCCGGTCGTCCACACGCCGACGAGGACCACCCGCTCCAGACGGAGCTGCCGGTACTCGACCTCGGTGACGTCCTCGAGTTCGGTGGACAGGCTCGCGACGCGGCGCAGGGCCGCGCGCTCGGTGCGGTCGAACTGGTCGCCGTCCCGCTCTCCGTCGATCTCGAAGCTCCAGGCGACGTCCTCTTCCATCAGGGCATCGGCCCGAAGTCCCTCGGGGTGGCTCTGCGTGCGGCGCTGGGTGTCCTGGGAAGGGGAAGAAGAGGAGGTCATTGGATCCTTACGTAGATGGGAAGCCGTCTGCGGCGACGCCCGGCGACCGGATGGCCTCCGGAGTTCCGGGGCTCCGGCTGCGAGACGCGTGCACGGAACGTGTTCCGTCACTGTTCACAACGCACGGGTACCCCGTGGGATTCCCGGTGTGCCCCGCCGTGCCGTCCCGATGATGGTCGCACGGAACGGCCCGTCTCGTCACCGTGTTATCGCCCGGTTCCGGCACGGTCAGCGCGCGCCGGCGGCGGCACGCGTCCCGGACGTCCAGTCGGGGTGCCCGGGCATCGGCGGTGTCTTCTCGCCGTACAGCCAGGGGTGCAGGAACGCGGTGAGGTCGCGTCCAGCGGTCTCGGAGGCGAGCCGGACGAAGTCGGCCGTGGTGGCGTTGCCGTCCCGGTGGCGGCCGACCCAGGTGCGTTGCAGGCGGTCGAAGGCGTCCCGCCCGATCTCCTGCCGCAGGGCGTAGAGCACCAGCGCGGCCCCGTCGTAGACGTTCGGCCGGAAGATGCCGATCTTGCGGCCGGTGTCCGGCGGCTCGGGGGCGGCAGGCGGTCCGCCGGCGGTGCGCCACCGGTCGGACGCCTCGTAGGCGGCCTTCATCCGGGCCTGCATCGACCGTCCCGCCTTCTCCTCGGTGTAGAGGGCCTCGTACCAGGTGGCGTGTCCCTCGCCGAGCCAGAGGTCGGACCAGGTGCCGGGGCTGACGCTGTTGCCGAACCACTGGTGGGCCAGCTCGTGCACCATGATCGACTCGACGTACCACTCCGGGTAGGCCGGGTCCGTGAAGAGGTCCCGCTCGAAGAGGGAGAGGGTCTGGGTCTCGAGTGCGAAGCCGGTCGAGGCGTCGGCCAGGAGCACCCCGTACGTCTCGAAGGGGTAGCGGCCGACCCGGTCCTCCATCCAGGCGATCTGCCCGGGGGTCTTCGCCAGCCACGGTTCGAGCCTCTCGCGCTGCCCGGCGGGCACCACGTCCCGCAGGGGCAGTCCATGGGGGCCGTCGCGGTGGACCACGGCGGACCGGCCGATGGACACCTGGGCGAGTTCGGTCGCCATGGGGTGCCGGGTCCGGTAGGTCCAGGTGGTCTCGCCCCCGGCGCGGTCGACGTGGGTGCGCAGACCGTTGGCGACCGCGGTGTGACCGTCGGGGGCGGTGATCCGGAAGGTGAACAGCGCCTTGTCGGAGGGATGGTCGTTGCAGGGGAACACCAGGTGCGCGGCGTCGGCCTGGTTGGCCATCGCGAGACCGTCCGCGGTGCGCACCCAGCCCCCCTCGCGGTCTCCCGGGCTCACCGGATCGCTGGTGTGCCGCACGGTGATGCGGGTCCACTCGCCCCGCTCCAGCCCGTCCTCGGGGGTGATCACCAGGTCCTCGCCGGCGCCGGTGAAGGCGGCGGGTTCGCCGTCCACGTCCACGGAGTGGACGGTTCCGTGGGCGAAGTCGAGGTTGATCCGGTCGAGGTCCGCGGTGGTCCGGGCGTCGATGGTGGTGACCGCCCGCAGCGGCGCGTCGTTGCGGCCGGAGTAGTCCAGCCGCAGGTCGTACGACGCCACGTCGTAGCCGGGGTTGCCGAGGTGGGGGAAGAGGCGGTCGCCGACGCCCAGCGGGACGGCCGGGGCGCTCGCCGCGACCAGGCAGACGGAGACGGCCGAGGCCAGCAGCGCGGCGGCCGTGCGCCTCCGGCGGGAACGCGGGGCGGCGATGGGCAGGACGCGGCCGTGGGCGGCCCGGTGGGCGGGGGTGAGCGGCATGCCCCACGGCTATCAGCGTGCGCCCGCCCCGCGGCGACGGCGCGCTTCCCACGCACCCGATCGGGTGCGTGGACGGGACGACGTCCCGCGGCGGGCCGGGGCCCGGCCCCCGAGCGGGCAGGCGTCGGGGGCGTCCGCCTACCGGGAGCGGGTGACGGTCCGCCGCCCCAGGCCGGGGCTCGGTCCGCACGAAGGGCGAGGGGCGACAGGCGGCAGGCGACAGGCGAGGGGCGAAGGGCGGATGCCGTAGGGCCGCACGGGCGGCTTCGGCGGCCCGTCCGCATCCCGGCGCACGGAAGCACTGCGCCGCGCTCACGTCACGGAAGCACCTGCGCCGCGCTCACGTCACCGGAGCGCGCCCCGGGGGCGGGTGCCCCGGGGCGGTCTCAGGCCCCCGAGGGCTGCGGCTGGGCGCGGCTGACGTCGTAGACCCCGGCGACGTTGCGCATGGCACGCATCAGGGCGGGCAGGTGGGCGGCGTCCGGCAGGTGCACGGTGTAGGTGTGCCGCACCTGCTGCTGGGTGGGTGGTTCGACGGTCGCGGAGACGATCTCGGCGCCCTCGACGGCCATGGCCTCCGTGAGGTCGGCGAGCAGGTGGGGCCGGACGAACGATTCGGCGACCAGGGTCACCCGGCATTCGGCGCCCTCGCCCCAGCGCACGCCGACCTCCTCGCGCCCCGCCCCCTTCATGCGGGTGACGGCGGCGCACTCGGCCCGGTGCACGGTGACCACGCCGCCGCGTACGGCGAAGCCGGTGATCTCGTCCGGCGGGACGGGTGTGCAGCAGCGGGCGAGCCGTACCGCCGTGGCGGGGCGGTCGGCCAGGACCTCGGCGTGCGCCGCCGGGGGGCGGTCCGCCGACTCCCCGGCGGGAGGCGCCGGGGCGGGTTCGGCCGCGCCGGGCCGGGCGGGGCGGGCCGGATGCTCGGTCCTGGTGCCGCTCTCCTCGGCGGGGCGGGCGGCCAGCCGGCGCTGGATGGCGATCCGCGCGGCGGGGGTCTGGGCGTGGTCGAGCCATGCCCGGGACGGTTCGGACGCGGGGTCCTGGCCCATCAGCAGCTGCACCGTGTCGCCGTCCTTCAGCACGGTGCCGAGGGTGGCGAGGCGGCCGTTGACCCGGGCTCCGATGCACGCGTGGGCGTCCTCGCCGTACTGCGCGTACGCGGCGTCCACGCAGGTGGCGCCCTCGGGCAGGCCGAGGGCGCCGCCGTCGGGGCGGAAGACGGTGATCTCCCGGTCCTGGGACAGGTCCTCGCGCAGGGTGGACCAGAAGGTGTCGGGGTCGGGGGCGGCCCGCTGCCAGTCCAGCAGGCGGGAGAGCCAGCCGGGGCGGGTCGGGTCCGCGCGTTCGCCGTCCGGCGCCGACTGCTCCTCCGGGGGCGCCGCGTAGGGGTTGCCCAGGGCGACGACTCCGGCCTCGGCCACCTTGTGCATCTGATGCGTGCGGATGAGGACCTCGACGACCTGGCCGTCCTCCCGGGCGACGGCGGTGTGCAGCGACTGGTACAGGTTGAACTTGGGGACGGCGATGAAGTCCTTGAACTCCGAGACCACCGGCGTCATGCAGGTGTGCAGTTCGCCCAGCACGCCGTAGCAGTCGGCGTCCTCGCCGACCAGGACGAGGACGCGGCCGAAGTCGGCGCCGCGCAGCCGGCCGCGTTTGCGGGACACCCGGTGCACGGAGAGGAAGTGGCGGGGCCGGATGAGCACCTCGGCGGTGATGTCCGCCTCCCGGAGCACCGCGCGGACGTCGTCGGCGACCTCGGCGAGGGGGTCGTCCGTACGGTCCGCGTTGGCCAGGATCAGCCGACGGGTGTGCTCGTACTCCTCGGGGTGCAGGATGGCGAAGGCCAGGTCCTCGAGTTCCGTCTTCAGCGCCTGCACGCCGAGCCGTTCGGCCAGCGGGATGAGCACGTCCCGGGTGACCTTGGCGATGCGTTCCTGCTTCGCGGGACGCATCACGCCCAGGGTGCGCATGTTGTGCAGCCGGTCGGCGAGTTTGATCGACATCACGCGCACGTCGTTGCCCGTGGCGACCAGCATCTTGCGGAACGTCTCGGGCTCGGCCGCGGCGCCGTAGTCGACCTTCTCCAGCTTGGTGACGCCGTCGACGAGGTAGCGGACCTCCTCGCCGAACTGCTCGCGCACCTGATCCAGCGTCACATCGGTGTCCTCGACGGTGTCGTGGAGCAGCGAGGCGGTCAACGTGGTGGTCTCGGCACCGAGTTCGGCGAGGATCAGGGTCACCGCGAGCGGATGGGTGATGTACGGCTCGCCGCTCTTGCGCATCTGGCCGCGGTGCGAGGACTCCGCCAGGAGGTAGGCGCGGCGCAGCGGGTCGAGGTCGGCGTCGGGGTGGTGCTGGCGGTGGGCCTCGACCACGTGGCCGATGGCGTCGGGGAGCCGCCCCCGGGCGGCGGGGCCGAGGAGCGCGGCGCGGCCCAGCCGGCGCAGGTCGAGCCGGGGGCGGGTCTTCCTGCGTGCGCCCGCCGGTGTGTCGTGACCCGCTGTCGCGCCACCCGGCATCGCGGGATCGACGGCCTCGGCATTCATGGGCACCTCCGGCTGCGTGGACCGGCGGACGGGGCGTCCCAGGGCGGACTCGGGCTCGGGGGACGCTGCGCGTCCTTCCGTCCGGGCCGGTGCTTGATGCTACCGAGCCCAGCATGCGCGACCGGCCGCCTCCGGCCGAGCGTGAAACGGATCACCCATTCGAGCGATGCACGGCGCGGCGACGCTTTCACGCCACCGGTGAGCCGGTCGCCCTTGATCCCGAAGCCGCACTCGGCTCCCGGCACCGCGAAGGCTGCCGGGAGACGCTCACGCCCTAGGGATGTCAAGCCGTCACCGCCCTCGGCCGAGTGCCTTCTCCAGCCACTCCGGCTCGATCCAGCCCTCGGCGACGATCACCGCCGGTCCGGTCATCTCGATCTCGCCGTCGGGCCGTTCGGTGATCACCAGCGTTCCTCCGGGGACGTCCACGGTGTACGTGGCGGGGGTGCCGGTGACCGTGGGGTCGGCGCCGTCCCGGCGGGCGGCGGCCACGGCGACGGCGCAGGCGCCGGTGCCGCAGGAACGGGTCTCCCCGGCTCCGCGCTCGTGGACCCGCATGGCCACGTGGCGCGGACCGCGGTCGGCCACGAACTCGACGTTCACCCCGTCCGGGTAGGCGGTGGCCGGGGCGACCGGGGGCGGCGCCAGCAGGTCGCCGGCGTGCGCCAGGTCCTCGACGAAGGCGACGGCGTGCGGGTTGCCCATGTTCACGTTGCGGGCGGGCCAGCTCCGGTCGCCGACGCGCACCGTGACCTCCCCCTCGGGGAGCAGGGCGCGGCCCATGCCGACGGTGATGTCGCCGTCCTTGGCGAGGTGCACGGTCTTCACGCCCCCGCGGGTGGCGATCGCGAGGTCCCCCTCCGCCGCGTACCCGGCGTGCTGGAGGTAGCGCGCGAAGACCCGTACGCCGTTGCCGCACATCTCGGCGACCGAGCCGTCGCCGTTGCGGTAGTCCATGAACCACTCGGCCTCGGCCGCCATGGCACGCGCCTCCGGGTGGGCGGCGGACCGCACGACGTGCAGCAGTCCGTCGCCGCCGATGCCCGCGCGGCGGTCGCACAGCGCGGCGACGGCGGCCGGGGGCAGGTCGACGGTGTTCTCGGGATCCGGGACGATCACGAAGTCGTTCTCGGTGCCGTGCCCCTTGAGGAAGGCGGTCCGCGTGCTCATTCCTCGATCGTACGGGGTGGCGCGGCGGCGCGTTCACCGCCGTCCGGCCGGGGTCAGCGGAGCCGGGCGACCCGCCAGACGGCCAGCGCGACCACGCCGACGACCAGCACCGCGTAGGCACCCACGACCCGCCAGTCGGGGCGGCGTCCGGAGCCCCGGGACGGCAGGCCGGGCCAGGTGTGCCCCACCCGGCGGGCGGCCATCATGCCCCACCCCGCGGAGCAGGAGCAGATCAGCAGGCCCAGCATGGCGATCACGGCACCGCTGTCGCCGAAGTCGAAGGCGAGCGGGAAGGCGAACATCAGGGAGCCGACCGCGGCCAGGCCGACGATGGGGGCGAGCTGCCACAGCCGCAGCCGGCGCTGCGGACGCAGCTCGACCTCGACCTCGTCGCCGCCCGCGAACATCTCGTCCGGCTCCGGGCCGTCGTCGGTCACACCGCCCTGCGTCTCCTCCGGCCCGTCGGGGCTGAGACGGTCGGTTTCCTGCTCCCGTCCACCCCGCTCGGTGGTGAGGTGTTCGGTGCCGTGTGCGGTGTCGCGAGGGCCGGCCTCCATCGCCACGCGCCCTCCCAACTTGGACTCCACTTGGTCGATCGAAGCTCGATGATGGCACGCCGTCACAGGCCCGGATGACGGCCTGGGCGTCCCGATGCCAGGACGTGATCAGGCTGTAACCGGTCGTTCGACCAACGACAGCGCGAGCTGCGGAAGTTCCCCCAGGTCTTCCGCGGCCCCACTCAACCAGTGCACCCGCGGGTCGCGCCTGAACCATGAATCCTGACGGCGCGCGAAGCGTTTGGTGGCGCGCACGGTCTCCGCCCGTGCCTCGTCGAGGGTGCACTCGCCCGCGAGCGCCGTGAGCACCTGCTGGTAGCCGAGCGCCCGCGACGCCGTACGCCCCTCACGCAACCCCTGCGCCTCCAATGCGCGCACTTCCTCCACCAGTCCGGCCTCCCACATGCGGTCGACCCGGCGGGCGATGCGCTCGTCCAGCTCGGGCCGGGCCACGTCCACCCCGATCTGGAGGGTGTCGTAGACCGCGTCGTGACCGGGCAGGTTGGCGGTGAACGGCCGGCCGGTGATCTCGATCACCTCGAGGGCGCGGACGATCCGGCGCCCGTTGCTCGGCAGGATGGCCCGGGCGGCCTCGGGGTCGGCGGCGGCGAGCCGGGCGTGCAGCGCGCCGGAGCCGCGCAGAGTGAGCTCCTCCTCCAGCCGGGCCCTGACCTCGGGGTCGGTGCCGGGGAACTCGAGGTTGTCGACGGCTCCCCGGACGTAGAGCCCGGAACCGCCCACCAGGACGGGCCAGCGCCCCTCGGCGAGCAGGGCGTCGATCCGTTCCCGCGCGAGGCGCTGGTACTCGGCGACGGAGGCGGTGACGGTCACGTCCCAGATGTCCAGGAGGTGGTGCGGCACTCCGCCGCGCTCCTCGGGCGTCAGCTTGGCGGTGCCGATGTCCATCCCTCGGTAGAGCTGCATCGAGTCGGCGTTGACGACCTCACCGCCCAGCTGTTGCGCCAGATAAACGCCCAGATCGGACTTTCCGGCCGCCGTGGGGCCGACGACGGCGATGACGCGGGGGGTGGGGGCTGCGCTGCTCACCGATCCAGTCTCCCAAACCTCCTGTCCGGGTCTCGAACGAGTTACGTGACGAGGCCCGGGCCGGGTCGTTCCCGTTGCAGCGCGGGACCACGCGCCACGACGCGGGACGCCGCCCGCACGAGTACCGTATGGAGTTGACATGGGCGTTTTTGCACGGCTTCTTCGGAGAACCAAGGCCGGGACGGCCGAGGCCGCCGGAACCACGGAGACGGAGGAGGCCCGGCCGGCCGGGACCCCGGCGGAGGAGGGGACGGAGACCGGCGAGCGGCCTGCGGGCGAGTCGGCGGCCGACAGCGCGGCCGAGGACACCGCGGAGCCGGTCCCGGCGGCGGAGCGGTCCGCCGCGGCTCCCGAGCCGTCCGACGACGGGCCGGCCTCCGGGTCCGCCACCGGCTCCGACGGCGGGCCGGCCTCCGGCTCCGCCACCGGCTCCGACGGCATCGGGATCCCGAAGCAGCAGTCCGCCGAGGCGGCCGGCAGCGACGCCGGTGAGGGCGCCCGCACATAGACGTCCGCGACGGAAGGTGAACCATGGGTCTCATGGACAATCTGAAGGCCAAACTGGGCCCCGCGAAGGGCAAGGTCTCCGACCTCGCCCAGCAGCACGGGGACAAGATCCAGCACGGCCTGGACAAGGCCGCGAAGACCGTCGACCAGCGGACCAAGGGCAAGTACAGCGACCGCATCCAGACGGGTACCGGCAAGGCCAAGGACGCCGTGGACCGGCTCGCGCAGAAGGACGACCCCGGCAGCGCGGGCACCGGCGGCGCCACGCCGCCCGCGGGGCCCCCGCCCGCTTCCTGAGCGGTGGGGCAGGACGACGCCGGACGGCCGGAGGCACTGTGCCTCCGGCCGCCCGGCGTCGCGGCGCTCCCGGCGTCCGGCGGTACCGCGCCTCCGGCGGTACCGCGCCTCCGGCGGTACCGCGCCTCCGGCGGTACCGCGCCTCCGGCGGTGCGGTGAGGCCGGCGGTCCGCGGCCGCCGTCCGTCGCGCCGGCCGGACGGGCCGGCACGGGCCCCGTCCGGCCGCGTCAGGACCAGGTGGCCACCAGGTAGCCCACCCCGTAGGGGGCGTCGTCGTACAGCAGTGCGCCCTCCAGGCCGGCGTTCTCCGCCGCGCCCGCCAGCACCTGCCAGGGGGCCCGCCCGGACACCTTCAGTTCCCGGGCCAGGACGGGGTCCAGCGCGCGCAGGGCGGCCGTGTCGGCCGTCTCCAGCGCCCGCGCCACCCCGGCGTCGAACGGCGCCGCCCGCTCGTCCAGGTACCCGGGCGCCTTGAGCGTGCGGCACGCGCTGGCATCGCCCATCACGAGGAGCGCCACCCGCTCCGCCCGGGCGCCGATCTCGCTCCCCCGGTCGGCACACTGCTCCGGCGCGAGGGGTTCCCCCACGCCGAGGCCCTCGACCCGGGCTCCGGCCCATCCGCTGCGGGACAGCAGCCAGGCCCCCACGGACAGCGCGGGCGGGAGTTCCCGCCCCCCGGCGTCCGGCAGGGCACCGGCGCTCCCGTCGCCGTCCGCGCGCGCCCCGAGCCGTACGTCGAGCCCGACGCCGAAGCCGCGGAAGGAGCCCTGCGTGCCACCGGGGAAGAGCTCGGGGCCGGCGTCCTCCGTCGGACCGACCACCACGAGCAGATCCGGGCGGGCCGCGGCGAGCACCCCGATCGCGTCCGCGCAGGCGGCGCGCGCGGCGTCCAGTTCGGGAGCGGCGCCCGCGGCGATCTCGGGGACGAGCAGCGGCGGGCAGGGGCAGACAGCGGCGGCGACTAGCATGATCGGCAGCGTAGCCCGCGCCCCGGTGTCCCGGCCCACCGCACGCCCGTGGCCCGCTTCCCACCGCGTCCCCCGCCCGTGGCCCGCGCCCCGCCGCGCCCCCGCTCGGGGCAGCCGTCGCCGACCGGTCGTGACCGGCCGTGCCACCGCGGGCGGGCGCCGGGGGCCGGACCGTACTGCCGCCCGGGCTTCGGGCGGCCTCCCGGCCGGGCCGGCCCGAGCTCCGGAACCCGCACCCGGCCGGGCCCGGCCCGGGCGACGCCCCGGGTCAGTCGCGGCCGCAGCCGCCGGACGCGGCCGGGAGCGGCTCGGGGACACCGATCGTCGGCAGCCCGAGCATGACGCCGGCGGGCTGGGCGTTCTTCTCCGCGGTGCGCTTCTCCCAGGCGTCGCCGGCGCGCGTGCGCCGCACGTCCAGGACGGCGCCCTCCGCGAGGAGGTGGTGCGGGGCGGCGTAGGTGATCTCGACGGTCACCACGTCACCGGGGCGCACCTCGGCGTCCGGCTTGGTGAAGTGCACCAGGCGGTTGTCCGGGGCACGGCCGGAGAGGCGGTGGGTGGTGTCGTCCTTGCGGCCCTCGCCCTCCGCGACCATCAGTTCGAGGGTCCGGCCGACCTGCTTCTTGTTCTCCTCCCAGGAGATCTCCTCCTGGAGGGCCACCAGCCGCTCGTAGCGCTCCTGCACGACCTTCTTGGGGATCTGGCCGTCCATCTCGGCGGCCGGGGTGCCCGGCCGCTTGGAGTACTGGAAGGTGAACGCCTGCGCGAAGCGCGCCTCGCGCACCACGTGCAGGGTCTGCTCGAAGTCCTCCTCGGTCTCGCCGGGGAAGCCCACGATGATGTCGGTGCTGATCGCGGCGTGCGGGATGGCGGCCCGGACCTTGTCGATGATCCCCAGGTAGCGCTCCTGCCGGTAGGAGCGGCGCATGGCCTTGAGCACCGTGTCCGAGCCGGACTGCAGGGGCATGTGCAGCTGGGGCATCACGTTGGGCGTCTCGGCCATGGCGGCGATGACGTCGTCGGTGAAGTCCCGCGGGTGCGGGGAGGTGAACCGGACGCGCTCCAGGCCGTCGATGGTCCCGCAGGCCCGCAGGAGCTTGCTGAACGCCTCACGGTCGCCGATGTCGGAGCCGTAGGCGTTGACGTTCTGGCCGAGCAGCGTGATCTCGGAGACGCCGTCGGCGACCAGGGCCTCGATCTCGGCGAGGATGTCGCCGGGGCGGCGGTCCTTCTCCTTGCCCCGCAGCGCCGGGACGATGCAGAAGGTGCAGGTGTTGTTGCAGCCGACGGAGATCGACACCCAGGCCGCGTAGGCGCTCTCGCGGCGGGTCGGGAGCGTGGAGGGGAACGCCTCCAGCGACTCGGCGATCTCGACCTGGGCCTCCTCCTGCACCCGGGCCCGCTCCAGCAGCACCGGCAGCTTGCCGATGTTGTGCGTGCCGAAGACGACGTCCACCCAGGGGGCCCGCTCGACGATGGTGTCGCGGTCCTTCTGCGCCAGGCAGCCGCCGACCGCGATCTGCATGCCGGGGCGGCTCGCCTTCTTGGGGGCGAGGTGGCCGAGGTTGCCGTAGAGCTTGTTGTCGGCGTTCTCCCGGACGGCGCAGGTGTTGAAGACGACGACGTCCGCCTCCCCGTCCGCGCCTCCCGGGGCACGGACGTAGCCCGCGTCCTCCAGCAGCCCGGCCAATCGCTCGGAGTCGTGGACGTTCATCTGGCACCCGTAGGTGCGAATCTCGTACGTCTTGGATGATCGAACGTCCACTGCCCGGCTCCGGTCGCTGCTGCTGGTCATTGCTCAAGGGTAGGCGTTCCGCGGAGCCCTCCGCCCCGGTGCTCCCCTCCCGCGCGCGACGACGGTGATCAGGCGTCCCAGACCCCGGTGGCCGCGGTCTCGCGGGCGTAGGCGGAGAAGTCCTTCGGCTCCCGCCCGAGGGCTTCGCGGACACCGTGCACCACGCTCGCGTTCCGGCCGTCGACGATCAAATTGAAGAGGTCGGCGAACTCCTCCGGTTCGCCCGCCTCGCGCAGTGCCGCCCGGTAGTCGCCGGCGCCGACCGGGACGTAGGTGATGGTCCGGCCGGTGGCGGCCGACAGTTCGCGGGCCACGTCGTGCAGGCTCAGGAGGCGGGGGCCGGACAGTTCGTAGGTGCGGCCGGCATGACGTCCGTCGGTGAGGGCGGCGGCCACCACGTCGGCGATGTCGTCGGCGTCCACGAAGGGTTCGACGGCGTCCCCGGTGGGCAGCGCCAGTTCGCCCGAGCGGACGGGTCCGAGGAAGAAGCTCTCGCTGAAGTTCTGGTGGAACCAGTTCGCCCGGACCACGGTCCAGTCGCAGCCGGACGCCTTGAGGGCGTCCTCCGAGGCGACGGCACCCTCCTCGCCCCGGCCGGAGAGCAGCACCAGTCGGCGCACACCCCGGGCGACGGCGAAGGCGGCGAAGCGGCCGACGGCCTCCTTCGCCCCGGGGAACGCCAGGTCCGGGTAGTAGGTCACGTACGCGGCGGAGGCACCGTCCAGGGCGTCCTGCCAGGTGCCCTCGTCCTCCCAGACGAAGCGGGTCCCGGTGCTGCGGGAGCCCGCCCGCACGGGGCGGCCGAGTGCCCGGAGACGGTCGACGACCCGTCGGCCGGTCTTGCCGGTGGCGCCGATGACGAG
This sequence comes from Streptomyces sp. enrichment culture, assembly GCF_964273255.1. GTDB lineage: Bacteria > Actinomycetota > Actinomycetes > Streptomycetales > Streptomycetaceae > Streptomyces. The sequence continues at coordinate 1,764,981 of NZ_OZ186835.1, forward strand.
GATGGGTGCGGATGCCGGTGACGATGCCGATGCCGATGACAAAGCGGCGTGCTGCGTCCGATGGCTCATGGTGTCGTTCGTGTCGTTCATGGCGTTCATATCGTCATTCAAGTCGGCGGTGGTGGGACGCTCCATGGCCAGAGGGCTCATCCCCGTGCGCGCCCGTCTCACCCGGCGGCGGCCGGGCGTGCGGACCGCGGACGGCGGTCAGCGCAGGGCACGGCAGTACAGCGCGTCCGGGGTGCGCCAGGAGCCCAGGCGGCCGGTGTAGGCGATCCCGGCCGCGTACTCCCCGTCGGCGCACTGCCCCTTGTAGTGGCCGTGGGCGAAGTCGCCGCCCCTGGGGGCCGGGCCCCGGTCGTCCCCGCGGTCGAACCACACCGTGCGGCCGTTCCCGCCGAGCCGGCCGGGGGCCGCCTCGAAACAGAGTGCGGAGGAGACGGCCTCGCCGCGCACCGCGTACCCGGTCATGAAGTACCCCTCGGGGCACTGCAGCTTGGTGTACCCGCCGGCCCAGTCCCGGCCCGCCTCGACGTACCGCTCGTCGACGACCACGCGGTGCCCGCCGCCCGGTGCGGCGAGGGCGCCGGCGGTCACGTCCGAGCACAGGCCGCGGCGGCCGGTGTGGCTCAGGCCGAGCAGGCGACGGCCGTCCGGGCAGACGGCCTTGCGGGCGCCGGGGTCGAAGTCGGGCAGGGCGCGCATCCGGCGGGACTGGACGAAGTCCCCGTGGTCGGGGCTGAGCTGGGACCAGCCGGCGGCCGGGGCCACCGGACCGGTACGGCCCTCGGCCCGCACCAGGCGGCTCCAGGCGGCGGCCCGCCAGTCGTCTCCGTCGTACACGCCCATGCGGTGGCCGGCCGCGTCCCAGTGCAGCAGGGCCCAGCCGTTGCCCCGGCGGTTGTCGTGCCAGCCGACCAGGGGCCAGTAGGCGAAGTCGGCGTCGCTGCGGATCAGGTGGTCGACGAAGTTCTCGAACCAGGCGCGTGGTGCGGCGGCGGTCTCCTCGCGGCCTCCGACGCCGAACTCGCTGATCCAGACGGGGGCGGTGAAGTGCCGGCCGGTCTCGGCGGCCACGAACAGGGCCTGGCGGTTGACGACGTCGGTCAGTTCGGCCGGGGTCAGGTCCTGGTATCGCGGGTCGCTGGTCTCGCCCAGGCCGGTGGCGCCGCTGTGCCGGGGGCCGGTGTAGCCGTAGAAGTGGGCGGAGTAGACCAGCTTGCCGGAGTCGACGAGGGTGTGGGAGAGGTGGCGGGCCGGTTCCAGGGTGGGCCGCTCGTGCGGGAACCCGTCGACGGGGATGCCGGTCCAGTTGATGCCCTCGACCACGATCAGCAGGTCGGGGGCCGCCTCGGTGAGGATGCGGTCGGCGGCGCGCTGCGAGGCGGCGAACCAGTCGTGCCGGTCGCCGCGCCCCCAGTTCGGGTCGTCCCAGACCGAGCGGCGCACCTCGTTGTACAGGTCGGCGCCCACCACGCGGTCGTTGTCCCGGTACCGGCGGGCCATGAACAGCCAGTCGCTCTCCCACTGCTCGGTGGTGCGGCTCGCGTTCCAGCGTTCGTTGCCGTCGACGCCGCAGCACCAGCGGGTGGTGTTGGTGTGGTTGTTGAGGATCACCGCGAGACCGGCGGCGGTCAGTTCGCGCACCACGGCGTCGTACACCTGCAGCGGGGTCCGGCCGCGCAGGGAGGGGTTGGCGGCGACGGCGTCGTCGGTGACGGGAGCGGTGTCGTGGACCATCTCGTTGGAGAAGGGCAGCCGGATGCTGTTGATCCCGATCTCCCGGAAGCCCGCGACGATCTCGGCCATCGGGGCGCGGTCCAGGCCGAGCGGGACCCGGCCCGCGTTCTCGCCCGCGTGGTGGTTGGCGTCGTCGTCCCGGCTGCCGGAGCCGTTCCAGGTGCCGCTGGCTCCGTGCCAGTTCCCGGAGCGGAGCTTGAAGCGGTCGCCGTCGGCGTCCACGATCCAGCGGCCCCGCGTGCTGAGCGGCGGGGTCCAGCCGGCCTCGGCGTCGGTGACCGCGCGCGGCGCGGAGGACGGTGCGGCGGCGGTGACCGTGCCCGGGGCCGAGGGCGGTGCGGCGGCGGTGGCGGTCACGTCCCGGTGGCCGGGCGCCGCCGGCGCGGTGGCCTGGGACAGGGGCGCCGTCAGGAGGGCCGCGGCCAGTGAGGCCCTGACGAGAAGTCCGTGCACGATGACCGCCCTCGCTGCCGGATCCGACGGCGCCGTGGGCCCGATGCCATCGTTGTCATGGATCCGTCATGATGGCGTACGGGCCGACAGCGGTCCAGACCTCCGCACGCACACCGGCCCCCTCAGCCGCCGCCGTCCGGATTCCAGCCCTGGCGCCGCAGCACCGTCGACACGTCCGGCGCCCGGTAGTGCTCGCCCTTGAGCACCTTGCCGTCGGAGCGGCGGGCGACGCTGCCGTCCGGGCCGAGCTTCGTCATGTTGGAGCGGTGCACCTCGGCGATCACCGCGTCGAGGTCGATGCCGTGGACCAGTGCCGTGCCGTAGGCGACGTACACCACGTCCGCCAGCTCGTGCGCCAGCCGGTCCAGCGGTCCGGACACCGACACCTCGACGGCCTCCGCCGCCTCCTCCGCCAGCAGCTCGCCCCGATGGGCGGCGAGTTCGGGCGGGACCTCGGACGGCACGTCGCGCGCGTCCAGGCCGAAGGCCCGGTGGAAGGCGCGCACCAGGTCGGCGGGCGATGCACTCATGCCGCGACTGTAGCGGCCCAGGAGGACACCCCCCGGCCGTGCGACCGGAGCCCGCGCACCACCGGGCCGCTCCGCCCGTCCCGTGCGATCCGCCCTGGCCAGCGGGGCCGGTGGGCTGGCAGGATCGCCGCATGCTCCACGCGCTGTCCCGGATCGGCAGGCGCCGGGCCCTGCGGGGCGCGGTCGCCGCCCTCCTCGTGCTCGGACTGCTGCTGTGGTGGCAGAAGCCCTGGGCCGAGGAGCCGCCCGGCGGCACGGTGACCATGAGCACGGGCACCCGCGCCGGCGTCTACCAGAAGTACGGCGAACTGCTGCGCGCCTCGCTCGGCCGGAACCTGCCGGACCTCGACATACGGCTGCGGACCAGCGACGGCTCGCAGGAGAACCTCCGGCGGGTGGCGACCGGCCAGGCCGACTACGCGATCGCCGCCGCCGACGCGGTGGAGACGTACCGGCTGCGCGGCGGACCGGGCGCGGACCGGCTGCGCGGAGTGGCCCGCCTCTACGACGACTACGTGCAGCTGGTGGTCTCCCCCGACTCGGACATCCGCACCGTCTCCGACCTGCGCGGCAAACGGGTCGCCATCGGGCCGCCCAAGTCCGGTGTCCGGCTCATCGCCAACCGCGTCCTGGAGGCGGCCGGCATCGACCCGGAGTCCGACATCCGGCCGTCGTCCGAGGGCATCGACATCGGGCCGGAACGCCTCGGGCACGGCCTCGACGCCTTCTTCTGGTCGGGCGGGCTGCCCACCGACGGTCTGAAGGACCTGGCCGAGGACTCGGCGCTGCGCTTCGTGCCGATCGAGGCGAGCCTGGTCACCGAACTGCACCGCAAGGGCGGTGCCACCCGCCACTACCGGGCCACCAACATGCCCGAGTCCGCCTATCCCGGCAGCCAGTACGGCGCCCCGGTCCCGACGATGGCCGTCTCCAACCTGCTGATCACCCGTACCGACGTGGATCCGCGGATCACCGAGTGGCTGACCCGCATCGTCCTCAAGAGCCGGGACAGCATCGGCGCGGACGTGCACTCCGCCCAGCTGGTCGACGTGCGCACCGCCATCTACACCGACCCCCTCCGGCTGCACGAGGGCGCGCGCCGCTACTACCGGTCCGTCAAGCCCTGAGGCCGGTCCTCCCGGGCGTCGGACCCGTTCCGCGGCACGGTCACCGTGACGCGCAGCCCGTGCGGGGCGTGATGGCCGTACTCGATCGAGCCGCCGGACGCCGTGAGCAGGGCCCGCGAGATCGACAGGCCCAGGCCGGAGCCGTTGACGTTCTGGTGCCGGCCACTGCGCCAGAACCGGTCGCCCACCCGGGTCAGCTCCTCGTCGGTCAGCCCGGGCCCGTGGTCGGTGACGACGACGGAGGAGGTGTCCCGGTCGGAGGTGACCAGCACCTCGACCCGCTCGCCCTCCGGCGTGAACTTCACCGCGTTGTCGATCACCGCGTCCAGGGCGCTGGACAGCGCCACCGGGTCCGCCCACGCGGTGGTCGGCGGGCAGGTGCCGACCAGGCGCACGCCCTTCGCCTCGGCGGTCGGCGCCCAGGCGGCCACCCGTTCGGCGGCCAGCGCGCCGATGTCGGTGACCTGCAGCTGGGGCTCACTGTGCTCGGCCAGAGCCAGGCCGAGCAGGTCGTCCAGGACCCGGGCCAGCCGCTTGCCCTCGGCCTGCACCGAGGCGATCTCCTCGTTGCCCTCGGGCAGCTCCAGGGCCAGCAGCTCGATGCGCAGCAGCAGCGCGGAGAGGGGGTTGCGCAACTGGTGGGAGGCGTCCGCGACGAAGGCGCGCTGCTGCTCCAGCACGTTCTCCACGTGGTCCGCCATCTCATTGAACGACCGGGCCAGCCGCCGCAGCTCCGGCGGCCCGCCGGCCACCGCCACGCGGGACTTCAGCCGCCCGGTGGCGATGTCGTGCGTGGTGGCGTCCAGGATCCGGACCGGCCGCAGCACCCAGCCGGTCAGCCGCAGGGCGGCACCGACGGCCAGCAGCATCGCCGCCGCCTCGCCCGCCGCGATCAGCAGCCAGCCCTGCAGGATGCGGGAGCGCATCTGCCCGGTGGGCGAGTCGGTGACCACCACCGCGACCACGTCACCGTCCCGGATCACCGGCGAGGCCACCACCAGGTTGCGCCGCTGCCAGGGCCACACCTGCTCGGGGTCGTGGCTGCGGCGGCTGAGCAGCGCCTCCTGGAAGGCGTCGCGGACCTCGCCCGTGCGGGGCAGGAACCAGTCGGCCGGCGCGTGCGCCATGGGCGAGTCGTTGCGGTAGAAGACACCGGCCTTGATGCCGTAGACCTCGTGGTAGCTGCGCAGCTCCCGGCCGAGGGTCTCCTGGCGCTCGTTGATGTCCCCCGCGACCGGGTCGGCGGGCTCGGTGACGAACTGGGCCAGCGCCGCGAACCGCGCCGTGTCGTCGATCCGGTCCACGATGACCTTCTGCTGCTGCGCGCCGGCCAGGCTCACGGCGAGCGGCACGCCCAGGGCGAGCAGGACCGCCGCCATCAGCACGATGAGCAGCGGAAGCAGACGCGTGTGCACCCGGCCCCGCTACGGCGCGGGCGCGACGAGCCGGTACCCGACGCCGCGCACGGTCTCGATGAGGGCCGGCATCCGCAGCTTCGAGCGCAGCGAGGCCACGTGCACCTCCAGGGTGCGCCCGGTGCCCTCCCAGGAGGTGCGCCACACCTCGCTGATGATCTGCTCCCGGCGGAAGACGACCCCGGGGCGCTGGGCGAGCAGGGCCAGCAGGTCGAACTCCTTGCGGGTCAGCTGGACCACCGCGCCGTTCACGGTGACCTGGCGGGTCGGCAGCTCGATGCGGACCGGCCCCAGGCGCAGCTCGCTCTCGCTCCCGCCGGGGACCTCCTCCTGGACGGACCGCCGGCTGACGGCGTGGATGCGCGCCAGCAGCTCGCCCGTGTCGTACGGCTTGACCACGTAGTCGTCGGCGCCGAGATTCAGACCGTGGATGCGGGAGCGCACGTCGGAACGGGCGGTCACCATGATCACCGGCGTGCTCGTGCGCTTGCGGATCCGGCCGCAGACCTCGTAGCCGTCCTGGTCCGGCAGCCCCAGGTCGAGCAGGACGACGCCGAAGCCCTCGGCCTCGGGGACGAGCGCCTGGAGGGCCTCCTCGCCGCTGCGCGCGTGAGTGACGTCGAAACCGTGCCGCGCCAGCACCGCGGACAGGGCGGCGGCGACGTGGTTGTCGTCCTCGACGAGCAACAGTCTCATCCGGTCCCCTCTCGGTTCATCCGCCGTACGATCGATGCGTGTAGAAGTTCGGGTGCACGCGCGCGTGCACTGTGCAGTCACGCCGATGCATGAGGACGGCGTCAAGAGCGTTCCGGTTGCGCTTCGGTACCGTTACCCGCACGAAATCACCCCTGCTCACAAGTGCTACGACAGGTGTCCGATTGCTATCGGATCGTGATGCTCAGATTCCCCTCAGATGTAATGACGCAGGTCTGAACGGTTACTACTGTCCTCCGAAACCGAGGAGGACGGAGCCTGAGAGCGATGACCGAAGTATCGGTGGCCAAGGAAGATGTGGCCGCGACCGGCGACCTGGTCGTCCTGAAGAGCGTCAACAAGCACTTCGGCGCGTTGCACGTACTCCAGGACATCGACCTGACGATCGCCCGAGGTGAAGTCGTCGTGGTCATCGGGCCCTCCGGGTCCGGGAAGTCCACCCTGTGCCGCACCATCAACCGTCTCGAGACGATCGACTCCGGATCGATCACGATCGACGGAAAGCCCGTGCCGGCCGAGGGCAAGGAGCTCGCCAGGCTGCGGGCCGACGTGGGCATGGTCTTCCAGTCCTTCAACCTCTTCGCGCACAAGACCGTGCTCGAGAACGTGACGCTGGGCCAGGTCAAGGTCCGCAAGACGGACAAGAAGAAGGCCGAGGAGCGGGCGCGCGCCCTGCTCGACCGGGTCGGCGTCGGCGCGCAGGCGGAGAAGTACCCCGCGCAGCTCTCCGGCGGCCAGCAGCAGCGCGTCGCCATCGCGCGCGCCCTGGCCATGGAGCCCAAGGTGATGCTCTTCGACGAGCCGACCTCGGCGCTCGACCCGGAGATGATCAACGAGGTGCTGGAGGTCATGCAGCAGCTCGCCCGGGACGGCATGACCATGATCGTCGTGACCCACGAGATGGGCTTCGCCCGTTCGGCCGCCAACCGCGTGGTCTTCATGGCCGACGGTCGCATCGTCGAACAGGCTACGCCGGACCAGTTCTTCAGCAATCCGCGCAGCGACCGCGCCAAGGACTTCCTGTCGAAGATCCTGCACCACTGACGGCGCGCCTCGCGCCCCGACGACTTGCGTCACCGGCCACACCGACCGGACCGCATCACTTCACCAGCCAAAGGATGTGCACCATGAAGCTCCGCAAGGTCACCGCCGCCTCGGCCGTCGTCTTCGCCCTCGCCCTGACCGCCACCGCGTGCGGCGGCGACGACGGCGGCGACAGCGGTTCGTCGTCCTCCGGGGGCGGCGAGAAGATCAAGATCGGCATCAAGTACGACCAGCCCGGCCTGGGCCTGAAGGAGCCGGACGGTTCCTTCTCCGGCTTCGACGTGGACGTCGCCACCTACGTCGCCAAGGAGCTCGGCTACGAGCCCGACCAGATCGAGTGGGTCGAGACCAAGAGCGCCGACCGTGAGAACGCGCTGGCCCGCGGCGACGTGAAGCTCATCGCGGCCACGTACTCGATCAACGACGAGCGCGCCGAGAAGGTCGACTTCGCCGGTCCCTACCTGCTGGCCCACCAGGACCTGCTGGTGAAGAAGGACTCGGACATCACCGAGGCCACGGACCTGAACGACAAGAAGCTGTGCTCGGTGACGGGTTCCACCTCGGCGCAGAACGTCAAGAAGGACTTCGCGCCGAAGGCCCAGCTCAAGCAGCTCGGTACGTACTCCGAGTGCGTCGCGGCCCTGCAGAGCGGCTCCGTGGACGCCCTGACCACGGACGACTCGATCCTCGCCGGTTACGCCTCGCAGGAGCAGTACAAGGGTCAGTTCAAGCTGGCCGGCCTGAAGCTCAGCAACGAGAACTACGGCATCGGCGTCAAGAAGGGCGACACCGAGACCGTCGACAAGGTGAACGCCGCGCTGGAGAAGATGGTCAGCGACGGTGCCTGGCAGAAGGCGGTCGACGACAACTTCGGTCCGGCCGACTACAAGAACGAAGAGGCGCCGAAGATCGGCAACATCGTCAAGTAAGCGCAGGGACCGCCCGCTGACGCGGGGTCTCAGAGGCACGCCGCCGTCCGTCGCGATCAGGGCGGCGGCGCGCCGCGTCCGCCCCATAGGCCACACACCCGGAAGCGCGGGAGATCGTGTTCGACTTTATTTCTGACTACAACGATCCAACCTTGTTGGGTGCGTTCTGGATGACGGTGAAGCTCACCGTGTTCTCGGGCGTCGGCTCCCTGGTGTGGGGCACCGTGCTGGCGGCGATGCGGGTCAGCCCCGTCCCGCTGATGCGGTGGTTCGGCACGGCCTACGTGAACCTCGTCCGGAACATCCCGCTGACCGTGATCATCGTCTTCACCTCCCTCGGTCTCGCCGACATCTTCGGCATGACCATGGGCGCACCCGACGACTTCGCGCTCCAGGGCTTCCGCCTCGCCGTTCTCGGCCTGGCCGCCTACACCGCGGCCTTCGTCTGCGAGGCGCTGCGCTCCGGCATCAACACCGTGCCCGTCGGGCAGGCCGAGGCGGCCCGCGCCGTCGGACTGAACTTCACCCAGGTACTCACCCTGGTGGTGCTGCCGCAGGCGTTCCGCTCCGTCATCGGACCGCTGGCGAACGTGTTGATCGCACTGACCAAGAACACGACGGTGGCAGCCACCATCGGTGTGGCGGAAGCGGCCCTGCTGATGAAGGAAATGATCGAGAACGAGGCTCAGACGCTGCTCATCGGCGCCGTCTTCGCCTTCGGATTCGTGGTATTGACCCTGCCGACCGGCCTGATCCTGAACTGGCTGAGCAAGCGACTGGCGGTGAAGCGGTGACCTCCGTTCTCTACGACGCCCCGGGCCCCCGGGCCAAGCGGCGCAATGTCATCCTGTCGGTCGTCTTCTTCGCCGTTCTCGCCTATGCCCTGTGGTGGGCCTACAAGGCCATGGACGACAAGGGTCAGTGGGCCTGGTCCCTGTGGAAGCCGTTCACCGAAGGCAACGCCTGGACGACGTACCTGCTGCCCGGCCTCACCAACACGCTGAAGGCCTCGTTCCTGTCCATGATCATCGCCCTTCCGCTGGGCGCCGTCCTCGGCATCGCCCGGCTGTCGGACCACCGGTGGGTCCGCGGGCCGGCCGCCGTCGTGGTGGAGTTCTTCCGGGCCATCCCGGTGCTGCTCCTGATGCTGTTCGCGAACGAGTTCTTCGCGCGGTCCACGGACGTCAGCAGCGCCGACCGCCCGCTGTACGCGGTCGTCACGGGACTGGTGCTCTACAACGCCTCGGTCCTCGCCGAGATCGTCCGCGCGGGCATCCTCTCGCTGCCCAAGGGCCAGGCGGAGGCCGGCTACGCGATCGGTCTGCGCAAGAGCCAGACGATGAAGAGCATCCTGCTGCCGCAGGCCGTCACCGCGATGCTGCCGGCCATCGTCAGCCAGCTCGTGGTGATCGTGAAGGACACCGCGCTCGGTGGTGTGATGCTCGGCTTCACCGAGCTGCTGAACTCGCGCGGCACGCTGGCGGCGAACTACGCCAACGTCGTCCCCAGCTTCATCGTCGTGGCGATCATCTTCATCGTGCTCAATTTCATCCTCACCTCCTTCGCCTCCTGGCTGGAGAACAAGCTCCGCAGCAGCAAGCGCGGCACGGGCGCCGTGCTGGGAGCCGAGGACGTCGTCGACCTCAACGCGGGAGAGGTCGGGGCGAACCCCGACGGCGCCGCGGGAGGCAAGACGCTCTGACGCACTCCGCACACGGAAGAGGATCGTGGCCCACCGGTGAACGGTGGGCCACGGTCGTGTCCGGGTACACGCCCGTACCGAGCAGTCCATTGGTGTGACACGCTCCGGCGACCTTCATGATCGCCACCCGCTGCGGTCACTTGACGCAAGCACCGGCAATGGGTTGCATACGTTGTGTGATCGTGCACCCTGCTCCATTTTCCTGTTCATTCCTGTCCCCCGGGACGTCACTTCGAGCAGGGGACGCAGCGCCGTGGACCCGGTGATCATCGTCGGAGCGGGGCCCGTCGGGCTCACGCTCGCCCTGGCGCTGGCGCGTCAGGAAGTGCCCTGCGTGGTCCTCGACGAGGGGCCGGGCAAGGACGAGTCACGACTCGCGCGCACCGTCGTGCTGCGCGAGGACACCGCGGCGCTCCTGGAGAGACTGACCGGGGTGTCCCTGGACGCGTACGGCGCGCGTTGGGCCGGATGGCGGTCGATGCGGCGCAAGCAGGTGATGCGCGAGGTGTTCTTCGAGGACACCGGTGAACCCGCTCCGCTGCACATCGCCCAGCACGAGCTGACCCACGCCCTGCGCGCGGCCCTGGCGGGCGAACCGCTGGTCGAGATCGCCGTGGACAGCCGCCTGGACTCACTGGAGCAGGAACCTTCAGGCATCACCGCCCACACCCGCGGACCGGCGGGCACGTGGTGGCGCGGCAGCTATCTCGTCGGCTGCGACGGCCCCCGCTCGACCGTGCGCAAGCTGCAGGACATCCGCTTCCCGGGCCGTACGGCGGTGGAGCGGCACGCCGTGGCGGCGCTGCGGGCCGACCTGCCCTGGGACGACGTGGCCCTGCTGCACCGTCTGCCGCCGTGGCGCACCGGCGGGCCCTCCGCCGGGGAGATCACCGCGCGACCGCTGCCGGACGGGGCCTGGCGGCTGGACTGGCTGCTCCCACCCGGCAAGGACCTGGTCACCCCGGAAGTGCTCCTGACGCTCGTCCGGGAGACCCTGGCGGGCTGGACCGGCGGCCCGACCCCGCCGTACGACCTGCTCGACACCGGCGTCCACACCGTCCACCACCGGCTGGCCCGGCGCTGGCGCGCGGACCGCGTGTTCCTGGCCGGGGACGCGGCCCACCTGCTCGGTGCGCTCGGCACGCACGGCCTGGACGAGGGACTGCGCGACGCCGACAACCTCGCCTGGAAACTGGCGCTGGCCTGGCACCACGGTCCGCACGAGGCACTGCTCAACAGCTACCAGACCGAGCGGCGGGCCCTCGTCGCCGCCCGGTTGCGGGCGGCCGATCAGACACTGCCGCTGCTGCGCGGCGGCGGCGGGCTGCGCGTCCGGCTGCCCGGGCGGGGCCGCGGGCACGACGCGCTCCTGATGGACGGTCACCTGGGACAGGGCCCCGTCGGCTCCCCGGGGGCGTACGACGCCTCGCCGCTCACGCCGCACGGCCTGGAGGGTGCGGTACCGGTCGGCACGGCACCCGGCGCGCCGGTCACGGATGTCGTCGTGACCGCGGAGGACGGCACCTTCGTCCCCCTGCGGGACCGGCTCGGGCGGGGTGCCCTGCTCGTGGTGCTGATCGCCCCCGGCACGGGCGTGTGGGCGCGTCGGCACTGGGTCTCCGCCGGCATCATGCCCCGGCTCGCCGCCGCCGTGGCGGCGTTGCCGCATCCGGCGGAACTGCTGGTCGCCGAGGAGTACCCGGGGGCGGCGGCACACACGGTGCTGCTGGTCCGTCCGGACGGGCACCTGGTCACGGCATTGAACGGAGTCCGGCCGGCGGATCTCCACGCGGCGGCCGAGACGGTGCTCGGCGGTCCGGCGAGCGCGGACACGGGCTCCGGCCCGGAAGCCGGCACGGAGAGCGAGGCGGAAGCGAAGGCGGAGACCGTCTCGCCCTGACGGCCGGGCGCTTGACGCGGCGCGCGCACCCCACGGCAGCGCACTCGCTACGGCGCGCGCCCCGGGTGGCGGCGCAGTCGGGGCGGCGCGCGCTCCTCCCGGCTCTCCCCGCGTCGGTGACCTGCCGTCACGGGTGGACGCGGGACAGGGTCTTCCGTGCGCGCTCTCCGGCGGGCCACCAGGCCCCGGCCTCCCGGCCTCCCGGCGCCCCGAAGCCCCGGCGCCCGTGACATGGCGCGCTTGGCGGCACGACCACACGCATGCTGCCGACATGCCGTCACCCGCCCTGCCCCTGCCCTTGCCCGGATGTCACCTGGTGGTCGTGAGTTGAAGGCGCAGTCCGCCCCGTGGTGTACTCCCGCCGTGACCGACGCCTGCGTGCACCTCTGGCGGAGGGCCCACATGGACCTCGTCCGTTACGCGGGCCGCGTGTGTCGCACGTCCTGTTGATTCGCGTTCCTCCCTTTCCCCCGCGCGCCGACTGCCGCCCCCGTGCGTCCACGCCCCGCCGGAGCAGCGCCGTGGCACCGCAGTGGGACCAGGGGTCACGGCGGCCGCACGGCTGGGCGGGCGCCGGAAGAGGCGGGGCACCGGAAGGGGTGGGCCGGTGTCGCCCCGGAGCCGCTTGAGGCGGCCGTACCCGTGTCCTCAGTCGGTGGCGTCCCCGAGGAAGTCCGTGTCCTCGCCCTCCTCCTCCAGCGCCTGCCGGACCACCCGCAGGGCGAGGCCCTCGGGGTAGCCCTTGCGGGCGAGCATGCCGGCGAGGCGGCGTATCCGCTTGTCGCGGTCCAGCCCGCGGGTGGCACGCAGCTTGCGGGCGACCAGCTCGCGGGCGGTGGTCTCCTCCTGCTCGGAGTCGAGCTGGGAGACGGCGGCGTCGATCAGCGTCGGATCGACGCCCTTGGTGCGCAGCTCCCGGGCGAGTGCGCGCCGGGCCAGGCCGCGTCCGTGGTGCCGGGACTCCACCCAGGCGTCGGCGAAGGCACTGTCGTTGATCAGTCCGACCTCCTCGAACCGGGACAGCACCTCCTCGGCGGCCTCGTCGGGGATCTCCCGCTTGCGGAGGGCGTCGGCGAGCTGCTTGCGGGTGCGCGGGGTCCCGGTGAGCAGGCGCAGGCAGATGGCCCTGGCCCGCTCGACCGGGTCCCCCGGGGGCTCCTCCCGCTCGGCCCTCGACGAGGAGGAGGTGCCCCCGTCCTCCGCGGCCGCGTCGCCGAAGGTCCGGCGTCGGCGGCCGCGTCCACCGCCCGGCCCGCCGTCACGCGGGCCGTCCCCCCGTCGGCCGCGCGCCCGGCGCCGCCCGCCCTCGTCGGCGTCGTACGCGGACGGCCCGTCCGTTCCGTACCGGTCGGCCTGCTCCGCGTCCGGCACGGTTCCGTGTGTGCCGGCACGGTAGGCCCGGCCCTCGTGCAGCGGGCCTTCACCCGGGACCGGGCCGTCGCCGCCTCGTCCCCCACGAGGGGTGTCGGAGGCAGCGATGTCGTACTCGGCCCAGTCGGTCCGCCGGGTCACGGGTCAGCTCTTGGCCGCGGCGGCCTTGGACTTGGCTGCCTTGGCCGTGGGAGCGGGTACGGCGGCGGGTGCGGCCGGAGCCGCGGCATCGGCGGCGTCCGGGCCGGCCTCGGCGGCGGGCTCCTCCGGCCGTACGCCCACGCCCAGCTTCTCCTTGATCTTCCGCTCGATCTCGTTGGCGAGGTCGGGGTTGTCCTTGAGGAAGTTGCGGGCGTTCTCCTTGCCCTGGCCCAGCTGGTCGCCCTCGTAGGTGTACCAGGCGCCGGCCTTGCGGACGAAGCCGTGCTCCACGCCCATGTCGATCAGGCCGCCCTCGCGGCTGATGCCCTGCCCGTAGAGGATGTCGAACTCGGCCTGCTTGAAGGGCGGCGCCACCTTGTTCTTGACGACCTTGCAGCGGGTGCGGTTGCCGACCGCCTCGGTGCCGTCCTTGAGCGTCTCGATCCGGCGGATGTCGATCCGCACGGAGGCGTAGAACTTCAGGGCGCGGCCACCGGTCGTGGTCTCGGGGGACCCGAACATCACGCCGATCTTCTCGCGGAGCTGGTTGATGAAGATCGCGGTGGTCTTGGACTGGTTGAGCGCGCTGGTGATCTTGCGCAGCGCCTGGCTCATGAGGCGGGCCTGGAGACCCACGTGGCTGTCGCCCATCTCGCCCTCGATCTCCGCCCGCGGCACGAGCGCGGCGACGGAGTCGATGACGATGAGGTCGAGGGCGCCCGAGCGGACCAGCATGTCCACGATCTCCAGGGCCTGCTCGCCGTTGTCCGGCTGGGACAGGATCAGGTTGTCGATGTCGACGCCGAGCTTCTTCGCGTACTCGGGGTCGAGGGCGTGCTCGGCGTCCACGAAGGCGACCTGGCCGCCGGCCTTCTGTGCGTTGGCCACCGCGTGCAGGGTCAGGGTCGTCTTGCCGGAGGACTCCGGGCCGTAGATCTCCACCACGCGGCCGCGCGGCAGGCCACCGACGCCGAGGGCGACGTCGAGCGCGGTCGACCCGGTCGGGATGACCTCGATGGGCTCCTTCGTCCGGTCGCCCATGCGCATGACCGCGCCCTTGCCGAATTGCCGTTCGATCTGTGCGAGCGCGGCGTCGAGCGCCTTCTCGCGGTCGGTTCCTGCCATGGGTTCCACCCGATTTGCTTGAGTCGATCGCTTCACGTCAAAGACGCTAACGCCTGCCACTGACAATGCGCCCCGACGCACGTCCCGCCTGTGGACAACCGGGGTGCATATCCCTACGAACCGGAACAGAACACCCACCGTCGAGCCCCACCGGCACCCCCATGAGAATGGATGTTCGATTTCAGTGTCAAGCTCACCCGGAGCGTGTCGCGGGATCGCGATCGCGGGTCCGCGGGTGGGTCCGGGGTGCGCGTGAGGTCCGGGGCAGGGAGGGGACGGCGACGTGGCGGGTGAGGTCCGGGGAAGGGGCAGGGCGGCGACGTGGCGGGTGGGGTCCGGGGCACCGCCGCCGCTCGACGGAGGAGCCGTGGACCGACCGCGCCGCTCGGCACCGGACACCGCGCCCGGTCCCCCCGGCCTTCCGCCGGCGCGGGCTGCCCCCGGGCCTGAAGCCCAAACGCCCCGGCACCCCGGCGCTCCCGGCGCTCCCGGCCCCGCGGCCCCGCGGCCCCGCGTTCAGGCGTCCGGCGACGACCCGTCGCGGTCGTCGCCGGGGAGTGCGGCCCCCGGGCGGCGTCTCCACAGCCGTCCGGCACCGCGGACGATCCCGCGTCCGGCGCCCGCCCCCCGGTGGCCGTGCACGCGCGGGTCGTCGGTGACGTCGTACCGCTTCACGTACGCGCCCAGGAACGCCTGGAGCGTGGCGATGGCGGGGATGGCGATCAGCGCCCCGACGGCACCGAGCAGGGAGGTCCCCACGATGACCGAGCCGAAGGCGACCGCCGGGTGGATGTCGACGGTCTTGGAGGTCAGCTTGGGTTGCAGCACGTAGTTCTCGAACTGCTGGTAGATCACCACGAAGATCAGCACCCACAGCGCGTACCAGGGGTTGACCGTGAAGGCGATCAGCATGGGCAGGGCGCCCGCGAGGTAGGTGCCGATGGTCGGGATGAACTGCGAGACCAGGCCCACCCACACCGCCAGCACCGGCGCGTAGGGCACCTCCAGGAACTCCAGCAGTATGTAGTGCGCGACGCCCGAGATCAGGGCCATGAGACCGCGCGAGTAGAGGTAGCCGCCGGTCTTGTTGACGGCGATCTCCCAGGCGCGCAGCACCTCGGCCTGCCGGGCCGGCGGCAGGACGGAGCAGATGGTGCGCCGCAGGCGGGGCCCGTCGGCGGCGAAGTAGAACGAGAACAGGGCGATGGTCAGCAGCTGGAACAGCCCGCCGAGCACCTGCGCGGAGACGTCGAGGACACCGGTGGCGCTGTTCTGCACGTAGGTGCGCAGCCAGTCGGACCGCAGCAGCCCCTCCTGGATGTCCACGCGCCGCAGCTCGGTGTGGAAGTGGCCGTTGATCCAGTTGATGACGGAGTCGAGGTACTCCGGGAAGTCCTCGACGATCTTGATGATCTGCCCCGCGAGCATCGACCCGAGCAGCGTGACGAAGCCCGCCGCCGCGATCAGCACCCCGAGGAACACCAGGAAGGTCCCCAGGCCCCGGCGCACCCCGCGCGCCGCCATCCAGCTCACCGCGGGTTCGACGGCGAGCGCCAGGAAGAACGCGATGAGGATGTTGATCAGCAGGCCGGTCAGCTCGTGGAAGGCCCAGCTGCCCAGCTGGAACACGGCGATGAGGGCGAGCGCGAGCACCATGGCACGCGGCAGCCAGCGCGGCATGCCGGAACCCTGCCCGGCCACGGGGTCGGCCGGAGGGGGCCCGCCCGGGGGGCCGGCAGGGGTGGGTGCGCCGAGCGTCGGGGGGTGCTGGGCTGCCTGCCCGGCCTCGTCAGTGGGTGCCACGGATCAAGTTTCGCCCACGGCACCGACAGCCGTCTGCCGTCCGGCGGTCACTGTGACGATCAGCGCTTTTCCCGGGGAACGTCCATCACGGAGCAGACGACGTGCCAGACGTCCTTGGCGTCCCAGCCGGCCGCCAGTGCCTCGTGCACCGTGCGTCCGCCGAGCTCGGCCATGACGTGGTCGCGCGCGAAGGTGTCGGCGTAGCCCGCACCGAAGTGCTCCGCCATCCGCTGCCAGAAGACCGTCAACCGCATGCCTCCAGTATCCCGCCTGCGGGGTGGCCGGTGGCCGGGGCCGCCTGCGGGGGCCGCTCCGCGCTCTACGGTCGGACCCATGGCCGACACGAGAGCTTCCACAGCCCCACCGTCCCCGGCACCCCCCACGTCCCGGACGCGCACCCCGCTCGCGCGGGCCGAGCGGTTCGTCTGGCTCACCGCGCGCGTGCTCGAACAGCGGCTCTTCGCCCACGACTTCCGGGGCGGCGCCGCCGACCCGGTGGAGACCGCCCTGGACGCCTACCGCAATCCCGACGGCGGGTACGGCCACGCCCTGGAGCCCGATCTGCGCGGTCCGGTCAGCCAGCCGCTGCACACCGCCCACGCGCTGCGTGTCCTGGACGCCGTGGGCCGCTGCGGCGGCCGGCGCGCGGAGCAGGTGTGCCGGTACCTGACGTCCGTCTCCACCGCGGACGGCGCGCTCCCGGCGGTGCACCCGGTCCAGCGCGGCTACCCGACGGCGCCCTTCGTGCCGGTGGTGGACGACCCGCCCAGCGAGCTGCTCGCCACCGGGCCGGTGGTGGGCCTGCTGCACCGCAACGAGGTGTGGCACGCCTGGCTGTTCCGCGCCACCGACTTCTGCTGGCACGCCGTCGAGAACCTGACGGAGTCCCACCCCTACGAGGTGCGGGCCGCCGTGGCCTTCCTGGACTCCGTCCCGGACCGTCCCCGCGCGCGGGCCGCGGCCGACCGGCTGGGCCGGCTGGTGCGCGGGCAGCGGCTCGCGGTGCTCGACCCGGACGACCGTGACAGCCACCCGGTCGCTCCCGGCTACGCCCCCGGGGAGCACCACTTCCCGCACGACTACGCGCCGGCTCCGCGCTCGCTCGCCCGGGCGTGGTTCACGGACGCGGAGATGGAACGCTCGCTCGACTTCCTGGCCGCCGAGCAGCAGGAGGACGGCGGCTGGCCGGTCCGGTGGCGTCCCTGGGCACCGGCGCCGGCCCTGGAGTCCGGCCCCCTGGTGACGATCGACGCGTTGCGCACCCTCCGGGCGTACGGGCGCTCGGTCGACTGATGCGGAGCGCCTGCGCGCCCCGGAGTGTGCTCCGGGGCGCGCAGGGAGCGCATAACCCCCGGATCGACCGGACCCCGCCGGTCCGACGCCCCGCCCGCGCTCGCCGGTGGCTCAGCCGCCCAGGGCCCGCACGCCCGCCGTCACCACGACGGCCGCCGCCACCACGACCAGGAAGGGAGCCCGCAGCACGAGGGCCACGGCGGCCGCGCCCAGCCCCGCCGCCCGTGCGTCCAGCACCAGGGCCTGCCCGTCGCCGAACGTCTGCTGGGCGGTGAGGGCGGCGAGCAGGGCGACCGGGACCAGTGCCGCCAGACGCCGCACCAGGGGCCGTTCGAGGACACCGGCCGGGACCATGAGACCGGCCAGCTTGACGGCGTAGCAGCCGAGGACGGTCACGCCGATGGCGATCCAGATGGTCAACGGTCCTCCTCGGTCACGTCGTCCCGCGCACCCGCTCGCGACGCGCCCTGGGCCCGCCCCCGGGCGCCGAGGGCACGGCCCCGCGCCCACAGGACGGCCGGTGCGGCGAGGGCGGCCACCAGGACCGGCACCCCGGCCGGCAGGACGGGCAGGAGACCGAGCCCCAGCAGGACGGCGAGCCCGGCCACGAGACGTTCGGTGGTGGTCCGCAGCATCGGTGCGAGCAGCGCCAGGAACACCGCGGGGCCGGCCGCGTCCAGGCCCCACGTGGCGGTGTCGCCGATCGCCTCGGCACCGAGGGCGCCGAGCAGCGTGGTGAGGTTCCACAGCACGTAGAGGCTCAGCCCTGTCACCACGAAGCCGAGGCGGGCGCTGCGCCGGGTGGGCTGGGCGAGGGCGACCGCGGTCGTCTCGTCGATGACCCACTGGGCGGCGAAGGGCCGCACGGCGCGCGGGAGGGCCAGCAGCTGGGACAGGCGCAGTCCGTAGAAGGCGTTGCGCACGCCCAGGAAGAACGCCCCGGCGGCCGCCGTGAACGGGCTGCCGCCCGCCGCGATGGCCCCCACCAGGGCGAACTGCGAGGCTCCGGTGAAGACCAGCAGGCTCAGTACGCAGGTCTGGAGCAGGGTCAGCCCGCTGCCCGCCGAGGTCACGCCGAAGGCGAACCCGGAGAGTCCGACCGCCACGCCCACACCGAGGGCGTCCCGGACGACGGCGCGGTCGGGTTTCTCCTCCGCGGTGTCCGGAAGATTCACTGCCACTGTCTGTTCTGATGCCACACGCCGGACGGTAGGACGAGGCCGGGCGGTGCGTCTTGTACGTTCTTGCGCCCGCTTCGCAGACCGGGCGCCCCGGTCCCTCCGGTCTGCTCGTGCCGTCCGGTCTCTCCGGTCCCTCCGGTCTGTTCGTTCCGCCCGGCCTGTTCGTTCCGTCCGGCGTTCAGACGCTCGCGCTGGTAGGCGCCCGGCGGGACGCCGATCATGCGGCTGAAGTGCCGGTTCAGGTGCGGTTGGTCGGTGAAGCCGACCTCCAGGGCGGCCTGCGACGGAGGCGTCCCCGCGTCCAGCAGCCGCCGGGCGCGCCGCACCCGGGCGTCGGTGAGCCAGGTGTGCGGCGGCATGCCGTAGGCGTCCCGGAACGCCCGCAGGAGGGCGAACGGGCTGGTTCCCAGTTCGGCGGCCAGCTGCTCCAGCGTCGGGGGCGCGGCCATCCGCTCCTCGAGCAGGGCCCGCGCGCGGGCCGCGGTCCGGGCGCCCGCGGTCCGCACCTCCCGTCGCGGCAGGTTGCCGCCGTTGCGCCGCAGCAGGCGGGTCACGACGACCTTCAGCAGGGTGTCGGCGGCGAGCGCGTTGCCCTCGTCGGTGGCCCGGAGCACCTGGTGGACCAGGCGCACCGTGTAGGGGTCGTCCAGGACCGGGGTCACGAAGCCGGGCGTGCCGCGCAGGCTGGTGGTCTCGGCGGCGATGGCGCCGACCACCTCGGGCGAGGGGTAGACGGCGCCGTACCGCCACCCCTCGGGCACGCCAGCCCGGCCGGTGTGCGGGGTGTCCGGGTTGACGAGGGCGAGAGCCCCGGCACCGGCGTACTGGTCGCCGTTGCCGTGGTGGAAGATCTCCACGCCGTCGGCGATGGCGGCGATCACGAAGTGCTCGTGCGTGTGCCGGACGAACGTCTTGCGGATGTACCGGGCACGCAGCAGGTCGACACCGGGCAGTTCCTCGTACTGCCAGTGCCGTGCGCGCTCCCCGCCCGTTTCGGCCATACGGCCATTGTCACGCCGTCCCGGCCACGGCCGCGCGGGCCCCCCGCTCCGGCGGCCACGGCCCGGTGAGCGCTCGGTCCGGGGCCGCGCCGGGCCCGCCGCGGGGGCGCGCGCCGTGCCGTCCGGGCAGCTCAGGGCCATTGTCGGTGCCCGGGTGCAGGATGGACGCATGGTCGGCTCTCCGCATCACGCCCTGGACGGCTTCTCCCCCGCGACCCGTGGCTGGTTCTCGGGGGCGTTCTCCGCGCCCACCGCGGCGCAGGCCGGGGCGTGGCGGGCCATCCACGAGGGCTCGGACGTGCTGGTCGTCGCCCCCACCGGCTCCGGCAAGACCCTGGCCGCGTTCCTCGCGGCCCTGGACCAGCTGGCCTCCACGCCCCCGCCCGCCGACCCGAAGAAGCGCTGCCGGGTCCTGTACGTGTCGCCGCTGAAGGCCCTCGCCGTCGACGTGGAGCGCAACCTGCGCAGCCCGCTGACCGGCATCCGGCAGGAGGCGGTGCGCCGGGGGATGCCCGAGCCCGAGGTGAAGGTCGGCATCCGTTCCGGTGACACCCCGCCCGCCGAGCGCCGCGCGCTGTCCACGCGCCCGCCGGACATCCTGATCACCACGCCGGAGTCCCTGTTCCTCATGCTGACCTCGGCCGCGCGCGACGCGCTGTCGGGCGTGGAGACGGTGATCCTGGACGAGGTGCACGCGGTCGCGGGCACCAAGCGCGGGGCGCACCTGGCGCTGTCGCTGGAGCGGCTCGACGAGCTGCTGCCCGAGCCGGCCCGCCGCATCGGTCTGTCGGCGACGGTCCGCCCGGTCGACGAGGTGGCCCGGTTCCTGTCCCCGGGCCGCCGGGTGGAGACCGTCCAGCCGGAGTCGGGCAAGGAGTTCGACCTGTCCGTGGTGGTCCCGGTGGAGGACCTGGGGGAGCTGGGCGGCTCCCCCGTCGCCGACGGTTCGGAGGGCGCCGAACGCCCGTCGATCTGGCCGCACGTCGAGGAGCGGATCACCGATCTGGTCCAGTCCCACCGGTCGACGATCGTCTTCGCGAACTCCCGCCGCCTGGCCGAGCGCCTGTGCAACCGGCTCAACGAGATCGCCTACGAGCGGGCCACCGGGGAACCGCTGGACGAGCAGCACTCCCCCGCGGAGCTGATGGGCGGTTCGGGGGCCGCCCAGGGCGCGCCGGCGGTCATCGCGCGGGCCCACCACGGCTCGGTGTCCAAGGAGCAGCGCGCCCAGGTCGAGGAGGACCTGAAGGCGGGCCGGCTGCCGGCCGTGGTCGCCACCTCCAGCCTCGAACTCGGCATCGACATGGGCGCCGTGGACCTCGTGGTGCAGGTGGAGTCGCCGCCGTCGGTGGCCTCCGGGCTCCAGCGTGTCGGGCGCGCGGGCCACCAGGTGGGCGCGGAGTCCACGGGCGTGGTGTTCCCCAAGTACCGGGGCGACCTGGTCCAGGCGGCCGTGGTCACCGAGCGGATGCGCTCCGGTTCCATCGAGTCCCTGCGGGTCCCGGCCAACCCGCTGGACGTCCTCGCCCAGCAGCTCGTCGCCATGACCGCCATGGACACCTGGCAGTTCGACGACCTGCTGGCCCTGGTCCGCCGGGCGGCGCCGTTCGCGTCCCTGCCGGAGTCGGCGTTCACGGGCGTCCTGGACATGCTGGCCGGCCGCTACCCGTCCGACGCGTTCGCCGAGCTGCGCCCCCGGGTGGTGTGGGACCGGGTCACGGGTGAGATCACCGGCCGCCCGGGAGCGCAGCGCCTCGCGGTGACCTCCGGCGGGACCATCCCCGACCGGGGCCTGTTCGGGGTGTTCCTGGCGGGCGCCGACCCCAAGAAGGGCGGCGGCCGGGTCGGCGAGCTGGACGAGGAGATGGTCTACGAGTCCCGTGTGGGCGACGTGTTCACCCTGGGCACCAGCTCCTGGCGCATCGAGGACATCACCCGCGACCGCGTCCTGGTCTCCCCCGCCCCGGGGGTGCCCGGACGGCTCCCCTTCTGGAAGGGCGACCAGCTGGGCCGCCCCCTGGAGCTGGGCCGCGCGGTGGGCGCGTTCCTGCGCGAGGTGGGGTCGCTGTCCGCGGAGGACGCCCGCCTCCGGCTGGTCGCGGCGGGGCTGGACGCCTGGGCCGCCGACAACGTCCTGTCGTACCTCGCCGAGCAGCGCGAGGCGTGCGGCCACGTCCCGGACGACCGCACCATCGTCGTGGAACGCTTCCGCGACGAGCTGGGCGACTGGCGGGTCGTCGTGCACTCCCCGTTCGGCGCCCAGGTGCACGCCCCGTGGGCGCTGGCGCTGGGGGCGCGCCTGTCCGAGCGGTACGGCATGGACGCCCAGGTGATGCACGCCGACGACGGCATCGTGCTGCGGCTGCCGGACGCCGACCTGATGGGCCTGGACCTCCTCGACCAGGAGCCCGCGCGGGCGGGCACCGCGTACGACGCGGACCAGGCGCCCGTCGGCGCTGCGGACGTCGTCTTCGACAAGGGCGAGGTCGACCAGGTCGTCACCGACCAGGTGGGCGGGTCGGCGCTGTTCGCGTCCCGGTTCCGGGAGTGCGCGGCCCGGGCGCTGCTGCTGCCGCGCCGCAACCCGGGCCGCCGGACGCCCTTGTGGCAGCAGCGGCAGCGCGCCTCCCAGCTGCTGCAGGTGGCCGGTGAGTTCGGCTCGTTCCCGATCGTCCTGGAAGCGGTCCGCGAGTGCCTCCAGGACGTCTTCGACGTTCCCGGGCTCGTGGAGCTGATGGGCGACCTGGAGGCGCGTACGGTGCGGTTGGTGGAGGTGACCACGCCCGAGCCGTCCCCCTTCGCCCGCTCCCTGCTGTTCGGGTACGTGGCGCAGTTCCTCTACGAGGGCGACTCGCCGCTCGCCGAGCGCCGCGCCGCCGCCCTGTCGCTGGACTCCCGGCTGCTGGCCGAGCTGCTCGGACAGGCGGAGCTGCGCGAACTCCTCGACGCCGACGTCCTGGCCGAGCTGGAGCGGGAGCTGCAGTGGCGCACCGAGGACCGGCGGGTGAAGGACGTCGAGGGCGTCGCCGACCTGCTGCGGATGCTCGGGCCGCTCACCGACGCCGAGCTCGCCGAACGGGGCGCCGAGCCGCAGTGGGCGCGGGAACTGGCGTCCGCGCGGCGCGCCATCCGGGTGCGCGTGGCCGGGGCGGACCACTGGGCGGCGATCGAGGACGCCGGACGGCTGCGGGACGCCCTGGGCACGGCGCTGCCGGTCGGGGTGCCGGAGGCGTTCACCGAACCGGTCCGGGACCCCCTCGGCGACCTCCTCGCCCGGTACGCGCGCACCCACGGCCCGTTCACCTCCGCCACCGCGGCGGCCCGCTTCGGCCTGGGGGTGGCCGTCACCGAGGGTGCGCTCCAGCGGCTCTCGGCGGCGGGCCGCATCGTGCAGGGCGAGTTCCATCCGGCCGGCATCGGCCAGGAGTGGTGCGACGCGGCCGTGCTGCGCAGGCTCCGCCGCCGTTCCCTGGCCGCCCTGCGGCAGGAGCTGGAACCGGTGCCGCCCCAGGCGCTGGCCCAGTTCCTCCCCCAGTGGCAGCACATCGGCAGGGGGCACGCGCTGCGCGGCGTCGACGGCCTGGTGCGCGCGGTGGAGCAGTTGCAGGGGGCCTCGGTGCCCGCGTCCGCCTTGGAGAAGCTGGTGCTGCCGTCCCGCGTGGCGGGTTACACCCCGGCGATGCTCGACGAGCTGACCGCCGCGGGCGAGGTGGTGTGGGCCGGCGCCGGCTCGCTGCCGGGCAAGGACGGCTGGGTCTCGCTCCTCCTGGCGGACTCGGCTCCCCTGCTGCTGCCGCCGCCGCATCCGCTGGAGCTCACCGCGCTCCACGAGTCCGTGCTGACCACCCTGGCGGGCGGCTACGGCCTGTTCTTCCGCCAGATCGCCGACCAGGTCCGTGCCACCACGCACCCCGAGGCCACCGACCCGCAACTGGCCGACGCCCTGTGGGACCTGGCCTGGTCGGGGCGGCTGACCAACGACACGCTCGGTCCCCTGCGGGCCCTGCTGGGCTCGGGCCGCACCGCCGGTTCCACGGCCCACCGCGCCAAGCGCCAGGTCCCGCGCGGGCGCTACGGCTCGCTGACCGCCGCCGCCCGCGGCAGCGCGCGCACCGGCCCGCCCACCGTCGGCGGCCGCTGGTCGCTGCTGCCGGACCGTGAACCGGACCCCACGGTGCGCGCCCACGCGCTGGCCCGCACCCTGCTGGACCGGCACGGCGTGGTGACCCGCGGCGCCGTCGGAGCAGAGGGTGTCGAGGGCGGCTTCTCGGCGGTGTACCGCATCCTGGCCGCCTTCGAGGAGACCGGGCAGGCGCGCCGCGGGTACGTGGTGGAAGGGCTCGGTGCCGCCCAGTTCGCGATGGACGGCGCGGTCGACCGCCTCCGCGCGGCGGCCAACGCCCGCGACCGGGGCGACGCCGTCCCCGCCGCCCCCGGCCCGGACCCCTTCGCGGCCGCCGGATCCGACAGCGCCCACGGGGCGTTCCCGGGCCCCGGCGACCTGCCCGGATTCCCGGCCGGGCCGGACCCCTGGGAACCGGACGGGACGCACCGGCCGGCTCCCGGCGACTACGTCTCCCCGCGCGACCGGCCCCGGACGCAGGCCCCGCCGCCCTGGCAGAACGGCGGGCGCTCCTCCTACGACCCGTTCGCGGGCCGTCGCACCGGCCCGGACACCGCGTCGCGGGCGGTGGTGCTGGCCGCCGCGGACCCGGCGAACGCCTACGGGGCGGCCCTGGGCTGGCCAGAGCCGCCGGACGGCGCCGGACACAAGCCGGGCCGCAAGGCCGGTTCGCTGGTGGTGCTGGTCGACGGGGAACTGACCCTGTACATGGAACGGGGCGGCAAGACGCTGCTGGCCTGGCCCGCCGACCCGGACGGCGCGCCCGCCGACGACCCCCGGCTGCCGGCCGCCGCACAGGCCCTGGCGGAAGCCGCCCGGGCGGGCTCGCTCGGCACGGTCACGGTCGAGCGCGTCAACGGCACCCCGTCCCTGACCTCCCCGCTGGGCCCGCTCCTGGAGGGCGCCGGCTTCGTCGCCACGCCCCGCGGGCTGCGCCTGCGCCCCTGACCGGCGGCCCGGGCGGGGCCCGGCGTGCCACCCTGGACCCATGCCCGAAGGAGACACGGTCTGGCAGGCCGCGAAGCGACTGGACGACGCCCTGGCCGGCCGGGTGCTCGTCCGCAGCGACCTGCGCGTGCCCCGCTTCGCCACCGCCGACCTCACCGGCCGGACGGTCCTCGACGTCACCGCGCGCGGCAAGCACCTGCTGACCCGCATCGAGGGCGGTCTGACCCTGCACTCGCACCTGCGGATGGACGGCTCGTGGCGGGTGTTCGAGCCCGGGCAGCGCTGGAACGGGGGCCCGGCCCACCAGATCCGGGCGATCCTGGCCAACACCGGCCACGCGGCCGTCGGCTACCGCCTGCCCGTGCTGGAGCTGCTGCGCACCGCCGAGGAGGAACGCGCCGTGGGCCACCTCGGTCCGGACCTCCTCGGCCCCGACTGGGATCCGGACGTGGCAATGGCCAACCTCCTCAAGGACCCCGACCGTCCGCTGGGCGAGGCCCTGCTGGACCAGCGCAACCTCGCCGGCATCGGCAACGTGTACAAGAGCGAGCTCTGCTTCCTGCTCGGCGTCACCCCGTGGCTGCCGGCCGGGCAGCTCCCCGCCGACCGCGCCGCCCGGCTGGTGGGCCTCGCCCGGGAGCTGCTGGAGTTCAACCGCGAGCGCCCGGTCCGCACCACCACGGGCCGACGGGGCGAGGACCTGTACGTGTACGGCCGCCGGCGCCGTCCCTGCCGCCGCTGCGGCACACCCGTCCGGGTCGCCGAGCAGGGCGACGGCTCCCGTGAGCGCCCCACGTACTGGTGCCCCGTCTGCCAGCCGGGCCCCGCGCCCGCCCGCTGACCGCCCGTCAGGTCCCGCGTGCGGCCCGGGTCCCCTGACCGGCGGCAGGACCGTCCGCGTCACCGCCTCCGAGGTCTCGCACTCCACCTGGACGGCGGCACACCTGGCCGGGCCACACCTCTCGTTCCCGCCGCGACCGCCCGGGGCTGCCCGACCACCGCCGCTCCGGCCCCACCGACCGGCGAGAAGGGCCAGGACGCCCTCCCTCGGCCCCTACGGCCACCACCGGCTCACGGCCGGCGTCGAGCCGGTCCGGCGGTGCGGTGTCCCCTCACCGGCCGCCCGTTCCGCCGGCACGCGGACGCCCCAGGCCCTCACCGGCCGCCCTGCCCCCGTCCCGCCCCGCGTTCCACGCCCGCCGCCACCGTCCCGCCGCGAGCGCCCCCTGTGCGCCCGCCTTCGGCACGCAGTGCACCGGCAGCACGCTCAGCCCCCAGCCGCCGGCGGCGACGGCACCCTCCAGGACGCCCGCGTCGGGCGCGTACACCAGCCGGGCCACCGCCCAGCACCACAGCACTCCCAGCCCCACAGCGGCCCCCCGGCGCACTATGCACCCGGTCACGGCCGCCACCTCCCGCCCGGCGCCCGGCGCCCCGGACCGCGGGCGCGTCCGTGGCGCCGCCGCGGGTCCACGGCGGCGCCGGAGGGCAGCCCGCTCAGCCGTTCCCGGCCTGGAACATCCAGCGCTGCTTCTCCAGGTCCGCGGTCACGGCGATGAGGATGTCCTGGCTCACCGGATCCGCCTCCTCGGTCGACGTCACCCGTTCCCGCATCCGGGCGATCACCGCGCCGAGGGCGTCCACCAGCGCGCCCACCGCGGCCGTGTCGTCGACCCACCCCTCCGGCGTCACCCCGATACCGCTGCCGACGGCGACCGTCGCGGCCCGCCCGTCGGGCGAGACACCGAGCGCCGCGGCGCGCTCCGCGACCGTGTCGGAGTGGGTCCGGGCGACCGTCACCACCTCGTCGAGCTGGAGGTGCACCGAGCGGAACCGCGGCCCGACGACGTTCCAGTGGATCTGCTTGGCCACCAGTGAGAGGTCCACCAGGTCGACGAGCGCGCCCTGCAGCGCCTCGGACACGGTCTTCAGGTTCGCATCGGACAACGGGCTCTTCACGACGTACATCCGCACCTCCGGGGTCACCCCCACCGTCTTCTCCCTCAACGATGACCGCCACGCGGCGTACCGGCAAACGCACACAACGGCCGCGGCGGGCGCCCCGCGGGGCGGGTCCGGACAAGCGAAAACCCCGGCGGCACCTTCCCGGGAGTCCCGGAAAGGCCCCTACCGGGGCATCTCTCAGCGTCACGCCACGCGGGGTGCGCCACCGCGCTCAGGCGGCGACGACGTCCACCGCTTCGGCGGGCGCCTTGATGGTCACCCGTTCCGGCGGCACACCGGTCACCGAGACGGAACCGAGCATCGGACGTACCGGCGTGGTGACGGGCTCGCTGGGGGTCGCTGCAGCAGACTGGGCCAGCTCCGCGAGGGCGAGCTCGTCGCTCACTTCCCGCATGAGCTCGGACATCCGTACGTCCAACGCGTCGCAGATTGCGGAGAGCAGCTCGGAGGAAGCCTCCTTCTGCCCCCGCTCCACCTCGGAGAGATAGCCGAGTGAGACTCGGGCGGACGAGGAGACTTCGCGCAGAGTACGGCCCTGGCGCTGGCGCTGCCGACGCAGCACGTCACCCAGCAGGCGACGGAGCAGAATCATCGGTGGCTCCCTCCTCGGACCGTGTAGCCGCATCCTTCTCGCCCCACCGTACCGCCTCGCGCCGCGGCCGTGCGGGGAGCGATGTCGTGTTCACTCTGGGCTGCAAACATCAAAACCCCCCGTTCCGTTCCGTATCCTGTGCCCGCTCATTTCCGGTCTGTTCGTCCGCAAGCTCCCTCAGGAGCAGTGCGAGTACGCTGCGTACACTCTCCATACGAATTTCCGCGCGGCCGCCGTTCAACCGCAGTCGCTCCACTTTTCCATCGGCGAGGGAACCAGAACCGGTCCCGGAGGGCCCGTGGACGGCCACGAACACCGTCCCGACCTCCTGCCCGTCCTGGGGATCGGGGCCCGCCACGCCGGTCGTGGCGATGCCCCAGTCGGCGCCCAGCGCCCTGCGCACGCCGGCCGCCATGTCCGCCGCGACCTGCGGATCCACGGCGCCGCGCGCTGCCAGCAGGGCGTCGTCGACGCCGAGCAGTCGGTGCTTCAGGTCGGTGGCGTAGGCGGTCACCGACCCACGGAAGACCCGGGACGCCCCGGGTACGGCGGTGATCTCCGCCGCCACCAGGCCACCCGTGAGCGACTCGGCCACGGCCAGCGTCCCGCCGTTCACCGTGAGGAGTCGCACCACCTGGGCGGCCGTCGAACTCACGCTTCCTTCTCCTCCAACGACGCGCGGCGCTCGGCGATTCCCCGCCTGCGCAGGATCACGGCCTGGCGCACGTAGTCCAGTCCGGTGGCGACGGTCAGCACCACGGCCGCGGCCATCACCCAGAAGCGCAGCGTCGCCAGCGGCCCCGTCAGCGCCAGGACGTACATGCCGACGGCCACGCCCTGGGTGAGGGTCTTCAGCTTGCCGCCGCGGCTGGCGGGGATGACTCCGTAGCGGATGACCAGGAAACGCAGCAGGGTGATGCCGAGTTCCCGGCCGAGGATGACGCCGGTGACCCACCACGGCAGATCGCCCAGCGCCGAGAGACAGATCAGCGCCGCCCCCATGATCGCCTTGTCGGCTATGGGGTCGGCGATCTTCCCGAAGTCGGTGACCAGGTTGTAGGTGCGCGCCAGGTGGCCGTCGAACAGGTCGGTGATCATGGCGATCGCGAAGGCCGCCCAGGCGAGCGACCGCCACGCCGGGTCGTAGCCGCCGTCGGCCAGCATCAGCATGACGAAGGCCGGGACCAGCAGCAGCCGGAGCATGGTCAGCAGGTTGGCGATGTTCCAGACGCTGGCCTGGTTGACCGCGGCGGCCGTGATCTTGCCGCCGCGGGCCCGCGTGCCGGCGTCGTCGGCCGGGCGGTCGGCCGCGCCGGAGGCGCTCGCCCCGCCGCTCGGCAGCCGGTCGTTCCCCGGTGCCGCGTCCCCGGCCCTGCGGGCCGCCGGACGTCCGGCCACCGGCCCCGGGACCGCTCCCGGGGCGGCACTCGCCGCCGTCGGCCTCCTCGCGCCGGAGGGGCCGCCTGCCGCGGATGCCGGGGCGCCCGTCATCTGCCCGCCTCCTCGATGTGTGCGAGCGAGCCGTGGAACAGCGGCTCGGCCACCAGGTCGACACCCTCGGTGCCCACCACCTTCGCCTCGACCATACGGCCGACCCGCACACCCTCGCCGCTCGTGAGCAGCACCTGGCCGTCCGTCTCCGGAGCCTGGTGCGCGGCACGGCCGTACACGCCCTCCTCCTCGTCGACGGACTCCACCAGCACGTGCACGGTCTCGCCGACGCGCTCCTCGGCGCGCTGCGAGACCAGTTCCTCGGCCAGCCGGGAGACGCGCGCCAGCCGGTCGGCGACGACGTCCTCGTCCAGCTTGCGGTCGTAGGTGGCCGCCTCGGTGCCCTCCTCGTCGGAGTAGCCGAAGACGCCGATGGCGTCCAGGCGCGCGTGGTTGAGGAACCGCTCCAGCTCGGCCAGGTCGTCCTCGGACTCGCCGGGGAAGCCGACGATGAAGTTGGAGCGCACACCCGCCTGCGGCGCCTTGCTCCGGACGGTGTCGAGCAGTTCCAGGAAGCGGTCGGTGTCACCGAAGCGGCGCATGGCGCGCAGCACGCCGGGCGCGGAGTGCTGGAAGGACAGGTCGAAGTAGGGGGCGACCTTCGGGGTGGAGGTCAGCACGTCGATCAGCCCCGGGCGCATCTCGGCCGGCTGGAGGTAGCTGACGCGCACCCGCTCGAGGCCGTCGACCTCCGCCAGCTCGGGCAGCAGCGACTCCAGCAGGCGGATGTCGCCGAGGTCCTTGCCGTAGGAGGTGTTGTTCTCGGAGACCAGCATGATCTCCTTCACGCCCTGTTCGGCCAGCCACCGCGTCTCGTTCAGCACGTCGCTGGGGCGGCGGGAGATGAAGGAACCGCGGAAGGAGGGGATGGCGCAGAAGGAGCAGCGCCGGTCGCAGCCGGAGGCCAGCTTCACGGAGGCGACCGGGGTGCCGTCCAGGCGGCGGCGCAGGGGTGCGCGGGGGCCCGAGGCGGGGGCGAGGCCGTCGGGGAGGTCCACGGGGGCGTGGCCGGGCAGCGCGACGGACGTGGCGGAGTCCTGCCGCTCGGCCGGGCTGATCGGCAGCAGCTTGCGCCGGTCGCGCGGAGTGTGGGAGGCGTGGATGCCGCCGTTCAGGATGGTCTGGAGGCGGTCGGAGATGTCGGCGTAGTCGTCGAAGCCGAGCACGCCGTCCGCCTCGGGGAGGGCGTCGGCGAGTTCCTTGCCGTACCGCTCGGCCATGCAGCCCACCGCCACGACGGCCTGCGTTCTCCCGTGCCCCTTGAGGTCGTTGGCCTCGAGGAGGGCGTCGACGGAGTCCTTCTTGGCCGCCTCGACGAAGCCACAGGTGTTCACGACCGCGACGTCGGCGGCCTCGGCGTCCTCCACGAGCTGCCAGCCGTCCGCCTCCAAACGGCCTGCGAGCTCCTCCGAGTCCACCTCGTTACGGGCGCAGCCAAGGGTGACGAGTGCGACGGTACGGCGTTCAGGCATGGGCTCAAGACTACTTCGTCCCGGCGCCGCCCCCCGCCGACGGGGTTGACCGCTCCCGGCCGGCCCCGTCGGCGGGGCGCTCCCCCGGGCCGGCTATCCGGCCTGGGGGTCGCCCTTGGTGTAGGTGAGGCGCTCCACGGCGCCCGACTGGAAGTCGTCCTCGATCTTCTTGCCGTTGACGAACAGCTCGACCGGGCCGGCGTCGCCGAGGACCAGATTGATCTTCGAGCTGTCCTGGAACGTCTTGGACTCGCCCTTCTTGAGCAGGCCGTCGAAGAGCATCCGGCCGTTGTGGCCCTTGGCGGAGATCCAGCTGGGTCCGTCGACGGCGCTGACCCGGACCGTCACCTTGTCCTGGGGTGCGGCGGCGATCGCGCTGTCGGAGGGTTCGGGCTCCTCGGGGACGACGGGCTTCTTGGACTTCGGGGCGGGCGAGGGCGAGGTGCTGGGCGTGGTGTCGTCCGCCACGTCGACCCTGCCGCCGTCGTCGCCGTTGACCATGGTGAAGCCGACGAAGCCGATCACCGCGACGATCGCGGCGACCATGGCGGCGGTCCAGTTGGGTCCGCGGCGCTCGGGACGGATGCGTTCCGCCTCGAACAGCGGGGCCGCGGGGGTCGGTGCCGACGGCGCACCGTGCTCGCTCTCGAACTGTGCGATCAGCGGAGCCGGGTCGAGGCCGACGGCGCGGGCCAGGGTCCGGATGTGCCCGCGGGCGTAGACGTCGCCGCCGCAGGGCGCGAAGTCGTCCGCCTCGATGGCGTGCACGATGGCGATCCGGACGCGGGTGGCGGTACTGACGTCGTCCACGGTGAGCCCGGCGGCGATACGCGCCTGCTGCAGGGCACGGCCGACGGGGGGGCGGGCTTCCTCGGATACGTCTTCGAACGGACGCTCGTCTTCAGGGGAGTTGCCGATGGACACGGGGGCGCCTTTCGAGCGTGTAGCCGCCTGTGCTGGAGGTTCAGTCTAGGAGGGGTACGAGAGGGTGGGGCAACCGGGCGGACGGACTTTGTACGCCATCGGAATGGCCCGACACACCGGCGGCGTTCCTGCTTTTTGTTGCTTCCCTCAACTTGACGTACGTCACAGGGAAACGGTTGCTCACGGATCCCTTACGGGTGAGTCACGATCGTCCACCCGGCCGTGCCGGGGTGACGGCCGTGTCCCGACTGCCTACCCTTCAGACTCCCCCCGGATCAGCGCGAGCACGCCATCCAGCTCGTCAGGCTTCACAAGAACGTCACGAGCCTTGGACCCCTCGCTCGGTCCGACGATGTTCCGGGACTCCATGAGGTCCATGAGCCGGCCGGCCTTGGCGAAGCCCACCCGCAGCTTGCGCTGGAGCATCGACGTCGACCCGAACTGGGTGGAGACCACCAACTCCGCCGCCTGGCACAGCAGGTCGAGGTCGTCGCCGATGTCCTCGTCGATCTCCTTCTTCTGCTTGGTCCCGACGACGACGTCCTCCCGGAAGACGGGCGCCATCTGGTCCTTGCAGTGCCGGACGACGGCCGCGACCTCCTCCTCGGTGACGAAGGCGCCCTGCAGCCGGGTCGGCTTGTTGGCCCCCATCGGCAGGAACAGCCCGTCGCCCTTGCCGATCAGCTTCTCGGCACCGGGCTGGTCGAGGATGACCCGCGAGTCGGCGAGCGAGGAGGTGGCGAACGCGAGCCGGGAGGGCACGTTCGCCTTGATCAGGCCGGTGACGACGTCGACGGAGGGCCGCTGGGTGGCGAGCACCAGGTGGATGCCGGCCGCCCGCGCGAGCTGCGTGATGCGCACGATGGCGTCCTCGACGTCCCGCGGGGCGACCATCATCAGGTCGGCCAGCTCGTCCACGATCACCAGCAGGTACGGGTAGGGCTGGAGTTCGCGCTCGCTGCCCGCGGGCGGCTCGACCTTGCCCTCGCGGACCGCGCGGTTGAAGTCGTCGATGTGCCGGTAGCCGTAGGCCGCGAGGTCGTCGTAGCGCAGGTCCATCTCGCGCACGACCCACTGCAGGGCCTCGGCGGCCCGCTTGGGGTTGGTGATGATCGGCGTGATCAGGTGCGGGATGCCCTCGTAGGCCGTCAGCTCGACGCGCTTGGGGTCGACGAGGATCATCCGGACGTCCTCCGGGGTCGCCCGCATCATGATCGAGGTGATCAGGCAGTTGATGCAGGACGACTTGCCCGAGCCGGTGGCGCCGGCGACCAGCATGTGCGGCATCTTCGCCAGCGAGTCCATGACGTAGCCGCCCTCGACGTCCTTGCCGAACGCGACCAGCATCGGGTCGTCGTCCTCGGCGGACTCCGCGAGCCGCAGCACGTCGCCGAGGTTCACCATCTCGCGGTCGGTGTTGGGGATCTCGATGCCGACCGCGGACTTGCCGGGGATGGGGCTGATGATGCGCACGTCGGGGCTGGCGACGGCGTAGGCGATGTTCTTGGTGAGGGCGGTGACCCGCTCGACCTTGACGGCCGGGCCGAGTTCGACCACGTACCGGGTGACCGTCGGGCCGCGGGTGAAGCCGGTGACGGCGGCGTCCACCTTGAACTCGGTGAAGACCTTCCGCAGCGCGTCCACTATGGCGTCGTTGGCCGCGCTGCGTGCCTTGCCGGGCCCGCCGCGGGTCAGCAGGTCGAGGGAGGGCAGGGAGTAGGTGATGTCGCCGGAGAGCTGGAGCTGTTCCGCGCGGGCGGGCAGGTCCCGGGGCTCAGGCGGCGGCGCCTTGGTCATGTCCAGCACGCCGGCCGGCGGACGGTCGCCCTTCGGCTCCTGCTTGGCCTTCCCGGGGCGGGAGGTGTCCTGTCGCGGGCGGGCGGCCGGCACGGGCGTGGGGGTGGTCGGCTCCCCGTCCCCGACGCGCACGCCCTGGGTGAGATCGGCGACGACCGGGGAGGGCGGCATCCCGTGCAGCACGGCGCCGTCGAGGGCGGCGGCCGCCGCGGCGGCCACGTCGACGGCGTCCATGGGCCGGTCCATGTCGGGCTGCGGCACGGCGGACCGGCGGGGGCGGCCCCGGCGCCGGGTCAGCGCCTCCTGCTCCGCCGTGTCGGGGTCGTACGCGTCGGGCTCCTCGGGGGCGGGTCCCCGCCTGCGGCGGCTCGCGGGCAGCGCCTCGCGCCACTGCTCCTCGTAGCGCTGGTCGTCCTCGCCGAAGTCCTCCGGCCCGGGGTCCTGGACCAGGCCCAGCTTCACGCCGAGCAGCCGCAGCCGCTGCGGGATGGCGTTGACGGGGGTGGCGGTGACCACGAGCAGCCCGAACACCGTGAGCAGTACCAGCAGGGGGACCGCGAGGACGTCGGTCATGGTGGACGACAGGGGGGTGGCCGCCGCCCAGCCGATGAGGCCGCCGGCGTCCCTTATGGCCTGCATGCCCTCGCTGCGGGCGGGCGAGCCGCACCCGATGTGGACTTGTCCGAGGACGCCGATGACGAGGGCCGACAGGCCGATCACGATCCGGCCGTTGGCCTCCGGCTTCTCCGGGTGCCGGATGAAGCGCACGGCGATGACCGTGACCAGGATCGGCACCAGCAGGTCGAGCCGGCCGAAGGCGCCGGTCACCAGGATCTCCACCAGGTCGCCGACCGGTCCCTCCAGGTCGGCCCAGGTGCCCGCGGCCACGATCAGGGCGATGGCGAGCAGCAGCAGGGCGAGGCCGTCCTTGCGGTGGGCCGGGTCGAGGTTCCTCGCCCCCGTCCCTATGCCGCGGAACACCGCGCCGACGGCGTGCGCCAGGCCGAGCCAGAGTGCGCGGACGAGACGGTAGACGCCGTTGGTCGGGTTCGGGGCGGGGGCGGGCTTCTTCGCCGGAGCCTTGCGCGCGGGCGCCTTCTTGGCGGGGGCCTTCTTGGCCGCGGCCTTCTTCGCCGGAGCCTTCGCGGAAGCGGCCGCCTTCTTCGCGGGCGGCTTCTTGGCTGCGGAGGGACGTGAGGCCATGGGTGTGAGGTTACCGCCGCAGACGCCGGGGGACACGTGTGCCCACTGCTTCACCCGTTCGTGTCGCATCCGTTGAGGCGTGAAGGTGACGCGACGGATGACGGCGTGTCAGGCCCGCCAGGAGCCCCGGGACACGGCCCGCCAGGTGCCGTGGGACGCGCAACACCTCCGCGCACGACGGTGGTTGTACGGCTCCACGCCCCGGTTCAGTTCTGCGAGGAGACGGACGAGGCGTTCCCGGCGCCCGGCTCCAGCGCGTCGAGCGCGCGCCGCAGACCCGTCAGCTTCCGCTCCAGGTGCGCGGCCGTCGCCACCGCGGCGGCGTCGGTCGCCTCGTCGTTGAGCTGCTTGGTGAGCGCCTCGGCCTGCTCCTCGACGGCGGCCAGCCGCGCCGAGAGCTCGGCGAGCAGTCCCGCCGGCTCCTTCGGCCGGTCGGCGTTCTTCTCGTCGCCCTCCAACTGCAGGCGCAGCAGGGCCGCCTGCTCGCGCAGCTGGCAGTTCTTCATGTACAGCTCGACGAAGACCGAGACCTTCGCGCGCAGCACCCACGGGTCGAACGGCTTGGAGATGTAGTCGACCGCCCCGGCCGCGTAACCGCGGAAGGTGTGGTGGGGGCCGTGGTTGATCGCCGTGAGGAAGATGATCGGGATGTCCCGGGTGCGCTCCCGTCGCTTGATGTGCGCCGCGGTCTCGAACCCGTCCATGCCCGGCATCTGCACGTCCAGCAGAATGACCGCGAAATCGTCCGTGAGCAGCGCCTTGAGCGCTTCCTCCCCGGACGATGCCCGCACCAGCGTCTGATCGAGCGCCGAGAGGATCGCCTCCAGCGCCAGCAGATTCTCCGGCCGGTCATCGACCAGGAGGATCTTGGCCTTCTGCACCATGGCCCGCCCTCCTCGCCCCGGCGTGGGGCCTCCCCTACTCGCAGGACCTGGGACGGCACCGGCAGGTGCCACCCCGAGGGACGGCTCCCTTGCGCCGCCCGTCCTTGTGCCGGTCATCGTAGCCGCACCCCGCCCGTCGCCACACCCTGTCACCGTGATGTCACTGTGCACACACCGGAAACGCGGCAGGAGACCAGAAGGTTCCCCGGATCGGGCCCTTCTACACGGCTTCCCGCGCACCGCGTGGGCGGCTGCGGAACGACACCGACGCCTCCTCCACGGTCGCACACCGCACGGCCGGCGGCCCCACCGCCCCGGCCGCCGCCACTCAGCCCCCCATCCACTGCTCCATCACCGACAGCAGGTGATCGGGGTCGACCGGCTTGGTCACGTAGTCCGAGGCACCCGACTCGATCGCCTTCTCCCGGTCGCCCTTCATCGCCTTGGCCGTCAGCGCGATGATCGGCAGCCCCGCGAACTGCGGCATCCGCCGGATCGCGGTGGTGGTCGCGTACCCGTCCATCTCCGGCATCATGATGTCCATCAGCACCACCGCCACGTCGTCGTGCTGCTCCAGGACCTCGATGCCCTCACGGCCGTTCTCCGCGTACAGCACCGACAGCCCGTGCTGCTCCAGCACGCTGGTCAGCGCGAACACGTTGCGGATGTCGTCGTCGACGATCAGCACCTTCTGCCCGCCGAAGCGGATGCCGCGCGACGGCCGGGGCGCCGCCTCCTGCTCCACGCCCGGCCACTGCTCCGGCTTCGGCGCCGCGGCCGGCTGCTCCAGCGCGGGCGTGGTCCTGCGGCGGCGCCGGAACAGCGCGGCCGGGGCCTGCTCGGTCTCCGGGCGCGACGCGGTCTCGGCCGGCGCGTCGCCCGCCGCCTCGGGCCCCGTCGACGTCACCGGGTCGCCGCCCTCCAGGGCGGGCAGCGCCTGCTGGTAGCCGTTGGGCGGCAGCTCGCTGGGGTGCAGCGGCAGGTACAGCGTGAAGGTGGAACCCCGGCCCGGCTCGCTCTGCGCGTGGATCTCACCGCCGAGCAGCTGCGCGATCTCCCGGGAGATCGACAGCCCGAGCCCGGTCCCGCCGTACTTCCGGCTGGTCGTCCCGTCCGCCTGCTTGAACGCCTCGAAGATGACCCGCATCTTGCTCGCCGCGATGCCGATCCCCGTGTCGGTCACCGAGAACGCGATGAGGTCGGCGTGCGGGTCGGTCAGCGACCCGGTCTCCAGCAACTGCTCCCGGATCCGCTGCGGGACGTCGTCGCGAGCGGGCCGGATGACCAGTTCGACCGACCCGGAGTCGGTGAACTTCACCGCGTTCGACAGCAGGTTGCGCAGCACCTGCAGCAGCCGCTGCTCGTCGGTGTGCAGGGTGGCGGGCAGCTCCGGCGACACCCGCACCGACAGGTCCAGGCCCTTCTCGGCGGTCAGCGGCCGGAAGGTGGCCTCCACGTAGTCGACGAGCTGGACGAGCGCGATCCGGGTCGGCGAGACGTCCATCTTGCCCGCCTCGACCTTCGACAGGTCGAGGATGTCGTTGATGAGCTGCAGCAGGTCGGAACCGGCCCCGTGGATGGTCTCGGCGAACTCGACCTGCTTCGGGGAGAGGTTGCCCTCGGCGTTGTCCGCGAGCAGCTTGGCCAGGATCAGCAGCGAGTTGAGCGGCGTACGCAGCTCGTGCGACATGTTCGCCAGGAACTCGCTCTTGTAGCGCATCGACACCGCGAGCTGTTCGGCGCGCTCCTCCAGGACCTGCCGGGCCTCCTCGATCTCGGTGTTCTTCACCTCGATGTCCCGGTTCTGCCGGGCCAGCAGCTCGGCCTTCTCCTCCAGTTCGGCGTTGGACGCCTGGAGGGCCTTCTGCCGCTGCTCCAACTCCGCCGACCGCTCCCGCAGTTGCTCGGTCAGCTCCTGCGACTGCCGCAGCAGCCGCTCCGTCTTGGTGTTGACCGAGATGGTGTTGACGCTGGTCGCGATCATCTCGGCGATCTGGTTGAGGAAGTCCTTCTGGATGTGCGTGAACGGCGTGAAGGACGCCAGCTCGATGACCCCGAGCACCTGCCCCTCGAACAGCACCGGCAGCACGATCACCTGCGCGGGCGGGGCCTCCCCGAGTCCCGAGGAGATCTTCAGGTAGCCGCTGGGCGCGTTCTCCACGAGGACGGTGCGCTTCTCCATGGCGGCGGTGCCGATCAGCCCCTCGCCGGGGCGGAACGACGTCGGCATGGAGCCCATGGAGTACCCGTACGAGCCGAGCATCCGCAGCTCGAACTGGTCGTCGTCGGCGGAGTGCAGGTCCTCGCCGTCCACCAGGGGCATCGCCAGGAAGAACGCGCCGTGCTGGGCGGAGACCACCGGCGTCAGCTCGCTCATGATCAGCGAGGCCACGTCCTCCAGGTCCCGGCGGCCCTGCATCAGCGCGGAGATCCGGGCGAGGTTGCCCTTGAGCCAGTCCTGCTCCTTGTTGGCGATCGTGGTGTCGCGCAGGTTGGCGATCATCTTGTTGATGTAGTCCTGGAGTTCCTGGATCTCCCCGGACGCGTCCACGTCGATCTTCAGGTTCAGGTCGCCGCGCGTCACGGCGGTCGCCACCCGCGCGATGGCGCGCACCTGCCGGGTCAGGTTCCCGGCCATCTCGTTCACCGACTCCGTCAGGTCGCGCCAGGTGCCGTCCACGTCCCGCACCCGCGCCTGCCCGCCGAGCTGGCCCTCGGTGCCCACCTCGCGGGCCACCCGGGTGACCTCCTCGGCGAAGGAGGACAGCTGGTCGACCATCGTGTTGATGGTCGTCTTCAGCTCCAGGATCTCCCCGCGCGCGTCGATGTCGATCTTCTTGGTCAGGTCGCCCTTGGCGATGGCGGTGGTCACCATGGCGATGTTGCGGACCTGACCGGTCAGGTTCGACGCCATCTGGTTCACGGACTCGGTGAGGTCCTTCCAGGTGCCGGCCACCCCCGGGACGTGCGCCTGACCGCCCAGGATGCCGTCCGTGCCCACCTCGCGCGCCACCTTGGTGACCTGCTCGGCGAACGCGCTCAGCGTCTTCACCATGATGTTGATGGTGTCGGCGAGCTGCGCCACCTCACCGCGCGCCTCGATGCTGACCTGCCGCGTCAGGTCGCCGTTGGCGACCGCGGCGGACACCTGGGAGATGTTCCGCACCTGGGTGGTGAGGTTCTTCGCCATCAGGTTGACGTTGTCGCTCAGGTCCTTCCAGATGCCCGTGACGCCGGGCACGTGCGCCTGGCCGCCCAGGATGCCCTCGGTGCCCACCTCGCGGGCGACGCGGGTCACCTGCTCGGCGAACGACGACAGCTGGTCGACCATCGTGTTGACGGTGGTGACCAGCTCCAGGATCTCGCCCTTGGCGTCGACGGTGATCTTCTTCGACAGATCGCCCTTGGCGACGGCGGTGGTGACCTCGGCGATGTTGCGCACCTGGAGGGTCAGGTTGTTCGCCATGCCGTTCACCGACTGGGTGAGGTCCTTCCAGGTGCCGGACACGCCCTGCACCTCGGCCTGACCGCCCAGGATGCCCTCGGTGCCCACCTCACGGGCGACGCGGGTGACCTCCTCCGCGAACGACGACAGCTGGTCCACCATCGTGTTCAGCGTGTTCTTCAGCTCCAGGATCTCCCCGCGCGCGTCCACGGTGATCTTCTGCGACAGGTCACCGCGCGCCACCGCCGTCGCCACCTGCGCGATGTTGCGCACCTGGCCGGTCAGGTTCGACGCCATGCCGTTCACCGAGTCCGTCAGGTCCCGCCACACCCCGGCGACCCCGGGCACCTGCGCCTGACCGCCGAGACGGCCCTCCGTGCCCACCTCCCGGGCCACCCGCGTGACCTGGTCGGCGAAGGAGGACAGCTGGTCCACCATCGTGTTGATGGTGTTCTTCAGCTCCAGGATCTCCCCACGCGCGTCCACGTCGATCTTCTGCGACAGGTCACCGCGCGCGACCGCCGTGGTCACCTGCGCGATGTTGCGCACCTGGGAGGTCAGGTTGCCCGCCATCGAGTTGACGGAGTCGGTCAGTTCCTTCCAGGTGCCCGAGACGCCGTCGACCCGGGCCTGTCCGCCCAGCCTGCCCTCGGTCCCCACGTCCCGGGCCATGCGGGTCACCTGGTCCGCGAACGACGACAGCTGGTCCACCATCGTGTTCACGGTGTTCTTCAGCTGCAGCATCTCGCCGGAGACGTCGACCGTGACCTTCTGCGACAGGTCACCGTTGGCGACCGCCGTCGTCACCTGCGCGATGTTCCTCACCTGTCCGGTGAGGTTGCGGAACGCCGTGTTGACGGAGTCCGTCAGGTCCTTCCACGTCCCCGCCGCGCCCGGCACCTGGGCCTGGCCGCCCAGCTCGCCCTCCACGCCGATCTCGCGCGCCACCCGCGTGACCTCGGCACCGAAGGAGGACAGCTGGTCCACCATCGTGTTGACGGTGTTCTTCAGCTCCAGCATCTCGCCGGCCACGTCCACCGTGACCTTCTGCGACAGGTCACCGTTGGCGACCGCCGTCGTCACCGCGGCGATGTCGCGCACCTGCGTGGTGAGGTTCCGGAACACCGTGTTGACGGAGTCCGTCAGGTCCTTCCACGTCCCCGCCGCGCCCGGCACGTTCGCCTGGCCGCCCAGCCGCCCCTCGGCGCCGACCTCGTTGGCGACCCGCGTGACCTCGTCGGCGAAGATCCGCAGCGTCTCGGTCATCTGGTTGATCGTCTCGGCGAGCTGCGCGACCTCGCCCCGGGCCGGCACGGTCACCTTCCGGGACAGGTCACCGTTGGCGACGGCCGTCGTCACCTCGGCGATCCCCCGCACCTGGGCCGTCAGATTGCCGGCCATGGTGTTCACCGAATCGGTGAGCTCCTTCCACACGCCGGCCACCCCGGGCACCTGGGCCTGCCCGCCCAGCGCGCCCTCGGTGCCCACCTCGCGCGCCACCCGCGTCACCTCGGAGGAG
Source organism: Streptomyces sp. enrichment culture (assembly GCF_964273255.1). Lineage (GTDB taxonomy): Bacteria > Actinomycetota > Actinomycetes > Streptomycetales > Streptomycetaceae > Streptomyces. Next base: position 1,804,813 of record NZ_OZ186835.1, read on the forward strand.
AACGCGGAGAGCTGGTCCACCATCGTGTTGACGGTGTTCTTCAGCTCGAGCATCTCGCCCTCGACGTGCACGGTCACCTTGCGCGACAGGTCACCGCGCGCGACCGCCGTCGTCACCAGGGCGATGTCCCGCACCTGCGCGGTCAGCCGCTCCGCCATGGTGTTGACCGAGTCCGTGAGGTCCTTCCACGAGCCGGACATGCCGCGCACCCGGGCCTGACCGCCCAGCTTGCCCTCGGTGCCGACCTCGCTGGCCACCCGCGTGACCTCGTCGGTGAACGTCGACAACTGGTCGACCAGGTTGTTCACGGTCCGCGCGACCTTCAGGAACTCCCCGCGCAGCGGATGACCGCTGCCGTCCGGCGCCTGCGTCCGCAGCTCCATGCGCGGCGACAGATCGCCCTCGGCCACCGCCGACAGCACCCGGCTCACCTCGGACACCGGGCGCACCAGGTCGTCGACCAGCGCGTTCGAGTGGTCGATCGCGGTCGCCCAGGAACCCTCGCAGGCCCCCGTCTCCAGCCGCTCCGTGAGCTTGCCCTCACGTCCGACCATCCGCCGCACCCGCGCGAGCTCACCCGTCAGGTGCAGATTGCGGTCGGCCACCTCGTTGAAGACCGCCGCGATCTCCGACATCACGCCGTCGCCGGACACCGTGAGCCGCTTGCGGAAATTGCCGTCCCGCATCGCCACCAGAGCCACCAGGAGCCGGTTCAGGGCCGCGGTGTCCACCACGGTGGTCCCGGACCGCTTCTTGCCCGGGCCACTGGAGGACGGTCCGCCCTTCGCGCGCGTCTTCGTGCTCCGCGTCGCTGCGCCAGACTCCACTGTGTCCCTCCCGCAGGGGTAGACCGTTACCGCTGTGCTCCGGTATCACCGCACGGTGTACCGGTTACTACTGCGCATTTCTGTACTACTGCGATGTCCGCCCGGCACGGCAGGGCGCCCCCCGAAGGGCTGCTGCCCATCCGGCGCGAAGCAAACTCCGCCTGCCCGGACCTTCACGACTAGCCTGCCCAGTGTTTCACCCCCACTGAACCAGGCCATAACAGTTCGGCAGCTTCGCACACCGTCCGCACACGCTCCGGACGGCAGACGCCTCCGGACGAAAACACAGCAGACCGGCATCCGCTTGACCCGCGAAGGTAAGTAACCTTGCATGCGGCTGTCCAGCCACGCCGGTCCGTCCGGCCTGGGCGGTGGACGGAGACGAGCGGGCATCGGAGGGGCGGCCGCAGCAATGACCACCGGACTGATCCCGGGGGAACACCCCCCGGAGCCACGGCCGACGGGCGAGCTGCCGCAACAGCGGCCGGAGCCGGTCGGCCACGGAGTCATGCCCGTCGAGAACCGGTCGAGGAGTTCTGTGATCACCGCGCGCGCGGCCGCCACCTTCGAGCCCGTCGGGCGCTCGGTCGCGAGCGCCCGCGCCTTCGTCCGCGACACCCTCCAGGGCTGGGGCTTCGGTGACATCGTCGACGACGCCGTCGTTCTCACCAGCGAACTGGTGACCAACGCCGTGGTGCACGCCGGCACCGCCGCGGACCTGCTCTGCCTGCGCGGCGACGACGGCGTCCGGATCGAGGTGGCCGACCGGTATCCGGAGCGCGAGGTCCCCGTCCAGGGCTCCCTCGCCACCATGGGCAGCCTCGACCGGGAGGGCGGGCGCGGCCTCCAGCTCTGCGCCGCCCTGGCCTCCCGCTGGGGCGTGGAGTACACCCCCGCCCACAAGACCGTCTGGTTCCAGCTGGACCTCCCGGAGCGCCCCGTGGGCACCCGCGCGGCCGGCCCGGCCCTGCCGCCCGACCTGCTGCCCCTCGCCGACGGACGGGTCCGGGTCGCGGTGCTGCAGATCGACCGCGCCGGAACGATCACCGCCTGGAACGAGGACGCGGAGGAACTGTTCGGCTACCCGGCCGAGCAGGTCACCGGCAAGCCGCTCACCGACCTCGCGGCCTGGCCGCACACCCCCGGCACCGGCACCGGCATCGCCGAGGCCCTCCAGCTCTCCCGCTGGGAGGGCAGCTACGGCATCCGCGGCGCCCACGGCCGCGTCCTGCCCGTGTACGCCTCCCACCTGCGCGTCCGCGACACCGACGGCGAACCCTCCACCGTGTGCCTGCTCGTGCGGGACCACGAACGCGCGGTCCTCCAGACACCGTTGCGCTCCCCGTCCTCCGACGGCGCCGGCTCCTCCGGCGAGGGCCAGAACACCGACCCGTTCGAGGTCTTCATCGGCTCCCCCGCACCCGACGACCTCGACGGCCTCCTCCAGCGCACCGTCGAACGCGCCCGCGACATGCTCGACGGCGACGCCGCCTTCCTGCTGCTCGCCACCGACGACGAGACCGAACTGGAGGTCCGCGCCTCCACCGGCCTGCCCTCCGCCCGGCAGCGCTTCGCCCGCGTGCCCGTCGAGGCGGGCCCCGGCCGCTACGGCTCCGCCCGCATGCCCGCCGTCCACGACGACCTGACCGCCGTCCACGGCCCGGTCCCCCTCCTCAACGGCACCGGCATGCGCTCCGTCGTCACCGTCCCGCTCAAGGTCGAGGGTCGCCTCACCGGATCCCTCGGAGTCGCCGCCGAGGCACCCGGCCGCTACTCCAACGAGGAGGCGCTGCGCCTGCAGTTCGCGGCCGACCGGATCGCCCTGGCCGTCGAGTCGGCCCGCCTGGGCGAACTGGAACGGCTGCGCCGCGGCTCCCTGAGCTTCCTCGTCGAGGCGTCCGACCTGCTCGCCGGCACCCTCGACCGCGACCAGACCCTGGCCCTCATGGCCCAGATGACGGTCCCCACCCTCGCCACCTGGTGCGCCGTCTACACGATCGCCGACCAGTCGTCCGAGCCGTACCTGTCCTACGTCCTGCACGAGGACGAGGAGCAGATCGACGGCATCAAGTCCCTGCTGTCGAAGATCCCCCCGCCGGACCCGGTGCCCACGCCCGGCGCCCGCGTGTGGTCGGCCCCCGGCGAGGTGGCCCACCAGGCGGCCCTGCGCACCTCCATGCGCAGCCTCGGCCTCAGCGGCCCCGACCACCGCGTGACCCCGGGCATCGGCCCCACCCTCGCCACGGCCTCCGCGGTCGGCGGCGAGATCGTCGTCCTGCCGCTGGTCGCCCGCAACCGGGTCATCGGCATACTGACGCTCGGCAAGCCCACCGACGAACACTTCCGCCAGGAGATCCTGGAACTCGCCGAGGACCTCTCCCGCAGGGCCGCCCTGGCCCTCGACAACGCCCGGCTCTACTCGGAGCGCACCGCGATCAGCCAGTCGCTCCAGCGCAGCCTCCTGCCGCCGGAACTCCCGTTGGTGGAAGGCGTGGAGGTCGAGGTCATCTACCGCGCGGCCGGCGAGGGCAACGAGGTCGGCGGCGACTTCTACGACCTGTTCCCGATCAGCGACGGCGCCTACGGGTTCGCCATCGGCGACGTCTGCGGCACGGGGCCCAACGCGGCGGCGGTCACCGGCCTCGCCCGGCACGCCCTGCGCCTGCTCGCCCGCGAGGGCCTCAGCGGCCCGGCCGTCCTGGAACGGCTGAACTCCGCGATCCTCGACGAGGGGGCGCGCAGCCGCTTCCTCACGCTCCTGTACGGCGAGCTGCGCCCCCAGGAGGACGGCAGCGCCGAACTGAAGGTCGTCTGCGCCGGTCACCCGCTTCCCCTGCGGCTGCGGCAGGACGGCACCGTGGAACCGGCCGCCGAACCCCAGCCGCTCCTGGGGGTGCTGGAGGACCTGGAGCTCTACGAGCAGACGGTCACCCTCGATCCGGGCGACGTCCTGCTGTGCGTCACGGACGGCGTCACCGAACGCCGGGAGGGCTCCCGGATGCTGGGCGACGACGGCCTCGCCGACGTCCTCACGACGTGCACGGGCCTCACCGCCGGCGCCGTCGCGGCCCGCATCATGCGCGCCGTGGAACGCTTCGCCTCGGACGCCCCGTCCGACGACATGGCGATCCTCGCGATGCGCGTTCCGGGGCTGCCCACGGACTGAGGAACCGGGGAGACGCGGGGACACCCCGCCGGGAGGAACTGCTGCGCCAGGAACGGCAGGGAGTCCGGCGGTCTCTCTTTCCCGCCAGCGCCTCGCGTCACGGTCAGGGGACACACGGACGCGGAAACGGACACGGACACGGACACGAGAAAGGCCCCGCCCGTGAATCGGGCGGGGCCTTTCTGTCGGAGCCCCCAAACGGAATCGAACCGTTGACCTTCTCCTTACCATGGAGACGCTCTACCGACTGAGCTATAGGGGCCTGTTACCGGCCGGGATCTTCCCCGCGGCAACGGAATAGATCATACCCCGAACAGCACCGTGCTCCCAACACCCTCGGCCGCCCTCAGGAAGCCGGCTGGAGCAAACCTCCGAGGGCATTGCACGCGGACGCTATGCGCTGCATGTCCCGTCTGGTGAGGGCCGCGTGCACCGGAAGCGCCAGCGTCTCGTCGGCAGCCCGCTCGGTCTCGGGCAGGGACACGCACCGACGGAACCCGGGCAGCCGGTGCACGGGCGTCTTGACGGGCACCGAGCACGCAACGCCCCTGGCCCGTACGGCACGTGCGAAGGCGTCCCGGTCCGGTCGGCCGTTGCCGGGCACCCGGACCACGTACTGCTCGTAGGTGTGCCCGGCAGCCCCGTCCGGTGTCGCCACGCCTCTGAGCCTGGCGTCGAGATAGGCCGCGCGCTCCCGGCGCCGGGCTATGTCGTCGTGGGGTGCGCTGCCTTCGTGGTGCTCCAGGACGAGCAGCTGGTGCCGGAGCCCCAGCGCCCGCAGACGCCCGAGGTCGGCCGGCCTTCCGAAGCGGTGCACGGCCACCACAGCGGCGGTCCGGGGAGTCAGGGCATCCGTGACGGCTTCGGGGGACAGCCCGTACGTCACCGGGTCTATGTCGGCGAACACCGGCATCGCCCCGATCGTCGTCACCGCCTCGGCGATCTCCACGTTCCCGAAGGCCGGCACGACGACTTCGTCACCGATGCCGACGCCGGCGGCCCTGAGCAGTGCGGCAATTCCCATGAGGCGGATGCTCGTCGGGCGACATGAACGGTACGTGACGCGAAACAAAAAAGGGTTGGACCCGAAACCGAAGTTCCGGGTCCAACCCTGTCACGTATTGTTCGGCGGCGTCCTACTCTCCCACAGGGTCCCCCCTGCAGTACCATCGGCGCTGTAAGGCTTAGCTTCCGGGTTCGGAATGTAACCGGGCGTTTCCCCTACGCTATGACCACCGAAACACTATGAAACACTCAACCGCACCACACCAACAGGTGTGGGGTTGTTCGTGGTTTCAGAACCAACACAGTGGACGCGAGCAACTGAGGACAAGCCCTCGGCCTATTAGTACCGGTCAACTCCACACGTTACCGTGCTTCCATATCCGGCCTATCAACCCAGTCGTCTACTGGGAGCCTTACCCCATCAAGTGGGTGGGAGCCCTCATCTCGAAGCAGGCTTCCCGCTTAGATGCTTTCAGCGGTTATCCCTCCCGAACGTAGCCAACCAGCCATGCCCTTGGCAGAACAACTGGCACACCAGAGGTTCGTCCGTCCCGGTCCTCTCGTACTAGGGACAGCCCTTCTCAAGACTCCTACGCGCACAGCGGATAGGGACCGAACTGTCTCACGACGTTCTAAACCCAGCTCGCGTACCGCTTTAATGGGCGAACAGCCCAACCCTTGGGACCGACTCCAGCCCCAGGATGCGACGAGCCGACATCGAGGTGCCAAACCATCCCGTCGATATGGACTCTTGGGGAAGATCAGCCTGTTATCCCCGGGGTACCTTTTATCCGTTGAGCGACGGCGCTTCCACAAGCCACCGCCGGATCACTAGTCCCGACTTTCGTCCCTGCTCGACCCGTCGGTCTCACAGTCAAGCTCCCTTGTGCACTTACACTCAACACCTGATTACCAACCAGGCTGAGGGAACCTTTGGGCGCCTCCGTTACCCTTTAGGAGGCAACCGCCCCAGTTAAACTACCCATCAGACACTGTCCCTGATCCGGATCACGGACCCAGGTTAGACATCCAGCACGACCAGACTGGTATTTCAACGACGACTCCCCCTGAACTGGCGTCCAGAGTTCACAGTCTCCCAGCTATCCTACACAAGCCGAACCGAACACCAATATCAAACTGTAGTAAAGGTCCCGGGGTCTTTCCGTCCTGCTGCGCGAAACGAGCATCTTTACTCGTAGTGCAATTTCACCGGGCCTATGGTTGAGACAGTCAAGAAGTCGTTACGCCATTCGTGCAGGTCGGAACTTACCCGACAAGGAATTTCGCTACCTTAGGATGGTTATAGTTACCACCGCCGTTTACTGGCGCTTAAGTTCTCAGCTTCGCCCCACCGAAATGGAGCTAACCGGTCCCCTTAACGTTCCAGCACCGGGCAGGCGTCAGTCCGTATACATCGCCTTACGGCTTCGCACGGACCTGTGTTTTTAGTAAACAGTCGCTTCTCGCTGGTCTCTGCGGCCACCCCCAGCTCAGAGCGCGAAGCCCATCACCAGGAATGGCCCCCCTTCTCCCGAAGTTACGGGGGCATTTTGCCGAGTTCCTTAACCATAGTTCACCCGAACGCCTCGGTATTCTCTACCTGACCACCTGAGTCGGTTTAGGGTACGGGCCGCCATGAAACTCGCTAGAGGCTTTTCTCGACAGCATAGGATCATCCACTTCACCACAATCGGCTCGGCATCAGGTCTCACCCTTGATGAGTGGCGGATTTGCCTACCACTCGGGCTACACCCTTACCCCGGGACAACCACCGCCCGGGATGGACTACCTTCCTGCGTCACCCCATCACTCACCTACTAACCGCTTGGTTCAGCGGCTCCACCACTCCGACCTCGTCCGAAGACTCAGCCGGCGGCTTCACGGCCTTAGCATCACGATGCTCGATGTTTGACGCTCCACAGCGGGTACCGGAATATCAACCGGTTATCCATCGACTACGCCTGTCGGCCTCGCCTTAGGTCCCGACTTACCCTGGGCAGATCAGCTTGACCCAGGAACCCTTAGTCAATCGGCGCACACGTTTCTCACGTGTGAATCGCTACTCATGCCTGCATTCTCACTCGTGAACCGTCCACAACTGCCTTCCGGCGCTGCTTCACCCGGCACACGACGCTCCCCTACCCATCACAGTCTCCGTTAGGAGTATGTACTGCAATGACACGACTTCGGCGGTACGCTTGAGCCCCGCTACATTGTCGGCGCGGAATCACTAGACCAGTGAGCTATTACGCACTCTTTCAAGGGTGGCTGCTTCTAAGCCAACCTCCTGGTTGTCTCTGCGACTCCACATCCTTTCCCACTTAGCGTACGCTTAGGGGCCTTAGTCGATGCTCTGGGCTGTTTCCCTCTCGACCATGGAGCTTATCCCCCACAGTCTCACTGCCGCGCTCTCACTTACCGGCATTCGGAGTTTGGCTAAGGTCAGTAACCCGGTAGGGCCCATCGCCTATCCAGTGCTCTACCTCCGGCAAGAAACACACGACGCTGCACCTAAATGCATTTCGGGGAGAACCAGCTATCACGGAGTTTGATTGGCCTTTCACCCCTAACCACAGGTCATCCCCCAGGTTTTCAACCCTGGTGGGTTCGGTCCTCCACGAAGTCTTACCTCCGCTTCAACCTGCCCATGGCTAGATCACTCCGCTTCGGGTCTTGAGCGTGCTACTCAAACGCCCTATTAGGACTCGCTTTCGCTACGGCTTCCCCACCCGGGTTAACCTCGCAACACACCGCAAACTCGCAGGCTCATTCTTCAAAAGGCACGCAGTCACGAGACACCAGCAAGCTGATGTCCGACGCTCCCACGGCTTGTAGGCACACGGTTTCAGGTACTATTTCACTCCCCTCCCGGGGTACTTTTCACCATTCCCTCACGGTACTATCCGCTATCGGTCACCAGGGAATATTTAGGCTTAGCGGGTGGTCCCGCCAGATTCACACGGGATTTCTCGGGCCCCGTGCTACTTGGGTGTCTCTCAAACGAGCCGCTGACGTTTCGACTACGGGGGTCTTACCCTCTACGCCGGACCTTTCGCATGTCCTTCGCCTACATCAACGGTTTCTGACTCGTCCTGTTGCCGGCAGACAACAGAAGAGAGATCCCACAACCCCGTATGCGCAACCCCTGCCGGGTCTCACACGCATACGGTTTGGCCTCATCCGGTTTCGCTCGCCACTACTCCCGGAATCACGGTTGTTTTCTCTTCCTGCGGGTACTGAGATGTTTCACTTCCCCGCGTTCCCTCCACACTGCCTATGTGTTCAGCAGCGGGTGACAGCCCATGACGACTGCCGGGTTTCCCCATTCGGACACCCCCGGATCAAAGCCTGGTTGACGACTCCCCGGGGCCTATCGTGGCCTCCCACGTCCTTCATCGGTTCCTGGTGCCAAGGCATCCACCGTGCGCCCTTAAAAACTTGGCCACAGATGCTCGCGTCCACTGTGCAGTTCTCAAACAACGACCAACCACCCACCACCCCGAGCAACAGCTCGAGTTCACTGGGGCCGGCACCGAAGACATCGACCATACGGCCGTGCCCTCAGACACCCAACAGCGTGCCCGACACCCTCACCACCCGTGATCCGCGTTCCACGCTCCGAAGAGCAGTACTGGCAGCCCGAGTCGACTGAGTGTGCCGAGTAGTCAACGTTCCACCCATGAGCAACCAGTGCGAGACGTTCGCTCGCATGCTGGCCTCTGACCGTGTCCCGAGGGACCCGGTGAGAAGTGCTCCTTAGAAAGGAGGTGATCCAGCCGCACCTTCCGGTACGGCTACCTTGTTACGACTTCGTCCCAATCGCCAGTCCCACCTTCGACAGCTCCCTCCCACAAGGGGTTGGGCCACCGGCTTCGGGTGTTACCGACTTTCGTGACGTGACGGGCGGTGTGTACAAGGCCCGGGAACGTATTCACCGCAGCAATGCTGATCTGCGATTACTAGCGACTCCGACTTCATGGGGTCGAGTTGCAGACCCCAATCCGAACTGAGACCGGCTTTTTGAGATTCGCTCCACCTCACGGTATCGCAGCTCATTGTACCGGCCATTGTAGCACGTGTGCAGCCCAAGACATAAGGGGCATGATGACTTGACGTCGTCCCCACCTTCCTCCGAGTTGACCCCGGCGGTCTCCCGTGAGTCCCCAACACCCCGAAGGGCTTGCTGGCAACACGGGACAAGGGTTGCGCTCGTTGCGGGACTTAACCCAACATCTCACGACACGAGCTGACGACAGCCATGCACCACCTGTACACCGACCACAAGGGGGGCACCATCTCTGATGCTTTCCGGTGTATGTCAAGCCTTGGTAAGGTTCTTCGCGTTGCGTCGAATTAAGCCACATGCTCCGCCGCTTGTGCGGGCCCCCGTCAATTCCTTTGAGTTTTAGCCTTGCGGCCGTACTCCCCAGGCGGGGCACTTAATGCGTTAGCTGCGGCACGGACGACGTGGAATGTCGCCCACACCTAGTGCCCACCGTTTACGGCGTGGACTACCAGGGTATCTAATCCTGTTCGCTCCCCACGCTTTCGCTCCTCAGCGTCAGTATCGGCCCAGAGATCCGCCTTCGCCACCGGTGTTCCTCCTGATATCTGCGCATTTCACCGCTACACCAGGAATTCCGATCTCCCCTACCGAACTCTAGCCTGCCCGTATCGACTGCAGACCCGGGGTTAAGCCCCGGGCTTTCACAACCGACGCGACAAGCCGCCTACGAGCTCTTTACGCCCAATAATTCCGGACAACGCTCGCGCCCTACGTATTACCGCGGCTGCTGGCACGTAGTTAGCCGGCGCTTCTTCTGCAGGTACCGTCACTTTCGCTTCTTCCCTGCTGAAAGAGGTTTACAACCCGAAGGCCGTCATCCCTCACGCGGCGTCGCTGCATCAGGCTTGCGCCCATTGTGCAATATTCCCCACTGCTGCCTCCCGTAGGAGTCTGGGCCGTGTCTCAGTCCCAGTGTGGCCGGTCGCCCTCTCAGGCCGGCTACCCGTCGTCGCCTTGGTGAGCCGTTACCTCACCAACAAGCTGATAGGCCGCGGGCTCATCCTGCACCGCCGGAGCTTTCGAACCACCAGGATGCCCAAGTGGTTCAGTATCCGGTATTAGACCCCGTTTCCAGGGCTTGTCCCAGAGTGCAGGGCAGATTGCCCACGTGTTACTCACCCGTTCGCCACTAATCCCCACCCGAAGGTGGTTCATCGTTCGACTTGCATGTGTTAAGCACGCCGCCAGCGTTCGTCCTGAGCCAGGATCAAACTCTCCGTGAATGTGTACCCGTGATCGGGTCGACACCACGAGAGCGGAACCACCGGAGGAATAGTCCGATGGTTCACAGCGTCCTCGCTGTGTTTTTCAAAGGAACCTCGCCCCAGCTGATGCTGGAGACGGGGTATCAACATATCTGGCGTTGACTTTTGGCACGCTGTTGAGTTCTCAAGGAACGGACGCTTCCTTCGTACTCACCCTCTCGGGCTTTCCTCCGGGCGCTTCCCTTCGGTGTTTCCGACTCTATCAGATCTTTCCGATCCGATTTCCTCGGTGCTTTCCAGGTCGACGCTTTTCGCGCTTTCCTTTCCGGCGGTTCCGACTTTATCAGAAGTTCTGAGTCGGATTTCCCCACCCCGCCAGGGGCTGTGCACCGACGCGTGAAGCAGTCGGGTTCCCGATCGGGGGGAGCTGTAAACGTACTGGAGCGGGGCGCCCAGATGCAAATCGGGGCGCCCCGCTCCGGGTTGGCGCGTCCGCGCCGGCCGACGAACCGTCAGACCTCCACCACGACCGGGAGGATCATCGGACGGCGCCGGTAGGTGTCCGACACCCACTTGCCCAGCGTGCGCCGCACCAGCTGCTGCATCTGGTGGGGTTCGACCACGCCGTCCTGGGCCTGCCGTTCCAGCACCTCCGTGATCTTGGGGATCACGGCGTTGAAGGCCGAGTCCTCGATACCGGAACCGCGGGCGTGCACGTGCGGGCCGCCCGTGATCTTGCCGGTGGAGGAGTCGATGACCACGAAGACGGAGATGATGCCCTCGTCCCCGAGGATCTTGCGGTCCTTCAGCGCGGGCTCGCCGACGTCGCCGACCGAGAGGCCGTCGACGTAGACGTATCCCGCCTGCACCTTGCCGGAGATCTTCGCCTTGCCCTCGACGAGGTCGACGACGACGCCGTCCTCCGCGATCACGATCCGGTCGTGCGGGACGCCGGTCAGGGCGCCCAGCTCGGCGTTGGCCCGCAGATGGCGCCATTCACCGTGCACCGGCATCAGGTTCCGCGGGCGGCAGATGTTGTAGAAGTACAGCAGCTCGCCGGCGGAGGCGTGGCCCGAGACGTGCACCTTGGCGTTGCCCTTGTGGACGACGTTGGCGCCCCAGCGGGTCAGGCCGTTGATCACGCGGTACACCGCGTTCTCGTTACCGGGGATGAGCGACGACGCGAGGATCACCGTGTCGCCGTCGACGATGCGGATCTGGTGGTGGTCCCGGTTGGCCATGCGGGACAGTGCCGCCATCGGCTCGCCCTGGGAACCGGTGCAGACCAGCACCACCTCGTGGTCGGGCAGGTCGTCCAGCGTCTTGACGTCCACGACCAGGCCCGGCGGCACCTTCAGGTAGCCGAGGTCGCGGGCGATGCCCATGTTGCGGACCATCGAGCGGCCGACGAAGGCCACCCGGCGGCCGTACTCGTGGGCCGCGTCGAGGATCTGCTGGATGCGGTGGACGTGGCTGGCGAAGCTGGCCACGATGATCCGCTTGCGGGCGTTGGCGAAGACCTGGCGCAGGACGTTGGAGATGTCCCGCTCGGGCGGGACGAATCCCGGGACCTCGGCGTTCGTCGAGTCGGACAGGAGGAGGTCGATGCCCTCCTCGCTGAGCCGGGCGAAGGCGTGCAGGTCCGTGAGGCGGTTGTCCAGCGGCAGCTGGTCCATCTTGAAGTCGCCGGTGTGCACGACCATGCCCGCGGGGGTGCGGACGGCGACGGCCAGCGCGTCCGGGATGGAGTGGTTGACCGCGACGAACTCGCAGTCGAAGGGGCCGATGCGCTCGCGGTGCCCCTCGGCCACCTGAAGGGTGTAGGGGCGGATGCGGTGCTCCTGGAGCTTGGCCTCGATCAGGGCGAGGGTGAGCTTGGAGCCGATCAGCGGGATGTCCGGCTTCTCCCGGAGGAGGAAGGGGACGCCGCCGATGTGGTCCTCGTGGCCGTGCGTGAGCACGATGCCCTCGATGTCGTCGAGGCGGTCGCGGATGGACGAGAAGTCCGGGAGGATCAGGTCGATCCCGGGCTGCTCCTCCTCCGGGAAGAGGACTCCGCAGTCGACGATCAGAAGGCGGCCGCCGAACTCCAGGACGGTCATGTTCCGGCCGATCTCGCCGAGGCCGCCGAGCGGGGTGACGCGCAGTGCGCCTTCCGGCAGCGGCGGGGGCGGGCCGAGTTCAGGGTGCGGATGACTCAAAAGACTCTCCTCAACCACACGCGCCACGTACCGGTGGGCACGTGGCGCGCATGACGTTCGTGCAGAAGCAGGTGTCGAAGTGGGGTGCGGGCACCGGTGGCCCGCCTGTTCAGTTGTGAAGTCGATGCGCGCGCGGGCGCGCGAAGCCCGTTGTCAGAGCTGTACCCCGCCGGCGGCAAGATCGATCTTGAGCTGCTCGATCTCCTCGGGCGCACACCCCACCATGGGGGCCCGCAGCGGTCCGCCGGGCAGGCCCTGCAGGGCGAGCGCCGCCTTGGTGGTCATCACGCCCTGCGTGCGGAAGACGCCCGTGTAGACGGGGAGCAGCTTCTGGTGGATCTCGGTGGCCTTCTGGACGTCTCCCGAGGTGTACGCGTCGACCAGGGCGCGCAGCTCGGGGGTGACGAGGTGACCGACGACCGAGACGAACCCGACCGCGCCCACGGAGAGCAGCGGAAGGTTCAGCATGTCGTCGCCGGAGTACCAGGCGAGGTCCGAGCGCGCGATGGCCCAGCTCGCGCGGCCGAGGTCGCCCTTGGCGTCCTTGTTGGCGACGATCCGGGGGTGCTCGGCGAGGCGGACGAGAGTCTCGGTGTTGATCGGGACGCCGCTGCGGCCGGGGATGTCGTAGAGCATCACCGGGAGCTCGGTAGCGTCGGCGATGGTCGTGAAGTGCCGGAGGAGGCCCTCCTGCGGGGGCTTGTTGTAGTACGGCGTGACGACCAGGAGGGCGTGTGCGCCGGTGCGCTCGGCGGTGCGGGCGAGCGCGATGCTGTGGCGGGTGTCGTTGGTGCCGACTCCGGCCACGACGTGGGCGCGGTCGCCGACCGCCTCCAGGACCGCCCGTACGAGGTCGGCTTTCTCCGCATCGCTGGTGGTGGGCGACTCGCCGGTGGTGCCGTTGATGATCAGGCCGTCGTTGCCTGCGTCCACCAGGTGGGTGGCGAGCCGCTGGGCGCCGTCGAGGTCGAGTGCGCCGTCCGCCGTGAAAGGCGTGACCATGGCGGTGAGGACCCGCCCGAAGGGGGTCTGCGGAGTGGAGGTCGGAGCCATGGGTTACACGCTACTCGTTGCGCGGGGCGGGGTCTGCCCTCGGGGGATGCGACAACCCCGGACAAAGGCGGATCCCGGCACTGCCTGCTCGGGGGTTCAGGCAGTACCGGGTCCGTTCGATCAGGCTAGATGAACTTCGCGAAATGCCGCAATCCGGACACTTCGCAGGGCTGACCCGTACATCTGTGCCCGGCGGGGGCATTCCCCCGGACGCCTACGGGGCGACGCGGCCGTTGGCGTTGAAGGCGGCGTGGGTGAGCGGCATCAGCCGCGCCCACTCGGCCTCCATGCGCTCGCCGACCATCTCGATCTCCCGCTGCGGGAAGGACGGCACCTTGGCCAGCTCGTGCTGGGTGCGCAGACCGAGGAAGTGCATCAGCGAGCGGGCGTTGCAGGTGGCGTACATCGAGGAGTACAGGCCCACGGGCAGGGTGGCGCGGGCGACCTCGCGGGCGACGCCCTCGGCCAGCAGCTTCTGGTAGGCGGCGTAGGCCTGCTCGTAGGTCTCGGTCAGGACGCGCTGCACCGTGGCGTGCTGGTCGGTGGTGCCCTCGACGAAGACGTACTTGCCCGGGCGCCCCTCCTGGACCAGCTTGCGGGACTCGTCCGGGACGTAGAAGACCGGCTGCAGTTCCCGGTACCTGCCCGACTCCTCGTTGTAGGACCATCCGACCCGGTGCCGCATGAACTCGCGGAAGACGAAGATCGGCGCGCTGATCAGGAAGGTCATCGAGTTGTGCTCGAAGGGGCTGCCGTGGCGGTCCCGCATCAGGTAGTTGATCAGGCCCTTGGAGCGCTCCGGGTCCTTCTGCAGTTCCCCGATCGACTGCTCGCCGAGCGTGGAGACGCGGGCGGCGAACAGGACGTCGGCGTCCGAGGCGCTGGACTTGACCAGCTCGACCGTGACGTCGCTCCGCAGGGTGACGTCGGCGGGCGGGGTCGGCTGGGAATCGTCGGCGGAGCTCAAGGGGGTCCTTCCCATCTGGTCTGGCGTGCGGCGCCCACTTTACGGGGCGTCCCGGCGGGAGCGGCAGACGCCCGACTTGTACCGACCGGTGGGATCTTTGTGCGTCCGGGCACTTTTGGGGGCGTCCGTTCGTATGAAGGAGTGAGAGCTGTTCGTTCGACCCGAAGGGAGACACACACCCGATGCTCGGTCGGCGTGAACCCGTGCCGTTCGCCTTCCTCGCCGAGGCCGACAGATTCCGCAGCAACGTCACTCCCCCGCCCCGCGAGCGCCCGTCCGCCGCTCAGATCGCCGGACGCTGGCTGCTGGGGCTCACCGTCACCGCCGGACTCGTGGGTTCCCTGGTCATCGGGACGCCGGCGCTGACCCCCGACACCTCCGGCCCCGGGACCGGGCAGTCACAGGCGTCCGAGGGACGCTGAGCCGAGGGGGACGGCCGGCGGTGACGCCATCGGTACCCCGATGGTGGTGACCGACCCCACAGATCGGTAGCCTCACCGGCACTGCCCACGCATGGATCGAGTGAGGACCAGCCGTGCCCCTGCCCTTCCTGACGGCCGACCGCGCTTTCGAGACCGCGGACGACGTCGCGCTGCCCTACGACGACCGTGACCGCTGGCGGCGCCCGTACCGTCCGGGGCCGTGGAGGGTGGGGGCGGCGGCGATCGTGCTGCTGCTGGCCTCGTTCGTGCTGTTCGCCGCGGTCGTCATCGCGGCGACGGCCTCGGTGTCGTCGGCGGGGATGGTGTTCGCCGTCGCGCTGGTCGGGATCGTCTGCGCCCTGCGGTTGCTGCGCATGGGCGTGTGGGTGAGCGCCCGGGGGCTGCGGCACGTGGTGTTCCTGACCACGCGGACGGTCCCCTGGGAGCAGGTCGCCTCGGTACGCACCGTGCAGCAGCCGGTGCGCTGGCTGGGGCTGCCGCGGACGGTGCAGGGGCAGGCCCTGCTGCTCGTCCGGCAGGGCCGGTCGGCCGGTCCCGAGGCCCCGCTGCTGACCACGCACAACGCGGACTTCCTGGGGCGGGAGACGGCCTTCGACCGGGCCGCCGACTCGGTGGAGGTCTGGGCCGACGAGTACCGGCCGGGCTGAGCCCCGGTCCTGCCGGCACAGCCGGGGCCCGGTCCGTGCGCGGACCGGGCCCCGGGCCGTGTGCGCGGCCTGTACGGACGGGTGTCCCTCAGGGGGACGCCTTGCGCAGGCTGATGGCCCGCTGCATCGCCTTGCGGGCGCGCGGGGTGTCCCGGGCGTCGTGGTAGGCGACGGCCAGGCGGAACCAGGTGCGCCAGTCGTCGGGGGCGTCCTCCGTCTCCGCCTTGCGCCGGGCGAAGACCTCGTCGGCGCTGTCGCGGTCGACGCGGCCGCTGGGGAGCCGCTTCAGGTCGTCGACGGGCAGCCCGCCCTCGGCGTCGAGTTCGGCGGCGAGCCGGTTGGCGTCGCGGACGAACTGGGTGTTCTTCCACAGGAACCACACGCCGATGACCGGCAGGATCAGCACCGCGACGCCCAGGGTGACGGTCAGCAGCGTGCCGGTTTGGATGAGCAGCACGCCACGGCTGCCGACCAGGACGAAGTAGACGACCAGGACGGCGGCCGTGAGGGCGTAGGAGATCTTCGCGCGCATGGGGTGGGACCGGGCTCAGTTCAGGTCGAGGAAGTGCTCCAGGCCGAAGGTCAGGCCCGGGGTGGACACCACGCGGCGGGCGCCGAGCAGGATGCCCGGCATGAAGCTGCTGTGGTGGAGGGAGTCGTGGCGGACGGTCAGGGTCTCGCCCTCGCCGCCGAGGAGGACCTCCTGGTGGGCCAGGAGTCCGCGCAGCCGCACGGAGTGCACCGGTACGCCGTCGACGTCGGCGCCGCGGGCGCCGTCCAGGGCGGTGACCGTGGCGTCGGGGGCGGGGGCGCTGCCCGCGCTGCGGCGGGCCTCGGCGATGAGCTGGGCGGTGCGCGCGGCGGTGCCGCTGGGGGCGTCCACCTTGTTCGGGTGGTGGAGTTCGACGACCTCGACGGACTCGAAGTAGGGCGCCGCGATCTGGGCGAACTTCATGGTGAGGACGGCGCCGATGGAGAAGTTGGGCGCGATGAGCACCCCCGTCTGCGGGAACTGGTCGAGCCAGCCCGTGAGCTGGGCGAGGCGCTCGTCGGTCCAGCCGGTGGTGCCGACGACGGCGTGGATGCCGTGCCGCACGCAGAAGTCGAGGTTGCCCATGACGGAGGCGGGCGTGGTCAGTTCGACGGCGACCTGGGCGCCCGTCTCGACGAGGGTCTCCAGCTTGTCGCCGCTGCCGAGGGCGGCCACCAGTTCCATGTCCTCGGCGGCCTCGACCGCCCGTACCGCCTCGGACCCGATCCGGCCCTTGGCGCCGAGGACCGCCACGCGCAGCTTGCTCATGTTCGTTGCTTCCTTACGGGAGGGGTCAGGCGACGGCGTCGTGCAGCCGCGCCGCCTGCTTGTCCTTCAGCGGGCCGATGACCGACAGGGAGGGCCGTCGTCCCAGGATGTCGCGGGCGACGGCGCGGACGTCGTCCGGGGTGACCGAGGCTATCCGGGCGAGCATGTCGTCGACCGACATCTGCTCGCCCCAGCACAGTTCGCTCTTGCCGATGCGGTTCATCAGCGCGCCGGTGTCCTCCAGCCCGAGGACGGTGGAGCCGCGGAGCTGGCCGACGGCGCGTTCGATCTCGTCGTCGGGCAGGCCGTGTTCGGCGACGTGGTCGAGTTCGTCGCGGCAGATCTTCAGCACGTCGTGCACCTGCGAGGGCCGGCAGCCCGCGTACACGCCGAACAGGCCGCAGTCGGCGAAGCCGGAGGTGTACGAGTACACGCTGTAGGCCAGGCCGCGCTTCTCGCGGACCTCCTGGAAGAGGCGGGAGGACATGCCGCCGCCGAGGGCGGTGTTGAGCACGCCGAGGGCCCAGCGGCGGTCGTCGGTGCGGGCCAGGCCGGGCATGCCGAGGACGATGTGCGCCTGTTCGGTCCTGCGGTCGAGGAGTTCGACCCGGCCGGCGGTGCGCAGGGCGCGCCGTCCGCCGCGCGGGGCGATCGGGACGGCGGCCGGGTCGCGGAACGCGCCGGCCTTTTCGAAGGCGGTCCGGACCTGGCGGACGACGGTGGCGTGGTCGATGTTCCCGGCGCAGGCGACGACCAGGTGGGTGGGGTCGTAGTGCTTGCGGTAGAAGCGCCGGATGCGGTCGGCGGTCAGGGCGTTGACGGTGTCGACCGTGCCGAGGACGGGGCGGCCGAGGGGGTTGTCGCCGAACATGGTGTGCGCGAAGAGGTCGTGCACGCAGTCGCCGGGGTCGTCCTCGGTCATGGCGATCTCTTCGAGGATGGCGCCGCGTTCGACGTCGACGTCCTCCTCGCGGATCAGGGAGCCGGTGAGCATGTCGCACACCACGTCGATGGCGAGCGGCAGGTCGGTGTCGAGCACGCGCGCGTAGTAGCACGTGTACTCCTTGGCCGTGAACGCGTTCATCTCACCGCCGACCGCGTCGAGGGCGGCGGAGATGTCGAGCGCGGACCGGCGGGCGGTGCCCTTGAAGAGCAGGTGCTCCAGGTAGTGCGTGGCGCCGTTGAGCGCCGGGGTCTCGTCGCGGGAGCCGACGTGCGCCCAGATGCCGAAGGTCGCGGAGCGGACCGAGGGCAGGGTCTCGGTGACGATGCGCAGGCCGCCCGGGAGGGTGGTCCGGCGGACGGTGCCGGTGCCGTTCTCGCCCTTGATCAGGGTTTGGGTACGGGCGACGGCCCGCGCCTCCGGGGAGGTGCGGGCCGTCGCCTGGGAGCCACGGGACGTCACTTGGCGGCGTCGTCCTTCGTCTCGTCGGAGCCGTTGCCGGACTCGTCCTCGCCCTCGATCACGGGGATCAGGGAGAGCTTGCCGCGGGAGTCGATCTCGGCGATCTCGACCTGGACCTTCTGGCCCACGCCGAGCACGTCCTCGACGTTCTCCACGCGCTTGCCGCCGGCCAGCTTGCGGATCTGCGAGATGTGCAGCAGACCGTCCTTGCCGGGCAGCAGGGAGACGAACGCGCCGAAGGTGGTGGTCTTGACGACCGTGCCCAGGTAGCGCTCGCCGACCTCGGGCATCGTCGGGTTGGCGATGCCGTTGATCGTGGCGCGGGCGGCCTCGGCGGCCGGGCCGTCGGCGGCACCGATGTAGATGGTGCCGTCGTCCTCGATGGTGATCTCGGCGCCGGTGTCCTCCTGGATCTGGTTGATCATCTTGCCCTTGGGGCCGATGACCTCACCGATCTTGTCGACCGGGATCTTCACGGTGATGATCCGCGGCGCGTTCGGGGACATCTCGTCCGGCGTGTCGATCGCTTCCATCATCACGTCGAGGATGTGGAGGCGGGCGTCACGGGCCTGCTTGAGGGCGGCGGCCAGGACGGAGGCGGGGATGCCGTCCAGCTTGGTGTCGAGCTGGAGGGCGGTCACGAACTCCTTGGTGCCGGCGACCTTGAAGTCCATGTCGCCGAAGGCGTCCTCCGCACCGAGGATGTCGGTGAGGGCGACGTAGTGCGTCTCGCCGTTGATCTCCTGGGAGATCAGGCCCATGGCGATGCCGGCGACCGGGGCCTTGAGCGGCACACCGGCGTTCAGCAGCGACATGGTGGAGGCGCAGACGGAGCCCATGGACGTCGAGCCGTTGGAGCCGAGCGCCTCGGACACCTGGCGGATCGCGTAGGGGAACTCCTCGCGCGTCGGCAGCACCGGCACGATGGCGCGCTCGGCGAGGGCACCGTGGCCGATCTCGCGGCGCTTGGGGGAGCCCACGCGGCCGGTCTCGCCGACGGAGTAGGGCGGGAAGTTGTAGTTGTGCATGTAGCGCTTGCGGGTCACCGGGGAGAGGGTGTCCAGCTGCTGCTCCATGCGGAGCATGTTGAGGGTGGTGACGCCCAGGATCTGGGTCTCGCCACGCTCGAACAGGGCCGAGCCGTGCACCCGCGGGATGGCCTCGACCTCGGCGGCCAGGGTGCGGATGTCGGTGAGTCCGCGGCCGTCGATGCGCTTCTTCTCCTTGATGACGCGCTCGCGCACCAGGGACTTGGTCAGCGCGCGGTACGCGGCGGAGATCTCCTTCTCGCGGCCCTCGAACTCCGGCAGGAGCTTCTCGGCGGCGAGGGACTTCACGCGGTCGAGCTCGGCCTCGCGGTCCTGCTTGCCGGCGATGGTGAGCGCCTGGGCGAGCTCGGGCTTGACCGCGGCGGTCAGCGCCTCGAGGACGTCGTCCTGGTAGTCCAGGAAGATCGGGAACTCACCGGTGGGCTTGGCGGCCTTCGCGGCGAGGTCGGACTGCGCCTTGCAGAGCACCTTGATGAAGGGCTTCGCGGCCTCCAGACCGGCGGCCACGACCTCCTCGGTGGGGGCCTCGGCGCCGCCCTCGACCAGCTTGACGGTCTTCTCGGTGGCCTCGGCCTCGACCATCATGATCGCGACGTCGCCGTCCTCCAGGACGCGGCCCGCGACGACCATGTCGAAGACGGCGTCCTCGAGCTCGGTGTGCGTCGGGAAGGCCACCCACTGGCCGCGGATCAGCGCGACGCGGACGCCGCCGATCGGGCCGGAGAAGGGCAGTCCGGCCAGCTGCGTGGACGCGGAGGCGGCGTTGATGGCCACCACGTCGTACAGGTGGTCGGGGTTGAGCGCCATGATCGTGGCGACGACCTGGATCTCGTTGCGCAGGCCCTTCTTGAAGGACGGGCGCAGCGGGCGGTCGATGAGGCGGCAGGTGAGGATGGCGTCCTCGGAGGGACGGCCCTCACGGCGGAAGAACGAGCCGGGGATGCGGCCCGCCGCGTACATCCGCTCCTCGACGTCCACCGTGAGCGGGAAGAAGTCGAGCTGGTCCTTGGGGTTCTTGGAGGCGGTGGTGGCCGACAGCACCATGGTGTCGTCGTCCAGGTAGGCCACGGCGGAACCGGCGGCCTGGCGGGCCAGGCGGCCCGTTTCGAAGCGGATGGTGCGGGTGCCGAAGGATCCGTTGTCGATGACGGCTTCGGCGTAGTGGGTCTCGTTCTCCACCAGTGTCTTCTCCGTTACATGTCGTCTTTTCGTCCCTCACGCCCGTGTGGCGCGGGGACGTGGTGGAGAAGCGCTCCGTCTGGTGCGGGCCGGTCTTCGATCGAAGCTCCCGGGTCTGTCGCCCGGGGGCCACTACCGAGGACCGGCGGCGGCGAGGTGCGCTTCTCCCCGTACGTCGTGACGCCCTGTGGGGCGTCTGTGACGTCCGTACCGCAGGTGCGGCACGGCTCGTCACGGTGAGTCGTTCCTATGGCGTTGTGTTACCACACTACAAAGGGGTGGTGACACTCCGCACGTACAGCACGTACAGCAAAGGGAGCGGTCCCCTTTCCCGCTGGGAACCGCTCCCCATCACGCCGTCCTACTTGGCGCCCGCCGCACCGCGACGGATGCCGAGGCGGTCGACCAGCGCACGGAAGCGCGCGATGTCCTTCTTGGCCAGGTACTGCAGCAGCCGGCGGCGCTGACCGACCAGGATCAGCAGACCACGACGGGAGTGGTGGTCGTGCTTGTGGGTCTTGAGGTGCTCCGTCAGGTCGGAGATCCGGCGGGACAGCAGCGCGACCTGGACCTCGGGGGAGCCGGTGTCGCCCTCCTTGGTGCTGAACTCGGAGATGATCTGCTTCTTCGTAGCGGCGTCGAGCGACACGCGTACTCCTCAATGGTGTGTGAGTGGCCACCGAGTGCCCCCGGTCTTCGTCTCGGGGGATCTTCCATGACTCGGAAGGCACGGATCCGCTGGGCGCGGCCTCCAGAGCGGCGCTCCGGGGGTGCGTACACAAACGGCCATCGGCCAGCCTATCAGGCGGTGGCCGGGCTCCTGTCCACGGTCCGTGGAACCGCCCTGGTGGAGGGGCCGCGGCCACTAGGGTGAGCGCCGACCGTGGGACACGCCGGGCATGTCCGGACCGCGGAACACGGTCACTGGAGAGTACGGGACAGCAGCAAGTCGGACAGTCGAACAGTCGGACACTGGGAAAGGGGTCGCTGCGGCATGGCGGAGACGGCTGAGGAGATCAGGGCGCGCAAGGAGCGGGAGAAGGACGAGCTGTACGGGCTCGACATCTCCGGCGTCGAGTGGCACAGCGCGCCGGGCACCGAGGAGCACGAGGAGCGCGTCGAGATCGCCTACCTGCCCGGTGGCGCGGTGGCCATGCGGTCGTCCCTGGACCCGGACACGGTGCTCAGGTACACGGAGGCGGAGTGGCGGGCCTTCGTGCTGGGTGCGCGGGACGGGGAGTTCGACCTGGAACCGGCGGGGCCCGAGGCGGAGTGAACCGGGGCCCGGCGACAGGGGCGCGCCGTCCGGGTGGAGGTGCCGGAGGGCGTCGTTGCAGGGCCTGGGTGAAGGGGCGCCGGATACGCCGGTGCGGCGTGTGTCGGCGCTGCGGGTGCCGGTGCGATGCGTGTGAGTACGACGTGTGCGGGCGTGCGGTGGTGCGCGCCCGCGCTGCGGGCGCGTGGGGGCGCGGCCTACGGGGCGTGTACGCACCGCCGGGTGCTGTGTGCCGCGCCCCGAAGGGTCGGCAGGGGGCGTCGCGGTGGCGCGACCAGGGCAGGCGGAAGCAGGGCCACCGGTCCGCGCCAGAAGGGGGAGGGAGCGCCCTGCGTCCGACGGCGCCGGCTTGCGGCCGGCTTGCGGCCGGTGACGGGCAGCGGGCATGGGAGCGGACCGTGCCCCACCCGAAAGCTGCGGCACGGGCGTAGCGCCTTGGGGGGGCCGATCGGCACCGACAGGCGCGAAGCCGCCGGGTGCACGCGGGCGTGTGCGGTTGGTGGGGGCGTGCGCTGCGGGCGCGCAACGGCCGGACGTCTGCCGGGTAGCCGTCGTTCACCGGCCGCGCGGGGCGTGCGAGGCATACGCGACCTGCGGGGCGTGCGCGGGGCGTCCGCCGGACGGGATGCCCGGTGAAACCGGTCAGCCGGTCGGCCGGTCTCGCGGGGGCCTTCGCGCATCGGCCGGTCGCGCCGGTGGGGCCGGATCCGGCCCCAGTGCACCGGATGTCCCCGGCCGGGAGCCGGCCGGGGGTGGTCACCCGTCCGTCAGCCGGTCATCGACCGCACCGACTGGTAGACCTCGAAGACGGCCAGTGCCAGCGGGACCAGCGTCAGCAGGACGAAGCCCTCGGCGATCTCCAGGAAGCGGCCCCAGAAGGGCGTGAGGCCGCTGCGGGAGGCCATGAGCCCGATCGCGGTGATGATCGCGGCCGCCACGGCGATGGCCGCGACCAGCCAGACCGTACGGAGGTCCAGGTCGGCCCGGTCGCCGGTGAGGGCGTCGCGGACCAGGGCGTGCGGCGGGTTGAGCGCCAGCCCGAGGCCGAGCGCCACCAGGGAGCCGAGGCCGGCGGCCAGCAGTCCGGCCACCTGCGCGGTGTAGCGGAACAGCTGGGCGCGCATCAGCAGCGCGATGCCGGTGGCCAGGGCCAGCAGCTGGGCCCAGACGTCGTCCGAGAAGCCGAGCACCAGCGCCGAGCCGGCCGCCAGCAGGGCGCAGCCGCCGACCAGGCCGACGAGCAGCTCGTGGCCGCGCCGGGCCTGCGCGCCGATGCGTTCGGCGTCGACCGGTTCCTGGGGTTCGGGGTCGGCGCCGTAGGCGGTGCGCTGCGTGGTGTCCGGCGCGTCGAAGCCGATGGGCAGCCGGGCGAAACGCATGGACATGCCCGGCAGGAAGGCCAGTGCTCCGACGGCGACGGGGGCGCACAGGGCGGCGGTCTCGGACGGGGTCCAGTCGCCGAGGAGTGCCCCGAAGGTGGCGGCGAGGGCGAGGCCGGAGGCGACCGCGAAGGCGACGAAGGGCCCGTCGCCGCGCGGGGAGCACAGGGTGAGGACCACCGAGGCCACCAGGACCGCCGCGCAGGCCAGCAGGAACTGCAGCTTGCCGATGCCCTGCCCCTCGGACAGCGAGAGCAGGCCGGAACCGGCCACACCGACGTTCGGCAGTGCGCCGAGCCCGAGCGCGATGCCCGCGGCACGGTCGTCGTAGACGCGGGCCCGGACGCAGCCGAGGACCACGAGGAGCACTCCGGTGACACCCGCGAGGATGCCGGGCAGGCCGTGCATGTCGTGCCGCGGGTCGGCGGTCCAGGCGACGAAGGCGAGCAGTGCGAGCAGCACCCCGCCGCCGGTCAGGCCCGCGGCGCGGGTGAGGTCGTCGCGCCACAGGGAGCGGTCGCGGGTCACCGCGGAGGCGACCGCTTCGGAGACGTCGTCGAAGACGGCGGGCGGGAGCGATTCGGAGAAGGGGCGCAGGGTGAGGAGTTCGCCGTCGAGAATGCGCTGCGCCGCGAAGGAGCGGGAGCTGTCGAGGACGGTCCCGTCCCGGCGGACGAGGTGGTAGCCGACCGGGGCGCCCTCCTCGGCGGTCTGCCGGGAGAGGCGGAGGATCTCGGGGTAGACGTCGGCGACCGGCACATCGTCGGGCAGGGCCACGTCGATGCGGCTGTCGGGGGCGACGATGGTGACCCGGCAGAAGCCGAGCCCCTGTGCCGCCCGGGTGGGAGGCGTCCCCTGCCCCGGTCCGCCCGGACCGGTGGCCGCCGTCGAGGCCGTCATGCTCACCTGCTGTTCCCCCTCGGTGCTGCGTCCGTACTGCGTCGGTCCTGTCGGTCCTGCATGGGTTCTGCCGTCCGTGCTGCGCCGGCCCGGCGTCGGTCCTGCGCCCGTGTTCGCGATGTGAAGGGCTTGTGATTTCTTCCGGCGGCACCACCGCCCCCCGTCCGGCGGGCGGTTGGGCGGCCGGCCGGCGCGGCGGGCGGGCCCGTCGGGCCGGGGCCGGTGTTCCGTGCCGCGCCGGATCTCACGTAATGCCCCATATCTCCGGCCGGGTTCGCGTGTGCTGACGCGAACATCCGGCACCCTACCGTCCGCCGGCACATGGTGGGATCAGTAGGATCGCGCGGCGGCCCTCGTCCGCCTGACACGGGGTGGTGGACGACAAACCCGGCGGGCCGCCAAGGGAATTGGTGAGCAGTGACCCAGATCGTCGTGAAGCGTCCGCCACGAGCGCTGCCGCCCGAGGTGCCGTCGGGTGAGGTCGTGCTGCAGCCGCCGCCCGAGCTGCCGCGGGACCACCGGGAGAGCGTGCTGATGCAGTTGCTGCCGACGCTCGGCATGGGCGGTTCGGTGGTGTTCTTCTTCACCAGCGGTCAGCCCTTCATGCGGATCATGGGCATGGTGATGATCGCGTCGACGATCGCCATGTCGATCGCGATGGTGATCCGCTTCCGCCGCGGTTCGCAGGGGCAGCTGGCCGATCTGCGCCGGGACTACCTGAGTTACCTCTCCCAGACCCGCCGGACGGTCCAGGAGACGGCGCGCAGGCAGCGTGACGCCCAGTACTACCTGCACCCGTCGCCGGAGCAGCTGTGGGCCCTGGTCGCGGAGGGCAGCCGGGTCTGGGAACGGCGGCCGGGCGACGAGGACTTCGGGCAGGTCCGCATCGGCCTCGGTCCGCAGGCCCTGGCCACCGAGCTGGTCACCCCCGAGACGGCCCCCGTGGAGCAGTTGGAGCCGCTCGCCGCGGGGTCGATGCAGCGGTTCGTCGCGGTCCACGGGACGCTGGACGACCTGCCGATGGCCGTGTCGCTGCGCGCCTTCTACCACGTGACGGTGGGCGGCGAGCCGGCGTCCGTGCGGTCCTCCGCGCGGGCCCTCGTCGGGTCGCTCACCGCCCTGCACTCCCCCGAGGACCTGATCGTCGCGGTGGTGGCCGGGCGGGAGGCGCTGCCGCACTGGGAGTGGGCCAAGTGGCTGCCGCACGTGCAGCTGTCCGGGGTCGCGGACGGTGCCGGCACCCGCCGGCTGATCAGCGGCGACCCGAGGGAGACGGAGGACCTGCTGTCCTCGCGGCTGACCGGGCGGCCTCGTTTCCACCCGAACGCCGCGCCGCTGCCGGAGACCCCGCACATCGTCGTCGTGCTCGACGGCGTGTCCCTGCCGCCCGACTCGATGCTGCTCAGCCCGGAGGGCCTGCAGGGCGTGACCCTGGTCGAGGTGACCGAGGGCGAGCCGGCCGGGGTCCGCGGCGACCTGTCCGTGGTGGTCCGGCCGCGGTCGCTGCACCTGGAGTCGGCGCACGGCGCCGTCTACGAGGGAACACCGGACGTCCTGTCGTACGAGTCCGCGGAGGCCCTGGCCCGCCAGCTGGCCCCGCTGCGGATGGCCGAGGGCGGGGACGACGACGAGCCGCTGCTGGCGAACCTGGAGTTCACCGACCTGCTGAACCTGGGCGACGCCGCGTCCGTCGACACCCGGCGGACCTGGCGGCCGCGGTCGCAGGCGGAGCGGCTGCGGGTGCCGATCGGCGTGGGCGAGGACGGCCGTCCGGTGATGCTCGACATCAAGGAGGCCGCGCAGGAGGGCATGGGCCCGCACGGCCTGTGCGTCGGCGCGACGGGTTCCGGCAAGTCGGAGCTGCTGCGCACGCTGGTGCTGGGGCTGGCCGTGACCCACTCCTCGGAGACCCTGAACTTCGTCCTCGCGGACTTCAAGGGCGGCGCCACCTTCGCCGGCATGGCGCAGATGCCGCACGTGGCCGCCGTCATCACCAACCTGGCGGACGACCTGACCCTCGTCGACCGCATGGGCGACTCCATCCGCGGTGAGCTCAACCGCCGCCAGGAGATGCTGCGCGACGCGGGCAACTACGCCAACATCCACGACTACGAGAAGGCCCGCGCGGCGGGCGCGCCGCTCCAGCCCATCCCGTCGCTGCTGCTGGTGATCGACGAGTTCAGCGAACTGCTCACCGCCAAGCCGGACTTCATCGACATGTTCGTGCAGATCGGCCGCATCGGCCGGTCGCTGGGCGTGCACCTGCTGCTGGCCTCGCAGCGGCTGGAGGAGGGCCGGCTGCGCGGCCTGGAGACGTACCTGTCCTACCGCATCGGTCTGCGGACCTTCTCGGCCGCCGAGTCGCGGGCGGCGCTGGGCGTGCCGGACGCGTACGAGCTGCCGAACGTGCCGGGTTCGGGCTTCCTGAAGTTCGGCACGGACGAGATGGTCCGCTTCAAGGCGGCCTACGTGTCGGGCGTCTACCGGTCCGGGGCGCAGCGGAACGCGTCGGCGGGCGGGCCCCTGCCGGTGGACCGGCGGCCGGTGCTGTTCACCGCGGCGGAGGTCCCGGTGCGGTACGCGCCCGTCCCGCAGCAGCGGGCCGCCTCGCCCGACGGCACCGACGAGGTGGACGACGCGCTCGCCGACACCGTGCTGGACGTCGTCGTCCGGCGGCTGGAGGCCCAGGGCCCGGCCGCGCACCAGGTGTGGCTGCCGCCGCTGGACAGCCCGCCGTCCCTGGACGGTCTGCTGCCCGGCCTGGCGGCCGTGCCGGGCCGGGGCCTCACCCAGCCCGGGTACGAGGGCGCGGGTCGGCTGGTGGTGCCGGTCGGCCTCGTCGACAAGCCGTACGAGCAGCGCCGCGACCCGCTGTGGGTGGACTTCTCCGGCGCGGCGGGCCACATGCAGATCCTCGGCGGTCCGCAGTCCGGCAAGTCGACCCTGCTGCGCTCCCTGATCTGTTCCTTCGCCCTCACCCACACCCCGGAGGAGGTCCAGTTCTACGGGCTGGACTTCGGCGGTGGCGGCATGGCCGCGGTGGCCGGGCTGCCGCACGTCGGCGGGGTCGCCTCCCGCCTGGACCCGGAGAAGGTCCGGCGGACGGTGGCGGAGGTGTACGGCGTGCTGAACCGCCGCGAGGAGTACTTCCGCGCGTCGGGCATCTCCTCGATCGCGGAGTTCCGGACCCGGCGTGCCCGCGGCGACATCTCGGTCGCCGACCAGCCGTGGGGCGACGTGTTCCTGGTGATCGACGGCTGGGCCACCTTCCGCGGCGACTACGAGGCACTCGATCAGGTGATCCTCGACATCGCCACGCGCGGTCTCGGCTACGGCGTCCACCTGATCCTGTCGGCGTCCCGCTCGATGGAGGTGCGCTCGGCGCTCAAGGACAACCTGCTCAACCGGCTGGAGCTGCGGCTCGGCGACACGATGGACTCCGAACTGGACCGCAAGGTCGCCGCGAACGTGCCCGCCGGCGTCCCCGGCCGAGGTCTGTCACCGCAGAAGCTGCACTTCATGGCCGCGGTGCCGCGCATCGACGGCCTCACCTCCGACACGGACCTCGCGGACGCCACCGCCGCGCTGGCGGCCGAGGTGTCCCGGCACTGGCAGGGCTCCGAGGCCCCGGCGGTCCGGCTGCTGCCCCGCGCGTTCCCGGCGGAGCAGCTGCCGCCGGGCAACCGGTTCCCGAGGCGGGGCGTCGCGTTCGCGCTGGACGAGGACAACCTGGAGCCGGTCTTCGTCGACTTCGACCAGGACCCGTTCTTCCTCGTCTTCGGCGAGAGCGAGTCCGGCAAGTCGAACCTGCTGAAGCTGCTGATCAAGCAGCTCACCACGCGCTACCCCGGCAACGAGTGCAAGCTGTTCGTGGTGGACAACCGGCGTTCCCTGCTCGGCGTCACCCCCGATACCCACCTGGCCGAGTACATCCCCATGTCCAACGCCATGGAGCACCACATGGTGGCCCTGGCCGACCTGATGAAGCGGCGCACTCCGACCGCCGACGTCACCGCCCAGCAACTCCGCGACCGCAGCTGGTGGCAGGGCCCGACCGTCTACGTGGTCATCGACGACTTCGACCTCGTCGCCACGTCCAGCGGCAACCCTCTGAGCGGCCTGACCGAACTGCTCCCGTTCGCCCGGGACGTCGGCGTGCGCTTCATCATCGCCCGCTCCACGGCGGGGGCGAGCCGCGCGTCCTACGAGGCGTTCATGCAGCGCATCAAGGAACTCGGCGCCCAGGGCGTCGTCCTGGCGGGCGACCCCGGTGAGGGTGACGTCCTCGGCGGCGTCCGCCCACGCCCGATGCCGGCCGGGCGGGGCGTGTTCGTCTCCCGGCGCCGGGGGCGGCCGCTGGTGCAGACGGGGTTGGTGGCGGAGGAGGAGTTGTAGCGGCGGGCTGGTCGGTAGGTCATAGGGCCGGGGGACCTGCGGGCGCTTCGGCCGGGTCGGCGGTAGGCCGCTTCAAATCGACGCGGAGGGACTGGGTGGCTGGTCACCTCGGTTGCGAGCCTGTGTCGGCCGGCAGTTGAGCGTGCCTCCCGCGGGCAAGGCCTTCGCTCGATGAGTCGGACAGTCCGGCCTTCGCCTCGATGCGCCCAAAGCCGCACCGGAATGTGCGAAGTGGCGCACCCCGCTTCGTCGATCTGGGCGGAATGGGCTTCCATAGAGCGGCCTACCCCACTCTCCCCGCCGGGGCACAGAGATGGTCGGCAGCGACCTCCCCATGCGATACGACCGCAGGGAAGGCACAGCTGCAGGTTCTCACCGACGGCATTCTCGACGGCCACGACCGTGGTTCGCGCACCGCTGCGAAGTACCTGACGGACACGACGAACTGATCTCGCTCCGCAGCCCTCCAGCCCAGGAAGTTTCATGCCCCGAAGGCCCTTGCCCCGCAACCGTCACTCCTACCTCCTCACTCTGACCGCCACCGCATGCGCAGCGGTAGCCGGGATCGGGGCATGGCTATTCCTCGGCCCCGACGATGAGAGCGGCGGTTGCGAGGATCTGTTGCAAGATGAACGTATCCAAGCAGCGTTGGGTGACTCCCGCACAACCGGCATGAACTGCTCCGAGCTCGGGTCGGTGGTACGAGAGGTGACCGTGGGATCCTTGCCGGGGCAGCATTCGCTTCGTCAGGCTCAAGCCATGAAGGATGTGCTTCTGGCTGTCGACGACGAGGTGACGAGGGCCGGCGGCCGTCTGGATCCGGGGATGAGTGTGCCGCTTGCGGAATCGCTCGCGGACTACGCCTCGGACACGGGCGTGATGCTCGGTATGGGCAGCGCTGACTACGTCGCCCGGAGTTCCGCTTCCGAGCCGGCGTGGGAGGACGACGAGGGCGTCCACATGGCCGTTCCGCGCGCTGCACTGCTGCGCACTGTGCGGGCGGTGTCCGAGGAGCCCAAGGCGTTCGTCGTCCTCCGGCTGGCAGCGACTCGGCACGCTGCGGAAGGGCTTGCAGCAGTGGAACGTGACGCGACCGGCGCCGAGCTCGCGGCTCCACCTGCGCGCACCGCCCACACGCTCGGTGCGCTGGACGCGGTGGCCGAGGACGTGCGGGAGGACCTGGGCGCGCGCAAGGCCGCCGAGTGGGAACGAGAGGTTTTCCAGGGACTGACGAAGCGAATTCCCGAGCCGTCGTCCTACGACGAGGATCCGGTGAACCACCTCATCGTCTCGTGGCGGCGTGCGCTGCTCACCAAGGGGACGGAAGGCAGTCGGACCCTTCTCGAGCGGCAGAGCGCCGACATGGTCGACGTCTGGAGCAGGGCGCTCGGTCTGGACGGCAAGGTACGGCGCTCGTTGCGTTATGACTCGCTCAACAGTTCCTCCGCGGCGCGGGGGAACACAGGGCGGGAACTGGACTGAGAGAGCGGGCAGGGCAGCCGCCCACAGGGACGCGGGCACACGAAAGGGTGGACACCTCCCGCGCGTGTCCACCCCGTTCGTGTGGGGCGTGCGTGCCCCGACGGACTGCTCGAACTCGCACTACATGAAGTAGCTGGAGCCCTTCAGGTCGCCGCCGCGGTAGTCACCGCCGGCGGTGCCGACGCGCTGGGCGATGCTGACCAGGGCCTGGTGGATGCCCCGGGCGTGGCGGTCCCAGTCCTTGCTCCGCTTGGTGAACTCGTCGTAGGCCTCGCCACCCCAGCCGGCGGCCGCATCGAGCACGGCCTTCTTCAGGGCTTCGAGGTCGTCCTCCAGCTTCTTGGCCTGGTCGCCCAGCTCGGTGGCGAGCGCGTCCATCGTGCCGTACTTGACGGCGAGTTCGTCGTAGTGGACTCCGGACATGGTCTCCTCGTTTCGTTGAAAGCCGGAAGGTGGTCGGCTCGCGTCAGTACTGGCTGAGGGCGGAGGTCTTGCCGCCGAGGTCGTCCACCGAGATCTTGACGATGTCCGCCTCGATCTGGCTTTCGAGGTTGCGCTTGTCCTTCTTGTTCAGCTCGATGCCCTCGAGGAAGTCGTCGAGCATGCGGCCGATCGAGGCCATGTGGCCGTTGATCTCCGTCTGCTTCTTGTCGAAGGCGATGGCGCCCTGGCCCGTCCAGTGCTTCTCGATCATGTCGATCGTGCCCTGGAGGCGCGCGAGCTGCTGGCGGATCGAGTCGTACCGGTCGATGACGTTCGTCTGGAGCTTCTCTACCTGGGCTTCGTAGAGCTTGCGGCCGTCAGCCATGTCGGCGGTCCCTTTCGTGAGTGCGGTGCTGCGGTGGGATGGGGTGCGTTCGGCTCACCGCGCGGTGGTGGGTGGTGGGTCGGGTCAGGAGGTGCGCCGTGAACGGAGCACGGCGAAGGCTCCGCCGCCGAGGGCCAGGGCGGCGGCTACGCCTCCGAGGGTGATCCAGAGCGTGGTGTTGCCGCCGTCGGAGGACTCCTCGGCGGAGGTGGAGGTGTGGGACTCGTCCTTCACCGTGCCCCCCGTGGGCTTGGGGGACGGCGCCCCGGACGCGGAGACGGGCTTGCCCGACTCGTCGAGCACACCCTTCTCGTTCTCCCTGGCCAGCGGGTCGACATCGGCGGGGCCCGGGTCGAAGTCCGGCTTCTCCAGCACCCGGCGGGGGCGGATCAGGCCGTAGCCGAGGTAGATGCTCGGGTCGTCCTTGGCCCAGTCGCGGCCGGCGGTGTCGATGAGGCTGGCGAGGACCTGGTTGGCGGTCCAGTCGGGGTGCGCGGACCAGATCAGGGCGGCTGCGGCGGAGGTGAGGGCGGTGGCGCCACTGGTGCCTCCGTCGCCGTCGCAATAGGAGCGGAGGGTGGCGTCGCAGTAGGAAGGCATGTTCACCCCCGGCGCAGCCACATCGATGTAGTTACCGTGCTCGGAGAATTTGGCGACCTTGCCGGACTCATCGCTGGCGGCAACGCCTACGACGTAGGGGTAAGCCGCCGGGTAGTCGATGAGGTTGTGCTTCTCCGCATCGTTGCCGGCAGCGGCAATCATCAGCTTGCCCTTGGAATGGGCGTACTTGACTGCCGCCATTTCCTCGTCGTTCTCGGCATCGACGCCGAACGACATGTTGATGATCCGTGCGTCACTGTCAGCAACGGCCCTGATCACCTCGGCGACGTCAGGGGCGTTCTGCACGGGCTTCCTGGCTGTCGAGCCGGCGAGGTTGATCCGGTAGGGAACGATCTTCGCCCCCGGGGCCAGTCCCTTGAGCCCACCGCCCGCCCCCGTGCCGGCGATCAGCTCAGCCATGCTCGTGCCGTGACCCGAGTAGTCCTCAGTCGCTCCGTGCCCCACGGAATCCGGCGCTTCACCAGCGAGGACCTGACCTCTGAGAGAGGGAGTGTCGGGATCGACGCCGCTGTCGATCACGGCAACCTTGATGCCCTCACCGGTGCTGACCTTCCACATCCCCTCGGCCTGCATCGCTGACAGATACCACTGCTTGGACTGCACGTCCGCGGCTGCGACGCCCGTCGTGAGACCGGTCGACAGCAGAGCGACAGCGCCGACCATCGAGCAGATGGCAACGCTCCGTCTCCTGTTCCGGCTCTGCGAGGCCACAGACGTGTTCCGCCCGGCGAGTCGGCTCACCCTTGACACCATGCTTCTGCCTGTCCCTTGTCCATCCGGTCAGTCGGACGCGGATGTGTCGTCGCGGCGCCCACGGCGGCGTGAACGGCCCGAGCCGGCGTTCCGGCCCTTCGACGCGCCATGCCGCACTCCGGGTTCCTCAGATGAACGGCCACTCTTCCTGGAGGCCGCCCCAGTCCCCGTAGGCGCTCCGATGACACCCTCGGAGCTGCCGGCTGGACGACGGCCCGATGGTGCCCTGTTCGCGGTCGCCGGGGGTGCTCCGATCACGCCTTGCTGACCGGGCCTCTGCCCGTTCGAGCCGGCGGCGGCTGCACCCTCACCGCCGATGACGTTGCCGCGTGGCAGCCTCGGGGTGGTCCCGGCACCGGACTGCGGTGCCCCGACGACAGGGCGTCCGCCCACCACGCCGTCACCGCGTCGGCCGGAGGTTCCGCTGCGGCCTGCCAGTGGTGGTCCCATGGGGCCCATCGGCCCGCGAGCGCCGCCGCCTACGGGACCTGGCATCGGCGTCGCATTTCTCGGTACGCCACCAACGATGCCGCGTCCTGCGGTGCCGCTCCCGGCGCCGGAGGCTTGCCCTGGCATGGCTCCACGCCCGACGGGACCCAGCGGACCGGTGGCCCTGCCCATCGGCCCGGCGCCCCCCGCTGCAGGGCCCGGCCCCGTGCCCATGGCACCCGGCCCCATACGTCCGATCGTGCCGTTCCGCCCCGGCCCACCGGCCGGGCCGTGCGCCACGGGAGGAACCTTGCCCCCGGGCAACCCGCCAGGGCCACCCAGGGGGCGTCCTGCGGTTCCGCGCAGGACGGGCGGCATCGTGCTGGGCGCCATGGGAGGGACGGGACCCGGCTGGCCGACGGGACCGGCGGTCATCGGCGGCGCACCGGCCGTCGGCGGCTTCACCGCTTCCTGAGGAGGCAAGGTGCCAACGGTGTTGATCTCCGTGCCCACAGTAGGCTTCGGCAGCCCATCGGGCATGGTCGCTTCCTTGAGCAATGCCTGCGCGTCCACGGACTGCCGCCCGGGCTCCGCTCCCCGTTCGCTCTGCGCCGTGGTGCGGGCCTCGTGGGAGGAAGCGGGCAACATCTGTTCCGACGCAGGCGGCGTGGGCAGGCGCTCGTAGGGCAGCGGCTCCGGAACCCCCACGTCCGGCATCTTCGGGAACACCGGCTCCTCCGCCGAGGCCATCTTCCCCTGCGACACCCGGTAGAACGACGCCAGCCGGTACATCTGGTTGATGGCTTCCTGGCGGTTCTGTTCCGCCTTGCGGGCGGCAGTGAACTCCTCGTTCGTGTCGAGCCGCTGGATGGGCGGGATGTCGTCGACGGTCTTGGGGTTGGCCCGGG
This sequence comes from Streptomyces sp. enrichment culture, assembly GCF_964273255.1. Taxonomy (GTDB): domain Bacteria; phylum Actinomycetota; class Actinomycetes; order Streptomycetales; family Streptomycetaceae; genus Streptomyces. The sequence goes on from NZ_OZ186835.1 coordinate 1,838,277, forward strand.
AGTCGCGCGGAGGCATGGACTTGCGGACGGAGGCCAGGCCGGAGCCGGCGGCCATGACCTGGGTGCCGACGGTTTCCGCGTAGTTCGCCAGGCCCTTGGCGGTGGTGACGAGGCTCTTGGCCCACTTCTGGAAGGCGGCGTGGGCCTCGCCCTCCCAGTCGATGTTCTTGAGGTCACCGTCGAGTATGTCCGCGGCCTCCTCGATGGCGGTACGTGCAGCGAGGAGCGCCTCACCCGCGGACTCGAGGAGTTCGGGGTTGGCCGATTCGACGATGTCCACCATGTCGTTGAGGTCGTAGCCCTCGAAGTCGGTGGACGCGAAGTGGATGCCCCGGGCGTTCGGGAAGGGCGTGAGGGGATTGAACGGGTTGACGACGCGGGTCATGGTCATGACCGCGTCCAGGGCGCCGTTCTGTGACGTGGCGTCCTCGCGTTCGGCCTGGTAGGGATCCGGCCTGTTCTTGTCGCCGCTCACTAGTAGCCCCCGTCAGTCTGGTCCGCCTTGTTGTCCCGTTTGCCGTGTGCGTCGCGCATCTCCGTGCTCGTCTCGTTGACCGTGGTACGGATGGCGTGAAACTTACGCCGCTGCTCTTCCTCGAGGTTGTCGAAGTCGACGTCCACGCCGTGCACCGCGATCCGCATGGCTTCGAGTTGCAGGCCCAGCAGCTTGGACAGGGTGGTGATCCGTTCGTGGACGCGCTCGTACTCCAGGTGGAGTTGCTGGCCCTCGGGGAAGGCGCCGGTGCCGAAGGCGGTCTGGGGCAGGCTGTGGGCCGAGACCTTGGCCGGGCCGCCGGGTGATCCCTCGAAGGTTTCGAGGAGGTCGTCCACCTTCTCCTTGAACTTCGACAGCGCCATGACGCCGCGGCGCAGGTCCGCCGATCCGGACGCTTTGCCCGGCGCTCCGGCCCTGTCCTCCTCTGGAAGCCCCATGCTTCTTCCTCCCCGTGGGTACTGCTGCCCCGTTGTCCCCGTGCCGTGGCCGGTCGGACCCGCTCGGGCGTTGTTCCGTTCGCGCCCTGAAGCGATCACGACCGCAACGGAACCACTCTAGTGATCCGCACCGACAGTCCCAACTGCCATATGCAGTCACGGCCGTGCGGAGCGGCGTATCCTCACCCTCTCTTCACCGGACGGTACGGATGCGGAGCCGGTTGCCGTCGTGCGGACGGTGATCGAGCGGTGTTTCTCACATCGTGCTGTCGCCGTGATCCGGGGTGACCGTCCGCTTTCGTCTGCGCGCGTCCCGGATGGCGACCGCCGTGCCGCCCAATCCGGCCACCAGCACCACGGTGCCGACGGCGACGTAGGTGGCGAGGCGGGCGTTGCGTTCGTCGGCGGTCTCGCCGAGCGGGAGGGCGGCCGCCGCGGGGGCCTCGGCCCGGGCGAGGCCCTCGCGGGGGCGCGGGGACTCGATCGGGCGGTCGTCCTCGGTGAGGGCGGCGACCGGGTCGACCACGCCCCAGCCGACCAGGCGGTCGCGGCCGGCGATCGACCGCTCCGCCGACTGCTCGATCTGCGCGACGATCTGACGCTGCGTCCACGTGGGGTGCTTCGCCTTGATGAGCGCGGCGATGCCCGCGACGTAGGGCGCGGAGAAGCTGGTGCCGTTGTCGAGGCAGTGGCCGCCCTTGGGGACGGTGGAGATCATGTCGACGCCGGGTGCCGCCACGTCGACGAAGTCGCCGGACTGGGAGAAGGAGGCGCGTTCGTTGTTGCGGTCGGAGGCGGCGACGGCGAGGACACCCTCGTAGGAGGCGGGGTAGGTCTTCTTGACGTTGCCGCCCGCACCGTCGTTGCCGGCCGACGCCACGACGACGATGTCCTCCTCCAGGGCCTCGTCGACGGCGGCCTTGAGGTCCGGGTCCGGTTCGGCGGCGTCGGAGGTGTCCTGGCTGATGTTGATGACGTCGGCCTCGGCCTGGACCGCGTGGCGGATCGATCGGGCCAGGGTGGCGGTGTCGCCGTTGCCGTCCGCGTCGTTCTGCTGGATCGGGATGATGGTGGCTTCGGGGGCGAGGCCGACGAAGCCGGTCTTGTCGGCGGGGCGGGCGGCGATGATGCCGGCGACCTTGGTGCCGTGGCCGACGGTGTCGGTGGTGCCGTTCTCCTTGCCGCGGTCGACGGGATCGCCGTTCTCGTCCTTGAGGCCCTTGGGCAGGAAGTTGCGGCCGCTCTTGGCGTCGACGGCGCCCTTGAGCTGCGGGTGGGTGATGTCGACGCCGGTGTCGATGACGGCGACCCGCACGCCCTTGCCCTTGGACTGGCTCCAGAGCGCGTCGAGTTGGACGCGCTGGAGGGACCAGGGGCGGCCGGGGTAGGAGGCGTTGGGGTATTCGCACTGGTCGGAGAAGGAGTCGTCCGCGGTGGCCGGCGGGGCGAGGGCGACCGGGGCCGCCAGCAGGACCGCCGCGGTCGCCGTACGGAGCAGGGCGAGGTGGGTGCGTCGCATGCCGTCCCCCGGGTCAGGAGCCCTGCGGCTGGCGGGCCGCTGCCGTGGACAGACGGGGTCCGGTGGGCAGGAACGCGGACCAGGCGGCCGGGATGGGCGCCGGGTCGACGTCGGCGTAGCCGAGGCGGGTCTGCGCCTGCTGGGCCTCCTGCTCCAACTGTTTCTTCTCCTCGGCGGACATGCCGATGCCCGCGTCGTCGGTCGCGCTGTCCGCGTTGGACTGCAGCACGTAGCGCAGGCCGGTGTCGGTGACCAGGAAGACCGGGCCGGCCTTGGTCTCGGTGCCCTGGAACTGGCGGTAGAGCTGGCCGGAGCCGGGGGTGGCGTAGGCGCTGGAGGATCCGGCGGGGAGGTCGGCCGGGAAGTCGGTGCCGGCCCAGGTGCTGAGGGTAGTGGCGCCCTTGTTCCCGACGTGGTGCAGGACGTTGCAGACGGTGTTGCGGCTGCCCTTCGCGGCGGAGGCCTCGTTGACCGCCTCGGGGGTGCCGGTGGGCCAGTCGTGCTCCTGGCCGAAGGGCTTGCCCGGGACGATCGCGCCGGGGCTGGTCTCCAGGGCGTGTCCCGCCTGGCCGAGTGAGCTCAAGTCCTCGCTGAACAGCAGGAGTTTGGCGACGAAGGCGGAGACGGGGGCGACGCGGCCGGGGAGGACGACGTAGTGCTGCACCTTGTTGTTGTCGAGGGCCTTGAGCACGGTGCCGACCCTGTCGGCCGACGGGTCGAGCCGGCCGGGGGCGTCGGCGGGGGTGCCGGGGGTGGCGTCGAGCTCGGGGAAGGTGACCGGGTCGCCCCGGTGGAGGGTGGCCAGCCACTCGCGGGAGACCCGCTGCGGTTCACTGCCGGAGCCGACGATCGTGCGCAGCAGCAGTTCCAGGTCGTCGCCGCTGTCCAGTTCGTCGACGCGGTAGGCGGTGCCGCTCGCGTCCACGATGTGGCGGTGGCCGTCGGGGTCGACGACGTAGAGCAGCTGACCGCCCTTCAGCTTCTGCTTGCCCTCGGTCAGGGAGCGTTCGCGGTCGGCGAGGACGAGGGCCGCCTTCTGGATGGACTGGCCGCCCGCGCTGGGGCGTTCGCAGACGACCCACCGCTTGGCCGCGGCCGCTTCCTTGGCGGAGGGCAGGCGGTCGGGGGCGTACGGGATGCCGATGGTGGCGCCGTGCGGGATCTTGCCGCTGTCGAGGAGCGACTCGCTGACGGTGACCACGTCGCCCTTGTTCGGGGCCAGCAGGAGTTTGGCGGACGCCATGTTGAGGACGGGGTGCAGCTGGGCCTCGTCGCCGGTCTTCAGGACGACGTACCGGGTGGTCGACTCGCTGGCGATGATGACTTTCTCGTTGGGAGTGTCCCAGCCCTTGGGGGCCGTCGGCTTGAGCATGCCCCACGCGCCGAACACGGCCATGACGATCACGCCGATGATGAGGCCGGGCACGACGCCGCGCAGCGGGCGGGGCGCTCCCTCCTCCGATCCTTGCGGGAACGACTGGACGAACGCCGCGAGCAAGCGGCGCTTCGCGAAGGTGTAGGCGTTGAGCTGATCCCGCCGAGATGCCATTGGTGCGTGTCTCTCCCCGTGTTCCGCACGTGTCCCGCCCGCACCCGTTCCGGGGGGCGATGACCGACGTCGTCCGCCCGCCGGTGTCGGACCGGGCCCCTACTATGCCTGGTGCGGGGAGCGACGTGCGGAGCGGGTAGGGTGCCTGGGCCCCGCAGGGCCTGGTGGGACGCGGGATTTCCTGCGTGTTGTGAACAAATTGGGGGAATGCAGTGATGGCTTCCGGAAGGCGGCCTGCGGGCCGTGGCCGGACCCGGACGCGCGGCGCCGCCGCACCTGACGCCGGGGCGGCGGGGCAGCCGTCCGCGCGCGGAGGTCTCCAGCTCAAGGTGCGTGCGGGACGCCCCGGTTCGTTCCGGTTGCAACGGATCGTCCTGGTGGAGCTCGCCGCTGCCGTGCTCCTCGCGGGCTGGGTGTTCGGGACGGTGTTCCTGGTGCCCGCCGCGGTCGTCGCGGTGGTGCTGGTGCTGCTGGCGTTCGTGCGCCGTCGCGGCCGTTCCCTTCCCGAGTGGATCGCCACGGTGCGGGCGCTGCGTTCCCGGCAGAAGCGCGCGGCGAAGCTGGAGGTCCCGGCGGGGACGGAGGCGGGGCTGGCCCCTGCCGTGGAGTGCGATCCGAGCCTGCGCACGTACGCGTTCGGCGGGCGGGAGCGCCGCCCCGTCGGCCTGGTCGGGGACGGCACGTTCGTCACGGCCGTCGTGCAGGTGGAGGCGGACGCGACGGCCCTGCGGGCGGAGCGCTCCCGGCGGCCCCTGCCGCTGGCGCTGGTGCGGGACGCGCTCGACGTGGACGGGATCCGTCTGGAGTCGGCGCAGATCGTGCTGCACACGCAGCCCGCGCCCGCACTGCACCTGCCCCGTCAGTCGGTGGCGGTCAGCAACTACGCGCCGCTGCAGGAGCAGACCGGCGCTCCGGCGGTGCGCATCACCTGGATCGCGCTGAAGGTGGACCCCGAGCTGTGTCCGGAGGCCGTGGCGGCCCGGGGCGGCGGGCTGGTGGGGGCGCAGAAGTGCGCGGTGCGGGTCGCCGACCACCTCGCCAGCCGGCTGACCGGTGCCGGTTTCCGGGCCACGGTGCTCGACGAGGAGGAACTGACCTCGGCCATCGCGACGTCGGCCTGCGCCAACCCGCTGGTGACGGCGGAGGCGGGGCGGGCCTCCCGGCAGGAGCGGCGCACCGAGGAGTCCGGCCGCAGCTGGCGCTGTGACAACCGCAGACACACCACGTACTGGGTCCGCCGGTGGCCCGCACTGGGCGGTGAGGGCGGCCTGTCGCTCCCCCAGTTCGTCGCCCGGGTCACCGCGGTTCCGGCGCTCGCCACCACCGTCAGTCTCACCCTGGCCGCCCACGACCGGCGGGAGTTGTCGCTGACGGGTCACCTCCGGGTGACGGGCCGCAGCGCCGAGGAACTGGCCGACGCCCGGCGGGCGCTGGAGGGTGCCGCGCGGGAGGCCGGTGCGGCCCTCATGCGTCTGGACCGTGAGCAACTGCCCGGTGTACTGGCCACTTTGCCTCTGGGAGGTGTGCGGTGACGGCGATGACCACAGGACCCGGCGCCGGGCCCGGCGCCCCCGCACCCGCCCCCGGTGGCGGTCCGGTGTCGCCGGTCCCGGGGACGCCGGACACCACGGCGTCCCGCGCGGCGGAGGTGCTGCGCACCGGTTTCGGGCTGCTCGGCCCGCGCCACGGCCGGCACACCCTGACGGCCGACGACCTGGACGCCCTGGCGCTGCCGATCGGGGACGACGGCGTCGTCATCGGGGTGGACGCCGAGGGGCAGCCCGCGGTGCTGGGGCTCAACCGGCCCACCCCGTACGACATCGTGCTGATCGGCAGCCTGTGGACGGTCCAGGTGCTGGCGCTGCGGGCCGCGGCGACCGGCGCCCGGGTGGCGGTGGAGACCGGGCGTCCGCAGGCGTGGACGCAGATGGTGCACGCCATGGGCGGCGGGCAGAACGGGCTCGCGGTGTACGACGTCGGGCGGGTGCCGCCGCAGGGCGCCTCGGCCGGTACGCCGGTCCTCGTCGTGCGGGACTGCGGAATGCGGCCGCCGCGCGGCCGGGTGGTGTCCGGGCGGTGGCAGTCGGTCCTGACGCTGCTGCCGTATCTCAGCCCCGTCGCGCCCCGGTTGCTGCGTCAGGCACGGCTGGTGGGCGTCCAGCGGATCTCGCCGGACGAGTCGGCCGAACTGGGGCGCGCCATGGGGCTGCCCCGGGCGGACATCGACGCCCTGCCGACGCTGCCCGACGGCGTCACCCTGTGGTGCGCCGACCGCGACCGGCAGTATGTGATGACCCAACCGACCGACGCCGAGATCGGGTTGCTGGGTACACCCCGGCGGATGGACTGAACGCCGTCGGCCACCGGGACGCGGAAGCGCACCGAGGGGCCGACGGGGCCTGCCGGGGTGCCGGTGGTGGTGATTAGGCTGGGACCGGTCGGGGACACCGTGCAACGGACGACTCCGCAGCGGCCTCGGACAGCCCCCGGAAGACTTCGGACGACGAGCATGGGCGCCCCGGCACGGCCTGAGGGTGCGCCACCACACCAGGAGGAACTGTGAACAGCGATCGGGACGGGAACCGCGGGGGCTGGGCGACACCCGGCGATGACCAGCCCGACGCGGATTCCGTCGAGGCGACGGGCGAGTTCACCATCGACTACGCACCACCGGCCTGGTACACGCAGAACGCCTCCGGTGGTGGTGCGGGCTCGGTTCCGCCCCCGGCCGGTTCCGGTGCGGTGCCCAGGCTGCCGGCGGGCAGCGGCTTCGAGCCCCAGCAGCCCGAACCGCCCCGGCAGCAGGCCGAGGGGCCGGCGGACGACGCGGACCGGGCGGCCGGCCCCGGTCACCAGGCCGCGGTACCGCCCGCTCCGGTGGGCGGCGACGCCTACACGCCGGACTCCGGCAACGGTGACCTGGAGAGCGGCGCCACGATGCGTTTCTCCGCTGCCGCCCTGAAGCAGGAGTTCGCACGGCGTGACGCCGCCGCGGAGGCGGCAGCCCGGTCCGAGGGGGCGGCGCTCCCCGAGGAGGGCGGCGCGGAGCCCGCGTCGACGGCCGAGCCGGAGGCCGGGTCCGAGGCCGCCGGGCCGTCGGCGGGCCGGCCGGTCACGGGCGAGCACACCGGCGGGCAGCCCGGCGACGGGACCGCCGCCTCCGGGACGTTGGAGGACGACGGCAGCGCACACGGCGCCACGGCCGACGAGGCTTCCGGCCCCGGGACGGGTTCCGCCGTGGCGGACGGTGGTGACACCGCTGCCGGTGCCGGTGACTCGGGAGACGGCGTCCCCGTGGGCGAGAACGGGGGCGAGGGCGAGGCGGTGCCGTCGGCAGCCGCAGCCGAAGCCGCAGCCGGTGCGGAACGCTCCGGCGGCACGGAACCGGAGACGGGGTCCGGGCAGCAGGAGGGCGAGCCCGCTCGACCCGCGGCCGCCGATGCCGGGCAGGTGGCGGCCGACGCCGGGCAGGCGACCGCGCACACCGGGCAGGTGACCGCGGACGCCCCTCCGGGGGCCGAAGGTTCCTCGTCCGGGGCGGAGGCCACCGACGCCCCCGCGCCGGCGGAGGCCGGGGCGGGAGCACCCGACGGGGAGACCGCTCCCTCCGGCGTGCCGCCCACCGGCGCGCACGGTGACGACACACCGCAGGACGCCGTTCCGGCCGCAGCCGACACGGCCCCGCCCGCGTGGGCCCCTCCCCCGCCCCCGCAGAACGTCCCGCCGCTGCCCCCCACCTACCCCGCGGCGCCCGCGCCCGCGAGTCAGTGGCCGGCGCAGCCCCACAGCGTGCCGCAGCCCCCGGCCCCGCACACGCCGGGGCAGGAGGCACCGGCGTCCCCGGCACCGGCGACCGCGCCCCAGCCGGAGGGCACCACCCCCGCTCCGCCCGCGCCGCAGCCGGGCGTCGCCGCCCAGCAGCCGCCCGCGTTCCAGCCGCAGGCCCCGCAGTCCGCCCCGGCCGCCTGGCAGACGCCGGCCGCGCCGGTGCCGCCGCAGCAGGGACCCGACCAGCCCGGGCGGCCCGACCAGGTCGCCCCGCAGCCGGGGTACGGGTTCCCGCAGGCCGGTGCGCCCGGCCCCGGCGCGCCCGCCGGCTACGGCTTCCCGCACCCCGGCCCCCAGGCCGGCCCGGCCCCGACTCCCCCGGCCCAGCCGGGTGGTTACGGCTTCCCGCAGCAGCACCCCGCGCAGCACGCCCAGCCCGCCCAGCAGGCACCGGGAGGGCCCGGTGCCCCCGGACAGCCGCAGCACCCGGGCGTTCCGCCGCAGGCACCGCAGCCGGACCAGCAGGGGCACCCGGGGCAGCCACCGGTCGACCCCCGGATCGGAGCCGCCTGGCCGCAGCCCGTGCAGCACGACCAGCGGCAGCCGACCAACCCCGGTGCGGCACCGCTCGGTTACACCGCGGCCGTCGAACTGTCCTCGGACCGTCTGCTCAACAGCAAGAGGCAGAAGGCGAAGAGCACCCGCCCCGCGAGCGGCGGGTCGCGCTTCAAGCTGGGCGGCAAGAAGGAGGAGGCGGAGCGGCAGCGGAAGCTGGAGCTGATCCGCACTCCGGTGCTGTCCTGCTACCGCATCGCCGTCATCAGTCTGAAGGGCGGCGTCGGCAAGACGACCACCACCACCGCGCTCGGCTCCACCCTCGCCAGCGAGCGGCAGGACAAGATCCTCGCCATCGACGCCAACCCGGACGCCGGCACGCTCGGCCGCCGCGTGCGGCGCGAGACCGGTGCGACGATCCGCGACCTGGTCCAGGCGATCCCGTACCTCAACTCGTACATGGACATCCGGCGGTTCACGTCCCAGGCGTCCTCCGGTCTGGAGATCATCGCGAACGACGTGGACCCGGCGGTGTCCACGACGTTCAACGACGAGGACTACCGGCGCGCGATCGACGTGCTGGGCAGGCAGTACCCGATCATCCTCACCGACTCCGGCACGGGGCTGCTGTACAGCGCGATGCGCGGGGTGCTCGACCTCGCCGACCAGCTCATCATCATCTCCACACCGTCGGTGGACGGTGCGTCCAGCGCCAGTACGACGCTGGACTGGCTGTCGGCCCACGGGTACGCGGAGCTGGTCTCCCGGTCCCTGACGGTCATCTCCGGGGTCCGCGAGACCGGAAAGATGATCAAGGTCGACGACATCGTGTCCCACTTCAGGACGCGCTGCCGCGGTGTGGTCGTCGTGCCGTTCGACGAGCACCTGGCCGCCGGTGCGGAGGTCGACCTGGACATGATGCGGCCGAAGGTGCGCGAGGCGTACTTCAACCTGGCGGCCCTGGTGGCCGAGGACTTCGTCCGGCACCAGCAGGCGCACGGCCTGTGGACCTCCGACGGCAACCCGCCCCCGGTCGCCGCCCCGCCGCTGCCGGGGCAGCCGGTACCGGGGCAGCCGGTGCCCGGGCAGGGTGCCCCCGGCCAGGGCGTCCCGGGCCTGCCGTACCCGGGCGGACCCCAGGCTCCCGGCCCGCAGCAGCCGCCCGCCGGCGGACACCACATCCCCGGGCAGCCCCAGAACCCGGGCCCGTACCCGCAGCAGCCGTACGGCGGACCCTCCGCCCAGCCGCACCCGCAGGCCGCGCCGCACGGGCAGCCGCACCCCTCGCCCGGCCACCCGGCAGCGCCGGGCCACCCCCAGGCCCAGCCTCCCCACGGGCAGCCGGGGCAGCCTCCGGTCCCGCCGCACGCCGCCCACCCGCAGCCCCCGGCACCGGGCCCGGCGGCGGACCACTCCTACCCCCTGGCCCAGCCGCATCCGCCGGCACAGCCCCAGCCCCCGGCCGCCCCGCCGGAGGCGCACCCCCAGCAGGGCCGGACCCCACCGCCCCAGCAGTAGGGACGGCATGGGGGCGGCCGCCGCCCCCGGCAGCGCGCCTCCCCGTCCCGCCCCCGATCGGCCCCTCCCCGAGGGGCCGATCCCCTTTCCGCTCCCGTTTCCCTCCCCTTCCGGCCCGCCCTTCCGCCCCACGGACAGCCGGCCTCACGAAACCAAACCCGCATACGGCCCACCCGCGACCTACCCTCGACCCACAGCGACCCGCCCGCGGCCCACAGCGACCCGCCCGCGGCCCACTTCGCGCGCCCGCCCACAGCCCACGTCGCCGGCGGACGGCGCCAGCCGTTACGCACCCGGCGCGGAACGCCGCCCACCCGCGTAACTGCCCCGCGGGCGCCCGCGCCCCGCGCCCCAGGCCCCGTCCACTCCGGCACCGCGCCCCGCACGCGCGCCTGCCGCGCGCCCCGCACTCCCGCCTGCCGCGCATCCCGCGCGCCGGGCTCCCCACCCGCCCGGTGCGCGTCATCGCGCCCCGAGGGCGGGATCCGGCCGCCAGCCTCTGGCCTGGAGTGCTTCAGTGGTCTCCACCAATGAGCGAGAAACGCTCGTCAATTCGTTATTTCCGCAGGCCACATGGGGTGCACGCGCCGTTGACGGTGGCAGACCGCGCTGATAGACACACTCATCACCCACCTGATCAACCTGTCCCTTCCGTGCGAGCGATGACGCGAGGTCAGCCCTCTTATGGACACGAACGATCGGTACGGCGGGCGCCCCCGCAGGCGGCCCCCCACCCCCCACCCCGGGCCCCGGCGCGGGTCGCTCCGCGGCGGTCCGCTGCGTGTCGTCGCGGTGGCCGGTGCGGCGGCGCTGACGCTGACCGCCGGGCTGGTGACGCCGCTGAACCCGGCGCCCCAGCAGGCCGAGGCGGCCGACGGCGGCAAGAAGGTGCTGACCGTCGCGGTGGCGCAGAGCGTCGACTCGCTCAGTCCGTTCCTCGCGGTCCGACTGCTCAGCACGAGCATCCACCGGCTCACCTACGAGTACCTGACCAACTACGACCCGGAGGACAACCACGTCGTCCCCGGGCTGGCCACGAAATGGGAGTCGTCGCCGGACAAGCTGACCTGGACGTACACGATCCGGTCGGACTCGACGTGGTCCGACGGGAAGCGGGCCACGGCCGAGGACGCGGCCTGGACGTTCAACACGATGATGACCGACGAGGGGGCGGCCACCGCCAACGGCAGCTTCGTCGCCAACTTCGAGAAGGTCACCGCTCCCAGCCCGACCGAGCTGGTCATCAAGCTGAAGAAGCCGCAGGCCACCATGACGGCGCTGGACGTGCCGATCGTGCCCAAGCACGTGTGGGAGAAGGTCGACGACTACGCGAAGTTCAACAACGACCAGGACTTCCCCCTCGTCGGCAACGGGCCGTTCGTCCTCACCGACTACAAGGCCGACAGCTACGTGCGGCTGAAGCCGAACAAGACCTTCTGGCGCGGGGCGCCGAAGTTCGACGAGCTGGTCTTCCGTTACTACAAGGACCAGGACGCGGCCGTGTCGGCGCTGCGCAAGGGCGAGGTGTCGTTCGTCGCCGGGTCGCCGTCGCTGACGCCCGCGCAGGCGGCGTCGCTGGAGAAGGACAAGAACATCCGGGTCAACGACGCACCCGGGCGCCGCTTCTACGCCCTCGCCACGAACCCGGGCGCGCGCGCGAAGAACGGCGAGAAGATGGGCGACGGCCATCCCTCGCTGCTCGACCAGCGGGTGCGCAACGCGCTGTTCATGGCGGTGGACCGCAAGGCGATCATCGACAAGGTGTTCCAGGGGCACGCCGTGGAGGGAGCGGGCTACATACCCCCGCGCTTCTCGCAGTACTTCTGGGAGCCGTCGGCCGGGCAGGAGCTGGCGTACGACCCGGCGAAGGCGGCGGCGCTCCTGGATGAGGCGGGGTACCGGGAGAACGCCGACGGCAGGCGGGTCGGCAAGGACGGCGAGCCGATCACGTACCGGGTGCTGTGCCATGCCACCGACCCGAACGACAAGGCCATCGGCAAGTACCTCCAGGAGTGGTGGGGCGACCTCGGCATCGGTGTCACGCTCAACTGCCTGGACAACGTGACCGATCCCTGGCTGGCGGGCGAGTACGACCTGGCCTTCGACGGCTGGTCGGTCAACCCCGACCCGGACTTCGTCCTGTCCATCCACACCTGTGCCGCGCTGCCGGCGACGCCGAAGGACACCGGCGCCACCGACAACTTCATCTGCGACGAGAAGTACGACGAGCTGTACGCACGCCAGCTCGCCGAGTACGACCCGGCCGAACGCGCCGGTCTGGTGAAGCAGATGCAGTCCCGGCTGTACGACCTCGGGTACATGAACGTCATGGCGTACCCGAACGCCGTGGAGGCGTACCGCACGGACCACATCGAGTCGATCACCACGATGCCGGCGAAGGCGGGCAACATCTACGGCCAGGACGGCTACTGGAGCTGGTGGTCCGCGGTACCGGCGGACTCCGGTGACTCGGGCGGCGACTCCTCGCCGGCCGGTGTGGTCATCGGGATCGTCGCGGGGGCCGTGGTCCTCGCGGGGCTGGGGGCGTTCGTGGCGCTGCGGCGGCGGGCGACCGCCGAGGACCGTGAGTAGGCGGCGCGTGAGCAGGCGGCGAGCGGGCGCCCATGACCGCTGACGCAGCATCCGCGCCCGCCGGGGGTGCGCGGGCCGCCGGTCCGGTCAAGGACGGACCGGCGGCCGGCCGCGGCGGTCCGCGGGCCCGCTCCTCGGCCGGCTACCTGCGGTACGTGGCGGGCAAGCTGGCCGGGGCCGCCGTGTCCCTGTTCGCCGTCCTCGTCACGAGCTTCTTCCTGTTCCGGCTGATCCCGGGCGACCCGGTGAAGTTCATGACCGGCGGGCGCCAGGTGTCGGCGGAACAACTGGCTGCCTACCGACGTGAGTTCGGGCTGGACCTCCCCATGTGGCAGCAGTTCACCGACTACTGCGGCAAGGCGCTCACCGGCGACCTGGGGACGTCGTACCAGTTCCGCGCCCCGGTGATCGACAAGATCACCGAGGCGCTGCCGAACACCCTGCTGCTGACCGGGACCGCCTTCGTGCTCTACACGGCGCTGGGCATTCTGCTCGGCACCCGGGCGGCGTGGCGCAACGGGCGGCTCGGCGACCGGTTCCACACCGGTCTGGCGCTGGTCCTGTACTCCGTGCCGTCCTTCTGGCTCGGGCTGCTGCTGATCGTCACGCTGTCGGTGGGCATCGGCCCGGTCCCGGGCCTGTTCCCCACCGGCGGCATGGAGTCGGGCGGCGAAGAGGGCTTCGCGTACGTGCTGGACGTGGCCCACCACCTGGTGCTACCGGTGGTGACGCTGGTGGCGGTGGAGTACGGGCAGACGCTGCTGGTGACGCGGTCCGCGCTGCTGGACGAGATGGGCAGCGACTACCTGACCACCGCGCGGGCCAAGGGCCTGCGCGACGACCTGGTGCGCCGTCGCCACGCCGTGCCCAACGCGCTGCTGCCGACCGTGACGCTGGTGTTCATCAACCTCGGCCGGACCGTGGCGGGCGTCATCCTGGTGGAGACGGTCTTCTCCTGGCCCGGCCTCGGCGGGCTGTTCTACCAGGCGCTGAGTGTGCCCGATCTGCCGCTGGTGCAGGGCCTGTTCTTCGTGTTCGCGGCCGCGGTGATCGTAATGAACACGCTGGCCGACCTGATCTATCCGCTGCTCGACCCCCGGGTGGGCCGATGACGACCGACCACGACGGCACGACGGACCCGCCGGCACCGGTTCCCGGCGCCCCGGCCGGGGACCCGCCGCTCGCCTCCCCGCCGACTGACTCCCCGCCGGCCCCGGTGCCGGTGGAGGCGTCCGCGCGCACCCTGGCCCGGCAGCGGCGGCGCGCCTCGGTGGCCCGCTTCTGGCGGCAGTACCGCACCCACCGCGCGGGAGTCGCCGGCCTGGCCGCGCTGCTGCTGGCCGGGCTGCTGGCGCTCGCCGCACCCCTGCTGGTCGGCTCCGACGTCGACCAGGTGACGGACGCCCCCGGCGAGGCGCTGGAGGGCCCGAGTGCCGCGTTCCCGTTCGGCACCGACCGGTTCGGGCGGAACCTGCTCGGCCTGGTGATCCAGGGGGCGCGGGTGTCGCTGCTGGTGGGGCTGCTCGCGGCCGTGCTGTCGGTGGCCATCGGCACGCTGATCGGGGTGACCGCCGGGCACTTCCGGGGCTGGTACGCGACGGTGATGATGCGCGTCACCGACTGGTTCCTGGTGATGCCGACCCTGGTGCTGGCGATCGCCCTGGCCAGTGTGATGCCCCGTTCGCTGGTCACCATCGTGGTGGCGATCGGGGTGACGACGTGGCCGACCACGGCACGGCTGGTGCGTGCCCAGACGCTCGCGGTGGAGACCCGGCCCTACATCGAGCGGGCCCGGGCGCTGGGCGGCGGGCACTGGCACGTCATGAGCCGGCACGTGCTGCCCAACGTGATGCCCCTGGTCCTGGCCCAGACGACCCTGATCATCTCGACCGCCATCCTGGCGGAGGCGACCCTGGCCTTCCTCGGCCTCGGCGACCCCACCGTGGTGTCGTGGGGCGGACTGCTCCAGGACGCCCGGGAGGCGGGCGCGGTCAGCTCCGGCCACTGGTGGTACCTGGTGCCGCCGGGCCTGGCCATCGCCTCGGTGGCGCTGGCGTTCACGCTGTGCGGGCGGGCCGTGGAGTCCGTCCTCAACCCCAGGCTGGGGGTGTCCCGTTGAGTCTGCTGGAGGTCAGGGACCTGACCGTGACGTACCCCGGCGGGGCGGCCGCCGTGCGCGGGGTGGACCTGCGGCTGGAGGCGGGCCGCAAACTGGGGATCGCCGGGGAGTCCGGCTGCGGCAAGTCCACGCTGGCGCTGGCCCTGCTGCGGCTGCTCCCCGCCGGGACGCGCACCGGCGGGCAGGTGCTGCTGGACGGTGAGGACGTGCTGGCCATGAAGTGGGGCAGGGTCCGGGCGGTGCGGTGGGCCGGGGCCTCGATCGTGTTCCAGGGCGCGATGCACTCCCTGAACCCGGTGCACCGCGTGGGCGACCAGATCGCCGAGCCGCTCCTGCTGCACCGCCGGGCGACACCGGCCGAAGCGCGGCGCAGGGCGGGCGAGTTGCTGGAACAGGTGGGTCTCCCGGCGGCGCGGGCGGCCGCCCATCCGCACGAGCTGTCCGGCGGGCAGCGGCAGCGCGTGATGATCGCCATGGCGCTGGCCTGCGATCCGCGGCTGATCATCGCGGACGAGCCGACCACCGCGCTCGACGTGATGATCCAGGCGCAGATCCTGCGGCTGATCGAACGGCTGGTCGCCGACCAGGACGTCGCCCTGATGATGATCAGTCACGATCTGGCGGTGCTCGCCGACACGTGCGACCGCCTCGCCGTGATGTACGCGGGCCGGGTCGTCGAGGAGGGCCCGGCCGACGCCGTCCACCGTGCCGCCCGCCACCCGTACGCCCGGGCGTTGTCGGCGGCGTTCCCGCGCATCGGCGACCCGGCGTCGCGTTTCGCGCCGCGCGGCCTTCCGGGGGACCCGCCGGATCCGTCGGCGTTGCCGTCCGGCTGCACGTTCCATCCGCGGTGCCCGGTGGCGCTGGAGTCCTGCGCGGTGGACGACCAGCCGTTGCGCAGGGTGGACGCGGCCCGGCGGGCGGCCTGCGTACGGGTCGACGAGGACGCGACGGCGGCCGCCGCGGCGGCGGCTCCCCTTCGGAAGGCGAGGCCCAGCACCCCATGACCACCTCCCCCACCGCGGCTCCGGCCGCCCCGCTGCTGAGTGCCCGGGGTGTGCGGGTCGCCTTCCCCGGGCGACGCGGCGCGCCGGGCGCCCGTGCCGTGGACGGCGTCGACCTCGACATCCGCGCCGGTGAGATCGTCGCCCTGGTCGGCGAGTCGGGCTGCGGCAAGACGACGCTGGCCCGCGCGTTGCTGGGCCTGGTGCGGCCCACCGGCGGCCGGGTGACGTTCGACGGCGGGCCGCTGGACTACTCCGGCCGGGCCCTCAAGGCGTACCGCCGGCGCGTGCAGTTGGTGCTGCAGGACCCCAGCGGCTCGCTCAACCCCCGGCACACGGTGTACGACGCGGTCGCCGAGGGGCTGCGCATCCACGGTCACGGCGGTGACGAGCGGGCGGCGGTGGCGCACGCGCTGTCCCGGGCCGGGCTGCGGCCTCCCGAACGGTTCTTCCTGCGCTACCCGCACGAGCTGTCGGGCGGTCAGCGGCAGCGGGTGGTGATCGCGGGCGCGCTGGTGCTGGAGCCCGAACTCCTCGTCGCCGACGAGCCGGTGGCCTCCCTGGACGCCTCGGTGCGCGGGGAGATCCTGGCGCTGCTCCTGCGGCTGCGGACCGAACTGGGGCTGTCCGCCCTGGTGGTGACGCACGATCTGGGGCTGGCGTGGAACATCGCCGACCGGGTGGCGGTGATGTACCTGGGCCGGATCGTGGAGAGCGGAGCGGTGGAACAGGTGCTGACCGCGCCCCGGCACCCCTACACCCGGGCCCTGTTGTCGGTGCTGCCGGAGGCCCAGGGCGAACCCGTGGTGCTCACCGGGGAGCCGCCGGACCCGTCCCGCGTCCCGGGCGGCTGCCGCTTCCACGCCCGCTGCCAGGTCCTGGCCTCCGGGGAGGCGGACCGTGCGGGTGTCGCGGAGGCGTGCCGGACCGTGGACCCGGAGATCCTGACCGGCGGCGACACGGCCCAGGTCGCCTGTCACTGGGCCCCCGCGACGGGCGCCCGGGAGACGGAGGACACCGCCCCCGAGCGCTGAGGCCGTCGGCGGGCGCTGCCCGCCGCGCGGCACCGGGACGATAAGGACCGACGGGCGGGCCGGACGCGGCAGCCGGACCGAGCCGGGAGCGCCCTCACAGGGTGGGCGGCCACCCACCAGCCAGCCGCGTCACAACCTGTCCGGTCAGCACACCTAGGCGGGCCGTTCGGCCGCGGCGACCAGTTCGCGGCAGCGCTGCACGTCGCGGCCCATCTGTTCCAGCAGGGCGTCGAGCGTGTCGAACTTTGCCTGCCCGCGCACGAAGGCCAGGAAGTCCACGGCGACGTGCAGGCCGTAGAGGTCGAGGCCGACGCGGTCGATGGCGTACGCCTCCACGGTGCGCTCGGTGCCGTCGAACTGCGGGTTGGTGCCCACGGAGATGGCGGCCGGCATGGCCTCGCCCCGGGCGTGCAGCCAGCCGGCGTAGACACCGTCGGCGGGGACGGCGGTGTGCGGGAGGGTCTCGACGTTGGCCGTCGGGAACCCCATCTCGCGCCCGCGCTGGGCGCCGCGGACGACGACGCCCTCCACGCGGTGCGGGCGGCCCAGGATCTCGGCGGCGCCCTCGACGTCGCCGTCGGCGATCAGGCGCCGGGTGAGGGTGGACGAGAAGGGCTCGCCGCCGCCCGCCTCACCGGACACGAACAGGTCGACGACCTCGACCTCGAAGTCGTACAGCTTGCCCTGTTCGGCGAGGAAGTCCACGGTGCCCGCGGCCTTGTGGCCGAAGCGGAAGTTGGGGCCCTCGACGACCGCTTTGGCGTGCAGCTTGTCCACCAGGACCTTGACCACGAAGTCGGCCGGGGAGAGCTTGGAGAACTCGCTGGTGAACGGGAGGACCAGGACCGCGTCCACCCCCTGCTCCGCCATGAGTTCCGCGCGCCGGTGGTGAGGTGCGAGCAGCGGCGGGTGGCTGCCGGGGCGGACGACCTCGCTGGGATGCGGGTCGAAGGTGACGACGACGGCCGGGACGCCCAGGTCGCGGGCACGGTCCACGGCGTGCCGGATGATCAGCTGGTGCCCGCGGTGCACTCCGTCGTAGGAGCCGATGGTGACGACGCTGCGCCCCCAGTCCTGGGGGATGTCCTCCAAGCCACGCCAGCGCTGCACTGTGCCTGCTCCTTGTCGAAACCTTGTCGAGCCGAGTCCGTGGACGTCGCGTGGACTTCTTTCCGCGCAGGACCAAGGGTGCCATGCCGTTCCCCCGGGACGCGCAGCGGCATGGTCGCAGTGGCCCCGCCGCCCGGACCGCCGGGCTCGCCCACCGGGCCTGCCCCGGCCCGGCCCCCACCTCACCCGTCGTGGCCGGTTCGGCTGCCCCGGCCGGACCGGCCCGCACCGTCCGTGCTCGCCCGGTTCACACCGGCACGCGCGTGCCGACCACGTCCTCGACGGTCCGGCGGGCGCCGGTGCCGATGAGGGGCGCCCAGACGCCCGGGGCGTCGGCCAGCCAGCCGGCCAGCGCCGCGGCGAAGCCCGGGACGTGCCGGGCCAGGCCGGCCAGGGCCCGGTCGAGGCGGGCGGCGCCCTCCGGGGTGCGGGCGAGGAGGAGGCCGGTGCGGTGGACGAGGTCGCGCAGCTCCGGGCCGGTGGTGCGGGCGGCGGCGTGCAGGACCGCGGTCAGGACGTCGGGGTCCTGCTCGCGGGCCAGGAGGGTGTCCAGCAGGACGCGGCGCAGCGGCCGGGAGGCGGGCGTGCCGGGGTCGGCGAGGAGGCCGGCGAGGGCCGCCCGCAGCGGGGCGGGACCGCCGTCGAGAAGGCCGGTGAGCAGGGGGAACAGGACGTCCTGGGCGGCGGGTCCGCCGTTCAGGCGTCGGTCGGCGTACGCCGCGAGGTGGCCGGCGAGTTCCGGGCGCCGTCGGACGGCGTCCCGCAGCAGGGCGGCGACCCGGCCGGCCAGGCCCGGAGTGGTGGCGTCGCCCAGGACGCGGAGGGTCTCGGCGGCGTCCGCCCGGCCCAGCCGTGTCCCGAAGGCCGCGAGGACCGGCCCGGGGTGGGTGATGAGGGCGCCGGTCAGCGCGTCCGGGGGCAGTTGCGGGTCCCCGGCGGCGAAGTGCTCCAGGGCGCGGGCCAGGTGCCGATCCCTGGTGTGCGGGTCGCGGACGAGCAGGGCCAGGGCGCCGCCGTGCGGTGCGGGGTCGTCGGTGCGGTCCAGGAGGGCGAGCGCGGCCTGCCGCAGCAGGGCGCGGTCGGCGCCGTCGCGGACGTACGGGACGACGCGCAGCCCGTGGGCCGCGGCCGCGGCCCGGCGCGCGGACCGTTCGTCGTGCGCCCACCGGTGGACGGCCCGGCAGACGGCGCCGGGTTCCTCCTCGGCGAGGACGGCCAGCAGTTGTCCGGCCCGGCGGTGGGCGCTGTCGGCGAGGGCGTCGGTGAGCGCGTCGGAGGCACGGTCGCGGTGGGTGTGCAGCAGGACCTGTGCGGCCGTCGCCACGGTCGCGTGCGGGGTGGCGGGCAGCGCCCGCTCGTCGTCGAACCAGCGGACGAGTTGCGGGATGACGGCGACGGGGTCGGCGGTGAGCAGCCGGGCGGCGGCGTCAAGGAAGCGCGGGCCGGTCTCGCACGGCGGGCCGTCGGCGGGGACGAGCCGTCGCAGCAGGGCGAAGCGGGTGTCGGGCGGCAGCGGGACGGTGCTCCAGAAGTCCGGGCCGAGGTCGGCGGGCACGGGGCGGTGTTGCTGCCGCCAGGCGGCCACACGGTGGGCCAGGAGGCCCAGGACGGCCGTGTAGGGCGTGGCGTCGGGCACCCGGGTGAGGGTGGCGGAGAGCAGGCGGGCGGCCCACCAGGAGGCCGGGTCGGCGTCCAGGGCGTGCACCAGGTCGGCGAGCCGGGAGGCGAGCGGTCCGGTGCCGCGGCGGCGTCCGAGGCGCACCAGGGCCTCGACGACGGGGCCGGCCCGGTGGTGCGGGACGGGGACGCGATCCGGGTCGTCGGCGGTGCGGGGGGCGTGGACCAGGGCGCGCAGGGCTTCGTCCAGGTCGAGGTGGACGCCCTGGATCCAGTCGGCGAACTCCTCGTGGGCGAAGCGGTAACCGCTCCCGGCGGGCACCAGGACGCCCTCGGTGAGCACGGCGGTGGCCCAGCCGGTGCCCCCGCCGAGGTGGGCGGGGGCAGGACCCCAGGGGAACAGTTCCTCGAACGCGGCCCGCTCCAGCTCCCCCTGGCCCGGCCCGAGGCTGCGCCGTGCGGCTTCGTGCACCTGTCCGGCGACGCGCGTGGCGAGGCGGCGCACGGCGGTGCCGCGCAGGCCGTTTTCGGCGGCGAGGCGGACCGCGACGCGCAGGCACATCAGGTCCAGGTGGGCGGAGAAGAGGTCGTCGCGGTCGACGGGCACCCCGGGCGGGCCGCCGAGCGCGTCCCGGACCTCCGCCAGCAGCCGGAGGGCGAGGGGGTGCCGGGCGTCCGCACCGCCGAGGACGCCGTCGGGCAGGCCGTGGTGGGCGCGGGCGCGCCGGGCCTCCTCGGCCGACAGGTCGCCGAGGGACACGCGGGCGGGGGCCTGATCGCAGCGGTACGCCGCGTCCCGGGGCGTGTGCAGCAGCCCGGCGGGGAAGCGGGGCGCGGCGTTCTCCCAGAACTCCGGGCGGCAGGCCACCACCAGGCGGATGCCCGTGGTGCGCAGCCAGCGCGCGGTGCCGTCGGTCCACGCGGCCAGGCGGTGGGCGAGGACGGGGGGCATCTCCTCGGGCCCGTCGAGCAGGACGGTCAGGGGGCGTCCGGCCGCACGGGCGAGGGCGGCGAGGCGCTCGGGCCCGGTGTCGCCGAGGCCGTCCGGGCCGGCCGGGAAGGGGCTGCGGGAGGCGGCCGCGATCCGGGCGGCCCGGTCCAGGGCGCGGCGGGCGGCGTCGGCGAGGGAGGCGTCGTCCTCGTGGAGGTCGGCGCCGCGCAGCCAGAGCGTGGGCCGGCCGTCCCGGTGGCGGCGGGCGGCGTACGCGGCGAGTTCGGTGGTGCGGCCGCTGCCGGGCGGGCCGACGAGGCCGAGCACGGCCGCGGGGCCCTGCTCGAACGCGGTGAACTCCGTTGTGACGCGGGCCCGTTCGATGCGGGGCACGCCGCCGGGCGCGGTGGTGTCCCCGGTGAGGACGCCCGCAGGGCCGTCCTGCGCGACGGAGGTGGCGGTGAGGTGCAGGACCCCGGCGAGATTCAGGTCGGCGCCGTAGGCGGGCACGGTGGTGGCGTTCCGGGCCAGGAGGGCGGCGAGCGGGCCGTCGGCCCTCCGCGCACCGGCGGGCGTGCCGTCCGACCGGCCGGGGTGGGCCTCCTCGGCCGTGGCGGGGGCCGGGGAACGCAGGGGGACGGCGAAGCCGGTGTCGCGGTGCGGGGAGCGCAGCGCGGTGCCGAGCACACCGAGCACGGCGCCGGTCCCGGCGTCGAGCACGGGGCCGCCGGCCGCTCCGCCGCCGAGCCGCAGCGCGTCCCGTCCCGCGGTGCCGATGGCCAGTTCGAGGGCGTCGTCGAGGCGGTGGAAGCGGTCGGTGGCGGTGTAGGTGACGGTCGTGGCGCCCAGGACGCGGGCCTCGCGCCAGCAGCCGGCGGCGAGGGTCACATAGGTGCCGCTGTCGACCCGGTCGCGTGCGGTGACGGGGAGCGGGTCGAGGCCGAGCCCGTCGGTGCGCACCAGGGCGAGGTCGAGGGCGGGCAGCGCGGTCACGGCGTCGGCGCCGACCACGCAGTGCCGGTCGTCCGGTGCGCGCAGGACGAGGCGGGGCAGTCCGTCGACGGCCTCGTGGCTGGTGATCACCGTGCCGTGGTGGTCGGCGAGGAAGCCGGTGCCGCGCGGCCGCCCGGCGAGGTCCTGGATCCGCACCAGCAGGTCCTCGGGGGCCGGCGGCCCGGGCGGCCGGCCCCCGGTGTCCGGAGCGGGGCCCTGACCGGGGCCCTGACCGGTGTGCTGAGGGGTGTGCCGAGGGGTGTCCGGACCGTGGGGGGCGTCGAGCCCGCGACGGAGCCGGCTGTGCGACGTCATCGCCGTACCTCCCCGCGTACTGCCTTACCACCGTGCCTGTGTTCTGGACAGTAGGCCACGATGATCAGCGGGAAACGCCCTGCGGCGAACGCGCCCCCTTCCGCTCCCCCGGTTCACTCCGAGCGCCTGCACGTACGGGTGAACACGGGACGTCCGGTGGATACACCCTAGGGGTGGGGGAACCGAGGGGGACCGTGGAGCGGCGGCAGGGGCAGGCCCCCGTGACGTCGCTCCACGGGCGGAACCGGCCACGCCGACCGCCCCGCAGGCCCGCTCCACCGGCACGCGGGCACGCGGGCACATCGGCGCGCCGACGAGGAGACAAGTCGACGGATCGACCGGGCGAGCCACCGGAGCGGGTCGACGGATCGACAGGGCGATGGATCGACAGGCGACGCGACAGGGCGACGGACCGCCAGGCGCCCCGGCGGGGCGAGGGTTCGGCAGGGCGCGAGGCAGCGGGAGGGCGACGGATCGGCGGCCCGGCTCCCCGGCCGGGGGCGGGCGGTGGTGCCGTCCGCCCCCGACGGGCGCCCGGGTCGTCGTCAGGCGAAGACGGCCAGGCTCTTGGCCTTGCCCCGGTGCTCCTCGACCAGGGCGAGCAGGCCGCCCTCCGGACCGAAGACGGCGACCGGACCGGCGCCCGCGTACATCTCGGGCATCTCCAGCCGCACCCCGTTGGTGAGCAGCCGGGCGTGCCGGGCGTCGACGTCCCAGCGGGGGAACGCGGCAGCCGCCGCCTCGGCGATCGGCATCACGGTGAGTTCCTGCTGCAACTGCTCCAGGGTCCGCGCCGTGTCGAGCCGGTAGGGGCCGACGCGGGTGCGGCGCAGCGCGGTGAGGTGCCCGCCGACCCCGAGTCCGGCCCCGAGGTCACGGGCGAGGGCCCGGATGTAGGTGCCGGAGGAGCAGACGACGGAGACGACCAGGTCGAGCACCGGGGTGCCGTCCTCGGCGACGGCCTCCCGCACGTCGTACAGGTCGAACGAGGAGACGGTGACCGGCCGGGCCGGGATGTCGAAGTCCTCGCCCTCGCGGGCCCGCTTGTAGGACCGCACCCCGTTGATCTTGATGGCGCTGACCTTCGACGGGACCTGCATGATGTCGCCGGTCAGCTCGGCGATCCTGGCGTCGAGTGCCTCGCGGGTGACCTTCGAGGCGTCGGTGGAGGAGGTGATGTCCCCCTCGGCGTCGTCGGTGACCGTGTTCTGCCCGAGCCGGACGGTGCCCAGGTACTCCTTCTCCGTCAGCGCGAGGTGGCCGAGGAGTTTGGTGGCCTTCTCGACGCCGAGGACGAGGACGCCCGTCGCCATGGGGTCGAGGGTGCCGGCGTGGCCGACCCGGCGGGTGCGTGCGATGCCCCGCATCTTGGCGACCACGTCGTGCGAAGTGAAGCCCGACGGCTTGTCCACGATGACAAGGCCGTCGGGCGTGGGGGGCTTCTGGGTCATTCGGCGGTGTCGTCCGTCTCGTCGTCTTCCGGCTTGCGGTACGGGTCGGCCCCGCCCGCGTACGTGGCGCCCGCGGACGCCTCCCGCACCTTGGCGTCGGACTGGCGCGCCTTGTCGAGGAGGTCCTCGATGTTGCGTGCCGTGTCCGGGAGGGCGTCCATGACGAAGGTCAGGGTGGGCGTGAACTTCACGCCGGCCGCCCGGCCCACCTCGGAACGCAGGACGCCCTTGGCGCTCTCCAGGCCCGCCGCGGCGGCCTTGCGCTCCTCGTCGTCCCCGTACACCGTGTAGAAGACGGTCGCCTCCCGCAGGTCACCCGTGACCCGGGTGTCCGTGATGGTGACGTGCGAGCCGAGCCGCGGGTCCTTGATCCCGCGCTGCAGCTTCTGGGCCACCACCTCTCGGATGAGGTCCGCCAGCCTTTTCGCCCGCGCGTTGTCGGCCACTGGTCCGTCTCCCGTTCTTTCCTGATCTCGTTCTCGAAAGCTGGTCGTCAGTCGTCGTCCTCGCCGTGGAAGCGCCGCCTGACGGACAGCAGCTCCACTTCCGGATGCCCGGCGACCAGCCGCTCGCACCGGTCCAGCACGTCGGTGATGTGCCCCGCGTCGCCGGAGACCACCGCGAGGCCGATGAGCGCCCTGCGGTGAAGGTCCAGGTGGTCCACCTCGGCCGCGCTCACCGCGTACTTGCGCTGGAGCTCGGCGACGATCGGGCGGACGACGGAGCGCTTCTCCTTCAGCGACCGTACGTCGCCGAGGAGGAGGTCGAAGGACAGCGTCCCCACATACATGTGCAACCGGTTCACCCGCCGGCACGGGATCGATGGCCCCGCCATCCAGTGGGCGGGGACATCACGAACGGTACAACGAAGCGGGCCGCGTGATCGACGGATATTGCGCCCCACGGCTCCCGGCCGGGCCGGGACCGGGCACGCGCCGGCCGACGGGACATGGAGCGTCCCGTCGGCCGGCGCGTGGACCGTGGCGGTTACGCCCGCGGCTTCTCGCGCATCTCGTACGTCGCGATGACGTCGTCGACCTTGATGTCGTTGAAGTTTCCGAGGTTGATACCGCCCTCGAAGCCTTCGCGGATCTCGGTGACGTCGTCCTTGAAGCGACGCAGACCCTCGATGGTGAGGTTCTCCGCGATGACCTTGCCGTCGCGGAGGAGGCGCGCCTTGGTGTTGCGCTTGACCTCGCCGGAGCGGATGAGGACACCCGCGATGTTGCCCAGCTTGGACGAACGGAAGACCTCGCGGATCTCCGCCGTGCCGAGCTCGACCTCTTCGTACTCCGGCTTGAGCATGCCCTTGAGGGCCGCTTCGATCTCCTCGATCGCCTGGTAGATGACCGAGTAGTACCGGACGTCCACACCCTCGCGCTCGGCCATCTGCTGTGCCCGCCCGGCGGCGCGCACGTTGAAGCCGATCACGATGGCGTCGGAGCCCATCGCCAGGTCGATGTCGGACTCCGTGACCGCACCGACGCCGCGGTGCAGGACGCGGATGTCGACCTCTTCGCCGACGTCCAGCTGGAGCAGCGAGGACTCGAGGGCCTCGACCGATCCGGACGCGTCACCCTTGATGATCAGGTTCAGCTGCTGGACCTCGCCGGCCTTGAGCACCTTGTCCAGGTCCTCGAGCGAGACGCGGCGCGTGCGCTTGGCGAACGCGGCGTTGCGCTCACGGGCGGCACGCTTCTCGGCGATCTGACGGGCCGTACGGTCCTCGTCCACGACGATGAAGTTGTCGCCCGCACCCGGGACGTTGGTCAGGCCCAGGACCTGGACCGGCGTCGACGGGCCGGCCTCGGCGACGTTGCTGCCGGTGTCGTCGAGCATGGCGCGCACGCGGCCGTAGGCGTCGCCCACCACCATCGTGTCGCCGACCCGCAGCGTGCCTCGCTGGACGAGGACGGTCGCCACGGCACCGCGGCCGCGGTCGAGCCGGGACTCGATCGAGATGCCCTGCGCGTCCTGCTTCGGGTTGGCCCGCAGGTCGAGCGAGGCGTCCGCGGTGAGGACGACGGCCTCCAGGAGGCTGTCGATGTGCAGACCCTGCTTGGCGGAGATGTCGACGAACATGGTGTCGCCGCCGTACTCCTCGGCCACCAGGCCGTACTCGGTCAGCTGACCGCGCACCTTGGTCGGGTCGGCGCCCTCGACGTCGATCTTGTTGACCGCGACGACGATCGGGACGTCGGCCGCCTTGGCGTGGTTGAGCGCCTCGACCGTCTGCGGCATGACGCCGTCGTTGGCCGCGACGACCAGGATCGCGATGTCGGTCGACTTCGCACCACGGGCACGCATGGCGGTGAACGCCTCGTGACCCGGGGTGTCGATGAAGGTGATCTTGCGATCCTCTTCGTTGACCTCGGTCGTGACCTGGTAGGCACCGATGTGCTGGGTGATGCCGCCCGCCTCGCCGGAGGCGACGTTGGTCTTGCGGATGGCGTCGAGCAGACGGGTCTTTCCGTGGTCGACGTGACCCATGACGGTGACGACCGGCGGACGGACCACCAGGTCCTCCTCGTCGCCCTCGTCCTCGCCGAACTCCAGGTCGAAGGACTCGAGCAGCTCGCGGTCCTCCTCCTCCGGGCTGACGATCTGAACGGTGTAGTTCATCTCGTCCGCGAGGAGCTGGAGCGTCTCGTCGGAGACGGACTGGGTCGCGGTGACCATCTCGCCGAGGTTCATCATGACCGCGACGAGCGACGCCGGGTTGGCGTTGATCTTCTCCGCGAAGTCGGTGAGCGACGCACCGCGCGACAGGCGAATGGTCTCGCCGTTGCCGCGAGGCAGCATCACACCGCCGACCGACGGGGCCTGCATGGCCTCGTACTCCTGGCGCCTCTGCCGCTTCGACTTGCGGCCACGACGCGCGGGACCGCCGGGACGGCCGAAGGCGCCCTGCGTGCCACCGCGGCCACCGGGACCGCCGGGACGGCCACCGAAGCCGGGACGGCCACCGCCGCCGCCGAAGCCGCCGCCGGGACGGCCGGCGAAACCGCCGCCACCACCGGGACGGCCGGCACCGCCGCCGCCACCCGGACGCCCGGCGAAGCCAGGACGGCCGCCGCCACCGCCGCCGGGACGACCCGCACCGCCCGGACCGCGGCCGCCGGGGCCGGGACGCGGGCCGGCAGCGGGACGCTGCGGCATCATGCCGGGGTTCGGACGCGGGCCGCCGGGACGGGGACCGCCCTGCGGACGCGGCATCGAGCCCGGGGTCGGGCGCTGCCCGCCCGGAGCCTGCGGACGCGGACCTCCGCCCTGGGCACCGGGTGCCTGGGGACGGGGACCGCCGCCGGGCGCACCGGGGCCGCCGGGACGCGGGCCCTGCGGACGCGGCGCCTGCGGACGGGCCATGCCGGTGGAGCCGCCCGAGGTGAACGGGTTGTTGCCCGGACGGGGACCGGCCGGACGGGCGCCCGGACGGGGCCCGCCGGGACGCTGTCCCTGACCCGCCGGACGGCCCTGGCCCTGACCCTGGCCCTGACCGGCGGGACGACCGCCGGGCTTGGGGGCACCGGGACGCGCGCCGCCGGGCTTCGGCCCGGACGGGGCGGCCGGGGACGCGGGCGGGGCCTGGAACTCCGGCGCGGCCGGAGCCGGACGCGGCGCGGGGCGCGGGCCCGGCGTCGGACGCGGACCGGGGGTCGCCGGCGAGGGCGCCGACGGCGCCGGGGACTGGGACGCGGCCGGCTTGGGCGCGGCCGGCGGCTTCGGGGCAGCCGGACGCTCCCCCGGCGCCTTGGCGGCGCGGGGGCCTGCGGCCTGTGCCGGAGAGGGTGCCGCGGGCCTGGGGGCCGCCTTGCGGGGCGCTCCCGGCTTCGCCGCGGACTTGCCGTTGCCGCCGCCCTGGAAGGCGTCGGTCAGCTTGCGTACTACGGGCGCTTCGATGGTCGAAGACGCCGAACGGACGAATTCACCGAGTTCCTGGAGCTTGGCCATGACGACCTTGCTCTCCACACCGAACTCCTTGGCGAGTTCGTAGACCCGGACCTTAGCCACTTCGCTCCTTTGAGGTCCGGGTTGCGTCCGGACCGTCGCTAGTTCATGGGCGTACTCATCGCGTACTCATCGAGTGCTCATCGCAATCTCGACCTGCTTTCGACTCGCGAGGTACCAGACCGCACGGGGGGTTCCGTACGGCATGTCTTCCTGTCGGGCTGCTGTCAGCAACCCTGTGCCTGCTCGACGTAGTGGCGCAACGCCTTTACGTCGAGCGGTCCCGGGACGCGGAACGCCCGCGGGAACGCCCTGCGGCGCACCGCCTGGTCCAGACAGAGCGGGACGGGGTGTACGTAAGCACCCCGGCCGGGCAGCGTACCGCGAGGATCGGGGACGCAGGCGCCCTCGACCGCCACGATCCGCAGCAGCTCGTTCTTGACCGCTCGCTCCCGGCACCCCACGCAGGTGCGCTCGGGGCATGCACGGGTAGGTGTCCGGCCAGACACAGCTCAGTCTACCTCCCCGAACCGACCTCACCCCTTCGGGGCAAGGATCGAACACGTGCCGCAGAAAAGCTGTCGTGATCTCAGCGACCTGCGGCCTGGATCCATTCCCCGGCCGCTCGCGGGCCGGCCGGGCGGCGCACGGTGCGGCCGGAGACCGGATCCGTGCCGCACCGCCGCCCGGGTCACTCGCCGGGCTGTTCGCCCGGCTGCTCGGTGTCCGGCCGGATGTCGATCCGCCACCCGGTCAGACGGGCGGCGAGCCGGGCGTTCTGGCCCTCCTTGCCGATGGCCAGGGAGAGTTGGTAGTCCGGCACCGTCACCCGGGCGGACCGGGCCGCCATGTCCACGACCTCCACCTTGGAGACCCGGGCGGGCGACAGGGCGTTCGCCACCATCTCGGCCGGGTCGTCCGACCAGTCGACGATGTCGATCTTCTCACCGTTCAGCTCGCCCATGACGTTGCGCACCCGGCCGCCCATGGGACCGATGCAGGCCCCCTTGGCGTTCAGCCCGGACCGCAGGGAACGGACGGCGATCTTGGTGCGGTGACCGGCCTCACGGGCGATCGCGGCGATCTCCACGGAGCCGTCGGCGATCTCCGGCACCTCCAGGGCGAACAGCTTCTTCACCAGGTTGGGGTGGGTGCGCGACAACGTGACGGAGGGACCGCGCACGCCCTTGGCCACCCGGACCACGTAGCTGCGCAGCCTCATGCCGTGCGGGTACGTCTCGCCCGGGACCTGCTCCTGCACCGGCAGGATGGCCTCCAGCCTGCCGATGTCGACCAGCACGTTCTTCGGGTCGCGGCCCTGCTGGACCACACCGGTCACGATGTCGCCCTCGCGGCCCGCGTACTCGCCGAGCGTCGCGTCGTCCTCGGCGTCGCGCAGCCGCTGCAGGATGACCTGCTTGGCCGTGGTCGCGGCGATCCGGCCGAAGCCCGACGGGGTGTCGTCGAACTCGCGGGGCTCCTGGCCCTCGTCGAGGTCCTCGGGGTCCTCCTTCGCCCACACGGTCACGTGCCCGGTCTTCCGGTCGAGCTCCACGCGCGCCTGGCGGCGGCTGCCCTCGGTGCGGTGGTAGGCGATGAGGAGGGCCGATTCGATCGCCTCGACCAGCAGGTCGAAGGAGATCTCCTTCTCCCGCACCAGGCCCCGCAGGGCACTCATGTCGATGTCCACGGCTACGCCTCCTCTTCCTTCTCGTCGTCCTGCCTGGCGGACGCGTCGTCGGACTTGTCGTCCTTGCGGTTGAACTCGACCTGGACGCGCGCCCGGGCGATGTCGCCGAAGGCGAGCCTGCGCGCGGTGGGCCTGCGGCCCTTGACCCCCGGCACCTCGACGTCGAGTCCCTCGTCGTCGGCCGTCAGGATGCGGGCGGTCAGCTCGCCGCCCTCGGTCAGCTGGAACCTCACCAGGCGTCCGGTGGCACGCACGTAGTGCCGGTGCTCGGTGAGGAGGCGCTCCGCGCCGGGGGTTCCCACCTCGAGGGTGTACTCCCCGCTGCCCATCGCGTCCGTCTCGTCCAGCTTCGCCGAGAGCGCGCGGCTCACCTCGGCGATCCGGTCCAGATCGGCGCCGGTGTCGGAGTCGACGGTGACGCGCAGCACCCGCTTGCGGCCGACCGAGTCGACGGCGATCTCCTCGAGATCGAGGCCCTGTGAGCTGACGAGCGGTTCCAGAAGTTCTCGCAGCCTCTCGTTCTGGGTGGTGCTCATCCGGGTGACTCCTCGGCCGCGTGTGCTGTTGTGGGACGGTGCGCGTGTCTGGTCAAAGGGTATCCGGTCGCACAGGGTGATGCCGTCCACCCGGTGACGGAGGGTGCCGCTGACCGCCGCCGGGGGCGACCCCGGGTACCGTGATCACGCGTCTGCGGCCCCCGCCGTCGCCGCCACGTTCGACCGAGCCCCCCGAGGACGTCTCCCGTGCCGTTCCCCCTCTCTCCGGGCACCCGCTCGGGGCCCCGCAGACGGATCCTGCTCGCCGTCGCCCCCGCGGCCCTGCTCGCCGCGGGCTGTTCCGCCGGTTCCGACGACTCCGGCACCCCCCGCGGCAACGGCCCCTCGGCCGCGGACCGGGCCCGCGCCCGTGCGGCCCGGGACAGCAGGGAGCTGGCCGCCCGGTACGACGCGGTGATCGCCGCCCACCCCGGGCTCGCCGAGCGGCTGCGCCCGCTGCACGCGGACGTCGTCCGGCACGCCGAAGCCTTCGGACCCGCGCCGTCGCCCTCGCCGTCGTCGTCATCGCCGTCAGCGGCGTCGTCGCCGTCGGGGGCGGCGACGCCGTCCGGTACCGGTGCCGGGGAGTCCGCGGCGCCGGTCTCGCCGTCCTCGCCGGTCCCGCCGTCCTCCGGCGCCGTGCCGGCGACGCCGAAGGAGGCCCTGGCCGACCTCGCCGCGGCGGAGCGGGAGCTCGCCGGCCGGCGCACCCGCGCGCTGCTGGAGGCACCGGGCGAGCTGGCCCGGCTGCTGGCCTCCGCGGCCGCGGCCGGGGCGGCGCACGTGTACCTGCTGACGGAGGGACGGGCGTGAACGAGGCGGAGGAGCGGGAGCTGCGGGCCCTGCAGGCGGCCCTGGCGGCGGAGCACGCGGCGGTGTACGGCTACGGAGTCGTCGGCGGCCGCGTCGGCAAGGAGCACGGACCGCAGGTCCGCGCGGCGTACGACGCCCACCGGGCCCGCCGGGACGCGCTGGTGCGCGACGTCCGGGAGGCGGGAGCCGCACCGGTCGCCGCGGCCGCCGGGTACGCGCTGCCGTTCCCGGTGCCGGACGCGGCGGCGGCCCTGCGGCTGGCCGCGGAGCTGGAGAACCGCCTCGCCGGCGTCTACGCCGACCTCGTCCGCGACAGCCGGGGCGGGCGGCGGCGGGCCGCGGCGGAGGCGCTGCGGGAGGCGGCGGTGCGCTCGGCCCGCTGGAGCGGGGGGAGCGTAGCCTTCCCTGGGCTGGCCGAGCGGGCCGGTCCGGACGGCTGAGGTGCCCGCGGGCGGCGCGGCCCGGGACGGCACGGCGCCGGGTGCACGGACGGCGCACGACGGGCGGCAGGCCCCGCGACACCACGAAGGGAACGACGCGCGCATGGTTTTCGACCCGCCGAGGCGTCTGGTGAGGGCGCTCGCGGAGACGGCTCCGGACGGTGACCGCTGGCTGGAGCAGGTGCCCGGTGCGGCACGGCGGGCCGTCGCCGCGCTCGGGCTGACCGTGGAGCGGGTGCAGGTGCCCGGGGGCCGCAGCAGTCTGGTGGTGCTGGTGAGCACGGCGCAGGGCACGCCGGCCGTGCTGAAGCTCGCCCCGCGCCGGTTCCGGCCGGAGGCCGAGCGGGCCGCGCTGGCCCACTGGGCGGGGCGGGGCGCGGTGCAGCTGCTGGACGCGGGCGCCGTCCCGGAGGAGTCCGAGGGGGTGCTGCTGCTGGAGCGGCTGCACCCGGACGTGTCGGTGCGGTCGCTGCCCGAGGCGCGGGCCCTGCTGGAGGCGGCGGGGACACTGCGCCGCCTGTGGGTGCCGCCGCCTGCGGACCACGGCTTCGAGACGGTGGCCGAGCGGACCGGGCGGCAGGCCGAGGCGATGCGGGCGAGCGCCCGGACGGACCCGGAGGCGGCCCCGCTGGTGCGGGCGGCGCTGACCGCCCGCGACGAGCTGCTCGCCGGGCCGCCCGAACCCCGGCTGCTGCACGGGACGTTCCGGCAGAGCAAGGTGCTCGCGGGCGAGCGGATGCCGTGGCTGGCGGTGGGCCCGGACCCGGTGGTCGGCGAGTGCGCCTTCGACCTGGCCCGGCTCGTCCGCGACCGGGTGGAGGACCTGATCGCCCAGCCGTCCGGTGCGGCGACGACCCGCCGCCGGGTGAAGCGGCTCGCGGAGTCGCTGGAGGTGGACCAGGAGCGGCTGCGCGGCTGGACCCTCTTCCGCGCGGTGGAGTCGGGCGTGCGCGCCCGCCGGGTGGGCCGCGTCCAGGACGCGGAACTGCTGCTGGAGTTCGCCACCTGGCTCTGACTCCTCGGTGCTCTCGGGCGGTGTGCGGGCGGGTGCGCCCCCCTGCCGTGTGTGGTGGCAGGGGGGCGCAGGTGGTCCGGTCGGCGTGCCTCCCGAGCTTGCCGGCCGGAGTCCCGGGGCCCCGGCACGGGTCACGGACCGGCCGGGGGCCCCGGTGCCTGTCGGCCGGCCGCGGCGGCGAAACCGGCCGACAGGGTTCCTTCGCAGGCGAGCAGCTGCGTGTGGCGGCGGATGACGGCGTCCTGGTCAGGGGCCTCGCCGTCGGGCACGGGGTGCGGGACGGTCTCCGCCCCGCAGGGCACGTGGGCGAACAGGGCGAGGTCACCCGGTGCTATCCGCCACGACAGGTGCCAGCCCCCGGCGACCAGGCACAGGCGGTGGGCCTCCTGCGGTCCCTGGCCGGGGCCGGTGAGGGGCGTGAGGACCGCGCTGGCGGGGTGCAGCGCCGCGAGCCAGGCCAGCAGGTGCGCCCGTTCCCGCTGGACGCGGCCCAGCTGGCGTTCGTAGGAGTCGGCGTGCTGCTGCCAGCGGGCCAGCCGCTGTCTGCTGACGGACAGTTCGTGCTGGAGGCGCAGCCGGTCCTCGGTCTCCCGGCGGCGGGCCGTGCGGTGCCGCAGGAGCCGACCGAGCAGGCCGCCGGGACGCCGTCCGGCCGCCCCCACGGCGGCCGGGGTCCTCATCACTGCTCCTCGTCGTCGTAGGGGGCGGCGCGGACGGGGGTGAGCGGGCCGGCGTACTCGGCGACGTTGGCCAGGGAGCAGCGCTCCGGGCGGCCGTCGACCGACAGCAGGGGCATCCCGTCGGGGGTGCGCAGCCCCTGGAAGTACCAGGTCTCGCCGTGGGCGTCGCGGTGCGGGAGCGTCAGGTCGTAGGCGGTGCCGCCGTAGCGGTAGGTCCGCTCGGCCGTCCCGTCCGCACCGTCCTCGTGGGTGCCGTCCGGGCCGCGGGCGAGGACGGTCACCCGGACTCCGTCGCGCCGTCCTTCGCCGGCGGGCGTGCGGGGGCCGGGCTGCTCGCCGGACACGGTGACCCCGAAGTAGGCGCACCACGCGTCCCAGCGCCGGGACGGGATGCCGAGCCGGAGCAGGACGCGCACCGTGTCGCCGTCCGCCCGGACGCCGCGCACGTCCGGGTGGGTGCCGACCTCGCGCTCGACGGTCCGGGCCACCTCCCGGGCGCGGGCCCGGGCGTCGTCCTGGCCGGGGGCCGCGGCCGTGGCCGGGTGCGCCGTCGTGCCCCCGCCGGGCAGGGCGTGGAGGTGGCCCTCAGGGGTCGGCAGGAGCGCCGCCGGGAACTCGAGGGGTCCGGCGGGGAGGGCCCCGGGGGCGGCCGGGAGGGCGACGGCGAGGACCTGTTCGTGCCGGCAGGTCGTGACGGTCACGCGGACGACGGACACCGTGCGGACCTCGGCGCGGGCGTGCTCGGGGAAGCCGTCCGCGGGGAAGCCGTCCGCGGGGTGGGCGTGCGCGTCGACGGCACGGAGGGCGGCGTCCGCCGTGTGGCCGTGCGCGTCCGGGGCGTGGAGGTGGGCATCGGCCGCGTGGGCGTGCCCGCCGCCGGGGAGGGGGTCGTACGCCGTGCCGAGGTGTCCGTCGACGGCGTGGAGGGGGCGTTCGTTCACGAGGACATCACTCCCGCCGCCCAGCGCAGTTTGTGCATGGCGCGGTGGGTCAGCGCCTTGACGGCGCCGACGGTGCGGCCCATGGCGTGTGCGGTCTCCTCGGCCGACAGCCCGCCGAGGAAGCGCAGTTCGACGCAGTGCCGCTGGGGCGGGGCGAGGGTGCGCAGCGCCCGACGCACGGTCTCGCCGGCCTCGACGGCGTCCAGTTCGCGCAGCACCAGCGACTCGGTGCCGGGGCCGGGCTGCACCGGGTCGCCGAACTCGGCGACCAGGGTCTCCCGGCGGGTGCGGCTGCGGCCGACCTCGTCGAGGTGGAGGTTCCTGGCGATGATGGTGAGCCAGGCGACCGGGTCGGTGCCCCGCCAGGCGAAGCCGCCGATGGTGCGCAGGGCGCGTGCGAACACCTCCTGGGCCAGGTCCTCGGCCAGGTGCCGGTCGCGGGTGCGGCACAGCAGATAGCGGTACACGAAGCCGTAGTGCTCGCGGTAGAGGTGGGCGAACGCCTCCCTGTCCCCGGTGCGGGCACGAGCGAGCCACGCGGGCTCCGGGGTGGTTCCCCTGCCGGTCTGTAAGGACACGGTCGGTTCTCCTTCGACGTCGGGTCACGGGCGGGCGCCCGGTGTGCGGCGCCCCGCCGGGACGCGCAGGACAGGACACCGCCTGCAATCTTCATGTAGATGTGGATTCTTGCCTGACGCTTCGAACGGGCCTCACCACCCGAGGAGGCCCGTCCGACCGGGACGGTGCGGACGCTCGCACGCCCGTCCGTCCCGGTACGGCCGGGATCCGGCCCCCCAAACCGTCTACAGTCTCCGTGTGGATGTAGATCGTGTCAAGGTACCGGGGGCATACTCGCGTCACGGAACGCACGGCGCCCGGAGGTGGTGCGCGACTGGCTCACGTGCGCGGGCGCACACCACGTGACCCGGCGACGATCTGCGATCTACTTGCGCTTGTAGATGGCCATGGCCGATCCTCTGACGCGTGACGAACCGCGAGACGCCTCCCTCCCCCTCCGCCGCCGGTGACGACCAGGAACAGCCGGGCGAGGATCTCGCAGCGCTGCTCGAACGCCTCCTCGCCCAGGCCCCCGGCCGGAGCCAGAAGGACCTGGCCAGGGAGGCCGGCATCTCCTACCAGACGCTCAACGCCTGGATGAACCGCACCCGCGGCACCTCGCGGATCCCCCCGGAGCGCCTGCGGGCCATGGTCGAGGTGTTCCGGCGGTGGGGCGTACGGACCACGCCCAAGGAGTTCTTCGAGGCGGTCGGGCGGCCGGTGCCCGGACCGGGCCGCGACGAGCGCGAGGCCCGGCTGCTCAAGCTCTACCGCCAGCTCCCCGAAGCGCGGCAGCGCGCGCTGATCAAGGACGCGGAAGCCATGCTCCAGGTCAGCCGGATGTCCTGAACGCGACGCGTCGCAACCTCGGCCCGACGGCCGACCAATGCACCAAAAACCCCACAGGTGACCCAGAGCACCGATACCATCAGGTGGCCGCTGGCCTCCCGAAGCGGAACTTCATGCCGTTGTGCATCCCTGGGGAGACAGTCATGTGCATCCACGTGTTCGTGGCGGACGATCTGCCGGACATCGTCGTGTGGGACCCCGATGAAGTCAGTGTCCTGGTGGCGCGGGGCTCCCGGGCCTTCGAGGTGTTCCGGGAACTGCGGGCCCTGCTGACGATCGATCTGGGCGCGCCGGAGGGTTCCGGCACCGCGCTGCTGTGCTTCTGCGGCGCGCGGCTCGAACTTCCCGTCGGCCTCACCGGGCAACCGGTCACGGCCGGCGTCTGCTGACTCCGCCGGGGGCCCGTCCGCGGCGGTGCGCGGCCGGGATCTCCGGCCGGCGTCGCCCCCGGCCGGGCCGAGCCGGCCGGGGGCGACGCGCGGGCCGCGTCAGAGGGCGGTCAGACGGGCCACCGCCTCCTCGACGGTGAGCTCCTCGCGCTCGCCGGTGCGGCGGTCCTTCAGCTCCACGACGCCCTCGGCGGCGCGGCGTCCGGCGACCAGGATCTGCGGGACGCCGATCAGCTCGGAGTCGGTGAACTTCACGCCCGGGGAGACTCCGGCCCGGTCGTCGACCAGGACGCGTACACCGGCCGCGGCGAGCTTGTCCGAGACGTCCAGGGCCAGTTCGGTCTGCAGCGCCTTGCCCGCGGCCACCACGTGCACGTCGGCGGGCGCGACCTCCTTGGACCAGATCAGGCCCTTGTCGTCGGCGTGCTGCTCGGCGAGCGCCGCGACCGCGCGCGAGACGCCGATGCCGTAGGAACCCATGGTGACGCGGACCGGCTTGCCGTTCTGGCCGAGCACGTCCAGCTTCAGGGCGTCGGTGTACTTGCGGCCGAGCTGGAAGATGTGGCCGATCTCGATGGCGCGGTCCAGCCGCAGGCCGGTGCCGCACTTCGGGCAGGGGTCGCCGTCCTGCGCGACGACGACGTCCACGTAGGCGTCGACCTCGAAGTCCCGGCCGGCGACGACGTTCTTCGCGTGCGTGTCGGCCTGGTTGGCGCCCGTGATCCAGGCCGTGCCCGGCGCGACGCGCGGGTCGGCGAGGTAGCGGACCTTCTCCAGGCCCTGCGGGCCGACGTAGCCGCGGACCAGGTCGGGACGGGCGGCGAAGTCCGCCTCCGTGACCAGCTCGACCTCGGCGGGCGCGAAGTGCGCCTCCAGCTTGCCCATGTCGACCTCGCGGTCACCGGGCACGCCCACGGCCACGATCTCGCCATCCACCTTGACCAGCAGGTTCTTCAGGGTGGCGGAGGCCGGCACCCCGAGGGAGGCGGCGAGGGTCTCGATGGTGGGGGTGTCCGGGGTCGGGATGTCCTCGGCCGCGGGCACGTCCGAAGCGTCGACCGGCCTCACCTCGTAGGTGATCGCCTCGGTGTTCGCGGCGAAGTCGCAGTTCGGGCAGTCGGCGAACACGTCCTCGCCGGCCTCCGCCGGGGCCAGGAACTCCTCGGACTTGGAGCCGCCCATCGCACCGGCGGTGGCCGCGCAGATCCGGTAGTCCAGGCCCAGCCGCTCGAAGACGCGCTGGTACGCCTGCCGGTGCAGGGCGTAGGACTCGCCGAGCCCGTCGTCGGTGACGTCGAACGAGTAGGAGTCCTTCATCAGGAACTCGCGGCCGCGCAGGATGCCCGCCCGGGGACGCGCCTCGTCGCGGTACTTGGTCTGGATCTGGTAGAGGATCACCGGCAGGTCCTTGTAGGAGGACGCCTGGTCCTTCACCAGCAGGGTGAAGATCTCCTCGTGCGTCGGGCCGAGGAGGTAGTCGCCGCCCTTGCGGTCCTTCAGGCGGAACAGTTCGCCGCCGTACTCGTCCCAGCGGCCGGTCGCCTCGTAGGGCTCGCGCGGCAGCAGGGCGGGCAGCAGCACCTCCTGGGCGCCGATGGCGTCCATCTCCTCGCGGACGATGCGCTCGACGTTGGCGAGGACCTTCTTCCCGAGCGGCAGCCAGCTCCAGATGCCGGCGGCGGTGCGGCGCACGTAGCCCGCACGGACGAGCAGCTTGTGGCTGAGGACCTCGGCGTCCGCCGGGTCGTCGCGCAGCGTCTTCGCCATCAACTGGGACATGCGCTGGACCGGTGCGTTCGCCATGGTTCTCGTACTCCTGCTGCTGGGGGTCCCCCGGCTCGAACGCAGCCGAGAGGGGGGAAGGTGATGACGAGAGGTTAGCCGGGCGGGACGGGGCGGTGGAAATCGGTTTGGGGCAGCGGGCCCGTCAGGGGCGCAGCAGGGGCAGGGGCGCGCCCATCACGGCGTAGGGCTTGGTGGCGCTGGGGAAGTGCACCCGCCGGGCCAGGTCCTGGTAGCCGAGGGAACGGTAGAGGCGGCGGGCGGGGCTCTCCACGTCGATGGCCGAGAGGATCGAGCGGGGCTCGTCGGCGCCGTCGGTGATCGTGGTGATCAGGGCGCGGCCGATGCCGTGCTGCTGGTGCCGCGGGTGGACGTGCAGCTCGGTGATGACGAAGGAGTCGTCGAGCCAGTCCGCGTGGCCGAGGGCGCGCAGGTAGGGCTCCACCACGGTGGACCACCAGTGGCCGCGGTCGTTGGGCATGCCGTAGACGAACCCGACCAGGCGCCCGGAGGCGGTGGTGGCGCCGAACGCCCGGGCCCCGGGGAGCGTCATGTGGCGCAGCACGATCTGCCGGCGCACGGCCACCTCGTCGGGGCCGAGGCCGAATGCCACCGCCTGGACGGCCAGGGCGTCGTCGACGCGGGCGGGCAGGTCGAGGGGGCCGATCACGATGTCGTCGGCGGCGGGTCGGCCGTGACCGGGAAAGCGCAGCATGCGGGGAGACTACAGGGCGTGTGGACCGGTCAGAACGGCTCGCCCGGCCGTCTCAGAACAGCACGCTCATGAACGCGCCGACTTCCTCGAAGCCCACGCGCCGGTAGGTGCGGCGGGCCGGCGTGTTGAAGTCGTTGACGTAGAGGCTGACCACGGGGGCGATGTCGGCGAGGGCGTAGCGCACGACGGCGGCCATGCCGGGGGCGGCGACGCCGGTGCCGCGGTGTTCGGGGGCCACCCAGACGCCCTGGATCTGGCAGGCGCGGTCGGTGGCGGCGCCGATCTCCGCTTTGAAGACGACGTTGCCGTCGGCGTCGAAGCGGGCGAAGGAACGTCCCGCCCCGACGAGTTCGGCGACCCGGGCCTGGTAGAGCAGTCCGCCGTCACCGGCCAGCGGGGAGATGCCGACCTCCTCGGTGAACATGGCGACGCAGGCCGGCATGATCCGTTCCATCTCGTCCTTGCGGACGCGGCGCACGTAGGGGTCCGGGGCGAGGTCCGCGGGCATGCGGTCGGTGACCATGAGCGGCTGGCAGGCGCGGACCTCGCGGGCGGGGCCCCACTGGGGTTCCAGCAGACGCCACAGCTCCGCGGTGGGTTCGGCCGGGCCGACGATGGAGGAGCAGCGGCGGCCGGCCCGGCGGGCCCGGTCGGCGAAGGCGCGCACGGCCCGGGGGGTGGCGCAGATGGGGACGAGGTTGGCGCCCGCGTAGCACAGGGAGGTCAGCATGCCGCCCTCGTACCAGCCCCACATCTCGCCGCCGAGCCGCCAGGGGTCCAGGCCCGCGACCTGCACCCGGGACGTCACGAAGGCGTTGGCGACCGGCTCGCGGTCGAGGACCGCGAGAGCGGCGTCCAGGTCACTCGGTTCGAGGACCCGGGAGGTGGTCTGCGTCAACACGCGCGGGGCCTCACACACTGGGGTCTGCTGGTTTCCGCACTGTACCTGCGCAGCCGCTGCCGCGCCGCATCGTGCGGACGCCTGCCCGGGGCCCGGTCGGAGACCCGTGCCGGGCCGACGGGCACCGGCGCCGGGCCCCGGTCGGCCGCGGGGCCGGAACGGGAGGCCGCTGTCGCCGCCGGGCGGGCGGGGGCCGCCGCGGGCCCCCGTCCGCCCGGTCGTCGGGACGCGTCCGAAACGGCGTGGGCGGTCCGGGGTCCGTCCGGCGGATCTTGCGGGACAGGCCCTGGTCAGCCCGCGACGGAGATCTGGGGTTCGCCCGAGGCGATGCCGTCCTTCTCCATCTGCTCGGCGATCTTCATCGCCTCTTCGATCAGCGTCTCGACGATCTTCGACTCCGGCACCGTCTTGATGACCTCGCCCTTGACGAAGATCTGCCCCTTGCCGTTGCCCGACGCCACCCCCAGGTCGGCCTCCCGGGCCTCACCCGGACCGTTGACGACACAGCCCATCACCGCCACCCGCAACGGCACGTCCATCCCCGTCAGACCCGCCGTGACCTCCTCGGCCAGCTTGTACACATCCACCTGCGCCCGCCCGCACGACGGACACGACACGATCTCCAGACCCCGCTGCCGCAACCCCAGCGACTCCAGGATCTGGTTACCGACCTTGATCTCCTCCACCGGCGGCGCCGACAACGACACCCGGATCGTGTCCCCGATCCCCTGCGACAGCAGCGCACCGAACGCCACCGCCGACTTCACCGTCCCCTGGAACGCCGGACCCGCCTCCGTCACCCCCAGATGCAACGGGTAGTCGCAACTCTCGGCCAGCTGCCGGTAGGCCTCGATCATCACCACCGGGTCGTTGTGCTTCACCGAGATCTTGATGTCCCGGAACCCGTGCTCCTCGAACAGCGACGCCTCCCACAGCGCCGACTCCACCAGCGCCTCCGGCGTCGCCTTGCCGTACTTCTGCAGCAGCCGCCGGTCCAGCGACCCCGCGTTCACCCCGATCCGGATCGGCGTCCCCCGCTCCCCCGCCGCCTTCGCGATCTCCTTGACCTGATCGTCGAACTTCTTGATGTTGCCCGGATTCACCCGCACCGCCGCGCACCCGGCCTCGATCGCCGCGAACACGTACTTCGGCTGGAAGTGGATGTCCGCGATCACCGGGATCTGCGACTTGCTCGCGATCACCGACAACGCGTCCGCGTCGTCCTGCGTCGGACACGCCACCCGCACGATCTGGCACCCCGACGCCGTCAGCTCCGCGATCTGCTGCAGCGTCGCACCGATGTCCGACGTCCGCGTCGTCGTCATCGACTGCACCGACACCGGCGCGTCACCGCCCACCGC
Source organism: Streptomyces sp. enrichment culture (assembly GCF_964273255.1). Lineage (GTDB taxonomy): Bacteria > Actinomycetota > Actinomycetes > Streptomycetales > Streptomycetaceae > Streptomyces. The sequence continues at coordinate 1,877,903 of NZ_OZ186835.1, forward strand.
CACCGACCCGACCTGGATCCTGCGGCTCCTGCGGCGCTCGGCCAGCTTGATCGGAACGGACGGCATGCCGAGAGAAATCGCAGTCATCTGCTGTGCAACCCCAAGTCGTGGATCAAGGTCCGGCTCCCGGTGAGCAGCGGGCTCCGGGTCCCGAGATTACGGTACGGGCGCGCGGCCGGGCACATCACGCCCCTAAACCCACCCAAAGGACGACGGCCCGGAACCGGGCGGTTCCGGGCCGTCGTGAACGGCGGGTGACGGGTGTCCGGCCAGGGGGTGTCCGCCCCCTGGGGCTAGGAGATGCGGACCGGGTTCACGACGTCGGCGACCAGGACGAGCAGCGTGAAGCAGACGAAGATCCCGGCCACCACGTAGGCCACCGGCATCAGTTTCGCGACGTCGAACGGTCCGGGGTCGGGCCGGCGCAGGACCCGGGCCAGGTTGCGGCGCAGCGACTCCCACAGCGCGCCCGCGATGTGCCCGCCGTCGAGCGGCAGCAGCGGGAGCATGTTGAACAGGAACAGGGAGAGGTTGAAGCCGCCGAGCAGCATCACGAACATGGCCATCTGCTGGGAGGCGGGGATCTCCAGCGTGGCGATCTCGCCGCCGACCCGGGCCGCGCCCACGACGCCCATCGGGGAGTCGGGTTCGCGCGGTCCGTCGCCGAAGGCCGCGTCCCACAGGGCGGGGACCTTGGACGGCAGGGCGGCGAGGGAGTCGACGGCGTCGCCGACCCGGTCGGTCATCCAGACCACGGAGTCGCCGAGGTCCTGCTTGACGACGCCGGTGGCCGCGCTGAAGCCGAGGAAGCCGGCCTTGACGTACTCGCCCTCGACGTAGGTGCCGTTGCCGTCCTTCTTGGCGACCAGATTGGTGGCGATCTCGGCCCGGAGGGCGACCTCCTCGCCCTTGCGGTCGACGACGATCGGCACCTCCTTGCCCGCGCTGTCCCGGATGAGGTCGGAGAGCGTGGCCCAGTCCTCGGTGCGCACGCCGTCGAAGGCGACGATCCGGTCGCCCGCCTTCAGGCCCGCCGCCTCGGCCGGGGACTCGGGGTCGCCGGCCTTGCACTTGTCGCGGTTCTCGCTCTGGGAGATGACGCACGGCGAGACGGAACTGACGGTGGTGGTCTGCTGCTGGATCCCGAAGCCCATAAGGACGGTCAGGAACAGCGCCACGGCCAGGACGAGGTTCATGAAGGGGCCGGCGAACATGACGACGACCCGTTTCCACGGCTTGCGCGTGTAGAACAGGCGCTTCTCGTCGCCGGGCTGCAGTTCCTCGAAGGCCGCCGAGCGGGCGTCCTCGATCATGCCGCGCCACGGGGAGGTGGAGCGGGCCTCCAGCCGTCCGTCGGGGCCGGGCGGGAACATGCCGATCATGCGGATGTAGCCGCCGAACGGGATCGCCTTGACGCCGTACTCGGTCTCGCCCCGCTGCCGCGACCAGAGGGTCGGTCCGAAGCCGACCATGTACTGCGGCACCCGGATGCCGAACATCTTGGCCGTCGACAGGTGTCCCAGTTCGTGCCAGGCGATGGAGACCAGCAGGCCGACCGCGAAGACGACTATGCCGAGGAAGAACATCAGGGTCGTCATGCACGCGCCTCCGCGCTCGCCGTCCGGTCGGTCAGTTCCCGGACCCGCGCGCGGGCCCAGGTCTCCGCTTCGAGGACGTCCGACAGGGTCAGCGAGGTTCCCGGCCGCGGGGTGCCGTGCTCCTCGACCACCCGCGTGACGGTCTCGATGATGCCGTTGAACGGCAGCGTGCCGGCCCGGAAGGCCTCCACGCACTCCTCGTTGGCGGCATTGAACACCGCCGGTGCGGTCCCCGCGAGCTCGCCCACGTGCCGGGCGAGGCCCACCGAGGGGAACGCCTCGTGGTCCAGGGGGAAGAACTCCCAGGTGGACGCCTTGCTCCAGTCGAAGACCGGGGCGGCGTCGGGGACCCTTTCGGGCCAGCCGAGGCCGATGGCGATGGGCCCCCGCATGTCGGGGGGCGTCGCCTGGGCCAGTGTCGATCCGTCCGTGAACTCAACCATCGAGTGGACATACGACTGCGGGTGCACGACGACCTCAATGCGGTCGAAGGGAATGTCGTACAGCAGGTGCGCCTCGATGACTTCCAGGCCCTTGTTGACGAGCGTCGCCGAGTTGATGGTGATCACCGGCCCCATCGCCCAGGTGGGGTGGGCGAGGGCGTCCTCGACGGTGACGTCGGCCAGCTCCGCCCGGGTCCGGCCGCGGAAGGGGCCGCCGGAGGCGGTGACGACCAGCTTGCGGACGTCGGCGCGGGTGCCCGCGGCGAGCGCCTGGAACAGCGCGGCGTGCTCGGAGTCCACCGGGATGATCTGACCGGGCTTGGCCAGCGCCTTGACGAGCGGCCCGCCGACGATGAGCGACTCCTTGTTGGCCAGCGCGAGCGTGCGGCCCGCCTCCAGGGCGGCGAGGGTCGGGGCGAGGCCGATGGAGCCGGTGATGCCGTTGAGGACGGTGTGGGCGGGCGAGGCGGCGGCGTGGGTGGCCGCGTCGGGCCCCGCGAGGATCTCGGGCAGCGGCTCCCCGGCCCCGTACCGCGCGGACAGCGCCTCACGCAGCGCCGGTACGGCGTCCTCGCGGGCGACGGCGACCGTGCGCACCCGCAGCCGGTGGGCCTGCTCGGCGAGGAGGCCGGTCCGGCTGCCGTGGGCGGACAGGGCGGTGACCCGGAAGCGGTCGGGGTTGCGCAGCACGAGGTCGATGGCCTGGGTGCCGATCGACCCGGTGGAGCCGAGGATCACCACGTCCTTGGGGCCGTCCCCCGCAACGGGGTCGTACACCAGATGCGGATCGGCCAGGGGAGCTGGAGCGTCGGTCATGGGCTCTATTGTGTCCGGTCGCGCCGGCTGCCGGGTCCCGCCCCGGCAGCCGGTTCCCGTGTCCGCCGTGCTTCCGGCCGCCGGGCGGGCCGGTGGCGGCGTCAGCGGATCGGCCGGTGCACGTTCTCCTTCGTGCTCGGGCCGGGCGAGGCGTCCGCGATCCAGGGGCCGTCCCCGGAGGGGTCGACGACCCCCTGTTCCAGCCAGGTGTAGGTGCCGGACAGGACGCCCTTGACGACCTTGCGGTCCAGGTCGTCGGTGTTGGTCCACAGCCGGTCGAACAGTTCCTCGACGCGGATGCGGGACTGGCGGCAGAAGACGTCAGCGAGCTGGTACGCCTCGCGGCCGTGCTCGCCCCGGCGGCGCAGCAGTTCGGCGCGGACGCAGGCGGCGCTCATTGCGAACAGTTCGGCGCCGATGTCGACGATCCGGCCGAGGAAGCCCTGCTTGGTCTCCATCCTCCCCTGCCAGCGGGACATGGCGTAGAAGGTGGAGCGGGCCAGCTTGCGGGAGGTGCGTTCGACGTAGCGCAGGTGCGGCGACAGGTCGATGCCGTGCTTGAAGTCGCCGTAGGCGCCGGGGAGCTGTCCCGGTCCGGCGACCAGCCGGGGCAGCCACTTGGCGTAGAAGACGCCCGCGTTGGCGCCCGCCCGGGCCTTGTCGCCGAGGGACTTCTCGGGGTCGATCAGGTCGCCGGCGACGGACAGGTGGGCGTCGACCGCCTCCCGCGCGATCAGCAGGTGCATGATCTCGGTGGAGCCCTCGAAGATGCGGTTGATGCGCAGGTCGCGCAGCATCTGCTCGGCGGGAACCGCCCGTTCGCCGCGCGCCCGGAGGGAGTCGGCGGTCTCGAAACCGCGTCCGCCGCGGATCTGGACGAGTTCGTCGGCCATCAGGCAGGCCATCTCCGAGCCGTACAGCTTGGCGAGAGCGGCCTCGATGCGGATGTCGTTGCGGTCCTCGTCGGCCATCTGCGAGGACAGGTCGAGGACCGCTTCCAGGGCGAAGGTGGTGGCGGCGATGAAGGAGATCTTGGAGCCGACGGCCTCGTGCAGCGCCACCGGTTTGCCCCACTGCTCGCGGGCGGCCGACCACTCGCGGGCGATCTTCAGGCACCACTTCCCGGCGCCGACGCACATCGCGGGCAGGGACAGCCGGCCGGTGTTGAGGGTGGTGAGCGCGATCTTCAGGCCCTGGCCCTCCTCGCCGATGCGGTGGGCGGCGGGCACCCGGACCCGGTGGAAGCGGGTGACGCCGTTCTCCAGTCCGCGCAGGCCCATGAAGGCGTTGCGGTTCTCGACGGTGATGCCCTCGGAGCCGGCCTCGACGACGAAGGCGGTGATGCCGCCCCGGTGCCCCTCGGACTTCGGCACCCGGGCCATGACGACGAGGAGGTCGGCGACCACGCCGTTGGTGGTCCACAGCTTCACGCCGTCGAGCACGTAATGGTCGCCGTCGGGCACGGCGGTGGTGGCGAGGCGGGCCGGGTCGGAGCCGACGTCCGGCTCGGTGAGCAGGAACGCCGAGATGTCGGTGCGCGCGCAGCGCGGCAGGAACGTCTCCCGCTGCTCCCGGGTGCCGAACATCTTCAGGGGCTGGGGGACGCCGATCGACTGGTGGGCGGAGAGGAGCGCGCCGATCGCCGGGCTGGCGGAGCCGACCAGGGCGAGGGCCTTGTTGTAGTAGACCTGGGTCAGGCCGAGGCCGCCGTACTTGGTGTCGATCTTCATGCCGAGGGCGCCGAGCTCCTTGAGCCCGGTGATCACCTCGTCGGGGATGCGCGCCTCGCGCTCGATCAGGGCGCCGTCGATCTTCGTCTCGCAGAAGTCGCGCAGTTTGGCGAGGAACTCCTCGCCGCGCTGGGCGGCCTCGTCGGCGGGCAGCGGGTGCGGGTGGATCAGGTCGAGGCGGAAGCGGCCGAGGAACAGTTCCTTGGCGAAGCTGGGCTTGCGCCAGTCCTGTTCCCGGGCGGCCTCCGCGACCTGGCGTGCCTCACGTTCGGTGACGGTGGGGGGAGACGGAACCGGGGGCGTTGCGGGTGTTGCGGACATGAGGCTCACCTCGCCGCGAATCGGGGGGAGTGGGTGCGTTACCGACTGGTGCTACCCGATCGTATGTACCTGATGGGTAGCGGCACCACCACCCCTCGTGCGCCCGTTCGGCCGATGCCGGCCCTCGTCCGTGCGGCCCCGCAGCGGACCGCCGGGCGGTCCGGGAACGACGCGCGGGGCCCGGCGCCGGAGGGTTCCGGTGCCGGGCCCCGGCGGACGGGACGGACGGGACGGACGGGCTCAGAGGTCGAGGCCGGTCAGCACCATCACGCGCTCGTAGGTGTAGTCCTCCATCGCGAAGCGGACGCCCTCGCGGCCCACGCCGGACTGCTTGGTGCCGCCGTACGGCATCTGGTCGGCGCGGTAGGACGGCACGTCGCCGATGACCACGCCGCCGACCTCCAGGGCGCGGTGGGCCCGGAAGGCGGTCTGCAGGTCGTGGGTGAACACGCCTGCCTGGAGGCCGTACTTGGAGTCGTTGACGGCGTCGAAGGCGGCGGCCTCGCCGTCCACCTTTTGCACGGTCAGGACGGGGCCGAAGACCTCCTCGCAGGAGAGGGTGACGTCGGCCGGCACGTCGGTCAGCACGGTCGGCGCGTACGAGGCGCCGTCCCGCTTGCCGCCGGTGCGCAGCGTGGCGCCCGCGGCGACCGCCTCGTCCACCCAGGCCTCGACCCGCTTCGCGGCGTCCTCGCTGATCAGCGGGCCGACGTCGGTCCGGTCGTCGTTCGGGTCACCGGTCACCTGGGCCTCGACGGCGGCGACGATGCGCGGCAGCAGCCGGTCGTACACGGACGCGTCGGCGATGACCCGCTGCACGGAGATGCAGGACTGGCCGCCCTGGTAGTTGGAGAAGGTGGCGATACGGCTCGCCGCCCGGTCGAGGTCCTCGTCGCTCGCGAAGTCGGCGAGGACGACGGCCGCGCCGTTGCCGCCCAGCTCCAGGGTGCAGTGCTTGCGTGGCACCGAGTCCATGATCGCGTAGCCGACCTGCTCGGAGCCGGTGAACGAGATGACCGGCAGCCGCTCGTCCTGCACGAGGGCGGGCATGCGGTCGTTCGGGACCGGCAGGATGCTCCAGGAGCCGGCCGGCAGGTCGGTCTCGGCGAGCAGCTCGCCGAGGATCAGCCCGGACAGCGGGGTCGCCGGGGCGGGCTTGAGGACGATCGGCGCGCCGGCCGCGATCGCCGGGGCGATCTTGTGGGCACACAGGTTCAGCGGGAAGTTGAACGGCGCGATGCCGAGGACCACGCCCTTGGGGAAGCGCCGGGTGAAGGCGAGACGGCCCTGGCCGCCGGCGTCGGTGTCGAGCCGCTGGGCCTCGCCGCCGTTGAACCGGCGGGCCTCCTCGGCGGCGAAGCGGAACACGGAGACGGCCCGGCCGACCTCGCCGCGCGCCCACTTGACCGGCTTGCCGTTCTCGGCGGAGATCAGCAGCGCGATCTCCTCGGTGCGCTCCACGAGGCGGCGGCTGACGTGGTCCAGGGCGGCGGCCCGGAAGTGGGCGGGGGTGGCGGCGAAGGCGTCCCGCACGGCGTACGCGGCGGCCACGGCCTCCTCGACCTGGGCGTCGGTGGGCACGCTGACGGTGCCGACGACCCGGCCGTCCCAGGGGGAGGTGACGTCGAAGGCGGCCTCGCCGGTGGCCTGGCGGCCGGCGAGCCAGAAGGCGTGGGTGGAAGTCATGGAGTCCCGGCCCTTCCGCGTGTGAGGGGATGCATGGATCGGTGAGAACCACGGTAGGGGCGGGCCGGTGGGCGGTCGTTTGTCCGAGTCGTAGCAGTCGGGTGAGCAGCCGCGCCGCTTTGGCGCAAGGGTTCCGTCCGGGGAACGAACGGGCGCACGCCCGGCGTGTCAGTCCGCGGAGGTCGCCTTCAGCGCCAGCCACAGCTCCATGCGGACGTCCGGGTCGTCCAGCGAGCGGCCGAGGATCTCCTCGACGCGGCGCATGCGGTAGCGCAGGGTGTGGCGGTGCACGCCCAGGTCGGCCGCCGCGGCGTCCCACTGGCCGTGGCGGGACAGCCAGGCACGGAGCGAGGCGACGAGGTCGCCGCGCCCGGTCGCGTCGTGGTCGCGCAGGGCCCGCAGCAGTCCGTCGGCGAAGGCCCGGACCGCGTCGTCGGCGAGCAGCGGGAGGACGGACCCGGCGGCCATCTGCTCGTGCTCCACCAGGGCCCGGCCGCGCCGCCGGGCCACCGACAGGGCCTGCCCGGCCTGCTTGTAGGCGGTGGCGGCGGCGATCGGTCCGGCGGGGGCGGACAGGCCGACGACGAGGTCGCCCTGGTCGGGGCCGCCGAGGGGCCGGGCCGGGCCGCCGGTGCGGGCGGCCTCCTGGGCGGCGGCGTGATCGCAGCAGGCGGTCACGGCGGCGCCGCCGTCGGTGGCCAGCACCACCAGCCGCTCCCCCTCGGGGACGACGAGGACCGCCTCGCCGGACCGGGCGGCGGCGGACTCCACGGCCTCGGTGAGGGCCCCGAGGGCGTCGGTGCCGGTGTCGCCGCGGTCGTGGACGCCGCCGGGCGCCGGCACGGTCTCGGCGACGACGATCCGGAAGGGCGCGTCGAGCAGGTCCCCGTACAGGTCGCCGGCCACCGCGCGGGCGTGGTCGGGCTGTCCGGCGAGCAGCATGCGCAGGACGGCGGCGCCGATGCGCTGTTCGGCGGCGTGCAGGGAGCGGGAGCGTTCCGTGGTGAGGGTGAGCAGGGCGATGGCGGAGTGCAGGGCGTAGCGCTCGGCGGTGCCGAGGGCGGCGGCGGTGCCGACGGCGAGGGCGGCGCGGGGGCGCCGGCCGGTGCCCAGGGAGTGCAGTTCGACGCGGTCGTCACGGTCCTCGCCCTCGGGTCCGGCGACGACCGCGGAGGCGGGCGCGGGCCGTTCCCGCAGCCGCTGGACGTCCGCGGTGAGACGGGCGGCGCGCCGGCCGGCCCAGTCCGGTGCCGCCGCGACGACAGCACCGGAGGCGTCGTAGAGCGCCGCCCATCCGTCGACCTGGGAGGCGAGGGCGGCGAGCAGACCCTCGGGTCCGTCGCTGAGGGCGTGCCGGGTCAGTTCCCGCTGGGCGGCGAACCCGGCGGTCACCGCGCGGTACTGGTCGGCGGCGATGGCGGCGGAGACGGCCTTGCTGATCGCCAGGAACGGCGTGCGGCGCGGCACCTCCAGCAGGGGCAGACCCTCCGCGCGGGCGGCGTCGACGAGCGCTGCGGGGATGTCCTCGTAGTGGACGCCGACGGCGAAGCCCAGCCCGACGACGCCGGCCCCGGCCAGCCGCTTCACGTAGCGGCGCATGGCCTCCGGGTTCTCCGCGTCCAGCTTCAGGGCGGTGATCAGCAGCAGCTCCCCGCCCTCCATGTAGGGCACGGGGTCGGCGAGTTCGCTGGCGTGGGCCCAGCGGACGGGCACGTCGAGACGGTCCTCCCCCGCGCGCACGGTCAGCTTCAGCGCGGTGTGGTGCACGAGCGAGGCGAGCGTCAGGGGCATGGGGCTGTCGCGCTTCCGGGTCTGCTTCAGTGAGGATGAACGGTGATCTTTTGGCCGCCATGTATGAACGTCCTGTGGTGATTCTGCCTCACTGTACGGTGCGGCGGCGTCCGGACGGGTGACTCACCCCCGCAGGTCGACCAGCAGCGGCGGCGCGTGCTCGCCCCGCACGTCGGTCAGCGACAGCACCGCGTGCCCCGGCGGCACGGCGTGCGCCAGCTCGGAGGCGGACCAGCGTTCCCGCTCGACCTGGCGGACGGTGACCGCGTCGGTGGTGACCGCCCTGCCGGTCACCAGCTTGCGCAGCGCGTGGATCGCCCGCGTCATCGGCTGGTCGGCGAACACCGTGTGCTTGGCGACCTCGGTGGTCTCCACCCACTCGGTGCCCCATGCCTCGGCGAACCGGCTGCCGTCCCACGTGGTGACCCCGGAGAAGGCCATGCGGCAGCCCACCGCGGCGTAGAGCGGTCCGTGCAGCGCCTCGGGGACGTCGGCCACGGACCTCAGGGCCAGCACCACTCCCGCGTTGCGCGTGCGCAGCCGCTGGATGCGGCGCACCGACTCGCCGGTGACCGTGCCGGTCGCGTCGTCCAGGACCAGGCAGGCGAAGTGGGGCCGCCGCTCCTCCCGGACGACGGCGAGGAACTGGGCGAGGACCAGGCGCGTGATCATCCGCCCGGCCTCCTCCTGGCCGTGCTCGGGCAGGTCGATCCGGACCCGCAGGGGGTGGTGGGCGACCGCCCGCAGGGAGAAGGGCCGTCCCGGGCCGCCACCGCCGAGGAATTCGGCGAAGACCGGCCGGTTCAGCAGGGCCAGCCGGTCGGCCAGGACCCGGCTCACGTCACCCCGGGTGCCCGCCTGCCGGACGTGCGCGTCGAGTTCGCGCAGCATCACGTCGTTCGCGGCGGCGGTGAGCGCCTCCCGCAACGGGGCCAGGGTCCCTTCGTCGCCCTCCAGGAGCTCCCGCAGCTCCCGCAGGGTGGGGAAGCGGGCGTGCACCGCCCGGAAGGGGCCGAGCAGTTGGGCCAGCGCGGTGGCGGCACCCTGCGCTCCGACGCCGTCCAGGCCGCCCGTCAGCGCCTCGGCCAGCAGGGCCGCCGCCTCGTCGGGATCCTCGGACTCCGCGTACGGATCGAGGTCGTGCACCGAGGCGGGATCACCGATCCGGACGACCACGTCGAAGGCGTCGTCGGCACCCAGCGGGCTGCCGGGCGCGGACACGACGACGACGGAACAGCGCCCGGTGAGCGCCTGAAGCGCCAGCGCCTCGGTCACCGGCTCGACGAGCGTGCGGGTCTTGCCGGAGCCGGAGGGTCCGACGGCGAGCAGGGAGGTGCCGAGCACGTCCGGGCCGAGGGCCGCGCCCGCGCCCCGGTACGGGACCGGGACGCGGTCGGCCTCCGTCCATCTGCCGATCCGCACCTGCTCGGTGAGCAGGTCGTGGCGGGCGGTCCGGCGCGGCAGGTCCCGGGCGCCGGAGGGGTGCGTCCAGGCGGCTCCGGCCTGCCGGAGCACGGTGTCCTGGAAGGCGGCGGACGTGCCCTCCCGCCGGGCGGCGGTGAAGGCGTGCCCGACCCGGGCGCAGTCCACGTCGTTCATCCGGTCACCGGCGACCTCGGCGGTGAGCACGTCCGCGGCCTGCCCGAGGCCGGCGTCCCGCAGGTCGGGCCACTGGGAGCGGGGCCGCTCGGGCGCGGCGGCCTCGGCACCGGCGGCGTCCGAGCGGGCGGCCAGCAGTTCCCTGGCGTACGGCAGCCAGGCACCGAGGCGGGCGAACGGCCAGACGACGAGCAGGGTGACGGCCGCGTACAGCGTGTTCGTGTAGAAGGACGACGACATCAGGTCGTAGCTGTCCGTGAGGAGCACGGTGAGGGACAGCAGCGGGTCGACGAGCGGCACCGGGTCCCAGCCCACCAGTGGGAAGGCGTCGGGGAAGACGAAGGCGAGGGCGACGAGGGCGAGCAGGGCGGCGAGCACGGCCCGGGCCGGCTGCGGCCTGCGGCTGACGTAGTAGCGGACGATGGCGCGCCAGCTGCCCAGTACGGCGACGGCGGCGGCCAGCAGGGCGAAGCAGAGGCCCTCGTAGACCACCAGGGCTTCCGCGCCGGGCAACGCCACCGCCTCCCCCGGCAGCTCCCTGGGTGACACGACCGTGCCGCCCCACCACCAGTCGTCCGGTGTGAACGCGCGCAGCGGCGCCATCTGGTACGAGGTGACACCGCGCTGCCAGAGCGACCAGATCAGCGCGGCCACGACGAGCGGGATCAGCATCCCGGCGACCGTCACCGGCCTGAGAGCCTCCGGTTCCGGCTCCGGCGGCCGATGTCCGAACCGCCAGATGCCCGGCCGTGCGGCCGGCCGCGGCGCGTCGAGCCAGGCCGCCACGGTGGACGCGGGGACGGGATTCCGGCCCGATGCGAGGGGCGCTCCCGGTGCCCCGGGCGGCAGCGGCGGCATCCCCGGCGCCCGGGCGGGCCGCGGCGGCACCGCGGGCATGTCCGGAGGGCCCGCCGGGCGCGGTACGGGGTTCGCGTGAGTGCCCCGCGCGTCCTGGGTCCCGTCGCTGTCCATCGCCCTGCCCCCTGACCAGCCGCTCTCCGTCACCGTCAGCGAGCCAATCTAACGCCCCGGCAGGGCGAGTTCACCGCATACGCGGCCGGGTCCGGCCGCTGCGGGTGCGCCGCGCCCGGACGGGAGCCCCGGCGGCGCCATGTCCACCGCGGACAAGCCGGTCCCCCCGACAACGCCCACATGGAGCATGCCCAGGCCCCCGGGGCCGCCCTAGCCTGCGAGAAAAGAGGAAAACGTCCGTCTTCACCCCCAGGAGCCCCGCATGACCGCACTTCCGCAGGAGCGCCGCGTCGTCACAGCCATCCCCGGCCCGAAGTCGCAGGAGCTGCAGGCCCGCCGTACCGCCGCGGTCGCGCAGGGCGTGGGCTCGGTGCTGCCCGTGTTCACCGCGCGGGCGGGCGGCGGCATCATCGAGGACGTCGACGGCAACCGGCTGATCGACTTCGGTTCCGGCATCGCCGTGACCTCCGTCGGCGCCTCCGCCGAGGCCGTCGTCCGCCGCGCCTCGGCCCAGCTCGCCGACTTCACGCACACCTGTTTCATGGTCACGCCCTACGAGGGCTACGTGGCCGTCGCGGAGGCGCTGGCCGAGCTGACCCCGGGCGACCACGCCAAGAAGTCGGCGCTGTTCAACAGCGGCGCCGAGGCCGTGGAGAACGCCGTCAAGATCGCGCGGGCGTACACCAAGCGCCAGGCGGTCGTGGTCTTCGACCACGGCTACCACGGCCGGACCAACCTCACGATGGCGCTGACCGCGAAGAACATGCCGTACAAGCACGGCTTCGGCCCGTTCGCGCCCGAGGTGTACCGGGTGCCGGTGGCCTACGGCTACCGCTGGCCCACCGGCGCCGAGAACGCCGGTCCGGAGGCCGCCGCGCAGGCGATCGACCAGATCTCCAAGCAGGTCGGGGCGGAGAACGTGGCCGCGATCATCATCGAGCCGGTGCTCGGCGAGGGCGGCTTCATCGAGCCGGCCAAGGGCTTCCTGCCGGCGATCAGCAAGTTCGCCACCGACAACGGCATCGTCTTCGTCGCCGACGAGATCCAGTCCGGCTTCTGCCGCACCGGCCAGTGGTTCGCCTGCGAGGACGAGGGCATCGTCCCGGACCTGATCACCACGGCCAAGGGCATCGCGGGCGGCCTGCCGCTCGCCGCCGTCACCGGCCGCGCCGAGATCATGGACGCCGCGCACTCCGGCGGCCTCGGCGGCACCTACGGCGGCAACCCGGTGGCGTGCGCGGGCGCGCTCGGCTCCATCGAGACGATGAAGGAGCTGGACCTCAACGCCCGGGCGAAGAACATCGAGGCGGTCATGAAGGCCCGCCTGACCGCCATGGCCGAGAAGTTCGACGTCATCGGCGACGTCCGCGGCCGCGGCGCGATGATCGCCATCGAGCTGGTCAAGGACCGCACCACCAAGGAGCCGCATCCGGAGGCGACCGCCGCGCTGGCCAAGGCGTGCCACCAGGAGGGCCTGCTCGTCCTGACCTGCGGCACCTACGGCAACGTGCTGCGCTTCCTGCCGCCGCTGGTCATCGGCGAGGACCTGCTGAACGAGGGCCTGGACATCATCGAGCAGGCGTTCGCCCGCATCTGAGGACGCCGCGTGCGGCCCGCGTTGCCGCACAGGTGAGCGTGCGTCCGGGCAGGTGGGCGACCCGCGGCCGGACCGCCCGGCCGCGGGAGGCAGAGCGTGTGAAGAACGTGTGCGAGGTGGATGACAGGGGGCCCGATCCCCTGTCGCGGGCCCACCCCCTGCCGTAGGTTCGTACCGGATGAGAGATACACCCCGCCCGCAGGGCACTGCGGGCGGCACAGGCCGGGGCCTCCCCAGCTTCGACCTGGTCGTGCCCTCGCGCACACAGCCGGAGCCCTGAGTTCCGGGTCTCCTCACGATCGGACGGTCGCCCGCCCCACACCCCCCGGGGCGCGCGGCGTTCCGGTCCGAACGGACGGCGACAAGCCGCCCGCTCCCCGTAGGGCCGACGCAGCTCCCCCCGTTGCGTCGGCCCTTCGGCATTGCCGTACGTGCGCGGCTGTGTGCGCCCGGCCCTCCTTGAGACAGGCGTCGAAGCCCTCCCGGACCTCCTCGCCGCCGAACCGGCCCCAGACCATGCGCTGGAAGACCGCACTGAACGCGCCGACTTCACCTTCGACGGCCGGCTCGGGGACCTTCTGACCGCGTCGTGTCAGGAAAATGCGGATATCAGCGCATTCACTATCCTCTCGCTCCCCGCACTGCCGCCTCTCCCGCGCGTGGGAACGTACCGCCGACAGTGCTCCTGTGCCAGACCGAACGCCGGCCCTCCCAGCGCCAACACGCAGGTGCCGAAGCTGCCCACGCACCGCCGTTGCAGTGGTCGTTCCCGCGCTTACAGCAGCGCCCTCACCCCGCCGGACACCACCGCCACCAGGGCAAGGGCCAGACACACATCCCCCGGCAAGCAGGGGCGGATCAGTCGCTTCCGCACTGGAGGGGCTTCCTCTGCCGTCAGGCGCTTATCGGGCAGCCTTTTACGGATCTCCAGCGCCGCACGATCGGATGTCTTGACGAACCGGTCAACCAAAGAGCCCATGAACACCAGTGGCGCATAGGACTCCCCGTGCACCGTCTGGATATCCAGGTGTCCCTGGCTGTTCAAGCCCACCGTGCGCACCGCCGCATAGACGATCTCCCGCGTCCCCACAGCGTTCACCACCACCAAGGAGTCACTCCGCAACTCCACCCGGCTACTGCCGATTCGGTGGATGAACGCCGCGCCACCGAAGAGCACGGCAAGAACGAACAAGGCATCGGGTGTGGTGAGCTCCCGTCCCTTGACGGCCATGCCGACCAGAAAGAGAGGAAGAGCAGCCAACGGAGCCTAAGAGAAGACGAGCCAGGAGCGGCGCCTAAGGATCTGCACGGCTAACACCCCCTACCATCGAAATGGCTGGCATCCTGAAGGAATTACCGCTGCCCAAACAAGGCAGTCATGCCACCCTCACCGCGAGAACGACGCAACCCTGAGCCGATCCAAAAGAGGACTAGAAACAACCATTCACGATTCCTCCTCCTTTCCCTCTCGCGAGTTTCGGCGAATCACATTTCCACACAGTGCAGCAACTGCGAACGCAAACAGGGGCGGCACGATAGCGGCGAACATGCCATCCACCATACGGGCGAGCTGAGTTACCAGCACGATCAGGGCTGCCATAGGGAGAAAGCAGGCCAGAACAAGCCTCCGCCTCCTACTCATTCAAAATTCCTCATTCTTCCCACTGACCCCTCTATGCGCCTCAGCGATCGCTCCAGCCGCCACAGGCTCATTGTACTTGCAACCCTGCTCGCAACGGCCGAACTTCCACCCATATAGCCGGTCACCCCGCCGGTCGCCGTGGACATCAAAAACCCTGTGGTATTCCAGTTTTTTGTTCCGGCATTGAATGCCGCGTAGGAAGCACCTGCACTTGTTGCACCAATTGCCACGAGCCCTGCAGCTCCGCACACAACAGATGCAACACATACTAGAACTCCTGCGGCTCCTGCTATAAGGAGGCCATTTCCGAGGTAGTCGCGCCAGTGGTCGGAGAAGTGATCGCCTGCCGCTCTGGCCACAGTCCTCACAACCGACTTGGTGTTACTCCAACCCCTACCTGCCGCTCCGGAAATATCTCCGCTCCGGAGTTTGGCGAAGAAGCCCTCGTCCTGCTTGTTCTTGTTGTCCTGCTTTTCGGCCTTCTTGCGCCGGTCATCGGCGGCCTTGCGTTCCTGCTCGTGACGATTCTGTTTTTCGATCTGGGCAGACCGGGCCCGCTGGGCGGTGGTGGGGCGGGTGACGCCCTTGCCCTTGGTGTAGACGTGGCGGTAGTTGGTGTTCTGCTGGATGGTGTAGTTCGGCGAGATGGTGCCGCCCCGGGCCTTGGTCTCCTTCTTGTAGTTCTTGCCGAACGTGACCTTCTTGACGTCTCCGGTGCTGCGGCCGTAGGTGCAGTTGTACTGGCCGCTGATGCACTGCTCGTAGGCCTCCCCTTCCGCCAGGCGAGGGCTGCTGCGCAAAAGCCCCGTCATCTTCTTCGCGGTCTTGTGAGGGGGCCACCCGCGCGACACAAGGCATGGAGGCACCCCCTTGCGTCGGCCCTTCACGGCTTCCTGCCAGGCTGTGCCCCATGCTCCTGCTCGTCCTGCCCCTGCTGCTGTTCGCGCTGATCACCTGGCAGGTCGTGGCCGACGGCCCGCTGGTGGGCGTCGACGAGCGGCTGAGCGGGGTGCTCGTCGTGCCCGACCGGGCCTCCGAACTGCTCGCCGACCTCGGCAACGTGGAGGTGGCCGTGCCGGTGCTCGCCCTGGCGGCGGCCGTCGCGGCGTGGCAGGGGCGCGTGGCCGGGGCGGACCGATGGTGGCTGCCGGCCGCGGCGGCGGCCGGCGCGATGGTCCTGGTGCCGGTGCTGGTCGCCCCGCTGAAGGCGTGGACCGACCGCCCCGGCACCCCGGCCGTGCCGCCGGCGGTCGGCTACTACCCGTCGGGGCACACCGCCACCGCCGTCGTCGCGTACGGGGCGGCGGCCCTGCTCCTCCTCCCGCTGCTGCGGTCCGCCGCCGCCCGGCGCACGCTCGTCCTGCTGTGCTCCGCTCTCGTCCTGGGCGCCTCCTACGGGCTGGTGCGCCGCGGCTACCACTGGCCGCTGGACGTGGTGGCCTCCTGGTGCCTGGGGACGGTGCTGCTGGCCGGCCTGTACCGCGTGGTCAGCGGAAGTAGCCGTCGAACGTCCGCTGGAACTCCCAGCCCCCGAACCGGTCCCAGTTGATCGACCAGGTCATCAGTCCGCGCAGGTCGGGCCAGGTGCCGTGGGTGGCGTAGGAGCCGCACTGCACCTTCCGGGTCAGGCAGTCGAGGGTCTTGGTGACCTCGGCCGGGGACACGTGGCCGTTGCCCGCGTTGACGGTGGCCGGCATGCCGATGGCGACCTGGTCGGCGCGCAGCGGCGGGAAGACGCGGTCCGCGTTCCCGGCGACGGGGAAGCCGGTGAGCAGCATGTCGGTCATGGCGATGTGGAAGTCGGCCCCGCCCATGGAGTGGTACTGGTTGTCCAGGCCCATGATCGGACCGGAGTTGTAGTCCTGGACGTGCAGCAGGGTGAGGTCGTCGCGCAGGGCGTGGATCACCGGCAGGTAGGCCCCGGCCCGCGCGTCCTGCCCGCCCCACGGCCCGGAGCCGTAGAACTGGTACCCGAGCTGGACGAAGAACGTCTCCGGGGCCATGGTCAGCACGAAGTCGTCGCCGTACTTGGCCTTGAGGGTCTTCAGCGCGGAGATGAGGTGGACGATCACCGGGGTCGTCGGGTTCCGGAAGTCGGTGTCACCGGCGTCCAGGGAGAGGGAGTGGCCCTCGAAGTCGATGTCGAGGCCGTCGAGTCCGTACTCGTCGATGATCTTCGAGACGGAGGAGACGAAGGTGTCGCGGGCGGCGGCCGTGGTGAGCCGCACCTGGCCGTTCTGGCCGCCGATGGAGATCAGCACCTTCTTGCCCGCCGCCTGCTTGTCGCGGATCGCGGCCTTGAACTCGGCGTCGCTCTCCACGCCCGGGCACTCCGCCTGCGGGCAGCGTTCGAAGCGGATGTCTCCGGAGGTCACCGACGTGGGCTCGCCGAAGGCGAGGTCGATGACGTCCCAGCTGTCCGGGACGTCGGCCAGGCGGGTGTAGCCGGAGCCGTTGGCGAAACTGGCGTGCAGGTAGCCGACCAGGGCGTGCCGCGGGAGGTCGGAGGGGCCGCCGCCGGAGCCGGGATCGGTGGTGGTGGCGGTGACGGTGGCCGAACGGGCGGACTCGCCCGCCTCGTTGACGGCGGTGACCTGGAAGGCGTAGGCGGTGGCGGGCGTCAGTCCGGAGACGGTGGTGGAGGTGCCGTCCACGGTGCGGATCCGGGCGCCGTCGCGGTAGACGGCGTAGCTCGTGGCGCCGGGGGCGGGTGACCAGGACAGGGCCACGCTCGTGGCAGTGACCGTCCCGGTCTTCAAGCCGGTGGGCGGCGCGGGCGGCTGACCCGTCTCGCCGCCGGGACCGGTCAGGGAGAGGTCGTCGACGTGGTAGGCGCCGGTGCCGTACCAACCGTGGGTGTAGACGGTGACCCTGGTCGTGGTGGGGCCGGTGCGGAAGGTGGTGGTGAGGGGCTGCCAGTCGGGGGCGGACTGGGTCCAGGTGGAGACGTCGGTGGTGCCGGTGCCGCTCGCCCCCAGGTACACGTAGGAGCCGCGGACGTGGCCGGTGAGCGTGTACGTGGAGTCGGGCCGCACCGTGACGGTCTGGGAGCAGCGGGCGTGGTCCGCGCCGGCCGGGGTGGCCCGGAGCGCGGAAGCGCCGCTGCGGACCGGGGAGGTGACGGCTTCCCCGGCGGTGCAGGTCCAGTGGTCGAGGCCGGACTCGAAACCGCCGTTGCGCACGAGGTCCGCGTCGGCCGCACGGGCGGCCGACGAGAGCGCGGTCGTGCCGGACAGGGCGAGGGCCGCGGCGGTGAGCAGCGTGAGGAGCGTGGGCAGGGGGCGACGGGCGGGCGGTCTGATGCGTACCACAAGTGCCTCCGGACATGGGGGAGATGGGGAGGGTGGAGCGCGCCCAACTTGGTCCAGACCAATATGCTTGTCAACCCCTCGCGCACCTCACGCGTCGTCCGGCTCGCGCCCCTCCCCCGCGAGACCCGCCGCCGCCTCGTGCATCGCCAGTTCGAGCAGGGCCGGATCGGTGAGCGTGCCGGACCCGTCCGGCGGGATCAGCCAGCGGATGCCGCCGGACGTCATCCGCTGCGGATGCGGGACGACGATCCAGGTGCCCGCCCCGGCCGTGCGGATCCCGGTGCCCAGCCAGCGCGCGGCCGTACCGGGTGGCACCAGGAACCCGATGCGCGCGTCGCCGAAGTCGGCGAGCACCGGCCCCGGTTGGTCCAGCACCCGGCACAGCACGTCCAGCGTCGGCCGCCCGAGCCGGCCCGGCAGGATCAGCACGTCCCAGCCCCTGCCCGCGGGCAGCAGGGCGACGCCCAGCGGATCCTCCTCCCACTCCCGCAGACAGGACTCGGGATCGGGCGCGACCGACGCCAGCCAGGCGACCGCGGTCCTCACACCAGCCATGAAGAGACCTCCCTCTCATTCGTCGACGCGGGTGCGCGTCACGGAGGGAGAGGCGGTTCGACGGGGGGCATTACGCGGGTCGGGGCTCCTCGTTGGGGTGAGGCGGGTCACAGGAGAGTTGACGCGGCACCCCCTGCGTGGCGTCCGGCCCGGACGTGGCGCCGGAGGCACCGGCCGCCGGTGCGCCGGCTCGTCCTGGTCCCGACGCCCCGCGCGGCGGGAACGGCTTCCCTCGCACCACCGTCGGCGGGTGGCGTTCGGGCCCGGGGGATGCGAGGCTTGATCGTCGGGCGGCCGACGAGGTGATGACGGGTCAACGGGGGTGTGCACCATGGTGGTTGACGTGCCGGGCGAGAGGCGCCGCGCAGTGCTCCGCGCGTTGCCGGACCGGGCACCACGACGCGTCGGCCCGTACCGCATCCTCGCGCGCCTCGGCGCGGGCGGTATGGGCGAGGTCTACCTCGGCGCCGACACCCGCTCCGGGACCGGACACGACGACGTGGGACCGCAGTTGGCGGCGGTCAAGACCGTGCGGCCCGAACTGGTCGGGGACGGGGCGTTCCGTGACCGGTTCCGCCGCGAGATGGACACGGCCCGCGCGGTCGAGAGCCGTTTCACCGCCCGGCTGCTGGCCGGCGACGCGGAGGCCGCACAACCCTGGCTGGCCACCGAGTACGTGGCCGGTCCTACCCTGGAGCGCGCGGTCCGCGAGGCGGGACCGCTCCCCGTGGAGACCGTGCGGGCCCTCGGGCTCGACCTCGTGCGGGGGTTGAGCGGCATCCACCACGCCCGCGTCCAGCACCGCGACCTGAAGCCCTCGAACGTCCTGATCGGCCGGAACAGCGCCAAGGTGATCGACTTCGGCATCGCGCGCGCCTTCGGCGCCGACACGATGACCGCGACCGGGGCGGTGATCGGCTCGCCGGGACACATGTCGCCCGAGCACGTGCTGGGCGGGCGGCACGTGGTGGCGGCGTCCGACGTCTTCTGCCTGGCGTCGCTCCTGTGCTACGCGGCCACCGGCAGGTCCCCTTTCGGTGACGGCCCGCTGGCCGCCGTGCTCTACCGGATCTCCCAGGCCGAAGCCGACCTCTCCGAAGTACCCGCCGACGTGCGGGAACTGATCGAGGACTGCCTGTCCCGCGACCCCGCCCACCGTCCCGACACGGCCGCCCTGGAGGGCCGCTTCCGCGCGGCGGCCGGGGCCGGGGAGACGGAGGGCACGGAGGCCGGTTGGGCCGTCTGGCCGCCCGTCGTACGGGAGTCGGTGGCCGCGCACGAGGCCGAGGTGGCCGCCGCTGTCGCGGCGGCGGGCCCGCTCGCCACCCCGGTGCCGACGATGCCCGGCGCCTCCCCCGTACACAGCGCGGAGACGGTCACCCGCCCGCCGGACCGTGACCCGGCCGCCGCCCCGCCGGGCGGGCTCCCTTCCGGAGCGCGCACCGGCGGGCGACGGCGCACCGTCGTCGCCGTGGTGGCGACTGCGGTCGCCGTCGGCGTGCTGGGCGCCGTCGGGCTCCGGACGCTGCAGAACGGTGGCGGGGACGAGGACCGGAGTGCCGGCACGGGGTCGGGGACGTCCACCGGACCGTCGGCCTCCCCGTCGGCGGGGACCGTGGCGGACGGCACCGGGCTCGACCGGCTCGGCGTCGAACGCAGCCGGTACTTCCCCGCGGACCCCGCCTCCCGGCCGGACGGCTGGAAACCGTGGTCGGGGAGGCTGACGGAGCGGCCGTGGAGCTGCGCGCTCAGCAGCGAGGTCCTGGTGTGCCGCACGCTCGACGGCGGACTGGAGGCCGTGCGCCCGTCCGACGGCAAGCCGCTGTGGAAGGCGGCCTCGCCCTCCCCCCGCGGCCGTGCCATGAGCAGCAACAGGGGTGTGGTTCTCCCGGGCCGCGGCACCGGCCCGCTGATCCAGGGCGGCACCGTCGTCACCCTGGAGGCCGGCGTGGTGCGGGGCCGTTCGGCCACGGACGGCACGGTCCGCTGGGAGAGCGACACGGGCGCCGGCGAGGAGGTCGAGGTCCACGGCGACCCCCTGCTCGGCGACGGAGCGGCGTTCTTCACCCTGGGCGGCGCCGGGAGCATCTACGCGGTCGACGTCAGCAGCGGCAAGCGGCTGTGGACGGCGGAACTGGCCGCGCACGACCCGGCCACGGCCGGGTACGGCATGCAGCGCGCCGAGATCTTCGTGGAGGGCAGGCTCATCGCCCTGACCGACGGCGGCCTGGTCGCGTTCGACGCCCGGAGCGGGAAACGGACACCGGTGCCCGTGCGGGGCGACAACGGCTGCACCGCGATGCGCTCCCACGGCGGGCAGGTCTACTGCGACATCGAGGGTCAGGACACCGTGACCCTGGACGCGGTCACCCTGCGCGAGGTCCCACCGGACGAGGACCCCCAGGCCCGCGCCCCGCAGGCCGCAGGCGTGGTGGCCGCGGCGGGCAGGGAGTACGCCCTGGGACCGGGCGACTCCGGAGGCACGGTCGAACTCGTCGACCTCTCGGCCACCGACGCGGCCGGACGAGCCCCCCGCACCGTCGGCGCACCAGCCGGACCGGAGCCGGACGAGGCGGAGAACGCGAAGGCCGGAGCCCTCCACTCGGAGCCGGTGATCGTCGGCCCCACCGCGCTGTTCGCCGACAACCGGGCTTTGCACACCCTGCCCCTGCGCGGCGGGAAGAGCGTCCGGCACGCGATCGAGGGAGCACCCGGCAACCGACCGCCCGGCGGTGCCGACGCCAAAGACCCCGGAGATTTCGAAGACGTCCAGAACAAGGTGTGGGCCCCCGAGGTCATCTCGCTCGGCGGAGTGCTCTACCTCGTCTTCCACGACGGAACCGTCCGGTCCCTCGAACTTCCCGGCTGAGCGCCCCGGCCGGCCCGCCGCCCGGCAGGACGCCCCTCGGCCCCGCCCCGCGCTCCCCGACCCCTGCCTCCTCCGTCCGTGACCTCCGACCGTCCGTCGAACCATGACGGCCAACCGTTCCGGAAAGGTACCGCGTGCTGCGCCCGCTGGAAGCCGACGCCCCGTACGCCATCGGCCCGTACCGGCTGCTCGCCGGACTCGGTTCCGGCGGCATGGGCACCGTCCATCTCGCCGTCCCGGCCGGCGGCGGGGCCGGGGACCTGGTCGCGCTGAAGACCGTCCGCCGCGATCTGGAGCAGGAGGACGCCTTCCGGGTCCGGTTCCGGCGTGAGGCGGAGGCGGCGCGTGCCGTCCGCGGACCGTACGTCTCCGCGCTCGTCGACGCCGCTCCGGAAGCGGAACGGCCATGGCTGGCCACCCAGTACGTCGCCGGGCCCTCGCTCGACGAGGCGGTGGCCGGGCGGGGGCCGCTCCCCGTCCCCGTGGTACGAGGACTCGGTGTGGCCGTGGCCCGTGGACTGGCGGCGGTGCACGGCGCCCGGCTCGTCCACCGGGATCTGAAGCCGGCGAACATCGTCCTCGGCGCCGACGGGCCTCGGCTGATCGACTTCGGCATCGCCCAGGCGTACGACGCGACCGCGCTCACCGCGACCGGGGTCATGGTCGGCTCACCGGGCTTCATGTCTCCCGAACACGTCGCGGGCGACCGGTCCGTGAGCAGTGCGTCCGACGTCTTCTGCCTCGGCGCGGTGCTCTGCTTCGCCGCGACCGGCCACGGGCCGTTCGAGGACACCGAACTCGCCGCGATCGTGCACCGCATCGCCCAGGGGCGGCCCGACCTGTCCCGGGTGCCGGAGGAGTTGCGGCGGACCATCGCCGACTGCCTGCACCGGGACCCCGGCCGCAGACCCACGACCGCCGAGCTGATCCGCGCCCTGGACGCCTCGCCCGCACCGGACCGCCCGGGCGTCCCCCCGGCACCCCCCACGGGTCCCTTCCCCTGGCCGGACCACGTGCGCGAACTGATCGGCGCGTACGAGACCGCCGTGACCGCCGCCCTGACGGCTCCCCCGAGACCCCGGGCGGCGGCTCCGGCCGCCGTCGCCGCCTCCACCGGGGAGGCCGGAACGGGGCAGGGCCCGGAGCCGGGCCTCCGGGGCGCCGGCCGGCCGACGAGGACGCGCCTGCGCCGGCTGGGCCTCGCCGCCGGCGTGGGGCTTCTGTCCGGGACACTGATCGCCGCCGCGCTGCTGCTCGTCCAGGGCGACGACCCCGGCGGGGAGAACGGCGGGGCGTCACCGGGGCAGACCGGCGGGACGCGGAGCCCCTCGGCCGCGGCGCCCGCGCGCACCGCCCCCGTGGCCTCCAGCGGGATGACCGACTTCGGTCCCGACGCCCTGGACCGCACGCTCCAGCCCGACGACTGGCGCCCCTGGGCGGCTTCCTTCGACGCGCCCGGCGTGGCGGACGACTGCGCGCTCAGCCGCGGTGTGCTCGTCTGCCGCCTCTACGACGAGACGACACGGCAGAGCAGGCTGGAGGCGAGGAGCGCCTCCGAGGGTTCCCGGCTGTGGACCTACCCCGCCAAGGGCGAACCCTCGGGACAGCTGGGCGTCGGTCACTTCGGCGTGGACGACCGGCACGTCTACGTCCGGGCCGCCGCCGGGGACGGTTTCGACGTGCTGGACCTGTCCGACGGGGAGCCGGTCGCCCGGCTGCCCGGCCGGACCGGGTACGACCCGGCGGCCGTCCGCGTCCACGACGGGCGGATCGTGGTCTCGTACGCGGGCGGCGCCGGACCGGGGCACTCCGGCAACATGCTCTTCCGCGGGTACGACGCCGGCGACCGTACCCAGTTGTGGGAGCGGGTGATTCCCTGGGCATTCCCGCTGGACCTGGACATCGTGGGCGACCGCGTGTGGATCACCGGCACGCAGAAGACACAGACCCTGGACCCGGCCACGGGGAAAACCCTGGCCAGCGCCCCCTGGGTGTGCGAGACGCACATCCGCGACGCCCTCTACGACGTGTGCGGCGGCACCATCGTGGACGCCCGGACCCTGCGGCAGGTGCACAGGTCCGAGCTCCGGTCGCCGGAGGCTGTGAGCCGTGACGGCCTGCTCCTCGTCGAGGGGGACGGCCGCCGGCAGGGCTCCCGGTACCTCCGGACGGTCGATGCGCGCAGCGGAAAGGAGCAGTGGTCGGTGACCTGGAGCCCCGGGGACGCCGTGGCCGTCGCCGGGGACCGCCTGCTGATCCTCGGGGCCGGCGGGGCCCGTGCGTTCGCCCTCGACGACGGGACGCCGGAAGGGGAGTTCCGGACCGTCCGGAACTGGCCCCGGGACGACGGACGCAGCGCCCAGCCGACCACGGCGCTGGTGTCCGGTGGCGCCTACTTCCTCACGTTCGCCGACGGTACGGTGATGAGCGCCCCGGTCCCGTGAGTCCCGGCCGTGGGCGGCCCGTCGCCCGGCGGCCCGCCTCCCTGCGCACGCGGTGCGGCCGGGCAGGGCACGGGAAGCCCCGGGCGTCAGGGCCCCGGCCGTCAGCTGTCGAACCCCAGCCCCACCCGGTCCATCGCGCGCAGCCAGAGGTTGCGGCGGCCCTCCCGGGCATCCGCGCGGGCCAGGGACCACTTGGTGAGGGTGATGCCGGCCCAGGCGAACGGCTCCGGGGGGAAGGGAAGCGGCTTGTTGCGCACCATCTCCAGTTCCGTCCGCTCGGTGCGCTCCCCCGCCAGCAGGTCCAGCATCACCTCGGCGCCGAAGCGGGTGGCGCCCACGCCGAGGCCGGTGTATCCGGCGGCGTAGGCGACGCGGCCCGCGTGGGCGGTGCCGAAGAAGGCGGAGAAGCGGGAGCAGGTGTCGATGGCGCCGCCCCAGGCGTGGGTGAAGCGCAGGCCCTCCAGTTGCGGGAAGCAGGTGAAGAAGTGGCCGGCGAGGCGGGCGTAGGTCTCGGGGCGGTCGTCGTACTCGGCGCGGACCCGGCCGCCGTAGGGGTAGACGGCGTCGTAGCCGCCCCACAGGATCCGGTTGTCGGCGGACAGGCGGAAGTAGTGGAACTGGTTGGCGCTGTCGCCGAGGCCCTGCCGGTTCTTCCAGCCGACCGAGGCCAGTTGGGCTTCGGTGAGGGGCTCGGTCATCAGCGCGTAGTCGTAGACCGGCACGGTGTACGGGCGGACCCGGCGCACCAGGCTGGGGAAGACGTTGGTGCCGAGGGCGACCCGGCGGGCGCGGACGCGTCCGTACGGGGTGCGCACGCCCATGCCGGCGCCGGCCTGCTTCAGGTCGAGGGCGGGTGTGTGCTCGTACACGCGGACGCCGAGGTCGAGGCAGGCGCGCTTCAGGCCCCAGGCCAGCTTGGCAGGGTGCAGCATGGCCACGCCCCGGCGGTCCCAGAGGCCGGCGTGGAAAGTGGGCGAGTCGACCTGTTGCCGGACCGCGTCGGTGTCCAGGAACTCGATGCCGTCGGCGAGGCCGGCCCGGTCGATCTCCTCGTACCAGGCGCGCAGTTCGCGGGCCTGGTACGGCTCGGTGGCGACATCGAGCTCTCCGGTGCGTTCGAAGTCGCAGTCGATGGCGTAGCGGGCGACCGTCTCCTCGATGGCGTCGAGGTTGCGGGCGCCCAGTTCCTCCAGGCGGTGGATCTCGTCCGGCCAGCGGGTCAGGCCGTTGGGCAGGCCGTGGGTGAGGGAGGCGGCGCAGAACCCGCCGTTGCGGCCGGAGGCGGCCCACCCCACCTCGCGGCCCTCCAGCAGCACCACGTCCCGGCCGGGGTCGCGCTCCTTGGCGAGCAGCGCGGTCCACAGTCCGCTGTAGCCGCCGCCGACGACCAGCAGGTCGCAGGTCTCGGTGCCGGTGAGGGCGGGCTCGGGGTCCGGCCGGCCGGGGTCGTCCAGCCAGTAGGCGGCCGGCCGGGCCTCGGAGAGGGACTGTGTCCAACGGCTCATGGCGGCTGGGGCCATGATGTCAACTCCCTACGAGTGGTGCGGTGTTCCTGCTGACGCCGGTGCGGCGGTCACGCCTTCTGGCGCTTGCAGCGGTCACGCCCTTTGCCGCTTGCGGCGGTTGCCGATCGCCATCGAGACCAGCACCAGCAGGACGGCGACGACGAACATGGCCGTCCCGATGACGTTGATCTGCACGGGTGTGCCGCGCTGGGCGGAGCCCCAGACGAACATCGGGAAGGTGACGGTCGAGCCGGCGTTGAAGTTGGTGATGATGAAGTCGTCGAAGGACAGGGCGAAGGCGAGCAGCGCGCCGGCCGCGATGCCGGGGGCGGCGATCGGCAGGGTGATCCGCCAGAAGGTCTGGAACGGTCCGGCGTACAGGTCCTGGGCGGCCTGTTCCAGCCTCGGGTCCATCGACATCACGCGCGCCTTGACGGCGACCACGACGAAGCTGAGGCAGAACATGATGTGGGCGATGAGGATCGTCCAGAAGCCGAGCTGGGCCCCCATGTTGAGGAACAGGGTCAGCAGCGAGGCCGCCATGACGACCTCGGGCATCGCCATCGGCAGGAAGATCAGCGAGTTGACCGCGCCCCGGGCCCGGAACCGGTAGCGGACCAGGGCGAAGGCGATCAGCGTGCCGAGCAGGGTCGCTCCGAGGGTCGCCCACAATGCGATCTGGAGGCTGAGCGACAGCGAGGCGCACATGCCGGAGACTCCGCAGGGATCCCGCCAGGCGTCCGTGGAGAACTCCTGCCACTCGTAGTTGAAGCGTCCCTTGGGGTTGTTGAAGGAGAAGACGGTGACGACGACGTTGGGCAGCAGCAGGTACGCGAGGGTGAGCAGTCCCGCGATCACGACGAGGTGGCGCTTGAGCCAGGTGACGAAGGCCATTGTTAAACCAGATCCTCCGTGCCGGACCTGCGGATGTAGAAGGTGACCATGAAGAGGATCGCGGCCATCAGGATGAAGGAGAGGGCCGCGGCCGTCGGATAGTCGAGGATCCGCAGGAATTGGGACTGGATGACGTTGCCGACCATGCGGGTCTCGGTCGAGCCGAGGAGGTCCGCGTTGATGTAGTCGCCGGTCGCCGGGATGAAGGTCAGCAGCGTGCCGGAGACCACGCCCGGCATCGACAGCGGGAAGGTGACCTTGCGGAAGGTCGTGGAGGGCTTCGCGTAGAGGTCGTTCGCCGCCTCGTGCAGGCGGGGGTCGATGCGCTCCAGCGAGGTGTACAGCGGCAGGATCATGAACGGCAGGAAGTTGTACGTCAGACCGCAGACGACCGCCAGCGGGGTGGCGAGCACCCGGTCGCCGGCCGTCCAGCCGAGCCAGGCGGTGACGTCCAGGACGTGCAGCGCGTCCAGGGCGCCGACCACCGGTCCGCCGTCGGCGAGGATCGTCTTCCAGGCGAGGGTGCGGATCAGGAAGCTGGTGAAGAACGGCGCGATCACCAGGATCATGATCAGGTTCCGCCAGCGTCCCGCGCGGAAGGCGATCAGGTACGCCAGCGGGTAGCCGAGCAGCAGGCACAGCACGGTCGCGGAGGCCGCGTAGAACACGGAGCGGACGAACTGCGGCCAGTACTCGGACAGGGCGTCCCAGTAGGTCGCGAAGTGCCAGGTGACCCGGTAGCCCTCCTCCAGAGAGCCGGTCTGGACGGACGTGGACGCCTGGTAGATCACCGGCAGGGCGAAGAAGACGACCAGCCACAGCAGGCCCGGCAGCAGGAGCAGGTACGGCGTCCAGCGGCCCCGTTTGCGGGGCGGTTTCCGTTCGGGGGCGGGCGCCACCGGTGGCGCCTGGGTGACCGCGGCCATCAGGCGACCTCTTCCTCGACGGTCTCCACCCCGGCGTCGATGTCCTGGGCGGCGTCCAGGCCGAAGGTGTGGGCCGGGTTCCAGTGCAGGACCACCTCGGCGCCGGGCACCAGCCGGGCGTCGCGGTCGATGTTCTGCACGTAGACCTCGAAGTCGGTGCAGACGGGGCTGTCGACGACGAACTGCGTGGAGACGCCGATGAAGCTGGAGTCGGCGATCCGGCCGGTGATGCGGTTGCGGCCCTCGGGTATCTCCCCGGCGTCGTCGGCGTGGGTGAGGGAGATCTTCTCCGGGCGCACCCCCACCAGCACCTTCCCGCCGGCCGTGGTGGCCGCGCTGCTGCGGGCCCGGGGCAGGACCAGCTTGCCGCCGCCCGCCTTCAGCACGATGTCCTCGCCGCTGCGCGAGTCGACCTCGGCCTCGATGAAGTTGGAGGTGCCGAGGAAGTTGGCGACGAAGGTGGTCCGCGGGTTCTCGTACAGCTCGGTGGGCGCGCCCAGCTGCTCGACCCGGCCGGCGTTCATCACGGCCACGGTGTCGGCCATGGTCATGGCCTCCTCCTGGTCGTGCGTGACGTGCACGAAGGTGATGCCGACCTCGGTCTGGATCCGCTTCAGCTCCAGCTGCATCTGGCGGCGCAGCTTCAGGTCGAGGGCGCCGAGCGGTTCGTCGAGCAGCAGCACCCTGGGGTGGTTGATCAGGGCGCGGGCGACCGCGACGCGCTGCTGCTGGCCGCCGGAGAGCTGGTGCGGCTTCTTGCGGGCCTGCTCGCCGAGCTGGACCAGCTCCAGCATCTCCTCGACCTGCTTCTTCACGCTCTTGATGCCGCGCCGGCGCAGGCCGAAGGCGACGTTCTCGAAGATGTCGAGGTGCGGGAAGAGCGCGTAGGACTGGAAGACGGTGTTCACCGGGCGCTTGTACGGCGGGAGCGCCGTGACGTCCTGGTCGCCGAGGTGGACGGTGCCTGCCGAGGGCTCCTCCAGGCCGGCGATCATCCGCAGGGTGGTGGTCTTGCCGCAGCCGGAGGCGCCGAGCAGGGCGAAGAAGGAGCCCTGCGGGACGGTGAGGTCGAGCGGGTGGACGGCGGTGAAGGCGCCGTAGGTCTTGCTGATGCCGGTGAGGCGGACGTCGCCGCCGTGGCCCGTGGTGTCCTGGGTGGTCTTCATCTGGTCACGCCCCCGTCAGCTTCGCGAACTTCTCTTCGAACGCCGTCTCTTCCTCGGAGCTCAGCGAGCGGAAGGCACGGGACTTGGCCTGCATCGCCTTGTCGGGGAGGATCAGCGGGTTGTTCGCCGCGTCCTCGTCCAGCTTGGCGAGCTCGTCCTTCACTCCCTCGACCGGGCAGACGAAGTTGATGTAGGCGGCGAGTTCGGCGGCCGGTTTCGGCTCGAAGTAGTAGTCGATGAGCCGTTCGGCGTTGGTCTTGTGACGCGCCTTGTTGGGGATCAGCATGTTGTCGCTGGACGTCATGTAGCCGCTGTCCGGGATCAGGAACTCGATGTCCGGGTTGTCCGCCTTGAGCTGCACGATGTCGCCGGCCCAGGCCAGGCAGGCGGCGATGTCGCCCTTGGTGAGGTCGGCGGTGTAGTCGTTGCCGGTGAAGCGGCGGATCTGGCTCTTGTCCACGGCCTTCTGCAGCCGCGCGATCGCCGCGTCGTAGTCGTCGGCGGTGAACTTGGCCGGGTCCTTGCCCATGTCCAGCAGCGTCATCCCGATGGTGTCGCGCATCTCGGTGAGCAGTCCGACCCGGCCCTTCAGCTTCGGGTTGTCCAGCAGGTCGGAGAGGGTCTTCACCTCGATGCCGTCGAGCGCCTTCTTGTTGTAGGCGAGGACGGTGGAGATGCCCTGCCAGGGATAGGAGTAGGCGCGTCCGGGGTCCCAGTCGGGGTTGCGGAACTGCGCCGAGAGGTTGGTGAAGGCGTGCGGCAGGTTGGAGGGGTCCAGCTTCTGCACCCAGCCGAGCCGGATCAGGCGGGCGGCCAGCCAGTCGGTGAGCACGATGATGTCGCGCCCGGTGTCCTGGCCTGCGGCCATCTGCGGCTTGATCTTCCCGAAGAACTCGGTGTTGTCGTTGATGTCCTCGGTGTACTTGACCTTGATGCCGGTGCGCCGGGTGAACGCGTCCAGCGTCGGGTGGTTCCGCCCGCTGTCGTCGACGTCCATGTACTCGGTCCAGTTGGAGAAGTTGACGCTCTTCTCCTTCGCCGAGTGGTCCTCCGCCGAGACGCCGCCCTCGGTGTTCCCGGCCGCGGGGATGCCGCAGGCGCCGAGTGCCCCGGCGCCGCCGATCGCGAGTGCGCCGCCGGCGGAGGCGCGCAGCAGGGAACGGCGGGTCAGGGAGGCCCGGCCGTTGCGGAAGCTGCGCCGCATGGCGGCCACCTGGGCCGGGGAGAGGCGGTCGGGCTCGTACTGCTCCATGCGCGTGGTGCCCTTTCGGGAGGGGGCCGCGGGTCGGGCGGCCAGGCTGCTATCGGTCCCCGAAGATCGTGCGGTGCCAGTCCTTGCGGACCACCGCCGTGTTGTCGAACATGACGTGCTTGACCTGCGTGTACTCCTCGAAGGAGTACGCGGACATGTCCTTGCCGAAGCCGGACGCCTTGTAGCCGCCGTGCGGCATCTCGCTGATGATCGGGATGTGGTCGTTGATCCACACGCATCCCGCCTTGATCTCGCGCGTGGCCCGTCCCGTCCGGTACACGTCACGGCTCCAGGCGGAGGCGGCGAGCCCGTAGGGGGTGTCGTTGGCCAGCGCGAGGCCCTCGTCGTCGCTGTCGAACGGCAGGACCACCAGGACCGGTCCGAAGATCTCCGACTGCACGATCTCGCTGTCCTGCGGGGCGTCCGCGACGAGAGTGGGGCGATAGTACGCGCCGTCCGCCAGTTCGCCCAGAGGCGCTTCGCCGCCGGTCACGATCCGGGCGTAGCCGCGCGCCCGGTCGACGAACCCGGCCACCCTGTCGCGCTGTGTGTGCGAGATCAGCGGGCCGAGGTCGGTGCCGGGGGCGAAGGGGTCGCCGAGCCGTACCGACTCCATCAGGGCGGCGGTCCGTTCGACGAACTCCTCGTAGAGGGGGCGCTGCACGTAGGCGCGGGTGGCGGCGGTGCAGTCCTGGCCGGTGTTGATGAGGGCCCCGGCGACCGCGCCGTTGACGGCGGCGTCGAGGTCGGCGTCGTCGAAGACGACGAAGGGGGCTTTGCCGCCGAGTTCGAGGTGGATGCGCTTGACGGTGGCAGTGGCGAGTTCGGCGACCCGCTTGCCGACGGCGGTGGAGCCGGTGAAGGAGGTCATGGCCACGTCGGGGTGGCCCACCAGGTGCTCCCCGGCCTCCTTGCCGGTGCCGGTGACGATGTTGATCACGCCGTCCGGGATGCCGGCGTCGGTGGCGGCCTGCGCGAAGAGCAGCGAGGTCAGCGGGGTCAGCTCGGCGGGCTTGAGCACGATGGTGTTGCCCGCGGCGATCGCCGGGAGGATCTTCCAGGCGGCCATCTGGAGGGGGTAGTTCCAGGGGGCGATGGAACCGACGACGCCGATGGGTTCGCGGCGGACGTAGGAGGTGTGGTCGCCGGAGTACTCGCCGGCCGACTGGCCCTGGAGGTGGCGGGCGGCGCCGGCGAAGTAGGCGATGTTGTCGATGGTGCCCGGCACGTCGAACTCGCGGCTCAGCTTCAGCGGCTTGCCGCACTGCAGCGACTCGGCCCGCGCGAACTCCTCGGCGCGGTCGGCGACCACGGCCGCGAAGCGGTGCATCGCGTCGGACCGTTCGCCGGGGGTGGCGCCGGCCCAGCCGGGGAACGCCGCGCGGGCGGCGGCGACGGCCGCGTCGACGTCGTCGGTGCCGGCCAGTTCGTAGGTCAGGACCTCGGTGCCGGTGGCGGGGTCGACGACCGCGTGGGTGCGGCCCGAGGTGCCCCGGGTGAGGCGTCCGGCGATGAACTGCGCGCCGTCCGCCCAGCGGTCCTTGGCCGGAAATCGCTCCGGGGTGGCGTGGCCCGGGTTGTGCATGTCGCTCTCCTCCGTGTCCCCGAGAGGGGGCGGCGTGGCTGCAGCTCGATTTGAGTGCCGATCCTGACAGAGGGACCGCACTCCAACAAGTGATTCCGTTGTTGCCTTTTGGTTACGCGACGGAATCTGTCGACCAGATGTCCAGCGGCCACGGAAAAGGGCGGACAGAGTGTCCGTGGTGGCTGGCAGACTCACGTGCACGGAACAGATACACGGCCAGGGGGGCGCCCGTGAACGGGACGACGGGGACGATCGGCTCGCGGCAGGAGCTGATCGAGGCGCTGCGGGGTGGCGCGCGGGTGAAGTTCCTGCACTTCTGGGGGCACCGGCCGCTGCCGGACGGCCGGATCGGGGCGAGCTGCCTGAGCCAGTGGTGGCCGTCGCCGTTCACGGTGGACGGCGTCCGGTACGCCACGGCGGAGTACTGGATGATGGCCGAAAAGGCCCGGTTGTTCGGGGACCGTGAGGCGGAGCGGCAGATCCTGGCCGCGGACCACCCGGGGGCCGCGCAGAAGGCGGGCCGCCGGGTGCGGGGGTTCGACGAGGAGGTGTGGCGCCGGGAGCGGTTCCGGATCGTCGTCGAAGGCAGCGTGCACAAGTTCGCCGCCGATCCCGCCCTGCGGTCGTTCCTGCTGGGCACGGCCGGGCGGGACGGGTCCGCGCCGGCTCCGGACGCGGGCGGCCGGGTGCTGGTCGAGGCCAGCCCGGTGGACCGCATCTGGGGCATCGGGCTCGCGGCGAACGACGAGCGGGCGGACGACCCCGAACGCTGGCGGGGGGAGAACCTGCTGGGCTTCGCGCTGATGGCGGCCCGGGAGCGGCTGCGCGGGGGGTGAACGGGGCGGCTGCGGGCCGCCCGACGGGACGGCCCGCAGCCGGCAGCGCAGGCGAGGCGCGGCTCCGGGCGGAGGCGGAGGGGGCGGCGGCGGACCGGAGGAGTCGTCGCTTCCCCGACGCCGGCGCGGCCGGCCGCGGCCGGGCCTCCCTGCCGCGTGCGGCCGGGCCTCCCCGCCGCGTGCGCGGGGAGATGCCCGTGCGGGGCGGCCCGGTCGTGCGCACGGTCGTCGTCGTGCGCGGGTGCGTGAGGCGCGCGGGGTGCCTGTGGTGACTGAGGTGTCTCGGACACCACAGCGCCTCACATGCCTTCAGGCGCCTCAGATTCCGTCAGGCGCCTCACACGACCTCAGGTGCCTCAGCTGCCTTCAGGCGCCTCGGAGAACGGCAGGCGCGGTGGCCGCCGGGCGCTGGACGCCGTAGTAGTACTCGTCGTCCTGGTAGCTGTCGTCCTCGCTGTTGACCGCGATCACGATGCTCACGATGAGCAGGGTCATCACGGCGAGCCCGAGGACGAGGCCGATGATGCCGGTGATCAGACCGGCCTGGGCCTGCCCGTGGTTGTCGGCCAGCCCTTCCGCGGCCTTCCTGCGCCCCTTGATGCCGAACACGATGGCCAGGGCGCCGAGCACCACGGAGACCACCCCGTAGGCGCAGAACATGCAGCAGGCCAGGATGCCGAGCACCATCGCCGCGGTGCCCGCGCCGTTCTGCGGCGGCAGCGGCATGCCGGTCCAGCCGTAGCCCTGCGGGTAGCCGGGGTAGCCGTGGGGCGACGGGCCGCCGGGCCCCATGAAGCCGCCGGGCGGCACCGCGGCGCCGGGGCCGGTGGGGGCCGGCGGCGGAGGCGGCACCGCGCCACCGGGAGGACCGAACGGCGAGCCGCCCGGCGGCGTCGCTCCGGGCGGCGTCGGACCGACGGCCGGCATGGAGACGACGGTGGGCTGGTCGTGCACGGACGGCGGCTGTGCCCCGCCCTGGCCGCCCGCGGGGGACGGCGTCCCGGGTATCGACTGCCCGGCCCCCGTCCCGTCGCCCTTGGTGAGCGAGGTCCTGTGCTCCGGCGGAGCCCAGGGGTCGTTGCCGCCCGCCGGACCACCGCCGGGCTGTGTCGCGTCCGTCATTCTGGGTTGTCCCCCCTGGTCGATCGTCCCGCCATGCTACGGCGCCCTCCGCGTCCCCCCGCCCGGGGGCACCCGGCGGCCTCCCCCCACCGCCTACGATGACCGGGAGTCACCGATCAGCCGATCATCCGCGCCCCGCCGCCCGTCGTGGTCCGGGACGCCGTCCCCGGGGAGGACCCCCTTGATCGAACATCTCGTCGAGCCGCGCGTGCCACGCGATCTGAAGGACTTCATCGCGGGTCTGCCCAAGGCCGAACTGCACGTCCACCATGTCGGCTCCGCCTCCCCGCGGATCGTCTCCGAACTGGCCGCCCGGCACCCGGACTCCACGGTCCCCGCCGACCCCGAGGCCTTGGCCGAGTACTTCACGTTCACCGACTTCGCCCACTTCATCGACGTGTACCTGTCGGTCGTCGACCTCGTCCGCACGCCGGAGGACGTCCGGCTGCTGACGTACGAGGTGGCCCGCGAGCTGGCGCGCCAGCAGGTGCGGTACGCCGAGCTGACGATCACACCGTTCTCGTCCACCCGTCGCGGGATCGACGAACGGGCCTTCATGGACGCCATCGAGGACGCCCGCAAGGCGGCCGAGAGCGAGTTCGGGACCGTGCTGCGCTGGTGCTTCGACATCCCCGGCGAAGCGGGTCTGGAGGCGGCCGAGGAGACCACCCGGCTGGCCACCGACGACCGGCTGCGCCCGGAGGGCCTGGTGTCCTTCGGTCTCGGCGGCCCGGAGATCGGGGTGCCCCGCCCGCAGTTCAAGCCCTACTTCGACCGCGCCCGCGCTGCCGGCCTGCGTTCGGTGCCGCACGCCGGGGAGACCACCGGACCGCAGACGGTGTGGGACGCCCTGAACGAGCTGGGGGCCGAGCGCATCGGGCACGGCACCAGTTCCGCCCGGGACCCGGAGCTGCTGCGGCACCTGGCCGAGCACCGCATCGCGCTGGAGGTCTGCCCCACCTCCAACATCGCCACCCGGGCGGTGACCGACCTCGACGAGCACCCGATCAAGGAGTTCGTGCGGGCCGGTGTGCTGGTCACCGTCAACTCCGACGACCCGCCGATGTTCGGCACGTCCCTCAACAACGAGTACGCGGTCGCGGCCCGGCTGCTGGACCTGGACGAGCGGGGCGTGGCCGAACTGGCGAAGAACGCGGTCGAGGCGTCCTTCCTGGACACGGCCGGCAAGGCGGCCCTGAGCGCCGAGATCGACGCCTTCACCACGTCGTGGCTCGCCCGTTGACCGCCCCCGCGGGGCCGTCCGAGTCGGAGCCGTCCGTTCCCGCGCTGCGCGTCCGGGCCGTCGCCCACCGCGGTGACCCCTACCGGGTCCGCGAGAACACCCTCGCCTCCCTGCGGTCGGCGCTGCGGCGGGGTGCGGACGCGGTCGAGATCGACGTCCGGCTCACCCGTGACGGCGTGCCGGTCCTGCTGCACGACGCGACCCTGAAGCGGCTGTGGCAGCATGAGCGGCCGCTCGCGGTCCTGTCCCGGGACGAGGTGCGGGGGCTGACCGGCGACGGCGTCCCGGCACTGGCGGACGCGCTGGCGGCGACCGACGGTCACCGTGTCCTGATCGACCTCCCCGGCTCCCCGGACCTGCGGTCGGTGCGCCGCGTCGTCGACGTGGTGCGGGCCTGCGACGCGCGGGAGCGCGTGTACTACTGCGCAGGGGCCGAGACGATGCTGACCCTCCGGGCCGCCGACCCGTCGGCCGAGATCGCGCTCACCCGCACCAGCGCGGCACCGCCCCGCCCAGCCCTGGTCGAGGCGATCCGGCCGCGCTGGCTGAACTACCGCTTCGGCCTGGTCGACCGCGCCCTGGCCGACCGGGTCCACGCCGACGGCCTGCTGCTCGCGGCCTGGACCCCGGACACCCGCCGCGCCATGCGCCGCCTTCTCGCCCTCGGCGTCGACTCCGTCACCACCAACCGCGTCGACGTGCTGTGCGCCCTGCGGGACGCCTCGCGACGGCCGGGGCGGCGCCGGTAGGGCCGCGTCAGGCGCCGGGCTCCGTGCCCGGAGGGGCGACGGGAGAGCGGCCGGGGCGGCCCCGCCCGGGACGACGTCCCGCGCCCGGCTTCGGCCGCCACCCGTGCCACGGTCGCGGCAGCGACGCGGCTGCGGCCACACGCGCGACTGCCCCGGGCCGCGTCCGTGCGGCCCGGGGCAGTCGTGCGACGGTGCCCGCGAAGCGTCAGGCGTCCAGCGACGTCATCACGTGCTTGACGCGCGTGTAGTCGTCGAAGCCGTACGCCGAGAGGTCCTTGCCGTAGCCGGACTTCTTGAAGCCGCCGTGCGGCATCTCCGCGACCAGCGGGATGTGGGTGTTGATCCACACGCAGCCGAAGTCGAGCCTCCGGGACATCCGCATCGCACGGGAGTGGTCCTTGGTCCACACCGAGGAGGCCAGCGCGTACTCGACGCCGTTGGCGTACTCGACGGCCTGGTCCTCGTCGGTGAAGCGCTGGACGGTGATGACCGGGCCGAAGACCTCCTTCTGGATGATCTCGTCGTCCTGGTTCAGGCCCGAGACGACGGTCGGCGCGTAGAAGTAGCCCCGGTCACCGACGCGCTTGCCGCCGGCCTCCACCCGGGCGTGGGCGGGCAGCCGCTCGATGAAGCCCTCGACCTGCTTGAGCTGGTTGGGGTTGTTCAGCGGGCCGTAGAGGACGTCCTCGTCGTCGGGCATGCCGGTCTTGATGTCGGCGGCGGCCTTGGCGAGCTGGGAGACGAACTCGTCGTGGATGGACTCGTGGACGAGGACGCGGGTGGCGGCCGTGCAGTCCTGGCCGGCGTTGAAGAAGCCCGCCTCGGAGATGCCCTCGACGGCCTTGGCGATGTCGGTGTCCTCGAAGACGACGACCGGGGCCTTGCCGCCCAGCTCCAGGTGGACCCGCTTGAGGTCCTTGGAGGCGGACTCGGCCACCGACATGCCCGCGCGCACCGAACCGGTGATGGAGGCCATCGCCGGGGTGGGGTGCTCGACCATCAGGCGGCCGGTGTCACGGTCGCCGCAGACCACGTTGAAGACGCCCTTGGGCAGCACCGAGCCGAGGATCTCGGCGAGCAGCACGGTGGAGGCCGGCGTGGTGTCCGAGGGCTTGAGGACGACGGTGTTGCCGGCGGCGATCGCCGGGGCGAACTTCCACACGGCCATCATCATCGGGTAGTTCCAGGGCGCGACCTGGGCGCAGACGCCCACCGGCTCGCGGCGCACGAAGGAGGTCAGGCCTTCCATGTACTCGCCGGCGCCCTTGCCCTCCAGCATCCGGGCCGCACCCGCGAAGAAGCGGATCTGGTCGACCATCGGCGGGATCTCCTCGGTGCGGGTCAGCCCGATGGGCTTGCCCGTGTTCTCCACCTCGGCCGCGATGAGTTCCTCGGCCCGCTCCTCGAAGGCGTCGGCGATCTTCAGCAGGGCCTTCTGCCGCTCGGCCGGGGTGGTGTCCCGCCAGCCGGGGAACGCCTCGGCGGCGGCGGCCATCGCGGCGTCCACGTCCGCCTGGCCGGACAGCGGAGCGGTCGCGTAGGCCTCGCCCGTCGCGGGGTTGACCACCTCGGTGGTCCGTCCGTCGGCGGCGTCCCGGAACTCACCGCCGATGTAGTTGCGCAGACGACGCAGCTCGGTGCTCACTGCAAGCCCTCCTGGTGCTCCTGGTCGTTGTCCGAGGTGTCCAACCTCTGAGACACCCACCCTAGTCCGACCTCTGACGTTTTCAACACCCCCGACCGCCCGGCATCTGCGAAATCCGCACGATAACGACCCGGCAACAACGAATTTCATCGATCGAGCCTTGCGAAACTGTCGAGACGTCGTGCACAGTGACCCCGTGGCCAGTCGAAGCGCAGAACCGAGGGACTCCAAGGAGTCCAAGAACGGCGGCGGCCCGCAGCTCGACGCCGTCTCCCTCGCCATCATCGAGCAGCTGCAGGAGGACGGCCGCCGGCCGTACGCGGCCATCGGCAAGGCCGTGGGCCTGTCGGAGGCGGCGGTGCGCCAGCGGGTGCAGAAGCTGCTCGACCAGGGCGTGATGCAGATCGTCGCCGTCACGGACCCGCTCACCGTGGGCTTCCGCCGCCAGGCGATGGTGGGTGTCAACGTCGAGGGCGACGTGGACGCCGCCGCCGACGCGCTGGCCGCGATGTCCGAGTGCGAGTACGTGGTGATGACCGCGGGCTCGTTCGACCTCATGGTCGAGATCGTCTGCGAGGACGACGACCACCTCCTGGAGGTCATCAACAAACGCATCCGGGCCGTGCCCGGCGTGCGCTCCACCGAGAGCTTCGTCTACCTCAAGCTCAAGAAGCAGACCTACATGTGGGGAACCCGATAATCGTGAGCAGCGACAGCCCCAAGGACCTCAGCCGGTCCGCGTACGACCACCTGTGGATGCACTTCACCCGCATGTCCTCGTACGAGAACGCCTCCGTCCCCACCATCGTCCGCGGTGAGGGCACCCACATCTACGACGACCAGGGCAAGCGGTACCTCGACGGTCTCGCCGGCCTGTTCGTCGTCCAGGCCGGACACGGCCGCACCGAACTCGCCGAGACGGCCCTGAAGCAGGCGCAGGAACTGGCCTTCTTCCCGATCTGGTCCTACGCCCACCCCAAGGCCGTGGAACTGGCGGAGCGGCTCGCCCACGAGGCGCCGGGCGACCTGAACAAGGTCTTCTTCACCACCGGTGGCGGCGAGGCGGTTGAGACCGCCTGGAAGCTGGCCAAGCAGTACTTCAAGCTCACCGGCAAGCCGACCAAGTACAAGGTCATCTCCCGCGCGGTGGCCTACCACGGCACCCCGCAGGGCGCCCTGTCCATCACCGGACTGCCCGCCCTGAAGGCCCCGTTCGAGCCGCTGGTGCCGGGCGCGCACAAGGTGCCCAACACCAACCTCTACCGCGCGCCGATCCACGGCGACGACCCGGAGGCCTTCGGCCGCTGGGCCGCCGACCAGATCGAGCAGCAGATCCTCTTCGAGGGCCCGGACACGGTCGCCGCGGTCTTCCTGGAGCCGGTGCAGAACGCGGGCGGCTGCTTCCCGCCCCCGCCCGGCTACTTCCAGCGGGTCCGCGAGATCTGCGACCAGTACGACGTACTGCTCGTGTCGGACGAGGTCATCTGCGCCTTCGGCCGCCTCGGCACCACCTTCGCCTGCGACAAGTTCGGCTACGTCCCGGACATGATCACCTGCGCCAAGGGCATGACCTCGGGCTACTCCCCCATCGGCGCCTGCGTCATCTCCGACCGGCTGGCCGAGCCGTTCTACTCGGGCGACAACACCTTCCTGCACGGCTACACCTTCGGCGGCCACCCCGTCTCGGCCGCGGTCGGCCTGGCCAACCTCGACCTGTTCGAGCGCGAGGGCCTGAACCAGCACGTGCTGGACAACGAGGGCGCCTTCCGCGCCACCCTGGAGAAGCTGCTGGACCTGCCGATCGTCGGCGACGTCCGCGGCAACGGCTTCTTCTACGGCATCGAACTGGTCAAGGACAAGGCCACCAAGGAGTCCTTCGACGCCGAGGAGACCGAGCGCGTCCTGTACGGCTTCCTCTCCAAGAAGCTGTTCGAGAACGGCCTGTACTGCCGTGCCGACGACCGCGGCGACCCCGTCGTCCAGCTCGCCCCGCCGCTGATCTCGAACCAGGAGACGTTCGACGAGATCGAGCAGATCCTGCGCGCGACGCTCACGGAGGCGTGGACGAAGCTGTAGGCCGGAGCCCGCGGTCACGGACCGTGGGCCGTCCGAGGTTGTGATCTTCCCTTTGGATGATCAACACCGGCCCCGGAGCCACCCGTTCGAGTGAGAAACGGAGGCCCGGGGCCGCGTGCTGTCCGGCCTCCCCGCGTCGCCTGCCTAGCGTGCCAGTGACCGATCGGCCCTGCGTTTCGTTCCCCCGCACGGGGGATTTCCCGAACCGCGCACGGCATTTCCGATCCGAACCGAGGTGTACGCCATGGTGGCCCCACCGGACAACGACGTGCTCTGGGCGCGCGCCCTGCACTACCGGCACAACGACGGCTCCCCCGGGCTGAGCGGGGTCTCGCTCGGCGTCCGGGAGGGCGAGATCCTCGCCGTCGGCGGGCCGCGCGGAAGCGGCAAGACGACCCTGCTGCGCTGCCTGTCCGGCCTGGTGCCCGTGCACAGCGGAGAGGTCTGGTTCAACAGCGGCCCCGTGCACACCCTCGGCCCGGTGGCCCGCGAGCGGCTGCGCCGCGAGCGCTTCGGCTGGATCGACCCCGCCCCGGTCCTGGTCCCCGAGCTGAACGTGTGGGAGAACGCGGCGCTGCCCCTGATGCTGCGCGGCGTCGGCCGGCGCCGCGCCAAGACCGCCGCCCTCGAATGGCTGGAGCGCCTCGACGTCGGCGACAAGTCCCGTCGGAACCCCGCGGAACTGGTGCACGCCGAGCGGCAGCGGGTCTGCATCGCCCGGGCCCTCGCCCCGGCCCCCACCGTGCTGTTCGCCGACGAACCGACCGCGCCGCTGCACCGCGCCGACCGACGGCACGTGCTGCGCACCCTGACCACGGCGGCCCGCTCGCACGGCATCACCGTGGTCCTGGCGACCTCCGACCCGGACACCGCGGCCCTCGCGGACCGCACGGTGTCGCTGCTCGACGGGCGGCGCGTGCGGACCGTGCACCTGCCGCCGGTCTCCGGCACCACCGAGGCGGAAGGCCGGGCCGCGTGCTCGCTCTCCGTCTGACCCGCGGCGCCCATCCCGCCGTCCACCTGCGCCGCCTGCTGGTCGCGGCGGCCTCGGCGGGCACCGGCTTCCTGCTCCTGTGCGCGCTCGGCCACGCGCTGGGCCACACCGCCGAACCCCCCGCCTCGGCACTGCGCCTCGCCTGGTGCGCCGCCCCGCTCGCGGCCACGGTGTACCTCGCGATCGCGGTGGCCCGGACCGACCCGGGCACCCGGCCCCGTCCGGGCCTGTCGGCGGTCGGGCTCGGTCCGGCCCGTCTGATGCTCGTCTCGGCCGCCACCACCGTCCTGTCCTGCACGGCCGGCTCGCTGGTGGCGCTGCTGGTCTTCCTGCACCTGCGCGGCGACCTCACCGGCGTCCCCGTCGACGGCGACGGCAGCGACTTCCTGGCCGCCGGGCAGCCCCTGCCGGTCCCGGCCACCCTCACGCTGCTGGCCCTGGTGCCGCTGACCGCGTCGGCCACGGTCGCGATGGCCCTGCGCCCGCGCGAGGAAGCGGCTCCGGCGACGGCCGCCCGCGGCTTCGGACGGTTCGGGGCGTACGCGCGCACCGCGCAGCGCGAGACCTTCGGGGCGTACGGCCGCTTCGGCAAGCACCTGGTGACGGCCGGCCGCCTCCCCCAGCCGGCCGGCACGGCACAGGCCCCGGACGGGACGGCGCCGGACGGCACGGAACCGCTACGGGGTCAGGCACAGCGGGCCGCGGCCGGCGGCGTGGCGGGCGACGCCGCCACCGTGGAGGCCGGGACCGCCGGGACGACCGCCGCGAGCGTCCCGCCGGCCACCCCGCTCGCCGCGCCGTCGGGGCTGCCGTGGGGCATCGCGGTGCTGGCCATGGGGCTGGCCGTGGAGGCCCTCACCAGCCCGTCGGACTCCGGCGGCACGCCCGGTGACCGGCCCGGCGCCCTGGTGGGCCTGGTGCTCGCCGCGATCGGGCTCGCCCTGGCCGGACCCGGCCTCACCCACCTGTGCGGACGGCTCCTGCAGACGGCACGCCCCGGCGCCCTGCGGCTGCTGGCCGGACGGGTCCTGATGGCGGAGTCCACCCGCATCGGCCGTCCGATCGGCGTGGTCTGCGCGGTCACGGCGGCCACTTACGCCATGGCGGCCCTGCGCTACCCGGAGGCCGGGGCCATCGGCCCGCTCACGGTGCTGGGGGCGGCCCTGGTCACCGGCTGCACGGTCGCGACCCTGCTGACGGCGGCCGTCGAGGCCCGGCAGGCCCGCGCCGACACCACGGCCGCCCTGCTGCTGCTCGGCGCGCCCCCGGCGACGCTGCGCAAGGCCGCGGCCGTGCGGGCCGGAGCGCTCCTCGCCCTGTTCGGTCCCCTGACCCTGGCCGTGGCGCAGGTGTCCGCGCTGCCGCTCACGCGCTGAGCCTCGCGGCCCGACGAACCTGCTGCCGGGCCTGCCGGGCTGCTGTGCCTGCCGGGCTGCCCGGTCGTGCGGTGGGTGATCCGGGGCCCGCCGGCCGGTCGGCCTGACGACCCTGTGGTGCGGTGTCCCGCGGTGGGGTGTCCCACGGTGCGGTGTCCCGCGGTGGTGTCCCGCTGGCCGAACACCCGCCGCCCGCACCCCCGCCGCTCGGACTCCCGCCGCTCGGACCCCCGCCGCACCGGGCAGCCCGTCCGGCCCCTCGGCCCGGACGGAGAAACCTCTCGGAAGAAGTTCCCCGGAGGCCGATGAGTTCCGCTCCGTCCCCGGGTCTACCCCACCGAACACCACGGAACCGAACGGGAGCGACCGACCATGTACCAGCAGATGATCTTCGTGAACCTGGCCGTGAACGACCTCGACGCCTCGAAGAAGTTCTACACGGAGCTGGGCTACACCCTCAACGACCAGTTCAGCGACGAGAACACCGCGTCGGTCGTCATCGGCGACACCATCGTCGCGATGCTGCACACCCGGCAGCGCTACGCGGAGTTCACCAAGAAGGAGATCGCCGACGCGACCCGCACCAGCGAGGTCCTGCTGGCGCTCAGCTCCGAGACCCGCGAGAAGGTGGACGAGCTGGTGGACCGGGCCGTGGCCGCGGGCGGATCGGTGACCGGGGAGACCCAGGACCAGGGCTTCATGTACGGCCGCGCCTTCGACGACCTGGACG
This sequence comes from Streptomyces sp. enrichment culture, assembly GCF_964273255.1. Lineage (GTDB taxonomy): Bacteria > Actinomycetota > Actinomycetes > Streptomycetales > Streptomycetaceae > Streptomyces. Next base: position 1,919,376 of record NZ_OZ186835.1, read on the forward strand.
GCCACACCTGGGAGATCGTGTGGATGGACCCGGCGGCGGCGGAGGGCTGAGCCACTCGTCGTCCGCCCCGGTCCGACCCGCGTCCAGCGCCCCCGTCGACCCGCCCCTGTGCGGGTACGGGGGCGCTGAAACGTATCGGCGGTTAATAAATGGGCAAAGGCAAGTCCCGCGGGTGGCATATGCGTTGACATCCTTATGGGACGCTTATAGACCTGGGAGCCTCCCGGGAGTGCTGAGGTTTCGTCACCACTCCCTCCACCCCCCGCATTTGCGCTCCTCCGTAAAGGACAAACGTGACTGTTTCGTCCGTTTCCCGCCGTACCGCGACCCGTACGGCTCGCTCCCTCGGTGTCGCCTCCGCCGCGGCAGCCCTCGTACTCGGCCTCGCCGGCAACGCCGCCGCCTGCGACATCGACGACTTCTCGGCCGAGGCCAAGTGCGTCGGCGACAAGGGCGTCATCACCGTCACCGACGTCGACCCGGGCGGCGTCGCCGCCACCGTCAGCGTGTTCCTGGAGAACAACGGCGCCGACGTGAAGAAGGTCGGCGAACAGGTGGTCCGGGGCTCCAGCAAGGGCGTCACCCTCACCTTCGAGGAGGACTGGGAGCCGAACGCCGAGTACCGCGTCCACGTCACCGCCGACGGCTACGTGGACGCGGACATCACGCCGAACCTCACCACCCCGGCCACGGCGTGCGCGAAGCAGCAGGACCCCACGTCTCCCTCACCCGAGCCGACGCCCTCGGACTCCGCCTCGACCCCGGCCGGGGAGAGCGGCGCGCCGACGACAGAGCCGAGCGAGGGCATCCCGGCGGAGGCCCCCGGGGGCAACGCCCTGTCCCCCGCCGTCGGCGAAGCCCACCTCGCCGCGACCGGCGCCGACTCCAACACCGGCCTCATCGCGGGCATCGCCGCCGCCCTGGTCGCCGTCGGCGGAGGCGCGGTCTTCCTCGGCATGCGCCGCCGTGGAGCGAAGACCGACGACAGCTGACGGCCCTCGGCTCCGCGTGCCGTGCGGTGGCCCGTCCCTGAGGGGGCGGGCCACCGCCCGTTGCGACGCCCTTTCAGGGACGGCCCGACGAATCGGCTGCAAGACAGCCGGCCGTCGTCGGTCAGCCCGAGAGTCGGACCCGGCGGAGAGGCCACGACGTCCTCACTGTCGGTCCAGCACGACGACCTCCGCCGCGTCGAACTCCACCCCCACCTCCGCGCCGGTCTCCGGCGCCGCGCGCAGCGGGCAGGCGGCCTCCAGCACGGGGGCGTTCTCGGGCTGCAGCCGGACCGCGACATGCGTGCCCCGGAAGGTGCGCGCGGCGACCCGGCACCGCAGGCCCGCGTCGGCCGGGACCAGCCGGACCCCGCCGGGCCGGACGAGCAGCGTCCGGGCGCCCTGCGGAGTGTCCTCCGGGACCGGGACCTTGCCCCACGGCGTGAGGGCGACGCCGGAGTCGACCGTCGCCCCGGTGACGTTCTCGAAGCCCAGGAAGCGCGCCACGAAGGCGTCGGCCGGCCGTTGCCACACCTCGAGCGGCGTGCCCGACTGGGCGATCCGCCCGTCGCGCATCACCACGACCCGGTCGGCCAGGGCGAACGCCTCCCCCTGGTCGTGCGTCACGGCGAGCACCGTGGTGCCCAACCGGCCGAACAGCTCCCGCAGTTCGACGACCAGCCGCTCCCGCAGCGACCGGTCGAGCTGGCCCAGCGGTTCGTCGAGCATCAGCAGCCGGGGCCGCGGCGCCAGGGCGCGCGCCAGCGCGACCCGCTGCTGCTCGCCGCCGGACAGTCCGGCCACCGCCCGGCGGGCCGCCCCGGGCAGCCCCACCAGGTCCAGCAACTCCCGTACCCGCTCCTGCTGTTCGGCGCGCGAGGCGCCGTGCATCCGCAGGCCGAAGGCCACATTGCCGCCCACGTCCCGCTGCGGGAACAGCTGGTGGTCCTGGAACATCAGCCCGACACCGCGCCGGTGGGCGGGGACGCCCGCCTGGTCGCGGCCGTCCAGCAGGACGCGGCCCGCGTCGAGCGGCTGCAGCCCGGCCACCGCGCGCAGCAGCGTCGACTTGCCGCTGCCGCTGGGACCGAGCACACACACGATCTCCCGCTCGGCGACCTCCAGGCCGACCGCGTCCAGCACCGCCCGGCCGCCGAAGCGGACGGTGGCGCCGGTGAGGCTCAGCAGCATCTAGAACTCCCCGGTCCGGTCGGTCCGCAGGCGCTCCAGCAGGAGCAGCGCCACCGCGCACACGATCATCAGAATCGTCGACAGGGCCATCGCCTGGCCGTAGTTGAGGTCCCCGGGCCGCCCGAGCAGCCGGGCCACGGCGACCGGCAGGGTCGGGTTGTCCGGCCGCGCGATGAACACCGTCGCGCCGAACTCGCCCAGTGACACGGCGAACGCGAACCCGGCCGCGATCAGCAGGGCCCGCCGCACCATCGGCAGGTCCACCTCCCGCCAGGCCCGCCACGGCGACGCGCCGAGCACCGCCGCCGCCTCCCGCAGCCGGGAGTCCACGGCGCGCAGCACCGGCAGCATGGTCCGCACGACGAAGGGGACGCCGACCAGGGCCTGCGCGAGCGGCACCAGGATCCAGGACGCCCTGAGGTCCAGCGGCGGTTCGTCGAGCGCAATCAGGAACCCGAAGCCGACCGTCACCGCCGACACCCCGAGCGGCAGCATCAGCAGCGCGTCGAACCCGCGCACCCAGCGGCCGGCGTCGCGCCGGGTCAGCGCCACGGAGGCGAGGCCGCCGATCACCACGGCGATCACCGTGGCGGCGACGGCGTAGCGCAGCGAGTTGCCCACCGCCTCGATGGGCGCCACCAGGAACACTCCCCCATCGTCGCGGGTCAGCGCCCGGTAGTAGCCGAGCCCGGCCGCGCCCAGGGAGCGTTCGACCAGCACCGCGAGCGGCAGGACCAGCAGCACGGCCGCCGTGGCGACGACCGTGCCGAGCAGCGCCCACTGCCCGGCGCCGCGCGGCCTGCGGGCGGTCGTGGCGGCGTCGACCAGGCGCAGCGCGGCCTCGCGCCGCCGCACGGTCCAGGCGTGCAGGGCGAGGATCGCGCCGACGGCGGCGAACTGGATCATCGTCAGCACCGCGGCCGTGGACAGGTCGAAGATCTCGGCGGTCTGGCGGTAGATCTCCACTTCGAGGGTGGAGAAGGCGGGTCCGCCGAGGATCTGGACGACGCCGAAGGAGGTGAAGGTGAACAGGAAGACCATCAGGGCGGCGGCGGACACGGCCGGCGCGAGTGCGGGCAGGGTGACGGTCCGCCAGGCCGCGAACCTGGAGGCGCCGAGCATCCGCGCGGCCTCCTCCTGCCGCGGGTCGAGCTGGGACCACAGGCCGCCCACGGTCCGTACGACGACCGCGTAGTTGAAGAAGATGTGGGCGAGCAGGATCGCCCAGACGGTGGTGTCCAGGCGCACTCCCCACAGGTCGTCCGTCAGCCCGCCGCGTCCGACGACCGCCAGGAAGGCGGAGCCGACGACGACCGTGGGGAGGACGAACGGGACGGTGACCACGGCCCGCAGCACCTGCTTGCCGGGGAAGTCGAAGCGGGCGAAGACGTAGGCGCCCGGCAGCGCGATCAGCAGGGTGAGGGCGGTGGAGGCGAGGGCCTGCCAGGTGGTGAACCACAGCACCTGGCGGACGTCGGGCTGCGTCAGGACCTCGCCGATCCGCCCGAACTGCCACGCCCCGTCGATGTTCAGTCCGCGCGCGACGATCGCGGCGACGGGGTAGGCGAAGAAGACGGCGAAGAAGGCGACGGGCAGGGCCATCAGGCCGAGCCGCGCCGCACTTCCGCGCCACCTCGCCGCGGGTCGCTTCACTTCAGTACGAGCGAGGTCCACGACTTGACCCACTGGTCACGGTTCTCGGCGATCTTCGCCGGTTCCATGGTCTGCGGGTCCTCGGCCCGCGGACCGAACTTCGCGAACTCCTCGGGCACCTCGGCGTCCTCGCGCACGGGGTGGACGAACATGTTGAGCGGCATGTCCTCCTGGAACTGCTTGCTGATCAGGAAGTCGAGCAGCGCCTTGCCGCCCTCGGGGTTGGCGGCGTTGCTCAGCAGCCCCGCGTACTCGACCTGGCGGAAGCAGGTGCCCTCGGCGACGCCGGTGGGGGCGGTGTCCGGCTTCGGGTCCGCGTAGATGACCTCGGCGGGCGGGGAGGAGGCGTAGGACACCACGAGCGGACGGTCCGCCTTGGCCTCCTTGCCGCCGGCGGAGCCGGAGAACTCCTCGTTGTAGGCCTGCTCCCAGCCGTCGACCACCTTGACGCCGTTGGCCTTGAGCTTCTTCCAGTACCCCTCCCACCCGTCGTCGCCGTACTTCGCGGCGGTGCCGAGCAGGAAGCCCAGGCCGGGCGAGGAGGTGGAGGCGTTCTCCACGACGAGGAGGTCCTTGTACTCCGGCTCGACGAGGTCGTCGAGGGTCTGCGGCGGGTCGATGCCCTCCTTCTCGAACCAGGCCTTGTCGTAGTTGACGCAGACGTCACCGCTGTCGATCGGCGTGACCCGGTGCCGGTCCTCGTCGGCGCGGAACTCCGGCAGGACGAGGTCGGCGTCCTTCGCCTCGTAGGGCTGGAACAGCTCGTTGTCGAGGGCCCGGGAGAGCAAGGTGTTGTCGACGCCGAAGAAGACGTCGCCCTGCGGGTTGTCCTTGGTCAGGATGGCCTTGTTGACCGCGGAGCCGGCGTCGCCGTCCTTGAGGACCTTGACCTTGTAGCCGGACTCCTTCTCGAAGGCGGCGATCACGTCCTTGGACGCGGCCCACGAGTTGTGGCTGACGAGGGTCACGGTCTTCGACCCGCCGGACCCGGACGCCCCGCCGTCGCCGTCACCGCCGGACGAGCAGGCGGACAGCGTGACCAGTCCGAGCCCGAGGGCCAGGACGGTGGCCCGCTGTGTGACCTTGTGGGTGATGCTCACTGACATTCCTCCTGGAGGCGACCAGGAAGAGACGCGGCCCTGCCCGGGACCGGTGAGGGGCCCGGGCAGGGCGCAACAGCTCGAGTGGTGACCGATCTCCCTACCCAGAATGACCTGGGCGAGGTTCGGAGGGTCTGCGGCCGGTGCCGCACTCTCAGCGCTGTGGCGCTCCCCTGTCGGAATATGAAGATGTGACTGCCGTGACGGGCCGGGTGCCCGGCCACGGCGATCCATGCAGGTGTCCTCCCGGACCCCGCACGTGTCCTACTGTCCTGCGGGCCAGGCTACCTCTCGCTCGCGGCGAGCTGGCCACAGGCCCCGTCGATCTCCTGACCACGGGTGTCCCGGATGGTCACCGGCACTCCGTGCGCGGCGATGGCCTCGACGAACGCCTTCTCGTCCTCCGGCCGCGAGGCGGTCCACTTCGACCCGGGCGTCGGGTTCAGCGGGATCAGGTTGACGTGCACAGGCCGCCCCTTGAGCATCCGCCCGAGCCGGTCACCCCGCCACGCCTGATCATTGATGTCCCTGATCAGCGCGTACTCGATCGACAGCCGCCGCCCGGACCGGGCCGCGTACTCGAACCCGGCGTCCAGCACCTCCCGCACCTTCCACCGCGTGTTGACGGGGACCAGGGTGTCGCGCAGTTCGTCGTCGGGGGCGTGCAGGGAGATCGCCAGCCGGCACTTGAACCCCTCGTCGGAGAACCGGTGGATCGCCGGGACCAGCCCGACGGTCGACACCGTGATCCCGCGCTGCGACAGCCCCAGTCCGTCCGGCTCGGGGTCGGTCAGCCGGCGGATCGCGCCGACCACCCGGTTGTAGTTCGCGAGCGGCTCACCCATGCCCATGAACACGATGTTCGACAGCCGCGCCGGCCCGCCGGGGACCTCCCCGTCCCGCAGCGCCCGCATGCCGTCCACGATCTGGTGCACGATCTCCGCCGTGGACAGGTTCCGGTCCAGCCCGGCCTGCCCCGTCGCACAGAACGGGCAGTTCATGCCGCAGCCCGCCTGCGAGCTGATGCACATGGTCACCCGGTCCGGGTACCGCATCAGCACGGACTCGACGAGCGTCCCGTCGAACAGCTTCCACAGCGTCTTGCGGGTGGCCCCCTCGTCGGTCGACAGGTGCCGCACCACCGACATCAGCTCCGGCAGCAGCGCCTCCTGCAACCGCCCCCGCGACCCGGCCGGGATGTCCGTCCACTGCTCCGGGTCGTGCGCGTACCGCGCGAAGTAGTGCTGCGACAGCTGCTTCGCCCGGAACGGCTTCTCACCGGCCGCGACGACCGCCTCCTTGCGCTCGGCGGGCGTGAGGTCGGCAAGGTGCCGCGGCGGCTTCTTGGCTCCGCGCGGCGCTGTGAAGGTGAGTTCTCCGGGCTTAGGCATGGCTGTACCAGTGTCGCAGATCGACTGCGGGAGCCCAGGCCAGAGTGGGGTGGGGGTGGTCACCCGTGGGTGCCGTCTGTCAGCGTTGGTCGGCCTCGGACGGCCCAGGGACGGCCCAGGACTCGGTTAGCCGTCGCCGTAGATGCGCAGGTGCCGGCGCCCGCGGCTCGTCATTCCATCTGCGCTGGAGCGACCGGGAGCTGTTCCTTGTACGGCCATGTGAAGGTGCGGTCGGGCTCTAGACGGGCGTCGCCCCAGTGAATGGCGTGGATGCCGTTCTCGGCGTCGGCCGTGAAAAACACGCAGACGAGCCTGGTGGAAGCTCCCAGCTCCTCGAAGGCTTCGTGCAGCCCCAGGTATTCCTCGGTCACCAGGTCGTCGTCGACCTCGAACAGCCCCTCCGGAGACTGCGGCCCGTGCGCCCGGAACAGCCGTTGCCGCGTGGGCGACGCATTGGCGGGCAGCCGGGCCCGGTCCAGTGGCCTGGGCCTGTCGGCGTAGCGGAAGGGGAAGAGTGCGTGATCGTTGATCACGGCGTACTCGTATCCGCGCACGTCTCGTACGGCTTCCCCCAGCTCACGAGCCGTCTCCGCCAGGTGCTCGCGCACCAGGCCCGCCAGGGCGACACCGTACGGACTCCGTTTCTTCAGCCCCGCAGCGAGGTGCGCGGCATGAGCCTTCGCGTGCGCCTCGGCCAGCTGCACCGGAACCGCAGCGGCCACCGCGCCGGCATGCCGCCCAAACCGCTCGACGGCCCAGGCCGATGGCTCCGCCGGATAGCCACCCAACACCGCCATGTAGTGCTCCCTCCCCCAGATGCAGCCTCCGAACTGTGTGACACGTACACGAAGGGCGCACAAGGTGGCGATCTGGCCAGGGCACGGCGGCAAGCGCTCTGTGCTCAGATCAGCCACAACTGATCACGCGCGGTCGTGACCTGCGGCCCCCTTATCGATCAACGTTCTGACCTGCCGCTGAGCTGTCGGTAGCTGTCGACGTTGGTCATTGTTGAGCGCCCTTCCACGGCCCTAGGTCGCGTCTTCAAATGATCTTGAGTAGTGGATCATGGTGGGGTGATACGTCGCCATGAACTGTCCGATGCTGAGTGGGACTTCGTCCGGCCGCTGCTGCCCGAGTCCTTGCGGGGGCGGAAGCGGTTGGACGACCGCACCGTGCTCAACGGGATCGTGTGGAAGTTCCGGACCGGCACCGCTTGGCGGGATGTGCCCGAGCGGTACGGTCCGTGGCACACGCTGCACACCCGCTTCCGCCGCTGGGCCCTGGACGGCACCTTCGAGCGGATGCTCCGTGCCGCCCAGGCACGGGCGGATGCGGCCGGGGACATCGACTGGCTGGTGTCGGTCGACTCCACGGTCGTGCGGGCCCACCAGCACGCCGCCGGAGCCCGAAAAGGGGGCTCCGCAGCCCCGGCCTCGGACGCTCCCGGGGTGGCCTGACCAGCAAGATTCACCTGGCCTGCGACGCCTTTGGCCGCCCGCTCGCCTTCACGGTCACGGGTGGGAACACCAACGACTGCACCCAGTTCACGGCCGTGATGGAGGAGATCCGGGTGCCCCGCATCGGACCGGGACGGCCCCGCGTGCGGCCCGCCCACGTACTCGGCGACAAGGGCTACAGCTCCAGGGCCATCCGGACCTGGCTGCGACGCCGGGGCATCAGCCACACCATCCCCGAGCGATCCGACCAGGTCCGCAACCGGCTCCGGCGTGGCAGCCGAGGAGGGCGCCCGCCAGTCTTCGACAAGCAGCTCTACAAGCGGCGCAACGTGGTGGAACGGTGCTTCAACCGCCTGAAGCAGTGGCGCGGTATCGCGACCCGCTACGACAAGACCGCCGAGTCCTACCAAGCAGCCGTCACCCTCGCATCGCTGCTGATGTGGACGTGACATTTGAAGACAACTCCTAGGACGGCCCGGGAGGGCGCTTGCACGTGACTCCGCTGGCTGCTGGCTGAAGCTGTGGGGGCTCAGGACCGTCTCCTTCGTAGAGGGTTTGCACCAGACGGCGCCCGCAGGACCTAGCTCTCTGACATGCTTCTTCTTGACAGCTGAATCGCCGCGATAGTGCGCCACAACCGGAGGGTTTGACCATGACGCAGTCACCCAAGTTCACCGAACTTTATTTCGGCATGGCGGACAGTAAAAATGAGGCGCGAGATAACCCCGAAGCCTTTATCAAAAGCTTTGTGGATCCGCAAGGTGTTGTAGATGACCTGAGGAACCGTAGAAAATTCCTCGTGCTGGGTCCTAAAGGTGCAGGGAAGTCCGCGGTGGCGTGGTACATGGATCTCACGGCCTCCCCGGAAACCGAGCTCATTAGTGCCCGCGACATCGGCGAACTGCCTATCGCTGACGTGGAGCGCATGAAGACCGGTGATAGTGCAGGCGTGGGGCGGACCGTAACAGCATGGAAACTCATCATCCTCTGCGCCTTGCTAGATCTCGCCCTCAAGGATCAGTCGAGCCCGCTACACCAGATTGCCGAAGTTCAGCGAGTGGAAAAGGAGCTAAGAAAGCAGGGATTCATGGATCCAACTCCGATTAAGGCGGTGCTGGAAACCACAAAAAGCACTTACAAGGTTCCGATTCCGAAATTGGGGGAAGTTTTCGCTAGGGAGAAGACGAGTTCCGTCCACTTGGCAAACATCGTACCCTTCGTGGAAAAGTGGGTCGCCGAGAGTCGAGGGCCAAACAAATATACTTTGATTCTGGATGGTATTGACTCCATCTACTTGAATGACCCGCAGTACTTCACATCCGTTTCGGCCATGGTGCAGGCTGTTTACTCGATCAATCAGACCTTGCGCGCTTCACAGTCGAGTGCGCTAGTGGTGCTACTTGTCAGAAACGACCTTTTCTCGCGACTTACATTGGCGGATGCAGGCAAGATGCGGGAAGACTTCGGCGCCGATCTGGACTGGAGGATCCTCTCCGGGCAGCCGCGCCAAGCGCCTCTTTTCAAGTTGGTCAATGAGAAAGCAGGGGCATTGGTCGACGCTGCTCCAGCGGATATCGTAGGAGCTTACTTCCCGAGTGACGTGCAACTTGGTGGTCGGGGTGGAGGAGCTCCTGAGTGGATGAATATTCACAAATACCTGCTCAACCTAACACGGCATACTCCTCGCGATATTCTCCGACTTTTCGAGCATATTCGTAGAGTCGCTGCTGCTGGAAACCTGAGAATGACTCGCGATGGGAAGGTCACTCAAGAGATCATCAGAGAGGGAGTGCTGCAATATTCTTCGAAATACTTCGTCGACGCGATCAACAATGAGCTCGTAGGGCGTGAAGGTGACGACTATGATCTAGTTCGAGAAGGAATGGTCACTCTCCGGCACCTCCATAAAAGCACATTTACTCTTGCGGAATTCACAACCGAGTGCTTCGGAGATTCGAGCGTCGAAAGCCGCAAAAGTTCTGAAAAAATTCTCACATGGCTATTCTTTGCTGGCGCCCTGGGGAACGTTCGGGGAGGCGCGGAGAACTACTTGCAGTTCTATCATCGACGAGAGGATACCGATGTTTACCTCAAAGGGAAGCTGATCCTTCATAATGCGCTGGTGCATGCGTGGAACATTCCGCGATGAAAAATTCCCTTAAGTGAGACGTGGCGTCAGCGTCCAGCTCAAGGTCGGTGGAGCGGCTTTGGGCTGGAGCTGCTTTGGGGCGAGTGATCATGGCCCCGTAAGCTTCCGGCGCGTCGGGCAGTCTGTGGACCTGCCCGTTAAAGCACGACGTTGGGGCCATGATCTTAGAGGCTCGCCCCAAAGTGGCTGCCTAAGACGTCGTTTCAGTTGGTGAGTCGGCGGTAGCTGATGAGGGCTGCGGCGATGCCGACGAAGGCCAGGAAGTGCTCGGCCTTTCGCTCGTAGCGGCGGTGCAGCCTTCGGCACCCGGCCAGCCAGGAGACCGTTCTCTCGACGACCCAGCGGTGTCGGCCCAGCCGCGTGGAGGACTCGATGCCTTTGCGGGCGATGCGGTGGCGGATGCGACGCTCGCGAAGCCATTTCCGCAGGTGGTCGTAGTCGTAGCCCTTGTCGGCGTGGAACTTGGCCGGGCGTCGGCGGCGCGGGCCGCGGCGGGAGCGGATGGGCGGGATTCCGCGCACGAGCGGCTGCAGGCCGAGGCTGTCGTGCGTGTTGGCGCCGGAGATGCCCAGCGACAGGGGCAGTCCGTTGCGGTCGGTGATCAGGTGGATTTTCGATCCCGGCTTGCCACGGTCGGTCGGATTCGGTCCGGTGAGTGGCCCCCTTTTGCCGCCCGGACGCTGACGGAGTCGATGGCGCATCGCGACCAGTCCAGCTCGCCCCGAGCGCCGAGTTCGTCGAGGAGCACCCGGTGCAGCCTGGCCCACACCCGCTCTCGGCTCCACTGGGCGAAGCGCCGGTAGACGGTGGGCCAGGCTGGTCCGAACACCGGCGGCAACTGCCGCCAAGTGCAGCCCGACGTGGCCACGAAGATGATCGCCGCCAAACATTCGCGGTCCCCAGCTCGTCGGCGGCCGCCGCCCTGAGGGCGTATGACCTCCGTCGGCGGGACCACCCGCCGGAACAGCGTCCACAACTCGTCCGGCACCAGCCGCTCGATCAGATCCGTCATGTGCGGCTCAACGAGCGATCACACCATCAGAAACGACGTCTAAAGCCGTGGAGCCGACCGCCCCAGCCACAGAGGGTGTCATCCCACTTCATGCCCGCTGCCGCTAGCGCGCCGCCGGGCGGGGCCGCCGCTGGCGAAGACAGGGCGGCGGCCCCGCCGTACAGGCGGCGCGCACCCGCGCCGTGCGCGGGCTTGATGAACGTAGGGAAAGTCTTACCGCACCCATGATCGGCAACCGCCCCGATCGTGGCCTGTCGGCCCTCTGCTCGCCTCGGCTAACGTTCCATCCATGCCTTCTGCACTGGACACGCCCCAGGGAGCGGCCGAACTCGCCGAATCCCTGCTCCCTCCGCTCGGGAACCGCTGGCTGCACACTCAGGCCGTGGCCGCTCGGGCTCGCGAGGCTTCCGCGGCTGTGTCCGAGGCTGACCGGGATCTCCTCGTCGCTGCCGCATGGCTGCATGACATCGGCTACGCACCCGAGCTGCGTGACACCGGTTTCCATCCCCTCGACGGTGCTCGGCACCTCGAATCGCTGGGTGCGCCGGCGCGCCTGGTGCGGCTGGTCGCTCACCACTCCGGAGCCGTGTACGAAGCGGAGCAACGCGGGCTCTCGGCAGAGCTGGCCGTCTACGAGCGGGAAGACTCCCCCGTCCTGGACGCACTGATCTTCGCTGATATGACGACCGGCCCCGCCGGGCAGTCCTTCGACTTCGACACCCGGATTGACGAGATCCTGGTCCGCTACGAGCCCGGCAGCGAGGTTCACAACGCGATCAGCAAGGCACGGCCGTATCTCCGGGGCGCTGTCGAGCGGACTCGCGACCGCATGGCGCATCAGCCGATGTAGGGCTCCGTCCGGTCGGCCAGGCCGTGCTCGATCCGCATGCGCATCGACGGGTGAATGTTCAGCTCGTCCAGCTTGCTCGGGTCGACGAATGCCACTTCCTTGCTCTCGCTGCTCGTCCGCAGCTCGCCGCCGGTGATGCGGGCCTGGAAGCAGATGGAGAACTGCTGGCGGACCTCGCCGTCGTCGTACGCCATGACGTGCCCGGGGTTGGTGTAGATGCCGACGAGGCCGGTCACCTCCACGTCGAAGCCGGTCTCTTCCTTCGTCTCGCGCACGGCTGCGTCCGGGGCCGACTCGCCCAGGTCGACGCCGCCACCGGGCAAAGCCCAGAGGTCGTTGTCGGTCTTGTGGATCAACAAGACCTCTCCGACCTCGTTGCGGGCCACGGCGGTCACGGAGGGGACGAGGCTGTTCGCCGTCGGAGCGTTGGGATCGTTGAAGTAGTCGACACGGGCCATGTGTTCAGCGTTGCACGTCCGGGGCCTGTTACGCCTCCCGGCCCCGCTCCCATGCATAGTCGAAGCTCCGCATGTAGTGCCGGAAGGTCCGCGCTCCGGGGAGGTACCGGAAGTGCATCACCGGGTTCTGGCCGGCGGGAGCTCCGAGGACGTGCGGGTTCACAAGAACGTCCTCGTCGAACCGGTAGATCGAGTTGTAGAGGATCGTGTCGTGCAGCCGGACTTCGACGCCGGGCGTCGACATGGCGGGCTCGAGGTAGCGCCGGGTGATCCGGGCACGTGCGGCCAGGTCGCCGCCGATGCCCTCCTCTTCGCCGCGCTGACGGACCGCTTCGGAGTCGGGATCGCCGAGCAGGATGCGGACCTGGGCGCCAGCCTTCGCCTTCTCAGCCAGTTGGTCGGGCAGGACCGGGTTGCTGTCGAAGAGGAACAGTCCGGCGTACACGAGGATGTCGACCTGGTCCGTCGCCTTCTCGATCAGGGATGACCAGAGCGGGGCAGGCACCGCGCCACGGTGCGGGTAGTACGTGATCAGCTCGGACGTGCTGGCCTTCTCCACCTGCTTCTCCACGGACGGCCAGAGGTAGACCTCGTCGACGCCGAGGAAGCTCGCCGCCTTCCAGCGGTGCCCGCGGTGCGGAGTGCGGCCGGTGGTGATCCACCGCTCGACGCTCTTGGGGTCCACTCCGACGTGCTCGGCAACGGACTGAATCGTCTCGCCCTTCGCTGAAATCGCCGCGCGCAGCCGCTCGTTCGCCATGACGTGCCCTTCACTCGGACGGCTAGGGACGTTTTGACGGTAGCTCAGACGTCCCCAAACGTCCATACGGGCGGTGATGCGTCCACTCCTTCTCACGGTCTCCTGATCTCACCGACGGGATGCCGGTCAACACCTCACAGCAACTGGAGACAAGACGATGCGTCAGATCCCCGTGGACACCGCCAACGCCACCGTGATGGTCGCCAAGGCCCCTCAGCCCAAGGTGAAGGATCGTCGGACCGGTGAGATCGCCCTCGACAAGGACGGTGCCACCCTGATGGTCGTGGAGGTCATGTTCTCCACGCCCGACGAGGTGGAGATCCTCAAGCTCACCGTCCCGCAGTCCGGCGTCTCCGAGGACCTGGACATGGGCAGAAGCGCCCATGGAGGCTCTGCGTCGCGAATGCGAGCATGGCACGAGGCACGGGGCTCCGCGGACGGTGGGCTCCTCTTCTTCTCGGCTGGTGGGGAAAGCGTGGCGAGATCGAGGAGCAAGGCGGCTCGGGCGCGGCGGCGCAGGGGGGCGGTGGGTGACGGCGACGAAGGCCGCTTGCCTGCCCGTGCCGAACGACCCGCCGTGGACAGCCCGGACGCGCGGCGGCAGGCCCTGCGGAAAGCGGCTGCGCGGGGGACCCGGCCCGGCCCCGTTCGGCGCTTCCTGTGGTGCTGTGCCGCACTGGCCTTCTTCGTCGGCACGGTGGTGGTCGGCACAGTGGGTGCGTCCACGGTCGGGCTGGCCGGGACGCCGGGAGTCTTCACAGCCGATGAGTGCCGTCTGGAGGAGAGCGGCCGAGGCGGCAAGAACACGTCGTGTTCCGGCGTGTTCGTCTCCGATGACGGGAGCCTCGTCGACCGGGACGCGCGGATCTCCTGGTCCGGCGGCCGGACCGGGCAGCATGAACGGGCCAGGACGGTGCTGCTCGGCGGATACACGAGGGAGGGCGGTGTCGATGCGGTATTGGCGGTCTTCGTGGTCACCGTCATGGGGCTGATGACGGCGGGATGCTCCTTCGCCGGTCTGTCCCGCGAGACGCAGGACCGCCTTGCCCTCCGGATGCCCCGCCGCGCGTTCGCGGCCTACGTGGAGTGGAGGTCCTGACGGTTCCCCGATGCACGCCGGACGTGCCGCTCGGGCAGCGGGTCTTCGCACCCACGGCGGGCTGGAGTCCACGGCGCAGGATTGCGACGCTTCTGGTCGCGTACGCCCTTCTCCTGCCGGTGGTGCTCCTGGCCGCACTGGCGGGCACCGGCATACGCGCGCCCGTCCCGATACCGGCCGTGGGCGCTCGGTGGTGTGCTCCGATGACGGGCGGGCTGGTCGCGATCCTGCGCGACACCAGGGACACCGCCGCTGTGCCCTCGCCCGGCGACGGGTAGGCCGGAGGACGTGTGACCACGGCGTCGCCGCACAGGAAGGGACGCGCCGGGGGCGTGCGCACCGCCGCCCGCCCGGCCACGACGCGGCCCCCGTCCCGTGAGCGGGGCGGGGGCCGGGCGGGAGGGTGTGCCGGGTCAGGCCGAGCCGACGAAGAGCACCAGGAGCAGCCAGACCACCGGGGCGGTCGGGAGCAGGGAGTCCAGGCGGTCCATGATGCCGCCGTGGCCCGGGAGCAGGGTGCCCATGTCCTTGATGCCGAGGTCGCGCTTGATCATGGACTCGCCCAGGTCGCCGAGCGTGGCGCTGACCGCGACCGCGAGGCCGAGGAGCAGGCCCTGCCACCAGGAGCCGTCGTCGATCAGGAACTGCATGCACAGCGCGCCGGCCACCATCGCGAAGCCGATGGCGCCCAGCAGGCCCTCGCGGGTCTTGCCGGGGCTGATGCGGGGGGCCAGCTTGTGCGTGCCGAAGCGCCAGCCGACGGCGTAGGCGCCGGTGTCGCTGACGACGGTGAGCACCAGGAACGTCAGCACCCGCCAGGAACCGTCGTCCGCGGTCAGCATGAGCGCCACGAAGGTCGCCAGGAACGGCACGTAGAAGGCGGTGAACACGCCGGCCGTGACGTCCTTGAGGTAGCCCTGTGGCGGTTCGGTCATCCGCCAGACCAGGACCGCGAGCGCGGTGAGCGCCATGGCGGCCCAGGCGCCCTCGGCGCCCCGCGCGTACCCGGCGACGACCATCGCGGCGCCGCCGATCGCGAGGGGCACGAAGGGCGCACGGATGTCCTTGCGCTCCTGGAGCCGCTTGGTCAGCTCCCAGACGCCCACCACGACCGCGACGGCGATCACGCCGACGAAGACGGCCTTGACGATGAACAGGGACGCGACGATCACCGCGCCGAGTCCGACGCCCACCCCTATCGCGGCACCCAGGTCACGGCCCGCGCTCTTCTTCTGCGGGGCGGGGGCCGGCTGCGGGGCGTCGGGCATGGGCTCCGGATTCTGCGGCACCTCCCCCGGGTGGGGCCGTGCCTGCGGTGTCTCGTCCCGGAACAAAGGACCGCTCAGCCGAGCGGCCCCCTGGTCCGGGTCCTGGTCTCCACCGGGTTCGGGCACGTCGGGCACGATGGGCATGGGGCGAGTCTGCTGCGCGGGATGCGCATCGTACGCGGGACCCGCCGGGACGGCCCCCTGGACGGGCCCCTGGTCGGAGGGCCCCCAGTACCCGGCCTGCGGCGACGCCCTCCAGGAAGAGTCGTTCATCAGACTTCGAGGAGTTCCGCTTCCTTGTGCTTCAGGAGCTCGTCCACCTGGGCGACGTACTTCGCGGTGGTGTCGTCGAGCTCCTTCTCGGCACGGCGGCCCTCGTCCTCGCCGACCTCGCCGTCCTTGATCATCTTGTCGATGGCGTCCTTGGCCTTGCGGCGCACGGCACGGATGGACACCTTGGCGTCCTCGCCCTTGGCCTTGGCGACCTTGATGAACTCGCGGCGGCGCTCCTCGGTGAGCTCCGGGAACACCACCCTGATGATGCTGCCGTCGTTGCTCGGGTTGACGCCCAGGTCGGAGTCGCGGATCGCCTGCTCGATGTTGCGCAGCGCGGTCTTGTCGAACGGCGTCACCACGGCCATGCGCGGCTCGGGCACGGAGAACGAGGCCAGCTGGTTGATCGGGGTCAGCGCGCCGTAGTAGTCGGCCACGATCTTGTTGAACATCGCCGGGTGCGCACGTCCGGTGCGGATCGCGGCGAAGTCCTCCTTGGCGACCACGACGGCCTTCTCCATCTTCTCCTCGGCCTCGAGGAGGGTCTCTTCGATCACCACTTGCTCCTGCGTGTCTTGAGTAGGCCCGGCTGCGGTGCCTGTCGGGGCGGCGGCCGGCTGCGTCGTGTCTTCCTTCTGCACGGTTCCCGACCGGCGGGTCGTTGTCCACCCCCGGCCGGGCTGATCAGCCCTGGCTGACCGGGTCACCGACCAGCGTGCCGATCTTCTCACCCTTGACGGCGCGGGCGATATTGCCCTCCTTCAGGAGCTCGAAGACGACGATCGGGAGCTTGTTGTCCCGGCACAGCGTCACGGCCGTGGCGTCGGCGACCTTCAGGTCGCGCGTGATGACCTCGCCGTAGCCGAGGTGGTCGAACTTCACCGCGTCGGGGTTGGTCTTCGGGTCGGAGTCGTAGACCCCGTCCACACCGTTCTTGCCCATCAGCAGCGCCTCGGCGTCGATCTCCAGGGCGCGCTGGGCGGCGGTGGTGTCGGTGGAGAAGTAGGGCATGCCCATACCGGCGCCGAAGATGACGACGCGGCCCTTCTCCAGGTGGCGCACGGCGCGCAGCGGGATGTAGGGCTCGGCGACCTGGCCCATGGTGATGGCGGTCTGCACCCGGCAGTCGACGCCCTCCTTCTCCAGGAAGTCCTGCAGGGCGAGGCAGTTCATCACCGTGCCGAGCATGCCCATGTAGTCGGAGCGGGCCCGGTCCATGCCGCGCAGCTGGAGTTCGGCTCCGCGGAAGAAGTTGCCGCCCCCGATGACGATCGCGATCTGCGCGCCGTCACGGACGACGGCCGCGATCTCACGCGCGATGGCGTGCACGACGTCGGGGTCGACGCCCAGGCCGCCGCCGCCGGAGAAGGCCTCTCCGGACAGCTTCAGCAGGAACCGGCCGTGTACTTTGCCGTCGTCGCTCTTCTCAGCCTTGGTGGTCATCGGGGATCCCGCCTCTTTCGTTGCACATACGAAGAAGGCCATTGCCGGTGGGGCGTGGTTCGCATCCCATGCGGCAATGGCCTCCTCGTCAGATCTGCTGTCGCCCGGCACGCGCGCGTGCGTGACGGCATGTCCGGACGACTGCTGCCGACCCTATCGGGGCCGGCCGCCCGTCGCGGTACGGACTCAGATGCCGACCTTGATGCGCGTGAAGCGCTTCAGGGTGACACCGGCCTCGTCCAGGACCTTCTGGACGGACTTCTTGTTGTCGAGCGCGTAGGGCTGGCCGAGCAGCGTGGCGTCCTTGAAGAAGCCGTTGAGGCGACCCTCGACGATCTTCGGCAGGGCGGCCTCGGGCTTGCCCTCGGCGCGGGTGGTCTCCTCGGCGACGCGGCGCTCGGACTCGACGACCTCGGCCGGCACGTCCTCCTTGGAGAGGTACTTCGGCGCGAAGGCGGCGATGTGCTGGGCGACGCCCTTGGCGACCTCGGCGTTCGGCTTGTCCAGCTCGACGAGGACACCGATCTGCGGGGGCAGGTCGGGCATCGTGCGGTGCATGTACGCGGTGACGTAACCGTCGGAGAACTGCGCGAAGCGGTCCAGGACGATCTTCTCGCCGAGGTTGGCGTTGGCCTCGTCCACGTACGCCTGGACGGTCTTGCCGGCCTCGATCTCGGAGGCGAGCAGGGCCTCGAGGTCGGCCGGGGAGGTCTTGGCGACGTGCTCGGCGATGGCGGTGGCCACGGCCTGGAACTTCTCGCCCTTGGCGACGAAGTCCGTCTCGCACTTCAGCTCGACCAGGACACCGGAGGAGTTGTCGTCGGCGATGATCGAGACCACGGCGCCGTTCTCGGCGGAGCGGCCCTCGCGCTTGGCGACGCCCTTCTGGCCCTTGATCCGGAGCGCCTCGACGGCCTTGTCGACGTCGCCCTCGGCCTCGTCCAGCGCCTTCTTGCAGTCCATCATGCCGGCGCCGGTGAGCTCCCGGAGCTTCTTGACGTCGGCGGCGGTGTAGTTCGCCATGAGTCTGTGTCTTTCTCGAAGTCTGGAGGTTCGGAGGTCCGCGGGCCGGGTCCGCAGCGGGACTGCGGGGGCCCGGCACACCGCGGGCCTACGGGTGAACGGCGGGAGGGGACGTCATGTCACCGCTCCCGCCGTCGACACCACGGACGGGCGCGGTCAGGCCTGCTCGGCCTCGGCGGCCGGGGCGGCCTCGGCGGGCTTCTCGGCCTCGGCCGGCTTGTCGGCCTCGGCGGCGGGGGCCTCGGCCGGCTTCTCACCCTCGGCGGCGGCCTCCGCCTTCTTCTCGCCCTCGAGCAGGTCGCGCTCCCACTCGGCCAGCGGCTCGCCGGCGGCCTTCTCGCCCTTGCCCTCGGTGGCGACACCGGAGCGGGCGATGAGGCCCTCGGCCACGGCGTCGGCGATCACGCGGGTGAGCAGGGTGACGGAGCGGATCGCGTCGTCGTTGCCCGGGATCTTGTAGTCGACCTCGTCGGGGTCGCAGTTGGTGTCGAGGATGGCGACGACCGGGATGTTGAGCTTCCGGGCCTCGCCGACCGCGATGTGCTCCTTCTTGGTGTCCACGATCCAGACGGCGCTGGGCACCTTCTGCATCTCGCGGATACCGCCGAGGGTCTTCTCCAGCTTGGCCTTCTCGCGGGAGAGGACCAGCAGCTCCTTCTTGGTGAGGCCGGAGGCGGCCACGTCCTCGAAGTCGATCTGCTCGAGCTCCTTCAGGCGCTGCAGGCGCTTGTAGACGGTCGAGAAGTTGGTGAGCATGCCGCCCAGCCAGCGCTGGTTGACGTAGGGCATGCCGACGCGGGTGGCCTGCTCGGCGATGGCCTCCTGCGCCTGCTTCTTCGTGCCGACGAACATGACCGTGCCGCCGTGGGCCACGGTCTCCTTGACGAACTCGTAGGCGCGGTCGATGTACGACAGCGACTGGAGCAGGTCGATGATGTAGATGCCGTTGCGCTCGGTGAAGATGAAGCGCTTCATCTTCGGGTTCCAACGGCGGGTCTGGTGACCGAAGTGGACGCCGCTTTCCAGCAGCTCCCGCATCGTGACGACGGCCATGGCCGTATCTCCTTGATTTTCTCGGTTGTGCCGCGGGTGCCGGACGGCTCCCGCGCCTGACGCCCACGACGCGCCGTGCCACGAAGGACCGAGGGGCGCTGACACCGGGTTTCCGGCCGTGGCCGGTCCCGATGTCGGGGCGTGCGAAGTCGACCCGGCTGCCCGGGTCGCCATAGAAGTGTACGGGACCCACGGCGTGCCGGGTGACGCCGTTGTCCACAACCGCCGGTCGGTCCACAGGCCGCCGCCGTGATCACGGATCTCCGGGAGGCTGCGGGCATGCGATCCACGACCGATGCCGGGGACTCCGGCCGCCCCCGGGCCGCCGGGTGGCCACGGCGGTGCGCGCGGACGGCACTGCTGCTGCTGATGACCACGACGGTGCTGCTGGCACCCTCCCCGGCCCAGTTGTCGGCGGCGGGCACCCCTGGCACGACGCGGCCGGGCACGGCTCCTGCCGCCTCCCGGCCGACCGCTGCCGCCTCCCGGCCGACCGCTGCCGCGTCGCGGGTGGCCGCGGACCCCGCCGCGCCCCCGGCGCGCTCCGCCCGGCCGGGCGCCGGCGCGGTCCGGTCGCCGGCGGATCCGGCTCCGGCCGGCGGTGCCACCGGGCCGCCGGGCGGGGTCCCGGCGGTGGGACGGACCTGGCCGGTGGGGGTGCGGCCACGGGTGCTGCGGGGCTGGGAGCCTCCGGCGACGGCGTACGGGCGGGGACACCGCGGCGTCGACCTGGGGGCGCCTCCCGGGACGCCGGTGAGGGCGGTGGCGGCGGGACGGGTCTCGTTCGCGGGCCGGGTGGCCGGAAAGGGGGTCGTGTCGGTGGAGCTGGCGGACACGGGGGACCCTCCGCTGCGCACGACCTACGAGCCGGTCCGGGTGTCCGTGACGAAGGGGGACCTGGTCGGCGCGGGCACGGTCCTCGGCACCGTGGAACCCACGGGCTCCCACTGCGCCGCCGCCCCGTGCCTGCACTGGGGGCTGCTCCGCGGGGACACCTACCTGGACCCGCTCACCCTGCTCCCGCCGTGGCTGCTGCACCGCGGCCCGTCGAGACTCCTGCCGGTGCTGGACGTTCCGGTGCCGGGGTGAGCGTGCGGGAGCGGGGACGGGGACGGGTGACGGGCCTGGGCGGTAGTCCGGGTCCGGGTCCGGGTCCCGCTCTGATCCGGGTGACGTTGCTCCGCGCGACCGGAGTTCGGTGCTCCGCGTGACCGGAGCCTCGTTGCACCGCGTGACCGCAGCCTCGGTGCACCGTCGTCTGTGGTCCGGGAGCCGCGCCGGCGGCCGGGCAGCGGTTTCGGGAGGGTCAGGCGCGGACGCCCCGCAGGGCCATGGAGACCGCCGCGTCCGTGATGGTCCGGGGGTCCTCCGCCGCGCCGAGTTCGAGGCGTCGCACGGCCGCGTCGACCACGCCCTGGAGCAGCATGGCGGCCAGGCGGGGCTGGGCGTGGCCCAGTTCGTCCAGGGCCTCGACGATCATGGTGATGAGACCGCCGTGCGCGGCCCGGATCTTCTCCCGGGCGCCGGCGTCCAGCTCGCTGGCCGAGATCGCCACCACGGCCCGGTGCCGCCGGTCGCCGACGAGTTCCAGCTGCGTGCGGACGTACGCCTCGACCTTGGCGTCGGTCCCCTCGGCCGCGGCCATCGCCGCCTCGACCTCGGCCGCCCAGACCGGGAAGTCGACCTCGCACAGTTCCTCGACCACGGCGGCCCGCGACCGGAAGTACTCGTACACGGACGAGCGCGCGAGACCCGTGCGCTCGGCGAGCGCGGGGAAGGTCAGCGCCTCCGTACCGCCCTCGGACAGCAGGGAGCGTGCCGCGTCCAGCAGGGCGGCTCGCTGCATCGACCGGTGCTCGGCCACGGAGGCCGCTCGAATCCTTGGCACGCCGTCCACTGTACGGATGGACCGTCCGGGACGGGAGTCACCCGACCGGAACCGCAGGTCGCCGGGCCTCCGGCCGGACGGTGCCCGGCCGTTCCGCGACCGGGTCCCGGCCACGGCCACGGCCACGGCCGAAAAGCGATGGACGCAAGCGCCCACGGTGCAGGGGCAGCCAACGGGCGCAGGGGCATCCGCCGGACGCAGGGGCGGTCGGCGTCAGGCGATTCGCCGACTGGGGGCAACGGGGCAGTGTGTGTGCCCGCCCCTCCGCGAGGGTCGCCCCGAGCCTTCGGCTCAGCGGGCGAAACCGGCCAGCTTGGCCCGCAGCTGGAGCACCGACTTGGTGTGGATCTGGCTGACCCTGCTCTCCGTCACGCCCAGCACGTTGCCGATCTCGGCCAGGGTGAGGCCCTCGTAGTAGTACAGCGTGACGACGGTCTTCTCCCGGTCGGGCAGGGTGTTGATGGCGCGGGCCAGGAACCGCCGAAGCTCCCGGTCCTCGGCCACCTCGACCGGGTTGTCGGCGGAGGTGTCCTCCAGGGTGTCCATCAGGCTCAGCCGGTCGCCGCCCTCGCCCCCGACGTGCAGCAGCTCCTCCAGGGCCACGACGTTGGCGAGCGACAGCTGGCTGAAAACCGCGTGCAGGTCGTCCACCGCGATGCCCATCTCGCGGGCGACCTCGCTCTCCGACGGGGTGCGCCGGAGCCGCGCCTCCAGGGTCGCGTAGGCCCGCTCCACGTTGCGTGCCTTCTGCCGCACGGAACGCGGGATCCAGTCCAGTGCGCGCAGTTCGTCGATCATCGCGCCCCGGATGCGGGTGATCGCGTAGGTCTCGAACTTGATCTGCCGCTCGACGTCGAACTTCTCGATCGCGTCGATCAGCCCGAAGACGCCGGAGGAGACGAAGTCCGCCTGGTCCACGTTGGACGGGAGCCCCACGCCGACCCGGCCGGCGACGTACTTCACCAGCGGCGAGTAGTGCAGGATCAACTGCTCCCGCAGCCGCTCGTCCCCCGTCTCCTTGTACGACCGCCACAGCTCGTCGAGCGTCGAGGGAGCGGGCGGCCGCACGTTGCCATGGTCGCGGGCGGCTGGGGGGATCGCCGCCCGGTCTGACCCGGAGGTGTGCTGGGGCATTCGTCGCCTTGTGCCGTTCTGCCGTGGAGTGGTGCTGCCTGGTGCCGGAGTACCGGTGTGGTGGGGTGCGTGCCCGTTCGGGCCCTTGTGAGCGTAGCGTGACTGAGGCGTCGCGTTGCGCGAAGAGGGTGAGGCGGACCCCGCACCACGACGTTCCGCACCCGGCCGCACGGCCGCCCGACCGTCGCTCTCAGTGATCACCCGGGTGTCCCAACTGACGTATTTTCCAAGGGATGTCGGCGTTCCCCCGGACGGCCGAACACGCTCGGTCAGAACGCGAAGTGATCACCGCTCGGCCGGGATCACCGCCTGGCGTGTCAACTTCCAGCCGTCGCCGTGTCGTTCGACGTATCCAAGTGCTCGCAGTTCGTACAGTCTCGCGACCGCGTCGTCCGGCGTGGTCTGCGCGCCGCGGGCGACCTCGTCGGGGCCGGCTGTACCGCGTCCCGGCAGTGCGGCGAGAACGCGGCGGGCGGCCGGTTCCAGCAGGTCCCTGGGCAGCACGGGCCCCCGGCGCTCGGGTGCCAGGTCGCCCATGCCGCCGACCATTTCCACGACCTCGGCCGCGTCGGTGACGAGTACGGCGTCCTGCCGCAGCAGTTCGTGCACGCCGGCGGAGAGGCCGCTGGTGGCGGGTCCCGGTACCCCCATCGTGTGACGTCCCAGACGCCGGGCCGCCCGCACCGTCACCAGGGAGCCGCTGCGGTGGGCGGCCTCGACGACCACGGTGCCCCGGGTGAGGGCGGCGATCACCCGGTTGCGGAGGATGAACCTGCTCTGCGTGGGATGGTCGCCCGGCGGCAACTCACCGATGACCAGGCCCTGTTCCGCGATCCTGGTGATGAGGCCGGTGTGGCCGCGCGGGTAGGGGCGGTCGACGCCGCAGGCGAGGACGGCGACGGTGGCGCCGCCGGAGCCGAGAGCCCCGCGATGCGCGGCGCCGTCGATGCCGTAGGCGCCGCCGGACACCACGACCCAGCCGCTCTCGACGAGTCCGGCGGAGAGCGTAGTGGCCATGTGGGCGCCGTACGGGGTACAGGCGCGCGCCCCCACGACGGCGACCGAGCGCAGGGCCCACATCCGCAGGTCGGCCGGGCCGCGCACCCAGAGTCCGAGGGGGCGCGCGTCCCCGAGGTCGTCGAGCTGCCGGGGCCACTCGGCGGCACCGGGGCAGATGAAGCGCACGCCGGCCTCCCGGGCGACGGCGAGATCCGCGCGCGGGTCGGCCCGATCGGCCCGGCTGAGGAGCCCGGCCCACCGCTTGCCGCTCACTCCCGGCAGGGGCTGCCCGGCCGACCGCAGCCGCCGCACCACCGCCGGCGCCCCGCGCTCCCGCACCCACCGTCCGCCGGCCTCGTCGCCGGGTTCGAACACCCGGGCGAGGAAGACCCTGGCGAGGAGGTCGTCGGCGGGGTCTCCGTCGTGGTTCCCGCCGTCCCCGCGCCGCGCGCACCCGCCGTCGTGCGGACCGTGGCCGGCGGCGGACCCCGGTGCGCGGTGCGGGACCCGGCCGTCCCCGGGTGCGGCGTGCCCGGCAGAGCCGCGGCCGGGGCCGGTCCCGGCCTTCTCGTCCGCCCCGCCGCCGCTCACCCGCGCCCCGGCGCTCACGTCAGGGCTCCGATGGCCATCGGCACGCCCCGGGGGACGCCGGTGCGCAGTTGCAGGGCGAGGGCGACGTCCGTGACCTGGGGACGGTCGTGGCCGACCAGGTCGGCGACGGTCCAGGCGACCCTGAGCACCCGGTCGAGGCCCCGGGCGGTGAGCACGCCCCGCTCCAGGCTCCGCTCGGCGTCGTCCATGGCGCCGGGAGCTGCTCCCCAGCGGCTGCGCAGCTCCCGCCCGGGGATGTCGCTGTTGGTGCGCCACGGGGTGCCCTCGAACCGGGCCGCCGCGCGTTCTCGGGCGGAGCGCACCCGGGCGGCGACCGTGGCGGTGGACTCCCCTCGGGCGCCGGCGGCGGTGAGTTCGGCGCGGGTGACGCGGTCGGCCTCCACCCTGAGGTCGACGCGGTCCAGCAGGGGTCCGGAGAGCCGCGCCTGGTAGCGGCGGACCGCGGAGGGCGGGCAGTCGCAGGAGCCGTCCCGCAGGGAGAACCGTCCGCACGGGCAGGGGTTGGCCGCGAGCACCATCAGGAACCTGGCCGGGAAGCGCACGACCCCGGAACTGCGGGCGATCACGACGTGCCCGGACTCCAGCGGCTGGCGCAGGGCGTCCAGGGCGTGGCTGCTGAACTCGGGGGTCTCGTCCAGGAAGAGCACGCCCCGGTGGGCGAGCGAGACCGCGCCGGGGCGGGCGACGCCCGGTCCGCCGCCGACGAGCGCCTGGAGCGTGGCCGAGTGGTGCGGGGCGCAGTAGGGGGCGGTGGCGACGAGGGGTTTGCCCGGCGGGAGGAGGCCGGCCACCGAGTGCACCGCGGTGACCTCCAGCGACTCCTGGCGGTCCAGTGGGGGCAGCAGGCTCGGCAGGCGCTCCGCCAGCATGGTCTTCCCGGCGCCCGGGGGCCCTTCCAGGAACAGGTGGTGGCCGCCGGCCGCGGCCACCTCGACGGCGGTCCGTGCCGAGGTTTGGCCGACGATGTCGGCGAGGTCGTGGCCCTGCCCCTGGTCCCAGGTGGCCGCGGACGCCCCGTGCATGCCGGTGGCCGCACCGGCGCCGGGTACCCGAAGGCCCGCCAGCAGCGGATCGGGGCGCCCGGGCTCCACGGGTTCCTCCTCGGGGACGGGCTCGTCGGTGAGCACCGCGATCAGCTGGCGCAGGCTGCGGATGCCCAGCACGGACACCCCCGGCACCAGGGACGCCTCGGCGGCGGCGCACTCCGGTACGACGACCTGCTCGTACCCGGCGTCGGCCGCGGCCAGCACGGCCGGCAGCGTGCCGCGGACGGGGCGGACCCGGCCGTCCAGGCCCAGCTCGCCGATCATCACGATGTCGGCCAGCACCCGGGGGTCGAGCCGTTCCGCAGCGCCCAGCACGGCGCACGCGACGGCGAGGTCGAAACCGCTGCCGGCCTTGGGCACGGACGCGGGACTGAGTCCCACGGTGAGCTTCTTCTGGGGCCACTCGGCACCGGAGTTGACCACGGCCGCGCGGACCCGGTCCCGGCTCTCCGTCAGGCTCTTGTCCGGCAGGCCCACCAGGGTGAACGCCGCGACTCCCGGTTCGAGGTCGGCCTGCACCTCCACGACCACGCCCTCCACGCCGACCAGCGCGACCGCGCACGTACGGGCGAAACCCATCTCAGGCCACCCCCCGCGCGTGCTCGACCCGGGGAGCCCCGCGGGTGGGCAGCAGGACGCCGACCAGGTCGATACGGACGCCCCCGGGTGGCGCTCCCCCGTGCTCGCGCAGCCAGCGTTCGGCCAGGTCGCGCAGGCGGTTCGCCTTGGCCGCCGTGACCGCTGCCATGGGGTGCTGGAACGTCCCCGCCCGGCGCGTCTTCACCTCGCAGACCACGAGGACGTCCCCGTCCCGGGCCACGATGTCGATCTCGCCGGCCCGGCCGCAGCGCCAGTTGCGCTCCAGGACGGTCATGCCGGCCTCGGCCAGCCGCCGCGCGGCCAGTGCCTCGCCGTACCGGCCCAGTGCGCTGCGGGCCCGGTGGGCGCCCTGCGGGCGCGCCGCGCCGCGGGCCCGGACCCGGGCGCCCTCGGCCGCGCGGGTCGCCGGGCGGGCGGGGAGCCGCCGTCCGGGACGCGGGGACGCCGGGACGTCCGGCGCGTCCTCCATGGCCCGGGGGCCGGATACGGGCGTCCCGCCCCACGGGGTCTGCGTGCCGGGTACGGGCTTTCGGCACCGCACGCCTTCTGCCCTGGCTACCGGCTCCCGGCCGCGCACGGCCTGTGCGTCGTGGACCACGGACGACGGCCGGCTCCGCGCGCTCTGCGGGTCGGGTACGCCCTCCGGCCTCTGCGCGGAGGGCACGCGCCCGTCTCGCCCGGACGGCACGTGCGCGTCTCGCCCGGACGGCGTAACGCGCCCGGACCGCGCGCCGTGCACGAAGTGTTCACCGGGTTCGGACCCCACACCGTGCACGAAGTGTTCACCGGATGCGGACCCCACACCGTGCTCGATGCGCGCAGGGCGTTCGGACCGCGCACCGTGCTCGCGGTGTGCACCGGGTTCGGAGCGCGCACCGCGCCCGGGGGACCTGCCGTGTCCGGAGTCTGCGTTCGGTTTCATGTCGGCACCGCCTTTCGGCACCCACCGTCACGCAGCCCGCACCCCGAAGTGGATCTTGGTGGACTACCGGCCGGTTGTGGAAAACTCCGTCACCCGCTCGGGAGCTCCAGGTCGCTCTTGTTGAGCTCCTCGATGTTCACGTCCTTGAACGTCAGCACGCGCACCTGCTTGACGAAGCGGGCGGGCCGGTACATGTCCCACACCCAGGCGTCCGCCATCGACACCTCGAAGAACACCTCTCCCTGGACCGAGTGCACCTGCATCTCGTAGTCGTTGGTCAGGTAGAAGCGGCGCTCGGTCTCGATCACGTATTTGAACAGACCGACGACGTCGCGGTACTCCCGGTAGAGCTTGAGCTCCATCTCGGTCTCGTACTTCTCGAGGTCCTCGGCGCTCATGGCATGTTCCCCTTCAGCGTGCGATCCCCCCATTGTGCGCCAGTCCCGGAAGCCCTCAGACGATTTCGGTGTCCAGGGTCTCGGGCCCGGCGGGGGGACCTTCGTCGAGCAGCCTCCGCAGCAGCTCGGCGAGTCTGGTCGGATACACCGTCTCATGCGCCCGAGCCAGTTCCGGGCACGTCCACCACCGTGCACCCACCACACTGCGGCGTTCCAGATCGGTCAGTGCCGTCGCGGCGGTGGCGGTCTGTTCGGTCCGCGCCAGGAAGTACCACTCGTCCTGGTCCCAGCGGCGGCCGGCGAAGGGGAAGGAGCACCTGCGCCGCCACAGCACCGGGCCGAGCTCCACGTCCGTGATGCCGGTCTCCTCGGCGAGTTCCCGCAGCGCGGCCTCCTCGCGGGTCTCCGCGCCCTCCACGCCGCCCCCGGGGGTGAACCACCAGTCGTCCGAGGGGTCGTCCGGTTCGTGACCGTGCAGCAGCAGGATGCGGTCCTGCGGGTCCAGCAACACCACGCGGGCCACCCGGCGCGGTCCGGCCTGCTGCTCGCCGGGCACCGGAGCGGTCTCAGCGGCCACCGGATGCCCCCGCTCCGGTCCCGGAGGGCCCCGGGGAGCCAGAAGGGCCGGAAGCCCCGCCGGCCCGGGCGCGCGAGGCCGCCGCACGCTGGGCGAGCGGGGTGTAGGCGGCGCCGCCGAGCACCAGCACCGCGCCCGTGGCGATCACGGCCAGCATCACCGGCAGCGGGCCCGGCGAGGACAGAGGGCCCAGCGCGCGGAAGCCGGCGGGGGCCTCCAGCATGCCGTTCATCGGCCACACCACGGCGTCGACCCGGGCCTGGACCGCGCCGCGCGCGACGGTGCCGTTGGCGGCGTCGGTGAGGTGGGCGGTGGAGTCCACCGAGCCGGACCGCTCGTCGCCGAGGAGGAACAGCCGCCCCTCGGGCACGGTCACCTCCGGGAAGGTCTGGAGACCGGCGAGGAGGTCGTCGCGCGGCAGATACGGTTCGTCGATCTCCTTGCCGTTGACCTTCAGCCTGCCGTTCTCGCAGCAGGACACGGTGTCGCCGCCGATTGCGACCACGCGCTTGAGGACCGGCACGTCGGCCCAGTTCTCGTCACGGAAGACGACGACGTCGCCGCGGCGCACGTCGGCGTCGTCGATGCGCTGGGCCAGGACGCGGTCTCCGGCGCCGATCGTGGGGGCCATGGAGGTGGTCGGCACGGTGTACGGGCGGTACACGACCGCTCCCCAGACGAAGCCGCCGAGGAACAGCACCATGCCCAGGGCCACGGCCAGCCCGGACAGACGCCGTCCGGTCCGGCCCGGCGCGGGGCCCCGGCCCGGGCC
This sequence comes from Streptomyces sp. enrichment culture, assembly GCF_964273255.1. Taxonomy (GTDB): domain Bacteria; phylum Actinomycetota; class Actinomycetes; order Streptomycetales; family Streptomycetaceae; genus Streptomyces. Next base: position 1,947,493 of record NZ_OZ186835.1, read on the forward strand.
GCCGTTGCCGGAGGCCGTGCGTGTCGTGCTCTGACCACTCATGGGCGGCACCCTACCCGGCGGTACCTCGGCGGGTCAGCCCCTTCTCAGCGGCCCCCGCCGACGTCCGCGCGCCGGCGGCGCCACAGCACCAGCGGCACCGCGCCGACGAGTGCCAGGCCCTGCGGGGCGAGGGTCAGGGCGGCGCCGGCCGCCGAGGCCGCGTCCAGTGCGGGCTGGTCGTAGGTGTCCGGGACCGGGAGGTTGTCCCAGCGGTTGACCGGCCAGGCGATGACGACGGCCCGGCCGACGACCTCCTTCACGGGCACCATGCCGTTGTTCTTGTCGGCCCGGTTGTACCGCGAGTCGCGGGAGTTCTGCCGGTGGTCGCCCATGACCCAGATGTGGCCCTCGGGCACCTTCACCTTGAACTGGCCGCCCTGGTCGTCCTGGCTGCACGGGGTGTTGCCCGGGTACACGTACGGCTCGTTCAGCGCCTTGCCGTTGACTGTCAGCGGGCCGGTGCCCTTGCACTCGACGGTGTCGCCGCCGACGCCGACGACCCGCTTGATGAGGTCCTTCTCCTCGGCGGACGGCATCAGGCCGATCCAGCTGAGCATCTGCTGCAGGGCGTTGGGCTGGGGCGTGGGCTCACCCGCCAGCCAGTTGTCGGGGTCGTGGAAGACGACCACCTCACCGCGCTCGGGCTCGGAACCGAACCACGGGGTGAGCTTGTCGACCAGGACCCGGTCACCCTGCTGGAGGGTGTTCTGCATCGAGTCGGACGGGATCGAGAACGCCTGCACCAGGAACGTCTTGATCAGCAGGGCCAGGACCAGCGCGATGCCGATCAGGATCGGCAGTTCCTTCCAGAACGAGCGCGGCTTCTTCGCCCGGGGCGCGCTGCCGTCCGCCCCGCCGCGTGCCGTGGGGGGCTGGTCCCCGGGTCCGTCTCCGCCACCCGCCGGGGAGTGCTCCCCGGAGGTCACGGAGTCCTCCGCCGACGGACGGGCCGCTCCGACGGAACGTCCTCGGTACTCCTCGCCCTCGTGCCCGGACCGTGCGCCAAGCGCCGCATCCCCCACGCCAACTCCTTACTCTCTGCCGCCGCCCGCCCCTCGGACGGAGCAGGCCCACCACTCCCATAACGAGCGGGAGTTCCGCAGGGATCGGGAGCTGCATCATCGTGTTCGGATCGTCGGGGGCAACCCTATGCGACGGAGGGGGGCCCGCTGTCGTGACGGGCGCCGAGTCCGACACGGACGCGTAGGTTCTCGGTTCGTCCAGCGTGCTCCAGTGACCGAGCGGCCAGGCGATCACCATCGCCCGTCCGACGACCTCGTCCTCGGAGACGGTGCCGCCGTAGTCGGTGTCCTGGTGCGAGCGGGAGTCGGCGGAGTTGGACCGGTGGTCGCCCATCACCCACAGCCGTCCCTCGGGGACGGTGACGTCGAAGGGGATCGTCGACGGGCGGTTGCCGGGGTACAGGTAGTCGTTCTCGTCCAGGGGGACGCCGTTGACGCTGACGCGGCCCTCGCGGTCGCAGCACTGGACCCGGTCGCCTCCGACGCCGACCACCCGTTTGATCAGGTCCTGCTCGTTGTCGGAGGGCAGCAGTCCGATGAAGGTGAGCCCGTCCTTGATCTGCTTGATGCCGATCGGGTCGTCCGTCTTCGGCGCGGGCTGCTCGTCCTGGAGCCAGCCGCCGGGGTCCTTGAACACCACGACGTCCCCGCGCTGCGGCTTGGAGCCGAACCACGGGGTGAGCTTGTCGACGAGGACCCGGTCGCCGATCTGGATCGTCTGCTCCATGGAGCCGGACGGGATGACGAAGGCCTGCACCAGGAAGGTCTTGAGGACCAGCGCTATCAGGACGGCGACCCCGACGAGCAGCGGGATCTCCTTGACGGCACTGCGGCGGCGGCGCCGCTTGACCTTGCGCTGGAGTCTGCGCCGCTCGGCCCGGCCGCGGGAGTCGCCCTTGGCGGCCCGGCGGGAGCCGGTGGGCAGCAGGTTCTCCACGGCGCTCGCCGGTGCGCCCCGGGGCTTGCCGCGGTTACCCATGGGCACCCCCCGTGGTGTGCGGGCCGGCCGCCGGGGACGGGACGCGCGCGTAGGCGTCGGGCCGGTGCAGCCGGCGGGCCCGGTCGAACGGCCAGGCGATCCCGTCGGCGCGGCCGATCAGGTCGTCGGCCGGGACCATGCCGCCGCCGGGCGAGCCGAGGCGGTCGCGCGAGTCGCTGGAGGCGCTGCGGTGGTCACCGAGGAGGAACAGGCGCCCGTCGGGCACCACGACGTCGAAGGGGACCGTGGACGCGTCGTCGCCGGGGAACAGGAAGCCCGACTCGTCGACCGACCGGCCGTTCACCCGGATCCTCCCCTCCTCGTCGCAGCAGACCACGCGGTCACCGCCGACCCCGACGACGCGCTTGATGAAGTCGCCGTCGCCGAAGTACCCGCCTCCGTCGAACACCACCACGTCACCGCGCTGCGGCGCGGCTCCGAAACGGTATGCCAACTTGTTTACGAGAACGCGGTCCCCGATCCTCAATCCGGGCTCCATGGAGCCGCTGGGGATCTGGAAGGGCCGCACCACGAACGTGCTGAGCGCCAGCAGAAAGGCCAGGCAGAGCGTCAGGGTCAGGGTGATCCACCCGCCGGGGAGCCACGCCATGCGCCGCCCCAACGCGGAACGCGACCGGCCCTCCGGGCCCGGTGTCCCCGAGGTGTCCTCGGTCGTGTCCGGGCGGGAGGAGCGGTCGCGCTCCGTCTGCTGTGCTTCGGTGTCCATCGGGGCCAGATGGTATCCGGCCCCGGCTCGACCCCGGAAAAGCGCTCAGCTCTCGCGCTTCTCCTTGATCTTCGCAGCCTTGCCGCGGAGGTCGCGCAGGTAGTACAGCTTGGCGCGGCGGACGTCACCCTTGGTGACGAGCTCGATCTTCTCCACGATCGGGGTGTGCACCGGGAAGGTGCGCTCGACGCCGACGGAGAAGGAGACCTTGCGGACCGTGAAGGTCTCGCGGACGCCGGCACCCTGGCGGCGGATCACCACGCCCTTGAACTGCTGCACACGGGAGCGGCTGCCCTCGATGACGCGCACGTGGACGTTGACGGTGTCGCCGGGGCGGAAGGCCGGGACGTCGCTGCGCAGCGACGCGGAGTCGACGGAGTCGAGCAGGTGAGACATTTCGTCTGCTTTCTTCGCTGATGCCGCAGGTCATCAACGGCAAGGAGGTTCGGTTCGGGGATGTGCGGTACGGGCGGGCGTCGTGTCCCCCTGCGGCAGGGGCGCACGCCGGAACGACGCACAACAGCGGCCTATTCTTCCACGTCGTCGGTCCTGCGCCAAAATCGGCCGTACGGCTCGCCCTCGGGGTCCGGTTCCCAGCCCAGGACGGACAGCATCTCGCGGTCCTTGCGGTCGAACGCGCCAGGCTCGCAGCGCGCGATGAGGTCGGGGCGGTGAGCGGTGGTGCGCTTCAGCGCCTCGTCGCGGCGCCAGCGGGCGATCCTGCCGTGGTGGCCGCTGAGCAGCACGTCCGGGATGCCCCGCCCCCGCCACAGCGGCGGCTTGGTGTGCACGGGGCCCTCCAGGAGGTTGGCCATGGCGCCGGGGGCGAAGGAGTCGTCGCGGTGGGACTCGGCGTTGCCCAGCACGCCGGGCAGCAGGCGGGCCACGGCCTCGGTGACGACGAGCACGGCCGCCTCGCCGCCGGCCAGGACGTAGTCCCCGATGGACACCTCGTACACGGGCATCCGGGTCGCGTACTCGTCGACGACCCGGCGGTCGATGCCCTCGTAGCGGGCCGGGGCGAAGATCAGCCAGGGACGCTCGGACAGTTCGACGGCGAGGTCCTGGGTGAAGGGGCGCCCGCTGGGGGCGGGCACGATCAGCGCCGGTGCGCCGGTCCCCGTCTCGTAGCCGTCCGCGAGGACCGTGTCGAGGGCCTCGCCCCACGGCTCGGGCTTCATCACCATGCCGGGGCCGCCCCCGTAGGGGGTGTCGTCGACGGTGTGGTGCCGGTCGTGGGTCCAGGCGCGCAGGTCGTGGACGCGCACGTCGAGCTGCCCGCGGGCGCGGGCCTTGCCGACCAGCGAGACGTTCAGCGGTTCGAGGTACTCGGGGAAGATCGTGACGACGTCGAGCCGCATCAGGCGTCGTCCCCGGCGTCGTCGCGGGTCCCGGCGGCGGCGTCGCGGGCCCCGGCGGCGTCGTCGCGCGCGGAGGCGATCTCGGCGCGGTCGTCGATCAGTCCGGGCGGCGGGTCGATGACCGCGCGCTGTTCCTCCAGGTCGATGTCGGTGACGATCTCCTCGACGAACGGCACGTAGACCTCGCTGCCGTCGGGGCGCTCCACCACGAACAGGTCCTGGGCGGGCAGGTGGGAGATCTCGGTGATCCGGCCGACCTCGGTGCCGTCCACGGTCACCACGTCGAGGTCGATCAGCTGGTGGTCGTAGTACTCGTCCTCGTCCTCGGGCCGCTCGTCGGGGTCGACGTCGGCGATGAGGAGGGTGTTGCGCAGCGCCTCGGCGGCGGTGCGGTCGCGCACGCCCTCGAAGCGCAGCAGGAGGCGCCCGCTGTGGACCCGGCCGGTCTCGATGGTGAGCGGTCCGGCCGAGGGGGGGTCGGTGGCCAGGACGGCACCGGGGCCGAGCCGCAGCTCGGGCTCGTCGGTGCGGACCTCGACGGTGACCTCGCCCTTGATGCCGTGGGCGCGGCCGATGCGTGCGACTACCAGCTGCACGGTGCGGTATCTCCTGTCGGGACGACTTCGGGCCGGGGACGGCCGGTGGCCCTCCCCGGCCCGAGCCGGTTTGCGATAAGCGTCAGCGGACGTGGTCCACGTCGACGAGGTCGACCCGGACACCACGGCCGCCGATGGCGCCCACGACGGTGCGCAGGGCGCGTGCGGTGCGGCCGTTGCGGCCGATCACCTTGCCGAGGTCGTCCGGGTGGACCCGGACCTCGAGCACGCGTCCGCGGCGCAGGTTGCGCGAGGCGACCTGCACATCGTCAGGGTTGTCGACGATGCCCTTCACGAGGTGCTCGAGAGCCTCCTCGAGCATGCTCAGGCCTCGGTCGGCTCGGACGCGGAGGAGTCGGCCGCGGCCTCGTCCTTCTTGTCCGCCTTCTTCTTCTGGGTGATGGCCTCACCCTTGGCGTCGTCGTCGCCGCCGATCGCCTCGAAGGAGGGACGGGCCGCCTTCTCCTCGGGCTGCAGCAGCGGCGCCGGGGCGGGCTCGCCCTTGAACTTCTGCCAGTCGCCGGTCTTCTGCAGGATGGCGCGGACGGCCTCCGTCGGCTGGGCGCCGACGCCGAGCCAGTACGCCACGCGCTCGCTGTCGACCTCCATCACCGACGGGTTGTACGTCGGGTGGTACTTGCCGATCTCCTCGATCGCCCGGCCGTCACGGCGGGTACGGGCGTCGGCGACGATGATGCGGTAGTGGGGCGAACGGATCTTGCCCAGACGCTTCAGCTTGATCTTGACTGCCACGGGAGTGGAATCTCCTGGTTTTGACGTGGTTGGGCACGGCGGGAAGGCCGCGTGGGGTTGCGGTACCCGAGTGCCCGACGGACGCGTCAGCCGGAGGAGAGAGGGGTCCTGTGCGGCTGTCGAGTACAGCAGGCCATTCTGCCACACGCGCGGGAGGCCGCCGACCACGGGTGCGGGCGGGCACGACGCCGAGGCGCTCCGCGGGTGTGCGGAGCGCCTCGGGCACACCGGCACCTGACCCTCCGGCACCCACGAGATGCCGGGCGGGGTCAGCCTGCCGCTGCCACGACCTCCGGAATGCGGAACGGCTTGCCGCAGCCGCCGCAGACGATGGGGGCCTGGGCCAGGACAGACGGGACGACGCGGACGTTGCGCCCGCAGTCGCACACTGCCTTGACGCGTACACCTCCTCCGGAGGATCCGTGCCGTGCGGCGGGACCGCGGAAGCTGCGCGCGGTGTCGCCGGCGGTGGCGGCGGAGTGGGCCTTCAGCGCGCGCTGGAGGCGCTCGATGGTCGGGCGGTACCGGCGCTTCGCCTCGGGAGTGAGCGTGACCAGCGAGAAACCGCTGCTCGGGTGCGGCTCCTCGGGGTGGTCCAGGCCCAGCTCCTCGGCGATCGCGAGGAACCGGCGGTTGTGGTAGCGGCCCGCTCGGGACGTGTCGCGTACGCCGCGCGCGGCGGCGACGCCATGGACTGCCTCGTGCAGCAGTCGCTCGAAGGAGAGCTCGTGACCGCACGCGGACGACGACTCCCCGATCAGGGACTCGGGCGCGGCAAGATCCGGCAGTTCGGGGTGGTGCCGCTGGATGTCGGCCCACGCCTGCGCCAGTTCTGCGGCGAGTACAGGTGGTGTCTGTGTCGTGCTCACGTAATGACAACGAGCCGGGGTGGCTGTGTGTTCCGATTCCGGGCCATCCCAAATATTTTGCACGTACCCGTCAGTTCTCACTGATGCGTCGCGACGAGGGCGCGTGCGCCGATCTGCGGAGAAGCCTCGCAGCTCACCGCAAGGCGGTACGTAGGCCGACGTACGGCCCGGTGTGTAGCCCCGGAGGGTACGCCGATCATGCCAGGGGCGGCGGAAACGCAAGAGGCGTTTCGGCCGTCTCCCGCGGCACACGTCCGGGGCCCCGGTCCGACAGGCAGACGGTACGACCGGACGGACGGTACGACCGGACGGACGGACGGACGGTACGACGGTGACGTTACCGGGCCCCGGGCACGGCCGCCGCGCCGCCCCGCTCGCCGGCGGCGTCGCACCGGGGCGTCCCGTGTTGCCGCCGGGTGAATTCTTGCCACTGGCACGAGCAACTCCCAAGCCGCCGCCTCCTTCCACTGGACGCCGGGTCGAGGGCGGAGTTACCTGGCATACGGGGGGAGTGCGAGCGCACTGCACGGGGGCCAAGGAATCGGGCACAGCGGCAATTCTCGGCTGATTGGGGCTCTTACCTATGACACCTACGCTCGTGCGGCAGCACCCGCCTCAGGCGGGGGCCGCCCCCCGCGTGGACCTGCGGGCACGCGCGCGTGACTGGTCCGAGATCCAGGAACGGATGCTCGTCCCGCTCTACGAGGCCGTCCACGAACGGCTCGACGTGGGGCCGACGACCCGGCTCCTCGGCCTCGGCTGCGGCTCCGGACTCGCGCTGCTGATGGCCGCCTCGCGCGGCGCCGCCGTCACCGGGGTCGACACCGGCACCGACCGGCTGCGCCTCGCCCGCGAGCGGCTGCTGCCGGAGGACCGGGAGCCCCACGGGCGCCCGGACACCCGCATCGTGCGCGGCGAACCGGGCGACGCCGCTCCCGGTCCGCAGCCCCCGTACACCGTCGTCACCGCCTTCGAGCCGATCGGCTGCCTGGCCGGGGACGCGGACGCCCTGGCCGGGCTGCTCGCCGAGGCCGTGCCGCTCGCCGGACGCGGCGCCGCCGTGGTGCTGACCGGGTGGGGTCCGCCGGAGCGGTGCGCCACGCTCTCGGTGCTGCGCACCGCCACCGACGCGGCGCAGCCGGCGCGCGGCACCGGCACCTGGCGTCCCGCGCACCGCGACGACCTGGAGGAGGTCGCCGCCCGGGCGGGCCTGCGGCCGGACGGCTCGGGGCGGGTGGCCTGCCCGTTCGGCTACGCCGACCCGGACAGCGCGCTGCGGGGCCTGCTGTCGACCGGTCTGTTCGACCCGGCGATCGCGGCCACGGACCAGGTGCAGGTCGCCAAGGAACTGGCCGAGGCGCTGCACCCGTACCAGCGCCCGGACGGCACGGTGTGGATGCCGAACGTCTTCCGGTACCTGATCGCCCGCACCCCCTGAAACGCCCGGAGGGCGCCCCTCCCACGGGAGGGGCGCCCTCGGCGGACGTGGGGCGTGGCGGGCCGGCCGCCCGTCAGCCCATGAACTTCTTGAACTCCTCGGGCAGTTCGAAGTCCTTGCCGCCCTGCTGCGGCAGTCCGAAGGCGTTGCCGCCCTCGGCCGCCGCCGCGCGGCGCGCGGCCTCCTCCTGCTCCTGCTGCTTGCGCTTCATCGGGTTGCCGGAGCGCTGCTTGCCCTTGGCCTGCTTCTGCTTCTTCTTCTGCCGGCCGGGGCCGCCGCCCATGCCCGGCATCCCGGGCATCCCCGGCATGCCCCCGCCCTGCGCCATGCGGGACATCATCTTGCGGGCCTCGAAGAACCGCTCGACCAGGTTCTTCACGGCGCTGACCTCGACACCGGAGCCCTTGGCGATCCGGGCGCGGCGGGAGCCGTTGATGATCGTCGGTTCCTGGCGCTCGGCCGGGGTCATCGACTTGATGATGGCGGCGGTGCGGTCGACGTCGCGCTCGTCGAGGTTGTTGATCTGGTCCTTCATCTGGCCCATGCCCGGGAGCATGCCGAGCAGCTTGGAGATGGAGCCCATCTTGCGGACCTGCTCCATCTGGGCCAGGAAGTCGTCCAGGGTGAAGTCCTGGCCCTTCTTGGACGCCAGCTTGGAGGCCATCTTCTCGGCCTCTTCCTGGCTGAACGTCTTCTCCGCCTGCTCGATCAGGGTGAGCAGGTCACCCATGTCGAGGATGCGGGAGGCCATCCGGTCCGGGTGGAAGGCGTCGAAGTCGTCCAGCTTCTCGCCGTTGGAGGCGAACATGATCGGCTTGCCGGTGACCTGGCGGATCGACAGGGCCGCACCACCGCGGGCGTCGCCGTCCAGCTTGGAGAGCACCACGCCGTCGAAGCCGACGCCGTCGCGGAAGGCCTCGGCGGTGTTGACGGCGTCCTGGCCGATCATCGCGTCGACGACGAACAGGATCTCGTCGGGCGAGACCGCGTCGCGGATGTCCGCGGCCTGCCGCATCATCTCCTGGTCGATGCCCAGGCGGCCGGCGGTGTCCACGATCACGATGTCGTGGACCTTGGTCCGGGCGAACTCGATGGAGTCCTTGGCGACCTTCACCGGGTCGCCGACACCGTTGCCGGGCTCCGGGGCGTAGACGGCCACGCCGGCGCGCTCGGCGACCACGCTCAGCTGGTTGACGGCGTTCGGGCGCTGGAGGTCGGCCGCGACCAGCACCGGGGAGTGCCCCTGGTCCTTGAGCCACTTGCCGAGCTTGCCCGCGAGGGTGGTCTTACCGGCACCCTGCAGACCCGCGAGCATGATCACGGTGGGCGGCTGCTTGGCGAAGCGGAGGCGACGGGTTTCGCCGCCGAGCACCTGGACCAGCTCGTCGTTGACGATCTTGATGATCTGCTGGGCGGGATTGAGCGCCTTGGAGACCTCGGCGCCGAGCGCGCGTTCCTTGACGTTCTTGATGAACGCGCGCACCACCGGCAGGGCGACGTCGGCCTCGAGGAGGGCGATACGGATCTCGCGCGCCGTGGCGTCGATGTCCGCTTCGCTCAGCCGGCCTTTTCCGCGGAGGTTTTTGAAGGTCGCGCTGAGGCGGTCGGAGAGGGTGTCGAACACGGCGGCGTCGGTCCTCGGGATCGGGGGCGTTCTGGACTGCCCTCCAGGGTATCCGGCTCCGCGAGCAATTCCTCCCCGCCTGCCGTACTCGGGGGTCCGCCGGACCGGGCGGGAGGGCCGGACGCGGATGCGGGGCGCCGGATCATTCCCGCAGGGCGTTCTCCAGGGTGCGGGTCACGGCCCGGGCCTCGTCGTGGGGCAGCGGCACTCCGTCGTCGCGCGTGACGTAGAACGCGTCGACGGCGTTGGCGCCGAGGGTGCTGACGTGCGCGCTGCGCACCCGGATCCCGGCGTCCTCCAGGGCCCGGCCGATCCGGAACAGCAGGCCGGGGGCGTCCTGGGCCCGCACCTCGATCACCGTGGCGTGCCGCGAGGCGGCGGGGGCGACGGTCACCCGGGGCGGCGGGGCCGCGCGGCCGAGGCGGCGCGGGTGGGCGGCGTCCCGCTCGGCGAGGCGGCCGGCGACGCGCAGGCCGCCGTCCAGGGCGCGCACCAGGTCCGCGCGCAGCCGGGCGGCCTGCGGGAGGGAGCCGTACTCGGCGGCGACCCGCCAGTCCAGGAGCAGCACGGTGCCGTCCACGCCGTCGGGGAGGCCCACCGCGCGCAGCCCGGCGGTGCGGACGGTGAGCCGGTGCAGGGCGAGCACCCCGGCGACCGCGGGCAGCACGCCCGGCTGGTCGGGCACGGCGACGAGGAGTTCGACGCCGAGCGGCTCGGGGCCGGCGGAGGTCTCCCCCGGTCCGGGCGGCTCGGGCCGGGTGCGCAGGGCGAGCACCGGCCCGCCGGTGGCGGCGGCCTCGACGGCGAGCCGCTCCTGTTCGGCGGTGGGCGCCGCCTCCGCCGGGCCGGCGGGCGGATCACCGGCGAGGACCGCCGAGACGCGGTGCACCAGGTCGGTGACCAGCCGGGCGCGCCAGGCGGACCAGGCGGCGGGCCCGGTGGCGAGGGCGTCGGCCTCGGTGAGGGCGTGCAGCAGTTCCAGGGTGCCGGGCGATCCGACGGCCTCGGCGACCGCGCGCACCGTCGCCGGGTCGTCCAGGTCGCGCCGGGTGGCGGTCTCGACGAGGAGCAGGTGGTGGCGCACGAGGGTGGAGATCACGGTGACGTCGGGGCCGTCGAAGCCGAGGCGGGCGGCCATGTCCTTGGCGATGACCTCGCCGGCCACCGAGTGGTCGCCGGGCCAGCCCTTGCCGATGTCGTGCAGCAGGGCGGCGACCAGGAGCAGGTCGGGGCGGTGGACGCGGCGGGTGAGCGCGGAGGCGCGCACGGCGGTCTCGACGAGGTGCCGGTCGACGGTCCAGACGTGGACGGCGTTGCGCTGCGGGCGGCAGCGCACACGTTCCCAGTCGGGCAGCAGCCGGCTGATCAGGCCCTCGGCGTCCAGGGCCTCCCACACGTCGACGGCCGGAGGTCCGGATCCGAGCAGGGTGACGAGCTGCTCGCGGGCCTCCGCGGGCCAGGGGGCGGGCAGCGGGGGCGCGGTGGCGGCCAGGTGCCGTACGGCGTGGCGGGAGAGCGGGAGTCCGGCCTGGGCGGCGGCGGCCGCGGCGCGCAGCGGGAGCACGGGGTCGCGTTCCGAGCGGGCGGTGCGGGCGAGGACCGCTTCGCCGTCCTGTTCGACGACTCCCTCGGCGAGGGGGGTCCGCTCGGCGGTCCGCCGGCCGCCGAGGAGGGTGCGCAGGGTGGGCCGGGCGGCGCGGGAGCGCAGGACGCGTCCCACCTCGCGCCAGGTGACGTCGCTCGCGTAGGTGATGACGCCGGCGGCCTCGTAGACCTGGCGCAGCAGGGCGTCGGCGTCGAGGAGTCCGAGCCGGCCGGCGACCTGGTCCTGTTCCTGGAGGGCGAGCCGGTCGGTCGCGCGGCCGGTGGCCAGGTGCAGGGCGTCGCGCACGTCGAGGAGGTGACGGCGGGCGTCGGCGAGGCCCTCGCGGGGGGCGTCGGCGAGCCAGGAGGCGGCCACGGCGCGGAGGGCGGTGGCGTCCCTGAGGCCGCCGCGGGCCTCCTTGAGGTCGGGTTCCAGCAGGTAGCGCAGTTCCCCCTGGCGTGCGGCGCGCTCGGCGCACAGGTCCCGCAGCTCCGGCAGGCGCCGGGGGGCGAGGTTGCGCCAGTCGGCGAGCACGGTGGTGCGCAGCGCGGTGGTGAGGCCGAGGTCTCCGGCGAGGTGCCGGGCGTCGAGCAGGCCCAGCTGGACCTTGAGGTCGTCGGCGGCGGTGCGGCGGGCCTCGGCGGGGGTGCGTACCGAGTGGTCGAGGGCCAGGCCGAGGTCCCAGACGGGGTACCAGAGGCGGTCGGCCAGGGCGGCGACGGCCTCGCTGTCGCCGTCGTCGTGCAGGAGGAGCAGGTCGAGGTCGCTGCGCGGGGAGAGTTCGCCGCGCCCGTACCCTCCGACGGCGATCAGGCTGACGCCCCGGGGCGCCGGGCGGGCCGCGGTGAACAGGGCGGCGAGCCAGGCATCGGTCAGGTCCGCGAGGGCGGTGCGCCGGTGCGGCCCGGGCCGCGCGTCCTCGGTGAGGAGGCGCAGCCGGGCCGCCGCGTAGCCGCCGGGCTCCGTCGCGTCCGTGTGGTGCGTGTCCGTACCCGTCACCCGGCGGCTCCTTGTTCGGTGCTGTGCAGTGCCGTGCAGCGCTGTGCCGTGCAGCGCTGTGCTGTGCGGTGCGGCGGTGCCGTCAGAGGGCGTCGGGGCCGCGTTCGCCGGTGCGGACCCGTACGGCCGTCTCGACCGGGAGGGACCAGACCTTCCCGTCACCGATCTTGCCGGTGCGGGCCGCCTTGACGATCACGTCGATGAGCTGTTCGGCGTCGTCGTCCTCGACCAGCACCTCGATGCGGATCTTGGGGACGAGGTCGACGGTGTACTCGGCGCCCCGGTAGACCTCGGTGTGGCCGCGCTGGCGGCCGTAGCCGCTGGCCTCGGTGACGGTCAGGCCGTGCACGCCGAAGGCCTGCAGGGCCTCCTTGATCTCGTCGAGCCGGTGCGGCTTCACGACGGCGATGATGAGCTTCATGCGTCCACCTTCTTGCTTTCGGCCGGGGCGGCGGGAGCGGGGGCGGCGGTGGTGCGGGATCCGCCGCCGGTGCCGCTGAAGTCGTAGGCGGTCTCGGCGTGTTCGGCCTGGTCGATGCCGGCGACCTCGTCGTCCTCCAAGACGCGCATGCCGATGGTCCTGTCGAGGAGGAGGGCGAGGACCGCGGAGGCGATCAGGGAGTAGGCGAGGACGCCGAAGACGCCGGCGCACTGCTTCCAGAACTGGTCGAGGCCGCCGCCGTAGAAGAGGCCGGCCACGTCGGACTGGCCCTTGCCGGTGGCGAAGAAGCCGACGAGCAGGGAGCCGATGATGCCGCCGACGAGGTGGACGCCGACGACGTCGAGGGAGTCGTCGTAGTTGAACCGGTACTTCAGGCCGACGGCCATGGCGCACAGGACACCGGCGATCAGGCCGACCGCGATGGCGCCGAGCGGGGAGACCGCGCCGCCGGCGGGGGTGATGGCGACGAGGCCGGAGACGGCTCCGGAGGCGGCGCCCAGCGTGGTGAAGGCGCCGTGGCGGATCTTCTCGTAGGCGAGCCAGCCGAGCACCGCGGCGCCGGTGGCGACCTGGGTGTTGACGAACATCAGGGCGCCCACGCCGTCGTCGTTGCCGAGCCAGGAGCCGGAGTTGAAGCCGAACCAGCCGAACCACAGCAGGGCGGCGCCGAGCATGACCAGCGGGAGGCTGTGCGGGCGCATCGGGTCCTTCTTGAAGCCGATGCGCCGGCCGATGACGAGGATCACGCCGAGCGCGGCGGCGCCCGCGTTGATGTGGACGGCCGTTCCGCCGGCGAAGTCGATGACGCCGAGTTCGAAGGCCCAGCCGCCGGAGCCCCAGACCCAGTGGGCGACCGGGAAGTAGACGACGGTGACCCACAGGGCGACGAACAGCGCCCAGGCGGTGAACTTCACGCGGTCGGCGAGGGCGCCGCTGATCAGCGCGGGGGTGAGGACGGCGAACATCATCTGGAAGACCAGGAACACGAAGAGCGGGATGGTGGTGCCGTCCCACAGTTCGGTGAGGCCGATGTCGCTGAGGCCCACCCAGTCGGAGTTCCAGCCGATGAGGCTGCCGGAGTCGGTGCCGAACGCCATGGAGAAGCCGTACAGCACCCAGAGGACGGTGACGATGCCCAGGCTGATGAAACTCATCATCAGCATGTTCAGGGTGCTCTTGACGCGGACCATGCCTCCGTAGAAGAAGGCCAGACCCGGCGTCATGAGCATCACCAGGGCGGAACAGATGAGCATGAACCCTGTGTTGGCGGCGGACAGCGTGGGCGCGTCCGCGGCCAGGGCGACGGCTGGTGCCATCGGCGTCTCCTCGTCTTGTGTACGGCCCGTGCGGGCGAAGCCTCGAGCGGATGGAGGGGTGGGCCGGTCGTGCGCCATGAGATTCGCGCGGCGCGGTTTCGGCGGGCGCCCCTCGTTGTTTCGCCGCCGTGACGAAGAGCCGTGGCGTGTTACGCGTCGGTGAACCGCGGGGCCGGTCGCCGCGGACGGCCGGTGCCGCGGGTCCGGGAACGGGACCGGCCGCGGCCGGCCTCCGAAATGACTGGCATGGGGGAGCCGAGTCGGGCAGTTCGGGAGGGCCGGCCGCGGCCGGGGTCTGCGGGTTCCGCCGCGGTCAGACCGCTTCGGCGGTCTCCGGCAGCTCGGCGGCGAGCCGCTCGGTGAGGTCGACGACGACGGCGAGGTCGCCGAAGTCGCGGACGGCGGTGTCCACCGTCTTTCGGATACGGGTGTTCACGCGTTCCGAACGGACCTTCTTGGCCGCGCGGATGGCGTCGGTGGCGAGGGCCGCGCCCTGTTCGGGTTCGCGCTGGAGGAGGTGGACGGTGGCCATGCCGATCAGGTTGAGGGCGTAGGAGCGCTGGTGCTCGCTGCGCTCCCGGGCGAAGAGTTCCACGGCGCGCTGCATCAGCGGTTCGGCGAGGGAGGCGTAGGTGGGGCTGCGGCCGGCGACGTAGGCCAGGTCGCGGAAGGAGTGGGAGTTCTCGCCGTACAGCTCGGCCTCGGTGAAGAAGCTGATCCAGCCGGGGTCGGGCTCGTCCCACTCGGCGGCTTCGGCGAAGGTGTCCTCGGCCATGCGGACCGCCCGCTTGCACCGACCGGGCTGGCCCATGTTGGCGTAGGCGCGGGCCTCCATCGCGTACAGCATCGCCTGGGTGCGCGGGCCGGCGCAGTCGCGGCTGCCGTACTGGGCGAGGTGGATGAGTTCCAGGGCGTCGTCCGGGCGGCCGAGGTGGATCATCTGGCGGCTCATGTTGGAGAGGATGTACGAGCCGAGGGGGCGGTCGCCGGCCTCCTTGGCGGCGTGCAGCGCGAGGACGAAGTACTTCTGGGCGGTGGGCTGCAGTCCCACGTCGTAGGACATCCAGCCCGCGAGTTCGGCGAGTTCGGCGGCCACCTTGAACAGGCGGCGGGTGGTGGCCTCGGGCTGGGGCTCCTGCAGGAGGTCGGTGACCTCGTGCAGCTGCCCGACGACGGCCTTCCGGCGCAGGCCGCCGCCGCACTGGGCGTCCCACTGCCGGAACATGACGGTGGTGGTCTCCAGCAGGTCCAGCTCCGGCTTGGACAGCCGGCCCCGGCCGCGCCCCGGGGCGGAGGGGTCCGCCGCCGGGTGCGTCTGCGGGGCGGACGGGGTGGGGACGAGCCAGCGCTGCATGGGCTCGATCAGGGACGGGCCCGCGGAGAGGGCCAGCGAGCTCCCGAGGAAGCCGCGCCTCGCCAGCATCAGGTCGCTGCGCGAGAACTCGCTGAGCAGGGCCACGGTCTGCGGGCCCGTCCACGGCAGGTCGACGCCGGTGGCGGAGGGTGCCGGGCGGGTCGTGCGCAGGCCCAGATCCTCGACGGAGACGACGACGCCGAAGCGCTCGGAGAACAGTTCGGAGAGGATCCTGGGGATGGGTTCGCGGGGGTTCTCGCCGTCCAGCCAGCGGCGCACGCGCGAGGTGTCGGTGGAGATGTGGTTGGCGCCCAACTGGCGTGCCCTGCGGTTGACCTGACGGGCCAGTTCGCCCTTGGACCAGCCGCTGCGGACGAACCACGAGGCGAGCAGCTCGTTCGGACGTTTCTCCGGACTCGCCGTACTCGTCCCGCCACCGCCGTTGCCGCTCACTGGAACGCCCCCATCCCTGAAGACCACTTGTCGCTGAGTGCGCCAAGCCTTATCAGAATGCCGGTTGTCGGGGCCGCCCGTCCGGCGCTTGCCACCCTTCGAACGGAAAGCCGAGTTGCCTCCGGCATACCCACAAGAGCATGTGCCCCAAGAAGCCGTGCACACACCGTAGTCCCACGATCACCCGTCCAGCCATGGCGGATGCACAATCGCCACCATTCGCCACCCCTTCGAATGAACTCACGGTTGCCGTCCCGGGGTTCACTTGACACTGGACAGCCAAGAGTGGACGCGGTGACGCAGACAGGGGCGCACACCGCCAGGCGCACCACCCCTGGAGCTTCCGGACGCCGCTTGGGCCGGCCGGCACGGGGAAGCCGCAAACAGAGCGTCACATTCCGCGTCCGCTGCGTAACCACCGGTTCGCCGGACCCGTTGGAGGGGGCATGGGCTTCACGATCGGTATCAGCCGGGGCATCCGCGACATCCGGTCCGGCTCGCGCCGCCGCGGCCGCGCGTCGGACGCCACCACCGTGGCGGAGTACACCGGCCTGTGGGGCTGGGACGTCCTCCCGGGCGCCCGGGCCGCCGCCGGCTCCTGTTCCTGCGGACGGCCGGACTGCCCGGCGCCGGGCGCACACCCCCTGGACTTCGCGCCGCGGATCCCCGCCGGGGCTCCGCTGGACGAGGTCACCCGGACCTGGGCCGGGTTCCCCGGAGCCTCCGCGATGCTCCCGGTGGGACACGCCTTCGACGTGCTGGAGGTGGCCGAGCCCGCCGGTCTCCACGCCCTGGCCCGCCTGGAGCGCATGGGCCTGCCCGTCGGCCCGGTCAGCGCCACCCCGGACGGGCGCGCCCAGTTCTTCGTCGCGCCGGGGGCGGCCGCCGCCCTGCCCCGGCTGCTGTACCGCATGGGCTGGGACGACCCGGCCGCCCTGGACCTGCGCGCCCTCGGCCCCGGTACGCACGTCACGGCCCCGCCGTTCGACCGTGCGGGCCTGGGCCCGGTCCGCTGGCTGCGCTCCCCCGCCCTGGACTCCGCCACCCGCCCCCCTCAGGCGCGCCTGCTCCTGGGCACCCTGGCGTACGTGGCCCACCGCTCGCGCGCCCGCACGGCCGGGGCGCTCCGGCCATGGCGCGGTGAGCGGGGCGCCGGGAGCACGGGCCCCGGCCGCGCGTGAGGGCGTCCGCCTGGTCCCGCGAGGCGGGCCCGCCCGCCTCGCCCGTCGGGCCCGGACCGCTCCGCGCGGGCCGGCGCGGGCGACGGGGACCGTCCGGCCCTCGCCGGGGGCGTCGCAGCGTGCGGGGATCAGCGCCCCCGGGCCCGTGAGGCACGGGCGCGCGGTCCTCCCCCTCCGGCCGGCGGCCACGGCTCGGCGCCCTGCCCCGGGTGCCCGTCCACCCCCGCGGCGGCCGGCCCCGCCCCTCGCCCGTGCCCGTGAGCACGGCCCGCGAGACTCCGGCTGCCCGCGCTCGGCGTCCTCCGGGGCGCCTTCCCCGGCGGGAGGAACGGCGAAGCGCCCGTCCCCGGGCGGACCGGGAGGCGGGCGCTTCCTCGCGTGCGGGCGGCGGCCGGGGGTCACTCCCCGAGGAGAGCGTCCACGAATGCCGCCGGTTCGAACGGGGCCAGGTCGTCCGCGCCCTCGCCGAGCCCGATCAGCTTGACCGGGACGCCCAGCTCGCGCTGGACCGCGACGACGATGCCGCCCTTGGCGGTGCCGTCCAGCTTGGTGAGGACGATGCCGGTGATGTCGACGACCTCGGCGAACACCCGCGCCTGGACCAGGCCGTTCTGGCCGGTGGTGGCGTCCAGCACGAGCAGCACCTCGTCCAGCGGGGCCTGCTTCTCCACGACCCGCTTGACCTTGCCGAGCTCGTCCATGAGGCCGGTCTTGGTGTGCAGGCGGCCGGCGGTGTCGATGAGCACCGCGTCGGCGGCCATCTCCTTGCCCTCCTTGACCGCGTCGAACGCGACGGAGGCCGGGTCGCCGCCCTCGGGGCCGCGCACGATGTGGGCCCCGACCCGCTCGCCCCAGGTCTGGAGCTGGTCGGCGGCGGCCGCGCGGAAGGTGTCGGCCGCGCCCAGCACGACGGTGTTACCGTCGGCGACCAGCACGCGGGCCAGCTTGCCGGTGGTGGTGGTCTTGCCGGTGCCGTTGACCCCGACGACCATGACGACGCCGGGGCCGCCGGTCTCGTTGCCGGTGTGCACGGTGCGGTCCATGTCGGGGCCGACCAGGGTGACCAGCTCCTCGCGGAGCAGTCCGCGCAGTTCCTCGGGGGTACGGGTGCCGAGGACCTTGACGCGCTCCCGCAGCCGCTCGACGAGCTCCTGGGTGGGCTGGACGCCGACGTCGGCGGTGAGCAGGGTGTCCTCGATCTCCTCCCAGGTGTCCTCGTCGAGGTGCTCGCGGGACAGCAGGGAGAGCAGGCCCTTGCCGAGGGCGTTCTGCGAGCGGGAGAGACGGGCCCGCAGGCGGATCAGGCGGCCCTCGGTGGGGGCCGGGATCTCGATGGCGGGAGCCTCCGCGGCGGGCGGCTCCTCGATGACGACGGCGGAGCCGTCGGGAAGATCAACCTCCTCGATGGTGCGCCGCGGTTCCTCCCGCGGCGTCTCGGCCTCGTCGCCGACGTGCGGCTCGGCCGGAGGGGCGGTGATGTCGGGCGCGGCGGGCGGCGGCGGGGGCAGCGGCTTCTTGCGGCGGCTGCCGACGATGAGCCCGCCGATCGCGCCGAGCACGACCACGGCGATGACTACAGCAAGGATGACGATGTCCATAACCCGTCCAGTATCGGCCATGGCACCCCCGCACGCCCCGACGCCGACCCGCCGTGGAACGTCCGTGCCGGGGGCCCGGGCACCCTGGCCGACTGACGTATCGTCAGCCACCGTCCGACCGGAACAGCCCGGCGGACGGTGGACTCGGCGAAGGGATCCCAGCCATGCCCGTCACGGTCGTACGCCTCAACCTGGTCGCTCCCGGCGCCTCCCCGTCCGAGCTCGGCGCGCGCTACCGGGCGGCCCTGGAGATGGCCGCCTGCGCGGACGACCGCGGGGTGACCACCGTGCAGACGGAGGAGCACCACGGATCCGGTGACAACTGGCTGCCCGCGCCGTTCACCGTCGCGGGGGCGGTACTCGACGCCACCCGGCGGATCACGGTCACCGCCGCGGCCATGATCGGTCCGCTGTACCACCCGCTGCGGCTGGCCGAGGAGATCGCGGTGCCGGACCTGCTGAGCGGCGGCAGGCTGGTCACGGTCGCCGGCCTCGGCTACCGGCCGGAGGAGTACGACCTGTTCGGCGTGGACTTCGCCCGGCGCGGTGAGCTCCAGGACGAGCCGCTGTCGACCCTGCTGTCGGCGTGGACCGGTGAGGAGTTCACCCACCAGGGCCCGGAGGGTGCGGGTCACCCCGCGTCCGGCGACCGAGCCGCATCCGCCGCTCCTGGTGGGCGGGTCGTCCCGCGCCGCCGCCCGCCGGGCCGCCCGGCTGGGGCTGCCGTTCCTGCCCGGCGCGCACCTGCCGGAGCTGGTGGCGTACCACGAGGAGCGGCTCGCCGCGTACGGCACGCGGGGCTGGGCCGCGATGCCGGCCGCCGACGGCGCGCTGCTGCACGTGGCGGAGGACCCGGACCGGTGCTGGGCGCTGTACGGCGACCACTTCCTGCACGAGGCGCGGACCTACGCCTCCTGGCAGCCGCCCGGGGCCCGCTCGGCGGTGCGGTCGGCGGCCGGCACGGTGGAGGAGTTGCGTGCCGAGGGCGTGTACCGCGTCCTCACGCCGGAGGCGGGCGCGGCCCTGGGGCGGGACTCCTACGTGCTGCACCCCCTGGTGGGCGGGATGCCGGTGGACGAGGGGTGGCGCAGTCTGCAGCTGTTCGCGGAGCGGGTCCTGCCCCGGCTGGCGGGCTGAGCCGGGCCTTGGGTCCGGGCAGCCCGCCGCGTCCCGCCGGGCCGTCCGGGCGGAGAACCGCCCGGCCGCGCTCCGGGCGGCGCCGGACAGGGCGCCGCCCCCGGTCCGGGGGTCCGGGCCGGGGGCGGCGGTGGGGGGTTCGGGAGAGGGGCAGCGGGGACTGGAACCCTTCCCCCGATCGTGGGGCGCCGGCCGTGGGGGACGGCGCCGGGGGTCAGCCCATCTCCTCCAGGGCCTTGCCCTTCGTCTCCTTGACGAACTTCAGGACGAAGGGGATGGAGAGGGCGGCGAAGAAGGTGTAGATCACGTAGGTCGTCGACAGGTTCCAGTCGGCGAGCGAGGGGAAGCTGGCGGTGATGGCCCAGTTGGCGATCCACTGCGCGGCCGCGGCCACGCCCAGGGCGGCGGCACGGAGCCGGTTGGGGAACATCTCGCCGAGCATCACCCACACGACGACACCCCAGGACAGGGCGAAGAAGAGGACGAAGACGTGGGCGGCGATCAGGGCGACCCAGCCCTGCGTGGCGGGCAGCTTGCCGTCGACCAGGTCGAAGGAGAAGGCCCAGGCCTCCAGCGCCAGGCCGATCACCATGCCGACGGACCCGATGATGGCCAGCGGCCGGCGGCCGATGCGGTCCACGAAGATCATCGCGATCACGGTGCCGACGATGTTGATGATCGACGTGGTGAAGGAGTAGAAGAACGAGTCCGTCGGGTCGACGCCGACCGACTGCCACAGGGTGGCCGAGTAGTAGAAGGCGACGTTGATGCCGACGAACTGCTGGAAGACCGACAGGCCGATGCCGATCCAGACGATCGGCTTGAAGAAGAAGCTGCCGCCCAGGAGGTCCTTGAAGCTGGACTTCTCCTCCCGGTGCATGGCCTGCCGGATCTCGTCGACGCGGGCGTCCAGGTCGACGCCCTTGCCCTCGACCTCTTCGAGGATGCTCCGGGCCCGCTCGTGCTTGCCGACGGAGATCAGGTAGCGGGGGGACTCGGGGATCGCGAAGGAGAGCAGGCCGTAGAGGACGGCCGGGACGACCATGACGCCGAGCATCAGCTGCCAGGCCTCCAGCCCGAGCAGCTTCCCGCGCTGGTCGCCGCCGGCGGCGTTGAGGATGCCCCAGTTGACCAGCTGGGACACGGCGATGCCGACGACGATCGCGGCCTGCTGGAAGGAGCCGAGCCGGCCGCGGTAGGCGGGCGGGGCCACCTCGGCGATGTAGGCGGGGCCGATGACGGAGGCCATGCCGATGGCGATGCCGCCGACGACGCGCCAGAAGGCGAGGTCGTACAGCGAGAAGGGCAGCGCCGAGCCGATGGCGCTGACGGTGAAGAGGACCGCGGCGATCTGCATGCACCGGATGCGGCCGATGCGGTCGGCTATGCGGCCCGCGGTCGCCGCGCCGATGGCGCAGCCGATCAGGGCCACGGCGATGACCTGTGCGAGGGCGGCGGAACCGATGTCGTAACGGTCCCGGATGGCCTCGACGGCGCCGTTGATGACGGAGCTGTCGTAACCGAAGAGGAAACCGCCCATGGCGGCCGAAGCCGCGATGAAGATGACGTGCCCGAGATGGTCGGGATGAGCCGTTGCGGCTCCTGATGTCTGTGCCTGCGTCGAGCTGGTCACGTGTACTCCTCGGGCCGCCGGCAGCATCGCCGGACGGGGGGTCAGCCCTTCGAGGTTCACCGGAAGGCACCTGAAGGTAAGAACAACTTCGCAGAGACTATGCCTTCAAGTCTTGAAGTCAATAGTCGATGTCATGTGATTTTTGAGACCACAGGAGCCAAGGAGGACGCCGATGCGTTCAATGTTTGAAGCTGATGTGACCGTTCAGCGCAGACGCTGACTGATGACCTTGGACACGCCGTCGCCCTGCATGGACACGCCGTAGAGCGCGTCGGCGACCTCCATGGTCCGCTTCTGGTGCGTGATCACGATCAGCTGCGAGGCCTCCTGCAGCTCCTGCATGATCCGGATCAGCCGCTGGAGGTTGGTGTCGTCGAGCGCGGCCTCGACCTCGTCCATCACGTAGAACGGGCTGGGCCGCGCCTTGAAGATCGACACGAGCAGCGCCACGGCGGTCAGGGACCGCTCACCGCCCGAGAGCAGCGACAGCCGCTTGACCTTCTTGCCGGGCGGACGCGCCTCGACGTCCACGCCCGTCGTGAGCATGTTGTCGGGGTCGGTCAGCACCAGGCGTCCCTCGCCGCCCGGGAACAGGCGGGCGAAGACGCCCTCGAACTCCCTGGCGGTGTCCCGGTAGGCCTCGGTGAAGACCTGCTCGACGCGTTCGTCGACCTCCTTGACGACCTGCAGCAGGTCCGCGCGCGTCTTCTTGAGGTCCGCCAGCTGCTCGCTGAGGAACTGGTGGCGTTCCTCCAGCGCCGCGAACTCCTCCAGGGCGAGCGGGTTCACCTTCCCGAGCTGCTGATAGGCGCGCTCGGCGGCCTTCAGACGCTTCTCCTGCTCGGCCCGGGCGAAGGGACGGGGCCTGTTGCGCGGGTGCTCCGGGTCCTCCGGCAGCTGCTCGCCGTCGGCGGGGGGCGCGGGCGGCACGAGCTGGTGCGGACCGTACTCCGCCACCAGTCCGGCCGGTTCGACACCCAGTTCCTCCAGCGCCTTGGTCTCCAACTGCTCCACGCGCAGCCGCTTCTCGGCGCCGAGTACCTCGCCCCGGTGAACCGAATCCGTCAACTTGTCGAGTTCCGCCTTGAGATCGCGTCCCTCGGTGCGCGCCCGGGCCAGCTCCTGCTCGCGGTGGGCCTTGGCCGCCTCGGCGGTGGCACGCTCGGCGTCCGCCCGCGCCACCGACACCTCGACGTGGGCGAGCAGTTGCCGGGCACCCGCCGCGACGGCCCCGGCGACGGCGGCCTCGTGGCGCAGCCGGGCACGGCGCTGCTCGGCCCGCGCGCGGGCCTCGCGCTCGGCGCGGGCCGCGCGGTCCAGCGAGTCGGCCCGGCCGGCCAGCCCCTTGACCCGCTCCTCGTGGGTGCGGACCTGGAGGCGGGCCTCCATCTCGGTCTGCCGGGCGTTGGCCCCGTCGGCGGCGAGCCGGTCCCGCACGGCGGTGTCGGGCTCTTCCTCGAAGGGCATCTCCTCGGCGACGGCGAGCCGTTCGGCGAGTTCCTCGACCTCGGCGAGCGCGCTCTCGTGGGCCTCCTGCGCCCGGGCCGCCGCCGCCGCGGCCCGCTCGGCCTCCCCGGCGGCGCCGCGCGCCTGCCCGGCGAGCCGGCCGAGGCGCTGGGCGACCGCGGACTTCTCCCGGTCGGCGGCCCGCCGCCGCTCCCCCAGCTCCTCGACGAGGGCCGCGCACTCCCGGCGCCGCGCCTCGGCCGCCGTCTGGGCGCCGGCCAGTTCCTCGCAGCGCACGGCCAGTTCCGCGAGTTCCGCGGCGGCCTCGTCCACGGACGCCTGGACCTCCAGCAGGCTGGGCGCGCCGGCCGACCCGCCCTGCGCGAAGTGGGCGCCGAGCAGGTCGCCCTCGGCGGTCACGGCGGTCAGGCCGGGCCGCGCGTAGACGAGTTCCTCGGCGTCCTGAAGGGTGCCGACGACGACGATCCCGCGCAGCAGCCTGCGCACGGCCGGCATCAGCTCCTCGGGTCCGCGCACCAGGTCGGCCGCGTACGGCGGCCCGTCGGTGCGCGGTTCGCCGGGCGCCTCGTCGGCGGCCCCGGCGAGCAGCAGCGCGGCCCGGCCCGCGTCCTGCTTGCGCAGCAGACGCAGGGCGTCGGCCGCGGCGGTGGGGGTGCTGACGGCGACGGCGTCGGCGGCGGCACCGAACGCCGCGGCCAGGGCGGTCTCGTGACCGGGGGTCACGGTGAGGAGTTCGGCGGCGGGGCCGAGGAGCCCGGTGAGGCGGTCCCGCGCGGCGAGCAGGGCACCGGTGCCGTCCTTGCGGCGCAGGCCGAGGGCGAGGGCGTCGTGCCGGGCCCGGGTGGCGGCCCGCGCGCGTTCGGCGGCGGTGGCGGCCTCGCGGGCGGCGGTGAGGGCGGCCTCGGCCTCCGCGAGGTGCTGCCGGGCCGTCTCGTGCCGCTCGGCCAGTTCGGCGTCGTCCTCGTCGAGGCCGTCCACCTCGGCCTTCAGCGCCTCGTACTCCTCCTGGGCGGCGACGGCCCGTTCCTGGGCCTCGTCGCGGGCGGCCGCCAGCCGTTCGATCTCGGCCTGGGCCGCGGTGGCGCGGGACCGGGCGGCGCCGACCTGTCCCCTGAGCCGGGCCAGGCCCTCGCGGCGGTCGGCGATGGCCCGGGCGACGTCCTTCAGGCGCCGCTCCTCCTGCGCCAGTTCGCGCTCCAGTTCGGCGCGGTGGGCGACGGTGTCCTCCAGCGCGCGCTCCGCCGCCTCCCGGGCGGCTTCCAGCTCGGCCTCCTGTTCGCGGACCCGGGCGGCCTCGCGTTCCAGGTCCTCCGGGTCCCGGCCCCGGCGTTCCTCCGGCGGGGCGGAGGTGGCGCTCTGCACCCGCGCGTCGGCGAGCGAGACGGTGCCGCGCACCCGCTCGGCGAGCCGCGAGAGCTCGTACCAGGTCTGCTGGGCGTTCTGCAGGCGCGGGGTGAGGCGGCGCACCTCCTCCTCCAGCTGCGCCTCCCGCCGCAGGGCCTTCCCCAGGGCCTGCTCGGCGGCCTCCTTGCGTTCCTTGAGGGCGGCCTCGTCGGCGATCTCGGCCTCCAGCGCCTCCCGCAGCCGCACCAGGTCGTCGGCGAGCAGGCGCAGACGGGCGTCGCGCAGGTCGGCCTGGATGACGGCGGCCCGCCGGGCGACGGCGGCCTGCCGGCCGAGCGGCTTGAGCTGGCGGCGCAGCTCGTCGGTGAGGTCCTGCACGCGCGCGAGGTTGGCCTGCATCGCGTCCAGCTTGCGCAGGGCCTTCTCCTTGCGCTTGCGGTGCTTCAGGACGCCCGCGGCCTCCTCGATGAAGGCGCGGCGGCCCATCGGGTCGGCGTGCAGCACGGAGTCGAGCTGGCCCTGGCCGACGATGACGTGCATCTCGCGGCCGATGCCGGAGTCGGAGAGCAGTTCCTGGATGTCGAGCAGCCGGCAGGTGTCGCCGTTGATCTGGTACTCACTGCCGCCGTTGCGGAACATGATCCGCGTGATGGTGACCTCGGCGTACTCGATGGGCAGCGCGCCGTCGGAGTTGTCGATGGTCAGCGACACCTCGGCCCGGCCGAGCGGCGGGCGGCCGGTGGTGCCCGCGAAGATGACGTCCTCCATCTTGCCGCCGCGCAGCGACTTGGCGCCCTGTTCACCCATGACCCAGCTGAGCGCGTCCACCACGTTGGACTTGCCCGAGCCGTTCGGACCGACGACACACGTGATGCCCGGTTCGAACCGGAGCGTGGTCGCGGAGGCGAACGACTTGAAGCCGCGGAGGGTCAGGGCCTTGAGGTGCACGCCGCCGGACTTTACCGGCCGGGGAAGGTGTCACTCCATGAACGCGCGGTTTCGCCGGTGAACGGGAAGGGCAGACCAGACGTTGAAGAGGGTGAAAGGATGCGCGGGACAAGGACCCGAGGGGCGGGCGCCGCGTTCCCCGGGGCGGGGCCGGTGAGGCGGGGCACGAAGGCGGGAGCGGAAAGAAAGAAGGGACGCCGAGGCGTCCCTTGCACTTCAATCAACGCGGCGGGTGTGATGAGCGGCCCGACCACTGCGGTGCTGTTCGTGGAGCGGTGCAGTGATCAGGTCAGCGCAGGCTCCGCCTGGTGTGCGTCAACGCTCTCCATGATCCTGTCGTGAGAAGCGGCAGCCGCCAGCGCGTCCTTCTCGGCCTGGATCCGGACGAGCTCCGATTCCAGGTCCTGGACACGCTGCTGGAGCCGTCGCATCTCGGCGAGGAGTCGCGGGTCGGAGCCGCCGACGTAACCGAGAAGCGCCTTTGCCATGATGGATGGTCCTCCACAATGAGTGACCGACCGATGCGGTGTGGGTCGTGAGGGATTCGCACCGCCGGTGCTTGGCAGGCTTGCAGTTGTGCTGCCGTTCAGCCATGCCAAACAGCTAAGGTGCGCGGGGCTTTCAGCGTCTCACCAAAAAGTTTGACGGTCAACACGATCACGCCCCGTATCGGCGGACAACCGGGTGCGTACGGCCGCGCGCAGGCGGCCTCGCGATCTTCACGGGTCCTCGGGACGTGGCCGCCATCCTGGCGGTCGGAGCGCTCGACCACAAGCGCCTTTCCGCAATCACCAGGACGTTCTCCGCTGCGGGGCCGGCGGGCCGTGGAGCGGCGGCCCCGCACCGGGCGCCGTGAAGCCGCCCGGTCAGCGGATGGCGAAGCCGTCGTAGCCGCCGCGCGGTGTGTCCCAGATCTCGGTGACTCCGTCCACGCGCCCGGGCGTGTCGCCGTCCCGGAGCCAGTCCAGGAGCGCCTCGCAGCGCGCCCGGGGGCCCTCGGCGACCACCTGCACCCGTCCGTCGCCGAGATTGAGAGCAAAGCCACTCAGGGCGCCCAGCTCCAGCGCCTTGGCCCGGGTGAACCAGCGGAAACCCACCCCTTGTACCCGCCCACGGACCCAGGCGACCAGTCGCACATCCTCGCTCATGACTGCAACCTAACCGGACAATGTCACACCGGGCACACGGTCCCCTGGGGGCATGCGGTACCGTCCCGACCCAGTGAATCTCACATGAAACTCACTCGATGGTGTGAGTTTCGTGGTGATCGCGAGGACGAGTCGACCGCAAGGACGAGGAAGGCCAGAACATGGGACGCCACCGACGCTCCGCCGCCGGCCGCGCCGCCACGGGCCGCGCCACGGGGGTCACTCACCACGACGGCTCCCTGGACGCGGGGCGCGACGGCCTGCCGGACGTCCACGCCGTCCCGCTGGACGCCCACGCCGCCGAGCGGCCCACCATGGGCATCGCCCCGTACCTGAACCCGCAGGCCTACGCCGAGACCTACGCGAAGAGCGAGGCCTACCTCTTCGACACGGGCGAGTTCGACACCGGCGAGTCCGCCGGCCCCGTCCCGGACGCAGGCACCGCCGCATTCGACGCCCCCGCCGACCCCTACGGTGCGGCGGCCGGATCCGCTGCCGTGCCGGTGGAAGCGCCCGTCCCGCCGGCCGCGTCCGGCGTCATCGGCACCGCCGAGACCGCCGTGTTCCCGGCCGCCCCTTCCTTCCCCGCCGAGGACGTCACCGGCCCGGCCTTCCCGGGCACCGGCGTGCCGGACGGACACCAGTACGGCGCACACCCGCACGATCACGGACACCCGTACGGCCACGGGCACCCGCACGATCACGAACACCCGTACGGCCCCGGGCACCCGCACGACCACGGGCAGGCGTACGGCCACGGGCACCCGCTCGACCCCGGGCACGCGGACGCGGCCCACCCGCACGACGCGTTCACCGACGACCGGCTGCCCGGCAACCGCTTCGTCGCCGACCCCTTCGGCCCCGACGTCCCGGACGGCCCGTTCCCCGAGGCCCCGGCCGCCGCAGACCCCGGCACCGAACACGGCTTCGCCGGCGACACCTTCATCGACGACCACCGGTCCGTGCCCCGCCCCCCGGCGGCCCGCCGGGCCGACGGCCCCGCCGCCGACGCCCATCACCCCGACGAGGGCTTCCCGCCCGGCACCGGGGCCCGCCGCCCCGGCGGACACCGGCGCCGCAAGAAGAAGGCCGGCACCCCGGTCCGCAGCGGGCTGCTCGGCGTCTCCGCCGCGGTCGCCATCGGCACCGTCGCGGTGGCCACGGGCGCGGTTCCGGGCCTGGAGAACTACAAGCTGGGCGGCGACAGCTCCCCCGGGGAGACCGTCGAGGCCGGCGGCGCACCGACCAACTCCCCCGCCGGTCAGGGCGGCGCCTCCGGCAGCCTGGAGAGCCCGGGCCGCGAGGCCGGCGCCCCGGCCAGCCGTGACGGCGACCGCGCCACCTCGCCGGAGGCGTCCCCGTCGGGGGCGTCCACGGCCACTCCGTCCGAGACCCCGGAGAAGGACAAGGGCAAGGACCAGGGCGAGGAGAAGCAGAAGGCTCCCTCCGCCACGCCGAGCGAGGAGACCCCGCAGGAGCGGACGACCCCGCCTCGCAAGGCCGAACCCGCCCCCAAGAAGCCGAGCAGCCCCGGCTCCCAGTCGGCCGAGCAGGCCGCCGGCGCCCAGGTGCTCGCGCTGGTCAACCAGGAACGGGCCAAGGTCGGCTGCCGTCCCGTCGCCGCGAGCAGCGCCCTGACCGGCCTGGCCAAGGCGTTCAGCGACGACATGGCCGAGCGCGGTTTCTTCGACCACACGGACCCCGACGGCGCCACCCCCTGGGACCGCGCCAAGAAGGCCGGCATAGCCGACCTCGGCGGCGAGAACATAGCCCGCGGCCAGTCGGACGCGGCGGCCGTGATGGAAGCCTGGATGAACAGCCCCGGCCACCGGGCGAACATCCTGAACTGCGACTTCAAGACCCTGGGCGTCGGCGTCCACATGGGCCCGGGCGGGCCTTGGTGGACGCAGAACTTCGGGTACTGAGACAACCGCGGGTCGCGGCCAGGCCCCTCGTGGGCTGTGTCCGGAGGGCAGTCACCTCATCGGGAGCGACCTGATCCGCAACCGCCGGCGGTTGGTGCCCCCGAAAGGCGACGAGGGGGCACCTTGTCCGCGACGGCAACCCCGAGTCCGGTCCCGGGCCTTACGGCGCTGCGATCAGAGCCGGACAAGGACGACAGGGGTCCGGGAAGCAGGTGGAGTGGGATCGCACCCCCGGGCTACCGGGTGGTGCTGCGGTCGTGCGCGTACCGCCGGAAGACCGCCCGGCCAGGAACTCCGTGTGATCCCCGCGGTCCGGGACCGGTGGGGATGCGGCTTCTCAGGCAGGCCAGAGCTGGACGACCCACACCTCGAGGGGATCCTCGTGCGGCCCTTCGGGAGGGAAGGGATCGAGCGCGAGCAGAGCCTCGACATGATCTCGCCCTCGGCAGAGCAAACGCAGGTGGTAGTGCCCCGGCCGCAGCGGAAGTTCGCCGTAGCAGACGCCCCCCAGGTCGAGCACCGCGAGGTGATCTGCCATCGAAGAACGGAAAGTCCGTTCGTACTCCCATGAGCCTGATGGGTGAGACGCGGGACCGTCCCACACCTCCAACCGCACCAGAGGGTAGAAATCGTTGTCGCTGGAGGTGAGGCTCCAGCCCTCCCCGGGGATCTGGACGATCTCGTCCTCCGTCGGCGCTTGTCCGAAGAGGATGGGGCCGATCTGGATGGTCCTGTAGTACACGCGCGGACGGACATCCACCGCGTTGATCAGAGTGGACACTTGCTCCCCTCACCACCGAGCGAGCCGGCTCATCAGGCTGTCTCCGGTCTGCACTGCAAGCCCCCTCGACTCATCCCGTCAGCCGATACCGCTCATGTCCAGGACGTCGGCCTCGTCCGGGGGCCGGACGTCCAGCGGCTCGTCGAAGGCGCTGAACGACGTGGTGGTGTGGAAAACGTCGTCCCGGTAGACGACCTTCAGGAGGTACGGCTTGCCCTCGGTGGCGACGTAGAAGGTGTAGGTGCCGTCCTTCTCGGCCACCTTCAACGGTATCGCCGCGGTTCCGTCGATCTCGGTCGGTTCGCCCTTCTCCGGCCGGCCGAACGAGGCGAACTCGTGCGTGCACGAGGAGAGTCCGTTGCCCGGTTGCGACCTGTCGGCCGGCACCTTGGCCCAGCGGTTCTGCTTGCCCTTTCCGGAGCCGGGGTAGCCCGACTCCTCCAGGTAGGCCCGGTTCGGCTTGACGTAGTCCGTCCCGTCGATCCGGATCTGTTCGAGGCGGGCACCCGAGGCGGAGATCGTCGTGAACGCGCAGGTGCCCTCCAGGTCGGTCGTCAGACGGCTGGAGCGGTCGTCGCCGTCGGTGACCTCGGTGACCGTCTCGACGGTGACCGAGGTCAGGGCGCGCATCGTGGCGTTGGCCTCGTCGAGCATGTGGCCGGCGGAGGGGGACTGGGCTCCGTCGTCGTCGGCACAGCCGGTCGCGGTTCCTCCCAGGACCAGGCAGGCCAGGATGGCTGTCACGGTGGCCGGTGTCGTTCGCACGCATGTCCCCCTCAGGTCAGAAGCCGGATCATGGTACGGGACGCGGGCCGCCCCCTGGCCCGTGGACGGCGGCGGTGCAGCGGCCCTGTGCTGCCGCCGCACCGGCTGGACGGAACGGTCTGCCCCCGCAGCCGGCACGCATCGCATCGGGCCGTCCGCCTGACGGCCCGGGCGGGACCGCACCCTGCACCCGCGCGTCGCGGCAACTCCGGCGCTACCCTGAGCAGTTCGTACCGGCAGCGCGCGCACGGGGGGACACGCATGGTGGAGCTGGGCATCCTGTTCGGACTGCTGGGGGTGGCGGCGTTGGGGCTGGTCGTCGTGCTCCTGCGGCGGCAGAACGGCCGTACGGAGAACGCCGACGGGCTCCGCATCGAGCGGGCGCGGCTGGTGCAGGCGCAGAACGACCGGGTGATCTACGGCTCCGGGGTGGTGCGCGACCGCGCTCACCACACGTCCCGCCCTCACCGTCCCTGAGCCGGCCGGTGCGAGCGTCATGACCACCCCCGCCCCCGGCCCGCCTCCCGGCCCCCTCGCCACCCCGCCCGCGCCCCTGCGGACCGCCCGGCTCGTCCTGCGGCAGGCCGAGGCGCGGGACCGGGACGGGTTCATCGCGCTGTTCTCCTCGGCGGACGTCTACGCCCATCTCGGTGGCCCCCGGCCGCGGGAGGAGCTCGAACGGATCGTGCCCCGGGTGCCCGGGCGGCGGGCGGGGGTGTTCGTGATCGAGCTGGACGGGGAGCTGATCGGCACCGTCGAGCTGAAGCGGCGCGGGCCGGAGCGGCCGGGGCACGTCCGTCCCGGGGGCGGGGAGATCGAGCTCGGGTACCTGCTGCTCCCGGAGGCGTGGGGGCACGGGTATGCCGCCGAGGCGTGCCGGGCGGTCCTCGGCTGGGTGGCCGGGGTGGTGCCCGGCGAGCCGGTGGTGCTGTGCACGCAGACGGCCAACCTCCGCTCGGTGCGGCTCGCGGCACGGCTCGGGTTCACCGAGGTGGCGCGGTTCGAGGAGTGGGGTGCCGAGCAGTGGTTCGGCGTGTGGGACCCCGCCGCGGGGCCGGCCGCCGTACGGTCCGGCTGACGCCCGCCGCAGCGGCTGATGCCGGTCAGGGGCCACTGACGTAATCTCGGTGACATGACGACCGTGCAGCGGGGACCGGCGGAGGACGCTCCGCCGTACGACGTGTTCGCCCGGGCCTGTCCGTCCCGGAGCACGCTGGAGCACGTGACCGGGCGCTGGGGCTCACTGACGCTGGGGGCGCTGTACGAGGGCTCGCTGCGGTTCAACGCCCTGCGGCGGCGGGTCGACGGGGTGAGCGAGAAGATGCTGTCCCAGACGCTGCAGGCGCTGGAGCGCGACGGTCTGGTGCACCGCGAGGCACAGCCGACGAATCCGCCGCGCGTGGACTACGAACTGACCCCGCTGGGCCGTGAGGTCGCGGAGCGGCTGCTCGCCCTCATCCGGTGCGTGGAGGGCGGCATGGACGCCGTGCTTCAGGCCCGGGAGCGCTACGACGGGACCCGCGGGGCCCGCTGACACCGGGGACAGTAGTAGCTGGAGCGGTTCATCCAGGGCCGGCGGCGGATCGGTGTGCCGCAGCGGCGGCAGGGCAGCCCCTCGCGGCCGTAGGCGTCCAGGGAGCGGTCGAAGTAGCCGGACTCCCCGTTGACGTTGACGTACAGGCTGTCGAAGCTGGTGCCGCCGACGGCGAGGGCGGCGTTCATCACGTCCCGGACGTGCCCGAGGAGGAGCCGGGTGCGCGGGCGGGTGAGGGTCGCGGTGGGGCGTTCGTAGTGCAGGCGCGCCCGCCACAGCGCCTCGTCCGCGTAGATGTTGCCGACGCCGCTGATCAGGGACTGGTCGAGCAGGGCCCGTTTGACGGTGGTGCGCCTGCGGCGCAGGGCCCGGTGGAAGGCGTCCTCGTCGAAGAGGGGGTCGAGCGGGTCGCGGGCGATGTGGGCGATGACGTCGGGCAGGCCGTCGGGGGTGGTGTCGTGCAGGGAGAGGCCGCCGAAGGTGCGCTGGTCCACGAAGCGGAGTTCGGTGTCGCCGGCCGGGCCCTCGGTGAAGCGGACCCGGACGCGCAGGTGCTTCTCGTCGGGGGCGCTGTGCGGCTGCACCAGCAGCTGGCCGCTCATGCCGAGGTGGGCGAGGACGGCCTGGCCGGTGTCCTCCAGGGGCAGCCACAGGTACTTGCCGCGCCGGCTGGGGGTGCCCATGCGGTGGCCGCGCAGGCGGTGTGCGAAGTCGTCGGGTCCGGCGAGGTGGCGGCGCACCGCACGCGGGTGGAGGACCTCGGCGTCGGCGACGGTCCGGTGGGCGACCCACCGCTCAAGTCCGCGGCGGACGACCTCGACCTCGGGCAGTTCGGGCATGGTGTTCCCTCGGGCCCCTTTCCGGACCGGTGTCGACGCGAGCGCCCGCCCCGGAAGGGACGGGCGCTCGTGTCGCGCTGCTGTCGTGCTCCTCGCGTCCCCCGGCCGGGGTGCGCGACGGCCTCAGGCGGGGGTCGACGGGGCGTCGGCCCCCTCGGCGGAGGCTGGGGCCTCGGCTGCCCCGGCGGAGGCTTCGGCCTCGGCGGCCTCGACGACCTGCTCGGCCTCGGCCGCCGCCTTGGCGCGTTCGTCCGCGGCGGCCCGGATGGAACGCCATGCGGATTCCGCTGCCTGCTGCTCCGCCTCCTTCTTGCTGCGGCCGGTGCCGGTGCCGTACGAGACGCCTCCGACGCGGGCGGCAGCAGTGAAGGTCTTCTCATGGTCGGGGCCGGTCTCCGTGACCAGGTACTCGGGCACTCCGAGCCCTTCGGTCGCGGTGAGCTCCTGGAGACTGGTCTTCCAGTCCAGGCCGGCTCCGAGGTTCGACGACTTCTCGATCAGCGGGTCGAACAGGCGGTGCACCAGTTCGGAGGCCGCGTCGAGACCCTGGTCGAGGTAGACGGCGCCGATCACCGCTTCGAGGGTGTCGGCGAGGATGGATGCCTTGTCCCGGCCTCCCGTGCCCTCTTCACCGCGGCCGAGCCGGATGAAGGAACCCAGGTCGAGCCCGCGGCCCACCTCCGCCAGCGCACGCGAGTTGACCACCGCGGCCCGCAGCTTGGCCAGCTGGCCCTCGGGCAGGTCGGGGTGGGTGCGGTACAGCGTGTCCGTGACGACGAGGCCGAGCACGGAGTCCCCGAGGAACTCCAGCCGTTCGTTCGTCGGCAGACCGCCGTTCTCGTACGCGTAGGAGCGGTGCGTCAGCGCTCGCACCAGAAGGGCGGACTCGAGCCGATAGCCGAGCCGCCCTTCCAGAAGCGTGTGGGACGAGGCCTGGTGGTCCGCAGAGTTCTTCTTCGGCGTGGACACAGTGCCTCTCACCAGCCGCTCAGACCTCGAGGACCTGGCGCTTGTTGTAGGTGCCGCACGACGGGCACGCGATGTGCTGCTGCTTGGGCTCGTGGCAGCGCTCGCACGCAACCAGGGTGGGGACCGCAGCCTTCCACTGCGACCGGCGGTGGCGCGTGTTGCTGCGCGACATCTTCCGCTTCGGAACAGCCACGGCTACTTCTCCTGCTTCTCGTCGACGCCAGGTTCGGCGCCGCTCATCTCGTCCTTCTCGCCGTCCTTCATGGTGTCGGCGAGTCCCTGCAGTGCCGCCCAACGGATGTCGACGGCGTTGTGGTGGTGTTCCGGGTCGTCCGCGAGACGCGCTCCGCACTCGGAGCACAGACCCGGGCAGTCTTCCTGGCACACCGGCTGCATCGGCAGTGCGAGCACCACCGCATCACGCAGCACAGGCTCGAGGTCGAACAAGCCGTCCTCGAGGAAGAGCCTGTCCTCGTCGTCCTCGGCGTCGTCGCCGGGCTCCGCGGTGACGCGGCCCCGGTCGTCGGCGTCAGGGTACGAGAACATCTCCTGGAAGTCCGCTGCGAGCTCCAGCCCGAGCGGCTCCAGACACCTTACGCACTCCCCCTCGGCCGTCGCACGGGCGGTGCCGGTGACGAGCACACCTTCCATGACCGACTCGAGCCGGAGGTCGAGCTCCACCGGGGCGCCTTCCGGCACTCCGACGACTCCCTTGATACCGAGGTCCTTGGGGGCGTCCACCGTGCGGTTCAGGCGCTGCAGCGCACCAGGACGCCGTCCCAGCTCGTGCGTGTCGAACACGAGGGGGTTGCGGTGGTCGAGGCGGGCGTTCAGGGCCATTCCTGCTTTCGGTCTTCGAGCTCTGGGGGGACGCTGCCGCGCGGTGTTCCGGGCAGCGCTGATCGCGGACGTCCACGAAGTCAGCAGAGCGCGCACGCGACCGATGAGCCAGGATACTGGACCATCGGCTCTCGGCCCAATTCGGTCGTCCGGGGCGCCCGGGCCGGTCGTCCGGGGCGCCCGGGCCGGTCGTCCGGGGCGCCCGGGCCGGTCGTCCGGGGCGCCCGGGCCGGGGCCGCGTCAGCCGTTGCCGCGGCCCTCCTCGTAGGCACGCAGCTGGTCCGCGCTGATCATGCTGGTGTCGAACAGGCTGGTCTCGTCCAGGGACGGCGGCTGCTGCGGGACGTACCCCTGCTGGGCCTGCCCGGCGCCGTAGCCGTCCTGCCCGCCGTCGTAGCCCTGGTAGGCGGCCGCGTACGGGTCGGCCTGCTGCGGGTAGCCGTAGGGGTCCTGCTGTCCGGGGTACTGCTGCTGGTAGCCGCCGTAGGGGTCGGGCTGCTGCGGGTAGCCGTAGTCCGGCTGCCGGTCCTGCGGGGCGTAGGCGGCTGCCTGGTTCTGCTGGTCCTGCTGGGCGTACGCGGGCTGCTGGGCCTGCGGGTCCTGCTGGGCGTAGGCCGGCTGGGGCTCGGGCTGCTGCGGGGCGTAGTCCGGCTGGGCCGGCTGCCGGTCCGGGCGGGCGGGGGCGTCGGAGAGCGCCGCGAGGTCGGCGAGGTAGTCGGCGTCGCTGGAGTGCTGGACGGTGGTGGGGTCGTCGGAGAGGGCGCCGAGGTCGTCGGTGGCGATCCTGCCGTGCAGCTTCTGCCGGCCCCGGCCGACGGCCTCCAGGGTCTTGGCGAGGACCGCCTCGAAGGCGCCCAGCTTGACATCGACGTAGGCGTCGGCGTTGCGGCGCAGGGTCTCCGGGTCGTGGCTGCGCTCGGGGGCGTCCTCGTCCTCGTAGCCCTGCTCGTCGAGTCCGGGGCCGGTGCCGAGGAGCTTCTCGCGTCCGCGGCCGACCGAGCCGAGGGTCTTGGTGAGCACCACCTCGAAGTTGGCCAGCTTGGAGTCGACGTAGTCGTCGGCCTCGGCGCGGATCTCCTCGGCCTCCTTGCGGGCCTCGGAGAGGATCCGGTCGGCCTCGGCCTGGGAGCGGCGGGCGACCTCGGTGCCGGAGACGAGGGAGCCGCGCTCGGCGTGCGCGCTCTCGATGATGCGCTCGGCCTCCTGGCGGGCCTGTTCGACCATCTGCTCCCGGCCGCCGATCAACTCCTGTGCCTGGGCGAGGGAGTCGGGGAGCGCCGCGCGCACCTCGTCGAGCATCTCGAGCAGTTCGGCGCGGTTCACCACGCACGACGCCGACATGGGCATCGACCGGGCACTGGAGACCGCGGCGACGATCTCGTCGAGCTTCTTCTGCACGTCCACCGTGTGCTCGCCACTCTCTACAGCTGTGTTGGAGACGGACGGGACGACTGTACGGCCCCGGCACGGGCGGGGGACACCGACCGGCGGAGCGTCGGTGTCCGGGGCGCCCGGGCCCGCGTGGGGACGGTGTCCGCCCGCGGTGTCAGTCCTGGCGCAGGCGTGCGGCCAGCGCCGTCAGGACCTCTTCCGGGACCAGGTGGGAGACGTCGCCGCCCCAGGTGGCGACCTCCTTGACCAGGGAGGACGACAGGAAGCTGTAGGTGGGGTTGGTGGGGATGAAGAGGGTCTCCACGCCGGAGAGACCGTTGTTCATCTGGGCCATCTGCAGCTCGTAGTCGAAGTCGCTGACGGCGCGCAGGCCCTTGACGATGGCGGGGATGTCCCGCTGCTTGCAGAAGTCGACGAGGAGGCCGTGGAAGGCCTCGACGCGGACGTTGCCGTACTCGGCGGTGACGCGGCGGATCAGGTCGATCCGCTCCTCGATCTCGAACAGTCCTCGCTTGGACTGGTTGATCATCACCGCGACGTAGACCTCGTCGTAGAGCCTGGAGGCGCGGGAAATGATGTCGAGATGTCCGTTGGTGATCGGGTCGAACGACCCGGGGCATACGGCGCGGCGCACTTGTGATCCCTCGCTCTCCGGTCCGGTCATCGTGCGTCTTCGCACGTAGAGGCGGCGCGACCGTACCAAAACGTTCCCTCGCCGTAGCGGCGGGCCCGGATCGGTTCGAAGCCGGGCGGCCACCCGAATTCCCCGCCTCTGGTGCTGCGCTCCACGGTGACGAGGGCGTCCTCGGCGAGCCACCCCTGCGAACGGAGTGTGAGGAGGATCTCGCGAAGATCGTCGTCGGAGACGGCGTACGGGGGGTCCAGGAAGGCCAGGTCGTACGGCTCCCCGGCGGGGGCGGCGCGGACGATCTGTTCTGCTTTGCCCGGTCTGACCTCGGCGCCGGGCAGGCCGAGGGAGCGCACGTTGTCCCGGACGGTGCGCACCGCCCTGGGGTCGGCCTCCACGAGGAGGGTGTGACCGGCTCCGCGGGACAGGGCCTCCAGGCCGACCGCGCCGGAGCCGGCGTAGAGGTCGAGGACGCGTTCGCCGTCCAGGGGGCCGCCGAGCAGGGCCTGCCAGGTGGAGAACAGGCCCTCGCGTGCACGGTCGGAGGTGGGGCGGGTTCCCTGCCCCGGCGGTACGGCCAGGCGGCGTCCGCCGGCCGCGCCGGCGATCACGCGGGTCATGTCCTCGGTCCTCGGGTGTGTGTGCGGTGGGCGGTGCGGAGGTCGGTGGGCGCGGTGGGTGGCGCTCCCAGTCTGTCAGCCCTTCTCCAGGTACTGCTCCCGCTCCGCGTCCAGCAGGGCGTCCAGGGCGGTGCGCAGGGCGGGCAGCTCCGTCAGGTCGGGGTCGGCGGCGACGACGGCCGCGGCCTCCTCGCGGGCGGCGGCGATGACCTCCTCGTCGTCGATGACGGCGAGCATGCGCAGGCTGGAGCGGGTGCCGGACTGGGCCTGGCCGAGGACGTCGCCCTCGCGGCGCTGTTCGAGGTCGATGCGGGAGAGCTCGAAGCCGTCGAGGGTGGAGGCGACGGCGGCGAGCCGCTGCCGGGCGGGGCTCGCCTCGGGCATGTCGGTGACCAGCAGGCACAGGCCGGGGGCGGAGCCGCGGCCGACGCGTCCGCGCAGCTGGTGGAGCTGGGAGACGCCGAAGCGGTCGGCGTCCATGATCACCATCGCCGTGGCGTTGGGCACGTTGACGCCGACCTCGATGACGGTCGTGGCGACCAGCACGTCGGTGTCGCCCGCGGCGAAGCGGCGCATCACGGCGTCCTTGTCGTCGGGCTGCATCCTGCCGTGCAGGACCTCCACGCGCAGGCCCTTCAGGGGGCCCGCGGCGAGCTGGTCGGCGACCTCCAGGACGGCCAGCGGCGGGCGCCGGTCGGCGTCCTCCCCGCCGGATCCGTCGCGCGCGCCGGCCCCGGACGCCTTCTTCTTCGCCGCCTTCGGCTCGTCGTCCTCGTCGCCGATGCGGGGGCAGACCACGTACGCCTGGTGGCCCTTCTCGACCTCCTCGCGGACGCGTTCCCAGGCGCGGGCCAGGAAGTGGGGCTTGTCGGCGGCCGGGACGACGTGGCTGGCGATGGGGGAACGCCCGGCCGGGAGCTGGTCCAGGACGGACGTCTCCAGGTCGCCGAAGACGGTCATGGCGACCGTGCGCGGGATGGGCGTGGCGGTCATCACGAGCAGGTGCGGGGGCTGCTTGCCCTTGCCGCGCAGGGCGTCGCGCTGTTCGACACCGAAGCGGTGCTGTTCGTCGACGACGACCAGGCCCAGGTCGTGGAACTGGACCTTGTCCTCGATGAGCGCGTGCGTGCCGATGACGATGCCCGCCTCGCCGGTGACCAGGTCGAGCAGAGCCTGGCGGCGGGCCGCGGCTCCCATGGACCCGGTCAGCAGCACCACCTTCGTGGCGTCCTCCGCGCCGCCCAGCATGCCGCCCTCCCGTCGCCCGCCACCGCCCTTCTGAGGAGGCGCTTCGCGCCACAGCCCCCAACTGGCCAGCTCGCCCATCATCTCCGTGATGGAGCGGTGATGCTGCTGGGCGAGCACCTCGGTGGGCGCGAGCATCGCCGCCTGGCCACCCGCGTCGACGACGGCGAGCATGGCCCGCAGGGCCACCATCGTCTTGCCGCTGCCGACCTCGCCCTGGAGGAGCCGGTGCATCGGGTGTTCGGTGGCCAGGTCGCGGAAGATCTCGCCGGACACCTTCTGCTGGCCCTCGGTGAGGGTGAAGGGGAGGCGTTCGTCGAAGGCGGCGAGCAGGCCGTCGGGCTTCGCCCGGCGGGCGACGGCGGGGAGCTGGGCGTCGGCGTGGCGGCGCCGGGCGAGGGCGACCTGGAGGACGAAGGCCTCGTCCCACTTGAGGCGGGAGCGGGCGTCCTCGATGTCGGCCGGGGTGTGCGGGCGGTGGATCTTCAGCAGGGCCTCGGGGAGCGGGAGCAGCCCGCGGCCCTCCCGCAGGGAGGCGGGGAGCGGGTCCACGGCCTCCTGGGCGCTGGGCAGCACCGTCTGGAGCGCCTTGCCGATCTTCCAGGACTCCAGCTTGGCGGTGGCGGGGTAGATGGGGATGAGCGCGCCGGCCCAGGTCTCCACCGTCTCGTCGGAGTCGCCGCGCAGCAACTCGTAGGCGGGGTGCGCCAGTTGGAGGCGCCGGTTGAAGACGGAGACCTTGCCCGCGAACATCGCGCGGGTGCCCGGGAGGAGTTCCTTGTGGGGCTTGTGGACGCCGTTGCCGAAGAAGACCAGCTGGAGGCGTCCCTGGCCGTCCGTGATGGTCACCTCCAGGCGCTGTCCCCGGCCGCGCGGGGCTCTGGACGAGGCGAAGGAGTGCAGGCGGGCGTCGGCGACCTGGGCGACCACGGTGACGTGCTCGTCCATGGGGAGGTCGGCCAGGTGCGTGAGCTGGCCGCGCTCCTCGTACCGGCGCGGGTAGTGGTGCAGCAGGTCGCCGACGGTGTGCAGGCCGAGGTGCTCGGCCATCACCTTCGCGGTGGCGGGGCCGAGCACCTTCTTCAGTGGTTCTTCCAGTGCGGGCACGAGATCCATTGCACACCACGGCACCGACAATGCGGGAACCGTGCGCCGCGCCGGGCCGGGCCGGGTCCCGGCGGCGGATCGTTCACTCCACGCCGATGAGGAGCAGCGCGCCCTGCCGGCCGCCGCGGTAGACGACCGTGTCGACGGCCAGGTAGCCCTCCCGGACCCGGGTCTCCAGATGCGCGGCGACGGTGTCCGGGGCGTCGTCGCCGACGACCAGGGTGACCATCTCGCCGCCGGCCGCGAGCATGCGGTCCAGGACGGCCGTCGCCGTGGCGGCGACCTCCTGGCCGATGACGGCCACGTCGCCGTCGATGAGGCCCAGGACGTCCCCGGCCTGGCAGATGCCCGCCATGGTCCAGGACTGGCGCTCGGCGACCGTGACCTCGGCGTAGCGGGTGGCGCCCGCCGCCGAGGTCATCGACACCACGTCCTCGTCGAACCGGCGTTCCGGCTCGTGCACGGCGAGCGCGGCGATGCCCTGCACCGCGGAACGGGTCGGGATGAGGGCGACCCTGAGGCCCTCGGCGCGGGCCTGGTCGGCCGCCGCGGCGGCGGTGTGACGCAGGTCGGCGTCGTTGGGCAGCAGGACGACCTCGCGGGCCTGGGAGCGGCGCACCGCCTGGACCAGTTCCCCGCTCGCGGGCGGCTCCCCGGGCCGGGCCAGCACGGTGGTCGCGCCCGCCTCGGCGTACAGCCCGGCCAGGCCCTCCCCGGGGACCACGGCGACGACGGCGCGGAGGGGGCGGTCCGGGACCGGCGGGCGTCCGGCGCCGGCGGTGTGGACGTCGGCGGCGCCGAAGTGGGTGATCCGGATGCGGTACGGCCGGCCCGCCTCGACCCCGGCCTCGACGGCGGCCCCGGCGTCGTCGACGTGCACGTGGACGTTCCACAGCCCGTCGCCGCCGACCACGACGAGCGAGTCCCCGAGGCCGTCGAGCCGCCGGCGCAGCCGGGCGACGGCCTCGTCGTCCGCCTCCAGGAGGTAGATCACCTCGAACGCGGGCCCGGCGGTCGTCGCCTGCCCGGGGTCCGTCGCGGGGTCGGCGCACTCCCCCGCTCCGCAGCCGGGCGCGGGGGCGGGTTCGGCGGCGGCCCGGGGGACCCGGCCCCCGCTGCCGGTCCCGCCCGGTGTCTCACCGGTGAACGTCTGGACCAGGGCGGCGAGGACCGCGACCAGACCCCTGCCGCCCGCGTCCACCACGCCCGCGCGCCGCAGCACGGCCAGCTGGCCCGGTGTGGCGGCCAGGGCGGTGCGGGCCCCCTCGTGGGCGGCCCGGGCCACCG
Source organism: Streptomyces sp. enrichment culture (assembly GCF_964273255.1). Classification (GTDB taxonomy): domain Bacteria; phylum Actinomycetota; class Actinomycetes; order Streptomycetales; family Streptomycetaceae; genus Streptomyces. Next base: position 1,987,441 of record NZ_OZ186835.1, read on the forward strand.
CGCCGCAGTCGCCCTCGGCACCGGCGGCCGCTTCCGCCGCCGCGGCGGCGACGGTGAGGACCGTGCCCTCGACGGGGTGGGCCACCGCCCGGCGGGCCGAGTCGGCCGCGTGCCGCAGCGCCCGCCGCAGGCCCTGCCCGTCGGCGTGGGTCGCGGCCTCGTCCCCCGCCAGCACCTGGGCCATGCCGCGCAGCAGCTGGGCCAGGATGGTGCCGGAGTTCCCGCGGGCTCCGATCAGGGCGCCGTGCGCCATCGCCCGCGCGGCGTCGGCCAGGGTCGGCCGGGATCCCGCGCCGGCCGCGCCCCCCGCCTCGTGGCCCTCGAACACGGCCTCGACGGCCGCGGCGGCGGACTCGACGGTGAGGTACAGGTTCGTGCCGGTGTCCCCGTCGGCGACCGGGTAGACGTTGATGGCGTCGATCTCCTCGCGCGCCCGTCCCAGTGCCTCCAGCGCGAGGCCGCACCACGCACGCACCGCGAGAGCATCGAAGAATGTCTGCGGCACCTGCGCCACCGCGCCTCCCTGAGCTGCTGGCCGTGGCACGCAGCGTAGACCTTGGGGGCGGGCCCGCCCCAGGAGGGCCGGGCGGGGGGCGGGGGCCGCCATGGTAGTTTCGTTCTACGGGTGCAGCCGTTGTATGCTGCTCCGGTTGCCCGATCCGATCGGGCCTTCCCCTGGCACCGCCACTCGGATCCGACGGACTCCCCGGAGTTCCCGGATCGTGATCCCGGCATGCCGGGATCAACCGTAAGTGCATCTGAAGTCTTTGGAGTGACCCGTGGCTGCCAACTGCGACGTCTGCGGCAAGGGGCCGGGCTTCGGCAACAACATCTCGCACTCGCACCGCCGTACGTCCCGTCGCTGGAACCCGAACATCCAGCGTGTGCGTACCGTGGTCGGCGGGACGCCGAAGCGCGTGAACGCCTGCACCTCGTGCATCAAGGCCGGCAAGGTCTCGCGCTGACGCTTCCGCTGAGCGCGTGGCCACACCCGGTTTCGCCGCACTGAGCCGGTCCACCGACAGGTGGGCCGGCTTTTTGCCGTGCCGTCACGGGGGGCCGCGCGGGGCCACCGGACGGTGAGCGTCACGGCCACCGTCCGGCCCGCCCGTCGCTCCCTTCCGGTGCCGCCGGTGTTCAGCGGCCCCGCTGCCGGAAGCCCCAGGCGTGGTCCACGGGACCGATGCCGCCGCCCAGGGCGAACCCGGCGGCGAGCGCCCCGGTGACGTACGCCTTCGCGGCGGCCACCGCCTCCGGCACCGTCCGGCCCTTGGCCAGCTCCGACGCGATGGCCGAGGCCAGGGTGCACCCGGTGCCGTGGGTGTGCCGGTTGTCGTGGCGCGGGGCGCGCAGCCAGTGCTCCTCGGAGCCGTCGGTCAGCAGGTCGACGGCCTCGCCCGCGAGGTGGCCGCCCTTGATCACGACCCAGCGCGGGCCGAACTCCAGCACCGCGTCGGCCGCCCGCCGCATCTCCTCCTCCGCGCGGACGCGGACTCCGGTGAGCTGCTCCACCTCGTCGAGGTTGGGAGTGGCGACGGTCGCGGCGGGCAGCAGCTTGGTGCGCACCGAGTCCAGCGCGGAGGCGGCCAGCAGCGCGTCCCCGTGCTTGGAGACCCCCACCGGGTCCACGACCGCGGGCACGCCGGTGCCGGCGATCAGGTCCGCCACCGTCTCCACGAGGTCCGCCGAGGCGAGCATGCCGGTCTTGACCGCCTGCACGCCGATGTCGTCCACCACGCTGCGGTACTGGGCCCGCACCGCCTCCACCGGCAGCTCCCAGGCGCCCTGCACGCCGAGGGAGTTCTGCGCGGTCACCGCGGTGAGCACGCTCATGCCGTGCACGCCCAGCGCCAGCATCGTCTTCAGGTCCGCCTGGATGCCCGCCCCGCCGCCGGAGTCGGACCCGGCCACGGTGAGCACCCGGGGCGGTGCGGCCGCCGCGCTCATGACTCGATGTCCCCGAAGTGGTCCCAGCCGCCCTTGCTGGTCCAGGGCGCCCCGTCGACGGTCACCTGGGGCAGCGCCGAGGGGTTGAGCACCTCGCCGATCACCTTCCAGCGGGCGGGCAGCTTCACGTCCGGCGGGAAGGTCGCCACGATGGCATGGTCCTCTCCCCCGGTCAGCACCCACTGCATCGGGTCGACGCCGACGGCCTGGCCGATGTCGTTCATCTGGGAGGGGATGTCGACGGCGCCGGAGCGGATGTCGATGCGCACCTTGCTGGCCTCGGCGATGTGCCCGAGGTCGGCGATCAGGCCGTCGCTCACGTCGCACATCGCGGTGGCGCCCAGGCCGGCCGCCGCCGGGCCCGCGTGGTAGGGCGGTTCGGGCCGGCGGTGCGCCTCCACGAAGGCGCGCGGGGAGCGGAAGCCGCGGGACAGCACCGCGTGTCCGGCGGCGGACCAGCCGAGCCAGCCGGTCACCGCGACGAGGTCACCGGGCTGGGCCCCGCCCCGGGTCACCGGCTCCTGGTTGCGCAGGTCGCCGAGTGCGGTGATCGACACCATGATCTGGTCGCCGCGCACGACGTCGCCGCCGACCACGGCGGCCCCCGCGACCTGGCACTCGTCGCGCAGGCCGTCCATCAGCTCGCTGGGCCAGGTGACCGGCAGTTCCGACGGGACGACGAGGCCGAGCAGCAGCGCGGTCGGCACGGCACCCATGGCGGCGATGTCCGCGAGGTTCTGGGCCGCGGCCTTGCGGCCGACGTCGTAGGCGGTGGACCAGTCCCGGCGGAAGTGGCGGCCCTCCAGCAGGATGTCGGTGCTGGCCACGACCCTGCGGTCGGGTGCGGCGACCACGGCGGCGTCATCGCCGGGGCCGACCCGGACCGCCGGGGTGGTGGTGAGACGGGAGGTGAGCTCCCTGATGAGCCCGAACTCCCCGAGCTCACCAACAGTGCCCTTCATTGCCCTTGCTCCCCTTCTGTCCCTGTCCGTTCCCGGTCGCGAGTCCTCTGTGCGCTCGCTACGGTCGAGGTGACCGTCAACTTCTCTCCTGCCGGACCCCCGGCGCGCAAGGCCCGGTCCCCGCAGATCTCCCCGCGGCGAGCGGCGACGCGATACCGTGGCGTTCCTTTTCCCCACATGATCCTCGTGGCCGCTGTGGAGGTTCCGTGGTACAGGCGTACATCCTGATCCAGACGGAGGTCGGCAAGGCGTCGACCGTCGCCGATCTGATCGGCAGGATTTCCGGGGTCATCCAGGCCGAGGACGTGACCGGACCGTACGACGTGATCGTGCGCGCCCAGGCGGACACCGTCGACGACCTGGGCCGCATGGTGGTCGCCAAGGTTCAGCAGGTGGACGGCATCACCCGCACCCTGACCTGCCCGGTCGTCCATCTGTAGCCCCCGTCTACCCTGGGCCGGTGAACTCTTTCCGTCACCGGCTCGCCGTGCTGCCCGCGTTCGCCGCGCTGCTCTCCGTCGCGGGCTGCTCCCCGGCGGGCGACGACGCCGTGGTCGCGGTTCCCAGCCCGGACGCGAAGGTCGCCGAACACTGCCGGAACCTGGACGACGCCCTGCCGGACGTGGTGGACGGCGAGAAGCGCGACGATCCCGAACCCGCGTCCGAACTGACCGCGGGCTGGGGCGGCGTGGCGATCATACTGCGGTGCGGTGTGCCCCGGCCGCCGAAGATGAGCGACCCCAGGGTGGCGAGCGGTCACGACCCGGACGCGGTCGCGGGCGGGGTGGAGGGCGTCGACTGGCTGATGGAGCGGGAGGACGGGGACACGCACCGGTTCACGACCGCCCTCCGCGAGGCGTACGTGGAGGTGCGGGTGAGCGAGGGGCGGGACGGCACGGGCGTGCTGGTCGACCTGGCCCCGGCCGTGAAGAAGGCGATCCCCGAAGGGATCGCCCCCTGAACACCGGGCCGGGCACCGGCGGTCGCCGCGGGCCGGGCGGCCCGCCGCGCGCGGGTCAGCGCAGGCCGGTCGAGCGGCGCAGCGCGGCCTGCACCAGGCGGTCCACCAGCTCCGCGTAACCGACGCCGGTGGCCTGCCACATCTGCGGGTACATGGAGATGGGCGTGAAGCCGGGCATGGTGTTGATCTCGTTGATCACGAACTCGCCGTCCTCGGTGAGGAAGAAGTCCGCGCGCACCAGCCCCTCGCAGGAGGCCGCGTCGAACGCCTCGACGGCGAGCCGGCGCACCTCGGCGGTCTGCTCGTCGGTCAGCGGGGCGGGCACGAGGCCGGGCGTGGAGTCGATGTACTTGGCCTCGAAGTCGTAGTAGGCGTGCGCGTCGGGCGGCGGGATCTCGGCGGGCACCGAGGCACGCGGGCCGTCCTCGAACTCCAGCACGCCGCACTCGATCTCGCGGCCGTGCAGCGCGGCCTCCACGAGGATCTTCGGGTCGTGCAGCTGCGCCTCGGCGATCGCCTCGTCCAGACCGGCGAGGCCGTCGACCTTGGTGATGCCGATGGACGAGCCCGCGCGGGCGGGCTTCACGAACACCGGCCAGCCGTGCTCGGCGGCGAAGTCGACGATCTTCCGGCGGGCGGCCGGTTCGTCGCGTTCCCACTCGCGCGGCCGGATCACCACGTACGGGCCGACCTTGAGGCCGAACGAGGCGAACACCCGCTTCATGTACTCCTTGTCCTGGCCGACGGCCGAGGCGAGCACCCCGGAGCCCACGTAGGGGACGCCGGAGAGCTCCAGGAGGCCCTGCAGGGTGCCGTCCTCCCCGTAGGGGCCGTGGAGCACCGGGAAGACCACGTCGACCTCACCGAGGGCCTTGGGCACCGACCCGGGTTCGCTGTAGACGACTTCGCGGTTCGCCGGGTCGACGGGGAGCACCACACCGCCGTCGGCGGACTCCGCGAGCTGGTCCACGCTGGGCTGCCTGCGGTCCACGATGGCCATGCGTTCGGGCTCGTCGGCGGTGAGGGCCCAGCGGCCGTCCCGGGTGATGCCGATCGGCAGGACGTCGTACTTGGTCCGGTCGATGGCCTTGAGGACGGCGCCCGCGGTGACCACGGAGATCCCGTGTTCGGAGCTGCGCCCGCCGAACACGACGGCCACGCGCGGCTTGCGCGGCGGCTGCTCGGGGCTCTGGGGGAGGTTCTCGGTGCTCATATCGCGACGAGACTACCCGTTGCCGGTGCCCCGACACAGCGCCCGCAACGCCGCGGAAACGGCGGTTCCCCCGGCCGCCGGGCCGGCCGTCGCTCAGCGTCGTTCGGGCTTCGCGCTGCGCGACATCAGCTCCTTGAGGGCCACCACCGGCGGCTTGCCCTCGTGCACGATGCCGACGACCGTCTCGGTGAGCGGCATGTCGACGTCGTGGCGGCGGGCCAGATCCAGCACCGACTCGCAGGACTTGACGCCCTCGGCGGTCTGCTTGGTGACCGCGATGGTCTCCTGCAGGGTCATGCCCTTGCCGAGGTTGGTGCCGAAGGTGTGGTTGCGCGACAGCGGGGAGGAGCAGGTCGCCACCAGGTCGCCCAGGCCCGCCAGCCCGGAGAAGGTCAGCGGGTCGGCGCCCAGGGCGACGCCGAGCCGGGTGGTCTCGGCGAGCCCGCGGGTGATGAGCGAGCCCTTGGCGTTGTCGCCGAGCCCCATGCCGTCCGCGATGCCGACGGCCAGCCCGATCACGTTCTTCACCGCGCCGCCCAGCTCGCAGCCGATGACGTCGGTGTTGGTGTACGGGCGGAAGTACGGGGTGTGGCACGCGGTCTGGAGCCGTCGCGCGACGTGCTCGTCGGCGCAGGCGACGACGGCCGCGGCGGGCATGCGGGCGGCGATCTCGCGGGCCAGGTTGGGCCCGGTGACGACGGCGACGCGGTCGGCGCCGACCCGGGCGACGTCCTCGATGACCTCGCTCATCCGCATGGCGGAGCCGAGTTCGACACCCTTCATCAGCGACACCAGGACCGTGTCGGCCGCGAGCAGCGGCGTCCAGTCGGCGAGGTTGCCGCGCAGGGTCTGCGACGGGACCGCGAGGACGGTGAAGTCGGCGTCCTTGGCGGCCTCGGCGGCGTCCGTGGTGGCCCGCAGGTTCCGCGGGAGTTCCACGCCCGGCAGGTAGTCGGGGTTGGTACGGGTTGAGTTGACCGCCTCCGCGAGTTCGGGGCGCCGGCCCCACAGCACGACGTCGCAGCCCGCGTCGGCGAGGACCATGCCGAACGCGGTGCCCCAGGATCCGGTGCCGAACACCGCGGCCTTGACCGGCTTGCTCACGAGCCCAGCCCTTCCTCGCGCGCGGCGGCGCCGCCGTCCGGCGCGGTCGGTTCGGCCGCCGCCGGCTCCCCGTCCGCCGGCTCCCCGGTCGTCCGGTCCCGTCCCGTCGGGCGCCCCTTGGTCTGCGTCTGCCTCTGCGCCCGGGTCCTGCGGCGCTGTTCGACGCGTTCGCGGCGCGGGTCGTAGGGGGTCCCGGGGGCCTTCTCGCCCCGGATCTCCTCCAACTGGCGGGTGATGGCGGCCATGATCGCCTCGGTCGCCTCCTTGAGCAGCTCCGGGGTCATCTCCCGGTCGTAGAAGCGGTCCAGGTCCACCGGCGGACCGGCCAGGACGCGGTGGGTCTTGCGGGGCAGCAGCCGGGGCTTCCTGGAGTACGGCGGCAGGATCTCGTTGGCTCCCCACTGGGCGACCGGGATGACCGGGCACTTGGTCTGCAGGGCCACGCGGGCGGCACCGGTCTTGCCGGTCATCGGCCAGCCGTCGGGGTCACGGGTGAGGGTGCCCTCGGGGTAGAAGGCGACGCACTCGCCCCGTTCCACGGCGTCGATGGCGGCCCGGAAGGCGCTGAGGGCGTCCGTGCTCTCGCGGTACACCGGGATCTGCCCGGTACCGCGCATCGCGGCGCCGACGAATCCCTTCTTGAAAAGCCCGCTCTTCGCGAGGAATCGCGGAACGCGTCCGGTGTTGTACTGGAAATGCGCGTAGGCGAAGGGATCGATGTGCGAATTGTGGTTCACCGCGGTGATAAATCCACCCTCGGCCGGAATGTTCTCCATTCCGCGCCAGTCGCGCTTGATCAGTACCACCAGCGGCGGTTTGCAGATCACCGCGGCGAAGCGGTACCAGAAGCCGATTCTGCGGCGCGGCACAAGGACACCTTCCTCTAGGGCCTGGTCCGGGGGCCAGGCGGGCCGCACAAGTGTCGCCCCGGGCCGCCGGTCTGTCGAGAACACGGTACGCCCCGGCGGGCCCGGTGCCGGGTGTGCCGGGGGACAATGAGCGGGACAAGAGAGGGACGTAACACTCGTGCAGTGGACCTTGGTGGTACCCCTGAAGCCGCTGGCGCAGGCCAAGAGCAGGCTCTCGGACGCCGCGGACGACGGGCTGCGCCCCCATCTCGCCCTCGCCTTCGCCCAGGACACGGTGGCGGCCGCGCTGGCGTGCCCGGCGGTGCGGGGTGTGGTGGTCGTCACGGACGACGGTCCGGCGGGACGCGCCCTGGCCGCGCTGGGCGCGGGGGTCGTCCCCGACGAGCCGCGCGACGGCCTGAACGCGGCCCTGGCGCACGGCGCGGACGTGGTCCGGGCCCGCCGGCCCGCCGCCGCGGTGGCCGCGCTCAACGCCGACCTGCCGGCCCTGCGCCCGCAGGAGCTGTCCCGGGTCCTCGATGCCGCCTCCGCCTTTCCGCGGGCCTTCCTCAGCGATGCGGCGGGCCGTGGCACCACCCTGCTGTCGGCCGCCCCCGGGCAGGAACTGCTGCCCTGCTTCGGTATCGGCTCCCGGGCCCGGCACCGGGCGTCGGGGGCGGTGGAACTCCGGCCCGGCGGGGTGGATTCCGTGCGGCAGGACGTGGACACCGGCGCGGATCTGCGGGCCGCCCTGGCGCTCGGGGTGGGGCCCCGCACGGCCGCGGCCGCCGCGCGCCTGTCGATGTCCGGGCAGTAGGCTGCCCGGCATGCAGGCGACGGCGTACACCTACGACCCGGAGAGCCGCAGCGGCCAGGTGCTGCTGGACGACGGCACACCGGTGCCCTTCGACGCCCCGGCGTTCGACGCGGGGGGTCTGCGGCTGCTGCGGCCCGGGCAGCGGGTGCGCATCGAGACGGAGGGCGAGGGCGAGGCCCGGCGGATCACGCTGGTGACCCTGTACACCTTCTGATCACCGGCCCCCGGGAGCCCTTCGGCGGTGCCCGGACACGCCGCGGGCCGGACTCCCCGATCGGAGTCCGGCCCGGCGCGTGAGTGCCGCCCGCCCGGGGCTACTTCTTGCGGGCGGTGGTCTTCTTGGCGGTGGTCTTGCGCGCGGTCGACTTCTTGGCGGGTGCCTTCTTGGCCGTGGCCTTCTTCGCCGGGGCCTTCTGGGCGGCCGTCTTCTTCGCCGCGGTGGTCTTGGCGGTGGTCGCCGTCTTCTTGGCGGGTGCCTTCTTCGCCGTGGTCTTCTTCGCGGCGGCGGTCTTGGTGGCGGTGGACTTCTTCGCCGCCGTCTTGCGGGCCGTGGTGGTCTTCGCGGCGCCCGTGGCCTTCTTGGCGGCGGCCTTCTTGCCCGCGGCCTTGGAGATCGTGGGGGGCGGACCGGACAGGCTGCCCTTGGGGGCCTTCTTGACGGCGATGTCGTTCTTCGGGAGCTTCTTGGACCCGCTGACCAGGTCCTTGAAACCCTGGCCCGCCCGGAAACGCGGAACGGAGGTCTTCTTGACCCGAACCCGCTCGCCCGTCTGGGGGTTGCGGGCGTAGCGGGCCGGACGGTCGACCTTCTCGAACGAGCCGAAGCCGGTGACCGAGACCCGGTCTCCCGCCACCACGGCGCGGACGATGGCGTCCAGTACCGCGTCGACAGCGTCGGCGGCCTGCTGCCGGCCGCCCATCTTGTCGGCAATCGCTTCTACGAGCTGCGCCTTGTTCACGTCTTCCCCTTCGGAGACATCGCCGGAACGAATCTGTTCAAGCGTTTTCGCACGTTAGGCAGATATATACCGCAAATCAAACACGAAACGGGCTTATCACCCTTGTGCCGCAACGAACTCGGTTGTCTCGGCTGGCTCAGCGTTCCTCTTCGGGGAATCGCCCCTCGTCGAGGTCCTCGATGAACCGCTCCAGACGCCTTGCCGCAGTGGCGAGATCGTGCTTGGCCACGGCCGTAATGACCAGCAGCTTCCGGGTCAGCGCCATCCGTACGCCCTCCGGGACTTGCAGTGCGCGCACCCCTGCATGCGCTTCCTTGAGCCGGACCGCGACCGCCGCGTAGAGCTCGAGTTGGCCGTCGTGTTCCATGCACAGATTGTGCCATCTGGGGCGAGTTGTCGCCCCCGCAGGGGGCAACTGCCGCCTCTGACGGCCGTGCGGGCGCGGGCGGAGGTCACGGGCACATGACACGTGTACCCAGGCAACAACCGCCATAACGTGGGAAGTTGTGAGCCCCCTCGGTCGCGCCCGGCCCCGGATGGGGGCAGAAACGGCCGTACCCCCGATCGGTGGGATCGGGGGTACGGACGGGCGTTTCGGTGGCCGAAAGTCGACCTGCCGCGAGGACTTCGCGGCCCGGCGGTCAGGCCGTGAGCGTCCGCGGCTTGAACGAGGGGCGCCGCTGCTCGTACGCGGCGATGTCCGCCTCGTTCCGCAGCGTGATGGAGATGTCGTCCAGGCCGTTCAGCAGCCGCCAGCGGGAGTTCTCGTCGAGCTCGAAGGCGGCGGTGATGCCCTCGGCCCGCACCTCGCGGGACTCCAGGTCGACGGTGATCTCCGCGGTCGGGTCGGCCTCCGTCAGCTCCCACAGCGCGTCCACGGTCTTCTGGTCGAGGACCACGGTGAGCAGGCCGTTCTTCAGCGAGTTGCCGCGGAAGATGTCGGCGAAGCGGGAGGAGATCACGGCCTTGAAGCCGTAGTTCTGCAGCGCCCAGACGGCGTGCTCGCGCGAGGAGCCGGTGCCGAAGTCGGGGCCCGCGACGAGCACCGTGGCGCCCTGCCGCTCGGGGCGGTTGAGCACGAACTCCGGGTCCTTGCGCCAGGCCTCGAACAGCCCGTCCTCGAACCCGTCCCGGGTCACCTTCTTGAGCCAGTGGGCGGGGATGATCTGGTCGGTGTCGACGTTGCTGCGGCGCAGCGGGACGGCCCGGCCGGTGTGGGTGGTGAATGCTTCCATGACTGATCAGACTCCAGCGGGCGTACGGGCGTCGGCGTCGGCGAGGTCGGCCGGGGAGGCCAGGTGGCCGAGGACCGCGGTGGCCGCGGCGACCTGCGGGGACACCAGGTGGGTGCGGCCCCCCTTGCCCTGCCGGCCCTCGAAGTTGCGGTTGGAGGTGGAGGCGGAGCGCTCACCGGGGGCGAGCTGGTCGGGGTTCATGCCCAGGCACATGGAACAGCCCGCGTGCCGCCACTCGGCCCCGGCCTCCTTGAAGACCACGTCCAGGCCCTCGGAGACGGCCTGCAGACCGACCCGCGCCGAGCCGGGGACGACCAGCATGCGGACGCCGTCGGCGACTTTGCGGCCCTTGACGATCTCGGCGGCGGCGCGCAGGTCCTCGATGCGGCCGTTGGTGCAGGAACCTACGAAGACGGTGTCCACACCGATGGAGCGCAGCGGCTGCCCGGCCTCCAACCCCATGTACTCCAGGGCCTTCTCGGCGGCGAGCCGCTCCGAGGCGTCCTCGTACGATGCCGGGTCGGGGACCGACGCCGAAAGCGGCGCGCCCTGGCCCGGGTTGGTGCCCCAGGTGACGAACGGGGACAGCTCGGCGGCCTCGATGACGACCTCGGCGTCGAACTCGGCGTCGTCGTCGGACCTCAGCGTCTTCCAGTACGCGACGGCCGCGTCCCAGTCCTCGCCCTCGGGGGCGTGCGGACGGCCCTCCAGGTAGGCGAAGGTGGTCTCGTCGGGGGCGATCATGCCGGCCCGGGCGCCGGCCTCGATCGACATGTTGCAGATGGTCATCCGGGCTTCCATCGACAGCTTCTCGATGGCCTCGCCGCGGTACTCAAGGACGTACCCCTGGCCGCCGCCCGTGCCGATCTTCGCGATGATCGCCAGGATCAGGTCCTTGGCGGTGACGCCGTCGGGCAGTTCGCCGTTGACGGTGATCGCCATGGTCTTGGGGCGGGCCATCGGCAGCGTCTGGGTGGCCAGCACGTGCTCGACCTGGGAGGTGCCGATGCCGAAGGCCAGGCCGCCGAAGGCGCCGTGGGTGGAGGTGTGCGAGTCGCCGCAGACGACGGTCATGCCGGGCTGGGTCAGCCCCAGCTGCGGGCCGACCACGTGCACCACGCCCTGCTCGACGTCGCCCAGCGGGTGCAGCCGGACGCCGAAGTCGGCGCAGTTCCTGCGCAGCGTCTCGAGCTGGACCCGGGAGACCGGGTCGGCGATCGGCTTGTCGATGTCCAGGGTGGGGGTGTTGTGGTCCTCGGTGGCGATGGTGAGGTCGGTGCGGCGCACCCGGCGGCCGCTCTTGCGGAGACCGTCGAAGGCCTGCGGGCTGGTCACCTCGTGCAGCAGGTGCAGATCGATGAAGAGGAGGTCGGGCTCGCCCTCGGCGCGCCGGACGACGTGGTCGTCCCAGACCTTCTCCGCGAGTGTCCTACCCATCGCTTTCCCTCCGGCCGGCACGCACACGGCGCCGGCCCAACTAGAGATCTGTGCGGAGGCGGGGCGCCCGTGTCCCCTGGCACCCGGGCGTCCGCCACCAGGCCCTGGTGTCCACGCTCGGGTGCACGGGCCGCGTTGCTTCCGTGTTTCAAGAGTGGCGGGTTCCACGGAAAATTGAACTTGCGTTTCACAGAGTGAGACGCAAGTATCGTTTCATGGACAACAGTAGCGGCGTCGGCGTTCTGGACAAGGCAGCCCTGGTCCTGAGCGCCCTGGAGTCCGGCCCGGCCACCCTCGCGGGACTGGTCGGGGCGACCGGACTGGCACGACCCACGGCCCACCGCCTGGCCGTGGCGCTGGAGCACCACCGTCTGGTGGCGCGCGACATGCAGGGCCGGTTCATCCTCGGCCCGCGCCTGGCCGAACTGGCCGCGGCGGCCGGTGAGGACCGCCTGCTCGCCACGGCGGGCCCGGTGCTCACCCACCTGCGGGACGTCACCGGCGAGAGCGCCCAGCTCTACCGCCGCCAGGGCGACATGCGCATCTGCGTCGCCGCGGCGGAGCGCCTGTCCGGGCTCAGGGACACGGTGCCGGTGGGTTCCACGCTGACGATGAAGGCCGGTTCCTCGGCGCAGATCCTGCTCGCCTGGGAGGAGCCGGAGCGGCTGCACCGCGGCCTGCAGGGCGCCCGCTTCACGGCGACGGCCCTGTCGGGCGTGCGGCGCCGCGGCTGGGCCCAGTCGATCGGCGAGCGGGAGCCCGGTGTTGCGTCCGTCTCCGCCCCGGTGCGGGGGCCGTCCAACCGCGTGGTCGCCGCGGTCTCCGTCTCCGGCCCGATCGAGCGCCTGACCCGGCACCCGGGGCGCATGCACGCGCAGGCCGTGATCGACGCCGCCGGCCGCCTCTCCGAGGCGCTGCGCCGCTCCTGACCCTTCCCGACCCGTTCCTCCGACCGTCGGGACGGGCCCGCCTCAACGCCGCGGCGGGCCCTCCCCCGGCGTCACGCGCCGCCGGCCGCAGCCGGCGGCGCGCTCCTTTCGCCCCGCTCCCCCTGTCCCCCCTCTGTCCCCCTGTCCCCCTGTCCCCCTGTCCCTCCGGGATGCCCCGCGTCCGTCGCTCCGGACCGGTACGCGAACCGGTCCTTCGCCCGCCGGCCGCGCCGTTCCAGCGGCACCTGCCCGTGCGCGGCGGCGCGTCCGAAGGCCGGCATGTCGGCGCAGACCGACTCGTAGGACCCCTCGGGCACCACGTACGTCTCGTGCCACAGCCCCACGAGTCCGCGCACCTTCCCCGCCCGTCCCGTGCGGTTGATGAGCATCTACGCCGTGTGGTGGGCCGTGCCCGGGGCGTGCGCGTAGGCGTAGAGCTTCTCCCGGGACTCCCGGTACTGGACGACGTAGTACGTCCGCGGCGAGGCGGTGAGCAGCACGTGGCCGAGGAGTCCGCGCTCCGGCTGCCGGCCCGGCTCCCGCAGCATGCAGGGCATGGCGAGGAGCACCGGCAGCCAGTGGTGCACCGCCCGGAAGCGGTTGATCCGCATGCCGATCAGGAGGACGACGACCTCCCCCTCGGCCGCCGCGGTGGTGCGTCCGGCGACGGCGTGCCTGCGCGCCACGGTGCGTCCCCCCGGTCCCTAGGCTGGGTGGGCGGCGCTGCCCACCCTTGGATAGTTCCGCTGTCCCAAGGAGGGCGCACAACGTGCGGCTGGCCGAACTGAGCGAACGCAGCGGGGTGTCCACCGCGACGATCAAGTACTACCTGCGGGAAGGGCTGCTGCCCCCGGGTCACCGGGTCACCGGGTCACCGCGACCACGGCCGAGTACGACGAGGAGCACCTGCGTCGGCTGCGGCTGGTGCGGGCCCTGATCCAGGTCGGTGGCGTCCCGGTGGCGACGGCGCGCGAGGTGCTGGGGCACGTCGACGACGACTCCCTGGGCCGGACCGTCCGCCTGGGCGCGGCCCTGTGGGCGCTGCCGCAGGATCCCGGGCCGGACGAGGACGATCCGAGCGTGGTCTCGGCGCGCGCGGAGGTGGACCGGCTGCTGTCCTCGCTCGGCTGGGAGACGGCGCGGGAGCCGGCTGCGCTGTCGCCGGTGCACCGTTCGCTGGTGGCCGCGGTGGCGGCGCTGCACCGGCTCGGCCACTCCTTCGACGCCGAACTGATGCGGCCGTACGGGGAGTTGATGCATCAGGTGGCCCGCAGGCAGCTCGACCACATGGAGACGCTCGCCTCCCGGACGGAGCAGGTGGAGCTGGCGGTGGCGTCCGCGATGCTCTTCGAACCGGTGCTGCGGGCGCTGCACCGGCTGGCCCAGGAGGAGGAGTCGGCCCGGCGGTACGGGATCGAGTGAGCCGGAACACGCGAAAGCCCCCCACCGAGGTGGAGGGCTTTCGTCTCGCGTACCCCCGACCGGATTCGAACCGGCGCTACCGCCTTGAGAGGGCGGCGTGCTAGGCCGCTACACAACGGGGGCGTGGATCACGCGTTGCCGCGGATCCTGCTGGTCTACCTGGACTCGAACCAAGACTAACTGAACCAGAATCAGTCGTGCTGCCAATTACACCATAGACCAATGATGGTTTAGACCAGTCAGTACCCCCGACCGGATTCGAACCGGCGCTACCGCCTTGAGAGGGCGGCGTGCTAGGCCGCTACACAACGGGGGCCTTGGCGATCCTCACCCGGCGGCAGCCGGGTGTTGTCACCGTGACGACAGCGGGAGCGACCCTGACTGCCTTCGCGGGATGGATCTGTACCCCCGACCGGATTCGAACCGGCGCTACTGCCTTGAGAGGGCAGCGTGCTAGGCCGCTACACAACGGGGGCTTGCGGATGTGATCCGCGGTGCAGATGAGCTCTGCGAGCTGGCCTACCTGGACTCGAACCAAGACTAACTGAACCAGAATCAGTCGTGCTGCCAATTACACCATAGGCCACTGGAACGCAAGCCCCGGAGGGGATCTTGTTCTAGCTGTGCGCCCGGGGTTCCGGCTCGGTGACCGGCGCCCCTCGGCGCAGGAAGAACATTACCCGAAGGAGGACGGGGCTCCAAAACGAGTATCCGCGCCGCCGAGGACGGCGGGGAGTTCGGCCAGGGAGGCGATGCGGCGCGGGCCTGCGGGCGGTTCCACGCTCGCCCGGGTACCGGAGCGGTCGATCCACACCGACAGCAGTCCGGCGTCCGCGGCCCCGCGTCCGTCGATCTCCGGGTGGTCGCCGACGTACGCCACCTGCCGCGGGGGCAGCTCCAGCGCCTCGCACGCCGCCAGGAAGGCGCCGGGCTCGGGCTTGGAGACACCCAGCTCGGCGGCGCACAGGATCGCCTCGAAGCGGTCGTGCACGCCCAGCACGCGCAGCTTGCGGTCCTGGACGTGGAGGCTGGAGTTGGAGAGCACCGCGTGACGGTGGCTGTCGGCCAGGGCGTCCAGGACGGGCAGCACGTCCGGAAAGAGGCTCCAGGCGGATTCGTAGTGGCCCACGTAGCGCTGGAACCAGGCGTCGGCCTCGTCGTCGGTCAGGTCCTCCCCCAGGAACACCCGGGTGCGGTCGCGCCGCTGTGTGACGAAATCCACCTCGCCGGCGGCGAAGCGCGCCCACTGGGCCTCGGTGATCTCCCGCCAGCGCACGAGGGCCGCCTCGGCCGACCCGTACCCGGCCAGCAGCCCTTCGGCCGCCAGGTGGACGCGCATGCCCTCACGGTCGGCGGTGGTGTAGTCGAAGAGTGTGTCGTCCACGTCCCAGACGACGGCCCGGATCCCCATGCCACCAGCCTAGGGGCGCGTGCGGGGACGGGGGGCGCGTGCGGGGACGGCACGGGGGCGGCGGCCGTCACGGCCGCCGCCCCCGGTCGGTGCGCTTGCGGAAGGGTTACGCGGCGAGCTTCGCCAGCGCCGCGTCGATCCTGGCCAGGGCCGTCTCCCGGCCCAGGACCTCCAGGGACTCGAAGAGCGGCAGGCCGACCGTGCGGCCGGTGACCGCGACGCGGACCGGGGCCTGCGCCTTGCCGAGCTTGAGGCCGTGGGCCTCGCCGGCGGCCAGGACGGCCTCCTTCAGGGACTCCGCGGAGGACCAGTCGGCCGCCTCCAGCTTCTCCCGGGCGGTGCGCAGCAGGGCGTCGGAGCCCTCCTTCATCGCCTTGTTCCAGGACGCCTCGTCGAAGACCGGCTCCGGCAGGAACAGGAAGTCGACGTTGTCGGTGATCTCGGAGAGCACCTTCAGGCGGGTCTGCGCGTGCGGGGCGACGGCCTGCCACTTGGCCTCGTCGAAGTCCTCGGGGGCCCAGGGGGCGTGCGGGGCCTTCAGCCACGGGCGGCAGCGCTCGGCGAAGTCCTTCACGTCGAGCATCCGGATGTGGTCGGCGTTGATCGCCTCGCACTTCTTGAGGTCGAAGCGGGCCGGGTTGGGCTGCACGTCGGTGACGTCGAAGGCCGCGACCATCTCCTCGACCGAGAAGACGTCCCGGTCGGCGGAGAGCGACCAGCCGAGCAGGGAGAGGTAGTTGAGCAGGCCCTCGGGGAGGAAGCCGCGCTCGCGGTAGAGGTTGAGCGAGGACTGCGGGTCGCGCTTGGAGAGCTTCTTGTTGCCCTCGCCCATCACGTACGGCAGGTGGCCGAAGGCCGGGGTCTCCTTGGCGATGCCCAGTTCCGTCAGCGCCTTGTAGAGGGCGATCTGGCGGGGGGTGGAGGAGAGCAGGTCCTCGCCGCGCAGGACGTGGGTGATCTCCATCAGGGCGTCGTCGACCGGGTTGACCAGGGTGTACAGCGGGGCGCCGTTGGCGCGCACGATGCCGTAGTCCGGGACGTTCTCCGGGAGGTAGGTGATCTCGCCGCGGACCAGGTCGGTGAAGGTGATCGCCTCGTCCGGCATCCGGAAGCGGACGATCGGCTCGCGGCCCTGGGCCCGGTACTCCTCGACCTGCGCGCCGGTCAGCTCGCGGCAGTGGCCGTCGTAGCCGGAGGGCTTGCCGGCGGCGCGGGCGGCCTCGCGGCGGGTGTCCAGCTCCTGCTGGGAGCAGTAGCAGTGGTAGGCGTGCCCGGCGTCCAGCAGCTTCGCGGCGACGTCCCGGTAGACGTCCATGCGCTCGGACTGGCGGTACGGGGCGTGCGGGCCGCCGACCTCGGGGCCCTCGTCCCAGTCGAAGCCCAGCCAGCGCATCGCGTCGAGCAGCTGGGCGTAGGACTCCTCGGAGTCGCGGGCCGCGTCGGTGTCCTCGATGCGGAAGACCAGGGTGCCGCCGTGGTGCTTGGCGAACGCCCAGTTGAACAGGGCGGTGCGGACCAGGCCCACGTGGGGGTTGCCGGTGGGCGACGGACAGAAACGGACGCGGACGGGTGAGGCGGGTGCGCTAGCCACGCTTGACAACCTTGTTGGTGAGAGTGCCGATGCCTTCGATGGTGACGGCGACTTCGTCGCCGACGTTGAGGGGGCCGACGCCGGCCGGGGTGCCCGTGAGGATCACGTCACCCGGCAGCAGGGTCATGGCCTCGGAGATGTTGACGACCAGGTCCTCGATGGAGTGGATCATCTCGCTGGTGCGGCCGAGCTGGCGCTGGGCGCCGTCGACGGTCAGCTGGATGGTCAGGTCGCCCGCGGCGGCGAGGTCCAGGCCGGTCTCCACCCAGGGGCCCAGCGGGCAGGAGGTGTCGAAGCCCTTGGCGCGGGCCCACTGCTTCTCGCGCCGCTGCACGTCGCGGGCGGTGACGTCGTTGGCGCAGGTGAAGCCGAAGACGACGTCCTTGACGCGTTCGCGCGGGACCTCGCGGCACATGCGCCCGATCACCACGGCCAGCTCGGCCTCGTGGTGCAGTTCCTGGGAGAAGGAGGGGTACTGGATCTCGTCGCCCGAGCCGATCACCGAGGTCGCGGGCTTGAAGAAGGCGAAGGGGGCGTCGGGGACCTCGTTGCCCATCTCTTTCGCGTGCTCGGCGTAGTTGCGGCCGAAGGCCACGACCTTGTTGGGCAGCACCGGGGGGAGCAGCCTGACCTTGCTCAGCGGGACCCTGGTGCCGGAGAGCTCGAAGTCCGCGAACGGGATGCCCTTGATGATGTTCAGGACGAGTTCGTCCTGCTGGTCGCCCTCGACCGCACCGAAGGCGACGTTCCCGTCGATGGAAAATCTGGCGATGCGCACGGGATGCCTGTCCCCTTGACTGAGCCGGCTGGAGTCTGACGCTCCAGGCTAACGCGGCGGGGTGCCGGGGCCGGACGCACGAGCGCCGGGCGCCCCGCTGAACGGGGGGCACCCGGCGCGCGTACTGACCGGTGTCGGTGTCAGTGCGCGGCGGCGGCCGCGACCGGGATCTCCATGAGGACGGTGCGCTTGGGGTTGGCAGTCCGGGCCGGGAGTTCGACGGCGTGTTCCTGCTGGGCCGGCGTCTGCAGGTCGTCGGCGCCGTCGAGGTGGGCCAGCGTCGTGCGTCGCGGGTTGGCGATCTTGTGGAACATCGTCGTCGTCTTCACTGTTTACTGGACCCTGTTCTGCTCGAGGGCGTCCGCCGGGTCCGAAGGGTCCCGGTTCGGGCGCGGGTTGACGGTTTTGCCATCCCTGTAAAGCGTCAGGCTAAACATTCGATTCCCCGCCGATGCCGCCGGGAGGGGATGATCCATGTGTGAGTTTCCTCACGACCAGAGGGACATTCCAGCCAATCCGGACCGCCGGTTTCCGCCGCCGAAACGGACAATCGGCACCTGAAGCGACCATTCCGCTCCCGATCATGGCGACTGGGACACCCGGCCCTCCCGTACGACTCGCGGGACTTCGTCCGTTCCGTCCCGAATGCTGGTCCACGACTGGTGATACCACCCTCACGGGGTGTCACGTATGTCACGGCTCGGTCCACGGGCCTTGTTGGAGATCCTGCACTGTGCTGGAATTCCTCGGACCGCCGCAGGATCGAGCCGGCGCACAGGGGGCGCACCGACGCGCCGAGTGGCGGCGAGATGGGGGAACCCGCGCCGGTCACTCACGACCACCACGGGGGCGTATTCAGGGCGCCCCTATGACGCCGACACCGTGCCCAGCCGTTCACGCGGAGGGGTGCCTGGTCCAGAGGTTGCGACGCTAGTGCAGGGACGTTTCAAGAGGGATGGCAGCGCTTCGGCGGAGCCGGAGCCGCACGGCGGGACTGGCCCCATGCCAGGCAGCTCCTCGCCCCAGCACGCCCAGATTCCGGGCCGGCCCGTGGCCGGCGACGGCGGCGACCGCCCCGGCACGTCCGGGTCCGACGGACCGGCGGGCCCGCCCCCGGCACGGCCGCCGAAGGGTCCCACGGGTCCCGGGCCGCGAATAGCCCTGCGCAACTGGCGCATCTCCACCCGACTGGTGTCGCTGCTCGCGCTCCCGGTGGTCGCGGCCACCTCGCTGGGCGCCCTGCGTATCGACCAGTCCATGGACGACATCCAGCAGCTCGACAACATGAAGCTGCTGACGGACATGACCAAGCAGGCCACCGAGCTGGCCGCCCAGCTCCAGGACGAGCGCGACCAGTCCGCCGGCCCGCTGGCGCACGGCGCCAAGCCCTCCGACTTCACCGTGAAGGGCACCCGGGAGAAGACCGACCGGGCCATGCGGAACTTCCTGGACAGTTCCGAGCGGATCGACACCACCGAGGACGGCAACCTCAGCGGCGTCCGCGAGAGCCTGGTGCAGATCGTCGCCCAGCTCGGCAACCTCAACAAGACGCGCAGCTCGGCCTACTCCCAGGAGCGCAACGCCACCCAGACCGTCGAGGCGTACCACCGTCTGATCGAGAACCTGGTCGACCTCTCCCAGGACATGGCGGAGGCGACCAGCAACCCGGAGATGATCCAGCGCACCCGCGCGCTCGCGTCCTTCTCCGCGGCCAAGGAGTACGCCTCGGTCCAGCGCGCGATCCTCGCGGCGGCGCTGCCGGCCAGCAACACCACCTTCGGTGATCTCTCCGAGAACGACCGGCTCTACGGCGAGTCGGCGCAGGAGAGCGAGGGGATCGAGCTCGACTCCTTCAAGGCGGTCTACGGCGAGGCCGACGCGGTGGAGCTGCTCCTGCCCATCACCGAGGGCAACAGCACCATCCAGGCCACCGACAAGTACGCCACCCGCGCCCTCAGCAGCCGCGACGGCCTGAAGTCGATGAACAAGCGGTCCTACCGGGACTGGCTCGACGACAGCGGCACCAAGCTCCAGCAGATGAAGAACATCGAGCACACGCTGCTCGAGGAGATGGAGCAGAAGGCCCGCGAGCTGCGCAGCGCCACCGAGCGCGACGCGATCATCTCCGGTCTGCTGATCCTGCTGGTGCTCGGCGTCTCCCTGGTCGGCGCCTTCGTCGTGGCCCGCTCCATGATCCGCTCGCTGCGGCGCCTGGAGGACACCGCGACCAAGGTCGCCCAGGAACGCCTGCCCGAGCTGGTCAAGCAGCTGTCCGAGTCCGACCCGCAGGACGTCGACACGTCCGTGGAGTCGGTCGGCGTGCACTCCCGGGACGAGATCGGCCGCGTGGCCGCGGCCTTCGACGACGTGCACCGCGAGGCGGTCCGCCTCGCCGCCGAGCAGGCCCTGCTGCGGGGCAACGTCAACGCGATGTTCACCAACCTCTCGCGCCGCTCCCAGGGTCTGATCCAGCGCCAGCTGTCGCTGATCTCCGAGCTGGAGTCCCGCGAGGCCGACCCGGACCAGCTGTCCTCGCTGTTCAAGCTGGACCACCTCGCCACCCGCATGCGCCGGAACGGTGAGAACCTCCTGGTGCTCGCGGGTGAGGAGCCGGGCCGCCGGTGGACGCGCCCCGTCCCGCTGGTCGACGTGCTCCGTGCCGCCGCCTCCGAGGTGGAGCAGTACGAGCGCATCGAACTGTCCTCGGTGCCGACCACCGAGGTGGCCGGCCGGGTCGTCAACGACCTCGTGCACCTGCTCGCCGAGCTGCTGGAGAACGCGACCTCGTTCTCCTCCCCGCAGACCAAGGTCAAGGTCACCGGTCACGCGCTGCCCGACGGCCGCGTGCTGATCGAGATCCACGACACCGGTATCGGCCTGTCCCCCGAGGACCTGGCGGCGATCAACGAGCGGCTCGCCTCGCCGCCCACCGTGGACGTCTCCGTCTCCCGCCGCATGGGTCTGTTCGTGGTCGGCCGCCTGTCCCAGCGGCACGGCATCCGCATCCAGCTCCGCCCGTCCGACTCCGGCGGTACGACCGCGCTGGTCATGCTGCCCGTCGACGTCGCCCAGGGCGGCAGGAAGCCGCAGGGCAAGCCGGGCCAGCCGGGTCAGGGCGGTCCCGCCGCCGCACAGGCCGCGGCCGGTGCCGCCGCCGCCCGGCGCTCCGCCGGGGCCGGCCAGGGCGGTGGCCCCGCGCTCGGTGCCGGTGCGCCCGGTGGCGGCCGGCTCGGCGCCGGCCAGGCTCCGCGGGCCGCGCTGCCCCCACGGGACGGCGGCGGACGGCCCGGTGCTCCGGGCGCCCCGCGCGGACCCCAGGGCCAGCCGGCCTCCTCCGGACCGTCGCTGTTCGAGCAGGGCGGTGCGCCCTCCGCTTCGCAGGGCCGTCCCGCGCCGGCGGGCGCCGGCTTCGGCGGCCAGGCTCCGGGCGCCCCGCAGGGGCTGCAGGCCGCGGGCCCGGGCGGGGCCCAGGGCCAGGACGCCTTCGGCGGCCGGGCGCCGGTTCCGCCGCAGCGCGGCAAGGACAACGCCGACCGGGGCCGTCGTCCGCAGCTGCCGCCGCGCGGTGGCGCGCGGGCCGAGCTGCCGGGCGGCGAGCCGCAGCAGCAGCGGGTGCCGAGCTGGAGCGACGAGAACGCCCAGCCGCCGGTGCCCCCGCGTCCGGCGCACGACGCGCCGCGCGGTCACGACGAGCCGGACGTCACGCGCACGGCCGCCATGCCGCGCATCGACGCCCCCGGCACGGACCCGCAGCAGACCGGCCAGTTCGCCCGGCCCGGCAGCAACGGCGGCCGGCCCGCCGACCCGTTCGACCAGCCCGGCGCGGACCGCGGCCAGAGCGGCGACCCGTACGTCCGCGGTGACGTCTTCGGTGCCCCGGCCGACCAGCAGCAGCACCTGCAGGACCCGGCGCAGACGGGGCAGTTCCCGGCCCCGCAGGGCTACGGCAACGCCCCGGCCGGTCAGTTCCCGGCGCCCGGCCAGGGCGGCGGCGACACCGGACGGCACGCGCTGCCGGGGCGGCCGGGTGCCGCGGACCCGGCGGCCACCGGCCAGTTCGAGCGTCCGCAGATGAACGGCACGCACGGAGCCGGCTTCGACGCCCCGCGTCCGCCGGCGCCGCAGCAGCGGCCGGTCCGCGAGCCGGAGGCGCTGCCCCCGGCGACCGGTCCCGGTGACGGACGCACCCCGCTGTACGACACCCTGGAGACCAACTGGTTCCGCGGTGGCGGCCGGCAGCAGTCGGAGCAGGGCGCGGGCCCGGCTCCGGCCGCCGCGCAGCAGCAGCCGCAGGGGCCCACCGGCCCCCAGCGGTCCGACACGGCCTCCTGGCGCAGCTCGCCCAACGACGAGCTGGTCCGGCAGGCGGAGCGGGTCCGGCAGCCGGCCGCGGGGGGCGTCACCACCTCCGGCCTGCCGCGCCGGGTACCCCGGGCGAACCTCGTCCCGGGCACGGCTCAGCAGCAGTCGCACCAGAGCGGTCCGCAGGTCTCCCGCGCACCGGACGACGTGCGCGGCCGGCTGACCAATCTTCGTCGGGGTATCGCGCAGGGACGTCAGGCCGGGTCCACCCAGACCGGCAGCTTCCCGCGGCCCACTCACCAGCAGGAGCGTTAGTTGAGCCAGATGAGCCAGGCGGCACAGAACCTCAACTGGTTGATCACCAACTTCGTGGACAACACCCCCGGGGTGTCCCACACCGTCGTCGTGTCCGCCGACGGACTCCTGCTGGCACTCTCCGAGGGCTTTCCGCGCGACCGCGCGGACCAGCTCGCGGCCGTCGCCTCGGGACTGACCTCCCTGACGGCCGGTGCCTCCCGGATCTTCGAAGGCGGCAACGTGGCCCAGACGGTCGTCGAGATGGAGCGAGGATTCCTCTTCCTCATGTCCGTCTCGGACGGCTCGTCCCTGGCCGTCCTGGCGCACCCCGAGTGCGACATCGGCCTCGTCGGCTACGAAATGGCGCTGCTGGTCGACCGCGCGGGTGCGGTTCTGACCCCGGACCTGCGCGCCGAACTACAGGGAAGTCTGCTCCACTGATCGGCCCCGGCACCACCCGTCTCACCAAATCACCGTCCGGCCGCCACATTCCCCCCACCGGCCCTGTTCAGACGGCTTGACCGACCGACTTGCTGTCCCGCCCGGAGGATTCATGACCCCGCCCACCGCCTCTCATGATCCGTACGCGGAGCCGTACGAGGACGAGGGCGACCAGCCGCTGGTACGTCCGTATGCGATGACCGGCGGCCGGACCAGGCCGCGCTATCAGCTGGCCATCGAGGCACTGATCAGTACGACGGCCGACCCGGCAGCGCTCATGGGACTCCTTCCGGAGCACCAGCGGATCTGCCACCTGTGCCGAGAGGTGAAGTCCGTCGCCGAGGTGTCGGCGCTGCTGAACATGCCGTTGGGGGTCGCCCGGATCCTGGTGGCGGACCTCGCGGAGGCGGGGCTGGTCGCCATCCACCAGCCGGGCGGCGACGAGACGACCGGCGCCCCGGACGTGACACTGCTCGAAAGGGTGCTCAGTGGACTTCGCAAGCTCTAGTGGCGGGGCGGTCTCCGAGAGCCGTTCCACGACCTCCGCGAAGATCGTGGTGGCGGGTGGCTTCGGCGTGGGCAAGACCACGTTCGTCGGCGCCGTCTCGGAGATCAATCCGCTGCGCACGGAGGCCGTCATGACGTCCGCCTCGGCGGGCATCGACGACCTGACCCACACCGGGGACAAGACCACCACCACGGTGGCCATGGACTTCGGCCGTATCACGCTCGACCAGGACCTGATCCTGTACCTGTTCGGCACGCCCGGCCAGGACCGGTTCTGGTTCATGTGGGACGACCTGGTGCGCGGCGCCATCGGCGCGGTCGTCCTCGTCGACACGAGGCGGCTCGCCGACTGCTTCCCCGCCGTCGACTACTTCGAGAACAGCGGACTGCCGTTCGTCGTCGCCCTCAACGGCTTCGACGGGCAGCAGCCCTACCAGCCGGAGGAGGTGCGCGAGGCGCTGCAGATCGGGCCCGACACCCCGATCATCACCACCGACGCCCGCCACCGCTCGGACGCCAAGAGCGCCTTGATCACTCTGGTGGAACACGCCCTGATGGCCCGCCTGAGGTAGATCAAACAGCAAGATCCATACGGCAGTTGCCGTATCAGCACCGGAGCCGGCCGTGTCCTTCGACACCGCCGGCCCCGGTGTTCATAACGTTTCGGCAGAGGAATCGGGGGAGGTCGATACGCGACGCGTTCGGCCGGTACCACTGTGCGCACGAACGCCCTTCCTTTTGACGGGGCTCGCTCTCTATGACCGTTTTATCTGGGGTTTACATCACTCCGTTTCCCTGCGGCCGACTGTTTGGAAGAGCGCAGGTCGGCATGCTGGAATGCCTGAACTGCCCAGTAGTCAAAGACGTACCCAGTAGTCGATGACGAGCAGGGTTCTGAGACACAGCGGCACGACTGAGGTGCCGACCGCCGAGAGGTTGTTGGTCGAGTGAGGCGAAGCACGAACGGTCCCGAGCCGTCGGCCCGGGGCAACTTCACCCCGCCGCCGCGCACAGCGGCGCCCGCCCACGTACCCGAACCCGAGGCGGCGGCCGCACCCCCGCCGAGCAGTGGCCGTTTCTCCCCGCGCAACTGGCGGGTGACCACCAGGCTGAACGCGATCCTGCTCATACCCGTGCTGGTCGGCCTCGTCATGGGCGGCTTCCAGGTGAGCAGCTCGATCGAGACCTGGCAGGAGGCCGAGGACGCCGAGAAGGTCGCGCTCCTGGTGCGCGCCGCCGACGACTACGGTCAGGCACTGCTCAACGAACGTGACCTCACCGCCCCCGACCTGCTGTCGGGCAAGGGCGAGACGGAGCAGGTCAAGAAGCTCCGGGCGGCCACCGACGCCGCCAAGGAAGAGTTCGACCAGGTCGCCGAGAACCTGCCGAGCACCGCGGCGCTGGACCGGCGGATGAAGCTCTTCCGCTCCAACGAGACCGGTCTGGCCGCCCTGCGCGAGAAGGCGTACACCGCCTCCATGGACCCGGTGAAGACCGAAGAGGGCTACGTCTCCGTCCAGCACTCCCTGATGGAGTTCGCCAACGAACTCGGTCTCGGCACCGGCAACGTCACCAGCTACGGCCGCACCGTCTACGCGGTCTCCCTGGCCAAGGCCGCCGCCTCCCTCCAGCGCTCCATCGGCGTGCACCTGCTGGTGCGCCCGAGCCAGAAGCCCGAGGTGGCCCAGCAGCAGCGCGTCTCCCTCGCGTCGTACCGCTACCTCGAGGGCATCGCGATCAACGAGTTCGTCTCCTCCGGCACGCAGGGCGACGTCGAGCGGCTCGACGCGATCATGGCCCAGCAGCGCGAGACCATCGGTGACAAGGGCCCCGCGATCGGCGCCGGCGAGTCCTCCTCGACGCAGGGCGGCGCCTACACGGCCATGCCCGCCGCCGACAACATGCTCCAGGGCGTGGCGTCCGGCGCGCTGTCCGAGGCGCAGCTCAAGGAGAACGGCATCACCCTGAAGAACTGGATGGGTGCCTACACCGCCAAGTTCGCCGGGTACAGCGAGGTCGAGTCCGAACTCGTCGACAAGGCCGTGGACGAGGCCCAGACCATCGCCGACGACGCCAAGCGGGACGCGCTGATCACCGGCGCCGTCGTGGTGATCGCCCTGCTCGCCGCGTTCATCCTGGCCGGCATGGTGGCCCGCCAGATGAGCCGCTCCATGCGCCAGCTGCGCAACGCCGCGTTCGGCATCGCCGAGCAGCGCCTGCCGATGCTGGTCGACCAGCTCTCCCGGACCGAGCCCGGCCGGGTCGACACCCGGGTCGCACCGATCCCGATCACCTCCACGGACGAGATCGGCGAGGTCGCCCGCGCCTTCGACCAGGTCCACCGCGAGGCGGTGCGGCTCGCCTCCGAGCAGGCCCTGCTGCGGGGCAACATCAACGCGATCTTCACCAACCTCTCGCGCCGCAACCAGTCGCTGATCGAGGGCCAGCTGACCCTGCTCACCGACCTGGAGAACAACGAGGCCGACCCGGACCAGCTGGAGAACCTCTTCCGCCTGGACCACCTGGCCACCCGTATGCGCCGCAACGGCGAGAACCTCCTCGTCCTCGCCGGCGAGGAGCCCGGCCGCCGCTGGGACCAGCCGGTCCCGCTGGTCGACGTGATCCGCGCCGCCTCCTCCGAGGTGGAGCAGTACGAGCGCATCGAGCTGTCCGGCGTGCCGGAGGCGGAGATCCACGGCCGCGCCGTGACCGACCTCGTGCACCTGCTGGCCGAGCTCCTGGAGAACGCCACCACGTTCTCCTCGCCGCAGACGAAGGTCCGGGTCACCGCGACCCGTCTCCCCGACGGCCGCGTGATGATCGAGATCCACGACAAGGGCATCGGCCTGACCGCCGAGGACTTCGCGGACATCAACCACAAGCTGGCCAACCCGCCGACCGTGGACGCCGCGATCTCGCAGCGCATGGGCCTGTTCGTGGTCGGCCGGCTGTCCGACCGGCACGGCATCCGCGTCCAGCTGCGCCCGTCGGGCGAGCAGGCGGGCACCACCTCGCTGGTCATGCTGCCGGACGCGATCACCCACGGTGGCGGCGGCGAGCAGCCGGGCCACGACGAGTTCACGGTCTCGCAGATCATCCCGGAGCAGAACTTCCAGGGCGAGGACTTCAACCAGCAGCCGCTGCGCACCGCCGCGGAGCTCGGGTTCGACGACAGCCGCTACGAGGTCCCGGACGACCTGCGCGACCTGGACCCGGTGGGCCGTTCGCTGATGCGCGAGGGCCGCCGCGCGGCCCTGGAGGCCCAGCAGCCGTCCGAGGCTCCCGCCGCGGACGAGGCCGGGGCCACCGGCGAGTTCGCCGCCCCCCAGGACTACGACCGGGGCCCGGGTTACGACGCGGGCGTCCAAGCCGCCCAGGGCTTCGACGACGGCTACCGGGACCAGCAGCAGGCCCCGGCGTACGGCGGGCAGCAGCAGGCCGGGTACGACCAGCAGGCGTACGACGGCGGCGACCAGCAGGCCTACGGCAACACGCAGCAGCAGTCCTACGACAACGGCTACTACGCGCCCGGCGGCGACGCCCAGCAGAACGACGCCTACGCGGCGAACGGCGCCTACGCGGACCCCGGGTACCCGGAGCAGTCCCCGGCCGGCGGACCGGCGGGTGCCTCCCCGGAGTCGTTCCCCGGTTTCGCCGACCGGCGCCGCGAGGACGACTGGCCGCAGGCCGACGGCTACCGCAACGGCTACCCTGCCCAGTACCCTGCGGGTGCCCAGGAGTCGGAATCGACGCAGGCCGCTGACGCAGGTGAGCGGGACGGCGTAGGCTTCGACCGTCCGGGACCGGCCCCCTCCGACGCCCACGAGCTGACCGACGCCGGGCTGCCCCGCCGCGGATCGACCGCGAGCGGCGCCACGGGCGGCGCGCGGCACGCGGGCCAGGAGACGCCGGCCTCCACTCCGGAGACCAACGGCGACGGCAGCGGCTGGCGTTCGGCGAACGACGAACGCTGGCAGCAGGCCTCGCAGCTCCGGAAGCCCAAGGCGGGCGGAGTGACCTCCTCGGGTCTGCCGCGGCGGGTGCCCAAGGCCAACCTGGTCCAGGGTTCCGCCGAAACCACTCCTCAGGGAGGCCCCCAGGTCTCCCGCGCCCCGGAGGACGTCCGGGGCAGGCTGAGCAACCTGCGGCGCGGTGTCCAACGGGGCCGCAACGCAGGCAGTGAAACGAACGGCCAGGGCTTCGGTCCTGACAGCACCTACAACCAGGAGCGTTAGTGTGAGCCCGATGAGCCAGGCGGCACAGAACCTGAACTGGTTGATCACCAACTTCGTGGACAACACCCCGGGGGTGTCCCACACGGTGGTGGTCTCCGCCGACGGACTCCTTCTGGCGATGTCCGAAGGCTTCCCCCGCGACCGCGCCGACCAGCTCGCGGCCGTCGCCTCCGGTCTGACGTCTCTGACGGCAGGCGCCTCCCGGATCTTCGAGGGCGGCAGCGTGAACCAGACGGTTGTGGAGATGGAGCGGGGATTCCTGTTCATCATGTCCATCTCCGACGGTTCGTCGCTCGCCGTCCTGGCACACCCGGAGGCGGACATCGGCCTCATCGGGTACGAGATGGCCCTCCTGGTGGACCGGGCCGGTACCGTTCTCACCCCGGATCTTCGTGCGGAGCTCCAAGGGAGCCTTCTCAACTAACAGACGGACGGTGCGCTTTGTCGTCCCGGGGCCGTAAGGTTTCGGGACGCGGCTCCAGCATGATGGATGCCAGGCACAGTCGGAGGAGGAGAAAGTGGCAACACCCCCAGGCGGTTCGTCGTCGGGCAACTGGTCGTACGGCCCTGCACAGGGCCCGAACGACGGTGCCCAGAGCGGGTACGGCTACCCCTCCGCCCCCGACCACCGGCAGCCGTACGCGCCGCAGGACCCCGGTCCCTCGCCGTACGACCAGCCGCACGCGCCGCGCATCCAGCCCGTGCAGCCACAGCGTCGCGCCCCCGAGCCGACGCCCGCCGGGGCGTCGAACAGTCCCCTGGTGCGCCCGTACGCCATGACGGGCGGCCGCACCAGGCCGCGGTACCAGCTCGCCATCGAGGCACTGGTGCACACCACCGCGCAGCCGCACCAGATGCAGGGCCAGCTGCCCGAGCATCAGCGGATCTGCAACCTCTGCCGGGAGATCAAGTCGGTGGCCGAGATCTCGGCCCTGCTGACCATCCCTCTCGGCGTGGCCAGGATCCTCGTCGCCGACTTGGCGGAGGCGGGACTGGTCGCCATCCATCAGCCCGGCGGCGACGAGAACGCCGGCGGCCAGCCAGACGTGACACTGCTCGAAAGGGTGCTCAGTGGACTTCGCAAGCTCTAGCGGCGGTCCTTCCCGCTCCACCACCTCCGCGAAGATCGTGGTGGCGGGCGGCTTCGGCGTGGGCAAGACCACGTTCGTCGGCGCCGTCTCGGAGATCAACCCGCTGCGCACAGAGGCCGTCATGACGTCTGCGTCCGCAGGCATCGACGACCTCACCCACACCGGGGACAAGACCACCACCACGGTGGCCATGGACTTCGGCCGTATCACGCTCGACCAGGACCTGATCCTGTACCTGTTCGGCACGCCCGGCCAGGACCGGTTCTGGTTCATGTGGGACGACCTGGTGCGCGGCGCCATCGGCGCGGTCGTCCTCGTCGACACGAGGCGGCTCGCCGACTGCTTCCCCGCCGTCGACTACTTCGAGAACAGCGGACTGCCGTTCGTCATCGCCCTCAACGGCTTCGACGGACAGCAGCCCTACCAGCCGGACGAGGTGCGCGAGGCGCTGCAGATCGGGCCCGACACCCCGATCATCACCACCGACGCCCGCCACCGCTCGGACGCCAAGTCGACGCTCATCACGCTCGTGGAGCACGCGCTGATGGCGCGTCTGCGGTAACCGGCCGCCTCCCCGGCGGAACCCGGCGCCCCGGCGGCGCCGGACGGAGCAACGCCCCCGCGGCCATCGGGCTGCCGGGGGCTGTTGTATGCCGTCCCACGACGGCCTGCCGCCCCTTCCGCGGTCCGGCGACGGCCGGTCCCCCGCGACGGCCGGCCCCACACGGCGGCTGGTCCCCCGCGACGGCCGGTCCCACACCACGGCCGCCCGCCCGCGCGTACGGCACCGCACACCACGACGCCGAGAGGCCCCTCCCAAGCTGCGGGAGGGACCTCTCGGGGCCGGTGGCGTCGGACGCGTCCGGTGCGGACCGGGGTCCGCGCGGGCTCAGCGCCAGCTGTGCGGGGCGCGGAAGCCGCCCTCGCGCTCCAGGCGGCGCCAGCCCGCCTTCGCGCGGCCGCGGTGGGCCGGGGCGGTGTCGGCGGGGCGGGCCGCCGCACGGGCCAGCAGGATCGCCGTGATGGCGGCGACCTCCTCGGGCTCGGCGTGGCCCTTCTCGACGCGGATGTCGGGTGTGCTCATGGGGCTCAGTCTCCCTGGGAGAGGGGTCCGCGGGGTTGCCGCGGCGGGTCCGTCCGGTTACTGGGGCGGGTTGCCGTGCTTGCGGGACGGCAGGTCGGCGTGCTTGGACTGCAGCATCGCCAGGGACCTGATGAGGACCTCGCGGGTCTCGGCGGGGTCGATGACGTCGTCGACCAGGCCCCGCTCGGCCGCGTAGTAGGGGTGCATCAGCTCCGACTTGTACTCCTTGACCATGCGGGCGCGCATGGCGTCGGGGTCCTCGGCGTCGGCGATCTGACGGCGGAAGATGACGTTGGCCGCGCCCTCGGCGCCCATCACGGCGATCTCGTTCGTGGGCCAGGCGTAGGTGAGGTCCGCGCCGATGGACTGGGAGTCCATGACGATGTAGGCGCCGCCGTACGCCTTGCGCAGGATCAGCGAGATGCGCGGCACCGTGGCGTTGCAGTAGGCGTAGAGCAGCTTGGCGCCGTGCCGGATGATGCCGCCGTGCTCCTGGTCGACGCCCGGGAGGAAGCCGGGGACGTCCAGGAAGGTGAGGATCGGGATGTTGAAGGCGTCGCACATCTGCACGAAGCGGGCGGCCTTCTCGGACGCCTCGATGTCGAGCACGCCGGCCAGCGTCTGCGGCTGGTTGGCGACGATGCCGACGACCTGGCCGTCCATCCGGGCCAGCGCGCAGATGATGTTGCGCGCCCAGCGCTCGTGGACCTCCAGGTACTCGCCGTCGTCGACGATCTCCTCGATGACCTTGGCCATGTCGTACGGCCGGTTGCCGTCGGCCGGGACCAGGTCGAGCAGGACGTCGCCGCGGCGGTCCGCGGCGTCGGAGCTCTCGGCGCGCGGCGGGTTCTCGCGGTTGTTCTGCGGGAGGAGCGAGAGGAGGTAGCGCACCTCCGCGATGCAGGTCTCCTCGTCGTCGTACGCGAAGTGGCAGACCCCGGAGGTCTCGGCGTGCACGTCGGCGCCGCCCAGGCCGTTCTGGGTGATCTCCTCGCCGGTGACGGCCTTGACGACGTCGGGGCCGGTGATGAACATCTGCGAGGTGTCGCGGACCATGAACACGAAGTCCGTCAGGGCGGGGCTGTAGGCCGCGCCGCCCGCGCACGGGCCGAGCATCACGCTGATCTGCGGGATGACGCCGGAGGCCTTGGTGTTGCGCTGGAAGATGCCGCCGTAGCCGGCGAGGGCGGAGACGCCCTCCTGGATCCGGGCGCCGGCGCCGTCGTTGAGGGAGACCAGCGGGGCACCGGCCGCGATGGCCATGTCCATGATCTTGTGGATCTTGGTGGCGTGGGCCTCGCCGAGGGCGCCGCCGAAGATCCGGAAGTCGTGGGCGTAGACGAAGACCGTGCGGCCCTCCACGGTGCCCCAGCCGGTGATCACACCGTCGCTGTAGGGCTTCTTGGCCTCCAGACCGAACCCGGTGGCCCGGTGCCGGCGCAGCTGCTCGACCTCGCGGAAGGACCCCGGGTCCAGCAGGAGCTCGATGCGCTCCCGTGCGGTCAGCTTGCCCTTGGCGTGCTGGGCCTGGGTCGCCTTCTCGCTCGGGCCGGCCAGCGCCTGCGCACGGATCTCGTGCAGTTCGGCCACGCGGCCGCGCGCGTCGGCCGGTTCCTCCGGCAGGTCGGTCGGCTCACCCGGCGCCTCGTCCAAAACGGTCATGTAGTGACCTTACGAAGTCGACGGGTGATTGCGAGCCGTCGACTCCTCACAGTCTCGACGGCGATTTCCTGGTACCACTGAACAGAACCACGGCGGTGTGCAGGCTTTCCGACTGCTCAGAGGGCGTGCCGCTTGTAGGGGTGGCACAAAGCCGTTCGGGTGAGGGTCGGCTCACACCGGTGCGTGGCACCTGCCTCCCCCGGAGTGACGCGCAGCCGCGGCCGGGGCCGGAGGGCGAGGATTTCCACGGTCCGGCCGGCCCGTACGGGCCCCCGGACCGGGTGATCCCAGATCATCTGCAGCGGTTCGCCCGTTCGGGTCGGATCGCTCACGCAGAGGGTAGCGGTCCCCTCCGTGCGGCGGACCAGCACGCCCGCCGGGGACGAGGCGGTGAGCGGTCCCGCGGTGCCCGGGTGCCAGAAGCCGGCGGCGGGGAGGCCGAGGCGGGGCAGGGCGACCGCCTGCCGGCTGCCGTCGCCGGCCAGGATCCGCAGCCGGCCGCGGTCGGCGGCCCGGCGGGCGACGCGTCGCCGGGAGGCACCGGGCAGCAGGACGTAGACGTAACGGGCGTCGGCGGGGTCGGTGCCGTGGTCCAGCCAGAGGGTGTGCCGGCGGGGGGTTCGGCGTTCGGGCGGACCGGCGGCGTCGATGCCCGGCTGATTCTTTTCGCCACTTCCCAAAAGATGTTGAACTTTGAAGGGAATGGGTCTACGGTGGGTCTTGTTGAGTTAGTTGAACATTGAACGGGATCCCCCGTTCACCCCGTCCCCAGAAGGAGAAAGACCGTGGGTATCTTCAACCGCAAGAGCGACGACACCGCGACCGCCACCGCCACCGCGACCGCCGCGGGGCCGGACCTGTCCGCTCTCACCGGTGACTACACGATCGACCCCTCGCACACCACCATCGGCTTCGTCGCCCGGCACGCCATGGTCACCAACGTCAAGGGCAGCTTCAAGGAGTTCACCGGCGCGCTGCACCTGGACGGCTCCGACCCGTCGAAGTCCACGGCTTCCATCGACGTGGTGATGGACAGCATCGACACCGGCAACGCCGACCGTGACGGCCACCTCAAGAGCGCCGACTTCTTCAAGACGGACGAGTTCCCGGCGATGACCTTCCGCTCCACCGGGATCGAGGCGGCCGGCGACGGCGAGTACCGCGTCACGGGTGACCTCACGATCCTGGGCACCACCCGGCCGCTGACCATCGACGTCGAGTACAACGGCGCCGCCACCGACCCGTTCGGCAACCAGCGCGTCGGCTTCGAGGGCAAGGCCGAGATCTCCCGCGCGGACTGGGGCCTGACCTGGAACGCCGCGCTGGAGACCGGTGGCTTCCTCGTCTCCGACAAGATCAAGCTGAACTTCGACATCTCGGCGATCCGCAACGCCTGACCCCCGGCGGCGCGGCCCCGCCGCGCCACCCTCTGAGCGCGCCCGTCCGACGGCACCTGGTGCCGGAAGGCGGGCGCTCGGCATGTCCGGCCCCTACGACGAGCGGCGAGCGGCGAGCGGCGGGTGCGGGGAGCGTCGGTCGGGCACGGCGGCCGGGGCGTGGTCGGCCCGGCACGGTTGGCTGGGCACGGTTGGCCCGGCACGGCGGTGGGTGGTGCGGACGACCTCGGGAGCGAGGCGGGCGCCGCAGCCCTCCGCGCCGGGGGGCGTGTGAGGTGCGGGCGTGCAGGGAGTGCGGCGGGGTTTGCCACCCGGCGCGTGCGGCACCTGGACAGGGAGCGCGCCGGGGGCGCGCTCCTGTCCCCCGGGCTTGACCGGGGGCGGGGCGCCGGTTCTTCGCCGGCGAAGGCGTCGTGAGGCTCCGGTCACTAGCCCGGCTGGGCGGCGGCAGGAGGCTCCGTTCCGGGATCGGAGTCGGGGTCGGGGTCGGGTCTGAGCCAGGGTCGGGGTCGGGGTCTGAGTCCGGGGCGAGGCCGGGGTCGCGTGCTCGATCCGGCGTCGGCGGAGGGCGCAGGCACAGGGCGACGGGTGGCGGGCGCAAGCCGCTCGCCCCGGTCGGCGGCAGAAGTCAGAAGCCGCCGCCGAAGTCCCCGCCGCCGAAACCGCCACCGCCGAAGTCGCCGCCGCCGAACCCCCCGCCGAAGTCGCCGGGGTCGAAGTCGGCACCGGACAGGTCGCCGCCCTCGTAGCCGCCGAAATCGCCGTACCCCGCGCCGTAGTCGGCCGCGTAGGCGGGTCCGGCCATCATGCCGCCGAGCATGGTGCCGACGAGGAGACCGGGCAGCAGACCGCCGCCGAAGTAGCCGCCGGCCCAGGGACCGTAGGCAGGACCGGCCTCCCAGTAGGGGCGGCGCCCGTCGGCCGTGTCGACCTCGCGCACCGCCGGGTCGAGCCCGTCGTCGAGACGGGTCTTGTCGGCCGCGCACACCGGCACGTCCCGCGCCGCCCCGCCCGGGGGTGTCCAGCGGACGTCGGCGACCGAGGGGCCGTGCCGCGGGTCGAAGAAGCACGGCGGGCGCCGCGCGGGCAGTTCCCTGCCCTCACGGCGGGCGGCGAGCACGGCCAGGGAGAACCGGCCGTCCTCCACGGCCTGGGTGACCGCCTTGACGTCCTCGGGTTTGCGGGCCGCCGCCATCAGCCGTTTCGCCTGCTCGTAGGCGTCCAGAGCGTGCTCGTAGTCGGTGCGCATCGCGTCGTCGGCACCGGCCTCCGCCGGGTGGAAGTCGAGCCGGTCGAGTTCCTCGCCGAACGCGGTGATGTCCTCGTCGACCACCACCCGCAGCTTCTCCAGAGCGGCCCGCTGCTCCTCCTCGTGACGGCGCCGGTTGCGGCGGGACAGGGTGTACACGCCTGCGCCGCCCGCCGCCAGCACGGCGCCGACCGTGATCAGCCCGCCGACCGGCACCTCACCGCCGCCCTCGTTCCAGCTGCCGGGCGCCGAGCCCTCCATGGTGCGCAGCGCGTCGTCGACGAAGTCGTTCAGCTGGGCCTTGGCGTCCCCGGCACCCTGTGCGGCCGCGACCAGGTTGCGCACGCCCCGGGGACTGACCACGGTGCTGTCGGCGCGCGCGTCGAACCGGTCGCCCAGCCGGACGCCGTAGAGGCCGGTCACGCCGGTCTCGGTGCGCAGGTTGCGGAAGAGGTTCTCGGTCGGCTGGTCGGCCGGGAGAACGGCGACGAAGACGGGTTTGTCCGCGTCCTCGATCCGGTCGGCCAGGGCCTCGGCATCCGACTCCGACAGGATGTCCTCGGCTTCGGGAGCGACGTACACGGGGCTCTCGCGCAGGGCCCGGCCGACCTCCGAGAGGTCGGTGGCCGCCTGCGCGCCGGGCGCCGTGCCCAGCAGCACCGCCAGTGCGGCGGCCACCGGGACGATCAGCAGGCGTATCGATGTACGCGACAGCGCGACCTTCATACTCCCGAAGCTACCCGAATCGAACAGAAAACGGACATCGGGTGCGCGGAAGAATGCGAAGACGGCCGCAATCGGAAACACTCCCGCCCGCGCCACGACCCCAGCCACGAGCCACTGGCCACTAGCCACGCCACGGTCAGGCCCGCCGGGCGGCCGGGTTGGACGCCGGGCGGCCGGCCCGGACGCGCCCGGCCCGGCCGCCCGGCCCCGGTCCTACGCGACCGGTTCGACGCCCGCGCGCAGCAGTCCGTACGCGTACGCGTCCTCCAGTGCCTGCCAGGACGCGGCGATGACGTTGTCCGCGACGCCGACCGTGGACCACTCCGCCGCACCGTCGGACGTGGAGATGAGCACCCGGGTCGTGGACTGGGTGCCGTGCTTGCCCTCCAGGATGCGGACCTTGTAGTCGACCAGCTCCAGCTTGGCGAGCTGGGGGTAGATCCTCTCCAGGGCTACGCGCAGCGCCCGGTCCAGGGCGTTGACCGGGCCGTTGCCCTCCGCCGTGGCGACGATCCGCTCGCTCTTGGCCCAGAGTTTGACGGTGGCCTCGTTGGCGTGGCTGCCGTCGGGACGGTTCTCGACGATCGCGCGCCAGGACTCGACGGCGAAGTACTTCACCGGGCGGCCCTCGGTCTCCGCCCGCAGCAGGAGTTCGAAGCTGGCGTCGGCCGCCTCGTAGGTGTAGCCCGCCAGTTCGCGCTCCTTGACCCGCTCCACGACCCGGGCGACCAGGTCGCGGTCGTCGCCGAGGTCGATGCCGAGTTCCTTGCCCTTGAGCTCGATGGAGGCGCGGCCGGCCATGTCGGACACCAGCATCCGCATGGTGTTGCCGACCTGCTCGGGGTCGATGTGCTGGTACAGGTCCGGGTCGACCTTGATGGCGGAGGCGTGCAGGCCCGCCTTGTGCGCGAAGGCCGAGACGCCGACGTAGGGCTGGTGGGTGGACGGCGTGAGGTTGACGACCTCGGCGATGGCGTGCGAGATGCGGGTCATCTCGCGCAGCCGCCCCTCGGGCAGCACCTTCTTGCCGTACTTCAGCTCCAGCGCCGCCACGACCGGGAAGAGGTTGGCGTTGCCGACCCGCTCGCCGTACCCGTTGGCCGTGCACTGCACGTGGGTCGCGCCCGCGTCGACGGCGGCGAGGGTGTTGGCGACCGCGCAGCCGGTGTCGTCCTGGGCGTGGATGCCGAGCCGGGCCCCGGTGTCGGCGAGCACGGTGGCGACCACGGCCTGGATCTGCGCGGGGAGCATGCCGCCGTTGGTGTCGCACAGGACGACGACGTCGGCACCGGCCTCGGAGGCGGCGCGGACCACGGCCTTGGCGTAGCCGGGGTTGGCGCGGTAGCCGTCGAAGAAGTGCTCGCAGTCGACGAAGACGCGGCGGCCCTGGGCCTTCAGGTGGGCGACGGTGTCGCGGACCATCTCCACGTTCTCGTCGAGCGTGGTGCGCAGGGCGAGTTCGACGTGGCGGTCGTGGGACTTGGCGACCAGGGTGATCACGGGTGCGCCGGACTCCAGGAGCGCCCTGACCTGGGGGTCCTTGTCCGCGGTGGTACCGGCGCGCCGGGTGGAGCCGAAGGCGACCAGCTGGGCGTGGGTGAAGTCGATCTCCTGCCGCGCGCGGGCGAAGAACTCGGTGTCACGCGGGTTGGCGCCGGGCCAGCCGCCCTCGATGAAGCCCACGCCGAACTCGTCCAGGTGCCGTGCGATGGCCAGCTTGTCGGCGACCGTGAGGTTGATGCCCTCGCGCTGGGCGCCGTCGCGCAGGGTGGTGTCGAAGACGTGGAACGAGTCGTCGGGCTCGCTGGTTGCGGTCATGGTCTGAAGGCTCCTGATATTGATCTCGGTCTACCGGAATGACCGGTTCCACCGTCTCTCCATGGTCCCTCGCGCCCGTCCCCCGGCTGCGGATGGGCCAGGAAACAGAAAAACCCCTCGCGGGTGCGAGAGGTCTGCGCGCGGGTCGAGGACGACGGTGTCCGCCCGTACCGTGTCGTACGTGCGGTCACTGCGGACCGGCGCGCCTGCTGCCAATAATCGTGGCGAACGAGAGCACGGGGGCAGTCTGGCACATTCCGCCCCCGCGTCCGGCGGCCGTCTCAGGATGCGGGCGGAGGCGTCCCGGCCATGGGCCCAGGGACGAACTCCCCGCCCCCCTGACGCTCCCCCGCCCCCTCCGTGGAGCTGACGGGACCGCCCGCTGCCGCGGGGCACGGCTCGGGGGCCGCCCCGGAACGTGATGTCCCGAGACGGCCCCCGGTGTCCGGTGGCGTCGCACCGGCCGGAACCGGTCGCCCGGCCGGTCCGCGAGCGACGCGGACCGGCCGGCCCATGACGCCTCTGGCCCGGCCGGTCAGCCCGGCCGGTCAGCCCAGCCGGTGCATCCAGCCGTGCTTGTCCTCGGCGGTGCCGCGCTGGATGTCGAGCAGGGCCTGGCGCAGCCGCTGCGTGACCTCGCCGGGCTCGCCGCCGCTCTGCTGCCACTCGGCGCCGGCCCGCTTGACGGTGCCGACCGGGGTGATGACGGCGGCGGTGCCGCAGGCGAAGACCTCGGTGAGGGTGCCGTTCTCGGAGTCGCGCTGCCACTGGTCGACGGAGACGCGCTCCTCCACGGCCTCGTACCCCAGGTCGCGGGCGACGGTCAGCAGGGAGTCGCGGGTGACGCCCTCCAGGATGGAACCGGTGAGGGTGGGCGTGACGATCCGGTCGCCGTACACGAAGTAGAGGTTCATGCCGCCCAGTTCCTCGACCCAGGTGTGCTCCGTGGCGTCGAGGTAGCAGACCTGGTCGCAGCCCTCGGCGGCGGCCTCGGCCTGGGCGAGCAGGGAGGCGGCGTAGTTGCCGCCGGTCTTGGCGTCGCCCATGCCGCCGGGGACGGCGCGGACGCGGTCCTCGGAGACCCAGATGGAGACCGGCTTCACGCCGCCCGGGAAGTAGGCGCCGGCCGGGGAGGCGATGACCAGGAACAGGTACTCGTTGGCGGGCTTGACCCCCAGCCCGACCTCCGTGGCGATCATGAACGGGCGCAGGTAGAGCGACTCCTCGCCGCCGTGCGCCGGGACCCACGCCTTGTCCTGGCGGACCAGCGCGTCGCACGCCTCGAGGAACGTCTCGACGGGCAGCTCCGGCATGGCCAGGCGGCGGGCGGAACGCCGGAAGCGCTCGGCGTTCTTCTCCGGCCGGAAGGTGGCGACGGAGCCGTCGGGGTGCCGGTAGGCCTTCAGTCCCTCGAAGATCTCCTGCGCGTAGTGCAGGACGGTGGTGGCGGGGTCGAGCGGGATCGGCGCGTACGGGACGAGCTGGCCGTCGTGCCAGCCGCGGCCTTCCGTCCACTTGATCGTCACCATGTGATCGGTGAAGTGGCGGCCGAATCCGGGGTTGGCCAGGATCGCCTCGCGCTCTGCGTCCGAGAGCGGATGGGCGGAGGGCTTGAGCTCGATCGTGGGCGTCGTCATGAGTGGTCTGTCCTTCACCGGTTGTAGTGACGAGCCGCGCACACTCCCGTACGGCCGGTGGCCGTTACTAGGACGTCCGAGCATTCCCTCATTCCGCGGCTCCGCGTTCGATTATCGCCCGGGGGCGGCTGCGGAAGAAACGGGGTGAATGCGGCCCGTTGGTCGATGGTGGCACCCGGCGGGGACATGCGGAAGCCGCCGGGCGCGGAAGGGACCCGGCGGCTTCGTGTGTGGTCGAGAGCGCGCCCGGTCAGCCGGCTACCCGTACGGCGAGCGCGTCGCCGATCTCGGACGTGCTGCGTGCGGGCAGGTCACCGCGTTCAGCGAGGTCGGCGGAGACGGCGTCCTCGATGCGGGCGGCCTCGGACTCGTGGCCGAGGTGGCGCAGCAGGAGGGCGACGGACAGGACGGTGGCCGTCGGGTCGGCCTTGCCCTGGCCGGCGATGTCGGGGGCCGAGCCGTGCACGGGCTCGAACATGGAGGGGAACTCACCCGAAGGGTTGATGTTGCCGCTCGCGGCGACGCCGATGCCGCCGGAGACGGCCGCGGCGAGGTCGGTGATGATGTCGCCGAAGAGGTTGTCGGTGACGATGACGTCGAAGCGGGCCGGGTCGGTGACGAGGTAGATCGTCGCGGCGTCGACGTGGATGTACTCGGTGGTGACCTCGGGGTACTCCTCGGCCACCTTGTGGAAGATGTTGGTCCACAGGTGGCCGGCGAAGGTCAGCACGTTGTTCTTGTGGACCAGCGTCAGCTTCTTGCGGGGGCGGGCCTGGGCGCGGGCGAAGGCGTCGCGGACCACGCGCTCGACGCCGTAGGCCGTGTTGACGGAGACCTCGGTGGCGACCTCGTGGGGCGTGCCGGTGCGGATGGAGCCGCCGTTGCCCGTGTAGGGGCCCTCGGTGCCCTCGCGGACGACGACGAAGTCGATCTCCGGCTGGCCCGCGAGCGGGGTGGCCACGCCGGGCAGGAGCTTGCTCGGCCGCAGGTTGACGTGGTGGTCGAAGGCGAAGCGCAGCTTGAGCAGGAAGCCCCGCTCCAGGACCCCGGAGGGGACGCCGGGGTCGCCGATGGCGCCCAGCAGGATGGCGTCGTGCTTGCGGAGTTCGGCCAGATCGGCGTCGGTGAGGGTCTCACCGGTGGCGTGGTAGCGCCGGGCGCCGAAGTCGAACTCCCTGGTCTCCAGCTTCACATCCTGCGGAAGGACGGCCGAGAGGACCTTGAGCCCTTCGGTCACGACCTCCTGGCCGATGCCGTCACCGGGGATCACTGCGAGATTGATGCTGCGAGACATGCGGGCACCCTACTCCTCGTCCCATGCACTGACATGAGCTGTCCGGGATGCGGACACCCGCATGGCGGACGGGCCCCGCTCAGTGACCGGTCGAGCCGCCGTTGTCCCGGCGGTCGAGGGCGCGCTGCAGGGCGGCGGCCGCGTTCTTGCGGTCGGACTCG
The DNA here is from genome assembly GCF_964273255.1 of Streptomyces sp. enrichment culture. Lineage (GTDB taxonomy): Bacteria > Actinomycetota > Actinomycetes > Streptomycetales > Streptomycetaceae > Streptomyces. The sequence goes on from NZ_OZ186835.1 coordinate 2,026,956, forward strand.
GCGGTGCGGGAGGTGTGGCGGACGCGGCGGCGGGCGGTCGTCTCGGGCATGGGTCATCGGCTCCTTCGGAACGCGCGCCGGAGCGCGCGGAGGGTCACGGGACGCCGGAAGGGGCGGGGAGCCCGGGACCGCAGGGGGTGACCTGCACGAGGGTCCGGCTCACGACCGCCGTTCGCTGGATCGAGCGAGACGTTCGGCTCCTACAAAAGTAAGGGCGCGCCGCGCGTCTGTCTGCACAATTACTTGGGCTTCCTACTATCTGAGACGGTGGACTGCGTCACACCGCACTGACCTGGGCTTTTACCGGTTCTTGGAGGTCGGCGGGCGAACGTGGAGGACGCCACCGTCCGCCGCCGGGCCGTCCCCACGGGCCGCCGCCGGGCCGCCGCCGGGCCGTCCCCACGGGCCGCGGGCCGCGCGCCCCGCACCGGAGCCGCCGGCCGCGGGGCCCCGGGAGCACCGCGCCGCCGGCCCACCGGCCGGGCCGTCCCGCCCGCGGGCACACGAACGGCCAGGTCGGGGGGTGACCTGGCCCGTTCGCGATCGGAGGGGGCGTCAGCCCATGTGCGGGTACGTGTAGTCGGTCGGCGGGACCAGCGTCTCCTTGATGGCGCGGGTCAGGGTCCAGCGCATCAGGTTCTGCGGCGCGCCGGCCTTGTCGTTGGTGCCGGAGGCACGGCCGCCGCCGAAGGGCTGCTGGCCGACGACGGCGCCGGTCGACTTGTCGTTGATGTAGAAGTTGCCGGCCGCGTAGCGCAGCTTCTCCATCGTGTACGCCGCCGCCGCGCGGTCGTTCGCGATGACCGAGCCGGTCAGGGCGTAGTCCGACACCGACTCCATCTGGGTCAGCATCGCGTCGTACTTCTCGGGCGTGCTGTCGTCGTAGACGTGCACGGCGAGGATCGGGCCGAAGTACTCGGTGCGGAACACCTCGTTCTCCGGGTCGGTGCACTCGATGACGGTCGGGCGGACGAAGTAGCCGACCGAGTCGTCGTAGGAGCCGCCGGCGACGATCGTGCAGGAGGGGTCCTCCTTGGCACGGTCGATGGCGGCCTTGTTCTTGGCGAAGGACCGCTCGTCGATGACGGCGCCGATGAAGTTCGACAGGTCGGTGACGTCACCCATCCGGATGCCGTCGACCTCGGCCGCGAACTCCTCCTTGAAGCCGGAGTTCCAGATCGACGCCGGAACGTAGGCGCGGGAGGTCGCGGAGCACTTCTGGCCCTGGTACTCGAAGGCGCCGCGGGTCAGCGCGGTCTTGAGGATCGCCGGGTCGGCGCTCGGGTGGGCGACGACGAAGTCCTTGCCGCCGGTCTCGCCGACCAGGCGCGGGTAGGTGCGGTACTTCTCGATGTTGTTGCCGACCGTCTTCCACAGGTGCTGGAACGTCTTGGTCGAGCCGGTGAAGTGGATGCCGGCCAGGTCCCGGTGCTCCAGGGCGACCTCGGAGACCTCCAGCCCGTCACCGGTGAGGAGGTTGATGACGCCCTTGGGCAGACCGGCCTCCTCCAGCAGCTGCATCAGCAGCACGGCGGCGTGCGTCTGCGTCGGGGACGGCTTCCAGACCACGACGTTGCCCATCAGGGCGGGCGCGGTGGGCAGGTTGGCGGCGATGGCGCTGAAGTTGAACGGCGTGATCGCGTAGACGAAGCCCTCCAGCGGGCGGTGGTCCAGGCGGTTCCACACGCCCGGCGAGTTCGCCGGCGGCTGCTCGGCGAGGATGCCGCGCGCGTAGTGGACGTTGAAGCGCCAGAAGTCGACCAGCTCGCAGGGGCTGTCGATCTCGGCCTGCTGGGCGGTCTTGGACTGGCCCAGCATGGTGGAGGCGGCGATGGTCTCGCGCCAGGGGCCGGCGAGCAGTTCGGCGGCGCGCAGGATGATCGCCGCGCGGTCGTCGAAGGACATCGCGCGCCAGGCGGGCGCGGCGGCGAGGGCCGCGTCGATGGCGTCCTGGGCGTCCTGCCGGGTGGCGTTGGCGGCGGTGCCCAGGCGCGCCTTGTGGTTGTGGGGCTGCACGACGTCGAACCGGTCGCCGCCGCCCATGCGCTTCTCGCCGCCGATGGTGCAGGGCAGGTCGACCGGGTTGTCCGCCAGCTCCCGCAGCTTCGCCTCCAGCCGGGCCCGCTCGGGAGAACCGGGGGCGTAGCCGTGCACCGGCTCGTTGACGGGGGTGGGGACCTGGGTCACAGCGTCCATGGTGTCCGTAACTCCTTGACTTGAGCGGTGTGTGTCAGCCCTTGGTGATCATGCTGCGTGCGAAGAACCGCAGGTTGGCGGGCTTCTCCGCGAGCCGCCTCATGAAGTAGCCGTACCAGTCGGTGCCGTAGGCGGTGTAGACGCGCATGCGGTGGCCCTCGGCGGCCAGCCGCAGGTGCTCGTCGCTGCGGATGCCGTACAGCATCTGGAACTCGTACTCGTCCGGCTTGCGCCCGGCGACGCGGGCCAGCTCCTGGGCGATGGAGATCAGACGCGGGTCGTGGGACCCGATCATCGGATACCCGTCGCCGTTCATCAGGGTGCGCAGGATGCGCACGTACGCCTTGTCGATCTCGTGCTTCCGCTGGAGGGCGACCCCGGCGGGCTCCTTGTAGGCGCCCTTCACCAACCGTACGCGACTGCCGTTCGCGGCGAGCCTGCGCGCGTCCTCCTCGGTGCGGAAGAGGTAGGCCTGGATCACGCAGCCGGTCTGCGGGACGTCCCGGCGCAGCTCCTCGTGGATGGCGAACATCGAGTCGAGGGTGGTGTGGTCCTCGGCGTCCAGGGTGACGGTGGTGCCGATGGCGGCGGCGGCCTCGACGACCGGGCGGACGTTGGCCAGCGCCAGGTCGTGGCCGCCGGGGAGGGCCTGGCCGAACATGGACAGCTTGACGGACATCTCGGCGCGGGGGCCGAGCTCCAGCGGGGCCAGTCTCCGGATCAGTTCGAGGTAGGCGTCGCGGGCCGCCTCGGCCTGCTCGGGCCGGGTGATGTCCTCGCCGACCACGTCCATGGTGAGTTCCAGGCCCCGGCCGGTGAGCTCCTCCACGACGGGCAGGACCGCGTCGACGGTCTCCCCCGGGATGAACCGGTCGACGACCTGCTTGGTCACCGGCGCCGCCGAGATCAGCCGACGCATCCGGTCGCTGCGCGACGCGGCGAGAATCACGGGACCCAGCACGGGGCACCTCCAAGCACCTGCACCTGACGGCCGTCACCCGTTCCTTCGGGTACGGCACGGAGAACCACCGTGAAACCTATGGAGTCCCCCGATCGTCGGCCATCGACAGCTGTCACGCATCCGTGCCGGGGATCTCAGACATCTGTATGAAGGACGGGCCGGGGTGCGGGACAATGCCCGGGTGACGACGTCGGGACACAGGGGTGACTACCAGGAGCTCGTGGACGAGATCTCCGAGCTGCTCGGCGCCCCGGCGACCCTGGAGAGCAGGGACTTCGAGCTGATCGCCTTCGGCGTGTACGACAGCGAGGGCGACCTCGATCCGTCCGCGCTGGACCCGGTGCGCACCCGTTCGATCCTCACCCGCCGTTCCACGGCCGCCGTCCGCGCCTGGTTCGAGGGCTTCGGCATCACCCGCGCCACCGGCCCGGTCCGCATCCCGCGCACCCCGGAGGCGGGGGTGCACCGCGGGCGCATCTGCCTGCCGGTACGCCATCGGGGTGCGGTCCTGGGGTACGTGTGGCTGCTGGAGGACGACCCGGGCCCCTCGGACCGTCAGCTGGACGCGGCCATGCGGGTGACCGCGCGCATCGGGGCGCTGCTCGCCGACGAGGCGCAGCACGGCGCGGACCTCACCCGCGAACTGCGGGCGGTGCTCACCGCGGAACGCGACTGGCAGCACGACATGGCCGTCGCGGAACTGCGCACCGCCCTGGGGCCCCGGGCGGACGGGCCGCACACCCTGGTCTGTGTGGCGCCCTGGCCGTCGGCCGCCGCCGAGGACGCGCCGTCGGTGCGCACCGTGCCGGGGGCGACGGCGCTGTGCACGCTGCCCCGGGGCACCGGGGACCTGGCCCTCGCCGTGCTGCTGCGGCTGCGCGCCACGGACGCGCTGACCCCGGCGGCGACCGCCGCGGGCCGGCTGCTGGAGCGGGCCCGCGAGGCCGGTCCCGGCGGCCGGGGAACGGCGGCCGCCGGGATCGCCGGTCCGCGCACCGGCCTGGCGGAGCTGGGCACGGCCTGGCGGGAGGCCTCGGCCGCGGCCCGGGCGGCGCTGGCCGAACCCCGGCTCGGCCCGGTCGCCCGGTGGGACGCGATCGGCCCGTACCGCCTCCTGACCGCGCTGCCCGCGCGGGCGGCCCACGACCCGGTGGCCGGACGGCTGCTGTCCCCCGCCCACCGGGAGCTGGCCCGCACCGCCGAGACCTACCTCGACCTCGCGGGCCAGGCCGGGCGGACCGCCGCCGAGCTGGGCATCCACCGCCAGACCCTGTACTACCGGCTGTCCCGCGTGGAACACCTCACCGGCCTGGACCTGGACGACGGCGAGGACCGTCTGCTGCTGCACATGGTCCTCAAGTCCGCCCGCCTGTGACCCTCCTTCCGTACGTGTCCGCCGGCCGCGCTCAGGTGCGGTAGGCGTAGTACGCGGCGTTCGGGTACGAGGCGATGATGCTCGCGACCGACCGGCGCAGCGTGTTGGTCGAGTGGTACGTCAGGTACGGCACGCCCTGGGCGCTGCGGTGCGTCACGATCATCGTGTGGTCCTTGGACCCGTCGCGGTCGAAGTCGACCTGGAGCACGTCACCGACGTCCATCTGGTACACGTTCGCGAGGCTGGTGGCGCGTTCGGAGTTCAGGGCGAACCACGACCACTCGTTGACCCCCACGAACGAGTGTGACTGGATCTCGTTGTTGCCGAACCAGCGGGTGTAGTCGTACACATAGCCCGGCACGTGCTTCCAGCCGCCCGCCTTCAGGGCCTGGCTGACGAAGTTGGTGCAGTCGCCGCCCGCGCCCCGTCCGTCGAAGCTGGGGTAGTCCGGGTTGTAGTCCCGCCAGTGCTTCTCCGCGTAGGCGGCCATGGCCTTGTAGTCGTACTCACCGCCCGTCAGGTTCTTCGGGGCGGCCGGGGCGGGCCGGGTGATCTCGGCGCGCGGCGACGACGGCGTGGTGTTGGCGGCCGCCTTGGTGGACGGCGTGGGGCTCGGCGTGGTCTCGACCGTCGGTGCGTCCGGCTGGTTGACGGCGAGCTGGTCGTCCGCCGCCTCATGGATGCCGGTCAGGCGCCACTGGCCCCGCCGGTCGGCCTGGAAGGTCAGCTCGTGCTGGGACTGGAAGCCGGTGGTCCTCGGCTCGTCCCCCCGGACCTTCTTGTACGTCAGCGTCGTCGTCTCGGTGACGGCGACGACGGCCTTGCGGCCGTTCACCCGGGTGCGGTCGAGGGTGACCTTGGTGTCGGCCTTGCTGTACTTCTCGCCGTGCCGCGCGAGCCGTGCGCGGCGGTCGGTGAGCCGGTCCAGCGCCTTGCCCTCGGCCCGGGCCGTCCCGGAGGACAGCGCGACCCGGCCGGAGAAGCCGTCGGATATCTGCTTCTTCCTCTTGCCCGGCCGGTCGACCAGGGCGTTGGTGCGGTCGGTGAAGACCGCGTCCGCCAGCCGCTGGAACGTGGCCTTGGTCCGGGCGTCCACCTCGGGTTCGGCGGCCTGGGTGGAGGCGCCGGCGCTCCAGACGGGAAGCATCGCCGCTCCCGCGACGGCCGAGACGGCGGCCGCTGTGATCACGGTCGCGCGACGCCGCGTGCGGCGCAGCTTTCTTGACTTCACTGAAACTCCCCTCTTCCCGGCGGAAGATGCCGGTGTGAAGCGGAGTCTCGCATGTCATGTGTGGCTGCTGTGAAGGGGGTGGCGCCTTTGCCCGTACGGGAGTTACCCGACCGTCACCTCCGGCCGCGGGCGCCGTCCGCCCCGGTCACTTGACGACCGTGGACCAGTCCGGGGACTGCGCCGGATCCAGGTTCCGCAGCCGCTGCAGGGTGGCCGGATCCTGCATGTCCATCCAGTCCGCCAGCTCCTTGAACGTGACGCACTCGACGTCCTTCTTGGGGCAGACGTTCTTGATCACCTCTTCGACGGCCTTCATGTAGATACCGCCGTTCCACTCCTCGAAGTGGTTGCCGATGAACAGCGGCGCGCGGCTGCCGAAGTAGACCCGGTTGAAGCCCGCCATGTACGTCTGGACGGTCTCCTGCTGCCACTTCGGGTACATGGCCGGGTCGCCGTCGGTCTCCCCGTCGGACTGGTTGTAGAGGAAGTTGAAGTCCATGGACAGGCCCTGGTACTTGCCGCCCTCGTACGGGAGCATCTGCAGCGGGAAGTCCCAGATGCCGTCCTTCTTCACCGGCCAGATCTGGAAGTCACCGGCGGAGCTGGCGTCGTAGCGCCACCCGTAGTCCTTGGACGCCTTCATCAGGTTGGCCTGGCCCTCCAGGCACGGGGCACGGCCGCCGGTGACCTCCTTTTCGATGTCGAAGGGCAGGGGATCGAGGTCGGTGAAGCCGGTGTTGGTCTTCCACTTCTTCACGAAGTCGAAGAACTGGTCGATCTCGCTGCGCCACTCGTCGACGCTCCAGTCGCCGCCGCCCTTGGTCCCGCAGAAGTGGCCGTTGAAGTGGGTGCCTATCTCGTGGCCCTCCTTCCAGGCGGCGGAGAGCTCCTGCAGGGTGGTGCGGATGTGCTCGTCGGTGGGGAAGCTGATCGCGGCGCTGCCGGCCGGGTGCTGCGGCGGGTCGTACAGGTGCCGCTTGTTCTTGGGCACGAGGTAGATGCCCGTGAGGAAGAAGGTCATGCGCGCGTCGTACTGCTTGGCCGTCTTGCGGAAGTGCGAGAAGAGGCCGTCGTCCCCCTGGAGCGCGCCGTCCCAGGAGAAGACCACGAACTGGGGCGGTTTCTGGCCCGGCTTGAGCCGTTTCGGCTTGAAGTGGTTCTTCTGCGGGCCCGTGTAGGAGGTGGACCCGTCACCGATCACCTTGACCTCGCCGTCCCACTCCGGCTCCTCGGGAGCACCCTGGCCCGACTTCCTCGGTTCCTTGGCCTTGGCGGACCCGGTCGGGGCGGTGCTGTCGTTGCCGGAGAGCGTCAGATAGGCGACCACGAGGGAGGCGACGACGAGGAACGCCGTCAGCCCGAGAAGGTGTCGGCGGGCGGGGCGGCGGGGTTCTCTGGCCTTGCGGCGGCGGCCCGACGGCTGCTTCATCAGTGGCACGACCTCTGTGAGACGGAAGGGCGGGTGGCTGGCGGACAGGAGGGCTGGGTGCGGTGCTGCCGCACCGGTGACTCAGTCACCGATCCCGAGGGCCTTGGACCAGATGCCGTACGGGACGCTGCCGGACGGCTTGCCCCCGAGCCCCTTGAGCGGCAGCGGTTCGAGGCTCTCGGCCAGGTCGATGCGGTACACGACGACGGCGGTCGTCTCCTTGCCCAGGTTGCCCACGTACCAGGCGGCGGTGTCGTCCTCGGTCGTCCCCACCTTCCCGGCGGCCTCGGCGGGGCCGCCCGGGTGCGCGACGCGATGGCCCTCGGCCAGGGCCGCCTGGACCTGACGTGCCGTGTCGGCGCTCACCGCGCGGCGGACGGCGGGCCGGGAGAGGCCGATGGTGTGGCCCCCGCGGGTGACCTTCCGCACCGAGTACGGCTCGGTGTGCACCCCGTCGGCGACGAACGTGGCGTAGCCGCTGGCCATGCGGATGGCGCTGGGCGTGGCGCTGCCGTTCGCGAGTGCGGGCACCTGGGCGCCCATGCTGGAGGGCAGCAGTCCCGCCGCCACGGCGGTGGACCGCACCTTCGCCAGCCCGGTGTCCATGCCCAGTTGCATGAACGGGGTGTTGACCGACAGCGCCAGGGCCTTGTGCAGCGAGATCCGGCCGTAGGACTTGCCGCCGTCGTTGCGCGCGGCCACCTTGCGGCCGCTGCGGTCCCAGTACGGGCCCTCGGGCGTGGTGACGGGGACACGGTCGTCGCCGTTGTAGAGCGTCTCCCCGCTCACCGGCGTGGGCTCCCCGTCCCGGCTGGTGCGCACCCCGTGTTCCAGGCCGGCCGCGTACACGAACGGGTGGAACGCCGACCCCGCGGGCACGGTGGTCGCGTTGGACTCGTTGTAGCCCTGCTTGCGGTGGTCCGGGCCACCGTGGACGGCGAGGATCCTGCCGTCGGCGGCCACCGTGGCGGCTCCGTAGTGGGCGTCGGCGGCCGGCTTGGGGTGGTCCTTGCGGCCCTTCTTCCGTGCCTCGACCACCGCGTCGGTGAGCTGGTCCTCGCGCTTCTTGTCGAACGTCGTGTAGATCTGGTAGCCGCCGAGGTCGAAGTCCCGCTCGGAGATGCCGGCGGTCTTCTTCACGTACTGGGAGGCGAGTTCGACGAGGTAGTCGCTCTGCTCACCGGTCGCGTACAGCGGATTGCGCTTCAGCGGTTCGGGGAACTTGCGGTACTTGTCGCGTTCCTCGGGCGACAGCTTGCCGATCGTCACCATCCGGTCGAGGATCCACGTCCAGCGTTCCACCGCCCGGTCGCGGTTGGCCGAGCTGAGGGTCGGGTCGTACAGGCCCGCGCCCTTGAGCAGCGAGGCCAGGAGCGCGGCCTCGCTGGCGTTGAGGTCCTGGACCTCCTTGCCGTAGTAGGCCTGTGCGGCGCGCTGGATGCCGTAGGTGCCGCGGCCGTACCAGCTGGTGTTGAGATACCCCTCCAGGATCTCGTCCTTGCTCATCTCGTTGTCGAGCTTGAGCGCGATCATCGCCTCCTTGAACTTGCGTCCGAGGGTGCGGTCCTGGTTGAGGTAGACGTTCTTCACGTACTGCTGGGTGATGGTGGACCCGCCCTCGGTGTCGCCCTGCCCGAAGGTGCGCAGGAAGGCACGCGAGATGCCCTTCACCGAGATGCCGGGGTCGCTGTAGAAGCTGTCGTTCTCCGCGGCGAGCACGGCCCAGCGGACGTCCTCGGGGATCTCCTCCAGCGGCATGGCCTGCCGCTGCACCCACCCGGTCCGGGCCAGCGGGGTGCCGTCGGACCAGAAGTAGACGTTGTCCTGCTGGGTGGCGTGGGTGTTGAGGTCCTCCGGGATGTCGGTGGCCGCGTAGGCGACCACCATGAACAGGGTGCTCAGGCCGAAGGAGGCGAGGAAGCCCACGAGGGACTGCCGCCGGGAGGGGATCCAGCGGCGCCACCCCGTGCGCCCCGGCCGGGGGTAGTGCGGGCGCAGCCGGCGGAGGTGGGGGCCGAGCAGGGCCACCACCGGTGCGAGGACCGGCTCCAGCCGGGCCGCGACGGGACGGAGGGCGGAACGCAGACCCCCCGCGCGGGAGGCAGCGGACTTGCGGGCCGCCCGGCGCGAGGAACGGGGCTCGGACGGGACCCGTTCGGGTATCCCGCCCTCGGGTATGCCTCCCTCGGGCACCCGCAGCTGCATGGTCTCGTCGGCGGCGGCACGGAGTTGGTCGACTCGTAGCTGCACCGTGGCATCGGGCGGGGGCGGCAGCGACTCGCCGTCACCCCGCTCCCCGTCCTGCCGTCCGTCCCCCCGACCGACCCGGGCCATGCCCGTCCCTCCCTCCGCACATCGCGCGGACGGCTCAGCAACCGCACGAAGATACGAGAACCGGGGATCACAGCCGCGGCGTCGGCCGCATCCCCCGCTTCCCCCCGTTTCATGAACATCACAGTGCACACGAAATTACCAACATACTGACCATACAAGTTGGACGAACGTGCGAACGGAGTGACGTGGCGAGGCTCTCATCACGGACGCCGCGCCTCCGGCGGAGGGAACCGGCGCCGGTGGGCCGGGAATGCCCGTGCCTGCGCCCGGATGTCCGGACACGCCGAGCGCCGGGCGGGCCGACTCGGTCGGCCCGCCCGGCGCTCGCGGGGAGGAACGGGACGGCGCGGGCGCGAAGTCCGCGCCCGCGTCACCGCGGGATCAGACGAGGTTGACCGAACGGGCCGACGTGGCACCGATCTCGGCCGCGGCCTCGGCCAGCACCCCGGCCGGGACCGTGTCGTCGACCGTCAGCACGGCCAGGGCCTCGCCGCCGACCGTGGCACGGGCGACCTGCATGCCGGCGATGTTCAGGCCTGCCTCGCCGAGGATGCGGCCGACGGTGCCGACGACCCCCGGACGGTCCTCGTAGCGCAGCACCAGCATGTGGTCGGCGAGCGCGAGGTCGACGTCGTACTCGCCGACGGCCACGATCTTCTGGACGTGCTTGGGACCGGCCAGGGTGCCGGAGACCGACACCTCCTCGCCGTCGGCGAGGGTGCCGCGCACGGTCACCACGTTGCGGTGGTCGGCCGACTCGGAGCTGGTGGTCAGGCGGACCTCGACCCCGCGCTCCTGGGCGAACAGCGGCGCGTTGACGTAGGACACCGTCTCGTCGACCACGTCCTCGAAGACGCCCTTGAGGGCCGACAGCTCCAGCACCTTCACGTCGTGCTGGGTGATCTCCCCGTACACCTCGACGTCGAGGCGGACGGCGACCTCACCGGCGAGCGCGGTGAAGATGCGGCCGAGGCGCTCGGCGAGCGGCAGGCCCGGCTTGACGTCCTCGGCGATGACCCCGCCCTGCACGTTCACCGCGTCCGGGACCAGCTCACCGGCGAGGGCGAGGCGCACCGAGCGGGCCACGGCGATGCCGGCCTTCTCCTGGGCCTCGTCCGTGGAGGCACCGAGGTGCGGGGTGCAGACGACCTGGTCGAACTCGAACAGCGGGGAGTCCGTGCACGGCTCCTTCGCGTACACGTCCAGGCCCGCGCCGGCGACCCGGCCCTCCTTGAGCGCCGAGTACAGCGCCTCCTCGTCGACGATGCCGCCGCGGGCGGCGTTGATGACGCGCACGCTCGGCTTGACCTTGCGCAGCGCCTCGTCGCCGATCAGGCCGAGGGTCTCGGGGGTCTTCGGCAGGTGGACGGTGATGAAGTCGGAGACCTCCAGCAGCTCGTCCAGCGACAGTACCTTGACGCCCATCTGGGCGGCCCGTGCCGGCTGCACGTAGGGGTCGTAGGCGACGACCTTCATGCCGAAGGCGGACATCCGCTGCGCGACGAGGGCGCCGATGCGGCCGAGACCGACGACGCCGAGGGTCTTCTCGGCGAGTTCGACGCCCGTGTACTTGCTGCGCTTCCACTCGCCGTTCTTCAGGGCGGCGTTGGCCTGCGGGATGTTGCGCGCCGTGGCGACGATCAGACCGCAGGCGAGCTCGGCGGCCGTCACGATGTTCGACGTGGGGGCGTTGACGACCATCACGCCGGCCTTGGTGGCGGCGGAGACGTCGACGTTGTCCAGGCCGACCCCGGCGCGGGCCACGACCTTGAGGCGGTTCGCGGCGGCGATCGCCTCGGCGTCGACCTTGGTGGCCGAGCGGATCAGGATCGCGTCGACCTCGGCGATGGCGGGCAGCAGCTCGGCGCGGTCGGCGCCGTTGCAGTGCCGGATCTCGAAGTCCGGACCGAGGGCGTCGACGGTGGCGGGCGACAGCTCTTCAGCGATGAGTACGACGGGTTTCGAGCTCACGTGAGTCCTCACAAGTCCCAGTGCGGACGGCCGTCCCGACGGCCGCAGGCGGTGAAGAAGTGCTAGCCGCGTGGAAGACGCACGACGCTGTGGGCCTGACGCGTATTAATGCAGCAGTGTAGTGGCGCCGAGGGCGCGTCCTACGCCGCTTCGGAAGGATCACCCGTCCGTGGCAGGACGGGACGGACAACGCCGTACACCGACGTTACCCCGGGTTCGGCCGGCCGGGACCGGAGCGGTGCGCCCCGGTCCCGGCAGGGCGCCTCACGCCTCCTCGTCGACCCAGCTCATGAGCTTGCGCAGCTCCTTGCCGGTGGTCTCCAGCAGGTGCTCGGAGTCCTGGTCCTTGTACTCGTTGTACTTCTTCAGACCGCCGTGGTACTCGTCCATCCACTGCTGTGCGAAGGTGCCGTCCTGGATCTCGGCGAGGACCTTCTTCATCTCGGCCTTGGTGGCGTCGGTGATGATCCGCGGGCCGGTGACGTAGTCGCCCCACTCGGCGGTCTCGGAGATCGACCAGCGCATCTTCTCCAGGCCGCCCTCGTACATGAGGTCCACGATCAGCTTCAGCTCGTGCAGGCACTCGAAGTAGGCGATCTCCGGCTGGTAGCCGGCCTCGGTCAGGGTCTCGAAGCCCGCCTTGACCAGCGCGGCCGTGCCACCGCACAGGACGGCCTGCTCACCGAACAGGTCGGTCTCGGTCTCCTCGGTGAAGGTCGTCTTGATGACGCCCGCGCGGGTGCCGCCGATGCCCTTGGCGTAGGACAGGGCCAGCTGGAAGGCGTTGCCCGAGGCGTCCTGCTCGACGGCCGCGATGCACGGGACGCCGCGGCCCTCCTCGTACTGGCGGCGCACCAGGTGGCCGGGGCCCTTGGGGGCGACCATGCAGACGTCGACGCCCGCCGGGGGCTTGATGAAGCCGAAGCGGATGTTGAAGCCGTGGCCGAAGAACAGCGCGTCGCCGTCCTTCAGGTTGGGGGCGATGGTCTCCTCGTAGACCTTGGCCTGGATCGGGTCCGGGACGAGGATCATGATGACGTCGGCCTCGGCGGCGGCCTCGGAGGGCGTCACCACGCGCAGGCCCTGCTCCTCGGCCTTGGCCTTGGACTTGGAGCCCTCGTGCAGACCGACGCGCACGTCGACGCCGGAGTCGCGCAGCGACAGGGCGTGGGCGTGGCCCTGGCTGCCGTAACCGATGACCGCGACCTTGCGGCCCTGGATGATGGACAGGTCGGCGTCGGCGTCGTAGAACAGCTCGGCCACTTTGGGTTCTCTCCTTGAGTGCAGGTGTTGCTCCCACCGTATGACGGCGGGGGGAAGGGGCGGTTCGGAGTCTCGGAATACGGGCGGCCGTGTCGCGGGCGGCCGCCCGTTCCCGGTCTCAGGCCGACCGGTCGAGAGCGCGCAGCGACCGGTCCGTGATCGAACGGGCACCGCGCCCGATCGCGATCGTGCCGGACTGCACGAGTTCCTTGATGCCGAAGGGCTCCAGCATCTTCAGCATCGCGGACAGCTTGTCGCTGCTGCCGGTGGCCTCGATGGTGACGGCGTCCGGGGAGACGTCGACGGTCTTGGCGCGGAACAGCTGGACGATCTCGACGATCTGGGAGCGCGTCTCGTTGTCGGCGCGCACCTTCACCAGGACGAGTTCGCGCTGGACGGCCTGGCCGGGCTCCAGCTCGACGATCTTCAGCACGTTGACCAGCTTGTTGAGCTGCTTGGTCACCTGCTCCAGCGGGAAGTCCTCGACGCTCACCACGATGGTGATGCGCGAGATGTCGGGATGCTCGGTGACACCGACGGCGAGCGAGTCGATGTTGAAGCCGCGGCGGGAGAACAGGGCGGTGATCCGCGCCAGGACGCCGGGGGTGTTCTCCACCAGGACGGAGAGCGTGTGCTTGGACATGATCTGCTTCCTCTGCTTGTGAGTCCCGACGGCTCTCAGTCGTCCTCGTTGTCACCGAAGTCGGGGCGGACGTCCCGGGCGGCCATGATCTCGTCGTTGGAGGTGCCGGCGGCGACCATCGGCCACACCATCGCGTCCTCGTGGACCACGAAGTCCACGACGACCGGGCGGTCGTTGATCGAGTTGGCCTCCTCGATGACCTTGTCCAGGTCGGCCGGGTCCTCACAGCGGATGGCGTAGCAGCCCATGGCCTCCGACAGCTTCACGAAGTCGGGGACGCGGGTCCCGCGGGCCTCGGGGTTGACGTCGTCGGGACCGGAGTGCAGCACCGTGTTGGAGTACCGCTGGTTGTAGAACAGGGTCTGCCACTGGCGGACCATCCCGAGGGCGCCGTTGTTGATGACGGCGACCTTGATCGGGATGTTGTTCAGGGCGCAGGTGGTGAGCTCCTGGTTGGTCATCTGGAAGCAGCCGTCGCCGTCGATCGCCCAGACCGTGCGGTCGGGGACGCCGGCCTTGGCTCCCATGGCGGCCGGCACCGCGTAGCCCATGGTCCCGGCGCCGCCGGAGTTCAGCCAGGTGGCGGGCTTCTCGTACTCGATGAAGTGCGCGGCCCACATCTGGTGCTGGCCGACGCCCGCCGCGAACACCGTGCCCTCCGGGGCCAGCTGCCCGATGCGCTGGATGACCTGCTGCGGGGACAGCGAGCCGTCCTCGGGCAGGTCGTAGCCGAGGGGGTAGGTGTCGCGCCAGCGGTTCAGGTCGTTCCACCAGGCGGTGTAGTCGCCCCGGTGGCCGTCGGCGTGCTCCTTCTGGACGGCCTGCACGAGGTCGGCGATGACCTCGCGGGCGTCACCGACGATCGGCACGTCGGCGGCGCGGTTCTTGCCGATCTCCGCCGGGTCGATGTCGGCGTGGACGATCTTCGCGTACGGGGCGAAGCTGTCCAGCTTGCCGGTGACACGGTCGTCGAAGCGGGCTCCGAGGGCGACGATCAGGTCGGCCTTCTGCAGCGCGGTGACGGCGGTGACCGCACCGTGCATGCCCGGCATCCCCACGTGCAGCTCGTGGCTGTCGGGGAATGCGCCGAGTCCCATCAGGGTGGTGGTGACGGGAGCTCCGGTGAGTTCCGCGAGGACCTTCAGCTCGGCGGTGGCACGGGCCTTGATGACCCCGCCGCCGACGTAGAGCACCGGCCGCTTCGCGGAGGTGATCAGCTTGGCGGCCTCCCGGATCTGCTTGGCGTGCGGCTTGGTGACGGGCCGGTAGCCGGGCAGGTCCATGGTGGGCGGCCAGGAGAAGGTGGTGCGGGCCTGGAGGGCGTCCTTGGCGATGTCGACCAGCACCGGGCCGGGACGGCCGGTGGCGGCGATGTGGAACGCCTGCGCGATGACCCGCGGGATGTCCTCGGCCTTGGTGACCAGGAAGTTGTGCTTGGTGATCGGCATGGTGATGCCGACGATGTCCGCCTCCTGGAAGGCGTCCGTGCCGATGGCCTTGGAGGCGACCTGGCCGGTGATCGCGACCATGGGCACCGAGTCCATGTGCGCGTCGGCGATCGGGGTGACCAGGTTGGTGGCGCCGGGCCCGGACGTGGCCATGCAGACGCCGACCTTTCCGGTGGCCTGCGCGTAGCCGGTGGCCGCGTGGCCGGCGCCCTGCTCGTGCCGGACCAGGACGTGGCGCACCCGGGTCGAGTCCATCAGCGGGTCGTAGGCCGGAAGGATCGCACCGCCGGGAATGCCGAATACCGTGTCGGCGCCGACCTCCTCGAGAGAGCGGATGAGGGACTGCGCGCCCGTCACCTGCTCGGGGGCGGACGGCTGTCCGGATCGGGGCCGCGGCTGCGGGTGGGCCCCGGTGGCCTGCTCGGTCATCGGCATTCTCTTCTCGATGCTGAGGGTTTTTGCGAGGTTTGCGCGGTGTACGCGGGTTGTGCGACGACTCTGGTGCAACAAAAAACCCCTCGTGCCAAAAGGCAAGCGAGGGGAGCGCGCCGGTGCGGGTAGCTGGGCCTTCAGGGCCCAGCGTCAGCCGACGCGCTGTCCAAGTACGAGAATTCGGGTGCGCATGGAACTGACCCTCCCCCCGGCACGCGCCTACTGTCAAGTGGGTGGGACCGGGGTCTCATCATGTGAGCGGAGGGCTGTCCCACCACGGAGAACGGTGGCCATCCCCGTCGGAAACACGCCACTCGAGCCGCCGGCGAACACGGGTTCGGCCGACTCGCCCGGCACCGGGCAGCGGCCGGCGGTCAGCGCCCGGCGCAGCCGGTACTCGTCCAGCGGTCCGGCGAAGGCCATGCCCTGTCCGTGGGTGCAGCCCATCGCGCGCAGGGCGGTGACCTGCTCGGGCCGGTCCACCCCCTCGGCCACGGACTCGACGCCGAGGTCCCCGGCGATGCGCAGCAGCCCGCTGGTGATCTTGTGCAGCCGCGCCGACTCCACGACGCCCTCGACCAGGGTGCGGTCGAGCCTGAGTATGTCGACCGGGAGACGTCTGAGGGCGGCGATCGCGGCCTGGCCGCTGCCGAGGCCGTCCAGGGCGATGCGGACACCGGCCCGCTTCAGCGCGGTCAGCCGCCGCTCCAGTTCGTCCAGGCACACCCGGGGGTCGGTGTCGGCCACTTCGACGATCAGCGAGCCGGACGGCAGCCCGTACCGGGTGAGCAGGGTCTCGATCCGGCCGAGCGGCGCCGAGCGGTCCACCAGGCGGTGGGCGCCCAGCCGGACCGCGACGGGCACCCGGAGGCCGGTGGTCTGCCGCTCGGAGGCCCGCTCGATGGCCTCCTGGAGCACCCAGCGGCCCAGCTCGGCGGTCTTCTCGCCGTCCTCGGCGACCCGCAGGAACTCCGCGGGTGTGAAGAGCACGCCCTGCGAGGAACGCCAGCGCGCCTGGGCGCAGACGGCGGTGATCCGGCCGTCCTCCAGGCTCACCACCGGCTGGTGCAGCAGCGAGAACTCGCCGTCGTGGAGGGCGGCGCGCAGCCGCCCGGCCAGTTCCGCGCGGCGCACGACGTCCTGCTGCATCTGGGGCCGGTACAGCTCGACGCGGCCCTTGCCCCCCGCCTTGGCCCGGTACATGGCCAGGTCGGCGTTGCGCAGCAGCTCGCCCGCTCCGAGGCCGGGTTCGGCGAAGGCGACGCCGATGGAGGCGTTGACCCGGACATCGTTGCCGTCGATGAGGTAGGGCTGCGACAGGGTGCTTCTGAGGCGGTCGGCGAGCTCCAGGAGGTGGCGTTCGCGGGCCTGGTGGTCGCGGGCGCCGTCCCCGACGATGAGGGCCGCGAACTCGTCGCCGCCGAGCCGGGCCGCGGTGTCGCCCTTGCGGACGGCGTCGTGGAGCCTCTTGGCGGCCTGGACCAGCAGTTCGTCGCCGGCCTGGTGGCCGATGGTGTCGTTGACGCCCTTGAAACCGTCCAGGTCGATGAACAGGACGGCGGTGCCGCGCAGGGCGGCGTCCCGGTCCGCGGCCCGGCGGCCGGACAGCGCCTGCTGGACGCGCCGGGTGAACAGCGCCCGGTTGGGCAGGTCGGTGAGCGGGTCGTGCTCGGCGTTGTGCTGGAGCTGGGCCTGCAGCCGTACCCGTTCGGTCACGTCGCGGCTGTTGAAGATGAGGCCGCCGTGATGACGGTTGACGGTCGACTCCACGTTGAGCCAGCCTCCCGCGCCGCCGGAGCGGAACCGGCACTCGATGCGGGTGGTGGGCTCCTCGGCGGGGTCGGCGGCGAGGAACCGGCGGATCTCGTGCACCACGCAGCCCAGGTCCTCGGGGTGGATGAGGTGGGCCAGTTCGGTGCCCACCAGATCCTCCGCGGGGCGGCCGTAGACGCCTGCGGCGGCCGGGGAGACGTAGCGGAGGATGCCGCTCGGCGCGGCGATCATGATGACGTCGCTGGAGCCCTGCACCAGGGAGCGGAAGTGGTTCTCGGCCTGCGCGAGTTCCTGGGTGAGGGTGATGTTGTCGAGCAGCATGATGCCCTGGCGCACCACGAGCGCGAGCACCACGGTGCCGCCGGTGAAGAGCACCACGCGGTCGACGCTGCGCCCGTTGAGCACGTGGTACAGGATGCCCAGGGTGCACACGGCCGCGGCGAGGTAGGGCGTGAGGGCGGCGAGGGAACCGGCGATGGGCCGGGCCGCCGGGAACAGGCCGGCGTCGCTCGCGGGGGCGGGCTGCGGGGCCGGCCCGCGCTGTCCGGGCAGGTGTCCGCGGATCACGCGCGTCTGCCCGGCGTCCTCGGGCCGCCCGCCGCGGCGCGCGGCCCAGGGGGCGTAGACGAGGAGCAGCGACCCGGCGAACCAGCCCGCGTCGAGCAGCTGGCCCGAGCGGTAGTCGTTGTGCAGCAGCGGCGAGGTGAACAGGGCGTCGCACATCACGGTGAGGGCGAGCGCACCGATCGCGGTGTTGACGGCGGAGCGGTTCACCGCCGAGCGCCGGAAGTGCAGCGCGAGCACCATGCTGACGAGGGCGATGTCCAGCAGCGGGTACGCCAGGGACAGCGCGGTGTGCGCCACGCTCTCGCCCTCGGCCTGGGCGGTCTGGGCGAGGGCCAGGCTCCATGCCAGGGTGAGCAGGGAGCCCCCGATGAGGAAGGCGTCCAGGGCGAGGCAGATCCACCCGGCCTTGGTCACGGGCCGCTTGGCGAGCACCAGCAGGCCCACGATGGCGGGCGGGGCGAAGCAGAGGAAGAACAGGTCCGCGTAACTGGGGCTGGGCACGGGCCGGTCGAGGATCACCTCGTACCACCCCCAGACGAAGTTGCCCAGGGCGGCCATGGTGGACGACAGCCCGAACAGCAGCCAGGCGGGCCGGAAACGGGTGTTCCGCCCCCGGGCGTACACGAAGCAGGACACGGCCGCCGCTCCGGCAGCGGCGCTGAGTCCGAAGTCGCCCATGATCAGTGCCAGTTCGTCCGATCCCCAGCCGAGCGCGGCACCGACGGCGTAGGCCGCGCACACGAGGGCGAGGACGAGCTGGGGGACGAGGCCGGGCCGCTGCCCGGCGGCCGGGGGGCGCGGCGGCGGCACCCCGGGGGCGGGTTGCTGCCGCTCCGCCGCCTCCGGCGTCGAGGTGGCGGCCGGCGCGCTCACCGCTCCCTCCCGGTGCGCCCCGCTCCGGGACCCCGCGGGTCCCGGAGCACCGGGGGTGTGCGCCACCCGCTCCCGACTCGGCGCGGGACGCGCGGACGGCGCTCCCGGCGCCCCGGCGGGTGGTCCGGTGGGAGAGGGGGACCGCTGTGCTGACAGCGGTCGCGCGCGGTCGCGCGCCAGGGTCGCCGTCGGCGGCTCCGCCGCGTCGGATCGCTCGTCCATAGGCCGTGCATCGCCCGTCGCCCCCCTCACAGTCTGCAAGTCCGTTCCCCCGCGCCGATGGTCAGTGGCGCAGCCCCTGTCGGGACGATACACCAGTCTCGTCACTCAGGGACATAGCTTCTCTACTCTGCGTGACGATCACCTGATGTATGAGTACCCAGCGCTTCCGGGAGGAAGCGGACGGTACCCGAAGCGGATTACGCGGTTTCCGCCCCTGTCTCCAGGATCACGTTCCGCAACTCCTCCCGGTTCAGGAAACGGTGCAACTGGTCCACGAGCAACCGCTCCGCCCGCGGCCGGAAGGCGGACGTCGGCCCGCCGGCGTGCGGGCTGATCAGCACGCCCGGGGCCTGCCACAAGGGGTGTCCGGCGGGCAGCGGTTCGGGGTCGGTGACGTCGAGCGCGGCGCGGATCCGGCCCGTCCGCAGCTCGTTGAGCAGGGCCTCGGTGTGCACGACCGGGCCGCGGGCCATGTTCACGAGCAGGGCGCCGTCCTTCATCCGGGCCAGGAAGTCCGCGTCCACGAGGTGACGGGTGCCGGCGGTCAGCGGTGTGGACAGGACCACGACGTCCGCCTCCGGGAGCAGGGAGGGCAGTTCGGTGAGCGGGTGCACCGGACCGCGCGCCGTGGTGCGTGCGGAGCGCGCGACGCGCGCCACCCGCGCGACCTCGAACGGAACGAGCCGGTCCTCGATGGCGGAGCCGATCGAGCCGTACCCCACGACGAGGACCGTCCGGTCGGCGAGCGCGGGGCGGAAACCGGCCAGCCACTCCCCCTTGTCCTGGGCCCGCACGTAGTCGGGCAGTCCGCGCAGCGAGGCGAGGATCAGGGCGAGGGCGAGTTCCGCGGTGCTGGCCTCGTGCACCCCGCGGGCGTTGCACAGACGGACCCCCGGCCCGAGGTGCTTCAGTCCCGGCTCGATGTGGTCGGTGCCGGCGGACAGCGTCTGCACGACCTGGACGGAGCGCATCAGCGGCATCGGCCGCACGCCGACACCGGCGGGCTTCAGGTAGGGCACGACGTAGAAGGCGCAGTCGGCCGGGTCGGCGGGGAACTCCTCGGCGCCGTTCCAGAAGTGGTAGTCCGGCCCCTCGGGAAGGCCGTCGATCTCCTGCGGGGGAAGGGGGAGCCACACGTCAGCAGTCATGCCCCGGAGGCTATGTCAGGGCGGCGGACCGGCAGAGGTTAGGTTGGTGGCTCGCAGAGGGAGGGTCACGACCAGGTGGAGCGCAGGACGATCGGCGCGGGGGCGCTCGCGGTGGGGGCCGTCGGACTCGGGTGCATGCCGATGAGCTGGGCCTACAGCACGTCGCGGCAGCACGGTCAGGAGTCGCTCAGGGCGGTGCACCGGGCGCTCGACCTCGGCGCCACCCTGCTCGACACCGCGGACATGTACGGCCCGTTCACCAACGAGCTGTTGCTGGGCCGGGTGCTGAAGGAGCGGCGGGCCGACGCGTTCGTGTCGACGAAGGTGGGCCTGCTGGTGGGCGACCAGCACATCGTCGCCAACGGCCGCCCCGGGTACGTGAAACGTGCCTGCGACGCGTCGCTGCGGCGGTTGCAGACCGATGTCATCGACCTGTACCAGCTGCACCGGGCGGACCCGGAGGTCCCGGTGGAGGAGACCTGGGGCGCGATGGCGGAGCTGGTCCGGGCCGGGAAGGTACGGGCGTTGGGGCTGTGCGCGGTGGGCGCGCGCTCCGGGCGGCGGCCGGGGGCCCGGCTGCACGACGGCACGATCCGCCAGTTGGAGCGGGTGCAGCAGGTGTTCCCGGTGAGCGCGGTGCAGGCGGAGCTGTCGGTGTGGTCGACGGAGGCGCTGCACGCGCTGCTGCCGTGGTGCGAGACGCGCGGGGTGGGCTTCCTGGCCGCGATGCCGCTGGGCAACGGCTTCCTCACCGGCACGCTGACGCCGGGCGGCGGGTTCGAGGCGGACGACCTGCGGGCCCGGCACCCCCGGTTCACCGCCGAGATGATGGCCGCGAACCAGCCGATCGTGGCCGGTCTGCGCCGCGTCGCGCGGCGGCACGGGGAGGACGTCACCCCGGCCCAGGTGGCGCTGGCCTGGGTGCTGTCGCGGGGACGGCAGGTGATCCCGGTGCCGGGCACCAAGCGGGAGCGCTGGGTGACCGAGAACGCGGCGGCGGCCGGGCTGCGGCTGACCGGACGGGACCTGGCGGAGATCGCACGGCTGCCCGCGGCGCAGGGGTCCTGGGACTGACCCGCGGGACGCCTCCGCGGCCGGCCCGTACCGCCGGACGGCCGGGAAGCGGGGCCGTCCGGCGGTTCGTGTCGGTGGGACCGGGAACCTGGGAGGCGCGAGCGGTGTATGACAACTAGGAACTGCCCGCGTCGAAGGGACGAGATCGTGCAACGACGAGCCGTGACGGCCGTACTGGCCGCCGCCGCGCTCCTGCTGACGGCCGGCTGCTCATCCGACGGCGGAGGGTCCCCCGACGGGGACGGCGGCACCAGCGCCTCCCCGAGCCGTACGGCGGGGCAGTCGCCCCCCGCGCAGGGCACCGGCGCTTCGACCCCGCCGGCGAAGGGCTCGGTGAAGGTGCTGCGCACCGTGACCACGGGACTGAGCACCCCCTGGGGGCTCGCCCCGCTCGACGACGGCGACCTGCTGGTCTCGTCCCGGGACGAGGCGACGATCACGCGGGTCGACGCGGACTCGGGGAAGAAGACCGGGCTGGGCGAGGTGCCGGGGGTGGTCCCGTCCGGCGAGGGCGGCCTGCTCGGCATCGCGCTCTCCCCCGAGTTCGCCGCGGACCGCATGATCTACGCCTACTTCACCTCGGCGTCCGACAACCGCGTGGTCCGCCTGCGGTACGAGGAGAAGAAGCCGGCCGGTCAGCAGCTGGGCGCCCCCGACACGGTCCTGCGCGGCATCCCCAAGGGCGTGGTGCACAACGGGGGCCGGATCGCCTTCGGCCCGGACCGGATGCTGTACGTGGGCACGGGCGAACGGGGCGAGACCGGTCTGTCCCAGGACAAGGAGTCCCTGGGCGGCAAGATCCTGCGGGTCACCCCGGAGGGCGAACCGGCACCGGGCAACCCCTTCCCGGACTCCCCGGTGTACTCCTACGGCCACCGCAACGTGCAGGGGCTGGCGTGGGACCGGAAACAACGCCTGTTCGCCTCGGAGTTCGGCCAGAACACCTGGGACGAGCTCAACGCCATCGAGCCGGGCGACAACTACGGCTGGCCGGAGGCGGAGGGCGAGTCCGGCGGGGACTTCCACGACCCGGTCCACCAGTGGGGCACCGCCGAGGCGTCCCCCAGCGGCATCGCCCACGCGGAGGGCTCGGTCTGGATGGCGGGCCTGCGCGGTCAGCGGCTGTGGCGCATCCCGTTGGACGGCACCGGGACGTCGGCCGAGCCGCAGGCCTTCCTGGAGGAGGAGTACGGCCGGCTGCGCACGGTCGCGCCGGCGGGCGGGAACCGGCTGTGGCTGGTCACCAGCAACACCGACGGGCGGATCCAGCCCAAGGACGGTGACGACCGGATCCTGGAGCTGGAGGTGAGTTAGGCCCTGTCGTCACCTTCCCGTCGTCCGCCCGCACGGCGGCCGTGCGGCGTCAGGTGCGTGCTCTCGGCGTGCCGGGCCCTGGCCCTGGTACTGGATGTACTCGCGTCAGGGCCCGGTGCGGCGAGAGTGCGTGCATGGCGGCGCACGGAAGACGGGAAGGTGACGACAGGACCTGGGAGAGTCTGCGCTCCCGTGAGCCGAGCGGCCGGCGGGCCGGGCCGGTCAGGCGCTCGCGGAGGTGTCCGGGGCGGGGGCGCCCGGGGCGTTCGGGGCGTCCCCGGCGTCGCTCCCGGTGTCGCCCTGGGGGTCCCCGGCGTCCTCGGCGCTCCGGTCGGCGTGAGGGCCGTGGCCGGGTGCGGGAGGGGCGTCCGGGCCGCCGTCCTGGGCGGGCGGGCGCACCACGACCTTGCCGGAGGCGAGGTCTATCGGGCCGCGTCCGGGATCGGCGTCGCCGACGTCCACCCGGCTGAGCTCCAGCCGTTTCTGTTCATCGCGGGTGTGCTTGCGGCCGGGGGCGAACAGTTCCTCGAGGGCGTTGAACATCGCTCCCCTTTCCAGGGCCGCGTGGGCGTGACGCCATTATCCCGCCTCGGCCTCCACCGGGAACAGACCCAGGCGGTGGGCCACCGCGGCGGCCTCGCCCCGGCCGGAGACGCCCAGCTTGGCGAGGATGTTGGAGACGTGCACGCTCGCCGTCTTGGGCGAGATGAACAGGGCCTCGGCGATGCGGCGGTTGGTGTGCCCGGCGGCCACCAGCCGCAGCACGTCCCGCTCCCGGCCGGTGAGGCCGAGGGCGTCGGCGGGATCGGCGGGACCGGTGGGCACGGCACCGCGTTGCCGGGGGACGGGGTGCAGCGCGAGGCGGGCGCGCTGGGCCAGCAGGGTGACGGACCGCTCCAGGGGGCGGGCACCGAGGTGCTCGGCCACGGTGGCGGCGAGCCGGAGCAGCTCCGTGGCCCGTTCCCGCCCGTCGTCGTCCGCGCCCGAGGCGAGCAGGGCCTCGGCGAGCCGGAAGCGGACGCGGGCCAGGTCGTGGGGCCGCTGGAGGTGTTCCAGCGCGGCGACGACCGGGCTCCAGTCCTCCGGTGCCGCACGGCCCTCGGCCCGCCGCAGCTCGGCGCGCAGCCAGGCGTCGTGCGCCTGCCACACGGGCGCGCCGGTGGCGAGGGTCCTGGCGGCAGCGCGCAGGCGGTCCAGGACGCCGGGGCGTCCGGGCTCCGTCGCGGGTGATCCGTGGGCGTCGGCCTCGGCGGTGGCGGCGGCGAGCAGCAGGGGCCAGCCGTAGCGCTGGGTGCCGGGCGGGAAACCCCCGTCGAGGGCGTCGAGCAATTCGGAGCGGGCGTCGGCCAGGCGGCCCTCCCCGGCGGCGATGCCCAGGGCGATGCGGTGCAGCGGCAGGGCGTACTGGGGCATCGGGTCGTGGGTGCCGAGGGAGGTGCGGGCGTCCGTCAGGTGCTGGGACGCCTCGGCGAGGTCGCCCCGGTCCAGTGCGAGGTGGGCGAGGCGCATCAGGGCTCCGGCCCGGGGTCTGGCGCCGCGTTCCACGCGCAGGGCGTTGCCCGCCGCATCGGCGGCCTCGTCCCAGCGCCCGAGGGAGTGCAGGGACTCGGCCAGGTTGCCCCACACCCAGTCCCCCGATTCCAGCAGTCCGAGTTCCCGGGTGACGCGCACGCCGTCGCGCAGGAGGTCCACCGCCTCCTCTGAGCGGCCGACGCCCTCCAGGGCCGACGGCAGGTTGATGTGGCTGCGCCCCACCACCGAGGTCACCCCCAGGGCGACGGCCCGGTCCTTGACCTCGTGCATCGTCGCGAGGCCGGCCTCGACGTCGCCCGCGTCGACCATGAGGCCGCCGAGGGTGAGCCGGGCGTTCAGCTCGATGTCCTGGGCGCCGACCATGCGCGCGTACTCCACGGCCCGCTCGGCGGCGGCCATGGCGTCCGGGCCGGGGCGGTGCAGCATCGACCAGGCGGCGGCGGAGGCGAGCACTTCGGCGTGCACCTCGGACGGCGGCAGGCCGCGTACCAGTTCCTGGGCGGTGCCGAGTTCGCTCCAGCCGTCGCCGCGGGCGAGGGACTGGGTGAGGCGCGAGCGCTGGACCCAGAACCAGGCGGCGCGCAGCGGGTCCGGGTCCTCGTCCAGCAGGCGCAGGGCGCGCTTGGTGATCTTCAGGGCCCGCTCGCGTTCGCTGCAGAGCCGGCCGGCGACGGCGGCCTCGGCCATCAGGTCGAGGTAGCGCAGGGGCGTCGTCTCCGGGTCGCAGCCGCAGGGCGGGTAGACCTCGGTGTAGTCGGCGGGGCGCAGGGTGGCGCGGACGGCGGCGGGGGCGGAGTCCCACAGTTCCATCGCCCGTTCCAAAAGCCGCAGTTGTTCGGAGTGGGCGTGCCGGCGGCGGGCCTCGACGGAGGCGTCGAGCACGGCGGGGAGGGCCTTGGCGGCGTCCCGTGCCTGGTACCAGTAGCTGGCCAGCCGGGTGACCCGCTCGTCGGCGGGCACCAGCGTGGGGTCGTGCTCCAGTGCCTCGGCGTACTGCCGGTTGAGGCGGGAGCGTTCACCCGGCAGCAGGTCGTCGCTGACCGCCTCGCGGACCAGGGAGTGGCGGAAGCGGTAGCCGTCGCGGTCGGGGGCGGGGAGGAGGATGCTGCTGTGCACCGCGGCGCGCAGGGCCGCCAGCAGGTCGTCCTCGGCGAGCCGGGCGACGGCGGCCAGCAGCCGGTACTCGACGGTGGACCCGCCCTCGGCGACGATCCGGGCGACCCGCTGGGCGCTCTCCGGCAGTCCTTCCACCCGCACCAGCAGGAGGTCGCGGAGCGAGTCGGTGAGCCCGGTGCAGCGGCCGGCGGGACCGGCGACGGCGAGTTCCTCGACGAAGAAGGCGTTGCCGTCGGAGCGTGCGAAGACCTCGTCCACCTGGGCGGGTTCGGGTTCCCGGGCCAGGATGCCCGCCATCTGGCAGCCGACCTCCTCGCGGCTGAAGCGGCCGAGTTCGAGGCGCCGGACGGTACGGAGCCGGTCGAGTTCGGCGAGGAGGGGGCGCAGCGGGTGACGGCGGTGGATGTCGTCGGAGCGGTAGGTGGCCAGCACGACCAGGCGTCCGGTGCGCAGGGTGCGCAGCAGGTAGGCGAGCAGGTGCCGGGTGGAGGCGTCGGCCCAGTGCAGGTCCTCCAGGGCGAGGACCACGGTGTGCTCGGCGGCGACGCGCTCCAGCAGGCGGGCGGTGAGTTCGAAGAGGCGGGCCATGCCGTGTTCGTCGCGGCGGGCCTCGCGGGCGGCCTCGGTGCCGAGTTCGGGCAGCAGCCGGGCCAGTTCCTCCTCCTGGCCGTCGGCGGCCTCGGCGAGTTCGGCCGGCAGCTCGCGGCGGAGCCCGCGCAGCGCGGTGGAGAAGGGGGCGAAGGGCAGTCCGTCGGCGCCTATCTCGACGCAGCCGCCGAGCGCGACGACGGCCCCCCGTTCCCGGGCGGCGGTGGTGAACTCCTCGACGAGGCGGGTCTTGCCCACGCCCGCCTCGCCGGCGATGAGCAGGGCCTGCGGTTCGCCCGCGGCGGCACTGCCGAACGCCTCGTGCAAGGCGCCCAGTTCTTCCGTGCGGCCGACGAACACGGGACTGACGGACCTGGTCTCCACGGCCCCGAGCATGGCACGCGTCACCGACGGCGCGGCACCGGTTTTCCCCACGGCGGAAGCCGCCCGCACCGGCCCGCCGGGCGGGGCGCCCGTCGTCGGCGGGGCGGTGCGGGCGGCTGCGGCGGGGCTCCGGGGACCGCCGGGGTGGCCGGGCTCGGCGCGCGGGTCCGGCCCGGGGGCCGGGGCGTCCGCGGAGGCCGGGCGCGGTGGACGGCGGCCGACCCCCGTGCGGTCGCCGGCCCCCGGCTCCGGGTTCATGCCGCTCGGGCGAACCGGGGCCGGCGGAGGCGGCGGGTATGGCTCTCGTGCTCGGCGTCCCGTGCGTCGGCATGGCGGGCGGCGCGGCGCCCGCGGACGGCCTCCCGGACGCGGCGCTGCTCCTCGGCGGAGTCGATGAGTTCCTGCTGGCGGAGCTTGTGGATCTCGTACTCGAGCATGACGGTCCCCCTGGGACGATGCGGTGTGGCGTCGCTCTCTGCGATGCCTCCACCTTCGTCCCCCAGGGGGGTCCGGCACATCGGGAGACTGCCGCATCTTCGGCGGCACCGGGGGCCTTAGACGGGGACGGGGTGCCTCGGGACGTCCGTAAGGTGCCTACGGCCGGCCGTTCCCGCGCCCCCGCACCCCGCGCGGGGTCACCCGGCCGCGTCGCCGGCGTCGGCCCGCCGCGCGTCCCCGGTGAGGACCCGGGCCGCCTCGGCGTCCGTGGCCTCGGCCAGGCGGGCGTGGGCGAGGCGGGCCTCGGGGGGTTCGATGCTGATGCGCGGCAGGATCCGGTCGAGCACGCGCGGCAGCCACCAGTTGGCGCCCCCGAGCAGGTGCATGAGGGCCGGGACGAGGAGGGTGCGCAGTACGAAGGCGTCCAGGGCGACGGCGGCGGCGAGCGCGATGCCGAACATGGCGATCACCCGGTCCCCGCTGAGGACGAAGGCGAGGAACACCGCGATCATGATGACGGCGGCGGAGTTGATCACCCGGCTGGTCTCGGCGAGGCCGACCCGGACGGCACGCCGGTTGTCGCCGGTCTCCAGCCACTCCTCGTACATCCGGCTGAGCAGGAAGACCTGGTAGTCCATGGACAGGCCGAAGAGGACGGACACCATGATCACGGGGAGGAAGGGTTCGATCGGCCCCGCCCGCCCCAGGCCGAGCAGTTCGCTGCCCCACCCCCACTGGAAGATCGCCACGACGACGCCGAAGGCGCCGGCGACGGCGGCCACGTTCATCGCGGCGGCCTTGACCGGGATGCCGATGGAGCGGAACGCGAGCAGGAGCAGCAGGCAGCCCAGGCCGACGACGACCCCGACGAAGACGGGCAGCTTGCCGACGATGACGTCGGCGAAGTCGTCGTACCCGGCCGTGGTGCCGCCGACCAGCAGGTCGAGGGAGGTGCCCGCCTCGGCGCGCGGCAGCACGTCGTGGCGCAGCCGGTCGACGAGGTCGCTGGTGGCCTGGTCCTGCGGGGAGGACTCGGGCACCACGGTGAGGAACGCGGTGTCCCCGGACGGGCCGTAGGTGACCGGTGAGACGGAGGCGACGCCCTCGGTGTCGCGCAGGGTGGCGTCGAGGTCGCCGAGGGCCAGCCGGTCCTCGGCCCCGTCGACCTCGGTGACGACGGTGAGGGGGCCGTTCACGCCGGGCCCGAAGCTGTCGGCGAGGAGGTCGTAGGCCTGGCGCGTGGTGGACGTGCTGGGGTGGTTGCCCTGGTCGGAGGTGCCCAGGTGCAGCGAGAGGGTGGGCAGCGCGAGGACCGCCATCACGGCCAGCGCGACCACGCCGAGCAGCTTGGGGTGACGCTCCACGAACGCCGACCAGCGCGCGGCCCACCCGGTCGGCAGTTCGGGCTGGGGTCCGTGCTCGGCGAGCCCGCGGCGTTCGCGGCGGCTGAGCGCCCGCATGCCGATGAGCGACAGCAGGGCGGGCAGCAGGGTGACGGAGGCGGCGACGGTCAGCACCACGGTGAGGGAGGCCGCGACGGCGACGCCGTTGAGGAAGTTGAGGCGGAGGATCAGCATGCCCAGCAGGGCGATGCACACGGTGGCCCCCGCGAAGACCACCGCGCGGCCGGTGGTGGCGACGGCCTCGGCGGCGGCCTCGGGGACGGTCAGTCCCCGTTTGAGTCCGCGGCGGTGTCTGGTCACGATGAACAGCGCGTAGTCGATGCCGACGCCGAGCCCGATCAGCAGCCCGAGCATCGGCGCGAAGTCCGCGACCGTCATCACGTGCCCGAGCAGGGAGATGCCCACGTAGGCGGTGCCGACCCCGACCAGCGCGGTGGCGATGGGCAGCAGGGAGGCGGCGAGGGAGCCGAAGGCGAGGAACAGCACGACGGCGGCCACGAGCACGCCGACCGCTTCCGCGAGGTGCCCCTCCGGCGCCTGGGTCAGGCCGACGGCGCTCCCGCTCAGTTCCACCCGCAGCCCGTCCGTCTCGGCCTGCTTCGCCGTCTCGACGACGGCCGCCGCCTCTCCGGCGTCGATGTCCTTGGCCTGGTCGGCGAAGGACACCGTGGCGTAGGCGGTGCGGCCGTCCTCGCTGATCCGGCCGGCGCCGCCGGTGTCGTCGTAGGGCCCCCGGACGTCGGCGACGCCGGGCAGTTCGGCGACGCGTTCGAGGGTGCGGGTCATGGCCTGTTCGACCGCGGTGTCCCGGACGCTGCCGGAGGCGGTGTGCCAGACGACGGTGTCGCTGTCACCGCCGAGCTGGGGGAAGCCCTCGTGCAGCAGTTCCACGGCCCGGCCCGACTCGGTGCCGGGGACGTCGTAGTCGTTGGAGTAGGTGGAACCCGCGACGGCGGCACCCGCGGCGACCCCGCCGAGGGCGAGGAGCCACAGCAGGACGACGACCAGACGTCGTTGGACACACCAGCGTGCGAGGGCTGCCACGAATGTGCTCCCGGAGGGACTGAGTGTGGATCTTTGACCGGGAACAGCCGTTCATGGAAGGAACTGCCCGCAAAGAACGCATGAGCGATGCCCTGCCACTCTTGCACCTGCGAATGATCGTTTGTCGTGTTCGTGGGCTTCTTCACAGCGATGCGGGGCACCTCACACGCCACCCGCCCCGCGCCGGGACGGCCCCCGGCGCCTCGCCCGTCCTGCCGGGCCGGCCCACGACGCCCCGCCCGCCCTGCCGGGCCGGCTCGCCCGGGGACGCCGCCTCGTCCTGCCGGGGGCCGGCTCGTACGCGGTCCGCCTCGTCTCGTCCTGCCGGGGGCCGGCTCACAGGCGTGCGTCCGCCTCCCCCTGCGCAACGGCCCGCACGGAACCCGGGCCGGCGCGACGGCTCCACGGCGCGGGCCCCCGGGCAGGCACCGGGCGTCAGTCGAACTGGTCGCCCAGCGCCATCACCATCAGCCCGGCGATCAGCAGCCACAGCGCCCGCCGGGTGCGGCCGCGGGAGCCCAGCACGGCGGCGGCGACGCAGATCACCGCACCGCCGGCGTACGCGCCCGGGACCGGCGCGGGCGCGGGGCCGTTGAGGCGGAGCAGCGCGGCGGCCAGTCCCGCCATGGACAGCACGGCGCCGGTGCCGGCCGCGACGAAGCGGGCCCGGCGTGCCCGCGACCCGTCCGGGTCGGGGTCGGGGTCGGGGTCGGGGTCGGGATCGTCGTCCGGGTCGGGGTCGTCGTCCGCCTCGTGCTCCTCATCACCCGCCTCGGCGTCCGCGGGGACGTCCCCGTCGGCGTCCGGGGCGAGGGAGGAGTCGTCGTCCGGGATCACGGCAGCCGGGTGGGTCTCGGCCGGCTCCGGACGGGTGTCCGAGTGCGTGTCGGAATCGGCGCGTCCACTCATGGCCAGGGAGCGTAGCGGCCGACGTCGGGGCACCGGCCGCGGGGTCCGGCGGGGCCGTCGGCCGGCCGGCGGCGAGCCCGTGCGACCGGCGGCCGCGGGGCGCTGTGGTCACCGCGTTCACCAGGGAGCGAGCGAGGGGTGCACCGGCCCGACCGGTGCACCCCTCGTCCTCCTGCTGCGGCCGCCGCGACGGCCGTCTGTGGACCGCCCGCGGATCAGCCTGCTCAGACGCCCAGCTTCTCCAGGATCAGTTCCTTGACCCTGGCCGCGTCGGCCTGGCCGCGCGTGGCCTTCATGACGGCGCCGACCAGCGCGCCGACGGCGGCCACCTTGCCGCCGCGGATCTTGTCGGCGATGGCCTGGTTGCCGGCGATGGCCTCCTCGACGGCCGTGGTGAGCGCGCCCTCGTCGGAGACGACCTTCAGGCCTCGCTTCTCCACGACCTCGTCCGGCGTGCCCTCACCGGCCAGGACGCCCTCGATGACCTGGCGGGCCAGCTTGTCGTTCAGGTCGCCCTTGGCCACCAGCTCGGTGACGCGGGCCACCTGCGCCGGGGTGATCGCCAGTTCGTCCAGCGCCTTCTGCGACTCGTTGGCCGCGCGGGCCAGCTCGCCCATCCACCACTTGCGGGCGGAGGCCGCGTCGGCCCCGGCGTCGATGGTGGCGACGATCGGGTCCAGCGCGCCGGCGTTGAGGATCGCCTGCATGTCGGTGCCGGAGATCCCCCACTCCTCGCGGAGCCGGTTGCGGCGCACCAGCGGCAGCTCGGGCAGCTCGGCGCGCAGCTTCTCGACCCACTCGCGGGACGGGGCGACGGGGACCAGGTCTGGCTCCGGGAAGTACCGGTAGTCCTCGGCCTCCTCCTTCACGCGGCCGGAGGTCGTGGACCCCGTGTCCTCGTGGAAGTGGCGGGTCTCCTGGACGATGGTGCCGCCCGAGTTCAGCACGGCCGCGTGGCGCTGGATCTCGAAGCGGGCGGCCCGCTCGACGGAGCGCAGCGAGTTGACGTTCTTGGTCTCGCTGCGGGTGCCGAACGTCTCGGCGCCCTTCGGCATCAGCGACAGGTTGACGTCGCAGCGCATCTGGCCCATCTCCATGCGGGCGTCGGACACGCCGAGCGCCCTGATGAGTTCGCGCAGCTCACGGACGTAGGCCCGCGCGACCTCGGGGGCGCGCTCACCGGCGCCGGTGATGGGCTTGGTGACGATCTCGATGAGCGGGATGCCGGCCCGGTTGTAGTCGAGCAGGGAGTGGGACGCGCCGTGGATGCGGCCGGTGGCGCCGCCGACGTGGGTCGACTTGCCGGTGTCCTCCTCCATGTGGGCGCGCTCGATCTCCACGCGGAAGGTCTCCCCGTCCTCCAGCTGCACGTCGAGGTAGCCGTCGAAGGCGATCGGCTCGTCGTACTGGGAGGTCTGGAAGTTCTTCGGCATGTCCGGATAGAAGTAGTTCTTCCGGGCGAAGCGGCACCATTCGGCGATCTCGCAGTGCAGCGCGAGGCCGATCCGGATCGCCGACTCGACGCCGGTCGCGTTGACGACCGGGAGCGCGCCGGGCATGCCGAGGCAGACCGGGCAGGTCTGGGTGTTCGGCTCGGCGCCCAGCGCGGTCGCGCAGCCGCAGAACATCTTGGTGCGGGTGCCGAGTTCGACATGGACCTCGAGGCCCATGACGGGGTCGTACGACGCCAGCGCGTCCTCGTACGACACCAGGTCGGTCGTGGTGGTCACGGTGAAACTTCCCTCTCAGCCCAGCAGGACGTCGTCGTCGCCCAGCCGCTTCAGCTCGCGGTAGAGGATGGCGAGGCCGGTGACGATGGCGGCGGCGGACACGGTGGCGTCGATCAGGACCAGGGTGTCCTTCTCCAGCCGGGCCTTCTTGACGCGCTTGGCGACGCCGACCGCGCCGAACGCGGTGGCGGCCATGGACAGGTACGTACCGGACCGGGACTTCTTGAAGCCCTTGGCCTTGGTCAGTGCACTCACAGCGACGGAGCCTCCTCGAGCAGCGGGTGGCCCCACTTTTCCACGAAGGCGGCCTCGACGGCGGCACCCACCTTGTAGAGGCGGTCGTCCTTCATGACCGGGGCGATGATCTGCAGTCCGACCGGCAGGTTGTCCTCGGGTGCGAGGCCGCAGGGCAGCGACATGGCCGCGTTGCCCGCCAGGTTGGTCGGGATGGTGCACAGGTCGGCGAGGTACATCGCCATCGGGTCGTCGGCGCGCTCGCCGATCGGGAAGGCGGTGGTCGGGGTCGTCGGGGAGACGATCACGTCGACCTGCTCGAAGGCCTGGTCGAAGTCCCGCTTGATGAGCGTGCGGACCTTCTGGGCGCTGCCGTAGTACGCGTCGTAGTAGCCGGAGCTGAGCGCGTAGGTGCCGAGCATGATGCGGCGCTTGACCTCGTCGCCGAAGCCCGCCTCGCGGGTCAGCGAGGTGACCTCCTCGGCGGAGTGCGTGCCGTCGTCGCCGGTCCGCAGGCCGTAGCGCAGGCCGTCGAAGCGGGCGAGGTTGGAGGAGCACTCCGAGGGCGCGATCAGGTAGTACGCCGACAGCGCGAGGTCGAAGGACGGGCAGTCCAGCTCGACGATCTCGGCGCCGAGGTCCTTGAGCAGGTCCACGGCCTCGTCGAACCGCTGGACGACACCGGCCTGGTAGCCCTCGCCGCGGAACTGCTTGACGACACCCACGCGCATGCCCTGGACGCTGCCGTTGCGGGCGGCCTCCACGACCGGCGGGACCGGCGCGTCGATGGACGTGGAGTCCCTCGGGTCGTGGCCGGCGATCACCTCGTGCAGCAGGGCCGCGTCCAGGACCGTGCGGGCGCAGGGGCCGCCCTGGTCGAGGGAGGAGGAGAACGCCACCATGCCGTAGCGGGAGACCGCGCCGTACGTGGGCTTGACGCCGACGGTGCCGGTGACGGCGGCCGGCTGGCGGATGGAGCCGCCGGTGTCGGTGCCGATGGCGAGGGGTGCCATGTGCGCGGCGAGCGCGGCGGACGAGCCGCCTCCGGAGCCGCCGGGGATCCGGGTGAGGTCCCAGGGGTTGCCGGTCGGGCCGTAGGCGCTGTTCTCGGTGGACGACCCCATGGCGAACTCGTCCATGTTGGTCTTGCCGAGGATGACGACGTCGGCGTCCTTGAGACGCTGGGTGAGCGTCGCGTCGTACGGCGGGATCCAGCCTTCGAGCATCTTGGAGCCGACGGTGGTCGGGATGCCCTCGGTGGTGAAGATGTCCTTCAGGGCGAGGGGGACGCCGGCCAGCGGGCCGAGCTTCTCCCCCCGGGCGCGCTTGTCGTCGACGGCGCGCGCCTGGGCGAGGGCGCCCTCGCGGTCGACGTGCAGGAAGGCGTGCACCTTCTCGTCGACGGCCTCGATGCGGGCCAGGTGGGCTTCGGTGACCTCGACGGCGGTGAGTTCGCCGGAGGCGATCTTCGCCGCGGTCTCGGCCGCGGTGAGCCTGATGATGTGATCGCTCATGGCGGTTACTCCTCCCCCAGGATCTGCGGCACCTTGAAACGCTGCTGCTCCTGGGCCGGGGCGCCGGACAGCGCCTGCTCGGGGGTGAGCGAGGGACGGATCTCGTCCGGCCGCATGACGTTGGTCAGCGGGAGCGGGTGCGAGGTCGGCGGGACGTCTTGGTCGGCGACCTCGCCGACGCGGGCGACCGCGCCGATGATGTCGTCGAGCTGGCCTGCGAAGTGGTCGAGCTCTTCGGGCTTCAGCTCCAGACGCGCCAGCCGGGCGAGGTGGGCGACCTCCTCGCGCGTGATGCCAGGCATGCAGCGATCCTCTGGGGTGAGTGTGTGTGTTTGGGGCCAATCCTATGGGGCCCGCGGTGGTGCCCGTGAAACGGTGCGGGCC
The DNA here is from genome assembly GCF_964273255.1 of Streptomyces sp. enrichment culture. Lineage (GTDB taxonomy): Bacteria > Actinomycetota > Actinomycetes > Streptomycetales > Streptomycetaceae > Streptomyces. The sequence continues at coordinate 2,060,487 of NZ_OZ186835.1, forward strand.
GGTGCCGGAACCGTACGCCTAGCCGACCCGGCCGGAGTCGTCGCCCGCGGCGGCGGGGAGGGCCGCCGCGGGGCGCTGCCAGCCGCGGGAGCCGCGGGCCAGGAGCCAGGCGGTGGTCTCGTCGGGCGGCATCGCGGCCGCCACGAGCCAGCCCTGGACGGCGTCGCAGCGCAGGTCGCGCAGGCGTTCCCAGGTCTCGTCGTCCTCGACGCCCTCGGCGACGACGAGCAGGCCGAGCGAGTGGGCGAGGTCGATCGTGCAGCGCACGATCTCGGCGTCCTCGCTGTCGACGGCGAGCCGGGCCACGAAGGAACGGTCGATCTTCAGTTCGCTGACCGGCAGCCGCCTCAGGTGCACCAGTGAGGAGTAGCCGGTGCCGAAGTCGTCGAGGGACATCTTCACGCCGTGCCCGGTCAGGGCGTTGAGGGTGTCGGCGGCGCGCTGCGGGTCCTCCAGCAGGACGTGTTCGGTGATCTCCAGCTGGAGCGCACCGGCCGGGACGCCGTGCCGGGCCAGGCGCGCGGCGACGGAGCCGGCGAAGCCGGGGGTGTGGACGTCGCGCGGGGAGACGTTGACGGCGACGGGCACGAACAGGCCCTGGGCGCGCCACGCCGCGACCTGTTCGAGGGCGGTCTCCAGGACGTACTCCGTCAGGTGGGGCATCAGTCCGGAGGACTCGGCGATCGCGATGAACTCGTCCGGGGGGACCCGGCCGCGCTCCGGGTGCACCCACCGCACCAGGGCCTCCAGGCCCGAGACCTGGCCGTCGAAGCGGACTTTGGGCTGGTAGTGCAGCTGGACCTCGTGGGCGTCCAGGGCCCGGCGCAGGTCGCCCAGCAGGCCCAGCCGGTCAGGGGTGTTGGAGTCGCGCTTGGACTCGTACACCTCGACGCCGGTGCGGTCCCGCTTGGCCTGGTACATCGCCACGTCCGCCCGCCGCAGCAGGCCCTCGGCGTCGAGCGCGTGGTCCGGGAAGACGGCGACGCCCGCGCTGGCCTCCAGGACGAGGGTGAGTCCGTCGAGGTCGAGCGGCGAGCTGAGGGCCGCGACCAGGCCGCGGGCGACGCGGGTCGCGGACGTGGTGGAGTCGGCGACGGGCAGTAACACGGCGAATTCGTCGCCGCCGAGCCGCGCCGCCTCCGCGCCGCGCGGCAGGGCGGCTCTCAGCCGGTCGGCGATCTGCAGCAGCAGCCGGTCGCCGGCGAGATGGCCGAGGGTGTCGTTGACCGAACGGAACCGGTCGAGGTCGATCAGCATGAGGGCGGAGCGGGCTTCGATGCGCTCCGCGTCGTCCAGGGCGGTCCAGATCCGTTCCAGCAGCCACTGGCGGTTCGGCAGGCCGGTCAGCGGGTCGCGCAGCTGCTCCTCCGCGCGGGCCCGGGCGATCCACAGGGTGGAGTCGAGCGCGATGAGCGGGATGGCGAACAGCGGCAGCAGCAGCGGCTTGGCGTCCGCGACGACGCAGATCAGCGGGGCTATCCCGAGCAGGGCGACGGCGACCAGGGCCTGCCGGACCAGGGCGGTGCGGGCGACGGTGGGCAGCCCGGCACGCGGGGTGTGCAGGTACCAGAACAGGGTGCGGGTGACGGCGAGGTAGGCGACGGCGACCAGCACCACCTCGAAGGCGGTGGCGAAGGACCAGCTGTCCGGGGCCGAGGGGCTCTCGACGGACGGCACGGAGCCGAACGCGGCCAGTACCAGGGCGCCGGCGCCGATCCCGAGGAGGTCGACCGCGCCGTGCAGGACGCCCTGCCGCCAGCGGCCCCGGCGGGCGGCACCGACCAGCACGACGACGGTGAGGCTGACCATGCCCGCGGGCACCCAGCCGTAGAGCAGCAGTACGGCGAGGGTGAGCGCGGCGCCCGAGCCGGTGCCGCCCCACCAGCGGGAGCGGCCCAGCATGACCAGGTGGCCGACGACGATGCCGGCGAGCACGGCCAGCGACCAGCCGACGGTGCCGGACGGGAAGAGGGCGTGGCCGCCGGTGAAGGCGTACAGGAAGCCGGCGCCCAGGACGAAGGCGGCCGCGGCGACGATCGCCGTGGGCAACGCGGGCCAGGGCAGGTGGCGTTCGCCGTCGGTGTCGGACAGGACGGGGCCCCGGACGGCGGGCCGGGGCCGGGCGTGGCCGAGTCCGTCCGCCGAGTCCGCCGCGGTGTGCTCCCGCGAGCCCGGCCGGTCCGCGGGCCGCCCGGCCGCGCGTCCGCGCCGGCGGACGGCGGTCAGCCGGCCCAGACGCAGCCGTGAGCCCGGGGCGGCGCTCTCGGTCGGTTCCATTCCCGTCCCTCTCACAGCCGGCGGTGGCCACGCCACGCGGCCCGATGCCCGACAACCCTCAGCGGCTCCGCGATGGAAAGCCTTACCCCGGACCCTTGGCGAACACTGGGATGCCCCGACCGCGGCTGGGCACGGCAGGTGCACCTCTCAACAGTAGGCCGCGGAAGGCTTCCACGGGCACCGGTCGCCGACGGTTGCCCGAATGCGCCCCGGCCACCCGTATGCATCTGGTATGCGCCGATCCGGGGGGCTTCAACCGTTACCCGTCGGCCGAAAGCGCGGCCTCGGCGGCGGCTTCCGGCCCGTCCGCGAGGAGGACCTCGAAACCCGCCTCGTCCAGGACCGGCACCTTCAGCTGCACGGCCTTGTCGTACTTCGATCCGGGGTTGTCTCCGACGACCACGAAGGACGTCTTCTTGGAGACCGATCCGGTCACTTTCGCGCCCTGGTCCTGCAGTGCCTCCTTGGCGCCGTCACGGGTGAACCGCTCCAGGGTGCCGGTCACCACCACGGTGAGGCCCTGGAGCGGACGCGGGCCCTCGTCCTCGCCGGAGGTCTCGTCCGCCATGCGGACCCCGGCCGCCTTCCACTTGCGGATGATCTCGCGGTGCCAGTCCTCGGCGAACCACTGCTTGAGCGAGGCGGCGATGATCCCGCCGACGCCCGGCGTGGCGGCCAGTTCCTCCTCGGTGGCCTGTTCGATGCGGTCGATGGAGCGGAACTCGCGGGCCAGCGCCTCCGCCGCCACCGGTCCGACGTGCCGGATCGACAGGGCGGTCAGCACGCGGGCGAGCGGGCGGTCCTTGGCGGCCGCGATGTTCTCCAGCATCGCCACCGCGTTCTTCTTCGCGGCGCCCTCCTGGTTGGCGAAGACGGTGGCGACCTTCTCCTCGCCGGTCTTCGGGTCCCGCTTGGGCAGCCCGCTGTCCTGGTCGAGCACGTACGCCTTGATGGGCAGCAGCTGCTCGACGGTCAGGTCGAACAGGTCGCCCTCGTCGCGCAGCGGCGGGTCGGCGGGTTCCAGCGGCCGGGTGAGGGCGGCGGCGGCGACATAGCCGAAGTGCTCGATGTCCAGGGCCTTGCGGCCGGCGAGGTAGAACAGCCGCTCGCGCAACTGGGCGGGGCAGGTGCGGGCGTTGGGGCAGCGCAGGTCGACGTCGCCCTCCTTCATCGCCTTCAGCGGCGTGCCGCACTCGGGGCACTCGGCCGGCATGACGAACTCGCGCTCGCTGCCGTCCCGCAGGTCGGCGACCGGGCCGAGGATCTCGGGGATGACGTCGCCGGCCTTGCGCAGCACCACGGTGTCGCCGATGAGGACGCCCTTGGCCTTGACGACGTCCTGGTTGTGCAGGGTGGCGAACTCGACCTCCGACCCGGCGACGGTGACCGGCTCGACCTGGGCGTAGGGCGTGACCCGGCCCGTACGGCCCACGCCCACGCGGATGTTGATGAGCTTGGTGTTGACCTCCTCGGGCGCGTACTTGTACGCGATGGCCCAGCGGGGGGCGCGGGAGGTGGTGCCGAGGCGGCCCTGGAGCGGGATCTCGTCCAGCTTCACGACCACGCCGTCGATCTCGTGCACCACGGAGTGGCGGTTCTCGCCGTAGTACGCGATGAACTCCCGGACGCCCTCGATGCCGTCGACCACCTTGTTGTGCGGGGAGGTGGGCAGGCCCCAGGACTTCAGCAGGTCGTACGCCTGGGAGAGCCGGGTCATGCGGCCGGGGAAGCCCTCCAGCGCGCCGATGCCGTGCACGACCATGTGCAGCGGCCGGGTGGCGGTCACCCGCGGGTCCTTCTGGCGCAGCGAACCGGCCGCCGCGTTGCGCGGGTTGGCGAACGGCTTGTCCCCGGCGGCCACCAGGCGGGCGTTGAGCTCCTGGAACTTCTCCATGGGGAAGAAGACCTCGCCCCGGATCTCCACCAGCTCGGGCACCTCCTCGCCGGTGAGCCGGTCGGGGATCTCGGCGATGGTGCGGACGTTGGGCGTGATGTCCTCACCGGTGCGGCCGTCGCCGCGGGTCGCCGCGCGGGTGAGGCGGCCCCGCTCGTAGGTGAGGTTGACGGCGAGCCCGTCGACCTTGAGCTCGCACAGGAAGTGGAACGCCTGCTCCCCCAGCTCGCGGTGGATGCGCTCGGTCCAGGCGGCGAGGTCCTCGTCGTTGAAGGTGTTGTCCAGGGAGAGCATGCGCGAGCGGTGCTGGACCGAGGTGAACTCCGTCTCGTACGCCCCGGCGACCTTCTGGGTCGGCGAGTCGGGGGTGCGCAGCTCGGGGTGCTGCTCCTCCAGTGCCTCCAGCTCGCGCAGCAGCCGGTCGAACTCGGCGTCGCTGATCACGGGCGCGTCGTTCACGTAGTACCGGAAGCGGTGCTCCTCGATCTGCTCCGCGAGCTGTGCGTGCTTCTCGCGCGCCTCGGCGGGCACGCTCGTCGTCTCCGCCTGCTGGTCGCCGGCCACTGGGTGTCCTCCCGTTACTCAGGGTTGTCCGCGAGGGATCTCGCGGCCCGGACGCAGTGGGCGTAGGCGGCCCGCGCGTACTGCGGGGAGGCCCCCGCGAGTCCGCACGCCGGGGTGAGCGTGACGGCCTCCGCCAGGAGGTCCGGTCGCAGCCCCAGCCTGCGCCACAGCGTTCTGACTCCTCCGACGCTACCGCCCGGGTCCGACAACGGGCCGTCCGTGCCGGGCACGACACCGGCGAGCAGCCGGATGCCGTCCTCGACCGCCTCGCCGATCGCCTCGTCGTCACGTTCGGTGAGGAGGGAGGCGTCGAAGGACAGGCCCGCCACGCCCGCCCGGCGCAGCAGGGCGAACGGCACGTCCGGGGCGCAGGAGTGCACGACGACGGGCCCGCCGTCGTGCGCCGACACGACGTCGCGGAGGGTCGCCTCGACGGTCTGACGGTCCACGGCACGGTGGGTGCGGTATCCGCTGGCGGTGGGCACCTGCCCGCGCAGGACGGCGGTCAGGGACGGTTCGTCGAGCTGGAGGACGAGCCGGGCGCCGGGCACCCGCCGCCGCACCTCGGCGAGGTGGAGGCGCAGCCCCTCGGCGAGGGAGGCGGCGAGGTCGCGGCAGGCGCCCGGGTCGGAGAGGGCGGCCTCGCCGTTCTTCAGCTCCAGGGCGGCGGCGAGGGTCCAGGGGCCGACCGCCTGCACCTTGAGCGGTCCCCGGTGGCCCTGGGTGAACTCCTCCAGCGCGTCCAGGTCCTCGCCGAGCCAGGAGCGGGCCCGCCGGGTGTCGCGGCCGGGCCGGTCGCCGATCCGCCAGCCGCTGGGCTCCACGCGCGCGTACAGCTCGACGAGCATGCCGGCGGTGCGGCCGATCATGTCGGCGCCGGGGCCGCGGGCGGGCAGTTCGGGCAGGTGCGGGAAGTCCTCGAAGCTCCCGGTGGCGGTCTTGGCGGCTTCCCGCGCGTCGGTGCCGGGCAGGGAGCCGACGCCGGTCGCGGGACCGAAGCTGATCTGGCTTTCTTCGCTCACGGGAGAAGCGTACGCAGCCGGCGGCCGGGGGTGGTGCCCCCGGCCGCCTCTCCCCTACGGGTGGCCCGGGCGCACCGTCAGGTCGTTGACCTCCGCGTCCCTCGGCAGGTCGAGGGCCATCAGCACGGTGGTGGCGACCGACTCGGGGTCGATCCATCGGCCGGGGTCGTAGTCCTTGCCCTCCTGCTGGTGCACCTTGGCCTGCATGGGGCTGGCGGTGCGGCCCGGGTAGACGGAGGTGACGCGGACGCCGGCCGCGTGCTCCTCGTGGCGCAGGGAGTCGGCGAGGGCCTTCAGGCCGTGCTTGGAGGCCGCGTAGGCGGACCACTCGGCGTGGGCGTTGAGGCCGGCCCCCGAGTTGACGAAGATCACGTGCCCGCGGCTCGCGCGGAGCTGGGGCAGGAAGTGCCGGGTCAGCTCGGCGGGGGCGATCAGGTTCACGTCGAGCTGGTGCCGCCAGGTCTTCGGGGTCAGCTCACCGACCCGGCCGAGGTCGACGACGCCGGCGATGTGCAGCAGGGAGTCGACCTGCTCGGGGACCGACTGGTGGGAGAAGGCCCAGCTGAGCCGGTCGGGGTCGGCGAGGTCGCCGACGAGGGTCCGGGCGCCGGGGAACGCGTCGGCGAGTTCCTTCGCCCGCCCCGCGCTGCGCGCGTGCAGCACGAGGTCGTCGCCGCGCGCGTGCAGGCGGCGGGCGACGGCCGCGCCGATGCCGGAGCCCGCTCCGGTGATCACATGGGTAGCCATGTCCGCCATGCTCGCATCACGGGAGGCTCAGCGGATGCCCCGGCTCTCCTCCAGGTGGGCCAGCGCCCCGACCGGCTCCTCGGCGAAGAACACCAGGTCGGTGAGCGGGCGGGGCAGGAAGCCCTCCGCCTCCATCCGGAGGAACTGCTCCTTCAGGCCGTCGTAGAAGCCCGCGGTGTTCAGCAGCACGACGGGCTTGTCGGTGTGCCCGTGCTTCTTCAGTTCCAGGATCTCGGTCGCCTCGTCGAGGGTTCCGGTGCCGCCCACCATGATCACCACGGCGTCGGACTTCTCCAGCAGCAGGCGCTTCCTCTCGGCGAGGTCCCGGGCGACGACCATCTCGTCGGCGCCCTGCCGTGCCTTGGCCGCCAGGAAGTCCACGGAGACGCCGACGAGCCGGCCGCCCGCGGCCTGCACCCCGTCGGCGACCACCTTCATCAGCCCGACGTCGGAGCCACCCCACACCAGGGTGTGCCCGCCCTTGCCGAGCAGGCGCGCGAACTCCCGCGCGGGGCGCGTGTAGCGCTCGTCGAGGTCGGCGGCGGAGAGGAAGACGCAGATGTTCACGGCCCCACGGTACGGGCCACCCCGCCCGGTGCGCTCCGGTCCCCCGGGGCGGGAAGAACGGGCGGCCGGCGCGCGCTGTACCCGGAACGGGCCGGCCGTCCGGCCGGCGGCGCCGCCGCATCCTCCAGGAGGGACCGTCGTGACCGCAGGACATCGCATCAGCATCGAGGAGAGCGACCGGCAGGTGCGCGTGGTGCACGGCGGGCGGGAACTGGCCCGCACGGACCGGGCGCTGGTGCTGCGGGAGACGGGCTGCCCCGTGCGGTACTACATCCCGCCCGAGGACGTGCGGCTGGACCTGCTGACCCCCTCCGGGACGCACACCTACTGCCCGTTCAAGGGCACGGCGTCGTACTGGTCGGTGCCGGACAAGGCGGACCTGGTGTGGTCCTACCCGGACCCGAAGCCCGGCGTCGCACGGATCAAGGACCACCTGTGCTTCTACGAGGCGGACGTGGACCGGGACTGACCGGCGGGGAGGACCGGGACGGCCGGCCGTCGTGACACCGAACCGAGGCGATCGGTGGACGCGCCGCCCGCCTCACCGACGAACACCGCGCGGTGCGGCAGTCTGCTGAGACATGGACAAGAACATCACTTCGCGCGACGGCACGTCCCTGGCCTACGAGAGCGCAGGGCGGGGTTCCACGATCGTCCTCGTCAGCGGCGCGATGTCGACCGGCGGCACGGTGGCGCCGCTGGCGGCTCCCCTGTCGGAGCGGTTCCGGGTGGTCGTGTACGACCGCCGGGGCCGGGGCGCGAGCGGTGACACCCCGCCGTACGCGGTGGAGCGCGAGGTCGAGGACCTGGCGGCGCTGATCGAGGAGCTGGGCGGTGCGGCGTCGCTGTACGGGGTGTCGTCGGGCGGCGCGCTGGCGCTGCGGGCGGCGGCGAGCGGGCTGCCGGTGCGTCATGTCGCCGTGTACGAGACGCCGTACGCCATCTCCGAGGAGGACCTGGCGGAGCGGGCCCGGTACACCGAGCAGCTGACGGCCGCCCTGGACGAGGGGCGGCGCGGGGACGCGGTGGAGCTGTTCCTGCGGCTGACCGGACTGGGCGAGGCGGTCATCGAGGGCGCCCGGCAGTCCGCCCTGTGGACCGGCATGGAGTCGATGGCGCCGAGCCTCGCGTACGACGACGCGGTGATGGGTGACGGGGGCGTGCCCCGGGAGCTGCTGGCGTCCATTCCGGTGCCGGTGCTGGCCATCGCGGGCGACGCCAGTCCGGGCTGGATGCGTGAGGCCGCGCGGGCGATCGCGGACACGGTGCCCCGTGGCACGTACCGCACGCTCCAGGGGCAGACGCACATGGTCGAGCCGGACGTCCTGGCGCCGGTGCTGGCGGAGTTCTTCGGGCGGTGAGCCGTCCCGGCGGGGCGGTGAGGCCGCAGCGCCCACCCCGCTGCCGCCTCCCGCACCGGCCGTCTCCGCCGCCGCGGGAGGCGGCGGCGGAGGGCACGCGGCGGCCCGGCCCGGCAGGGGTTCAGCGGGCGGTGCGGATCCCCGTCTCGAAGCGGTCGAAGGCCCGCTCCTGCTCCCACTGCGCGGCGGCCTTGGGGCTGGCGTCCAGCAGGCGCCGGCAGTCCGCGCCGGGACGGAGGGTGCCCAGCCGGACCCCGCGGCAGGCGGCGACGGGACGGTAGCCGTCCCGGGTGGGGTTGCCGTGCCACAGGCTCGCGCCCGGGAGGAAGGCGTACTCCAGGGAGGCCCGGGCCAGGTCCTTCAGCTCCGGGTAGGACAGGCCGTACGTGTCGGCGGCGTACCGGTACTCGTGGCTGATGTCGATGCGGCTGACGCCGGGGTCGTCGGTGGCCAGGACGACCGGCACCCCGTGGGCGCGGTAGGTCTCGAAGGGGTGGTCGTCGCCGCGCACCCCCAGGATCTGGGCGTTGCTGGTGAAGGGGACCTCGACGGCGGTCTCGCGGGCGGCCATGGTGCGGGCGGTGCGCTGCCAGTCGTCCTCGTGGACGAGGTCCACGCCGTGGCCGATGCGGTCGGCGCCGGCGACCTCCACGGCCTCCCGGATGTGGAACGCGAGGTCGGCGGGCTTGACCAGACCGGGCCACAACTCACCGGCATGCAGGGTGACATGGGCGCCGGGATAGACACCGCGGAGGTACTTCAGCATGCGCATCTGGAGGCTGTAGTCGCGCAGGGCGACCTCCGCGTCCTCGGGCTGGACCAGGTTGACGGCGACGAACCGCCCGTCGCGCTCGGCCAGGCGCATGCCGAGGGCCATCTGCGTGAAGACCCGTTCCGGGGCGCTGCCGCGCGAGACCTGGGAGATCCAGCGGACCGGGATGCGGCAGGCGGGCCGGGGGCTGCCGGTGTCACAGCGGGCGGCGGCGCGGAACTCGGCGTCGGCGTCGTCGGACTCCTTCTTCGCCTCGGTGACCAGCCGGTCCAGCCTGCCCCCGGCGGTCAGCTTCTCGTGCAGCCGGGCGAGGTCCGGATCCCAGCCGACCTCGGCGGCGAGCTTCTTCGCCCCGTCGGAGGCCGGGGTGACCATGGTCTCCAGGTAGAACTGGTTCTGCTCGGCGATGTCGTCCGCGACCTCGGCGAGCAGTTTCCCGCGGTGCCGCCACGTCACCTCGCCGAACCTGCCGAAGGTGGCGAAGAAGTGGTCGTGGCCGTTGCCGTCGGCCGGGAAGTCCTGCATGGACCAGGCACGCACGAGGGCGTCGTGGAAGGCGCGGTCCGTACGGGCGTCCGCGGCGGGGCGGGTGCCCGCACCGCACGGGGGCGGGACGGCGGTCATCGTCGCGGTGTCGACGCACAGCCCGTCCTCGGCGGCCAGCTCCACGAGGTACTCGGTGGAGACCGCGCCCGACAGGTGGTTGTGCAGGTCGCCCCCCTTGGGCAGGCGGCGGAAGAACTCCCGCGCACGCCGCGGGTCGTGGCGGACCGCGTCGAGGCGCGCGGCCGTCACCGCCTCGCCGGCGGTCACCGGGCGCGGCACCGTCGGCGAGGCCGGGCCGGAGGCGTCCGGGCCCGCGTGGGCGGCGGGCAGGACGGCGGGAGAGGACAGCAGTACCAGGGCACCGAGGCCGGTGACGGCCAGGGTGCGGGTGCGGCGCGAGAGGCCGGGGATCCGATGCATCACACCCGGGTGATCGGCGCGGCCGCCGTCCGGGACACGGGTGCGGGACGAGGTGCACCGGGTGATCACCCGGGTGGCGGAACGGCGCGGTGCGCGGGCGGGCGTGCGCGCCCTCCGCCGGCGCGGCGCGGGCGCATCGTTGGGGCGAAGCCGTGAACACATCGGAGCCGGCGTTCACGGCGTCGCGAGGCGGGCGGGAGGGCCCGGTGGGCCGCCCGGTCAGGCGGCGAGCACGGGCGGGCCCGGATGCAGGGGTCCGGAACCGTGATCGGCCCCTCCTCCGGGTGGTGGGTCACCTCCGCCGAGGACCAGATCGAACCAGACGGTTTTGCCGCCCACCCCGTACAACGACTCCCCGAGGGCACATCCGCCCCAGTCGTCGGCCAGCAGATCGAGGATCAGCAGGCCGCGTCCGCGTTCCGCTTCGGCCATGTCCGGGGCCGACGGCAGCGGGAACACCGGGCAGGTGTCCATGACGCTGACCCTCAGCACGGGGTTGGTCCAGCGCAGCAGCACGATGGCGGGGCCGGGCGAATACCGGACGGCGTTGGTGGCCAGTTCGGAGGTGAGGAGTTCCGCGCGATCGGTGAACTCGCCCAGTCCGTGCGCTCCCAGCACGGCCTTGAGCGTCGTACGGGCGACGGCCGGCCCGCGGGGATCGCGGGGGAATCGGAGCTCGTACTCCCAGGTCTCGGTGAACGGGATGAGGGGTGGGGCCGGGACGGTGTGCTCGTCCGCGCCGGGTGCTTCGGGGATCGGCTGGTGTTCCGGTTCCGCGTCGTTCACGCGGCACCTCCTTGTGCGTGGGCGGTCCTGTCCGTGGCGCGGCGCGTCGGCCCCCCGGTTCGTCGGGGTGATCGACACCTCCGTGCCGTACGGCGCCGCCCGCGTCCGGCCACATCGCGGGTCCGGTCCGCGATGTCCGACGGTGGCCTGCCGCCGCGCACCCCTTCCGTCGGGCCCGGGACGGCAGGGGGCGGGCGGTGCGCTTCCGCCGGGTGGGATGCGGGTGGCGTGGCTCACACGCTAGCGCGCAGACTAAAACACGTGCTACCTGGTTCATCAGAACGGGTTTTACTGCCTCTCCGGAGTGGACGCCCCTGACGAGGATCGGCAAACTGTGCGCGCGAGCAAGGAGTTGTAGATGGCGCCACGGCACCACCCGAGCATCCGTCAGCGTCGGTTCGGCGCCGAACTGCGGCGGCTGCGCGAGGCTGCAGGGATGGCCGCACCCGCGGCAGCGACGCGCCTCGGCGTGGACCGCACGATGATCTCGAACATCGAGTCAGGCCGGTTCGGCATCAGCGAGGATCGGCTGCGTCGACTCGCGAGCATCTACGAGTGCAACGACCCCGCACTGATCGACGCTCTGGCCGCGATGACGGGAGGGCGACCGAAAGGCTGGTGGGACGAGTACCGGGGAAAAATCCCGCCGGACTTTCTCGATGTGGCGGAGTTGGAGCACCACGCCACGAGCATCAGAACACTCCAGACCGCCCATATCCCCGGGATCTTCCAGACGGAGGACCACGCAAGGGCCCTCTTCGATCTGTTCGTTCCGGCTCTGCCGCGCCTGGAGGTCGAACTCCGGGTGGCACAGCGCATCGGCCGGCACAGCGTGATCGCGAGGAGTCCAGGTGTGCCCTATGTGGGTTATATCCATGAAGCGGCCCTGCGGATGCGCATCGGCGGGCGCCACATCGCGAAGGCCCAACTGAACCGCTTGCTCGAAGAGAGCGAACGCGACAACGTCCGGCTACTCGTCATCCCCTTCGCAGCAGAAGGCTTCCCCATGGCCGGGGACACCGTGATGTACGCGGCGGCTCCGAACCCGCACCTGGACACGGTGCAGGTGGACTCGCCCATCGGTGCGGTCTTCTTCGACTCCCCCACCCATCTGGCCAACTTCCGGACACGGCTGGACTTGATCGAGCGAGTGGCGTTGAATCCGAGGGAATCGAGGGACTTTGTCCTCGACATCATCGGAGATCTGTAAGAGGTGTCGACCGTGAACGAGTTGAAGTGGCTCAAGTCCTCGCATTCCGAGGCATCCGGCAACGCATGCATTGAGTTCGCGGCATGCGACGAATCCCACATAGCAATACGCGACAGCGTTTACCCGAGACGGCATTTCTCGGTCGGCCGGAGAGCGTTCACCTCATTTGTCACTGCGACCAGGTCCGAGCTGTTCCACCACGGCAGTCGTTAGCCGGGATTCGGCACAGTAACGTCCGTCTCCGACGGAGAGGCCGCTCCGGCGGGCAAGTCGGGCATCCGCCCTGCCGGACCCGATACCCCTGCTTTCCGCCCCACTTGGCGCGTCGCCTCCTCCCGGAGCAACCCCACCCGCTCCCGGCCCGTGCCTCAGGCCGTCGCCGCCTGCTGCGTCGCGCGGACCGTCGAGGCGATCGTCGCCGAGCCCACCACGCGCGTGCCGTCGTACAGCACGATCGCCTGGCCAGGGGCGACACCGCGCACCGGCTCGGTGAAGCGGACGCGCAGTTCGCCGTCGACGGGCTCCGCCGTCACCTCGGTCTCGCCGCCGTGGGCGCGCAGCTGGGCGGTGTAGGTGCCGGGGCCGACGGGGGCCGCGCCGCACCAGCGGGGGCGGATCGCGGTGAGGGCGGTGACGTCGAGCGCGTTCGCCGGGCCGACGGTGACCGTGTTGTCGACCGGGGAGATGTCGAGGACGTAGCGGGGCTTGCCGTCGGGGGCGGGGGTGCCGATCCGCAGGCCCTTGCGCTGGCCGATGGTGAAGCCGTACGCACCCTCGTGGGTGCCCACCTTGGCGCCGGACTCGTCGACGATGTCGCCCTCGGAGCGGCCGAGGCGGTCGGCGAGGAAGCCCCGGGTGTCGCCGTCGGCGATGAAGCAGATGTCGTGCGAGTCGGGCTTCTTGGCGACGGCGAGCCCGCGGCGCTCGGCCTCGGCGCGGATCTCCTCCTTGGTGGTGACGGTGTCACCGAGGGGGAACATCGCGTGGGCGAGCTGGCGGTCGTCGAGCACACCGAGGACGTACGACTGGTCCTTGGCCATGTCGGAGGCGCGGTGCAGCTCGCGGGTGCCGTCCTCGCGGAGGACCACCTGGGCGTAGTGGCCGGTGCACACGGCGTCGAAGCCGAGCGCGAGCGCCTTGTCCAGCAGCGCGGCGAACTTGATCTTCTCGTTGCAGCGCAGGCACGGGTTCGGGGTGCGGCCGGCCTCGTACTCGGCGACGAAGTCCTCGACGACGTCCTCGCGGAAGCGGTCGGCGAGGTCCCACACGTAGAAGGGGATGCCGATGACGTCGGCGGCGCGGCGGGCGTCGCGGGAGTCCTCGATGGTGCAGCAGCCCCGCGCCCCGGTGCGGAACGATTGCGGGTTGGCGGAGAGCGCGAGGTGGACGCCGGTCACGTCGTGACCCGCTTCGGCGGCGCGTGCGGCGGCGACGGCGGAGTCGACTCCGCCGGACATGGCGGCCAGGACGCGGAGGGGGCGGGTGCGCTGCGGGGTGTCAGTCATAGCCCCTCCAGGGTACGGGGGCGCGGGAACCACGGCCGCCGGGTATCCGTTGGAGATCGCATGGGGGCGAGACGAGCATCCGAGGACGGGGACCGGCGCATCGGGCGGCGGGCCCTGATCGTGGGCGGAGTGGCGGCCGCGGCGGGCACCGCGGTGCTGGCGCGGGACGAGCTGGCCCGGCTGTGGTGGCGTGCCCCGGGGGTGGCCAAGCCCCGGAAGCCGGGCGAGGTGGACTTCGCGGACGCCCGCTGGATCGCCGCCTCGGAGGCGAACTGGCGTCGCGCGGACCGCCCCGACGACTACGGCATCGACATGGTGGTCGTGCATGTCACGCAGGGCAGCTTCGACAGCGCGGTGAAGGCGTTCCAGGACCCGGGACACCGGGCGGCCACCCACTACATCGTCGGCCAGGACGGCCGTGTGGCGCAGATGATCCGCGAGCTGGACGTGGCGTACCACGCGGGCAACCGGGACTACAACGAGCGCAGTGTCGGCATCGAGCACGAGGCGTTCGTGGACCGGCCGCAGGACCTCACCGACGAGATGTACGAGGCGTCGGCGCGGCTGACGGCCCGGATCTGCGCGCGCTACGAGATACCGGTCGACCGGAAGCACATCATCGGGCACGTCGAGGTGCCGGGCACCGACCACACCGATCCGGGCCCCCACTGGGACTGGGACCGGTACATGAAGCTGGTCCGCCGGGCCCGCACGTCGCTGAGCACGCCGGACGCCTCCGCCTCCCCCTGATCAGCCGCCCCAGGGCCGGGCGGCGCGCCCGGGCGGTCGGCCCGGCAGCGCCCCCGGACGGTCAGGACAGTCCCGCGGCGCGGGCGCGTTCGACGGCCGGGCCGATGGCCTCGGCCAGGGCCCGCACGTCGGCCTCGGTGGAGGTGTGGCCGAGGGAGAAGCGCAGGGTGCCGCGGGCCAGGTCGGGGTCGGTGCCGGTGGCCAGCAGGACGTGGCTGGGCTGGGCGACGCCGGCCGTGCAGGCGGAGCCGGTGGAGCACTCGATGCCCTGGGCGTCGAGCAGCAGCAGCAGGGAATCGCCCTCGCAGCCGGGGAAGGTGAAGTGGGCGTTGGCCGGAAGCCGTCCTCCGGGCTCCGGGTCGCCGCCGAGGATCGCGTCCGGGACGGCCCGGCGGACCGCGGCGATCAGGTCGTCGCGCAGGGCGCCGACCTCGCGGGCGAAGCGCTCCTGCTCCTTGGCGGCCACCCGCCCGGCGACCGCGAAGGAGGCGACGGCCGGGACGTCGAGGGTGCCGGAGCGGACGTGGCGCTCCTGCCCGCCGCCGTGGAGCACGGGGACGGGCGTCTGGTCGCGGCCCAGGACGAGCGCGCCGATGCCGTAGGGGCCGCCGATCTTGTGGCCGGAGACGGTCATCGCGGCGAGCCCGGAGCTGCCGAAGTCGACCGGCACCTGACCGAACGCCTGAACCGCGTCGGAGTGCAGCGGTACGCCGAACTCGGCGGCGACCTCGGCGAGTTCCCGGACCGGCAGGACGGTGCCGATCTCGTTGTTGGCCCACATGACGGTGGCGAGGGCCACGTCGTCGGGGTTGCGGGCCAGGGCCTCGCGCAGGGCGTCGGGGTGCACCCGGCCGTGGTGGTCGACGGGCAGGTACTCGACGGTGGCGCCCTCGTGCTCGCCGAGCCAGTGGACGGCGTCCAGGACGGCGTGGTGCTCGACCGGGCTGGCCAGCACCCGGGTGCGGGCCGGATCCGCGTCCCGGCGGGCCCAGTACAGGCCCTTCACGGCCAGGTTGTCGGCCTCGGTGCCGCCGGAGGTGAGCACGACCTCGCTGGGCCGGGCGCCGAGGGCCTCGGCGAGGGTCTCCCGGGCCTCCTCGACCGTGCGCCGGGCCCGTCGGCCGGCCGCGTGGAGGGAGGAGGCGTTCCCGGTGACGCCGAGGTGCGCGGTGAGTGCCTCGACTGCCTCGGGGAGCATCGGGGTGGTCGCGGCGTGGTCGAGGTATGCCATGGTGGGGCCGATTCTACGGGGCACCGGACGGCCACCCGGGGGCGCGGTCGGCCGGGAGTCCGGGGCCACGTCGCGCCCCGGACTCCCGGCCGACGGCCCTCGCGGCCGTTCGGGCGCTCTGCGGCCGACGGGCTCGGCACACCGGCCCCGGGCTCCTGTCACCCGCGAGCCCGTCAGCGGTGACCCATCAGGCGTCACACGTCACCCGTCAGGCGCCACGCGTCACGCGCCAGGTCACCCGCACCCGTCACCCTTCGCCTCACAGGCTCCAGGAGACGGTGCCGTCCGCCTGCATGAAGGCCAGCAGGACGAGCAGGTCGGCGACGCCGAGCCCGAGGCCGAGGAAGGCGCGTCCGCGCCGGGCGGTGCCCCGCCACAGGGCCAGGCTCGCGAGCACGATGGCGAGCGGCCCGAGGACGACATTGAGGACGAGCAGGCCCAGCAGGCCCAGGACGAAGGACGCGACGGCCATGCCGTCGGCGTCGCGGATTCCGGTGCGGTCGGTGGCCGGAGCGGTGAGCCGCATGGTGATCGGTTCCCTCGGTCGGCGAGACGTCGGACGGTCGGAGGCCGGCACGGTGCGGGAGCGCGGGGCGCCGGTGCGGGCGTCGTTTCCGGCGGTGAGCGCGCGGCCCAGGGTGCCCCCGAGGCTCGCGCGCCGCCGTGCGGGAGCCCACCGGGCGTCCCGGACGCGCGCCGTGTTCGGTCGGTGCGCGGTCAGCGCGGTCAGTACGGTCAGGACGGTGAGAGGGGTCAGTGCGCCGAGCCGCGGCGGCCGTGGCGCTCGCGCAGGGCGAAGATGCCCAGCCACACGGCGACGGCGAGCCCCGCGACGACGGTGAACTCCGGCGGCGCGTGGGCGACGGTGCCCAGGACCACGCCGAGCAGCATGAGTGCGGCGACCAGGAACAGCATGATCGGTTTCCCCCAGAGACTTGGGTGAACAGTCGTAGTTACACTCGTTCACTGACTACCCAGTCTAGCGGGGCCCTCACTTTGCAATCCCGGAGAACAGTTGTTGACTGCATGGCATGAGTCACACCCCCGGCACCCGGCAGGCCCAGAAGCAGAGGACCCGGCGGGCCCTCCTCGACGCGGCGCTGGAACTGCTGGAGAACCAGAGCCTGAGCAGCCTGGGACTGCGTGAGGTCACCCGCGCCGTGGGCGTCGCCCCGACCGCCTTCTACCGGCATTTCCACTCCATCGCCGACCTGGGCGTGGTGCTGGTCGAGGAGGCGCTGGGCAGCCTGCACCCGATGATCCGGACCACGGTGGCCACCCCCGGCGACACCGAGCAACGCATCACCCGGGCCGTCGAGCTGATCGCCGGTCACGTGGACAGGTACCCCGCCCACGTCCGCTTCATCGCCCGGGAGCGGCACGGCGGGGTCCGTCCGGTGCGTGAGGCGATCCGGGACCAACTCGCGCTGTTCGCCGGTGAGGTGGCCGAGGCGCTGGCCACGGATCCGGTGTCGCGGGGGTGGGGCGAGGACGACCTGCTGATGCTCGCCCAGATCTACGTGGACCTGATGCTGAGCACGGCGTCCCTGTTCCTGGAGACGCTGGACGCGCCCCCGGAGGAGCGGGAGCGGGTGGCCCGTCTGTCCTCCCGCCGCCTGCGGCTCATCGGCATCGGCCGACAGCACTGGCTGGACGCGCCGGTACGCGCATGAGGACCGGCGGCCGGGCGCGGGCCCGGCGGCGAAGCGGGCAGGGGGCCCGGCACAGGCCGCCGACGAGGGCGGCCACCGCCGGGTGACGGGACCCGGCGACAGGCGCAGGCAGCCACCGGGCGCGCCCCGGCGCGTGCGCCGACGACGCAGGGCCGGGACGGAGCGGATCCGTCCCGGCCCTCGGTGGAGGGGCGTCCGCCCGCGGGCGGGCCGCTCAGCCCAGCCGGACGCGGGCGAGCTGGCGGGACTGGGCCACCAGGCGGTCGGCGGAGTCCCAGACCTCGGCGTCCTCCTCCAGGAAGCCGCCGGCGAGGTTGCGGGTGGTGACGGAGACGCGCAGCGGACCCGGGGCGGGACGGGCGCGGACGTGCGCGGTCAGCTCGACCGTGGGCACCCAGCCGGAGAGCCCGAGTTCGAAGGCGGTGGGCGGCAGCGCGTCCACCGCGAGGAGCAGCGACAGCGGGTCCTGGTCCCGGCCGTCGGCCAGGCCGAACCAGGAGCGCATCTCGCCGCGGCCGGAGGGCTTGCCGAGGGCCCAGCCGAGGGTGGACGGGTCCAGCTTGAGCATCAGCCGGTCGGTGATGGCGGAGCTGCCCTCGACCGGGGCGGGGCCGTCCTCGGGGCCGAAGCACTGGTCCATCGGCGGGATGGCGGGCGGCTCGGCGGTGGTGCGGACGTCGTCCGGCAGGGCGTCCAGGTCGCCGTAGGAGGCGAGGACGCGGATGCGTTCGACCTCCCGGCCCTGTTCGTCCTGCTGGACGAGGGACGCCTGCCCGGTCGACAGGCTGCGTCCGGTGCGGACCGTCTCCGTGCGGACGACCGCCGGGCCCGGCTGGGAGGCGGTCAGGTAGTGCGCGGAGATGGTGAACGGGTCGGAGTGCGGCAGGGTGTCGGCGAGGGCGCGGCCCAGGACGGCCAGCAGGTAGCCGCCGTTGACGGCGCTGATGATCGTCCAGCCGGCGGAGAGGTCGATGTCGTAGACGCCGGGCGCGCGACGGACGACCGCGGTGTCGCGGTCGAACTCGCTGTCACCGATCGTGGCCCGGACGGCGGCCGGGGCGGAGGCTGCATCTGGCATGGGCTGTACAGTACAAGAGTCACCTACTAAGCGGTAGCTTTGCGTGCGTCCGCGGGCGACATCACAGACGATGTCCGGGCGCCGACCGGTTTGGGATGAACCCCCGGACCCGTCCTCCCCTCTATCGGGGCATGAGCCTCACCGGGATCCCGTTCCTCTGCACCCTGGCCGTGCTGACCGCCCTCGCCCTCGCGCTGCCGCTCGCCCTGTGGACCCGGGTCGGCGGACCGCGTGCCGTGCGGGCCGCCACCCGGATGCTCATGCTGGTCTTCGCCCAGGTCACCGCGGTGGCCCTGGTCTTCACCCTGGTCAACAACAGCAACCAGCTCTACGACAGCTGGTCCGACCTGCTCGGCACCGGCGACCACGTGCGGGAGGCCGCCGACCTCGGGAGCGACGGCACCGGCGGCGTCGCGGTCGAGCGTCTGCCGAAGGTGGCCCAGACCTTCACCCCGGCCGGCGGACCGGGCATGCGGGCGGCGGGCGGGGTCCGGGTCACCCGGCTCGACGGACGGGTGTCGGGGGTGCGGGCCGAGGTGTACGTCTGGCTGCCGCCGCAGTACGACGACCCGGCCTGGCGCGACCACGCGTTCCCGGTCGTCCAGCTGCTCCCCGGATACCCGGGGTCGGCCAAGGCCTGGTTCGGCACCCTGGACGCGCACGAACAGCTGCTGCCGTTGATGCGCAGCGGCCGGATCGCGCCCTTCATCCTGGTCGCCGCGCGCACCTCCCTGCTGCCGGGCGCGGACACCGGCTGCGCCAACCTGCCCGGCCGGGTCAACGCCGAGAGCTGGCTGAGCGTCGACGTGCCGCGCATGGTCCGGGACAACTTCCGCGCCCAGGCGGCGCCGGACGGCTGGGCGGTGGCCGGTTACTCGGCGGGCGGCCACTGCGCCACCAAGCTGGCCCTCGCCCACCCCGACCGCTACCGGGCCGCCGTGAGCCTGTCCGGCTTCAACGACCCGGCCGCCGAGCGCACCGCCCTCACCGGCCGCGACCCCGTGCTGCGCAGCGCCCACAACCCGCTGCGGATGCTGCGCGAGGCGGTCGCGCCGCCCAAGGTCTCGCTCTACCTGTCCGGCCAGCGCAAGGACGGCTACGAGGACGCCACCGCCCTCGCCCGTGCGGCGACGTCACCGACGAGCGTGCAGGTGGTGCGGCTGCCGCGCAGTGCGGGCGGACACACGATGGCGCTGTGGCGGCCCCAGGTGATCCCGTCCTTCCGCTGGCTGACGGAGGAACTCGGCGCTCAGCCCGTCCCGTCCGGCGCTACTCCTCCCGGACCGAGGAGCGCCGCTGCCACGCCCGGGGCGCCCGCCAGTTGAACCGCAGGGCCAGCAGCCGGATGAGGAACGCGGCGACCGCGGCGGAGGCGCTGGTGACCGGGTTCAGGGTGTCGAAGCGGATGCACACCGCGGTGAGCGTGGCACCGACGATCGCGGGCACCGCGTACAGGTCGCGGTCCCAGCGCAGCAGGGAGGGCACCTCGTTGGCCAGGACGTCGCGCAGCACACCGCCGCCCACGGCGGTCATCAGGCCCAGGGCCGCGCTGGCGGCCAGGTTCAGCCCGTAGTCGTGCGCCTTGACGGTGCCGACCACGCAGAACAGGCCGAGGCCCGCCGCGTCGAAGACGTTGACGCCCCGCTGGAGGCGCTCCACGTGGGGGTGGAAGAAGAACACCAGCACGGTGGCGATCAGCGGGGTGACGAAGTAGCCGAGGTCGGTGAAGGCGGCCGGCGGCACGGCACCGATCACCAGGTCCCGGAAGAGACCGCCGCCCAGACCCGTGACCTCCGCAAGCACGGCCAGGCCGAAGACGTCGAAGTTCTTGCGGACGGCCAGCAGCGCACCCGAGATCGCGAAGGCGAAGATGCCGATCAGGTCGAGCGCGTGCAGGAGGGACGGGCTGAACAGTTGCTGGAGCACCCGGCCATTCTGGCTCAGCCGGCGGTCCCCGCCGCACCGCGTGCCAGGGGCGGGCCCCCGGCACCCGCGCCGGGTCCGTGACGGGTCCCCGGCACCCGCGCCGCGTCCGTGCCGGGTCCCCGGCCCGTCGCCGGACGGCCCGGGCCGCGGCTCCTCGTGACCGAGCGGGCCGGCCCGGCGCCCGGACCGGCCCGGGACGACCCCGGGACGACCCCGAACAAAGGGGAGCGCCGGGCTCAACGCCCGGCGCTCCCCCGCGTCGCTGTCCCGTGGTCCGTCAGCCGGTCTTGTCCACGGACGCCCCGGAGTCCTTCGGCCCCTCGGCGTCGGCGGCCCCGTCGGACGCCTCGGGGTCCGCGGCTCCCTCGGCCGCCTCGGCCACCTCGGCCTCGGCGATCGCGTCGGCCGTCGGCTCGGCCGTGGCGGCCATCTTCTCCTTCACCGCTCCGGGGTCCGGCTTGGTCGTCGAGTCGGCCGGCAGCAGGGCTGCGGGGGCCTCGACGGCCTCCTCGGGCTGCTCCGTCACCGCCTCGTCGGTCCGCGTGACGGCGCCGATGTCGGTCGGCCGGGTCGGCTGCAGCTCCCCCGACTCGATCTCGGCGGCGAAGTGGCAGGCCACCTTGTGCCCGTCGCCCGCGTCCACGAGTGCGGGACGGTCGGTCGCGCACGTCGGCTGCGCCCACGGGCAGCGGGTGTGGAACCTGCACCCCGACGGCGGGTTCGCGGGGGACGGCAGGTCGCCCTGGAGCAGGATCCGCTCGCGACGGTCCTCGGCCTCGGGGTCGGGCAGCGGCACCGCCGACATCAGGGCCTTGGTGTACGGGTGCTTGGGCGCGGCGTACAGGGCGTCGCTGGGCGCCTCCTCCACCAGGGAGCCGAGGTACATGACCCCGATGACGTCGGAGATGTGCCGCACCACCGCCAGGTCGTGGGCGATGACCACGTAGGTCAGTCCCAGCGACTTCTGGAGCTCCTCCAGCAGGTTGATCACCTGGGCCTGCACCGACACGTCGAGCGCCGAGACCGGCTCGTCGCAGATGATCACGTCGGGTTCCAGGACCAGGGCCCGCGCGATGCCGATGCGCTGGCGCTGACCGCCGGAGAACTCGTGCGGGTAGCGGGAGAGCGCGTTGACCGGGAGGCCGACCTTGGCCAGGACCTCCTTGATCCGCTCCCGCCGCTCCGCCTGGTTCGCCCCGATCCCGTGGGCGGCCATGCCCTCGCTGAGGATCGACTCGATGTTCTGCCGCGGGTTGAGGCTGCCCAGCGGGTCCTGGAAGACCATCTGGAGCCGCCGGCGGTACCGGCGCATCTCCTCGTCCGGCAGCTTCGCCAGGTCGGTCCCGTCGAAGACGACCTCGCCGTCGGTGATGTCGACCAGCCGCAGGACCCCGCGGCCCAGCGTCGTCTTGCCGCAGCCGGACTCGCCGACGAGCCCGTAGGTCTGACCGGCCTCGACCTTCAGGGACACGCCGTCGACCGCGTAGACGTGGCCGACCGTGCGGTCGAACAGCACGCCCTTCTTGACGGGGAAGTGGACCTTCACGTCCGAGAGTTCGAGCAGGCTCATGCCGAGACCTCCGCCGGGGACGTGGGAAGGACCGGGTTGACGCAGCGGACCTGGTGTCCGGCGGCACGCGGTTCGGTCAGTTCGGGCGTGCCGGTCAGGCACTCCATGGTGTACCGGTCGCAGCGGGGCGCGAAGGCGCAGCCGTCGGTCCAGGCGATCCGGTCGTTGATGGAACCGCGGATGGGGTGGAGCGGTTCCCCGCGCGGCGCGTCGAGCCGGGGGATGGAGCCGAGCAGCCCGTGGGCGTACGGGTGGGTCGGGTGGGTGAACAGGTCCCGCCGCCCGGCCGATTCGACGGCCCGGCCCGCGTAGAGCACGTTGACCTGGTCGCAGAGGCCGGCCACCACGCCGAGGTCGTGGGTGATCATCAGCAGGGCGGTGCCCTCCTGGTCGACCAGTTCCTTGAGCAGTTCCAGGATCTGGGCCTGGATGGTGACGTCGAGGGCGGTGGTCGGCTCGTCCGCGATGAGCATCCGGGGCGCGCATGCCACGGCCATCGCGATCAGCGCGCGCTGCCGCATGCCGCCGGAGAGCTGGTGCGGGAACTCCTTGATCCGCCGGGTGGGGTCGGGGATGCCGACCCGGTCCAGCAGGTGGGCGGCCTCCTTGCGGGCGGCCTCCCCCTTCAGGCCGCGGTGGCGCTGGAGGATCTCGGTGATCTGGACGCCGATGGGGACGACCGGGTTCAACGAGGACAGCGGATCCTGGAAGATCATCGCGAGCTGGCTGCCGCGGATGTCCCGGCGTTCCTGCGCGGACATGGTCAGCAGGTCCCGGCCGTCGAAGACGGCCCGGCCGCCCACCCGCACGCCCTTGGCGGGCAGGAGTCCCATCAGGGCGAGCGAGGTCACGGACTTGCCGCAGCCGGACTCGCCGACGAGACCCACAACCTGGCCTTCGTCGACGTCGAAGGAGACACCGTCGACCGCGATCGAGTCCTTGCGGCCCTTGGCCGTGAAGGTGACGCTGAGTTCGTCGACTGAGAGTAGAGCCATGGGAGTTCAGCCTCGCAGTTTCGGGTCGAGCGCTTCGCGCATGGCCTCGCCGAGCAGGGTGAAGCCGAGAGCGGTGATGATGATCCCGAGCGCGGGGTAGACCGCCATCATCGGCTCGTTGTCGAAGAAGCGCTGGGCCTGGGCGAGCATGACCCCCCATTCCGGGATGGCGGGGTCCGGGTTGCCGAGGCCGAGGTAGGACAGGGCCGCCGCCTCGATGATCGCGGTGGCCAGGGACAGCGTCGCCTGGACGATGACCGGGCTGAGCGAGTTGGGCAGGATCTGGGTGAGGACGATCCGCTTCTTGCGCAGGCCGAGGGACTTGGCCGCGAGCACGTAGTCCGAGCCGCCCTGCACCAGCATCGAGCCGCGCAGCAGCCGCGCGAAGATGGGGATCTGCACGACACCGACGGCGATCATCACGGTGGTCAGCGACTGTCCCATCACGGCGGCGATGGAGACGGCCAGCAGCAGCGAGGGCAGCGACAGCATGATGTCGGTGAACCGCATGATCACGGTGTCGATCCGCTGTCCGGCGCGTCCGCCGAGGGTCGCAGCGGCGCCCGAGCAGATGCCGATGGCGGCACCCACGACGAGGCCGATGAGCATCGACACGACACCGACGAGCAGGGTCTGACGGGCTCCGACGAGCCACCGGCTGAACAGGTCCCGGCCGAGGTGGTCCAGGCCGAACCAGTTCTCGCCGCGCATGCCGACGAACTCGCCGCGGTTGGGGAAGACGTCGCCGCGCCAGGTCTGGGCGGTGGGCGCGTGGGGGGCGACCCACGGTCCGACGATCGCGAGGACGACGAACAGGGAGATGATCACCGCGCCGATGGCGGCCATCTTGCTGGCCCGCAGCCGCCGCATCGCCTCGCGCCACAGGCTGGCGCCGCTGGTGACCTCGTTGGTCGTCATCAGCTCCGCGAGCCGGTCGATCTTGTCGGCCTTCTTGGTCACGGTCGTCACGTCAGTGCACCCGCACTCTCGGGTCGATAAGGCTGTACGCGATGTCGACGAGGAGGTTGATGAGGACGTAGACCATCGCGATGAAGAGAATGAACCCGACGAGCACGGGGTAGTCACGGCCGTCGATCGCCGTGCGGATGAACGAGCCGATGCCGCCGAAGTCGAAGACCGACTCGGTGAGCACCGCACCGGACAGGAGACTGCCGGTCAGCAGGCCGACCGCCGTGATCACGGGCAGCAGCGCGTTGCGCAGCACGTGGCGGCCGCGCACCACGCGCTTCTCCAGTCCCTTGGACTCGGCGGTGCGCACGTAGTCCTCACCGAGCACCTCCAGCACGCTCGCCCGGGTCATGCGCACGATCACGGCGAGGGGGATGGAGGCCAGGGCGACCGCGGGCAGGATCAGGTGCCAGATGGCGTCCCAGCTCGCGTCGAACTCGCCGGTCAGCAGGCCGTCGAGGACCGCGAAGCCGGTGACCTCGGTCGCGTTGATGCCGGTGGTGAGCCGTCCGGAGCTCGGGAACAGGCCCAGCTGCACGGAGAAGACGGACCTGAGCAGGATCGCCAGGAAGAACACCGGGATGCAGATGCCGACGAGCGACGTGGAGACCGAGGCGACGTCGATCCAGCCGCCACGGCGCTTCGCCGCGAGGTAGCCGAGCGGGATGCCGACGAGCACGGCGATGAGGATCGCGGCGATGCTGAGTTCCACGGTCGCCGGGAACCGCAGCGTGAACTCCTCCCACACCGGCTGGCCGGTCTGGGTGGAGGTGCCCAGGTCGAGCTCGAAGATGCGCTTGAGGAAGCGCCAGTACTGGACGTGGACGGGCTGGTCCAGCCCGAGCGCACGGTTGATGCGCGCCACTTCGGCCTCGGTGGCCTTCTCCCCCAGGATCGCTGAGGCGGGTCCACCGGGCAGCCGGTCGAGCCAGAGGAAGAGCAGTACCGACAGGCCGAGCAGCGTGGGTATGAGCTGGAGCAGTCTTCGTACGACGAGACGCAGCACCCCGCATGCCCCTTTCTAGCGTGATGTGTTACTGAACGGAACCGCCCGGCCGCCGAGTTGCGACGGCCGGGCGGACACCCCCCGTTGGTGCTTCACACCGCGTGCGCCTACTTGAAGGACGCCTCGGCGAACACTTCCTGCGTCAGCGGGGAGACGTTCGGCGGGTTCACGTTCTTGGCGAAGGCGATGGCCGGCGGGGACGACGAGACCGGGACGCCCGGCAGGTAGTCCATGATGACCTCGTTGGCCTTGGTGTACGCGGCCACGCGCTCCTCGTGGTTGCCCAGCTTCGAGCCGGCGTTCACGGCGTCGAAGACCTTCTTGTCCTTGAAGCCCCACTGCTTGTCGAACCCGGCGAACCAGGTGCCGATGA
Source organism: Streptomyces sp. enrichment culture (assembly GCF_964273255.1). GTDB lineage: Bacteria > Actinomycetota > Actinomycetes > Streptomycetales > Streptomycetaceae > Streptomyces. The sequence goes on from NZ_OZ186835.1 coordinate 2,085,729, forward strand.
AGTTGTAGCCGTCGTTGAAGTCACCGGTCCAGCCCAGCATGTGCAGGGCGCAGGAGCCGGCCTCGGTGGCGTCCAGGTAGTCCGGGGCCCACTTCATGGCCTTCGGCTTGACGGTGATGCCGGCCTTCTCCAGGTCGGCCTTCATCAGCTCGAACAGGTCCTGCGGGGCAGGCATGTACGGGCGGGTGACCTCGGTCGGGTAGCAGAACTCGATCTCGAGCTTCTCCTCACCGGCCTTCTTGAGGAGGTTCTTCGCCGCGTCGACGTCGAACGGGTACTGCTTGACGTTCTTGGAGTAGCCCTCGACGGTGTCCGGCATGAACTGGTCGGCCACCTTGCCGCCCTCGGGCAGCTGGGTCTTGACCAGGTTCTCCTTGTCGATCGACTGCGCGATCGCCTGGCGGACCTCCTTCTTCTTGAGGGCCGGGTTCGCCGACTGGCTCATGCCCACGTAGAAGATGTTGAAGACGCCACGGGTCGGGACGACGAAGCCCTTGTCCTCGAGGGTCTTGACGTCGGCCGGGGCGACCAGGTCGTAGCCGTCGATGTCACCGGCCTCCAGGGCCTGACGGCGCGTCTGCTCGTCGGAGATGGTGCGGAAGACCAGGTTCTTGATCTTCGCCTTCTCGCCCCAGTAGTCGTCGAAGCGCTCCAGGGAGACTTCCTTGTTCCCCTTGTTCCACTTCGTGATCTTGTACGGGCCGGTACCGGCGACCGTGCCGGCCTCCTGGCTGTACTTGGGGTACGTGATGGCGTCGCCCTTGGCGGAGGCGTCCTGCTTCTTGTACGCCTCGATGGCCTTCGGCGAGTGGATCGCGAGGGCGTTGAGGGAGAAGCCGCCGGGGAGGTTGGCGGAGGGCTTCTTGACCTCGATGACGGCGGTGTGCTCGTCCTTGGCGGTGCAGGACTTGTAGTTCGCCTCGGGCGTCTCCGGGTCCTCGTTCTTCGCGAACCCGCCCATGATGGTCTGCCAGTAGTAGGAGACCGCGCTCGACTGGTACGTGCCCGTCCAGTTGAACCAGTGGTCGTAGTTGGCGCACACCGCGGCGGCGTTGAACTCCTCGCCGTCGTGGAACTTCACGTTCTTGCGGAGGTCGAAGGTCCAGACGGTGCCCTCGTCGTTGCTGGACCACTTCTCGGCGAGACCGCCGACCAGCTCGCTGCCGCCGGACTCGTGCTCCAGCAGGGCCTCGAAGGCCTGCCGGGTCACGCGGAAGGTTTCACCGTCACTGGCCAGGGCAGGGTCCAGGGAACCCGGATCACCGGCGCCGGCGAAGACGAAGGTGTCCTTGTCGCCACTGCCTTCGTTGTCACTGTCCCGGTCGCTGGAGCAGCCCGTGGCGATCAGACCGACCGCGACCGCGGCCGTGATCACCCGAGCGGCTCGGGACTTGGATATGCGCATATGGGGCCACTCCGGGTCCGCTATGTGGATGCAAGATGACCGCCCGAACACTACTCACGTTCGCAGGGAGTCAGGAACAGTCCGGATAGCGGTGATACCTACCTGAGATCTGAACACTTGACATAAGGGACGCATCAGGCGCCCGTTGCCGGGACCGCCCGCCGCGGACCCTCCGGACCCGCCGTCAAGCACCCTCCGTCCGGCTGGGCGTGTGCCGCGCTCGACGCGAAACCGCAGGTGATGGATGGGTGACCGGCGGTAGCTCGACCCGCCGCCTCGTATGAGGTCCAGACCGTCCGACGGGAATTCAGGCGTCCGGGCGTCGTGGAGTTCCGTCCACGGCCGCCGGTCCGCATCCTGGACGCTCCGGTCGGCTCGCAGGGGCGCCGGAGCCGTCCGCCGACGGGTGCGCGCCGCGGATCCGGCCCGGTCAGTGCCGCTGCGCGGGCGGGTGGCCGTAACCGGCCGCGGGGGCCGGGGCGGCGGCGGGGGCGTGGGCCTCCCGGTCGTAGAACGGACGGGCGTTGACGCGCAGCCACATGGCGACCGGGTCGTGCTCGTCGGACATCGCCACCGTGGACACCGGCAGGCCGTCCGGGACGGCGCCGAGCGACTGCTGCATCATGCCGCGCACCGCGTCCACCGACGGCGGCGACACGTCGTACACGTCGAGCCCGATGGCCAGGTACGGCGCCCCCAGCGCGGGCTGTACCCAGGCGCGGCGCAGCGCGCGGACGGCCGGGGTGCGGTGTGCGTTCTGCGCGAGCAGGGCGTAGAACTGCGGGATCTCGATGGCCGGTTCGGACAGCCGCAGCGGTCCGGCCGGCTGCCGGTCGAGGCCGGTGGCGATGCGGCGCAGGTCCAGCCAGGGGATGCCGACGCCGCCGCCGGGGGCGTGCGGGTTGAGCCAGAGACCGTAGCGGTCGGGGTACAGGGCACGGGCCACGTCGAGCCCGTCGACCACCTCGTAGGAGCGGTTCCAGCCGCTGGCCGACAGCTCCTGCGCGGAGGTGACGCAGGGCGCGTAGCCGAGGCCGTCGACGTCCATGTTCCCGTACTGGGCGTCCGGCGAGCCGGCCTGGCCGTGCCACAGCAGCATCCAGACCTGGCCGGAGGAGGGGGTCGCGAGCGCGCGCAGCAACGCCTCGTAGGCGTCGTAACGCCCGGGCGTCACCTGGCGCAGCATGTGCTCGACCTGCCCGGCCGCCGCGGTGCCAGCGCTCACTTTGTATCGCCCCTCCGTACAACGCCTCGCCCGAGCCAATGAACCTAGCTTAAGCCGCCCCGCGCCGGCCGGACCGGTACCGGTCCGGGCGGCCGTACGGCCGCCCGCGCCGCCGCCGGTCCCGGGGCGAGGGAAGGTGTCCGCCCGCCCCGGTACGCCCCCGGCCGGGCTACTGCTGCTGGTAGAAGGGCCGCACCCGGTCGCGCATCCAGTCGCCGACGGGGTCCTGGGCGATGTCCAGCAGGACGACGTTGACCGGCCACCGCACCGGCGCCCGGCCCAGGGCGCGGCCCAGCGCGTCCGTCGGCAGGGTGTGCGGGTCCTCGTCCCACCGGGTCAGCTCGATGCCGATGAACAGCACCGGGTCCGCGGTCTCGACCGCGGCCAGGCACCGGCGGGCGGTGCGGACCACGCCGAGGGCCTCGAACTCGGCGCCGGCCGCCGCGAGGAAGTCGACGGGGTCGTCCTGCCAGTCGGGTTCGAACAGCCGCACCCGGCCGCCGGTCCCGGTGCCGTCGAGTTCGGTGCGCCCGGCCCGGCACAGGTCCGCCACGGCCTCGGGCGGCAGCGGGATGCCGACGACACCGCCCGGGTTGACGGCGATGCCCGCCTGCGGGGGCAGACCGCGGGCGAACTCCACCGCGGGCGCGACGGTGAACGACAGGTGCGAGCCGGCGACCTGGCGGAACTGCTCCTCGGAGCTGAAGACCGGGACGTACACCTGCCCGTCGAGCTCCATCGTGGGCAGGTCGAGGGAGCCGCTGTCGGGCCCGCCGCCGTTCGGCAGGGGCACCCAGACGAAGCTGCGGCCGAGGACCTCGACGATCCGGCCGCCGGCCGAGGGGACGCCGAGGGAGGCGGAGAGCACCTCCTCCAGTTCGTTGCCGGGCCATCCACCGTGCGGATGGGGATGTGCCTGCGCCGGGAAGTCCGCGGAGAAGCCCGCCGGGAAGTCCATGTGCCTACCGCCTGCCTGGAACCACTGCTGTGGCGAAAAGGCTAACCGCTGCCGCACGGCCGGTGTCCGGCCGTGCGGGGAGCCGGTGCGGACGGTGGTGCGCCGGGACGGGACCGGACGCCTGCCGGCCGCGACGCGGCTGACGGTCCGGCTCCCCGCACGACCCGGCGCCCGGCCCGCCCGGCCCGTCAGCCGGTGAAGCCGATCCGGTGCAGCGTGTCCGTGGCGTCCCGGTCGAGGAGGACCGCCGAACCGCAGCCGGCGGGCCCCTCCCCCCGCTCCACCGCGCGCAGCAGCCGGCCCACGGCCGCGCGGTGGCGCAGGAAGGCGTACCGCGAGACGCCGCGCCCGCGGGCGCGCTGGCCGTCCAGGGCCTCCTCGGGGGTGACGTCGAGGAGCAGCAGGCGCAGGGCCGCTCCCCGGCGGCGCGCCTCACGGGCCAGCCAGCGGCGCACCCACGCCTGGGTGCCGCAGTCGTGCACGACGACGCCCCCGCCGCCGCGCAGCGCGCGGCGCAGGCCGGCGTAGTGGTCCAGGCGGACCAGGGGCCGGTACACGGCGTACGGCAGGAAGCCGGGCATGCGGGCGTCCCAGCGGTCCCGGGTGTCCTGGGAGTCGACACGGGTGCCGCGCACGGTGCGCCGCATCAGCGTGGACTTGCCGCTGCCGGGCAGCCCGGTGACCACGACGACGTCCCGCGGGCCGAACAGCAGCGCGTGCGGCCCGCTCCCGGCGAGCCCGCGCAGGTCGCGGACCGCGGGCGCCGGGAGGGATCCGCCGGTCGGGGCTCCCGGGGCCGCGCACCCGGGGGCGGTGGCGGCGACGGAGGGGGCGCCGGCCTGTGCGGGCACCCCGGCCGGGGCGGCCGGCTGTCCGGGCGGGGCGGCGCCCGCCGGGCCGGCGTGCACCGTGGTCCTGTTCACCGTGAGTCCTCCCCTGGGCCGGGTGCGGAAGTCCCGTGCCGCGCTGACTGTAAAGAGAAGGTAATGCCGGGCGTCACTCGATTCCGTCCGTTTCCCGCAACAGGCCGGTGACAGCCCGTTGTGACCGGACGCGCACCCTGCGCGTCCCCTGTGAAGGGTCCCCCTGCCGCGCCCCGGGAATGCGTGCAATGATGAGCCCGCCAACTGCATACCGGCCGTTTGAATCCGCGCGGGAGAGTCCCCGGCCACTTGTGGCACGCCGGGGCGCCGAAGGAGCAAGTTCCTCCCTTGAATCTCTCAGGCACCGTTACCGCGCGGGCGAGGCACATCTGAAAAGCGGGCCGTCGCGACACTGCTCCGGTGGCTCCACCCAAGGTGCAAGCCGTACGCCGCCCCCTCGCGGGCGGTCATGGCGAACCTCTCAGGTTCCGATGACAGATGGGGAGGATCGTCCTCGCCTTCCCCACGCCGTCCTGCGGCCCCGGGCTCTCGATCCGCTCGAGCGGCCACACCGGCGCGGGGGACCCCATCGCCACTGGGAGACCTACCGATGAGCAGTTCCGAACTCCGCCGTACCGCGCTGGATGCCGTGCATCGCGCGCTCGGCGCGACGATGACCGACTTCGCCGGCTGGGACATGCCGCTGCGCTACGGCTCGGAGCGCGACGAGCACATCGCCGTCCGCACCAGGGCGGGCCTGTTCGACCTCTCCCACATGGGCGAGATCACCGTCAGCGGGCCGCAGGCGCTCGCGCTCCTCGACCACGCGCTGGTCGGCAACATCGGCACGGTCAAGCAGGGCCGGGCCCGGTACACGATGATCTGCGCCGAGGACGGCGGCATCCTGGACGACCTGATCGTCTACCGGCTCGGCGAGTCGGAGTACCTGGTCGTCGCCAACGCCTCCAACGCGCAGACGGTGCTCGACGCGCTGCTGGAGCGGTCGGCCGGGTTCGACGCCGAGGTGCGCGACGACCGTGACGCCTACGCGCTGCTCGCCGTGCAGGGGCCCGAGTCCGTCGCCGTCCTCGCCTCCCTCACCGACGCCGACCTGGACGGCCTGAAGTACTACTCCGGGCTGCCCGGCACCGTGGCGGGTCTGCCCGCGCTGATCGCCCGTACCGGCTACACCGGCGAGGACGGCTTCGAGCTGTTCGTGAAGCCGGAGCACGCGGTCGAGCTGTGGCAGGCGCTGACCAAGGCCGGCGAGGGCGTCGGCCTGGTGCCGTGCGGGCTGTCCTGCCGGGACACGCTGCGCCTGGAGGCGGGCATGCCGCTGTACGGCAACGAGCTGAGCAGCTCGCTGACGCCGTTCGACGCCGGGTTCGGCCGGGTGGTGAAGTTCGAGAAGGAGGGCGACTTCGTGGGCCGCGCCGCCCTCACCGAGGCCGCCGCGCGCGCCGAGCAGAACCCGCCCCGCGTGCTGGTCGGCCTGGTCGCCGAGGGCCGCCGGGTCCCGCGCGCCGGGTACCCGGTCGTCAAGGGCGACGAGGTGATCGGCGAGGTCACCTCCGGCGCGCCGTCGCCGACGCTGGGCAAGCCCATCGCGATGGCCTACGTCGACCCGGCCCACGCGGCCCCCGGCACGGCGGGGGTCGCCGTCGACATCCGCGGCCGTCAGGAGCCGTACGAGGTCGTGGCGCTGCCGTTCTACAAGCGTCAGAAGTGACACCGTCGTAGCGTTTCCGGACAGCCGTCCGCGCGTGCGGACCGGTGCCGTCGCGCCGCCGTCCACGGGCGTCCGCCGCTGTCCCTCCCCCATCAGCAGTCCCCCGCGTACAGGAGAATCCAGGCCATGAGCAACCCCCAGAACCTGCGGTACAGCAAGGAACACGAGTGGCTGTCGGACGCCGAGGACGGCGTGTCGACGATCGGCATCACGGAGCACGCGGCGAACGCGCTCGGCGACGTGGTCTTCGTCCAGCTCCCCGAGGTCGGTGACACGGTGACCGCGGGCGAGACCTGCGGCGAGCTGGAGTCGACCAAGTCGGTCAGCGACCTCTACTGCCCGGTCACCGGCGAGGTCACCGCGGTCAACGAGGACGTGGTGAACGACCCGTCGCTGGTGAACTCGGCTCCCTTCGAGGGCGGTTGGCTGTTCAAGGTGCGCATCACCGACGAGCCGTCGGACCTGCTGACCGCCGCCGAGTACGACGCCCACATCGCGGGCTGAGGAGTCGTCGCCGCAATGTCGCTTCTGAACACGCCCCTGCACGAGCTCGACCCGGCCGTCGCGGCCGCCGTCGACGCGGAGCTGCACCGGCAGCAGTCCACCCTCGAGATGATCGCCTCGGAGAACTTCGCCCCGGTCGCGGTCATGGAGGCGCAGGGCACCGTCCTGACCAACAAGTACGCCGAGGGCTACCCCGGCCGCCGCTACTACGGCGGCTGCGAGCACGTCGACGTGATCGAGCAGATCGCGATCGACCGGGTCAAGGAGCTCTTCGGCGCCGAGCACGCCAACGTGCAGCCGCACTCGGGCGCGCAGGCCAACGCCGCCGCGATGTTCGCGCTGCTCAAGCCCGGTGACACGATCATGGGCCTGAACCTGGCGCACGGCGGTCACCTGACCCACGGCATGAAGATCAACTTCTCCGGCAAGCTGTACGACGTGGTCGCCTACCACGTGGACGACACCGGGACCGTCGACATGTCCGAGGTCGAGCGCCTGGCCAAGGAGAAGAAGCCGAAGCTGATCGTGGCGGGCTGGTCGGCCTACCCGCGGCAGCTGGACTTCGCCGCGTTCCGCCGGATCGCGGACGAGGTCGGCGCCTACCTCATGGTCGACATGGCGCACTTCGCCGGTCTGGTCGCGGCGGGCCTGCACCCCAACCCGGTGCCGCACGCCCACGTCGTCACCACCACGACCCACAAGACCCTCGGCGGCCCCCGCGGCGGTGTGATCCTCAGCACGGCCGAGCTGGCCAAGAAGATCAACTCCGCGGTCTTCCCCGGCCAGCAGGGCGGTCCGCTGGAGCACGTGGTCGCCGCGAAGGCGGTCGCGTTCAAGGTCGCCGCCTCCGAGGAGTTCAAGGACCGCCAGCGCCGCACCCTGGAGGGCGCCCGGATCCTGGCCGAGCGCCTGGTGAAGGACGACGTCCGGGCCGTCGGCGTGGACGTGCTGTCCGGCGGCACGGACGTGCACCTGGTCCTGGTCGACCTGCGCGCCTCCCAGCTCGACGGCCAGCAGGCCGAGGACCGGCTGCACGAGGTCGGGATCACCGTCAACCGCAACGCGATCCCGAACGACCCGCGTCCGCCGATGGTCACCTCCGGCCTGCGCATCGGCACGCCCGCCCTGGCCACCCGCGGCTTCACCGCCGAGGACTTCGCCGAGGTCGCGGACGTGATCGCCGAGACGCTCAAGCCGGAGTACGACGCCGAGGCGCTGCGGGCCCGGGTGACGGCCCTCGCGGCGAAGCATCCGCTGTACCCCGGTCTGAAGTAATTTCGTACCCTTTGATTCGTACGAACGTCCGGGGCATCGCGCACACTGGAACCGGTGGGCGCGATGCCCCGCGTCGTACACGCACCCCCACTCGCACCCCCTGTACCGCCGGCGGACAGCGTCGTCCGCCGAACCCCTAGGAGTCCTCCCGTGGCCATCTCGGTCTTCGACCTGTTCTCGATCGGCATCGGCCCGTCCAGCTCGCACACGGTCGGCCCGATGCGCGCGGCCGGCCTGTTCTCCCGGCGGCTGCGCAACGAGGGCCTGCTGGGCTCGGTGGCCTCCGTCCGCGCCGAGCTGTACGGCTCGCTCGGCGCCACCGGCCACGGCCACGGCACCCCCAAGGCGGTGCTGCTCGGCCTGGAGGGCGACTCGCCGCGCACGGTCGACGTGGAGACCGCCGACGAACGGGTCGAGAAGATCAGGGCCGGCGGCCGGCTGAGGCTCCTCGGCGAGCACGAGATCGCCTTCTCCTTCGACGACGACCTGGTGCTGCACCGCCGCAAGGCGCTCCCGTACCACGCCAACGGCATGACCCTGTGGGCGTACGACGCCTCGGGCGCGACGCTGCTGGAGAAGACGTACTACTCGGTGGGCGGCGGCTTCGTCGTCGACGAGGAGGCGGTCGGCGCGGACCGCATCAAGCTGGACGACACGGTCCTGAAGTACCCGTTCCGCACGGGTGACGAGCTGCTGCGCCTGACCCGGGAGACCGGCCTGTCGATCTCCGCGCTGATGCTGGAGAACGAGCGGGCCTGGCGGACCGAGGAGGAGATCCGCGAGGGCCTGCTGGAGATCTGGCGCGTCATGCAGGCGTGCGTGGCGCGCGGCATGTCCCGCGAGGGCATCCTGCCGGGCGGCCTGAAGGTGAGCCGCCGGGCCGCGAACACCGCCCGCAAGCTGCGCTCGGAGGGCGACCCGCAGGCGCTCTCCATGGAGTGGATCACCCTCTACGCGATGGCCGTGAACGAGGAGAACGCGGCCGGCGGCCGGGTCGTCACGGCCCCGACGAACGGCGCGGCGGGCATCATCCCGGCGGTGCTGCACTACTACGTCAACTTCGTGCCCGGCGCCGACGAGGAGGGTGTGGTCCGCTTCCTGCTGGCGGCCGGCGCGATCGGCATGCTCTTCAAGGAGAACGCCTCCATCTCCGGTGCCGAGGTCGGCTGCCAGGGCGAGGTGGGCTCCGCCTGCTCCATGGCCGCGGGCGCCCTCGCGGAGGTGATGGGCGGCTCTCCGTGGCAGGTGGAGAACGCGGCGGAGATCGGCATGGAGCACAACCTGGGCCTGACCTGCGACCCGGTGGGCGGCCTGGTGCAGATCCCGTGCATCGAGCGCAACGGCATGGCCGCGGTCAAGGCGGTCACGGCGGCCCGGATGGCGCTGCGCGGCGACGGCTCGCACAAGGTGTCCCTGGACAAGGTCATCAAGACGATGAAGGAGACCGGCGCGGACATGTCGGTCAAGTACAAGGAGACGGCCCGGGGCGGGCTCGCGGTGAACATCATCGAATGCTGAGGCGCCCGCACCGGGCAGAGGCGGTCAAGGGCGATCACTTCCCGTCCGTCGCGGGTCGGCGGTGCCGGGGCGGGGCATGAGTCCTGCGACTCCCCTTCTCCCCGCGAGTCCCCCCACAAGCACGTCAGGGAGCCCTCATGCTGCGTGGCATCGACGTGAGTTCGCACCAGACCGCGTCCTACGACACCGACGGCCTGTCCTTCGTCTTCGTCAAGGCGACGGAGGGCCGTCGGTACACCAACCCCAAGCTGGCCGACCAGACCAAGCGGGCGCGCGACGCCGGTCTGGTCACCGGCTTCTACCACTTCCTCTGGCCGGGCGACCTCACCGCCCAGGCGGAGCACTTCGTGAGCGAGGCGCCCCTGAAGAAGGGCGACCTGCTGGCCGTCGACTGGGAGACCACCGGCGGCGGCACCCGGGCGAGCGCCGCCGAGAAGGACCGGTTCCTGGACCTGGTGAAGGAGCTGCGGCCCGGACACCGGGTCGTCCTGTACTGCAACCGGGACTTCTGGCTCAACGTCGACACCACCTCACAGGCGGGTGACGGCCTCTGGATCGCCGACTACGTCGCGGCGGGCGAGCCCCGCGTCGAGGCCGCCTGGCGCTTCCACCAGTACACCGACGACCCGCTGGACCAGAACGTCGCGGACTTCGCCGACGAGGCGGCCCTCAGACAGTGGGCCGAGGGGGCCTGACCTCCGCGCGACGCGCAGGTCAGGCCCCGGCCCGGTGTCATCCGCGGAAGTCGGGACCGCGCTCGGGGGACGCCTTCGCCAGCGCCTCGGTGACGCCATCGACGCCGGCGCGCAGCCCGTAGACCGGGGTGCCCGGCTGCTGGCGCCAGGAGTCGTCGAGACCGCCGGCGTCGACGGTGTCGAAGCCGAGTTCCCCGATCAGGTCACGGACCTTCCGCTTGGCCGCCTCGTCGTCCCCGGCCACGGGCAGGGCCATCCGGTCGGGGGCGCCGGCGGGGCGGTGACGGTCCAGGATGTCCTGGGCGTAGGTCCCGTTGAACGCCTTGATCACCGGGTGACCGAGGTGCTGCTCGGCCCAGCGGCTCTCGGTCAGGCCGTCGTCCTCGATGCCCGCGATGCGTCCGTCGCGCTGCGGGTAGTAGTTGCCGGTGTCGATGACGGCCAGGTCCGCGGCAGCCCCGTCGAACAGCCCGGACGGCAGCCGGGGCACGGCCTTGACCGGGATGGTGACCACCACGATCTCCGCGCCGCGGACCGCCTCCCGCACCGTGACCGGTGTCGCCCCGGTCTCCTCGGCGAGGGCGGTGAGGGTCTGCGGGCCACGCGAGTTGGCGACGGAGACGTCGTGCCCGAGGGCGGTGAGCCGCCGGGTGAGATTGCCGCCGATGTTCCCCGCGCCGATGATGCCGATCTTCATGGTCCGCCTCGCCTCGCCCTTCGGATGGATGTCTCACCCGCGTCCCCATGGACGCCGGTGGACCCTGCCAACCTCCGGGAGACCGGGGCTATTCCGGGCAACCGGTTGAATCCGGCCATCCGGGTGGCGCGGCGGGCGCCCCCGGCTCCGGGCATGCCGCGGGGCCCGGTCCACGGCGGCACGCGCGCGGTCCGGGCCCCGGCGGGGCCTCACTTGCGGAGGTGGACCCAGAACTCGTCGAACGACAGGAGCTTGTCGCCGTTCAGGTCGCGGGAGGCGATGATCGCCTCGGCGACCTCCTCGGTGACGTTCCAGTCGCCGCCCTGCGCGAGGGCGGTCTTGAACTCGGCAGCGGTGATGAACCCGTCCCCGTTCGTGTCGATCCGCTCGAACTGCTTGCGTGCTTCCTCGATGTCCGCCACCGATCCGCCCCTCTTCGTGTTGTTCGCGTTGTACTGGTCGGCGTTCCGCCGGACCCGCCCGGAGCCCGGACGACGCAGGTCAGGTTAACGCGCGGGCCCCCGTCCGCCGTACCCGTGGCGGCGGCGCCGGCCGCTCAGCGCTCGGAGACGCGCATCTCGAACCAGGTGGTCTTGCCGCGGGGCAGCAGGTCCACGCCCCAGCGGTCGGCCAGCTTGTCGACGAGGAAGAGGCCGCGTCCGCTGGTGTCCAGTTCCTGGACCGGCATCAGGCAGGGCAGGCCGCGGGAGGGGTCGCGCACCTCGACGCGGAACCGGCCGCGACGGCGGGACATCCGGAGTCCGAAGACCCGGGCGCCGGTGTGGCGGACGGCGTTGCCGACGAGTTCGGACACGAGCAACACGGTGTCCTCGGCGGTGCGGGCGGTCAGCCCCCAGTGACGCAGGACGACCACCTGCGCGATCCTGCGGGCGATGGCGGCGGATTCGGGGAGCGACGGCAGCGACACCTCGGACTCCGTCGGATCGCCGTACAACTCCAGTGCGCGCAGGGCCTGTTCGTCCTCGACCGTCGGCGACCAGCGTGACGCCGTCGCCCGTCCGTCTCCCCGCGGCTGTCCCAAACCCTCCAGCCCCGCCATGGCCCCATCATGGCCGCCGAGCGGCACGTCAGGGGCCGGTACGGGCGAATACGCCCCCCGTACGCCCCCTGTGTGCGATCGTCCGCCGTCATATGCCAGAGGCAGCAGGGGATCGTTCCCACCGCTTCCTGCCTGCGGGAACGGCTCGCTGTTCGACAATCGACGGGCCCCCTCGTCACGACAGGCTTAAGGGTGCCTTAAGGCTCCCATAAACCGCCGCGCCGAGGGGGCCGGATCAGACATCGTGTCAATGGCAAGCCCTGGGGCGAGGTTTCACACGAACTTTGCCTTGCCCGGGCCCTCCTCCACGAAGCTGCGCATGCCGCGCTCCCGGTCCTCGGTGGCGAACAGACCCGCGAACCAGTTCCGCTCGACGGCGAGGCCGGTGTCGATGTCCGTCTCCAGCCCGGTGTCGACGGACTCCTTGGCCGCACGCAGCGCGAGCGCGGGCCCCTTGGCCAGCTTCGCCGCCCAGGCGTGCGCCTGCTCGTAGACCTCGGCGGCGGGTACCACCCGGTCCACCAGGCCGAGGGTCAGCGCCTCGTCGGCCCGGACCTGACGGCCCGTGAAGATGAGGTCCTTGGCGCGGGACGGCCCGATGAGGCGGGACAGCCGCTGGGTGCCGCCGGCGCCCGGGATGAGACCGAGCAGGATCTCGGGCTGGCCCAGCTTGGCGTTGTCCCCGGCGATGCGGTAGTCCGCGCAGAGGGCGAGCTCGCAGCCGCCGCCCAGCGCGTAGCCGGTGACCGCGGCCACCACCGGCTTGGGGATGCGGGCCACGGCCGTGAACGAGTCCTGCAGGCCGCGGGCGCGCAGGACCATCGCGGTGTGGTCCATGGCCTGCATCTCCTTGATGTCCGCGCCGGCCGCGAACACCTTCTCCCCGCCGTAGATCACCACGGCGCGCACGTCGTCGCGCCGCGTGGCCTCCTCGGCGAGTTCCTTCAGCCGGTCCTGCGTGGCCACGTCCAGGGCGTTCATCGGCGGGCGGTCCAGACGCAGGGTGCCGACGCCGTCCGCGACTTCGAGATGTACGGTCATGCCAGCAGGTTAACGGGGACTAACGGCGACCGGGGTGGGTGCGGTCCGTCACACCGGACACGGGGCCGGGGCCCGCCGGAGCGCCGCCCGCCCCCGGCTCCTTGCCCGGACACGGCGCGGCCCCGGTGCCGTGGCTCGCACCGGGGCCGCGCGGACGGGGGGAGGCTATGCCTTCCACTTCTCCCAGGACATGTTCCAGCCGTTCAGCCCGTTGTCCGGGGCGATGGTGGCGTCCTTGGAGTTCTTGACGACGACCACGTCCCCGATCATCGAGTTGTCGAAGAACCAGGCGCCCGGGGCCTTCTTGTCCCAGCCGCCGCGGGTGTCGCGCAGCCCGATGCAGCCGTGGCTGGCGTTGTAGTTGCCGAAGGCGTTGCCGCCCCAGTAGTTGCCGTGGATGAACGTGCCCGAGGTGCTCAGGCGCATGGCGTGCGGGACGTCCTTGATGTCGTACTCGCCGCCGAAGCCGACCGTCTCGCCGTTCATCCGGGTGACCTTGAGCCGCTCGGTGATGACCATCTGGCCGTTCCAGGTCTCGGTGCCGGGGGCACCGGTGGTGACCGGGATGGTCTTGATGACCTTCCCGTCCCGCTTCACCTTCATGGTGTGCTTCTTGGCGTCGACGACGGAGACCTGGCTGCGGCCGATGGTGAAGGAGACCTTCTTCGCCTGCTTGCCGTAGACCCCGGGACGGCCCTCGACGCCGTCGAGGTTGAGGTCGACGGTGACCTTGGTGCCGGCCTTCCAGTAGTGCTCCGGGCGGAAGTCGAGGCGGTCGTTGCCGAACCAGTGGCCCGCGACCTCGACGGCCGGCTCGGTGGTGATGCGGATGGCCTTCTCGACGTCCTCGGGGTTGGTGATGCCCCGGGTGAAGCGCAGCGAGAACGGCATGCCGACGCCGACCGTGGAGCCGTCCTCGGGGGTGAAGTTGCCGATGAAGGTGTTCTTCGGCGTCAGGGTGGTGAAGTCGGCGTCCTCGGCGGCGGTGCGGCCCTCGGAGTCCTTCGCCACGGCGTGCACGGTGTACTTGGTGGAGCCCGCCAGGTGGGTGGACGGCGTCCAGGTGCGGCCGTCGGCGGACATCTCGCCCTCGATCTTGCCGCCGTCCGCGTCCCGGACGACGACCTCCGTCAGCTTGCCCTTGGTGGCCGAGACCTTCAGGGCGCCGCTGGTCTTCACGTCCTCGGCGCCGTCCTCGGGAGCGATGGTCACCACGGCCTCGGACTGCTTGCCGACGGCCGCGGCGGCGGCCTTGCCCTTGCCCTTGCCGTCGCCCGGGCCCTGTTCCGGGTCCCCGCCTCCGCAGGCCGTGACCGCCAGCACCACCCCGAGTGCCAGTGCGGCCAGTTTCCTGCCGGTCCGTCGCCGCGCGCCCACGGACGCCCCCGATATCGGCCCCACGTTCACGTTGTATCTCCCCTCGGCGGGCCTGGCCGGACCCGCGCCCCCGCGCGCCCCTCGCGCGCTTCGGCGCATCGTAACCCCAGGCCAGGGGGCTTGGGCTGGGTGCGAATGTCACCATTCAGTCCCAACTTCAACTGTCTGTGGGACCGACGGCGGGAGGCGAGGGGGACGGGCGGGACAACGCCGCGAGAACGACGGGCCGGGACGAGCGGGGGTGGGCCGGACCGGGCCGGGGCCCGGCCGGCGGGGTCACTTCACCGCGCTGCCCGCACGCCACTCCTCCCAGTCCATGTTCCAGCCGCCGAGGCCGTTGTCGGGAGCCACCTTCTTGTCCTTGCTGTTGACCACCTCGACCACGTCACCGACGAGGCTGCGGTCGAAGAACCAGCCCGCCGGGGTGTCCGCCCCGCCGCCCTTGACGTCGCGCAGCCCGATGCAGCCGTGGCTGACGTTGGTGGAGCCGAAGACGTCCGCGTCGGCCCAGTAGTTGCCGTGCAGGAAGGTGCCCGACTCGGTCAGCCGGATGGCGTGCGGCACGTCCGGGATGTCGTACTCGCCGCCGAAGCCGACGGTGCGGCTGTCCATCCGGGTCACCTCCAGCATCTCGGTGATGACCATCGTGCCGTTGTAGGTGGTGGTCTTCGGTGCTCCCGCCGTCACCGGGACCGTGGCGAGCAGTTCGCCGTCCCGCCGCACCTGCATGGTGTGCCGGGCGGCGTCGACCCGGGAGACCTGGCTGCGGCCGACGGTGAAGGTGAACGTCCGCTGCTGCAGCCCGTACACGCCGGGGGCGCCCTCGACGTCGCGCAGGCCCAGCTCGACGGTGACGCGGGTGCCGGGCTTCCAGTAGTGCTCGGGGCGGAAGTCGAGCCGGGAGCGGCCGAACCAGTGCGGCCGGATGTCGACGGGCGGCTCGGAGGTGACCCGGACGGCACGTTCGACGGCGGCGCGGTGGGTGATCTTCCGGTTGAACTCCAGGGAGACGATCATCCCGGTGCCGACGGTGGAGCGGTTCTCCGGGGCCACGTATCCGATGAAGCGTTCCTCGGGGACGTGGGTGGTGAAGGTGGTGCGGCGGGCGGAGCGGCGGCCGTTGCCGTCCACGGCGACCGCGTCGACGGTGTACTCGGCGGCGAGCGCCAGCCGTTCGCCGTCGGGCCGCCAGGTGCGTCCGTCGTCGGACAGACGCCCCGGCACCGGGGAGCTCCGGGCGTCCTGGGACTTCACCACCGCCACCGACTCCAGCCGTCCCTCCGGCACCCGGACGCGCAGCTCGCGGTCGGGGCGGACGCCCGTGCTCCCGTCGTCGGGCGTCACCCGGATGACGTCCTCGGCGGCCGGCGGGCCGAACGCCCCGCTCAGGGGGCCGTCCGTGGTGCACCCGACGGCTCCGGTCAGCAGTCCTGCCCATGTCAGTACGGCGGCCAGTGCGGCCCTCGCGCGCCGTGCGCGCCCTTGTACGTGCCTCACGCGCTGTCCAACGACCGGGCGCGCGTTCGGGAAACGACCATGCCGCCGGGCGGGGAAACGTGAGTGCGCGGCACGCTCTGGGCAGAACTGTGGGGAGAACGACGCGCCGGACAGCCGCGGCCGGAGCCGACCGGAGGGCCGCGCACTCGTGACCACCGTCGTTCCACGAGCCGCGGGAGGCTGACAGGTGTCCAGCGCAGCCGAGCAGGAGGCGGTGGCCGCACAGCGGGCCACCGGGGAGGGGCGCCCGGCCGTCGTCGTGAACGGCAGGCGGCCGGTGGCGTCCGCGCCGGCGGTGCCGGTCCGGCCGGGCCGGCCGACGCCGTTGGGCGCCCGGTTCCGGGTGGGCCCGGACGGGGTGGCGGGGACCAACTTCGCCCTGTGGGCGGGCGGGGCGGAGGGGGTCGAGCTGTGCCTGTTCGACGAACGGGGACGGGAGAGCCGGGCCCGGCTGACCGAGCTGACGCACGGCATCTGGCACGGTTTCGTGCCGGGCGTGCGGCCCGGTCAGCGGTACGGCTACCGGGTGCACGGCCGCTGGGACCCGTGGACGGGGGCCCGCTGGAACCCGGCGAAGCTGCTGCTGGACCCCTACGCCCGCGCGGTGGACGGCGACTTCGCGCTGCCGCCCGAGGTGTACGGACACGTCCGGGACTGGCCGCAGCAGCACGTCGCGGACACGGTGCGCGACGACCGGGACTCCGCCCCGTACGTGCCCAAGGGCGTCGTGGTGCACGACGACGACGACTGGTCCGACGACCGCCGGCCCAAGACCCCGTGGGCGGACTCGGTGATCTACGAGCTGCACGTCAAGGGCTTCACCCAGCGGCACCCCGGCGTCCCGGAGGAACTGCGCGGCACCTACGCGGGGCTCGCCCACCCGGCCGCGATCGAGCACCTGGTGAAGCTGGGCGTGACGGCGGTGGAGCTGCTGCCGGTGCACCAGTTCGCGCACGAGGACCACCTGCTCAGCCGGGGCCTGCGCAACTACTGGGGCTACAACTCCATCGGCTACTTCGCCCCGCACGCCGGCTACGCGGCCTCCGGCACCACCGGGCAGCAGGTCGGCGAGTTCAAGCGGATGGTGCGCGCCCTGCACGCGGCGGGCCTGGAGGTCATCCTGGACGTGGTCTACAACCACACCGCGGAGGCCGGGGAGCTGGGCCCGACGCTGTCCCTGAAGGGCATCGACAACCGCGGCTACTACCGCCTCCAGCCGGACGCCCGCCGCTACGCCGACTACACCGGCTGCGGCAACACCCTGCACGTCGTCCAGCCGCACGTGCTGCGCCTGATCACGGACTCGCTGCGCTACTGGGTGACCGAGATGGGCGTCGACGGCTTCCGCTTCGACCTCGCGGCGGCCCTCGCCCGCTCCATGCACGACGTCGACATGCTCTCCCCGTTCCTCGCGGTGATCGCCCAGGACCCGGTGCTGCGCCGCGTCAAGCTGATCGCCGAGCCGTGGGACGTCGGCTCGGGCGGCTACCAGGTGGGCGCCTTCCCGCCGCTGTGGACGGAGTGGAACGACCGGTACCGCGACACCGTGCGGGACTTCTGGCGGCACGCGCTGCCGGACGTGCGGGAGATGGGCTACCGGCTGTCCGGCTCCAGCGACCTGTACGCCTGGGGCGGGCGCCGCCCGTACGCCTCGGTCAACTACGTCACCGCGCACGACGGTTTCACGCTGCGCGACCTGGTGTCGTACGACCGCAAGCACAACGAGGCCAACGGCGAGGGCAACCGGGACGGCACGGACGACAACCGGTCCTTCAACTGCGGGGCGGAGGGCCCCACCGACGACGAGCACGTCCTGGCCCTGCGGCGGCGCCAGCTGCGCAACCTGCTGACCACGCTGCTGCTGTCCACGGGCGTGCCGATGCTGGTGGCCGGGGACGAGATGGGCCGCACCCAGCACGGCAACAACAACGCCTACTGCCAGGACAACGAGACCGGCTGGGTGGACTGGACGCTGCTGGACGACCCCGCGTGGCGGGCGCTGTGCGACCTGACCTCGCGGCTGATCGGGCTGCGTCACCGGCACCCGGTGCTGCGCCGCCGGGCCTTCTTCTCCGGTCGGCCGCACTCGGCGGACGGGCTGCGCGACCTGGCCTGGTTCACGGCGCACGGCACGGAGATGACCGAGGGCGACTGGTACGCGCCGGCCGCGACGCTCGGCATGTACCTCTCCGGGCGGGACATCCCCGGCCGGGACGAGGACGGGTCGCCGGTCCTCGACGACAGTTTCCTGGCCGTGCTGCACGCCGGGGGCGAGCCGGTGGACTTCGTGCTGCCGGGGCCGCCGTGGGCCGACCGCTACGAGGTCGTCGTCGACACCGGGCGGGAGGACCAGGCGTCCGCGCCGGACGCCGTGCACCGGGCGGGTTCGGTCCTGACGGTGCCGGGGCGGACGGTGCTGCTGCTGCGGGTGCGCTGACGGGACGGGCCCGCGGGGTGGCCGGGGGCGGTACCCGGCCGCTCCCGGGCCGGTCGCGGTGTCAGCCCAGGATGCCGCGGTCGTAGCCCGCCGCCACGGCCGCCGCGCGGTCCCGCACGCCCAGCTTGGCGTACAGGTGCGTGAGGTGGGTCTTCACGGTCGCCTCGCTGATGAACAGTTCCCGGGCGATCTCCCGGTTGGAGGTGCCCCGGGCGACCAGGACGAGCACCTCCCGCTCCCGCGCGGACAGCGTCTCGCCGCCGGCCGGGCGGGGCGCGCGCACCGCGGACACCAGGCGGGAGGCCACCGCCGGGGAGAGCACCGTCCGGCCCTCGGCGGCCGCCCGCACCGCCGCGAACAGCTCCTCGCGGGGCGCGTCCTTGAGCAGGTAGCCGGTCGCGCCCGCCTCTATGGCGGGGAGGGTGTCCGCATCGGTGTCGTAGGTGGTGAGCACGAGCACCCGGGCGCGGATGCCCCGGCGGGTCAGCTCGCGGATGGCCTCCACTCCCCCGCCGCCCGGCATGCGCAGGTCCATCAGGATCACGTCCGGGTCCAGGGCGGCGGCCCGTTCCAGTGCCTCGACGCCGTCGGACGCCTCGCCGAGCACGCGGAAGCCCGCCACGGACGCGAGCATGCCGCGCAGGCCGTCCCGGACGACGGGGTGGTCGTCGACGACGAGCAGGGAGACGGCGGGTTCCTCGGGCGCGTCAGTCATGGCGGACCAACGGTACGCGAGCCGACACCGCCGTCCCCAGACCGGGTTCGGACTCGATCCCGAGGGACCCGGCGATGCGTTCGGCACGGGCCCGCATGCCGTCCAGGCCGAAGCCGCCGCCGCCGTCGCGGGCGCGGCGGACCCGCGGGTCGAAGCCGCGTCCGTCGTCGCGGACGTCGAGGGTGACCTCGTCACCCATGTAGGAGAGGGTGACGCCGACCCGGGTGGCGCCCGCGTGCCGGGCGGTGTTGGACAGAGCCTCCTGGGCGATCCGCAGCAGGGTGGCCGCCACCTCGTCGTGGAGCGGCTCGACGGTTCCGGTGGTGGTGTACCGGGCGGGGACGCCGGTGCGTTCCTCCCACTCGGCCACCGTCTTCTCCAGGGCCTGCGGCAGGGCGTCGTCGGCCAGGGCGGCCGGGGACAGGTTGTGCACGGAACGGCGGGCCTCGCCGAGGCTGTGCCGGGCCAGGGCGGCGGCCCGGTCCAGGTGCTGCCGGGCCAGGCGGGGGTCGCCGGCGGCGGCGACCACCTGGAGCTGGGCGATGATGCCGGTCAGTCCCTGGGCGAGGGTGTCGTGGATCTCGGCGGCCAGCCGGCGCCGCTCGTCGGCCACCCCGGCCTCCCGCGCCTGGACCACCAGTTGGGCGTGCAGGGCCGCGTTCTCGTCGAGCGCCTGCTGCAACGCCGTGTTGGTGCGCTCCAGTTCGTCGATGGTCTCGGCCTGCGTGCGGGCGCGGGCCTCCTCCAGGCCGGCGATGTGGGAGAAGACGAGCAGCAGCGCCGCGTTGACGCCGAGGACGCCGCCGAAGACCATCCAGCCGGTCGCGTCGCCCGGCGGCAGGCCGCCGCTCTGGGAGCCCGCGACGGTGACGGCGGCGGCCAGCAGCCCGGGGACGACCAGCCGCTGCGGCAGCAACCGCCCGATGTCGAAGTAGTTGATCGCCGCGTGGAAGGCGAACAGCGGGTTCAGCCAGGTCAGGGCGAAGCTGAGGGCGATCCGCAGGGTGAAGTAGACCGTGCTCGCGGTCGAGGGCGTCGCACGGCCGCGCGACGCCCGCCCCCACCACAGCTGCAGCACGAGCGTCGCGACGACGAGCGCGGCGCAGGCGTGCACCTCCGCCCGGGTCATGCCGAGGACCCGGGCGGTGGACGCCGCCAGCACCGTGCCGGTGGCGAGCAGGGCGTACGGTCCCCAGCGGTGGAACAGCGCCCACCGCTGCTCCAGCCGGCCGGCCGCCCGCGCGCTGTCCCCCGTCCGCGTCATCGCACCAGTGTCGGGCATGGCGGGGCGCTCACTCCCAGCGGAACCAGCGGGCGGCGAGGGCGGTCAGCAGCACCGTCCAGCCTGCCGTGACGCCCAGGTGGTCCCAGCCCGGCCAGGCCCCGGCGGCGGCGTCGTTCAGGGCTTCGGAGGCGGCGCCGAACGGGGTCCAGCCGACGATGCGGGCCAGCAGGTCGGGCATGGCCTGCACGGGCAGCCAGACGCCCGCGCAGAACATCGCCGGGAACAGCGCCGCCGACCCGAGCGCCGCCGCGATCTTCGTCGTCCGGGACAGCGAGCAGATCAGCGCGCCGAACGCGAGGCAGGCGAGGGCGGCCAGCAGCAGGGCGAGCAGGTAGCCGGCGGGCTGCCCGGGCAGGGACACGCCGTAGACGACCCGGCCGAGCGTGAGCGCCAGGAGGGCGGAGACGAGCGCGCTCCCGCCGTACACCAGCATCTGCGCGGACAGCAGGGCGGTGGCCCGGACCGGTGTGGTGGCCATCCGCCGCAGGATGCCCTGTTCGCGGTAGCCGGTGAGGGTCTGCGGCATGCCCTGGAGCCCGGCGATGAGGACGCCGAGGAGGACGGCGACGGGGACGTAGAGGTCGATGGCCCGCAGCCCGCCGAGGCCGGGGTCGGGGTCGCGGAAGGCGGGGACGGCACCGAGGATCCCCAGCAGCAGGCTGGGGAAGAACAGGATCCAGAACAGGT
Organism: Streptomyces sp. enrichment culture; assembly: GCF_964273255.1. GTDB lineage: Bacteria > Actinomycetota > Actinomycetes > Streptomycetales > Streptomycetaceae > Streptomyces. The sequence continues at coordinate 2,106,697 of NZ_OZ186835.1, forward strand.
TGCCGGGCTCGCGGCGGAACAGCCGCACCTCGGTGCGCAGGACGGCGGAGTTGAACAGGGCGGCGGTCATGCCGGGAGCTCCTCGGTCGGGCCGGCCGGGCCGGCGGCGGACGGGCCGGGTGTGCCGGTGGCAGCCGGTGTGCCGGTGGCAGCCGGTGTGGCGGTGGCAGCCGGTGTGCCGGTGGCGCCCGCCCCCTCGGTGAGGTCCAGGAAGGCGTCGTCCAGCGTGGCGTCGGTGACCCGCAGCTGGTGCGCGGTGACGCGGGTGCGGGCCAGCAGCGTGATCACCGCGTTGACGGTCGCGTCGGTGCCGGACAGCGTGACGCGGTCCTCGCGGTACTCGGCCGAGGCGAGGTCCGGCAGCGCGGCGAGGTCGCTCTCGTCCAGCGGCCGGGACGGGGTGAAGCTGATGACGGTGGCGCCGGCCGAGCGGCGGATGAGCCCGGCCGGGGTGTCCAGCGCCGCCACCCGGCCGCGGTCGATGACGGCGATCCGGTCGCAGAGCCGCTGGGCCTCCTCCATGAAGTGGGTGACCAGCAGGACGGTGACACCGCCGGCGCGGATGTCCTCGATGAGCTGCCAGGTGTCGCGCCGGGCGCGCGGGTCGAGCCCGGTGGTCAGTTCGTCCAGCACCACCACCCGGGGGTCGCCGACCAGGGCGAGCGCGATCGACAGCCGCTGCTGCTGGCCGCCCGACAGCTTGCCGTAGCGGATGCCCAACTTCTCCGTCAGCCCGAGGCGTTCGGTGAGGGGCCGCCAGTCGGCGGGGGCCGGGTGGAAGGACGCGTACAGCTCCAGGGCCTCCCGGACCGTGAGCTTGGGCTGCAGCGCGCTCCGCTGGAGCTGGGCGCCGAGGACGCGGGCGACCCGGTCGTGCTCGGTGACGGGGTCGAGCCCGGTGACCCGCACCCGTCCCCCGTCGGGCACCCGCAGGCCCTCCACGCACTCGACCGTGGTGGTCTTGCCGGCGCCGTTCGGGCCGAGGATCCCGAAGATCTCGCCCTCCTCGACGGTGAACGACACCCCGTCGACCACGGGCCGGCCGCCGTACGTCTTGCGCAGATCGGTGACTTCGATGACGGACATGCCGGTCAGTCTTCCGGCGGCCGGGGCCCGCGCGCATCGGCCGTCCCGCTCGGCTGCCATCGTCCGATCGGTTGATAGGGGACGGTACGACCTGCCGGCGTCGGGCAGCGCGCGACCGCCGATCGACGGCGGCGGGCCAGGGCGAACGCCGCCCGAGCGGGCGGGCTTCCGGGGCCGGGGGTGCCCGCGCCGGCCCGCGGGTCGTAGGTCTCCGGACGGAGTCCGGTCGGGCCGAAACTCGGTGGGCAGTGTCAGCATCGATCCGTAGGCTCACTGCTGATGTCCACCTCACTCCCCACCGCCGAACCCCGCTCGGACGACGGTTCCGGGCCGGACGCCCCGCCCCGCTCCACCGTGCGCACCCTGCTGCGGCTGTGGCCGTACGTGCGGCCCGTGCGGGCGCGGCTGTTCACCGCCGCGTTCATCGCGGTCCTGGCCTCCTGCATCGGCCTGGTGATCCCGCTCGTCCTGAAGTGGATGGTCGACGGTCCGATCGCCGACCGCGACCCGGGGGGCGTGTGGCTCGGCGCGCTGTACCTGCTGCTGCTCGGACTGGCGGAGGCGCTGCTGTTCGGGCTGCGGCGCTGGCTGGTGGCCCGGCCCCTGTCGGGCGTCGAGGCAGGGATGCGGGCGGACCTCTACCGGCATCTGCAACGGCTGCCGGTGGCCTTCCACGACCGGTGGCCGTCGGGGCAGTTGCTGTCCCGGGCGACCACCGACCTGATGCTGCTGCGCATGTTCCTGGCCTTCCCGCTGACCTTCCTGCTGGTCAACGGCGTCACCATCCTCGTCGGCCTGGGCATCATGCTGGCGCAGGACTGGACGCTGGGCCTGGTCGTCCTGGTGCCCGCGGTGCCGGTGATGGTGACCTGCGTGGTGTTCGAGAAGCGCTACTCGGCGGCGTCACGGAAGGCCCAGGACCAGGTCGGCGACCTGACGACCGTGGTCGAGGAGAGCGTGCTCGGCATCCGCATCATCAAGGGGTTCGGGCGGCACCGCAGTCAGGCGCGTGCCTTCCACGAACTGGCCGGGCGGCTGCGCGGCACGGAACTGCACAAGGCCCGGCTGCTGGCCACCATCCTGGGCATCATCGTCACCCTGCCCGAACTGGCCGTCGGCGCCGCCCTGGTGCTCGGCTGCATGCGGGTGGCCGACGGCACCCTGTCGGCGGGGACGCTGGTCGCGTTCCTGTCGACGGCGCTCGCCCTGCGCTGGCCGGTGGACTCGATCGGATTCCTGCTGGCGATGAGCCAGGAGGCGGCGACCGCCACCACCCGCTACTTCGAGGTGATGGACGCCCCCGAGGAGGACCGGACGGCACCCCCCGCCGGTGCCGCCGCGCCCCGCCGCGCCGACGGGCTGCGCTTCGACGGCGTCACCTTCCGCTACCCGGACGCCCCGCCGGACTCCCCGCCCGTGCTGGACCGGGTCGACCTGCACATCCGTCCCGGCGAGTCGCTGGCCCTGGTGGGCGCGACCGGCAGCGGCAAGACCACGCTCACCGCCCTGGTCCCCCGGCTGCACGAAGTCACCTCCGGGCGGATCACCCTGGACGGGGTGGACATCACGGCGATGCCCCGCGAGGAACTGCGCGCCCGGGTCGCCGTCGCGTTCGAGGAACCCACCCTGTTCTCGGCCGCCGTCGGGGAGAACGTGCTGATGGGCGCCGGAGCCTCGGGCGCCGGGCCGGACGACCTGGAGCGGGCGCTCGGGGTGGCGCAGGCGGACTTCGTGCACGCGCTGCCGCAGGGTGTGGACACCCAGGTCGGCGAGCAGGGACTGAGCCTGTCCGGCGGTCAGCGGCAGCGGCTGGCGCTGGCCCGCGCGGTGGTGGGCCGGCCCGACTTCCTGGTGCTGGACGACCCGCTGTCCGCGCTCGACGTGCACACCGAGGCCGCGGTGGAGGCGGCCCTGCGCCGGGTGCTCGCCGACACCACGGCCCTCATCGTCGCCCACCGGCCGTCCACCGTGCTGCTGGCCGACCGCGTCGCCCTGCTGTCCGGCGGCCGGATCACCGCCGTCGGCACCCACCACGAACTGCTGCGCACCAACGCCGAGTACGCCCACCTGATGGCCGGGGAGCCGGCCGGCGGACAGGAGGACCCGCGATGACGGCGGCCACGACCGCGCCCGCCCCCGGCCGGGACGACGACCGGTCGCCCGAGGAGACCGGCGACCCCTTCGACCGGGACGTCCTGCCGGCACCCCCGGGCGCCACCGGGGCCCTGCTGCGGTCCCTGCTGTCCCCGCTGCGGCGCGGGGTCGCGCTCACCGCGTTCCTGCTGCTGCTCCAGCAGGCGGCGGTGCAGGCGGGCCCGCTGCTGGTGGCCTACGGGATCGACCGGGCGGTGCCCGCGTTCCGTGCCGACGACCACGGGCCGCTGATCGCGGTGGCCGTGGGCTACCTGCTGTGCGCGGCGTCGGCGGGCGCGCTGCAGTACGGGTTCATCACCGCCTCCGCCCGGGTGAGCCAGGCGGTGCTGCTCGACCTGCGCGGCCGGATCTTCCGCCACGCCCAGGCGCTGAGCGTCGACTTCCACGAGCGCTACACCTCGGGCCGGCTCATCTCCCGTTCCACGACCGACGTGGAGGCGCTGCGCGAGCTGCTGGAGGAAGGGCTCCAGGAGCTGGTGACGGTCGTCCTGTCGTGCGTCTACATCTCGGTGCTGCTGCTCTGGCTGGACCTGGGGCTCGGCGCGGTCGCGCTGGCGTCCTTCCTGCCGCTCTACGCGCTGGTGCGGTCCTACCGGCGGCGGGCGACGCGGGTGTACCGCAAGCGGTCGACGGCCATCGCCGCGGTCATCGTGAAGTTCGTCGAGACGATGAACGGCATCCGGCCGGTGCGCGCCTTCCGCCGGGAGGCCGCCAACGACGCCGACTTCCGGGTGCTGAACCGGCGTCACGAGCGCACCAACGGCGACGCGCTGCTGGAGATGGCCCGCTACGTGGTGGGCTCCCGGGTGACCGCCAACACCACCGTCGCGCTGGTGGTGCTGTGGGGCGCCTACCGGGTCGCGGAAGGCACCCTCGCGCTGGGCGTCCTGGCGGCGGCGGTGCTGTACCTGCGGCGGCTGTACGACCCGATCGACCGGCTGGGCATGTTCCTCAACGCCTACCAGTCGGCCGCGGCCTCGCTGGAGAAGATCGCCGGGCTGCTGGCGCAGACCCCGTCCGTGCCCGAACCGGCCGCGCCCCGCGAGCTCCCGGTCCGGCGCTCCGGGCACCCCGGCCGCACCGTGGTCTTCGACGGCGTCCGGTTCGCGTACCGCACGGGCGGCGAGGTGCTGCCCCGCTTCGACCTGACGCTCCCGGCGGGGCAGACGGTCGCGGTCGTCGGCTCGACCGGCGCGGGCAAGTCGACGCTGGCCAAGCTGCTCGCCCGCTTCTACGACCCCACCGAGGGCCGGGTCCTGCTGGACGGCGTCGACCTGCGCGACCTCGCGGGACCGGAGCTGCGGCGGGGGGTGGTGATGGTGACGCAGGAGGCGTTCCTGTTCTCCGGCACGGTCGCCGAGAACATCGCCATCGGCCGGCCGGAGGCCACCCGCGAGGAGATCGAGCGGGCCGCCAAGCAGATCGGCGCGCACGACTTCATCACCGCTCTGCCCGACGGCTACGACACGGACGTCCGCAAACGCGGCGGCCGCATCTCCGCGGGCCAGCGCCAGCTGGTGGCGTTCGCCCGGGCGCTGCTCGCGGACCCCGCCGTACTGATCCTCGACGAGGCGACCAGTTCCCTGGACGTCCCCGGCGAGCGCGCGGTGCAGCGCGCGATGGCGACGGTGCTGACCGGCCGGACGGCGGTGGTCATCGCCCACCGGCTGTCCACGGTGGAGATCGCCGACCGGGTCCTGGTGATGGAGCACGGCCGCATCGTGGAGGACGGCCCCCCGGCCGACCTCATCGCCGGCACCGGCCGCTTCGCGGACCTGCACCGGGCCTGGCGCGACAGCCTGGCGTAGGCGGCACGGACGCCCCGTGCCGCCCGCCGGGCATGCCCGACGCCGGCACGGGCCGCCGCACCGCCCGCACGACGCCGACGCCGACGCCGACCGCTGACCTCGGACCGCGGGCCGGACACCGGACCGCGCACCGCTGACCGCGGACCGCGACCGGACACCGGAGCGGCCCCGCACGGCCGGCCCGCCCCGCACGCCGCACCGGCCGCGACCGGCGGGGGCGCGCCCCCACGCCGCCGCGGCGGTCCCGCACGCGAGGCGCCCGCAAGGCGCCTGCACCGGCCCCCGCCGCGCACCGCGGCGCGTCCGCATAACGGATCCGGACTTCCGTACAACGAACGATTTCCGCCAAACTCTTGACGCGGTCCTGACAGAAACCGCGATCACCTGCCACTCTTCCCACGGCCCCTTCCCGGCAACCCCACCGCACCGCGCCGACGCCCGGGGACGGTGGCCGAGCACCGCAGCTGGTTCCGCGTACCGCCCTGTTCTGCCCGGCCGGCCCACCCGCCGGCCGGTCTCCCCTGGCCGCGCGACCCGCGGCCGCGCAGAAGGAGTCAGTGTTGAGAAGCAGGTCTTCCCACAGACGCACCCCCCGCAGCACCGCCGCCGTCGCACTCGCCGGGGTCGCCGCCCTGGTCGCGACGGCCGTCCAGGCCGGCACGGCCACCGCCGCGCCGGAGCAGGCCCCCGCCGCCGAGAGCGCGGCGAAGCCGGGCTCGGAGTCGGTCCGGCTCACCCCCGCCCAGCGCGCCGAACTGATCCGCGAGGCCGACGCCACCAAGGCGGAGACCGCCGAGGAGATCGGCCTGGGCGCCAAGGAGAAGCTGGTCGTCCGTGACGTCCTGAAGGACCGCGACGGCACCGTGCACGTCCGCTACGAGCGCACCTACGACGGGCTGCCGGTCCTCGGCGGCGACCTGGTCGTCCAGGGCGACCGGGCCGGTGAGGCCGACAAGGTCGTCAAGGCCACCCGGACCGCGGTGAAGCCCGCCACCACCGCCGCCGCGGTGCCCGCCGCGAAGGCGGAGCAGCAGGCCCTGTCCGCCGCGAAGGCCGAGAAGGCCAAGGGCCCCGACGTCGACCGGGCCCCCCGCAAGGTGATCTGGGCGGCCGACGGCAAGCCGGTCGTGGCCTACGAGACCGTCGTCGGCGGCCTCCAGCACGACGGCACCCCGCAGGAACTGCACGTCGTCACCGACGCCACCACCGGCGAGAAGCTGTACGAGTGGCAGGCCGTGCAGAACGGCACCGGCCACACCGTCTACAGCGGCACCGTCGACCTGACGACCACCCGGTCCGGGTCCACGTACAACCTCACCGACGGCGCGCGCGGCAACCACCGGACGTACAACCTGAACCGCGGCACGTCCGGCACCGGAACGCTGTTCTCCGGCTCCGACGACGTCTGGGGCAACGGCAACCCCTCGAACCTGGAGTCGGCCGCCGCCGACGCCCACTACGGGGCGGCCCTGACCTGGGACTACTACAAGAACGTGCACGGCCGCAGCGGCATCCGCGGTGACGGCGTCGGCGCCTACTCCCGGGTCCACTACGGCAACAACTACGTCAACGCCTTCTGGTCGGACAGCTGCTTCTGCATGACCTACGGCGACGGCGCGGGCAACGCCAACCCGCTCACCTCGATCGACGTGGCCGCGCACGAGATGACCCACGGCCTCACCTCGAACACCGCGGGCCTGGTCTACAGCGGCGAGTCCGGCGGCCTCAACGAGGCCACCAGCGACATCTTCGGCGCGACCGTCGAGTTCTACGCGAACAACTCCTCCGACGTCGGTGACTACCTCATCGGCGAGGAGATCGACATCAACGGCGACGGCACCCCGCTGCGCTACATGGACAAGCCCAGCCGGGACGGCAAGTCCAAGGACGCCTGGTACTCGGGCATCGGCAGCATCGACGTGCACTACTCCTCCGGCCCGGCGAACCACTTCTTCTACCTGCTCAGCGAGGGCAGCGGCACCAAGACCATCAACGGGGTGACCTACGACTCGCCCACCTCCGACGGCCTCCCGGTCACCGGCATCGGCCGCGCCAAGGCGGAGAAGATCTGGTTCCGCGCGCTGACCACGAAGTTCACCTCCACCACCAACTACGCCGGCGCCCGCACCGGCACCCTGGCGGCGGCCGGTGAGCTGTACGGGACGGACAGCGCCGAGTACAAGGCGGTGCAGGACGCCTGGGCGGGCGTCAACGTGGGCTCGCGCCCCGGTGACGGCGGTGGCGGCGGCGGCACGTCCTTCGAGAACACCGCCGACGTGGCGATCCCGGACAACGGCGCCGCGGTGACCTCCTCGGTCACCGTCACCGGACGCTCCGGCAACGCCCCGTCCGACCTCCGCGTGACGGTGGACATCCGGCACACCTGGAGCGGCGACCTGGTCGTCGACCTGGTGGCCCCGGACGGCACCGTGTACCCGCTGCGCAGCCGCACCGGCGGCTCCGCCGACAACATCCAGGAGACCTACACGGTCAACGCCTCCTCGGAGACGGCCAACGGCACCTGGAAGCTGCGCGTGCAGGACCGGGCACGGTACGACACCGGCTACATCAACAGTTTCAAGCTCACCTTCCCGTAAACCGGGACGAGCCCACCGGGCGGCGCCCCGCCGTGCTCCACGGCGCGGGCGCCGCCCTACCCTTGGGTCCCATGTCTTCGGCGGACTTCACCTACGACCACGTCGGCAAGACCCGTGAACAGGGCTTCTGCCCACCGGGTTTCCACCCCCTGCACGTCCGTACCCGGCTGGGCGAGGGCGAGGTGGTGTTCCGGCAGGCCACCCGGGCGCTGTTCACCTGGGAGATGCACCGGGCCATGGGCGTCGGGGTGGACGCCGCCGCCGACCGGGCCGCCCCCGGGGTGGACGTCACCGTCACCCTCGCCGGAGTCGTCCGGGCCCCGTGCCGGGTGGTCTGGGCCGAGGAGGAGCACCGCAGGGCGGGCTGGGCCTACGGCACCCTGGCCGGCCACCCGGAGCGCGGCGAGGAGTCCTTCGTGGTGGACCGCACCGGGGACGGGACCGTGTGGCTGACCGTGTCCGCCTTCAGCCGGCCGGCGGCCTGGTACGCCCGGGCCGGCGGCCCGGCGACGCGCGGGCTCCAGCACGCCTACGCGCGCCGCTGCGGAACCGTCCTGCGCCGCCTGGCCACCGACGGCGTCGAGGACCCGTGAGTCCCCGCCGCCCCCGGGGGTGTCACCTCATCAGCAGACCGGCGGCCGCCACCAGGTCGTCGGACGGCACGGCGAGCAGGCCCATCTCCGCGCCGGACGCCAGCAGCCGGTGCCCGGGCAGGATGCGGACCGTGTAGCCGAACGGCCCGGTGCGGTCCAGGGACAGCGGGCCCTCGTACACCCAGCGGCCCTCCGGGTCCGGTGCCCCCGACGGCTTCAGCGGCACGGCGTTCGCGTCGGTGATGCGGTCCGCCTCGTCCACCCGTCCGGAGACCGCCTGCACCTCCACGTCGTCCGGGCCGAGGTCGCCGAGGTTCACCCGCACCCGCAGGGCCAGCGTGGTGCCCAGTTCGGCGGTCGCCTGGGTGTCGGAGGTCTCCACGTGGTCGACGCTCACCCCGGGCCAGGCGGACCGCACCCGGGCCTTCCAGCCGGCCAGTTCGCGAGCCGTCCGCGGGTCCATGGCGCGGTGCGCGGACGCGGCGGGCGCGTAGAGGCGCTCGACGTACTCCCGGACCATCCGCCCGGCCAGCACCTTGGGGCCGAGCGAGCCGAGGGTGTGGCGGACCATCTCCAGCCACCGGTCGGGCAGCCCGCTCTCGCCCCGCTCGTAGAAGCGGGGGGTCACCCGCTGCTCCAGCAGGTCGTAGAGGGCGGCGGCCTCTATGGCGTCCCGCCGGTCGGGGTCCGTGGCGCTGCCGTCGGCGGTGGGGATGGCCCAGCCGAAGTCGGGCTGGAACCACTCGTCCCACCAGCCGTCCAGCACCGAGAGGTTGAGGCAGCCGTTCAGCGCGGCCTTCATCCCGCTCGTCCCGCACGCCTCCAGCGGCCGCAGCGGGTTGTTCAGCCAGATGTCGCAGCCGGGGTAGAGCTTCTGCGCCATCGCCATGCCGTAGTCGGGCAGGAAGACGATCCGGTGCCGCACCCGCGGGTCGTCGGCGAACCGGACGAGTTCCTGGATGAGCCGCTTGCCGCCCTCGTCCGCCGGGTGCGCCTTGCCCGCGACGACGATCTGCACCGGCCGCTCGGGGTGCAGCAGCAGCTCCATCAGCCGGTCCTTGTCGCGCAGCATGAGTGTCAGCCGCTTGTACGACGGGACCCGCCGGGCGAACCCGATGGTCAGCACGTCCGGGTCGAGCACCCGGTCGATCCAGCCCAGCTCGGCCGTACCGGCCCCGCGCTGCCGCCACGAGGCGCGCAGCCGCTCGCGCACCTCCATCACCAGCAGCTCACGCAGGGAGCGGCGCAGCTCCCAGATCTCCTGGTCGGCGATGTCCGCGACCGAGTCCCAGCGGTCGGAGTCGCCGACGGTCAGAGCCTCCTCGGCCCGTGCCTCGCCGATCTTCCGGGCGCCGAGCCGGAACACCTCGGGGGCCACCCAGGTGGGGGCGTGCACCCCGTTGGTGACGGAGGTGATGGGCACCTCCGCCGGGTCGAAACCGGGCCACAGCCCGGCGAACATCTCCCGGCTGACGTGCCCGTGCAGCAGGGAGACGCCGTTGGCGCGCTGGGCGAGGCGCAGCCCCATCACCGCCATGTTGAAGAGGTTCGCCTCCCCGCCCGGGTACGTCTCCATGCCGAGCCGCAGGACGCGGTCGACGTCGATGCCGGGCAGTTCGGCGCCGGGGCCGAAGTGCCGGGCGACCAGTTCGCGGTCGAAGCGGTCGATGCCGGCCGGGACGGGCGTGTGGGTGGTGAACACGGTGCCGGCCCGGACCGCCTCCAGCGCGGCGGCGAAGTCGAGCCCCTCGGCGCCCAGCTCGGCGATGCGCTCCAGGCCGAGGAAGCCGGCGTGGCCCTCGTTGGTGTGGAAGACCTCGGGGGCGGCGTGCCCGGTGAGCCTGCAGTACGCCCGGACCGCCCGCACCCCTCCTATGCCGAGCAGCATCTCCTGCAGCAGCCGGTGCTCGCTGCCGCCGCCGTAGAGCCGGTCGGTGACGCCGCGCTCGCCGGGGTCGTTCTCCTCGACGTCGGAGTCCAGCAGCAGCAGCGGGACCCGGCCGACCTGGGCCAGCCAGATCCGGGCGTGCAGCGACCGGCCGCCCGGCAGGGCGAGGGTGACGTGCGCGGTGGTGCCGTCGGGTTCCTGGAGCGGGACCAGGGGCAGCTCGTTGGGGTCGAGGACGGGGTAGTGCTCCTGCTGCCAGCCGTCCCGCGACAGGGACTGGCGGAAGTAGCCGTGCCGGTAGAGCAAGCCGACGCCGATGAGCGGCACGCCCAGGTCGCTGGCGGCCTTGAGGTGGTCTCCGGCGAGGATGCCCAGGCCGCCGGAGTACTGCGGCAGGGCGGCGGTGATGCCGAATTCCGGGGAGAAGTAGGCGATGGCGGCGGGCAGGTCGTCGGTGCGGGACTGGTACCAGCGGTCGCCGGTGAGGTAGTCGTCCAGGTCGTCGGTGACCGCGGTGAGGCGGTCGAGGAAGAGATGGTCGCCGGCGAGTTCGCCGAGCCGGGCGGGCGGCACGCTGCCCAGCAGCCGGACCGGGTCGCAGCCCGCGGCGGCCCAGCGTTCCGGGTCGACGGACCGGAAGAGGTCGCGGGTCCCTTCGTGCCAGGACCAGCGCAGGTTGCGGGCCAGATCGCTGAGGGGCCGGAGGGGTTCGGGGAGAACGGGTCGGACGGTGAATCGACGGATCGCCTTCACATTCCACCTCGGCGCGTTCGTGACAGACGCGGTGTGCGTCTCGGCATCCCTGCCGACAGTACCGGCGCGGGAGGCCGTCGTGCCGGAGGCCGGGCGAGCGGGTGGTGCCGTGGGGCAGAGCAAACGATTCCTCGCATACCCGATGTGGCCGGTTCCCCACCTGTGGGCGCTCTTGTGCTATTTGGTCCCGCACGCTCCGCACCCCGGGCGTGGCGGCTGCCCGGACCGTCCCGGAGGCCGGTGGGCCCGGTGATCGCGGAGCGCCGGCTGGGGGCGCCCGGCGACCGGCAGGGCCGGAGGGCAGGCGGCCGGACGGCGGGCGGGACGGACGCCCGGCGGCACGGACGGGCCGCAGGACAAGAATCCGGCCGTTTCCCGCGGACGCCACGGTGGCCGGTCCGCATCCCCCACCGGGCTCCTCCGTCACGGCAGCCGCTCCGGCGGCACCTCGGCCGTCGCCGGGCCGCCGAGCCCGGCGGCAGACCGACGGGGCCGCCCGCACCCGTCCCGTGCGGCGGCGCAGCACCCGGCCGCGCACCCGCCCCGCCCCGGTGCGGGCGGCGACGTGCCTGGTCGCAGGGGTGGTGCGGGGGACGGCGGCCGGCCGGCGGGCCGGTGCGCCGCGCCCTTGGGGGCCGGGGGCCGTCCACCCGTCCGCAGCCGTACCCGGCCGCCGGCGCGGGACCCGGGAGGGCCGCCGGAGCGGGCACGGGCCCGGCGCCCGGAGGGCCGGGCCGCGGGGTACCGAAACAATCGACTCCGCCGTGTCGACATACGCGCGAGTAGTTAACAAAGTGCCGGATTGCCCACCCGAATAGGGTGGGAAGGCTCCTGCGGGTACTCCCTCAGGAGCACCACGCAGGACCCGCCTTCCCCCAGTCATCCGCCCACCCACGTTGACGCGGACAGGAGCGGTCATGCCCGCCAAGCACCACTCGTCATCGCCCCCGACGCCCGGCGCCCGCGCGCGGCGGGGGGCCGCCGAATCCCCTCCGGCCCGTGCCTCGGACCACGGTCCGCCGCCGGCCGCCGGGCCGGCCGGGACGGGGGCGCCGAGCGTCGCCGGTCCGGACACCCTCGCCGGTCACGCCTCCGCCACGGGCCCCGTGCCGTCGGTGGGCCGCATCCCGGTCCTGGACGTGCGCCCGCTGGTCCGGGGCGGGCTCCGGCCCGCCAAGGCCGTCACCGGGGAGACGTTCCAGGTCTCGGCCACGGTGTTCCGCGAGGGGCACGACGCGGTGGCCGCCAACGTGGTGCTGACGGATCCGGGGGGCCGGCCGGGGCCGTTCACGCCGATGCGGGAGCTGGCGCCCGGCACCGACCGGTGGGGCGCCGAGGTCACCGCCGGTGAGCCCGGCCTGTGGACGTACACCGTGGAGGCCTGGGGTGATCCGGTCACCACATGGCGGCACCACGCGCGGATCAAGGTCCCGGCGGGTCTCGACACCGAGCTGGTGCTGGAGGAGGGGGCCCGCCTGCACGAGCGGGCGGCGACGGACGTGCCGGAGAAGGAGCCGCGGGAGGTCCTGCTGGCGGCCGTGGACGCGCTGCGCGACGCACGCCGCCCGGCGGCCTCCCGGCTGGCGGCCGCGCTGACTCCCGACGTGGACGCGGTGCTGGCGCGGTATCCGTTGCGGGAGCTGGTGACCAGCAGTGAGCCGTTGCCGTTGCTGGTGGAGCGGGAGCGGGCGCTGTTCGGGTCGTGGTACGAGTACTTCCCGCGCTCGGAGGGCACCGAGCGGGAGCCGCACGGCACGTTCGAGACGGCCGCGCGGCGGCTGGACGCGATCGCGGCGATGGGTTTCGACGTGGTCTACCTGCCGCCGATCCACCCCATCGGGACGACGTTCCGCAAGGGGCCGAACAACACGCTGGACGCGGGTCCGGACGATGTGGGGGTGCCGTGGGCGATCGGGTCGGCGGAGGGCGGCCACGACGCGGTGCATCCGCGGCTGGGCACCCTGGAGGACTTCGCGCGGTTCGTGGCGCGGGCGGGTGAGCTGGGCATGGAGGTGGCGCTGGACTTCGCGCTGCAGTGCTCGCCGGACCATCCGTGGGTGCACAAGCATCCGGAGTGGTTCCACCACCGCCCGGACGGGTCGATCGCGTACGCGGAGAACCCGCCGAAGAAGTACCAGGACATCTACCCGGTCGCGTTCGACGCGGACATGGACGGGCTGGTGGCGGAGACCTGCCGGGTGCTGCGGCACTGGATGGGGGCGGGGGTGCGGATCTTCCGGGTGGACAATCCGCACACCAAGCCGGTGGTGTTCTGGGAGCGGGTGATCGGTGAGATCAACCGCACCGACCCGGACGTGATCTTCCTGGCGGAGGCGTTCACCCGGCCGGCGATGATGCACACGCTGGCGCAGATCGGCTTCCAGCAGTCGTACACCTACTTCACCTGGCGCAACAGCAAGCAGGAACTGACCGAGTACCTGACCGAACTGTCGGGGGAGGCCGCCTCCTACATGCGGCCCAACTTCTTCGCCAACACCCCCGACATCCTGCACGCCTATCTGCAGCACGGCGGCCGGCCCGCCTTCGAGGTCCGCGCGGTCCTCGCCGCCACCCTCTCGCCGACCTGGGGCATCTACAGCGGCTACGAACTGTGCGAGAACACCCCGCTGCGCGAAGGCAGCGAGGAGTACCTCGACTCCGAGAAGTACCAGCTCAGGCCCCGCGACTGGGAAGCAGCCGAACGCGAGGGACGCACCATCGCCCCGCTCATCACCAAGCTCAACACCCTCCGCCGGGAGAACCCCGCCCTGCGCCAGCTGCGGGACCTGCACTTCCACCATGCGGACCAGGAGCCGGTCATCGCATACTCGAAACGGAAGGGTTCGAACACGGTTCTGGTGGTCGCCAACCTCGACCCGCACCACACCCAGGAGGCCACGGTCTCGTTGGACATGCCGCGTCTCGGCCTGGACCGGCACGAGACGGTGCCGGTGCGCGACGAGCTCACCGGAGAGACCTATCACTGGGGCAGCGCCAACTACGTGCGCCTGGGGCCGGGGGGAGCGCATGTACTCGTCGTCGGCCGGGGGCCCGGGGACCACACCCCGGGTGAGCACACGTCGGATCTGCGGCCGTCCACTCCGCACATGGGAGGGTCACCCACATCATGATCGTCAACGAACCCGTGCCGGACACCTTCGAGGACACCCCCGCCGGGGACCGGGATCCCGAGTGGTTCAAACGCGCCGTCTTCTACGAGGTGCTGGTCCGTTCCTTCCAGGACAGCAACGGTGACGGCGTCGGCGACCTGAAGGGTTTGACCGCCAAACTGGACTACCTCCAGTGGCTCGGCGTGGACTGCCTGTGGCTGCCGCCGTTCTTCAAGTCCCCGCTGCGCGACGGCGGCTACGACGTCTCCGACTACACCGCCGTGCTGCCCGAGTTCGGCGACCTCGCCGACTTCGTGGAGTTCGTCGACTCCGCGCACCAGCGGGGCATGCGCGTGATCATCGACTTCGTCATGAACCACACCAGCGACCAGCACCCGTGGTTCCAGGAGTCCCGCAAGGACCCCGACGGCCCCTACGGGGACTACTACGTGTGGGCCGACGACGACAAGCAGTTCCAGGACGCGCGCATCATCTTCGTCGACACCGAGGCGTCCAACTGGACCTACGACCCGGTGCGCAAGCAGTACTACTGGCACCGCTTCTTCTCCCACCAGCCGGACCTCAACTACGACAACCCGGCGGTGCAGGAGGAGATGATCTCCGCGCTGAAGTTCTGGCTGGACCTGGGCATCGACGGGTTCCGGCTGGACGCGGTGCCGTACCTGTACCAGCGGGAGGGCACCAACTGCGAGAACCTGCCGGAGACCCACGCGTTCCTGAAGCGGGTGCGCAAGGAGATCGACGCGCAGTACCCCGACACCGTGCTGCTGGCCGAGGCCAACCAGTGGCCCGAGGACGTCGTGGACTACTTCGGCGACTACGCCGCCGGCGGCGACGAGTGCCACATGGCGTTCCACTTCCCCGTCATGCCGCGCATCTTCATGGCCGTCCGCCGCGAGTCCCGCTACCCCGTCTCGGAGATCCTCGCCAAGACCCCCGCCATCCCCTCCGGCTGCCAGTGGGGCATCTTCCTGCGCAACCACGACGAGCTGACCCTGGAGATGGTCACCGACGAGGAACGCGACTACATGTGGGCCGAGTACGCCAAGGACCCCCGCATGCGGGCCAACATCGGCATCCGCCGCCGGCTCGCCCCGCTGCTGGACAACGACCGCAACCAGATCGAACTCTTCACCGCCCTGCTGCTCTCCCTGCCCGGCTCCCCCGTCATGTACTACGGCGACGAGATCGGCATGGGCGACAACATCTGGCTCGGCGACCGCGACGCCGTGCGCACCCCCATGCAGTGGACCCCCGACCGCAACGCCGGCTTCTCCTCCTCCGACCCCGGCCGCCTCTACCTGCCCACGATCATGGACCCGGTCTACGGCTACCAGGTCACCAACGTCGAAGCCTCCATGGCCTCCCCCTCCAGCCTGCTCCACTGGACCCGGCGCATGATCGAGATCCGCAAGCAGAACCCGGCCTTCGGCCTGGGCACCTACACCGAACTGCCGTCCTCCAACCCGGCCGTCCTCGCCTTCCTGCGCGAGTACGAGGACGACCTGGTCCTGTGCGTCAACAACTTCTCCCGTTTCGCGCAGCCCACCGAGCTGGATCTCAGCGCCTTCGAGGGGCGGCACCCGGTGGAGCTGTTCGGCGGGGTGCGCTTCCCCGCCGTCGGGGAACTGCCGTACCTGATGACCCTCGGGGGGCACGGCTTCTACTGGTTCCGGCTCCGCAAGGACGCCGCGTAGAACCGGGGCGGTGCGGTTTCCTCCGCCCCGCCCGGGGCACGCATCAGTAACACCCCGCCCACCGGCGGCGCCCTGGGGGCCCGCCGACGAGGGGGAAAGGACGCGACGCCATGTCGGAAGCCGTCACCCGCACCGTCAGCGCACCGCCCGGCCTCCTTGCGTCACTCGATCCGCTGCTGAGGGAATGGCTGCCCAGACAGCGCTGGTTCGCGGGCAAGGGGCGCCCCGTCACGGGGTTCACCCCGGTCGCGGTCACCGAGCTGCTGCCGTCCACCGCCAAGCTGGGCCTGTACCACCTGCTGGTCCGGGCGCAGCAGCCGCTCGCGGCGGGCCACGGCGGGCAGGAGCGGCAGCCCGGTGACTGCTACCAGCTGTTCATAGGCGTGCGCGAGGCGCTGCCGCCCCGGCTCGCGCCCGCGCTGATCGGTCATGTCACCCGGGGCCCGCTGGCCGGACGGACGGTCTACGAGGCCCTGCACGACACCCGGCCCGCCGAACTGCTCCTGGAAGCCCTGCGCACCCAGGCACGGATCGGCGGGCTCCGTTTCGAGCGGGACCCGCGCCAGGAGATCCGGCCCGGCCTGGTGCCGCGCCTGATGACCGCCGAGCAGTCCAACTCCTCCGTCGTCTACGGGGACACCTACATCCTGAAGCTGCTGCGCCGGGTCGTGCCGGGTGTCAACCCCGACCTGGAGCTGCCGCTGGCGCTGGCGCGGGAGGGCGGGACCCGGGTGCCGCCGCCCACGGCCTGGCTGCTCGCGGACGCCGATGCCGGGGCCGCCGGTCCGCCCGCGGCGGAACCGTACGTCCTGGGAGTGCTCCAGCCGTACGTGCAGGGCGCGACGGACGGCTGGGAGCTGGCGCTGCGGGCGCTGGCCAAGGGCGAGGACTTCCTCGCCGACGCCCGGGCCCTCGGGCGCGCCACGGCCGAGGTGCACACCTCGCTGGCCCGCGCCCTGCCGACCGTCAGCCTGGGCCACCCGCAGCTGCGGTCCATGGTCGACGGCATGACCGAGCGGCTGCACGCGGCGGTGCGGGCGGTCGCGGCGCTGCGGCCGTACGAGGCGGGGCTGCGGTCGGCGTTCACCGCACTTCAGGACCTGGCCTCCGAGGGGCACGTGTGGACCGCGCAGCGGGTGCACGGCGACC
This sequence comes from Streptomyces sp. enrichment culture, assembly GCF_964273255.1. Classification (GTDB taxonomy): domain Bacteria; phylum Actinomycetota; class Actinomycetes; order Streptomycetales; family Streptomycetaceae; genus Streptomyces. Next base: position 2,123,553 of record NZ_OZ186835.1, read on the forward strand.
TGCACCTGGGGCAGTGCCTGCGGTCCCCGGCCGGGGAATGGTCGCTGATCGACTTCGAGGGCGAGCCGGCCCGCCCGCTGGCCGAGCGCCGCATGCCCCAGCCCGCCGTGCGGGACGTGGCGGGCATGCTGCGCTCCTTCGACTACGCGGCCCGCTCCGTGGACCCGCCGCAGGCCGACTGGGCCGCGCGCTGCCGGGCGGCCTACTGCACGGGCTACGCGGAGACCGCCGGCCGCGACCCGCGCACCGAACCGGTGCTGCTGCGTGCCTATGAGACCGACAAGGCGGTTTACGAGGTGCTGTACGAGGCCCGGCACCGCCCCGAGTGGCTGCCCGTGCCGATGGCCGCCGTGCGCCGGCTCGCCGGTTCCGGCGCCGCCGACCCGACCTGACCACCCCCTTCGTCCAGGAGGCTCCGCCCGTGACCCCCCGCCCCGAGCCCAGCGCTCCGCAGCCCGAACAGCCGGACGGACCGCCGGCCGAGCGGCAGGCCGTGCCGCCGCCCGCCGCGCCGAGGAAGAAGTCCGCCGCGAGGAAGGCCGCCGGGACCGGCACCGCCGGCCGGAAGGCCGCGGCGGCCGGCGGGGGGGCGGCGGGGCCGGCGCCGGCGGGCAAGGCGGCGCGGGAGACGACGAAGAAGGCCGGCGCCGCCCGGGCCGCGGCGACGGTGAAGGCGGCGGAGAAGAAGACCCCGGCGGCGACGGCCGAGGGCACGGCGAAGAAGACGGGGGCGGCGAAGAAGACGGGGGCGGCGAAGAAGACGGGGGCGGCAGCGAAGAAGACGGCGGCGCAGAAGGCCGCAGCCGAGAAGACGGCGGCAGCGAGGAAGACGGCGGAGAAGGCCCGGAAGGCCGGGCCGAAGAAGACCGCGGCGAAGAAGGCCCCCGCGAAGAAGATCCCGGCGACGCAGGTCCGGGCGGACAAGGTCCCGGCGAAGAAGGTCCGGGCGGAGAAGGCCCCGACGGAGAAGGACAGCCCTCGGGAGGCGATCCCGGCGGACGGTCGCACCGGGGCGGCGTCCGGTGCCGGAGCACCGTCCGGCGCCGGGGCGGCGCGGGTGCCGGGGCCGGCCGGGGACACCGCCACCCGTCAGCCCGTACCCCCCGACATGGAGATCGCCGTCTCCCCGGCCCTCGGCGACGAGGACCGGGAGCGGCTGCTGAACGGCACGCATCACGCCCCGCACGACGTGCTCGGTGCCCACCCCGTGCCCGGCGGGGTCGTCTTCCGGGTGTTCAAGCCGTACGCCCACGCGGTCACGGTCGTCTCCTGCGGCCTGCGGGTGGACCTGCACGACGACGGCGCGGGGTTCTTCTCCGGGCTGCTGCCGCTGCGGGAGGTCCCGGCGTACCACCTGCTGGTGCGCTACCCGGACACGGTCCACGAGACCGAGGACGCCTACCGGTTCCTGCCCACGCTCGGCGAGCTGGACCTGCACCTGATCGGTGAGGGCCGGCACGAGGAGCTGTGGACGGTGCTGGGCGCGCACCCGATGACGCACGAGGGCGTGAGCGGCACCCGGTTCTCGGTGTGGGCGCCCAACGCGCGCGGGGTGCGGGTGGCGGGCACCTTCAACTTCTGGGACGCCACCGCCTTCCCCATGCGCTCCCTGGGATCCACCGGGGTGTGGGAGCTGTTCGTGCCGGGCATCGGCGACGGCGAGCTGTACAAGTTCGACATCACCCGGCCGGACGGCTCGCGCACGCTGCGCGCCGACCCGATGGCCCGCCGGACCGAGGTCCCCCCGGCCACCTCCTCGGTGATCACTTCGTCGGAGTACGTGTGGGGCGACGCCGAGTGGCTGGAGCAGCGGGCGCAGGCGCCGGCCCACGAGCGGCCGTTCTCGGTGTACGAGGTGCACCTGCCGTCCTGGCGGCCGGGGCAGACCTACCGGCAGCTCGCCGAGCAGCTCCCCGCCTACGTCAAGGACCTGGGCTTCACGCACGTGGAACTGATGCCGGTCGCCGAGCACCCCTTCGGCGGCTCCTGGGGCTACCAGGTCACCGGCTTCTACGCGCCGACGGCCCGGCTCGGCACCCCCGACGACTTCAAGTACCTGGTGGACGCGCTGCACCGGGCGGGCATCGGGGTCCTGATGGACTGGGTGCCCGCGCACTTCCCGCGCGACGAGTGGGCGCTGGCCGAGTTCGACGGGCGGCCGCTGTACGAGCACGCCGATCCGCTGCGGGCCGCGCATCCCGACTGGGGCACCCTGGAGTTCGACTTCGGGCGGCGCGAGGTGCGCAACTTCCTGGTGGCCAACGCCCTGTACTGGTGCGAGGAGTTCCACATCGACGGGCTGCGGGTGGACGCGGTCGCCTCGATGCTCTACCTGGACTACTCGCGCGAGCCCGGCCAGTGGACGCCGAACGAGCACGGCGGGCGGGAGAACCTGGACGCGGTGGCCTTCCTCCAGGAGATGAACGCCACGGTGTACCGCAGGGTGCCCGGCGTGGTGACGATCGCCGAGGAGTCGACCGCCTGGGACGGCGTCACCCGGGCCACCCACCACCACGGTCCGAGCGGCTTCGGCGGCCTGGGCTTCGGGCTCAAGTGGAACATGGGCTGGATGCACGACTCGCTGGCCTACATGAGCCACGACCCGGTGCACCGCCGGCACCACCACCACGAGATGACCTTCTCGATGGTGTACGCCTACAGCGAGAACTACGTCCTGCCGATCTCGCACGACGAAGTGGTGCACGGAAAGCGGTCCCTGGTGTCGAAGATGCCCGGCGACTGGTGGCAGCAGCGCGCCAACCTGCGCGCCTACCTGGGCTTCATGTGGGCCCACCCGGGCAAGCAACTGCTGTTCATGGGGCAGGAGTTCGCCCAGGGCGCCGAGTGGTCGGAGGCGCACGGGCCGGACTGGTGGCTGCTGGACCCGCACTACGGTGCCGAGGCCGACCACCGCGGGGTGCGGGACCTGGTGCGGGAGCTGAACACCGTCTACCGGCGCACTCCCGCACTGTGGCGCCTCGACACCCGTCCGGAGGGGTTCCGCTGGGTGACGGGGGACGCCGCGGAGGACAACGTGCTCGCCTTCCTGCGGTACGACGCCGACGGCACCCCGCTGCTCGCGGTCAGCAACTTCGCCCCGGTCGTCCGCTCCGCGTACCGGCTCGGGGTGCCGGACGACGTGCCCGCCTGGCACGAGGCCGTGAACACCGACGCCGCCCGCTACGGCGGGAGCGACGTCGGCAACCCGGACCCGGTGAAGCCGGAGCCGCAGGGCCGGCACGGACACCCGGCGAGCGTCCGGCTGGTCCTGCCGCCCCTGGCGACGGTGTGGCTGCGCCCGGCGTGACCCGGGCGGGCGGCCCCGGGTCCCGCGTCAGGCGGGGTCCGGGGCGAGCGCCCGGGCCAGCGGTTCCGGCAGCGGCTCGGTGTGCAGGACGCCGAGCCGCTGGGTGGCCCGGGTGAGCGCCACGTACAGGTCGCTGGTGCCGTACCGGCCGGGCTCGACCACGAGCACGGAGTCGAACTCCAGCCCCTTGGCCTGGCGCGGGTCGAGCAGGACCACGTCGTGCGTCAGGTCCGGCTCGGCGCCCGCGGTGACCCCGTCCAGGCGCGCGGCCAGGGCGCGGTGCAGGTCCCGGGGCGCGATCACGGCGAGCCGTCCCTCGACGGGGGTGAGCTCCCCCACCGCCTTTGCGACGGCGCCGGGCAGGTCGTCGCTCGCCCGGGCCCAGGGCCGGACGCCGGTGGAGCGGACCGAGCCGGGCGGCTCGAAGCCGGGGTGCTCGGCGCGGACCACGGCCGCCGCGACGTCCATGATCTCGGCCGGGGTGCGGTAGTTGACGCCGAGCCGGGTGTGCTCCCAGCGGTCCTCCACGTAGGGGGCGAGGATGTCCGACCAGGAGCCGACGCCGCCCGCCTCCGAGGTCTGCGCAGGGTCGCCGACCAGGGTCATCGAGCGGGTGGGGCTGCGCCGCATCAGCAGCCGCCAGGCCATCGGCGACAGCTCCTGCGCCTCGTCGACGATGATGTGCCCGAAGGCCCAGGTGCGGTCGGCGGCGGCGCGTTCGGCGGCGCTGCGGTGGTCCTCCTCCTCGTGGCGTTCGGCGAAGCGCTCGGCGTCGATGATGTCGTGCGCGGACAGCACCTCGACGGAGTCGGGGTCGTCCTCCTCCTTGTCCTCGAACTCGTAGGTCCGCGAGGCGTACGAGACGTCCAGGACGCCCTGCGCGTAGGCGACCTGCGCCCGCCGTTCGCGGTCGGCCCGCTCGCGGGCCAGGCGGTCGTCCTCGCCGAGGAGTTCGGCGGCCTCGTCGAGCAGCGGCACGTCGGAGACGGTCCAGTGCCGGGTCACCGGGCGGCGGACCGCGTCGGCGTCCTCGGCGGGCAGGAAGTCCTCCGGGGCCGCGAGGAGGTCGGCGACCAGGCGTTGCGGGGTGAGCCGCGGCCACAGCAGGTCGATGGCGGACCAGACCTCCGGGTTCTCGGCGAGTTCGTCGCGGATCTGGGTGACGTCGCTGGGGTCGAGCAGGTTGGAACCGTCGTAGGGGTCGGTGCCGATGCGTTCGGCGACCATGTCGGTGAGCGTGTTGAGGATGTGTCCCTCGAAGTGCTCCCGGGCCTCGTTGTGGGGCAGCCTGGCGGCCCGGGTGCGTTCCCGTGCCACGCGCACCAGGTCGTCGTCGAGCATCAGCACGTCGCGGTCGTGCTCGATGGTGATCACCGGGTCGGGCAGCGCCTGCCGGGCGCGGACCGCCTCGGCGAGGACACCGGCCATCTCCGCCCGGCCCTTGACGGCGGCGGCCTCGGGGGTGTCGGTCCGGGTCGTCCGCACGCCGGGGAACAGCTCGCCCACGGTCGCCAGCAGCACGCCGGTCTCGCCGAGGCTGGGCAGCACCTCGCCGATGTAGCCGAGGAACGCCGGGTTGGGGCCGACGATCAGGACGGCACGGCGGGCCAGCAGGTCGCGGTGCTCGTAGAGGAGGTAGGCGGCGCGGTGCAGGGCGACCGCGGTCTTGCCGGTGCCGGGGCCGCCCTCCACGACCATGACCCCGCGGTGCGGGGCGCGGATGATGCGGTCCTGGTCGGCCTGGATGGTACGGACGATGTCGCCCATGCGGCCGGTGCGCGCGGAGTTGAGGGCGGCGAGCAGCACGGCGTCGCCGGTGGGGTCCTCGTGGCCGGTGCGGGTCTCGTCGCCCAGGTCGAGGATCTCGTCGTGCAGGGCGGTGACCTCGCGGCCCTCGGTGGAGATGTGGCGGCGGCGCCTCAGTCCCATCGGGGTGTGGCCGGTGGCGAGGTAGAACGGGCGGGCCACGTCGGCGCGCCAGTCGATGAGGACGGGGGTGCGGTCGGCGTCGTCGGCGCGCAGCCCGATGCGGCCGATGTGGTGGCTGTCGCCGGCGGCGAGGTCGATGCGGCCGAAGCAGAGGGAGCCGTCCACCGCGTTGAGCGCGGCGAGCAGGCCGGAGCGCTCGGCGACGAGGATGTCCCGTTCCAGCCGGGCCTGCATGGGCGTGTTCCCCTGGGCGAGGGCGTCCGTCACGGAGTCCTCGGCGTCGCCGCGGACGGCGTCGACGCGTGCGTACAGTCCGTCGATGAATTCCTGTTCCTCTCGCAATTCATCGTCCGGAAATTCGGTGTTTGACAATGCAACTCCCGCCCGGATATAATGAGCTCACTGAACTTCACATGCGATTCTTCCTCTGGAAGTCGCGAATCATTGAATATACGCCGCGAAAACCCCCGGACGCAATTGCCGGGGGTTTTGTCGTGTCCGGACACGGACCGGGCGGCCGGGCCCGCGGGGGACGGGACCCGGCCGCTCGGCGGGGTGGAGGCCCGGTACGGGAAGGGCCTCCGGGGACCCGGGCGGCTGAGCGGCAGGAGGTGGGGGGAACCACCCGGCCGCCCGGGAGGAACGGACGGCCGCACGGGCCCGTGCGGCCGTGGCGTCAGGCCTTGGCGAGTTCCTTCTCGCCGTCCGCCCCGGCCGGCTCCGCGGGGGCGGCGGCCTGGTCCGGTTCGCCGGCGTGGTCGTCCAGCAGGGTCCGCTCGTCGAACGGCGCCCGGCCGGCCAGGACCTCCTGGACCCGCTCCTTGTCGATCTCCTTGGTCCAGGTGCCGATCAGCACGGTGGCGACCGCGTTGCCCGCGAAGTTCGTCAGGGCGCGGGCCTCGCTCATGAAGCGGTCGATGCCGACGATGAGGCCGATGCCGTCCACCAGGGCCGGCTTGTGCGACTGCAGGCCGCCGGCCAGCGTCGCCAGGCCCGCGCCGGTCACGCCGGCCGCGCCCTTCGAGGCGACCAGCAGGAACAGCAGCAGCGGGATCTGCTCGCCGACCGACATCGGCGTGCCCATGGCGTCGGCGATGAACAGCGAGGCCATGGTCATGTAGATCATGGTGCCGTCGAGGTTGAAGGAGTAGCCGGTCGGGACGGTGATGCCGACCACCGGCTTGCTGACGCCCAGGTGCTCCATCTTGGCGATGAGCCGCGGCAGGGCCGACTCGGAGGACGAGGTCGACAGGATCAGCAGGAACTCGCGGCCCAGGTAGCGGAACAGGGTCCAGATGTTCAGGCCCGCGACGATCCGCAGCATGGCGCCCAGCACCAGGAAGATGAAGAGCACGCAGGTGACGTAGAAGCCGAGCATCAGCACGGCGAGGCTCTTGAGGGCGTCGAGACCGGCGGATCCGGTGACCGCGGCCATGGCGCCGAAGGCGCCGACCGGCGCGGCCCACATGATCATGGCCAGGACGCGGAAGACCAGGCGCTGGATGTGCTCGATGCCGCGCAGGACCGGCCGGCCCGCGTTGCCCATGGCCTGCAGGGCGAAGCCGCACAGCAGGGCGATCAGCAGGGTCTGCAGGACCTCGCCGGAGGTGAAGGCGGACACGATGGTGGCCGGGATGACGCCGAGCAGGAACTCGGTGGTGTCCTTGGCCTCGGTGTCGATCTGGGCGTGGCCGGTCTCCTTGACCGCGTCGGTGACGGCGAGGCCGGTGCCCGGGTCGAGGATGTTGCCGACGATCAGCCCGATGGCGAGCGCGACGACCGACATGACCATGAAGTAGCCGAGGGCGATCCCGCCGACCGCGCCGACCTTGGCGGCCTTCCGCACGGAGCCGATGCCCAGCACGATCGTGCAGAAGATGATCGGCGAGATCATCATCTTGATCAGGTTCACGAACCCGGTGCCGATGGGCTTCAGCCCGACCGCGAAGTCCGGGGCGAGCAGGCCCACGCCGATGCCGAGGGCGACCGCGATGATCACCGCGATGTAGAGGTAGTGCGTGCGGTCCCGCTTGACCTTGGGTGCGGCTGGTGCCGTATCGGCTGTGCTGGTCACGGCGGCCCTCCTTGACGTCGTCGTCGGCATCACCGGCGTGCGGCTCACGTCCGGGGGTTGGTGTTCGGGGGAACGCCGTGACTATGTCTCGCCCTGTGAGCGCGGTCACCCTTCCGTTCATTTAGTTCATCGCGGGACCGGAAGGCACACTGACGGGATGCGTCTGCCCCTCCCCCGGCCCCGCAGCCTCGCGGGCCAGCTGTTCGCCATGCAGGCCGTGCTGATCGCGGTGCTGGTGGTGGGGTACGCGGTGTTCGGCTTCGTCAGCGACCGCAGCCAGGCGGAGAAGGCGGCGGGTGACCAGGCCACGGCGGTGGCGCTCTCGGTCGCCGACTCGCCCTCCGTCCGGGAGGCGATCCGCTCGGCCGACCCCTCGGCGGCCCTCCAGCCGTACGCGCTGGCGGTGGTGCGGGACACCGACATCGACTTCGTGACGATCATGAACCCGCGGGGCATCCGCTGGACCCACCCGGACCCCGACGAGATCGGCCTGTCCTTCCGCGGCCACACCGGCCCCGCCCTGGAGGGCCGCACCTTCACCGAGACCTACACCGGTACGCTCGGCCCGTCCGTGCGGGCGGTCACCCCCGTCCGGGACGGGGACCGGATCATCGGCCTGGTCAGCGCGGGCATACGGGTGGAGGAGATCAGTCAGCGCGCCCGGGGGCAGCTCACGGCGCTGCTGGTGGTCGCCTCGGGCGCCCTCGGCCTCGGCGCGATCGGCACGTACGTCATCAACGCACGGCTGCGCCGGCACACCCACGGCATGAACGCGACCGAACTCAGCCGCATGCACGACTACCATCAGGCCGCGCTCCACGCCGTGCGCGAGGGGCTGCTGATGCTGGACGGGCAGTACCGGGTCGCGCTGATCAACGACGGCGGCCGGGACCTGCTGGGCGTGGCCGACGAGGAGGACGTGGTGGGCAGACCGGTCGCGGAGCTGGGGCTGCCCGGTCCCCTGACGGGAGCGCTGCTCGCCTCCGAGCCCCGGGTGGACGAGGTGCACCTGACCGAAGACCGGGTCCTGGTGGTGAACACCTCGCCGGTCTCCGGCGGGGAGCGGCGCGGCACGGTGGTGACCCTGCGGGACGTCACCGAGCTGCAGTCGCTGATGGGCGAGCTGGACTCGGAGCGGGGCTTCACCCGGGCGCTGCGGTCCCAGGCGCACGAGGCGGCGAACCGGCTGCACACGGTGGTGTCGCTGATCGAACTGGGCCGGGCCGAGGAGGCGGTGGACTTCGCGACGGCCGAGCTGGAGCTGGCGCAGGCGCTCACCGACCAGGTGGTGGCGGCGGTCAGCGAGCCGGTGCTGGCGGCGCTGCTGCTGGGCAAGACGGCCCAGGCCAACGAGCGGGGCGTGGAGCTGGTGGTGTCCGGGGACAGCCGGCTGGACGACGGGCTGCTGCCCGATTCGCTGCCCGCCCGGGACCTGGTCACCATCCTCGGCAACCTGATCGACAACGCCGTGGACGCGGCCCAGGGCGGCACGCGGCCCCGGGTGACCGTCACGGCGCTGACCCGGCAGGACGCGGAACGCCCCCGGCACGACGAGGATCCGGACCGGGAGGGCGCGCAGCCGGCACGGCAGGACGCGGAGCTGGTCCTCAGCGTCCGGGACACCGGCCCGGGGGTCGACCCGGAGCACGCCGAGACGCTGTTCCAGCGCGGCTACAGCACGAAGCCGGCGGGGCCGGGCGGGCGCGGGCTGGGGCTCGCCCTGGTCCGGCAGGCCGTGGCCCGCCACGGCGGTGCGCTGGCGGTGACCTCGCCGGACGACGGCGGCGCGGTCTTCGAGGTGCGGCTCCCGCTGCGGGCCACGGCCGCCGCCCGGTCCCGACGGGAGCGGGCCCCGGACGGGGCGACGCCGGTCGGTACGGGAGGCGGCGCATGACGGGCGGGCCCATCCGGGTGCTCGTGGTGGAGGACGATCCGGTCGCCGCGGACGCCCATGTGATGTACGTCGGCCGGGTGCCCGGGTTCACGGCCGTCGGCAAGGCGTACTCCGGCGGGGAGGCGCGCCGCGCGCTGGAGCGCACCGCGGTCGACCTGCTGCTGCTCGACCTGCACCTGCCGGACGGGCACGGCCTCCAGCTGGCCCGCTCGCTGCGGGCGGCCGGTCACCACGCCGACGTGATCGCGGTGACCTCGGCGCGGGACCTGGCCGTGGTCCGCGAGGGCGTGTCGCTCGGGGTGGTGCAGTACGTGCTGAAACCGTTCACCTTCGCCACCCTGCGGGACCGGCTGGTCCGGTACGCCGAGTTCCACGCGGCGGTGGGCGAGGCCAGCGGCCAGGACGAGGTGGACCGGGCCCTGGCCGTCCTGCGGGCGCCCGGCCCGGCGGCCCTCCCCAAGGGGCTGAGCGCCCCGACCCTGGAGCGGGTCACGGTGGCGCTGCGCGATGCCGGGGAGGGCATGACCGCCGCGGGTGTCGCGGAGGCGGTGGGCATCTCCCGGATCACCGCCCGCCGGTACCTGGAGCACCTGGTCGAGGCCGGCCACGCGGCCCGGCGCCCCCAGTACGGCACGGTGGGCCGCCCGGAGCTGCGGTACCGGTGGGTGACGCGCCGGCCCTGAAGCGGGGGCCGGACGGTGCGGCCTGAGCCGCCCCGGGGCGCGCGCCGGTACGCGCGACAGGCGCACACCGCCGGCCGCGCGCCGGTGCGGTTTGCGCCGCCGGGAGGACACCGTCCGGGGGGCGGGTGAGGACGGCGGGGCGCACGGGGGTACGAGCCGCACACCGGCGGCCGCACAGGCGCTCGATCCGCCGGGGGAGCCCCGGCGGCGCCGAGGATCGCGCATATGCCCGCTGAGCTTGCGGTTCGTCTTCGCCGGGTCCGGATCCACCTCGCGCGGCCGCGCGGGGCGCCGGTCCGCCCCACGGGGCGACCCACCGGTAGCCGTAGCTTCGCACAATGAGTGATCCTGGCCGAACCGACCGTAGTCACCGCCGTCCGGCGGGCCTAGCTTGTGGGCCGTGCCCCGACCTACCGCCCGACCGAACCGCCCCCGGCAGGCCCCGCCGTTCAACGCCGCCGCCGCCCGCCGCCTGCGTTCCGCCCTCGGCATGGACGCCGCCCACATCGCCCACACCCTGCGCGTCTCCTACGGGCTCCCCTACGTCACGCCGGACCTCGTCCTGGGCTGGGAGCGCGGGCTCGCCGCGCCGTCCGGGACCGAACTCACCGCCCTGGCGGGCGTGCTGTGGTGTTCGCCGGGTGAGCTGATCGGCCGTCCGCGCACCCTGCGCGAGCACCGCATCGCCCGCGGTCTGGCCCCCGAGGACGTGGCCCGTGCCGTGGGGCAGGAGATCCACGCGTACCTGCGGATGGAGGAGACGGGGCAGTGGCGCGGCTCCGAGCGGCAGGCCACCGCGCTCGCCGCGGTGCTCTCGCTGTCCCTGGCCGACCACATCGCCGTCACCGGGCGGGAGGCGAAGCTCGCCGAGCTGCTGCGGAACGCGGCGACGACCCGCTGGCAGGCGTACGTGCGGCCGGTGTCGCGGATCGTGCCGCTGGACCGGCGGCTGCTGGAGCGCGTGCTCCAGCGCCTGCACCAGGAGTACCAGGGCCACATGGCCGCCACCCTGAGCTGGGGCGGCGGCAGCGGTGACGCGGGCGAGGCGGGCCGCGCGTTCCTGGACCACGTCGTCGAGCACTTCTGGACGGCGGCCGGCCACGACTGAGCGGCGGGAACCGCGCGGCCTCGCCCCGCGGCGGCGCGGGGCGCGCGCCCACCGGGACGGCGCGGCCACCGGGACGGCCGTCGAACCCGCCGACGCCGCCCGCGGCTGCCGGACGTCACGACCGGGCCATGACCGGGCCATGACCGGGCCGTCGTCGCGGCCCGCCGGGCCCCCGGGCGGCCACCCGGGGCCGGCGGGCCGGAAGAGCGACGGGAGGCGGCGGGAGGTGGTGGACTAGAAGACCGACTCGGCCTCGTCCATGCGGTCCGTCGGGACCGTCTTCAGCTCGGTGACCGCCTCGGCCAGCGGCACCATCACGATGTCCGTGCCGCGCAGCGCGGTCATCCGCCCGAAGTCGCCCCGGTGCGCGGCCTCCACCGCGTGCCAGCCGAAGCGGGTGGCGAGCACCCGGTCGTACGCCGTCGGCACACCGCCGCGCTGGACGTGACCGAGGATGACCGGCTTGGCCTCCTTGCCCAGGCGCCGCTCCAGTTCGCGCGCCAGGGCCGTGCCGATGCCCTGGAAGCGCTCGTGGCCGAACTGGTCGATCTCGCCCTTGCCGTAGTCCATGGTGCCGTCGGCGGGGTGCGCGCCCTCGGCGACGCAGATGACCGCGAACTTCTTGCCGCGGGCGAAGCGCTCCTCGACCATCTTGACGATCTGCCCGGGGTCGAAGGCCCGCTCGGGCAGGCAGATGCCGTGGGCACCGGCGGCCATGCCGGACTCCAGGGCGATCCAGCCCGCGTGCCGGCCCATCACCTCGACGACCATCACGCGCTGGTGGGACTCGGCCGTGGTCTTCAGGCGGTCCATCGCCTCGGTGGCGACGCCCACGGCGGTGTCGAAGCCGAAGGTGCGGTCCGTGGAGGAGATGTCGTTGTCGATGGTCTTGGGCACACCGACCACCGGCAGACCGGCGTCCGACAGCATGCGCGCCGCGGTGAGCGTGCCCTCGCCGCCGATCGGGATCAGCGCGTCGATGCCGAAGTCTCGGATCATGTCCGAGGCGTTCTCGCAGGCCTCGCGGAGCCGGTCCCGCTGGAGGCGGGACGAGCCGAGGATGGTGCCGCCGCGGGCCAGGATGCCGCTGACCGCGTTGAGGTCGAGGGTGCGGTAGCGGCCGTCGAGGAGACCGGCGTAGCCGTCCTCGAAGCCGATGACCTCGTCGCCGTAGTTGTCGACGGCCCGGTGCACGACGGACCGGATCACTGCGTTCAGGCCCGGGCAGTCGCCGCCTGCGGTGAGAACTCCGATACGCATCGTGCTGTGTCTCCTGGTCGCTGTCGATACCGGTGAGCCAACCCCGATTGTTTCATGCCTCGCGGCGGGCCGGTCCTCCCGCGGGGCCGGCCGTCCCGTCCCGGCCGGGCGCGGGGGGCGTCCGGTCCCGCGGCGAGGGTACGGTCAAGAGGGTTGTCCCGTTCGCCGCCCGCCCGGGCGGGCGCCCCTCGGGCGGCCCCCGGACCCACCGCCGACACCCGACGGAACGGAGAGCGCGCGTGACCCGCAGCGTGTACGTGACCGGCATCGACCGCGGCGACGGCCGCCAGGTCGTCGAACTGGGAGTGATGGAACTCCTGACCCGGCAGGTCGACCGGGTCGGCGTCTTCCGTCCCCTGGTGCACGACGGGCCGGACCGCCTGTTCGAGCTGCTGCGGGCCCGCTACCGGCTCACCCAGGATCCGTCGACCGTCTACGGCATGGACTACCAGGAGGCCTCGGCGCTCCAGGCGGAACGCGGCACGGACGAGCTGGTGTCGACGCTCGTCGACCGCTTCCACCGGGTGGCCCGCGACTACGACGTCGTCCTGGTCCTCGGCACCGACTACGCCGACACCCAGTTCCCCGACGAGCTGTCCCTCAACGCGCGGCTCGCCAACGAGTTCGGCGCCTCGGTGATCCCGGTGGTGGGCGGGCGGCGGCAGACCGCGGAGTCGGTGCGCGCCGAGGCCCGCAACGCCTACCGCGCCTACGACACCCACGGCTGCGACGTCCTCGCCATGGTGGTCAACCGGGTGGCCCCCGAGGACCGCGACGAGATCGCCGAACGGCTCGCCACCCGCCTGCCAGTGCCCTGCTACGTCGTCCCGGACGACCCGGCGCTCGCCGCGCCCACCGTCTCCCAGATCGCGCAGACCCTGGGCGCAGAGGTGATCCTCGGCGACGACTCCGGACTGTCCCGGGACGCCCTGCACTTCGTCTTCGGCGGCGCGATGCTCCCCAACCTGCTCGCCGCGCTGCTGCCCGGCAGCCTCGTCGTCACCCCCGGCGACCGCGCCGACCTGGTGGTGGGGGCGCTGGCCGCGCACAGCGCCGGTACCCCGCCGATAGCGGGCGTCCTGCTCACCCTGGACGAGGTGCCCGGCGAGGCGATCCTCACCCTCGCCGCCCGTCTCGCGCCCGGCACCCCGGTGCTGTCGGTGCCCGGGAACAGCTTCCCCACGGCCGAGCAGCTGTTCTCCCTGGAGGGCAAGCTCAACGCGGCCACCCCGCGCAAGGCGGAGACCGCGCTCGGCCTGTTCGAGCGGTACGCCGACACCGGGGAGCTGAGCCGCCGCGTCTCCGCGCCCAGCAGCGACCGGGTCACCCCGATGATGTTCGAACACTCGCTGCTGGAGCAGGCCCGCTCCGACCGGCGGCGGGTGGTGCTGCCGGAGGGCACCGAGGAGCGGGTGCTGCACGCGGCCGAGGTGCTGATGCGCCGCGGCGTGTGCGACCTGACGCTGCTCGGGCCGGTGGACGGCATCCGCAAGAAGGCCGCCGACCTGGGCATCGACCTCGGCGACGCGCAGCTGATCGACCCGGCCGCCTCCGACCTGCGGGAGGCGTTCGCCGCCCGGTACGCCGCGCTGCGGGCGCACCGGGGTGTCACCGAGGAGCTGGCGTACGACGTGGTCGCCGACGTGAACTACTTCGGCACCCTGATGGTCCAGGACGGTCTGGCCGACGGCATGGTGTCCGGGTCGGTGCACTCGACGGCGGCGACCATCCGGCCCGCCTTCGAGATCATCAAGACCCGGCCGGACGCCTCGATCGTCTCCTCGGTCTTCTTCATGTGCCTGGCCGACAAGGTGCTGGTCTACGGCGACTGCGCGGTCAACCCGGACCCGGACGCGGAACAGCTCGCCGACATCGCCGTGCAGTCGGCGGTCACGGCGGCCCGGTTCGGGGTGGAGCCGCGGATCGCGATGCTGTCGTACTCGACGGGCACGTCCGGCTCCGGCGCGGACGTCGACAAGGTGCGCCGGGCGACCGAGCTGGTGCGCGCCCGCCGGCCCGACCTGAAGATCGAGGGGCCGATCCAGTACGACGCGGCCGTGGAGCCCTCGGTGGCGGCGACCAAGCTGCCGGGCTCCGAGGTCGCCGGGCAGGCGAGCGTGCTGATCTTCCCCGACCTGAACACCGGCAACAACACCTACAAGGCGGTGCAGCGCTCGGCCGGGGCGATCGCCGTCGGCCCCGTCCTGCAGGGCCTGCGCAAGCCGGTCAACGACCTGTCCCGGGGCGCTCTGGTCCAGGACATCGTCAACACGGTCGCCATCACGGCGATCCAGGCCCAGTCCCCCGGTCCGTCCGAGAACGCGTCCGGCACCGCACCCGACACCGCGTCCGAGAACGCGTCCGAGAACGAAGAGGCGTCCCACCCGTGAGTCCGTCCCGTCCGTCGCCCTCCTCCGTCCCGTCCGGCGGGACCCGCCCGGCCGGTCCGGCCCGGGTGCTCGTCCTCAACTCCGGCTCCTCGTCGGTGAAGTACCAGCTCCTCGACATGGGCGACGGCGCGCGCCTGGCCACCGGTCTGATCGAGCGCATCGGTGAGCGCACCTCGCTGGTCCGGCACGTGCCGCTCGCGGCCGGCGGCGGCTCCCGGGAGCGCACCGGCCGGATCCCCGACCACGAGGCCGCCCTGAAGGCGATGGCCGAGGAGCTCGCCGAGGACGGGCTGGGGCTGGACTCCCCGGACCTGGCCGCCATCGGGCACCGGGTGGTGCACGGCGGGCTGCGCTTCACCGAGCCGACCCTGATCGACGACGCCGTGTGCGCCGAGATCGAGCGGCTCATACCGGTGGCCCCGCTGCACAACCCGGCCAACCTCACCGGCATCCGCACCGCGCGCGCCCTGCGCCCCGACCTGCCGCAGGTGGCCGTCTTCGACACCGCCTTCCACACCACGATGCCGGAGGCGGCGGCCCGCTACGCGATCGACGTGAGGACCGCCGACGAGCACCGCGTGCGCCGCTACGGCTTCCACGGCACCTCGCACGCCTACGTCTCCCGGGAGACGGCGCACCTGCTCGGGAAGGCGCCCGAGGAGGTGAACGTGATCGTGCTGCACCTGGGCAACGGGGCGTCCGCCTCGGCGGTGCGGGGCGGGAAGTGCGTCGACACCTCCATGGGGCTGACGCCACTGGAGGGACTGGTGATGGGTACGCGGTCCGGGGACATGGACCCGGCCGTCATCTTCCACCTGATGCGGGTGGGCGGAATGTCCGCCGACGAGATCGACACCCTCCTCAACAAGAGGAGCGGTCTGGTCGGGCTGTGCGGGGACAACGACATGCGGGAGATCCGGCGCCGGGTCGACGAGGGCGACGAAGAGGCGAAGCTGGCCTTCGACCTCTACATTCACCGGTTGAAGAAGTACATCGGTGCCTATTGCGCCGTGCTCGGACGGGTGGACGCGGTGGCCTTCACCGCCGGGGTCGGCGAGAACTCGGCTCCGGTCCGGGAGGCTGCCGTGCAGGGCCTGGAAGGGCTGGGCCTGGCGCTCGACGGCGCGCGCAACGCGGCACGCGGTGACGCGCCGCGGCTGATCTCGCCGGAGGGTGCGCGGGTCGCGGTCGCCGTGGTACCGACGGACGAGGAAAGGGAGATTGCCACGCAGACCTACGCGCTGGTCGGAAAGAACAATTGAGCGTCGCCTTTCTCATTTGTATTTTCCGCCAGACGGAATATTCCGGAGCGAAACAAACCGATAGGATCGCCCCATGCGCCGTTCGAAAATCGTCTGTACCCTCGGCCCCGCGGTCGACTCCCACGAGCAGCTCGTCGCCCTGATCGAAGCCGGCATGAACGTGGCCCGCTTCAACTTCAGCCACGGCACCCACGCCGAGCACCAGGGCCGGTACGACCGCGTCCGTGCCGCCGCCAAGGAGACCGGCCGGGCCATCGGTGTGCTCGCCGACCTCCAGGGCCCCAAGATCCGTCTGGAGACCTTCGCGGAGGGTCCCGTCGAGCTGGTGCGCGGTGACGAGTTCACCATCACCACCGAGGACGTCGCGGGCGACCGGACGATCTGCGGAACCACCTACAAGGGCCTGCCGGGCGACGTCAGCCGCGGCGACCAGGTGCTGATCAACGACGGCAACGTCGAGCTGAAGGTGCTGGACGTCGAGGGTCCCCGGGTGCGGACGATCGTCATCGAGGGCGGTGTCATCTCCGACCACAAGGGCATCAACCTGCCCGGCGCGGCCGTGAACGTGCCCGCGCTGAGCGAGAAGGACGTCGAGGACCTGCGGTTCGCGCTGCGGATGGGCTGCGACCTGGTCGCGCTGTCCTTCGTCCGGGACGCCAAGGACGTCGCCGACGTGCACCGCGTCATGGACGAGGAGGGCCGCCGGGTCCCGGTCATCGCCAAGGTGGAGAAGCCGCAGGCGGTGGAGAACATGGAGGACGTCGTGATGGCGTTCGACGGCGTCATGGTCGCCCGCGGCGACCTGGCCGTCGAGTACCCGCTCGAGAAGGTCCCCATGGTGCAGAAGCGCCTGATCGAGCTCTGCCGGCGCAACGCCAAGCCGGTGATCGTGGCGACCCAGATGATGGAGTCGATGATCACCAACTCCCGTCCGACCCGCGCCGAGGCGTCCGACGTGGCCAACGCGATCCTGGACGGCGCGGACGCGGTCATGCTGTCGGCCGAGTCGAGTGTCGGCGCCTACCCGGTCGAGACCGTGCGGACGATGTCGAAGATCGTCCAGGCGGCCGAGCAGGAACTGCTGTCCAAGGGCCTGCAGCCGCTGGTGCCGGGCAAGAAGCCGCGCACCCAGGGCGGTTCGGTGGCCCGCGCGGCCTGCGAGATCGCGGACTTCCTCGGCGGCAAGGGCCTGGTGGCCTTCACGCAGTCCGGCGACACGGCCCGCCGCCTGTGCCGTTACCGGGTGGCGCAGCCGATCCTGGCGTTCACCACCGACGAGTCGACCCGCAACCAGCTCGCGCTCAGCTGGGGCGTGGAGCCGCACGTGGTGCCCTTCGTGAACAGCACCGACGAGATGGTCGACCTGGTGGACCAGGAACTGGTCAAGCTGAACCGCTTCGGCGAGGGCGACGTCGTGATCATCACGGCCGGCTCGCCCCCCGGTGTCCCCGGCACCACCAACATGGTGCGGGTGCACCACCTCGGCGGCACCGACGCCTGACCCCCGTACGACGCCGACGGCGCCCCCTGGTGGCAGGGGGCGCCGTCGGGCGTGGGCGAGTGCGCGGCGGGACACGGCGCGGGTGCGGCGTTGCGGTCCGGATCCCGGCGGGGTCCGGACGAGGGCCCGCGAGCCCGGCGTGATCCGGACGAGAGTCCTAGTCCACGAACTGGTGCAGCCCGGGGATGTGGAGGGTTCCGCCGAACTGGCCGGCCTGCTGCACCGTCACGTCGGTGAAGTAGATCAGCGGGATGTTCAGCGGCGGCGGGTGCTCCGGGTCGAAGGTGATCGGGATCAGCCCGAGCAGCTTCCCGGAGATGCTCTCCGTGTACATGACGGTGTCGCCGTCGCGGATCGTGGACGTCGAGCCCTTCGCCGCCCGCACGTGGTAGGTCTTGCCGGACTGCTTGTCCTTGACCGTCTGGTGCAGGTCGCCGATGTCGGTGCCGTCGGAGACGACGTACTTCAGGACCTTCTTGGTGCTGCCGTCGGCGGTCCGCACCTGGACGATGCCCTTGTAGTCGGCGCCCTTCAGCAGCAGCGAACTGGCGTTCAGGAACCAGGGGTCGTCGGGCAGCGGCACCGTGTTGTCGACACCGCCCTCGGCGTCCGTGGCGACCGGGCAGTCCTCCAGGCCGGTGGTGGACGTCTCGGACGGGCTCGGCGACGGGGTGGCCTCGGCCTGCGGGGTCTCGGTGGCCTCCTCCTCCGGCTCGCCGGACTCCTCGTCCGCCGGGCCGGCGTCCTGGTCCGCACCGGCCGGTCCGCCGTCGGCCTTCTCGGACGCGTCCGGCTTCCCGGCGGCGGGGTCCGCGGTCTTCGCCGTGGTCTCCTTCGCGGCAGCGGCCGGGTCCTCGGCCGGTTCGCCGCTCACGGACGGGGCCGGGCTCTGCTCGGCCTCCTTGTCCTTCGGGGTGAAGACGTCCTTGAGGGCGTCGCCGATCTTCTCCAGGACGTTGCGGTCGGTCTCCGACGGGGAGGGCTCCGGCTCGGTGGTCTCCCCGGCGCTCGCGGACGGGGCGGGCGCGGGCTCGGCCTTGTCGTCGGAACCTGAATCCGGCGAAGAGGCACGGCCCTTCTGCGCGTCCGCGTCGGCACCCTTGCCGTCGGCGGCGGAGGACGCGGCGGGCTCGCCGGTGTCCTCACCGGGCGACGCGGTGGCGCTCGCCGAGGGGGACGGCGTGGGCGAGGCGGAGGCGTCGTCGCCGTCCTCCTCGTCCGTGTCGTCCTTGTCGCCCTTCTCGGCCTCCTCCAGGGCCGCCAGACAGTCCTTGAACTCGTCGGCGGTCAGGCTCCTGGACGTCGGCTGGTCGTCCGCCTGCGCGAGCGTCGGAGTGAACCCCATGCCCATCAGGACGGCGGTCGGCATCGCCGCGATGGCTATCGCCTTGCCCGCCGGCATGTGGAAGCGGGTGAACAGCGGCTTCCTGGGTGCCGCGTGCCGCGGCCCGGTTCTCGCGCGGGACTTCTCCGCGTCAGCCCCGCGGGTCGCCTCGTCAGCCGGCACTGTGCCTCCCGTTCGCCCCGTTCCCCGGGCTCGTTCCTGACAGATCATGCGGCTCGTCCACCGCCGCGGGGCCCTCGACCGGCGGCAGGGCCGTGGTCTCGTCCGCCGCACCCTCCGGGGCGCCGTCCGTGTGCCCGCCGTCCGCCGGCGGCTGCTCCGCGGGCGGCACACCCGGCGCCCAGGCCACGGCCATCGCTCCGCCGATGAGGGCGAGCAGGAAGCCGATGAGGAAGCCGCCGAAGTTGGACACGGGGATGGACACGAGCCCGAGGAGGATCGCCGCGACTCCCGCGAAGACCCGGACGTGCTTCTGGAACCAGAGGCTGACACCGAGGACGACGAGCAGCACGCCGATGATCAGGGACCCGGCGCCCGCCGTGGTCGCCATGGCGAGCGTCAGGTGTCCGATCTGGAGGTTGGCGTACGGGAAGTAGGCGATGGGGAGTCCGGCGAGCAGGACGAACAACCCGGCCCAGAACGGCCGTTCACCCCGCCAGGCGCGGAACTGCAGCCTTCGGCGGGTGAACTGGCCGGCGGCGGCAGGAGTCTCGGCGCTCATGGAAAACAGCTCCCTGGTACGGCATTGCTGTGGTGGTGATGTGCGCCGCGCGTGACCACGCGCGGCGGGAAGGTGGACGGGCGGGGGCGCCACCGGCTCCCCCGCCCGTCAAGGAGTGCTTAGTAGCACTCCTTGACACCCGTCGACAGCGACATCTTCAGGCCGCTGAGCTTGAAGGTTCCGGCGGTGGTCGCCCACGCCGTCTGCTTCACGTCCTTCAGGACGGCCTTGTCGGCCTGCTGGGCGAACCCGTACGGGTTGGCCTGCTCGTTGCCGCCCTTCATGCCCGGACCCTTGTTGGCGTCCTTGGCGGCCACACCGATGTCGATGTTCGTGAACGTGGCATCGGCGTTGAGGTCGGCCACGTCGATGTACAGGTTCTCGGCCTCGACCGGCTGAGCACCGTCACCGGCGCGCAGGATCAGGCTGACGTTCCCGAGCACCGGAATGTTCGGGGTGACGACCGACTGGCACAGGCTCTTGATGGTCGCCGACTTGAACGCCGAGACCGCGACGGGGTGGACCGTCTTCTTGCCGGTGAGGGTGTACCCCTCGTCAAGGGCGCCGTACTGCGAGAAGCCCGTACCGACGAGCTCCTTCGTGGTGACCTTGAACGACTGGCCCGACACGCTGAACGAAGCGGCGAGAGCACCCTGCGCGAGGGCGACACCTATCGCTGCCGTGGCGGCGACGCTGGGCACCATGACCACAGCGAACCGCTTCCATCTGGTCCCGCCACGCACCTGGGACTCCATATTTCCTCCTTCTCGGACGTACATCTCCTGTCCTGACGCGCCGCCAGTCGGCGGACGGCCGGACAGGGATGGGAGAAGTGCTACGTCCTCGGAAGGGGAGCGCCCGCACTCGGCGGCGCACACTGCGCCCGAATCACCGGCGATCACCCCCGAGCGACAACCACTGGTCGCGCCTGACACGCATCACGCACAACCTGCTGGACAGGCTTCGCCGGGTGGACGAAGACCCCCCTGTCCAAGAGCCGGTGGCGACGGCCGCCGGCCCTGCTCGGTGGGGACCCAGGGTCTCCCTGACCCGACCGGCTGTCGGGGGGAGGGAAGGGACCGAGCGTCGCCGATCGTGGTGCATTCTCGCCGCCCGCACAAGGGGGTTCGTTACTCGCTAGTAACGGCCGGATAACCGCGGGACGACCCAGCGGCCCCGTGCGGCGACGCTGGGTGTCCTGGAGGGGGCGTACAAAGCTGTTGATCAATGGACAGAAACCGACAGACCGGCGCCCGCGACTTACTCGCAGTAACAGCTGCCGCGATTGCCAAGTTTTGGCAAAGCGCGGTCGCACGGACACCCGTCGGCCAGTCACCCACTCGGGCACCACGGGCCCGGAACCGGACAAAACAGCCGTCCGGCCCGGGTGCCCGGCTCCGCCCCAGGGCGGAGCGCGTCAGAACAGCGCGCGGGCCAGCGCCCTGCGGGCCGCGGTCACCCGCGGGTCCTCCGCGCCGACGACCTCGAACAGCTCCAGCAGCCGCACCCGCGCCGCCTCCCGCTCGTCGCCCGCCGTGCGGCCGACCGTCTCGATGAGGCGGCCGAACGCGTCCTCGACGTGGCCGCCCACCAGGTCCAGGTCGGCGGCGGCGATCTGCGCCCGGGCGTCGCCCGGCTTCTCGGCGGCCTCGGCGCGCACCTTCTGCGGGTCGAGGCCCTGCACGCGCTGCAGCAACTCGGCCTGGACCAGGCCCAGCTTGGCCTCCGGGTTCCCGGGGTCGTCGGCGAGCACGTTGCGGTACGCCTGGATGGCGCCGCCCAGGTCACCGGAGTCCAGCGCCTGCACGGCGGCCTCCAGGAGGGCGTCGTACGGCCCCGCGGGCACCTCGGCCGCGGCCGGGGCGGTGGCACCGCCCGGCTCGGCCTCCGGGTCGACGGTGAGGCCGGTCAGGCCGAAACGCTGCTCGGCGACCTGCACCAGCTGGTCCAGGGTCTGGCGGATCTGCGCCTCGCCGGCGGCGCCCTGGAAGAGGGGCAGGGCCTGCCCGGCCACCACCGCGAAGACCGCGGGGATGCCCTGGATGCCGAACTGCTGCATCAGCATCTGGTTGGCGTCGACGTCGATCTTGGCGAGCAGGAAGCGGCCGTCGTACTCGACGGCGAGCCGCTCCAGGACGGGGCTGAGCTGCTTGCAGGGCTCGCACCACTCGGCCCAGAAGTCGATGACGACCGGGACCTCGGTGGACCGCTGCAGGACGTCGCGTTCGAACCCGGCCTCGTCGACGTCGATGACGAGATCGGCCGGGGAGACGGCACCCCCGCCGCCCTGCCGGGCCGCTTCGGCGCGCGCCTGCTCCGCCTTCGCCTTGGCCTCCTGGGCCGCCTTCACCGCGGCGAGGTCGACGACCCCGCTCATGGACATGTTCCGTGGCTGCATGGGTCTATCCTCCCCCGTACCCCGCGTGCGTGTGAAAAGCGCCCGGAAAGCCAGGCGTACGTGTGGTGTTGGGCGCCGGGTCCCCACCCCGCGCCCGGTGGCGCCCGTAGGGCCCCGGGTGGTCGTCGCTCGGGCGCGCCGGTCTGCGCGCGCTTTCGCTACGGGTCGTAGCGTAACGGTAAGCCGGCGCCGCGGAGGAGCCCCGTGCGGTGATCTCTCTCACGGACGCACGGAACCGGCCGCTGGCTAAGGTCGTGCCATGCACAGCCGCACCCCCGCCGCCCGCACCGGGCGTCCGCGCAGCGCCGACGCGGACGCCGCGATCCTGGCCGCCACGCGTGCGGCCCTGGTCGAGCTCGGCTGGTCGCGGCTCACCCTGGGGGACGTCGCGGCCCGTGCCGGGGTCGCCAAGACCACCCTCTACCGCCGCTGGGCGGGCAAGAACGAGCTGGTCGTGGACGCCGTCGCGGAACTCTTCGACGAGCTGTGCCTGCCGGACCGCGGTTCGCTGGCCGCCGACATCGAGGGCGTGGTGCTGCAGTTCGCCGCCATCCTGGCCCGCCCGGAGGCCCGCAGCGGGCTCATGGCGGTGGTCGCCGAGGCGACCCGGGACGAGGCGCTGCGCGAGCGGATCCGCTCCTCGATCGTGGAGCGGCAGAAACGATTGGTGCGCACCGGGCGGGCGCGGGCACAGGCCCGGGGCGAGCTGCCGCCCGAGACGGACCCGGAGCAGTCCGCCCGCACGGTGGACCTCATCTTCGACATGGTGGCCGGGGCCGTGGTGCACCGGACCCTGGTGAGCGCGGCGCCGGCCGACGGGGAGTGGGTGCGGTCCTTCACCCGGGTCATGCTGTCGGGGCTGGCCGCCGCCCCGGCGGCGTAGGCGGAACCGGCCGGGGCGGAACGGGCCCGGGGCGGAACGGGCCCGGGTTCTCTAGAAGCCCGCCGGTTCGGTGTAGACGCCCCACTCCTCCCGGAGCACCCCGCAGATCTCGCCCAGGGTGGCCTCGGCCCGTACGGCGTCCAGCATGGGTTCGATCATGTTGGCGCCGGAGCGGGCCGCCCCGACCATGGCGTCCAGCGCGCCGCGCACCCGCGCGTCGTCGCGGGCGGCCCTGCGCTCGCCGAGCAGCCGGACCTGCTCGCGCTCCACCTCGTGGCTGACCCGCAGGATCTCCAGGTCACCGGTGACGGACCCGGTGTGCACGTTGACGCCGACGACCTTCTTGTCGCCCTTCTCCAGCGCCTGCTGGTAGCGGAACGCCGACTCGGCGATCTCGCCGGTGAACCAGCCGTCCTCGATGCCGCGCAGGATGCCCGAGGTGACCGGCCCGATCGGGTGCCGCCCGTCCGGGTGGGCCCGCAGACCGCGCTCCTTGATCTGCTCGAAGATCTTCTCCGCCTCGGCCTCGATGCGGTCGGTGAGCTGCTCGACGTACCAGGAGCCGCCCAGCGGGTCGGCGACGTTGACGACGCCGGTCTCCTCCATGAGCACCTGCTGGGTGCGCAGGGCGATCTCGGCGGCCTGCTCGCTGGGCAGGGCCAGGGTCTCGTCGAGGGCGTTGGTGTGCAGCGAGTTGGTCCCGCCGAGCACGGCGGCCAGCGCCTCCACGGCCGTGCGCACGACGTTGTTGTACGGCTGCTGGGCGGTCAGCGAGACGCCGGCGGTCTGGGTGTGGAAGCGCAGCCACTGCGCCTTCTCGCTGCGGGCGCCGTACACGTCCCGCATCCAGCGCGCCCAGATGCGGCGGGCGGCGCGGAACTTGGCGATCTCCTCGAAGAAGTCGACGTGCGCGTCGAAGAAGAAGGACAGCCCCGGCGCGAAGACGTCGACGTCCAGCCCGCGGCTGAGGCCGAGCTCCACGTACCCGAAGCCGTCCGCGAGCGTGTAGGCGAGCTCCTGCGCGGCCGTCGCCCCGGCCTCGCGGATGTGGTAGCCGGAGACGGACAGCGGCTTGTAGGCGGGGATGCCGGCCGCGCAGTGCTCCATCAGGTCGCCGATCAGGCGCAGGTGCGGCTCCGGCTGGAACAGCCACTCCTTCTGCGCGATGTACTCCTTGAAGATGTCCGTCTGGAGCGTGCCGTTGAGCACGGCGGGGTCGACGCCCTGCCGTTCGGCGGCGACGAGGTACATGCAGAAGACGGGCACCGCGGGCCCGCTGATGGTCATCGACGTCGTCACGTCACCGAGGGGGATGTCCCGGAACAGGACCTCCATGTCGGCCGCGGAGTCGACGGCCACCCCGCAGTGCCCGACCTCGCCGAGGGAGCGCGGGTCGTCGGAGTCGCGGCCCATCAGGGTCGGCATGTCGAAGGCGACGGACAGCCCGCCCCCGCCGTTGCGGAGGATCGTGCGGTACCGCTCGTTGGTCTGCTCGGCGTTGCCGAACCCCGCGAACTGCCGGATGGTCCAGGTCCGCCCCCGGTACCCGGTCGGGTACAGCCCCCGGGTGAAGGGGAACTCCCCGGGCCACCCGATCCGCTCGAACCCCTCGTAGGCGTCGCCCGGCCGGGGCCCGTAGACCGGCTCCACCGGATCCCCGGACAGGGTGGTGAAGTCGGCCTCCCGCTTCCGCGCGCTGTCGTACCGGGCCTGCCAGCGCCGGCGGCCCTCTTCGATGGCGTGAGCGTCCATACCACTGAATTTACTAGGACGTCCTAGTAAAGGACAGCGGTGCACGCCAGGACGGGGGTACGGAGCCCGATACGGCACCGGCTACCCTCGACGCCATGAAGAAGAGCGTCCTGACCCGCTACCGGGTGATGGCCTACATCACCGCAGTCCTCCTGGTCCTGCTGACCGTGGGCGTGATCGGCAAGCGCCTGCTGGGCATGAGCGGCTTCGACGGCTTCGTGTCGGTGGTCGGCATCGCCCACGGCTGGCTCTACGTGCTGTACCTGATCTTCGCCTTCGACCTCGGTCACAAGATGAGGATGCCGGTGGGGCGCCAGCTGTGGGTACTGCTGGCCGGCACCGTCCCCACGGCGGCCTTCTTCGTCGAGCGGCGCGTGACCCGCGAGGCCGAGCCGCTCATCACCAAGGACACCGACCCCGCTCCCGTGGGGGCCTGACCTCCACCCCGGCGGCGCCACCACGTCACTTGGTGATGTAGTGGCACTGCGTCGCGCGCAGCTTGCCGTTGATGTGGAGCTTCGCGCACGCCTTCCCGTACGTGGGCAGGGTCCGCGCTCCGGCCCGCCGCAGGGGCGCCCCGTCACACTCGGCATGTGTGGCCCCCCGAGAGGTCAGGTACGTCCGCCCGTTGGTGTCGGCGAAGGCGAAGTCGATCCTCCAGTTGCAGAACCGGGAGAAGGTCGCGGCCAGCCCCATGCAGTCGGCCCCCGCCATCTGCCCGGTGATCCGCTTTCCCGAGCCGCTGATGGAATGGGTCAGGAAACAGCCGACGGGGACGGTCACGGTCGCGCCCCGCACCTCGTACGAGAAGGTGCCGATGGCGCTGGACCCCGTTGCGCCGGCATGAGCCGGGCCGGCCGCGCCCAGGCTGCCCAGAGCGCAGAGCGCCAGCACGGTGAAGGAAGCGGACAGACGGTGGGCGAAATGACGAAGGCGCACCCTCGGACTCCTCGACGATCGACGTGGAAGCCGGCCTTCCGCTTGAAGGCCGGCCACCAGTTTCCCGACGCGAGCCGACTGGCCGAGCGTTTCTGCAGCCCTCCGGGGCTGGAACCCATCCCTACGTGTGAGGACCGTCGACAAGCTGACGGGCCTCACTCCCCCTCGAAGTCCCCCGCCGCCAGCCGCAGCGGCCGCAGCATGGCGAAGAGTTCCGTGCACTCCTCGGCGTCGTAGGCGCTCAGGCCGAAGTCCATGGCCATCAGGTCCCGGGTGGCCGACTCGACGACCTCGCGCCCCTTGGCGGTGATGGCCGCCAGGGTGCCGCGGCCGTCGTTGGGGTTGGGGCGCTTGGAGACGAGGCCGGAGCGGACCAGGCGGTCGACCGTGTTCGTCACGGACGTGGGATGCACCATCAGCCGCTCGCCGATCTTGGACATCGGCAGTTCGCCCGCCTTGGAGAAGGTGAGCAGCACGAGCGCCTCGTAGCGCGCGAACGTGAGCCCGTAGGGCTTGACCACCGCGTCGACCTCGGCCAGCAGGATCTGGTGCGCGCGCATGATCGACGTGATCGCGGCCATGGAGGGCACGCTGCCCCAGCGCTGCTTCCACAATTCGTCGGCGCGGGCGATGGGATCGAACGAGAGACTGAGCGGCTTCGGCACGGTCCAGACCCTACCGGCCGGTCATATGGTGGTCAGCTCCGTCTCGCGGTTCGGTCGCCCGCGCCGCAGCCCGCACCGTTTGAGCGAGTGCTCAAAACCCGCTACGCTGCGCCGCACCGCGTTTGAGCATTCGCTCAAAACCACCGGCCGACCTGGGGGCACCATGGGGCTGTACGTCGAGACACGGGTGAGATCCGGCCTGGAGGAGATCTGGGACCGGACGCAGGAGCCGAGCCGGCACCAGCGATGGGACCTGCGGTTCACCGAGATCACGTACCTGCCGCGCGCCGACGGCGAGCCGCAGCGGTTCCGCTACGCGACCCGGGTGCTGCCGTTCCTCACCGTCTCCGGGACCGGCGTCGCGGCGGGCGAGCGGCACCGGCCGGACGGCACCCGCACCTCCGCCCTGCGGTTCTCCTCCGGCCACCCGCTCTCCCTGCTCGCCGAGGGCAGCGGCTACTGGCGCTACGTCCCGGACGGCGACGGCGTGCGGTTCCTCACCGGCTACGACTACCGGCCCCGCTGGGGACGCTTCGGCGCCCTCGCCGACCGGCTGGTGCTGCGCCCCCTGATGGGCTGGGCGACGGCGTGGTCCTTCGACCGGCTGCGGCTCTGGCTGGAGGAGGGCGTCACCCCGGAGCGGGCCCGCCGCAACTGGCTCGCGGACCTGACGCTGCGCGTGGTGGCCGTCACGGCCGCCGGCACCGCCCTCGCGCTGCGGCCCGCCGAGCTCCCCCCGGCCGCGGCCTACCTCGTCCCGCTGCTGCCGGCGGTGGCCGTCTGCGCGGCCCTCTTCGCGCCGCCCTCGCCCCGCACCCCGGCGGCCCGGCGCTGTCTGCGCACCCCGCCCGACCGGGCCCGTGCGCCGCGCCTGCTGCACACCCTGGAGCTGCCGCGATGACCTCGATCTTCCGCACCGCGATGGGCGACGCCTTCGACCGGCTGCACCCGGAACTGCGCCGCCGCTTCTCCGTCGGCCTGGCGAGCGGCGAGGCCTGCACCGGCCGCGGCGTGATGGACCGCGTCTGGCACGGCCGGGCGTTCGTCAAGCCGTTCCTCGCGCTGGGCGGCACCCGGAACATCCTCGTGCCCCGGCAGGGCCGTGACGTCCCCTTCACCATCGAGAACGTGCCGTACACCGACGGCTTCGGGCGTGAGACGGTGACCTTCGTGCGTACCTTCCGGCTGCCCGGCCGTCCCCGCCGCTTCGACGCCCAGATGGTGCTCGCTCCCGGCGGCGACCGGATCCTCGACTACCTCGGCACCCACCAGCACCTCGCCACCGAGCTGCGCCTGAGCGCCGAGCCCGACGGTTCCCTGCTGATCCGCTCGGGGGAGCACCGCTTCCGCGAGGGCCCGGTGGACGTGCGCGTCCCCGGAGCGATCGGCGCCGAGGCCGAGGTCCGGGAGTCCTTCGACGACCGCACCGGCCGCTTCCGCATCCGCGTGAGCGTCACCAACCGCCGGTTCGGCCCGCTCTTCGGCTACGAGGGCACGTTCACCGCCGCGTACCACGACGTCCGCGCGTGCGGGGTGCGGCCCGGCCTGCGCCCGGTGCGCGAGGAGCGGCGCGCATGAGCGCGGCCCGGGACACCAAGGCCAAGCTGCTGGACGGCGCCCTGCGGACGCTGGCCGAGCAGGGCATCACCAAGGTCTCGGCCCGCACCGTCGCGGCCGCCGCGGGGGTCAACCAGGCCCTGGTCTTCTACCACTTCGGTTCGGTGGAGGAACTGCTCTCCGCCGCCTGCCGGCACGCCACGCAGCAGCGGATCGCCCGCTACGGTCCCCGGCTGGCGGCCGTCGGCACCCTCTCCGAGCTGCTGGCCTTCGGCCGGGCGATGCACGAGGAGGAGCGCGCCGCGGGCAACGTGGCGGTGCTCGGCCAGCTGCTGGCCGGCGCCCAGACGCAGGACACGCTCGCGACGGCGACCGCCGCGGGACTGGACCTGTGGATCGCGGAGATCGAACGGGTCCTGGCGCGGTTGCTGCCGGCCACCCCGTTCGGCGAGTTCGCCGACGTCGGCGGACTGGCCCGGGCGGTGGCGGCGTCCTTCGTCGGCATCGAGCTGTACGAGGGGGTGGACGCGGCCGGGGCGGACGCGGCGCTGGGCGCCCTGGAGCACCTGGGTGTTCTGGTGGCCGCGTTCGAGGACCTCGGCCCGGTGGCCCAGCGGGCGGTCCGGCACCGCCTGCGGCGAGCGGCGCGCCCCTGAGCGCGGGCGGCGCCCTCGGGGGCGGTGCCCCCGGCCGCCGGCGGAACCCGGGCCGGGTCCCACCGGGGGCGGGTCAGGCCCGGTCGGTCTCCCCGGGGGCGGCGGCCAGGTGCCGTTCGACGGTGTCGACCTTGCCGGTGAGCCCGTCGGTCACGCCGGGGCGGATGTCCGCCTTGAGGACGAGGGAGACCCGCGGTGCCCGCGCCTCGACGGCGGCCACCGCGCGCTTCACCACGTCCATCACCTCGTCCCACTCCCCCTCCACCGAGGTGAACATGGCGTCGGTGCGGTTCGGCAGCCCGGACTCGCGGACCACCCGCACGGCGTCGGCGACGTACTCCCCCACGTCCTCGCCGACCCCGAGCGGCGTCACGGAGAAGGCGACGATCACGCGCTCACGACCCCCTCGGTGCGGGCGCGGGAGGCGATGACGGCGTCCTCGGCCTCACGCTTGAGCCGGCGCTCGGCGAAGAAGCCGCCGGTGGGCAGGACCATCATCAGGAAGTAGAAGACGGCCGTCTTCAGCGACCACTTGGCGCGGTTCCAGGCGTCGGCCCAGAAGACCAGGTAGAGCACGACCAGGATGCCGTGGATCGCGCCCATGACCGGGACGGCGTTGAAGTCGGTGGTCCGCTTCAGGACCGAGCAGACGAGCAGGACGAGGAAGGAGATCGCCTCGGGGCCCGAGACCAGGCGGAGTCGGCGGAGGGCGGCGGCGGTCTTGAGGTCCACGGGTCACCTTCGATGGGAGAGACGTCGGCTTCGACGGTCTGACGGTTTGTGAACGCACGCACAAGCGTGCTCCCATTCTGGCAAACGCCCTCCGCGATCACCGGAGGGGGTCCGCCCGCGCCGCGCGGACCTGTCCGAGGGGGCAGAAGTCCGGCTACGGTCACCGATGTGGCGATGTTCCGACTTCAGAGCAGCAAGGTGCTCGCCGTCGACATGACCGGGGATGCCGTGAAGGCGAAGAACGGCTCGATGGTCGCGTACGACGGCGACATGACGTTCAAGAAGCTCAGCGGGGGCGGCGAGGGCATCCGGGGGATGGTGACCCGGCGGCTGACCGGTGAGCAGATGGCCGTGATGGAGGTGAAGGGCAACGGGACCTGCTGGTTCGCCGACCGGGCCGCCGAGATCAACCTCGTCGGGCTGCAGGGCGACACGCTGTACGTCGAGTCGAGCAACCTGCTGGCGGCGGACGCCGGCCTGCGCACCGGGACCACCTTCACCGGGCTGCGGGGCGCCTCGCAGGGCAACGGGCTGTTCACCACCACGGTGGAGGGGCACGGTCAGGTGGCGATCATGTCGGACGGACCGGCGGTCCTGCTGCGGGTCGGGCCGCAGTACCCGCTGACCGTCGACCCCGGCGCGTACGTGGCGCACCGGGGGAACCTGCGGCAGTCGCTCCAGTCCGGGGTGACCTTCCGCACGCTGCTGGGCGAGGGCGGCGGCGAGGCGTTCCAGATCCGCTTCGAGGGCGACGGTCTGGTCTACGTGCAGCCCAGCGAGCGGAACACGATCGCGGGAGACGTGTGACATGGGCTTCGAGGAGATCAACTCCAAGATGATCCGGGCGACGGTGACGCCCGGCCGGAGGCTGTTCAGCCAGCGCGGCGCGATGCTCGCCTACCAGGGGGACGTCTCCTTCACCCCCAACCTGACCGGCGGCCAGGGCGGGGTGCGGTCGATGATCGGGCGGCGGGTGGCGGGCGAGGCGACGCCGCTGATGACCGTCGAGGGCAGCGGCAGCGTGCTGTTCGGGCACGGCGGCCACCACATCCAGGTGATCGACCTCTCCGGGGACACCCTCTACGTCGAGGCGGACCGCCTGCTGGCCTTCGAGGGCACGCTGGAACAGGGGACCGTCTTCCTCGGCTCGCAGGGCGGTGTGATGGGCGTCGTGCGGGGCCAGGTCTCCGGGCAGGGGCTGTTCACCACGACCCTGCGGAGCCACGGCGCCGTCGCCGTCATGGCCCACGGCGGGGTCATCGAGCTCCCGATCACCCCGCAGCGTCCCGTGCACGTCGACCCGCAGGCCTACGTCGCCCACCACGGCGACGTCCGCAACAAGCTGTCGACCGCCCTGGGCTGGCGGGACATGGTGGGCCGCGGCTCCGGCGAGGCGTTCCAGCTGGAGTTGAGCGGCAGCGGTGCGGTCTACGTCCAGGCCTCGGAGGAGAAGCTGTGAGCACCTACCCCGCCCCGGGCACCGGCCCGACGGTGTTCGACCCGACGACCCTGCCGGCCGACGACAACGTCGACCCCTACACGTTCTGCGTGGAGCTCACCGGGAGCCAGTGGTTCCTGCAGAAGGGGAAGATGATCGCCTACTACGGGTCGATCGAATTCAACGGCATCGGGCACGGCCGGCTCGACCGGATTGTCCGCACCTCGTTCCATTCGCCACTGCACGCGAGCGACTGGGTCGTGGCGGAGGGCGCGGGCAAGATGCTGCTCGCCGACCGGGCCTTCGACGTCAATTCGTACGACCTGGAGGACGGTAACCTGACCATTCGCTCCGGCAACTTGCTCGCTTTTCAGCCAAGTCTGTCACTGAAGCAATCGATCGTGCCGGGTTTCCTGACCCTGATCGGAACCGGAAAGTTCGTGGCCGCGTCCAACGGTCCGGTGGTCTTCATGGAACCCCCGGTCCGGGTGGACCCGCAGGCGCTGGTCGGCTGGGCCGACTGCCCGTCTCCGTGCCACCACTACGACCACGGCTACCTGACCGGCGTCATGGGCGGTCTACGTGCGATGACGGGCCTGGGCGGGGCGTCCGGCGAGGAGCACCAGTTCGAGTTCGTGGGGGCCGGGACGGTGCTGCTGCAGTCCTCGGAGACACTGATGCCCGAGCAGGCCACGGGGGCGCCTCCGGCGCAGCCGGGGGTGCCCGGAGGCGGCGGTTCCGGTGGGTCCGGACCAGCGGCGGGCGGACCGCGGCTTCCCGGACAGCTGGGAGACCTCCAGCGTCGCTTCGGGCTGTGAGCGGTAGTCTGCGGAGTGTGACATCGAACGCGTGCACGCAGTCACACGGAATGCCTTACTAGTTCGCCTTTCAACTTCTTAGGTAGACTGCATACATGGAGACCGAGACGGCCACGCGCTGGCTGAGCGATGCGGAGCAGTGTGCCTGGCGCACTCATCTGGAAGTCAACAAGCTGTTGACCTACCAGCTGGAGAAGGACCTGCAGCCGTTCGGCCTGACGATGAACGACTACGAAATCCTGGTGAACCTCTCCGAGTCGGAGGACCGCCGGATGCGGATGAGCGACCTCGCCTCCGCCACCCTGCAGTCCAAGAGCCGGCTCTCGCACCAGATCACCCGCATGGAGAACGCGGACCTGGTCCGCCGCGAGAACTGCGAGTCGGACCGCCGGGGCCTGTACGCCGTGCTGACCGAGCACGGCATGGAGACCATGCAGAAGGTCGCGCCCCACCACGTGGCGTCCGTACGACGGCACTTCATCGACCTGCTGGCCCCCGAATCCCTGACCGAACTCGACAAGGCGCTCAAGCCCATCGCGGAGCACCTGCGCGGGCAGCGGGGACGCCCCTGACCCGGGCCGCCCCCGGACGGCCCGGCAGCCGCCGCACGGCGGCGCCGACCGGGCGTCCGTGACCGGCGGTCCGTGACCGGACGTCCAGGACCGGCGGTCCCGTCAGGCACCCGCCAACGGCAGGCGGAGCTCGAACAGGGCTCCGCCCGTCGGCGCCTGCCCGGCCGTGAGCGTTCCGCCGTGACGTGCGGCGACGTCCCGGGCGATGGCGAGGCCCAGACCGGCACCGCCGTCGTCGCGGCTGCGGGCGGCGTCCAGGCGGACGAACCGTTCGAAGATCCGCTCGCGGTCCGCCTCGGGCACGCCCTCACCGTCGTCCGCGACGCCCAGCACCGCCCAGCCGTCCTCCCGCCGCACGGTGACGGTCACCGTCTCGCGGGCGTGCCGGCGCCCGTTGTCCAGCAGGTTGGTGAGCACCCGGGCGAGCTGCCCCTGCGAGCCGGCCACCTCGGCGGGCTCCGTGTGCGGCACCACCACGCCGGTCCGCCCGGCCGCCTCCTCCCGCGCCAGGGCGGCCAGGTCGACCCGGGTGTCCGAGGGCCGCTCACCGGCGTCCAGCCGGGCGAGCAGCAGCAGGTCGGCGGCCAGGTGCTGGAGCCGCACGGTGTCCTCCACCGCGCCGTCCAGATCGAGCAGCTCGGGGTGGGCGGCGGCCACCTCCAGCTGGGTGCGCAGGGAAGCGATCGGGCTGCGCAGCTCGTGCGACGCGTCCGCGACGAACCGGCGCTGGCGCTCGACGGCGGCCTCCAGGGCGGCGAGCGTCTCGTTGGTGGTGCGGGCGAGGCGGGCGATCTCGTCGTGCGTGTCCGGCTCCGGCACCCGGCG
Organism: Streptomyces sp. enrichment culture; assembly: GCF_964273255.1. GTDB lineage: Bacteria > Actinomycetota > Actinomycetes > Streptomycetales > Streptomycetaceae > Streptomyces. The sequence goes on from NZ_OZ186835.1 coordinate 2,156,262, forward strand.
GGTCAGGTCCTCCGAGGCGGTGATCGCGGCCATCTCCCGGCGGATCCCGGCGACCGGCCGCAGCGCCCGCCCGGTGACCAGCCAGGTCACCACGGCGACCAGCCCGGACAGCAGCGGGACGCCGATCAGCAGCGCCGTGCGCGCCGTCTGCACGGCACTGTGCTCGGCGGCCAGCGGACCGCCCGCGTGGACGGTGAGGCGCTCCCCCCGAGGGGTCTCCACGTCGACGGCCGCGTACCGGTAGTCCTCCGTGTCCCCGTCGATCGTCGCGGAGCCGTTGGTGAAGGTGACCTCCTGGCCGATCTCGCCGGGCTCCAGGGACTCAGCGGCGTTCCGGCCGCGGGCCGAGTCGTCGTCATCGTCATCGTCGTCATCGTCGTCGTCGAAGTCGTCCTCGCGCGGCGCGTCGGCGGGCCGCGGTCGCACCTCGGAGGTGGTCGTGCCGCTGATGCGCTCCAGGTCCTGGGTCGCGGCGACCAGCCGCCCGTCCTCGTCCACGATCTGCACGGGACGGTCGTCGCCGTCCAGCCCCGACAGGCCGTCGTACGGTGTCCCGGCGGCCAGCTCGGCCGCCACCGCGCGGGCGGAGCGCTCCGCCTGGGTGCCCGCCTCCCCGATCAGGTTGGAGCGCAGCGACAGGACCAGGGCCACGCCGGCGGCGGCGAGGGCCACGGCGACCACCAGGGTGGCGCCGAGCGTCGCCCGGGCCCGGACCGAACCGAACAGCAGGCTCACGGCGACGTCTCCAGCCGGTACCCGGCCCCGCGCACGGTCCTGATCAGGCCCGGGCGCAGCTTGCGGCGCAGCGCGCTGACGTAGACCTCGACGATGTTCGGGTCGCCCTCATAAGCGAAGTCCCAGACGTGCTCCAGGATGTCCGCCTTGGACACCACCTCCCCGGCCCGCAGCACCAGCTGCTCCAGCACGGAGAACTCCTTGGCCGTGAGCGTCACCTCGTCCTCGCCCAGGAAGACCCGGCGGGCGGCGGTGTCCACCTTCAGGTCCCCGTGCACGTGCACCGGGGAGGCCCCGGCGCCCTGACCGCGGCGGCGCAGCAGCGCCTTCACGCGGGCGACGAGGACGACGTAGGAGAACGGCTTGGTCAAATAGTCGTCCGCACCCGTGTCCAGCCCCTCGGCCTCGTCGTACTCGCCGTCCTTGGCCGTGAGCATCAGGATCGGCATCTCGTGGCCGGCGGCGCGCAGCGCGGCGCAGACCCGGTAGCCGTTCAGTCCCGGCAGCATGATGTCGAGGATCACCAGGTCGTGGATGCCCTCGGAGGCCCGGTGCAGCCCCTCGGTGCCGTCGTGGACGACGTCCACGACGTAGCCCTCGGCCATCAGGCCCCTGGCGAGGGACAGGGCGAGGCGTTTCTCGTCCTCGACGATCAGCAGCCGGGTGGGGCGGCGCGGAGCGCCTCCGGCGAGGTGATGAGGGGTGGCGGGCGGGACGGATGGGCGCATGCGTACGAGGGTCGCAGAGCGAAGCTGAAGAGATCTTCAGGGGGCTTCAGGTTCCTCTCAGCGTCGATCGGCGACATTGAGGACGTCGAACAGCGCCAAAGCGAGCGACTCGACGTGAAGCACTGCGACTGGGGAGGAACCAGCATGAAGCGCAACATCGTGATCGCCGTCGTCACGGCCGCGGCCCTCGTCGGGGGAGGCACCGCGACGGCCATCGCGGTCGCGGGGGACGATGCGCCGGCCACGCGGCAGGCGGACACCCGGGACGACGTCCGCGACGACGACCGGGACGACCGCGACGACCGCGACGACGACGGTCGCGACGACCAGGACGACGGTCGCGACGACCGGGACGACCGGGACGAGGTGCGGGCGGCCTCCGGGAAGGTGACCGCGGCCGACGCCATCGCCGCCGCCCTGAAGCACCGCCCCGGCACCGCGGTCTCCGCCGAGCTGGACGACGAGGACGCTCGGAACGCCGACCGCCGGACGGTCTGGGAGGTCGACGTGCTGACCGGCTCCGACGCCTGGTACAGCGTGCGGATCGACCCGGCCACCGGCAAGGTGCTGGGCTCGGACCGGGACGACGACGACTCCGACGACACCGCCGAGGTGCGGGCCGCGCTGAAGGGCGCCTCGGTCTCCGCGCAGGACGCCGCACGGGCCGCCGCCGCCAAGGGCACGGTGACCTCGGTGGACCTGGAGGACGACGACAAGCGGGGCTGGGAGGTCGAGACCACCAACGCCCGCGGCGCCGAGAAGGACTGGCACGTGGACCTGAAGAACGGCAAGGTCACCGCGGACCGGGACGACGACTCCGACCGCTCGGACGACGACGCCGACGACGCCGACGACGACTGAGCCGGGCCGGACGCACCCTCCGGACGCGGAGGCACCACGACCACGTGACTCGGTGATCACGTAACCGCGTGATCATCGGGCCCGGTACCCGTCCGGCCCGGTGGCCACGTGAAAGGGGCGGTGGCGGGGAGAACCCCGCCACCGCCCCTCACGTGTTCCGTGACCGGCCGGCCGCTCAGCCCTCGGTCAGCCCGGCGACCAGTTCGTCCGCCGCGCGGTACGGGTCCAGCTCGCCGGCGATGATGCGGTCCGCCAGGGCGCCCAGACGGCGGTCGCCGTGCAGGTCCCCGATGCGCTCCCTGAGGGCCGTGACCGCGATGGTCTCGACCTCGCGGGAGGCCCGGGCCCGCCGGCGTTCGGCCAGCACGCCCCGCTCCTCCATCCATGCGCGGTGCTTCTCCAGCGCCTCGACGACCTCGTCGACGCCCTCCGCGCGCGAGGCGACCGTCTTGACGATCGGCGGGCGCCAGTCGCCGGGCCCGCGGGCCTCGCCCAGGCCCAGCATGTGGTTCAGCTCCCGGGCGGTGGCGTCCGCGCCGTCCCGGTCGGCCTTGTTGACCACGTAGACGTCGCCGATCTCCAGGATCCCGGCCTTCGCCGCCTGGATGCCGTCGCCCATGCCGGGGGCCAGCAGCACCACCGAGGTGTCGGCCTGGGAGGCGATCTCCACCTCCGACTGGCCGACCCCGACCGTCTCCACCAGCACCACGTCGCAGCCGGCCGCGTCGAGCACGCGGATGGCCTGCGGCGCGGCCCAGGCGAGGCCGCCCAGGTGGCCGCGGGTGGCCATGGAGCGGATGTAGACGCCCGGGTCGGAGGCGTGCTCCGACATCCGGACGCGGTCACCGAGCAGGGCGCCCCCGGAGAACGGCGAGGAGGGGTCGACGGCCAGGACACCGACCCGCTTGCCCTGCTTGCGGTAGGCGGTCACCAGCGCCGACGTGGAGGTCGACTTGCCGACCCCGGGCGAGCCCGTGAGGCCGACGACGTAGGCGTTGCCGGTGAGCGGCGCCAGGGCCGCCATGACCTCCCTCAGCTGCGGGGACGCCCCCTCCACCAGGGAGATCAGCCGGGCCACGGCCCGTGGCCTGCCCTCCCTGGCCTGGGCCACCAGAGTGGAGACGTCCTGCATCACAGCTCCGTTCACGAAAGACGACCTGCCCGACACTTTCCCCGGCTCAGGCCCCGGGCACCCGCACGATCAGTGCGTCGCCCTGGCCGCCGCCGCCGCACAGCGCCGCCGCGCCGACGCCGCCGCCGCGCCGCTTGAGCTCCAGCGCCAGGTGCAGCACCAGCCGCGCCCCGGACATCCCGATCGGGTGACCGAGGGCAATGGCACCACCGTTGACGTTCACCTTTTCCGAGGACACGCCGAGGTCCTTCATCGACTGCACGGCGACCGCGGCGAACGCCTCGTTGATCTCGATCAGGTCGAGGTCGGAGACCTCCAGGCCCTCCTTCTTCAGGGCGTGGCGGATCGCGTTGGACGGCTGCGACTGCAGCGAGTTGTCCGGGCCGGCCACGTTGCCGTGGGCGCCGATCTCGGCGATCCACTCCAGGCCGAGCTCCTGGGCCTTGGCCTTGCTCATCACGACGACGGCGGCGGCACCGTCCGAGATCTGCGAGGAGGAGCCGGCGGTGATGGTGCCGTCCTTGGCGAAGGCGGGGCGCAGCTTGCCGAGGGACTCGGCGGTGGTGTCGCCCCGGATGCCCTCGTCCTTGCTGAACAGGACCGGGTCGCCCTTGCGCTGCGGGATCTCCACCGGGGTGATCTCGGCGTCGAAGACACCGTTCTTCTGGGCGGCGGCGGCGCGCTGGTGGGACAGGGCGGCGATCTCGTCCTGCTCGGGGCGGGCGATGCCCAGGCGGGTGTTGTGCTTCTCCGTGGACTCGCCCATGGCGATGTTCTCGAAGGAGTCGGTCAGGCCGTCGTGGGCCATGGCGTCGAGCATCTGGACCGCACCGTACTTGAAGCCCTCGCGGGACTTCGGCAGCAGGTGCGGGGCGTTGGTCATGGACTCCTGGCCGCCGGCGACGACCACGTCGAACTCACCGGCGCGGATCAGCTGGTCGGCCAGCGCGATGGCGTCGAGGCCGGAGAGGCACACCTTGTTGATGGTGAGCGCGGGGACGTTCATCGGGATGCCGGCCTTCACGGCCGCCTGGCGCGCCGGGATCTGCCCCGCCCCGGCCTGGAGCACCTGCCCCATGATCACGTACTGGACCTGGTCGCCGCCGATTCCCGCACGGTCGAGGGCGGCCTTGATCGCGAAGCCGCCGAGGTCGGCTCCGGAGAAGGACTTCAGCGAACCGAGCAGCCGCCCCATCGGGGTGCGGGCGCCCGCGACGATGACGGACGTCGTGCCGTTCGGTGCGGAAGATGCAGAAGACATGAGCGGCGATCCCCTTACCGGCCTGCACAGCCGAGGAGTGAACGAGGGTTTACTTCGAATGTACTGAGGCGCGACCGACCGCGTCATCGGGCTCACGGTGTGATCGCGCGCACGTTGCGTAACCACGCGCGGGGCGCTCCACTGAATCCATGCTGACGCGAATCGACCACATCGGGATCGCCTGCTTCGACCTGGACCGGACCGTCGAGTTCTACCGGGCCACCTACGGCTTCGAGGTGTTCCACTCGGAGGTCAACGAGGAGCAGGGCGTGCGCGAGGCCATGCTCAAGATCAACGACACCTCGGACGGCGGTGCCTCCTACCTCCAGCTGCTGGAGCCGACCCGGGAGGACTCCACCGTCGCGAAGTGGCTCGCGAAGAACGGCGAGGGGGTGCACCACATCGCTTTCGGTACGGCGGATGTGGACGCGGACGCGGCCGACATCAAGGACAAGGGCGTACGCGTTCTGTACGAAGAGCCCCGGCGCGGCTCCATGGGGTCACGCATCACCTTCCTGCACCCCAAGGACTGCCATGGCGTACTGACAGAACTGGTCACTTCGGCGCCAGTTGAGTCACCTGAGCACTGACCCACGTACAGAGGGGCCGGTAGGGTTGGGTGCGGTCGCCGCTCGATACAGGGTGACCAGGTCCTGCCGTCGAGCACGTCAGGACCACCGGGGTCCGGGTTTCGGGGGGCGAGCGCCGGGGCAGCAGCCCATGCTCCCCCAGTGATCTGACACCATTCCCCGGGGGCCCCGTTCGGCGGATGGGCGGGGCTCGGCCAGACTTGCGACCAGGGGACGGATGGGACCGCGCAGTGCGGGGCTACGAGAGCCAGGAGCGAGAGCCGGCGGCTGACGTCGACCACCTCTCTCGGTTCGAAGCCGAGATGAAACGGCTCAAGACCGAGCGGGAAAAGGCGATCCAGCACGCCGATGACCTCGGCTACCAGGTCGAGGTGCTGCGCGCCAAGCTGCACGAGGCGCGGCGCACCATCATGTCCCGCCCCTCCTACGACGGCGGTGACCTCGGGTACCAGGCGGAGCAGCTGCTGCGGAACGCGCAGCTGCAGGCCGACCAGCTCCGGGCGGACGCCGAGCGGGAGCTGAGCCAGGCCCGGGCGCAGACCCAGCGCATCCTCCAGGAGCACGCCGAGCAGGCGGCCCGCCTCCAGGCGGAGCTGCACCAGGAGGCCGTGACCCGGCGCCAGCAGCTCGACCAGGAGCTGGCCGAGCGCCGGCAGACCGTCGAGTCGCACGTCAACGAGAACGTGGCGTGGGCGGAGCAGCTGCGCGCCCGCACCGAGCAGCAGGCCCGGCGCCTGCTGGAGGAGTCCCGCGCGGAGGCCGAGCAGGCGATGGCCGCCGCCCGCGCGGAGGCCGAGCGGCTGACCGACGAGGCGCGCCAGCGCCTGCAGAGCGAGGCGGAGGCGGCCCGCGCGGAGGCCGAGCAGCTGCTGCGCCGGGCCCGCGCGGACGCCGAACGGCTGCTGAACGCCGCCTCCACCCAGGCCCAGGAGGCCACCGACCACGCCGAGCAGCTGCGGACGTCGACCGCGTCCGAGTCGGAGTCGGCGCGCCGCGAGGCCCAGGAGATGGCCAAGGCCGCCGAGGAGCGGATGGCCGAGGCCGAGGCGGCGCTGCGCGAGGCGCGGGCCGAGGCCGAGAAGGTGCTCGCCGAGGCCAAGGAGTCGGCCGCCAAGGCGCTCAGCTCCGCGGAGTCGGCCAACGAGACCCGTACGCGCACCGCCAAGGAGCAGGTCGCGCGGCTGGTCGGCGAGGCGACCAAGGAGGCGGAGGCCGCCCGGGCGGAGGCCGAGCAGCTGCGTGCGGACGCGCGTGCCGAGGCCGAGAAGATCGTCGCCGAGGCGGCCGAGAAGGCCCGCACGCTCACCGCGGAGGAGTCCGCCACCCAGCTGTCCAAGGCGGCCAGGACGGCCGAGGAGGTCCTGGACAAGGCGTCCGAGGAGGCCAAGAGGACCACCCGGGCCGCCGCCGAGGAGGCCGAGCGGATCCGCAAGGAGGCCGAGGCCGAGGCGGACCGGCTGCGCGCCGAGGCGCAGGACATCTCCGAGCAGCTCAAGGGCGCGGCCAAGGACGACACCAAGGAGTACCGCGCCAGGACGGTCGAGCTGCAGGAGGAGGCCCGCCGGCTGCGCGGCGAGGCCGAGCAGCTGCGCGCCGACGCGGTCGCCGAGGGCGAGAAGATCCGCGCGGAGGCCCGCAAGGAGGCCGTGGCGCAGATCGAGGAGGCGGCGAAGTCCGCCGAGGAGCTGCTGGCCAAGGCGAAGGCCGACGCGGACGAGCTGCGCTCCACGGCGCAGACGGACAGCGAGAAGGTCCGCACCGAGGCCATCGAGCGCGCCACCACGCTGCGCCGGCAGGCCGAGGAGACCCTGGAACGCACCCGCAAGGAGGCCGAGCGGCACCGCGCGGAGGCCGTGGAGCAGGCCGAGGCGCTCACGGCGGACGCCGAGCGTGCCGCGCGCGAGCTGCGCGAGGAGGCCGACCGCGCGGTCGCGGCTCGGCACGCGGAGGCCGCCGAGGACCTGAAGCGGCTGCGCTCGGAGGCCGAGGAACGGCTGGCCGCCGCCGAGGAGGCGCTGAGCGAGGCCCGTGCGGAGGCGGCCCGGATCCGCCGGGAGGCGGCCGAGGAGGGCGAGCGGCTGCGCTCGGAGGCCGCCGAACGGATCCGCACGCTGCAGGAGCAGGCGGAGGCCGAGGCCGAGCGGCTGCGCGACGAGGCGGCGTCCGATGCGTCGGCGTCCCGCGCCGAGGGCGAGGCGGTCGCGGTGCGGCTGCGCTCGGAGGCCGCGTCCGAGGCGGAGCGGCTGAAGTCGGAGGCGCAGGAGAGCGCGGACCGGATGCGGGCCGAGGCGCAGGCCGCGGCCGAGCGGCTGGGCACGGAGGCGTCGGAGACGCTGGCCGCCGCGCAGGAGGAGGCGGCCCGCCGCCGCCGCGAGGCCGAGGAGCTGCTGGGCGCGGCCCGGGAGGAGGCCGGCCGGGAGCGCGAACGGGCGCGCGAGCAGAGCGAGGAGCTGCTGGCGTCGGCGCGCAAGCGGGTCGAGGAGGCGCAGGCCGAGGCCGTGCGCCTGGTCGAGGAGGCGGACCGGCGCGCCACGGAGATGGTGTCGGCGGCCGAGCAGCACGCCCAGCAGGTGCGGGACTCCGTGGCGGGGCTGCACGAGCAGGCGCAGGAGGAGATCGCCGGGCTGCGCAGCGCCGCCGAGCACGCGGCGGAGCGCACGCGGCGGGAGGCCGAGGAGGAGGCGGACCGGGTCCGCGCCGACGCCTACGCGGAGCGGGAGCGGGCGAGCGAGGACGCCGGGCGGCTGCGCCGGGAGGCGCGGGAGGAGACCGAGGCCGCCAAGTCCCTCGCCGAGCGGACGGTGTCCGAGGCGATCACGGAGGCGGACCGCATCCGCGCCGAGGTCGCCGAGCACGCCCAGCGGGTGCGCACGGAGGCCTCGGACACCATCGCCGAGGCGGAGCAGAGCGCCTCGCGCACCCGGGCGGAGGCCCGGGAGGACGCCAACCGCATCCGCTCGGAGGCGGCGGCGCAGGCGGACGCCCTCGTCACCGAGGCGAGCAAGGAGGCGGAGCGGCTCACCGCCGACACCATCACGGAGACCGACCGGCTGCGCGCCGAGACGGCCGCCGAGGCCGAGCGGGTGCGTGCCGAGTCCGTCGCCAAGGCGGAGAAGCTCATCGCGGACGCCACCGGCGACGCGGAGCGGCTGCGCGCGGAGGCGGCCGAGACGGTCGGTTCGGCGCAGCAGCACGCGGAGCGGGTGCGGACCGAGGCGGAACGTCTGCGGGCGGACGCCGAGGCGGCGGCCGAACGGCTCGTGACGTCCGCGCGCCAGGAGGCCGAGCGGGCGCTGGACGAGGCGCGCAAGGAGGCCAACCGCAAGCGCTCCGAGGCGGCCGAGCAGGTCGACACGCTCATCACCGAGACCACCGCGGAGGCCGACAAGCTGCTGACGGAGGCTCAGCAGCAGGCGCAGAAGACCACGGCGGATGCGGAGGAGCAGGCCGACACCATGGTGGGCGCCGCCCGCAGCGAGGCCGAGCGGCTGGTGGCCGAGGCCACCGTCGAGGGCAACTCGCTGGTGGAGAAGGCCCGTACGGACGCCGACGAGCTGCTGGCCGGCACGCGCCGGGACGCGACGCAGATCAGGGAGCGGGCCGAGGAGCTGCGCGATCGGATCACCAGTGAGATCGAGGAGCTGCACGAGCGGGCCCGCCGCGAGGCGGCCGAGACGATGAAGTCGACGGGTGACCGCTGCGACGCGCTCATCAAGGCCGCCGAGGAGCAGTTGGCCAAGGCGGAGGCGAAGGCCAAGGAGATCGTCTCGGAGGCGAACTCGGAGGCCGGCAAGGTCCGCATCGCCGCCGTGAAGAAGGCCGAGGGCCTGCTGAAGGAGGCGGAGCAGAAGAAGGCCGCGCTGGTGAAGGAGGCCGAGGAGCTGAAGGCGGAGGCGGTCCGCGAGGCGCGGCGCACGGTCGAGGAGGGCAAGCGCGAGCTGGAGGTCCTGGTGCGGCGCCGCGAGGACATCAACGCCGAGATCTCCCGCGTGCAGGACGTCCTGGAGGCGCTGGAGTCCTTCGAGGCGCCCGGCGGCGGCAAGGACGGCGCGGTGAAGGCGGGGGCGGGTGCCCGGGCGGGCGCCAAGTCCTCCGACGCGTAGCGGCCGGGCCGCCGGAGCGCCTCCAGGACGCGTGGACGCGAGGGCACAGGGAGGGTGGCCGCGGACGCACCGAGAACGTTCCGCGGACGCACCGAGAACCGTCAAACAGGGCAAATCCCCTCCTGGTGAGGGGGTTTGCCCAGGGCTTTGGCAAGCCCTGGGACCGTCAGCCACTCAAAAGGGGTGTCATTCTCCGTATCAAACGTGCATCCGCTCGATGACACACCGCTTCGGCGCCTAGGATTCCCCCTATCACCTCACCGGTCTCATTCGACAGGAACCCCATGAGCGACACTTCCCCCTACGGCTTCGAGCTTGTGCGGCGTGGATACGACCGCGCTCAGGTGGACGAACGTATCTCCAAGCTCGTCTCCGACCGTGACAGCGCTCTCGCCCGCATCACCGCTCTGGAAAAGCGCATCGAGGAGCTCCACCTCGAGACCCAGAACGCCCAGGCCCAGGTCAACGACGCCGAGCCGTCGTACGCCGGTCTCGGCGCCCGGGTCGAGAAGATCCTGCGCCTCGCCGAGGAAGAGGCGAAGGACCTGCGCGAGGAGGCCCGCCGCGCCGCCGAGCAGCACCGTGAGCTCGCCGAGTCGGCCGCCCAGCAGGTCCGCAACGACGCCGAGTCGTACGCCGCGGAGCGCAAGGCCAAGGCGGAGGACGAGGGTGTCCGGATCGTCGAGAAGGCCCAGGGCGAGGCGGCCCAGCTGCGCTCGGAGGCGCAGAAGGACGCGCAGTCCAAGCGCGAGGAGGCGGACGCCCTCTTCGAGGAGACCCGCGCCAAGGCCGCGCAGGCCGCCGCCGACTTCGAGACGAACCTCGCCAAGCGCCGCGAGCAGTCCGAGCGGGACCTGGCGTCCCGTCAGGCCAAGGCCGAGAAGCGGCTCGCCGAGATCGAGCACCGTGCGGAGCAGCTGCGGCTGGAGGCGGAGAAGCTGCGCACCGACGCCGAGCGCCGCGCCCGCCAGACGGTGGAGACCGCGCAGCGCCAGGCCGAGGACATCGTGGCGGACGCCAACGCCAAGGCCGACCGGATCCGTTCGGAATCCGAGCGCGAGCTCGCCGCCCTGACCAACCGCCGCGACTCCATCAACGCCCAGCTGACCAACGTCCGCGAGATGCTGGCGACGCTGACGGGTGCCGCGGTGGCCGCCACGGGCGCGCCCGCCACGGAGGACGAGCCGGTCTCCCGCGGGGTCCCGGCCCAGCAGTCCCGGTAACGATCCGGCGTACAACGGCCGAATTGCCCCGAAGCCCTCTGCCCCGAAGGTGGCAGAGGGCTTCGTCGCCCTCTAGCGTGGCGGGCATGATCGAGCTCGAAGGGCTGACCAAACGGTACGGCGAGAAGGTGGCGGTCAACAATCTGACCTTCACGGTGCGACCCGGCATCGTCACGGGCTTCCTGGGCCCCAACGGGGCCGGGAAGACCACCACGATGCGGATGGTGCTGGGACTGGACCGGCCGACGGCCGGCGACGTCCGGATCGAGGGCAGGCGGTACGATCAGCTGAAGGACCCGCTGAAGGCCGTCGGGGCACTGCTGGACGCCAAGGCGCTGCACGGCGGCCGCACCGCCTTCAACCACCTGCTGTGCCTGGCGGAGAGCAACGGCATCCCCCGGCAGCGGGTGAACGAGGTGCTGGACACGGTCGGCCTGACCGCGGTGGCGAAGAAGAAGGCGAAGGGCTTCTCGCTCGGCATGGGCCAGCGGCTCGGCATCGCCGGCGCGCTGCTCGGTGACCCGCGGATCCTGATGTTCGACGAGCCGGTCAACGGACTCGACCCCGAGGGCATCCACTGGATCCGCACCCTGATGAAGTCGCTCGCGGCGCAGGGCCGCACGGTGTTCGTCTCCTCCCACCTGATGAGCGAGATGGCCCTGACCGCCGACCACCTCGTCGTGATCGGCCAGGGCCGGCTGCTGGCCGACACGTCGATGGCCGATTTCATCGAGCACAACTCGCGCTCCTACGTCCGGGTCCGCTCCCCGCAGCGCGAGCAGCTCCTGGACGCCTTCCACCAGGCCGGGATCAGCGTCGTGGAGAGCGGCGACGGGGTGCTGGAGGTGGACGGCAGCAAGGCCGAGCAGATCGGCGAGCTGGCCGCCGAGAACCGGATCGTGCTGCACGAGCTGAGCCAGCACCGGGCGTCCCTGGAAGAGGCCTTCATGCAACTGACCGCGGGGTCGGTGGAGTACCACGCCCACTCCGGCCCGACCCCTCCCCCACAGCAGCAGCCGCAGCAGCAGCAGTGGGGCGCCGACTGGAAGAAGGGCTGACCATGGCGGCAGGACAGGTGGTCCGCTCCGAGTGGACCAAGATCCGGTCGGTGGCGTCCACGGTGTGGACGCTCTCCCTGGCGGTGGTCGTCACCATCGCGCTGGGCATGCTGATCTCGGCGCTGACGAAGAGCCAGTTCGACAACCTCAGCGAGCGGGACCGGCTCACCTTCGACCCGACGTTCATCAGCTTCGCCGGCATGAGCCTGGGACAGCTCGCGATGATCGTGTTCGGCGTGCTGGTGGTGTCGAACGAGTACAGCACCGGCATGATCCGCACGTCCCTGGCGGCGGTGCCGCAGCGCGCCACGTTCCTGTTCAGCAAGCTGGGGGTGGCGACCGCGCTGGCCCTGGTGGTCGGCATGGCGACCAGTTTCGCCGCCTTCTTCCTGGGCCAGGCCCTGCTCGGCGAGCACAGGGCGTCCATCGGGGACGAGGGGGTCCTGCGGGCCGTGATCGGCGGCGGCCTCTACATGGCGCTGATCGCCCTGTTCTCGATGGGTGTGGCCGCGATGCTGCGCTCGCCGATGCTGTCGCTGGGCATCCTGATGCCGTTCTTCTTCCTGGTCTCCAACATCCTCGGCACCGTCGACGCCACGAAGAAGGTCGGCCAGTTCCTGCCCGACCAGGCCGGCAGCCGGATCATGCAGGTGGTGCGGCCGCTCGACGACGACACCCCGTACGGCCCCTGGGGCGGTCTGGGCATCATGGCGCTGTGGGCGCTGGCGGCGGTTCTCGGGGGTTACCTGGTGCTCAGGAAGCGTGACGCCTAGGAGTGGGCCGGCCGGGCCCTCAGGGGTGACCGGCGCCCCCGGAGGGGTGGGAGGACCGGGCGCGGTTTCGTCTCGTCCTGAGCGGAACCGTCAGCGTCTCGATATCCTCCTAACCCTTACGGGGGCGTGTGCCCCGCTGTCCAGATCCTTCGATGGGTGCGGAGCATGATCGAGGCTGTCGGCCTGACCAAGCGGTACGGCGCGAAGACCGCGGTGTACGACCTCTCGTTCCAGGTGCGTCCGGGTGCCGTGACCGGCTTCCTGGGCCCCAACGGTTCGGGCAAGTCGACGACCATGCGCATGATCCTCGGTCTGGACAACCCCACCTCCGGTCACGTCACCATCGGCGGGCACCCGTACCGCAGTCTCCCGAACGCGGCCCGGAAGGTGGGCGCGCTGCTGGACGCGAAGGCGGTGCACGGGGGCCGGACCGCCCGCAACCACCTGCTGAGCCTGGCCCAGCTGTCGGGCATCCCGGCCCGCCGGGTGGACGAGGTGCTGGGCGTGGTCGGCCTGCACGAGGTGGCCCGGCAGCGGTCCCAGGGCTTCTCCCTGGGCATGGGGCAGCGGCTCGGCATCGCCGCCGCGCTGCTCGGCGACCCCGAGGTGCTGCTGTTCGACGAGCCGGTGAACGGTCTCGACCCCGAGGGCATCCTGTGGGTGCGGAACCTGATGAAGGCGCTCGCGGCCGAGGGCCGCACGGTCTTCGTCTCCTCGCACCTGATGAGCGAGATGGCCCTGACCGCCGACCACCTGATCGTCATCGGCCGCGGGCGGCTCATGGCCGACATGAGCGTGAAGGACTTCATCTCCGCGAACTCCGCCGACTTCGCCCGGGTCCGCATCCCGGACGCCGAGCCGCAGGCGCGCGAGAAGCTGTCCGCCGCGCTGACCGAGGCGGGCGGCCGGGTGCTGCCCGAGCCGGACGGCGCGCTGCGCGTGACCGGGCTGCCGCTGCCCCGGATCAGTGACCTCGCCCACTCCTGCGACGTCCGGCTGTGGGAGCTGTCGCCGCACCAGGCGTCGCTGGAGGAGGCGTACATGCGCATGACGCAGGGCGCCGTCGACTACCGCTCCACCACGGACCAGAAGGAGGGGTTCGAGGAGCCGCCGCCCGAGGACGCCCCGCCGCCGATGCCGGTACCCGGCCAGGGCCAGCCGGGCTGGTACGCGCCGCCCCCGCCCCAGCCGGGCGAGGAGCCGTTCGCGGCAGCGCAGGACGGCCCGGACCAGGGCTCCGGTGCGCCCGCCCCGGCCTCCGGCCCCGCCGCCCCCGACCTGACCAAGCCCGAGGACGCCCGATGAGCACGCCCGACACCGCGCCGCGGCGCGACCCCGCACCCGACCCTGCGCCGGCCGCCGACGCCGGCCCGGACGCGGAACTCCCCCGGTACACGTCGCCGATCCCGGTGGTGCGCACGCACCTCGGGCACGCGATCGCCTCCGAGTGGACGAAGATCAGGTCGGTGCGCTCCACGGTGTGGACGCTGGGCGTGTTCGTGCTGCTGGTCGTCGGCATCGGCGCGCTGGCCGGGCTCCTGGTGCTGTCCGCCGACGCGGACCTGAACGGGCAGAGCCCGATGGGCCTCGGCCTGTTCGGGCTGCTGGTGGGCAGCATGTGCCTGATCACGCTGGGCGTGCTGACCACGGCGTCGGAGTACGGCACCGGCATGATCCGCACCACCACGGTCGCCTGTCCCGCGCGGGCGCGGGTGCTGGCGGCGAAGGCCGTGGTCTTCTTCCTGGTGGCCTTCGTGGTGACCCTGGTGTCCGCCTCGCTCGTCGCGCTGCTGCACGTGGCGATGCTGGAAGGCAGCGGCGCCAGGACCCCGAACGGCGAGGAATGGCTGAAGGGCACGCTGGGCGTCTCGCTGTTCCTGGCGCTGCTCGGCACCCTGTCGCTGGCCGTCGGCTCGCTGATCCGGCATTCGGCGGGCGCCATCACCATCATGATCGGTGTCCTGCTGGCCCCGCTGGTGCTGGCGCTGTTCATGTTCTCGTCCTCGCTGCAGGGCCTGCAGCAGGCGCTCTTCCAGTACTCGGTCCCGAACCAGCTGAGCATCTTCTACTCCAACTCGCTCAGCGATTCCGGCCCGGCCGGCTGGGACCCGCTGTGGATCATGGCCGGTCTGACGGCCGCCGCGCTCGGCGCGGCCTTCGCCCTGCTCCACACCCGGGACGTGTAGGCCGTGCCCGCGGGAGCGGGCCGGGGCGGCCCGCTCCCCCGCGCGGGGCGTCGGCGGGCCGCGTCGCCGGTCCGCCGCCTACTGCGCCTGTGTGGCGATCTGGATGAGGTTGCCGCAGGTGTCGTCGAGGACGGCGGTGGTGACGGGGCCCATCTCCAGCGGCTCCTGCGTGAAGCGGACCCCGAGGCCGCGCAGCCGCTCGTACTCCGCGTGGACGTCGTCGACCGCGAACTGGGCGAGCGGGATGCCGTCCGCGACGAGGGCGTCGCGGTAGGTGCGGGCGGCGGGGTGGCCGAGGGGTTCCAGGAGGAGCTGGGTGCCGTCGGGGTCCTCGGGCGAGACGACCGTCAGCCACCGGTCCTCGCCGCTCACGGGGACGTCGTGCTTCTTCACGAAGCCGAGGACGTCCGTGTAGAAGCGCAGTGCCTGGGCCTGGTCGTCGACGAAGACGCTGGTCAGATGGATCTTCATGGGGAGTTCTCCGGTCCGGTCGGGGCGGTGGGGGGCCACCGTTCGGTGATCTGCCGCAGCGGGGCCGTGTCGAGGTCGTGGAACTTGTAGCGTCCCTCGCGCCTGGTCTCCACGAGGCCCGCCGCCTCCAGCAGGGCCAGGTGCTGGGAAACACCCTGCCGGGAGATGCCGAGCCCGTGCTTCATGGCCAGCCGCGAGCAGATCTCGAACAGGGTCTGGCCGGACTTCTCCACGAGCTCGTCCAGGATGATGCGGCGCGTGGGGTCGGCCAGGGCTTTGAACAGGTCGTCGTCCACCGCCCCACCATAGGCAAGTAATTACTTGCCTATCAACCCGGACGGCACCCGGTGCTCCCCCGGGTGTGCGCCTCCGCCGCCGGAGAACCGGCCGGGAGCGTCAGAACCTCGGCGCGTTGCGGGACCGCTGCACCCGCGTGCCGCGGCGGTCGCGCGCGTTCCAGCACGCCTTGTGCCAGTGTCGCCGCTCGTCGACGCCGGAGTGCTCCGGCCAGGCCACCAGGTGCGGCACCCCGTCCGGGATCAACTGGTCGCAGCCGGGGCAGCGGTAGGCCTTGCCGCGCGCGCTGGCTCCGGCCACGTGCCGCACACTCCACTCCTCGCCCTGCCAGCTCTCCGTGGACTGCCAGCCGCCGTAGCGGCCGGCGCGGTCGTCGTCGGCACTGCGGCCGGCGGAACCGGCTCCCTTGGGTCGGTTGCGACGCGGGGACAAGGGACACCTCACGGGGCTATACAGGGTGCAGCGACCCGTCCAGCGTACGCGGCGGACCGCCGGGTACCCGCGCACCTTCCCCACGTCCGCACCGCTCCGGAAGCACCTCCGGGACCCCGGCCTGCGGCCGATTCTGCAGACAATCCGGAAAATCCCCCGCGCGGCCGTGTCCTCGGCACGTGTCAGACGGTTATGCCGTGCGGGGGAGCTCCGTGTCGGAGCCAAGGAAGCAGGAAAGCAATGCGCGTTGGAAGTTTCGTACTGGCCGCCCAGTTCCCCGGGCAGGGCGAAGGGGAGGCACTGCACCGTGCGGTCCGCTCGGCGGAGGTGGCCGAGGAGGCGGGGCTCGACTCGGTCTGGCTGGCCGAGCACCACTTCGTCCCGTACGGCACCTGCCCGTCGGCGGTGACCCTGGCCGCGCTGCTGCTCGGCCGCACCCGGCGGCTGCGGGTCGGTACGGCGGTCAGCGTGCTGCCCACCACGCACCCGGTGACGCTCGGCGAACAGGCCGCCCTGCTGCACCTCACCAGCGGCGGCCGCTTCTCGCTGGGGGTCGGGCGCGGGGGCCCCTGGGTGGACCTGGAGGTGTTCGGATCGGGCCTGGAGGCGTACGAGAAGGGCTTCCCGGAATCACTCGATCTGCTGACGCGCTGGCTGCGGGACCCGCGGGTCGGGGCCGACGGCGAACGCTTCCGGTTCCGCGAAGTCCCCGTCGTCCCGCGGCCGTCGGAGTCGCTCACCCCGGGCGACGGCCCCGAGGTCGTCGTCGCCTGCACCTCGCCCGCGAGCGTGCGGCTGGCCGCCGAGCGCGGCCTGCCGATGCTGCTGGGCATGCACGTCGGGGACGAGGAGAAGGCCGAGATGGTCGCCCTGTGGCGGCGGCACGCGCGCGCCTGCGGCCGTACCGCCGCCGAGATCCACGGGGCCGCCCATGTCTCCGCCGGCGTCTGCCAGATCGCCGACCGCCGCTCGGACGCGGTGGAGACCCTCACCAAGGCGATGCCCGGCTGGCTGCGGCAGGGGCTGGAGGCCCATGTGACCGTGGACGGGCGTCAGCGGCAGATGCGCGACCCGCTCGCGTACACCGAACTGCTCTGCGAGCTGCACCCGGTGGGCACGCCGCGGCTGTGCGCCGACCGGCTCGCCGCGACCGGTGAGCGCACCGGCATCTCCCGCTTCGCGCTGCTCGTCGAGGGCTCCGGCGACCTCGCCGCGACCGAGGAGAACGTCCGGCGTCTCGGCAGCGACGTGCTCCCCCAGCTCGCCTGAACGAGCCGGGGAGCCATGGGGCTTGCCGCCCCGGTACAGACCGCACCTCCCGCGTACGGAGCGGCAAGCGAAGGACGGGGGCGCATCAGCAGTCGCGCAGCTCCGGGGACTGGTTCAGCAACTGACCGCGGATGGAGGTGAAGCGCGCCAGCGTCTCGTCGACCGAGGAGTCGAGCGGGAACACCGCCACCCGGTGGCAGTTCTGGAAGGCCAGCCGGACACCGAAGTGCCGTTGCAGCGCGCCACGTATCGCGTCACTCGCAAGTGCACGCAGCAGCTGACCGCGTGCCTGCTCGTCCGGCGGGGGCGTCTGGTTGTCGGCGAAGACTCCGCCGTCCACCTTCAGCTGGGCCACCAGGGAGCTGATCATCTCCCATGCATACGGCAGGGAGGTCCGGACGCAGTCGACGAAGGCGGCTTCGTCGACCTCGCCTCGCTCGGCCTGTTCGAGTAGGGCCGGTGAGACGTCGAGCGACATGGGTTCTCCTCTCGCACCCCCGTCGAGCAGGGGTTGCCTGACAGATAAGGGAGTTCGCGATATCGGACACGCTGCGTACACGTCTCGCGACCTCCCGTTCACTACCGTAAGCAACCGATCGGGCCCGCACCAGGCGAACAGCCGGATGCGGAACAACCTGTGGGCCGGTAATCGGCCATCGACGAACACGTGGTTTCCAGGAGATTCAGGACGTGCCAGAGGGGCCTCACGGGCCCTGTGCGGTCCTTGAATCCGGGACCGGTTCCCGGGCGAATCGCATCGGGGCGGGCCGGTCGAGTAGCGTTGCCGACCATGCGTCTCGTCATTGCCCGTTGCTCCGTGGACTACGCCGGGCGGCTCACCGCCCACCTCCCCCCGGCGCCCCGTCTGATCCTGGTCAAGGCGGACGGCAGCGTCTCCATCCACGCCGACGACCGGGCCTACAAGCCCCTGAACTGGATGTCGCCGCCCTGCACGCTGAAGGAGGGGACCGGAGCGGAGGAGGGGGTCTGGACCGTCGTCAACAAAGCGGGCGAGAAGCTCATCATCACGATGGAGGAGATCCTCCACGACTCCTCGCACGAACTGGGGGTGGACCCCGGTCTGATCAAGGACGGCGTGGAAGCACACCTTCAGGAGCTGCTCGCCGACCGTATCGAGACCCTCGGCGAGGGCTACACCCTCATCCGGCGCGAGTACATGACCGCGATCGGACCGGTCGACATCCTGTGCCGGGACGCCGCGGGGCAGACCGTCGCGGTGGAGATCAAGCGACGCGGTGAGATCGACGGCGTCGAGCAACTCACCCGTTACCTGGAGCTGTTGAACCGCGATCCGCATCTCGCCCCGGTGCGCGGCATCTTCGCCGCGCAGGAGATCAAGCCGCAGGCGCGGGTGCTCGCCACCGACCGGGGCATCGGCTGCCAGGTCCTGGACTACGACGCGCTGCGGGGCATCGACGACGACAAGCTGCGCCTGTTCTGAGCGAGGAGCGTCCACGCCGTGTACGGAGGGCCGGATCCCACGGGGGATCCGGCCCTTCGCGCCGCGGCCCGCGGGCCGGGTGTCAGATCACCGTGTCCGGGTCACCGGGCGTGCCCGCGTCGCTGCTCCGCGGGGCGCTCGCCGAACTGCTGGACGCCGCCGGGGAGGAGGGCGCCTCGCCGCTCGCGCTGTCGCTGGTGGACGGCGGCGGGGGCTCCTCGGTGTCCGTGGGCGGCGGGGTCGTCTCCGTCTCGCTCGGCGGGTCCGTCGGCGTGGTCGGGGTGGGGTCGGCCGGCTTGGTGGAGGTCGGCGGCTTCGTCGAGGACGGCGGCCGGGTGGACGACGACGGCTTCGTCGTCGACGTCGGGTCGCCGGGCTCCCCGGAGTCGTCGGGGCCGTCCGACGGGCGGGGCGAACCGCTCTCGGTGGGCGTGGGGTCGTCCGAGGTGCCGAAGGTGCCGTCCGGGCCGGGATCGGTGGGGCGGCTGGTGGCGGTGCCGGTGTCGCCGTCCTCGCCGGCGCGGTCGGCGCCCAGGCTGCCGTCGTCGACGCCCTGGCTGGCCGAGGGGTTCACACCGACGTTCTCCGACGGCGTCCCGGTGTCGTTGTTGCCGGACGTCGCGCCGAGGGTGACCACCGTGCCGAGCACGGCGACCAGCAGGGCGCCCGCGCCGGTCGCCACCAGGTTGCGCCGGGCCACACCCTTGAGGCCGCCGCCGGCCTTCGGCGAGGGCGTCGGGGCGGCGACGGGCGTGGCGCCGGTGCGCTGGACGACCAGGCCGGTGTCGGCGGGCGGCTGGAGCGCGGGGAAGGCCGACGGAGCGCCCCGTGAGGGCGTGGGCGGCTCCTCGGGCCGCACGTCCGGCAGTCCGTCCCCCGCGAGCGGCGGAAGGGCCATCGGGGTGCCCGAGCGGTCGGCGACGAGAGCCAGGGCGCGGCGGCCGGCGACCGTGCCGCGCTTGTCGGCGAGCGCGCCGCGCAGGCCGATGGACGCCTCCAGTTCGGTGCGGGCCCGGTCGAGCTGTCCGGCGCACAGGGCGTGGATGCCGAGCTCGTGGTGGAAGTAGGCCTCCTCCCCCACGTCCCCGGCCAGCCGGGCGGCCTCGGCGCCCGAGCGCAGTGCCCGTTCCCAGGCGCTCCAGTGCAGTCCGGCGGCGAAGGCGGGCGCCGCGGTGCGGGCCAGCAGCACGGCGGTGCTCGGCTCGCCCTCGGTGACGGCGGCGGTGAGCGGGGCCAGCACGGTGAGCGCGGCGAGCAGCGCGTCGGACTCGGCGCAGACCCGTTCCGGGGTCACCGACGGGTGCCCGGCCCACCAGGAGTAGTGCTGCCCGGCGGTGCGGATCCGGGCGTCCAGGTCGTCGGCGTATCCGGCGGCCCGGAGCTGCGCCATCACTCCGGCGGCGAGCCGGTAGCGGGCGCCGACGGGTGAGACCAGTCCGCAGGCGGCCAGCTCGCCCAGCGCTGCGTCGGCGTGGGTGTCGCCCACCAGGGCGGGCAGGTGGGCCTGGTGCGGCAGTTCGCCGCCGAGGGCGACCGCGAAGCGCAGGGTGGCGCGGGCGGAGGCGCTGAGCCGGGAGGCGAGCAGCGGGGCGGGGGCCGCGGCCTCGCCGAGCGCGGGCAGCGGCACCTCGTCGGCGTCGGCGGCGGCCTCGGGGGGCAGGTCGTCGGGCCGGGCGTCCTCGAAGACGCCGAACTCGTCGACGGCGCCGGCGCCGGCCCGCATCCGGTCCCGCTGGCGCAGCAGCGCGCCGGCCTGGACGAAGCGCAGGGGCAGGCCCTCGGACTCGAACCAGAGGTCGCCGGCCCAGTTGGACTCGTCCTCGGTGAGGCTGCGGCCGACGACGTGACCGAGCAGGTCGAGGCCGGCGGCGCGGTCGAGGCCGGCCAGCGCGACCTCCTCGACGCCCGATTCGGCGGACGGGGCGGGTACGGCGGGGGTCGCGCCGAACAGGAAGGCGCACTCGGGGCAGGCGTCCAGCAGCCCGTCGAGGGCCGCGCCGCCGAACTCCAGGTCGTCCAGGACGACGACGGCGCCGATCTCCCGGACGCAGGCGAGCAGTTCGTCCCGTTCCGGCCGGTGCAGCGGGGCGCTGTAGACGGCGTGGAAGAGGTCGTACAGCACGTCGTCGGCGCTGCGGCCGAGGCCGTTGAGGCGGACGACGCCGTCGGGGGCGAGGTCGGCGCAGTCGTCGGCGACGATGTCGAGCAGCCGGGTGCGGCCGGAGCCGCCGGGTCCGGTGAGGCGTACGGAGCGGCCGCGGGCGAGCAGCCTGACCAGTTGCTCGCGCTCGTCCTGGCGGGCCAGGAGCGGCGGTTCGGGGTGGGCCGGGCCGGGCGGGACGGGCGGCCGGGCGGCGCGCTCGGTCTCGGCGCGGCCGGCGGCGTCCAGCTTCACCGGGCGGGCGGGCCGCTCGGCGGGCGGGCACGGCTCGATCTCGCTGCCGTCGACGGGGTTGACGGTGAGCAGGAAGTCGCCGGAGACCAGCTGCACGGTGCGCGCGAGCGCGGGCTGGCCGAAGTCCGATGTGAGGGATTCCCGGGGAGGGCGCTGGCGCGGCGGGTGGCCGGTGCCGTCGTGGCCGTACTCCTCGGGTCCCGTGTGGTGCGGGTCCATAGGTCCTAGCCCCCCAAAAGCGTCGTGTGCCTGAAGCCCTCCCCGGCCTTGCGCACACCCGCTGTCGCTCCTGGTCCGGGCCCGCTCGAGGCTCGTCGTGGCAGCGGGCAGCCAGACCCTAAACCTTCGCTCAGTATGTACGACAGTCCGGGGTACCGCGCCGTCCGCGACGTCACGGTCTCGTGAGGATTGTGCGTGTGCCGCGGGGCGCGGCCGGGGCTGGCCCGGGTGGCGGGTCCTGCCGGTCATCCGGCGGGGGTCCGCGCCGCCTCACACACGCGGGAGCGTGTCCACTCCGATGCCCCCCTCGATCGCCAGGATGCGGTGCAGCCGGGTGGCCACCAGCAGGCGCTGCATCTGCGGCGGGACGCCGCGCAGCACCAGGCGCCGGCCGCAGCGGCCGGCCCGCCGGTGGGCTCCCATGATCACGCCGAGTCCGGTGGCGTCCCAGGAGTCCAGTTCGGACAGGTCCAGGACCAGGTCGCCGACTCCGTCGTCGACGGCCGAGTGCAGAACCGTACGGGCGTCCGCCGCGCTGCGGACGTCGAGGCGGCCCCCGACGACCAGCTCGACGTGGTCGCCCCTGATGTGCATATGCGCTCCCGTGCGTGCGTCTCGTGCTCCGCGTCTTTTTGACTGAGGTATTGCATCCTCTGACTGCGTGGAGGAGGCAGAGGTTGCTATCTGTAAGCGAACCGATACCGAATTCACCCCGGCGAGTGATGTCGCCGGGGTGAGGGGTCGGGATCAGTGCTCGTAGAAGCCCTGCCCGCTCTTGCGGCCGATGTCACCGGCGTCAACCATCCGGCGCATCAGCTCCGGAGCGGCGAACTTCTCGTCCTGGGACTCGGTGTAGATGTTGTCGGTGGCGTGCAGCAGGATGTCGACGCCGGTGAGGTCGGCGGTGGCCAGCGGTCCCATGGCGTGGCCGAAGCCGAGCTTGCAGGCGAGGTCGATGTCCTCGGCGCTGGCCACGCCCGACTCGTGCAGCTTGGCCGCCTCGACGACCAGGGCGCAGATGAGCCGGGTGGTCACGAAGCCGGCCACGTCGCGGTTGACGACGATGCAGGTCTTGCCGACCGACTCGGCGAACTCCCGTGCCCGGTCGAGGGTTTCGTCGCTGGTCTTGTAGCCCCGGACCAGTTCGCACAGCTGCATCATGGGCACCGGCGAGAAGAAGTGGGTGCCGACGACCCGCTCCGGGCGCTCGGTGACGGCCGCGATCTTGGTGATCGGGATGGCCGAGGTGTTGGAGGCGAGGACGGCGTCCTCCCGCACGATCTTGTCGAGCGCGCGGAAGATGTCGTGCTTGACGTCCAGCTTCTCGAAGACCGCCTCGACGACGACGTCCGCGTCCGCGCAGGCGTCCAGGTCGGTGGTCGGCGTGATCCGGGCGAGGGCGGCCTCGGCGTCGACCGCCTCCATCCGGCCCTTGCTCACGAACTTGTCGTAGGACGCCTTGATCCCGTCGGTGCCCCGGGTGAGCGCTTCGTCGGTGACGTCGCGCAGGACGACGTCCCAGCCCGCCTGAGCGGAGACCTGGGCGATGCCGGACCCCATGAGACCGGCCCCGATGACGGCGAGCTTGCCTGCCACTGTGCGACTCCCCTTCGAACGCTCACACACTGTTCCTGTACGTCACTGGCGGACACTAGCGGTCGCGAGGGGGCGTGGGAGGGGGTTAGTAATGCGTGTCACGTCTCACGGGGTGAGACACCGGTCACGTCCGCCGGGCCCGGTGCGCGCGGGGCCCGGGACGGGTCCCCGGGGT
The DNA here is from genome assembly GCF_964273255.1 of Streptomyces sp. enrichment culture. Classification (GTDB taxonomy): domain Bacteria; phylum Actinomycetota; class Actinomycetes; order Streptomycetales; family Streptomycetaceae; genus Streptomyces. The sequence continues at coordinate 2,179,228 of NZ_OZ186835.1, forward strand.
GCGGCGGAACGGGCCGCCCGGCAACGCCCGACGGCCGTCCGGCGGGCCGTCAACACGCGCTTTCCACCGCGGCGTTGTTGACGCGCGTAGCACTCTGCCGCACGCTGGTCGGCGGCGGCCGTCCGGCGGCGGCGCCTCCTTCTCCCCAGCGAGACGGTCGGGAGGCCGGAATGTTCAGACGCGCGACACGCACCCTTCTCACGATTGTCATGCTCATGGCGGGTACGGTCCTCGGGGTGGGCGCCACCGCGGGCACCGCGCACGCCGACGAGTGCTACACCTGGAACCGCACCCTGTCCCAGGGCTCCTCCGGAAGCGACGTGACGCAACTGCAGATTCGCGTCGCCGGCTGGGTCACCTCCGGCGAACGGCTCTCCTACGACGGCCAGTACGGCGCCCGCACCGCGGCCGCCGTGAAGAAGTTCCAGGCCGCCTACGGCCTGTCCGCCGACGGTGTCGCCGGACCCGCCACCTTCAGCAAGATCTACGCGCTCCAGGACGCCGACTGCACCCCCGCCCACTTCAGCTACGCCGAACTCAACAAGTGCAACTCCACCTGGTCCGGCGGCGCCGTCCCGGCCGCCACCGCCAAGGCCAACGCGCTGAAGACCATGTGGAAGCTGGAGGCGATGCGGCGGCAGCTCGGTGACGTCCCGATCACCATCTCCAGCGGTTTCCGCTCGTACTCCTGCAACAGCGCCGTCGGCGGCGCGTCCAACAGCCGCCACCTGTACGGCGACGCGGCCGACCTCGTCGGATCGCCCAGCCTGTGCACCCTGGCCCGCCAGGCCCGGGTCCACGGCTTCTCCGAGATCCTCGGCCCGGGCTACCCCGGCCACAACGACCACACCCACGTCGCCTTCGACCCGTCCGCCTACTGGTCGGCGCCCACCTGCGGCATCTGACCAGTGCCGGGCGTGCGCCCCGCCGCACGCCCGGCCGCTGCGGCCGCACCCCGGCGGCGCGGCCGGAACGCCCTCCGGCGCTCCGTGACCCCCCGCACACCACCGCCCCCCGGGAGCCGCACCCGAACTAGGCTGGCCCCATGGTCAATCTCACGCGCATCTACACCCGGACCGGTGACCGGGGCACCACCAACCTGGGGGACATGAGCCGGGTCCCCAAGACGGACCTGCGGATCTCCGCCTACGCCGACGCCAACGAGGCCAACGCGGTGATCGGCACGGCGCTCGCGCTCGGCGGTCTGCGGGAGGACGTCGTCACGGTCCTCACCCGCGTGCAGAACGACCTGTTCGACGTGGGCGCCGACCTGTCGACGCCGGTCGTGGAGAACCCCGAGTACCCGCCGCTGCGGGTCGAGCAGTTCTACGTCGACCGGCTGGAGGCGGACTGCGACCGCTTCAACGACGAGCTGGAGAAGCTGCGCTCGTTCATCCTGCCGGGCGGCACCGCGGGCGCCGCGCTGCTGCATCAGGCGTGCACGGTCGTGCGACGGGCCGAGCGCTCGACCTGGGCCGCCCTGGAGGCGCACGGCGAAAGCATGAACCCGCTCACCGCCACCTACCTCAACCGCCTCTCGGACCTGCTGTTCATCCTGGCCCGGATCGCCAACAAGGAGACCGGCGACGTGCTGTGGGTGCCGGGCGGGGAGCGCTGAGCCCTACCGGCGCACGGCCTGGTACAGGCCCAGCAGGATCTCGGCGGCGCCGAGGCACATGAGCAGGACGCCCACCGTGGGCAGGGAGACCACCGGCAGCTCCACGCCCTGGGTGTAGCGCCACAGGGCCAGGCCCCCGAGCACCGTGCCGGCGCCGGTGGCGCAGTGCTCGGCCGCCCGCCTCACCGGCCCGCCCTCTCATGGTCCGCGACGCTCGCGCCGGCGTCGTCGGCCGGGGCCTTCTTCGGCCACACCCAGTACGCCAGGGCCACCAGGCCGTGGATCCCGGCCACCCGCCAGGCCGTGGAGCGCCAGGACTCCAGGGACGTGACGCGGCCCGGGTCGCCGACGTACCAGATGGCCAGCTGGAGCAGCACGGTCGCCACCGCGGCGCCGGCCAGCGTGCCGAGCCACACCCGTGTCTCGTGCCGGGCGCGGGCCAGTCCGTACTTCGGCGGGCCGGCCGGCCGCGGCCCGCCGCCCAGGCGGTGGGCGGCGTGGCCGTCCAGCCACTTCACCGTGCGGTGGCCGTGGCCGACCGTGTAGCCGATGTAGAGCGCGGCCAGGCCGTGCGTCCAGTTCGGTTCCGCGCCGTTCTTCAGGTCCAGGGCGGTGACGACCAGCAGCACGACCTCCAGCAGCGGCTCGCACAGCAGCAGCACCAGGCCGGTGCGCGGCATCCTCAGCAGGTAACGGCAGGCCAGTCCGGCCGCCAGCAGCACCCAGAAGCCGATCTCGCAGGCCGCGATCAGGGCGACGATCACGTCTCGCTCCTCTCCGTCACCCTCCCAGGCTTCCGGACCGGACGGCCGCGGACGTCGTCGCCGACGACGAACTCGGGGTACATCGAAAGATGCAGTCCAGGACCCTTCCCGGGGACCGGGCACCGCACGCCCCCACCGTGTTGGATGGAGGCCATGGCCGTACGACTGTCCCGACCTCCCCGTTTCGACGCGTGGATCGCGCTCGCGGGTCTCGCCGGGGGCCTGCTGCTGTGGGGCTTCGGGCTGGCTCTGCGCGAGACGGACGACCCGATGGTGCTCCTCACCGGCCGGTGGGCGCTGCTCGCGCCGCTCGTGGTGATCTCCGGCTGCGAACTGCTGCGCCGCACCGCACCGCGGACGGCCCTGCTGATCGGCACGGCGGCGCTGGCCGCGGACTCGGTCACCCAGGGCAGCATCGCCACGATCGTGATGTACACCGACCTGGCGTACGCGGCGGTGGTGTACGGCCCGCCCGCGACCGCCCGCCGCCTGCCGAAGATCACCGGCGTGATCACGGTCGCCGCGATCGTGATCCCCTACGCCGTGTGGCGGGTGCCGGAGGCGTTGCTGATCGGGCTGGTGGTCGCCGCCGTGTCCTTCGGGCCGGCGTCGACCGGGCTCATCGTGCGCAACCACCGCGACGCCGCCGACGCCGCCCGGCTGCGCGCCGAACAGACGGCCCTGCTCGCCGAGATGGACCGCACCCAGGCCGTCAACCAGGAACGCGCCCGCATGGCGCGGGAACTGCACGACGTGGTCGCCAACCACCTGTCGGCGATCGCCATCCACTCCACCGCCGCGCTCTCCCTGGACGAACCGCGCACCTCCCACGAGGCGCTGACGGTGATCCGGGAGAACAGCGTGCAGGGGCTCTCCGAGATGCGGCGCCTGATCGGCATCCTGCGGGACGGCAGCGACGAGCGCGAACCCGCGGCCGTCCCGACCCTGGACGGCCTCACCGCGCTGGTCGAGGGCGCCCGCGCCAACGGCCTGGACGCCGTCCTGGACTCCGAGCCGTGCTCCGTGCCCGCGCCGGTCGAGCTCGCCGCGTACCGGATCGTCCAGGAGTCGCTGACCAACGCGCTCAAGCACGCCGAGGCGGGCCGGGTGACGGTCCGGCTGCGCCGCACGGACGGCACCCTGGACGTCCGGGTCACCAGCCCCTACGGCGGCCGCGACGCCCCGCGCGTCCCGGGCTCCGGGGCCGGCCTGGTGGGCATGCGCGAGCGGGCCGCCCTGCTCGGCGGCACCTTCGAGGCCGGCCCCGACGAGGGCCCGGACGGCGCCCGGGGCGCGGTGTGGACCGTCCGCGCCTCCCTGCCCGTCACCGACACCGATTCCGTTCCGGGAGATGCCTGATGATCCGTGTCCTGGTCGCCGAGGACCAGTCCGCCGTCCGCGCCGGACTGGTCCTCATCCTGCGCAGCGCGCCCGACGTCGAGGTGGTCGGCGAGGCGGCGGACGGTGAGCAGGCGGTGGCACTCGCCCGTGATCTGCGCCCGGACCTGGTGCTGATGGACGTCCAGATGCCCCGCCTGGACGGGGTGTCGGCGACCCGTGAGGTGGTCGGCGAGGGACTGGCCGACGTGCTGGTGCTGACCACCTTCGACCTCGACGAGTACGTGTTCGGGGCGCTGCGCGCGGGAGCGGCCGGTTTCCTGCTGAAGAACACCGACGCCCAGGGTCTGCTCGCCGCGGTGCGCACGGTGGCGCGCGGCGAGGGCATCGTCGCCCCGGCCGTCACCCGGCGGCTCATCGCCGAGTTCGCGGCGAAGCCCGCCCGGCGCGCTCCGGAGGCGGATCCGGAGGTTCTGCGGACGCTGACCCGGCGCGAACGCGAGGTGCTGTCCTGCCTGGGTGAGGGACTGTCCAACGCCGACGTCGCCGAACGCCTGGACATGGCGGAGGCGACGGTGAAGACGCACGTCAGCCGCCTGCTGGGCAAGCTGGGCCTGCGCAGCAGGGTGCAAGCGGCGGTGCTCGCGCAGGAGTTGGGGATCTAGCGCGGCGGGGGCGGACAAACCGTCCAGGTGGTCCAGACCTATTGACCCGTGGTCCAGACCTTTCTATTCTCGCGGCACCGTGGGCGTGATGGCTCAGTCACGTCCCCTCCACAACCTCACAAGGAGGCGCAGCATGCGCTTCAGACACAGAGCCGCGGCAGGATTCGCGACCCTGCTGCTCCCCCTGTCGGGCCTGGTCGCCCTCGCACCGCCCGCCCAGGCCGCCACCTCCGCCACCGCCACCTACGCCAAGACCCAGGACTGGGGCTCCGGCTTCGAGGGCAAGTGGACGGTGAAGAACACCGGCACCACCACCATCAACGCCTGGACCATCGAGTGGGACTTCCCGGTCGGCACCAAGGTGACCTCGGCCTGGGACGCCACCGTCACCAACTCCGGTGACCACTGGACCGCCAAGAACCTCGGCTGGAACGGCACCCTCGCCCCCGGGGCGTCCGTCTCCTTCGGCTTCAACGGCAGCGGCACCGGCTCCCCCTCCGGCTGCAAGCTCAACGGCGGCAGCTGCGACGGCGGCGGCAGCGTCCCCGACGACGAGGCACCCTCCGCGCCCGGCACCCCCACCGCCTCCAACATCACCGACACCTCGGTGAAGCTGTCGTGGGCGGCGGCGACCGACGACAAGGGCGTCAAGAACTACGACGTGCTCCGCGACGGCGCCAAGGTCGCCACGGTCACCGGCACCACCTACACGGACACCGGGCTCAGCAAGGGCACCGACTACTCCTACTCCGTGCAGGCCCGCGACACCGCCGACCAGACCGGCCCGGTCAGCGGCGCGGTGAAGGTCCGCACCACCGGCAACACCGAGGAACCGCCGCCGCCCCCCGGCGACAAGATCAACCTCGGCTACTTCACCGAGTGGGGCGTCTACGGCCGCAACTACCACGTCAAGGACCTCGTGACGTCCGGCTCGGCCGCCAAGATCACCCACATCAACTACTCCTTCGGCAACGTGGTGAACGGCCAGTGCAAGCTGGACGACGCCTACGCCGCCACCGACAAGGCCTACACCGCCGACCAGTCCGTCAGCGGCCAGGCCGACGCCTGGGACCAGCCGCTGCGCGGCAACTTCAACCAGCTGCGCCAGCTGAAGGCCAAGTACCCGCACATCAAGGTGCTGTACTCCTTCGGCGGCTGGACCTACTCCGGCGGCTTCGGCCAGGCCGCACAGAACCCGGCCGCGTTCGCCAAGTCCTGCAAGCAGGTCGTGGAGGACCCGCGCTGGGCCGACGTCTTCGACGGCATCGACATCGACTGGGAGTACCCCAACGCCTGCGGCCTGACCTGTGACACCAGCGGCCCTGCGGCCTTCAAGAACCTCTCGCAGGCCCTGCGCGCCGAGTTCGGCGACGACTACCTGGTCACCGCCGCCATCACCGCGGACGGCTCCGACGGCGGCAAGATCGACGCCGCCGACTACGGCGGCGCCGCGCAGTACCTCGACTGGTACAACGTGATGACGTACGACTACTTCGGCGCCTGGGACAAGACCGGCCCGACCAACCCGCACTCGCCGCTGACCTCGTTCGAGGGCATCCCGAAGGAGGGCTTCAACTCGGCCGCCGCGATCGCCAAGCTCAAGGCGAAGGGCGTCCCGGCGAAGAAGCTGCTGCTCGGCATCGGCTTCTACGGCCGCGGCTGGACCGGCGTCACCCAGTCCGCCCCCGGCGGCACCGCGACGGGCGCGGCGCCCGGCACCTACGAGGCGGGCATCGAGGACTACAAGGTCCTGAAGAACACCTGCCCCGTGACCGGCACCTTCGCCGGCACCGCGTACGCCCACTGCGGCAACAACTGGTGGTCCTACGACACCCCCGCCACCATCAAGAGCAAGATGGCCTGGGCCAAGAACCAGGGCCTGGGCGGCGCGTTCTTCTGGGAGTTCAGCGGTGACACCGCGAACGGCGAACTCGTGAGCGCCATCGACAGCGGCCTGAAGTAACAACGACCGCAACGCCCCGGCCTCAGGGCCACGGGCACAGGACCGCCCCCGGACGACCGCGTCCGGGGGCGGTTCCCGTACGCCGGCCGGAGCCGTGCCGCGCCCCGCTCCGGCACCACCCCCGCCCCGTCGCCGGCAGCGGACGCCGCACCCGGCCGGCGCCACGACGTCCTCGCCCGGTTCGACTCCGCCAGGGGGCCGCTCGCGGGCACGGCAGGGGGGCTTGCGGCTCCGGGGCGGCAGCCTCGGGACCGCTTGCCGCGGAAGGGACGAGATCGTTGTGGGCGCCGGTCACCCTCGGTGAGAGCTCTGCACGCTCGGAACGCGGCGGATGCGCACCGTCGTCGGACCTTCCCGAGCCGACGGGGCATCGCCGCCGGGGGCACCCCCACCCAGCGGCTCCCCGAACGCCGCCCTACGCGACGTTCACCCTCCCCCAACGGCTCCGCCGCCGGGGGGGGACCCCCACCCAGAGGGGCCCTGAACGCCGCTCTAGGCGACGTTCACCCTCTGTCCCGGCGGAGCCGCTTCCAGCCAGGCGAGGAAGCCGGTCAGCGCGTCCTCGCTCATCGCGAGTTCCAGGAGCGTGCCGCGGTGCCGGCAGGCGAGGATCACCGCGTCCGAGAGCAGCGCCAGCTCCTCCTCGCCCTCCGGGACGCGGCGGCCGGCCACCTCGATGGCGGAGCGTTCCAGGACCCGGCGCGGGCGGGGCGCGTAGGAGAAGACGCGGAACCACTCCACCCGGTCACCGTTGTAGCGGGCCACGCCGTAGGCCCAGCCCTTGCCGCCGGAGTCACCGGCCTCGGGCGCGTCCCAGCGCAGGCTGCAGTCGAACGTCCCGCCGGAGCGCTGGATGAGGCGGCGGCGCAGCCCGAACACGAACAGGCCCGCCACCACGAGTACCACCACGATTCCGCACACAGTCAGAGCGAGGACCATCGACACCGACCTCCTCGTCTCCTAGGTAACGGAACGGAAAAATCATCCAGATCTGCCTCAGCCGCGGCCGGCTCCGGATTGCTCCGGTGCCGGCCGCGGCTGAGTCACGTCATCGCACAGCGCTGGATTCAGCGGGCCGCCGACGCCGTCCGCAGGCGGACGTTCGCGCGGCGCTCGGCCACGGCATCGTCCTCCGCCTTCGCGCGGGCCAGTTCCTGCTCCGCGCTCTGGACGTCGATCTCGCCCGCCAGTTCGGCGAACTCCGCCAGCAGCGACAGCTTGTTGTCCGCGAAGGAGACGAAACCGCCGTGCACGGCGGCGACGACCGTCTCCCCCTCGCCGGTGCGGATGGTCACGGGGCCCGATTCCAGCACACCGAGCAGCGGCTGGTGACCGGCCATGACGCCGATGTCGCCGGACGTGGTGCGCGCGACGACCAGAGTGGCCGTGCCGGACCAGACCTCTCGGTCGGCCGCGACCAGCGCGACGTGCAGCTCAGCTGCCAAGGTGGCTCCTCGGGTCACCACCCGGCGGTCGTGCCGGGTGTCGATTACAAGTCTAAGGGGCGTGAAGGAGGGGGCGGGACGGACCCGCCCCCTCAGGGGTGGGCCCGGGGGCCCACCCACGGCGCGGGGGTCAGGAGACGCCCAGCTCCTTCGCGTTCTTCTTCAGGTCCTCGATGCCACCGCACATGAAGAACGCCTGCTCCGGGAAGTGGTCGTACTCGCCGTCGCAGATCGCGTTGAACGCGGCGATCGACTCGTCCAGCGGCACGTCCGAACCGTCCACGCCGGTGAACTGCTTGGCGACGTGGGTGTTCTGGGACAGGAAGCGCTCCACGCGACGGGCACGGTGGACGACGAGCTTGTCCTCCTCGCCGAGCTCGTCGATACCGAGGATCGCGATGATGTCCTGCAGGTCCTTGTACTTCTGCAGGATGTTCTTCACGCGCATGGCCGCGTCGTAGTGGTCCTGCGCGATGTAGCGCGGGTCCAGGATCCGGGACGTCGAGTCCAGCGGGTCCACGGCCGGGTAGATGCCCTTCTCCGAGATCGGACGGGAGAGCACCGTCGTCGCGTCGAGGTGGGCGAAGGTGGTGGCCGGGGCCGGGTCGGTCAGGTCGTCCGCGGGGACGTAGATCGCCTGCATCGAGGTGATCGAGTGACCACGGGTCGAGGTGATGCGCTCCTGGAGGAGACCCATCTCGTCGGCCAGGTTCGGCTGGTAGCCCACCGCGGAGGGCATGCGGCCGAGCAGGGTCGACACCTCGGAACCCGCCTGGGTGAAGCGGAAGATGTTGTCGATGAAGAACAGCACGTCCTGCTTCTGGACGTCGCGGAAGTACTCGGCCATGGTCAGGCCGGCCAGCGCGACGCGCAGACGCGTCCCCGGCGGCTCGTCCATCTGGCCGAAGACCAGCGCGGTCTTGTCGATGACGCCCGACTCGCTCATCTCGTCGATGAGGTCGTTGCCCTCACGGGTGCGCTCACCGACACCGGCGAACACCGACACACCGTCGTGGTTGTTGGCGACGCGGTAGATCATCTCCTGGATGAGCACCGTCTTGCCGACGCCGGCACCGCCGAACAGACCGATCTTTCCACCCTTGACGTACGGGGTGAGGAGGTCGATGACCTTGACGCCGGTCTCGAACATCTCGGTCTTCGACTCGAGCTCGTCGAAGCTGGGCGCCTTGCGGTGGATCGGCCAGCGCTCGCCCTCGTACTGCTCGTCGACGTTCAGCACCTCACCGAGGGTGTTGAACACCTTGCCCTTGGTGAAGTCGCCGACCGGGACGGAGATGGCGGAGCCGGTGTCCGTCACCGGGGCCTGGCGGACCAGGCCGTCGGTGGGCTGCATGGAGATGGTGCGGACCAGGCCGTCACCCAGGTGCTGGGCGACCTCCAGGGTCAGCGTCTTCAGCTCGCCCGCGTTGGCCGGGTCGGCGACCTCGACGTGGAGGGCGTTGTAGATGTCCGGCATCGAGTCGACGGGGAACTCCACGTCGACGACCGGGCCGATGACCCGGGCGACGCGGCCCGTAGCCGTCGCGGTCTCAACAGTGGTGGTCATTACTTGTCACTCCCCGCGGTCGCGTCGGCCAGTGCACTGGCGCCACCGACGATCTCGCTGATTTCCTGGGTGATTTCGGCCTGGCGGGCCGCGTTGGCAAGCCGGGAGAGCGTGTTGATCAGCTCGCCCGCGTTGTCGGTGGCCGACTTCATCGCGCGCCGCGTGGCGGCGTGCTTCGAAGCGGCCGACTGGAGCAGCGCGTTGTAGACACGGCTCTCCACGTAGCGCGGCAGCAGGGCGTCGAGGACATCCTCCGCCGAGGGCTCGAAGTCGTACAGCGGAAGGATCTCGTCCTTCGTCGCCGACTCCTCGGCGACCTCTTCGAGACGCAGCGGCAGCAGCCGGGCGCCGACCGCCGTCTGCGTCATCATCGACACGAACTCGGTGTAGACGATGTGGAGCTCGTCCACGCCGCCGTCCGCCGCGTCCTTCTCGATGGCCTCGATCAGCGGGGCCGCGACCTTCTTGGCGTCCGCGTACGAGGGGTCGTCGGTGAAGCCGCTGAACGACTCCGTGACCTTGCGCTCACGGAAGTTGTAGTGCGCGAGACCACGACGGCCGACGATGTACGTGTCGACCTGCTTGCCCTCGCGCTCCAGGCGCTCGGTCAGCTGCTCCGCGGCCTTGATGGCGTTGGCGTTGAAGGCGCCGGCCAGGCCGCGGTCGCTCGTGAGGAGCAGGACCGCGGCGCGGGCCGGGTTCTCCGCCTCGGTGGTCAGCGGGTGCTTGGCGTCGGAACCGGTGCCGACCGCCGTGACCGCGCGGGTGAGTTCCTCCGCGTACGGCGAGGAGGCCCGCACCTTGCGCTGCGCCTTGACGACTCGCGAGGCGGCGATCATCTCCATCGCCTTGGTGATCTTCTTGGTCGCGGTGACGGATCGGATGCGACGCTTGTAGACCCGGAGCTGAGCTCCCATGAGTCAGGTCCCTTCCTTACGTCACTTGGCGGCAGCGGCCGGGGCGTCCTCGCCGAGCAGCTTGCCGTCGCTCGTCTCGAACTGCTTCTTGAAGTCCGCGATCGCGTCGGCCACGGCCTGCAGGGTGTCGTCGGACATCTTGCCGCCCTCGCGGATGGAGGTCATGAGGCCCTGCTCCTTGCGGTGCAGGTACTCCAGCAGCTCCTTCTCGAAGCGGCGGATGTCGGCGACCGGCACCTCGTCCATCTTGCCGGTGGTGCCGGCCCAGACGGAGACGACCTGGTCCTCGGTGGCCATCGGCTGGTACTGGTCCTGCTTCAGCAGCTCGACCATGCGCTGACCGCGCTCCAGCTGCGCCTTCGACGCGGCGTCCAGGTCCGAACCGAAGGCGGCGAACGCCTCCAGCTCACGGAACTGGGCCAGGTCCACGCGCAGACGGCCGGAGACCTGCTTCATCGCCTTGTGCTGGGCGGAACCACCGACTCGGGAGACGGAGATACCGACGTTCAGCGCGGGCCGCTGACCGGCGTTGAACAGGTCCGACTCCAGGAAGCACTGGCCGTCGGTGATGGAGATGACGTTGGTCGGGATGAACGCCGACACGTCGTTGGCCTTGGTCTCGACGATCGGCAGACCCGTCATCGAACCGGCACCCATGTCGTCGGACAGCTTCGCGCAGCGCTCCAGCAGACGGGAGTGCAGGTAGAAGACGTCGCCCGGGTAGGCCTCGCGCCCCGGCGGGCGGCGGAGCAGCAGGGACACGGCACGGTAGGCGTCGGCCTGCTTCGACAGGTCGTCGAAGATGATCAGGACGTGCTTGCCCTCGTACATCCACTGCTGGCCGATGGCCGAGCCGGTGTAGGGGGCGAGGTACTTGAAGCCGGCCGGGTCGGACGCCGGGGCGGCGACGATGGTCGTGTACTCCAGCGCGCCGTTCTCCTCCAGCGCGCGGCGGACCGACGCGATGGTCGAGCCCTTCTGGCCGATGGCGACGTAGATGCAGCGGACCTGCTTGTTCACGTCGCCGGAGCGCCAGTTGTCGCGCTGGTTGATGATCGTGTCCACGGCGAGGGCGGTCTTGCCCGTGCCGCGGTCGCCGATGATCAGCTGACGCTGACCGCGGCCGATCGGGGTCATGGCGTCGACGGCCTTGTAGCCGGTCTCCATCGGCTCGTGCACCGACTTGCGCTGCATGACCGTGGGGGCCTGCAGTTCGAGGGCGCGGCGGCCCTCCGTCTCGATCTCGCCGAGGCCGTCGATCGGGTTGCCGAGCGGGTCGACCACACGGCCCAGGTAGCCCTCGCCCACGGCGACGGACAGGACCTCGCCGGTACGGGTGACCGGCTGTCCCTCCTCGATACCGCTGAACTCACCGAGGACGATGGCACCGATCTCGCGCTCCTCGAGGTTGAGGGCGAGGCCGAGGGTGCCGTCCTCGAACTTCAGCAGTTCGTTGGCCATGGCCGACGGAAGACCCTCGACCTTTGCGATGCCGTCGCCGGCAAGGGTGACCGTACCGACCTCCTCGCGCGAGGCCGCGTCCGGCTTGTACGACTGGACGAAATTCTCCAGCGCGTCCCGGATCTCCTCCGGCCGGATCGTGAGCTCCGCCATCTGAGTTCCCTGCTCTCCTTGTTGGGCCCGAAGTTTCACTTGGGGGTATTCCACGAGTCGGGACTCCCCCCAATGAGAGGTGAATCCTCTGCACGGCCCAACCCGGGCCGTAGTCATGCTTATGGAGTTTGCTGCTAGCTCGCCATGCGCCGGGCGGCGTCCTCCAGCCGGTCCGCGAGCGAGCCGTTGATGATCTCGTCGCCGACGCGCACCCGGATCCCGCCCAGGACCTCGGGGTCCACGTCGAGGTTGAGGTGCATCTCACGGCCGTAGAGCTTCGCCAGCGCGGCACCGAGACGCCGCTTCTGGGTGTCGCTCAGCGGGACCGCCGAGGTGACGACGGCGACCGCGCGGTCGCGGCGCTCCGCGGCGAGCTTGGTCAGGGACTCGAGTCCCGCTTCCAGGCTACGTCCGCGCGGCGCGGTGACAAGGCGCGTCACCAGACGCTCGGTCGTGGCTCCGGCCCGGCCGCGGAGCAGGCTGCGCACCAGCTCGCCCTTGGCCGCGTCGCTCGCGGCGCGGTTGGTCAGCGCGGCCCGCAGCTGCGTGTCGGACGAGACGATCCGGCCGAAGCGGAACAGCTCGTCCTCGACGTCGTCGAGCACGCCCGCCCGCTGGGCGGCGGTGAAGTCGGCCGTGTTGGCCAGCTCCTCCAGCGCGTCCACCAGGTCGCGCGACTGCGACCAGCGGGAGCGCACCGTGCCGGCCACCAGGTCGGCGGCCGGGCCGCCGATCTGACCGCCGAGGACCCGACCCACCAGGTCGGCCTTGGCGTCGCCGGCCTGCGCCGGGTCGGTGAGGACCCGGCGCAAGCTGACCTCGCGGTCGAGCAGCGCGGTGACGGCGGCCAGCTCGTCGGCGAGCTGCGCCGCGTCCACGGACGTGGAGTCCGTCAGCGCGTCGAGCCGCTCACGTGCGGCGGCCAGTGCCTCGCGGCTCGCTCCGTTCATCGTGCTGCCTCGGCCTTCTCCTCGAGCTGGTCGAGGAAGCGGTCGATCACACGGCTCTGCCGGGCGTGGTCCTCGAGGGACTCACCGACGAGCTTGCCCGCCAGTTCGGTGGCGAGCCGGCCGATGTCCTGGCGCAGGGCCGCGGACGCGGCCTTGCGGTCGGCCTCGACCTGGGTGTGACCGGCGGCGATGATCTCCTCACGCTGCCGCTGGCCCTCCGCGCGCATCTCGGCGATGAGCGTGGCGCCCTGCTCCTGTGCCTCCTGGCGCAGGCGCGCGGCCTCGTGCCGGGCCTCGGCGAGCTGGGCCTTGTACTGCTCCAGCACGCTCTGGGCCTCGGTCTGAGCGGCCTCGGCCTTCTCGATCCCGCCCTCGATCGCCTCGCGGCGCTCCTCCAGAACCTTGTTGATGTTCGGGAGGAGCTTCTTGGCGAGGAAGCCGAAGACGATGACGAAGGCGAGCAGGCCGATGACGAGCTCGGGAATCGGCGGGACGAGGGGGTTCTGAGGCTCCTCGGCCGCGATATGAAGCAGTGCGTTCATATCAAAGTGCCTTTCGTCTAGAGGGGCGGTCGTGAATCAGATGATCACGTGCCGTAGACGAACGGCATGACCAGGCCGATCAGGGCGAGCGCCTCACAGAAGGCGAAGCCGAGGATCTGGTTGGCGCGGATCAGGCCGGCGGCCTCGGGCTGGCGGGCGATGGCTTCGGTGCCCTTGCCGAAGATGATGCCGACGCCGATGCCGGGGCCGAAGGCGGCGATGCCGTAACCGACGGAAGCGATCGAGCCGGAGACGGCAGCGAGGGTCTGGGACATGCCAGTTCTTCCTTTTCTTCACGGGCCGGTGGGGGTGCGCCACCGGACGACTGGGGGTGTGGAGCGGGGCGGCTCAGTGCTGCTCGGCGAGCGCGCCCTGGATGTAGGTGCAGGCCAGCAGGACGAAGACGTAGGCCTGCAGGGCCTGGATGAAGAGCTCGAAGGCGGTCATCACGAGCACCATCACGAACGAGACGCCGGCGTAGGCGATCCCGATGCCGTTCAGCAGGTACCAACTGGCGATGGTGAACAGCACGATCAGAATGTGACCCGCGAACATGTTCGCGAAGAGTCGCACGGCGTGCGTGAAGGGGCGCACGAGCAGGTTCGAGAAGGCCTCGATCAGCATGACGACCGGGAGCGCGGCGCCGAGCGACTTGTCGTAACCGGTGAAGTTCTTCAGGGCGCCGACGAAGCCGTGCTTCTTGAAGGTCAACGAGACCCAGACCGCGTAGACGACCAGGGCGAGCGCCGCCGGGTAGGCGATGATCGACGTCACCGGGAACTGGGCGAGCGGGATGATCGACCAGAGGTTCATCATCCACACGAAGAAGAACAGGGCGACGATGAACGGGACGTACTTCTCGCCCTCGCGCTTGCCCATGGTCTCGTAGACGACGCCCCGGCGGACGAAGTCGTATCCCGCCTCGGCGACCATCTGCAGCTTGCCGGGAACGACCCTGGGCCGGCGGAAGGCCGCCCAGAAGAAGGCGATCACGACGAGTGAGCCGATCAGCGCCAGCAACATCACTTTGTTGAAGTACAGGTTGCTGTCGCCGTCGCCCCAGAGGGGCTCGAAGACGAACGAGTGCAGCCCGGGAGACGGGAAGCCACAGCCGTCGAAGATGTGGCAGTCGGTCTCGAAGGCGAGCACCTGCGTCGGGTCAGCACTCACCGCGGGCTCCTTCGGCGTGGCGCATGGATTGGGCAACCTCGTGGTGTCGGCGCGGCACGAGGCCGCGGATCGGCACGGGACTGGTGTAACGAATGTGGGGGCGGCCGGGGGGCATCACGCCTCGCGATACGGCAGGCGTCATCTCGGATGCCCGCGCCCGCGATGCCGCAGTTGGCACCGGACGATAGCAGGGTCCCGCATGCGCCTTTATCGCGGCCCTACGCCTCACGACGAACGCCCCGGAGTTTCCTTCTTCTGCTCACTCACCGTCGAATCCGGTTCCACGTAGAGGAACTTGGCCTTCATGTGCGCCCGGGCCTGCGCGGCGACCCAGGTGAGGGTGCAGACGAGCAGGGAGAGGGCGAAGACCTTCGGATGGAACAGCGTCGTGTCCTTGAACAGTGCGATGAAGATGAACATCAGCAGGATCTGCGCCAGGTACATCATCAGTCCCATGGCCTGGAACAGATGGGGCAGCGACTTGGCGGTCCACTGCATGACGTACAGCCCCACTCCCATGAGGAGGATCACGAGCAGCGTCCCGACACCTCCCCCGATCGCGCCCTTGCCGCCCTCGACGGCGGCGCCGATCGCGACTGCGACCGCACCGACGGCAGCGGTGGGCACGGCAGCCTTGATCAGGATCCGGACGTCGATTGACGGCATGGCGGCAACTCCGCTTTCAGATGGCAAGGGGGTGTCGTCACGGACGAGCGTAGTCCCCCGGACCGGATGGAAATTCCTCGCACCGAGCGGGCCGTCGCACTGCGGCCCGGCGGCTCTGCCCGGGGACTCGTGAACGGTATCACAAACTATTTGATGCAGTCTTTACCCGACGAGCGTGCTCGGTGTCACACGGATGGGTGAACCCGCATGTCAGGACCGGGGTTCGGGACGACATGCCTGATATTGGGGCGATTCGCACCCTCAAGGAGGGCCCAACGGAGCCCCAACGATCTGCCACGAGTTGGCAATGTTCTAGGGGGATTCTTACCTTGCCCACCGACCGGGCCGCCGGTGTTCCCCCGCTCACACCCGCGGGCCCGCCGGACTCGGCGGATGCCAGAGCCGAGCCGCTCGCTCAGCGCCCTGCGGTGACGCCGTGCGCCCCGCTCACCGCGCCCGTGGGCGCCGACCGGCCGCGGTCCCGCCGTGCGTCCCGCTCACCGCGCCGTGGGCGCCGAGCGGGCGTCCGCCTCGGCCGGGGCCCGGCGGTCGCCGCCCAGGCGTGCGCGGTGGCCCACGGCGGTCGCCCCGTTGACCCCGGCGACACCGGCCGCGACGGGCGTCCGCTCCTCCGCCGCCGCCCCCGCGGCCTGCGCCGCGCCGTCGCGCACCTCGGGCGCCCGGGCACCCGCCGCCGCTCCGCCGGCCCCGCGCCGCCGCCGGTAGCGCGGCGGGACGAAGGCCTCCAGCCAGCGCGGGGTGCGCGGCGTGAAGCGCGGCAGCAGGAGCAGGACCAGGCCGATGGCACTGAGCAGCACCACGCCCAGGACGATCCACATGGACGCCGAGTTGACGGAGTAGGCGAGCGCGCCGAAGGCGATCAGCGCCGACCAGAAGTACATGATCAGCACCGCCCGGCTGTGCGAGTGGCCGATCTCCAGCAGCCGGTGGTGCAGGTGCCCCCGGTCCGCTGCGAACGGCGACTGGCCGCGCCAGGTGCGCCGCACGATCGCCAGGATCAGGTCGGCCATGGGCACCGCGATGATCGTCAGCGGCATCAGCAGCGGGATGAAGACGGGAAGCATCGCATGGGTCGTCTCCCGGTCGCCGCCCAGGTTGACGTTGAGCGCCTCGACGTCCAGCTGCCCCGTGACGGACACCGCGCTCGCCGCGAGCACCAGCCCGATCAGCATCGAACCGGAGTCCCCCATGAAGATCCGCGCGGGATGCATGTTGTGGGGCAGGAAGCCGAGGCACATCCCGATGAGCACGGCGGAGAACAGCGTGGCCGGCGCGGCCGCCTCGGCACCGTAGCCGTACCAGAGCCGGTAGCTGTAGAGGAAGAACGCCGTGGCCGCGATGCACACCATGCCGGCCGCGAGGCCGTCGAGTCCGTCGACGAAGTTGACCGCGTTGATGGTGATGACCACCAGGGCGACGGTGATCAGGTTCCCCTGCCAGGGTGTGACGGCCACCGTGCCGATGCCCGGGATCGGCAGCCACAGGATCGTCAGCCCCTGAAGGATCATGACGCCCGCGGCGATCATCTGGGCGCCCAGCTTCAGCAGGGCGTCGATCTCGAACTTGTCGTCGAGCACCCCGAGCAGCCAGATGAGGGCGGCGCCCGACAGCAGGGCCCGTGGTTCGTTGGACTTCTCGAAGACCTCGTTGAGGTTCGTCAGATGGCCGGCGACCAGCAGGCCCGCGCACAGTCCGAGGAACATCGCGATGCCCCCGAGCCGCGGCGTCGGCTCCCGGTGCACGTCCCGCGCCCTGATCTCCGGCATCGCACCGGCCACGATCGCGAACTTGCGGACCGGACCGGTCAGCAGGTACGTCACCGCGGCCGTGATGCAGAGCGTCAGCAGGTATTCACGCACGGGCTTCCCCACAGGTCTCGCTGGCCATCACAGCCCCACACCCTAGCGAGGCACGCATATGGGTGGGGACTTCCGGGTAGCGACGATGGTTGCACGGACGACTGTGCATCCTGTCCGCCTACCCGGCGGCCCGGCGCTCAGTGCGGGTACGGCGGGAACGCGGCGGCCAGTTCCCGTACGTCCTCCCGAGCCCGCGCCGCCTCCGTCCCGCCGCGCAGCACGCTCGCCAGCAGTCCGGCCACGAAGGTCATCTCCCGCGTCCCCATGCCCTGGGTGGTGACCGCGGCCGTGCCCAGGCGCAGTCCGCGGGCGTCGGCGTGCGGCAGCGCGCAGCACTCCAGCACCAGCCCGGCCGCCTCCAGCCGGCCGCGGGCCGTGCGGCCGTCGACGCCGAGCGGGGACGGGTCGGCGGTGATCAGGTGGGTGTCCGTGCCGCCGGTGGTGACGACCAGTCCCTCGGCTGCCAGGGCGGCGGCCAGCGCCCGGGCGTTGGCGACGGTCTGGTGGGCGTACACCGTGTAGGCGGGGGTGGCCGCCTCGCCGAACGCGACGGCCTTCGCGGCGACGGTGTGCATCTGGGCGCCGCCCTGGGTGAAGGGGAACACCGCCCGGTCCACGCGCTCGGCCAGCTCGGCGCGGCACAGCAGCATCCCGCCGCGCGGACCGCGCAGCACCTTGTGAGTGGTGGCGCAGACGATGTCCGCGTACGGCACCGGGTTCGGCGCCGCTCCCCCGGCGACCAGGCCGATGGGGTGGGCGGCGTCGGCGATGAGGTGGGCGCCCACCTCGTCGGCGACCTCGCGGAAGAAGCCGTGATCGATGTGGCGCGGGTAGGCGATGGAACCGCACACGATCGCCTTGGGCCGGTGGGCGAGGGCGAGGGCGCGGACCTGCTCGTGGTCGACGAGGCCGCTCTCCGCGTCCACCCCGTAGCCGACGAAGCGGAACCAGCGGCCGGAGAAGTTGCCGGGCGCCCCGTGGGTGAGGTGACCGCCGTGGGGCAGCCCGAGGGCGAGGACGGTGTCGCCGGGGCGCAGCAGGGCGGCGTAGGCCGCGAGGACGGCGGAGGAGCCGGAGTGCGCCTGGACGTTGGCGTGCTCGGCGCCGAACAGCGCCTTGGCGCGCTCCACGGCGAGACGCTCGGCGGCGTCGGCGTAGGCGCAGCCTCCGTGGTGCCGGGCCCCCGGGTAGCCCTCGGCGTACTTGTTGGCCAGGGCGGAGCCGAGCGCGGCCAGCACGGCCGGGGACGTGAAGTTCTCGGCGGCGCTCAGCTGGAGCGTCGTCCGCTGCCGCTCGCGCTCACCGCGCAGGATGTCGGCGAGTTCGGGGTCCTGCCGGCGCAGGACATCGGCTTCGAGGGCAGGGCTGACCGTCATGGTGGGGCTCCCGGACGTCGACGCTGACGTAGCACCAATGTAGGCCGGGGCCTCGGGAAACGCGCGGCTGCGGAACCGGTGGGGGCCGGACGGGTCACGGCAGCCGGCGCGGCCCCTGCCCGGAACGCCCTTGCCCCGGGGCCCGGCCGCTCCGGATCTGCCCGCCCCGTAGGGGCCCCCGGGGGGGTCAGGCGCGCGCCCGGAGCTTCCGTCGGCGCCGTCACCGGCTCAGGCGCGCGCCGGAACCCCCGTCAGCGCCGTCACCACCGGGTCCAGGGCCTCGTGTATCTCGTCGCCGATGGAGCGGAAGAACGTCAGGGGCGCCCCGTACGGGTCGTGGACCTCGTCCGCCTCGGCCGTGGGGGCCAGGAGCCAGCCGCGCAGTGCGGCGGCGGCGCGGACCAGGGCGCGGGCGCGCATGACCAGGCCGTCGTCGAGCGGGGGCAGGGTCGCGGGGTCGATGGCGTTCACCAGGCGGGTGAACTCCTTCAGCGTGAAGGTGCGCAGCCCGGCCGAGTGGCCCATGGAGATGACCTGGGCGCGGTGGTCGCGGGTCGCGGTGAGGACCAGGTCGGCCCGTATGACGTGCTCGTCGAGCAGTTCGCGGCCGACGAAGCCGGAGGCGTCCGCACCGTACTCGCCCAGCACGGTCTCCGCGTGGGTCTCCATGGGTGCGCCCTCGTGGCCCCAGGTGCCGGCGCTCTCCACGATCAGCCCGCCGCCCAGGATGCCCAGCCGCTGGCTGACGAAGTGCCGGGTCAGCCGCTCGGTGATGGGTGAGCGGCAGACGTTGCCGGTGCTGACGTGGAGGATGCGGAAGGTGTCGCGCGGGAAGCCGAAGGTCGACGTGATCTCCGCGCCGTGTTCCTCGTTGCCTATGCCACGCCCCGCCTCAGGGGCTGTCAATTCGCCACCTCGAGGTCTGGTACGACCTTGCGCAGTTCGTCCGGCGAGAGGGCGCCCTCGCGCAGCAGCACCGGCACGGGGCGGGTGACGTCGACGATCGAGGACGGGACGATGCCGGGGGTGGGCCCGCCGTCGAGGTAGACGGAGACGGAGTCGCCGAGCATCTCCTGGGCGGCGTCGCAGTCCTCGGGAGCCGGGTGGCCCGTGAGGTTGGCCGACGACACGGCCATGGGGCCGACCTCGGTGAGCAGTTCGATCGCGACGGGGTGCAGCGGCATGCGCACGGCGACCGTGCCGCGGGTGTCCCCGAGGTCCCACTGGAGGGACGGCTGGTGCCGGGCGACCAGCGTCAGCGCGCCCGGCCAGAAGGCGTCGACGAGTTCCCAGGCCTGCTCGGAGAAGTCCGTGACGAGGCCGTGCAGCGTGTTCGGGGAGCCGATGAGGACGGGGGTGGGCATGTTCCGGCCGCGGCCCTTGGCCTCCAGCAGGTCGCCGACCGCCTCGGGGGTGAAGGCGTCCGCGCCGATGCCGTAGAGGGTGTCCGTGGGCAGCACCACGAGTTCGCCACGACGTACCGCCGATGCGGCCTCGCGCAGACCGGTCGCGCGGTCGGTCACGTCGTTGGTGTCGTATCGCCGGGCCATGAGGCGGGCCTCCTCGTACACGTGCTGCTGGGAAAGGGAGTCTGCGGGCCGCTCACGGCAGTGCCTTGCGCGCGGTGGCGAACCGGGGGCGGTTGTTCAGGTCGGGGTGGTCCGCGGCGTCCGTCCAGCCGCGGTCCTCGGCGAAGATCCAGGGCACCTGGCCGCCCTGGGTGTCCGCGTGCTCGACGACGACCACGCCGCCGGGGCGCAGCAGCCGGTGCGCGGTGCGTTCCAGGCCGCGGATCAGGTCCAGACCGTCCTCGCCGGAGAACAGGGCCAGGCCGGGGTCGTAGTCCCGGGCCTCGGGGGCGACGTACTCCCACTCGGTGAGCGGGATGTACGGCGGGTTGGAGATGACCAGGTCGACCTGGCCGTCGAGGTCGGGGAACGCGGTCAGCGCGTCGCCCTGACGCAGGTCGACCCTGGAGCCCTCCATGTTGCGGCGGGTCCAGCGCAGCGCGTCCTCGGACAGTTCCACGGCGTGCACGCGCGAGCGCGGCACCTCCTGGGCGAGGGCGAGCGCGATGGCGCCCGAGCCGGTGCACAGGTCGACGATGCACGGCTCGACGACGTCCATCGCGCGGACGGCGTCTATGGCCCAGCCGACGACGGACTCGGTCTCCGGGCGCGGCACGAACACCCCGGGGCCGACCTGGAGCTCCAGGTACCGGAAGTAGGCGTGGCCGGTGATGTGCTGGAGCGGTTCGCGCGCCTCGCGGCGGGCGATGACCTCCCAGTACCGGGCGTCGAAGTCGGAGTCGGGCACGTGGTGCAGCTCGCCGCGCTTGACGCCGTGCACGAACGCGGCGAGCTCCTCCGCGTCGGTACGCGGCGAGGGCACGCCGGCGTCGGCGAGCCGCTGGGTGGCCTGGGCCACCTCGGCGAGCAGCAGGTTCACGGGTCCTCCGGACGGTCTACGGGGATTACGCTGCGGCCAGCTTGGCGGCCGAGTCCGCGTCGACGCAGGCCTGGATCACCGCGGCGAGGTCGCCGTCCAGGACCTGGTCCAGGTTGTACGCCTTGAAGCCGACGCGGTGGTCGGAGATGCGGTTCTCCGGGAAGTTGTAGGTCCGGATCTTCTCGGAGCGGTCGACGGTGCGGACCTGGCTGCGGCGGGCGTCGGCGGCCTCCCGCTCCGCCTCCTCCTGGGCCATGGCGAGCAGCCGGGAGCGCAGGATGCGCAGGGCCTGCTCCTTGTTCTGGAGCTGGCTCTTCTCGTTCTGGCAGGAGGCGACGACGCCGGTCGGGACATGCGTGATCCGCACGGCGGAGTCGGTGGTGTTCACGGACTGCCCGCCGGGCCCGGAGGAGCGGTAGACGTCGATGCGCAGGTCGTTGGGGTTGATCTCCACGTCGACCTCCTCCGCCTCGGGCGTGACCAGGACGCCCGCCGCGGAGGTGTGGATGCGGCCCTGCGACTCGGTGGCGGGCACCCGCTGCACCCGGTGCACCCCGCCCTCGTACTTCAGCCGGGCCCACACGCCCTGGCCGGGCTCGACCTGGCCGCGGGCCTTCACGGCGACCTGGACGTCCTTGTAGCCGCCCAGCTCGGACTCGGTGGCGTCGATGATCTCGGTCTTCCACCCCACGCGCTCGGCGTAGCGCAGGTACATGCGCAGCAGATCGCCGGCGAACAGGGCGGACTCGTCACCGCCGGCGCCCGCCTTGATCTCCAGGATGACGTCCTTGTCGTCGCTGGGGTCGCGGGGGACGAGGAGCAGGCGGAGCTTCTCGGTGAGCTCCTCGCGCTGCTGCTCCAGGTCCTTGACCTCGGCGGCGAAGTCGGGGTCGTCGGCGGCCAGTTCGCGCGCGGTCTCGATGTCGTCGCCGGTCTGCTTCCAGGAGCGGTACGTGGCGAGGATCGGGGTGAGTTCGGCGTAGCGCTTGTTCAGCTTGCGCGCGTTGGCCTGGTCGGCGTGGACCGACGGGTCGGCGAGCTTCTTCTCCAGGTCGGCGTGCTCGGCGACGAGTTCCTCGACGGCCTCGAACATCTTGGGCTCCTGCGGTCTGCGGGGTGAAGGGGCGGGCGACCAAAAACGCCGGTCCCGGGAGCGCCCCCGGCCGGGGACGCTGCCGTGGACCGGCGATGGGCGGCTCGCTACTTCTTGGAGCCGGAAGCCTTGCCGAAGCGGGCCTCGAAGCGGGCCACACGGCCACCGGTGTCGAGGATCTTCTGCTTGCCCGTGTAGAACGGGTGGCACTCGGAGCAGACCTCGGCCCGGATGGTGCCGGACTCGATCGTGCTGCGGGTCGTGAACGACGCACCGCAGGTGCAGCTGACCTGGGTCTCGACGTACTCGGGGTGGATGTCGCGCTTCAAGGTGTCTCCTAGATTCCGGGAGGGCGCCGGGTCGCCACCACGGGGTGCGGGAGCGTGAACCGGAGCCGACGAACCAGTCTGCCAGGACTGGGGCCTCCACCCAAAACCGGGGGTGGCCGTTTTTTGTTCCCTCGGGGGCGGGTTTCCCGTCGGCGGAGGGGTCCGGCGGCGGAGGGGTCCGGCCGGGGCGCGGGCCGGGATGGGCACCGGGTGGGCCCTACGGTGCGCTGACGACGTCCTCGGCCTCACCGGTGGCCGAGTCCTCGGTCGCCGCCCCGGGGATCGCCCGGTCGTTCTTGAGCGCGTCCCAGACCAGGCGGGCCTTGTCCTGCTGGACGAGTACGCGGTTGGGGTCGGCGGGGTCGTACCGCACCGGCATGGTCACCATCCGCAGGTCGTCCGGACCGATGCCCTTCAGGCCGTTGGCGAAGGAGATCAGGGAGTTCACCGAGCCCAGGCCCGAGTCGGTGGTGACGGCCCGGGTGGCGGTGTCGGCGAGGTCGTAGAGCTTCTTCGGGTTGGTGAGGACGCCGACGTCCCTGACCTGCCGGACGAGGGCCTTGATGAAGGCCTGCTGGAGCTGGATGCGGCCGAGGTCGGAGCCGTCGCCGACGCCGTGCCGGGTGCGGACCAGGCCGAGGGCCTGTTCGCCGTCGAGCCGGTGGGTGCCGGGGTCCAGCTTCAGGTGGCTGTCGGGGTCGTCGATGGGCCTGCTGGTGGTGATCTCGACGCCGCCGAGTTCGTCGATGAGCTTCCGGAAGCCGGAGAAGTCGACCTCCAGGTAGTGGTCCATGCGCAGGTCGGTGATCTCCTCGACGGTCTTCACCGCGCAGGCGGCCCCGCCGGTGGAGTACGCGGAGTTGAACATGACGTTGCGGGCGGCGGGGTGGGTGCCGCCGTCGGCGTCGGTGCACTCGGGCCGGTCGATGAGGGTGTCCCGGGGCAGCGAGACCACGCTGGCCTTCTCGTGGCCCTCGTGGACGTGCACGATCATCGCGGTGTCCGAGCGGGCGGTGCCGTCGTCGGCGCCGCCCCCGAGGTCCTTGTTGCCGCCGGCGCGGGTGTCGGAGCCGAGGACGAGGATGTTCTCGGAGCCGTTGTCCGCCTTGTCGGGCCGGTCGGTGCCGAGGGCCTGGTCGATGTCGACGCTGCTGATGTTCCCGTTGAGCGTGAAGTAGACGTAGCCGAGACCCGTGCCGCCCAGCACGACGATGCCCGCGGCGGTCCACGCGGCGATCCTGAGACCGGTGCGCTTGCCACGCGGCCGGCGCCGCGTGCCGCCGGCCCGTCGGCGCGGCCCTTCCGCGGCGGGCTCCCCCGGTGTGCCGGGTCCGGGTGCACCGGATCCCGGTGTGCTCTCGGCAGTCATGCGCTCCTCAGCTCGTGTCCGGTCGGGTACCCCCTGCGGTCGGTGTCGGACATGGCCGGTGAAGACCCTTGTGACACCTATCGTCGCTCTCCGCCTCAGACGGGGAAACCGGGCACAGGGTTGCACGGGGCCCTGTGCCCGGCCGGGGGCCGGCCGGGCACGTCCGGGTTCCGCCGGGAACGGTGGATCCGGCTCTCACCTGCGGCGTCAGCCGAGGATGTCGTACTGCTTGAAATCGGTGCCGACGGACGTGCGTGTGGCGAAGATCTCGCTGGTGGCCTTCCCGGTCCCCCGGTACAGGTACAGGGTGCCGTTCGGCTTCCGGGCCAGCAGGTCCGCCCGGCCGTCGCCGGTGACGTCGCCCGGGGTGACGAGGGTGTTGTAGGTCTTCGCGGTCCAGGTGCGCACCTTCACCCGCCCGGCGAAGGCCGCCGTGCCGGCCTTGCCGGTGCCCTTGTACAGGTACACGTACCCCTTGCCCTTGGTTCGGGCGATCAGGTCGGTGCGGCCGTCGCCGTTGAAGTCGCCGTGACCGCGCACCGTGTCGTACTGGTTCCAGCCGGTGCCGGCCTTGACCCGGCTCGCGAACGTGCCGTTGCCCTTGCCGGGGTAGATCCACAGCACGCCGGCGGAGTCGACGGACAGCAGGTCGGGCAGGTAGTCGCCGGTGACGTCGCCCGGGGCGACGATGCGGGTGCGCGACTTCCAGTTGTCGAAGACCCGCTTGGTGGACCAGGCGCCGCTGGAGATCACGTAGCGGGTCCAGAAGACGTCGCCGTCACTGCTGCGCCGGTACACCAGGTCCTGGTGGCCGTCCCGGTTCAGGTCCGTCTGCAGGACGGTGTTCACGCCCTTCCAGCTGCCCCAGCTCCTGCGGGCGGCGAAGGAGGTGCCCTTGGAGTCGCGGGAGTAGCCGGTGGTGTTGGACGCCTTGCGCAGCCACAGGTCGGCCCGGTGGTCGCCGCTGAGGTCGGAGTCGTCGATCCGCGGGTAGGTGGCGCCGACGTAGCCGCTCACCTTGGCGAAGACGCTGTGGGCGCCCCGCTCCACGCAGTCCTTCACGCCCCAGGAGACCACGCCGACGATCCGGTTGTTCACGACGAGGGGCCCGCCGGAGTCGCCGTTGCAGGCGGAGGTGGTGCCGGCGTCCGAGCCGGTGGCGGGCGGGCCCGCGCAGACCATGTGGCCCTTGACGAAGTCCGTGCCGTACGTGCGGGCGCAGGTGGCGTCGGACTGGATCGGCAGGGTGGCGGTCTTCAGGACCTGCGAGCCGTCCTGGCTGGTGGAGCTGGTGCGGCCCCAGCCGTAGACCCTGGCGCTGCGGCCGGCGGTGTAGGAGGCGGTGTCCCCGGCGGTGGTGAGCCGGATCGGGGTGGCCCGCACCGGCGACGGCAGGGTGAGCACGGCCATGTCGTTGTCGATGGTGCGCGCGCTGTACGACGCGTGGTGCCACTGCCGCCACACGCCACTGACGGTGCCGCCGTGCAGGTCGCCCTCGGCGGAGGGGAGTTGGGCGGTGCCGGTGACGACGGCGCCGTGGGCCCTCCAGTTGTAACCCTTGACGCAGTGCGCGGCGGTGAGGATCTTCGTCGGTGCGACGACGGCACCGCCGCAGAAGAAGCCGATGTCGTCGGTGGTGGCGGCGGTGCCGCGGTCGTCGTAGTAGTGGAGCTGGGCCATCCACGGCGCCGTGCTGATGCCGGTGGTACTCCCGCCGATGATCTTGGCGTCCACCCGGGAGCCGGTGTCGGTGCTCCCGGACAGCGCCGAGCGCTTGCCTTCGCCCGGCAGGTCGTCCCCGGCCAGGGCGCCGGTCACGCGCCGCGTCAGCTCGGCGGGCGACGGTGAGGTGGCGGCCGGTGTGACGGTCGGCCGCGGCAGGGCCGGGGCGGCCCCCGCGGACGAGGTCAGCAGCGCGGCGGCGACCGTCGCGGCGACGCCGGCGGCGGCAACGGGCAGAGCGATCCGGGCGCGGCGTCTGTGACGGCCGGATCCGGACATGGATGTACCCACGCGAGTCCCCCCTTGGGATCGGATGTCCGGCCCGGAGGATGATCGACGGACCGAAGAGCGTGATCGTACACCTGTCCGAGTGCACGCGAAGTGGCCGTCCTGCGAGCAGGACGGCCACTTCGGTGCGTTGCGGGCGGGGAGCCCGTTCCCGCGCGGGGACGGGCTCCCGTCGGACGTCAGTCCCCGTTGCCGGGCGTCGGCGTCGTCTTCTGGATCTGCATGAGGAACTCGGCGTTCGACTTGGTCTGCTTCATCTTGTCGAGCAGCAGCTCGACCGCCTGCTGCTGGTCCAGGGCGTGCAGCACCCGGCGCAGCTTCCAGACGATGGCCAGCTCGTCGGGCGCCAGCAGGATCTCCTCCTTGCGGGTGCCGGACGCGTCGACGTCCACCGCGGGGAAGATGCGCTTGTCGGCGAGCTTGCGGTCCAGCTTGAGCTCGGCGTTGCCGGTGCCCTTGAACTCCTCGAAGATGACCTCGTCCATGCGGGACCCGGTGTCCACCAGGGCGGTGGCGAGGATGGTCAGCGAACCGCCGTCCTCGATGTTGCGGGCCGCGCCGAAGAACCGCTTCGGCGGGTACAGGGCCGTCGAGTCGACACCACCGGACAGGATGCGGCCGGAGGCCGGGGCGGCGAGGTTGTACGCACGGCCCAGACGCGTGATCGAGTCGAGCAGCACGACGACGTCGTGACCCAGCTCCACCAGACGCTTGGCACGCTCGATGGCGAGCTCGGCGACCGTGGTGTGGTCCTCGGCCGGGCGGTCGAAGGTCGAGGAGATGACCTCGCCCTTGACCGACCGCTGCATGTCGGTGACCTCTTCCGGACGCTCGTCGACGAGGACGACCATCAGGTGGCACTCGGGGTTGTTGTGGGTGATCGCGTTGGCGATCGCCTGCATGATCATGGTCTTGCCGGTCTTCGGCGGGGCCACGATCAGACCGCGCTGGCCCTTGCCGATCGGCGACACCAGGTCGATGATCCGCGTGGTCAGCACGCCCGGGTCGGTCTCCAGGCGCAGCCGGTCCTGCGGGTACAGCGGGGTGAGCTTGTTGAACTCCGGGCGGCCGCGGCCGTGTTCGGGCGCCATGCCGTTGACGGAGTCGAGGCGGACGAGCGCGTTGAACTTCTCGCGCCGCTCGCCTTCCTTGGGCTGGCGGACCGCACCGGTGATGTGGTCGCCCTTGCGCAGGCCGTTCTTGCGGACCTGGGCGAGGGAGACGTACACGTCGTTCGGGCCCGGCAGGTAGCCGGAGGTGCGGATGAAGGCGTAGTTGTCGAGGATGTCCAGGATGCCCGCGACCGGGATCAGGACGTCGTCCTCGGCGATCTGCGGCTCCTGCACGTCGTCGCGGCCACGGCGGCCACGGCGGTCGCGGTAGCGCCCGCGACGGCCACGCCGGCCGCCCTCGAAGTCGTCGTCGTCGTGCTGACGGTCCTGCCGGCCGCCGCCGCCCTGCTGCTGGCCCTGGTTCTGCCGGCCGCCCTGGCCGCCCTGGCTCTGCTGCTGGTCGTCGCCCTTGCCGCGGCGGTCCCCGCGGTCGTTGCCACGGTCGTTGCCGCGCTCCGTGCCACGGTCGCCGCGGTCGCGTCCGCGGTCCCGGCGGTCACGGCGGCGGCCTTCGCCGTCGTGGTCCGACTTGGCGTCGCCCTGCGACTGCTGGCTCTGCGACTGCTGGCCCTGCTGCGCCGGGGCGTCGCCCTTCGGCTCGCTCTGCGGCTCGGAACGGGTGTCCGTCTTGGCGTCCGCGGCGACCGTGCCGGTCGCGGCCGGGGCTCCGGCCTCGGCGGTGGCGCGGCGCCGGCGGCGCTCGGCGGGCGCCTCGGCGGCGGCCTGCTCGGCGGGGGCGTCGGCCTTCGGGGAGGGCTGGCCCGGGATGTCGATCTGCTGCTGGGCAGCGGCGGCGGCCTTCTCGGCGGGGGCCTCGGCGGGAGCGTCCGCGCTCTTCTCCGCGGCGGCGTCGTCCGTACGGGCACGGGAGGTGGCACGGCGCTTGGGCTTGGCCTCGCTCTCGGCGGGCGCGTCGGCCTTGGCCGGGGCGCTGCCTCCGGCGGCCTGCGCCTCCTTGATGACCTCGATCAGCTGGCTCTTGCGCATGCGCGCGGTGCCCCTGATTCCGAGGCCGGACGCGACCTGCTGCAGCTCGGCCAGCACCATGCCCTCGAGGCCGGTACCGCGGCGCCGCCGGGAGCCGGCACCGGTGGCAGGCGCGGAAGCGTCCGTGGCGGGCGCGGCAGCGGTCTCCTCGACACGTGCGCCCATCAGATCGGTGGTGTCGCTCACGAAGGGTCCTTCCCTGGAGCGGACGTCGGCCTGTCTGGCTCGGCGACCGGTTGTGCTGTCCGGCTTCGGTTCTTCTTCCGAGAACCGTGCCGGGGCGGTGGTCCGCCTCAGCGGCGGAAGAAATTTCTGGTGATGGCGCTACCTCGAGCCGTGGCACCTGGTGACACGTGGCGTGGTTGCACCGGTTCCGGAGCGAGCCCGGTGGGCCCTCGATGTCCGCGTACGACGTACTACTCGCGTACGTAGCAGAGAACACAGTGTGGCTTGGGGAGCTCCCGGAAGAATGTCTGTCCCGAACGGGGACACGAGGCACCTCGCCATGGTGGGGTCGGGTGCAGACTTGAGGTTAACACTACCGGATCCAACAAACATTCCCCCTCTCCTTGTCCGGCAACCGTGTGTCAGGTGGCGAGCGGCAGCACGCTCGCTCCGTGCTGGTCCAGGTCGAGCCGGTTGGCGGCCCAGTCCGCGCCGGCCAGCGCCTCCACCTTGTCGGCGCTCTCCGCGTCGGCCAGCGCCATGACCGTCGGCCCGGCCCCCGAGATCACCGCGGGGACGCCGTCCGCCCGCAGCCGCTCCACGAGCGCGGCGCTCTCCGGCATGGCCGGGGCGCGGTACTCCTGGTGCAGGCGGTCCTCGGTGGCGGGCAGCAGCAGCTCGGGGCGCCTGGTCAGGGCCTCGACGAGCAGGGCGGCACGGCCCGCGTTGGCGGCCGCGTCGACGTGCGGGACGGTGCGCGGGAGCAGGCCGCGCGCGGTCTCGGTGAGGACCGGCTTCCCGGGGACGAACACCACCGGAACGACGGAAGCGGCCGGGTCCATCCGGATCGCGCGGGCGGGGCCGGCGTCCATCCAGGACAGGGTGAAGCCGCCGAGCAGGCAGGCCGCGACGTTGTCGGGGTGGCCCTCGATCTCGGTGGCGAGTTCGAGCAGCGCGGTGTCGTCGAGCTTGGCGTCGGCGCCTATGGTCACGGCGCGGGCGGCGACGATGCCGGCGCAGATGGCCGCCGAGGAGGAGCCGAGGCCGCGGCCGTGCGGGATGCGGTTGGCGCACACGATCTCGAGGCCGCGGGGCTGCCCGCCGAGCAGGTCGAAGGCGGTGCGCAGGGAGCGTACGAGCAGGTGCCTCTCGTCGCGCGGGAGGGTCTCGCTGCCCTCACCGGCGATGTCGATGTGCAGTCCCGAGTCGGCCACGCGGACGACCACGTCGTCGTACAGGCCCAGCGCCAGGCCGAAGGCGTCGAAGCCCGGGCCGAGATTGGCGCTGGTGGCGGGAACGCGCACCCGGACGGCGGCAGCGCGGAAGGCGGGACCGGCCATCGCTCGATGACTCTCCTTGAGCTGCGTGTCTGTCGAATGACATTCGATGACGTACGGAAACCGATGGGGGGACGCCGCCGGCCGGGCCGGCCGGCCGCTTGCCCGGCCGTCCCGGGCCACGGGCCGGACCACGGGGACGACGCTGTACCGCGGCATATGCGGCGGGCGGGTTCAGTACAGCCTATCGAAGGAAGGTTCTGTGTCGACATAGGGCGCACGGGAGGCGCACGATGCGTGTCGTAAGCCCCCTGTGCCCCCTGTCCGGAACTTTCCCAGGTGGGCGCCGTTTTACGCCTGTGTCGGCGCGGCAAACCCGGGGGCGGTACGTGTACCGGATCGGGGTGCCTGGGGGCGTGCGGGGAGGGCTGTCCGGCGGCGACGCGTGGCGCGGGCGGTGGCCCCGCGCGCGGACGGTCCCGCGCGGGAGGCCGCCGCCCGGAGGCTATGGGGCGGGGCGTCCGGTCCTGCGCGCCGGGCTTCGGCCCGGGGTTCCGGCCCTGCGCTTCGGGGCTTCGGGGCTCCGGGGCTCATGGTTCCGGGGGCGAGTGGACGCCGCCCGTGGCTGAAGGGGGCCGGAGGGGGCCGAAGGTCGGCCGAACACCCCAACACCGTCCGGAATGCCCGCACATGCGGCACACGCGGCCCGGGCCGCACGCCCGACCGGGATGCCCGGCTGACGCCGACGGGCTGCTCGGCGGGTGTCCCACGGCTCTGCTGTACCCGGTGAGGTACCGAACGCTCCCCATGCGCCACCGCCACTCAGACCACACGTGCCGCAGCGCTCACCTGCCTGGCACCCCTGCCGCGACATCGCCCTCCACCGCATCGGCCGGCGACGGCACCGGCACCGGGCGGCCACGACACGCATGTCGCCCGAACGCCCCGAGGCCCGGGTGCCCGGATGTCCGGGGGCCCGGATGTCCGGGGGCCCGGATGTCCGGGGGCCCGGATGTCCGGACGCCCCAGCCTTCGGGCGCCCGGACTCCCGCACGCCTCAGACCAGGCCCAGCCGTTCCGCCGCGGTCGCCGCGTCGACCGGGACGGTGACCGGCTGCGGGGCGCCCGCGACGGCCCAGTCCGGGTCCTTCAGGCCGTTGCCGGTGACGGTGCACACGATGCGCTGCCCCGGGTCGACCTTCCCGTGCTCGGCCGCCTTCAGCAGACCGGCCACCGAAGCAGCGGACGCAGGCTCCACGAAGACGCCCTCCTGCGAGGCCAACAGCCGGTAGGCGCGCAGGATCTCACGGTCCGTCACCTCGTCGATCAGACCGCCGGACTCGTCGCGCGCGTCGAGCGCGTACTGCCACGAGGCCGGGTTGCCGATGCGGATGGCGGTGGCGATGGTCGACGGGTCCTTGACGACCTCGCCGCGCACGATCGGGGCGCTGCCGGAGGCCTGGAAGCCCCACATGCGGGGGGTGCGGGTCGAGACGCCGTCGGCGGCGTACTCGCGGTACCCCCGCCAGTACGCGGTGATGTTGCCCGCGTTGCCCACCGGCAGGACGTGGATGTCGGGGGCGTCGCCGAGCATGTCGACGATCTCGAACGCGGCCGTCTTCTGGCCCTCGATGCGTACCGGATTGACCGAATTGACCAGCGCCACGGGGTAGTTGTCGCTGAGTCCGCGGGCGAGCGTGAGGCAGTCGTCGAAGTTGCCGTCGACCTGGAGGATCTTGGCGCCGTGCACCAGCGCCTGGCCCATCTTGCCGAGCGCGATCTTGCCCTGCGGCACGAGCACCGCCGACACCATGCCGGCCCGCACGCCGTAGGCCGCGGCCGAGGCCGAGGTGTTGCCGGTGGAGGCGCAGATGACGGCCTTCGCGCCCTCCTCCTTGGCCTTGGAGATGGCCATCGTCATGCCGCGGTCCTTGAAGGACCCGGTGGGGTTGGCGCCCTCGACCTTGAGGTGGACCTCGCAGCCCGTGCGCTCGGAGAGCACCTGCGCGGGCACGAGCGGCGTACCGCCCTCGCGGAGCGTCACGACCGGCGTGGTGTCCGATACCGGCAGCCGGTCCCGGTACTCCTCGATGATTCCGCGCCACTGGTGGGTCATTGCTGCCTACTCTCCTTCAACCCGCATGATGCTGGCGACACCGCGCACGGTGTCGAGTTTGCGGAGCGCCTCGACCGTCCCGACGAGGGCCGCGTCGGACGCACGGTGGGTGACGACGACGAGGGATGCCTCTCCGTCCTTGCCCTGCTGGCGAACCGTGTCGATCGAGACACCGTGCTCCGCGAACACGGTGGCGACCTGGGCGAGAACACCCGGTTTGTCCGCCACGTCCAGGCTGATGTGGTAGCGCGTGACGACCTCGCCCATCGGCGAGACGGGCAGCGCGGCGTAGGCGGACTCGCCCGGTCCGGTGGCTCCGTCGAGCCGGTTGCGGCACACCGCGACCAGGTCGCCGAGCACGGCGGACGCGGTCGGCGCGCCGCCCGCCCCCGGGCCGTAGAACATCAGCTGCCCGGCGGCGTCCGACTCCACGAAGACGGCGTTGTACGCGCCGCGCACCGAGGCCAGCGGGTGCGTGAGCGGGATCATGGCCGGATGCACGCGGGCGGTGACCGAGTTCCCGTCCGCCGCGCGCTCGCAGATGGCGAGCAGCTTGATGGTGCAGCCCATCTCCTTGGCGGAGGCGAAGTCCGCGGCGGTCACCTCGGTCATGCCCTCGCGGTACACGTCGTCGAGGCGCACGCGGGTGTGGAAGGCGATCCCGGCGAGGATGGCGGCCTTCGCGGCGGCGTCGAAGCCCTCCACGTCGGCCGTCGGGTCGGCCTCGGCGTAGCCGAGCGCGGTGGCCTCGTCGAGGGCCTCCTGGTAGCCGGCGCCGGTGGTGTCCATCTTGTCGAGGATGAAGTTGGTGGTGCCGTTGACGATGCCGAGCACCCGGTTGACCTTGTCCCCGGCGAGCGACTCGCGCAGCGGGCGGATCAGCGGGATGGCACCGGCGACGGCGGCCTCGTAGTAGAGGTCCTTGCCGTGCTGCTCGGCGGCGGCGTGCAGCGCGGCACCGTCCTGGGCGAGCAGCGCCTTGTTCGCGGAGACGACGGACGCGCCGTGCTCGAAGGCGGTGGTGATCAGCGACCGGGCGGGCTCGATCCCGCCGATGACCTCGACGACCACGTCGAGGTCGCCGCGTTTGACCAGGGCGGTGGCGTCGGTGGTGATCAGCCCGGCCGGGATGCCCTCGCGCACCCGGTCCGGGCGGCGCACGGCGACCCCGGCCAGTTCCACCGGGGCGCCGATGCGGGCGGCGAGGTCGTCGGCGTGCGTCGTCATGATGCGCGCCACCTCTGAGCCGACCACTCCACAGCCCAGCAGCGCCACCTTCAGCGGACGCGTACGCATCATCCGACCTCGTTTCCTGATTACCGTCTCGGTTGCACCAGTCTCACTCACCGGACGGACGTTTCTGCCCTATGTCCGGATCGTGAGACATCTATTTCATTGTCGCGGCCCGGACACCGGAGATCTTCCACCTCCGGTGCCGCGCCGCACGCCCGCTACCCGACGTCCAGCCGGAGCAGGTCCTCCTCCGTCTCACGGCGCACGATGACCCGGGCACCGCCGTCGTTCACGGCGACGACCGGCGGACGCAGCACGTGGTTGTAGTTGCTGGCCATCGACCGGCAGTACGCGCCCGTCGCCGGCACGGCGATCAGGTCCCCCGGGGCCAGGTCGGCCGGAAGGAAGGCGTCCTTCACCACGATGTCACCGCTCTCGCAGTGCTTGCCCACGACACGGCACAGCATCGGCTCGGCGTCGGAGGTGCGGGAGACCAGGGCGACGCTGTACTCGGCGTCGTAGAGCGCGGTGCGGATGTTGTCCGACATCCCGCCGTCCACGGAGACGTACGTCCGCAGCCCGTCCAGCGGCTTGATGGTGCCGACCTCGTACAGCGTGAACGCGGTCGGCCCGACGATGGCCCGCCCCGGCTCCACAGAGATGCGCGGCGTGGCCAGCCGCGCCGATTCGCACTCCCGGGTGACGATCTCGGTCAGCGCCTTGGCGATCTCGTGCGGCTCGCGCGGATCGTCGTCGCTCGTGTACGCGATGCCGAGGCCGCCGCCGAGGTCGATCTCGGGCAGTTCGACCCCGTGCTCGTCACGGATGTCCTTGAGCAGCCCGACGACGCGGTGCGCCGCGACCTCGAACCCGGACATGTCGAAGATCTGCGAGCCGATGTGCGAGTGGATCCCGATCAGCTCCAGCCCGTCGAGCTGCAACGCCCGCCGCACCGCCTCGGCGGCCTGCCCGCCCGCGAGCGGGATGCCGAACTTCTGGTCCTCGTGGGCGGTGGCGATGAACTCGTGCGTGTGCGCCTCGACCCCGACCGTGATGCGGATCTGCACGCGCTGCCGCTTGCCCAGCGACTGCGCGATGTGCGCGACCCGCACGATCTCCTGGAACGAGTCGAGCACGATCCGCCCCACCCCGGCCTCCACGGCACGGCGGATCTCCGCCGGCGACTTGTTGTTGCCGTGGAAGGCGATCCGCTCGGCGGGCATCCCGGCGGACAGGGCGGTCGCCAGTTCCCCTCCGGAGCAGACGTCGAGGTTCAGCCCCTCCTCGTGCAGCCACCGCACCACGGCACGGGACAGGAACGCCTTGCCCGCGTAGAAGACGTCGGCGTCGTCCCCGAAGGCCGTGCGCCAGGCCCGTGCCCGGGCCCGGAAGTCGGTCTCGTCCAGGACGTAGGCGGGCGTGCCGAACTCCTCGGCCAGCCGCGTGGCGGGGATCCCGCCCACGGTGAGGACCCCGTCCTCGTTCCGGGTGACGGTCTCGGCCCACACCTTGGGGTCGAGGGCGTTGAGATCGGCGGGCGGCGCGGAGTAGTGCCCCTCGGGCAGGACATCGGCGTAGCGGGGCCCGGCGGGGTGTGCGGAACGGCTCATTCTTCGCAGGCTCTTTCAGAGGTGGTCGGGTGCGTCGATGCCGAGCAGGTCCAGGCCGCCGGCCAGCACCGCCCCGGCGGCTTCGGCGAGCGCGAGCCGGGCACGGTGGGCGGCCGAGGGTTTCTCCTCCCCGAGCGGCAGCACGGACGGCAACAGCGGCATCACGGCATCGGCCACGGCGACGAGCTGCCGGGCCAGACGGTCGGGCGTGCGCTGAGCGGCAGCGGCGGCGAGAACCCGGGGGTGATCGCCGAGGAGGGCGAGGAGGGCACGCTCGGCGGGCGCCTGACCGACCGCCTCGCCGGGCTCGGCCCCGTACCCCAGGTCGGCCCCGTACCCCAGGTCGGACCCGTACCCCAGGTCGGCCGCGTTGCGCAGCAGGGAGCGGACCCGGGCGTGGGCGTACCGCACGCGGAACAGGGGGTTGCTCTCCCGCTGCAGGAGATGCACGCCGGGCACGACGGGCCGATCGTGCGGGGCGGGATACAGCAACGCCCAGCGGGCGGCGTCCCGGCCGAGGGCGAGGACGTCGGCGGGGGCGGGGACGGGCACGGGCACGGGGGCGAGTGCGGACACGTCCCCGCCTGGCGCGGGAAGAACGTGGGGCACCCCGAGAACGGCGCCCCACTCCCGGGGCAGGCGGACGGCTCCACCGTCGGCGTCACGGCCGGAGGAACCGGAAGGGCGGGAGGAGCCGGTGGAGCCGGTGGAGCCGGAAGGGCGGGAGGTCTGCGCCCTGGGGGTGAGGTGGACGAGGTGGACGTCGGCCCCCTGCGCCCGGAGGAGGCGGGCGATCACCTCACCCTGGACGACGGCACGCACCTCCGCGGGCACGCCCAGCCGCACGACCTGACCGCGGAGGGCGTCGCTCTCCCCGTACCGGGCGCCGACCGCCAGGATCTCGGCGACGAGGGCGACGGCGGCCGAACCGCCCAGGCTGATGTTGAGGAACCCCGGTCCGGTGACGGCGACGTCACGGATCCCGCTCTGCCGGAGAAGGTGCGCCCGCAGGATGCCGGCGACCCGCTGAGGCGTCTCCCCCGCGGGCCGCGCGAGCTGCAGGGCGACACCGGTGGCGTAGTCCCCGCACCCCCCGCCCCCCGGCGGCGCGACCACCACCCGCTCGGGCACGGCCACCTCCAGCTCCCCCTCCTCGACAGCACGACGCACCGCGCGCAGCACGGTGCGGGAGAGCTCTACGGGGGTCACGGGACCAGCGTAGGCGAGGAGGGGGGTGGGTAGGCGAACCGGTTTGCGGTGGTCCCGTCATGTGGACAGACCGGCCGCCGCAGGCCTGCGCGCCGGACCCGCGCCCGGCAGACGGCCGACTGGCCCGACGACCGCTGGCGGAAGACCGACGACAGAGGGGCGCGCTCCCCTTCCCCTGTCCCCCGCCCCTGCCCTTCTCCCCGTCCTCCTTCTGTCCTGCCCCTCGGCCTTCGGGTGCACCGGGAACGTCAGGCGCCGCGAGGAGTCAGGAGTCCCGGGAAGCTGGGACCGGGGGGCAGGGCAGGGTGCAGGCGCAGGGTGCCAGCGTTCAGGCGTGCCCGGCAGCGCGTTGCGACCCGTCGGCCCCGTCGGGAACCCGCCCGAGCCGGTCGACCCCGGGCCGTTCGCCGGGACGCCCCCCGTCACGCCAGCCCGACTCGACCAACCGCCGCACGACGCGCACGAGCTCGGCCGGCTCGAAGGGCTTGGCGAGGAAGGCGTCCACGCCGACTTCGAGCCCGCTCTCCACCTCGTGCGGACTGCAGGCACTGACGATGGCCAGCGGAAGATCCCGGGTACGCGGATCCGACCGCAGCCGCGCCGCGGTCCGTATGCCGTCCAACCGCGGCATGACCACATCAAGGGTGACCGCGTCGGGCCGCACCTGATGGACGACTTCGAGACACTCGGCACCATCGGCCGCGGTCACG
The DNA here is from genome assembly GCF_964273255.1 of Streptomyces sp. enrichment culture. Classification (GTDB taxonomy): domain Bacteria; phylum Actinomycetota; class Actinomycetes; order Streptomycetales; family Streptomycetaceae; genus Streptomyces. Next base: position 2,215,371 of record NZ_OZ186835.1, read on the forward strand.
ACCTCGATGCCCTCCAGCTCGAGATTGACCCTGATCAGCTGCCGGATGACCTTGTTGTCGTCCACAACAAGAACCCGGCCAGAAGCCCCTGGCACAACTCGAGAGTAGGTCCGCACCGACCACCGCGTCCGGCTTTTCCCCACTTCCACCCCGCATGAGCGAACCCTGCCCACCAGGCTGACCCGACCCCCGCCCACGCCCCCGGCCGACTCACCAAAAGGGGTTCATGACCACCCCACCGGAACTGGTAGTGTTCTACCCGTCGCCGCGATCACCGCGCCCGACACGCCCCCGTAGCTCAGGGGATAGAGCAACGGCCTCCGGAGCCGTGTGCGCAGGTTCGAATCCTGCCGGGGGCACCCAGCATGAGGTGCCCAAAGACCCCGTCACCAGCGGAAACGCTGAGAACGGGGTCTTCGCGTTTATGCAGGCGGATGCAGGTCGGAGCGGCTGTACGTCGGGGTCCGTGGACGAGGCGTGGACGGGCTCTTCCGGCATCGGCGCAGGTGAGCATCTGGAAACGATGAGGCCCGCACCACCGCCAGACGCACCGCCCTGGACGTTGATCATGCCGCAGAGGCCGCCGACAGGCACCCGTAAGGATGGCCGGCGCGCCGATGGGGCGCACCGGCTCAGACTTACTAGTTGATACGGCCCGATCAAGAGTGGCCCGGTCAGCCTGACCGCTTACAACGGCTGACGGTCATCGGCCCCGCCATCCCGTGCGGTGCTCCGCAGAGCTCTACGGACCTCGCGCCAGGCCGAGAACAGCTCAGGGAGCTGGCGCAGAAGAGCGGCCATGAGGGTGATCAAGAGGCCCAGGAAGCCGAAGACGGCCAGGGCGCCACTGATTGCGACGTGTTTCATGGCGATGAGCATGGGTCTGGCCTCTGACCAGGGCAAACGCCGAAATTGGGCACAGTTTTTTTGTTTTTGGGCAGGCCGAAGTTAGGCGCTTATGTAGCTCCACGGCCACTCTCCTGCAAATTGAAGGAGCCGTGAGCTGCACTGATCCAATTCTTCGGCAGCCACATGCTTATTTAAGCGACTTCGCTTAAGAAATATCGAAGGTCAAGGAAGTTAGCTGTGAAGTTGACCTGAAGCATTCGGTCTTGACCAAAAAGGTAGTCTTGACAATCAACTAAAGGTGCTCCGAACCCTCATGCGTCGTGACCACGCTGATCACTGACGCGGGGTGCTGGAGACTATGGATGGTTCATGCATGATGCGCCGCTCGCTTCCCTACTTGTTCGAGTCGTCCTCCAAGGAGGCATTGAGCACTGCGTAGATCGGCCGACCATCGCGGCGGTGTCAAGCCGGTATGACCAGCGAAGGAACCGGTAGAAGCGAGGCCCCTGGTGGATGCCAGGGGCCTCGGACACGGTCAGGCGGGGTCACTCGTACTCGCGGAGCAAGTCCTCGATACGCCGGTTGGCGACGTCCTGCCGTCCGTCAAGGCACTTGGCGTAGCGGGTCAGCAGGACCTCCACGCTGTTGCCGGCGCGCTCGGCCACCTCGGTCGGGTCGACACCGGCGTTGAGCCACGTCGACAGCGCCGAGTGCCGGAGGTCGTACGGCCGACTTGCGAGCGGCGAGGCCGCGACGGCCGGCGGAAGCGCGAGGAACCGGGCTTCCTGCCACACACGGTAGTAGGTCGAGGACGGGATGACTGAGCCCCTCTCACTGAAGAAGAGCCGTCCGTCGTCCGCCGTGCCGAAGGTGGCCAGGTGCTCGCGGAGCACGGCGACGAGGTGAGGCGGGATCGGCACCCGCCTCACGTCCTCGGTCGGCCGCTTCTTCAGCCCGCGGTCGTCATGGGTCTCCCCCGAGTCGGTCCACTGCTTGCCGACGGACGGACGGGTCCGGTGGAGCAGCGTCGAGCCCCAGCCTTGCTCGGGAAGGTTCAGGTCCGTCTCGACGAGGCCGACCGCTTCCGCTGGCCGAAGACCGCCGAAGTACATGGCGGCGAACAGACCCACGAGGCGACGACCACGGGCACGCCGGTACCCGCCCACGTAGGAAACCGCCGCCAGAACGTTCCGTGCCTGCTCTGGGTTGGCGACAACCCGCGGATCGACCTGGTTGGACACCTTCGGTTTCTGCCAGCGGACAGCCGTGATGGGGTTCTCGCGCAGCTCCCCCAGGTCGACGGCGTAATTCGCGGCATTGACGAGCGTCCGACGCTTGCGCCGCACGGTCTCCGCCGCTGCTGCCGTGCCGTCGAGCTTGAGCTTCAGCGAGTCGAGGACCGCGCGAGCCGTGGCCGGTTCAGTGAGCATTTTCAGCGTGGCCACTGATCGGGTGACGCCGGTGAGGTCGAGGTGACGGCCGCAACGCACAAAGCCCCCGCCGTTGGGGGAGGTGTTCGAAGTCTCAACCCGTCGGCACAGGAGCCCTGTTGGTTCCCTATCCTGCCGCACTCGACCTCCCGCATGCCCTTGTCGAGTGGGTCACGATGCTCATCGTCACCCGTGAGGGTGACCGGCGGTGCAAACTCCCGCCGCACCAGCGGGCGCTCGTCGCTCTGGTGTACCTACGCCGCCACGACACCCTTACCCGGCTCGCGTCCGGTTTCGGGATATCCGTCGGCACCGCCCACGCGTATGTCGCCGCCGTGACCGCTCTGCTTGCCGAACGGGCCCCGGGCTGCGCGAGCATGATCCGGAGTTCGTCCTGCTGGACGGGACCCTCGCCGAGTGCGACCGGGTCGGCGACAGCCGGGCCGACTACTCGGCCAAGCACCGCCGGCACGGCGTGAACGTCCAGATCGTCACCGACCCCGCCGGTGAGGTCCTGTGGATCTCGCCCGCGCTGCCGGGCCGCACCCACGACCTGACCGCAGCCCGCACCCACCGCATCATCCGGATCTGCGAACGCCAGGGCGTCCCGATCCTCGCTGACCGCGCCTACCAAGGCGCCGGCCCCTGGGTCACCACCGGACTCAAACGGCCACCGAGTGGTGAGCTCTCCCTCACCCAGCGCACCGCCAACCGTGCTCTGGCCGCGGCGAGAGCACCAGTTGAACGCGGCATGGCACGGCTGAAGTCCTGGCAGATCTTCCGCAGGTCCCGGATCAGCCCCAACCGCATGACCGTCATCGCCAAAGCTGTCCTCACCCTGGAGAGGCAATGCTGAAAATGCTCACTGGCTGACATCAACGTGGCGAAACGGCGACGGACCCGGCGGCTGGGGCGGGCCTCCCGACTTCCCGGCGAGCACGAGTCGGAGCCTTCTGCACGGATGGGGAATCGACTTTCAAAGCGGTGCTCACAGAAGCTGCGGCCGGCGGCGGTGACGGCAACGGCGACGGACGGCAGCGACACTCGGCAGCCTAGCGTCGTACTGGAACAGGATGTCGACGCGGCAATGGGCTGGGCAGAGGAGTGAGGTGACTCCCCGGACGTGGACACTGGTGAAATCGCGGAACGCGGCCGCCAGCGACTGACCGTTCCGGTTCACATAGCACGGTGATGATCTTGCGGTGCCGCCCCTCGCCGAACGCCTTCCACAACGATCTTCAGCAGGCTAAGCTTTGCGGGAAACCGTCAGACTTCGGCTGGGAAGTGACCTGAATGGACCGTCCAACCCAGGCGTTCATCGACAGGATCAACCACGGCCCGGCCGGGCTTCTGCTTGGTCAGAGCCATCTGCGTCTTGGCGGCCTGGACGACCCACTCCTCTCATTGGCACAGAAGAAGCTCGGGGGGGACGTCGACGGCTACGACGTTCTACTCACGGCAGGCGATGCCGGACCTGGCTTCGCCAACTGGCTTGAGGAGCGGTGCAACCAGCTTGCTCCGTCCGAGCAACTGGACGTCATCTCGGACTACCCGTGGGTTGGAGTGTGGTCCTCGGCCATCGACAGTATCTGGCCTAGCGTGTTCGAGAAACCCTGGCGAGAGGTTCAGCGGATCTTCAGCGAGCGGTATAAACCCACCGATCCCCGCAACCGGCGGCGGCTCCACTGCACCTACCTCTATGGATGCACGGCCAGAACAGAGCCGGACGAGCGGTTCCCGGCATCCAGGATCGAAAAGCTGAAGCGGCGGACCGTGGCAAACGCTCTAGCTTACAGGATGGTTGAGGCACTCGGGCCGCTCGGCACCCTGGCCATCGACGGATACACCACTAGCGACTGGCTAACGGTCGAAGATCTGGCCGGCCTGGTTCTCCAGATGGAGAGCGGACAGTGTCATCTCTTCTCCGCCACGGACGAGCTGCTGAAGCATCCAATGCTGGCCGAGCTGGTAGCTGACGGATACCTAGTGGTCCACGACCAGCCGCTCGCCCTCGTGCTTGAAGAGGGCCTTTCTGCGGGGCTCATCACCACGGACCCCCTCGTCGAACAAGGTGATCTCCAGCGTCTCGTCAGCTTCGGCGGCGGCAGTCACTCGGTCCCCCGGGATCTATGGGTGCCGCTGTCGTCGAATGCCCAGCTGCTTAGCGAAGCCGTGCTCGTCACACCGGCTCCCGTCTCCGCGGATGCCCGCTACTCCGCATTCCGCCACTTCCTCGGCTCGTCACCGGCCAGCGTTGACTGGGAGGGGATCGGGCGGGATTTCGCGTTCCACCGGGATTTCGAGCGACGCATCGAAGAGGGAGTCCTGAATCGCGCCGCACGGCGAGAGATCTCAGACCGGCCGCTCGTCCTGCACGGGGGGACCGGGACGGGCAAAAGCGTGGCACTCGCCAGCGTGGCATATGCCCTCGCCAGCCGCCGCCGGTACCCGGTGATACACCTCGGCCAGAGTGTCGGTACCTCCGCCCTGCCCGCCCTGGACGCCTTCTGCCAGTGGGCCGAGCGAGAAGGAGCGGACAGTACGATCATCGTCTGGGACGCGATGCGGGATATGGACTGGTATGCGGATATCGCCCGACGGTTTTCCGGACGTGGACGCCGCGTAGTCCTCGTCGGTAGCAGCTATCGCATTGACGTAACCAAGATCCCGTCGAAACGCCGTAAGGACTACGTCGAGGCACCCGCTATGCTCATGGGCGATGAGCCACGACGTATAGCGGAATTTCTGACCGCGCTCGACGAGAGCCTGGCCCAGATTGTCGAGCGCAAGCTCAGCCTGGAAGCAAGCTTCCTCGCGTTCCTCTATCGCCTACTCCCGCCGACCCGGGCAACCGTCCGTAGAGGTGTTGTCCGCGAGTTGGAGCAAGTCGAGCGGCACCTGGTCAAACGGGTCTCCCGGCCGGATGTCAAGGACAGTCCAAAGACAGCACTGGGCTATGCCCTGTTGAAGGCGGGCCTCATTCCCCAGTTGTCCCTTGACAGCAGAGCCGCCAACACTACGGATTCTGAGAACTTCACGGTCGTGGAGGAATTGACGGCGCTTGTCATGGTCGCCGGCCAGTTCGGGCTGTCCGTGCCACTGGAGCTACTGATCCGAGCCACCGGAAGGCCGGGCTACTTTAACGTCGCCCGCCTTTTCGACGAGGTTGATCTGGTGCGCTGGGAGGAGGACCACGAGGGGAACTTTAGGCTGGGATCCCGAAGCCGTCTGGAGGCCCAGCTCATAGTCACCAGTCGGCTCGGGACCACCGCTCGCGAGCTGGACTACGCACTGCGCCTGATCGTTGAGGCTCGCGGTTCGGAGTATGCCATCTCCGGTGCTCGCGAAATCGATTTCGTCGCCGACCTGGTCCGAGCCATGGGCGCCCAGGGCCCCGAACCCCTTCGTTACCGCAAGGAATTTCCACTCATCTCCGATGCGCTCCGAGAGTTGCGCGAAGAACGCGGGCTAGAGAATCCCCGGCTGATGCTGCAGGAGGCCAACCTACTGCGGGAATTCGCAATATGGTCACGCAATAACCAGCACCAGGGGGAAAACACTCACAACCTGCCACAGGCGAGCGTGGCCCTACGGACCGCGGCAGAGGTCCTGCACATCGCTCTTACCCAGTTCCGGCCCGATGCGCTGTCTCCACTGAGGAGCAAATTGCGGGTCGAGTTGGCGTCCACCTACGCGGCCCAGGCTCAGATCATGAGCAGTGAACATCGGACAGCCGAGCAAGTCGAGTTCTTCGAGCGAGCGAAACAGGAGCTCGCGCTAGCACGAGAAGAAGAGCAGGACAGCTTCTACCCTCTCGACGTCCTTGCTTGGTCAACCCGCGACATTCTCGATTCACTGAGCGACGAAGGCCGCTCAGAGGCGATCGTGGACGTTCTCAGCGCCTTTGAGGCGCTGTCGCCCGAGGATCTCGATCCCAGCCAGGTCCAGAACTACCACAGGCGTCGCATGGAGTTCGCCACCAAGGCCAACAGCCTCAAGCTGGCGGATGAGGCTTTCCAGGCACTGGTCGAACGTGGGTCGGGGGCAGGCGTATATCTGAGGGCTCGGGCGATCGCGTCCACACCTATCAAGGGGACGCTTGATTCATCAGCGCACCAAAGGATCTCTCATGCCCTGGACTATCTCGACACGTACGAGGAGCTGGTATCCAGGGACAGCAGATGTCTCAATCTGAGACTGGATCTCTGGTGGCTACACAATGCGGGTAAGCGCCTGTTCGGCGACGAACGGGAGTGCCTGCCGTTCAACCAGGAGCAGTGGCAGGAGGCACTCCGACTGATCTCCGCAATCGAGGACGCCGGGCCCAATTACCGGGACATTCCCTTGACCTTCATCCGCGGCATCGCGGAGTTTCACCGAGGGGATCTCGGTGCTGCCTTCTCAACTTTCTCCGACCTCGAGACGCGGTCCGACGAGGTCAGGGGACGGCGGCGGATCATCCGTTCCTACCTCGCGTCGGACAGCCACGGAAACCCTCAGCTGTTTAGCGGCGAGATCGCCCGGCTCTCCAGCGACCTACGCCGGGGCGAGGTCTACGTCGAGAGCTTGCGCCGACGTGTGAAGTTCATTCCATCGGAGTTCAGGGGCCGCGAACTCAAGTCCGGCGCCAACCTCGGCAACTTCCATATCGGCTTCAACCTACTGGGCATCATCGCCGATCCCGAGTCGTTCCTCCACACCCGGCGACAGGAGCGCTGACCCCGTGTCAAGGACTGCGAACACTCCTAAGGATCAGCTGGTGGAGTTCGTCCGGCTCCGTGAGCATATCGATGATCTGTCCCGCGCGCTGCTCGCTAGCGCCACTCCGGTGTTCGGAACCGTTTCGCTGCCGACCCCAAACGTCGATGCCGCGCCAGAACTTGCATTCATCAGAACCGCGAGCTGGCTCTACAGCCATTACAAAGAAGCCGGGAGAGTCGGCGTCAAGTTCCTGATGGACCGGCCAGCCGTCCAGAACCTGCCGGAGATACGCGCACACGAGCGGCTCGTGCACGCGCTTCGGACGTGGTCCCAGCACACCATCAACCCGGCGTCGGGCAATCACGATCGGGGGATCCTCAAGACCTGTTCTGACTGGTTCGAAGGGGCGTGCGCCGTTCTGCTCCCCAGCTCCGACGAGGACTGGAGACGGGCCCTCCACGTCCTGCTGGGCGAGGCCTGCGAATTCGTTAGCCAACTCACCAAGCAGGTCGAAGACATCAGGGCTGACGACGCACGCGCCCAGATATGCCAGCAATGGGAGGACCGGATCTCGCGCGACTGGCCCGCCCACCGCTTCCACGAGATCGTCTCCACTGTAGCGAGCGACATGGGACGGAACACTGTCGACCCGGTCGCGCTGTTCAGACGGAGCGAGAACGAGATAAGGAAGGCCCTGAGGATTACGAACGAGTCGGATCTGGAGTTCGCCGCCCGTCAGTGCATCGAACGCGTGCTACTCACCGAAGTTTCCAAGCTCCTGCCCATCACTGGAAGAGACATCATCGACACGCTCGGAGTAGAACCGGGCCGGAAGGTCGGCGAGTTGCTCCAGGAGGCACGGAAAATCTACGAGGAACACCAGTGCACCCGTGACCAGCTGCTCGACCGGCTAGCTCCCCTAGTCGGCTCGGCCTGAGCTCTCCTCCCTCCGCACTTCTCACCGGTGAAGACCACCGTCTGACCGCCCGCGGGCGTCAGTGATCTTATGATGGGTGGGCTCATGGTCGGCGGCCGAGGCTAAGCCAGCCCGCGTTTTCGTCGTTAGGCTCGGTTCGCGGCCGCGGCCTATTTGTGGACAGAGACGCTGCTATCAGGACACAGTGAAGCTCTGACCAGGGCATACCTCCCATCGGTGAACGGCCTCCGGAGCCGTGTGCGCAGGTTCGAATCCTGCCGGGGGCACACTGTGTAGGTGTGACCCAGACCTCGTCACCAGCGGAAACGCTGAGACGGGGTCTTCGCGTTGGCCCCAGGCATGCGGATCGGAGCGGTATAGGCCGGGGCTGTTAGACGGAGGAACGCCCCGTCGGCGGCCTCGCGGTCTACTGGAGCCGCGTCGCATGTCTCAAACGCCATCGCGATCGGGGTGACACGAGAGGGCTGGGCGAGATCCATCGTCTCGGCGTCCCCGGGACTCTTTCACTGCGGGTGTGCCGTCAAGGCGGACACCGCAGTGCCCTCTGGGTCCCCGTACGCGGGCCCCGCCCGAGACGAGGGGCTAGCCGCACGAGTCGCAGACGCCGGTTGAAGGGAGCTGCATGAAACACGTACCGCAGACGGGTGGGGGCTTCTCGGTACGTGTGCGGCGACGGTCGATGAGCGCCTGATACCTGGGTGCAAGGGCGGGCACACCACCTTCGACCGGCAGGGTCGCCCCGAAGTGTCTGTAGCACCTGAGACGGGCCTCGGCAGCGTGCTGCTCGCGTTCCAGTACGTCTTCCACCGGCGGTTCTCCGGCAACCTTCAGGACCTCCTTGTAGCCGTCGCCCACCATGCCGTCGTGGCCGCGGACCACCAGAGCAGTCAGCGGAGGATCTCCCCGGCGATGCGCTTCATGGACCACCCTGCCCAGGACGGAACCGATCCAGTTCTGGAGGAGAGCCTTGGTGTGGATTCCGGTCCTCTGCTGGATCTCCTGTGCGAGCTCCTTGTACGTGATGACGGCGTGATAGCTGCGCGCTACATCCGCGAGGACCACGTACGCCTCTCGTGCCCAGGCTTCCCGAGCCTCTTGCGCAGTGGGCCGGGCGTTCCCGGGTCCAACGGTCACGCTCATGGTGTGTCGTCTCCCCCCGGCCAGCGATGCCGTCTCCACGGCCCCCGAGCTCATCCTCCCCCTTCCCCCTGTTCCGGCACCGGCAATCGGGCTGAGAACCCTCAACGATGGATGGCGGGCTACTTGCAAACCTGGGCGAATGGCGCACCCGTTGTTGTCGTACGGCCACTGGGAAACCGGCGCGAGCGACACGGGAGACGGTGGAGCCGTCCTGCCGGCCCGGTGCACCACCGTTTCGGTGCCGTTCTCGGCCGCTCAGCAGCGCTCAGGCCGTTGACCATGCATTCGGTGCGGAGTACGGAGAGCGGTTCGCCGGCGTCCCCGCCCACCATTGGAGAAGCTATGCCGTGCGCACGCGTCCAGCCGCCCGTCACTCATCGGCGGCCCAACCGGTGTGCCGCAACGTCGGCATGAGCCGTGTAAAAACGTAAGCAATAACGGGCGTCTCCTGGTCCTCGTCATCAAAGGTGATCGCATGCTGAAAGCGTTCGATGTCCTGTGGATCTGTCGGATCGCAGGCCGGAGTGAGCGAGACACCGGGGCGCCCCAGCAACTGGCACAGCCGCGTGGGCCCGCACCCCTGGGCCAACTGCGCCGTGGTCAGGGCGCGCTTCTGACGCGGCCTTCCCTCCGGCTGCGGCAGGGACAAGAAGGCCGTGATCCTACGGCGTTCATCGGACACCGCGGTGATTCCGGCCCGGTGCCGACTGTGCAGGTTGGCCAAGGCGGCGGGCATCTCGGGCAACACGGGGACCTGCTGGAGGACCACGTCCCGCTCGCCGCCGTCCCAGCGCGTGTCGTGGATCGTCAGCCGCGGTCGGTCAACGGCTTCCAAGTGCCATTCGTTGGCGAACCCGCCGTCCTGTGCGCCTGATGTGGTGACGCCCCGCTTGGGAACGTAGCCACGGGCGTGCTTCAGGGTGAGGGTCGATCCGAGTGCTATCACGTGCGTTCTCCCGTGCCAGAGCGAGCACCACCACGACGGTGTGCTTCCGACCACACCCGAGTGCTCTGCAAGGGATATTGCACTGGATGGGTGGTGTTGTGGCAGGAAAGCGGAAAATCACCCCGGTGGAGTGAGCTGCGGGCGCTCGAGGTGGTGTGGCGTCGGACATCCGGGTGAGCGTGCGTGGCGCGGTGCGCCCGGCGATACGGCTGCCGTGGAGTCAGCGCGAACTCCCGTGCTTGCAGGGACGCACAACCGTGTCCGACGCATGCAGCGGGGCTCCTCCTCAGCCAGTCGACGGTCACCACGACTGCTGCACGCATTCGGGAGGTGAGTGGTGCCACCCTCAGCTTCGCCGTGCTGCGCCAAGGAACGGGGAGGATGACCTGATTCGCGCGAGAGTGAGGTCACTCCGGGCGGCGAACGGGTTGACCGGTTCGCGTTCCATCAGGGCTGGAAGGTGACACCGCGCTGTCGTGCAGAGCCGGGAGAGCAACGTCCTTTTCTCCTGGTCAGCATGGGGAGAAGGTGTGATGCGGCTGTCGCTTCCGATGTTCGGAATCTGGCCGGTGGCACGTAGGTGATCGCCACCCCGTCTGTTCGCGACGCACGCCGTGATCGGTCGAACGCGGCGTCACTTGTTCACCGGGCGGCGGTGCCTGACGCTCGTTCACCCGTGCAGCTTCTCCGGGAGACGGGACGGCGCCACGACTTCGTCTGTCCTCCGCCGAGTCGGTTCTCGGGGCGCGGGCTTGCGGCGTGCCGTCAGGGCGGCGGCCGGATGAGCCGGCGGCCGGGTTTCTGACGCCGACGGCCGAGCGGCACGCGGCTCGGGGAGCTCCCTCCACTCGGTGGTAGGAGGAGGTCGTGTGTCGTGGTGCCGGCTCCTGACGACCCGGCTCGCACGCGCAGGTGTCGAGCGGATCGCAGTCGCCTTCACGCGTCCGGGAGCGGCTGAAGTGCGATGCGGCGAGGGAGGGGAGCCTTGGGGAGTGGACGGTTGCCCTGGTCCGGCGTACCGAGGGCGCGCCGGGGGCGAAGGCCCGAAGGAAAACGATCCCCCGGCCGCCTGGCGACAAGAAGTCGCGTGTCCGGAGCCGGCAAGACGTCCGTGTTCTCGTCGTTCTCGTCGTTCTCGTCGTTCTCGTCGTCCGCCGTTCCTCCCCCTCCCTCTGCCCCCGACACGTCTCCCGGGCATGGTGCGACCGTGCCGGGCGGGCGCCGCGTCGTGGCGTTCACCTTCGTGTTCTTCGCGGGGATGTGGCTGTCGAAGACAGTGCATCCGCTGTACTTCGCGGAGCACGACGACCTCGTCAACTTCGGGCTTTCGTATACGGCGATGGCTCTCGCAGGCACGACGTCGGTGTTCATCGGGCGGCTCGCGGACCGGTGGGGGCCGCGGACGGTCCTGGCGGTGGGCACGGCCCTGTACGCGGCCGGTATGGCGCTGCGGATCGTGCACGACAGTGCGCTCGTCGCCGTCGTGTCCGGGCTGGTGGCGGGTGCCGGGGCGTCGTCGGTGTTCATCGGTCTGCGGACCTGGACCCTGCACAACACGACCGACGACCAGCGGGTCGGCCTGGTGTCCCGGCGGGAGTTCATGACGCAGGCGGGGACGGCGCTCGGTATGGGCACCGCCGGGGCGCTCGCCGCGTTCGTCGGCGCCGGGGACTCCGGTTACGTCACCGTGCTGCTGCTCGCCGCGGGCTGTGTGCTGTCGGGCCTGCTGCTGGTTCCGCCGAGCCGGCCCCGCACCGGCCCTGACGGCACGGCTCCGGACGCTGGTGGCGACGCCGGGTTCCGTACCGTGTTCCGGCGGCACCGAGGGCTGGCGTCGGGCATCGTCGGGCTCGGTCTGCTGATGGGCTTCTACGTCAGTATCCTCAGCCCCTACCTGCCCCTGCTGCTGGCCGAGCGCGGTGTGCCGGTGGCCCTGGTGGGTGTGGTGCTGGCCGTGGCCAGTGTCGTACGGCTGGTCGCGGCGGCGGTCGCCGGGCGGTTCCTGCGCTCCCGGTCGCCGCTGGCGGTGTTCCTGGTGTCGGAGAGCTGTTGCGCGGCTGCGACGCTGCTCCTGGCCCTGTCCGTGAGCCCCTGGCTGGCGGCCTGTGCCCTCGCGGTGCGCGGTGCCTTCCTGCTCGGGGCGACGGTGTCCCAGGAGTTGCTGCAGCTCAACGCCTTTCCAGGCGCGCTCGCCGGGGTGTTCTTCGGGCTGGTGCAGAGCGCCTTCCTCGCCGGGGACTCCCTGGGCGGGGCGATCGGCGGCTGGCTGTACCACGAACTCGGCAGCTCCCGGACCGTCCTCGTCGCCACCGGCCTCACCCTGGCCAACGCCCTGCTGGTACCGGCCTTCTACGGCCGTCTGCGCGGGCTCGCCGGGACCGGTCCGGAGCACGGGAGTGCGCGCGCAGGGGATGTGTCATGAGTGCCATGAGGACATGAGGACATCTGGATCCGGGCCATGGTGGCGACCGAGACCGACCCTGTGCGTCCGGTCCCGTACCGGGCCCGGATCCTGAACCGGTCCCTAACCCAGGCCCGCTACCGGCTCCTCCGGTGACGCCTCGGGGACGGGGAGCGGCGGAGCGGCCGGGCGGAGGACTGCTCCCTCGGGACACAAGGGTGGCTGACCGCCCAGAGGGTGTGACCACACGTTTCCGCCGGGCGGTTGTCACTGGGCGGCGACGCCTCGTACCGACGGGGGTGGACGGGGCCTGGAGGAAAACGCGGGCCCCGTTCCCCCGCCTCCGCCATACTCCAGGCGTGATCGAGAGTCCTGTGCCGATACCGTCGGCTTCGGTTCCTGCGGGTGTGGTCGGTTGGTCGTCGGGGGACGCGTGGGCGTGGGAGCGGGCTCGGCCCGCCGGGTGGGCGCGGCCGGTGTGGGCGGTGTCGGCGTTGCTGGCCTCCCTGGTGTGGGCCTTCGCTGTGGAGCCGGGGCCGGTGTGCAGTGAGGCGGTGCCGTGCGGGCCGGACTGGGGCGGCATGGCGCAACTGGGGCTGGCCGTGGGGCTCGTGTACTGGGCGGCCCGGGGGTCGGATCTGGTGCTGGTCGCCGCGCCGCTGCTGGCCGTCTCGGTGGGGCTGACGGAAGTGCCGGGCGCGGATGCCGCGTCGGCGGTGGCGAACCTCGGGGTGATCGCGGCCGTCGGGCTGTGCTGGGCCGGTGCCCGGGAGCGGGTGGCGGCCCGGCGTCGGCAGCGGGAGCTCGCCCTGCGGGCGGCGGGAGAGGCACGGCATCCGCTGCCGGCGTCCGTGATGCCGTTGCGGCGGGGCACGATCCTGATCGCGGTCGGGGCGACGCTGTGCGGCCTGGCCGCCTGGGCGGTGGGGATGGGGCTCGGCGGTATCCGGGCGGACGAGCGGCGCGCCGACGCGGCCGTCGCCGTGGAGGCCGAGGTGGTCGCGCGGCACGACCTGTCGCTGCGGGTGCGTCTCGACGGTACGCGGACGGTCACCGTCGACGCGCTCTTCCCGGAGCACTACCCCGTCGGGGGCACGGTGACGGTGCTGGAGGACGGGTCGTGGCGGCGTCTGGTGGCCGAGCCCTACGACGCCTTCGACTGGCAGCTGTTGGTCCTGGTCGCCGGGCTGCCCGGGCTCTCGCTGCTGGGCTCGGGGCTGCTGACGCGTCGGCGGGCGGTGGCCCTGCGGCGGGCGCCGGTGCCGGCGTTGCGGGTGCTCGAACGGCTCGGGGAGGACGGCCTCGTCCGGGTGTATGCCGCCGACGATGTGGCGGGCAGTGATCCGGTGCTGGTCTGCGACCGGGTGTTCGCCGTGCGGGTGGCCGGTCCCGGGGAGCCCGTGGTCGCCGACCCGCGTGCCGTCGAACCCCGGCTCCGTGAGGCCGTGCTGTTCGGGGCGCCCCACGACGGGGGCGAACTGGTACTGGTCACCACGGGGGCGCCGCCGCACCCGGTGCGGGTGCGCGGCCACGCGCGGGCGAGGGCCGGGGCGCCGGCACCGTGGAGCAGCCGGTAGAGGAGCACACGCCCCGAGGGATCTGGCGGGTTGGCGGGTGGTCCGGGGGGCTCGGCGCGGGTTCCGGCCGCTCACTGCCCGGCAGCGGCGACGGTGGCGGCGCGGCGGGCGTACGCATATCCGGCCGGTCGGCTTTGGCCGGCCGTTCACCTCGCGGACGGAGCGGGTTCAGTCGGGGGCCCAGCCGTCCTCGCGCAGCCGGCTCGCCAGGTCGGTCTTGGTGTAGGTGGGGCGGCCCGCCTGCTGGTACTTGTCCTTGACCCGGTCCAGGTAGTACTTGGCGGTGTGCGGGCTGATGCCGAGGCGCCGGGCCGTGGCCTTGAGGGTGAGGCCGGAGGCGTACTCGACCAGCACCTGGCGTTCCTTGGGCGACAGGGCGGGGCGGGCGGGTGTGTCGTCGTGGGCCCAGGCGAAGGCGAGTTCGGGGCAGTGGGCGGTGCCGCCCGCGGCGATGTCGGTGAGGGCGGTCACCAGGGTGGGGAGGTCGTGGTCCTTGGTGAGGTAGCCGTCCGCTCCGGCGGCCATAGCGGCGACGATCCTGCCGCGGTCGGCCACCGTACTGATGACCAGGACGCGGGGTCCGGCCGCCCGCAGGCGGCGGATGTTGTCGGACGGGCTGGAGCCGTCGCGCAGGAGCAGGTCCAGCAGGACGACGTCCAGGCACGGCGGCCCGGCGGGCGTGGCCGGTGCCGGTGCCGGGGTGAGGAGTTCGCCGACCGTGGGGGCCGTCGCCGCCAGGTGGATGCCAGGGACGTCGGCCAGCCAGAGCCGCAGGCCGTCGAGCAGCATCCGGTCGTCGTCCACCGCGCCCACGGTGATGATGGTGCCCGTCATGCCGGCCAGCGCAGTTCGATGCGGGTGCCCTCGCCGGGGGCGCTGTCGATGTCGGCGCGGCCGCCCACCTCGCGCATCCGGGCGGCGACCGAGGAGCGCAGGCCCAGGCCCTTGGCGACGGTGGCCGGGTCGAAGCCGACGCCGCGGTCGACCGCCGTCACCCGGGCGGTGCCGTCCGGGGAGCCGGTGACGGTCACGTAGGCGCGTCCGGTGCCTGCGTGGCACAGGGCGTTGTTGAGGGCCTCGGTGAGGGCGGCGCCGAGGGCCGTCGCGACGTCGGCGGGCAGGCCGGTGAGCGCTTCCAGGCCCTGGTACTGGGCGGTGACGCGCAGGCCCAGGCATTCCGCCGAGTGGACCGCCCGTTCGACGGCGGCCATCGCGGGCGAGGTCGCGCGGCCGTCCGCGGTCGTTCCCCGCGGACCGCAGGAGACGGCTTCCTCGTCGGTCTGCTGCTGTATCAGGCGGCGCAGGTAGGCCGCCTCCCGCGCGCAGCGTTCGCGGACCGGGGGTGCGGCGGGGTCGGCGCGGCCGGTGGCGATGGCGGTGAGGGTGGCGAGGACCGTGTCGTGCAACGCCCGGTGGTGGGCGATGCGTTCGGCGTACCGGGCGCGTTCCGTCTCGGCGGCGAGGGCCTGGGCGGTGGCGGCGTCCAGCCTGCTGCCCTGGCGGCGCAGGTACCACCAGAAGACGCGGGCCATGACGGCAGAGGCCACGACGGCGTTGAGATGCGCGACGACCACCGCCACGTCCGCGTCGGTCAGCCAGTAGCCGGCCGCGTGCGTCGCGAGGAGCGCGGCGACCGCTCCGGCCACGGCGGGCAGCCGGCGCAGGGCGACCGCCGACGCGGCGCTCGCCGAGCCGCCGAGGAGCATCGCCCAGGCGACCTCCGCCGGACGCCGCGCGCCGCCGGCGTACACGACGAACGGCAGGACGCAGCCGACGAGGAGCAGGTCCGCGAGGACCGGCCCGGTGGTGAACCAGCCGTGGGAGCGGGCGGTGGCGAAGAGCAGGACGCTCACCGCCAGCGCGACGGTGACGCCCGCCCAGGACAGCGGGCTGTGCCGCTGGTGCTGGGCCACCGCCAGGACGCCGACCACCAGGTGGCTGGCCCGATAGAGGCCGGTCGCCAGGATCATGAACGACTGGGACCGCTGGAGCCCGGAACCCTCGCTCACGGCACTCTCCCCCCGCCCACACAACCCCCCTGAACAGGCGGTACAGCCGGACGACCGGACGCACTAGCTTTCAGGGCGTTCCGGTGCTGAACACGACAAGCCATCAGATCACGGCACCGGCGCACCTCACCGCTCGGAATTCAGGCAAAGGAGGAAGCGCAGTGGCTCGATGTGTGCGCCGTGGGGGGATCCTCGCGGTTCTGGCGTCCTTGCTGGTCATGCTGTTCCCGGGCATGGCCACGGCAGCCGATCCGCCGATCCGCTACACGGGCTGGATCGACAACGCCGCCATCTACGAGATGCGGGCCTCGTACTCCTGGCAGTGCATGGACGTGCGCGGCGCGTCGCAGAACCCGGGGGCGGTCGTCCAGCGCTTCGACTGCAAGGGCAAGCTCCACCAGCGGTTCTACTTCATGCAGTCGCCCACGCCCGGCCTGTTCTTCATCGGTGTCTACGGCAAGTACTGTCTGGGCGCCCAGAACGCCTCGCAGGCGGACGGCACCCCGATCGTGATCGGTCACTGCCAGGGGCCGGGGCAGTACTTCCGCTGGGTGGACCAGGGCAACGACCACTGGGAGATCGTCGAGGCGTCCAGCGGCAAGTGCCTGATGGACACCGGACGGCGCGGCGCGATCCAGCTGGGGGCGTGCGGGAACATCAAGGAGCCCTACCCGAGCCTGTGGACGCCGCGTTACCACCGTCAGTACAACTACACGAGCGTGTGGGGCTGACAGCGATGCCGTCCCGGTCAGGGCCGGCAGGGCCGGCCGATCGAGCAGGTCTGACAGATCTCACGGTCTGACGGGGGCGGGGCCGGCCGGCTCCGGGCACGGGGCAGGGGCGGTCCGTCGACGGTGGCGGGCCGCCTCGTCGTGGTGCCCGGTGCGCGGGACGGCCGGGGCGTCCCGCCGAGCCTCGTCAGGTCACGTCGATGCGGTCGCCGACCCGGATGTGGGCGTAGAACCACTTCGCGTCGGTGGAGCTCAGGGCCGTCCAGCCGAGCTTCCCGCGGAGGGAGGCGTCGGCGCGGGCGCCCACGTACACGGTGGCCTTCCGGTCGGCCGCCCGGAGTTCCACCACGTACAGGACCTTGATGCCGTAGCCGTCCTTGATGACGGCCTCGGCCGGGAGTTCCTTGACCGCGTGCTTGGCGGCCACGGTGAGTTCGCTGCCGGCGGGGAGGGTGGCGGCCTCGTCCGACCGGGCGTCGACGCGCATGGTGCGGTGGTCGACGGTGAGGGTGTGCCGACGCAGGTCGAGGACGTCCTCGTCGGTGGGGTCCGGTACCGGGGTCGCCGGGCTCGCGGAAGCGGTGGCGACGGGAGCCGGGGCGGGGGCCGTGGAGCCCGCGGCGGGGCTGCGGTGGGCGGCGGCGGTCCCGCCGGGGTGGAGGGTGAAGGCGAGCGCGGTGACAGCGCAGGCGGCCGCGGCCGTCATGCCGACGGCGGCGGTGGCACGGCGGCGGCGGGCGCGGCGCACCGCGCGGAAGCGGATGCGGGCCGGGGGGACGGTGGGCGGGAGTTCGTGGTCGGCTGCCAGCCTCCGCAGGGCCGAGGCGAGTTCATCCGACACGGCCGCCCTCCCTCCAGGCCGGTTCCTCGGCCTCGTCCACCGTCAGATGCCTCGCCAGCGCCGCCCGCCCGCGGGACAGCCGGACCTTGATCGTCCCCACGGGCGCACCGGTTTCGGAGGCTACCTGCTCGACACTGAAGTCGCACAGATGATGGAGGACGATGGCCCGGCGCTGTGGTTCCGGGAGTAAGCGCAACGCGGCGACCAGGGCGGTGCGTTCGGGTCCCGGGCCCGGCGCGGGTTCGGGGGGCGGCGTGCCGCGCATCAGTTCCAGCCAGCGTCTGGCGCGCCGCCACCGGCTGACCGCCAGCCGCATGGCGACGGTGCGCACCCACGCCTCGGGCGCTTCGTCGGCCACCAGTTTGCGGCGCCGGTCCCACGCCCGTACGAACGCCTCCTGGACCACGTCCTGGGCCTCCCCCAGGTCCCCGGTGAAGGCGTAGAGCTGCCCGGTCAGACGGGGAAACGCGGCCGCGTAGAAAGCGTCGAACTCGTCCTCGGTCATGCCCTCCACCGGACCTCGTCCTTCCGTGCGACCCGGGCGCTCCCGTCCCGCGGACGAGTCCCACGGATCGCGTTCATCGAAGCACACCCGCCTGAGAGGACGCCGAACTCGCGTTCCAGGATCCCTCGTTCCGACGGGCGGACAGCGGCGGCTCGGGCCGGTGCCACAAGTCCGTTGCTCAGGAGGTGAGTTCACGTGGAGGGGCAGGCCACGCCGGTGCGCCGCGGCCCGGGGGGACGAGGGGTGGGAGCTCTTGGCAGGCGGGGCGGACGGGCGGCCGGGAGTGACCCGTTCCACACGAGAGGGGCGACCGGAGGGTAAGTGGGGCTCGCACGTGCCCAGTTGCGCAGTCGATCAGTACACGCCGAAACCTCTCAGATTCTGACGAAACGGTCATGTACGTCATTCAACAGTGGTCGCGGCGGGATGCGTGCAGTTCACTCGCAACGGTCATCAGTACGACAGTTCGGACCAAAGAAAGCATGTCCTCCCATGCCCCACTCTTCCGGCACCAACGAACTCCCCATGAACCCGCACCCGGTGAGTGCCGCCGAGGTCGTCCCGGGCGATCTCGTCGCGCTGTCCCCTGACGACGTGACGCGGCGCCGGTGGTACGTCGTGACGCACACCCTGCCCGAGTCACCCGACGTGATACGGGTCACCCTGCGGCCGCCGCTCGGCGGTACGGACCGCGAGGAGGTGCTGCGGCGCGAGCAGCGCGTGACGGCCGCCGGGCGGCGGATGGATGTGGCGGCGGTGCCTCTGGCGTCCTCGCCCCCGCTCGACGGCGTCGCGTTCCGGGACGGGGACCGGCTGACCCGGCTGCGCGCCGTCGATCCCGAGGCGACGGAGGAGACGTACGTACGGCGCTGGGGCACCTGGCAACGGGAGCCGGACGAGCCGGGCGGCGAGGCGACCGCCCCGGCCCCCGCAGCCGACCCGGCCAGCCCGGCCAGCCCGGCCGCCCCGACCGACGCAGCCGACGCAGCCGGCGCGACCGACACGACCGGCGCCGACGGCACCTCCGTGGCCGGCGATCTCTCCCCCTCTCCCTCCCCCTCCTCCCCTCACCCCGCTCCCGCCCCCGCCCCCGCCGTCGGCACGGACACCGTGAGCGACGCGGACGTGCGGCGGTGGGCGGCCGAGGCGGACCACGCGGGCGACGTCGTACGGCACGAGCCGCGGCCCGCCCACGCCGGTTCCACGGTCGGCGCGGGACGGCGCGTCGTCGTCACCGGCCTCGGTGCCGTGACCCCGCTCGGCGTCGGCACGGACACGCTGTGGCAGGGACTGTTGCAGGGGCGGCACGGCATACGGGAGGTGGCCGACGACGCGTTCGACGGCCTGCCGGTCCGGGTGGCCGGGACGGTGCCGGTGGACCCGGCGGAGCTGCTGTCCCGGCAGGCCGCCCGGCGGATGAACCGTGCCGCCCAGTTCGCGGTGCTGGCGGCCCGCGAGGCGTGGGCCGACGCGGGGTACGCGCCGGGCGGCACCCGCGAGAGCGGCATCGACCCGGAGCGGGTCGGGGTGAGCCTCGGGGCGATTCTCGGGGACGCGTCCGTCCTGGTGGGCGGCGACCGCCGGCTCCGGGAGCGGGGGCCGCGCGGGGTCTCGCCGCTGACCACCCCGATGACCGTGCCGTCGCAGGCCGCTTCGCAGGTGTCGCTGGACCTGCACATCACCGGGGAGGCGCGCACCGTGACCAGTGCCTGCGCCTCCGGCACGGAGGCGATCGGGCAGGCCGTCGACCGCATCCGGTACGGGCGGGTCGACGTGGCGCTCGCCGGGGGTGCGGAGGCCGTCGTGACGCCCGCGATCATGGCGTCCTTCGCCGCGATGCGGGCGCTGGCGGACGGGGACCCCTCGGTCGCCCCGCCGTCGCGCCCGTTCGCCGCGGACCGTGACGGGTTCGTCAACGGGGAAGGGGCCGGTGTGCTGGTCCTGGAGTCCGAGGAGCACGCGCGGGCCCGCGGGGCACGCGTCTACTGCGAAGCCGCCGGGTGGGGGCTCTCCGCCGACGCCCACCACGTCGCCGCCCCCGATCCGTCCGGCGACGGGATCGCCCTCGCGCTGCGCCGGGCGGTGCGGGACGCCGGGGGCCGGGTCGCGGACGTCGTGCACGTCAACGCCCATGCCACCGCCACGGTGGACGGCGACCTGGCGGAGGCGCGGGCCCTGCGGAGCGTCCTGGGCGGGCGGAACGTGCCGGTCACCGCGCTGAAGGGCCACCTGGGGCACCTCCAGGGCGCGGCGGGCGGCGTCGAGGCCGTCGCCGCCGCGCTCACCCTGCACCACCGGGTGGTGCCGCCGACGGTGGGCTGCGCCGAGGTCGACGCGGCGATCGGCCTGGACGTCGTGCGGGGCACCCCGCGTGCCTTGCCCGACGACGGCGATCTGGTGCTCAGCAACTCGTTCGGGTTCGGCGGCCACAACGCGGTGCTGGCGCTGCGGCGGGCCGGGTAGGGGGCCCGGTAACGGGCCGGGGAGCGGGCCCGGTAGCGGGCCCGCCGCCGAGGCGTGCAGGCGGTCGGCGGTGGAGGGGGGTCGCCCCGGAGCACCGTCGGCCACGGCCCTGCGGTGGCCGGGCCACCGCAGGGCGTCCCCTCGGGGGCCCGGGCCGCAGCGCGGGACGGACCGCGTCGAGGTGCCGTCGCGCACGGACGCCGCCCCCTGGCCCTCCGTCCCGGCGGCCCGCCGGTCCCTCGCCCGGCCGGTGCCTCAGGCGGAGCGCTTGCGGGACGCCGTCTTCTTGGCCGGGGTCTTCTTCGCGGCCGTCTTCTTCGCCGACGACGTCTTCTTGGCCGCCGACTTGCGCGCCCCCGACTTGCCGCCGCCGCTGCCGCTCCCGCCGGACTTCGACGCCGACGACGACGAGGCCGAGGCCGTCTTCTTCGCGGGCGCCTTCTTCGCCGTGGACGCGGACTTCTTCCCGCCGGTCTCCTTCGCGGAGGAGCGGGACGTCTTGCGCTGCGGGAGCTGCTTGACCTCGGCGTCCTCCTCCCCGCGGGACTCGCGGGCGGCGCGGACGCTGTTCTCCAGCGCCGCCATCAGGTCGAGCACCTTGCCCTCCCGCTCCGGCTGCGGCATCTCCGGCGGGGTCTCCCCGGCGGCCTTGGCGGCGATGACCTCCTCCACCGCCTCGCGGTACTCGTCGCGCAGGTCCTCCAGGTCGACCTCCCCGAGGGTGTCCATCAGGGCGTCGGCCAGGTCCAGCTCCTTGTCGCGGACGGTGACGTCGGTGTCGGGGGCGACGCCCTCGGGGGCGCGGACCTCGTCGGGCCAGAGCAGACCGTGCATGGCGATGGCGTCCTCGACCACCCGGAGCATGCCCAGCCGCTCCCGCCCGCGCAGGGCGAACTTGGCGATGGCGACCTTGTTGCTGCGTTTGAGCGCCTCCCGCAGCAGGGTGTACGGCTTGGCCGCCGGCGCCCCGCTCGCCTGGAGGTAGTACGCCGAGCTCATCTGGAGCGGGTCGATCCGGTCGGACGGCACGAAGGCGACGATCTCGATCGTGCGGGCGGTGGGGATCGGGAGCTGGGACAGGTCCTCGTCGGTGATGGGGATGATCGAACCGTCCGCGTCCTCGTAGCCCTTGCCGATCTCCTGCGAGCTGACCTCGCGGTCCTCCAGCTCACAGAACTTGCGGTAGCGGATCCGGCCGCCGTCCTCGGTGTGGATCTGGCGGAAGGAGATCGCATGGCTCTCCGTGGCGTTCACCAGCTTGATCGGGATGCTGACCAGGCCGAACGAGATCGCGCCGTTCCATATGGATCTCACGTGAGCACCTTTCCGGTCGTCTGCCGATCACTCCTGGGGTGCTTGCCCCGGTTTGCGTGGGATTCTCATCGTATGGCGCCCATCACCGAGGTGGAGGGGCGACGGCTCGCGCTGAGCAATCTGGAGAAGGTGCTGTATCCCGCCACGGGGTTCACCAAGGCGGAGGTCCTGCACTACTACGCGACCGTCGCCGACGTACTGCTGCCGCATCTGCGGGACCGGCCGGTGTCGTTCCTGCGGTACCCGGACGGCCCGGACGGCCAGGTGTTCTTCACCAAGAACGTGCCGCCCGGTACGCCCGACTGGGTCACCACCGCCGAAGTGCCCCGGTCGGAGGGCCCCGCGCGGATGGTGCTGCTCCAGGATCTGCCGAGCCTGATGTGGGCGGCGAACCTGGTCGCCGAGCTGCACACCCACCAGTGGCTCATCGACGACCCGGCCGAGGCCGACCGGATCGTGTTCGACCTGGACCCGGGTG
This sequence comes from Streptomyces sp. enrichment culture, assembly GCF_964273255.1. Taxonomy (GTDB): domain Bacteria; phylum Actinomycetota; class Actinomycetes; order Streptomycetales; family Streptomycetaceae; genus Streptomyces. The sequence continues at coordinate 2,237,693 of NZ_OZ186835.1, forward strand.
CTCCGGCGACCGTCGTGGACTGCTGCGAGGTCGCCCTCTGGCTCCGGGAGCGGCTGGCGGCCGACGGCGTCGAGGCGTACGCGAAGACCTCGGGCTCCAAGGGCCTGCATCTGCTGGCCGCGGTCCGGGGCGCCTCGTCCGAGGAGGTGTCGGAGTACGCGAAGCGGCTCGCCGTGGAGGCGGAGGAGGCCATGCCCCGGCTCGCACTGCACCGGATGACGCGGAGCCTGCGCCCGGGGAAGGTGTTCGTCGACTGGAGCCAGAACGCCGCCCGCAAGACCACGGCCACGCCGTACACGATGCGCGCGCGGGCCGAGCCGCTGGTGTCGGCTCCGGTGACCTGGGAGGAGGTCGAGGAGTGCCGGGCACCCGAAAGACTGGCGTTCCGTGCCCCGGACCTCCCACCCCGCCTCCAGGACCACGGCGACCTGCTGGCCCCCTTGCTGGACCCGTCCGAGGCGGCCCCCCTGCCACGGCCCTGACGTGGCCACGGCGGATCGCACCGGCCATCGCACCGGCCGCCCCCGCCCGGGAGCGCGCCGGTCACCCCGCGCTACACCCGTGACCAGGTGGTCCGGTCGCGGGCCATGGCGTACAGGGCCTCCACGTCGGCCGGCTTGAGCACTCCGCCGGGGCGGGCCGGCTCCGCCACGTCCGCGTCCGTCAGGACGCGCACCCCGCGCGGGACGGCCGGCACCGTGAGCCGGGAGGCGCCCACCACCACCAGCACCGCCCCGACCTCGGCCGTCAGGGCGTACGAGGCCCGGGAGGCGTCGGCGCGGACGCGGTGCAGCAGGGGCCGGGGCTCGCGGCGGCCGACGGCGACCCGGGGGTCGACGACCGAGACGCGCTGCCGGTGGGCGTCCAGGGTGTGCACGGCGTGCAGACCGCCGGGGCCGATCAGCAGGTGGTGGATCCGGTCGCCGCCGGGCAGTGGGACGGAGTGCAGGGTGTGCCAGCCCGCGTCCTCCAGCCGGTCCAGGGCCTCCCCCACCGTCTGCTCCGCGTCGAGGGCCCTGCGGCGCGGATCGGGGCCGCGGAGGAACCGGCGGTGCGCGCGTCCCGGGGCACGGTCGAGGGCGACCAGCAGCGCCTCGCCGGGACGGTTGGGTGCGAGGTCGTCGTCGGGGTGGAGGGACAGGCGGGCGAGCTCGGCGGGCGTGGGCACGGGCGGCGGGCCGATCGACACGGGGCCGGTGAGGAACGGCCCGAGGGCGGTCAGCACCGCCTCTTCCTGATCGGCGCTCCGCAGGTCGACCCGGCCCGCCTCCGGGTCGTACCAGGCGAGGTGGCCGCCGTCCGGGCGGCAGACGTACAGCCGCTCCCGGCCGTGCTGCCGGATCGGTATGACGCGCAGTCGGTCCATGCACCATCACCCCACGTCCATGGGACCAGCCGCGGTGCTCCAGGGGCAAGAACCCGGCCGCCGTGGGGAGCAGTTGGGATCGCCGGACGGGCGGCTCCCCGGCAGGGAGCGGGGGCGGGAGGCCGGAGACGGGAGGCCGGAGGCGGGAGGCGGGGCCTGCCACCCGCCGGGGCGGCACCCCGCCACCGCCCGCCCGCCCCACCACGGCCCGCCGCCCGCCCGCTCCGGCACGACCCGCCACCCGCCACCCGCCACGGCCGGGCCACCACGGCCCGCCCCGCCCGCCGACGGGCCCGGCCCGCCGACCGGGCGGCCTGCCTGGTCAGCCGCCCCCGTGGCCCCGGGGCTCCCCCGGGCGCCGCAGGGCCACCCGGTACCCAAAAGGGGACTTCCTCGCGAATAAGGTGTGTGCGCACCGGCCCACGAACCCAGGAGTGCTGTGCCCGCCAGCCGCCGTCAGCGTGCCGTCCGCCGTACCGCCTGTCTCCTGCTGGTGACGGCGGCCCTCGCGGGCTGCGGTGACGACGGGAGGCTGCGCGGGGCCGGGGCGACGCCCACCGCGATCAGTCCGGCCCGGCTGTGGCCGGAACTGACGCCCGCGTCGAGCCCGGCGTTCGACCTCGGCGAGGTGGACACCGAGGTGATCGAAGGGGTCACCGTGCCCGGCGGCGACATCCGCGCGGTGGACCCGGTCGCGGTGGTGCGCGCCGAGATCGCCGCCCACCCGGACGACTACGAGGGCGACGCGGCACCCTTCCGGGAGACGGCCCGCCGGATGGCCGACTGCGCCGGCGGCCCCCGGACCGCGGAACCCGGTGCGCGGCAGGGCGAGGACGGCTGTCCGGTGCTCGAGCCGTACTACCGCGACCTCACCGGTGACGGCCGCGAGGAGCTGACGCTGGGTTTCCGGCTGCTGCCGGAGAAGCTGACCGCCGTGCGCGTCTACACCGCCGGGCGGAACCGGCTCACGCGGATCATGGCCTACGACGACGCCCTGAGCGGTGTCGAGCTGGCCCGGCGGTCGGTGATCATCCGTTCCCCCTCCGAGGTCGCCGGGTACGAGTACCGGCTCCAGTGGACCTGGGACCCGGACCAGCGGGCGATGCTGCTGACGCACGACGAGATGCTGCGCACCCACACGTCGGCCCGTCCGGGGTCCTCGGCGTCCCCCCGGCCTCCGGACCCGGCTTCGGCGTCCCCGGCGTCCCCGGAGCCCTCGGTATCCCCGGAGCCCTCGCGGTCCTCGGCGCCCTCCGTGTCCCCGGAGTCGAGGGATCTCTCGTCCGCCCGCTCCTCGCAGTCCCCGGCGGTCGCTCGGTGAGACGCGCGCTCCCCCGCTGGGCCGGGCCCCTGGCCCTGAAGACGGCCGTCTTCATCACCGTGATGTGCTGCGCGCTGGCCGCCCTGCTCGGGATCCTGGTGCACGTCCAGGTGACCGACCAGACCGTCGGCCAGGCCCGTGAGCTGGCGCTGCGGCGGCTGGCGGAGGCGACCGAGGCGTACCAGGCCGGGGAGTCGCCGCGCCGCCACGCCGGGGTGGACCCGGAGCAGCTGCCGGGCGAGCTGCGCCGGCTCGCGGTGTCCGGGGAACGCGGCACCATGGTCGCGGAGCACGACGGGCGGCCCGCGATGTGGGCGGCCGGGCCGCTGGACGGTGGACGGGCGCTGGCGGTGTGGGTCGACTACTCCCAGGGCGAGCGCACGATCGACGGGCTGGACCGCGCCATCGTGTGGTCCTCGGGGCTGGCGATCGGCACCACGCTACTGCTAGGCGCCTTCGCCGTGACCCGGGTGACGCGGCGGCTGCACACCACCGCGCGGGTGGCGCGGCGGATCAGCGCGGGCGATCTGGACGCACGGGTGGAGGATCCGCGGGCCAGGGACCGCACCCGGCCGCAGGACGAGGTGGCGGCGGTGGCCGCCGCGCTGGACACCATGGCGGCGTCGCTGCAGGGCAAGCTGCTCGCCGAGCAGCGGTTCACGGCGGACGTGGCGCACGAGCTGCGCACCCCGCTGACCGGCCTGCACGCGGCCGCCGAGCTGCTGCCGCCGGGCCGGCCGACGGAGCTGGTGCGGGACAGGGTGGCGGCGCTGCGCACCCTCACCGAGGACCTGCTGGAGATCTCCCGGCTGGACGCCGGCCGGGAGCGGCTGGAGCTGGACACCGAGTGGCTCGGGGAGCTGGCCCGGCGGGTGGTGCGGGGGTCGGGGACGGACACGGAGGTCGTCGTGGTGCGGGAGACCGCCGTGGAGACCGACCGGCGGCGGCTGGAACGGGTGCTGGGCAACCTGGTCGCCAACGCGCACCGGCACGGGCGGGGGCCGGTGACGCTGACCGTCGACGGGCCGGTGGTGACGGTGCGGGACCACGGGGACGGCTTTCCGCAGTACCTGGTCGCGCACGGGCCGCAGCGGTTCCGCACGGAGAGCGGGTCCAAGGGGCACGGGCTGGGCCTGACCATCGCCCTGGGGCAGGCCGAGGTGCTCGGTGCCCGGCTGGAGCTGTCGAACGCTCCGGAGGGCGGCGCCGTGGCCAGGCTGACCCTGCCTCAGGAGGCGCCCGCGACCGCCGGTGGAGTGACCTGACGGCTTCTCCGATGGCGCAGCAGGGCGGGCGGGGTCCCCGCGTCGGCTCCTAATGTGGCGACAAGTCAGCTTTCCATGCTTTCGACCTCATATGGAGGTATCGCCATGTCCCTGCGCTCCCCCTTGACCCGCCGGCTGCCCATAGCGCTCGCGGCCGGTGCGCTCGCGCTGGCGACCGCCGTCACGCCGGCCGTCGCGAGCGCCGGCACCGCCCCCGCCGACGAGACCCCGTGGAGCCAGCAGGGCGGCAACGGCGGCAACGGTGACGGCGGCTCCGGCCAGCAGGGCGGCGGCACCCACCAGCAGGGCGGGAACAACACCTGGGGCCAGCAGAACGGCAACGGCACCGGCGGCCAGGGCAACCAGCAGGGCGGCAACGGCACCGGCGGCCAGGGCGACTGGGGCCACATGAGCGGCGGCGGCCACGGCGACCAGGGCGCGTACCGGGGTGTCGTGACGGCGGACCGGCTGGCCCTGCGCAGCGCGCCGACCCGCGGTTCGCAGGTCATCCGGTACGCGCACCGCGGCGAGGTCGTCTCGATCTTCTGCAAGGTCCCCGGCGACAACGTGAACGGCAACCCGCTCTGGTACCTCCTCACGGACGGCACCTGGGCCTGGGGAGCCGCACGCTACATCGACAACATCGGGCCCGCGCCACGCTGGTGCTGATGAGCCGGACGCGCACACCCCCCATGGGTAGGTTCCGGACATGAGCAAGGCCGGAACCACCCCGGCGACGGCCGACCCGTCCCCGCCCGCCGTCCGCCCCTCCGGGCGCCGCGGGATCGAACTCGCCCTGCTCGTCCTGGCGGTCCTGCTGTCGGTGTACGGGTACTGCGCGGTCGGCCTCGCCCGGCACGGCTCCGTCCCGCCCGGCGCCGCCGGTTACGGCGCCGGGCTCGGCGTGCTCGCGCTGGTCGCCCATCTGGCGGTGCGGTTGCGGGCACCGCTCGCCGATCCGCTGCTGCTGCCCATCGGCGTCCTGCTCAACGGGCTCGGTCTGGTGCTGATCTACCGGCTCGACCTGGAGACGCCGGGGGACCGGGCGGCCCCGACCCAGCTGGTGTGGTCGACGCTGGGGGTGGCGCTGTTCATCGCGGTGGTGCTGGTGCTGCGCGACCACCGCGTGCTCCAGCGCTACACGTACCTCTGTGTCACCGCCGCGCTGGTGCTGCTGACGGTGCCGATCCTGTTCCCGGCGGTGAACGGCGCCCGCATCTGGATCCGGGTCGCCGGTTTCTCCATCCAGCCCGGCGAGTTCGCGAAGGTGCTGCTGGCGGTGTTCTTCGCCGCGTATCTCGCGGCGAACCGCGCCGCCCTCACCTATGCCGGACGCCGGGTGGGCGGGCTCCGGCTGCCGACGGGGCGGGTGCTGGGCCCGATCGTCGCCGTCTGGCTGGTGAGCGTGGGCGTCCTGGTGCTGGAGCGGGACCTCGGGACCTCGCTGCTGTTCTTCGGCCTGTTCGTGGTCCTGCTGTACGTCGCCACCGGCCGCACCGGCTGGATCGCGGTCGGGCTGCTGCTTGCCTCGCTGGGGGCGCTGGCGGTGGGCCGGCTGGAGCCGCACGTGCACCGCAGGATCGAGACCTGGCGCAGCCCGTTCGCGTCGATCGAGGCGGGCGAGGGCGCCAACCAGATCGCGCAGTCGCTGTTCGCGTTCGCCGAGGGCGGTCTGCTCGGCACCGGTCTGGGCCAGGGGCACTCGGTGCTCATCGGCTTCGCGGTGAAGTCCGACTTCATCCTCGCGACGGCCGGTGAGGAGCTGGGCCTGGCGGGACTGTCGGCGATCTTCCTGCTCTACGGCCTGCTGGTGGAGCGCGGCTACCGGGCGGGGCTCGCGCTGCGCGAACCCTTCGGCCGGCTGCTCGCCGTGGGGCTGGCCTCGATCGTGGCGCTGCAGGTGTTCGTGATCGCGGGCGGGGTGACGGGACTGATCCCGCTGACGGGCATGGCGATGCCGTTCCTCGCGCAGGGCGGTTCGTCGGTGGTGACCAACTGGGCGATCGTGGCGCTGCTGGTCCGGCTGAGCGACTCCGCGCGCCGTCAGGACGAGGGAGGTGGGCTGCGGTGACGCCGTACATCCGGCGCGCGGCGCTCTTCTGCGCGCTGCTGCTGGTGGCCCTGCTGGTGAACGCCGCCCGCGTCCAGGTGCTGCGGGCCGACGCCTACGACGGCAACCCGGCCAACCGCAGGGAGACCATCGCCCGGTACGACCAGCCGCGCGGCGACATCCTCGTCGGCGGCCGGCCGGTAACCGGCTCGCGGGACACCGGGGAACACCTGCGCTACGAACGGACGTACACCGAGGGGCCGTTGTACGCCCCGGTGACCGGGTTCGCCTCCCAGGAGTACGGGACGACGCTGCTGGAGCACACCGAGGACGGGGTGCTGTCCGGCACCGACCCGGCGCTCGCGCCGCTGCCGCTGTGGAACGACTTCACGCGCTCGCGCAGCCCGGGCGGTCACGTCGAGACGACGATCCACCCGGCGGCGCAGCGGGCCGCGTTCGAGGGGCTGCGCTCGCGCAAGGGCGCGGTGGCGGCGGTGGAGCCGTCGACCGGGCGGATCCTGGCGCTGGTGTCGGTGCCGTCGTACGACCCGCAGCCGCTGTCGGGGAACGGGGCTGAGGCGCGGGAGACCTGGGCGCGGCTGAACGCCGACCCGGACAAGCCGATGCTGAACCGCGCGGTGCGGCAGACGTATCCGCCCGGGTCGACGTTCAAGGTGGTGACCGCGGCGGCGGCTCTGGACGCGGGTGTCGTCAAGGACCTGGACGCGCCGACGGACTCGCCGGAGCCGTACCGGCTGCCGGGGACGACGACGGGGCTGACGAACTCCTCCCGCGGCTGCGCGGACGCGTCGGTGCGGGAGGCGTTCGTCTGGTCCTGCAACACGGTGTTCGCCAAGCTGGGGGTGACGACCGGGCTGGAGGACATGACGGCCACGGCGCACGGCTTCGGGTTCAACCACGCCGGCCTGCGCATCCCCTTCTCCGTGGCGCGCAGTACCTTCGACACCACGATGGACCGGGCGCAGCTCGCCCTGTCCTCGATCGGCCAGTACAACACCCGGGCCACCCCGTTGCAGATGGCGATGGTGGCGGCGGCCGTCGCCAACAACGGGCAGGTGCGGCAGCCGTACCTGGTGGAGCGGTCCACGCGGGCGGGCGGCAGCACGGTGGCGACGGCCGGGCCGCGGCCGGCGCGGCGGGCGATGCACCCCTCGACGGCACGGCGGATGCAGGAGCTGATGCGCGAGGTGGTCGAGAAGGGCACCGGCACCAATGCCGCGATCCCCGGTGCGGTGGTGGGCGGCAAGACCGGCACCGCCCAGCACGGCCTGGGCAACTCCGGCACTCCGTACGCCTGGTTCGTCGCCTGGGCGCAGGGCGAGCGGGACGCGCAGGCGCGGGTGGCCGTGGCGGTGGTGGTGGAGGACGCGGCGGCGAACCGGCGCGAGATCAGCGGCGGCGGAACGGCGGCGCCCGTCGCCCGGGCGGTGATGGAAGCGGTCCTCAACTCAGCCTCGCCATAGCGCACTTGATGTGCTCACTGGGCGAGACGGGGGTACCGGAGGGACGCCGGGCCGACTTACGGTCCGCCGCATGACCGAAACCGCCGTGCACGAACTCGCCCAGGTGAACATCGCCCGTCTGCTGGCCCCGTTGGACTCCCCTCGGCTCAAGGACTTCGTCGACGCGCTGGACCCGGTGAACGGTGACGCGGAGGCCGCCGACGGCTTCGTGTGGCGCCTGGTCGGGGACGCGGGGAACGCGACGGACGTGCCGGTCTTCGGGGACCGGTGGATGATCGTCAACCTGTCGGTGTGGCGGGACACGGACGCGCTCACCGCGTTCATGTACCGGGGCCGTCACCGCGAGATGCTCGCCCGGCGCCGCGAGTGGTTCGAGCGGGTCGAGGAGGCGATGGTCGCCCTGTGGTGGGTCCCGGCGGGACGCCGCCCGACGGTGGCGGAGGCCGAGGCACGCGTCCTCCACCTGCGCGCCCACGGCCCCACCCCGTACGCCTTCACGCTGCGCACGGCCTTCCCGGCGGGCGCGTCGGAACCGGCGACGGGCGAGGCGCCGGAGGGGCTGGGCTGCTCGGCGGTCCAGTAGGGCTTGGTCAGTTTCACCCATGAGTGAAGCCCGGCGATCGAGACGGCCTCCATGGGCATCCGACCCGCCCGGCGAGGGCCCCGGCCCTACCCGGCCCCCGGGACCGTACGGGGACGGGCCCGTGCCTCCGGCCCCGTAGGCGTCCGGGCCTTGACGCTGAGCAACTCCGGCCCGCTGTGAACCGTTCCTGCACAAGAACCGCCTGCCCCGTCCCGTGCGTCGTCTCTTAGGGTTCCCTGGGGCCCCTTCGTTCGGATCAGGGCGGATCAGGGGGTCGGGGTCGGGGTCCGGTGCCGGGCCCGCGAGCCCGGCGTGATGCGAACGTGAGGCGCCGGGACTGTCGGAAGCGCGAGGAGCGGGTCGGGGCATGGAGCAGGCGAGGACGGCGTTGGCCGAGCGGATCGCGGAACAGCGGGCCGGGGTCGGTGATCCGCGGGCCCTGGTGGGGGAGATGCGCCGGTCGGTGCTGCTGGTGCCGTCGGTGGACGGCCGCCTGTGGAGCGCGCATTCGGGTGGGGTGCGGTGGGTGTGTGGCTTCACGGACGAGGCGGCGTTGGCCCGGTTCGCGGAGCAGCGCGGGATGACGGAAGGGCCGTTGGACTACGCGGCGTTGCTGGGTGCGCGGATCGTGGACGAGATCGTGCCGGGGTTGGGGGAGCCGGCCGGGCTGGCGGTGGACATCGCGACCGAGGACGGGTCGATGTTCTTCCCGCCGGTCACGGGGATCGTGCCCGGCGAAGCTGCCGTGGACGCCGGGGCCGTCGGCTCGGACGGGGAGGGGCACGGCCGTGGCCGCTGACGATGTGGATCTGAATCTCGATGCCGCCTCGGTGGCGAAGTTCACCAAGGGCGTGGGCGCCACCATCGACGGGCTGGGGGAGTTGGGCGGTGCCACCGGCTCGATCATGGGCAAGGGCTTTTCCGGGCTGTCGATGACGGGGATGGAGGCCGGGCACCACGGCCTGTCGGTGGACTTCGAGGACTTCTGCGAGCGGTGGGAGTGGGGTGTGCGCGCCCTGGTCAACGACGCCAGCCAGATCGCGAACCGGCTCGGCCTCGCGGCGGGCACCTTGTGGGAGCACGACCAGTACGTGGCCGGCTCGCTGAAGGTGGGGGTCAACGCCCTGATGGGCGGCAACCCGCACGCCTCCGAGGAGGAGATCGCCCAGCAGGGCTGGGGTGAGGTGTTCACGCCGGACGCCTTCGACCCGGACTGGAGCCGCGAGTCGTTCGAGCGGGCCGGTGAGGAGATCGAGCAGACCTGGAAGGACACCGGCCGTTCGCTGCTCACGGAGGGGCGGGGCGGACAGCAGGCGGAGTGGCTCAACGAGCGGCTGGGCATCGACGAGAACGAGTGGAACCGGGCGTTGGACGAGACGTTCGGTCCGTCGCCCGAGGAACGCGCCCAGCAGGCGCAGCAGCAGGGCGGTCCGGGTGACGGCGGAGGCAACTGAGCGTGGGCATCGGCGACTTCATCAAGGACATCACTCCCGACTCGGTCGAGGAAGCGGTCGAGGACGGTGTCGAATGGCTCGGTGACAGGGTCGAGGGCGCGGGCAACTGGACCGCGGACCGGCTGGACGACGTCGGCTGGGAGTCCGGCGCGGACTGGGTGCGCGAGCAGTCCCGTTCGGTCGCGAACCGGATGGGCGCCGAGGTCGACGAGATGGACCTCGGGGACACCGAGGACAAGACGAAACTGGTCCACGGAAGCCCGGACAAGATCCGCTCCACCGCGGAGAAACTGCGCGGCTTCCAGAAGGCGTTCGACGACGCGGGCGGCGGCCTGAAGGGCCTGGACCCCTCCCGTCTGAAGGGGGAGACGGCCGAGGCGCTGCGCAAGGCGGTGAGCACCCAGCCGCCGAAGTGGTTCGAGGGCGCCGACGCCTGCGAGAAGGCCGCCGCCGCGCTGGAGTCGTTCGCCTCCACCGTGACCTGGGCGCAGGGGCAGGCGCAGACGGCGATCGAGAAGTGGAAGGACGGGGTGAAGGCGTCCGAGGACGCCGCCGACGCCCACCGCAAGAAGGTCGACTCCTACAACAAGGCCGTCGACCGCTACAACGCCCTGCCCGCCGACAAGCGGGACCCCTCCACGCTTCCGCCCTGCCCGGCTCCGACGTTCGACGACCCGGGCAAGAAGCTGATGAAAGAGGCGCAGGAGATCCTGGCCGAGGCCCGCAAGCAGCGCAACACCGCGGCCGAGACGGCCCGCACAGCGGTGCGCGCGGCCCGGGACATGGCGCCGGAGAAGCCGTCGTACACGGAGCAACTCGGCGACGGCCTCCAGGAGTTCCAGATCATGGGGGACCATGTCGGCGGCGGCGTCATCAAGGGCACCGCCGGGCTGCTCAACTTCGTGCGGGGCATCAACCCCCTCGACCCGTACAACCTGACCCACCCCGCCGAATACGCCACCAGCCTCAACAGCCTGGCCGCGGGGCTGGTGCTGGCCGCCAACGACCCGGTCGGCACCGGCAAGCAGATGGTCAGCGACTTCACGAAGGACCCCTACGAGGGTTTCGGCCGTCTGCTGCCGGACGTGGCGCTGACCGTGGCCACGGGCGGGGGTGGCGCCGCCGTCAAGGGGGTGCGCGTCGCCGCCGACGCGGCCGACGCGGCCCGGGTGCGCAGGCTGGTCGACGACGCGCCCGACGGCACCCACAACCGGCCGGACGGCGACCGCACGACCGACGGCACCGACCCGGTCGACCTCGCCTCGGGCCGTATGTTCCTGCCGCAGACGGACGTGGAGATCCCCGGCATCCTGCCGCTGGTGTTCACCCGCCGCACCGAGTCGGGCTGCACGGCCGGCCGTTTCCTGGGGCCGTCCTGGACCTCCACCGTCGACGAGCGCCTGGAGGTCGACCCGGTCGGCATCGTCCACGTCACCGCCGACGGGCTGCTGATCACCTATCCGCACCCCGCCCCCGGCACCGCCACCCGCCCGGAGTCCGGCCCCGCCCGCACCCTGCTGGCCCGGGACGCGGACGGCGACTACACGCTCACCGACCCCGACACCGGCCTGACCCGTCGCTTCACCGCCCCGCCCGACGCCGAACCCGGTGGCGACGGAACCGCCTGGCTGGCCTGCTTCACCGAACGCAACGGCCATACCGTCACCGTCGACCGCGCCGGAGACGGCCTGCCCACGGCCCTGGTCCACTCGGCCGGCCGCCGGATCGACCTCGCCTCCGCCGACGGCCTGATCACCGCACTGCACCTGGCCGGCGGGGGCGAGGACGGTGCCGATCTGCCGCTGATGTCCTACGGCTACGACGAGGACGGCAACCTCACCACCGTCACCAAACCCTCCGGCGCGACCACCACCTTCGTCTACGACGACCGCCGCCGCGTCACCGCCTGGATCGACTCCAACGGCAGCCGCTACGACTACGCCTACGACGACCGTGACCGTGTCGTGGCGGAGGGCGGCGAAGCCGGGCACGTCCAGATCACCCTGGCCTACACCGAACCCGACCCGGACACCGGCCACCGCACCACCACCCTCACCACCGCCGCCGGCCACGCCACCCGGCACCTGATCGACCACCGCTGCCGGGTGATCGCCACCACCGACCCCCTCGGCCACACCACCCGCTACACCTACGACACACGAGGCAACCTCCTCACCCGCACCGACCCCCTCGGCCGCACCACCGTCCACACCTACGACGCCGAGGACCGGCTCCTGTCCGTCGTCCGCCCCGACGGCACCGAACTGCGCGTCACGCGCGGCCCACTCGGGCTGCCCGTGGAGCGCCACGACCCGGACGGCGCCCGGTGGCTGCAGGAGTTCGACGAGCGGGGCAACCGCACCGCGGTCACCGACCCGGCCGGGAACACCACCCGCTACACCTACGACGACGCCGGCCTCCTGACCTCGGTCACCGACGCACTCGGTGCCACCACCACCGTCGACAGCGGCCCCGAGGGCCTGCCGGTGACCGTGACCGGCCCGGCGGGCGGCACCACCCGCCTGGAACGCGACGCCCTCGGCCGCCTGGTCCGCGTCGTCGACCCCGCCGGAGGAGTGACCCGCCTGCGGTGGCACCCCGACGGACGGCTCGCCCAGCGCACACGCCCCGACGGCACGACGGAGTCGTGGACCTACGACGGCGAAGGCAACTGCCTCACCCACACCGACCCGACCGGAGGCGTCACCCGGTTCGAGTACACCCACTTCGACCTGCTCGCCGCCCGAGTCCAACCCGACGGCGCCCGCTACGTCTTCGAGCACGACGCCGATCTCCGGCTCGTCGGGGTCACTGACCCGCAGGGCCTCGTGTGGACGTACGAGTACGACCGGGCCGGCCGCCTCGTCCGCGAGACCGACTTCGACGGCCGCACCGTGGCCTACGGCCTGGACGCCGCCGGGCAGCTCACCACCAGGACCGACCACCTCGGCACCGTCGCCACGTACGCCTACGACGAGCTCGGCCGGCTGATCCGGAGGGAGGCCGGGGGACAGGTCACCGTCCACTCCTACGACCGGGCGGGCCGCCTGATCCAGGCGTCGGGCCCGGACAGCCGGCTGGTGCGCCGCTACGACCGGTGCGGACGCCTCAAGACCGAAATGGTCGACGGCCATGCCCTGGAGTACGCCTACGACGCCCTCGGCCGCCGGACCCGCCGCACCACCCCGACCGGACTGGTCACGCGGTACGCACACGACGCCGCAGGCCGCCCCACCAGCGTCACCTGCGGCGACCACGACATCACCTTCACGCACGACGCGGCCGGACGAGAGGTGCGACGAGCCTTCGACGGCTTCATCACGCAGACCTCCGACCGGGACAGCGCCGGCCGCCTGGCCGGCGGGCGCCTCACCGCCGGCTCCCGCACCCTCGACGAGCGCACCTACACCTACGGAGCCCACGGCCACCTCGTCGCCACCTCCGACCGCTCTTCCGGGACGCGCACCTTCGACCTCGACGCCGCCGGCCGGGTCACCGCCGTCCAGGCCCCCGACTGGAGCGAGCGGTACGTCTACGACGCGAGCGGCAACCAGACCGAGGCAACCTGGCCCAGGGCCCACCCGGGCGGTGAGGCGACCGGCACACGTGCCTACACGGGCACCACCATCACCCGCGCGGGCGACGTCCGCTTCGAGCACGACGCCGCCGGCCGGGTCGTCCTGCGCCAGAAGATCCGCCTCTCGAGGAAGCCGGACACCTGGCGCTACACCTGGGACGCCGAGAACCGCCTCACCGCCGTGGTCACCCCCGACGGCACCCGCTGGCGCTACCGCTACGACCCGCTGGGCCGACGCACCGCCAAGCAACGCCTCGGCCCGGACGGCGGGACGGTCGTCGAGGAGGTCCGCTTCACGTGGGACGGCCCCACACTCTGCGAGCAGGTCACCGTCACCGCCGATGCCCCCCGCCCGGTCGCTGTGACCTGGGAACACCGCGGGCTCGTGCCGCTCTCCCAGACCGAACGGATTCTCTCCCCGGACATCCGGCAGAAGGAGATCGACCGCCGGTTCTTCGCCATCGTCACCGACCTGATCGGCGCCCCCACCGAACTGGTCGGCCCCATGGGGGACATCGCCTGGCGCAGCCGCACCACCCTGTGGGGAACCACCGCCTGGACCCGGACCAGCAGCGCCTACACCCCGCTCCGCTTCCCCGGCCAGTACTACGACCCGGAGACCGGACTCCACTACAACCTCTTCCGCTACTACGACCCGGCCACGGCCCGCTACGCGTCCCCCGACCCCCTCGGTCTCTCGCCGGCACCGAACCCGGTGGCCTACGTGTCCAACCCGCACACCCTGTGCGACCCCTTCGGCCTGTCGCCGTACTCGAACACCGACGGCCCGACCATCGGCGAGTACACGTCCAAGGGCGAGGGACAGGACCTCAAACGCTCCGCCAAGGTGGGCGACGACCAGTGGCACTTCAACACCGGTCACGGCTACGACCGGGCCCACACCGGACCTGGCGGCGTCACCAACGACCTGCGCACCACCGACCTGAAACCCGATCAGATCGAGCAGGCGATCGTCTCGGACGTCTACGCGTACATGAGGGACGGCGGCACCGTTCCCCGAGCCGGAACCCCCGGATTCAGCGGCCCGCTCGACGGATCGGTGAAGATCGACGGCCACGACGTCGGATACCGGGTCATCCAACGCCCCGACGGCGCCTACCAACTGTCGACCTACTGGCTCAACCCGTAGCGTCCGGCCGCGCGGCAGAACCCTCCGGGCCGCGCCCGTGCCCCTCCGGCCGGCGAAGGGACCGGCTGCTAAGGTCTGGCCCCGTCGCCGCCGCCACGACCCCGCCCCGGACCTGGGCGCACCGGTCGAGAACCACCAGGAGACCCCGACCATGCCCGACCTCACTCCCGCGGCGAGGAACCTCAGCCGTGCGATCGACGCCGCCGACAGCCGGCAGGTCGTCGAAGCCTCCCGTGATTTCGTCGAGCAGCTCACCTTTGCGACGGCCGACGACATCCTCGCCATGCTCCGGGAGGTCCTCACCGAGGACTGGATGGCCCTGCCACCCTGGGCCAGAAACCTCGCCTACCGCCTTGCTTGTCTGCAACGCCCCGACGACCCACAGCTGCTGAGGGAAGCCGCCGCCGACCTCCTGTCCTTCGGGCCCGACTGGGACACCTTCGCCGAGCGCCTCCAGCGGCGCGCCGACGAACTGGGGTAGCGCTCCCAACCTCGCGAGGAGGACCACCGACGGCCCGTGTCCGGAGAAACGCGGAGCCGACCGGGCACCGGCTGACGAAGTAACACATCCGTGAGGTACGCCAGGCAGGGGCACGTCGTCGAACGGTGCTTCAACCGCCTCGAGCAGTGGCGCGGCATCGCCACCCGCTACGACAAAACCGCCGAGTCCTGCCAAGCAGCTGTCACCCTCGCATCGCTGCTGATGTGGGCGTGACAGGTGACGACAACCCGTAGGGCGGAACACGCCCCAGGACCCCGACAGGCCCCACGGACGGCGCTGGACGGCGGTGGACGGCGGTGGACGGCGGTGAGATCGGTGTCCACGGGAAACGGCACGGCCGGCGTACCCAGGGCGCGTCCGCTTTCCGACGCCCGACGAGGTGGAGCAGGAGCACGGGCGAGCCGTTGACACACTCCGCCCGATAGACCGTTCGTCAACAAGTCGTGCCGGAGGGATTGACGACCTTGCTGACAGGCAGTCTCATAAGTGGGGTGAACCACCGGTAACCCGAGACGCCCATGAGGTGGAACCGCCATGACGACCCTGACGGAAGCCGACGCGCTGGACGGCCTGCGCGACGCGCTCGGCCTGCTCAAGGACCGCGAGCAGGTCGCCCAGCGGCTGCTCGACTCTTCCGCCAAGCACTCCTTCGACCCGGACAAGGAGCTGGACTGGGAGGCGCCCTTCGAGGAGGGCAAGTGGTTCTGGCCTCCCGAGCTGGTGTCCCTGTACGACACCCCGATGTGGAAGCGGATGAGCGAGGAGCAGCGCATCCTGCTGTCCCAGCACGAGGCCGCGGCCCTCGCCTCGCTCGGCATCTGGTTCGAGATCATCCTCATGCAGCTGCTGGTGCGGCACATCTACGACAAGTCCGCGACGAGCGCCCACGTGCGGTACGCGCTCACCGAGATCGAGGACGAGTGCCGGCACTCCAAGATGTTCGCCCGGCTGATCACCCACGGCGGCACCCCCTGGTACCCCGTCAGCCGCGTCCACCAGCAGCTCGGCCGGCTGTTCAAGACCATCTCGACCACCCCGGGCTCCTTCACGGCCACCCTGCTCGGCGAGGAGGTCCTGGACTGGATGCAGCGGCTCACGTTCCCCGACGAGCGCGTGCAGCCGCTGATCCGGGGCGTCACGCGCATCCACGTCGTCGAGGAGGCCCGTCACGTGCGGTACGCGCGTGAGGAGCTGCGGCGCCAGATGGTGACCGCGCCGAAGTGGTCCCAGGAGTTCACCCGCATCACCTCCGGCGAGTTCGCCCGGGTCTTCTCGGTCGCCTTCGTGAACCCGGAGGTCTACACCAACGTCGGCCTCGACAAGCGCGAGGCCCTCGCCCAGGTGAAGGCGAGCGGGCACCGGCGGGACGTGATGCAGCAGGGGTCCAAGCGGCTCACGGACTTCCTGGACGACATCGGCGTGCTGCGCGGCGTGGGCCGGCGCCTGTGGAAGTCGTCGGGGCTGCTGGCGTAGTGCTACGGCACCGGCACTAGAACGGTTCGGCGGCCTGCAGGATGCGCTGCGGGAGGTAGGGGGTTTCCACGCGGATGGTCCATCCGCGGCGGCGGGCGTGGCAGGCCAGGGCGAGGACGTCGAGGTCCACTGAGGCGTCCGGGTCGTCGGCGCGGTCGGCGACCTGGTAATACGCTCGGTGGGCCTCGAGTGCGTCGGCCAGGGCCAGGTTGAAGCTCTCCTCGTCGCCGTCCACGAGTTGCGACAGCAGCACGGCAGGCGGCATGGCGAGACCCCGGACCTCGACCCTCTCAGCCTGCCGCACGGCCCGCTGCGCGGCCGGTTCGGGATCGGTGCCCTTCAGATAGGCGTGGAGGGCCTCGCGGTACGCACCGAACGCGGAGCCGTCCGGACGGGCGAAGGCAGGGCCGGTGAGGACCAGCGGGGCGAGGTCCTCGCGCGCGCCCGTGATGAGTGCCAGGGCGGTGGCCTTCTGCCACGTGCCGGCGCCGGCATGCTCGCCCCGCTCAGCCGTACAGCGGACTCGGTGGCCGTCGATGGACACCTCGACCTCGGTGCCCGGCTCCGCCAGTGCGATCCGGAAGAGGGCGGCCCCCGTCCGGGAGGCCAGCCGGAGGGCCGTGAGCTGGGTCTGCGTGGCCTCTTCCGGGCTCCCCGCGTACCGCTTGAAGAGGCGCTCCTGATCGTTCATGACCCGGGCGAGCCGCCGGGCGGCCAGGGGTTCCCCGGCGCTGGGGGTGCACACCTCCCGGACGCGTTTGTCGTACATTTCCTGGGTCCGCGGGCTGACCGTCCAGTCGAGAGCCGGCCGCTCCACCGCCAGCGGACCCGCGGCGAGCGCGGCGACCGCGTCGGGCCGCCGGTCCCGGCCGAACCCGGCGACCCGTGGGCCGGGGGTCTCGAAGCCGGTGACCAGGGCGCGCGGGAGGTAGTCGGTGTGGACGGCAGGCGCCCAGCCCAGGGCCCGGTGAGCGAGCGCGGCGAGCGCGAGGGGAACGAGGGGCAGCAGGCTGCTCGGGGAGGCCGTGGGGCCGTGCTGAGCGGCGTGTCGAGCAAGGACGTCGGCCAGTGCGGCGTCGAAGGTTTCCCGGTCCTCGGCGGCCAGCGCGCGCAGCGCCCGCAGTGCCACGCTGTCCGGCCGGTCCAGCAGCGGCTTGCCGGTCTCCTCGGCGCGGATCCGGATCCGGTCGAGGGCAGCGTCGACGGCGGTGAGCTTGGCCCGCGCGCTCGGCGGGTAGTCCTCGTCGTCGCCGGTGTCGTCCAGGACCACGGCCGTCAGACCCGTGGCGAGTTCACCGGTGGGCGTGCCCTTCAGCCGCTCGGCGAACTTCTGCCGGGCGAAGTGGAAGGCCTCGCCGTGCCACTTGGCCTTGTCCCCGAGGACGGCCAGGCAGAGCGCGTCGATCCATTTCCCGGGCGCGACGCTCTCCTCGGGGGCGTCGTCACCCGGGTCGTAGCACATGCCGAAGTTCACGTAGTGCAGGAAGACCTGGAAGGCGCAGTGGGGGTGGTAGGCGGCGTAGGCGACGGCGCCGGCCGCCGCCTCGCAGGCGTCCTCGAGGACGGCCTTGGCCTCCGCCGTGTCGAGACAGGGCGTTTCGACGGAGAGCGCGCCCAGGTGATCGAGGAACTGGTCGGCGATCGACTGCCATGTGTAAGTGGACATCCGGTCGACCCGTGACATCGACCGGACGTAGCCTCCGATGCGGTTCGTGAAGTCCTCGCGCGCTGCTCGCACGGCCGCTTCGCCCACCTGGTGACGCTCTATTCGCACTGCTCTACCCCCTGGTCACGTTCTGGGAAGAGCCTAGTGCTGCAACGGTGAGGCGGTGATCAGCCGTCTGATCCCGGCGAGGTCGTGGTGGACGAGCTGAGGGATCCGTTTCCGCTCACCCGGTGTCCGGCCTGTGGGCACCCAGGACGGTCAGGCAGGCGTGGGCGGCCATGGCCGATGTCCTGGGGCGGTGCCGGGCAGGGGAGCGGCGGACCCGGTCGTCATTCTGGCCGCACGCCTGCTCGGCACTCTGGTCGCGTTCGGGGCCGCGGTGCTGCGTCCTGCGTCCCCGCCCCCTGCGCTTGAGCCGTGTGCTCGGACAACGGGCCCGAGGGCAGCCCCGACGGCTCGCAGGCCGGCAGAGGTGTCGGCGCGGGTTCGCGACCGCGTTCAGCCCAGTGGTCGATCAGGTTCGGCGGGGTGCGGGGCCGCCGCCCCGGCCGCCCCCACCGGTCCGGGGTGCGGGCGGTTACGCTGCGGGGCATGACCCCGCAGGCCCCCACCCCCGCCTACCGGCGGCTCAGCGTCGAGGAGCGCCGCAGTCAGCTCCTCGACGCCGCACTGTCCCTCTTCGCCCACAGCGCCCCCGAGGACGTCTCCCTGGACGACGTGGCGGAGGCGGCCGGGGTGTCGCGGCCCCTGGTCTACCGGTACTTCCCCGGCGGCAAGCAGCAGCTGTACGAGGCGGCCCTCGGGTCCGCCGCCGACGAGCTGCGGCACTGCTTCGACGAGCCGCACGAGGGCCCGCGGCTGCCCCGGCTGTCCCGGGCCCTGGACCGCTACCTGGCCTTCGTGGACGAGCACGGCGCGGGGTTCAGCGCGCTGCTCCAGGGCGGCAGCGTCGTGGAGACCTCCCGGACGACCGCGATCGTGGACGGCGTGCGCCGGGCCGCCGCCGAACACATCCTGAACCATCTGGGGGTCGACGCGGCCGGGCCCCGCCTGCGGATGACGATCCGGATGTGGATCACCGCCGTGGAGGCCGCTTCGCTGATCTGGCTGGACGAGGACCAGCAGCCCCCGGCCCAGGAGCTGCGGGACTGGCTCGTGGAGCAGTTCGTGGCGGGCCTGGAGGTCACCGGACGGCGCGACGCGCAGACCGAGGAACTGGTCCGGGCGCTGGCGGCCGACGGCTGACCGGCACCGCCCTCGGGCGGGCGGCGGACGCGGGCCGGCCGGGCGGATGACGGACACTGGTCCGGTGAAGAGCCAAGACACCCCCTTCGAGGGCGGGCCCATGGACGGCCGCGTCCTGCCCGTGCTGCTGGGCATGACCGGGCATCCGCCCAAGACGTACCGCATCCCCGTCCCGGCGCCCGACGGCGGCCCGGAGACCGTGCTGGTCTACCGGCGCACGCCCCGCGGCCACAGCGGGCGGACGGGGCTGACCCGGGGGTGGAAGTACGTGTACGACCCCGGTGCCGACCGGTCGGCGGGCCGTCCGCGCTGGCCGTGGTCCCGGCCGGCCGGCCGTCCGGACGCCACGCCGCCGGGCAAGCCGGACGACGCGCACGGGTGACCCCGTTGCGCCGAACCGCGCACACCCGGCGCGCGGGCCGCGCAGGACCGTCTGATGCTCGCGATGCGGAGCGGAGAAGCCGCCCCGGATCGGAGGTGATGACGTGTCAGCAAGGGTGCTGCGTCTGGTGTGCACGGCGGCGCTGGCCGCCGGAGCGGTGTTCGCGCCACTGCCCGCGGCCGCCGTGCCCGCACCGTCGCCCGGCGCCACGGGCAGCGGGCCGGAGCGGAGCGCGTCCGGCGCGGCCGCCGGAGCGCGGACGGACGTGCCCGGCGCCGAAGGCCGGTCGGTCGCGGAGCTGCTGACGGAGCTTCAGGAGCTGTACCGGGAGGCCGGCAGGGCCACCGAGACCTTCAACGCGACCGAGGAGCGGCTGAGGAAGCAGCGTGCCGAGACCGCCCGGCTGGACCGCGCCCTCGCCCGGGCCCGGCTGACCCTCCACGACAGCCGGGGCGCGGCCGGACGGCTGGCCCGGCAGCAGTACCAGAACAGCTCCGACCTCTCGCCCTACCTGCGGCTGCTGCTGGCGCGGGACCCGCAGCGCGCGCTGGAGCAGCGGCACGTGATCGGCCGGGTGGCGCGGGAGCGGACCGAGACGGTGGGACGGCTGGCCGCCGGCGAGCAGCGGGCCGCCGCGCTCGCCCGCCGCGCCCGCAAGGCCCTCGACGACCAGCTCGTGCTCGCCGAGCGGCACCGCGAGCAGCGCGACGAGGTGCGCCGACGGCTCGGTGAGGTCGAGGAACTGCTCGCCTCGCTCAGCACCGAGGAGCTGGCCGCCCTCGCCGAGCTGGAGCGGACGCGGACGGCCGAGCGGCAGGAGGAGTTCCTCGCCTCCGGAGCGCTCGGCTCCCCCGGCCCCGGGCGCACCCCGACCGCGGCGGGTGAGCGGGCCGTGCGGTACGCCGTCGAGCAGATCGGCAAGCCCTATGAGTGGGGCGCGGAGGGCCCGGCGGCCTACGACTGTTCGGGGCTGACGTCCGAGGCGTGGGCCGCGGCCGGGGCATCCGTCCCCCGCACCAGCCAGGAGCAGTGGGCGGAGCTGGAGCGTGTCCCGCTGGACCGGCTGCGGCCCGGGGACCTCGTCGTGTACTTCCCCGAGGCCACCCACGTCGCCCTGTACCTGGGCGACGGGATGGTGGTGCAGGCGCCGCGTCCGGGGGCGCGGGTGAAGGTCTCCCCCATCGCCGCGAACCCGGTGCTGGGCGCGGTGCGCCCCGACCCGGACGGGGAGCCCCTGCGGCATTACGAGCCGCCCGAGCTCCCCGAGGGGGCCACGGAGGGATCCGACGAGGGCTACGCGGAGGCGGGCGCGCCGGCGGGACCGGCCGCGGCGCCGGCGACCTCGGCCAGGTAGGCGTCCGCCTTGGCCGGGTCGAAGAAGAAGTTCTCCAGGTCGGACGGGTCGTCGAAGCAGTTGACGAAACGGTCCGCCACCGTCTGGAACTGCCCGCCCGCGCCGAACAGGTTCAGCACGTGCTCGGGCGGCGGCGCGAGCATCGCGTTCGTCCACTTGGTGACGTGCCGGGCGGTCTCCCAGTAGCGGTCGAAGGTCTGCTGCATCCAGCTCTCGTCGAAGGGCTTGTCGCCGTGTTCGAGGATGGAGGCGAGGTAGGACGCGGCGCACTTGGACGCCGAGTTGGAGCCCTGGCCGGTGATCGGGTCGTTGGCGACGACCACGTCGGCGACCCCGAGGACCGCCCCGCCGCTGGGCAGCCGCCCGATGGGGTTGCGGACGGTCGGGGCGTAGCGGCCGGCGAGGGTGCCGCCCGCGTCGGTCAGTTCGACCCCGGGGGTGCGCTCGTACTCCCAGGGGAGGAAGGTCTTCATCAGGTCCAGGGTGAGGGCGAGGTGCTCGCCCGGGTCCTTGACGTCCTTGAAGGCGTCCAGCGGGCCTCCGGGGATGCCCTCCCAGAACAGGATGTCGGCGCGGCCCGTGGTGGTGAGGGTCGGCATGATGAACATCTCGCCGACGCCGGGGACCACGTTGCAGCGGACGGCCTCGGTGTCCGGGTGCTCCGGGCGGGGCGCGAGTCCGTGCACGTAGGCGACCGCGAGGGCGCGCTGCGGCTCGCTGTACGGGGAGCGTCCGGCGTCGCGGCCGAACATCTGCACCAGCTCGCCCTTGCCGGCCGAGACCAGCACGAGGTCGTAGGCGCGGGAGAAGTAGTCGAGGTCGCCGACCGCCACGCCGTGGATGACGAGCCGGCCGCCGCGCTGGGCGAAGGTCTCCATCCAGCCCGCCATCTTCACCCGCTGGTCCACGGACTGCGCGAAACCGTCGAGCATGCCCAGCCAGTTGATGGCGCGCTGGGTGGGGCCCGGGTCGTGGGAGCCGGGGGCGGCGACCGAGACGCCCAGGCCGCGGATCTTCGGCGCCTGGGACTCCCAGAAGTTCAGCTGGAGGTCGCGCTCGTGCTGGAGCGCGGTGTGGAACATGCACTGCGTCGACATCACCCGGCCGGTGCGTATCTCGTCCGCGGTCCGGTTCGACATCAGGGTGACGTCGTACCCGTGCGACTGGAGGCCGAGAGCGAGCTGGAGGCCGGACTGGCCGGCTCCGACGACGAGTATCTTCCGCATACGGGGGTGACTCCTACTCGGGGGTTTCGTCGAGCGCGTGGCCCACGAGGGACAACAGGGTCTCGATGGCCGAGATCCGGCTGCGCGCGTCCATGATCATGACGGGTATGTGCGCGGGGATCGTCAACGCCTCCCGCACGTCCTCCGGTTCGAAGCGCTCGCTGCCGTCGAAGTGGTTGACCGCGACGACGTACGGCAGCCCGCAGCTCTCGAAGTAGTCCAGGGCCGGCCAGCAGTCCTTCAGCCGCCGGGTGTCGGCGAGGACGACCGCGCCGATCGCGCCGCGCACCAGGTCGTCCCACATGAACCAGAAGCGCTGCTGGCCGGGGGTGCCGAAGAGGTAGAGCACCAGGTCGTCGTCGAGCGTGATGCGGCCGAAGTCCATGGCCACCGTGGTGGTGAGCTTCTCCGGCGTGGCGGTGAGGTCGTCGGTGCCCTCGCTCGCCTCGGTCATCAGCGCCTCGGTCTGCAGGGGCGTGATCTCCGAGACGGCGGTGACGAGGGTCGTCTTGCCGACGCCGAAGCCGCCGGCCACGACGATCTTCGTGGCGATCGGCGCCCGGGTGCGGTCCGTCTGCCAGGGCAGCAGGGGCTCGTCGCCTTCGACGAGCGGGGAGACACCGGGGGCGGCGTCAGAGACGGCGGAGTCCACTCAGCACCCTTTCCAGCAACGCGCGGTCGGGGCGGCCCGTGCCGTGGCCGGTCCCGGTTCCGTGGACACGGATCTTTCCCTGGTCCGCCAGGTCGCTGAGCAGGACGCGGACCACGCCGAGCGGCATCCTGAGCAGCGCGGCGATCTCGGCCACCGTCCGCATCCGGCGGCACAGTTCGACGATGGCCCTGCTCTCCGGCATGACCGCCGAGAGCCCTCCGCTCGTCAGTTCCTTCCGCTCCTCGGGGGCCTCCAGGGCGGCGGTGCTCGCGACGAAGGTCTCCACGAGCAGGACGTGGCCGAAACGGGTCCGGCCCCCGGTCAGCGAGTAGGGGCGCACGCGGGCGGGTTTGCGGTCACCGCCGCGCACCGGTAGCTGTTTCCTGGGCGTACTGCTCATCGGGTGCTCCCGGCGGACTCGGTCTCCAGGGACTGGCGCAGTTCGTGCCGCAGTTCGGGGGTCAGGACGTGGCCGGCCCGGCCCACGAACAGGGCCATGTGGTACGCGACCACGCTCATGTCGCAGTCCGCGGAGCCGTGCACGCCGAGCAGCGAGCCGTCGCTGATCGACATGATGAACAGGCTGCCCTCGTCCATCGCGACCATGGTGTGCTTGACCGGCCCGGAGTCCATCAGCTTCGCGGCGCCGACGGTGAGGCTGCCGATGCCGGAGACGATGGTCGCGAGGTCGGCGGCGGAGCCGCGGGGGCCGGTGCGCTTCTCGGCGCGGGCGGCACGGGCGGCGGTGACGCGGTCGGCGTCGGAGGAGAGCAGCAGCAGTCCGTCGGAGGAGACCACGGCGACGGAGAGGATGCCGGGCACCTCCTCGACGAGGTTGGTCAGCAGCCAGTGCAGGTTGCGGGCCTCACTGCTCAGTCCGAAGGTACTGGGCGCGGTCAACTGCTTGCCTCCTCGACGGTGCCCCCCGTGGCTTCTTCGGTCGCGGCCGCTGCGGTGCCGGTGGTGTCCTCGGCGTCCCTGGCGCGTGCCGCCTGCGGTGCGGTGGCGGCGGACGGTGCCCGGTGGGGTCCCGTCTGCTCGTTGATCTCCGCCTCGACGTCCCGGTAACCGGCCTCCGCCCCCCGGCGGAAGCCGCCGAGGCGGCGGCGCAGGGCCTCCGCGTCCACGGAGCCGGTGCGCGGCCGTGGGGTCTCGGCGGGTGCGGTGATCCTGGGTGTGCGCTTGGGCAGGCCCTTGGCGGTGACCGGTTCGGCGGCCTCGGGCCCGTCGGCGGCCGGGCCGTCGGGGACCCGGGCGTGCTCGGTGTCCGCCCCGGCGTCGGTGCGGGTCGCCGCGTCGGTGCGGGTCGCCGCGTCGGTGCGGGTCGCCGCGTCGGCGTCCGCGCCGGTCTGCTGGGCGGGGACGGCCGGGGAGGGGGCGGGAGCGTCGTCGGGAGCGTCCGGCGTGCCGCCTCGGTGGTCCGGTCCGGTCGCGCGGTCGTCGCCCGGCTGCGACGGGGCCGGGATCAGCAGCTCCATCGTGGTCTCGGCGGGCCGCTGCGGCGGTACGGGGCGGGCGGGGCCGTCCTGTCCGGCATGGTCGGCGGGCACGTCGGCGTCTGCGGGGGCGCCGGGGGCGGGCGCATCGGCGTCGGCGTCGGTATCGGCGTCGGCGTCGGCGTCGGCGTCGGCGTCGGCGGAGGTTCTGGTGCTCGCCGTGTCGGAGGACGTGTCGGCGTTCGCCGTGTCGGCGTCCGGAACGGCGGCGCCGGGGGTGTCCGGCTCCTCGGCGTCCGCGCCGGGGGCGGTGTCGGAGGCAGCGGCGGCGGAAGCGTCCGCGGCGTGGGGCTCACCCGGAGCCTCCGCGTCGTGGCCCGCGGCCCGCTGCTCGCCGGGCTCCTGCCCCGCGGAGCCGGCCGGGTCGGTCCCGTCCTCGGCCGCCGCGTGATCCACCCGCTCCGAGGCGTCCGGGCCGGGGCGGCCGGCGTCACGCGCCACCGCGTCCCGCGCCACGCCGCCGGGGAGGTCGTCCGCCGCGTCGCCGGGGAGGTCGTTCGCCCGGGGCTCCTCGGCTCCCTCGGCCGGGCTTTCCCGGTCCGCCGGGTCCGGCCGGCCGGGCTGCTCCGGCTCCTCGGCCGGGGCCGCGGATTCCTCCCGGGCCAGGGACCGCTCCGCGAGGTCGACCAGCGGGTCGTCGCTCTCCGTGCGGCCGTGCAGGACGTTGGAGTTGGCCTCGGCGTCGGCACCCGGCAGCGAGTAGGACGCCGCGCCGCCCGGCACGGGACCAGTGGCGGGCACGGCGGACGGGGTGGGCGCGGCGAGCAGCGGCTGGGGGACGACGACGACCGCGGCGATCCCGCCCTGCTTCTGCTCCCGCAGCTTCACCCGCAGGCCGTGCCGCTGGGCCAGCCGGGCGACGACGTACAGGCCGAGGCCGAGACCGTCCTCGCCCTCCTGCTCGTAGGGGGCCTCCGGGTCGAACGCGGTCAGGCGTTCGTTGAGCCGCTCCAGCCGGTCGGCGGCCATGCCGATGCCCTCGTCCTGGACGGAGAGCATGACCTCGCCGTTCTCCATCAGCCAGCCGGAGATCTCGACGGGCAGGTCCGGCGGGGAGAAGGAGGTGGCGTTCTCCATCAGTTCGGCGAGCAGGTGGGAGAGGTCGTCCGCGGCGAACCCGGCGATGTGCGCGTGCGGCGGCAGCGCGGCGATGCGGACGCGTTCGTACCGCTCGATCTCGCTGACGGCGGCCCGCACCACGTCGACCAGGGGCACCGGCCCGGCGGTGCGCTGGACGTGCTCGGTGCCGGCGAGGACGAGGAGGTTCTCGCTGTGCCGGCGCATCACCGTGGCGAAGTGGTCCAGCTTGAACAGGGTGGCGAGCCGGTCCGGGTCGTCCTCGCGCTCCTCCAGCGACTCGATGACGCCCAGTTGCCGTTCCACCAGGCCGAGGGTGCGCAGGGCGAGGCTGACGAAGGTGCCGCCGATGCTGGTGCGCAGGCGCTCCAGGTGGGCGGCCGACTCGGCGAGTTCGGCGCGCAGTTCCTCGCGGGCGTCGGCCATCTTCTGGCGCTGGCCGACGAGGTGCTTGCGGTCGGCCTCCAGGGTGGCCACGCGTTCGGCGAGCCCGGCGGCGTGCGCGTGCAGGGCGTTGACGGAGCGGACGACCTGGGCGAACTCGTCGTTGCGGCCGGTGAAGGTGATCGGGTCCTCGCCGACCGGGTTCTCGGCCTCCGCGAGCCGTGCGCTGCCGCGCCGCAGCACGGAGAGGGGGCGGGTGAGGGTGCGGGCCATCGCGGTGGCGACGGCGACGGCGACCAGCATCAGCGCGCCGAGGACGGCGACCCGGATCTCCAGGGCGGTGACGTCGTCGTCGCGCAGCTGGGCGAGTTCCTTGCCGCGCTTGTCGTAGAGGGACGACTCCACGCCGCGCATGGTCTCGACGCGGGCGGTGAGCGCGGCCTGGAGCTTCTTGGTGCTGGTGGCGAGCTCGCCGTCGGAGAGGGTGGGGGCGTCGGTGAGCTTGGCGAGGTACTTCTCGGCGGAGTTGACCTCGTGGCCGGTGACGGTGGCGTCGTAGGAGGAGCGGGCCGCCTTGGGCGCGGTGTCGCGGAAGGCGGCGAGGGCGGCGTCGGAGCGCACCCGGGCCTCCATGGCGGCGGCGGTCAGCTCGTCGCGCCGCTCGGCGTCGGCCTCGGAGGAGACGGAGGTGGTGGTGGCCGCCCCGGTGAGGGGGTCGATGACGGTCTGGGGGGTGCTCGGCACGTTGAAGGCGGCGAGCAGCAGTCCCCGGGCGGCGGCGGCCTGCTGGACGGCGGTGTCGAGGTCGGCGAGGGAGTGCGCGCCGGAGCCCGCGCGCGGCGGGGTCCGGTCGGCCAGCCGCTCGGCGAGGCGGTGCAGTTCGGTGATCGCGGCGGAGTAGGCGCCGTGTGCTTCGAGGGCACTGCTCTTGCCGGTGAGCGCCGCCCTGCGGACGGCGGCGACGGCGTCGAGGTCGTCGCGCAGCGCGTCGGAGGTGTCGGAGTCGGCGCGCATCTCCTCGACGAGGCGGTCGACGCGGGAGCTGTGCTGCTCGGAGGGCGCCTTGGACCGGGGGCGGCCGGCCGCGATGTAGGAGGTGACCTCGTCGCGCTCGTCGGCCAGGGAGTGCGCGAGGCTGAGCGCGTCCTGGGTCTGCTCGGCGAGGTTCACCAGGTCCTGGGCGTCGCTGAGTTCGGCCGAGGCGGCGAGCACGGAGGGTGCGCCGGCTCCGGCGATCGCCGCGGCCACGACGGCGACGGCCACGATGAGCCGGTTGCGTACGTGGGTGGGGCGGCCCCTGCCGACGGTGGGTGTCCGTTCGGCGTCCCCCGTCGGGGTCGGCTGCTTGCCTGGGCGACGAGGCCGCGTCTTCTGCACCGGTGCTCGCATTCCTGACTCGTGTACCCGTGGGTCCGGGTGACGCTCCGTCAACGGGCGTGTCCGCGCCTCCCCCGAGCCGTCCACGCCACCCGGGCGGCAGGGCCGCCAACGCCCGACCCTCCCAGCGGGGGAGGACAGGGAAAGCGCATCACCTGACCCGCCACTCGAAGGAGTGAACATCGGACGGGAGTTGGTGGGCAAGTTCCGGGGCCGCGCGCAGGGGCCTTCCACCGCATACCGGTTGGACGTGGGGGCCGGGCGGTGGCAATATTCGCCGCCACGCGTTTCCGGGAGTCTGCAATACGCCCCAAACCAGGCACCTGACCTGCGTCACCGGGGGGATCCGGGGCAGGAGGGGTGGTCTTCGGCGACCCTTGTGAAGGGGTCGTGCAGACTGGCCGGATGCGCACTGAGCTGGTTTCGGAGCCCGGGGACGCGGGCCGCCCCAACGAGGACTTCGCGAGTGTGGGCCTGCCCGCGTCGGGGGAAGGCGGCACCCTCGTGGTGCTGGACGGGGTGACGCCGCCGCCGGACGGCACCGGCTGTCTCCATTCCGTCCCCTGGTTCACCGCGCACCTGGGCGGGGCCCTGTCCGAACTGACCGTTTCGCTGCCCGGTGTGCCGCTGGCCGATCTGCTGGCCCGGGCGATCTCCCGGACCGCCGCCGCCCATGCGGACACCTGTGACCTTTCTCACCCCCGGACCCCGCAGGCAACCGTGGTGCTGGCGCGCTGGTCGCCGGGCGAGGTCGAGTACCTGGTGCTGTCCGACTCGGCGTTGCTGGTGGAGGCGCCCGGGGGCGCGGTCACGGCCCTGCTGGACGACCGGCTCGCCCTGCTGCCCCGTTCGGCGCTGGCGACGGACGCCCTGGTGGACGCCACGGTGCGCAACCGGGAGGGCGGCTTCTTCACGGCGGCCGCGGACCCGTCGGTGTCCGCCCGCGCGGTGACCGGGTCGCTGCCGCGCGGGGAGGTGCGGGCCCTGGCCGCGCTGACGGACGGTGCCACCCGCTGGGTGGAGCGGTTCGGCGAGGGGGACTGGGCGGACTGCCTGGCCCTGGTGCGCAAGGAGGGGGCGCGGGCGCTGGTGGACCGGGTGCGGGAGCTGGAGCGGGCCGACACGGAGCGGGTCCTGCTGGGCCGGAGCAAGACGCACGACGACGCGACCGTGGTGTTCGTGGAGCTGTGAGCACGGCGCGTCCCCGGCTGTCCGGGGCGCGCTCGGGCGCCGCCGCGGGTGCAGTCCGGGAGGGGTCCGGGAAGTCTCCGGGAAGGTCCGGGAAGGGTCCCCCGCGGGCCGCCCGGGTGGCGGCCCGCGCGAGCCCGCCGCCGCTACCTCTCCATCTCCTGGTTGAGCCGGTTCAGCAGACGGGCGAGTTCGGTGACCTCGGTGGAGTCCCAGTGGGCCAGGCGGCCGGCGTAGCGGGCGCGGCGGGCCTCGCGGACCCGGGTCACCCGCTCGCGGCCCTCCGCCGTGAGGGCGACCAGCCAGGCGCGGCCGTCGGCGGGGTCGGGTTCGCGGGTGACCAGGCCGAGGTCCTCGAGCGCGTGGACCTGACGGGACATCGTGGCCTTGCCGACGCCGACGTAGGCGGCGAGGTCGGTGGCCCGCTGCCGGCCGCATTCATCCAGACGGACGAGCAGCCCGTAGGCGGAGGGCTCCAGGTCCGGGTGGACCTCCCGGGCCATCTCCCCCTGGTTGGCCCGGGCGCGTCGCAGCAGCACCGTCAACTCCCGCTCCAGGGCCAGGAATGCGGGCTGTTCCAGCCGGTCCCCGGCTGCCGGGGCGGCGGCCTGTCCGCCGCCGCCGTTTCCGTTGTCGTGCACGTCAGCCCCTGCCTCGGTCCTTCGGGTCGTGAGTGTCGCGCCAAGTGGCGACGCCGTCGCGGCTTGGCCAGTATTTCGCAGGCGTAGACCAACGGCAGCTTCCGGACTTTTCCCTCCGCTCCGCGTTCCGCGTGCGCAGCTTCTCTATCAGGCGCCCGGGTGGCATGCCCACTACATGCGAGGCGGGTCACAGTCCGGATCCCGGCCGGCCCCCGCCGGCCCACGACCTACGGAGACACGTACATGCCCGTCCGCAGAATCCGCGCGTCGCGCGCCGCCGGTCCGTCCGGCGCTTCCCGCATACCCCGCACGACCGTCGCGGCGGCGACCCTGCTCGCCCTCCTCTCCCTCCCCCACACCGCCCGGGCGGACGAGCCCGGCCCCGTCGCTCCCCCGCGCGGATCCGCCTCCATGGGCATGGGCGTCGTCGCCCACGACGGCCGCTGGGGAACCCCGCCCGCCGACCGCGCCACCCAGACGGAAGGGGTGGACGTCTCCAGCCACCAGGGGAACGTCGCCTGGCAGACGCTGTGGAACAGCGGCGTGAAGTGGGCCTTCGTGAAGGCGACCGAGGGGACGTACTACCGCAACCCCTACTTCGAGCAGCAGTACGACGGCTCCTACGACGTGGGCATGATCCGCGGCACCTACCACTTCGCGACCCCCGACACCGCGAGCGGCGCCGCCCAGGCGGACTACTTCGTCGACCACGGCGGCGGCTGGAGCCCGGACGGCAGGACGCTCCCGGGGGCGCTCGACATCGAGTGGAACCCCTACGGCGACGCCTGCTACGGCAAGTCGCACAGCTCGATGGTGAGCTGGATCCGCGACTTCCTGGACCGCTACCGGGCGCGCACCGGCCGGGACGCCGTCCTCTACACGGCGACGAGCTGGTGGAAGCAGTGCACCGGCAACTACGCGGGCTTCGCCTCCACCACCCCGCTGTGGATCGCCCGGTACGCCTCGACCGTCGGTGAACTGCCCGCGGGCTGGGGCACCTACACGATGTGGCAGTACACCTCGACCGGCCCGACCGTCGGCGACCACAACCGCTTCAACGGCACCGTCGACCGGGTCCGCGCCCTCGCCCAGGGCTGACCCGCGCGCGCCGCCCGGCCCCGGTTCCCGGACCGGCCGCACGGGAGGGCCCGGAGGCACCAAGAGGGCCTGGACGCACGGAGAGGCCCGGAGGTACCAGAGGGCCAGGACACACGGAGAGGCCCGGACGCACGGAGAGGCCCGGGCCTCCCTCACGAAAGCCCGGGCCTCCCGTATCCGGCCACCGCCGTCACACGGCGACCGGAACCTCCGGCGCGGCGCCCTCGGTGGCCGGGGCCAGCGCCAGTTCGAGGACCTGGCGGACGTCGGTGACGGCGTGGACGTCCAGCTTGTCCAGCACCTCCTCGGGCACGTCGTCCAGGTCGGGCTCGTTGCGCTTGGGGATGATCACCGTGGTGATCCCCGCCCGGTGCGCCGCGAGCAGCTTCTGCTTCACCCCGCCGATCGGCAGCACCCGCCCGGTCAGCGAGACCTCGCCGGTCATCGCCACGTCCGTGCGGACCAGGCGGCCGGAGAGCAGCGAGGCCAGCGCGGTGGTCATCGTGACGCCCGCGCTCGGGCCGTCCTTGGGCACCGCGCCCGCCGGGAAGTGGATGTGCGCGCCCCGGTCCTTCAGGTCGCCCACCGGCAGCTCCAGCTCGGCGCCGTGGCTGCGCAGGAAGCTCAGGGCGATCTGCGCGGACTCCTTCATCACGTCACCCAGCTGACCGGTCAGGGTCAGCCCGGCGGCGCCCGTCTCGGGGTCGGCCAGGGACGCCTCCACGTAGAGCACGTCGCCGCCCGCGCCGGTCACCGCGAGCCCGGTCGCCACGCCCGGTACGGAGGTGCGCCGCTCGGCCGGGTCCTGGGCGGACTCGGGCACGTGGTGCGGCCGTCCGATCAGACCGCGCAGGTCGTCCTCGGTCACCGTGAAGGGCAGCTCGCGCTCGCCCAGTTCGTGCTGGGCGGCGACCTTGCGCAGCAACCGCGCGACGGACCGCTCCAGATTGCGCACGCCCGCCTCGCGGGTGTACTCGCCGGCCAGCCTGCGCAGCGCACCCTCCTGAAGCGTCACCTCGTCGGGGGCCAGTCCAGCGCGCTCCAGCTGACGCGGGAGCAGGTGGTCGCGGGCGATGACGATCTTCTCGTCCTCGGTGTAGCCGTCCAGCCGGACGATCTCCATGCGGTCCGCCAGGGCCTCCGGGATGGCCTCCAGGACGTTGGCGGTGGCGAGGAAGACGACGTCGGACAGGTCCAGTTCGACCTCCAGGTAGTGGTCCCGGAAGGTGTGGTTCTGGGCCGGGTCGAGCACCTCCAGCAGGGCGGCCGAGGGGTCGCCGCGGAAGTCGGAGCCCACCTTGTCGATCTCGTCGAGCAGCACGACCGGGTTCATCGACCCGGCCTCCTTGATGGCCCGCACGATGCGGCCGGGCAGGGCGCCGACGTAGGTGCGCCGGTGGCCGCGGATCTCGGCCTCGTCGCGGACACCGCCGAGGGCGACCCGGACGAACTTACGGCCCATGGCGTGGGCGACGGACTCGCCGAGGCTGGTCTTGCCGACGCCGGGCGGGCCGACCAGCGCGAGCACGGCACCGCCCCCCCGTCGCCCGCCGCCACCCTCAACCGAGGCGCTTCGCGCCGCCCCCTGGTCTCGGCGCCCGCCGACCACGCCGAGACCGCGCTCGGCGCGCCGCTTGCGGACGGCCAGGTACTCGGTGATGCGCTCCTTGACGTCCTGCAGGCCGGCGTGCTCGGCGTCGAGCACGGCCTGGGCGCCGCGGATGTCGTAGGCGTCCTCGGTGTGCTCGTTCCACGGCATCTCCAGGACCGTGTCGAGCCAGGTGCGGATCCAGGAGCCCTCGGGCGACTGGTCGGAGGCGCGCTCCAGCTTGTCGACCTCCTTGAGGGCGGCCTCCCGGACCTTCTCCGGCAGGTCGGCGGCCTCGACGCGGGCGCGGTAGTCGTCGGACTCCTCGCCCTCCTGCTCGCCGTTCAGCTCGCGCAGTTCCTTGCGGACGGCCTCCAGCTGGCGGCGCAGCAGGAACTCGCGCTGCTGCTTGTCGACGCCCTCCTGGACGTCCTTGGCGATGGACTCGGCGACGTCCTGCTCGGCGAGGTGGTCGCGCAGCTGCTGGGTGGCCAGCTTCAGCCGGGCCACGGGGTCGGCCGTCTCCAGCAGGGCGACCTTCTGCTCGGTGGACAGGAACGGCGAGTAGCCGGAGTTGTCGGCGAGCGCGGAGACGTCGTCGATGGCCTGGACCCGGTCCACGACCTGCCAGGCGCCGCGCTTGCGCAGCCAGGCGGTGGCGAGCGCCTTGTACTCCTTGACCAGCTCGGCCACCTGCCCCGGCAGGGGGTCGGGCACGCTCTCCTCGATCCGCGTGGCCTCCACCCACAGGGCCGCGCCCGGCCCGGTGGTGCCGGCGCCGATGCGGACGCGGTCGCGGCCCCGGATCAGGGCGCCGGGGTCGCCGTCGGCCAGCCGTCCGACCTGCTCGACCGTACCCAGCACGCCGGTGCCGGCGTAGGTGCCGTCCAGTCGCGGGACCAGCAGGACCCGGGGCTTGCCGGGCGTCGACCGGGCGGCGGCCTGGGCCGCTTCCACGGCGGCGCGCACCTCGGAGTCGCTCAGGTCCAGCGGGACCACCATCCCGGGCAGCACGACCTCGTCGTCGAGCGGCAGCACGGGTAGGGCGAGCGATGCGGACTCAGTAGCCATGATCTCCCCTTCGGCAGTCAAGTTGAGCTATACCGACTCAATGCAGAGCCGCTGCCGAATGTTCCCGGAGCCGTGTTCGCTGTCAGCGATCACCGCCGCGCGGGGTCCTGCCAAGATGAACGCATGTCCACCCCGTACGTCATCCCCGAAGTCCTGGACCGCCGCGAGGGCCCGTACGGCGAGGTCGTCCTGCGCCGTCACGGGGACCTGCTCCAGATCATCGCGAACGGCTGCTTCCTGATGGACACCTCCGACGGCCGCTCGGAGCGGCTGCTGGTCGACGCCGCGCTGGCGGCGCTGGACACGGCCGACGCCCGGGAGGGCCGCCCGCCGCGGCCGGGGCCACGCGTCCTGATCGGCGGCCTCGGCGTCGGCTTCTCACTCGCACACGCCGCCGCCGGGCCGCGCTGGGGAGGCATCACGGTGGTGGAGCGCGAACCGGCCATCATCGACTGGCACCGCGACGGCGGCCCGCTGGCCCGCCTCTCCGCCGAGGCCCTCGCCGACCCGCGCACGGAGATCGTGGAGACGGACCTGGTGGCGTACGTCAATGAGACGTCCGCCACGTTCGACGCGCTCTGCCTCGACATCGACAACGGGCCCGACTGGACCGTCACCGAGGACAACGAGGGCCTCTACACGCCCGCCGGACTGGCCGCGTGCACACGGGTGTTGAGGCCGCGCGGGGTGCTCGCGGTGTGGTCCGCCAAGCCGTCTCCGGAATTCGAGGGAACCTTGCGGAATGCCGGGTTCCAGCAGGTGCGTACCGAAGAGATCCCCGTTGCCCGGGGCGTTCCCGACGTCGTGCACCTCGCCGTCCGCCCTGGATAGCAAAGCCGCCGCGACTCCCCGTACGCTGCTGCACTGACGCGGGGCCCTTCCGCGTCGATCGCACTCATGGGCAGAGCACGGATTCACCCCACGGTTTCCGGAAAGCACACTTCAGGGGCGGGCGATGGAGCAGACACAGACCACCCACAACGGCACGGCGGCCCCCGGCGCGCAGCGCCGGATCCTGGTGGTCGAGGACGACGCGACGATCGTGGACGCCATCGCGACCCGCCTGCGCGCCGAGGGATTCCTCGTGCAAACGGCCGGTGACGGCCCGTCCGCCGTCGACACGGCGGAGGCATGGCAGCCCGACCTGCTGATCCTCGACATCATGCTGCCCGGCTTCGACGGCCTGGAGGTCTGCCGCCGGGTCCAGGCCCAGCGGCCGGTGCCGGTGCTGATGCTGACCGCGCGCGACGACGAGACGGACATGCTGGTCGGGCTCGGCGTCGGCGCCGACGACTACATGACCAAGCCGTTCTCCATGCGCGAGCTGGCGGCCCGCGTGCACGTCCTGCTGCGCCGCATGGAGCGGGCGGCCCTGGCGGCCACCACCCCGCGCAGCGGGATCCTGCGCATGGGCGAGCTGGAGATCGACCACGCACAGCGCAGGGTGCGGGTGCGCAGCGAGGACGTCCACCTGACGCCCACCGAGTTCGACCTCCTGGTGTGCCTGGCGAACACCCCGCGCGCGGTGCTCTCCCGGGAGCAGCTGCTCGCGGAGGTCTGGGACTGGGCGGACGCCTCCGGCACCCGGACCGTCGACAGCCACATCAAGGCGCTGCGCCGGAAGATCGGTGCCGAGCGCATCCGCACCGTGCACGGCGTGGGCTACGCCCTGGAGACGCCGACGCCATGAGCGACGGGCCGGCCGGACGCGGAGGCGCGCGGGGCCCGGAGCCCTGGGGCGGTGTGCGCCCGTTCTCGATCAAGACGAAGCTGGGCGCGCTGGTCGTCGTCTCCGTGCTGATCACCACCGGTCTGTCGGTGATCGCCGTGCACACCAAGACGGAGCTGCGCTTCATCACGGTGTTCTCGATGATCGCCACCCTGCTCATCACCCAGTTCGTGGCCCACTCGCTCACCGCGCCGCTGGACGACATGAACGCGGTGGCCCGCTCCATCTCGCACGGCGACTACACCCGCAGGGTGCGCGAGAACCGGCGGGACGAGCTGGGCGACCTGGCCCAGACGATCAACGCCATGGCCGACGAGCTGGAGGCCCAGGACCTGCAGCGCAAGGAGCTGGTGGCCAACGTCTCGCACGAGCTGCGCACCCCCATCGCCGGGTTGCGCGCGGTGCTGGAGAACATCGTCGACGGTCTCACCGAGGCCGACCCGGAGACGATGCGGACCGCGCTGAAGCAGACCGAGCGGCTGGGCCGGCTGGTGGAGACGCTGCTGGACCTGTCCCGGCTGGACAACGGCGTCGTCCCGCTGAAGAAGCGCCGCTTCGAGGTGTGGCCGTACCTGTCGGGCGTGCTGAAGGAGGCCAACATGGTCGCCTCGGCGCGGGCGGGGATGGCGACCGGCTCCGGCAGCCACACGCGGACCGACGTGCACCTGCGCCTGGACGTGTCGCCGCCGGAGCTGACCGCGCACGCCGACCCGGAGCGCATCCACCAGGTGGTCGCCAACCTGATCGACAACGCGGTCAAGCACAGCCCGCCGCACGGCCGGGTGACGGTGAAGGCGCGGCGCGGCGAGCAGCCCGGGTCCCTGGAGCTGGAAGTGCTGGACGAGGGCCCCGGCATCCCGCGCACCGAGTGGCACCGGGTCTTCGAGCGGTTCAACCGCGGCAGCGTCAACCGGCCCCACGGTCCGGGCAGCGACGGCGGCACGGGACTGGGGCTGGCGATCGCCCGCTGGGCCGTCGATCTCCACGGGGGCCGCATCCGGGTGGCCGAATCCGATCGGGGTTGCCGAATTCTTGTCACTCTTCCGGGAGCTCCCGCCACCCGAGGTTGACGTAGGGTTCGAATCGGAGCCCGATGATCCACCCGCGTTCGCGCTGACGGACACGTGTGAGCAGGGAGAAACCCGTGCACGGGGTGCGCCGGGTCGATGCCGACCTGCCCCCGACCAGGGCCGATGAAGCGGAACCACGCTTGTTTCCCGCCATTTCGCGCGGTGAAACACCCTTCACAATGTGACTTCCACGACGTTGCACGGGCCCGACCTGACCTTCTCGCGTTCAGGGGCGTAGCCTTGATTCCCGCTGTCCATCATCTTGTGAAGCGGAAGAGGGCGGTTGACGCCGTGTCGCCACAGTCCCCCAGTAACTCGAGCTCCCCCAGCCTTCGGCCGGGTGGTACCCCCACGTCCGACACCGACCAATCCGGGAAGAACCCCGCGGCGGCCTTCGGTGCCAACGAGTGGCTCGTCGACGAGATCTATCAGCAGTACCTCCAGGACCCGAACTCGGTGGACCGAGCCTGGTGGGACTTCTTCGCGGACTACAAGCCGGGCGCGCCCGCGACCTCGGCCCCGGCGAGCAGCACGGCCGCGGCGCCCCAGGGCGCGAACGCGACCGCCCCGGCCAAGCCGGCCGCACAGGCCCCCGCCGCGAAGCCCGCCGCCGCCCCGGCAGCCCAGCCGGCCCCCGCCAAGGCCCCGGCCCGGGCCGCCGCCCCGGCGAAGGCCGCCGCGCCCGCCGCGAAGCCCGCCCCCGCCCCGGCCAAGCAGGCTCCCGCCGCCGGGGCCAAGAGCGGCAAGGACGGCAGGGACGGCAAGGAAACCGAGGCGAAGAAGGAGGGTCCCGAGCAGGTCACCCTGCGCGGTCCGTCCGCAGCCGTGGCCAAGAACATGGACGCCTCGCTGGAGCTGCCCACGGCCACGTCCGTACGCGCGCTGCCGGTGAAGCTGCTGTTCGACAACCGCATCGTCATCAACAACCACCTCAAGCGCGCCCGGGGCGGGAAGATCTCCTTCACGCACCTCATCGGCTACGCCATGGTCCAGGCGATCAAGGCCATGCCGTCGATGAACTACTCGTTCGCGCGGGTGGACGGCAAGCCGACCCTGGTGAAGCCGGAGCACGTCAACCTCGGTCTCGCCATCGACCTGGTGAAGCCCAACGGCGACCGCCAGCTCGTCGTCGCGGCGATCAAGAAGGCCGAGACCATGAACTTCTTCGAGTTCTGGCAGGCCTACGAGGACATCGTCCGACGTGCCCGTGACAACAAGCTCACGATGGACGACTTCACCGGCGTCACGGTCTCGCTGACCAACCCCGGCGGCCTCGGCACCGTGCACTCGGTGCCCCGCCTGATGCCCGGCCAGTCGGTGATCCTCGGCGTCGGCTCGATGGACTACCCGGCGGAGTTCCAGGGCACCAGCCAGGACACCCTGAACAAGCTCGGCATCTCCAAGGTCATGACGCTCACGTCGACCTACGACCACCGGGTGATCCAGGGCGCCGCCTCCGGCGAGTTCCTGCGCACCGTGGCGAACCTGCTGCTCGGCGAGAACGGCTTCTACGACGAGATCTTCGAGGCGCTGCGCATCCCCTACGAGCCGGTCCGCTGGCTCAAGGACATCGACGCCTCGCACGACGACGACGTCACCAAGGCCGCCCGGGTCTTCGAGCTGATCCACTCCTACCGGGTCCGCGGCCACGTCATGGCCGACACCGACCCGCTGGAGTACCGCCAGCGCAAGCACCCCGACCTGGACATCACCGAGCACGGGCTCACCCTGTGGGACCTGGAGCGCGAGTTCGCGGTCGGCGGTTTCGCCGGCAAGACCCTGATGAAGCTGCGCGACATCCTCGGTGTGCTGCGCGACTCGTACTGCCGCACCACCGGCGTCGAGTTCATGCACATCCAGGACCCCAAGCAGCGCAAGTGGATCCAGGACCGCATCGAGCGCTCGCACACCAAGCCGGAGCGCGAGGAGCAGCTGCGCATCCTGCGCCGCCTGAACGCCGCCGAGGCGTTCGAGACGTTCCTGCAGACCAAGTACGTCGGCCAGAAGCGCTTCAGCCTGGAGGGCGGCGAGTCCGTCATCCCGCTGCTGGACGCGGTCCTGGACTCGGCCGCCGAGTCCCGGTTGGACGAGGTCGTCATCGGCATGGCCCACCGCGGCCGGCTGAACGTGCTGGCCAACGTGGTCGGCAAGTCGTACGCGCAGATCTTCCGCGAGTTCGAGGGCAACCTCGACCCGAAGTCGATGCACGGCTCCGGCGACGTCAAGTACCACCTGGGCGCCGAGGGCACCTTCACCGGCCTGGACGGCGAGCAGATCAAGGTCTCCCTGGTCGCCAACCCGTCCCACCTGGAGGCGGTGGACCCGGTCCTGGAGGGCGTC
Source organism: Streptomyces sp. enrichment culture (assembly GCF_964273255.1). Taxonomy (GTDB): domain Bacteria; phylum Actinomycetota; class Actinomycetes; order Streptomycetales; family Streptomycetaceae; genus Streptomyces. The sequence goes on from NZ_OZ186835.1 coordinate 2,275,502, forward strand.
GCCCGCGCCAAGCAGGACATCATCAACAAGGGCGGCACGGACTTCACGGTCCTGCCGGTGGCGCTGCACGGCGACGCGGCCTTCGCGGGCCAGGGCGTCGTGGCCGAGACCCTGAACATGTCGCAGCTGCGCGGCTACCGCACCGGCGGCACGGTCCACATCGTCATCAACAACCAGGTCGGCTTCACCGCGGCCCCCGAGTCCTCGCGTTCCTCCATGTACGCGACGGACGTGGCCCGCATGATCGAGGCCCCGATCTTCCACGTCAACGGCGACGACCCCGAGGCCGTCGTGCGCGTGGCGCGGCTCGCCTTCGAGTTCCGCCAGGCGTTCAACAAGGACGTGGTGATCGACCTCATCTGCTACCGCCGCCGCGGTCACAACGAGTCCGACAACCCGGCCTTCACCCAGCCGCTGATGTACGACCTGATCGACAAGAAGCGCTCGGTGCGCAAGCTCTACACCGAGTCGCTCATCGGTCGCGGCGACATCACCCTGGAAGAGGCCGAGCAGGCGCTGCAGGACTACCAGGGCCAGCTGGAGAAGGTCTTCACGGAGGTCCGCGAGGCCACCGCGCAGCCCTCCTCCGAGATCGCCACCGACCCGCAGGCCGAGTTCCCGGTCGCCGTGAACACCGCGGTGTCCTCGGAGGTCGTCAAGCGGATCGCCGCCTCCCAGGTCAACATCCCCGAGCACATCACCGTGCACCCGCGTCTGCTGCCGCAGCTGCAGCGCCGGGCCACGATGGTCGAGGACGGCACGATCGACTGGGGCATGGGCGAGACCCTCGCCTTCGGTTCGCTGCTCCTGGAGGGCGTGCCGGTCCGCCTGGCGGGCCAGGACTCCCAGCGCGGCACCTTCGGCCAGCGCCACGCGGTCATCATCGACCGCAGCACCGGCGAGGAGTACACGCCGCTGCAGTACCTCTCCGAGGACCAGGCACGGCTCAACGTCTACAACTCCCTGCTCTCCGAGTACGCGGCGATGGGCTTCGAGTACGGCTACTCGCTCGCCCGCCCCGACGCGCTGGTGATGTGGGAGGCGCAGTTCGGCGACTTCGTCAACGGCGCGCAGACGGTCGTGGACGAGTTCATCTCCTCGGCCGAGCAGAAGTGGGCGCAGACCTCCGGCGTGGTCCTGCTCCTGCCGCACGGCTACGAGGGCCAGGGCCCGGACCACTCCTCGGCCCGCCCGGAGCGGTTCCTGCAGCTGTGCGCGCAGAACAACATGACGGTCGCCATGCCGACGTCGCCGTCGAACTACTTCCACCTCCTGCGGTGGCAGGTGCACAACCCGCACCACAAGCCGCTGGTCGTCTTCACCCCGAAGTCCATGCTGCGCCTGAAGGCCGCGGCCTCGAAGGCGGAGGAGTTCACCTCGGGCCAGTTCCGCCCGGTCATCGGCGACGACACGGTCGACCCGGCCACGGTCAAGAAGGTCGTCTTCTGCTCCGGCAAGGTCTACTACGACCTCGACGCCGAGCGGAAGAAGCGCGGCGCGACGGACACCGCGATCATCCGCATCGAGCGCCTGTACCCGCTGCCGGGTGCCGAGCTCCAGGCGGAGATCAAGAAGTACCCGAACGCCGAGAAGTACCTGTGGGCCCAGGAGGAGCCGGCGAACCAGGGTGCCTGGCCGTTCATCGCGCTCAACCTGATCGACCACCTCGACCTGGCCGTCGGCGCCGACGTGCCGCACGACGAGCGCCTGCGCCGCATCTCGCGTCCGCACAGCTCGTCGCCCGCGGTGGGCTCCGCCAAGCGCCACCAGGCCGAGCAGGAGCAGCTGGTGCGCGAGGTGTTCGAGGCCTAGGCCCCGCCCCCGCGTTCCGCTTCACGGCTGGGCCGCATCCTCCGCCCGGGGGGTGCGGCCCAGCCGTTTCTCCTGGTCCTATCCTGGACGGCATGTACTTCACGGACCGTGGCATCGAGGAACTGGAGAAGCGGCGCGGCGAGGAGGAGGTCTCCTTCGAGTGGCTCGCGGAGCAGCTGCGGACCTTCGTCGACCTGAATCCCGACTTCGAGGTACCGGTGGAGCGCCTCGCCACCTGGCTGGCACGTCTGGACGACGAGGACGACGACGAGTAGGCGACGGCGAGTAGGCGACGGCGACGGGGTCCGGGGCGCACCGGGGGTGCCGGGGGGTGTCGGGGGCCGGGCCGCCGGTGACTGGCCTGTCGGCGTTGAGGGCTCGGCTCGTCGGCGTGCGGTGGCGGGCGGGCGTGGCATGCGGGCGTGAGGTCGCGCGGTCGTGTGGTCGTGGGTCGTGCGGTCGCGCCGGCAGCGGGCCTGTGGGGTGCGGGCGCGTCGGGCGCGGGTGCGTGGAGACGGGGCGGGGATGCCGCCAGCGCGGGGGTGTGCTGCGCACGGCCCGTGACAGCGGCTCGGCCGGCCGGCCGGCGCCTCCCCGGTTGCTGACCCTCGGGCCGCTCACCCCCTCGGGGCGCTCCCCCCTTGGGCCGCTCACCCCTCGGGGCGCTCACCCTCTCGGGGCGTCTGCCCCCTTCGGGCCTCTGCTCTGTCGGGTCTGCGACGCCTCGGTCCCCGAGGTCTCGGGGCGTGACGCCTCGGGTTCGTGACACCTCGTTGTTCGTTACACCTCGGGTTCGTGACACCTCGGGTTCGTAGCGCCTCGGGTTCGTGACGTCTCGACGCAGACGCCCACTGCGGGGGCTCTGCGGGTGATCTGATCAAGGGCGAGCGACCGTCCGGGGGCGGGCACGGAGCCCCGGCGTCCGTACACCGCCGGCAGCTCGGGGCTTCTCCGGCAGCAGGGCACCAGCGCGGCAGGACCAAGGAGCGCAGCAGCACAGGGGGCGGTGCGCCGTCCCGCGCAGTGTCGGACTGCCGCCAGGCCCGCCCGCGGACATGGACCGCGCCACGCCATGCGGCGACGGTCAGGGCCTCCGGCCTCGGCACCCACTCCCCCTCACGACGGCCTCACCCCCACATCCCCACCGCGCGCACCCCGAGGCGCGGCATGCCACAGGGCGCCGTCGCGCGCCCTTCCCGCGCCTACCTTCCCGTCTCCCGCCGTCCTGCCCTGCCTCCCCCGCGCTCCCCGCACTCTCCGCGCTCCCCGCAGCAGGCAGCAGGCAGCAGGCAGCAGGCAGGCGTAAGCGGCCCGCACGTCAGGAGCGCGGACGAGCGATCCACCCGAACGAGTGTCTTGGTTTTCCCCTGAGCGCGATATATCGTGAATCACGTAAGACGCGATATGGCGCGTATTCAGGAGGTCCCACCATGCCCGAGTGGTCCGTCGCGGAGCCCGCGAAACTCGCCTTCGACGAGCCCGTGAGCGAGCTCCACGTCCGCATCGTCAACGGAACGGTGAACGTCGTGGGCACCGAGGAAGGTTCCGCCCGGCTCCAGGTGTCGGAGATCGAGGGTCCGCCCCTGATCGTCACGCAGCAGGGCGGTGCCCTGACGGTGGCGTACGAGGATCTGCCCTGGAAGGGCTTCCTGAAGCTGCTGGACCGCAAGGGATGGCGCCGCAACGCGGTGGTCTCGCTGGCGGTCCCGGCGGCGACGCGGGTCGAGGTGGGGGTGGTCGGCGCCGCTGCCGTGGTCTCGGGCATTCGGGGCCGGACGGTGGTGAAGGGCGTCACGGGCGACACGACCCTGGTGGCGCTGTCCGGGCCGGTCCGGGCGGACACGGTGTCCGGCAATCTGGAGGCCCAGGCCGTCACCGGCGATCTGCGGTTCAACTCCGTCTCCGGCGACCTGACGGTCGTCGAGGGGTCCGGCCCCTCCGTCCGGGCCGACTCGGTCAGCGGCTCGATGATCGTGGACCTCGATCCGCACGGCCCGACCGACGTCGGACTGACCAGCGTCTCGGGCGAGGTCGCGATCCGGCTGCCCGATCCGGCGGACGCCGAGGTCGAGGCGAACACGGCGAGCGGTGCCATCTCCAACGCCTTCGACGACCTGCGGATACAGGGCCAGTGGGGCGCCCACAAGATCACCGGCCGTCTCGGCGCCGGCACCGGCAGACTGCGGGCCACGACCGTCTCCGGGTCCATCGCCCTGCTGCGCCGCCCGTCCGGGGACGACGCGGGCGCGCCGGGGACATCCGCCCCGCCCGACAGCGGGTCCGCTCCGCCCACCGGCCCCGGTGACGCCCCGGCCGACGGTCCGACCGCCGACCCGACCGAGAAGAAGGTGCTCTGACATGCCCCCCGTCTTCGCCCACGGACGCCTCCGCCTCTACCTGCTCAAGCTGCTGGACGAGGCCCCGCGCCACGGTTACGAGGTGATCCGCCTCCTGGAGGAGCGCTTCCAGGGCCTCTACGCGCCGTCGGCGGGCACGGTCTACCCCCGCCTGGCCAAGCTGGAGGCGGAGGGCCTGGTCACCCACACCACCGAGGGCGGCCGCAAGGTGTACTCCATCACCGACGCCGGCCGTGCCGAACTGGCCGACCGCAGCGGTGAGCTGGCCGATCTGGAGCTGGAGATCCGGGAGTCGGTCGCTGAACTCGCCGCCGAGATCAAGGCGGACGTGCGGGGGGCGGCGGGCGACCTGCGGCGCAAGATGCGGGCGGCTGCGGACCGGGCCCGCCGGCCGGCCGCCGCCCAGGGCAGCGGGACGGACTCACCCTTCGGCGACCTCTCCGGCCTCGGTGAGACGGAGGCGTGGCGTGCCGCCAAGGAGGAGATGCGCCGCGCGAAGCAGGAGTGGCGGGAACAGGCCCGCCGCGCCAAGGACGAGAGCCGCCGCGCCCGCGAGGAGGCCCAGCGGGCCCGGCGCCAGGCGAAGGAGGCCCAGGAGCGGGCCAGGGAACAGGCCCAGGAGGAGGTGCAGCGCCTCGCGCGCCGGGTCCAGGAACAGGTGCAGGGCCACTTCTCCCGGGGCGACTGGCCGACGGGCCTGCGCGAGGGGCTGGCCGAACTGGCCCGGGAGGTCAGTGAGTTCGGCAAGGATCTCGGGAAGGACCTGGGCAGCAACCTGGGGGGCAAGGACTTCCCGTTCGGCCGGGAGAGCGGTACGCCGGCGACCGACCAGCCGGCGTACTCCGAGACTCCTGCGGACTTCCCGGCCTCCTACACCCCCTCCTGGGCACACGAAGGCGCCACGGAGCCGACCGGCGACCCCGGCCGGGACCTCGACCGGCTGCTGGACCGCTTCCGGGACGACATCCGTGACGCGGCCCGGGACCACGGCATCACCGAGGACCAGCTCCGGGACACCCGCCGCCACCTCTCCACGGCGGCGGCCCACATCGGCGCGCTGCTGCGGAGTCCCAGAAGCTGACCCGCCAGGACCGCGGGCGGCCCGGCGGCCGTACCGGCCGGCCGCCCCGGTCAGCCCGCCTTGGCCTCGCCGCTGCCGTGGAGCACGCGGGTGACGGCCTCGTACGTCACCCCGTGGTCGGCGAGCACCTCGGCGGGGACGCCCGCTCGGCCGGTGAGCGCCAGGAGCAGGTGCTCGTCGCCGATGGCGCGGTCCCGGTGGGCGGTGGCGGCCCGCAGCGCGCCCGTGAGGACCTCCTTGGCGTCCCGGTCGAAGGGCCGGTGGCCCGTCCGTCGTCCGCGGCCCCACCGGTCGCCGGACATCGCCCCGACGCCGTGGGCGTCCTCCACCCGGGCCACGATCTCCGACACGTCGATGCCCAGCCCGGCGAGGGCGTCCGTCTCGGCCCGGGTGAGCCCTGCCCTGCGCCGCGCCCCCTCCAGCGCCTCCCGCACGGACTCCTTGCGCTCCGCGAGCCCGAGGGCGGCCAGGGCGAAGGCGCCCCGGCTTCCCTCGCGGTCCAGCAGGGCGAGCAGCAGATGCTCGGCCGTGATGGACGGGTCCCCCGCCTCCTCGCTCACCCGGACCGCCTCCTTCACCACGGCCCGGGCATCCTTCGTGAACCGTTCGAACATCAATGCCTCCCGTGTTTCTTGTGCACGGCCTGCCTGCTGACGCCGAGTTCACCGGCGATCTCCTGCCACGACCAGCCCTGGTTACGGGCGTTGCGCACCTGCACCGCCTCCAACTGCTCCAGCAGCCGGCGCAGTGCGGCGACGGCCCGCAGCCCCACGCGCGGATCACGGTCTCCGGCCCGCGCGGCCAGATCGGTTGCCTCACTCATGATGTCAACTTACGTTGACAACCCGGCCCTGTCAACTGTGGTTGACATACATGCGGCCCGGCGGGAGGAACGCCGACGGCCGGCCCGGGGGACCCGGACCGGCCGTGACAGGGACAGCGCGGCACCCGAGCGGCACCGCGAGGAATACTCAGGGGGCGGTCAGCACGATTTTCCCGAACTGCTCACCGGACGCCATCCGTTCGAAGCCCTCGCGGGCCCGGTCCAGGGGCAGCACCTCGTCGATCACCGGGCGCACTCCCGTGGCCGCGCAGAACGCCAGCAGGTCCTCCAGCTCGTCCTTGGTACCCATGGTCGACCCGACGACCTTGAGCTCCAGGAAGAAGATCCGCGTCAGCTCGGCGTGGGAGGGCCGGTCGCCGCTGGTGGCACCGGAGATCACCAGGGTGCCGCCGGGGCGCAGCGACTTCACCGAGTGGGACCAGGTCGCCGCACCCACGGTCTCGATGACCGCGTCCACCCGCTGCGGCAGCCGCGCGCCGGACTCCAGGGCCTCCACGGCCCCCAGTTCCAGCGCGCGCTTGCGCTTGGCCTCGTCCCGGCTGGTGGCGAAGACCCGCAGCCCGGCGGCCTTGCCGAGCACGATGGCCGCCGTCGCGACACCGCCGCCCGCGCCCTGCACCAGCACCGAGTCACCGGGCCGTACACCGGCGTTGGTGAACAGCATCCGATAGGCGGTCAGCCACGCCGTGGGCAGGCAGGCGGCCTCCTCGAAGGAGAGCTCCTTGGGCTTGGGCAGGACGTTCCAGGTCGGCACGGCCACCTGCTCGGCGAAGGTCCCCTGGTAGCGCTCCGTCAGGATCGACCGGGGCTCCCCGGGGCCGACCCCGTGACCGGTCTGGCCGATCACCGAGTGCAGGACGACCTCGTTGCCGTCCTCGTCGATCCCGGCGGCGTCGCAGCCGAGGATCATCGGCAGCTTGTCCTCGGCGAGGCCGACGCCGCGCAGGGACCACAGGTCGTGATGGTTGAGGGAGGCGGCCTTGACCGTGACGGTGCTCCAGCCGGGACGGGCCTCGGGAGCAGGTCGCTCTCCCGACTCCAGACCGGAGAGCGGCTGGTCGCGGTCGATTCGGGCGGCGTAGACAGCGAACATGACCTTGACCCTAGGGTCCCCGGGGCACCGAAGGAACAGTCCCGCGCTGTGAGACACGCCCTGTTGCGCCGGCAGGGATCCCCACCCGTGGGCTCCCGGGTGCGCCCTCCGGAAGAGCGCACGCGAGGCGGCCCGGGCCCTCCCGTCAGCCGCCGCGAGGCGTCCCGGCGGTCCGCGCACGGCCCGGGGACCACCCGGTCGGCCCAACCCGCCGCCCAGAATCCGGGCGCCCCGCCCGGAGCGTCCGCCGGAGACAGCGATCGGCCCCGTCCACCCGGGACGGGGCCGATCCAGGTCTCGCGACCGCGCACGTCGGGACGCGTCAGCGGCGGGCGACTCCTTCGGCCCGCGCGGCGGCGGCCACGGCCGCCGTCACGGCGGGGGCGACCCGCTCGTCGAAGGGCGACGGGATGACGTAGTCGGCGGCGAGGTCGTCACCGACCACGGACGCCAGCGCCTCGGCGGCCGCCAGCTTCATGCCCTCGGTGATGCGCGAGGCGCGCACCTGCAGGGCCCCGGCGAAGATGCCCGGGAACGCCAGCACGTTGTTGATCTGGTTGGGGAAGTCCGAGCGCCCGGTGGCCACGACGGCCGCGTACTTGTGCGCGACCTCCGGGTGCACCTCCGGGTTCGGGTTCGCCATGGCGAAGACGAACGCGCCCTTGGCCATGGACGCCACCGCGGGCTCCGCCACGGTGCCGCCGGACACGCCGATGAACACGTCGGCGCCCTCCAGGGCGGCCTCCAGCGTGCCGGAGATCCCGGCCTTGTTGGTGAACGACGCCAGCTCGGTCTTGATCGGCGTGAGGTCGTCCCGGTCCCGCGAGACGACGCCCTTGCGGTCGGCGACCGCGACGTCCCCGATGCCGGCCTCGATGAGCATCTTGGCGATCGCCACACCCGCCGCTCCGGCGCCCGAGATGACGGCCCGCAGGTCGCCCAGCGGACGGCCGCTCAGCCGTGCGGCGTTCCGCAGGGCCGCCAGCGTCACGACGGCCGTGCCGTGCTGGTCGTCGTGGAAGATCGGGATGTCCAGCCGCTCCTGCAGCCGGCGCTCGACCTCGAAGCACCGGGGCGCCGAGATGTCCTCCAGGTTGACCCCGCCGAAGGAGGGGGCCATCCGGACCACGGTCTCGACGATCTCGTCGACGTCGGTGCAGTTCAGGGCGATGGGAACGGCGTCCACGCCGCCGAACTGCTTGAACAGGATCGCTTTGCCCTCCATCACGGGGAGGGAGGCCTCGGGACCGATGTCACCGAGCCCGAGCACGGCCGTCCCGTCGGTCACGACGGCGACGACGGACGACTTCCAGGTGTAGTCGTGGACGAGATCCGGCTGCTCGGCGATCGCGCTGCACACTTTCGCGACGCCGGGCGTGTACGCCAGGGACAGGTCGTCCTTGTCGCGGACCGGCACAGTGGCCTGCACAGCCATCTTGCCGCCGCGGTGCAGCGCGAATGCCGGGTCGAAGGACTCCAGGGGCTCCGCCCCTGAACCCTCCTCGTTCTGCCCGTTCCGGCTTTCGCTGTCGCTGCGAGGATTGACAATCTCCGCTGCCACTAGGTTTTACCCCTTAATTGTTCACGGTTTGAGGGTTTGCCACTCCTGGTGAGGGGTGGGCGGGACCGCGCTCGGCCCGGTGGTGGATACGTACGGGCCTGACGCGACGGGCGCGCCGCACACGCGCCCTGAGCCCCGGATGAGGGGTGTAAAGAACCTTCTTACCGGACGGACGCCACCGAGGACGAGTCCATAACGCGAAGGTCACAGACCGGCGCCGGGATTCATCGACTGATTTCAGGACAAGACCTGGACAAACGAGCGGCAACCGGTCGCGGGGCGCCAAACGAGGCGGGGCTCGTCTCCCGATCTCCCGTTGTACCGAAGATCTTCCGGCCGGAATGGAAGATTCCCGCAGACTGTCCGGCCGTGATGTACCGGAGTGGTGCGGTTCGAGTGTGACCCGTTATCCGATTTTGACATGGCGGGCCCCCTGAATGGCCCAGTCCGAATGGCAAGATGCCGTAATCACACGGGGTCGCGACACTCGAAGACGTGTGTTGTTGTCGACCTGCGGCGTTGTCGATGCCCATCGACGACGGCCCCGACCCCATCGGCACTCCACCCATCCGCCGGAGGAACCACCATGACCGCAAGCACCACCCGTCGTACCACCGCCGCGCGCTCCCGGACTGCCGCGGTCGGCGCGATCGCGGTCGCAGGCGCACTGCTTCTCACCGGCTGCGGTGACCAGACCAAGGACAACGGCTCGAGCAGCGGCGAGTCCAAGACCAGCACCGCCCCGCTGGCCGACGAGCTGCCCCAGTCGATCCGCGACAAGGGCGTCATCAAGGTCGGGTCGGACATCGCCTACGCGCCGGTCGAGTTCAAGGACAGCTCCGGCAAGGTCGTCGGCATCGACCCCGACATCGCCGCGGCCATGGGCAAGCAGCTCGGTGTGACGTTCGAGTTCGAGAACGGCACCTTCGACACCCTGATCACGGGTCTGCGCTCCAAGCGCTACGACATCGCCATGTCCGCCATGACGGACAACGCCGACCGCCAGAACGGCGTCGACCCCGCGACCGGCAAGAAGGTCGGCGAGGGCGTCGACTTCGTCGACTACTTCACGGCCGGCGTGTCGATCTACACCAAGAAGGGCGACGACCAGGGCATCAAGAACTGGTCCGACCTGTGCGGCAAGAAGATCGTCCTGCAGCGCGGCACCGTCTCCGAGGACCTCGCCAAGGCCGAGGCGAAGAAGTGCCCCGCCGGCAAGAAGCTCACCATCGAGCGCTTCGACAACGACCAGCAGGCCCAGACCCGCCTGCGCGCGGGCGGCGCGGACGCCGGTTCCTCCGACTTCCCGGTGGCGGCCTACGCCGTGAAGACCTCCGGAGGCGGCAACGACTTCCAGATCGTCGGCGAGCAGGTCGAGGCGGCGCCGTACGGCATCGCGGTCGCCAAGAACAACACCGAACTGCGGGACGCCCTCAAGGCCGCACTGGACGCCATCATCGAGAACGGCGAGTACCAGAAGATCCTGGAGAAGTGGGGCGTCACGGACGGCGCCATCGAGGAAGCCACCATCAACGGTGGCAAGTGACCGCGAGCAGGCGGCACTGAAAGGCATCACCCGTGACTGTTGACATCGACAAGACGACGGGACCGGACGGGAAGCCCCCGGCCGGACCGGAGGCCATCAAGGCCATTCCGGTCCGGCACTACGGGCGGTACGTCACCGCCGTCATCGCCCTGGTCCTGCTGGGCAGCATCGTCTACGCGTTCTCCCAGGGCAAGATCAACTGGGGCGCCATCCCGGACTACTTCTTCAACGACCGGATCCTCGCCGGTGTGGGCAACACCCTGTTGCTGACCGTGCTGGCCATGGCGATCGGCATCGTCGGCGGCGTGATCCTGGCCGTCATGCGGTTGTCCCGCAACCCGGTGACGTCGGCGATCGCCTGGTTCTACATCTGGTTCTTCCGCGGCACGCCGGTCCTGGTGCAGCTGATCGTCTGGTTCAACCTGGGCCTGGTGTTCGAGTACATCAACCTCGGTCCGTTCTACCGGGACGAGTGGTCGGACTTCATGACCCCGCTCCTGACGGCGCTGCTGGGCCTGGGCCTCAACGAGGCCGCGTACATGGCGGAGATCTGCCGTGCCGGTCTGCTCTCGGTGGACGAGGGCCAGACCGAGGCGTCGCACGCGCTGGGCATGAGCCACGCGAAGACCCTGCGCCGGATCGTCATCCCGCAGGCCATGCGCGTGATCGTGCCGCCCACCGGCAACGAGGTCATCAACATGCTGAAGACGACCTCGCTGGTGTCCGTGGTGCAGTTCTCCGAACTGCTCCGCGTGGCGCAGGACATCGGCCAGACCTCCGGTTCCCCGGCCGAGATGCTGTTCCTGGCGGCTGCCTGGTACCTCATGCTGACGTCGGTCTTCAGCGTCGGCCAGTACTACCTGGAGCGCCACTACGCCCGCGGTTCCACCCGACAGCTGCCGCCCACGCCCCTGCAGAAGGTCAAGGCGAACCTGCTGTCCCTCGGCCGCCCGAACGGAGGCCAGGCATGATCCAGAAGAAGCAGTCGTCCGCGCCGACGCCCGAGCGGGACCCGAGCGTCCCGATGGTCAAGGCGGAGGGCGTCCACAAGTCCTTCGGCGCCGTCGAGGTCCTCAAGGGCATCGATCTCGAGGTCAAGTGCGGTGAGGTGTTCTGCCTCATCGGACCCTCCGGCTCCGGCAAGTCGACCTTCCTGCGGTGCATCAACCACCTGGAGAAGATCAACGCCGGCCGCCTCTACGTCGACGGCGAGCTGGTCGGCTACCGCCAGAAGGGCGACAAGCTCTACGAGCTCAAGGACAGCGAGGTCGCGCTCAACCGCCGGGACATCGGCATGGTGTTCCAGCGCTTCAACCTGTTCCCGCACATGACCGCGCTGGAGAACGTCATCGAGGCGCCGGTGCAGGTCAGGGGTGCCAACAAGGCGGAGGCCAAGGAGCGCGCGATGCAGCTCCTGGAGCGCGTGGGGCTCGGTGACAAGGCGAGGAACTACCCCTCGCAGCTGTCCGGCGGTCAGCAGCAGCGGGTGGCCATCGCCCGGGCGCTGGCCATGGAGCCCAAGCTGATGCTGTTCGACGAGCCGACGTCGGCGCTCGACCCGGAGCTGGTGGGTGACGTCCTCGACGTCATGCGCGACCTCGCCGAGTCGGGCATGACCATGGTCGTCGTCACCCACGAGATGGGCTTCGCCCGCGAGGTGGGCGACAGCCTGGTCTTCATGGACGGCGGCGTGGTCGTGGAGTCCGGCAACCCGCGGGACGTGCTGACCGACCCGCAGCACGAGCGCACCAAGTCGTTCCTGTCCAAGGTCTTCTGAGTCCGCGGACGGGCGCGCACGGCGAGGGGCGGTACGGATCTCCGTACCGCCCCTTCCGCCGTTCACCGGCCGCCCCGGCAGCCGCTCACTTCAGCGCGAGCAGCAGGGTGTCCGAGGGGGAGCACCACACCGGGCGGGTCTCGGTGAACCCCTTGTCCCGCAGGGTGCGGGCGTGCCAGTCGGCCGAGGGCGTGTCCCCGTCGGCGTGCTCCCCGTAGATCTCGAAGCGGCGGGCGGTGGGGCCGGCGAGGACCGGGTCCTTCGCCGCGAGCTGCCACCATTCGGCCCAGTCCAGGGCACCGTCCCGCCTGGCCTGATCCATGCGCGCGTGCCGCAGGGCGCGTTCGGCCGCGTTGATCCGGGGCGTCGTCTCGTCGATCATGTGGTCGGCGTTCATGAAGACGCCGCCGTCGCGCACCAGGTCCGCGAGGTGTCCGTAGAGGTCGGCGAGGGGTTCCCGGTGCAGCCAGTGGAGGGCGGTGGCGGTCAGGACGGCGTCGTAGCTGTCGTGCGGCAGACCCGTCGGCCAGTCGGGGTCCTTGAGGTCGGCCGTGACGAAGGTGACCCGGTCGTCGCCCGCGAAGGTGCCCTCGGCGATCGCCAGCAGCGCGGGGTCGAGGTCGACGCCGGTGCTGGTGGCTCCGGGGAACCGGGCGAGCAGCCGGGCGGTGATGCTGCCGGTGCCGCACGCCAGGTCGAGGACGCGCGGGGCGGTGCCGACCAGGGCCTCCACCATGTCGAGCATGACCCGGAACCGCTCCTCGCGGTCGGGCATGTACCACTCCTGCTGCCGGTCCCAGCTCTCCTGCCAGGCCTGCCAGTCGGTGGTGGCGGTGGGTGTGTCCGTCATCGAGCCCCTCCTCGCATCCGTCACGTAATACCCTGAAGGCACGATCGTCCGTTACCTGACCGCAGGCACGACCCTAGAGCTCCGTCGTAAGGACTACAAGTGGAACTGGCCTATTACTCGGATTTCGCCGTCCGTCTCGTCAACACCGAGGAGCCGGCCCGGGGGAAGGACGCGCTGACCTCCGTCGACGCGATCCGGGGCCTGTTCGGGACCAACCAGTCCGCGGCACGTCGCGCGACCGAGGCCGACCTGACCCGCTTCCGCTCCGTCCGAGGAAGGCTCCGCTCGGTCTTCGAAGCGGCGGACGGCGGTGACGAGACCCTCGCCGTGGACCTGCTGAACTCGCTGCTGCTGGAGTTCCCGGTCAGCCCGCAGATCTCCGGGCACGACGTGCGGGACGACGACGGGCGCCCGCTGTGGCACATGCACCTGGCCGACCACCCGTCCAACGCGACCGCCGGCTACGCGGCCATCGCCGCCATGGGCCTGGCCTTCCACCTCACGGAGTACGGCGTGGACCGGCTCGGCCTGTGCGAGGCACGGCCCTGCCGCAACGCCTACCTGGACACCTCCACCAACCGCTCCCGCCGCTACTGCTCCGACCGCTGCGCGACGCGCGCCAACGTGGCCGCCTACCGCGCCCGCAAGCGCCTGGAGGGCACCCGGGCGGACAGCACGGGCCGGGCCGCCGAGAGCACCCAGCCCGCCAGTGCCAGCGGCGAGCGCTGACCCGTCCGGCGCGGCCGGTACCGGAAGCGCACCCTGCCGAGCACCAGGTCGTCCGGCACCGTCCCGTAGTCGGTGCTGTCGCCGCCCGCGTAGGTGTTGTCGCCGCGCACCCACCAGCCGCCCTCGCGCCGCTCGACGGCCCGCTTGACGACGAGCAGGTCCTGCTGGAAGGGATGGCGCAGCACCACCACGTCACCCGGCCGGACCCGCGCCCCGTAGTGGACCAGGAGCCGGTCCCCGTGGTGCAGCGTGGGCACCATGGACGGCCCCGTCACCTCGGCCACCCCGAAGGGCAGCGGCGCTTGTGACCGCTCGGCGTCCTGCGACAGCTCCGGCATCCTCCGGCACCTCCCCGGTTTCATCCTCCGCCACTCCCAGTCTCACCCCGGACTTTTGTCCTAAGCCCGCGGGGGCACCCGCCTAAAGTTCTCGGCCACGGAGTAATGTCCAGTGTGAGAAGACGATCACGAGGAAGGAATGCTCCATGCTTTCCCGCCTGTTTGCCCCCAAGGTAAAGGTCAGCGCCCACTGCGACCTGCCCTGCGGCGTGTACGACCCTGCCCAGGCCCGCATCGAGGCGGAGTCCGTGAAGGCCGTCCAGGAGAAGATGGCCGGCAACGACGACCCGCACTTCCAGGCGCGCGCCACCGTCATCAAGGAGCAGCGTGCCGAGCTGGCCAAGCACCACGTCTCCGTGCTGTGGAGCGACTACTTCAAGCCCCCGCACTTCGAGAAGTACCCGGAGCTGCACCAGCTCGTCAACGACACCCTGAAGGCGCTGTCCGCCGCCAAGGCGTCCACCGACCCGGCGACCGGCCAGAAGGCCCTCGACTACATCGCCCAGATCGACAAGATCTTCTGGGAGACCAAGAAGGCTTGAACCGGCCCTCGGTCGTGCCCCCACCCCACCGGTGGGGCCTCGTGGGTCTCGCGTTCCCGAAGGGGTCCGTCCGCCGACGCGGGCGGGCCCCTTCGGGCCGTCCCGGGCCGGGCGCGCCGCGACGGTGCCGCGACGGACGCCGGTGCCCGCACGGCGGGAGGAGACGGGCCCCGTGGGGCGGTCGGCGTTCGCACCGACATCCTGATGGTCACGTCGGGCCACGTCCGGAGGTTGCAGTGCGTGCGCTCCGCCCCCTGACGGCCCTCCCACCACCGCTCCGCCCGCCGGCGCTGTGGCACGTCCGTGCGGCTCCCGCCGTCCCTGCCCGGGCGGGTGGCCCGCCGATGCGGAAGCCCGGCGCCGTCAGCCGCTGCCGCCGGTGCCTCCCCGGCCGCCACCGTCCCGGACGTGACGGACGGCGGCCATCAGGAGGAGGGTGACGACCAGCGCCGGGACCGCGGTCGCCGTCACCGGCCACCACGCGCCCCCGGCCGGCGCCGGCGAGAGGGTGGCCGACAGGCCGACGGCCACCGCCGTGCCCGCGCCGAGCAGGACGGTCGTGACGAGCGCGGCGACGACCGCGCGGGGCACCCGCCGTCGCGCGGACGGTAGGGGGGCCTGTCCCAGCCGCGTCCACTGGCCCGCCGCCTCCCGCGCCTCAGCCGCCCGCCGCACGGCCGCGCACAGCCGCAGCGCGCCGGTGGTCACGGCCCCGGTGGCGGCCAGCGCGGCGGCCGGCCACCATGCCGTGGCCGCCAGGAGCAGCAGGCCGGCGCCGCCGAGCGCGGCCCACCCGGTCAGGGTGGCGAGTGCGGCGGTCCGGCGGGAGGGCGGCCGGTCGGGGCCGGCGCGCAGGTCGGCGAGGGCCGGCAGGTACCAGACGCAGCCGGAGGCGGTCACCACGGTGCAGCCCAGGGCGAGAACGGAGTGCGCCACGGCTCACCTCACCGTCGCTGCCGCGGTGACCTCCGGGTGGTGGAGGTCGAACGCCGGGGATTCACTGCGGATCTGCGGGAGCGAGGTGAAGTTGTGCCGCGGGGGCGGGCACGAGGTGGCCCACTCCAGCGAACGGCCCCAGCCCCACGGGTCGTCGACGCCGACCGGCTCGCCGTACTTGGCGGTCTTCCACACGTTGTAGAAGAACGGCAGCAGCGACAGGCCGAGCAGGAACGACCCGATGGTGGACAGGGTGTTCAGGGCGGTGAAGCCGTCGGCCGCGAGGTAGTCCGAGTAGCGGCGTGGCATCCCCTCCGCGCCCAGCCAGTGCTGGACCAGGAAGGTCAGGTGGAAGCCCACGGTCAGGGTCCAGAAGGAGATCTTGCCGAGCCGCTCGTCGAGCATCTTCCCGGTGAACTTGGGCCACCAGAAGTGGAATCCGGCGAACATCGCGAAGACCACCGTGCCGAACACCGTGTAGTGGAAGTGCGCGACGACGAAGTAGGAGTCGGTCAGGTGGAAGTCCATGGGCGGGGAGGCCAGGATGACGCCGGTCAGGCCGCCGAACACGAAGGTGGTCAGGAAGCCCAGGGTCCACAGCATCGGGGTCTCGAACGACAGGCTCCCCCTCCAGAGGGTGCCGATCCAGTTGAAGAACTTCACGCCGGTCGGCACCGCGATCAGGAACGTCATGAACGAGAAGAAGGGCAGCAACACCCCACCCGTGGTGTACATGTGGTGCGCCCACACGGTCACCGAGAGGCCGGCGATCGCGATCGTCGCCCCGATCAGGCCCATGTAACCGAACATCGGCTTGCGGGCGAACACCGGGATCACCTCGGAGACGATGCCGAAGAACGGCAACGCGAGGATGTACACCTCGGGGTGGCCGAAGAACCAGAACAGGTGCTGCCACAGCAGGGCCCCGCCGTTCGCCGCGTCGAAGACGTGGCTGCCGAACCGGCGGTCGCACTCGAGCGCGAACAGGGCCGCCGCGAGGACCGGGAAGACCATCAGCACCAGCAGGGCCGTCAGCAGCACGTTCCAGGTGAAGATCGGCATGCGGAACATCGTCAGGCCGGGGGCGCGCATGCAGATGATCGTGGTGATGAAGTTGACCGCGCCCAGGATCGAACCGAACCCGGACAGGGCCACCCCCATGATCCACAGGTCGGCACCGATGCCGGGCGAGTAGACCTCGTTGGAGAGCGGCGCGTAGAGGAACCACCCGAAACTGGCGGCCCCGTCCGGCGTGAGGAACGCGGCAGCGGCGATCAGGGAGCCGAACAGGAACAGCCAGAAGGCGAGCATGTTCAGACGGGGGAAGGCCACGTCCGGGGCGCCGATCTGCAACGGCATGATCCAGTTGGCGAAGCCGGTGAACAGCGGCATGGCGAACATCAGCAGCATGATCGAGCCGTGCATGGTGAACGCCTGGTTGAACTGCTCGTTGGAGAGGATCTGCAGGCCGGGCCGGGCCAGTTCGGCGCGCATGAACAGGGCCAGCACCCCGCCGAGGACGAAGAAGCCGAGCGCGCTGACCAGATACAGCGTGCCGATCCTCTTGTGGTCGGTGGTCGTCAGCCAGTCCACCCACGAGGCCCTGCGCCCGGGCCCCGGAACCCCGTCCGCCCCCGGTGCCTCCCCCTGCGGCACCGGGCGGGGCCGCTCGTCCACCGCGCTCGTCGCCTGCGTCCTACGTATCTCGTCCACCGGACGTCGTCCTCCCCATCGAATTCGGGCGGACTCATGATCGACGGGGAGCCGGAAGGAACGGATGAGCCGAACAGTCCCTCCGTACGGCTCAGACGGGGCCCAAAGGTCCCTGGGTGACGTGACGGCAGGCCGGGGCGGCGGGGAGGCAGGACGGCCGGGACCGCCGGGCGGGCGCCGGGCCGTCCGGGGCCGCCCGGGCGGGCTCCCGGGCCGCTCCGTGGGGCCACACCACCTCGACGGGGACACCCCGGCCACGGGCGTAGGCGACCAGATGGGCGGTTGCGTCCCGCCCGTCGGACCGGGAGCCGTCCCACACCGCGAGGAGCAGGCGGCTGTCCGCCACCATGCGTTCGTCGGCGCACACGCAGGCGTCCCGGTCGGCCGGGTCGTAGTCCAGGAGCCGCACCCGGTCGGCCAGGGTGAGCAGTTCACCGGTCGCCATCCGGTCGCGCGGGGGCGGCAGGGCCGGGACCCCGCAGCGGCTCGGGATCGCCACGACCAGGCGGCGCCCCGCAGCGCGCGCCGCCCTGCCGAACGCCAGGGCGGCCCCGGCACCGGACCGCACCACCGCCGGTCCCCGTACGAGGCGTTCGAGGCGTCTGCGCAGAGCGGACTCCACCAGGGCCAGGGTGTCCGGTGTCAGGTCGGCGTGCCCGACCGCCGTGATCCGCACGTCCGCCGTACCGTCGTCCCGCACCGCGTCGCTCATCCCGCCCCTTGTCGCCCCCTCGCCGGCGTCCGCCGCGACCTCGGGCCGCCGACGGACGGTGCTGCCGTAGCCAGTGAAGCGGCGGCGGGCGGCCGGCAGCCAGGGCCGAACGTCCCCGGAACAGCGCGTTCTTGGGCGCGGGGTCCCGAACGGTGAAGGGGTGCGGGTCGCGGTCCGGTGGCGGGTGGCGGGTGGCGGGTGGCTCGCCCGGCACCGGGGATCGACCGGCCCGCGCCCACGTGGCCCACGGCGGTCGGTGCCGTCCGGGGAGCCGGACGGTATGCGATGAGGACTGCCGCTCTGATGACCGGACAGCTCATGCGAACACGCCGCTACCGCTCGGAGAGCGGGACGGCATACACGGGCAGACCGGCACCGCCGGGGAAGCCGGACGCCTCACGCGAACACGCCGCTACCGCTCGCAGGGCGGGACGGCCCACGCGGGCACGCCGGTACCGCCGGGAAAGCCGGCGGCCTATGCGGGCAGACCGCTACCGCCGGGAAAGCCGGACGGCCCACGCAGGCGGGACCGGTACCGCCGGGAGCCGGACGGCCCACGCGGACAGACCGGCACCGCCGGGGAAGCCGGTCGGCCTACGCGGGCAGGCCGGGGCGCGGTTCGCGCCACATGGGCCACATGTACGGACCGTCGGGGAGGGCGAGGGGCTCCCCGAGCGGATCGAAGCCAAGGCGTTCATAGAGCCGGCGGCTGCGGGCGCTGCTCGCCTCCAGGTAGGCCGGGAGGCCGGTGCGGTCGCAGCGGTCGAGGACCTCCGCCATCAGCGCGGTGCCGAGGCCCTCGCCCTGCCGGCCGGGCGCCACACCGATCATCCACAGGTACTCATGGGCCCGTCCGCCGGGATGGATGCCCGCCGTGAGCCGCCCGATCAGCTCCACCCGCTCGTTGTCCGGGTCGACGGCCTCGCGCACCAGCGCCGGCCCGTCGTCCTCCTCCGCCGGGCCGTCCCCGTGGTCGTCCGCGGGCACCGGCAGCCACAGGGCGCAGGCCGAGCCGTCCTCGGTGAGGTCTATCCGGCCGTCGGCCATCACGATGTCGGTGAAGGAGGCCATGAGGCGGTGGTGCGTCGTCCGGCGGTACTCCTCACCGGGGAACACCCACCGGCTCACCGGGTCGTCCTGGAACGCCGCGTCCAGCAGCCGGACCACCCGTTCCCGGTCCTGCTCCCCCGCCGTCCGGATCGCCACGCCCATGTCCACCCCTCACCTCAACACTCGTGTCACGTACGGGTGTTGAGCGTAACGCCCGTGACGGTGGCCCAGGGGACCGGGAGACGGGCCGAGGGCCGGAAACGGGCGCGGGCCCCGCACATCGTGGGGAAGTGCGGGACCCGCCGGACCCGGGCCCGCGGCAACCCGTGCGGGTCAGGGTCCGCACGCCCCGGGCTCCGGGGTTCGGTACGACGACCGCCCGGGCACCCGGGACGCTTCCCGCGCCCCGGGGTGTCCCGGGGGATCCGTCAGGTGGTGCGCCGTGTCACGAATTCGGCCAGGGCCAGCAGTCCGCCGGCGGCCTCCGGATCCGGTACCGCCCGGGCCAGTTCCTGCATCGCCCGGGCCATCCGGTCGGCCGCCTGGGCCTGCGCCCAGTCCCGGCCACCCGCCCGTTCCACGGTCAGTGTGATCCGTTCCAGGTCCTCCTCCGCGTGCGGGGCCGCGTAGAGCGCGGCGAGTTCGCCGGCGGCGGGGCCGCCCGAGGTCAGCGCGGCGACCACGGGCAGCGACTTCTTCCGGGCCGCCAGGTCCGCACCGGCCGGTTTGCCGGTGCGCCGCGGGTCGCCCCATATCCCGATCACGTCGTCGATGAGCTGGAAGGCGAGCCCGGCCTCCCGGCCGAACGCGTCCAGCGCACCGACGTCGGCGTCCGGCGCCCCGGCGTACAACGCGCCCACGGCACAGGCACAGCCGAGCAGTGCCCCCGTCTTGGCCTCGGCCATGGCGAGCGTCTCGTCGAGCGTGACGTCTTCGGGGGCGCGCCCTTCCAGCGCCGTGTCCGCGTGCTGCCCGTCGCACAGTTCGATGACGCACTGCGCGAGCCGGGCTGCCGCCGCCGGAGCCGCCGGGTGCGCGTCCTCGGCCAGCAGCCGGAGGGCGAGCGCCTGGAGGGCGTCACCGGCCAGGATCGCTGCGGCGTCACCGAACACGGTCCAGGCGGTGGGCCGGTGGCGGCGCGTGGCGTCCCGGTCCATCACGTCGTCGTGGAGCAACGTGAAGTTGTGGACCAGTTCCACCGCCGCCGCTGCCCGGACGGCGGCCGCCCGCGCGCCGGGCCCGCCGAGGGCCGAGGCCCCGGCGAGCACCAGCGCGGGGCGGATCGCCTTGCCGGCCCCGCCGGCCGCCGGTGAACCGTCCGCGTGCTCCCAGCCGAAGTGGTAGCGCGCGATGCGGCGCATCGGGCCGGGGAGGCTGCCGACCGCGGCCCGCAGCACCGGGTCGACCTCCCCCCGTGCGCGGTCCAGCAGCATCAACGCCTCGTGCCCGTCGGCGGGACGGTACTCCGTCTCCGTCCTGAGCTCCGTCATGGACGCACCCCTGGTCTCGGCGGATCAGCGAAGGGTGGTGCGGGTGCCGCGGTCGAGTTCCTGCCCCCAGGGTGTACCCGCCCGGACGGGCGGGGACACGGGGTGCGGGCCGGGCGTTGCGGTGCGGTCACCGCCAGCGGCCGATCTCGACGTTCTCCAGGACCCCGAGCGCGTCCGGTACCAGCACCGCCGCCGAGTGGTAGGCCGTGACCAGGTACTTGATGATGGCCTGTTCGTTGATGCCCATGTAGCGCACGGACAGCCCCGGCTCGATCTCGTCGGGCAGGCCGGCGGCCCGCAGCCCGATGACGCCCTGGTCCTCCTCGCCCGTACGCAGGGCGATGATCGAGGTGGTGCGTGCCTCGGTCACCGGGATCTTGTTGCAGGGGTAGATGGGGACGCCGCGCCAGGTCGGGATGCGGTTGCCGCCGAGGTCGACGGTCTCGGGCACCAGGCCCCGCTTGTTCAGCTCGCGTCCGAACGCGGCGATCGCCCGCGGATGGGCCAGCAGCATCTTGGTGCCGCGCCGACGGCTGAGCAGTTCGTCCAGGTCGTCAGGGCTGGGCACACCGTCGTGGGGCTGGATCCGCTGGTCGTACTCGCAGTTGTGGAGCAGACCGAAGTCGCGGTTGTTGATCAGTTCGTGTTCCTGGCGCTCCTTCAGCGCCTCGACGGTCAGCCGGATCTGCTGTTCCGTCTGGTTCATGGGCTGGTTGTACAGGTCGGCCACGCGGGTGTGGATGCGCAGCACCGTCTGGGCCACGCTGAGTTCGTACTCGCGGGGACGGGCCTCGTAGTCCACGAAGGTGTGCGGGATGTCGGGCTCGCCGGTGTGGCCGGCGGCCAGTTCGATGGCCTTCTCGCCGTACTTGTTGGTGCGCTGGCCGGGGATGGAGCGCAGCCCCTGGAGGTGGTCGCGCAGGGCCTCGGACCGCTCGGCGACCTGGTCGAACGCCTCGCGCGGCAGCACCAGGACGGTGCAGGCGGTGAGCGTGCGGGCCGTGTACTCCCAGATGGCGTCCTCGTCGAGCAGGGCCTGCTCGCCGAAGTAGGCGCCGTCGGCGAGGATGCCGAGCGACTCGTCGCTGCCGTAGGGCCCGGTGCCGATCTTCTCCACCCGGCCGTGGGCCAGCAGGTAGACCTCGTCCGTCGGGCTGCCGAACGAGGCGACGACCTGGCCCGGCTCGATCTCCCGCTGCCGGCAGCGGGACGCCAGCTCGGACAGCACCTCCTGATCCTCGAACGACCGCAGCGCGGGCAGCTCGCCCAGCTCCGCGGGAATGATCTCGACGCGGTCGCCGGTCTTGACGAACGTCAGCCGGCCGTCCCCCACGGCGTATGTCAGACGCCGGTTGACCCGGTACGTGCCGCCCTGTACGTCCACCCACGGCAGCATGCGCAGCAGCCAGCGGGAGCTGATCTCCTGCATCTGCGGCACGGACTTGGTCGTGGTGGCCAGGTTCCGCGCGGCCGCCGTACCGAGACTCTGCTGCGGCCTGGTCTGCTCCGTGCGGACCTCTTCGCCTACCGACATAGAGAATTGCCCTCCCAGTTGTGATCCACGCCCATCGGTGCCGGGCATCGATCTGCGCGTCCAAGATTTCCTCACGTAACGTGTCCGCGCCATTACCCGAATGAGCGGGAATGGATCACCGCGCGCGTGGGCATCCATGGCGATTCCGCTTTCCGGCGCCGTCCCGGCGGCGACCTGTCCGGATCGGATCGCACAGCGACCGAACAAACGGTTCCGCTCCGTCCGTACAGGTAAAGCACCGGTACGAGGCGGCTGCGACGGGCGGCCGTCGCGCAGCACGAAGGAGGGCGGTCATGGCCCCACCCATGTCCGCGAGCGCGTTCCTGCGCGCTCTCAAGGCGGAAGGTCTGACGGTCGTCGAGGTCGGCGACTGGCGCGATCACCACCGCAACCACAAGGGCCCCTGGGGCCCGGTGCACGGCGTGATGATCCACCACACGGTCACCAAGGGCAGCGCGAAGACGGTCGAGTTGTGCCGCAAGGGGTACGCGGGGCTGCCGGGGCCGCTGTGCCACGGGGTCATCACCAAGGACGGCCGGGTGCACCTCGTCGGCTACGGCAGGGCCAACCACGCCGGGCTGGGCGACGACGACGTGCTGCGGGCGGTGATCGCGGAGAAGCGCCTGCCACCGGACAACGAGGCGAACACCGACGGCAACCGGCACTTCTACGGCTTCGAGTGCGAGAACCTCGGCGACGGCAAGGACCCCTGGCCGGCGGCGCAGTTGGAGGCCATCGAGAGAGCCGCCGCCGCGGTGTGCCGCCACCACGGCTGGAACGAGCGGTCGGTGATCGGGCACCTGGAGTGGCAGCCGGGGAAGGTGGATCCGCGCGGGTTCACCATGACGTCGATGCGGAAACGGATCGGCGACCGTCTGAAGTGACCGGCGGGAGGCCGGGAACCGTCGCCTCGCCCGGCGTGTTCCCCGCGTCCCGGCGGCTTCCGTGGCAGGTCCGGGCGCCCGGCACCCGTGGCAGGTGCGGGGCGCCCGGCACCGCTCGTGGCGAGGCCGGGCGCCCGGCGCCTCCGTGGACGGCGGGTGCCCGCCGCACCCCCGCGGTGCGGCGCGCCGGCCGGGAGCGCGGCGCCGCGCTCGTGCCCGGCCGGGGCGGGTGACGGTGCGCGGGACGCGCCGCCGGGACGCCGGCCTCCGGGCGCCGGTCGTGGCCCCGGCGGATACCAGCCCGGGTCCTCGGGCCGTGCCCCTCTCGCCCCCGTCGGCCGCTTCCCCGCCGACCCGCCTGGCCACCCCACCGTCCACCGGGGGACAATGCCGCCGTGACCAGCGCGGACCCGCCCGGAGCCGTCGGCCGCGCCGGCCCGGCCGGCCTGCGGCCGCGGCTGCCCTCGCCCGTGCAGGAGGTCGTGGACGAGCGGTTCGAGCGGCACGGTGTCCGGCTGCTGCTGAAGCGGGACGACCTGATCCACCCGGACCTGATCGGCAACAAGTGGCGCAAGCTGGCCCCGAACCTCGCGGCGGCGGCCGGGCGGACCGTGGTCACCTTCGGCGGCGCGTACTCCAACCACCTGCGGGCCACCGCCGCCGCCGGGCGGCTGCTCGGGCTGCGCACCGTCGGCGTGGTGCGCGGTCAGGAACTGGCCGACCGACCCCTCAACCCCTCGCTGGCCCGGTGCGCGGCGGACGGCATGCGGCTGCACTTCGTCGACCGGGCGGCATACCGTCGCAAGGCCGAGCCGGACACCCTGAACGCCGTGCTCCGGGCCGTGGGCGCCGAGGACGCCCTCGTGGTGCCGGAGGGCGGCAGCAACGCCGCCGCCGTGCGCGGCTGCGCGGTGCTCGGCGAGGAACTCGCCGGCCGTGCCGACGTGGCCGCCGTGGCCTGCGGCACCGGCGGCACCCTGGCCGGACTGGCCGCCGGGCTGGGCCCGGGGGTCCGCGCCCTGGGGGTCCCGGTCCTGCGGGGCGGCTTCCTTGGTGGCGAGGTACGGGCGTTGCAGACCGCGGCGTTCGGGGGTCCGCGCGGGGACTGGAGCCTCGACGAGCGCTTCCACTTCGGGGGCTACGCCCGGACCACGCCCGCACTCGACGCGTTCGCACAGGACTTCGAGCAGCGCCACGGACTGCCCGTGGAACGTCTCTATGTCGCCAAGTTGCTTCATGGACTGACCGTCCTGGCGGCGGAGCGCGCCTTCCCGCGCGGGAGCACGGTCGCGGCCGTGATCACCGGCCGCCCCTTCCCCTGACCGGACGCACCGCCCCGGTCCGCCCGGGTCCGGAGGCCCGGAAACAACCCTCCGACCCGGGGCCCCGGGAACCCGGCTCCGGCGACCCGGACGTCGTCCCGGACCAGGAGGCCGGGGCCCGGGAGCCGCGTGGCGGTCCTACGGCGCCTCCCGGTACGCGGCCGCCTCCTCCAGGTCGAGGCGGCGCAGCAGCGTGCGGAGCATCTCGTCGTCGATGTACCGCGCGTCGCGGAGCCTGACGAACACCTCGCGTTCGGTGCCGATCACGTCGCGCGACAGCCGCCGGTAGGTGTCGTCCACGGATTCCCCGGTGACGGGGTGGGCCTGCCCCAGGCGTTCCCAGACGGAGTCCCGGCGGCGTTCCAGCACCGCGCGCAGCCGCTCGGCGAGCGGGTCCGGCAGCGCGTTGCGGTCGTCGGCGAGGAGTTCGTCCAGGCGCTGCTCGGCTGCCCGGGACGCCTGCGCCTGCGCGTTGGCCTCGGCCAGGGTCGCCGCCCGCTCGTCCCGCCGGGGGAAGCGCAGCAGCCGGATGAGCAGGGGCAGCGTGACGCCCTGCACGACCAGCGTGCCGATGACGGTGGTGAACGTCAGGAACAGCAGCAGGTCGCGCTGGGGGAAGTCACCGCCGTCGACGGTGTGCGGGATGGAGAAGGCGATGGCCAGGGAGACGACACCGCGCATCCCGGCCCAGGAGATGACGAAGGGCATGCGCCAGCCGGGACTGCCCTCGCGGCCCCGGATGCGGGCCGACAGCAGTGGGGGGAGGCAGACCGCCGGGTACACCCACACGAACCGGGCGACCACGACGATCGCGAAGACGGCCAGCGCGTACCAGAGGGCGTCGCCGCCGTGGTAGGCGTGGATGCCCCGGAGCACGACCGGCAGTTGCAGGCCGATGAGGGCGAAGACCACGGACTCCAGGACGAACGCGACCATCTTCCACACGGCCGCCTCCTGGAGGCGGGTCGCGAAGTCGACCTCCCAGGCACGGTGCCCGAGGAAGAGGGCGACGACCACCACGGCGATCACTCCGGAGGCGTGCACCTGCTCGGCCACGGCGTAGGCGAAGAACGGGATGAGCAGGGAGAGCGTGTTCTGCAGCAGCGCCTCCTTCACCCGGACCCGCAGCCAGTGCAGGGGCGCCATCAGGACCAGGCCGACGGTGAGCCCCCCGAGGGCCGCGAGCAGGAACTCGCCGACGCCGCCGGCCCAGGTCGCGCCCTCGCCGGCCGCGGCCGCCACGGCCACCCGGAACGCGGTGATGGCGGTGGCGTCGTTGAGCAGGGACTCGCCCTGGAGGATGGTGGTGACCCGGGACGGCAGTCCGACCCTGCGGGCCACCGCCGTGGCCGCGACCGCGTCCGGCGGGGCCACCACCGCGCCGAAGACCAGGGCGGCGGTCAGCGACAGGCCCGGCACCAGCTCGTACAGGGCCCAGCCGACGACGGACGTCGCGAAGAGCACGTAGCCGACCGACAGCAGGGCCACCGGCCGCAGCTGCGCCCGCAGGTCCAGGTAGGAGCTCTCGGTGGCCGCCGTCTGCAGCAGCGGGGGAAGGACGAGCGGCAGCACGACGTGCGGGTCGATCGTGTAGTCGGGCACGCCGGGCACGAAGCTCACCGCGAGGCCGGCCGTGACCAGCAGCAGGGGGGCCGGTACCGGCAGGCGACGGGCGGCCGCGGCGATCACGGCACTGCCGGCCACCAGCAACAGCAGCGGCATCACGTCCATGTCCGGCCACCCCCGGTGTCCCACGCGGCGTTCCGCGCACCCGTCGTAATCTGGCCATCATGAAACAGTGCACGCACGTCGACGCGCTGCCGCACCCGGAGCCGGTTCCGGTCAGCGGGACGTGCCCCGAGTGCCTGCGGGACGGCACGGACCCGGTCCAGCTGCGCCTGTGCCTCAGCTGCGGTCACGTCGGCTGCTGCGACTCCTCGCCGCACCGGCACGCCACCCGCCACCACCGGGAGACGGGTCATCCCGTGATGCGGTCGCACGAACCCGGCGAGGACTGGCGGTGGTGCTTCGTGGATCACGTCCTGGTGTGACCGGCCGGTCCCCGTCGGCGGACGGTTCGACCGTCTGACGTCTGGGTACGTCAATGCGGCGCGCGCTCTTCCCATTTGGGGCCGCAGACCCCTAGCCACGGAGCGTATTCGTAGTTTTACTATGAGTGACAGCAAGGGTCGGGGTCCCGGGGACAGGACCGACGA
The DNA here is from genome assembly GCF_964273255.1 of Streptomyces sp. enrichment culture. GTDB lineage: Bacteria > Actinomycetota > Actinomycetes > Streptomycetales > Streptomycetaceae > Streptomyces. Next base: position 2,301,889 of record NZ_OZ186835.1, read on the forward strand.
GAGCGCGATAGCGTCACCGCTGAACCACGTAGCGCGTTACCCGGGGGTGCCCCCTGGGCCCTGAAACGCTTGTACCACCTTGGAGGTGAGGGTGTCCCAGATCGCAGGCGAGCCCGCGACCCAGGACTTCGTGGAAGTCCGGCTGCCGGCCGCGGGGGCCTACCTGTCGGTGCTGCGTACGGCCACGGCCGGCCTCGCGGCCCGTTTGGACTTCACCCTCGACGAGATCGAGGACCTGCGGATCGCGGTCGACGAGGCCTGCGCGATCCTGCTGCAGCAGGCCGTGCAGGGCTCGGTGCTGAGTTGCGTCTTCCGGCTGGTGGACGACTCGCTCGAGGTCACCGTGTCGGCGCCGACCACGGACGGACACGCCCCCTCGCGGGACACCTTCGCCTGGACCGTGCTGTCCGCCCTGGCGGGCAAGGTCTCCTCGGCCGTCGACGAGGACAGAACCGTTTCGATCAGCCTCTACAAACAGCGCGGCGCGGGACCCGGGCCGGCGTGAGGAACGAGGACGGGCCGGTGCGGGACGAAGAACGCGGCACACGGGAGCTGCCCGCCGAACGCATGCCTGCCGGCATCGACGGCATCCCCGAGCAGGCCCGGCCGCATCCGGAGGACGACGGCGCGGACACCGGCCGCCCGGACGAGAGGCAGCCGGACGGTGCCGCGCGGGGAACGCCTGCGGCCGGGCGGACGGGGGACGCCCCCGCCCGCGCGAGGCCGGCGACGGGGGACGAGGCGAGCGCTCGGGGAAGGGCGACGGGCGGGACGATGAACGAGCACGAGCGACATGCCGAGGGCGAGGCCCGGCCGGCGCCGGCCGCACCGGCCGCGCACGGGGTGCCGCGCACCCCGGGTGCGCGGGGCGGCGCCCAGCACCACCCGCTGGACCGCAGCGGGGCGCGTGCGCTGTTCCTCGAACTGCGCGGGCTGGAGGACGGCAGCCCCGAGTACGCGGAGCTGCGCAACCAGCTGGTGCGGATGCACCTGCCGCTCGTGGAGCACCTCGCACGCCGTTTCCGCAACCGCGGGGAGCCGCTGGACGACCTGACGCAGGTCGCCACCATCGGTCTGATCAAGTCGGTCGACCGCTTCGACCCCGACCGCGGGGTGGAGTTCTCCACCTACGCGACCCCGACGGTCGTCGGCGAGATCAAGCGGCACTTCCGGGACAAGGGCTGGGCGGTGCGCGTGCCGCGCCGTCTCCAGGAGCTGCGCCTGGCGCTCACGACGGCCACGGCCGAGCTGTCGCAGCTGCACGGCCGCTCCCCCACGGTGCACGAGCTGGCCGAGAAGCTGGCCATCTCGGAGGAGGAGGTCCTGGAGGGCCTGGAGTCGGCGAACGCCTACTCCACGCTGTCCCTGGACGTCCCCGACACCGACGACGAGTCCCCGGCGGTCGCCGACACCCTGGGCGCCGAGGACGAGGCGCTGGAGGGCGTGGAGTACCGGGAGTCGCTGAAACCGCTGCTGGAGGACCTGCCGCCGCGGGAGAAGCGGATCCTGCTGCTGCGCTTCTTCGGGAACATGACCCAGTCGCAGATCGCACAGGAGGTCGGGATCTCGCAGATGCACGTCTCCCGGCTGCTGGCGCGGACGCTGGCCCAGCTGCGGGAGAAGCTGCTCGTCGAGGAGTGAGGGCCGCCGGGTCCCGGACGGCCGCCGAGGAGGACGCGGGCACCGGGGCCCGGACCGGACCGCGCCGCGGTCCCCGGCGCCCGGAGACTATGTCCCGGTGTTCCCGGGCCCCCGGATGTCCAGCGCCCGGGTCGTCTCGGGGTGGATCAGCAGCACCAGGGCGGTGACGGCGACGACGGCCAGCACGATCCCCGCCGGGATGGCCACGCTGTCGGCCTGGAGCAGGTTGTAGGCCACCGGCAGCGCCAGCAGCTGGGTGATGACAGCCGGGCCGCGGCTCCAGCTGCGGCGGGCGAACAGCCCGCGCGCCGCGAGCAGCGGCAGCAGCGCCAGCACGATCAGCGTCACCCCGCCGGTGACCGCCTGCTGCCGGTCGTCCGGGTCGCCGGTGACGGCGAGGACGGCCATCCAGATCCCGCCCGCCAGCAGCCCGAAGCCCTCCAGGGCGGCGAGCACCGCGGCGAGGGTCAGGCGGCGCGGGCGCGGTCCGGCGGCGGTGTCCGGGACGGCGGGGGCGTCGGGGGTCTGCTCACTGCTCACCCCAGAAGGGTAGCCCGCACGCCCCGGCCCCCGGGGCGGCCCCGCCCCGCCCGTTCCGCCCCGGCCCGGGGCCGTTCCCGGCCGTCGGTGATCGCGGCTCCCGGGCTCCCCGGCCCCGGACTCCTGTCCGATTTCCGCCTCGGCCTGGGCCGAGTACCACCCAGTAGGTACGCTGCACCCCATGCGTGCACTTCTCGTGGTCAATCCGGCGGCAACCACCACGAGTGCGCGTACGCGCGATGTACTGATCCACGCGCTCGCCAGCGAGATGAAGCTGGAGGCCGTCACCACCGAGTACCGCGGCCACGCCCGCGACCTGGGCCGGCAGGCCGCCGAGAGCGGCGAGACCGACCTGGTGGTGGCCCTCGGCGGGGACGGCACGGTCAACGAGGTCGTCAACGGCCTGCTGCACGCCGGCCCCGATCCGGAGCACCTGCCCGGCCTGGCCGTCGTCCCCGGCGGCTCCACGAACGTCTTCGCCCGCGCCCTCGGGCTGCCCAACCAGCCGGTCGAGGCGACCGGTGCCCTGCTGGACGCGCTGCGCGAGGGCCGGCAACGGACGGTGGGACTGGGCCTGACCTCCGGGACGCCGGGCTCGGACGACGAGGGCGTGCCCTCCCGCTGGTTCACCTTCAACGCGGGACTCGGCTTCGACGCCGGCGTGGTGGGCCGGGTGGAACAGCACCGGGAGCGCGGCCGCAAGTCCACGCACGCCCTCTACATGCGCCAGGTCGTGCGCGCGCTGTTCGGGGAGCCGCACCGGCGGCACGGGATGATCACGCTGGAGGAACCGGGCGAGGAACCGGTGACCGACCTGGTGCTGTCCATAGTCTCGAACACGTCCCCGTGGACGTTTCTCGGCAACCGCCCGATCTACGCGTCGCCCAAGGCCTCGTTCGACCACGGCCTCGACCTCTTCGGCCTGCACCGTCTGTCATCGGCCGCGGTTGCCCGGTATGGCACCCAGTTGCTCACTTCGTCCCCCGAGCGCGGCCCCCGGGGCAGGCACGCCGTCTCCCGGCACGACCTGACACGCTTCACCTTGCATTCGAAGGTGCCACTGCCCCTCCAGATGGACGGTGACCACCTCGGACTGCGAACCAGCGTGACGTTCACAGGCGTTCGCCGTGCACTGCGTGTGATTGTGTGAGCAGAAGAGGCTAAAGTCCTTTCACTCGAACGTTTAGGCCAGGATCCACCCCATGGAAGTACGGCTGTGACCTAGTCGACACCGAAGAATCAAAAAAAACTTTCCGGAAGGGGTTGTATCCGCCGCCGAGGTTTGCGAGTCTCTACATGGCGATCGGGACGGCCCGCAACACCGGCCTCCACAGATCACCGGAACCCCTCTCCAAAACCAAGGACCTACGCCAGGGAACCTGGCGGTCGGCCCTTCCCTTGTTGAGGGATTCGTGAAAGCGTTCACATTCACAAGCAACCGCAGTAATACCAAGGAGAGGTAGCAGCCATGGACTGGCGTCACAACGCCGTTTGCCGCGAAGAAGACCCCGAGCTCTTCTTCCCCATCGGCAACACCGGTCCTGCGCTGCTGCAGATCGAGGAAGCCAAGGCCGTCTGCCGCCGCTGCCCGGTGATCGAGCAGTGCCTGCAGTGGGCGCTCGAGTCCGGTCAGGACTCCGGCGTCTGGGGTGGACTCAGCGAGGACGAGCGCCGCGCAATGAAGCGCCGCGCCGCTCGCAACCGGGCCCGTCAGGCTTCCGCCTGACATCCCACCCCTGCTGACAGCCTGAGCTTGGCGGCGCGTACGGCGCGTACGCATCTCCCGCCCCCGAGCCGCAGCGCGCAGTTGAGCACAAGCCTCGGACCGCAACCCGGTCCGAGGCTTTTTGCTGTGCTCCCCCGGCGGGACGGAACCCGCCCGCACCGACCCCCGCCCCGGCGTCGCGGACTCCGGTCACGGGCTCCGGCACGGCGGGAGTCAACGTGACGACTCCCCCCCCTTGCCCCCGACGGGGGACGGGCCTGCGGTGAGACGGAGGGCGGGACGAACGGCCCCGCCCCCGCGGTCACTTGTCCCCGCGCACCGGGATGTCGAGGATCACCCGGGTCCCCCGCTCCGGCGCCGGGACCATGTCGAAGGTGCCGCCCAGCTCGCCCTCCACCAGGGTCCGCACGATCTGCAGCCCCAGGTTGCCGGCGGTGTGCGGGTCGAAGTCCTCGGGCAGGCCGACGCCGTCGTCCTGCACGGTGACCAGCAGGCGCGACTCCTTGGTGGTGCCGCCGCGGACCGCCGACACCTCCACCGTCCCGGTCTCCCCTTCCCGGAAGCCGTGTTCGAGGGCGTTCTGCAGGATCTCGGTGAGCACCATCGACAGCGGGGTGGCGACCTCGGCGTCGAGTATGCCGAACCGGCCGGAGCGCCGGCCGGCCACCTTGCCCGGGGAGATCTCGGCGACCATCGCCAGGACGCGGTCGGCGATCTCGTCGAACTCCACGCGTTCGTCCAGGTTCTGGGACAGCGTCTCGTGCACGATGGCGATGGAGCCGACCCGGCGGACCGCCTCCTCCAGGGCCGCCCGCCCGCGCTCGGAGCCGATCCGCCGGGCCTGGAGCCGCAGCAGCGCCGCCACCGTCTGGAGGTTGTTCTTCACCCGGTGGTGGATCTCCCGGATGGTGGCGTCCTTGGTGATCAGTTCCCGTTCACGGCGGCGAAGTTCGGTGACGTCGCGCAGCAGCACCAGGGAACCGATGCGGGTGCCCTTGGGCTTGAGCGGGATGGCCCGGAACTGGATGACCCCGTTGGCCTCGATCTCGAACTCGCGGGGCGCCCAGCCGCTGGCCACCTTGGCCAGCGCCTCGTCCACGGGCTCGCGGGAGGGGGCCAGTTCGGCGGTGGTCTGACCGAGGTGGTGGCCGACCAGGTCGGCCGCGAGACCCAGCCGGTGGTAGGCGGAGAGGGCGTTCGGGGAGGCGTACTGGACGATGCCGTCGGCGTCGAGCCGGATCAGCCCGTCGCCCACCCGGGGCGAGGCGTCCATGTCGACCTGCTGGTTCGCGAACGGGAAGGCACCGGCCGCGATCATCTGGGCGAGGTCGGAGGCGCTCTGCAGGTAGGTGAGCTCCAGGCGGCTCGGGGTGCGCACGGTCAGGAGGTTGGTGTTGCGGGCGATGACCCCGAGCACCCGGCCCTCGCGCCGCACGGGGATCGACTCGACGCGCACCGGGACCTCCTCGCGCCACTCCGGGTCGCCCTCGCGCACGATCCGCCCCTCGTCGAGGGCCGCGTCCAGCATGGGGCGGCGCCCCCGGGGCACGAGGTGGCCGACCATGTCGTCCTGGTAGGAGGTGGGCCCGGTGTTGGGCCGCATCTGGGCCACCGAGACGTAGCGGGTGCCGTCGCGCGTGGGGACCCACAGGACCAGGTCGGCGAAGGAGAGGTCGGAGAGCAGCTGCCACTCCGACACCAGCAGGTGGAGCCACTCGAGGTCGGTGTCGTCGAGGGCGGTGTGCTGGCGTACGAGTTCGTTCATGGAGGGCACCCGGCGAGCGTACCCGGGGGCGCGGGACCGCCCCGGAAACACCCGCGGGCCGCGGCGCCTGGGAGGGACCCTCAACCCTCCCGGCACCGCAGCCCGGAGCACTGCCGGCCGGCGGGGTGTGCGGTCCCGGTCGGCCGTGGGAGGAGCCGGGGCAGTCAGGGCAGAGAGCTCCGGATCCTCGATCCGCCCTCCTGTGCGGGGAGGGCGAGTCCGTGTGGTGTTCCGATCGTCCCGGCGGGCGGGCGTTCTGACAAGAGATCGTCCGACGGGCGGTTGCTGCGATCGATCATCCCGCTCTGCATTGTGGACTAGACCAGTGTTCCTGTCCATGTGCCGGAGACCGTTCGTCCGACTCGCCGCGTCCGGCCGCGCACCACCCGCGGGCGTCCACCATGCAGCCTAACCCGTACGACCCGCCCGGCGGACCGTCCGGCCGGAGGGGCCCGGAGTGCGGGGCCGCCCGGGATGCCGCGCATCTCGCACGCCCGGGGGCACGGGATGCCCGCCTCCGGGGCCCGGGAAGGCGGCAGCGCCGGTTTTCCGGTCCGTGGACGGGTTCGCGCGCGGGGAGGTCACGCCGTACCCTGGTAAGTTCCAATTGGTCTAAACCACCAGGGATCCGCCCGGGGTTCCCCGGCGGTCCCGTCCCAGTCGAGTCCTTCTCTCAGATCGGCAGGCCCAGCGTGGAAGTTGTCATCGTTCCGGATGCCAAGGCCGGCGGCGAACTCATCGCCGACGCCATGGCGCAGCTCCTTCGGCGCAAGCCGGACGCCCTGCTCGGCGTGGCCACCGGTTCGACGCCCTTGCCCGTCTACCAGGCGCTCGCGGCCCAGGTGCGCTCCGGCGCGGTGGACACCTCCCGGGCCCGCGTCGCCCAGCTGGACGAGTACGTGGGGCTGCCCGCCGACCACCCGGAGTCCTACCGCTCCGTGCTGCGGCGCGAGGTGCTGGAACCGCTCGGCATCGACCCCGCAGCGTTCATGGGGCCCGACGGCACCGCCGAGGACGTCCAGGCCGCGTGCGAGGCCTACGACCGGCAGCTGGGCGAGGCCGGCGGCGTGGACCTGCAGCTGCTGGGGATCGGGACCGACGGGCACATCGGGTTCAACGAACCCTGCTCCTCGCTCGTTTCCCGCACCCGGATCAAGACGCTGACCGAGCAGACCCGCAAGGACAACGCGCGCTTCTTCGACGGGGACGTCGAGCAGGTGCCGCACCACGTCATCACCCAGGGCATCGGCACCATCCTGGAGGCGCGCCACCTGGTGCTGCTCGCCACCGGCGCGGGCAAGGCGGACGCGGTGGCCGCCACCGTCGAGGGCCCGGTCGCGGCGGTCTGCCCGGCCTCCGCGCTGCAGATGCACCCGCACGCCACGGTGGTCGTCGACGAGGCGGCGGCGGCCAAGCTGCAGCACGCCGACTACTTCCGGCACACCTTCGCCCACAAGCCGGACTGGCAGGGCATCTGATCCGCCCTCGGGGCACCGCCCCGGCCCGGGGGCGTCACCTCCGCTCCCCGGGCCGGGCGCCGGGGCTCCGGCCCGGCGGTGGTGGCCTAGACCAGCATCCGGTCCCGGCGGTATACAGAGGGGATCACGGACCGTGCGGGCACATCCCCGCCCCGAGCCGTGCCACGATGTGAGCCGCGGCCGATGGGATGTCGGTCGCTTCGGCACCGGTAGCCGGGAAGGCAGAGCATGAGCACCGACGTCAGCAGTGCGGAGAACGAGGGTGGGACTGCGGTCCGTACGGCGCGGGTGCCGAAGTACTACCGGCTGAAGAAGCACCTGCTCGAGATGACCGAGACGGCGCCCCCCGGCACCGCGGTCCCGCCCGAGCGCACGCTGGCCGCGGAGTTCGACACCTCGCGCACCACCGTGCGCCAGGCGCTCCAGGAGCTGGTGGTCGAGGGCCGCCTGGAGCGCATCCAGGGCAAGGGCACCTTCGTCGCCAAGCCCAAGGTCTCGCAGGCGCTGCAGCTCACCTCCTACACGGAGGACATGCGCGCGCAGGGCCTGGAGCCGACCTCGCAGCTGCTGGACATCGGCTACATCACCGCCGACGACCGGCTCGCGGGGCTGCTGGACATCGCGCCCGGCGGGCGGGTGCTGCGCATCGAACGGCTGCGCATGGCCAACGGCGAGCCGATGGCCATCGAGACCACCCACCTGTCCGCCAAGCGCTTCCCGGCACTGCGCCGCAGCCTGGCCAAGTACACGTCGCTCTACACCGCCCTGGCGGAGGTGTACGACGTCCACCTCGCGGAGGCCGAGGAGACCATCGAGACCTCGCTCGCCACCCCGCGCGAGGCCGGTCTGCTGGGCACCGACGTGGGTCTGCCGATGCTGATGCTCTCGCGGCACTCGCGGGACCGGGACGGGCAGCCCGTGGAGTGGGTGCGGTCGGTGTACCGGGGCGACCGGTACAAGTTCGTCGCCCGCCTCAAGCGGCCCCAGGAGTGATCCCCGCCGGGTCCCGCGGTCCCTCGTCCGGGTCACGGACAGACCCGCCGCAATCGGGTGGTTGACAGGATTTCCGTTGCTGTTGCCTTGCGGTTGGGCGGCGTTGGGATACCGCTGTCCGCGACGGGGGTTACGGCTTCGTTACCTCGGCCCCTAGATTTCCTGCGCACGACGCCGGAGATCAGTGAGGGGACGGAACAGACCGATGTCGAAAGCCCCGGAACAACCAACCGCGGAGCCCGTGGTGACGCCCGCACGCGTCGTCATCGCCCTCTGCCTCAGCGCACCGTTCGTGGCGATGCTGTGGGTCGGCTCGTACGCCAGGACCGAGCCCGTCCTCATCGGCATCCCGTTCTTCTACTGGTACCAGATGCTGTGGGTCCTGCTGTCCACGGCGCTGACGATGGTCGCGTACCAGCTGTGGAAGCGTGACCAGCGCGCCCGCCGCGCCCGGAAGGGCGGTGCACCGCGGTGAAGGACGGCGTGAACGGCGTGGCACTCGCCGTCTTCCTCTTCTTCTTCGTCCTGGTCACGGCCATGGGCTTCCTGGCCGCGCGCTGGCGCAAGGCCGAGAACGCGGACAACCTGGACGAGTGGGGGCTGGGCGGCCGGTCGTTCGGCACCTGGGTGACCTGGTTCCTGCTCGGCGGTGACCTGTACACCGCGTACACCTTCGTGGCCGTGCCCGCGGCCATCTACGCGGCCGGCGCGGCGGGCTTCTTCGCGGTGCCGTACACGATCCTGGTGTACCCGCTGATCTTCACCTTCCTGCCCCGCCTGTGGTCGGTGTCGCACAAGCACGGCTATGTGACGACGTCGGACTTCGTGCGCGGCCGGTTCGGCTCGAAGGGGCTCTCACTGGCGGTCGCCGTGACCGGCATCCTGGCGACGATGCCGTACATCGCGCTCCAACTGGTCGGCATCCAGGCCGTGCTGGACGTGATGGGCATCGGCGGCGGCGAGCACACCAACTGGTTCGTCAAGGACCTGCCGCTGCTGATCGCGTTCGGCGTCCTGGCGGCGTACACGTACTCGTCCGGCCTGCGGGCGCCCGCGCTGATCGCGTTCGTGAAGGACACGCTGATCTACCTCGTCATCGCGGTGGCGATCATCTACATCCCGATCAAGCTGGGCGGCTTCGACGAGATCTTCGCCAAGGCGGGCGCGGCCTTCGACGAGACCAACCCGGCGACGGGGGCCCCGCGCGGGGCGCTGGTGCCCGGGGACGCGGGTCAGTGGACGTACGCGACGCTGGCGCTGGGGTCGGCGCTCGCGCTGTTCATGTACCCGCACTCGATCACCGCGACGCTGTCCTCGCGCAGCCGCGAGGTGATCCGTCGCAACACCACGATCCTGCCCCTGTACTCGCTCATGCTGGGCCTGCTGGCGCTGCTCGGCTTCATGGCGATCGCGGCGGGCGTGTCCGTGCAGAACGGCCAGCTGGCGATCCCGCAGCTGTTCGAGGACATGTTCCCGGACTGGTTCGCGGGGGTGGCCTTCGCGGCCATCGGCATCGGGGCGCTGGTGCCGGCGGCGATCATGTCGATCGCGGCGGCGAACCTGTTCACCCGCAACATCTACAAGGACTTCATCCGGCCCGACGCGACACCGGCGCAGGAGACCAAGGTCTCCAAGATCGTGTCGCTGCTGGTGAAGGTGGGTGCGCTGGCCTTCGTCCTGACCATGGACAAGACCGTGGCGATCAACTTCCAACTGCTCGGCGGCATCTGGATCCTGCAGACCTTCCCGGCGCTGGTGGGCGGCCTGTTCACCCGCTGGTTCCACCGCTGGGCGCTGCTCGGCGGCTGGGCGGTCGGCATGGTCTACGGCACGGTCGCCGCGTACGGGGTGGCGTCGCCGACGCAGAAGCACTTCGGCGGCTCGGCGAAGGAGATCCCGGGCATCGGCGAGATCGGCTACATCGGTCTCACCGCGTTCGTGATCAACGTGCTGGTGACGGTGGTGCTGACGTTCGTCCTGCGGGCCGCCAAGGCGCCCGAGGGCATCGACGAGACGCAGCCGCAGGACTACACGGCGGACGCGGGCGACCCGGGCGTGCAGGTGGAGCTCCCGCCGGCGACGGCGGGCAGCGCGCACTGACGCCCCCCAGGGGCGGGGGACGGCGGGCCGACGGTGGAAAACCGTCGGCCCGCCGCCCCGTGCCGGGGGCAGAATCGCCCCATGGACATCACCATCCGCCGGGCCCTGCCCGCCGAGTACGCGACGCTCGGCACGCTCACCGCCCGCGCCTATCTCGACGACGGGCTCCTCGACTTCGGGGACAGCGACCCGTACCTGGGCGAACTGCGGGACGTCGCGAAGCGGGCCGCGGCCGCCGAGGTGCTGGTCGCCGTGGAGGGTGAACCGCCGCCCGGCGGCCGGGTGCTGGGCGGGGTGACGTTCGTGCCGCACGGCGGGCCGATGGCGGACCTGGCCGGGACCGGCGAGGCGGAGATCAGGATGCTGGCGGTCGACCGGGCCGCCCGGGGGCGGGGCACCGGCGAGGCCCTGGTGCGGGCGTGCGTGGACCGGGCGCGGGCCGTGGACGGCTGCGTGCGGGTCGTGCTGTCGACCCAGCCGAGCATGCACGCGGCGCACCGGATCTACCGGCGACTGGGCTTCGTCCGCACCCCGCACCGCGACTGGAACCCGGTCCCGCACCTGGACGACCTCACGCTGCTGTCCTACGAGCTGACGCTCTGACACCGGCGCTCCGGCACCGGGCGCGCCACAAGATATGGGGCTGTCCGCAACGCCCGGCACAAGATGTATGCTCATGCTCGCTGTCGCCGCAGGGGAATCCGGTGCGAATCCGGAACTGTCCCGCAACGGTGTACTTGTGCGTGTTCGCGTTTCCCCGCGCCCGCGCACGGGCTTCAGTCCGAGGACCTGCCGACAGTGCGCCCGGCCGTCCGGCCCGGGTGCTCCGACGTCCGGGCCTCGCGGAATGGGCCGGTGGACGCACGACGCCGTGCGCGTCCCGTGCTGCCCCCTGCCCTCGACGAGGCCCCGTGCCGAGCGAGGGAGAGCCCCACGTGACCATCGCGCCAGCGGATCCGGTCTCAGCCAGTGACGTACCCCCGGAGGGCGACGGCCCGGGTGCCGCGCTGCTGCGCACCCTGACCGTGCTGACCGCCGACCTCCCCGACGCCGACCCCGGCCGGGTGGCCGCCGCCGCGCTGCGCGGCCGGTCCGCGCGGGCGGACGAGGCGGAGCTGCGGGAGCTGGCCACCGAGGCCGCGGCCGGGCTCATCTCCGAGGACCCCGCCTACTCCCGCCTCGCCGCCCGGCTGCTGACCCTCGCCATCCGCGAGGAGGCCGCCTCGCAGGGCGTCACCTCGTTCTCCTCGTCCGTCGCGACCGGGCACCGCGAAGGGCTCGTCGCCGACCGGACGGCGGGCTTCGTCCGGCGGCACGCCGACCGGCTGGACGCGCTGGTCGACACCGGCGCGGACGACCGCTTCGGCTACTTCGGGCTGCGTACCCTGCACAGCCGCTACCTGCTGCGGCACCCGATCACCCGCAGGGTCGTCGAGACCCCGCAGCACTTCCTGCTGCGCGTCGCCTCCGGGCTCGCCGAGGACGACAGCACCCGGTCGGTGGACGAAGTGGCCGCGCTGTACGGGCTGATGAGCCGCCTGGACTACCTGCCGTCCTCCCCCACCCTGTTCAACTCCGGTACGCGGCACCCGCAGATGTCGTCCTGCTACCTGCTGGACTCCCCGCGGGACGAGCTGGACTCGATCTACGAGCGCTACCACCAGGTGGCCCGCCTCTCCAAGCACGCGGGCGGCATCGGCCTGGCCTACTCCCGCATCCGCGCCCGGGGTTCGCTGATCCGCGGCACCAACGGGCACTCCAACGGCATCGTCCCGTTCCTGAAGACGCTGGACGCCTCGGTGGCCGCGGTCAACCAGGGCGGGCGGCGCAAGGGCGCGGCGGCGGTCTACCTGGAGACCTGGCACGCGGACATCGAGGAGTTCCTGGAGCTGCGCGACAACACCGGCGAGGACGCCCGCCGTACGCACAACCTGAACCTGGCGCACTGGGTGCCGGACGAGTTCATGCGCCGGGTGGACGCCGACGCCCCGTGGTCGCTGTTCTCCCCGGCGGACGTGCCGGAGCTGGTGGACCTGTGGGGCGAGGAGTTCGACGCCGCCTACCGCGCGGCCGAGGCGAAGGGCCTGGCCCGCCGGACGCTGCCCGCGCGGGAGCTGTACGGCCGGATGATGCGCACCCTGGCGCAGACCGGCAACGGCTGGATGACCTTCAAGGACGCCGCCAACCGCACCGCCAACCAGACGGCCACGCCCGGGCACGTCGTCCACTCCTCGAACCTGTGCACGGAGATCCTGGAGGTCACCGACGACGGGGAGACGGCGGTCTGCAACCTGGGGTCGGTCAACCTGGGCGCGTTCGTGGACCCGGAGGCGGGCGACCTGGACTGGGAGCGACTGGACGCGACCGTCCGCACGGCCGTCACGTTCCTCGACCGGGTGGTGGACATCAACTTCTACCCGACGGAACAGGCGGAGCGTTCCAACGCCCGCTGGCGCCCGGTGGGCCTGGGCGCGATGGGCCTCCAGGACGTGTTCTTCCAGCTCCGGCTGCCCTTCGACTCCCCCGAGGCGCGGGCGCTGTCCACCCGGATCGCCGAGCGGATCATGCTGGCCGCCTACGAGACGTCCGCGGACCTCGCGGAGCGCAACGGCCCGCTGCCGGCCTGGGAGCACACCCGGACCGCCCGGGGCGTGCTGCACCCCGACCACTACGCGACGGACCTGGCGTGGCCCGAGCGGTGGTCGGCGCTGCGGGAGCGGATCGCGCGGACCGGGATGCGCAACGCGCTGCTGCTGGCGATCGCGCCGACGGCCACCATCGCCTCGATCGCGGGCGTCTACGAGTGCATCGAGCCGCAGGTGTCGAACCTGTTCAAGCGCGAGACGCTGTCGGGCGAGTTCCTGCAGGTCAACTCCTACCTGGTGGACGACCTGAAGCGGCTCGGCGTGTGGGACGCGCGCACGCGGGAGGCGCTGCGCGACGCGGGCGGCTCGGTGCAGGGCTTCGCGTGGATCCCCGAGGAGGTGCGCCGGCTCTACCGCACGGCGTGGGAGATCCCGCAGCGCGGACTGATCGACATGGCCGCCGCGCGCACCCCGTTCCTGGACCAGTCGCAGTCGCTGAACCTGTTCCTGGAGACGCCGACCATCGGAAAGCTGTCGTCGATGTACGCGTACGCCTGGAAGCAGGGGCTGAAGACCACGTACTACCTGCGGTCGCGTCCGGCGACCCGCATCGCCCGTGCCGCCCGGGCCCAGACCCCGGCGGCCGTGCCCGTCCCGCAGGCGGCGCCCGACGACGCCGTCGCCTGCTCCCTGGAAAACCCCGAGTCCTGCGAGGCCTGCCAGTGATGACCAGCCCCACCCGTACCCAGAACCTGCTCGACCCGGGCTTCGAACTGACGCTGCGGCCCATGCGCTACCCCGACTTCTACGAGCGCTACCGGGACGCCATCAAGAACACCTGGCACGTGGAGGAGGTCGACCTCCACTCCGACGTGGCCGACCTGGCGAAGCTCAGCCCGTCCGAGCAGCACCTCATCGGCCGGCTGGTGGCGTTCTTCGCCACCGGTGACTCGATCGTCGCGAACAACCTGGTGCTGACGCTCTACAAGCACATCAACTCCCCCGAGGCCCGGCTGTACCTGTCCCGGCAGCTGTTCGAGGAGGCGGTGCACGTCCAGTTCTATCTGACGCTGCTGGACACCTACCTGCCCGACCCGGAGGACCGGGCGGCCGCCTTCGCCGCGGTGGAGAACATCCCGTCCATCCGGGAGAAGGCCGAGTTCTGCTTCCGGTGGATGGACTCGGTGGAGAAGCTGGAGCGGCTGGAGACCCGCGCGGACCGCCGCCGGTTCCTGCTCAACCTGATCTGCTTCGCGGCCTGCATCGAGGGCCTGTTCTTCTACGGCGCCTTCGCCTACGTGTACTGGTTCCGCAGCCGCGGCCTGCTGCACGGCCTGGCGACCGGGACCAACTGGGTGTTCCGCGACGAGACGATGCACATGTCCTTCGCCTTCGACGTGGTCGACACCGTGCGCAAGGAGGAGCCGGAGCTGTTCGACGAGCAGCTGGGGCAGCAGGTGACGGACATGCTCCGCGAGGCGGTGGAGGCGGAGCTGCAGTTCGCGCGGGACCTGTGCGGTGACGGCCTGCCCGGGATGAACACCGAGTCGATGCGGCAGTACCTGGAGTGCGTCGCCGACCAGCGGCTGACCCGGCTGGGCTTCGCGCCGGTGTACGGCTCGGAGAACCCGTTCTCGTTCATGGAGCTCCAGGGTGTCCAGGAGCTGACCAACTTCTTCGAGCGCCGTCCGTCCGCCTACCAGGTCGCCGTGGAGGGCACGGTCGACCTGGACGAGGACTTCTAGTCACCCGTCCGGCGAGTCCGGCGCGGCCCGGACGACGGGTCCCCGGGGCCCGCCGGGCCGTACCCGGCGGGCCGTACGGCCCCGCTCAGGCGGGGCGCCGCCCCGTGTCACGCCGCTCGCGAGGTGTGGTGCGGGGCGGTGCTCCGCACCGGGGCGGACCGGTCCGCCGGCACGGACCGCAGTGCGGCGGTGCGCCGGGGCAGGGGTGCGGTCTCGGCCTGCCGGATCTGGCGGTCGATCCGCCGGTCGCGCGCGATGCCGACCACGGCGGGCAGGATCATCAGCGCGAACAGTCCGAGAACGAAGAGCATTCCGATCAGTGCTTGCGTCTGTGTCGTATCCATAGACATGAGTCTCGCCGCTCACGGTCCTTACCGACAGTGGCAGGGCTGCCGTACACCCTCGATTTACTGCCACCCGCGCGGCAGACTGGTGTCATGCTCCGGAATGTGGCCGTCGCCCTCCTCGACGGCGTGAACCCCTTCGAACTCGGCGTGGTCTGCGAGGTCTTCGGCACCGACCGCACCGACGAGGGCCTGCCCGCCTACGACTTCGCGGTGGCCTCCGCCGAGGGCCCGGTCCTGCGCACCGAGGCGGGCTTCACGATCCGGGTCGACCACGGCCTCGAACGCCTGGAGAGCGCCGACCTCATCGCGGTCCCGGCGGGACGCAGTTTCGATGCCCGGTCCTTCCCGCCCGAGCTGCTGGACGCGCTGCGCCGCGGCGTGGCACGCGGGGCCCGGGTGGCCAGCGTCTGCTCGGGGGTCTTCGTCCTGGCCGCGGCCGGACTGCTCGACGGCCGCCGGGCCACGGTGCACTGGCGCCACGCCGAGGAGCTGAAGCGGCAGTACCCGCACCTGACGGTGGAACCGGACGTGCTCTACATCGACGAGGGCCCGGTGATCACCTCCGCCGGCACGGCCGCCGGCATCGACGCCTGTCTGCACCTGGTGCGCAAGGAGCACGGCTCGGAGGTCGCCAACCGGATCGCCCGGCGCATGGTCGTGCCCCCGCACCGCGACGGCGGCCAGGCGCAGTACATCGAGCGCCCCGTGCCGCGCACGGGCGGCGACACCGTCTCGGACGTGCTGGTGTGGCTGCAGGAGCATCTCGACGAGGAGGTCACCGTCGAACAGCTCGCGACCCGCGCACTGATGTCGCCGCGGACCTTCGCCCGCCGGTTCCAGCAGGAGACCGGCACCACGCCCTACCGCTGGGTCCTGGGCCAGCGGGTGCTGCTGGCGCAGCGCCTGCTGGAGGGGACCGACGAGACGGTGGACGCGATCGCGGGGCGCACCGGCTTCGGCACCGCCGCCGCGCTGCGCCACCACTTCGTGCGGGCCGTGGGCACCACGCCGAACGCCTACCGGCGGACGTTCCGCGGCCCCGAGGCCGCGTGAACGCCCGCCGGCGGGCGGGACTCAGCGCTCGACCGGCCGCAGCAGCAGGCGGTTCGGGCGCAGGGTGATGCCGACGCGGGTGGCCGCGTCGGACGCCTCCGTCTGCTCGAAGCGGAACCGGGTGGCCACCGCCGCCGTGATCAGCGTCAGCATGGCCATGGAGAAGTGGTCGCTCGGGCATTTGCGGTTGCCCACGCTGAAGGGCCGCATGGCATATTTCGGCAGATCCTTCGAACGTTCGGGGAGCCAGCGGTCGGGATCGAACTCCAGGTGGCGCTCGTACGATTTCGGATCGCGTTGGATCGCGTACGGACTGTAGATGATGTCGGCCCCGGCCGGAATGTGATAGCCGCCGAGTTCCGTGTCGGTGACCGCCCGCCGGGTCAGAATCCAGACGGCCGGGCGCAAACGCATCGCCTCGACGACGACATTGGCCGTGTACGTGAGCCCGCGCACGTCCGCGAATGCGACCGGTCGCCCTCCGGTGACGGAGAGCACTTCCTCGCGCACCTTGTCCCCGTGCTCCGGGTGGTCGGCGAGCAACTCCAGCAGCCACATGATCGTCGAGGCGATCGTTTCACTGCCGGGGGTGAGTATCGCGACGACCTGGTCGTGGATCTCCTGTTCCCCGATGGGGTCGCCATTGTCGTCCTTGGCCTCCAGCAATGCCGTCAGCAAATCGTCCGGCTTTTGACCGGATGCCCGGCGTTCGGCGACGATCTCGTCGACCAGGAGATGCAAATCGGCCAGCGCCCGGTTGAATTCGCGGTTGGCCGGGAGGGGCAGCCTGTAGAGCGGGCCGAGCGGTACGACCATGCGCCGGTACATGCCGCGGAAGACGGTGGCCAGGGCGACGCACAGGCGTTCCGCCCGCTCGTCCATGAACCGGCCGCGCAGCAGGCAGCGGGCCGCGACGCGCACGGCGACGCGGAAGGACTCGGAGGTGGCGTCGATGGTGGCGCCGGACGCCCACCGCTCGACCAGGGCGTGCGCCTCCTCCTCCATGATCGGCCCGTAGGCGGGGATGGCGTCCAGCTTGAACGCGGGCTGGATGGTGCGCCGCTGGCGGCGGTGCAGCGGGCCGTTGGCGGTGGCCACGCCCTCCTTGCCGAGCAGGCCCTCCAGGGACTCCCAGAGCGGCCCGGAGATGATGTAGTCGGGGCTGAGGGCGAGCGCTCCGGTGAGCGCCGGGGTGGTGACGGCGTAGACGGTCTTGGGCCCCAGTTTGAGGCGCACGACGTCACCGTGGTCGCGCAGTTGGGCCATGAAGGCCAGCGGGTCCCTGACCAGCTTCCAGCCGTGGCCGAGTCCCGGGACTCCGCCGCCCGCGACGGGGGGCACCCGCAGACCGGCCGGGGTCGTTGATTCGGGTTTCACCGACTCGACGGTCATTTCTCACCTGCCGCTTCGTTGTTGACGTACGGGGGCGTGGACCGGTCGTCCCAGCTGTCGACCCGGTACCGGCCGGACTCGTGGTGGAACCAGTAGACGGAACTGAACCAGTTCCGCATGTTTCCGAGGCAGGCGCGCACGGCGGCGCTCAATTCCTTTCCGCCCACGGTGCCGTCGTCGAGACCGTCGGCGAACCGTAATGCCTCCTCCTCCGCCTCCAGGAATCCTTCGATGCATTCCAGGATGCGGCGCCGGAGATCGGCAACCGCCTCTTCGAGTGTCATTTCCTGGTGAGTGACGAGACTGATTCCGAGATTGTGCACCTCACTTCCCGCCAATTCCTTGGGAAGGGAGCAGAGATCGTTGTACCAGGCGGCGAATTCCTGACTGAGCAGCGCCGCCTTCCGGTAGGCCGGGTTCTTCCGGACGGAATCCGGGAGTTCGAGGCCCGCGCTGGGTTCCAGGAGATCGGTCCAGATCCAGTGCGCGAAGGTGAGGCGGCGCAGTTCCAGGTATTCCTCGACGCCCGGGACGACGCCCTGCCTCCGGTTCTCGAATTCGCGGTCGTACGCCTCGATGACGGTGTGGAAGTGCCGGGTGAACCGGGCGTTCCACGAGGCGGGCAGGAACGAGAACAGCCGCCCCACGCTGTCCGCGAGCCCCGCCACCAGGGGATCGTGGTGCCGCAGGTGGTCCCCGGGGCGGTCGAGGGCGCTGTGCAGCCGCTCCTTGAGCCGCCGCCAGGCGTCGGGGCGGTCGTGGACGATGTCGCGGTCGTGCCGGTCGTCCCAGACGAAGAACCACGCGCTGTAGTCCGCTATCGCCTGCATGACCTCGTCGGGGGCGCCGAGGTAGTAGCCGGCCATGAGGTCCGTGTAGCACAGGCCGTCGGCATATTCCGCCACCTTGTCCGCGGGCATGAGCCGCTTTTCGAGCAGCCACGCACGGGTGTTCTCCTGGAGCTTCGGCCAATACGGATGGAGTTGCCGGGGAAACGACGCCTCGATCACCGGGAGGGAGAGCGCCGGTGGAACCGCGACGGTCGTCGGTGTCGATGTGGTGCCGTGTGACAAAGCATGCACGAACAATCCCCTCTCAGCCGCCGGTTGCGTACGCCCGTCCCCCGCCGGGTGTGCGCCGGTGCATATCCCCGTTCCTCTATTCAGCACCACAACTGACCGTTCTGGGAACGGATTTGCCTCATTCACCACCCCAGGGTGCCGAGAACCTCCTGTTGGGTGTCTTGATTTGGTTCAGGAGGGACCGCTGGGGACCGAACGGGGTGCCGGGACGCGAACGGCGTCCGGTCCCGGAGTGACCCGGGACCGGACGCCGTACGGAAGGGGAGCGCGGGGTGTGCGGACCCGGCGGGCCCGCGCGGCTCAGTCGTTGGCGACCACGGGGTAGCGGGGCTCGTTCTCGGCCATCTGCCGCAGCGCGTCCTTGCGTTCCCGCTTGGACAGCCGGTCGATGTAGAGGTAGCCGTAGAGGTGGTCGGTCTCGTGCTGCAGGCAGCGCGCGAAGTAGCCGGTGCCGCGGACCTTGATCGGGTTGCCCCGCTCGTCCTGCCCGGTCACCTCGGCGTAGTCGGGGCGGGCCAGCGGCGCGTAGGCGGTGGGCACCGACAGGCAGCCCTCGTTGCTGTCGTCCAGCCGCCGCCGCTCGGCGGGCAGTTCGACCAGCTTCGGGTTGCAGACGACGCCGACGTGGCGGGTGCCCTCGTCGTCCGGGCAGTCGTAGACGAAGACCTTCAGGTCGACGCCGATCTGGTTGGCGGCCAGGCCCACGCCCTCGGCGGTGCGCTGGCTGGCGAACATGTCGTCCACCAGCTGCCGCAGCGCGTCGTCGAACTCCGTGACGTCCCGGCACTCCTTGTGCAGCACCGGGTTGCCGACCACGGTGATCGGGCGGGAGGTGCCGCGCTCGCGGTAGGCGGCCTCGCGCTCCTCGCAGTCCTCCGTGTCGATGACATACCCCTCGTCGTCCACGGGGAGCACGCCCGCGTGCTGCTGATCGGTGTCCTGCTGAGCCATGACCGACGTGTGCCTTCCTGAAAAATCCGGGCTGGGATGCTGCTACAGGGTACGGGGAGCGCGCCCGCCGGGGGCGCGGGGAACAGGGTCCGCTCCGGCCGGGCGGGCGGGGGTGTGCTCAGCAGACCTCTTCGAGGTCCCGCCAGTCGCGGGAGTCCGGGCTGTCGGCGACCCACCCGTCCAGCAGCCCGCGCACCAGCGCCGCCGGCGCCGCCACCCCGCACTCCCGCTCGGGTACCCACAACTGCCCGTCGGTGCGGTGGCCCAAGGGGCCGGGGTGTCCCGGCTCGCTGTGGTCGTGCGGGTCGAGGTGCTCGCCCTCGCCCTCGTCGGAGGGCATCCGGGACTCGGAGCACATCCGGCACAGCAGCCGCACCGACGACGACCAGTCCTCGGCGGCGAACCCGGCGTCGGCGGCCAGCGCCTCCAGGGCGTCCCGGTCGGCCTCGGTCTCGGCCTCCAGCAGGACCACCCAGGTCGGCACGGGTGACGGCGCCCACAACTCGATCTCGTCGAACACCGGGTAGGTGTGCCCGGCGGCCGTGCTGCGCTCCCCGTGCGGCACCCCGTCGTGCAGGACGACCTCGCCCCAGCGGCGGCCGGAGGACGGCAGCGGGATCGACAGCACCTCGATGCGGGCCGGGTCCAGCCGGCGCCCCCACACCACCTCGGCCTCGCCCTCCGGGGACAGCCGCACGGCGGCGCTGCCCAGGTCCATGCCGAGCGGTTCACCGGAGTCGGTGGGCGAGCCGGGCACCTTCAGTCCGTAGGCCTGCCAGGCACGGCGGGCCAGCGGCCAGTCCTGCAGGGCGGTGGCGGCGATGCCGACGTTCCACCAGTCGGGCGCCCCGGTGTCCCGGTCGAGCAGGGCGACGGCCCGCAGCCCGGCCGCCCGCGCCTGCTCCCAGTCGTGCCGGAACTTGTGCAGCAGCGCGAGGTTGAACCAGGACTCCGACAGCCAGGGTTCCAGGTCGGCGGCACGGGTCAGCAGCGCGCCGGCGTCCTCGTACCGGCCGTCGCCGATGAGGGTGAACGCGCGGTCCGTGGCCTGCCGCCAGGAGGCGGAGGGCCGGTTCCGTCCCTTGCCGAAGATCCTCACGATTCCCGCCTGCCAGTTCCGTGCGGTGGGCCGGCTGTGCCTTTCCGCGCCCCCTGACACTCTCCACTTCGCATCCAACCACGTACGGCCGGAAGGGCGCTCATTACCCATGGGTTACCCAGCCCCGTACCGGGTCAGACAGTCCCGTTCGTGGCCCTCACCACGCTCCGTCCCCGTGTTCACGCCCCACCTCCGTGTTCCGCGCCAGCACCCGGGCCAGGGCGGCGACGACCTCCGGTGCGTACTCTCCCGCGGCACCGAACCTCAGCTCCTCCAGTGCCGTCAGCGGCCCGCCGGGGCCTCCTGCCCGGGACTTCTCCTCGTACGCGTTCACCACCCGGACGATCCGCGCGGCGAGCGGCTGTCCGGGGTGCGGGTCGCACTGCTGTTCCACGATCCGGGCGACCTGGGGGTCGACCCCGGTCTGGCGCACGACGGCACCGCCGAGCAGGGCGATCCGGCGCTGCTCGGTGACCGGCAGCGCGGAGGTCGCGCCGGCCGGCACCGGGTCGACCAGGCTCAGCTGCCCGATGTCGTGCATCAGCGCCGCGTACTCCAGCAGGGTCAGTTCGGGCGCGGTCATCCCGAGGTCGCGGCCCACCGCGCGGCTGAGCCCGGCCACCCGGCGGGCGTGCCCGGCCGGGGTGCACCCCGCGATCTCGGTGGCCCGGGCCAGCGAGGCGATGGTCTGCCGGTAGGTGGCCCGGACGGCGGCGTACCGCCGGTGGGACAGCTGGGCGAGCAGCAGCGGGACCGAGAAGACGGGCAGCGCCCACAGGCCCACCACGGCGACCGCGAGGGCCATCACCGCCCCGGTCGCGATCACCGCGGCCTCGATGCCGGGGACGGCCCGCAGCTCGTCCCGCAGCAGCGGCCAGAAGGGCCACCCGGTGCGGGAGCGGGCGAGCGCGGCCGCCAGCACGGCGTCGCCGAGCGTGGCCAGACAGGGCAGCGCGAGCAGCACCAGGGCCTGGGCGGGGCCCTGCCAGTCGTCGAACGCGCCCCGGCCGTACAGGGGCTGGAAGCACACCGCGACGAAGCCGACGGCGAGCACCCGGCGGGCCAGCCGGTCGGCACCGGGCCCGTGCCCCCGGGCGACGTTCGGCACGCTGCCCAGCAGGGACGCGGCGAGCACGACGGTGACGGCCTGGGCGGCGTCGTGCCCGCCGGGCCGCCCGCCGACGTCGCCGAGCAGCGCGTACGCCATGGACCCGGCGGCGGCGAGCGGCGCGGACTGCCGGATCCGGGGCGCACCCCGGCGGGTGAGCTCGCCGACGGCGATGAGCACCGTGAAGGCGAGGAGGGCGTCCCGGTCCTCGACGCCGTGCCAGAGGACCGAGCCGAAGCAGCCCGCGGCCACCACGCCCGCGCACAGGTGCACGAAGGGGGGCAGGCGGGGCCGCCGGGTGACGGGCGTGCCCGCGCGGGCCCCGGGCGGCGGGGTCACCGCGGTGCCCCGGTCCGGCCGGCGACGGGCGCGGCGGGCGCGGGAACGGCGGGGGCGCCCGATTCGTCGGCGGTCACCGCGGGGTGCCAGCCGTCCCGGCCGATCACCCGGACGAGGGCGGCCACCATGCGCGGGTCGAAGTGGGAGCCCGCGCACCGGCGCAGTTCCTCCAGGGCCACGGGCACGGGCCGGGCCCTGCTGTAGGAGCGGGTGGAGGTCATCGCGTCGAAGGCGTCGGCGACCGCGACCACCCGGGCCGACTCCGGGATCTGACGGCCCGCCAGCCCGTAGGGGTAGCCGGTGCCGTCCATCCGCTCGTGATGGTGCAGCACCGCCTCCCGGGCCTCCCCGAGGAAGGAGATGCCGCGCACCATCTCGTGCCCGTACTCGGGGTGCAGCTCGATCACCCGGCGTTCCTCGGGGGTGAGCGGCCCGTCCTTGGTGAGCAGCCGGGTGGGGACGCCGAGTTTGCCGACGTCGTGCAGGATGCCGGCGAACCGCAGCACCTCGACCCGCTCGTCGTCCATGCCGAGTTCGCGCGCGATCATCATGGAGGCGTGGCCGACGCGTTCGCTGTGCCCGCGCGTGTAGCCGTCCTTGATGTCGACGGCCTGGACCAGGGCGCGGATGGTCGCCTGGTGGGCCGCGCGTTCCCGGTGGTACTGGGCGAACGCCCACCGCGAGACGGCCATCGGCAGGAGCACCAGCAGGGCGGCCCCGGGCCCGTAGGGGCTGCGCCAGAGCAGGGCCATCATCAGCCCGGCCAGCCCGTGCACGGTGACGGGCACCAGCAGTGGCAGCAGCGGCAGCAGCGGCCGCCACCACGTCGCCCGGCCGGGGGGCCCGGCCGGTGGTCCGGGCGGGCCGCCCGCCGTCAGTACCCGCAGGCCGCCGTCCAGCAGGGTGAGCACGAGGCAGAACGCGAGGACGGCGACGCCCGCCGCACCCAGGGCCCGGGGGACGTCGCAGCCGGCGACCGCGGCCGGCCCGCCGGCGGCCTGGTGTCCCAGACCCGCGGCCCGGACGGCGAGCACCAGCTGAGCGGCGCGCCAGATCCGCCGGAGCGGGTCCGGCGGCCGGGGTACGGGCATGAGCAGGGCGCCGGGCAGCGCGACCAGGGCCGCGGCGGACGGCGGCAGGAGGAAGGCGCCGGCGAGCAGCACGGGGTAGCAGGCACCGCCCGGCCCTGGGGCACCGAAGCGGCGCGAGCGGGCGAGGTGTTCACAGCCGGCGTAGAGCGCGGCGAGCAGGGCCACCGCCGGCCAGGCGGTCCGGGGGCCCGGCAGGAGGCAGAGGGCGGCGAGCAGGGCGACCGCCACGACGTACGCGCGGGCCCGCGCCGGTAACGCCTCCATGAGCCCCTCCCCCACCGTGCCGCCGCACTCGGCCCGCCGCCGTCGGCCTTCGGAGCCTAGGGCGGCGGGAGGGGCCCCCGCGGGCCGATAACCCGCGGATTAGCACGTACGGGTGACGACCCCACCCCTTACGGGGAGCGGTGCCGCCCGGGGGGCCGCCGCCCGGGGACCGCCGTCCGGAAGGGGACGGCGAGGGGCGCGCGGCGGGTCAGGACTCTTGCGGCCTGACCGGGGAGGAGGCGGTGACGTCCTGGTCGGGCACGGCCTGGCCGGAACGGATCAGTTCGATCCGGCCCATGACCTTGGACCGCAGGTCGCCCGGCACGTCGTCGTGCCCGCAGCATCGTTTGACCAGCTTCTTGACGGCCTGCTCCAGCCCGTACTTCTCCAGGCAGGGCGAGCACTCCTCGAAGTGGTGCTCGAACTTCACGCAGTCCGCATCCGGCATCTCACGGTCGAGGAACTCGTAGAGATGATCGAGGATTTCGCTGCAATCCGTCTCGTGCGGCTCTCCGCAGCTCATGACCCCGAGCCTTTCGCTTCGTTCGACTTTCCGGCGCCGGCCGGGACCAACCCCCGCTCGCGGGCGTAGTCCTCGAGCATGCCGCGCAGCTGGCGGCGGCCACGGTGCAGGCGGGACATCACCGTACCGATGGGTGTGCCCATGATGTCGGCGATCTCCTTGTAGGCAAAGCCCTCGACGTCCGCGAGGTAGACCGCGATGCGGAACTCCTCGGGGATCGCCTGCAGCGCTTCCTTCACGTCCGAGTCGGGCAGGTGGTCCAGCGCCTGCGACTCGGCGGAGCGCAGACCGGTGGACATGTGGGACTCGGCGCGCGCGAGCTGCCAGTCCTCGATCTCCTCGGCACCGCTGCGCTGCGGCTCGCGCTGCTTCTTGCGGTACGAGTTGATGAAGGTGTTGGTGAGGATCCGGTACAGCCACGCCTTGAGGTTGGTGCCTTCGCGGAACTGGTGGAAGGACGCGTACGCCTTGGCGTACGTCTCCTGGACCAGGTCCTCCGCGTCCGCGGGGTTGCGCGTCATGCGCAGCGCGGCGGAGTACATCTGGTCGAGGAATTCGAGCGCGTCCCGCTCGAAGCGCGCGCTGCGCTCCGCGCTCGTCTCGGCGCTCGCGCCACCCCGGCCCTCGGGCTGCTCCGCCTGGCCGTGTTCGGTCCCTGCGTCGGTACCGGGAACCGGACCCACCTCCTCGAGTGTCGTCGTGAGACCGGAACCGGTCTCACCCGAATCGGAGGATAGACGACGATCCGGTCCGCCCGCCGCCCGAATCGGGGCGGTCCGGGCCGCGGGCAGCACCGTCCAGTCCAGGTCGGCGCGTGCACTGCGGTTCGGGCAGAGCGTGGAACCCATGCGGCGGACTTCCTCTCCTACGACGGCGATGCCGGTGACCGGCACGTATGTCCGCCTCAACAGCCGAGGGCGTCCGGACATTCCCGCCGTGCCGTCACAGACCCCCGGCCCACCGCGCCACGGCGTCCGTGACGACGGCCAGCGCCTCGTCCTGGGTGATGTCCGCGCGCTTGGGGACCGCGAAGCCGTGGTCGCCGTGCGGCACCTCCACCAGCTCGTGAGGGCCCTCGGGGAACTCGGCGGGCCCGCCGAACGGGTCGTTGCCGCCCTGCACGACGAGTGTGGGCACCCCGGCGCCGAGCAGTTCGGCGGCGCGGGACTTCTCCGGCCGTCCCGGCGGGTGCAGGGGGAAGCTCAGGGCGAGGACGGCGCGGGCGCCCAGCTCCGTGGCGGTGCGGCAGGCCAC
Organism: Streptomyces sp. enrichment culture; assembly: GCF_964273255.1. Taxonomy (GTDB): domain Bacteria; phylum Actinomycetota; class Actinomycetes; order Streptomycetales; family Streptomycetaceae; genus Streptomyces. The sequence goes on from NZ_OZ186835.1 coordinate 2,326,965, forward strand.
CCGGGCGCCGGCGCTGCGGCCGCCGGAGACGACCGGCAGCCCCGGTTCCGCCAGCGCGGGCCAGACCCCGCGCCAGCCGGTGTCCAGGGTCTTCGGCGCGGGGGCCACCTTCTTGCCGGCCACCCGCCAGGGCTGCTCGACCAGGGCCACGGTGATCCCGTGCGCGGGCAGGACGGCGGCCAGCGCCCGCAGGTCCCGGGCCTCGATGCCGCCGCCGGCGCCGTGGCCGAGGGCGAGGACGAGCCGGGCGGTGCCGTGGGCGGGGTGCCAGGTGATCCGGGCGTCGCCGGCGCCGGTGGGGACGGTCCGGGTGACGGGGGCCTCGGAGGGCTCCGGGGTGCGAGGGGCAGGTGTGTTCCGGGGGGTCACGTCAGAAGAGTGTGCCCTCTTCCGGGGCGTCCAGCTCCTTCAGCAGCTCCGGGCCGTTGTTGCGGACGTTGCTGACCGCCGTGGACACCGGGTAGGCGCGCATCAGGCCGGGGGGCGGCGGCGCGAGCAGCGCGCGCAGGTCCTCGACGTCGGTGCGGGCCGGGTCCAGCCAGGCGTCCCAGCGGTCCGGGGTGAGCATCAGCGGCATCCGCGGGTGGATCTCGGACAGGGAGCGCGGACCGTCCGCCGGGGACACGGCGAGCGGACCGGTCTCCGCCTCCGTGGTGATCACGGAGCAGGTCACCCACCAGGCCCGCGGGTGGTCGTCCGGCAGCGTCCGGTCCCGCCAGAACTCGTAGAGGCCGGCCATCGCGAACACCGATCCGTCGGCCGGGGTGACGAAGTAGGGCTGCTTGCGGGGGCGCTTCTTCTTCCCCTCGACCTCCAGGTCCCGCTCCTGCTTGCCGGTGACCCACTCGTAGTAGCCGTCGGCCGGCAGGATGCAGCGCCGGGTGCTGAACGCGCGGCGGTAGGACGGCTTCTCGTGGACGGTCTCCGCGCGGGCGTTGATCATCCGGGCGCCGCCCTCGGGCGTCTTGGACCAGGAGGGCACCAGGCCCCACTTCAGTGTGCGGAGCTGGCGAACCGGGCGGTCGTCGTCCGCGTCCTTCAGGGCACGGTCGAGAACGGCGTGCACCTCCTTGGTCGGCGCCACGTTGTAGTCGGGCTCCAGGGACTCCTGCGGTTCCCACTTCTCGATCTCGAAGATGCCCGCGAGGTCCTCGGGGCTGCGACTCGCTGCATACCGTCCGCACATACGTGCAACACTGCCAGACTCCGCACGCGCAGAGGGAGCCTTCACAGACACATGGACAGCACGGTCAGCACGGTCAGCACCGCGGCAGCCTCGTTCGCCTCCCTCTGGGACGAGGTGTCCGGCACCCAGCCCGACCCCGACCTGTGGGTGGTGATCGCCACCCTGGGCGCCGCGCTGGTCGTGGTGGTGCCGCACTCCCTGTGGCGGCTGTCCCGCAACGCCATCACCATCGCCCACGAGGGCGGGCACGGTCTGGTCGCCCTGCTCACCGGCCGCACGCTCACCGGGATACGCCTGCACTCGGACACCAGCGGGCTGACCGTCAGCCGCGGCAAGCCGCACGGCATCGGCATGATCCTCACCGCCGCCGCCGGGTACACCGCTCCCCCGCTGCTGGGGCTCGGCGGCGCGGCCCTGCTCGGTGCCGGGCGCATCACCCTGCTGCTGTGGCTGGCCACCGCCCTGCTGGTGGCCATGCTGGTGATGATCCGCAACGCCTACGGCGCACTGAGCCTGCTCGTCACGGGCGGCACCTTCGTGCTGGTGTCCTGGCTGGCGGGACCGCAGGTGCAGGCAGCCTTCGCGTACGCGGTGGTGTGGTTCCTGCTGCTGGGCGGCGTCCGCCCGGCCTTCGAGCTCCAGGCCAAGCGGGCCCGGGGCGGCGCGGGCGACTCCGACGCCGACCAGCTGTCGCGGCTGACCCACGTGCCGGCCGGGCTGTGGTTCTTCCTCTTCCACGCGGTGTCGCTGTGCTCGCTGCTCGGCGGGGGGCGCTGGCTGCTGGGGTGGTGAGCCGCGGGCCGCGCGACGCGTGGGCGTCCCCGGCACGCGCTCCGCCGGGCGGGCGCGGCCCCCCGGACAGCGGCGTACCGCGGTCCGGGCCTCCTTATATGGTGGGCGTCATGGTCCCGAACCCCGCCCACACCGCCCTCTGGCCCGCCCCGCACGCGAGCGGAGCCGTCAACGCGACGGTCCACGTGCCCGGGTCCAAGTCGGTCACCAACCGCGCCCTCGTGCTCGCCGCCCTCGCCTCCGAGCCGGGCTGGCTGCGGCGCCCCCTGCGCTCCCGCGACACGCTGCTGATGGCCGAGGCGCTGCGCGCGATGGGTGTGGAGATCGAGGAGGGGGTGGGCCCCGACGGCACCGGTGAGGCGTGGCGGGTGGTCCCCACCGGCCTGCGCGGCCCGGCCACCGTCGACGTCGGCAACGCGGGCACCGTCATGCGGTTCCTGCCGCCCGTGGCCACGCTCGCCGACGGTCCCGTCCGCTTCGACGGCGACCCCCGCTCCTACGAGCGGCCCCTGACCGGTGTCATCGACGCGCTGCGGCACCTCGGGGCCCGGATCGACGACGACGGCCGCGGCGCGCTGCCGCTGACCGTGCACGGCGGCGGCGCCCTCGACGGCGGCACGGTGCCGGTGGACGCCTCGTCGTCCTCCCAGTTCGTCAGCGCGCTGCTGCTGTCCGCGCCGCGCTTCAACCAGGGCGTGGAGGTGCGCCACACCGGGGCCACGCTGCCGTCGCTGCCGCACATCCGGATGACGGTCGACATGCTGCGCGCGGTCGGCGCCCAGGTGGACACCCCGGAGGCGGGCGGCGAGCCCGACGTCTGGCGGGTCACCCCGGGGGCGCTGCTCGGCCGGGACCTGACCGTCGAGCCGGACCTGTCCAACGCCCAGCCGTTCCTGGCGGCGGCACTGGTGACCGGCGGGCGGGTCGTCGTCCCGGACTGGCCGGCGCACACCACCCAGCCCGGCGACCGGCTGCGGGAGATCTTCACGGAGATGGGCGGCTCCTGCGAGCTGACCGAGCAGGGGCTGGTGTTCACCGGGTCCGGCCGCGTCCACGGCATCGACGTGGACCTGAGCGAGGTCGGCGAGCTGACCCCGGGCATCGCCGCGGTGGCCGCCCTCGCGGACTCGCCGTCCACCCTGCGCGGTGTGGCCCACCTGCGGCTGCACGAGACGGACCGGCTGGCCGCCCTCACCAAGGAGATCAACGAGCTCGGCGGTGACGTCACCGAGACCGCCGACGGCCTGCACATCCGTCCGCGGCGGCTGCACGGCGGCGTCTTCCACACCTACGAGGACCACCGCATGGCCACCGCCGGTTCGGTGATCGGCCTGGCGGTCGAGGGCGTGCAGATCGAGAACGTGGCGACCACCGCGAAGACCCTGCCGGACTTCCCGGAGCTGTGGACCGGGATGCTCGGGGCGTAGGGACTCCAGGACCATGCGGCGCTACGGCAAGCACACCGACGAGGACGACATCCGCTCCCGCCCGAACCGCAAGGGCAACCGGCCGCGCACCCACATCCGGCCCAAGCACGAGGACGCCGCCGAGGGGCTGGTGCTGACCGTCGACCGGGGCCGGCTGACCTGCCTGGTCGACGGCCGGACCGTGACGGCCATGAAGGCCCGCGAGCTGGGGCGCAAGGCGGCCGTGGTCGGTGACCGGGTGGCGATCGTCGGTGACCTGTCGGGCCGCAAGGACACCCTGGCGCGGATCGTGCGCATCGAGGAGCGCACGTCGGTGCTGCGCCGCACCGCGGACGACGACGACCCCTACGAGCGAGTCGTCGTCGCCAACGCCGACCAGCTGGCCGTCGTCACCGCCCTCGCCGACCCCGAGCCCCGGCCCCGGCTGATCGACCGGTGCCTGGTCGCGGCGTACGACGGCGGCCTGTCGCCGCTGCTGGTGCTCACCAAGTCCGACCTCGCCCCGCCCGACCAGCTGCTGGAGCTGTACGGCGACCTGGACATCCCCTACGTGGTCACCAGCCGCGCGGAGCTGGAGAGCGGGGCGGCCGTGGAACGGGTCCGGGAGCAGCTGGAGGGGCGGATCACGGCGTTCGTCGGGCACTCCGGGGTCGGCAAGACGACGCTGGTCAACGCCCTGGTGCCGGAGGAGCGGCGGCGCAGCACGGGACACGTCAACGCGGTGACCGGACGCGGCCGGCACACGACGACGTCCGCGCTGGCGCTGCCGCTGGCGGGAGCGGAGGGGTGGGTGATCGACACCCCCGGGGTCCGGTCCTTCGGACTGGCGCACGTCGATCCGTCCCGGGTCATCCACGCCTTCCCGGACCTGGAGCCGGGCACCGAGGGCTGCCCCCGCGCGTGCAGCCACGACGAGCCGGACTGCGCGCTGGACGCCTGGGTCGCCGAGGGGCACGCGGACCCGGCCCGGCTGTACTCGCTGCGCCGGCTGCTGGCGGCCCGGGAACGCACGGACGGCGACTGATCTTCGCGTTGTGCGACCCGCTCGGCACACGGCACGTGCATAATCGCACCGAGTCGGGTCGAGCCGGACGAGTGGGAGCGAACCCGCCCTCCGGCGCAGCGGTCACCGGGCGTGGACCAACGGGAGGACGACACATGGCGTGGCTGCTGGTCGTGGTGGCGGGGCTACTGGAGACCGGTTTCGCCGTGTGCCTGAAGCTGTCGCACGGATTCACCCGGCTGTGGCCGACGATCGCGTTCGCGGCCTTCGCGCTGGGCAGCTTCGGACTGCTCACCCTCGCCCTGAAGAAGCTCGACGTCGGTCCGGCGTACGCGGTGTGGACGGGCATCGGCGCGGCGGGCACGGCCATCTACGGCATGGTGTTCCTGGGCGACCTGGTCTCGACCCTGAAGATCGTGTCCATCAGCCTGGTGATCATCGGAGTGATCGGACTGCAGCTGTCCGGCTCGGCGCACTGAGAGCACGGGGAGCACGGAGGGCGCCGAGAGCACGGAGGGCGCCGAGACCCCGCGACGAGAGCACCGGAACGTGCCGAGAGCACTGCACACGCGAGCGCGCTGAGCACGCCGAGAAGGCCGAGAAGGCCGAGCGCGCCGGAACGATCCGCCCGGCCGTCCGCCCACGGCCTCGCGGTCGGCTCCCCGGCCGACCCCGCCCGCTCAGGCCGGGGGCGGGCGGTGCAGGGCGCCGCGCACGAGGTCGGTGACGCTGCCGTTGCCCGGCGGGGCGGCGACGCAGGACAGGGCGAGGCGGACCACCAGCTCGCTGGACCGCGCCAGGTCGGCCGTATCGGCCCGCGCGGCGCCCGGTCCGGTGAGGGCGTGGACGGCCCGGTCGCGCACCAGGGCGACGACGTCACCGGGTGAGGGCAGCGGGCCGTCGGCGCGCCGCTGGGCCGGGACGGACGAGGTGGACGGCACGGACGTCCGGGCGGGCGCGGGCAGGCGCTCGCCCCAGCAGCCGGTGAGCACGGCGCGGATCAGGGGGTTCTCCCGGGCGGCGACGACCGTCCACTCGGCGGCCGCCGTCAGGCGTTCCCGGGGGTCCCCCTGAGCGGTGAGGGCGCGGTCCACCCCGGCGAGGTAGGCGTCGGCCTCGCGGCGGATCAGGGCCCGAGCCAGGCCGTCCTTGCTGCCGAACTCGTTGTACAGCGTCTGCCGCGAGACCCCGGCCGCGGCGGCCACGTCCACCATCCGCACCGCCGACCAGGGCCGGCGCGCGAGCGCGGCGTACGCGGCATCCAGCAGAGACTCGCGCGCTGCGGGCATCAGCGCCTCCCTCGGTGCGAGCGGGCGACTCTGCGGTTCAGGTTTGACGCGGCCGACAGCACTGTCAAGGGTCCTCGCGCGGGGCCGGACCCGGGCGGTGCGGGGCCGGGCCCCGGACACCGCACGCCGTGCCGCGCCGGCGGTCCCCGTCCGCGCCCCGGCCCGTGCCCCGTCCGTACCGCCTTCGTCCGCCCAGGAACCGCCGCGTCCCGGATCCCGCTCCGGGGCCCTGGTGGCTCCACCCGTTCCTCGGCCGATACCGTTCGTTGCATGCCCGACTACCTCGACGATCTGCGTCTCGCCCATGTCCTCGCGGATGCCGCCGACGCCGCGACGATGGACCGGTTCAAGGCCCTCGACCTCAAGGTGGAGACCAAACCGGACATGACGCCGGTGAGCGAGGCGGACAAGGCGGCGGAGGAACTCATCCGCGGTCACCTCGCCCGGGCCCGCCCGAGGGACGCGGTCCTCGGCGAGGAGTACGGCGTCGAGGGCACCGGCCCCCGGCGCTGGGTGATCGACCCGATCGACGGCACCAAGAACTACGTGCGCGGCGTTCCCGTCTGGGCCACCCTGATCGCCCTGATGGAGGCCGGTGAGGGCGGCTTCCAGCCGGTCGTCGGCCTGGTCTCCGCACCCGCGCTGGGACGCCGCTGGTGGGCCGCCCGGGGCCACGGCGCCTTCACCGGACGCAGTCTGACCTCGGCCTCCCGGCTCCGCGTCTCCCAGGTCGCGCAGCTCGCCGACGCCTCGTTCGCCTACTCCTCGCTCAGCGGGTGGGAGGAGCAGGGGCGGCTGGACGGCTTCCTCGATCTGACCCGCGAGGTGTGGCGCACGCGCGCGTACGGCGACTTCTGGCCCTACATGATGGTCGCCGAGGGGTCGGTCGACCTGTGTGCGGAGCCCGAGCTGTCCCTCTGGGACATGGCCGCCACCTCGATCGTCGTGACGGAGGCGGGCGGAAGCTTCACCGGGCTCGACGGACGGCCCGGTCCGCACAGCGGCAACGCGGCCGCGTCGAACGGCCTGCTGCACGACGAACTGCTGGGATATCTCAACCAGCGCTACTGAGCCGCCGAGGACCGCGTGCGCGCCCCCGACGGGCCGCACGCGCCCTCTTGTTGGCCTCCCCTTCGCCTGCCACTCTGAGAGTCCACCCACTTGTGAACTTGTGAAACCGTGCACGAGCGGATCCGAACGTCCGCCCGGCCCCGCGGTTTCCGGTAGGAGGTGGCTCCACCCCATGCTCGTCCGCGACGCCATGAGCACCGTGGTCCTCACCATCGGTCCCGCCCACACCCTCCGCCAGGCCGCCGCCCTGATGTCCGCCCGCCGCATCGGGGCGGCCGTGGTGCTCGACCCCGACGGAACCGGCATCGGCATCCTCACCGAACGCGACATCCTCAACTCCGTGGGCCGCGGCGAGGACCCCGACACCGAGCGCGCCCACGCCCACACCACCACCGACGTCGTCTTCGCGGCACCGGCCTGGACCCTGGACGACGCCGCACACGCCATGTCCGCCGGCGGCTTCCGCCACCTGATCGTGCTGGAGCGGGACGAGCCCGTCGGCATCGTCTCGGTGCGCGACATCATCCGCTGCTGGGCACCCCTGCGGCAGCGGCGCACCGCCACCGCCCAGGTGCCCGCCTGATCGGCTCCGCCCGTACGCCCGGCGCGCCACCCCTCACGCCGCACGAAGAGAAGCAAAAAAGGGGCCGGACCCCCAGGACAGGGAGTCCGGCCCGCCTCGGCAAGCGGTCCAGCGCTGGAGATCGACCGCGAAGGGCCTGGGACCGCGGCCTCCAGCCACTCGCCGAAGCATGGGCCCGTCCGACGGAAGCCGCCGGACGGGCAGAATCGGCCACGCCCCGTCGTCCTGACGGCCGCGCTCGTGAGGTTCGCAAGCCCTCGAACCATGGAACGTGGATACGACTCGACCTTACAATAGACATTGTCCAGGTCGAGCAAGGTTCCAAAGTCACACCCGTTCGGGGCGCAATGTCCCCTGCTGTTAGGCTGGTGCACATGAGCGACCTTCTGGAACGTCTGCGCGGTCGTGGCTGGCGGATGACCGCACAGCGCCGCGTCGTGGCCGAGGTCCTCGACGGTGAGCACGTCCATCTGACGGCCGACGAGGTCCACGCCAGGGCTGTCGCCAGGCTGCCCGAAATCTCCCGCGCGACCGTCTACAACACCCTCGGTGAGCTGGTCTCGCTGGGCGAGGTGCTCGAGGTCGCCACGGACAAGCGCGCCAAGCGCTACGACCCGAACGCCCACCGGCCGCACCACCACCTGGTGTGCGCCCAGTGCGGCGCGATCCGCGACGTGCATCCGACCGGCAATCCGCTGTCGGACCTGCCCGACTCGGAGCGCTTCGGCTTCACCGTCTCCGACGTCGAGGTGACCTACCGGGGCGTCTGCCCCGCCTGTGCGGCGGCCTAGCGCCCACGGCACCCTGTGCATTCGAAAGCCCCGGCACCCCGGAACGGTGCCGGGGCTTCGTCGTGACGGGCACGCTGGACGCTCTGCTGGACGTTCCGAGTGCAGGAGTGACGCGGCGGGCCACCGGGCCTCTGCATGCACCGAGGGCCGGAATCTCATCGGATTCCGGCCCTCGGTCTTCAGTAGCGGGGACAGGATTTGAACCTGCGACCTCTGGGTTATGAGCCCAGCGAGCTACCGAGCTGCTCCACCCCGCGTCGACGAATGCAACGTTACGTCAAGGACGCCGACGGAGGCAAATCGCTTCCCCCGGCCGCCGCGGCCGCCGGGGACCGGCCCGACCTGCGCGGATCCGTCAGCCCCGGCCCCCGGCCGCTCCCGCCCGGTCGGCCGGGGCCGTCGGCGCCGTCGGCCCCCGTGCGCCGGTCACGACGCCCGGGCCGCCTTCACGCCGACAGTTCCTGGCCCAGGGCGTCGCGCAGCCGGGTCGCGCGTTCCGTGACCGCTTCCGGGCCGAGTGCCGCCGCCCTGTCCGCCCAGCGCTGCCCCTCGGCGAGCTCGCCGCGCCGCGCGTGGACCAGGGCGAGCCGCAGCGCCGCCCGCCCGTGGCCGGCGTCCGCCGCACGGGTCCACCAGAGCACCGCCTCCGGCTCGCTGCCCTCCCGGGCCAGCAGCAGGCCCAGGTTGAAGGCCCCGTTGCGGGAACCGGCCTCCGCCGCCGCCCGGTACCAGCGGGCCGCCTCGACGACGTCGCCCCGGGCCGCGGCCAGCATGCCGACCCGGACCTGGGCGCGCCGGTGCCCCTGGGAGGCGGCGCGCTCGTACCACTCCTCGCACTCGCTGCGCCGGTGCACCGGCTCCCCCAGCTCGTGCGCGGGCTCCGGGGGGCGGCGGGCGTCCAGCAGGGCGGCGAGCCGGTAGGCGGCCTCCGCGCTGCCGCCCCCCGCGGCGCAGCGCAGGAACCGCTCGGCCTCGGTCTCGTCGCCGCCCCGCAGCCGGGCCATCCCGACCTGGAGGGCCGCCTCGGTGTGCCCGGCCGCCGCAGCCCGCTCGTACCAGCGCAGCGCGGCGCGCTCCTCGCCCCGGCCCGCGTACAGGATGCCGAGGTTGAAGGCTGCGTCCACGCTCCCGGCCTCCGCCGCCTTGGAGAACCAGGGCTCCGCGCCCGCCTCGTCCCCGGCGCGCAGCAGCAGGATCGCCAGCGCGTTCGCCGCCTCCCGGTGCCCGGCGTAGGCGGCCCGGCGGTACCACTGCTCGGCCTGCTGGGTGCGGCCCTGTTCGGCGCAGAGCAGGCCGAGGTTGTAGGCGCCGTTGTCGTCGCCCGCGTCCATGGCCGCCCGGTACCAGCGCTCGGCGGTCTGGGTCTCGCCGCGTTCGGCGTGCAGCGCGCCCAGGGCGTTGGCGGCGTTGCCGTCGCCCTCCTGGGCGGCCCGCAGCCACCACACGGCGGCGTTCTCGGTGTCCCCGGCGTCGCGCAGCAGGAAGCCGAGGGCGCACGCGGCCCGCACCTCGCCGTCCTTGGCGGACGTGAGGTACCAGCGGCCGGCCTCCTTGACCTCGCCGCGCCGTTCCAGGATCGCCCCGAGGTGCAGGGCGGCCCGGCGGTGGCCGCGCGCCGCGGCCTGCCGGTACCACTGCTCGGCCTCGCCGCCCTCCGGGGCACCCTGCTCCTCGTCGCCCTCCCGCGCGCTCGCCCGGTCCAGGGTGCGCGCGAGCCGGTAGGCGGCCTCCCGGTGTCCCCGTTCGGCGGCGGCCCGCATCCACTGCTCGGCCCCCGCGGCGTCACCGCGGTGCTCCAGGAGGTCGGCGAGGGCGTACGCGCCCAGGGCGTGGCCCTGTTCGGCGGACTGGCGCAGCCAGTACTCGGCGGCGGGCTCGTCCCCGCGCTCCCGGTGGTGGCGGCCGAGCGCGTGCGCGGCGGCGGCGGAGCCGGCGACGGCGGCGATCCGCCACCATCCGGCGGCCTCGTCGGGGTAGCCCCGCTGGTGGAGCAGGACGCCCAGGTTGTTGGCGGCGGCGCGGTCACCCGCGGCGGTGGCGGCCCGCAGGTGGGTTTCGGCTCCGTCGAGGTCGCCGCGGCGCAGCAGCATGGCGCCGAGCACACTCATCGCCTCGACGTCACCGGCCTCGGCGGCCAGTCTCCGGCGCAGCTCCTCGGCGGCCTCGTCGGTGACCTCCCCGGCGTCGCCGTGCGGCTCCTGGCGAGGGGAGGGCTGCGCAAATCGCCCTGTCTCGAACAGAGTTGCCTTGTCCCCCATAACGTTCATCGTCGCACCACCTGCAACCTGGGTACACCTGGTATACCGCAGCCAGTGAGGTCACTACAGCGTTTTGTCGACATGCCCACAGAGAGACAAGTCAAACACAGACCGTCCCAACTCCCGCTGCCGACGCGGCTGTCGGGCGGGTCGGCACATGCGTTCGCACACCACAAAGGCCCGGATTCCCTGTGGAATCCGGGCCTTTGGTGTCGCCGACTTCGCGACGTCAGTAGCGGGGACAGGATTTGAACCTGCGACCTCTGGGTTATGAGCCCAGCGAGCTACCGAGCTGCTCCACCCCGCGCCGTTGTGCAAGAACCGTACCACGGCGCGGGGTGGGCCCCTGACCGGTGTGGTCACCGGCCGGGCGGCTCGCTAGCCGCTGGGGCTGGCGTCGGGGGCCGGGGAGCTGTCCCCGCCGCCGCCTCCGCCCTCGGCCGACTGGGCCTCCTCCGCCCGGCGCAGGGCCTCCTCGAGGTCCTTCTGCGCCTTGCCGTAGGCCTCCCAGTCGTTCTTCTTCAGAGCTTCCTGGCCGGCCTCGAACGCCTCCTGGGCGTCATTGAGCGCCGCCTGGACCGTCGGGTCCTCGGACGTGGGCGGCTTGGTGCCCTCGTCCTCGCCGGCGCCCTCGTCCTCGCCCGGCGGCTGGCTGGTGCCGCCGTCGGTGCCGAAGACCTTGTCGAGGGCCTGTTCCAGGGTGTCCTCGAAGGCGGTCTGGCCGCCGTAGGTCACCAGCACCTTGCGCAGCAGCGGGTACTTCAGCCCGCCACCGCGGACGTAGACCGGCTCCACGTAGAGCAGTCCGCCGTCCAGCGGCACGGCCAGCAGGTTGCCGTACTCCACCTCGGAGTCACCGCCCCTGAGCAGCCTGATGGACTCGGCGATGTCCTGCTGCGAGTTGAACTGGCTCTGGACCTGCTTGGGTCCGGCGGCCGTCGTACTCGTCGGCAGTTTCAGAATTCTGATCTTGCCGTAGTCGTCGGTGCCCGCCTCGGCGTCGACCGCCATGAAGGCACTGAGGTTGTCACGGCCGTTCGGCGTGAACGTGGTGGTGAGCGAGAAGACCTGTTCCTTCTGGTCCGGCATCTTCATGCTCAGGTAGTACGGCGGTACCGTCTCGCCCGTCTTGTTGGTCGGGTCGTCCGGCACCTGCCACACCTCGCTGCCGGAGAGGAACGTCGTGGCGTCCTTCACGTGGTAGCGGGTGAGCAGTTCGCGCTGCACCTTGAACAGGTCCTGCGGGTACCGCAGGTGGGCCATCAGGGCCTCGGAGATCTCGCCCTTCGGCTCCACGGTGTCCGGGAACGCCTTCATCCACGTCTTCAGGACGGGGTCCTCGGTGTCCCACTGGTAGAGCTTGACCTCGCCGCTGTAGGCGTCGACGGTCGCCTTCACCGAGTTCCGGATGTAGTTGACCTGGTTCTGCTGGGCCACCACCGCGCGGTTGTCGTTGGTGGCGGTCAGCGAGTCGGCCGTGGTGTCGCCGAGCGTCGTCCGCGACGAGTACGGGTAGCCGTTGCTCGTCGTGTAGGCGTCGACGATCCACTGGATCCGGCCGTCCACGACCGCCGGGTAGGCGTCGCCGTCGATGGTCAGCCACGGCGCGATCGACTCGACGCGCTCCTTGGGCGTGCGGTTGTACAGGATCCGCGACCCGTCGCCGATGGCGCCGGAGTACAGGATCTGCGGCTCGCTGAACGCGACCGCGTACGCCGCCCGGTTGATCGGGTTGGCGAGGTTGACGCCGCTGTCGCCCTTGTAGCTGTAGGTCTTCTCACCGGTGTCGTCGGAGTAGTCGATCTCCTTCTGGGGACCACCGACGATGGAGTACGTCGTGGTGCGCTCTCCGTAGTAGACGCGCTGCTCGTACGTCCCCAGGTCGCCCTTGGACGGCAGGTCGGACTCGGTGAAGACCGGGCGGCCGCCGGCGTCCGCGCTGGTGCCCTCGGCGGCGACGACGCCGTAGCCGTGGGTGTAGCGGAAGTGGTCGTTGATCCAGTTCCGCTTCGGGATGCCGTTGTAGTTCAGCTCGCGCAGACCGATGACGGTGTCCTGGTCCTTGCCGTCCTTGGTGTACCGGTCGACGTCCAGGTTGGTCGGGAACGCGTAGTAGTTCCTGATCTGCTGGAGCTGCTGGAACGTCGGCGAGACGATGTTCGGGTCCATGATGCGGATGCTCGCCGTGTCGGTCACGGCGTCCCGCAGCTTGGTCTTGTCCTCGGTCTGGCTGGTGCCCGGGTAGTCGGTGACCTGCGTGCCGTCGATGCCGTAGGCCTCACGCGTGGCCTTGAGGTTCTTCTCGACGTACGGCGCTTCCTTGGCCTGCTCGTTCGGCTGGACCTGGAACTTCTGCACGATGGCCGGGTACAGGCCGCCGATCAGGATCGCCGACAGCACCATCAGGCCGAAGCCGATCACCGGGAGCTGCCAGGTGCGCCGCCACAGCGTGGCGAAGAACAGCACCGCGCAGATGACGGCGATGCAGAACAGGATCGTCTTGGCCGGCAGGTAGGCGTTGGCGTCCACGTAGCGCAGGCCGGTCCAGCTGTCGGTGGCCTTGAAGTCACTGGACTTCACCGCCAGCCCGTACCGGTCGAGCCAGTAGGCGACCGCCTTCAGGGCCACGAAGACGCCGATGAGCACGGACAGGTGGCCGGTGGCCGCGGCCGTGGCGCGCGCCCCGGGGCTGGTGAGGCGCAGCCCGCCGTAGAGGTAGTGGGTGAGCGCGGCGGCGATCACCGACAGGATGACCGTGGCGAAGCCGAAGCCCAGCAGGAAGCGGTACCAGGGCAGGTCGAAGGCGTAGAACGACACGTCCAGCTTGAACTGGGGGTCCTTCTCGCCGAAGGGCACACCGTTGATCCACATCAGCCAGGTGCGCCACTGGCCGGACGCCGAGGCACCGGCGATCAGACCGACCAGCGCGGTGATGCCCAGCAGCAGCCACTTCTTGTACGGGGCGATGCTCATCCGGTACCGGTCGAGGTTCTGCTGCTCCATCGACATGGCACTGAGCGGCGGCCGCAGCCGGTGCGCCAGCCAGATGTTGAAGCCGACCGACAGGGCCATCAGCAGGCCGAAGACGAAGAAGAGGCCGATCTTGGTCCACAGGGTGGTCGTGAAGACCGACGAGTAGTCGACCGAGCGATACCACAGCCAGTCGGTCCAGAACCCCGCGAACATGGTGAACACCATGGCGAGGACGGCCAGGACGCCCAGTGTCATCAGCAGGGTCCGGACCCGCCGGGACGGACGGCCCACTCTCATCCGTGGCCCCGTCGGGCCTCCGCCGCGGTCCGGCATCTGGAAAGCCAAGGTAGGCACCTCAAGGTTCGCTGTCGATTCGTCTGGCCCGCGTGTCCGTGGACCCTGTATGGAACCCACTGCACGTGGGCCCCACCTATGCAACTTACTAACCCTTTACTCGGTTCCCGATTCCGGCCCTGAACGAGAGAAGATTGTGACCATGTCCAACACACCCATGGCGGCGCACCCGCTCACCCGGGCCGTGCTCGAGATCGACGAGTACGTGTCCGGCCTCGGCTGGGACCAGCCCGCCCGCCTGTTCGCCCTCGTCGACACCGCCCGGCTGCGGGCCGAGCAGCCCTCGCTCGCGGACCGGCTCGGCCTGGACGGCGAGCCGGAGCCGACCGCCCTCACCCCGATCGAGCAGGACGAGCTGCCCGCAGGCAAACCGCTCGACGAGTTCCTCGGCACCATCGCCTGGCCGGACGCGGTGACCGGCTGTGCCCTGACCGTGGAGCGCCTGATCCTGCCCCCGTCCGCGGAGGCGCAGGTCCCGCAGGACATGGACGAGGCCGCGCTGACGGACTGGGTGGCCGGGCACCCGGAGCGCCAGGAGGTGCGGATGACGGTGGCGGTGCTGCGCGACGGTTCGCGCGAGTCGGCGCTGCGGCTGCGCGAGAAGGACTCGCCGACGGAGGTCCTCACCGGCTCCGACCTGGTGCCGGGACTGGCGCAGGCGCTGTCGGCGACCTTCGAGGAGTAGCCGCCGCCCGCCCGGTCCCCGCCAGGCCACGGTCCCGGTCCCGGTCGCCGGTCCTGCGGTCGGCCCGGGGACCGGAACGCCGGGCCGGGGACCTGGTTCAGGATGCCTTGCAGGTCGACAGGTCGGCGGTGTCGCCGGCCCGGATGTCCTCCAGGGCGCCGAGGGCGTCGTCGATCGTCTCCACCTCGACCAGGGTGAGGCCGTCCGGCACGTCCTTGACGGCCGTCGCGCAGTTGTCGGCGGGGGTGAGGAAGAACTCGGCCCCCTTCTCGCGCGCGCCGACGGTCTTCATCTGGATCCCGCCGATCGGGCCGACCTTGCCGTTGTCGTCGATCGTGCCCGTGCCGGCCACGAAGCGGCCGCCGGTGAGGCTGCCCGGGGTGAGCTTGTCGTAGATGCCGAGGGCGAACATCAGACCGGCGCTCGGTCCGCCCACGTCGGCCAGCTTGATGTCGATGGAGAACGGGAAGGTGTGATCGGTCCCGGCGGAGATGCCGACGATGGCGCGCTTCTCGCCGCCGTCGTCCGAGGTCGCCGTGGTGATCGTCACCTTCTCGGTCTTCTTCGGCTCCCGCTTCTCCTTCTCGGCGGCGGCCTGTTCCGCGGCGGGCACGATCGTGAAGACGACCTGCTCGCCCGGCTGGTGCTCGGTCACCAGCTTCGCCACGTCGGCCGGCTCCCCGACCGGCTCGCCGTCGACCGCCTTGATCACGTCACCGGCGTGCAGCCGTCCCTCGGCCGGGGACCCCTTGACGACCGTGGAGACGATCACCCAGGACTTCACCGGGATGTCCAGCGCCTTCAGGGCCGCGACCTTGGCGCTCTCCTGGGACTGGCTGAACTCCTCGGCGTTCTCCTGGGTGGACTCCTCCTCCGTCTTGCCGTCGGGGTAGAGGGTGTCGTGCGGCACGACCTTGTTGTCGTGCGCGAGCCATCCGTAGACGGCCTCGACCAGGTTCATCCGGTAGTCGGCGCTGGTGACCCGCACCGTCGTCATGTTGAGGTGACCGTCGGTCGGGTACGTCTCCCGCCCGGCGATCTGCAGCACCGGCTCACCGTCGTGCTCGCCGAGGGTGTTCACCGTCGGACCCGGCGACATCTCCGCGTACGGCACGGGGATGAGGACTCCCGCGCACAGGAGCGCGATCAGCATCAGGGTGGAGGCGAGCATCGTCGCGGTGCGGCGTGGCATGGGTCGACAGTACGGGACGTTCCTGTCGGCGCACCGTCAGGGCCGCCCGGACGGGCGGCCCTGTGGTGTCATCGCCGGGACCTGCGCTTTCCCGTGTCTCAGCTGCCCGACCGGGGCTTCTCCATCGCCTCCCGGAAGCGGGCGTACCCGATGAGCTCCGGGCCGTCGCTGCGCGCCTTGCGCGTCCGGCCGGCCCAACTGCCCCACAGTCCGGCACCGATCGCGGCCACCAGCGGAATCAGCAACCAGGCGAGCACCGCCATGCCGACCTCCCAACCCCATGAGCGTCCGCAACACCAACTGATCAGCAGATTAACCATCCGCAGTGACAACGCTCACGTCAGGGGTCGGGTTACGCAACCGGAGGTTCCGACGGCAAACGGAGGGCTCACGCCGGGCCGACGGGCGGGACCGGCCGACGCGCAAGGGCATGACCGGCCGACGCGGACCGGCAGGCACCACCGACGCGGGCCGGCAGGCACCCGCCGACGCGGGCCGGCAGGCACCCTCCGACGCGGAAGGACGGAACCGGCCGGCGGGCCAGGGAGGCCCGGCGGCAGGAGGCGGAGGTTCCGGCGACGGTCCGTGCAGCGGCCACGCCGAGGCACGGCGGAGGCACGACCGGTGCGCCGGGTGGACCGGGTGGGCCGGACGGGCGGCCGGAAGCCGGGGAAGTGGTCAGAGGCAGCAGAAGCAGCAGAGGCAGGTGACCGGGGCGGGCGGTCAGCAGGCCCCGACCCACTCCTCCGTGCCGTCCGAGAACTTCTGGTGCTTCCAGATCGGCACCTCGTGCTTGAGGTCGTCGATGAGTCGCCGGCACGCCTCGAACGCCTCGCCCCGGTGCGGACACGACACGCCGACGACGACGGCGAGGTCCCCGATACCGAGATCACCCACCCGGTGCACGGCCGCCACCGCCCGAACGGGGTAATCGGCGGCGACCTTTTCCGCGATCCGCCGCATCTCGGCCTCGGCGCTGGGATGACACGAGTAGCTCAGCTCGTCGACGTCCGCCCCGCCGTCGTGGTTGCGCACGGTCCCGACGAACAGGGCCGTGCCGCCCGCGGCGTCGTCACCGACGGCCCGCAGGACCTCGTCGACGGAGAGCGGAGTGTCCCGGATCCCGATCAGCTTGAGGGGGTCCGCTGCGGCCCGTTCACCCGGGTGGTCGTGCGTGGATGCCATGTGCCCCATCGTGCCGCACGTCCGCCGCGGCACGGAATAGCGCTCTCCTCCGGCAGCCGCGCGCGTCGTTTGGAGCCTCCTACAGGCGGGCGCGACCGCACCCGGTCCCGGGCGCGGCCCCGGGGCGGCGGCAGCGACCGACCGCCCGGGAACGCCCCGGTCAGATGCGGCGCCGTGCCTTGCGGGCGCGGCGCACCACCGCGGCGGCGCCCAGCAGGGCCACCGTGGCGCCTGCGGCACCGGCCGCCGTGGCGTCCTTCCGGCCCAGCCGGCGTCCGGCCACCGTGTGCCGGCCGGAGACCTCGCCGAGCAGTTCCTCCAGGACCTCCTCGTTGGTGTACGAGGGGCGCCACCCCGCCGCGTGCAGGCGGCTGCCGCTGACCACCCACGGGTACATCGTGTAGGCCAGGTCCCCGGCCGGGGAGGGGGTGAGGCCGATGCGGTGCAGCCGGGCCGCGGCGCCGAGCGCGACCGCGGACGGCAGCTCCATCCGGCGGATCCCGCTGAGCTCCTCGACCTCCTCCTGCTCCAGCCAGCCGTCGCACCCGACGGCGAGTTCCCCCTCCGCCTTCTCCACGACCGCGTACTCCAGCGCGCTGCACAGGTCCTCGACGTGGCAGAACTGCCACGCGGGCCGGGAACCGGCGACCACCAGCAGCCGGGGCGACTCGAAGTACCGGGTCAGCGCGGTGTCGGTGCCTCCGCCGACCAGCACGGCGGGGCGGACCACGGTGACGTTGAGCCCGGGGTGGGCGCGGGGGGCGCGGCGCGCCAGCCGCTCGATCTCCAGCAGGTCGCCCACGCCGGTGGCCTCGGCGGTGGCACGCAGTTCGGCGTCCTCCGACAGGGGCAGCTCGTTGTCCGGGAGCGCGCCGTAGACCATCGCGGAGGTGCACAGCACCACGCGGTGCACCCCGCTGGCCGCGGCGGCGGTCAGGACGGTCTGCGTGCCCCGGACGTTGTAGGCGGTCCGGGCGGCCGCGTCGGTCTCCAGGTCCAGGTCGAGCGCCAGGTGGACCACCACGTCGGCGCCGCGCAGCTTCTCGGCGATGGCCGGGTCCCGCACGTCGAGGATGTGCCACTCGGCGTCGTCGCACGCGCCGCGCCGCTCGTCGATGGCGAGCACCTGCTTGATGTCCTCGGAGGCGGCCAGCCGCTCGGTGAGCAGCGCACCGACCCCGGACGCGGCACCGGTGACGGCGACGACGGGCCCCCGGGCGGGACGGTCGGACGGGTTTCGCGCTGCGCGAACCTGCGGATCTGGGGAACTCACCAGGCGTCTCCAGCGGTTGTCTTCAGTACGGGCGCAAGGGACGCGTACGTACCAGGTGGCTCCATCCTGCCGCAGGCGGTCTGTCGGCGAAGCACCGAGGCCCGATCCGCCTCGGGTGTCTACGCTGGGTGGTGTTGTCGGGCAGCCGTGCCGCCGGAAAGAACCGGCGGCCCTACCAGCCGAGGAATCCCGTGAGTGACACCCCATTCGGATTCGGCCTTCCGCCGGAGGAGCCGGACGACGGCGACGAGGGCAAGAAGAAGGACCCGCAGAGCGGCGGTGGTCAGGGCCCGGCCAACCCGTTCGGCTTCGGCATGCCCGGAGCAGGCGGCTTTGGCGGCCCCGGGGCGGACAATCCGTTCGCCGCGATGTTCGGTTCGCTGAACCCCACCGACCTGGGCGCCGCCTTCCAGCAGCTCGGCCAGATGCTCTCCTACGAGGGCGGCCCGGTGAACTGGGACATGGCCAAGCAGATCGCCCGCCAGACCGTCGCACAGGGCACGTCGGACGGCACCAAGGACGCCAGTGTCGGGCCGGCCGAGCGCAAGGCCGTCGACGACGCGCTGCGCCTGGCCGACCTGTGGCTCGACGACGCCACGTCGCTGCCGTCGGGCGCGGCCTCCGCGGTGGCGTGGAGCCGCGCGGAGTGGGTCGAGGCGACCCTGCCCGCGTGGCGGGAGCTGGTGGACCCGGTCGCCGAGCGCGTCGGGAACGCCATGGGCGACGTCCTGCCGGAGGAGATGCAGGCCATGGCGGGCCCGCTGATCGGCATGATGCGCTCGATGGGCGGTGCCATGTTCGGCACGCAGATCGGGCAGGCCGTCGGTGTGCTGGCCGGTGAGGTGGTCGGTTCGTCCGACATCGGGCTGCCGCTCGGTCCGTCCGGCAAGGCCGCGCTGCTGCCGCTGAACATCACCGGCTTCGGCAAGGACCTCGGTGTGGCCGAGGACGAGGTGCGGCTGTACCTCGCGCTGCGCGAGGCCGCCCACCAGCGCCTGTTCGCCCATGTGCCGTGGCTGCGTTCGCACCTGTTCGGCGCGGTCGACGGCTACGCGCGCGGGATCAAGGTCGACACCGGCAAGCTGGAGGACGTGGTCGGCCAGTTCGACCCGGAGAACCCCGAGCAGCTGCAGGAAGCTCTCCAGCAGGGCATGTTCCAGCCGGAGGACACGCCCGAGCAGAAGGCCGCCCTGGCCCGGCTGGAGACGGCGCTGGCCCTCGTCGAGGGCTGGGTGGACGCGGTGGTGCACGCGGCGGCGAAGCCCCGGCTGTCGTCCGCCGACGCGCTCCGCGAGACCCTGCGCCGCCGCCGTGCCTCCGGCGGCCCCGCGGAGCAGACCTTCGCCACGCTGATCGGTCTGGAGCTGCGCCCGCGCCGCCTGCGGGACGCCTCGCGCCTGTGGGCCTCCCTCACGGACGCGCGCGGCGTCGACGGCCGGGACGCCCTGTGGGCGCACCCCGACATGCTGCCGACGGCGACGGACCTGGACGACCCGGACGGCTTCGTGCACCGCGAGCAGATCGACTTCTCCGAGCTGGACAAGATGCTCGGCGAGGCGGCCGGCAAGCCCGACCTGCGCAAGAAGGGCGGCGGCACCGGGGGCACCGGGGAGGCCGAGGGCCCCGACCGGACCGACGGCGAGGACGGGCGCAAGGGCGACGACGCCGGGTGAGCCTCCACGACGACGCGGTTCTCGTGCTCAAGGGGTACGAGGACCAGCCGGAGCTGCGCGACGCCTACCTCGACCACCTCGCCGCCCACCCGGACGGTATGTGGAAGGCCTGCCGGGACGGCCACGTGACGGCGAGCGCCCTGGTGATCGACCCGGAGCAGGGCAGGGTGCTGCTGACCCTGCACCGGAAGCTGCGCATGTGGCTGCAGATGGGCGGCCACTGCGAGCCGGGCGACGCCACGCTGGCGGCGGCCGCCCTGCGGGAAGGCACCGAGGAGTCCGGCATCGCGGGTCTGACCCTGCTGCCGGGCGGTCCGGTGCGTCTGGACCGCCACGAGACGCCCTGCGCCTGGCACCTCGACGTCCAGTACGCGGCCCTGCCGCCGTCCGGCGCGGTCGAGGCGATCAGCGACGAGTCGCTGGACCTGCGCTGGTTCCCCTACGGCGCGGTGGCGGATGTGGCCGACGCCTCCGTCGTCCGTCTGGTCGAGGCGGCCCGGGCGCGGCTCGGCGTCTGAGGGGATGCCGCGGACGCACGGGTGAGGGGCGGCCGTCGTGACGGCCGCCCCTCACCCGTTCTGTCGTGCCCCGCGGTGGCCGGCCCGTCAGCTCCAGACGTTGCCCTGGTTGTGCCCCCGGGCGCCCTGCTGACCCATGCCGTACTGCGCGGCGAGGCCCGAGCCGATCTGGGCGTTCTGCGGCGGCAGCAGTTCGCTGGGCTGAACCAGGACGAAGCCGCTGCCCATGAAGCTGAGCTCCCAGCCCTCGCCGGTGTTGCCCCGGCGCCGCCACACGCCGGACGAGTGCGTCTGGGCCTGCATCTGCACCCGCAGGGCGGTGGACCAGGCCACGATCGCGTCGGCGTCGCAGTTGACGTACTTGTCGGGCGTCACCTGCATCACCAGCGGCATGCCGGAGGTCATCAGGGCGACCCGGCCCCGGCCGGTGATGTTGAGCTGGTACTTGCCCGAGCCGGAGATGCCGTACTGGCTGTCGACCGCGATGACCTCGTGGTGCAGCGCGGAGTCCATCGCCAGCACGTAGCTGCTGTCGACCGTCAGGCCCTCCTGGTCCACGTCCATGACGTGGATGTGCTGGGCGAGGTTGGCGAGGTAGACGGTGCCCTGCCCGTGGCAGCGCATCAGGTCCAGTCCCTCACCGGTGCGCGCGCGGGACCGCGCCTGGCCGCGGCTCTGGTACTCGGCGTCGAACTCGACCAGGCCCTGGTAGGCGACCATGGACCCCTTGCGGGCCAGCACGTCGTCGTGGCCCTCCAGGGCGACCCGCAGCATGTGCTTGTTCTGCAGGCTCCAGCGGTCCTGGGCCGGTTGGTCGTTGTAGGCGAAAAGCGGGCTCTGCATGGTGTGGTTGCTCCCCCTCAGCCCCGGACCCGGAGACGGTCGGTGCTGTCCTCACTGGGCTGGACGACGACGATGCCCTGACCGGAGAAGGCCATCTGGTAGGCCTCGCCGCTGCCGCGGCCGATCAGCGACTGGGCGCGGAAGCTGCGCTTGCCCTTCACCTTGAGGTTCGGGGACCACGCGACCAGGGCGTCCGGGTCGACGTACGTCTCGTCGTCCCCGCCTCCGCAGTCGACGACGATCGGCTTGCCGCGGGAGGTCAGGGCGACCCAGCCCTGCCCGGAGATCCTGGTGTTCCACAGGCCCTGGCCGGCGAACTTCGCCAGGCCCTTGACCCGCTCCACACCCCAGTCGAGGTGCGCGTCGAAGGCGAGCAGGTTGGTCGCGTTGACCGAGATGCCGTCGCCGTTCAGGTTGATCACGACGACGTCGGCGCCGTAGTCGGCCAGGTAGAGCAGGCCGTCCCCGGAGCACTTCATCAGGGGGGCGCCCTCCCCGGTCAGCCAGTCCTTGGCGATCTGGCGGACGGCCGGCGGGTTGGGCTCGTACTGCACGAAGCCCTCGTAGGCGACCATGGAGCCGACGCGGGCGAAGAGGTCGTGTCCGGACTGCATGGCGACCTTCAGCATGTGGTTGCCGTGGTTCTCCATGCGGGCGCCGACGGGCGCGGGGGCGAAGCCCGCGGGTGGCTGGTTCATGACGGGCTCCCTTTAGATCTCGTACGGCTGGACGACGATGAAGTTGCCGGGAGCACCCCGGAACTGGAGGTTGACGCTCTCCCCCGTGTCCCCGGGGTAGGAGTTGCGGCGCATCCTCACCTGGCTGGAGACGACCACCTGGGAGGCGGCCGACCAGGCGACCACGGCGTTGCAGTCGGCGAACGTGGTGGGCGTGACCGGCAGGACCACGGGCACGCCGTGGGTCTTGACGACGATGGTGCCGGTGCCCTGGAACTGCATGGTGAACAGGGCGCCGCCCGGGATGCCGTGGCCCTCGATGCGGCGGACCTCGTACTGGAGGCCCTCGTCGAAGGCGAGGACGTTCTCCGCGGAGACGCACACGGCGTCGCCCTGGAGCTCGATCGGGTGCAGCATCGTGGCGTCCTCGGCGAAGAACACCTGGCCCTGGCCGGTGCAGCGCATCAGCTGCATCTCCTGGCCGGTGGCGTTGCCGACGACGCGGCCGGTGAAGCCGGCGCCCTTGTAGCTGAAGTCGACCTTGCCCTGGTACAGCACCATGCTGCCCTGCCGGGCCAGCACGGGCTGGCCGCCCATGCCGAGGTCGACGCGGATCAGCTTCTTGTTCTGCGGGGTCCACCGCTGTCCGGTGGGGGTCTCCTTGAACTTCTGCAGCGCGCCGAGCACGCCCGGGCTCTGCGGGGCGCCCTGGGGAGCCCCGTAGGGGGCCTGCTGCCCCGGCACCTGCCCGGGCGGGGGCTGCTGGCCGTAGCCCCCGCCCGGCGGGGGCGTCGGCTGACCGTAACCGGGCGGCGGGGCGGGTGCCTGTGGTGCCTGCGGTGCCTGCGGTGCCTGCGGTGCCTGCGGCGGAGCGGCGTACCCCGGCGGCAGCGGGGCGGACTGGCCGGGAACCTGCTGGCCGGGGCCGGGCTGGCTGTACGGCTGCGGCGGCAGGCCGGGCGCCGGGGGCGGCGGCGGGGGTACCGGCGACCCGCCGGGCGGGGTGTGCAGCGGCGCGACGATGGTCGGCGCGGCATGCACCGGGGGCGGCCCGGGGGGTGCGGGGGCCGGCGGCGGGGTGGCGCCCGGCGGCGGCGCGAAGCCCTGCGGCGCGGGCTGCGGGGCGGGGGCGGCCGGGGCCGGGGCTCCGGCGGGAACGCCGAAGGCGGGCGGGGCGGCCGCCTGGGCGGGCGGGGCGAAGCCGGGAGCGCCACCGGACTGCGGCTCGGGCTGCGGTGCGGCGGGCTCCTCCTCGGCGACCTCGCCGCCGAAGTTCTTCAGCAGGGCGTCGAGCCCGCCGTCGAAGCCCTGGCCGACGGCGGCGAACCGCCACACGTCCTTGAAGTAGAAGTCGCCGAGCATCACGGCCCGCTCGGTGGAGAACTCCGCACCGGTGAACGGGTAGCGGGCCACTTCCTCGCCGCCGGCCACGATCCGGATGTATCCGGGGCCGATCTGCGACATCTGGCCGGCGCCGTCGAGGGTCGCCGTGAAGGACAGCTTCTTGATCTGCTGCGGGATCCGGTCGAGGGTGACCCGGAAGGACTCGGTGTCGCCCGCCTGCGCGCCGAGCAGCTGGATGGACTCCTCGGGGGACTTCGGCTGGTTGTAGAAGACGAAGTACCGGTCGTCGGACAGCCGCTCGTCGGCGTCCAGACCGAAGCAGCTGATGTCGAAGGTCAGCCCGGGGCCGGAGATCTGCACGCCTACGTACAGATCCGTGCCCGCCGTGAGGTCACTGATCCTGGCCTTGTGGCCGCGTTGGAATTCCCTGGCCATGCGTACGACCGTCCCCCATCCCGAGTGCGAGTGCGTCGCGCCAGGCTAACGGCAATCGCCGACATCGGACGATGTCGGTACAGACCCGGTACACAACGCACGCGGCGCCCACCGCGGGGCGCTCACGCGCGGTGCTCCCTCACTCGCCCTGCGCGCCCGGCACGTGGGGCAGCCGTTCGGCGGCGACCACGCCTTCCAGGTAGCCCCGGGCCCGCTCGGTCTTCGGGTACGCCTCGAGCAGCCGCCAGAACCGGGGGCCGTGCCCGGGCACCAGCAGGTGCGCCAGCTCGTGGCACAGGACGTAGTCGATGACGTACTCGGGCATGCCCTGCAGGCGGTGCGACAGCCGGATGCTGCCCTCGGCCGGGGTGCACGAACCCCAGCGGGTGTTCTGGTTGGTGACCCAGCGCACGCTCGCGGGCCGGGCCCGGCCGTCGAAGTACTGCGCCGACAGCCGCTCGGCGCGCTCGGCCAGCTCGGAGTCGCCGAGCGTCCGCCGGCTCTCCTGGGCGGCCAGCTTGTCGAGCATGACGTTCACCCAGCGCTGCTCCTCGGCCTCGGACATCCGGGCGGGGATGAGCACGACGGTGCGATCGCCCTCGCGGTACGCGGAGACCGTCCTGCGTCGGCGGGCGCTCCTGCGGACCTCGATCGCGCTCGCCCGTGAGCCGTTCGTCGGCTGGCTCGTCGTGCTGCGCTGTGGCGTTCCGGCGCGTTGCAGTGGGTCGGCGGGCACGCCCCGACGTTACCCGCTGCACCCGGGGAAGTCCCGGCTCCGGACGGCTTCGATGTCACTCGCCCCCGCCAAGCGCGGGATTAGTACGACGATCTCCGC
The DNA here is from genome assembly GCF_964273255.1 of Streptomyces sp. enrichment culture. Taxonomy (GTDB): domain Bacteria; phylum Actinomycetota; class Actinomycetes; order Streptomycetales; family Streptomycetaceae; genus Streptomyces. Next base: position 2,351,352 of record NZ_OZ186835.1, read on the forward strand.
AGCCTGTGGACAACTTTCGGCACCACCCGGCCCGCGCCGGGCATGCTGGCACCGCCGGCCGGACCACCCGCGGCTCCGGCGAGAACCACACCCGGCAGTACGGGGGCCTGCGATGCATCCGATGGTGAAGCCCGCGCTCAGGCGCGGCTGGCGTGACCTCGACACCGTGCAGTTCGGCATGACGCCGACGCACGCGGTGACGCTCGGTCCGGTGGACCGGGCGACCGGCGGCTTCCTGGAGCTGCTCAACGGCACCCGCGGCCTGGAGCTGCTGCGCGAGGAGGGGCGGCGCATGGATCTGCCCGACGGTCATGCGGACCGGCTGGTGCGCAGACTCTCCCGGGCCGGCCTGCTCGACGACGCCAGGGGCGGCGGTGCGGGCGCCGAGGCGCTGCGCGGCCGGCCGGAGGTGCTGGAGCGGTTGCGTCCCGACCTGGCCGCCCTCACCGTGACCACCTCCGGTCCGGGGGACGCGCTGCGGATCCTGGCGGCCCGCCGCCAGGCCCGGGTGCAGGTGCGGGGCGCGGGCCGGGTGGGCGCCGTTGTGGCGTCGTTGCTGGCGGGAGCCGGTGTCGGGGAGGTGGACGTGCGCGACGCCGGACGCGTCGAACCGTGGGACGTCGCTCCGGGCGGGCTGCCCGCCGAGGCGGTCGGCGACCGCCGGGACGAGGCCGCCCGCCGCGCGGCCCGTCGGGCGGCACCGGAGCGGCCCCCGCGGCGCACGGCCCGGTCCCGGTCCGGGACGGACGGCCACGGATTCGGCCTGGTCGTGCTCGCCCCGCGCGACGACGTCGCCGTGCACGCCCCGCACCCGTCGACCGCCGAGCCGCTGCTGGCCTCCGGTACTCCCCACCTGTACGCCGGGGTGGTGGAGGGCACCGGCGTGGTCGGCCCGCTGGTCCTGCCCGGCGACACCGGCTGCGCGGGCTGCCTCCAGCAGGAGCGTGTCGACCGCGACCCGGCCTGGCCGCGCCTGGCCGCCCAGTGGCGGTCGGGCGGCGGGCACCGTGTCGGGGCCTGCGACCTGGCCCTGGCGGTCACGGTGGCCGGACTGGCCGCGGCTCACGCGCTGGCCTTCCTCGACGGCCGGGTCCCGTCGAGTGCGGGCGCCCGGTGGGAGGTGTCCGCACCGGTGATGCACTGGCAGCACCGCCCGGTGCGGGCCCATCCGGCGTGCCCGTGCGGGGCCGCGGCGGAAGGTGAGCGGGAACACCCCTCCGGACAGGGGCGGGCACGCGCAACAATGGGCAGGCAAGGACCGTCGGAGGAGTCACGCCGCCAGGTGGACGCCCAGCGGTCGGCAGGGACTTGGAGGGCGCATGTCTGATCTTCCCCGGAAGGCGGTCACCCGGACCGCCAAGCTGGCCGCGCTCCCGCTCGGCATCGCCGGACGGGCGACCTGGGGGCTCGGCAAGCGGATCGTGGGCGAGTCCGCCGAACTCGTCGGCCGGGAACTCCAGCAGCGCACCGCCGACCAGCTGTTCAAGGTCCTCGGCGAGCTGAAGGGCGGGGCGATGAAGTTCGGCCAGGCCCTGTCGGTCTTCGAGTCCGCGCTGCCGGAGGAGGTGGCGGGGCCGTACCGGGCCGCCCTCACCAAGCTGCAGGAAGCGGCGCCTCCGATGCCGACCCGACGCGTGCACGCGGTGCTGGAGGAGCGGCTCGGCGAGGACTGGCGCGAGCTGTTCCTGGAGTTCGAGGACAAGCCGTCCGCCGCGGCCTCGATCGGCCAGGTCCACCGGGGCGTGTGGCACGACGGCCGTGAGGTCGCGGTCAAGGTGCAGTACCCCGGCGCCGGCGAGGCGCTGCTCTCCGACCTCAACCAGCTGAGCCGTTTCGCGCGGCTGCTGGGCCCCCTGGTCCCGGGCATGGACGTCAAGCCGCTGATCACCGAGCTCAAGGACCGGGTCTCGGAGGAGCTGGACTACGGCCTGGAGGCCCAGGCACAGCAGGCTCACGCCGACGAGTTCACCGACGACGCCGACGTCGTCGTCCCGAACGTGGTGCACCAGGGCGAGCAGGTGCTGGTCACCGAGTGGATGGACGGCATCCCGCTCTCGGAGATCATCTCGGACGGCACCGAGGAGCAGCGCGACCGCGCCGGCCAGCTCCTGGCGCGTTTCCTGTTCTCCGGTCCGGCGCGCACCGGTCTGCTGCACGCCGATCCGCACCCGGGGAACTTCCGGCTGCTGCCCGGCGGCCCTGAGGGGGAGGACGACTGGCGGCTGGGGGTGCTGGACTTCGGCACCGTCGACCGCCTCCCCGGCGGACTGCCCCCGATCATCGGTGAGGCCCTGCGCATGACGCTGGACGGCGAGGCCGAGGCCGTCTACACGATGCTGTGCACCGAGGGCTTCGTGAAGGAGTCCATCGAGCTGGACCCGGACGCGGTCCTCGACTACCTGCTCCCGATCATCGAACCGGCGCAGGCCGACGCGTTCACCTTCACCCGGGGCTGGATGCGCACCCAGGCCGCCCGCATCGCCGATCCCCGCTCCCCCGCCTACCAGTTGGGCAGCAGGCTCAACCTGCCCCCGGCGTACCTGCTGATCCACCGGGTGACGCTGAGCACGATCGGGGTGCTGTGCCAGCTCGGGGCGACGGTGCGGCTGCGGGGCGAACTGGAGGAGTGGCTGCCGGGGTTCGTCCCCGAGGAGCCGGTGCGGGAGGCGCCGGCCGCCGAGGCGTGAGACGCGGCCCGCGCCGCACCGGCGGCCGGGCTGGGAAGAGGGGTGTGGCCCAGGGGGGTCCCTGAGGGGTTCCCCGGGTGTGACGGGGCGCTGCCCGCCGGACGCCGTCCGCCACGGATACCGTCCAGGTCAGGTCGCCCGGGCGCCTCGGCGGCCGGTCCTGCGGCGGGCGCACGGCGGAATTACCGCCGGCGTCTGCGCGGAGCCGTCGTCCTCACCGCCGTCGGGCCGACTCGTGACTCCCGCGGCCTCCGCCCCGCGGCCGGCCGGCCGCACGGTACGCGGCGCGGCGCGGCACAACGCGGCGCGGGGGCCGGTCCGTTCGGTACGGACCGGCCCCCGCGGAAGAGGGTGGGTCTCCGGTTCCGGAGACCCGGCTCTCGAAGCGTCGGTCACTGCATGACCGCCATGGCGAGCGCCCGGCGGGCGCGCCGGGAGGCGCGCTCGGCACGGCGCTGCATGCGGCGCGCGGTCACCAGGCGCACGGCCTGACGTTCACGCTGCGCCTCGTCGAGCCGCTCGCGCATATGGGCACGAGCCATGGCTTCGGGGATGAGTTGCATCTCTCGGGTCCTGTTCTGGCGCGAGTCGTTCGCGCCACTGGTGGTGAAGTCTTCGGTCGCGGAGCCGGAGGGCTCGTGAGCGGACGGGATCATCGGGGCCTGCTTCTGGGGGTCGTGCGTGAGGGGGCGGTCGATCGTGCCGGGGGTGTTCATGCCGTGACCGGGTTCTTGCGCGGGCGGCCACGCGGCCGCTTCCGGGCGACGACGACGCCCTGGACGAACAGCTCCCCACCCCAGACGCCCCACGGCTCACGCCGCTCCTTGGCACCGGCGAGGCAGGCCTCGACCAGCGGGCAGGTACGGCAGAGGGACTTGGCGTACTCGACGTCCGCCGGGGACTCGGCGAAGAAGACCTCCGGGTCGTAGGAACGGCACGGGACGGGCACGCCGAGGTTCTCGATGGCGTCGTCGAGCGCGGTGAGCGCGGTGAGCGGAGTCAAGGTCGGGTCCTCCGTGGAGCCAGGCTTGGGGATCGTGTCGGACGGCGGTACGGACGGGGCGTGCGCTTCGAGTTGCACGGTTCGTTGTCCTCGTCTGGTCGTCTGGTCGTTTCCGGCCGGTTGGCCGGTATGGCGGCTGGTACCGGGTTCTGCTCTCTGCCCCGAGGCACCTTCATCGGTGTCGCCCACGTTCGTGGACAAACAGAAGGGCCGCGGATCCCGGATGGGGTTCCGCGGCCCTGAAGGCGCCGGCCTGATCGCATCAGGCTGGATCACTCCAGGGTTCTGGCCCACGGAAGGCCCACATCAGGTGGTGCTGCGTCGTCTGCTTCCGGAATCCGGCACCGGCTGCCGCAAAGGCATAGGCCTCGGCCTGTGCCACTACTGCTTCCAGTGCCTCGGTCGGTCGCATGTTGCGCTCACGGACGGCAAAGCCCGCGGGAGCAAGAAGGGACGCCGGGCGTGCGGCATCGATGCCGGACACACGGGTGCCCTGGTTCGAGGCGCCGAGCATGCACAGGGAGACGGCCGGACGATCGGTCATTTTGACGACGGAGTTGCTGGTGATGCTGATCATTGGGCTCGCCTCCTCTCGGCGCATCGGGGACTGGGGTGAGCCAGTCCGACGGATGAACAAGTACAACACGGAATCGGGACCTCCGAGAAGGCCTCCGTTCCCTTGCCCAAGAACCTATGGGGATTCCCGGGGCATGCGCAAACTATTTTTCCGACGAGTTGGGATCAGTCCTGATCCTTGCTCCCGGCGACCTCGCGGCCTGCGCAGATGGCCAGGACGTCGGCACCGTAGCGGCCCAGCTTCCGCATGCCGACGCCCGGGATGCGGGCCAGCTCGTGCTCGTCCGCGGGGTCGGACTCGGCGATCGCCATCAGCGTCTTGTCCGTGAAGACGCAGAAGGCCGGCTGTCCGCTGCGCCGCGCCTGCTCCGCGCGCCACTCCCGCAGCCGCTCGTAGAGCCCCTCGTCCATGTCGGAGGGGCACTCCTCGCACCGCAGCAGCTTCAGCTCGCCGCCGTCCGTCAGGGTGCGGCCGCAGACCCGGCAGCGCGCGGGGCTGCGCTGTCCGCGGCCCCGCCCGGGCGCCGCGGCACCCGGTCCCCGGGCGCCCGGCGCCCGGCCCGGGAAGCCGCGTTCCACTCCGCCCGCGCCGCCCGCGCCGGCGCGGCCGGGGCCGGTGCCCGACCCGGGCCGCAGTCCGTCCAGGAAGCGGCTGGGCCGGCGGTTCGGACGGCCGCCGGGGGAACGGGAGAGCGACCACGACAGGTGGAGCCGTTCACGGGCGCGGGTGACGCCGACGTAGAGGAGCCGGCGCTCCTCCTCGACCTGCTCGTCGGTCCTCGCGTAGGTGATCGGCATCATGCCCTCGGCCACTCCGACGAGGAACACGGCGTCCCATTCCAGGCCCTTGGCCGAGTGCAGGGAGGCGAGGGTGACGCCCTGCACGGTCGGGGCGTGCTGCGCGCCGATCCGTTCGTCGAGCTCGGTGACCAGGTCGGCGAGGGTGGCGCCGTTCCTCGCGGCCACGAAGTCCTGGGCGAGGTGCACCAGTGCGGCCAGCGATTCCCAACGCTCCCGCACGGCGCCCGAACCCGCCGGCGGCTGGGCCGTCCAGCCCTCCCCCGACAGCACGGCGCGCACCTGGGACGGCAGGTCGGGCGCGTCGTCGAGCAGGGCGTCGTTCCCGCCGAAGCGGGCGGCGGCGCGCAGGGCGGCGATCGCCCTGCGCACCTCGGGGCGGTCGAAGAACCGCTCGGCGCCCCGCAGCTGGTACGGCACGCCGGCGTCGGCGAGGGCCTGCTCGTACGTCTCGGACTGGGCGTTGGTGCGGAACAGGACGGCGATCTCGCTCGCCCGGACTCCCGCGTCGATCAGCTCGCGGACCCGGCGCGCGGTCCCCTCGGCCTCGGCGGGTTCGTCCCCGTACTCGGTGAAGACCGGCTCGGGTCCCCCCGCGCGCTGGGAGACGAGTTCCAGCCGGTGGTCCGCGGCGCGGCCGCTCGCCTGGGCGAGCAGACCGTTGGCCAGCCGGACGACCTGCGGGGTGGAGCGGTAGTCGCGGACCAGCTTGACCACGGTCGCGCCGGGGTGCCGGGTGCGGAAGTCGAGGAGGTGGTCCGGCGTCGCACCCGTGAACGAGTAGATCGTCTGACTGGCGTCACCGACCACGCACAGGCTGTCCCGGTCGCCGAGCCACAGCTCCAGCAGCCGCTGCTGGAGCGGGCTGACGTCCTGGTACTCGTCGACGACGAAGTGCTGGTACTGGGCGCGCACCTGTTCGGCCACGTCCTGGCGGTCCTGGAGGACGGCGACGGTGAGCAGCAGCACGTCCTCGAAGTCGATGACGACGCGCTCCCGCTTGAGCTCCTCGTAGGCGGCGTACAGCTGGGCGATCTCCGCCGGATCGCGCGGCGCCTCGCGCGAGACCTTCGCGACAGCGAGCGGATAGTCGGCGGGGACGGTCTGGGTGACCTTGGCCCACTCGATCTCCGCGGTGACGTCCCGCAGTTCCCCGCGGTCCAGCCGGATGCGGCAGGCGGCGGCCGCGTCGGCGACCAGCTGGATCTTGCGGTCGACGAGCCGGGGCAGCGAACCGCCGATCGCTTTCGGCCAGAAGTACTGGAGCTGCCGCAGCGCCGCCGAGTGGAAGGTGCGGGCCTGGACTCCGGCCGCGCCGAGCTGCCGGAGCCGGCCGCGCATCTCCCCCGCGGCACGGTTGGTGAAGGTGACGGCGAGCACGCTGGACGGCTGGAGGATCCCGGCGCGCACCCCGTAGGCGATCCGGTGGGTGATCGCCCGGGTCTTGCCGGTGCCCGCGCCCGCCAGCACGCACACCGGGCCGTGCAGCGAGGTGGCCACCTCGCGCTGCTCGGGGTCGAGCCCTTCGAGCACCGCGTCGGCCGAGTCCGGTACCTGCGGGAAGAGGGGGGAGTGCGTTGCTGCTGTCACACGGCCATGCTGCCAGGTCGCCGGAGACGGATGGGCAGGTTGTCCACAGGCGACGCCTCGCAGTCGTACTGATGCGACCGGTGTCACCCCGGCCGATGCGACGCCCGTCACTCCGGCGGGCGGCAGGCGTCGCTGCGCCCGCGCCCGGGTCCCGACCGCCGGGAATGGCGGGGCACCGGCGTACGTTCCCCGGTGGACAGGCACCTACCCGAGCCGCCGAAGGAGAGCGAACGACATGCCGGGCACTGTGACGATGTACAGCACCACGTGGTGCGGCTACTGCCGCCGGCTGAAGAGCCAGATGGACCGCGAGGGCATCGCGTACACCGAGATCAACATCGAGCAGGACCCGGAGTCGGCCGCGTTCGTCGAGAAGGCGAACGGGGGCAACCAGACGGTTCCGACGGTGCGCGTGCTCCCCTCCGGGGGCGGCGAGGAGGTCGTGATGACGAACCCGAGCCTGGCCCAGGTCAAGCAGGCCCTCGCGGTCTGACGTCCCCCGTGTCAGTGGGCTCCCCCGGTCGCCGTGACCGGGGGAGCCCACTGCTGTCCGGGCTCCGGGCCCGGTGCCCTGTCCGGTGCCGCGGTGCGCAGTGCCCCGGTGCGACGGTGGTGCGCAGGTGGCGCGGCGGCGTTGTCAGTGGTCGCCCGTACGCTGCGAGGCGTCGGGCCGGTCTGCTGCCGCCGTACGGCGGAGGCGCGGCCAAGGGGGGTGGCTCGAAAGAGGTCCCCGAGCCGCCTCGGTCCGGGACTTCGTGCAGCTCCGACACCACCCCCCTCCCCGGCCCCGCAGGACGCGCCCGTGCGACGGGCGTCGCGTCAGAACGCGGTGCGAGTGGGGAGGGGCTTGCCGTACCAGCGTTCGATCAGGCGGGCCGCGATGGAGATGCCGTAGGGCGGCAGGACCTCTCCGGAGGTGAACGCGGCGTCGAGTTCGTCGCGGGAGAACCAGCGGGCCTCGTGGATCTCGTCACCGTCCACCTCGATGCGGGTCGAGGTGGCGCGGGCGACGAAGCCGAGCATCAGGCTGGAGGGGAAGGGCCACGGCTGGCTGGCGAGGTACTCGACCTCGCCGACGTCGATGCCGACCTCCTCGTGGACCTCGCGGCGCACCGACTGCTCGATGGACTCGCCCGGCTCCACGAACCCGGCCAGCGTCGAGAAGCGGCCCTCCGGCCAGTGGACCTGGCGGCCGAGGAGGATGCGGTCGTCCCGGTCGACCACGGCCATGATCACGGCGGGGTCGGTGCGCGGGTAGTGCTCGGCGCCGCAGGCGGGGCAGCGGCGGATGTGGCCGGCGGCGGCGATGACGGTGCGTTCGCCGCAGCGGGAGCAGAAGCGGTGCAGGCGCTGCCAGTTCTCCAGCGCGACGGCGTGCACCATCAGGCCGGCGTCGCGCGGGGACAGCAGCAGTCCCGCCTCGCGCAGGCCGGCCGGGCGGGCGGAGTCGTCCATGCGGCCGGGCAGGGAGTCCTTCTGCAGGGCGAAGTAGCTCACGCCGTCCTGGTCGATGCCCAGGAAGTAGCGGTGCGCCTCCGTGAGCGGGGCCTCGAAGGAGGGCGTCATGACGAGTTCGGTCCGCCCGTCGGGCGTCTCGTCGAGGAGGACCTGGCCGCCGGAGACCACGAAGCAGCGCGTCGACGGGTGGCTCCACGCCGCCGCGAGCCACGCCTCGTCGAGACGGTGGTGGGCGGCGCGGTCGATACCGCTGGGGGCGGTGAGCGAGACGGGGCGGTCGGCGGTGTGGTCGGTCCAGGTGGTCACGGGTGCTTCCAACTCCCCCGGTGGAACGGGTCGGGTCGCGGGCGGTGGTGCGGGCGGCGGGCGGGGACCGGCCCGGCGGCACGCTGCGGTGGGGTCCTTCCAGTGTGCCCCGCGCGGGCGGCCGGACCGGGCGGCACGGTCGGGTCAGGGATCGTGCCGCCAGTGTTCGGCCAGGTCGCCCCACAGGTACGCGGTGGTCTCGACGCCCTTGAGGAGCAGATCGAGTTCGACCTTCTCGTTCGGTGCGTGCCAGCCGTCGGACGGCACGGAGATGCCGAGGAAGAGCACCGGCGCGCCGAGGACGTCTTGGAGGTCGGCGGCGGGGCCGGAGCCGCCCTCGCGGGTGAAGCGCACGGGGCGGTCGAAGGCCCGGCCCATGGAGCGGGCGACGGACCGGAGGGCGGGGTGGTCGAGCGGGGTGAGGCAGGGGCGGGTGGCGGGGCGGAAGACGACGTCGCTGCGGATGCCGTCGGGCACCCGGCCGGCCACCCACGCGCGGACGGCCTTCTCGATGTGGTCGGGCTCCTGTCCGGCGACGAGCCGGAACGACAGCTTGACCATGGCCGACGACGGGATGATCGTCTTGCTGCCGTCGCCCTGGTAGCCGCCGCCGATGCCGTTGACCTCGGCGGTGGGGCGGGCCCAGACGCGTTCCAGGGTGGTGTAGCCGGCCTCGCCCTCGGTGGCGCGGGACCTGGCGGTGGCCAGCCACTGCCGTTCGTCGAAGGGCAGCTCGGCGAAGAGTTCCCGCTCCCGGTCGGTGAGGCCGACGATGCCGTCGTAGAAGCCGGGGACGGCCACGCGCCCCCGGTCGTCGTGCAGGGCGGCCACCAGCCGGGCCACGGCGGTGGCCGGGTTGGGGACGGCACCGCCGAAGGAGCCGGAGTGGATGTCCTGGTCGGGGCCGTGCAGACGGATCTCGCACTCGGCGAGGCCCCGCATCCCCGTGCACACGGTCGGGGTGTCCTCGGCCCACATGCCGGTGTCGGAGACGATCACGGCGTCGGCGGCGAGGCGGTCGGCGTGCTCCTCGACGAGGGCCCGGAAGTGCGGGGAACCGGACTCCTCCTCCCCCTCCACGAGCAGCTTGAGGTGGACGGCGGGGCTGGTGCGGCCCGTGGTCGCGAGGTGGGCGCGGACGCCGAGGGTGTGGAAGAAGACCTGGCCCTTGTCGTCGGCGGCGCCGCGCGCGTACAGGCGGTTGCCGCGCACGACGGGCTCGAAGGGTTCGCTGTCCCAGCCGTCCTCGCGGGCGGCGGGCTGCACGTCGTGGTGGCCGTAGACCAGGACGGTGGGGGCGGCGGGGTCGTCAGAGGGCCACTCGGCGTAGACGGCCGGGGCGCCGGGGGTCTGCCACACCTCGGTCACCGGGAAGCCGATCCGCCGGAGGGCGTCGGCGAGCCAGGCGGCGCTGCGGTGTACGTCGGGGGCGTGGTCGGGCTGGGCCGACACGGAGGGGATGCGCAGCCACTCGGCGAGGTCGTCGAGGAAGGCGGCGCGGTGCTCCCCGATGTAGGTACGGACGGCGTCGACGGCACTGTCAACGGGCTGGCTCATGGTCACGAGCCTAACGGCCCGCCCCGGCGTCCTCGGAGTGCGGTATCTCACCGGGCGGATCCCCGCTGAGCAGCCGTTCCAGCGTGGCGCGGCCGGGCAGGGGGTCGGGGCGGACCACTTCGCCGGTGCGGACGTACAGGAACGCGGCGGTCACGGACTCCGGCGGGACGGCCTGCTGTTCGGCCCAGGCGAGGCGGTAGACGGCGAGCTGGAGGGGGTCGGCGTCGCGGCCGCGACCGGTCTTCCAGTCGACGATCTCGTACGTCACCCGCCCGCCGTCGTCGTCCCGGTAGACGGCGTCGATGCGGCCGCGGACCACCCGCCCGGCGAGCGTCAGCTGGAAGGGCGCCTCGACGCGGTACGGCGTGCGGTGGGCGTACTCGGTGCGCTCGAAGGCGTCCTTGAGGGCCTGCAGGTCCTGTTCGTCGGCGATGCCGGTGTCGTCGGCGCCCGGCAGGTCGTCGGGGTCGAGCAGGGGCAGCGTCAGGGCCTCGAAGCGTGCTTCGACCCAGGCGTGGAAGCGGGTGCCCCGGCGGGCCGCGGGCTGCGGCGGGCGCGGCATGGGCCGGGCGAGCTCGCGGGCGAAGCCGTCGGGGTCGGCCGCCAGGCGCTGCACCTCGGAGGCGGTGAGGGAGGGGGGCAGGGCCACCTCGGTGACACGATCACGGGCGCGCAGCAGCTCCCCGGTGAGGGCGTCGAGGTCACGGTCCCAGGAGGCCACCGTGCGGGCTTCCTCGGGGGTGAGGCGAGGGTCCCGAGCGGGGGTCCCGTGGGCGGCCCGGTGATCGCCCGGCGCGTCCACGCCGGGGCCGGGGCGGGTGGCCTGGTGCGGGACGACGGGGCGGGCGGAGGGGCCGGCGTCGGGGGCGGAGCGCCCGTGGCCGGGGCGGGGGCCCGGCGGGCCGTCGGGGAGGGGGGCGTCGCCGGTCTCCGGGGTGCCGGAGCCGTCGGCGGTACGAGGGCCGTCGACGGCACAAGAGCCGTCCGCGGTGCGAGGGCCGTCGGCGGCGCGAGAGCTGTCGCCGCCGGCGAAGGGGTCGCCCGGGAAGGGGGCGTCCCGGAAGGGATCGTCCCGGAAGGGGTCGTCGTCGGAGAACGGGTCGCCGTCGGGGACGGGGCCCTCGTCCCCGGGGAAGGCGGCGGGGTCCTCGGGGAAGGGGTCCCCGGACCAAGGGCCCCCGAGGGCCTCGTCGTCCGGGAGGAGTTCCTCGTCGGCGGGCGGCGGCGGCCAGTCGGGGTCGTCGTACGGGTCCGTGGGGGCGGGGACGTCCGGGGCGCCGCCCGGCTCGTCGGCGGCGAGGGCGTCGAGGTGGGCCAGGACGGTGTCGGCGGCGGCGCGGCGCCGGGCGAGGGCGGCGCTGTCGAGGGGCAGGGGCCAGACCTGGTCACCGTCGGGCCGGTGGAGGACCGGGTTCTCCTCGCCCTCGGCGGGCTCCTCCGCCCACGCCTCGATCTCGCCGTGACCGGCGACGCAGTGGTCGTACAGGGCGAGCAGGAACTCGGAAGGGCCGCGCGGCCGCTTCTGGCTGGGCCCCCACCAATGGCCGGAGCCGAGGAGCAGCGAGCGGGGGCGGGTGAGGGTGACGTAGCCGAGGCGCAGTTCCTCGGTGTGCTGGTGGTCCTTCATGGCCTCGTGGAAGGCCTTCAGGCCCCGCGCGTCGAAGGACGGGACGTCGGGCAGGGTGTCGGCGTCGCCGCGCAGCGCGTGCGGGAGCACCTTGCCCTGGGCGGTCCACTTCTCGCGGCCCCGGCTGCTGGGGAAGGTGCCCTTGACCAGGCCGGGCACCGCCACCACGTCCCACTCCAGACCCTTGGATCTGTGGGCGGTGAGCACCTTCACGGTGTTCTCGCCGCCGGGCAGGGCGTTGTCCAGGCCCTTCTCGTACTGCGCCGCGGTGCGCAGGAAGCCCAGGAAGGCGAGCAGGGTGGCCTCGCCGTCGCCCGCGGCGAAGGAGGCGGCGATGTCGAGGAAGTTGGAGAGGGTCTCGCGGCGGCGGGCGGCGAGGGCGTGCGGGGACGCCGACAGTTCGACCTCCAGGCCGGTGACGGCGAGGACGCGGTGCAGGACGTCCATGAGGGGGTCCGCGAGGGAGCGCCGCAGGTCGCGCAGTTCGGCGGCCAGGCGGGCGAAGCGCACCCGGGCGTCGGCGGAGAAGGGCAGGCCGTCGTCGCCGTGGCCGTCCATCGGGGTTTCGAGGAACGTGTCGAGGGCGTCGGCGAGGGAGATCACCTCGGACGGGTCGACGCCCTCGACCGCCTCCGCGAGCCGCCGGTCGGGGTCGTCGTCGGCCGCGCGCGCGTGAGTGACCAGGTGCCGGGCACGGCGGCCGAGCAGGGCGAGGTCGCGCGGGCCGATGCGCCAGCGCGGGCCGGTGAGCAGCCGCACCAGGGAAGCGTTGGCCCCGGGGTCCTGGAGGACCTCGCAGACGGCGACCAGGTCGGCGATCTCGGGCAGGTGCAGCAGTCCGGACAGGCCGACGACCTCGACGGGGACGTCCCGGGCGACCAGGGCGCCCTGGATCTCGGCGAAGTCGGCGGCCGTGCGGCACAGGACCGCGATCTCGCCGGGGGCGGTGCCGGTGCGGACGAGGTGGGCCAGGGAGTCGGCGATCCAGTCGATCTCCTCGGCGTGGGTGGGCAGCAGGGCGCAGCGCACGGTGCCGTCGCGTTCGGCGCCCGGGGCGGGGCGGAGGGCTTCGACGCCCGCGTGCATCGCGCGCAGGGGCGCGGCCAGTCCGTTGGCGAGGTCCAGCAGGCGGCCGCCGCTGCGGCGGTTCTCGCTGAGCGCCTGGCGGGTGGCGGGGCGGCCGTCGGAGCGGGCGAAGTGCTCGGGGAAGTCGTCGAGGTTGGCGACGGAGGCGCCGCGCCAGCCGTAGATGGCCTGGCAGGGGTCGCCGACGGCGGTCACCGGGTGGCCGGTGCCCTCGCCGAAGAGGCCCGCGAGCAGCACGCGCTGCGCGACGGAGGTGTCCTGGTACTCGTCGAGGAGTACCACCCGGAACTCCTCGCGCAGCGCCCGGCCCACGTCGGGGATCGCCGCGAGGCGGGCGGACAGTGCGATCTGGTCGCCGAAGTCGAGCAGGTCGCGTTCGCGTTTGGCGGCCCGGTAGCGCAGGACGAGGTCGGCCAGCTCGCGGCGGGCGGCCGCGGCCTCGGGGACCTTGCGCAGGTCGTCGTTGCTGAGCCGGGCGCCCTCCAGGGTGCGCAGCAGGTCCGTGTCGTGGGCCCGCAGCTCCTCGGGCCGGACGAGGTGCTCGGACAGCTCGCTGTCGAGGGTGAGGAGGTCGGCGACCAGGTCGGCGAAGGAGCGGGTGAGCGCGGGATAGGGGCCGGGGGCTTCGCGCAGCACCCGGGCGGCGAGCTGGTAGCGGGTGGCGTCGGCGAGGAGCCGGGAGGCCGGTTCGAGGCCGATGCGCAGGCCGTGGTCGGTCAGCAGCCGTCCGGCGAAGGCGTGGTAGGTGGAGATCACCGGTTCGCCCGGCGGGTCGTCCGGGTCGAGCCGGTCGGGATCGGTGACGCCGGCCTTGATCAGCGCCTTGCGGACGCGTTCGGCGAGTTCGCCGGCCGCCTTGTTGGTGAAGGTGAGGCCGAGCACCTGCTCCGGTGCGACCTGCCCGGTGCCGACCAGCCAGACCACGCGGGCCGCCATCACCGTCGTCTTGCCCGACCCGGCTCCGGCCACGATCACCTGCGGGGCGGGCGGCGCGGTGATGCAGGCCGTCTGCTCCGGCGTGAACGGGATGCCGAGGAGCTCCTTGAGCTGTTCGGGATCGGTGAGGCGAGCGGGCACACGCAGAGGCTAGCGGCGGGCACCGACAGCGACGTCCCGCCCACCTCCGGGTCCCCGCGAAACCGCAGGTGGGAGCGGGTGGTGCGAAGCGTCACACCGGCCTCACTCCACCACGTGCCGCCCTTCGGGGCGGGCGCTGCACGACGCCCGGAACGCGCAGTGGGCGCAGTGCTGGCCGGCGGTGGGGGCGAACCTCTCGTCGAGGACCTTGCCGGCGGCGGTGGCCAGCAGGTCGCCGACCCACTCGCCGGTCAGCGGCTCCTGCGCCTGCACCTTGGGCAGGGTCTCCCCGCCGTCCCGGCGGGCGGCGCCCTGCCGGAGGTGGACGAGTTCGGCGCCGCCCGGTTCGGGACGCGCACCGTCGAAGACCTCGTCGACGGCGCCCTCGCGGACGGCGAGCTGGTACACGGCGAGCTGGGGGTGGCGTTCCACCTCCTTGCCGCTGGGCGCCTGCTTGCCGGTCTTGAAGTCGACGACGTAGGCGCGTCCCTCGCCGTCGGCCTCGACCCGGTCCATCTGGCCCCGGATGCGGACCTGGGTGTCGCCGGCTTCGAGGGTGACGTCGAAGTCGTGTTCGCTGGCGACCGGGGTGCGGCCGGTGCGGTCCATGACGTGCCACCTCAGGAAGCGTTCCAGCGCGGCACGCGCGTTCTCCTTCTCCTGGGCCGACTTCCACGGCGCGTCGAAGGCCAGCGCGTTCCAGACGGAGTCCAGGCGCTCCATGAGCACGGCGAGGTCGGCGGGGGTGTGCCCGGACGCCACCTCGTCCGCCAGGACGTGCACCACGTTGCCGAAGCCCTGCGCGGCGGTCGCGGGGGCGTCGGCCTTGACCTCGCGGCCCAGGAACCACTGGAGGGTGCAGGTGTTGGCGAGCTGGTCGAGGGCGCTGCCGGAGAGCACGACGGGCTGGTCGCGCCGGCGCAGCGGCACCTTGGACTCGGTGGCGTCGAACATGCCCCACCAGCGGTAGGGGTGCGCGGACGGCACCAGGGGCCGTCCGTCCTCGTCGGCGAGGGCGGCGAGCCGGGCCAGGCGGTGGGCGGCCGCCTCCCGCAGGCCGTCGGAGACCCGGGGGTCGACGGTGGTGGCGCGCAGTTCCGCGACGAGCGCCGCCACGGACAGGGGGCGTCGCGGGCGCCCGGTGACGTCCCTGGGCTCGACGCCGAGTTCGGTCAGGAAGCGGGAGGGCTGGTCGCCGTCGTCCGCGGGGGCCTTCACGGCGGTCACCACGAGCCGCTCCCGGGCCCGCGTGGCCGCGACGTAGAACAGCCGGCGCTCCTCGGTGAGCAGGGCGCCCGGGGTGAGGGGTTCGGCGAGCCCGTCGCGGCCGATGCGGTCGGCCTCCAGGAGGGAACCCCGGCGGCGCAGGTCGGGCCACAGGCCCTCCTGGACGCCGGCCAGCACGACCAGGCGCCACTCCAGGCCCTTGGACCGGTGCGCGGTCATCAGCCGTACGGCGTCGGGGCGCACGGCACGGCGGGTGAGGGTGTCGGCGGCGATGTCCTCGGCCTCGAGCTCCTCCAGGAAGTTCAGGGCGCCCCGGCCGCCGGTGCGTTCCTCCGCGCGGGCGGCGGTCGCGAACAGCGCGCACACCGCGTCGAGGTCGCGGTCCGCGTTCCGTCCGGCCGCGCCGCCGCGCCGGGCGGCGCGCTCCAGCCGCTGCGGCCAGGGGGTGCCGTCCCAGAGGTCCCACAGGGCCTCCTCGGCGGTGCCCCCGCGCGCCAGGCGTTCGCGGGCCGTCCGCAGCAGCGCGCCGAGCCGCTGGGCGCCGCGGGCGTACCCCGGGTCGTGGACGGCCAGGCGTTCCGGTTCGGCGAGCGCCCGGGTGAGGAGGACGTCGGACGGCGGCGGCAGCGGGTTGCCCGCCGCCCGCTCCTCCTCGCGCAGGGCCCGCCCGAGGCGCCGCAGATCGGCGGCGTCCATGCCCGCGAGGGGCGAGGCGAGCAGGGTGAGGGCGGTCTCGGTGTCGAGCCAGCAGGCGTCGGCCTCTGCGGTCGTGGTGCCGGGGGCGGCGTCGTCGGCCGGGTCCGCCTGGGGGCCGGCCGCCGGGGTCGCAGCGGTGTCCGGCGTGGGGGCGTCGCCGGTGTCTGTGTCTGTGCCGGCGTCTGTGCCTGTGCCGGCGTCTGTGCCTGTGCCTGTCTTTGCCTCCGCTTCCGGCGGTGCCGGGGTTTCGGTGTTCGTCCCGGCCTCCGCTTCCGGCGGTGCCGGGGCTTCGGGGGCCGTTCCGGCCTCCGGTGCCGCATCGGGTCCGGCGGCCGCCCCCGCCTCCGCTTCCGGCGTCGATGCCGCCCCGGCACCCGTCGTCCCGCCCGCCTCCGCCGTCGCCACCGCGCGCAGGGCGGTCAGCAGGGGTGCCACCGCGGGTTCGTGGCGCAGAGGTACGTCGTTGCCGTCGACGTCCACGGGCACGCCCGCCGAGGTGAGGGCGCGGCGGACCGCCGGGATGGTGCGGGCGCCGGCGCGCACCAGGACGGCCATCTCGGCCCACGGGACGCCGTCCTCCAGGTGGGCCCGGCGCAGGATGTCGGCGATGTTGTCCAGCTCCGTGCCGGACGTCGGGTAGGTGTACACCTCGACCCGGCCGCCGTCCCGCACCGGGGTCAGCTCCCGGTGGGCGCGGACCTGCTCGGCGGGCAGGCGGGGCAGCGGCATCCGCCGGGTCACCAGCCGGGTGGCGGCGAGCAGGGCCGCCCCGGAACGGCGGGAGGTGCGCAGTACCTCGACGGGGGCGGGACGGCCGTCGGCGCGGGGGAAGGCGTGGGGGAACTCGAGGATGCCGTTCACGTCGGCGCCCCGGAAGGCGTAGATCGACTGGTCCGGGTCGCCGAGGGCGACCAGGGTGCGTCCGTCGCCGGCGAGGGCGCGCAGCAGCCGCACCTGGGCGGCGTCGGTGTCCTGGTATTCGTCGACGTACACGGCGTCGTACTGCGCGGCGAGCCGGGCGGCCACCTCGGGGCGGCGGGCGAGGAGCACCGCGCGGTGCACCAGTTCGGCGTAGTCGAGCACGCCCTGGAGGTCGAGGACGTCCAGGTACTCGGCGAGGAAGGCGGAGGCGGCGCGCCAGTCGGGGCGGCCGATGCGGCGGGCGAAGGCGTCCAGGGCGCCGGGGGAGAGGCCGAGTTCCCGGCTGCGGGCGAGCACCGCGCGGACCTCGTCCGCGAAGCCCCGGGTGGTCAGGCAGGCGCGCAGTTCGTCCGGCCAGCGCACGTGGGAGAGGCCGAGCCGCTCCAGGTCGACCTGACCCGCGAGCAGTTCGCGGACGGTGACGTCCTGCTCGGGGCCGGACAGCAGCCGCAGCGGTTCGACGAACAGGTCGTGGTCCTGGTGGGACCGGACCAGGGCGTAGCAGTAGGAGTGGAACGTGGTCGCCTGCGGGGCGCTCGCGGCGCCCATGCGCAGGGCCATGCGGTCGCGCAGCTCGACGGCCGCCTTGCGGCTGAACGTCAGCACGAGGATGCGCTCGGGGTCCCCGCCCCGGGCGACGCGCTCGGCCACGGACTCGACCAGCGTGGTGGTCTTGCCCGTGCCGGGACCTGCGAGAACGAGCAGCGGGCCGGTGCCGTGCTCAACCACGGCGCGCTGGGCGGCGTCCAGTCGAGGGGGGTGGGAGCGGGGCGGCGGGGTACGGACCAGTCGATAGGCGCCACGGCTTCCCCGGCGCACCCGGGGGTGCGACAGGCCGCTGGTGGAGGAAGAGGAGCTCACGTGGTTCGCCGGTCCTGGTGGGTGTTCTGGTGGGCGGACCGCCGCGCGGGGAGGGCGGTGGTCGCGGGGTGAGGGGGACACGTGCAGCCGACGCTACGCCGACGGGATGGCCGGAAGCAGAGCTTCCGCTTCTTCCCTTCGGGCACCGCCGTCCCGTGAGCCCCTCGGGTCTCGAACGTACGTCATGCCACGGAGGTGCCCCGCTTCCCCCGTACGGATCACCTGCCCCACCGCGGTCCGCCGCATGGCCGAAGCTGTCAGGTGTGACCCTCCGCACGGCCGCCCCCGTCCCACCGCGCACGCCGCATGTCGATGCGCGGCAGGTGGTCCTCCGCGGCCCGGCCCGCCTCCTTGAGGGGGGTCCCCTCCTCGCGGTAGTGACCGAGGGCGCGCAGCGCGTGACCGGGCAGGAGGACCCCGTCCGCCCGCACGACCCGCCACCACGGGACGGCTCCTCCGTAGAG
The DNA here is from genome assembly GCF_964273255.1 of Streptomyces sp. enrichment culture. GTDB lineage: Bacteria > Actinomycetota > Actinomycetes > Streptomycetales > Streptomycetaceae > Streptomyces. The sequence continues at coordinate 2,369,286 of NZ_OZ186835.1, forward strand.
GGCCATCACCCGGCCGACCTGCCGGGGACCCCCCTCCCCCAGCCATTCGGCCACGTCCCCGTACGTCATCACCCGGCCCGGCGGGATGAGATCCGCCACGTCGAGCACGCGCTCGGCGTACTCCGGCAGGGCACCGGGGGTCTCCGGGCCGGCACCGGACGGAAGGCTTTCCTGACTCATCCCGCCCATCCTGCACCACCCCACCGACAACGGAAGGGGATCGCACGGGTGCGTACGCCTCGCCCGGGGAATCCCTTTCGGGCAGACTGTGCGACCCCGCACGTGGACCCTGATTGCCCCTTGTGCCGGTTCGGCATGCCACCATCGTGCGGGCGGTGACTGGTGATACGAGACCAAGAAGAGACGATGAAGCAGCAGGGTGCGCACCCCGGGGACGCGGAAGGCACCCCTGGCGCTTCGTCGCGCCCGGACGACCCGGACCGCCCGGACGGTTCGGACCGCCCGGACGGCTCGGACGGCTCGGACGGCCCGGACGCCCGCGACCGGAACACCCCGGACGCCCCGGACGCCCATGGCGACCGCGACGGCCGCACCCGCAGCCGGACCGCCCCGGACGCCCGCGACGGGCACGCGCACGGCCAGGACTCCCCCGGCAGGACCGGTGAAGCCGGTGGTGAAGCCGGTGCAACCGCTCACGGGCCCGCGTCCCATGAGCCCGGCGAGCCCGCTGAGCCCGGCGGGCCCGGCGTGACGTCCCCGGCCCACCGCGCCGCCGCGGACCGCCCGTCCCGCCGGCCGGGGCCCTTCGAGGACCCCGCCTCCGACACCGTGCACGTGGACGAGGTGGAAGGCGACGAACCGCTGCTGCCCGCGCGGGTGCACCGCCCGTCGGACCTCATGCGGCTCCTGGTGGGCGTGCTCGCCGTGGTGGTGCTGCTGGCGATCGCCGCGTTCGCCCACGGCACCACCTCGGGCCTGGAACAGGACATCAACAAGGGCACCGGACAGGCGCCCGACCTGCTCATCAAGGTCGCGGGCCTGGCCTCCAGCATCGCCATCCTGCTGGTGCCGGTCGCCTTCGCCATCGAACGGCTGATCAAACGCGACGGGCTGCGCATCGCCGACGGTGTGCTCGCCGCCGTACTCGCCCACGGGGTGACCCTCGCGACCGACCTGTGGGTCGCCCAGGCGGCCCCCGCCTCGATCCAGGAGGCGCTCACCCAGCCCTCCCCCGGCGACATCCACGCCCTGACCGACCCGGTGCACGGCTACCTCGCCCCGGTGATCGCGTACATGACGGCCGTGGGCATGTCCCGCAGACCGCGCTGGCGCGCGGTGCTGTGGGTCGTGCTGCTGCTCGACGCGTTCTCCATGCTGGTCACCGGCTACACGACACCGTTCTCGATCATCCTGACCGTGCTGATCGGCTGGAGCGTGGCCTACGGCACCCTCTACGCCGTCGGCTCGCCCAACGTCCGGCCCACCGGACGCAACCTCATGGCGGGCCTGCGGACCGTCGGCTTCCGCCCGGTGACCGCGTCCCGCGTGGAGGCGCCCGACGCCACCGAGACGGGCGACCGGGGCCGCAGGTACTTCGTCACCCTGGAGGACGGTCCGCCGCTGGACGTGACCGTCGTGGACCGCGAACAGCAGGCGCAGGGCTTCTTCTACCGGGCGTGGCGCAACCTGACACTGCGCGGCTTCGCCACCCGCAGGAGCCTGCAGTCGCTGCGCCAGGCCCTGGAGCAGGAGGCGCTGCTCGCGTACGCGGCCATCGCGGCCGGCGCCAACGCCCCCAAGCTGATCGCGACCTCCGAACTGGGCCCCGACGCGGTCATGCTCGTCTACGAGCACACCGGCGGACGCACGCTGGACTCGCTGCCCGACGAGGAGATCACCGACGCGCTGCTGCGCGACACCTGGCACCAGGTGCGGGCGCTGCAGTCCCGCCGGATCGCCCACCGCAGGCTGGTGGGCGACGCCATCCTGGTGGATCGTTCCGGCACCGTCATCCTCACCGACATGCGCGTCGGCGAGATCGCGGCCGGTGACCTGCTGCTGCGCATGGACACCTCCCAGCTGCTGGTGACCCTCGGCCTGCGGGTGGGCGCGGAGCGCGCGGTGGCGTCCGCGGTGAGCGTGCTCGGGCCCGACGCCGTGGCCGACTGCCTGCCGATGCTGCAGCCCATCGCGCTGAGCCGCTCCACCCGGGCGACCCTGCGCCGCCTGGCCCGGGAGCGGGCGGAACGCGAGCGCGAGGCCGTCCTGGAGGCGTCCCGGCAGGCCAAGCTGCTGCGCGCGGAGCAGGCCGGGGCGACCGGCTCCCCGGACCGCTCCGCTCCGTCGGACCGGACGGAACGGCTGGACAAGAAGGCGGTGCGGGCGGAGCAGCGGGCCGAGAAGCGGGCCATCGACGACGCCCTGGAGGAGGCACGCGAGGAGGACCTGCTCACCCAGATCCGGCACGAGGTGCTGCGGATCAGGCCGCAGGCCCCGGTGGAGCCCGCCCGCCTGGAACGGGTCCGCCCGCGCACGCTGATCAGCTTCATCGCCGGGGCGATCGGCGCGTACTTCCTGCTGACGCAGCTCACCCACATCGAGTTCGGGCCGCTGATCTCCAACGCCCAGTGGGGCTGGGTGGCCGCGGCGGTGCTGTTCTCGGCGGCCAGCTACTTCGCCGCGGCCCTGGCGCTGCTGGGGTTCGTGCCGGAGCGGGTGCCGTTCCTGCGGACGGTGGCGGCCCAGGTCGCCGGGTCCTTCGTGAAGATCGTCGCTCCGGCGGCGGTGGGCGGGGTCGCGCTGAACACCCGGTTCCTGCAGCGCGCGGGCGTGCGGCCGGGGCTCGCGGTGGCGAGTGTCGGGGCGTCGCAGCTGTTCGGTCTCGGCTGCCACATCCTGATGCTGCTGGCCTTCGGCTATCTGACGGGCACCGAGAAGACCCCGTCCCTCTCGCCTTCGCGCACGGTGATCGCGGGTCTGCTGACCGTCGCGGTGCTGGTCCTGGTCGTGACGTCGGTGCCCTTCCTGCGGAAGTTCGTCCTGACCCGGGTGCGGTCGCTGTTCGCGGGTGTCGTGCCGCGCATGCTGGACGTGCTGCAGCGCCCGCAGAAGCTGGTCACCGGCATCGGCGGCATGCTCCTGCTGACCGGGTGCTTCGTGATGTGCCTGGACGCCTCCGTCCGCGCGTTCGGCGACGAGTCGACGTCGATCAGCATCGCGGGCGTGGCCGTGGTGTTCCTGGCCGGCAACGCCCTCGGCTCGGCGGCCCCGACACCGGGCGGCGTGGGCGCCGTCGAGGCGACCCTCACGGTCGGTCTGATCGCGGTCGGGCTGCCCAAGGAGGTCGCCGCCCCCGCGGTGCTGCTGTACCGGCTGCTCACCCTGTGGCTCCCGGTCCTGCCCGGCTGGCTGGCCTTCAACCACCTCACCCGCAAGGAAGCCCTGTAGCGGTCCGCCCCGGGCCGCCTCCTGCCGCGAGCGGCGCCCCATGGAGCCCAACGGGTCGGTACAGCCCTGTGCGGGCCCCGCGCACCCGCACCGACGCGACGCATGCGCCGACGCGTACACCCGCGCACCTGCGCCGACGCGTACACACGGGCACCGGCACCCGACGCGTACACACGTGCACTGCCCCGTACGGGCCCCCGCCGGGCGCCGGGCGCCGGGCGGGCCGGCCCGGCCGTGCACCGTACCGACGGCCGCCGGGGGCCTCGCGCCGTTCTCCCTCGTACGGCACCGCGGTCGCGCGGCCCGTCCCGCGCGACCGCAGGATGGAGGCATGCCCAAGCCCATCCGCCTGCGTGCCGCCGCCCTGTCCGTCTCCGCCGTGCTGCTGCCGGCACTGCTCGCGGGCTGCGGTGACGACGCGGAGGCCGAGGACCTGACGGAGCAGAAGCTCGGCTGGAAGGACTGCCCCGCCCCCTCCGAGGCCCAGGGCGGTGGCCCGGCCCCCTCTCCCCTGCCGAACGGCGGGAGGTGGCAGTGCGCCACCATGAAGGCACCGCTGGACTGGGGCGATCCCGACGGCGACACCATCGGCATCGAACTGATCCGCGCCCGCGCGGACGGCCCGGACAGCGAGCGGATCGGTTCCCTGATCTTCAACTTCGGCGGTCCGGGCGGCTCCGGCGTGACCGCCCTGCCCTCCTTCGGTCCGGACTACGCGACCCTGCGCACCCGATACGACCTCGTCAGCTTCGATCCCCGGGGGGTCGGCCGCAGCGCCCCGGTGCGCTGCGAGGGACCCGAACGGCTCGACGCCCACTTCGAGCAGGACGCGACCCCCGACGACCAGCGGGAACGCACCGAACTGCTGAACAGCACCAAGGAGTTCAACGCCGCCTGCGAGAAGAACTCCGAGCGGATCCTGCCCCACGTGCGCACCACCCAGGCCGCCCGCGACCTCGACCTGATGCGCCAGGTCCTCGGCGACGACAAGCTCCACTACTTCGGCATCTCCTACGGCACCGAACTGGGCGGCGTGTACGCCCACCTGTTCCCCGAACGGGTGGGGCGGGCCGTGTTCGACGCGGTCGTCGACCCCACGCAGACCCCGGAACAGGGCGCGCTCGGCCAGGCCCGGGGCTTCCAGCTGGCGCTGGACAACTACGCCGAGGACTGCGTCTCGCGGACCGAGGAGTGCCCCGTCGGCGACAGCGTCCAGGACGTGAAGGACCGCATCGCCCGCTTCCTGGCCCGGCTGGACAGTGAGCCGGTCCCCGGCGTCTTCCCGCGCGAGCTGACCCAGTCCATGGCGACCGGCGGCATCCTGCAGGCGCTGTACTCGCGCGACTTCTGGGAGTTCCTGACGGACGGCCTGGAGCAGGCCTACGACGGTGACGGAACGATTCTGATGCTGCTCGCCGACTCGATGAACGGCCGCAACGAGAACGGCGACTACAGCAACCTCGTCCCGGCCAACATCTCCATCAACTGCGCCGACGACAAGCCCCGCTACGACACCGCGGACGTGGAGCGCGGCCTTCCGGAGTTCCGCAGGGCCTCGCCGCTGTTCGGCGAGACCCTGGCCTGGGGGATGCTCGGCTGCACCGACTGGGCGGTGCCCGGGGCCGCCGACCATCCCGACGTGAGCGCGCCCGGCTCCGCGCCGATCCTGGTCATCGGCAACACCGGCGACCCGGCCACGCCCTACGAGGGCGCCCACAGGATGGTCCAGGCCCTGGGCGACGGGGTCGGCGTGGAGCTGACCTACCGGGGACAGGGGCACGGGGCGTACGGCAGCAAGAACCGGTGCGTCCGGGCCGCGGTGGACGGCTATCTGCTGACCGGGAAGGTGCCGCGGAGCGGAACCGTCTGCTCCTGAGGCCGTCCGGCACGGAGAAGAAGCAGGTCACGAGGTTTTCCACAGGGTGACCGGGGCGTGGCACCTTCCGCCTACGATGGCCTGACCGCCATCCGCGGGACGATGCGGACGGCCAGTGAGGGGGGATGTGTCCGATGGCGCGCTTCGTACGGTGGACGGCCCTGGTGGTCGCCGCCGGGCTCCTGACCGCGGGCTGCACCGGTGACGACTCCGGCGACCGCGGCGCCCAGGACGGTGGGGACGACGGCCGGGGCACCTCGGCCCTGGACTGGGGCGCCTGCAAGGCGTCCGGTGACGAGCCGGCCCCGGGGAAGGGGTGGCAGTGCGCCACCCTGAAGGTCCCGCTGGACTGGTCGAAGCCCGACGGCGAGACGATCGGACTGGCCCTGATCCGCGCCAGGTCCACCGGGGACGACCGCCACGGGTCGCTGCTGTTCAACTTCGGCGGTCCCGGCGGCTCGGGCGTGTCCATGCTGCCGTCCTACGCCGGCACCGCCGCCAAGCTCCGCGAACGCTACGACCTCGTCAGCTGGGACCCCCGCGGGGTGGCCGCCAGCGAGGGCGTGCGCTGCCGCAGCGACAAGGACATCGAGGCCGCCGAGGCGGAGGTGGACACCACCCCGGACACCGCGGACGAGGAGAAGACGTTCCTCACCGACGCCGCGGACTTCGGGCAGGGGTGCGAGAAGTCCGCCGGCAAGCTGCTGTCCCACGTCTCGACCACCGACACCGCCCGCGACCTGGACCGCATCCGTGAGGCCCTCGGCGACGACAGGCTCAACTACCTGGGCATCTCCTACGGCACCCAGCTCGGGGGCGTGTACGCCCACTTGTTCCCCCAGAAGGTGGGCCGCCTGACGCTGGACGCGGTGGTCGACCCGACGGCCGACGCCGTCGGGCACGCGAAGAACCAGACCCTCGGCTTCCAGCGCGCGCTCAACAACTACCTCAAGTCCACCGGCAAGGACCCGCAGCAGGGCTCGCGCGAGATAGCCGACCTGCTGGAGCGGCTGGACGCCGAGCCGCTCCCGACGACGTCGGGCGACCGGAAGCTGACGGAGTCCCTGGCGCTGACCGGCATCGTGCTGCCGCTCTACACGAAGGAGGGCTGGCCGGCGCTGACCCTGGCCCTCGAATCCGCGCGGAAGGGGGACGGCAGCGCGCTGCTCGCCCTGGCCGACGGCTACAACGAGCGGGATCCTTCGGGCCAGTACGGCACGATGACCCATTCGCAGCGGGCCATCCAGTGCCTGGACAGCGAGAAGCGGCCGTCCGCGGCGGAGGTGAAGGCGCTGCTGCCGGAGTTCGAGGAGATATCCCCCGTGTTCGGCCCGCGACTGGGCTGGGACGTGGCCGGCTGGTGCCACGACTGGCCGGTGCCCGGCCAGTCCGACACCCCTGAGGTCAGCGCCCCGGGCGCGGACCCGATCCTGGTCATCGGCAACACGGGCGACCCCGCCACCCCGTACGAGGGCGCCCGCCGGATGGCGGACGAGCTCGGCAAGGACGTCGGCGTCCTCCTCACCTGGAAGGGCGAGGGCCACGGCGCCTACGGCAGCGGAAGCGCGTGCGTCGACTCCACGGTCGACACCTTCTTCCTGAAGGGCACGCCCCCGAAGGACGGCAAGGTCTGCTCCTGACGGACCGGGCCGGGACCGCACGGGACGGTTCGGGAGGGGGCCGGGTCCGCTCCCGGCCGGCGCGGCCGTCGCACGCCGGGGAGGGACCGGGCCGCACTGCCCGGCGCGACCCGGACGCCACGGCTGCCGCCGCAGGCGGACGGCCGTCCGCGGTCACCGCCGGCACCGGTCACGGCACGTCCCGCACGGCGAGCAGTTCCACCGACGCACCGGACGACTCCAGCAGGGGTGCGGCGGCGGAGCCCCGAGGGTCGAGCCGGTAGGCGGCGACGTCGTCCTCGCCGGGGAAGGCCACGAGGTGGGCTTCGACGCGGTCGTCCAGCGTGCGCACCCGCCGTTCGAGCCGCCCTCCGTACTCGGCGAGCAGCGGCAGGACGGCCCTCTCGTAGGCGTCGAAGGCGTCGAGGCCGCCCTCCGGCAGCCGTGCCGGCAACAGGTAGGTGACAGCCATGCGTCCCGCCCCTCTTCTCAGGCCCCGGCAGTGACCTCAAGGGCCCGGGGGCCCGGTCCCGTGGGCCTTCGGGCCGGGACGGCGTTCCCGCGACCGGGGCGGGCCGCCCTCGGGCCGACCGACCGGACCACACCGGCCGGGGACGACAGAAGCCCACGGCCCCGAACGGGTCGGAGCCATGGGCTTCTTCCATCCCGCGGGTCAGCGGGAGGGGTGATCAGTAGACCGGCTTCTCCGGTTCGATCTGGTTGACCCAGCCGATGACGCCGCCGCCGACGTGGACGGCGTCGGCGAAGCCCGCGGACTTCAGGACCGCGAGGACTTCCGCACTGCGGACACCCGTCTTGCAGTTCAAGACGATCTTCTTGTCCTGCGGGAGGCTCTCCAGGGCGTTGCCCATGAGGAACTCGTTCTTCGGGATCAGGCGGGCGCCGGGGATGGAGACGATCTCGAACTCGTTCGGCTCGCGGACGTCGATGAGCTCGAGCTTCTCGCCGTCGTCGATCCACTCCTTGAGCTGCTTGGGAGTGATCGTGGAGTCGGCGGCCGCCGCCTGGGCCTCCTCGGAGACGACGCCGCAGAAGGCCTCGTAGTCGATGAGTTCCGTGACGGTCGGGTTCTCGCCGCAGATCGCGCAGTCGGGGTCCTTGCGGACCTTGACCTGGCGGTACTGCATCTCCAGGGCGTCGTAGATCATCAGGCGGCCGACCAGCGGCTCGCCGATGCCGGCGAGAAGCTTGATGGCCTCGTTGGCCTGGATGGAGCCGATGGACGCGCAGAGCACGCCGAGCACGCCGCCCTCGGCGCAGGAGGGGACCATGCCGGGGGGCGGGGGCTCCGGGTAGAGGCAGCGGTAGCAGGGGCCGTGCTCGGACCAGAAGACGGACGCCTGGCCGTCGAAGCGGTAGATCGAGCCCCAGACGTACGGCTTGTTCAGCAGCACGCAGGCGTCGTTGACCAGGTAGCGGGTCGCGAAGTTGTCCGTGCCGTCGACGATGAGGTCGTACTGGCTGAAGATGTCCTTCACGTTGTCGGACTCGAGCCGCTCCTCGTGGAGCACCACGTTCACGTAGGGGTTGATGCCCTTGATCGTGTCGCGGGCGGACTCCGCCTTGGGGCGGCCGATGTCGGCCTGGCTGTGGATCACCTGGCGCTGCAGGTTCGACTCGTCGACCTCGTCGAACTCCACGATGCCGAGCGTTCCGACGCCCGCGGCGGCCAGGTACATCAGCCCCGGCGAACCCAGACCGCCGGCGCCCACGAAGAGCACCTTGCTGTTCTTCAGCCGCTTCTGCCCGTCCATCCCCACGTCGGGGATGATCAGGTGGCGGGAGTACCTGCGGACCTCGTCTACGGTGAGCTCGGGGGCCGGCTCGACCAGGGGTGGCAACGACACGGGGACTCCGTTGGTCGGTCAATCACTACGGTTGTTCTCCTCGTAACAGTGCCATGGCCTTTTTCATTCCGAGACACCCGTCCCGACCCGCGAGACGAGATCGTCCCAGTAACCGGGCAGGCACTCCCAGGGGGCGCCGTGCGCGCCGCGCTCCACCCGGTCGGTGAAGTAGATGGTGGCCGCGCCCTGCCAGCGGGCGATCCGCAGCGCCTCCTCCAGGTGCGGGCGGGGCACGCCGTGCACGAAGTGGCAGAACCGCTCGGGCGGGTGCTCGGCGGTCCACTCCGCCACCTGCGACCAGCGGTAGTCGCTCCACGGGCCGGAGAACGTCACCAGTTGGTCGGCGCACTCCACGTATCCGGGGTGGGGGTGGATGCCGTGGCCCAGCACGATGTGAGCGGCCTCACGGACCGCCCGGAGCGCGGTGACCGTCCGCCGCACCGCCGACAGGGCGAAGTGGTCCGCCGGGCAGCGGTCCAGGAGGAAACCGTCGACCCGGTACCAGTCGGCGAAGCGGTGGGCGTCGCCGAGCACCTCGCGCAGGCCGCGGGAGCCGTGGGCCGCGTCCAGGTGGCCGAGGACGCGTACCCCGCGGTTGCGCAGGTGGCCGACGGCCTCCAGGCAGCTGGGGTCGGGCTGCACGCCGGGCCCGCCGGCCACGTCGAGGACGACCCAGTGCAGCGGGGTGCCGGGGCGGGTGAGCTGGTTCCACTCGGCCGAGGCGACGAGGGGGTGGGCCAGGCCGGGGATGCCGAAGCCGTCGCCCACGTCGGTGTGGGCGGGCTGTGCTCTGGGCCGGGTCAGATACGGCATGCCGCCTCCATCCAGATGTCGGCCAGGGACTCCTCCAGGTTGATGCGGGGCCGCCAGCCGAGCCGGTCCCGTGCGGTGCGCACGTCGGCCTGCTGCCAGCTGCCGCAGCCGTCCGGGTACGGGGCGGCCGCCGGGGGCACGGGGTGGTGGTCGGCCTCGGCGCGGGGGTGGCCGATGGCCGGCCGCAGGTGCGGGGTGTGGGGTCCGTCGAGTTCGTGCAGCGCGCCGCCGTAGCCGGCCACCCGGGCCAGGACGGCGGCGGCGTCGCGCAGCCGGACCGCGCGGCCGGAGCCGATGTTGATGACGCCCTGGGCCGCGGACAGCGAGGCGGCGTGCACGGCCCGGGCCACGTCGCGGACGTCGACAAAGTCGCGCTGGGCGCCCAGGCCGCCGAGCTTCAGCTCGCCGTCGCCGGACTGCATGGCGCGGCGCATGGCCTCGGCGAGGCGGCCGAGCGGGGATCCGGCGGGGGTGCCGGGCCCGGCGGGTGAGAAGACCCGCAGCACCACCGCGTCCAGGCCGGAACCGAGGACGAGTTCGGTGGCGGCGAGTTTGCTCACGCCGTAGGGGCCGCCGGGGCGCGGCACGGCGTCCTCGGCGGTGGAGGAGCCGGGCTGGCTGGGGCCGTACTCGGCGCTGCAGCCGATCTGGACCAGCCGGGCGCCGCAGCCGCTGCGCCGCAGTGCCTCGCAGACGGTGGCGACGGCGACGGTGTTGTGCCGGGTGAGTTCGCGCGCGCCGCCGCGGGTGGCGCCCGCGCAGTTGACGACGACACCGGGGTGGACGGCGTCGAGGAACCGGGTGAGGGCGCCGGGGCTGCCGGTGGCGAGGTCGAAGCGGACGTCGGCGTCGTCGCCGCGGCCCAGGGCGGTGAGCTGGACGGCCGGGTCGGCGAGCAGACGGTCGGCGACGAAGCGGCCGAGGTAACCGTTGGCTCCGATCAGCAGGACTCTCATCGGGCGGCTCCCTCGACGGCCGAGGCTGCTGGGCGGGTGCTCATGTGGGTTCTCCTTCGGGGATGCGGGCTGCCCGCGGTGGGGCCGTGCCCGGCCGGGCTGAGGGCCGTCCGTGGTGGGGGCGGGACGGGGAGGGGGGTGACGGCGAGGGGGGTGACGGAGGCGGTGCCCCCGCGCGACGGTCCCGCAAGGGCGGGAGCGGGGGCGGCTGCCGCGCGGGCGCCACCGGTTCCCGGGGCGCACCGGGCGGCCGGCCGCGCGCCTGGGCGGCCCCGCCTGCCCGGCGGCCCGGCGGCTGGGTGACGGGTGACCGGGCCGGTCATCGCGGGTGCTCCGTACGGGAGTGGGCGGACGCCCGGGTGAGCCGGCGGGCCGCGTGGGCCAGCAGGACGAGGGCCGCCGCGCCGCAGCTGAGGGTGGGCACGGCGGCGGGATGCCAGGCCGTGACCAGGGTCTCCACGGGTGCGGACAGCGCGGTGAAGCCGGGGAGACGGGCGGCGAAGACGGTCGTGAGGGCGAGGGCCTGGGCGGTGGCCGCGCACGCGAGCAGCGTCCTGGGGCCGCGGGTGAAGCCGTGCACGGCGAGGAGGCGGGCCAGGTAGAGGAGGGCGCCCGTGGCGAGGGTCCCGGGGAGGGCGAGCGGCTCGTCCAGTGCCGACGCGCAGACGACGACGAGGGCCGCCAGGGCGCAGAGGAACAGGGTGACGGTGCCGAACAGCAGGGGGCGCACGGATGCGGCGAAGTCCTCCAGTCCGCGGCTCGCGGTGAGTTTGCGCCGGGCTCCGCGGGTGAAGAGGTGGACGGTCCAGGCGGCCGGGGCGCAGGCCAGGGCGAGGGCCGGCATCGGGGCGACGGCGAGCGGCCAGTCGCCGTCGGGTGCGGGCGGGCCGTCGGGGCCGCCGGTGATGGCGACCTGGAGCAGCCCGTCGCCCAGCAGCGCGTAGCCGACGAGCCAGCAGGTCCAGCCGGTCAGGCCCGTGGCCGGTGGGCGGCCGGGGCTGCCCAGGGGGCCGCGGCGCAGCGCGGCCCGCACGGCCGAGGCGACGGCGAGGATGCCGACCGCGGCGGTGAGGAGTCTGGTCCGGCCGTGGGTGAGGTGCAGGGCGAGCAGGGCGGCGAGGCAGAGGAGGCCGGGCAGGAGGGCCCGGACGATCCAGTCGGCCCGTGCCGCCGGGGGCGGGGCCGGGGCGGGGCGGGCGGCGTCGCCGTCACGGGGGACGCGCGCGAACAGTTCCTCGGCGAGGGAGAAGACGTCCCGGTGCCGGAAGCGGGCGGCGGTCCGGTCGGTGATGCCGTGCGCCTCCAGGCCGGCGGCGATCTCCAGCGGGTCGACGGCGCGTTCGCACAGCTCGCGGTGGCGGTGCAGCAGCGCCTTGACCGGGTCGGCGCCGCCCCGCGGTCCCGCGCCGGGCCGCCGGGGGACCAGGCGCTCACCGGACGGCGCGTCGGGGGTGCCGTACGGGTCGGGGATGCCGTACGGGCGGGGGGAAGGACCGCGGCCGTGGTCGGCGTCCGGGCACCGGGGGGTTCCGGGGCCGGGTGCGGCGTCCGGGCCGTGGGAGGCGTCGGAGCCGGGTGCGGGTGCGGCGTCCGGGCCATGGGTGGGGGCGGCGGCGTCGGCTGTTGTCCGCCGGTCTCCGGGGTCGCCGAGTTCCTTGAGGCGGGGCTGGCCGGTCATCGTGCGGCCTCCGTCGCGCTCGCCCCGGCCGCCGCGGTGGGACGTGCCCAGGTGGGCGTGGCGCGGGCTGCCGTCCAGTGACCGGGGACGTGCGCCTCGGCGGGGACGGCGAACGGCTGGAGGTCTGCGGTGCCGTCGAGACGGTCGCGGCGCAGGGGTGTGCGGGCGACGGTCTCCAGATACAGCCCGTGGAAGGCGGCGATGTTCTGCTCGACGGTGAACAGCTCCAGTGCGCGGGCGCGGGCGGCCGCCCCGAGGCGTACGCGGCGCGCGGGGTCGCGCAGCAGGGAGACGCACGCCTCGGCGAGCGCCCGCGGATTGCGCGGCGGGACGACGAGGCCCGTGCCGCCGATGACCTCGACGACCGCGCCGACGTCCGTGGAGACCGTGGCACGGCCGCAGAACATGGCCTCGACGAGACCGACGGGGAAGCCCTCGACGACGCTGGACAGCACGGTGACGGCGCCGGCGGCGTAGGCGTCGGCCGCGGTGGGCAGGCCGGGGCCGCCGGTCTCCTCGAAGGACACCGGGTTGTCGCCCACGGCGTGGGGTCCCTCGGCCTCGTCGGGGAACAGGTGGGCGGCCAGGGCCCGGCAGTGGGCGAGGTAGGCCGTGCCCTCCGCGTCCGCCGGGGCGCCGATGATCCGCAGCCGGGTCCCGGGCTCCTGCTTGCGCACCTCGGCGAAGGCGTGCAGCAGGGAGACGAGGTCCTTGGCGGGTTCGACGCGGCCGGACCAGACCAGGGTGTGCGGGTCGGCGCACTCGGGCGACTCCCCCACCTCGGTGAAGGGAGCCGCGTCCATGCCCGGGTACACGGTGCGCAGCTTGGCCCGGTCGGCCCCGCAGCGCTCCTGCCAGCGGCGGGCGTGGGCGTTGCCCGGGGTGACGAACGTGGCACGGCGGTAGGTCTCGGCGGCGAGCCTGCCGTGGAGGGCGGCCAGCAGCGACCGCACCGCCGGGGAGGCGTCCGGGCGGGTCAGGTAGTGCGTCCGCAGCCGTACGCCGTACTCGGTGACCAGCAGCGGGACGCCGAACAGGTGGTGGGCGAGCAGCCCGGGCAGCGCGGCCGGGCCGCCGGAGGCCGCGTGGCACAGGTCGACGGCGCCGAGCCCGTCCGTGCCATACCAGTCGAGGGACAGGGGGCGCAGGGCGCGTTCCAGGTGTGCGGCGACCGCCAGCAGATCCGGCACGCGGGCCTCGCGCGCGGCCTGTCCCGCGCCGGGCGCACGACAGGCGCGTTCCAGGGCGCGTACGGCCGACTCGGACCGCAGGGCGGAGACCAGGCCGCCCTCCTCACGGGCGAGTGCGGCGAGGCCGTACAGCGCGTTGGCGAAACGGTCCGCCTCCGGTGCGGCAAGGGACTCCGTCCGTGCCGCCGGGGCTGCGTCCGGAGTGCTGACGCCACGGCCGCCACCGGGCCGCGCGTCCGCGTCCCCGGCGGCGCGCGCGAGGGCGGGGGCGGCGGTGTGCGCGTCGCGGGGCGCGTGCTCCGGGGCGCACAGGACGGCGGCCAGTTCGCCGTAGTGCTCCATGAAGCGCCGGCGTGCACGGCGGCCGTGCACCACCCCGTCGTCCTCGGCCGCCCACAGCGGTGCCGTCCGTACCCGCGCGACCTGCGGCGGCAGAGGAGCCCAGCCCGCGTCCTCCTGGGCCTCACTGCGGCTGAACGCGTAGACGTCGAACTCGTGTTGCCCGAGTCCGCGCACCAGGCGGTCGCACCAGAGCCCGGCGTCACCGCCCAGATACGGAAAGCCACCTTCCGTAAGCAGTCCGATGCGCACGAGTGCACCCCCGATCTCCCGTATGAGGAGCCGCCGTTGACCCGACGGCTCGCAGCGGGACGAACGTATGCGGACCAGGCGGTGGTGCGATGGACGGTTGTCCGTCGCACCATCAGAAGGGGTGAACGGTCGTAACTTTCCGGGGCGCGAGACGTTTGGTCGCGCTAAGAGATGGATCGGGCACCGGTGGTCACACGACCGGTCCGGGACGCCGTGGGGCGCCGCGCCGCACGCGCGTCCGGCACCGGACGGGGCGGTGCGCGCCGGTCCGCGGCCCGCCCCCGTCACACCGGAGGGGCCGTCAGCTGTTCGGGTACGGCCAGGGGTTGGGCCGGCAGTCGATCCCCTCGGGGTCGACGAACTTCGTCTGCTGCTGCATGACGGGAGCGAGGTCCCCGTCCTTGTCGCAGGTGACGTGCCCGTATCCCAGGCGGTGGCCGATCTCGTGGTTGATGAGCATCTGACGGTAGGCGTGGATCTTGTCGCCGTACGGCTCCGCGCCCTGGGCCCACCGGTAGGCGTTGATCATCACGCGTTCGGTGGCCGCCGAGTCGCAGGAGACGTTGTCGACGGTGGTGTCCAGGCCCGACTTGGCACACCATTCGGCGGTCGTGCCGGGGCTGGCGAGGGTGATGACGAAGTCCGGGCGGCCCGAGTGGATCCGCTCGAAGGTGCGGGCACCGTTGTGGGCCCAGCTGCGGTCGTCGTTCAGCGTCTTCTGCACGGCCTCGGCGAACAGATCGCCGTCGAGTCCGAGTCCCTGCTCGACGTCCACCCGGTAGGTGATCCGCTGTCCCTTGCCCGTCCCCTTGGCGATGCCGGGGATCGCGTCGAACGTCCCGGAGCCGTCGAGGTCGGCCTTGAGCGGGTAGGTGGCGCCCATCTTCTCCTCGTACGTCGCCGGACGGGCGTCGGGCGCCGCGGTGTCGGCCGGGGTCTCCCGGTCGTCACCGCGCGAAGCGGGTTCCCTGATGTCGCGCTGCTCGTCGGTGGCCGACCGGGCCCGCACTCCGGAGGCATCGCCGCCCTCGGCGACCTGCCCGGCCACGACGACGGCGAGCACGGTGGTGACGGCCGCCGCCGCGATCCCGGTGAACGCCCGCCCCTTGGAGCCCTTGGCCTGCGCGGACTCGTCCGGGGGCAGAGGGGGGCCGGCGTCGTCCTGGGCGCCGCCGGCGGACGCCGGGGCACCGGGGCCGCCGGGCCACTCCGTGACGGAGGCGTACGGATCCGTGCGGCGCGGCGGCACGGGCGGCACCGCGGCCGGACCGCCCGCGGCGGGCGGCGTGCGCGGGGTGAAGAGGTCGTCGGCGTCGTCGAAGGCGTCGAGGTAGTCCTGTCGCGGGCCGCCCCCGGGAGGCGCCTGCCGTGGCCGCGGAAGGGAGGCGGCCGTCCCTGTTCCCGTGCCGTGGCCGGTCGTGGCCGCCGGGCCCGCGGCGCTCTCCCACTGCCCCCAGCCGCCCCCGGCCTCCCGCTGCTCCGGGTGCCCGCCCCGGGCCCGGGGGACGCCGTGCGCCGGGGTGCCGTCCGGCAGCCGGGGGAAGCCGTGCGCCGGGGTGCCGTCGGGGAGACGGGGCACCCCCTGCGCCGGAGTCCCCTCCGGGTACGCCTGCACGCCCTGCGGCGGGGTGCCGTACGGCGGGGCCGGGTGCTGGGCGGGCGTCCCGTAGCCCTGGGGCGGTGCGTGCCCCTGCGGGTGGCCCGCGGCGGGGCGCTGCCCGTGGGCCGGCGCGGGGCCCGTCGTGCGGTGGGCGTGGGCCGACGGCACGGGGACGCCGTGGGACGGGGTCGGGTACGGAGCGCTCTGCCCGGGCACTCCGCCCGGTGGCTGCCCCGGCTGTCCGGGGTGCCCCGGCCACCCCTGCCCCGGCCACTGCTGCGGCTGGGACCGGGCCGGTTGCTGCGGCGGGCCGCCCCGGGCGGCACCGGATGCGCCGTCCGGCAGCGGACGCCCGTCCCGCGCGGCTGCGGTGGCGTCCCTGGAAGCGGCGTCGGAAGTGGCGGCCTTGGGTGCGGTGGCCTTGGGTGCGGGTCCACGACGGCTGTGGCGTCCCACGTCGCGCCTCAGCCCCTCAGGTTCTCGGCGGTCGCCCCGCCATCGGCGGACTCGTCCGCGCGGGAGCCGGCGGCCGAGCCCGGGGCGCGCTTCGCGCCCGGCTGCACAGTATGCCCCTCGGCCGCCGAATCCGTTGCATCCGCGAGGAGTTCACGGAAAGCCGCGGCCACTGCCGTGGGGTATTCCATCATCGCCACGTGCCCCGCGTCCGGGAGCGTCACCAGCCGGGAGTCCCGGAAGGCGCGGGTCGCCCGGCGGGCCATCCGGTAGCCGACGAGCTGGTCCCGGCCGCCGTAGACGAGGAGCGTCGGCGCGAGCACCCGCTCGGCCTGGCGCCACAGTCCGTGCTGGCCGCCGAGGGTGTACGCGTTGACGAGGCCCCGCGCGGAGCGCGCCATGGCGTCCCAGAAGTACGGCAGCCGCTGCCGCCGCTCCATCTCCTGCACCGCGTGCCGGAAGCCCTCGGGCGAGACGCGTCCGGGGTCGCCGTAGCAGAGGGCCATCACGCCGCGCACCCGTTGTTCGGCGGTCCACTCACGGGTGAGGCGGGTGAACAGCTGCGCGACGCCGGGCACGGCGAGCAGGCCCGTCGGCACGGCGGTGCGCTGCACCCGCAGCTCCGGCAGGGCCGGGGACACGAGGGTGAGCGTGCGGACCAGGTCGGGGCGGGCGGCGGCGACGCGGGTCGCGACCGCACCGCCGAGCGAGTTGCCGAAGAGGTGCACCGCGCCGCGGCCGGAGCTGTCCAGGTAGCGGATCACCGCGCGGGCGTGCGCGGTGATGGAGTAGTTGCCGTCGTCCGGGGGCGGGGAGTACCCGAAGCCGGGGAGGTCGACGGCCTCGCCGGCGACCACGTCGTCGAGCAGGGGCATCAGCGCCGACCAGTTCTGCGAGGAGCCGCCGAGCCCGTGCACGTAGAGAGCGGGCGGCAGGTCCGCGCGGGCGGGGGTGCGCGACCGGACGGAGAGGGTGATGCCGGGCAGTTCGACGGACCTGAGGTGCTCGCCTTCGGCGACCCTGACGGCGGCCGCGTCGGACAGCACGTCGGCGGGTGGCACGGAGGGCAGCTCGGGCGAAGACATGCGGCAATGTTACGAGACGATCACACGGCAGCTCATGTGTCCGCCCTCACAGCCGACGCCGCCGGAGCCCCACCCCCGCACGGCACGACGCTTCCTCGGCGCCCCGACAGCCGGGCCCCGCATTCCGACAGCCGGCCCCCGCGCCCGACAGCCGGCCCCCGCGCCCGACGGCCAGCCCCCGCGCCCGAAGTGCCGGCCCCGCCTCCGACGGCCCGGCCCCGTACTCGACGACCGGCTCTCGCACCCGCGTCCGACGGCCGTCGCTGCCGCCCGTCCCCGACGGCAGCCGGCCCCTACGGCGTGCGGCCGTCGCGGCTCTCCGGCGCCGCGCACACGCTGTCACCTCACGATCGCAGACCGCGTGGCATCGGAATCGGGAGTCTCCTACGCTCGTACAGAGGGCACCCGCATGTGGCCCCCTGTCTTTCCCCAGGGACATGCGCAGGAGCAGCAGCAGAAGAAGGGAGCCCAGTCATGGCCATTGATCCCACCGACCCCGAGACCTTCGTCGAGGACGAGACCACGCCCGAGGACGAGGAACTGGATGTCGAGGCCCCCCGTGCCGACGTGGCGGACCAGCTGGCGGAGATCCACACGGACGAGGACGACCCGCTCGCCGAGGTCGACCGGAGCCGTGCGAACGAGGCGGACCTCGTGGAGCAGGCCAGGGTCGTGGCCCTGGACGAGGACGACTACCGGTGACAGGGTCCCGGGAGAGGGCGCCGTCGAACGGTGGGTCCCGCCGGCGAGGCAGGTACGGAAAATAGGGCGTATCCTGCCCGGTCCGGCGTGCGCCGAAACCGCCTGCGGCCCTTTCACCGCCGTCCGGTCCGTGAAATTCTGCACTCTCACCGCGCACACCACGGTTACCGAAAAGTACGATGGCGGCGCGGCTCACACCGCATGTGGACGACAATGGGAGGCGGCGTGACAGCCATCGAGCAGACAGAGGCGGTACGCCCGAGGGGCACCCGCCTGCCGCGCCGGGCCCGACGGAACCAGTTGCTGGGCGCCGCCCAGGAGGTCTTCGTCGCACAGGGCTATCACGCGGCCGCGATGGACGACATCGCCGAGCGGGCCGGAGTCAGCAAGCCGGTGCTCTACCAGCACTTCCCGGGCAAGCTGGACCTGTACCTGGCCCTGCTGGACCAGCACTGCGAGGCGCTGATCCAGTCCGTTCGGGGCGCTCTCGCCTCGACGACCGACAACAAGCAGCGCGTGCGGGCGACCATGGACGCCTACTTCGCGTACGTGGAGGACGACGGCGGGGCGTTCCGCCTGGTCTTCGAGTCGGACCTGACGAACGAGCCCGCGGTGCGCGAGCGGGTCGACAAGGTGACCAACGAGTGCGCCGAGGCGATCTGCGAGGTCATCGCCGAGGACACCGGCCTGTCGCGGGACGAGTCGATGCTGCTCGCCTCGGGGCTCGGCGGTCTGGCCCAGGTGGTGGCGCGCTCCTGGCTGCACAGCGACCGCAGCGTGCCGCGCGACCAGGCGGTGCAACTGCTGGCCTCGCTGGCCTGGCGGGGCATCGCGGGCTTCCCGCTGCACGGCAGCGAGCAGCACTAGGTCCTGTCATCACCTTCCCGTCGTCCGCCCGCAGGGCAGACGGGAAGGTGACGACAGGGCCTGGGGCGCACAGCGGCGACCGGTGGCACCGGCGGGCGTTTGTTCCCGTCGGTTGTTCGCTCCTGGCGTGGCCGGGCGCGGCATGTGCGTCCCCTCACCGGGCTAATGTGTGCAGGTACGGCGCGGAAGGTCGCGCACTCACCGACCGTCGGAGGGACATAGCCGTGGAGGTCAAGATCGGCGTGCAGCACGCGCCCCGCGAGATCGTTCTGGAGAGCGGTCAGAGCGCCGAGGAGGTCGAGCGCGTGGTGGCCGATGCGCTGGCCGGGAAGTCCCAGCTGCTGAGCCTGGTGGACGAGCACGGCCGCAAGCTGCTCGTCCCGGCGGACCGCCTCGCCTATGTCGAGATCGGCGAGCCGGCCCCCCGCAAGGTGGGTTTCGGCGCGCTGTAGCCGACGAGCGGCCCGGTCGCCCGGCCGCACACCGGAAGCAACGCTCCACGGGAAGGGCCCGGAGGTCACGTACCTCCGGGCCCTTCCCGCTCTCTCGGCTTCTGGCGCCCTGCCGCACGCCGGACTGCCGCTCACGGGGTCGGCGGGCCCTCGACGCGGTCCCTCGGCGCGGGCCCGCCGTCGGTGTCGCGCGTGCCGGCCGCCGGCTCGGGCCACGGTGCTCTGTTCGGGCACTGTCCTATGCGGCACCCCACGCGGCCTCCGGCCCCTCCCGACGGGATGTCGGCTGCCCGAGAAGACGTCCGACGGGCCCTCTTCCGTACCCGCCGCCGTGCGGGTCCGCACCCGCCGCCGTGCGGGTCCCTACCCGCCGCCGTGCGGGCGCCTGCCCGGGGCACGCCACCGCCCCCGAGCCACTCCCTCGCCCCGCCCTCGCTCGGGCTACCGCCACCCCTCCCGCACGTCCGTTCGGGGCATCACCCTCGGGGGGACAGGGTCCGGACGGTCTCCGGAACAGGATTGGATTTCGCAGGTCAGGGGTAAGACGGGCTACGACCGATGTGCACGGGCCGGCCATGTGGGAGGGACCCCCGACATGCTCTTGGAAGCGATCAGCTCCGCGATCCTCGGCCTGGCTCTGGCATGGGCGGCCACCCGCCGCCTGCCGCACCGTCTCCCCTCCCCCGCCATGGTCCTGCCCACGGGCGTGGCCGGCGCCCTGTTCGGCGCCTTCGTCACGCACAGCGCGCTGGACGCGGGAGGCCTGCCGGCGATCCTGCTCGGGGCAGTGATCGTCTCCGTGGCCTCCCTGTCGCTGCTGCTCCGTCCCGCGGGCGGGCTCGGGCGCCGCTCGGCGACCGCCTGACCGGGAGGTACCGGCCACGAGACACCGGGCGCGCACGGCCGGTCGCGCCAAGGCGCGCACGGGCACGGGTCGCACCGGCCCCTGATGCAGGACCGGCCCGGCCGGTCAGGCCGCCAGGCCCAGCGCCGCCATCCGCTTGGTGTGGGCCTCGGTGATCCGGGAGAACATCTTGCCGACCTCGGCGAGGTCGAAGCCGTCCGCGACGCCGCCCACCAGCATCGTCGACAGGGCGTCCCGGTCGGCCACCACGCGCTGGGACTGCGACAGGGCCTCGCCCATCAGCCGGCGCGCCCACAGGGCGAGGCGCCCGCCCACCCGCGGGTCGGCGTCGATCGCGGCACGCACCTTCTCCACGGCGAAGCCGCCGTGCCCGGTGTCGTCGAGCACGGCCAGCACCAGGGCACGGGTGTCGGAGTCGAGACGGGCGGCGACCTCGCGGTAGAAGTCACTGGCGATCGAATCACCGACGTAGGCCTTGACCAGTCCCTCCAGCCAGTCGGAGGGCGCGGTCTGCTTGTGGAAGCCGTCGTAGGCGGCGACGAAGGGCTCCATGGCGAGGGTCGGGTCCTCACCGATCTCGGCGAGCCGGTCCCGCAGCCGCTCGAAGTGGTGGAACTCGGCCGACGCCATCTTCGCCAGCTCCGCCTTGTCGTGCAGCGTGGGCGCCAGGTGGGCGTCCTCCGCGAGCCGCTCGAACGCCGCGAGCTCCCCGTACGCCAGCGCACCGAGCAGGTCCACGACGGCGGCGCGGTACTGCGGTTCGGCGGACGCGGCAGCCCAGTCGAGGGCGGCGACCCCGGTGTGAGCCGCGGGGGTGCCGGCGGTGTCCGAGGCGTTGTCAGGCTTGTCAGAGCTCGTCATGAAGCGCACAATAGCCCGCTCGCCGTGCTCCGCACGGGCCCGGTCGATCAGTGTGACGACGACTACGTGACCAAATCGGCCATGGCGTGTGCGCGATTCCGGGGTATGGTGGTAATGCGCCTGCTGAGGACTTCGACGTGCTCGCCAGGCCGCATGTATGAGGATGCCCGGTCGGTGGCCCGATCGGCTCCGACCCGACAGGCCTCCCTGACCGTACGGCACGTTGCGTACGACGATCGGAGGGAACCCTCAGCGGTTCGAGCGCTAGAGCGTTGGCAGTGGTCCCGTGTCCACGGCATCAGCCGTACGGCCGCCGACGTCCCCGCACGGTCCTCTTGCGACCCCCGCGCTCGCCTCGCACCGCGTACACAGAAGAGGCAGCACCCTGACTACGACGTTCCGAGAGCTCGGGATCCTTCCCGAGACCGCCGAGGCCCTGGAGGCCGTCGGCATCATCACCCCCTTCCCCATCCAGGAGATGACGCTCCCCGTTGCCCTCTCGGGCACCGACGTCATCGGCCAGGCCAAGACCGGCACCGGCAAGACGCTCGGCTTCGGCCTCCCGCTCCTCGAGCGTGTCACCGTCCCCGCCGACGTGGAGGCGGGCCGCGCGAAGCCCGAGGACCTCACCGACGCACCGCAGGCCCTCGTCGTCGTCCCGACGCGCGAGCTGTGCACCCAGGTGACCAACGACCTGCTGACCGCCGGCAAGGTGCGCAACGTGCGCGTCACCGCGATCTACGGCGGCCGTGCCTACGAGCCCCAGGTGGAAGCCCTGAAGCAGGGCGTCGACGTGGTCGTCGGCACCCCGGGCCGACTGCTCGACCTCGCCGGGCAGAAGAAGCTGAACCTCAAGCACGTCCGGGCCCTCGTGCTCGACGAGGCCGACGAGATGCTCGACCTGGGCTTCCTGCCCGACGTCGAGAAGATCATCAACCTGCTGCCGGTCCGGCGCCAGACGATGCTGTTCTCGGCCACCATGCCGGGCGCGGTCATCGGACTCGCCCGCCGCTACATGTCGCAGCCCACGCACATCCGTGCCACCGCACCGGACGACGAGGGCGCGACGGTCGCGAACACCAAGCAGTTCGTGTACCGGGCGCACAACATGGACAAGCCCGAGATGGTCGCGCGGATACTGCAGGCCGAGGGCCGTGGCCTGGTCATGGTCTTCTGCCGCACCAAGCGCACCGCCGCCGACCTCGCCGACCAGCTCAAGCAGCGTGGCTTCGCCTCCGGCGCGGTCCACGGCGACCTCGGCCAGGGCGCGCGGGAGCAGGCGCTGCGCGCCTTCCGCAACGGCAAGGTGGACGTGCTCGTCTGCACCGACGTCGCCGCCCGCGGCATCGACGTCGAGGGCGTGACGCACGTCATCAACTACCAGACGCCCGAGGACGAGAAGACGTACCTGCACCGCATCGGCCGCACCGGCCGGGCGGGCGCGAAGGGTACGGCGATCACCCTGGTCGACTGGGACGACATCCCCCGCTGGCAGCTGATCAACAAGGCGCTGGACCTGGGACTCGGCGACCCCCAGGAGACGTACTCCACCTCCCCCCACCTGTACACGGACCTCGGCATCCCCGAGGGGACCAAGGGCATACTGCCGCGGTCGGAGCGCACCCGCGCCGGGCTCGACGCGGAGGAGCTGGAGGACCTGGGCGAGCCGGGTGGCCGTGGGCCGCGCGGTCGCGGCGGCCGGGGCGAGCGCGGTGACCGGGGCGGTTCCCGGTCCGCCGAGCAGGAGCGCCCGGCCCGCACGCCGCGCCGCCGTCGCCGTACGCGCGGCGGTGCGCCGCTGGACGAGTCGGCACCGCAGCCCGCCGCCGCGCCGTCCGCCGAGGACACCGGGGCGGCGGAGACCGCCCCGCGCACGCCCCGGCGTCGGCGCCGTACGCGCGGCGGGGCGACGTCGGACGCGGCCCCCGCCGCCCCGGCTGCCACCGCATCCGCCTCCGTCCCCGCCGGTGACGAAGCCGGTGACGCCGCACAGGCCGCGGTCGCCACGGCCGAGGGCGCCGCTCCCGCGGACGCCGCCGTCGAGGCCCCCGCGAAGCCGCGCCGCCGCCGGACCCGCAGGTCCGCCGAGACGGCCGGCACCGAGCAGACGGCCCCCACGGCCGACGCGCCGGCGGCCGAGCCGGCCGAGGCCGCGGTGACGCCCGTGGCGACGGAGCCGGAGGCCCCGGCCGCCGCTCCGCGCCGCACCCGCACCCGCCGGGCCGCGACGGCTGATCCCGCTCCGGCCGCTCCGGCCGCCGAGTCCGCCACCACCGCCGTGGACACGGCGGAGGGGACCGCCGAGGTGCCCGAGCCGGCCGCCAGGCCGCGCCGCACCCGCAAGGCCGCCGCCCAGGCCGAGACGGTCACCGAGGTCACCGACGAGGCCCAGACGCAGGACGCCGCACCGGCCAAGCCGCGCCGGACCCGCAAGGCCGCCGTGAAGGCCGAGACGGCCGACGGCACCGCCGAGGCGGAGGCCGCCACGGAGACCAAGCCGCGCCGCACCCGGAAGGCGGCCACCACCGCCCCCGAGGCCGACGCCACGGCGGAGGCCAAGCCGCGGACCCGCCGGACCCGCAAGGCCGCCGAACCGGCTGTCGCCGACATCCCGGCGCAGTCGGCGCAGGAGCCCGAGGCCGCCGCGGAGACCAAGCCGCGCCGCACCCGGAAGGCGGCCACCACCGCCCCCGAGGCCGACGCCACGGCGGAGACCAGGCCCCGGGCCCGCCGGACCCGCAAGGCCACGGCTGCCGCCGAGTCCGCGGACGGCTGATCCGAACACCGGCCGACGGCCCGGTTCCCCTCACGGGGGCCGGGCCGTCGGCCTGTCCGCGCCGGGACGGCGCCCCGCCCCGGACGCGCCCCGGTCGTACCGGGCGACTGCCCGCTACCCTTCAGCCGTGACCAGTCGCCCCGTTCCCCCGGATCCCTCCGCGTCCGCCCCGCCCGCAGCCGCCCGCGCCCACCTGTTGCGCACCGCACGCGGGGAGTTCGCCGTCGTCGACATGCCGGCGGACGGCGGGACGGAACCCAAGGGCGTCGTCCTGATGCTGCCGGGCTTCACCGGCAGTAAGGAGGACTTCCGGCTGGTGCACGAACCCCTCGCCGCGCGCGGCTACCGCACGGTCGCCGTGGACGGGCGCGGCCAGTACGAGTCGGACGGTCCAGAGGAAGACGAAACCGCCTACGCCCAGGTCGAGTTGGCCCGTGACGTGCTCGCCCAGGCGGCGGCGCTCGGCACGCCCGTGCACCTGGTGGGACACTCCCTCGGCGGCCAGATCGCCCGGGCCGCCGTGCTGCTGGACGCCTCCCCCTTCCGCTCGCTCACCCTGATCGCGTCGGGACCGGGACGCATCTCCTTCTCCCAGGAGCAGCGGGTGAAACTGCTGCGGGACGCGCTGGCGGTGATGTCGATGGCGGAGTGCTGGGAGGCGATCCTGGCCATGGGGCCGCCGGAGGAGGTCGGGGGTCCCGCGCGGGGCATCGGCGGCCAGGAGCAGTTGCGGCGCCGTTGGCTCGGCACCAAGCCCGCGCAACTGCTCGCCACCGGACGCCAGTTGTGTGCCGAGCCGGACCGGGTGGGCGAACTGGCATCCGTGCCGCTGCCGTTCCACGTCCTGTCGGGCGCCCGTGACGACACCTGGCCGGTCTCGGACCTGGACGCGATGGCCGTCCGGCTCGGCGCGCACCGCACCGTCATCGACGGGGCCGAGCACTCCCCCACGGTGGACCGGCCGTTGCCGACCGCCCGGGCCCTCGCCGACTTCTGGGACGGGGTCGGCACCGACCCGACGGACGGCGGCGAAGCCGTCGGCGAGACCGGCGGGGACGCGCGCGCCTGACGGCAACGCGCGCGCCTGACGGGGAGGCAACCGCGGAAGGACCGTCGAACGGAAGGACCGTCGAACGGACCGCCGCCGCGACGGGCCCCGGAGGGGCCGGCGGAGGAGCGGGGCGGACGGCGGCTCGCCGGGCCCGGCTGGTCCCGGCCCGTACCGCCCCCGCCGGTGCCCGCGCCGCCGGTGCGCCCGGAAGCGTCGCCCTAGTACTGCCCCTGCAAGTGGTCCCAGAAGCCGTCGCGCAGGGAGCGGCGCAGGTCCGCCTGGCCGCGCAGCGAGTACGACAGCAGGCTCTCCGCCTCGACCAGCAGGTCCTGGTCGACGGAGCCCGGCAGATAGGGGTGGCCCGGCAGGAGTTCGGCGAGCGAGTCCCGGCCGCGCGACACCAGCCACTTGGCGGCGATCTGCGCGCCGACGAAACGGACGTCGTCGCGGGTGGGCCGGCCGGCCGGGGGTTCATGGACGGGGACGGTCCGCCGGGAGACGTAGGGCTTGAAGAAGTCCAGGTCGAAGGTGCGCTGGCTGTCGACCTCCCAGAGCAGCGGCTCGGCCTGGTTGCGGCCCTCGGGCGCCTCGACGCCCCAGAGGTGGACCCGGGCGCCGTAGCCCTGGGCGGCCTCGACGGCGGAGACCAGGTCCTCGTCGCCGCCGAGCAGGGCCGCGTCGCTGATCGCGCGGTGCCGGGCCAGCGACTCCAGATCGGAGCGGATCAGGGAGTCGACCCCTTTCTGCTGGTTGTTGGCGTTGAGGTTGCCGAGGCGGACCTTGACGTCCGGGAGTTCCGCGATCG
Source organism: Streptomyces sp. enrichment culture (assembly GCF_964273255.1). Lineage (GTDB taxonomy): Bacteria > Actinomycetota > Actinomycetes > Streptomycetales > Streptomycetaceae > Streptomyces. Next base: position 2,394,802 of record NZ_OZ186835.1, read on the forward strand.
ACTGCTGCTCCGCGGTGTGGATGCGGCGCCGGGCGCCGTCGTACCAGTAGACGCGCAGGAGCCTGCTGTCCGCGAAGATGCTGCGGGCCCGGTCGATCAGGGCGTCGATGAGACCGTCGGCGTCCAGGTCGAACGCCCTGCGGTCCTCCGTGCCGGCCACCAGCCGCCCGGCCGCCGCGTAGAGGTACCCGGCGTCGACGAAGATCGCGTGGGTGGAGGGCGTCTTCGCCACCTCGGCGAGCATGCGGTGCAGCAGCTCGTTCGTGCGGTCGATGCGGGCGGTCAGGTCCGCGAGGTCGTCGTTCATCGCCTCCCATTGTCGCGACGGTCACGCTGCGAACACAACCGGTCCCGATCGGTCCCGGGCGTAACGATGTGAACGACACGGCGCGGCGACGACGGTCACGGGTGACAGGGCGTGGTGACGGCCACGGGCACCACGGCGTGGCGACGGCCCCGGGCCACACGGGCGCCCGCGGGTGTGTGCGCCTCGACGACGAAATGCTTAGACGATCGAAAATTTTCTTTAGCTAGGGAATATGTGTGCGGCGCAGAGGGTTGTCCACGGGTGGAACGCGGGCCGTCCGGCTCGCGGGCCCGCACATCGAGTAGTTCTCCTCAGGAGGATCACCGGACGAAAGGAGAAGCCCATGCGCTTCGAGATCATGCGACTCGACGACGTCGACGGCACACCCGTGGACACGACCGTCGTGGACGCCGCGTCCGTCAACGGGATCGTTCAGCAGGCCGCCGCGATCGGGCAGCGCCTGTGGATCCGACCGGCCGACACACCGACGCCGTAACGCGCGAGCGGCATCGGCCGAAGCCGTACCGCGGGAGACCGCGGCGTACCCCGCCGCTCCGGACGCGTCCGCGTCCGCCGGACGGACCGTTTCCGTCCGCCCTCTGCCCTCCACCCGCCCGACGTCCGCCCGTCAGCCTTCCGCCCGCCTGTCGCCCCGGGCCCGTGCCGGTCTTCCGTCTCGGCCCATGTCGGTTCGGCGCGTGTCGGTTTCGGCGCGTGTCGGCCTCGGCCCGTGTCGGTTTCGGCGCGTGTCGGCCTCGGCCCGTGTCGCCCGTGAGCGGGGTCCGCACCGCCGCGGGCTGTCCGCTCGCCGCCGAGGCGGTGCGTCGGCACGCGGAGCACCGCCGCCCGGCGCCGGTCCCGTGCCGCACACCGGACAGCCCCCGTACCCCACCTGACGACGCGGGTACGGGGGCTTCGTGCGTCCCGGGAACGGCGGGGCCGACCGCCACGGAGACACCGGACGAGCCGCCGGGGTGGGCGGGCCGGGCAGGCCGGGCGGTCAGCCGCCCCGGACGACCTGGGTGACGCCGTTGATGATCTGCTGGACGGCGATCGCGGAGAGCATCATGCCCGCGAGACGGGTCACCAGGACCACACCGCCGTCCTTGATGATCCGGATGATCAGCAGCGAGTACCGCATCACGAACCAGAGCACGACGTGAATGGCGAGGATCGCCGCCCACACCGACACCTGTGCGGCGGTGCTGTCGGCCTTCTGCACGGCCAGGATCACGGAGACGATCGCGCCCGGGCCGGCCAGCAGCGGCATGCCCAGCGGCACCAGGGCGACGTTCACGTCCTTGGTCTGCTGCGGCTCGTCGGTCTTGCCGGTGAGCAGGTCCAGGGCGATGAGCAGGAGCAGCAGCCCGCCGGCGATCATCAGGGCGGGCACCGAGACGTGCAGGTAGTCGAGGATCTGCTGACCGACCAGCCCGAACAGAACGATCACCCCGCCGGCCACGCAGACGGCCTGGAAGGCCATCCGCTTCTGCACCTTGCCGGTGCGGCCCGCGGTCAGCGCGAGGAAGATCGGGGTGATCCCGGGGGGATCCATGATCACGAACAGGGTCAAAAAGAGCGAGCCGAAGACGGCGACGTCGAACATGACTGCCTTGCTGAGGTACGGGTGAGGGAGATACGGAGGAAGGGGAGACGAGAGGCGAGGACGGGGCGCGGGACGAGGGGCGGGCTCAGACCCCGCCGGCTCCCGGCACGGGGAAGGCTCCGGTCGCGCGCCGGGTGATCTCGCCGTACACCTCGGGGTCCGTCATGAACTCGCCGAGGACGCAGGTCTTCCGGCTGCCGTGGTAGTCGCTGGAGCCGGTCACCAGCAGCCCCAGTTCCCCGGCCAGGCCGCGCAGCCGCGCCCGGGTGTCGGGGTCGTGGTCCATGTGGTCGACCTCGATGCCGTCCAGGCCCGCCGCGGCCAGCTCCGCGATGGCGGCCTCCGGGACGGTCCGGCCCCGCTTGCTCGCGGCCGGGTGGGCGAACACCGCGACCCCGCCCGCGCCCTTGACCAGGCGCAGTGCCTCGAAGGGGTCGGTCTCGTGCTTCTCCATGTGGGCCCGGCCGCCGTCGGCCAGCCACTGCGGGGTGAAGGCGTCGTTCACGGTCGGCACCACGCCCAGTTCGACCAGGGCGGTGGCGATGTGCGGGCGGCCCACGGAGCCGTCCCCGGCGATGCGCGCCACCTGCTCCCAGGTGACGGGCACGCCCAGTTCGTTCAGCTTGGCGATCATGCCGCGGGCCCGGGGCACGCGGTCGTCGCGGACCAGCTCGCGCTCGGCGAGCAGGCGCGGCTCCTCCGGGTCGAAGAGGTAGGCCAGCAGGTGCATGCTCACGCCGTCGAGGCGGCAGGAGAGTTCGGCGCCGGTGACGAGGGTCAGCCCCTCGGGCAGCGCCGCGCGGGCCTCGGCGTGGCCGCGGGTGGTGTCGTGGTCGGTCAGCGCGACGACGTCCAGGCCGACCGCGGCGGCCTTGCGCATCAGCTCGGCCGGGGTGTCCGTGCCGTCGGACGCGGTGGAGTGGGTGTGCAGGTCGATGCGCACGACGCGTTACTCCAAGCGGTGACGGACGGATGGGGACGCTCCAGGATAACCGGAGTCCGGAGCACCCCTGTCACAGCCGAACCCGGCCCGCGCCCCCTACAGAGGTGCGGGCCGGACGGCCCGTGCCCGTCCGGTCACCGACCGCAGGCATGTCCCGGGCCCGCCCGCGCCGCTCCGGCAGCGTCCCGCCGCCCTCCTCCGGAGGGTGAGGCCCGGGGCCGTACTACGTCTGCAGCAGGCGCGGGGAGAGGGCGCCGCACGGCACGAGGTCCACCTCGGCCCCGGCGTCCCGCAGGTCCGCCAGCACCAGTTCGTCGTACATCAGCAGGCCCGACTGCTCCGGCCACACCACCGCCCACAGCCACAGGCCGAGGGCCTCGCCCGCGAAGACGGCCCGGTCGTCCGGCGTCTTGCTGACGTGCCAGAGGGGGGTGGGGCGCCCGGCGGCGAGCACCTTGGTCTGGGCGGGCTTCTCGACGTTCAGGTACGGCCCCGGGTCCGGGCCGTCGATGCCGGCGTACCGCGCACCGAGGCCGACGCCGAGCTCCTCGGCCACGAGAACCAGCTCACCCATGCCCCCGAGCGGCCCCGGCCCGGTGCAGGCGACGGCGGTGGCGCGGCCCCCGCTGCGGTCGTCACCCGCGCAGGCCACGCCGCTGAACAGCCAGCCCACGGGCAGCGGCCACGGCATCCACACCGGTACCCGGGTGCGGTGGACGACGACGTTGAGCGCCTCGACGCTCGGCGGTATCACGGGCTGGAGCGGGTGCACGGTGCCGTGCACGTCGCACTGCCACGCATCGGAGAAGAGGCCGGGAGCCCTGACCCGGCCACCGCACTTCGGGCAACTGGGTTCGCCCCTCATAGGGCCCCACGGTCCTACCCCTTCCGCGTCCCGTCAAGGACGATCACCCGTCCGGACCGCCCCGGGCCGCCGGCCGGTCCCCTCGGTGCGCACCTCACCCGGGCCAACTCCGCGGCCCGGCGGGCGCGTTGGTGAGGTTGGTCACGGCGGGCTCAGTCCAGGGCGACGCTGGAGCGGCGCGGGTCGCGCAGGTCGGTGCCCCGTTCCAGCCAGCGTTCCTGGAGGGCCTGGGCACCGTGCACGCGCTTCCACGCGGCCTCGTTGGGCGTCATGGGCAGCAGCGGCAGGAACCGCACCGGGTCGAGGGGCTCGTCCAGTTCCAGGTCCTCCACGAGGCCGCCCGGCTCGGCGACGAGCACCGAGGTGAACGGAGCTCCCGGCCACAGCGGTTCACCGACGTCGAGCGAGGCGCCCGGCGCCACCACCACGCCCTCGACCTGCGGAGACGCGGCGAGTACGGCCAGCGGGCGGAGCACCTTGTCGGTGTCGGCGAGGCCGGCCCGCACGGAGAGCACCAGCTCCGTGCGGGGGCCCCTGACGGGGTCGGCGACCACCGCGGTGGGGTCGGTCATGGGCTGCGCGGACATGCCGAGGGTGGCGTAGCGCACGATGTCGCCCTCCTGGAAGCGCAGCACCTCGATGCGGTCCGTGCCCAGGAAGGTGACCGCGGCGCGCGCGTCCGGCTCGCCCAGCGCCGAACGCAACCGGGCCTCGACCAGAGGAAGAACATCTGCCATGCGCCGAGCATAGAACTCGCCGGTACCGGGCAAAGCCGCGCCTTGACATGACGGCCTGCTGCTACATTGGGCCGTGCTTCGGGACAGCGCACAGCAGTGCGTCCGCCCGGGCCCCCCGGGCTGCGGCGGCGCCGTGATCGCGTCCCGGCACCGAAGTGACACATCCCCCGTTCAGCGGGGGTATCCCCACGGGGATGGTGAATCGTCCCTCACGAGGGACCGGCCGGAGGAGGTGGTGCTGGCATGGACCGAAGTCGACCGTGCAGTATCACCCGCTCTTCCGCCCTCTGACGTCTCTCGTCCGTTCCTGGTGCGCCACCTCTCGTACGTGCGTCCCCACCGGAAGAGCGCTTCGTTTCGTTCTGCCTGATCTGCCCCTGTAGCTGTATCAGCGACGAAGCCCGCCACCACGACGGTGCGGTGCTCCCCGCTTTGTGGACGTGCCAAACATCCTTCCCCGCCCGTCCGGGAGGGAATCCTGGTCAGGACGTCCTCATTCCGGGAGGTTCCACCCGTCGTACCGGCGCCTTTCGTTGCCCGCTCGCGAAGGAGCCCGCCATGTCGATGATCCGCGACCTGCGCGCCGTGGTCCGTCCCTCCCGTGTCTCGCTGCGGAAGGAGAGCAGCGCCTACGACACCACCCGCGCCCCCGGCTCGGTCACCGCCGTGGTCGACTGCGCCGTGTACCGCGACGGCCGCCGGCTGACGACCGAGGGCCCCCTGAACCCGCAGGAGGCCATGCGGCTGGTGCGCCGCGACGGCGGCTTCGTGTGGATCGGCCTGCACGAGCCGACGGAGGCCGAATTCGCGGGGATCGCCCGGGAGTTCGGGCTGCACCCGCTGGCCGTGGAGGACGCCGTCCAGGCCCATCAGCGGCCCAAGCTGGAGCGCTACGACGACTCCCTCTTCACGGTCTTCAAGACCATCCACTACCTCGACCACGACCGGCTCACCTCCAGCAGCGAGGTGGTGGAGACCGGCGAGGTCATGTGCTTCACCGGCCGGGACTTCCTCATCACCGTCCGGCACGGCGGGCAGGGCTCCCTGCGGGCCCTGCGGCACCGGCTGCAGGAGGACCCCGAACTGCTGGCCAAGGGCCCCTCGGCGGTGCTGCACGCCATCGCCGACCACGTCGTCGACGGCTACATCGCCGTCGCCGACGCGGTGCAGGACGACATCGACGAGGTCGAGACGGAGGTGTTCTCGCCGGGCCGCAAGGGCACCCCGCGCGGCACGGACGCCGGGCGGATCTACCAACTCAAGCGTGAGGTGCTGGAGTTCAAGCGGGCCGTGTCGCCGCTGCTGCGGCCCATGCAGCTGCTCAGCGAGCGGCCGATGCGGCTGATCGACCCGGAGATCCAGAAGTACTTCCGGGACGTGGCCGACCACGTGGCCCGGGTCCAGGAACAGGTCATCGGCTTCGACGAACTGCTGAACTCCATCCTCCAGGCGAACCTCGCGCAGGCGTCCGTGGCGCAGAACGAGGACATGCGCAAGATCACCTCGTGGGCCGCGATCATCGCCGTGCCGACCATGGTCTGCGGGGTGTACGGGATGAACTTCGAGCACATGCCGGAGACCGGCTGGAAGTACGGCTACCCCCTGGTGCTGTCGGTCACGGTGGCGATCTGTCTGGGCATCCACCGCACGCTGAAGCGCAACGGCTGGCTGTGAACAACGCTGGCTAGGCTGGGCTCATGACAAGCGAGCTGCGCGACAGGGCCCTCATCGAGGAGGCCACGAAGAAGTCCGGCCTCGTCTGGGTCGAGGGGTCCACCGGGCCCGCCCGCGCGCTGTGGCACGTCTGGCACGAGGGCGCCGCCTGTCTGGTGGGTGACGGACCGGGTGAGCAGCCGCTGCCGGGCCTGGCCGACGGCGCCCGCGTGCAGGTCACCGTCCGCAGCAAGGACAAGGGGGGCCGGCTGGTCTCCTGGACGGCGACGGTGGTGGAGCTGCCGGCCGGTTCCGAGGCGTGGACGGCGGCCGTCGCCGAGCTGAAGGGCAAGCGGCTGAACGCCCCCGACGGCGAGGCGGTGCCGGAGCGCTGGGCGCGCGAGTGCCGGGTCGTGCGGCTGGAGCCGACCGGGGCGACCGCCCCCCTGCCCGACGGCCCCCTGGCCGAGCCGCCCCGGCCGACCCCGGCGACCACCCGGCGCCCGGTACCGGCGGCCCTGCCCCGGCTGCTGGCGCGGCGCAAGCGGCGGTAGGCCGACGGGGCCGCTCGTCACCGGGCCCCGCCCCCTGCGGGAGAGCCGTCCGCAGACCCCTCCCGGAGGCACGGCGGCCCGCGCCTACGGGCCCGCGCCTACGACGAGGGCAGCTGCTGCCCGTAGTCGAGGGTCTCGTCCTTGCCCGGCTTCTTCAGGGGGAAGTCGGTGCCCCAGGCGGAGAAGGTGAGCGTGCCCGCCTTGCCGGCGCGCTCCAGGCGCAGCGGGTACGGGTTGCCCTCCAGGGACACGTCCAGGGTGCCGCCCGCGCCGTCGTCGCCGGTGATCCGGATGGTGCGGACGCCCGCCTGCTCGTGGTGGCCGTCCGTGGCCAGCGTGCCGTGCAGGGTGAGCAGACCGCCGAGGAGGACGTCCTTGTCCGTGAAGCCGTTGAACTTCTTGTACGCGGGATCGCCCTGCGGGACCTTCACGTACTTCGCGGCCAGCTTCTCGGCCGCCGCCGCGTCGGCCGCGGACCCGCCGTCGCCCCCGTCGCCCTTGCCCTTGCCGCCCGCCTGGCCCCAGAACTCGGCGCCCGCCTTCAGGAACAGTTCGTCGTCGATGCGCAGCAGACGGAACGTCTGGCCCTCGGAGGTGACCGATCCGATGCCGCCCTCGGTCTTGAGCCGCATGTCGAGCGTGTAGCTGCGCCCGCCGCTGACCACCGTGCCGTGCAGCCGGACGGTGTCGACCGAGTCGGCGGCCTTGCGGGTCCGCTGCTGGATCTGCTCGGCGGGCAGCTTGCCGACCCCGTTGGTGCCCTCGTTCGGGTCCTCGGCACACCCCGTGAGCGCCGTCCCGGTGACCAGCAGGGCGCACACGGCGCCCGCCAGCACGGCACTGCGACTGCGGGGGCGGCCCGGGGAGATCGGAGTCACAGGTGCGGCTGCCTCTCTGACGGGGGACCTGAACGGCGTACCGCAGAGTACCGGGGGCAGGGGAGACCAGTGGAGCCAGTCCGTCCGGACCGGCCCCCGGAGCACCGCCGATCGGGACGGGCTAGCCTGAAGCCCATCCGAGCGGGCCATTCGGACAGCGAACGCAGCAGGCAGTACCCGACCACGAACCACCCGCACGAAAAGGAGCCGCGGCCATGGCAGCGGGCGCCCCCCGGATCTTCGTCTCGCACCTCTCCGGCGTCGCCGTCTTCGATCCGAACGGCGACCAGGTGGGGCGCGTGCGCGATCTGGTCGTCATGCTGCGGGTCGGCCGGCGCCCGCCGAGACTGCTCGGCCTGGTCGTCGAACTGCCCACCCGGCGTCGCATCTTCCTGCCCATGACCCGGGTCACCGCCGTGCAGTCCGGGCAGATCATCTCCACCGGCGTGCTCAACGTCCGGCGGTTCGAGCAGCGGCCCACCGAGCGGCTGGTCTTCGGCGAGCTGCTGGACCGCAGGGTGACCCTGGTGGACGGCGGCGAGGAGGTCACCGTCCTCGACCTGTCGGTGCATCAGCTGCCCTCCCGGCGGGAGTGGGAGATCGACCGCGTGTTCGTCCGCAAGGGCCGCAAGGGGGGCGCGTTCCGGCGCAGCAAGGGGGAGACGCTGACCGTCGAGTGGTCGGCGGTGACCGGGTTCTCCCTGGAGGAGCACGGCCAGGGCGCCGAGAACCTGCTGGCCACGTTCGAGCAGCTGCGCCCCGCCGACCTGGCGAACGTCCTGCACCACCTCTCCCCCAAGCGCCGGGCCGAGGTCGCGGCGGCGCTCGACGACGACCGGCTCGCCGACGTGCTGGAGGAGCTGCCGGAGGACGACCAGATCGAGATCCTCGGCAAGCTGAAGGAGGAGCGGGCCGCCGACGTGCTGGAGGCGATGGACCCGGACGACGCGGCCGACCTGCTGGGCGAGCTGCCCGAGGACGAGCAGGAGCGGCTGCTGAGCCTGATGCAGCCCGGCGACGCGGCGGACATGCGGCGTCTGATGGCGTACGAGGAGCACACGGCGGGCGGTCTGATGACGACCGAGCCGATCGTGCTGCGCCCCGACGCGACGGTCGCGGACGCCCTCGCCCGGATCCGCAACCCCGACCTGTCCCCCGCGCACGCCGCCCAGGTCTACGTGTGCCGTCCGCCGGAGGAGACGCCCACCGGCAAGTACCTGGGCACCGTGCACTTCCAGCGGCTGCTGCGGGACCCCCCGTTCACCCTGGTCGGCTCGATGATCGACGACGACCTGCAGCCGCTGGAGCCGGACGCGGCGCTGCCGCAGGTCGCCGGGTTCTTCGCCACGTACGACATGGTGGCGGCGCCCGTGGTCGACGAGGCGGGCTCCCTGCTGGGCGCGGTGACCGTGGACGACGTGCTGGACCACATGCTGCCCGACGACTGGCGCGAGACCGAGTTCCACCTCGGGGACGGGGTGGTGACCGATGGCGCCTGAGCGCGACGGCCTGCGCGACCGCCTGCCCTCCGGGGCCACCGCCGCCGGGCGGCGCCCCGGCACGCCGCGTCTGGACCAGCCGCGGCCGCCGCGGCGCCGGATCCTGCCGGAGTACGACCCGGAGGCGTTCGGGCGGCTCTCGGAGCGCATCGCGCGCTTCCTGGGCACCGGGCGGTTCATCGTCTGGATGACGGTCGTCATCGTCGTGTGGGTGGTGTGGAACGTGTCGGCGCCGCGCGAGCTGCGGTTCGACGAGTACCCGTTCATCTTCCTGACCCTGGTGCTGTCCCTCCAGGCGTCCTACGCGGCCCCGCTGATCCTGCTGGCGCAGAACCGGCAGGACGACCGCGACCGGGTCAACCTGGAGCAGGACCGCAAGCAGGGCGAGCGGTCGATCGCGGACACCGAGTACCTGACCCGGGAGGTCGCCGCGCTGCGGATCGGGCTGGGCGAGGTCGCGACCCGGGACTGGATCCGCTCCGAGCTGCAGGACCTGGTGAAGGAACTGGACGAGCGGCGCGGCAACGGCCACCGCGAGCAGGGCGCGATTCCGGCACTCCGGGCGGAACGTCCGCCCCGACGTGACGCAGACGACCGCTGACGGGCTTACCGGTGGGTGCACCCGGCGCCGTACCATCGTCGTATGGCTACGGAAGACGCGGTGCGTGAGGCACTGGCGACGGTGAACGACCCCGAGATCAACCGGCCCCTCACCGAGCTGGGGATGGTCAAATCGGTGGACATCGCCGCCGACGGGCGGGTCGCGGTCACCGTCTACCTGACGGTTTCCGGCTGCCCCATGCGGGACACCATCACGCAGCGCGTGACGGACGCGGTGGCGGCGGTCGAGGGCGTCACGGGTGTCGACGTCACGCTGGACGTCATGAGCGACGAGCAGCGCAAGGAGCTGGCGGCGGCGCTGCGCGGCGGCCAGACCGAGCGCGAGGTGCCGTTCGCCAAGCCGGGCAGCCTGACCCGGGTCTACGCCGTCGCCTCCGGCAAGGGCGGCGTGGGCAAGTCGTCGGTGACGGTGAACCTGGCGGCGGCGATGGCGGCCGACGGGCTGAAGGTCGGGGTCGTGGACGCCGACATCTACGGCCACTCGGTGCCGCGCATGCTGGGCGCCGACGGGCGGCCCACCCAGGTCGAGAACATGATCATGCCGCCGTCGGCGAACGGCGTGAAGGTCATCTCGATCGGCATGTTCACCCCCGGCAACGCGCCGGTCGTCTGGCGCGGCCCGATGCTGCACCGCGCGCTCCAGCAGTTCCTGGCCGACGTGTACTGGGGCGACCTGGACGTGCTGCTGCTGGACCTGCCGCCCGGCACCGGTGACATCGCGATCTCCGTCGCCCAGCTGGTCCCCAACGCGGAGATCCTGGTCGTGACCACGCCCCAGCAGGCGGCGGCCGAGGTCGCCGAGCGGGCGGGCTCCATCGCGGTGCAGACCCACCAGAAGATCGTCGGCGTGGTCGAGAACATGTCCGGCCTGCCGTGCCCGCACTGCGACGAGATGGTCGACGTGTTCGGCAGCGGCGGCGGCCAGTCGGTGGCCGACGGCCTGACCCGGACCACCGGCACCAACGTCCCGGTGCTCGGCGCCATCCCGATCGACGTGCGGCTGCGCGAGGGCGGCGACGAGGGCAAGCCGGTCGTGCTGACCGACCCGGAGTCCCCCGCGGGGGCGGCGCTCCGCTCGATCGCCGGCAAGCTGGGCGGGCGGCAGCGGGGCCTGGCCGGGCTCTCGCTGGGGATCACGCCCCGCAACAAGTTCTAGGACCGCTCAGGGAGTTCCGAGACCCCTCCGGCGCCCGGGACCCGTCCCGGGCGCCGGGACGTGTCCCGGGGGTGTGTCGTAGAGGGCCGGGGGCCCCTCGCGCCGGCCGGACCGGTCGTGCGGCCCCTCTCGCGGCCGGACCCGCCGTGGCCGGCCCTGTCGCGGCCGGTCCTGTGGTGACCGGCCCGTGGGGGCGCCGTCCTGACGGGACGGCGCCTCGTGCGGTGGGGCCCGGCGCGTCGGTGTCCCGGCGACGGGGCGTCGCACGGGCGGGGGCGTCGCACGGGCGGGCGTCCCGCGTGGCCGCTGCGGTCCCGCCGGGCCCGCCTGCTCAGTCCGCGTAGGCGGCGACGTCCTTCACCTCGGCGAAGCCCAGCCCGTACGCGCTCATGCCCCGGCCGTACGCGCCGACGTGGACGCCCGCCCGGGTGGATCCGGCGAGCACCCAGCCGAACTCGGACTCCCGGTAGTGGAACGGCGTCGGCACACCGTCCACGGGGAGGGACAGCGTCGACCAGTCCTCCCCCTCCAGGTCGTCGGCGAGCGCCCAGGCGGTCTCCGTCTGCTGCTCCAGCCAGTTGTCCCGCAGCGAGTGGTCCATCTGGCCCGGCCAGGTGAAGGACAGCAGTCCGACACCGGCGAGCCAGGCCGCGGAGGAGACCGAGGTGGCCTCCAGCAGACCGGTGCCGTCGGCGCTGCGGCGCACCGGGTTGGCGGCGACGGTCACGACCACGGCGAACTTCTCGCGGGCGTCCTGGTCGGGGCCCGCCGTGTACTCGCTGCGCACCGACGGCTCGTCGCCGTGCCCGATCGACCCGTGCTCGACCGCCCCGTCGGCGGCCGTGCCCACCTGCATCAGCCAGCGCCGGCCCGTGAAGGCCTCGTCCAGGCCGTACCAGGGGAAGGTCGCGCTCAGATAGCCGTCGGCCGCACGCCGGGCGGAGGTGGCCGGTCGTGGTCCACTCTCCGCGGCCGGCGCCTGTGCGACGGCCTGACTCGTCGTCTCCATTGCCCGGACGCCTCCTCATTCTCGTCGGTCCGGGGCGGCCCGCCCCCCTTCGGGCGCACTCGTCCGGTCCGCGCAACAACTGGGGCAGCATAGCCACCCCACCGCCGCGGACCGGGACATCACCCGGCGCGTACGGCGCGCGAACGACCGGATCGGGCCCCGCGTGGCCCGGCCGGAGTATGAAACGCGTCACGTGCGCGGGGGCGTGCGCCCCGGCGGTCCCGGAACGGCGCGTACGGCGCGGGTACGCACGGTTCGACACACTGGGCCCCGGCCCGGTGCGGCTGCCGGCGGAGCCGCCGGGAAAGCGGTCAGGTCCGGACGCCTCGGGTCAGGTGGCGTCCATGTCGAAGGGCGGGCGGTCGTCGACGGGCGGGGCCGCGGGCTTCTTGGACATGTCCACGCGGCCGGACGCGGACCCGGAGGACGCGGCGGGCGACGGGGAGGCCGACGCCTCGGACTCGCGCCCGTGGACGGCGTCGGTGACCTCGGCCATCTCCTTCTTCAGGTCGAAGCCGCTGCGGATCTCCTTGAGGCCCAGTTCGTCGTTGTCGAGCTGCTTGCGGATGAAGGTCTTGGGGTTGAGGTCCTCGAACTCGAAGTCCTTGAACTCGGGGCCGAGTTCCTCCCGGATGTCCTGCTTGGCGCTCTCCGAGAACTCACGGATCTTCCGGATCGTGCGCGTCACGTCCTGGATGACCTTGGGGAGCTTGTCCGGGCCGAACACGAGCACAGCGAGGATGATGATCGTCACCAGCTCGAGCGCGCCTATGTCATTGAACACCTGAAGCTCCTTGCGATGCCTTCGGTCCGCGGCCCTCGGTGGTCGTCGTGGTCGTCCGTGGTCCGGGCCGCGTCCACGGTACCCGGCCGCCCCCGCCGTCCGGTACCGTCCCGGCGCCCGCGCGGGGTGCGGACGCCGGGACACGGGGTGGTCAGCCGCCGGAGGAGCCGAGCACCAGGGACACCGTCCGCTCCTCGCCGTCCCGCTCCAGGGTGAGCTCCAGCCGGTCCCCGGGGCGGTGGGCGCGCGTCTTGACGATGAGTTCCTCACCGGAGTGGACGCGCTGGCCGTTCACCTCGGTGATGACGTCGCCCGCCTCGATCCCGGCCTTGTCGCCGGGCCCGTCGGTGACGACCGGGGGGCCGCCGTCGGTGCCCTTGGTGCCGACGCGGGCGCCGTCGCCGGAGAACTCCATGTCGAGGGTGATGCCGATGACCGGGTGGGTGGCCTTGCCGGTGTCGATCAGCTCCTCGGCCACCCGCTTGCCCTGGTTGATCGGGATGGCGAAGCCGAGCCCTATCGAGCCCGCCTGGCCGCCGTCGAGGTCGCCGCCGCCGCCCGCGGACCGGATCGCCGAGTTGATGCCGATCACGCGCGCCTCGGCGTCGAGGAGCGGACCGCCGGAGTTGCCCGGGTTGATGGGCGCGTCGGTCTGCAGGGCGTCGACGTAGGACACGTCGCTGCCGTCGCCCTTCTCGCCGCCGGCGGTGATGGGCCGCTCCCGGGCGCTGATGATGCCGGAGGTGACCGTCCCGGCCAGGTCGAAGGGGGCGCCGATGGCGACGACGGGGTCGCCGACCTGCACGTTGTCGGAGTTGCCGAGGGGCAGCGGGGTGAGCCCGCGGACGCCCTTGACCTTGACGACGGCCAGGTCGTAACCGCTGTCCCGGCCGATGACCGTGGCCTCGGCCGTGTCGCCGCTGTGGAAGGTCACGGTGATCTCGCCGTCCCGGCCGGCGGGCTCCACCACATGGTTGTTGGTGAGGATGTGGCCGCGTGTGTCGAGCACGAACCCGGTACCGGTGCCGGCCGCGCTCGTCCCGCTGGCGTGCAGGGTCACGACGCTGGGCAGGGCGCGGGAGGCGATCCCGGCGACGCTGTCCGGGTCGCGGTCGGCGGGCTCCTTGCCCGCCTGCGGCAGCTCCACGGCCCCGACTCCGCCATTGCGCTCCAGGTAGGCCCCGACGAGGCCGCCGACGAGGCCGCACAGCAGCCCGAAGACCAGCACGAGGCCGAGGATTGTCCGCGAGCGCCGCTTGCGCCGCTTCTCCTCGCTCTCCTCGGCCGGGCCGCTCACCTGGAGCGGCGCGGAGGCCACCGTCGGCGCCGCGGGAGCCGCCCAGGGGTCGTAGCGGCCCCAGGGGTCGGCCGCGGGGGCGGGCCGGGCCGGGCCCGGTGCCGGGTGCGGGGGGCCGCCGGGGGCCGTGCCGGGCGACGGGGCCGGCGTCTCCTGGTGCGGGACGCCGGGCGGGGGCGCGCCGTGGACCGGTGCGCCGGGCGCGGGGGCACCCGGGGCCGCGGCATCGTGCGCGGGGCCCTGCGCCGTGGGGTGGGCGCCCACGGGGGTGCCGTGCGGAGGCGTGGCGGCCTCCGGTGCGGCCGGCGGGGGCGCGTCGTGGGGCGGCGCGGCCTGTGCGGAGACCGTCGCCGGGTGCTGGACGGGGGGCGCAGGGGCCCAGGGGCCCGGCTCGCCGTAGGGCGGGGTGCTGTAGGGGTCCGGGTCGTGCAGCGGGGTGGGCCGTTCCTCACCGGCCGGCACCGGGCCGACGGGCTCACCGGACGGACCGGGAAGGGAGGCCGACCGGTCGACGGGTCCGGTGGACGGGCCGGCGACCGCCGGCGCGGGGCCCACCGGCTCGCCGGACGGCCCGGGAACGGGTGCGCCCGAGGGGCCGGGGACGGCCGGGGCACCGGGCCCCTGCCCGCCGGGGCCCTCGGTCGCCGCCTGCTCGGGGAGGGTGTCGTGCGGGCGCCGGGGCCCGCCGGGGTGAGGGGACGCGTCAGGGCCGTCGGGGGCTCCGGGCGTCCGGGGGGTGCGCGGGCTGCTGAGGGCGTAGTCGCCCTCGGCGTCGGTGGTGTGCGCGGGGCGGGCCAGTTCGAAGTCGCCGTCCCCGCCGGCCCCCGCCGTCCGGGGCTCCTCCCCGTCCGGTGTCGTCCGCGCGGCGTCGGCGCCCGGTGCCCCGGTCGCGGACCGCCGGCCTTCCGGGGCAGGCGTACCGCCCCCGTCGCGCCCGGCCTGCGCACCGTGGGTGCCGGACGGGTCCGCCGGCGCGATGTCGGCGGACGTGTCCGGCCGCTCCCCCGGTGGGCCCGGTTTCCCCTCGTTCATGCTCTCCCCGCAGCTGGCCGCAGTTCCTCGACTCCGTGGTCCCGTGACCGCCGCGGCCGACGGAGCACGGTCCGGCACCCGGCTGCGTGGGCCTGGGCGCGCCCACCGGATTCAATCAGGTTCGTGCGGCCCCGCGCATCGAGCGGCCCGGGGATCAGCGGGCCCTGCTGGAGGCGGACGCCTGGGGGAGGGCCGAGGGGGACGCCGGTGCGGGGGCCGCGTCGAGCAGGGTGGGCGGGCGGATGCCGGAGGGCGTGGACCAGCCCGCGGGAGTGAGCGGCGGAAGCGGGGGCAGGGGCCGTATCAGCGGGGAGACGGCGGCCGCGCCGGCCATCATCGGCGCGGTGAGGGTCTGGTCGCCGGCCGCCGGCGGCGGCAGTCCCGGCAGCAGCGGAGCGGAGATCCCGGTGGGCGCGGCGGGCACCGGGGGCCGGCCCGCCGTGCCGTGGCCGATCAGCGGTGCGGCGCCGCGGCGCCGCTGGGACTCGGGCGTCGTCGCGGCGCCCGTGCCCTGGGTCCGTGTCGGCGTCACGTTGCTGCCCTTGCCCGCGCCGCGGACCTCGGTGTCGGCGACCATGCTGGTCGTGACACCGCCGAGGGCGATCGCGGCCAGCGACACCGCTCCGGCGGCGACGAAGGCGAAGCGCAGCCCGCGGGAGGCCGGCCGGTCGGTGTCGTGCCGGCTGACGTCGTGGATGCGGAAGCCGCGGCCGGACGGTCCGTCCGGCGGGGCGGAGCCGTGCGGCCGGGCGGGCTGGTAGGCGAACTCGAAGCCCTCGCCCCGCCGGCTGTCGAACACGCCGGGGCCGCCGCCGAGCAGCGGTGAGCCGCCGCCGGGGTCGCCACCGGGCAGACCCTGGAGGCGGGCCAGGAAGCTCTCCGAGGGCGGGGGCGGGGCCGCCTGGGCGAACACGTTCTTCAGGCGGCGCTGGGCGTCCACCTCCGCCTTGCACTTGGCGCAGGTGGCGACGTGCGCCAGGACGCGCTCACGCGCGTCATGACCGAGCTCTCCGTCCACCAGGGCGGAGAGTCGGTCTCCCAGGTGCTGCTCCGCGAGGTGTCCCTCGGGCGGTGTGGGCAGTGATCCGCTCACGCGCTCGCGCCCCCTCCTCCCAGGGCGGGAACTCGGGGCACGAGGGAGCCGCGCTCCGCGCGCGCCTTCGGCGAGCGGTGGGCCAGGGCCTTGCGCAGCTGGGAGCGTCCGCGGTGGATGCGGGACCGCACCGTGCCCAGCTTGACGCCGAGGGTGGCCGCGATCTCCTCGTAGGACAGTCCCTCGATGTCGCACAGCACGACGGCGGCGCGGAACTCCGGCGCGAGGGTGTCCAGGGCCTGCTGGACGTCCGCGTCGAAGTGGGCGTCGTTGAAGACCTGCTGGGGCGTGGGCTCCTTGCTGGGCAGCCGCTCGGCCGCGTCGTCGCCGAGCGAGTCGAAGCGGATGCGCTGCTTGCGCCGCACCATGTCCAGGAAGAGGTTGGTGGTGATGCGGTGCAGCCAGCCCTCGAAGGTGCCGGGCGTGTAGGTCGACAGGGAGCGGAAGACGCGGACGAAGACCTCCTGCGTGAGGTCCTCGGCGTCGTGCTGGTTTCCGGTCAGACGGTAGGCGAGCCGGTAGACCCGCCCGCTGTGCATGCTGACGATCTCCTCCCAGGTGGGCGGAGTCCACGCCTGCCCGTCCGCGTCGGTGGTGAAGCTCGCGGTCTGGGCCGGGTCGCCGGCGCGGCTGTGGTCGGCAGCGGTGTCGTTCACGGATTTCGGCCTGCCCGCCGATCCAAGGAAGCGCCGCAGCACTCCTCCCCGATCCACAGGTACAGCCGCACCTCCCCTATCGGCTCTGGTGGTGTCCAGTGGAGCCCCTACCATAGCCACCTCGCCCGTTAGCTCCGGATAAGCGGTTTTACGAGAATTTGATCTGCCGCGGTCCGGCTCGTGCGGCTCCGTCGGCATGTGCCCGGCGTGCTCGTCCACTGCCTGCCCCCCGTCGTGCCGCACGTGTCGTCCTCTCCCTTTGAACGACCGGTCCCATCTGCGGGTTCCCGACGCCAACGGATACAGTCTCGCCAGGCATTCACGGGGACAGGAGAGGGTCATTACCGCCAACCGGCAGACGAGCTGGGCGTTCGCCGACGCCTATGTCGCCGAGGACGAGGCGCTGCACTGGGCCCGGGACCGGGCCCGTCAGGCAGGGCTGCGCTCGGTGTCGCCCGGCACGGGCGCGGCGCTGCGGTTGCTCGCGGCCACCGTGGAGGCCAAGGCGGTCGCCGAGATAGGGACCGGCTGCGGTGTCTCCGGGATCCACCTGCTGCACGGCATGCGGCCCGACGGCGTGCTGACCACGGTCGACCCGGAGCCGGAGCACCAGCAGTCGGCCCGGCAGGCGTTCCGGGACGCCGGGTTCGCCGCCAACCGGTCGCGCTTCATCCCCGGGCGCGCCCTGGAGGTCCTGCCCCGCCTCGCGGACGCCGGCTACGACCTGGTCTTCTGCGACGGGGACCGGCTGGAGTACCAGGACTATCTCGCTGAATCGTTGCGCCTGCTGCGTCCCGGGGGCCTGGTCGCCTTCGAAGGCGTGTTCGCGAACGGCCGGACGGTGGATTCCGGGCCGCAGCCCACCGAGGTGCTGCGGCTGCGGGAGCTGGTGCGGGCCGTGCGCGAGAGCCAGGAACTGGTGTCCTCCCTGTTGCCCGTCGGCGACGGGCTGCTGTGCGCGGTGAAGCGCTGACGGCCGTCCGGACCCCGGACGCCCCACGACCCGCCGCACGCCCCGCACGCCCCCTGGGTGCCGCCTGACACAGCCCTCCGCCTGCGCAGACAGCCGCCCCGGTACCAGGAGCGGCACCGGGGCGGCTGAAAGGGTATGGTCGCTTGCGCGTCAGCCGACGACCTTCTTGAGGGCGTCGCCGAGCGCGTCGGCCTCGTCCGGGGTCAGCTCGACGACGAGCCGCCCGCCGCCTTCGAGCGGAACGCGCATGACGATGCCCCGCCCCTCCTTGGTCACCTCGAGCGGGCCATCACCCGTCCGCGGCTTCATGGCCGCCATGCTCGTTCCCCTTCCTGAAACCCAGCTCAACCGTCTAGCCGACGGCCCACGAAGGGCATCCGCGGTCCTGGACGAACGACAGGACACACCGCACCGGCATCGAACACATTGCTTCCAGGCCATTATCCCGCATCGCAGGACCCGATGACCAACATCGGTCGGCATCGCTTGGGCAACGCGCGCGAGCAAAACCACTCAATTCGGGGATGTGACTGCGATACTGCGCCGCCTCGCCCCCGAACGCGGACGAAAAACGGGCCGCGATTCTTTGACGCAGGTCACACCACCGGTGCGGTCCGCGCCCGGTGATGTCCGTCATGCTGTCCTGCAGACGGGGACGTACTCAGCGGTACGTCCCGGAGCCGCCAGCTGGAGGGGATACGCCATGGCCGACGACACCGTGCTCTACGAGGTGAGCGACGGACTCGCGACGATCACGCTGAACCGCCCGGAGGCGATGAACGCGCTGAACGTCGCGACGAAGGTCGCCCTCCGGGACGCGGTCCGGTCCGCCGCGGACGACGACGCCGTGCGGGCCGTGCTGCTGACCGCGGCCGGTGACCGCGCGTTCTGTGTGGGGCAGGACCTCAAGGAGCACATCGGGCTGCTGGCCGAGGACCGCGAGAGCGGTTCCGGGCAGACGATGAGCACGGTGCGCGAGCACTACAACCCGATCGTGACGGCGCTGGCCGGGGCGCCCAAGCCGGTGGTCGCCGCGGTGAACGGGGTGGCGGCGGGCGCCGGGTTCGGCTTCGCCCTGGCGGCGGACTACCGGATCGTGGCGGACACGGCGGCGTTCAACACCTCGTTCGCCGGGGTCGCCCTGACCGCGGACTCGGGCATCTCGTGGACGCTGCCGCGGGTGATCGGTCCCGGCCGTGCCACCGACCTGCTGCTCTTCCCGCGCAGCATCTCCGCGCAGGAGGCGTACGACCTGGGCATCGCCAACCGGCTGGTGCCCGCCGCGGAGCTGCACGCGGAGGCGGAGAAGGTGGCCCGGGCCCTCGCCGAGGGGCCGACGGTGGCGTACGCGGCGCTGAAGGAGTCGGTGGCGTACGGCCTCGGGCACTCGCTGGTCCAGACGCTGGAGAAGGAGGACGAGCTGCAGACGCGCGCGGGCAGCTCCCAGGACCACGCGATCGCGGTGCAGGCGTTCGTGAACAAGGAGAAGCCGAAGTACCTGGGCCGTTAGCGGTCCGCCCGCCCGGGCGGGGCGGCCGCCGGCCGGCCCCGCCCTGCCGGAACCGCCGGACGGCCGGGCGGGGCGGCTCAGCCCCGTCTCGCCACGCAGTCGGCCAGGTGGTCGTCGACCAGGCCGCACGCCTGCATCAGCGCGTACGCCGTCGTCGGGCCGACGAAGCGCAGTCCCCGCTGCTTCAGGGCCTTGGACAGGGCCGTCGACCCGGGGGTGACCGCCGGGACGTCGGCGAGGGTGCGCGGGGCCGGGCGGCCCGCCGGGTCGGGGGCGTGGGACCAGATGAGGGCGTCGAGGTCGCCGGGGGTCCAGGTGGCCAGCGCCCGCGCGTTGGCGAGGGTGGCGTCGATCTTCGCGCGGTTGCGGATGATGCCGGTGTCCGTGAGGAGGCGCTCCCGGTCGGCGTCGGTGAACTCGGCGACCCGGGCGATCTCGAAACCGGCGAAAGCGGCGCGGAAGCCGGGCCGGCGCCGCAGGATGGTGATCCAGGAGAGGCCGGACTGGAAGGCCTCCAGGCTGAGGCGTTCGAACAGGGCGTCGTCGCCGTGGACCGGG
Organism: Streptomyces sp. enrichment culture; assembly: GCF_964273255.1. Classification (GTDB taxonomy): domain Bacteria; phylum Actinomycetota; class Actinomycetes; order Streptomycetales; family Streptomycetaceae; genus Streptomyces. The sequence goes on from NZ_OZ186835.1 coordinate 2,414,533, forward strand.
CGGCCCCACTCCTCGTCGTGGTAGGCGAGGTAGTCGGGGGCGGACAGGGCCCAGGGACAGCGCGGGGCGCCGTCGGGGCCGGTGCGGGCTGCTCCGTCGCTCACTGCTGCCCGGCCTCCGGGCGGGGCGCGGGCTTGTCCATGGACAGGTGGGCCGCGGCGGCGCGGGCACCGGCGAGCGCGGACTCCAGGTCGGCGATCCGGGCGTCGCGCTCGGCGAGTTCGGCGCCGAGGCGGGCGAGGGCGTCGTCCACGTCGGCCATGCGGTAGCCCCGCGCGGCGGGCGGGAAGCGCAGGCCGTCCACGTCGGCGCGGCTGACCGGGCGGTCCGGCGGCAGGGCGTCCCGCAGGCGCTCGGGGGCGGCCTCGGGCAGCGGGCCCTTCTCACCGCCGCCGACCACCGCGAGGGTCACCGCGGTGACCACGACGGCGAGCGCGACGACCAGGAACAAGAACATCACCATCGGTGGGGCCCCCACGGTCGGATGTTGTCGGAGTCGGGTGTGTGGCTCCGATCGTGCCATGCGAGTCTGACAGGACAGGCCGCAGGCGGTCGCCGGACCGCCGTTCGGCGGCCGGCGCCGATACGCACGAGGAGAGGTCACAGGGGATGCTCAGGCTGGGCAGGCGGGAATTCGAGCCGCACGAGCCGGTGATCATGGCGATCGTCAACCGGACCCCGGACTCCTTCTACGACCAGGGGGCGACCTTCCGCGACGAACCGGCCCTGGCCCGTGTGGAGCAGGCCGTGGCCGAGGGCGCCGCGATCATCGACATCGGCGGGGTGAAGGCCGGGCCGGGCGAGGAGGTGGACGCCGACGAGGAGGCCCGGCGGACCGTCGGTTTCGTCGCCGAGGTGCGGCGGCGCTTCCCGGACGTCGTGATCAGCGTGGACACCTGGCGGCACGAGGTCGGCGAAGCGGTCTGCGAGGCGGGCGCGGACGTCCTCAACGACGCGTGGGGCGGGATCGACCCGCGGCTCGCGGAGGTCGCCGCGCGCCACGGCGCCGGGCTGGTGTGCACCCACGCGGGCGGCGCGCAGCCGCGGACCCGGCCGCACCGGGTGACCTACGACGACGTGATGGCCGACATCCTGGAACGGACCGTGGGCCTGGCGGAGCGGGCCGTCGGCCTGGGCGTGCCGCGGGAGTCGGTGATGATCGACCCCGGGCACGACTTCGGCAAGAACACCCGGCACAGCCTGGAGGCGACGCGGCGGCTGGGCGAGATGGTCGCCACGGGGTGGCCGGTGCTGGTGTCGCTGTCCAACAAGGACTTCGTGGGCGAGTCCCTGGACCGGCCGGTGAAGGAGCGGCTGCTCGGCACGCTGGCGACCACGGCGGTGTCGGCCTGGCTGGGGGCGCAGGTGTACCGGGTGCACGAGGTCGCGGAGACGCGGCAGGTGCTGGACATGGTGGGGGCGATCGCCGGTCACCGGGAGCCCGCGGTGGCCCGGCGGGGACTGGCCTAGCGGTTTTCGTTCGTCGGATCCGGCCGGCCGTGGGGCACGGCGCGTGTCCGGCCCACCCCGCGCGGGGCCTCGTGGCGTGCAGCAGCACGGCGGAGGAGGGCGTCGGCGCGGAGCGTCGGCGACCGGCGACGACGCCGCCGAGGTGCGTGCCGGGCCCCGCGACGCCGGGATGAGAGATGCGTGCCGGGCCCCGCGACGCCGGGATGATCCGAACGACACCGACAGGCCCTGGGGTCGCCGGGGCGATGGCCGGGCGGGGGTTCGGGAGGGGCCGCCCCGCGGTGCGCGAGCCTCGCTGCGTCCCCTGTCCCCGCCCGGCCGTCACCCGGGCGGGCCGCTGTCCGCGTCCGGGTGCCGTCCCGTCCGGGCGGGGGACGCACGCACCGGGCCCCGGAGCCTCTGCGCCCCGGGGTGCCTAGACGCCCGCCTCCTTGGAGACCAGCGCCACCGCTTCCTCCACGTCGTCCGTGACGTGGAAGAGGAGCAGGTCCTTCTCCGCCGCCTTGCCCTGGGCGATGACCGTGCCGCGCAGCCAGTCGACCAGGCCGCCCCAGTACTCCGTGCCGAAGAGGACGATGGGGAAGCGGGTGACCTTCTGCGTCTGGACGAGGGTGAGGGCCTCGAACAGCTCGTCCAGCGTGCCGAGGCCGCCGGGCAGGACCACGAAGCCCTGGGCGTACTTGACGAACATCAGCTTGCGGACGAAGAAGTACCGGAAGTTCAGGCCGATGTCGACGTAGGGGTTCAGGCCCTGCTCGAAGGGCAGCTCGATGCCGAGGCCGACCGAGACGCCGTTCGCCTCCAGGGCGCCCTTGTTGGCCGCCTCCATGGCCCCGGGGCCGCCGCCGGTGATGACCGCGAAGCCCGCCTCGACCAGGCCGCGGCCCAGCTTGACGCCGGTCTCGTACTCCCAGGAGTCCACCGGGGTGCGCGCGGAGCCGAAGACGCTGATGGCGGGCGGGAGCTCGGAGAGCGAGCCGAAGCCCTCGATGACCTCCGACTGCATGCGCAGCACGCGCCAGGGGTCGGTGTGCACCCAGCCGCTGGGGGCGCGTTCGTCCAGCAGCCGCTGGTCGGTGGTGCTCGTCTGCACCTGGTCCCGCCTGCGGAGCACGGGACCGAGACGCTGCTCCTGCGGTGGCTGTTGCTTGCCCTCCGGGTTGCCAGTAGCCATGCGCGCTCCCTCCGTGTGCCAGTTGTTCCACCTCAGCGTAGATCTACGCGGGTTACGTGCAGGGGACCTCAGCATGTCCGCGATGCACCGGTGTAAACCACAGCCGGGTGATCCCGATCATGCCGTCAGCCAGGACCGCAGCCGCTCCTCGCCGGCGAGGATCTTGGCGGTCTCGACGCGTTCGTCCCGCCGGTGCGCCAAGTGGGGGTTGCCGGGGCCGTAGTTGACGGCCGGGACGCCCAGCGCGGAGAAGCGGGAGACGTCGGTCCAGCCGTACTTGGGCTGCGGGGTGCCGCCGACCGCCTCGATGAACGCGGCGGCGGCCGGGTGGGACAGGCCGGGCCGGGCGGCGCCGCTGTGGTCGTCGACGGTGAACTCGGCCACCCCGCAGTCCGCGAACACCTCGCGCACGTGGGCCAGGGCCTCCTCGGGCGTGCGGTCGGGGGCGTAGCGGAAGTTGACGGTGACCACGCACGCGTCGGGGATGACGTTGCCGGCCACCCCGCCGGAGATGCCGACGGCGTTGAGGCCCTCGCGGTACTCCAGGCCGTCGATCACCGGGTACCGGGGTTCGTAGGCGGCCAGGCGCTCCAGGATCGGGGCGGCGGCGTGGATGGCGTTGGAGCCCATCCAGGAGCGCGCCGAGTGCGCCCGCTCGCCGCTGGTCCGCAGCAGGACCCTCAGGGTGCCCTGGCAGCCGCCCTCGACCTGGCCGTCGGAGGGTTCGAGCAGCACCGCGAAGTCGCCCTCCAGCCACTCGGGGTGCGCCTCGGCCACGTGTCCGAGGCCGTTGAGGTCGGCGGCGACCTCCTCGTTGTCGTAGAAGACGAAGGTGAGGTCGCGGTTGGGGTCCGGGACGGTGGCCGCGATGCGCAGCTGGACGGCGACGCCGGACTTCATGTCGCAGGTGCCGCAGCCCCACAGCACGCCGTCGTCGTCCAGGCGGGAGGGGACGTTGTCCGCGATCGGGACGGTGTCGATGTGCCCGGCGAGGATCACGCGCTCCGCCCGCCCGAGGTGCGTGCGGGCCACCACGTTGTTGCCGTACCGGTCGACCGTGAGGTGCGGCAGGGCGCGCAGGGCGGCCTCGATCGCGTCCGCGAGCGGCTTCTCGTTGCCGCTCTCGGACGGGAAGTCGACGAGCTGCGCGGTCAGGCGCGCGGCGTCCAGCGTGAGGTCAAGCGGGGTGTCGGCCATGGCCCCGACCCTAACGCGGCAGGTCCCGGACGACTGTCCACACCCGGCACACAGGGGTGCGTACTCTCCAGTACCTTGTAGGCGTGTCAGAGCCGCCGCTTCCTTCCAGACGACGTCGGGGCCGCCTCTTCCGCTTCGGGGCGGCCTTCGTGGTGATGCTCGCGGTCGCCGGATACCTCGTGGTGCAGTACGTCACGGGGGGCGGGCGCGGGCCGGGATGCAAGGTCGTGTCCGCCAAGGGCGACGGCGCGACCTACGAGTTCACGCCGGAGCAGGCGGTGAACGCGGCGACGATCACCGCCGTGGGCACCGCGCGCGACCTGCCCGAGCGGGCCGTGACGATCGCGCTGGCGACCGCGCTCCAGGAGTCGACGCTGCGCAACATCGACTACGGGGACCGGGATTCGCTGGGCCTGTTCCAGCAACGGCCGTCGCAGGGCTGGGGCACGCCGGAGGAGATCATGGATCCGGTGCACTCGGCCGAGAAGTTCTACGAGGGGCTGGAGAAGGTGCCGGGCTACACCCGGCTGCCGTTGACCGTGGCCGCGCAGAAGGTGCAGCGCAGCGGGTTCCCGCAGGCGTACGCCAAGCACGAGCCGGACGCCGCCCTGCTGGCCGCCGCGCTGACCGGACGCTCGGGGGCGACCCTGACCTGCGAGGGGCGTCCGGGCGCGTCGCGTGCGTCGGGCACGGAGGCCGTCCAGGCCGCGCTCGCCCGGGACTTCGGGCGGGACCTGATCCAGCCGGCGGGTGCGGAGGTCGGCGCCCCGGCCGGCGCGGAGGGCGGTGCCGGGGCGACGCCCACGCCGTCCCCGAGCGCCCCCGACGTGACGGTCGAGCCGGACGGACGGACCCTGACGCTGCCGGTCGACGACGGGCGGGACCGGGCGGCCGGCGGTCCCCGGAGGGCCGGGACCCGGGGCTGGCAGCTCGCGCACTGGGCCGTGGCCAACGCCTCCCAGCTCCGCATACAGCGCGTCTCCTACGCGGGCCGGGTCTGGGTGGCCGGGACCACCGACAGCACGTGGCGCCAGGACGACGCGAAGGGCTCCGGCAAGCCCGCCGACAGGCCGGACCGGGTGCGGATCACCACCGGGCGGTAGTGCGGGCGCTCACTCGCAGGGGTCATGCGCGATGCCCCGTGCTGACGGGTGCGGGGCCGGGCGCGCAGACCCGGCCGACGGCGGGGCCGGCCCTGCGCCCACGGGGCTGAAGCGATTCTGCACCCGCCTCGCCCGGACGGCCTTCGTCCCCTTTCCTCCCGATCCGATAATGCGACGCGTTACCGAGTCTTTACCCGGGCGCGCCGCAACCTTCCCGGCCTTCGAGCGGTAGTCACGGCGTCCGAGCTGTTCTTCCTCCTCGAAGGAGCACCATGTCCCTCCCCCTGACCCGTCGGATCGCCCGTGCCGCGCTGCTGGTCGCCGCCGGAGCGGCCGCCGGGGTCGGTGCGGCCGGTACCGCCAGTGCGGCCCCCGGGCTCCCGGCCGCCCCCGACCTCGGCGGGGTGACCGCCCTGGACGGCGCGACCCGGACCGTGACCGAGGTGGCGGGCGACACCGGCGGCAAGGCCGTCGAGCAGGCCGCCCCCGTCGCGCAGGAGGCGGCCGGCGGCGTGGCCGGTTCCGCCGGGGACGTGCTGGGCGACACCGCGGGCGCGGCGACCGAGGGCGGCGACCTGCCGACCGACTCGCTCACCTCGCGGGGCCTGCCGTCGGCCAAGACCCTGCCGGTCCAGGACCTGCCGCTCGGCTGAGCCGCGGCACGGCGCACACGGCCGGTACACGGCCGCCTACGTCCGACGGGCCCGGGGAGTTCTCCCCGGGCCCGTCGGACGTCCTGGGCGCCGGCCCGTGGCCGGGTGACCGCGGTGCGGCCGGGCGGCACGCCGGGTGCCGTCGGACGCCCGACGGGCGCCGCGGCCGACCCGCGCCGGCCCGCGCGCCGGGCGTCGGCGCCGGGGCGGTGCCGCGTCGGCGCCGGGTCAGTGCCGCGTCATCACGCCGTCAGGCGGTCCACCGCGGCCCGGACCCGCTCGTCCGTGGCGGTGACGGCGATGCGCACGTGCCGCTCACCGGCGGGGCCGTAGAAGTCGCCGGGGGCCACCAGGATGCCGCGGCCGGCCAGGTCGGCGACCGTGTCCCAGCAGGACTCCTCCCGGGTGGCCCACAGGTACAGGCCCGCCTCGCTGTGCTCGATGCGGAAGCCGTGGCCGGTCAGGGCCTCCCGCAGGGCATCCCGGCGGGCCGCGTAGCGCTCGCGCTGCACGCGCACGTGCTCGTCGTCGCGCAGGGCCGCCGCGGCGGCGGCCTGGGTGGGCGCCGGCGTCATCATGCCGCCGTGCTTGCGGATCTGGAGCAGCGGCCCGAGGACCGCCGGATCGCCGGCGAGGAAGGCGGCCCGGTACCCGGCGAGGTTGGACCGCTTGGACAGGGAGTGGACGGAGACGATCCCGTCGAGACGGCCGCCGTTGACGTCCGGGTGCAGCACCGACACCGGCTCGGCGTCCCAGCCCAGTTCGAGGTAGCACTCGTCGGACAGCACGAGGACGCCGTGCTCGCGGGCCCAGGCGACGGTCCGGGTCAGCTCCTCCCGCGAGAGCACCCGTCCCGTGGGATTGGACGGCGAGTTGAGCCAGAGCAGCTTCAGTCCGGACGGGTCCAGCGCGGTCGGGTCGTCGTAGGCCACGTGCTCCGCGCGGGCCAGCCGGGCGCCCACCTCGTACGTCGGGTAGGCCAGGCGCGGGAAGGCGACCCGGTCGCCGGGGCCGAGCCCGAGCTGGGTGGGGAGCCAGGCGACCAGTTCCTTGGAGCCGACGACGGGCAGGACGTGCCGGTGGGTGAGATCGCGGGCACCCAGCCTGCGTCCGGCCCAGCCGACGATCGCGTCGCGCAGTTCGGCGGTGCCCCAGACCGTGGGGTAGCCGGGGGAGTCGGCGGCGGCGACCAGGGCCTTCTGGACGGCCTCGGGCACCGGGTCCACGGGAGTGCCGACGGACAGGTCGACGATGCCGTCCGGATGCGCGGCGGCCGTCGCCTTGTAGGGCTCCAGCTTGTCCCAGGGGAAGGCGGGCAGGCGGTCGGAGACTACGGACACGAGTACGGGCTCCCTTTCTGGTCCGGTTCAGGTCCGGTTCTGGTCCCGCACACGCCTCGGTCCCGTGCGGTGGCCGGGGCGGCCGGACCGTACGGGACCGAGGCGGCACGTCGGTGCGGGCCGCTGGGGCGGGTTACGCCTGCGGCGGCAGCGCGGCGATGAACGGGTGGTCCCGCTCGATCAGACCCAGCTTGCTGGCGCCGCCGGGCGATCCGAGCTCGTCGAAGAACTCGACGTTCGCCTTGTAGTAGTCCTTCCACTCCTCGGGAGTGTCGTCCTCGTAGAAGATGGCCTCGACCGGGCAGACCGGTTCACAGGCGCCGCAGTCGACGCATTCGTCCGGGTGGATGTACAAGGACCGCTGGCCCTCGTAGATGCAGTCGACCGGGCACTCCTCGATGCACGCCTTGTCCTTCACGTCGACACAAGGCTGCGCGATGACGTAGGTCACGCTGTCGTTCCTCCTCGATAGGGCGCTGGCGGGCCTCCTCAGGCTCCGCCGCCTGGCGCGCGGGAGCGCGGCGTCGTCGATGCCCGCCCCTAGTATCTCCGTTCCTGGGCATGATCCGAACAGGAGGGGTGGACCGACCTGTGGAATTCTTCGCGGCCGACCGTCCGGAGGTCCGCATCACCCCCGCTGACGTGGGGAAACGGGTCTCCGTACGGAGCTTGATCGAACATGGTCCCTCGGGTGAGAAGTTCACCGACACGGTAGGCGTTCTCACATCATGGGACGAGGGTGTGCTGCGGATCACACGGAGGACCGGCGAGAACGTCCGGATACCGGAATCCGTGCTGGTCGCCGGCAAGACGGTGCCGTCCGCCCCGGCGCGCCGCCGTGGACCGGCCGCCACCTACGAGGAACTGGCGCGGGCCGCCGCGCGCGGGTGGCCGCCGGTCGAGAGCGCGCGGCTGGGCGACTGGGAACTGCGCGCGGCGGCCGGCGGGGAGGGCGGGCACCGGACGGGCTTCACCCGGCGCGCCAACTCGGTGCTGCCGCTCGGCGACCCGGGCGTGCCGCTGGACGAGGCCCTCCGTGCCGTACGGGCCTGGTACGCGGAGCGCGGGCTGCCCGCCCAGGTGCAGACCGCGACCGGCGCGCAGGGGACGCAGGAGCTGCTGGCGGCGGAGCTGGAACGGCGGGGCTGGATCCTCCAGGTGACCTCCGAGGTGTGGGTGGGCGCCCTCGCCCCGCTCGCCGACCTGCCCGCGCACCCGGCCCGGGTGGAGCTGTCCCGGACGGTGGACCGCGCGTGGCTCGCCCGGTACGGGCGCGCGGGCGCCGAGGAGGTGGGCCTGCGGGTGCTGGGCGGCGGACCGTCGGTGTGGTTCGCCACCGTCCCCGGCGCCCCCTCCACGGCCGGGGACGGACCGGGCACGCCCGCCGCCATCGGGCGCTGCGTGGTGGACGGCCGGTGGGCCGGGTTCGCCGCGGTGGTGGTCGACCCGGGGCGCCGGCGGGAGGGGCTGGCGACGGCGGTGATGGCCGCGCTGGCCCGCCGGGCGCTCGACGAGGGCGCGTCGGCGGCCTGGCTCCAGGTCGACCTGGACAACACCGCCGCCCGGCAGCTGTACGCCGGGCTCGGCTTCACCGTGCACCACGCGTACCACTACCACCGGGCACCGGAACCGGAACCGCGGGCTCCGGCCGCGGCCGGTGACGGAACACCGTGAGAGGGCAGGAACCCGTCATGCCGTCACCCCAGCCGCCCTCCCCCGGGCGTTCCGCCGACGTACGGCGGCGGTTCGCGGAGGAGGCCAGGTCCGAGCGGCCCGACCTGGCCACGCTGTGCCTGCTCCTGGCCGCCGAGGCGGACGGCGCGCTGGACGAGCCGGGCCTGGACGCCGCGCAGATCGAACTGGACCGGCTGGCCGGGCTGCTCCCGCACCGGCCCGGCAGCCCGCGCGCGTGGGCGCTCGCCCTGCGCGACCTGCTGGGCGAGCGCTGCGGGTTCCACGGCACCCCGGCCGACTACCGCCGCCTGGAGTCGTCGCTGCTGCACGAGGTGCTGCGGCGGCGGCGCGGGCTGCCGATCCTGCTGTCGGTGGTGTGGATGGAGGTGGCACGGCGCGCCGGGGCCCCGGTGTACGGGGTGGCCCTGCCCGGTCACTTCGTCGTCGGCTTCGGTCACGAGGGACCGCCGGTGCTCGCCGACCCGTTCGACGGGGGCCGGCTGCTGACCGGGGCGGACGCGGACCTGCTGGTCGCCGGGACCACCGGCGGCTCGCTGGACCCGTCGATGCTGACGCCGGCCGATCCGCTGGACGTCGTGCTGCGCGTGCTGAACAACATCCGCGCCTGGGCGGCGGCCCGGCCCGAGCACTCCGCCGTGGCGCTGTGGGCCCTCGACCTGTCCCTGCTGCTCCCCTCGCACCCGGCGCGGCTGCGCTACGAGCGGGCCCAGCTGCTGGTGCAGCGCGGCGCCTTCGCGGACGGCGCCGCGGAGCTGGAGGCGTACGCCGAGGTGGTGGCCGCGGTGGACGAACCGGCCGCGGACCGCATCCGCGGCCAGGCCCGGGCCGCCCGCGCGCTGCTCAACTAGCGGGACCGGACCGGGCCGCCGGAGCGGAGCCCGGCGCGCGCCCCTCCGCGGCCGTGCCGTGGGCCGCCGGGGCTGCGGCCCGGCCGGCACGTCCGGGCGCTACAGCCAGCCCTTCTCCCGGGCCACCCGGACCGCTTCCGTGCGGTTGCGGACGGCCAGCTTCTGGATGGCGGTGGACAGGTAGTTGCGGACGGTGCCCTGGGACAGGTGCAGCGCACCGGCGAGTTCGGCGTTGGTGGAGCCGTCGGCGGCGGCGCGCAGCACCTCGCGCTCCCGTTCGGTGAGCGGGTTCGCCCCGTCCGCCAGGGCCGCCGCGGCGAGGGTCGGGTCGATCACCCGCTCCCCGGCCAGCACGGTGCGCACCGCGGCGGCGAGCTGGGCAGCCGGGGCGTCCTTGACCAGGAAGGCGTCGGCACCGGCCTCCATGGCGCCGCGCAGGTAGCCGGGCCGGCCGAAGGTGGTGAGCACGACCAGCTTCACGTCCGGCAGTTCGCGGTGCAGCAGCGCGGCGGCCTCGATGCCGTTCGCGCCGGGCATCTCGATGTCCAGCAGGGCCACGTCCACGGCGTGTTCGCGGGCCGCGGCCAGCACCTCGTCGCCACGGGCGACCTGCGCGACGACGTCGATGTCGTCCTCCAGGCCCAGCAGGGCGGCCAGAGCCTCGCGGACCATCGACTGGTCCTCCGCGAGCAGGACCTTGATCGTGCGGCTCATGCGCGGGATCCTACGTCCGCGCCCGGGCCCGCCCCCGGGCCGCCCTGTTCCGGCCGGGCGCCCGCTCCCGGGCTCGCCCCCGGCCCCGGGTCCGGCCCCGAGCCCGTGCCCTCCGCGCCGGAGCCCGCGCCGGACTCCGCCCCCGGTTCCGCGCCCCGGTCCGGCGCCGGGTCCGCCGCGTCCGGCTCCGGTGCCGTCAGCGGCACCCGGGCGACCAGCCGGAAGCCCTGCCCGGTGGGACCGGCCTCCAGGGTGCCGCCGGCCGCGTGCAGCCGCTCGGCGAGGCCGGTCAGGCCGTTGCCGCGCGGGCCGTCGCGGTGCGGGCCGTCGCCGCGCGGGCCCGCCGAGCCGGAGCCGTTGTCCTCGACGGAGAGTTCCAGCACCGGTTCGCCCTCCACCGTGCGGCGGCGCAGCAGTTCGACCGTGCAGCGACCGGCCCCGCTGTGCCGGACGACGTTGGTGACGGCCTCCCGCAGCGCCCAGGCCAGGGCGGACTCGCTCTCCTCGGGGACGTCCGCGAGGCCGGCGTCGGCGGGCAGGTCGGCGTGGACCCCGGCGGCCGCCAGGGCCATCCGGGCGCCGGCGATCTCGCTGCCCAGCCGGGGACGCCGGTAGCCGGTGACGGCCTCCCGCACGTCGGTCATGGCCTGGCGGCTGACCTGCTCGATGTCGGCGACCTGCCGGGCCGCGAGCTCCGGCTGCCCGGGCAGCATCCGGCCGGCCAGCTCGCTCTTGAGCGTGATCAGCGAGAGCGAGTGGCCGAGCAGGTCGTGCAGGTCACGGGCGAGCCGCAGGCGTTCCTCGTTGGCGGCGAGCTGGGCGACGGTGGCGCGGGCCTCGCGCAGCGCGATCGTGGTCCGGACGAGTTCGCGCACGCCGGTCATGGCGAAGCCGCCGAGCAGCGCGGGCACGAGGAGCCCGGCGAGGAACACCCTCCCCTCCGGGACGACGAGCGCCGCGCCCGCCATCAGGGCCGACGCGCCCGGGATGGTCCAGCAGGCGAGCCGCAGGGGCAGGGCCGCGCCGGAGGCGATGGCCACGTAGACGAACAGCACCAGCCACTCCCGGCCCAGGAACAGGACCAGAGCGCCGGACTCCGCGCAGAGGAGGGCGAGCACCAGCAGGACGGCGCCGTTGCGTTCGGTGCGCCCGGTGCGGAAGACCAGTGCGAGGTAGCAGGCGACGAAGACGACGAGCCCGGTCCAGCCGAGAACCTGGGCGGCCGGGCCGTGGCCGCCGTCCAGGAGGTCGACCACGGGTGCGCTGAGGAAGACCAGCCAGATGCCCGACCACAGCGCCTTCACCAGCCACTGCCTGCGGTTCTCCGGGCGCTTGCCCATGGCTGCGGCGCCCAGCCCTCCGTAGGAGCTGCTGCCGGTGGCCCTCGTCGCTGTCCTCATACGACCATCCTGGCCCGGCCGGACGCCCCGGGGGCAGTGCCCCGGGTCCCGGCCGGCGGATGACGGATGTCATACCGCCGGGGCGGACGGCGGGGGCCGTGGCGAGACGGCCGTCAGGCCGCCGTCCGCCGGGGGGCGGGCGGCGGCTGACAGGTGTCAGGCGAAACGCGTCAGCTGGGATCGGTCTCGATCACCGCGACCCGGTCCGTCTTGCTCATCAGCGCCTCGCGCAGGGCCCCGTACACGTCCTGCGGGGTGACGGGCGTCTTCTCGCCGTTGCCCCGGGTGATCAGCACGCCGTCGAAGGTCTGGCCGTACAGCTTCTTCAACGCGCCCAGGTCGGGCTTGTCGACCAGCTTGCCGTTCACCGCCTCCACCCGGAGGAACTTCCACAGCGAGTTCTCGGGGCTCATCGGGATGGAGTGGGCCGCGTCGGTCTGCACCGTCACGTTGGCCGACATGGCCGGCTCGGCGAACTCCTTCATCATCCGGTCGACCTCGGCCTTGCTGACCGTGGGCTGCCGGGTCGTCGTCGGCACGGTGACCGGGGACGAGGCGCCGGTCTCCACCTGGGTGCGGTAGGCCGCCGCGACCACCTCGGTCGACTTGTCGACGTCGATGCCCTCGCCGGGCTTGCCGTACACGGCGACGGCCTTGCCCGACACGAACTTGATCGTGCCGTCGGTGTTCGACGCCGTGCCGCCGACGTCGTTCAGGGCGGCGTGCAGCTTCTCCTCGTCGACGGGCATGACGGGGTCGACGGCCCGCTGGTTGCCGAACAGGGAGCCGATCACGGAGACCGGGTTGTAGTCGCTCTGTGCGGCGTCCGCGACGGTGGCGTCGGCGTCGAACTGCAGTCCGGCGTTGTCCGGCTCCAGCTCGACGGTCTTGCCGCCCACGGTCAGCTTCAGCGGCTCGTTCAGCCGGTCGCCGAGCGCCGCGTCCAGCTTCTGCACGGCGTCGTCCCGGGTGCCGCCGCCGATGTCGACCCCGAGCACGCTGGTGCCCTTCGGCACGTCGGAGTGGTTCATCAGCAGGCCGGCGCCGTAGGCGACGCCCCCGAGGAAGACCAGGCCGCCGCAGAGCAGGACCAGCTTGCTGCGTCCCTTCTTCTTCGACGGCTTCGACGAGCTCGCGGCGGGCGCGGGGCCCGGCTCGGGCAGCTTGGGGGGCGTGTGGGCCCGCGGGCCGCCGGCCGGGGTGTCCGCGTCGAAGGCGGCACTGGCCGGGACGACGGGGATGCCGCTGGTGACGGTGTTCCCGGAGACGTTGTCGTGGCGGGCGCCGTAGCCGGGGCCCGGTTCGGGCACCTGGATCTGCGGGGTGAGGATCGCGGTGTCGTCGCTGAGTCCCCCGCCGGGCACGCCGCCCTGGCCCGGCGCGCCCGGGGCGCCCGGTCCGGCGGGGCCGCCTCCCGGCCGCCCGGGGGCGTCCGCTCCGCCCGGCCCGCCCATCGGACGGCCGCTCCCGGTGACGGGACCGGTCGTGGGGCCGGCGGGGCCGCCCTCGGGGAAGTAGGGCAGGTCGTCGCGGCCGGGTTCGCCCGCGCCGCCCTGACCCGGTCGCGTGCCGCCGGCCAGGGCCTCGGTCACGTCGAAGGAGCCGGTGCCGCCGCCGTGCCCCGGAGCCACCGGGCCGCCGGTCGCGCCGGGCAGTCCCGCACCGTTGGTGGAGCCGGTGCCGGGTGCGGAACCGTTCGTGCCCTGGGGCCGGGAGCCGCCCGGGGCGTTCATGCCGCCGACGACACCACCGGGACGTCCGGCGCCCGCCCGGGCACCGGGACCCGGGACGCCGTTCGCGGTGCCGCCGCCCGCGCCGGAACCGCCTCCGGCCGTGCCGGAACCGGCCGCCGGGGCCGACCCGTTGGCGGGACCGGAGCCCGTACCGCCCTTCGCGGCCGGGGACTTGCGGGGCGCGAACCAGTCGCTGGTCGGCTTCTCCTCGGTCTTCGGGGTGCTCGGCCGGCCGCCCGTGGGACGGGTCGGCAGCGGAGCGGGCGCGCCGGGCGCGGCCGGGGCCTCGGCCGGTCCGGCGGACGCGTCGGGCCCGGGGGCAGGCGTGCCGCCGTCCGTGCCGGGCCCGTTCGCCGTGCTCCGGTCGTCCGCGCCCTGGTTGTCCTTGTCCTTGACCGGCTGACGCACGACGACCGGCGGAATGGGCCGGGATCCGGGGATGTTGATCCGGATCCGGGTCGTCAGCGTGGTCTCGGTCTTGCGTTCCTCCGGCCGCGCGGCCGAACGGCCCGCGTCCGTACCCTCGTCCGGAATCGCCGGGATGCCGTAGGGCGGGGTGCCCGACGGGTAGGCGGCTCCCCCGCGCCCGTCGGGCCCGGTGGACGGAGTGTCAGTTTCACGACTCAAGGCAGGTTCTCCCGGTTGGCTCCGCCGCCCGTCTCGACCTCACGACGGAGATCCCCCCGGCTCGGGCGAGGCCGAGTTCGGGGGAGGCTCGGCGGCGCGCACCACCATACTGGCCGCATCCGGCCGCTTTCCCACGACTCCTGGGGAAACCCGCACCGGACCCGCACGCCCGTGGAGCGGCGAAGCAGTACGTCATGTGCCAAGTCGGCCGGGACCGCCGTCCGGTTGCCGTCCGGGCCCCAGGGTGGCGCAGATCACAGCAACGGCGATGCCCCCGAGCAGGAAGAGGTAGGAACCGCTTCCCGCGGCGAACAGGAAGTCGCCCTCCGGGCGGCTGGTGGTGAGCAGGACGACGGCGAGCGTCCAGCCCGCGGCGGCGGCCACGCCCCCACTGCGGGAGCGCAGGGCGCGGGAGGCGCCCAGGCACAGTCCGGCCTCGCCCGCGAGGGCCAGCAGCAGCCCCGCCGGGAACCAGCCCGCCTGCACCAGCGCCCCGGCCAGCGCGACCACGGCGCCGAGCACGAACAGGCCCAGGAGGGCGGCGATCCGCCGGCCGGACGGGGGGCGCGGCGGCTGGGTGAGCAGGGAGGAGGTCCGGTCACTCATGGGGTCTCCCCGGCTCCGATTCCGGCAAACAGGTCGGTCTCCGGCGCATGGGGGCGTTCGCCGCGCACCAACTCGAAGTACTCGGTGGTGAACAGCGGCTGCGCCAGGTCGTTGGAGAGCACGAAGTACGGCTCGGCCACGGTGATCTGGGTGGCGTGGGCGCGCATCGCGGCGGCCTTGGCGGCGGCGTGGGCGGTGCCGTCGATCACGGTGGTCACGCGTGCGTCGTCGACGACACCGGGAACGTCGTCCACGGAGGCCGCCCGGTCGAAGGGCAGGGCCGGCAGGTCGTCGGCGAGCCGCGCGAAGGCCTCCTCGGCCACGGAGCGGGGCACGCGGGTCCAGTAGACCTTGGGGACCGTCCAGCCGCCCTCCCCGGCCGCGAGCTCCACGGCCCGCATGGCGACGCGGTGGGCCTGGATGTGATCGGGGTGCCCGTAACCGCCGTTGTCGTCGTAGGTGACCAGGACCTGCGGCCGCACCTCCCGGATCACCTCGGCGAGCAGTCCGGCGGCCCGGTCGACGTCCGCCTGCCAGAAGCAGCCGGGGTCGTCGTTGTCCGGCAGCCCCATCATCCCGGAGTCGCTGAAGCGCCCGGCGCCGCCGAGGAGGCGCACGTCCGTCACGCCGAGCGCCCGCGCCGCCTCGCGCAGCTCGCCCATCCGGTGCTGCCCGAGGGCGGCACCGCTCAGGTGGGCCAGCCCGGCCGGGATGACCTCGCCCCGCTCCCCGAGCGTGCAGGTGACCAGCGTGACGTGGGCCCCCTCGGCGGCGTACCGGGCCATGGTGGCCCCGTTGGTGATCGACTCGTCGTCCGGGTGCGCGTGCACCAGCAGCAGACGCCGGGCGGAGCCGGCCGGGGGTTCCCCCGGCTCGGGGCTGGGAGAGGGCGATTCGGTCATGGGTCCACCCTATGAGGAGGGGACGGGCACCCGGGCCCGGCCCGGGGCGGTCCGGCCGGTCAGGGGCCGGACTCCCCCGCCCGGCCTCCGGCACGGCGCCGCAGTCGCGCCGTTTCCACGGGCGTCAGGTTGGGGTCGGCCAGCAGCTTGGCCCCGGCCGCGTCCCGGATCCGTCCGCCCGGGTCGGTCCCGGTGCCCCTGCGCACACTCCGCACCAGCAGGCGGCGTCCCAGGCGGGCCGCCACCCCGGGGATGTCCGCGCAGGCGACCGTCACCAGGGTCATCGCCACATCCGCGGCGGGGTCCCCGGCTCCCGCGTTGCGCCAGTCGATCACCACGGGTCCACGGCGGGTCAGGACCACGTTGCCCGGGTGCAGGTCCAGATGCAGCACCCGGTCGTCATCGGCCGTCGCGAACCGCCGGGGCAGCCACTCGGGCGCGGGCAGCGCGTGCAGCCGGTCGTGCAGACCGCCCAGCATCCGGCCGAGGGCGCCGACCCGCCACGGGCTCCTGGCCAGGGCGTCCACCATCGTCGGCCTGGTCAGCCGCTCCAGGACCATGTCGGCCCCGGCGGCCTCGTACACCTTCGGCACGGGATACCCGCAGACCGCCAGGTGCGTCATCAGCCGTGCTTCCCGCTCCGTCGGTCCCCCCTCCCGGTAGCGCCGCAACACCCTGGCCCCGTCGAGGGCGTACACGTCCGCGTCCCGTCCCCGGCCTATCAGCTCCATGGCGGGCAGTCTGTCCGGACGGTGCCCGGCAGCCAATGCGGCGCGCGCCGGAGCGGACTCGGACCACCCCGGCCCGACGGCGCGCCGCTCGCCTCAGGCGGAAGCCGTGGCGAGCCGCGCCGCGAGTTCGGTGGTCGTCGAACTCCACCTCCGTGCCGTCCGGGTCGTGCTCGTCGAAGGCGAACAGCCGCGGCGGGTCGAAGTGGGTGATGGTGGCCGTGCAGACGGTGCCCTCCTGCGCACGGCCCGGGCGCAGACACCGGCTCCGACTGCACCGGAGCGCCTGATCGCGCCCTACGCCCTCCCGAGGCACTCGCGGCAGAGACCGGGCTCGGGTGCACGGAAGGCACGGTCGCAGCCGTCGCAGTTCCGCAGGGGAGGCCGCGTCCGTGCGGGCGGTGGAGCGGCGGCCGGTGCGCGGTACCGGGCCGGGGGCGGGAGCTGGGCCGTGAGGCGGTGCGCCAGGAAGGCGGCGGGACGCCGTAGCCCCTCGGGCGGCAGGTCGGCGGTCAGAGCACGGCGTACGGCCGCAGGGGTGACGTCCCGCTCCAGCCAGGCGGCGACGCCGGGGGTCAGGTGGGCCGTGTCGGGCACGGAGAGGAGCAGCTGCGGGTGGTGGCGCCGCAGGTCCGCGAGGAGGTCGGCGGCGGCCCGGAACAGACCGGGCACGTGGCACTCGGGGCGGGGCACGGTGGGGAGCGGCTTGCGGGGCGCGCCGGTGGCCGCCTGCGGGGGCCGCTCTCCGCAGGGCCGGGGCGGGTTCGGGTGCGGCTGCGGCGGTTCCGGCGCTGCCGGGGGCTCCGGCCGGTCGGCAGTCCGGGGACGGGGCCCGGGATGGGCGCGGGCCGCCGCGGGCTGGTTGCAGGAGACCGTGCGGGTCACGATGCGGCCGGAGGGCATGCGGACGCGTTCGCGGCGCAGGTAGCCGTGGCACTCCAGCTCCCGCAGGGCGGCAGCGATGCGGGTGGCCCCCTCGGGGAACCGTGCGGTGAGGGTCTTGATGTCGGCCGCCGCGCCCTTCGGCAGCGACTGGAGGTGGGTGCCGAGCCCGATGGCCAGCAGGGAGAGTTCGCGGTGCTGGGCGAGGTGGTTGCCGATCACTGTGAAGCGGGTGGTGTGCCGGGTGTTGTCGTGCTGGAGCCCGCCGGTGCGGCGGGCCGTGCCCGGCCGCCGGTCGGGCTGCTTGTCGCCCGCAACGCGGGCCTGGGCGTGCGGGCGCACGCTAGGGTTCTGGTTACCCATCGGGAAGGTGTCCTCTTCCTCGGTGGTCAGGCCCTCGCAGTGGGATTGCCGTCCCGGCGGGGGCCGTCTCATGTCTGTGGTCGGGGTGGTGCGTTCGTCGTGCTGAGCGTCGGGCCTCGGAGGCCCGAAAATCCAGCCGAAGCGGAGATGTTCACCCGCCCGAGTGAGCGCGGCCACGGGCGGGAGGGGCGGGGCTCGGTGGGAGTTCTTTCCCCCTCGTCCTTTGTCCTTCAGCCGCCGACGGCACCGGAACGCGAGGCGTCGGGTTCCGGCGGCGCGAGGTCGATCTCCGCCCGGACGACCTTGCGCGGGAACCGCCCCTCGCCCACCCCCCAGCGGTCCGCGAGCGCCTCCACGAGAAGCAGCCCGCGCCCCGACTCCGCGCCGACGACCGGCTCCCGGAGCACGGGGCGCCGGTCGTGGCCGGCGGGCGACCGGTTTCCGACCTGCGACAACTCCGTATCCTGGAACTCCCGTACGGCATCACTCGGGCACAAGACCTGACGCCGCGTGAGTCCGCCTCATTCATCGAACAGCTGCTGGCGGAAACATGATCCGTAAGTCCCCGCCGTGAACGGGTCGGGCCACGCATGGTTCAAGAGCAGCTACAGCAGCAGCGAAGGCGACTCCTGCGTCGAACTCGCCACCGCGCCCGGCACCGTCCACGTCCGTGACTCGAAGGACGTCGCCCGTCCTCACCTGCGTTTCAGCCCCGCCGCGTGGGCCGACTTCGTGCCGTACGCGGTCGAGGGCTGACCCCGCGCCTCCTGCCCGGCACCGCGGCCGGCGCAGGAGGCGGCGACGGGGGTCTCACACGTCCTGGATCCGCCGGAACGGCCGGTCGGCCTCCAGCTCGAACGCCAGCTCCAGCAGCAGGCGTTCCGCGCCGGGGCGGCCGGAGAACATGACGCCGATGGGGAGGCCGTCCGGGGTCGCGTGGTCGGCGGGTACGGAGATCGACGGGGTGCCGACGACGTTGTTGACCGGGGTGAACGCCACGTAGTCGACGAGCCGTTGGATCAGGGTGTCGTACGGGACGGCCGGGTTGAGGTGACCGAGCCTCGGGGTGGTGTGGGCGAGGACCGGGGAGAGGATCACGTCGAGGCCGCGGAACGCCGCCGCGTAGGCGAGGCGGGTGCGCTTGAGCCGGCGCAGCACACCCGGCGTGGTGCGCCACCTGCCGACGTACGTCTCCCGCAGGCCGCGGCTGAGGCCGTCCATGCGGGTGCGGTCGAAGTCGGCGCCGATCCTGCGGCCGGTGACGCCGATCAGGAACGACAGCATGCCCCAGTAGGTCAGGAAGTCCTCGGTGAAAGTGGGCTCGATGGCCAGCTCCACCGGTTCGACGGTGTGGCCGAGCCGCTCCAGGTGCCTCGCCGTGTCCGTCACCGCCGTCCTGGTGTCCTCGTCGGAGCGGACGCCGTTCGGGGAGTCCACCAGGAGGCCGACGCGCAGGCGGCGGTCCGAGGGACCCTCGACGAGGCCGACGGGCGGCAGCTTGGGGTTGCGCCAGTGCTGTTCCGCCGCCGCGAGGAAGGCGGCGCTGTCGCGCACCGAGCGGCTGACCACGCCGTCGGTGACGAGGTCGATGGGCAGCTGGCGGCCCTGCGCGTTCGCCACCACCCGGCCCCGGGTGGGCTTCAGACCGACCAGTCCGCAGCAGGCGGCGGGGATGCGGATGGAGCCGCCGCCGTCGTTGGCGTGCGCGAGCGGCACCGCCCCGGCGGCGACGAGGGCCGCGCTGCCGCCCGAGGAGCCGCCCGCGGAGTGGCCGGTGTGCCAGGGGTTGCGGACCGGCTCGCCCTGCTCGAACTCGGTGCTGGGGCTGAAGCCGAACTCGGGGAGCCGGGTCTTGCCGAGGACGGTGACGCCGGTGCTGAGGAACTGGCGGGTGAAGGGGGCGTGCCGCCGGGCGGTCCTGGGGGCGAAGGCGACGCTGCCGTGGCCGGTGGGCAGGCCCTGGTACTCGGTGTTGTCCTTGACGAGGGTCGGCACACCGGCGAGCGCGCCGCCGCCGTCCGCGCTCCGGGCCGGGGGGTCGAGGTGCACCTGGACGGCGTGCAGCCGCTCGTCGGCGGCCCGGACCCGGGCCGCCGCGTCACGGGCGGCCTCGGCCGGGCTCACCTCGCCCCGGCGGACGGCCTCCGCGAGGCCCACGGCGTCGTGCTCGCCGAGTGCGTCGTCGCGGAAGACGTGCACGCCGGTGCGTCCCCCGTCCCGTCCCTCGTGCCGTGCCTCGCTCCGGTCCTCGGAAGTCGTCACCGTCGGCTCCGCCCTGCGCGCGTGAATGATGGTCCCGCCATCATTGCTTACCGGCGGGTAACACGCGAGGGGCCGGGGCCGGCGATCAGAACTTGATGCTGCCGATCATGCCCGCGATGTTGTTCGTCAGCTCGCTGATCGTGGGCGCGACGGTCGACGACGCGAGGTAGAAGCCCAGCAGCATGCACACCACCGCATGGCCGGCCTTCAGGCCCGACTTCTTGATCAGCAGGAAGACGATGATCGCCAGCAGCACCACCGCCGAAATCGAGAGTGCCACGGCGGCTCACCTCCAAAGATCCCAGGACGCGGGGGTAGGAATACGCAGGAGCATGGGGGCAGTTGAATCGGGAGCGGATACATCCACAGAGGTGCCAGCAGGTTCATACCCACTATGCGCTAACGATCATAACTATCCGTACGTGCGCATCGGTCGGCGCACGGCCGCACAAGGGGGCGCATGGCCAATATGGTCAAGGCATGACGACCGAGGCTGACTCCTTCCCCCGACGGCACGCCCGTACCCAGCGCTTCTCTCTCGGCGCCCCGCGGTCCTTCGCCGTGGCGCCCGACGGCTCCCGGGTCGTGTTCCTGCGCTCCGCCTCCGGAACGGACCGGGCGACCGCCTTGTGGGTGCTGGACACCGGCACCCCCGGCGAGGGGGCTGCCACCGGCTCCGGGAAGCCCGGGGAGCGCGTGGCCGCCGACCCGCGCGCCCTCCTCGGGGGCGCGTCGGAGCACCTGTCGGCGCAGGAACGGGCCCGGCGCGAACGCAGCCGGGAGGGCGGGGCCGGCATCGTCGGCTACGCGACCGACGCGGCGGTGGAGCTGGCGTCTTTCGCCTTGTCAGGGCGGTTGTTCACGGCCGAACTGCGGGCCGGGACCACCCGCGAACTGCCGGTCCCCGGACCGGTGATCGACCCCCGCCCGTCCCCCGACGGCCGCCACGTCGCCTACGTCTCCGGCGGAGCCCTGCGGGTCGTCGGCGCTGAGGGGGCGGACGACCGGGCCCTCGCGCCCCCCGAGCAGGAGAACGTCACCTACGGCCTCGCGGAGTTCATCGCGGCCGAGGAGATGGGGCGTTCGCGCGGCTTCTGGTGGTCGCCGGACGGTGACCGGCTGCTCGTGGCGCGGGCGGACGACACCCCGGTGGACCGGTGGTGGATCGCCGACCCGGCCCGCCCGGAACGGGAGCCGAACCGGGTCGCGTACCCCGCTGCCGGAACGGCCAACGCCGAGGTGCGCCTGTTCGTGTTCGACCTCGACGGGGTGCGCACCGAGGTCTCCTGGGACCGGGCCCGCTACCCTTATCTGGCGCATGTGCACTGGTCAGCGGCGGGGGCCCCGCTGCTGCTGGTGCAGGCCCGGGACCAGCAGGGGCAGGTGATCCTGGCCGTGGACCCGGACTCCGGGGCGACCCGGATGGTGCACGCCGACGAAGATCCGGTTTGGCTTGATCTTTTCCCCGGTGTCCCGTGCTGGAGCCCGTCCGGGCAGCTGGTGCGGATCGCGGACGAGGGCGGCGCACGGCGGCTGGTGGTCGGCGAACGCCCGCTGACCGGGCCGCAGTTGCACGTCCGCGCGGTCCTGGACGTGTCCGCCGACGACGTGCTCGTGTCGGCGTCGGCGGGCGCCGAGGCGGACCAGCCGGACATCGGCGAGGTGCACGTGTACCGGGTCAACGAACTGGGCGTGGAGCGCGTCTCGCAGGGGCCCGGCGTGCACACGGCGGTGCGCTCCGGCGAGGTGACCGTGCTGGTCTCGGCGACCCTCGACCGGCCGGGTGCGCGGGTGCGGGTCCTTCGTGACGGGAAACCGACGGCGACTGTCCCGTCCTACGCCGAAGACCCCGGTATGTCCCCTCGCGTGACCCTCACCCATGGGGGCGCACGCCGAATTCCGTGCGCCGTGCTTATGCCTCGGGACTACGCCGGTGACACCCCCCTCCCGGTGCTCATGGACCCCTACGGCGGCCCGCACGGAGCCCGTGTCCTGGCCGCGCACAACTCCCACCTCACCTCCCAGTGGTTCGCCGACCAGGGCTTCGCGGTGGTCGTGGCCGACGGGCGGGGCACCCCGGGCCGCTCCCCCGCCTGGGAGAAGGCCGTCCACCACGACTTCACCCTCACCCTCGACGACCAGATCGAGGCGCTGCACGCCCTCGCGGACTCCCACCCGCTCGACCTCTCCCGGGTGGCGATCCGGGGCTGGTCCTACGGCGGCTACCTGGCGGCGCTGGCGGTCCTGCGCCGGCCGGACGTCTTCCACGCGGGCATCGCCGGAGCCCCGGTGACCGACTGGCGGCTGTACGACACGCACTACACGGAGCGCTACCTGGGCGACCCGGGCAAGCACCCGGAGGTGTACGCGCGCAGCTCGCTGGTCACCGACGACGGCCTGTCGTCCCCGGCGGACCCGCACCGTCCGCTGATGATCGTGCACGGCCTGGCCGACGACAACGTGGTCGTCGCCCACGCCCTGCGGCTGTCCTCCGCCCTGCTGGCGGCCGGACGCCCGCACGAGGTGCTGCCGCTGTCCGGGGTCACCCACATGACCCCGCAGGAGCAGGTCGCGGAGAACCTGCTGCTGCTCCAGGTCGACTTCCTCAAGCGGTCCCTCGGCATGGACCGGCAGCCCGGCTGACCGGGGCCCCGGCACCGCGCACCGGGGCAGAAGCGGCGCGCGGGCACGGCGACGGGCCGGGACGACATGGCGGCGTCCCGGCCCGCCCACGGCACCCGCACGGCCGTACCCGCCCAGCGTCGCCCGCCCGTATATCGCCGCGGGGTCCGGCGCGTTGCGCGTCCGTTAAGCCCGGTCGGGCCGGAGGGCAGCGATGGGCCCGGCGGGCGCCGGGGTGCCTACTTCCGGTCGTCCGGGCGTTCCTCCGGCGCCACCACCCGCTTCTCCTCCGCGAAGTGACAGGCGGACGGGTGGGCCACCGGACCGCTCGCCCCGAGGAACGCCTCGGGCACCGTCAGCAGCGGCACCTCCACCGCGCAGCGCTCCCGCGCCTTCCAGCACCGGGTGCGGAACCGGCAGCCCGAGGGGATGTTGGTCGGTGACGGCACGTCACCGGTGAGGATGATGCGCTCCCGGTGCTCCCGCGCCTCCGGGTCGGGCACCGGGACGGCGGACAGCAGGGCCTGGGTGTAGGGGTGCGTGGGGTGGTCGTAGATCGCGGTGTCGGTGCCGGTCTCGACGATCCGCCCGAGGTACATCACGCCGACCCGGTCGGAGATGTGCCGGACGATCGACAGGTCGTGCGCGATGAAGAGGTAGGCGAGGTCGAACTCGTTCTGGAGCCGGTCCATCAGGTTGATGACCTGCGCCTGCACCGACACGTCCAGCGCGGACACCGGCTCGTCGGCCACGATGATCTCGGGGTTGAGGGCCAGGCCGCGGGCGATGCCGATGCGCTGGCGCTGGCCGCCGGAGAACTGGTGCGGGTAGCGGTTGATGTACTCCGGGTTCAGACCCACCACGTCCAGCAGGTCCTGGACCTTCTTGCGCCGGTTGCCCTTGGGTGCCACCTCGGGGTGGATCTCGAAGGGCTCGCCGATGATGTCGCCCACCGTCATCCGGGGGTTGAGCGAGGTGTACGGGTCCTGGAACACCATCTGGATGTTGCGGCGGACCGCCTTCAGCGCCCGCCCGGAGAGCCGGGTGATGTCCTCGCCCTTGTAGCGGATCGACCCGGCGGTCGGCCGCTCCAGGTTCACCAGCAGCTTGGCCACCGTCGACTTGCCGCTGCCGGACTCCCCCACGACGCCCAGCGTCTCGCCCCGGCCGAGGGTGAAGTCCACACCGTCGACCGCCTTCACGGCGCCCACCTGCTTCTTGAACAGCACGCCCCGGGTCAGCGGATAGTGCTTGACCAGGCCGCTGACCTCCAGAATCGGCTCAGCCATGCAGGCATTCCCTCCAGAAGTGGCAGGCGCTCCCCCGGTCGGAGTCGGCGTCGGTGACGTCGTACAGCGGGGGCACGTCGGTGCGGCAGACGTCCTGCACCATCGGGCAGCGGGGGTGGAAGGGGCAGCCGGGCGGGATGTGCATGAGGTTGGGCGGCAGTCCCCTGATCGCGTAGAGCTCCTGGCCCTTCTGGTCCAGGCGCGGGATCGAGTCCAGCAGACCGCGGGTGTAGGGGTGGGCCGGCGCCTTGTAGATGTCGTGCACGGGTGCCGTCTCGACGATCCGGCCCGCGTACATCACCGCGATGCGGTCGGCCACGTCGGCGACCACCCCGAGGTCGTGGGTGATGAGGATCAGGCCCATCCGGTACTCCCGCTGGAGTTCCGCGAGCAGCTCCATGACCTGGGCCTGGACGGTGACGTCGAGCGCGGTGGTCGGCTCGTCGGCGATGATCAGCGCCGGCTCCAGGGCCAGCGCCATGGCGATCATGATGCGCTGGCGCATGCCGCCGGAGAACTGGTGCGGGTACTGCCGGACCCGCTCCCGGGCGGCCGGGATGCCCACCCGCTCCATCAGCTCCACGGCCTTGTTCCGGGCGTCCTTGCGGGACATGCCCCGGTGCACCACGAACATCTCGCCGAGCTGGTCGCCGACCGAGAGGACCGGGTTCAGGGAGGACAGCGCGTCCTGGAAGACCATCGCCATCTCGGCGCCGCGCACCGTGCGGCGCTCGTCCTCCTTCAGCGTCAGCAGGTCCCGGCCCTGGAACAGCACCTGGCCGCCGGTGATCCGGCCCGGCGGCATGTCGAGGATGCCCATGATGGCCTGCGCGGTGACCGACTTGCCGGAGCCGGACTCGCCGAGCACGGCCAGCGTCTCGCCCTCGTCCACGCCGTAGCTGACGCCGTTGACGGCCTTCGCGACCCCGTCCCGGGTGTGGAACTCCACGTGCAGGTCACGCACTTCCAGCAGCATGACGGCGGTTCACCTCAGCTTCGGGTCGAGGGCGTCGCGCACCGCGTCGCCGAGCATGATGAACGCCAGGACGGTGATCGCCAGGGCCCCGGAGGGCCACAGCAGGGCGTGCGGGGCGTTGCGGATGTAGGGGGAGGCGGCCGAGATGTCGATGCCCCAGGAGACGCTGGGCGGCTTCAGCCCGACGCCCAGGTAGGACAGGGTGGCCTCCAGGGCGATGTACGTGCCGAGCGCGATGGTGGCGACGACGATGACCGGCGCGATCGCGTTGGGCGCGATGTGCCGGAAGATCAGCCGGGAGTTGGACGCGCCGAGCGCGCGGGCGGCCTGCACGTAGTCGTTCTGCTTGGCTGTGATGACGGAGCCGCGGGCGATGCGGGACAGCTGCGGCCAGCCCAGCAGCACGATGAAGCCGATGACCGGCCAGACGGTGTTGCTGGTGATCACGGACAGCAGCACCAGCCCGCCGAGGACGACCGGGATGGCGAAGAAGACGTCGGTGATGCGGGACAGCACCGAGTCCCCCACCCCGCCGAAGAAGCCGGCCAGCGCACCCAGCACGCTGCCCAGGATCGCCACCCCGAGCGTGGCGAGCACGCCGACCGCGACGGAGGTGCGGGCGCCGTACACGGTCCGGGTGTAGACGTCGCAGCCCTGGCCGTCGAAGCCGAAGGGGTGTCCCGCCTGGGAGCCCTCCTGGGCCTTGGCCAGGTCGCACTTCAGCGGGCTGCCGGAGGCGATCAGGGACGGCCACAGGGAGATCACGACGAGGAACAGGATGACCAGCGCGGAGACGATGAACACGGGGTTGCGCCGCAGGTCCCGCCAGGCGTCGGACCACAGGGAGCGCGGCTTCGCCTGCGGGCCGGTGCCCTCCGGGCCGCCCGGGGTCTTCTCCAGGGTCTCCGCCTCGTCCATGCCCAGGTCCATGGGGCCGCCCATTCCCGTGTCGGTGACGGCGTTGTCCTCCGGTTCGTGATGGTGGCGGCGGTCAGGCATAGCGGATCCTCGGGTCGAGTACGGCGTAGAGGAGGTCGACGACGAGATTGCAGACCAGGAAGACCAGCACGAGCACGGTGACGAAGCCGACGACGGTCTGGGTGTTCTGCCGCAGGATGCCCTGGTAGAGCTGGTAGCCGACGCCGTGGATGTTGAAGATCCGCTCGGTGACGATCGCCCCGCCCATCAGGAAGCCGACGTCGGCGCCGATGAAGGTGACCACCGGGATGAGCGAGTTGCGCAGCAGGTGCCGGGTGATCACGCGCTGCCGGGGCAGCCCCTTGGCGATGGCGGTGCGCACGTAGTCGGAGCGCCGGTTCTCCGCGATGGAGGTGCGGGTGAGCCGGGTGACGTAGGCGAGGGACACGGACGCCAGCACCAGGCCGGGCAGGAGCAGCTCGTCGAGCGGCGCCTCGGAGGAGACCGACGGCCGGATCCACCCCCACTTCACCCCGAGCAGCAGTTGCAGCAGCAGGCCGGTGACGAAGGTGGGGACGGAGATGACGACGAGGGTGAGCAGCAGGACGCCGGTGTCGACGGGGCGCCCCCGGCGCAGTCCGGTGACCACGCCGAGGGTGATGCCGATGACGATCTCGAAGAAGATCGCGACCAGGGTGAGCCGGATGGTGACCGGGAAGGCGGTCCCCATCAGCTCGGTGACCTCCTGGCCGTTGAACGCCGTCCCGAAGTCGCCGGTGAAGACGTTCCCCATGTAGGTCACGTACTGCTGCCAGACCGGCTTGTCGAGGCCGAACTCCTTGCGCAGCTGGGCGGCCGTCGCCGGGTCGCACCGGCGCTCGCCGCACAGGCCGGCGATGGGGTCGCCCATGACGTTGACCATGAGGAAGATCAGCAGCGTGGCCCCGATGAACACCGGGACCATCTGGAGCAGCCGCCGGACGACGTACCGTCCCATGGCGGGCTCAGCTCACCTTGATCTGGTCGTACACCGGGACGCTGAAGGGGTTGAGCTTGACGTCGGACAGGCGCTCGGACCAGCCGGCGCTGCCGTTCTGGTACCAGAGCGGGATGGCCGCCATGTTGTCGCGGACGACTTCCTCCGCCTGCTTGAACAGGTCGACGGCCTTGGCGGTGTCGGTCTCCTGGTTGGCCTGGTCGACGAGGTTGTCGAAGTCCTCGTTGGACCACTTGCCGTCGTTGGAGGAGGCGTTGGTGTAGTACAGCGGCTGGAGGAAGTTCTGGATCAGCGGGTAGTCCATCTGCCAGCCGGCGCGGAACGGGCCGCTCATCTTCTGCTGGGTGATCTGGTTGCGGAAGTCGGCGAAGGTGCCGACCGGGTTGCCGGTGCAGGCGCGGTCGTTGTCCAGCGCGTTGTTGATGGAGTTGCACACGGCGTCGACCCATTCGCGGTGCGAGCCGGTGTCGGCGTTGTAGGTGATGGTGACCCGGCCGCCGGGCAGCCCGCCGCCCTCCTGGATCAGCTTCTTCGCCTCGTCCGGCTTGTACTCGCAGCCGTCCCCGCACAGGCCCTCCTGGAACCCGCCGTCCTCGCCGAGGACCGGGGAGGTCCAGTCGGAGGCCGGGGTGCGGGTCTTCTGGAAGATCGTGTCGGTGATCTGGTCGCGGTCGATGGCCATCGACAGGCCCTTGCGCACCTTCTCCATGCCGGGCTTGTCCCACGCCTCGTCGTAGAAGGGGAAGGCGAGGGTCTGGATGATGCCGGCCGGGGTGTTGAGGTAGCGGTCGCCCAGGTCGTTCTGGACGTTCTTCAGCTGGGCCGCGGGCACGTCGTCGACGAGGTCGAGGTTGCCGGCGATCAGGTCGGTGTAGGCGGTGTTGTTGTCGGTGTAGACCTTGAGGTCCACGCCGCCGTTCTGCGCCTTGTCGTCACCGGGGTAGTCGTCCCACGTGCGCAGGGACATCTGCGAGCCCTTGGTGTACGAGTCGACCATGTACGGGCCGTTGCCGACCGGCTTGGCGACCCAGGCCGCGTGGTCGTCGAAGAACGCCTTCGGCAGCGGGGCGAAGGCGTTGTAGCCGAGGGTGTCGGGGAAGGTGGAGAACTTCTGGCTGAGCTTGACCGTGAAGGTGCGGTCGTCGACGACCTTCAGCCCCGACATGGTGTCGGCGGTCTGCGCGCTGCCGTCCTCGGGGTGGACCTCGTCGTAGCCCTCGATGTAGCCGAAGAAGTAGGCGTTGCGCTGGTTGTTCCTCAGGCTGGCGCCGTAGTTCCAGGCGTCCACGAAGGACTGGGCGGTGACCTTCTCGCCGTTGCTGAAGGTCCAGCCGTCCTTGATCTTGATCGTGAAGTTCTGCGAGTCCGAGGTCTCGATGCTCTCGGCCAGCATGTCCTGCGCCTCGCCGGTCTCCGGGTCGTAGCGCTTCAGGCCGCGGAAGATCATGTCGAGGACCTTGCCGCCCTGCACCTCGTTGGTGTTGGCGGGCTCCAGCGGGTTCTGCGGATCGCCCCACGAGGCACTCAGCACGGCACTGGCGTCGCCGCTCCCCCCGCCGTCGCCGTCCCCGCCTCCGCAGGCCGTCGCCGCGAGGGCGACCACCGCCGCGCAAACGACCCATTTGGCGTGCGTGGCTCCGCGCATGGAGTGCCTCCTCGTACGTGCGCAGTCGTGCGCTGATCCTTTACCGGCCAATATCGGGGCAAAGGGTGCGCGACGCACTTGTGCAGCGCCTGTACGGGGACGACTCCAGCCGTATGTACGTATCGGCAGCGGCCGAACGCGTTCGAACACGCCGGAACCCGGCGACCCCGTGACGGGGTGCCGGGTTCCGGGCGACGCCGGCCGACGGGACGTCAGGCCGCGTGGACCACGTCCACGGGGCGTCAGGCCGCGTGGACCACGTCCTTCTCCTCCGCGAAGTGGCAGGCCGACTCGTGGGCCGCCGGGGAGTCCGAGCCCTTGAAGCGCTCGGGGATCGCCAGCAGCGGCACCTCCTCGGCGCACTTGTCCTGGGCCTTCCAGCACCGGGTGCGGAAGCGGCAGCCCGAGGGCGGGTTGGCCGGCGACGGCACGTCACCGGTGAGGATGATACGCTCGCGGCCCTCGCGGGCCTCCGGGTCGGGCACCGGGACCGCCGACAGCAGCGCCTGGGTGTAGGGGTGCGTCGGGTGGTCGTAGATCTGCGTGTCGGTGCCGATCTCGGCCATCTTGCCGAGGTACATCACGCCGACCCGGTCGGAGATGTGCCGGACGATCGACAGGTCGTGCGCGATGAAGAGGTAGGACAGGTTGAACTCGTCCTGCAGCGCCTCCATCAGGTTGATGACCTGCGCCTGCACCGACACGTCCAGCGCGGAGACCGGCTCGTCGCAGATGATGATCTCGGGGTTCAGGGCCAGGCCGCGGGCGATGCCGATGCGCTGGCGCTGGCCGCCGGAGAACTGGTGCGGGTAGCGGTTGATGTACTCCGGGTTCAGGCCCACCACGTCCAGCAGGTCCTGCACCTTGCGGCGGCGGTCGCCCTTCGGCGCCACCTCCGGGTGGATCTCGAACGTCTCGCCGATGATGTCGCCCACCGTCATGCGGGGGTTCAGCGAGGTGTACGGGTCCTGGAACACCATCTGGATGTTGCGGCGGACCGCCTTCAGCGCACGCCCGGACAGCTTGGTGATGTCCTGGCCCTTGTAGAAGATCTCGCCCGCGGACGCCCGCTCCAGGTTCATCAGCAGCTTGGCCACCGTGGACTTGCCGCAGCCGGACTCGCCCACGATGCCCAGGGTCTCGCCCTGGTACAGGTCGAAGGAGATGCCGTCCACGGCCTTCACCGCGCCGACCTGCTTCTTGAACAGGATGCCCTGGGTGAGCGGGAAGTGCTTCACCAGGTTGCGGACCTGGAGGATCGGCTCACCGCGCTCCACCGGGGCGTCGAGTGCGGCCACCTCCTCGGCCTCGCTCGCCGTCTCGACGACATCCACCTCGGAGACGTTCGGCGTGGCGTCGACCGGCCCGTCCTTCTTGCTGAGCTCAGCCATGGATCGTCTCCTTCCAGAAGTGGCACGCCGAGGCACGGCCGACCAGTTCGGTCCCGTCCTGCTCGGTCACCGGGTGCAGCGGCGGGACGTCCGTGCGGCAGACGTCCTGCGCCATCGGGCAGCGCGGGTTGAACGCGCAGCCGCTCGGGATGCGCGTCAGGTTCGGCGGCAGTCCCTTGATCGCGTACAGCTCCTGGCCCTTCTGGTCCAGGCGCGGGATCGAGTCCAGCAGCCCCTTGGTGTAGGGGTGGGCCGGCCTCTTGTAGAGCTCGTGCACCGGGGCCTGCTCCACGATGCGGCCCGCGTACATCACCGCGATCTTGTCCGCGACGTCGGCGACCACGCCGAGGTCGTGGGTGATGAGGATCAGACCCATGTGGTACTCGCGCTGGAGTTCCGCCAGCAGGTCCATCACCTGGGCCTGCACCGTCACGTCGAGCGCGGTCGTCGGCTCGTCGGCGATGATCAGGTCGGGCTCCAGGGCCAGCGCCATGGCGATCATGATGCGCTGGCGCATACCACCGGAGAACTGGTGCGGGTAGTCGCTCACCCGCGCCGCGGCGGCCGGGATCTTCACCCGGTCCATCATCTCGATGGCCCTGGCCTTGGCGTCCTTCTTGGACAGGCCCTGGTGCACCCGGAACATCTCGCCGAGCTGGTAGCCCACCGAGAGCACGGGGTTGAGCGAGGACAGCGCGTCCTGGAAGATCATGGCGATCTTCCGGCCGCGGATCTTCCGGCGCTCGTCCTCGGACATCTTCAGCATGTCCTGGCCGTGGAAGAAGATCTCGCCCTTGGGGATGCGCCCGGGCGGCATGTCGAGGATGCCCATGACCGCCTGCGCGGTCACGGACTTGCCGGAGCCCGACTCGCCGAGCACGGCGAGCGTCTCGCCCGCGTTCACGGAGTAGTTGACCCCGTTGACGGCCTTGGCGACGCCGTCCCGGGTGTGGAACTCCACGTGCAGGTCGCGGACCTCCAGCAGCGGACGCCCCGCCGCCCCGGTCCCGTCCGGCACGGGGGTTCCGGCCGTTTCTTCGATGATGGTCACGTACGCCTCCCTCAGCGCAGCTTGGGGTCGAGGGCGTTGCGTACCGCATCGCCGAACATGAGGAACGAGAGCACCGTGATCGAGACCATCACCGAGGGGATGATCAGCGTGAACGGCGCGTTGCGCAGCTGCTCGCGGCCGGTGGAGACGTCGACGCCCCACGACACGGTGGGCTCCGCGAGCCCGACACCGAGGAAGGACAGCGTGGCCTCGGCCGCGATGTAGCCGCCCAGGGCGATGGTCGCGACGACGATGATCGGCGCGATCGCGTTCGGCAGGATGTGCCGGAGCATGATGCGCGTGGTGGAGGCGCCGAGCGCCTTGGCGGCGACCACGTAGTCGGCCTGCTTGACGGTGAGCACCGCGCCACGGGCGACACGGGCGATCTGGGTCCAGCCCAGGAAGGCCAGCGCCATGATCACCACCCAGACGGTGCGGTTCTCGAAGGACGTGAGGACGACCAGGGCGCCCAGCAGGAACGGGATGCCGAAGAACACGTCGGTGACGCGGGACAGCACGCTGTCCAGCCAGCCGCCGAAGTAGCCGGCGGTCATGCCGATGAGCGTGCCGAGCAGGGTCACCAGGATGGTGACGCCGACACCGACCGTGATCGAGGCGCGGGCGCCGTAGATGATCCGCGCGTAGATCGAACGGCCCTGGCCGTCGTAGCCCAGCCAGTCCTCGGCGAAGAAATGGCCCCAGTTCGGCGGCTGCAGGTAGTGGGCGGCGAGGTCGGCGTCGCGCGGCGAGGCACTGGTGAACAGTCCCGGCCAGATCGCCATCACCAGGAGCACCAGGATGAGCACGGAGGACACCAGGAACATGGGCTGGCGCCGCAGGTCGTGCCAGGCGTCGGACCACAGGCTGCGGGCCTTCGCGGGCGCCGGGCCGGTCTCCAGGGTGGCGGCCGGCACGGGGGCGGCGGCGGTGGCCGGCACCTCGGGGGTCTTCGCGGTTTCGGCGGTCTTCTCAGGCATACCGGATCCTCGGGTCCAGGACCGCGTACAGCAGGTCGACGAGCAGGCTGGTGGCCAGGTACACCAGGACGATCAGCGAGGCGATGCCGACGACGGTCGCGCCCTCACGGCGCATCAGCGCCTCGTAGATGGCGTTGCCGACACCCTTCACGTTGAAGATGCCCTCGGTGACGATGGCGCCGGTCATCAGGTTGCCGATGTCGGTGCCGAGGAAGGTGACCACGGGGATGAGCGAGTTGCGCATCAGGTGGACGCCGACGATGCGGCGCTTCGGCAGGCCCTTGGCGACCGCCGTGCGCATGTAGTCGGCGCGCAGGTTCTCCGCCATCGAGGTCCGTGTCAGACGGGCCACATAGGCCAGTGACAGTGATCCCAGCACGATCGCGGGCAGGAGGAGTTCGCCCAGGTTCTCGGAATCGTTGACGTTGGGTTCGACGATTCCCCACTGGAAGGCGAACAGGTACTGCATCAGGAAGCCCAGCACGAAGGACGGCATGGAGATGAGGATCAGCGTCAGCGTCAGCAGGCCGCGGTCCTGGAGGGTGTCCGGACGCAGACCGGCGATGACACCGAGGCCGATGCCGACGAGGACCGTGAAGGTGAACGCGAACAGCGTGAGCCTGATGGTGACCGGGAACGCGTCGGCGATGATGTCGGCGATGGGCCGCTTGCTCGCGATCTCCGTGCCGAAGTCGCCCTGGACCAGGCCGCCCAGGTAGTTCGCGTACTGCTGCCAGAGGGGCTGGTCGAGCCCGAGGTCCTTCTTGATGCTGGCGACGACCGCGGGGTCGTACGCCTGATCTCCCATGAGCGCTCTGACGGGGTCGCCGGGCAGGGCGTACATCATGGCGAAGATCAACAGGGTTGACCCGATGAAAACCGGGATCATCTGGAGCAGTCGTCGTACGACATAACGCCCCATGCGTGCCTCCGTGAGGGGTGTGCTACGGCCGAAAGGGGTCGTCCGTGAAGGAACGACCCCCGGTCCGGCCCCCGCCGCCGCCGGATCGGCGGCGGCGGGCAACGGCCGAGTGAGGTGAGGCCCACGGCCTCCTTACTTGACGGTGACCTCGGTCAGTTCGAGGTCGCCGTGGAAGTCGACGTTGACGTTCTCGACTCCCTTGCCGTGGCCGCCGTTGATCCGGTAGTACCAGAGCGGGATCGCGGGCATCTTCTCGAGAAGCTTCTTCTCGACCTCCTGGTAGGCCGACACGGCCTCTTCCAGGGACTCCGCGTTGTCACCCTTGGCCATCAGACCGTCGATCTCCTTGTCGGAGAAGCGACCGTTGTTGGACTCGGCGTTGGTGTGGTACAGCTCCTTGATGAAGTTCACGTTGACCGGGTAGTCGGCGACCCAGCCACCGCGGTACATGCCCTTCACCTGGTTGTTGTCACGGGCCTCGAGGTCCGTGGGGAAGTCCGGCTTGGCGTCGCCGACGCAGTCCACGCCGGTGGCCTTGCGGATGGACTCGCAGACCGCGGTCACCCACTCCTTGTGGCCGCCGTCGCTGTTGTACTGGATGGAGAACTTGTTCCCCGGAACGCCGCCGCCCTCCTTGATGAGCTTCTTGGCCTTCTCCGGGTTGTAGGTGAACACGTCCGTACCCAGGTCCTGGTGGCCCTTGACCTGCGGCGGCGTGAAGCTGATCGCCGGCGTACGGGTGTTGTTCAGGACGGTCTTGGTGATCGTGTCACGGTCGATCGCCATCGACAGGCCCTGGAGGACCTTGGGGTCGATGTCCTTGAACGTCTTGGTGTAGAACGCGGGGACCAGCGTCTGGATGGCCGCGTACGGCTGCTCGATGGCGCCGTCACCGAGGTCCTGCTTGTACTTCGGCAGGTCCGTCGGGCCGACCTGACGGATCATGTCCAGGTTGCCGGAGACGACGTCCCGGTAGGCGGCCTCGAGGGTCGAGTAGTTCTTGAACTGGATGCCCTCGTTCTTGGCCTTGTTCGGACCCTTGTAGTCCTTGTTGGCCTTGACCTGGATGAGCTTCTTGTGGTCCCACTTCTCGAAGACGTAGGGACCGTTGCCGACCGGCTTCTGACCGAAGGCCTTCGGGTCGTCGAAGAACACCTTGGGCAGCGGGGCGAAGGTGGAGTAGCCCAGCTTGTAGTTGAAGTAGGGGACGCGCTCCTTCAGCTCGATCGTGAAGGTGGTGTCGTCCACGACCTTCAGACCGGACATGGCGTCGGCCTTCGGGTCACCCTTCTCCGGGTGGACGTCGTCGTAGCCCTTGATGTCCGAGAACCAGAAGGAGTTCTGCTGGTTGTTCTTGATGTTGGCGTACCAGTTCCAGGCGTCGACGTACGACTTGGCCGTGACGTCCTCGCCGTTGTGGAACTTCCAGCCCTGCTTGAGCTTGACCGTCCAGGTCTTCGAGTCCTCGGTCTCGACGGACTCGGCGTTCGTGTAGACGATCTCGCCCTTGCTGTCGAAGTCCAGCAGCTGCGTGAACAGGGACTGGATCACGTACGAGCCGTTGGTCTCGTTGGTGTCGGCCGGGATCAGCGGCTTCTGCGGCTCACCGACGTCGATCGAGACGTAACCCTCGGGGCCGGAACGCTTCTTCTGCCCCTCGTCGTCACTCCCACTGCCACCACCACAGGCAGTAGCGGCCAGAGCGACGGCTATCGCACCCGCGACCCACTTGGCGCTCTTGGCACCGCGCATGGGTTCCTCCTCATGAGTCCATTGGTTCACCGCAAAGGGGAGCACACGACACTCCACCGTCCACCGCCCGTCGCCGGTGCCGGAGATAGTCAGGTGCCCCCGCGCTCGTGAGTCGGCGCCGTCAGCGCGTGACCCGTTCATCCGAGCTCTACGCGCCCAACTATCTGCCATGCGCCAGGACCGAACCACACCCACGAGGTCTCGGTTCGATCACAGCTCGGTCCTACATCTTCCAAAATCCGGACAAAGGGTTTGGTGAAAGATCCCTGCGAAACGGACTTGTTACACATCTATCGGAAGCGGGCGTCCGCTATGCGGACGCCCGGGAGCGAAAAATCGATTGCGAGTAACGTGGCCGCGCTGCAGGGTGCCCGTGAGGGCTGCCGTGCGCTCAGCACGCTTGCCCGGTACGGCCGTTGACCGTGTGGCCCACGGATCAGGGACGTACCGACGGCAGGGCGCGCCATCCGGCAGCAGGGTAGTGCGAAACAGCCGCTCGGGACGGGTTCGCAGGGCAGATCGAGGGTTTTCCCCCTACCCCTTCCCCACCTCGCCGATCACCGCTCCTGGCCGGACACGCCATGGCGCCGGCCGGCCACTGAGGCGCACCTCACACCGCAGGTCACACCACCCGCCGCAGCGGCCCGGCACCGGCCGTGCCGCGCGGCGGCACACCGCCGCACGGGTCCGACGCCACCGGGCCGCCCGGCACGCGCCGCCGGCCCGTGGGGACGGCCGGAGCGCCGCGGCCCGTGGCCACGGCCGGGATCCGGCCGTCCCGCGCGCGGGACGGCCGGAGAAGGCCCCGCAGGGCCCCTGAGGGCCGGTCAGCCGTGCTTGGCGCGGCTCGCGGCGCGGGCGCGCTCGCGGGCGTCCAGGTTCACCTTGCGGATCCGGATGGACTCCGGCGTGACCTCGACGCACTCGTCGTCGCGGCAGAACTCCAGGGACTGCTCCAGCGACAGCTTGCGCGGCGGCACGATGGACTCGGTCACATCGGCCGTGGAGGAGCGCATGTTGGTGAGCTTCTTCTCCTTGGTGATGTTGACGTCCATGTCGTCGGAACGGGAGTTCTCACCGACGATCATGCCCTCGTACACCTCGGTGCCGGGCTCGACGAACAGCACCCCGCGCTCCTGGAGGTTGGTCATCGCGAACGCGGTGACCGCACCGGCGCGGTCGGCGACCAGGGAGCCGTTGTTGCGGGTCTGGAGCGTGCCGAACCAGGGCTCGTGGCCCTCGTGGATGGAGTGGGCGATGCCGGTGCCGCGGGTCTGCGTCAGGAACTCCGTGCGGAAGCCGATCAGGCCGCGGGAGGGCACCACGAACTCCATGCGCACCCAGCCGGAGCCGTGGTTCGACATGTTGTCCATGCGGCCCTTGCGGACGCCCATCACCTGGGTGACCGCGCCCATGTGCTCCTCGGGCACGTCGATCGTCATCCGCTCGACGGGCTCGTGCACCGCGCCGTCGACCTCCTTGGTGACGACCTGCGGCTTGCCGACGGTCAGCTCGTAGCCCTCGCGGCGCATCTGCTCGACCAGGATGGCCAGCGCCAGCTCGCCGCGGCCCTGCACCTCCCAGGCGTCGGGCCGGTCGGTGTCCAGGACGCGCAGCGAGACGTTGCCGATGAGCTCGCGGTCCAGCCGGTCCTTGACCTGACGCGCGGTGACCTTGCGGTCCTTCACGGCCGCCTTGTTGTCGGCGCCCTTGCCGCTGCCGCCACGGCCCACCAGCGGGGAGGTGTTGGTGCCGATGGTCATCGAGATCGCGGGCTCGTCCACCGTGATCAGCGGCAGCGGGACCGGGTTCTCCGGGTCGGCCAGCGTCTCGCCGATCATGATGTCCGGGATGCCGGCCACCGCGCAGATGTCACCGGGGCCGGCCTTCTCGGCGGGCTTGCGGGTGAGCGCCTCGGTCATCATCAGCTCGGAGATCCGCACGTTCTGCACGGAACCGTCGCGCTTCATCCAGGCGACCGTCTGGCCCTTCTTCAGCTCGCCCTGGTGCACGCGCAGCAGGGCGATGCGGCCGAGGAAGTTGTCCGCGTCGAGGTTGGTGACGTGCGCCTGGAGCGGGGCGCCCTCCTCGTAGGTGGGCGCGGGGATGTGCTGCAGGATCGTGGAGAAGAACGGCTCCAGGGAGTCGGAGTCCGAGGGGACCGTGCCGTCCTGCGGCTTGGTCAGCGAGGCGATGCCGTCGCGGCCGCAGGCGTAGACGATCGGGAACTCGATCTGCTCCTCGTCGGCGTCCAGGTCGAGGAAGAGGTCGTAGGCCTCGTTGACGACCTCGTCGATCCTGCTGTCCGGACGGTCCGTCTTGTTGATGCACAGGATGATCGGCAGCCGCGCCTGGAGCGCCTTGCGCAGCACGAAGCGGGTCTGCGGCAGCGGGCCCTCGGAGGAGTCCACGAGCAGCACGACACCGTCGACCATCGACAGCGCGCGCTCGACCTCGCCGCCGAAGTCGGCGTGGCCGGGGGTGTCGATGATGTTGATCGTGATCGGGTCCCCGCCGTCCTTGGGGTGGTACTTCACCGCCGTGTTCTTGGCGAGGATCGTGATGCCCTTCTCACGTTCCAGGTCGCCGGAGTCCATCATGCGCTCGTCGACCTGGTCGAGCTGGTGGGCGGCGAAGGCGCCGGCCTGCTTGAGCATGCCGTCGACGATGGTGGTCTTGCCGTGGTCGACGTGGGCGACGATGGCGACGTTGCGGATGTCGTGACGCTGGATGGACAAAGCCATGGGTTGGCGTACTCCCGGAATGGTGAGGAATGGCCCTGCGCAGACGGCTGTGGTGCGCGGACCCTGCCGGGCTGAACACGCCACGGCCTCTCCCCATGTTACGGGCCCGGCATCCGCCCGCCTGCGCGGAACGTTCCGCCCCGGGCCCCCGGAGCCCCTGATCAGCGCCTCGGCGGCCCCCGGTCCGGCGGGGCCCGCGAACGGAAAGCCCGCAGCTCGACCGCCCCTGCGGGCCGCTGCGGGCCCCTCACGGGGTGGCTCCGCCGCCATCGCGCCAGGGCCGGGCGTGACCTGCCGCACAATGTGACGACGGGACGCGCCATGGGCCGGAGCGGGGATCGCGTCACCCCGGCTTCCGGCCCACGTCACGCGCGGTTCACGGGCCGGAGCCGTGGGGTCCGGCCCCGGGGCACGGCCGCTCGGTCAGTCCGCGCCGGGCGTGGCGCGCTCGCCGGCCGGGCCCCCGGCGGACTTCTTCAGAAAGCCCATGTCCTCGTACACCGGGGTGCGGAATCCGAAGGCCCCGGCGTTGACGAGGTCCTTGCGGGCGGCCGTGAGCTGCGGGCGCTGGTAGAGGGGGATGGAGCCGGCCGCCGCCCAGATCCGGGAGTCGGCCTTGCGGAGCAGGGCGCTGCGATCGCCGTCGTCCAGGGTGGAGACGGCCTGGTCGAAGAGCTGGTCGACCTGGTCGGTGCCGACCCGGGTGTAGTTCTGCTCGACGTTCAGCGAGCCGTCGGCGGCCGGCACGGGCTTGGCGTAGACGGGGCGCGCGTCGGTGGCGGGGTAGGCGGTGGCGGGCCAGGAGTAGAGGGCCAGGTCGTACTGACCGGACGCGATGTGGTCCCGGAAGAAGCTCTCGTCGTCGACCTTGGTGACGTCCGTGCGGATGCCGACCCGGGCGAGCATCCGGGTGATCCGGTCGGACACGGTGCGCAGGACGTCCGAACCGGGCCCGGAGGGGAGCACGAAGCGCAGGGTGAGCGCCTTGCCGTTCTTGGCGAGCGGGGCGGTCTCGGCCCGGGCCGGGGCGGCCGTGCCCTTGGGCGCGTAGGCGCCGGGGGCGGTGCCCTGCTTCAGCTGCGGACCGTCCTGGGCCAGGTGGTCCTCACCGGACCCGGCCTCCGACTCCGCCGGCGCCTTGCCGTCGTCCCCGGCGCCGTCCTTCTTCCCGTCGTCCTTCCCGTCGTCCTTCTTCTCCTCGCTCTCGCCCTTCTCCTTCTTCTCGTCGCCGTCCTTCTCGCCGTCCTCGCCGTCCTCGCCGACGATGTAGGTGCCGTCGTCGTCCTCGTCGCTTCCGGAGCCGTTCCCCGACCCGTCGGCCTTCTCGCCCTCCCCGCCGGCCGCCTTCTCCTTGTCCCCGTCCCCCTTCTTCTCCTTCACCGGGCCGCCGGGCACCCAGCCGGCGTCCGCCAGGAGGGCCCGCGCCTCCTTGGCGTCCTGGTCGCCGAGGGCGCCGCTGTTGTCCGCGTAGGCGGCCTGGCCGGCCAGGGCGAGGTGGCTGCCGACGGGTTCGGCGGGCAGACCGAGCGGCTTCAGCACCGCCACGGCCAGGGCCCTGCGGTCCAGGGCGCGGGCCACCGCCCGGCGGACCCGCTCGTCGGCGAGGGGGCCCTCGGCACCGTTGAGGGCGAGCTGGGTGTAGGCGGGTTCGAGCGACTTGCGCACCTCGAAGCCGGTGAGGGCCTTCTCCTCCTTCGCGCGGGCGGCCGCCTTCTCGCGGGCAGTGACCTCCTCGTCCGAGGCGTCCTCGTCCGAGCCGTTCGCCTCGGCCCAGGAGTGCAGGGCCTCGGCCGAGGAGGCGGCGTCGCGGCCGGGGCCCATCAGGGGGGTGGCGCCGTCCTTCGACCGGGCGCTGACGGTGATGCGCCGGGCGGCCGAGGCGTCGATCTCCGCCAGGTCGATCTTCCCGGCGGCGAGCGCGGAGACCCGCTCGTCGCGGGGCACCGCGCGCAGCACGATCTCCTCGAGCCGGGCCGGGTCGCCCCACCACCGCGCGTTGCGGGTCAGGGTGACCTGGTCCTTCTTGCCGTCGACCTTCTTGACCTGGAAGGGGCCGGCGGAGACCTTGAGCTTCTTGCGCGCCCCGTCGTTGAAGGAGTCGGGCGACCCCATCACCTCTTTGGGGTACAGGGGCGTGAACAGTGACCGCCAGTCCGCGTAGGCGCGGCTGAAGGTGACCTTGACCTCCAGGTTCCCTTTGCCGCGCTCGATCTTCTCGATGCGGTCGTAGCCCGCGTTGCGGGCGGTCCAGTAGGCGGTGTCCTTGCCGGACAGGGCACGCCACTGGGCCGCGAAGTCGGCGGCGCCGATCTCGCGGCCGTCGCTCCACACGGCCTGCTGGTTGAGCTTGTACAGCACGACCTGCTTGGGCTCGGTCTCGACGACCTCGGCGGACTCCAGGTAGTCGGGGTTGCGCTCGGGGCGGCCGTCGGCGTCCATGCGGAACATCGACGGCAGGACGGCCTGCGCGACCCGGACGGTGGTGGCGTCGGCGTCGGACTGGAAGGTGTTCAGGGTGTCCGGGACGGTGTCCACGGCCCAGCGCAGGGTGCCGCCGTCGGTGATCTCGGAGCGGGCCGCGGGGGCGATGTCCGCGCCGGCCAGCGGCTTGCCCGCGGGATCGTCGGAGCTGCATCCCGCCAGGGCGGTCACCGCGAGCGCGCCGGCGGTGAGGAAGGTGACCGAGCGCAGTACCGCGCGCGGGCGGACGCCGTCGTGGGACATCTCTGGGTACCTCCGGAAGGCCGCGGGCGTTACGATCACTTTTGGCGGTATTTGGTGCTCATCTGATGTATGCCGCCACTGAAGAGGAAAGGGTTCGGCAACCGAGGGCGACACGGCGGCCACGGCAGGGAAGCCCACCCGTGCGGCGCAACGCACCGGCCGGTGCACCCGTACGCCTCGGCCAATCGATGCACATCCCTTCACAGCGCAAGGTGTGACGCGCAACACTCTCAAGCGCATGAACGTTGCCGCCTTGGGCCTGAAGGACCCGCGGAAGTGAGGGCAAGTCATGTCCGTGCACGATGAAATGGCATCCGTCCAGCGCTGCCTCGACGACCTGCTGAGGTCCGTGGGACGCCTGGAGAAGCAGCTGGGCAGCGGCGGTCTGGAGATGCGCCGCGTCCGGGCCGACACCAACCACCTGCGCGAGAGCGTGGCGCTGCTGCGCGAGTCGGCGGCCGGCCCGGCCGCCCTGCCGAAGCGGCCCGACCTCGTCACCATCTCCGACACCCCGTACGACCCGTCCCTGTGGGTCGACACCGACGACGAGGGACTGGGCGCACGCGACCGGCGCGCGCCCTGAGCGCGGACCCGGCGGGCCGCCCGGTCCGCCGGCTCGCCGCCCCGCCCCCCGCCCGGCCCGGGACCGGCACCCTCCGGCCCGGCCACCGCCGTCCCGTCCCCGACCCCCGCAGTCCTGTCCCCGACCGCCGCGCCTTCCTGACCCCTCCCGGAGCGGACACGTGGCCACTGGTACGGAACCCCCCGCCACCGACCCCCATCCCCGCCGCGGCGGCGTACGAACGGGTACGCGGGCCGCCATCGCCGCCCCCCACCTGCGGACCGACCGCTGGTGGCTGGCCCCGGCCGCCACCGCCGCCGGTCTGCTGGCGTTCGTCGTCTACTCGACCTGGCGGGCCTTCGCGAACACCGACTACTACGCGGCGCCGTACGTCTCGCCGTTCTACTCGCCGTGCCTGGCGGAGAACTGCGTGCCGATGCGCGGCGGACCGAACTGGGAGCTGTTCGGCTCCTGGTGGGGCCTCTCCCCGGCGATCATCATCCTGATCTTCCCGCTGGGCTTCCGCCTGACCTGCTACTACTACCGCAAGGCGTACTACCGCGGGTTCTGTGCGTCCCCGCCGGCCTGCGCGGTGGCCGAACCGCACCGCACCTACACCGGCGAGACCCGCTTCCCGCTGATCCTGCAGAACATCCACCGCTACTTCTTCTACGCGGCGCTGCTGGTCGCGCTCGTCCTGACGTACGACATGGTGCTGGCCTTCCGGGACGAGAACTACGCCTGGGGCCACATGGGCCTCGGCACGCTGGTCTTCCTGGTCAACATCGCGCTGATCTGGCTGTACACGATCTCCTGCCACTCCTGCCGGCACATCGTCGGCGGGAAGCTGAAGCACTTCTCACGCCATCCGGTGCGCTACCGGATGTGGCAGTGGGTGGGGCGGCTCAACGCGCGGCACATGCAGCTGGCCTGGGCGTCGCTGCTGAGCGTGGCGGTCGCCGACCTGTACGTGTACCTCGTGGCGACCGGTGTCTTCGACGACCCGCGCCTGTTCTGACATGGCACGGGGTGCGGGGTTCTCTGATGGCTTACGACGACTGGGGCGCTGAGGAATGACCGTGGTCGACCGGCAGGAGTGGGACGTCGTCGTGGTCGGGGCGGGCGGCGCCGGACTGCGCGCCGCCATCGAGGCGCGCGAGCGGGGCGCCCGTACGGCCGTGATCTGCAAGTCGCTGTTCGGCAAGGCGCACACCGTGATGGCCGAGGGCGGCATCGCGGCGGCCATGGGCAACGTCAACTCCGGCGACACCTGGCAGGTCCACTTCCGCGACACGATGCGCGGCGGGAAGTTCCTCAACCAGTGGCGGATGGCCGAGCTGCACGCCCAGGAGGCACCGCAGCGGGTGTGGGAGCTGGAGACCTGGGGTGCCCTGTTCGACCGCACCGGCGACGGGCGGATCTCGCAGCGCAACTTCGGCGGCCACGAGTACCCGCGCCTCGCCCACGTCGGCGACCGCACCGGCCTGGAGCTGATCCGCACCCTCCAGCAGAAGGTCGTGGCGCTCCAGCAGGAGGACTTCCGGGAGACCGGCGACCACGAGTCCCGGCTGAAGGTCTTCCAGGAGTGCACGGTCACCCGGGTGCTGCAGGAGGACGGGCGGAGCGAGCCGGGGGTCCCCCCGGGCGACGGCCGCGGGAGGGTCTCGGGGGTGTTCGCCTACGCGCGGGAGACCGGCCGATTCTTCGTGCTGGAGGCCCCCGCGGTGGTGATCGCCACCGGCGGCATCGGGAAGTCCTTCAAGGTCACGTCGAACTCCTGGGAGTACACCGGCGACGGCCACGCGCTCGCCCTGCTGGCCGGGGCGCCGCTGCTGAACATGGAGTTCGTGCAGTTCCACCCGACGGGCATGGTCTGGCCGCCGTCGGTGAAGGGCATCCTCGTCACCGAGTCGGTGCGCGGCGACGGCGGGGTGCTGCGCAACTCCGAGGGCAAGCGGTTCATGTTCGACTACGTGCCGGACGTCTTCAAGGACAAGTACGCCGAGTCCGAGGAGGAGGGCGACCGCTGGTACGACGACCCGGACCACAACCGGCGCCCGCCGGAACTGCTCCCCCGCGACGAGGTGGCCCGCGCCATCAACGCCGAGGTCAAGGCAGGCCGGGGCTCCCCGCACGGCGGGGTCTTCCTGGACGTGTCCACCCGGATGCCCGCCGAGGTCATCAAGCGGCGGCTGCCGTCGATGTACCACCAGTTCAAGGAGCTGGCGGACGTCGACATCACGGCCGAGCCGATGGAGGTCGGGCCGACCTGCCACTACGTGATGGGCGGCATCGCCGTCGACTCCGACTCGGCGGCGGCGCGCGGGGTGCCGGGGCTGTTCGCGGCCGGGGAGGTGGCCGGCGGCATGCACGGCTCGAACCGGCTGGGCGGCAACTCCCTGTCCGACCTGCTGGTGTTCGGCCGCCGGGCGGGCCTGCACGCCGCCGCCTACGCGGCCGGGGAGGGGCACGGAGGCGGCCCGCGTCCCCGGGTGGACGACGCGCAGGTCGACGCGGCCGCCGCGGAGGCGCTGCGGCCGTTCTCCGCCGAGTCGCAGGACGGGGAAGGCGACGCCGGTCCTCCCGAGAACCCGTACACCCTGCACCAGGAACTCCAGCAGACCATGAACGACCTGGTCGGCATCATCCGCCGGGACCACGAGATGCGCCAGGCCCTGGAGAAGCTGGCGGAGCTGCGGGTGCGCGCCCGCCGGGCCGGGGTCGAGGGGCACCGGCAGTTCAACCCGGGCTGGCACCTCGCGCTGGACCTCAGGAACATGCTGCTGGTCAGCGAGTGCGTGGCGCGGGCCGCGCTGGAGCGCACCGAGTCGCGCGGCGGCCACACCCGCGAGGACCACGCCGCGATGGACCGCGCCTGGCGCAACGTCAACCTGCTGTGCCGGCTGACCGACCCGACGGGCGGTCTCGCGGCGACCGACCCGGTGCGCGGCCAGATCACCCTGTCCCGGGAGACCACCGAACCCATCCGCCCGGACCTGCTCGCCCTCTTCGAGAAGGAGGAGCTGGTCAAGTACCTCGCCGAAGAGGAGCTGTACGAGTGAGCAGCTACGAGGCCCGCTTCAAGGTGTGGCGCGGGGACGTGGACGGCGGCGGCCTGGAGGACTTCTCGGTCGAGGTGAACGACGGGGAGGTCGTCCTCGACATCATCCACCGCCTCCAGGCCACCCAGGCCCCCGACCTCGCCGTGCGCTGGAACTGCAAGGCCGGCAAGTGCGGTTCGTGCTCGGCCGAGATCAACGGCCGCCCCCGGCTGCTGTGCATGACCCGCATGTCGGTGTTCAGCCGCGAGGAGACCATCACCGTGACGCCGCTGCGGGCGTTCCCGGTGATCCGGGACCTGGTGACGGACGTCGGCTTCAACTACACCACGGCCCGGCAGGTTCCCGCGTTCGTGCCGCCGGAAGGACTCGGGCCGGGCGAGTACCGGATGATGCAGGAGGACGTGGACCGCCCGCAGGAGTTCCGCAAGTGCATCGAGTGCTTCCTGTGCCAGGACGTCTGTCACGTGGTCCGCGACCACGAGGAGAACAAGCAGGCGTTCGCCGGGCCGCGCTTCCTGATGCGGGTCGCCGAGCTGGACATGCACCCGCTGGACGAGGCCGAGGCGTCCGGCCTGGACCGCAAGCGCACGGCCCAGGACGAACACGGCCTCGGCTACTGCAACATCACCAAGTGCTGCACGGAGGTGTGCCCCGAGGGCATCCGGATCACCGACAACGCGCTCATCCCGCTCAAGGAGCGGGCGGTGGACCGGAAGTACGACCCGCTGGTGTGGCTGGGGTCGAAGATCCGGAGGCGCTAGGTCCTGTCGGCGGCCCCGGGTGCCAGCCAGCCCTCCCGGTACTCCTGCCAGTTCGTCTCCGTGGCCGCGAAGTCGATGTAGGGGGCGAGACCGAAGAGTTCGCGGTCGGCGTCCGTCCGGGAGAGGCCGAGGCGGGCACCGCGGACGGCGGCGGCGACGGTCTCCGCATGGCCCCAGTGGCTGAAGTTGCTCTCGTGGTAGAAGGGCAGGCCCATGAGCAGGTGAGTGGTCGGCGGGGTGACCTCCAGGGCGAGGGAGGTCTGCAGGGCCACGTATCCGCCGTAGGTGCTCTCCAGGGGCTGCGCCGTGTCGTAG
Organism: Streptomyces sp. enrichment culture; assembly: GCF_964273255.1. Taxonomy (GTDB): domain Bacteria; phylum Actinomycetota; class Actinomycetes; order Streptomycetales; family Streptomycetaceae; genus Streptomyces. Next base: position 2,458,938 of record NZ_OZ186835.1, read on the forward strand.
GACATCACCGCGATCTGGTCGACGCGCCGGGCGACCTGGCCGAAGAAGCTCTGGGACCACCACTTGGGGTGCTCGGCGAAGACACCGGCGACGGTGTGCAGGGCCGGGAGCGGGTCGATCTGGTGGGCGGCGACGGACAGCTGCGCCTTCTCGGCGCGGGTGAGGGTGCGCAGGTCGTCCAGGAGCAGGAGGTAGTCCTGGTCGTCCGAGTGCAGGGGCTCCAGGTCGAGATGGACGCCCTCGTAGCCCGCGTCCAGGACCTGGCCGGCGCTGCGGACGACTTCGGCGCGGGTGGCGGCGCGGTCCAGGTGCAGCCCGTCGGGGCCGCCGTTGGCGAGGACGTCCCCGAGGAACGCCTGGACCCGGACGCCCGGCAGCTCGCGGTGGACGGCGCCGATGAACCAACGGGCGCGCGGGTAGGCCGACTCCGGCAGGGTCCCGTCGTGCTCCAGCGGGCCGGAGTGCACGTACAGGTCCCGGATCCCGGTCCCCTCCAGCCGGCGGGCCAGGTCCCGCACATCGGCGTCCTTCTTCCGCCCGTCGACCCAGGCGTGGCCGAGCCAGAGGGCGTCCCGGCCCCGGGTGTGCGTTCCTTCGGCGGGATCACCGGCGTAGTTGATCCGCAGGGCCGCCTGGGCGGCGAGCACCGGGAGGAGCAGCACCAGCAGCACGCCGAGAACGGCGCGCCGGGCCAGGCGCAGCCGGCGGTGACGGCTGGTGGGGGTGGGGGTGGGGGTGGGGTCGGGGATGGAGTCGGGGGCGGGGGTGGGATCGGGTGCAGGTGCGGGATCGGGCGCGGGCGCGGATGCGGGCTCGGGTGCGGGTGCGGTGGCGTGGCCGCCCGCTCCGTCCTGCCCCGTGTCCTCTGACCCGCCTGAGTCCGGTCGGTCTGCGGGGGCCCGGGCCCCGGGTGGTGCCTGCCGGGCCGTCCGCGAGTGGTCGGTCGGCTCCATGGCGCATCCCCTCCCCGGCGGGCCCGGCGGGCCCGCGTGGCTGATGTTGCCGGGGATGACGATCACCGGGGAGGCCGCGGTTGCGGCTGCGGCCTGCGGCCTTCCGTGGGGGCGGGGCGTCAGAACAGGCTCAGCAGGGCCTCCGCCGGGTCGGTCAGCGTGGTGTCCCCGCCGGGGAGCGGCAGCTCGAACCAGACCGTCTTGCCGCGGGGCGTACGACGCGACCCCCAGGCGGCGCTGAGCAGGCCGACGAGCTGGAGGCCGCGGCCGCCCTCGTCGGTGTCCCGGGCGCGGCGGCGGCGGGGCTGGACCAGGCCGGAGTCCCACACCTCGCAGACCAGGGTGCGGTCCAGCAGCAGGCGGAGTCTGATCTCGCCCTCGCCGTAGCGCAGGGCGTTGGTGACCAGCTCGCTGACCAGCAGTTCCGTGGTGTCGACGAGGGGTTCCAGGTCCCAGCCGAGGAGCTGGGCGCGGGCGTGCTCGCGGGCGCGGCCCACGCTGCGGGGTTCCCTCGGCAGGGTCCAGTCGCCGACGGACTCGGCGGGCAGACCCTGGACCCGGGCCATCAGCAGGGCGATGTCGTCCTCGCCGTGGTGGGTGTCGAGGGTGTTGAGCACGTGGTCGCAGACGTCCTCGAGGTTCGGCCGGGCACCGGCGGGCGGCCCCGTCGCCGCCGGGTGGTCGCCGGTCGCCGGGGACGGGTCGGTGAGGGCGCCGACGAAGGCCTGCAGGCCCTCGTCGAGGGGGTGATCGCGGCTTTCGACCAGTCCATCCGTGTAGAGCGCGAGCAGGGCGCCTTCGGGCAGTTCGACCTCCACCTCCTCGAAGGGCTCCCCGCCGACGCCGAGCGGCATGCCGGGCGGCACGTCCAGCATCAGCGCGGGCTCCCCCGGTTCCACCAGGACGGGCGGCAGGTGGCCCGCGTTGGCGAAGGTGCAGCGTCTGGTGACGGAGTCGTAGACGGCGTAGACACAGGTCGCCAGGTACACCTCGGAGAGGTCGGCCTCCCGGGGGCGGCGGGCCGCGCGGGTCGCCTGGTGGATGCCGCCCGGTGCGCCGAGGCCGCGCGCGATCTCGTCCAACTGGGAGAGCACCTCGGCCGGTTCGAGGTCGAGCTGGGCCAGGGTGCGCACGGCGGTGCGCAGTTCGCCCATGGCGACGGCGGCGCGCAGGCCGCGTCCCATCACGTCGCCGACGACCAGCGCGGTGCGGTGACCGGGGAGTTCGATGACGTCGAACCAGTCGCCGCCGACCTCGCTGGGCCGCCCGGTGGCCACGTTGCCGGGCAGATACCGGCAGGCGATGTCCAGGCCGGACGCCTCCGGGTCGCCGGGCGGGAGCAGGGATCGCTGCAGTATCAACGCCCGTTCGTGCTCCCGCCGGTACAGGCGCGCGTTGTCGATGCAGACGGCGGCCCGCGCGGCGAGTTCGACGGCGAGGTCGCGGTCGCGGTCGCCGAAGGGCTCACTGCCCTTGGTGCGGGCGAACCGGGCGAGCCCGACGACGGTGTCCTGGGCGACCATCGGCACGGCCAGGGTGGACTGCACCAGGTCGCCGTCCTCCCCGGGCACCGTCTGCGGGCGGGCGGTGCGCAGGGCGTCCGCGCAGGGCGAGTTGAAGGGGTAGTGGTGGACGGCGCCCAGCTTCACCGTTTCGCCGGTGCTGCCGAGCGGGGCCTCGGAGACGGCACTGGCGAAGGCCACCCGGCGCACCTCCGCGCTGCCGTCGGCCAGCCCCTGCGGGGTCTCGTCGCCGGACAGCAGCCCCTGGTAGAGGTCGACGGTCGCCAGGTCGCAGAAGCCGGGGACGACGACGTCGAGGAGTTCACGCGCGGTGGTCTCCAGGTCGAGGGAGTTCCCGATCCGGGCACCGGCCTCGTTCAGGAGGGCGAGATTGCGCCGTGCCGCGGCGGCCTCGCGGGCGGCGGCCCGGCGCGCGGTGATGTCGATGCCGAGCCAGGCGATGCCGATGGGACGGCCGCTTCCGCTGTGCACGCGGTAGAGGTTGACGGACCAGTGCCGGCGGTCCTCGGCCCCGGGGATGTAGCCGGTCACGTGCATGTCGGTGATGGACTCGCCGGTCTCCAGCACCCGGCGCAGGGTGGCTTCGACCCGCTCCGCCTCACCGCGCGGCAGGTAGTCGTGGACGCCCTTGCCGCGGTGGTCGTCGGGGGTGCCGCCGAAGAGGGACGCGAACCGCTGGTTGGCGCGGCGCACCCGCAGGTCGGGGTCGATCAGCACGAAGCCGAACGGAGATTGGCCGAATATGGCCTGCGAGGCGGCGAGGTCGGTCTCGATGCTGCGCAGGGTGCGGACGTCGACCACGATGCAGACGGCGGCCTTCCGGCCGTCCTCGGTCCGGGTCGGCATGACGTAGACCTCGGCGAGGCCCTCACGGCCGTGCTCCCCCTCGCGGGCGCCGTCCTCCGCCGTGTGCGGCAGCCGGACGGGCACCACCCCGGTCCACTCGCGGCCGTCCAGGATCTCGGCCATCTTGCGCTGGCCCTGCTCGCGCCGGGCCGGGTCGACGAACGCGGCGATCGGGTCCATGCCGACGGCGCGTTCGGCGGGGACGCCCAGAAGCTGCTCGGCGCGCAGGCTCCACTGGTCGACGAGCCCGTCGGGGCCGATGGAGAACGAGGCGACCTTGATGTAGTCGTACATGGAGCCGGGCGGGCTGCTCTGCCACATCGGGTCGCCGGACGGGGCGTCGCCGGAGTAGAGGCCGTCCGCGGCCTCCGTCCTCGCGCCGCCCGACGGGTCCTCGGACCCCGTGGCCTTCGCTGGTATCTCGCTCACGCGAACCGTCCCCTCCAGCTCACCGCGTCCGGCACCGGTCACCGGGGGCGGCTGCCCGCAGTATCCAGCACTACGGCGCCGCGCAACACGGTGTTCACGATCACAGCTCGGTCCCACTGCTTTTCGGTCCGTGCCATGAGAACACTCCCAGTCTTCTAACCAGCGGACACGCGGTCGAACCCCCTCTGCCGCAACGGTCGCCGACGCGAACCGGCCGCTCGGTGCCGGACAGGGGCGCGCACCCCCTCCGAACGAGCTGCCGCACTCCCTCCGTACCCCCCTCGCGCCCCTTCGTGCCGTACCCGGTCGGCCACCGTGGAACGGCCGGTGCCCACCGTGGAGCGGCCGGTGCGACGGGGCGTCACGGCGGGGGCATGGCGGGGGCGGCGGGGCCGGCATCGCGGGGAGGGCATCGCGGGGAGGGCATCGCGGGGCGGCGGGCTCGACAGGGGGTCGGGAGGCTCGACGAGGGGCGGGGCTCCGGGGCTCGTCGTGGGGGCGGGCCCGCCATGGGAGCGGGCTCGTCATGAGGGCGGGGGGCTCACAGCGGCACGGCGAGTTCGAACCAGACGGTCTTTCCGGCGGCGTCGCTGCCGGGGCGGGTGCCCCAGCGGCGGGAGGTGGAGGCGACCAGCTGGAGCCCCCGGCCGTGCTCGTCCTCGGGCCGGGGGACGCACTCGTGCGGCAGGTCGGGGAGGGTGTCGGAGACCTCCACCAGCAGCACACCGTGCAGCCCGCGCGGGCGCACCAGCCGGACGCCGATGGGCCCGGCGGCGTGGCGCAGGGCGTTGGTGACGAGCTCGCTGACCAGCAGGGCGGTGAGATCACCGACGCTGTCGAGGTCCCAGACCCGCAGTCGGCCCCGGACCGCGGAGCGGGCGGCGCGCACGGCGCCCGGCTCCGCGGGGAAGGACCACGCGGCACAGTCACCCTCGATGTCGGTCACGGGACCCACTTCCCGGCAATCGCGTCCGATCTCACCCGACGTCAAGCGGGATAAGTGGCCCATACCCCGATAAACAGGGCACGTACCGTCGCCGGAGGTCCAGGTCCGGCGGTGGTGAGGCCGGCGGCCGGCGACCGGGAGGCGCGTCGGCGGCACGGCGGGCGGGGCCACGGCAGCGGGCGGGGACGGGCGGCGGGGAGGGGCGGCGGGCCGGAGCCGGCGTCCGCGGTCGCCTCAGGTCCGGGTCGGGGAGTGGCCGACGTGGGCCAGGACCTCCCGGACGGCCGGTACGTCAGGGTCCAGCCAGTCGACGTCCCAGACCTCTGCGGGTGCGAGCCAGCGCAGCTCGTCGTGGTCCTGGAGGGGAGCGGGGGCCGGGGAGCCGGGGCGCAGCCGGGCCGTCCACACGTGCAGCACGTGGGGCGGGCGCAACGGCCACTCCCCCGGGACGCGCGGCCCGGCCTCGGCGTCGACGCCGAGTTCCTCGCGCAACTCCCGTACGACGGCCGCCTCACCGGACTCCCCGGGCTCGACCTTGCCGCCCGGGAGTTCCCAGCGCCCGGCCAAATCCGCGGGGGCGCTGCGGCGGGCGGCGAGGAGCCGCCCCCCGTGCCAGAGGGCCGCACCGGCCACCACGATCCGCTCGTCCATGGGCGCGAGCCTACGGGAGGACGGAGACGTCACCGGCCGCCCCGGGCGGGGGCAGGGACCGGCGGGAGCGCCGGACGAAACCCACCGGAACCGGCCGGGTGGGTCTGGCGGATCCCGTCAGGACCGGCCGGGCGGGTCTGGCGGATCCCGTCGGGCGGGATCGGCCGGGTGGGTCTGGCAGATCCCGTCGGGCGGGATCGGCCGGGTGGGTCAGTCGGGCGTCCGGCCGTTCTGGCCGATGCGCTCGACCCAGTAGAGCTGCTTGTGGCCGCGCCCGTCGAGGCTGTCCGCGATCTGCTGGGCCTCGGCCCGGCTCGCGTACCGGCCGACGCGGTAGCGATTGCCGTTGTCGTCCTGGCGCACGACGAGCCAGGGAAGTGTCACCGTGCCGTCGTTCATCGCGCCCCTCCACGTGCCGCCCGCGATCCGCCCGGTAAGGAAACCGCAATCCGCATATGCCCGAGCCTACGCCTTACCTTCACGCTGCGAACACGTCTTTTTACAAAGCGGTATCCAACCAGCCAGAACGCAGGGGGCGCAGGGTGGTGAATGCGCCGTGCGCCCGGTCGACAGGTCCGGTCAGAGCGATGCCGGAGTCCGGCCGTGGCTCACGGACGACCAGCGAGAACGACCGAAACGCTACGGCCCCGGGGGACGTGCCCGGCGCTCCGTGCGCCGGAGCGGCGGCGCACGGAGGGTGTGAACGGCGTGTCCGGGGGCTCGCACGGCCGCCCGGACCGCGCCCGGCGGGGTGTGCGGTCGGCGGGGTGCGGGCGGCGCGATGCCGGCGACGCCGGAGCGGGACACGGGTGGCGGGGGGCGGGGTTGCGCACCGGGAGGGTGCACGACGAGGCGCCCGGGCCGGGCGCCGCGGCCGGGCGCACGCCCGGGACGGACGGCGGACGCGCGCCAGCAGCGGGCAGCGGGCAGCGGGCAGCGGGCAGCGGGCAGCGGGCAGCGGGCAGCGGGCAGCGGGCAGCGGGCAGCGGGCAGCGGGCAGCGGGCAGCGGGCAGCGGGCAGCGGGCAGCGGGCAGCGGGTGCTACCGCACCGGGAGGTGGTAGGCGGCCCGGTAGCGGTCGGCGGGGATCACCACGTCGGCCGTCTCGACGGGGCGTCCGGAGGCGTAGTAGGTGCGCTGGATGACGAGCACGACGTGGCCGGGGACACCGCCCAGCAGGACCAGTTCCTCGGCGAGGCCGGGGCGGGCACCGACCTCCTCGGTGACGTTGTCCACGATCACGTCGATGGCGCGCATGCGCTCGACCACGCCCATCCCGCCGAGCGGGCCCTCCTCGGGCAGCATCACGGGCGTCCGGCCGGTCAGGGCGAGCGGCTCCCAGGAGGTGGAGAGCATCATCGGCTCGCCGGCCTCACGGAAGAGGTACTTGGTGCGCATCACCCGGTCGCCGGGCTGGATGCCGAGCCGCTCGGCGACCGCGCCGCACACCTCGGTCTGCTCGCTGCGGGACTCCCAGGTGCCGTGCACGGCCGCGTCGGACTGCTCCTGCCGGAACGGCGTGGCGCCGCGCTCGGGCCGGAAGCCGGAGCGGGCGACCCGGCGGGGCACGGGCCGCTCCCGCACGTAGGTCCCCGAGCCGGAACGGCCCTCGACCAGCCCCTCGGCCATCAGGACCTTGCGCGCCTCCAGCGCCACCGTGTCGGAGACGCCGTACTCCTCGCGGATCCTGGCTTGCGAGGGGAGCCGGGTGTGGGGCGGCAGTCGGCCGTCGACGATCTTCTTGCGGAGATCTCCCGCGACACGCAGGTACGCCGGCTGCTCACCGAAAGTCACGGGCCGCTCCCATCAGGTTGTACAGACAGCAACAGCGTGGCAACCCGCGGTTCACACAGGCAAGCAAAGGCCAGAGAATCACTCGATGTGATGAATGGCGCCCGGCTACCGCCGTACCCAGGCACTTTCTCCCCACTCCCGGCCCGCCCACACCTCGGCGCCGTCCGGTCCGGGGGTGATCCGGGTGCCGGGGTCGTGCGACGGAGGCGCGATGCTCAGCCCCAGAGCTTCGCGCGCGGTGATCGCACTCTCCGGCTCCAGAAGGGCCATCCCCTCGGCGTAGTGGTCGTCGTAGGTCTCCGCGTCCTCGGCCTCGGCGGCCCGCGCCCACACCGTGCGGGCCTCCTCCAGGTCGGCGACGAGATCGGTCACCGGCCCCGCGGCAGCGGCGGGCCAGGTGTGCTCCCGCAGCATCCCGGTCTCCTCGTCCAGGGCCGCCGTGATGTCCTCGGCCCACTCCCGGTACCCCGTCAGGTTGTCCTGGGGCTCCCCGTCGGGCCACCGGTCCATGGCCTGCCCGGAGACGCGTTCGGCCTCCAGGAAGGCGATCTGATCGGCGTTCAGGGTGCTCCTGTCCCGGCGCAGCGAACCGGTCAGTACGGCCCACGGGTCGTTGTCGCCGAACGCGCAGACGACCTCGCGGGCGCCGTGACGCCAGCCCTCCCGGGAGGGTGAGAAGAAGTAGACGCCCACGTTGTCGGGCATCGTCCGGACGTCCAGGACGTAGGCGTACTGGTGGGCGTGGCACTCGGCTTCGGCCCTCCGGTCGAGCTCCGCGTCGCCCGGGTAGGGACCGTCGGGGAGGCGGATGCGGGCGAAGACCTCGCCGTGGTGCTCCTCCTCGCAGGCCGCCCGGTACAACTCGTCGGACCAGACGCCCCTCCCGTCCGGCGCGGTGAAGCACTCGCCGGGCCGGAGGGAGTGGACGGCGGTGCGGCGCAGCCCGTCCCGGAAGCCGTCCCACACCGTGGCGACGGCTCCGGTGGTGAACAGCACCGTCCACACGGCCACCCCCAGACCGGACAGCACGGACCCGGCGACCGCCATGCCCCGGCCGCCCTGCCCCCGGCGCGGGATCTGCCACAGCGCGATCAGCCCGAGTACGAGCCCCACCAGGGGCAGGCAGAACAGCAGCAGACCGAACGAGAGCGACGCGACGGCGAAGCCGTTGACCGGGGCGGGCGGCCGGGGGGCCTGATACCCGTAGGGGACCGGGGTCCCGTACGGGTCCGAGGTCCCGTAAGGGTCTGGGGTCCCGTAAGGGTCTGGGGTCCCGTAGGGGTGCGGGGCCCCGTAAGGGTCCGGGATGCCGTAAGGGCCGTGCGGATCGGGGTGGGCCGGGGCATCACCGGCCGGCGGCTCGGGCGTTCCCGGTGGGGCGAAGGAGCTCGGGACGGCAGGGGGCGGCTCGGGGGACCCCGGTGGGGCGAACGGGCTGGGCGCGGGCGCTGGGCTCTCGCCGTGTTCGGGGCCGTCGGCTCCGGGGGGCGGGTCCGCCGGGTCGTGCGGCTGCGGTCTGGGCCCGGCGGGCGGAGGTAGGGACACGGATACCGCTCCTGGTTCGGCTGCGCTGTGGAGATACCGGCCGACGAGCGGCTGCGCGCATCGTAAGCGGGCGGGTCGCGTCCACCGCGCCCGGGCCATGGAGGAGCGGATCTGCCCGTCGATGGTGCGGACGTGCCGGGAGCACCTGCGGGAAGTACCTGCCGGACACAGCGGTGGAGCCGTGCTCCGGAGTCGGGCTCCGGAACACGGCTCCCGCCGTGCATGGGTGAGGGTCGGTCAGAACTGCAGGGCCCAGCTGTTGAGCCGGCCGGTGTCCCACCACGCGTTGTCGCTCACGCGCAGCTTCCACGTGCCGTTGGCCGTCTCCGAGGAGGCGTCCACGGTGTACGTGGTCCTGATGTCGTTCGAGCTGCCGCCCGCTCCGTAGGACTTCAGCGTGTAGGCCGAACCGTCCGGGGCGATCAGCTGGACCCGGAGGTCGCCGATGTACGTGTGGCTGATGTCGACGTCGACGGCCAGGTCGCTCGGCGCGTTGCCGGAGATGCCGGAGACGGTCACCGGGGACTCGACGGTGGAACGGTCGCCGATGGTGACGCCGGTGGTGTTCTCGAAGCGGTCACCGGGGGGCGGCGGCGGGGTGGTCCCGCCCTCGCCCACGTGCAGCAGGCGGTTGGGTGATCCGCTGCCCGGGTTGCCGACGACGCCGGAGGTGGCGGCGGCGGTCAGGGCCGAGGAGACCTGGGCCGGGGTGGCCGAGGGGTTGTCGGCGAGGTGCAGGGCCGCGGCGCCGGCGACGTGCGGGCTCGCCATGGACGTGCCGGAGATGGTGCTGGTGGCGGAGTCGCTGCTGTTCCAGGCCGAGGTGATGGAGGAACCCGGCGCGAACAGGTCCAGCACCGAACCGTAGTTGGAGTAGCTGGCGCGCGCGTCGCTGGAGGTGGTGGCGCCGACGGTGATCGCCTCGGTGACGCGGGCCGGGGACTTGGTCGAGGCGTTGGTGGACTCGTTGCCGGCCGCGACGACGAAGGTGATGCCGGAGGCGACGGCGTTGCGGACCGCCGCGTCGAGCGCGCTGTCCGCGCCGCCGCCGAGCGACATGTTGGCGACGGCCGGCTTGACCGCGTTCCGCGCCACCCAGTCGATGCCGGCGACGACCTGGGCGGTGGTGCCGGAGCCCGAGTTGTTCAGCACGCGGACACCGACGACCTTGGCCTTCTTGGCCACACCGTAGGAGCTTCCCGCGACGGTGCCGGCGACGTGGGTGCCGTGGCCGTGGCCGTCCTGGGCGGTGTTGTCGTTGTCGATCGCGTCGTAGCCGTAGGAGGCGCGCCCGCCGAAGTCACTGTGCGTGATGCGCACACCGGTGTCGATGACGTAGGCCGTGACGCCCTCACCGGCCGAGTCCGGGTAGGTGTACGAGTTGTCGAGCGGCAGGTTCCGCTGGTCGATCCGGTCCAGGCCCCAGGACGGCGGGTTGGTCTGGGTGCCGGTGACGTGGAAGGTGCGGTTCTGGATGACCGACGCGACGGCCGGGTCGGCGGCGAGGCGCTTCGCCTCGGCCTCGGACGCCTCGACCTCGTACCCGTTCAGGGCCTTGGTGTACGTCCGCTCGATCTCGGCGCCGTGCTTCTTGGCGACGGCCCGGCCCTCCGCGGTGCCGGAGCGGGCCTCGTCCGCCTTCAGGGTCACGATGTAGCTGCCGGCGACGGCGTTCGCCGCGCCCTCGTACTGGATGCGGCCTTCGGCCGCGGCCGGGGCCGCGCCCGCGGGGAGAGCGGAGACCAGACTCACGACGAGCGCGGCGGACGCCGCGGCACCGAGGGTGGCCAGTCTTCGCCGGGGATGACGCATCACTGCCATGTGAGGGTTCCTCCTCAATCGGTGGTGCGCGTGCTGTGGGGGGTGGTGCGGTCGACGCCCGGACCCCAGGGGTGGCGGAGAGAACCAGCCACTGACCGTTCCTGACAGGAGCATGTCAACAGCAGGCTTCTTCATCCGGGCATCAGCGAAAGATTGAGGGTTGCACAGGAATTGCACAAGGGCCCTGCACGAACGAAACAGCCCCGCCATGCCGGCGACACATGGGGAGTGGGGGCTTCGGCAGCGTCATTCACGAGGCGTACGCGGGTCGTTGGCCCACGCGCCCACAGACCGCCGTCCTACGCGCGCCTCTGCCACATGACCTGCGGCGACACTCCCCCGTGGTGCCGCCGCAGGTCACGAGACGCACCGGACCCCGGACACGGTGCCGACGGCTCCCCCCGGGCGCGGATCCGCAGCGCGTCCGGCAGCGTCCGGTCGTGCCGCCGGCAGCGTCCGGTCGTGCTCCCGGCGGTGGCCCGACGCGGTGATCACATGGTCGGCGGTCGGCCGCGGACGCCGGTAGAGCGGTGGGACGCGATGGGACATGATGGGACGTGGGACGCGTCAACGCCCCTGTGACGGGCGGGAGTAGGCGAGGGAGGACAAGGGGTGGCGGGACAGGACGAGACCTCGCGGGCCGGGGGGTCCGCCCGGGAGGCCGAACTGCTCACCGAACAGTTGCGGCTCCTGCGCCGCCGCCACGGGATGACCCTGGCCACGCTGGCCAACCGGACGAGTTACAGCAAGTCCTCCTGGGGGCGCTACCTCAGCGGCAAGGCGCTGCCGCCCCGGCAGGCCGTGCACGAGTTCGCCCGGGCGGTGGGCGTCAGGCCCGACCGGCTGCTCCTCATGCTGGAGATCGCCGAGCGCGCGCAGCCGGACGTACGGAGCCCGGAGGCCACCGGGTCCGAGCAGGCGGACGAGCCGGCCGGCGGGACCGTCGAGCGCACCCGGGACGAAACACCGACCGGGGAGGACTCCGGGCCCGCGGAGCCCGCCGAGCGCGTGGTGGCCGACACCCCGCCCGCGAACGGCACCTCGCCCGCCGCTCCCGCCTCCGTACCGGCGGCGGACGCGGACCCGGGACCGGCCGCCGGCCCGGCCGGGGCGCAGGAGCCGCAGCGGCCCGCGCCCCCTGCCGCCCGCCGAAGACCCCGGCGCTGGAGCCTCCTGCTCGGAGCGGCGACCGGAGTGGGCATGGTCACGGGACTGCTGGGCGGGATGCTCATCTCCCCGCCGGTGAGCCAGAGCGAGCCCAAGGCGAAGGGCAGCGTCGCCCGGTGCACCGGCTTCGAGTGCCGGGGCAAGGACGCCCAGCGCATGGAATGCCACATCGGGGTGTGGACGGCCGCCGCCGAGAAGGTGGACGGCCTCTACCTCGAACTGCGCTACAGCCCGCGGTGCGGAGCCGCGTGGGCGCGCATCACCGAGGGCGAGGTCGGGGACACCGCCCGGGTCGAGGGGAAGGAGAAGCTCTCGGCCACGCGCTCGATCTCCTACGACCGGGACACCTACTCGCCCATGATCGAGGCGCCCTACCCCGCCGCCGTGCGGGCCTGCGTGGTCCCGGCCGACGGCGGCGCGGAGGTCTGCACCTCGCACGGGGGTCCCTCACCGCTGCCCGCGGCGGTCACCGACGAGCGGAAGCCGTAGCCGGACCGCACCCCGGGTCGCACCGCGCCGGCCAGGTCCGGCGGCGGCCCGCCGGGGCCGGTTTCCTGCGGCGGTCGCGCCGCCCGCCCTCAGCGGACCCCTACGGGACTCCCTTTGCCGAAGCTGCAAGTCGCCGTGCCGGTTCCGGGACATCGGGTGAGACTGGCGAACACTCCGGCAGAGCGCACACCGACCCGATGAGGAGCCCCGATGAGTGCGACCGACGCAGCGGTCACCTTCTGGGACGACGTCCACGCGGCCCGTCCGCAGGCCGCCTCCCCCCGCCCCAACGCCCGGCTGGTCGAGACCGCGGCGGACCTGCCGCCCGGTGACGCCCTCGACCTGGGATGCGGCAACGGCGGCGACGCCCTCTGGCTCGCGGGACGGGGCTGGCGGGTCACGGCCGTCGACCTGTCGGCCGTGGCGGTGCGGCGGCTCACCGAGCGCGCGGCGGGGGCCGGCCTGGGCGAGCAGGTCAGAGCCCGACGCCACGACCTGAGCCGGTCGTTCCCGGCGGGCCGTTTCGACCTCGTGACCGCCCACTATCTGCACACCCCCTACGAGCTCGACCGGGCCACCGTTCTGCGCCGGGCCGCGCAGGCCCTGCGCCCAGGTGGCCGCCTGCTGGTCGTCGACCACGGATCGACGGCCCCCTGGTCGTGGGACCAGGACCCCGACGTCCGGTACCCGAGTCCCACGGAGGTCGCGGAGGACCTGGCCCTGGATCCGGCGACCTGGACGGTCGACCGCGCCGACGCGTCGCCCCGCACGGCCACCGGACCCGACGGGAGCACCGCCGAGGTCACCGACCACGTCCTGCTCGTACGCCGCACCGGCTGACCCGGCGGCCGGCCGGTTCGGCCGGTTCGGCCGGTTCGGTTGGTTCGGTCGGTCCGGCCGGCGCGGCCGATCGAACCCGTCGGCCGCCGACCGAACCGGTCGGGCCCGCCGAACCACACCGCTTCAGTCGGCCTCACCGAACCGGTGAGCCCCACCGAACCCCGTCGGCCCACCGAACCCGTGGCCCCCACCAACACGTCGGCCCCGCCGACGCCTTGCTCCACCACCGAAGGAAGAGGCCCCATGCCCCCGCCCACCGCCCCTCACCGCCGACGCCGGGACACCCCGCCGCCCCGGACCGCGAACACCGAGGCCGACGTCCTGCGCGGCTTCCTGGACTACCTCCGGACCTCGATGGCGGACAAGGTCGACGGTGCCCCCGAACCCGGGGTGCGGACGGCCGCGGTCCCGTCCGGCACGAACCTGCTCGGCCTGCTGCACCACCTCACCTGGGTGGAGCGCGCGACGTTCCTCGGGGAACGGGTCACCGACTGGCAGGCCACCTTCCGGGCCCCCGAGGAGGACGGCGTCGAGGAGGTCGTCGCCCGCTACCGGGAGACCGTCGACCGGGCGAACGCCGTACTCGACTCCTGCACCGACCTCGCCGCGCCTCTCCCCGGGCGCTCCTCACCCAGCACCCGCTGGGCCCTCACGCACCTGATCGAGGAGACAGGCCGCCACGCCGGTCACGCGGACATCCTCCGCGAACTGATCGACGGGTCGACCGGGCGCTGATCCCGGGTCAGCCGGGCACGGACCGGCCGGCGGCGGCCGGCCTCCGACGACCGGTCGGCGCGTCCCGAGCGCACGGAGACGGGCGGCGACGGCAGCCGTGACGCGTGCCGACGGCACCTCACTTGAGGTAGGCGAGGACCGCGAGGACGCGCCTGTTGTCCGCCTCCGACGGGGGCAGGTCCAGCTTGGTGAAGATGTTGGACGTGTGCTTGATGACCGCCCGTTCGGTGATCACCAGCTCCTGGGCGATCGCCGCGTTCGAGCGGCCCTCCGCCATCAGGCCGAGGACCTCGCGCTCGCGCGGGGTGAGGCGGGAGAGCGGGCCGTCGCGGTGGTGCTCCTTGGCGAACAGCTTGGCGACGACGTCGGGGTCCATCGCGGTGCCGCCGGACGCGACGCGGCGCACCGCGTCCACGAAGCCGTCCGGGTCGAACACCCGGTCCTTGAGGAGGTAGCCGATGCCGCCGCTGCCGTCGGCGAGGAGTTCGCGGGCGTAGAGCTGCTCCACGTACTGGGAGAGGACGAGGACCGGCAGGCCGGGGATGTGGCTGCGGGCCTCCAGGGCGGCCCGCAGGCCCTCGTCCGTGAACGACGGCGGAAGCCGGACGTCGACGACCGCGACGTCCGGCTTGTGGTCGAGGAGGGCCCGGAGCAGTCCGGGCCCGGTGTCCACGGCGGCGACCACCTCGAAGTCGTAGGACTCCAGCAGGCGGACGAGTCCGTCCCGCAGCAGGAAGAGGTCCTCGGCTAGGACAACACGCACGGCAGCTCCATGGTGAGGGTGGTCGGTCCGCCCGGCTTGCTGTTGATGGCGAGGAGGCCGTCGAAGGCCGCCAGCCGGCGTTCGATGCCGCGCAGCCCGGTGCCGCGCGAGGGGTCGGCGCCGCCCCGGCCGTCGTCGATGACCTGGCCGCGCAGGGAGCCGTTCTCGTACCAGAGGTCGATGCTCACGGTGTCCGGCTCGGCGTGCTTGGCGGCGTTGGCGAGGGCCTCGGCGACCGCGAAGTACATGGCGGACTCCACGGGCGCCTCGGGGCGGCCGGGCAGGTCGGCGTTGACGGTGACGTCGAGCGGGCTGTCCATGGCGAGGGCGCGCACCGCGTCGGCGAGGCCGCGGTCGGCGAGCACCGGCGGGTGGATGCCGCGGACCAGGTCGCGCAGTTCGGTCAGGGCGGCGGCGGAGGCCTTGCGGGTGTCGGACAGAATGGCGCGGACGGCCTCCGGGTCCTTGCTGAGGAGCTGCTCGGCGACGCCCAGGTTCATGCCGAGGGCGACCAGACGGGCCTGCGCACCGTCGTGCAGGTCCCGCTCGATGCGGCGCAGTTCGGCCGCGGAGCTGCTGACGGCGTCGCTGCGGCTGTCGGTGAGGCGGCGGACGCGCTGGACGGTGCGGGTCGGGGCGAGCAGGGTGCGGGCCAGGGAGGCGTGGGCGCGCAGCAGGGCGGGCCCGGTGGTCAGGCCGGCGGCCAGGACGACGACGCCGAGGGCGGCGCAGTAGAAGGCGGAGGTCAGATCGCTGATCTGGATCCACAGGTAGTAGTTGGAGCCCGCGTCGGCGATGGGGCGGTAGTAGGCGGGCATCAGGATGCCGCCGACGCCGCTGACGACGAGGGCGAAGGGCATCAGGGCGAGGGTCACGCCGGCCACCGGGTTGACCAGCATCCAGGCCAGGTCGCGCCAGGTCGCCGGGTCGGTGAGCACCCAGTGGGTGCGCTGCCACTGGCCCTTGAGACCCGGTTCGGCGGCGGGGGCGGGCAGGTACGGCTCCTCGATCGGCCGGCCCGACCAGTTCTCCGCGAGCCGGCGGGAGGCGTTGACCACCGACCGCACGGCGACGGCGAGCGCCGGGACGAGCAGGACGCCCAGGCCGATGCCGATCAGCGAGACCGCGGTCAGGAAGAGGCAGAAGAGGACGAGTTCCGCGATCACGAGACCGAGGACGGGCAGTCCCTTGCCGACGGCTCGGTAACCGGTGCGTATGTCCAGACTGTTCACGGTCGTCCCATTCCCCTCTGTGCACGGCTCCCTGCCGTGCCGATGCCCTGAGTCTGCTCCGTTCGGGGGCCGTGCACAGGGGACGTGCGTCCCGTCTCCGATGGTGTACCCAGGTCCCCCTCGGGACGCCACCGAGGTGGCTGTCCCGCTCCCTGCGCGCGGTCTTGACTTGTTCCATGACGATGCGACAGCGACTGCGGCACCTGCTCCTCCCGCTGTGCGTCCCGCTGCTCCTGGCGGGGGGCGCCGGCACCGCCTCGGCGACCCCCGCGGTGCGGGCGGAGACCCGCGCCGCCTCCGGACTCCCCGCGGCCGACGGGACGTCCGGTCTGCCGGGGACCGTCGACGCGCTCGTGCGCCGGCAGCTCGCCGACCACCGGATCCCCGGCGCGTCGGTGGTGGTCGTCGAGCGCGGCCGGCCGGTCCTCACCCGCGGCTACGGCGTCGCCGACACCGACGCGGGGACCCCGGTCGACCCACGGCGCACCGGGTTCTTCCTGGCCTCCGACGCCAAGCTGTTCACGGCGGTCGCGGTCCTGCAGCAGGTGGAGCGCGGCCGTCTCGACCTGTCGGCCGACGTCAACCGCTACCTCAGGACCTTCCAGGTGAAGGACACGTATCCGGGGCACCCCGTGACGGTACGCGATCTGCTCACGCACACGGCGGGCTTCGACAACACCATCATCGGGCGGGCCGCCACCCGGCCCGAGGACGTGCGCCCGCTCGGTGAGAGCCTCGCCGCGCACCAGCCGCGCCGGGTGCGCCCGCCGGGTGAGGTCGCCAGCTACGACAACTACGGTGTGGCGCTGGCCGGTTACCTGGTCGAGTCGGTGACGGGCACCCCCTTCGCGCACTACCTGGAGCAGTCGGTGCTGCGGCCGCTCGGGATGACGCGGACCAGCTTCGCGCAGCCGCACCCCCCCGCCATCGCCGCCGGCCTCGCCCGCGGCCACCGCCCGGCGGGCGGCGGTCAGCGCGCCCAGGACGGGCAGTACGGCGACTGGTCCCCGACCGGTGCGGGCGCGGTCACCACGGCGGCCGACATGGGCCGGCTGCTGACGGCGCTGCTCGACGGCGGCGGTGCGGTGCTGACCGAACGCTCGGCCGCCGCGCTGATGACGCGTCAGTTCGGCAACGACGACCGGCTGCCCGGCCTGGGCTACATCCTGGAGGAGCGGGTCCGTGACGGGCAGCGGATGCTGGTCAAGGACGGTGACCTGCCCGGCTTCCACGGCAACCTGGCCCTGCTGCCGGACCGGGACGCGGCGGTGTACGTCGTCTACAACGGCGACGGCGAGGACGGTTCCGCCGCGTACGCGGGGCAGGAGGTCGTGGACCGTTTCGCCGGCCACTTCGGCACCGCCGCCGGCGCCCGCCGCTCCGTCTCGCGGGCCGACGTCACGCCGTACGAGGGCGAGTACCGCTCCACGCGGACCAGTTCCTCGGAGCTGACCCGGGTCAGCGCGCTGATCGGGTCGGTCCGGGTGACCGCGGGCGAGGGCGCGACGCTGACCACGACCGGGCTGTCCCGCGACCCGGAAGTGAGCGAGCGGCACTGGGTGCAGCTGAGCCCGGGGCTGTTCCAGGAGAAGGGCGGCCAGGACCGCCTCGCGTTCCGCGACGGACGCCTCTCGGTCGCCTCCGACGCCTCCGTCTCCTACGAGCGGCTGCCCTGGTACCTCTCCCCGGTGCTGCACCAGCAGGTGCTGCTCGGCTCGCTGGCGTTCCTCGCGCTGACGGTGCTGGCGCTGCCGGTGCTCGCCCTGGTCCGCCGCCGCTCCCCGGGCACGCCGGCCGGGGCACGGGCGGCGCGGCTGCTGCTGTGGGCGTCCGGTGCGCTGATCATCGCGGCGGTGGTCTGCTTCGTGCTGCTGTCCGCCGACCCGAACGCCCTCAACCGCACGATCATCGTGGGCGATTCGCCGCTGCTGCGGGCGGTCCCGGCGCTGACCGGCGTGGCGCTGGCGACCACGGGCGCCATGGTCGTGTGCACGGTCCTGTCCTGGCGGCGCCGCTGGTGGGCGGTGACCGGGCGGCTCCACTACACGTGCAGCACGCTGGCGGCGCTGATCTTCCTCGGGGTGGCCGCCTCGTACCGGCTGGTGGGGTGAGACGGAGGGCCGGGCCGGCGCCCGGCCTCCGCAGGAGGACGGAGGGGAACCGCCCGTCCGGGACGCGATGGGCCCGGACGGGCGGTTCCGTGTGGGCCGGGAGCTCACCTCACCCGGCTTTCTTGCGCCGTGCCCCGTGTTGCCCGACCAGGGCGATCACGAAGGTCGCCGGAACGATCCCGAGGTCCCTGATGCCGAAGAGCGGGTCGGACGCCGCGAAGCGCACGATCAGCAGCCCCGCATGGACACCTGCCGCTACCAGGGCGCCGGCCAGGTAGATGTCGGCCGGGCGCCAGGTGCGGCGCCGCGTGCTGTGAGACACCGCACGTACTGCTGGTGGTGCTGGTGTGGGCATGCCTGAGAGTCCTTCCCCCCGTGTTCACAGCGGCTGGTCGGGCCGCTGGTCACAGTCATGACATCACATGATCAAAAGGACACCATGGGCAGGTGGGCTGGTGTCCGCGTCCTTCGACACGCCCTGCGCACAGGCGCGGTGACCGAGGCGAGGCGTGCCGCGGGGCCCGGGCAGGTGGGTACCTGCCCGGGCCCCGTCGTGCGTGGGGGTGGTGGCCGGCTACCAGCGGCTGGTCTCGCCGAAGAAGTCCGCGATGTCCACGGCCTCGCCCGCCGCGCGGGCCGCGCGGAGGACGTGCAGGCCGACGGCGAGGTCGAGGACGCCGAGGCCGAAGGGCGAGAAGACGACCGGCCTGTCGTCGCCGACGGCCACCTCGCCGCGGACGACCTGGGCGAGGGTGCCGGTGACGAAGTGCCGGTCGCCGTACTTCTGTTCGGCGAGGTGCGGGGAGGTGTCGGCCTTCAGGCAGTGCTCGACGTCGTCGAGGATGTTGTAGGCCCCCTCGATGAGCTCGGGGCCGATGTCGCGCAGCGAGATGTTGAGGACGACCTGACCGGGTGCGAAGGCGTCCGGCTCGGTGATGTACGGCTCGGCCGCGGTGGTCGCGAGGACGACGAGGTCGGCGCCGGTGAGGGCGGAGGAGAGGTCGGGCTCGGTGGCGGACGGGTAGCCGAGGGCGTTCGTCGCGTGGGCGGCGAGCGCGGCGCCGTACTCCTCGTTGCGGTCGTGGACCGTGACCGAACCGACCTGCCAGTCACGGGCGGCGAAGAACTCCAGGATGTTGCGGGCGATGATGCCCGCGCCGACGACGGTCAGCCGGCCTGCGGTGCGTCCGCCGGTCAGCTGCTCCGCGGCCAGCACCGCGGAGGCGGCCGTGCGGGCGGCGCTGATCTGGGACGCCTCCAGGCAGGCGAAGGGGTAGCCGGTCTCGTGGTCGTTGAGGAGCAGGGCGGCCGAGGCGCGCGGTATGCCGCGCTCGATGTTGGCCGGGAAGCTGCTGATCCACTTGATGCCGGAGACGTCGGCGCCGGCACCCAGGTGGGCGGGCAGCGCGATGATGCGGGCGTCGGGCTTGTCGGGGAAGCGGAGGAAGTAGCTGTCGGGGTTCACCGAGTCGCCGTCGTGGTGGGCGAGGTAGGTGTCGCGGACGACCTCGACGATGTCCGGTCGGGAGGCCGCGATGATGTCGCGTGCGGCCTTGCCGCCGACGACGCTGAACTCGTACATGCCGGTGGGTCCTTGGGTCGTGAGGAGTGACGAGGAGAGGGGGCGGGCGCGGGCCGTGTCGCTCAGCGGCCCGCGAGGGTGTGCTCGGCCGGGCCGGCCTGCTGTGCGGGGGGCGTGGTGTGCTCGGCCGTCCGGGCCGGGGCGCCCTCGCCGTGCGAGAGCTGCGGGAGCCACCGCAGCCAGGACGGCAGCCACCAGTTGGACCGGCCGAGCAGGGTCATGACGGCGGGCAGCAGGACGGCCCGCACCAGGGTCGCGTCGAGGAGGACCGCGACGGCGAGGCCCACGCCGAGCTGCTTGAAGTCCTGCATGGACAGGGTGCCGAAGACCGCGAAGACGGCGACCATGATGAGCCCGGCGCTGGTGACGACCCCGGCGGTGGCGCGGATGCCGTGGGCGACGGCCGCGCGGTTGTCGAGGCCCTGGTCGTAGGCCTCGCGGATCCGGGAGACCACGAAGACGTGGTAGTCCATCGACAGGCCGAACAGGACGACGAAGACGAACAGCGGCATCCACGACTCGACGGCGCCGACCGCCGTGGTGCCGACCAGCTCGTCGCCCCAGCCCTTCTGGAAGACCGCGGTCATCACGCCGTAGGCGGCGACCACGGACAGGAGGTTGAGGACGATCGAGGTGACGGCGATGACCGGGGAGCGGAAGCAGAGCAGCATCAGCAGGAAGCTGACGCCCATCACGAAGGCGAAGACGGGCACGATCGACGACTTGAGCTGGTCGTTGTAGTCGGTGGAGAAGGCGAGGTCACCGCCGACCAGGGCCTCGTCGGACGCGTCCTGCTTCAGCGTGGCGGGGATGATGTCGCCGCGCAGTTCCTCCAGGGCGCGGACGGACGTGGCGTTGCGGCCGTCGCCGGCGAGCGGCGCGTTGATGACGGCGATGTCCTCGTCCTCGTGGACGGTCACCTCGACGGGGTTCTTGACGTGGCCGGAGGCCAGGGCGCGCTCCTTGAAGCCGGCGAGGGCGCCGGTGGCCTCGGGGGAGGTGATGTCGGAGGTCTTGAAGACGATCTGGGCCGGTGCCGGGGCGCCGGGGAAGACGGCCTCGATCCGCTGGGCGGTCTTCGCGGTGACGTTGTCGGCGGGGAGCAGCTGGTCGAAGCCGAGCTTCTCGGTCTTCATGGACAGCGCGGGCGCGGCGAGGAGCAGGAACAGCGCGACGCCGAGCACGGCGAAGACGGCGGGCGCCCTGAGGACCGCGCCGAGCAGGCGGCCCGGCTTCTCGCCCCCGCTGCGGACGACCGCCTTGCGGCGCAGGAACGGGATGCGGCCGGCGTCGATCCGGTCACCGAGCATCGCCATCACGGCGGGCAGCACCGTCATGGAGCCGAGCACCGCGATGAGCACGACCTCGATGGTGGCGATGGCGAAGCCCTCGAAGACCGTGAGGCCGGAGAGGAACATGCCGGCCATGGAGACGGCCACGGTGAGGCCGGAGATCAGCACCGAACGGCCCGAGGTCGCGGCGGCGATGCGCAGCGCGGTCTCCTTGTCGCGGCCGGCGGCACGCTCCTCGCGCTCGCGGCGGATGTAGAAGAGGCAGTAGTCGACACCGACGGCGAGGCCCATCAGCAGCAGCACCGAGTTGGTCATGGCGTCGACCGGGACGAGCTGGCTGGAGAGCGCGAGCAGGCCCATGGCGGCGACGCAGGCGGTGATCGCCAGCATCAGCGGCAGGACGGCGGCGACGAGAGCGCCGAACACGACGAGCAGGATGCCGAGGGCGACCGGGACCGCGGTGAACTCGGCGCGGGTGAAGTCCTCGCCGAGGGAGTCGTTGATGCCCTTGAGCCCGCTCGCGGCGCCGTACTGGCCGAGGGTGACGCCGGAGTGGGCCTCGTCGGTCTCGGCGAGCGCGTCGACGACCGGCTGGATGCGGTCGGCGGCGGTGTCCGGGTCGCCCTTCACCGCGAACTGGATCAGCGCGTCGTGTCCGTCCTCGGAGACCGCGCCGGTCTTGTACGGGTCGCCGATGTTCTGCGCGAGGCCGGTCCCGTCCACGGCGGCGATGGCGTCGGCGACGGCCTTCTCGAACGCTGGGTCCTCGGCGGTGAAGCCCTCGCTGTGGACCAGGATCATCTCGGGCGCCGGGGTCTTGATGCCGGCGTCGACGAGGACCCGGGCGGCCCGCCCGGACTCCCCGGTGCCGTAGTCCGCCTCGGTCAGACCCTGCTGCCCCGTCATGCCGCCGAGGACCGTGAGCGCGACGACGGCGAGGAGCCATCCGAAAAGTGCGGTCTTGCGGTGCCGGGCGCTCCAGGCGCCCAGCGAAGCCGCCAGATTTCGTTGACTTGCCATTACCTCTCCCAGTGGGACGTCAGCGGGGCCCGTGATGAGCGACGCAGTCACTGTAGATTTCGGCGGCCCGCACTCCCCTTTGTTCCGCATGTCAGTTGAATGCCGTGGCAGCTTCCTGCCAACGGGGCGTGAGCGACCCTGCAGCATGTTGCAGCGGCAGCCTGTGGCCAGGGGGAACGGCACGATCCGGCCATGCCGACGGTTAGGTTCCTTCTCGTCGGGAGTTGTCCGGACGGCGTGGAACGAGATGCGTCCGCCGCACGTGATGCATTCACCCGGAAACCCCGCCCCACACTGACCCACCCTCACGAACCGTCCCCAGTCCCTATCCAGCCAACCAATTCACCTGAGGCGTGAAAGGGGGAATTCCGTGAACACCGCGATCGAGGCGGCCGGCCTGACGAAGCAGTACGGCAGCCACCGCGCCCTGGACGGCGTGGACCTGTCGGTCGAGGCGGGCACCGTGCTCGGCCTGCTCGGGCCCAACGGAGCGGGCAAGACCACCACCGTCCGCACGCTCGCCACCCTGCTCGAACCCGATGCCGGCACGGCTCGCGTCGCGGGCTTCGACGTCGTGCGGCAGCGGCGCGAGGTGCGCCGCCGGATCGGTCTCGCCGGGCAGTACGCCGCCGTCGACGAGTTGCTGACCGGGCGCGAGAACCTCGTGCTGCTCGGCCGGCTGCTGCGGCTCGGCCGCAGGGGCGCCGCCGTCCGGGCCGCCGATCTGCTGGCGCAGTTCGAGCTGGAGGCCGCCGCCGACAAACCCGCCGGCACGTACTCGGGTGGCATGCGGCGCCGCCTCGACCTCGCCGTCAGCCTGATCGCCTCGCCCGAGGTGCTCTTCCTCGACGAGCCGACCACCGGCCTCGACCCGGCCAGCCGGGCGACGCTGTGGCGGATGGTGCGGGAGGAGGCCGACCGGGGCGTCACCGTCCTGCTGACCACCCAGTACCTGGAGGAGGCGGACCACCTCGCGGACCGGATCCTGGTCGTCGACCGGGGCCGGGTGATCGCCGAGGGCACCTCCGACGAGCTCAAGCGGAAGGTCGGGGGCGAGCGACTGGAGGTGACCGTCGCCGACGCCGCGGACCTCGCGCCGGCGGCCGCCGTGCTAGCCCCGCTGGCGGTCTGCCCGCCGCAGCCGGACGAGCGGCAGCGCACCCTCCTGGTGCAGCTGCCGGACGGCATGGGCGCGCTGGCGTCCGCCGCGACCGCGCTCGAGTACGCGGACATCACCGTCGAGGAGTTCGCGCTGCGGCGCCCCTCGCTGGACGACGTGTTCTTCCATCTGACCGGCGAGCCCACGGGCGCGCCGGCCCCGCACCCCGACGCAGCGAAGGCGGAGGCGTCCCCATGAGTTCGGTGCTTGCCCACGGCAGTGACGTCGCGGCCCTCACCGGCCGTCACCTGCGCCATCTGCGGCGCACCCCGGAGAAGATCATCGGTGTGGCGCTCACGCCCGTCGCAATGGTGGTGATCCTGGGCTACCTCTTCGCGACCGTCGTGGAGGTGCGCAACACCGGCGGCAGCTACCGCGAGTACATCATGGCCGGGGTCTTCGCCCAGGTCGGCCTCTCGTGCATCGGCATCACGGCGATCGGGGTGGCCGGGGACCTCGGCAAGGGACTGATCGACCGGTTCCGTTCGCTGCCGATGGGCCGGGCCACCGTCCTGGTCAGCCACACCCTCGCCGACCTCGCCGCCGCGGCCCTGAGCATCGCGCTCGTCGCGGTGACCGGACTCGCCGTGGGCTGGCGGGTGCACGGCTCGTTCGCCGAGAACGCCGCCGGCTTCCTGCTGCTGCTCGGCTTCGCCTACGCCATGCTCTGGGTCGGCGCCCTCCTCGGCATGGTGATGCGCAACCTGGAGGCGATCAGCGGCGTGGCCGCGCTGCTCCTGGTGCTCTTCTCCTTCCTCTCCAGCTCGTTCATGCCGCTGACCGGGCTTCCCGGCTGGCTGCGGACGGCCGCCGAGTGGAATCCGGTCAGCGCGGTCTCGGAAGCCTGCCGGCAATTGTGGGGAAACACCGGGGCCGCCACGTCCGGGAGTTTCCCGGTGGAGAACGCCGTGCTCGTCTCGGTGATCAGCATCGGAGCACTCGTCGCCGTTCTCGTACCTCTCAGCCTGCGCGTGTACCGCATATCGGCAACGCGATAGCTTTGTTTTCCTGGGGGAATCATGCCGGTCATATCGGCTCCGCACGAATTCAACACAGAAGATCTCTACGTTGATCTCCGGACGTTGTACGGATATCCGCTGCACCTCAAATGCGAGGGATTCAACTTCGCCGGTTCGATCAAACTGAAGGCCGCTGCCGGCATGATCGAGGCGGCCGAGCGCAGCGGTGCGCTCACCCAGGGATCGACGCTGGTGGAGTCGTCGTCCGGCAACCTCGGGGTCGCGCTCAGCGTGATCGCCGCTGCCAAGGGCTACCGCTTCGTCTGCGTGGTCGACACCCGGACCAACGTGGCGACGCGCAAGCTCATCGAGGCCCTCGGCAGCGAGGTGCACACCGTCACGGAGCCGGCCGAGGAGGGCGGTTTCCTGGCGGCCCGGCTCGCCTACGTCCGGACGCTGCTGGCCGCCGACCCCCGCGCCGTCTGGCTGAACCAGCATGCCAACCCGGACAACTGGCGGGCCCACTTCCGCACCACGGCACCGCAGATCGAGAAGCAGTTCCCCGATCTGGACCTGCTGTTCGTCGGCGCCGGCACGACCGGCACGCTGATGGGCTGCGCCCGCTACTTCAAGGAGCTGCCGCGGCCGGTGACGGTCGTCGCGGTCGACAGCGTCGGTTCCGTCACCTTCGGCGGCCCGGCCGGTCCGCGCATGATCCCCGGCCTCGGCACCGGCGTGCGTCCCGCGCTCCTCGACACCTCGTTCGTCGACGACGTCGTGCACGTCACCGAGGCCGACACGGTGAGCGCCTGCCACGCCCTGGCCCGCGGCGGATTCCTCTTCGGCGGCTCGACCGGAACCGTGGTCAGCGGTGCGCTGCGCTGGCTCGCCGACAACCGTCCCGGCGAGAACGGCACGGCGGTCGCGATCGCCCCGGACCTCGGCGAGCGCTATCTCGACACCGTCTACCAGCCCGGCTGGGTGCGCGAGGTGTACGGCATCGAACCCACCGAACTCTCCACGGGAGCCACGCAGTCATGACCCCCACCCCTCCGCTCCGGCAGCTGCCGCTCTCCGCCGCCCAGCGCGAGATGTGGTACGGGCAGCAGGCCGACCCGGGCAACCCCGTCTTCACCATGGGCGACTTCCTGGAGCTGCGCGGCCCCCTGGACACCGCCCGCTTCACGGCCGCGTGGCAGCGCGTGCTGCGGGAGGCCGGCACCCTCCGCGCCCGGTTCACCGAGCACGACGGCGAGCCCCGCCAGGAGCTGGCCGACGTCGCGGACTTCCCCGTCGAGACGCTCGACCTGTCCGGCGAGCCCCGCCCGCGCGAGGCCGCCGAGACGTTCATGCGGCAGGACCTGCTGGTGCCGCCGGACCTGACCGCGGGCACGCTCCGCTCGGTCCTGCTGCGGCTCGGCCCGGAGCACCTGCTGTTCTACATCCGGGTCAACCACATCCTGGTCGACGGCTTCAGCCGCGTCCTCGTCTACAACCGGCTCGCCGCGCTGTACGCGGACCCGGACGCCGGGGGCGCGTTCCCCGACCCGCGCACCCTCACCGACGACGAGGCCGCCTACGCCGAGACGCCCAAGTACCGCAAGGAGCAGGCATTCTGGCGGGCCCGGTTCGAGGAGCAGCCGGAGCCGGTGAGCCTCTCGCCGCGCCCCGGCGGGCCCGCCCGGAGCTCGCTGCGCTGCGAGGCGGTGCTGCCCGCCGCGACGGTCGAGCGCCTGCGGTCGCTGGCCTGGGACGCCCGTGTCACCTGGCAGACCCTGCTGATCGCCGCCACCGGCGCGTACGTGCAGCGGGCCGCCGGCGTGGACCGCGCCCTGCTCACCCTCGCGGTGCCGGCCCGTGCCACGGCCGCCGCCCGCGCGGTCCCGGGCATGCGCGCCAACTTCGTGCCGCACCCGGTGCGGGTGCGTCCCGGCCTGACGGTCGCCGACTTCCTGCGGGACAGCGCGGGCGAGCTGCGCGCCACCCTGCGGCACCAGAACTACCGGGGCGACCGCATCCGCCGCGACCTGGGCTTCACCGGTGACGCGGGCCGTTCGCTCGGCCCGACCGTCAACGTCCTGGAGTCGGGCTTCGACTACGCCTTCGGCGCGTGCACCGGTCTGCTGCACAACCTGTCGACCGGTCCGGTCGAGGACCTCCAGATCATCTACCTCGACGCGGCCGAGGAAGGGTACGCGGTCCGTCTGGACGCCAACCCGACGCGCTACACGGAGGAGGAGCTGGACCTGCACCGGCGCCGGCTGTTCGCCTGGCTGACCACGCTCGCCGAGGCGGGCCCTGACGCGCGCGTCGACCGCCTCGACGTGCTGCTGCCGGAGGAGTCGGCGGCGGTGCGGGCAGGGTGGGCGGCGACCACGGTCGAGGAACCCTACGCCGGTGTGGTCGAGCGGGTGCGGGCGCATGCTGCCGCGCATCCGGCGCGGATCGCCGTGCAGGACCCGGACGGGGCGGCCTCGTACGCCGAACTCGTCGCCCTGGCCTCGGCGTTGAGCCGCCGCCTGACCGGCGCCGGAGTGCGCCGCGGGTCACGGGTGGCGATGCTGTGCGAGCCCGGCATCCCCTTCGTGGCCGGCGTCCTCGCCGTCCTGGGCGCCGGAGCCGCCTGGGTCCCGCTCGACCTGCGCGCCCCCCAGGCCCGCACCGCCGGCCTGCTCGACGACTCCGGCCCGGACGTCCTCTACGTCGGGCCCGGACTGGAGGAGACCGCCGGCCGGTTGCTGGCCGCGGCCACCTGCGCACCGGCCACCGTCAGCTGGGACGCCTCCCGCGACACCGACCTCCTGCCGCCCTCCGGCACCGGCGACGATCTCGCCTACGTCATCTTCACGTCCGGGTCCACCGGGCGTCCCAAGGGCGCCATGGTCCACCGGGCCGGCATGGTCAACCACCTGCTGGCCAAGGTCGACGACCTCGCCATGACGGCCGACGACGTGACCGTCCACAACGCCCCCGTCACCTTCGACATCTCCGTCTGGCAGATGCTCTGCCCCCTCATCACCGGCGGACGCCTCGTCGTCGTGGACCGCGACACCGCCGCCGACCCGCAGGAACTCTTCGGCCGGATCAGCGCCGACGGCGTCACCGTCCTCGAAGTCGTCCCCTCCCTCCTGCGCGCCGCCCTCGACGCATGGGAGGCGGGCACCCCCAGGCCCGCGACGGGCGGGCTGCGTTCGCTGATGGTCACCGGGGAGACGCTCCCCGCGGACCTCGCGGTCACGTGGGGCCGGCTGGAACCCGGTATACCGCTGGTGAACGCCTACGGGCCGACGGAGTGCTCCGACGACGTCACCCACGCCGTCATCACCCCGACGACCGCGCTCGACACCCGCGCCCCCATCGGCCACCCCGTCCGCAACACCCGCCTCTACATCCTCGACCACCACCTCCAACCCGTACCCCCCGGCACCCCCGGCGAGCTCTACATCGCCGGCACCGGCGTCGGACACGGCTACCTCCACGACCCCGCCAAAACCGCCACCACCTTCACCGCCGACCCCCACAACCCCCAACCCGGCACCCGCATGTACCGCACCGGCGACCGCGTCCGCCAACGCCCCGACGGCCAACTCGAATTCCTCGAACGCACCGACCACCAGATCAAAATCCGCGGCCACCGCATCGAACTCGGCGAAATCGAAACCGCCCTCCGCCAACTCCCCGGCATCACCGACGCCGCCACAGCCGTCCACCACCAACGCCTCGTCGCCTACCTCATCGGCACCACCGACGACCCCAAAACCGCACTCGCAGCCACACTGCCGGGCTACATGATCCCCAGCACCTTCCTCACCCTCCCCGCCCTCCCCCTCACCCCCAACGGCAAACTCGACCGCAAAGCCCTCCCCGCACCCGACCCGGACACCGCCGTCTCGGGGCTGGTGCCGGCGCGCACCCCGCGAGAGCGGGCGCTGTGCGAGATCTTCGCGGAGGTCCTCGGGCTGCCCGCCGTCGGCATCGACGACAGCTTCTTCGACCTGGGCGGGCACTCGCTGCTCGCCACCCGGGTGGCGGCTCGCATCCGGGCCCGGCTCGGCATCGAGGTCACCATCCGGACGCTGTTCCACGCGCCGACGGTCGCCGAGCTCGCCACCCGCCTGGACGCGGCCGACGGGGCCGACGGACCGGTGCGGCCCGCGCTGACCGCCGCCGTGCGCCCGGACGAGCTGCCGCTCTCCCCGGCCCAGCAGCGGCTGTGGTTCCTGAACCACCTGGGCAACGGTTCGGCGGCCTACCACCTGCCGTTCGCCGTGCGCCTGACCGGCGGCCTGGACGTGGCCGCGCTCGGCGCCGCACTGGGCGACGTCGTGGCCCGCCACGAGAGCCTGCGCACCGTCTTCCCCGACGCGGGAGGCCGACCGCGGCAGCGGATCCTCGCCCCGGCCGAGGCACACCTCGCCCTGCCGGTCACCGGCACGACCCGGGAAGAACTGCCCGGGGCGCTGGCCGCCGCGGCCGCCCGGGACTTCGACCTGGCGGCCGAACTGCCGCTGCGCGCCGAGCTGTTCCGACTCTCCGACGACGAGCACGTCCTGCTGGTCGTGCTGCACCACATCGCGTCCGACGGCTGGTCCGTCGCCCCGCTGGCGCGGGACCTGGCCGAGGCGTACGGGCGGCGGTGCGCGGGGGCGGCCCCCGACCGGTCGCCGCTGCCCGTGCAGTACGCGGACTACACGCTGTGGCAGCGCCGGATCCTGGACACGGTGGCCGAGGAACAGCTCGCCTTCTGGACGGCGGCGCTGGACGGCCTCCCGGAGGAACTGGAGCTGCCCGCCGACCGGCCGCGGCCCACCGTGCCCAGCCACCGCGGCGGCACCGTGGCCTTCCGGATGGACGCCGGAACGCACGCGGCGGTGACGGCCCTGGCCCGGGCCCAGGGGGCGAGCACCTTCATGGTGCTGCAGGCCGCGCTCGCCACGCTCCTGTCGCGGCTCGGCGCGGGCGAGGACATCCCGCTGGGCACGCCCGTCGCGGGACGCACCGACCCGGCCCTGGACGAGCTGGTGGGTTTCTTCGTCAACACCCTGGTGCTGCGCACCGACCTGTCCGGCGACCCGACCTTCCGTGAGCTGGTCGACCGGGTGCGGGCGAGCGACCTGGCGGCCTACGCGCACCAGGACCTGCCCTTCGAGACGCTGGTCGACGCGCTCGCCCCCAGCCGGTCGCTGTCCCGGCAGCCGCTGTTCCAGACCATGCTGGTGCTGCAGAACAACGCCGCCGCCGATCTCTCCCTGCCCGGCCTCGACGTGGAGACCGTTCCGGTCCGCACCGGCACCGCCAAGCTGGACCTGGCGTTCGAGCTGACGGAGCGGCACGGCCCCGACGGCAGGCCCGACGGGATCGACGCGGTCCTGGAGTACAGCGGCGACCTGTTCGACGAGGCGACGGCCCGGTCGACGGCCGAACGGTTCGCCCACCTCGTCGACGTCCTGACCGGCGACCCCGACCTGCCGCTGGGCCGGGCCGACGCCCTGCTGCCCGCCGAGCGCGACCGGGTGCTGGGCGCGTGGGCGGGACCGGTGCGGGACGTGACGGTGGCCCCGGTCCACGAGCTGTTCGCGGCCCGTGCCGCCGCGCAGCCCGCGCACCCGGCGCTGGAGTTCGGCGCGCAGGTGCTGTCGTACGCCGAACTGGACGCCCGGGCGAACCGGCTCGCCCACGAACTGGCCGCCCGCGGCACCGGCCCCGGCGACCTGGTGGCGCTGCTGCTGCCGCGCTCGCCGGAGATGGTCGTCGCGCTGCTCGCCGTCCTCAAGGCGGGCGCCGCCTACCTGCCGATCGACGCCGCCTACCCGCGGGACCGCATCGGCTACATGCTCGACGACGCGCGCCCGGCGCTCGTCCTGACGATGGCGGCCGAGTCCGCCGGCCTGGACGGCTCGGACGTGCCCCGGCTGCTGCTCGACGACCCGGACGTGCGGGCCGCGGTGCGGTCCCGGCCGGACCGCGCGCCGGCCGACGCCGACCGGACCCGGCCGCTGACCGTGCACGACCCGGCGTACGTCATCTACACCTCCGGCTCCACCGGGCGGCCCAAGGGCGTGGTCGTGGAGCACCGCACGGTCGCCGTGATGGTGGCCGACCAGGGGCCGCGGATGGGCATCGGACCCGGCACCCGCTGGCTGCAGTTCGCCTCGTACAGCTTCGACGCGGCGACCTGGGAGCTGTCCATCGGTCTGCTGTCGGGCGCGACGATGATCCTGTCGACGGCCGAGGAGCGCGGCCCGGGCGGGCCGCTCGCCGAGCTGGTGGAGCGCACCGGCACCACGATGGTGTGCCTGCCGCCGACGGTGCTGTCCGCGTGGCCGGCCGACCGGCCGATGCCGGACGGCGTGCAGCTGGTCGTGGCGGGCGAGGCCTGCGCGCCGGAACTGGTGGAGCGGTTCTCCCGCGGGCGCGTGATGCGCAACGCCTACGGGCCGACCGAGGCGACCGTCTGCGCGAGCATCAGCGAACCGCTGTCCGGCGCGGTCAAGCCGCCCATCGGGTTCCCGCTGCACAACACGCGGCTGTACGTGCTCGACGCGCGGCTGCGGCCGGTGCCGCCGGGCGTGACGGGTGAGCTGTACATCGGCGGTGACCAGCTGGCCCGCGGCTACCTGCGGCGCCCGTCCCTGACGGCGGGCCGGTTCGTCGCCGACCCGTACGCCACCGCGCCGGGCGGCCGGATGTACCGCTCCGGCGACCTGGTGCGCTGGAACGCCGACGGCAGCCTGGACTACGTGGGCCGCGTCGACGACCAGGTGAAGCTGCGCGGCTTCCGCATCGAGCCGGGCGAGATCGAGGGCGCGCTGCTCGCCCGGGGCGACGTCGCGCGGGCCGCGGTGATCGTCCGCGAGGACCGGCCCGGGGACAAGCGGCTCGTCGCCTACGTCGTCGCCGCGGACGCCCCGGTGGACGTGCGGGAGGTCCGCGCGCACCTGGCCCGCGAGCTGCCCGAGCACATGGTGCCCAGTGCGGTCGTCGCCCTCGACGCGCTGCCGCTCACCGGCAACGGCAAGCTGGACCGCCGTGCCCTGCCCGCACCCGACCACAGCCGGGCGGCCGCCGGACAGGCCCCCGCCGACGAGCGGGAGGCGGCGTTGTGCCGGGCGTTCGCGGAGGTGCTCGGGCTGGAGTCCGTCGGGGCCGACGCCGGCTTCTTCGACCTCGGCGGCGACAGCATCAGCTCCATCCAGCTCGTCGGCCGGGCACGCGAGGCCGGTCTCGCGATCACCGCGCAGGACGTCTTCCTGCACCGCACCCCGCAAGGGCTGGCGCGCGTCGCCGGGACCGCCGCGCCCACCGGGACCGTGGGGGCCGGGGAGGGCACCGGGCCGGTGCCGGCCACGCCGATCACGGCCTGGTTCGACGCGATCCCCGGGCCGACCGACGGCTTCCACCAGGCGGCCGTCGTCCGCACCCCCGCGGGTGCCTCCCACGAGCGGATCGAGGCCGCGCTGCAGGCACTGCTCGACCACCACGACGCGCTGCGCCGGCGGGGCGAGCAGATCCTGGAGCCCGGCGCGGTCCGGGCCGGGGACGTTCTGCGCCGGGTCGCGGCCAGCCCCGCCGCCGACCCCGCGGCCCTCGTCCGCGAGGAGGCCGCCGCCGCCCGCGGCGAACTGGCGCCCGCCCGGGGCGACGTGGTGCGGGCGGTGTGGATCGACGCCGGTGCCGAACGTCCCGGCAGGCTGCTGCTCACCCTGCACCACCTGGTGGTGGACGGCGTCTCCTGGCGCATCCTGCTGCCCGACCTGGCGCAGGCCTACGAGCACCCGGAGCGGCCCCTGGCCCCGGTGGGGACGTCCTTCCGGCAGTGGGCGCTGCTGCTGCGCGAGGAGGCCGCACGGGACGGGCGCCGGGCCGAACTCCCGCTGTGGCGGGAGATCACGGACGGCGGCGACCCGCCGCTCGGCACCCGGCCGCTCGACCCCGCGCGGGACACCGCGGCGACCGCCCGCCGGCTGCGGCTCACCCTGCCCGCCGCGTCCACGGCGCAGCTGCTCACGACCGTGCCGTCGGTCTTCCACGCCGAGATCAACGACGTGCTGCTGACGGCCCTCGCCCTCGCGGTCGCCGACTGGCGGCGCGGGCGCGGCGAACGGCAGGACGTGCTCGTCGACCTGGAGGGGCACGGCCGGGAGCCGATCGTGCCGGGCGTCGACCTGTCCCGCACCGTGGGCTGGTTCACCACGACGCACCCGGTCCGCCTGGACGTGGGCCTGTGCGACTGGGACGACGTGTGGGCGGGCGGAGCCGCGGTCGGCCAGGCGCTGAAGGAGGTCAAGGAGCAGCTGCGCCGGATCCCGGACCACGGCATCGGGCACGGTCTGCTGAGCCGCCTCGACACCGCCTCGGCGGCGGTGCTGGGCGACCGTCCGGCGCCGCAGCTGGGCTTCAACTACCTGGGCCGGATGGCGCTGGCGGAGCCCGGCGACTGGCAGGTCGCGCCGGAGTCGCCGGACGTCGCGGCCGGCACCGACCCGGGGATGCCGCTGCCGCACGCGCTCGGCGTCAACGCGCGCACCGAGGATCTGCCCGGCGGCCCGCGCCTGGTCGCCGAGTGGGCCTGGGCGGGGCGGGCGGTCGCGGACACGGACGCGGAGGCGATCGCCCACGGCTGGTTCCGGGCGCTGGAGGCCCTGGTCGCGCACGCCGCACGGCCCGACGCCGGGGGCCTCACGCCCTCGGACGTGGGGCTCGTCGGGGACCTCGGCCAGGACGAGATCGACGAGTTCGAGAACGAGTTCGCACACGAGTGGGGGGACGCAGGATGAGCACGACCGCACAGGGGAAGGGGCCCGGGGCGCCGCGGGCGTCGGGCGGACTGAGTGACGTACTGCCGCTCACGCCGCTCCAGGAGGGCCTGCTCTTCCACGCCGTGTACGACCGGCGGGAACTCGACGTGTACGCGGTCCAGCTCGTCATCGACCTGGAGGGACCGCTCGACCGGGACGCGCTGCGGGCCGCCGCGGCCGGGCTCCTGGACCGGCACCCGAACCTGCGGGCGGGCTTCCGTCACCGCGGGAACGGCCGGCCGGTCCAGCTGATCCCCCGTGAGGTGCCCCTGCCCTGGCGGGAGACGGACGGCACGCGGGACCCGCAGGGCCCGGAGGCGCTGACCGCCCGGGACCGCACCGAGCCGTTCGACGTGGGCCGGCCGCCGTTGATCCGCTTCACGCTGATCACCACCGGCCCGGACCGCCACCGGTTCCTCGTCACCTGCCACCACATCCTGCTCGACGGCTGGTCGATGCCGCTGCTGCTGTCCGAGCTGTTCACCGCGTACGCGGCGGGCGGCGACCCCTCCGTGCTGCCCGCCGTCACCGCGTACAAGAGCTACCTGTCCTGGCTGAGCCGGCGCGACGAGCCGGCCGCCGCGGCGGCCTACGCGGAGCTGCTCGGCGGGCTGGAGGAGCCCACCCGGCTCGTGCCGGCGCCGCCCGGCCGCGCCCCGGTGCTGCCCGAGCGGCACGTCGCCCGGCTGGACGCGGCGGCCACGGCACGCCTGACCGCGTGGGCCCGGGACCGGGGGGTCACCCTGTCCAGCGTCCTGCAGGGGGTGTGGGCCGTCGTCCTCGGCGCGCTGACCGGCCGGGACGACGTGGTGTTCGGCACCACGACGTCGGGCCGGCCGCCGGAGCTGCCGGGCGTCGAGTCGATGGTCGGTCTCTTCATCAACACGCTGCCCGTGCGGCTGGGCACGGGTGCCTCCCGGACCCTCGCCCAGGTCGTGGGGGCGGCGCAGGAACAGCACACCGCGCTGCTGCCGCACCAGCACCTGGGACTGTCCCGCATCCAGCGGGACGCGGGCCACGGCGAGCTGTTCGACACCGTCCTGATCTTCGAGAACTACCCCCTGGACCCGGACGCCCTGCGCGCGGCCGTCCCCGGTCTGACGGTCACCGGCATCGAGGGCCGCGACGCGACGCACTACCCCGTTTCGCTGCTCGTGCTGCCCGGTGACGAACTGACGCTGCGGCTCGACCACGCGCCCGACCTGGTCTCCGCCGAGGAGGCCGCCGCCCTGTCCGGGCGGGTGCTGCGGCTGCTCGCCGCGCTCCCCGACGCGGCCGACCTGCCGCTGGCCCGGTTGGAACTGCTGGGCGAGGAGGAGCGGGCCACGCTGCTCGGCTCCCACAACGCCACCGGGCGCCCCTACCCGCGGCACGCCCTGCGCGACCAGCTCGCCGAGCGGGCCGCGGCCGGTCCGGACGCCCCCGCGCTGCGCTGCGGCAGCGAGCGGCTCACCCGCGCCGAACTGCACGCGCGCGCCGACCGGCTGGCCCACGAACTGGTGGCCCGCGGCGCGGGACCGGGCGAACTGGTGGCACTCGCGCTGCCCCGGTCGACCGACCTGATCGTCGCGACGCTCGCCGTCGTCAAGACGGGCGCCGGCTACCTGCCCCTCGACCCCGACTACCCGGCCGACCGCATCGGTTACATGCTCGACGACGCGGCACCCGCCCTCGTCGTCACCACGACCGGGGTCGCCGCCGCGCTGGACGCCGTCACCGAGCGCCCGCACCTGACCCTGGACACGGCCGCCGGCCTCCTCGCGGACCGGCCCACCGGCCCGGTGGGCACCGCGGACCCGCACCCGCTGGACACCGCGTACACGATCTACACCTCGGGCTCCACCGGCCGGCCCAAGGGCGTGGTCGTGCACCAGGACGCGCTGGTCAACCTGGTGCACGACATGGGCGAACGGTTCGGCGTGACGGACGGGGACCGCTTCCTGTCGGTCACCACCTTCGGCTTCGACATCTCCAACCTGGAGATCCTCGTGCCGCTGCTCACCGGAGCCGAACTGGTCCTGGCCGACCGCGACACGGTGCGCGACCCGGCCGCCCTCGCGGCCCTGGTCACCGGCAGCGGCACCACCGTCATGCAGGCCACCCCGACGCTGTGGCACGCCCTGGTCACCGAGCACCCGGAGAGCCTGGCCGGGCTGCGGGTGCTGATCGGCGGCGAGGCCGTCGGTGAACCGCTCGCCGCCGCGCTGCGCGCCGCGTGCCGCGAGGTCACCAACGTCTACGGGCCCACCGAGACGACGATCTGGTCGACCGCCGCCGTCCTCGACGGCGAGCGCGGAGGCGTGCCGCCGATCGGCCGGCCCATCGCCAACACCCGCGTGTACGTCCTCGACGACGCGCTGCGCCCCGCTCCCGCGGGGGCGGTCGGCGAGCTGTACATCGCCGGCGACGGCGTGGCCCGCGGCTACCACGGCCGCCCCTCACTGACCGCGACCCGGTTCACGGCCGACCCGTTCGGCCCGCCCGGCAGCCGCATGTACCGGACCGGCGACGTCGTGCGCTGGGGGGCCGACGGGCAGATCGAGTACATCGGACGGGCCGACCACCAGGTGAAGATCCGCGGTTTCCGCATCGAGCTCGGCGAGATCGAGTCGGTGCTGGCCGCCCATCCGGAGGTGGCCCAGGCCACGGTCGTGGCCCGCGAGGACCTGCCGGGCGGCACCCAGCTGGTGGCCTACACGGTCGGCACGGCCGCCCCGGCCGCGCTGCGCGCGCACCTGGCCGACAGCCTGCCGGCACACATGGTGCCCGCCCTGTACGTGGCGATGGACGCGCTGCCGCTCACCGCCAACGGCAAGGTCGACCGCAAGCTGCTGCCCGCCCCCGCCCAGGGGCCGCGCACCGCGGACCGCGCCCCGCGCACCCCGCAGGAGCAGCTGCTGTGCGAGGTGTTCGGCGAGGTCCTCGGGCTGCCCGCGCCCGCGGCACCGCACGACTCCTTCTTCGAGCTCGGCGGCCACTCCCTGCTCGCGACCCGGCTCACCGGCCGGATCCGCACGGCGCTCGGCGCCGACCTGCCGGTCCGCGCCGTCTTCGACGCACCGACCCCGGCCGCCCTCGCCGCCCTCGCCGCGGACGCCGGCGACGCCCGGCCCGCCCCCGCGCCGGCCGTGCGCCCGGACGTGCTGCCGCTCTCCCCGGCCCAGCAGCGGCTGTGGTTCCTCGCCCGGCTGGAGCCGGACAACCCGGCGTACCACATCCCGGTCGCCGTCCGGCTGACGGGCGCCCTCGACGTCGCGTCGCTGCGGGCCGCGGTGCGCGACGTCGTCGTGCGCCACGAGGCGCTGCGCACCCGCTTCCCGGACACCGAGGGGCGCGCCCGTCAGGAGGTCGTGGACGCGGAGGCGGTGCGGATCGACCTGCCGGTGACCGCGATGAGCGAGGACGCGGTGCGGCGGGCGGCACGGCGCGGCTTCGACCTGGCGGCGGACCTGCCGCTGCGGGCGGAACTGTTCCGGGTCGCGGAGCAGGAGCACGTGCTGCTGCTCGTCGTGCACCACATCGCGGCCGACGGCTGGTCGCTGGGCCCGCTCGGCGCGGACCTCGCGACGGCCTACGAGGCGCGCCGCGCGAACCGGGCCCCGGTGTGGGCACCGCTGCCCGTGCAGTACGCGGACTACACGCTGTGGCAGCGGGAGCTGCTGGCGGACGTGGCGGACCGGCAGCTCGGGCACTGGCGGGAGGCGCTGAAGGACCTCCCCGACGAACTGGAACTGCCCACCGACCGGCCGCGTCCCGCCACCCCCACCCACCGGGGCGGGCAGGTGGAGTTCCGCGTCGACGGCACGCTGCACGCGGCGGTCGGTGACCTGGCGCGGGCGCAGGGGGTGAGCACCTTCATGGTGCTCCAGGCGGCGCTGGCCGCCCTGCTGTCCAAGCTCGGCGCGGGCGAGGACATCCCGCTCGGCTCGCCCGTCGCCGGCCGCACCGACCCGGTGCTCGACGACCTGGTCGGCCTGTTCGTGAACACCCTGGTGCTGCGCACGGACCTGTCCGGCGACCCGACCTTCACCGAACTCCTGGACCGCGTGCGCACCACCGACCTGGCCGCCTACGCCCACCAGGACCTGCCCTTCGAGGCCCTGGTCGACGCGCTGGCACCGGCCCGGTCGCTGTCCCGGCACCCGTTGTTCCAGACGATGCTCACCCTGCACAACACGCCGGAGGCGGCGGTCCGCCTGGCCGGCCTGGAGTCGGAGCCCCTGCTCATCGCCACCGGGACCGCCAAGGCGGACCTGGCCTTCGAGCTGTTCGAGCGGCGCACGCCGGACGGTGCGGCGGACGGGATCGACGCGGTCCTGGAGTACAGCGGCGACCTCTTCGACGAGCCCACCGCGCGGTCCCTCGCCGACCGGCTCGTGCACCTGCTGGGCGTACTCGTCGCGGCGCCGGACCGGCCGGTCCGCGAGGCCGGGGTGCTGCTGCCGGAGGAGTCGGCCGCGGTGCGGGCGGGCTGGGACGCCACCACCGTCGAGGAGCCCTACCTCGGAGTCGTGGAACGGGTGCGGGCCCAGGCCGCCGCGCACCCCGGCCGCACCGCCGTGCAAGACCCGGACGGAACCGTCACCTACGCCGAACTGGTCTCCCTGGCCTCGGCGTTGAGCCGCCGCCTGACCGGCGCCGGGGTGCGCCGCGGGTCGCGGGTGGCGATGCTGTGCGAGCCCGGCATCCCCTTCGTGGCCGGCGTCCTCGCCGTCCTGGGCGCCGGAGCCGCCTGGGTCCCGCTCGACCTGCGGGCACCGCTGGCCCGCACCGCCGGCCTGCTCGACGACTCCGGCCCGGACGTCCTCTACGTCGGGCCCGGACTGGAGGAGACCGCCACCGAGCTGCTGGCCGCCGCCACGGCCGCACCGGCCACCGTCAGCTGGGACGCCTCCCGTGACACCGACCTCCTGCCGCCCTCCGGCACCGGCGACGACCTCGCCTACGTCATCTTCACGTCCGGGTCCACCGGGCGTCCCAAGGGCGCCATGGTCCACCGCGCCGGCATGGTCAACCACCTGCTGGCCAAGGTCGACGACCTCGCCATGACGGCCGACGACGTGACCGTCCACAACGCCCCCGTCACCTTCGACATCTCCGTCTGGCAGATGCTCTGCCCCCTCATCACCGGCGGACGCCTCGTCGTCGTGGACCGCGACACCGCCGCCGACCCGCAGGAACTCTTCGGCCGGATCAGCGCCGACGGCGTCACCGTCCTCGAAGTCGTCCCCTCCCTCCTGCGCGCCGCCCTCGACGCCTGGCGCAACGGCCTGCCCCGGCCCGAACTCGCCCCGCTCACCCACCTGATGGTGACGGGCGAGACCCTCCCCGCCGACCTGGCGCGGGAGTGGCTGGACCTGGCGCCGCACCTACCGCTCGTCAACGCCTACGGGCCGACGGAGTGCTCCGACGACGTCACCCACGCCGTCATCACCCCCACCACACCACTCGACACCCGCGCCCCCATCGGCCACCCCGTCCGCAACACCCGCCTCTACATCCTCGACCACCACCTCCAACCCGTACCCCCCGGCACCCCCGGCGAGCTCTACATCGCCGGCACCGGCGTCGGACACGGCTACCTCCACGACCCCGCCAAAACCGCCACCACCTTCACCGCCGACCCCCACAACCCCCACCCCGGCACCCGCATGTACCGCACCGGCGACCGCGTCCGCCAACGCCCCGACGGCCAACTCGAATTCCTCGAACGCACCGACCACCAGATCAAAATCCGCGGCCACCGCATCGAACTCGGCGAAATCGAAACCGCCCTCCGCCAACTCCCCGGCATCACCGACGCCGCCACAGCCGTCCACCACCAACGCCTCGTCGCCTACCTCATCGGCACCACCGACGACCCCAAAACCGCACTCGCAGCCACACTGCCGGGCTACATGATCCCCAGCACCTTCCTCACCCTCCCCGCCCTCCCCCTCACCCCCAACGGCAAACTCGACCGCAAAGCCCTCCCCGCACCCGACCCGTCGGCTCACCCGACGGGCCCCACGCGCGAGCCCCGCACGGACACCGAGCGGGCCCTGTGCGCGGTCTTCGCGGACGTCCTCGCCCTGCCCTCGGTCGGCGTCGACGACGACTTCTTCGACCTCGGCGGCGACAGCATCCGCTCCATCGAGGTGGTCGCCGGCGCCCGCCGGGCCGGACTGCGGGTCACCGCCGCCGACGTGTTCACCCACAAGACGGTGGCCGCGCTGGCCGCCGCCGTCCGCGCGGCCGAGCCCGTCGAGGTCGCCGGCACCGACGACGGCGTGGGCGAGCTGGCACCGTTGCCGGTCATGCTGCGGCTGCTGGAGGAGGGCGGCCCCATCGACGGGTTCAACCAGTCCGTCGTGCTCACCACCCCCGCCGGCCTGGACCCGGAGCGTCTCACCGGGGCACTGCAGCGGGTCGTCGACCACCACGACGCCCTGCGGCTGCGCCTGACGGGCCGGGGGCCGGGCGACGGGCGGCTGGTGATCGGCGCGCCCGGGACGGTGCCGGTGGCACCGCTGGTGACCCGCATCGACGCGGGCCACCGGGCCTTCGAGGACGAGGCTCTGCTGCGGCGGGCGGTGGCCGCCCAGTCGGAGGCCGCGCGCGACCGGCTCGCCCCGCGCCGGGGGGTCACCCTCCAGGCCGTGTGGATCGACCGGGGGCCCTCACGCACCGGTCGGCTGGTCCTGATGCTGCACCACCTCGTCGTGGACGGCGTCTCCTGGCGGGTGCTGCTGCCCGACCTGCTCACCGCGTACGAGCGACCCGACGCCGCCCTCGACCCGGTCGGCACCTCCCTGCGCCACTGGTCCGGTCTCCTGCGGGAGCAGGCCGCGGCGCGCACCCGGGAGCTGCCGTACTGGAACAAGCTGCTGGCGCACACGGAACGGCCGGTCGGCGCGCGGGCGCTGGATCCCGCCCGGGACACCTACGCCACCGCCCGGACCCGGCGCCTGACCCTGCCGGCCGAGTACACCGGCCCGCTGCTGGAGCACGGTCCCGCCGCCTTCCAGGCGGAGATCAACGACGTGCTGCTCGCCGGGCTCGCCCTGGCGGCGGCCGAGTGGCGCGGCCGGAGCCTGCTCGTCGAGGTCGAGACCCACGGGCGCGAGCAGCTGCACGAGGGCGTCGACCTCTCCCGTACGGTCGGCTGGTTCACCGGCACCCACCCGGTGCTGCTGAGGGCCGCCGCGCTCGACGCCGAGCAGGCGGTGAAGGAAATGCGCGAGCAGCGCGCCGCGCTCCCCGACCACGGACTCGGCCACGGCATCCTGCGCCACCTCGGCGACGGGCCCGCCCCGTTGCCCGCGGTCGACCCGCAGCTGGGCTTCAACTACCTGGGCCGCTTCGCCGCGGCGGAGTCGTACGGCGACGGCTGGGCGGCCGCCCCCGAGGCGCGGGAGGGGTTCGCGGCGACGTCGGACGGCATGCCGCTGGGCCACACCATCGAGGTGGACGCCCTGGTCGAGGACGGCCCCGGCGGGCCCGTCCTGGTCGCCACCTGGACGTGGGCGGGCCACCTGCTGGACCGGGACGACGCCGAGGCGCTGGCCGAGGGCTGGTTCCGCGCGCTGCGCACCCTGTCCGACAGGGCCGCCGAACTCGCCGCGGGGCGCCCCTCGGCGGCCGGCGGGGGCGGTGGGCGGCGGCCCGCGCT
Source organism: Streptomyces sp. enrichment culture (assembly GCF_964273255.1). Taxonomy (GTDB): domain Bacteria; phylum Actinomycetota; class Actinomycetes; order Streptomycetales; family Streptomycetaceae; genus Streptomyces. Next base: position 2,499,244 of record NZ_OZ186835.1, read on the forward strand.
GCTCACCGAGGCGTTCGAGACGCTGCTGCCCATACGGCCCGACGGCACCCGTGAGCCGTTGTTCTTCCTGCACGGCGGGGTGGGGCTCAGCTGGCCCTACCTCGGGCTGGTCGAGCACCTGTCCGAGGAATTCCCCGTCTACGGGTTCCAGGCGTCCGGAATCATCACGGAAGCACCGCTTCCGGAGTCGATACCGGATATGGCGGACGCGTACGTCCGCAGAATGCTGGAGATCCAGCCCGAGGGGCCCTACCACCTTCTCGGCTGGTCCTTCGGGGGGCTTCTCGCCCATGCGGCGGCCACGCGTCTGGAAGGGCTCGGACACCGCGTCGCGCTGCTCGTGAACCTCGACAGCTACCCCGTCCCGGAGCCGGGCGGCATCCCGGACGACCGGGCCCTGCTCGCCAAGATCCTGGAGTACTGCGGCTACGACGCCGCGGCCTTCGCCGGCGGCGAGCCCACGCTCCGGGAGGTGCTGGAGCTGTTCCGCCGGGACGCCAACCCGCTGGCCGGCCTGGACGAGGAGCAACTGGCCCGGCTGCTGGGCGTGGTGCGCCGGCACGCGGTCCTCAGCGCCGAGTTCGTCCCGGACCGCTTCGGCGGGGACGTGCTGTTCCTCTCGGCCGAGCAGGGCACCGACGCGGACTCCCCGACGGTCGCGGTGTGGGAGCCGTACATCGCGGGGCGCGTCACCCACCGCACGATCGCCTCGGATCACGACGGGATGATGCGGCCCGCACCGCAGCGGGACATCGGCCGGATCATCGCCGACCACCTCGAAAGGCTTCCGTGACGACGCCCGGGGAATGCGCTGCGCCTCCACGCCCCTGCGCCATTCCCCACCCCCCTCCCGAACCACCCGCAGGAAATGCTCGCACGCATCACCGAATTGGCCTGCCGCAAGCCGGACGCACCACCGCGCGAACGGAAAGGCCGTGAAGAACGGCTCCGGCCGTCGCATTCCGCCCGAATTCCCCGAGGAAGGGAAACCAGAAAACCATGAAGAACAACCCGTTCGACGACGAGAACGGCACCTTCCTGGTGCTGGCCAACGACGAGGGGCAGCACTGCATCTGGCCCGAGTTCGCCGCCGTTCCGGCCGGCTGGACCGTCGTCCTGCCCGCCGGTTCCCGCGAGGCCGCGCTCGAGCACATCGAGCGCACCTGGACCGACATGCGTCCGAAGTCCCTGACCCGTACCGCCGCCTGAGCACCAGGCCATCCAGATCCGAGAGGCAGCTGCCATGACTGTGAACACTCCCGTGGACGTCACGGCCGTCCGGGCCATCATCGTCGACATCCTGGAGCTGGAGGACGACGAGCTGACCGGCACCAGCCTGTTCGTCGACGACCACGGCGCCGACTCGCTGGGCGCCATCGAGATCCTGTCCCGCATCGAGAAGGAACTCGGCGTCGTCATCCCGCAGGAAGACCTGGTCAAGCTGGTCAACCTGGACGCCGTCCTCGGCGTCCTGGCCACCGCGGAACGGCGTCGGCCGTGAGCGCCGGGCGCACGACGGCCGGCCGCGCCGCGCGGCCGCGCCGGGTCGTCCTCACCGGCTGCGGCGCCCTGTCCAGCATCGGCACCGGGGTCGCCGAGTTCACCGAGGGGCTGCGGGCCGGCCGGGTCGGCACCGGAGACATCACCGTCTTCGACACGGCCGGTTTCCCCAGCCGCCGCGGCCACCAGGTGCACGGCTTCGACGCCGCGTCCCGGCTGCGCCGGGTGCGCCCGGAGTCGGCAGGCCGCGCGACGCAGTTCGCCGCCGCAGCCGCCCGGATGGCGCTCGACGACGCCGGTCTGGACGAGGACTGGCTGCTCGCCCGGCGCGGCACGGTCGTCGTCGGCACCACCGACGGCGAGGTCGGCGAGCTCGACCTGCTGACCGAGTCGGCCCTCGCCCTCGGGCTCACGGCCTTCACCGGCACGAGCCTGGGCCGGACAGCCACCGGCAGCCTCGCACTCGGCGTCGTCCGCGAACTCGGCCTGTCCGACGTGGAGGCGTCCACCGTCGCCACCGCCTGCGCCGCCGGCAACTACGCGATCGGCGCCGGGTTCGACGCCCTCCGCAGCGGCCGCAGCGAATGGGCCCTCGTCGGTGGCGCGGACGCACTGAACCGCAAGACCTTCGCGGGTTTCGCCCGGCTCGGCCTCATCGCGCCGGACGAGTGCCGCCCGTTCGACTCCGAGCGGGCGGGTCTGCTCACCGGCGAGGGCGCGGGCCTGCTGCTGCTGGAGACCGAGGAGTCCGCGCTCGCCCGCGGCGCGCGGATCTACGCCGAGGTGCTCGGCTACGGCCTCAACTGCGACGCCTGGCACCCGACCGCGCCCGAACGGGACAACGTCGCCCGCTGCATCCGCCTCGCCCTGGACAACGCGTCCGTCAAGCCGGAGGAGGTCGACCTGATCTCCGCGCACGGCACCGGCACCCCGACCAACGACACCACCGAGATCGCGGCCATCCGCCAGGTCTACGGGGACCGGCCGCCGCGCACGGTGGGCGTGAAGTCGATGATCGGGCACACCATGGGGGCCGCCAGCGCCCTGGGCGCCATCGCCTCCGCGCTCGCCGTCCGGCACGGCTTCGTCCCGCCGACGGCCAACCACCGCACCACCGACCCGGACTGCCCCGTCGACGTGGTGCCGAACACGTCCGTCGACGCCGACGTCCGGATCGTGCAGAACAACGGGCTCGCGTTCGGCGGCAACAACGCCGTCGTCCTGCTCGGCCGCCACGAGAGCCCCCGAGGGGAGTACGTCCGATGAGTACCGCGGTCATCACCGCATGGTCGGCCGTGTCGCCGTACGGCACGGGCCGCGCCCCGCTCGCCGCGGGGCTGCGCGCCCGCGCCGAGGCGCCCGCGTCCGCCGGACCCGAGGAGTGGACCGCGGACCCGGACGCGACCGCCCGCGTCGTGCCCGGGTTCGAGGTCCGCGACGCGCTGGGGAAGGCAGGCACCCGGGGCATGGACCGGCTGACCGGCCTCACCGCGGTGACCGTCCGGGAGCTGCTGGCCGGCACCGGCCCGGCCGGCGAGGACGCCGACACCGGCACCGGGGTCGTGCTCGGTGTCGCCTCGGGCAGCGTCCAGGGGTTCATGGAGTTCACCCGGGCCTCCCTCGAAGGCGCCAGTCCCATCGACGTGCCCCCGTCGAAGACCCCCAACATGGCGATGAACAGGGCGGCTTCGGCGAGCGCGATCCGCCACCGCCTCAAGGGACCCAACACCACCGTGGCGGCCGGACGGCTCTCGGGCCTGGTCGCCCTCGACCAGGCGCGCCGGCTGCTCGCCGACGGGCGGGCGGAACGGGTACTGGCCGGGTCGGCCGAGGAGTACTCGGCGACCCGCGCCCACCTCACGCACGCCGCGCACGGCACCGGCGTGGTGCTGGGCGAGGGCTGCGTCATGGTCCTCCTGGAGTCCGGCGGCACCGCGGCCGGCGAGCCGCTGGCCGAGGTGCTGGCCGTCCACCACCGGGTGGCGCGGGACGGGGACTTCGCCGGGGCCCTCACGGCGGCGGTCCGCTCGGCCCTCGCCGAGGCGGGCGTCGGGGCCGGCGCGGTCTGGGCGGCGGTACCGGGCCAGGCGCCGGGTGCGGCGGGCGAGCAGGAGCGGCGGGTGCACGAGGACCTGTTCCCCGCCGGGGTGCGCGCCCGCGCGGCGTCCGTGGCGCTGCTCGGCGAGACGGCCGCGGCCACCGGGGCGTACCAGCTCGCGGCGCTGCTGTCGGAGCCGGGCGAGCCCGGCCGCATCGCCCTGGCCACCACCACGGACCCGGACGGTCCCGTGGGCTGCGCGGTGCTGCGGCTGCTGACGGACGGGGCGGACGCGTGAGCGGCGGCAGGCCGGCGGACGGCCGGCCGGTCGCCCTGGTCAGCGGCGGCTCCCGCGGCATCGGCCGGGCGGTCGCCCTGCGGCTGGCCGCGGACGGGTACGACGTGTCCTTCTGCTTCCGCGGCGACGAACAGGCCGCCGCCAACCTGCGGAAGGAGCTGGAGCAGCTGGGCGCCCGGGTGCTGGCGCGGCGGGCCGACGTCACCGACGCCCCGTCGGTGCGGGACTGGGTCGAGGCCACGGAACGGGACGTCGGCCCGGTGGCGGTGGCGGTCACCTCGGCCGGCATCACCCGGGACAAGCCCCTGCTGATGATGGCCGACAGCGACTGGCACGAGGTGGTGGACACCAATCTGACCGGCGTCTACCACGTCTGCCGGGCGGTGGTCTTCCCGATGCTGAAGCGGCGGGCCGGCAGCATCGTGACCGTCGCCTCCGTCACCGGCCTGCACGGCAACGCGGGGCAGACCAACTACGCGGCGTCCAAGGCCGGCATCATCGCCTTCTCCCGTTCCCTGGCGAAGGAGGTCGGCCGGCGCGGGATCCGCGTCAACGCGGTGGCGCCGGGCCTGATCGACACCGACATGTCGGCCGTCCTCGACGAGCAGGTCAGGGCGCAGGTCACCGAGCGCACCGCGCTGGGCAGGACCGGGCTCGCCACGGAGGTCGCCGAGGCCGCGGCCTTCCTGGCCTCGGACCGCGCCTCCTACGTCACCGGGGCGGTGCTCCCCGTGGACGGAGGGCTGTGACCCCCGGGACCGGGGGGTGCGTGCCGGCACTGCGGCCCGGGGTCTGCCGGCTGCGGCGGGCGTCGGGCCGCAGTGCCCGGCCGCCGCTGCGCGGGCTCCTCGACGAGGACGGGCGCGCCCGTTCCGGCAGGCTGCGGCAGCCGGCCGCGCGGGCGTTCCGCCCTGTCGCGCACGCGCTCGCGCGCGTCGTGGCCGGTGCCCCTCCCGGCGTTCCCGCCGGGCCGTCGACGCCGACCGCCACGTGCCGGCGGTGCGGCGGCCCGCACGGCGAGCCCCGCCCGCCGGGGCCGCTCGGGCCGTCCCGGCCCTCCGGTGACCGGGTGGCGGCGGCCGTGGCGCTCGGCACCGAGGTCGGCGTGCACGGGGAGCGGACCGCCCGGTACGCGCAGGAGGCCGCGAACGGGCGCTGTGCGGGCCGGAACGCGCGGTCCTCGCGGCGCTTCCCGGCCCGAGCCGCGCCGCCGGGTTCACGCGCTCCTGGACGCGCGAGGAGGCCCTGCTCAGGGCGACCGGGGCGACCGGCGACGGGCTCCCGGTGGCCCCCCGGGCTGCCGCGCGTCACCGCGCCCGGCGCAAGCGCCCCCGGCTGCTGTCCTGGCCGGACCCCGGCCGCCCGGGGCTCCCCCGCACCCGTACGACCTGGACGCCCCGGGCACCGGCCCCGGGCCGCGCCCGCGCCCGCGTCCGTGGGCGCTCCGGTGCGCCCGGCCGCGCACGACGGGTCCGCCCCGCTCGCCGCGGCCGTCCCGGCGTCCGTCCCCGGAACCGGCCGTGCCCCCGCCCCGGGGCCGACCGCGCCCCACCCCTCCCACCTCGGAAAGGCCACTCGCCCCATGAGTCAGTCCGTCGTCCTCATCGCCGACGCGCTCAGCCCCCGGGCCGCGAAGGTCCTCACCCGGAACGGCTCCGTCGAGGTCCGGCACGTCGACGGCACCGACCGGCCGGCGCTGCTCGCGGCGCTCGCCGGTGCCGACGCGGTGCTGGTGCGTTCCGCCACCCGCATCGACGCCGAGGCGCTCGCCGCGGCGCCACGGCTCAGGATCGTGGCCCGGGCGGGGGTCGGCCTCGACAACGTGGACGTCGCCGCGGCCACCGCCGCGGGCGTGCTGGTCGCCAACGCCCCCGCGTCCAACGTGGTCAGCGCCGCCGAGCACACCGTCGCCCTGCTGCTGGCCCTCGCCCGGCACGTCCCGCAGGCGCACGCCTCACTCCGGGACGGACGCTGGGAGCGCGGCGCGTTCACGGGCGTGGAACTGGCGGGCAAGACGCTCGGCGTGCTGGGCCTCGGGCGGATCGGCTCACTGGTGGCGCGCCGGCTCACCGCGTTCGACATGCGGGTGCTCGCGTACGACCCGTACGCGGACCCGGAGCACGCCCACGCCCTCGGCGTGCGGCTGACCGGCCTGGACGAACTGCTGGCCCGAGCCCAGTTCCTCACGGTCCACCTGCCGCTGACCGAGGGCACCGCCGGGCTGATCGGCGGCGACGCCCTCCGCCGGGTCCGCCCCGACCTGCGGATCGTGAACGCGGCGCGCGGCGGCATCGTGGACGAGGACGCGCTGCACGCCGCGCTCGCCGAGGGCCGGATCGCCGGAGCCGCCCTCGACGTGTACGCCGAGGAACCCTGCACCGGCTCGCCGCTGTTCGCGCTGGACAACGTGATCGGCACGCCGCACCTCGGCGCGAGCACCCCCGAGGCGCAGGAGCGTGCCGGCACCCGGGCCGCCGAGTCGGTGCTGCTGGCGCTCGGCGGCAGGCCCGTGCCCGACGCGGTCAACGCGCCTCCCGCCCCTTCCGTGACCGACGCGGCCGGCGCCCCGGCCGGACCTCCCGCGCACGCGCGATGACACCGCCGAACGGCGCCGGCCGGGAGGTGGTCTCAGTCTCCGGCGGACAGCGCGGGCGCCGTCCCGCCGTCGTCCCCGGCCCGCCTGCGGTCCCCGTCAGCGTCCGCATCCGTGTCCGGGGCCGCATCCGTGTTCGTGTCCGGGCCCGCATCGGTGTCCGGGCGGATGCTCCCGCCGAGCCATCCGCGCTCCATCGCCAGCGCCCCCGCCTGGTAGCGGCTGCGGGCGCCCAGACGCGCCATCAGGTCGGCGGTGATGCGCCGGCCGGTGCGCACGGACACGCCCAGCTTGCGGGCCACGACCTCGTCGGTGTGCCCCTCGAAGAGCAGGTCGAGGACGGCCCGCTCCTGACTCGTCAGCCCGTCCGGGTCCGTCGCCGCCGCCCTGCTGCCGCAGAGCGGCTGCGCGCGCGTCCAGGTCTCCCGGAACAGGGAGACCAGGGCGGTGACCACCCCGGCCCCGCGCAGGATCAGCACGCCGCGCGCGGCGGCCTCCGGATCGATGGGCACGATGGCGGCCCGCCGGTCGAAGATGATCATGCGGGGCGGCAGTTGGGGCAGCACGCGCACCTCGCCGCCGATGGCGCCCAGCCAGCGCGCGTAGTTCAGGGTCGCCGGATCGTTGCGCACCGAGTCCAGGTAGACGTAGCGGACCTGGACGCCACGCTCGACGGCGGCCTGGTCGAGGGGCCGGGCGGCCTCCAGGGCCGCCTCCGTCTGGGCACCGCCGGGCGCGAACACCTCGACGCTGCTCTCGGCGCCCTGGGCCAGCCGCTCGATCTGGGAGTTGATGGCGTCGAGGCCGATGTAGCGGCGCACCTCGTCGGTCTGCGCCCCGGTGTCGTCGCCGTACTCCGTGAGCATCTGCGTGATGGCCAGGCGGGTGGCCGCGACCGCCTGCTGATGTTGTGCCAGTTCCCGCTCCCGGCGCTGGAGAAGCCCGGCGAGTCCGAATTCCGGATTGACGAGACGGACCTTGTCCATTTCCTCGGAGGACTTTCTCACGAGGGTCAGTTCGGCCAGTCTGTCCAGGGTGTGTTCGGCGCGCTCGACGGGCCATCCGAGCCCTTCCGCTATCTCCGCCACACCCGCTCTGGGGCGCTTCAGAAGAATGCGGTACACCGCCTCGGCGTCCGCATCGAGACCCAATTGACCCATCGCCCGACTCCCCCCGAAGTTCCCCCGTCGACAGCGCGCATTACACCGCAGTCACCCCAATCATCCCAGCCACTTTCGAGCCAGGGCAACCTTACTCAGGGGTACGCGAGTCGGTTCCCCGGATGTTCGCGGAGGCGCAACCCATGTACCTGGTCTCGACGACCGTCCCGGCCGGAGTCCTGCCGCGCCACCTGCCGCTCATCGACCGCATCCGCCGCACGGCACGGCCCGAGGACCGTCTGGAGCACGTCCACGTGCTGCGCGCGTCCGGCGGCGGGACGCACCTCACGCTGTTCCTCGGCCACCCGGACAGCGGGGAGACCGAGCGGGCGGCGGCCCGCCTGGTGGCCCGTGTGCTCCCTCCGGCGGTGGGCGCCCACCTCGACTGGGCGCCGCCCCTGCCCGTCGTCCGCGCCCTGGAGCAGCTCGGCTCCGGCGCCCGGAACGGGCGGCATGACAGGGAGCTGCCATCACAGGAGCCTGACAATCGGCAATGCTGACGGAGCCCGTGGCGGGTGTGAGGATCGCATCACCGAGAGCGTCACCGACATCAGGATCCCGGGGATCCGAGGAGAGGACACCCATGCGCACCCTGACCCACCACCCCGTCAAGCCGGCCGCCCGCCGCGCCGTCACCGTCGCCTTAGCCGTGCTGGCCGCCGGCATCGCCACCGCGCCGTCGGCCATGGCCACGGAGTCCGCGGGAGTGCTCCCGTCCACCGTGCAGACCCTCGAGGACGCCGAGAAGGAGACCCGCGCGGCGGTCTCGGACCTGCTCGGCCCGCTCGGCCACACCTGGGGCAACTGACCATGCCGCAGACCGAGTCGACCGCGCTCGCGGACATGTCCGCCCTCCGCGCCGACCTCGACCGCGTGGACGCGGAGATCCGGGCTCTGGTGGGCCGCCGCCGCGAACTCTCCCGCGCGATCCAGAGCATCCGCCTCACCTCCGGCGGCACCCGTACCGACCTCGCCCGCGAGATGCGCGTCATCTCCCCCTACACCGAGGCGTACGGACGGCAGGGAACGGCCATCGCGATGGCGCTGCTGGAGATCTGTCGCGGCACCGGCGCCGCACCCCAGTAGCCGCACGCCCCCCACACACAGCAGCACCGAGCGCGAGGGCCGGGCCCGTCCGGCCCTCCCTCCCACGAGAGAGCTCCGACGTGTCTGGTTCACCCGCCGGCTTCCCGTCCCGGCTTCCGCTCACCGCGGGCCAGGCCGGCATCTGGTACGGCCGGCAGCTGGACCCCTCCGGACTCGCCCACGCCTACGCCGAGTTCCTGGACATCACGGGGCCGCTCGACCCGGGGCTCCTCCGGGACGCCGTCCGCCGGACCTTCGCCGAGGCGGAGGCGCTGTCCACGTCCTTCGGCGAGGACGCGGACGGGCCGTGGCAGCGGACCGGGGCCCCGCCCGGTGCTCCCGTGCCGCTCGTCGACCTGACCGGCGAGGCGGATCCGCGGGAGGCGGCGCGGGAGTGGATGCGGGTACGCGTCCACTCTCCGCTCGCCCCGTCCGCGGGGGAGGTCGCCCGCACGGCGGTGCTCCGCCTCTCGCCGCAGCGGCACCTCTGGTTCTGGCAGCTGCACCACATCGTCTCCGACGGCGTGGGGTCGCTGCTGCTGGTCCGGCGCGCCGCGGAGGTCCACGACGCGCTGGCCGCCGGCCGGGCACCCGCCGCCACCCCCTTCGGTCCCCTCGCCGCCCTGGTCGAGGAGGACGGGCGGTACCGTGCCTCGGCCGGCTTCCAGGAGGACCGCCGGTACTGGCGGGGCGTGTTCGACGGCCTCGACCGGGTGCCCGGCTTCTCCGACGAGCCCCTGCCGCCGACGGGCGTCGCGCGTGGAGGCGGTGGGCATCACGCCCTTGCCGTGCTGGCGCGGGGCGAAGAAAACCTCCAGGCGCCGTCGCCTGCCCCGCACTCCGGTGAAGGCCACGGGCGCCGGCTCCCACCGCGACAGGTCGTCGTCGATCTCCTGCCCGACGAACGGGGCTACCGGGACGTCCCGGTACTCACCCTCCGCCCGGTGCTTGAGCGGCACGAAGGCCGTGCGGCCGTCATCGCGGCGAGCCTTGGCGCTGACCTGCCAGCGGATCCGGACGAAACCAGAGCGTCGGCACCCAGTGGCGAAGGCCAGGGCCTCGCCGGGGCGCTGTCCGGTACCCGATTGCAGGCAGACCGCGAGCCGGTACGGCGGGGCGATGTCCTCCGCGATCAGATCGACCTCGCCCAGCGTGGGATTCTCGTCCTCGTCCACCCCACACGGGGCCGCCCGGGATATCCGGAACGCCGCGCGCGGGATTGTCCGGGATGCGTCTGTCGACGACGGCCGCCTCCATCATGGCGGCCACCATCACCATCCGGTCATTGACCGTGGAGGCCGCCAACCCCGCACCGGAGGCATGCACCGATCCGTCGCCTGGCCCGTGCTCGAAACCGTGCACCGTCACCCCACAGCCGAGCAAGATATTCATCACCCATCCACCCTTTTCAGCAACTGTGGACCAGTCCCACCCGCGGCCCCGCGGGCCATCGAGTCGGCGAAGCCCTCCTCGCCGGATGCGCTCGCACCTTCCGCGCTCGTCAGCACGTGATCCGCGCATCAGCACCTAAGGCCATACCGCGCTATGGTTGCTGTATGGCTACCAAGAAGGTGACTATCACTCTCGACGAAGCCCTGGTCGAAGCCCTGGCCGGAGCCGCCGAAGAAGAAGGCATCCCACTCTCCCGCCTCGTCGCCGGAGCAGCCGAACGCGAGCTGCGCTTGCGGGCCGGCCGGGCCGTCATCCAGGAGTGGCAGGCGGAACACGGCGCCTTCACCCCGGAAGAGCTCGCCGCCGCCCGCGCGGAGCTGGCCGCCGCCGACGCCGAGTACCTCAGCAGCTCGGGAGCCTCGGCCGCGTGAACATCCCCTACCTGTACGACGCCGGGGTACTCATCGCCATCGACAACGACGACCGACGCATGTGGGTCCGCCACAGTCTGGCCCTGGACGACGGCCGGGACATCCACGTCCCGTCCGTCGTCGTCAGCCAGGCATGGCGGGACTCCCGCCGCCAGGTCAGACTCGGCAAGTTCCTCGCCGGGTGCCACGTCGCACCCGTCGGCCTCGAAACCGCCAAGACCGCAGGCATTCTCTGTGGCAAGGCCGGCACCTCCGACATCGTCGACGCCACCGTCGTGACCATGGCAGCCAGCCTCGGGGCCATCATCTGGACTTCGGACCCGGACCACATCCGCACCCTCGTCGACGCCCAGGACATCAAACCCGCCCCCGTCATCCGCATCGTCTGAGGGCTGTCCCGCAACTGCTGGTCACGGGTGAGATGATCTTGCTGTGTCTGCTGTGACCGCCGCGTCGTAGCCCTCCTGGACAGCCCCGTTCACCGGGCTGAGTCCGCGTCAGTTCGACAAGCTGGTCACCGCGTTGCGGCGCGAGGGCGCAGATCCGGTGCGCAAGGGCCGGCCCTGGAGCCTGTCGCTGGAGGACCGGGTCCTGCTGGTCGCCGCGTACGGGCGGACCAACCTCACAAAAGGCACCGCCTCACCCCGTTCCAGGAGCGTTCTGCGAAGCACCGGCAAAGCTTCATTTCACCTGCACCTTCCGGCCATCAGAAAAGGGGCCCACCTTGAAGGCGAACCCCTTCTGAACTGCAGTTTTCCGAAACCTGAGAAAGTGGCTCAACTTCAATCAAACATTGAAGCGGAACTCCACCACGTCCCCGTCCTGCATGACGTAGTCCTTGCCCTCCATGCGGGCCTTGCCCTTCGCGCGGGCCTCGGCGACCGAGCCGGCTTCGACGAGGTCGGCGAAGGAGATGACCTCGGCCTTGATGAAGCCCTTCTGGAAGTCGGTGTGGATGACACCGGCGGCCTCGGGGGCGGTGGCGCCGCGCTTGATGGTCCAGGCGCGGGACTCCTTGGGGCCGGCGGTGAGGTACGTCTGCAGGCCGAGGGTGTTGAAGCCGACGCGGGCGAGCGTGGCGAGGCCGGGCTCCTGGGCGCCGACGGACTCGAGGAGTTCCATCGCGTCCTCCTCGTCCAGCTCGGCGAGGTCGGCCTCCAGCTTGGCGTTGAGGAAGATCGCCTCGGCGGGGGCGACCAGGGCGCGCTGCTCGTTCTTGAAGTCCTCGTCGGTCAGCTCGTCCTCGTCGACGTTGAAGACGTAGAGGAACGGCTTGGTGGTGAGCAGGTGCAGGTCGTGCAGGAGCTCGGCGCGCTCGCTGCCCTGGACGATGCCGTGGGCGAACAGGGTGTCGCCCTTCTCGAGGAGGTCCTTGGCCTCCTCGACCGCCTTGACCTTCGGCGCGATGTCCTTCTTGATCCGCGACTCCTTCTGGAGGCGGGGCAGGACCTTCTCGATGGTCTGGAGGTCGGCGAGGATCAGCTCGGTGTTGATCGTCTCGATGTCGTCCTTGGGCGAGACCTTGCCGTCGACGTGGACGACGTTCTCGTCCTTGAAGGCGCGGATGACCTGGCAGATCGCGTCGGACTCGCGGATGTTCGCGAGGAACTTGTTGCCCAGGCCCTCGCCCTCGGAGGCGCCGCGCACGATGCCCGCGATGTCGACGAAGTCGACGGTGGCGGGGAGGATCTTCTGGGAGCCGAAGATCTCCGCCAGCTTGGCCAGGCGCGCGTCGGGGACGCCGACCACGCCGACGTTGGGCTCGATCGTGGCGAACGGGTAGTTGGCCGCCAGCACGTCGTTCTTGGTCAGGGCGTTGAACAGGGTCGACTTGCCGACATTCGGCAGACCGACGATTCCGATCGTGAGCGACACGTTGCGACTTCCCGTTACGTGAGGTGAGGGTGACGAGGACCCGGCGACTGGGCTTGCGTGGGCCGATCCACCAGTCTACGGCGTGCCCGCGGGCGGCCCGGCGCTACGTCGAACGCCTGGACAGTTCCGGCCCCCGGCGTGTCAGGCGGGCTATTCGGCACATAAACCGACCAAAGTTGGTCCGGTGGAGCAACCCAGGACGCGCCCCCCGCAGCCCGCACCGCGACGTGACGAGCCGCCCAGGCCACCGGTCCCCCCACAGGCGGGACGGGCGGCCGGCGGCGGTGTGGTGCGCTCCCCACGGCCCGACCGCGTCCCGGAGCGGCGCAAGGACGCCCAGGGGCGGCCGGGAGCCCAGGGCAGACCCGGCCCGCAGGGGAAGCCGGGCGGGCAGGGAAGGCAGCCGGGCGGACAGGGCAGGCCCCCCGCGCCGGGCAGGCCCGGTGCACAGGCCCGCCCCCGTGTGCAGGGGCAGGGCAGGGCCGATCCGCAGGTCCGGACGCATCCGGCGGGCCGGGAGGCGGCGCCTCAGCGGCGTCCGGTGGCGGGCCGCCGCCCCGGTGCAGCGGCGGTCCGGCGGCTGCCCGATCCCCGGCTGACCGGGCTCGGCGGGGGCCTGTTCTGCGGCCTGGTGATGCTGGTGCTCGGCCTGATCGACGCGGCGCTGTTCGCCTCGCAGACCGCCTACGGGGTGTTGTTCCTGCCGGTGAGCGCGCTGACGGCGCTGTGGGTGCGCCGGGGGGACCTGCTGACCGCGCCGGTGGTGGTGCCGATCGCGTTCGCCGTGGGCCTGGTGCCGCTCGTGGACAGCGACGGCACCGGCGGGGCGGCCATGGGCATGGTGACGGGGCTCGCCACGCAGGCCGGCTGGCTGTACGGGGGCACCCTGATCGCGGGGACGATCGCGCTGGTCCGCAGGGTCCGGATGATCCGGCGGAGGAACGCGCGCAACCGGCCGCAGGGGTGAGGAGACGGACCGGGCGGGAAGAGCCGGGCAGGCGGGGACCCGGGGGCGTGGCCGGGGAACGGGACCGAGGAACGGGATCGGGCAGACGGAACCGAGCGGGCGCCGGCGGAACCGAGCGGGCGCGGGCGGGGACGGGAGCGGACAGGCGGTCCGGAGTCCTCCGGCCCTGCCCCTCCCGCTTCCGGCCCCGCGCACCGCCGGCCCACGAACCCGCGTCGCCGACCCACGAACCCGCGTCGCCGACCCACGAGCCCGCGGCCGGTCTACGAACCCGTCGCCGCCCGCAGTGCCGCGCCCACGATGCCCGCGTTGTTCTGCAGGCTCGCCGGGACCACCTCGGCCCTGATGCCCTTGATGTGGTGCAGGAACTTGTCGGCCTTGCGGCTCACGCCGCCGCCGAGGACGAACAGCTCCGGGGAGAACAGCATCTCCACGTGGGCCAGGTACTTCTGCACCCGGTGGGCCCACTTCTCCCACGACAGGTCGTGGTCCTCCCTGGCCTTGCTGGACGCCCGCTTCTCGGCCTCGTGGCCGTTGAGTTCCAGGTGGCCCAGCTCGGTGTTGGGGACCAGGACGCCGTCCACGAACACGGCGCTGCCGATGCCGGTGCCGAGGGTCAGCAGGATGACGGTGCCCCGGCGGTGGCGGCCGGCGCCGAAGTGCATCTCGGCGAGCCCGGCCGCGTCCGCGTCGTTCACCAGGGTCACGGGCAGGCCGCCGAGGCGGTTGCCGAACAGGACGCGCGCGTCGGTGTCGATCCAGCTCTTGTCGACGTTGGCCGCCGAGCGCACCGTGGTGCCGCCCTCCACCACGCCGGGGAAGGTGATGCCGACGGGGCCGGTCCAGCCGAAGTGTCCGACGACCTCCCTGACGCCGTCGGCCACCGCGTCCGGTGTGGCCGGGTGCGGAGTCAGGACCTTGTGGCGCTCCTGCGCCAGGTCCCCCTTGTCCAGGTCGACCGGGGCGCCCTTGATCCCGGATCCGCCGATGTCCACGCCGAAGATCTCCATGGATCCACGGTACTCACCCCGGCCCCCGGTGCCGCGTCATCCGGCCGCGCCGGGCCGGATGACGGCGGCCCGGCGTCAGGCGGAGGCGTCGGTCGCGCCGGTGGCGGAGCCTCGCCGTTCCGCGACCAGCGCGGCGGCCTCCTCACGCAGGTCGCGGCGGAGTTCCTTGGGCAGGGAGAAGACGATGGACTCCTCGGCGGCCCGGACGATCTCGACGTCCTCGAAGCCGCGCTGCGCCAGCCACTCCAGGACCTGCTCGACCAGCACCTCCGGCACCGAGGCGCCAGAGGTGAGGCCGACGGTGGTGACGCCCTCCAGCCAGCTCTCGTCGATCTCGTCGGCGAAGTCCACCAGGTGGGCGTCGCGGGCGCCCGCCTGCAGGGCGACCTCGACGAGGCGCTTGGAGTTGGAGGAGTTGCGGGAGCCGACGACGATCACCAGGTCGGCGTCGGCGCCCATCTGCTTGACGGCGAGCTGGCGGTTCTGGGTGGCGTAGCAGATGTCGTCGCTGGGCGGGGAGATCAGCTGGGGGAACTTGTCCTTGAGGGCGTCGACGGTCTCCATCGTCTCGTCGACGGAGAGCGTGGTCTGGGAGAGCCAGACCACCTTGGAGGGGTCGCGGACCTCGACCTTGGCGACGTCCTCGGGGCCGTCGACCAGCTGGATGTGGTCGGGGGCCTCGCCGGAGGTGCCGATGACCTCCTCGTGGCCCTCGTGGCCGATCAGGAGGATGTCGTAGTCCTCCTGGGCGAAGCGGACCGCTTCCTTGTGGACCTTGGTGACCAGCGGGCAGGTGGCGTCGATGGTGGCGAGGCGGCCGCGCTCGGCCTCCTCGTGGACGACGGGCGCCACACCGTGCGCGGAGAACATCACGATGTTGCCCGGCGGGACCTCCTCCGTCTGCTCGACGAAGATGGCGCCCTTCTTCTCCAGGGTCTGCACGACGTACTTGTTGTGCACGATCTCGTGCCGGACGTAGACGGGGGCCCCGTACTGCTCCAGGGCCTTCTCGACGGCGATCACGGCGCGGTCCACACCCGCGCAGTAGCCACGGGGGGCGGCGAGCAGGACACGGCGGCCAGGCGAAGCGGTCATGCGTCCCATCGTAAGGGCCCGGCTCGGGGGCCCGGTGGTCACGGTGCGTTGTCGGTGGCGCGCACTACCCTCGCGGCATGGCTGTCAACACGTCTGCGGAAGCTCCCCTCCCGGTCGGGGAGGTGTCGCGGCTCATCGGCGGGTGGATCGACCGGCTGGGCGCGGTGTGGGTGGAGGGGCAGATCACCCAGCTGTCCCGGCGGCCGGGCGCGGGGGTGGTGTTCCTGACCCTGCGGGATCCGTCGTACGACATCTCGGTGGGGGTGACCTGCTACCGGCAGGTGTTCGACGCGGTCGCCGACGTGGTGAGCGAGGGCGCGCGGGTGGTGGTCCACTGCAAGCCGGAGTGGTACGCCCCGCGCGGCCAGCTGTCGCTGCGCGCCGCCGAGATCCGGCCGGTGGGGGTCGGGGAGCTGCTGGCGCGGCTGGAGCAGCTGAAGAAGTCGCTGGCGCGGGAGGGACTGTTCGCGCCGGAGCGGAAGAAGCCGCTGCCGTTCCTGCCGCAGCTGATCGGGCTGGTGTGCGGGCGGGCGTCGGCGGCCGAGCGTGACGTGCTGGAGAACGCGCGGCACCGCTGGCCGGCCGTGCGGTTCGAGGTGCGCAACGTGCCGGTGCAGGGCGTGCACGCGGTGCCGCAGGTGGTGCAGGCGGTGAAGGAGCTCGACGCGGCCGAGGACGTCGACGTGATCATCGTGGCGCGCGGCGGGGGCAGCGTGGAGGACCTGCTGCCGTTCTCCGACGAGCAGCTGGTGCGGGCGGTGGCGGCCTGCCGCACGCCGGTGGTGTCGGCGATCGGGCACGAGCCGGACAACCCGCTCCTGGACCACGTCGCGGACCTGCGGGCCTCCACGCCGACGGACGCGGCGAAGAAGGTCGTGCCGGACGTCGGTGAGGAGTCCGAGCGGGTGCGGCAGCTCCGGGACCGGGCGCGGCGGTGCGTGCACGCGCTGCTGGACCGGGAGGAGAGGGGGCTGGCGCACGCGCTGGCCCGGCCGTCGATACAGGATCCGCACCGCATGGTGGACGCCCGGGAGGACGAGGTGACGGCGCTGCTGGACCGCGCCCGGCGGTCGCTGCGGCACCAGCTGGACCGGGCGGAGTCGGAGCTGACGCACACGCACGCGCGGGTGGTGGCCCTCTCCCCCGCGGCGACGCTGCGGCGCGGGTACGCCGTGCTCCAGCGCGCGGACGGGCACGCGGTGCGCGCCCCGGACGAGGTGGCGCCGAGCGAGGAGCTGCGGGCACGGGTGTCCGAGGGCGAGTTCACGGTTCGAGTCGATACGTAGGGTGGGCGGATGACCGGCAAGACGGAGCAGACGGCGGCGGTGGCCGAGGCCCTCGGGTACGAGCAGGCCCGGGACGAGCTGATCGAGGTCGTGCGGCGGCTGGAGACGGGCGGCACGACGCTGGAGGAGTCCCTCGCGCTGTGGGAGCGGGGCGAGGAGCTGGCCCGGGTGTGCCGGCGCTGGCTGGAGGGGGCGCGCGCCCGGCTGGACGCGGCCCTGGCCGAGGAGGAGGCGAGGGCGGGGACCGGGCCGGAGGGCGCCGACGGGGCCGGGCCCACCGCGTGATCCGAAGGGGCCGGGACTGCGTGATCCGGCGGGGCCTGGCCCACCGCGCGGTGCGGCGGAGCCGGGACCACCGCGTGCTGTGAAGTGGATCACCGGATTCCGACTTTTGTTGAACCTTGAACTTCCTGCGCGTACTGTCGTGCTCGTCGGAACGTCCGTGGAGTGCACACGGTTCCGGCGTACCCCTGCACGTACGTCCCGCAAAGGTTCACGCATGTCTCTCGTTCTCGACCCGGCCGCCCAGGACCTGCTCTTCCGCGAAGCCCGCACGGCGAACACCTTCACCGACGAGCCGGTGACCGACGAGCAGGTCCAGGCGATCTACGACCTGGTCAAGTACGGCCCGACCTCCATGAACCAGTCGCCGCTGCGCGTCACCCTGGTCCGCTCCCCGGAGGCCCGCGAGCGCCTGGCCGGCCTCATGGCCGAGGGCAACCGCGCCAAGACCCTGGCCGCCCCGCTGGTGGCGATCCTCTCCGCGGACAACGAGTTCCACGAGGAGCTGCCCCAGCTCTTCCCGCACTTCCCGCAGGCCAAGGCCCTCTTCTCCGAGCGCCCGGGGCGCGAGGGCTCCGCCGCCCTCAACGCCACCCTGCAGGCCGGGTACTTCATCCTCGGCGTGCGCGCCGCCGGCCTGGCCGCCGGACCGATGACCGGCGCCGACTTCGAGGGCATCCGCAAGGAGTTCCTGGACGACGACCACACCCCGCTGATGGTCGTCAACATCGGTCGCCCCGGCCCGGACGCCTGGTTCCCGCGCAGCCCGCGCCTGTCCTACGAGCAGGTCGTGACGACGGTCTGAGCCGACGGGACGCCGCCGAGGGCCCGCCCCGACCTGACGGGTGGGCGGCCGGGCGGCCCCACGCCTCACCCTCACCCGCACCAGCGGAACAGGGCCCCGACGCGATCCGATCCGCGTCGGGGCCCTGTCCTGTCCGTCGTCCGCTGCCGGTCGCTGCCGGTCCGCGAGGAGGCGTCGGGGTCCGGGCCCGGGGTCGAGCACGTGCCCGTCGGCCGCCCCTCGGGCACCGGACGGGACGCCCTCATGACCTCCCGGACCGACCGGCCGCCGACCCCGCCGATCCCGTCGCCCCCGCCGGCGCTCCGAACCCGTCGGGCCCTCCCGGGCGGTCCGGCCCTCCCGGCCCTCCCGGGCCTCCCGGGCCGTCCGGGCCGTCCGGCCTCTGCGCCCTCCGGCTGCCGACCGAGGGCACGCGCCGGCTCACTCCGTGCGCAGCGCCTTGGCCATCTTCGTCAGCTGCCCGAAGGAGGCCGTCCCGGTCACGACGGTCGTCGAGCCGTCAGGGTGCTCCAGGACCAGGGCGTCGTACTGGCTGCCCTCGTAGCGCGCCCAGGTCTCGCCGTTGATCTCCTGCGTGACGTCGGTCCGCTCGGCCTTCTGCGTCTTGTTCTCGATGAACAGCGTGCGCTTCTGGGTCGACTGCTCGACCGCCACGTACTCGCCGTCCGGGGCGCGGTAGCCCAGGTGCCAGGCATCGCCCTCGTCGCCCCGGAACCGGACCGACGTGGCCTTCCAGGTGTCGGGCAGCCCCACGGGGGCGGCCACCGGGTAGGCGGCGGCGCGGCGGGCGGTGAGCAGGTCGACCCGGTAGTCCACCCGCGGGAGGTCGGGCTCGCCGTCGTCGTGCGGGATGAACAGCCAGACGAACCCGGCCACCAGCCCGATGAGACCCAGGGACAGGAGCATGTCCCGGGCCGACTTCTGCATGCTGTTCTTTCCTGCTGACACGTCCCCATCGTCGCAGGTCCCGGTCGCGCTCATCCGTGGGGGCCCCTGCTCATTCTGTTCGCCCGGCGATAGAGTGCCCCGGAACCCTCATCCGGCCGTCGTCGTACAGAAAGGTGCGCTCCGATGACCGAACATCATCATTTGCCGTCCGAGCTCGATGTGCCCTCCGAGGCACCCGACCGCAACCTCGCCCTGGAGCTCGTACGGGTCACCGAAGCCGCGGCGATGGCCGCCGGCCGCTGGGTCGGGCGCGGGGACAAGAACGGGGCCGACGGCGCCGCCGTGCGCGCCATGCGGACGCTCGTCTCCACCGTGTCGATGAACGGCGTCGTCGTCATCGGCGAGGGCGAGAAGGACGAAGCCCCCATGCTGTTCAACGGGGAGCGCGTGGGCGACGGGACCGGCCCCGAGTGCGACATCGCCGTCGACCCGATCGACGGCACCACCCTCACCGCCAAGGGCATGACGAACGCCATCGCGGTGCTGGCCGCCGCCGAACGCGGCACGATGTTCGACCCGTCGGCCGTGTTCTACATGGACAAGCTGGTCACCGGGCCGGAGGCGGCCGACTTCGTCGACATCAACGCGCCGGTGAACGTGAACATCCGCCGCGTCGCCAAGGCCAAGCGGGTCACCCCCGAGGACGTCACCGTGGTGATCCTCGACCGGCCGCGGCACGAGGGCATCATCAAGGAGATCCGGGACACCGGCGCGCGCATCAAGCTGATCTCCGACGGCGACGTGGCGGGCTCCATCCTCGCCCTGCGCGAGGGCACGGGCATCGACCTGCTGCTGGGTGTGGGCGGCACCCCGGAGGGGATCATCTCGGCCTGCGCCGTGAAGTGCCTGGGCGGCACCCTGCAGGGCAAGCTGTGGCCCAAGGACGACGAGGAGCGGCAGCGCGCCGTCGACGCCGGGCACGACCTCGACCGGGTGCTGACCACGGACGACCTGGTCTCCGGGGAGAACGTCTTCTTCGTGGCGACCGGCATCACCGACGGTGAGCTGCTGCGGGGCGTGCGGTACCGCTCCGAGACCGCCACGACCGATTCGATCGTGATGCGCTCCAAGTCGGGCACCGTGCGCCGGATCGACTCGGAGCACCGGCTGAGCAAACTGCGGGCGTACAGCGCGGTGGACTTCGACCGGGCGAAGTGACGCGGCCGGTCGGACGGGTGGGGTGCGGGGTTCGTGTGCGGGCGCGTCGTGGTCGGGCGCGCCGTTCCCCGCGCCCCCTGCGGTCCGGCCGTGCGGCCACCGGTCCGCAGGCGGGACGTCGGCGGGGTGCGCCCCGTGAGCTGAGCCGACGCCGACCTGTGCCGGTGGGCAAGGGCTGAGCGCGCCGTTCCCCCGCGCCCCGGAGCGGGGCGGCCGTGCGGAGCGGACCTCGTGGGTTCCGCTCCGGCGTGGCCGCAGCGACGAGGAAGGGCGGCCTCCGTGCGGGGAGGGCGCCCTTGTCCCGCGGTGCCGGTGGTCAGCCGGCCGCGGCTATGCGGCCGGACTGGCGGGTGGACTGGAGTTCCAGGTCGCGGCGCCGGCGGCGGGCCAGCACCACGCGGCGCTCGGCGGCGGTCAGGCCGCCCCAGACGCCGTAGGGCTCCGGCTGGAGCAGGGCGTGCTCGCGGCACTCGACCATCACCGGGCAGCGGGCACAGACCCGCTTGGCCGCGTCCTCGCGGGACAGCCGGGCCGCGGTGGGTTCCTTCGACGGGGCGAAGAACAGCGCCGCCTCGTCGCGGCGGCACACCGCCTCGGTGTGCCAGGGCGCGTCCTCGTCCCTGTCTCGCGCGGGCCCCCGCTGGGCCGGGACGGCGGCTACCTGCAGGGACGAATGCGGCGGTTGCAGCACGGTCTACTCCTGACGACGGCTTCGCGAGCGAGACACGATGCAGCAAGGCTTACCCGATGTACGCGCGCCTATGCACTGAGTCCCGAACCGCCGTCAGCGGCACGGGAATTCACCGTCCGGCACCCCGGTTCCGGCGGACTCGTCGGGTCCGTTTCCGGTGGGTTCGCGGCCGTCAACGGTCGGAGCGCCCGCGCAAACCCCTGTCCACCGAGCGCTGCACGCGGTCCAGGATGTCCGCCACCAGCTTGCCCCGCTTGGGCCGGGCCTCGATGTTGCCCAGCACCGCCCAGCCGTCGACGTAGATCGCCGGGGCCTGCGGGTCCTCGGCGTCGAGCGAGGCCACCTCGAAGTTGCCGAACACCCCGCCGCCGGTGCCGCGCAGCGAGACGTTCTCCGGCACCCGGACCTCGACGTTGCCGAAGACGGAGTACGCCTTGATCACGACCTGCTGGTGGTCGAACAGGGCCTCGCTGAGGTCGATCTCGACGTTGCCGAAGACCGCGTAGACGTGGATGCGGCGGCCGGCGCGCCAGCGGCCCTTGCGGACGGCGGCGCTGAACACCGCGACGACGTTGTCGTCCGGGTCGGGCGGGATCGCGGTGGGCCTGCTCGGCGCCGGGGCGTGCGGGCGGGACGGCCGGCCCGACGGCAGGTCGCGGACGAACACCTCCAGCTCCCCGACGGTCTTCGCGGCCAGCACGCCCTCCACCCGCTCGGCATGCTCGTCGGGGGTCAGCCGGCCCTCCGCGAGGGCATCGCGCAGGAGATCGGCGATGCGGTCGCGGTCGGCGTCCGAGGCCCGCAGCTCCGCGGTCTGCGGGGTGCGGTCCTGCTGCTGGGGGTGCTTGTGAAGGTCCACCAGGGCAGCGTACCCAAACGCGATAGATCGCGACTAGCCCCCGCGGCGAACTCGCCGGCCCCGGCCGCCCGCCCGCGCCCCGGGCGGCCCTCCCGTCATGCCCGGACAACTGAGGACAACCTCACAGACGCGCCGTCGGCGGCACGTCCTACGCTGGTGGCGCCCGCCGATGGAGGCGGGCGGCCGTCTGTCGAGTGAGGAATGGGCGAGATGCCTGAGTTCGAGTACGCCGATCTGCTCCCCATGGGAGAGGACACCACCCCCTACCGGCTGGTGACCTCCGAGGGTGTCTCCACCTTCGAGGCCGACGGGCGGACCTTCCTCAAGGTGGAGCCGGAGGCGCTGCGCAGGCTGGCCGAGGAGGCCGTCCAGGACATCCAGCACTACCTGCGGCCCGACCACCTCGCCCAGCTCCGCCGCATCATCGACGACCCGGAGGCCAGCTCCAACGACAAGTTCGTCGCGCTGGACCTGCTGAAGAACGCCAACATCGCGGCCGCCGGCGTGCTGCCCATGTGCCAGGACACCGGCACGGCGATCGTCATGGGCAAGCGCGGCCAGAACGTGCTGACGTCCGGCCGCGACGAGGAGGCCCTGTCCCGGGGCATCTACGACGCGTACCGGAACCTGAACCTGCGCTACTCCCAGATGGCCCCGCTGACCATGTGGGAGGAGAAGAACACCGGCTCCAACCTGCCGGCCCAGATCGAGCTGTACGCGACGGACGGCGACGCCTACAAGTTCCTGTTCATGGCCAAGGGCGGCGGCAGCGCCAACAAGAGCTTCCTCTACCAGGAGACCAAGGCGGTCCTGAACGAGACCTCCATGATGAA
Source organism: Streptomyces sp. enrichment culture (assembly GCF_964273255.1). Taxonomy (GTDB): domain Bacteria; phylum Actinomycetota; class Actinomycetes; order Streptomycetales; family Streptomycetaceae; genus Streptomyces. The sequence goes on from NZ_OZ186835.1 coordinate 2,521,551, forward strand.
GTTCCTGGAGGAGAAGATCCGTTCGCTCGGCACGGCTGCCTGCCCGCCGTACCACCTGGCCATCGTCGTCGGCGGCACCTCGGCCGAGTACGCGCTGAAGACCGCCAAGTACGCCTCCGCGCACTACCTGGACAACATGCCCACCGAGGGGACCCCGCTGGGCAGCGGCTTCCGGGACAAGGAGCTGGAGGAGAAGGTCTTCGAGCTGACGCAGAAGATCGGCATCGGCGCGCAGTTCGGCGGCAAGTACTTCTGCCACGACGTGCGCGTGATCCGCCTGCCCCGGCACGGCGCGTCCCTCCCGGTCGCCCTGGCCGTGTCCTGCTCCGCCGACCGTCAGGCCGTCGCGAAGATCACCGCCGAGGGCGTCTTCCTGGAGCAGCTGGAGAAGGACCCGGCACGCTTCCTGCCGGACACCACGGACGAGCAGCTGGCCGACGAGGGCGAGGTCGTGCGGATCGACCTCAACCAGCCGATGGACGCCATCCTCGCCGAGCTGACCAAGCACCCGGTCAAGACCCGGCTGTCCCTCACCGGCCCGCTGGTCGTGGCGCGCGACATCGCGCACGCCAAGATCAAGGAGCGGCTGGACGCGGGCGAGGAGATGCCGCAGTACCTCAAGGACCACCCGGTCTACTACGCCGGTCCGGCGAAGACGCCCGAGGGCTACGCGTCGGGTTCCTTCGGTCCCACCACGGCCGGCCGGATGGACTCCTACGTGGAGCAGTTCCAGGCGGCGGGCGGCTCCAAGGTGATGCTGGCCAAGGGCAACCGCAGCAAGCAGGTCACCGACGCGTGCGGCACCCACGGCGGCTTCTACCTCGGCTCGATCGGCGGCCCGGCGGCGCGGCTGGCCCAGGACTGCATCAAGAAGGTCGAGGTCCTGGAGTACGAGGAGCTGGGCATGGAGGCCGTCTGGAAGATCGAGGTGGAGGACTTCCCGGCGTTCATCGTCGTCGACGACAAGGGCAACGACTTCTTCCAGGACCCGGCACCCGCCCCGACGTTCACGACGATCCCGGTGCGGGGGCCCGGCCTGGCGTAGTCCTCGCCGGGCCGGCCGGGAGCGGCGGTGCACGCGGGCCCCTGTCCGCCCGCACCGTCGCCGCCCGGGGCCGCACGCCTGCCGGGAACCGGCCCCACCGGCGCGGGTGGTGCCGCCGGCCGACGGATCCGCACCCGTCGCCTCCGCCCCGCCCGCGCTTCGCCGCGCCATGCTCCGCCCCCGGCTCCCCGCCCCCGCACACACCCACCCATACGGCCCCATGCGCGCGGGTTCCGGAACAACCGCGGCCCGTCGCACGCTGTACGGGGTATGAGCGACGACTTCCGCATCGAGCACGACTCCATGGGCGAGGTACGCGTCCCCGCCGAGGCCAAGTGGCGCGCGCAGACGCAGCGCGCCGTCGAGAACTTCCCGATCTCCGGGCAGCGGCTCGAACGCGCCCACATCGAGGCCCTGGCCCGCATCAAGGGCGCCGCGGCCAAGGTGAACGCGGGGCTGAAGGTGCTCGACCAGGACATCGCCGACGCCATCCAGGAGGCGGCCCTGGAGGTCGCCGAGGGGCGGTGGGACGAGCACTTCCCGGTCGACGTCTTCCAGACCGGCTCGGGGACGTCGTCCAACATGAACACCAACGAGGTCATCGCCACCCTCGCCACCGAGCGGCTCGGGCGGCCGGTGCACCCCAACGACCACGTCAACGCCTCGCAGTCGTCCAACGACGTCTTCCCGTCGTCGCTGCACATCGCCGCCACCGCCGCCGTCACCCGCGACCTGATCCCCGCCCTGGAGCACCTCGCCGCCTCGCTGGAGCGCAAGGCCGCCGCATTCGCCGACGTGGTGAAGTCCGGGCGCACCCACCTGATGGACGCCACGCCCGTGACCCTCGGCCAGGAGTTCGGCGGCTACGCGGCCCAGATCCGCCTCGGCGTGGAGCGGCTGAACGCCTCCCTGCCCCGCCTGGCCGAACTGCCGCTGGGCGGCACCGCCGTCGGCACCGGCATCAACACCCCGCCCGGCTTCTCCGCCGCCGTGATCGAGGAGGTGGCCCGTGCCACCGGGCTGCCGCTGACCGAGGCGCGCGACCACTTCGAGGCGCAGGGCGCGCGGGACGGCGTCGTGGAGACCAGCGGGCAGCTGCGCACCATCGCCGTCGGCCTGACGAAGATCACCAACGACCTGCGCTGGATGGCCTCCGGCCCGCGCACGGGTCTCGCCGAGATCACCCTGCCCGACCTCCAGCCCGGCTCGTCGATCATGCCGGGCAAGGTCAACCCGGTGGTCCCGGAGGCCGTGCTCATGGTGTGCGCCCAGGTCATCGGCAACGACGTGACGGTCACCACGGCCGGCGCCTCCGGCAACTTCGAACTCAACGTGATGCTGCCGCTCATGGCCAAGAACGTGCTGGAGTCGGTCCGGCTGCTGGCCAACGCCTCCCGGCTGCTGGCCGACCGCACCGTCGACGGCATCGTCGCCGACCGGGAACGGGCCCGGGAGTACGCCGAGTCGTCGCCGTCGGTGGTGACGCCGCTGAACCGGTACATCGGCTACGAGGAGGCCGCGAAGGTCGCCAAGAAGGCGCTGGCCGAGCGGCGGACCATCCGGGAGGTGGTCCTGGAGGGCGGGTACGTCGAGCGGGGCGACCTCACGGCGGAGCAGCTCGACGAGGCCCTGGACGTACTGCGCATGACCCGGCCGTGAGGTGTGCCGCACGGGAGTGAACCGTGCGGGGGGACCACGGCACCGCGTGCCCCGGGCACCTAATATCTGCCCATGACACAGGGCGGAACGACGGAACACACGGAAGCGGGCGGCTCGACCGGTTTCTGGGCGCCCGGGACGCACATCCTGTGGCGCTACCGCGAGAACGGCGGCGCGCGCATCCACATCGCGCGCCCCGTCACGGTCGTACGCGACGACTCGGACCTGCTCGCCGTGTGGATGGCGCCCGGCACGGAGTGCGTGAGACCGGTGATCGCCGACGGCACTCCGGTGCACCAGGAGCCGCTGGGCACCCGCTACACCAGGCCCCGCGCGGTGTCCCGGGGACGCTGGTCGGGGACCGGGGTGCTGAAGCTGGCCCGGCCGGGCGTCCCCTGGTCGGTGTGGCTGTTCTGGGACCCGGGGTGGCGGTTCAAGAACTGGTACGTGAACCTGGAGGACCCGCTCGTCCGGTGGTCGGGCGGGGTGGACTCCGAGGACCACTTCCTGGACATCTCCGTGCAGCCGGACCGTAGTTGGCACTGGCGGGACGAGGACGAGTTCGCGCAGGCGCAGCGGGACGGCCTGGTCGGCGCCGCGCTGGCCGAACGGGTGCGGGCGGCCGGACGGCACGCGGTCGCGGCGATCACCGCCTGGGAGCCGCCGTTCTCGGACGGGTGGCAGAACTGGCGCCCGGACCCGTCCTGGACGGTACCGTCGCTGCCACAGAACTGGGACCGCACGCCCGCGCGGGTGTCCCCGTGAGACCCTTGATGGGCCCCAGGGCCGAAACCGTAGGATCGTCCTCCGCACGGACCCGGGCGGCAAACGCCGGACCATGCGCTGGGCTTGACCGATCGTCACCGAGGGGCGGCACGACGTGAGCGAGGGGTACGGCAACACCGGTACGGGCCGGGCACGGCCGGCCGGCGGCACAGGAACGGCCTCCGAGCACGCCGGGATCCCGTTCCCGGGACAGGCTTTCCGGGTATCGGCATCTCGGCGGGACGAACTGCACGCATGGCGCCCGGCGCCGGACGGATGGACTCGACACGCGTGACGGAGCAGCGGACCTCCTTCGAGCGCCTGCAGCCGGGCGCCGCCCCCGCGGATCCCCGCGGGGCGCAGGCGCCTGCCCCCGATCCGGCCCGGGTGCCGGACACCGCTGCCGCCTTACCGGCACAGGCGCGCCCCGCCGGCGATCCGGCGGGCACCGCTTCCGCGCCGCCGTCCGCAGCGCCCGCCCCGGACTCCCAGGCCGACGGGACGCCCGCGCCGGCCTCCCCGGACGGCTCCGCGCCCGATGCCGCCGCCCGGGACACCGGCCCGGTCGGTGAGCACTCGCAGCCGGGCGCCGAACAGGGCGCCGGGCCCGACGCGCCCCGGCCGCGGCCCGTGCCCGAGGGCATCCCCGTCCAGCCGGCCGGGGCCGCGGACCGCACGGCGGTCCAGGCACCCGACGGCACGGAACGGCGCACCGGTCAGCTCACCACGCCCGGGAAGCCGACGCCGATGCGGCGGGACGGCGACCGGCTGCGGTTCGTGGGCGCCGCGACCCGGCGGATCGCCCGCGGCATCGACCTGGACGAGATCGTGATGGGGCTGTGCCGGGCCACCGTGCCGACCTTCTCCGACGCGATCCTCGTGTACCTGCGGGACCCGCTGCCGGTCGGGGACGAGCGGCCCACCGGCCCGCTGGTGCTGCGGCTGCGCCGCAGCGACCGGATCCCGGCCGAACGGGACACCGAGGGCGCCGGGTTCGCGCCCCTGGTGCAGCCGGAGCCGTCCGAGCTGGACTCGGTCGGCGAGGAGCTGTGCACGGTGCGGCCCGGCAGCGCGCTCGCCGAGGTGCTGCGCGGGGTCCGCCCGGTGTTCACGGACGCCCCGGCGGCCCGGGCGGCGCTGCCCGAACTCCTCGGCCCGGACGGCGAGTCGGCCGTGCCCGACGGGCAGCGCGCGATCCTCGCGCCGCTGCGCGGGCGGCGGCGCGTGATCGGCGCCGCGCTGTTCCTGCGCGGCCCGGAGCGCATCCCGTTCGAGGCGGACGACCTGCTGGTCGCCGCCCAGCTCGCCACGCACAGCGCGCTCGGCATCGACAAGGCGGTGCTGTACGGGCGCGAGGCGTACATCGCGGACGAGTTGCAGCGCACCATGCTGCCGGAGCACCTGCCCCGCTGCACCGGCGTGCGGCTGGCCTCGCGCTACCTGCCGGCCGCGGAGACGGCACGGGTCGGCGGTGACTGGTACGACGCGATCCCGCTGCCCGGCAGCCGGGTGGCGCTGGTCGTCGGCGACGTGATGGGCCACTCCATGACCTCCGCCGCGATCATGGGCCAGCTGCGGACCACCGCGCAGACCCTGGCCGGGCTCGACCTGCCGCCGCAGGAGGTCCTGCACCACCTCGACGAGCAGGCGCAGCGGCTCGGCGTGGACCGCATGGCGACCTGCCTCTACGCGGTCTACGACCCGGTCGCGCACCGCATCACCATCGCCAACGCCGGCCACCCGCCACCCGTCCTGCTGCACCTGGGCGGCCGGGCGGAGGTGCTGCGGGTGCCGGCGGGCGCCCCGATCGGGGTCGGCGGGGTGGACTTCGAGGCCGTGGAGCTGGACGCGCCCGCCGGGGCGACCCTGCTGCTGTACACCGACGGCCTGGTGGAGTCCCGGCTGCGGGACGTGTGGACCGGCATCGACCAGCTGCGCGACAAGCTGGCCGCGACCGCGCAGCTGACCGGGCCGGACCACCCGCCGCCGCTGGAGGCGCTGTGCGACGAGGTGCTGGACATGCTCGGCCCGGGTGACCGGGACGACGACATCGCGCTGCTCGCCGCCCGCTTCGACGGGATCGCCCCGAACGACGTGGCGTACTGGTTCCTGGAGCCGGAGGACGCGGCGCCCGGCCGGGCCCGCCGACTGGCCCGGCGCGCGCTGTCGCGCTGGGGCATGGAGGACCTCACCGATTCGGTGGAGCTGCTGGTCAGCGAGGTCGTGACGAACGCGGTGCGGTACGCCACCCGGCCGGTGACGCTGCGCCTGCTGCGCACCGATGTGCTGCGCTGCGAGGTCGGGGACGACGTGCCCCAGCTGCCCCGGCTGCGGCAGGCGCGCGCCACGGACGAGGGCGGGCGCGGCCTGTACCTGGTCAACCGCATGGCCCGGCGGTGGGGTGCGACCCGGCTGAGCACGGGCAAGGTGGTGTGGTTCGAGCTGAACCACACGGGCTGACCGGCCGGAACCGGCTGACCGGCCACCGTGGGAACGGCCGTGCGGCACAGCGGTACGGCGGTACGGCACGCCGGCACGTCGGTACGGCCGGACACGACGCAGGGGGGCGCCCCGGTGCTGTCACCGGGGCGCCCCCCTGCGTCGTGTCCGGCGCCGGCCGCCGCGGGCCGGGCCGGCCGGCTGCCGCCGGCTACTGCTCCCGGTCCCCGTCGTCGGGGTCGTCGGGGAGCCCGATCGTCGGCGGGATGGTGCTCGGGCCGCCGCCCGGCGGCTTCGTCGTCGGGTCCTGGGTCGGGGGCTGCGTGGTCGGCTCCTGGGTCGGCGACTGCGTCGTCGGCTCCCTGGTCGGCGGCTCCGTGGTGGGGGCCTCGCTCGTCGGGCTCTGCGACGGCGACTGCGTGGCCGACGGCGTCCGGCTCGGCTTCACCGCCGCGCCCTGCCGGGTCTGCAGGTCGAACCGGCTGGTCTCCTTCATCACGCCGAAGGTGTACGCCGCCCAGATCTCGGCCGGGTACCCGCCGCCGTTGACGCGGTCGTTGCCGCCCGCCCCGTACATCTCGACCTGCTTGTGCGGGGGTTTGTCGTCCTCGCCGAACAGGCCGACCGTGGTGACCAGGTCGGGGGTGTAGCCCGCGAACCAGGCCGACTTGTTGTTGTCGGAGGTGCCGGTCTTGCCCGCCACCTGCTGGCCACCGCGCAGCGGGTTGTCGCGCACCGCGCGCCGGGCGGTGCCGTCGTCGACCACTCCGGTGAGGACCGAGGTCACGGTGTCCGCCGCCTCGCGGTCGATGACCTGCTCGCCGATCGCGTCGGGCGGCGTGACGGTGCGGCTGCGGTGCTCGGCCTTCTTCAGGATCGTCGGCGTGGTCTTCCTGCCGTGATTGTCGAGGGTGGCGTAGACGCCGGCCATCTGCAGCGGGCTGGCGCCCATGGAGCCCAGGGTCTGGGCGGGGACGGCCTCCAGGTCCTCGACCGCCATGCCCAGCTTGCCGGCGGTCTCCATCACCTTCGGCATGCCGACGTCGACGCCCATCTGCGCGAACACGGAGTTGACGGACTTGTTCATCGCCGTCTGCACGGTGATGTCGCCGTAGTCGACGTCGTCCTCGTTCTCCGGAGCGAAGCCGACCTCGCGGCCGCCGTCGACGACCGGCCGCTTGCTGGTGCCGTCGTAGACGGTGTTCGCCCGGATCGGGTCGCCGTCCTGCGTGGTGGCCTCCTCCTCCAGGGCGGCGGCCAGGATCACCGGCTTGAAGGTGGACGCGGGCTGGTAGTCGGTCCGGGTGGCGTTGTTGAAGTAGTGCTTGAGGTAGTCCTCGCCGCCGTACATGGCCACGACCGAGCCGGTCTTCGGGTCCACGGAGACGGCTCCGGCCTGGATGTCCGCGTCGACCTTGCGCTTCTTCGGGTCCAGCTCGTCGGTGAGCTGCGTCTTGACGGCCTTCTCCAGCGCCTTCTGCTTCTTCTTGTCGATGTTGAGGGTGATGGTCCAGCCGCCCGCGTCGACCAGGGCGTCGGCCTGCTTGGCGTCCTCGGCGGTGCCCTCGGCGACCAGTTGCTGCTTCAGCGCCGTGTTGGCGGCGTGCACGAGGTAGCCGGTCTGCCCGGCCATGCCGGGGTCGCCCTTGGGCTCCTTGGGCACCGGGAACTTCATGCCGGACCGCTCGGAGGCGTCGAGCCAGCCCTGCTCGACCATGTTGTCCAGGACGTAGTTCCAGCGCTGGGTGACCAGTTTGCGGCCGGTCTCGGAGGCGACCGCCCAGTCGTACTGGCTGGGGGCCTGGAGCAGCGCGGCGAGGTAGGCGCCCTGCTCGACGGTCAGCTCATCGGCGCCGACCCGGTAGTAGGCGCGGGCGGCGGCCTGGATCCCGTAGGCGTTGCGGCCGTAGTAGCTGGTGTTGATGTAGCCGGCGAGGATGTAGTCCTTGGACTTCTCGCGGTCCAGCTTCAGCGAGATGACCAGTTCCTTCAGCTTGCGCGAGACGGTCTGGTCCTGGGTCAGGTAGTAGTTCTTGACGTACTGCTGGGTGATCGTCGAGCCGCCCTGGGCGCCCTTGCCGGAGAGGGTGTTGACCAGACCGCGGGCGGTGCCCTTCAGATCGACGCCGGCGTCGTTGTAGAAGGTCTTGTTCTCGGCGGCGACGAAGGTGCGCTGGACCGGCTTGGGGATCCGGGCGAGGTCGACGACCTCGCGGTTGACCTCGCCGTCGCGGGCCATGATCGAGCCGTCGCTGTACTGGTAGACGTTGCTCTGGCGTTTGGCGTCGGCCTTCCCCTCGGGGATGTCGATCATCATGTAGAGCACGATGAAGGCGCCCATGCCGAGCAGGCAGAGGGTGAAGAACGTACCGAGGAGCTTCTTCCAGGTGAAGAGGCGGCGTATGCCGGTGCGTCCGGCACGCGGCGCGCGACGGCTGCCGGGCGCCGCCCGGCGCCCACCGCGCTGCCGGGCGCGCCGCTCGTCCGCTCGTCCCATGGGTCCCTCTGCTCCGCTTCGCTCATGTGTGTCATGCAGCCACACGGGTTCGGCCGCTCGGGTCAGCTCAGAAAGCTAACACCGGGGGCTGTGACAAAGGCTGCCGATGCGGTCGTTTAGGACGTGACAATCAGCACCCACCCCACCGGAACCGACGTCCGGGGGCTGTGCGGGGTTGTCGGGACGCGTTAAAGTGATATCACTTGGATAGACAGACGCTAGCCGCACCGCGCGCATCGCGTCCTGAGGAAACGGGGGATCTCCCATGACCGCACCCGACGACCGCGTCCCGACGGCCGGCGCGCCCGACATGCCGGAGATGCCCGAGCCCCGGGTCCGCGAGATCCCGGCGCACAGCATCGGAGGCGGGCTCGCCCTGACGCTGGGCCTGGCCGGACTGCTGGCCGGCATCGCCATGGCCGTCTCCGCGACCGCCGTCGCCGCGGTGGCCGGCAAGGCGGTGCTGATCGCCGGCGGCATCCTGATCGCGCTCGCCTCCTTCATCGCCATGTGCGGGCTGAACATGGTGGCGCCGGGCGAGGCCCGGGTCGTCCAGCTCTTCGGCCGCTACCGGGGCACGATCCGCGAGGACGGCCTGCGCTGGGTGAACCCCTTCACCTCCCGCGCCAAGATCTCCACCCGGGTGCGCAACCACGAGACGGCCGTGCTGAAGGTGAACGACGCCTACGGCAACCCGATCGAGCTCGCCGCCGTGGTGGTGTGGCGGGTCGAGGACACCGCGCAGGCGACCTTCGAGGTCGACGACTACGTGGAGTTCGTCTCCACCCAGACCGAGGCCGCCGTCCGGCACATCGCCATCGAGTACCCCTACGACGCCCACGACGAGGACGGCCTCTCGCTGCGCGGCAACGCCGAGGAGATCACCGAGAAGCTGGCCGTGGAGCTGCGGGCCCGGGTGGACGCGGCCGGCGTGCAGATCATCGAGTCCCGCTTCACCCACCTCGCCTACGCGCCCGAGATCGCCTCGGCGATGCTCCAGCGGCAGCAGGCGGGCGCGGTCGTGGCCGCGCGCCAGCAGATCGTGGAGGGCGCCGTGGGCATGGTGGAGACGGCACTGGCCCGGATCACCGAGCAGGACATCGTGGAGCTGGACTCCGAGCGCAAGGCGGCCATGGTGTCCAACCTGATGGTCGTGCTCTGCGGGGACCGCTCCGCGCAGCCCGTCCTCAACACCGGGACCCTCTACCAGTGACCGGCCCCTCGGACTCCCCGGGCGGGGACGCCCCGGGCGGGGGGTCCCGGCGCAGGCCGCAGCAGCGCAAGCAGGTGCTGCTGCGGCTGGACCCCCTGGTGTACGAGGCGCTGGCGCGCTGGGCGAACGACGAGTTCCGCTCGGCCAACGCACAGATCGAGTTCCTGCTGCGGCGGGCCCTCGCCGAGGCGGGCCGGCTGCCCGGCGAGGCGCGGCCGATCCCCCGCCGGGGCCGCCCGCCCGGCAGCGGCCGGGACGCCGGGCCGCCACCGCCGGACTGACCCGGGTCCGGCGGTGGCGGCCGGCCCGCGAACCGGCGCCGGCCGGCCTCGGCGCGCGCTCCGGCCCCGGTGACAGAACCGTGACAATCGCCTCCCACCAGGCCGGTGACACGTCGGGCCATGGGCTGCACACCGTGTGTATACACGGCAGGTATACACACTGTGTAGAGTGCGCGTCATGTCCATCGGTCACACCCTCCTGGGACTCCTGGAGTCCGGCCCGCGCCACGGTTACGACCTCAAGCGGGCCTTCGACGAGAAGTTCGGTCACGACCGGCCGCTGCACTACGGCCAGGTCTACTCGACGATGTCCCGCCTGCTGAAGAACGGGCTCGTCGAGGTCGACGGCATCGAGGCCGGCGACGGCCCCGAGCGGAAGCGGTACGCGATCACCGAGGCCGGCATCACCGATGTCGAGCGGTGGCTCGCCACCCCCGAGAAGCCCGAGCCGTACCTGCAGTCGACCCTCTACACCAAGGTCGTCCTCGCGCTGCTCACCAGCCGCGACGCCGCCGACGTGCTGGACACCCAGCGCTCGGAACACCTGCGCAGCATGCGCATCCTCACCGACCGCAAGCGCGGCGGCGACCTCGCCGACCAGCTGATCTGCGACCACGCGCTGTTCCACCTGGAGGCGGACCTGCGGTGGCTGGAGCTCACCGCGGCCCGCCTCGACCGGCTCCGGGAAGCGGTGGTCCGGTGACCGTCCCGCCTCCCGGCCCGCCCGGCTCCCTCCTCGTCGCCCGCGGCCTGCGCAAGGCCTACGGGCCGACGCACGCGCTCGACGGCGCCGACTTCTCCATCCACCCCGGCGAGGTCGTCGCCGTGATGGGACCCTCCGGCTCGGGCAAGTCCACGCTGCTGCACTGCCTCGCCGGCATCGTCACCCCCGACTCCGGGTCGATCACCTACGACGGACGCGAACTGAGCACCATGAGCGACGCCGGGCGCAGCGCGCTGCGCCGCTCGGAGTTCGGCTTCGTCTTCCAGTTCGGGCAGCTGGTCCCGGAACTCACCTGCGTGGAGAACGTCGCCCTGCCGCTGCGGCTCAACGGCACGCCCCGCAAGGACGCCGAACGGGCGGCGCTGACCTGGATGGAACGCCTGGAGGTCGACGACGTCCGCGCCAAGCGGCCCGGCGAGGTGTCCGGCGGCCAGGGGCAGCGGGTCGCCGTGGCGCGGGCGCTGGTCACCGACCCGCGGCTGCTGTTCGCCGACGAACCCACCGGCGCGCTGGACTCCCTCAACGGGGAGCGGGTGATGGAACTGCTCACCGACGCCGCCCGGTCCTCCAACGCCGCCGTCGTCCTCGTCACCCACGAGGCGCGGGTGGCCGCCTACTCCGACCGCGAGATCGTGGTGCGCGACGGCCGCTCCCGGGACATGGAGCACGTCGTATGAACGCCCGTCAGTGGACCCGCGACCTCGGCATGGGCCTGCGGTTCGCCTTCGCCGGCGGGCGGGAGGGCTGGATCCGGGCGCTGCTCACCGCGGTCGGCGTGGGACTGGGCGTGGCGCTGCTGCTGCTCACCACCGCCCTGCCCGGCGCGCTCGCGGAGCGGGACCGCCGGGAGGAGGCACGGCTCAACTACACCTACGGCGAGGAGATCGGGCGCGGCGACGACACCCTGATGACCGCGGACGTCGACACGGCTTTCGGCGACCTGCACGTCCGCGGCCGGATACTGGAGCCGGAGGGGGACAAGGCCCCGCTGCCGCCGGGACTGACGAGGTTCCCCGCACCCGACGAGATGATGGTCTCCCCCGCCCTGCGGGAGCTCCTCGACTCGGACGGCGGTGCGCTGCTGCGCGAGCGGCTTCCGTACGAGGTCGTGGGCACCATCGGCGAGCAGGGACTGATCGGTTCGCAGGAACTGGCCTACTACGCCGGCGCCGAGGGCCTGGCGGACCGGGTGCACGACGGGACGGCCGGCCGCATCAGGGCCTTCGGCAACCCCGACGCGACACCGGAGGAACTGGACCCGGTCCTCATGCTCCTGGTGCTGGTCGTGTTCGTGGTGCTGCTGATGCCGGTCGCCGTGTTCATCGCCGCGGCCGTCCGCTTCGGCGGCGAGCGGCGCGACCGCCGGCTGGCCGCGCTGCGGCTCGTCGGTTCCGACGGCGGCATGACCCGCCGGGTGGCCGCCGGAGAGGCGCTCGGCGGGGCCCTGCTGGGCCTGCTGTTCGGCACCGTCTTCTTCCTCGCGGGACGGGAGTTCGCGGCGTCCGTCGAGCTGTTCCGGATCAGCGTCTTCCCCAGCTACCTGAACCCGTCCCCGCTGCTGGCGCTGCTGGTGGCCGTGGCGGTGCCGGCCGCCGCCGTGCTGGTGACCCTGCTGGCGCTGCGCGGGGTGGTCATCGAACCGCTGGGCGTGGTCCGCACGGCGCGGCCGGCGCGGCGCCGGCTGTGGTGGCGGCTGCTGCTCCCGCTGGCGGGCCTCGGCATGCTGGCGCCCATGCTCGGCCAGGGCCGGGAGAACGGGGACTTCAACGGGTACCTGGTCACCGGTGGCGTCATCTGCCTGCTCGTCGGGGTCACGGCGCTGCTGCCGTGGATCGTGGAGACGGTCGTCGGCCGGCTCGGCGCGGGCAGTGTGTCCTGGCAGCTGGCCGTGCGCCGCCTGCAGCTCAGCAGCGGGGCGGCGGCCCGCATGGTCAACGGCATCGCGGTCGCCGTGGCCGGTGCGATCGCGCTGCAGATGCTGTTCGCCGGGGTCGAGGACGACTACACCCGGGAGACGGGATTCGAGGTCTCCCAGGCCCAGATGGCGTTCCACGTGCCCGCGCACCTGGATCTCTCCGAGGCCACGGCGAAGCTGGAGGGCACCGAGGGCGTCCGCGCGGTGTACCCGCTGTCGGACACGTACCTGGGCGACCGGCCCTGGGGCCAGGAGCCCGAACGCAGTGTCCAGGCGACCGTCGGCGACTGCGCGGCCCTGCGCCGGGTGGCCAGGCTGCCCTCGTGCGCCGACGGCGACGTCTTCGCGCTGCGGGGCGGCGAGTTCGACACCGACACCGCGCCGCTGAGCAGGCCGGGCCAGAAGCTGTACGCCGAGACGCAGGCCGCCGACGGGAAGGTGACCGACGTCGCCTACACCCTGCCCGACCCGCTGAAGGAGGCCGACTCCGTCGAGGACCCGACCGGCGTCCGGCGCGGCGGCTTCCTGATGACCCCGGGAGCCCTGACGGCCGGCCTGGCGGAGGCGCTCAACGGGCATGTGTACCTCTCCGTCGACGACTCGGTCCCGCACGCCCGCGAGCACGTGCGCAACGCGGTCGCCGCACTCGACCCGCTGGCCCAGCCCACCACGTGGTCGACGACCGAGCGTTCCGAGCGCTTCGACGCCGTCCGCACGGGCCTGTTCGTCGGCGCCGCAGCCGTGCTGGTCCTGATCGGGGCGAGCCTGCTGGTGTCCCAGCTGGAGCAGTTGCGCGAACGCCGCAAGCTGCTGGCGGCCCTGGTCGCCTTCGGCACCCGGCGGCGCACGCTGAGCCTGTCGGTGCTGTGGCAGACGGCGATCCCCATCGGCCTGGGCCTGCTGGTGGCGTCGGCCGTCGGCATGACCCTGGGTGCGGTCCTGCTGCGGATGACCGCGACGCCCGTCCGGGTGGACTGGCCGAGCGTCCTGCAGATGACCGGCATCGGTGCGGGCGTCGTCGTGGTGGTGACGCTCCTGAGCCTGCCGCCGCTGCTGCGCATGATGCGGCCGGACGGGCTGCGCACCGAGTAGGGCCGGTGCCCGGGCGGCCCTCGTCCGCACCGGCCGGGGTCCCGCCTGGAGGCAGGCCGGGTCCCGCCGGTGCTCAGGCGGCCACCGTCCGCACCGGCAGGGACCTCATCGCCTCCCGCAGCGCGGCCGCCAGCTGCTCGTACTCGGCGGAGCGGGCTGTGCCCGTGCGCATCACGAGGGCGATGCGGCGGGTGGGCGCCGGTTCGGCGAAGCAGCCGGTGAGGAGGCGGCCGGCGCGGTTGGTCTCCACGTCGACGGCCGTGCGGGGCAGCAGGGTGACGCCGAGTCCGCCGGCCACCAGCTGCACCAGCGTGGACAGCCCGGCCGCCGTCGTGGTGGCCGGGACTCCCGCGCGCCCGGCCTCCCGGCAGATCTCCAGGGCCTGGTCGCGCAGGCAGTGGCCCTCGTCGAGCAGCAGCAGCTTCAGCTCCCGCAGCACCTCGCGGGGGATGCCCTGCCGCCCGCCCAACGCGTGGTCCAGCGGTGTGACGAGCACGAAGTCCTCGTCGAAGAGGGGGAGTTCGGTCACCCCGGGCACCCCGAGGGGCACGGCCAGGAGCAGCAGGTCCAGCCGCCCGCCGGCGAGTCCGTCGAGCAGCCGCGCGGTCTGCTCCTCGTGCACCTGGAGGTCGAGGTCCGGATAGCGGTCGTGGACCAGCCGCAGGACCGTCGGCAGCAGGTACGGCGCGACCGTCGGGATCACCCCCAGCCGCAGCACCCCGGTGAACGGCGCCCGCAGCGCCTCGGCCTCCTCGATGAACGCGCCGACGTCCTCCAGCACCGCCTTGGCCCGGGCGGCGAGGCGCTCACCGGCCGGGGAGAGCAGGACCTTGCGCGTCGTACGCTCGATGAGCTTGACACCCAGTGTCTCCTCCAGCGCCGACACCGCGCCGGACAGGGCCGGTTGGCTCATTCCGATCGCCGCGGCGGCGTCCCGGAAGTGGAGGTGTTCGGCGACCGCGGCGAACGCCCTGAGCTGCGCGAGGCTGGGCTGTCTGCGCCTGTTGCCGACCGTCACTGATAGCTCCCTCCGATCAACACGACCGAGTGTAGCTATTTCACTAATCAATGCACCCTGTGCCAACATCAGCCTCGTCCAACCCATGGGAAACACCGCATTACGGGTGTTTCTTCGCTGCAAGGAGAGCGCGTGCTCACTGTCGGTGACAAGTTCCCCGAGTTCGAACTGACCGCCTGCGTCTCGCTGGAGAAGGGCAAGGAGTTCGAGACGATCAACCACAAGACCTACGAGGGCAAGTGGAAGATCGTGTTCGCGTGGCCCAAGGACTTCACCTTCGTGTGCCCGACCGAGATCGCGGCCTTCGGCAAGCTGAACGAGGAGTTCGCCGACCGCGACGCCCAGATCCTCGGCTTCTCCGGTGACTCGGAGTTCGTCCACCACGCCTGGCGCAAGGACCACGACGACCTGCGCGACCTGCCGTTCCCGATGATGGCGGACTCCAAGCACGAGCTGATGCGCGACCTCGGCATCGAGGGCGAGGACGGCTTCGCCAAGCGTGCCGTGTTCATCGTGGACCAGAACAACGAGATCCAGTTCTCCATGGTGACCGCCGGTTCCGTCGGCCGGAACCCGAAGGAGGTCCTGCGGGTCCTGGACGCGCTGCAGACCGACGAGCTCTGCCCGTGCAACTGGACCAAGGGCGAGGACACCCTGGACCCGGTCGCGCTGCTGGCCGGGGAGTGACCTGACATGTCCCTCGATTCCCTGAAGTCCCGCATACCGGACTACGCCAAGGACCTGAAGCTCAACCTGGGTTCGGTCATCGGCAACTCGGACCTGCCGGCCCAGCAGCTGTGGGGCACGGTGCTGTCGACGGCCATCGCCTCGCGTTCGCCGATCGTGCTGCGCGAGCTGGAGCCGGAGGCGAAGGCGAACCTGTCGCCGGAGGCGTACACGGCCGCCAAGGCCGCCGCCGCGGTGATGGCGATGAACAACGTCTTCTACCGCACCCGTCACCTGCTGTCGGACCACGAGTACGGCAACCTGCGCGCCGGTCTGCGGATGAACGTCATCGGCAACCCGGGCGTCGACAAGGTCGACTTCGAGTTCTGGTCCTTCGCGGTGTCCGCGATCAACGGCTGCGGCATGTGCCTCGACTCGCACGAGCAGGTGCTGCGCAAGGCCGGTGTCGAGCGGGAGGCCGTGCAGGAGGCGTTCAAGATCGCCGCGGTGATCCAGGCGGTCGCCGCCACGCTGGACGCCGAGGCGGTCCTCGCGGAGTGACCCCGGCGCCGCACGGCGCGTGAAGCAGCGGGCCCGGCCACCCTCTTGGGGGTGACCGGGCCCGTTGCCGTGCCGTGTCCGGTGCGCTATCCGCCGCGGGGGTCCGATGGGTCCGGCCGTTCCTCGGCGGGGCCGGTGTCGGGCGTGGGCGGGGGCGGTGGGGGCACGGCTCCCCCCGCGGACGCCTCCGCGGCGGTCGCGGTGACGGCCGTGGCGCCGCGGGGCCGCGGGGCCAGCCGGTTCGACGCCTCCTGGGAGTAGGCGCGCAGATAGGTGGCGACCGTGTTGGTGACCGCGACCAGCGGAACGGCGACCACCGCGCCGCCGATGCCGGCCACCATGCCGCCGGTGGCCACGGCCAGCACCACGGCGAGCGGGTGGACCCGGACCGCGCGGCCGAGGATGAACGGCTGCAGGATGTGGCCCTCGATCTGCTGCACCGCCAGCACCACGACCAGCGTCATCACGGCCGTGAACACGCCCTGGGTGACGAGCGCGACGACCACCGCCAGGGCCCCCGAGACGACCGCGCCGACCAGCGGGATGAAGGCGAACAGGAAGATGAAGACGGCCAGCGGCACCGCCATCGGCACGTCGAGGAAGTAGATGCCGAGGCCGATGAAGATGGCGTCGATGAGGGCCACTATCACCGTGCCGCGCACGTAGGCGGTGAGCGTCCGCCAGGCGGCCGGCCCGGCACCGGCGACACCCGGGCGCGCGACGGCCGGGACCAGCTTCAGCGACCACTCCCAGATGCGGCGGCCGTCGTAGAGCAGGAACAGCGTGGAGAACGCCGCCAGCAGGACGCCGGTGAGCGCCTCGACGACGACCGTCACGCCCTCCAGGCCCACCGAGGTGATCTGCTCGCTGTTGGCGCCGACCGCCTCGCGGAGGTTCTTGGCGATCTCGTTGATCTGCTTGTCGGTGACGTGGAAGGGGCTGTTCAGCAGCCACTTGCGCAGCTCGTCGATGCCGTCCTGGATCTGGCTGGTCAGGGTGTCGATGTTCTCCATGACCTGCCAGGTCACGAACCAGCCGATGAGGCCCATGACGACGAAGCCGAACAGCGCCGTCAGGGAGGTGGCCGGTCCGCGCGGCACCCCGAGGCGGCGCAGCCGCGCCACCGTGGGCTGGAGCAGGGCGGTGATGAGCAGGGCGGCCACGAACGCCAGTACCACCAGCTGGACGGCGCTGATGACCCGCATGAGGACCCAGACGGTGCCGGCGAGGACCAGCAGCCGCCAGCCGGCCTCGGCGGCCACCCGCACGCCCCACGGCACGGCCTGCGCCGGGTCGGGACGGGCCGGCACCGCGGGCGCGTAGTCGGGCGGCGGGGGCACGTGGCCCTCGGCGGGCGCGGCGGCCGGTGCGGACGTGCCGCCGTCCCGCTCCTCCCGCTCCACCTCGGCGCGGCGTTCGTCCAGTCGTCTGCCGACCGCGGTCAGTCCGGCTCCGACCCGATTGAGCCATCCTGGCACTCGCGACATGATCCGTCCTCTTCCCCCGTTTCTCCCCACCACTCCGCCTGGAGTCGTCGGTCAGACGGTACAGGGCGAAAGCCCCGCACCGTAGGACGGTGCGGGGCTGTGCCGGGGTCGAGCCGGGGGGAGGCCCGCCGGGCCTCCGACAGGTCTAGTACCAGTGGTTGGCCTGCCAGAACGACCAGGCGCCGCAGGGGCTGCCGTAGCGCTCGTTCATGTAGTTCAGGCCCCACTTGATCTGGGTGGCCGGGTTGGTCTGCCAGTCGGCGCCGGCGGACGCCATCTTGGAGCCCGGGAGTGCCTGCACGAGACCGTAGGCGCCCGAGGACGGGTTGACGGCCTTGTAGTTCCAGGTGGACTCGCGGGTCACGATGTTGCTGAAGCACTGGAACTGGTCGCCGGGAATCATCTGGCGGGCCATGGCCTGGACTTCGGCGACGGTGTAGCTCGCCTTGGCGGCGAAGCTGGACGCGTCACGGGTCGCGGAACGGCTCGCGGCGGCCTTGGTCTCGGCCTCGCGCTCCTTGGCCTCCTTCGCGGCCTTGGCAGCCTTCTCGGCCTGCTCCTTCTTGGCCACGGCGGTCTTGGCGGCGGCCTTGCGGGCGGCCTCCTCGGCGTCCTTCTTGGCGCTCGTGTCCGCGGCGATGGCCATCGTTTCGGCCTGCTGCGTCACGGAGGCGGTCTGTACCTGGGCCTGCTGGCCCGCGGGGATGTCCGCGAGCAGCGTGGTGCCGGCTGCCGTCGCCTCGACGTCGTTGTTCTGCGCGGTGCTGCCCGAGGCAACGCCGACGACGCTTCCGACAGCGGTGACCGCGGTGGCCGAAGCCACTGCGAATCCCCGGACCGAGATCCGGCTCACACGGTTTCCTTCCAGCATCGCCCGCTTCGGTGACCCTCGCGGACGCAATCGTGCCCCTGGCACTGGCCTCCCCAACTGCGGGCCACGGGAGGCGCGGGCCCGGTGGGCAACTCCCCGGGAGGGGAGCGCCGCGTGGTGCTCGGGCGGCATACGACGACGCTATGCAGTTGGAAGCCGGTGCTTCGTTCGGTGTCCCGTACCGCTGGGGGTACGGATGTGTCGTATGCGGGGCCTGACAGGAACGAGACTCTGCCGTAATCCGGCCGCGACAGGCAATTCCCTGCCACGTGTGAAAGCTCACACCTCGTTTGCCCCAGGCGTTTTCCGGAAAGACCCGCGCACGCCGACGCCGCCCGGCTAGGCTCTGTGCCTTTCCGGACGGCGTCAACTCCCGCGTAACCGCTCCTTATCGGGGAGTGCCGGTCAGACCTGCCCGTCTTCGAGCATTTCGGTCACCAGTGCGGCGATCCGGGACCTTTCGGACCGGGTCAGGGTGACGTGGGCGAAGAGCGGATGCCCCTTCAGTTTCTCGACCACGGCGACCACTCCGTCGTACCGGCCCACCCTCAGGTTGTCCCGCTGGGCCACGTCATGGGTCAGCACCACCCGCGAATTGGCCCCGATCCGGGACAGAACGGTCAACAGCACGTTCCGTTCCAGCGACTGGGCCTCGTCGACGATGACGAACGCGTCGTGCAGCGAGCGGCCCCGGATGTGGGTGAGCGGCAGGACCTCCAGCATGCCGCGCGCGGTGACCTCCTCGATGACCTCCCGCGAGGTGACGGCGGACAGCGTGTCGAAGACCGCCTGCGCCCAGGGGCTCATCTTCTCGGCCTCGGTGCCGGGCAGGTAGCCGAGCTCCTGCCCGCCCACCGCGTACAGCGGCCGGAAGACCATCACCTTCTGGTGCTGACGGCGCTCCAGCACCGCCTCCAGGCCCGCGCACAGCGCCAGCGCCGACTTGCCGGTGCCGGCCCGGCCGCCCATCGACACGATGCCGACGTCCGGGTCGAGCAGCAGGTCCAGCGCGATGCGCTGCTCCGCGCTGCGGCCCTTGATGCCGAACACCTCCCGGTCTCCGCGCACCAGACGGACGTTGCCGTCGGCGGTGACCCGGCCGAGCGCCTTGCCGCGCTCGGACTGGATGGTCAGGCCGGTGTGCACGGGCAGATGGGACGCCTCGGGCACGTAGACGTGCCCCTCCTCGAAGAGGATGTCCACCTGCTCGCCGGGCAGGGTCAGTTCGGACATTCCGGTCCAGCCGGAGGCGTCCGTGATGGCGAGTTCGGCGCGGTACTCCTCGGCGAGGAGTCCTACGGAGGACGCCTTGATCCTCAGCGGCAGGTCCTTCGACACGACCGTGACGTCGAACCCCTCGGCCTGCAGGTTGCGGGCGACCGCGAGGATGCGGGAGTCGTTGTCCCCCAGCCGGTAGCCGCTGGGCAGCACGCTGGGGTCCGAGTGGTTGAGCTCGACCCGTACGGTGCCGCCCAGGTCCCCGACGGGGATCGGGGTGTCGAGGCGACCGTGCCGCACCCGGAACTCGTCGAGCAGGCGCAGGGCCTGCCGGGCGAAGTAGCCCAGTTCGGGATGGTGCCGCTTGGCCTCCAGTTCCGTCACCACGACGACGGGGAGCACCACCTCGTGCTCGTCGAAGCGGCTCAGGGCGCCTGGGTCGGCCAGCAGGACGCTGGTGTCGAGGACATAGGTGCGCCGGTCGGGCTTGTGGCGCTTTGTGCTGGTCACCACGGAAGGACGTACCCCCTCGGATGAGGTCGGGGAGCGACGGAGCGGAGCCGGGCCGGGCGGCCGGTGCCGATCGTGGCCGGCCGGGCACACACCGCGGCCGGTCGACGACGCCCCTGCGCAGCGGGGCGCGAACCGGCCCTTGGCTGCTCTGTCCGTGCCGTGACCGCACGGTGGGGCTGATGCAAAGGGCCTCCCGGGCGGACGACCCCGGGCCGTCCGCTGAGATCCGACACCCGTGGTTCGGGTGTCGACCTGTCTGGCTTATGCCCTCGAACGCAGGCCGCCATGCCACGGCGCACGACGGCGTGCGCATGAACTCTCCGTGACACCGTGTGACCCGGATGCGGGAACGGGCGGCGGACCGGGCGCCCCGCGAACGGCCGTGGCGGTCCCTCAGCCGCCGTAACGCCGGTGGCGGGCGGCGTAGTCGCGCAGCGCGCGCAGGAAGTCGACCTTGCGGAAGGCCGGCCAGAAGACCTCGCAGAAGTAGTACTCCGAGTGAGCGGTCTGCCAGAGCATGAAGCCGGACAGGCGCTGCTCGCCGCTGGTGCGGATGACCAGATCCGGGTCGGGCTGGGCGCGGGTGTAGAGGTGACGGCCGATCATGTCCACGTCGACGGCGTCGGCCAGCTCCGCCATGGAGGTGCCCTTCTCGTGCTCCTCCAGGAGCATGGACCGTACGGCGTCGGCGATCTCCTGGCGGCCGCCGTAGCCGATGGCGACGTTGACCACTATGCCGTCGACGTGCGCGGTGGCCTGCTGCGCCTCTTTGAGGGTGGTCTGCATCCCGGCGGGCAGCAGGTCGGGGGTGCCGACGTGGTGCACGCGCCAGCGTCCGTCGGCGGCGAGGCTGCGGACCACGTCCTCGATGATGCCGAGCAGGGGGACGAGTTCCTCCTCGGGCCGGTCGAAGTTGTCCGTCGACAGCAGCCAGAGGGTGACGACCTCGACGTCCGTCTCGGTGCACCAGCCGAGGAACTCCTCGATCTTGTCGGCACCCGCGCGGTGGCCGTGGACGGTGCTGGACCCCGCGGCCTTGGCCCACCGGCGGTTGCCATCCATGATGACGCCGATGTGCTTGGGCACCTGAGCGGTGTCCAGGTGGCCTTCCACCCGGCGCGCGTACAGCCTGACCAGCAGGCCGCGCAGCTTGTCGCGCAGGTTCACGTGATCGTCAGCCCCTCCGTACGGATCGGACAGGCGCGGCGCCCCGCCGCGGGTCCGCGGCATGGCGACCCGGTCGTGGTCGCGGGCGGCCCCTGTCCGTATGGCGGTCCCCCAGGGGGCGAAGCCTACCCCCGTGCGGGCGGGCTGCCGTAAAGCCCGCGGTGGGACGGCCGTTGCCGGGCGCCGCCACGGGCTCAGCGCGCCCGGTGCCGCCGGAACCAGTCCCCCGCCGAGCCCTGGCCGAGCAGGACCACGACGGCGACGGCGCCCGCGAGGGGCAGGATGCCGAACGGCGTGCCCCGCACCGCCCCGCCGAGCGCCAGCACGATCTGCACGGAGCCGAGCACCAGCGCGGCGGCCCGGACCCCGCGCCCCGCGGTCGGGAACAGGAAGGCCAGGACGAGCAGCGCCCAGGCCGTCAGGTAGGGCGCGAAGGCCTTCCCGGCGGCCTCGGCACCGGAGAAGGCGCCCACCAGGGAGCTGTGCACCACCCCGAGTCCGGCGAGCACGAAGATCACCACCTGGGCGGCCCGCACGGCGGCGGGCATGCCGCCGGGCGGCTGCGGGCCGTGCGCGTAGGGAGGGGTGTGCGGCCGGCGAGCGGCCTCGCCGGTGCGACCGGGCTGCCGGGAGGACAGGGCCGGGTACTCGTTCGACATGCGGGGGACTCTAGCCACGGACCCCGGCCCCGGACACAGCCCGGGTGCCGCGGACCCGTACAGGCGAACCCCTACAGGGGCGGGGGACGGGATGTCGGCGTGTGCAGGGGACGGATCGTGGCGTGGGGTCGCCGTGCTGAGGGGAGAGGGACGGGGCCCCGGGGCGAGGTGCCGGGACGGGGTGCCGGGACGGGATGGGGGCCGTGGGTCACGGGCCCATGCGCCATGGGGGGTGCGGTCCGGGTGCGTCGGTCCGTCGCGAGCGGTCGCGGGCGTGGGCGCGAGGTCGGCTCCGGGTGACGGGCACAAAAAAACGGGCCGGTCCGTGGGGGGGGGAGACGGACCGGCCCGAGGGGGGGTTTCCACCATAACCCTTCGTAAGTGATGCTGCGTCCATCGGCGTGCCACAACTACTCTCCGAATTCGTCCGGCGACGCCACGGTGGTCGCGGAACGAGCGATTCAGGCCGCTCGCATGGCCGATTTCCTGTGGAAACCGTGCCTTCACCTGGGAAATTGCTGGAGATGTGAGGTCGCTGTGAGGGATGTGGCGTCTTCGGTGTCCCCCGCCATCAATCTTCCGGCCGTCCCCCGGACGAGTGACCCGACCCGACACGCCGTCTTGACCCGGCGGGACGGACGAGGCGGGAGAGGGTGAAGCCGGGAGAAAGCCCGCGCGGGGGCGGCCGGCGGAGCGGGCCGGTGCGGTGGGAACGGGTGCGGGCGCCTTGCGCCGGGGCGGCGGACGGGGCGGAGGCGGAGGAGAGCCCGCCGCCGGGAACCGGGGCCGTGGCAAGAGTGCGGAGGCGGGAGAGGCGGACGGAGCGGGGTTCGGTACGGCCGGGCACCGCGCAGCCCCCTCCGCTGCGCGGTACCACCCCGCGCAGCTTTGCTCACGCGAATTGCCTGGGACGACGGTACGGGACGGCGGGACGGGAGCGCGAGTCCGGGTCCATAACGATGCGGCCACCCGACGGCTACCGGCCGGGAGCCCTCCGGCGGGTCTCCACGAGGTGCCGGCCGCCGTGGGTGACGAACGCCCTCTCGGCCTCGATCCGCTCGTGCAGGGCCCGGGGCCGCCCTCGGGGAGCCCCGGCACCGGTGGCCCCGGGTGGGGTGGTCGCCGGGATGTTGGCGAGCGCGAAGTCGAGCACCTCACGGCCGCCGGTCCGACGTCCAGCACGGCCTCGGCCCGTCCGAGCCGTCCGGCGGGCGCCCGCGCGTAGCCCCAGGAGGGCCGCGCCCCGGTGGCCCTCCCCTCGTACGCTTGGTCGCGGGTCCCGGGTCGGGGACTCCTGGGCGCTCCTGGGCGCTCCTGTGGATGATCAGTCCCGTTCAGGGCCCGTCCGTCGCGCCGGAGGGCCCGTCCGCCAGCTCGCGGGCCACGTCCCGGGCCGCGAACCGCACGAACCCCTCCGGGTCCGGTTCGTCCGCCGTCGGCTGGAGGATCACCGCGTCCGCACCGGCCTCGGCCAGTCGCCGCACCTCCCGCGCCACCGCACCGGCGTCCCCGGCGACGCCGAGGTCCGCGTCGGGGGCGGCGCCCTCGGCGGCCAGTTCGGCGCGCAGCCGCTCGGCGGCTCCGGGGCCGGTGGCGGTGAGCAGGTACACCACGACGCGGTGCGGCTCCGCCGGGCGTCCGGCCTCCGCACGCCCCTCGTCGACGAGGCGGCGGGCCCGGCGTACGCCGTCGGCGGAGGTGTTCGCGGTGAGGATGGTGCCGTCGGCGGCCTCCCCGGTGAGCCGGAGGGTGCGCGGCCCGGTGCCGCCGGCGAGGACCGTGACGTCGTCGGCCGCCGGCGGCCAGTCCAGGGCCACGCCGTCGAGCCGGACGTACCGCCCCTCGGTCGTGACCCGCTCGCCGCGCAACAGCGCGCGCAGGGCGACGAGGTGTTCCCGCAGCAGGGTGAGGGGGGAGGCGACCCGCGCCCCGACCTGCCCCATCCAGTCCTGCACCCCGTGTCCGACACCGAGGGTCACCCGACCGGGGAACATGCGGTGCAGGGTGGCGGCCTCCATCGCGGTGAGCGCCACGTTCCGCAGCGGCACCGGCAGCAGCCCGACGCCGACCCGCACCCGCTCCGTCCACGCGAGGGTGGCCGCGGCACTGGTGAGGCCGCCCTCCAGGAAGCAGTCCTCCCACAGCCACAGCTCGTCGAGCCCGGCCTCGTCGGCGGCGCGGGCGACGGAGCGGAGGCGTTCGGGAGCCAGCTGGGGGCGGAGCACCGCGCCGAGTGTCGTCATGGGCCGTTCCTACCCGGACCGGGACGAACGGGCAAACGCATTTTCGGCGGCCCGCCCACCGGCACCCGCGCCGTTCGGCAGAGTGGCCCTGCGGACGGACGGACCGGAGTCCGCGGGGAACGCTGCGGCGGGTGAGCGGGGAGAAGGGCGGCAGGGGTGGGACGTTGGCGGGACGGACGGGGCGAGCTGGAGATCCGGGGGCGGACGGGCGACGAACGAGAGCCGGTACGCGTGCCGTTGGAGCTGGCCTGCTCCTACCGGGCGCGCACCCGGGGGCTGTTGGGGCGGGACTCGGTCGACGGCGCGATGCTGCTGTCCCCGGCGGGGAGCGTGCACACCTTCCGGATGCGCATGCCCATCGACGTGGCCTACCTCGACCGGCGCCTGAGGGTCGTCGCCGTGCGCACCATGCCGCCGGGGCGGCTGGGGCGGCCCCGGCTGCGGGCCCGGCACGTGCTGGAGGCGGAGGCGGGGGCCATGGCGCGGTGGGGGCTGGAGGCGGGGACGCGGGTGACCGTCGTGGTGCCTCCCGGCCCCCGGGGAGGGTGACGGGGCGCCGCCCGGGCCCGGGGAGGTCAGTCGTCCCCTCCGGGTTCCGTCAGCGGGCGGGCGCTGACCACGCCGACCAGGGTCATCGGGGCCTCCCCGTCGGACTGGTTGAGGGAGACCGCGACCCAGCGGGGGCCGGCCGGCGGTGCTGCGGGCACCGGTCCCCAGACGCTGAGGTCGCCGTGGCAGTCCAGGCGGGCCAGGGTCCGCAGGGGTTCGGGGAGCGGGGCGTCCGGCCGGAGCAGGGGGAGGCGCATGCTGACGGTGCGGTGCGGTCCCCAGCGGTCGTCCAGGCGGGTCACCAGGGCCCGCAGCCGGGCTTCGGCGGCCTCCTCGGCGGCGTTCCACTCCGGCCCGTACACGCCCGTGAGCCAGTCGCCCTCCCAGAGCGGGACGACGAGGAAGCCGTCGCCCCGGGTCGCCGCCCACTCCCCCGTGACCGGATCGTCCTCCGCCACCGCCGGGCCGGACGCCGGGAGAGGGCCGGCCAGGCGTGCTTCCAGGTCGGCGCGGGCCCGGTCGGGGTCGAAGGGCTCGCCGCGGCGGGACGTCACAGGACGGGCCTGTCCAGCGGGCGGGGCAGCGGTTCGAGGGCGCCGGCGTCCTTGAGGTCCCGGTAGGCGCGGACGACCTCGGCGGTGTCCCCGGGCTCCGCGATCTCCAGGAGCAGTCCGCCTCCGGCAAGCCGCCTGCCCCGGTCCGCCCACGTGCCCGGGACGCGGGCGGCACGGCCCGGGGAGAGGTAGGTCACCGTCCCCGCGGACGGCGTGCCGATCGTGAAGCCCGCCTCCTTCTTCAGGGCCGCGGTCAGGGCCCTGTCGCCGGCGTCCCCGTGGTCCGGCTCCCACGCCTCCGCGACGGCGGTGAGGAGTCCGGCGTCGGGCAGCGGCACGCCGTCCGGTGCGACCAGGGTGGCCACCAGCGACTGGAGCAGGAACTGAGGTGTGCCGCCCGCCAGACCGGCCAGTTCGATCTTCCAGCCCTCGGCGGTGTCCGCCAGCAGGCGGAGCGAGGTGCCGTCCGCCGCCGCCCACCCGTCGGCCTCCTGCGCGGCGCGCAGGGCCCGCAGCAGGGCCTCCCGCAGCGCGCCGGCCGGGTCGCCCGCGGCGGGATCCGGCAGGCCGATGATCTCGGACGGGCGGCCGTCACCGGCCGCGGGGACGGTCCGCCAGGTCGTCAACGGGGCGCCGGGGGACGGGTGCTGTGGTGCGGGCGAAGCGGGTGCCGATGCTCCGGACGGCCGCCCCTCGGGGGCCGGGGCGCCGGCGGCGGGGAGGAGCCGGCTGAATCGGATCAGGGTCGTGCTCCACCGTTCGGCGAGTTCCTCCGCGGACTCCCGCCGTGGGCCCCAGAAGCCCCGCACCACGCGTCGCATACTCTGCCGTCCTCTTCTCCCGCGGACCGGACTTCCTTGGCGGACCGGACGCCCCCGCCCGGACGTTCCCACCTTAGGCCGCTCACGGCACCCGGCCCCGTCAGCCGAAGGCTCCCGGTCTCCGCTCGCCGGCCACGGGCCCGGGCCGTGTGTGGACGACCTCGATGTCCAGTCCCGCGTCCTCGAAGGCGTCCCGGGCGGCGTCGGCCACCTCCTCGTTGGAGAAGTGCCACTCGACACCCTTGCCGCGGGCGGCCTCGGTCTGCCGGCGTGCCTCGGCCAGCAGGCGCTCCCTGCCGGACGGGGTGAGTTCGGTGCGGTCCGCGGTGAGGAAGCTGTCGTAGCCGTTCTTGGCCTCCAGGAAGGTCTGGCGCGAGGAGTCCCAGCCGTCGAACTCCACGTCCGGCACGTCCGGATCGGTGTGCGGGATGACGTACTCGTAGCCGCGCTCGGTGCCGGTGACCTGCTCCTGGTAGCGCAGCCAGGACTCGTTGCGCCAGGTGGGTGCCGGATTGCGGTCCCGGCTCGCCCAGAAGCCGTCGCCGCCATCGGCGTCGCCGTAGGTGCGGGGGCTCAGGTCGGCCGCCCAGTCCGGCGGGTTGTAGTTGCGCGGGTCGGCGGTGTCGCCGTGCCGGGGCTCGGGCCACTGCTTCTTGTTCGCCAGCGCCTCCTGGGCCCGGCCGGGTTCCTCCGCGCGCTTGCGTTCGAGGTAGGCCTCCCGTGCGTGCTCGCGGGCCCGGCGGGCCTCCTCCTTCGCCTCCTCGTCGCAGCCGCCCTGGGCCAGCACGACGTGCGGGGTACCGGCGGCGGACCCCCCGGCCAGCACGGTGGTACCGGTGCCGGGCCCGCCGAGCAGGCCGGACGCGGCGCCGGGGGCGGCGCCCGCGCCGGTGCGGGCGGTGCGGGCGGTGCGGGCGCCGTCGCCGTCCCCGTCGCCGTACGGGAGGCGGTGCGGGGGTGCGGCGATCGTGCAGCCCGTCCTGCGGGCGGCGTCCTCGGCCTCGTCCGCGGCCTCGTCGGCACGCCGGGCCGCATCCTCCAGCGCGTCCAGGTCGCCCGCCTCGGCCGCGCGCCGCGCGTCCCGGGCGGCGTCGGCCGCGTCGTCGGTGAGCCGGCCGAGCGTGCCGAGCCCCCCGACCTTCTCGGCGACCTTGGCTCCGCCGTAACCGGGGATGAACACGGATCCGACGTTCCACAGGACGGTGGTGACGGCCCGGGTGTGGTTGCCGCTGTTCCACTGGTCGGCCACGTCGTCGCCGATGAAGGAGTCGTAGAGGACGGTGCCGCCGGTGTTCAGCGAGGCTCCGCCCCAGCCGAGAAGCGCTCCGAGGTAGTCGCCGTCGTTCCACTTCTCCCGGGCGCCCGCCGAGTCGCTCCACCAGTCGCTGCCGAGGGAACTGCCGTAGTCCATCAGGCCGTTCCACGTCTCCACCGGGTTGGTGACGACGTCCCAGATGCCGGTCAGGTCGCCCCAGATGCCGTCGACGAAGAGGCCCCCGCCGATCTGGCCGAGCTGGTCGCCGGCGCATCCGAAGAACGCCCCGAAGCCGGAGAAGCAGCCCTCGTCGTCCCCGTCCCCGCCGCCGTCGTCACCGCTCCCGCCACTGTCTGCTGTCGGGTCCTCGTACGGGGGTTCGTCGATCTCGTCCCGTGCGGCCACGGGGTCGGTCGGGTCGACGGGCGTGGTGGCCGGGTCGGCGGCACCGTCCGCGGCACCGCCGTCGGGGGGACCATCGGGGGGACCGTCGGGCTCGCCGCCGGGGTTGCCGCCGGGGTTGCCGCCTGTGTCGCCTCCGGTGCTGGTGCCGGTGTCGCCTCCGGTGCCGGTGTCGCCGGTTCCGGTGCCGCCGGTGCTCCCGCCGGCGGTGCCGTTGTCGCTGCCGCCGCCGTTGCCGGAGCCGTCTCCCCCGGTGCCGGCTCCCCCGGTGCCGTCTCCCTCGGAGCCGCCGGTGGTGGCGCCGTCGCCGGCGGTGACGTCGCCCGCGCCGCCGGTGGCGGGGGCAGGGCAGGCCGTGCCGGTGACCCGGCATATCTCCGCCTGGATGCCGGACAGGATCTGCCCGCCGAGGCCGCTGACGAGCAGCGCGGCGATGATCGCGGCGACGACCGCGACCAGTCCCGCGTACTCCACGGCCGTCTGGCCCTCGTCCCGCCTCCCCCAGCGGATCATCCGACGCAGGGAGAACGGGGTCCGGTTCGCTCGCTCGGGGTCGGCCAGGCGGTACCAGTCCCGGCTCTCCCGCCGGGTGAGGAAGTACAGGACCAGGAGCGGCAGCAGGAGTTGGCCGAAGCCCTTGAGCGACCCGTCGGCGATGTTCGCGACGGCTCCGAGGACCAGCCAGACCTGCACCGCCGCCAGGCCCGCCCGGACACGAGGCCCGCCCTCCCAGGTCCGCCGGGCCAGCCACCAGCCGAGGACCCCGGGAGCGGCGCCGTAGGCGGTGAGGGCGAGGAGGCCCGCGTCGAGGCGGTCGTAGGCGCTCGCGGTGAGCAGTACGCCCAGGCCGCCCAGCACGGTGAGGGCGAAGAGCGTGTGGACGAGGAGCAGAGCCGTGCCGAGCGGCCTGGGCAGCCCCCGGCGCCCTCCGTCAGCCCCCGACGGCCCTGTGGTCCCGGTCCCGGACGCTCCCCCGAAGCCGCCCGCCCCCGTCACTCCCCCCGCCGACGCCATGCCCACTCCCCCTCACCTCCCGCGCGGGGAGGTCGCGTTCATGTCACGGCGAGCGTAGGGAGGGGGCGGCGGGGCGGCATGGGCCCGAGGGCCCAAAGGGACACCCAAAGCGGCGGTGAGGGGCGGAACAAGTCGGGCGCGACCGTCGCCGTCGCGTCGGCGGAGCACACGACCCGACGAGCCGGGGCCACGCGGCCCACGGCTCCGGCCGGGCGGTGTGGACCCGCCCCCGCACCGGCCGGTGCCGAACGCGTCAGGACGCCGCGTTCTCCTCCCGCGGGAAGGAGACCTCGACCCGGCGGTTCTTCTTGCGACCCGCCTCGGTGGAGTTGTCGGCGATGGGGTACTGCTCGCCGTAGCCCCGCACCTCGTACGTGACGTTCGCGTCGTTCAGCTCCTGGTCGAGCACGCTCTGCACGGCATTGGCCCGTTTGCGCGACAGGATGTCGCCGTGCGCGGAGGAACCGAGGTTGTCCGTGAAGCCGAAGACGCGGATCTTCGTCGCGTTCTGCGTCTTGATCTCCTGGGCGATGGTGGAGATGCGGGACTTCGCCTGAGCGCTGAGCTTGGCGCTGTCCTTGGGGAACAGCACCTCGGCCTGGAGCGCGAACTTCACGTCGGAGTTGGTGTCCTCGCGACGCTCGTCACCGCTCTGGTCCTCGACGACCTGCTTGATGTCGAGGACCTTGGGTTCGGCCAGCGTGGCGCCGTCGGGGAGCTTCAGATCGGGGTCGTTGGGGTCCAGCTCCACGGGCGCCGAGGCAGTGGCTTCGGTGCCGGGAGGGACGCTGGGGCCGTCGTCGGCCAGGGCGGGAGCGGCCACGTACAGGTGGCCGGCGGCTAGCATGACGGCGAGAGCCACACCCGTCCGCCGCTGCGTGCGGTGGTTACGTGTCATGGCCGGTCACCCGGAGATCTGGATAGCGCCGCTGGCGAACGTCGGCAACTGGAAGGTGACCTCGGTCGTGTCGGTCGGCGGCGCGGGGAACTGCATGAAGACCGAGAGGCTCGCACCTGCCTTGATCGTGGAGAATCCCGTGGTGGTCAGCGCGCGGCCATCCGTGTCTCGCAACACGTAGTAGCGCTTCTTACCCTTTGCGTCGACGAGCGTCGCTCCCCCGAGAGACCTGCCGTTCCTCACGATCTCGGTCTCGTTGCCACTCAGTGCAGCGGGCACGACCACGCTTTTCGCACCGTCGTTCTTCAGCGTGCCGTTCACGGTCAGAAATCCGCCGGCGTCCCGCTCGGCAGAGGTGATCTGAAGGAGCAAACCGTCCGACCCTCGCAACTCCGCGAGAGGCTCACCCTCCGCTGTCTCGTGCGTGCTGGGGCCGGACCCCCGGTCTTGGGAGGCGGACGCGGACTTCTCGGGCTTGCTGTCTTCGTCACCGCCTCCCCCGCAACCGGCCACCCCGAGGGCCAGTCCGGCCGCAATGGTCAGCGCGACCATCCCCCTGCGGGCCTTCGTCGTAGACCGAATGCTCATGCCTCTGCTTCCCTATTCCCTCGTCGATCGCTTGTCAGTCGGCCAAGTGGACATCGAACAGGTCCTCAGGCTGCGGCAGTAGGCTTGCCGGGCCTTCCGGGTCGAGCTTCCACGGTGTGCCCTTGCAGGTGAGCAGTGGCAGGTCCTCTGCGCCCTCCGGCAACGCGAACGTGCAACGGGGCTCGATCACCGCCGTGGCCCTCTCACTCGACTTGAAATCCTCAGTCCCGGGCACGATGGACTCACCTACGGTGTGGTTCGTCTGTACCTCGACCGTGAAGCCCAGGAGCCCATCCGGAGCGCACTCCTGAACGGTCGCGTTGTTCGCCGCGGCAAGTTCGTGGGCTCGCACACACGACGGTCCGAGTGAACCGACGTCACCGTCGAAGATGTCCAACCACGTCGTGGGGTCATTCAGGTTTGCCAACCACACGTCAGCAAGCTTGTCCCGCCTGTCCTGAGCGGCGGCGAGTGCTGCTGCGTCAGCGGCAGTCTGTGCGTCACTCCGATTCGCCGCCGCCTGTCCGACCGCCAGGTATGCGAACGCGAGAAAGAGCAGACCCCCCACCACAGTGATGTAGATGGGGAAGGCCTGCCCTGCGTCGCCGTGCTTGGAACGCCTCATCACCCGCCGGTGACGTTGGCGATCTGCTCCGTGATCGCGTCGTAGATCGACTGGCCGATGTCCGTCCCCGTGATCGCCAGCACGATCGCCACGACCACCGCGATGATGCCCAGGTACTCCACCGCGGTCTGGCCCTTGTCGTTGCGGGCCGCGCGGGACTGGAGGTACGTGACCGTGGTGTTGATCCAGTTGCTCATGCTGTTCCCCTCCGGCTGACGCGATGGCGGCCTCCTCGGCGGGGCCGCGTTCGACATGAGCAACGTACGGCTGATTTCCGGATGCGCCAGAGGGCCCCTGGGCCCAAACCCGGGCCCAAAAGCGTCGCCGGATCGTCGTCGTTTCTGTCCCCACCGCAGGTCACCCCATCCCTCGGCCGGAACCGGGAGCCGTACCGAGCCACTTGGCGGCTGCCTCGGACCGGCTGGTGCTGTGGAGCTTCGCGAAGATGCGGTTGATGTGGTTCTTCACCGTCTTCTCGCTGATGAAGCAGGCGGCGGCGATCTGCTGGTTGGTCATGCCGGATGCGATGAGGTCCATGATCTCCGCCTCCCTCGCGCTCAGTTGGTACTTCGACCTGTCGGGGGCGGCCGGGAGGCCGCTTGTCCACCCAGACGACGACTGTGCCATATCCGGTTGCAGATGCGAAAGGTTTTCCGCAGAAGTAGCCGAGGGCTGAGGCGCGTGCCGATGCAAGGGGCGTTCGCCCCCGCCCCGTTCCCGCTCCGGCGCCGCTCCCTCCGCCCCGTACCGTTCGTGTGCAGTCGCACTCACCGCGCCCAGGTCGTCCGGCAGCGCACCCGCGTTCCCCGTCCCGCTCTGCCGCAGCTGGGCCAGCAGGGCGCCCGCTGCCGTCGGGGTGAAGTGGGGGCGGCCGGAGCGGATGTCGCGGACGGCCGTGACCAGTTGGTCGGCGGTGAACTCGCCGTGGACCAGGTAGCCGCCCGCTCCCCTGCGCAGCGCCTCCTGGACGACCTCCGACTCCCTGCTGTACGTCAGCATCACGACCGGGGCGATGTCCACCAGGTACGGCAGGGCGGAGATGCCGTCCACGCCGGGCATGCGGACGTCCAGGAGGACGACGTCGGGACGGTGCTCCCGGGCGGCCTCGCAGGCTTCCCTGCCGTCGGCGGCCTCCGCCACGACGGTGATGTCGTCGCGGCCGGACAGCAGGGCGGTGAGGCCGGCCCGGACCACCGGGTTGTCGTCGGCCACCACGACCCGGAGGGCGGCGGGCGGGGGGACGTTCTGGAAGGGGCTGGGCGGCGGCTGCACGGTGCGGCCTCCTCTGCGGGGGTGGCGGGGGGTGCGGGGCGGCGGGTGTGTCACGGTCACGGTGGTGTCGCTCCCCGGGGCGTGGTCGTCAGGGCGGCCAGGGGCAGGTCCAGGCGGACTTCCGTGCCGTGGGTGCGGGTGCCCCGGCCGATGCGGATGCGGGCGCCGACCGAGGCGGCCCGTTCGACCATGCCGATGAGGCCGAAGTGGCCGGATCGGCGCAGGTGTTGCAGGTCGGTGCCGGGCGGGAGGCCGCGCCCGTCGTCGTGGACGCTGATGCGGAGCAGGTCGCCGTGGACGCCCGCCAGGACCTCGACGCGGGTGGCGCCGGCGTGACGGTGGGCGTTCTCCAGGGCCTCGGCGGCGATGGTGAGAAGCTGGCGGGCGACGGCCGGGGGGACGGGCGGGGCGGTGCCGTCACCGGCCGCCCGGTAGGTGGCCGTCAGTCCGGTGCGGGTCTGGAAGTCGTGCGTGCGGGCCGCGAGTTCGGCCAGCACGTCGGTGCCCTGCTCCGGGTCGGCCTCGCGGCGCAGGTCGGCGAGGAGTTCGCGGGACTCGGCGGCGGCCCGGCGGGCGGAGCGGGCCACCAGGGCCGCCTGCTGCCGGACGCGGGCGGCGTCCAGGTCCGGGGCGCCCGCCGAGCGGGTGAGGCCGTCGGCGGCGAGGGCGACGCCGTGCAGGGTCTTGGCGACGGAGTCGTGCATCTCCCGTGCGAGGCGCGCCCGTTCCGCGCCGACCGCCTCGGTGACGGCGAGGCGGGCCTGCATGTCGGTCAGGGCGCGGGTCGCCGCGCCGAACCGGAGCAGCAGCTGGCGGAGCGAGGAGCCGGCGGCGCCCGCGATGACGCACAGGCCGGGCAGGAGCAGGGTCTCCGCGGGCCCTGCCGGCGTGTCCTGGAGGGTGGCGTGGACCAGCAGGAGGACGACGCCCTGGAGGGAGGCGAAGACACCGGCGGTGCGCCAGCCGTAGATGAGGCCGGCCAGGAGCGGGGTGCAGACGCTGACGTAGGCGAGGGTGGACTCGGGTCCGGCGGAGACCAGCAGGAGGGCGCCGAGGAGGGTGTCCAGGGCGAGCAGGGTGGGGTGGCGCAGGAGGAGGGGGCCGAAGCGTTCCCAGTCGCGGAAGAGGGCGTAGGACGCCATGAAGGTGACGACGACGGCGAGGGCGACGAGGCGGGTGCCCCAGCCGGGGCCGGCGTTGAGGAGGGCGGCGGGCGCGGCGAGGGCGATCATGGCCAGGCGGAAGCCGAACACCTGCCGGCACAGGGCCTGGAGGGCGTTGATCTGCAGGTCGACGGTGGGGGCGGGATGGGTGGGGGCAGGATGGGCGGCCCCGGGCCCGGGGGACGGCGCCTGCGGCGGCCGGGCCAGGGCAGCCGGGAGCGAGCCGCCGGCCGCCCCGGCGGTTCCCCCCGGCCCACCGCCACCGGCCGCCCCGGCGGCTGCTCCCGGTGCACTCGGGCGGTGAGCCGCCCCGGTGGCGCCTCCGGGCCCACCCGCGCCATCGGCCGCCCGCACCCCAGCCCCGAGCACCCGTGGCGTCGCCGAGGTGACCGGGACGTCGGGGGCGCCGGTGCGGGCGTGGTCGGGGAGGACCGTGCCCGTCGGCGGGGTGGTGATCTCGGCGGAGCGCGGGCGGCGGCGCAGGCGGGCCGCGCGTTCCCTGGTCGTCGTCATGGCACCGGCACCCTTCCTACTCGCCCGTGAGGGAGCCGAAGTCGGTGCCGGAGCCGAGGAGCAGGCCGGCGCCGAGGAGGATCATGGTGGCCGGGACCATGAACGTGGTGATCATCATGGTGGCCTTGGGGACCGCGCGGGCGGCCTTGCGGCGGGCGTTCTGCGCGTCGGTGCGGCGCATGTCCTTGGCGAGGGACACCAGGGTGTCGACGATGGGGGCGCCGAGTTCCTCGCCCTGCTGGAGGGCGGTGACGAACAGGGCGACCTGCTCGGAGTCGTTGCGGCGGCGCAGCTCCGCGAAGGCCTGGCGGCGGCTCATGCCGAGGTCCATCTGGCGCAGGGTGATGCGCAGTTCGTCGGCCCAGGGTCCCTCGTAGCGGGAGGAGACGCGGTCGAGGGCCTGGCGGAAGCCGAGTCCGGCGCTCACCACGACCGCGAGCACGTCCAGGAAGTCCGGCAGGGTGCGTTCGATGACGTCCTTGCGGATGCGGATCGCGGACCAGATGCCGACCTCGGTCCAGAACGCGCCGAAGGCGAGCAGCAGCAGGGCGACGAAGGGCTGGCCGCGCAGCAGGAAGACCAGGAAGCCGGTGAGGCCGAGGGCACCGTAGACGGCGCGGCGGGCGGCGTAGCGGTCGATGGTGAGGCCGCCGGGGTTGCCCGCGAGGTCGATCTTCCGGCGGTACTTGGCGACCTGCTTGGGTCCCATGAGGCGCAGCACGGCGGGGGCGTAGCGCATGCCCATGCGGTCGACGACGGAGTCGACGGCGCCGGTGCGGGTGGAGCCGACCTCCAGGGCGAGGACGAGGTCGCCGGGCAGTTTGGCCTCGGCGCGGTACATGCGGATGCCGGCGAAGACGCCCCAGACGCCGAGGCCCATGAGGAGGGCGAGCAGCAGTGCCATGTCGGTCAGCCTCCTTCGGCGGTCAGACGTCGATGCGGGACAGGCGGCGGATGAGGAGGAAGCCGACGGCGTACAGCCCGAAGGCGACGATCACCGCCGTCTGGCCCACGGGGGAGCCGGTCATGCGTTCCAGGGCGCCGTCCTTCACGCCGTTCATCAGGAACAACGAGCCGATGCCGAGGGCGGGAACGGCGTAGGAGGTCATGCTCACCTGGGACAGCTGGGTGCGGACCTCGCGCCGGGTCTCCTTGCGTTCCTCCAGGGTCTCGGTGAGGTTGCGCAGGGCGCTCACCACCTGGCCGCCCGCGCGGTTGGACAGCACGAGGGTGGTGACGAGGACGACGAGTTCACGGGAGGGGAGCCGGTCGGCGAGTTCGCCGAGGGCGTCGTCCAGGGAGGCGCCCATGGCGAGCTGGTTGGCGACCTTGACCAGTTCCTCGCCGGCGGGGGCCTCCAGTTCCTCGGCGGCCATGCCGATGGCGGTGCGCAGGGCGAGGCCGGCCTGGGTGGCGTTGGCGAGGATGCGGGCGAGTTCGGGAAGCTGGTTGATGAACCGCTCGATGCGCTTCTGGCGTTGCCAGGAGAGGAACTGCAGGGCCGCCCAGACGCCGACGAGTCCGGCGAGCGGGCCGAAGAAGGGCGCGAGGGTGGCCTGGCCGACGAGCCAGAGTCCGGCGACGGTGGCGAGCATGGCGGCGACGAACTCGCCGGGGGTGATGTCCAGGCCGGTGGCGAGCAGGCGCAGTTCCAGCTTGCGGCCGGCCCGGGTGCGGCGCAGGCGGCGGTCGAGGGTGGGGAAGTGGTGCCGGCGGCCGGGCAGGGGGATCTGTCCGGTGGCCGAGAGGCGGTCGACCAGGGCCTGCCGCTGGGCCCGGCCGGTCGCGTAGGAGTGCACGCCGACGACCGCGAGGACGCAGGTCAGCAGGGTGACGCCGGTGGTCAGCGTGATCAGGTTCTGCAGGTCCATGGGGGCGGTTCCTACCTGGCTTCTCGGGTGGCAAGCTGGTCGGGCGACTGGGCGACGCCGAAGGCCTGCGGCAGCGGCTGGCCGGCCATGTAGAGGCGTTCGGCGGTGCGGCGCGGGAGCGGGTAGTGGCCGTAGGTGCCGTGGATCCGGCCGTCGTTCGTCATGGGCTGCGCGTTGAAGCGGGCGACGGTGGCCAGCCGGTACGGTTCGCCGCCGTGGCTCTCCAGGAGGGCGATCTCGGTGATGCGGCGGGCGCCGTCGGCGAAGCGGGTGAGCTGGACGAGGACGTCGACGGCGCTGTTGATCTGGTCGTGCAGGGCCACGAAGGGGATCTCCACGTCGGACATGGAGGCGAGGGTCTGCAGACGGGTGAGGGCGTCCTCGGCGCTGTTGGCGTGGACGGTGGCGAGGGAGCCGTCGTGGCCGGTGGACATCGCCTGGAGCATGTCGAGGGACTCGCCGCCGCGGACCTCGCCGACGACGATGCGGTCGGGGCGCATGCGCAGCGAGTTGCGCACCAGGTCGCGGATGGTGACCCGGCCCTTGCCCTCGACGTTGGGCGGGCGGGACTCCAGGCGGATGACGTGGGGCTGCTGGAGCTGGAGTTCGGCGGAGTCCTCGATGGTGATGATGCGTTCGCCCTCGGGGATGAGGCCGGACAGGGCGTTGAGGAGGGTCGTCTTGCCGGTGCCGGTGGCGCCGGACACGATGATGTTGAACCGCGCCTGCACCAGCCCGGCCAGCAGGTACAGCATGTGCTCGTCGAGCGAGCCGAGGCCGATGAGTTCGTGCAGGGTGAAGGAGCGCGGGAAGCGGCGGATGGTCAGGACGGCGCCGGTCAGCGACAGCGGCGGGATGATGACGTTGACGCGTTCGCCGGACGGCAGGCGGGCGTCGACCATGGGGTTGGACTCGTCCACCCGGCGGTTGACGGTGGAGACGATACGTTCGATCGTCTGCATCAGCTGGTCGTGGGAGGCGAAGCGCAGGGGCAGTTGTTCGACCCGGCCGCCGCGCTCGACGAAGACGGCGTCGGGGCCGTTGACCATGATCTCGGTGATGGAGGCGTCCTCCAGGAGGGGTTCGAGGATGCCGAGGCCGAGCGCTTCGTCGACGACCCTGCGGATGAGCTGGGAGCGCTCCACCGTGGACAGGACGGGTCCCTCGCGGCTGATGATGTGCCCGAGCACCCGCTCCAGCCGCGCCCGGCGTTCGGCGGCGGCCAGCGCACTCATCTCCGCGAGGTCGATCTCCTCCAGGAGCTTGGCCCGGTAGGAGGCGACCAGGTGGCCGTCCTCGCCCCGGTTTCCGGTCTCCTCCGGGGAGTTGATGCGTGCCCGCAGACTCATGGGGCCGGTGCTCCGTCCTGTGCGTGGGGGCGGTGGTCGCCGTGTCCTGGGTCGGTGGTGCGTGTCCTGGGCCGGTGGTCCGTGTCGGTCGCGATCCTCGGTGTGGTCCTGCGGATCAGCGGTCCCTCGGCATCGTGGCGGTGCGCCGGGCCGGGCCGAAGTCCCAGCCGGGGACGACCGACGGGATCTCGACCGTGGCGGTGACGGTGACCTCGCCGCCCCCACCGCCCTCCCCGCAGTCCGTGCCGTCCGCCAGCCAGGAGCTGACCGCGGCCGTGCAGGCCCCCTGGGCGTCCCGGTCGAGGGAGGCGCTGCGCGCCCCGGCGCGGGCGGCGGTGCCGGCCTGCTGGGCGGTGTAGGCGATGAGGCCGAGCTGGACGGCGGCCAGGGCGACGATGAGCAGGACGGGCAGGAAGCCGAGGTACTCCAGGGCCGCCTGGCCCCGGTCGCGGTGCGGCGCGCGGCGCCGCGGCGTGTCAGTCACCGGTGTCCTCCTCGACGGCTCCGGCGTGCCCCGTCACGTCGAAGGGGAAGGCGGCCGTGCCGGGGAAGAGGATGGGCACGTTCAGCCGTACGTCGGCGGTGACGAATCCGCCGCCCCCGCCGCAGGTCACGGTCGCCGAGCCGCGCCAGGCGCCGGGCAGTTTGTCCAGCCCGGCCTCCCGGCAGGGCCCGCCGCGCTCACCGGGGGCGGCCGCGGTCGCGGCCCGTACCGCCTCGTCCGCGGCGTTGCCCGCGAGCGAGAACGTGTAGCCGACCAGGACGAGCTGCCACAGCACCACCAGCGTCACCAGGATCGTGGGCAGCATGCCGAGGAACTCGACGGTGACCTGTCCCCGGTCCGACCTCCGGCGGCCGGTGCGGGGCCGTGCCCGCGGTAAGAGCAGCATCCTCATGCCTCCTGTCTCCCGGTCACGTCTTTCTGCCCGGTGTGCCCTGCTCCTTGCGGCGCCGGAGGCCGACCGCGCCCCGGTCGCCGCGCAGCCGGCCCGCCCGGTGGGCGCCCTCGGTGGGCCTGACCAGGCCGAGTTCGCCGGCCAGCCCCCACAGGGCCTGCTTGACGGCGCTCTTGGCCTCCAGCTCGTGGACGCGTCCGGCGTCCACGACGGCCTGCAGTTCCTTGAAGTGCGCGGGCACCGCGGTGGCGGCGACCGCGGTGCCGGTGATCCGCTGGATGAGCGCCGGCTGGATCTCCGTGCTGCGGGTGTGCCGGTTGACGACGACCGTGGTCTCCTCCGCCTTGCGGATCTGCAGCCGGTCCCACATGCGGACGGCCCGCTTGGCGCCGCGGACCGCGATCACGTCGGGGGTGGTGACGAGCAGCGCCGTGTCGGCCATCTCGACGGCGGCGGCGCCCGCGCCGCCGAGCTGGGCGCCGCAGTCGATGACGACGATCTCGTAGCGGGAGCGCAGGGCGCTGACGATCTGGCGGGCGGCCCGGTCGGTGACGTCCTCGCCGCGTTCGCCCTCGGCGGGGGCGAGCAGCAGGGCGACGCCGGTGTCGTGCCGGAAGACGGCGTCGGCGAGGACGCGGGGCGAGAGGTCGGTGATGCCGGCGAGGTCGACGACGGAGCGGCGGAACTGGACGTCCAGGTAGGAGGCGATGTCGCCGGTCTGGAGGTCCATGTCGACCAGGGCGGTGCTGCGGCCGGACGCCTGGGCGGCGAGCGCGAGCTGGACGGCGGTCAGGGTGGCGCCGACACCTCCCTTGGCCCCGCTGACGGTGACGACCCGGCCCCCGGCCCCGGTGAACACGTCGACGCCCGTGCCGAGGTGACGGCGGACGCCGGTGGACCACTGGGCGACGGCCTGCACCCGGCTGGCCAGTTCCTCGTAGCCGAGCGGGAGCGCGACCAGGCCGCGGGCGCCGTAGTCCATGGCGGCCTGGAAGAGGCCGGGGCTCGCGTCGGAGGTGACGAGGATGACGCCCACGGCGGGGAAGCGCAGGGCGACTTCGCGGATCAGCTCCAGCGCGGGGACCGGGCCGATCCGCTCGTGCACGACCACGACCTCGGGCAGTTCGTCGACGGATTCGGCGGCCAGCCGCGCGAGGGTGTCGACGAGCTGGGTGGAGTCGACGACCGGGGCGACCGGTTCGGCGTCCGGGAGCTGGCTGAGCAGTGTGGTGAGGGAACGGACCGCGTCCGCGTCGCCGACTGCCGGGAGGATCCTCGTGGGCATGCGGCTCTCACTTGTCCTTCGCGAGTTCGTACGTCCGGTCCTTCTCGGGGACGGTGGTGTCGCCGCCGGGGGCGACCAGCGCGAGGCGGACCCGCTGGGCGAACGACTCGGCGTAGGTGAGGCGCTGGGCGTCGAGGGCGGACAGCGCGAAGGTGATGGGGACGGCGTCGGTGGGACGGCGCCGCCGGTCCGTCTCGTCGGGTTCCAGGGCGGTGATCCGGCCCACGTCGAGGACCTTGGCGTTGGTGACGATGATCTTCGACTGGGCGGGGGCGCCCTCGCGTTCGCCGTCGAAGGTGGCGTAGACGTTGACCGCGGAGCCCGGTGTGATCTTGCCGGCGACGCCGGTCGCCGCGTCGATCATGATGGCGACCTCCTGCTGCCCCGGCTGGAGGGCGGGCTGGTTCACGATCATGTCGTTCTGCAGCAGGGAGCCCTCGCGGAGGGTGGTCACGGCGATCTTGCCGCGGATGTCGTCGAGATCGGTGACCGCGTTCTCGGACAGCCACCGCTCGGGCATCCGGATCTTCTCGAACTGGCCCGTACGGAGCGCGGTGTAGGGCGCGATGTCGGACTTCAGCCGGTAGGCGGTGACCTCGGGGCCGACCTTGGACTTCACGTCGTCGATGACGGAGAGAACGCCGGCGAAGGCACCGAGGGCGCACAGGACCGACAGGAGCAGGAGTATCACGCCGCGGCGCTGACGGGAGTTCATGAACCGTGCAACCTCATTGGGGGTGAGCGGTCGGTCGGGACCGGATGCGGTGGTCGGTCGGGGGGCGGTGGGGCCGGCCGGGCGGGGCCGGGTCCGGGGCACGGGCCGGACGGGTACGCGGTCCGGGCGGGGCGGGGGCGCGGGCGGGGTTCATGGGCGGTGGGCGAGGGCCCGCCCGGAGGCGTGGCTCCCCGGCGGGCCGTCGTGGGCGGGCGGGGTGGCCGAACAGAACACGCAGCGGTCGCCGATGACGTCGATGCCGCACCAGTGGCAGGTGCCGCGCCGCACGGACGTGACCAGTTGGTAGAGCACGGACAGGTCGGGCAGGAAGGTGCAGAACTCGACCAGCTTGCCGGTCCCCCACCAGCCGGGGGAGGCGGCGGGCAGGGCCGTCTCGTGCAGTCCCTGCACCTTCCAGGCGGGGGCGAGGGTGCCGGTGACCCAGTCGGAGGTGAGCTGCCCCTTGGCGGTGACCATCCAGGTGTCGAACTCCGGGCCCTCCAGGGCGGCTTCCGGGCCGAAGCGGACGAGCTGGGGCTGGGGGTGGGCGAGGACGGCGAACTGGGTGCCGGGCATCCAGGACTTGGCGTGCTGCTTGAGGTTGACCGGGACCCGGTCCAGGCGGGCGACCGAGCCGAGCAGGGCCCCGGCGTGCAGGTAGTGGACGAGGAGGCGGCCGGC
The DNA here is from genome assembly GCF_964273255.1 of Streptomyces sp. enrichment culture. GTDB lineage: Bacteria > Actinomycetota > Actinomycetes > Streptomycetales > Streptomycetaceae > Streptomyces. Next base: position 2,562,035 of record NZ_OZ186835.1, read on the forward strand.
CGAGGCGAGCACCCCGGGGCCGAGGTCGCAGGAGGCGAGCTGCCGTAACTGGCGGGCCAGGACGGCGACGGCCAGCGGTGGCAGGTCGGGCCGGAAGAAGGCGATCCGGTCGCTCTCCAGCAGGGAGCGCAGGGTGTGCAGCCGGCGCAGCACCCGGGTGGGGGCGGCCTGCGGGCAGACGACGATGACGTGCCCGTGGTGCTCGACGAGCAGCTGGACGTCGCTCAGGAGCCGGTCGAGCGGCCGGGTGTCGATGTCCCGGAGCACCACGGCGGGCAGCGTGCGGTCGTCGTGTGGCGGCAGCGCCAGGTCGGCACTGGTCACGGCAATGGCGGTTGGCACGCGCAGCTCCCCGATCTCCCCATGCCCGTCGGCCCGACGGCTGTTACTCCGGTGGACCTTGGTGACTTCACTGCGTGACTACCTCAGCACTGTAACCACGGCTCTGTGGCCGGAGAACAGCGTTTGGCCAGCTGAACGGCAACTGGTGCCGCACAAGCCGCGCCAAAACGGGGCAGGTTGAGCATCTTGCCGGTGCCGGCGCGAGCGCGGACGGGCGGATTCCGTCGCAGATCCGGCGCTGACCCGACCGGACGCCGGCCCGGATCCGACCGGAATTTGGTCCGGGCCCGGGCCGAATCCGACCGGAACCCGACCCGGCCGAGGCCCGGATCCGGCGGATTTCCGGGGACGGAGTCGCCCCGAACCCATTGACAAGCGGATTGGTCTGGACCAACTTGTAGCTCCGGGACGGCCGGTGGCCACCGTCGCCGTCCCTCCCCCGTCCTGGTCACTCCTCCCCCTCACACTCCTCCCCCTCACCTGCTCCCGCCGCTCCGTCGTTCCCCTCACCCGCCTCACCCCCCTCACCCCGGAACGTCCCCCTTCCCCCTTCCCCCTTTCCCTCCTCCCCGTCTCCCCCACACCCGCACACCCGCACACCCACACCCACTCCCCCACTCCTCACCGGAGGCCCCAGTGGACCGCGCACCACGCAGCACCGGACGCATCAGACGCATCTGGGCCGGAGCCGTCGTCTCCGCCCTCGCCCTCACCTTCGCGGGCGTGGGCGCGGGCCAGGCGTCGGCGGCCGACGTCAACAACGCCAGGAACGCCGGGTTCGAGTCGGGCCTGAGCAACTGGACCTGTTCGGCGAACAGCGGCACGACCGTCTCCTCACCCGTCCACGGCGGCACGGCGGCCCTCAAGGCCACCCCGGCCGGCCAGGACAACGCCCGCTGCTCCCAGACCGTCGCCGTCAAGCCGAACTCCACGTACCAGCTGAGCAGTTGGGTGCGGGGCGGCTACGCCTACCTGGGCGTGAGCGGTACCGGCACGACGGACGTGTCCACCTGGACCCCGGACTCCGCCGCCTGGAAGCAGCTGTCCACCAGCTTCACCACCGGCTCCGGCACCACCTCGGTGACGGTCTACACCCACGGCTGGTACGGCCAGCAGCCGTACTACGCCGACGACCTGTCCGTCTTCGGCCCCGACGGTGGCGGCGGCGGTGACGGCGAACCGGAGCCCACCGTCCCGGGCACCCCCGGCGGTCTGGCCGTCTCGGGCACCACGGCCTCGTCGGTCTCCCTGGCCTGGAACACGGTGTCCGGCGCGACCGGCTACACGGTCTACCGCGACGGCACGAAGGTGACCGCGGTGTCGGGCACCTCGGCGACCGTGACCGGACTCGCCCCCTCGACGTCGTACTCCTTCCGGGTCGCGGCCACCAACGCGGCCGGCGAGTCCCCGCAGTCGGCGGCGGTGACCGCCCGCACCAAGGACCAGGACGGCGGCGGGGGCGGTGACCTGCCCCGGCACGCGGTGACGGGTTACTGGCAGAACTTCAACAACGGCGCGGCCGTGCAGCGCATCTCGGACGTGCAGGACCAGTACGACATCATCGCGGTCGCCTTCGCGGACGCCACGGGCACGCCCGGCGCCGTCGACTTCACCCTGGACTCGGCCGGCCTGAACGGCTACACCGAGGCTCAGTTCAAGGCCGACGTCCGGGCCAAGCAGGCCGCCGGGAAGAAGGTCATCATCTCCGTCGGCGGCGAGAAGGGCACCGTCTCGGTCAACGACGCCGCCTCGGCGACGAACTTCGCGAACTCGGTGTACGCCGTGATGCAGGAGTACGGCTTCGACGGCGTCGACATCGACCTGGAGAACGGCCTCAACGCCACCTACATGACCCAGGCCCTGCGTGCCCTGTCCGCGAAGGCCGGCCCGTCGATGATCCTCACCATGGCCCCGCAGACCATCGACATGCAGTCGACGTCCAACGCCTACTTCCGCACGGCGCTGAACGTGAAGGACATCCTCACCGTCGTCAACATGCAGTACTACAACAGCGGTTCCATGCTGGGCTGCGACGGAAAGGTCTACCATCAGGGCACGGTCGACTTCCTGACCGCGCTGGCCTGCATCCAGCTGGAGAACGGCCTCGACCCGTCGCAGGTGGGCCTCGGCCTCCCGGCCTCCACCCGGGGAGCGGGCGGCGGTTACGTCTCCCCGTCCGTCGTCAACAACGCCCTCGACTGCCTGACCCGGGGCACGAACTGCGGCACCTTCAAGCCGTCGAAGACGTACCCGGGCCTGCGCGGTGCGATGACCTGGTCGACCAACTGGGACGCCACGGCGGGCAACGCCTGGTCCAACGCGGTCGGCCCGCACGTCCACGCGCTGCCGTAGCACCCGGCCGCTCGCACCCGAAGGCGCCGGCTCCCCCGTCCAGCACGCTGTGGACGGGGGCGCGGGTTCGAGTACCCGGACCGGCGGGCGGAGACCAGGATGTGGACCGCGGAGCTGGTCCCGCCCGAGGGGCAGCACGTCGGCGTCAGCGAGTGGAACGCTCCCGCACAGAAGGACGCGCCGGTCAGCCGTCCGGAACCCCCCCTCGTCCCAGGACGAGTTGACGAAGCCGGTGACGGCTCCGCGGTGGCGGGCCGTCGTGGACGCCGTCCCGCGGCCGGACGCCTCCGCGACCCCGCGGCCGGAGCCCGGGGCGGAGGGGCTGTCGGTCCGTAGGACCCTGACCGCGGGACGCGCTGCTGTGAGCGTCCGGCCGCGGGCCCGTCCCGGGGGTCCTAGAAGAACTCCGCCCAGGGCTGGTCCCAGATCTGCTTCACGGCGAGGACCAGGAACAGCAGTCCCGCGAGGGCGAGCATGGCGTTGCTGAGCGGGCCGTTGCGCCATTCTCGGGGTGTGCGGCCGGAGTTGAGGAGCCAGACCAGGGTGAGGGCGAGGAACGGCATGAAGGCGGCGCCCAGCACGCCGTAGACGATGATCAGGCGGAAGGGCTGGCCCTGGAAGAGCAGGATCATCGGCGGGAAGGTCAGCCACAGCAGGTAGGCGCGGAACGGCCAGGACCTCTCGGGCCGCCCGGAGGCGAAGTCCTCGCCCCGGGAGGCGGCGGCCGCCTTCCGGCCGCGGGTGACGAAGTCGGCGAACATCAGGCTGACGCCGTGCCAGACGCCGATCAGCGAGGTGAACGAGGTGGCGAAGAAGCCGATCAGGAAGAAGGTGGCGGTCGCGGAGCCGTAGCGGTCCTCCAGGACGTCGCCGAGCTGGATCAGCCCCTGGTCGCCCGAGGAGAGGGCGATGCCGGCGGAGTGCAGGAGTTCGGCACCGACGACCAGCATGGCGACGACGAAGACGCCGGTGGTGAGGTAGGCGACGCGGTTGTCCAGGCGCATCACCGTCATCCAGCCGCTGTCGGTCCAGCCCTTGGCGTTGACCCAGTAGCCGTACGCGGCGAGGGTGATGGTGCCGCCGACGCCGCCGATCAGGCCGAGGGTGTAGAGGACGGAATCGGTGGCGTCGGGGAGCACCGGCAGGAGCCCGGCGAAGGCGTCGCCGAGGTTCGGGGCGACGCGGACCGCGAGGTAGACGGTCACCAGGAACATGACGCCGACCAGGACGGTCATGACCTTCTCGAAGACGGCGTACCGGTTGAACCAGACGAACACCAGGCCCGCCAGGGCGCAGGCGATGCCCCAGCCCTCCAGCTCCATCACGCCCGGGAAGAGTGCCTGCAGGGGCAGGGCACTGGACGACATGGCCGCGGCGCCGTAGACGAAGCCCCAGACGACGACGTAGACGCCGAAGAAGTACGTGGTCCAGCGGCCGAGTTGGGCCCAGCCGTCGAAGAGGGTGCGGCCGGTGGCCAGGTGCCAGCGGCCGACCGCCTCGGCGAGGGAGATCTTGACCAGGCAGCCGACGACGGCCGCCCACAGCAGGGTGTGGCCGAAGGTGCTGCCGGCGATGAGGGTGGCCACGAGGTCACCGGCGCCCACGCCGGTCGCCGCGACGACGATGCCGGGCCCGAGGTGCCGCCAACCGGACCTGCGGGGTGGGGAGTCGGGTGAGTGGAGCGCTCGGATCTCCTGGGGGTTTCCCGTGTTGCCCGTGGTGTCCGCCATGGGCGCAGGAAAGCGGACGGGGCGGGAGCCGACAAGGGGGCGTGCGGGCGTCTTCACGGGATGCACCTGGTCGGCGGCGGCCCCTCACCGGCACGAGCGCGAGGCCCTTCCCCTTTCACCCACCTTCTTGACCTGATCATGTCACGCCCCGACCATGAGCCCACCGCACCACGCACGTCGCCATGAACCACCCCCACCTCCCACCAGGAGACTTCATGCGACTTCGCCCCCGCGGCAGACGCCCCGGCGTGCTCGCCGCCCTGATCGCCCTCGCCCTCGCGGCCCCCCTGTCGCTCACGGCGCCCGAGGCCGGGGCCGACAGCGCGAAGGCCCCGCCGGCCACCCCCTCCGCCGACGACATCCGCCAGTACGAGATCCACCGGCACACCACCCCCCTGACCCGCACGGCCATCCAGCGCTCCGGCGTCAGCGTGGACGAGGCCGACGAGGAGACCGTGGTGGTCTCCGGCCGGGCCGACCAGATCCGTGCCCTGCGCCGCCAGGGCTACGACGTCACGCCGTTGGGCGCCGCTCCCGACCGGTCGTCCGGCTCGGACGGCGTGCGGCTGTACGACTTCCCGTCGGCGGACTCGCGCTACCACAACTACGCGGAGATGAACGCCGAGATCGACCAGCGGCTGGCCGCGCATCCGGGCATCATGAGCAAGCGGGTGATCGGGAAGTCCTACCAGGGCCGGGACATCGTCGCGGTCAAGATCAGCGACAACGTGGCCACGGACGAGAACGAACCCGAGGTGCTGTTCACCCACCACCAGCACGCCCGCGAGCACCTGACCGTCGAGATGGCCCTGTACCTGCTGCGGGAGCTGGGCGCGGGCTACGGCAGCGACTCCCGGATCACGAACCTGGTGAACAGCCGCGAGATCTGGATCGTCCCCGACCTCAACCCGGACGGCGGCGAGTACGACATCGCCACCGGCTCCTACCGCTCGTGGCGCAAGAACCGGCAACCGAACTCCGGTTCGTCGGCCGTCGGCACGGACCTGAACCGCAACTGGGACTACCGCTGGGGCTGCTGCGGCGGCTCGTCGGGCAGCAAGTCCTCGGAGACGTACCGGGGTTCGGCGCCGGAGTCGGCACCGGAGGTGAAGGTCGTCGCGGACTTCGTGCGCAGCCGGGTCGTGGGCGGGAAGCAGCAGATCACCGCCGGGATCGACTTCCACACCTACAGCGAGCTGGTGCTGTGGCCGTTCGGCTACACCTACTCCGACACCACCACCGGGATGACGGCGGACGACCACGCCGCGTTCCGGACCGTCGGACAGAAGATGGCCGCGAGCAACGGCTACACCGCGCAGCAGTCCAGCGACCTGTACATCACCGACGGGTCGATCGACGACTACCTGTGGGGCGCGCACAAGATCTTCGGCTACACCTTCGAGATGTACCCGCGCTCCTCGTGGAGCGGCGGCTTCTACCCGCCCGACGAGGTCATCGAGCGGGAGACGTCCCGCAACCGGGACGCGGTGCTCCAGCTGCTGGAGAACGCGGACTGCATGTACCGGTCGATCGGCAAGGAGGCGCAGTACTGCGGCTAGCGGCCGGCAGCCGTCCCCCTGCGCTCCGGGGCCCCTCCTCACCACCGAGGAGGGGCCCTCGCCGTGCGGGCGCGGGATCGGGGCCCGCCCCTTGAGGGATACCGGTGATCCCCGTGGTACCACGATACCCCCAGGGGGTATACAGTGGGGAGTAGAATACCCCCAAGGGGTACTCCCACCACAGGCACCACCCCCGAACCGGCACCAGGAGCAGCAGCGATGGCCACCACCGTCCCGGACCAGGCCGAGGTCGAACTCGCGATCGGCGGCATGACCTGTGCCTCGTGCGCCGCCCGCGTGGAGAAGAAGCTCAACCGGATGGAGGGCGTCACCGCCACCGTCAACTACGCCACCGAGAAGGCCAAGGTCAGCTACGGCGGGGACGTCGCCGTCGCGGACCTGATCGCCACGGTGGAGGCCACCGGCTACACCGCCCACGAGCCCCGCCCGGAACCGGCGCGCGGCCAGGGGGCGGGCGACGGCGACGCAGGACCGGACGGCTCCGCTCCCGACGAGCTGCGGCCGCTGCGGGAGCGGCTGATCACCGCCGTGGTGCTGAGCGTCCCGGTGATCGTCCTGGCGATGGTCCCGGCCTGGCAGTTCGAGTACTGGCAGTGGCTGTCGCTGACCCTGGCCGCCCCGGTGGTCACCTACGCCGCCTGGCCCTTCCACCGCGCCGCCTTCACCAACGCGCGGCACGGCGCGGCCACCATGGACACCCTGGTCTCGGTCGGTGTGTCGGCCGCCTTCCTCTGGTCGGTGTGGGCGCTGTTCTTCGGCACCGCCGGCACCCCCGGCATGACCCACCCCTTCGAGCTGACCATCGCCCGCGGCGACGGCTCCGCCAACATCTACCTGGAGGCCGCCGCCGGGGTGACCGCGTTCATCCTGGCCGGCCGCTACTTCGAGGCCCGCTCCAAGCGCCGGGCCGGGGCCGCCCTGCGGGCGCTGATGGAACTGGGCGCCAAGGACGTCACCGTCCTGCGCGGCGGGCGGGAGGAGCAGATCCCGGTCGGCGAGCTGACCACCGGCGACCGCTTCCTGGTCCGGCCCGGCGAGAAGATCGCCACCGACGGCACGGTGGTCGAGGGCACCTCGGCGGTCGACGCCTCCATGCTGACCGGCGAGTCCGTCCCCGTCGAGGTCACCGTCGGGGACGCGGTCACCGGCGCCACCGTGAACGCCGGCGGGCGGCTGGTCGTCGAGGCCACCCGGGTCGGCGCCGACACCCAGCTCGCCCGGATGGCGAAGCTGGTCGAGGACGCCCAGAACGGCAAGGCGGCGGCCCAGCGGCTGGCGGACCGCATCTCGGCGGTCTTCGTCCCGGTCGTCATCGCGCTGTCCCTCGGCACGCTCGGCTTCTGGCTGGGCAACGGGGCGGGGCCGACGGCCGCGTTCACCGCCGCCGTCGCCGTCCTGATCATCGCCTGCCCCTGCGCCCTCGGGCTGGCCACCCCCACCGCGCTGATGGTCGGCACCGGGCGGGGCGCCCAGCTCGGCATCCTCATCAAGGGCCCGGAGGTCCTGGAGAGCACCCGCGCCGTCGACACCGTCGTCCTCGACAAGACCGGCACGGTCACCACCGGCCGGATGAGCCTGCTGGCCGTGCACACCGCCGACGGCACCGACGAGAAGGACGTGCTGCGCCTCGCGGGCGCCCTGGAGCACGCCTCCGAGCACCCGATCGCCCGGGCCGTGTCCGCGGGCGCGGCCGAGCGGGTCGGCACCCTGCCCGCCGCCGAGGACTTCCGCAACGTGCCCGGTCTCGGGGTGCAGGGCGTCGTCGAGGGGCACGCGGTCCTCGTCGGACGGGAGAAGCTGCTGAGCGACTGGTCGCTCACCCTGCCCGAGACGCTGGCCCGCGCCAGGGCGGACGCCGAGGCCGCCGGGCACACCGCGATCACGGTCGCCTGGGACGGCGAGGCCCGCGCCGTCCTGGAGGTCGCCGACGCGGTGAAGGAGACCAGCGCGGAAGCCGTCGCCCGGCTGCGCGCGCTGGGCCTGACGCCGATCCTGCTCACCGGCGACAACGAGGCCGTCGCCAGGACGGTGGCGGCCGAGGTTGGCATCGACGAGGTGATCGCGGAGGTCATGCCGGAGGACAAGGTGGCCGTCGTCCAGCGGCTCCAGGACGAGGGCCGCTCGGTGGCCATGGTCGGCGACGGGGTCAACGACGCGGCGGCGCTGGCCCGCGCCGACCTCGGACTGGCCATGGGCACCGGCACCGACGTGGCGATCGAGGCCGGGGACCTGACCCTGGTCCGCGGCGACCTGCGGGTGGCCGCCGACGCGATCCGCCTGGCCCGCCGGACCCTGGGGACCATCAAGGTCAACCTGTTCTGGGCCTTCGCCTACAACGTCGCCGCGCTGCCGCTGGCCGCGGCCGGACTGCTCAACCCGATGATCGCCGGGGCCGCGATGGCCTTCTCCTCGGTCTTCGTCGTCGGCAACAGCCTGCGGCTGCGGGGGTTCAAGCCGCTGAGCTGAGCTGAGCACGGCCCCGGGGCTACGCGCCCCGCCACGGAGCGAGGGCTCCGGAGCCTTCACCGGCTCCGGAGCCCTCGTCTCTCACGGCCGCCGCTCCGGCTCCCGCGGGCGGCTTCGGGGTGCCCCCGGATGCTTCGGGGTGCCCCCGGTTGCTTCGGGCTGCTGCAGGCGCCGGGGTCGCTCGCGTTGCGGCCGCTCGCGGGCGTCCACGGCTTTCCTGCGTCCAGGAGGTCCCCGTCTACGGCTTCTTCGACGCCTCGGAGGACTTCGCGGCCCTACGGGCCTTCGTGGCCTTGCCGGCCCGGCCCGCCTCGGGCGCGTCGGCCGTCACGGAGGACTCCTCGTCGGCGGCGGAGGTCTTCTCGTCGTCGGAGGTCTTCTCGTCGGCGGAGGTCTCCTCGTCGTCGGAAGCCTTCTCCTTGTCGGAGGACTTCTCCTCGGCGGAGGACTTCTCCTTGTCGCCCGACTCGGCATCCCCGTCGGCGACCTCAGCGCCGTCCGTGCTGCCCGTGCCGTTCGTGCTGCCCGTGCCGTCGGCCTCTTCCGCGCCGTCGGCCGCTTCCGGCTTCTCGGCGTCGGACTCCCCGTCGTCGAAGTAGACGTCCAGGACGGCGTCCAACTGCTCGTCCCACTCCGCGAAGCGGCTGCGGGCCGGGGCTTCGATCTCGATGGGGTACCAGCGCCGGTCCGGGGTGTGGACGGTGACGGTGTAGCGCTTGCCGAAGCGGGCGGTCTCCGTCTCCACCGCGCCGATCTCGTCCCAACGGAACTCGCACTCCTGGTCGTCCAGCCGCAGCCGGACGCCCCGGTGGTCGGCGACGATGGTGGCGCGGCGGTCGGACGCCTCGAAGACCGGGCCGTCCGGGACGGCGGCCGGGTCCTCCTCGGCCGCGTCCTGCGGCGCGTCCTCCGGCCCCGGGACCGCATCACGCGCCTCCGGTGAGGAACTGCCGGAGTTCACCGTCCCGTTGGACTCCTCCGGCTCACCGCGACGGTCGTCCTTGCCGGGTCGGGTGCCCTCCTCCCGGCCGGACACGGGTGCGGTGAGCCCGGGGATGAAAGCCGGGTCGAATCCGGCGCCTTCCAGGGGCTGGCTGCTCGAACCAATGCGCTGCTGCTCCACAGCGGAGCAGTATGGTCGACAAACCTGTGCCGGGCACAGCCAGCCCCCGACTTCGTTATCGGACGCCTACACGGACCCCGCGGATCCGTCGCCTCAAACGACGAGGCTGAGGGCGGCCGCGACCAGGAACCCGGCCACCGAGAGCACGCTCTCCAGGACGGTCCACGTCTTGAGCGTGTCGCGCTCGCTGATGCCGAAGTACTTGGCCACCATCCAGAACCCGCCGTCGTTGACGTGCGAGGCGAAGATGGAGCCCGCCGAGATGGCCATGATGACGAGGGCCACGAACGCCTGCGAGTGGTTCCCCTCGGCGAGCAGCGGGGCCACGATGCCCGCCGTGGTCACGATGGCGACGGTCGCCGAGCCCTGGGCGACCCGCAGCACCACGGAGATCAGGTACGACAGCACGATGACGGGCAGGCCGACGTCGTTGAAGGTGTCGGACAGGGCCTGCGCGACCCCGCTGGCCTTGAGGACCGCGCCGAAGACGCCGCCCGCGCCGACGACGAGCAGGATGTTGCCGACCGGCTTCAGCGAGGACGTGGAGACGGTCTCCAGGGACTTGCGGGACCAGCCGCGCCGGATGCCGAGCAGGTAGTAGGCGAGGAACAGCGCGAGGGTCAGCGCCACGAACGGGTGGCCGAAGAACTCGATCACCGAGCGCAGGGTGGACGGGTCGAGGGCGATCGAGGAGAAGGTCGCGGCGAGGATCAGCAGGAGCGGGGTGCCGATGATGCCGAGGACGGTGCCGAGCGGCACCGGCGTCTCGCGCGGCGCCACGCCGGAGGCGCGCTGCTCGGCGACGACGGCCGCCCTGGCCTCCTCGGCGGCCTCGACCATGTCCTGCGGCACGGCGACGAAGATGCGCCGGCCGATCCACGCGGAGTAGGCCCACGCGGCGATCACGGCGGGGATGCCGCAGACGACACCCATCAGGATGACCCAGCCGAGGTCCACCTGGAGCAGACCGGCGGCGGCCACCGGGCCGGGGTGCGGGGGCAGGAAGGCGTGGGTGACGGAGAGGCCGGCGAGCAGGGGCAGGCAGTACAGGAGGATCGACTTGCCGGACCGCTTGGCGGCCGCGTAGACGATCGGCGCGAGGACGAAGATGCCGACGTCGAAGAAGACCGGGATGCCGAAGATGAGGCCGGTGAGGCCCATGGCGAGGGGGGCGCGCTTCTCGCCGAACAGGCCGAGCAGCCGGCCGGCCAGCACCTCGGCGCCGCCGCTGACTTCGAGGATCGCGCCGAGCATGGTGCCCAGGCCGATGATGATCGCGACGTGGCCGAGGATGCCGCCCATGCCGCTTTCGATGGTGGACACCGCGTCCGAGCGCTGGACCGTGCCGAAGAGTTCGGTGACCGAGAGCCCGGCCGCCAGGCCGACGGCTATGGAGACGCCGAGCAGGGCCACGAACGGCTGGAGTCTGACCTTGATGATCAGGAAGAGGAGGAGCGCGATGCCGAGGGCGGCGACCGTGAGCAGGCCGGCGGTGCCGTCGATGAGCAGGAGCAGTCCGCCGGTGTGGGGCGGCGCTCCGTCCGCCGCGGGGGCGGCGAACGGGAGGTACGGGTGGGACATGCGGGGGTCCTCTGGCTAAGGGCATGGGGTTTTCGGGCAGGGGGGATCGCGGCACGGCGCCCGCGGGTGTGCGGGGACGCCGTGCCGGACGACTGCGAGGGGGTGGGAGACGGGGGTGAGGGAGGACGCGGGTCAGCCGAGGACGGCGAGCGCGTCGATCTCGATGAGGAGTCCGGCGGGCAGACCGACGTAGACGGTCGTGCGGGCGGCCGGGGGCTGGGTGAGGCCCTGCTCCTCGAAGTAGGCGTTGTAGAGGTCGTTCATCTCGGCGAAGTGGTCGACGTCGGTGAGGTAGACGCGGATCATCATCACGTCGTCCCAGGTCGCGCCGCCCTCTTCGAGGATGGCCTTGACGTTGGCGAGGGTCTGGAGGGTCTGCTCGCGCAGGGTGGGGCCGGCGGGCGTCGGGGGCTTGCCCTCCTCGGCCGGGAGGAAGCCGACCTGACCGGCGACCTGGAGGATGTTGCCCTTGCGCACCCCGTGGGAGAACTTCGCGGGCGGGGTGGTGTGCGTCGGCGGGGTGAGCGCGGTCTTCTCGGTCATACGGGGGTGTCCTTCACTGGGGTTCTGCCGGAGTACTCGCCGCTGATGGCGTCCGCCGTGCGGCGCACCAGCGGGAGCAGGGTGAGGAGTTCGTCGGCGGTGACGACGACGTTCGGCGCGGACACCGACATCGCGGCGACCACCCGGCCGTCGGCGCCGCGGATCGGGGCGGCGACGCAGTTGATGGACTCCTCGTGGCCGCCGAGGTCGGTGGCCCAGCCCTGTTCGCGCACCGTGGCCAGTTCCTGGAGGAACGCGGTGGCGTTCGGTGTCGAACGGGGCGTGTACATGGGGTAGTCGAGCTTCTCCGCGAGTGCGCGGCGCTCGTGCTCGGGCAGGTCGGCCAGGAGCAGTTTGGCGACGGCGGCGACGGTGATGGCGACCGGCTTGCCGATCCGCGAGTACATGCGCACCGGGTAGCGGCTCTCCACCTTGTCGATGTAGAGGACCTCGTTCTCCTCGTACACGGCGAGGTGCACGGTGTGGCCGCAGCGCTCGTTGAGGCGGGCGAGGTGGGGGTGCGCGATCTCGCGGACGTCGAGGTTCTCCATCGCCTCCTGGGCCAGGGCGAACAGGCGGGCGCCGAGGCGGTAGCGCTGGTCGGACTGGCGGTAGACGAGTCCGTGTTCGTGGAGGGTGCGCAGCAGGCGCAGGGCCGTGGACTTGTGGACGCCGAGGCGGTCGGCGACCTGTCCGAGGTCGGCGGGTCCCTCCGCGAGCAGCGGCAGGATGCTCAGGGCGCGGTCGACGGTCTGGCTCATGGGGTGCGTACCTCCTCGTCGGCCTCTTCGTCGGCTCGGGTCCAGCCGGGGCCGAGTCGCAGTCTCCCCCACGCGGTGTCGTCCAGGGCGACGAGGCGGTCGGCCAGGGCGCGGGCGGGCGGCGGGGCGAGGTCGCCGGGGGCGGTGAGGGCGGCGGCCGCCGTGAGGTGCCCGTGGCGGAGGCGGTCCCGTACGGGCAGACCCCGCAGGGTGGCGGAGAGGAAACCCGCGGCGAACGCGTCGCCGGCGCCGACGGCGGCGACGACGTCGACGTGCAGGGCGGGCACGAAGGTCGCGGTGCCGTCGGCGTCCGCGCAGCCGTCGGGGTCCCGGTCCAGGGCGACGGCCCCGCCCCTGCCCTGCTTGACGACGACGAGGCGCGGCTCGGGCAGCGCCTCCCGCACCGCGCGGGCCCCGTGCAGCCCCCATGCCTCGCGTGCCTCGTCGTCGCCCACGAAGACGATGTCCGCCCCGCGGGCCAGTTCCAGCAGCACCTCGGGTCCGTGTCCGTCGCGCCACAGGCCGGGGCGGTGGTTGACGTCGAAGGAGACCAGGGGCCGTCCGGGGCGGCGCGCGGTCAGTTCCCGCATCAGGTCCAGGCAGCCGGCGGAGAGGGCCGCCGTGATGCCGGACAGGTGCAGGATCCGTCCGGCGCGCACCACGGCCGGGTCCACGGTGTCCTGGGACATCGCGGAGGCGGCCGAGCCGGCCCGGTAGTAGGCGACCTCGTGGGCGTCGTCGGCCCGGTCCCCGGCGGTGCGGAAGTAGATGCCGGTGGGGCGGTCCGGGTCGCGGCGCACGTGCGACACGTCGACGCCGTGGGCGCCGATGGCCTCGAGAAGGTGGTCGCCGAAGCCGTCGGCACCGACCCGGCCGACCCACCGGGTGGTGTGGCCGGCCGCGGCGAGAACGCAGGCCACGTTGGACTCCGCGCCGCCGATACCCCGGTCGAAGGCGGGGACGTCGGCGAGGCGGCCGGGCCGGACGGGCCGGAACGCCACCATGGACTCGCCGAGCGCGACCACATCGACGGTGTCGACGGCGTCGGCGCCGTGGGTGGCGTCGACGGTGCCGACGGCCTCCTGGACGCCGGGGGCGTTGCCGGTTCCGGTGACGGTCACGATGGCGGGGCTCCTCGGGGCGGTGGGGCGGGGCGGTGTCCGTTGACCCCGCTTGGCCGAGATGCTAGACAGCGGTAAGCGATATACGCAATGAGTGTTGCAACAAGCGCAACGCACCTGATCAGGGAGGTTCCGATGGTCTCCGGCACCGGCTCGGACGCGCTCGCCCGCCTCGCGGAGGAACGCGTCGACCACCGCTTCAAGGGCCTCCCGCCGGACGCGGACGGCCTGACCGTCGGCGAGCTGGCCGCGCAGCGCCGCAACCTGTTCACCGGCGGCTTCACCACCCCCGTGCTCGCCCTGTCCGCGGAGCGGCTGGAGCACAACCTGCGCCTGATGGAGACCTACGCGGCCCGCCACGGGCTGGCCTTCGCCCCGCACGGGAAGACCTCCATGGCCCCGCAGCTGTTCCGGCGGCAGATCGAGCACGGCGCCTGGGGCATCACCCTGGCCGTGCCCCACCAGGTGCGGGTGGCGCGGGCGTTCGGCGTCCGGCGGGTCTTCCTGGCCAACGAGCTGGTGGACGCGGCCGCGCTGCGCTGGATCGCCGCCGAGCAGGACGCCGACCCGGAGTTCCGCTTCCTCTGCTACGTCGACTCCGTGCGCGGCGTCGAGCTGATGGACGCGGCGCTCGCCGGGGCCACCCGCCCGGTGGACGTGGTCGTCGAACTGGCCGCCGGAGAGGGCGCCCGGACGGGCGTGCGCACCGAGGAGGAGTGCGCCGCCGTCGCCGACGCCGTGGCCGCCTCGCGCGGGCTGCGGCTGGCCGGGGTCGCCGGGTACGAGGGCGAGGTGCCGGACGCCGACCCGGAGCGGGTACGGGCCTGGCTGAGGCGGCTGGTGTCGCTGGCCGTGGACTTCGACAAGGCGGGGCGGTTCGCCGGGCTGGAGGAGATCGTGGTGAGCGCGGGCGGCAGCGCCTGGTTCGACGCGGTCGCCGACGTCTTCGCACAGATCCCCGAACTGTCGGCGCCCGCACTGAAGGTGCTGCGTTCGGGCGCGTACGTCTCGCACGACGACGGGCACTACCGCCGGCTGACCCCGTTCAACCGGGTCCCGGAGGAGGGCGCCCTGGAACCGGCGTTCCGGCTGTGGGCGCAGGTCGTCTCCCGCCCGTCGCCCGGGCAGGCGTTCCTCAACGCGGGCAAGCGGGACGCGGCGTACGACCTGAACCTCCCGTCCGCCCAGGTGGTGCGCCGGGACGGCGCCGAACACCCGGCCACCGGGATCACCGTGACCGGCCTGTCCGACCAGCACGCCTGGCTGCGGACCTCCGGGGAGGCCGATCTGGGAGTGGGAGACTGGGTGGGACTCGGGTTGTCCCACCCGTGCACGTCCTTCGACAAGTGGGCGCTCATCCCCGTGGCGGAGGCCGACGGCACGGTGGTCGACTACGTCCGCACGTTCTTCTAGGAGGCCGGCGCATGGAAGAGCTCGTCATCAGGGACGCGGAGGTGGTCGACGGCTCCGGCGACTACTCCTACCGCGCGGACGTCGTCGTCGACGGCGGCCGGATCGTCTCGATCGTGAAGGAAGCG
The DNA here is from genome assembly GCF_964273255.1 of Streptomyces sp. enrichment culture. Taxonomy (GTDB): domain Bacteria; phylum Actinomycetota; class Actinomycetes; order Streptomycetales; family Streptomycetaceae; genus Streptomyces. The sequence continues at coordinate 2,577,172 of NZ_OZ186835.1, forward strand.
GCGGCCGCGGGCTGTCAGCGCCCCAAGGCCCGCCGGGAGATCGACGCCGAGGGCCTGGCCCTCTCCCCCGGCTTCATCGACATGCACGCCCACAGCGATCTGGCGCTGCTGCGCGACCCGGACCACAGCGCCAAGGCCGCGCAGGGCGTCACCCTGGAGGTCCTGGGCCAGGACGGCCTGTCGTACGCGCCGGTCGACGACCGCACCCTCGGCGAGGTGCGCCGGGCGATCGCCGGCTGGAACGGCGACGGGGACGACGTCGACTTCGACTGGCGTTCCGTCGGCGAGTACCTGGACCGGCTGGACCGGGGGATCGCGGTCAACGCCGCCTATCTGATCCCGCAGGGCACGGTCCGCGCGCTCGCCGTCGGCTGGGAGGACCGCGAGGCCACGCCCGCCGAACTGGACCGGATGCGGCGCCTGGTCGCGGAGGGCCTGGAGCAGGGCGCGGTCGGCATGTCCTCGGGGCTGACGTACACGCCGGGGATGTACGCCCGGGGCGCCGAACTCACCGAGCTGTGCCGGGTGGTGGGCGAGTACGGCGGCTACTACTGCCCGCACCACCGCAGTTACGGCGCCGGCGCGCTCGGCGCGTACGCCGAGATGGTGGAGCTGGCCCGGGAGGCGGACTGCCCGCTGCACCTGGCGCACGCCACCATGAACTTCGGGGAGAACAAGGGCCGCGCGCCCCAGCTGCTGGCCCTGCTGGACGAGGCCCTGGACGCCGGCGCGGACATCACCCTCGACACCTACCCCTACACCCCCGGCTGCACGACCCTGGTGGCGCTGCTGCCGAGCTGGGCGAGCGAGGGCGGGCCGGAGGAGACGCTGCGGCGGCTCGCGGACGAGGAGACGGCCGAGCGGATCCGCCACCACCTGGAGGTCACCGGCTCGGACGGCTGCCACGGCGTGCCCGTGGAGTGGGAGACCATCGAGATCTCCGGCGTCGGCGACCCGGCGCTGGGCGAGTACGTGGGCCGCACCGTGCTGGACTCCGCCCGGGAACAGGGCGAGAGCCCCTGGGCGGTGGCCCGCGCGCTGCTGCTGAAGGACCGGCTGGCGCCGACGATCCTCCAGCACGTCGGCCACGAGGAGAACGTGCGGGCCATCATGCGGCACCGGGTGCACACCGGCGGCTCCGACGGCATCCTCCAGGGCGCCAAGCCGCACCCGCGCGCCTACGGCACGTTCCCGCGCTATCTCGGGCACTACGTACGGGAGTTGGGGGTGCTGTCGCTGGAGGAGTGCGTGGCCCACCTGACCGCGCGCCCGGCCGCCCGGCTGCGGCTGCCGGATCGCGGGCTGATCCGTGAGGGCTACCGGGCCGACCTGGTGCTGTTCGACCCGGCCACGGTGGGGGCGGGCGCGACTTTCGAGGAGCCCCGGACGCCGCCGACGGGCATCCCGTACGTGCTGGTGGACGGACGGTTCGTGATCGAGGACGGGCGGCGCACCGACGTGCTGGCGGGACGGGCGGTACGCCGGACACCCCGGTGACCGCCCGCCCCCTGGCCCGGTACGGCGTCTACGGCCGCGGTGTCACGGCTTGGGCAGCACGCAGCCGCTCGCGCCGAGCTCCAGCTTGCTGTCCGCGCCGAAGCAGCCGAGGAACCAGTAGGTCTGCTGGGCGTAGTTGATGCCCTGGCGGACGGTGACCCGGCCCTGCTCGTCGATCTCGCAGGGGTTGTTCACCGTGCAGCGCTGCCCGTCCTCGTTGCCGGTGTTGTTGACGGCGACGACCCTGCCGGTGGCGGCGTCGACGACCGGCGAGCCGGAGGTCCCGCCGATGGTGTTGCAGGAGGGGGTGTAGCGGACCGAGTCCTTCCAGGTCCAGTCACCCTCCTTCATGCGGTACACGAAGCCGTCGACGGAGCAGTTGTAGATCCGCTTCCAGTACCCGGAGACCACCCTGATCGCGGTCCCGGCCGTCGGGCGGGTGTCGTTCAGGGTGAGCGCGTCGATGCCGTACGCGCTCCGGATCTGCCCGTAGGTGCGGTTGAGGCGGTAGATCGCCGCGTCGGTGTCGGTCATCGTCGCGTAGACGAGCCGTTCGGCGCGCAGGGTGGCGACCCGGGAGCCGGAGGCGTTGAGCAGGCCGAAGCTGCGGCTGGAGGGCCGGTCGACCAGGACCTGGCCCGGCGCCGGGAAGCCGCTCTCCAGGCAGTGGCCGTTGGTGAGGACGAGCGCGGGGTCGTCGGCGGCGGAGTCGGGCATGCGGACGACGGACCCGGAGCAGTTGCTGAGCGCGACGGTCCCGGCGAAGTTCACGGCGTTCGCCCGGGGTGCGGTGAGGCCGGACACGGTGTCCGTCACGGTCGCGGCGGCACCGTCGACGACATCGAGGAGCGTGGTGCGGCCGGCGTCCGTGACCGCGGTCGTGGCCGCTGTCGTGTCCGGGGCCGTGGGGGCGGGCCCGGCGGCGACCGCGGGGGTCGCGCCGACGCCGGCCAGGGCCAGGGCGGCGAGCGCGACGACGAGAGGTTGTCTCATGTGGGGGTCCCCTCTTGCGACTTGGGCGCCCGGAATCCTCCGGACACCCACAGAATTGTCATGGGCATTGTCAGTGCGGAACATCGAGGGGGCAAGGTCGCGTACGGCGGTGGCCGGATCAGCGTGCCCCGCAGCAGGCCGGGGGTGGCGACCGTCACGAGCGGGGCCCGTGACGGTGCGGGGAGGGATCGTGCGCGGCCCGTGAACGAGGGACACGGGCCTCGGAGGACGGCCGGGGCCCGCTCGCGACACCCACGGCCCGTAAAGGGAGGACCCGCCTCCTGTGAACGAGGACCGCAGGACATAACCACTCGAACCGACGCGTCTCACGTGGCGGAAAACACGGTCCAAACGGCACGAGGGGGCCGTAAGCTCCCTGCATGCAGGTGATCCAGTCGACCAAGCTCGCCAACGTCTGTTACGAGATCCGGGGCCCGGTGCTCGAGGAGGCGATGCGGCTGGAAGCGGCAGGCCACCGCATCCTCAAGCTGAACACCGGCAATCCGGCCGCCTTCGGCTTCGAGTGTCCGCCCGAGATCCTGGAGGACATCCTCCGCAACGTGTCGTCGGCCCACGGCTACGGCGACGCGAAGGGCCTGCTGGCGGCACGGCGCGCGGTCGTCATGCACAACCAGACCCTGGGCATCGAGACCGACGTCGAGCACGTCTTCATCGGCAACGGCGTGTCCGAGCTGATCGTGATGGCGATGCAGGGGCTACTGGACGACGGCGACGAGGTCCTGGTCCCTGCGCCCGACTACCCCCTGTGGACGGCCGCCGTCTCGCTCTCCGGCGGCACGGCGGTGCACTACCGCTGCGACGAGCAGTCCGACTGGATGCCGGACCTCGCCGACGTCGAGCGCAAGATCACCGACCGCACCAAGGCCCTGGTGATCATCAACCCGAACAACCCCACGGGCGCGGTCTACGACGAGGCCATGATCAAGGGCCTCACCGACATCGCCCGCCGCCACAACCTGCTGGTCTGCTCCGACGAGATCTACGACAAGATCCTCTACGACGAGGCCACCCACACCCCGACCGCCGCCGTCGCCCCCGACCTGCTCACCCTCACCTTCAACGGCATGTCGAAGGCGTACCGGGTGGCGGGCTACCGCGTGGGCTGGATGTCGATCTCGGGCCCCCGCGCACACGCCGACTCCTACATCGAGGGCCTGACGGTCCTGGCGAACATGCGCCTGTGCGCGAACATGCCGGGCCAGCACGGCGTGGTCGCCGCACTCAGCGGCCGGCAGACGATCAACGACCTGGTCCTGCCCGGCGGCCGGCTGCGCGAGCAGCGGGACATCGCCTACGACCTGCTCACCCGGATCCCCGGTGTGACCTGCGTCAAGCCGAAGGGCGCGCTGTACCTCTTCCCCCGGCTCGACCCCAAGGTCTTCAAGATCGAGGACGACCGGCAGATGGTCCTGGACCTGCTGCGCAGCGAGAAGATCATGGTCGTCCAGGGCACCGGCTTCAACTGGCCGGAACCGGACCACTTCCGGGTGGTCACCCTGCCGTCGGCCGCCGACCTGGAGGACGCGATGGGCCGGATCGGCCGTTTCCTGGACGGATACAGCCAGCCCTGACCGACGCGTTCACCTTGCGTGTCCAGTCGGGCCCTCTTTTGTGAACGACTCAACTTTAGACTGAATCCAAGCTAGGATGGTTTCCTGTTAGCACTCAGGAGGCCATCCATGTACGAACCGATCCGCACCAAGTCGGTCCACACCACGATGGCCGGCACCTCCGAGGACGTCCCCCGCCGCTCCCGCGAGGACGAGCTGGACATCCAGCTCGCGGGCCATCTCGGTGCACTGCTCGCCGTCACCGACGAGCTGCGTGCGGTGGCCCCGTCGAGCGACCTGAACACCGCGGCCGAACGGCTGTCGGAGCAGGTCACCCGCCTGCGCGGAGGACGCACGCCGGCCCGCGCGTCGGCGACCACCCAGAGCCGCGAACCCGACGCGGCGGCCCTGCACCGGCGGGCGCACGCACTGTCGGGCCGCGCCCTGGTCGTGGCCGCCTCACGCGCCGACACGGCGGTCGCCATCCTGGCCGCCGAACGCATGGACGCCCACAGCGCGGCCCTCCACCCGCGCGAACTCGCGTCCCGCTGAGCCCCACCCCGGGGCTCCCCAGAACGGCCCCGGTCCGCGCGCACCCGCAGCGACGCGTGGACCGGGCGCCATGCACGTCCCGCGGGGACAGGGGCGCGGGCATACCCGTGGACGGACGGACTCCACACTGTCGACGCGGTCGGCGGTGATCCCCACTTTCCGGTGCGCCGCCGCATCGACGGTCGCCGCCCTCCGCAGTGCTCCATCCTTCGACGTGCAGCAGGACGAAGGGGAGCGCGTCACACGGCTCCTCGGCTGTCCGGGTCCACGGAAACCCCCGGTATATGGTCGATCATTTCGCCGCTGAGCGAGTCCACGAAGAACGATTCGACATCATCGGCAGAGTGCGAGACGTCCACCACCCAGGTGACCTTGTATGTACCGTCACGTTTTATCAGGTGTTCGCTCGCGTGGTCCGGATCGATTCCTGTCTCATTCCGCACCACCCTCAGTGCTGCGCCCTTGCTGATCCGATCACGCGGAATGTCATAACTCTCCGAGAACTCACGGACGACGAGCTGAGATATTCTCCCGGCGCGATTCACCTGAACGTCGAGCCGGTTGGGCAGAAGCACCCCGTCTTCGCTCGTGCGCCAACTGGTGACCCACCCGAACTCCGCATCGTCTCCGACGGGGAAGGTCTTCACTGAGGCTCCCGTCATCTGGTCGGGGTAACGGGATGCCGCGTAGGTGTGCGCGATTTTCTCGGCGTCCGAGGCACCGGCCGGTGAAGGCGCCGGAGGATCAAGCGGGAAGCTATGCCTTCCGGGAGTGCTCTCGGGCTCGAGCAGTACGCTGAACTCGCTGCGGCTGGGCCAGGCGAGTTGGGCGATCCCGTTGGCGAACGCGATGACGACGTGATCTTCAGCACCCTCCGTTCCCGGACGGAGCGTGGTCTTCGTGATGTTCACGTGGTCGCCGAAGGCGCGGCGCATGGCATCCCGTGCGGCATCTTCCTGGGAGGAGCTGGACAGCCGAATACTGGAGTCGTCGAGCGCCACCGGAAAGATCACGGTGTTGACCGAAATCCCGACGGCGATCAGCAAGGCAAGCAGCACGCCCCCGGAGTGCTTCGCTCCCCTCTTCCAGTCGGACTCCGGTCGACCGGACAGCACCGAAGCCATGTGGACTGCCAGGACCCCGATGACGGCCCCTGCGAAGTTCGCCAGAAAGTCATTGGAATCGCAATTCCTACCGAACACCGTGGCCTGCGCAAACTCCGTTGCGACACTGAGAGAGGCCGCCCCGGCCAAGGAAAGCAGTGGCGATCTCGTCGCCATCACCGCAGAGGCTCCGATAGGAACGAACATCGCGACGTTCAGGAGTCCTTGCGTCGTCATGAGGACGTTGGCGGGCGAGCGATTCAGGTAACAAACCCCGTCCGTCACGCCGGCACTTCCCGGAAGCAGAAGGGTCGCACTGACCTCCATGACAACGAGCGCGCACAAGATGCCGACAGCCCACGGCCTGCGCACTCCGGTTCGCCCGGCGATTTTCACAGCGGCATAACATGCGGCCGAGGAGACAACCAGGGATGCCAGAGCGAAGCCGATCGCATCGCCAAAAATCACTTTGATCAAATGCGTGTCATCCCATGCAAAGCGGGGCGGTCGGCGGTGCCATGGGCGTCACACCTCTCATGTATTCACTCTCGGCACCACGGCAATGACCGTCGGTAACGAGCCGACCGTAGCCCGCGCACATTCTCTTCACCAAGCAGGGCCGGAAGCGCGGGCAACTCCCAGCCATGCACTCACCAAAGGTGACGCATTTGGAAAATGAGGCTTCATTGCGTCCCTGGTGACGCGTGGCTCCACGCGCATCCTCGAGAAGGCGGCTGTGTGGGACTGCGTTCACCGCCCCGCCTGCGCGCGCACCCCGGTGACCGTGTGGTGGAAGACCGAGTGGCCGGACGCTGTCGCCTCCGCCTGCAGAAGGACGCCCGTGTCCGGGTCGACGGCGAAGGTGCACGTCAGACCGTCGTCCGGGGCCCAGGCGCTGAACGGGAACGTGCGGAGGGGGCGGACTCTGCTCCGGACGGAGGTGCCAAGGCCAGGCATGGCGTGGGTCAGGTGGGAGACGATGCGGGCCGGTGCCAGCAGTTCGGCCAGCCGCGCGGCGAGCGGACCGGTGCGGTCCGGGGCGTAGTCGCCCGACATCCTCACGGTCTCCCGGCCGACCGTGACCGTCCAGGAACGGGCCGACGGCTCGGAGGTGAAGGACAGGTCCTCGTGCGGGTCCGTCTCGACGGTGACCTCGGCCGTCAGCCGGGCCGGCTCCACCAGGGTCCTGGCCATCCGCGCCAGGACCTGCCCCGCCCCTTCCTCCGACCGCACCTCGTCGATGTGCACCTCGCGGACGCGGGCCGTGAGCAGGAGTCCCTGGTCGTCGTGGAGCACGGCGGAGCGGAGCAGGCCGGTCGCCGGGTCGAGTCGCACCACCAGGCTGCGGGCACCGGGCGGCAGCCAGTCATCGGCAGGGTCGGCGAACAACGGGTGGGGTGTCAGGACGAGTTCGATCCCGTCCCCGTCTCGCCGGGCACCGGTTACCGTGCCGATGCCCCGGATCAGGCGGGCGGGGTCGAAGAGCACCGCCCACGGCTCGCCCTCGTCCTCCTCGCGCAAGCTTCGCGTCGAGATGTCCGTGAGGCGGTACGTCCGCGCCTCGCCGGACCGCCCGGTGGCGGGGCTGCCGGCCACCCGGGCGCCGAACGGTCCGCCGAGGTCCGCCTCGACGGGCCGTGCCGTGGACGTGACGTCGACGACCGCGTCCAGCCTTACGTCCTCGGCGACCGCCGAGGCGAGCCGGGACAGCGCCCAGCCGGTCAATGGGTCCCGCTGTGCGGGCGGATCGCCTAGCCAGTGGGTAGTTGCCATGAAGCCCAGGTCTCCTTGCCGCCGGGACGCTCCGGTGCCCACTGCACGTACAGTACGCGGTAGGGACGGCCCGCAGGCAGCGGGTCCACGGCCTCGATGGTGTACGACCGGCGGTCCTCATGGTCCGTGATGCGGCAGCCCGGGTCGGTGATGCCCTCCCCACACGCCAGGACCTTCTGCCGCCGCGGGTCCTCGTCCGGTATTCCTGATCCGTCGATCCTGCTGTGCAGCATGAACGAGACGTACGTCGGGGCCGACGCGGCAGTGACCGTGATCCGAGGCGGCTCGCCGGCGCTGGTCAGCGGGGTCCGCCCTCCGGATGACTTCCAGTCGAGCCGCTCGGGCGGCGCCTTGCGTCGGCCGTCGTCCCACTCTCCCGCCACCAGGGGCAGGACCGCCCCTCGGCCTCGCAGCCTGGCTGTCGGTTGCGCCGGGCCCGCAGAGCCCGAGCCCTGACCAGTCGCTGCGTCCGGTCTCCCTTCGGCGGGTGATTGCCCCGACGTCCCGGACGACGACCCCACGCAGGACACGAGCAACGCGGCGGCACCGCAGGCCGCCGCGCCGCTCAGGAGGCTACGTGTCAGCCCGCGCATTTGATCTCTTTGTCGTTCTGGTTATAGACGTGCGCGGACCCCTTGCCCTGCGGGCCGGACACGTAGAAGCGCGCTTGCCCCTTGTAGCGGTACCAGGTGCCCTTCTTGCAGCCCTTGGGAGCGACCACCCGCAAGCTCTTGGTCTTCTTCTTGTTGCCCTTACCGGTGCTGAGGTGCTCCCAGCCGTACCACCGGGACCGGGACAAGCTGCCCTCGGTATTGAGGTTCGGAGCCATCTGGCCGCACTTGGTGTCGAAGTGCACGTTGATCGTGCCCTTGGTGGTGTGCGAATTGTGCGGATAGTCCACCGAGGCCTTGCACAGGTACGGCAGCCGCTTGGCCGCTGCAGCCCGGAGGCTCACGGCCTCGGACCACTCGGCTGCACCTCCGTCCTCCGTCAACTCCCCTTCACCGAGTACGGCGTCCCCGGTCGGAAGCAACTGGTCCGGCTCGGTGACATCAATGACCTCGGTCGTGTCCGTCCCCTCAATTGACGCCGGGGCGAGGTCGGCAGCGGTCGCCATACCGCTGGCGGCGAAGGCCACTCCTGCCGTGAGCGAGGCGACGGTTATGGACGTGATGATGCGCAGGCCTGGGCGCATAGTCGTGGCCACAAGTTCCCCCTGTGTGGTCAAAGCACGCTGATGCTTGGCGCGAGCGCCCTGTTTCAGGTCGGAGGACGCTCACTGCCACCACCCTGACCTGCGAAGTTGAGAGATCCAAACCGGTCAGGACATCAGAGAGTCGATCTTGCCAACGCCGAGCGCGGGGAGTACGGCATCCGTAGCCGCGCCATCTGACCAAATCCGCTGCTTACTCGGAGAGTTGAAACGGGACTCGCGCGTAGACACAGTCGGACACTCGTATGAATATGGCCGAATAATCACCCGGGGGCGGGGCCCGCTCGGTGGGCATGCCTAGAAGGGACGCTGTCCGCCGTCCGACGGTCGGGCCACCACCGCGAGCAGGGACGACAGCCACACGGCCGCTCCGGGGGTCCGGCGCAGTGCGTAGTAGCGGTACGCCGCCCGGCCCACGTCAGGACGATGCCGTGTGACCCACGGCCCTGGAGGGTCAGCCGGTCGGCGTCGAAGAGCTCGGTGCCGAGCGGCTGCGTCACGCCCCGGGGGCCGGCTTGAGGGACGTGACGAACGACGTCCACGCCGACGCCGTGACCGTCAGCACGGGGCCGTGCGGGACCTTGGAGTCCCGGACGGGGACGACGCCGGTGTGGGCGTCGCAGACTTCGAGGCAGTTGCCCCCGTCCCCGTTGCTGTGGCTGCTCTTGCGCCAGCGGGCGGCTCCGGGGAACGCCTCGGCCACCTCGACGCAATCCCCGCCCGTGCCGTTGCTGTAGCTGCTCCTGCGCCAGACAGCGGCGCTCAAGTCAATCACGGTGCTTGCCATTTCGGTCATCCTCAGCCGCCTTCTCCATCAGGGCGAGGGACGCCTTCGGAGGCAGTGCGGCGGCCCTGAGCAGATCGTACGACCTGCGGTACTCCTCCACGAGGGCTGGATCGTCAAGGGTGTCCCCGCTGTGCTGCGACTCCAAGTAGACCAGTGGGGGTGCGTCGGGGAAGTCCATGATCTTGGCCATGCCCATCATCAGCGGATGCGGCCCGCAGTTCCACGGAAGAATCTGTGGAACGATCCGGCGACGCCGCGCCAGCTCAACAATGTGATCAAGCTGGTCGGCCCACTGGCCCGGTGGCAGTACCGGCTGTCGCAGCAGCACCTCGGACAGGATTGCCCAGTACATCGGCGTTTTGTGGTTCGTTTCGAAGAGCCGGGCTCGTGCCAGCCGGGCGCTCACTTTCTCGTCCACTTCGTCGTCCTGCGCCAGCGGCATGGCTGCCGTCACCAGCGCCCGCGCGTACGCGTCCGTCTGCAGCAGCCCGGGCAAGAGGGTCGGACACCACTCCTCGATCGTCTTCGCGTGCTTCTCCGCATCCAGCACCCGCTCGAAGTAGCTCGCGTGCCCCTTCCGCTTCGCCCGCCGTACGTCCTCGCACCGTCGGGTGAAGAAGCCGTCCGTGCCGAGGACGCGGTCGACGTGTTCGGCGAGTTCGGCGGGCATGCGGCGCGTGCCGCGTTCGATCTCGCTGAGGTGGCTGGGGCCGTAGAAGCTGCCCTCGACCAACTGCTGGAGGGTCAGGCCCGCTTTCTCGCGTTTCCAGCGCAACTCGCTGCCGTAGAAGGTCGGGACGCCGGTCGAGCCGTCGATGTCCTTGCGTTGCCCCATCGTTCACCGTCCTGGGAGTGCCGTTGCCGCGCGGTGCCCGGTGCTTCCCCTGTCGGGGGTGGGGAGTCCGGAGCCCTGTCACGCTAGGCGGTGCGGCGGCAGAGTGTGAGCGGTTCGTCACACAGCGCACTGGAAGGTGTGAACCTCATGCACGACCACCACTCCCTGGTTACCGGCTCCCTGGCCACAGGCTCCCGCTTCGTGGGACCGCCGTTGACGCTGGAGTTGCTCGCGACTCCGGCGGCCGTGCCGCGGCTGCGGGGCGCGCTGCGGGCGTACGGGATCGATGTCCGGCTCTGTGTGAGTGAGCTGGTGACCAATGTGGTCCGGCATGTCGGGGAGGGGGTGCCCGTGACGGTGCGGGTGTGGCGGGACGGCGGGCGGGTCCGGGTGGGGGTGACGGATCCGGAGCCGGGGGCGCTGCCCGTGCTGTGCGGGGCGCCGGGTGCCGAGGCGGAGTCGGGCCGGGGGCTGGTGCTGCTGGACGCGCTGGCCGTGCGGTGGGGGGTGGACCGGGAGCCGGGGTGCAAGACGGTGTGGTGCGAACTCTTCGCCTCGGACGCCGAGGACGGCGAGGAAAGGGAGGATGGGGAGAACAGCGAGAACGGCGTTGACGGCCAGGACGGAACAACGGCCGAGCGCTCCGGTCGACGGGGTCCGTCGGCCGGAGCGCTCGGTCATCCATCGGCACGTTCGTGAAAGCCCGCGGGGCGGGCCGTGCCGCAGGGGCGGGGGTGGGCCCGCCGCCGCGGTTCCCGTCGGGGCTGACGGGGAGCGGCGGCGGGTCCGGTACCCCGCACGCCGTTGTGCGGGGCCCCGCCGGTGTGTTCCGCGGCCGGTCGTGGCGTGACGATCGCTGGTCAGGGCATCCTCAAACCGAGTACCGACCGGCCGCGGGGTTCATGGGGGCGAGGGCTCAGCCCAGGCGCTGCACCAGCGCGCGGTACTGGTCCCACAGCTCCTTGGGGGTGTGGTCACCGAAGGTGTTGAGGTGCTCGGGGACCAGGGCGGCCTCCTCGCGCCAGACCTCCTTGTCGACGGTGAGGAGGAACTCCAGGTCGCTGTCGGAGAGGTCGAGGCCGTCGGTGTCGAGGGCGTCCTTGGTCGGCAGGATGCCGATGGGGGTCTCGACGCCCTCGGCCTTGCCGTCCAGGCGGTCCACGATCCACTTCAGGACGCGGGAGTTCTCGCGGAAGCCGGGCCAGACGAACGCGCCCTCGTCGTTCTTGCGGAACCAGTTGACGTAGTAGATCTTGGGCAGCTTCGACTGGTCCTTGTCGGCGCCGACCTCGATCCAGTGGGCCATGTAGTCGCCCATGTTGTAGCCGCAGAACGGCAGCATGGCGAAGGGGTCGCGGCGCAGTTCGCCGACCTTGCCCTCGGCGGCGGCGGTCTTCTCGCTGGCGACGTTGGCGCCGAGGAAGACGCCGTGGTTCCAGTCGAAGGACTCCGTCACCAGGGGGACGGCGGTGGCGCGACGGCCGCCGAAGAGGATCGCGGAGATCGGCACGCCCTTGGGGTCCTCCCACTCGGGCGCGATGATCGGGCACTGCGCGGCGGGGGTGGTGAAGCGGGCGTTGGGGTGGGCGGCCGGGGTGCCCGACTCGGGCGTCCAGTCGTTGCCCTTCCAGTCGGTCAGGTGGGCCGGGACCTCCTCGGTCATGCCCTCCCACCACACGTCGCCGTCGTCGGTGAGGGCGACGTTGGTGAAGACGGAGTTGCCCCAGAGGGTCTTCATGGCGTTGGCGTTGGTGTGCTCGCCGGTGCCGGGGGCGACGCCGAAGAAGCCGGCCTCGGGGTTGATGGCGTAGAGGCGGCCGTCCTCGCCGAAGCGCATCCAGGCGATGTCGTCGCCGATGGTCTCGACCGTCCAGCCGGGGATGGTCGGCTCCAGCATGGCGAGGTTGGTCTTGCCGCAGGCGCTCGGGAAGGCGGCGGCGACGTACTTGGACTCGCCGCGCGGCGGGGTCAGCTTGAGAATGAGCATGTGCTCGGCGAGCCAGCCCTCGTCGCGGGCCATGACGGAGGCGATGCGCAGGGCGTAGCACTTCTTGCCGAGCAGGGCGTTGCCGCCGTAGCCGGAGCCGTAGGACCAGATCTCCCGGTCCTCGGGGAAGTGCGAGATGTACTTGGTGCTGCTGCACGGCCAGGGGACGTCCTGCTGGCCCTCGGCGAGGGGGGCGCCGACGGAGTGCACGGCCTTGACGAAGAAGCCCTCGTCGCCGAGCTCGTCCAGGACGGGCTGGCCCATGCGGGTCATGGTGCGCATGGAGACGGCGACGTACGCGGAGTCGGTGATCTCGACGCCGATCGCCGAGAGCGGCGAGCCGAGCGGGCCCATGCAGAAGGGCACCACGTACATGGTGCGGCCCTTCATCGAGCCGCGGAACAGGCCGTTCTCCCCGGTGAAGATCTCCCGCATCTCGGCGGGGGCCTTCCAGTGGTTGGTGGGGCCGGCGTCCTCCTCCTTCTCGGAGCAGATGAACGTCCGGTCCTCGACGCGGGCGACGTCGGTGGGGTCGGAGGCCGCGTAGTAGGAGTTGGGGCGCTTGATCGGATCCAGCTTCTTGAAGGTGCCCTTGGCGACGAGTTCCTCGCACAGCCGGTCGTACTCGGCCTCCGAGCCGTCACACCAGACGATGGCGTCGGGCTGCGTCAGGTCGGCGATCTCGTTGACCCAGGAGATCAGTCCCTGGTGGGTGGTGGGGACGCTGGGAGCCGCGATGTCGCGCGCCACGATTGCTCCTAAATGAGGGTTTTTTGGTTGGAGGCCCCGTGGGGGCTGCGGCCCGGATGCTTCACGGTGGGTGGCGCTCATCCGGTACCGACCGCACTCATATGATCATGCGACGCGAGCGCCCATCTGTCCAGAGGGGCGCACAGGTGAGCAACGTGACGATGACCACGGTTTTCCGTGGCTCTTTACGTACCCATTGAGGACACCTTGCGCATTCTTTGCGTGACGCTTTCCGGGGTGTTGTCCACCCCGGGAGGCGTGAGACGATGGCCACTTCCCGTTGGTCAAGACCTCGCACTCATCCGTAACTTACGGTCGCGTAGGTACGATGGGGCCATGACAGCGTTCGTCCCCGACGCACACCGTGAGACCTCCACCGGCCGTGGACCGGTGACACTTTCCCTGCCGCACCCGGTCAAACCGAAGCTCCGCGGCTGGCTGCACCTCGGCATGTTCCCCGCCGCCCTGGTCGCCGGCCTCACCCTCACCGCTCTGGCGGACTCGACCCGGGGCCGCATCGCCTGCGGGATCTACGCCCTGACCGCCTGCCTGCTGTTCGGCGTCAGCGCGCTGTACCACCGGGGCGACTGGAGTCCGCGCATGGACGGCATCCTGCGCCGTCTGGACCACGCCAACATCTTCCTGATCATCGCCGGCACCTACACCCCGCTCACGATCCTGCTGCTGCCGGACGCCAAGGGCCGGTGGCTGCTGTGGGGCATCTGGGCCGCGGCCGCCGCGGGCATCCTCTTCCGGGTCTTCTGGGTCGGGGCGCCCCGCTGGCTCTACACCCCGTGCTACATCGCGATGGGCTGGGCGGCCGTCTTCTACCTCCCCGACTTCCTGCGCGCCGGCGGTGTCGCCGTCCTGGTCCTGGTCGTCGTCGGCGGCCTGCTCTACAGCGCGGGCGGCGTCATCTACGGCATCAAGCGCCCCAACCCCTCACCGCGCTGGTTCGGCTTCCACGAGGTCTTCCACTCCTTCACCCTGGCGGCCTTCATCGCCCACTACGTGGGCATCTCCCTGGTCGCGTACTAGCCGGCTCCCGCCGGACCGCCCGGGAGCCCGGCCCTCCGCACACTCTCCGCAGGCCGCGGCGTCGAGACCGACGCCGCGGCTTTCTCGTGCCCGCTCCCGCGATATTGACAGTCACCCTCTTATGACAGTTACTCTCACTTCATGGCCACTGTCACTTCGGGCGCCCCCGCCCACGGCACCGACCCCCGGCGCTGGCTGGCGCTCGGCGCGTTGGTCGCGAGCATGCTCACCCTCGGTTTCGACCTGACGATCCTCAACGTGGCGCTGCCGACCATGGCCGCCGACCTGGGAGCGAGTACGGGTCAGCTCCAGTGGATCGTCGACGCCTACGTCGTCGTGTTCGCGGCGCTGATGCTGCCCGCCGGACTCCTCGGCGACCGCTACGGACGCCGCCGGATGCTGGTCACGGGCCTCGTCCTCTTCCTCACCGGGTCCCTGTTCGGGGCCCTCACCGACGCGCCGGAGCTCGTCGTCGCCGCCCGCTCCGTGATGGGCCTCGGGGCCGCGCTGGTCATCCCGCTCGGGCTGTCCGTGCTGCCGTCGATGTTCGGCGAGGAGGAGCGGGGCAAGGCGGTGGCGGCCGTCACCGCCTCCATGGCCGCCGGAATGCCGCTCGGGCCGCTCGTCGGCGGACTGCTCCTGGACCACTACTGGTGGGGGTCGGTCTTCCTGATCAACATCCCCATGGCCGCCGTCGGCATCGCCGCCTGCCTGTTCCTGCTGCCCGAGTCGCGCGACCCCGCGTCGCCGCGCGTCGACGCGCTGTCCACCACGTACAGCGCACTGGGGCTGGGCGCCCTGGTGTTCGGCATCATCGAGGGACCCTCGCGCGGCTGGGGCGGCGGCTGGGTGCTCGGCGCGTTCGCGCTGGCCGCCGTGCTGCTGACCGCGCTCGTGCTGCGGGAGCGGCGGGCCGAGCGGCCCCTGCTCGACCTGAGCCTGCTGGGCCGCCGCGTGTTCCTGTTCAACGTGCTGGCCGCGACGCTGGGCACGTTCGTGTTCGCCGGGCTGCTGTTCGTCCTGCCCGCCCGCTTCCAGGAGACCGGCGGCGCCGACGCGTTCGGCACCGGGCTCCGGCTGCTGCCCATGATGGGCGGCCTGCTGGTCTCCGCCCGCGTGAGCACCTCCCTCGTGCGGCGCCTGGGCTCCCGGCCCGTGGTCACCGCGGGCCTGACCGTGCTGTGCTTCGCCGCCCTGCTCGGCGCCCGCACCGGACCAGGGTCCGGCTACGGGTTCATCGCGCTGTGGTTGACCCTCGCGGGCCTCGGCTTCGGCCTCGCGATGGTGCCGGCGATGGACGCGGCACTCGGCGGCGTCCCCGCCGACCGGGCCGGCAGCGGCTCCGGGCTGCTGATGACGCTGCGCCAGGTGGGCGGCGCCGTCGGCATCGCCCTGCTGGGCAGTCTCGTCGCCGACGTCTACGCCCGCCGCCTGGACACCGGCGGCCTGGCCGCGCCCGCCGCCGACGCCGCCCGCGCCTCCCTCAGCGGAGCCCACGCGGTGGCCGAACGGCTCGGCCTGCCCGCCCTCGCCCGCTCCGCCGACGCCGCCTACGCCGACGGCATGACCACCGTCCTGACGGTGTGCGGCATCGCCGCCCTGCTGACGGCGCTCCTCACGGCGGCGTTCCTGCCCGGCACACCGCCGCGGCGGGCCGGAAAGCGATCCGCCGCGGACCCGGACCCGGACGTGGCCGCCGCGGAGCCCGATGCCCGACAATGACCTTCATGACGGCCGCACGATCCCCCCTCACCCCCACCGGTCCGCAGCCCCCCGGGCTGCGCGAGCGGAAGAAGATCAGGACCCGGCAGGCGATCCGCGCGGCGGCCTACGCGCTCATCGAGGAGCAGGGATACGAGGCCACCACGGTCGAGCAGATCGCTGCACGGGCCGACGTGTCGCCGTCCACCGTCTTCCGCTACTTCCCCGTCAAGGAGGACATCGTCCTCACCGACGAGTACGACGAGCCGCTGCTCGCCGAACTCACCGCGCGGCCCGCCGACGAGCCCTGGCTGGAGTCCGTCCGGTACGTTGTGCGCCGGGGCATCGAGGTCGCCATGGCCGAGGAGCCGGAGGTGACCCAGCTGCGGGCGCGGCTGATGCGCGAGGTGCCGGCCGTGCGGTCCCGGCTGCTGGAGAGCATGTCGGCCACCGGACACCTGCTCGGCCGGGCGATCGCGCGGCGCACCGGCCTGGACCCGGACGGCCTGGAGGTGCGCGTGTACACGATGGCCCTGCTCGGCGGCCTGCTGGAGGCCTCGAAGTACTGGGCCGAACACGCACCGCGGGAGGACTTCGGCGAGCTCGTCGACCGGACCCTCGACGTCCTCGCGCGCGGACTGCCCGCCGGGAAATCCTGAGGACGCGACCGGCGGCCGTGTCATCCTTGCCGGGTGAACGGTCCCGAGATCCGCGTCGAGTTCGCCCCGCAACTGCTCGTCTTCGTCCCCCAGGCCCGGGACACCGGCACCGTGCGGACCGGCACCGACGGTGTCAGCGGCCTGGGCCACGTCGTCGAGTCCCTCGGCGTGCCGCTCACCGAGGTCGGCACCCTGCTCGTGGACGGCCGCGAGGTGCCCGTCTCCCATCTGCCCGGCGCGGGCGAGTCGGTGACCGTGCGGGCCGTCGAGCACCCCCAGCGGGTGCCTGGCGCGCCGCTGCGGTTCCTGCTCGACGTGCACCTCGGCACGCTGGCGCGGCGGATGCGGCTGCTGGGCGTGGACACCGCGTACGAGTCCACCGACATCGGGGATCCCGCGCTGGCCGCCCGCTCGGCGGCCGAGCAGCGCGTGATGCTCAGCCGCGACCGGGGACTGCTGCGCCGCCGGGAACTGTGGGCGGGCGCGTTCGTCTACAGCACCCGGCCCGAGGAGCAGCTGGAGTACGTGCTCGACCGGTTCCGGCCCGAGCTGCGGCCGTGGACCCGGTGCACCGCCTGCAACGGGCTGCTGCGCTCCGCGACCAAGGAGCAGGTCGCCGACCAGCTCAAGGGCGGGACGCACCGGACGTACGACGTGTTCGCGCAGTGCGCCCAGTGCGGGCGCGCGTACTGGAAGGGCGCGCACCACGAGCAGCTGGAGGCCATCGTGGACCGGGCGGTCGCCTTCCACGCCGAGCGCGGGTGAGGTGCGGCAAGCACGCGACGCAGGCGGGGGCGCACGGACCGTGGTGGTCCGTGCGCCCCCGCCTGCGTTCAGGGGTTCCTCAGCGGTTCTTCAGCGGCGCTGCCGGTAGTCCCCCTTGCCGCAGGCGATGCCGTCCCGGTCGCGGTCCAGCTTCAGCGGGTCGTCCTTGCCGTTGACCTTCAGACGGCCGTAGTCGTGCTCCTTCAACCAGTCGCAGCGGGCGGCCGTGGTGGGCTCGATGTCCGCCGGGAAGGTGGTGGGCACGCAGACGTTGGCCGAGCCGTAGTGGCGGTCGCAGCCGGAGACGGTCGGGGCGACCGGTTCGGCGGCGCGCTTCGTGCGGGGGCCGGTGACCTTGCCCCGCGGGGCGTCGGCGAAGTCGTGGACGTGGGCGTGGGCGTGGGCGTCCTGGGCGGTGAGGGCGGGCGGGCCCTGGAGGTGCACCCACTTCGCCACCGACGGGACCCCGTTGGCGTCGACGGCGAACAGCATGTACCAGCCCGGCGGGGCCAGGTTGGGGTTGCTCGTCACGTTCAGGTCGACGGTCGTGGGGTCGTCACCGTCCACCGACAGCGGCAGGTCCACGAACCGCTGGTTGGGGTCGGAGGAGTGCGTGACGGCCGCCGGGCGGATCAGCTCGGCCTTGGCGATCGGCCGGTCGACGGTGATCCGCTGGGTGTCGCCGTAGGTCCACTCGGTGTCGATCAGCGAGGTGATCACCGGGCGTTCGCCCTTGAAGAGGTAGGGCGGGCTGTAGATGGACACGTTGTGGTTCCAGGAGCCGTCGCCCGGGTTGTCGCCGGTGGTCATGACCCGGCCGTCGGGCAGCAGGAACGCCGAGGAGTGGTAGCCGCGGGCCTCCGGGTCGGCGGCCACCGGGTCGAAGGTCTCCGTCGCCGGGTCGAAGATCGACGTCTCGAAGACCGGGTCGGCCCGGTTGTGCAGGGCGCCGCCGGTCTCCAGTACCGTGCCGTCGGGCAGCAGGACCGCGGAGACGTACATCTTGCCCTGGTCACCGGTCTGCGGGACGCGGCCGTTGCCGAGGTCGACGGTGCCCTGCGGGATCGGCGGGCCGGCCACGTAGGCGGGGTCGGGCTGCTTGAGGTCGATGATGTCGGTCAGCCGGTTGGCGTCCGGGTTGGTGTCGATGTTGCCGCCGCCGAGGGTGAGCACCTTCTGGTCCTGCGCCGGGGGCAGCAGCACGCTGGCGGACTGGTCCCGCTCGTCCTTGTTCTGCAGGCCCGGCACCTGGGTGATGGTGTTGGCGTCGTAGTCGTAGATCGCGGAACCGGTGCCCGGGATGTTGTTGCCGAAGACGTGGCTGCCGGAGTAGAAGAGGCGCCCGTCCTGCATGAGGATCATCGACGGGTACAGGCCCCAGTACGACCAGGTCTGGTTGACCTGCCAGGTCGGCAGCCACCGCTGCTCGGCGTCCGACCACCGCTCGGCGGTGACCGAGCCGGTGGAGTCCTCCCGCAGACCGCCGAAGCTGAGCACGTCACCGTTGCCGAGGATGGTCGCCGACGGGTACCAGTGGCCGTCGTTCATGTCGTTGGTCTTCGTGTAGGTCTCCGTCTCCGGGTCGAAGATGTAGGAGTCCTTGTAGCCCTGGTAGCCGATCGTGCCGTCGTCGGACGGGTAGCCCTTGTTGCCGCTCATCACCAGGACCCGGCCGTCCTGGAGCTGCACGTGGCCGGCGCAGAACATGTCGTCCGGGGTGGGGATGACCTTGTAGGTGCCCTGCTCCGGGTCGTAGACGGCGGAGGTGAAGGTGCCCGCCTCGAACAGCTCCGGGTCGTTGCCGGAACCGGCGATCAGCAGCACCTTGCCGTTGTGCAGCACCACCGAGTGCATGGAGCGGACCGGGTTCTCGGTGGCCAGCACCTCCCACTCGCCGTCGGCGCAGTCGGCCGGTGAGCTGGTGCAGTCCGGCTCCGGGACGGGGTCGGCGACCTGCTCCATCGTGTAGTCGTCGGTGGTGGCCGCGCCGGTGCCGTAGACGGAGACGCCCCAGGAGATGCGGTCGGTGCCCTCGGGGACCTCGGGGGTGCGGACGGTCGCCTCGGTCCAGGTGTCGGGCTGCATGTCCAGCGTCCTGAGGTCGGTCCAGTACTGCCAGCCGGCCGTGCTGTCGTGCCGGAAGAGGGTGATGGACGCGTCCGGGGTGGTCGTCTTGTACCAGAGCCCCAGGTCGTACTGCTTGCCCGGCGTCACCACGGGCGCGCAGTCGGCGGACTCGGTGATCAGGGCCTTGCGGTCGCCGTCCGTGCGGCGGGTCAGCTCGACCTTCATCGCGCTGTCGCCGGTGCGGGCGTCGGAGGTGGTGGTGAACGTGAAGTCGTTGTCGCCCCAGCCGGACTTCTCCCAGCAGTACGGCATGTCGCCGGTGCCGGGGGTCTCGAAGCCGGGGTTCGTGATCAGGTTGGCGGCGGAGGCGGGTTGCGGTGCGGTGAGGAGCAGGCCCGTGGTGAGGGCGCCGACGGCCAGCAGGGCCGCCGGTCTGCGCCGGGAGAGGACGGTGGCGAGGTTCATGGGGTGCTTCTCCTTGGACGACGGCGGCGAGGGAGGTACACCAGCGCTTCGGTCCCCACGAAGCGCAGGACGAAGGTGATCGCGAGGGCCAGCGCGGTGGCCGGGACGGCGGTCATCCCGAACCGGCCGACCAGCAGCGCGATCAGCGGCAGGCGCACCACCAGGTCGGCGTTGGCGAGCAGCGCGAACCGCGCGGTGCGGTCGGCCCAGTGCCGGTGCCGCCGCCGCTCACGGAACAGCAGGGTCTCGATCAGCAGGAAGTTCCAGGCCACGCCGAACTGGTTGGCGGCGATCTCGGCCGGCAGGTAGTGCACGCCCGCCCCGGTCAGCGCCCACAGCGCGGCCAGGTTCGGCAGGAAGCCGGTGAGGCCGATCAGCCCGAACACCACCATGCGGGCGGGCGGCGCCTCGGTGCGCAGCCCGGTGAGGTGCCGCAGGAAGCGCAGGCCCTCCCGGGCGGTCGACTTGGACTCGCCCGCGAACCGCTCCCGGAAGACGAACGGGACTTCGGCGACCATGCGGGGGCGGGC
Source organism: Streptomyces sp. enrichment culture (assembly GCF_964273255.1). GTDB lineage: Bacteria > Actinomycetota > Actinomycetes > Streptomycetales > Streptomycetaceae > Streptomyces. Next base: position 2,597,458 of record NZ_OZ186835.1, read on the forward strand.
GCGGACGGCGAGTTCGAGGAGGATCTTGTAGCCGAGGGGCTTGAGCTCGTCGGCGGTGACCGTGCTGCGGCGGATCGCGAAGAACCCGCTCATCGGGTCGCTGATGCCGTGCAGGCGGCGCGGGAAGAGAGCCTTGGCCAGCCAGGTCGCACCGCGCGAGACGGCGACGCGGTAGCCGCCGGCCAGTCCGGCGCGGCTGCCGCCCTCGAGGTAGCGGGAGGCGACGACGAGGCCCGCGTTGGTCCGTTCCCCGGTCGCCACCAGCTCCGGCACCAGGGCGGGCGGGTGCTGGCAGTCGCCGTCCATGACGACCACCCAGTCCGACGTGGCGGCCCGGATGCCCTCGACGACCGCGCCGCCGAGCCCGCCGGCCGGCTCCTCGCGGTGCAGCACGGTCACCGGGAACGGGCAGTCCTGCGCGGCCCGGCGGATCGCCTCGGGGGTGTCGTCGGTGGAGTCGTCGACGAACACCACCTCGCACGGCAGCCGGGAGGGCACCGACTCGGTGATCTGCCGCAGCAGCGCCGCCACGTTGGCGGACTCGTTGAACGTCGGGACGACGATGGTGACCGCCCCCGGCTCGGCCACCCCGACCGGGTCGAGGGCCGGGTCGCCGAGTCCTCCGGGGACCGCGTGCTCCTGGCTCATCGGCTGCCTCCGGCGGTCTCGACGCGGCGTATCTCGACCCGGTCCTCGCCGGAGCCGAAGGTGGCCACCGGCACCGAGTGCTCGATGGCCGCCCGCACGGTCGGCAGGTCCTTCGCGTCGCGCCGCACCGTCGGCGAGGCGACCACGTAGTCGACGTCCCGCCAGCCGCGCGGCATCGTCTTCGTCACCGCCGGGTCCAGGTCGGCCTTGTAGAACCAGATGACGCCGAGACCGGGCCGGTAGCCGGCGTGCACCAGGTCCAGCCACATCGCGTCGTCGACCAGCACCCGGGTGCCGTCCGGATCGTCGACCTCGGTGGCCATCCACGCCGAGGCCGCCTCGTACGGGGCGTTGGCGTCGGTGGTGACGGCGGTACGGGCGCCGTCGTACCAGCGGGGGCCGACGTAGGCGCAGGCGGCGAAGGCCAGGGCGACGGCGAGCGCGTAGCGCGCCCCGCGCACGGACCGGCGCTCCGTGTCGGAGCGTCCGCGGCGCAGCACGGCGTGCGCGACGCTCGCCGCGCCCCCGGCGAGCACCAGTGCGAGGAACGGCAGCGCCTGGATGACGTACATCGCGGGCAGGTAGCCGTCGGGGCGCAGGGCCAGCGCGGCCAGGATCGCCACGGCGAGCGCGGGGCCCGCGAGCGCGCGGGCGGTGACCGACCAGCGCCAGGTGACGAGCAGCAGCAGGGCGCCCGCGAGACCGCCGAGCGGCAGGATGCGGTCGTAGTACAGCCAGGACTGCAGGACGCCCCAGGAGCCGGACCCCTCGTCGAGGATGAAGCCGGAGCCGGGCCGGGTCATCTGGTAGGCGACGCCGTCCCACAGCGACACGTGCCCGCTGCCCGGGAGCAACTCGCCCTTCAGCAGCGCGAACAGGGGGTAGGAGAAGCCGATGAGCGCGCAGGCCGTGACGGCGCCGGTCAGCGCGAACTTGCGGGTGTCGCGGTGGCTGTGCCGCCAGGCGGTGACGAACAGGGCGGGCAGGACGACGAGCATCGTCTCCTTGGTGAGCACGGCGGTCGCGGCGGCCATGCCCGCGCCGAAGTGGTGCCAGAGGTGACGGCTCGGGGAGGCGGCGAGGGTGAACGCCAGGAGCGTCCACATCACCGCGAGGTTGTCGAGGAAGATCTCCCGCTGGAGCACCACCGACAGCGGCGACAGCCCGAACAGGGCCATGCCGAGGCCGGCCGCCCAGCGCGGCAGCGCGAGCCGGCGGCCGAGGACGTACACCAGCACCGCGCTGATGCCGCTGATCAGCAGCATCACCGCCCGCATGGTGCCCACGGTCATCGACTCGGGGCTGAGCATCGCGGGGATCCAGGTCAGGACGGCGAGCTGGATCCAGCCGAGCGGCGGGTGGTCGTACCAGTAGGTGTAGTGGGCCAGGCCCCGGCCCTCCTGGACGGCCCACGCCTGGGCGAGGTAGGTGCCCTCGTCGTCGCTGAGGGTCGGGTAGTCGGCGATGTTCCAGCCCTGGACGAACAGGATCGCCACCAGCAGGGCCCCGCACAGGATCAGGTCGGAACGGGACGAACGGAGCCGTCTCGGCGGCACCGTGCGGCCGGCCGGACCGCCCGAGGGCTCGGGCCGGCGCTGCGCGGGGACCGTCGTCGGGGTCGCCGCGGGAAGGGTGGAGGTCACGCGGGAACGTCCTCTCGGGTCGCGGCGGACGCGTCGAGGTGGGCGCCGACGTGGGTGGTCAGCTCCCAGTCGTTGCGGCCGCGCTGCTCGCGCCAGACGGCGCGGACCGCGGCACCGGCGAGGAGCACCTGGTAGAAGGGGCCGCCCACGATCAGCTTGAGGTAGTGCGGGAACCGGACCCGCAGGCCGTACTGCTTGCCGAAGTCGTGCAGCCCGACGACCTCGAAGACGAAGGTGACCAGGGCGGTGACGGCCGGCAGGAAGGTGATGAAGGCGATGCCCACGGGCACGTCCAGGAAGATGGCGATCGCCACGTTGAGCGGGATGATCAGCCCGGTGAACGCCTGGAGGAAGGGGGTCATCAGCGTGTAGCGGGCGAGCATCCGCTGCCCGAAGGTGGGCAGTTGCTGCCAGTCCTTCTTCCGGTACACCTGGAGGAAGCCCTGGTTCCAGCGGGTGCGCTGCTTCAGCAGCGACACCAGGGAGCCCGGGGTCTCCTCCCGGGTGACCATGTCGGAGTCGTAGGCGACGACGACCCGCTTGCCGACGCTGGACAGCCGCACGCCCAGGTCGCAGTCCTCGGCGAGGCAGTCGGGGTCCCAGCCGTCCGCCGCGCGCAGCACGTCGGTGCGGACGAAGACGGTGTTGCCGCCGAGCGGGATGAACCCTTTCTGCGCGTGCAGGTGCAGACGGGAGCGGAACCAGAAGAAGTACTCCAGGCAGTTGCGCAGGCTGTACCAGCTGGAGTGGAAGTTGATCAGCTGCACCCCGCCCTGGACCACGTCCGCGCCGGTGGAGCGGAAGGCGTGGTCGACGTGGGCGAGGAGTTCGGGGTGGACCTGGTCCTCGGCGTCGAAGACGCCGACGACGTCGCCGCGGCAGTACGGCAGCGCCGTGTTCATGGCCTTCGGCTTGTTCTTGCGCTCGTGGGTGTCGACGACGACCCGGACGCGCGGGTCGCGGTCCGCGGCGGCTTCGGCGACCGCGGTGGTGCCGGGGTCGTCGTGCCCGACGATGACGATGATCTCGAAGTCCGCGTGGCTCGACTCCAGCAGGCGCTGGATCGTGTGGTCGAGCACCGCCTGTTCGTGGCGGGCCGGCAGCAGCAGCGAGAACGAGAGGTGCTCCCCGCCGTCCGGGCTGCTGAACCGTGTGGAGGCGAGCACCTCCGGCGTGCGCCAGGCGTGCATCTGCCACCACAGGGTGAAACCGGCCATCCAGAACAGGGCCAGCGAGACGACAGCGATGAATAACGACGTGAGCAAGACAGATCCCCCCAGATCCCAGAACCCCCGTGCTGTGACCGCGCGTCACCCGCGCGACGCCGCTCGCGTCACGTCACCGTGCAGAGATTAGGGGGGAGTTGTGAAGCGCGGGGGCTTTTCCGATAAACAGACTGTTGCGTAACTGTCCTTCATCTGACCGGAGTTGCCAGGAACAAGCCATTCCGCGACCCGCGCCGAGAGGCACCGAAACACCCGGTGCCCTCGCCCCTCAGCCGCCCAGCGCCCTCTTCAACCGATCAATTTCGGTCGTCGGCGCGTCACAGGTGAAGTTGCGGCAGACGTACGCCGCCGCCCGCCCGTCCACCAGCGGACGACCGGCCAGCAGCGGGAACTCGTCACTCTCCGCGGTCCCCACCGCGACCACGGCGCCCGGAGCCGCCCCGAGCAGCGCCGCCCGGTGCAGCGCCACGGTCCCGGGATCGTCCGGCGCCGGACCCACCACCGCCACCTCCCGCGGCCCGTCCAGCGCCGCCTCCGCCACCGCGAGCCCCCACCCGATGAACCGCGGCACCCGCGGCCCCAGCGCCTTCACCACACCCAGCGCCCGCTCGGCCGCCGTGCGGTGCCGCACGGAACCCGTGTGCGCCGCGTACCCCAGCAGCGCACCGGCGGCGGCCGTCCAGCCCGACGGCGCGGCGTTGTCGGTGGGGTCCTGCGGACGCCGGATCAGCCGCTCCGCGTCGGCCGCCGTGTCGAACAGCGCGCCCGACTCCTCGTCGGTGAAGCGGGTCAGCACGTGGTCCAGGAGCAGCCCCGCGAACTCCAGCCACACCCCCTCCCCCGTCACCGAGGCCAGCGCCAGGAACCCCTCGGCGACGTCCGCGTAGTCCTCCAGCACGCCCGCGTTCACCCCGGCCCGCCCGTCCCGGCTGGTCCGCACGAGCGCCGCGTGCTCGTCGAGGTGCACCCGCACCAGCAGGTCCGCCGCGGCCGAGGCCGCCTCGACCAGGTCCGGACGGTCGAAGTACGCCCCCGTCTCGGCCAGCGCGGCGATCGCCAGCCCGTTCCACGCGGCCACCACCTTGTCGTCCCGCCCCGGCGCGGGCCGCGACGCCCGCGCCGCCAGCAGCCGCTCCCGGATCCCCTCGATCCGCCCGGCATCGAACACCTCGTCCCGCTGCGGGAGTTGCAGCACGGAGGCACCCTCCTCGAAGGTGCCCTCCTCGGTCACCCCGAAGTACCGCGCAGCCAGTTCGGCGTCCGCCTCACCGAGCACCTCCCGCAGCTGCGCGGGCGTCCACACGTAGTAGGCACCCTCGACGTGCCGCCCCGTGCCGTCGTCGCTGTCGGCGTCCAGGGCGGAGGCGAACCCCCTTTCCGGCGTGCGCAGTTCGCGCACCATGAAGTCGGCGGTCTCCAGGGCCACCCGACGCGCCGGCTCCGAGCCCGTCGACCGCCACAGGTGGGCGTAGACGCGGCACAGCAGCGCGTTGTCGTAGAGCATCTTCTCGAAGTGCGGGACCGTCCAGTCCCGGTCCACCGAGTACCGCGCGAAACCGCCGCCGAGCTGGTCGTAGATCCCGCCGCGCGCCATCCGCTCGCAGGTGTCCGCCGCCATCTGCAGCGCGCCCTCGGCGCCCGTGCGGGCGTGGTGGCGCAGCAGGAACTCCAGCACCATCGACGGCGGGAACTTCGGCGCCCCGCCGAACCCGCCCCGCTTCGGGTCGTAGTCACGGGTCAGCCCCAGCAGCGCCTGCGCCAGCTCCTGCTCGCCCGGCATCTCGGCGTCCCCGAAGGCGATCTCCCGGGCGGACAGGTCCCGCGCGATCTTCCCGGCGACGTCGGCGACCTCGTCCCGCCGCTCGTCCCACGCCCGCTGCACGCCCTCCAGGACCTGCCGGAAGGACGGCATGCCCTGTCGGGCCTCGGGCGGGAAGTACGTGCCGAAGTAGAACGGCTCCCCGTCCGGCGTCAGCCACACCGACATCGGCCAGCCCCCGTGGCCGGTCGCCGCCTGCACGGCCTCCATGTAGACGGCGTCGACGTCCGGGCGCTCCTCGCGGTCCACCTTCACGCTCACGAAGTGCGCGTTCAGATAGTCGGCGGTCTCCCGGTCCTCGAAGGACTCGTGCGCCATGACGTGACACCAGTGGCACGCGCTGTAGCCGACGCTCAGGAAGACGGGAACGCCGCGCCGTCGGGCTTCGTCGAACGCGCCCGCCTCCCAGGGCCACCAGTCGACGGGGTTGTCCGCGTGCTGGAGGAGGTACGGGGACGTGGCCTGTGCGAGTCGGTTGGGCATACCCCCATCCTCGCTCACCCCGCCCCGTGCCCGCCCGTGCGCCACAGGGGAGGACACGAACGGCGGGGGACGGGGCGGCCGGACCCGCCCCGCCGGGGTTGCCGGTTCGGGGCCCCGTCGGCGTCAGGGCGCCGGGAAGTCCGGCAGGGCGAGGGAGGCGTGGGCGGGGCGGGGAGCGGGGGACGGCAGCGAGCGCAGGGTGCGCAGGCGGGCGTTGCGCCGGGCCAGGGCCGGGGCGGTGGCCGGGAAGAGGGTGGCGCCGCCCTCATCGGCGAGGTCCTGGTTCCGGGTGACGAAGGCGCGGGTGCCGTGCTCGTACGCGGCGAGCCCTGCGGTGTGGTCCCGGCCGGCCAGCGACACCGCGAGCATGTACGCGCCGACGAGGGCGAGGCTGGTGCCCTGCCCGGTGAGGAAGGAGGGCGCGTACGCGGCGTCGCCGAGCAGTGCGGCCCGGCCGCTGGACCAGCGGGGCATGCGGATCTGGCCGACGGCGTCGAAGAACAGGTCGCCGGCCTCGCGCGCGGCGGCCACCATGTCCGGGACGTGCCAGCCGGCGTCGGCGAAGACCTCGGTGAGCAGGGTCCGTTGGGCCTGCGGGTCACCGAACAGGCCGCTGGGCGGCCCGGGGTGGGCGAAGTCGAGCAAGGCGTGCACCTCGTCGCCGTCGCCCACCGCGTAGAGGGCCGCGGCCCGCCCGGGGGTGTTCCACAGGACCACTTCGTCGGCGAGGGCGAGCGTGTTGGGCATGGTGAACACGGCGAAGCAGTGGCCGAGGTGACGGTGGAAGCGGTTCTCCGGGCCGAACACGATCTCCCGGGTGCGGGAGTGGGTGCCGTCCGCGCCGACGACCAGGCCGAAGGTGCGGCGGGCACCGCTGCGGAAGGTGACGTCGGCGCCGGGACCGGACGGGTCGGCATCGAGGGTGTCGACCGAGTCGTCGAAGAGGAACTCCACGTCGTCCCGGACGGTCCCGTACAGGGCGTCGGTCAGGTCGCCGCGGCGTATCTCCAGGTCACGTCCCGCGGCGCCACCCGTGAGGGCGTGCGGGGCGAGGGAGGCGACTTCGGTGCCGTCGCCGTCCAGGAAGGTGAGGCGGCGCGGGCCGATGTGCGCGTCCCGGAGCCGGGGCAGCAGGCCCATCCGCTCCACGACATCGAGTGCGGTGCCGCGGATGTCGACGGGATAGCCGCCATGGCGCGGTGCGCCGGCCTTCTCCACGACGGTGACCGTGTGTCCGAGGCGGTGCAGCCAGTGGGCGAGGGACAGGCCGGCGATGCCGGCGCCGGAGATCAGGACCGTGTCCGGGGAGGCGGTGTGCGGGCGGGCCGGACGGTGGGCGCGGGTCATGCGGTGACTCCCCTGGTGAGGGTGCGGGTGAGGAACAGGGCGGGCAGGGTGACGAGGCCGGCCAGGACGAAGCCGGTGACGTAGGCGGACTCGGCGGCGACCGTCGAGCCGGGCGGGGTCGCGGCGGTGAGCAGGGCGCCGCCGAGCTGCCCGCCCACGGCGTAGCCGAGCACCCGGCTCACCAGGATCAGACTGGTGGCGATGCCGGTGTCGCCCGCGTCGACGGCCGTGGCGGTACTGGTCATCAGGGCGGTGACGCACAGGCCGTTGGCCAGCGCGACGAGTGCCTTCCCGGCGGCGACGTGCCAGATCTCGGTGTGCGCGGCCGCCAGGAACAGCAGGGCGGCGGTCATCGTGACGACGCCGGCCCCGACCACGGCGCGTGAGCCGAACCGGCGTTCCCCGAGCCCGCCGAGCGGCCCGGCCAGCGTGGCGGCGAGGGCGCCGGGCAGCAGGACGAGGCCGATGCCGGTGGCGCCGAGGCCGAACCCGTGTCCGTCCCCGCGTTCGTCGAGCAGCTGGGGCACGAGGAAGACCGCCGCCGACGTGCCGAGGCAGATCACGAAGGTCAGGACGCACGCCTTCCAGATCGCGGGACGGGCCAGCAGGCGCAGGTCGACCATCGGAGCGGCCGACCGCCGTTCCACGGCCACCCATGCGGTGCCGAAGGCACCGAGGAGGACGAGCAGCGCGCCGAGCGGGACGGGGTGCGCGCGGGCCTGCGGGGCCAGGGCGAGGACGAGCAGGAGCGAACCCAGTGTCCCGCTGAGGAGCAGCAGGCCGGGCCAGTCGGTCCGGGTGCCGCGCGGCCGGCCCGGCGGGTCGGCCGGCATCAGCCGGTGCACGAGCAGGGTGGACGCGGCGACGGCGGCGGTGGGCAGGGCGAACATCCAGTGCCGGGAGAGCGATTCCGCGACCGGCCCGGCGGCCAGCATGCCGACCGTCCCGCCCCCGATGAAGAGGCCGCCGACGGTGCCGATGGCGACCTTCGCCCGGCCCTCGGGCAGGTGTGCGCGGACCACGACGAACGACAGGGGCAGCGCGCCGACCATGGCTCCCTGCAGCACCTGTCCGAGCAACAGCAGGGGCAGGTTCGGCGCCACGGCGGACACGGTGCCGCCGACCGCGACGACCGCCATGAGCCGGATCAGGACCGTCCTGCCGCCGTAGCGGTCGCCGAGCGTGCCCGCCAGCGGGGTGACGAGCGCGCCGGTGACGAGGAGCACGACGCCGAGCAGGGCCGCCCCGGAGGGATCCAGGCCGAGTTCGCGTTCCAGCAGCGGCAGCGTCGGCGCCACCACCGACTCCAGGGCGCCGGCGGACAGCGCCAGCAGGCCGAGCGCTCCGACGGCTGCCCTGCCCGTCGGGGGTGAGACGGTGGGGGCCTGGGTCGTGGTCATGGGCGTCCTTTCCGGCGGGGCGGGTGAGGGTGGTGTGTTGTGGGGGGGCGTGGCGGGGCCGGGCGCCGGGGCGTGGCGGGTCGTGAGGGACCGTGCCGGGCCGTGGCGGGGCTGAGCGCCGGACTGTGGCGGATCGGGAAGGACCGTGCCGGGCCGTGGCGGGTCGGGGCGGTTCGGGTGGGGCGTGTCCCGGGTCGGCCGGGTGGGGCGGCTGGTGGCGCGTACGGGGGAGGCGCCCGTGCCGGCGGGAGTCGGTCGGTGTCCCGGGGCCGGAAGGGGCCCCGGGGCCGACGGCAGGGACGCGGGTCAGGGCCGGCGCCGCAGTACGCCCCGGGCGGGCAGCGTGACCGCGAGCAGGGCCAGGCCGCCGGCGGCGGTCACGAAGCCGCCGTACACCAGGGGCGGCACGTGGGGCAGGGCGCCCGTGGTCCCGCGCACCATCGGGATCAGCGTGACCGCGGCGATCGCGGAGCCGAGGACCACGCCGATGCCGCTGACCAGCAGACTCTCCCAGCGCAGCATGCTCAGGACCTGGCGCGGGGTCGTGCCGACGAGGCGGAGCGTGCCCAGTTCGCGGCGGCGGTCGAGGACCGTCATCACCAGGGTGTTGACGGCGGCGACCGCGGCGAAGCCGCCGAGGAGGGCCGCCATCGTGAGGTTGGTCCAGGCGCCCAGCCTGGCGTCGAGGTTCCGTTCGGCGGCGTGGCCGGAGGCGTCGGTGACCGTGCCCAGGGCGGCGAGGGACGTCTTCGAGCCGCCGCGGACCAGCAGGGTGCTGTCGAAGCCGGAGGTGACGTGCTCGGCCAGGGACGCCCGGTCCATGGTCACCGTGGCCAGACCGAGGCCGCGGCCGTAGACGGCGACGATCTCGGGGGCGGCCCGGGTGCCGTCGGGGAGGTGGAGCGGGAGCCGGTCGCCGACGCCCGCGTCCGCCGCGGTCGCCAGGGTCCGGTCGACGGCGATCCGGCCGGCGCCGACGCGGTCGAGGCTGCCGTCGCGCACGTCGAGGTCCTGCACCTCGGCGAGTTCGGCCCCGGTGCCCGTGATGCCCTGGACCCGGGCCCCCTGCAGGGACGCGAACTCGCCGGACCCCACCGGGACCAGCACCTGGGCGGTGAGCAGACCGACGGCCGCCTCCACACCCGGCGCCCGGGCCGCGCGGGCGGCCGCGTCGGGCGGCAGCCCGGCCGGATCGGTCACCACGTGGTCCGCGGTGATGCCCTCGCGCAGCTGCCGGTCGGCGACCTGACGCTCGCTGGTGTTCATGAAGACGAGCGTCGAGGCGAAGGCCATGGCGAGCACGACCGGGGTGATCGCGGACGCCAGACGGCGCGCGTTGGTACGGGAGTTGGCGGCGGCGAGCCCGGCGACCGGGCCCGCGCCGCGCAGCACGGGGCCGAGGAGTCCGACGCCCAGCCGGGCGACCAGGGGGCCGAGCAGAGCGACGGCGAACATGAAGCACATGACGACGCCCAGCGCCGCCCCGGCCGCGTCGTCCCCCGCGGAGCGGGCGGAGACCCCGGTGAGGAGAGCGCCGCCGGCCAGGGCGGCGACGCCCAGAGCGGTCCGGACGGGTCCCGGGCGCGGCCGCTCCACCGATGCCTCGGTCAGCGCCTGCCCCGGCTTGATCTGCGCGGGCCTGCGGCCGGCCGCCCAGCCGGCGCCGAGCGCGGTGAGCAGTCCGAGGCCGACGGCCGCGAGCAGGGGGAGAACGGAGACGTGCACCTGCACCGCCTGCGGGATCGCCCCGCGGTCCTGCAACTGCCCGAACCACCAGTGCGCCAGCCCGATGCCCGGCAGACAGCCGAGGAGCCCGGCCAGGGGGGCGACCAGGAGCGCTTCGGAGGCGACCGCGCGGCGGATCTGCCGCGGAGTCGCGCCGACGGCACGCAGCAGCGCGAACTCGCGGGCCCGCTGGGACACGGACAGGGCGACGGTCCCGGCCGCGGTGAAGATCGCGACGAGGGTGGCGATGCCCCCGAACGACGCGCCGATCCCGAACAGGGTCTCCTTGGCGTGGCCGAGGAGCGGCTCCTCCAGGGCGCCTCGGTCGTCGCCGACGTGCACCCGGGCGCCGGAGCCCTCCAGGGCCGTGCGCACGGCGGCGGCGAGGTCGCCCGTGCCGGTGCCCCGCCGGGCGAGGACGACGACGGCGTCCGCCTTGCCGGGGTGACCGGCCAGTGCGGGGGCCTGGGCGTCGGCGAACCAGGCGAGGCCCCCCGTGGAACCGGGACCACGGGGTCCGGGGGCGTCCCCGGGCCCGGGCGCGGCGAGGCCCGCGACGCGGAAGTCCCGCCGCCCGGCCGCGGTGTCCAGGGTGATGGTGCCGCCGGTGCCGGTCCCTGCGGCCCGGGCGGTCCGCGCGTCGAGCACCACCTCGCCCTCGCGGGGTGCGGAGCCTTCGGTCAGCGCGGTCCCGGTGAAGGCGTGGGAGCCCCACCCGTGCCCGGTGAGCACCCCGGCCGGGGCGGCCGGTCCGGTACCAGCGGCCTTCCCGGCCGGTCGGGTACCAACGGTCTCGCCGGCCGATCCGGTACCAACGGCCTCCCCGGCCGGGACGCCCGGTCCGCCGTCGCTTGTTCCCTCGCCCGCTCCCTTCCCGGGGACGACCGGTCCGCCGTCGCCTGCTCCGCCGCCCGCTCCCTTCCCGGGGACGACCGGTCCGCCGTCGTCCGCTGCGCCGGCCGCTCCCTTCCCGGGGACATTCCGTCCGCCGTCGTCCGCTGCGCCGGCCGGGCGCACCGGGAAGGTGAAGTCCGCGACGGCGTCCGCCGCACCGGGTGCCCGGGCGGCCCGCGCCGCCAGTGCGACGTCGACGCGCGCCGTGTCGGGCAGCGGGACCGCCTCCTCCTCGCGGTCCTCCCCGCTGCCGGTGACGACGCGCACGTACTGGTCGGCCGCCGCGACGACCGGCGCGTCGGCGTAGCGTTCCGGCGGCACGCCCGCGCGCAGGCCCGTCTCGAGCAGGACGCCGCACGCCGTGACGATCAGCGCGGACATCATCAGCGCGAGGAAGGTCCCGGCGAAGGACGCGGGCTTGAAGCGGACCGCCGCGCGGGCGAGACCGTTGGGGCGCCTCATGCCGCCACACCCGCCGTCCTGCCCGCGCGGGCGGTCAGCACCGTCATCCGCTGTGCGATCCGTTCCGCCGGGGCCCGTTCGAGATGGCCGGCGAAGACGCCGTCGGCGAGGAACAGCACGCGGTCGGCCCACGCGGCCGCGGCCGGGTCGTGGGTGACCATGACGACGGTCGCGCCGAGGGAGTCGACCGCGTCGCGGAGCAGCCCGAGGACCTCCCCGGCGGCGCCGGTGTCGAGGGCTCCGGTGGGTTCGTCGGCGAACACCACGTCGGGAGCGGTGACCAGGGCGCGGGCGACCGCCACCCGCTGCTGCTGACCGCCGGACAGCTCACCGGGCCGCCGCCGTGCCTTGTCGGAGAGCCCGACCTGCGCGAGCACCTGAGCCGCCCGCCCCTCGGTGTCGCGGCGCACCCCGGCCAGGCGCATCGGCAGCAGGACGTTCTGCTCCACCGTGAGCGACGGCAGCAGGTTGAACGCCTGGAAGACGAAACCGAGGCGGCTGCGGCGGAGTGCGGTGAGCTCGTTCTCGCTCATGCCGGTGATCTCCGTACCGCCGAGGCGCACGGAACCCGCCGACGGCCGGTCGAGCCCGGCGGCGCACTGGAGGAAGGTCGACTTGCCGGACCCGGAGGGGCCCATGACGGCGGTGAAGGTGCCGCGCGCGAGGGCGAGGTCGATGCCGGCGAGGGCGTGCACGACGTCCGCGCCGCGGCCGTACTGCCGCCGCACTCCCCGGAGTTCGACGGCGGCACCGGACAGGGCGTCCGTCGCCGCGGGGCGCCGGTCCGATGCCTCGGGACGCGGGTCCGGCGCCGCCCCGTCGTCGGCGGTCCGCCGCCCGCCCCTGCGTAGTCTCATGGTCGCTCTCCCTCACTCCGGTGCATGACCGCTCGTCGGTGACGTCAGCAACAGTGCGGTGAGGGTTCGGTGCCGGGCGTCATACCGGGGAGCCGATGTGGGGGTGCTACCCCGGTAGGGGGTGGAGGAGGGCGGCGGGAAACGGGCACGGTGGGGCACGGCCCGTGAGGCCGCCGCAGGAGGACGGGAAGGGGAAAGGGAGGGGAGGGGGAGGGAAAGGGAAGGGGAGGGGAGGTAAAGGGACGGAAGGGGAGGGGAGGCGGGCCGGTCCGCTACTCCCCCGGGGTCACCAGTCCCGATTCATAGGCGAGGACGACCGCCTGCGCGCGGTCGCGCAGGTCCAGCTTGGTGAGGACACGGCTCACGTGCGTCTTCACCGTCTGCTCCGCGAGCACCAGGATCCCGGCGATCTCCGCGTTGGACCGGCCGCGGGCGACCAGCGTGAGGACCTCGGTCTCGCGTTCCGTCAGTGCCTTGAGCCGCAACTCCGGTCGGCCGCGCGCGGCGGGACGCTGCCGGGCGAAGTCCGCGATCAGCCGGCGCGTCACGGACGGGGCGAGCAGCGCGTCGCCCGCGGCCACGATGCGGACCGCGGCGATGAGGTCGGCGGGCGGTGCGTCCTTCAGCAGGAAGCCGCTCGCGCCCGCCCGCAGCGCCTCGTAGACGTAGTCGTCGACGTCGAACGTGGTGAGCATCAGGACCCGGGGCCGGTGCTCCCCCACCGGACCGGAGGCGGCCGGGTCCGCGGAGGTGGTTCCTCCGCCGCCCGGCGGAGGGGCGAGCAGCCGGCGCGTCGCCTCCAGCCCGTCCATCTCCGGCATGCGCACGTCCATCAGCACGACGTCCGGGCGGGTGCGCCGGCTCAGTTCGACGCCCTGCGCACCGTCGGGGGCCTCGCCCACCACGTCGATGTCGCTCTGGGCGGCCAGCAGAGCGGCGAACCCGGCCCGCACCATGGCCTGGTCGTCGACGATGATGACGCGCGTCGTCACGTGGAGTCCTCTCCCGTCCTTGGGGTTTCTGGGGTCTCTGAGGTCTCGGCCTCTGAGGTCTCCGGGGTCTCTCGGGGCTTCCCGGTCGCTCCGGGCCTTGCGGCTCCCGCGATCGCTCCGGGCGCTTCGGGCGTTCCGGCCACGGGGAGGCGGGCGGCGACCCGGAAGCCGCCGTCCGGCAGCGGACCCACGTCGAGGGTGCCGCCGACGAGCCGGACCCGCTCGCGCATGCCGACGAGTCCGTGCCCGGTACCGCCGCCTGCCTCCAGCGGCCGGCCGGGCGGCCGGGGCGGCGGGCCGTTGACCACCAGGACGGTGAGCCGCTGACCGCCCCGGTCGCCTTCCGGCTCCGACAGCGACCGCGGCTCCGACAGCGTCAGCGACACCCGGGTCGGGGCTCCCGGCGCGTGACGTACGACGTTGGCGAGGGCCTCCTGGACGATCCGGTACGCCGAGAGCCCCACCGCGTCGGGCACCTCGCCCTCGTACGGGCTGTACTCCACCGGCCCGCCGGCCCGTGCCGTCGCCTCCACCAGCTGCCCGATCTGCGTCAGGCCGGGCTGCGGCCCGAGTTCGCCCCCCGTTTCCTCGCTCCGCAGGACGCCGAGGAGGCGGCGCATCTCGACCAGCGACTCCCGCGCGGTCGACGCGATGGACGTGAACTCCGCCCGCGCCTCCGCGGGGAGCGCCGGCAGACGGTACTCGGCGGTGTCCGCCTGCACCGTGATGACGGACATGTGGTGCGCCACCACGTCGTGCAGTTCCCTGGCGATGCGGGCGCGTTCCTCCAGCAGCGTCCGCCGGCCGCGCTCCGCCTCGCTGATCGTCTCCTGCTCGGCCAGCCGGCGCTGCACCTCGTACCGCTCGCGCAGCGCGCCCCCCAGCAGCAGCGCGACACCACCGAGGATGGTGAGCAGCAGTTCCCGGGCCCCGAAGCCGTGCGGCGCGACGAAGCCCAGGCCGACGTTGGCCGCTGCCGTGGCCAGCCACACCAGCAGCAGGGTTCGGCGGCGTTCGCGCAGGCCGAGGGCGAGGCAGAGGGCTACGTACCCGACAAGTCCCGGGGGCGGAAACGGCCACAGCAGCCGTTGCCCGAAGTCGGCGCCGAGCAGGGTCAGGGCCCCGGCCACGTCCGCGACGAAGACCACGTACCAGGCCCGCAGCGGCCGCACCACGGCGAGCAGCAGCGGCGCGGCCTGCCCGACCGCCAGTCCGGCGGCGACGGCGCCGTGCAGGCCGTAGTCGGCGGTGAGGACCACGATGGTGGTGGGCAGCAGGGAGACGGCCAGGACGAACGCCAGTGCCCACGGCAGCGCCCGCACCCACCGCCGCGAGGCCTCCGCGAACAGCGCGCGCGGCGGCTGCTCCTCCAGTGGGGTCAAGGGCCCACCCTCTTGTGTACGGCCGGCGGCCGCCCGCCCGGCACGTGGTTGTCCGGCATGTGGTTGTCCCGCATGTGGCGGTGCCGCGTGTGGTTGTCCGACACGTGGTTGTCCGACACGTGGTTGTCCCGCACGTGTCGGTCCCGCACGTGGTTGTCCGGCGGTACCCGCACCTGCGTAGGAACGGGACTCCACCGTAGTCGGCGGCGACGGCCGGACCACTGAGCCGACTGCGTCCGGCTCCACCGCAACGGGTGCGTCGCCCTCGGCGTCCGGTACCCGCCCGTCTCTCTCCTCTCGTCCCTGCTCACGCTGCGGAGGGTAGGGGAGGGGGCGCCCGTGAGGCGTCACCCCGGGGAGCCATTTCCGGGTGATACCCCGGTAGGGGGTGGCAGGGTCAGGGCGGCACCGGCAACCGTGAGCGCCGGGTGTCCCTTCGCCGCCCCCGGCCCCGGCCTCCTCCGGCCCGCCCCGCCGGCCCGTCCCTCCGTCCTGTCCCTCCAGCCCGTCCCTCCCGGCTGCCCCCTCCCCACGAACGCTCCCGGACGACACACTTGTGACCAAGGAACGGGGCCGGAAGGGGCGTCGCCGCCGGAGGGGGACGAGACATGCGGGACAGTCATCGGGCGGAAGCCGAGCGGCTGTTGGGGCGGGCCGTCGAGGAGGAGGTCCGCCGCACGGGCGGACGTACGGACGGGAAGGTGCTGCTGAGCCGGGCGCGCGGGGCGCTCGACGCGATGGCGGCGACCGCGGCCGAGGAGTACGAGGCGTATGTGAGCGCCCTGGACGAGGCCGAGGCCGGGCGGCTCACCTTCCGCCAGCGCTACGCCCGCGAGGGCGCCGGGACCCCGTTACTCGTGGCCGGGGTGGCCGGGATGGCGGCAGTGGTCGCCGACGTGGCGCTGGGCACCGGCGTCGGGACGGCGCTGAGCGCCGGGGTGACCGTGGGCGTGGCCGGGGCCGCCGCGACGGTGGTGAAGGTGGCCGGGACGCACGTGCCGGCCGCCCACCGCCGGGCCGGTTCGGTGAGCCAGCCGGGAGGGCCCGAGCAGTTGCGGCTCCAGTGGCTGACCGCCCTGGAGGTGCGGGGCATCCGCCCCTTCCTGGACCAGCAGCGGGTGCTGGCCGCGTCGACCGGGCCGACGAAGCCGGGGCCGCGGCTGCGCGGCGCAGACAAGAGCGCGGCGGCCCGCGGGCGGACCGTGCTGGAGCAGTCGTTCGGGCAACTGCCCGAGCCGGTGGGCCCGTTCGCGGGCCGGCGGCAGGAGACGGCCAGGATCCGGCAGTGGGTGCAGTCCGCGCGGGCGAGCACCGAGACCCGGCCCACGGTGGTGGTGCTGCACGGTGCGCCCGGCAGCGGCCGGACCACCCTCGCGGTGCGGGCCACGCACGAGCTGCGGGACCACTTCCGGGGAGCCTGCGTGGTGGACCTGCGCGCCGACAGCCCCGGCGAGCCGCCGCTGTCCACCCGGGACGCGCTGCTGCACCTGCTGAACCGGCTCGGCGCGCCCCGCGAGCAGCTGCTGTTCCGCGAGCGGTCCTCCGCGGACCAGCAGGTCAAGCGGCTGAGCGAGCTGTACCAGCAGCACCTGACGGGGCTGCCGGTCACGATCGTCCTGGACGACGCCTCCGACCCGATGCAGGTGCGCACCCTGGTCCCGGAACGCTCCGACAGCCTGGTCCTGGTCACCGCCCGCGCCCCGCTCGGATTGCCCGACGACCTGCCCGCGCGGGTGCACCAGCTGGCCGTGGAGGCGCTGGACCCGGCGGGTGCGGAGGAACTGCTGTCGGCCGCCGCGCAGGACTCCTCCGGGCCGTACGACGCCGAGGCCACCGACCGGGTGCGGGACCTGTGCGGCGGGCTGCCGCTGGCGCTGCGGATCGCCGGTTCCTCGCTCGGCCCGAGATCGCCGCGCACCCTCGCCGCCGACCTGGGCGCCTACGGCCCGGTCGAGCCGCTGGAGCGCGCCCTGTGGCTGCGCTACACCGACCAGAACGAGACGGTACGGAGACTGCTGCGCCGGCTGGCGCTGGCCGGCCGGGCCTCGCTGGGCGCTGCGGCGGCCGCCGCGCTGCTGGCCACCGACGAGACCGAGGCGACCCGGCACCTCGAGGCGCTGGCCCGGGCCGGTCTGATCAGCCCGGTGCGGCAGGGCCGGTACCGGCTGCACGACACGGTGCGCGCCTTCGCCCAGGCCCGGCTGACCGACGAGGAGGACCCCGCCGAGCGGTCGGCGGCGCAGGAGCGGCTGATCGTGAACTACGCCGAGCTGGCCGACTCCGTGCTGCGGCTGGTCGACGGCAACGTGTCGACCCGGTCCGACCGCTTCGGGTCCTACGGCTTCACCTCGCTGGAGGAGGCCCTGCGCTGGCTGGACGACGAGTCCAGCTTCATCACCGCCGCCCTGCGGCACGCCGAGGGCGTGGACCGGGCGGCGGTGCTGAACCTGCTCGGCGCGCTGTGCGACTACTGCCTGCTCCGCGGTGACCTGTACCGGCTGGGCGAGATCAGCGAGCTGGCGCAGGCCGTGGACGAGGGGCTGCTGGTGAGGTCGGTGCAGTGGCGCACCGGCATCGCCGCCCGGCAGCTCGGCGAGCTGGACAAGGCGCGCACCACCCTCACCTCCGTGGTGGACCTCTACCGGGAGGCGCACCACGACGCGGGCGCGGCCCGTGCGCTCACCTCGCTCGGGATCACGCTGCACCACCAGGGCAACCTGACGGAGGCGGCGGCGAAGCTGCGGGAGTCCCTCGCCCTCCAGGCTGCTCCCGAGCTGGCCACGGACCGGGCGTGGACGATGCACGCGCTGGCCGCGGTCGAACGCGACCGGGCCCGCCTGTCCGAGGCGCTCGGCCTGCTCGACGAGTCCCTGGTGCTGCATCGCGCGGGCGAGTCGGTGCACGGCCAGGCGTGGGCCCACTTCCAGCTGGGCCAGCTGCACCTGCGGCTGGGGGACGTGACGCGGGCCGAGAGCGAGCTGCGCGCGGCCCTGGAGCTGTACGGCCGCACCCGGGACGGACGCGGCGAGGCCTGGGCGCTGACCCAGCTGGCCCGGACCCGGCTGGTGACGGGGGACGCCTCCCCGGCGGTGGAGGACCTGCGCCGGGCGGCGGCCCGGCACCGGGACAACGAGGACGCCCGGGGCGAGGCGTGGACGCTCTACTACCTCGGGCAGGCACTGGAGGAGACCGGCGACCTGGACCGTGCCGTGCGCGAGCTGGAACGCTCCCGCACGATGTTCTCCCGCATGCGGGACGTCTACGGCCTGGCCTGCGCCCGGCACCACTCGGCCCGGGTCACCCGCGACCAGCGTGCCGCCCGGACCGGCTCGCTGCGCAACTCCGGGTTCGCCCGGCAGCTGCTGGTGGACGCCCGCGCCGACTTCCGGCGCATCGGGGTCGCCCACGGGGAGGCGTGGACCTGCCTGGAGCTGGCGGTCGTCGACGCGGGCAACGCGCGCACGCAGCAGGCCCTGGCGCTGTGCGACGAGGCGCTGCCGTTGTTCGCGTCCTACGGGGACCGGCGCGGCGAGGACTGGGCCCGCTTCCTGCGCTGCACCCTCCTGCCGTACGCGGCCCCCGGCGGCACGGAGGTCGGCACGGCGGTCGCCCAGGAGGAACTGTCCCGGCTCGCGCGGGACGGTCATCCGCTGCGCGACGAGAAGCTGGACGACTACGTGGAGGCGTTCCAGCTCCTGCTGGAACGCGGGGTCACCCTGGAGGCGGGGTGGCAGGCGTGGCGCCTGGGCATGGTGCCCAGCCGTCACGCCCGCGAGGTCATGGGCGTGGAGGTCGCGCCCGCGCCGTAGGCGGGCGGCACGCGGCGGCGCGGCAGGCGGTCGGACCTGCGCCGCCGGGCCGCGGAGTGGTCCGTCCGGCGCCGGAGGCCTGGTGGCAGCCCGACCAGCACCCCCGGGGCAGCAGCGGCCCGACCAGCGCCGCCCGTGGACCGTGCAGCGGACCCTCGGGGCCGGGGGTCTGCGGTCGTGGGAGCGGCCCTCCGGCGCGGGAGCCGGGGGACGGCAGTACGGCAGGTCGCAGGGACCGGGGCCCGGAGACCGAGGCCCGGAGACCGGAGACCGGAGACCGGGGCCCGGGAGACCGGACAAACGGACGGTAAGGCCCGACTCGGGGACCGGGGCCCGGGAGACCGGACAAACGGACGGAAAGGCCAGACGCAGGGACCGTTTCACGAGACGGACGGCTCGTCCGGCCCCGCGGCCACCCGACGGCCGCGGACCAGCGCGACGTGACCGAGGCCCGCGAAAGGAGCGCGGGAGGAACCCGTGAGGAGCGCTGGCCCCTCCGCCGCCTCGCCGCGCGGGAGGGGCGGCATACCGGCACAGCACCGCGGCCACGGGACAGCGGCGGGGAACAGCAGCGGAGACAGCGGCGGGGAACAGCGGCCCACCCGGCACCACGGCCGGATACGTCGGCTCCGCAGCCGGGAAACATCGACGCGACGCGGCAGGGATCGGCGCGACACGCGGTCGGCGCGGCACGCGGTCGGCGCGACACGCGGTCGGCGGCACGCGGTCGGCGCAGGGCCTGGTGGCGGCCCGGCCGGCGGCCGAACGGTGGGCTCTCCGCCGGGGCGGAGAGCCCACCGTTCAGTCCTGCTTGTCCTTGGCCGCCCCGGAGGCCGCCGTCGGCTCGGCCTTCGAACCCGGCTCCGGGGACTCGGTGAAGTCGACCCTGTTCATGTGCCGGTTCATCGACTTCATCAGGGCCCACACCGCCAGGGCCATCGCCGCGAAGACGATGAATCCGAGGACGCCGGGGGTGACCTTGTTCTTGTCGAATTCCTCGGCAAGGGGGACCAGGTGCGTCAATGCCAGGCTTGCACTCGCGCTCATGTCAGCCATTGTCCCGGATGCCCGCGAAGAGGTCGTCCTCGGGGAGGGAGGTGTCGACGAGGGACTTGGCGAGCTCGTACTCCTCGGTGGGCCAGACCTCCTTCTGGACCTCCATCGGCACCCGGAACCAGCCGCCGTCGGGGTCGATCTGCGTGGCGTGCGCGATCAGCGCCTTGTCGCGGATCTCGAAGAAGTCGGCGCACGGGATGTGCGTGGTGATCGTGCGTTCCTTGCGCTCGGAGTCCGACCAGCGCTTGAGCCAGTCCCCGTAGGGCGACTCCAGCCCGCGCTCCAGCATCGCGTCGTGCAGGGCCTGGGTGCGGGGACGGTTGAAGCCCTGGTTGTAGTACACCTTCAGCGGCTGCCAGGCGGGCCCGAACTCGTCCTCGGGGTACTTGACGGTGTCCACCGCGCCCTCGAAGGCCACCATCGTGATCTTGTGCGTCATGATGTGGTCGGGGTGCGGGTAGCCGCCGTTCTCGTCGTAGGTGGTGATCACCTGCGGGCGGAAGGAGCGGATGCTGCGCACCAGCTCGCCGGCCGCCCGGTCGACGTCCTCCAGGGCGAAGCAGCCCTCGGGCAGCGGCGGCAGCGGGTCGCCCTCGGGCAGTCCGGAGTCGACGAAGCCGAGCCACTCCTGCTTGACCCCGAGGATCTCGCGGGCCTCGTCCATCTCCTTCTTGCGGACCTCGTGGATGTGCTCCTCGATGTAGGCGTCACCCTGGAGCTTCGGATTGAGGATGGAGCCGCGCTCCCCGCCCGTGCAGGTCACCACCAGCACGTCCACCCCCTCGGACACGTACTTCGCCATGGTGGCCGCGCCCTTGCTCGACTCGTCGTCGGGGTGGGCGTGCACAGCCATCAGTCGCAACTGGTCAGTCAAGACTCAAATCCTCAGTCGGTCGGCGCCCTGCGTGCGTCGGCGCAGTCTCGGGCTTCTATAGTGACCGAATCGGGGGGCGATTAATTCCGGGGCTCCGCCCGGGGCCTCCCACGGGACCCGGGTCCCCCTTCCTGCCGAGGAGACGATCATGACGACGGCGAGCACGCGACCGCCCGAGGGCCGCTACGGCCGTTCCTCGGATGAGCGTGCCGACCGGATGCTCAAGATCATCGGAGCCGTGCTGGGTGCGGTGATGCTCGGGCTGATCGGCTGGTTCGGCTACCACTACGTGGTCCAGAACGAGATCAGCGCGGAAGTGATCAGCTTCGACGCCGGGGAGAAGTCGGTGCGCGTGCACCTGGAGGTGCACAAGGACGCGGGCACCGCCGGCTACTGCACGGTCCGTTCGGTGGACTCCACCCGTGCCGAGGTCGGCCGGGCCGACTTCCGCTTCGACGGGGACGAGACCCGCATCGACGAGGTCGTCACGCTCCGCACCACCGGCAAGGCGACGTCCGCCGAGCTGATCGGCTGCC
This sequence comes from Streptomyces sp. enrichment culture, assembly GCF_964273255.1. Classification (GTDB taxonomy): domain Bacteria; phylum Actinomycetota; class Actinomycetes; order Streptomycetales; family Streptomycetaceae; genus Streptomyces. The sequence continues at coordinate 2,618,611 of NZ_OZ186835.1, forward strand.
ACGCCGACTGATGCCGCGGCCAAAACACAGGCGCTGACCTGCGACGACATGAGTCCGGTGGCTTATGTCCTCCCCCTTCCTGCCTTGAATTGTTAGGCTCGTGGTTTCGCCCATCCGTGGAGGAACATCCTTCTGGGGAGGGCGATCCTTTGTATTCCCAGTCCTACGAGGAGCACCTGTGACCCAGACCAGCGAGAACGTCACCTGGCTGACCCAGGAGGCGTACAACAAGCTCAAGGACGAGCTTGCGTACCTTACTGGTCCCGCGCGCTCGGAGATCGCTGCCAAGATCGCCGCCGCGCGTGAGGAGGGCGACCTGCGCGAGAACGGCGGGTACCACGCGGCCAAGGAGGAGCAGGGCAAGCAAGAGCTCCGCGTGCGCCAGCTCACCCAGCTCCTCGAGAACGCCCAGGTGGGCGAGCCCCCGGTGGCCGACGGCTCGGTCGCGCCCGGCATGGTCGTGACCATCGCGTTCGACGGCGACGAGGACGACACCCTGACGTTCCTGCTCGCCTCGCGGGAGTACGCGAGCGCCGATGTGGAGACCTACTCCCCGCAGTCCCCGCTGGGCTCGGGTGTGATGGGCCACAAGGTGGGCGAGGACGTCCAGTACGAGCTGCCCAACGGCAAGATGGCCTCGGTGCGGATCCTCAAGGCCGAGCCCTACGACGGCTGAGCCCGCCGCGCCAGCCGCGCGCCGGCCCCGAAGGGCCCGACCGGCCCCCTGCCCCGCGCCTCCCGCGTGGGGCAGGGGGCTTCGTCATGCCGCCGCCGAGCGGTACTTGCGCACCGCCAGCGTTCTGAAGACGACGATGATCAGGACCGAGTAGATCAGCGACGCCCACACCGGGTGCTGCATGGGCCAGGCCGTCGAGCTGGACACCCCGGGGTTGCCGAAGAGCTCCCGGCAGGCCTGGACGGTGGCGCTGAAGGGGTTCCACTCGGCGACGTGACGCAGCCAGGGGGTCATCTGTCCGGCGTCGACGAAGGCGTTCGAGATGAACGTCACCGGGAACAGCCAGATGATTCCTCCGGAGGTCGCCGCCTCGGCGGTGCGCACGGACAGGCCGATCAGCGCACCGATCCAGGTGAAGGCGTAGCCCAGCAGGAGCAGCAGGCCGAAGCCGGCCAGGATCTTGCCGACGTTGGTCGGCTCCGCCGAACCCGGGCGCCAGCCCACGATCAGGGCGACGACCGCGAGGACCAGCAGGGTGATGGACGTCTGCACGAGATCGGCGACCGTACGGCCGGTCAGCACCGCGCCGCGGGCCATCGGCAGCGAGCGGAAGCGGTCGATGAGGCCCTTCTGCATGTCGTCCGCGATGCCGGCGCCGGAGCCTGCGGTGGCGAACGTGACGGTCTGGGCGAAGATGCCGGCCATCAGGAAGTTCTTGTACACGTTGGGATCGGTGGTGTTGCCGATCTTCATCGAGCCGCCGAAGACGTAGGTGAACAGCACGACGAACATCACCGGCTGGATGATCCCGAACAGGACCATCTCGGGGATGCGGGCCATGCGGATCAGGTTGCGCTTGGCGACGATCAGGGAGTCCCGGACCGACTGGCCGATCGGGTTGCCGGGGGCCGTGCTGGTGCGCACGGCGTCGGTGGCGGCACTCACTTCGCGGTCTCCTTCTGCTGGGGGCGCCCCGCGGGAGCCCCGGTCCCGTTGCCGTTGCCCTCGGTGCGCTCCGCGACGTGTCCGGTGAGGGAGATGAAGACGTCGTCGAGGGTGGGGCGGCGCAGGCCGATGTCGTCGATCTCGATGCCCCGGGTGTCGAGTTCGCGGATGACCTCGGCGAGCAGCTTGGCGCCTCCGGTCACCGGCACGGTGAGCTTGCGCATGTGCTCCTCGACCGTGGTGTCACCCTTGCCGAAGCCGCGCAGGACCTCGGAGGCGGTGGAGAGGTGTTCCCGTTCGTGCACGACGACCTCGACGCGCTCGCCTCCGGTGCGGGCCTTGAGCTGGTCGGAGGTGCCCTGGGCGATGACCCGGCCGTGGTCGACCACCGCGATGTCGTGCGCGAGGTGGTCGGCCTCCTCCAGGTACTGGGTGGTCAGCAGCAGGGTCGTCCCGCCCGAGACGAGGTCCTTGATGACCTCCCACAGCTGCTGGCGGTTGCGCGGGTCGAGGCCCGTGGTCGGTTCGTCCATGAACATCACGGGCGGCGAGACCACCAGGGCGGCGGCGAGGTCGAGGCGGCGGCGCATGCCGCCGGAGTAGGTCTTGGTGGTGCGGTCGGCGGCGTCCGTGAGGTTGAACTGCTCCAGCAGCTCGTCCGCGCGTGCCTTCGCCGCCTTCGACTTCATCTGGTACAGCTGGCCGACCATCTGGAGGTTCTCCCGGCCGGTCAGGTATTCGTCCACCGCGGCGAACTGACCGGACAGGCCGATGGAACGGCGCACGGCGTCGGGGTGCTTGAGCACGTCGATGCCGGCCACGACCGCCGAGCCGGAATCCGGTCGCAGCAGGGTGGTGAGGCAGCGGACGGTCGTCGTCTTGCCCGCGCCGTTGGGTCCGAGCAGGCCCAGGACGGTGCCCTCGGGCACGTCGAGGTCGACGCCGTCCAGCGCCTTGACGTCTCCGAAGGTCTTCACCAGACCTTCGGCATGGATGGCGCCTGGCATATCAGTCTCCACGTCGTCGGGGATTCTTCGAGAAGCCTAGATTTGTGCGTTTTCTCTTGCCGAACTTTTTTGCCGTCGCGGGACGGCGCCGGGACCGCCCCCGCACACACCATAACGCGATGTATCGCGTCTCACCAGGAGATCACCCGCACGGGTGACACGGAGCCCGAAGGCCGCCGGGGGCTCAGCCGATGACCGTGTAACCGGCCTCGCGCAGGGCCCGTCCGACCTCCGTGCAGTGCTCGGGGCCCTTGGTCTCCAGGTGCAGCTCGACCTCCACCTCCGTGAGCCCCAGCCGGGGGTCGGTCCGTACATGGCTCACGTCCAGGACGTTAGCGTCGACCACTGACAACGCCCGCAGAAGTGCCGCCAGGGCGCCCGGCCGGTCCGTCAGCCGCAGCCGGACCGCCAGGTAGCGGCCCTGCACGGCCATGCCGTGCCGCAGCACCCGCTCCATGAGCACCGGGTCGACGTTCCCGCCGGACAGCACCGCCACGACCGGCCCCTCGAAGCTGCCGGGGCGGCTCAGCAGCGCCGCCACCGGGCTGGCCCCGGCCGGTTCCACCACCAGCTTCGCCCGCTCCAGGCACAGCAGCAGCCCGGCCGACAGTTCGTCCTCGGTGACGGTGCGGACCTCGTCCACCAGCTCGGCCACGATCCCGAACGGCACCTCGCCGGGCCGCCCCACCTTGATGCCGTCCGCCATCGTCGCCGGATCGCGCACCGCCACCGGGTGCCCGGCCGCGAGCGACGGCGGATAGGAGGCGGAACCCTCCGCCTGCACACCGATGATCCGCACATCGGGCCGGTACGCCTTCACGGCGACCGCGATCCCGGCGATCAGCCCGCCGCCGCCCATGCCGACGACGACCGTGCGGACCTCCGGGCACTGCTCCAGGATCTCCAGGCCCACGGTGCCCTGACCGGCGATGATGTCGGGGTGGTCGAAGGGGTGGATGAACACGGCACCCGTGCGTCGCGCGTACTCCATGGCCGCGGCCAGCGTCTCGTCGACCACCTGTCCGTGCAGGCGCACCTCCGCGCCGTACTCGCGCGTGGCACTGATCTTGGGCAGCGGGGCGCCCTTCGGCATGAACACCGTCGAGCGGACCCCCAGCAGGGAGGAGGCCAGCGCGACGCCCTGCGCGTGGTTCCCGGCGCTCGCGGCGACGACCCCGGCGGCCCGTTCCTCGGGCAGCAGCCCGGCGATCCGCACGTAGGCGCCGCGCAGCTTGAAGGAGCCGGTGCGCTGGAGGTTCTCGCACTTCAGGTGCACCGGTGCGCCCACCAGGCCGGACAGGTGCCGACTGCTCTCGAGCGCGGTCGCCCGGGACACCCCGGAGAGCATCTTCTGCGCGCCGCGCACGTCGTCGAGGGTGACGGCCCGCAAGGAGCCGGCCGTGCCGTGGTTCATGGCTCCAGCATCGCAGTTCGCGGCCCGCCGCGGGCGGCGACGGCCACGGAACGAACCGGTGCGGGCCGAACCGGCTTTGCCCGGCACCGGTACGGCGGGGTCCCCGGCCGCGTACCCTGTCCTTCCACATCAGCAGCCCTCCACGAAGCGAGCGCCCGGCCATGGCCACAACACCTGGAATGCCGACGGACCAGACGACCGTCGGGGACACCGGTCTTCTCGACACGTTGCAGCACGAGGTGGCGTTGTTCGCACGCCGTGCCGAACAGACCCGGCTCGGCGGGGTGGGCCAGGTCCGCAACTCCATGGACCGGGCCGCCTACCTGCTGCTCAACCGGCTGGACAAGGAAGGCCCGATGGGCGTCAAGGCCCTCGCCGCGAGCATGGGCATCGACTCCTCCACCGTCACCCGGCAGGTGGCGCCGCTCGTGGACACCGGGCTGGTCAAGCGCACCTCGCACCCCGACGACGGCCGCGCGGTCGTCCTGCAGCTGTCCCCGCGCGGTCAGGCGCGGCTGGACGAAGTGCGCTCCTCCCGCAGGCAGTTGATGGCCGAGCTGACCCAGGACTGGGAGCCGGCGGAGCGCGAGGTGTTCTGCGCGCTCCTCACCCGTTTCAACGGCGCGCTCTCCGCGCGGATGTCCGCGCACGGCGTGCCCGGTCCGGAGGCCCCGTCCGCCTCCTGAGCGCCCCCGAGGCCGGGGACTGCCGTGCGGGCGGTGCGCGCCCCTTGACCGCGGGGGCCGCCCTGGCCCGATGATGGAGATCGGGTCCCCGTCGTACGCGCCGGCCCGGCGCCGTACGCGGCCGGGACCGTCTCTCCGGTTCGTGCGGGAGGCGCGGTGCGACAACGGCACGTGCTCCAGGACGCTCGCCGGGACCGCGAGTTCGCGGCGTTCGTCGCGGGCGCGGCCGGCCGGCTGCTGCACGCCGCCACCCTGCTCACCGCCGAGGCCCCCGACGACAACCCGCGGGCACGGCGCCTGCTGACCCGCTCCCTGGCGCACACGTACGCCGGCTGGAACCGGCTGCGCGGCGACGATCCCTACGACCACGCCCGGCGGCAGCTCGCCCTGCGCTTCGCGCGCGGCGACCGGCGCGGGCCCGGCGGCCTGCTGCGCGCCCGCCCCCATCCCGGCAGCCCGCTGGCCGCCCTCGGCCCGCAGGAGCGGCTGGTGGTGGTGCTGCGCTTCCTGGAGGGGGTCGCCGAGGAGCAGACCGCTGCCCTGCTGGGGCTGTCCCCGGACCGGGTCCGCGCGCTGGCCGCCCGCGCGACGGAGACGCTGCTGCGGCGCCCCTCCGCCCCGGCGCCCGCCGTCGGGAGCATGCGGGCGGTGCCGTCGTGATCCCGGCACGGGACGGCCGTCGCGTCATGGTCCCTGCGGCCCCGTCGCCGGGCCCCGGGCCCGTGCAGCCGCGGCCGGCCACCGGACCTGCGCCGCGCTGTGCCGGAAGGCCGTACACCGGTGCCGGAGGGTCGCACGCCCCTGCCGGAAGGCCGCACGCCCGTGCCGGAAGGCCGCACTTCCGTGCCGGAGGGTCGCCGTGAACCACCTCCACCGCGAGGCGCGGGTGCGGCGGATGCTGGAGGGGGTCCCGCCCCCGGTTCCGCCCGAGCTGCACGCGGACGCCGTGCGCCGCGGGCAGCGCCTGCTGCGGCGCCGGAACGCCGCCCGCCGCGCGCTGTGGCTGCTGCTGTGCGCGGCGACGGTGGCGTTCCTGGTGTGGACGCTGACCGCGCGCCCGTGGGTGGAGCCGCCGTCGGAGACGACTCCACCCCTGACCGGCTGGTGATCCGGCCCCGTCCCGTCCTCGTTCCGTGGGCTACTTGCCGAGGGCCTGCTGGAGGTCCTCCAGCAGGTCCTCCACGTTCTCGATGCCGACGGACAGGCGCACCAGGTCGCCGGGCACCTCGAGGGCGGAGCCCACCACGGAGGCGTGCGTCATGCGCCCGGGGTGCTCGATCAGCGACTCGACGCCGCCGAGGGACTCGCCGAGCGTGAAGACGCGGGCCCGGTTGCAGACCTCGACGGCCGCCTCCTCGCCGCCCTCGACCCGGAAGGAGAGCATGCCGCCGAAGGACCGCATCTGCTTGGCGGCGACCTCGTGACCGGGGTGGTCCGGCAGCCCGGGGTAGAGCACGCCGGTCACCCGCGGGTGCCGGGTGAGCATGTCGGCGACCTTGGCGGCGTTCTCGCTGTGCCGGTCCATGCGCACGGAGAGGGTCTTGGTGCCGCGCAGCACCAGCCAGGAGTCGAAGGGCCCGGCGACCGCGCCCATCGCGTTCTGGTGGAAGGCCAGCTCCTCCCCCAGCTCGGCGTCCGCCGTGATCAGCGCGCCGCCGACCACGTCGGAGTGCCCTCCCATGTACTTCGTCAGGGAGTGCACGACGACGTCCGCGCCGAGCGCGAGCGGCTGCTGGAGGTACGGCGTGGCGAAGGTGTTGTCGACGACCAGCCGGGCGCCCGCGTCCCGGGCGACCTGGGCGACGGCGGCGATGTCGGTGATCCCCATCAGCGGGTTGGAGGGCGTCTCCACCCACACGGCCTTGGTCTTCGGCGTGATGGCGGCCCGCACGGCGGCGGCGTCACCGGTGTCGGCCACCGACCACTCCACGCCCCAGCGGGCCACGACCTTGGCGAACAGGCGGAAGGTGCCGCCGTACGCGTCGTTGGGGATCACCACGTGGTCGCCGGGGCTGAGCAGGGTGCGCAGCAGGCAGTCCTCGGCCGCCAGTCCGGACGCGAACGCGAGACCGCGGCGGCCGCCCTCCAGGGCGGCGAGGTTCTCCTCCAGCGCGGTCCGGGTGGGGTTGGCGCTGCGGCTGTACTCGTAGCCGCCGCGCAGGCCGCCGACACCGTCCTGCTTGTAGGTGGAGACCTGGTAGATCGGCGGGACGACCGCGCCCGTCAGGGGGTCGGCGGTGTTGCCCGCGTGGATCGCGAGCGTCTCGAAGTGCTGACTGATGTGCCTGTCGCTCATGGGCCCGAGGGTAGTGCGCGCGCGAGCCGGATGCCGATCCGAGCCACCGCCCGGGGTCCGGGGCGGGCCCGCGGAGGTCGCGGGACGGGGGGGCGCGGTCCTGCGGGCGGGCCGGTGCGGGTCGGCGGACGGGCTCGCCGGGGGCCGGGGTGCCGGCCTGTCCGGTCGCGCGGTCCGGGCCGGCGGCCGACGCCGCGCCCGGAGTTTTCCACAGGCTCGGCACCAGGTTGGCCATTTGTCGGCGTGTTCTGGTTCGCTTGAGACATGGAGATTCTCTGGGTCCTGATGGCGCTGATCATGATCAGCATCGTGCTGCTCCCCGTCCTGCGGCGCAGGAAGGGCGCGGTCGGCCTCGTGTCCCCGGACCACCCGGACGCGGCGGACCCGGCGAACTACGGTTTTGTCCGCGAGGAGGAGCTGGACATCCGCATGCCGGGCCCCGACCAGGACCTCCTCGACGTCCTCGACCTGGTGCAGCGCACCCAGGACTACCGCGCCGCCCGGCAGCTGCTGTCCGGCACCGACGCCGCGGACGAGCAGCGCTGGCAGCGCGTGCAGGCGTTCGCCGGTGCCGCCTCGCTGGAGCTGCGGGAGCGGCCGGGCGGGGTGGACGAGGCACCGGGCGGGCAGTGGCTGCGGGTGTGGCGCGCCGAGCAGCCCAAGGACGCGGGCGGCGCCGCGGTGCACGCGGAGTTCCTGGTGCAGCAGGCGTGGCGCACGGCGACGCCCGGCACGGACGAGTTCCGGATCATCATGGAGGAGGCGAGAGCGGCCTGCGGGGACGCGGCGCTGCTGGCCCCCGGCGACCCGGTCCCGTACATCATCGAGCTGTCCGTGGCGCGCGGGCTCGGCTACTCCCAGAAGGAGTTCGAGCAGGTCTGGCTGAAGATCCTGGACCGCGCCCCGACGCACATGGGCGCCCATCTGGCGGCCCTGCAGTACTGGTGCGAGAAGTGGCACGGCTCCCGGCAGCTGGCGTACTCCTTCGCCGAGGCCGCGGCGGCCCGGGCGCCCCAGGGCTCCCTGCTGGCCGCGATGCCGCTGTTCGCGGTGTTCGAGCACCTGCCCGACGTGACCCTGGTCAGCAGCTTCTACCAGACCGAGGTCGTCACCAAGGCGGTGCACGGCGCGCTGCACGCGGTGCACGCGGCCCGGCCCGACGACCCGATGCAGGCGCACGTGCGGCACCTGCTGGTGTTCTTCCTGGTCCGCAGTGAGCGCTGGGCGGAAGCCATGGACCAGCTGGTCCGCGTCGACGGGCACGTCGGCGCGCTCCCCTGGTCGCTGGCCGACGACCCGGCCGCCGAGTTCGCGGTCTACCGGGCGCTGGCGGTGGCGGGTTACGAGGCGAACGGCGGCAGCCCGGCGACGCTGCCGCACTGACCCGGGACCGCGCCCGTGCCGCCACGGTGCACTGCACCCGGTGAACCGCGGCGGGCCCGCCGGCCGGGTCCTGACACGCCGAAAGGTCCGCCGGAGACATGTGCCTCCGACGGACCCCGGTGCCGAACGCGGCGCTCAACGCACCGCCGGACGGCTCACCTGCCGTGGTAGGCGTGGTGGATCGCGACCGTCGAGACGGTGCCCCTGGTGTCGGTGACCTTGGCGCGGAAGGAGACCGACCGGCCCTTCGCCGGATTCCTGACGGTGATCGCGCCCTTGGTGACCGCGGCCTTCTTCCAGGTCCGGCCGCCGTCGTAGGAGACGTGCACGACGAGGGACCGGAGGTTCCTGCCGCGCGCGGCGCCCTCCACCGAGACCGGCACCTTCGCGGTCCGTCCGGCGACGACCGTGCTGTCCGCGGCGGTGACCGCGCCGAAACGGACCGTGGACAGGGGCAGCGCCGCGGGCCTGGTGACCTTCTTGGAGCGGAAGGTCCAGGACGCGTCGACGCGGGTGGAGACGCCGGCGACCCGGGTGCTGCGCTTCAGGGAGGTCGTCAGCCGGTACTCGGCGTCGCCGGACGGCACGCCGAACTCCACCCCCTCGGACAGCGGATCGCGGGTGGTGCCGATCCGCCGGCCGTCGCGGTAGAGCTGCGTGAGGGACGACGTGGTCCTGGAACCGCCCGGGTTGCGGGCGCCGTCGACCAGCATCGGCACGTAGCCGTACAGGGTGTTCCCCTCACGGGAGAGCCCGGAGTCCTCGTCCAGGGCCGGCCCGAAGACGGCCCGGTTGACGCTGTGCGCGTACTTCTTGCCCGCCTTGTAGGTCCGCTCCCCGCCCAGGCTGTAGGCGGCCTCCACGACGGGCAGTCCCTGGGCGTCCGTTCCGGCGTGCTGTTCGAAGTCGAAGGCCCAGCGGGCGCGGTCCCCGGTCGACAGGTGCAGGGTGCGCGAACCGGGCAGCTTCTGCTCGATCAGCTCACCGAAGACCACGTCGTCGGCCAGCAGGCCGATGGTGTCGACCCCGCCGGTCCGGCCGGGGGCCGAGGCGCCCAGACCGAGGGTCACGGTGGCGAGTTCACGGGCCGTGAAGTGCCGTTTCTTCGCCGCCTGGATCTTCTGCACCCGGGCGCTGGTGGCCACGTGGTACTCGGTGTTCGCGCCCTTGGTCCACTGGCCGTTCCAGGTCTGCTGGATGCCGCCCGGCGCCTCGGGCCCGAGGTGGGCCATCCGCACGTCGGCGAACGAGGCACCGGCGAAGCCGATCAGGGCGCCCGAGGTGTCGTGGGAGTAGGAGACGGTGGCCGTGGCGGGCCGCGCCTTGGTGTCCGGCACCCTGATGTCGGCCGCCCGGGTGGTGCGGGCGTCCACCGTGACGGTGGTGTCCCGCGTGACATCGAGGCGGGGCTGGACCACCCAGTCGATGCCGCCGCGGAAGGTCTCGGGGTCCTTCACGGTCCAGGAGTCCAGCAGGTAGGTGCCCTTGGGCACACGCACGGTGGTGGTGCCGTCGGCCTCGGCCGGTACGGCGTAGCGGCGGTTCTTGGCCTCGCCGGTGTAGCCGGTGAGGTCGGTCAGGTGCTCGGCGGCGGGCTTGCCGTCGGGGCCGACGGCCCGGACGGTCACGTCGTAGGACTCGGCCTCGCGGTGCACCGAGGCGGCGGTGCGCACGGTCTGGCCGCCGCCCGTGGCCACCACGTACGCCCCGTAGGCGCCGTGCACGGTGCCGCCGAGCCGGGTGTCGGCGGTGAACGGCACGGAGGCCGTGCCGCCCGCGGGGACGGTCACGGTGGCGGCGCCCAGGGTGAAGAAGCCCGCGGGCGCCGGCCTGCCCTTCGGGTCGGTGGCGGTGGACGTCAGCTTCAGCGTGACGTCCTCGGTGCCGAGGTTGCGGTAGGTGAGGTTCCGGGTGACGGGCTCGTCGTCGGTGTGCGGCCACTGCTGGACGCCGAAGGCCAGTGACGCCGGCTCCGCGATCAGGGTCTGCCGGATCGCCCGGTCCACCTGGATGCGGCCGGCGCCCTGCTGGAACGGCGTGTACGCGCCGCCCTTGGCGGACGCGGTGAGCGCGCCCTTGAGCTCGGCGGGACCCCAGTCGGGGTGCTGCTGCTTGAGGAGCGCGGCGGCGCCCGCGACGTGCGGGGTCGCCATCGACGTGCCGGAGATGGTGGTGTAGCCGGCGGGCTTCTCACCGACCTCGGCGGCGATGGCGCTGCCCTTGGCGGAGGCGGCCGTGACGTCCACGCCGGGGGCGGTGACGTCGGGCTTCACGGCCCCGTCGCCGACGCGCGGGCCGGTGGAGGAGAAGTCGGCCAGGCGGTCCTTGCCGTCGACGGCGCCCACCGTGAGGGCGGAGTCGGCGCTGCCGGGGGAACCGATCGAGTCGGGACCGGCGTTGCCGGCGGCCACCGCGACCAGGATGCCCTGGGCGGAGAGCTTGTCGACGGCCGCTTCCAGCGGGTCGGTCTCGGGGCCGTCCGGGCCGCCCAGGCTCATGTTGACGATGTCGGCGCCCTGGGCGGCCGCCCACTCCATGCCGGCGAGGATGCCGGAGTCGTCGCCGAACCCCTCGTCGTCGAGGACCTTGCCGTTGAGGATCTTCGCGCCGGGGGCGACCCCCTTGAAGGTGCCGCCGGACTTCGCGCCCGTGCCGGCGGCGGTGGAGGCGACGTGGGTGCCGTGGCCGGACCGGTCGCCGGTGCCGGGCGAGGCGCTGAAGTTCTTCTCGGCCACGACCTGGTTCCTCAGGTCGGGGTGGGTGGTGTCCACGCCGGTGTCCAGCACGGCGATCCGCACGCCGGTGCCGTCGTGGCCCGCCGCCCACGCCTTGGGCGTGCCGATCTGCGCCACGGACGTGTCCAGGGACGCCTTGCGCACTCCGTCGAGCCAGACGCGGGAGATCCCGGAGGCGGTGCCCTCGCCGTCGGTGACGGCGTCCCACAGGTCGGCGGCGTTCTCGGGCGGGGTCTGGACGGCGTCGGCGTTCAGCGTGGTGAGGGTGCGCCGGAGGGTGCCGGCGTCGCGCACCTCGGCCTTGGCGGCGCGGGCGGCCCCCCGGTAGCCCACGATGACCTTCAGGCCCCGCTGCTGCGACGTCCCGGCCGCCTTCCCGGCGAGTTCGGTGAGGTCGAACAGGCGCCGGTCCAGGCGCCCGCTCGCCACCAGCGGGGCGGCGTCCGCCGGTATCACCAGGGTGCGGCCGCCGGAGGTGCTGATCCGCACGGGTATGCGTTCCCGGCCCTCCGCCCGCCGCAGGCCGACGACCCGGCCCTCGGCGTCGACGGCGACCCGGTCCCCCGTGATCAGTGTGACGTGGCGGGCGGCGGCCGGGGAACTCCCCGCTGCCGCCGCCGGGGTGGCGGCGCGTTCCCCGCTCGCCGCCGGTACGGTCATGCCGGCCGTCAGGGCCACGGCCGCCGCCGTGGCGACCGCGGCCGCGCATGCTCTCTTCACTTGTCCGGGCACGTGCCCCCCTGGGGTCTCCGCGGAGTCCTTCGACATCCGGCCGGCGGTGGTCGCGTGCGCGGGTGCGCACCCGCCGGCCGACGCAGTATGACGGGGCCCGATCATGCCCCTCAAGGGATGCGGCGGCCCGTGCGCAAGCCGTCGGCCCACCGCAACGACACCGCCGCAACTCCGTTACAGAACCGTCGGGTTGAGCGGCCGGCGGGCCGGGCGGCAGGCACACTGCGGCGGTCCGGGGTTCCGCTGTCGGGGGCGATGTCAGTGCCCGGCGCTACCTTCGATCTTGTTGCGCCGCAGTGGCGTGGACGTCCCCTTTCGCATGCATGGGAGATGGTGCGTTGTCCGTCTGGGAGAAGTCGAGCACGGTACGGGTGGTGCCGCCCGCGCGTCCACGGAAACTGTCCAAGGTGCCCTTCGTGGAGCTGGCCGACGGCCGCTTGCAGGGCGTGGTCTCCAGCGGGTCCGACATCGGCCGGGTGTACGTGTCGTCCGTCGCCGCCGGGACGTACGCCTTCGCGTGCAGCACCAACAACAACCGCCCCTGCGGCGGCGCCCGGGGCACGTTCTGCAACCACATACGGGCGCTGATCGGTGAAGCGGTGCTGCAGTACGGCGCCGAGCGCGTGGCCCGCTACCTGAAGGCCGACGTCGGGGACGAGGCACCCGACGCGGGGACCCTCACCGTCGCCATGAGCAGCACCCGGCCCGCGCAGGGCGACACCTCGGCGGCGGCACCGGTCTTCAGCCGGTTCCTGCGCCACCTCGCCTACCTCGAACTCGCGCCGGTCACCGCCCCGCTGCCCGAGATGCAGTGGTTCCCGACGACGAGGGCGGTGGCCTGATGCGCGCCGACCTGCTCACCGCCGGCATCGAGGGCCTCGACGAGGCGCTGGCGGCCGTGGACGCCTTCGACGGCGTGCTCGTCGCCGGACTCCTGCGGCCGCAGGCGTCCCAGGCCGCCGCCCTGGCCCGACTGGCCGACGCCGTCGCCGGATCGCCGCTCGCCGCGCGGGTGGCCGAGGCCGCCGACAAGGCGGCCGCCGGAGCCGCGGGCGAGGACCACCTCCTGGCCCTCGCCGCCGCCCGCACCGCGCTGCTCGGCTCCGTCCACGACGCGCTGACCGTCCGGGTCACGGAGGCCGTCGGCCGCCCCGCCGCCGAGGAGGCGCCCGCCGCCCGCACGGAGGACGCGGGCCACGCGGCGAACCTGCTGTCCGCGGCCCGCAGCTGGCTCTGCGACCTCACGCGCGCCGGCTGGCGCGGCCTCGACCACGAACTGGTCGCCGGCGCCGCGCCCGTCGTCTCCGCGATGCTGCCGGATCCGGCCCTGCGCCGTCCGGCCACCCTGCTGGACGGCTTCGCCGCCGAACTCGCCGCCTCCTGCCCGGGGGCCGCCCTGGAGCGGGTGCCGGTGCGCCGCTGGGCCGACCTGTGGTCGCGGGCCCTGCTGCTGACGGTGCCCGGCGCGGCCGGCGCCCCCGCGACGGCCACGGCCACCGGCCGCCTGCTGCCGCTCGGGGTGGACCTCCAGGAGCACGCCACCGCCGTACAGGCCCAGGTGCACGCGGTCCTCGAGCCCGCGGACGGCGGAGCGCCCCGCCTGGTGCGGGCCCACGTGTCCGCCCCGAAGCCGGACACGGTGGTCGGCGCCGGTCTGTGGCAGCTGCTGCGCCCGCACATGTCGCTGCTGGCCGCGGTGGGCGAGGGCCGCGCGATGGACCTCGACGCCATGCCCGTCACCGCCGAGGGCGACCTCCTCTGGGACGACGCGCGCGCCCGCGCCGGGGAACCGGCCGACGCCCTCGTCACCGCGCGGGTCGCGCTGCCCGCCGCCACCGCCGCGCCGGCCGCCCCGCTGGACCGCCACCCGGCCCGCATCGCCGTCCCCGTCCTGCTGGAGGGGTACGAGGCGGAGCAGGACGACACCGGGCTCGCGTTCCGGATCGCCGGACAGCGCCTCGCCGTCGACGCCGACCGGGTGCCGGCCGCCGGGCCGCTCACCGCGGACGCCGTCGCCGCGTCGGGCGCCTGCATCGCGCTGCTGCGCTGGGACGCCGGGGAGTTCCGGGTGCAGCCGCTGGCTGTGGAGCGGCTGGTGCGCAAGAAGCCCGTCGCCGTCCACGCCGGCGCCTGGGCCGGAGGGACGACCGACAAGGCCGGGGTGCGTGCCGAGAAGGCCGCCACCGACGCCGTCGCCGTCCTGCGCGAACGAGCCGGAAAGCTGCTGCGCACATGACCCACGACCTTCACCACGACCCGGCCGCCGGACCCGCCGCCCCCGACAGCCCGGCCGTCCCCGACAGCCCGGCCCTTCCCGACAGCCCGGCCGTTCCCGACGGCCCGGATCCGCACGACAACCGCCGCCAGGCCCTGTACTGGCGCCTGCTGGCGCGGCTGTTCGACCCCGAGGAGCAGGCCGCGCTGGAGTCGGCGAGCCTGGCCGTCGTCGAGGACCTCGGCCTGCCGTCCGCGCTGCTCGACCCGGGCGCCTCCGTCGACTCCGTGGTGCAGCGCCACCCCGAACTCGCGGCCGAGTTCGACGGGCTGATGACTCCCGAGCCCGAGCAGGACGGCGCGCGGGACCGGGCGGCCGAGGTACGGCGCGCGGCGCTCGCCTCCAAGGTGCTGCTGAACGTCTTCGCCACCGGCTCCGGCACGGTCAGCGCCGAGCAGCTGGCGCGCTGGCAGTCCGACACGGGGTGGCTGGAGCGGGCGTTCGGCTGCCGTCCCGGCGAGCTGCGCGGCGCCCGCGGCGCGGCCCCCGCCCCGAACGGCGGCGCGGGGGACCGGGCGGGCGGCGGTGCGGGAGGCGGGGTCAGCCCGACCGGTACGGGCGGCGGGCGCACCCCGGAGCTGGGCCGGCTCGTCCCGGCCATCGGGCCCGAACTCGGTGCCATCGAGGCGGGCCTCGTCCAACGGATGCACCTGCGCGAGGTGCTCGCCGACTCCCGGCTGGCCGCACGGCTCACCCCGAGCATGTCCCTGATCGAGCAGTTGCTGCGCGACAAGGACAACCTGTCCGGCGTGGCCCTGGCGAACGCCAAGTCGCTCATCCGCCGTTACGTCGACGAGGTCGCCGAGGTCCTGCGCACCCAGGTGGAGAAGGCCACGGTCGGCGAACTCGACCGGTCGGTGCCGCCGAAGCGGGTCTTCCGCAACCTCGACCTGGACCGCACCATCTGGAAGAACCTCACCAACTGGAGCCCGGAGGAGGAGCGGCTCTACGTCGACCGCCTCTACTACCGGCACACCAGCCGCAGGACGACACCGCAACGGCTGATCGTCGTCGTGGACCAGTCCGGCTCCATGGTGGACTCGATGGTCAACTGCACCATCCTGGCCTCCATCTTCGCCGGCCTGCCCAAGGTGGACGTCCACCTGATCGCCTACGACACGCAGGCCCTGGACCTCACACCCTGGGCGAGTGACCCGTTCGAGACGCTGCTGCGCACCAAGCTGGGCGGCGGCACCGACGGCACGGTGGCGATGGCCCTGGCCCAGCCGAAGATCGCCGAGCCGCGGAACACCGTGGTGGTGTGGATCTCCGACTTCTACGAATGGCGCACCGACGAGCTGTTCGACAGCATGGCCGCCATCCACCGCTCGGGCGCCAAGTTCATCCCGGTCGGCTCGGTCACCAGCTCGGGCCGCGGCAGTGTCAACCCGTGGTTCCGGGAGCGGTTCAAGGACCTCGGCACGCCGGTGATCTCCGGCCACATCAAGAAGCTCGTGCACGAGCTCAAGACGTTCCTCACCTGACCTCACGTCTCCCGCCACCGCGGCCCGGCCCTCCGGCGGGGCCGCGCCCGCCCGGGAGCCGCGCGTCCGGCTTCCGCGTCCGCCGCGGCGGACGACCGGAGCCCGCCCGTCCGGCCTCGCTCCGGACCCCCATCCGCCCTTACCGAAAGGCCCCCTCACCGATGTCCGACCTGCTGCGCGCCCCCGCCGAGATCAAGTACGCCGAGGAGCTGGACTGGCTGGAGTCCGTCGACGACAGCCCCAAGCCGTTCTCGTGGCGGCTGTCGCCCAAGATGGTCCGGCTGTTCATCCTCGGCTCGGAGCGCTCCGACGGCCTGGACCGGAAGATCTCCCAGAAGTGGTTCGGCGACCGGAGCTTCGTCGAGCGTTCCATCGTCACCCTCGCCTCGGACCGCGGCCTGCTGCTGATCGGCGACCCGGGCACCGGCAAGAGCTGGCTGGCCGAGCTGCTGTCCGCCGCGATCAGCCGCAACTCGACCCTGGTGGTGCAGGGCACCGCCGGCACCACCGAGGACCACATCAAGTACTCGTGGAACGTCTCGATGGTCATCGCCAAGGGACAGTCCCGGGAGTCGATGATCCCCTCGCCGATCATGACGGCGATGGAGGCGGGCGCGATCGGCCGCTTCGAGGAGCTGACCCGTTCGACCAGCGACGTCCAGGACGCGCTGATCTCCATCCTGTCCGAGAAGTACATCTCCGTCCCGGAGCTGGAGAGCGGCGGCAGCGACAACATCGTCTTCGCCAGGCCCGGCTTCTCCGTCATCGCGACGGCCAACAGCCGCGACCGCGGGGTCAACGACCTGTCGTCCGCGCTGAAGCGCCGGTTCAACTTCGTGCGCATCCCGGTCGTCACCAACAAGAAGAGCGAGACGGAGATCGTCCGCTTCCGCACCGAGGAGCTGCTGCGGCGCCACTCCATCGAGCTGGACGTGCCGCCGACCCTGCTCGACGTGCTGCTGCAGAGCTTCGCCGACCTGCGCGCCTCGGCCGCCGCGGCCGGCAGCGACGACGAGAAGCTGGAGTCGGCCCTGTCCACCGCCGAGCAGATCGGTGTGCTGGAGGACGCCATCCTGCACAGCAACTTCTTCGGCGAGCGCACCCTGACCGCCCGCACCCTCGCCGCCTCCCTGGTGGGCTCCCTCGCCCGCCGCGAGCCGGAGGACCTGGCCATCCTCAACAAGTACCTGCACGGCGTCGTCGAGCCGCGCAGCAAGGAGGAGGGCGGCTCCTGGCCCGAGTTCCTGGAGGGCGGCCGCGACGCGATCGCCACGCTGTCATGAGCGGCACCCCGCTCAGCCCCGTCCCCGCCCCGCGTCACACGCCCACGCCCACGCCCCTGGAGGACACCGTCACCGAGCACGGGAGCACGTTCGCCGCACTGCGCGGCGAACTCCACGAAGCCGCCGCCGCGTTCGCCGGGGGGCCGGACGCCCTGGAGGACATCCTCCTCGGCATGGTCGACGACGTGGACCGCGCGGTCCGGGAACCGCTGGAGATCTTCCCCGTCTGCCACCACTCCCCCGCGTCCGCCACCGCGATGGCCCGCCGGCTGCGCGAGAAGCAGCCCCGGGTGGTGTACCTGGAGCTGTGCGAGGACATGGCACCGCTGCTGACGGAGCTGCGCAACTGCCGCCTGCCGGTGGCCGTCCAGGCGTTCGCCAGCGAGGTGAAGGACTTCCCCGCCGAGTGGGCGCCGCTGTCGGTGGTCGCGCCGATCACCGAGGCGTCCGCCGAGTACCAGGCCATCGCCTACGCCCTGGACACCCCGGGGGTGGAACTGGTGCTGGTCGACCGGTCCTCGGACCACGTCTTCCAGTGGGACGCCCGCGGGGAGTCCGCCCCGGAGCCGGCCGCGGAGGGGGCGGCCGGCCCCGGCGGCGGGAAGACGGCCGACCCGGGCCAGGAGGAGGCCGCGCTGCACGGTGAGGCCGTCGGCGTGGAGATCGGCGACCTGCGGCCGCGCTTCGCCGAGCTGGAGGAGCACCTGCTGCGGCACGGCCGGGTCCGGCACTGGTCGGAGTGGTGGCACCAGTACGTCGAACTGCCCCTCGGCGACAGCGACCACGACACCTACCGCCAGGTCATGTTCCTCATCGGCAGCCTGTTCCGCCGGCTCGCCCCCGGCGACACGGCCAGGACGCGGGTGGACGAGGACCGCGAGCGGTACATGTGGACGCGGATGCGCGAGCACCTGGCCGCGACCGGGACGGACCCGGCGGACTGCCTGTACGTGTGCGGCGCGTTCCACGCGGCCAGCCGCGTCGAGGAGTTCGGCGTCGGCGGCGCGGACACCTTCACCATCACCCCCCGCTCCGCCACCACCTGGCAGTACGGGCTGATCCCGTCCAGTCACGCGGCGATCGAGGCGCAGTTCGGCCTCGCCTCCGGCTCGGTGTCCATCGCGGCGGCCCAGTGGGCGAAGAACCTCAGGCGCAGCCGGGTCGAGCCGTACCGGCTCCAGGGGCAGGCCGGCACGAAGAAGTCCCGCGCGCGGCGGACCGCCGCCCCGGCCGCCCCGGCGGACGGCGGCCTCGCGGCGAGCGACCGGCTGACCGGCTTCCTGCGCCGCCCCCCGGTCCTGGACGCCCTGGACGAGGCCGAACTGCTCGGCTGGTCCGTGGACATCGTGCGCGCCGCCCGGCGCAACGGCTACCTCGCCTCCACCGCCGACGCGATCGCCGTCTTCGAGACGTCGATCCTGCTCGCCGGGATGCGGGACCGCGCCAAGCCCACCCCGTACGACTTCCAGGACGCCGCCGTCACCTGCATCGAGAAGGACGTGGTGCCGGGGCGGCGGGACGTGCAGCGGCTGGTCGAGATCATGATGGGCGGCGACCGGGTCGGCCAGGTCGGCTACGACGCGCTGCCGCCCCTCGCCCGTGACGTGCACGACCGGCTCGCCCCGCTGGGGCTGAAGCTGCAGCAGCGGGGCGTGCAGCGGGCGTTGCTGGACATGGCGTCCCGCCCCGAGCTGCGGGCCTGCTCCGACGTGCTGTGGATGCTGCGGCGGCTGCTGCCGCAGGGCGCCGCCCGCCCGATCATGGGCGAGCGTGCCCTGGGCGAGCGGTCCATCCAGGAGTCCTGGGACCTGTCGATCGGCACCCACCAGCGGGCGTTGATCGAGCTCGGCTACGAGGGCGTCAGCATCGAGCAGGTGCTGGAGCAGCGGCTGCGGCGCGCCGCCTACGCGCCGCGCGCGACGACGGCGACCGTGCTGGCCGCCGTGGAGGACGCCACCCTGTACCTGGGCAGCCGCCGTCTCGCCGACGAGCTGGGCACGCGCGCACTGGAGGTCCTGGCCTCCGAGCGCAGTGTGGACGGCGCGCCGGAGGTGCTGCGCCGGGTGCGCCGTCTGCTGGCGTACTACCGCACGAGCGAGCCGGTCCTGCCGCCGTGGATCGAGGCCTTCGCCAAGACCGGTTACGCGCACTACTGCACGCTGCTGCCGACGGCGTTCTCCGACGAGGACGCCACGGTGGGCCAGGTCGCGGCCATGCTCGGCTTCCTGTTCTCCATGGAGGGCCTGGCCCTGTCACTGGGCTGCGACCGGGCCCAGCTGGAGCTGGCGGTCGCCCAGTCCCACCCGCAGGACCCGTCGCGGACGGCGCTGCTGTGGGCGGCACAGGTGCAGCTCGGCACGCTGACCCGCGGCGAGCTGCGGGAACGGTGCGACGCGCTGCTGGCCAACCCGCTGGTGGTACCCGCGTATCCGCGCTACCTGAGCGGTTTCGTGCACGCGCTGGAGCCGGTGCCGGGGCTGGCGGACGTGGTCGTGGAGGCGGTGTCGAACGCGTTCGGCCGGCTCCCCGACCCGGTGCTGCTGCCGTGGCTCCCCACGCTGATCACCACTCTGCGCAACGACGCGGCGGCCCTGGCGCCGCTGCTGATCCGGGAGGCCGGGCGCGTCTTCCCGGGCCGTCTGGCGGAACTGGACGCGTGGGTGCCGCCGTGGCGGGCCCCCGCCCTCCCCCCGGCCCGCGGCGAGCGGGCGGCGGCAGCGGCCGCCCCCGGGGGTACGGCGCTGCTGGCGGCCCACCCGGACGCCTGCGACGCGGTGGCCGCGCTGCTGGGCTGCACGGACGGCTGGGCCCCCGCCGCCGCCACGGAGACCCCGCGGGGGGTGCCGCTGCTCGCCGCGCACCCGGCGGCGTGCGACGCGGCCGCCGCGCTCCTCGGCTGCACCGACGGCTGGGCCCCCGCCGCCGCCCCGGGGACCGAGGCGGGCGCCGTCCTGACGGCCCGCCATCCGGAGTCGGCGGCGGCACTGGAGTCGCTGCTCGCCGGCACCTGACCGGGGGACGACGCTTCCGGCCCTCCGGGACGCCCCGGGGGCCGGAGGGCCGGAAGCGTGCCCCGCGCCCGGCTCGGGGGGCCGGGGCGGACGCCTGTGGGCCGGGGCCCGGGTGCGTACGGGGGCAGGCGCGCCCGGGGGAGCCTTCGGGGGGTGCGGGCGAGGCATCGTGCATCCGAACCGGACCGCGCCTCAGGTAGGTGAAGAACATGAGGGCACGCTGGGAACGGTCCCTGATGAAGTGTTGAGCCCCGGACAAAAGCCGCATGAGAAGCGCGGACGGGCACGGACGGACCCCAACGGGCAGGCGCGGACGGCCCCCGACGGGCAGGCGCTGACGGGCACCGACGGGCAGGCACCGACGGACCCCGACGGGCCGCACGGGCCGAGGGATCCGAAAGCCGTCAAGGGCGGGGCTGACCGGGGCGGAGCACCGGGAGGCGACGCGGGCCGCCCGGAAGCGACGATGCCGCCGCCCACCCCGGACGGGGGCGGGCGGCGGCATCGTCGCTTCGGCAGGGCCGGAGGGCGGCGGGAGCGCTGCCGCTCCCGCCTACGGCGGATCAGACCGCCGAACCGGCCTTCCACTGCTGCCAGTCCATGTTCCAGCCGTTGAGGCCGTTGTCGGGGGCGATGGTCTTGTCGCCGGTGTTCTGGACGACGACCACGTCACCGATCATCGAGTTCTCGTAGAACCAGGCGCCCGGCGTGTTCGGGTCGTTGGCACCCTTGGTGTCGGAGAGGCCCACGCAGCCGTGGCTGGTGTTGGCGCTGCCGAAGATGGACTTCGCGCCCCAGTAGTTGCCGTGGATGAAGGTGCCGGAGGTGCTCAGGCGCATGGCGTGCGGCACGTCCTTGATGTCGTACTCGCCCTTGCCGTCGTCGTCGGTGAAGCCGACGGTCGCGCCGTTCATCCGGGTCTCCTTGAACTTCTCGGAGATCACCATCTCGCCCTCGTACGTCTTGTTCTCGGGCGAACCGGCGGAGATCGGGATGGTCCGGACGGTCTTGCCGTCCCGGGTGACCTTCATCTGCTTGGTCTTCGCGTCGACGTACGAGACCTGGTTGCGGCCGATCTTGAAGGTCACCGTCTTCTGCTGGACGCCGTACACGCCCTCGGCGCCCTCGACGCCGTCCAGGTCGAGCTTCAGGGTGACCGTGGAGCCGCCCTTCCAGTACTCCTCGGGCCGGCAGTCCATGCGGTTGGCGTTGAACCAGTGACAGGCGACCTCCTGGCCGCTGTCGGTGGAGACGGTGATGCCCTTCTGGACATCGGCCTTGTTGGTGATCGCCTTGTCGAAGTTGATCGACACCGGCATGCCGACGCCCACCGTGGTGCCGTCGTCCGGAGTGAAGTTGCCGATGAAGCTGTTGTCCGGGGAGACCGTGGTGAACGACGCGTTCTCGTGCGCCGCGCGCCCCTTGGCGTCCTCGGCGGTGGCGGTCAGCTTGTAGGTGGTGGCCCGCTCCAGCTGCCCCTCGGGCTTCCAGGACTTCTTGTCCGCGGATATCTGCCCCTCGACGGCCGTGCCGTCGGCGGTCGTCATCTTCACCTCGGTCAGCGTGCCCTTGGCCACGGTGACGGCGGCGGAGTTGTTGATGGAGGCGTTGGTGGACCCATCCTTGGGCGTGATCTTGATCTGGGCCTCGGACGACTTCTTGGCCGCGGCCTCGTCGACCTGGGCCTGCGAGGTGTCGTTGCCCTTGTCCCCGCCGCTGTCGCCACCGCCGGAACACGCCGAGAGCACCATCACTCCGCCGAGCAGAGCGGACGCGGCCATCAGACCCCTGCGCCGCTTACCGTCCGTCATCACACGCTTCTCCATCGTCGCCGCTTCCCCGAACCCCGCGGTCCCCCCGGTCACGGCCGAGAGGTCCCGCCAACACTTACAACGCTACGACCGGTTGATCCCGTTCCCACCGGCCCACGGATGTGGGGCACACCACGTCCGGCGCGGCGGACCGTACGGACGACCGTCGGCGCTTCGCGTGAGACGCCGTGACCCCGGCCGGCGGTTGCCGGCCGAGGTCACGGATTCCCCTCGGCGGTCCGCCTCAACCGGCCGCACCCACTCCGCGTACCCCGCTGCCCTCCCGGGAGTCGACCTGACCACCGTGGCCGCCGTGCCCGTGACCGCCGTAGCCCGCCTCGTCGTCGTCCACGTATGCGTCCGCCTCGAAGTCGTCGGCGTCGTCGGCGTCGTAATCCTCGTCGTCCTCGGCGTTCTCGGCGTTCTCGGCGTAGTCCGCGTCGTCACCGCCGTACGCCTCCTCGCCGAACGAGCCGTCGTCGTCCTCGAAGGCCGCGTCGTCATCCTCCCCGTCGAGGTCCCAGTCGTGCGAGTCGGGGTCGTAGTCGATCCGCTCGCTGCTCCAGGACGCCTGGTGCAGTTCGACGCCCGGCACCTCGCCCACCAGGGCGAAGGGGTCCACGAGGTGGGCCAGGGCCTCCGCCGTGTCGTCGGTCACAGCGGCCTCGGCGTGCACGCGTTCCGCGGGCGGCAGGTCGGCGTCCTGCGCGATCCTGGCCAGCGCTTCCTCGGTGACCGCGCCCTCGTCGTCGACCTCGAGGACGAGCTCGACGCGAAGCCGCACAAACCGTGATGTCTCCGGTTGATTCATGACCGGAGCGTACGGTGCCCGGCGCCCGTGACTTTCCTGTGACCCGCGCTGTTCACTAACATCGCACCACACGGCCAATTCGCCAGCGTCGCAAGGGGATCGATATTCCGTGTCATCCGCTCTCCGTCCGTTGCTGACCGCCACCGCGGCGGGCACGCTGCTGTGCGCTCTCTGGTTCGTCCCGTCCGCCAACGCGACGTCGGACGCCCCCTCGGGCGGCCTGACCCCGGCCACCCCCTCCCCGCAGGTCACCGAGCAGGCGAGAGTCGCGTCCGGCGCGACCAACGCGTCCCTCGACAGTCCCGCCGGGGGAGCCCGCCTGGCCGACACGGGCAGCTTCGACAGCACCCCGTACGTCGTCGGGGGCACCGCGTTCCTGACCCTCGGCGCCGGCTTCGTCGTGTACTCGGTGCGCCGGGAGCGTCTGGGACTGTGAGACGCCTCAGGCGCGTGACGGGTCCGCCCGCCACGCACCTGACGGCCCGTTCAGCGCAGCGGTCCGGTGACCCGCTCGACTGCTTCGACCAGCCGTCCGTCCCGGACGAAGGCTTCCGCCGCCGCCAGATCGGGGGCCAGGTACCGGTCGGGGCCCGGCCCCTGCACACCCGCCCGGCGCAGCGCGTCGAGGACCGCGCGCGTGGCGGGAGCGGGCTCCATCCCCTCCCGCAGCTCCACCGCCCGTGCGGCGGCGTACAGTTCGACGGCGAGGACCCGGGTGAGGTTGTCGACGGAGGTGCGCAGCTTGCGCGCCGCCGACCAGCCCATGGAGACGTGGTCCTCCTGCATCGCCGACGACGGGATCGAGTCGGCGGAGGCCGGCACGGCGAGCCGCTTCAGCTCGCCGACCAGGGCGGCCTGCGTGTACTGGGCGATCATCAGCCCGGAGTCGACCCCGGGGTCGTCGGCCAGGAAGGGCGGCAGCCCGTGGCTGCGGTTCTTGTCGAGCAGCCGGTCGGTGCGGCGCTCGGCGATGGAGCCCAGGTCGGCGGCGGCGATGGCGAGGAAGTCCAGCACGTAGGCGACCGGGGCGCCGTGGAAGTTGCCGTTGGACTCCACCCTGCCGCCACCGGAGCCGTACCCGCGGGAGGGGTCCTCGGGCAGGACGACCGGGTTGTCGACGGCGGCGGCGAGTTCGCGCCGGGCGACGGTGCGGGCGTGGGCCAGGGTGTCCCGTCCGGCCCCGGCGACCTGGGGGGCGCAGCGCACGGAGTAGGCGTCCTGGACGCGGGGCGCGTCGTCCTGGTGATGCCCCGTCAGGCCTGAACCCTCCAGTACGGCGAGCATGTTGGCGGCGCTGGCGGCCTGCCCCGGGTGCGGGCGGATGGCGTGCAGCTCGGGCGCGAGCACCTTGTCCGTGCCGAGCAGGGCCTCCAGGCTGAGGGCGGCGGTGACGTCGGCGGACTTGTAGAGGGTGTCCAGGTCGGCCAGGGCCATGACCAGCATGCCCAGCATGCCGTCGGTGCCGTTGAGGAGGGCGAGCCCTTCCTTCTCGCGCAGTTCGACGGGCCGGATCCCGTGCTCGGCGAGCAGGTCGCCGGCGGGCCGCACCGTGCCGTCGGGACCCTCGGCGTCACCCTCCCCCATGAGTGCGAGGGCGCAGTGGGACAGCGGGGCGAGGTCCCCGGAGCAGCCCAGCGAGCCGTAGGCGTGCACGACCGGGGTGATGCCGGCGTTGAGGACGTCGGCCATGGCCCGCGCGACCTCGGGGCGCACCCCGGTGTGGCCCGAGCACAGCGTCTTCAGGCGCAGGAACATCAGGGCGCGGACGACCTCGCGCTCCACCCGCGGCCCCATCCCGGCCGCGTGCGAGCGGACGATGTTGCGCTGCAGCCGGCCGCGCAGTTCCGGGCTGATGTGCCGGGTCGCCAGGGCACCGAATCCGGTGCTCACGCCGTAGACGGGGTCGGGCTTGGCGGCCAGGGCGTCCACGATCTCCCGGGACGCGGCGAGCGCGGCCAGCGCCTCCTCGGACAGCTCGACGCGGGCACCGCCGCGCGCCACGGCGAGCACGTCGGCCTCCGTCACGCCGGAGGGTCCCACCACCACAGTGTGCATATCCATATTCAGGAGCGTACGCAGTGAATTCCACGCTGTCACCCCTGGAAACCCCGCCCGCCCCTTACCCGTCGGCTCAGGGCGAATGACGCCCGCGGAACCTGCGCCGCTCCCCGTCGGCGGGGCCGGACGGCTCGTCGGCCAGCCGCACGACGGGATCGTCCGGTCCCTCCCGCCCCGCCACCACGGGATGCTTCGCCCGCTCGGCCTTGGCCCGGTACTGCGCCGCGTCGGCCAGCCGGAACAGCCGCCGGGCGGACCGCACCGGACCGATCGGGTCCTCGGTGGAGGCGACCCCGCAGGACACGCCGTCGCCCAGACCCAGTTCCACCGCCCTGCGGCACACCTCGTCGGCCGCCTTGACCACGTCGTCCGCGGGCGGACCCACCGCGAGCAGGCAGAACTCGTCGCCGCCCAAGCGCGCCGCCAGAGCCCCGGGGAGCATGGCCCCGCACAGCGACAGCACCATGCCGAAACGTTCCAGCAGCCGATCGCCGACGGCGTGCCCCAGGGTGTCGTTGACGCGCTTGAGGCCGTTCACGTCGCACACCACCAGGCTCACCACAGCGCCGTCCCGGCGGTGCCGCTCGATCGCCTCGTCCAGCCGCCCGTCCACGGCCCGCCGGTTGGCGAGGCCCGTGAGCGCGTCGGTGTACGCCAGCCGCCGCGCCTCCTCCAACCGCTCCGTCTGGGCGATCCCGGCGGCCACCACTGCGGCCAGCACGGTCGCGAACTCCGCGTCGGCCCGCGCGAACACGGGCCGGCCGACCGGGCGGGCCACGTACAGCTCGCCCCAGGCCCGGCCGTGCAGCACGATCGGCGCGACCACGCAGCAGCCCCGCCCGCGCCGCCGCAGCGCGGCGACCCGCTGGTGACAGTAGCCGGGCCGCCCCTCCGCCGGACCTTCGGCGGTCTCCACCCAGGCGTCCGGCTCCCCGCCCCCGGCCCACCGCTCATGCAGGAACTCGGTGATCTCGGCGAACTGGTGCACCGGGTAGGACTCGTCGTCCGGGAACTCCTCCTCGCCCTCGGCGAGCTCCCCCACGTTGACCAGGACCCGCAGCCGCCCGAGCTCCCGCTCCCAGACGGACAGTGCGGCGAAGCTCCCCCCGAGGGCCCGGCAGGCGCCGCAGGCCGCGGCCCGCCACGCCTCCCGCGAGCTGTGCGCGGCGGCCATGCCCTGGGCCAGCGTCACCACGTCCGCCAGCCGGCTGTCCTCACCCATCCCCCCAGGCTAGGGACGTTCGTCCGGAATGGGGAGATTATCGACGCGAATGGGGATCATCCCGGACGGATCGCCGCAGATCACCGCCGGTGCGGTGGCTACTCTCCCGGCCAGTTCGGCCGGCGCTTCTCGTTGAAGGCGGCGACCCCCTCCGCACGGTCGCCGGAGAACGCCACCGACCGCCAGGCCGCGTCCTCGACCTCCAGGCCCGCGGGCAGGTCCAGCCCGTGCCCGAGCCGGAGGGCCTTCTTGGCGGCGCGCAGCCCCACCGGCGAGTTGCCGGCGATCCTGGCCGCCATCCCCAGAGCCTCCTCACGGTCCCGCCCCTCGTCCACCAACTGGTCCACGAGCCCCAGCTCACGGGCCTCGACGGCCTCCACCCGGCGCGCCGTGAAGATCAGCTCCGCGGCCCGCGCCGCCCCCACCCGCCGGGGCAGCAGCTGCGTGCCGCCCCCGCCCGGGATCACCCCGACCGACACCTCGGGCAGACCCAGCACCGCCGTGCGGTCGGCCACGATCACGTCGCAGGACAGCGCCAGTTCGAACCCGCCCCCCAGGGCGAAGCCGTGCACCGCGGCCACCGTGGGCACGGGCAGCTCCAGCACGCCGGTGTACGCGCCCCGCGCGACCGGGCGCTGGCGCACCAGGTCGGCGTCGCTGAAGGAGTTGCGCTCCTTGAGGTCGGCCCCGACGCAGAACGCCCGCTGGTGCGAGGAGGTCAGCACCATCGCGCGCACCGCACGGTCGGCACCCAGCGCCGCACAGGCGCCGGCGATGGACCGGGCCATCTCCGTCGAGACGGCGTTCATGGCCTTGGGCCGGTCGAGGACGAGCTCCGCGACATGCCCCTGCTCGTGCCGCCGCACCAGCACGAACTCCCCGAACCGTTCCTCAGTCATGACGTCCTCCGGTTAACGCGGGTTAACAAAACGTTCGCCCCGATCATCGCAGCCGGAGCCCACCCGGAAAAGGGAGTGCGGCCGGTTCCCCCGTCGCGCCCCGCCCACCCGTTCGAGTGACATCCGCGCGACTCCGGTCACCCCGCGGGCCGGAGCGCCTAACGTGCGCTCCACTGCGACGCGTACGGGGGCGCGTGCGCGGGGGGAGGGACGCCATGACCACGACCGCACCGACCGGACCGGCCCGCGGCGCAGCGGCACCGCCGGGCGCGTCGCGCCCCCGGGGCCGCCACCGCAAGCCCCGCCCCCGCAAGGCCCTGCTCGCCGTGGGCGGCCTGGCCCTGGCCGCGGGCGCCCTGGGCCTCGTCCGGCTGGTGTCCGACCCGGGCGGCGCGGACGCCGGCGCGGTGGCGGGCCCCCGTCCCGTCCCGGACGGTGCGGCCACCAGTGCGGCGCCCTCCGGAACACCGGCCGGTACGACCGCCCCGGCCGCCCCCGACGCCGGCCCGACCTCCCCCACCACGCTGGGCGGCCAGAGCGGGACGCCGGTCACGGCACGGACCGGCAGCCCGGCGACCGCGCCGCCGTCCCCCTCGGCGGCTGCGGGCACCGGCGCCTCACGGTCACCCGGCCTCCCGGAGGCCTCCCGCGCCCCCGGCGCCCAGGACGTCCCCGCCGCGCCCGGCAGCCCGGCCCCCGAACCGACCGGCCCGCCCACCCGACCGACCCCGCCCACCTCGCCCGGCCCCGGCCGCCCCCGCTCCCCGGAACCGCCTCCCCCGGAGCAGCAACAGCCCGCACCGCCCCGCCCGCCGGCCCGGGACACGGGTCTGTGCATCCCGCTGCTCAACCTGTGCGTGGGCGGCCTGGGCCTCGACGGCCCGGCGGTGCGCTGAGCCGCGGGCCGACAGGGGGACGGGCGGACGGGGCCTGCGGACAGGCCGGGAGCACGGGCCCGGCCCGAAGGGCAGTCGGAGGCACGGACCGGCCGGCACGGCGCGCAGCACCGAGCCCCGGAACGGCAGGGGAAGGACGGGCAGACCCACCGGGAGAGGGCCGGAAGCACACACCCGGACGCCGGGAGAGGTCCGGAAGCTCCGACCCGGCCGCCCGAACCCCGGAGTCGGACCCACGGGCCGCCCGGCGCGCCCGGCGCGGCCAGGACGGACGACGGGCCGCAGAGCGGCGAACAGCCGACCGCGGGCGCCCCGCCGGGCGCCGAGCGCCGCGAGACGGGGCGCCACGAGACGGAGCGCCGAAAGGACGCCCCGCACGGTGCATCACCCCGGGCGCCGTCCTGCGTCCCCGACCGCCGAAGCCCTCAGCGGCTGGAAGCCGACGCCCCCAGCAGCCGGAAGCCACCATTCGGCGTTCCCGCCGCCAGGTGCACAGCCACCGGCGATCCACCGGCCCGTCCCCGGGCGCGTGCGCCGTCGGCGCGGTCGCCGCCGCTCAGGACTCCGGCGCCGTGCCGCCGCCCCTGCGGGTGAGCAGCCAGGGTTCCACGACACCCAGGCCACGCACCGGACGCTGCCACATCGGCTGCAGCGCGAAGCGGTACACGGGCGGTTCCTCGCCCTCCTTCTCGGCCGCGGCCGCGGCCTCCACCGCGGCGGCCTCGGAGGCGGGGGCGTCGCCGGCCCGGATCAGTTCCTGGGCGAAGGCGGCGTCGACCAGGACGGCGTCCCGGGGCGCTATCGACGTCAGCCGGGAGGCGAGGTTGACGGTCGTGCCGAAGACGTCGCCCATCCGGGTGGTCACCGTGCCGAAGGCCATGCCGACGCGCAGTTCCGGCATCGTCTCGTCGTTCGCCATGGTGTCGATCAGCCGCAGGGCGATCTCCGCCGCCGTGCCCGCGTCGTCGGCCGCGTACAGCACCTCGTCGCCGAGGGTCTTGATCAGCCGCCCGCCGCGCGCGGCGACCAGGTCGGCTGCGGTGGTCTCGAAGGCCTCGACGAGTTCGCCGAGTTCCTCCTCCTCCATGCGCCGGGTGAGGCGGGTGAAGCCCACCAGGTCCGCGAAGGCGACCGCCAGCCGCCGGTC
Organism: Streptomyces sp. enrichment culture; assembly: GCF_964273255.1. GTDB lineage: Bacteria > Actinomycetota > Actinomycetes > Streptomycetales > Streptomycetaceae > Streptomyces. Next base: position 2,647,382 of record NZ_OZ186835.1, read on the forward strand.
GACCATCTCCTCGTCGTCCGCGCCCTGGACCACCCGCCCGGCGGACGCGGCGAGCTGCCGCCGCCAGACGTAGACCAGGAACTCCTCCAGCTCGGGCAGGAGCAGCTCGACGATCGGATAGGTGACCTCGGTGCGGGTCATCCCGGGCTCGGGGGGTTCGGTCAGCCCCTCCAGGAAGCTGTCGATCTGCCATTCCGCCAGCCGTGCGGTGGTCTGTCCGGTGGAGCGCGCCACCTGGACGGCCATCGCCTCGCTCAGCAGCCCCGCCTCGACGAGACCGGCCAGCCGGCGCAGCGCCAGCACGTCGGCCTCGGTGAGCGCCTTGGCCTGGCCGACGTCGGCGAAGCCCATGGCCCGCCAGAAGCGCGTCGCCAGCTCCATGGTGACGCCCGCGCTGCGGGCCGCCTGGAAGGGTGTGTAGCGCCGCTCGGCACCCAGAATGAGCTGTTCGAGGCGCAGAGCGAGCGGATCCTCGCCGGAATCCTGCGCGTCCGCGCCGGAACCCGAGTCGTCGACGGTCACGCGTTGCTGCCCTTCCGATCTGCCACGGCCCTGGATCGACCGGCCTCAACTCTACGGCAGGTGTGCCCCAGCTCACTCCGTTCGGTCGCGCCGAGGGGCACCGGCCGGGAGGCGGAGGCGGTGCGCCGAAGCCCGGGAGGCGTGCGCCGGCCCCGCACGGCGCACCGGACGGGCGCCCCGCCGCACCGGAGGGTGTGCGCCGCACCGCCGCGGCGACGCCGCGCGCTCACGCGCCCCCGGCGGGACGCAGGTGCACGATGTCGCCCGCGCCCACGGGCTCCTGCAGCCCCGCCCCGGTGGCCAGCACCAGCCGCCCGTCGCCGTCGACGGCCATCGCCTCGCCGACCACCGACCGGTCCCCCGGCAGTTCCGCCCGCACCATCCGGCCGAGCGTGGCGCAGCCGGCCGCGTAGGTCTCCTGCAGGCCGCAGGCCGTCGCGTCGCCGCCGGCGCGCCGCCACCTGCCGTACCAGTCCTCCAGGGACCGCAGCACGCTCCGCAGCAGGGGGTCGCGGTCGGTGCTCACCGCGCCGGCCAGGGCCAGCGAGCCGGCCTGCGGCACGGGCAGTTCGTCGGCCCGCAGGGAGACGTTGATGCCGACGCCGACGACGACCGCGTCGTCCCCGGCCCGCTCGGCGAGGATCCCGCCGGCCTTGCGCTCCTGGTCGCCGACCGTGACGAGCAGGTCGTTGGGCCACTTCAGGGCCGTGTCCACACCGGCCGCCCGGGACAGCCCGGTCGCCACCGCGACGCCGGTGAGCAGCGGCAGCCAGCCCCACTGGTGCACCGGCACCTCGGCGGGGCGCAACAGGACGGAGAAGGAGAGGCCGGACCGGGGCGGTGCCGTCCACTGCCGGTCCAGGCGGCCACGCGCGGCGGTCTGCTCCTCGGCGACGAGGACCGTGCCCTCGCCGGCGGTGCCGTCGGCGGCCCGGGCCACCAGGTCGGTGTTGGTGGACCCGGTGCGCTGCACGACGTCCACCTGCCGCCACAGCCCTCCCTCGCGGAGCAGCCCGCGGCGCAGGGAGGTCACGTTGAGCGGCGGCCGGTCCAGGTCGGACCAGCGGTTGGGGGAGGAGTCGGAGTCGTCGCGCGGCGTCATGCAAGCCACATTAGGTGTGGCAAAGACCGCACTGCTGATGGGTGGGCACCCCACTACCCTTCGAATGAGTAACCGTCCCCCCTTTTGAGCAGGCAGGGAGCCGCATCCCGATGTCCGAGCCGGAAGAGCAGCAGCCTGACATTCGCACGACCGCGGGCAAGCTCGCGGATCTTCAGCGTCGTATCCAGGAGGCGACGCACGCCGGCTCCGCACGCGCCGTCGAGAAGCAGCACGCCAAGGGCAAGCTGACGGCCCGTGAACGGATCGAACTCCTGCTCGACGAGGGGTCCTTCGTCGAACTGGACGAGTTCGCCCGGCACCGGTCGACCAACTTCGGCCTGGACGCCAACCGTCCCTACGGCGACGGCGTGGTCACCGGGTACGGCACGGTCGACGGCCGCCCGGTCGCCGTGTTCTCCCAGGACTTCACCGTCTTCGGCGGGGCCCTCGGCGAGGTCTACGGCCAGAAGATCGTCAAGGTGATGGACTTCGCGCTGAAGACCGGCTGCCCGGTCATCGGCATCAACGACTCCGGCGGCGCCCGCATCCAGGAGGGGGTGGCCTCCCTCGGCGCGTACGGCGAGATCTTCCGCCGCAACACCCATGCCTCCGGCGTCATCCCGCAGATCAGTCTGGTCGTCGGCCCGTGCGCGGGCGGCGCGGTGTACTCGCCCGCGATCACCGACTTCACGATCATGGTCGACCAGACCAGCCACATGTTCATCACCGGCCCGGACGTCATCAAGACGGTCACCGGCGAGGACGTGGGCTTCGAGGAGCTGGGCGGCGCCCGCACCCACAACAGCACCTCGGGCGTGGCGCACCACATGGCCGGGGACGAGAAGGACGCCATCGAGTACGTCAAGCAGCTGCTGTCGTACCTGCCGTCGAACAACCTGTCCGAGCCGCCGGTCTACCCGGAGGAGGCCGACCTCACGGTCACCGACGAGGACCGCGAGCTGGACACCATCGTCCCGGACAGCGCGAACCAGCCGTACAACATGCACACCGTCATCGAGCACGTTCTCGACGACGGGGAGTTCTTCGAGACGCAGGCGCTGTTCGCGCCGAACATCGTCACCGGGTACGGGCGGGTCGAGGGGCACCCGGTGGGCATCGTGGCGAACCAGCCGATGCAGTTCGCCGGCTGCCTGGACATCACCGCCTCCGAGAAGGCCGCCCGCTTCGTGCGGACCTGCGACGCGTTCAACATCCCGGTGCTGACCTTCGTCGACGTCCCCGGCTTCCTGCCGGGCGTGGACCAGGAGCACGACGGCATCATCCGGCGCGGCGCCAAGCTGATCTTCGCGTACGCGGAGGCCACCGTCCCGCTGATCACGGTCATCACCCGCAAGGCGTTCGGCGGCGCCTACGACGTGATGGGCTCCAAGCACCTGGGCGCCGACCTCAACCTGGCCTGGCCGACCGCGCAGATCGCGGTGATGGGCGCGCAGGGCGCCGTCAACATCCTGCACCGCCGCACCATCGCCGAATCGGACGACACCGAGGCCACGCGGGCCCGGCTGATGCAGGAGTACGAGGACGCGCTGCTCAACCCGTACGTCGCGGCCGAGCGCGGCTACGTCGACGCGGTGATCATGCCCTCCGACACCCGTCGGCACATCGTGCGGGGGCTGCGCCAGCTGCGCACCAAGCGGGAGTCCCTGCCGCCGAAGAAGCACGGCAACATCCCCCTGTGACCACCCCCGCCGATCCCTTGGAGGCCACCGTGATGATCAAGGTCGTCCGGGGCAACCCGACCCCGGAGGAGCTGGCCGCCGCACTGGCGGTGGTGCGAGCCCGCGCCGCGGCGGCGTCCGCCACGCCGTCCGGCGCGTCCGGCCCCCGCGACTCCTGGTCCGACCCGGCCCGCATCGCCGCCCACCGGCTGCCGCAGCCCGGGCCGGCGACCTGGACCCGGACCTACTGGCCCGGCTGAGCCGCCCCCACCCGGTCCCGCACCGTCCCCCCGCCCGTGCCGCCACGGCTGTGCGGCTCCGGACGGGCGGGACCGATCCGTGCTGCGGCACGGGCGGTGCGGGAGTCGGGCGGTGCGGGCTGCCGCGGTCCGCACGGGCTGCGGTCCGGACGGAGTGCGGTCCGGACGGAGTGCGGTCCGGACGGAGTGCTTCCGTACTTGAGTACCCGTACTCAGGCCCCGGCACGGTGCCGCATACGACGCTGGGGGCATGCTGTGGTCCGACCCCGAGAACGAGCCGCCCAAGGAACTGCGGGACACGCAGGCGATGCTGCGGCGGCTGGGCGTTCTCATGGCGCTGGCCATGCTGCTGGCGATGCTCGTGATCGGCGTGCGGTGAGCGGCGTGCGCCGGCCGCCGCCGTCCGCACGGGCCGCCGCCCGGCCCGCGCCGGGGCCCATGGCGCGAGACGTGCGGGGCGTCGCCGATACGCTGAACGCATGACAGACCAGCCGCGCCGCCGACTCGTGCTCGCCTCCCAGTCCCCCGCCCGGCTCGGCTTGCTCCGGCAGGCCGGACTCGACCCCGAGGTGATCGTCAGCGGGGTCGACGAGGACGCCGTCAGCGCCCCCACCCCGGCCGAACTCGCCCTGGCCCTCGCCGAGGCGAAGGCGTCCGTGGTGGCCGCGAAGCCGCAGCTGAAGGGCGCGCTGGTGATCGGCTGCGACTCGGTGCTGGAGCTGGACGGCCACGCCCTGGGCAAGCCCGCGGACGCCGAGGAGGCCACCGCGCGCTGGAAGGCGATGCGGGGCCGCGCGGGCACCCTGCAGACCGGCCACTGCGTCTACGACACCGTCAGCGGCCGCTACACCTCCGGCACCGCCTCCACCGTGGTCCGCTTCGGGGAGCCCAGCGACGCGGAGATCGCCGCCTACGTCGCCACGGGCGAGCCGCTGCGCGTCGCCGGGGCGTTCACCCTGGACGGCAGGTCGGCACCGTTCATCGAGGGCATCGACGGCGACCACGGCAACGTGATCGGCATCAGCCTGCCGCTGGTGCGCCGCCTGCTGGCCGGCCTGGGCGTCGGCATCACGGAGCTGTGGGCGCGGCCGGAGGCGTGACCGGCGTGCCGCCGTCCCCGGCGCCGCCGTGCCCGGGGGTGCCGTCCGCCGGGGCGCCGTTCCCGGGCGTGCCCGGCGTGCCGTCCGGCGGGGCGGCGGACGTCTGCGGACGGTCGTACGTCATCAGCAGCAGCACGATGAGGCCGAGCACCACCACCAGGCAGACGAACGCGGACGGGCCGACCAGCCCCCAGGCGAACGCGGCCAGCAGGCCGTGCACCACGGCGGCGCTGATCAGCAGGATTCGGCCCAGCCCGGCCGGGGCCCGGTCGCGCACCCCCACCAGCAGGGCCACCAGGGCGCAGCACGCGAAGTACAGCCCGAAGAGGACCGCGCCCGCCTTCGAGGACACCGACATCATGTGCGGGTCGAGGCCCGCCAGCGACATGTCCTGCCGGTCCACGACCAGACCGAGGAACCAGTTCACCGCCGCGACGCCGAACGCCTCCACCAGGAGCACCGACGCCACCAGCCACGCCACCGGTCTGCGGACCACCGGCCCCACCCCCTTTCCAGCACTCCCGTGCGGTTACCCCGAGTACGTTCGGGTCGACGCGAAGGCTACTAACGGGTAAACCTCGGTACAAGGGGCCGGTGGCGGGCAAAGAATCATTGGGCCATTCGTAGGGACTCCACAAAGAAACCGAGTGGGGCGCAGCACGCTCTCACAGAGACCTTGACCACATGCGGGGGCTAGGGTTTTCCGGAGGGAGCCCTGTGCACCGCGGTGCGACAAGGGATTTCGCCCCTCGAGCGAGCCTCGGGTCACGCTCCGTGTGGGGAAGCTCACCATGGGGGACGGCTCGAAGTGCCGTGTCGGCTGTCCCTAAACTCGGCTTGTTTCAAGGAGGGAGCCTCAATCGTGCGCAAGGTGCTCATCGCCAACCGTGGCGAAATCGCTGTCCGCGTGGCCCGGGCCTGCCGGGATGCCGGGATCGCGAGCGTTGCCGTCTACGCCGACCCGGACCGGGACGCTCTGCATGTCCGCGCTGCGGATGAGGCGTTCGCCCTGGGCGGTGACACACCCGCCACCAGTTACCTCGACTTCGACAAGGTGCTGGGCGCCGCGCGCGAGTCCGGTGCGGACGCCGTCCACCCGGGCTACGGCTTCCTCTCCGAGAACGCGGACTTCGCCCAGGCCGTGCTCGACGCGGGCCTGACCTGGATCGGCCCGCCCCCGCAGGCGATCCGCGACCTCGGCGACAAGGTCGCCGCCCGGCACATCGCCCAGCGCGCCGGAGCCCCCCTGGTGGCCGGCACGCCGGACCCGGTCTCGGGCGCCGACGAGGTCGTCGCCTTCGCCGAGGAGCACGGCCTGCCGATCGCCATCAAGGCCGCGTTCGGCGGCGGCGGCCGCGGCCTGAAGGTCGCCCGCACGCTGGAGGAGGTCCCGGAGCTGTACGACTCCGCGGTGCGCGAGGCGGTGGCCGCCTTCGGCCGCGGCGAGTGCTTCGTGGAGCGCTACCTGGACAAGCCGCGGCACGTGGAGACCCAGTGCCTGGCGGACCAGCACGGCAACGTGGTCGTCGTCTCCACCCGTGACTGCTCGCTGCAGCGCCGGCACCAGAAGCTGGTCGAGGAGGCCCCGGCGCCCTTCCTGTCCGACGAGCAGGTCGCGGAGCTGTACTCGGCGTCCAAGGCCATCCTGAAGGAGGCCGGCTACGTCGGTGCCGGCACGGTGGAGTTCCTGGTCGGCGCCGACGGCACGATCTCCTTCCTGGAGGTCAACACCCGTCTGCAGGTGGAGCACCCGGTCACCGAGGAGGTCGCCGGCATCGACCTGGTGCGCGAGATGTTCCGCATCGCCGACGGCGAGGAGCTCGGCTACGACGACCCGCCGCTGCGGGGTCACTCCTTCGAGTTCCGCATCAACGGCGAGGACCCGGGCCGGGGCTTCCTCCCCGCCCCCGGCACCGTCACCACGTTCGCCCCGCCGTCGGGTCCGGGTGTGCGCCTGGACGCGGGTGTGGAGTCCGGCTCGGTCATCGGCCCGGCCTGGGACTCCCTGCTGGCGAAGCTGATCGTCACCGGCCGCACCCGTGAGGAGGCGCTGCGGCGGGCCGCGCGCGCCCTGGCGGAGTTCCGGGTCGAGGGCATGGCCACCGCGATCCCGTTCCACCGCGCGGTGGTGGAGGACCCGGCGTTCGCCCCCGAGCTGACGGGCTCCACCGAGCCGTTCACGGTCCACACCCGCTGGATCGAGACCGAGTTCGTCAACGACATCAAGCCCTTCGCCGCCGCCGTGGACGCCGAGGCGGACGAGGACGCGGGCCGGGAGACGGTCGTCGTCGAGGTCGGCGGCAAGCGCCTGGAGGTCTCCCTCCCGGCCTCGCTCGGCATGTCCCTGGCCCGTACGGGGCTGGCGGCCGGCGCCAAGCCGAAGCGCCGCGCGGCCAAGAAGTCCGGTCCCGTGGCCTCCGGCGACACCCTCGCCTCGCCGATGCAGGGCACGATCGTGAAGGTCGCCGTGGAGGAGGGCCAGGAGGTCAAGGAGGGCGACCTGGTCGTCGTCCTGGAGGCCATGAAGATGGAGCAGCCCCTCAACGCCCACCGGTCCGGCACCATCAAGGGCCTCAGCGCGGAGATCGGCGCGTCGGTGACGTCCGGCGCGACCATCTGCGAGATCAAGGACTGAGCGCACGAGAACGGAGCTGTACCGGGGCCGGTCCCGCACCACGCCCCGTCCGCCCGCGCCCGGCAGGTCGTCAGGAACTGCCGGGCGCGGGCGTGTCCGGGGGCGGTGCCGGACCGTTCCGGCACGCCGGGGCACGGTTCCGCCCCGCTGGAGGACCGTGCGGCGTGATGCAGGACCGCGCGGCGTGATGCAGGACCGTGCGGTGGGTGCCGGACCCTGCGGCGTGGTGCGGGCACGTTCCCGTTCCGGCGCCGGGCGGCACGGGGGCGGTCGACGGCGTTCGCACCGGGCCCGCCGTCCGTGCGGCGGTCACCGGGGCCCTGCCCTGCCCTCGGGTGCCGCCCGCGCACCGTCCGCGCCTCCCGCACGGCCGGGTCCGGGCGCCGCGGCCCTCGCGGCGCGGCCCGTGCCCGCACCCGCCGGAGGCCCTTCCGGCGCCCGCCGTCCCGATGGTCAGCGCCGGCGGAGGTCCGCGACCCGGGCGCGTTCCGGCTGGTCGGCGCCCATGGGGACCGCCGAGCGGAGTCCGGGGCCCTGACGGCGCGGCCCGGGCAGGGGTACGTCCCGGCGCTGCCGGCGCGTCGGGACGCCGTCACCCCCCTGGGCCGACGACCCTCCGGGGGCCCCGGCGACGGCGATCTGCACGCCCTGGTCGGCGAGCGCCTGGAGCTCGGTGCCCGCACGGTCGTCGTGGGCGGGCGGTTCGTCGGTGACGAGGCGGGTGATGAGGTCCGTCGGCACGGTCTGGAACATGGTGTCCGTGCCGAGCTTGGTGTGGTCGGCGAGGACCACCACCTCGGCCGCGGCCTGGACCAGCGCCCGGTCGACGGAGGCCGAGAGCATGTTGGACGTGGACAGCCCCCGCTCGGCGGTCAGACCGCTCCCCGAGAGGAAGGCACGGGACACCCGCAGCCCCTGGAGGGACTGCTCGGCACCGCTGCCCACCAGGGCGTAGTTGGAGCCGCGGAGCGTGCCGCCGGTCATCACGACCTCGACCCGGTTGGCGTGGGCCAGCGCCTGGGCCACCAGCAGGGAGTTGGTGACCACGGTCAGGCCCGGCACCCGGGCGAGCCGTCGGGCCAGCTCCTGTGTGGTGGTGCCCGCACCGACCACGACGGCCTCGCCCTCTTCCACGAAGTTCGCGGCGAGGTCGGCGATCGCGGTCTTCTCGGCGGTCGCGAGATGGGACTTCTGCGGGAAACCGGACTCTCGCGTGAAACCGCCCGGCAGTACCGCACCGCCGTGCCGGCGGTCGAGGAGTCCTTCTGCCTCCAGCGCGCGCACGTCCCGCCGTACGGTCACTTCGGAGGTCTGGACGACGCGGGCGAGTTCACGGAGCGACACGGCCCCGTTCGCTCGCACCATTTCGAGGATCAATTGGCGACGTTCTGCAGCGAACACGAAACTGACAGTAACGCCGACGACCGTCTGCTTTCAGCAGTTTGCGCTGAATAGCAGAAGTTGTTCGCACACCACCCGGGCAAGTGGTATAAGGCCTAGGCCGACCGCCTATGCCGCCCGCATGGTCGGCAACTCCCCGCCGTGGGCGGGGAGTCGGCTCCGGCCCGCCCGGCGGCGGTCAGCCGGCACCGTCCGTCTTGCGGGTGTGCAGCTGCCGTGCGACCTCGGCGATCGACCCCGAGAGGGAGGGGTAGACGGTGAAGGCGTTCGCGATCTGCTCGACGGTCAGGTTGTTGTCCACGGCCAGCGAGATGGGGTGGATCAGCTCGGACGCGCGGGGCGCCACCACGACGCCGCCGACCACGATCCCGGTGCCCGGACGGCAGAAGATCTTGACGAATCCGTCGCGGATGCCCTGCATCTTGGCGCGCGGGTTGCGCAGCAGCGGCAGCTTCACCACCCGGGCGTCGATCTTCCCGCCGTCGACGTCGGCCTGGGTGTAGCCCACGGTGGCGATCTCGGGGTCGGTGAAGACGTTCGAGGAGACCGCCTTCAGGTTCAGCGGGGCGACGGCGTCGCCCAGGAAGTGGTACATCGCGATGCGCCCCTGCATCGCCGCCACCGACGCCAGCGCGAACACCCCGGTGACGTCACCGGCCGCGTACACGCCCGGGGCGGTGGTGCGGGAGACCTTGTCGGTCCAGATGTGGCCCGAGTCCCGCAGCCGGACCCCGGCCTCCTCCAGGCCCATGCCCGCGGAGTTGGGGACGGCGCCGACGGCCATCAGGCAGTGCGAACCGGTGATGACCCGCCCGTCGGCGAGGGTGACCTCCACCCGGTCCCCGACCCGCTTGGCGGACGCCGCGCGCGAGCGCGCCATCACGTTCATCCCGCGGCGCCGGAAGACGTCCTCCAGGACGACCGCGGCGTCCGGGTCCTCGCCGGGCAGCACGCGGTCGCGGGAGGACACCAGGGTCACCCGGGAGCCGAGCGCCTGGTACGCGCCCGCGAACTCGGCGCCGGTCACACCGGAGCCGACCACGATGAGCTCCTCGGGCAGCTCGGTGAGGTCGTAGACCTGGGTCCAGTTCAGGATGCGCTCGCCGTCGGGGCGGGCGTCGGGGAGTTCGCGGGGGTGCCCGCCGGTGGCGATCAGGACGGCGTCCGCGGTGAGCGTCTCCTCGGTGCCGTCGGCGGCGCGCACCACGACCTTGCGGGAGCCGTCGAGGGCCTGCATGCCCTCCAGCCGGCCCCGGCCGCGCAGCACGCGCGCGCCGGCCCGGGTCACGGACGCGGCGATGTCGTGCGACTGGGCGAGCGCCAGCCGCTTCACCCGGCGGTTGACCTTCCCCAGGTCCACGCCGACCACCCGGGCGGCCTGCTCGATGTGGGGGGTGTCGTCGGCGACGATGATGCCCAGTTCCTCGTAGGAGGAGTCGAAGGTCGTCATCACCTCCGCCGTGGCGATGAGGGTCTTGGACGGCACGCAGTCGGTCAGCACCGACGCACCGCCCAGACCGTCGGCATCGACGACGGTCACCTCCGCGCCGAGCTGCGCGGCGACCAGCGCCGCTTCGTATCCGCCGGGTCCGCCACCGATGATCACGATCCGAGTCACGTACTCCATTGTCCCGCACACTTCACCGTGCGACCGCCCGGGGGCCCGGGCGGGGCTCCCCCGTTGCGTCCGGGGCCCGTGTGACGGCTGCCGTACGCTCTCCCCATGTCGCTCTACGCCGCGTACGCCGGCAACCTCGACGCGCGGCTGATGTCCCGCCGCGCTCCGCACTCGCCGCTGCGCGCCACCGGGTGGCTCAACGGGTGGCGGCTGACGTTCGGGGGCGAGCAGATCGGCTGGGACGGCGCGCTGGCGACCCTGGTCGAGGACCCCCTGGCCCAGGTCTTCGTGGCGCTGTACGACATCGCCCCGATGGACGAGGAGTCGCTGGACCGCTGGGAGGGCTCCGGGATGGGCATCTACCGCCGCACCCGGGTGCGCGTCCACACCCTGGACGGCGAGGAGAACGCCTGGACCTACGTCCTGAACGCGTACGAGGGCGGTCTGCCCTCGGCCCGCTACCTGGGCGAGATCGCCGACGCGGCGGAGTCCGCGGGCGCCCCGCACGACTACGTGATGGAGCTGCGGAAGCGGCCCTGCTAGAGCCTCTCCTCGGCATCACGCCGGGCTCGGGCCCGGCGTGACGCCGGACGCAGGCCCTGGTTCGGTCGGGCGCAGGTTTCGGGTACGCCGGGCGCAGGCCCGGATCGGCCGGGCGCAGGTTTGGATGCGCCGGACGCAGGCCCCCGGCCGGTTCGGGCGCAGGCCCCCGGCCGGTTCGGGCGCAGGCCCCCGGCCGATTCGGGCGCAGGCCCCGGCCGGGTCGGGCGCAGGCCCGGATGCGCCGGGCGTGTGCGCCGGGGGCCGGGACGGACGGAGGAGTGCGGGGTGCGGAAGCGGCGCGCGCGTCGGGTGACGCGCCGCTCCTGACGCGCCGGTTCCGATGCGCGGGGCCGCCGCATCCCCGCCCTCATTTCCCCGGCTCTCCACTTCCCTTCCCCTCCACTTCCCCGCCCCCCGCCGGTCCCCCGGCCCGACTCGCCACCGGCCCGACTCGTCACCGGCGCGACCGGCTCGCCCCCGGGCCCCGGCCGGCCCGCGGCCGTCCCCTCCTGTCGGAAACGACAAGACAACGATCGCCACCCCGTGAGCTTTCACATCTACGCGCGTAGGCGAAGACCGGCTACTCTCGTGCGGGTGAACGCTTCTCTTCTTCCGGACGACATCCAGGGCGACCCGTACGCCGCAGCCGACGCCGCCGCCGCGCGCCTGCGCGAACTGACGGGCGCCGAGACCCACGACGTCGCCCTCGTGATGGGCTCCGGCTGGGCTCCGGCCGTCGACGCCCTCGGCGAGCCCGACGCGGAGTTCCAGGTCACCGAGCTGCCCGGCTTCCCGCCCCCGGCGGTCGAGGGCCACGGAGGCAAGATCCGCTCGTACCGTGTCGGCAGCAAGCGGGCCCTGGTCTTCCTGGGCCGCACCCACTACTACGAGGGCCGCGGGGTCGCCCCCGTCGCCCACGGGGTGCGCACCGCGGTCGCGGCCGGCGCCAAGACCGTCGTCCTGACCAACGGCTGCGGCGGCCTGCGCGAGGGCATGCGTCCCGGCCAGCCGGTCCTGATCAGCGACCACATCAACCTCACGGCCACCTCCCCCATCGTCGGCGCCAACTTCGTCGACCTCACCGATCTCTACTCGCCGCGCCTGCGCGCCCTGTGCAAGGAGATCGACCCCACGCTGGAGGAGGGCGTGTACGCCCAGTTCCCCGGCCCGCACTACGAGACCCCGGCCGAGATCCGCATGGCCCGTGTCATCGGCGCGGACCTGGTGGGCATGTCGACGGTGCTGGAGGCCATCGCCGCCCGTGAGGCCGGCGCCGAGATCCTGGGCATCTCGCTGGTCACCAACCTGGCCGCCGGCATGACCGGTGAACCCCTCAACCACGAGGAGGTCCTCCAGGCCGGCCGCGACTCCGCCACCCGCATGGGGGCCCTGCTCACCCAGGTCCTGGGCCGCCTGTAACCGGCCCGCGCAGTGTCGGACGAGTGCGGGGGTGCCCGCCGGGTGCCCCCACGGGGCGTGGGCCGGGCTCCCGGGCGCGCCACCGGGGCGCAAGGCCGGCACCGACGGCCGCCCGGCCCCGGCGCGCCGGAGATCCGGGCCCCGGGGCCGGATACGGCACCCGGTACGGGAGGACCGTGTGCCGGATACGGCACCCGGTACGCGAGGAGCGCGCACCGCGGCCCCGCCGGACGGTCCCGCGCCGCCGCGCGCGGCGCCACCGCCCGCACCCGGCCGGTCCGAGCGCGCCCCTGGTCGTACCCGGCCGACGGCCGCATCCCCGGTCGTACCGGACCGGCCCTGGCATCGCGGGCCGGCAGCCGCGGGACCTGCCCCCACCAAGGGGCGGCCGGCTCCACGACCGGCCGCAGGTCGGCCCTCCGCCGTCCCCTCCCCCCGGTCCGTATCCGTCCGGCCCGTCGCGCCGGGGGCACACCCCGCTTCCGGCACCGGCCCGGGGTACCCGCACCGGACACCGCACCCCACGTTCCCTACACCCACCCGCACGAGGAGAGGCTGACCGACCGTGCACGACGCCCTCATCGCCCGCGCCCGGGCCTGGCTCGCCGAGGACCCCGACCCGGAGACGCGCGCCGAACTCGCCCGGCTCATCGAGACCGGGGACCACGCGGAGCTCGCCGACCGCTTCGGCGGCACCCTGCAGTTCGGCACCGCCGGTCTCCGCGGTGAACTCGGGGCCGGCCCGATGCGGATGAACCGCGCGGTCGTCATCCGTGCGGCCGCCGGTCTGGCCGCGTACCTGCGCGGGCAGGGCCACGGCGACGGCCTGGTGGTCATCGGCTACGACGCCCGCCACAAGTCCGCCGAGTTCGCGCACGACACCGCCGCCGTCATGACCGGTGCCGGTCTGCGCGCCGCCGTGCTGCCCCGGCCGCTGCCCACGCCCGTACTGGCCTTCGCGATCCGGCACCTCGGCGCGGTCGCCGGGGTCGAGGTCACCGCCAGCCACAACCCGCCCCGCGACAACGGCTACAAGGTGTACCTCGGCGACGGTTCCCAGATCGTGCCGCCGGCCGACGCGGAGATCGCCGCGGAGATCGAGGCGGTCGCGTCCCTGGCCGACGTCCCGCGCCCGGCCGACGGCTGGGAGACCCTGGACGACGGTGTCCTGGACGCCTACCTCGCCCGCACCGACGCCGTCCTCGCCCCCGACTCCCCGCGCACCGCCCGCACCGTCTACACGGCGATGCACGGCGTCGGCAAGGACGTGCTGCTCGCCGCCTTCGCCCGGGCCGGCTTCCCGGAGCCGGTGCTGGTCGCCGAGCAGGCCGAGCCGGACCCCGACTTCCCCACCGTCGCGTTCCCCAACCCGGAGGAGCCCGGCGCGATGGACCTGGCCTTCGCACGGGCCCGCGCGGTCGAGCCGGACCTGGTCATCGCCAACGACCCGGACGCCGACCGCTGCGCCGCCGCCGTGCGGGACGGCGGCGACTGGCGCATGCTGCGCGGCGACGAGGTGGGCGCCCTGCTGGCGGCCCACCTGGTGCGGCGGGGGGCGGCCGGCACGTTCGCCGAGTCGATCGTGTCGTCCTCGCTGCTGGGCCGGATCGCCGAGGCGGCCGGGCTGCCGTACGAGGAGACGCTGACCGGCTTCAAGTGGATCGCCCGGGTGGACGGCCTGCGCTACGGCTACGAGGAGGCGCTCGGCTACTGCGTCGACCCGGACGGCGTCCGCGACAAGGACGGCATCACGGCGGCGCTGCTGCTCACCGAGCTGGCCTCGGTGCTCAAGGCGGAGGGCCGCACGCTGCCGGACCTGCTGGACGACCTGGCGGTGGAGCACGGTCTGCACGCCACCGACCAGTTGTCGGTCCGGGTGCAGGACCTCTCGCTGATCGCGGACGCCATGGGCCGCCTGCGCGAGCAGCCCCCGGCCGAGCTGGCCGGGCTGCGCGTCGTCGAGGCGGAGGACCTGACCCGGGGCTCGGCGAAGCTGCCGCCCACGGACGGCCTGCGGTACACCCTGGACGGCGCCCGCGTGATCGTCCGGCCCAGCGGCACGGAGCCGAAGCTGAAGTGCTACCTGGAGGTCGTGATCCCGGTCTCCGGCCGTGACGGTCTCCCGGCCGCCCGCGCCCGCGCGACGGAACTGCTGGACGCGCTCAAGCGGGACCTGTCCCGCGCCGCCGGCATCTGACGCCGCCGGCACCGGTCCCCGGCCGGGCGGCTGCGCACCTCACACACCTCACCCCAGCGGGCCCGGAACGCTCCCGGAGCGTTTCGGGGCCGCCGAACTCCGGCCCACCAAGGACGGGCGGTCGGCCCACGGGGACGGGACGCCGGGCCCGCCGACGCCGGGTGCGCCGGGCGCACCGGCCTGCTCGTGCGCGCCCTGCGTACCAGCTGGCACGTGCGCCCGTACTCGCCCGCACGCTCCCGTAGGCGCCTGTAGGCGCCTGTAGGCGCCTGTAGGCGCCCGTGCAGCCCCCTCGGCCCGTCGGCCGTCCAGGTCCGTCCGCGCCCTCACCCGCCACTCACCGGTGGCTCACCGGTGGCTCACCGGTCGGTCACCGGTCAGCCGTACGCCCCCGCAGGGCCCGCCGGTGCGGCCGTCCGGCCTCAGCCCGTCGCCAGCAGGACCGCCAGCAGCACGGCACCGGCCGCCGCGGGCGCAAGGATCTCGTACGCCCAGCGCACGACGGGGGCGCCCTGTGCGGCGTCCGCGCCCTGACGGCGTTCGTGCAGTTCGCGCAGCTCGTCCATGACACCGTCGGTCCGCCCCCGGACCGGACCGTCGTCGGCGGCGGCGGACGGCCGCCCGCCCCGGCGGAGGGCGGCGCCGCCCGGGCCGTGTCCCGCGGTGCGCACGTCGACGCCGGAGGCCCGCTCCCCCGTGGCCCGCATCTCGCGGCGGGCAGCCCGCTTGCGGGCGCGCAGGGACACCGGCAGGGCCCACAGCTGGTACGTGGTGCCCGCGTCGGAGAAGACCTCGTTGGAGTAGCCGGAGCGCAGCGAGGCGACCCGCCCCCAGGGCAGCACGATCAGCCGGAAGGGGTTGCGGACCCGCAGCCGGTCCTCGTTGACGTGGATCGCGGGGCGCAGCGTGAAGGCCACGATCAGCGGCACCGCCAGGAGCAGCGAGGCGAGCGCGAGCCATGGCGTGCGGCCCTCACCGCGGAGGGAGGCGTCGATGCCGAACCACGCGCAGACGCCGAGGAGCAGGACGCCGCCGGCGATGCCCGCGGGGGACCGGTGCACCTGGTCCCGGTCGTCGGGTGCGGCGGACACCGGGGGCTGCTTGGGCTCCGGGGCAGGCGACTGGGGCTCGGGGGTCGTCATACGGCGATTCTGCACGACGGAGGCGTGCGGACCCGAGCCGCGGTCCGGTACGGACGGTGCGGGAGGTACCGGTGGGGCGCAGGGGGTGCAGGGGACGCATGAACCGGAGGAATCCCTTCCGCAGCGGGCGGGGGCCGCCGAAGCGTCCGGGCGTCGCGGAGATGAGGTCGGGGGCTGTACAGCCGCTACGCGCGTAGATATGCTCGGCTGGTGACCATGCCCACCACTGCACCCCACGCACTTGCTGACGTCACCGCGTCCGACAGCACGCTGCGCCGCTTCCTCCACGGGCTGCCCGGCGTCGACGCGGTCGGCCTGGAGGCGCGCGCCGCCTCCCTCGGCACCCGTTCGATCAAGACGACCGCGAAGGCGTACGCCATCGACCTCGCCATCTCGATGGTCGACCTGACGACGCTGGAAGGCGCGGACACCCCGGGCAAGGTCCGGGCGCTCGGCGCCAAGGCGGTCCTCCCCGACCCGACCGACCGCTCCACGCCCACCACGGCCGCGGTGTGCGTCTACCCCGACATGGTGGCCGTGGCCAAGCAGGCCGTGGCCGGCTCCGGCGTCAAGGTCGCCTCCGTCGCCACCGCCTTCCCGGCGGGCCGCGCCCCGATCGCCGTCAAGCTGGCCGATGTCCGCGAGGCCGTCGCCGCCGGCGCGGACGAGATCGACATGGTCATCGACCGCGGGGCGTTCCTCGCGGGGAACTACCTGAAGGTGTACGACGAGATCACCGCCGTGAAGGAGGCCTGCGGGGCGAACGCCCGGCTCAAGGTCATCTTCGAGACCGGCGAGCTGTCCACGTACGACAACATCCGCCGGGCGAGCTGGCTCGGCATGCTGGCCGGGGCCGACTTCATCAAGACCTCGACCGGCAAGGTGGCGGTCAACGCCACGCCCGCCAACACCCTGCTGATGCTCCAGGCGGTGCGCGACTTCCGTGCCCAGACCGGCGTGCAGGTCGGCGTGAAGCCGGCCGGCGGCATCCGCACCAGCAAGGACGCCATCAAGTTCCTCGTCCTGGTCAACGAGACGGCGGGCGCGGACTGGCTGGACAACCACTGGTTCCGCTTCGGCGCCTCCTCGCTGCTCAACGACCTGCTGATGCAGCGGCAGAAGCTGGCCACCGGCCGTTACTCCGGCCCCGACTACGTGACGGTGGACTGATCACCATGGCATCCGCATTCGAGTACGCCCCGGCGCCCGAGTCCCGCTCGGTCGTCGACATCGCCCCCTCCTACGGCCTGTTCATCGACGGCGAGTTCGCCGAGGCCGCGGACGGCAAGGTCTTCAAGACGGTCTCCCCCGCCACCGAGGAGGTCCTCTCCGAGGTCGCCGAGGCCGGCGAGGCCGACATCGACCGCGCGGTCGGCGCCGCCCGCAAGGCGTTCGAGAAGTGGTCCGCGCTGCCCGGCTCCGAGCGCGCGAAGTACCTCTTCCGCATCGCCCGGATCATCCAGGAGCGCAGCCGCGAGCTGGCCGTCCTGGAGACCCTGGACAACGGCAAGCCGATCAAGGAGACCCGCGACGCGGACCTGCCGCTGGTCGCCGCGCACTTCTTCTACTACGCGGGCTGGGCCGACAAGCTGGACCACGCCGGTTTCGGCGCGAACCCGCGCCCGCTGGGCGTGGCCGGCCAGGTCATCCCGTGGAACTTCCCGCTGCTGATGCTCGCGTGGAAGATCGCCCCGGCGCTGGCCACCGGCAACACGGTCGTGCTCAAGCCGGCCGAGACGACGCCGCTGTCCGCCCTGTTCTTCGCGGACGTCTGCCGCCAGGCCGGGCTGCCCCGGGGCGTCGTCAACATCGTCACCGGCGACGGCCGCGCCGGAGCCGCCCTGGTCGCGCACCCCGACGTGAACAAGGTGGCCTTCACCGGCTCCACCGCGGTCGGCAAGCAGATCGCGCGCACCGTCGCGGGCACCCGCAAGAAGGTCACCCTCGAACTGGGCGGCAAGGGCGCCAACATCGTCTTCGACGACGCCCCCGTCGACCAGGCCGTCGAGGGCATCGTCAACGGCATCTTCTTCAACCAGGGCCAGGTCTGCTGCGCGGGCTCCCGGCTGCTGGTGCAGGAGTCGGTCGAGGAGGAGGTGCTGGACGCCCTCAAGCGCCGCCTGTCCACGCTGCGCCTCGGCGACCCGCTGGACAAGAACACCGACATCGGCGCGATCAACTCCGAGGAGCAGCTCAGCCGCATCACCTCGCTGGTCGAGCGGGGCGAGGCGGAGGGCGCCGAGCGCTGGTCCGCCCCCTGCGACCTGCCGGAGAGCGGCTACTGGTTCGCCCCGACGCTGTTCACCGGCGTCACCCAGGCGCACACCGTCGCCCGCGACGAGATCTTCGGCCCGGTGCTGTCGGTGCTCACCTTCCGCACCCCGGACGAGGCCGTCGCCAAGGCGAACAACACGCCGTACGGCCTGTCGGCGGGCATCTGGACGGAGAAGGGCTCGCGGATCCTCGCCGTGGCGAACAAGCTCCGGGCGGGTGTCGTCTGGTCCAACACGTTCAACAAGTTCGACCCGACCTCGCCGTTCGGCGGGTACAAGGAGTCGGGCTACGGCCGCGAGGGCGGCCGCCACGGCCTGGAGGCGTACCTCGATGTCTGACCCGCGACTCAGTGTCTTCAAGACCTACAAGCTGTACGTCGGCGGGAAGTTCCCGCGTTCGGAGAGCGGCCGGGTGTACGAGGTGACCGACTCCAAGGGCACGTGGCTGGCGAACGCCCCGCAGTCCTCCCGCAAGGACGCCCGGGACGCGGTGTCCGCCGCCCGCAAGGCGTTCGGCGGCTGGTCCGGCGCGACCGCGTACAACCGGGGCCAGATCCTGTACCGCGTCGCCGAGATGCTGGAGGGCCGCCGCGAGCAGTACGTCCGCGAGGTCGCGGCGGCCGAGGGGCTGTCGAAGTCCAAGGCCGCCGACCAGGTGGACGCGGCGATCGACCGCTGGGTCTGGTACGCGGGCTGGACCGACAAGATCGCCCAGGTGGTCGGGGGCGGCAACCCGGTCGCGGGCCCCTTCTTCAACCTGTCGTCCCCCGAGCCGACGGGCGTGGTCGCCGTCCTGGCCCCGCAGGAGTCGTCCTTCCTGGGCCTGGTCTCGGTCGTCGCCCCGGTGATCGCCACCGGCAACACGGCGGTCGTGGTGGCCTCGGAGCGGGCTCCGCTGCCCGCCCTGTCGCTGGGCGAGGTGCTGGCCACCTCCGACCTGCCCGGCGGGGTCGTCAACGTGCTGTCCGGCCGCACGGCGGAGATCGCCGCGCCGCTGGCCGCGCACCAGGACGTCAACGCGATCGACCTCGCGGGCGCCGACGAGGTGCTGGCGAAGGAGCTGGAGACGGCGGCGGCCGACAACCTCAAGCGGGTGCTGCGTCCACAGCCTGTGGACGACTGGGCGGCGACGCCCGGCACCGAGCGCCTGACGGCCTTCCTGGAGACCAAGACGGTCTGGCACCCGACGGGTTCGCTGGGCGCGTCCGGCTCGGCGTACTGACCTGACCGCCACCCCCACAGCTGGAGAGCCGCGTCCCTCCTCCGTCCGGGAGGGGCGCGGCTCTTCGTATGCGGGGGCGGCTCTTCGCGTGCCGGGGCGGGACTCCTACGCGTACCGGGGCGGGGCCGACGCGGGCCGGTGGCCGGGTCAGGCGCCGAGCAGCCCGGTCACCTGGCCGACGACGGGGATGCTGTCGACCGACGGGGCCTGCGCCACCGGGCCGGTCACCGCCTGCGAGGTCAGCGGCTGGAAGTCGGCGAGCTGGGTGCCCACCCCGTTGTCGAGGGGGTCGACGCCGGTGCCGGCCAGCGGGTTGGGCTTCAGGCCCGCGACCGGGCCGGTGACGTACCCGACGGTGCCGGTCAGCGCCTGGAGCCCGGCCTGCGGGTCGACCTCACCGAGCGAGGTGGGGCGGCTCTCCGCCACGCCCAGCAGCGGCTCGGTGTCCGCCGCCGCCGAGCCGGCCCCCGCCCCGAGGGCCGCGCCCGCGACGGAGAGGACCGCAAGCGCGCGCCGGACGGTCGGCTTCTTCGGGGAGACGTGTCGGGCCATCGCTGCTGCCACCTCTTGCCTTCGCTTGCCTGCACTGCGTGAACGGGTCGACGCGCAGCGTAGTTGAGGTGTGAGGCGCGCATCAAAGTCGACCCACCGGGTCGTCCGGGGGCCGCCCGCTGCCGCACAATGGTGTTCCGTGAGTTCCCAGTCGCCCATATCCGCGCGTGTCGTGCTGCTCTGCGGCCCCTCAGGCTCCGGCAAGTCCCTCCTCGCGGCCCGCTCCGGCCTTCCGGTGCTGCGCCTCGACGACTTCTACAAGGAGGGCGACGACCCGACGCTCCCGCTGGTCGCGGGCAGTTCCGACATCGACTGGGACCATCCCGGCTCGTGGGACGCGGACACCGCCGTCGCCGCGATCGAACGGCTGTGCCGCACCGGCCGCACCGGCATCCCCGTCTACGACATCTCCCTGAGCGCCCGCACCGGCGAGGGCAGCGTCGACATCGGCGGCGCCCCGCTGTTCATCGCCGAGGGCGTCTTCGCCGCGGAGATCGTCGGCCGCTGCCGCGAGGCGGGACTGCTGGCCGACGCGCTGTGCCTGAGCCGGGGCGCGGTGACGACGTTCCGCCGCCGGTTCCTGCGGGACCTGCGGGAGGGCCGCAAGTCCGTGCCGTTCCTGCTGCGCCGCGGCTGGCGCCTGATGCGGCTGGAGCGGTCGATCATCGCCCGTCAGACGGCCCTGGGCGCCCACGCCTGCGACCGCGACGAGGCCCTGGGCCGGCTGCGCGCGGCGGCGTCCGCGGGCCTCTCCCCGGCGGGCACGGGCGCGGCGACGGCGTAGCCGGACCGGTCCGCCCGCGGGGCGGTGCCGCGCGCTCAGGGTCCGGCCGACCGCGACCGCTCGTTCCGCCCGCTGCCGAGCAGCCGTACGGCGGCTCCGGCGGCGGTGAGCACCGTCCCCACCACGAGGACGGGAAGGCCGGGCCCCGGGAGCACGTACATCAGGACACCGGCCATGACGGCGACGGCACCGACGGCGATCAGCGCACCGCCGACGGACGTTCGGTTCACGTGGATCTCCCGGAAGGTGCTGGAACGTCTCCGCCGTCCGCCCGGGCCAGCTGTCCCGCCACACGGCGGCAGGCGGCGACCCGGGGCATGTCACGGAGCGCGGACGATTTCACCGTGGGGCCCGGACGCCGACTTCCCCATGGGGCCCGGACGCCCGCTTCCCCATGGGGCCCGGACGCCCGCTTCCCCCTGGATCACGGACGGCTTCCCCGTGGATCACGGACGGCTTCCCCGTGGATCACGGACGGCCTCTCCGCGCATCCTGGCCGACCGGGGGCGGGCCGCACAAGCGGTCCGCGGCCGGGAGGCACGGGCTCGGGCCCCCTCCCCGCACACACGGAAACGGGACTGGACGGACCCCCCGGCCCTCCAGTCCCGTTCCTTGGTGCTCCCCCGTACTCCCCCCGTGCTTCCCCCCTCGCGGGATCCCCCCGGATCCCCCCCCAGGGTCCCCCGTGACCCCCTTGAGGTCCCCCCCCCGTGTGTGCGGTGACGCCCCCCGGCATCCCCGCGGTTCCCCGGTGACCGGCCTCCCGGAACCCTTGGACCCCCCGGTCCGCCGGTTCCGTTTCCCCGTCCGGTCCCCGGGACCTTCAGGCGACCAGCTCGCCGAAGGCGTTCTCCTCGTCACGGCCGAAGCTGAGGACCTCGTCCTCGCGCAGCCGGCGGAGCGACCGCCAGATGCTGGACTTCACCGTGCCGACGCTGATGCCGAGGATGTCCGCGATCTCCGGGTCCGTGCGGCCCTCGTAGTAACGCAGGACCAGCATGGTGCGCTGGAGCTCGGGCAGCCGGGCCAGGGCCTGCCACAGGACCGCGCGCAGCTCGGTGCCGCGCATCGCGTCCGTGTCGCCGGCCGTCTCCGGCAGTTCCTCGGTCGGGTACTCGTTGAGCTTGCGGCGCCGCCAGGCGCTGATGTGCAGGTTCGTCATGGTGCGGCGGAGGTACCCGCCGACCGCCGCCTTGTCGCTGATCCGGTCCCACGCCCGGTAGGTCGAGAACAGCGCGCTCTGCAGCAGGTCCTCGGCCTCGAAGCGGTCGCCGGTCAGGTGGTAGGCGGTGGCGTACAGGGAGGCGCGGCGCTCCTGGACGTAGGCGGTGAACTCCGCCTCCGACGGCGAGCGACGCTCCCCCGAGCCCTCCCCGTACGCGCTTCCCCCGTGCGTTTCCCCCGTCGGCGCGTCCACCACCGTCATGAACGTGGTGTGACGCCCGGTGCCGTGCGAGCACCCCCGCTTGGCCACGGCACCGGACTTCTCGGCACCCCGGTGCACGTCGTGCAGACGCGTGACCACTGCGCTGGTGCTGGAGCCGTGCAGCGTGTTCATCTCGCGCCCCCCGTCGTGGAGTTCCGGTCTTCTCGGTGCTGATCCCTGCCTGTGCCGAAAAGCTTGCCGAACCCACTTCATGGCCGTGTCCGCCGACTGTCACAGACCTGTCACAGGGACCGGCCGCCCGCGCGCACACGATCTTCACGCGAGCGGCGCGCGGGCGGGTGCGCGGGCCGGTGCGGGGAGCGCCTTTGTGCGGGCCCTGCGGGCATCTGACTCCGCGGGTCGAACCGGAAGCCCTCCATGGGCCAGAATGAGCCCGTGCCTTCCCTGTTGCTGATCGAGGACGACGACGCCATCCGTACGGCCCTGGAGCTCTCCCTGACGCGCCAGGGACACCGGGTGGCGACCGCTGCCAGCGGTGAGGACGGTCTGAAACTGCTCCGCGAGCAGCGACCGGATCTGATCGTGCTGGATGTGATGCTGCCCGGCATCGACGGCTTCGAGGTGTGCCGGCGCATCCGGCGCACCGACCAGTTGCCGATCATCCTGCTCACCGCGCGCAACGACGACATCGACGTGGTGGTCGGGCTGGAGTCCGGCGCCGACGACTACGTCGTCAAGCCCGTGCAGGGCCGGGTGCTGGACGCCCGGATCCGGGCGGTGCTGCGGCGCGGCGAGCGGGAGTCCAGCGACTCGGCGACCTTCGGCAGCCTCGTCATCGACCGGTCGGCGATGACCGTCACGAAGAACGGCGAGGACCTCCAGCTGACGCCCACCGAGCTGCGGCTGCTGCTGGAGCTGAGCCGCCGTCCGGGACAGGCCCTGTCCCGGCAGCAGCTGCTGCGGCTGGTGTGGGAGCACGACTACCTGGGCGACTCGCGTCTGGTGGACGCGTGTGTGCAGCGGTTGCGCGCCAAGGTCGAGGACGTGCCGTCGTCCCCGACCCTGATCCGTACCGTGCGCGGTGTCGGCTACCGGCTGGACCCGCCTCAGTGACCCAGGAACACCAGGGGGGAACCCGCCGCTGGTCCGCGGCACGCAAGGGAGTCTGGGCGCGGCTGCGCCTGACCAGCCTCAGGCTGCGGCTCGTGCTCGTGTTCGCGCTGGTCGCGCTCACCGCGGCCGTGTCGGCGTCCGGCATCGCGTACTGGCTCAACCGGGAGGCGGTGCTGACCCGGACGCAGGACGCGGTGCTGCGCGACTTCGAGCAGGCGATGCAGAACCGGGCGGGCGCGCTGCCCGAGCACCCGACCCAGGACGAACTGCAGCACACGGCCGGGCAGATGGCGAACAGCAGTCAGCGCTTCACGGTGCTGCTGGTCGCCCAGGACCCCGACGGCCGTACGGTCTACGGCAGTTCGGGCGGGCTCAACGGCTTCTCGCTGCAGGACGTGCCCGAGTCGCTGCGCACCGCGGTGACCGAAGAGCAGAAGATCACCTCCACCAACAAGCACCCGCACCGCATGTACTGGCAGCGGATCGTCGAGGACGACACGCCCTACCTGGTGGCGGGCGCCCGGATGATCGGCGGCGGGCCGACCGGTTACATGCTGAAGTCGCTGGAGCCGGAGGCCAAGGACCTCAACTCGCTGGCCTGGTCCCTGGGGATCGCCACCGGGCTGGCCCTGATCGGCTCCGCCCTGCTCGCGCAGGCCGCCGCGACCACCGTGCTCAAGCCGGTGCAGCGGCTCGGCACGGCGGCGCGGCGGCTCGGCGAGGGCCGGCTGGACACCCGGCTCAGGGTGTCCGGGACCGACGAACTGGCCGACCTGTCCCGCACGTTCAACAAGGCGGCGGAGGCGCTGGAGCAGCGGGTGGCCGAGATGGCCGCACGCGACGAGGCCTCCCGCCGGTTCGTGGCCGACATGAGCCACGAGCTGCGCACCCCGCTGACCGCGATCACCGCCGTGACGGAAGTCCTGGAGGAGGAGCTGGAGTTCGAGGGCGGCGGCATCGACCCGATGATCGAGCCGGCGGTGCGGCTCGTGGTGAGCGAGACGCGGCGGCTGAACGACCTGGTCGAGAACCTGATGGAGGTCACCCGCTTCGACGCGGGCACCGCCCGACTGGTCCTGGACGACGTCGACGTCGCCGACCAGATCACCGCCTGCATCGACGCCCGGGCCTGGCTGGACGCGGTGGAACTGGACGCCGAGCGCGGCATCCACGCCCGGATCGATCCGCGCCGGCTGGACGTCATCCTCGCCAACCTCATCGGCAACGCCCTCAAGCACGGCGGCTCGCCGGTGCGGGTGTCGGTGCGCGAGGAGCGGGAGGACGGTGCCGAGGACGGCGGGGCGGTGGTCATCGAGGTGCGCGACCGCGGGCCGGGCGTCCCCGAGGAGGTCCTGCCGCACGTCTTCGACCGCTTCTACAAGGCCAGCGCCTCCCGGCCGCGCTCCGAGGGCAGCGGGCTCGGGCTGTCCATCGCCCTGGAGAACGCGCACATCCACGGCGGCGAGATCACCGCGTTCAACCACCCCGAGGGGGGTGCGGTGTTCACCCTGAGCCTGCCCCGGGACGCCACCGCGCTGACGGAGCGGGATGCCGCCGAGGACGCCGAGGCCGCCGACGGCACGAGGGCCGCGGCCCGGACGAACGGCACGGCCGGCACGAAGGGCACCAGCAGTACGAGCAGCACGGGCGCGGGACCCGGCACCGGGAGCGGGGCCGGCGCGCGGGCCGACGAGGGGAACGGGGACGTGCCGGACGGCACGCGGAGGTCCGCCGGCAAGGGCGGGGGCGGCAAGGGGGACGCCGGATGAACGGGCGCCGCAGGCACGCGGGACACACGGGCGGACACGGGACGGAAGCGGGCGGCGTGGACGCACGTCCGGCGACCGCAGGCCGGACCGCCGCAGGCCCGGCACGGACGGACCGGCCGAGGGCGGGCCGCGCCAGAGGGCTGCTCGCCGCGGTCGCGCTCGGCGTCCTGGTCACGGGCTGCGGCATCCGGGCCACCGAGGTGCCGACCGACTTCGGCCCCGCGCCCTCCCGGGTGCGCTGCTCCCTGACCGAGCCGGAGGTGACCACCCGGGACGGGGTGGGCCTGCCGGTGCGGCTGTTCCTGCTGTGCGGCTCGTCCCTGGCGGCCGTGGACCGCACGGTGCGGGTCCCCGACGGCGCGGCGGACGACGGCCGGCGCGCGCTGGTGGCCCAGGGCGTGCTGGACGCGCTCGCCGCCCCGCCGACGGCCGCGGAGAAGCGCGCCGGGTACAGCACGCACGTCCCGGCGCGGACGACCGTGAGCGGACCGCGTCCCGGCGACCCGGAGGACACCCTGCGCCTGAGCACCCCGCCCGGCGACCTCACGTCGTTCGCGCTCGCTCAGGTCGTGTGCACCTTCTCCGACTCGGCCACGGCGGAGGGCGACGGGTCGGTGGTGCTGGGCGGGCCCGGCGACGAACCGCCGCGCCGCTACGAGTGCACCGAGGAAGTGCGGGCCCGCCCGGGGAGCAACGAACCGCCGTCGGCCCAGGCCGCCGGGGACCGCTGACGGCGAAGGCGCCCGATGCCGGGAACGGCCGTCCGGCCCCGCGGCCGGCGGCCGGAAGCGGCGGTGTCCCGGCTGTGGACGGAGTCGGCCGCCGGTGCGGCCGGGTGTGGCGCACGCCTCAGCCGGGGAACGGCCCCCCGCACGGAACCGATGGTGCCAGGGGCCGCGTCTAGGGGTTCGTGCAGCGTCAAGGCTCCATCGGCGGCACCGCCGCGATCCGCATCCGTGTGACGGGGGGAATCCTCCTGGCCACGTATCTGGCGTTCGTGGCCTGGTACACGCTGCGTCCGCTCGACGTCCCCTGGGTCATGCCCGCCAACCTGCACCCGCTCGACGGGC
Source organism: Streptomyces sp. enrichment culture (assembly GCF_964273255.1). Lineage (GTDB taxonomy): Bacteria > Actinomycetota > Actinomycetes > Streptomycetales > Streptomycetaceae > Streptomyces. The sequence continues at coordinate 2,673,170 of NZ_OZ186835.1, forward strand.
TGCGGGCCGACTTCGCGGCGGGCTGGACCGAGGGCGCCCGCCGGGTCGCCGAGGGACTGGCGCTGCTCGCCCCCCTGGGGGTGCTGCTGCCCATGGCCGGGGGCCGGCTCGGGGTGTCCCCGCTCGGCTCGCTGGTGCGCACCATGGCCGCGACGGCCCTGCTGTCGCTGGGCATCGAGATGCTGCAGACCGCGGTTCCCGGGCAGGTCGTGGACGTCGACTCGCTGCTGCTGAACACGGCGGGCGCGGCACTCGCGCACGTTCTCGTGGTGCCCGCCGGACGGTCCTGGCTGCGCCGCCGGGCCGGGAACCGTGCCGTCCCGCCGCCGCTCCAGGAGCCGGCTCAGGGTCGGACCCCGACGATTCCCAGGGTCGGGATCGCCCCGTGGAGCGACGCTTTGCCCCCTTCGTCTCCGTAACGTGGAGGGCAGAGAGGCACCCGGACGGGAGCCTCGGACCGCTCACGAAGGAGCCACGATGTCCAGCCTCGCCCGCCCCACCAACGGCCGCATGCTCGGCGGAGTGTGCGCCGCGCTGGCCCGGCGCTTCGGCACGTCGACCACCACGATGCGGGTGATCTTCCTCGTGTCGTGTCTGCTGCCCGGCCCGCAGTTCCTGCTCTACATCGCGCTGTGGATCCTGCTGCCGTCGGAGGACAGGCAACGGGCCGCCTGGTGACGCGGGCCCGGGGCGCGGACGGCTCCGCGGGGGACGGCCCGCCACGGCCCGCTCCCGCCCCGGGCACCGGGTGCCCGGTGCGTCCGGCCGGGGCGCCGGGTGCGCCGCGTCCGGGTACGCCGACGGGGCGCCCGTACACCGGGGCGCCCCGTCGGCGCGGTTCCGCCTGGGTGGGTCAGCCGAGCGGGAGGCCGTTGACGGGCAGGCCCTGGGTGGGCAGACCCTGGAGCGGCAGGCCGCCGAGCAGACCGGCCACCGGCTGCGTGGGGCCCTCGGAGACGAGCTGCTGGGCGACCGGCTGGGCGGCCGTCATGCCCGTGCCCGCCACGTGCTGACCCGTCTCCAGGGCGCGCTCGGCGCCGGGCAGCACGCCGGAGAGGTTCTCCGCCGGAAGCGCCTGGGTGACGGTGTCCAGGGCCGAACCGGCGTCGGGGAGCGCCGGCGCCGCGTTGGCGGCACCCGCACCGGTGGCGGCGAAGGCGGCACCGAGGGCGGCGACGCCGAGGGTCTTGGCAGCAGACTGCTTCATGAAGATGTGTCCTCGAAATGGGATACGGGGATGTGAGCGGTGCCGTGACCGTAAACACGCCGTACCCCCCGCCGCAAACATCGAAATGCGGACGGATGGTGAACACCGTCCGCATTCCGCGTGTGCACACGTCCTCCGCGTCAGCCCTTCTCTGGGACAGAACCGCTGGTGGAAGCGGTTTGCCGGAACAGCCATTCGGATTTCAGCTCGGAATATCCGGGCTTGATCACGTCATTGATCATGGCCAGTCGTTCATCGAAAGGAATGAATGCTGATTTCATCGCATTGACGGAGAACCATTGGAGGTCGTCGAGCGTGTAGCCGAATGCCTCGACCAGGTGCTCGAATTCCCGGCTCATGCTCGTGTCCGACATGAGGCGGTTGTCCGTGTTGACCGTCACCCGGAAATGCAGTCGCCGCAGCAGTCCGATGGGATGCCCGGCGTAGGAGTCCGCCGCCCCGGTCTGGAGGTTGGAGCTGGGGCACAGTTCGAGCGGGATCCGCTTGTCGCGGACGTAGGAGGCGAGCCGGCCCAGTTCGACCGTGCCGTCCTCGCGGACCTCGATGTCGTCGATGATGCGCACGCCGTGCCCGAGCCGGTCGGCGCCGCACCACTGGAGCGCCTGCCAGATGGACGGCAGCCCGAACGCCTCGCCGGCGTGGATGGTGAAGTGGTTGTTCTCCCGCTTCAGGTACTCGAACGCGTCCAGGTGCCGGGTGGGCGGGTACCCGGCCTCGGCGCCCGCGATGTCGAAGCCGACGACGCCCCGGTCCCGGTAGCGGTTGGCCAGTTCGGCGATCTCCAGCGCACGGGCGGCGTGCCGCATGGCGGTGAGCAGGGCGCCGACCCGGATGCGCCGCCCGTTCTCCCTCGCCCGCCGCTCACCCTCCCGGAAGCCCTCGTCGACCGCCTCGACGACCTCCTCCAGGGTCAGCCCGCCCTCCAGGTGCTGTTCGGGGGCGTACCGGACCTCGGCGTAGACGACCCCGTCCTCGGCGAGGTCCTCGGCGCACTCGGCGGCGACCCTGACCAGCGCCTCGCGGGTCTGCATGACGCCGACGGTGTGCGAGAAGGTCTCCAGATACCGCTCCAGGGAACCGGAGTCGGCCGCTTCCCGGAACCACAGGCCGAGCTTTCCGGCGTCGGTCTCCGGCAGCCGGTCGTAGCCGTTCTCCCGGGCCAGGTCGACGACGGTGCCGGGGCGCAGCCCGCCGTCCAGGTGGTCGTGCAGCAGAACCTTGGGCGCCCGGCGGATCTGATCCGCCGTCGGCGTGTTCACGATGCTCTGGCTGGTCATTTCGGCACTGTAACCCCTACGCGCGTAGATCACCGGTGTACGAATCCGTCGATACGTAACGGTGACCGCACGGACGGGTCGGGTTCGGCCCGGGTTCTGAGAATGTTCTGTCATGGCACAGCAAGCGACGCCGGTTCGCAGGGCCCGGCTCGGCAAGGCCCTCGGTCCCGAACCGACGGCGGTGAGCGGTGTGGTGCTCCTGCTCCCGACCGGTGACGAGGTCTCCACCCGCAGGCCGTCCCCGATGATGGCGGCCGCCTCCGTCCGCGCCCTGGGGCGGCGGCTCGGCCGCACGGGCCGCGCCGACGGCCTCGTCGTGCACGTCGTCCACTACCGCTACCGGGGCTGGAACGGCGGCCACGCCCACCTCGCGCACGACGCCGCCTGGGCCGCCGACGAGGCCGTACGGCGCTACGGGGACGTCCCCGTGTGCCTCGCCGGACTCGGGATGGGCGGCCGGGCCGCGCTGCGCGCCGGCGGGCACGACGCCGTCAACTCCGTGCTGGCGCTGGCCCCGTGGCTGCCCGGGGAGGAGGGCGGGGACACACTCGAACCGGTGAAGCACCTCGCCGGCCGGCGCGTGCTGATCGTGCACGGCACCCACGACGCGCGGACCGACCCGGAGCTGTCCTTCCGGCTTGCGGCACGGGCCAAGAAGGCCAACCGGGACGTGTGCCGCTTCGAAGTCCACGCCGACGGGCACGGGTTGAGCCAGTACAAGGACGAAGTGCTCGCTCTGGCCGAGAACTTCGTGGGCGGCGTGCTGTCCGGCCGGCCGTTCTCCCGTCCGGTCCAGGACGCCTTCGCCGCGCCGCCGCCGCTGGGCCTGCGCATGCCCCTGGCCGCCGGGTTCGGCTCGTCCCTGCGCCGCTGAGACACCGCCCGGCCGCCGGCCCGTCCCCCTCCCGTCCCCGTCCCCTCCCCGCCTCAGTGCGGCAGCAGCGACCCTCTGCGGGAGAGCAGGAACTTCTTGAAGGCCGCGACCGGGGGCGTGTCGGGGCGGCCCGCCAGCCAGGCCACGCCGATCTCGCGGGCCGCCCTGGGGGACGTGACGGTCAGTTCCACCACCCCGGGGCGGGGGACGGCCGGCGGGGGCAGCAGCGCCACGCCGAGTCCCGCCGCGACCAGGCCGCGCAGCGTCTCCGCCTCCTCGCCCTCGAAGGCCACCCGGGGCCGGAACCCGGCCCGGCCGCACAGGTCGTCGGTGATGCGGCGCAGGCCGTAGCCGGGCTCCAGGGTCACGAAGGTCTCGTCGGCGGCCTCCGCGAGCCGGATGCGGCGGCGGCCCGCCAGCCGGTGGTCGGCGGGCACGACCAGCCGCAGCTTCTGCTCGTCGAGGCGGCGGGCGACGAGGTCGGGGGCGTCCGGCACCGGAGAGGTCAGGCACAGGTCGAGGTCGCCCGCGCGCAGGCGTTCGAGCATGGCCTCGCCGTAGTTCTGGACCAGCGCGAAGCGGATCCGCGGGTGGTCGGCGCGGAAGGCGTGCAGCAGGCCGGGCACGGTCTCCGCGCCCATGGTGTGCAGGAAGCCGAAGGCGACCTTGCCGGTGGCCGGGTCGGCGTCGGCACGGACCTCCTCCGCGGCCCGCCCGACCTCGGCGAGGGCGCGTTCCACGGACCGCAGGAACGTACGGCCGGCCGGGGTGAGGGAGAGGGTGCGGCCGTGCCGCGCGAACAGGTCGACGCCGAGGTCCTGTTCCAGCCGGACCATCGCCCGCGACAGGGTGGACTGCGGCACCTGCATCTCCTGCGCGGCCCGCGTGACGTGCTCGGTCCGCGCCACGCCCGCGAAGTACGCGAGGCGGGGCGCGAGCGACATCACCATGTCTTCTGTGTCACCGGACGGTGACAGCCACTCCGCTGACCTCTGCTGATGCACCATGGGAACGATTATGACGATTCCATGCATTGGACGGATCAGCGGGGCCGTCCGTACGTTCGAGGCATGTCTCCCGCCAGTACCGGGGCGTCCACCCTGGTGGACGCCGGTCCGAACGTTCCCTCCTCCCCGCCTCCCGCCGAGTCCCGGATGTCCCCGGGCGGCCCCGGCTACCGCCGGATGAGCCTCGCGCTGTTCCTCGCGGGGGTGGCGGCCTTCGCGCTGCTGTACTCCACCCAGGCCCTGCTGCCGCTGATCTCCGGCGACTTCGGGGTGAGCGCGGGCGACGCGAGCTGGACGGTGGCGGCGGCCACCGGCGGACTGGCGGTGTTCGTCCTGCCGATGAGCGCCCTCTCCGAGCGCTACGGCCGGCGGACGGTCATGACCGCCTCGCTGGCCGTCGCGGTCACCCTCGGGGTCCTGGTGCCCTTCGCGCCCTCCCTCGGCGCCCTGGTGGCGCTGCGGGCGCTCCAGGGGGCCGCCCTCGCCGGTCTGCCCGCGTCCGCGACCGCGTACCTCGCGGAGGAGGTCACGCCCCGGGCGCTGGTCACCGCGATCGGGCTGTTCGTCGCGGGCAACAGCGTCGGCGGCATGAGCGGCCGGGTCCTCACCGGCTGGGTGGCGCAGGAGTGGGGCTGGCGGGTCGCCGTCGCCGTCGTCGGCGTGCTCGCGGTGGGCTGCGCGGTGGCCTTCCGGCTGCTGCTCCCCGCGCCGCGGCACTTCCGGCCCGGCTCCCTGCGCCCCGGCGTGCTGGTGCGCACGGTCCGCGGCCACCTCGCGAACCCGCTGCTGCGGCGGCTCTACGCGATCGGCGCCCTGTTCATGACGGTGTTCGGCGGGGTCTACACCGTCATCGGCTACCGCCTGACGGAGGCGCCGTTCTCCCTCCCCCAGGGCATCGTCGGCTCGATCTTCCTGGTGTACCTGGTGGGCACCGTGTCGGCGTCGGCGGCGGGCCGCCTGGTGAGCCGGCTCGGCCGCCGGGGCGCGCTGTACGCCGGCGGCGCCACGACCGCGGCGGGGCTGCTGCTGTCCCTGGCCGGCTCGCTGCCCCTCGTGCTGCTGGGGCTGGTGCTGATCACGGCGGGCTTCTTCGCCGGGCACGCGGTGGCGTCCTCCGCGGTCGGCAGGATCGCGACCCACGGCCGGGCGCAGGCGTCGGCGCTCTACCAGTCCGCGTACTACGTCGGTTCCAGCGTCGGCAGCACCGTCGGGGCGCTCGCCTTCCACGGCACCGGCTGGGCCGGCACGGTCGGCGTGGGGCTCGTCGCGGTGGCGGGCGTCGGGGCGATCACCCTGCTGGGCACCCGGGCGGCCCGGGTGGAGCGGCGGGTGGCCGCGGCCGCCTGACCCCGGGCGCTGGGCGCTCCGGCCCCCCTCCCCACCCCTTCCTCCCCCTGCCCGATCCGACCGCTCCTTCCGGCACGATCACGCTCCGGCCTGCGTGTTCTCCCGCTCGCCGGGCCGTTGTCAGTGGGCTGCGGTAGCTTCCGAAGTGCTGGATGCGACGACGCACCACGGACAGGCCACAGGGGCGGGTGGACGATGACGAACGGCACGGCGACGACGACGGACCTGGACAGCAGGCTGGAGGCCCACCGGGTCGAACTGACCGGGTACTGCTACCGGATGCTCGGCTCGTCCTTCGAGGCGGAGGACGCCGTGCAGGACACGATGGTCCGGGCCTGGCGCAGCTTCGACAAGTTCGAGGGGCGCTCCAGCCTGCGTTCCTGGCTGTACCGCATCGCGACCAACGTCTGCCTGGACATGCTCACGGCGGGCAACAAGCGGGCCCGCCCGATGGACCTGACCGAGTCGACCCCGCTCGCCCAGGCCGCCCTGTCACCGCGCCCGGACCACACCTGGCTGGAGCCGGTCCCCGACGCCCGGGTGCTGCCCACCGTCGAGGACCCGGCGGAGGCGGCCGTCGCCAAGGAGTCGGTGCGGCTGGCCTTCATGGCCGCGCTCCAGCAACTCCCGCCGAAGCAGCGGGCGGTGCTGATCCTGCGGGAGGTGCTGGCGTGGCGGGCGAGCGAGGTCGCCGAGCTGCTGGGCACCTCCGTCGCCTCGGTGAACAGCGCGCTGCAGCGGGCGCGGGCCACGCTCGCCGAGCGGCGGCAGCCGGGTGAGGACGCGGCCGTCTCCGACCCGCTGGACGAGGAGCAGCAGAAGCTCCTGGACCGGTACGTGGCCGCGTTCGAGGGGTACGACATGACGGCCCTGACCGCGCTGCTGCACGAGGACGCCATCATGACGATGCCGCCGTTCGACCTGTGGCTGACCGGCGCCGAGGACATCACCGGCTTCATGACCACGATGGGCGCCGCCTGCGCCCACTCCCGCCTGCTTCCGGTCCAGGTCAACGGCCTGCCCGGGTTCGCGCAGTACAAGCCCGACCCGGAGTCCGGCGGTCACACGCCCTGGGCGGTGCAGGTGCTGGAGATCTCAGACGGGCGGATCACCGGGTTCCACTGCTTCCTCGACACCCAGCGGTGGTTCCCGCTGTTCGGGCTGCCCCTCCACCTCGAAGGAGAGACCGACCAGGTCGAGCAGGGCGCGTAGCGCGGGATCGGGGTCCCGCAGCCGGATCCGCCCGCCCGTCCTGCGGGCCAGCAGTTGCAGCCGCGCGAGCAGGTTCACCGCCGCGAGACCCGGCGGCCCCAGTCCGGCCACGTCGCACACGACCACCCCGCAGCCGCCGCCTCGGCCGTCCAGCAGAGCGCGCAGCGCGGCGCAGGGTTCCCGCACCCCGTCCCGGGTGACGGGGCCCTGCAGCACGAGTACGGGCGGTGTCATGGCGTCCACGACCGGTAGACCCGGCGGGAGCCCGGAACTCATCGCGGCCCGGCCACGGTCCCGGGGCGGGGTCCTGGGACCGGGCGAGGAAGGGAGCGGGACACCGGCGCGGGCGGCGCGCGGACCGGGGGCAACAGCCACGCCACGAGGATCACATTGACCCGGGCGCGCCCGCCCCCGGAGGGTTGGCTGCATGTGCCACAGACCGCCACCGCCCGCCGCGCCCGGTGTCCCGCTCCGCCGTCAGGGGCCGCCGTGCAGGGGGTGCTGAGCGGCTTCGCGGTGATCGCGGTCGTCATCGGCGCCGGCTACCTCATCGGCCGGCGGGGCTACCTCGGACCGCACGGCAGTGAGGTCCTGACCCGGCTCGCCTTCCGGGTGGCGTCACCGGCGCTGCTGTTCACGATCCTCGCCGACGCCGACCTGTCCGTCGTCTTCTCCAGCCGCCTCCTGGTCACGGCGCTGAGCGCGGTGGGCGTGGCGGGCGTCTTCGTGGCGGTGGGGGTGGCCCGCCGCTGGGGCGTGGCCCGCACCACCATCGGCGCCCTGTGCTCCGGCTACGTCAACGCCGGCAACCTCGGCATCCCGATCGCCGTGTACGTCCTCGGCGACGCCTCGCTGGTGGCACCGGTCCTGCTGTTCCAGCTCGTCGGCGTCACCCCGGTCGCGCTGACCGTGCTCGACCTGGCCACCGCCGACGGCGCCCGGCAGTCCCTGGCACGCCGGCTGCTGACCCCGCTGCGCAATCCGGTCGCGGTGGGCTCGCTGGCGGGCGTGGCGGTGTCAGCGACCGGTGCGGACATCCCCGGCCCGGTGATGGACCCCCTCACCCTCATCGGCAACATGGCCGTCCCGGCGGTCCTCCTCGCCTTCGGCATCTCCCTGCGCGGCAGCACCCTGCCCCTGCGCAACGGCGAGCGCGGCGCGGTGCTGCTCGCCGTGGCCCTGAAGTCCTTCGTCCAGCCCGCGGTCGCCTGGGTCCTGGCGGCCGGCGTCTTCGGCCTGCGCGGCCCCCTCCTCCTCGACGTGGTCGTCACCTCGGCGCTCCCCGCCGCCCAGAACCTGTTCACCTACGCCAGCAGCTACCGCGCGGGCGAGACCCTGGCCCGGGAGGCCGTCCTGGTGTCGACGGTGCTGTCGGTCCCGGTGCTGGTGGTCGTGGCGGCGCTGCTGGGATGAGCGTGCGCGCCCGTGAGGACGCCACAGACACCGGAGTCCGGGGGTTTTCCGTTGCCCGGCCTGCGTGACGGCCACGTCCCGCCGGCGTACTCAGGGGGCCGGGAACTCCGCGGTGTCGATCACGAGGCCGAAGGGGGCGGGGAGCTTCAGCGGCTCACCGAACTTCGCCGTGAGCAGGGGCCGGTAGACGTCACCCTTGGGGTCGCCGTAGAGGGTCGCGGCCGGGCCGTCGGGGGCCCAGCGGTCGACCAGGAGGAACAGCGGGATGCCCGCGGCGGCATAGGCGGCGGGCTTGCTCACGCGGTCATGGCGGGCATTGGACTTGGAGGTGACCTCGACGACCAACTCTGCGAGCGCGGCAGGGATGTGGGACTCAGGATCGGTGCGGTCCCGTACCGGGGCGACCACGAGATCCGGGATGAACATGCCCAACCGGGACGGCACGGCGATGGCCTGCGTCCGGAAGATCTCCCAGGCCTCGGGGATCAGGAAGTACAGACGGCGCTGAATGCGCGCCGCGATCTCATCATGACTGTATGTGCGAGCAGGTGACACGGTGACGATCCCCTCGATGATCTCCACCCTGCTGCCCTCGGGCCACTCCATCTTCTCCCAGAACCGGACGAGGTCGTCCCAGCGCTGTTCGGGTTCCTCGCTCACGGTGAGTGCGTGCATCACGGCCTCCTTCGGGGCAACGTCGAGTCCAGCACGCCGAACGGGACCGGCGGGGGTCCACCGGTCCCGTTCACCCGATCGGGGAAAGCGCAGGTCAGGCGATGCGTTCCAGCACCACGGGGGTGGGCCTGAAGGCCGTACCGGGGGCGGCGATGTCGTAGGAGCCGTCGACGGCCGTGAGGGCGTAGTCGAAGCGGTCGGGGGTGTCGGTGTGGAGGGTGAGGAGGGGCTGGCCCTCGGTCACCTCGTCGCCGGGGCGGGCGTGGAGTTCGACGCCGGCGCCGGCCTGCACCGGGTCCTCCTTGCGGGCGCGGCCCGCGCCGAGGCGCCAGGCGGCGACGCCGATGTCGTAGGCGTCGAGGCGGGTCAGGACGCCGGAGGAGGCGGCCTTGACGACGTGCTGCTCGCGGGCGACGGGGAGTTCGGCGTCCGGGTCGCCGCCCTGGGCGGTGATCATGCGGCGCCAGACGTCCATCGCGGAGCCGTCGGCCAGGGCCTTCGCCGGGTCGGCGTCCTTCAGGCCGGCCGCGTCGAGCATCTCGCGGGCCAGGGCGAGGGTCAGTTCGACGACGTCGGCGGGGCCGCCGCCGGCGAGGACCTCGACCGACTCGCGGACCTCCAGGGCGTTGCCGGCGGTCAGGCCGAGGGGGGTGGACATGTCGGTGAGCAGGGCGACCGTCTTCACCCCGGAGTCGGTGCCGAGGCCGACCATGGTGCGGGCGAGTTCGCGGGCGTCGTCGAGGGTCTTCATGAAGGCGCCGGTGCCGACCTTCACGTCCAGGACCAGGGAGCCGGTGCCCTCGGCGATCTTCTTGGACATGATGGAGGAGGCGATCAGCGGGATGGCCTCGACGGTGCCGGTGACGTCGCGCAGCGCGTAGAGCTTCTTGTCGGCGGGGGCCAGCCCGTCGCCGGCCGCGCAGATGACGGCGCCGGTGGTGTCCAGGACGTCCAGCATCTCCTCGTTGGAGAGCAGGGCGCGCCAGCCCGGGATGGACTCCAGCTTGTCGAGGGTGCCGCCGGTGTGGCCGAGGCCGCGGCCGGAGAGCTGCGGGACGGCCGCGCCGCAGGCGGCGACCAGGGGGGCCAGCGGGAGGGTGATCTTGTCGCCGACGCCGCCGGTGGAGTGCTTGTCGGCGGTGGGGCGGGACAGCGAGGAGAAGTCCATGCGCTCGCCGGAGGCGATCATCGCCGCCGTCCAGCGGGAGATCTCGCGCCGGTTCATGCCGTTGAGGAGGATCGCCATGGCGAGCGCCGACATCTGCTCGTCGGCCACCTCCCCGCGGGTGTAGGCGTCGATGACCCAGTCGATCTGCTCGTCGGTGAGTTCGGCGCGGTCCCGCTTGGTGCGGATGACGGAGATGGCGTCCATGGCCATGCTGGCGTTCCTTCCGGGGTGCGAAGGGTGCGGCCCCCTCCGGGTGACGGTACCGACCGTCGTCCGAGGGGGCCGCTGGGCGTTACTTGGTGAGGTGCTGCGGGCCGAAGGGCTGGGGCAGCATCTCCGACAGCGGCCGGATGCCCGCCGGGGTCTCCAGCAGCAGGTCCGGGCCGCCGAACTCGTACAGCAGCTGCCGGCAGCGGCCGCACGGGACGAGGATCTCGCCCCGGCCGTCCACGCAGGTGAAGTGCGTGAGCCGGCCGCCTCCGGTGCGCTGCAGCTCGGAGACCAGCCCGCACTCGGCGCACAGGCCGAGTCCGTAGCTGGCGTTCTCCACGTTGCAGCCGGAGACGGTGCGCCCGTCGTCGACGAGGGCGGCCACGCCGACCGGGTAGCCCGAGTAGGGGACGTACGCGTGGGTCATCGCCTCGCGGGCGAGGGCGCGCAGCGCCTCCCAGTCGGCGTCCGCCGCGGCCGGGGTCACTTGCCCTGTCCCTTCCGGTACGGCATGCCGTTCGCCCTGGGCATCCGCAGCCGTTGCGCGGACAGGGCGAGCACGACCAGCGTGATGACGTACGGCGTGGCGGCGACGACCTGGTTGGGGACCTCGTTGGTGCCGGCGTACCAGGCGTAGACGAGGATGCCGATGACCAGGGTGATCGCCGCGTGGACGTACTTCTTGCGGATCGCCAGCCAGATCGCGCCGATGACCAGCAGCAGCGCGCCGAGCAGCAGCAGGGCGTGCACGTTGGCGGAGCCGCCGCGCAGGTTGAGGCTGTCGGTGTAGCCGAAGAGGCCGGCGCCGATGGCGAGGCCGCCCGGCATCCAGTTGCCGAAGATCATCGCGGCGAGGCCGATGTAGCCGCGGCCGCTGGTCTGGCCCTCCAGGTAGAAGGGGTTGGCGACGATGGACAGGAAGACACCGCCGAGGCCGGCCAGGGCACCGGAGATGATCACGGCCAGGTACTTGTACTTGTAGACGTTGACGCCGAGGGACTCCGCCGCGATCGGGTTCTCACCGCAGGAACGCAGGCGCAGGCCGAACGCGGTGCGCCACAGGATGTACCAGGTGGCCGGGACGAGCGCGACGGCGATCAGGGTCAGCCAGGACACGTTGGTGACCAGGCCGCCGAGCAGTCCCGCGATGTCCGAGACGAAGAACCAGCCCTTGGCGTTGAGGTCCCGCAGGGCGTCGGAGAGTCCCGGCACCGTGAAGTTGCCGAGCGACTCGACGGCCGGGGACTGCTTGGCGGAGCCGCCCTGGTGGCCCTCGAAGGCCAGCGGGGCGAGGTAGCGGGTGGCGCCGAGCGCGAGGATGTTGATCGCCACACCGGAGACGATGTGGTTGACGTTGAAGGTGACGGTGACCAGGGCGTGCAGCAGGCCGCCGAGCGCGCCGCCGATGAGGCCGACGAGGACGCCGGTCCACGGACCCCACTGGAACCCGGCCCAGGCACCGAACCAGGTGCCGAGGATCATCATGCCCTCGAGGCCGATGTTGACGACGCCCGCCCGCTCCGCCCACAGACCGCCGAGACCGGCGAGGCCGATCGGGACGGCGAGCTGGAGGGCGGTGGACATCTGGCTGACGTTGGTGATGCCGTTGGCGCCGGTGATCAGGCGGACGATCGAGGTCAGCGCCAGGGCTCCGGCGATGACCAGGAGCAGCACCGGCAGCGACATGCGGCGGCCGGTCGGCGCCGTGGGCTGCAGCGACGGCTGGTTGACGTCGGTCGCAGTGGTCGGAGCAGTCATCGGCCGGCCACCTCCTTCGTGTTGTTGTCAGCGCCCAGGACGTGTCCGGCGGCGAGCTCCGCGCCGACACGGCGCTGCTGGCGGCGCAGGCCCCACTCGCGGACGGCCTCGTAGGAGACGACGACCGAGAGGACGATCAGGCCCTGCATGATGACCGCGATCTCCTTGTCGTAGCCGTGGAAGTCCAGCTCGGGGGACGCCTTGTCGAGCCAGGCCCACAGCACGGCGGCGAAGGCGATGCCGACCGGGCTGTTGCGGCCGAGCAGGGCGATGCCGATGCCGAGGAAGCCGATGCCGGTGGGGAAGTTGAGGCTGTAGGTGTGGGTGTCGCCGAGCAGGATCGGCAGGCCGGCGAGTCCGGCGATGGCGCCGGAGAGCAGCATGGCGGTGAGCACCATGCGCTTGGGGCTGACACCGCTGGCCGCGGCGGCGGACTCGGAGGCGCCGGAGGCGCGCAGGTCGAAGCCGAACCGGGTGCGGTTGAGGACGACCCAGTAGCCGATGCCGAGCACCACGGCGAGGAGGACCAGGCCGTAGATCTCGCCCGCGTCGCCCATGTCGAGGCCGGGGACCCAGCCGGACTCGTTCATCTCGCCGGTGGTGTTGTTGTTGCCGACCTTGACGCCGAAGACGCTGGGCAGCCACAGGTAGCCGATGACGGCGGTGGCGATCGCGTTGAGCATGATCGTCGCGACGACCTCGCTGACGCCGCGGGTGACCTTCAGGACACCGGCGATGCCGGACCAGAAGGCGCCGGTGAACACGGCGGTCAGGAGCAGCAGCGGGATCTGCAGGGCGGCCGGCAGGTCGGCGTGGGCACCGACGATGGCGGCCATCATGGCGGCGAGCTGGTACTGGCCGTCGACGCCGATGTTGAACAGGTTCATCCGGAAGCCGATGGCCACCGCCAGGGCCGCGATGTAGTACATCGACGCCTGGTTGATGATCAGGACCTGGATGTCCGAGTACGTCGCCTGCTGGAACATCAGGGCGAACGGCTCGGTGGGGTTCTTGCCGGAGGCGAGCAGCACGATCGCGCTCAGCACGAAGGCCACGGCCAGCGCGATGACCGGTCCGGCCACCGCGAGGAGTACGCGCTCCTTGTCGAACTTCTTCATCAGCGGGCCTCGTCTTCCGGAGACTCGGGGGCGTCGGCCGAGGTCTCGGGGGTGTCTTCGTGTTCGAGGTGGCCGGTGGCGGCACCCGTCATGGCGGTGCCGAGCTCCTCCGGAGTGACGGTCGCGGGGTCGGCGTCCGCGACCAGCTTGCCGTCGTAGATCACCCGGAGCGTGTCGGACAGGCCGATCAGCTCGTCGAGGTCGGCCGAGATCAGCAGGACGGCCAGTCCCTCGCGGCGGGCCTCACGGATGTGGTCCCAGATCGCGGCCTGCGCGCCGACGTCCACACCGCGGGTGGGGTGCGCGGCGATCAGGAAGCGCGGCTTGTGGCTCATCTCGCGGCCGACGATCAGCTTCTGCTGGTTGCCGCCGGACAGGGAGGCCGCGGTGACGTCGATGCCCGGGGTGCGGACGTCGTAGGTCGTCACGATGCGGCGGGTGTCCTCCTGCGCGGCCTTGGGGTCCAGCCAGATGCCCTTGGCGTTGGGCTTCTCGGTGACGTGGCCGAGGATGCGGTTCTCCCAGAGGGGCGCCTCCAGCAGCAGGCCGTGGCGGTGGCGGTCCTCGGGGATGTAGCCGATGCCCTCCTCCCGGCGCCTGCGGGTGCTCCAGGCGGTGATCTCCTCGTCGGCGAGCCGGATGACGCCGGAGTCGGCGGCGCGCAGGCCGATCAGCGCGTCGACGAGTTCGGTCTGGCCGTTGCCCTCCACGCCGGCGATGCCCAGGATCTCGCCCTCGTGGATGGTGAAGGTGATGTCGTCGAGCAGGGCCTTGCCGCCCGGGGCGGTCAGGCGGAGCTTGTCGACGGTGATGACGGGGCGGTCGGTGACCGTCGACTCGCCCTTCTCCGGGCTGGGCAGCTCGCTGCCCACCATCATCTCGGCGAGCTGCCGGGAGGTGGTCTCGGCGGGCACCGCGGTGCCGACGGTGGTGCCGCGGCGGATGACGGTGATCTCGTCGGCGACGGAGAGGACCTCGCCCAGCTTGTGGGAGATGAAGATGACCGACAGGCCCTCGGACTTCAGCTCGCGGAGGTTCTCGAAGAGGGCGTCCACCTCCTGCGGGACCAGGACGGCGGTGGGCTCGTCGAGGATCAGCGTGGTCGCACCGCGGTAGAGGACCTTGAGGATCTCCACGCGCTGGCGGGCGGCGACGCCCAGTTCCTCGACCAGGACGTCGGGGCGCACGTCCAGGCCGTAGCGCTCGGAGAGCTCCTTGATCTTGCGGCGGGCCCGGGCGCCGATCCCGTACAGCTTCTCGCTGCCGAGCACGACGTTCTCGAGGACGGTGAGGTTGTCGGCGAGCATGAAGTGCTGGTGGACCATGCCGATGCCGCGCGCGATGGCGTCGGCGGGTGAGCCGAACGTGACCTGCTCGCCGTCGACGGCGATGGTGCCCTCGTCCGGCTTCTGCATGCCGTAGAGGATCTTCATCAGGGTCGACTTGCCGGCGCCGTTCTCGCCCACCAGGGCGTGGACGGTGCCCTTGTGGACAGTCAGGTGGATGTCGTGGTTGGCCACGACACCGGGAAATCGCTTGGTGATCCCGGCGAGCTCGACGGCGGTCTGACCGTTGACCGCCGCTCCGGCCGGAGGGCTGCTGGACGCTTTGATGGCGCACTCTCCTGGGGACGGGGGCCTTCTACGCGCGTAGCGCCCCTACGGCATACAAAGGGGTGGCGCACCGAACCGACGGGGCGCGGAGAGCCTGGCTCCCCGCACCCCGTGGCGCGGACGCAACCCCGGAGTCACACGCTGCTCCGGGTCGTTCGGAGGGGGTGTCAGCTGGACTTGACCTTGATCTCGCCGCTGATGATCTTCTCCTTGGCCTTCTCGATGGCTGCCTGGAGCTCGGCGTCGTCCGCGAACTTCGGGTTGGAGTTCGACAGGCTCACCTCACCCGTCTTCAGATCGCCCTTGACGATACCGGTCGCGGGCTTCCCGTCCTCGACCGACTGCGCCAGGTTGTACACCGCCTTGGCGACGTCCTTCATCGCCGAGGTGAGGATCGAGTCCTTGTACTTGGCGAGGGCTTCCTGCTTGTACTGGTCGGAGTCGACACCGATCGCCCACACCTTGTTGGCGGCGGCGGCCTCGATGACGCCCTGGCCCGAGAGACCGGCGGCCGCGTAGACGACGTCGGCCTTCTTCTCGATCTGGCCCTCGGCGGCGCTCTTGCCCTTGTCGGGGCTGGAGAAGCCGCCCTCCTCCGCGGTCTGGGTCAGGAACTGCGAGATGACCTTGGCCTTCGGGTTGGTGTCCTTGACACCCTGCTCGAAGCCCGCGCGGAACTTGTGGATCAGCGGGATGTCCACACCGCCGATGAAGCCGACGACGTCGGTCTTGGTGGTCTCGGCGGCGGCCACGCCGGCCAGGTAGGACGCCTCCTCCTCGGAGAAGACCAGGTCCGCGACGTTGTCCGCCTCGACCGTGGCGTCGTCGACGATGCCGAAGGTGGTGTCCGGGAACTTCTCCGCGGCACCCTTCACGGCGGCGGCGTAGGCGTAGCCCACACCGATGACGGGGTTGTAGCCCTGCTTGGCCAGCGAGGCCAGGCGCTGCTCCTTGTCCGCGTCCGTCTCGCCGTCGGTGGGCTCGACGTCGGCGGTCTTGTAGCCGAACTCGTCCTGGGCCTTCTTCAGGCCCGCGTAGGCGGCGTCGTTGAAGGACTGGTCGCCGCGGCCGCCGACGTCGTACGCGATGGCCAGGCCCTTGTCCTCCTTCGACCCGGAGGAGTCCGAGGACGAGGAGGTCGAGGTGCCGCCGCAGGCGGAGAGGGCGAGGGCCAGGGAGGCGGTCGCTGCGCCTGCGACCGTGATCCGGGAAATCCGGCGCATGGTGTGGTGCTCCTGTCGTACAAAGCGCCGGACGGTATCAGCAACGGCGCTGGCTTCGCCGCAGATTAACGCGCGTAGACCTGCCTGAAAACCCCTTCTGTCCACCTTGTTATGCGCCCGTGGCCAAGCGGTCGTGCGCGCTGGTCACGGCGTTGCCGACTGCGAAGAGGACGTGGCCCTGGGTGATGTGAGGGCGGCCACTGCCCTTAGGTGCGAGGGGGCGGGGCGGGCGCCGTCCATGCGCGCGGGCGGGCGGGGGCGCGTGTGCCGCCCACACGCAGAAGCGGGCGGGGGCACGTGTGCCGTCCGCCCGCCTCCGCGGTGGTGGACCAGGACCCTTCACCGCCGGCCGGTGGCGGGGCGTCTCCCGGACGCCCCGCGCCGCACGGCCGGCGCCGGTCCGCTACTCCGTCTTGACGGTGATCGTCCCGTCGACGATGCCCTCCTTGGCCTTGGCCACCGCGTCGGTGAGACCCGGCACCTCGGCCATCTTCGGGTTGCTGTCGGACAGGCCGACACCGTCCACCTTGAGGTCGAAGACCTGGGTGCCGGTCAGCGGCTTGTCCTCCTCGACGGACTTGGCCAGCGCGTAGACCGCGCCGCCGACGTCCTTCAGGGCGGAGGTGAGGATGTAGTCCTTGTAGGACGCCAGGGCCTCCTGCTGGTACTGGTCGGAGTCGACGCCGATCGCCCAGACCTTCGCCTTGGCGGCGGCCTCGATCACGCCCTGGCCGGACAGACCGGCGGCCTGGTAGATGACGTCGGCCTTCTTCTCGATCTGGCCCTCGGCGGCGGCCTTGCCCTTGTCGGGGCTGGAGAAGCCGCCCTCCTCCGCCGTCTGGGTCAGGTACTGGGGGATCACCCTGACCTTCGGGTCGGTGGCCTTGACGCCCTGCTGGAAACCGGCCTCGAACTTGTGGATCAGCGGGATGTCCACGCCGCCCACGAAGCCGACGACGTCGGTCTTGGTGGCCTTGGCGGCGGCGACGCCGGCCAGGTAGGACGCCTGCTCCTCGGCGAAGACCAGGGAGGCGACGTTGTCGCCCTCGACCACGGAGTCGACGATGCCGAAGGTGGTCTTCGGGTACTTCGCGGCGACCGCCTCCATCGCCGGACCGTACGCGAAGCCGACGCCGATGACGGGGTTGTAGCCCTGCTTGGCCAGCGAGGACAGGCGCTGCTCCTTGTCCGCGTCCGTCTCGCCCTCGGTGGGCTCGACGTCGGCGGTCTTGTAGCCGAACTCCTTCTGGGCCTTCTGCAGACCCGCGTAGGCGGCGTCGTTGAAGGACTGGTCGCCCTTGCCGCCGATGTCGTAGGCGATGGCGAGACCGAGGTCCTCCTTGGTGCTGCCGCCGCTGTCGCCGTTGTCACTGCTGGTGCCGCCGCAGGCCGTGGCGGCGAGTGCGAGCGACGCGACCCCCACCGCGACGCGAGTCAGTTTCGATGTCCGACGCATCTGAAGTTCCCCATTCTCCAAAGCCCCGCAGCGGGTGCTCGGTTCGGCGCACATTAACGCGCGTAGACACTCCTGGGAACGGGGTTCCGCGGCGCCGTTATCCATTCGTGCCGCTGGCCGGTTACACCCTGGTGAACCGGGGGGACCGCCGGGGCGGAAAGGGGCGGAACCGGTCAGGCGCGCATGCCTGACGGCGCGGCACCACGCTGCCCCTCCCCCGTCCCGGCCGCAACCGGAACGGCCGGACGGGGGACGGGAGGGACGGGTGGGACGGGAGTGCCGAGGGCCTGGGCGGGAGGGTGCAGGAGCGGCGCCGGGGGCCACGGGCCGGCCGGCATCCGCCCGCGGCGCCCGGGGGCCACAAGCCGGCCGGCATCCGCGCCCTCGTGCCCGCGGCACCCGCGGCACCCGCGGCACCCGCGGCACCCGCGCCATCGTGCGCGCCGGCAGCGGCCGCACCCCGGCACCCGGCCGCCCCCTCCGTCCGATCGACCGTGGCGAGGGCATGCGGCACCGCGTGTTCGCCACCCCTGTCCCTCCGTTCCGCGCCCGGTTCCGCGAAAGCACTTGATCTGGAGCGCGCTCCAGATCCGAGGATCACGGGCATGGACCTCAACACCACTGCTCCCCGGATCGTCCTCGGGACGATCGACTTCGGCACCCGCGTCGGCCAGGAGGATGCCTTCGCGATCCTCGATGCCTTCGCCGACGGAGGCGGCGTCTGGCTCGACACCGCGAACTGCTACTCCTTCTGGACCGACGCCAGTGGCCTCGGCGGTGCCAGCGAGCGGGTCATCGGCGCCTGGCTCCGGTCCCGCCCCGGCGCACGCGACACGGTGCGGATTGCGACGAAGGTCCGGCAGGACCCGCTCGTCGCGCACTCCTGGCCGCAGAGCGCCGAAAGGCTGTCCGCCCCCGCCGTGCGCAGGGGTGTCGAGGGGAGCCTGGAGCGTCTCGGCGTCGACCACGTCGATCTTCTCTGGGCCCACGCCGAGGACCGGACCGTGCCGCTGGAGGAGACCGTCGGTGCCTTCGGCGAGCTGGTCACGAAGGGAACGGTGCTGCGCGTCGGGGCCGCCAATCACGCCGCCTGGCGTGTCGAACGCGCCCGGTCGCTCGCCCGCGAGCAGGGCGTGGAACCGTGGACGGCCCTGCAGCTGCGCCACTCGCTCGTCCAGCCGCGTCCCCTCACCCCGCTCGCGGAGAGCGCCCATCGCCTGCTCACCGAGGATGACCTGGACCTCGCGCGGTCGGAAGGGCTCACCGTGTGGTCGTACAGCTCGCTGATGTGGGGTTCCTACGTGCGCGCCGACAAGCCGCTGCCGCAGACCTATGATCATCCCGGTACCACCCGGGTCCTCGCGGTCCTGGACGACGTGGCCGGCGAGCTGGCGGCCACCCGGAACCAGGTCGTCCTCGCCTGGCTGATGCACCGGGGGATCGACCCCATCGTCGGTGCGAGCCGGGTGGAGCAGATCGAGGAGGCACTCGCCGCACACCGTGTGCGGCTGAGCGACGAGCACCTGGCGCGCTTCGCCGAAGCCCGCTGACGACGGTCGGACAAGGAGCCCCGTGACCACGCGCCTCACCCCGGCAGCGGCGGCCGGCCGCACCGGCGTCTCCCTCGACACCCTGCGCTACTACGAACGCGAGGGGCTGATCGGACCGGTCCGGCGCTCCCCCGGTGGGCGCAGGGAGTACACCGAGGACGACATCTTCTGGATCGGCCTGATCACGTGCCTGCGGGACGCCGGCCTCGGCATCGCGGACCTGCGGGAGTTCGTGGTCATCCTGCGCACCGACCGTTCCGCGCAGGACCGTGTCGCCTTCCTGCGCGAGCACCGTGCCACGCTGGAACAGCGCGTGGCGGCACTGCGCCGGGCCATGGAGGTCCTCGACGACAAGATCGCCTACTACGGCCGGCCCCAGGAGGCGTCCGACACATGAGCGCCCCCACGGGCGTGTGTCGGACCTCCCCTAGCGCAGCGTGTCCAGCAGGGCGGCGGCGGTGAAGAGTTCGACGCCGACCGTGATGGCGTGCTCGTCGACGTCGAAGTCACCCTGGTGCAGGTCACGCACGGTGCGCTCGCCCGGGGTGCGCACGCCGAGGCGGGCCATCGCACCGGGGACGTGCTCCAGGTACCAGGAGAAGTCCTCGCCGCCCAGGCTCTGTTCGGTGCCTTCGACGGACTCCGGCCCGCGCCGCGCGATCATGGCGTCGCGCAGCAGTTCGGTCACCCCGGCCTCGTTGACGACCGGGGGGACGCCGCGCACGTAGGTGATCTCCGACTTGGCCCGGTGCAGGTTGGCGACCTCGTCGATGGCGGCGACCACGATGTCCGCGGCCTGCCGCCAGGTCTCCAGGTCCAGGCAGCGGACGGTGCCGGAGAGTTCGGCGTGCTGCGGGATCACGTTGGGCGCGTGGCCCGACTCGACGCGGCCCCAGGTGACGGCGAGTCCGCTGCGGGAGTCGACGCGCCGGCCGACCAGGGCGGGCACGTCGGTGACGACCCGCGCGGCGGCGGTGACCAGGTCGGTGGTCAGGTGCGGGCGGGCGGTGTGGCCGCCGGGGCCGTCGAGGGAGATCTCCAGCCGGTCGCACGCCGAGGTGATGGCCCCCTGGCGCAGTCCGATGCGGCCGGCGTCGACGCGCGGGTCGCAGTGCACGGCGATGATCCGGCCGACGCCGTCCAGCGCGCCGTCCGCGATGACGTCGGCGGCGCCGCCCGGCAGCACCTCCTCGGCGGGCTGGAAGATCAGCCGCACGGGACGGGTCAGCAGCCCCTGCCGGTGCAGGTCGGCCAGGATCAGCCCGGCGCCCAGGACCACGGTGGTGTGCACGTCGTGTCCGCAGGCGTGCGCGCGGTCCGGCACGGTGGAGCGGTACGGGCAGTCGGCCTTCATGTCGGGGATGGGCAGGCCGTCGATGTCGGCCCGCATGGCGAGCACCGCCCGGTCCGTGCCGGGGATCTCGCCCACGCCGATGTCACAGATCAGTCCGGTCCCGCTGGAGAGCACCCGCGGCCGGAGACCGGCCCGCTCGAGCCGCTCCTTGATCGCCGCGGTGGTGCGGAACTCCTGGTGGCCGAGTTCCGGGTGCCGGTGCAGGTCACGGCGGAACAGCACGAGCTCGGCGCGGAGCTCCTCGGACAGCGCGCCGGGAAGCACCGCTCCGCCGGCGAGTTCGATCTCGGACTCCAGTGACATCAGTGGCTTCACCCTTTGAAGAGTAGGGCGCCAGTGAGCTGGACCGGTGCTCGATCAAGAAAAATCAGTCCGTTAGGGGAAGAAAAACTGGCCGCCCTACGCATGGCTGTGCGTGTGGCTGGGTAAACTCGCCGCTCTTCCACGGGGGTCAGGGCCCTCCGTACCCGTCAGGACGTGAGATCGATCACAGTCCCGGCCGCCGTCGGAGAGTGACAGGCCACCCCTCCACCTTCCCACGGATACCACGCATCGCCGCGGGCACGCCGGTCCGTCCGTCCGGCGGACCCGTCGGAGCCCGTGCGGGACGGGGCCCGGAGCCCCTCCGCGGGAGCCGCCCGCCGACGGGGAGAGCCGTCGCGGGAAGCCGTCGGTGTCCGCCCGTCCTCAGACCGCCGGTGCCGGCGGCGCGGGCGGTCCCGCGGGGGTCGCGGGCGGCGGAGGGAGCACGGGGCGCGCACGGGTCGCGGAAGTCGCCGGCAGACGGTGGGCGCCGCGGGCCGTGCGGGTGACGCCGGACAGGAAGCCCCCGGCTCGCGGCGAGGCACCGGCGGTGAGCCAGGCGGGGTCGATGTCGCAGACCGCGACCCGGACGTCCGTGCCCGCCAGGGCCAGCGGGAGGGTGTGCACCACGGTGGAGGGGAAGCTGAGGACGGTGCGGGCCGTCGGCCCGCGGCGGGCGACCAGTTCGAGGGGCAGCTCGGGGCGCACGACCTCCAGCCCCGTGTCGACGGCCAGCCGGCGGAGCTTGTCCGTGTCCTCCCGGCGGTGGGCGAAGTAGCGGCTCGCGCCGTGGGTGCGGGCGAGGTCCCGGACGGCCGTCAGATAGGCGTCGCGGTCCACCACCCCGGTCTCCACCAGCGAGGTGCCCACCAGGTCGGCGCCCCCGGTGACGCGGGGCGGGCCGAAGCGCTCCCTGGTCCAGGCGAAGGTGTGGGGGCGGACGGTGACGCCGGGCGGGACGGCGTCCACCGGCATGGAGGAGAACACCTCGACCGTGCGGCCGCCGCTGGGCGTCAGGCGGCGGCGGGCCGCGCCGGACACCGGGCCGAGCAGCAGGTCCCGGGGTCCCGGACGGCCGCCCTTGCGGTGCCAGCGGACCAGGCGTTCGCCCCGGGCGAGCTGCCCCACGAACTCCATGGTCGCGGTGCCGTCGTCGACGACGACCAATGCGGGCGCCCGGGTGAGGGTCAGCAGCAGCTGGACGTAGCGCGAGAAGGGGTCGCCGAGGACGACCCGGTCGGCGCGGCGCAGGGCGGCCGTGAGGCCCCCGACGGTGCGCAGCGGGGCGCCCGGACCGCTGCGGGCCTCCTCCCAGCGGACCTCGTGGCCCTCCTCCCGGGCCAGCCCGCACATGCGGCGCAGCTGGCCGCGGGTCATCGGGTCGACGGGGGACAGCACCACCAGAGTGAGCTCGGCGCCGGGAGCGTGCGCGTGCGCCCACTCCAGCACGTTCAGCAGCTGTACCGGGCTCTCCACGAAGGCGAGCGTGCGGGGGCCGGTGCTCCCGGCGCGTGAGCTCATCGGCGTGTCACACCGTCCGTGTCTCAGACCGTCAGCGGCTCGCCCGCCGCCGCGGCGATCTCGGCGTCGGCGACCGCTCCGGGCACGCGGCGCAGCTTCTTCATCGGGCCCAGTTCGGACTCGTAGACCTTCTTCACGCCGTCGCCGAGGGACGCCTCGATGGTGCGGATGTCGCGGACCAGGCGGCTCAGGCCCTGCGGCTCGACGGAGGCGGCCTGGTCGGAGCCCCACATGGCGCGGTCGAGGGTGATGTGGCGCTCGACGAAGGCGGCGCCGAGGGCGACGGCGGCCAGGGTGGTCTGCAGGCCGGTCTCGTGGCCGGAGTAGCCGATGGGGACGTTCGGGTACTCCTGCTGGAGGGTGTGGATCACCCGCAGGTTGAGCTCCTCGGCCTTCGCCGGGTAGGTGGAGGTGGCGTGGCAGAGCAGGATGTTGTCCGAGCCCAGCACCTCGACCGCGTGGCGGATCTGCTTCGGGGTGGACATGCCCGTGGACAGGATGACCGTGCGGCCGGTGGCGCGCAGGGCGCGCAGCAGTTCGTCGTCGGTGAGGGAGGCGGAGGCGACCTTGTGGGCGGGGACGTCGAACTTCTCCAGGAAGGCGACGGCCTCGGTGTCCCACGGGGAGGCGAACCAGTCGATGCCCTTCTTCCGGCAGTAGGCGTCGATCTGGCGGTACTCGTCCTCGCCGAACTCCACGCGGTGGCGGTAGTCGATGTAGGTCATCCGGCCCCAGGGGGTGTCGCGCTCGATGTCCCACTGGTCGCGCGGGGTGCAGATCTCCGGGGTGCGCTTCTGGAACTTGACGGCGTCGCAGCCGGCCTCGGCGGCGGCGTCGATCAGCTTGAACGCGTTCTCGATGTCGCCGTTGTGGTTGATGCCGATCTCGCCGGTGATGTAGACGGGGCGGCCGGGGCCGGCTTCGCGCGGACCGAGGGTGCGGATGCGGGAGTTGGTGCTCATGACCGGTGGTTTCCTTACCTGGGGAGGGAATCGAGGGAGGGGCCGAGGATCCAGCCGGCGATCTCCCGGATCGCGCCGTCGCCGCCCGGGAGGGTGGTGACGGCGCGGGCGGCGCCGCGGACGGCGTCGTGGGCGTTCGCGACCGCCACGGGCCAGCCGGCGAGGGCCAGGCACGGGAGGTCGTTGACGTCGTTGCCGACGTAGAGCACGCGCTCGGGCGCGATGCCCTGTTCGTCGCACCACTGTTTGAGTGCGAGGTCCTTGCGGTCGACGCCGTGCAGCACGGGGACGCGCAGCTTGCGCGCGCGGGCGGCGACGACCGGGTTCTGTTCGGTGGACAGGATCAGCAGCTTCAGGCCGCTGCGGCGCAGGGCCGCGATGCCGAGCCCGTCGCCGCGGTGCACGGCGACGAACTCCCGTCCGTCGCAGTCGATCAGCACCCGGTCGTCGGTCTGGGTGCCGTCGAAGTCGAGCACGACCGCGTCGAGGTCGGCGGCCGTCGGAAGGACGCCGGGCCGGTCCGCGTCGAGGAGCGGCGCGAGGGCGCGGGCCCGGGCGAGGTCGTGCGGGTCGTCGATCTCCAGGACGCGGGCCGGGTCGGTGCGCACGGGTTCGGTGCGGCCGAAGAACCGGTGCCGGTGCGTGCGGAAGCCGGCCGCGTCCATGGCATAGGCGGCACCGGTCTCCAGCAGGTCCTGCGGGCGGTCCTGGCGGCGGGGGCGGACGGACTTGTCGTGGTTGACGCCGTGGCCGCCGGCGGTGCCCGCCGGGTGCGGACCGTCGGGCCCGACCTCGCCGTCCCGCCACAGGAAGCCGTGGAAGGGGGCGACGGTGACGGCCGTGTCGGCGCGGCCCTCGACGACCGCGGCGGCCACCGCGTCGACGTCGTCGGAGCGCAGGAACGGGCTGGTGCACTGCACGAGCAGGACGACGCCGACCGGGGCTCCGTGGGTGTCCTCGTGGACGTCCAGGGCGTGCAGGACGGCCGCCTCGGAGGAGGCGGTGTCGCCGGAGAGGGCGGCGGGCCGCAGGACGACCTCCGCGCCGGCCCGCCGGGCGACGTCGGCGATGGCCGGGTCGTCGGTGGAGACGACGACGTCCGTGACGTGCCGCGCGGCCCGGCACTCGCGCACCGCGCGCACCACCAGGGGCACGCCTCCGACGGCGGCGAGGTTCTTCGCGGGCACTCCCTTGGAGCCGCCGCGGGCGGGGATCACGGCGAGCACCCGGCGGGCCGTGGGCGGACGGGACATGGGATCAGCTCCTGGAGCCGGGATCGGGGTGGCGGGCGGCGGGGTCACAGCTCCCCCATGCGGCGGATCGCGGGGGCCACCCGCTGCACGCCGTGCCGGTAGGCGCCGCGGGCGGCCCGGCGCACGAGCTGCCGGATCGGGCCCGGGGCCCGGTCGGTCGCGGGCGCGCCGGGCAGCGGGGCGCCGTCGGGGGCGAGGTGGTGGCGGGCGAGGACGCCGGGCAGGTAGCCGGGCGCGGTGGCGGTCGTGTAGTACGGGGCCAGCGGCGGGAGTCCGCCGGGACGGCCGAGCAGGGCGCCGATCCGGGCGCGGGCCGCGGCGAAGGCGTGCTCGTACGCCCCTGCCCCGGAGGCGGTGCCCCCGGGGGCGACGCCCTGTCCCGCCACCCATCGCGGGTCGGGTTCCGGGCGGTGGCCGGCGTCGAGCCGGTCCCAGGAGGTGAGGCAGCCGGAGCCGACGAAGTGGTGGTTGCCGAGCGCCTCGCGGATGCCCAGGTCGGTGAGGACGGCGGTGGGGACGCGGCGGTGGAGGGACTCCAGGGCGGCCGTGGAGCTGACCGTGACGAGCAGGTCGGTGCGGTCCAGCACCTCCCCCATGTGGCCGTAGACGAGGCGGAGGTTGGCGGGGAGGTCGAGGCCGCGGGCCAGCTTCTGGTAGGGCACCTCCTCCAGGTGCGTGGTGTGCTCCCCGGGCTTGGAGCGCAGCTTGAGCAGCACCTGGCGCTCCGGGTGGCGGCGGGCGTGCCGCACCAGCCGGTCCAGCAGGTACGCGCGCTCGCGGCGGCTCTCCGGCACGGAGGGCTGGGCGGCGAACACCACCGTGTACGGGTCGCGCGGGCCGGTGTACGGCTCGCCGCCCAGGAAGGGCAGCGCCACCTCGGTCACCGCGGAGGCGTCGGCGCCCACGCCCTCGTACACGGCGCGGAAACGCTCCGCGTCCCGGCGGGAGTTGGCGAGGACCACGTCGGCCCCGTGGCGCAGCAGCAGGCCGTCGGCCAGCTTCTCGTAGACGATCCCGACGTAGCCGGTGACCACCACGGGCCGGTCGGGACGGTCCTGCCAGACGCGTCGAAGCCCGTGCAGCATGGCCTGCACTCCCCCGCCGACCAGGGCGAGGACCACCAGGTCGCAGGGCTCCTCGCCCATGGCGCGCAGGAACTGGGCGGCGGTGACCTCGCTCAGGCCGTCCGCCGGCACACCGACCTCGGTGAGCTGGCGGGCGGTGGGGGTCGCACGGCCGCGCAGGAGGTACCCGTCCAGGCGGACATCCGTGTCCTCGGGGGCGATGCGGCGCGCGGTGAGGGCGCCCCATTTCCACCGGGTGTCGGAATCCGCGAGAACGGCCACTCGCAGGGAATTCGTCGCACTTGCTGGCACGTCGAAGACGCTAGGAAGCAATTCCGAGGAGCGGCCCAACCGGAATCCAACAAACGGTGAACAGCGGCCCGCCGCAAGGCGAATCGGCACGCCGGACCCTCGGAATTCCGCCCGGTTCACGGCTTCGCCATATGCCGTTCACCGGAATTCAAGAAGCGGGTCAGGACGAATGCCGGACCGTCCTCTAACGTCGCCGACGTGCTCAAGCTCTCCGTCATCGTGCCGTTCTACAACGTGCGGCCCCACGCGCCCGACGCCCTGCGAAGTCTGCGTGCCAACGCACGCGACGACTTCGAGTTCATTCTCGTCGACGACTGTTCGACCGACGGGACCGCGGACCTCCTCGCCGCCGCGGAACGCGACCTGCCGGGGGCCGTGCTGGTCCGGCACGAGCGGAACGGCGGGCTGGCGACGGCCCGCAACACGGGCATCGACCGGGCCCGCGGGGAGTACCTGACCTTCCTGGACGGCGACGACTGGCTCGCCCCGGGCCACTACGCCCGGCTGGTCGCCGTGATCGAGGAGCTGGGCTGCGACTTCGTGCGCACCGACCACGTGCAGTGCACGGCCCGGGCCCGCACCGTGCACCGCGTCCCGCACGGCCGCCGCAACGTGCCCGTGCGCCCCCGGGACGCGATCCTGCCCGCCCACCGGACGACGTCCGTGGACTACGCCTACGCCTGGGCGGGCATCTACCACCGCCGGCTGGTGGAGCGGGGGCTGCTGCACTTCACCGACGGGCTGCGTACGGCGGAGGACCGGCCGTGGATATGGCGGCTGCACCGGGAGGCGGAGTCCTTCGCCGTGTCCGGTCTGCTCGGGGTCTTCTACCGGCGCGGACTGCCCTCGTCGCTGACGCAGATCGGCGACGAGCGGCAGCTGGACTTCATCCGGGCGTTCGACCAGGTGGTCGAGGAGACCGCCCACGACCCGGAGGCGGCGGCGCTGCTGCCGAAGGCGGTGCGCACCTACTGCGCCATCATCGCCCACCACCTGGGCAACCTGGACCGGTTCGAACCCCCGGTCGCCCGGCGGCTGAAGACGATGAGCGCGGCGGCGCTGCACCGCCTGCCGCAGGACGTGCTCGACGCGGCACTGGACGCGATGGACGCCGGACGCGCCGCCCGGCTGCGCCGGCTGCGCCGCCGTCCGCTCGCCGCCCTGGAGGGTGCCGCGTGACCACCCGGATCTTCATGGCGTCCACCCTGTACGGCACCGCCACGCTCGCCGCGGCCCTCGACGCGGGCTGCTTCGGCCCCGCCGACCGGCGGATCCTGCTCGTCTCCAACAACGCGGCGACGCCCGAGACGACCCCGTCCGTGGACGAGATGCCCGGCTTCGAACGGCTGCGGTCGCGCTTCGACGACGTGGTGTCGTGGAACGCGACCGTCTTCCCCTTCCACCCCGGCGCCTGGTCCCCGCGCCCGGACGACGAGCCCCTGTGGGAGCGGCACCTCCGGCTGGCCTGGGGCATCGGCGACGACGACGTCGCGCTGACCGTGGAGTCCCTCCAGGTCGACCCGGCGCTCGGGGTGGCCCGGATCTTCACCGACGCCCCGCTCACCGTCTACGCGGACGGCCTGATGAGCTACGGGCCCACCCGCAACAAGCTGGACCCGCTGGTCGGCACCCGGGTGGAACGGCTGCTCCACCTCGATCTGGTGCCGGGGCTGCGGCCGTTGCTGCTCACCGAGTTCGACGTGCCCGCGGAGGTCGTACCCACCGCGTCGTTCACCGAGGTGCTGGCCGAACTCGCCGAGGCGGCCGACACAGCGGAACCCGCCGTCCCGGCCGACCAGGCCGACCTGGCGGGCGCAGCGGAAGCTCCCGCCCCGGCAGGCCCCGCGCTGCTGCTCGGCCAGTACCTGTCCGCGCTGGGCATCCTCACCGCCGAGGAGGAGGAGCAACTGCACGTGCGCATGCTGCGGGGTGCGGCCGGACTGGGCCACACCCGCGCCGTGTTCAAGCCGCACCCCACGGCCCCCGCCCGCTTCACCCGCACCCTGGAGGAGGAGGCCGGGCGGCTCGGTGTCCGGCTCGCGGTGGTGGACACCCCGGTGCTCGCCGAGGTGCTGTACCAGCGGCTGCGTCCGGCGCTGGTCGTCGGCTGCTTCTCCACCGCGCTGCTCACCGCGTCCGCGTTCTACGGCCTGCCCGTCGCCCGGGTCGGCACGGACACCCTGCTGGAGCGGCTGCGCCCGTACGAGAACAGCAACCGTGTCCCGGTGACCGTCGTCGACGCCCTGCTGCCCGCGCCGGACGACGCGGCGGCCGTGGCCGGGCGGCGGGGCGCCCTGGACACCGACGCCCTGGCGGACCTGGTCCGCGCCGTCGGGTTCGCCATGCAGCCGCGGCTGCTGCCCGGGCTGCGGGCGGAGGCCGAGCGGTACCTGGCCGCCCGGCTCGACGCGCGGACGTGGCGGTACTTCACGAAGAAGCGGCTGACGGCCCTGGGCCTGCCCGGCGGCGTGCCGGCCCGGCTGGCGTTCCTGCCGCGCAACGCCACCGTACGGCGGGCCGCGCGGACGGCCCGCCGCCTGCGACGGGCGGTGGCGCGCGGCTGACGCGTGCCCCGCCTCCCGCCGACCGCGCGGCGGCCGGGCGCATACCCGTCCCGCCGCCGTGCGGTGCGGTGTCCGGCGATGGTGGGAAGCCGGTACGACGCCGAGGCGGACGGGCCGCCGCCGGGCGGGGAAGGGGTGCTCCGGACGGGGGCGAACGGGCCGGGACGGCGACGGACCCATGGGGGCGTCACACCCCGCGGTGCGACGGACCCACGGGGGCGTCACACCCGGCACGGCGACGGGCCCCGCAGGGCGACCGGAGGCGGGCTGACCGGGCGGAAGCAGACCGGGCGGAACCGGCGGGCCCACGGGCACGGTGGGCCCCACGGGGGCTGGGCCAACCGGGACAGGACGGGCGGCCGGCGGCTGACCGGCGGACCCGGCGGCGTGTTACGCGCTCGCCAGCGAGAGCTTCGCCGCGAACCCGAGGAACAGCGCGCCCGCCGCCGAGGTCGCCCCGGCCGACAGGGCCCGGCGGCGGCGGAAGGCGGCGGCGAGCCGGGTGCCGCCGAAGATCAGCGCGCTGAGGTAGAGGGCGCTGGCCAGTTGGAGGAAGCCGCCGAGGATGAGGAAGGACAGCGCGGGATAGGCGTACCCGGGGTCGACGAACTGCACGAAGAAGGCGACCACGAACAGGATCGCCTTCGGGTTGAACAGGCTGATCACCAGGGCCTGCCGGAAGGGCCGCTCGCCGGTGACGCCGCCGCCGTCCGCCGCCTCGCGCGGGTCCCGGTCGCCGCGGGTGCGCCACATGGTCCACGCCGCCCGGAGCATGCCGACGGCGAGCCACGTCAGGTACCCGGCGCCCAGGAACTTCACGATCCCGAACAGGAACGCGTTGGTCTGGAGCAGCGAGGCGGCACCGGCGGCCGCCAGGGTCATCAGGACCGCGTCCCCGCACCAGACACCGGCGGCCGCCGTGTACCCGTGCGGACCCCGCGCCGGGCGGCCACCGACAGCACGTAGAGCGAGTTGGGCCCGGGGAGCAGCACGATGAGGACGAGGCCCGCCAGGTAGGTGGGCAGATCGATGACGCCGAACATGCGGGGAGTTTCGCACGAGGGCGGGACATGTCGCACGGGTGTTCCGCGCGTCGGAACGCCACCGCCGGCGAGCGGGCCGGGGCGTCCCCGCCGGCCGGGCGGGGACGGTCGCGGTCACGTTCGGGGTCGCGGTGTCGCGGTCACGGTCGGGGCGCGGGCGCGGTCGCGGTCGGGGTCAGAAGGCGTCGCTCGGCACGTACGTCCCCCACACCTCCCGCAGGGCGTTGCACACCTCGCCCACGGTGGCGCGGGCGCGCAGGGCGTCCTTCATCGGGTACAGGACGTTGTCCTCGCCCTCGGCGGCCTTCTTCAGAGCGGCCAGGGCCGCGTCCACGGCCGTCTGGTCGCGCTCCGCGCGCAGCGTGGCGAGGCGTTCGGCCTGCTGCGCCTCGATGGCGGGGTCGACGCGCAGGGGCTCGTACGGCTCCTCCTCGTCGAGCTGGTAGCGGTTGACGCCGACCACGACCCGCTCGCCGGAGTCGGTCTCCTGGGCGATGCGGTAGGCGGAGCGCTCGATCTCGCTCTTCTGGAAGCCGTGCTCGATCGCGTTGACCGCGCCCCCGAGATCCTCGACCTTCTGCATCAGCTCGACGGCGGCGGCCTCCACGTCGTCGGTCATCTTCTCGATGACGTACGAGCCCGCGAACGGGTCGACGGTGGCGGTCACGTCGGTCTCGTAGGCGAGGACCTGCTGGGTGCGCAGGGCGAGGCGGGCGCTCTTGTCCGTCGGCAGGGCGATGGCCTCGTCGAAGGAGTTGGTGTGCAGCGACTGGGTGCCGCCGAGGACGGCCGCCAGGCCCTGGACGGCCACGCGGACCAGGTTCACCTCGGGCTGCTGGGCGGTCAGCTGCACGCCCGCGGTCTGCGTGTGGAAGCGCAGCATCAGTGACTTGGGGTTCTTCGCGCCGAACTCCTCCCGCATCACCCGGGCCCAGATCCGGCGGGCCGCGCGGAACTTGGCGACCTCCTCCAGGATCGTGGTGCGGGCGACGAAGAAGAACGACAGGCGGGGCGCGAAGTCGTCGACGTCCATCCCGGCCGCGACGGCGGTGCGCACGTACTCGATGCCGTCGGCCAGGGTGAAGGCGATCTCCTGCGCCGGGGAGGCACCCGCCTCGGCCATGTGGTAGCCGGAGATCGAGATGGTGTTCCACTTCGGGATCTCGGCCTTGCAGTACTTGAAGATGTCGGCGATCAGGCGGAGGGAGGGCTTGGGCGGGAAGATGTACGTGCCCCGCGCGATGTACTCCTTCAGCACGTCGTTCTGGATCGTGCCGGTGAGCTTGTCGGCGCTCACGCCCTGCTCCTCGGCGACCAGTTGGTAGAGGAGCAGCAGGAGCGCGGCGGGAGCGTTGATCGTCATCGACGTGGAGACCTTGTCCAGCGGGATCCCGCCGAACAGGACGCGCATGTCGTCGAGGGAGTCGATGGCGACGCCGACCTTGCCGACCTCGCCGGAGGCGATCGGCGCGTCGGAGTCGTGGCCCATCTGGGTGGGCAGGTCGAAGGCGACCGACAGTCCCATCGTGCCGTTGGCGATCAGCTGCTTGTAGCGGGCGTTGGACTCGGTCGCCGTGCCGAAACCGGCGTACTGGCGCATCGTCCAGGGACGGCCGGTGTACATCGTCGGGTACACGCCCCGCGTGAAGGGGTACGCGCCCGGCTCACCGAGCTGTTCGGCCGGGTCCCAGCCCTCCAGGGCCTCGGGCCCGTAGACCGGCTCGATGGGCAGTCCGGACTCCGACTCGCGTGCCATGGTGTGTCTGCCTCCCGCTGAGCAGTACCGCTCGGCCTGCCCGCCCGTTCTCGTCCGTCGCTCGCCCGCCCCTGTGGATCCGAGCCTCTGACGGACTGTAGCCGTGGGTGCGCGGCCCGGTGGAGTGCCGCACCCTGGGACCTTCCTCACAGGACGGGTGGGACCCCGCTCACAGACCCGTGGCCCGCACACCCGGCCCGCGACGGCGTCCCCTCCCCTCCAGGATGCCCCCGGCGTTCGAGCGGGGTCAGGTGCGGGGAGTATCCGGGGGACCGGCCGGCCGCGGCCGGTGGGACGAGGGGGGCCTCGGGTGCCGATGTGGATGCGGGTGAGGGTGCGGAGTCGGAGTAATGGCGGGGCGGCACCGGGGAGGGGGCGGGCTGGGACGGCGGGTCCGGGGTCCGGCCGGACGGCGGGCGGGGTCGCCGTCCGGCGGGGCGTCACCGTGGTGGCGGCGCTGGCCGGGCTGACCGGGGCCGTGACGGGCTGCACGGTGCAGCCCGCCGACGGGAGCGGCACGGGCGGCCCCCCGGTGCGCGTCGAACTGCCCGACGGCACGCCGTCCGCCCCCCGCCCACCCGAGGGCTCCGGGGACGACGAAAGCAACGGCAACGGCAACAGCGGCAGCGGCAGCGGCAGCGGCAGCCGGGATTCCGGGGACCGCGGCGGCTCCGCGCCCGCCCGGGTGTTGTGGTCGCGCGGCGACACCGGCCGGGACGTGCGGGAACTCCAGGCCCGGCTGCGCCAGGTCGCCTGGCTGTTCGACGGGCCGACGGGCACCTACGACGCCCCCACCGAGGAGGCGGTGCGCGGCTTCCAGGGCAAGCGGGGACTGCCCCGGACCGGGCGGACCGACACCGTGACCTGGCAGCGGCTGCTGCGGATGACGCGCGAGCCGGGCCGCTGGGACCTCTACCAGATGGGCGGCCAGCCCGCCGACGCGCCGGACGCGCGCTGCCGGACCGGACGGGTGCTGTGCATCAGCAAGGAGAGCCGCACCCTGCGCTGGATGATCGACGGCCGCACCGTGACGACCCTGCCGGTCCGCTTCGGCGACCGGTACACGCCGACCCGTGAGGGGGTCTTCTCCGTCTACTGGAAGTCGCGCGACCACTGGTCCACGCTCTACGACTCGCCGATGCCCTACGCGATGTTCTTCAGCGGCGGCCAGGCCGTGCACTTCTCCGCCGACTTCGCCGCCCGGGGATACGCCGGCGCCTCGCACGGCTGCGTCAACGTGCGGGACGAGGCGGCCATCGCCCGCATCTACGCGCAGGTCCGCACCGGCGACAAGGTCGTCGTCCACTGGTGAGAGGGCGCGGGAGCCGGAGACGGCGAGGAGGTATGGGGCGCGGGCGGGACCGGGGGAACGTGTCCCGCCCGCGCCGAGGTGCACGAGCCGCGGGTACGGGGGGAACCCCGGCTCCGTGCGACGGCCGATGACCAGTCGGCTCACTCATTACTGCGCCGCGGCGCCCGAAAGTGTCACACCCCTGCCCGTCCGACCTTGATCGGCTCGCAACGTCGCAGGTCAGCGAGGCGCACCGGCGAACGCGACGGTGACGGGGACCGTGGCGGTGGCGGCAACCAGAGGGCCGCGGGCGTGCTGCCGGCCGGAGCGCCCGGGACGGTCGTCGCCCCTGCCGTTCGCGCCGCCCTCGGCGCCGCTCCTGCCGTTCCGGCCGCCCTTGCCCTGGTCTCCGCCGCCCTTGCCGTTCTTCTCGCCCCCGCCGCGCTGGGGGCCGTCGCCGCGCCGGTCGTCGCCGTGGGACGAGCCGCCCCGGCCCCCGCCCTTGCGCGCGGCCCCCGGGTCGTCGGCGGCCGCCAGGATGCCCTTGCAGTACGCGCGCACCCGGGCGGAGCCGCCGGCCAGCGCGTCCAGGCGCCGCTTGTGGGAGCCGCCGGGATCCTTGCCGTCGCGCAGGGCCCGGCAGGCGGCGACGACGTGCTTCCACCCGGACTCGTGGCCGCCGGGCCGGGTGGCGTCGGGGCCCGGTGTGCGCGGGTGGCCGGTGTCCTCGTCGCCCTGCGCCCGGGGGCCGTCCGGCGCGGTTCCGGCACCCGGCGCCCGGTCCGGGGCGTCGTCGGGTGCGCCGCCGGGCGCGGCCCGGTCCCCCGCGCCCTCGGACGGCGCCGGGCTGACCAGCGGGCCGGGCGGCGGGACGCTCGCGGTGACGGAGGCGCCGGGGTCGCCCACCGGCTCCCCGGAGTGCCCGGACTGCGCCCCGGTCCCGGCCAGGTAGGCGGCGCCCCCGACCATGCCCGCGGTGAGCGCGGCGGCCAGTCCGAAGCGCAGGTACCGCGCCCGGCGGAGTCCGCGTGCGGTTCCGGAAGGGTGCGGGGCCGGGCCGCCGAGGCGGACCAGCCCGCCGTCGGCGACGGCGGTCGCGGCCGGTTCCCCGTCCCGGGCACCGCTCGCGGTCCGTTCCCCGCGCTCGGCACGGGCGGCCCGGAAGGCGGCCAGCGCGGCGGCCTCACCGGGCAGTTCACCGCCGGGCGGAGGGGGCGGGGCGGCGAGCGCGCCGAGAGCGTCGGCGAGCCGTTCCGCCTGATCGCGGGCCACGGGGTCGGCCACGCCGGAGGGCTCTCCGGTCAGCAGACGCTCCGCCGTCTCACGGTCCAGCCACCCGTTCTGCTCATCGGCCATCACATGTCCTTCTGCGTCCGCGCGCGCGTATGCGTCACAGTCGCGGACGTCACCGCACGCCGGTGCGGTTCTCTCTGCGGCGGAAGGGCGTCGAGCACTCCGGCGGATTCCGGATGGCCCTCCGGATCGTCGCCGAGCATCTCGGCCAGCCGTTTCAGGCCACGGTGTGCCGCCGTGCGCACCGCGCCCGGCCGCTTGCCCAGCGTCTCGGCGGCACTCTTGGCGTCCAGGCCCACGACCACCCGCAGGACGACGGCCTCGGCCTGGTCCTGCGGCAGCCGGGCGATGAGGGACAGGGTGCCGTCGGTGGCCAGCGCCTCCATGGCCTCCCCGGCGGTGTCGGACTCCGCGGGCCTGCCGGTCAGCTCCGTCTCGTCACCGCCGATCGCCGGGCGGCGCCCGCGCATGCGGATGTGGTCCAGCGCGCGGTTGCGGGCTATCCGGGCGGCCCAGCCGCGGAACCGGTCCGCGTCACCGCTGAACCGCTCCAGGTCCCGGGCGATCTGCAGCCACGCCTCGGACGCCACGTCCTCGGCGTCGGCGTCACCGACGAGTGTCCGTATGTAGCCCAGCAGGCGCGGGTGCACGGCCCGGTAGACGGTCCGGAACCCGGTCTCGTCCCCGTCCTGTGCCGCACGCACCGCGGCCGTCAGCTCCGCGTCGTCCCCCAGCACCGCGCGCGCCCTTCTGCGCCTGATCCGGTCCCGCCTGCGCGGACCGGGTTGCTCGCCGTCGTGGTTGCCCCATTGCTGATTGCGGTCTCCGGCCGTGCATCGGTCGTGGTCGTGCGACCGCTCACGGCCTGGCGCGAATGGAACGTTACGGCCTGAAACCGCGCGCCGTCCATGTTCGTACAAGATGCAACTAACCCGTGACACAGAAGGTGTGACAGAAAACGCACCCGCAGCGCTGTAGGAGATACGGGCCGCCGCGCGGCCCGTACCGCGCGACGGCCGGGGCCTCTCCTGTGGGGGGTGGCGGCCCCGGCCGTTGCCATGGCCCCGCCTCCCGGCGCCCCTCGTCGCCAACACCCGTGCGACAGCGTCTCCTTGACGGACGGTTCCCTCTGACGGCGGACGGTTTCCCGTGACATACGTTCTGCCTGCCGGCCGGCTCACCCGCCGGCGCCTCACTGGCCTGATCCGGACGCTTCCGCGCTTCCCGCCCCGCCCGCCCCCTCCTTCTTCCTCCGACTTCTTCTCGGTTCCTCTCGGTTCCTCTCGTTTGCTCTCCCTCCTCCTGCTCCTGTCCTTACTCCTGCTCCTCCTGCTCCCTGAGTCGCCCGGTGGTCAGGGCCGCGCGCCGTTCTGCCGCGCGGAGTTGCCCCGGCTGTCGCCCGCGGCTCCGCCCGGGGTGTCGCCACCACGGGTCGCCCGCGCACCCGGCGTGTCCGGCCCGCCGGGGGTGTCCGGCCCGCCGCCGTCGCTCCCCTGCACGCCGGGGGCCGAGCGGGGCGGCTCGCTCCCGGGCCGTCCGGTGCGCGGGGCCGCCGGTGCGGTCGGTGCGGCCGGTGCGGTCGGTGCGGCATCCGACGGCACGTCGTCGTCCAGCACGGCGGCGCAGTGGGCGGCCACCCGCGACTCGCCGCCCGCCTCCCGGACGAGGTGGTGCCGGGCGGGCGCGTCCAGCGCCTGACCACGCCCCTGGAGTCGCCCATACGCACGGCAGTGGGCCTCGGTGGCCCGGGACGCGCCCACGGACGGTCCGGGCCGCCCGGTGCCGGACGGGGGACCCGGGGTCGCCGGACGGTCCGGTGGCACTGGGCGTTCCCCCCGGGCATCCGCCGGCGGGACGCTGGCCGGAGCGGACCCGGCCGGGACGGCCTCCCGGCCCCGTTCCGCACCGGATGGCGCGGTGCCCATGCCCGCCCAGGCGACGCCGCCCAGGGTGAGGCCGGCGACCAGGACGGAGAGCGTGGCCTTGACCGCCATTCCGCCGGTGCGGGCCTCGCGGGGGCGCCAGTCGTCCCGGCGGCGGGTGCGGGCGCGGTGCCCGCCCGCGTCCCGGGCGGCCCGGAAGGCGGCCAGCGCCCGCTCCTCGGCCCCGGTGTCCGTGCCGTCGCCGGTCAGCGCCGCGGCGAGCAGCGCCTCGACTCCCGCCGGTCCCTGCCGGGTCCCGGCGGGGACGGCCGCGTCGGGGTGGGGTGCGTCCGGTCCCGGCGGCGTTCCCGGGGGGCGCACCCGTCGGCGGCCGGACAGCCCGCCGCCGCTCTGCCGTTCACCCATGTCCGTTCCCGTCCCTGCTCGCTCCGCCCGGGCCGCCGGCCCGGGCCCTCCCGGCCGTCCCTCATGTCGACTCCCCCAGCGTCCGGGGCTCCCCATCCGTCACACCGTCGGCGCCCACCTGTTCGGCCAGACGTCTCAGCCCCCGGTACGCGGCCGTCCGCACCGCCCCGGGCCGCTTGCCCAGTACGCGCGCGGCGGCGGGACCGTCGAGACCCACGACCACGCGCAGCAGCACGGCCTCCGCCTGATCCCGGGGCAACGTCCCGACCAGGGCCAGCGCCTGCTCGGTGGAGAGCGACTCCATGGCCTGGTCGTACGTGCTCTGCGGGCCGGGCAGGTCGAGGACGTCCTGCTCCAGAGCCGACGGGCGGGGCCGCACGCGCTGCCGGCGCAGGTGGTCCAGCGCCCGGTGCCGGGCGATGGTCGCCGTCCAGCCGCGGAAGCCCGCCCCGTCCCCCTTGAACCGGCCCAGGTCGCGGGCTATCTCCAGCCAGGCGTCCGAGGTGACATCCTCGGCGTCGTCCCCGACGAGTCCGCGGACGTAACCGAGCAGTCCGGGCTGCACGAGCCGGTAGGCCACGGCGAACGCGGCCTCGTCCCCCTGCTGGGCCCGCGCGACCGCCGCACCCAGCTCCCCGTCGTACGCCTGCACGGGGCGGGATTCCCCTCCGTGGCCCAAGAACCGTCCTTGTCCGTACCGAGTCGTCCGTACCGCGTGCGCAGCGCCACCGCCGGGCGCCACGCGTGCCCGCGCACGCCCTCACGGTCCTCAGCGTCGGCCGTCGCGAAAGTGTCACAGCTCGTGACGGGTCGGGCGGCCTCCCGGCCCGGTCGCCCGCACCGGTCGGACCGGCGGCGTCAGCGACGTCGGGTGCCGCTCACCGCGTCCCGGCACAACAGCCGCAGCGAGCCGTCCGCCGTGTAGCAGCGGCGGGCCTCCTCGACGGGGTCCCAGAGACGGCCGTCGGGGGTGCGCACCCAGTGGTCGCCACCCGTGGCCCACCACTCACCTCCGCTGACCCGCACGATCACCTCGCCCGCGTAGGCGCCGAAACCGCGCAGCACGGTCTCCAGGGCGGCGATCGGGGCGCCCTCCCTGCGGATCGCGGCGATCATCCGGTCCACGCTCCACAGGCTGTTGGGGGAATAGTCCAGGCGCAGCCGCGCCCCCTCCCGCATCGCGGCCACGGTGTCCGCGGCCCACCGGATCGGCTTCGACGCGGCAGCGGGCCGGCTGTCGTGCGGTGTCGTCACACTCGTCGCAGTCGTCACACCCTGGAGAGCGCCCTGGCGAAGCGCCGCGTCACAGCGTTCCGGCCGCCTCCCCGGACCCGGTGCACGATCCCCGCAACCCCCCGACGACCGTCACACACCCTCCCCCGCCCCACGGTTGACACCCCCGCACACCGGCCGGCGAGTGTGCACGCCAGGCGAAGCGGCGCGGAGGCAACCCCGCCTCGGCCCATGCGAGGGCACGGGGCCCCGCCCGCCCTTCATGGGCGCGAGGAACCGCGCACCGAACCACCCACAGCCCGCACCCCACAGCCCACAGCCCACAGCAACCCCACCCCCAGGGGCGCGGGGAACTGCGCACCACCGCGACGTGCCCGCACAGGCCCCCCGCCCAGCCGGCCGCGGGCCCCCTCAGCCGTCCCGCCGGCTCCGCCGGGACACCGCGGCGCGCAGCACCCGGCGTCCCTCCGTGGAAATCTCCAGCGCGCGTCGCAGCCCCGCCGCCCCGTGGGCCTCCAGGACCTCCAGCACGGCGATCTGCCGCCGCAGTTCCGCCGCGAGCAGCGGCGACAGCCCTTCCGTGCGGCCCTGCCGGGACGCCTCGACCGGGTCGGCAGCGTCGGCCGGGGCCGCGCCGTCCAGCAGCCGGTGGATCCGCAGCGCGGTGACGGAGCAGCCGTCGGCCCACTCCCGCAGGGCCCCGCCGTCCCGCCGGAGCGGCGCGTCGGCGAGCATGCCCTGGGCCAGGCGCACCGCCTCGTCCTCGTCGCCGAGGCCGGCCAGCTTGCCGCGCACCCGGTCGAGGTGCTCGGCCCAGTCCTCCTCCGCGGCGCCCTCGGCCAGGCACCCCCACAGGGGTCGCAGCGCTTCGTCGTCGCCGCCCAGCAGCGGCACGCACCGATCCAAACAAGCCACCCCGCTCGCGGCCGTGCCGCGCTCGTCGGCCCGCGCGATCAGTTCCACCAGGCTCATCCACGCCTCCTCAGCGGGTAACACCGGCCCCGAACGAGGCCCTCACGGACCTCGTCCTTCACGGAGCCCGCACTTCCCCTTACTGCGTGCGACGGCCCGGGAGTGTCACGCAGGCACCACCCCGAGCCGGTCCAGTAAACGGAAGAAGAGGTTTTCGGCCACGTCGTCGGGTTCGACGGAGAGCACGTCCAGCAGGTCGTCGGGGGACGCCGTGCGCCCGGCCTCGGCGGCCCAGGCCAGGGCCCGTTCGGCGGCGTCGCGCGGGTCGAGGAAGTAGTCCTCCACGGTCAGCCCGTCGGGGTCGCCGCCCTCGGCGGTGTTCCCGCCGCCCAGGTGACCGGCCATCGCGGCCCGCCCCAGGCAGGCCGTCCACGCCCCGTGCTCCGGGGAGGCCGCCTCCACCACCACGCAGTCGCTGTCCATGACGTACCCGAAGAGGGCGGGCGCGCCGGTCTCCCGGGCGAGGTCGTTCATGCTGCCGATGTCGCCCGCGGCGCCCGGGTACTCCCAGACCTGCCATCCGTCCGGCGCGGAGGTGCGCAGGGTCAGGCCCTGGGCGGCGCCGGACAGCGCGTCGAGTACGGCGAGCGGCCGCTCCCCGCGGCCCACGACGAAATAGCCCCAATAGCCCATGTGCCGCTGTTCCCCCCGGTGTCGTGGTTCGGCTCGTCAGAACACCACCACAGTCGTACGGGGGTTCGCAGGCGTATGCGGCAATCCGCCCCCGCCGGATCAGTCCAGCTCGTCGGCGAGCGCGCGGAACTGCGCCCAGGTGAGGGACGGTTCGCCCAGGTTCCACAGCTTCTGCACCAGGGCCCGCAGCGGCATCCGGATGCCCGCGGCGACCTGGTCCTGGGTCTGCGAGCGGGGCAGGTCGCCCCAGATCGCGAGGGAGCCGCCGGGGATCTGGTCGTCGTACTCGGCGGGTACGGCGGTGGTGCCGCGCAGCACGCGCGGGGTCCACTGCTCGTAGATCCGCTCGCCGGTCGGGTAGACGAAGGTCAGCGGTTCGCCGAGCACGTAGTAGAGGAACTCGTCGTTGTAGTTGAGGACCGTGCGGCCCTCGCGCAGGTACTCCAACGGCTGCCGGGCGCCGATCTCCTTGCCGGTCCAGTAGGCGACCTGGATGTCCTTGTCCGCGGACACCGAACCGCCCCGGAAGAAGCCGTCGTTCCAGGCGCGCGGGACGCGGTCGTGGGCGCGGACGGTCGCGGCGCGGTCGTTGAGCCAGCCGGTGGTCAGGTCCTCGACGGTGGCACCGGCGCCGTACTTCTCGCGGGCCGCGGCGGCCAGGCCCGGGAACGACGCCTGCGGGTCGGACACCACCAGCGCCTGGTACTCGTCGCCGCCGAGGTGCCACTGGCGGCCGGGGAACAGGCCGGCGTACTCGTCCAGCAGGTCGTCGACGATGTCCGCGGACTTCTGCTTCGAGATGTCGATAGCGCCCCGCACGGCGGCGCCGTTGACGTTGCGCAGCTGGAGGTCCGGGTGGGCGGCGATGACGGCGCCGAGGTGTCCGGGCGAGTCGATCTCCGGGACGACGGTGATGTGCCGGCTCGCCGCGAGATCGACGATCCGCTCGACCTGCGCCTTGGTCAGGTGCTCGCGCGAGACGACCTCCGGGTGGGAGTCGGACTCGATGCGGAAGCCCTGGTCGTCGGAGAAGTGCAGGCCGATCTCGTTGAACTTCAGGTCGCCGAGCTCCCGGATCCGGTCCTCGATCCAGTCGGCGGTGTAGTGCTTGCGCGCGATGTCCAGCATCATCCCGCGCCGCTCCTTGGCGGGCTCGTCGCGCACGACCCCCTCGGGGGCGCTGCCCGCGCCGCGTATCTCCTGCTTGAGGGTGCGGGTGCCGTAGAAGACGCCCGCCTCGGCGGGGGCGCTGACCGTGACCCGGCCGCCCCGCACGGTCAGGGTGTAGGACTCCGGGTTCGCGCCCTTGTCCCGGTTCAGCGACAGGCGCAGGTCGCCGGTCTTCTCGTCGTCCTTCTCCCCCGCGTAGGAGAGCCCCAGCTCACCGGCTATCAGCCGGCCCTCGTCGGCCAGCGCGGGATCGTCCACCACGACCCGGTGGCCGCGCGCGGGACGCCAGCCGGGGCCGCGTTCGGCGGTGTGCTCGCGGACCGCGGGGATGGTGCGCGGCGCCTTCGACAGGGGGTAGCTGCGGGTGGGGCTCGGCTCCGGCGAGGTGGCGCCGGGGGACGTCCCGGCGGGGCTCTCGCCGGCCGCGGAGGCCGATCCGGCCGGCGCACCGTCGTCGGAGATCGCCCAGAGCCCGATGCCGACCCCGGACGCCGCCACCAGTGCGCCCGCGGCGAGGGCCGCCACCAGGACCGGCCGCCGCCTCACCCCTTCGGTGCTGGTCTGCCGCCGGTGCCGCCTGTGCCTGTGCTGACTCACCCTGCCAACCTACGGCCCATCCGGGTGAAGGGCGTCGTCGAGCCGTTCCCAAACCGCCCCGTCCGAGTGAATTTCGAAAATCGATCGGACACACGGTGGGCTCAGTCGATACCGTGAGGGCACAACTCTCACACCTTTCCCCACCGACACACACGCGACGCCCACGAGGACCCACGCTGCCCGCGCACCGTCTCCCAGAGTTCCCCGGGCGGGTCGCCCTTCCCGGACAGTCCCGCGGCACACCCGTCGTCCCCTCCGCCCTGGAGCACTTCAACGCCGCGCCCGTCGCGCAGGCCGAGCGCGCCCTGCTGGCCTGCCTGCACAGCCTCCGCTGGGCCGTGCGCGTCGCCGGCCACCGCCCGTACCCCGACCTGCCGTCGCTGCTGGCGGCGTGCGACGAGGCGGCGTACGACCTCACCCCGCCGGAGCTGGCCGCGGCCCTGGCCGCCGAGACCCTGCCGCCCCTCCCCGAGGACGCCTACTCCGCCGCCCACACGGCGCTGGACGCGGCGCACGCGGCCTACGAGGCGAAGTTCGGCCACGCGTTCGTGATCTGCCTCGACGGGGTGGCACCGGCGGAGGGCCTGGACCGGGTCCTGGAGCACATCCGGTCACGATTGGCGAACGATCCGGAGGAGGAGCGGGTGGTCGCGGCGGACGAACTGCGCCGCCTCGCCGCGGAACGGCTGACGAGGTTCCTGACGGGCGCCGCGGACCGGGCGCCCGGCCTCGGCTCCCACAGCGCCGCGGGTCACCGGGCGTGACGCGACACAGGCCCGGAAAGCTTGATCCCTAGCCCGTAAGCGTGCCGATTCGATCACACAGCCACACCCCGAGGACGACGGGCGCCGAGGCATGGCTACGATGCTGGGGGCCGGTGGACCGTACCCGGCCGGGCCCGACCGACAAGGAAAGCCGGCGCGGCCCCGAACCCCGCTCCCGGAGGAAATTTCCGTGCCGGCTGGAACGCTGTACCGCGGCCGGGAAGGAATGTGGTCCTGGGTGGCTCACCGAGTCACCGGCGTCCTCATTTTCTTCTTCCTGTTCGTTCATGTGCTGGACACCGCCCTCGTGCGCGTGTCCCCGGAGGCCTACGACACCGTCGTGGCCACGTACAAGACGCCGATCGTCGCGCTGCTGGAATACGGCCTCGTCGCCGCGATCCTGTTCCACGCGCTCAACGGCCTGCGTGTC
The DNA here is from genome assembly GCF_964273255.1 of Streptomyces sp. enrichment culture. GTDB lineage: Bacteria > Actinomycetota > Actinomycetes > Streptomycetales > Streptomycetaceae > Streptomyces. The sequence continues at coordinate 2,715,102 of NZ_OZ186835.1, forward strand.
ATCGCCGTCGACTTCTGGATCCAGGGCGCCCGGTACCAGAAGCAGATGCTCTGGACCGTTGTCGCCGTGTGGGTCGTGCTGATGCTCGGGGCGATCTACCCCGTCCTCGGCCACGCCGCTCGTGAACTGTTCGGGAGCTGACGCGCATGTCCACCACTGAAACCTCCGCCTCGGGCACCGGCCCCGTCGAGGGCGCGTCCCTCTACTCCGTCGACAACCCGGCACCGGTCATCGAGCCGCCGCGCAAGCGCACCAAGAAGACCCCGAAGACCACCCGGGGCAACTTCGAGCTGGCCGCCTGGCTGTTCATGCGCCTGTCCGGCATCGTCCTGGTCGTCCTGGTCATCGGCCACCTGCTGATCCAGCTCGTGCTGGACGGCGGCGTGTCCAAGATCGGCTTCGCCTTCGTGGCGGGCCGCTGGGCCTCGCCGTTCTGGCAGGTCTGGGACCTGCTGATGCTGTGGCTGGCGATGCTGCACGGCGCCAACGGCCTGCGCACGGTCATCAACGACTACGCCGAGCGGCCGAACACCCGCCTGTGGCTCAAGGGCCTGCTCTACACCGCCACGGTGTTCACCATCCTGCTGGGCACGCTGGTGATCTTCACCTTCGACCCGAACATCCGCTAGGCACGGGGCTGCGAGAATCATGAAGATCCACAAGTACGACACCGTCATCGTCGGCGCCGGTGGCGCCGGTATGCGGGCCGCCATCGAGGCGACCAAGCGCAGCCGCACGGCCGTCCTGACGAAGCTCTACCCCACCCGCTCCCACACGGGCGCCGCGCAGGGCGGCATGGCCGCCGCGCTGGCCAACGTGGAGGAGGACAACTGGGAGTGGCACACCTTCGACACGGTCAAGGGCGGTGACTACCTGGTCGACCAGGACGCCGCCGAGATCCTGGCGAAGGAGGCCATCGACTCGGTCCTCGACCTGGAGAAGATGGGCCTGCCGTTCAACCGGACCCCGGACGGCACCATCGACCAGCGCCGCTTCGGCGGCCACTCCCGCAACCACGGCGAGGCCCCGGTCCGCCGTTCCTGCTACGCGGCCGACCGCACCGGCCACATGATCCTTCAGACGCTGTACCAGAACTGCGTGAAGGAGGGCGTGGAGTTCTTCAACGAGTTCTACGTCCTGGACCAGCTGATCACCGAGGTCGACGGCGTCAAGAAGTCGGCCGGTGTGGTCGCGTACGAGCTGGCCACCGGCGAGATCCACATCTTCCGGGCCAAGTCCGTCATCTACGCCTCCGGCGGCAACGGCAAGTTCTTCAAGGTGACGTCCAACGCGCACACCCTCACCGGCGACGGCCAGGCGGCCGTGTTCCGGCGCGGACTGCCGCTGGAGGACATGGAGTTCTTCCAGTTCCACCCGACCGGCATCTGGCGCATGGGCATCCTGCTGACGGAGGGCGCCCGCGGTGAGGGCGGCATCCTGCGCAACAAGGACGGCGAGCGCTTCATGGAGAAGTACGCGCCGGTCATGAAGGACCTCGCCTCCCGCGACGTCGTCTCCCGCTCCATCTACACGGAGATCCGCGAGGGCCGCGGCTGCGGTCCCGAGGGCGACCACGTCTACCTCGACCTGACCCACCTCCCGCCGGAGCAGCTGGACGCCAAGCTGCCCGACATCACCGAGTTCGCGCGGACCTACCTGGGCATCGAGCCGTACACCGACCCGATCCCGATCCAGCCGACCGCGCACTACGCCATGGGCGGCATCCCCACCAACGTCCGCGGCGAGGTGCTGGCCGACAACACCACGGTCGTGCCGGGCCTGTACGCGGCCGGCGAGGTCGCCTGCGTGTCGGTGCACGGCGCCAACCGCCTGGGCACCAACTCCCTGCTCGACATCAACGTGTTCGGCAAGCGGGCGGGCATCGCCGCGGCGGAGTACGCGCAGGACGCCGACTTCGTGGAGATGCCGGAGGACCCGGAGGCGTTCGTCGTCGGGCAGATCGAGCGGCTGCGGTCCTCCACCGGCTCCGAGCGGGTGGCCGAGCTGCGCCGCGAGCTGCAGGAGACCATGGACGCCAACGTCATGGTGTTCCGCACCGAGCAGACGATCAAGACGGCGGTCGAGAAGATCGCCGAGCTGCGCGAGCGCTACAAGAACGTCGCCGTGCAGGACAAGGGCAAGCGGTTCAACACCGACCTGCTGGAGGCCGTCGAGCTGGGCAACCTGCTCGACCTCGCCGAGGTCATGGCCGTCTCCGCGCTGGCCCGCAAGGAGTCCCGCGGCGGTCACTACCGCGAGGACTTCCCGAACCGCGACGACGTCAACTTCATGCGCCACACGATGGCGTACCGCGAGGTCGGCGCCGACGGCACCGAGACCGTCCGTCTGGACTACAAGCCGGTCGTCCAGACCCGCTACCAGCCGATGGAGCGTAAGTACTGATGGCTACTCCTGTTCTGGACAAGGCGGGCTCGGCCGGACAGCCCGAGCCGGGCTTCGCCGACTCCCCCTACATCACCGCCACCTTCCGGATCCGCCGGTTCAACCCGGAGGTCTCGGCGGAGGCGACCTGGGAAGACTTCCAGATCGAGATCGACCCCAAGGAGCGCGTCCTGGACGCGCTGCACAAGATCAAGTGGGACCTGGACGGCACGCTGACGTTCCGCCGTTCCTGCGCCCACGGCATCTGCGGCTCCGACGCCATGCGGATCAACGGCAAGAACCGCCTGGCGTGCAAGACGCTGATCAAGGACATCAACCCGGAGAAGCCGATCACGGTCGAGGCCATAAAGGGCCTGACGGTCCTCAAGGACCTGATCGTGGACATGGAGCCGTTCTTCCAGGCGTACCGGGACGTGATGCCCTTCCTGATCACGAAGGACACCAACGAGCCGACGCGCGAGCGGCTGCAGTCCGCCGAGGACCGCGAGCGCTTCGACGACACCACCAAGTGCATCCTGTGCGCCGCGTGCACCACGTCGTGCCCGGTGTTCTGGAACGACGGGCAGTACTTCGGCCCGGCGGCCATCGTCAACGCGCACCGGTTCATCTTCGACTCGCGCGACGAGGCCGGTGAGCAGCGTCTGGAGATCCTCAACGACCGGGACGGCGTGTGGCGTTGCCGCACGACGTTCAACTGCACGGACGCCTGCCCGCGCGGCATCGAGGTCACCAAGGCGATCGCCGAGGTGAAGCGGGCGCTGATCACGCGCCGCTACTGAGCACCACGCGCTCCAGGTACGGCCAGAGGGCCCCGATCCAAGGATCGGGGCCCTCTGTCGTGTTCACGGGTCCGGCCGCCGGGCGGCCAGGACGGCGTCAGCCGCGCAGCGGGCGGCCTTCCTTGTCCGTGCGGTCGTTGCTGACCAGGAACATGATGCCGTCGACCAGGGCCCAGATGCCGAGGCCACCGCAGGTGAGCAGCTGGGCGACGCCGACACCGACGGAGCCGACGTAGAAACGGCCGATGCCCAGGGACCCCAGGAAGAGCTGGAGAATGCCGGCGACGATCTTCGACTTGTCCGAGTAGGGACGACCCTGGGGGTCGAGGCCGTACGGCGCCTGCGGGTTCGGGGGGACGGTCATGGTGTGGTGCTCCTGGAAAAAGAAAGGACAAACCTGGGCGGATTGCCCGGGTGGCCCAGGAGGGACCACCGGCGGACCCCGTTCGGGATCCCGCGCGACGGACCACATTCGGAAACGGGCCGTCCCCCCTGCGCGAAAGGAGCGTAGAAGGATCACCCGGAGATCCGGGAGAGGCCGGAAACAAACGTTCCCGTTCCGTGATCAACCCGGGACCGTTCCGCCGCGTCGTCAGCGGAGGTTGCGCAGCACGGTCCAGGCGACGGCCGCCACCAGGATCAGGATCTGCACCCGGGGCGCGATCCGCGGCGCCCAGGAGCGCCCGCGCAGCCCCTCGAGGGTCCAGCGCCCCCACAGCGCCAGCGCGAACGGAGCGGCGAGCAGCAGGGCCCGGTTGTCCAGCCAGGCCGCGGCGAACTGACCGTGCATGAGGTCGTAGACCATGCGGGTGCCGCCGCAGGCCGGGCAGAGCAGCCCGGTGACGAGCCGGAAGGGGCACTGCGGCAGGACGTGTCCGGGTTCGTGCGGGTCGGTGAACCACAGGTAGCCCGCGCCCGCCGTGCCGGCCACCAGTACCGCCAGGGGGGCCGCGGCGGGATGCCACCGCGGACGCCCCCCACGGGGCACGGGACCGGCGGTGTCAGCCACGCAGGATCCGCCCCTGGGCGTCCGTGCGGTCGTTGCTGACGAGGTACATGATGCCGTCGATCAGGGCCCAGATGCCGAGCCCGCCGCAGGTGAGCAGCTGGGCGATGCCGACGCCCACGGACCCCACGTAGAAGCGGCCGATGCCGAAGCTGCCGAGGAACAGCTGCAGGATGCCCGCGACGATCTTCGACTTGTCGGACATCGGGCGCCCGTACGGGTCGTAGCCGTAGGGGGCGTGGGGGTCGGCGGCGTAACCCTGGTATCCGCCCCCCTGCGGGTAGCCGGGCGGCGGCGGGTACGCGCCGGGCGGCTGCTGACCGCCCTGCGGGTAGCCGTAGGGACCGGACTGGCCGCCGGTCGCGCCGGCGTTCGGGTAGCCGTAACCGGGCGGCTGGTTCGGCTGCTGCGGCTGCTCGCTCACGGAAATTCACTCCTGGAGTACGGGATGCTGGGGGTCATATTGTCAGCCATCGGCCGGCCGGGAGAAGCCGGGCCGATGTCCGCGGCCCCTCCCATAGGGTGACCCCCCGGTCCGCCGGACCGCCTGATCTGCCCGGCTCGACGCATGAGCGCCTAATGTGACGTTATGTCAGGCAATGAGTCCTACGAACTGCTCGGTTTCGACAACGTGCTGCTGCCCGTCGGGGACCTCGGTGAGGCCGTCTCCTTCTACGGACGCGCCGGGTTCCCGGTCGGGTTCCGGCTGGACGAGGCCGGGATCGCGATGCTCACGGTCGGCCGCGAGACGCCCGGTCTGCTGCTGCGCCAGGAGGAGGGGCTGAGACCGCAGCCGCCGCACTGGCCGGGCGGACGGGTGTGGCTGGAAGTGCGGGACGCCCGCGAGGCCGCCGGATCGCTGCGGGACGCCGGGATCGGCCTGCTCGACGAGCCGTTCCCGGTCGCCACCGGCTGGACCGTCGAGTTCGCCGACCCGTGGGGCAACGTCGTCGGGCTGACCGACTACACCAAGCGGCCCGGCCTCGCGCGCCGGCCGTGAGGCCCCCGGCGGGACCACGGGCCCCGGCCTCCGGCCCCGCGCCGGGACGCGGCCCCTGGCGGCGCACGGCAGACGGGAAGGTGACGACAGGGCCTAGGCTCTCCTCCCGTGCCAGCGATGAACGACGGCTCCGGTGACGGCGCCGCACCCCGCAAGTCCGACCTGACCCGCGCCCTGATCCTGCAGACCGCGCTGCGGCTGTTCCGGGAGCGCGGCTACGACCGGACCACCATGCGGGCCGTCGCCGCCGAGGCCGGGGTCTCCGTCGGGAACGCCTACTACTACTTCCAGGGCAAGGAACACCTGGTCCAGGGCTTCTACGACCGGGTCGCCGCCGAGCACCGGGTGGCGGTCCGGGAGATCCTGGCCCGGGAGGACCGCCTGGAGGAACGGTTCGCCGGGGTGCTCGGGGCGTGGCTGGACATCGCCGCGCCGTACCACGAGTTCGCGGTCCAGTTCTTCAAGAACGCCGCCGACCCGGACAGTCCGCTCAGCCCCTTCTCCCCCGAGTCGCGGACCGCGCGCGAGGAGGCGATCGACGTCCACCGGGCGGTGCTGGCCGGCAGCCGGACCAGGGTGCCGGCGGAACTGCGGGACGTGCTGCCCGAGCTGATGTGGCTCGCCCAGCTGGGCCTGTGCCTGTACTGGATCTTCGACCGCACCGAGGGCCGCGAGCGCAGCCACCGCCTCGCCGAGCGCGGCGCCCGGCTCGCCGCCCGGGCGGTGTCCCTGTCCCGCTTCCGGGTGCTGCGCCCCCTGGTGCGGGAGGCGCACGAGCTGTTCACCGAGTTCCTGCCCGGCCTGACCCGGGCCCTGCCGGACCCGGCGCGCCGGCGGGCGCCCGCCGAGGACGGGCGCCCTGGACCGCTCAGTTGACGGCGTCCACCTCCCCCGGCGCGAGTTCCACGTCGTGCACCACCGGCCCGTCGCCGGCCACCGTCACGTGGGCCGCCTCCGCGGCGTACGGGGTGGCCGTGACCGCCAGGAGGTAGGTGCCCGGCCCGGGCACGGCCAGGATGTAGGAGCCGTCGGCCAGCGCCTCCACCCGGTCCAGTTGCCGCCCGCCCGGCGTGAGCAGGGTGAGGACGGCGTCCGCCACCGGCTCGCCCCCGGTGGTGCGGACGAAGCCGTGCACGACGGAGGCGGAACCGCCCGGCGCCGCCCCGCCGGCCCCGTCGGCGTCCTTCCCGGCCGCGTCCTCGCGGGGTTCGACCGCCAGGTGCGGCAGGCGCTTGTCCAGGGCGGCCGGGAGCCACCAGTTGGCGCGGCCCAGCAGGTGCATCGCCGCCGGCACCAGGGCCGTCCGCAGGATGAACGCGTCCAGCGCCACGGCCGCGGCCAGCCCCACGCCCGCCATGGCCGCCCCGTAGTCGCCGCTGAGCACGAAGGCGAGGAAGACGCACATCATGATGAGCGCGGCGGAGTTGATGACCCGGCTGGTCTCCGCGAGGCCGACGCGGACGGCGCGGGCGTTGTCCCGGGTGTGCACCCACTCCTCGTGCATCCGGCTCACCAGGAACACCTGGTAGTCCATGGACAGGCCGAACAGCAGGGACAGCATGATGATCGGCAGGAAGGCCGGGATCGGGCTCTCGGTGCCGAGGGCGAGGAGGTCCAGGCCCCAGCCCCACTGGAAGACCGCCACCAGCACACCGAACGAGGCCGCCGCCGCGAGCAGGTTCATCAGGGCGGCCGTCAGCGGCACCACCACGGACCGGAAGGCGAGCATCAGCAGCAGGAAGCCGAGCGCGATGATCGTGAAGACGAACAGCGGCAGCCGGTCGGCGGTGACGGACGCGAAGTCCTTGGACACCGCGGTGACGCCGCCGACGTGCGCCTCGACCTCGCTCTGCGGCAGAACGTCCTCGCGCAGCAGGTCGATGAGGCGGTCGGTGGCCGCCTCCTGCGGCGAGGTGGTGGGCACGACCTGGACGACCGTGACACCGTTCGCCGGCGGCAGGGCGGCGACCTGGGCGACCCCCTCGGTCCGTTCGACGGCGGTCACCAGGGACGCGGGGGCCTCGCCCGCCACGACCACCTGGAGCGGGCCGTTGAAGCCCGGGCCGAAGCCCTCGGCGAGCAGGTCGTACGCCTTGCGGGTCGTGGTGGTCACGTCGTCGTTGCCCTGGTCCACGGTGCCCAGGCGCAGCGACATCAGCGGCACGGCGAGCACCGCCATGGTGACGAGGGCCAGCGCGCCGACCGCGCGGGGGCGGCGCTGGACGAACGCGGACCAGCGGGCGGCGAGCCCGTGGGACCGGTCCGGTTCCGGGCCGCGGGCGACGAGCACGCGCCGCTGACGGCGGCTGAGCACCCGGTGCCCGAGCAGGCCCAGCAGCGCCGGCAGCAGGGTGATCGCGGCCAGCACGCTGAGCACCACGGTGAGCGAGGTGCCGATGACCACCCCGTCCAGGAAGCGCAGGTTGGTCACCAGCATCCCGGCGAGCGCGATGCACACCGTGCCGCCGGCGAACAGCACCGCCCGGCCCGAGGTGTTGAGCGCGGTCACCGCGGCGTCCTCCGGATCGGCGCCGGCCAGGATGCCGCGCCGGTGCCGGGTGACGATGAACAACGCGTAGTCGATGCCGACGCCGAGTCCGATCAGGGTGGCCAGCAGCGAGGCGATGTCCGGCACGTCGGTGACGTGGCTGATCAGCTGGGTGCCGAACATGCCGGTGCCGACGCCGAAGACGGCGACCACGATCGGCAGCAGCGCCGCCAGCACCGATCCGAACGCCACGAACAGCACCACGGCGGCGGCCAGGATGCCGACCAGTTCGGCGGTGCCCGTCGGCGGCTCCTGGACCCGGGCGACGGCCTGGCCGCCCACCTCCACCTGGAGCCCGTCGCCGGCCGCGCCGCGGGCGGTGTCCACCACGTCCTGCACCAGGTCCTTCGGCAGGGCGTCCGCCTGCTCGGTGAACGTGACCTGCGCGTAGGCGATCCGCCCGTCCCGCGCGATCTGCGTCCGGCCCTGCTCCTCGTACGGGCCGGTCACGTCACCGACCCCCTCCATCCCGCTGATCTCCCGCAGCGCGGGCTCGATCCGGGACCGCACCGCGTCGTCCCGCACCGAGCCCTCGTCGACCTTCCACACCACGGTGTCGGTGTCCCCGGCGCGTTCCGGGAACGCCTTCTCCAGCAGGTCGTACGCCCGCTTGGAGTCGGTGTCCGGCAGCGAGAAGACGTTCGCGTAGTTCGTCCCCGCGCTGCTCGCCGTCACCGCCAGTCCGCACAGCGCCCCCCCCCACAGCAGGAGGACCACCAGCCGGTGCCGATAGCACCAGCGTGCCAATGCCGTCACGTCCGTAACTCCTTGTCGCTCGACGGGTCCCCCAGGTCCTGGCAGCAGCATCGGCGGCGGCACCCCCGGCGGCCCACGGCTCGCCCGCGACTCTCAAGGAACTCCAAGGCAGCGGACGGCCCTTGGCGGGCCGGGCGCGCCGATACTGGGGGCATGACGACGGCCGAAGGCACCGTGCTGGTGGTCGAGGACGAGGAGAGCATCTCGGACGTCCTCGCCATCGCCCTGCGCTACCACCGCTTCGACGTGATGACGGCGGGCACCGTCCGCGAAGCGCTTTCCCTCACCGAGCACACCCGGCCCGACGCCGCCCTCCTGGACGTGATGCTGCCGGACGGGGACGGGCGCGCCCTGGGACGCGAACTGCGTGCCCGCAGGCCGGAGCTGGCGCTGGTGTTCCTCACCGCGCGGGACGCCCCCGCCGAGATCGTCGGCGCCCTCGGCTTCGGCGACGACTACATCACCAAGCCCTTCCACATCGACGAGGTCGTCGCCCGGGTCACGGCGGTGCTGCGCCGCACCCGGCCCGCTGACGTGCTCCCGCAGCGGGCCCCGCTGCGCCACGGCGACCTGGAGCTGGACGAGACGACGTACTCGGTGCGCCGCGCGGGCCGCACGGTCGAGCTGACCCCCACCGAGTACGCGCTGCTGCGCTTCCTGGTGCGCAACAGCGGGCGCATCGTGCCCAAGGAGCAACTGCTGCGGCACGTCTGGCAGTACGAGCACGCACCCGCGGAGTCGACCGTGGTCGAGACCTACATCAGCTACCTGCGGCGCAAACTGGACGTCCTCGGCCCGCCGGTCATCACCACCCGGCGCGGGGTCGGGTACGGCCTGACATGAGGATGCGGATCCCCCTGCCCCGGCTGAGGCGGCCGTGGTGTGCGCGGGGCATCCACTCGCTGCGGGGCCGTCTGACGCTGGCCAACGTGGCGCTGCTCGCCGTCGGGGTCGTCGCGGCCACCGCGGTGAGCGTGGTGGGCATGCGGTACTACCTGCTCGACCAGATCGACGCGGAACTCACCGCGAACCGCGACCGGCTGGGCGGCTCGTCGCTGACGCTGCGGCAGATCGACTCGCTGAGCGTGCTCAGCTTCCTCGTCGCCCGCACGGATCCGGGCCAGGAGACACAGGAGACCCCGGAGACCGTGTTCGCCGCCGTGGACGGCGACGGCTCGACCGTGGGCGTCCTCGGCTTCGAGCCGACGCCGACGCAGGGCGCCCTGGCCGAGGCGGTGGGCGACCCGGGCCCCCTGGTCCGGGACCCGGAACCGCACGACGTCACCGTCCGGGGTGCCGCCTACCGGGTCACGGCGACCCGGCTGGCGGACGGCACGTACATCCTGCTCGGCGCCTCCACCGAGGCGCTGCACGAGGGCGTCGGCAAGGCGGTGCGGGCGAACCTGGCGATCGGCACGCTGCTGCTGGTGGGGCTGGGCTGTCTGACGATGGTCAGCGTGCGCCGCCGGATGCGGCCGCTGGAGGACATGGTGGAGACCTCGTCGGCGATCGCCGAGGGCGACCTGGCCCGGCGCGTGCCGTCCAGCCGGAACCCCATCCTGGAGGTGGAACAGCTGCGGCTGGCCCTGAACTCCATGCTCCAGCAGGTGGAGTCGGCGTACCGGACGCGCGAACGCAGCGCGGCCCAGCTGCGGCGGTTCGTCGCCGACGCCTCCCACGAACTGCGCACTCCGCTGGCCGCGATCCGCGGCTACCTCCAGCTGTACGACCGGGGCATGCTGCGCGACCCGGCGGAGCGCCGACGGGCCTGGGAGCGGATGCTGGCGGAGTCGGACCGCATGGCCCGCCTGGTCGACGAGCTGCTGGTGCTGGCCCGGCTGGACCAGCGGCCCGAACTGCGGCTGCGGGACGTGGACGTGTGCCGCCTGGTGCGGGACGCGGCCCAGGACCTGCGCGTACAGCAGCCGGAACGGCCGGTGAGAGTCGACGCCGACGGCTCGGTGACGGTGCGCGCCGACGAGTCGGGGCTGCGGCAGATACTGGGCAACCTGCTGGGCAACGTCCGCACCCACACGCCCGGGGACACCCCGGTGCGGCTGTCCGTGACGGAGGAGGACGGCGCGGTCCGGGTGTGCGTCGAGGACCGGGGCCCCGGGCTCGGTGCGGACGACGCGGCCCGCGTCTTCGACCGCTTCTTCCGGGCGGGCGGGGGCGCGGGCAGCGGGCTGGGCCTGGCCATCGTCCAGGGCGTGGTGGACGCCCACGGCGGCGAGGTCGCGGTGCGGACGGCCCCGGGCGAGGGTCTGGCCGTCACGGTGACCCTTCCCCGCCGGCCGGCGCCCGCGCGGGACGCCCCGGGGGAACGCCCGGCCGGGGGGCCGGGGGCACGGGCCGCGGAGGACGCGTCTGACACGCCGGACGCCGAGGACGCCGGGGACGCCGAGGACGCCGGGCGGACCCCGGGCGCGAACGGTGACGGCGGGCCGGGTGGCGGTGGGGCGGGTGGCGGCGCGGTGCGTGACGGGCCGGTGCGCCGGGGCGCGGACACGCGCTGACGCGGGCGGGGCCCGACCGGGGGCACGCGGGGACGGGAGGAGTCGGGACGGACGACAGGACGGACGCCAGAACGGACGAACGGACGTCAGGAAGGACGCCAGAACGGACGAACGGACGTCGGGACGGACGTCGACGTCGACGGCTCGTCGGCGGCTCGTCGGCGGCTCGTCGGCGGCTCGTCGGCGGCTCGTCGGCGGCTCGTCGGTCCGGCCGGGGCTCGCCCGGCCGGACCGATTGCCGGGCCGTTCCCCGGCGCGGCGACCGGCCGGGGAACGGGAGCCGGCGGGCCGGCGCGCCGGAAAGGACTACGGCGTCAGAGCCGGTTGAGGCGCCACAGGCGGAAGACGCCCGTGCCGTCCGACAGGTACTGGCCGCCGCCGATGTCCTCGCTGGTGACCACGTACTCCTTGGCCTGCCACAGCGGCAGCACCGGCACGTCCTCGGCGACGGCCGCCTGCAAGTCGCGGAAGTCGTTGCCGGCGTCGGCACGGTTCTGGTGCTGCTGGCTGGCCTTGATCATCCGGTCCACGGCCTTGCTGCTGTAGCCGGTGTTCATGGTGCCGCCGGTGCCGACCAGCGGTCCGCCGAAGGTGTCCGGGTCCGGGTAGTCCGCGACCCAGCCGACCGCGTAGGCGTCCAGCTTGCCGCCCGCCCACTGCTTCTGGAAGTCGGTCCACTCGTACCCCTTGAGGGTCACCTCGAACAGGCCGCCCGACTCCAGCTGGCGCTTGAGCTCCTTGGCCTCCTCGGCCGCGGCCCCGCGCCCCTCGGCGTACCCGTAGGTGAAGCGGACCGGCAGGGACACCCCCGCCTCGCCGAGCAGTTGCCGCGCCCGGTCGGCGTCGCGCTTCGGGTAGGTGTCGAAGAACGACGTGGTGTGGCCGGGGATACCGGTCGGGATCAGGGAGTACAGCGGATCGACGGTGCCCTGGTAGACGGTGGCGGCGAGCCGCTCCCGGTCGATCAGCCACGCCATCGCCTGCCGGACCCTGACGTCGTCCAGCGGCTCACCCTCACGGGTGTTGAAGTACAGGTTGCGGATCTCGGAGCTGTCCGCCTCCGACACGCGCTGGCCGGGATCGCTCGGGTCGAGGTCGGCGAGGACGTCCGGCGGCAGCTGACGGGTGGCGACGTCGATGCTCCGGGTGCGCCAGGCGTTGTCGAGGGCTCCGGGGTCGCCGAAGTAGTGCAGCTCGACGGGGCGTCCCCGGTCCTTGACGGCTCCCTTGTAGCGGCCGTTGGGCTTGAGGACCGCCAGCTTGCCCTCCTCGTAGGACTCCAGGACGTACGGGCCGGTGCCGTCGGCTCCGCCCGCCCGCAGCTTGTCGGCCGGGTAGGTGCGCGAGTCCACGATGGCACCCGCCCCGGTGGCCACCTTGAACGGGAACGTCGCGTCGGGCGAGTCCAGTTCGAAGGTGACGACGCGTCCCTTCGCCCGTACCGAGCCGAGGGTGTCCAGCAGGGACGCCGGTCCCACGTCGGACTTGATCCTCATCACGCGGTCGAACGAGAACTTCACGTCCTCGGCCGTCATCTCCCGCCCACTCGGGAAGACGAGACCCTCGCGCAGCTCACAGCGGTAGGTCCGCAGGTCCGTGCCGACGAACGCGCAGCTCTCGGCCGCGTCCGGGACGGGCTGGGCCCCGCCGGGCTCCACGGTCAGCAGCGACTGGAAGACGTTGCTGAAGAGCGCCCAGGAACCGGCGTCGTAGGCGCCGGCCGGGTCGAGTGACGTAATGGAATCCGTCGTGCCGACCTTGATGGCCTCGCCCGACTCCTCGTCGGACGGCAGCAGTTGCCAGCCGACGACTCCCACGACGGCGATCACCAGCACCGCCGCGAGAATGCGCAAACGAACCGATCGCATCGGTCCTGTCCTCCCCTGGCCCGCTACGGGCCGGTTAAATATGCCACTCCCCTTAGTGGCCGGTTCACCTAATCACAGGGGTTTCGGGAGGGGGAAGGGGGGTTTGGTTGAGTGAGAAACAGGTCACGCGCACGGCCGGAACACCCCGCCCCCAACGGCGGCAGCGAGCCGCGCCCACTGCCGGAAACGGGGGTTGAGCAGCCGTTCCGCGCCGTCGGCGGAGGACATGGCCGGTGCCGCACCCGGCTCCGCCTCCGCTCCACTCCCCCACCGTCGGCAGAGGGGGTCGGTGAGGAGACGGGGAGGGCCCGGGCCTGCCTGCCCCTGGCCCACCGGCACCGGCACGCCGTACGCCGTGGCCGGACGCCCGGCGTCGTACGACGTCCGTACGGCGTCCCCCGCAGCACGGGCACCCGGCCGGGCCGGCCGGGCCCGGCCGTCCGTCCCGTAGGGGGCCGGCGCTGTCGGCCCGGCCCTCACCGGCCCGGGGGGCCGGTCTCAGGTCTGCTTCGACGCCAGTTCGATCACGGTGATGTCCGACGGCGCGCCCACCCGGGTCGGCGGCCCCCAGGCGCCGGCGCCCTTGCTCACGAAGAGCTGGGTGTCGCCGTAGCGCTCCAGGCCCTTGAGGGTGGGGTTGGCGGCGCCCGCGATCAGGCTGGCGGGCCAGAGCTGGCCGCCGTGGGTGTGGCCGGACAGCTGGAGGTCGACGCCGTGGTCGACCGCCTCGTGGATCTGCACCGGCTGGTGGGCGAGGAGGACGCAGGCGCGGGCCCGGTCCCGGTCGCCGAGGGCCCGTGCGTAGTCGGGACCCTGCCCCTCGTTCTCCCCGGCCAGGTCGTTGACCCCGGCGAGGTCGAAGTGGGGCAGTTCGGTGCGGGCGTTCTCCAGGGGACGCAGGCCGAGCCGCCGGACCTCCTCGACCCACTGCTCGGCGCCGGAGAAGTACTCGTGGTTGCCGGTGACGAAGAAGGAGCCGTGGCGCGCTCTGAGCTGGGCGAGGGGGGCCGCGGCCGGCCCGAGGTCCTTCACGCTGCCGTCCACCAGGTCGCCGACGACCGCGATCAGGTCGGGCTGGGTGGAGTTGATCGTGTCGACGACCGTCTGCGCGAAGCCCCGGCCGAGGATCGGCCCGAGGTGGATGTCGCTGACCACGGCGATGCGGTAACCGTGGGCCGCGCGGGGCAGTTTGGCGAGCGGCACGGTGACCCGCTCGACCCGCGGCCCGCGCAGCACCCCGTACGTGCCGTACCCGACGGTGCCGACGGCGGCCGCGGCGGCCGCACCGGCGACCACCCGGGAGACGAAGAGGCGTCGGGAGGGTCCGGGGGCGGGAGCAGGGGCGGCGGCGACGGCCTCGTCCGGACCGTGGGGGGGCTCGTCGCCGGAGCCGCCGGAGCCGCCGGGTCCGTCGGGTCCGGCCGCATCCGCCGGGGCGCCGGAGGCGGCCGGTGCCTCGGCGGCGTCGTCCGTGCGGCCCGGGGCGCCGGAGGCGTCGGCGGCCGTCGCGCGGCTGCCCGGCACGGCGGTCGTGGCGCCCGCCGGTATCGGGGGCGCGGGCTCCGGCCGGGCCGCCGTGGCGGACCTCGCCCGCCGCTCCAGGAAGCGGCGCAGCAGGGGGCGGACGACCTCGCCCGCCAGCATCGCCAGGAACAGGTAGAGCAGGAGCGCCAGCCACAGGTAACCGGGCCAGGCCAGCACCTGCTTCAGCAGGAAGGGGGCATCGGACCGCGAGGCGACGAACGCCCCGACGGTCACCGCCCAGCCGCCGGCGATCACCACGACGCCGAGCCGGCGCACGAGGCCCGGCCCTTCGGTGGTGTCCCGGAACAGGCGTCGCCAGAGGTACCAGCTGGCCGTCACGAGCACGGCCAGGACCAGCACGGCGACGAGGACGAAGACGATGACCACGGTGCGGAGTTCCCGTTCTTCCCGTTGTTCTCTATGTGCTCGACGTTCCGGGCGGTGCCGTTGTTCCCGCCGGGTCAGCCGGCGGACGTCACGACGTCCGTGACGTCCGGCTCAGTGCGCGCAGCCCGCGCAACCCGATGACCCCGACGACCGTCCCCAATACGAAGGAGACGACGGCGAGCAGCAGGTGCACCCAGAAGTACGCGGTCGGTTCGCCGTCCTCGAAGGCGAGTCCGCTCCCGTCCTTGGCCAGGTTCTTGACGAAAGTGATCCAGATGACCCAGCTCCACACCCCGAAGGCGAGCAGGAACCAGGACACGGGGCGGCTGAGTTTCACGACAGCAGACCTTTCATCACAGCGCCGGGCAGCCGCAGCCGGCCGGGAGTCCGAGAACCGTCCCCAGGACGGGCACACCCGTCCAGTATCGCCGTCGCCTGGCCGGATCCTTGCGCGGGGTGGGCCCCGGGTCGGGACGTCACGGGCCGCGGCAGGTACGTTTCCGACCGTGCCCGCACCCCAGAAGACCGTCAGGCGTTCCCTGTTGGTCGCTTCCGCCGTCCTGTTGTCCACCGCGCTGACCGCTCCCATGGCCTTCGCGGCGCCGTCGCCGTCGCCCTCCGGGAGCCCGTCGGCCCAGCCGCCGGCCCGCATGTCGACGGTGGGCGGGCCCCGGCTCGGGCAGCCGGGCACCCAGGTGAACCTGGCGAGCGGTGTCCCGGTCCTGCCCAAGGGTCTGTCGGCCCGGTCGTGGATCGTCGCCGACGCGGAGTCCGGCGAGGTGCTGGCCGCGCACAACGCGCACTGGCGGCTGGCCCCGGCGAGCACCCTGAAGATGCTGTTCGCCGACACGCTGCTGCCGAAGTGGCCCCGCTCGGAGAAGCACAAGGTCGTCCCCTCCGACCTGGCCGGCGTCGGTTCCGGCTCCAGCATGGTCGGGATAAAGGAGGACGAGACCTACACCGTCCACGACCTGTGGCTGGGGGTCTTCCTGCGCTCGGGCAACGACGCGGTGCACGTGCTGTCCGCCATGAACGGCGGCGTGGACAAGACCGTCCGCGAGATGAACGAGCACGCCGAGGAGCTGCAGGCCCTCGACACGCACGCGGTCAGCCCGGACGGCTACGACGCCCCGGGCCAGGTCTCCTCCGCGTACGACCTGACCCTGATCGCCCGGTCGGGGCTGCAGAAGAAGGACTTCCGGGAGTACTGCTCCACGGTCCGCGCGACGTTCCCGGGCGAGACGAAGAAGAACAAGAAGGGCAAGAAGGTCCGGGGCAGCTTCGAGATCCAGAACACCAACCGGCTCCTCGCGGGCGCCTCGGACGTGCCCGTGTACCAGGGCATCGCGGGAGTGAAGAACGGCAACACCACCAACGCGGGCGCCACCTTCACCGGGGTCGCGGAGCGGGACGGCAGGGTGCTGCTCGTCACCGTGCTGAACCCGGAGAAGGACGAGAGCAACGAGGTCTACAAGGAGACCGCGAAGCTGTTCGACTGGGGCTTCAAGGCGGCCGGGAAGGTCGAGCCGGTGGGCGAGCTGGTCCCGCCGAAGAGCGCGGTGAAGGACGCGGGCCGGCCGGGCGCGTCGGCCTCCCCGGGCGAGGCGGGCGGGGCCGCGGACGGCACCGGGGCCGCCGGGTCGAAGCCGGTGGCGAGCGCGCCGGCGGACGGCTCCGGCGGGATGGGCGTCGCGCTCGGCATCACCGGCGGGGTGCTGGTGCTGCTGGCCGGCGGCGTGTTCCTGGTCAACCGCCGGTGGCCGCTGCCGGATCTGGTGCGCCGCCGTCCGCGTCCGTGACCCCGTCCGGTCCGGCCGGTGGCGGCTCCTTGCCCGGGGTCGCCGTCCAGGCGGCGCAGAACAGCACCACTTTGGACGTGAAGTTGATACACAGCAGCAGGGCGACCGGGACACCGAAGGCCCCGTACATGCTCTTGGCGGCCACGCCCTGCATGTAGCCGCTCAGCAGCAGCTTCAGCAGTTCGAAGCCGACGGCGCCGGTGAGGGCGGCGACCAGGAGGCGGCGCCGGGCGGGCTCCACCCCGGGCAGCAGGGTGAGGACGTAGAGCAGCAGCAGGAAGTCGGCGCCGACGGCGACGGCGAAGGCGGCGGTCCGCAGCACGGCCCCGCCCCAGCCGCCCTCCTCCAGCCCGATGGCCTCGCTGATCCGGCCGACCAGGGCGGAGGCGACGGTGGACGCGACCAGGGTGACCAGCAGCGCCCCGCCGAGTCCGACGAGGATCCCCGCGTCCTTGCCCTTGCGCCACAGTGGGTTTTCTTCGCCGTCCGGCAGCTCCCACACGGCGCGCAGGCACTCGCGCATCGATCCGGCCCAGCTGATGCCGGTGAACAGCAGGACCGCGCCGGCGATGAGACCGACGGGGCCCGCGTTCTGCACCAGGCTCTCGATGTCCAGCTGTTCGGAGATGCCGGGCACCTGATCGGCGATCCGGTCCTGGAGGGTGTCCTGCTGCTGGGCGCTGAGGGTGGCCGCGCCGATCGCGGCCGCCACGGTGAGCAGCGGGAAGAGGGCCACGAAGCTGGTGAAGGTCATCGCCGCCGCCAGCCGCGTCCAGTGCACGCGGTCCAGCCGTTCGTAGGAGCGCCAGGCGTGGGTGCGGCTCAGGCGCGCCACCCACGGGCCCACGACCGGGAGTCTCTTCAGCCAGTCCATGAACCGACTCTGCCCAGGTTCCGCCGGCCCAAGGTGCCGCCCACGGCCGGCGTTCCGCGTCCGGGGCGGATCCGACCCGAATGCGCCCATGTCACCGGTCCGATGGAGTGACATACCACTAATCGTCCATCTCGGGGACGAAGGTGATGTTCCGCCCGGGACGCCGCGAGGCGGGGCGATACGGTCGTCGCCATGCCTGCCCACACCGTTCCCGCCCCGGGGAGGGGCCGCACCGCCCCCGCCGCCGTCCGGCCGCCGCGTTCCGGGACCGCGCACCAGGAGGAGCAGTCGTGAAGGACGCCTCGGACCTCCCCCGGTCGATGCTCGTCCTAGGCGGCACCTCCGAGATCGCGCTGGCCACCGCCCGGCGGATGATCGCCCGCCGCACCCGCACGGTGTGGCTGGCGGGCCGCCCCTCCCCCGGCCTCGACGCGGCAGCGGACCACCTGCGCGGTCTCGGCGCCGAGGTCCGCACCGTCGCCTTCGACGCCCTGGACCCGGCCTCCCACGAGAGCACGCTCGGCAAGGTCTTCGCCGAGGGAGACATCGACCTGGTGCTGCTGGCCTTCGGCACCCCCGGCGACCAGGCCCACGACGAGCGGGACCCGCAGGCCGCGGTGCGGGTGGCGCAGACCAACTACATCGGGGCCGTCTCCTCCGGCCTGGTGTGCGCGAGCGCCCTGCAGTCCCAGGGCCACGGCTCGCTGGTGGTGCTGTCCTCCGTCGCCGCCGAGCGGGCCCGCCGGGTGGACTTCATCTTCGGCTCCAGCAAGGCGGGCCTGGACACCTTCGCCCAGGGGCTGGGCGACGCGCTGTACGGGACGGGGGTGCACGTGATGGTGGTGCGGCCCGGCTTCGTGCGCACCCGGCGCAACGCCGGCCTGCCCTCCGCACCGCCGGTCACCACCCCGGAGGCCGTCGCCACGGCCGTCGAACTGGGGCTGCGGCGCGGCTCGGAGACGGTGTGGGTGCCGGGCGCGCTGCGCCTGGTGTCGACGGCCCTGCGGCACCTGCCGCGCGCGCTGTTCCGGCGGCTTCCGCTCTGAGGCGGGACCCGGCCACCGCCGACGGGTCAGCAGGCGGAGACGGAACCCCGGTCCACGTGGCCGGCCTGCGGCGGGACGACCAGGGAGCCGAAGGGGAAGTCGCGCAGCTTGCGCCACACCCCGTCGGCACCCTGCTCGTACAGGGCGAAACCGGTGCACGCCCAGCGGGCCTCGTAGTCGGACAGCTCCTCGAAGGCGCGGTCCATGGCCGCCTCCTCGATGCCGTGCGCCACGGTGACGTGCGGGTGGTAGGGGAACTGCAGTTCCCGGGCGACGGGGCCGGAGGCGTCCCGGATCCGCTGCTGCAGCGCGGCGCAGGCCTCCGCGCCCTCCACCACCTTCACGAACACCACCGGCGACAGCGGCCGGAAGGTGCCGGTGCCCGACAGCCGCATGGGGAACGGGCGGCCGGTCGCGGCGACCTCGCTCAGATGGGCCTCGACCGCCGGGACGGCGGCGGCGTCTATCCCGGTCGGCGGGAGCAGGGTGACGTGCGTGGGGATACCGTGAGCCGCGGCGTCGCCGAAGCCCGCGCGCAGCTGCTGAAGCCGGCTGCCGTGAGGCTCCGGGACCGCGATCGACACGCCGATCGTTACGGTCCCCACGTCGTCTCCTGTCGTTGTGGTGGTGAAGCTCCGGTGAGCTCCGGGTGACCGTCGTGACGGTCACCCGGATATCGACTGTACGACCCCGGCCCGGCCGCGGGCAGGCGCAGCCGGAGTGATGTGCAGCGCTGTGCGGTGGTACGGATCCGCCCCCGGGGCCCGTTCAGTGCGCCGGTTCCGCCCCCACCGGCGGCCCGGCCGTGGTCCTGCTCAGTGCTTGGCGGAGACGAACCCCACCCGCTCGTACGCCAGGGCGAGGGTCTCCGCGGCGACGGCACGGGCCTTCTCCGCGCCCTTGGCCAGGATCGAGTCGAGCGTCTCGGGGTCGTCCAGGTACTGCTGGGTGCGCTCCTTGAACGGGGTCACGAAGTCGACCATGACCTCCGCCAGGTCCGTCTTCAGCGCGCCGTAGCCCTTCCCGGCGTACTGCTCCTCCAACTCGGCGACGGCCGTTCCGGTGAGCACGGAGTAGATGGTGAGGAGGTTGCTCACGCCGGGCTTGTTCTCGGCGTCGTAACGGATCACGGTGTCGGTGTCGGTGACCGCGCTGCGGACCTTCTTCGCGGTGGCCTTCGGCTCGTCGAGCAGGTTGATGAGGCCCTTCGGCGTGGACGCCGACTTGCTCATCTTGACCGTCGGGTCCTGCAGGTCGTAGATCTTCGCCGTCTCCTTGAGGATGTGCGCCTTGGGGAGGGTGAAGGTGGGTCCGAACCGGCCGTTGAAGCGCTCGGCGAGGTCGCGGGTCAGCTCGATGTGCTGGCGCTGGTCCTCGCCGACCGGCACCTCGTCGGCGTGGTACAGCAGGATGTCGGCGACCTGGAGCACCGGGTAGGTGAACAGGCCGACGGAGGCGCGGTCGGTGCCCTGCCGGGCGGCCTTGTCCTTGAACTGGGTCATGCGGGACGCCTCGCCGAAGCCGGTGAGGCAGTTCATCACCCAGGCCAGCTGGGCGTGCTCGGCCACATGGCTCTGGACGAAGAGCGTGCAGCGGTCCGGGTCGAGTCCCGCGGCCAGCAGCTGGGCTGCGGCGAGCCGGGTGTTCGCCTGCAGTTCCTTCGGGTCCTGCGGGATCGTGATCGCGTGCAGGTCGACGACCGAGTAGAACGCGTCGTGGGTCTCCTGCAGGGCCACCCACTGGCGCACGGCGCCGAGGTAGTTGCCGAGGTGGAAGGAGCCCGCCGTGGGCTGGATTCCGGAGAAAACACGGGGTCGGTCAGTCGCCATGGGGCCCATTCTCTCAGGTCCCGCGGGGCGCTCCGGAACCGACCGGAAACAGGTGGGAACCGATTCCGACCGGGCGGTGTAACAAGAGTGTGAGGACGCGGGAGGGGGGCCGCACGGTCGACGAGGCCACGGTGATCGCCCGGGTGCGCGCCGGAGAGCCGGAGGCGTACGCGGAGCTGGTGCGTGCGCATACGGGCATCGCGCTCAGGGCGGCCGCCGCGCTCGGGGCCGGGGCGGACGCGGAGGACGTGGTGCAGCAGGCGTTCGTGAAGGCGTACTGCTCGCTGGGCGGCTTCCGGGACGGCATGCCGTTCCGGCCGTGGCTGCTGTCGATCGTGGCGAACGAGACGAGGAACACCGTGCGCGCCGCGGCGCGCCGCCACCGGCTGGCCGACCGGGAGGCGGCCCTGACGGAGGTGGACCTCGTGATACCGGACTCGGCGGATCCCGCGGTGGCGACGCTGGAGACGGAGCGCCGCGCGGTGCTGGCCGCCGCCCTGGGGAAACTGAGCGAGGAACACCGGCTGGTCGTGACGTACCGCTATCTGCTGGAGATGGACGAGCAGGAGACCGCCCAGGCCCTGGGCTGGCCCCGGGGCACGGTCAAGTCGCGGCTGAACCGCGCCCTGCGCAAGCTGGAGCGCCTGCTGCCGGACTTCCGGCCCCGGAGGTCACCGGACACCGGGCGGCACCCGGGACCCCATCTGCCGCGGCAGTCCCGGCAGTCCCAGCAAGGGGGTGAGCGGGCATGAGCGGGCCCGCTCCCGACGAGGCCGCCCGGCTGCGGGAGGAACTGCGCGCGTTCGGCCGGTCCCTGGACGGCCCGGGCGGGTCCGCGTCCCCCGAGTCCATGGCCGAGCGCGTGCTGGAACGGATACTGGCCGAGGGCGCGCCGGTGCCGGTGGCGCCGGCCGGGGGCGCCCGGACCCGGCTGCGGGCGGTGCGGCGGTGGGCCGGGCTGCGGTGGCGGTCGCTGGTCGCCGCCCTGTGCGGGCTGCTCACGGTGCTCGTCCTGACGCCCCCGGTGCGGGCGACGGTGTCCGACTGGTTCACCTTCGGCGGCGTCGAGGTCCGCCACGACCCCTCCGCGGTGCCCTCGCCGGGTGCGCGGGTGCCGGGCTGCGGGCCGTCGGTCACGCTGGGGCGGGCCGAGCGGCGGGCCGGGTTCCACCCCCGGGTGCCCGGGGCGCTCGGGACGCCGGAGGCGGTCACGCTGACCGGGCTGCCGCGCGGCCGGTCCCTGGTGAGCCTGTGCTGGCGCGAGGAGGGCCGCACGATCCGGCTGGACCAGTTCCCGGGCCGCCTGGATCCGACGTTCGTGAAGCTGGTCGCCGAGCAGCCGGAGTGGCTGGCCCCGGGCGGGGGCGGTGCCGGGGAGTCCGGCCCGCTGCTCTGGTTCGCCCGGCCGCACCGGCTGACGCTCCGGCTGGTGGACGCGGACGGCCACCGCTTCACCGGGGAGCAGCGCACGGCCGGGCCGACGCTGCTGTGGACCGTCGGCGGCGGGAGTGCCGAGGGGGCGGGCGCGGCGCCGGACGGGGTGACGCTGCGCCTGGAGGGGGTCGCGTCGAAGGAGCGGGCCCGGGAGATCGCGCGGTCGCTGGAGCCGGGCGGCACGGAGGGCGGGTCGGCGGACGACTGAGCGCGTCGGCGACGGTGCCAGGGGCGCACGGCACGCCGTTCGCGGCACGCGGTTCGCGGCATGCGGCATGGGGCCCCCGGCTCACGGCTCGGCGCCCGCGGCCGGGGCTCGCCTGCTCACGGGTCACCCACGGCCCGCTCACGGCCGGCTCACGGCTCGCGACATCTCGTCGCGGCTCGGTGGGAACCCCGGCGGCTCGGGCGGTGTACCAGAAGTGACAGGCGGCCCGTGGGCGGGCCGCACGGGGATCGGCCGGCCGAGTGGGGGTCCGGATGCGCAGGTGGTGGAAGGGCGGGTTCCGACGACTGACGTCGGGGCTCGGGGTGTTGACGGTGTGTGCGGTGCTGCTGGTGTGGGGTGCGTCGCCCGCGGCCGCCGGCGGGCCGACGAGCGTGCTGCTCGTCTCGCCGCCGAGCGGGGCGTCCGCGGCGCTGACCCACACCGACAAGGAGTACGCCGAGCTGGAGAAGCTGCTGGGCCCGCCGGAGCGGGGCGTGAGGGACATGCCCCAGGAGGCAGGTGTCACGGCGCTGCTGATCAACGTCACCTGGATGGTGCACGACGTGTCGCCGTGGCGGGTCGACCGGGTCTTCCCCGCGGTGGACGGCGACGTCGTGTGGATCCACACGGAGCAGAGGTTCACGCAGGAGCCGACCACCGGTGTCTGGCGGCGTGCCGCCCGCCCGGGCCCGCTGCGGGCGCTGCTGACGGAGCTGGGGCTGATGGGGCCGGCGTCCGAGGCGGGCACCAACCCCGCGATCTATCCGGTGCCCTGGGAGGCGGAGGCAGAGGCCGGCCGCTCGGGCCCGGACGACGGCGCCTCCGGGACGGAGCCCGACGGCTCCGCCACCACCGCACAGGCCACGCCGCGGGCCGCGGCCGGTGGCACCGGCTGGTGGTGGGCGATACCGGGAGCGGCGACGGGGGCCGTGCTCGCCCTGCTGCTGCGCCCGTACGTGACGCGGCTGCCGTTCCCACGGCGGCGGCCGGGCGGCCGGGGAGGTGGGCCGGGGCCGCGGCAGCAGCTGCTCGACCTGTGAGTCCGGGGGCGGCCCGCCACGGGGGTACGGGCCGCCGCCCGATGCCGGGCGGGGCGGGCGCGGTGCCCGCCCGCGCGGCCTCAGCCGAGGTCGATCTCCGGGTAGAGCGGGAAGCCCGCGACGAGGTCGGTGGCGCGCTGGGAGATCTCGTCGGCGACCTTCGGGTCCAGGACGTGCTGCGCCTTGGAGGGCGCGCCCTTGCTGGTGGTGCCGGCCTCGGTGGCCGTGAGGACGCGGTCGATGAGACCGGCGACCTCGTCCATCTCGTCGGTGCCCAGGCCGCGGGTGGTGAGTGCCGGGGTGCCGATGCGGATGCCGGAGGTGTACCAGGCGCCGTTGGGATCGGCCGGGATGGCGTTGCGGTTGGTGACGATGCCCGAGTCGAGCAGGGCGGCCTCGGCCTGGCGGCCGGTGAGACCGTAGGAGGTGGCGACGTCGATCAGGTTCAGGTGGTTGTCGGTGCCGCCGGTG
Organism: Streptomyces sp. enrichment culture; assembly: GCF_964273255.1. Taxonomy (GTDB): domain Bacteria; phylum Actinomycetota; class Actinomycetes; order Streptomycetales; family Streptomycetaceae; genus Streptomyces. The sequence continues at coordinate 2,738,590 of NZ_OZ186835.1, forward strand.
ACCAGGGTGGCGCCGCGGCGGGTCAGGCCCTCGGCGAGGGCGCGGGAGTTGTCGACGATGCGCTGGGCGTAGTCCTGGAACTCGGGGCGGCGTGCCTCGGCCAGGGCGACCGCCTTGGCGGCCATGACGTGCGGGAGCGGGCCGCCGAGGACCATCGGGCAGCCGCGGTCGACCTGGTCCTTGAGCGAGTCGTCGCACAGGACCATGCCGCCGCGCGGGCCGCGCAGCGACTTGTGGGTCGTGGTGGTGACGATCTGCGCGTGCGGGACCGGATCGAAGTCGCCGGTGAGGACCTTGCCGGCGACGAGACCGGCGAAGTGCGCCATGTCGACCATGAGCGTGGCGCCGACCTCGTCGGCGATCTCGCGCATCTTCCGGAAGTTCACCAGCCGGGGGTAGGCGGAGTAACCGGCCACGATGATGAGCGGCTTGAACTCGCGGGCGGTGGCGCGCACGCCCTCGTAGTCGAGCAGGCCGGTGGCGGGGTCGGTGCCGTAGGACCGCTGGTCGAACATCTTGCCGGAGATGTTGGGCCGGAAGCCATGGGTGAGGTGGCCGCCGGCGTCCAGGGACATGCCGAGCATGCGCTGGTTGCCGAACGCCCGGCGCAGCTCGGCCCAGTCGGCCTCGGAGAGGTCGTTGATCTGGCGGACGCCGGTCTTCTGCAGGAAGGGCGCCTCGACGCGGTCGGCGAGCACCGCCCAGAAGGCGACGAGGTTGGCGTCGATGCCGGAGTGCGGCTGGACGTAGGCGTGGCGGGCGCCGAAGAGTTCCCTGGCGTGTTCGGCGGCCAGCGACTCGACGGTGTCGACGTTGCGGCAGCCGGCGTAGAAGCGGCGGCCGACGGTGCCCTCGGCGTACTTGTCGCTGAACCAGTTGCCCATCGCCAGGAGGGTGGCCGGGGAGGCGTAGTTCTCGGAGGCGATCAGCTTGAGCATCTCGCGCTGGTCGGCGACCTCCTGGCCGATCGCGTCGGCCACGCGCGGCTCGACGGCGCGGATCACGTCGAGGGCGGAACGGAAGGCGGTGGAAGCGGTGGAGAGGGGTTCGGCGGACATGGGGACCTCCGGACGTGGCATCGGCGTTCACGGTGCGGCCCAGGCGCACGGCACGGTGCCGGGTCCCGGCGGTCCACGGGCCCGGGGGCCGCTTCCCGATGGTTGTTCCATCCCAGCACGCCAGTCACGACCCGAGGTCAGCGTACCGGGCGGCACGCGGTGCCGTGGCCGGCCGTCCACGATGCGGGAGCCACCACGACGGCCGCACGGGGCCCGGCGGGGGCGCCGGGCCCCGGGGGCGCGGTCCCGCCGTGCCGTGCCGCACCGCGGTACACGGCACGGCACGGCAGGGCGGCCCGCCGGGGGCGGGTGCCCGCTCAGAGGATCACGTGCGGCAGGAAGCGGGCGTACTCGTCGGTGATCAGGCCCGACGACTCGCGGATGCCGAGTCCGGCGGCCTCGTCCTCGACGACCCACGCGCCGAGGACGACGTGGTTGCCGTCGAAGTCGGGCAGGGGGGCGAGTTCCTGGTAGCAGCAGGGTTCGTCGCGGACCACGGGAGCGGCGCCCGCCGGGTGGACGGTCACCCCGGCGCCCTCGCGTCCCAGCAGCGGCTTGGCGACGTAGCCGGTGGTGCGGGCGAGGTCGCGGGGGCCGTCGAGGTAGGAGGGCAGGAGGTTGGGGTGGCCGGGGTGCAGTTCCCAGAGGATCGCCAGCAGGGCCTTGTTGCTCAGCAGCATCTTCCAGGCCGGTTCGATCCACAGGGTGCTGCCGGTGCCGCCGCCGTTGTCCAGCGTCTCCAGGACGTGGTCGGCGAACCGGTCGGTGGTGAGCCACTCCCACGGATACAGCTTGAAGATGCTGCGGATGAACCCCAGTCCGTTGTCCACGAATCTGCCGGAGAGCCGGTCCCAGCCGATCTCCTCCATCGAGATCCAGTCGGTCTCCAGCCCGGCCTGCTCGGCCGTCTCCTTCAGATAGGCGACGGTCATGAGGTCCTCGCCGATCTCGTCGGCCGAGGAGTGGGCGAAGTACAGGGGCGAGCCGGGCGGCAGCAGCGCGGACTGCCGCTTCCAGGCGTCGACGAGGCGTTCGTGGAGGGAGTTCCACTGGTCGGCGCCGGGGAACCGTTCCTCCATCCAGAACCACTGCGGGGACGCGGCCTCCACCAGCGAGGTGGGCGTGTCGGCGTTGTACTCCAGCAGCTTGGCCGGTCCCGTGCCGTCGTAGCGCAGGTCGAACCGGCCGTAGAGGGAGGGCAGTTCGGCGCGCCGCTGCCATGCCTCGGTGACCGCGCGGACCACGCGCGGGTCGGTGATGCCCAGGTCGGCGAAGCGGTCCTCGGCGACGATGTGCTCCGCGGCCTCCAGGCACATGCGGTGCAGGTCCTCGACGACCTCCTCCATCGCCTCCACCTCGTCCAGGGTGAAGACGTAGTGCGCGCTCTCGTCCCAGTAGGGCACCCAGGCGTCGTCGGGCACGGGCCGCCCGGCCTCCCGGGCGGCCTCGTGCTCGGCGGGCAGCGTGAGCGGGTAGATGAGCCCCTGCTCCTCGACGGTGCGCTGCCAGTCGGGGCGGGGCGTGATGGTGCGGCGTTCCACGGTCCGGTCCTCCGTCCGCGGGCCGCTCAGCCGCCACCGCTGCCGGAGCCGGAGCAGCCGAAGCCGCCCCGGTCGACGGCGGCGCTGCGGCTGAAGGTGCCGTTGTCGGCGTAGCCGCGGCTGACGTCGGCGTCGTAGTACCAGCCGGCGTTGCCGGCGCCGCTTGTACCCCTGCGGTTCTTGCCGGCCGTCCCGGACCCCGCCGAGGACGACGTGCAGTTCTTGTCGGCCACGACCTTGTACCCCTTGAGGTAGTCGTAGCTGTTGCGGTCCACGCAGCGCCGGTCGGGATCCGACCCGCATGCGGACAGGGCCGCCGCCAGGACGCCCATCCCGCCGAGCACCACCGTGCTGGACCTCAGTCGCCGTCGCGTTTCCGCCATGTCGGCCACTCCCCCTTGTATGCGTGTGTACGCGGCCGGGCCCATGCTCCCCGGCTCGCGGCGAACAGCCTAGAGACCCGCGGGGCGGCGTGTGCCGCAGGGCTCCGCGCAGGGTGGGCTCTACTGTCTTTTGGTGATCTTTGGCATGGTGTGCGCCCTCGGTGCGGCGGTCTGCTACGGCACGGCGACGGTGCTCCAGGCGATCGCCGCCCGTGCGGCGGCCCGCACCGACCCCGGCGGGGACGTGATGCTGCTGCTGCGGGCGGTGCGGCAGTGGCGCTACATCGCCGGGCTCGTGCTGGACGGGCTGGGCTTCCTGTTGCAGATCCTCGCCCTGCGGGCGGTGCCCATCTACGCGGTGGGCGCCGCTCTCGCGGCCAGCCTGGCGGTGACCGCCGTGGTGGCGGCGGTGCTGCTCGGGGTGCGGCTGAGCCGGGCCGAGTGGACGGCGGTGGCGGTGGTGTGCGCCGGGCTGGCGATGCTCGGGCTGGCCTCCGGTGCGGAGGGCGACCTGGCGGGGCCGGGGTGGCTGGGCTGGGCGATGCTCGGCACCGCGGCCGCGGTGCTGCTGCTCGGCGCGGCGGGCGGCCGGCTGCCGGAACGTGCCCGGGCGGGCGTCCTCGGCCTCGGGGCCGGGTTCGGGTTCGGGGTCGTGGAGGTGTCGGTCCGGCTCGTCGACGACGTCTCGCTGTCCTCGCTGTCCTCGCTGTTCTCTCTGTTCACCGACCCGGCCTCGTACGCCCTGGTGCTGGGCGGCGGCGCCGCGTTCCTGCTGCTGACGTCGGCGCTGCAGCGCGGCTCGGTGACCGCCGCCACGGCCGGCCTGGTCCTCGGGGAGACGGTCGGCCCGGCCCTGGCCGGGGTGGTCTGGCTGGGTGACCGCACCCGGCCGGGGTGGGGCTGGCTGGCGGTGCTCGGCTTCGCGGTGGCGGTGGTGGGCGCGCTGGCCCTGAGCCGCTTCGGCGAGGCCCCCGAGGAGGAGGCCGGGGCCTCCTCGGGCGGCACGGCGTGAGGGCGCGGCACGGCCGGGGCTGCCGGAACGGGCGTGCCGGTCAGGGCAGTGCCCTGCACAGCGCCTCCAGGGCGCCCGCCCAGGCGTGGTCGGGCGGCGTGGCGTAGCCGACGACGAGGCCGTCCACCGGGTGGTCCGTGGCGGCGGGGTGGCGGAAGCGGCCGAGCCCGAGGACCCTCAGGCCCTGCCAGGTCGCGGCGCGCACCACCGCCGGCTCGGTGCCGGGCGGCAGGCGCAGGACGGCGTGCAGCCCGGCGGCGATGCCGGTGACCCTGACGTCCGGGGCGCGGGCGGCGAGGGCCTCGACCAGGGCGTCACGGCGCCGGCGGTAGCGCAGGCGGGCGGCGCGGACGTGGCGGTCGTAGGCGCCGGAGGTCAGGAAGTCGGCGAGCACCAGCTGGTCGACGACGCCGACGGAACCGGCCCCGCCGTGGGCGGTGACGTCCGGCAGGAGGGACGGCGGCAGGACCATCCAGCCCAGGCGGAGGCCGGGGGCGAGGGACTTGCTGGCCGTGCCGAGGTACACCACGTGGCCCGGGTCGAGGTCCTGGAGCGCGCCGACGGGCTGGCGGTCGTAGCGGAACTCGCCGTCGTAGTCGTCCTCCAGGACCAGGCCGCCGGTCCGCCGCGCCCAGTCGATCACCTCGGCCCGGCGGGCCGGCGGCAGGGCGCCGCCGAGCGGGAACTGGTGGGACGGGTTGAGCAGGACGGCGCCCGCGTCGCCCGGGGCGACGAGGGGGCCGTCCTCGTCGAAGGGCAGCGGCACGGTGCGCGGGCCGGCCCGTTCCACGAGGTCCCAGTGGGCGTCCAGCCCGTAGGACTCCACGGCCAGGGTGCGCACGCCGCGGGCCCGCAGGACCCCGGCGAGCAGGCGCAGGCCGTCGGCGAACCCGGCGCAGACGACGACGTTGCCGGGGTCGGCGCGCACGCCGCGGGCCCGTGCGAGGTAGTCCGCCAGGGCTTCGCGCAGTTCCGGCCGGCCGCGCGGGTCGCCGTAGCCGAAGGCGTCGTTGGGGGCGGCGGCCAGGGCACGGCGGGTGGCCCGCAGCCAGGCGGAGCGGGGGAAGGAGGCGAGGTCCGGGGTGCCGGGGACGAGGTCGTGCGGGAGCCGGCCGGGCGGGCGCGCCGGGGGCTGCCGGGCGGGCGGCGGGGGCACGGCGCGGTCGGCGACGTGGGTTCCGGAGCCCTGCCGCGCGGTGAGGCGGCCCTCCGCCACCAGGTCGGCGTAGGCGTCGGCGACGGTGTTGCGGGCGACACCCAGGTCGGCGGCGAGCGCGCGGGAGGAGGGCAGCCGGGTGCCGGGGGCGAGGCGGCCGGTGCGGATGGCGTCGCGCAGGGCGTCGGTCAGGCCGCGGCGCAGTCCGGGGCCGCTGCGTTCGAGATGCAGGTCGACGCCGTAAGTGGCCCAGGATTCCGCCATGGGAATGGACCATACTCCTGGGCCGCCCGGCTCGTAGGCTCGCCGGCATGACGACCACAGCGAAGCAGGACGCCGCCCGCCACGACTCCGCGGCCCCGGCGCACGCGCCGGAACCCGATCCCCGCCTGGACTGGGCCGCCCTGGTCCCGGACGTGTACAAGGCGATGGTGCGGCTCGACGCGGCGTCCCGGAAGGGGCTCGACCCGAAGCTGCTGGAGCTGGTGAAGATCCGCGCCTCGCAGCTCAACCGCTGCGCCTTCTGCCTGGACATGCACTCCAAGGACGCGCTGGCGGCGGGCGAGAGCGTGGAGCGGATCGTGCAGCTCGCGGCCTGGGAGGAGTCGCCGCACTTCTACACGGAGAAGGAGCTCGCGGCGATCGAGCTGACGGAGGCGGTGACCGTGCTGACCGACGGGTTCGTGCCGGACGAGGTGTACGGGCGGGCCGCGGCCCGCTTCGAGGAGGCGGAACTGGCGCAGCTCGTCGCCGCGATCACGGTGATCAACGCGTGGAACCGGTTCGGGGTGACGTGCCGTCCGACGCCGGGTCACTACCGGCCGGGGCAGCGGCACTGACGCCGCCGGCGGGGTGAGCGCGCACGGCCCCCGCGACGCCGAGGTCGCGGGGGCCGTGCGCGGAGCCGTGGCAGCGTGCCGAGGGGGCGCTGCCGGGACCCGCCGGGTGCCGGTGACGGCCGGGCGGGCGTCCGGTCAGGGCAGCCACTTCTCCCAGACGTCCTTGTTGGCCTTGACCCACTTCTCGGCCGCCGCCTCCGAGCTCATCTTCTCGCCCGCGATCATCGCGGCGACCTCGTTCTGCTCCTCGGCGGTCCACGAGAAGTTCTTCAGGAACTTCGCGGCGTCACCGCCCTCCTCGGCGAAGTCCGCGTTGAAGTACTTCTGCAGCGGGGTCTCCGGGTAGGCGCAGGCCACCTTCTCGGGGTCGGCGTCGCAGCCCTCCTTGTGCTCGGGCAGCTTCACCTCGACCATGTCGATCTGGGCGTTCAGCCACTGCGGGGTCCACCAGTAGCTGATGAAGGGCTTCTTGGCCTTGTAGTTCTCCTTGATCTGGGTGATCTGGGCGGCCTCGGAACCGGCGTAGACCGTCTTGTAGTCCAGGTCGAGGTTCTTGATGATCGCGTCGTCGTTGGTGGTGTACGACGGCGAGCCCTCGAGGAGCTGGCCCTTGTTGCCGCTCTCCGCGGTCTTGAACAGGTCCTTGTACTTGTTGAGGTTCTTCCAGTCCGTGATGTCCGGGTGCTTGTCGGCCAGGTACTTCGGCACGAACCAGCCGATGTGGCCGACGACTCCGAGGTCGCCGCCCTCGACGACGGACTTGTTCTCCTCGACGTACAGCTGCACCTTCTTCGGCGCGCCGCCCCAGTCCTCCATGATGGCGTCGACCTTGCCGCTGTGGAGGGCGTCGAAGGCGACCGACTCGTCGAGCTGCTTGAGCTCGGCCTTGGTGTCCAGCTCGTTCTCGAGGATGTACTTGGCGACGGCGCCGTTGGCCTCCGCGCCGACCCACGACGGCACGGCGATGGTGACCTTGCCGGAGGAGCCCTTCGACGACGAGGAGCCGGTGTCGGCGGCGCCGCAGGCGCTCACCCCGGTCAGGCCGAGGACGACGGCGGCGGCGCCCGCCGCGCGGACGAGGCGCGTTCTCCCGCCGCCGGCCGTGGCGTTCTTCCGGCCGCCGGAGTTCTCGTTCTTCATGCGCATGGTGCGTTCTCTCGTTTCTCTCAAGAGGGGGACGGACGGTGCCGCGGCCCGGCGCGGGCGCGGGGCGGTGAGCCCGCGGTCCGCGCCGGACCGGGCGCCGGGTGGGGGGTTCAGGGGGTGCCGGTGTCCGAGCGGGTGCGCTGGGTGGTGCGGTCCAGCACCAGACCGAGCAGCACGATCGCGACGCCGGCGGTGAGGCCGGTGCCCAGGTCGCTCTTCTGGAGGCCGTAGACGACGTCGTAGCCGAGGGCACCGGAGCCGACGAAGCCGCCGACGATGACCATGGCGAGGACGAGGACGACACCCTGGTTGAGGGCGAGCATCAGGGCCGGGCGGGCCAGCGGCACCTGGACCTGGCGGATCTGCTGGAAGGTGCCGGCCCCCAGGGAGCGGGACGCCTCCAGCGCCGCGGGGTCCACCTGGCGCAGTCCCTGCACGGTGATCCGGATGACGGCGGGCAGCGCGTACAGCACCGCCGCGGCGACGGCCGCGGACCGGCCCACGTTGAACAGCGCCACCACCGGGATCAGGTAGATGAACTGCGGCAGCGTCTGCATCGTGTCGAGCACGGGCCGCAGCACGCGTTCCACGACCGGCACCCGGGCCGCCAGCACACCGATGAGGAAGCCGAGCACCAGGGTGACGACGACGCCCGCGACGGCCTGCGACAGGGTGTCGAGGGACTTGTTCCACACGTCGATGACACCGGCTCCGGCCATGGCCGTGGCGGCCGTCGCCATGGCGCCCCAGCCGCCCGCGAGGAGGCCGAGCGCCGCGGCGGCCAGGACCAGCACCCACCACGGGGTGGCGGTCAGCCCGGACCGGATCGGGTCGAGCACCCACGAGGTGAAGCCGTCGGCCCAGGTGCGGGTGCCGCCCAGGACGGGCACGCCCTCGGCGAGGTGGCCGGTGAACCAGTCCATGGCCCGGTTGACCGGCGCGGAGATGTTCACGACCCACAGCTGTGGCCACTCCTCGATGAGCAGCACGGAGCCCGCCCAGGAGACCAGGACGCCCACGCCCGCCGTCAGGCCCCAGCCCTGCCAGCCGTGCAGCAGCGGGACGGGGGACGGGCCGGGCCCCTCGCCGAGGCGGTCCCCGGCGGCGGCCGTGGTGCGGTCCAGCCAGACGGCCAGCAGCACGATCGGGATGCCCGCGGCGAGCGCCTTGCCGACGTCCACGGTGGACAGGGCCTGGAAGACCTCCTCGCCCAGGCCGCCGGCGCCGACCACGGAGGCGATGGTGACCATGGACAGCGCCATCATGATCGTCTGGTTGAGGCCGAGCAGGGTCTCCTTGCGGGCCAGCGGCAGACGGGCCGTCAGCAGCCGCTGCCAGGGGCTCGCGCCCAGGGACCTGGCGGCCTCCATCACGCCCGGGTCGGCGCCCCGCAGGCCGAGCGCGGTGAGCCGGGCCATGGGCGGCGCGGCGTAGATGATGGTGGCGATCAGCGCGGAGGGCACGCCGATGCCGAACAGCAGCACCAGCGGCAGCAGGTAGGCGAACGCCGGCATGATCTGCATGGTGTCCAGCACCGGACGCAGGATCTTCTGGAAGCGGTCCGACAGCCCGCCGCCCAGGCCGAGCAGGGCGCCGATGACCGCGGACACGAGGACCGCGATCGCCATCAGGGCGAGGGTCTCCATGGTGGCTTCCCACATGCCCAGCACGCCGCACAGCGCGAAGCAGCCCAGGGTGACGCCGGCCAGCTTCCAGCCGCGCCGGCTCTGCAGGCCGCCGATGCGCCAGGACAGCAGGACGGCGCTCAGCGTCACCGGGAACCAGCCGACGCTCACCAGCAGGTCCGTCATCCAGCCGACGGAGTCGTCGGCCCAGTTGCTCAGGTGGAGCAGGAAGTAGAGGAAGACGGGGTTGGTGTCGCGGTTGTGCACGACCCACGAGTAGGCGTCGTCCAGCGGGGTCTTGACGTCGACGGTCAGGGCGGCGGGCCAGGTCCCGCTGCCCCACAGGGCCGCCGCGACCGGCACGAGCACGGCCGCGGCGACGGCGAGCGGGATCAGGCGGCGCACCAGCGGGTGGACCGTCCGGGAGCGCAGCGTCGGCGTTGCCTGCTCCTCGGCCGGTTCCACGGGCGGTGAGGGCGGCGCCGGCGTGGTCACGGCACTCATCCGCCGCACCCCCGCGCCGCCGCGGCGGCCGTGGCTCTGACGCAGGTGCTCATCGGACGGCCTCCTTCGCCAGGTTCGGGCCCCGGTCCAGGCCGGCGACGACCCGCAGGAGGCCGGTGTGGTCGACCTGCCCGAGGCAGCGGCCGTCCTCGACCACGCAGGCGGCCCGGCCGGTGCGGGCGACCGTCTCGATGGCCCCGGAGACGACGGTGTCGGGCGCGAGGGCGCCCGGGTGGTCGGAGCCGCCGCAGTCGCCGGGCTTCATGGCGCTGCGGACGGTCATGACCTGTTCGCGGGGGACGTCCCGGACGAAGTCGCGGACGTAGTCGTCGGCCGGCGAGCCGACGATCTCCTCGGGGGTGCCGAGCTGCACCACGCGGCCGTCGCGCATCAGGGCGATCCGGTCGCCGAGCCGGAGGGCCTCCTGGAGGTCGTGGGTGATGAAGACCATCGTGCGGCCCTCCTCGCGGTGCAGCCGGGTCACCTCCTCCTGCATGTCCCTGCGGATCAGCGGGTCGAGGGCGCTGAACGGCTCGTCGAAGAGGAGCACCTCGGGGTCGACGGCGAGGGCGCGGGCCAGGCCGACCCGCTGCTGCTGGCCGCCGGACAGCTGGGAGGGCCGGCGCTGCTCCATGCCCTCCAGGCCGACCTTCGCGACGACCTCGGCGGCCCGCTCGCGGCGTTCCGCCTTGCCGATGCCCTGGATCTCCAGGCCGTAGGCGACGTTGTCGAGGACGGTGCGGTGCGGCAGCAGGCCGAAGTGCTGGAACACCATGGCGGCGCGGTGCCGGCGCAGTTCGCGCAGGCGGGCCTTGTCCATGGCCAGGACGTCCTCGCCGTCGATGGCGAGGGCGCCAGCGGTCGGCTCGATGAGCCGGGTCAGGCAGCGCACCAGGGTGGACTTGCCGGAGCCGGACAGGCCCATGACGACGAAGACCTCGCCCTTGCGGACGTCGAAGCTCACATCGCGCACGGCGGCGGTGCAGCCGGTGCGGGCGCGCAGTTCGGCGGGTTCGAGGGCGGCGAGTCCGGGGTCCCCGGGGATCCGGTCCGCCTTGGGACCGAAGACCTTCCACAGCCCCTGGACGGAGAAGACGGGCGCGGTGCCGTCCGGTCCGGCCGCGGGCGGTGTGGCGGGCGCGGCGGAGGTGGCGGTACTCATCGGGCATCGCCGCCGATCAGTTCGACGGCCCGCTCGCCGACCATCAGCACCGCGATCATCGGGTTCACGGCGGTCATGGTCGGGAAGACGGAGGCGTCCGCGATGCGGATGCCCTCCAGGCCGCGAATGCGCAGCTCGGGGTCGACGACGGCCTGTTCGTCGTCGGCGGCTCCCATCCTGCAGGTGCCCGCCGGGTGGTAGACGGTGTGGGCGACCTTGCGGGCGTACTCGCTCAGCTCCTCGTCGCCGGTGACGTCCGGGCCGGGGGCCACCTCGCGCTTGAGCCAGTGGGCCAGCGGTTCGGTCTTCGCGATCTCGCGGGCGATGCGGATGCCGTCGACGAGGGTGCGGCCGTCGTAGTCGTCCTCGTCGGTGAAGTACCGGAAGTCGAGGGCCGGCTTGACCTCGGGGTCGGCGCTGGTGAGGTAGAGGCGCCCGCGGGACTTCGGCTTGGGGATGTTCGGGGTCATCGACACGCCGAACTCCGGCCGCTGGTAGCCCAGTCGCTCCGGGTTGTCGGTGAACGGGATCTGGTAGAAGTGGAACATCAGGTCCGGGCCCGCGTGGTCCGGGTCGCGGCGCACGAACAGACCGGCGTCGGAGTCCATCGCCGAGTTGTCCGGGATGGGCCCGTCCGTCTCCCAGACGATCACGGACTCGGGGTGGTCGAGGAGGTTCTCGCCGACTCCGGGCAGGTCGTGCGCCACGGGTATGCCGAGCGCCTCCAGGTCGGCGCGCGGCCCGATGCCCGAGTGCAGCAGCAGGCGCGGCGAGTCGACGGCGCCGGCGCACAGCACCACCTCGTTGCGGGCGGTGACGAGGATCTCCTCGCCGTCCTTGGTGCGCACGTGGACGCCGGTGGCGCGGGTCCCGTCGAGTTCCAGCTTGTACGCCCAGGTCTCCAGCAGGATCGTCAGGTTGGGCCGCTCGTCCATCACCGGGTGCAGGTAGGCCACCGACGCGGAGGACCGCTTGTTGTTCTCCGGGTGGTAGGCGAGGTCGAAGAAGCCGACGCCCTCCTGGAACGGCCTCTTGTTGAAGCTCTCGATCCGGGGCACTTCGAGGGCCTTCTGCGCGGCGTCGACGAAGTCGCGGGCGATGGCGTTCCGGTCCTTCTCGTCGACCGGCACGATGTTGTTCTTCAGCCGGGCGTAGTACGCCTCCATCTGCACCGCGCCCCAGCCGCGGGCGCCGGCCTGCTCCCACTCGTCCCAGTCGGACGGCAGCGGCTTGAAGGCGATGAGCGTGTTGTGCGAGGAGCAGCCGCCGAGCACCCGGGCGCGGCTGTGCCGGATGTGCGAGTTGCCGCGCGGCTGTTCGGTGGTGGGGTAGTCGTAGTCCAGCTCGCCGCCGAGCAGGCCCATCCAGCGGCGCAGCGTCAGCACGTCGTCGCGGCCGACGTCGCTGGGGCCGCCCTCGATGACGGCGACGCTCACGTCCGGGTTCTCGGTCAGCCGTGAGGCGATGACGGAGCCCGCCGTGCCGCCGCCGATGACGACGTAGTCGTACGCGTGGGTGTGTTCTGGCATGGGAGTGGTACTCCTCCGGGACTGGGGACGGGTGGATGGAATGACGACGGTGTCGACGCCGGGCGTCGAAGGATGACGGAGGGGCCGGACAGGGCCGGCTGCGCCCGGCGGGATGCGGGCGCGGCGGCGCACGGCGGCCGGGGAGGGGGCGGTCCGCCGCCGCCCTGAGGCCGGATCACGGCCCGCGGGGCGTCCGGTGACCGGGCGGCAGGCGGCGGCGTCGCGGCTCGCCGCGGCGGGGGCGGGACCCCGCGGGGCGGTGCGCCGCGGGGTGTCGCGCGGGTGGTGCGTCGCACTGGGCGGAGGGGCCCGGTCCACCGGCGGGTGGCCTGTGGCTCAGCCCGCGAACCAGCGCACCGGCTTCGGCGCGAGGTTCTGGTAGACGTGCTTGGTCTCGCGGTACTCGGCCAGTCCGGCCGGGCCCAGTTCGCGGCCGACTCCGCTCCGGCCGAAGCCGCCCCACTCCGCCTGCGGCAGGTAGGGGTGGAAGTCGTTGATCCACACCGTGCCGTGCCGCAGCCGGCCGGCCACCCGCCGGGCACGGCCCGCGTCGGTGGTCCACACTGCCCCGGCCAGGCCGTACTCGGTGTCGTTGGCGAGGGCGACCGCCTCGTCCTCGGTACGGAAGGTCTCCACGGTGACGACCGGTCCGAAGACCTCCTCGCGCACCACGCGCATCTCACGGTGGCAGTGGTCGAGGACGGTCGGCTCGTAGAAGTAGCCCTCCGCGGGGCGCTCCTCGGACGGCTCGGGCCGCTTGCCGCCGGAGCGCAGCACCGCGCCCTCCTCCAGCGCGGAGGCCACGTACGCCTCGACTTTGTCGCGCTGCTGCGCGGACACCAGCGGACCGCACTCGACGCCGTCCGCGGTGCCCCGGCCGAGCCTGATCTTCTGGGCGCGGCGGGCGAGTTCGGCGACGAAGCGGTCGCGGACCGACTCCTCGACGATGAGCCGCGCGCCGGCCGAGCAGACCTGGCCGCTGTGGATGAAGGCCGCGTTGAGGGCCTGGTCCACGGCGGTGTCGAAGTCCTCCTCGGTGGCGCAGGCGTCGGCGAAGACCACGTTGGGGTTCTTGCCGCCGAGTTCGAGGGCGACCTTCTTCACGGTCGGCGCCGCGGCCCGGGCGACCTTGGTGCCGCTGGCCAGCCCGCCGGTGAAGGACACCAGGTCCACGTCGGGGTGCTCGGCCAGCCGGGCGCCCACGGTGTGCCCGGGGCCGGTGACGATGTTGGCGACCCCGTCCGGCAGCCCGGCCTCGATCAGCAGGTCGATGAGCGCGACGGTGCTCAGCGGGGTGATCTCACTGGGCTTGACGACAAAGGTGTTGCCCGCGGCAAGCGCCGGGGCGATCTTCCAACTGGCCTGCAGCAGCGGGTAGTTCCACGGAGTGATCATCGCGCAGACGCCGACCGGCTCGTGCACGACCACGCTGTGGACGTCGGGCGAGCCCGCGTCCACCACCCGGCCGGGGGCCTCGCCCGCGACGAGGTCGGCGAAGTAGCGGAAGGCGTCGGCGACGCAGTCGATGTCGACCCGGCCCTCCTCCGCGGTCTTCCCCGCGTCCCGGCTCTCCAGCAGGCCCAGCCGCTCGCGGTCGCGGGTGAGCAGGTCGGCGACCCGGCGCAGCAGTCCGGCCCGTTCGGCGACCGGGGTGGCGGGCCAGGGGCCCTCGTCGAACGCGCGCCGCGCGGCGGCCACCGCCAGGTCCACGTCCTTCTCGTCGCCCTCGGCGACCACGGCGAAGGGCTGCGCGTCGGCTGGGTCGATGATCTCGCGCGTGGCGCCGGACACCGCCGCCCGCCACTCGCCCCCCGCGTGGATCGTGCCGCGCGCCTCGCGTTCCGTCTTGTCCGCCATGATCGGTGACTGCCTTCCGTTCCTGTTGCCCGCCCACGCGCCACACAGCTGCCCGCGCATGGGACCGGGTGCACCTGCCCCGGAAGGCCGAAAGCATGCGCGATTCCCGGACAGAAGTGCGCCGAGTCACGGATGAGTTGGACTCCGGGGGAGGAAACGCCCGGGCCGTGAGCACACGGTCACGGCCCGGGGCCGGTTCGGGGCGGTTCCCGGACCGGTACGGGGCGCGGTACGGGATGCCGTACCGGTGTCAGCCGGTGCCGCTCCCGCAGGTGGTGTCCGGCGGGCAGAATCCGCCGAGTGCCGTCCGCAGCACCTGCCGCCGGGTCTCGCGGTCCTCCGCGTCGGGCCCGTAGGCGGCGACGGCGTAGACCTTGCCGTCGGCGGCCGTGAACCGCTCGTCCACCACGTGCCACGGTCCGACGTCGGGCTGCCCGGTGAGGGAGTCGACGAGGTACTCCAGCCGGGACACGGAGTCGCCGCCCGAGCCGCCGTCCGTCAGGGAGAGTTCGGTGAACCCGGGGGCCTTCTGCACCGCGTCCGAGAGGAACAGCGCGTGTGACTCGGCGGGCGACGCCTCGGACACCTCGAACACCTGGATCCGGCGCGTGCGGTCGGCGCTGTAGTAGTTGACCACGTCGATGCCGTACTTGGAGTCCACGTCCTCGCGGGTCCAGCCCTCGGGGCGGACGATGGTGAAGCCCTCGGGGTCCGTGAACAGCTCGTACCCGGCGGGCGGTTCGTCGGCGAGGGGGGACGGCGCCGAGGCGGTCGTACCGTCGGCCGGGGCGGACGGCGGGACGCCCTGCGCGCCGGGCGCCGAGGTCGCGTCCGTCGGCGACGGGCTCGCCGAGACCGTGGGCCCGCCCGCGCGGTCGTCGGTGCCGTCCCCCGACCGCGCGGCCAGGGTGGCCACGAGCCCCAGGGTCACTCCGACCGCGGCGGCGCCGCCCACCACCAGCCAGAGGCGGCGCCGGCCGGTGCCCGCTCCGGGCGCGGGCAGCGGGGTGCCCGCGGGGTGGGCGGGGGCCGGGTACGGGTCGGCCGGGGTCCACGGCGGCGGGGTGACGCCCCCGGACGGCGGGGGCGGTACGGGGCCGGGCCACTGCAGGCCGGTGAGGGTCGGCGCGGACGGCGAGACATCGGGAGCGGCGGGAGCGGCGGACCCGGCCGGCGTTCCGGCCGCGGTGGCGCCGGTGCCGTCCGCCACGGGTGCTCCCGGATCACCGGGACCCGCTCCCCCGCCGCCCGGCGCGGCGGGGCCGGTGCCCGGGTCCCCGGCGGAGACCACCGTGGGCGTGGGCCACACGACCGCCGGGGCGCCGCCCTCGTCCGCCGCCGGCTCTCCCCGTGCTCCGGTGCCGGGGTCGGCGGCACCGTCCTCGTCCGCCTCCTCCCAGCGCTGGGAGTCCTCGTTCCAGTACCGCGGTCCCCCGGTCATGGCATCCCCTCGTCTCGCTCGCCGCCCGCGTCACATGCCGAGCAGCCCCGCAACGGTGGCGGCCGAGGCCAGCACCGCCGTCAGGGCCTGGGCGTCCGTCAGGAGCTCCCGCACCCTGCGGCGGCGGGTCTCGCCCACCGCACCGGTCCGGCCGATCTCGTCCTCGGTGTCCGCCAGCGCCTCGTCCAGCTGTGCGGTCTGCTCACTCTGCCTGACCCGGGCCAGATCCGCCCGCAGTTCGCGGACGGCCCGGAGAAGTTCTTCGGCGCTGCCGTCCGCGCGGTCCGGGGCGTGGTGGTGGCTCTCCGCCCGGGCGTGGCTGCCGACGGCGAAGGTGCTGCCCGTGACGTCCCCGATCCGGACGCCCGGCTCCTCATGTGTCATCTTCGCTGGGTCCTCTCTGCGGCCCCGGGCCGCGGTGGCCGGCACGCGCGTGCTCACCGATGGCGAAGGTGGACCCCTCGACCCGGCCGATGTGCACGGCACCGTTGCTGACGTTGACGATCTTCTGTACGAACTCGCCGGTCTCGTAGCCCGCGTCGGCCAGGGCGCGGCGCACTCCGCGTCCGATGCGGTCCTGGATGCTGCGCAGGTACCGGTCCACGTCCATCATCTGGAAGGTGGACCCCGGGGCCGCCGCCGCCAGTTCCCGCACGGACACCGCGGGTCCCTCCGGGGGCAGGTCGGCGTGACCGTCCGTCAGCAGCCGCCACTGCTCGACGGCGCCCCGGCACAGGGCGACCAGCGCGGGGCCCGCCGAGGCGGGCACCTGGCCGAGTGCGGCGGCGGCCCGGGCGAACGCGGGGGCACCGCGCATCCGGAGCGCGTCCCGTTCCACGTCCCGGTAGGCGGCCCGCACGGGGGGCAGCACGTGCGGGGCGACCTCCAGCATGAGCATCCCGCCCTGGGTGTGGACCCGCACGAAGACGGTGACGACCAGTTCCTCCTCCCAGCCGCCGACGCGGATGCGCAGGAAGTGCCGCCGCCGCTCGCCGCCCTCCTCGACGGCCCGCGCGCGGTGCTGCTCGAAGTCCTGCGGGGAGGAGGGCGCTTCCTCGCGCCGGGCCAGCCCGTCGACGGGCAGGAACACGCACTCGTCGATCTCCAGCCGGCGCAGCCGGTCGCGGACGGCCTCCGGATCGGCGTGCTCGGCGGGCACCCGCAGCTGTTCCAGCATCGGGCGGACCTTGTCCAGGATCACCCGGTTGCTGAGCGGCTGCTGCGGGGTGCCGGGGACCGGCCGCAGTTCGACCGCCAGCACCCAGGTGTCGCGCCGCGCCCCCGCTCCGCGGAACGGACCGGCCTCGTCGTACAGGACCAGCGGCGCGCGCTGCTCCCGGCGGATGCGCTCCATCACGCGCCGGAACCGCTCGCCGTCGGCCCGCTCGGCGGGGTCGTCGGCGAGTTCCGTGAAGCCGCCCTCGGACAGTTCCTCGACGAACACACGGGTGTACCGCTCCCGTCGCGCTGCCGTGCACAGGGCGACGAGGGCCAGCGTCCCGAGCCCGATCCAGGCCTGCCACGGCTCGGCCCCGCCGCCCCCGAGCCCCGCCGGCAGCCCGTCGAGCGGGTCCAGCGTCCCGCCCGCACTCCCGTAGGACGACGAGCTGTCGCCGTACGGGGAGGACGTGCCGTAGGAGGACCCGGAGTCGTACGAGGACCCCGGCCCGGACGAGGAGCCGGCCCCGAACGCGACGCCCAGCAGCACGGCCAGGGCGGCGGCGACCAGGAGCCACCCCGCGGCCAGGACGAGCGGCCGGTAGGCGGGGGCCGGGCGGCCGGCCTTGCGCCCGGGGGCGAGGGCGAGCACCAGGCCGGCGAGCAGCGGTCCGGCCAGCAGCCAGCCGCTGAGCGGCAGTCCCACCACCCAGAGCGCCAGCACGGCGGCGGACCACTTCAGGTGTTCCCGCCGGGCCCGCAGGGCGTGCGCGAGGACCCGGGCCGCGTCGTGTCCCAGGGCGGGCGCGGCGATGCGGTGCTCCTGGACGTAGAGCTCGTCGATGACGCGGTTCCGGTACGCGGCGTCCTGGTAGGTGCCGGCGCACATCAGCCGGGTGGCCTCACTGGTGTGCGGCGGAACGGGCTGCGGGTCCGGGGGTGCGGGGCGGCGCGGGGGCGGCGGCCGTCGCGGCACGGGGGCGGTGCTCATGCCGATCCTTCGGGAGCAAGGGACCGCGGGGCGGCCCGGGGTGAAGGTGCATCAGCATAAGGGGTGGGGTGGAACAGCAGAAACCAGATTGTCAAGATCGCCATCGTGTGACATGCGTCAACCTATGGCCAAAGGTGTTCCCGGCCCTCCTCCGCGCGGACCTGCCCCGTCCGCCGGGGGAACGGCCGCGGGAGCGGCAGGGCCCCGCACCGGCCGGAACCGGTACGGGGCCCTGGACCCGCGGGCACGCGGGCACGCGTCGTTCCGGGCCCGGGGCCCGGCGTCGCGTCGGATCAGATGAGGCCGAGGCCGCGGACCGCCTCGCGCTCCTCCTGAAGCTCCTTGACGGAGGCGTCGATGCGCGCCCGGGAGAAGTCGTTGATCTCCAGGCCCTGGACGATCTCGTACGTGCCGTCCTTGACGGTCACCGGGAAGGAGGAGATGAGGCCCTCCGGGACGCCGTAGGAGCCGTCCGACGGGATGCCCATGGAGGCCCAGTCGCCCTCGGCGGTGCCGTTGACCCAGGTGTGGATGTGGTCGACGGCGGCGTTGGCGGCGGACGCGGCCGACGAGGCACCGCGGGCCTCGATGATCGCCGCACCGCGCTTGGCGACGGTCGGGATGAAGTCCTCGGCCAGCCACTTCTCGTCGTTCACGACCTCGGCGGCGTTCTTGCCGGCGACGGTGGCGTGGAAGATGTCCGGGTACTGCGTCGCGGAGTGGTTGCCCCAGATCGTCAGCTTCTTGATCTCGGAGACCGGGACACCGGTCTTCTTCGACAGCTGGGTCAGGGCGCGGTTGTGGTCCAGGCGGGTCATCGCGGTGAACCGCTCGGCGGGCACGTCCGGCGCGGCGGCCTGGGCGATGAGGGCGTTGGTGTTGGCCGGGTTGCCGACGACCAGGACACGGATGTCGTCCGCGGCGTGCGCGTTGATGGCCTGGCCCTGGGGCTTGAAGATGCCGCCGTTGGCCTCCAGGAGGTCACCGCGCTCCATGCCCTTGGTGCGCGGACGGGCACCCACGAGGAGCGCGACGTTGGCGCCGTCGAAGGCCACGTTCGGGTCGTCCGTGATGTCGATGCCCTGCAGGAGCGGGAACGCGCAGTCGTCCAGCTCCATGGCCGTGCCCTCGGCGGCCTTGAGCGCCGGGGTGATCTCCAGCAGGCGCAGCCTGACCGGCACGTCCGCGCCGAGCAGCTGGCCGGAGGCGATGCGGAAGAGCAGGGCGTAACCGATCTGGCCGGCCGCGCCGGTGACGGTGACGTTCACGGGAGTGCGGGTCATGGCGTTCTCCGTATGACAGCTGGCGGTGGGGCGGTCCCTGCCCCGGGGTGCGGGATCCCGCTTCCGGCTCGTGACCGGTGCCCGCCGCGACGATCGACCACCGGTACGGAAGGATCGCCGACGGATGATCGATCTCTTGGCGTCAAGAGAGATCCAGCGGTCAGGCTATCGCGCATCCATCCGCCCGCACGGCCGGGCTCTCTGTGGCCCACCCCACAGAGCGACGACGTCGTCCACGCAGCGTGAGCGACGGGCCCGGCGTGCGCACGGATACGGTCCGGGATCCCGTCCGGGGGGTCCGGTGCGAGGTGCGGGGGTGCGGTGCGGGGATCTCGTCCGGGGGGTCCGGTACGAAGTGCGGATGCGGGGGTCCGGCCCGAAGACTCCGGCCCGAGGACTCCAACCCGAGGACTCCGGCCCGGGAGTCGACCCGGGACGCGAAGAGGCGGCCGCCCGTCCGGGAGAGGGGGACCGGGGCGGCCGCCGTCGGGGACCGCTGCCGGCTCCCGTGGGGGTACGGTTCGCCTGCCCCGCGGGAGGCGGCCCATACCCGTCGCCACACATCCCCCACGAAGCCCGTTCGAGACCCCCATGCGCCCGGCGGACGCCGCGGGGCACCGCGGCGCGGCCCTGCCGGGGCCGGACGCGGGGCGCGTCACCGGCGGACCGGCCGGCGCCCCGGCCCCGTCACTCGGTGCAGCCCTCCTCGCCGGAGGCCAGCACCGCGCAGGCGTTCGCCTGTTCCGCGTTCTTCACGGCCACCATCGCGGTGTACGTGACGGTGTCGCCGGCCTCGGTGATGTCGTTCGTCTGCTTGGCCTTGCCCGCGCTGATCTCGACGGCGTCACCCTGGGCGGCCTGGGTGATCCGCCCCCAGGCGGCGGCGCAGGTCTCGCTGTACCGGACCTCGACGGTGGCCGTGCCGACGGTGGCCGTCTTGGCCGTGGTCACGAGGTCGCCGCTGCACCCCATGTTCTCCGCGTCCTTGCCCGTGCAGCTGTCACCGCTGCACTTGACGCCGGGAGGCAGATTCGCGTCCGCCGACGCGGTGGGCGACGGGGAGGTGGCGACGGTGTCCTTGTTCTTGGCGTCCTCGATGCTGGTGACGTAGAGCCCGGCGGCGATCACCACCAGGGCGCCGATGGCGCCCGCGACGAACGTCGAGGTGCGCCGCTTGCCACCCGGGCCGGCCGGTCCGCCGGAGCGTGCGCGTCCCGCGGGCGGTGCGCCGTGCGCGCCGGAGGAACCGGGAGTGCGACCGCGCCCCGCGGGCGGCGTGGCGCCGTGGCCGGGACGGGCGTGCTGCGACGGCCCGCCGTGACCCGTGACGCCCCAGGAGTTGGTGTCGGAGGCACCCTCGCGCCCGCCGACGGCGTCCCGGACGTCCGTGGCGGACGGCTGCGGGGGAACCGACGGCGAGACACCGGCCGGACCCGCGACCCCCGGCCGGACCGCGGCGCCGCCCTTGCGCGCTCTGCCGCCTCCCTGGGGGCCGGCGAGTTCGCTGAGCGCCGCGCGCGCCTGGGAGATCCGGATGGCCTCCATGGTCATGTCGTGGCGCATCTCCGAGCGGCTCCAGGCGCGCTCGGCCAGCTCCCACATGGTCGTGAGGTGCATCGGGTTGGTGCCGGTGACCTCGGCCAGGGCCACGATCGCGCCTTTGGGCGCGAGCAGCCGGCCGTTGAGATACCGCTCCCAGGACGTCTTGCTGTAGCCCGTCCGGTCGGAGACCGACGCGACGCTCAGGCCGCTGCGGTCCACCACCCGCCTGAGCTGGCTGGTGAACTCCCTGATCTGCGGATCGAGTTCCTCAGGCAAGGCCTTCCAACGAGGCATTGCTTCCCCCCTCTTCCCCCCGGTACGTGCTGGTATTTCCCTCGCGCATGGTGCCCTTTGGCCGAGTCCGGTTCTGGCTACCCACAGGGATGCCGCCAGTGAGGATCTCAGTTCCCGGGGTGGGGGCGCACGGGAGCGTCAGGGCGCGGGCGTGCACCCTCGCACGCCTACTTGCTTGCGTCCAGTCTCCCACCGGCGCCCCCCTGTTCCGAACGGAACCCGGCACAAGCGCGCGGAACGCCCCGGAACTTCCGGTTTGTCCGTGCGGCCGCAGGACACCGGTCCCGGCCCGGGCGTGACCGCCTGCGCCCACGGGCCGAAACGTCCGCGCCGTCGCCCTCCCGACCGGGGCACGGCGTCCTCCTGACCCGGCACGACGCCTCCCGCTCCGGCCAGGCGCCCTCTCCCCCGCAGGCACGAAGGTCGCGAGGCGGTCCGGGGAATCCGCGGCGCGTAGCGGAACGGTCACTTCCGTGCCACAGCGGCACCACACCCGTTGAACAGGCCGTTCGCCGTACCGGAAGGTTGTTCCCACGGCGGCCCGTCCTTTCACGGGGGTGAGGGCGGGCCGCCGTACGACGCGCTGGGGCCTGTCGTCCGGATCACGGCGCGGGGACCCGGCGGTGTCCTGCCCGCCCCGCGTCCTCGGGGTGATCCCGGCGACAGGCCCCCTGTTCCGAGCCGCCGGCGCTGTTCCTAGCCGCCGGCGCTGTTCCTAGCCGCTGACGGTGAAGTGCAGCAGGTCCTTCAGGAACGGGATCTGCAACTTCGGATCCGGCTGGACCATCAGCGCCAGCACCACGATCCCGGTGCCGAGCACCCCGTACGTGACGATGTCCGTGAACCGGGAGCGCACGGCGAGCATGCCGACGTCCGGCACCACCCAGCGCAGCACGGCACCGGTGAGCAGGGCCACCCCGACCAGCAGGGTGCCGAGCCGGAACAGGTCGGACGCCGTCAGCAGCAGCCCCAGCCCGACCAGGACCAGGACGGCCAGGATCGGCCACTGCCGAGCGGGCGCGGGGGCGTCACCGGCGGCCGCGCGGCCACCGCCCTCGGGGCGCGCGGTGTCCCGGGTGAACAGCGGGAAACGGCGGGTGGCGCGCCGGGGCCGCCCCTGGGCGTCGGGCGCGCTGACCGGGTCCCGGACGACGATGTCCTCGTCGCCGGCGTCCTCTGCGGGGGCCTCCCCCTCGGGGGCGTCGGCGCCGGGGGCGTCGGCGGCAGCGGCGTTCGCGACGTCGGCGGCGGGGCCGTCGGCGGGGCGTCCGCCGTCCGCCTCCGCACGGCGGCCGTCGTCACGGACGCCGGGGCGTGCGTCACGGCCCTCGACCGGCTCGTCGGCGGCGTCGCGCACCCGCTCACCGGCGCCGCGGGGGCTCCTGTCAGCCGACACTGCGCTCCGCCGCCTCGACCACGTTGACCAGCAGCTGGGCGCGGGTCATCGGACCGACGCCGCCGGGGTTGGGGGAGATCCAGCCGGCCACCTCGGCCACGTCCGGGTGGACGTCGCCGACGATCTTGCCCTCGGCGCTGCGGGAGACACCGACGTCCAGGACGGCCGCGCCCGGCTTGACGTCCTCCGCCCGGATCAGGTGCGCGCTGCCCGCGGCGGCCACGATGATGTCGGCACGCTTGAGGTGGGCCGACAGGTCACGGGTGCCGGTGTGGCACTGGGTCACCGTGGCGTTCTCGCTGCGCCGGGTCAGCAGCAGCGGCATCGGACGGCCGATGGTGACACCGCGGCCGACGACGACGACCTCGGCGCCCTTGATCTCCACGCCGTAGCGGCGCAGCAGGGTCAGCACGCCGTTCGGGGTGCAGGGCAGCGGGGCCGGCTCGTTGAGGACGAGACGCCCGAGGTTCATCGGGTGCAGGCCGTCGGCGTCCTTGTCCGGGTCCATCAGTTCCAGGATGCGGTTCTCGTCGATGCCCTTGGGCAGCGGCAGCTGGACGATGTAACCGGTGCACGCCGGGTCCTCGTTCAGCTCGCGGACGACCGCCTCGATCTCGTCCTGCGTGGCCGTGGCCGGCAGCTCGCGCTGGATGGAGGCGATGCCGACCTGCGCGCAGTCCCGGTGCTTCCCGGCGACGTACTTCTGACTGCCGGGGTCCTCCCCGACGAGGAGGGTGCCGAGGCCGGGCGTGACGCCCTTCTCCTTCAGCGCCGCCACGCGGGCGGTCAGATCGGACTTGATCGCGGCTGCGGTGGCCTTGCCATCGAGAATCTGGGCGGTCATGCCCCCATCCTCGCGGATGACGGGCCCCCGGTTCCAATCAGCCCGGACGACGGACGGCAGCAACGTCCGCGAACGCGCACACCGCGACCGCCGCACATCCCGTCCGCCCTTGTCCCGGGCCGTTCCGCCGCGCAGCCGCCATGATCGACGATGTTGCACTTGCACAACACCTGCCGCGCGCGGCTGGACAAGTAAGAGAAAGGTCAAGAACGATGAGTCCAGAAGTGCCGCGGGCAGAACCGGGGGGACGGACCGCATCCACAGGACTTCCTCCGAGCCGTGCACGCGTCGTCCCCGCACGAGCGACAACGGAGGAAGGACCGCCATGAGCTTCGGCGACCCGAACAACCCCTACGGGCAGCCGCCCCAGCAGCCCCAGCAGGGCTACGGCCAGCCCCAGTACCCCGGAGCACCGCAGCAGGGAGGCCACGGGTACCCGGCGGCGCCGGCCTACGGCGGACCGCCGCCCGTGCAGATGCCGATGCCGGGCACCGTGAAGGGCGCCCGCATCATGCTGTTCGTCCTCGGCGGCTTCCAGGTCGTCGGCGGCCTGTTCATGATGATCGCCTCCAGCTGGTTCACCGAGTACTTCGAGGACGCCGCCAACAGCGATCCGAACATCTCCGCCGAGGACGCCGACCGGGTCGTCAGCATCGGTGTCGGAGTCATGATCGTGTTGGGCGCGATCGTGATCGGCTTCGCCCTGTGGGCGATCCTCACCGCGGCCAAGTTCGGCACCGGCCGCGGCGGTGTGCGCGTCTCCGCGATCGTCTACGCCTCGTTCGTCATCCTGTTCAGCGTGATCAGCCTGGCCAGTGCCAACCTCTTCGCCCTGATCAGCCTGGTCCTGGGCATCCTGATCGTCGTCTACTGCGCCAACAAGAACGGCGCCGCCTGGTTCAACCGGCCCAAATTCTGAGCCACGGGCGCCGGTTGCGCCCCGCGCACGCCCGTCCCGTACCACCGCACGGGGCCGTGCCTCACCCGTACGAGGGAGGCACGGCCCCGTGCGTGCGTCCTAGGCTGGTCCGGGGGAGCCGAAGGGCACAGGGGGACGCAGCCTTGTACCGCAACGTCGTCGCACCTCCGCCGGCCACGGGGGGCACGGGCACAGGACGTCAGGTCCGCGCCGGGAGCGGGACGGCCACGCGGCCGGACCGGTACGGCCGGTGAGCGAGAGGTACGCCGTGACGGTGCCCCAGGGGTACCGCGTCGGCGGGTGGGAGGTGCGCGAGCCGATCGCCACGGGCGCGTTCGGCAGCGTCTACGCGGCCCGGCGCGCCGACGGCGGGGACACCCCGCCGCGCACGGCGGCCCTGAAGTTCCTCCCGACCGGCACCGCCACGCCCCGCCAGCTGAGCCACCTGCGGGACCTGGCCGAGCGTGAGGTGGAGCTGCTGCGGCGGCTGCACCGCCCGCGGCTGATCCGGATGTACGAGGCGCTCGTCGTCGACGACCCCGGACACCCCGCGCTGGACGGGGCCACCGTCCTGGTGCTGGAGCGGGCCGAGCGCTCCCTGGCCGGTCTGCTCGCCGACGAGCCCCGCCCCGGCGCGGGACCCGAACTGCTCGCCCAGATCTGCGAGGGGCTGGCCCAGCTGCACGGCGCGGGCTGGGTGCACGGCGACCTCAAACCCGCCAACGTGCTGGTGATGGCGGACGGTTCGGTCCGCCTCGGCGATTTCAACATGGCCGCCGAACTCGACGGCACCCACGCCTACACCCCGGCCTTCGCCACCCCCGACTACACCCCGCCCGAACTGCTGTGGTCCCGCATCGACGAGCGGGGCCGCCGGATCCGTCCCTCGGCGGACATCTGGGCGTTCGGGGTCGTCGCCCACCTCGTCCTCACCGGCACGTTCCCGCTCCCCGGCGCCACCCCCGCACTGCGCCGGCAGGCAGCCACCCTGTACGCGCGCGGCTCCGAGGAACTGCGGCTGTCGGCCGGACTCCCCGACGCCTGGCGGGACATCGTCCGCGCCTGCCTGACCCGCACCCACGAGGAGCGCGTCGGCGTCGAGGACCTGCTGCGCCGGGTGCGGCAGGCGGCAGGCCGCACCCGCGCCTCCCGGCTGCCCCGCCCTCTCCGGCCGCCCCTTCGGCGGCTGCGGCCCCGGATGCCGCGCGGGCGCGGCCGTTCCCGCCGGGCGGTGACGGTCGCTGCCGCCCTCGCCACCGCCGCGGTCGCCGCCGTCGGCTACGGACTCGGCGTCCGGACCGGCGACCTCTCCGGCAGCGGCGGCCGGGCCGCGACCGCGAGCGGCACCGACGCCGCGGCCGCCACGTACGGGGCGGACGTGCTGCGCACCGACCGTGGCGTGCCGCCCGCCTACCGGCTGCTGATCGTGCGGACGGCGCAGGACTGCGGGCGGCCCGTCGTCACCCCGGCGCTCATCGCGGCCATGCTGAAGGTGGAGAGCGACTTCGACCCGAACCTCGCCGACCCCGCCCGCGACGAGTACGGCATCGCCCGCTGGACCCCGAGGGTGCTTCGCTGGTGGATGCACGAGGACGGCACCCCGGGCGAGACCGTCCCCGAACCGCCGTTCCCGCCCGCCGAGTCCATCCCGGCCATGGGCCGCTACCTGTGCTGGATCGAGCCACGCCTGGACACCCATCTCACGGACGACCGCGGGGTCCTGCTGGCCGCCGCCTACCGGACCTCGTACCGGAAGGTGAACGAAGCGGGCGGCGTCCCCCCGAAGTACCGCAGCTACACCACCCGCGTCGCGCACTACGTCGAGCGGTACACGCCGCCGGGGGCGGGGTGACCGGGGCGGGGTGATCCGGGCGGGCCTCCTCCGCGGGCGGCCGATACCCCGCGGCGGCGGATCGCCGCAGGGCGGCGGCGCTGCCCGGCCCCTCCGCGACGGAGGACCGGGCAGCGCCGCCGTCCGGGCCGGAGCGCTGCTCAGGCGCTCGGCGTGGCCCGGACGGGCTCCGGAGGCGCGGCCGGCTCGGTCCCGTGGGGGCCGGCCGGGGCGGCGCCGTCGTCCGCGGCCGGCTTCCGGAGGTTGAGCACCACCAGGAACGTCAGCGCGAGGCCGACGGCGATCGCCCAGGTGGCGGTGGTGACACCGTCCATCAGCCGTCCGGTGTCCTCGGTGCCGCCGCCCACGGCGCCGGCGACGGCGATCAGCACCGCCAGACCGACGGCCCCGCCGATCTGCTGGCCGGTCGTCGCGATACCGGAGCCGATGCCCTGGTCGGCTGCCCGCACTCCGGTGGTGGCCGCGGCGAACATGGTGGTGAACACGATGCCCTGGCCCAGCGAGAGCACCAGCAGCGCCGGCGCGATCCGGGCGTACGAGGCGTCCTGGCCGAGCGTGAGCGCGAGGACGACGGTGCCGGCCAGCCCCATGGTCAGCCCGACGAACAGGGTGGTGCGCACCCCGAACCGGGTGGCCCACCTGCCGCCCACGACGGTGCCGACGAGGACACTGCCGGACGGCAGGACGAAGGCGAAGCCCGTGGTCCAGGCGGAGTACCCCTGCACGACCTGCCAGTACTGGGTGAGGAAGTAGGCCAGCGCGCCGAAGGTGGCCATGAACAGGAACGTGATCCCGGCACCGGTCGACAGGTTGCGGTTGCCGAACAGCCGCAGCGGCACCATGGGGGCCGCGCTCCGGCGCTCGATGACCAGGAACAGCGCGAAGGTGACGACGGCCACCGCGAGCGAGGTCAGGACCTGGCCGGAGCTCCAGCCCGCGTCCGGGCCCTGCACGAGGGCGAACACGAACAGCGTGGAGGCGAGGGTGCCGGTGACGGCGCCCGGCAGGTCGAAGCCGCCGCCGACCTGCGGGGTGTCGTCGGGCAGCAGCCACACGGCCACGACCATGGCGGCGCCGGCCAGCAGCACGTTGACGTAGAAGACCGAGGGCCAGCCGAAGGCGTCGGTGAGCAGACCGCCGAGGATCGAGCCGAGCACCATGCCCGAGCCGCCGGCACCGCCCCAGACGGACAGGGCGCGGTTGCGCTCGGCCCCCTCCGCGAAGAGCGTCGTGACCAGGGACAGAGTGGCCGGCGCGAGGAAGGCACCGCCCAGGCCCTGCACGGCCCTGGCGGCGATGAGCAGCCACGGGTCACCGGCGAATCCGCCCGCCAGGGACGACGCGGCGTACAGGAAGAGGCCGAGGACGAACATCCTTTTCCGGCCGAAGAGATCGGTGGCCCGGCCGCCGAGCAGCAGGAACCCGCCGAAGGCGACGGCGTAGGCGGAGACCACCCACTGCAGGTCCTGGGCACCGAAGCCGAGGTCCGCCCCGATCTCCGGCAGGGAGACGAAGACGATGTTGTAGTCGATCGCAATGATCATCTGGGCGAAGGCGAGCAGTGCGAGCACCGCTCCCAGATGACGCGGCCGTGTCGAGTGGATGCCGGACACGCCGGTTCCTTTCATGGTGGCCCGTCAGCGGACGGGCGGGAGACGGGAGAGACGAAGAAGGCGAAGAGAGGGGACAACAGCAGGAAGGGCAGAGGGAAGGAAGGAAGGAAGGAAGTGAGGGAGGGACGGAAGGAGCGGAGGAGCGAAAGGGGCGCCAGGGGACGGAGGGAGAGGGACCGGAGGACGGGAAAGTGCGCGAAGGGCGAGGAGCGAAGGGTGAGGAGCGAAGGGTGAGGGCGCGGCAGGGGAGCGGAGAACGGTGACTCAGGAGGCAGCGGGCGCGATCAGGGCCTGACCTGGGCGCTGTGTCTCTCCCGCGTCCCGCTGAACAGGCCGACGGGGACCGGAGACACGGTGACGGGGCCGGCGGCCGGCCGAACCGAAGCGCCGCCGCGGACCTGCCGTTGCCGCTACCGGGTGGAACATCGGGCTGACCACGTGGAGGACATGGCTCCAGGCTCGGCCGCACGCCGGTGCCCTGCCAGTGCGGGCGGAACATAGTGGTCGTGCCAACAGCCAGGAATGGCCACGGAGTACGGGACCCACGCGGACCCGGGATGCGCCCCCTGCGCAGCGACAGCCTGGGCACGGCGACGGGCGGGCGCGCGAACTCGGCCCCGGCCGGGCCGGGGCGGTGGGCGGGACCCGGCCCGGCAGCGCATCGGGGTCCAGGGACCGCCGGGACCCGGGGGCAGCCGGACGGCGGCCGACGGCGCCGCCGGGGCGCGGCCACCGTCCCCACAGCTCGACGGGGCGGGGGCTGGGCCGGGTGGGCCGGGTGGGCCGACTACCCGACGAGCGTGGGGGGATGGCCCAGTGGGCCCGACCGCACGGCCGCCCGGGACCGGGGTGCGTCGGCCGTGCGAGGGCCGCCCGGGAGCAGCATCGCCCGGTGGGTGACGAGCCCGGCGCAGGCCGGGGCGGTCGCCCGGCGGACCGCCGAGGCGGTCAACGGGCCCCGCGCACCAGGCCGTCGGAGCCGAGACCGTTCGCCTGCCGCGAGGGCGTGACGTGCGACAGCCTGCGCAGCGCCGCCTCCGTCCCGGTGCCCGGGGTCGGCAGGAACACCGTCAACCGCACCGCGATGCGACGGGTGAAGTCCAGTGTGGCGCGGCTGAAGTGGAGGTCGCCGACGGCCGCGTGGGTGAGGACCTCGGGGCCGCAGGAGTCCTCCAGCACCTCGTGCCGCTCCCACAGCCGATCGAACAGGGGGCTCGTGGCGCGGAGTTCGTCCACCAGCGCG
Source organism: Streptomyces sp. enrichment culture (assembly GCF_964273255.1). Classification (GTDB taxonomy): domain Bacteria; phylum Actinomycetota; class Actinomycetes; order Streptomycetales; family Streptomycetaceae; genus Streptomyces. The sequence continues at coordinate 2,766,978 of NZ_OZ186835.1, forward strand.
GGAATCGCCTTGTCCTCGACGTGCGGTGCGGCCTGGCCTCGGAAGCGGGCGACGACGCTCGGGGCGATCTCCTCCCAGAGCGGGTAGGCGGACCGCACGTGGTCGCTGGTGAAGAACTCCCTGAGCAGGTTGTACGGCCGGCGGTCCGCGGGGAGACCGGGGCCGGGGCCGGGGCCGGGACCTGCACCGATGAGGTCGCCGTCCGCGCGCTCCCCGGCCATGCCGAGAAGCGTCTCGGCCGCCGCGTTGGCCACCACGACGTTCCACGCGTGATCGGCGATGTACGCGGGATTGGGCCACCAGTTGTCGACGAACGGGCGCATGGCCTCCGCCTCCGGCGGAGCCTGCGGCAGCGGCGGTTCGGCTTGTACCCCGGCGAGCCGACGCAGGTACAACCGCTGGTTCTCGCTGAGGAGGAGCACCCGGGCGATGGAGTCCAGCACCTCGCCCGACACGTTCTCGGCGCGGCCCTGTTCGATCCAGGTGTACCAGGAGACGCCCACCCCGGCGAGCAGCGCGACCTCCTCGCGCCGCAGGCCCGGCGTCCGGCGCCGGCCGGCGTCCGGCAGTCCCACCTGGGCCGGGGACACCTCGGCCCGCCGCGCCACGAGGAAGCGGCCGAGTTCGCGGAGGTGCGGAGGCGCCACGCGCCTCGTCGAAGCGCCGTTGCTCATCGGGTGCGGTCCCCTTCCGTGGAGGTGGCGGAGCCAGGGGACGTACCGGCCGATGCGGCTCCCCCGTGCCGTCACCTCGGCAACACCCCTCCGTCCGGGTTTGTTTCCGCCGCCGGGCCGCGCACAGCGGTAGGCGGCCCGTCGCCCGGAGGGCACTCGACGTCCTCGGCCGGGTGCCAAAGGGCGCGGGGGACCCCCTGGGCCCAACAGGTGCCGGTTCAGGAAGGAGCAGCCGCCGCGCGGCTCGATCCGGCGCCGTCCGCCTCCCGCAGGGCCGAGCGCAGCACGGCGGCGCCCGTCGGGGTGAGGGTGTGCAGCACGGTCTGGCCGTTGCGGACCGAGGTGACGAGACCCGCGTCGCGCAGCGCGGAGGCATGTCTGCTGGCGGCGGGGGCCGAGATTCCGGCTGCCCGCGCGATCTCGCCGGTCGTGGCGCCTCCGGACGCGGTGCGCAGGGCGATCGCACGGGCGCGCCCGAGGAGGTTCGTCAGTGACCGCCCGGGGTCACGGGTGTGCGGGGCCTCGGGTTCGTGCAGCAGGGAGTACCAGACGACGGGCGGGAGACCGGGGTCGGCGTAGGCGACCGGCTCGCCCCAGTTGAAGTACGACGGGACCAGTGTGAGCCCGCGGCCGTTCAGATGGAGGTCCCGGTCCTCCGCCTGCCGGGGGTAGGCGACCTCCAGCACGGGCGGACGCCACCGCAGCATGGGGTCCAGTCCGGCGAGCATGCCCTCCACTCCCCCGTCGAGCAGGCCCCGGCAGCGTGCCGCCCGCTCGGCCTCGATGCGCGCCTGGACACGCTCCGCATGGGGGGCGATGACGGTCCGGTGGTAGGCGCGCAGCAGCCCCACCAACTGCTTGCGCGCCTGAAGGGCGTCCAGCCGCCGGCTCCAGGCGGGTGCTCCGACGGTCCGGTCGAGGATGCCGATCTCCGTCCTGACCCGTTCCGCGGGCGTGGCGAGGACCGACTCCAGCCCCGCGTCCAGACCGTCCACGGCGTCGACCGGGGTGAGGAAGTCCGGGAAGTAGGCGGCCCTCGGACACAGGGGCAGCAGAACGTCATGCACGGCCCGCTCCAGACCGCTCTCCCGCATCTGCTCCCGTGCGGTGCGGTACCACCCGGTGTAGGCCCACCGGCCCTTCCGGGACTGGAGCCTGTGCAGACTCGCGGTGATCTCGAAGAGCGGGTCAGGAGCCGGGGCGAGCCGGGTCCTGGCCAGGTCCACGTCGGTGAAGTGAATGCGCAGCATGTCGTTCCCCCCGATGAGCCCGAGTTCCCGCCGCCCGGCGCGCCCCCGTTGCCGCCCGGCGCGACCGACCGGACGAACGTACGGCGCCTGACTCAAGGTCCGATAAACGAGGGCGCAACGACCCTGAAAAACAATGCCTTTGACCTGCAGCGCAAAAGCCCGGCTCACCGCGGGTGCCCGGCGTCCGGCCCTCCGTCGGGGAAGCCCGTGAGCCCCTACCATCGCTCCGGAGGGAGCAGGAGTGGGCGGTCGGGGCCACCGCAGCGAACGGTGCCGTCACCGGGCCCGACGGCCGGCCGGAGGAGTCGTCGTCGCACCGATCCACCTGCTGCGCTGCCTCTTGTTGCACTGGGGAAAGTTGGCCCCGAGACATCGGGGAAGGGGGAACGACTCCATGTACAGCATCATCGTCGTGCCGCCGTCGGGCGGTGCCGGGACCGAACAGATCAGACTCGGTGCGGGGGAACGCGTCGGGTTCGGCCGGGCCGGCCGGCAGAACAGCCTGGTCATCTCGCACGGGGGAGTGCCGCGGATCGCCGGGGAGATCGCCGCGCACCGCACGTTCTGGCTGCTGAGCAACCTCAGCGAGGACCAGACCTACGTGGTGGAGAACCCGGAGGGCGCGGGGGAACACGTCAAGGTCGCGCCGGGCCGGGTGGACGCGCCCGTACCCTTCGAGTTCTCCCGGGTGACGCTGCCCGCCGCGGGCGATCTGCTCACCTTCGACGTCTGGGCACCGCGGCACGCGTTCCGCAGCGCGGAGCGCCACTCACTCGCGGGATCCGCCACCGTGCCGGCGTTCGACCTGGACCGCACCAAACGGTACTTCGCGGTGCTCATCGCCCTCTGTGAGCGTCGTCTGCGGGGTGAACCGAACGCCCCGCTGCCCGCCGTCGAGGAGATCGTGGAGCTGCTGCGCCCCAGTTGGCCCAAGGTCACCCGCTCCGCCGTCTACTGGAACATCGACTACCTGGCCGTCAAGTTGCGGCTGCGGCCGGGCCGCGAGGAGGCGGCCCGGCACGGCCGTCGTGTGCACGGCAAGAAAGAGTCGCTGGCCTCCCTGGCACTCCGTTTCGACCTCGTCCGCGAGGACGACCTGGTGGTCCTCGCGCCCGCCCCGAGCGGGGTGGCACGGTGACCTCGGGTCCGTACGCGGTCACCGTGCCGAAGGGCTATCGGATCGGCGCGTGGGAGGTGCGCGAACCGCTCGCGTCCGGCGCGTTCGCCACGGTCTACCACGCGGTCCGGTACGCCACGCAAGAGCGCGGCCTGCCGCGCCGAGCGGCGCTGAAGTTCCTGCCGACCGGCACCCGTACCCCGCGCCAACTGCACCACCTGCGCGATCTGGCGGAACGCGAGGTGAAGGTGCTGCGGCGGCTCCGCTCACCGCGGCTGATCCGGATGTACGACACCCTGACGGTCGACGATCCCGACCGTCCCGAGCTGGACGGCGCCACCGTCCTGGTCCTGGAGCGGGCCGAGGAGTCCCTCGACGCCGTACTGGACCGGTCCGCGGTCCCCGAGGCCGCACCCGTCCTGCTGGCCCAGATCTGTGAGGGCCTGCACCAACTGCACCACGCCGGCTGGGTGCACGGCGACCTGAAGCCGGCCAACGTGCTGATGATGGCGGACGGTTCGGTACGGCTCGGCGATTTCAACACGGCGGCCGAACTGGAGGGCACCCACGCCTACGCCCCCGCGTTCGCCACCCCGGACTACACACCGCCCGAACTCCTCTGGCCCGAGATCGACGAACGCGGCACACGCGTCCGGCCGTCGGCCGACGTCTGGGCCTTCGGTGTCCTCGCCCACCTCACCCTCACGGGAGCACTCCCACTGCCCGGCGGCACCCCGGAAGCCCGCGCCGACGCGGCGATGCGCTACGCGCGCGGCCGGGAGGAGCTGCGCCTGTCCCCCGAACTCCCCGCCGCCTGGCGGGACATCATCCGTGACTGCCTGGCTCCCCAGAGCGCGGACCGGGTCCCCGCGAAAGCCCTGCTGCGTCGCGCCGAGCAGGCCGCCGGCGTCTCCGGATCACCCCGCCTGGCCAGGCATCGCCCCCGCTTCCGGCACCGTCATCCGGTCCTCACCGCGGTCCTGACGGCGGCCGCGCTCGGGACGACCGTGACGGCGGTCGCCGTCCACGGTCACGTCACCGCGCAGGACGGGACGCCGGTGTACGCGGCCCTGCCCAAGGAGCACGCGTTCCCCACCGGGCCCACCGGCAACGTCGTCTACGGCTACCACCACTGCCCGCAGGACAGCATCTGCTTCTTCAGCGAGCACAACGGCAACGGCCTGATGTGCGCCTGGCACGGCGACGACCCGGCGGTGGCGTACTTCCGCAACACCGGGTTCCGCCCCGCCGACGCCGACCGCCGCCGCACGGCCCAGCGCACCGGCTGCACCCCGGTGAACAGCATGGGCAACCTGGCGGGCACGTACGCCCCACGCTCGCACAAACTCATCGACAGCTGCTCGTCGTTCACGGCGGTGTTGGACTATCTGACGCCGTGGTGACCGGCGGAGAGACGCATGAGCCCATGGAACGGAACGGACCCGGACGACCGGGATGTACCGGCCTCGCCAGGCCACGGCACACGCATGCCGCACTGCGGGTGCACGACCACTTCGAACTGGGGCACAGCAACCTCGAACATTCCAGGTTCCCTGATGCGCAAGGCGGCATCACCTTGATTCGACGGCATTCGCAACGACTGCCGTCGAACTCGATCACGAAGGAACCTCGTGTTGCAGACGCAAGGAAAGCTCGCCATCGCCACCGTGGCCGCAGGCCTCGCGGCATTACTCGCCACCACCCCCGCCCATGCCGCCTACTCACAGAACTCCGGCGCCTACAGCAGGTCATTCGTCGACGGAGCCGGAAAGCTCACCGACGACTTCGGCGACCACTTCGAGGAACTCGGCAATTCCCTCTGCCAGGGCTGCGGAGAATCCTGGGGCACCGACATCGTCGTTCTGTGGCAGAGCATCCTGGTGGCCGACGACCTACTGAAGATCGATGACATCGACGGGAAGTTCGGCTCCGGAACCCGGAACGCGACCCTTGCCTGGCAGAAGCGCTACGGCCTTTCCGCGGACGGCATGGTCGGTGACAAGACATGGGGCAAGGCCGACGACCGGCTCGTGTGGCTCTCCAGCACCATCATCTCCTACACCGGTAAGTACAACACCGGCGCAGTGACCTTCCACCGCGGCAGCACGTCGAAGAAGGAGGACGGCGGCGCCTACAAGCTCGCCGCCGTCTACCGGTACGACCGCATCAAGTCGATGCGCGGCACGCGGATCCAGCTCCGTTCTCTGACCACAGTCTGAACCACCAGCACCCCTCACCTGGAGGACAGCACTCATGCCTGGAACTCGCTGGACGCTCGGGCTCGGCACCCTCGGCGCAGCAATGTCCCTGTTACTGGCCGTGGGCACCGCCCACGCCGCATACGCAGGGAATTCGGGTGCCTACAGCACCTCGTATGTGGACGGTGCAGGATCTGTCACCGACGACTTCGGCGATCACTTCGAGGAACTCGGCAATTCCCTCTGCCAGGGCTGCGGGGAATCCTGGGGCACCGACATCGTCATGCTCTGGCAGAGCATCCTCGCCGCCGAACACCTTCTCGAACTTTCCGAGATCGACGGGTACTTCGGCACTCAGACTCGGCGGGCCACGGTCAAGTGGCAGTCGTTCTACGGCCTTACCGCAGACGGTAAGGTCGGCGACAAGACCTGGGGCAAGGCGGACGACCGGCTCCGCTGGAGCAACAACGGCTCAACCGTGGGATACATCAGCGGCATCAGGTACGGCTCTGTGACGTTCCATCGCGGCAGCAGTTCCAAGAGCCGGGACGGGGGCGCCTACCACCTGCACAAAGTGAACCGGGGCGACGGGGTCCAGGTCTTCTACAACGGGACACGTATCCACCACCGCAGCAAGACCATCAGCTAGAACCGGACTCCGAACGGCCGTGTCACGGCCGGCCCCGCCGAACACAACCACCCGCTGTCCCGTACCGCAGCCGTACCGGTACGGGACAGCGGCTGCCGTGTCAGTGGAAGAAGTGACGCGTCCCCGTGAAGTACATCGTCACGCCCGCCTTCTTCGCGGCCTCCACGACCTGCTCGTCGCGGACCGAGCCGCCCGGCTGCACCACGGCCTTCACGCCGGCCTCGGTGAGGATCTCCAGGCCGTCGGGGAAGGGGAAGAAGGCGTCCGAGGCGGCGAAGGAACCGGCGGCGCGCTCGGCGCCGGCCCGTTCGACGGCCAGCTTCGCGGAGTCGACGCGGTTGACCTGGCCCATGCCGACGCCGACGGAGGCACCGTCCTTGGCGAGCAGGATCGCGTTGGACTTCACCGCGCGGCAGGCCCGCCAGGCGAAGGCCAGGTCGGCGAGGTCGGACTCGCCGAGCGCCTCTCCGGTGGCCAGCGTCCACTGCGCCGGGTCGTCGCCGTCGGCCTGCAGGCGGTCGGCGACCTGGAGCAGGGCTCCGCCGTCGATGGGCTTGACCTCGACGGGCGCGGCCGGGCCGCCGGGGGTGCGCAGGACGCGGATGTTCTTCTTCCTGGTGAGGGCCTCCAGCGCGCCCTCCTCGTAGTCCGGCGCGACGATGACCTCGGTGAAGATCTCCGCGACCTGTTCGGCCATCTCCCGGGACACCGGCCGGTTGACCGCGATCACCCCGCCGAACGCCGACAGCGGGTCGCAGGCGTGCGCCTTGCGGTGCGCCTCGGCGACATCGGCACCGGTCGCGATGCCGCACGGGTTGGCGTGCTTGATGATCGCGACGGCGGGCGCGTCGTGGTCGTACGCGGCACGGAGCGCGGCGTCGGTGTCCGTGTAGTTGTTGTACGACATCTCCTTGCCGTGCAGCTGCTCGGCCTCGGCGAGGCCGCCGGTGCCGGAGACGTAGAGCGCGGCCGGCTGGTGCGGGTTCTCGCCGTAACGGAGGGTGTTCTTCCGCTCCCAGGTGGCGCCGAGGAAGTCGGGGAACCGCGACTCGTCCACCGGGGCGTAGTCGGAGGCGAACCAGCTCGCGACGGCGACGTCGTAGGCGGCCGTGTGCTGGAACGCCTCCGCGGCGAGCCGCTTGCGGGCGGTGAGGTCGAAGCCGCCGTCGCGGACCGCCGCGAGGACGTCGCCGTACCGGCCGGGGCTGGTCACCACGGCGACGGAGGGGTGGTTCTTGGCGGCGGCGCGCACCATGGAGGGACCGCCGATGTCGATCTGCTCCACGCACTCGTCCGGCGTGGCCCCCGAGGCGACGGTCTCGCGGAACGGGTAGAGGTTGACGACCACCAGGTCGAACGGCTGCACGCCCAGCTCGGCCAGCTGCTCCCGGTGGGAGTCCAGGCGCAGGTCGGCGAGGATGCCGGCGTGGACCTTCGGGTGCAGGGTCTTGACCCGGCCGTCCAGGCACTCGGGGAAGCCGGTGAGCTCCTCGACCTTGGTGACCGGGACGCCCGCGGCGGCGATCCTCGCGGCGGTGGACCCGGTGGAGACCAGCTCCACCCCGGCCTCGTGCAGGCCGCGCGCGAGGTCTTCGAGGCCGGTCTTGTCGTAGACGGAGACGAGCGCCCGTCGGATGGCCCGCTTGTTGCTCTCGGCGGTCACTGGATAACTACCTTTCGTCCCTCAATGCGATAGCCGTTGCGGGCGAGCCGCCCCACGACCTCGACGAGCAGCCTTCGCTCGACGTCCTTGATGCGCTCGTGCAGAGCGCTCTCGTCGTCCCCGTCCCGGATCTCCACCACGCCCTGCGCGATGATCGGACCGGTGTCGACGCCGTCGTCGACGAAGTGGACGGTGCAGCCGGTGACCTTGGCGCCGTAGGCCAGTGCGTCCCGCACCCCGTGAGCCCCCGGGAAGCTCGGCAGCAGCGCGGGGTGGGTGTTGACGAACCGCCCCCCGAAGCGGGCCAGGAACTCCTTGCCGACGATCTTCATGAAACCGGCGGACACCACGAGGTCCGGTTCGTGGGCGGCGACGGCCTCGGCGAGCGCCGCGTCCCACGCCTCCCTGCTCGGGTGGTCCGCCACGCGGCACACGAAGGTCGGCAGGCCGGCGCGCTCGGCGCGGGCCAGTCCCTCGATCCCGGCCCGGTCGGCGCCCACGGCCACGACGTCGGCCCCGTACGCCTCCGCCCCGGTGGCGGCGATCCCGTCGAGGAGTGCCTGGAGGTTCGTACCGGATCCGGAGACCAGCACGACGAGACGCCGGGGGCGTTCGGCCACGGGCTCGGCAGCCACGGTGGGGCCCTTTCTCGGGGAGCGTCTGCACGGTCGACGGCACAGCGCTTTGTTCATTCATACGAATGCTTCGGGCCCCCGGATACGGGGAAGCCTACGAAGCGGCCGACCGTCAGCAACGATACCGGCACACCGGGCGGCCCCCGCGGGACGGGGGCGTGGCCGGAAGGTAGCGTCTGGGAAGAGCTGATCCGGGAACGCATGAGGCACACGGGGAACGCCGCCCGCGCACCGAGCGTTCACGGAGAGACGGACCCGGGCCGGAGTGCCCTCGGGCACGCTCCAGCTCAGTCGTAGTCGATGCGCCGTGCGCGGCCCCCAGCGCCGCACCACGCCGTACTTCACAAAGGGGAAGACGCTCACTTGATGCCGGACCGCAGCCTGCGATTCCTCACGTTCCCCCAGCAGTTGCCGCAGGGAGGGGAGCGTGGCGCCGTGCTGCTGCGGGAGCGCCCCTCCTCCCCGCCCGACGCGCCCCGGGGCGGCGGTGACGGCGACGACGGGCGCCGCGACTCCCGGGGCGGACGGGAATCCGGGGGCTCCCAGCAGGACAATCCGTTCGCGCCGCCGCCGGAGGGCACGCCCGACCAGCCGTGGCAGCCCCGGCACCCGTCCGGCGACGAGGGCCGGGACGACTCCCGCGGCGACGGCGGACGCTCCCTGTGGGGCCGGCAGTGGAGCGACCGGCAGCCCGGCCGTTCCTCCGGCGGTTTCGGCGACCGGCCGCGCGGCCCGGAGAACCAGGGCGGCGGACCGCAGGGCCCGTCCGGCATGCGCTGGGACCCGACCGACCCGGCCCAGCGCCGTGCGCGCTACGCCCTGCTGTCCGGCATGTGGGCCTTCTTCTTCGCCCTGTTCAGCTGGCCGTACGTCGCTCTGCTGCTGGGCTCCCTCGCCCTGTACTGGGGCATCAGCGCGCTCCGCGCCAAGCCGCGCTCCGGCGACCAGGACTCGACGGCCGTGGAGCCCAAGGGCCGCCCCCAGACCACGGCCGCGGTGAGCGGCCTGGTCACGGCCTCGCTCGCGCTCGCCCTGGTGGCCGCCTCCTTCACGGCACAGCTGGTCTACCGCGACTACTACACCTGCACCAACGATGCCCTCACCGAGGTCGCCAAGGAGTCCTGCGACGAACTCCTGCCTGACCAGCTGCGCGGGCTGCTGGGCATGGAGGAGTGACGCCGCCCGGGGCCCGGATGCCCGGGGCCCGGCCGTTCGCGGGCCGACGCCCCGGCGGTGCTGCCGCCGCCGGGCGGTATCCGACACCGGCCTGACCCTCGGCCATACCTCTCTGCTGATTTCCACGCGCAGTGGGGGCCGTCCCGGGGTCTGACGGATCTACCGGTCTGACGGGTCTGACCAGCCAGACGGGTCTGACGGGCCTGACGGGTCTGAAGTGCTTGATCGGCCTGATGGGTCCGAGGGGTTCGAGGGGGCTGTGGGGGCTGTGGGGCGCGACGGGTCCGAGGCCGGGCTTCCCGGGCGTGCTCCCTCGCGGTCTGGCGGCGTCGCCCGGGGCGTGGTCGCGATGCCGGACGGAGGACCGGCGGGGACGTCACGATCCGTGGCCGATGCGCCCGCGCCCCAGGGATTGGGGTCGCCTCTGTCCGGTGTGCCCCACGGGTCGGTGTCGTTCGCTTCCCCTGTGCCCCACGGGCCGTATCCGTTTCGCCCGGCACCGACGTCGTCCGTCCCGGCCGGGACGGAGGCACGATCGTCGCCCGGCGGCCGGGCCGTGATGCCGGAGGCGCGGTCGTCGCCCTTCGGGAGCGTGGCGGAGGCCCGGTCCGTGGCCGATGCGGGGTCGGCGGTTCCGGGCAAGGACGGGCTTCTGCCGCCCGGCGCCGGGTCCTGGGACGAGAGGGGGTGTGTTTCCTCCGTGTACGGGAGGAGGACGGAGTCCTCCCACAGCCGCGCCTCCCAGTCCGTCTCGTCGGCCGGGCCGGCCCCCGGCGTAGCGGCCCCGGCGTTCTCGGACCTGCTCGCCGACCACGGCATACGGAACATCCGCCGACCCGCGGAGTTCCGCCGGCCCGCGTTCCGCCGGCCCGTGAGGGTTTCCTGCGGAGTCCCGGTGCGCGGCCTGCCGATCCGGGGGCTGCTCCGCTCGTCGTCGACCCGGGCGGCACGCGGCGTGCGGCTCCGCCCGGCCCGGACGGCCAGCGCCGTCACGCTTCCCACCAGCCCGGTCCACAGCAGGGCCGCTCCCCCGGCCTGCCACCACACGGGACCGAAGCGGGAGAGCCGGTCCGTTCCCAGTGGGCCGCCCGCGAGGGCGGCGAGCCCCGCCACCAGGACACCGCAGAGCACGGCCGCGAGCAGGGTCACGCCGACCGTCCACGGCACCGACCGGACACCGTCCGGCCCGTGCACCGACCGGCCCGCACCACCTGCCCCGTGCGCCGACGCGGATGCCTCTCCGGCTCCGCCCAGTGACGGCCCGGAGGCCGGGTCCGACGAGTGATCGGCTCCCCGCTTCGCCGGCTCACCCGGCCTCGAGGGCTGCCCTGGCAGGCGCTCCGGCGCCCAGGGGCCCGCCGGTGCCGCCGCGTCCCGCCCGGCGTACCACCCCGTCACCACCCCGGCGGCGAGCGGCACCGCCCCGGCCGCCCAGTTCGGCCAGCTTCCCGCTCCCGGCTCCGGAACCGCCGCCAGCAGCGGGAACGGCGGCAGCAGCGGCACCGGGGCGGAGGCGAGCGGTGTCACGGCGGCACCCGCGCCGAGCAGGAACCCCGGGCCCAGGGCGTACGCCGCCGCCCACACCGCGGCGTTCGGCACCAGGGCGACCGCGAGCAGCAGCACCGCGAACCGGCCCGACCAGCCCTCCGTCACCCGCAGCAACGCCCCCTGGGTCTCGGCGCCGTGCCAGGCCAGTGACACCGTCAGCAACAGGGCGCCGCCCACCACCAGCACGGCCGTCCCGGCACCGGCCGCCCGGGCGGCGACACCGGGACGCCCGTCCGAACCGAGGACGAGGTGGCGCACCCGCCGGGGAAGCACCGCGCCCAGCACCCGCGCCGGCGGGCCGCTCGGCCGGCCGTGGGCGGACCACACGCCGGCGCCCGCCGCCAGCACCGCGACGAGGGGCACGCACAGCCCCGCGGACTCCCACTGCGGCCGCAGTTCCCCGCCCCGGGCGTACAGCGCGGCCGGGGCGGCGACGGCGAGGTAGCCGATGACGACGCCCGCCCAGGCGGTCCGGCCGGGCACGAGCGGGGCCTCGCCGTCCGCGTCGTGGTCGGTGGCGTCCCGGGCCGCCCGGTGCAGCAGCCACACCGGCAGGACGAGCAGCAGCAGCGGGGGGAGCCCCACAGGGGCGGGGACCCCGGTGAGCGTGTCGGTGCGGACCAGGTCGGCCCCGTGCGCCAGCAGCCACAGCGCCGCCGCGGTGTGCAGGGCGCCGTCGGGACCGCTGTCCGGGTAGGGCGAACTGATCCACAGCAGCATCACGAGCACGGCGAACGCGGCAAGCCCCAGCCCGGCCGCGAGGGCGCCCCCGAGCATCCCGCCGGCGAGTCCGGGCGAGCGGTCCCGCAACCGGTCGAGGAGACGGACCCGCGGTGAACGACGAGCAGTGGTGTGGATCACGCCCGCCATGCTCCCAACGACACGCGCTTTTCCGTCGTAACGGGCGAAGCCCGGCTGTGTCGCTCAATATACGTTTATGTCATTTTTCGTACGGAGGGATGGCGCCCCGTGCCGCGAAGTCCTGCCGCCCCACTGCCCGCCCCCAAGGAACGCCGACGCCTGCGTGTGTCGGGCGCCCTGACCCAGGCTCAGCTCGCCGCCCGTCTGGGCGTCAGCCGGGAGACCGTGCGCGCGTGGGAGTCCGGCCGTTCGACACCGCGCGGGCGGAAGCGGCAGGAGTACGCGGGCCTGCTCGCCGACCTGGCGGACCGGGCCCGGCGTGAACCCGCGCTCGCCTCCTCCGCCGCTCCGGCCGGTCCGGGCGCATCGACCGCTTCCAGCACCACCGGTACCGCGGGTGCCGCGGGTGCCGCGGGTGCCGCGGGTACCGCGGGTACCGCACGCGTGGTGCACGCATCCGGTGGCACCGGGACGGTGCAGGACGTGCCGGACAACCGCCCTCAGGACGACCCGAGCGCTCGCGAAGGCGGCACGGACGGCATGGACAGCGAAGGCTCCGATAGCGGTGGGCGCCGCGAGGGCGGCGGAAACGCGGACGGCGGCGAGAGCACGAAGCGCAAGGAGGGGCGCCCTCCGCGAGAGACCCGGCGGGTGCGCGGGTCGCGAGAGGCCCGGAGGAACCGGAAGGACAGACGGGACCGGGACCGGTACAGGAACGGGGCGGAGGGAACCCACGCGCCCGGCGGTGCGGTGACGGTGTGTCCGCAGGAGCCGGAGCCGCCCGCCCTCGCCGCCGACCGGAGCCCGGGCCTCGGCCCGGGGCCCGCGCCCACCCCGGGGCCGGAGACCGGCAGCGGCAGGACGGGGACCACCCGCGGGACGGTGGCCACCGGCGGGACGGAGACCTCCGGCGGGGCTACGGGCACCGACGATCCGGAGGGAAAACGGGAACCGGCCCGTCTGAGCGACACCCTGGTGGTGGAGCCGGACCCCGGCCCCGACGCCGCCCGGGCCCCGGAGCGGGATCCGCACGCGCTGACGCCCGCTCAGGCCTTCGACGCCCTCTACGCCTTCTGCGCCCCGGCCCTCGTCCGGCAGGCCTACCTGCTCACCGGCCGCCGGGAACTGGCCCGCGAATCCGTGGAACGCGCGTTCCAGATGGCCTGGGAACGCTGGCCCGAAGTGGCCCGCGACCGCGACCCGGCGGGATGGGTGCGGGCCGCGGCGTACGAGTGGGCGCTCTCGCCCTGGCACCGGTTCCGGCCCCGCTACCGGCACCTCGAACCGCCCCCGTCCGACGCGACCGACCGCGCGCTGCTGGACGCCCTGATGGCGCTGCCCGCCCCGCACCGCCGCACGCTCGTGCTGTACGACGGCGTCGGCCTCGACCTGCCCGAGACGGCGGCGGAGACCGAGGCGAGCACCCCCGCGACGGCGAACCGGCTGCTGCACGCCCGCGAGGCCGTGGCGGAACGGCTCCCCGAGCTGTCCGATCCGCGGGCGCTGCACGACCGGCTGGCCGAACTGGCGTCCGCCGAGCGGCTGCGGGCCGCGCAGCCGCCCGCGGTGCGCGACGGCAGCGAGCGCCGGGCCCGATTCTGGACCCGTGCCGCCATCGCCTTCACGGTCGCCCTGATCGGCACCACCGCCCTGACCCTGCGCACCGCCCCCACCCACTATGAGCCGCCGGTGCCGCCCGGTGAGACGGTGCAGGGCGTCCCGCCGCACGTGGCCCCGGGGCCGTTGTCGGACAAGGAGCGGAAGCTGCGCAGCAAGCTGCGCAAGGAACTGCTCCCCGGACCCGAACGGCTGGCCCCGCAGTCACGGTGACCCCGCACCCCCGGGCCGCGCACGCCGCACGCCGCACGCCGCCGGGAACGACGATGGGCCCGTCCCCCCGAGGGGAACGGGCCCATCCGTGTGTCCTGCCGCGGGTCAGCCCGCGAGGATCTCCCGGGCCAGCTTGGCCGTCTCGGTCGGCGTCTTGCCGACCTTGACGCCGGCGGCCTCGAGGGCCTCCTTCTTGGCCTGGGCGGTGCCGGAGGAGCCGGAGACGATGGCGCCGGCGTGGCCCATGGTCTTGCCCTCGGGCGCGGTGAAGCCCGCGACGTAGCCGACGACCGGCTTGGTCACGTTCTCCTTGATGAAGGCCGCGGCCCGCTCCTCGGCGTCGCCGCCGATCTCACCGATCATGACGATCAGGTCGGTGTCGGGGTCGTCCTGGAACGCCTTCAGCGCGTCGATGTGGGTGGTGCCGATGATCGGGTCACCGCCGATGCCGACGCAGGTCGAGAAGCCGATGTCACGCAGCTCGTACATCATCTGGTACGTCAGCGTGCCGGACTTCGAGACCAGGCCGATGCGGCCCGGCTTGGTGATGTCGGCCGGGATGATGCCGGCGTTCGACTGGCCGGGCGTGATCAGGCCGGGGCAGTTCGGACCGATGATGCGGGTCTTGTTGCCCTTCTTGCCGGCGTACGCCCAGAAGGCGGCGGTGTCGTGGACCGCGACGCCCTCGGTGATGACCACCGCGAGCGGAATCTCGGCGTCGATCGCCTCGATGACCGCGTCCTTGGTGAACTTCTCCGGGACGAAGATGACCGTGACGTCGGCGCCGGTCTTCTCGATGGCGTCCTTCACGGAGCCGAAGACCGGTACCTCGGTGCCGTCGAAGTCGACGCTGGTGCCCGCCTTGCGGGGGTTCACGCCGCCGACGACGTTGGTGCCCGAGGCCAGCATGCGCCGGGTGTGCTTCTGGCCCTCGGAGCCGGTCATGCCCTGGACGATGACCTTGGATTCCTTGGTGAGGAAGATAGCCATGGTGTTCTGTGACCTCGTCCCTTACTTCGCGGCAGCAGCCAGCTCGGCGGCCTTGTCGGCCGCGCCGTCCATGGTGTCCACGCGCTGCACGAGCGGGTGGTTGCGGTCGTCGAGGATCTTCCGACCGAGCTCGGCGTTGTTGCCGTCGAGACGGACGACCAGCGGCTTGGTGACCTCTTCGCCCTTGCCCTCGAGGAGCTCCAGCGCCTGCACGATGCCGTTGGCGACGGCGTCGCAGGCGGTGATGCCGCCGAAGACGTTGACGAAGACGGACTTGACGTCAGGGTCGCCGAGGATGATCTCCAGGCCGTTGGCCATGACCTCGGCGGAGGCGCCGCCGCCGATGTCGAGGAAGTTGGCGGGCTTGACACCCTTGTGCGCCTCACCGGCGTACGCGACGACGTCCAGGGTGCTCATGACGAGACCCGCGCCGTTGCCGATGATGCCGACCTCGCCGTCGAGCTTGACGTAGTTGAGGTTCTTCTCCTTGGCGGCGGCCTCGAGCGGGTCGGCGGCGGCCTTGTCCTGGAGCTCCTCGAACTCGGGGTGGCGGAACTCGGCGTTGTCGTCCAGGGACACCTTGCCGTCGAGGGCGATGACCTTGCCGGAGGCGACCTTGGCCAGCGGGTTCACCTCGACGAGGAGGGCGTCCTCCTTGACGAAGACGTCCCACAGGGTCACCAGGACGTCGGCGACCTGGTCCGCGACCTCGGCCGGGAACTTCGCGGCGGCCGCGATCTCCTGGGCCTTGGCCTTGTCCACACCGTCGATGGCGTCGATCGCGATCTTGGCGACGGCCTCGGGGCGGCTGGCCGCGACTTCCTCGATGTCCATGCCGCCCTCGACGGAGGCGATGGAGAGGAACGTGCGGTTGGCGCGGTCGAGGAGGAAGGAGACGTAGTACTCCTCGACGATCTCCGGAGCGGTCTCGGCGATCATCACCTTGTGGACCGTGTGGCCCTTGATGTCCATGCCGAGGATGTCCGTCGCGCGGGCGACGGCCTCGTCCGGGGTGGCGGCCAGCTTGACGCCACCGGCCTTGCCTCGACCACCGACCTTCACCTGGGCCTTGACGACCGACTTGCCGCCCAGACGCTCGGTGATCTCGCGCGCCGCCTCAGGCGTGTCGATGACTTCACCGGCCAGCACCGGTACACCGTGCTTGGCGAAGAGGTCCCTCGCCTGGTACTCGAACAGGTCCACGCGCTTCCGTCCCTATCAGTGATCTCGCGGTTCGTTGGATGCGTGGGCGTGCCGCGAAGGGCAACGTGACGTCCGCTCTGTCACAAGGGAGGCGCACACGGTGTCCGAGCGCGCGGCATGTCCGCCTCGCAGGTTATCCCCGCTTCCATGGCCACCCTAAATCGCGGGTCACACGTGAGCGGTGATACCTGTCACATGATGCCATTCTGTACGGCACGCCGTGCCGCCGTCGAGGGGCCTCACCGGGCTGGGGTTGACCCGGTGAGGCCCGCTGTACAGCCCGGAGGGAGCGGTGGATCCCTGTCCTCCGGGATGCCGGGGACCCGGCCCCCACCCCAATGGGAACCGCTCTCCCCGTCCGCGGGAACCCGGCCGACGGGTTCCGATGGCTTCGGCCGTTCGGGCTCCGGCGTCCCGCGGAACTCTTTGTTACCCGAAAGTCAGCCCCGCACCGCATCAGGGTCGGCGCGGAGCGGCGGGCAAGAGCGGCCTTTGAGCGGGGCAGAACCGGAATGTTCCGGCTCACCCGCTCCTCCCCCGCCTCACCCCGGCCGCCCGCCTCGGTCCGCGTCGGCCGTCCCGGCACTCTGGCAGAACGGGGCACACGCAGGAGCGCGGAAGGGCAGCGGCACGGGAGGGCCCCGAGGGAGGACGCGCCGGGCGGGTGGCAGGCGGGCGGCACCGGACGGGCGGTGAACCCTGTGGACCGGGCGGACCGGACGGACCGGGCGGACCGGGCGGACCGGGTGGTGCCGTGGAGCTGTCGGCAGGACGTCGCGGCCCGGCCTGCCGGCCGGCCCGGACGGTGGGGGCCTTGGCCGGGCCGGGCGCGGATGTCGGAGCGGGGCGGATGCCGGAGCGGGGCGGGAGGGGGCGCGGTCGAGGGTCTGTTCGGGAGCCGTGAGCACCACGCGTGTCCGGCGGGGGCACCCGGCTGCGGACCCGAGCCGGGGGTTCGGCATCCCATCGGCACGCGCTCCCACACCCCGGTCGCCGTAGGCGCGCGACACGGATCGCACTACGGGGCGGTCACCCCGGTTTCCCGGCGCGGCGGAGCTGATTCTCGCCCCACCACCAACCCCGAGCCCGCCCACCTCGTCCCCCTGCGGTGTCCGTCAGCAGCCGATCCCGCCCTCGGTCCGGTCGCCCGTCTCCCGCCCCTCGTCCCCCGCCCTCGTTTCCCCGTCCGCGTCTCCCCCTCTCGTTCCCCGCCCCCTCCCCGTCCCTCGTTCCCATCCCCCGTCCCCGGAAAGGCTGTCGCCGCCCCACAGCGGTCCTCCCCGTGCGCCCCAACGGCGACGCCGCCCCCGGCGGGGTTACCGCCCGAGGTGCGCTCCCGGAGAGCCCGCCGGGTCCGGTATGGGGAGGGGCCGTCTCTCGATTGCCGCCGCCATCACGTCGGGGAAGAGGTCCGGAGTGCAGGCGAAGGCGGGGGTGCCCAGGGCCGCGAGGGCTGCCGCGTGCTCGCGGTCGTAGGCCGGCGCCCCCTCGTCGGAGAGCGCGAGGAGCGTCACGAACTGCACCCCCGACGCCTTCATCGCCGCCACCCGCTTCAGCATCTCGTTGCGGATCCCGCCCTCGTAGAGGTCGCTGATCAGCACCACGACCGTCTCCGCCGGCCGGGTGATCCGCGACTGGCAGTACGCCAGCGCCCGGTTGATGTCCGTACCGCCGCCCAGCCGGGTTCCGAACAGCACGTCGACGGGGTCGTCGAGCTGGTCGGTGAGGTCGACGACCGACGTGTCGAAGACGACGAGCCGGGTGTGGAGCGACCGCATCGAGGCCAGGACCGCGCCGAACACCGACGCGTGGACGACGGAGGCGGCCATGGACCCCGACTGGTCGACGCAGAGGACGATCTCCCTGCGCACCGACTGCGCGGCCCGGCCGTGGCCGATGAGCCGGTCGGGGACCACCGTGCCGTGTTCCGGCAGGTAGTGCCTGAGGTTGGCGGCGATGGTGCGGTTCCAGTCGATGTCGCGGTGGCGCGGCCGGTGCACACGGGCGCTGCGGTCGAGCGCTCCGGTCACGGTGGCCCGGGTGCGGGTCGCGAGCCGCTGCTCCAGGTCGGCGACGACCTTGCGGACCACCACCCGGGCGGTCTCCCGGGTGGTGTCCGACATGGCCTTCTCCAGCGACAGCAGGGTGCCGACGAGGTGCACGTCCGCCTCCACCGCCTCGAGCATCTCCGGTTCCAGCAGGAGGGAGGCGAGCCCCAGGCGGTCCATCGCGTCGCGCTGCATGACCTGGACGACCGGGGTCGGGAAGTAGGTGCGGATGTCCCCCAGCCAGCGCGCCACCGACGGTGCCGAGGCACCAAGTCCCGCCGTCCGGTCGTGACCCGCTCGCGGTTCGGGCTCCGTGCCGTACAGGGCGGCGAGCGCACCGTCCACCGCGGTGTCCCGTCCGGACAACGCGTAACCGGTGCCGTCCGCGGTGTCTCCGCCCAGCACCAGCCGCCACCGCCGCAGCCGCTCGCCCTCCGGGTCGTCCTGCGCTTCCACCCGTCCGCTCCCTTCACCCGGTCCCGCCTTCAGACCCTGCGGGCCCGTCCCGTCCTGCGCGTCCTTCGGATACGGCGAGTCCCTCGGATACTTCGGGCCCTGCGGGTCGAATGTCATGCCGAGACCACCCCCGCCGGCTCCGTGCGCGGGTCCCCGCCTCCCTCGCCGCCCCCGCCTTCCTCGCTGTGCCCGCTGTTTCCGCTGCGTCCGCTGTATCCGCTGCGTCCGCTGTCCCCTCGGTCCCCGTCGCGCCCGCCGTCTCCCTCGTCCTCACGCTCCTCGCCGTCCGGCTCCCGGCCGCCGAGGAGCAGCCGTACGACCGGGAGCACGGCGGCGGCCCGTTCCTGGTCGAGGCCCGGCGCGCTTCCCGGTTCACCGCGCCCGGGTCCGCTCGTGCGGGCGGGTGCTCCCGGTCCGCGTCGCGCGAGTTCGCCGAGCGTGCGGCGCACTCCCGGCTCGTAGGCCGAGAACGTCCGTCTCAGCAGGGGCAGCACGTCGGTGAACGCCTCCACCGGCACGCCGGTCAGCCAGGCGTCGACGAGGGCGCGCAGCCGTGCGTCGTGGACGAGGAGCATGCCGCCGGAGCCACCGCCCACGAAGCCCTCGATCCACCCGGCGGCATCGGCCGGTGGCGTCCCCGGGGACAGCACCAGACTCATGAGCCGTGCCGCCTCGTCGGAGGTCAGGGCACCGCCGTCCAGCAGCAGGCGCACCGCGCGCCCGCGGACGAGGCCGGGCACGGCGTCCCTCCCCGACAGCGTCCGCAGCACCGCCTGCCAGCGTCTCCGCAGGCCGCCGTGGCCCGGGGCGGGCGCGTCGCCGAGCAGGCCGAGGGCGCTCTGCACCGCCTCCAGATGGCCCCGCATCTCCTCGGCCGCGTCGGCGTCCAGGGCGGTGCAGGCCGGGGGGAGGCCGACGAAGACCCGCTCGGCGAGACCCGCGGCGACCCCGGCCAGCGCTGCCGTGTCCGTGCCCCGGACGTCCCCGTAGCGCAGGGCGCGCACCAGGGCGGGCAGCGCCCGGGCGAGGTGACCGACGTCCGTGTCGAGCGCCGCCCGGTCGGTCAGGACCCGTATCACCGTGGGCAACGCGTCCGGCAGTCCGGCGAGCAGGCACTGCTCGGCGAGAGCGGTGACCTCGGCCAGCCCGCGCGCGCCGACCGCGTCGGCCTCGGCCTTGGCGTTCGCGGCGGCGGCCACGGTCGTCCCCCACACGCCCGCCTCGGCGACCCGCACGGACAGTTCGGGCTCCCAGCGCAGCCGCCAGGTCTCCCGGAAGGTGCCCGTGCTCCCGCGCGAGGCCGCCGGTTCGCCCCACCCGACGCCGAGCAGGCGCAACCGGTGCAGCAGTCTGCTGCGGCCCGCGTCGGTGTCCTTGCGCAGGTCGAGCTCCAGCTCACGGACGGCCGCCTCCGGTTTCAGCCGCAGCCGCCGCTGGGTCCGCGTGAGGTCGCGCTGCAGCGGTACGGCGGGTGCCGTGGCCGGGACCGAGCCCAGCACGTCCCCGACGACGAGCCGGTCGTGCACCAGGGCCAGCGGTATGCCGGAACCGTCGCACAGCACGGCCCGCACGGCGTCGGTGGTCTCGCTCAGGCCGGCCAGCGGACGGCCGCGCAGCGCCGCCAGAGCCTCGGCCAGCCGCACGGCCTCGATGACGTGTGCGGTGGAGACGATCCGGTCCTCGGCCCGCAGCAGTCCGGCCACCTTGGTCATCCAGCGCTCGACCGGCCGGTCCTGGGCGGCGAACAGGTGCCCGTACCAGCCCGGCGAGTCGATACCGGCCCCGTACCCGCTGCTCCGGGACAGCCTGCGGTGGGTCCAGGGAACCCAGGTGAGGTCCACTTTCGTCCTGGGCAGCCGCTTCAGCAGGGCCCGGTCGGCGGCGACGGTGGTCCTCCTGCGCAGGGCGGGCACGTGCCACGCCCCGCACACCACGGCCACGTCGTCCCCGGCCTCCCGCCGGGCCGCCCGGATGCCCAGCCGCATGTGCGCCTCGCGCAGGAGGTCCCGCTCGTGCCCGCCACTGCCGTGGGTCTCCCGCAGGGCCGTCATGGCCTCCTCCAGCGCGGTGAACGGTGCGAAGGGGTCCCCCTTGCCCCCACCTTGGTGCTCGACCGCGTCCTCCCACCACCGCTCGGCGTCGTCGTACCCGGCGGCGCGGGCCAGCTCGCCCAGCGGGTCGATCCGCACCCGGTTCCCCGGGGCGGCCTCCCCGCCCGGGCCGGATGCGTCCCCGCCGGCCCCGCCGGCCCCGCTGGCCCCGCCGCCCTCCTTGTCTCCCCTGTCTCCCCCATCTCCCCTGTCCGCCCTGTCCGTCCGGCCGCCGGTCCCCCCGTGGCCGTCACCATGACCGTCGCCGTGACCGTCGCCGTGGTCCTCCTCGTCTGCTTCCCACGCGAGGGTGTGGGCGGCCGGCAGGTCGATGAAGCGGGCGGGGACGCCGTGTTCGACGGCCCACCGCAGGGCCACCCACTCCGGGGAGAACTCCGCCAGCGGCCAGAACACGGACCGTCCGGGCTCGTCCACCGCATGGGCCAGCAGCGCGACCGGCGGGCGCAGGTCCGGGTCGGCGGCCAGCGGAACCAACGGGTCCGCCTCGGGCGGCCCCTCGATCAGGACGACGGCGGGCCGGGCGGCGTCCAGGGCCGCGCGCACCGCTCGCGCCGACCCCGGTCCGTGGTGCCGCACGCCCAGCAGCAGAGGTGCCGTCCCCGGCCCGTCGGAACCCTGTCGGCCGCCGCTCGTCATCCCGTCCCCCTGGCGGTCGGGGCCGCGCCCGGCAGGCCGGCCGAGCGGCGGCTCACGGGTCGGGTGCCGCCGCTCATGCGCCGGCCTCCCGGCAGGCGCGGTAGAAGTCCGTCCAGCCGTCGCGCTCACGGACCACGGTCTCCAGGTACTCCTGCCAGACGACCCGGTCGGCCGCCGGATCGCGCACGACGGCGCCGAGCAGGCCTGCCGCCACGTCCCCGGCCCGCAGCACCCCGTCACCGAAGTGGGCGGCCAGGGCGAGCCCGTTGGTGACGACGGAGATGGCCTCCGCCGTCGACAGGGTGCCGCTGGGCGACTTGAGCTTCGTACGGCCGTCGGAGGTGACGCCGTCGCGCAGTTCGCGGAAGACGGTGACGACCCGGCGGATCTCGTCGATGCCGTCGGGCAGCAGCGGCAGGTCGAGGGACCGTCCGATCTGGTCCACCCGCCGCGCGACGATGCCGACCTCCTTCTCCGGCGTGTCCGGAAGCGGCAGCACCACGGTGTTGAAACGCCTGCGCAGAGCGCTGGAGAGGTCGTTGACCCCGCGGTCGCGGTCGTTGGCGGTGGCGATGAGGTTGAAGCCGCGGACCGCCTGCACCTCCTCGCCCAACTCCGGTATCGGCAACGTCTTCTCGGACAGGATGGTGAGCAGACTGTCCTGCACATCGGCCGGGATGCGCGTCAGTTCCTCGATCCGGACGGTGGCGCCCCGCGACATCGCGCGCATCACGGGGCTGGGCACGAGGGCGTCGCGGCCGGGACCGTGGGCAAGGAGCCGGGCGTAGTTCCAGCCGTAGCGGAGGGCCTCCTCGGGCGTGCCGGCGGTGCCCTGGACCAGCAGGGTCGAGTCGCCGCTGACCGCCGCGGCCAGGTGTTCCGACACCCAGGTCTTCGCCGTGCCGGGCACGCCGAGGAGCAGCAGCGCCCGGTCCGTGGCGAGGGTGGTGACGGCGACCTCCACGATGCGCCGCGGACCCACGTACTTAGGTGTGATCACCGTGCCGTCGGGCAGGGTGCCGCCGAGGAGGTAGGTGACGACGGCCCACGGCGAGAGCCGCCAGTTCGCCGGGCGGGGGCGGTCGTCCTGCGCGGCCAGTGCGGCGAGTTCACCGGCGAAGGCGTCCTCGGCGTGCGGCCGGAGCACCGGCGCGGCCGGGTCCGGCACGGTGGCGGAGCCGGGTGCGGGGGCCGGAGTGGCCGGGAACGGGCCGGTGCGCGCGCCCGTTTCCACGGGTGCGGAGCCGCTCCGGCGCGCGGCGCCGGACGTCGGTTCTACGGGTGCGGACATGGCTGAGTCGTCCCCCTCCAGCTCGGCCGGTTCGGATCTGTCACCACGGTGCACCACGCCACTGACAATCGTCCTGGCCTGTGGAAACTGCGCGCGCCCACCTGTGGAAAACCCTGCGCCGGGGCCGTTGTCAGTGGTGGTGCGTACGGTCGTGAACATGAGTCAGCAGGGGGTGTGCCGGGACCCGGATCAGCGGGCCGCAGCGGCTTCTGACCAGGCGTCAGGGGTGCCGGGCGGCGAACCGGGCATGCCCGGGGGCTGGTCGGACACGGGGTGGTCCGACGACGGTGTGGTGTGGGGGTTGTACGAGGGGACCGTCGGCGGCGCACGGCACCGGACGGTCGTCGACGTGGCGGCCGTGTCCGCGCCCGCGTCCCGGTGCAGTTGCCCGAGCCGCCGGGAGCCGTGCCGGCACGCCAAGGGGCTGTTGGCGCTCTGGTCCGCGGGGGACGGGCCGGTGCCGCGGGCGGCGGCACCGGAATGGGCGGTGCGTTGGGCGGCGGACCGGCGCGACCGGCGCGACCGGCAGAAGGAGAGGGGCACGCGGAGTACGGGGGCGGCCGGGGCTGCCACCGCGGGGCCGGCCGATCCGGAGGCGGCGCGGCGCAGGGCTCAGCGGCGGGCGGAGCGCGTCACCGCGGGCGTCACGGAACTGGAGCAGCGCCTGGCGGACCTGCTGCGGGGCGGCCTGGCCGCCGCGGAGCAGGCCGGGTCCGGCCTGTGGGAGGAGACGGCGGCCCGCATGGTCGACGCCCAGGCACCGGGGCTGGCCGCCCGGGTGCGGGAGCTGGCGGCGATACCGGGCACCGGGCCGCAGTGGCCGGTACGGCTGCTGGAGGAGTGCGCGCTGCTGCATCTCCTCGCGCGGGGGTGGCTGCGGCGTGAGCTGCTGCCCGACGGTCTCGCGGCCACGGTCCGCTCCCGTGTCGGCCTGCCTGCGCCGGCGGACGGGCCGGGGGCGCGGGACCACTGGCTGGTGCTCGCCCAGTACGACACGGCGGACGCCCGTCTGACGACCCGCCGGATCTGGTTCCACGGCATCGCGTCGGGCCGCACGGCCCTGCACCTCTCCTACGGAGCGGCGGGCCGGACGCCGGAACCGTCGCTGCCGGTGGGGCTGGCCCTGGACGCGGAGCTGGCCCCGTATCCCGGTGCGGTCCGGCTGCGGGCCGCACTGCGCGAGCGGTTCGGGCCCCCCGTCCCGACGACGGCGCGGCCACCGGGCACGACCGTGGCCGAGGCCGCCCGCCAGTACGGGGAGGCGCTGCGGGACGACCCGTGGCTGGACGCCGTGCCGGTGACCCTCGACCGCGTGGTCCCGGTCCCCGACGGCGCCGCCTGGCAGCTCGCGGACGCCGGCACCGACGCCGCCCTGCCGCTCACCCCGGCGGCGTGCTCCCGCTCCGGACTGTGGCGGCTGGTGTCCCTGGCCGGCGGGACACCGGTGCGGGTCTTCGGTGAGTACGGCCACCAGGGATTCACCCCTTTGGCGGCATGGCCGGAAGGGCCCGGAGAGGTGGTCCCGCTGTGCTGAACCGGCCCGGCCGCCGCGTTCACTCCGGACCCACCTGCCTCATGCATGGCACCGGCCTCACGGGACACCCGGCACCCGTGAGGCTCCGACCGCTCCGGGACATCCGACGGAAGGGAAGCTCATGAGCAGGATCTCCGCCGCCGCGGCCCCGGCCGGCCGCCCGCCCGGGGCCCCGGCCGAGTCCCCCGCCGCCGGGGCCGGTCCCGGCGGGGCGCACTCGGCACCGCCCGGCGCTCCTGCCACCGGGCCGGACGCCTGGGACGAGCTCGTCACCACCGCCCTCCTGGGGACGGACCGCCGTACGCCACCGGGCATCCCGCCCGGCCCGGACGCACCGGGGGCCCTGCTCGACGCGGCGGCCGAGGCCACCGTGGGCCGGCGCGCCGGTCTGCGGCCCGCCGGGGCGGCCGAGCGGCCGCGGCCCGCACCGCCGGACCCACGCCCCGTGCTGCCCCCGGCCGCCGCCCGGCGTCTCGAGGTGCTTCTCTCCGACCGTCCCGGCGCCTCCGGAGGACGCCGCGGGACCGCGCCCGACCTGCGGGAACTGCTCCCCCAGTGGCTCGCCGCCGCGAACGACCGGGGCTTCGCCGCGCCGCCCGCGCTGATCCCTGCCCTGCTGGACGCCGCACGGGGGCGGACCGACCTGCGCCCCGCGGCCCTGCGCTTCGCCGGTCCCCGCGCCCTGTGGCTGGCACGGCTCAACCCCGGCTGGCGGTTCGCACTGCGTGCCACACCGGGCGGAGGGCTCTCCCGGTCCGGCATCGAGGATCCGGCGGCGCGACAGCGGTTGTGGCAGGAGGGCCTGTTCGCGGAACGGGTCGCGCTGCTCGCCGCCCTGCGCTCCGGGCAGCCCGCCGCCGCCCGGGGCCTGTTGGCCGGGACCTGGGCCACGGAGCGGGCGGAGGACCGCCTCATGTTCCTGGACTCGCTGCGCACCGGGCTCGGTCCCGACGACGAACCGTTCCTGGAACAGGCCCTGGGCGACCGCAGCCGCAACGTCCGGGCGACCGCGGCCGAACTGCTGTCGGCCCTCCCGGAGTCGGCGTTCGCCGGTCGGATGGCGGTGCGGGCGGCGGCCTGCGTGGCCATGGACCATACCCGGGACACGCCGACCATCGCCGTGGAGGCACCCCATGCCTGCGACGCGGGCATGGAACGCGACGGCATCACCACCGAGGCGCCGGCCGGACGGGGGCAACGGTCCTGGTGGCTGGGCCGGTTGGTGGAGTCGGCACCGCTCGCCACCTGGCCGCGCCGGCTCGGCGGGCGGACGCCGCGGGAGATCGTGGCGCTGCCGGTGGCCGACGACTGGCAGGGCGAACTGCACGCGGCCTGGTGCCGGGCCGCGGTACGGCAGCGGGACCCCGACTGGTCACGGGCCCTGCTGGGCGACCCCTCGGCCCCGGAGGCCGGGGGCCCGGGCGCGGTGTCGCTGGCCGAGCGCGCCCGGCTGCTCGCCGCCCTGCCTCCGGACGAACGGGCGGCGTGGGTGGCGGGGTTCATCCGGACCCACGGCCTGTCGGAGGCGTTCCAGCTGCTCGGGGTGTGCGCGGTCCCCTGGGGTGTGCCGTTGGGGCGGGCGGTGGTCGACGCACTCGACATCGCCCGGGACGCGGGGAACTACCCATGGAGCTTCAGCGGTGTCATGGGCCTGGCCGAACGCTGCCTCGACCCCGGCGAGGCCGGCCGTCTCGACGCGCTGCTGGCCCTGCCGGACGAGTCCGAGGACGCCTCCCCGGGGGCCGGCGGCTACTGGGCGGAGGCGTTCCAGCGACTGGTGACGACGCTGCGCCTGCGCGCCACGATGCTTCAGGAGCTGGGGCCCCCGCCGCCGGTCCGGCCGGTGCCATCGCCCACGGGAGGCGCGCCGTGAGCCGGCCCGGTCGCGCACGGGCCGACGGGACGCGCGCCGTGGCCGCGCGCCCGGCACCGCCCGTGCCCGGGAAGCACCGCGGGACGGCCCCACCCGGTCCGGGAGGCCGCACGGGGACGGAGGAACGACCTGCGGTGGGCGGCATCGCCGGTGCCGTCAACGGCTCCGGCGCTGTTCAGCCGGTCCGGGGCCTAGGCTTCGGCGGGCTGCCGGGCGTGCGCGCGCACCCAGTCCACGATGGACGCCGTCGTCGCGCCCGGGGTGAAGATCTCCGCGACGCCCTTCTCCTTCAGCGGAGCGATGTCCGCCTCGGGGATGATGCCGCCGCCGAACACCAGGATGTCCGCCGCGTCACGCTCCCGCAGCCGCTCGATCACGGCGGCGAAGAGCGTGTTGTGCGCACCGGAGAGGATCGACAGCCCGATGGCGTCGGCGTCCTCCTGGATCGCGGTGTCGACGATCTGCTCGGGAGTCTGGTGGAGCCCGGTGTAGATGACCTCCATACCGGCGTCCCGCAGCGCCCGCGCGATCACCTTGGCCCCGCGATCGTGGCCGTCGAGCCCCGGCTTCGCCACCACCACACGGATCGGACCGGCTGCCACACCCATCACTGCCTCCATCAACCGACTGAACCGACTGAACCGAATAGATCCATCCGTACCGACAAGTACCGCACACATCCGTCATGCCGTACACCTCGGGCACGTCGCACCGACCGCACCGGTCGCGTGTGCCGCAGGTGCCCGAGCCCGCTGGGCCGGGCGCACGGCCGGAACACGGACGCCCCGGCCGAGCCCGGCCGGGGAGTGAACGAACGTTATCTCCAGCATCCCGCAACCGGCCGTTTCGCGGTGCGGAGCGAGGGGGAAATCACACACAGGGACACGTTCACCGCGCAGCGTTCCCGGGCCGCCGGCTCCGGACTCCACGTGATCGTGCGACACGCGGACATCAGTGGGAACATGCGCATAAGGGATCCGCGACGAGGTCGCCGCAGTACCGCGACCGTCCGACGCGACGCGTGCGCGCAGCGTCGGCCCTCGTCGTCGCGACGTCCCATGAGGGCACACGGGGGACAGGGCTGTCCTTCCGCGTGCCGACAGGAGGTCGGCCCATGAAGGTCACCCAGGCAGCTCTTCCCCTTCTTCCGCTGTGCCGGCGTCTTCTGCCGACCCGGCTCGCGGACCTCTCCCTGGCCCTGCTGAAAGCCACCGCCCTGGAGCTCGCGATCCTCGCGGGCCATCTCCTCCTCTATCCCGCCGGCATCGTCCAGGAGCGGCGGGGCACACGGCCCGCCCTGCCCGCCCCCGAGGGCACCGCCCAGCTGCCGGCCGAGGCCAAGCCGCCGGTCGTCCTGCTGCACGGGTTCATCGACAACCGCTCGGTGTTCCTCCTGCTGCGGCGCAGCCTCGCCCAGCACGGCAGGCAGCAGATCGAGTCGCTCAACTACTCCCCGCTCACCTGTGACATCCGCACCGCCGCCGAACTGCTGGGCCGCCACATCGAGGAGGTGTGCGAGCGCACCGGCAGCGACCGGGTCGACGTGGTCGGGCACAGCCTCGGCGGCCTCATCGCCCGGTACTACGTGCAACGGCTGGGCGGCGACACCCGGGTGCGCACGCTGGTCACGCTCGGCACCCCCCACGCGGGCACGCGCGTCGCGCCGCTCGCCAACGCGCACCCCATCGTGCGGCAGATGCGCCCCGGCTCCGCAGTGCTCGAGGAGCTCGCCCGGCCCGCGCCGGGCTGCCGGACCCGGTTCGTCGCCTTCTGGAGCGACCTGGACCACATCATGGACCCGCTGGAGACCGCCTGCATCGAGCACCCGGACCTGGCGGTGGACAACGTGCGGGTGAGCGGCGTGGGGCACCTCGCCCTGCCGGTGCACCCGGCCGTGGCGACCGGCATCCGGGAGGCCCTGGACACCGCACAGCCGGGAGAACCGACCGCGGGCCGCGCGGGCAGCATGACGGTGGCCTGAGCCCGGTCCGCCGCCGGCCCGGCATTCATCCGCGGCCGGACCAGCATCAGAGCGCACCCGTTCCGGCGCCGGTCCGCCGCTGGTCCGGCGCCCATCCGCCGCTGGTCCGCCGCTGGTCCGGCGCCCATCCGCCGCTGGTCCGCCGCTGCTCCGACGCCGGTCCGGCGCCGGTCCGAGGTCTGTCCGACGCCGGTCTGAGGTCGACTCGTCACCGGTCTGAGGTCGACTCGTCACCGTCCCGACAACGCTCCGCCCCCGGGCAGCCGACACGCCCGGGGCACTTGCCACCTGCCGACGGCATCCCGCGCCCTCGGCCGTTCGCACAACAGCCGTCCCGTGGAGCCGACTTGTCAGCGTCGACCCCACGCTTCACTCGAACGTATTTCGAACGCAGAGCCAAGACCTCGTGTGGGCGCCGCCAAAACGCAACCGAATGCCCGTTTCCTGCGAGCCTGAAACCTGCGGAAGATTGTCGCGCCCGCATACCGCCGGGTACAGTCGCCGCACTGCTCTGGCAGCCACCGTTGTCGAGGCGAAAGAGAAGTTGGTGAACGACCGTCACCCGTCGGGGACCACGCCCCCGGCTCCGGCCTCCGACGCCGCCTCGGTGCCCTACGCGCCGTACGGCACGCAGGAGAGCCAGTACGGCGACTTCACCACGTACGGCGGTTACGACGCCACCGGTTTTGCCTCCGCGCCCCCTGCCACCGGCAGTTTCGCCACCGATCCGCTCTTCGGAGACCTGCCCGGCAGCGTCCCGGCCGCGGGCACCTACGACGCGGCACAGTGGGGCGGCGACACACCGGGCACCGGCTCCTACGACGCCTACGACGCCCAGCAGTACGCCGCCTATGACACCGGCTTCCACGACGCGACCGGCTGGACCACCGGCGGACAGCAGACGGCCGTGATCCCGACGCAGGCCGACGCCCCCGACATCAGCGGCCAGTGGGACGCCTCGGCCTGGCTCCAGCCCGAACCCTCCGGGTTCCCCTCCGACGGCACCCAGCAGTGGGAATGGGGCACGCAGACCTTCGACTCCGGCGCGTACGACGCCACCCAGTGGAACTCCGACGGCACCGCCACCGGTGCGTCCGACGTCCACGGGACACAGGCCGAGGGCTTCGACCAGCAAGCCACCGCCACCTACGAGCCGGCCGGCACCGCGCAGTTCAGCCAGGACGAACCGGACGGCGGCCAGGACACCGCGTACCCGGCGGCGGACGGCCCGGGCGACACCGGCGAACTGCCCGCGGTGATCCTGCTGGACGGCCAGGAGGAGCTCGCCCCGGCACCGCTCCCCCGCGCGGGCTCCCGGAGCGGCAACCGCTCCCGCCGCCGCACGCCCCCGAAGCGGTCCGCCCTGCTCACGGTCGCCGTTCCCTCGGTGTGCGTCATGGGAGTGGCCGGTGTCGCCGCCGCCTCGGTCGTCGATCTGAACGGGGAGACGGGCGGCCAGGAGACGAACACCACCGCGGCGGACGCCCAGCCGGTGAAACCCGCCGCCGCGAACATCAAGCTGGACACCCAGCTGCAGAGCCTCACCGCCGGGGCCGACGACTTCGCCGACCGCGCCAGCCGCACGCAGGAACGCATCGACCTCAGGGCCCAGCAGGAGGCCGACCGCAAGCGCGCCGCCCAGGAGGCCGCCCGCAAGGAGCGGCTGCGGCCCAAGTTCGCGCTCCCGGTCGCCCTGCACGGACTCAGCGCCTACTACGGCCAGGCGGGCACCAACTGGATGTCCGTGCACACCGGCATCGACTTCCCCGTGCCGTACGGCTCGACCGTGATGGCCGCGACGGACGGCACGGTCCGCACGCAGTTCAACCCCAGCTACGGCAACATGATGATCGTGACGGCGAAGGACGGCACGGAGACGTGGTACTGCCACCTCTCCAGCTACAAGGTCGCCCCGGGCACGACCGTGAAGGCCGGGGATCCGATCGCGTTCTCCGGCAACTCGGGCAAGTCCACCGGTCCGCACCTGCACTTCGAGGTCCGGCCCGGCGGCGGCTCCACGATCGACCCGCTCGCCTGGCTGCGCAGCCACGGCCTCAACCCGTCCTGACGCACCGACCCACCGCCGGCCGCAGCCGGACGCGCAGGCACCGCCGCGCAGGCCCACCCCTCGTCGCCACCGGCCCGTGAGCTCCGTCGCGTCGGCCCATCGCTCGTCGCCCCTCGGCCCGTGGGCTCCGCCGTGCCGACGGTGCCCACGGGCCGTCTCGTCCGCTAGAGCTTCTCCACCGGCGCGTACCGCAGCAGCAGCCGCTTGGGCTTGGTGTCGCCGAAGTCGATGGTCGCCTCGGCGTTGGCGCCCGTGCCCTTGACCGCCACCACGGTGCCGAGCCCGAACTGGTCGTGCGTGACGCGGTCCCCGACGGCCAGCGACACCACCGGCTTCTCCGCCGTCCGCCGGGTGGCGAACCCGGAGGCACCCGAGGCCGACGAACGCGACCGCGAGGAGGACAGCGACGCCGCGATCCCCGACGCCGGTCCGGAGGACACCGGAGCGCTCGCCCCGGTGCGCTTCCAGTCGAGGTGCGCGGCCGGGATCTCCTCCAGGAAACGCGAGGGCGGGTTGTAGGACGGCTGCCCCCACGCGCTGCGCAGCGTCGAGCGGGTGAGGTACAGCCGCTCGCGCGCCCGCGTGATGCCGACATAGGCCAGGCGCCGCTCCTCCTCCAGCTCCTTGGTCTCGCCGAGGGCGCGTATGTGCGGGAACACGCCGTCCTCCATGCCGGTGAGGAAGACCACCGGGAACTCCAGGCCCTTGGCGGTGTGCAGGGTCATCAGCGTGATGACGCCCGAGCCGTCCTCGTCCTCGTCCGGGATCTGGTCGGAGTCGGCGACCAGGGCGACCTGCTCCAGGAAGTCGGCCAGCGTACCGGCCTCCCCCTCGGCGCGCTCCTGCTCGAACTCCAGGGCCACCGCGGCGAGTTCCTGGAGGTTCTCGATCCTGGTCTCGTCCTGCGGGTCGGTGGACGCCTGCAACTCGGCGAGGTACCCGGTGCGTTCCAGGACGGCTTCCAGCACGGTGGCCGGCCCCGCCCCGGACTCCACCACGGTCCGCAGGTCCTCCATCAGCGTGTTGAACCGTTTCACCGCGTTCGACGAGCGCGCGGCCATGCCGTACGCCTCGTCGACCCGCTTGAGCGCCTGCGGGAAACTGATCTTCTCCCGCTGGGCGAGCGCGTCGATCATGGCTTCGGCGCGGTCGCCGATGCCCCGCTTGGGCACGTTGAGGATGCGGCGCAGCGGCACCGAGTCCTCGGGGTTGGCGAGCACGCGCAGGTAGGCCAGGACGTCCCGGACCTCCTTGCGCTCGTAGAAGCGGACCCCGCCGACGACCTTGTAGGGCAGGCCGACGCGGATGAAGACCTCTTCGAAGACACGGGACTGGGCGTTGGTGCGGTAGAAGACGGCGACGTCGCCCGCCTTGGCCTCGCCGGCGTCCGTGAGCCGGTCTATCTCGTCGGCGACGAACTGCGCCTCGTCGTGCTCGGTGTCGGCGACGTACCCGGTGATCCGCGCGCCTGCGCCGGCGTTGGTCCACAGGTTCTTCGGGCGGCGGGACTCGTTGCGCTCGATGACCGCGTTGGCCGCGCTGAGGATGGTCTGCGTGGAACGGTAGTTCTGCTCCAGCAGGATCGTCGTCGCGTCCGGGTAGTCCTCCTCGAACTGGAGGATGTTGCGGATCGTCGCACCGCGGAAGGCGTAGATCGACTGGTCGGCGTCGCCCACCACGCACAGTTCGGCCGGGGGGACCTCGGCCTCCGGCGGTACGTCGACGGGGTGCTCCGTGGTGCCGACGAGTTCGCGGACCAGGGCGTACTGGGCGTGGTTGGTGTCCTGGTACTCGTCGACCAGGACGTGCCGGAAGCGGCGGCGGTAGTGGTCGGCGACGTCCGGGAAGGCACGCAGCAGGTTGACCGTGGTCATGATCAGGTCGTCGAAGTCCAGCGCGTTGGCCTCGCGCAGCCGCGACTGGTAGAGCGCGTACGCCTGGGCAAGGGTCTTCTCGAAGCCGTCGGCGGCCTGGGCCGCGAAGTCCTCCTCGTCGATCAGCTCGTTCTTCAGGTTGCTGATCTTGGCACTGAACGATTTGGGCGGGTACCGCTTGGGGTCGAGGTCCAGGTCGCGGCAGACCAGGGCCATCAGACGCTTGGAGTCGGCGGCGTCGTAGATCGAGAACGACGAGGTGAAGCCGAGCTTCTTGCTCTCCCGGCGCAGGATGCGCACGCAGGCGCTGTGGAACGTCATGACCCACATGGCGTTCGCCCGGGGGCCGACGAGCTGCTCGACGCGCTCCTTCATCTCGCCCGCGGCCTTGTTGGTGAAGGTGATCGCGAGGATCTGGCCCGGGTGGACGCCCCGCTCGCCGAGCAGGTGGGCGATGCGGTGGGTGAGCACGCGGGTCTTGCCGGAGCCGGCACCGGCCACGATGAGCAGGGGGGAGCCGGAGTGCACCACGGCGGCGCGCTGGTTGTCGTTGAGCCCTTCCAGGAGGGCCGCGGAGTCCACCACGGGGCGGGGGGCACCGTCCCGGTAGTAGGCCTCACGGTCCGGCGGCACGTCGAACTTCCCGCCGAACAGGTCGTCCGGAACCGGTTCCGGTCCGTGCTCGTCCTCGGGCGGCGGCGGGGGCTCGTCCACGGGGCCCCGCTGGGCCTGGAGGTCCGCCAGGAAGCTGTCGTCAAAGAGGCTGCTCATCGCTCTCCGAGTCTAGGGTGCCCCACCGACAGCCCGGGGCCGCCCCGGGAACATCACGCCGTTTCCGCGCCCGCCGCGAGGCCCCGCCGCCGGCCCGCCCCCGCGTCCGGCACGTGCGCACCCTGCAGTGTCGTGCGGTGACCGACGGTGACCGCATCGAACAGGTCACGAAAATGTATCGGGCATATCACCCATCAACCTTCACAAGGGCCACATCAGTTGGCTACGGTGCGGGCGGGCCGCTCGTCCCCCGCCGGCGAACCTCGCCGGCTCGCGCGGCCCCCGCCGAGTCCGTCACTGTCCGTCAGGGCAGCCGGAGCCGGGGTTCCACCGAGACCATGGGGTGAATCGGCCCACTCCCCCGCGGAGCGGCCGTAGGGCAACCCTTCCGAAGCACCCGCCCGAACCCTCCCCCAGTGCCGGCAGGCCTGGGCGGGGACCCCCGCCGTACACCGGTGGGCGGAGTTCTGGAAGGAGTCGCCTCCCTTGGCGTCGCACCGCAAGTCGCGCACCCCGGGCACGCGCGTGGCAGGCATACGCACCCCCGCTCTGGCCACCGCGGCCCTCACCTCCGTGGCCCTGCTGTCCCAGACGGCCGACGCCGCCCCGGCCGACGACGGCAAGCCCAGCCTGGAAGAGGTCGAGAAGAAGGTCGGCGACCTCTACCGCCAGGCCGAGTCGGCGACCGAGAAGTACAACGCCGCCAAGGAGAAGACCGCCAAGCAGCGCGAACGCGTCGACACCCTCCTCGACGACGTGGCCAGGCGCACCCAGAAGCTGAACGACGCGCGGGAGGAACTGGGGTCCTACGCCGCCGCCCAGTACCGCACCGGGGCCGGCGCCCCCGACACCGCCACCTTCCTGCTCGCCGACTCGCCGCAGGACTTCTTCGACCGCAGCCAGTTGATGGACCGCATGACCGGCCGCCAGAAGGCCGCGGTCGACGACTACGTCACCCAGCAGTCCGAGACGATGAAGAAGCGCCGGGAGGCGACCGAGGGCCTGGCGACGCTCACCGAGTCGCAGAACGACCTGAAGACGGCCAAGGCCACCGTCCAGAAGAAGCTCGCGGACGCCCGCGAACTGATGTCGAAGCTGACCGCCGAGGAGAAGGCCCGGCTGGCGGCGATCGAGAAGAAGAAGCAGGACGAGGCCGCCCGCAAGGCCGCCGAACTCGCCGAGCAGCAGGCCGAGCGGCAGCAGGCCCGGGAAGAGGCCCAGCCGGACAGCGGCGGCCAGGGCACCTCCGGTTCCTCGGGCTCCTCGGGCTCCACCACCGCCCCTCCGGCGTCGTCCGACTCCGGGTACGCCACCAAGGCCGAGAAGGCCCTCGCGTTCACCCGCGCCCAGATCGGCAAGCCGTACGTCTGGGGCGCCACCGGCCCCGGCTCGTACGACTGCTCCGGCCTGACCCAGGCCGCGTGGAAGGCCGCCGGTGTGGTCCTCCCGCGCACCACCTACGACCAGGTCAAGGCCGGGACGACCGTCCCCCTGTCCCAGGCGCAGCCCGGTGACCTGGTCTTCTTCTACGACGACATCACCCACGTGGGCCTCTACATCGGCAACGGCAAGATGATCCACGCCCCGAAGCCCGGCACCTTCGTCCGCGAGGAGTCGGTGTTCTACGACGGCGAGTCGTCCATCCACAGCGTGGTACGCCCCGCCTGACGCAGCCGGCCGGCTCCTGCTTCGGGCCGCTCCTGCTGCTGCGGGCTCGTCCTGCTGCGGGCTCGTCCAGCTCCAGGCCGGTACGCGACGGCCCGGTCGGCTACGGCCCGGGGCCGGTCGTGGCCCGGGTCTGCTACGGCCCGGGGCGGCCCGAGGTCCGCCGCTGCCCGGGGCCGTCACGGCCTGCTCCGCTACGGCCGGGAGGCGGGCGTTTCGGGGGCCCCGCGCGCCCCGCCGATCACCGCCCGGTGCGCTCTTCTAGCATTCCGCCCATGCGCCGCCCCTCAGCCTCACCCGTCCGCGCCTGGTGGGCGCAGCGTCCCCCCTCGGCCGGAGCCGCCGTGATGGCGACCGGCATCGTGTCGGTGGCCCTGAGCCTGGCGGGCTACGCGTTCCTCTCGCACGTCTCCCTGGTGCTGGCCTGTGCCGGGTGGCTGGGGCTGGCGGCGGAGTTCGTCCTGCGGCTGCTGCGGGAGCGGGAGCGCTGGGTCACCGAGGCGGCGACGCCGGGCGCACTCACGGCCGTCGCCGCCACGACCGTGATCGGTGCCGCGTTCGCGGCCCGGGACCTGCTCGTCCTGTCCGAGGCGCTGCTGGCGCTGGCCACCGTGCTCTGGCCGGTGCTGCTCGTCCTGGTGGTCAGCCGCTGGCAGCCGCGCATGCCCGGATCGGTGTTCCTGTGCTGTGTGGCCACGGAAGGGCTCGCCGTGCTCGGCGCCACGCTCGCCGCCGCCGAGGCGACGGCGTGGCTCGCGCGTCCGGCGATGGTGCTGTTCTGGTTCGGGCTGGTGCTCTACGTCCTCGCCCTGTTCCGCTTCGACTGGCGGCAGGTGCTCGACGGGGCGGGCGACCACTGGATCGCCGGGGGCGCGCTCGCCATCTCCGGGCTCGCCGGTTCCCGGCTGCTCACCGCGGACAGCCCGCGCCTGTACCTGTGGAACGAGGACGACAGCGGCGTGCTGCGGTTCGTGACGGTGAGCCTGCTGGTCCTGGACCTCGCCTGGTACGTGGTGCTGCTGGCCGGCGAGATCGTGCGGCCGCGGCTCGGCTACGACACCCGGCGCTGGTCGACCGTGTTCCCCCTGGGCATGACGGCGGCGGCGACGCTGTCCGCGTCCGCCGCCGTCGACGCCCCGTGGCTGGAGCACCTGGGGCACGTACTGGTGTGGGTGGCGGTGGCCGTGTGGCTCATGGTCGCCGCCGGGGCGGTCGGCTCCGCCCGGTCGGCGTGGGCCTCGTCGCCCGAGCTCGAGGGGATCAGGTCCAGAGGACGGCGATGAAGATGTTCGCCGTGGTCAGCAGCCCCACCAGGCCGAACAGGCCCTTGTCCACCTTCTCGTCGTCCCGCTTCACGTAGACGAGACCCAGGATCACGATCAGCAGGGCGAGCTTGATGCCGATCTTGATGTGGTTGACGGTGTGGTCCTGGGCCTCGTTGAGGCCGACCAGGATGACACCGGTGACCAGCATCGTCAGCGCACCGTGCAGCATGGCGGGGCTGAAGCGGGCGGTGCCCTCGCCCATCGCCTTCATCTGCGTGAGGAAGCCGCCCAGGAGCGACGCGATGCCGATGATGTGCAGGCCGACGAAGAGGTGGATGAGTACGTCCATGAGCCGGAGCCTAGCCAGACCGGTCACGGCTCCCGGCACCGGGCCGGTACAGCCGCCGGGGGCTGGACGGATCGCGGGGCGGGAGCTCTGTCTGGAGCGCGGGTCACGGGCCGCAGGGCGGGGCAGCGGGGAGGGCGAGGGCCGGTAGGGGCCGGGGCGGGGGCTCTGCGGTTCCTTCCTCCGGGCCGCATAGCATCCGGATCCCCGTGTGCCGGGGGCGTTTCCCGCATCGGTCAGCGGGCTCGGTGAAGGCGTCGGAGACGCGCGGGGATCCCGGTCGCTTGCGGTCGTCCGCCGGTCCGCCGGCATCACTTCCGCGCAAACGTGGGCCCGGCCCGGTCGACAGGTCTAGCGTCCTTCACCAGGTGTTCGGCGCACCACCGCCGCCCGGACCAGGGGCGGCTGCCGGACACCACCGCCGGAAAGGTCCGGCGGCGGGCCCGCTCCCCTGTGCACACCGCCGCCGGACGCGCGCAACGGATGCGCGTCCCCGGGGACAACTTCCCCGCGTCCCCGGGAAACCCGCCCCGCGTCCGCGGGAGCGGCCCCTCTCCTGGGCACGGAAGCGACGGCCGGCAGCCTGGACCACGCGACGGGCGGCGACGCCGCGCATCGACGGCAGCCCGGCGCGACAGCGACAACGGTTGGGGCAGGGGCTGGGGCGGACCGTCCAGGCGGCCGGGCCCCCGTGAAGGCGGCGGGGACGTGACTCAGACCAGCCGACGTGCCGTCGCCCAACGCGTCAGCTCGTGCCGGTTCGACAGCTGCAGCTTGCGCAGGACCGCCGAGACGTGCGACTCGACCGTCTTCACCGAGATGAACAGCTGCTTGGCGATCTCCTTGTAGGCGTATCCCCGGGCGATCAGCCGCAGCACCTCGCGCTCCCGCTGGGTGAGACGGTCGAGGTCCTCGTCCACCGGCGGGGCGTCGGTGGAGGCGAACGCGTCCAGGACGAAGCCGGCCAGGCGCGGCGAGAAGACGGCATCGCCCTCCTGGACGCGGAAGATGGAGTCGACGAGGTCAGTACCGGTGATCGTCTTGGTGACGTATCCGCGGGCCCCGCCCCGGATCACGCCGATCACGTCCTCGGCCGCGTCCGACACGGACAGGGCGAGGAAGCGGACGGGCCGCTCGGTGTCACCCATCAACGGGGTGCAGCGGCGCAGCACTTCCACACCGCCGCCCCCGGGCAGGTGCACGTCGAGCAGCACCACCTCGGGCCGGGTGGCCGTGATCACGGTGACCGCCTGGTCGACGTCGGCGGCCTCGCCGACGACCTCCACGCCGGTCTGCTCGGTCTGACCGATCTCGGCCTGGACGCCGGTGCGGAACATGCGGTGGTCGTCGACCAGCACGACCCGCACATGGCGCCGCCCCGCAGCGTGGGCCGGTGACGCGGACTCCGCCGCCTCCGCCGGCCCCGTCGGCCGGTTCGCCTCGGTCGGCTCGCTCATGACTTCTCCGCCCTCTCCATCTCCAGCTCGACCTCCGTGCCGCCGTCCGGCACCGCGCGCAGGCGCGCCGTGCCGCCGTTGCGTTCCATGCGGCCGATGATCGATTCTCTGACGCCCATGCGATCGGCGGGTATCGAGTCGAGGTCGAAGCCCGGGCCACGGTCCCGTACGGACACGAACACCGTCTTCCCCTCGACCTCGGCGTAGACCTGCACGGCACCCCCCTCGCCACCGTACTTGGCGGCGTTGACCATCGCCTCGCGCGCGGCCTGCATCTGCGCCCCGATCCGCTCGTCGAGGGGGCAGTCGCCCACGACGACGACCTCCAGCGGAACACCGTGCTGGTCCTCCACCTCGGCCGCGTTGCGCTTCACGGCCTCGGCGAGGGTGGCGGGCTCCTCGTCCTCGTCCTTGCCGTTGCCCTCCGGCTTGTAGAGCCAGGCCCGCAGGTCGCGCTCCTGCGCACGGGCGAGGCGGCGCACCTCCCCGGGGCTCTCGGCGTTGCGCTGGATCAGCGTGAGGGTGTGCAGCACCGAATCGTGGACGTGGGCGGCGACTTCGGCGCGTTCCTGCGCCCGGATGCGCATCAGCCGCTCCTCGGACAGGTCCTGGGTCATGCGCACGAGGTAGGGCCCGGCGAGCAGGGTGATGCCGACGAGGACCGCGAGGGCCGCCTGGAGCACCGGGCCCAGGTGGGCGCCCGAACCCTGGAGCACGAATATGCCCGAGACGCCCGCCGTCACCAGCAGCACACCGGCGCCGGCACGCAGCAGGGTGACCGTGCGGCGGCGGCGCCCCACCTCGACCCAGCGGGCCCGGCGGGCGTTGTCGGCCTGCCGCCAGACCAGGGCGACGCCGGCCCCGACCAGGACGGTGGGCCAGAGATAGGCCCGGGCACCGTTGGTGAGGTTCACGCTGCCCACGAAGACCATGGCCACGACGACCATGAGGAGCAGGGCGACGATCTGGCCCTTGTCCGGTCTGCGCGTGACGAGTCTGCGGCGGCCGTCCGGCGAGGTCTCGGTGGTGACCAGGGAGGGCGGCCGGTGCGCCTCCACCCCGCCGACGCCGAGGGGGACGAAGAACCAGAACGCGGCGTACAGCAACGTGCCCAGACCGTCGGCCATGAACAGGCCGACGAAGACGAGCCGGACCCAGATCACGGGCAGCCCGAGGTGCCCGGCCAGCCCCCGCGCCACTCCTCCGAGCCAGCGACCGTCGCTGCTGCGGTAGAGCTTGCGCGGCGGCCGGGGCTCGACGACTGGCGCTGCTGCGGCTTCCGACATGTCAATGATGGTCACACGGCCACCTGCACGGGGGCATCAGGGTCGGTCCCGGAGACTCCCCTGATCTCCTGGTTCGCGCCCCGTCGGCGCCCCCCTGCCTTCGTCCGGGGCCGAAATCAGGGTCGGACCAGGGTCGTCCCGACTGCCGTCCGGACGGCTCGCCCGTCACCATGGACGCATGACAGATCACCAGCACGCCGCGACGGGTCCGGGACCCGGCTCCGGCCCGCGCCCCTCCCCGGGCGCCGGGCCGCAGGATGCCGCGTCCGCCGCGGATGCACCCCGCGCGCCGGGGCCCGCGGGGGCGCGTGGCAGGGACGGCAGGGACGGAGGCGAGGGTCCGGCCGCGGGGCCTCTCCGGCCGCCGGGCCCCGCGGCCGGAGAGGCCTCCGGCCCCGCTGCTCCGCCGGCTGCCGAGGCGTCCGGGCCGCCGCGTCGTTTCCGCCGCGACCGCGACCACAAGCTGATCGGCGGTGTCTGCGCCGGCCTCGGCCGGCAGTGCGACATGGACCCGGTGATCTTCCGGATCACGCTCGCCGTGCTCTCCGCGACCGGCGGCGTCGGGCTGATCTTCTACGGCTTCGCCTGGCTCCTCGTCCCGTACGAGGACGAGGAGGAGAACGAGGTCCGCAGGCTGCTGACCGGCCGGGTCGACGGCCACGCCCTGGCCGCCGTCCTGTTCGCGCTGGTCGGCTGCGGTGTCTTCCTCACGATGCTGAACAACGGCGGCGTGCTGAGCTTCGCCGTCATACTGTCCATCCTGCTGGCCGGCGCGGGTTACTGGTCCAGACACCGCGGTGCTCCGGGCCCGGACCCCCTGGCCGCCCAGGCGGTCGCGGACGCCCCGCCGGAGCCGCAGGCACCGCCGGTGGTCACCTCCTACCCGTCCTGGTGGCGCGATCCGATCGTCAAGGACGGCCGGCACGTCGGCGCCACCGGCTACCTGTGGGGCCCGTGGGGATCGGGCGCCCACGACGCCACCGCGGCCGTCTCGATCGCCCTCGCACCCCATCTGCACAAGAGGGCCGATGCTCCACCGCCGCAGCGGCCGAAACAGCGCGGGCCCCGCTGGATCGGTGGCTGGGTCTTCCTGTTCGCCCTGCTCGCGGCTGGTCTGGGCACCGGCCTGACCTGGCACGACCAGCCCCTCGGCAGCAGTCTGCAGACGGGTTTGGCCGCCGCGCTCGCCGTCTTCGGCCTCGGCATCGCGGTCAGCGCGTTCCTCGGTCGCACCGGGGCAGGATCCATCGTCCTGGCCGTCATCACCGCGGGGCTGCTCGCGGGGGCGTCCACCCTGCCCAAGGACATCGGCACGGAGTGGATGCGCACCACCTGGGAGCCCGCCTCGGTCGCACAGATACGCCCGGCCTACGACCTGGGCACCGGCACCGGCACCCTGGACCTGTCGGGTGTCCGGGTGCCCGAGGGGGAGACGGTGTCCACCCTGGCGGAGGTCGGGCTGGGCCGCGTCCACGTGATCGTGCCCGAGGACGTGACCGTGCGGCTGACCGTCGACGTCGGCGTGGGCGACATCCAACTCCCCGGAGAGGGGAAGCGGGACGTCGACGTGGCTCCGGGCAAGCACGAGGAGGTCACCCTGGCTCCGCCCGCGGGCGTCAAGAAGGGCGGCACGTTGGAACTGGATCTTTATGTCGGTGCCGGACAGGCGGAGGTCAGCCGTGCCAGGTCATGAGTTCCAGCCGGGCAAGCTGGTCGCCGGCGCCACGCTGGTCGCGGCCGCGGTGCTCTTCCTCGGGGACTCGGGCGGCGCCTGGGAGACTCCCTGGTTTGTGCTGTTCCCCGTCGTCGGAGGCGGCTTGTGCCTGGCCGGCTCGGTGGCCCTGGTGACTGGCCGGATACGCCGGCGCCGCCGTTCGGCCCGCACCGCTGCGAGCGGCGATGCCCCGCCTCCGGGGCGGCCCGCCTCCGGTTGACCGGTTGACCCGACTCGGGTGACCGGGGCGACGTTCCGACGCGTGCCGGGGGGCGGAACGACCCGCCGCCCCGTACTCGGGACCGGAGCCACCTGCCCACGAGTACCTCGGACCGGTGCAACCCGCCGACGCGTGCCGGGGACCGGAGCCAAACCGTGGCACGTTGCCGGGACCGGAGCCAATCCGTGGCACGTGGCCGAATGGCCGCCCGCGAGTCCCGATGCCTCGCCCGCGGGTCAGCTGTACTCGGCGGACCCGCGCCTGCGTCGCGCCCGGAGAGCGGCGTCCAGGGAGAGCACGGGTGCGCCGGCCAGCACGAGCGGGATCCAGGCCATCATGTAGGGGAGGTCGTTGCCGTAGTAGTACGGGTCGGAGGCCCAGCTCACCGTCAGCCACAGGCTCAGGGAGATCAGCACGCCGCCCAGCGCGGCGAGGCGGGTGAGGAGGCCGACCAGGACTCCCAGGCCGACGGCCAGTTCCCCGAAGGCGATGGCGTAGCCGAAGCCCACCGGGTTCTTCAGGGACAGGTCGATCAGCGCGGGAATCGCGGACGAGTCGCGGACGGCCCGCATCATGTCGCCGATCGATCCGGCACCCGAGTCCTTCAGGAAGGCGCTGTCCGTGAGCTTGTCCAGCCCGGCGTAGACGAAGGTGACGCCCAGGAAGATCCGGAGGGGAAGGAGTGCGTAGCGGGTGGCCGTGTCCCGCCAGTCGCCGCCGCCGTCCGAGGGGAGGGAGTAGGTGTCCGTGCGCCTGCCGTGAGTCATCGCTGCCTGCCGCCTCTCGCCGCCTGTCGAGACCCCCTCAACAGACCATACGTACGACAATCCACCACGGCTCAACCGTGACCGCCCAGTATTCACGGGAGATCAACAGCAAACCGACAGGTCCGCACGGGAAGAACGCGCACCGGGAAGCGGGCGGACCGACCGTGGCCGACGGAGTTGCCGCACACGTCGACGACGCGCGGCCGGGGGCGGACATGTGGCTGCGCGCCGGAGGACAACGGCCCCCTCCCGGGCCCGCCCCGGCTCCGTCCCTGCCCTCCCCGGAGACGCCCCGAGCCGAGCAGCGCGAGGACAGACGCGGGCACGACGAGCCAGAACAGCGCACAGCGAGCAGCGCACGCACAGCGGGCAGCGGGCGGCGGGCGGCAGGCGGCAGGCGGCAGGCGGCAGGCGGCGGGCGGCAGGCGGCAGGCGGCGGGCGGCAGGCGGCGGGCGGCGGGCGGCGGGCGGCGGGCGGCGGGCGGCGTGCAACGACGGTGAGGCCAGGCGGTGTCCCAGAACGGATCCGGCCCGGTCAGTCCGTCACGTCGATCGCGTAGCGGTTCGTCTCCACGCCCGCTGCCGTCACCACCTGGACCTCCACCCGGCCGGGCTCCACCTCCGCCGGTACCGGAACGGTGAGCAGGGTGTCCGTCGGGTTGTCGAAACCGCCGGTGACGGGCACCAGCGGCACGTGGACGTTCACGGCACCCACCCGGACGACCATCCGTGACAGCCGCTCGGCGCCCTGGGCGCCCGGCGGCACGAAGCCGGTGCCGCGGATCTCGATGTCGTCCCCGGTCCGGATCGGCGCGTCCAGGTCACCCGCCTCGCGGGCCCGTACGACCGAGAGGATCACCGGCCGTCCGACCTCGGCGTACTTCCCGGCGAGA
Organism: Streptomyces sp. enrichment culture; assembly: GCF_964273255.1. Classification (GTDB taxonomy): domain Bacteria; phylum Actinomycetota; class Actinomycetes; order Streptomycetales; family Streptomycetaceae; genus Streptomyces. Next base: position 2,809,028 of record NZ_OZ186835.1, read on the forward strand.
TAGGTCGCCGCGGACACCAGCACGACGGCGGCCAGCCCCCACGGCAGGTCCGGCAACTGGTCCGGACGGCGGGCCAGCCGTACGGCCGCGAACACCAGGGCCACGGCCCCGATCACCACGTACTGGATGTCCGCGAAGCTGCCCCGGCCCGCGTCGTCGGTCAGCAGGTCGGCCGCCCGGGGCCGGTCCGCGCGGACCTTCTGCAACCGCTGTCCCAGGACCCGAAGTCCGATCACCCGCCGGACCAGCACGGCGATGCCGCACACCACCGCGAGGACGGTCACCACCCCCGCCCCGCGGGCGAGTTCGAGTCCCGCGATCAGCGCGTCCCGTTCCGCGGGACCGGACGCGGCCGCCAGCCGCCCCGCCAGGACCAGCACCGCGTAGGCGAGGAACAGCACCCAGGCCGCCGCCACGGCACGGGACGTGGAGAGACGGTTGTCCTCGCCGATCACCGGAGCCAGCGCTCCGCCACGCGCCCGGTGGAACCACGACGCGGCGGAGAGCGCCCCGGCCACCACCAGTGCGGCCACCAGCCCGGCCGAGCGCGCGCCGGTCCACCCGGCCCCGATCGCCGTCAGCGCCTGGACCAGGAGCAGTACGACCACCCCGGCCCACACCGTCACGACCGTGCGGCGCCACAATCGTGCCAGCCAGGCGGCACCCTCCGCGCGGCTGCGTTCGGCGACCAGTTCGGCAGCCTGCGTCAGTTCCTCGGAAACCCACTGCCGGGAGGCCGATGCCGAGTGCGCAACCGCGGCCGGAAGCCCCTGACCGGCGGCGAACTCGTCCCGGCGCAGCAGGAACGCCGCGGCCGCGCGCCGGTGCCCCTCACGCGCCCCGTGCGGGCAGTCCCCGCAGGTGCAGCCGCCGTCGTGCGCGCCAGGGGCCACGCCGCCCTCTCTCGCCTCCTGCACCGCCACGCCCGAAGCCCGCCTCTCCCGCACCGCGTTCCCACACCCTCCCGCCGCCCGGTGCAACTCCCCGGCGACGACAGCGAATTGTGCCCTACGACACGGCCCGACCGTTCAGCAGGTGTGGTCAGCACGAGTGAATTCCAGGGCGCGATGTTGACCCTCTGGGCCGCTGCCCCGGTGGCCGTACCAGGGCCGGATACCCGGACTCTCCGGCCCGGCGGGGCGGCAGCGGCTGATCCGGCAGGTCAGGGGCCCGGCACCCGGCCGCCCCGCCCTGCCGGCCGCCCCGCACTCGCGGCCCCCGGCACCCCCGACGACCCCCACGGCCCCGAAGTCCCCCTACTCCGACGCCCCCGAGACCCCACAGCCACCGCTGCTACCGGATCTCTTCGCAGTGCACCGGGCTTCAGCCCGGTGGTGAAGCGAATCTGAGGTCTGCTCTGGCCTCAACTGTGGGCATGGATCTGCACTGTTCACCTCGGTCCGGGTCAGAGTGGCCGGTTCTGCTGCTCGATGTACTGCTTCACGATGCTGAGTGGTGCGCCGCCGACGGACCCGGCGAAGTACGAGCCGGACCACAGGCGTTGCGCCCGCCAGTAGGGGCGGACGAGATCGGGGGACTCCTGGCGCAGCCGCCGGGAAGAGACGCCCTTATCAGCCTGTGGAGCGCAGGTAGGACCGGGACTCCTCCCGGCACCGCGCAGCGAAGCAGGAACCCACCCGACACCGCAGCCATCAACGGCGCGGTAGGCGGGAATCGCCGTCCTTCAGGGCGGCAAGGATGTCAATCCAGCAGATCAGGCTCACTGCGGCAGATGTCCTGCCACAGCGGCTGGTAGTTGATCCAGGCCACCAGGTCTCCGCCGACCTGTTCCCGGGTCGCCACCGCCTGCCGGTGGTCGATCCGGAGCGGCCGGCCCGCGGCCTTCGCCGTGAGCTGGACCTGGGCGGACCGTTCCATGGACACGAACCACCAGGCCGCCGCGTCCACCGAGTCGCCGACCGTCAGCAGCCCGTGGTTGCGCAGCACCAACGCCTTGTGGGAACCGAGGACGGACGCGATGCGCCGGGCCTCCTCGGCGTTGACCGCGACGCCGCTGTAGGCGTCGTACAGCGCCTGGTCCTCGTAGAACGCGCAGCTCTCCTGGGTGAGCGGCTCCAGGAGGTCGCCCAGGGCGGCGAGCGCACGGCCGTGCACGGAATGGCAGTGGGCGACGGCGACGACGTCGGGCCGGGCCGTGTGGACCTGGGCGTGGACGGTGAACGCGGCCTGGTTCACGTGGTGTCCGCCCTCGACGACCTGGCCCTCCCGGTTGGCGAGGACGAGGTCGCTCACGGTGACGTGGCGGAAGGGCATCCCGAACGGGTTGACCCAGAAGCAGTCGCTGTACTCGGGATCGCGTGCGGTGATGTGTCCCGAGACGCCGTCCTCGAATCCGTACCGGCCGAACAGCCTGAGGGCACCCGCCAGCCGCTCCTTGCGGTGGCGGCGCTCGTCCTCGACCGACTCGTGCATCGGCGGCATGGCGAACCGCAGCTTGTCGCTGGGCAGCGGCGGGGGCGGTGTGGGCCCGTGCATGAGTCCTCCGCGGAGATGTGCGTACGGGGCGGAAGTTACCGTCGGGACGCCGCGCACGACAGATCTGTTCGGTAGTTCTGTCCGTGGATCCGTTGGTGGATCTGTCCGTGGGGTTCTGTCCGTGGCGTTCTGTCCGTGGCGTTCTGTCCGTGGAACTTTCCGCGAGGGATCTGTCTGTGGGGATCTGTCCGTGGGCGCTGTCCGTGGGCGCTGTCCGTGGATCATTCCCGTGAAGATGCGGCGCGCCGCGCTACCGGGAGAAATGCAGACAGTCGGTGTCCGGTATCCGAGGCACACTCCTGGCATGACGACGAACTGGGAGACTTTCGCCACCGCCGAACCCGGCCTGGCGAGGACCGTCGAGGAACGCTTCGGCGCCCACACCCACCACGTCCTGGCCACCCTGCGCAAGGACGGCTCGCCCCGCACCAGCGGCCTGGAGGTGCGCTTCCTCGGCGGCGAACTGTGGCTCGGCATGATGCCGGGCTCGCTCAAGGCGCTTGACCTGCGGCGGGATCCGCGCTTCGCCCTTCAGGCGAATCCCGGGGAGGGCACCGCCATGGGCGGGGGCGACGTACGCGTCTGCGGCCGGGCGGTGGAGGTCGAGGATGCGGAGAGCCGGGCCGCGTACAGCGAAGAGATGGAACCGCCGGAGCCGTTCCACCTCTTCCGCACCGAGCTGACGGAGGTCGTACGGACCTACGTGGAGGACGAGAAGTACCTCGTCGTGCAGGTCTGGAAGCCCGGAGCGCCGGTGCGCACGCTCAAACGGACCTGAGCCCGCAGGGGGCTCACTCCCACTCGATGGTCCCCGGCGGCTTGGAGGTCACGTCCAGGACGACCCGGTTGACGTCGCGCACCTCGTTGGTGATGCGGGTGGAGATCTTCCCGAGGACGTCGTACGGCAGCCGCGACCAGTCGGCGGTCATGGCGTCCTCGGAGGACACCGGCCGCAGGACGATCGGGTGGCCGTAGGTCCGGCCGTCGCCCTGGACGCCGACGCTGCGGACGTCCGCGAGCAGGACCACCGGGCACTGCCAGATGTCACGGTCGAGGCCGGCCGCGGAGAGCTCCTCGCGGGCGATGGCGTCGGCCTCGCGGAGCAGGTCCAGCCGCTCCTTGGTGACCTCGCCGACGATCCGGATGCCGAGGCCGGGGCCGGGGAACGGCTGGCGCTGGACGATCTCGTCGGGCAGGCCGAGCTCCTGGCCGACCATCCGCACCTCGTCCTTGAACAGCTGGCGCAGCGGCTCGATCAGCTTGAACTCAAGGTCCTCGGGCAGCCCGCCGACGTTGTGGTGCGACTTGATGTTGGCGGTGCCGGTGCCGCCGCCGGACTCGACGACGTCCGGGTACAGGGTGCCCTGGACCAGGAACTCGACGGCCGGGCCCTCGTCGGCGACGATCTCGGCCTGGGCCTGCTCGAAGACCCGGATGAACTCGCGGCCGATGATCTTCCGCTTCTCCTCGGGGTCGGACACCCCCTTGAGCGCGGCCAAAAACCGCTCGCTCGCGTCGACCACCTTCAGCTGCACGCCGGTCGCGGCGACGAAGTCCTTCTCGACCTGTTCGGTCTCGCCCTTGCGCATCAGGCCGTGGTCGACATAGACGCAGGTCAGCTGGGACCCGATGGCCTTCTGCACGAGGGCCGCGGCGACCGCGGAGTCCACGCCGCCGGACAGACCGCAGATGGCGCGCTTGTCGCCGACCGCCTCGCGGATGGCCGCGACCTGCTCCTCGATGACGTTGCCGGTGGTCCAGTCGGGCGTCAGGCCCGCGCCCCGGTACAGGAAGTGCTCCAGCACCTGCTGCCCGTGCGTGGAGTGCATCACCTCGGGGTGGTACTGGACGCCGTAGAGCTTCTTCTCGTCGTTCTCGAACGCGGCCACGGGCACGACGTCCGTGGAAGCGGTCACGGTGAAGCCCTCGGGGGCGGCGGAGCAGGCGTCGCCGTGGGACATCCAGACCGCCTGCTCGGCCGGCGTGCCCTCGAAGAGGGTGGAGGACACCTTGGAGACGTGCAGCTCTGTGCGGCCGTACTCGCGGGCCCCGGTGTTGTCCACCTGGCCGCCGAGGCTCTGCGCCATCAGCTGGAAGCCGTAGCACATGCCGAAGACGGGGACACCGGCCTCGAACAGCGCCGGGTCGACGGTCGGGGCACCGGCCTCGTACACGGACGAGGGGCCTCCGGAGAGGATGATCGCCGCGGGGTTCTTGGCGATGATCTCCTCGACCGGCATGGTGCTCGGCACGATCTCGCTGTAGACCCGCGCCTCGCGGACGCGACGGGCGATGAGCTGGGCGTACTGCGCGCCGAAGTCGACGACCAGAACGGTGTCGGGCGCGGGGGCAGCGGGAGTCGCTGAGGACACGGGGTGCCTTCCGGCGGTGGGGCGGGAGCTTGTGCGTCCCGATTCTACCGGGGGACGCACACCGGGCCGTCCGGCCCCGTCTCATCATCCGGTCCGGGTTGGACGTGCGGACGCGGCGCGGCATACTGACCCCATGCTCACGCACCCGACCTTCCTCTTTACCTATGGCACCCGGCCCGCCGGCTGCCATGGTCGTGCTGCTTGAGCATCTGACAAGCGACTTCCCAGGCGCCCCGGGCCGACAAGGCCCGGGGCGTCTGCGTTCGTCCGGGGCCTGTCGCTCCGGGGCACCGCGTCCCGTACCGCGAGGAGCCCTCATGACCGCCGCCACCGCCACGACCGCCCCGGCCACCGCGACCGGCCCGTCCACCACCGGTCCCGCCGCCCCCGGCCCGGCCGCCGCCCCGGCCGGACCGTCCCCCGAGCGGACCGGTGCCCGCACCGACGAGGCCGCCGCGCTGATCACCGGCGCGCGGGAGCGGATCGACGCGCTCGACGACCGGATCATCGGCCTGGTCCAGGAACGGATGGCCGTCTCGGCCGTCATCCAGAAGGAACGGATCGCCTCCGGCGGGCGCCGGGTGAACCTGTCCCGCGAGATGGAGGTCCTCGCCCACTACCGCGACGCACTGGGCAAGCCGGGCACCACCCTGGCCATGACCCTGCTGGAGCTGTGCCGGGGCCGGATCTGACGTCCACGGCACAGACGTACGCATCCTTCTCACCCGTACGGCGCGTGACCGCCGGGGGAACCGCTTCGTTGGAACCGATGTCCGTGCCAGCCAGGGGCGGGCCCGAAAGAACCACGCGTGGCTCGCCGGAGCGATGAGACGTGCGGATCGTGCCGTGCGTCGTGGGACCTCGCTCCGGACAAGTGACCGGACGGCAGGGGACAGCAGCCCGGTCACCCAAGAGAACGGCCGGCTCCGGGGACGCCCGGAGCCGGCCGGCGGGACCGCATCCGGGTCCGCATCGCCAGGCAGCGGGGGCGGCGCACGTCGAGGACAATGCGTACGCGCCCACGTCCCCCCGCAGACAACTGCATCGCCCTGAGCCGGCCCACGACCGGTAGACCGCCGGACACTGCCGGGACCCCACCCCTGCGTGCCCGCCGGACTCCGGGTCGCGGCGGCGACAGGGCGTTCGAGACCAGCGGCGCTGCCCCCCGGCGCCGCTCCCAGGCACCGGCGCAGCCCCTGACGCCGGTGCTGACGGAAGGAAGGGCCCCGCGGCTCCGTCCCGCGGGGCCCTTCGCACGCCCGGACACGGACCCAGGACGGGGACCGGCCCAGCAGGCCCAGCAGGCCCGGCAGAACAGCAGGGGCAAGAGGGGCAATAGAGGCAATAGGGACAGGACCCCAAGCCACAAGCCACTGACCTGTACGCGAACCCGGAAAGCGGCTGTGATCCACGTCACACGGCAATTCGTGATTGACGGGACAACCATCCGTGGGGCTCAGCGATCAAACCCTCCGAAGCCACGGGCCCCGTCCGGGGCCGTCGGAGGACCTGCGCTCGGAGGGGGGCGCAGGTCCTCACCTTTTCGGCAGCCCTGTCCGGAGCCCTTCCGGCTCCGACCCGCCCGGCTCACTTCTTCGGCGGCACCGCGGGGATCCCCAGGAACGGCAGCTTCAGCGCGCCGAAGGCGTCCGCCGGGACCGCCGGGGACTTCGGCTCGACCGGCCGGAGGCGCCGGTACGGCTCCCCCTGCGCGGGTCGCGGGTCGGTCTCCCCCTTGTTGGGCCAGTACGACATGGCCCGCTCGGCCTGGGCGGTGATGGTGAGCGACGGGTTCACGCCCAGGTTCGCCGAGACGGCGGCACCGTCCACCACGGAGATGCCGGGGTGGCCGTGGAGCCGGTGGTAGGGGTCGATCACCCCGGTGTCCGGGGAGGCGCCGATCGGGCAGCCGCCCAGGAAGTGGGCGGTGAGCGGCATCCCGGTGAGCTCACCCACGTTGGAGCCCGCGAAGCCGTTGATCTCGGCCGCCAGCGCGGACGCGCCCTCGGTGGCCGCCTTGATCTGCTTGGGGTTGGGGGACCCGTGGCCCTGGCGGGCGGTGAGCAGCCCCTTGCCGACGCCGGACGGCTTCAGCCGGGTCGTGAGGGAGTTGTCCAGCGACTGCATCACCAGGGCGATGATGGTCCGCTCCGACCAGCGCCGGTTGGACAGCGACCGCACCGTCAGCACCGGGTGCCGTGCGGCGTTCCCCAGCCAGCCCAGCACCCGGGCGGCGCCGGAACCGCTGCGCGCGTAGGGCACCTGGAGGATCGACAGGGCACCCATCGAGTTGGAGCCGTAGCCGTAGCGGACCGGCTCGATGTGGGTGTTCTCGTCGGGGTGGATCGAGGACGTGATGGCGACTCCGCGGGTGAAGTCGGCGCGCGGCGCGCCCGTCGCCCTGCGGTAGCGGCGGTTGTCGGTCTGGGCACCGACCAGGGCCTCGGAGTTGGTGCGCGTGAGTTCGCCCAGCTTGTCGGAGAGGTGCGGGAGCCGCCCGGCCTCCTTCATGCGGTGCAGCAGCGTCTGGGTGCCGTACGTGCCCGCGGCGAGGACGACCCGGCGCGCCCGGAAGGTGCGGCCGCGGCCCTTGCGGCGCCGGTCGGTCGGCACGGTGGTCACGGCGAAACCGCCGCGTCCGTCCTCCGTCACCGCCACGGCCGTCGTCATGGGGTGGACGACGGCGCCCGCCTTCTCGGCAAGGTGGAGGTAGTTCTCGTTCAGGGTGTTCTTGGCGCCGTGCCGGCAGCCGGTCATGCACTCGCCGCACTCGGCACAGGCCCGCCGCGACGGCCCCGCCCCGCCGAAGTACGGGTCGGGCACCTCCTGACCGGGTGCTGCCTTCACGGTCCCGTCGGCGTCCTCGCCGTCGCCGAAGAAGACGCCGACCGGGGCCATGTGGAAGGTGTCCCCCACGCCCATCCGCTCGGCCGCCGCCTTCAGGTGGACGTCGGAAGGGGTCATCGTCCGGTTCAGACGCACCCCGAGCATGCGCCGGGCCTGGTCGTAGTACGGCTTCAGCTCGTCCTGCCAGTCGGTGATGTCCCGCCACTGCGGGTCCTCGAAGAACGGCTTGGGCGGTACGTACAGGGTGTTGGCGTAGTTGAGGGAGCCGCCGCCCACGCCCGCGCCGGCCAGCACCATGACGTTGCCCAGGAGGTGGATGCGCTGGATGCCGTACATGCCCAGCTTGGGAGCCCACAGGTAGTTCTTCAGGTCCCAGGAGTTCTTCGGCAGGGTCTCCCGGGTCCAGCGGCGGCCGGCCTCCAGGACGCCGACGCGGTACCCCTTCTCGGTCAGGCGCAGCGCCGACACGGACCCGCCGAAGCCGGAACCCACGACGAGGACGTCGTAGTCGTACGCCTGACCGGGATCGGGATCGGGGTCGGCGTCGGCGTCGGGGGCGCGGCGGGGGCCGGGTGCGTCCGCCGGGACGTCCTGCGTGGTGGCCGCGGGGGCGTCGGCCGCCGGGGCGTCCTGGGCAGGGGCGGCGTCGGCGGCGGTGGGCCGCGCGGTGTCTGCGGGCTCGGGGGCGGAGTGGTCCTGGGGCACGTGCTCTCCTCGTCGAAAGCCGGCCGGCGGCGGGGTGGGCCCGCCGCCGGAGTGGTGCGGGAAGGGGCTCAGCGGAACCGGAACGCCTTCATCAGGCGCAGGCTCCGGCTCATGAACGCCGCGTACTGCGCGTCGTCCATGCCGAGCGAGGGAGCCATCGGCAGCAGCCGCTGGTGGGCGACGGTCTGGGACTCGGTGTACTTGTGAATGCCCTCGGAGCCGTGCCGGCGGCCGAGCCCGGAATCCTTCATGCCGCCCATCGGCGACTGGACACTGCCGTAGGCGGAGGCATACCCCTCGTTGATGTTCACGGTTCCGGTGCGCAGCCGCGCGGCGATGTCCCGGCCGCGCCGGGGGGTCTTCGTCCAGACCGACGAGTTCAGCCCGTACGGAGTGGAGTTGACACGCTCGACCGCCTCGTCGTCGGTGCCGAAGCGGTAGACGGAGACGACGGGGCCGAAGGTCTCCTCGGCGCACAGGCTCATGCTCTCCGTGACGCCTTCGAGGATGGTCGGTTCGTAGAAGAAGGGGCCGATGTCGGGCCGGGCGACCCCGCCTGCGACCACGGTCGCGCCCTGGGCTACGGCGTCGTCCACGTGCCGGGTCACCGTCTCCAGCTGGTGTCCGCTGACCAGCGAGCCCATGTCCGCGCCGTAGGCGAGGGCGCTGCCCAGCCGCATCGCGCGCGTGCGGGCGGTGAAGCGCTCCAGGAAGGTGTCGGCGATCGACTCGTGGACGTACAGCCGCTCGATGGAAATGCACAGCTGCCCCGCCGAGGAGAAGCAGGCGCGGACGGCACCGGCCGCCGCCTTCTCGATGTCGGCGTCCTCCAGGACCACCATGGCGTTCTTCCCGCCCAGTTCGAGGGAGACGCCGACGAGACGGTCGGCGGCGACCGTGGCGACCTCGCGGCCGGTGCGGGTGGAGCCGGTGAAGGAGACGTAGTCGCCGCGCTTGACGACCTCCGGGCCGACGACCGGGCCGAGACCGATGACGGGCTGGAGCACGTCCGCGGGCAGCCCCGCCTCGATCAGCAGGTCCCGGGCCCACAGGGCGGTCAGGCAGGACTCGGTGTCGGGCTTCATGACCACCGCGTTGCCGGCCACCAGGGCGGGCAGCGCGTCACCGACGGACAGTTCGAGGGGGTAGTTCCAGGGGACGATCTGGCCGATCACACCGCGCGGGTGGCGCAGTTCGATGACCTTGGTCAGTGCCGGGACGGCCCCCGCGTGCCGCCTGGGCCGCAGGTAGGCGGCGGCCCGGCGGCCGTAGTGGCGCGCGGCGACGGCCACCGCCTGGACCTCCTCGTGGGCGTGCAGCCGGGCCTTGCCGGTCTCCAGCTGGATGAGGTCGAGCACCTCGGCCTGGCGTTCCAGCAGCAGGTCGTGGAAGCGCAGCAGGACGGCCGCACGCTGCCGGACCGGCGTCCTCGCCCACACGGCCTGGGCGGCCCGCGCCGTCTCGAAGGCCAGCGCGACGTCCTCGGGCGTCGACTCGGGCAGGTCGGCCAGCTTCTCGCCGGTGAACGGGGTGTGGTTGGCGGTGCGCCCCGATCCGACGACGCCCTTGGTGAGCTGGGCGACCAGCTCCGGCGTGACCACGTCGGCGGCGGTGCGGACACCCTCGGGGGCGGGGGCGAGGGGATTGGTGCCGGTCGTTTCCCGGGTCTGCGCGTCGGTCATGTGCCGCAGGGTATGCCGGGGCGAACACTTTGTGTACCCGTCGGTAACAGATTCACCGACCGCTCACACGCCGCCAGTGAACGCTGGCAACAAAGGCCCTGATCAGGGCATTGACCAACGCCGGGCACCCGGCCCACACGACCGGGTCTCAACTCGGTCACGGAACCTCCCGGCCGGCCCGGAGCGCTTTCGGGGGCCGGCGCAGGGCCCGTCCACGGCGCAGGAGCGAAGGGCCGGAGCAGGAGCGGGCTCTGCGCCGGCCCTCCGTGCCGTGGACGTGCCGTGGACGGGCCCGGAGTGCCGGCGTCCGGCCGGATGCGACGGACGCCGGAGAGGGGCGCCGGCGAGGGGCGCCGGGTCCGCGGCCCGAAGCGGCCGGTGACGTGGGGGCGTCGGGGATCGCCGGGGATCGCCGGAGTCGGTTCCGGGTCGGCGGTGGCGCGTCGTCCGGTCAGGGTTTGGTGACGTCGAGGTTCTCGATGACGGTCTTCGCCACGTCCCGCCCGCGCTCCGTGAAGTCACCCTTGCCCGGGTAGCTGACCGTCAGCTTGTACATGTCGCCCGCGGAGGACCGGTAGTAGAAGATCCGCATCTCGCGGGGGCGCGGGTCCCGGGAGTCGTCGGTGGTGTAGACGATGGTGTTCTCCGCGGCCTTCCTGCCCTGATGGGTGAGGTTCGGCCGGGGGTCGGTCTTCGGGTCCGACGGCATGCCGAGGTTGTAGTTGCCGCGTTCCTTGAACTCGGCGTCGTCGTCGTACATCTCCGCGTCCGCCGAGCCCGCGATGTCGTTGCCGGTGTCCTCGCTCTTCCGGTCCAGTGTGAGACCGACCCAGATGCTGCCGCTCCAGTCGGTGTAGCGGACCCAGTGACCCTTGTTCGTGGAGTCCTCGTCCGGCACCGACCGCTGGTAGCCCTCCGGAACGGCCATGCTCACCGCGAGGTCCTTCTCCACGCGGGTCTTCCAGCCGTCCGGCAGCGGACCCGCGAAGGGGTCCGCGATCACGAGGTACGCGGCCACCGCGGCCGCGACGACCGCCGCGCCCAGCCCGGCCAGCGCCTTGCGGCCGAGCCGGATCCCCTTCCCGCCGGAGCCGGGCACGGGCACCTGCGCGATCCGGGTGGGGGCCGGTGGCGCGGGCGGGTTCGCCGCGGCCTCCAGCAGGGCACGGACGCGGGCGGCGTTCGGCCGACGCGCCGGATCCTTGTCCAGCAGCGCGGTGATGACCTCGGCCAGCGGCCCCTGGGCGGCGGCCGGGTGCGCCGGAGTGGCGTTGAGGACCGACTGCAGCGTGGCCGGCGTGTTGCTGCGGCGGAACGGCGACACGCCCTCCGTCGCCGCGTAGAGCACGACACCGAGCGACCACAGGTCGGAGGCCGGGCCCGGACGCCGGCCCATCACGCGCTCCGGAGCGATGTACTCGGGGGAGCCGACGAAGCCGCCGGTGTCGGTGAGGTTGGTCTCGCCCTCGATCTGGGCGATGCCGAAGTCGGTGAGGACGACCCGGTCGTGCCGGCCGAGCATCACGTTGTCCGGCTTGACGTCCCGGTGCAGGACGCCTGCCGCGTGGGCGGCCTCCAGGGCGCCGAGCACCTCCAGGCCGACGCGGGCCGCCTCGCGCGGCGCCAGGGTGCCCTCCTCCTGGAGCACCGCGCCCAGGGAGCGGCCCTGGACCAGTTCCATGACGATCCACGGCTGCCCGTCGACGACCGCGACGTCGTGCACGGTGACGACCGCCGGGTGGTCGAGCCGGGCCGCCGCACGGGCCTCGCGCCGCATCCGCTCGAAGACGTTGGCGCGTTCGCGGTCGGGAAGATGGTCCGGGACGCGCGGCTCCTTGACCGCGACCTCCCGGTCCACCGTCTCGTCCTTCGCCCGCCACACGGTGCCCATGCCGCCGTGTCCGAGTTTGCCGAGCAACCGGTACCGGCCCGCGATGAGCCGCCCCGTGCCGGGGTCGTGCGACGCCCGCGACTGCGGCGGGGCAGGGGGCACGGACCGGGGATCATCGGGCGCCGGGACCGCCGGGTGCTCCTGGGCGGGGGGCGCCGGGGGCTCCTGCCCGGAGGACGCGGGATGCTGCCGCTCCCCTGCCCCCGCCCGGCCGTTGTCCTGCGGAGGGACCACCCGGGTCGGCATCGCGTAGGGGTTGCCGGGGTGCGGTGCGGCCGCGGGCGGCTGCGGGTTCGGCGGTTGCAGACCAAAACTGGTCGGTTCGTCGGCGCCGTGGCGGGGTCCCCCGTTGTTGCTCATGGTCCATCCATATCGCGCCGGGCCCCCACGGTTCCACAGGGGGCCGTGTCCGGTCACAGACCCGTGACCCCGGAGCGCCCCATATATCCCCTTTGAACCCCTACGGGGACCTACTGACCCGCCCTAGTGGTGCCGTCCACCGGGCGGGCGGCGGGGCAGGGACCGCCGCCGGGGCTCCGGGGCGCCGGGCTCCGGGGCTCCGGGGCTCCGGGCTCCGGGCTTCCCGTCACCGGGGGGGGCGCTGGTGCGCTGGGCTTCCCGCCCACGGGGGGATCGCTGGTGCGCCGGTCAGAGGACCGGGCGGGGGCGTGGGGGCACTGCCGCGGCCCGGACGGAGGCGGTCGGTGCTGCGAACGGCGTGAGTGGCGCGGCGAGGGAGCGGGCGGACGCCCGCGCGAAGGGCGGCGGGTACGGCGCCGACCGGGAGGCCGCGGGAGGTGTGCTCAAGGCGCCGGGCGCGGGAGCCCGGGTGAGGCGTCCTGCGCAGCGGTGGCCGGACGGTCCGTCGCGGGCCTGGTCTCGGCCGTCCGGGACGTCGACCGTGCGGGCGTCTCCGACACCGTGCCCGCCGGGCTCCCTGGCGCCGTGCCCTCCGGGCCCTCGGGCTCGGTATCCGCCGGGCTCTCGGGCGCGGTGGCCGTGCGGGGTGCCGGGACGGTGGCCGTAGGGGACTCCGGAGTGGTGGTCGCGGGAGGTTCCGGGGAGGTGGTGGACGGGGGGAGACCGCCGTCGCCGTCATGGTCCATGAGCAGTGCCGCCGCCGAGACACCGGCCACCGCCATCGCGGCGACCGCCAGCACCGCCACCAGCCGGCTCCGTGCGGGCGGCCCGGCCGGGCGCCCTCCGGCGTCGGGCCCAGGTGGCCGGAGCCCGTCGTCGTGGGTGCGCCCCGCGGCACCCTCCCGTCGGATCCGGCTCCGACGCCGTCGCGGTTCCCGGCCGGGGGGCGGCCCGTCGAGCGGCGGCACGTCCGGGGTGCGCCCCGTCTCGCGGAAGGCCCGCAGCATGCGTTCCGCCGCGTCCGCGTCCAGCCGCCGTCCTGGCTCTCGCTCCAGCAGGCCCTGGACGACGGGCAGGATCGGGCCGGCCTGCGCGGGCGGCCGCACCTCGTCGACCACGACCGCGTGGAGGACCCCGCCGAGCGAGTCGCGCCGGAAGGGCGACTCGCCGCTGAGGGCCGTGCAGAGCAGCGCGCCCAGCGACCACAGGTCGGACTCCGGGCCGGTCCGGGCCCCCGCCATGCGCTCGGGCGCGGTGTACTCGGGCGAGCCGACGAAGGAGCCGTGCTCGGTGAGCGTCGTGGCGCCCGCGACCCGGGCGATGCCGAAGTCGGTCAGCACGACGCGGTCGGTGCCGTCCTCCAGCAGGACGTTGGCCGGTTTGAGGTCCCGGTGCAGTACGCCCGCCGTGTGCGCGGCCCGGAGCGCGCCCAGCAGGTCGATGCCGATGCGGGCGGCCTCGTCCGCACCGACCGGTCCGTCCCGGGCGATCCGCTCGGCGAGCGAGACGCCGTCGATCAACTCCAGCACGATGTACGGACGGTCGTCGTCCTCCACGACGTCGTGGACGACCGTGATGTGCGGGTGGTGCAACTGGGCCAGTGCGCGGGCCTCGCGCAGGGTGCGGTCCCGCTGCTTGCGGGCCTCCGCGGCCGAGAGCGTCTCGTCCACCGGGAGTTCCTTGACGGCGACGCCCCGGCCGAGCAACTCGTCGGTCGCCCGCCACACCACTCCCATCCCGCCGCGCCCGAGCTTCTCCTCCAACCGGTAACGGCCCGCTATGACACGGGCGTTGTGCCGAGCGTTCCCGTTTCCAGACGCCCCCTCGGTCACCATGCGCCCATCATGCCCCACCGGATGTCCCCCCTCCGGTACGGCGATTCGGCCAAGCGGGGAGCGCCCTCGCAGGTGCGGGACGGGGTTGCCCGGCGCGTGTGCCCGCGGTGCGTGCCGGGCGCGTGTGTCCGCGGTGCGTGCCGGGCGCGTGTGTCCGGCGGTGCGTCCGATGCGTTGCGCGTGCGGGGCGCCCGGCGCCGGCCCGGCGCGGCGCGGGAACCGAGCGGACGAGCCCTTGCCCGTTGGCGTGTGGCGGTTGGCGGTTGGCGGTTATGGGTTGGCGCTCGGCCGTTGTCCGTCGCCCGGGAAGCGGGGCGGGGGGCCGGGCAGCCGGGGCCGGACGGCCGGGGCCTCCGCGAGACGGCGAGTCGGTGTTCAGGGCTCGCGGCGCGCGTGACCGCAGAGGCAGGCGGAGCCGAGCCCGCCCCTGCGGACGGCCGGGAGGAGGCCCCTGGGGTCCGACGGGTCGCTGACGCGGGGCCGCCGGGACCGTCGGGCGCCGCGTTCCCTCAGGCCCTCAGCGCTCGCGCCAGCCCTTGAGCACCGTCTCGAACTGAGCCCGCGTGGTGTCCCAGTCCTCGGCCGGCCCGGCCATGTAGAGCGCGTACTCGACACCGTCGCGCGCCAGGTACATCTGGTCGACCGCCCGGTACGGGCCGGGGAACTCGGTGTCCTTGGGCAGCGCCGTCCAGGTGTACTCCAGCCGGGCCGCGTCGCGGTCCCGGTAGAGGAGGCGCCGCAACCCGGTCCGCCGGTAGTCGACCAGCCGTTGTCCTATCTGCTGGTCCAGGTCACTCAGATGCTCGTAGGGGTCGTCGAAATCCGGTGAGTCGTCGACGGCGATGCGCAGGAAGTGCTTGCCGCCGTCGGGCGTGTAGTCCACCTGGCGGTTGTTCCCGTCCGGTGCGACGCGCTCCCAGTCGGCACCCGGGAGGACGACGCTGAACCCGAACGGGTCGGTGCGGCGCACCCAGCCCGCCGGGAGGCCGCCCGGCGACCCCGTCTCCTCCGCTGCCTCGGCCGCCGGGGAGGCGGACGACGCGGCGGACGCCCCGCCGCCCGGCCGGCCGTTGTCACCCCGCTGCTGCAGGACCACCGCGGTGCCTCCGCCGATGATCGCCGCCAGCGCCACCACCAGCGCGACCATACGCCGCCGTCCCCCTCGGCGGCCGCCGCCTGTGACGGCGGTACCGGGAGCGCTCGCGGTGTGCGGGACGGTGTGCCCCGCGGCCCGCGGCCCGCCACCGGGCCCCGGCCCGGGCCCGGGACCGGGACCCGGAGCACCCGGGCGGGTGGGGGCGGGGGCGGGAACGGCCGTGGAACCGTGAGCGGCCGGCAGTGGCGCGGCGGTGTCCGGCCGCGTGCCGTGCCCGGGCGCTCCCGGCGGGGTGACGGGCCGAGTCGGTACATATGCCTGCGCACCGTCCGGCCGGCGGCCCTCCGCGGCGTCGACGAGCATCTCCTCGGCACGTTCGGCGTCGGGCCGGGCGGCCGGATCCTTGCGGAGGAGGGCCGCGATGACGGGGAGGAGGGGCCCTGCGTGGCGGGGGTCGTCGACGTCCTCCTCGACGATCGCCTGCATGGTCGTCAGCGGCGAGGTGCGCCGGAACGGGGACCTGCCCTCCACCGCCGTGTACAGCGTCGCCCCGAGAGCCCACAGGTCGGAGGCGGGGCCGGGGTCGTGGCCGCGGACCCGCTCGGGCGCCAGGTAGTCGACCGAGCCGACCACCTCGCCGGTCCGGGTGATGGCCGTGTCGCCCTCGATCTGCGCGATGCCGAAGTCGGTGAGCAGCACCCGGCCGTCCCGGCCGAGCAGCACGTTGCCGGGCTTCACGTCCCGGTGCAGCACTCCCGCCCGGTGCGCGGCGCGCAGGGCGCGCAGCACCCACAGGCCGATGCGCGCCGCCTCCCGCGGTTCGACGCGCTCCTGTTCCTCTACGGCGTCCGCGAGCGAACGCCCCTCGACCAGCTCCATGACGATCCACGGCCGACCGTCGTGCTCGAGGACATCGTGCACGGTGACGACGGCGGAGTGGTTGATCCGCGCGGCGGCCCGTGCCTCGGCGCGGGTGCGGGCCAGCAGCATGGCCTGCTCGCTGTCGGAGACGTACAGCGCCGCGGTCAACTCCTTGATGGCGACCGACCGGTGCAGCACCTCATCGCGTGCCCGCCACACCCGGCCCATGCCACCGTTGCCGATGGCCTCGCCGAGCCGGTAACGGCCCGCGACGAGTCGGCCCTGCATCTGATTCACGTTGCCCCGCAATGGTCTTGACAGGGTCAGCGTAAGGATCTAGTCCCCTCCTGGGAACCGACGAGGTACCAAGGAGACCGCACTGTGACGGTTGTCGCGATACGCCTCACCGGGCAACCGAAGTGCGGGAAAATCCGTCCGTGGGCCTCTCGTTCCACGGCCGGCCGTAGGTCGGTCCCCGTCGGTCGCGAACATCGGTTCCGGCACGTCGGTCCGTGTCCGGCCGTTTCCGTCAGTCGGTGACCGTCAGCGTGCCCGTCAATCCAGGGCCATCAGTCCGTGACCGCCGCTCCGGGACCGCCGCTCCGGGACCGCCGATCCGGGACCGTTGATCCGGGACCCTTGTCCGTGACCGCCGGTCCGTGCCCGGCCGTGCGGGACCGCCAGTCCGTGACTGTCAGTCCGTGACTGTCAGTCCGTCGGCTGGTAGGTCGCCGAGGCCTGTTCGAAGTGCCGGGTCACCTCGTCGCGCCGGCTCTCGGGTCCGCGTACCTGGACCACGTGGTAGCGGCCGTCGATCAATGCCGCGAGGTTGCGGACGTAGAGGTCACCGCTCGACCCGGTCCAGGTGAACTGTCCCTCGGCCATGCTCCGTCCACCCACCTCGATGCTTTTCAGCCCGGTCGACGTGGCCCAGCTGGAGTCCCGGTACGGCTGGAGTTCCCGCTCGGCGTCCCGCTGGTAAGCCATGGGGTCGCTGCCGTACCGGGCGGCGCTGTCCCGGCCCGGCACGACGATGAGCTCGAAGTCGCCCTGGGAGTAGACGACCTGGCCGCTGCCGTTCTTCGCGGTGCGCGTCCAGCCCTCGGCCACGGCGATCCGGAAGCCCTCGGGGTCCTTGCGCAGCGTGAAGCCCTCGGCCACCTCCGGGCCCGTGGTCTGGGTCTCCGCCGAGGGCGCCGACTCCTTGTCGCCGCCCGCTGCCCCGCCGTCCTCTCCGTCGTCCGACGGCTGCGAGGAGCCCGGTCCCGCGGAGGCGTCGCCACCGGCGTCCGGCGGTCCCGGTGTCGCGCCGACGGCGCCGGTGCGGTCGGTCGCCGCTCCCCCGGTGTCCTCGCCCGCCTTCGGCATGAAGAGCATCGCGTAGGCGATCGCCGCGGCCATGCCGAGCAGCACCAGTAGGAGCAGGGTGCGCCCCAGGCGCCGGGGCGAGCCCCTCTTCTCCCTGCTCCGCTTGTGCCGTGCCTGCTGAGCGGGGAGTCCCGCACGCCGCCTGCGCACCAGTTCGCCCCGGCGCCGTATGACCGGCAGCCGCCGGGCGTCCACGGGCGGCGCGGTGATGACGTTGACGCCCGCCTCCGGCTCCGGGGCCGACCGCACCAACGAACGCAGCCAGCCGCGCAGTTCCTCGACGTCGCTGCGCTCGGTGGGATCCTGCCGCAGCAGCGACTCCACCACCGGCCGGAGCGGCCCGCACTCCTCGGCGAACGCCGGCGGCTCCGCGCACACCATCTGCACCAGTTCCGCCGTCGACTCCTCCGGGTAGGGGGCGTGCCCCTGCACCGCCCGGAACAGCAGCGCACCCAGCGCCCACAGGTCCGTCGCGGGACCGATCGGGGCGGCCAGCTGCCAGTTCTCGTGCACCGGACCGGCCTGCTCGGGCGCCCACCGCTCCGTCACCGGCCCGACCACGGCCATCCGGGCCTGGCGCGCCCGCTCGGCCGCCAGGGCCGTGGTGGGCCCACCTCGGGCGGGGGTGCGGGCCACGAGGTCGTCCCAGCGGGCCGTGTCCGGTGTCCCGCCCGTCGCGGAGGTACCGGCGGCCGGACCGAGCGCCTGCGCGGGTCCGGCTCCGGGGGCCAGGGCAGCGCGTCCCGGTCCGGTGGCGTCGTCGCCGGAGGCGGCCGCGGTGCCGAGATCCTCGCCGGCGCCCGGTCCGGCGGCGCCGGGGCGAGGGGCCGCGCCTCGTCCCGGTCCGGTGGCGTCGTCGCCGGAGGCGGCCGCGGTGCCGAGATCCTCGCCGGCGCCCGGTCCGGCGGGGCCGGGGCGAGGAGCCGCGCGGTGCCACCCGGTGGCGCCGACACCGTACGGGTCCGCTATCTGCCCCGGCGGAGCGGCACTGCCCGCGGAGGCAGGCCCGCCCTCGGGGGCGGGACGGGCACCCGGCAGCGCCGTTCTGCCGGTCTGCTGGGCCTCCTGCACCCTGGCGGCGGCCCGGGCTCCCGCCCGGTAGGCGGCGATGGCACCGGCGCGGGCCGCCCGCACGTCGCCCGCCCGGTCCAGAGCCCGCGGGGCGGTGGCGGAGGGAAGCCCGTGGGCCGGGTCGGCACCGGCGGCGGGCAGCCGGCCCGCCCGCGCCTCGATGGCGGCCCGCCGTGCGGCGTCGGGATCCGTGCCGGGATGGGGTCCGAGGGCGGGGTCCGCGGAGAAGCCGGGCGGCCAGGACGGCCCACCGCCCGGCCCGCGCCCCTCGGTGTGCTCCGGGCCCACCCGACGGCCGGGCCCCGGAACACCAGGGATGCCGGCAGCGCCGGGGACGCCCGGACCTCCCGCCACACCGCCGGGATGCATCGCTGCGCCCCCGGGCATCACCTGCGTCAAACCGTGCGGCATCCCCGGAGTGCCGGCGACCGGTGTCCCTGCGACGGGCGCTCCCGGGACGGGCGGCCCGGTGACCGGTCCCCCGAAGGTCCCCCCGGGACCGTCCGGCCGCGGCCCGGCCCGGCCGGGTTCCGCACCCGGCTGCGGGTCATCCGCCTCGGCCTCCGGAACAGGGTCGTAGCCGCACAGCGCCTCTTCCGCTGCGCCCACCGCGAGACCGGTGAGCACCACCCGGCCGTCGTCGCAGACCAGCACGGTGCGCGCGGTGATGTTGCGGTGGACCCAGCCGTGGGCGTGCAGCACCCGCAGCGCCATCAGGACGTCGGCGGCCACCTCCGCCGCCCGGTACGGCGACAGCGGCTTCTCGGCCAGCAGGGCGGACAACGGACGGGCAGGCACCAGCTCACTGACGACCCACAGCGAACCACCCTCCGCGAACACGTCGAAGACCTGGTCCAGCCGCGGATGGTCGGGGATCGCAGCCGCCGCTTGCGCGGCCTCGACCGCGCGGCGCACCACCGGGTCCGCCGGCCGCCGCGTGCCCGTACGCGCGGAGGAACGCCCGGACGGGCGCCGTACACCACCGTCCCGGGCCGTGAAGCCGTCGGGCAGCCCTTCGGCGTCGAGCACCTCCGCCTCGACCACCTCGGGCAAGGGGACCTGCCTGACCAGCACTTCCTGACCGCTGTAGGTGTCGAAGGCCCGCGTCTCGGTCAGTTCGTACTCGTCGGAGGGCGGCAGGGGCAGGCGGTAGCGGTCGGCGAGAACACGTCCCGCGTATTCGTCCACGATGCCTCCCCCGGCGGTACGGTCGGTCAATTCCGTTCGTACGGCGGACCATTCCCGCTGCGTACGGTCCGCAAGCACTCACGATACGTGCCGGAGGCAACCCGCAGAGCGGGGATGCCACATCTGCCTCCCCATTCCGGGAGCGGTTCATGCCTGGGACGCCACATGAGCTGTGGCTCCGCCGTGGTCCAGGTCGCCCGGACCTCGCCGTGCACCGTGCCGTGGGCGGTGTGCGCTGTGTGCTGTGCCCCGTGGACTGCGGGCTGCGGGCTGCGGGCTGCGGGCTGCGCCGAGACTGCCGTGGCACGCAAGGGCAGTCCGGCGGCTGCGGCGCGACGCCGTGTCAGGACTTGGGCTGGAAGGTCTCCGTGAGGGTCCGCCACGTCGTCTCACGCCGGTCGCCGTCCCAGTCACCTGCCTTGGCGGTGTACATCAACGCGTAGCCGACCCGGCCGTCGACGACGAATCCCCGGTCGATGGTGCGGTACTTCGTGCCGCCCTCGGAATACGTGAATTCCCAGTCGGCCGCGTTCCAGCCTCGGTAGTCCACCTTCTCTATACGAATCTGCCGGTACTGCGAACGCCGCATGAAGCGTTCCTGGTTCTTCCAGTCCGCGACGGGATCGCTCTTCGGCGTGGAGGTCCAGGCGACGAGGAGCTTCTGGCCGTCGGGGCCGGTGAACCGGTCGCCCGCGGCACCCGTCGAGACGTACTTCCAGCCCGCGGGCAGCCCGATCGAGTAACCCTGCTTGCCCTGGTGGGTCCGGTCCACCGCGACGTCACCGGCGTCGTCGCCCGCCCCGTCCTCCTTCCCGCCCTCGTCACTGCCGTCCTCGTCCTGGCCGGCCCCTGGGGCGTCGTCCTCCGCATCGTCGCCGGCGTCCTGTTCGGCACCGCCCGGGGAACCGTTGGGCTGGGCGCTGTCGTCCTCGTCGCCCTTGGTGCTGGCGCTGGGTGTCGCGCCGGCCACCGTCTTGTCACCGGTGCCGCCCTTGGCGCCGCCGGTGTCCTCGTCACCGCCGAGGGTCAGGGCGAGGACGGTGCCGAGCACCGCGAGCGCCACGACCACCGCGATGATGATCAGCGTCCGCCGTGGTACGACGTCGGTCAGCGGCGCGCGGCGCACCGGCGTCGGTGGAAGGTCCGGAGGCGTCATCACGGGCCACCCCGAACTCCGCCCGCCCGTACCGTCCTTCGCCTGACGCTCCGCACCGGCAGGGTGCCCGGCGCCCGACACCGACGCCGCTCCCGGAGCGGAGGCGGAGGGGGAGGGGGAGGGGGAGGGGGAGGGGGAGGGGGAAGCGGAAGGTGAGCCGGAAGATGGTGAGGGCGAGGAGGCGGACGGGGACGCGGACGGGTTGCCGGCCGGAACAGGCGGCGCAGTGGGAGAGGAAGCGGCTGAGCCTGCTGACGCCGTGCGGGCGGCAGGCGCGGCCGGTCCACCCCGCTCCCGGGGGCCCGGAACAGCGCCCGAGCCCGAACTCGGGGCACTCCCGTCGGACTTGGCGCGCCCAGCGAGGGCGGCACCGGCCGCCCCTGCCGCGGCAGCCACCTTGCGCATGGAACTGAAGGCGCCCCGCAGCCGCTCCCCGGGTTCCTCGCCCCGCTCGTCGGCCCGCCCACCGATCTGCTCGGGCAACGGCACGACCTTGGTCGCGTCCGCCGGTTCGGCCTCACCGCGCGGCGCGGGCGCGTGGATGACCGAGTTCAGCATCGCCCGCGCCCCGGCGTCGTCGAGCCGCTGCGCGGGGTCCTTGGTCAGGAGCCCGTGGATGACGTCCCGAAGAGGCCCGGCGTTCTTCGGCTCCTCGAGCGGCTCCGTCATGACCGCCGTGAGCGTGGCGATCGCGGACCCCTTGTCGTACGGCGGCGCCCCTTCCACCGCCGCGTACAGCAGTCCGCCGAGCGACCAGAGATCGGCGGCCGGCCCCGGCTTGTGGCCGCGGGCCCGCTCCGGGGAGATGTAGGAGGGAGCGCCGACCAGCATGCCGGTGGAGGTGATGGACGGGTCGCCCTCGACCTGCGCGATGCCGAAGTCGGTGAGCACGACGCGGCCGTCCTCGGCGATCAGCACGTTCGACGGCTTGACGTCCCGGTGCAGAATGCCCTCACGGTGTGCGGACCGCAGGACGTCCAGCACGGCGAGGCCCACTTCGGCGGCCCGCTTGGGCTCCAGCAGGCCGTCCTCGCGGATGACCTCGGCGAGCGACTTGCCCTCGACGAGTTCCATCACGATCCAGGGCCGGTCGTCCTCCTGGACCACGTCGAAGACGGTCACCGCACTGTTGTTGCGGATCCTGGCGATCGCCTTGGCCTCGCGCAGGGTCCGCGTGATCAGCCGGCGCTTCTCCTCCTCGTCGATGTTCGACGGGAAGCGGAGCTCCTTGACGGCGACGGTCCGGCCCAGGGTTTCGTCCTCGGCACGCCACACCGTCCCCATGCCGCCGCGGCCGAGCACATCTCCCAGCCGGTACCGCCCGGCGAGGAGGCGTGCGCTCTTGTCCTGACGAGATGTCCCCGCCCGCTCCGGCTCCGACATGCGTCCCCTCATGCAACCCGCCCTGACAGAGCCTTCATTGTCCCTCACCCGACAAGTGCCCGACGCCCAGGGTGTCCGGGCCCGGGCCTCCGGCCCCAGAGGATCACGGCCCCGGATGAAGGCCGCGTAAAGGCGCCTTGCATGATGTGCATCCGACCAGGGAGGAACCGGGATGCCGTCATTGCGCAGGCTACTGGCCGTTCCTGTGTCCCTGGCCCTCTTGGCGATGGCACCGGCCGCGTCGTCGGCGCCGGCGGACCCGCCCACGGACGCGCTCCTCCCCCTGCTGGTCACCGGGGGCGAGGCGCCCGCCGCGGCCCTCCTGGCGAAGGAGGGGAGCGGGTACCGCTATGCCGACGCCGGACCCGGTGTGGCGCGGTCCGACCACTTCCGCGCCGGGAGCATCACCAAGACCTTCGTCGCGACCGTGGTGCTCCAACTGGCCGAGGAGCACCGCCTTTCCCTGTCCGACACGGTGGAGGAGCACCTGCCGGACGTGGTGCGGGGAGCCGGCAACGACGGCCGCGCGCTGACCCTGCGTTCTCTGCTCAACCACACCAGCGGCCTCCACGACTTCGCCGCCGACACCCGAGGAACGATCCCTCTCACTCCTCGTCAGTCCATACGTCTGGCACTCACCCACCCTCCGGCCGATCCCGGCCGTTACTCCTACTCGAACACGAACTACGTGCTGCTCGGCGAGGTCGTCGAACAGATCACGGGCCACTCCTACGCCGCCGAGGCCGAGCGGCGCATCATCGCTCCGCTGAGTCTGACGGGCACCTCCTTTCCGGGATCCCGCACCTCCCTTCCCGCGCCGCACGGCCGGGCCTACGCCGCCGACGGAACCGACGTGACCGAACTCGACCCGCGGGTGGCCGGAGCCGCAGGTGAGTTGGTCACCACGCTCGCCGATCTGGACCGCTTCTACTCGGCCCTGCTCAGCGGTGAGTTGCTGCCCCCGCGCTGGATGCGCGAGATGCTCGACACCCGTGCCGCACACGGCTCGTACGGCTTGGGCCTGTTCCCCGAGGAGCTGCCGTGCGGGACCACGGTGTGGGGACACAACGGCCGGATATCCGGCAGCTACGTGCGCACCGCGGCCACCGTCGACGGCCGGCGTGTCCTCACCCTCCGGGTGAACACGGACGCCATAAGCGATCCCGGTCTCGAGCCCGCGATGCTCGCCGCCGAGTTCTGCCCCCGCACCTCGTAGAACGACCCGGTTCCGAACGAAGATCCCGGATTCCTGCACTCGTTCGAGTGAACCGGTGCGCCCGTCCCAGCGCGGCCGGGGCCCCGCCGGCAGCCCGGCACCCCCGCAGCCCTTCATGCTGGGCCGACCAGCCCGGACCGGCGCGTACCCGAGCCACCCCGTGCAGGCCCCGTCAGGCGGCGTGCAGGCCCAGTCAGGCGGTCCGCCCTCACAGCACCACGCATCCCGCCGTCCGCCCCACCAGCACAGGGGCGGACGCGCACCCGCCCGCCACCCGGAACGGACGCCCCGGAGCCGCGATCACCCACCCGAACGGACGCCCGGTGCCCACAACCCGCCACCCCAGCCGGCACCCCGAGTCCACAACCAGCCACGTCATCCGGCGCCCCGAGCCCACAACCACCCACCCACCCCAGTCGGCGCCCCGAGCCCCTGCCCCACCCGGGCGAGGCAGCCCCCCCGTCCCGGGGCACCGGCGCGAGCCCAGCCGCTACCGGGGAACGATGTCCGGCGCGCCCAGCCGCGCCGCGTCCGCCGTGAGGTCGTCGGGCTGCCGCTGCGACTCCCGTTCGGCCTCCACCCGCTTCTCGTAGTGCTGCACCTCGCGCTCGACCTGGTCCTTGTCCCACCCCAGGACCGGCGCCATCAGCTCCGCCGCTTCCCGGGCACTGCGTGTCCCCCGGTCGAAGGTCTCGATGGAGATGCGGGTGCGGCGGGTCAGCACGTCGTCCAGGTGCCGCGCGCCCTCGTGGGAGGCGGCGTAGACGATCTCGGCCCGCAGGTAGTCGTCGGCGGCCTGCAGGGGCTCACCCAGTGCCGGGTCGGAGACGATGAGGTCCAGGACCTCCTGCGCCGTCGAGCCGTAGCGGTTGAGCAGGTGCTCGACGCGCACGGGGTGCACCCCGGTCCGGGCGGCGATCCGTGCCCGGGCGTTCCACAACGCCCGGTAGCCCTCGGCGCCCAGCAGCGGTACATCCTCCGTGACGCAGTCGGCGACCCGCATGTCGAGGCCGTGCACGGCCTCGTCCACCGCGTCCTTGGCCATGACCCGGTAGGTCGTGTACTTGCCGCCCGCGATCACGACGAGTCCGGGCACGGGGTGCGCCACCGTGTGCTCGCGGGACAGCTTGCTGGTGGCGTCGGACTCACCGGCCAGCAGCGGTCGCAGACCGGCGTACACACCCTGCACGTCGTCCCTGGTGAGCGGCACCGCGAGCACCGCGTTCACGTGCTCCAGCAGGTAGTCGATGTCGGCGCTGGACGCGGCCGGGTGGGCCTTGTCGAGGTCCCAGTCGGTGTCGGTGGTCCCGACGATCCAGTGACGGCCCCACGGGATGACGAACAGCACGGACTTCTCGGTGCGCAGGATGAGGCCGGTGGTGGAGTGGATGCGGTCCTTGGGGACGACCAGGTGGATGCCCTTGGAGGCCCGCACGTGGAACTGCCCGCGCTCCCCCACCATCGCCTGGGTGTCGTCGGTCCACACGCCGGTGGCGTTGACGACCTGCTTGGCGCGGATCTCGTACTCTCCGCCCCCCTCCAGGTCCTGGACCCGGGCGCCGACGACGCGTTCACCCTCCCGGAGGAAGCCGGTGACCCGTGCGTGGTTGGCGGCCATCGCCCCGTACGAGGCCGCCGTGCGCACCAGCGTGGCCACGAAGCGGGCGTCGTCCACCCGCGCGTCGTAGTACTGCAGCGCGCCGACCAGGGCGTCCTTCTTCAGGCACGGGGCCACGCGCAGGGCGTGACGGCGCGTCAGGTGCCGGTGCACGGGCAGGCCCCGGCCGTGTCCCCGGGCCATGGACATGGCGTCGTAGAGCGCCACGCCCGACCCGGCGTACAGCCGCTCCCAGCCCTTGTGCTGCAGCGGGTAGAGGAAGGGCACCGGCTTCACGAGGTGCGGAGCGAGCTTTTCCAGGAGGAGTCCCCGCTCCTTCAACGCCTCGCGCACGAGGGGAAAGTCCAGCATCTCCAGATACCGCAGCCCGCCGTGGATCAGCTTGCTGGACCGGCTGGACGTGCCGGACGCCCAGTCGCGCGCCTCGACCAGACCCGTGGACAGACCACGCGTCGCGGCGTCGAGCGCCGTGCCCGCGCCCACCACGCCTCCGCCGACCACCAGCACGTCCAGCTCGCGCTCGGCCATGGATGCGAGTGACTCGGCACGTTCCGCCGGCCCCAGTGTCGCTGTCCTCACTGCTGCCTCCCGCTCATCGGTCGCGTCGGCCGCACCCGTCGGGCGAAGCCCGGTTCTTCCCCTCCCTCATGCCCAAATTCTGCCCGCGATGCCCGACTTCAGCCACCACGGGCCGATGACCTGTGGACAACGCCGGAGGACGACTCTCCGAAACTCAGCCGATCAATCCCGCATATCGGTCATATTTACTCCTAGTCTGACATTGCGCTCGCCCGTCCTGTCCACCGGGCTTGCGCACCTGTCCCACTTCGGCTATCGGGAAGGACGGTCCACGCCATGCCCGCAGATCTCGCCGTCATCGGTCTCGGCCCGTACGGCCTGCCGACGGCCCAGGCCGCCGTCGCCGCAGGCATCCCCACCATCGGCTACCGGACCGGGCCCGAGGCGGGCTCCCTCAGCCCCGCAGAGCTGCGCCGCATGCTCGCGCAGGGCTTCCGCGTGACCGCCGGCCCCGCCGAGCTGGGCCGGGTGCGCACGGTCCTGATCTGCGCGCCGGCCCCGCGCGGCGCCGACGGCGAGCCGGACCTGTCCCAGGTGGAGGCCGCCGCCCGCACCCTCGCTCCCCGGCTGCGTCCGCACACCACGGTGATCCTGGAATCCCCGGTGGTGCCCGGAACGACGGAGGGGTTCATCCGGCCGCTCCTGGAGCAGGGGTCGGGGCTGCGTGCCGGCCGCGACTTCCACCTCGCCCACTCCCCCAGCCGGGTCGACCCGGGCAACCGTGACTTCACGCCCGCGAACACCCCCAAGGTCATCGGCGGCCTCACCCCCGCCTGCACCGAGTCCGCCGCCGCCTTCTACGGCCGGCTCACCGACAAGGTCGTCCGGGCGCGCGGGCTGCGTGAGGCGGAGACCGTGCAGCTGCTGGAGAGCACCTTCCGGCACGTGAACATCGCCCTGGTCAACGAGATGGCCGTCCTCTGCCACGACCTCGGCGTCGACTTCTGGGACGTCATCCGCTGCGCGGAGACCAAGCCCTTCGGCTTCCAGGCGTTCCGCCCCGGCCCGGGCGTCGGCGGGCACGCCGCTCCCCACAGCCCGACCACCGGTACCGGCCGCACCCTGCGGATGGCCGAACTGGCGCAGCAGGTCAACAACGGGATGCCCGGTTACGTCGTCCAGCGTGCCGCCGCCCTCCTCAACGAGCACGGCAAGTCCGCGCGCGGTGCACGGGTGCTGCTGCTCGGGGTCACCTACAAGGCCGATCTCGCCGACCAGCAGGGAAGTCCCGCCCGGGAGATCGCGGTCCGGCTGATGGAGCTGGGGGCCTCGGTCAGCTACCACGACCCCCACGTCCCCTCGTGGAGCGTCCTCGGCCGCCCCGTCCCGCGAGCCGACTCCCTCTACGAGGCGGCGGCCGACGCCGACCTGACGATCCTGCTCCAGCAGCACCGCACCTATGACCTCCAGGGCCTGTCGGTGAAGGCACAGCTGCTGCTGGACACGCGCGGCGCGACCCCGACGGGGGCGGCGCACCGCTTGTGAGAGGGGCCGCCCGACGAGCGCCACGCCCTCGCGGCCTCTTACCGCTGCCGCTGCCTCTGCCACTGCCACTGCCGCTGCCACTGCCCACGCGCTCCGCGGGGGCCCGCCCCCATGCGCCTCCCGCGTCGGAGGGTTCCGGCACCGCCCCGCGCCCTCCTCCATGACGAAGGCCGGCCGCCCCCGTCGTGGGGGCGGCCGGCCTTCGTCGGCGTGGGCGGCGGAAACGCGCGGCGTCGTTACCGCTTGTGCTCCGAGTCCGCGACCGTGACCTCGACGCGCTGGAACTCCTTGAGCTCGCTGTACCCGGTGGTCGCCATGGCGCGGCGCAGGGCGCCGAAGAAGTTCATGGAACCGTCCGGGGTGTGCGAGGGGCCGGTGAGGATCTCCTCGATGGTGCCGACCGTACCGAGGTCGACCTTCTTGCCGCGCGGCAGTTCCTCGTTGACGGCCTCCATGCCCCAGTGGTGGCCCTTGCCGGGGCCGTCGGTCGCCCGCGCGAGCGGGGAACCCATCATCACGGAGTCGGCACCGCAGGCGATCGCCTTGGGCAGGTCGCCGGACCAGCCGACGCCGCCGTCCGCGATGACGTGCACGTACCGGCCCCCGGACTCGTCCATGTAGTCGCGACGGGCCGCGGCCACGTCGGCCACCGCGGTGGCCATCGGCACCTGGATGCCCAGCACGTTGCGCGTGGTGTGCGCGGCGCCGCCGCCGAAGCCGACGAGGACGCCCGCCGCGCCGGTGCGCATCAGGTGCAGGGCGGCCGTGTAGGTGGCGCAGCCGCCCACGATCACCGGCACGTCGAGCTCGTAGATGAACTGCTTGAGGTTCAGCGGCTCGTGCGAGCTGGAGACGTGCTCGGCCGACACGGTGGTCCCGCGGATGACGAAGATGTCGACGCCCGCGTCCACCACGGCCTTGGAGAACTGGGCGGTGCGCTGCGGGGAGAGCGCGGCGGCGGTCACGACGCCGGAGTCCCGCACCTCCTTGATGCGCTGCCCGATCAGCTCCTCCTTGATGGGGGCGGCGTAGATCTCCTGCAGGCGGCGGGTCGCCGTGTCCGCGTCGAGGCCGACGATCTCGTCGAGCAGCGGCTGCGGGTCCTCGTGGCGCGTCCACAGGCCCTCGAGGTTCAGCACACCGAGGCCGCCGAGCTCGCCGATGCGGATCGCCGTGGCCGGCGAGACGACCGAGTCCATGGGAGCGGCCAGGAACGGCAGCTCGAAGCGGTAGGCGTCGATCTGCCAGGCGATCGAGACCTCCTTCGGGTCCCGCGTACGGCGGCTGGGGACGACCGCGATGTCGTCGAAGGCGTACGCCCGGCGGCCGCGCTTGCCGCGCCCGATCTCGATCTCAGTCACGTCTGTGGCCTTTCCCTGATGCGTTGCAGCGCCTTCCAGTATCCCCGACGGTGACGACGGCCACCGCCCCGGACGTACGGCGAGGGCGGCCCCGGATCCGTCCGGAGCCGCCCTCGCCTGAGACGGCCGCTACTGGCGGCTGTAGTTCGGTGCCTCGACCGTCATCTGGATGTCGTGCGGGTGGCTCTCCTTGAGGCCCGCGGAGGTGATCCGGACGAAACGGCCGTTGTCCTGCAGCTCGGGCACGGTCCGGCCGCCGACGTAGAACATCGACTGGCGCAGGCCGCCGACCAGCTGGTGGACGACGGAGGCGAGCGGGCCCCGGTAGGGGACCTGGCCCTCGATGCCCTCGGGGACGAGCTGCTCGTCGGAGGCGACGCCCTCCTGGAAGTAGCGGTCCTTGGAGAACGACTTGCGGTCGCCGCGGGTCTGCATGGCGCCGAGGGAACCCATGCCGCGGTACGACTTGAACTGCTTGCCGTTGATGAACATCAGCTCGCCGGGGGACTCCTCGCAGCCGGCGAGCAGCGAGCCCAGCATGACCGTGTCCGCGCCGGCGACCAGGGCCTTGGCGATGTCGCCCGAGTACTGCAGGCCGCCGTCGCCGATGACCGGGACACCGGCGTCCTTGGCGGCGAGCGCGGCCTCGTAGATCGCCGTGACCTGCGGAACGCCGACGCCGGCGACGACGCGCGTGGTGCAGATGGAGCCGGGGCCGACGCCGACCTTGATGCCGTCACAGCCCGCGTCGACGAGGGCCTTGGCCCCGTCGCGGGTGGCGACGTTGCCGCCGATGACGTCGACGCCGGAGGAGTTCGACTTGATCTTGGCGACCATGTCGCCGACCAGCCGGGAGTGGCCGTGCGCGGTGTCGACGACGATGAAGTCGACGCCCGACTCGATCAGGGCCTGGGCGCGCTCGAACGCGTCACCGGCGACACCGACCGCGGCGCCGACCAGGAGCCGGCCCTCGCCGTCCTTCGCGGCGTTCGGGTACTGCTCGGCCTTGACGAAGTCCTTGACCGTGATCAGGCCCTTGAGCACGCCGTGGTCGTCGACCAGCGGCAGCTTCTCGATCTTGTGCCGGCGCAGCAGCTCCATGGCGTCCGTGCCGGAGATCCCGACCTTGCCGGTGACCAGGGGCATGGGGGTCATGACCTCGCGCACCTGGCGGGAGCGGTCCGTCTCGAAGGCCATGTCGCGGTTGGTGACGATGCCGAGCAGCCGCTTGTTGCCGTCGGTGACGGGGACGCCGCTGATGCGGAACTTGGCGCACAGCGCGTCGGCCTCGGCGAGCAGGGCATCGGGGTGGATGGTGATCGGGTCGGTGACCATGCCGGACTCGGAGCGCTTCACCAGGTCGACCTGGTTGGCCTGGTCCTCGATGGACAGGTTGCGGTGCAGGACACCGACGCCGCCCTGGCGGGCCATCGCGATCGCCATGCGGGACTCGGTCACCTTGTCCATGGCGGCGGACAGCAGCGGGATGTTGACCCGCACGTTCCGGGAGACGTACGAGGCGGTGTCGATGTCGTCGGGCGCCATGTCCGACGCGCCCGGCAGCAGCAGCACGTCGTCGTAGGTCAGCCCGAGTGTCGCGAATTTTCCGGGCACTCCGTCGACGTTGGCAGTCATGACACCTTCCCCAAATGGCCTTGATCGGTGCGGATGCCCATGCTAACGGGAAGGACGGGTGGCTCATTCCACGATCAAGCAGGGCTCCGGTCTTCGTATGTTCGTACGGGTCCGCTCCGCTGCCCGTTCAGGGGCCGAAGAGGCGGCCGCGGTGCAGGGTTACTGCTCGGCCAGGGCGCGCAGTCTGCTGAGCGCACGGTGCTGGGCGACCCGGACGGCGCCGGGTGACATTCCCAACATCTGACCGGTCTCCTCCGCCGTGAGGCCGACCGCGATGCGCAGCAGGAGCAGCTCGCGCTGGTTCTCGGGCAGGTTGGCCAGCAGCTTCTTGGCCCATTCGGCGTCACTGCTGAGCAGGGCACGCTCCTCCGGCCCCAGCGAGTCGTCGGGGCGCTCGGGCATCTCGTCGGAGGGCACGGCCGTCGATCCGGGGTGCCGCATGGCGGCCCGCTGCAGGTCGGCGACCTTGTGCGCGGCGATGGCGAAGACGAACGCCTCGAAGGGGCGCCCGGTGTCCTTGTAGCGGGGCAGCGCGAGCAGCACCGCGA
Organism: Streptomyces sp. enrichment culture; assembly: GCF_964273255.1. GTDB lineage: Bacteria > Actinomycetota > Actinomycetes > Streptomycetales > Streptomycetaceae > Streptomyces. The sequence goes on from NZ_OZ186835.1 coordinate 2,839,781, forward strand.
CGCAGACCTCCTGGGCGAGGTCCTCGACGAAGTGCCGGGCGTCGCCCGGGAGGCGGGACAGCCGGGTGCGGCAGTAGCGCAGGGCCAGGGGGTGGACGTGCGCCAGCAGATCATGGGTGGCCTGCTCGTCGCCGTCGACCGCGCGATGGACGAGCGCACCGATCGCCCCCTGGGCAGTGCCCGCCTCGTCGTCGCGCATCGGTCCATGGTGCCTTGCGGCCGTCGGGTCCGCGGCACCGCGTCCCTGGTTGTGCACCGAAGCGTTATGAGCAGGTGCGCCGAAACTCATCCCTTGCGCCCTCCCCTTCCGCTCGACCGACCCGTCCCCGAGGAACTCCACACCTCAAGGATGCGTCATCCGCGGCGAAACGAGCAGCGGGCATCCGGCGAGCACCCTCCCCGCCCTGGTGGGGGCACGTCGAGGGGGGTGCGTCACGGCAGCTCCGGGAGGCCCTGGGACCTGTCGTTCGGATCGGCCCGGCGTCGCAGGGCCCCGGTCTCCTCCGGCCCGGCCACGGCCCCCGCCGGAGCGACGGGCCGGCCGCCGCGCCACAGGCGCCGTCGGTCACCGGTGACGGCGGGTGCGGGCCGTGCGGGGGCATCGGCGTGCCCCCGCTCGCCGGTCGCCGTACGGTGCCGGGCACCGCGTCCGGTCCGATCCGAAGGACAGGCCCTAGCGCACCAGACCCCACCGGAATCCGAGCGCCACCGCGTGGGCCCGGTCCGAGGCGCCCAGCTTCTTGAACAGGCGCCGCGCGTGCGTCTTCACGGTGTCCTCGGAGAGGAACAGCTCACGGCCGATCTCCGCGTTGGAGCGGCCGTGGCTCATGCCCTCCAGGACCTGGATCTCCCGTGCGGTGAGTGTGGGCGCGGCCCCCATCTCGGCGGAGCGCAGCCGCCGCGGGGCGAGCCGCCAGGTCGGGTCGGCGAGGGCCTGCGTGACGGTCGCGCGCAGTTCCGCGCGGGAGGCGTCCTTGTGCAGGTAGCCGCGGGCCCCGGCGGCGACGGCGAGCGCCACGCCGTCGAGGTCCTCGGCCACGGTGAGCATGATGATGCGTGCACCGGGGTCGGCGGACAGCAGCCGCCGGACCGTCTCGACGCCGCCCAGGCCGGGCATGCGTACGTCCATCAGAATCAGGTCCGAGCGGTCGGCGCCCCAGCGGCGGAGGACTTCCTCGCCGTTGGCCGCCGTCGTCACGCGCTCCACGCCGGGCACGGTCGCGACCGCGCGGCGAAGCGCCTCTCGGGCAAGCGGGGAGTCGTCGCAGACGAGGACGGAAGTCATGGCCGCCCTCCGCAGCTGATGCGCGTCACCTTGAGCCTCCAGGCTGGTACGAAATCGTCACCTGTGCGGTCGACCGTCTCGGACGCCCGCCCGAGCGCTTGTTCCTTCAACCGCCTCGCACTCTCAACGACGGTCACTCGAAAGAGTTACGGGGCCGTCTGCCATCTTCGGCACTCTACGTGAGGACGCGGACACGGTGCAGACATGCGCGCAGACCCTCCACGATTCATCACAACCCGTGCCCCATTTAGACCCTTTTCTTCCCTCTTGTTGGTGTCTGCGACTAGATTCGCAATGAGTCATATTTTCATCTCCTTGGATCGTAGTTGTACGGTCGTGGACACCAGATCCGCCCAGAACGGCTACAAGGGGTCACGCAATGGCAGATTTCTCCCGCCTTCCCGGACCGAACGCGGACCTGTGGGACTGGCAGCTCCTGGCTGCGTGCCGCGGGGTGGACAGCTCCCTCTTCTTCCACCCCGAGGGCGAGCGCGGTGCGGCGCGAAGCGCTCGCGAGAACTCGGCCAAGGAGGTCTGCATGAGGTGCCCGGTGCGCGCCGAGTGCGCGGCCCACGCGCTGGCGGTACGCGAGCCGTACGGCGTGTGGGGCGGACTGACCGAGGACGAGCGCGAAGAACTGATGGGGCGGGCGCGGCACCGGCTGGTGTCGGCGTCGGCCGGCGGCGGGCACGCCGCTTCGAACAACTGAAGGAACGTTTCTCCGCAGGGGGCACGCAGGTGCCCTTGTTTTGTCGCTGGAGGTGATCACCGTTCGGCCGCCGCAGGCGATCGCGCGGCGGGGGTGACGGCCGGGCCGCGCCGCTCCGCTACCGGGCGGCAGCCCGCGCGAGGTGGTCGAGCGTCGCGGCGACCGCCGGGACCTGGGCGAGATCTGGAAGCGTGAGGGCGACGATCTCACGCCGCACCGCGGGCTCCAGGCGGACCGTGCGCACGCCCCTGGGCCGGACGGACTCCACGGCCAGCTGCGGCAGCACCGCCACACCGAGGCCGGCGCCGACCAGACCGGCGACGGCCGGGTAGTCGTCGGTGGCGAAGTCGATGTGCGGGGTGAAGCCGGCCGTCTCGCACACCTCCACCAACTGCCCGCGGCAGCGCGGACAGCCCGCGATCCACGGCTCGTCGGCGAGTTCCCCGATGGCGACGGACTCGGCGCGCGCGAGCCGGTGCCGTTCCGGGACGAGGCCCACCAGCCGGTCCGACAGCAGCGGCCGGACGACGAGGTCGTCCCACTCCTCGGCGCCCGCCGCCCCCTCGTAGCGGAACGCGAGGGCCACGTCGCAGTCGCCGTCCCGCAGCAGTCCGACGGAACGGGGCGGCTCCGCCTCCTCCAGGGACACCCGGGTCCCGGGGTGCGCGTCGCGCAGCGCGGCCAGCGCCGCCGGCACCAGGGTGGAACTGCCGCTGGGGAAGGACACCAGTCGCACCCGTCCCGCCCGCAGCCCGGCGATGGCCGCGACCTCCTCCTCGGCGGCGGTGAGCCCGGCGAGGATCCCGGCCGCGTGCCGCACCAGCGCCTCGCCGGCCTGGGTCAGACGCATCTCGCGGCCGCTGCGGACGAGCAGCGGAGTGCCGACGGACGCCTCCAGAGCCTTCATCTGCTGGCTGACGGCGGGCTGGGTGCAGCCCAGCTCGCGGGCCGCCGCGGAGAAGGAACCGCTGGCGGACACGGCGCGCAGCACACGGAGGTGACGGGCTTCGATCACACCGGCAAGGATAAGCGATCCTTTGACGTCCGGCCCCGAACTCCGTCGACGCTTTGACCCGCATCGCCTACCGTTCGCTCATGCGGCTTCTCTCTGTGAACCTGGGGCGCCCCCGGCCCGTCACCTACACGTCCCAGCCCGAGGGCGTGACCGGCATCGACAAGCGACCGGTGGACGGGCCCGTCCGGGTGGCCGCACCCGGACCCAAGGGTGTCGGGGGCAGCGGGCTGGCCGGGGACGCGGTGTGCGAGACCCGGCACCACGGCGGGAACGACCAGGCCGTCTACGCGATGGCCCGGGAGGATCTCGACGCGTGGGAACGCACCCTGGGGCGGACCCTGTCCCACGGATGCTTCGGCGAGAACCTGACCACGGAGGGCGTCGAGGTGTCCGGCGCGCTGATCGGCGAGCGCTGGGCCATCGGCGACGAGGTGATCCTGGAGGTCACGAGCGGACGCATTCCGTGCCGCACCTTCCAGGGGCATCTGGGTGAGAAGGGCTGGGTGAAGCGGTTCACCGAGCGGGGTGCGCCGGGGGCGTATCTGCGCGTCGTGCGCCCGGGTGAGATACGGGCGGGCGACCCGGTGCGCATCGTGCACCGCCCTGCTCACGACGTGACGGTCGCCCTGCAGTTCCGGGCCATGACGACGGACCGGACGCTGCTCCCCCGGCTGCTGGCGGCGGGGCCGGCGCTCCACCCGGAGTCCCTGGCGGCTGCACGGGCCCACGTGGAGAGGTCCAGGGAGGCCGGAAGGCCGGACAGGAACGAGAGGGCCGACGAGAACGACGACGACGGCGGGATGCCCGACACGACCAGGAAGTCCGGCAGGGCCGAGAAGCGCCAGGACTCCGCGGAGTCCGGAACTGTGCGCGCGGGCTGACGGGCCGACAGCCACGGGCATGGCACGCGGGGGACGGCGGACGACCGACGCCAGACGGCCGGCGCCACACGGCTGAGTCACAGGGCCGACGCCACACGGCAGATGACGGTCGGCTGACGGCAGATGACGGTCGGCAGATGACGCTCGGCTGACGGCAGGATGGCAGACCGCAGACGGCTCCTAAGGGGAAACCCCGGACCGCGGCCGCGGGTTGTCTCCGGGGTGACTGGGGGCGGTTCCCCGATGTCCGGAGGACAGTGATCCACGAGGCTCGTTGCATGCCTCGTTACCCGACCCCCAGCGCGGCGCCGGGCGGAGAAGTCCCGCCCGGTGCCTCCCGTCGCGGCTTCCGCCGGAAGCGCCTCGTCGTCGCACTGAGTTCGATGGTCACCGCCTTGGCGGTGACCATCGGCGCCCTGTTCGCCCGGTGGTGGACGGATGCCGTGGTGAGTCCGGTGGTCACCCGGCGCGCCCACCCCGGTCACGCAGACCACGCGAGGCACCAGGGCCACGGGCGCGGGGCGGCGCACGGTGGAGGCGGGCCGGGCTCCCGTGCACCGCCGGAGGCGGGGACACCGAGCGGACGGCTTGCCTCCGGGTAACTAGTCTTGCGCCATGACAACGGCTCTGATTACGGGTTCGACGGCAGGCATCGGTGCCGCGTTCGCGCGGCGGCTGGGGGCCGACGGACATGACCTGGTGCTGGTGGCCCGAGACATCGCCCGGCTGCGGGAGCAGGCGACCGAGCTGCACGACCTGCACGGCATCGAGGCCGAGGTGCTCTCGGCCGACCTGGCGGAGGACGAGGGCATCGAGGCGGTGGCCGACCGTCTCGGGGACCGCAAGAACCCCGTCGACCTGCTGATCAACAACGCCGGATTCGGCAACAAGGGCCGTTACCTGGACGTCTCCATGGCCGACGAGCTGCGGATGATCAAGGTGCACTGCGAGGCCGTGCTGCGCCTGACCTCGGCGGCGGCCGAGGCGATGCGGGAACGTGGACGCGGCGGCGTGGTGAACGTGGCCTCCGTGGCGGCGTTCGTACCGCGGGGGACCTACGGGGCGTCCAAGGCGTGGGTCGTGCAGTTCACCCAGGGTGCGGCCAAGGACCTGGCCGGCAGCGGGGTACGCCTGATGGCACTGTGCCCGGGATTCGTGCGCACCGAATTCCACGAGCGAGCGGGGATGGGAACGGACAGCATCCCCAACTGGATGTGGCTGGACGCCGACAAGGTGGCCGAGGCCGGGCTGGCGGATCTGGCCCGCGGCAAGTCGGTGTCGATCCCCGACCCGCGTTACAAGGCGCTCATGGGTGCGGCGAAGCTGGTCCCGCGCGGGCTGCTCGGCGGGATCACCTCCCGTACGGGACGGAAATACGGCCCGCAGTAGGGCCTGGCGCGAACAGGGGAAGCGGCCGGTTCCGGACGGGACGAACGGGACGACGGGACGGACGGGACGCTGTGGGGAGAACAGCTCCGTCCAGCACGTCACCATCCAGGAACGCACGGGCGCCAGGGGCCTTGCCGGGGCGCCAGGGTCCTTGCCGGTGCCGGTGCCGGTGCCGGCGCCGGTGCCCGTGCCGCGCCGGTACCGGCGGACAAAGTGCCGTCGGTACCGGCTGACAAAGTGCCGTCGGACAAGGTGCGGGCAGAAGCGGTGGCGAAGCCCCAGGGGCAGCGCCGGTGACACCCGGCCCCCTCTCCCCGGGCCACCGGCGGAAGCGGTGGCGGGGTGCGTGCCGGTGCGGTGCCGCGCTCGGCGGCCGGCCTGCCGCATTGCCGGCGGTGCCCGGGAGGCGGTGCCCGCGAGGGGTGTGCCGGCGCACGGCAGGTGCGCCGGCCGCTCACCGGGCGACGGTGTCCGGTCGCCGCCCGCCCGGTGAGGCGATGTGGCGACCGGGGTCCGGTGGGAAAATGAGGTGGCGGCTTCTGACCGGACCCGGACCCGGAACGCAGGGGGGCCGGAGGTGAACGTGATGACCTTCGTCCAGCTCATCGACTGCAGGACCAACCGCTTCGACGACATCAACCGGCTCATGGACCAGTGGGTCGAGCAGTCCAGGGGCAAGCGGACGGCGACGCACGCGGTGGTCGCCAAGGACCGCTCGGATGCGTCGCACCTCATCGAGATCGTGGAGTTCCCGTCGTACGAGGAGGCGATGCGCAACTCGCGGCTGCCGGAGACCGACCGCATCTTCCGGGAGATGGTGGCCCTGTGCGACGGCTCCCCGACGTTCACGAACCTGGACGTCGTACGGGACGCACAGCTGCACACCGGTACCGCGCGGAGGTTCTTCGAGGTGCTGGCCGGTGACGGCGACCTGTCCCCGATGGCCGGGATCGTCGCGGAGCACTACCGCGACCACGATCCGGCCAACGAACAGGACGTGATCGGGCTGGACCACCTGCGGCGCGAGATGGACGTCTGGCGGGACGGGTTCGACTTCGTCCTCCGGATCGAGGACCAGTTCGCCGAGGGCGACCGGGTGTGCACGCGGTGGTCCTGGGAGGGCACGCAGAAGGGCGAGTTCCTGGGCATCCCCGCCACGGGCAAGAAGGCGGCCATGACGGGGACGACCGTCTTCCGCTTCGACGACCGCGGCCGGATCGCCGAGGGCTGGTGGCAGTACGACCGGCTGGGCCTGATGGCGCAACTCGGTGCCCTGGAGCCCACGGAGCTCTGAGCCCGTGCGCGGACCGCGCCGAAGCCCCCCTCTGCCCGGACGCGAGCCCCGCCGAAACCCTCAACCCGTGCGCGGACCGCGCCAAAGCTCTCACCCCGGACGCGAGCCCCACGAAATCCTCACCCCGGACGCGAGCCCCGCCGGAGTTCCGAGATCCCGGCGTCGGCCGCGCGACCGCGCGACCGCGCGACCGGGCGGCTGCGGCGCACGCCCGCCCGCGCCCGGTCGTGCGCGTGCAGGGCATGGGGAAGCCCCCGCGCCCTGACGGGCAGCGGGGGCTTCACCGGACGGGCGGGTGCCTCAGTGGGCGTGGCCGTGGCCGTGGCCCGCGGCGGCCGGCTCCTCCTCTTCCTTCTTCTCGACGACCAGGGTCTCGGTCGTGAGGAGCAGGGAGGCGATGGAAGCGGCGTTCTCCAGGGCGGAGCGGGTGACCTTGACCGGGTCGATGACGCCGGCCTTGATCAGGTCGCCGTACTCGCCGGTGGCGGCGTTGTAACCGCTGCCCTTCTCCAGCTCGGCGACCTTGGAGACGATCACGTAGCCCTCGAGGCCGGCGTTCTCGGCGATCCAGCGCAGCGGCTCGACGGCGGCCTTGCGGACCACGGAGACACCGGTGGCCTCGTCGTCGGTCTTGTCGAGGTTGCCCTCGAGGACCTTGACGGCGTGGACCAGCGCGGAGCCACCACCGGAGACGATGCCCTCCTCGACCGCGGCGCGGGTCGCGGAGATGGCGTCCTCCAGACGGTGCTTCTTCTCCTTGAGCTCCACCTCGGTGGCGGCGCCGACCTTGATCACGCACACGCCGCCGGCCAGCTTCGCGAGGCGCTCCTGGAGCTTCTCGCGGTCCCAGTCGGAGTCGGTGGTCTCGATCTCGGCCTTGATCTGGGCGACGCGACCGGTCACGTCCTCCTTGTTGCCACCGCCGTCGACGATCGTGGTGTCGTCCTTGGTGACGGTTACGCGGCGGGCGGAGCCGAGCACGTCCAGGCCGACCTGGTCCAGCTTGAGGCCGACCTCCTCGGAGACGACCGTGGCGCCGGTGAGGACGGCCATGTCCTGGAGCATCGCCTTGCGGCGGTCACCGAAGCCGGGGGCCTTCACGGCGACGGCGTTGAAGGTGCCGCGGATCTTGTTGACGACCAGGGTCGACAGGGCCTCGCCCTCGACGTCCTCGGCGATGATCAGCAGCGGCTTGGAGGAGTTGGCCTGGATGACCTTCTCCAGCAGCGGCAGCAGGTCGGCGATCGCGCTGATCTTGCCCTGCGTGATCAGGATGTACGGGTCGTCGAGGACGGCCTCCATACGCTCCTGGTCGGTGACGAAGTAGGGCGACAGGTAGCCCTTGTCGAAGGCCATGCCCTCGGTGAAGTCGAGCTCCAGGCCGAAGGTGTTGGACTCCTCGACGGTGATGACACCGTCCTTGCCGACCTTGTCCATGGCCTCGGCGATGAGCTCGCCGACCTGCTGGTCCTGGGCGGACAGCGCGGCCACGGCGGCGATGTCGGACTTCTCGTCGATCGGGCGGGCCGACGCGAGCAGGTCCTCCGAGACCGCGGCGACGGCCGCGTCGATGCCCTTCTTCAGGGCGGCCGGAGAGGCACCGGCGGCCACGTTCTTCAGGCCCTCGCGGACCAGGGCCTGGGCGAGCACGGTGGCGGTGGTGGTGCCGTCACCAGCGATGTCGTTGGTCTTGGTCGCCACCTCCTTCACCAGCTGCGCGCCGAGGTTCTCGTACGGGTCCTCGACCTCGACCTCACGGGCGATCGTGACACCGTCGTTGGTGATGGTGGGGGCGCCGAACTTCTTGTCGATGACGACGTTGCGGCCCCGGGGGCCGATCGTCACCTTCACCGTGTCGGCCAGCTTGTCGACGCCGCGCTCGAGGGCGCGACGGGCGTCCTCGTCGAACTTCAGGATCTTCGCCATGGCAGCGGGAGCCCTCTCGGAATTCTGGATGACAACACTGCGCCCCGGGCGCCCGGCTTCTCAGCGATGGCGGGGGCCAGGGGCGCAGTTCGAGCAAATGTGCTTCGAGGTGGCTTACTTCTCGACGATCGCGAGGACGTCGCGAGCCGAGAGGACGAGGTACTCCTCGCCGTTGTACTTCACCTCGGTGCCGCCGTACTTGCTGTAGAGCACGACATCGCCGACCTTCACGTCGAGCTCGACGCGCTTGCCGTCCTCGATCCGGCCCGGGCCGATGGCCAGGACGACGCCCTCCTGGGGCTTCTCCTTGGCGGTGTCCGGAATGACCAGGCCCGAAGCCGTGGTCTGCTCGGCGTCGAGCGGCTGGACCACGATGCGGTCCTCGAGCGGCTTGATGGCAACCTTGGAGCTGGCGGTCGTCACGATCCGACCTCCCCCTTCGGAGATCTCACGGGGTTAACTGTCTGAGGTGGCGACCAGGTCGATCCGTCGTCGCGGGTGCCGGACCTGCCCGTCGCGTTGTTGGCACTCTCCAGGGGGGAGTGCCAGACCCGAGACTATGACCGCGATTAGCACTCGGTCAAGCGGAGTGCCAATTGCGTGCCGCGCGTCGGAGACGGGTGCGCCGTCCGCGCCGGGCCTCAGGTGCTCCCGGGGGCCGTCCCGCGGGGCCGCGCATCGCCGGGTGGCGTGCCGCCGGAGGGCGGGGCCGAGGCGTCGCGGTGTCCGTCGGCGGCCGGTGACCCGGCGGCGTCCCAGTGGTCCTCCAGGGAGGCCACCGTCAGGCCGTGCCCGTCCAGCTCGGCCAGGAGCCGTTCCGTGCGCTCCCGGAGGGACGGCGCCGGCGCTCCGTCCGACGGGACGCGGATGATGTCGCCGGGGCGCGGCCGGTACGGACCGCGGGCGTCGGCGAGGGTGCCGTCCGGTTGCACGGTGGCCCTCCACAGGACCACCGCGGCGATGTGGCAGTCGGCGGCGGCGCGCAGCGTCGTGGAGTCGTACGTGCCGTGGGGCGGGCGGAGGAAGCGGGCCCGGACCCCGAAGCGGGCCCTGAGCTTGCGCTGCTGGCCGCAGATCTCGGCGCGCTGGCCCGCGTAGGGCAGGCCCCGCAGGGAGGGGTGGTCCAGGGTGTGGTTCTGCAGGCCGGCGCCGACCGCCCGCAGCCGGGCGAAGCGGCCGTACCCGGGACCGGCCACGGCGTCGGTGAGGAACAGGGTGACCGGCAGACGGCGGTCGCGGATCAGGTCGATGAGCCCGGGGTCGCGTCCGGCACCGTCGTCGTAGGTCAGGAACACGACCCGGTCGCGCGTCGGGACACGGTCGATCACGGGGGGAAGGTGATTCCCCGCCCGGGCTTCCCCGCCCCCGCCCGCCGACCGCCCCGCTCCGCTTCCGGTGCCGTCCCCCGCGCCTGCCCCGGTCCCGGCCCGTGCCCCCGCGTCCTCACCCGCACCGACGCCGGCGCCGGCGTCCGCTGCGGACCCGTCACGGTCCCCGGACCCGTCACCGTCCCCGGTTCCGTCACCCTTCCCGGGTCCGTCCCCTGCCCGGGTGCCGTCACTCGCCCCGGCGCCGCCGTCCGCCCCGGCGCCGCCGTCCGCCCCGGGGCCGTCGTGGCCGCCCGTTCCGTGTGCTGCGGCGCCGTGTCCGTGCCGGGCGGTGCCGCCGGGGGGTCCGGCGGCGGGGGTGGCGCAGGCCGCGAGGGTCGTGAGCAGGGCGGCGGCACCGGCGGCCAGGAGGCGGAGCGTGGTCGCCGGGCCCCGCCTCACAGGTAGTCCTCCAGGCGTCCCACCGCGTAGCCCTCGGCCGTGACCTTGTCGAGGAAGCGGCGGATCATGTCGGGCATCGTGCCCTTCCAGTCGTCCCGTCCCCGGAAGTGGCTGAGGACGATGTCGCCGGGGCGCAGTTTGCGGTCCCACTCGCGGTAGTCCCAGCGGTCGGCGAACACCTCCTCGTTCCACAGAGGCACGTGGGTGATGCCGCAGGACTTGGCGACGCGCAGGGTGTCCTTGTTGTAGTTGCCGAAGGGCGGGCGGAACAGGACGGGGCGCTCGCCGTACCGCTTCTCGATCACCCGCTGCATACCGCAGATCTCGCGCTTCTGCCGGTCGTAGGAGAGCTTGGGCAGGTAGGGGTGGTGGAGCGTGTGGTTGTGCAGGCCGACGCCCAGGTCCCGCATCTTCTCGAAGTAGGCGTAGTCGTCCTTGACCACGTAGTCGCTGAGGAAGGCGGTGTACGGGACCTGCAGTTCGTTCATCATCCGCAGGAAGGCCGGGTCCTTCTCGGCGCCGTCGTCGATGGTGAGGAAGACGACCTTCTGGTCCGTCGGGACCGTGGTGAAGACCGGGGGGAGGCCCAGCCGCCGGTGCCCCTCCACCTCGAAGCCCTTGCGGGTGGTGATCGTCGGTTTGCGCGCGGGCGGTGCCGGGGCGGTGAGCGGTGTCTGCTTCAGGCCCCAGCTGCGGGCGGCGGCGGCCCGGGCCGCGTGGCGGGCGTGGAGCTTGTCGGCATAGGAGTCGAGGGCGCGGGCCGGGGGCGCGTTCAGGGGCTGCCGGCCCCCGGCCCCCTGGACCTCGGTGGCGGCACCCTGGCCGCAGCCCGCGGCGAGGGCGGCGAGGGCGAGAGCGGCGAGACCGGTCCGCCTCCTTCCGCGCGCCGACCTTTTATCAGTTTGTCCTACTACTCGCATGGTGCCGGATCCTCGCAGCCCGTCCCCCCGGCCCCGGCCCGACACCGCGGCGGGACGCGCGCGGTCCACCGACTGGCCCACAATGACCCGGTGAACGACCTCGCCCCGCTCCTCACCCCCGAAGGCCGCGCCCTCCTCGACGAGGTGCGCGACACCTCCCCCGCGCAGGAACTCGCCGTCGCCACCCGGCTGCGCCGCACCCACCCGGCGGAGCTGGTGTCGGCGGCACTCGGCCAGGCGCGACTGCGGCAACGGGCGGTGGCGAAGTTCGGGGAGGAGGACGCCGCCCGGATGTTCTTCACGCCCCACGGCGTCGAGCAGTCGACCCGGGCGAGCGTGGCGGCGTACCGGGCGCGGTGCTTCGTGGAGCGGGGCGTGACCTCGGTGGCGGACCTGTGCTGCGGCATCGGCGGGGACGCGGTCGCGCTGGCCCGCGCCGGGATCCGGGTCCTGGCGGTGGACCGGGACCCGTTGACCGCGGCGGTGGCGCGGGCGAACGCGCAGGCCCTGGGGCTCGACGGTCTGATCGAGGTGCGGGAGGCCGACGTCGCTGATGTCGACACGGGCGGGTACGACGCCGTTTTCGTCGACCCGGCCCGGCGGGGCGGCCGGGGCCGGGTCTTCGACCCCGAGGCGTACTCGCCCCCGCTGTCCTGGGCCGTCGGGGCGGCCCGCGCGGCGACACGCGCCGCCGCGCTCAAGGTCGCGCCCGGCATTCCGCACGAGGCCGTTCCCGAGGACTTCGCCGCCGAGTGGATCTCGGACGGCGGGGAGGTGAAGGAGGCCGTGCTGTGGTGCGGCCCCGAGCAGCAGGTGCCCCCGGGCACGGTCCGGGCGACCCTGCTGCCCGGGCCGCGCACCCTCCTCTCGCGCGGCCTGCCCGACCCGGCGGTGCGTCCGCCCGGCCGGTACCTGTACGAGCCGGACGGCGCGGTCGTCCGCGCGCACCTGGTCGCCGAGGTCGCCCAGGAGCTCGACGGCGGGCTCCTCGACCCGACCATCGCGTACGTCACCGCCGACACCCACCGCCCGACGCCGTACGCCACCGCCTACGAGATCACCGACCGGATGCCGTTCAACGCCAAGAAGCTGAAGGCCCTCCTGCGGGAGCGCCGGGTCGGCACGCTGACCGTGAAGAAGCGCGGCTCGGCGGTGGAACCGGAGGAGCTGCGCCGCAAGGTCCTGCCCAAGCCCCACGGCAGCGCCGCCGTCACGGTCTTCCTGACCCGCGTGGCGGGCGCCCCGACGATGCTGCTGGGCCACCCCGTGACGTGACACCAACACCGGCGCGCCGCACCCCTGGGGTCCTCCCCCGCGAAAGCTCCTGCCCCGGGTCCCGCGCCCCCGGGTTACGCGACTTCGGGTACCGCGCCCTCGGGGTCAGCGCCCTCGGGTTCCGCGACCTCCTCCCGGACGCGGCCGGAGCCGGAGCCACTGGGGCGACGCCGGGGCGGCCCGGGAAGAGCCGGGGCGGTCGCCGGGGCGGTCACGGAGTCGGCGGGCGTCGCGGAGAGCACGGCCGCCGGACTTCCGCACCGGCTCGGGTCTGCTCGCGCCTCTTCGCGCGCCGTCTTCACGTGCCGTCTTCGCGTGCCCTCTTCGTGCGCCTATGCGCCCGTCTCCTCCGCCCGTCGCAGCAGCATCCGCCGTTCCCGCTCGTTGCGGGTGAGCGCGGCGGCCCGCGCGAACTCGGCGCGGGCCTCCCCGGTGCGGCCCAGGCGGGCCAGCAGGTCGCCGCGCACGCTGGGCAGCAGGTGGTAGTCGCGCAGCGCCGCCACCCCGGTCAGGGCGTCGACGAGGGGCAGCGCGGCGGCCGGACCCTCGGCCATGGACACGGCGACCGCGCGGTTGAGTTCGACGACCGGCGACGGCGCCCGGGCGGCGAGCACGCCGTACAGGGTGGCGATGCGGGCCCAGTCGGTCTCCTCGTAGCGGAGCGCGTGGGCGTGACAGGCCGCGATGGCGGCCTGGAGGGCGTACGGCCCCGGTGCCCCGGCGGAGACGGCCTCGGCGCGGCCGAGGGCGGTGACGCCCCGGGCGATGAGCAGGCGGTTCCAGCGGGCCCGGTTCTGGTCCTTGAGCAGCACCGGCTCGCCGTCCGGGCCGGTGCGCGCGGCGGCGCGGGCGGACTGGAACTCCAGCAGTGCGGTCAGTCCGTGCACCTCCGGTTCGTCCGGCATCAGCCCGGACAGCACCCGGGCCAGCCGCAGCGCGTCCTCGCACAGGGCGGGGCGCAGCCAGTCGTCGCCGGCCGTGGCGGCGTAGCCCTCGTTGAAGATCAGGTAGATGACGTCCAGGACCGACCCGAGGCGGGCCTCACGGTCGGGGCCGCCGGGCACCTCGAAGGCGATGTTCCGGGTGGCCAGCGTGCGTTTCGCGCGCACGATGCGCTGGGCGACCGTCGGCTCCGGGACCAGGAACGCCCGGGCGATCTCGGCCGTCGTCAGCCCGCCGAGCAGACGCAGGGTGAGGGCGGTCCGGGCCTCGGCGGACAGCACGGGGTGGCAGGCGGTGAACACCAGCCGGAGCAGGTCGTCGTCGATCGCGTCCGGGTCGGCGGGCTCCTCGGGCGGCACCGCGGCCGGGAGGTCCCGCCCGATCTCCGCCAGCTTGCGGGCGTACGTCTCGCGACGCCGGATCAGGTCGACGGCACGGCGGCGGGCCGTGGTCATCAGCCAGGCGCCCGGGTTGTCGGGCACGCCGTCGGACGGCCACCGCTCCAGCGCGGCGACGAGGGCGTCCTGAGCGAGCCCCTCGGCGATGCCGACGTCCCGGACGATCCGGGCGGCCCCGGCGACCAGCCGGGGAAACTCCATGCGGAAGACGGCGTCGATGGTCCGCGCGGCGGCGTCGGCCGGCGCACTGCCGGTGCCCGGGGCGGTACCGGCGCGCGGCGCGGCCGGCGGGGTCGCGGCGGTCCCGGTGGGCTCCGGCCCCGAGGGCGCGGCGGCATCGACGGGCGCGGGGGCGTCCGGCCGCCCGGAGGAACGGGCGCCGGCGGTGCCGCCGGTCCCGTCTCCGCCTCCGCCGTCACAGGGGCCTGTGGTGGGCTGCGGTGTCACAGCCCACCATCAGACACCGGTACGGCGGCCGGGCCAAACAGGCGGGGTGGGCGGGCCGGACCGGCCTGCGTCCGACGGGACGGGCCCTCCCGCGCGTCCCGGGTCCAGCCGCCGCCCGCTCAGGCCTCGACGACCTCGCGCACCTCGCAGGTCACCGTCCAGTGCGGCTCGTGGACCTTCAGGAACCGCTTGGTCCACTCGATCGCCTCGGCCCTGTCCTTGGCCTGCAGCAGGGCGTAGCCGCCGACGACCTCCTTGCTCTCGGTGAACGGCCCGTCGGTGACGGACAGTTCACCGCCCTCGTAGTGCACCCGGGCCCCCTGTGCGGTCGGGGTGAGTCCGGCGGTGTCCAGCAGGACGCCCGCCTTGGTCATCTCCTCGATCAGCTCGCCCATGCGCTGCATCAGCTCCGGGCTGGGGCCCTCGGCGGGGGCGTTGTTCTCGTCGATCCGGATCATGGAGAGGTAACGCGGCATGGTGACTCCTCGTGTCGTGCGGACCGGGTCCTTCCCGGCCTCTCACCCCTGCGTCGAACGGACGACGCCGGATTCGACACGCCTCCCGGACATTCTCCGAAGTTTCCCGCGCACCCGCCCGCGGCCCTCGATGGCCCGCGCACCCGCGCACCCGCGTCAGATCCTCGCGCCCGCCCGCGCTCGCCAGTTCCCCACGCGCCCCCAGCGCCGTGAGCGCCCCGCCCGCGACCGGCCTCGCCCTGCCCGCGACCGCCGGGCGACCGTCAGCGTCTCACCGGGCGGAGCGTCAGCGGCCCGCCGGGAGCGCCGCAAGCGGCCGGACGGCCTCCCCGGAGGCTCTACGCGGCGCCCCCCGGGGGTGCCGTGCTGCTGCGCACGACCAGGCTGGTGGCCAGTTCGACCCGGGTCGCGGCCGGCGCCTCGTCGGAGCGGCCGAGGTCGAGCACCAGCCTCGCCGCCGCCTCCGCCATCTCGGTCAGCGGCTGCCGGACGGTCGTCAGCGGCGGTCCCACCCAGCGCGCGATCGGCAGGTCGTCGAACCCGACCACGCTGACGTCCTCCGGGATCCGCAGTCCCAGCTCGCGCGCGGCCTCGTACAGCCCGAGCGCCTGCAGGTCGTTGCCGGCGAAGACGGCGGTGGGCCGGTCGGGCCGGCGCAGCAGGGCGAGGCCCTGCCGGTAGCCGGCCTCGTGGTGGAAGTCGCCGGTGACGACCAGCCCCGGGTCCACCGGCAGTCCGGCGGTCTCCAGGGCGGCCCGGTAGCCGTCGACGCGGGCGCGGCTGCACATCATCCGGGAGGGCCCGCTGATGGCGCCGATCCGGGTGTGGCCGAGCTCGATGAGGTGGCGGGTGGCAGCGAGCCCGCCCTGCCAGTTGGTGGCGCCGATGGACGGCACGTCGGTGCCCGGGTCGCCGGCCGGGTCCATCACCACGAAAGGGATCGAACGGCTGGTCAGCAGCGCCTGCCCGGACGCGTCCAGGCCGGAGAGGACGAGGATCACGCCGTGCGGGCGGCGGGCGGCGACCTGGTCGGCCCAGGTGCGGCCCGGAGTGAGCCGTCCGGCGCTCTCGGACAGCACGACGCTCAGCCCGGTGCTCCTGGCGACGTTCTCCACGCCCCGGATGACCTCCATCGCCCAGGCGCTCTCCAGTTCGTGGAAGACCAGGTCGATCAGCGGCGAGCGGGTGGCCTCGGCCCGGCGGCGCCGGTACCCGTGGGCGCGCAGCAGCTCCTCCACCCGGTTGCGGGTGCCGGGCGCGACGTCGGCGCGGCCGTTGAGCACCTTCGAAACAGTCGGCGCGGAGACACCCGCCTCACGGGCGATCTCGGCGAGGGTCGCGGACTGTGCGGTGCGCCGTCGCGGCCGGGCTTCGGCAGGCTGCGGGGAAGTCATGGCGGCGATCGTAACCCCGTGGGGGCCGGTGGCGAAGTGCTCGGGAAGCCATATAAGAAACGACCTGTGCCCGGAACTTTCGCCCTCAGGGGCTAAACATTCGCGGTCGTCGGTTCTCGCGGGGCTCCGCAGCGCCGGAGGCGCCGCACCGGCCGGCCTCCGCGGCGGGGCCACCCCCGGCCGAAGCCGTCTCCGCCCGGCCGCCGACTCCCTCATCGCTGCCCGCGCGTTCCGGCCCTCCGACTCCCCCGTCGTTCCCCACGCGTTCCCGGCCCGCCGACTCCCCGTCCCTGTCCGCCCCTCCCCGCCCGTTCCGGCCCGGCTCATTCCTCCCCGGCGGGACGGGGCGTCACGCGCCGCCGACGGACTCGAACCGCCAGCGGTGCACCGGCCGGGCGGTCGTCCCCTCGTCCGGTTCGGGGAGTTCGGGCAGGTCCGCGTCGTACGGGGCGTCCCACCAGGTGATCACCAGGACCCGGTCCTGCGGGGCCCGGAGGATCTCGCGGCGGACAGGCTCCCCGGGGAGGTCCCGCAGCCGTTCCTCGGCCCAGGCCAGCAGGCCGGGGCCGCGCCCGGGGAGCGCGCGGGCCTCCCACATCAGGGCGACCGTCATGAGTACAGGTTCTCCTTGGCCGTCTCGTGCACGTGGTCGTGGCTGTGGCTGTGGCTGTGGCTGTGACCGTGCGGGTGCCCGTGGGAGGGGGCCCGCCCGTCGTCCTCGAGGTGCGCGGTGCCTGGCACGTGCGGTTCCGTCACCGGCAGGGACGAGTCGGCCGAGAGGTCCCAGTCGGAGGCCGGCCGGTTGCGGGCCACCATCTCCGCGCCCAGGGCGGCGACCATCGCGCCGTTGTCCGTGCACAGCTTGGGGCGGGGGACACGCAGCCGGATGCCGGCAGCGTCGCAGCGCTCCTGGGCCAGGGCCCGCAGACGGGAGTTGGCGGCGACCCCACCGCCGATCATCAGGTGGTCGACGCCCTCGTCCTTGCACGCGCGCACGGCCTTGCGGGTGAGGACGTCCACGACCGCCTCCTGGAACGAGGCCGACACGTCGCGCACCGGCACCTCCTCCCCCGCCGCCCTCTTGGCCTCGATCCAGCGGGCCACGGCCGTCTTCAGCCCGGAGAAGGAGAAGTCGTACGCCGGGTCGCGCGGGCCGGTCAGGCCGCGCGGGAAGGCGATGGCGTCCGGGTCGCCCTCGCGCGCGTACCGGTCGATGACCGGGCCGCCGGGGAAGCCGAGGTTCAGCACCCGGGCGATCTTGTCGAAGGCCTCGCCCGCCGCGTCGTCGATGGTCGCGCCCAGGGGGCGGACGTCGGAGGTGATGTCGGCGGACAGCAGGAGGGAGGAGTGCCCGCCGGACACCAGCAGGGCCATCGTCGGCTCGGGGAGCGAGCCGTGCTCCAGCTGATCGACGCAGATGTGGGAGGCGAGGTGGTTGACCCCGTACAGCGGCTTGCCCAGCGCGTAGGCGTACGCCTTGGCCGCCGTGACGCCGACCAGGAGCGCGCCGGCCAGGCCGGGGCCGGCGGTGACGGCGATGCCGTCGAGGTCGCGGGCGCTCACCCCGGCGTCCTTCAGCGCACGGCGGATGGTGGGGACCATCGCCTCCAGGTGCGCGCGGGAGGCCACCTCCGGGACCACACCGCCGAAGCGGGCGTGCTCGTCGACGCTGGACGCGACGGCGTCGGCCAGCAGGGTGGTGCCGCGCACGACACCGACACCGGTCTCGTCGCAGGAGGTCTCGATCCCCAGAACGAGGGGTTCGTCAGCCATGGTTCTCGGTTCCTTGTACGCCGTTCGCGGATCGGTCCGGGGCGGTGGGCGGGGTGGAGGGGTCGGTCAGGCGCATCACCAGGGCGTCCACGTTCCCCGGCTGGTAGTAGCCGCGCCGGACCCCGATGGTCTCGAACCCGAAGCGCTCGTAGAGCTTCTGGGCGCGGACGTTGTCGACCCGGCACTCCAGCAGCACCTCGGAGCACTCGAACGCGGTCGCGGCGCGCAGCAGGTCGGTCAGCAGCCGCGAGCCCAGGCCGGTCCCCCAGTGGTCCCGGGTGACGGCGATGGTCTGGACGTCGGCGCCGCCGCCCGGTGAGCCGCCTGCCGGGGAGTCGCCGCCGGCCAACCCGCCGCCGGGTGAATCGCCCGCGCGCTCACCGGCCGCGGCCCCGTCCGGTTCCCCGTCCTGCGCCGCGCCGGAGGCGGCGAGCCCGGCGTAGCCGACGATCCGGTCGCCCTCCTGGGCGACCACGTACCGCCGGGTCGCCCCCGGGCCGCGGGCATGGGCGAGCTCGGACCAGAACATCCCGCGGGACCAGGCGTCCTCCGGGAACAGTTCGCGTTCGAGTTCCAGGACGGGCTCGATGTCCCACCAACGCATCTCACGCAGCACGACAGTCTCGGCTCCGGTCACTTCGGGGTGACCACCTTGTAGTTCTTGGGGACCTGGGCGTCGGGACGGCGCAGGTACAGCGGCCGGGGGGCGGGCAGTTCCGCTCCGGACGCGAGTCTCCCGGCGGCCAGCCGGGCCAGCGCGGCGGCGGACACGTGCTCGGGTTCGTGGGCACGGGGGAACGTCTCGGGGTAGAGCAGCGCGCCCGCGCCGACCGCGGGCAGGCCCTTGACCTGCTCGGCGATGTCGGCGGGCCGGTCCACGGCCGGGTCGGTCACCCGGGTGTGCGGGTCCGCGTACCGCGCCCAGTAGACCTCTTTGCGGCGGGCGTCGGTCGCCACCACGAAGGGGCCGTCCACCGCGGCGGCGTGAGCGAGGCCGTCCAGCGTGCACACGCCGTGCACGGGGACCCCGAGGGCGAGCCCGAAGGTGTCGGCCGTCATCAGGCCGACGCGCAGTCCCGTGTACGGACCGGGCCCGATGCCGACGACGATGCCGGTGACCGCGTCCAGCCCCCGGCCCGCTTCGGCGAGGACCCGGTCGATCGCCGGCAGCAGCAGCTCCCCGTGGCGGCGGGCGTCCACCTGACTGGAGGAGGCGATGACGTCGTCGCCGTCGTGCAGCGCGACGGTGACGGCGGGGGTGGCGGTATCCAGAGCGAGCAAGAGCACGCAAACAGCCTACGGCGCTCGCGGCGGCGCCACGGCCGCACGGGGCGAACGGTCACGGACTGCTACCGTCGGTGCGGCGCACGCACACAAGGGGCAGATCGGGACAGAGGTGACAACGGTGGCAGGCAGCAGTTCGGCGATCGTCGCGGGACTCACCGCGGCTGCCCTCGCGGCGGTCGGCTACCTCGGCTACCAGGCGTCGGCGAACGTCCCCGCCGACCTGCGCCGGGCGGCCTCCTCCGGTGCGGCCCCGGCCGCGGCCTCCGAGGCACCCGGGGCCAAGCGGGGTCCGGAGGCCCTGCCCGCTCGCTCCGGTCAAGGTGTCCGGGTGGTCTACTCGCTCGGTGCCGACCGGGTGTGGCTCGTCGGCGACGGCGGCCGGGTCAAGCGCACGTTCACGGTCAGCCCCAGCACGGTGGACCCGGCGCCCGGCACCTATCAGGTCACCTCGCGCTCCAAGCGGATCACCGGTTCGGACGGTATTCCGGTCGAGCACGTCGTCCGGTTCACGAGCGTCGAGGGCACGGTGATCGGGTTCAGCGCGGCGGTGGACGGGTCGACGCCCGCGCTCGATCCCGGCGTGCGGACCGGCGGCATCCGCGAGAAACGCGCGGACGGCGCGGCGATGTGGACGTTCGCGACGATCGGGCGCACGGTCGTCGTCGTCCGCTGACACCGCCGACGGCCGCCGACCTCCCTTCGCCGGCACCGCCGCCCTTCACCGGCGGCGACGTCCCCCGTTCCCGGCGGTGCGGTCGTTCCGGGCCGCGGTCACGCGGCCTCGCGATGCTGCTCCTCGGGCCCGTACGGGCGCGGTGCCGGAGCCGGGGGCGGAGTCGAGACCGCGGTGGCGGCGTCGCAGGACGCCAGCAGCTCACGCATGGACAGCACGGACGACGACTGCGGGGACATCGGCCGCGCCGGGGCCGGGCGGGCGCTCTCGTTGGCTGCCACGGACGCCTCCTGTGAAGTCGGGGGCGGGCGTGGTTAGGTAGACCTAACCACGATCTGGATACCATGTGACCACGCCGGAGAGGCGGAACGCAACATTTTCCCGACGCGATGTCGGAAAGCCCGGCGCGACCCCTCGGGTCCGCACCGACGCGGCGTTTCCGGCCCCGGCGCCGCGCGTTCACGGCGGCCCGCAGCACCCGTCACGCCGGGACCCGCGCAGGACGCGCGCAGGACCTGCGCACGAACGGAAGAAGCCGGGCGCGCGGGATTCGGGCGCCGTGCCGCGGGCGGGCGGGGATGCGGGCGCCATGACCCCGGCGCGCGGGAAGCCGGGCTCCGGAAGCTGGGCGCTCACCCCGGGCGCACCCGGGCGCCAGCGTCTTCACGGCGCCCCGCGTGCCGCGCCCGGGCCGATCCGACCGGGCCCGGACCGCCCTGCGCCCCCACGGCCCTCTCGCCCCGGCCCGGCGACCCCAACCGGCCTCGCCGGCCTCGCCGACCCCGTGTGCGGAGGAGCGGCCGGCCGGGCGAGGCCCGCGTCCGCGTTTCAGGGTTTCAGGGTTTCAGGGTGCGCAGGTTCCACGGTTTCAGGGTGCGCAGGATTCAGGCCGACAGCACGCTCGGGTCGGTGTGCGCCCAGCGGTCACCCACGCCCGTGAGCGTCACGTGCCGGACCTCGTCGGTGGTGTCCCCGACGGCCCGGTGGATGACCACCTGGAGGCGGTCGTCGGTCAGCTCCTCGACCTTGCCCTCGCCCCACTCGACCACGACCACCGATTCGGGCAGCGAGACGTCGAGATCGAGGTCCTCCATCTCGTCCAGCCCGCCGGACAGCCGGTAGGCGTCCACGTGGACCAGTGGCGGCCCGTCGCCGAGGGACGGGTGCACGCGCGCGATCACGAACGTCGGGGAGGTGACGGCGCCGCGCACCCCGAGCCCCTCCCCGAGCCCGCGGGTCAGCGTGGTCTTCCCGGCACCGAGCTCGCCGCTCAGCATCACGAGGTCACCGGCGCGCAGCAGCTTCGCGAGCCTGCGGCCGAGGTCCCGCATCTGCTCGGGTGAGGTGACGGTCAGCTCTACGGGAGGCGCGGACGGCGGCTCAGCCGGGCCGTGCGGTGCTGCTGGTGCTTCCATAGCCCTTCACGGTAGCCGCTGCCGGCACCGCTCCCGCACGGGTGAGGAGGTCGGCGAGGCGGTCGGTGACGACCTCCGGGTGCTCCAGGATGACCAGGTGCCCGGCGTCCGGCACCAGGACCAGCTCCGCGTCCGGGAGCAGGCCCGCGATCTCCTCGCTGTGTTCGCTGGGCGTGACCAGGTCCTGCACCCCGGCCAGCACCAGGACCGGCAGGTCCGCGAAGTGGGCGAGGGCCTCGGTCTTGTCGTGGTCGTTGAACGCCGGGTAGTACTCGGCGACGACGTCGATGGGCGTGCCCTCGATCATCCGCTCGGCGAACCGGGCGACGGCCGGATCGACGTCCCGGGACGCGAACGAGTAGCGCTTGATGATCCCCGCGAACAGGTCGGCGGTGGCCCGGCGGCCCTTCTCCACGAGTTCGGCGCGCTGCCCCAGCGCCTTCAGCACGCCCGGGAGCACCCGCCGCACCGCGTTGACCCCGGCCACGGGCAGCCCGAAGTTGACCTCGCCGAGCCGTCCCGAGGACGTGCCGACCAGGGCCACGCCGACGACCCGTTCGCGGACCAGCTCGGGGTAGAGGTCGGCGAAGGCCATCACCGTCATGCCGCCCATGGAGTGCCCGACCAGCACGATCGGTCCCTCCGGCGCCGCCGCGTCGACGACCGCCTTCAGGTCCCGGCCGAGCTGTTCGATGGTGACGGGCTCGCCCCGCTCCGTCTGGGCCACCCCACGGCCGCTGCGGCCGTGGCTGCGCTGGTCCCAGTGGACGGTGCGCACGACGCCCCGCAGGGCGGCCCGCTGGAAGTGCCAGGAGTCCTGGTTGAGGCAGTAGCCGTGGCAGAAGACCACGGTGACCGGGGCCGGGGACCTGCGGCCGAACAACCGCCGCCGTCGGGCCGGAGCGGGCTCCGGATCGAGGTCGTCGACCTCGTAGTACAGCTCGGTGCCGTCGTCGGCGTACGCCTTGCCGGGGGTGCCGCGCAGCGCCCCGTAGGGGCCGGCGGAGTCCAGGACCAGCCGCGCCTTGCGCCGCATGCCCCGGCCGACCGTCATCCGCTCCAGGGCGACCCCGGCCGCGGCGCCGGTGGCGAGCACGCCTATCGCGACGCCGGCCACACCGGTCGCCCGGCGCCAGCCGGCGGACGCCCCGGCGGCGGAGGCGGCGGCCGCCGTGGCGGCCGTCGCCACGGCCTGGGCACTCGTCTCGCTCACGTACCGCTCCTCTTCACCGGGTTCCCCGGGTTCTCCGGGTTCTCCGGGTTCTCCGGGCTCACCGGACGCTCCGGGCGCACCCGGCCGGCCGGGGTCCCCGGGCCGCTGGTCGCAGGGGCTGTGGGTCTCACGGGCGGGCTCCCGGGGCCGGTCCGGCGGGAACGGTCCCGCCGGACGCCGTCTCACGTCGTGTGACGCCCCCGCGCCGGGCGTGGTTCACCCGGCCGCCGGGGCCTCGTTCCTCGGATGCCCGCTCAGGGGGTGCCGGATGCGCCGGCGCCCTCCCGCCGGGCGTCCGCGCCGCTCCCGTCCCGCGGGCCGCCGTGCTCCCGGCCGCCCTCCGGGGACGGGGCCCCGGCGCCTTCCGGGACCTCGTTCAGGTGGACGCGCGGGACCCGGGCGCCGATCCGGGTGACGATGTCGTACGCGATCGTACCGGCGGCCTGGGCCCAGTCCTGGGCGGTGGGCTCACCCCGGTCGCCGGGGCCGAAGAGCACCACCTCGGCGCCGGCCGGGGGCTCGTCCCCGCCCAGGTCGACCACGAACTGGTCCATCGCGATCCCGCCGGCCACCGTGCGCAGCTTGCCGTCGACGAGCACCGGGCCCGCGCCGGAAGCCTGCCGCGGCACCCCGTCCGCGTAGCCGACCGGGACCAGGCCGAGGGTGGTCGGGCCCGGGGTGACGTACCGGTGGCCGTAGCCGACGCCGTGGCCGCCGGGGGTGCGCTTCACCAGGGCCAGGGACGCCGACAGGGTCATCGCGGGGCGCAGTCCGAAGTCGGCCGGGGTGCCGAGGGCGGGGCTCGGCGCGATGCCGTACACCGAGACGCCGGACCGTACGAGGTCGAAGTGGCTGTCGGGGCGGGTGAGGACGGCCGGCGAGTTGGCGATGTGCCGGACCTCGGGCCGGACGCCCCGTGCCTCGGCGGCCGCGGTCATCTCCCGGAACCGGGTGAGCTGGTCCGTGGTGGCCGGGTGGCCGGGCTCGTCGGCGCACGCCAGGTGGGACCAGATGCCGACGAGCCGCACCAGCCCGTCGGCCTCGGCGCGCAGCGCGGCGGCGACCAGGTCCGCCCAGTCGGCGGGCTGGCAGCCACCGCGGCCGAGGCCGGTGTCGGCCTTGAGGTGCACCCTGGCCGGGCGCCCGGCCAGACGCGCGGCGGCCGTGACCTCCTCCAGGGCCCACGGGCCGCTGACGGAGACGTCGATGTCGGCCTCGACGGCCTCCCGCCAGGGACCGCCCGGCGTCCACAGCCAGCACATCACCCGCACGTCGGCCGGCACGCCGGACCCGGGGGCGCGCAGCGCGAGCGCCTCGTGCGGAGTGGCCGCGCCCAGCCAGGTCGCCCCGGCCTCGACGGCCGCCCGCGCGCAGGGGAGCGCGCCGTGCCCGTACCCGTCGGCCTTGACCACGGCCATGAAGGCGGCGCCCGGCGCATGGGACCGCAGGCTGCGCACGTTGGCGCGCACCGCGGCGAGGTCGATCTCTGCACGGGCCCGCAGCTGCGCGGCCCCCGGTGAGGCAGGTGTCTCGTTCATCGCGCTCAGTCTCTCAGAGGGGGTGGACGGCCCCGGGACACCGGCGTCCGCCCCTTCGGACACCACCCCGGTCCCGGAGTTCGTCGACGACGTCTGCACCCAAGCATCCCCCCGGTCCGGGCCCGGCACCGGGGTCCGGTGCGGCGGCCAGGCCGTGAGTCCGGCCGCCCCCGACTGGGGGGCGGGGCGGGACGGGAGCGGGCCCGGCCGCCCTCCCCCCCCCGCCTCGCGCCGCCCGGCGCGCGCACCCCGCGCACGGCACGGCCGCACGGATCAGCCGCGCACCACGTCCCGCCAGGCCTCGGGAAGGTGTCCCGCCACGTCCTGCGCCGCCGTCGGCGCCCCGTCCGCGGCGAAGCGGCCCGCCAGGCCGTGCAGGTAGGCCGCGACGCTGCCCGCGTCCAGGGGCGGCAGCCCCGCCGCCAGCAGGGAACCGGCGAGGCCCGACAGCACGTCCCCGCTGCCCGCCGTCGCCAGCCAGGGGGTGCCGGTCGGGTTCACCCGTACGGCACCCCCGCCCGGGTCGGCGACCAGCGTCGTGGAGCCCTTGAGGAGGACGGTGGCCCGGTACCGTCCGGCCAGTTCACGGGCCGCCCGCAGCCGCGCCCCCTCGACCTGCCGCCGGTCGGCGCCGAGCAGGGCGGCGGCCTCGCCGGCGTGCGGGGTCATCAGGGTCGGGGCCCGCCGGGCCCGTACGGCGTCCGGGTCGGCCAGCCGCAGCCCGTCGGCGTCGATCAGCACCGGTACGTCGGCGGCCAGCACCTCCGCCACGGTCGCCGCGTCGTCGCCGGCCCCCGGACCGGTCACCCACGCCTGCACCCGGCCCGCGTGCGCGGGACCCCGGTCCGACACGAGCGTCTCCGGGAAGCGTGCGATCACCGCGTCGGCGGCTGGACCGACGTACCGCACGGCGCCCGCGCCGCCCCGCAGTGCCCCGGCGACGGCGAGCACGGCGGCCCCGGGGTAGCGGGCGGAGCCGGCGGCGACGCCGACGACGCCCCGCCGGTACTTGTCGCTCTCCGCCGCGGGCTCGGGCAGCAGCCGGGCCACGTCGGCGTGCTGCAGGGCCCGCAGTTCCGGCTCGGCCGGCAGGGTCAGCCCGATGTCGACCAGCCGCACCGACCCGGCGTACTCCCGCGCGGGGTCGATCAGCAGGCCGGGCTTGTGCGCTCCGAACGTCACCGTCAGGTCGGCGCGGACCGCCTCGCCGGGCACCTCCCCGGTGTCGGCGTCGACCCCGCTCGGCAGGTCCACGGCGACCACCGCGCCGCGCGACCGTCCGGCCGCCTCGGCGAGCGGCACCGCCTCCGGCCGCAGCCCGCCCTTCCCGCCGATCCCGACGATGCCGTCCACGACGAGGTCCGCCCGCTCGATCAGCTGCTCGGCCCCGTCCGTTCCCACGGCCCGGCCGCCCGCCCCGCGCAGCGCCGTCAGCCCACCGGCGTGCGCGCGGTCCGGGGCGAGCAGCACCGCCGTGACGCCCGCGCCGCGCCGGGCGAGCCGGGCACCGGCGTACAGGGCGTCGCCGCCGTTGTCGCCGCTGCCGACCAGCAGCACCACCCGGCTGCCGTAGACCCGCCCGAGCAACCCCGCGCAGGCGGCGGCGAGTCCGGCGGCGGCGCGCTGCATCAGCGCCCCCTCCGGCAGCCGTGCCATCAGGTCCCGTTCCGCCGCTCTGACCGTCTCCACGCCGTACGCAGTCCGCATGCGTCCGAGTGTCCCGCAGACGGAACACCGCCGCGCACCGGTCGCCGCGGTCGAGGACGCCGGTCGGCGCCGTCTGTCGGCGCCGACTGTCGGCGATGCCGGTCACCGCTGCCCGTCGCCGACGCCCGTCACCGACGCCGGTCACCGACGCCGGTGACGCACCAGCCGTACGAGCGCGAAGACGACGGTGAGAACGGCGGCGATGCCGAGGAACGCCTGCCCCCAGGGCGGCAGATCGACCGCGACCCCCGGAAAGGCCGTCGTCCCATCACCCGCGCGCACGGTTCGTCATCCCTCCGCGATCACGACCGCCGAGGCCACCCCGGCGTCATGGCTGAGCGACACGTGCCAGGAACGCACGCCCAGTTGGGCGGCCCGTGCCGCCACGGTCCCCCTGACCCGCAGCCGGGGCTGTCCGCTGTCCTCCACGTACACCTCGGCGTCGGTCCAGTACATCCCGCCGGGTGCCCCCAGCGCCTTGGCCAACGCCTCCTTGGCGGCGAACCGCGCGGCCAGCGAGGCCGCCCCGCGCCGCTCCCCGCCCGGCAGCAGCAACTCGCTCTCGAGAAACAGCCGCTGAGTCAGCCCGGGCGTCCGCTCCAGCGACGCGGCGAACCTGTCGATCTCGGCCACGTCGATCCCGACTCCGATGATGCTCATGCCGGGCACCCTACGGGGCGAGCGGTGCCGCCCTGGGATTCCACGTGCCGGGCCCGTCGTGGGCGAACGGTCCGGCCGCGGTCGGGGCCGCTACCATGCCGACCACGCCGAGCACGTGAGCCGGTGGACGACGGCCCGCGGACCCGGGGGCGCGCACGGGTGGGCCGGGGCCGCGGCCGGGCGAGCAGCGCGGGCCCGGCACCGTGGGCGGCGGTCGACACCTCACAGGAGCGCACACCACATGACCCTCGCAGCAGCACGGCCCCTGCTGGTGCGGGCCGCGGGTGAGCCGTCTGTGCTGTACGAGCCGCGGGAGACCGGCGCCCACGAGGACCCGGACGCGTTCACGTACACCGTCGGACTCGACGACCGTCCGGCTGTCCTTGCCGCACGAGCCGGCGGACACGCTGCTGTCCTGCTCACTGGCCCGGCCGCCCGGAACGCCCGATGCGCGTCCGGACCCGCGCGACCATGCCGAACAGGGCCTGGCGGCCGCCCGGCGGCTGGCCCGCCACCTCGGTCACCTGGCTGGGAGACCGGCAGCTCCGGCACGGTGCGCCCCCGGGAAGCGTCTGACGGCGGCGGCGCGCCGCGGCGGGGCGGGAGGTCCCGCCGCGGCGGGCGCGCCGCGCCGGTGCCTCCGGGTCAGTCCAGCTTGGCCAGCTGGGCGTCCGCGACCTCGGCCGGGAAGTCGAAGTCCTCGCCCTTGGCGAGCGCCGCGAAGTCGACGGCGGTGAAGGAGACGACCGTGGAACCCTTGCGGGCGACGACCACCTTCATGGGGGCCGAGAGGCCCTCCTCCAGCTCCATGTCGATCGTGACGGAACGGCCCTCGTCGGCACCCTCGGGCCGGTCGGCCGCGGTGACCTTGAGCGCCTTGGTCTTCTCGCCGACCGCGGTGTACGAGTAGCCACCGGCGCACTTCCCGGTGGCCGCGTCGACGTCCTTCATGACCTGCTCGGCGGCGCCGTCCTCGTAGGAGGCGAGGGTGACGATCACCTTGCCGCCGCCGAGGCCGGCGAGCAGCGCCTCCTCGGGGTCGGCGTCGGCGGCGGGCTTCTCGGCCTCGCCCGTCCACGACCGCTTCACCGTCGCGGCCGGCGAACCGACCGGCACACCGGCCTGGAGGAGGGCGAGGGGCTGGCACGCCTTGTCCCCGGTGGTGACCTGGTCGGCGGTGGCGTCGTCCGACGCCGGCAGCTTCGTGACCACCTTGCCGTCCTTGACGTCGGCCTGGACCAGCGCCACCTTCTCCAGTTCGGCGGCGGTCAGCGCCTTGCCCGAGGACGCGGGCGCGGACGAGGCGGGAGCGGACGCGTCCTTCTTCTTGTCGTCGGCGGCCTTGTCGTCACCGGAGCCGCCGCAGGCGGTGACGAGCAGGGCGAGGGCGGCGGCGGAGGCGGCGAGCGCGGTACGGCGGACGGCGGTGGACTTCACGGTGGTCTCTCTTCAGGAAAGTGCGGACAATTCCGCACACGTGTTCGCACTTTATGCACGGGGACTCCACAGATGATCAAGCGTTGAATCATCCGGTACATGACCGTGACACCGACGTGATCTTGACGGCGAGACCCCCTCCGGCCTGGGCCGTTCGGCTTCTCTCCGGGCCTCTCCGGGCCTCTCCGGGCCTCTCCGGGCCTTCTCCGCACCTCCCCCGGCCCTCTCGCCCCCTCCCCCACCGCGCGAGGGCCGACGCGTGACGCACCCCACCCGCCGCCCCGTTCGTCCTCCGTTAACAATGGACTGTGATCTCACCGGTCTCCTCGATGTCTCGCAACGCCCACCGGCAGCGGCCGGAGGCGTCCCCGTACGTGGACCTCACCCGTGCGGAGTGGAGCGCCCTGCGCGAGAAGACGCCGCTGCCGCTGACCGCCGAGGAGGTGGAGCGGCTCCGCGGGCTCGGTGACGTCATCGACCTCGACGAGGTGCGGGACATCTACCTCCCGCTGTCCCGGCTGCTCAATCTGTACGTGGGTGCCACGGACGGACTGCGGGGCGCGCTGAACACCTTCCTCGGCGAGCAGGGCTCGCAGGCCGGTACGCCCTTCGTCATAGGGGTCGCCGGATCGGTGGCCGTGGGCAAGTCCACCGTCGCCCGGCTGCTGCGGGCGCTGCTGTCGCGCTGGCCCGAGCACCCCCGCGTCGAACTGGTGACGACCGACGGGTTCCTGCTGCCCACCAAGGAGCTCCAGGCCCGCGGGCTGATGTCCCGCAAGGGTTTCCCCGAGTCCTACGACCGGCGGGCGCTCACCCGGTTCGTCGCCGACATCAAGGCCGGCAAGGACGAGGTGACGGCGCCGGTCTACTCCCACCTGATCTACGACATCGTTCCCGGCGAGGTGCTCACGGTGCGCCGCCCGGACATCCTGATCGTCGAGGGGCTCAACGTCCTGCAGCCGGCGCTGCCCGGCAAGGACGGGCGGACCCGGGTCGGGCTCGCCGACTACTTCGACTTCAGCGTGTACGTGGACGCCCGGACCGAGGACATCGAACGCTGGTACCTCAACCGCTTCAAGCGGCTGCGCGAGACCGCCTTCCAGGACCCGTCGTCGTACTTCCGCCGCTACACGCAGGTCGCGGAGGAGGAGGCGCTGGACTACGCCCGCACCATGTGGCGCACCATCAACCGGCCCAACCTGGTGGAGAACATCGCCCCCACCCGCGGCCGGGCCACCCTCATCGTGCGCAAGGGCCCGGACCACAAGGTGCAGCGCCTGCGCCTGCGCAAACTCTGACGGCGGCCCGGCGGACTCGCGCGGGGGTGACACCGGACCGGAGGCCCCGGACGGGCCGCCGCCCGGCGGACGCGCGCCCGGCAGCGGCCCGCGCGGCGGCGGTACGGGACGCCCGGCCCGCGAAGCGGCGGGTACGCGACAGGACGGCCGACCGCGCCCCGCACGGGCCGGACTCGGGCCGGGCCCCGGCGCGCTGCCACCCCGGTCAGCCCAGGGCCGACTTCACCACGTCCGCGAGGCGGCCGGCCACGGAACGGGCCTGGTCGATGTCGGCGGCCTCCACCATCACGCGGACCAGCGGTTCCGTGCCGGAGGGGCGCAGCAGGACGCGGCCGGTCTCGCCCAGCTCCCGCTCGGCGTCGGTCACGGCGGCCGTGAGCTCCGCCGAGGTCTTCACCCGGGACTTGTCCACGTCCGGCACGTTGATGAGCACCTGCGGCAGCCGCTCCATGACCGACGCCAGCTCCCGCAGCGGGCGCCCGGTCTCGGCGACCCGGGCCGCCAGCATCAGGCCGGTGAGCGTGCCGTCGCCGGTGGTGGCGTGGTCGAGGATGATCACGTGCCCGGACTGCTCGCCGCCGAGGGCGTAGCCCTTGCGCTTCATCTCCTCCAGCACGTACCGGTCGCCGACGGCGGTCTGCACGAGGCGGATCCCCTCGCGCTCCATGGCCAGTTTGAAGCCGAGGTTGGACATCACGGTCGCGACGACGGTGTCGGAGCGCAGCGCGGACCGCTCCCGCATCGCCAGGGCGAGCACGGCGAGGATCTGGTCGCCGTCGACCTCCTCGCCGGTGTGGTCCACGGCCAGGCAGCGGTCGGCGTCGCCGTCGTGGGCGATGCCGAAGTCGGCGCCGTGCTCGACGACGGCGGCCTGCAGCCGGTCGAGGTGGGTGGAGCCGCAGCCGTCGTTGATGTTGAGCCCGTCGGGCTCCGCACCGATGGTGACGACGTCGGCCCCGGCCCGCGCGAACGCCTCCGGCGAGACCCGGGCGGCGGCGCCGTGCGCCTCGTCGAGGACGATCCGCAAGCCGTCCAACCGGTTCGGCAGGACGCCGACGAGGTGGGAGACGTAGGTGTCGAGTCCCTCCGCGTAGTCCCGCACCCGGCCCACGCCGGCACCGGTCGGGCGGTCCCAGGGGGCGCCGGTGCAGTGCTCGTCGTACACGGCCTCGATGCGGTCCTCCAGCTCGTCGGCCAGCTTGTGGCCGCCGCGCGCGAAGAACTTGATGCCGTTGTCGGGCATGGCGTTGTGGCTGGCGGACAGCATCACCCCCAGGTCCGCGCCGAGCGCACCGGTGAGGTGGGCGACGGCGGGCGTCGGCAGCACACCGACCCGCAGCACGTCCACGCCCGCGCTGGCCAGACCCGCCACCACGGCGGCCTCCAGGAACTCCCCGGAGGCACGCGGGTCACGTCCCACCACGGCGGTCGGGCGGTGCCCCGCGAAGGTGCCCGCCTCGGCCAGTACGTGCGCGGCGGCCACGGAGAGGCCCATCGCCATCTCCGCCGTCAGGCCCGCGTTGGCGACGCCACGCACGCCGTCCGTGCCGAAGAGTCGTCCCACTTGTCCTCCTGAGGAAGCGTCAGTGTCGAATGACCGTGCCGTGGTGACGTCCCCGGCCGTGCCGGGGCGTTGGACCTGCCCGCGCGTTCGACGGTTGTGCCGCTGACGAAAGATGTGATGTGTTCGGCGGTCGTGATGCGTGTGCGGCTCGCGCATCCGGGCCCCGCCGGACCCGACCATCCGATCACATTAGCGTTTGAGCGCCTTGTGTCGTTATACGCCCAAGGTAGTGAAGAAACGAACGCCCCGGCGGCACGAGGCGTGCCGCCGGGGCGTTCGGATGACCTGCTTCGGCCAGCTGCGACTAGCGCTTGCTGTACTGCGGGGCCTTGCGGGCCTTCTTCAGACCGGCCTTCTTCCGCTCGACCGCGCGGTCGTCGCGGCGCAGGAAGCCGGCCTTCTTGAGCGGGCCGCGGTTGTTGTCGACGTCGGCCTCGTTCAGCGCACGGGCGACACCGAGACGGAGCGCACCGGCCTGACCGGAGACGCCGCCGCCCGCGATGCGGGCGATCACGTCGTAGCGGCCCTCGAGCTCGAGCACCTTGAAGGGCTCGTTGACTTCCTGCTGGTGCACCTTGTTCGGGAAGTAGTCCTCGAGGGTGCGACCGTTGATCTTCCACTTGCCGGAGCCCGGAACGATCCGGACGCGGGCGATGGCGTTCTTGCGACGGCCCAGGCCGGCGGCCGGCTGGGGCTCGCCGAAGCGGGAGGCCATGGACTCCGAGGTGTACTCGCCCTCGACGGGGACCTCGGACTCGGTGGTGTAGCTGTCGATGTCAAGCTCTTCGAGCGGCTGCTCGGCAGTGGTCTCGGCCACGATTCTCCTCAGATTCTGTTCAGTCTTAGGGGTGGCCGGACTTACTGCGCGACCTGGGTGATCTCGAACGGCACCGGCTGCTGGGCAGCGTGCGGGTGCTGGTCGCCCGAGTAGACCTTCAGCTTCGAGAGCATCTGACGGCCCAGGGTGTTCTTGGGGAGCATGCCCTTGACGGCCTTCTCGATGGCCTTCTCGGGGTTCTTCGCCAGCAGCTCGTCGTAGCGGACGGAGCGCAGACCGCCCGGGTAGCCCGAGTGGCGGTACGCCATCTTCTGGGTCCGCTTGTTGCCGGAGAGGTGCACCTTGTCGGCGTTGATGATGACGACGAAGTCACCGGTGTCGACGTGAGGGGCGTAGATCGGCTTGTGCTTGCCGCGCAGGATGGAGGCCGCAGTGGAGGCCAGACGACCCAGGACGACGTCCTGAGCATCGATGACGTGCCACTGGCGCGTCACATCGCCGGGCTTGGGGCTGTACGTACGCACGGTTCGTAGCCTTCGCTTCTTCAGTGAATGGTCCTGACAAGGTCACCGAAGACGATCACGACAGCCCTGACCGCACAGCGGTGACGCAAACCGCGTGCTGGTCGCTGGTCATCGGCCCGGTGGACCGGTGTAAGGGCCCCTCACGTGAGAATGAGCAAGCCAATACACATAACGAACCTGCAGACTACCCGCCCGCGGCCGGACGGGTCAAAACGGGGCCCGTGCCGTCGGCTGACCGGCCCCGGCACCGGCGCCCCGCACCGATACGGCCACGGTACGCCGCCCCCACGGGGGTCGCAGCCCCCGCCGCCCGGCCCCGTGCCCCGCGGCGCCCCGCCCTCGCCGCACACCACACGGCGGCCCGCCCGGACGCCCGGCGCCGCCCGGACCCGGGGCCGGGCGGCGCCACCCCCGGCAGCTGCGGCACCAGGGCCAGCCAGAACCACGGCCGCAGGGCCGCCGAGCGGGCGGACGGCAGACCCGTGAGCAGCAGCGGCACCACGACGAGCAGGTGGTCGGTCCAGGAGGGGCGCAGGACCAGGAAGGCCGAGAGCACCAGCCCCGTGGCCGTCTCCGCCAGCCGCGGCAGCGCGGGCCCCGGCCCGCGCCATCGCCGGTGGGCGCGCACTACGCCCGCCGCCGCCACGAGCAGCGCGAGGGCCCGGACGGCCGACCCGTCGCGCCATGGCGGGCCGCCCGCGGCCCGGACCGCCTCTCCCGGCCCGGTGGCCGGCGCGCGCAACGGCCCGGAGGAAACAGCGGCATGGGAGGGAGGGAAGGGACCGGGGGGACCGGAGGGATCCGGCGGACCGGAGGGGGCAAGGGGGTCCGGGAACCACCAGGCCCCACCGGAGAGCCACGACGGGACACCCGGGAGCCCCACCGCCAGGTCCGGCGGGAACGAGTACGCCGGGTCCGGCGGGAACGGGTCCGGCAGGAACGGGTACGCCGGGTGCGGCAGGACCAGGACCGTGTGCACCAGCAGCAGCACGCCCAGCGCCCGCCACCGGCCCGCGAACAGGAAGAGCAGCGCCACCGGCGCGAGCAGCGGCCGGTGCGCCGCGGCCGCACCGAGCACCGCGCCCGCCGCCACCCAGCGGCCCCGGCTCGCGAGCAGCAGGCACAGGGGCAGCGCCGCCACGGCGGCCACGGCGCACACCCCGTTCACGCGGGACGCCCCGCCGTCGGCACCCGAAGGCCCCGCCGGCCCGACCGGCGCGCACGATTCCGCCCGGGACGGACGTGCGCCTCGTCATACGACGCCCCCGACCCCCGCCGCACCCCGGCCGGGCACCCGGCCCAGGGCCCCCGTCCGCCTCCGTGCGAGGTCACGCCCACCGCGCACCCCTCCGGTGCCGTCACCGCAGGGGTGCGCCCCCCGCCCGAGAGCCCGCGGACGGGTCGCACCAACCACCCGCAGTTGTCGCTTTTGCCCCTCGTCATGCGGGCAACGCTAAGGGCTGCGCGGCCCGTTGAGGCGGACCAGCACACCCCGCGCCCCGTCTAAGATGCGCCCCATGAGTTATGGGCAGGGGGGACCTCAGCAGCAGTGGGATCCCTGGAAACCGCAGTCTCAGCAGCCCTGGAACAGCGGCGGCTCCAGCCAGTCGCCCGACTGGGCCGCGCTCGCCGACGCCTCCGAGGCCCGTCACAAGCGGCGCCGTCTGTTCTTCATCGGCGGCGGCGCGCTCGCCACCGTCGCGATAGGCACGGCCGTTGCGGTGGCCGTCGTCTCCGCGGGCGGTGACAACCGGACCGCCGGCGGCCCGTCGTCCCAGCTGCCCGGGGCCACCACGATCCCGAGCGCCGAGGCCACCGTGCCGTCGTTCGCCCCGACGAGCGCCCCGCCGCCGCTCGACCCGGCGGACTTCATCGCCAGCGCGAAGAAGGACCGGGCGCCCCTGGCCCCCGACGTCCTCTTCCCCGGCACCCAGCTCACCATGGGCGAGACGGTCTACAAGAAGGGCCCGACGGCCGACACCCGCAACTGCGGGTCCGCAGCCAAGGCCACCCTCCCCAAGGTGCTGGCGGACAACGACTGCACCCGTCTGATGCGCGTGACCTACACCAAGGACGGTGTCGCGGTCACCGTCGGCGTCGCCGTCTTCGACACCGAGGCACGGGCGGCCGAGGCGAAGAAGCAGGCCGACAAGCGAAGCATCGTCAAGTCCCTCGCCGGCGGCGGCGTCAAGGAGTTCTGCGACGGAGCGGTCTGCCGCTCCACGACCAACTCGGTCGGCCGCTACGCCTACTTCACGCTGGCCGGCTTCACCGACGGCAAGGACGTGACGGAGAAGGACACCGCGGTGTTCGCCGCGGGCGACGACCTCGCGGAGTTCACATTCCGTCAGATCCGCCGCCGGGGCGAGGCGCAGGCGTCGGCAGCGGCCAACGAGTGACCCCGGGGGCCGGCCCGGCGTGCGGTTCCGGCCCCGTGGCTCAGCAGCAGCCGGCCGGAGGCAGCGAACGCCGGTTGCGGGCCTCCTTGTTGCGGGCGGCCAGCAGTTCGTCCGCCGGGTAGCCGACCTCCTCCAGGGTCAGCCCGTGCGGCCGCACCACGTGCACGGCCGAGTCCCGTACGCCCGCCGCCAGCACCTTGCCGGGCCAGTCCGGCGGGCGGTGGCCGTCGCCCACGAACAGCAGCGCGCCGATGAGCGAGCGCACCATGTTGTGGCAGAAGGCGTCGGCCCGCACCGTCGCCGTGATCACCCCGTCCGCGCCCCGCTGAAGGCTCAGCTCCTGGAGCGTGCGGATGGTCGTCGCGCCCTCGCGCCGCTTGCAGTAGGCGGCGAAGTCGTGCTCCCCCAGCAGCCCCCGCGCCGCCTCGTTCATGGCGTCGACGTCCAGCGGCCAGTCGTGCCACAGCACGTGGCCGCGCAGCAGCGGGTCGACCCCGCCCGGGTGGTCGGTGACCCGG
The DNA here is from genome assembly GCF_964273255.1 of Streptomyces sp. enrichment culture. Classification (GTDB taxonomy): domain Bacteria; phylum Actinomycetota; class Actinomycetes; order Streptomycetales; family Streptomycetaceae; genus Streptomyces. The sequence goes on from NZ_OZ186835.1 coordinate 2,874,685, forward strand.
TAGGCGTAGCGCCGCCAGATCGCGGAGAACCGCGCGTCGAAACCCGCCGGGGCCTCGGTGAGGGACCAGATCCGCACATCGCGCGGCAGCCGTCCCGCGAGCCGCTTCAGCAGCTTCTCCCGGTGCGCCTCCCACAGCTGGGCGGGCAGGTCCACGTGGGCCACCTGGCCGCGCGCGTGCACCCCGGCGTCGGTGCGCCCGGCCACGGTCAGCTCGTACGTCCGCTCCCCCGACCGCGTCACGGTCCGCAGCGCGTCCTCGATCTCCCCCTGCACCGTCCGCCGGCCCCCGGCCTGCTTGGCCCAGCCGTGGAAGGCGGCGCCGTCGTAGGAGAGGTCGAGGCGGATGCGGACGTGTCCGGGCTGTACTTCGTCACTCACCTCGGCATCCTCTCAGAACACGGGAACGGGCCCGCTCCCCGGAGGGAACGGGCCCGTCGTGACCCTGGGGCCGCGGAACGCCTTACGCGTCCTTCGACTCCTCGGCCGGGGCCTCGGCGGCCTCGTCCTTGGACAGGTCGGCCTTGGCGTCCTCGGCCGGGGCCTCGGCGGCCTCGTCCTTCTTGAGGGCGTCTTCCTTGACCGCGCGCTTGGTGGCGGCCTCGGCCTCGCCGACCGCCTTCTGCTGCACGGTCAGCGCCTCGACCAGCTCGATGACGGCCATGGGCGCGTTGTCGCCACGGCGGTTACCGATCTTGGTGATGCGGGTGTAGCCACCGGGACGGTTCTCGTACCGCGGGCCGATCTCGGTGAAGAGCGTGTGGACGATGCCCTTGTCCGTGATGACCTGGAGCACCTGACGGCGGTTGTGAAGGTCGCCCTTCTTCGCCTTGGTGATCAGACGCTCGGCGTACGGACGCAGCTTGCGCGCCTTCGCCTCGGTGGTGGTGATGCGGCCGTGCTCGAAGAGCGACTTCGCGAGGTTCGCGAGCATCAGCTTCTCGTGCGCGGCGCTGCCGCCCATACGGGCACCCTTGGTGGGCTTCGGCATGGTTCTTCTCCTGTGTGTCTGCCCCGGCCGTATCAGGTACCGGGGTCAGTATCCGAGCAGGCGGCCGCCTGTCGGAGATCCGGACAGGGCCCGGGGGGACCTGTCCGGAGGGTGCGGCGGGCCGCCGTGCGGCGGCCCCTCCGCGGAGCAGTCAGTACTGCTCGGTCTCTACGAACCCGGCATCCGCGTCGTCGTCCGCGCCGAAGGCGTCCGCGGCGGCAGTGGGGTCGAATCCAGGCGGGCTGTCTTTCAACGCGAGCCCCATGCCCGCCAGCTTCGCCTTGACCTCGTCGATCGACTTCGCACCGAAGTTGCGGATGTCGAGGAGGTCCGCCTCGGAGCGGGCGACGAGCTCACCCACGGAGTGGATGCCCTCACGCTTGAGGCAGTTGTAGGACCGGACGGTGAGCTCGAGCTCCTCGATCGGCAGCGCCAGGTCGGCGGCGAGGGCGGCGTCCGTGGGGGACGGGCCCATGTCGATGCCCTCGGCGTCGATGTTGAGCTCGCGCGCCAGACCGAACAGCTCGACCAGGGTCTTTCCGGCCGACGCCATGGCGTCACGCGGACGCATGGCCTGCTTGGTCTCGACGTCGACGATCAGCTTGTCGAAGTCGGTGCGCTGCTCGACACGGGTCGCCTCGACCTTGTAGGTGACCTTGAGGACCGGCGAGTAGATCGAGTCGACCGGGATCCGGCCGATCTCCTGGCCGACCTGCTTGTTCTGCACGGCGGAGACGTAGCCGCGACCGCGCTCGACAGTCAGCTCCATCTCCAGCTTGCCCTTGCCGTTGAGCGAGGCGAGGACGAGGTCGGGGTTGTGCACCTCGACACCGGCCGGCGGCGCGATGTCGGCGGCGGTGACCAGACCCGGGCCCTGCTTGCGCAGGTACATCACGACCGGCTCGTCGTGCTCCGAGGAGACGACCAGCTGCTTGATGTTGAGGATCAGGTCGGTGACGTCCTCCTTGACGCCCGGCACGGTGGTGAACTCGTGCAGGACGCCGTCGATGCGGATGCTGGTGACAGCGGCTCCGGGGATCGACGACAGGAGGGTGCGGCGGAGGGAGTTGCCGAGGGTGTAGCCGAAGCCCGGCTCCAGCGGCTCGATCACGAACCGGGAGCGGAATTCGTCGACGACCTCTTCGGTCAACGAGGGACGCTGAGCGATCAGCATGTGTGGATCAGATCCTTCATTCGTGGACGCCCGCTATTTGACGTCCGACGGAAACCGCACCCGGTGAAAAGTGCGGGTACTGCAAGGGTACGGGCGATACGGCCCTTACGAGCCGTACCGCCCGGAACCTCAGGAAGCCGGTGCCTCGGACGCGGCGGCGCTTCGGCGGACGGCAGCCGTGCTGCGACCTTGCGGGGGCGACCCCCGCACCCCCAGCAGGGGGCCGACCGGCGCGGCCGGTGCCTCAGACGCGGCGGCGCTTCGGCGGACGGCAGCCGTTGTGCGGGGTCGGGGTGACGTCCTGGATGGAGCCGACCTCGAGGCCCGTGGCCTGCAGGGAACGGATCGCGGTCTCACGACCGGAGCCCGGGCCCTTGACGAACACGTCGACCTTGCGCATGCCGTGCTCCTGGGCGCGGCGGGCGGCCGACTCGGCGGCCATCTGCGCGGCGAACGGCGTGGACTTCCGGGAGCCCTTGAAGCCGACGTGGCCGGCGGAGGCCCAGGAGATCACGTTGCCGGTCGGGTCCGTGATCGACACGATGGTGTTGTTGAACGTGCTCTTGATGTGCGCGTGGCCGTGAGCGACGTTCTTCTTTTCCTTGCGGCGCACCTTCTTGGCAGCGCCCTGACGTCCCTTGGGGGGCATCTCTTAACTCCTACGGGAGGTGGTCGGTCCTACAGCGAAGACCGTGGACAGGCGTCCGCTGCGGACTACTTCTTGCCCGGCTTCTTCTTGCCGGCGATGGCGCGACGCGGGCCCTTGCGGGTACGCGCGTTGGTGCTGGTGCGCTGACCGCGGACGGGCAGACCGCGACGGTGACGCAGACCCTGGTAGGTACCGATCTCGACCTTGCGGCGGATGTCGGCCTGGATCTCGCGACGGAGGTCACCCTCGGTCTTCAGGTTGTTGTCGACGTACTCGCGGATCGCGACGAGCTGCTCCTCGGAGAGGTCGCGAACGCGGGTGTTCGGGTCGACGCCGGTGGCGGCCAGCGTCTGCTGCGAAAGGGTCCGGCCGATGCCGAACACGTAGGTGAGGGCGATCTCCACGCGCTTTTCGCGCGGAATGTCAACACCGGAAACGCGTGCCATTCAATGGCTCCAGTTAGTTGTCGGAGGTCTTCCACAGGACCGGATCCCAGCCCGCCGTACCAGGTACGGACCGGGTCCCCGGCCTCCGAGCCGGGGGTGTCGAGCCGTGCGGCTCGGGACCTGCGTATGAACTGTGTTGCTCGCGTCGCGCGAAGTTCTGCGGAAAGACGCAGAGGGTGGACGTGCTGCGATCAGCCCTGGCGCTGCTTGTGGCGCGGGTTGTCGCAGATGACCATGACCCGGCCGTGACGGCGGATCACCCTGCACTTGTCGCAGATCTTCTTGACGCTCGGCTTGACCTTCATGGGATGTGAGGTTCTCCGGGTCAGTGCCATCACCCCGGCGGACCGGGGCGCGGGCAAGATCTACTTGTACCGGTAGACGATCCGGCCACGCGTCAGGTCGTACGGAGAGAGCTCCACCACGACCCGGTCGTCAGGGAGGATGCGGATGTAGTGCATGCGCATCTTGCCGCTGATGTGTGCCAGGACCTGGTGGCCGTTCTGGAGCTCGACCTTGAACATGGCGTTCGGAAGAGACTCGACGACAGTGCCCTCGATCTCGATGGCACCTTGCTTCTTGGCCACGCTTCGCCCTTCGAATCGACTACCTTGATCGGCTCGGACGTGCACCCCTCGGAATCCGAGCGCATGCGGACATGCGGGTGCACAAGAGCCGACGAGTCAGTCTACGTCAGGGCCCCCGGAAACACGAATCGGAGAAGTCTGCCCCACCCGGGAGATCTTTAACCGAGCGGGTCCGGAGCGGCCGTGACGCCCAGCTCCGCCAGCTTGGCCTTCCCGCCGTCCGGGGCGGTCAGCACCAACGGCCCCTGCTCGGTCAGCGCGACGGAGTGCTCCCAGTGCGAGGACCAGGTGCCGTCGGTGGTGATCACGGTCCAGTCGTCCGACAGGACCTCGGTCTTCGGGGTGCCCAGGGACACCATCGGCTCGATGGCCAGGCAGAAGCCGGGGACCAGCTTGGGGCCCCTGCCGCGGCGCCGGTCGACGTAGTTCAGCAGGTGCGGGTCCATGTGCATCTCGGTGCCGATGCCGTGGCCGCCGTAGTCCTCGATGATCCCGTACTTGCCGCCGCCGGGCTTGGGCTGGCGGCGGATGTAGGTCTCGATGGCCCGGGAGATGTCCACGAGCCGGTTGCCCTGCTTCATCGCCGCGATGCCGGCCCACATCGACTCCTCGGTCACCCGGGACAGCTCCACCAGCTCCGGGGAGTGACCGGAACCGACGAAGGCCGTGAAGGCCGCGTCACCGTGCCAGCCGTCGATGATCGCGCCGCAGTCGATCGAGATGATGTCGCCGTCCTTGAGGACGACGTCGTCGGAGGGGATGCCGTGCACCACGACCTCGTTGACCGAGGTGCAGATCGTCGCGGGGAAGCCGCCGTAGCCGAGGAAGTTCGGCTTGGCGTTGTGCTCCGCGAGCACCTTGCGGGCGGCCTCGTCGAGGTCCTTCGTGGTCGCGCCCGGCACGGCGGCCTCGCGGGTGGCCGCGTGGATGGCGGCCACGACCAGCCCCGCCTCACGCATCTTGGCGATCTGCTCGGGGGTCTTGATCTGCACCATGGGGCCAGGGCCTTTCTCGACCGGTGACGGTACCGGCGGGTTCACGGACGACGGCGGACACCCTCAACGATACGGGGGACGCCGCCCGGCCCCGCGCACAGCTCGGCCGCGGCCCCCGCAGGGAACCGCGGCCGGGCGAAGACGGCTACTTGCCGTGCCGGAGCGCCTCGAGCGCCCGCCCGGTGACCTCGTCGACCGGACCCAGCGCCGAGATCGTCACCACGAGGCCCTGGGCCTTGTAGTAGTCGATGATCGGCTCGGTCTGCGTGTGGTAGACCTCCAGGCGCGTGCGCACGGTCTCCTCGGAGTCGTCGTCGCGCTGGTACAGCTCACCGCCGCAGCGGTCGCAGACGCCCTCCTGCTCGGGCGGACTGTAGGTCACGTGGAAGACGTGGCTGGAGTCCTTGCGGCAGATGCGCCGCCCCGCGATCCGCTTGACCACCTCGGCCTCGGGGGCCTCCAGGTCGAGCACCGCGTCCAGCTCGATGCCCTCGGTGGTCAGCAGTTCGTCGAGCGCTTCGGCCTGGGAGACGTTGCGCGGGAAGCCGTCCAGCAGGAAGCCGCCCTCGGCGTCGGGCTGCTCCATGCGGTCTTTGGCCATGGCGATCGTCACCTCGTCCGGTACGAGGTTGCCCGCGTCCATGTAGGACTTCGCCAGCTTGCCCAGCTCGGTCTGCCGGCTGATGTTGGCGCGGAACAGATCGCCCGTCGAGATGTGGGGGATGCGCAGTTTCTCGGCAAGGCGGGTGGCCTGCGTACCCTTTCCGGCACCCGGCGGCCCGACGAGGACGATTCGCATCAGCGGAGGAACCCTTCGTAATTGCGCTGCTGGAGCTGGCTCTCGATCTGCCTCACCGTCTCGAGACCGACACCCACGATGATCAGAATGCTGGTCCCGCCGAACGGGAAGTTCTGGTTCGCCCCGAAACCAGCCAACGCCATTGTCGGCACGAGAGAGATCAGGCCCAGATACAGCGAACCCGGCCAGGTGATCCGGTTGAGTACGTAGCTCAGGTACTCAGCGGTCGGTCGGCCAGCCCGGATGCCCGGGATGAAGCCACCATACTTCTTCATGTTGTCCGCGACTTCCTCGGGGTTGAACGTGATCGCCACGTAGAAGAACGCGAAGAACACGATGAGGAAGAAGTACAGGACGATGTGCGGCGTCGCGGACGGATCCGCCAGGTTCTTCTGGATCCAGGTCGCCCAGCCGGCCGTGGAGCCGGCGAACTGCACGATCAGCGCGGGGATGTAGAGCAGCGACGCGGCGAAGATGACCGGGATCACACCGGCCTGGTTCACCTTCAGCGGGATGTAGGTGGACGTCCCGCCGTAGGAACGGCGGCCGATCATGCGCTTGGCGTACTGCACCGGGATCCGGCGCTGGGCCTGCTCCACGAAGACCACCAGGCCGACCATCACGAAGCCGACGAGCATCACGGTGCCGAACTCGATCCAGCCGTCCGCCAGGCTGCCCTGCTCCTTGATGGCCCACAGGGCGGCGGGGAAGGTCGCGGCGATCGAGATGAACATCAGGATGGACATGCCGTTGCCCACGCCGCGGTCGGTGATGAGCTCACCGAGCCACATCACGACGGCCGTACCGGCGGTCATGGTGATGACCATGGTGATGGTCACGAAGATCGACTGGTCGGGAACGATCTGGTTGGCGACCGGACAGTCCTGGAAGAGCGCGCCGCTGCGGGCGGTGGCCACCAGACCGGTGCCCTGGAGGATGGCGAGCGCCACCGTCAGATAACGCGTGTACTGCGTGATCTTCGCGGTGCCTGCCTGGCCCTCCTTCTTCAGGGCCTCCAGACGCGGGATCACCACGGTCAGCAGCTGCAGGATGATGGCCGCCGTGATGTACGGCATGATGCCCAGCGCGAAGATCGTGATCTGAAGCAACGCGCCACCGCTGAACATGTTGACCAGACCGAACAGACCCTGGTTGGCCTCGGCGTTGTCGATGCAGGCCTGGACGTTCCGGTAGTCGACGCCCGGGATCGGCACGTTGGTACCGAGCCGGTACACCACGATGATGCCGAGCGTGAAGAGCAGCTTCTTGCGCAGGTCGGGCGTCTTGAACGCCCGGGCGAACGCGGTGAGCACGGTGCCTCCTGCGACCCCCGCGCGTCTGCGTCAAGGGTGACGGTCTTGAGGTTCGACAAATACGTAACGGTCAACTGCCGCTCCGAGTGCCCGTGTGGGGCGCCCGGTGGAATTGGGCAGCGCAGGCCACCTTACCGGCGAGACTGCCGCCCTAGGAACGACCAACCGGGGATACCCCAAATGTGGGGTATCCCCGGTCGGGATCGCTCAAGTCATCGGCTCGTCCGAGGGGTTCAGACGAGCTCGGTGACGGTGCCGCCGGCGGCGGTGATCTTCTCCTTGGCGGAGCCGGAGACGGCGTCGACCGTCACCTGCAGCGCCACGGAGATCTCGCCCTGGCCGAGCACCTTGACGAGGCTGTTCTTGCGAACGGCACCCTTGGCGACCAGGTCCTCGACCGTGACCTCCCCGCCCTCGGGGTAGAGGGAGGCGAGACGGTCCAGGTTCACGACCTGGAACTCGGTCTTGAACGGGTTCTTGAAGCCCTTCAGCTTCGGGAGGCGCATGTGCAGCGGCATCTGGCCACCCTCGAAGCGCTCCGGAACCTGGTAGCGGGCCTTGGTGCCCTTGGTACCACGACCGGCCGTCTTACCCTTCGACGCCTCACCACGACCCACACGGGTCTTGGCGGTCTTGGCGCCCGGGGCGGGACGGAGGTTGTGGATCTTGAGCGGGTTCTGCTCCGCCATGATCAGTCGACCTCCTCGACCGTCACGAGGTGGCGGACGGTGTGCACCATGCCGCGGAACTCGGGGCGGTCCTCCTTGACGACCTGCGTGTTGATGCCCTTGAGACCAAGGGTGCGCAGGGTGTCACGGTGGTTCTGCTTGCTGCCGATGTAGGACTTGACCTGCGTAATCCTGAGCTGCGCCATGATTACGCACCCGCCCCGGCACGCGCACGGAGAAGAGCCGCGGGGGCGACGTCCTCGAGCGGCAGACCGCGGCGGGCCGCGATCTCCTCGGGACGCTGCAGGCCCTTGAGGGCCTCCACGGTCGCGTGCACGATGTTGATCGCGTTGTCGGAGCCGAGCGACTTCGACAGCACGTCGTGAATACCGGCGCACTCGAGCACGGCACGCACCGGACCACCGGCGATCACACCGGTACCCGGGGAGGCGGGCTTGAGCAGCACGACGCCGGCAGCCTTCTCACCCTGAATGGGGTGCGGGATGGTGCCCTGGATGCGGGGGACCTTGAAGAAGTGCTTCTTGGCCTCCTCAACGCCCTTGGCGATGGCGGCCGGCACCTCCTTGGCCTTGCCGTATCCGACACCCACGGTGCCGTCACCGTCGCCCACCACGACCAGCGCGGTGAAGCTGAAGCGACGACCACCCTTCACAACCTTGGCGACGCGGTTGATCGCGACGACGCGCTCAACGTACGCGGTCTTCTCGGCGGCAGCAGCGCCGCCGTCACGGCCCTTCCGGTCCCGCCGCTCGCCGCCACCGGCGCCGCCACCGCGGCGCTGGGGTCCAGCCATTGGAATTACCTCTCTCTGTTTCCGCTAGCTCCGGAACCGGCTCAGAACTTGAGCCCGGCTTCGCGGGCGGCGTCCGCCAGGGCGGCGATGCGCCCGGCGTACTGGTTGCCACCACGGTCGAACACGACGGCCTCGACACCGGCGGCCTTGGCACGCTCGGCGACCAGGGCACCGACCTGCTTGGCCTGCGCGGACTTGTCGCCCTCGCCACTGCGGATCGAGCTGTCCAGGGTGGACGCCGACGCCACGGTGTGGCCCTTCAGGTCGTCGATGACCTGCGCCACGATGTGGCGGTTCGAGCGGGTCACGACGAGACGGGGACGCTCCGCCGTACCCGCGACCTTCTTGCGGATCCGGATGTGACGGCGCTTGATCGCGGCGCGCTTGTAGGCGTCGCCCTTGAGGATCTTCTGCCCGTATGCCATGGCTTACTTACCCGCCTTTCCGACCTTGCGGCGGATGACTTCGCCCTCGTACTTGACGCCCTTGGCCTTGTACGGGTCGGGCTTGCGCAGCTTGCGGATGTTGGCCGCAACCTCGCCGACCTTCTGCTTGTCGATGCCCTCGACCGAGAAACGGGTCGGGGACTCCACCTTGAAGGTGATGCCCTCGGGGGCCTCGACCAGGATCGGGTGGCTGTAACCGAGGGAGAACTCCAGGTTCGAACCCTTGGCGAGCACGCGGTAACCGACACCGCTGATCTCGAGCTTCTTCACGTAACCCTGGGTCACGCCGGTGATCATGTTCGCCACCAGCGTGCGCGACAGGCCGTGCAGGGCCTTGTTCTGACGCTCGTCGTTGGGGCGGGTGACGTTGAGCACGCCGTCCTCGCCCTTGGCGATCTCGATCGGCGCCACGACGGTGTGGGTCAGCGTGCCCTTCGGGCCCTTGACCGCGACCGTACGGCCGTCGATGGTGACGTCCACGCCGGCGGGAACCGCGATGGGGAGCTTGCCGATGCGCGACATAGCTGTTTCCTCCGTTCCCTTCTGCTACCAGACGTAGGCGAGGACTTCCCCACCCACGCCCTTCTTGCCGGCCTGCTTGTCGGTGAGGAGCCCGTGCGACGTGGAGATGATCGCCACGCCGAGGCCGCCCAGCACCTTCGGCAGGGAGGTGGACTTCGCGTACACCCGGAGACCGGGCTTGGAGATCCGCTTGATGCCCGCGATGGAGCGCTCACGGTTGGGGCCGAACTTCAGCTCCAGGACGAGGTTCTTGCCGACCTCGGCGTCCTCGACCTTCCAGCCCGTGATGAAGCCCTCCTGCTGGAGGATCTCCGCGATGTGAGACTTGATCTTCGAGTGCGGCATCGCCACGGAGTCGTGGTATGCCGAGTTCGCGTTCCGCAGACGCGTGAGCATGTCTGCGATCGGATCAGTCATGGTCATGAATTGGCCTTCGGCCTCTCTCGCCGTGGTTTCCTGGTGCGCCATCCCTCTCCCCGATCCGAGACGGGACGGGTGCGGCGCGGTGGACCTACGGCGTAGTAAGCAATCATTGGCGGGCGGTGTGCCCGCGTGGCGTACGGGTACGGCAGGCGCCCAACCCCACAAGCCTAAGGCATGCGGCGTGGGCCCCCTGCCGTACCGGTTGCTTACCGAGAGCCCTGGTGGTCCTGAAGGACCGTCTTACCAGGAGCTCTTGGTCACGCCCGGCAGCTCGCCGCGGTGAGCCATCTCACGAAGGCACACGCGGCACAGGCCGAACTTGCGGTACACGGAGTGCGGGCGGCCACAGCGCTGGCAGCGGGTGTAGCCACGCACACCGAACTTGGGCTTGCGAGCAGCCTTAGCGATCAGAGCCTTCTTCGCCATCTCGCTCACGCCTCCTTGAAGGGGAAGCCGAGGTGACGAAGGAGCGCACGGCCCTCAGCGTCGTTGGTCGCCGTGGTCACCACGGTGATGTCCATACCCCGGACGCGGTCGATCTTGTCCTGGTCGATCTCGTGGAACATGACCTGCTCCGTGAGACCGAAGGTGTAGTTGCCACGGCCGTCGAACTGCTTGGGGGACAGGCCGCGGAAGTCGCGGATGCGCGGCAGCGCGAGCGACAGGGTGCGGTCCAGGAACTCCCACATGCGGTCGCCACGGAGCGTGACGTGGGCACCGATCGGCTGGCCCTCGCGCAGCTTGAACTGCGCGATGGACTTGCGGGCCTTGGTGACGGCCGGCTTCTGACCGGTGATCGTGGTGAGGTCGCGGATGGCGCCCTCGATCAGCTTGGAGTCGCGGGCGGCGTCGCCCACACCCATGTTGACCACGATCTTGACGAGGCCGGGAACCTGCATGACGTTCTCGTAGGAGAACTCCTCACGCAGCTTGCCCGCGATCTCCTCGCGGTACTTCGTCTTCAGACGCGGAGTGGTGGTGGTAGCCATCAGATGTCCTCACCCGTCCGCTTGGCAACGCGGATCTTGTTGCCCTCGTCGTCGAAGCGGTAACCGACGCGCGTGACGACCTTCTTGCCGTCCTTCTCCACGACCAGCTGGACGTTGGAGACGTGGACCGGCGCCTCGGTGGTCACGATGCCGCCGGCCTGCGAACCGCCTGCCGTCGGACCGGCCTTGGTGTGCTTCTTGACCCGGTTGACACCCTCGACCAGGACGCGCTCCTCGCGCGGGTAAGCGGCAATGACCTTGCCCTGCTTGCCCTTGTCCTTGCCGGTGATGACCTGGACCAGGTCGCCCTTCTTGATCTTCATGCTCACAGCACCTCCGGCGCGAGGGAGATGATCTTCATGAACTTCTTCTCGCGCAGCTCACGGCCGACCGGGCCGAAGATACGGGTGCCACGAGGGTCGCCGTCGTTCTTGAGGATGACGGCGGCGTTCTCGTCGAAGCGGATGTACGAGCCGTCCGGACGGCGGCGCTCCTTGACGGTGCGAACGATGACCGCCTTGACGACGTCACCCTTCTTCACGTTGCCACCGGGGATCGCGTCCTTGACGGTGGCGACGATGACGTCACCGATGCCCGCGTAGCGGCGACCGGAGCCACCGAGCACACGGATGCAAAGGATCTCCTTCGCACCCGTGTTGTCGGCGACACGCAGTCGCGACTCCTGCTGGATCACGTCTATCTCCTGATTGTCTGCCGGTTCCCCGGGGGCGCTTCACCACGTGGGTGAGCGACCCCCGGAGCCTGGCGGAACTGTCCTGCGAGGGGTGCCTCGCGGGAACGTACTGGTGCAATTCCCTTGCGGGAACTGCTTACTTGGCCTTCTCGAGGATCTCGACGATGCGCCAGTGCTTCGTCGCGGACAGCGGCCGGGTCTCCATCAGGAGGACGCGGTCACCGACGCCGGCGGCGTTCTGCTCGTCGTGGGCCTTGAGCTTGCTCGTGCTGCGGATGACCTTGCCGTACAGCGCGTGCTTCTTGCGGTCCTCGACGGCGACGACGACGGTCTTGTCCATCTTGTCGCTGACGACGATGCCCTCGCGGGTCTTGCGGAAGCCCCGAGCCTCAGTGTTCGTCTCAGTCACGTTGTTCTCGCTCATCAGGCGTTCTCCACCGTTTCGATGCCCAGCTCACGCTCGCGCATCAGGGTGTAGATCCGCGCGATGTCCTTGCGGACCGCCTTCAGACGGCCGTGGTTCTCGAGCTGCCCGGTCGCCGCCTGGAAACGGAGGTTGAACAGCTCTTCCTTGGCCTCGCGGAGCTTCGCGAGAAGCTCCTCGTTGCCCAGCTCGCGCAGCTCTGACGCCTTGGTACCGGCCGACATCACGCTTCACCTGCCTCGCGCTTGACGATCTTGCACTTCATCGGCAGCTTGTGGGCCGCACGGGTCAGGGCCTCGCGCGCGATCTTCTCGTTGGGGTACGACAGCTCGAACATCACGCGTCCGGGCTTGACGTTGGCCACCCACCACTCCGGGGAACCCTTACCGGAACCCATGCGGGTCTCGGCCGGCTTCTTGGTGAGGGGGCGGTCCGGGTAGATGTTGATCCAGACCTTGCCGCCACGCTTGATGTGACGGGTCATGGCGATACGAGCCGCCTCGATCTGGCGGTTCGTCACGTACGCCGGGGTCAGCGCCTGGATGCCGTACTCGCCGAACGCAACCTGCGTGCCACCCTTCGACATACCGGTGCGCTTGGGGTGGTGCTGCTTGCGGTGCTTGACCCTACGGGGGATCAGCATGTCGGTCAGGCCTCCGTTCCGGTGCTCTCAGCCGGAGCAGCGGCGGGAGCCTCGGCCTTGGGGGCCTCGGCGGCCGGAGCCTGCTGCTGCGGCTTGCGACCGCGCCGCTCGCCACCGCGGCCACCACGGGCCGGGCGGTCGGCACCGCCGCGCGCCGGGCGGTTGCCCGCGCGGGCTGCGGCGTTCTCGGCGCGGACCTCGGCGATGTTCTTGACGTCGCCCTTGTAGATCCAGACCTTCACACCGATGCGGCCGAAGGTCGTCTTGGCCTCGAAGAAGCCGTAGTCCACGTTCGCGCGGAGCGTGTGCAGGGGCACGCGGCCCTCGCGGTAGAACTCCGAGCGGGACATCTCGGCGCCGCCGAGGCGGCCACCGCACTGGATCTTGATGCCCTTGGCGCCCGCCTTCATCGCCGACTGCATGCTCTTGCGCATGGCGCGGCGGAAGGAGACGCGGGAGGAGAGCTGCTCGGCGACGGCCTGGGCCACGAGCTGAGCGTCCGTCTCGGGGTTCTTGACCTCGAGGATGTTCAGCTGGACCTGCTTGCCAGTGAGCTTCTCGAGGTCACCGCGGATGCGGTCGGCCTCGGCGCCGCGGCGGCCGATGACGATGCCCGGACGGGCCGTGTGGATGTCCACACGGACGCGGTCACGGGTGCGCTCGATCTCGACCTTGGAGATGCCGGCGCGCTCCATGCCGGACGTCATCATCCGACGGATGGCGACGTCTTCCTTGACGTAGTCCTTGTACAGCTTGTCGGCGTACCAACGCGACTTGAAGTCGGTCGTGACACCGAGCCGGAACCCGTGCGGGTTTACCTTCTGGCCCATTACCGGGTTCCTTCCTTGCTGCTGACGACCACGGTGATGTGGCTGGTCCGCTTGCGGATCCGGTAGGCGCGGCCCTGGGCGCGCGGACGGAACCGCTTCAGGGTCGGGCCCTCGTCGACGTAGGCCTCGGAAATGAAGAGGCTGTCGACATCGGTGTGGTCGTAGTTGTGCGCGGCGTTGGCAATGGCGCTGTCCAGCACCTTGCCCACCGGCACGCTCGCGGCCTGCGGGGCGAAACGCAGGACCGCCTGAGCCTCCGTGGCATCCATGCCACGGATGAGGTCCACCACGCGGCGGGCCTTCATGGGCGTGACGCGGATGTACCGCGCCTGGGCCCTGGCTTCCATGGTTGTCCCTTCAGTGTCTGTCATGGTCGATTGCACCCCGCCGACTAGCGGCGCTTCGACTTCCGGTCGTCCTTGACGTGGCCCCGGAAGGTGCGGGTCGGCGAGAACTCGCCGAGCTTGTGGCCGACCATCGACTCGGTGACAAACACCGGAATGTGGGTCTTGCCGTTGTGCACCGCGATCGTGTGGCCCAGCATCGCCGGGACGATCATCGAGCGACGGGACCAGGTCTTGATGACGTTCTTGGTACCGGCTTCGTTCTGCGCGTCCACCTTCTTGATCAGGTGGTCGTCGACGAAGGGTCCCTTCTTCAAGCTACGAGGCATCTCAACCCGTCCTTAGCGCTTCTTGTTCGTCTTGCGGCGGCGGACGATGTACTTGTTCGACGCCTTCTTGGGCGAACGAGTACGGCCTTCCTTCTGGCCCCAGGGGGACACGGGGTGACGGCCACCGGAGGTCCGGCCCTCACCACCACCGTGCGGGTGGTCCACCGGGTTCATCACGACACCGCGGACGGACGGGCGGACGCCCAGCCACCGCTTGCGGCCGGCCTTGCCCCAGTTGATGTTGCTCTGCTCGGCGTTGCCGACCTCGCCGACCGTGGCGCGGCAGCGGGCGTCGACCAGGCGGATCTCGCCGGACGGCATGCGCAGGTGGGCCATGGTGCCCTCCTTCGCGAGCAGCTGCACCGAGGCGCCGGCGGAGCGGGCGAACTTGGCGCCGCCGCCGGGACGCAGCTCGATGGCGTGCAGCGTCGTACCGACCGGGATGTTGCGCAGGGCGAGGTTGTTGCCCGGCTTGATGTCGGCCCCGGGACCGTTCTCGACGCGGTCGCCCTGCTTCAGGTCACGCGGCGCGAGAATGTAGCGCTTCTCGCCGTCCGCGTAGTGCAGCAGCGCGATGCGCGCGGTGCGGTTGGGGTCGTACTCGATGTGCGCGACCTTCGCCGGCACGCCGTCCTTGTCGTGACGACGGAAGTCGATCACGCGGTAGGCGCGCTTGTGGCCGCCGCCCTGGTGGCGGACGGTCACACGACCGGAATTGTTACGGCCGCCCTTGTTGTGCAGCGGGCGGACCAGCGACTTCTCCGGCGTGGACCGCGTGACCTCGACGAAGTCGGCGACGCTGGAGCCACGACGGCCCGGGGTCGTCGGCTTGTACTTGCGGATACCCATTGTCTCTCAGTCCTCGGAAGTGATTCCGAAATCTGGACGATCCCGACCGCTTACGCGGTCGGACCGCCGAAGATGTCGATACGGTCGCCCTCGGCGAGGGTCACGATCGCGCGCTTGGTGGCGGCACGCTGGCCGAAGCCCGTACGGGTCCGCTTGCGCTTGCCGACGCGGTTGATCGTGTTGACGCCGGTGACCTTGACCGAGAAGACCGCCTGCACGGCCTCCTTGATCTGGGTCTTGTTGGAGCCAGGCGCGACGAGGAACGTGTACTTGTTCTCGTCGATGAGCGCGTAGCTCTTCTCCGACACGACCGGCTTGAGCAGCACGTCACGGGGGTCCGTGAACGCCTTGCTCGCCGGGGTGACGACGGTGTTCTTGCCTTCGGCCTCGTGGCGGCGCGCCTTGGCGACGCGACGGGCCTTGGCCGCCTTGGCGGCCTTCGAGGCGATCGAGGGGTGACGGGCAGCCATCAGACCTCGCTCCCTTCGTTGTCGTTGGCCTTGTTCGGGCCGGCGACGAAGGACTCGAAAGCGGCCTTGGTGAAGACCACGTCGTCCGAGACGAGAACGTCGTACGTGTTCAGCTGGCCCGGCTCCAGGATGTGGACCTGGGGCAGGTTGCGGGCGGACAGCCACGCGGCCTCGTCGGCGCGGTCGACGACCAGGAGCAGGTTCTTGCGCTCGCTGATCTTGCCGAACAGGCTCTTGGCGGCCTTCGTGGAGGGGGTCTCGCCCTCGACCACGCCGGTGACGACGTGGATGCGGTTGTGGCGGGCCCGGTCGGTGAGGGCGTGGCGCAGGGCCGCGGCCTTCATCTTCTTCGGGGTCCGCTGCGAGTAGTCGCGCGGCTGCGGGCCGTGGACGATGCCACCGCCGGCGAACTGCGGGGCGCGGGTCGAACCCTGGCGGGCGCGGCCGGTGCCCTTCTGGCGGTACGGCTTGCGGCCACCGCCGCGAACCTCGCCACGCGTCTTCGTCTTGTGCGTGCCCTGGCGGGCAGCGGCCAGCTGTGCGACGACGACCTGGTGGATCAGCGGGATGCTGACCTTCTCGACGTCGAAGATCTCCGAGGGGAGCTCGACGGTACCGGCCTTGTCGCCCGCCGGCGAAAGGATGTCAACAGTGCTCATCGGTTACCTCAGGCCCCCTTGGCCGCGGTGCGGACCAGGACGAGGCCGCCGTTCGGACCGGGAACCGCGCCCTTGATGAGCAGCAGACCCTTCTCCGCGTCAACGGCGTGGACGGTCAGGTTCTGGGTGGTGACCCGCTCGTTGCCCATGCGACCCGCCATGCGCAGGCCCTTGAACACACGACCCGGGGTGGCGCAGCCACCGATGGAACCGGGCGAGCGGTGCTTGCGCTGGGTACCGTGTCCGGCGCCGAGGCCACCGAAGTTGTGGCGCTTCATGACACCGGCGAAGCCCTTGCCCTTGCTCTTGCCGGTCACGTCGACCTTCACACCGGCCTCGAACACCTCGGCGGTGACTTCCTGGCCCAGCGTGTACTCGGAGGCGTCCGCCGTGCGGATCTCGACGAGGTGACGACGGGGGGTGACGTCGGCCTTGGCGAAGTGACCCTTGAGGGGCTTGTTCACCTTGCGCGGGTCGATCTCGCCGAAGGCGATCTGGACCGACTCGTAGCCGTCGACGTCGTTCGTGCGGACCTGGGTGACGACGTTGGGGCCGGCCTTGACGACGGTGACCGGAACAACACGGTTGTTCTCGTCCCACACCTGCGTCATGCCGAGCTTCTCGCCCAGGATGCCCTTGATCTGCTTAGCCATTCTCAGATCACCGGCCCTCAGAGCTTGATCTCGATGTCGACACCGGCCGGGAGGTCGAGTCGCATCAGAGAGTCAACGGTCTTGGGAGTCGGGTCGAGGATGTCGATCAGGCGCTTGTGCGTGCGCATCTCGAAGTGCTCGCGCGAGTCCTTGTACTTGTGCGGCGACTTGATGACGCAGTACACGTTCTTCTCAGTGGGCAGCGGCACCGGGCCCGCGACCGACGCACCAGTACGGGTCACCGTCTCGACGATCTTCTTCGCCGAGGAGTCGATGACCTCGTGGTCGTAGGCCTTGAGCCGGATGCGGATCTTCTGTCCCGCCATGGCTACTTCGTAGTCCTGTCTCTCGTGAACGCTCTGGTACCCGGTGGTTCCTGATGCCCGTTCCTCCGACCCACGCGGTCGGGCGTGTCGCGGTCCCGCTGACACAGATGTCCCTTGTTCGAACACCCCTGCGGGATTGACACGGCCCTACCAGAACCGCGGACCGGGGGCGGACGGCCCACCGGGCGCCTGGCCGGCGCCGCGCCCACGCTTCCCGGAAGATTCCCGTACGTCCGCCCCTACGCCTTCCGGCGCATTGCATGGGACGACGAGTACTGTGGGACTCGCTTCCGGTCCTCCCGGCGGGAGGCGCGCAGCATCAACACTCGACCGAGCAACTCGGACAGTCTGCCACAGCGGGCGGGAGCCTGGCCAATCGAGCCGGAGAGAATACCCCGAGGGTGACGTAGGTCAAACGCCCACCGCCCGCCCGGCCCAGACACGGACGGACGCCGGGTGGGGATCAGCTCCGCGACGCGTAGGTGACGAAGTCCGCCCACGCCGCCGGCGTGAGCGCCAGTCGCGGGCCGGAGACGTTCTTGGTGTCGCGGACGTGGACGGTGGTGGGGGTGGGGGCGACTTCGAGGCAGTCGTTCACATCGGGGCCGCTGCTGTAGCTGCTCTTGAACCAATGGAGTTCAGGGGTACTCATAGTGCTCCCAGCATTTGCTCGATGAAGGCCAGGGACTCCCCCGGCGAGAGCGCCTGCGCCCGGATGATGCCATACCGCAGTTCGAGGACCCGCAGCTGTCGGGGGTCCCGGGTCGGACGGCCGTTGAACACTCCGTCGGAGCGTCCGATGGCCGTGCCGTCCGCGAACCTCAGCAACTCGATCGGGCCGTTCAGTCCAGGGTGGTCCCACCGCGCGGTCGGCATCACCTGGAGCTCCACGTTGGGCCGTGCCGCCACCTGAAGGAGGCGTTCGAGCTGCCCACGCAGCACCATTGTCCCCCCGACCGGGCGTTGGAGTGTCGCCTGCTCCTGGACAAAACTCAGTTCCGGCATGGGAGTTCGCTCGAAGATGGACTGACGGGCCATGCGCGCAGCGACGCCGGCCTCCAGCACGTCCGGTGAGTGCGCGGGCCGGTAGACCCCGAACATCGACCGTGCGTACTCCTCGGTCTGCAAGAGTCCGTGGATATGGAGGTTGCTGTACAGCAGCACGTCCACCGCCCGCCCCTCCAGCTCGGCCAGCTGCCGCACCTTCTTCGGATACCGGGCCTTCCGCATGTCCTCCATGAAGGCCCGCAGATGCCCCTGCGCCTTCAGGATCCGGTCCGCCCGGTCCAGGAACTCGGGGCGCGGGATGCGGGCCCCGCGTTCGATCTTGCGGATCATGTCCTCGCCGTACCCGAGGGCGGCCGCCAGTTCGGACACGCTCATCCCGGCGGACTCCCGGCAGACCCTGAGCAGGCGGCCCACCGCCTGCACCACCGGCTCGATCTCGTCGTCCGGTTCGACGTCCCAGCCCGCCTCGCCGACACCCTCGTCCACGGCTCCTCCTTCGCGCGTACGCGTGCTCCTACTCGTACAACGCCCGGGACAGCCGAGACAGAAGCCGGGACAGTGACGGTACGTGGTGGCGTTGTCACTCCTGCACGGAAGCAGGCTCCGACACGCTGAGTGACGTGAACCAGGAAATCAGCGACTCGACGCACCGAACTGCCGCCGTCCCGGTCCGGAACTTCAGCCTCCAGCTGTCGTCCACACCTCGCGGCGCCCATCTCGCCCGGCTGCTCGCCACCGAGCAACTGCGCACGTGGGGGCTGCCGCCGCATCCCGCGGAGCTGATCGTCGGGGAGCTGGCGGCCAACGCCGTCACCCACGGCCGCGTCTCCGGCCGAAACGTCCGGCTGTTGCTGTACGTCGTCGGTGGCACGCTCCGTATCGAGGTCACCGACACACGCGGTGACCGGCTGCCGTGCCCGCAGCGCTCCGCCGCCGAGAACGCCGAGGACGCCGAGTCCGGCCGTGGTCTGCTGCTCGTGGACGCCCTCGCCGACCGGTGGGGAGTCGTCCCCGGCCCGCCCCCGCTCAAGACCGTCTGGGCCGAGGTGGGGGCGGGGTCCATCGGCTCCCGGCCCGTCGACCCGCCCTCGTGACCGACAGGGCTGCTGCTCAGCGCGTGACGGGACGGCCGTACGGGGCCGGCTCGGTGCAGCGCGTCCCACGTCCCCGTGGTGGCCGCCGGCGGCGGCAGGCGTCCGGGCCGCCGCCGGCCGCGGACCGGTACTGCCGTGCGGTCACCGAGCGGCACGAAAAGGCGGCGGTCCCAGGTCCGCTCGTACGGCACCCGGGACCGCCGCCCCTTCCGCGATGACGCGGGTGCGTCAGATGACGCCCTGCGCCAGCATGGCGTCGGCCACCCGCTCGAAGCCGGCGATGTTGGCGCCGGTCACGTAGTCACCGGGGAAGCCGTAGCGCTCGGCGGTCTCGGCGCAGGTGGTGTGGATGTCGGTCATGATCCGGGCCAGCTCGTTCTCGACCTGGTCGGCCTTCCACGAGGTCCGCGAGGCGTTCTGCGTCATCTCCAGGGCGCTCACCGCGACACCGCCCGCGTTGGCCGCCTTGCCCGGGCCGAAGGCGACCCCGGCCTGCTGGAGCAGCTGGACCGCCTCGGGGGTGGTCGGCATGTTGGCGCCCTCGGACACCGCCTTCACGCCGTGCCGGATGAGGGTGGCGGCGTCCTGCGCGTTCAGCTCGTTCTGCGTCGCCGAGGGCAGCGCCACGTCCGCCGGGACCTCCCAGACGCGCCCGCCGGGCACGAACCGGGCCGAGCCGCCCCGGCGCTCGGCGTAGGTGCTCACGCGCCCGCGCTCGACCTCCTTGACCTGGCGCAGCAGCTCCAGGTCGATGCCCTTCTCGTCCACGACGTAGCCGCTGGAGTCGGAGCAGGTGACCGGGTTGGCGCCGAGGGCCGCGAGCTTCTGGATGGTGTAGATGGCGACGTTGCCGGAGCCGGACACGACCGCCGTCTGGCCCTGCAGGTCCTCGCCGCGCACGCGCAGCATCGCCTCGGCGAACAGCACGTTGCCGTAGCCGGTGGCCTCCGGCCGTATCAGCGAACCGCCCCAGCCGGCCCGCTTGCCGGTGAGCACGCCGCCCTCCCAGCGGTTGGTGATCCGCCGGTACTGGCCGAACAGGTAGCCGATCTCGCGGGCGCCCACCCCGATGTCGCCGGCGGGCACGTCGGTGTACTCGCCGATGTGCCGGTGCAGCTCGGTCATGAAGGACTGGCAGAAGCGCATGACCTCGGAGTCGCTGCGGCCCTGCGGGTCGAAGTCGCTGCCGCCCTTGCCGCCGCCGATGCCGAGGCCGGTGAGCGCGTTCTTGAAGACCTGCTCGAAGCCGAGGAACTTCACGATCCCGAGGTTCACCGAGGGGTGGAACCGCAGTCCGCCCTTGTAGGGGCCGAGGGCGGAGTTGTATTCGATCCGGAAGCCCCGGTTGACGTGAACGCGACCGTTGTCGTCCTCCCACGGCACGCGGAAGATGATCTGCCGCTCCGGCTCGATCAGCCGCTCGACGAGCCCCGGCACGGCGTACTCCGGCCGCGCCGCGAGCACCGGCGCCAGCGTGTCCAGCACCTCGCGCGCCGCCTGGTGGAACTCGGGTTCGGCCGGGTTGCGGCGCAGGATGTCGGTGCGCAGCTGGTCGATGGCGGGCGTGGAGGCGTGGCGTGAGGTCACGGCGGTCCCTTTCTGGCGCGGCTGACACCGGTTCGGGAACCGGTGATGGGCGCTCGGCGCCATTGCCGCGCGCAGGACACGACGGTCCGGGCGGTCGCCCCGGACAACAGTCGACCCTTCAGTGTTACCCATGTGTAAACCGGAAGGCCAAGGGCCCCGGCCGGAACGTCCGCCATTTGAGACATGACAGCACCGGTTTCGGGACGACACCGGGCCACCGCACCGCCGGCCACGGCAGTCCGGGACCGCGACGCCACTTGAAGACCCCGGCCGGACGCTCCGCCGAGTCCGGGCCCCGGCCGGACCCCTCGCAGGTTCGCCGCTCGGCACCGACGCCGGCTCCATCCCGAGGATCGAGCGAAGCCGCCCCGTGAACCATTGAACGCTCATTCAAAAACATAGGAGACACCCACTCCGAGCAAATGCTCCCCACGAGCTCAGGGCAAGCTCAACGCATCACGAGCACGTAACGCAACACAGTATTGATATGCGGTCGGCCCGAATCAGTGGTGTGCTCACGAAGCGAAGAAGTACGGAACGCGCGCTTCGGACCATCGGGTTCACATACGGGGAGACGAGCTGCTGATGAATTCAAGGCGTGCGGCCCTCACCTGCGCCATCCTCTGGTGCAGCACGCTGGCCGCATGCACGGAAAGGGGAGGTTCCGACGAACCCGGACCCCCCTCCCCTCTCCCTTCCGCGTCAACCGTCGCACCCCCTCCCCAGGAGGCATTGACAGCCCCCGAGGTGGAGCCGGGGTTCGAGGAAATACTTTCAGAGGGCCCTCACCGCGGTGTCAGGCCGTTCGGCACGATCGGACTGCCGAAGGGGGAATCCTGGATCAAGGTGAACTGTATTTCCCGTTCGAAATCGGTGAACCTCGAACTTTCTCTGGAGAAGATCGGCGGATTCTCCGTCGGCTGCTCAGGCGTGTCCGTGGAGAAGACGGCACATCAGCTGAACCTGGAGGCAGCACGGAGACTCCACTTCACCGTGAATACGGAGGACTCCGTCCGCTGGTACGTGAGCATCCAGGCCCCCGCCCGCTGATGCCGGGCTCCTCCTCAAGAGCGGGAGGAGGAGCCCGCCTGAGGGCGTCCCCGCGCCCTCCTCCCCCACCGGGCGCCGTTGGCCGGGGAGACTCGGCCCCCCCCTGGCCGCCTCGCTCCCTCACACCTTGGTGCTGCGCCTCCCCTCTGCCATCATGCGCAAACGGAACAGCGTTCCGACATCAGGGCGGGAGGAGCGGCTCGGTGAGCGACAGCAGCGACGGCGGCAAC
This sequence comes from Streptomyces sp. enrichment culture, assembly GCF_964273255.1. Taxonomy (GTDB): domain Bacteria; phylum Actinomycetota; class Actinomycetes; order Streptomycetales; family Streptomycetaceae; genus Streptomyces. Next base: position 2,896,690 of record NZ_OZ186835.1, read on the forward strand.
GGCAGCGGCAACGTCCCGGAGGGGGCCGCCGGGTCCCGGCGCAAGGACGCGCGACGCAACAAGGCCGCGCTGCTCGACGCGGCCGCCGCGGCCTTCGTCGCCTCGGGCGTGGACGCCCCGGTGCGCGACATCGCGGCCCGGGCCGGCGTCGGGCTGGGCACGATCTACCGGCACTTCCCGACCCGGTCGGACCTGATCATCGCCGTGTACCGGCATCAGGTCGAAGCCTGCGCGGAGGCGGGCCCGGCTCTGCTGGAGAGCAGCCCGTCGCCGTTCGCCGCGCTCCGGCGGTGGATCGACCTGTTCGTCGACTTCCTGGTCACCAAGCACGGCCTCGCCGAGGTCCTCCGCTCCGACCAGGCGGGCTTCGAGACCCTGCACGCCTACTTCCTGGAGCGTCTGGTCCCCGTCTGCGGCCGGCTCCTCGACGCCGCGTCCGACGCGGGTGAGGTCCGTACGTCCATCGAACCGTTCGCCCTCATGCGGGGCGTCGGCAACCTCTGCATCGGCGGCGAGAACGACCCCGACTACGACCCGCGCCGGCTGGTCGGACTGCTGATCACGGGACTGAGGCGGGCGGACTGACTCAGAGCCGTTCTCCCTGACCGCACCCCCCGCACCGCCACGCTGCCCCCCGCTCCCTGCCCTCCCCCAACTCCTTCTGTGAGCCTTGCGTATCGATTCTGTGCGCGTCCTCGGGTCCAGTGGGGCCTGTGGTGTGAACGGGTCAAGTGTTGTGCCAGGCTTGGACGGTGACGGAATCCGGGGGCGACGGGAATCCGCCGGTGAGGCGGTCCCGACTGGCCGACTACGCAGAGATGACCGAGCCGCCGACGACCGAGCGGCCGGCGACGACCCCGCTCGCAGCGGACGGTGAGCACAGCGGGGAGCAGGCCGCCCCCGCCGCCGGTACACGGGTCCCCGACGAGCCTTCGGCAGCCGAAGTCGCCGAGCGGCGACGGGAGTTCACCGCCCTGCTGGAGGCATTCCGGGACACCGCCGTCCTGGTTCCGCTGCGCGACGGCGGCTGGCTCACCGCCGACTTCGGCGGCGTGCGCTGGATCCTGGCCTTCTCCGACGAGTCGGCGCTGGCCCGTTACGCGTTGGCCCGGGGCGAGGGCCACCAGGAGTGGAGCTACCGGACCGTCCTCGGGCACCGGCTGCTGGACGTGGCCGTCCCCGAAGCGGGTGTGCCCTGCGGTGTCGCCCTGGACGCGGCCGACGGCGCCGAACACGCGGTGCTGTTCCCGCCGGTGGCCGGAGTGGTCCCGGACGCCTGTGCGGTGGACCTGCTGCCCGCAGGAGGAGCGGCCCGGTGACGGCGGACGCGAACGGCCCCGACCTCGCGGCGGTCGGTCTCGACGAGGTGGCCCAGGGGCTCACTCTCGCGCTCAGCGAGCTGAGGGAACTGGGGATGATCGGCGAGGCCGGGACGGGCCGCGGTTTCAGCGACATCGCGCTGTCCGGTCTGGAGCTCGGTGCGGAGGGGCTCACCGGCGTCTTCTCCTCGTTCTGCGAGCGGTGGGAATGGGGGGTGCGCTCGCTGATCAACGAAGGGAACGGCTTCGCCCTCAAGACCGGGCTCGCGGCCGGCACGTACTACGAGACCGACCAGTACGTGGAGGGCGCCCTGAAGATCGGCGTGAACTCCGTGATGGGCAACCCCTACGCCTCGGAGGAGGAGATCGCCGGCAAGGACTGGAAGGAGGTGCTGTCGAGCAACGCGTTCACGCACATCAGGGACGCCGACTACAGCAAGGAATCCTTCGACCGGGCCTGGGAGAACAGCGCCCAGGGCTGGAGGGACGCCGGCCGCGACATCATGACGTCCGACACCCTCGGCCTGCCGGGGACGGGACCGGACGTCGTACGCGCGCAGATGGGGGTCTCCGAGGCCGAGTACGAGGAGTGGCTGGACGAGAAGTTCGGTCCCTCGCCCGAGGAGCGGGCCCGTATGGAGGCTGACGGAGGCCCGGGCTGATGGGCGTACTCGACGACCTCGAGGACGGTTTCAGCAAGGTCAGGGACGGCCTCAACACCGGGCTGACCGTCATCGAGCACAGTGTCGACGCGGGAAAGAAGGCCCTCGGCGAGGGCGTCGACTGGGGTACCGACCGGCTCGGCGAAGGCCTGGAGAAGGTCGGCCTGGAGGGCGCCGCCGACGCGGTGGAGGACTGGGGCGACGAAGTCGCCTCCGACCTCGGTGCCACACCCGGCGAGAAACAGCTCGGCCAGACCGACGAGGCCGACGAGCTGATCCACGGCAAACCGGAGAGGATCCAGAGCAGCGCCCAGCACCTGCGCGATTTCTCGGTCGCCTTCGACAAGGTCGGCTCGGGGATGAGGAAGATCGATTCCTCCCGCTGGCGCGGCGAGGGCGGCGACACCTTCCGCGAGAAGTTCGGCGTCCACCCCTCGAAGTGGCTGCGGGCCGCCGACGCCTGCGAGACGGCCGCGGGCGCCCTGGAGTCGTACGCGCTCACCGTCACCTGGGCACAGCGGCAGGCGCAGGAGGCGGTCCAGCTCTACAAGGAGGGCCGGCGGGCCTCCGAGCGGGCTGTCGAGGACCACAACAAGCAGGTCGACGCCTACAACGCCAAGATCCGGGCGGGTCAGGACCCCGGTGCTGCCCCCGCGCCCTTCCGTGACCCCGGCAAGGAGAAGGTGCAGCGGGCGCGGGAGAAGCTCGCCGAGGCCCGCAATCAGCGCAACACGGCCGCCTCCGACGCCGAGCACAGCATCAGGAAGGCCCTGGCCCACGCGCCCGCCGAGCCGCCGCCGCTGGAGCGCCTGGGCAACAACCTGCTCGACGGCTTCATGGCCGGCAATCTTGAAGCCACCCACCTGGCCGGCGGCGTGATCAAAGGCACCGCGGGCCTGGTCAGCTTCGTCCGCGGCGTGAATCCCCTCGACCCCTACAACCTGACCCACCCCGCGGAGTACTTGCAGAACGTCTCCATGACGCTCTCCGGGCTGGTCTCCGCCGTCGCCCAGCCCGAACGCACCCTGAACAACGTGGTGGAGGGGTTCAAGAAGGACCCCTCCGAGTTCATCGGGCGTCTCGTCCCCGAACTGCTCGGCACCAAGGGCGCCGGGCTGGCCCGCTCCGGACTCCGCGTCGCCGTGAAGGAGGGCCTGGAGACCGGCGCCCGGTCCGGCCTGCGGGACGGCGTCGAGGCGGGCGCCCGGGCCGACTCGCCGCTCGGCGGGCGCGGTGCCCACACGGACTCCGTGGACGCCGGGTCGGCGCGGGACTTCCTGGACGAGACCTACGACGGACCGGGGCGGGCGGACGCATCCGGCGGCGGGTACACCTACCGGCCCGATGTGACCGACGACGTGTGGGACGGGCTGGCGCCCGACGCACGGCACCAGGTCGCCGCCGGCGAGCTCGAACGCGGCGCCCGTTCGTTCACGGACCCCGACGACGCCATCGCCTACGGCCGGGACAACTGGAACCGCTACGTGGACGACCTGCCTCCCGAGGCCCGTCAGGCCCTGCGGGACTACACGGGGGAGCCGCCCTACCCCGGCGCCCCCGGATACGCGACCTACCGGGAGATGAACGGTTACCTGCGGGGGGACACGGACCTGGGGACACCCGAGGTGATGAACAACATCCGGGAAGTCGACCGGGCACTCGCCGGGAATCCGTTGCGGGAAGACGTCATGGTGGTGCGCGGATCAGGCACCGCGCACCTCGAGTTCGACCAGGTGGAGGACCTCGTCGGCCGGACCATCACGGATCCCGGATACACGTCGTCGTCACTCGGCAACCACCCGGTGCCCAGCTTCGAGGGCAAGGACGCGATCCTGCGGCTGCGGGTGCCGGAGGGCACGCCCGCGGCGTGGGTGGAGAAGGTCAGCGACTTCGGCGTCACCGAGCGCGAACTCCTCCTCGGTCGGGACACCAGCTACCGGGTGACGCGCGCCTTCGAGGACGACAACGGTCAGCTGCAGATCTACGGCGAGGTGCTGCCCCGTGATTGACTACCGGCTGGATGACGGGCCGGCCGGCGCCCCCTTCGAGCACCGCACATCCGCCCCCGACGAGGAAAGTTCACCAGCATGAGTTCCGAACGCCACGACCGCCGGGTCAACCCCCGCTTCGCCGAAAGCGTCGGCGGCTTCATCGTTCCGGGAGGGCCGCCGCGCTATTCACGGCACACGGGACGCCCGGTGCGGTACGTGGCGATCGCCAACCCGGAGAACCAGGTGATCGGCTACGTATGGGCCAACGACGAGGACGACGCCGCAAGCGTGGTGTTGCACAGCACGGCGACCCCCGCCGAATCGAACATGGCCGGCGCATGGGTGTTCCACCTGCACCGCGCGAAGGAACGCGGCGAACGGCCCACCCACGTGCTGGAGGAGATGCTGAGGAACCCGACCTCCGCGGGCGGTTCACACATCGTCGCGGGCTCCCTCGCCGAGGCCGAGAGCATCGCCGTCCTCGACCACCTCACGGGACGGAAGTGGCGCCAGGACACCATCAAGGGCGGAGCGGTGGCCTCGATCTACGGCCTCGCCATCGGCGACGCCCTGGGCTATCCGACCGAATTCCTCGACCTCGCCGCACTCACCCGGCGCTACGGCTCCTGGCGGCAGCTGGAGCTGCCCCTGCAGGACGGGGTGGCCCAGGTGTCGGACGACACCCAGATGACACTGGCGGTGGTCGAGGCCCTCGCGGAGGCCTCGCTGGACGGCGTCTCCTCCGTGACGGCGGCGACGGTCGAACCGGCCCTGCGCAAGCACTTCGTGGCCTGGCTGCGCTCCCCCGACAACAACCGGGCCCCGGGCCGGACCTGCCTCGACGCCTGTGCGGCCCTCGAACGCGGGGTGCCGTGGCAGGAGGCCACCGTGCTGCCCTCCAAGGGGTGCGGGGCCAACATGCGGGTCGCGCCCGTCGCCCTGCTGCCCGGTCTGACGGCCGAACAGCGGGCCGGAACGGCCCAGTTGCAGGCGGCGCTCACCCACGGCCACCCCACCGCGCTGGCCGCCAGCGACCTGACGGCGCACGCGGTGTGGCTGCTCGCCCACAACTGCCACCCGTCGGAGCTGTTGCCCCGCCTGCGCCACTACGGCCGGACGGCGCGCCGGACCTACCACGGCGACTGGCTCGGGGACCTGGCCCAGCGGGCCGGCGCGGCCGATCCCGCCGCGTTCATCGCCCACGGCTGGGACGAGACCCTGGCGGCCCTGGACACCGTCGCCGCCGCCCTCGCACAGCCGGACCCGGAGCGCGACCCGTGCGAGGTGGCCGGTGGCGGCTGGATCGCCGAGGAGGCGCTGGCGGCCGCCCTCTACTGCTTCCTGCTCTTCCCCGAGGAGCCCGTCCCCGTCGTCCAGCGGGCCGCGTTCTCCTCCGGCGACTCCGATTCCATCGCGGCCCTGGCCGGAGCGTTCGCCGGGGCCTCGGTCGGCGGTCCGGCCTGGCCCGCCGACTGGGTGCGCGCCCTGGAGTACGGGGACCGCGTGCGGCCGCTGGTCGCCCCGTGGGACGCGGGCCACACCCACGCCCGCTGGGGCGGCCCGGGGCGCGGGACCGCGCCGGGGCGCCGCGCGTGAACCGGCCCGCGCGGCTGGCCACCGAATGGCTCCAGCAGACGTACGGCGGTCTGGTCGAGCTGAGCGCCCCCGACCCCGTGCACGAGACCCCGGCGGCCTGGCTGCTCGCCTGCCGGTCCGTGACGCAGCCCGGCTTCCCCCGCACGCCGATGCTGGCGGCGTCGGTCGTCGTCCCCCGGTACAGCGGGCTCCCCTTCCACCCCTCCCCCGGCGCCCCGCTCGCCGACCTCGATTCCGCACCGGCCTGGGTACTCGCCGACCGGCTGGTGTCCCAGCCCAAGCGGCTCAACATCCGCGGCCGGACGGTGGCCCTGCACCACCGGATCGACGGAACCAAGGCCAGTCCGCTGCCGTGGGCTCCCGGCCACGAGGCCCCGGGCTGGTGGGGGAGGCTCGTCCGGCGCTACTTCCCGGGGTTCCGGGAGACCCCGGCCGGCGACTGGGACGATGTCGTCCGCGCGCTCAGCGGAGCCGGGCCGGACGCCCGGGGCCTGGTCTGGGTCCGGCGCGAACTCGGCGGCCAGGAGATCAGCGGTCACCTCGTCTACGCGCACAACAACGACGGCCGCGTGGTCCTCCTCGACGCCATGACCTCCTCGCTCGCCGAGCTGGACACCGGCGGGGTGCGCGAGCTCCGGCTGCTGCTCGCACCGCCCGGCGGCCGGGACTCCTGACCCACCCGCCGGACCGCCAGCGAGGGCGACGGCCGGGGGTGACGACCGGGGGCGACGATCGGGGCGACGGCCGGGGGCTGCCGAGCGGTGGACGCCACCTCGTCGACTCTGGTCCGTACCAAACCCTTGCCCCCGCCCCCGTCACGGCGCAAGCTCCCTCCATGGAGCTGGAGTTGCGGCATCTGAAGACGATCAGGGCGATCGCGGACGCGGGCAGCCTCACCCGGGCCGCCACCGACCTGGGGCTGGCGCAGCCCGCGTTGAGCGCACAGCTCAAGCGGATCGAACGGGCGCTGGGCGGTGCGCTGTTCGAGCGCGGACGGCACGGGGTGCGGGTCACGGCCCTCGGCGAACTCGTGCTGGAACGCACCCGGGTCGTGCTGCCCGCGGTGACCGAACTCCAGCAGGAGGCGGCGCGGTTCGCCCGCGCACCCCGTACGTCCTCGGTCCTCCGGCTGGGCGGCACCCACGGCCCTCTGCTGGGGGCCCTGGTGGACCGGCTGGCCGACGCGGTGCCCGACGCCCGGGTCAGCACCTGCACCTCCTGGTCCGAGCGGGAGCTGGCCCGGCTGCTGGCCGAGGGGCGCCTGGACTTCGCGCTCGCCGGGACCTGCGGCTCCGCCGACCCGCCCGGCGCCGCGGGCCTGGTGTGGCAGGAGGTCGCCGTCGACCCGGTGTTCGTGATGCTCGCCGCCGGTCATCCGCTCGCCGGCCGCGCGGAGCTGGACCTGGCCGAGCTGGCCGACGCGGAGTGGGCCTGCGTGCCCGGCGACGGCTGCTTCGGGGACTGCTTCACCGCCGCCTGCGCCCGCGCCGGATTCACCCCCCGGCGCATGTACGAGACGGACACGGCGGCCCTGGTCCACCTCGTCCAGGTGGGCCGGGCGGTCGGCACGTGCCGGGCCACCTTCCCCACCACACCCGGTGTGATCACCCGCCCGCTCACCGGCACTCCGCTGACCTGGCGGCACCTCCTGGGCCGGCACACCGTGACCCAGGGGGACGCCCTCGCCACGACCGTCCTGGCCCAGGCGCGGATGGCGCACGCGGGGGTGGCGGCCCGCAGCGACAGCTACACCGCCTGGCTCTCCGCCCGCCGCGACCCGGCGCCCCCGGCCCTCCCATAACACCGTGCAGAGGGTCGACCGACGTCTTACGGCACCCGCCCGGCCCTCCCTACGGTTTCGGCACCTCCCCACCCGACACCGAGGAGATGCCCCATGTCCTCCCTGCTCAGACGACACCCCCGGGCCGGTGCCGCGGGCGCCGCGCTGGCCGCGACGGCCGCCCTGCTCGTGGCCGGGCTCAGCGGCTCCGCGAACGCGGGCACCGCCCCCGAGGCCCGGTCCGGCAGCGCACCCTCGGCCGCCGACACCCTGCGCACCGACGCCGCCCCGCCCGCCCTGCTGAAGTCCATGGAACGCGACCTCGGCATCGACCGGAAGCAGGCGGAACGGCGGCTGGCGAACGAGGCCGAGGCCGGAGCCACCACGGGCCGGCTGAGCCTGGCCCTCGGCGCCGACTTCGCGGGCGCCTGGGTGTCCGGCGCCGACTCCGGCACCCTGACCGTGGCGACCACGGACACCCGCGACGTGCCGGCCATCGAGGCACGGGGCGCCGAAGCCACCGTCGTGCGCCACTCCCTCGCCGAGCTGGACGCCGCCAAGGCCCGCCTCGACAAGGCGGCCGCCGGCCGTGACACCACCGGGGCCCCCGTCTGGTACGTCGACGTCCGCAGCAACCAGGTCGTCGTGCAGGCCGCACGCCCCTCCGCAGCCCGCTTCCTGCTCTCCGCGGCCGGCGTCGGCACCTCGCTCGCCCGCGTCGAGAAGTCCGCCGAACAGCCCCGCCCGCTCTACGACCTGCGCGGCGGCGAGGCGTACTACATCAACAACAGCGGCCGCTGCTCCATCGGCTTCCCCGTCACCAAGGGCACCCAGGAGGGCTACGCCACCGCCGGCCACTGTGGCCGGACCGGCGCCAGCACCAGCGGCCACAACCGCGTCGCCCAGGGCACCTTCCAGGGCTCCGTCTTCCCGGGCCGCGACATGGCCTGGGTCGCCACCAACAGCAGTTGGACGGCCACGCCGTACGTGAAGGGCGCGGGCGGCCAGAACGTCCAGGTCACCGGCTCGACCCAGGCCCCGGTCGGCTCCTCCGTCTGCCGCTCCGGCTCCACCACCGGCTGGCACTGCGGCGTCATCCAGCAGCTGAACACCAGCGTGACCTACCCCGAGGGCACCATCACCGGCGTCACCCGCACCTCGGTCTGCGCCGAGCCCGGCGACTCCGGCGGCTCCTACATCTCCGGCAGCCAGGCCCAGGGCGTCACCTCGGGCGGCTCGGGCAACTGCAGCAGCGGCGGCACCACGTACTTCCAGCCGCTCAACCCGCTCCTGCAGAACTACGGCCTCACCCTGAAGACGACCGGCGGCAACGAGGAACCGCCCCCGGGCGGAGAGGAGCCGGGCGGCACCTGGTCCGCGGGCACCGTCTACCAGGCCGGCGACACGGTCACCTACGGCGGCGCCACCTACCGCTGCCTCCAGGCCCACCAGGCCCAGACCGGCTGGGAGCCCCCGAACGTCCCGGCCCTGTGGCAGCGCGTGTGACCACCGGCTGACCAACCCGACGGGGGAACCGACCGGCCCCGGGCGCACCCTGACGACGCGCCCGGGGCCGGCCTGCCGTGTAGAACGCCTGTCACCCAGCGCTTCCCGGCGTGTCCCCGGCCGCCGCGAAGACCTCCGTCATCGAGGTCGCGGCAATGGCCCGAGTGAGCCACAGATCCAGCACGTCGAGGTCATCACAGCTCTCGATACGCTCCCGGTCCCCCTCGGTCACCGCGACGCCCCGATGACGCAACAGCAGAAGGAGCGCACTCGCCAGCCCCTCGGCCCGACCCTCCTCACGGCCCTCCTCACGGCCCTCCTCACGGCCCTCCTGCCGGAGCTTCTGCGCGGTCTGCGACTGGAAGAAGGAGAGGTCGACGGCCATGAGATGCCTCCAGAGATCCGCGGCCCGGGACGTGCCGAGGCCTTGTTCGTCCGAGCAGCCGACGCGCTTCGCGAGCTGTTCCCCGCCGTCACCCACCGCCCCCTCCGCCGCCAAGTGCGACGCCCCCGGAGCCGGACGGCCGTGCAGAACGCCCCGTCAGTCAGCGCCTCCCGGCCTCTCCCCGGCCGCCGCGAAGACCTCCGTCATCGAGGTCGCAGCAATGGCCCGAGTGAGCCACAGATCCAGCACGTCGAGGTCATCACAGCTCTCGATACGCTCCCGGTCCCCCTCGGTCACCGCGACACCCCGATGACGCAACAGCAGAAGGAGCGCACTCGCCAGCCCCTCGGCCCGACCCTCCTCACGGCCCTCCTCACGGCCCTCCTCACGGCCCTCTTCACGGCCCTCCTGCCGGAGCTTCTGCGCGGTCTGCGACTGGAAGAAGGAGAGGTCGACGGCCATGAGATGCCTCCAGAGATCCGCGGCCCGGGACGAGCCGAGGCCTTGTTCCGTGAGTTCGATGAAGGTGCCGGCGGTGATCTCGTCGTCGGCCGACAGGCTTTTCAGCGCCTTTGCCAACGCGTTCAGTATGGCATCGGCTTCCGGCTCGCAACGGTGAAGAGCGGCCGAGAGGATCGTGAGCGGAATGTCCCGGGCGGCTTCGTCGGGGCTGTCGATCACCGGCACGTCATTCGGCCCCAGGACCAGCGGCCGCAGGGTGAGGGAGGGCCACTGGCGGGGGCCGATGTCGAACTGTTGGGCGGCCCAGGCAGCCGTCTTCCGGTCGGGACAGACCACGAGCAGCACCGGTGGGATGCCGTACTTGGCGTACACGTGGGAGAGGTAGTAGGCCCAGCTGGCGGGCTTGTCCGCGCTGGGCGCGCTCTGCGACTCGACCGCCAGCACGAAACTGCCGTCCTCGGTCTCCATGCGCAGCAAGGTGTCCACCCGACGCTCCAACGGCCGCGTCTCCGTGAGGTCGGTGGAGAGTTCGGACGCGGACAAGGGTGGGGGGAAGGCGACGCCGAGATGCCTGGCGGCGCGTGCGAAGAGGCCCGGTTCCTGCTGGAAGATCCGGTGCAGGGCCTCATGGGATGAGCTGACCATGGCGCAAAACTATGGGCGTCGGCGGGTCCGCTTCGCGCAGATGCGCCATGCGTCCCGCGAACGAGTGGTCCGCGCAGCAGGGAGCTGACGCCACAACGCAGGAGGGCCCGCACGACCGAAGTCGTGCGGGCCCTCCCAGGTGCTCGCAGCAGGAGCTACCAGGTCAGATCAGCAAGCTCACTTGTTGATCTTGGTGACCTGGCCGGCGCCCACGGTCCGGCCACCCTCACGGATGGCGAACTTCAGGCCCTCCTCCATGGCGACGGGCTGGATGAGCTCCACCTTCATCTCGGTGTTGTCACCCGGCATGACCATCTCGGTGCCCTCGGGGAGGGTCACGACGCCGGTCACGTCCGTCGTGCGGAAGTAGAACTGCGGGCGGTAGTTGTTGAAGAACGGGGTGTGGCGGCCACCCTCGTCCTTCGACAGGATGTAGGCCTGGGCCTCGAACTCGGTGTGCGGGGTGACCGAGCCCGGCTTGATGATGACCTGGCCGCGCTCGACGTCCTCGCGCTTGATGCCGCGGAGCAGCAGACCGACGTTCTCACCGGCCTGGCCCTCGTCGAGCAGCTTGCGGAACATCTCGATGCCGGTGACCGTGGTGGTGGTCTTCTCCTGCTTGATGCCGATGATGTCGACGGTCTCGTTGACCTTGAGGACACCACGCTCGATGCGGCCGGTGACGACCGTACCGCGACCGGTGATGGTGAAGACGTCCTCGATCGGCATCAGGAACGGCTTGTCGACGTCACGCTCGGGCTCGGGGATGGACTCGTCCACGGCCTTCATGAGCTCGAGGACCGAGTTGCCCCACTCCTTGTCGCCCTCGAGGGCCTTCAGAGCGGAGACCTTGACGACCGGAACCTCGTCGCCCGGGAACTCGTACTCGGAGAGGAGCTCACGCACCTCGAGCTCGACGAGCTCCAGGATCTCCTCGTCGTCCACCATGTCGGCCTTGTTCAGGGCGACGACGATGTACGGAACGCCGACCTGGCGGGCCAGGAGCACGTGCTCCTTGGTCTGCGGCATCGGACCGTCGGTCGCGGCGACCACGAGGATCGCGCCGTCCATCTGGGCGGCACCGGTGATCATGTTCTTGATGTAGTCCGCGTGACCGGGGCAGTCGACGTGGGCGTAGTGACGCGACTCGGTCTGGTACTCGACGTGCGAGATCGAGATCGTGATACCACGCTGGCGCTCTTCCGGCGCCTTGTCGATCATGTCGAAGGCCGAGGCCTCGTTCAGGTCGGGGTACGCGTCGTGCAGCACCTTGGTAATGGCGGCCGTGAGGGTCGTCTTACCGTGGTCGATGTGACCGATGGTGCCGATGTTGACGTGCGGCTTAGTCCGCTCGAACTTCGCCTTCGCCACTGGGGTCCTCCTGTGGAGTGGTTCTGTACGCCTTACTTCATCGGCGCCAGGTGATCTGTGCTGGGAAACCCGGGCCCGGGGTGTCCCGCCAGGATGGCGGCGGGACACCCACCTGCAAGCTCCGGGGTCAAGCCTAAAGCGTGGGGACGCCGTCCGTTAAACGGAGCCCGTCACTCGCCCTTGGCCTTCGCGATGATCTCCTCGGCGACGTTCCGCGGAACCTCGGCGTAGGAGTCGAACTGCATCGAGTAGCTTGCGCGACCCGACGTCTTGCTGCGGAGGTCTCCGACGTAGCCGAACATCTCCGACAGGGGCACGAGGCCCTTCACGACGCGGGCACCGGCGCGCTCCTCCATGGCCTGGATCTGACCACGGCGGGAGTTGATGTCACCGATGACCTCACCCATGTAGTCCTCGGGCGTGGTGACCTCGACGGCCATCATCGGCTCGAGGAGCACGGGGCTGGCCTTGCGCGCGGCCTCCTTGAAGGCCTGCGAACCGGCGATCTTGAACGCGAGCTCGGAGGAGTCCACCTCGTGGTAGGCACCGTCGAGCAGCGTCACGCGGACACCGGTCATCTCGTAGCCGGCGAGGATGCCGAACTGCATGGCCTCCTGCGCACCGGCGTCCACCGAAGGGATGTACTCCTTCGGCACGCGGCCACCGGTCACCTTGTTGACGAACTCGTACGAGGCGTCGCCGCCCTCGATCGGCTCGATCGCGATGATGACGCGGGCGAACTGGCCGGTACCACCCGTCTGCTTCTTGTGGGTGAACTCGACCTTCTCGACCGACTTGCGGATGGTCTCGCGGTACGCGACCTGCGGCTTGCCGACGTTGGCCTCGACCTTGAACTCACGGCGCATGCGGTCGACCAGCACCTCGAGGTGCAGCTCGCCCATGCCGCCGATGATGGTCTGGCCGGTCTCCTCGTCCGAGTGGACCTGGAAGGAGGGGTCCTCCTCGGCCAGGCGCTGGATCGCGACGCCGAGCTTCTCCTGGTCGCCCTTCGACTTGGGCTCGATGGCGACCTGGATGACCGGCGCCGGGAAGTCCATGGACTCCAGGATCACCGGGTTCTTGTCGTCGGACAGCGTCTCACCGGTGGTGGTCTGCTTCAGGCCCATGACGGCGACGATGTCGCCGGCGCCCACCGACTCGATCTCCTCACGCTTGTTGGCGTGCATGCGGTAGATCTTGCCGATGCGCTCCTTCTTGCCCTTCACGGAGTTCAGCACCTGGGTGCCGGACTCCAGACGGCCGGAGTACACGCGGACGAAGGTGAGCTTGCCGAGGTGCGGGTCACTCATGATCTTGAACGCGAGGGCGGCGAGGGGCTCCTCGTCCGACGGCTTGCGCTCGATGACCTTCTCCGCGTCCTTGACGTCGTGGCCCTCGATGGCCTCGACGTCGAGCGGGGAGGGCAGGTAGCGCACGACCGCGTCGAGCAGGGGCTGCACGCCCTTGTTCTTGAACGCGGTGCCGCAGAACACGGGGGTGACGGTGGTGCCGCCGCCCTTGCCGGACGCGATGGTGATCCGACGGATGGCCGCGTAGAGCTGCTCCGCGGTGGGCTCGGTGCCCTCCAGGTACAGCTCCATCAGCTCTTCGTCGTTCTCCGCGACGGCCTCGAGCAGCTTGCCGCGCCACTCCTCGGCGGCCTCGGTGTGCGTGGCCGGGATGTCGACGGTGTCGTACATCTCGCCCTTGGTCGCCTCGGCGGACCAGACGAAGGCCTTCATCGTCACGAGGTCGACGACGCCCTTGAAGTCGGACTCGGCGCCGATCGGCAGCTGCATGACGAGCGGCTGCGCACCCAGGCGGTCGGAGATCATGTCGACGCAGCGGTGGAACTCGGCACCGGTGCGGTCGAGCTTGTTCACGAAGCAGATACGCGGAACGCCGTAGCGGTCCGCCTGACGCCACACCGTCTCGGACTGCGGCTCGACACCGGCCACGCCGTCGAACACCGTGACGGCACCGTCGAGGACGCGCAGCGAGCGCTCCACCTCGACGGTGAAGTCGACGTGGCCCGGGGTGTCGATGATGTTGATGGTGTGGTCGATGTTCTCAAGCGGCCAGTGACAGGTGGTCGCAGCAGAGGTGATCGTGATGCCACGCTCCTGCTCCTGCTCCATCCAGTCCATGGTCGCGGAGCCCTCGTGCGTCTCACCGATCTTGTAGGAGACGCCCGTGTAGAACAGGATCCGCTCGGTGGTGGTCGTCTTGCCCGCGTCGATGTGGGCCATGATCCCGATGTTGCGGACCTTGGCCAGGTCAAGCGAAGTGGTAGCCATAAGGCTTCAGTCTTCTCTCGGTTTCGAAGGGGTTTCGACTACCAGCGGTAGTGGGCGAAGGCCTTGTTGGACTCGGCCATCTTGTGCGTGTCCTCGCGCTTCTTCACAGCGGCACCGAGGCCGTTGGAGGCGTCGAGGAGCTCGTTCAGCAGACGCTCGGTCATGGTCTTCTCGCGACGGGCGCGGGAGTAACCGACCAGCCAGCGCAGCGCCAGGGTGTTGGCACGGCCGGGCTTGACCTCGACCGGCACCTGGTAGGTGGCGCCACCGACACGGCGGGACTTGACCTCGAGGGTCGGCTTGATGTTCTCGAGAGCGCGCTTCAGCGTGATGACCGGGTCGTTGCCGGTCTTCTCGCGCAGGCCCTCCATGGCGCCGTAGACGATGCGCTCGGCGGTGGAGCGCTTGCCGTTCAGCAGCACCTTGTTGATCAGGGAGGTCACCAGAGGAGAACCGTAGACCGGGTCGATGATGACCGGGCGCTTCGGGGCGGGGCCCTTACGAGGCATTCTTACTTCTCCTTCTTGGCGCCGTAACGGCTGCGAGCCTGCTTGCGGTTCTTGACACCCTGGGTGTCGAGCGAGCCGCGGATGATCTTGTAGCGAACACCCGGCAGGTCCTTCACACGGCCGCCGCGCACGAGCACGATGGAGTGCTCCTGCAGGTTGTGTCCCTCACCCGGAATGTAGGCCGTGACCTCGATGCCGCTGGTCAGACGCACACGCGCGACCTTACGCAGGGCCGAGTTCGGCTTCTTCGGGGTGGTGGTGAACACACGCGTGCAGACGCCACGACGCTGGGGCGAACCCTCGAGTGCGGGCGTCTTGTTCTTCTCGACCTTGTCCTGCCGGCCCTTGCGGACCAGCTGCTGGATCGTAGGCACTACTTCTCCGGTTTCTGTGTGCCGATGGGTACAGCTAACCTGGAACGTCACCGACCCACGCGGTCGGGTGTGTCGAATCACGCGGACTCCCGCCGCAAGGCAGAAAGAATGCGCAGATTGCGGTGGCCGTTCACAGCCCTCAGTGCGGTGGAAAGGCACGCACGAAGGCCAGGGCACACCCCAGGCACAAGGTCTGAGCGTACCTATCGCATTCGCTGCGGTCAAAACAAATGGGCCATGCCCCCGGCCTCGTCAAGGGCGTGTCCGCGTCTCAGCCCGTCGAGGTGAGCGCCAGCGCGAACGACACCATGAACAGCAGCACCCAGCCGGCCGTGGACAGCCAGCCCAGCACCAGTCCGACGAGCGCGAACCCGTCGCCCTCCTCACCGGTCCGCCGGATCTCGGAGCGCGCCGAATGACCCAGAATGATCGCCGGAATGCCGGTGAGCCCGGCCGTGAAGAGGCAGAGCCCGCCGCAGACGGCCGCCGCCACCGCCTTGCCGTTCGTCCGCGGTCTGGGCGGCACGGGCAGGAAGGCCGGAGGAACACCCACAGGGGGCGCCGGGTGCGCCACCGGCCCCTGGGGCAGATCGGCCACCAGCAGGGCCAGTTCGCCCACCGTGCGGGCCGCGTAGGCCCGTGCCACGCGCCGGTCGAACTCGGACTTCTCCAGCCGGCCCTCACCGTACCCGGAGCGCAGCACGTCGATGGCGCGCTCCCGGTCGGCGTGCGAGGCCAGCATCGGGGAGCCGGCCTGGCCGGCCCATGGCTGCGGAACGCCGGGCCCCTGCTGCCAGGGCTGCCACTGCGGATACGGCGAATGCGACACCGAGCACCATCTCCCCCGTTGACACCGGGTCCCTCCATGATGCGCTGGAGCGGACGTTTCCGGCACTGTTACGGACGGAAACCATGGGCCGGACGGTTCCCGGTACCTCCGCGCGCCCGGCGTGAGCGGAACCACACCCCGGCGTGCGCCGGGGTCCGGCCACGCCCGGGAACCTCCCCGGGCGCACGCCGGGGGCGGCCACCCCGTACGGAGTGACCGCCCCTCGGATCAAGCGGCTCGCTTACTGGTTGTACGGACCGTAGTCGTAGTCCTCCAGCGGAACGGCCTGGCCGGAGCCGGTGCCGAACGGCGAGTAGTCGATGTCGTCGTAGCCGACGGCCGAGTACATCGCGGCCTTGGCCTCCTCGGTCGGCTCGACCCGGATGTTGCGGTAGCGGGACAGGCCCGTACCGGCCGGGATGAGCTTACCGATGATGACGTTCTCCTTGAGGCCGATGAGGCTGTCGGACTTGGCGTTGATCGCCGCGTCCGTCAGGACTCGGGTCGTCTCCTGGAAGGAGGCGGCCGACAGCCAGGACTCCGTCGCCAGCGAGGCCTTGGTGATACCCATCAGCTGCGGACGACCGGAGGCCGGGTGACCGCCCTCCTGGACCACACGACGGTTCTCGGTCTCGAACTTCGACCGCTCGACCAGCTCGCCGGGCAGCAGCTCCGCGTCGCCCGACTCGATGATCGTCACCCGGCGCAGCATCTGCCGGATGATGATCTCGATGTGCTTGTCGTGGATCGACACGCCCTGCGAGTTGTAGACCTTCTGGACCTCGCCGACCAGGTGGACCTGGACGGCACGCTGACCCAGGATGCGCAGCACGTCGTGCGGGTTGGTGGCACCCACGGTGAGCTTCTGGCCCACCTCGACGTGGTCGCCCTCGCCGACCAGCAGACGGGAGCGCTTGGAGATCGGGTAGGCCGTCTCGTCGCTGCCGTCGTCCGGCGTGACGACGATCTTCTTGGTCTTCTCGGTCTCCTCGATCCGGATGCGGCCGGCCGCCTCGGAGATCGGGGCGACACCCTTCGGGGTACGGGCCTCGAAGAGCTCGACGACACGCGGCAGACCCTGGGTGATGTCGTCACCGGCCACACCACCGGTGTGGAAGGTACGCATCGTCAGCTGGGTACCGGGCTCACCGATGGACTGGGCGGCGATGATGCCGACCGCCTCACCGATGTCGACCAGCTTGCCGGTGGCCAGCGAACGGCCGTAGCACATGGCGCAGGTGCCCACGGCGGACTCGCAGGTCAGGACCGAGCGGGTCTTGACCTCCGCGACACCGCGGCCCACGAGCTCCTCGATGAGCACGTCGCCCAGGTCCGTGCCGGCCGGGGCCAGCACCGAGCCGTCGACCACGATGTCCTCGGCGAGGCACCGCGCGTACACGGAGGTCTCGACGTTCTCCGTCTTGCGCAGCGAACCGTCCTCGAGGCGGTCGGCGATCCGCAGCCGCAGACCGCGGTCGGTGCCGCAGTCCTCCTCGCGGATGATGACGTCCTGGGAGACGTCGACCAGACGACGGGTGAGGTAACCCGAGTCGGCGGTCCGCAGGGCGGTGTCCGCCAGACCCTTACGGGCACCGTGCGTGGAGATGAAGTACTCCAGCACGGACAGGCCCTCACGGAACGACGCCTTGATCGGACGCGGGATCGTCTCGTTCTTCGCGTTCGACACCAGACCACGCATACCGGCGATCTGACGCATCTGCATCATGTTGCCTCGTGCACCCGAGTTCACCATCATGAAGATCGGGTTGGTCTTCGGGAAGTTGTCGTTCATCGCCTCGGCGACCTCGTTGGTCGCCTTGGTCCAGATCGCGATGAGCTCCTGCGTGCGCTCGTCCTTGGTGATCAGACCGCGCTCGTACTGCTTCTGGACCTTCTCGTCCTGCGCCTCGTAGCCGCGGACGATCTCCTTCTTCGCCTCGGGGACGACGACGTCGGAGATCGCGACGGTGACACCGGAGCGGGTGGCCCAGTAGAAGCCGGCCGACTTCAGGTTGTCGAGCGTCGCCGCCACGATGACCTTCGGGTAGCGCTCGGCGAGGTCGTTGACGATCTCGGAGAGCTGCTTCTTGCCGACCTCGTAGTCGACGAACGGGTAGTCCTCGGGCAGCAGCTCGTTGAAGAGCGCGCGGCCCAGGGTCGTCGTCAGCCGGAACGGGTCGCCCTGCTGCCACTCGGCACCGCCGACGGGCTCGCCGTCCTCGCCCACCGGCGGGGTCCAGCCGCGCGGCGGGATGGTGCCGACCGGGAAGCGGACGTCGATCTTCGACTGGAGCGACAGCTCGCCCGCGTCGAAGGCCATGATCGCCTCGGCGACCGAGGCGAACGACCGGCCCTCGCCCTTCAGCTCGCGCATCTCGCCGTCGGTGGTGAGGAAGAACAGACCGAGGACCATGTCCTGGGTCGGCATCGTCACCGGGCGGCCGTCGGCGGGCTTGAGGATGTTGTTCGAGGACAGCATCAGGATGCGGGCCTCGGCCTGCGCCTCCGCGGACAGCGGCAGGTGCACGGCCATCTGGTCACCGTCGAAGTCCGCGTTGAACGCGGTGCACACGAGCGGGTGGATCTGGATGGCCTTGCCCTCGACCAGCTGCGGCTCGAAGGCCTGGATGCCCAGGCGGTGCAGCGTGGGCGCACGGTTCAGCAGAACCGGGTGCTCCGCGATGACCTCTTCCAGCACGTCGTACACGACCGTGCGGCCGCGCTCGACCATGCGCTTGGCCGACTTGATGTTCTGCGCGTGGTTCAGGTCGACCAGGCGCTTCATCACGAACGGCTTGAACAGCTCCAGCGCCATCGCCTTCGGCAGACCGCACTGGTGCAGCTTCAGCTGCGGACCGACGACGATCACGGAACGCGCGGAGTAGTCCACGCGCTTGCCGAGCAGGTTCTGACGGAAGCGGCCCTGCTTGCCCTTGAGCATGTCGGACAGCGACTTCAGCGGACGGTTGCCGGGGCCCGTCACCGGGCGGCCGCGGCGGCCGTTGTCGAAGAGCGCGTCGACGGCCTCCTGGAGCATGCGCTTCTCGTTGTTCACGATGATCTCGGGCGCGCCGAGGTCGAGAAGCCGCTTCAGGCGGTTGTTGCGGTTGATGACACGGCGGTACAGGTCGTTCAGGTCGGAGGTCGCGAAGCGGCCACCGTCCAGCTGCACCATCGGACGCAGGTCCGGCGGGATGACCGGGACGCAGTCCAGGACCATGCCCTTGGGGCTGTTGGAGGTCTGCAGGAACGCGGAGACGACCTTCAGCCGCTTCAGGGCACGGGTCTTCTTCTGGCCCTTGCCGGTGCGGATGATCTCGCGGAGCTTCTCGGCCTCCTCCTCGAGGTCGAAGGACTCCAGGCGCTTCTGCAGCGCCGCGGCACCCATCGAGCCGTCGAAGTACGTGCCGAAGCGGTCACGCAGCTCGCGGTAGAGCAGCTCGTCGCCCTCGAGGTCCTGGACCTTGAGGTTCTTGAACCGGTTCCACACCTCGTCGAGGCGGTCGATCTCGCGCTGCGCACGGTCGCGCAGCTGCTTCATCTCGCGCTCGGCACCCTCGCGCACCTTGCGGCGCACGTCGGCCTTGGCGCCCTCGGCCTCCAGCTCGGCGAGGTCCGTCTCGAGCTTCTTGGCGCGGGCCTCGAGGTCGGCGTCGCGGCGGTTCTCGATCTGCTGGCGCTCGACGGAGACGTGGGCCTCCAGCGAGGGCAGGTCGCGGGTGCGGCGCTCCTCGTCCACGTACGTGATCATGTACGCGGCGAAGTAGATGACCTTCTCGAGGTCCTTGGGAGCCAGGTCGAGCAGGTAGCCCAGCCGGCTCGGGACGCCCTTGAAGTACCAGATGTGCGTGACGGGCGCGGCGAGCTCGATGTGGCCCATCCGCTCACGGCGCACCTTGGCGCGCGTGACCTCGACGCCACAGCGCTCGCAGATGATGCCCTTGAAGCGGACGCGCTTGTACTTGCCGCAGTAGCACTCCCAGTCCCGGGTCGGACCGAAGATCTTCTCGCAGAAGAGTCCGTCCTTCTCGGGCTTGAGGGTGCGGTAGTTGATGGTTTCGGGCTTCTTGACCTCGCCGTGGCTCCACTGACGGATGTCGTCAGCGGTGGCCAGGCCGATCCGGAGCTCGTCGAAGAAGTTGACGTCGAGCACTATGCGTCAATCCCTCTCAGGGTCGTAAGTCGTGGGGTCTGAAACGGGGTCCTGGGGCCGGCCGGAGGTTCAGGGAAATTCATCGCTGAACCTCCGGACCGCGGCTCCCGTCAGACCTCTTCGACGCTGCTCGGCTCGCGCCGCGACAGGTCGATGCCGAGCTCCTCCGCCGCGCGGAAGACGTCCTCGTCGGTGTCACGCATCTCGATGGACATACCGTCGCTGGACAGCACCTCCACGTTCAGGCACAGGGACTGCATCTCCTTGATGAGCACCTTGAAGGACTCGGGGATGCCGGGCTCGGGGATGTTCTCGCCCTTGACGATGGCCTCGTAGACCTTCACGCGGCCGGTGACGTCGTCGGACTTGATGGTCAGCAACTCCTGGAGCGCGTAGGCGGCGCCGTACGCCTCGAGTGCCCACACCTCCATCTCGCCGAACCGCTGGCCACCGAACTGAGCCTTACCGCCCAGCGGCTGCTGGGTGATCATGGAGTAGGGACCGGTCGAGCGGGCGTGCAGCTTGTCGTCGACCAGGTGGTGCAGCTTGAGGATGTACATGAAGCCGACGGAGATCGGCTCCGGGAACGGCTCGCCGGAGCGGCCGTCGTACAGCCTCGCCTTGCCGGACGGGAGCACCATGCGCTCGCCGTCGCGGTTGGGGATGGTGTGCTGCAGCAGGCCCGCCAGCTCGTCCTCGCGCGCACCGTCGAAGACGGGCGTGGCGACGTTGGTGCCGGGCTCGACGCGGTCGGCGCCGATGGCCTGGAGCCGCTCCGCCCACTCCTCGGCGAGACCGGAGACGTCCCAGCCGCGGCTGGCGAGCCAGCCGAGGTGGATCTCCAGGACCTGTCCGGGGTTCATGCGGGACGGGACGCCGAGCGGGTTGAGGATGATGTCGACCGGGGTGCCGTCCTCCAGGAACGGCATGTCCTCGATCGGCAGGATCTTGGAGATGACGCCCTTGTTGCCGTGACGGCCGGCGAGCTTGTCACCGTCGGTGATCTTGCGCTTCTGCGCGACGTAGACGCGCACCAGCTGGTTCACACCGGGGGGAAGCTCGTCGCCCTCCTCGCGGTCGAAGACGCGGACGCCGATGACCTTGCCGGTCTCGCCGTGCGGCACCTTCAGCGAGGTGTCACGGACCTCGCGGGCCTTCTCGCCGAAGATCGCGCGCAGCAGGCGCTCCTCGGGGGTCAGCTCGGTCTCACCCTTGGGCGTGACCTTGCCGACGAGGATGTCGCCGGCGATGACCTCGGCACCGATGCGGATGATGCCGCGCTCGTCGAGGTCGGCGAGGACCTCCTCGGAGACGTTCGGGATGTCCCGGGTGATCTCCTCGGGGCCCAGCTTGGTGTCCCGGGCGTCGACCTCGTGCTCCTCGATGTGGATCGAGGAGAGGACGTCGTCCTGCACGAGGCGCTGCGACAGGATGATCGCGTCCTCGTAGTTGTGGCCCTCCCACGGCATGAACGCCACGAGCAGGTTCTTGCCGAGCGCCATCTCGCCGTTCTCGGTGGCCGGACCGTCGGCCAGGACCTGGCCCTCGATGATCCGGTCGCCCTCGCTGACGATGACCTTCTGGTTGACCGAGGTGCCCTGGTTGGAGCGGGCGAACTTGTGCAGGCGGTACGTGATGTACGTGCCGTCGTCGTTGGCGGTGGTGATGTAGTCCGCGGAGACCTCCTGGACCACACCCGCCTTCTCGGCCTTGACCACGTCGCCGGCGTCGACGGCGGAGCGGTACTCCATGCCGGTGCCGACGAGCGGGGACTCGCTCTTGATGAGCGGCACGGCCTGGCGCATCATGTTCGCGCCCATGAGGGCACGGTTGGCGTCGTCGTGCTCGAGGAACGGGATCATGGCGGTCGCGACCGACACCATCTGGCGCGGCGAGACGTCCATGTAGTCGACGTCCTCGGGGCTGACGTAGTCGACCTCGCCGCCCTTGCGGCGGACCAGGACGCGGGCCTCGGCGAAGCGCAGGTCGTCGGTGAGCGGCGCGTTGGCCTGGGCGAGGACGAAGCGGTCCTCCTCGTCGGCGGTCAGGTAGTCCACCTGGTCGGTGACCTGGCCCTCGAAGACCTTGCGGTACGGGGTCTCGACGAAGCCGAACGCGTTGACCCGGCCGTAGGTGGCGAGCGAGCCGATCAGACCGATGTTCGGGCCTTCCGGCGTCTCGATCGGGCACATGCGGCCGTAGTGCGAGGGGTGCACGTCACGGACCTCGAAGCCGGCCCGCTCACGGGAGAGACCACCCGGGCCGAGCGCGGACAGACGACGCTTGTGCGTCAGCCCGGACAGCGGGTTGTTCTGGTCCATGAACTGGGACAGCTGGCTGGTGCCGAAGAACTCCTTGATGGAGGCGACGACCGGCCGGATGTTGATCAGGGTCTGCGGCGTGATCGCCTCGACGTCCTGCGTGGTCATGCGCTCGCGGACGACGCGCTCCATGCGCGCCAGGCCCGTGCGGACCTGGTTCTGGATGAGCTCGCCGACGCTGCGCAGGCGGCGGTTGCCGAAGTGGTCGATGTCGTCGGTCTCGACGACGACCGGCTGGCCGTTGTCGCCGACGGTCTCGATCTCACCGGCGTGCAGCTTCACCAGGTACTTGATCGTCGCGATGATGTCGTCGACGGTCAGGACACCGGCGTCGAGCTGCGTGTCCGTGCCCAGCTTCTTGTTGACCTTGTAACGGCCGACCTTGGCCAGGTCGTAGCGCTTGGGGTTGAAGTAGAGGTTCTCCAGCAGCGTCTGCGCGGCCTCACGGGTGGGGGGCTCGCCCGGACGCAGCTTGCGGTAGATGTCGAGCAGCGCGTCGTCCTGGCCCTGGGTGTGGTCCTTCTCCAGGGTGGCGCGCATCGACTCGTACTCGCCGAACTCCTCGAGGATCTGCTCGGTGGTCCAGCCGAGCGCCTTGAGCAGGACGGTGACGGACTGCTTGCGCTTGCGGTCGACGCGGACGCCGACCATGTCGCGCTTGTCGATCTCCATCTCCAGCCAGGCACCCCGGGACGGGATGATCTTGGCGGAGAAGATGTCCTTGTCGGACGTCTTGTCGATGCTGGAGTCGAAGTACACGCCGGGCGAACGGACGAGCTGCGACACCACGACACGCTCGGTGCCGTTGATGACGAAGGTGCCCTTGTTCGTCATGAGCGGGAAGTCGCCCATGAAGACGGTCTGGGACTTGATCTCGCCGGTCTCGTTGTTGGTGAACTCGGCCGTGACGAAGAGCGGGGCGGCGTACGTGAAGTCGCGCTCCTTGCACTCGTCGATGGAGTTCTTCGGCGGCTCGAAGCGGTGGTCGCGGAAGGTCAGCGACATCGACCCGGAGAAGTCCTCGATCGGGGAGATCTCCTCGAAGATCTCCTCCAGACCGGACTTGGTGGGGACGTCCTGACCGTTGTCCAGAGCCTGCTCGACGCGAGCCTTCCAGGCATCGTTGCCGAGCAGCCAGTCGAAGCTCTCGGTCTGGAGCGCGAGAAGGTTCGGAACCTCGAGGGGCTCCTTGATCTTTGCAAAGGAGATGCGCAGCGGGGCGGTGCTGGCGCCGTTGTTCGTATTCGCGGTCGAGGCAGTGCGCGAGGCGGCCAAGAGGGGGTCCTTCCGAGGGCTCGGACTCACTACGCGCGTACCGGCCCCCCACTGTGCACGGACCTGGAGCCCTCTGATGAGGCCCGGAAAGGCCAGGTCAGAGTGGTCCCATCATCTGTGCTCGAGCGAGGGCATGCCCCTGGTGACGGGCAGGGGACAGCTAACAGGCAGCGCAAAGGGTCAGTGTAGCCACTTGGCACACTGATGTCCAGTGCGGGTTTTCGAGACCCTCGGAGGCCCTCGTTGTTCTCAACTCCTGCGACAAGGCGCTGCCCTCAACGCACGGTGATACTGCCCTCTTCGCCGTCGATCCATGCCTCGGATTCGGATCCTTGTGACGACGCGTCCTGAGAATTGCGCGCTGCGTGCGGTTCGTCAAGGCCCCCCTTGCCCGAGCCGCCGTTCACCGGGCGACCCCTCGCGGCCTGGTGAGGCACATCGAAGATCACCATACCCCCCGCCGTCCCAGGGGCAAGGCAGCCGACGCCGGACCCCTCAGACACCGAAGAGCGACCACCCGGATGGATGATCGCTCTTCCGTGCTGACGCGTTACACATCCCGTGGGACGCGCTGCGGATCCTGCCGGATCCGCGAGGTCTTACTTGACCTCGACCGAGGCGCCGGCGCCCTTGAGGGACTCGGCGGCCTTGTCGGCCTGCTCCTTGTTGACCTTCTCGAGGACCGGCTTCGGGGTGCCGTCGACGAGGTCCTTGGCCTCCTTCAGACCCAGGGAGGTCAGCTCGCGCACGACCTTGATGACCTGGATCTTCTTGTCGCCGGCGCCGGTGAGGATGACGTCGAACTCGTCCTTCTCCTCCTCGGCCGGGGCAGCCGGGCCACCCTGGGCCGGGCCCGCGACGGCCACGGCCGCGGCGGCGGCGGTGACGTCGAACTTCTCCTCGAAGGCCTTCACGAACTCGGAGAGCTCGATGAGGGTCATCTCCTCGAACTGGGCAAGCAGCTCGTCCTGGGTGAGCTTCGCCATGATGGCGGTCCTTCCACTAAATCGGCAGGTGCCGGATGTACTGGGTGAGGCGGGCGTACGTCGGGCCCGCAACGACCCTCACCACACGCGGTGAGGATCGGTCAGCGAGCCGAATTACTCGGCACCGCCCTGCTCGTCCTGCTTGGCACGAAGCGCGTCCACGGTGCGGACCAGCTTCGACGGGAGCGCCTGGAACACCTGGGCAGCCTGGGTCTGCTTGCCCTTGAAGGCGCCCGCCAGCTTGGCGAGCAGAACCTCGCGGGACTCGAGGTCCGCGAGCTTCTTGATCTCGTCGGCGGACATCGCCTTGCCGTCAAGGACACCGCCCTTGATGACGAGATTCGGGTTGTCCTTGGCGAAGTCACGAAGACCCTTCGCCGACTCCACCGGGTCACCGGTGACGAAGGCGACTGCCGTCGGACCGTTGAACAGGTCGTCCAGCGTCGAGATCCCGGCCTCGTTGGCCGCAATCTTGGTCAGCGTGTTCTTCACCACGGCGTACTGGGCGTTCTCACCGAGCGAACGGCGCAGCTGCTTGAGCTGAGCCACGGTGAGACCGCGGTACTCGGTCAGCACGGCAGCGCTGGAGTTGCGGAACTGGTCCGTCAACTCGGCCACTGCGGCAGCCTTGTCGGGCCTCGCCATAGAGCCTCGGCCTCCTTCCGGGTGATTCGGACCGCGCGGACCCGAAGGAGGACTGGGGAAAACGAAACGCCCCGGCGCAGGCGCACGGGGCGAGACTCGACCGGTTCCGGCACGGCCTTGCGGCAGCGTCGACGTCCGGGAGTTCTTCCACAGTCACCTGCGCGGGTCGTCCGCAGTTCAGCGGATCCTTCGGCCACCGCGCCCTCTTACGAGCGCACGGCAACGACCAGCGGTCTTTGGCTTCCTCAGGAGGGTACGGGAACGGATCGCCGGGAGGCAAATCCGCTCCCGCGTCCCGGCAGGCGACGCGCGACGGGCGGCGGAACCCGGCGGATCAGCTCTCCCCGAGGCCCGCCATCAGCTCCGCGAGGTCGGCGGTCTCGGCGGCCGGCGGGGCTTCGACGGTGACCGGCTTGTTCACGTCGTGGAAGGTGATCGTCATGTCCAGCGGGCCCTTGTCGGCGTCGCCGCGCATCCGGAACCGCTTGGTGTGGTCGTCGCCGTCCACCCACATGTCCATGGTGAGCTTGTCGACGCCCATGCGTTCGTACCGCTCGATGTTCTTCTCGCGGCGCTCGGCGGCCGGGCCGCCCTTGCCGTCCTTCAGCGAGGCGCGCAGGTCGTCGAGGGCGAGGGTGCCCGTGTAGTGGGTGGTCTCGACCCCGTCGATCCTCTCCGTGCCGACCTCCTCCACGTCCTTGGCGTCCTTGAGGAAGGTGGACTCGGTCGCCGGGTTCCGGTCGGCCTGCTTCGCTGCGCCCAGCTGGTTGAGCTCCTCGTCGCCGCCCAGGGCGGCCAGGTCGAACTTCAGCCAGCTCTTGCCGTCCATCTCCTTGGCCATCTCGGCGCCCCCGCCGACGTACATGACCTTGTCGACGAGCCGGAACTCGGCGGTGCCCTCCTCGCCGCGGTCCAGCGCCGTCATCTTCATGCTCATGGCGATGTCGGGCTTGACCTGCATCGACGCCTCGGCCTCGACCCGGCCCTGCTCGGGCACCTTGCCGGTCATGGTGTACCGGAAGGACGTCAGGTCCTCGCTGCTCCTGGCCGCCTTGGCCACGGCCGCGACCGGGGACAGGGAGGGCGACTCGGAGCCCTTGGAACAGCCCACGGCGCCCGCGGCGAGCACCAGTGCGGCCAGGCCGGCGACGGGTACGGACGATCTCATGAATCCCCCCAGGATTCGGGTCCCCCGACTACGACTCCCCCCGGGGGCACACATGGCTGACGCTCTGTGAGAGGGGGAGACTATCCCACCGGTATGACAGAGACGTTCGAATTTTCCGGGGCGGCCGGGCGCCGGCGGGGTGCGCGCGTCAGGAGAGGCCGCCGGGCCCGCCCTGCTCGCCCACCAGTTCCTTGAAGTCCTTGGTGTCCCCCGCGGGCGGCGCCTTTGTCGTCACGTCCACCCCGTAGCCGGAGTAGTAGGCGGTCTGGGTCAGTTCGCCCGACGACGTGACCGCCTTCTCCGCCTTCTTCACCAGCAGGCCCCGGTCGTCGACCCAGACGTCGACGGTCTGGGTGGTGACCCCGGCACGGGTGAGCCGGTCCTTGAGGTCGGCCAGCTCGGCGGCGTCGAGTCCGGAGTCCCGGGGCGCCAGGGCGGCCACGTCCACCGTGCCCCGGTAGTGCGTGGCCCGGTCGCCGCGGACCTGCTCCGCACCGACCCGCCTGGCGTCCCCGCAGGCCAGCAGCAGCTTCACGGAGTGGTGCGGCGCGGTGTTGCGCATCTGGTCGCCCAGCTGCGCCCCGGCCCCGTCGGCGAGCTGTTCCAGGTCCCGGTAGGCGTACCGGAGCCAGTGCCTGCCGTCCGCCTGTGCGGCGAAGGCGTCGCCCATGCGGGCGTAGTAGGCGTCGGGGAGGTAGCGGGCCTCCATCGAGGTGCTGCCGAGCCGGCGCATGGCGTCGGCGACGCTGCCGCCGGTGTAGGTCAGGGTGAGGGTGCCGGTGAGTCCGTCGCTCCAGGACAGGACTCCGGTGGCCTTCATCGACAT
The DNA here is from genome assembly GCF_964273255.1 of Streptomyces sp. enrichment culture. Lineage (GTDB taxonomy): Bacteria > Actinomycetota > Actinomycetes > Streptomycetales > Streptomycetaceae > Streptomyces. Next base: position 2,923,790 of record NZ_OZ186835.1, read on the forward strand.
GAGCGAGCCCATGGTCGTCGTCGACTCGACCCGGGCGGAGTCGGCCGCGCCGGTGGCCCGTTCCGCGGACCTCAGTGCCGCGACGGACGCGGGGTCCGCCCCGCCGTCCTGGCGCCCGGCTCCGCCGTCCGCGCCGGCGGACCGGGAGGAGGACGCATTGGCCCCCTGGGACGGGCCCGTCGCGCCGGAACCGGCCGTCGTGCAGGCGGACATGGCGGTGAGGCCGGTGAGTACGGCCGCCGCTGCCAGGGCGAGGCCGGTGCGGCGCACCGAGATGATCGTCGTCGGTCCCGGTCCCACCCCTGTGCCCCCGCTCCTTCGTGCGAACCCCGTGTCGGCACCGTAGCGCAGACCTCCGGCGGGCGGGCCGGAACGGGGACGGGCCCCGCACCTGAGCAGGTGCGGGGCCCGTGGACCGGTTGAGGTGAGCCGTGGGCTCAGACCGCGGCCGGGTCCTCCTCGACGAGGAGGTTGCGGGTGCGGTTCGGGTCGACCGGGATGCCGGGGCCCATCGTGGTGGTGATGGCGGCCTTCTTGATGTACCGGCCCTTGGCGGCGGACGGCTTCAGACGGAGGATCTCCTCCAGCGCGGCGCCGTAGTTCTCCACCAGCTTGGAGTCGTCGAACGACGTCTTGCCGATGATGAAGTGCAGGTTCGAGTGCTTGTCGACGCGGAACTCGATCTTGCCGCCCTTGATGTCGTTGACAGCCTTGGCGACGTCCGGGGTCACGGTGCCGGTCTTGGGGTTCGGCATGAGACCACGGGGACCGAGCACGCGGCCGAGGCGGCCGACCTTGCCCATGAGGTCCGGGGTGGCGACGACGGCGTCGAAGTCCAGGCGGCCCTTCGACACCTCGTCGATCAGCTCGTCGGCGCCGACGATGTCGGCGCCCGCGGCACGCGCGGCCTCGGCACGGTCGCCGGTCGCGAAGACCAGGACCCGGGCGGTCTTACCGGTGCCGTGCGGGAGGTTCACGGTGCCACGGACCATCTGGTCGGCCTTGCGCGGGTCGACACCCAGGCGGAAGGCGACCTCGACGGTGCCGTCGAACTTGGTCGTGGAGGTCTCCTTGGCGAGACGGACGGCCTCGAGCGGGGCGTAGAGCTTGTCCCGGTCGACCTTGGCGTCCGCAGCGCGGAGAGACTTGCTGCGCTTGCTCACTACTTGCTCCTGTGGGTTCTTAGGAGTCGTGGTGCGGGCCGAGCAGGCCCTGCCACACTTCTGCTGGGGGTTGCGGGGGTGGAGGTCAGCCCTCGACCGTGACGCCCATGGAACGGGCGGTGCCGGCGATGATCTTCTCGGCGGCGTCCAGGTCGTTGGCGTTCAGGTCGGGCATCTTGGTGGTGGCGATCTCGCGAACCTGGTCACGCGTGATCTTCGCGACCTTGTTCTTGTGCGGCTCGCCGGAGCCCTTGTCCACGCCCGCGGCCTTGAGGATCATCTTGGCGGCCGGCGGCGTCTTCGTGATGAAGGTGAAGGAGCGGTCCTCGTAGACCGTGATCTCCACCGGGATGACCCAGCCGCGCTGCGACTCGGTCGCGGCGTTGTAGGCCTTGCAGAACTCCATGATGTTGACGCCGTGCTGACCCAGCGCGGGGCCGACCGGCGGGGCCGGGTTCGCGGCACCGGCCTGGATCTGGAGCTTGATGAGCCCCGTGACCTTCTTCTTCTTGGGAGGCATGGCTCTCCGGGTCCTTTCATTCGGGTCCTGCCCGCGGCCGGGAAACCACCCGGACACAGGCATACCGCACAACGATAGCGGGTATGTATGCGCGGCCAAAAACCGAGCAGGTCAGACAAACGCGCGAGCGCTCGTCTGACCTGCGCGGAAGCTGTGTATCAGCCGGTCCGAGAAGTTCTAGTTCTTCTGGATCTGGTCGAAGGAGAGCTCGACCGGCGTCTCCCGGCCGAAGATCTCCACCAGGCCCTTGACCTTCTTGGAGTCGGGGTTGATCTCGTTGATGGTCGCCTGCAGCGTGGCGAACGGGCCGTCGGTGACGGTGACCGAGTCGCCGACCTCGAAGTCCAGCACCTGGACCTCGACCTTGCGCTGCGGGGCCGGCTTGCCCTCGGCCTCGGCGGCCTCGCGGGCGGCCTTCTCCTCGGCCTCCGGGGCGAGCATCTTGACGATCTCGTCCAGCGTCAGCGGGTACGGGTCGTAGGCGTTGCCCACGAAGCCGGTGACACCGGGGGTGTTGCGGACGACGCCCCAGGACTCGTTCGTCAGGTCCATGCGGACCAGGACGTAGCCGGGAAGCTTGTTCTGCTTGATGGTCTTGCGGTCGCCGTTCTTGATCTGGACGACCTCTTCCTGCGGCACCTCGGCCTGGAAGATGTAGTCCTCGACGTTCAGCGAGACGGCGCGCTGCTCCAGGTTGGTCTTCACCCGGTTCTCGTAGCCCGCGTAGGTGTGGATGACGTACCACTCGCCGGGCAGCGTCCGCAGCTCCTCGCGGAGCTTCTCGACCGGGTCGCGCTCGTCCTCGGCCTCTTCGGCCTCGGCGGCTTCCTCGCCCGCGGCGGCGCCTGCCTCGTCCGGGGCGGCGTCGGCAGCCTCGGCCTCGGCGGAGGCCTCGGTGTCCGCGCTGTCCGCGCCGTCGACGGTGGCGAGCTCGTCCTCGACGGACTCGGCCCCTTCGCCCCGAGGCTCAACGGCGTCGTTCACGTTCGGGTCAGACACGGTGGCTGCTTCTTCCTGGATACATAGGGGTGGAACATGCGAAAGGAGCGCCGGGTACCTCGGCGCTCTTCGCTTGCGGCTCAGCCGAAGACGTATTTGGCGGCGTGACTGAATCCATAGTCGATCCCGGTGATCAGCCCGATCATGAGGACGACGAAGATGATCACGGCGGTCGTGTACGTCGTGAGCTGGTTGCGGGTCGGCCAGACCACCTTGCGGAGTTCCGCGATGATCTGCCGGTAGAAGAGCGCGAGGCGCCCCAGCGGACCCTTCTTGGCCCGCTTGCCGCCCTTGCGGGTCTTCTTCTTGGAGTCCGGAGCCTCGTCTTCGGCATCAGGCATGTCGATGGAGCCCACGGCGTCCGTCACTCGTCCTCACCTGATTCCGGGTCGTGGCCGTGCCGCGCCCGGTTTGAGCCGCACGGCGGTGCATTGCTGTACGTACATGCGCACACATCCTGGCGAAGGTGTGTGTAGCAGGGCCGGAGGGACTTGAACCCCCAACCGCTGGTTTTGGAGACCAGTGCTCTACCAATTGAGCTACGACCCTTTGTGTGTTCCCCAACGTACCGCATCCCACTCGTCGCCTGGTGTGCACCGGTCGGCGCGGGCCGTCGGAGGCCAACGAGGTGAGAGTGTACGTGGTCCTGGCCCGGGCGTCGAACAGAAAGCGCCCGTGGGGGCGTCTCCGGCCGAAGATCGTCCTGCTCGGGCGGACCGGCGGCGGGGTGATCCGGACTGGTGTTCAGGGGTTTGCCCGGTCCTGTTCAGTCTGTGAAACCCCTGTGCCGGGCGGGTTTCCGGTCTGGAACGATGGGCCCATGAGCGCTGCAACCCCTCCGACCGAGCGCCGGGTCTCCGCCCGCATCGGCGCGATCTCCGAGTCCGCCACCCTCGCGGTGGACGCCAAGGCCAAGGCCCTCAAGGCCGCCGGGCGACCGGTGATCGGCTTCGGTGCAGGTGAACCCGACTTCCCGACTCCGGACTACATCGTCGAGGCCGCGATCGAGGCCTGCAAGAACCCGAAGTTCCACCGCTACACGCCGGCCGGCGGCCTTCCCGAGCTGAAGGCCGCGATCGCCGCCAAGACGCTGCGCGACTCGGGCTACGAGGTGGACGCCTCCCAGATCCTGGTCACCAACGGCGGCAAGCAGGCCATCTACGAGGCGTTCGCCGCCATCCTCGACCCGGGCGACGAGGTCATCGTCCCCGCCCCGTACTGGACCACGTACCCGGAGTCGATCCGGCTGGCGGGCGGTGTCCCGGTCGAGGTGGTCGCCGACGAGACCACCGGCTACCGGGTGAGCGTGGAGCAGCTGGAGGCGGCGCGCACCGAGCGGACGAAGGTCGTCCTCTTCGTGTCCCCGTCGAACCCGACCGGCGCCGTCTACAGCGCCGAGGACGCCGAGGCGATCGGCCGCTGGGCCGTCGAGCACGGGCTGTGGGTGCTCACCGACGAGATCTACGAGCACCTCGTCTACGGCGACGCGACCTTCACCTCGCTGCCGGCGATCCTGCCCGAGCTGCGCGACAAGTGCATCGTGGTCAACGGTGTGGCGAAGACGTACGCGATGACCGGCTGGCGGGTGGGGTGGCTCATCGGCCCGAAGGACGTCGTCAAGGCCGCCACCAACCTCCAGTCGCACGCCACGTCGAACGTGTCCAACGTCGCCCAGGCGGCCGCGCTGGCCGCGGTCTCCGGTGACCTGGACGCCGTGGCCGCCATGCGCGAGGCCTTCGACCGGCGCCGCCGCACCATCGTGCGGATGCTGAACGAGATCGACGGCGTGGTCTGCCCGGAGCCCGAGGGCGCCTTCTACGCCTACCCGTCGGTGAAGGCGCTGATCGGCAAGGAGATCCGGGGGCAGCGCCCGCAGAACTCCGTGGAGCTGGCCGCGCTCATCCTGGAGGAGGCCGAGGTCGCGGTGGTCCCGGGTGAGGCGTTCGGCACGCCCGGTTACCTGCGGCTGTCGTACGCCCTGGGCGACGAGGACCTGGTGGAGGGCGTGAGCCGGATTCAGAAGCTGCTGGCGGAAGCCCGGGACTGACCCGGAACCGATCCGTGCGCCGTGAGCGGGCCGTCTCCCCCCGGGGAGGCGGCCCGCTCGCGTGGGGGCGCACTCACGTGCGAGCAAGACCACGTTCCGGGAAAGCGCTACCGGGGCGGCCGGGACGTGCGGCACGATCGGGCAATGGAACGTGTACGTGATGTCTCCCGGCTGCCGAAGGCCCATCTGCACCTGCACTTCACCGGGTCGATGCGCCCCACCACGGTGCTGGAGCTGGCCGACAAGCACGGTGTCCGTCTCCCGGAGACGCTGACCGACGCACTGACCAGCGGCAGGCCGCCCGAGCTGCGGGCCACCGACGAGCGGGGCTGGTTCCGCTTCCAGCGGCTGTACGACGCCGCGCGCTCCTGTCTGCGGGAGCCGGACGACATCCGGCGGCTGGTGCGCGAGGCGGCGGAGGAGGAGCTGCGGGACGGCTCGGGCTGGCTGGAGATCCAGGTGGACCCGACGTCGTACGCGCCCCGGCTGGGCGGGCTGATCCCGGCGCTGGAGATCATCCTGGACGCCGTGGAGACGGCGCAGCGGGACACCGGGCTGCGGATGCGGGTGCTGGTGGCCGCGAACCGGATGAAGCACCCGCTGGACGCGCGCACCCTGGCCCGGCTGGCGGTGCGGTACGCGGACCGGGGCGTCATCGGCTTCGGTCTGTCCAACGACGAGCGGCGCGGGATGGCCCGTGATTTCGACCGGGCGTTCGCGATCGCCCGCGACGGCGGCCTGCTGTCGGCGCCGCACGGCGGTGAGCTGACCGGCCCGGCGTCGGTGCGGGACTGCCTGGACGACCTGGGGGCGAGCCGGATCGGGCACGGGGTCCGGGCGGCGGAGGACCCGTGGCTGCTGAAGCGGCTCGCCGACCGTCAGGTGACGTGTGAGGTGTGTCCGGCCTCGAACGTGGCGCTGGGGGTCTACGACAAGCCGGAGGACGTGCCGCTGCGGACGCTGTTCGAGGCGGGTGTGCCGCTGGCGCTGGGCGCGGACGATCCGCTGCTGTTCGGTTCCCGGCTGGCGGCGCAGTACGAGATCGCGCGGGAGCACCACGGGTTCACGGACGCGGAACTGGCGGAGCTGGCCCGGCAGTCGGTGCGGGGGTCCGCGGCGCCGGACGACGTGAAGGCGGAGCTGCTGGCCGGCGTGGACGCGTGGCTGGCGGAGCCGCCGGCGGCCGGCTGATCCGTCTCTTCTGCCGGGCCCGGCGGTCCCCTCGGGAGACGGCCGGCCCCGGCTCAGAGCTGCACGCCCACCGTCACCGGTTCGTTGACGAGGGTGATGCCGAAGGTGCGGTGCACACCGGCGACGACCTCCCGGGCGAGGGCCAGCAGGTCCTCCGTCGTCGCGCCGCCGCGATTGGTCAGCGCGAGGGTGTGCTTGGTGGAGATGCGGGCGGGTCCGGTGCCGTAGCCCTTGGTGAACCCGGCCTTGTCGATCAGCCAGGCGGCGGACGTCTTGGTCCGGCCCTCACCGGCCGGGTAGGCGGGCGGCTCGGCGTCGGGGCCCAGGTGCTCCCGCACGCGCGCGCGGAACGCCTCGAACGCGTCGGTGGTGAGGATCGGGTTGGTGAAGAAGGAGCCCGCCGACCAGGTGTCGTGGTCCTCGGGGTCCAGGACCATGCCCTTGCCCGCGCGGAGCTTGAGCACGGCCTCGCGGGCCGTGTCCAGCGGGACGCGGTCGCCCGGTTCGACACCGAGGGTGCGGGCGGTCTCCGCGTACCGGACGGGACCGGACAGGCCGCCCGCGTCCTCCAGGGCGAACCGGACGCGCAGCACGACGTAGCGCTCGGGGTCGGCCTTGAACCGGCTGTGGCGGTAGGAGAAGGCGCAGTCCTCGTTGGCGAGGGTGACCGTCTCGCGCGCGGTGCGGTCGTAGGCGACCACCTCGGTGATCGTGGAGGAGACCTCCTGCCCGTACGCCCCGACGTTCTGGATGGGGGTGGCGCCCGCCGAGCCGGGGATGCCGGCCAGGCACTCGATCCCGGCCAGCCCGGCCTCCACGGTCCGGGCGACGGCGTCGGTCCACACCTCTCCGGCCGCCAGTTCGAGGCGGGTGCCGTCCAGCGTGAAGCCCCGGGTGGCGACGACGAGTGCGGTGCCGTCGAAGCCCTTGTCGCCGATGACGAGGTTGGAGCCGCCGCCGACGATCAGCAGGGGCGTCCCGGTGTCGTCGGCCTCGCGGACGACGGAGATCACCTCGTCGTCGGTCGTCGCGGTCACCAGCCGGGCGGCGGGACCGCCCAGCCGGAGGGTGGTCAGCGGGGCGAGGGGAGCGTCGTGGAGTTCCTGCACGCGCCCAAGACTACGGCCCCCGCCGGGCGGTCCGGCGGGGGCCGTGCGTGCGGTCGCGGGGGGCTCGGGCACCGGTAGGGGCCGTGCGTGCGGTCGCAGGGGGCGCGGGCACAGCGGAGGCGCATCAGGTCAGGCGGCGCCGTACCTCGGTCCAGTCGACCGGCAGGTCGTCGCTCTTGGCCGGCCAGGAGACGAACGTGGAGTCCCGCATGTGCGCGGAGAGCTTCCGCGCCGTCGGCCCGTGCGGGCGGCTCCGGGCGAAGGCGGAGAGCGCCTTCGGCGACTCCCAGGCGGACAGGGTCCAGAAGGTGCGGCGCAACGGCTCCGCCTTGAGCGAGGCCCCGTACGCGCCGGGTGCCCGGCTCACCTGCCACCAGATGGCCAGGGTCTTCAGGAAGAACCGCAGGGCTCCCCAAAGGCTGCGGGTCTCGAAGCGGGAGGCGAAGACGTGCACCTCGATGTGCGGCGGCGGGGTGTTCGGGACGGTCCAGGGGAGGGTGGGCATAACGCAGTCCTTCCTAGGTGCCGGGGGTCGGGAGCGGGTGCCGGGATCGGGTGCCGGGTGCCGGGGGTGCGTGGTTCGCGCCGTCGTGCGTCGGCCGCGGGCGGGGACCGGCCGGAGGGCGGACGGTCCCTGCCCCCGTCGGGCCTGCGGGTCGGCGGGCCTGGGGCCTGCGGGTCGGCGGGCGTACGGGCCTGCGGGCCTGCGGGTCTGCGGGTCTGCGGGCCGTCAGGGCACCTTGTCCAGGACGGGTTCGGCTGCCGGGGCCGCAGGTGGTGCGACGGGGCCGACGGGCCTGCGGGCCGGGATGAGCAGTGCGGCGACGCCGGCGAGGGCGACGGCCGCGGAGCCCGCCACGAGCGCCGGCCGCATGCCGTCGACGAAGGTCTGGCCGGACTCGTAGCCGCCGCGGGCCGCGAAGATGGAGGCCATCACCGCGATGCCGAGGGCGCCGCCCACCTCCCGCAGGGCGTTGTTGGCACCGGAGGCAATGCCCTGCTCCGCCTTGCGGACGCTGGACATGACCAGGTTGGCGGCCGGGGCGAAGAACAGGCCCATGCCCACGCCGCTGATGATCAGGGCGGGCAGCTGGGCGGCGTAGGAGACGTCGGTGGTCACCACGACCGCGAACCAGCCGAGGCCGAGGGACTGCAGGAACAGCCCGGCGGCCACCACCGGGCGTCCGCCGATGCGGTCGGAGAGGATGCCCGCGACCGGCGCGACCAGCATGGGCATGCCCGTCCAGGGCAGCATCCTCAGCCCCGCCTCGGTGGGCGAGTAGCCGAGTACGTTCTGCAGGAACTGGGCGAGCAGGAAGATCGAGCCGAACATGCCGAAGAACATCAGCAGGCTGGCCGCGTTGATGCCGGAGAAGGCCCGGGAACGGAACAGCCGCATGGGCAGCATGGGGTTCCGGGCGCGGGTGCTGTAGAGGACGAAGCCGACGAGCAGCGCCGTGCCGGCGAACAGGCCGGTCAGGACGGCGGGGCCGGTCCAGCCGTCCGCGGGCCCGCGGACCAGGCCGTAGACGATGCCGAAGAGTCCGCTGCTGGCGAGCAGGGTGCCGGGGACGTCGAGCGGGGCCCCGGTGCCGTGGGACTCGGCGAGGCGCAGACGGGCGAGCGGGATGAGGGCGAGGCCCAGCGGAACGTTCAGCCAGAAGATCCACTCCCACGCGATGTGCTCGGTGAGGCTGCCGCCGACCAGGGGTCCGGAGGCCACGGCGAGTCCGTTGACGGCACCCCAGATGCCGTAGGCGGCACCGCGCCGCGCCTCGGGCACGGCGGCGGTGAGCAGGGTCAGCGTCAGGGGCATCATGACCGCCGCGCCGGCGCCCTGGACCGCGCGGGCGGCGATCAGGGCGTCGATGCCGGGGGCGAGGGCCGCGGCCGCGGACGAGGCGGTGAAGACGGCGAGGCCGGCGATGAAGAGGCGCCGGCGGCCGAAGCGGTCACCGAGGGCGGCGCCGAACATCAGCAGCACGGCGAAGGTGAGCGTGTAGGCGCTCACGGTCCATTCGAGGTCGTGCAGTGCGCCGCCCAGGTCCTCGCGGATGGAGGGCAGTGCGGTGGTGACGACGAGGTTGTCCAGGGCCGCCATGAAGCCGGCGACGCTGGTGATGACGAGGGCCCAGGCGGCTCCCCCGCGACGTTCGGTGTGAGGTGACATCGCTCCCCCAGGAGGTGATCGCACTCGTTGATGATTAGTAATCGATGACTAACTTTCGTGGCCATGAAAGACCGGTCCGCCACGGGAGCGGACGGGTCACCAGGACCTACGACGCCGACTCCTGCCCTTCCTCCGGTTCCGGCAGGGCGAGACCCTCCCAGACGCGGTGCTCCGGCGGGAACCCCATGGCGGCCAGGCAGTTGATGAGCATCCCGTAGGCCATGAAGGTCGTCGTCTCGCGGACGTCCGCCCCGAGGGCGAGGTGCGCGGTGTCCCACAGACGCATCCAGCCGTCCCTCACCGTGGCACCGAACTCGTGGTCGCCCTCCCGCTCGGCGGCCGCCACCGCGAGATACATCTGCATCTGCATCTGGAGTTGTTCGGGCTGTTCCGCGATGGTCCTGTTGTAGGCCTGCGCCATGGCGCGCAGCGCATCCTCGCCCTCCAGCCCCTCGGAGGCCTCCGCGAAGGCGCGGATGGTGTCCTCCACGCAGTGTTCGGCCGCCGCGAGGAAGATCGCCTTCTTGCTCGGGAAGAGCCGGAAGAGATACGGCTGCGAGACGCCGACCCGCTTGGCGATCGCCTCGGTCGACGTGCCGTGATACCCGCCACGCGCGAACTCGGCCGTCGCCGCGCGGATGACACTCCGCCGCCGCTCCTCTGCACTCATCCTGACCATGAGAAGTAAGTTAGTGCCCAATCACTAACTACGTCAAGAGGGATTCCGGGAGGAGCTCGGGGAGACTCGGGGAGACTCGGGGAGACTCGGGGGACTCGGCGGGCATCGGTAAGGGGCGCCCTCCAGGGAGGAGCGCCCCTCATCGACCTGCATCGGCCTGCATCGCCCCGGGTCCTACCGGCTCACGCCGGCAACCTCGGCACCGGAGCGGCAGGCCGGGCGGACCAGGGCCCGGGACCGACTCAGGCCAGCCGCACGACCGCGCGGGACATGCCGAGCACCTTCTGGCCGGCGCTGGTCACCGTGAGGTCCACCCGGACCGTGTTGTCGTCCAGCTTGGCCGCGACCTTGCCGCTCACCTCGATGGTGGCGCCCTGGTCGTCGTCGGGCACGACGACCGGCTTGGTGAACCGGACGCCGTACTCGACGATCGCGCCGGGGTCCCCGGTCCAGTCGGTCACCACGCGCACCGCCTCGGCCATGGTGAACATGCCGTGCGCGATGACGTCGGGGAGGCCGACCTCCTTGGCGAACTTCTCGTTCCAGTGGATGGGGTTGAAGTCACCGGAGGCGCCCGCGTACTGCACGAGAGTGGCGCGGTTCACAGGGAACGTGCGGGCGGGCAGCTCGGTGCCGACCTCGACGTCGGCGTAGGCGATCTTCGCCGTCATGGTGTGCGTCACGCCCCTTCGGCCGCGCGGGCCACCAGCTTGGTGCGGGCGGTCACGACGTGCTCGCCGGCCTCGTCGTACACGTCCCCGCGGATGTCCAGGAAGTCGTTGCCCGCCATCGACTTGACGCCCTCGATGGTGGAGACGACGGAGAGCCGGTCACCGGCCCGGACCGGTCGGGTGTAGGAGAACTTCTGGTCCCCGTGCACCACCCGGCTGTAGTCCAGCCCGAGCTGCGGGTCGGCGACGACCTCGCCGGCGGCCTTGAAGGTGATCGCGAAGACGAACGTCGGCGGGGCGATCACGTCCGGGTGGCCGAGCGCCTTGGCGGCCTCCACGTCGGTGTACGCCGGGTTGTCGTCCCCGACCGCCTCGGCGAACTCACGGATCTTCTCCCGGCCCACCTCGTAGGGCGCGGTGGGCGGATACGTCCGCCCCACGAAGGACTGGTCCAGCGCCATGCGCGCGGCACCTCCTGTGTCGGCTGTTGACGGGCATCGTCGACGTGCAGTGCGGTGAAACGACGCGAGGCCGCCCCCAGTGGTTCGGGGACGGCCTCGCGTACGAGCCTGATTTATCGCGTCTCGCGGTGCGCGGTGTGCGCATTGCAACGCGGGCAGTGCTTCTTCATCTCAAGACGGTCCGGGTTGTTACGCCGGTTCTTCTTGGTGATGTAGTTCCGCTCCTTGCACTCCACGCAGGCCAGCGTGATCTTCGGGCGGACGTCGGTGGCAGCCACGTGAGTGCTCCTTGACGAACGGATTGACTTGAATTAACGCAGGAAGAGTAGCCGATCGAAGGACCGACCCCGCAATCGGCTACTGTCTGTAGCGGTGACCGGACTTGAACCGGTGACACAGCGATTATGAGCCGCTTGCTCTACCGACTGAGCTACACCGCTGAGATGCGATCGGGACCCGCCTCGCGACGGGAACCTCCCACACCAGAGCCCCAAAACGGAATCGAACCGTTGACCTTCTCCTTACCATGGAGACGCTCTGCCGACTGAGCTATTGGGGCGAGCGAGGAAGACATTACACGCTCCGCGGCCGATCGCCCAAATCCGATTCGCGGGTCCGATCCACTCGGATCCGACGGCCCGATCACACGGAACCGCGGTGCGATCCCACGGGGAACCAGCGGCCCGATCCACGCGGAACCGCGCTCCGGACGACGGGGAACCGTCGCTCCGAACGACGGGGACCGCAGCTCCCGATCGACATCCGTGAGGGACCAGGAGGGGCGGTGGGGGCTGTGAGGGGGCCGCCAGTGAATCCCGCGGGAAGGCGGGGGCCGGGCTGGGAACCGGCAGGGATCCGGGCGGGGCACGTCCGCCCCGGGCAGACCCGTCCGAGCCGAGTGCACCGAGCTCGGGGCCGCGTTGCGCCTCCCGCAGAACTGCACGGGGCAACGGACCACGTTCCACGGCCCACGGGCATCGGGCATCGGGCATCGGGGGATCGCACATCGGGCAAGGAGCAACAGACAACGGGCTCCCAGGAGTCGGCCGTCCACGGGCGCTCACTCCGCGTCGGCACCACCCACCGGTACGACTATTGGGCTCCTCCCGGCAGGGGCCGGGCCGTCGTCCTAGGCTCTACTCACTCTGCGTGATCTTGTCGCCGCGGGTTGAGCCACTGCGCGAACCGCAGAGTCCTCCGCGCGCAGCCCGAGCCCCTGGAGTGCGATGCCCGACAGCCAGCCGCAGCCCCCGTCGTCGTCCTCGCCTTCCGGTCCGGCTGCCATGCCCCCGCTGCTGCTGTGCGGCGCCCGGCTGACCGACGGCCGGACCGTGGACGTCCGGCTGTCCGGCGGGCGCATCGAGGCGGTCGGCACGGCCGGCAGTCTCACCGCCGACGGCACCCGTACCGGCGGCACGCGCGTCGACCTCACGGGGCATCTGCTCCTCCCCGCTCCCGCCGAGCCCCACGCTCACCCCGTCACCGCTCTGTCCGCCGACACCCAGGGCCCCGTCTCCTACGCCCCCGACGCCGTCCAGCGCCGGGTCACCGAGGCCGTGCTGCTCCAGCTCGGGCACGGGGCGACCGCGGTGCGGGCCCACGTGAGGGTGGGGGACGTGGCCGGGCTCGGAGCCCTGACAGCGGTGCTGGAGGCGGCGCGTTCGCTGCGCGGGCTGGCCGAGCTGACGACGGTGGCGATGCCACGGGTGCTGACCGGAGTGGCCGGAGCGGAGGCACGGGCGGTCCTGCGGGACGCGGTGAAGATGGGCGCCACGGTGGTGGGCGGCTGCCCGGACCTCGACCCCGATCCCACGGGCTACGTGGAGGCCGTGCTGGAGGTCGCCGCCGAACACGGCTGCCCGGTGGACCTGCACACCGACGCCGCCGACCCCGCCCGGCTCGCCCGGCTGGCCGCGATGGTCGGGGGACTGCGTCCCGGGGTGACCCTGAGCCCGTGCGCCGGCCTCGCCCGGGTCCCGGCCGACCAGGCCGCCCGCACCGCGGAACGGCTGGCTGCGGCGGGCGTGACGGTGGTGTGCCTGCCCCAGGGCGGCTGCGGGACCTCCGATGCGGGCCACCGCGGAAGTGTGCCGGCGGGCCTGCTGCGCGCGGCCGGGGTGCGGCTCGCGGCGGGCAGCGGAGCCCTGCGGGACGTGTCGAACCCCGTCGGCCGCGGCGACCCGCTGGAGGCGGCGTACCTGCTGGCCTCCGGTCACGGTCTGTCCCCCGGCGACGCCTACGCCGCGGTGAGCAGCTCGGCTCGGGCGGCGCTGGGCCTTCCCGAGGTGCGCGTGGAGGCGGGCTTCCCGGCCGAGCTGCTCGCGGTCCGGGGGGACAGTCTGCCGGGCGCGCTGTCCCTGGCGTACAGCCGTGTCGTCGTGCACCGGGGCCGGGTGGTGGCCCGCACGAGCGCCGTGCGCGAGTACCGCGGTTCGGCGACGGCACCGGAGTGGGGCCTGCCGCGCCAGGGGCGTGGCGGGACGACGTGAGCGACGCCGGCGTCCCACGGTGAGCGCGCGGCGCGCGGCGAGGCGTACCGGACGGCTCCGGGGCCCGCAACCGGCTCGACTCCCGCTGCCTGTCCCGCACTTGACCCGAAGCCGTGGCCTCCCCCGCCCACGTCCACCGGCCACGGAGCGGACCGGCGGGTACGAGGCCGCACCCCGGACGCCCTCCTCGGCGGCCGGATACCGGGACAGGCGGAGTGGCGGACGGCGAGTGGTGGGGCGGATGCGGCCCGCCCGGCGTACGGTCGAAGACATGCGCATTGTCATCGCTGGTGGTCATGGTCAGATCGCGCTGCGGCTGGAGCGGCTGCTCGCGGCGCGCGGAGACGAGGCGGCGGGCATCATCCGCAAGCCCGAGCAGGCGGACGAACTACGGCGGCTGGGTGCCGAACCGATCGTCCTCGACCTGGAGTCGGCGACCGTGGAGGAGGTCGCGGAGCGATTGGAGGGCGCGGACGCCGCGGTGTTCGCGGCCGGAGCCGGCCCGGGGAGCGGAGCGGCACGCAAGGAGACGGTCGACAAGGCGGCGGCGATCCTCTTCGCCGACGCGGCCGTTCGTGCGGGTGTGCGCCGCTTCATCGTGGTGTCGTCCATGGGCGCCGACGCGTCGCACCAGGGCGACGAGGTGTTCGACGTCTACCAGCGCGCCAAGGGCGAGGCGGATGACTACGTGCGGAGCCTGGACGGCCTCGACTGGACGATCCTGCGCCCCGGCATGCTCACCGACGACGCCGGCACCGGTCTCGTCCGCCTGGAGGCCCGCACGGGCCGCGGTCCCGTCCCGCGCGACGACGTGGCCGCGGTCCTGGCGGAACTGGTGGACACCCCGGCGACGGCGGGCCTGACGCTGGAACTGATCAGCGGGCAGGCGCCGGTGTCGGTGGCGGTGAAGTCGGTGGCGGGCAACTGAGTCCGGTCCGAGCAGGGGGCGGCCGTCGCCTCGTCGAAGGGCGGCCGTACCGCGGCACCGACCGGAAGCCGAGCCGGAGCCGAAGCCGGAGCCGAAGCCGGAGCCGAAGCCGGAGTCGGAGCCGGAGTCGGGGCCGGATCGTCGGCGTAGCCGTGTCGTTCGGCGCGGACGCGCGGACGCCCCCTCCCCGGGCGGCAGCCGGGCAGGCGGGTCGGCGAACAGTCCTGCGGCCGGGGGGCCTCGTCTAGAACAAGGGCATCTGCCCGGGGAACTCGGGCACGACGTACCCGTCCAGTGCGGGCTGCTCGGCTGCCCCGAGCCGGGCTTGCCGACGTGAACCGGGGCACGACGTCAGTTCCCCGCTCTGCCGTGCGCCGGGCGGATCGTGGCGCGCGTACCGTCCGGCGACGACGGCGATCTCACGGCGGCACTCGGGACACGTTCTGCGACGGGACGGCATGCCGCCAAGTCTGCCCGTTTCCCGCCCGGTCCGGCCCCGAGCGAGAGGAACCCCTGCGCACCGCCGGGAAGCGGAACGGAGGGCGTTCCTCTCGCTGATGCCCATGCGCCGGCGCCTGCCGATGTGCCCGTACCCGCGCCCGGAGCCGGCCGGCGGGACGTCAGGGCCTCGGGCCTCGCTCGGCCCGGCCCTGGCCGGCCCGTCGGCGCGGGACCGTCGCCCCGCCCAGCGTGGCTGCCAGGAGGATGGCCACCAGGGCGGACGTCGCCCACACCGGCGGTTCCAGCGCCCGCAGCACCGACGCGCAGACCACGCTGATGACGGCGACCGTCAGTGCCGCGGCGCTGTTCCTCACGAGTGACGGGGCTCACGGAGAGGGTGGGGACACGTTGCTTCCAGGCAGGACGAAGGGCCCGTGACCTGCTGTTCTAGCAGGTCACGGGCCCTTCGTTCCCGTGTGGCGGCGCCAGGATTCGAACCTGGGAAGGCTGAGCCGGCAGATTTACAGTCTGCTCCCTTTGGCCGCTCGGGCACACCGCCGGGGTTGCTGCCCATGGCCCGCCTTGCGGCGGTGCTCCGTGGCAACGACGTAAACAATACCCGATGGGCAGGGGTGCTTCGCCACCCGATTGATCGCCACCCGGGGCGCGCGGGGTGGCTAGGCTTGTGCGGATGCGGCCCGGGACCGTTGCGGGGCTCGGTGGCCGCCCACGTTCGCCGGTACGGATGCGGTTCGCAGCCGATGCGCACCCCGATACAAGGAGCCACAGGACATGGCCGACTCCAGTTTCGACATCGTCTCGAAGGTCGAGCGGCAGGAGGTCGACAACGCCCTCAACCAGGCCGCCAAGGAGATCTCGCAGCGCTACGACTTCAAGGGCGTGGGCGCCTCGATCTCGTGGTCCGGGGAGAAGATCCTCATGGAGGCGAACTCCGAGGACCGGGTGAAGGCTGTCCTCGATGTCTTCCAGTCCAAGCTGATCAAGCGCGGCATCTCCCTGAAGGCCCTGGACGCCGGTGAGCCGCAGCTCTCGGGCAAGGAGTACAAGATCTTCGCGTCGATCCAGGAGGGCATCTCCCAGGAGAACGCGAAGAAGGTGGCGAAGATCATTCGCGACGAGGGGCCCAAGGGCGTGAAGGCCCAGATCCAGGGCGAGGAGCTGCGGGTCAGCTCGAAGAGCCGGGACGATCTGCAGACGGTCATCGCACTGCTCAAGGGCAAGGACTTCGACTTCGCCCTGCAGTTCGTCAACTACCGCTAGGGCACCGCGTGGTGGGTCCGTGCCGGGCCCGCCCCGCAGTCGCGGACGGGCGGCTGACGCCGCGTGAGGACAAGGAAAGGGTGGGCACCTCCCCGGTGCCCACCCTTTCTGCGTGTCGTCCTCCGTCGGCGGGTCGCGTCAGCGGCGTGAGTGGCCGAACAGCAGGCGATAGGCGATCAGGAGCACCAGCGAGCCGCCGATGGCGGCGACCCAGGTGGTGCCGTCGTAGAAGTCCTTGGTGATCGGGTGGTCCAGCCAGCGGGACGAGATCCAGCCGCCGAGGAAGGCGCCGGCGACGCCGATCAGGGTCGTGCCGATGAGGCCGCCCGGGTCACGGCCCGGGAGCAGGAACTTCGCGATCGCCCCGGCCAACAGGCCCAGGATGATCCAACTGATGATCGTCATACTCCGAGCCTGCCCTTTCGTGCCGCGCCACACCCTCCCGTTGCCGGGTGTTCATGCCGTCGTGACGCTAAGGACGCCGTCGATACGCCCGATGGTTGCAACGGTCAGTAGCGTGCAGCCTCATGACAGCACCTTCCGGCCCTGGTCTCCGCCGCACCCTCGGTGTCGGCGACGCCGTGGTCATCGGTCTCGGTTCGATGGTGGGAGCCGGGATTTTCGCAGCCCTGGCACCCGCCGCCCGCGCGGCCGGCTCCGGGCTGCTCCTCGGGCTGGCGGTCGCCGCCGTGGTCGCGTACTGCAACGCGACGTCGTCGGCGCGGCTGGCGTCCCGCTACCCGGCGTCCGGCGGCACCTACGTCTACGGGCGCGAGCGGCTCGGTGAGTTCTGGGGGTATCTCGCGGGCTGGGCGTTCGTGGTCGGCAAGACGGCCTCCTGTGCGGCCATGGCGCTCACGGTGGGTGCCTATGTGTGGCCGGAGCAGGCGCACGCGGTGGCGGTCGCGGCGGTGGTGGCGCTGACCGCGGTGAACTACGGCGGGGTCAGGAAGTCCGCGCGGCTGACGCGGATCATCGTGGCCGTCGTCATGGCCGTCCTTGCCGGGGTGGTGGCCGCGTCCCTGTCGTCGGGGCAGGCCGAGGGCGGGCACCTGGCCCTCGGGGCGTCGGGCGGTGTGAGCGGGGTGCTGCAGGCGGCGGGGCTGCTGTTCTTCGCCTTCGCCGGGTACGCGCGCATCGCGACACTCGGCGAGGAGGTGCGCGATCCGGCGCGGACGATTCCGCGCGCGATCCCGCTCGCCCTGGGGATCGCGCTGGCCGTGTACGCGGCGGTCGCGGTCGCCGTCCTCTCCGTCCTGGGGCCGGACCGGCTCGGAGAGGCGGTGGCTCCGCTGGCCGACGCGGTACGGGAGGCCGGGGTGCCCTGGCTGGTGCCGGTGGTGCGGGTGGGTGCGGCGCTGGCCGCGCTCGGGTCGTTGCTCGCGCTGATCCTGGGCGTGTCGCGGACGACGCTGGCCATGGCCCGGGACCGGCATCTTCCGGTCGCCCTGGCGGGCGTGCATCCGCGGTTCCAGGTGCCGCACCGGGCCGAGCTGGCCGTGGGTGCCGTGGTCGTCGTCCTGGCCGCCACGGTGGATGTGCGGGGCGCGATCGGGTTCTCCTCTTTCGGGGTGCTGGTGTACTACGCGGTGGCCAACGCGTCCGCCTGGACGCTGCGGCCGGGGGCGATGGCCCGCGTGGTCCCGGCCGTCGGGCTCGTCGGGTGCGCCGTGCTGGCCTTCTCGCTGCCGGCCGACTCGGTGGTGGTGGGTGCGGGCGTGCTGGCCTTGGGTGCACTGGTGTACGCGGCGCGGCGGGGTACGGCCGCTGTGCGGTAGGCCGGCTGCCGGCCATGCTGCGGTGGACGGGATGGGCGGCGCGGGCGTCCGGCGGCAGCCGGGGAGCGGCGACTGCCTGACCTCGGAGTGAGGGGCGAGGGGCGGAGGGGTAGGCCCGGAGGCGAGGAACGGGCGGCTGGAGCCGGGGTGTGTGGCGGCGGACGTGCGGACTCGTGAGGGACCGTCCCGGAGGCGAGGCCCCATCCCGTGCCCGGGCGTCGTCGAGAACCGGGCGGGGCGGTGGTCGTGGTGGGCGGGGTGTGGTCATGCGTCCATCGTGGGGGCCGTGCGCGATCTGCGGCAGCCCTGTGGACAACCGGCGGCCTGCGGACAATGAGGAGTCTGTGGACAACCGGCGACCTGTGGACGAGCAACGGCTTGTGGACAACCCGCGGCCTGTGGACAGCCAGCGGCCTGTGGACGGCTCCCGTACCCATCGCCCATCGCGGTGGACAGAGGCATGAGCTGAGCCCCAGACCTCGGACATCTGACTCGGACATCGGACCGTCGAGCATCGGACCGTCGAGCATCCGGCATCGTGCACCGACGGCCGCACCCGGGAGCCCGCATCGTGGTGCCGCGCGGCCCCCTCCCCGCCCGGTGCCAGGCCGGGACCTCCCCCCGCTCCGGGCTCTGGCCGGGGCCGGCCGCCCGTCCTAGTACGCCGTGGTGAACGGGCGATCCGTGCGGACGATCTCGCGGCCCATCGGGAGCAGTGAGACCGGGATCAGCTTGAAGTTGGCGATGCCGAGCGGGATGCCGATGATCGTGACGCACAGGGCGATGCCGGTGGCGATGTGGCCGAGGGCCAGCCACCAGCCGGCCAGGAGCAGCCACAGGACGTTGCCCACGCAGGACGGGGCGCCCGCGTCACGTCGTTCGACCGCCTCGTATCCGAAGGGCCACAGGGCGTAGACGCCGATGCGGAAGGCGGCGATCCCGAAGGGGATGCCGATGATGGTGATGCACAGCAGCACGCCTGCGAGCAGGTAGGCGAGGAACAGCCAGAAGCCGCTGAGGACGAGCCAAATGACGTTCAGGATGGTCTTCACTGAGGGCGACCTGCCATCTTCTCGAGCCGGGCGATGCGTTCCGCCATCGGCGGATGGGTGGAGAACATCTTCGACAGCCCCTGGCCCGGGCGGAACGGGTTCGCGATCATCATGTGGCTGGCCGTCTCGATCCGGGGCTCGGGGGGCAGCGGGAGCTGCTTGGTGCCTGTTTCCAGTTTGCGCAGTGCGGCGGCGAGTGCGAGTGGATCGCCGGTGAGCTGGGCGCCGGAGGCGTCGGCCTCGTACTCGCGGGAGCGGCTGATGGCGAGTTGGATGAGGCTGGCGGCGAGGGGCCCCAGGATGAGAATCATCAGCATGCCGAGGATGCCGGGGCCGTCGTCGTCGCTGGAGCGGCCGATCGGGATCAGCCAGGCGAAGTTCACCAGGAACATGATCACGGAGGCGAGGGCTCCCGCGACCGAGGAGATCAGGATGTCGCGGTTGTGGACGTGGCTGAGTTCGTGGCCGATGACGCCGCGCAGTTCGCGCTCGTCGAGCAGGCGCAGGATGCCTTCCGTGCAGCACACGGCGGCGTTGCGGGGGTTGCGGCCGGTGGCGAAGGCGTTCGGCGCCTCGGTGGGCGAGATGTACAGCCGGGGCATGGGCTGGCGGGCCTGCGTGGAGAGCTCGCGGACCATGCGGTACAGCCCGGGTGCCTCGAACTCGCTGACCGGGCGGGCCCGCATCGCGCGCAGGGCGATCTTGTCGCTGTTCCAGTACGCGTAGGCGTTGGTGGCCAGGGCGACGACGACGGCGACGACGAGGCCCGTGCGGCCGAAGAAGCTGCCGATGACGATGATGACTGCGGACAGTCCCCCGAGGAGGACCGCGGTCCTGAGCCCGTTGTGCCGGCGGTGCACGGTACGCCCTCCAAGTCGTGCGGCAGGGGGACCCTTGCGCTTGCTCGCTGATCTTCCGTCCGACCTGTGACAGCACGGGTGCGTGATGTCACGTCCAGTGGACCCTTCCCTTTCGGTCAACGCCAGGCGGGGGGCACGAGTTCCCTTGTCCCCGCGGTGGCGCGTGTCAACCGTCCGGGTGACGGCGGCTCCCGGTGGCGGACGTGTGCGCGCCGGGTGCCCCGCGTCGGGCGTCGGATGCCCTGCCCGGGTTCAGAACAGGCCGGTGCCGGTGAAGCGCAGGATCAGCTGGGGCGCCCCGGAGAGGGCGACGCCGAGGACGCCGGTGAGGGCCAGGGCGGCGGTGAGCGGGACGGGGAGGCGGTGCGGCGCCGGTGTGCCGTCGGGGGCGCGGAAGAGCAGGGCGGTCCAGCGGAGGTAGTAGACGAGCGCGATGACGACGTTGACGGCCATGACGACGGCGAGCCAGCCGAGTCCGGCGTCGACGGCCGCGGCGAAGACGGTGACCTTGGCGAAGAGGCCGATGATGCCGGGCGGCAGTCCGGCCAGGCAGAGCAGGAAGAAGCCCATGAGCAGGGCGGTCAGCGGGTTGGTGGCGTAGAGGCCGCGGTAGTCGGCGACGCGGTTGAGGCGGTGGCCGCGGCCGACCAGGGCGGCGACGGCGAACGCGCCGAGGTTCACGGCGGCGTACATGAGGGCGTAGGCCACGGTGGAGCCGATGGACTTCTCGGCGTCGCCGGAGTACGCGGCGGCGGCGATCGGCACGAGGAGGAAGCCGGCCTGGCCGATGGACGACCAGGCGAGGAGGCGGACGGCGCTGTACGCGCGGGTGACGCCCTGCCGGAGCGCGCCGACGTTGCCGACGGTCATGGTGAGCGCGGCGAGCACGGCGAGGGCGGGCCCCCACACGTCGGCGTAGGACGGCAGGGCGACGACAGTGACCAGGATGAGGCCGGTGAAGCCGACGGCCTTGCCGATGACCGACAGGTAGGCGGCGATCGGCAGGGGGGCTCCGACGTAGGTGTCGGGCACCCAGAAGTGGAAGGGGGCGGCGGCGGTCTTGAAGGCGAAGCCGACGAGGGTGAGGACGACGCCGGTCTGGGCGAGGGTGACGAGCTGACCGTCGACGTCCTGGATGCGCTCGGCGAGGCGGGTCAGGTGGAGGGTGCCGGTGGCGGCGTAGAGGAAGCTGACGCCCATCAGGCTGACCGCGGTGGCGGTGACGGACGACAGGAAGAACTTCAGCGCGGCCTCCGAGGACCGTCGGTCGCCGTACCGGAGTCCGACCAGCGCGAAGGCGGGCAGGGAGGCGACCTCCAGGGCGACGATCAGCGTGGCGAGGTCGCGGGCGGCGGGCAGCAGGGCGGCGCCCGCGGCGGAGGACAGCAGCAGGAACCAGTACTCGCCGCCGGGGAGCCGCCTGCGGTCGTCGTCGAGGGCGGTGACGGACAGCAGGGCGGTGAGGAGGGCGCCGCCGAGGACCAGGAACTGGATGACGAGGGTGAAGCGGTCGGCGGTGTAGCTGCACGTGCCGGGGTCGCCCACCAGGCAGAAGGTGCTGCGGTCGGCGTCCAGGAGCGGCAGGAGCATGAGGGTGGCGGCGGCGAGCCCGGCGACGGCGATGCCGCCCAGCAGCGGTTTGCGGTGCTCGGCGACGAACAGGTCCGCGACCAGGACGAGGAGTCCGGTGACCGCCGCGAGGGTGGGCGGGGCGATGGCCAGCCAGTCGACGGACTGGACGAGGGAGCTCATCGGATGCCTCCTGCGAGGAGCTGCTGCACGGCGGGATCGGTGAGCTTCAGCAGGGCTCCCGGCCACAGCCCGGCGACGACGGTGAGGACGACGAGCGGTGTCCAGGCCGCGAACTCGTAGCCGCGCACGTCGGTGAGGGCGGGCGCGTCCTGCGGGGTGGCGCCCATGCAGACGCGGCGGACCACGACGAGCAGGTAGGCGGCGGTCAGCAGGGTGCCGAACGCGCCGATCGACATGAAGGTCAGGAAGGCGGGCCGGCTGAGGCCCTCGGCCGGGTCGAAGGCGCCGAACAGGGCGAGCATCTCGCCCCAGAACCCGGCGAGGCCGGGCAGGCCGAGGGAGGCGACGGCGGCGAAGGCGAGCAGGCCGCCCAGGCGGGGGGCCCTGCCGTAGAGGGCGGCGCCGGTCTGCCGGGCCAGGTTGTCGAGGTCGGTGCTGCCGGTGCGCTCCTTGAGCCCGCCGACGAGGAAGAACAGCAGGCCCGTGATCAGGCCGTGGGCGATGTTGGCGAACAGGGCGCCGTTGACGCCGGTGGGGTTCATGGTGGCGATGCCGAGGACGACGAAGCCCATGTGGCCGACGGAGGAGTAGGCGATGAGACGCTTCAGGTCGCCCTTCGCGCCGGGCCGGGCGAGGGCGAGGCAGGCCAGGGACCCGTAGATGATGCCGACGACGGCGAACGCGGCGAGGTAGGGGGCGAAGGTGCGGAAGCCGTCGGGGGCCGCGGGCAGCAGGATCCGGACGAATCCGTAGGTGCCCATCTTGAGCAGGACGCCGGCCAGCAGGACCGATCCCACGGTCGGGGCGGCGGTGTGGGCGTCGGGCAGCCAGCTGTGCAGGGGCCACACCGGGGTCTTGACGGCGAGCCCGATCCCGATCGCCAGAACCGCCGTGACCTGCACGGATGTGGTCAGGGACCGGCCGTTGTCAGTGGCGAGTGCCACCATGTCGAACGTGCCCGCTTCGATGCCCATCAGGAGCAGGCCGAGCAGCATGACCACGGAGCCGAGCAGCGTGTAGAGGATGAACTTCCAGGCGGCCTCGGCCCGGCCCTCGCCGCCCCAGCGGGCGATGAGGAAGTACATCGGGATGAGGACCATCTCGAAGGCGAGGAAGAACAGGATCAGGTCGAGGACGGCGAAGGTCGCCAGGGTGCCGGACTCGAGGACGAGCAGCAGGGCGACGAACGCCTTCGGGGACGGTCCCGCGGGCGGCTTGAAGTAGGAGTAGAGGGCGCTCAGGAAGGTCAGCAGGGCCGTCAGGACCAGAAGGGGGAGGGAGATGCCGTCGGTGCCGAGGTGGATGCGCACGTCGAGCGCGGGGATCCAGCTGATGTCGGTCGTGGCCTGCATCGTCGACGGCTGGCCGTGGTCGAAGCCGGCCGCGAGGACGATCGCGGCCAGGAGGACCGCCCCGGTGACCGTGACGCCGTGCCGGAGCACGGCCTGGTCGGGGGACTTCCCCTTCAGTCCGGGCGGTGCGGGCAGCAGGGCGGTCGCGGCACCGAGGAGCGGGCCGACGACGAGGAACGCCAGAAGGAACTGCATCACGGACTCGCTGATATCGATCACGCCTGCTCACGCTCCCGTGGCGACGAGGACGGCGGCGACCGCGAGGACGACGGTGCCGGCGAGCAGCGCGCTCACATAGGTCTGCACATTGCCGGTCTGGGCGCGGCGTACGGCGGTTCCGAGCCAGCGGGGCAGTGTGCCGGCACCGCGGACGTAGGTGTCGACGACCTCGCGGTCGAGGAACCGCACGAGTCCGGCGCCGGCCCGCACCGGGCGGACGAAGAGGGCCGTGTACACGGCGTCCAGGTGGAAGCCGGCCGCGGCGTGCCGGTGCAGGGGGCCCAGCAGCAGCCGTCCCGGGTCGGCCGGATCGGGGGCGCCCGCGATGTCGCCGTAGGCGGGCCGGTGGGCGGCGATGGCTTCCGCCTCCACCTCGCCCGCGTCGGCCTCGGGGTGGGCGGCCACGGCGCCGAGCGGTGTGCGGGCCGCGTGGGCGGTGGTGTGCCGCCAGGTGGCGTAGGTGACGATGCCGCCGACCAGGGCCACGCCCGTGCCGAGGACGGACGTGGTGAGGGTCGGGGTGAGGCCGTGCCCGTCGAACCAGTCCGGCAGCACGCGGAACGCGAGCCCGCCCAGGGCGAGTGACGGGACGGCGAGGACCCAGAGCACGGCGGTCATCGTCAGCGGCTGCCGGCCGTGGTCGGGTGCTTCGGTGCCGTGGCCGCGGAAGGCCAGCAGCCACAGGCGCGTCGCGTACGCGGCGGTGAGCAGGGCGGTGGCCAGTCCGGCGAGGAGGACGATCCAGCCCGCCGCGGCGGTGGTGTGGCCGGTGTGGCCGGTGACGACGTGTTCGGCGGCGCCGAGCACGGCTTCCTTGGAGAAGAACCCGCTGAACGGGGGGATGGCGGCGAGCGCGAGCAGGGCCACGGTCATCGTCCAGTAGGCGTCGGGCACGCGGTCCCGGAGGTGACTCATGCGGGACATGGCGGCCAGGGAGTTGGTGCCGGCGGCGTGGATGACCACACCGGCGGCGAGGAACAGCAGCGCCTTGAAGGCGCCGTGGGACAGGAGGTGGAAGACGGCCGCTCCGCGGTCGGCGACGGCGAGGGCGCCGGTCATGTAGCCGAGCTGGCCGATGGTCGAGTAGGCGAGGGCGCGTTTGATGTCGTCCTGGGCGAGCGCGGCCAGCGCCGAACCGGTCATGGTCACGGCGGCCATGACGGCGAGGACGGTCATCGCGGCCCCGGACGCCTCGAAGAGGGGGAGCAGCCGGGCGACGAAGTAGACACCGGCGGCGACCATCGTCGCGGCGTGGATGAGCGCCGAGACGGGGGTCGGGCCGGCCATGGCGTCGGGCAGCCAGGTGTGCAGCGGGAACTGCGCCGACTTGCCGGCGACGCCTGCCAGGAGGAGCAGCGCGATCAGCGTGGGGTGCTCGATGCCGCCGCTCGCCACCGCGCCGAGGACCCGGGTGATGCGGAAGGACCCGGCCTCGTGGGCGAGGGCGAACAGGCCGATAAGGAAGGGGACGTCGCCCAGTTTGGTGACCAGGAACGCCTTGAGGGAGGCGGCGCGGGCCTCGGGGGTCTCCCAGTAGTGGCCGACGAGGAAGTAGGAGCAGATGCCCATCACTTCCCAGCCGACCAGCAGCACCATCAGGTCGCCGGAGTAGACGACCAGGAACATCGCGGAGGTGAACAGGGAGACCAGTGCGGCGTAGGAGGGGTAGCGCGGGTCGTTGCGCAGGTAGCCGGTGGAGTAGATCTGCACGCAGGTGGCGACGACGCCGACCACGACGGCGGTGAGGGCGGCGAAGCCGTCGATGTGCAGGGCGAGTTCGATGGGGACGGACCCGGTCGGGGTCAGCTCGGTGGCGGCGTCGACGGCCCGGCCCCCGCCCTGCCGCCCGGCGACGATCGCGGCCAGGACGAGGGAGGTGAGGGTCGGTAGGACGGCGAGCGGGCGCGCGAAGCCGGGCGCGGTGCGGCCGAGGAGCAGTCCGGCGATCGCCCCGAGGAAGGGCAGGAGGGGGACGAGGACGGCGAGAGTGGTCGTGGTCACGCGGTGGCCTCAGCCTTCTCGGCGGCCGGCCCGGTCGCCGGGGCCGCGGGAGCGTCGCTGTCGGATGCGCCGTCGGAGCCCTCATGGCCGTCGGGTTCGCCGGGGCCGTGGCCCTCGGCGGTGTCGCGGAGCTTGTCGATGTCCGCGGTGCCCCGGTTGCGGTGGACCGCGAGGACGATCGCCAGCCCGATGCCGATCTCGGCCGCGGCGATGGCGATGGTGAACAGGGTGAGGGCCTGACCTGAGTGCAGGGTCTCCTCGGCGGCACGGCTGAGCCACACGTCGAAGGCGACCAGGTTCAGGTTGACCGCGTTGAGCATCAGCTCCACCGACATCAGGACCAGGATCGCGTTGCGGCGGGCGAGGACCCCGTACAGGCCGGTGCAGAAGAGGAGGACGGAGAGCACGGCGGGATAGGCGAGGTGCATCAGCGGTCCCCTTCCGGGTCGCCCGGCACGGCGTCGTCGGCCGGGGGCTCGGAGTGAGCGGAGGGGGCGGAGGGGGAGGTCTGAGCGGACGGATCGGCCGCAGCCGGGCGGGCGGTGGCGCCCGTCCGGGCGGAGGCACGGGACGACGAGGTGGCAGGCGACGGCGAGGTGGCGCCCCGGTCGGCGGCGGCGCTCGGCTGCGGGCCGGTGCCCGGCCCCCTGCCCGGCCGGTCGGATCGGGCGGCCGTGGCGGTGGGGGCCGCCTTCGCCTTGCGGGACAGGACGATCGCGCCGACCAGGGCGGCGAGGAGGAGGACGGAGAGGGCCTCGAAGGGGAGGACCCAGTGCTGGAAGAGGGCGGCGCCGGTCACGTCGGTGGAGCCGGAGGGCGCGCCCTCCAGGTCGATCCAGGTCGTGCGGAAGGCGTCCACGACGACCCAGACCAGGGTGCCCGCGGCGGCCACGGCCACGGCGAGCGCGAACCACCGGTTGCCCGAGTCGGCGTCCGGGGACCGTCCGATGGGCGCCCTGGTGAGCATCAGGCCGAACAGGATGAGGACGATGACGGAACCGACGTAGATGAGGACCTGCACCCAGGCGATGAACTCGGCGGTGAGCAGGAGGTATTCGACGGCGAGACCCCCGAGGGCCACCACCAGCCACAGGGCGGCGTGCACCAGTTGGCGGGTGGTGACGGTGATGACGGCGGCGCCGAGGGTGACCAGGCCGACGAGGAGGAAGGTGATCTCCACGCCGGTGGGTGAGAGGAAACCGTGGGACTCGGCCGCCAGGTGCGGGGCGCCGGCGCCTCCGGCCAGGCCGGCGACGGTCGCTGCGAGGGTCATTCCCGGCCCTCCTGCCGTGGGTGCCGTGTCGGCCGCGGCTGGTCCGTCTGCTGCTTCGACTCGCCCGCGGGGCGGGTGGGTGACTCGGCGGCACGGGCCTGCTCGTCGGCGTGCGCCCCGGTGCCGGACGGGCCGGCCGGGGACGGCGGCGCGGCCGGGGCGCTCTCGGACGCCTGGGCGGCGGCCAGCTTGTCGGCGGTCTTGCGGGCGGCGGCGAGTTCCTTCGGTTCCTCGGCGCCGGGATCGAGGGCGGGCGGGGCCGGCACCGTCCACATCCACTCGCGGAGCTTGTCGCGCTCGTGGGTGAGGTCGCGGATGTCGGTCTCGGCGTACTCGAACTCGGGTGACCAGAACAGCGCGTCGAAGGGGCAGACCTCGATGCAGATACCGCAGTACATGCAGAGGGAGAAATCGATGGCGAAACGGTCCAGGACGTTGCGCTGGCGTTCCCGGCCACCGGGGGCCGCGGGCGGGACGGTCTCCTTGTGGGAGTCGATGTAGATGCACCAGTCCGGGCACTCGCGGGCGCACAGCATGCAGACCGTGCAGTTCTCCTCGAAGAGTGCGATCACCCCGCGGCTGCGCGGGGGGAGGTCGGGCTGGGTGTCCGGGTACTGCGCGGTGACGGACTTCTTCGTCATGGTCCGCAGGGTGACGGCCAGCCCCTTGGCCAGGCCGCTGCCGGGGACGGGAGCCATTACGCGATCACCACCTTGACGATGCCGGTGAGGGCGATCTGAGCGAGGGCGAGGGGGACCAGTACGGTCCAGGCGAACTTCTGCAGCTGGTCCTCGCGCAGCCGGGGATGGGTGACGCGGAGCCAGATCACCACGAAGGCGAGGACCGCGGTCTTCAGCAGGGTCCAGACCCAGCCGAGCCCGTCGGCGCCCCACGGGCCGTGCCAGCCGCCCAGGAACAGGACGGTGGTCAGCGCGCAGAGGACGACGATCCCGGCGTACTCGGCGAGGAGGAACAGGGCGAAGCGCAGACCGGTGTACTCGGTGTACGCGCCGAAGATGATCTCCGAGTCGGCGACGGGCATGTCGAAGGGCGGGCGCTGGAGTTCGGCGAGCCCGGCGACGAAGAAGACGAGCGCCCCGGTGATCTGCCAGGGCAGCCACCACCACTCGAAGGCGTCCAGGATGCCGACGAGCGAGACGGTGCCGGCCGCCATGGCCACGGAGGCGGCGGTGAGCAGCATCGGCAGTTCGTAGGCGAGGAGTTGGGCGGCGGTACGCAGGCCGCCGAGGAGGGAGTACTTGTTGGCGGAGGCCCATCCCGCCATGAGCGAGCCGAGGACACCGACGCCCATGACCGCGAGGACGAAGAACAGGCCCGCGTCGATCACCTGGCCCACGGCGCCCTCGCCCGGCCCGACCGGGATGGCCAGCAGCACGAGCAGGTACGGCAGGAGGGCGACGGCCGGGGCGAGCTGGAAGATGCGGCGGTCGGCGCGGGCCGGGACCACGTCCTCCTTCTGCGCGAACTTCACGCCGTCGGCGATGAGCTGGGCCCAGCCGTGGAAGCCGCCCGCGTACATCGGGCCCAGGCGGCCCTGCATGTGGGCCATCACCTTGTGCTCGGTCTGACCGACGAGCAGGGGGAAGGTGAGGAACACGACGAAGACGATCAGCAGTCGCAGGGCGACGTCGAGCACGTCGGTCACTGCCGGCCTCCCCGGTGATCATCGGTCTCGCCGGATTCTGCGGAGTCTCCGGAGTTTGCGGACCCGGCGGAGTCGTCGGCTCCGGCGGCTCCGGCGGCTCCGGAGGAGCCCTCCGACCCGGCGGCGCCCTCCGGTCCGGTGGATCCATCGGACCGCTTGGATCCGCTGGTGGCATCGGTCCGATGGGGCGCATCGGACTCGCCGGACGCACCGGACCCGGCGGAGGCGCCGGACTCGCCGGACCCCTCGGAGTCGCCGGACCCCTCGGTCGTGTGGCCGGGCGGCTCGGCCGCTGGTCCGCCGGGGGGCGGGGCGGACGTGCTGCCTCCGGTGCCGGTGCCGGTGCCGACGCCCGTGGCGGTGCCGGGGGCGGGGCCGGCACCGGCCTCCTCGGCCGCGGATGGCTCACCGTCGCCGGCCTCGTGCTCGGCTTCGGGACGTGGTCCGGCCCCGGCCTTCTCCCCGGCCGTGGTCCGGTCGCCGGATTCGGCCGGGTCGGTGGTCTCGTCGAAGGCCGGGCGGGCGTGGTGCCACGGGGCGTCCGGGCTGCGGGGCCCCGCGGGGGGCCTGGCCCCGGCGGCTGCTTCCCGCGTGGCACCGACGTCCTTCGCGGGAGTCTCCTCGGCTGAGGCGTGCTCGGCGGAGGCGTGCTCGGCTGAAGCCTTGTCGGCCGGGGTGTCCCGGGGCTGCCGGCCCGCCCGCTGGCTCGCCGAGCCCTCGGACGCGCTGCGGGTCCGCCGGACGGGCCGCGCGGGACGGGCGCCGGCTTCGGGCGCCCCGGGCGCAGCGGCCGGGGTACGTGGCGTCGTGTCGGGGTGGGACGCGTCGGAGGGTGCCGAAGGCTTCCCGGCCGACTGGCTGACCGACCCCTCCGCCGCCGAACGCATCCGGCGGGGCGGCCGGCCGCCCGCGGCGGGGCCGGCCGGAGCGGAACCGGCCGGGGCTCCCGCACCCGCGCCCGTACCCGTACTCGCGCCGCCGCCCGCGCTCGCACCCGCGCCGCCGCCCGTGCCGCTGCTCGGCGGGGTGGACGACTGGCTGGCCGAGCCGTCCGCGGCCGAACGGGTACGGCGGACCGGACGGTCACCGGCACCGCGACCGGCCGCACCGGCCGTACCGGCCGCACCGGCCGTCCGGCCCGCTCCCCGGGCCGGGCGGGCCGGGGCCGCGGGGAGTTGGCCCTTCAGGGGGCCCCACTCGTTGGGGTCGGGGACGCCCGGGGGCAGCATCTGGCGGCGGCGCGGGCCGCCGTGCTCGGACTCGCCGGGCTCCTTCGCGCCGGGCCACGCCTTGGCGACGCGTGCGGCGAGGACGAAGTCCTTGCGGAGGGGGTGCCCTTCGAAGCCCTCGGGCAGCAACAAATGGTCCAGCGCCGGGTGGCCGGTGAAGTCGATGCCGAACATCTCGAACGTCTCGCGCTCGTGCCACGCGGCGCCCGCGTAGACGTCCACGGCGCTCGGGAGGGCCGGGGACTCGTGCGGGACGGTGGTGCGCAGCAGCAGGCGGCGCACCGGCGACAGCGCGGCGACGTGGGCCGCGACGCGGAAGCCCGTGCCGGGTTCGTCGACCGCGCTCAGCCAGTCGAAGTAGGTGCAGCCGAGGCGGTCGCGCGCCGTCTCCAGCGCGGTGATCCAGGAGGCGGGCGGTACGTCGACGGTGAGGACGTCGTACGACTCCTCGGCGGTGGCGTCCGCGCCGAACAACGCCTCGGTGCCGTCAGGGAGCCAGCCGACCGTCGTCATCGGTCACCCTCCGCACCCGCCGTGCCCGCGGCACCCGTCGTGCCCGTACCCGTCACATCCGTGGCGCCCGCCGTGCCCGTACCCGTGGCACCTTCCGCGCCTCCGGCGCCTCCGGCGGCTCCGGACACCCCCGGCTCGGGCGGCCGTACGAGGTCGCTCTGCAGGGCCGCCGCGGACGGGCGTTGCGCCGCGTACCGCTCCCCCAGCGACTCCCGGGCGATCTTCTCCTGGAGCTTGAGGATGCCCTGGAGCAGCGCCTCCGGCCGGGGCGGGCAGCCGGGGACGTAGACGTCGACGGGGATGATCTGGTCGACGCCCTTGGTGACCGAGTAGGAGTCCCAGTACGGGCCGCCGCAGTTGCTGCACGCGCCGAAGGAGATGACGTACTTCGGCTCCGGCATCTGCTCGTACAGGCGCTTCACGGCGGGCGCCATCTTGTCCGTGACCGTGCCGGACACCACCATCAGGTCGGCCTGGCGCGGCCCCGGGGCGAACGGGATGACGCCGAGGCGGATGAAGTCGTGGCGGGCCATCGACGCGGCGATGAACTCGATCGCGCAGCAGGCGAGGCCGAAGTTGAAGACCCAGAGCGAGTAGCGGCGGCCCCAGTTGAGGATCACCTTCATCGGCTCGGGGGCCAGCCGGGAGAGGATCCCCAGCCGGGCGCCGCCCTCGGCGGGCGGCATCGCCGGGTCCGGCAGCAGCACCGGCTCGGCTTCGCGGCCGGCGGGAGACGAAGGGGCCGCGGCAGTCGCGCCATGCGCGGAAGCCGCAGCATGCGCAGGAGTCGCAGAGGTCGCGGGGGTCGCGGAAGTCGCGCGGGTCACGTCCATGTCAGGACGCCCTTCTTGTATGCGTACAGCAGTCCGACGGCGAGGAAGCCGAGGAAGATGAACATCTCCACCAGGGTGGTCGCCCCGTAGCCGTCGGCGGCGAAGACGGTCGCCCACGGGAAGAGGAAGACCGAGTCGACGGCGAAGATGACGTAGAGGAAGGCGTAGACGTAGTAGCGGACCTGGGTGTGGGCCCAGCCCTCGCCCACGGGGTCGACTCCGCATTCGTAGGTCAGCAGTTTCTCGGGCGTCGGCACGACGGGCCTGAGCAGACGCCCCGCGCCGAAGGCCACGGCGACGAACAGCACGCCGACGACGGCGAGCAGTCCGACGACCGAGTACGCCTGGAAGTAGTCCGCCGCGACGTGCGCAGCGACGACGGTCGAGTCGACGACGGTCGGTTCCCGCACGTCCGCCCCTCACTCCTCGGCTGTGTTGTCCCTGATCCGCGCCTGTGACCGTCGGCCGGTACCCGACGGGCCGCCGGGCACACTGTCGTACAGGACGATCCGTCCGGGCCGTCCGTCCCGACGATCTGTACGGACGGGAGTCTAGGCCCTGATAAAGGCACGGTAAGCAGCCCGTCGCCCACTCCGCCCGGGGGGTGGGGTTTTCCCCCGGGGACGAGGGCGGTCCCCCTCATGGCGCGGGTCCCCGTGTGACGGGCAGGCTAGGGCCCATGACCGAGCATGGCGACCCCGGCGACCCCGGCGACTTCGACGGCGGCCTCGGCGGGCTTCGTGTCCGCGCGGGCCGCGACACGGGCGACGGCCGTCCGCCGCCTCCCCGTTTCGCTTTCGACCGGCACACCTGGAAGGAGATCGCCCATCTCCTGCTGAACCTCCCGGTGTCGCTGGTCGGTTTCACCTACGTGGTGAGCGTGCTGTTCACCAGTACCTTGCTGACCATCACCGTGATCGGGCTGCCCCTGCTCGCCGCCGCGCTGATGGGCGCGCGGCTGCTGGGGAAGGCGGAGCGGGCCCGGGCGAGGGCGTTGCTCGGGGTGCGGATCGACGAGCCGAGCCGGCTCCCGATGCCGGGCTCCGTCGGGGTCTGGCAGCAGCTGTGGATGGCGCTGAAGGACCCCGTGGGCTGGCGCACCATGCTCTACGAGCTGATCCGGCTGCCGTGGGGTGTCCTCACCTTCTCCGTCACGCTGGTCTCGCTGTTCGTGCTCTGGCCGGTGCTGCCCTACCTCGCCCGCGGGATGACCGAGGTGGACCGGGCGTTGGTCAGGGGGCTGCTCTCCCCGTCCGACGAGCTGGAACGGCGCATCGCCGAACTGGAGTCGGACCGGGGCGTGGTGGTCGACACGGCGGCGGCCGACCTGCGCCGCATCGAACGCGACCTGCACGACGGCGCCCAGGCCCGGCTGGTCAACCTCGCCATGGGACTGGGCCTGGCCAAGGAGAAGCTGCTGGAGGACCCGGACACGGCGGCGGCGATGGTCGAGGAGGCCCACGGTGAGGTGAAACTGGCCCTGCAGGAACTGCGGGACCTCGCCCGGGGCATCCACCCCGCGGTGCTGACCGACCGGGGGCTGGACGCGGCCCTGTCGTCGGTCGCCTCGCGCTGCACGGTGCCGGTGAAGGCGACGGTCGACCTGACCGAACGCCCGGCCGCCGCCATCGAGGGCATCGCGTACTTCACCGTCTCGGAACTGCTGCAGAACGTGAGCAAGCACAGCGGTGCGCGGTCCGCGTCAGTCGACGTGTGGCGCGCCGACGACCGGCTGCTGGTGCAGGTGGGGGACGACGGCAACGGGGGCGCGAGCCTGGACCGGGGTACGGGGATGCGCGGCCTCGCCGACCGGCTGGGAGCGGTCGACGGCCTGTTCGTCGTGGACTCCCCGCCCGGCGGCCCGACGACGGTGACGGCGGAGCTGCCGTGGCGCGACCGCACCGGCGCCCGCGCCGACGGCGCCCGCGCGTCCCACGCCCCGCCCGCTCCCGGCGCCCCGCCCCCTCCCCCGCGTCCGGCCGCGCCCTGAGGCGTCCGCAGGCCCCGCCCCCGCCCCCGTGCTTCCCGCGCGGGGGCGTTCGGGTACCCGGGGCACCGAAGGGCGCGTACGGCGGAACGGAGCCCTCTGTACCCGGGCGCCGAAGGGCACGAAGGGCGCGTACGGCGGGGGCGAGGCCCCGCGGGTGGGGTTAACCCCCCGTCCAGGACTGCGACGGACTCCATGGTCCGCCGACCTGCGGCGGAGGAGGCTGGAGTACGACAGCACAGCCGCGGACAGGGAGAGGGACGACGCCGATGGCCACCGACCACGGACAGGGCGACGAGTACGGCTACGGGCCGGCCCACGGACTCGGCAGCGGGCCGGGGTACCGGGGCGCCGCCGAGCGCCGCCACCGGCTGCCGGCCGCACTGCGGGCGCCGATCGAGGGGCGCACCTGGCGGGAGCTGGGATACGTCCTGCTGAGCCTGCCGATCAGCATCGTGCTGTTCACCTACGCGGTCACCATGGTGTCGCTGGGGGCCGGTCTGCTGGTGACCTTCCTGGGCGTCCCGGTGCTGGCGGCGGCGCTCGCGGGGTGCCGCGGCATCGGCACCCTGGAGCGGGCGCGGGCCCGGGCGCTGCTGGACCTGGAGGTCGACGAGCCGGAACCGGTGCGGATGAAGAAGCCGGGCGTGATGGCCTGGATGGGGGCGGTGCTCAAGAGCGGCACCTCCTGGCGGGCCCTGCTGTACTCGGTGCTCCAGATGCCGTGGTCGGTGTTCACCTTCACCGTGACGGTGACGTTCTGGTCGATCGGCTGGACGCTGCTGACGTACCCGCTGTGGTTCTGGGTGTACCCGGTCTACGGCAGCCAGGGCGGCATGCAGCTGTACGGGGACGGGCAGCACCGCATCTATCTGGACAACGCCTTCGAGGTCACGGTGACCGCGCTGGTCGGCCTGCTGTTCACGATCGCCACGCCGTGGATCGTGCGGGCGCTGACGACGGTCGACCGGGTCATGGTGCACGGGCTGCTGGGTCCGTCCCGGCTGGCGACGCGGGTGGTGGAGCTGGAGTCGGACCGGGGCGTGGTGGTCGACACGGCGGCGGCCGACCTGCGCCGCATCGAACGCGACCTGCACGACGGTGCCCAGGCCCGGCTGGTCAACCTCGCCATGGGGCTGGGCCTGGCCAAGGAGAAGCTGCGGGAGGACCCGCAGGCCGCGGCCCACATGGTGGACGAGGCGCACGGCGAGGTGAAGACCGCGCTCCAGGAGCTGCGGGACCTGGCCCGGGGCATCCACCCGGCGGTGCTGACCGACCGGGGCCTGGACGCGGCGCTGTCGTCGGTCGCCTCGCGCTGCACGGTGCCGGTGCGGGTCGAGGTGGACCTGACCGAGCGGCCCGCGTCGGCGATCGAGGGCATCGCGTACTTCACGGTCTCCGAGCTGCTGCAGAACATCAGCAAGCACTCGGGCGCCACTGCGGCGAGCGTGGAGGTGTGGCGGACGGAGGACCGGCTGCTGCTCCAGGTCACCGACAACGGGGTGGGCGGCGCCGACGTGTCCGCGGGCTCCGGCCTGGCGGGTCTGGCGGAGCGGCTGGACGCGGTGGACGGCGTCCTGGTGGTCGATTCCCCGGCGGGCGGCCCGACCCGCGTGACGGCCGAGCTGCCGTGGCGCACCGAACCGCACCGGTGAGCCTTCCGCCCGCGTCCCGCCCCCGGACCCCCGGGCCCGTCCCGCACACGGCGCCCGGGGGTCCGTCCCGCCCCGAGCCCCCCGGGGCGCCCGTCCCGGCAGCCCGGGGGCCGGCGTCCCGGTGACGCCACGGCCGCCGTCCGCTCCCCACCGTCCGTCCGGTGGCCCCGGCGGCGACGGCGGCGACGGCGGTCCCTGGTGGCGCCGGACGCCGGCCCCCGGCGGCGGACACTCCCGGCCGCGTCCCCCTCCGCAGGTCCGGATCGAGCTGGGATGCTGGTCCTGTCGACCGGGCCGCCACACGGGCGGTCGCGGGACAGGGCTGGGGGGCCGAGGAACGTGGAGGACAGGGTGCGGGTGGTCATCGCCGAGGATTCGGTGCTGTTGCGGGAGGGGCTGACCCGGCTGCTGACCGACCGGGGCCACGAGGTGGTGGCCGGAGTGGGTGACGGCGACGCGCTCGTCAAGACCGTCGGCGAACTGGCCGGACAGGGGGAGCTGCCGGACGTGGTCGTCGCCGACGTCCGGATGCCGCCGACCCACACCGACGAGGGCGTGCGCGCGGCGGTGCAGCTGCGCAGGTCGCACCCGGGGGTCGGTGTCCTGGTGCTGTCGCAGTACGTGGAGGAGCGCTACGCCACCGAGCTGCTCGCCGGTTCCAGCCGGGGCGTCGGCTACCTGCTCAAGGACCGGGTGGCCGAGGTGCGCGAGTTCGTGGACGCGGTCGTACGGGTGGCCGAGGGCGGCACGGCCCTGGACCCGGAGGTGGTCGCCCAGCTGCTCGGGCGCTCCCGCAAGCAGGACGTGCTCGCGGGACTCACCCCGCGGGAGCGCGAGGTCCTGGGGCTGATGGCCGAGGGGCGCACGAACTCGGCGATCGCCCGGCAGCTGGTGGTGAGCGACGGCGCGGTGGAGAAGCACGTCAGCAACATCTTCATGAAGCTGGGGCTGTCCCCGAGCGACGGCGATCACCGCAGGGTGCTGGCCGTGCTCACCTATCTGAACTCCTGACCCGCCCGCTGGGGCCCGTCCCACCGCCCGACCGGTCCGCGTCACCGGCCCCGGACGGGCCGGGCCCCGGCCCGTGCCGCCCCCGCGGCGCCGCCGCCTCCTGATGCCCGGTGCCCACAATCCGGATTGCGGGCCGCTCCCGCCGGTACCCGGACGCCGGAGTTCACGGCACTGCCGCGACCGGCGCCGCCCCCCGGCGGACGCGCGCCCCCCCGTACGGGGGATTCCGGTGGCCGGAGCCGTACCGGTGCGGCCGGATCCGGACCGGCGCGGGAGGCGGCCGCGTCGTGGAGGCCAAGGGCGCGGGGGCCGGAAACCGGCGGTATTCAAGGGAAAAGAGGGGACACATCGGTACGCCGTAACGGGCCGCAATCGTGTCCAACATGCGAATGACTCAAGGAAGGCGACCCTTACGGACGTAGGGTTGATCCAGGGAGGGCCTGCGGGAGGGCCGTCCCGGACAGCCGCCTCGAGGAGGTCCAGTTCAGTGACCAGTCAGGTCAGCAGCCCAGCGGAGCAGGCCGACGGAGCAGTCGTAGGAGAGCAGCGCACAGCGGCGGGAGCGAAGGACGTCCGCCGGCTCGACCGGGTGATCATCAGGTTCGCGGGGGACTCGGGTGACGGCATGCAGCTCACCGGTGACCGCTTCACCTCCGAGACCGCGTCCTTCGGCAACGACCTGTCGACGCTGCCGAACTTCCCGGCGGAGATCCGGGCGCCCGCCGGCACGCTGCCGGGTGTCTCGTCCTTCCAGCTGCATTTCGCCGACCACGACATCCTGACCCCGGGTGACGCGCCGAACGTGCTGGTGGCGATGAACCCGGCCGCCCTGAAGGCGAACATCGGGGACCTGCCGCGCGGCGCGGAGATCATCGTCAACACGGACGAGTTCACCAAGCGGGCGATGGCCAAGGTCGGCTACGACAGCAACCCGCTGGAGGACGGCTCGCTCGACGGCTACCACCTCCATCCGGTGCCGCTGACGACGCTCACGGTCGAGGCGCTGAAGGAGTTCGACCTGAGCCGCAAGGAGGCCGAGCGCAGCAAGAACATGTTCGCGCTGGGCCTGCTGAGCTGGATGTACCACCGGCCCACCGAGGGCACCGAGCGGTTCCTGAAGTCGAAGTTCGCGAAGAAGCCGGACATCGCGGCGGCCAACATCGCGGCCTACCGGGCCGGCTGGAACTTCGGCGAGACGACCGAGGACTTCGCCGTCTCCTACGAGGTGGCTCCGGCGGCGACGGCGTTCCCGCCGGGTGTGTACCGGAACATCTCGGGGAACCTGGCGCTGGCGTACGGCCTGATCGCGGCGTCCCGGCAGGCGGACCTGCCGCTGTTCCTGGGCTCCTACCCGATCACCCCGGCCTCCGACATCCTGCACGAGCTCAGCCGCCACAAGAACTTCGGCGTGCGCACCTTCCAGGCGGAGGACGAGATCGCGGGCATCGGCGCCGCCCTCGGCGCGGCCTTCGGGGGTTCCCTCGCGGTCACGACGACGTCCGGTCCCGGGGTGGCGCTGAAGTCGGAGACGATCGGTCTGGCGGTGTCGCTGGAGCTGCCGCTGCTGATCGTGGACATCCAGCGCGGCGGCCCGTCGACGGGGCTGCCGACCAAGACCGAGCAAGCCGACCTGCTCCAGGCGATGTACGGGCGCAACGGCGAGGCCCCGGTCCCGGTGGTGGCACCGCGCACGCCGGCGGACTGCTTCGACGCGGCCCTGGAGGCGGCCCGGATCGCGCTGACCTACCGGACGCCCGTGTTCCTGCTGTCCGACGGCTACCTGGCCAACGGCTCGGAGCCCTGGCGGGTGCCGGACCTGGAGGAGCTGCCGGATCTCGGGGTGCAGTTCGCGCAGGGACCGAACCACACCACCGAGGACGGCACGGAGGTGTTCTGGCCGTACAAGCGGGACCCCGAGACGCTGGCCAGGCCGTGGGCGATCCCGGGCACCCCGGGCCTGGAGCACCGCATCGGCGGCATCGAGAAGCAGGACGGCACGGGCAACATCTCCTACGACCCGGCCAACCACGACTTCATGGTGCGCACCCGGCAGGCCAAGGTCGACGGCATCGACGTGCCCGACCTGGAGGTGGACGACCCGGACGGCGCGCGGACGCTGGTCCTGGGCTGGGGGTCGACGTACGGGCCGATCACGGCGGCCGTGCGGCGGCTGCGCAGAGCCGGCGAGGCGGTGGCGCAGGCGCACCTGCGGCACGTCAACCCCTTCCCGAAGAACCTCGGGGGCGTGCTGCGGTCGTACGACAAGGTGGTGGTCCCCGAGATGAACCTGGGCCAGCTGGCCACCCTGATCCGGGCGAAGTACCTGGTCGACGCCCAGTCCTACAACCAGGTCAACGGCATGCCGTTCAAGGCGGAGCAGCTCGCAACGGCTCTGAAGGAGGCCATCGATGGCTGAGACGTCCACACGAGGCGCGGGCACGGACACCGGCGCCGCCGCGGGCACGGGCACGATCGGGCCTCTCTCGCTCGTGCCGAAGGCCGAGGGCAAGCAGTCCATGAAGGATTTCAAGTCCGACCAGGAGGTGCGCTGGTGCCCGGGCTGCGGTGACTACGCCGTCCTCGCCGCCGTGCAGGGCTTCATGCCCGAACTCGGGCTGGCGCGGGAGAACATCGTCTTCGTCTCCGGCATCGGCTGCTCGTCCCGCTTCCCGTACTACATGAACACCTACGGGATGCACTCCATCCACGGCCGTGCCCCGGCCATCGCCACCGGTCTCGCGGCCTCCCGGCGCGACCTGAGCGTGTGGGTGGTGACGGGCGACGGCGACGCGCTGTCCATCGGCGGCAACCACCTGATCCACGCCCTGCGCCGCAACGTGAACCTGAAGATCCTGCTGTTCAACAACCGGATCTACGGTCTGACCAAGGGCCAGTACAGCCCGACCTCCGAGGTCGGCAAGATCACCAAGTCGACGCCGATGGGGTCGCTGGACGCCCCGTTCAACCCGGTGTCGCTGGCGCTCGGCGCGGAGGCGTCGTTCGTGGCCCGCACGGTCGACTCGGACCGCAAGCACCTCACCGAGGTGCTGCGCCAGGCCGCCGCCCACCCGGGCACGGCCCTGGTGGAGATCTACCAGAACTGCAACATCTTCAACGACGGCGCCTTCGAGGTCCTCAAGGACCGGCAGCAGGCCGAGGAGGCGGTGATCCGGCTGGAGCACGGGCAGCCGATCCGCTTCGGCAGCGAGGGCTCCAAGGGCGTCGTGCGGGACCGGGAGACGGGCGACCTCCGCATCGTGGCGGTGACGCCGGAGAACGAGGCCGACGTGCTGGTCCACGACGCGCACGCCGCGTCGCCGACCACCGCGTTCGCGCTGTCCCGGCTCGCCGACCCGGACACGCTGCACCACACCCCGATCGGGGTGCTGCGGTCCGTGGACCGCCCGGTCTACGACACGCTGATGTCCGACCAGCTCGACACCGCCGTCGAGCAGCACGGCAAGGGCGACCTCGCCGCCCTCCTCGCGGGCGGCGACACCTGGACCGTCGTCGGCTGACGGCGGCTCCTCGCGGCGCGCACCGGGGCCCGGACACCGAGCGTGTCCGGGCCCCGCGGCGTGTGCCGGGGCGGCCGGCCCGACGGCTCAGGACGCGCGGGCGTCGTCGTAGGCGCGCCGGGCGGCGAGCACGTCGGCGGTGCGCTTCTCGGTCCACCGGGCCAGCTCACGGACCTGTTCGGCGGCCTCGCGGCCCAGCCCGGTGAGGGAGTAGTCGACGCGGGGCGGGATGACGGGCCGGGCGTCGCGGTGCACCAGGCCGTCGCGCTCCAGCGTCTGGAGGGTCTGGGTGAGCATCTTCTCGCTGACCCGGCCGATGGCCCGGCGCAGTTCACTGAACCGGTGCGGCCGGTCCAGCAGATGGATCAGCACCAGCACACCCCAGCGGCTGGTCACGTGCTCCAGGATCAGGCGGTGCGGGCACATCGCTTCGGCCTCGTCGCGCCGGTCGCGGTTGCTTACCGTCATGCCAGTACCTTACTTCAAAGTGGGTACTTTCCTCTGGTTAGTGCCCCCCTTAGGGTGAGTGACGGAGCCACCCACCCCCGCACAAGGAGTCACGCACCATGAGCATCGTCGTCACCGGCGCCACCGGACACCTCGGCCGGCACGTCGTCGAGCAGCTGCTGGAGAAGGTCCCGGCCGAGCAGGTCACCGCCGTCGTCCGCAGCGCCGAGAAGGCCGCCGACCTCGCCGGGCGCGGGGTCCGGATCGCCGTCGCCGACTACAACGTCCCGGAGAGCCTCGACGGCGTCCTCACGGCCGGGGACAGGGTGCTGCTGATCTCCGGCAGCGAGGTGGACAAGGACCGGGTCGCCCAGCACCGGGTGGTGATCGACGCGGCCCGGACCGCCGGGGTCGCGCTGCTCGCCTACACCAGCGCGCCCGGCACGCTGACCGCCTCGCTCGCCGACGCCCACCGGGGCACCGAGGAGCTGCTGCGCGGCTCGGGCGTGCCGTACACGCTGCTGCGCAACAGCTGGTACCACGAGGTGTACACCGAGAACCTGGCGCCCGTGCTGGAGCACCGCGCGGTCGTCGCCGCCGCCGGTGACGGCCGGGTCTCCTCCGCCTCGCGCGCCGACTACGCGGCCGCCGCCGTCGCCGTCCTCACCGGCGAGGGCCACGAGAACCGGACCTACGAGCTGGGCGGCGACGAGGCGTGGAGCTTCGCCGAGTACGCGGCCGAGCTGAGCCGGCAGACCGGCGAGGAGATCGCCCACCGGCCGGTCACCGTCGAGGAGCTGACCGGCATCCTGACCGGTGCGGGTCTGCCCGGGCCGGTGGCCGCGATCTACGCGGGCGTGGACGCCTCCATCGCCCGGGGCGAGCTGGTCGTCGACAGCGGCGACCTGTCCCGCCTGACCGGCCGGCCGACCACCCCGCTGGCCGAGGCGATCGCCGTCGCGCTGAAGGGCTGACCGCCGAGCGGCCGCCCCCGGCATCCCGGCCCCGCTCCCGGCCGCCCGGCGCCCCCGGTAACGCCCGGCACCCCCGCCGTCATGACCGTATCGCGGTACGGGCATGACAGGTGGGGGTGCCGGGCGTTACCGTCGAACAGTCCGGGCGCGTCGCCCGGGCACGACAGACCGTCGGCGATCGAGGGAGGGCCAGTGACCGGGAAGCCGGCTGCCGAAGGGCGCGCAGGACTGCTGAACGGCTTCGCGGCCTATGGCATGTGGGGTCTGGTCCCCCTCTTCTGGCCGTTGCTGATACCCGCCGGAGCGGTGGAGATCCTCGCCCACCGGATGGTCTGGTCGCTGTTCTTCGTGGCCGCCGCCCTGCTCTTCATCCGCCGCTGGGCCTGGCTCGGCGAGCTGCTGCGGCAGCCGCGGCGGCTGGCGCTGGTCACCCTGGCGGCGACGGTCATCAGCCTGAACTGGGGCGTCTACATCTGGGCGGTCAACTCCGGGCACGTCGTCGAGGCGTCACTCGGCTACTTCATCAATCCGCTGGTCACCATCGCGATGGGCGTGCTGCTGCTGAAGGAGCGCCTGCGCCCGGCGCAGTGGGCGGCGGTCGGCGTCGGCGCCTGCGCGGTCGTCGTCCTCACCGTCGGCTACGGCCAGCCGCCGTGGATCTCCCTCTGCCTCGCCCTCTCCTTCGCCACGTACGGCCTGGTGAAGAAGAAGGTCGACCTCGGCGGGGTCGAGTCGCTGGCCGCCGAGAGCTCCATCCTGTTCCTGCCCGCGCTCGGCTACCTGGTGTGGCTGGGCAGCCGGGGTGACGCCACCTTCACCACCGAGGGCGCCGGGCATGTACTGCTGCTCGTCGCGTCCGGGCTGGTCACCGCCCTCCCGCTGGCCTGCTTCGGCGCGGCCGCCATCCGCGTCCCGCTGTCCACGCTGGGGCTGCTGCAGTACCTGACGCCGGTCCTGCAGTTCCTGCTCGGTGTCCTGTACTTCAAGGAGGCCATGCCGCCCGAGCGCTGGGCCGGGTTCGCGCTGGTGTGGCTGGCGCTCACGCTGCTCACCTGGGACGCGCTGCGCACCGCCCGCCGGACCGCACGCGCCCTCGCCGAGCACCGGGCCGACGCCGGAGGCACCGGCGGCCGGCGCACGGCGGCGCGCGCCCCGGAGCCGGAGGCGGTGCCGGCGGCGTCGGAGGCCGCCCCCGCGGCCGGCGCACCGCCGCGGACCGGTGCCACGCGGAGCGACACGGCCCGGTCCCGGACGTGACACGCGAAGCGGCGCCGGCGCGGTAGAACTGCCGGCATGACACAGACGCCGGCATCGCCCGTTCCCGTCCACTGGAAGCTGGTCATCGACGCGGGGGACCCCCACGCCCAGGCGGACTTCTGGGCCGCCGCCCTCGGTTACCTGGTCGAGGACAGCAGCGCCCTCATCGGACAGTTGCTCGCCTCCGGTGCCCTGCCCGCCGAGGCGGTGGTGGAGCACCACGGCCGCCACGCCTTCCGGGACCTGATCGGGGTGCGGCATCCCGACGACCCCTACCAGGAGGCGAGCGGCACGGGACTGGGCCGGCGGCTGCTCTTCCAGCGGGTTCCGGAGGCGAAGACGGCCAAGAACCGGCTGCACCTCGACCTCCACCCGGAACCGGCGGACCGCCGTGCGGAGGAGGTCCGCCGGCTGGAGGGGCTGGGCGCGCGGGTGCTGCGGGACGTACAGGGGCCCTCCGGGTCGTGGACCGTGATGACCGACCCGGAGTCCAACGAGTTCTGCGTGCACTGAGCACGCACGGCACCCGCCCGGGGCCCGACCGCCGCACCAGGGGCCCGCCGGCCTCCGGAATGTGTGAACGGGTGTCCTGATACCGCTCTTGACGGAGATTCAGTTCCGGCTTCACCATCCAGGCACCCCCACACCCAGGGGATGCCTGTGGACTCCCACGGGCTCACCCGAGGAACTCGGAGCCCCCATGAAGCTCTCCGTTTCCGTCCGTTCGGCGGCCGCCGGTGCCGTCGCCACCCTCACCCTGCTGGCCGGCGGCACCGCGTCCGCCGGCGCGGCCGCCGCCCCCACCGCGGCCGCCCCCGACATACCGGTGGCCAACGTCAAGGCGCACCTGTCCCAACTGCAGTCCATAGCCGCCGCCAACGGCGGCAACCGCGCCCACGGCCGCCCCGGCTACCAGGCGTCCCTCACCTACGTGAAGAACAAGCTGGACGCGGCCGGATTCACGACCCGGGTACAGCAGTTCACCGCTTCCGGGCGCACCGGCTACAACCTCATCGCCGACTGGCCCGGCGGCGACCCGGGGCACGTCCTGATGGCCGGGGCCCACCTCGACGGGGTCTCCTCCGGCCCCGGCATCAACGACAACGGTTCCGGCTCCGCCGCCGTCCTGGAGACCGCGCTCGCCGTCGCCCGGGCGGGGTACCAGCCCTCCAGCCATCTGCGCTTCGCCTGGTGGGGCGCCGAGGAACTGGGCCTGGTCGGCTCCCGGTACTACGTGGGCCGGCTGTCCTCCGCCGACCGCTCCCGCATCGACGGCTACCTGAACTTCGACATGATCGGCTCACCGAACCCCGGGTACTTCGTCTACGACGACGACCCGGTGATCGAGAAGACGTTCAAGGACTACTTCGCGGGCATCGGCGTCCCCACCGAGATCGAGACCGAGGGCGACGGCCGGTCGGACCACGCGTCGTTCAAGAACGCGGGCATCCCGGTCGGCGGCCTGTTCACCGGCGCGAGCCGGACCAAGACCGCGGCCCAGGCCGCGAAGTGGGGCGGCACGGCGGGCCGGGCGTTCGACCGCTGCTACCACTCCTCGTGCGACACCACGGCCAACATCGACGACACGGCCCTGAACCGCAACAGCGACGCGATCGCCCACACCGTCTGGGAGCTGTCGCAGTAGGGCGTGCGCGCGTCGTCCGGCAGGGCCGGGCGGGGCCCCGTCCGTCTCCGCCGGACGCGGCGCCCGTCCCTGCCCTGCCGGACGCGGGGCTCAGTCCTGCCGAGCCCCCGGGCCGGGGCTCAGTCCTGCCGGGCGCGGGCCCGGGTGTGCAGCCGGTCCATGCGGGCGCGGGCCAACTCCAGGGCGTCGGTCTCCGCCGCGGCCGGCCCCTCGTCGGCGGCGAGTTCCGTCCACAGGGCGAGGAGTTCCCGGCCGAGTTCCAGCCCCCGCAGCGGGTCGCGCACCGCCCGCCAGGCGGTGGCCGCGCCGTGGACGCTGCTGTAGGCGGCCTCGGCGTCCTGTGCCCGGCGGTGGAGCGCGGCGACGTCGAGGCAGGTGCGCAGGGCGGTCTCGGGACGCCCGGCCAAGTAGGCGACGTAGGCGGCGAGTTCCCGCACGCGGAGCACCTCGGGGTGCTCCGGTCCCAGGGTGGCCGTCGCCCCGGTCACGGTCTCCTCGGCCAGTTCCGCGGCCGGGTCGAGCCGGCCGTGCCGCACGGCGTCGCTGATCCGGGCCACCGGCTCGGCCAGGGGGCCGCCGTCGGACGGGCCGAAGGGCTCGGACCCGTCCCCCAGCACCGTCTCCGCCACCGCGTCGAACCCGCGGGGCGGGGCCGGCCGGCCGTCCGGGCCGGGGCTCCGCTCCGGGGAGGACCCCGGCGCCCGTCGGGGCCCGTCGTCGGCCACGACGGGGTGCGGCCTGGCGTCCATCACCGGGGGCGGACCGAAGGTGCCCGTGGGAGGCGCCACCGTGCCGAGCGGTACGGCCGCCCTGCCCGTGCCCCCGACCGGGAGCGGGGCCGGAGGACGCACCACGCCCGGGGCCGCCACGCCGTCGCGCGCCGGTGCGGGTGTGGTGGCCTGCGCCGGTGCGGGTGTGGTGGCCTGCGCCGGTGCGGGTGTGGTGGCCTGCGGCGGTGCGGAGGGGGCCGGGGGCGCGACGGGAGCGGAGGACGACGCGGGCATCGTCGGCGGCACGGATGCCGTGGTCGGCACAGGCGTCGTGGCGGGCACGGGCGGCGCAGGGGCAGCCGGTGCGTGTGCCGGGCGGGGGCCGGTCGGTACCGGGTCCGCGGTGAAGCGGCTGGAGCCGTCCGGCTCGACCCGGAGCGGCACGACGAAGCCGATGCGCTCGTCGCGGACGGTCGCCAGGACGGCGTGCCCGGCGGCGCGGGCCATGTGCTGGAGGCGGTTCAGGACGGCCTGCTGCAGTTCCTCCCCCGGTGCGGCGGTCACCGGCACCCCGTCGACCGTCGCGGTGGCGTCACCGGCCCCGGTGGCGGGGATGCGGACCTCGATCGGCTCGGCCGCACGGTGCGTCGTGTGCGCCGCCTGCTGCTGTTCCCGCTTCTTCTCGCGGCTGAGTCGCGCCATGGTCCCCTCATTCGGGTCGTACACCTACCGACCAGTCTGTCCGCCCTCCCCGGTTTCTCACGTCACCGCGTTGTCACAGGCTCGTCCCAAGGGCCGTCCGCACCCGTGCCGGGGCGACGGTGGACGGGGGCAGGAGTGGCCCGGGGACGCGGAGAGGCCGCAGCCACGGAGGAGCCGCAGGGCACGGAGGAGCCGC
The DNA here is from genome assembly GCF_964273255.1 of Streptomyces sp. enrichment culture. GTDB lineage: Bacteria > Actinomycetota > Actinomycetes > Streptomycetales > Streptomycetaceae > Streptomyces. The sequence goes on from NZ_OZ186835.1 coordinate 2,968,569, forward strand.
AGGGGCCGTCCGGGACGCGCGGGGCAGGACGCCGGCCGGGAGGGCTGCGGCATGATCGGCCCGGGGCGGGCACCGGCGGAGGGGCGGACACGGACATGGGACAGCGACCGGAGCAGCACGACGGCGGGGCGGTGACGCCGACGGGCCGTCCCGCCGGATCCTGGGCCGGAACGTCCTCACTCCCGGCCGGGGAGATCGCGCGGGCCGTGCGGGCGGGCCGGATGCGGGCGGTCGACGTGGTGGCGGAGGCGCTGGAGCGCATCGAGCGGGCCGACCCGGTGCTGTGCGCGTTCCTCGAGGTGTGGGCCGGCCAGGCGCTGCGGCGGGCGGCGGAGGTGGACGCGCGGGCGGCCGCGGACCGCGCCCGCGCGCACGGCACCGGCCGCCCGGACGGGTACGGCTCCCCCACGGGCCTGCCGCTGGCCGGGGTGCCGATCGCCGTGAAGGGGCGGCACGGGCTGCGCGCCGCCGGCGCGTTGCAGGCCGCCGGTGCCGTCGTGGTCGGCGCCACGTCCGTACCGGGACCGGGAACGCCCTGGCAGACCTGGGGGCGCGGCGCCCACGGCCGCACGGTCAACCCGTGGCGCACGGACCGCACTCCGGGCGGTTCCTCGGCCGGGGCGGCGGTGGCGGTGGCGGCGGGACTGGTGCCGCTGGCGACGGGCGGCGACGGGGCCGGTTCGGTGCGCCTCCCGGCGGCCTGGTGCGGCGTGGTCGGCCTCAAGGTCACCAACGGCCGCCTCCCGTCGTCCGACCGTACGGGTCTGGCGGCGCCCGGCGTCCTCGCCCGGACGGCGCGGGACGCGGCACTCTGGTGGCAGGTGGTGTCCGGAGCCGGGGGTGACGGCGGGAGCGTCGCCGCCGAGGACCCCGACGGCTCCCCGCCCGGCGGCCACGGTCCCCCGGCGCCGGACCGCGGCCCGGTCCCACCGCGGGCAGACCCGCCCGGCACAGGCGCGCACGGTCTCCCGGCCGTACCGCCGCGGCTCCCGGTGGACGCCGTCTGGTCGCCCGGCCTCGGCTTCGCCGACCCGGATCCCGAGCCGGTCGCGCTGGCCCGGAGTGCGGTGCGGCGGCTCGTCGACGCGGGGGTGGTGCGGCTGGTCCGGCCGCCCGTGGCCCCGCGGCTCCTGGACCCCGCCCCCGCCTGGCTCGCGCTGCGGGCAGCCGGAGCGACCCGGGGCGCGGCGGCAGGGGACGGGGCCGGGCGGGGGGACGACGAGAGGGCCGGTGCCGTGGAGCTGCGGCGGGAGAACGACCTGCGCATGGCCCGCCTGTTCGCCCGGGCCCCGCTGCTGCTCACGCCCACGGCGCCGACCGCCCCGCACGGTCACGAGGGCCCCGGTGACGTCTACTCGACCGCCCTCACCTGGGCGTTCAATCTGAGCGGACACCCGGCGCTGAGCCTCCCGGCGGGCGTCGGCGCCGACGGGTGTCCGGCGGGCCTGCAGCTGGTGGCACCGCACGGGCGGGAGGACCTGCTGCTGGCCGTGGCGCGGGCGGCGGAGCGGGCCGGTGCCACCGCCGCGCCGACGGCGAAGCCCGCCGGGACGGCCGGGCGGGGCCGGTCCCGGCGGGCCGGAACCAGCGGCTGATGCGCACCGGCTGCCCCGGACGGGCTACTTCGCCCCTTCGGCCGCCTTCACCAGGGCGTCCTTGGTGACCGCGCCGACGTAGACGGTGCCGTCCTCGGTGATCAGGGCGTTGATCAGGCGGGTGCTGAACACCGTGCCGGTGCCGAACTCGCCCTTGACCCGGTCGCCGAGAGAGCCGAGGAAGCCGTCCAGGTCGCTGCCGGTGCTCCCGGTGCCGTCGGCGGGCAGGCCCGGGCCGCCGGTGTCGAAGGTGGCGACGGAGTTCCAGCCCTCGCCGAGGACCTTCATGCCGTCCAGGCCCCCGGCCGGGCCGCCCTCGGACTCCGGCGCCTTCCCGGGCCGCCCGGCGTCCTTGCCGGAGTCCTTGCCGGCGTGCCGTTCGGCCTCCTTCTCCAGGTCGCCCTCCTCGGTCACCTCGGCGCCCTCGGGCGGGGTGAAGTCGAAGGTCGAGGCGGCGGGACGGTCGAAGCCGACCTTGGTGAAGCCGACGTCGACGACGGCCGCGCCGCCGCTCGCCGGGGTGAGCGTGAACTTCAGCGGCATGCCGGTCTCGTGGTCCACGGCGATGCTGATCGCGCCGACCGTGGAGCCGGACTGCCGGGGCTTGACGACCAGCTTGTAGGCGTCCCGGCCGGCCACCTGGGCGGTGCCGTCGACGGTCACGGACGTGGTGTCGTCGACCGCCTTCAGGGCCTCCTCGGCGAAGTCCTTGGGGGTGGCGGGCGGCCGGTGCTTCCCGCCGTCCTCGCCGGCCTCCTCGTCGACCGTGCCGTGGAAGACCTGGTCGGACTTGCTGTCGTAGCCCCAGACGTCCTTGCCGTTGTGGATGAGGCTGTACTCGTCGGAGCCGTCGAGGACCGACACCTTCTGCCGGTCCGGGCCGTCGACGGCGACGCGCAGCGTGTGCGTGCCGGAGGCCAGCTCGGTCAGCTTGGCGGACGGGTCGGCGGAGGAGCCGTCCCCGCCCTGGCCGAGCGCGCCCGAGGCGAGGCCGCTCTCCAGCCCCCCGAGGTCGGGCAGGCCGAGGTCGGTGGTCACCTTCACGGTGCCGGACAGCTGCTCCACGTCCGACTTCGCGATCTTCTCGATGAGCTGGGCGGCGGTGATCTCCGGCAGGTCGGGGTCACCGGAACTGGCGATGGCCGGCACGAGGCCGATGGTCGCGGCCGCCACCCCCATCACCGTGACCGGGACGACGTACCGGGCGGCCCTGCGGCGGGCCGGGCCGGGCTCGCCGGCCGGCGCCGTGGGCGTCCTGTCGTCGGATGCGTTCGGTGCCATGTGTGCCTTACCTCCTGGTCGGCGGCGGCTTGCGTCGCGTGCTGCGCACCTGTTCACCCCGAGCCGCCGTTCTCACCCGAATCGGTGAGGACTGGTGATGTCCGTCGTGTTCCATCTGACCAAACCGCAGCGGAGGATGCGTCAGACCGCGGACTCAACTCCGCGTACTGCTGGGGTATGACATGGGGGCGTCCCGGGGTCCGCCCACCCGTAGGGGTCGTCGGGGGCCGGGACGCGGCGGGGCGGGCCGGGGTCAGCCCGCCCGGTGCACCACGGCGTCGCACAGCTCCGTCAGGGCCGTCCTCGCCTCGCACTCCGGCAGCGGGGCCAGCACGGCACGCGCCTCCTGGGCGTAGCGGACGGTGTCCCGGCGCGCCTGCTCCAGGGCGGGGTGGGCGCGCAGCAGGCGCAGCGCCTCGGCGTGCCGGCCGTCGTCGGTGAGGTCGGAGTCGAGCAGTTCGCACAGGGCGAGGTCGTCGGCCAGTCCGAGCCGTGCCGCCCGCTCGCGCAGGCGCAGCACCGGCAGGGTGGCGACACCCTCGCGCAGGTCCGTGCCCGGGGTCTTGCCCGACTCGTGGGAGTCGGAGGCGATGTCCAGGACGTCGTCGGCGAGCTGGAAGGCGACGCCGAGGCGTTCGCCGTACTGGGTGAGCACGTCCACGACCGTCTCGTCGGCGCCGGACATCATGGCGCCGAACCGGCAGGAGACCGCGACCAGGGAGCCGGTCTTGCCGCCGAGCACGTCCAGGTAGTGCTCCACGGGGTCCCGGCCGTCCTGCGGGCCGGCGGTCTCCAGGATCTGCCCGGTGACCAGCCGCTCGAACGCCACGGCCTGCACGCGGACGGCCTCGGGCCCGAGGTCGGCCAGGATCTGCGAGGCCCGGGCGAAGAGGAAGTCGCCGGTGAGGACGGCGACGGAGTTGCCCCAGCGGGTGTTGGCGCTGGCGACCCCGCGCCGCACGGCGGCCTCGTCCATCACGTCGTCGTGGTAGAGCGTGGCCAGATGGGTCAGCTCCACCACCACGGCCGACGGCACGATGCCCGGCGCGTAGGGGTCGCCGAACTGGGCGGAGAGCATCACCAGCAGCGGCCGGAACCGCTTTCCGCCGGCCCGCACCAGGTGCTGGGCGGCCTCCGTGATGAAGGGGACCTCACTCTTGGTGGCCTCGAGAAGCCCTTCCTCGACAGCCGTCATCCCGGCCTGGACATCGGCTTCCAGAGCCTGGTCCCGCACGCTCAGCCCGAACGGCCCGACGACGGTCACGAGGGGTCTCCTGTCTGCTGGTGTCCACTGGCGTTTACACGGTTTGTCGATAGGTCGCTGCCATCACTCAAGTCAGCGTATCCGGTCATGTTTCGATCACCGCCAGGGCCCGGGGGTACGGGCCGGGCAGGAGGCGATCAGGACCGGCCCGATTTTGACCGGATGGCAGCAGGGGACATTGTCCGACTTTCCGGGGCGGATCGATGCGCGCTCCGGACCACACCTCGACATGCACACCATCCTGCCCGCCCCGACGCCCGATTTGCCGCAATTACCAAGTGAATTCCCCTTGGCGTGAAATGCTCCGGCGGGTGTCGGCCAGTGAGGTCGGTCACGCGCCACCGGGCACATGGACGACGGCCGCGGGCCGCCGGTTCCCCGTTGTCCGGTGGCGAGTTGAGCCGTGGCGACAGCAAAGGATCAAGTGGCGCAAACCGCCCATGTCAAGATCAAGCAGCGTTTACCGTGACGGCCGCACTTGTTCCCGGCGTGTGCTCTCGCATACGTTCCGGGCCGCCGGGCGGACGCCGAATCCTGCCGCCGCCCGCACCACCCATCGACGAACTCACTCACGCACGGCAGGAGCGGGGGACCCAGGTAAGTCGCCGGGCCGGCCACGCGCCGGAACGGCTCGGGGTGAAGCCGTGCCCGCAGAGGCACGGCCGGACACTCTCCCGTCCGAACCCGACAGCTCACCTCGCAGGCGTAGGAGAGGAACACAGACATGCCTGCATCCGGTCAGCTCCGCCGTCCCGGCGGCCGCCGTCTCGCCCGCGCCCTCGCCGTGGCCGGCACCGGCGTCGCCGTCGCCGCCCTCCCGCTGCTGGGCGCGTCCAGCGCCTCCGCGGCCACCCCGGCCGCCGCCCCGGCGGCCGCCCCGGCGGCCGCCACCGCGGCGACGGTGTACCCGGACAACCTCGACGGCTGGATCCGCGAGTCGCTGTCCGTCATGGCGCAGCACGGCATCCCCGGCTCCTACGAGGGCATCCACCGCAACATCATCCGCGAGTCCTCCGGCAACCCGCAGGCCATCAACCTGTGGGACTCCAACGCCGCCAAGGGCACCCCGTCCAAGGGCCTGCTCCAGGTCATCGACCCGACCTTCGCCGCCTACCACGTGCCCGGCACCGTCTACGACCCGTACGACCCGGTCGCCAACATCACCGCCGCCTGCAACTACGCGGCCGACCGCTACGGCTCCATCGACAACGTCTTCGGGGCGTACTGAGCCACCACCCTCCCCGCGGCGGGCGGGGACGGGACTCCCGGGGCGCAGGGGTGCGGCACGTGTTGGGGCACGTGCGGCGCCGCCCCCCGGCCGAACAGACGCTCGAGGACGACGGCCACGCCGTCGTCCTCGTTCGTCGTGGTGACCTCGTCGGCCACCGCCTTCAGCTCCGGGTGGGCGTTGGCCATCGCGACCCCGCGGGCCGCCCAGTCGAACATGGGGATGTCGTTGGGCATGTCGCCGAACGCGAGGGTGTCCGCCGGGCTCAGGCCCAGGTGCTCGGCCGCCAGCGCCAGGCCGGTGGCCTTGGTGATCCCGCACGGCTGGAGCTCCACCGTGCCCGGCCCCGACATGGTGACCGTGGCCAGTGAGCCGATCACCGAACGCGCCGTCGCCGCCAGCTCGTCGTCGGACAGCACCGGGTGGCGTAGCAGCACCTTGCTGATCGGCCGCTCCCACAGGTCCGCCCGCCGCTCCACCCGCACGGCGGGCAGCGTGGGGTGCGGCATCCGGTAGCCCGGCTCGATCAGCGTGAGCCCGTCGACCCCGTCCTGGTCCACGGCCGCGTACACCTCACCCGTCTCCGCCTCGATCTTGCCGAGCGCGGTCTCCGCGAGCTCCCGGTCCAGGGTCACCGACCACAGCAGCCGGTCCGTCCCGGCGTCGTACACCTGCGCGCCCTGCCCGCACACCGCGAGGCCCGTGCAGCCGAGGTCCTCCAGGAGGGGGCGCACCCGGGGGGCCGGCCGCCCCGTCACCACCAGATGCCGGGCACCGGCCCGCGCGGCCCGCGCGAGCGCGGCGAGGGTCCGGTCCGAGAGGGTGTCGTCGCCGCGCAGCAGCGTCCCGTCCAGGTCGGTGGCGATGAGTGAATATGCGGTGGGTGCGGCCATGATCAGAGAATACGGACAGCGCGGGTCCCCCCTTCACCACGTCCGCCCGCCCCGCACCGCGCACGGCCCCGCCGCACTCACCCGTCCCCCGCCGGCCGGCCGCCCCGCCGCCCGGCCGGACGGTCCCGGACCGTGCCCGGTCGTCGACGGTTTGTGCACCATGTGGCAATAGGACGGGACGCCACCTACCGGCCAGGGGGCGCCGACGGTACCTTCCAAGAGTCCAGGGGGGACTTGATCGGGGGGTCGGGTGAACAGTGGACGCACGCGTGTGCTGAGGCCGGAGGAGCTCGGCGAGGGGGAACGGGAACGCTGGCGCGCCCTGCGCGCCGCGGCGGACACACCGCGCAATCCGTTCATGGAACCGGAGTTCGCCACGGCCGTGGGGCGGGTCCGGCCGCGGGCCCGGGTCGCCGTGGTGTACGAGGGGGCGGAGCCGGCCGGTTTCCTGCCCTTCGAGCGGGGGCCGTGGGGGCAGGGGCGGGCGATCGCCCTGGGGGTGTCGGACTGCCAGGGGGCGGTCCTGGCGCCGGGGGCGGTCCCGGACGCGCGTGAACTGCTGCGCGCCTGCTCCCTGTCCAGCTTCGCCTTCGACAACCTGGAGGCGGACCAGCCGCTGTTCGTGCCGTACGCGGCCGAGGAGCACACCACCTACGTCATCGACATCGAGAAGGGCTACGAGACCTACGAGTCGGTGCTGCGCACGCAGTCGCCGAAGTTCCTGAAGACCACGCTGGCCAAGGAGCGCCGGCTCGGCCGCCAGGCCGGACCGGTCCGGTTCGTCTTCGACGAGCGCGACCCGGCCGCGCTGCGCACGCTCATGGAGTGGAAGTCGGCGCAGTACCGCAGGACGGGCCGGCGCGACCGGTTCGCGCAGGAGTGGATCGCCCTGCTGGTGGCCCGGCTCGCGGAGACCCGGGCCGCGCAGTGCACGGGCACGCTGTCGGTCCTCTACGCCGGCGGCCGTCCCGTCGCCGCGCACTTCGGCCTGCGCTCGGCCTCCGTGCTCGCCTGCTGGTTCCCGGCCTACGACCCGGGGTTCGCGAAGTACTCGCCCGGGCTGGTGCTGCACCTGCGGATGGCGGAGGCGGCGGCCGCCGAGGGCGTGGGCCTGCTCGACATGGGGCGCGGCCGGGCCGAGTACAAGGACTCGCTGAAGACCGGCGAACTCGCCGTCCACGAGGGCGCGGTGACCCGCCCGGGGGCGGGTGCGGCACTGCACTGGCTGAGCCGCGAGCCGGTGCGCCGCGCGCACGGCTTCGTCCGCGCCCGCCCGCGCCTGGCGTCGCTGGCGTCGCGGGCCCTGAGGGGCGCGGGCCGGCTGCGCCGGTCCTGAGGGGACCCGAGGAGGGGACCTGAGCGGTCTTCTGAGGAGGGGAGGGGACGCATGTCCCGCAGAACACGCACGACCCAGGAGGAGATCCGCCGCTTCCTGGCCATCGGCGCGGTCCAGGTCGCGGAGATGGACCTGCGCGGTGCCGACGTGGTCCTGAGACCCGGCCCCGGCAGCCCGCCGGTCCGGCACGGCGAGGTGTTCGCCCTGGTCCGCCGCGACGGCCGGCCGGTCGGGACGCTGCTGGGGCACGTCCCAGAGGGGGCCGACCCGCGGGCGGTGCTGGCCCGCCTCGCCCGCGACGCGGTGCCGGCCGCCGGCGCGACGGCCGGGGGACCCGCCGCCGTGACCGGGCCCGCCGCGGCGGGCGACGGCGGAGAGGCCGGGGGCGGGGCGGCGGCACCGCCGTGCACGACGGTCGTCGTGGCCACCCGGGAGCGCGCGGGGCAGCTGGCCCGGGCCCTGGACTCCCTGCTCGCCCAGGACCACCCCCGGTTCGAGGTCGTCGTCGTCGACAACGCGCCCGTGACCGACGGGACGCATGACCTGGTGCACGGCACGTACGGGGAGCGCGTGCGCTACGTGCGCGAGCCGGTCCCGGGGCTGGCGGTCGCCCACAACGCCGGGCTCGCGCGGGCACGGGGCGAGGTCGTCGCCTTCACGGACGACGACGTGGTCGCCGACCCGCGCTGGCTGACCGAGCTGACCGCGCCCTTCGCCGCCGACCCCCGGCTCGGCTGCACCACCGGCCTGATCCTGCCCGCCCGGCTGCGGACCCCGGCGCAGGTCCTGCTGGAGAGCCACGGCGGCTTCGCGAAGGGCTTCGCCCCGGCCACCTACGACCCGCAGGATCCGCCCCGCGACGAGCCGCTGTTCCCCTTCACCGCGGGCCGGTTCGGCTCGGGCGCCAACATGGCGTTCCGCGCCGAGGCCCTGCGGGAGGCCGGCGGTTTCGACCCGGCCACCGGCGCCGGGACACCCGCCCGCGGCGGGGACGACCTCTACGGCTTCGTCCGTGTCCTCGCCCAGGGCCACCGGCTGCACTACACGCCGTACGCGCTGGTGTGGCACCACCACCGGGAGACCTGGGCCGACCTGGAGACACAGGCGTACGGCTACGGCGCCGGGCTCACCGCCTACCTCACCGCGGTCCTGGTCAACCGCCCCGCGCTGCTGCCCGCGTTCCTCGCCCGGCTGCCGGGCGGGCTGGCCCACGCCCGGTCCCTGACCGCCGTGCGGGACACCGACGGCGGCGGCACCCCGGGCGCCCACGACACCCGCACCCATCCCTGGCCGCGCCGGCTGTCCCGGCTGCAGCGGCGGGGCATGCTGTACGGGCCGGTCGGCTACCTGCGGGCCCGCCGTGCCCTGCGGGGTCCCCGGGGCGGGGCGCCTGGCGCGGGTGTGGGTGTGGGTGTTGGCGTGGGTGCGGCTGCGGCTGTGGCTGCGGCTGCAGTTGCGGAGAGGAGAACGCGATGACGGCCTCGCCCCAGTGGTCCGGGGCGGGGGACCCCCGCCCGGAGGGCACCGCGCGGAGCGCGCCCGGGTCCGGCGGGAGCCCGGCGGTGCCGGTGTTCCTCTACCACGCCGTGATGGACGACCCGCCCGACTGGATCGCCGAGTTCACCGTCACACCGCGCCAGTTCGCCGCGCACCTGGACGCCGTGGTGGACAGCGGCCGCACCCCCGTCACCATCGGTGCCCTCGCCGACCACCTCGCCGGGCGCGCCCCGCTGCCGCCCCGGCCGGTGCTGCTCACCTTCGACGACGGGTTCGCCGACCTGCCCGGCCCGACCGCCGAGGCGCTCGCGGCACGGTCCCTGCCCGCCACCGCCTACCTCACCACCGGCGCCCTCGCCACGGGCGGCGGGAGCCTGCTGCCCCCCGCGCCGATGATGGGCCTGGACCGGGCGGCGGACCTGGAGGCCGCGGGCATGGAGGTCGGCAGCCACACGGTGACCCACGCCCAGCTGGACACCCTGACCACCCGCCGGCTCCGGGCCGAACTGGCCGACTCCAAGGCCGTACTGGAGGACGCCCTCGGCCACCCGGTGCCCCACCTCGCCTACCCGCACGGCTACAACAGCCCCTGGGTCAGGGCGATGACGGCCCGTGCCGGGTACGAGACGGCCACCGCGGTGCGGCACGCGCTCAGCTCGGGCCGGGACGAGCCGTACCGCATCGCCCGGCTCATCGTCCGCCGCACCCACACGCTCGCCGACGTCGAGGACTGGCTGGCGGGCCGGGGCGCACGGGTCGCCCCGTACCGGGACGGCCCGAAGACGGTCGGCTGGCGCTGGTACCGGCGGGCCCGGGCGGCGGTGCGCGGACCGGAGTTCCCGGGCTGACCCGGGCCGGGAGGCGCCGGGCGGCGGGAACGGGCCGACTCGGGCACCCGGGCCGGGAGGCGCCGGGCGGCCGGAAGGGGCCGACCCGGGTCCCGGACCGGATCCCGGACCCGGGCGGGCACCGCGTGCGGGCGGGTGCCGTACAGGGCCCGGGGGCCGGGCCGCGAGGGTCCGCCTCCCGGGCGGCCCGCCGGGTCACCTCACGGGCTGGTTCAGGTAGGGGTCGGCCGCCACCTCGCGCAGGCTGTCCCACGCCGCGTCGCCGGACACGGCGAGGTCGCAGTGCGGTCCGGGGTCCCGGTGGTTCCACTGAAGGGCCGCCTTGACGCCGTCCAGGCTCTTCAGCACCTCGGGGACCTCGGCGTACCACTCGGCCTGGCGCTCCGGGCGGGACGCGTCGGAGGCACTGCCGAACTCGGAGAGCATGAGCGGCTTCCCGGCGGAGATGTTCGCCCGCACCCAGGCGTGCGTGGCCCGCTGGGTCCGGGCGAAGCTGCGCCAGTCCGTCCGGTGGCAGCGGTAGTAGTTGTACTGGTTGTAGCCGATCCAGTCGACGTACGCGTCACCCGGGTACATCCGCTCGAACAGGTCGGCGTGGCCGAGGTAGCCCGTGATGATCCACGTCCACACGACGTTGTCGACACCGAGTTCCCGGAACCGGTCGTGGATGTGCCGGTGCGCCGCGACGTACTCCTCGGGGGTGCCGTTCTCGGGGGTACGGGTGTCCATCTCCAGGTCGAAGGAGAGGAAGACCTTCTTGCCGGTGCGCTCCCCGTAGTCCTTGATGCGCCGGGCCTGGACGTCGATGACGGTCTCGTCCAGCTCACCGGCGGCGATCTGCTTCCAGGTGGGCTGCTGCCGCTTCGTGCCGCCCCACCACTTGCTCTCCCAGGAGAGCAGCAGCATGCGGTCCTCGCCGACGGCCTGTTCCTCCGGGCTGAGCAACTGCCCCTCCCGGCGGGTGCCTTCGGGCAGCGACATGTCGTGGTACGTGTACACGATGTCGAGCCTGCGGCCCACGCGCTTCTCGTAGGCGGCGACCTTCTGCTCCAGGGTGTGCCGTTCGTGCGGCACGAAGGCGCCGAACCAGGCACCGCACGGCGGTTCGAGCAGTTCCGTCGGGCGGCACTCCTCCCGGGCGGCGGCGTCCGTCCCGCCCGCCGGGCCGGAGGCGTTGCGCAGGGCGAGCAGCGCGGCCAGGACGGCGCCGACGACCACCGCCGACGTGATCAGCAGCCGGCGGCGCGGCGACCTCGGCCGGGCCCTCGGCACGCGGTGACGGCCGGCGCCCGGGCCGGAGCGGGCCGCCCCGGACGCGTCGGCGCCGGGACCGGGCCCGGCGGTGTCCCGGGCACCGCGCAGGGCGGCGGTGACGCGGGCGGCAAGACGGGCGAACCTCACAGAGCGGAACCCTTCCGTGTCCGGGGCGTCGGCGGCGAGCCGCCCGGTCGCGGGCAGAACGCGGCCAGCGTCGTCAGCACCGTCAGCGCGAGCAGCACCCGCTGGGCGCTGAAGGTGTGGGTGGCGATCAGTACGGTGGCGGTGATCATGGCCGCGCCGAGGCTGCCGAGGACCACCAGCATCAGCCGCTCCAGCAGGTCGGAGTGGCGGGCGAAGCGCGGGTCGCGCCGGTCGACGGGCCCCTGGGCGGGCCGCGCGCGCAGCGCCGGGCCGCAGACCGCGACCAGGGCCGCGCCCGGACCCGCCGCCAGGAACGCGACCACGGCCGCCCCGCGCAGCGGTGACCCTCCGGGCAGCGCGAGCGAGGCCAGTGCCAGCCAGCCGCCGAACGGCGGCAGCATCCGGACGACGAGTTCCTGCGGGGTCATCACCGTCATCACCGGGTTCCTCCTTCGCCGCGCAGTGCGTAGACCGTCCCGGCGCTGTTCCGCGCCACGAGCCGGAAGCGGGGGGACGCCGCCACCGCCCGTTCGATGCCGGTCAACTGCTCCCGGGTGAGCTGCCCGTTCATCTCGGAGTTGGCCGACTGCCCCTGGGTGAACAGGAGATAGGCGGTGGCCGGGCTCTCCACGCCGGCCATGTCCGAGGCCAGGGTGGCGGCCGGGTCGGCCACGATCCGGTCGATGTGGGACCGCTCGTCGTCCAGGTACCAGTAGTGGCCGATGTCCCCGTACGAGGCGTAGGCGAGCGGGTAGTTGCGGTTGGCGGCGACGACCAGCGAGCCCTCGGCGGCCTCGTCGAGGACCTGCTGCACGAGCGCCACCTCCTGCGGCGGGAAGTAGTTGATGCGGTCCTTGCCCGAGTAGCTCGGGACGAAGGCCAGCGTCACCGCCAGGAGCACCACGGGCGGCCCCCACCCGGCGAGGCCGCGCCGTACGGCGGACCTCTCGCGGGCGCCGGCCGCCTCCGCCGGGGCCGACGCCTCGGCGGCCAGCGTGCGCACCGTCGGCAGCAGGGCCGCCGCGGCGAAGAACGCGGCGCCGGGCAGCATGAACATCAGCACCCGGAAGATCATCTCGCTGCCGTAGCTGCTCGCCACCAGCATCGGCAGGGGTGCCGCCGTGATCAGCAGCAGGGGCATCGCCCGGTGCCGCAGCACCCGTTGCCGCACCGTCCCGGCCGCCGCCAGCAGCAGGACCGAGCCGGACAGCAGCCGGGCGGCCCACGAGGTGGCGATCGCCCCGGTGCCGGTCGGCGTGGTGCCGTAACCGGTCGCCACGTTGCCGCCGACGTCGCCGACCGAGCGGATCATGTCCGGCAGCGCGGCGGACAGGAAGGGCAGCGCGGCGGTCAGGCACCACGCCAGGAAGAGCACGACCGCGGTGGCGACGGGCACCCAGTCGCGGTACCGGCGCAGCAGGCACAGCGCGAGCAGGGACACCACCAGCATGCCCGGGGTGAGCTGGTGGGAGATGACGATCGCCGTCACCAGCACGACGAGCACCGCCGTCCACACGGCCTGCCCCTGCCGCCGGGGACCGCCGGTGCGCCCGAACCGGCGCAGCACCACGGCCAGCACCCCCAGGTGCAGCGCGAACGCCACCGACTGCGGGGAGAAGTAGTCCTGGCCCACCCAGTTGGCGACGAAGAACAGCCAGACCCCGGTCCAGATCAGCCGCCGGTCCTCGGTGAACGTGCGGTAGATCAGCAGCAGCGGGAGCAGCAGCATCAGGCTCGACGCCAGCGGCCACCACGCCATGTACATCGCCGCCGAGTCCACGCCCAGCAGCCGCACCAGCGCGGCCTGGGCGGCGAAGAAGCCGGGCCACTGGTCGTAGACCGCCATGTCGCCGACCTCGGCGGCACTCTGCAGCCCGCCCGCGGTCAGCAGGTGGTCGACCACGCCGTCGTGCTTCCACGCCCACGCGTACAGCGGCGTCGGGTAGAGCACGGCCTGGGTGGCCCGTTCCATCACCAGCAGGCCCAGCACGTACGCCGCGGGCCAGCCGCCGCGGCCCCGGGGACGGCGCACCGTGCACCAGAAGCCCGCCGTCAGCACCGCGAGCCCGGCCCAGAACGCCGGGTGCAACGCCGTCACCAGGCCGAAGTCGTCGAGCGCCGACACGTCGGTGTGCCGCACCGCGTAGCCCCACAGGGCGAGCGCCGCGGCCAGCGGCACGACGGGCCAGGCCGCGAGGGCACGGCGCCCGGACCACACGGGCGGCAGGTCGGACAGGTCCGTCACGGGTTCGGCGCGTTCATGGGCGGGGCTCGACGCCTCCGGGCCGGACGTTTCCGGGCTGGGCGTTTCCGGGCTCGACGACTCCGGGGAAGGGCCGGACCGGTTCACGGTCCACCCGCTCCCCGGACGCCGTGCGGACGGGGCCGGACCTGCCGCGGTGCCGGTCCCGGACGGCGGGTGTGGCGCGGCCGGGTCCTCGGACGGCCCGTCCGGTGCGGGCCGCCCTCCCGGGGCACCGGCGGCGGGGGCCGGCACCGAGGTGTCCTCCGGTGCGGGTTCGGGCCCGGATCTCTCGCGTGGAGTGGCTGGCGGACGCACGGTGGTTCCCCCCTGACGGTTCGGCTCTGACGTCTTGTTCAGTGCTCGGACGGGCCGGACGGGCCGGGCGGGTCCGGCGGCCGTCTTGTGCTGGGCCCGGCTCCGGTGGTGCCGTCCCGGTCGGGCGGGGGCAGCGGACGGAGCAGGCGGAGCGCGCGGGCCGGCAGCGTCGAGGCCGCCACGGCACGGACCACGGGCACGAGCAGGACCAGGACGACCAGCAGGACCGGGGCGGCCGGCGCCAGCTCCCCCTGCCACACCCAGCCGGCCACGGCGACGAGATACAGGACCCCCCAGCGCCTCGCCCACGACAGCCGCCCGCCCGTACACGCCAGCAGCAGCCACAGCGGGACGAGGCACAGCAGCGCGCAGACGGCCGGCACCCACCGCAGCAGCGGTCCGGCGCCGTCGAGCCCCACCGCCTCCGCGACGGCTTCGGCCGCCCCGGAGTGCGGCACCCCCTCCGCCGCCCGCGGCAGCCGCCCGAGGGAGACGGGCGCGGCGTGCAGTGCGACCAGCGCGGAGCACAGCGCGGCCCCGGCCAGCCGGGGCGCGGGACGCAGGCACAGGGTCACCGAGGCCACGAAGACCAGCACCAGCGCTCCCCCGGCGGCCAGCGCGGGCAGCGGCAGTTCGTGCAGCAGTTCCCGCCCGGTGAGGTCGTCGCGCGACGGGCCGCCGAGCCGGCCCGACGGGCGCGCGGAGAACCAGAAGACGAGCGTGGCGAGGCCCAGGACTCCCCACAGGGCGCGCCGGAGGAGCCGGTCGGGATCAGCGGGGGCGGCATCCGGGCCGGAAGCGGGGCCGGGGTCCGTGCCGGGGTTCGTGCCGGGGCCGGGGGCGGCCGGAGGGGCCGGCGGCGGAAGGGGCGCGGCGGACGGTGCGTCGTCCCAGGGCGGGCTGCTGACCTCGGCCGGGGCCTCGCGCTCCCAGGCGGAGAGTGCGGGGGGCCGGGCGGACCGGACGGGCGGGGCCGACGGAGCGGGCGGAGCCGACGGCACCGACGACGTCACACGGGCGACGGGTGCCGCCTCCGCGGCCCAGGCGGGGCGGGACGGTGTCGCGCCCGCCACTGGCTGGGGGTGCTCGGACTCCGGCTCCGGGCCGGGCTCTCGGGCCCGGACGGGTTCCTCGTCCCGGACGGGTTCCTCGTCCCGGACGGGCCCGTCATCCTTTACCGGCCCCTCGTCCCGGGCCGGTTCATCGCCTGCCTCCCGGACCGTTTCGCCCGCGGCCTCGTTCCCACCCGCGGCCGGTTCCCGGCCTCCGGTCGGCTGCCGGCTCGCGGTCTCCTCCCGGTCCCGGACCGCATCCTCGGTCTCCTCCCGGTCCCGGAGCTCGTCCCCGGTCTCCTCCCGGTCCCGTATCTCGCTCTCCGCACCGGCCACCTCCCCGGCACCGTCCACGTCCCCGGCACCATCCGCGTCCCCGCCGCCGTCCGCCTCCCAGCCGTCGTCCGACGGTGCCCTCTGCCCGTGCCGCTCCCCGCTGTCCCGGACCGACGCCTCCCCCTCCTCCGGGCCGGCCCCGTCCGGTGTGCCCGGGCGGGGCGCACCGGAGGCCACCACGTCCCCGGGCGGCGCAACCCCGGGCGGTGCGTCCGAGAGCCCCCGTTCCCCCGCCACCGCAGCCGGGGTCCCCGGCCCTGCGGTGTCACCCCCCGGCCGCGGCGGCGGCTGCTGCGGGCGCACGACGAACGCCAGCGTGTCCGCCGGGAGCGCCTCGCGCTCGTACCCGGGGGTGCCGATGAACAGGGACACCGTGTCCTCGCCGCCGTCGTCCCCACCGGCCCGGCCGGCCTCGGCCGCGCCCCCGCCCTCGTAGGCGGCCCGGCGGGCCCAGCCCGTGCCGTAGCCGGCGGTGGCGTTCAACCGGGCCCAGCGGGTGCCGTAAGCGGGAGCGGTGGACTGCGGGTCCGGCGGGCCGTCCGGTTTGCGGCGCAGCGCCGAGCGCAGGCCGGCCACCGAGACGGCCGCGATCAGCGACATGCTGATCAGCACCGCCCAGCCCGCCCCCGAGATCCCCGCCGGGGTGAACAGCACGGCCGCGCTGCCCAGTACCAGGACGCACATGGCCCCCTGGAGCCCGGCGAGCACACCGGTGCGGCCCTGGACACGCAGGACCCCGATGTACAGCTCCACGACGACCCGGGGCAGTGCCCCGAGGGCGAGCAACCGCAGGACGGTCGAGCCGTGTTCGGCGTAGTCGGGGCTGAACGGGGTGAGGATGTGCTCCGCGAAGACCACCAGGAACAGCACCACCGGCACCAGCAGCAGCCCCATCCGCCGCAGCGCCCCGCGCACCCCGTCCGCGAGCTGCCGCGGGTCGTGCGAGGCGTGCGCGGTGAGCGAGGAGGCCATGTTGATGGCCATGAACTCCATGGTGCCGCCGACGGTGTAGGCGACGTAGAAGTAGCCGTTCTCGGCGGCGCTGAAGCGGACGGCGACCATCACCGGCAGCAGGTTGATCATCGCCAGGCTGAACAGCGCGCCGAGCGAGTCGCCCGCCAGGAAGCGGCCCATGGACCGCAGCCGGGGCGGTTGCACGTCACGGTCGGCGGCGGCCTGGCGGGGGATGAGGCGGCGGAAGATCAGCCAGCCCAGGGGCAGCGTGGAGAAGGCGATCGCCACGGCCCAGGAGACGAAGATGCCGAGCACGGGCATCGTCCCGGCGAACACGGCCAGCAGGGCCAGCTTGCCGACGGAGAACACGGCGTTGCCGGCCGGAACCCACTCGGCCTTGCGCAGCCCGGTCAGCACCCCGTCCTGGAGCGTGAGCAGGGCCCAGGCCACGCACGCGGCGACGAACAGGGCCCCGGCCAGCGGGGTGCCGAGGGGTTCGTAGGAGGCGCCCCACTGATCGAGGGTGAGCAGGAAGACGCCCGCGGCGAGGGCGACGACCAGTGAACTCGCCCCGTACACGCCCCACACGAGCCGCGCGGTCTCCCGTCCGGCCCGGGGGACGAAGCGCACCACCGCACCGATCATCGTGGTGGCCGTGACGCTGGCGAGCAGCCGCATCGCGGCGATCGCGGCGGACCCCTGGCCGACGGCGTCCTCGGAGTAGTACCGCGCCGCCACCAGCCAGAAGCCGAGACCGAGGACGGCCGACACCCCGGTGCTGAGCATGAGGAAGTAGGCGTTCTTGAACAGCGAGTCGGAGCCGCCCGCCCTCCCCGGTGCGGGTGTCGGCCGGCTGCCGCCGCGGCGCACCGCGGCGGGCTCGTGCACCCGGGTCTCAGCCACCGGCGTCCCGCTCCCCCGGCCCCGGCCCGTGCCGGCGGGTGAGGGCCCGCGGCGGTTCGGCGGGCGGGACGCCGGACCGCTGGAGCGCGTCCAGGGCCTCCCGGGCCCGCAGCGGGTCCACGGGCAGCGCGTGCCGGGCGAACCAGCGGGCCGCCTCGGGCGCCGGTGACGGGTCGGTGAACCCGGGGCCCGCGTAGTCGTCCAGCGGCGGGTCGTAGAGGTAGCCGACGACGATGCCGCGGCGGGCCAGCGCCGCGGTCGCCGCGTCCCGGTCCGCCACCAGCAGCGGCACCCGGAACAGCGGCTGCACCGTGCCGTCCGCGGGCGGGCGGGCCCAGCGGGACGCGAGCAGCCGTTCGGTGCCCGCCCGGTGGGCGGCGAGGATCCCGTCGAGCCGGGCGAGCCGCCGTCCGATGCGGCCCAGCCGTACCGGGCCCGGCTCCAGCCGGTAGTCGTGCAGGTCGACGCGGACCCAGGAGTCGTGGGCGCCGAGGTCCGGGGCCGCGTGCGCGGCGCGGCTCAGCTCCTCGGGGCGCAGGGGCATCCGGATGCCCTCGCGTTCCGTCAGGCCCAGCAGGCGCAGCGTGGCCCAGGCGGCCCGGCGCAGCCCGAGCCGCCGGACCACTGCCTCCGCGTACGGGCGGACCGCGTAGGCGAGTTCGGACCGGACGCGGCGCGGGAGGAGCAGGTCGTCGCGGGCCGCGCGGAACGCGTCGGCGAGGCCCGGGTCGGCGACCGCGAGCATGCCGCCCGCCTTGGCGCCGACGTGCTTGGACAGGCTGAAGACCGACGCGTCGCCCCAGGCCCCGACCGGCCGGCCGCCGGTCTCGCTGCCGATGGCGTGGGCCGCGTCCTCGATCAGCGGGATGCCCAGGGACGCGCAGCGGGCGCGCAGTCCGGGCGCCGGGTCGGGGTTGCCGTACAGGTTCGTGGTGAGCACGGCGGAGAGCGAGCCCCACACGTCGTCGGGCACGGCGTCGACGTCGAGGGACGCGTCGAACGGGTTCAGCGGCGCCTGCACCGGACGCAGTCCGGCGGCCAGCACCACGAAGAAGATGACGTCGTCGTTGACCGGCGACATCAGGACCCGGCCGCCGGGCGGGCACCAGTGGCGCAGCGCCACGTACAGCCCGAGCCGGCACGACGGCATGTACACGCTTTCCCGGCCGAGCCGGGCACGCAGGGTCTGCTCCAGCTCTCGCGGCTGGACACCTGGACGCGCCGAACCCGGACCGGCCTCCCCTATGGCCATCCGCCCCCCTGAGGTGCCGTCGGAGGACCCCCTCCCCGAGGTCTTCCGGCACCCGCCCAGAGTCACCCCGTTCGCACCGCTCCGTCAAGATTGCGTCGCGTCCTGTGGATGACGCCCGGTACGCGAGTGGCGACGCGGGCGGTCCCGGACGGATCCGCGCGCCGCCCGCCGGGCCGCCCGTCGCCCCGCCGCCGGGACGGCCCTGCCCAAAACGCGGGTGTCCCCCGTAACGTGTGGCACGGCCACGGACACGTGGAGCACTGCGCACACGAAAGCGAGGCAGCACCCGATGCCCCCCTTCGATGTCCCCGAGGGCGATCCCTTCGGCCCGCACAACCTGCCGTACGGCGTGTTCTCGCCCCCCGGTTCCTCGGAGCGGACCGTCGGCGTCCGGCTCGGCGACCACGTCCTCGACGCCGGTGCCGCGGCCCGCGCGCTCGGCTCCCCGTACGCCTCCCTGCTGGCCCGGCCGACGCTCAACGCCCTGCTTGCGGCGGGCCGTACGGCCTGGTCGGACGTCCGGCGGGCGATCACCGCGTGGGTGACCGTCCCCGCGCACCGGGAGACCGTCGAGCCGCTGTTCCACCCCCTGTCCGCGGTGACCCTGCACCTGCCCTTCGAGGTCGCGGACTACGTGGACTTCTACGCCTCGGAGAACCACGCGCGGAACGTGGGCCGGATGTTCCGCCCCGACGCCCCGGACTCGCTCACGCCCAACTGGAAGCACCTGCCGATCGGTTACCACGGCCGGTCCGGCACGGTCGTGGTGTCCGGCACCGACGTGGTGCGTCCCGCGGGCCAGCGCAAGACGCCCGCCGACGACGCCCCGGTCTTCGGCCCGTCCGTCCGGCTGGACATCGAGGCCGAGGTCGGTTTCGTCGTCGGGGTGCCGTCCGAGCAGGGGCGCCCGGTGCCGCTCGGCGCCTTCCGGGACCACGTGTTCGGCCTGTGCCTCCTCAACGACTGGTCCGCGCGCGACGTCCAGGCCTGGGAGTACGTCCCCCTGGGCCCGTTCCTCGGCAAGTCGTTCGCGACGTCCGTGTCCGCGTGGATCACCCCGCTGGACGCCCTGGACGAGGCCCGGACGGCTCCCCCGGAGCGCACCCACGCCCTGCTGCCCTACCTGGACGACCGGGACGAGGAACCCGGCGGCTACGACCTGCGGATCACCGTCGCGCTCAACGGCCACGTCATCTCCGAGCCGCCCTTCTCCACCATGTACTGGACGGCCGCCCAGCAGCTCGCCCACATGACGGTGAACGGCGCGTCGCTGCGCACCGGCGACCTGTACGGCTCCGGCACGGTGAGCGGCACCGCCGAGCGGGAACGCGGATCGCTGCTGGAGCTGACCTGGAACGGCCGCGACCCGCTGGAACTGCCCGACGGCAAGCGGACGTTCCTGGAAGACGGCGACGTGGTGACCCTGACCGCGTGGGCGCCCGGCCCCGGCGGGGTGCGGGTCGGCCTGGGGGAGGTCAGCGGCCGGGTGGTCCCCACCCCGTCCTGACCCGGAGAACCGCCTCCCGGGGGCCGGCCGGCGCGGACACCGGCCGACCCCTGCCTCGCACCGCCCCGCGCCGTCATACTGGACGCCGGGCGGTGCGGACGGTCCCGGCGGTACGCGCGGGAACCGGCGCACCCGCCCCGCGTGCCCTCCCGCCGTGTCCCGAGCCGCCCTCTTTCCGACAGGATCCGGAGTCCGTGGCATGACCGCCTGCCTGCTCCTGCTGAGCTTCGTCGCCGTGACGGCCGCCGTCCCCGTCCCCCGGGCGCTGACCCGGGCGACGTGGCCGGAACGGGAACCGGTGGTGGGCCTGTGGGTGTGGCAGTGCCTGGTCGCCACCGTCCTGCTGTGCTGCGTCACCGCCCTCGCCCTCGGCGCCGCCGCCGTGTTCGGCACCGTCCGCGCGCAGCTCTTCGCGCCGGCCCCGCCCGCCGTGACCGCGGCCTACGACCTGTCCTCGGCACCGGCCTGGGCGGTCGTCCTCACCGTGCTCCTGGCCTGCGGGGCCGCCTGGACGACCGCGATGCTCGCGCGGGAGCTGTTCGAGGCCCGCAGACGCCGCTCGCGGGCCCGCGCGCACCTGCGGGAACGGGCCCCCGACCTGCCCGCCGGGCTGCCCGGCGGCCGGGGTCCGCTGCTGGTGCTGGAGGACGAGTACCCGGACGCCTGGTGGATGCCGGGCAGCCCGGCCCGGCTGATCGTCACCACCGGTGCCCTGCACCGCCTCACCGACCACCAGCTCGACGCTGTCCTCACCCACGAGCGGGGGCACGCGCGGGCCCGCCACGACTGGCTGCTGCACCTGTCCACGGCGCTCGCCACCGGCTTCCCGCGCGTCCCGCTGTTCGCGCACTTCTGCGACCAGACGCACCGGCTGGTCGAACTGGCCGCCGACGACACCGCCTCCCGGCGCTGCGGCCACCTGACCACGGCCCTGGCACTGATCGAGCTGAACCAGCACCGGGGTGTCCTGTCCTGCGCGTCGAGCCACCGCCTGCTCGGCGAGCGCGTCGACCGCCTGCTGGAGCCGCCGCCCCGCCTCGGCCGCCGTGACCGTGCCCTGACGACCACGGCGGCGGCACTGGTCCCCCTGGTGCCCCTGCTGATCACCTTCGCGCCGGGCCTCACCGCGCTGCCCTAGCCGAGGGCGGGGACACCCGCACCGGGCCGCCGGGTCGGCACCGGGCCGCCCTCGCCGCGCCCGTGGCACGCGCAGGACGCCGGTCCTGGTCCGGTCCGGTCCCAGGAGGTCAGTCCCAGGGGTCGGGTTCGGGCTCCTCCTCGGGCCAGAGATCGTCAGGGTCCTCGGCGACGGCCTCGCGGGAGGCCGTGCCGCGTCCGGCCGGAGCGTCGGCCGTCGAGGCGTCCGGCGCGGCGCCCGATGAGCCCGATGAGCCCGATGAGGCGGACAGGCCCGCCAGCACCTCCAGCACCCCCTCGCCGTAGGTCGCCAGCTTCTTCTCGCCGACCCCGCTGATCCCTCCCAGCTCGGCGACCGACGAGGGCCGGGCCGCGGCGATCTCCCGGAGGGTGGCGTCGTGGAAGATGACGTACGCCGGGACGCCCTGCTCGCGGGCCTGCTCCGCGCGCCAGGCGCGCAGCGCCTCGAAGACCGGGACCAGCTCCTCGGGGAGCTCCGCGGCGGCCGCCGCGCGCCCGCCCCGCCCGGAGCCGGAGCCTCTGGTCCGCGCCGCGGGCGCCCTCTTCGGCTCCTTGCGCAGCGGGACCTCCCGCTCGCGCCGCAGCACCGCTCCGCTGGCCTCCGTCAGCACCAGCGTGCCGTAGTCGCCCTCGACGGCGAGCAGGCCCTGCGCCAGGAGCTGGCGGACCACGCCCCGCCATTCGCCCTCGTCGAGCTCCTCCCCGATGCCGAACACAGACAGCTGGTCGTGGTCGAACTGGATGACCTTGGCCGTGCGCCGCCCGAGCAGGATGTCCACGATCTGCACCGCGCCGAACTTCTGCCCGCGCTCCCGCTGCAGCCGCACCACGGTGGACAGCACCTTCTGCGCCGCCACCGTGCCGTCCCAGGTCTCGGGTGGGGTGAGGCAGGTGTCGCAGTTCCCGCAGGCCTCCTGGCCGGGCTCCTGGCCGAAGTAGGCGAGGAGTTGGCCGCGCCGGCAGCGGGCCGTCTCGCACAGGGCGAGCATCGCGTCCAGGTGCTGGGCGGCGCGGCGCCGGAACGCCTCGTCGCCCTCGCCGGTCTGGATCAGCTTGCGCTGCTGGATGACGTCGTTCAGCCCGTAGGCCATCCAGGCCGTCGACGGCAGGCCGTCCCGCCCCGCGCGCCCGGTCTCCTGGTAGTAGCCCTCGACCGACTTCGGCAGGTCGAGGTGGGCCACGAACCGGACGTCGGGCTTGTCGATGCCCATGCCGAAGGCGATGGTCGCCACCACCACCAGGCCGTCCTCCCGCAGGAAGCGGGCCTGGTGCGCGGCACGCGTCCCCGCGTCGAGCCCCGCGTGGTAGGGCACCGCCTCCACCCCGTTGCGGGAGAGGAACTCCGCGGTCTTCTCGACTGAGTTGCGGGACAGGCAGTAGACGATGCCCGCGTCCCCGGCGTGCTCCTCGCGCAGGAACTGCAGCAGCTGCTTCTTCGGGTCGGCCTTGGGGACGATGCGGTACTGGATGTTGGGCCGGTCGAAGCTGGCCACGAAGTGCCGGGCGTCCGGCATCCCCAGCCGCTCGGTGATCTCCCGGTGGGTGGCGTGGGTGGCGGTCGCGGTGAGCGCGATGCGGGGCACGTCCGGCCACCGCTCGCCGAGCAGCGACAGCATGAGGTAGTCCGGGCGGAAGTCGTGCCCCCACTGGGAGACACAGTGCGCCTCGTCGATCGCGAAGACGGAGATCTTGCCGCGCGAGAGCAGGTCCAGCGTGCCGTCCAGCCGCAGCCGCTCCGGCGCCAGGTACAGCAGGTCCAGCTCCCCGGCGAGGAACTCGGCCTCCACCACCCGGCGCTCGTCGAAGTCCTGCGTCGAGTTCATGAACCCGGCGCGCACCCCGAGCGCCCGCAGGGCGTCCACCTGGTCCTGCATCAGCGCGATCAGCGGGGAGACCACCACCCCCGTACCCGGTCTGACCAGGGCCGGGATCTGGTAGCACAGCGACTTGCCGCCGCCGGTGGGCATGAGCACCACGGCGTCGCCGCCGGCGACCACGTGCTCGATCACGGCTTCCTGCTCGCCCCGGAAGGCGTCGTACCCGAACACCCGGTGCAGCGTGGCCCGCGCCTCGCTCTCCGTCACTGCCATCTCGGCGATACCGCCCATCCCGCCCATCGACCCGTCCCCCGTGCGTCGTCCCTCGACCACTGCGTCCCACGATAGGGGCCCGCGCCGACAGACCCGGAGTTTTCCACAGGCACCGGGCCCGGCAGCGCCCGCCGCCACCTCAGGCCGGAAGGCCGAGCGCCAGGACGAGGCGGTCCGCGCCCGGCCCGTAGTAGTCCGCACGCCGCTCCACCTCGGTGAATCCCAGGCCGCGGTAGAGCGCCAGGGCCGAGTCGTTGGCCGGTTCGACGGTCAGCCGGATCTCCTCGGCGCCGTCCTCCCGCAGCCCGTCCACACAGGCGCGCAGCAGCTCGCGCCCCCACCCGCGCCCGCGCGCCGCACGCGCCACGCCCAGCGCCAGCACCCAGCCGGTGCGCCCGTTCGATGCGCGGGCGGCGACGGCGTACCCGACGATGCCGTCCCGCTCCTCCCCGTCGTCATCCAGGACGACTATCCGGGCGCCGCACAGGTCGTACAGCTGGCGCAGGACGAAGAACGGGTAGGCCCACTGCGGGAACAGCTCCTCGTCCAGGCGGGCCAGATCGGTCAGCTCGCTCTCCCGCATCGGTCTCACGTGCACCATGGCTCTCTCCCGAATCCCTCGTTCACCGCCGTACAAGTTGTGTGCCCCCGCGTGCGCCCCCGTGCTTCCGAGGATGTCCGGCGGACCTCCGGACACGACCGCCCCGGTCCCCTACGCTCGACGGGTGGATCGACACGCGACGCACGGAGCAGCGGAACCACGCCCCGCCCCCCTCGTCGAGGCCGAGGCCCCCCGCTGGGACGCCTTCGATCCCGATGCTTACGTCCGCCAGAACTATCTCGAACTGCACCCCGCCGACGCCGCGATCCTGCGGGCGGGCAGTGATCACCTGTGCCGGCATTTCCGCCGCCACGGCCTGCCCGCGCCGCTCACCGGCATCGACGTGGGCAGCGGGGCCAACCTCTATCCGACGCTGATGCTGCTCCCCTGGTGCAAGGAGATCACCCTCCTGGACTTCGCGGAGACCAACGTGACCTGGCTGCGTGACACCGTGCACCGGGAGACGTCCTACGGCGCGAACTGGGACGCCTTCTGGGACGTGCTCCGCCGTCGCAGCCCCTACGCCCGGATCGCGGACCCTCGCGGCCAACTGCGGGGCAGCACCCGCATCGAACAGGGCGACGTCTTCGAACTGCCCACGGACCGCTGGGACGTCGGGACCATGTTCTTCACCGCCGAGTCCATCACGCCCTCGGTCGCCGTGTTCCGGGAGGCAGTGCGGTGCTTCGTCCGCTCGCTGCTCCCGGGCGCCCCCTTCGCCGCGGCCTTCATGGCCGAGTCCCGGTCCTGCTACTACGTGGGCAGGGAGCGCTACCCGTCCTGCGACGTCGACGAACACACGGTGGGTTCCGCCTTCGGACCGTACGCCGAGGGGCTGCGCGTGAGGCGCTTCCGCCAGGGCCATGCGTTGCGGGACGGCTACGAGGGAATGATCCTGGCCTGCGGCCGACGCCAGGCCACCCGGTAGGACCCACGGACGAGTTCAGGGGGAAGTGTGACCGAGGCCGTCTTCCGCGAGGTCACCGCCGAACCGCGCACGCAGGCCGTTCCGCTGTCCCACCTCTCGCTCGAGATCGGCCACCTGTACGCCGAGGACTTCGACTACGGGGCGGCCCGACTGCGGGCGCACTTCGCGCACGCCCGCCCCTGGGTGGACGCCGTCGCAGCCTCCGCCGCGCTCGACACGGGCGGCAAACGGCTGCGGATGAGCACATGTTTCCTGGTCGACGACTACTTCTCCCGCTTCTCCTCGCCCGCCGACGTCGTCCCGGCGCTGCTGTCTGAGGCCGAACGGGCCGGCCTGGGCATCGACTACCTGGTCCGGGAGTCCGGCTGCGCACGCGCCAACGGCTTCCCGCTCGCCCGGTCCGTGGCGCAGCGCCTGGTGGAGTCCCCGCCCCGGGGGAGCACCGGCGTGCGCCCTCCGGCCACCGAGACCGGCTGGATCGCCAACGGCAGCCGCAGCCCCGGGGCGGCCGACGCCCCCGTCTGGCAGCCGCCCCGCGAGACGGCGGCCCGCAGGCACTCGGTGTTCCTCGACATCGAACTCTGGGACGGAGAGGGCGCGGAGCAGACCTTCTCCTGCGCGTTCCTGGCGGCCGTCTGGCAGTTGCTGCGCCTGGGCCTGCTGCGCCACGACGGCCGGCCAGTGCTGCGTCCGCGGCTCTGGGACGGCGGCGGCTTCCCCGAGAACTGGGACGACCTGCCGCCGCTGCTCCAGCTCAACCCGGCCGCCGCGCCCTTCGCGGCCTACCGCACCTGCTCCCTGCTGCCGTCGCGCTACCTCCCCGTCGAACACGCCGTCCTGGTGCTGCTCGACCAGATCGAGGTGGATCCGGGCGCGCTGCAGCAGGTCGCCGAGCGATCGGCCGGCGAACGCGTCCGCCTACCCGACGCGATCACCGACCGGACCTCGTACGTCTTCTATCCGGGGCCTTGACATGGACGGCCCCACGGAAGCGGCCCAGTTGGTGCTCCTCGGCGGGGAGGTGCGCACCTGCCTGCTGCCCACGGCCGCGGCCCTGCCCCGACGGGCCGTCGTGGACCTGCTGCGGCTGCGGCTCGACGAACCCGTCCGCGTCTCGCGGCGCCCGAACCTGTACGTCGCCTCCCCGGCCCGGCTCACCGGCGTCGACTGCGCGCTGCCCACCGACGACGGCAGCAGGGTCCGCGGCATCGGAACGGTGCTCTCGTGCGCGTCGGTCACCGAGGGGCACGTCATGCAGGTGAACGCCTACACCGGGGTGACCGCCGCCGGGCCCGACGCGCGGCGGCCGTGGGGGCACTACCTCACCCGGCCGGGAGTGATCGAACCACTGGGCAAACTGCCCGAACGGGCCACGGCGCGGGGGTTCCTCACCGGCAGCCGCGACACCGAACTGGACCCGGGGCTGCTCGCCGAGGCCCTGCTCGCCGAGGTCCTTCGGCAGCTGCTGCCGGACCGGGCCCCACCCCTGCGCGCGCCGCGCACCCGGCTGCGCTGGGTGGCCCTGCGGGCCGTGGAGGCGGACCGGCCGCGCCTGGAGCGCTTCACCCTTGAGGAGAACGGGCTGCGGACGGTCGAACTGCGGCTGCCGGACGGCTCCGTGCCGGGCGACGTGGCTGCCTTCTGCGCCGACCTCGCCCTGCACGACTGGCTGCTGACCGCGCTCATCCGGCTCCTGGAGGACCATCCTCCCGGGCCCCGTCCGGACTCCTCCGGGGCCGTGCTGCGCGCGGCCGTGGACCACCTGCTGCACCTGTGGATGCCGGGCGCGCGGGTGGCCGCACCGCTCTCCGGTCTGTGGGAGGTCCTGGAGCGGACCCCCGGGTTCACCCGGCAGTGGCAGTCCCTCGCCCAGCGCGTGGGAGACCGGGCGCCGCGCACCCGGCCGTCGCCCTGACGGCCGCGGGGCGTGCACTCCGCAGTTCACCGACCGCTACCGAATCCGGGGGGAAGCCATGCGGCCCACGCGCCGAATATCCGATGTCCTGGTGAGAGTGTTCGTGACCGCCCTCGTGGGCGGTGTCACCTACGGCATCACCAATCTGACGGACCAGCCGGAGATCTGGAAGATCACGCTGTCGGTGTTCCTCGCCGGGGCGGCCCTGATCGTGCAGCAGCTCGCCGACTTCGAACGGCGCCTGGACCGCGGTCTGACCGAGTTCAACGAGACGGCCCGGCTGTTCTCCCAACTGAACGTCTCGCCCGTCGGCGCGGACGAGGTCCAGCAACTGGCGCGCAACGTCGCGGCGCTGGGAGCGGACCGTGACGCCTTCCTCTACGCCTTCGCCCGCGAGGAGATCCGGCGCACCGCCCAGCTGCTGGAGGACCTCAAGGGACATCACGCGGCCTACCCCGGGGAGGACCGTGACTGGCTGCTGAACCTGACCCGTTGCGCGAGCACGTCCGTCGACGCGGTGAGTACCTCCGTGGACCGCGGGTTCTGGGAGACCGACCTGGGGAGGCGTTACGAGGACGCCCAGGAGGATGCGGTGCGGCGGGGCGTTCGCGTGCGCCGTCTGATCATCCTGAACTCACCCGACGACCTGGACGCCGACGTGAACGAGGTCCGGGACCGGCAGCGCAGTCTCCGCGTCGACGTGCGGGTGTTGGTCCTGTCGACCCTGGAGGCCCGGGACCGGCGGGACGTGGTGCGCAATTTCGTGGTCTTCGACAAGGCCATCAGCTACGAGATGACCACCGAGGACAACGACCCGTCGCGGATCTACGAGACCAGCCTGATCGTGGGCGAACGGGCCACGCAGCGAGCTGCCCGCTTCGAGGCATGGTGGGCCAAGGGCGAGTGACGCGTCGCGTCGCCGGAGCCCGCACGCCGAAGGGGCCCGGCCACCCTCGCGGAGACCCGGGCCCCTTCGGCGTACTCGCGGCGAAGACGCCACTGCGCGTCAGCGCACGAACACCCCCGCCGTGCCGGCCAGGTCCAGGAAGTACTGCGGCGCCACGCCGAGCACCACCGTGACCGCCACGCCGACCGCGATCGCCGTCATCGTCAGCGGCGACGGCACGGCGACGGTCGGGCCCTCCGGGCGGGGTTCGCTGAAGAACATCAGGACGATCACCCGGATGTAGAAGAACGCGGCGATGGCCGACGCGATCACACCGACCACGACCAGCGGCACCGCGCCGCCCTCCGCCGCCGCCTTGAAGACGGCGAACTTGCCGGTGAAGCCCGCGGTGAGCGGGATACCGGCGAAGGCCAGCAGGAACACCGCGAACACCGCCGCCACCAACGGCGAACGGCGGCCCAGACCGGCCCACTTGGACAGGTGCGTGGCCTCGCCGCCCGCGTCGCGGACGAGGGTGACCACGGCGAAGGCGCCCATCGTGACGAAGGAGTACGCCGCCAGGTAGAAGAGCACCGACGACACGCCGTCCGGGGTGGCGGCGATGACACCCGCGAGGATGAAACCCGCGTGGGAGATCGCCGAGTACGCCAGCAGCCGCTTGATGTCGGTCTGCGTGATGGCGACGATCGCACCGATCAGCATGGTGGCGATCGCGACGCCCCACATCACCGGCCGCCAGTCCCAGCGCAGTCCGGGCAGGACCACGTAGAGGATGCGCAGCAGGGCGCCGAAGGCGGCCGTCTTCGTGGCGGCGGCCATGAAGCCGGTGACCGGCGTCGGGGCGCCCTGGTACACGTCCGGGGTCCACATGTGGAACGGGACGGCGCCCACCTTGAACAGCAGGCCCATCACCACGAGGGCGCTGCCGACGAGCAGCAGCGCGTCGTTGCCCATGGTGCCCGCGAGCGCCGGGCTGACGTCCTGCACGGTGCCCTCGACGACCTGCGCGATCGTGGCGTACGACATGGAGCCGGCGTAGCCGTACAGCAGGGCGATGCCGAACAGCATGAACGCCGAGGCGAACGCGCCGAGCAGGAAGTACTTGACCGCCGCCTCCTGCGAGATGAGCCGCTTGCGGCGGGCCAGCGCGCAGAGCAGGTACAGCGGGAGGGAGAGCACTTCCAGGGCCACGAACAGCGTCAGCAGGTCGTTGGCGGCGGGGAAGACCAGCATGCCCGCGACCGCGAACAGCAGGAGCGGGAACACCTCGGTGGTGGTGAAGCCCGCCTTGACCGCCTTCTTCTCCTGGTCGCTGCCGGGTACGGCGGCGGCCTGGGCGGCGAAGGAGTCGACCCGGTTGCCGTGCGCCTCCGGGTCGAGGCGGCGTTCGGCGAAGGTGAACAGGCCGACCAGGGCGGTCAGCAGGATGACGCCCTGGAGGAACAGGGCGGGGCCGTCGACGGCGATGGCGCCCATCGCCGCGATGCCCGCCTTCGTGGTGCCGTAGCCGTCGACCGCCAGCGCCACCACGGCGGCGAAGGCGGCGGTCAGGGCGACCGCGGCGACGAACATCTGCGCGTAGTACCGCGACTTCCGCGGCACCAGGCCCTCGACGAGGACGCCGACGACGGCCGCGCCGACGACGATCAGCGTGGGCGCCAGCTGGGCGTACTCGATCTTCGGCGCGTCGATCTTCGCGATCGGCTCGGCCGCCGTCGTCCACAGGCTGTGGATGGCTGTTGCGCTCACTTGGCCGCCTCCACCTCGGGCTGGGGGTCCTTCTGGTCCACGTCGGACATGGTGTGCTGCACCGCCGGGTTCACGATGTCCGTGACGGGCTTGGGATAGACGCCCAGGAAGAGCAGCAGCACGATCAGCGGGGTGACCACCGCGATCTCACGCAGCCGCAGATCGGGCAGCTTGGCGACCTCCGGCTTCACCGGGCCCGTCATCGTCCGCTGGTAGAGGACGAGGGTGTACAGGGCGGCGAGCACGATGCCGAGGGTCGCGACGATGGCGATCGCCGGGTGGCGGGTGAACGTGCCGACCAGGACCAGGAACTCGCTGACGAACGGCGCCAGACCCGGCAGCGACAGCGTCGCCAGACCGCCGATCAGGAAGGTGCCGGCCAGCACCGGGGCCACCTTCTGCACCCCGCCGTAGTCGGCGATGAGCCGGGAGCCGCGCCGCGAGATCAGGAACCCGGCGACCAGCAGCAGCAGCGCCGTCGAGATGCCGTGGTTGACCATGTACAGCGTGGCGCCGGACTGGCCCTGGCTGGTCAGCGCGAAGATGCCCATCACGATGAAGCCGAAGTGGGAGATCGACGCGTAGGCGATCAGCCGCTTGATGTCGCGCTGGCCCACCGCGAGCAGCGCCCCGTAGATGATGCTGATCACCGCCAGCACCAGGACCACCGGGGTCGCCCACTGGCTCGCCTCCGGGAACAGCCCGAGGCAGAAGCGCAGCATGGCGAAGGTGCCCACCTTGTCCACGACCGCCGTGATGAGCACGGCGACCGGGGCGGTGGACTCCCCCATGGCGTTGGGCAGCCAGGTGTGCAGGGGCCACAGCGGCGCCTTCACCGCGAACGCGAAGAAGAAGCCGAGGAACAGCCAGCGTTCGGTGCTCTGCGCCATCTCCAGCGAGCCGTTGGCCCGGGCCTCGGCGATCTCGGGGAGGGAGAAGTTCCCGGCGACCATGTACAGCCCGATCACCGCGGCCAGCATGATCAGTCCGCCGGCCAGGTTGTAGAGGAGGAACTTCACCGCCGCGTAGGACCGCTGGGTGGCGCCGGCCTTCTCGCCGTGCTCGTGCGCCCGGTCCCCGAAGCCGCCGATCAGGAAGTACAGCGGGATCAGCATGGCTTCGAACAGGATGTAGAAGAGGAAGACGTCGGTGGCCATGAAGGCGAGGATCACCATCGCCTCGATGGCGAGGATCAGGGCGAAGAAGCCCTGCGTCGGCCGCCACCGCTTGCTGCCCGTCTCCAGGGGGTCGGCGTCGTGCCAGGACGCCAGCACGATGAACGGGATCAGCAGGGCGGTCAGCGCGATGAGCGCGACCGAGATGCCGTCCACCGCCAGGTCGTAGCGGACCCCGAAGTCGGCGATCCAGGCGTGCGACTCCGTGAGCTGGTAGCGGTCGCCGCCCGGTTCGAAGCGCACCAGGATGACGACCGCCAGGGCGAGCGTGGCGAGCGAGACCAGCAGGGCCAGCCACTTGGCTGCCGTGCGCTTGGAGGCCGGTACGGCGGCCGTGGCGATCGCCCCGATGGCCGGGAGCGCCGCCGTCGCTGTCAGCAGAGGAAAGGACATCGGTATCAGACCGCCCTCATCAGCAGGGTCGCGGCGACCAAGACCGCCGCGCCGCCAAACATGGAGACCGCGTAGGAGCGGGCGAAGCCGTTCTGCAGGCGGCGCATCCGGCCGGACAGGCCGCCGAACGAGGCGGCCGTTCCGTTGACGACGCCGTCGACCAGGGTGTGGTCGACGTACACCAGCGAACGCGTGAGGTGTTCGCCGCCGCGGACCAGGACCACGTGGTTGAAGTCGTCCTGGAGGAGGTCGCGGCGGGCGGCCCGGGTGAGGAGCGAACCGCGCGGGGCGACCGCCGGGACCGGGCGGCGCCCGTACTGGGCCCAGGCGACGGCCACACCGACGACCATCACGGCGACCGTGGCCAGCGTGACCGTCAGGGCGCTGAGCGGGGAGTGGCCGTGGTCGTACCCGGTGACCGGCTCCAGCCAGTTCAGGAAGCGGTCGCCGATGCTGAAGAAGGCACCGCCGGCGACCGATCCGACGGCCAGCACGATCATCGGGATCGTCATGACCTTCGGCGACTCGTGCGGGTGCGGCGGGGCGTACTCGCCGCGGGTCTCGGCCGCGGGCTCCACGTCCGGCGCCGCCGGGGACGGCGTCGGGGCGTTGCGCCAGCGCTCCTCGCCGAAGAACGTCATCAGCATCACGCGCGTCATGTAGTACGCGGTGAGGGCCGCGCCCAGCAGGGCGCAGGCGCCGAGGATCCAGCCCTCGGTGCCGCCCTTGGCGAAGGCCGACTCGATGATCCTGTCCTTGGAGAAGAAGCCGGACAGGCCCGGGAAGCCGATGATGGCGAGGTAGCCGAGGCCGAAGGTGACGAAGGTGACCGGCATGTACTTCCTGAGGCCGCCGTAACGGCGCATGTCGACCTCGTCGTTCATGCCGTGCATGACCGAACCGGCGCCGAGGAACAGGCCGGCCTTGAAGAAGCCGTGCGTCACCAGGTGCATGATCGCGAAGACGTAGCCGATGGGGCCGAGGCCCGCGGCCAGGACCATGTAGCCGATCTGCGACATGGTCGAGCCGGCCAGCGCCTTCTTGATGTCGTCCTTGGCGCAACCGACGATCGCACCGAACAGCAGCGTGACCGCGCCGACGATGGTGACGACGAGCTGCGCGTCCGGGGCGCCGTTGAAGATGGCGCCGGAGCGGACGATGAGGTAGACGCCCGCGGTCACCATGGTCGCGGCGTGGATGAGGGCCGAGACCGGGGTCGGGCCCTCCATCGCGTCGCCGAGCCAGGACTGCAGCGGCACCTGGGCGGACTTGCCGCAGGCGGCCAGCAGCAGCATCAGGCCGATCGCGGTGAGCTTGCCCTCACCGGCGGCCGAGGCGAGCCCCGGCTCGCCCTCGGAGCCGAGGACCGGGCCGAAGGCGAAGGTGCCGAACCAGGCGAACATCATCATGATCGCGATGGACAGGCCGATGTCGCCGACCCGGTTGACCAGGAAGGCCTTCTTGGCGGCGGTCGCCGCGCTGGGCTTGTGCTGCCAGAAGCCGATCAGCAGGTAGGAGGCGAGACCGACGCCCTCCCAGCCGAAGTACAGCAGCAGGTAGTTGTCGGCGAGGACCAGCAGGAGCATCGCCGCGAGGAAGAGGTTCAGGAAGCCGAAGAAGCGGCGGCGCCGCTCGTCGTGCTCCATGTACCCGACGGAGTAGAGGTGGATCAGCGAGCCGACGCCGGTGATCAGCAGGACGAACGTCATCGACAGCTGGTCGAGCCGGAAGGCGATGTCGGCCTGGAATCCCTCCACCGGGATCCAGCTGAACAGGTGCTGCGTGACGGTGCGGTCGGCGGCGTCCTTGCCGAGCAGGTCGGTGAACAGCACCAGGCCGACCGCGAAGGAGACGCCGGCCAGGGCCGTGCCGATCCAGTGGCCGACGGCGTCCAGTCTGCGGCCGCCGCACAGCAGGACCGCCGCTCCGAGCAGGGGCGCCGCCACCAGCAGCGCAATCAGGTTCTCCACGATTCAGCAGCCCCTCACAGCTTCATCAGGCTGGCGTCGTCGACCGAGGCCGAGTGGCGGGAACGGAACAGGGACACGATGATCGCCAGCCCGACCACGACCTCCGCGGCGGCGACGACCATCGTGAAGAAGGCGATGATCTGGCCGTCGAGGTTGCCGTGCATCCGGGAGAAGGCGACGAAGGCGAGGTTGCAGGCGTTGAGCATGAGCTCGATGCACATGAACACCACGATCGCGTTGCGCCTGATCAGTACGCCGGTGGCGCCGATCGTGAAGAGCAGGGCGGCGAGGTAGAGGTAGTTGACCGGGTTCACTTCTGCCCCTCCTCGGTCCCCTTGAACGGTCCGGCTTCGATCGCCGTGCGGCCCAGGCGCTCCTCCGCGCGCTGCTCCAGCGCCCGCAGGTCGTTCATCGCCTCCTGCGACACGTCACGGATCTGGCCCCGCTCGCGCAGCGTGGCGCTGACCGTGAGGTCGGAGGGCGTGCCGTCGGGCAGCAGTCCGGCGATGTCCACGGCGTTGTGCCGCGCGTACACGCCGGGGGCGGGCAGCGGCGGGAGGTACGTGCCCTCGCGGA
Source organism: Streptomyces sp. enrichment culture (assembly GCF_964273255.1). Lineage (GTDB taxonomy): Bacteria > Actinomycetota > Actinomycetes > Streptomycetales > Streptomycetaceae > Streptomyces. The sequence goes on from NZ_OZ186835.1 coordinate 3,001,938, forward strand.
CCCGCTGCTCGGCCAGCTCCCGCTGGGTCCGGGCGCGCTCGGTGCGCTCCCGGTGGGTGAGCACCATGGCGCCGACGGCGGCCGTGATGAGCAGCGCGCCGGTGATCTCGAAGGCGAACACGTAGCGGGTGAACAGGAGAGTGGCGATGCCCTCCACGTTGCCGCCCGCGTTCGCCGCGCCGATGCCGTTGAACTCGGTGAGGGAGGCGTTGCCGATGCCGCCGACCAGCAGGATGCCGAAGCCGGCCATGCACAGCAGGGCCAGCCAGCGCTGGCCCTTGATGGTCTCCTTCAGGGAGTCCGCCGCGGTGACGCCGACCAGCATCACCACGAACAGGAACAGCATCATGACCGCGCCGGTGTAGACGACGATCTGCACGACGCCCAGGAAGTAGGCGCCGTTGGCGAGGTAGAAGACCGCCAGGATGATCATCGTGCCCGCGAGGCACAGCGCGCTGTGCACGGCCCGCTTCATGAAGACGGTGCACAGGGCGCCGATCACGGCGATCGTGCCCAGGATCCAGAACTGGACGGCCTCGCCGGTGGAGGTGGTGTAGGCGGCGAGCGCGGTCATCGGCCGATCACCTGCTCCGACGCCGGTTCGTCCGGGCCGAACGTGGAGTCGGCCTCCTGGACGACCTCCCCCTTGGAGTGGGCGACCTGGCGCTCCGTGCCGGGGGCGGCCTCGGTCACCAGGCCCCGGTAGTAGTCCTGTTCGTCGGTGCCCGGGTACATGGCGTGCGGGCTGTCCACCATGCCCTCCTCCAGACCGGCGAGCAGCTGCTCCTTGGTGTAGATGAGGTCGGCACGGCTGGAGTCGGCCAGTTCGAACTCGTTGGTCATCGTCAGCGCCCGCGTGGGGCACGCCTCGATGCACAGCCCGCACAGGATGCAGCGGGCGTAGTTGATCTGGTAGACGCGGCCGTACCGCTCGCCCGGCGAGTAGCGCTCCTCCTCGGTGTTGTCCGCGCCCTCCACGTAGATCGCGTCGGCGGGACAGGCCCAGGCGCACAACTCGCAGCCGACGCACTTCTCCAGGCCGTCCGGATGGCGGTTGAGCTGGTGCCGTCCGTGGAAGCGCGGAGCGGTGGTCTTCTGCTGCTCGGGGTACTGCTCGGTGAGCCGCTTCTTGAACATGGCCTTGAAGGTCACGCCGAAGCCGGCCACGGGGTTCAGGAAACCGGGCTTCGTCTGCCCGGCCTCCTTGGGCTGCTCAGCCATCGGACGCCTCCTTTCCATCCGTGGATCCACCCAGGGATTCGTCACTCTGAGTATCGGGTCCGCCACTGGTGATCAGCTCCCGCTCCCGGCGGGGACGGCGGCGGGGCACCGGCGGCAGTTCCTGTCCGGGCAGCGGCGGTACGGGGAACCCGCCCGCCATCGGGTCGAACGCGGCCGGGGGTTCGGCGGCGGCCTGCTCCGCCCGCTTGGCCTTGTCGCGGAAGAAGTCCGCGACGAAGGAGAGCAGCAGCAGGGCGAGGACCGCGCCTCCGATGTAGAGGGCGATGTCGCTGAAGCCGACGTTCTCGTTGCGCAGCGCGCGCACGGTGGCGACGAGCATCAGCCAGGCCAGCGCAACCGGGATGAGCACCTTCCAGCCCAGCTTCATCAGCTGGTCGTAGCGCACCCGGGGGAGCGTGCCGCGCAGCCAGACGAAGCAGAACAGCAGCATCTGGACCTTGAGGACGAACCAGAGCATCGGCCACCAGCCGTGGTTGGCGCCCTCCCAGAAGGTGCTGACGGGCCACGGGGCCCGCCAGCCGCCGAGGAACAGCGTGGTCGCCACGGCCGCGACGGTCACCATGTTGATGTACTCGGCGAGCATGAACATCGCGAACTTGATCGACGAGTACTCGGTGTTGAAGCCGCCGACCAGGTCGCCCTCGGACTCCGGCATGTCGAACGGGGCGCGGTTGGTCTCCCCGACCATGGTGACGATGTAGATGATGAAGGAGATGGGCAGCAGCAGGATGTACCAGCGGTCGGTCTGCTGCTCCACGATCTGCGAGGTCGACATCGACCCCGAGTAGAGGAACACGGAGGCGAAGGCGAGACCCATCGCGATCTCGTAGGAGATCATCTGCGCGCACGAGCGCAGACCGCCCAGCAGCGGGTACGTGGAGCCGGAGCTCCAGCCCGCCAGCATGATGCCGTAGATGCCGATCGAGGCGACCGCGAGGATGTAGAGCATCGCGATCGGCAGGTCGGTGAGCTGCATCGTGGTGCGCTGGCCGAAGATGGAGATCTCGTTGCCCGCCGGCCCGAAGGGGATCACGGCGATCGCCATGAAGGCCGGGATGGCGGCGACGATCGGCGCGAGGATGTAGACCGCCTTGTCGGCGCGCTTGACGACGACGTCTTCCTTGAGCATCAGTTTCACGCCGTCGGCGAGCGACTGGAGCATGCCCCAGGGGCCGTTCCGGTTGGGGCCGATGCGCAGCTGCATCCAGGCGACGAACTTGCGCTCCATCACGATGGCGATCAGCACCGTCACCATCAGGAACGCGAAGCAGAACACCGCCTTGACGACGACCAGCCACCAGGGGTCGCGGCCGAACATCGAGAGGTCTTCGGCGGAGAGGTACATCATGCCTCCACCTCCTGGGGGGCCTCGCCGGCGCCGGTCGCCGGGCCGATGCGGACGAGGGAGCCGGGCAGCGCCCCGGTGTCGGAGGCGACGCCGTCGCCGGCCGAGTTCAGCGGGAGCCACACCACGCGGTCGGGCATCTCGGTGACGGCCAGCGGCAGCGCGACCGTCCCGGTGGTGCCGGTGACCGCGAGCAGGTCGCCGTCCTTGACGCCCGCCTCGGCGGCCGTGGCGGCCGAGACGCGGGCGAGCGCGGCGTGCCGGGTGCCGGCGAGCGCCTCGTCGCCCTGCTGGAGCAGGCCCTGGTCGAGCAGCAGCCGGTGTCCGGCCAGCACCGCCTCGCCGGCGGCGGGCCGGGGCAGCGCGCCCGCCCGGTCCTCCGGGTCGGTGGCCCGCGGGCCGTCCCAGGTGCCGAGCCGGTCCAGCTCCGCGCGCAGGGTGCGCAGATCGGGCAGGCCCAGGTGGACGTCCATGGCGTCGGCCAGCATCTGCAGCACCCGCGCGTCGGTCGGCGCGGGGCGGCGGGTCATCTGGTCGGGCTTGATCGACGCCTCGAACAGGCGCGCCCGGCCTTCCCAGTTGAGGAACGTGCCGTCCTTCTCGACGACCGGGGCGACCGGCAGCACCACGTCGGCGAGCGCGGTCACCTCACCGGGCCGCAGCTCCAGGGAGACCACGAACCCGGCCTCGGCCAGGGCCTCCCGCGCGCGGGCCGGGTCGGGCAGGTCGGCGACCTCGACCCCGGCCACCAGCAGCGCCTGCAGCTGGCCGTCCGCGGCGGCCTCGACGATCCCGGTGGTGTCACGGCCGAAGCGGAGCGGGAGTTCGGCGACGCCCCAGGCGGCGGCGACCTCCTCCCGCGCCCGCGGGTCGGTCGCCGGGCGTCCGCCCGGCAGCAGGGTGGGCAGGGCGCCCGCCTCGATCGCGCCCCGCTCCCCGGCGCGGCGCGGGATCCACGCCAGCCGGGCGCCGGTCGCGGTCGCCGTCCGGACGGCGGCGGTCAGGCCGCCCGCGACGGCCGCGAGCCGCTCGCCGACGACGATCACCGCGCCGTCGGCGCGCAGCGCCTCGGACGCGGCGGCCCCGTCGCCCTCCAGGCCGACGCCGCTCGCGAGGGCGTCCAGCCACTCGGTCTCGGTGCCGGGGGCGGCGGGCAGCAGCGTGCCGCCCGCCTTCTGAAGGCCGCGGGTGGCGTGGGTGGCCAGCGCGAAGGTGCGCTGGCCGCGCTTGCGCCAGGCCTTGCGCAGCCGCAGGAAGACGCCGGGCGCCTCCTCCTCCGACTCGAACCCGACCAGCAGGACGGCGGGCGCCTTCTCCAGCGCCGTGTAGGTGACGCCCGTGCCGTCCAGGTCACGGCCGCGTCCGGCGACCCGGGCGGCCAGGAAGTCGGCCTCCTCGCCGCTGTGCACCCGCGCCCGGAAGTCGATGTCGTTGGTGCCCAGGGCCACCCGCGCGAACTTGCTGTACGCGTAGGCGTCCTCGACGGTGAGCCGGCCGCCGGTCAGGACGCCGGTGCGGCCCCGGGAGGCGAGCAGCCCCTGGGCGGCGATCTGGAGCGCCTCCGGCCAGGAGGCGGGCTCCAGTTCACCCTCGGCGTTGCGCACCAGCGGGGTGTGGAGCCGGTCGCGCTGCTGCGCGTAGCGGAACCCGAAGCGGCCCTTGTCGCAGATCCACTCCTCGTTGACCTCGGGGTCGTTGCCCGCCAGGCGCCGCATGACCTTGCCGCGCCGGTGGTCGGTGCGGGTGGCGCAGCCGCCGGAGCAGTGCTCGCACACCGACGGCGAGGAGACCAGGTCGAAGGGGCGGGCGCGGAAGCGGTAGGCCGCCGAGGTGAGCGCGCCGACCGGGCAGATCTGGATGGTGTTGCCGGAGAAGTACGACTCGAAGGGGTCGCCCTCGCCGGTGCCGACCTGCTGCAGGGCGCCCCGCTCCAGCAGTTCGATCATCGGGTCGCCCGCGACCTGCACGGAGAACCGGGTGCAGCGCGCGCACAGCACGCACCGCTCGCGGTCGAGCAGGACCTGGGTGGAGATGGGGACGGGCTTCTCGTAGGTGCGCTTGGTGCCCTCGAAGCGGGAGTCGGCGTGCCCGTGCGACATGGACTGGTTCTGCAGCGGGCACTCGCCGCCCTTGTCGCAGACCGGGCAGTCCAGGGGGTGGTTGATGAGCAGGAACTCCAGCATCCCCTTCTGCGCCTTCTCGGCGACCGGCGAGGTGAGCTGGGTCCTCACCACCATCCCGTCGGTGCAGGTGATGGTGCAGGAGGCCATCGGCTTGCGCTGGCCTTCCACCTCGACGATGCACTGGCGGCAGGCGCCGACCGGGTCGAGGAGGGGGTGGTCGCAGAACCGGGGGATCTCGATGCCGAGCTGTTCGGCGGCCCGGATGACCAGGGTGCCCTTGGGCACGCTGATCTCGACGCCGTCGATGGTCAGCGTCACCAGGTCCTCGGGCGGGACCGCCGCCTCTCCCCCGCCGGAGGGAGCGTTGGTGGTCACAGTCATGCGTGCACCTCCGTACGGTCGGCCCAGGCCGTCGACTTGGCCGGGTCGAAGGGGCAGCCACGGCCCGTGATGTGCTGCTCGTACTCCTCGCGGAAGTACTTCAGCGAGGAGAAGATCGGCGAGGCGGCGCCGTCGCCGAGGGCGCAGAACGCCTTGCCGTTGATGTTGTCGGCGATGTCGTTCAGCTTGTCCAGGTCGGACATCCGGCCCTTGCCGGCCTCGATGTCCCGCAACAACTGCACCAGCCAGTACGTCCCTTCGCGGCAGGGCGTGCACTTGCCGCAGGACTCGTGGGCGTAGAACTCGGTCCAGCGGGTCACGGCGCGGACCACGCAGGTGGTCTCGTCGAAGCACTGCAGCGCCTTGGTGCCGAGCATGGAACCGGCGGCGCCCACCCCCTCGTAGTCCAGGGGGACGTCGAGGTGTTCGTCGGTGAGCAGCGGCGTGGAGGAGCCGCCCGGGGTCCAGAACTTCAGCCGGTGGCCCGGGCGCATGCCGCCGCTCATCTCCAGCAGCTGGCGCAGGGTGATGCCGAGCGGTGCCTCGTACTGGCCGGGCTGGGCGACGTGGCCGCTGAGGGAGTAGAGCGTGAAGCCCGGGGACTTCTCGCTGCCCATGGAGCGGAACCAGTCCTTGCCCCGGTTCATGATGGCGGGAACCGAGGCGATGGACTCGACGTTGTTCACCACAGTGGGGCACGCGTACAGCCCCGCGACCGCGGGGAAGGGAGGACGCAGCCGCGGCTGGCCGCGGCGGCCTTCGAGCGAGTCGAGCAGCGCGGTCTCCTCACCGCAGATGTACGCGCCCGCCCCCGCGTGCACGGTGAGTTCCAGGTCGAGTCCGCTGCCCAGGATGTTCTCGCCGAGGAAGCCGGCCTCCCGGGCCTCGCGCACGGCCTCGTGCAGCCGTCGCAGCACGGGAACGACCTCGCCCCGGAGGTAGATGAAGGCGTGCGACGACCGGATGGCGTAGCAGGCGATCACGATGCCCTCGATGAGGCTGTGCGGGTTGGCGAACAGGAGCGGGATGTCCTTGCAGGTGCCGGGCTCCGACTCGTCGGCGTTGACGACGAGGTAGTGGGGCTTGCCGTCGCCCTGCGGGATGAACTGCCACTTCATGCCGGTGGGGAAGCCGGCGCCGCCGCGTCCGCGCAGACCGGACTCCTTGACGTAGGCGATGACCTCGTCGGGCGTCATGGCGAGCGCCTTGCGGAGCCCTTCGTACCCGTCGTGTCTGCGGTAGGTGTCCAGGGTCCAGGAGCGTTCCTGGTCCCAGAAGGCGGACAGGACGGGTGCGAGCAGCTTCTCCGGGCCGGTGTCCTTGATCTCGGGTGCCAAGGTCATCACTCCCCCTCCTCGGCAGCGGATCCCGTGGGGCCGGAGGGACGGGGTGGCGTCTCCGGGTCACGGGAGGTGGTGGGTGACGGGTGCGCGGGGTCGGAGGCCGCGGTGTCCTGCGGCGCGTCGTGCGAGCTGAGGTGTTCCGTGGGCGACGGCTCGTGCGGCGGGGCCTCGGCGGGTGCCTCGCCGCGCGGGTGGACCACGCGGGCGGGCGGGGCCTCGCCCTTGGCCAGCTTCAGGCCGGCCAGGGAGGCGGGTCCGGCTCCGCCGGTGGCCTCGACGGCGCCGTCCCGCTCGTCGGGGAAGCCGGCGAGGATCCGGGCGGTCTCCTTGAAGGTGCACAGCGGGGCCCCGCGGGTGGGTGCCACCGGGCGGCCGGCCCGCAGGTCGTCCACCATGCGCTTGGCGCTCTCGGGCGTCTGGTTGTCGAAGAACTCCCAGTTCACCATCACCACGGGCGCGAAGTCGCAGGCCGCGTTGCACTCGATGTGCTCCAGCGTCACCTTGCCGTCGCCGGTGGTCTCGCCGTTGCCGACGCCCAGGTGCTCCTGGAGCTCCTCGAAGATCTGGTCGCCGCCCATGACGGCGCACAGCGTGTTGGTGCACACCCCGACCTGGTAATCGCCGCTCGGCTTGCGCCGGTACATGGTGTAGAAGGTCGCGACGGCGGTGACCTCGGCTGTGGTCAGGCCGAGGACGTCCGCGCAGAACCGCATCCCGGTGCGCGTGACGTGGCCCTCCTCCGACTGCACGAGGTGCAGCAGGGGCAGGAGGGCGGACCGGGAGTCGGGGTAGCGGGCGACGATGTCGCGCGCGTCGGCCTCCAGCCGGGCGCGGACGTCGTCGGGGTAGTCGGGCGCGGGCAGTTCGGGCATGCCCAGGCTGACGCCCCGCTCCGAAGAAGAGGTGGTCACCGGTCGACGCCTCCCATCACGGGGTCGATGGACGCGACGGCGACGATGACGTCGGCGACCTGGCCGCCCTCGCACATCGCCGCCATGGCCTGCAGGTTGGTGAAGGACGGGTCGCGGAAGTGGACCCGGTAGGGGCGGGTGCCGCCGTCGGAGACGACGTGCACCCCGAGTTCGCCCTTGGGCGACTCGACCGCGGTGTACGCCTGGCCGGGCGGGACCCGGAAGCCCTCGGTGACCAGCTTGAAGTGGTGGATCAGGGCCTCCATGGAGGTGCCCATGATCTGCTTGATGTGGTCGAGGGAGTTGCCCAGGCCGTCCGGTCCCAGGGCGAGCTGGGCGGGCCAGGCGATCTTCTTGTCGGCGACCATGACCGGGCCCGGCTGGAGCCGGTCCAGGCACTGCTCGATGATGTTCAGCGACTGGCGCATCTCCTCCAGGCGGATCAGGAAGCGCCCGTAGGAGTCGGCGGTGTCGGCGGTCGGGACCTCGAAGTCGTAGGTCTCGTAGCCGCAGTACGGCTGGGCCTTGCGCAGGTCGTGGGGCAGGCCGGTGGAGCGCAGCACGGGGCCGGTGACCCCGAGGGCCATGCAGCCGGCCAGGTCGAGGTAGCCGACGTCCTGCAGCCGCGCCTTGAAGATGGGGTTCCCGGTGGCGAGCGCGTCGTACTCCGGGAGGTTCTTGCGCATCTTCTTCACGAACTCGCGGATCTGGTCCACCGCGCCGGGCGGCAGGTCCTGGGCGAGTCCGCCGGGGCGGATGTAGGCGTGGTTCATCCTCAGGCCGGTGATCAGCTCGAAGATGTCGAGCACGAGTTCGCGGTCCCGGAACCCGTAGATCATGATCGTGGTGGCGCCGAGCTCCATGCCGCCGGTGGCGATGCACACCAGGTGGGAGGAGAGCCGGTTCAGCTCCATCAGGAGCACCCGGATCACCGAGGCGCGGTCGGGCACCTGGTCCTCGATGCCGAGCAGCTTCTCGACCGCGAGGCAGTACGCCGTCTCGTTGAAGAACGGCGTCAGGTAGTCCATGCGCGTCACGAACGTGGTGCCCTGCGTCCACGTGCGGTACTCGAGGTTCTTCTCGATGCCGGTGTGGAGGTAGCCGATGCCGGCGCGGGCCTCGGTGACGGTCTCGCCGTCGATCTCCAGGATCAGGCGGAGCACTCCGTGGGTGGAGGGGTGCTGGGGGCCCATGTTGACGACGATGCGTTCGTCGTCGGCGCGGGCCGCGGCCTCGACGATCTCGTCCCAGTCGCCGCCGGTCACCGTGTAGACGGTGCCCTCGGTGGTTTCGCGGGCCGAGGCGGAAGAGGGGGTGTGCGTGCTCATGAGTACGACCTCCGCTGGTCCGGAGCCGGGATCTGGGCGCCCTTGTACTCGACGGGGATGCCGCCGAGGGGGTAGTCCTTGCGCTGCGGGTGGCCCTGCCAGTCGTCCGGCATCATGATCCGCGTCAGGGCCGGGTGACCGTCGAAGACGATGCCGAAGAAGTCGTACGTCTCGCGCTCGTGCCAGTCGTTGGTCGGGTAGACCGAGAACAGCGACGGGATGTGCGGGTCGCTGTCGGGCGCGCTGACCTCCAGGCGGATCACCCGGTTGTGGGTGATCGAGCGCAGGTGGTAGACGGCGTGCAGCTCGCGCCCCTTGTCGTTGGGGTAGTGCACGCCGCTGACGCCGGTGCACAGTTCGAAGCGCAGCGCGGGGTCGTCGCGCAGGGTCTTCGCGACCCGTACGAGGTGCTCGCGCTCGATGTGGAAGGTGAGTTCGCCTCGGTCGACGACCGTCTTCTCGATGGCGTTGTCCGGGAGGAGGTCCTGCTCCTCCAGCGCGCCCTCGAGTTCGTCGGCGACCTCGTCGAACCATCCGCCGTAGGGGCGGCTCGACGGTCCCGGGAGACGGACCGAGCGGACCAGCCCGCCGTAACCGGAGGTGTCGCCGCCGCTCTGGGCGCCGAACATGCCGCGCTGGACGCGGATCTCCTCGCCGCCGTCGCCGCGCTGGCCGGGGAGGTTCTCCGCGGAGAGGTCCTTCTCGGGGTTCACGCCGTCACCCTCGGTGCGGTGTGCGTCGCTCATCGCAGCAGCCCCTTCATCTCGATGGTGGGCAGGGCCTTGAGCGCCGCCTCCTCCGCCTCGCGGGCCGCCTCCTCGGCGTTCACGCCGAGCTTGGAGTTCTGGATCTTCTCGTGCAGCTTGAGGATCGCGTCCAGGAGCATCTCGGGCCGGGGCGGGCAGCCGGGCAGGTAGATGTCGACCGGGACGACGTGGTCGACGCCCTGGACGATCGCGTAGTTGTTGAACATGCCGCCCGAGGAGGCACAGACCCCCATGGAGATCACCCACTTCGGGTTCGGCATCTGGTCGTAGACCTGCCGCAGCACCGGCGCCATCTTCTGGCTGACCCGGCCGGCCACGATCATCAGGTCCGCCTGCCGGGGCGAGCCGCGGAAGACCTCCATGCCGAAGCGCGCCAGGTCGTAGCGGCCGGCGCCGGTGGTCATCATCTCGATGGCACAGCACGCGAGGCCGAACGTGGCCGGGAAGACGGACGACTTGCGCACCCAGCCCGCGGCCTGCTCGACGGTGGTGAGCAGGAAGCCGCTCGGCAGCTTTTCTTCGAGTCCCATGGCTAACCCCTCAGTCCCATTCCAGGCCGCCGCGCCGCCATACGTACGCGTACGCGACGAAGACGGTGAGCACGAAGAGCAGCATCTCCACGAGCCCGAAGATCCCCAGGGCGTCGAAGCTGACGGCCCAGGGGTAGAGGAAGACGATCTCGATATCGAAGATGATGAAGAGCATCGCCGTCAGGTAGTACTTGATCGGGAAGCGCCCGCCGCCGGCCGGCGTGGGGGTCGGCTCGATTCCGCATTCGTAGGCCTCGAGCCTGGCGCGGTTGTAGCGCTTCGGACCGATCAGCGTGGCCATGACCACGGAGAAGATCGCAAAGCCTGCCCCGAGGGCTCCCAGTACGAGGATGGGCGCATACGCGTTCACCGCTCCTCGCTCCTCTCAGTCGGCACTGACTGCTGGCGCGTCGGACCTCCCACCTGCCTCATCAACCCCTCGAACCACGCCCGCCCCGACGAAGATCGAGAACATGTGAAGCAGGTCACAAGCCCAACTGCTCCGCATCCTATGCCCGGTGGTCTGTGATCTGCGACACGGGGTATCCCACTACCTTTGTGATCTCTGCCACCTGACGAACGATCATGAAGTCGGATGAGCGGTGATCTTCGTACGCGAAGCGTCCGCGCGATCACGAGAAGTGACATTTTGGCACGTCAGTGCAGGTCGGAGGGGTGCGTCTCCATATCAAGAGATTTCCTCTGCATGCAAATTGGTGCTGGACCTGATCTCTTGATAGAGGCCCGTTCACACCTGGGAGGGGTCGCGCGGAGCGATGTGGACACGTGCACGCGTTCACGAAGTCCGGCGCCCGCGCGGCCCGGTCCGGCCGCCCGTCACGGCCGGCCCCCGGGACGCGGCCGCAGGGGTAATCGTTCCGTGACCTCCGCCACATCCGTGGGCCCGGCCGAACAAGAGGGCTTGGCCAATCGGCCGAACCGGTGGTAGGTGGCGGGCAATTCGGGCGTAACGATGAAAGGCCGTGATCACAGGCCGATTACCGGGCGCCCGCAATGTCCGTTACGGCGTCAATAAGGAACGACACGCCCGGGATTCGGGGTCCCGATTGAACAACTGTGGCGCAGCACACGTTTCTTGTGGATATGAAGGAGCCCCTGGTACCGGTTGTTCCCATGTCCCACACCGCTCACATACGCAGCCACCGGAAGCCCCGGCGCACCGCACAGACCACGATGGCGATGCGGGCCGGCGTGGCCGGTGGCGTCCTCAGCACCCTGGCAGTGGCCGGCGCATCGGGTTCGGCGAACGCAGCCGAGCCGGTGACCCAGACCCTCGAACTGCCCACCCTGACGGCCGACCTGGCCGCTCAGGTCGCCCAGTCCGCGGACGCCACGCAGCAGGCCGCCGCGAACTACCAGCTGCGGGCCGAGCGCGACGCGGCCGCCGCCGAGGCGGCCAAGGAGGCCAAGGCGGACCTCGCCGAGGCCAAGAAGAAGGCGGCGGCGAAGAAGAAGGCCGCCGAGGACGCCCGCAAGGCCGCCGCGGACCGCGCCACGCGCACCGCCGACCGCCCGAGCCTGTCCACCAGCACGGCCACGGCCGCCACGACCGCCTCCGCGCCGGCCAGCGGCAGCGTCGCGACGGTCATCGCCTTCCTCAAGGCGCAGGTCGGCGACGCCTACGTCATGGGCGCCACGGGCCCCAACGCCTGGGACTGCTCCAGCCTGGTGCAGGCCGCGTTCAAGCAGGTCGGCGTCGACCTGCCGCGCGTCTCCCAGGCCCAGTCGACGGTCGGCACCGACATCCCGCTCTCGCAGATCCAGGTGGGCGACATCCTGTACTGGGGCGGGAAGGGCTCCGCGTACCACACGGGTGTCTACATCGGTAACGGCCAGTACCTGGACGCGGCCAACCCCTCCAAGGGCGTCGTCATCCAGGACCTGTCCGGCTACCCGGCGTCGGGCGCCGTGCGCGTCCTCTGAGCCGTACGACGAGACGCCGGAGGGCCGCTGCCGCTCGGGGGCAGCGGCCCTCCGCCGTTCACATCCCGCCCCTCGGGGGGCACTTCGGGCGGATCGCCCCCTGCCGCGAGGCGGGTCCGGGCGGGCCGGCACGGGACCCGCACGGGTGACCGCGGGGGTCCGCACCCCACCCGCACGGGTGACCGGAGCGGTCCGGGACGCACCCCGCGCACGGGCCCGCGAGGAGCACCCGCCCCGCGGGGGCGGTTGCACTGAATTGCCCGAATCACCCCTTTGCCGGGGCTCTTTGGCGTGCCCTCACGCCCGCGCGGAGCGGCTCCACGGCCCCTGACGGGCCCGTGGAGCGCCCCGACGGGCCGTCGGCGGCCGGGAGTCCGTCACGGGCCCCCGACCGCCCGCAGCCGCCTCGTACGGCTTCCGGGTCAGACGGCGGCGCCGCCGGACAGCCGTGCGCGCCGGCGCAGGAACAGGGTGAGGCCCGCGCCGAGGCTCAGCGCCAGCGCCGCGGCCCCGCCGATCAGTGCCGTGCCGCCGGCCCCGGTGAACGCGAGCGCGCCGGCGCCCCCGGCGTCACCGGAGGCGCCGCCCGTCCCGCTCCCGCCGCCCGTCCCGTCCTGGTCGCCGTCGTTGCCGTCGTTGCCGTCCTTGGCGTCCTTGCCGTCCGAGGGTGGCGTCGTGGCGGGCGCGGTGCCGTCGTCGCCGGGTTCGCCGGCGGCGTCGAGCACGATCCAGGCGGAGTCGTTCTACGGGTCCGAGTCCCCGGGGTTGTCCCACTCGGGCAGCGCCACCGCGCCCTCGACCACGCGGTCGACGCGGTACACGAACGGGAAGGGGATGGGGATGGGTACGTCCCGTTCGACTCGGGGGCCGGGCGACCGGCTGTCCCCGCACGCATCACGTCGTGATCACGTTCGGGCCGGACGGCTGGACGGGCCGGACCCGTCGGACGCGCGGCCGGTGCGCGGGCGCACATGGGCGCACGTGGGCGGGCGCCGCCCGCCGGTCAGGCCTTCGGGGCCACCTTGCTCAGGCCGTTGATGATGCGGTCCATGGCGTCGCCGCCCGTCGGGTCGGTCAGGTTGGCGAGCAGCTTCAGGGTGAACCGCATCAGCATCGGGTGGGTGAGTCCGCGCTGGGCGGCGATCTGCATGATCTTGGGGTTGCCGATGAGCTTCACGAAGGCGCGGCCGAGCGTGTAGTAGCCGCCGTAGGTGTCCTTGAGGACGCGCGGGTAGCGCTGGAGGGCGAACTCCCGCTGGGCCGGGGTCGCCCGCGCGTGCGCCTGCACGATGACCTCGGCGGCGATCTGCGCGGACTCCATGGCGTAGGCGATGCCCTCGCCGTTGAACGGGTTGACCAGGCCGCCCGCGTCGCCGACCAGGAGCAGGCCGCGGGTGTAGTGCGGCTGGCGGTTGAAGGCCATGGGGAGGGCGGCGCCGCGGATCGGGCCGGTCATGTTGTCCGGGGTGTAGCCCCACTCCTCGGGCATCGAGGCGCACCAGGCCTTGAGGACCTCGCGCCAGTCCAGCTCCTTGAACGACTCGGAGGTGTTGAGGACGCCGAGGCCGACGTTGCTGGTGCCGTCGCCCATGCCGAAGATCCAGCCGTAGCCGGGCAGCAGCCGGTCCTGCGGGCCGCGGCGGTCCCACAACTCCAGCCAGGATTCCAGGTAGTCGTCGTCGTGGCGGGGCGAGGTGAAGTACGTGCGGACGGCGACGCCCATCGGGCGGTCCTCGCGCCGGTGCAGGCCCATCGCCAGGGACAGCCGGGTGGAGTTGCCGTCCGCGGCCACCACCAGCGGGGCGTGGAAGGTGACTTCGCGCTTCTCCTCGCCCAGCTTGGCCTTGACCCCGGTGATGCGGCCGGTGCGGTCGTCGATGATCGGCGCGCCCACGTTGCAGCGCTCGTACAGCCGCGCGCCGGCCTTCTGGGCCTGCCGGGCGAGCTGTTCGTCGAAGTCGTCCCGCTTGCGGACCAGGCCGTAGTCGGGGAAGGAGGCGAGTTCCGGCCAGTCCAGCTGGAGCCGGACACCGCCGCCGATGATGCGCAGGCCCTTGTTGCGCAGCCAGCCCGCCTCTTCGGAGATGTCGATGCCCATGGCGACGAGCTGCTTCGTGGCGCGCGGGGTGAGGCCGTCGCCGCAGACCTTCTCCCGCGGGAACTCGGTCTTCTCCAGCAGGAGCACGTCGAGTCCGGACCTGGCCAGGTGGTAGGCGGTGGTGGAGCCGGCTGGCCCCGCGCCCACGACGATCACGTCGGCGGTGTTGTCGGAGAGGGGCTCGGTCACGGCGGGTTCTCCCCAAGGCTCGAAATCTGCGTGCCGGCCGGCACTGGACAGGGGCAGTCTATGCAGGAGAATCGATCACCCGGCTGAAGGGCTGCATCCGTGACCAGAGCTCTCCCCGCCGTGCGGCTCCGCGTGCCCACCCATGAGGACGCGGTCGTCTGGCACCGCCTCTTCGCCGACCCCGAGGTCATGGAGTTCCAGGGCGGCAGGCCCGCGGAGTTGTCGGTCTACGAGGAGCTCACCGCCCGCCAGCGCCGGCACGACGCCGAGCGGGGCTTCTGCCTGTGGACCCTGCTCGACGAGGCGGGCGAGGTCGTCGGCTTCACCGGCGCGCAGCCCTGGGAGCGGGACTGGGGCCCCACCGGCGAGACGGAGATCGGCTGGCGGCTGGGCGGCGGTACTGGGGCAGGGGGTACGTCACCGCGGCGGCCCGGCAGACCCTGGAGCGGGTCCGCGCGGCCGGCGTCACGGACGTGGTGGCGATGGTGGACGCCCGCAACGCCCGCTCCGTCGCGGTCACCCGGCGGCTCGGCATGCGCCTCGCCGAGACGTACACGACGCCCGTGTCCCGGCGTGCGGGGCACTGCTTCCGGCTGGCCCTGTGACCGCTCCGGCCCGGCCCCGCACCTCACCTGACGATCACTCACGGTCATCCGCTGTCACGTAACGCGACGCGAACCTTCCGGCGGGCACCCCGGCGGGTCTACCCTGCCGGTACCGCTGGGGGGTGACGTCCGTGCGAGTGACACCCGGGACACCCGACGTGCGCGTACCGCGTCTGGTCGGCCTGATGGCCGTGGACGCGCGCGAGGCGGCCCGCGCGCGGGGGCTGTACCTCGACGCGCCGGACCGGCCCGAATTCCACCTCACCGTCGTCGATCACGTCGTGCGCCAGTACCCGCAGCCCGGAACCCGGGTGCCGCGCGCGTCCCCGGTCCACGTGTGGTTCGACCCGGGTGAGGGCGAGGGCGGCGGCGGGATGCGCGAGCCGCGCGGGTCCGGCCCGCCCGGCGGGGGTCCGCGGCGCGCGCTGGAGGAACCGCGCCCGCCCGGGCAGGATCCGCTGCCGCCGTGCGGCCGCGCCCTGCTGCCCGCCGGCCTTCCCTGAGGCCGGGCGGCGCGGTCACCGCGCCGCTCACGGCCTCCTCGTGACCGCCGGGCGGGAGGGGACGCGCTGCCCGTCAGCTCTCCTTGAAGCCTCGGTGCAGGGTGACCACGCCGCCCGTCAGGTTCCGCCAGGCCACCCGGGACCAGCCGGCCTTGTCCAGCCGCTCGGCCAGCGCGGGCTGGTCGGGCCAGGCCCGGATCGACTCGGCGAGGTACACGTAGGCGTCCGGGTTGGTGCACACCGTGCGGGCGAGCGGCGGCAGCGCGCGCATCAGGTACTCGGTGTAGACGGTGCGGAACGGCGCCCACGTGGGGTGCGAGAACTCGCAGATGACGATCCGCCCGCCGGGCCGGGTCACCCGGTGCATCTCGCGCAGCGCGGCGTCGAAGTCCTGCACGTTGCGCAGCCCGAAGGAGATGGTGACGGCGTCGAACACGTCGTCCTTGAAGGGCAGCCGGGTGGCGTCCCCGGCGGTGTGCGGGAGCCACGCGTGGTTGCGCTTGCCGACCCGGAGCATGCCGAGGGAGAAGTCGCAGGGGACCACGTAGGCCCCGGCGCGGGCGAAGGGCAGCGAGGACGTGCCGGTGCCGGCCGCCAGGTCGAGGATCTTCTGCGCGGGGCGCGCGTCGACGGCGCGGGCGACCTCCTTGCGCCATCGGCGGTCCTGGCCGAGGGACAGCACGTCGTTGGTCAGGTCGTACCGTTCCGCCACGTCGTCGAACATCGAGGCGACTTCGTGCGGCTGCTTGTCCAGGGATGCGCGGGTCACGGGCCCATTGTGGCAGCCCGTCCCCGGCCGGCCCACGCCGCCCGCCGTGCCGCCCGGCGGTTTCAGCGCCGCCGGTGCACCAGGCGGCCGGCCAGGACGGTGGCCACGCAGGTCCCGGCGCCGCGGGCGGCCAGCGCGGCCTCGTCGGGCACGTCGAAGACGGCGAACGTGGCGGTTCCCTGCCCCGCGACGAGCGGGGGCGCCGCCACGGCGGCCGGACTCCGCCCGGCCAGCGGGTCCAGGACGGCCGGGCCGTCACAGTCCCCGGTGCCGCCGGAACCGGCGGGGCGCGGCACGACGTCCAGCCCCGCCCGCCGCACGGCGTCCACCACGGCGGGCCGCCGCAGCGGCCCGGTCACGGCGACGACGCCGTGCGCCAGCAGCCGCTGCGCCCCGCGCCGGGCGCTGGCGCCCCAGCGGGCCTCGGCCGGGGCGAGCGCGGCCAGCGCGTCACCGGTCAGCGGGGCGGTGCCCAGCTCGTCGGCCTCGCGCGGGTCCGGGTGGTAGGCGTGCTCCAGCAGTGCGGTGCCGCAGGGGTGGACGAACCCCGGGGTGAGCAGCCCCGGCCAGCGCCGGGTGCGCGCCGCCGGGTGGGCGGCGGCCAGCGTCGCGTACGGGCCGACGGCGGCCGGCACACGGCCGTCCACCAGCACCGCCCCGCCCGGCACGGCGGGCCGTCCGCCCCCGGGGACGACGAGGTCCGCCGCGTGCAGCGTCAGCACGGCCCGGTCAGTTGGAGGTGAGGAGCTTCAGCTCCGGGTGGGCGGTGCCGCCCTCGATGGCCGTGGAGGAGATGTGCGAGACCACGCGGTCGTCGGCCGGGTCGTTCGCCGGGTCGTCGTGCACGACGAGGTGCTCGTACGTCGTCGACCGCTGCGCCGGGACCCGCTCCGCCCGGCGGATCAGGTCGATGATCTCCAGCCGGTTGGAGCGGTGCTTGGCACCTGCCGAGGAGACCACGTTCTCCTCCAGCATGATCGAGCCGAGGTCGTCCGCGCCGTAGTGCAGGGACAGCTGGCCGGCCTCCTTGCCGGTGGTCAGCCACGACCCCTGGATGTGGGCCACGTTGTCGAGGAACAGGCGGGCGATGGCGATCATCCGCAGGTACTCGAAGAGGGTCGCCTGGGTCCGGCCCTTCAGGTGGTTGTTCTCGGGCTGGTACGTGTACGGGATGAACGCGCGGAAGCCGCCGGTGCGGTCCTGCACGTCGCGGATCATGCGCAGGTGCTCGATGCGCTCGGCGTTGGTCTCGCCGGTGCCCATCAGCATCGTCGAGGTGGACTCCACGCCCAGGTTGTGGGCGATCTCCATGATCTCCAGCCAGCGCTCGCCGGACTCCTTCAGCGGGGCGATGGCCTTGCGGGGCCGCTCCGGCAGCAGTTCGGCGCCGGCGCCGGCGAAGGAGTCGAGCCCGGCCGCGTGGATGCGGGTGATGGCCTCCTCGACCGACACCTTGGAGATTCGCGCCATGTGCTCGACCTCGCTCGCCCCCAGCGAGTGGATGACGAGCTGCGGGAACTCCTTCTTGATCGCGGAGAAGTGCTTCTCGTAGTACTCCACGCCGTAGTCCGGGTGGTGTCCGCCCTGGAACATGATCTGGGTGCCGCCGAGTTCGACCGTCTCCGCGCAGCGGCGCAGGATGTCGTCGAGGTCGCGGGTCCAGCCCTTGGCGGTGTCCTTGGGAGCGGCGTAGAAGGCGCAGAACCGGCACGCGGTGACGCAGACGTTCGTGTAGTTGATGTTGCGCTCGATGATGTACGTCGCGATGTGCTCGGTCCCGGCGTAGCGCCGGCGGCGCACGGCGTCGGCGGCGGAGCCGAGCGCGTGCAGCGGGGCGTCGCGGTAGAGGAGCACGGCCTCCTCGGGGGTGATCCGCCCACCGGCGGCTGCGCGGTCGAGGATGGGCTGAAGGTCGGCCTTCTCGGTCACCGGCGTCCCTTTCGTGAGGGTTGATCAGGCGGTGCGCGCGGAGCGCTCGCTGTGGGAGTGGTGGGGTGGGAGACGGGTGGGCGGACCGATCCAGCGTACGTCAGCGCGGTTTCCCGGCCGACGTCAGGCCGTGTACGCGCCGATGAGCAGCCCGGTCAGGGCGCCCGTGACGAGGAACGGCCCGAACGGTATGGCCGTCCCGCGTCCCGCCCGGCGGGCGAGGACCAGGGCGCCGCCGTACAGCGCCCCGAGCAGGAAGCCGGCGAACGTGCCGAGCAGCACCGTCGGCCACCCGTACCAGCCCAGGACGGCGCCCGCGCCCAGGGCGAGCTTCACGTCCCCGAAGCCCATGCCGCCGGGGTTGAGGAGGAACAGCAGGAGGTAGCCGGCGCCCAGGGCGAGCGCGCCCAGCACGGCGGTGGTCCAGTGGCCGGCGTGCCCGGGAACGAGGGCGGCGGCACCGAGCAGGACGAGCGCGGCACCGGCGAACGGCAGGGTGAGCGGGTCGGGGAGCCTCTGCACCCGCAGGTCCACCACCGCGAGCAGCACGCCCACGGGCGCCAGCAGCAGCCAGACGGCCAGTTCGGGCCGGGGCCCGGTGGCGGCGGCCAGCACGGCGCAGACGGCGGCGGTCACCGGGACGGAGGCCGATCCGGACCCGTACGGCCGCCCCGGACAACCCGCGCACCGGGCCGGGCCCAGCCAGCCGGCGAGCACGTGTCCCGCCGGGCACACCGCCCGCCAGTCCTCCTCCGGCGGGACGGACAGCCGGTAGGCCGCGCGCGGCACCAGCGCGCCCGCCGCGGCACCCCACAGCGCGGCGAGCACGATCAGCACGGCGTCGACGGGGAACGGCATGGGGCGTCCTGACGGGCGGGCGACGGAGGGCGGCGCCGGGGTGCCGGGCCGAGGAGATCCTAGGGATGCTCCGCGCCCGCGTCGACGGGCCCGGAGGGCCGCCGGGTCCGCCGGGCCCGTCGAGGCACACCCGGAGGACTCCGGGAAGGACACCGACGGACGCCGTCGGACACACGTCAGACGCCGGGAGACACCGTCAGACGCCGAGGGCCCGCGGCCGACGGCCGGCCCCGGCCGTGCCGTCACCGCCGCACGGTCAGTACATCGTGGTGTGGACGTGACCGTCCGCCGTGAGGCCGGACGGGGAGACGGCGGCCCCGAGACCCGCGGAGACGGCGAGGTCACCGGCCTCGACGTGCACGCCGAGGGAGCCCGGCGCAGCGTGCAGGCCGACGGCGACGTGGGTGCCGCCGGCGAGGGCGTCCAGTTCCGCGTCGGCGAGTTCGGCGGTCTCCACCCGGGGGGCGTGGTTCATGGCGCGCGTTTCCCTTCGTTGCGGCATGGTGTCGGCGATCCGACTGCGGAAGCACAGCACGCACGCCAAGGAGGCGGCCAGCCGGGCGGAGTCGCCGCGGGCCGAGCACGCCCGTGCCTGTTCACCGGTGTGAAGAACGGGTCACCGCGGACCGCGGGATCCTTCACCGCACCCGCCGTCCGGCGGGTTGCGGGCACCGCGGGCCTCCCCCGCCTCCGAACCGGGTGCGGCCGCCGCCCGCCGCCGCGCGGGCCCGGCGTGCGGACTGTGCAGATCCGCGGGATGTTCGGCGACCGGCCGCCGCCCGCACCGGGAGCACCCTAGGAAGTGTCCCCCTGGCGCAGCCGCGACAGGCGGGCCTCGGGCCGCCCCGACGCCTTGCTGTCGGACTCGTAGCGGAGGTCGTCACCGGTCGGGGTGAGGACGACGGTGTGCCGGGCCTGGTCGCACACGGAGCGGTTGGACTCGGCGCCGACGGCGCGGGTGACGAGCCGTTCGCCGGAGACCCGCACGAGGGTGAGGACGTCGTCACAGACCCCGCCGAGGATGTCGGTGTGCCGGACGGTGCCCACCCGCTCGCCCACCTTCGCGTCCTTCACCGTCACCCGGAACGTGCCGAGCGGGATGGTGATGCTGTCCCGGGAGGCGGCCTGCCCCTCCCAGGTGCCGACGTAGGCGGCGGGAACCGTCCGGGCGGGGGCCTCGGACTGGGCGTCGTCCCGGGAACCGTGCGCGCCCCCGCCGGAGCCGCCCGGCAGCAGGTCGAGGACGAGGACCGAGCCGACGGTCACCGCGGCGAGGGCCCCGGCCACCGCGAGTGCCACGGTGCAGCTGACCCGCCGGCCCCGGCCGCCGCCGCGCTCCCGGCCGCCGGTGGCCGTCACCGAGACGGAGAGCCGTCCGGGCCGTCCGCCACCGGAGGGCTCGGTCGGCGGGTGCGGCGGACCGGCGGCCGGTGCGGGGGTCCCGGGTGCCGTCCCCGGCGGCTGCGCGGGCACGGCGGGCGACGGCACCGCGGGCGCGTCACGGGGTTCGGGCACGGCTCCCCCGGCCGCCGCCCGGCCGGTCCCCGGCATCACCGGCGGCGGGCCGAACGTGCCGAACGTGCCGGACGCCGTCCCGTCGCCGGGCCAGGCGGCCGGGCCGCCGGGCTCCTCGCCGTCGGCCGCTCCGACCGACGGGGTGCTGAACCCCACGGGCCCGGACGCGGGTCCGCCGCCGTCCGGGCCGCCGTGCCCGGCCTCCAGGTTGAGCAGCCGCACGGCGCCCCGGCTGACCTGCTCCACCAGCGGCCCGGGCAGCCACCCTCCCGCCACCAGCCGGGCCGCGCCCTCGGGGGCGAGCCGCCGGGCCACCTGGGCGGGCGCCGGGCGGGCGGACGGGTCCTTGGCCAGGCACTCCTCCGCGAGCGCCCGCACCTCGCCGTCCAGGCCGCCGAGTTCGGGCGGTTCGTGGACGACCTTGTAGAGCAGGGCCGCCGAGGAGTCGCCGGGGAAGGGCGAGGCGCCGGTCGCCGCGTAGGCGAGGACCGCGCCCAGGGAGAACACGTCGGCCGCGCCGGTGACGCTCCTGCCGAGGATCTGCTCGGGCGCCATGTAGCCGGGCGAGCCGATCGAGACGCCGGTGGAGGTGAGGGAGGCCGTACCGTCCGTGGCCCGGGCGATGCCGAAGTCGATCAGCAGCGGGCCGTCGAGGGTGAGGAGCACGTTGGACGGCTTCACGTCGCGGTGCACCAGGCCCAGGTCGTGGACGGCCGTCAGCGCCTCGGCGAGGCCCGCGCCCAGCGCCCGTACCGTGCCGTCGGGCAGCGCGCCGCCCTCGGTGACCGCCGCGGCGAGCGAGGGCCCGGCGGCGTAGGCGGTGGCGACCCAGGGGACGCGGGCGCCGGGGTCCGCGTCCAGGACGGGGGCCGTCCAGGCGCCGCCGACCCGGCGCGCGGCCTCCACCTCGCGCCGGAACCGCGCCCGGAACTCCTCGTCGAGCGCGAAGTGCGGGTGCACGATCTTGACCGCGACGGTGCGCCCGCCGGCGCTCCGCCCCAGGTAGACCCGGCCCATGCCGCCGGAGCCGAGCCGGCCGAGCAGCCGGTACGGCCCCACGGCCGTGGGTTCGTCGGCCTCGAGCGGCCGCATGGCGTCCCCCCCCTCCCCCGTCACGCCTGGTACGCCGGAACTCCAGCAGGGTAGTGGGCGGGCGCCCGCTCCTCACGGCTGCAGCAGGTCCACCTTCACGTCCGCCGGGAAGCCGGTCGTGGGGCCCACCCGGCGGGCGAACTCCGCGACCGCCGCGAGCTGCGGCGCGCCGAAGCTGAAGTCGAGCGTGGTGAAGTACTCCGCCAGCGTCGCCTCGTCGAAGTCCTCCCAGCGGGCGGCCTGCTCGGCGACCTTGCCGACCTCCTCCAGGGAGAGGTTGCGGGAGGAGAGGAACGCCTCGTGCACCTTCCGGGTGATGCCCGGCTCGCGCTCCAGGTAGTCGCGGCGCGCCGCCCAGACGGCGAAGACGAACGGCAGCCCCGTCCACTCCTTCCACAGCCGGCCGAGGTCGTGCACGTCGAGCCCGTAGCGGGGCGCGTCGAGCATGTTGGCGCGCAGGGCGGCGTCGCCGATCAGGACGGCCGCCTCCGCCTCCTGCATCATCGAGCTGAGGTCGGGCGGACAGGTGTAGTAGTCGGGCCGGACGCCGAACCGCTCGGCCAGGAGCAGCTGGGCGAGGCGCACGGAGGTCCGCGAGGTCGAGCCGAGGGCGACGCGGGCGCCGTCCAGGCGGTCCAGCGGGACCTGCGAGACGATCACGCAGGACATCACCGGCCCGTCGCAGCCGACGGCGATGTCGGGGAAGGCGACCAGCTGGTCGGAGTGCTTGAGGAACTCGACCAGGGTGATCGGCCCGATGTCGAGGTCGCCCTGCACCAGCTTCTCGCTGAGCTTCTCCGGGGTGTCCTTCGTCAGCTCGAAGTCGAGGAGTGTGCCCGTTCTGGCGAGCCCCCAGTACAGGGGCATGCAGTTCAGGAACTGGATGTGGCCGACGCGCGGCCGGGTGCGAGGATTGTCCACATCGTGAGGCTAGCCCCCGCCCGGCGCGGCCGGTCCGCCCACCCTCCCCGTCCGGGGACGCCCCGGGAATCGGGGCCCGCGGAGGGCACACTCGGGGGTGTGACGGGGGTGAAGGAGGGGGCATTCAAACATTCGGGTGACGTGATCTTGACCTCTATTGCGAACGGGCACCCCCGTGCTAGGCTCGTCGCAAGTTGCAGTTTGGTTTCCCTTGCAGTACAGAGCCTGCGGAGCATGTGACCGCGGGCTCTCGTCGTTCTCAGACGGATGCAGTTGTGCGGAATTGGTCTTCACACTTGCTGGTTCTGGAGCAGGGCAACCCTTTTGAGCCCAAGGAGGGCTTATGGCTACCGGAACCGTGAAGTGGTTCAACGCCGAAAAGGGCTTTGGTTTCATCGCCCAGGAAGGCGGCGGCCCCGACGTCTTCGTCCACTACTCCGCGATCAACGCGACCGGCTTCCGGTCCCTCGAGGAGAACCAGCAGGTCACCTTCGACGTCACGCAGGGCCCGAAGGGCCCGCAGGCGGAGAACGTCACCCCTGCCTGACCCGATCCTCCGATCCGGGAACGACCAGCAGTACCCAAGGAGCCCCGCGCCGTCCGGCGACGGGGCTCCTGCCTTTTGCCGTCCGGGCCACGCCCTTTCTCCTCGTCCGCATTCCGGACCGGCGGGCCCGCGGACGTCGCCTGCGCGGGAATCCGCGGTCACGGCCGGGCAGGGTCCCGTCGCCCGAACGGCGCCATCCGCAGTGAATTCCCGGAGAATTTCCCGCCTCCGGACCCCGTCTTCCACGGGAATTGCCGCCCGTCCGCGCGACACGCGGCCGGGCGCGCCACCCGTCCGGCCGGTCATCCCGCGTACAGCTCCTCCACCACGTCGGCGAAGTCCCGCAGGACGGCCTCGCGCCGCAGCTTCATCGACGGGGTGAGGTGACCGGCCGCCTCCGTGAAGTCCACGGGCAGCACGGTGAAGCGGCGGATGGACTCGGGGCGGGACAGCATCCTGTTGGCCTCGTCGACGGCGCGCTGGAGGATCGCGAGCAGTTCCGCGTCGTCGGCGAGGAGCTCCGGCGGGACCGGGTGCTTGCCGTTCATGCGCCGCCAGTGGGCGATGCCGTCCGGGTCCAGGGTGATCAGGGCACTCACGTAGGGGCGGCCGTCCCCGACGACCATGACCTGGGAGATCAGGGGGTGCGAGCGCAGCCAGTCCTCCAGCGGGGCCGGGGCGATGCTCTTGCCGCCCGCGGTGATCAGCAGTTCCTTCTTGCGGCCGGTGAGGGTGAGGTTGCCCTCGTCGTCGAGCTGCCCGAGGTCCCCGGTCGCCAGCCACCCGTCGGGCGCGGCGGGCACCACTCCCCCGGCCCGGGGGTCCCAGTAGCCGCGCAGCACGTGCTCGCCCGCGACGAGGATCTCGCCGTCCGCGGCGATCCGCACCCGGGTGCCGGGCAGCGGCAGGCCCACGGTGCCCAGGCGGGGCCGGTCGGGGGAGGTGATGGTGGTGGCGCCGGTGGTCTCGGTCAGCCCGTAGCCCTCGAAGACGTCGATGCCGGCCCCCGCGTAGAAGGCGGCGAGGCGGCGGCCGAGCGGGGAGCCCCCGCTGATGACGTAGCGGACCCGGCCCCCCATGGCGGTGCGCAGCTTGCGGTAGACCAGCGGGTCGTAGAGGGCGCGCGCGGCCTTCAGCCCGCGGGACGGGCCGGGTCCGGTGCCGCTGTGTCCGGCCTCGACGGCCTCGCCGTAGCGACGGGCCACGGACACCGCCCGGTCGAAGACGGCCGCGCGGCCGCCCGACTCCGCGCGGGCGCGGGCGGTGTTGAAGACCTTCTCCAGCATGTAGGGGATGGTCAGCAGGCAGGTGGGCCGGAACGCCGCCAGGTCCGGGATCAGGTCCTCGGGCTTCAGGCTGGGCGCGTGGCCGAGGCGCACCCGGGCCCGGACGCAGGCCACGGCGACCATCCGCCCGAAGATGTGCGACATGGGCAGGAAGAGGAGGACCGACGCCTCCTCGCTGGTCCGGGCGCGGAAGACGGGGTAGAGCAGTTCGATCGCGTTGTCGACCTCGGCGAAGAAGTTGCCGTGGGTCAGGGCGCAGCCCTTGGGCCGGCCGGTGGTGCCGGAGGTGTAGACGAGGGTGGCGAGGGTGTCGGGGCCGAGGACCCCCCGGCGCACCTCCACCTCCTGGTCGGCCACCTGCGCCCCGGCCTCGGCCAGCCGTTCCACGTGGCCCTTCTCCACGACCCACACGTGGCGCAGGCCGGGCAGGTGGGCGAGCTCCGGGCCGAGGGCGGCGGCCTGTCCGGCGCTCTCGGTGATCAGGGCGACGGCGCCGGAGTCGTGCAGGATCCAGCGCGCCTGGTACGGCGAGGAGGTGGGGTAGACGGGCACCGTGACCAGCCCGGCGGCCCAGGCGGCGAAGTCCACCAGCGTCCACTCGTAGACCGTGCGGGCCATGACGGCGATCCGGTCCCCCGGTCTCAGCCCTTCGGCGATCAGTCCCCGGGCCACCGCCTGCACCTGGTCCGCGAACGCGGCGGCGGTCACGTCCGACCAGGCGCCGTCCGCCGACCGGCGGCTGAGGACCACCTCGTCCGGCGCCGCGCGCGCGTTGTCGAAGGGCAGGTCGGCGAGCGACCCGTGGCGCACCGGCCGGGCGAGCGGCGGCACCGACACCTCGCGCACGACGCCGTCGAGCCGTCGGATCTCGGCCGCGGCCGGGGCGGTGGCGCCGTACGCGTCACCGGGGACGGGGGAGGAAGGCGCAGAGGACACGGGGCGGCTCCAGGGGCGTGCGGTGGGGGTGGCCGGGTGCCGTCACGGCGTACGGGCCGTGCACGCCGGGACGCCCGGCGGCAGTCGGGGAGGCACCCCGGGGAACGAGTGCGCACTCCGGCCGGACCGGGATCGTACGGCTCTCGCGTGACGGGATCGTGCGGGTTCCGGGGCGGTCCGGAGCCGGGGATGTGCAGTCTCGGAGGTCACCGCGGTGACGCGCGTCCGCCCGGCCGGGCGCGCCCGCGACGGCCGGTCAGGCGCGCTCCAGCACCGCCGTCACCCCCTGGCCGCCGGCCGCGCAGACGGAGATCAGGCCGCGGCCCGGACCGTCCCGCTCGGCGAGGAGTTTCGCCAGGGTCGCCACGATGCGGGCGCCGGTCGCGGCGAACGGGTGGCCGGTGGCCAGCGACGACCCGGCCACGTTGAGCCGGGCACGGTCGACCGGGCCCAGCCCCCGCTTCTCCCAGGCCGCCAGGGTGGCCAGCACCTGGGAGGCGAACGCCTCGTGCACCTCGATCAGGTCGAAGTCGTCCAGGCCCAGCCCGGCACGCTCCAGCATTCGCGGGACCGCATACGCCGGGGCCATCAGCAGGCCGTCCTCACCGCCCGCGACGTCGCCGCCGGCGAAGTCCACGGCGGCCGTGGCACTGGTGGTCAGGTGGGCCAGCGGGGTCAGGCCGCGGGCCTCGGCCCATTCCTCGCTCGCCAGCAGGACGACGGCGGCGCCGTCGGTGAGCGGGGTGGAGTTGCCCGCCGTCATCGTCGGTGCCGGACCGTCGAGGCCGAAGACCGGCCGCAGCTTCGCCAGGCTCTCCACGGTCGAGCCCGGCCGCAGGTTCTGGTCGCGCTCCAGCCCGCGGAACGGCACCACCAGGTCCTCGAAGAAGCCGCGTTCGTACGCCGCCGCCAGCCGCTGGTGGCTGGCCGCGGCCAGTTCGTCCTGCGCCTCGCGGGTGATGCCCCACGCCCGGGCGGTCACGGCGGCGTGCTCGCCCATGGACAGGCCGGTGCGCGGCTCGGCGTTGCGCGGGATGTCGGGCACCAGGTGACGGGGGCGGATCCCGGCCAGGGCCTTCAGCCGGGCCCCGGCCGACCGGGCCCGGCGGGCGGCCAGCAGGATGCGGCGCAGGTCGTCGTTGACACCGAGGGGCGCGTCGCTCGCGGTGTCCGCGCCGCCCGCGACCGCCGCCTCGCTCTGCCCCAGCGCGATCTTGTTGGCGGCGGCGATCACGGCCTGCAGGCCGGTGCCGCACGCCTGCTGGATGTCGTACGCGGGGGTGCGGGGATCCAGCCGGGAGCCGAGGACGGTCTCGCGGGCCAGATTGAAGTCACGGCTGTGCTTGAGGACCGCGCCGGCCACGAACTCGTCCACCGCGCCCGGCCCGTCGAGGCCGTGGCGCTCGACCAGTGCGTCGAGGGCGGCGGTCAGCATCTCCTGGTTGGAGGCGGTGGCGTAGGGGCCGTCGGCGCGGGCGAACGGGACGCGGCTGCCGCCGATGACCGCGACGCGCCGCACCGCTGTCGCCGGAACCGGCTTCGAAGGACTCATCTCGACCTGCTCCTCACGCGTGACCTAGGATAACCTCCGGTAACCTTACTCCAGAGTAAGCACGGGGCGGCCCCCTGGCGAGCCCCCACGAACCCGCTGGGAGTCGCACATGGCCGACCGCTATCTGAGCTTCACCGGCACCCCGCCCGGCCGCTTCCTCACCCGCCGCCTCGGCCTCCCCCGGCCCACGGCCCTGAAGCGCTGGTCACCCGGGCAGCCGGACCTCGACGGCGGCCTGCTCCACCTCACCGCCGGCACCTCCGCCCTCGACCTCGCCCCCGTCCTCGCCACCACCGGACTCGCCCCCGACGACGACGGACGGCCCGCCGCCGTCGTCCTGGACGCCACCGGGGTACGGGACGTCGACGGCCTCGCCGCCGTGCACGCGGCCCTGCACCCCGTCGTCCGCTCGGTCACCGCCAACGGACGCATCGTCGTCCTCGGCACGCCGCCGGACCCCGACGACCACCACCAGGCCGCCGCCCAGCAGGCGCTGGAGGGATTCACCCGCTCCCTGGGCAAGGAGACCGGCCGCGGCACGACCGTCAACCTGGTCCGCCTCGCCGGAGCCGCCCCCGCCGCCGCCTCCACCCTCCGCTTCCTGCTCTCCCCAAAGTCCGCCTACCTCAGCGGCCAGGTCATCGGCGTCGGCACCGGCGACGACACCCCCGCCGCTCCCCCCGCCGAACACCCCCTGGCCGGCCGCACCGCGCTGGTCACCGGCGCCGCCCGCGGCATCGGCGAGGCCGTGGCCGAGACCCTCGCCCGCGACGGCGCCCACGTCGTCGTGCTCGACGTCCCGCAGGCCGAGGAGGACGCCGTCCGCGTCGCCGAACGGCTCGGCGGCACCCCGCTGCCCCTCGACATCACCGCCGCCGACGCGGGCCGCCGGATCCTGCGGGCCCTCCCCGACGGCATCGACGTCCTGGTCCACAACGCGGGCATCACCCGCGACCGACGCCTCGTCAACATGCCCGCCGACCGCTGGAACCCGGTCCTCGACGTCAACCTGGCGAGCGTGCTGCGCACCACCGACGCCCTGCTCGACGCCGGCGCCCTGCGGCCCGGCGGACGCATCGTCGCCACGGCCTCCATCGCGGGCATCGCCGGCAACGCCGGACAGACCAACTACGGCGCCTCCAAGGCGGGCATCGTCGGCCTGGTCCGCTCCCTGGCCCCCCGCGCGCACGCCGCCCACGGCGTCACCGTCAACGCGGTCGCACCGGGCTTCATCGAGACGACGATGACCGCCGCCGTCCCGCTGCTCATCCGCGAGGCCGGCCGCCGCATGAACTCCCTCGCCCAGGGCGGCCTCCCCGTCGACGTCGCCGAGACCACCGCCTGGCTCGCCCACCCCGACTCGGGCGCGGTCAACGGCCAGGTCGTCCGCGTCTGCGGCCAGAGCCTGCTGGGGGCCTGACACCCATGACCCCCGCCTCCGAACGCCCGACCCGCGTACTCGCCGGCTCCCCCGCCCTCCCCCCGCTCCTGCTGCGGGGCGCCCTGCTCTCCCCCTTCAAACGCCCCGGCCCCGAGGCCGCCTTCCCCCGCACCCGCCTGGTGCTCCCCGGCCTGCGCGTCGACCTCGCCCGGCTCGCCGCCTACGAACAGGTCTGCGGCTTCCCCGCCGGCGCGGACACCCTGCCGGTGACCTACCCCCACGTCCTCGGCTTCCCCGCCGCCATGCGGCTGATGAGCCGGCGCGACTTCCCCCTGCCGCTGCTCGGACTGGTCCACACCTCCGTGCACATCACCCGGCACCACCCGTCCTCCGCCACCGACGCGCACGAACTCACCGTCCACCTACGGGACCTGCGACCCCACCGGCGCGGCACCGAGGCCACCGTCGTCACCGAACTGCGCACCGACGGAGTGCTCGCCTGGGAGTCCAGCAGCACCTACCTCGCCCGGCACCGCACCCCCGCCGGCACCCCCGGCACCCCGGACACCCGCCCCGCGGACGACCCCGCACACCTGCCCGCCGTCGACACCTGGCAGCTCCCCGGCGACCTGGGACGGCGCTACGGCGCCGCCTCCGGCGACCGCAACCCCATCCACCTGCACCCGCTCACCGCACGCCCCTTCGGCTTCCCCCGGGCCATCGCCCACGGCATGTGGACCGCCGCCCGCTGCCTCGCCGCCCGCCCGGTCCCGGACGCCGCCGTCGTCCGGGCCGACTTCCGCGCACCGGTCCCGCTGCCCGGCACGGTGACCCTCGCGGCCGACGGCGAGCGCTTCGCCCTGCGCGGGCCCGAGGACCGCGTCCACCTCACCGGGGAGGTCCGCCCCGTCACCGGAGACGCCCGCCCCGCCTGACGCCGCCTCAGTTCCGCTCGCCGGTCTCCCCGTCGTCCTCGTCCGGCGGCGACCAGGGGGCGCCCGTCATCAGGTTGCCCAGCCCGGCCCACGCGAAGTTCATCAGGGTCGCCGCCGCCTGCCGCGCCGTCGTGCCCGGGGTCGCGTTCGCCCAGTCGGCCAGCGACTCCGCGGCCCCCACCAGGGCCTCCGCGAGCCCCGACACCTCCCCCTCGGGCAGATCCGGATCCCGGTGCGCCTCCCGCGCCGCGGCAAGGATCAACTGGGTCACGAAGGCCACGATCTCCGCCCGCATCGCGGCCACCTCGGCGGCGAACACCTCACCGTGCGTACGCGCCTGCAGGTGCAGCACGGCCCAGCCGTCGGGGTGCCGCGCGGTGTGCGCGAAGAACGCCATCAGCCCCGACCACAGCTGCCGGTCCGCGGGCAGCCCCGGCCGCGCCCCCGCCCGCACGGCCTCGGTCAGCGCCTTCGCCTCCCGCCGGATGCAGGCGGTGAACAGGTCCTCCTTGGAATTCAGGTACAGGTAGACCAACGGCTTGGACACGCCCGCCAGTTCGGCGATCTCGTCCATCGACGCGGCCATGTACCCCCGCCGGCCGAAGGTCCGCACGGCGGCGTCCAGCATCTGCTGCTCACGGACCGCACGCGGCATCCGCTTGGTCTTCACGGCACCCATGCGGATCAGCGTACGGGGCCCCGGCCCCGGCTCCGGCCGCCCGCCGCCGACGCGGGCCGGAAACGCCCGTGCCCGCGGACCCCCTCTCGGGAGCCCGCGGGCACGGGACGCCGACGGCCGCCGCGCGCCGCGTCAGGCCGGTACCGCCACCTGACGGGAGTCGTCGGCGGGGGTGTCCTGGTCGACCGGGGAGGAGTGCACCGAGTCGTAGGCGTCCCGGTCCAGCAGCCCCTCACGGGCGGAGACGACCACCGGCACCAGCGCCTGGCCCGCGACGTTCGTCGCCGTGCGGATCATGTCCAGGATGGGGTCGATCGCGAGGAGCAGGCCGACGCCCTCCATCGGCAGACCGAGGGTGGACAGCGTCAGCGTCAGCATGACGGTGGCGCCGGTCAGGCCCGCCGTGGCGGCGGAGCCGACCACCGACACGAAGGCGATCAGCAGGTAGTCGCCGACGCCGAGCGGGACGTCGAAGATCTGCGCGACGAAGATCGCGGCGATGGCCGGGTAGATCGCGGCGCAGCCGTCCATCTTCGTGGTGGCGCCGAACGGGACGGCGAAGGACGCGTACTCGCGCGGGACGCCCAGGCGTTCGGTGACCTTCTGGGTGAGCGGCATGGTGCCGACCGAGGAGCGGGAGACGAAGCCCAGCTGGATGGCGGGCCAGGCGCCCTTGAAGAACTGCACCGGGTTGATCTTCGCGACGCCCGCGAGCAGTGCGGGGTACACGCCGAACAGGACGATGAGGCAGCCGATGTAGATGTCGGCGGTGAAGGTCGCGTACTGGCCGAGCAGGTCCCAGCCGTAGGTGGCGATGGCGTTGCCGATGAGGCCGACGGTGCCGAGGGGCGCGAGCCGGATGACCCACCACAGCGCCTTCTGCAGCAGGGCCAGGACGGATTCGCTGAAGGCCAGGACGGGTTCGGCCTTCTCGCCGAGCTGGAGGGCGGCGATGCCGGCGACGGCGGCCATGAAGACGATCTGCAGCACGTTCAGTTCGGTGAACGGCGTGATGACGTCGGTGGGGACGATGCCGGTGAGGAAGTCGATCCAGGAGCCGGTCTTCTCGGGCTTCGCCCCGTCGGCGGGGGTGAGGCCGGTGCCGGAGCCCGGGTTGGTGAGCAGGCCGATGGTGAGGCCGATGGCGACCGCGATCAGGGAGGTGATCATGAACCAGAGCAGGGTGCGGGAGGCCAGGCGGGCCGCGTTGTTGACCTTGCGCAGGTTGGTGATCGAGACCAGGATCGCGAAGAAGACCAGGGGGGCGACGGCCAGCTTCAGCAGGCCGATGAAGGTGCCGCCCACCTTTTCGAGGGTGGTGACGAGCCAGGAGAGGTCCTGGCTGCGGGCGAGCCAGCCGAGCAGGACGCCGAGGACGAGACCGGCGAGTATCTGGGCCCAGAAGGGTGCCCGGACGGGCAGCCTGAAGGACTTCGTGTTCGTGGACACGGACATGCTCCGAGGGGGACGCGGTGACGAGGGGGAAGGTGGCGGGGGTGGTGCGGGTCGTCAGGGACGACAGGTCGCGGTGGTCACCCGGCAGAGGTCCACGTGCAGGCGCGCCACGAGCGGAACACTCCGGGGCGTGGGGAACACGGCTGCTGACTTCACCCCGTGACCGTAACACCTGAGCTTTGAGAGTCCCAAAGCCTCACTTTGAGAGGCAGGGGGTGGAGACCGCCCGCGGAACGCAAAGCGCCCCGGTGTCCTGGTGGTTCAGGAACCGGGGCGCTGCACGGCGGGTGCCGGCCTGTGACGGACGTAACGCGTCCGCGGAGGCGGAGGGGTGCGGAGGGTCAGGAGGTCCGGGCGCGGCCCTCTCCGCGGGCGGCGTCGTCGGCCGCGTCCTCCTGGTTGCGGTGGGCCTCCAGATTGGCCTTGACGCGGTCGACCCTGCGCACGATGCCCTCGGAGGCGACGTCCCGCTGCTTGCGCAGGGCGACGAAGCTGATGGGGGCGGAGAGCAGCAGGGCGAGCAGGACGATCCACAGGCCGTTGGAGTCGCCCAGCCCGCGCGGGGCGAGGCCCGAGTGGACGAGGCCCCAGACGACCACGAGGCAGCCCACGAAGATCCCCAGGCGCATCAGCGTGTAGCGGAGCATCAGATCCACTCTTCCGTGTTCGGACGGCCGGAACGTCCCTTATGGAACGACCTCCAGTGAAGCACGGGCGGGGAGGGATCTTGCACGGGGGTGGGGCGGTGCGGTTCAGGTGAGCGGGAGCAGCATGACGATGTCGTCGCGGTGGTCGCCGGGGGCCACGCGGATCGCGCCGGGGATGCGGCCGACCTCCTTGTATCCGCAGGAGGCGTAGAAGCGTTCCAGGCCGAGGCCGCCGCGGCAGGTGAGGCGGACGGCCTCGATGCCGTCGAAGCCGCGGGCGGCCCGTTCGGCGGCGGCCAGCAGGTCGCGGCCGTATCCCTTGCCCTGGTGGCGGGGGTGGACCATCACCGTGTACAGCCAGAGCCAGTGGGTCATCAGGCGGTGGGTGTTGAAGGTGAGGAAGGCGGTCGCGGCGACCCGGCCCTCCTGGTCGTGGCCGACCAGGAGGCGGGAACGTTCCTCGGCCATGGCGACGAACTGGCGGACGAGTTCGGGCCGGATCTGTTCGCGGTCGGCGGGCGGGAGGAAGCCGACGGCGCCGCCGGCGTCGGTGACGTCGGCCCACAGGTCGAGGATGCCGTCGCGCAGGGCGGGGGTCACCGGCGGGTCGAGCGTGAAGGTGAGGGGCGCCGTAGGAGGAGAGGTAAGCGGCATAGGGGCATGGTAATCCTTACGACAGGGCGTCCGCCGCGATGTTCAGGTCGGCGACGAGCCCGCGGAAGGCCGCCTCCCGGTCGTCCGCCCGGAGCACCGCCGACGGGTGCACCGTGGGCACCAGCCGCTGCGGACGGCCGTGGATCCGCTCCTCCAGCACGGTGCCGCGCACCCGGGTGACCCGGAACGACGAGCCGAGCAGGGCCCTTCCGGCGGTCGCGCCCAGCACCACGATCAGCTCCGGCTCCACCACCGCGAGTTCGGCGGCCAGCCAGGGCCCGCACGCGGCCGCCTCGCGCAGGGTGGGCGCCTTGTGGATGCGGCGCTTGCGCGGTTCGGACCGGGTGAACTTGAAGTGCTTGACCGCGTTGGTGACGTACGCGTCCCCAGGGTCGATGCCCGCCTCGGCGAGTGCCCGGTCGAGCAGCTTCCCGGCGGGTCCGACGAAGGGTTCGCCCTGGCGGTCCTCCTGGTCGCCGGGCTGTTCGCCCACCAGCATCAGCCGGGCGCCGGCCTTCCCCGCGCCGAAGACGGTCTGCGTGGCGTCCCGGTGCAGCGGGCAGCCCCGGCAGCCGGCGGCGGCCCGGCGCAGCGCGGGGAGTCCGCCCCGGCCGGGGACGAAGGGGGCGGCGGTGTAGGCGTCCTCGGGCGACTCGGTGGCAGCCATGCCGGGCGGGTACCCGCCCGGCCGCCGCCGTCACCGGACCCGGGCGCGGTCCGGGCGGGTCAGACGCGCATCGGCTGGGGTGCCTCCCGGCGGGCCGGGTCGGGTCCGTCGTACTCGCGGATGATCTCGTAGCGGGTGTTGCGCTCCACCGGGCGGAAGCCGGCGTCCCGGATGAGTTCCAGCAGGTCCTCGCGGGTGAGCTTGTCGGGGGTGCCGAAGTTGTCGGCGTCGTGCGTGATCTTGTACTCGACGACCGAGCCGTCCATGTCGTCCGCCCCGTGCTGGAGGGCGAGCTGGGCGGTGTTGACGCCGTGCATCACCCAGAAGACCTTCACGTGCGGCACGTTGTCGAACAGCAGGCGGGAGACGGCGAAGGTCTTCAGCGCCTCGGCGCCGGTGGCCATGGAAGTGCGGGCCTGGAGCCGGTTGCGGACCTTGCCGTCCTTCATGTCGACGAAGTCGTGCTGGTAGCGCAGCGGGATGAAGACCTGGAAACCGCCGGTCTCGTCCTGGAGTTCACGCAGCCGCAGCACGTGGTCGACGCGGTGGCGCGGCTCCTCGATGTGGCCGTAGAGCATGGTGCACGGGGTCTTCAGGCCCTTCTCGTGCGCCAGCCGGTGGATGCGGGACCAGTCCTCCCAGTGGGTGCGGTGGTCCACGATGTGCTGCCGGACCTCCCAGTCGAAGATCTCGGCGCCGCCGCCCGTCAGGGACTCCAGCCCGGCGTCGATCAGCTCGTCGAGGATCTCCGAGGCGGACAGGCCCGAGATGGTCTCGAAGTGGTGGATCTCGGTGGCGGTGAACGCCTTCAGCGACACCTCCGGCAGGGCCGCCTTCAGCTCCCGCAGGGAGCGGGGGTAGTAGCGCCACGGGAGGTTGGGGTGCAGGCCGTTGACGATGTGCAGTTCGGTGAGGTTCTCGCCCCGCATCTCCTGGGCGAGTTTCACCGCCTCCTCGATGCGCATCGTGTAGGCGTCCTTCTCACCGGGCTTGCGCTGGAAGGAGCAGTAGGCGCAGGAGGCGGTGCACACGTTGGTCATGTTGAGGTGCCGGTTGACGTTGAAGTGCACGACGTCGCCGTTGAGCCGGGTGCGCACCTCGTGGGCCAGCCCGCCGAGCCAGGCCAGGTCGTCCGACTCGTACAGCGCGATGCCGTCCTCGCGGGTCAGGCGGACGCCCGCCCTCACCTTCTCCTCCAGCTCACGCTTGAGCCCGACGTCCATGCCGACACCTTTCTCCTGGGAAGACTCCGCCCACCGTACTCCCTGGCCGTCCGGGCGGAGGGACCGCCGGAAGGGGGTGCTCCGTGCCCCGGCTACACCTCTTCCTCGGGCAGTTCGCCGACGCGGTTCTCCCACTTGGTGGAGAGCACGATGGTGGTCCGGGTCCGGGAGACCCCTTTGGTGCCGGACAGGCGGCGGATGATCCGCTCCAGGCCGTCCACGTCGGCCGCCCGCACCTTGATCATGAAGGAGTCGTCCCCGGCGATGAACCAGCAGTCCTCGATCTCCTGAAGGTCCTTCAGCCGCTGTGCCACGTCCTCGTGGTCGGCGGCGTCCGAGAGCGAGATGCCGATCAGCGCGGTGACGCCGAGCCCGAGCGAGGCGGAGTCCACGGTGGCCCGGTAGCCGGTGATGACGCCGGCCGCCTCGAGCCGGTTGATGCGGTCGGTGACGCTGGGTCCCGACAGGCCGACGAGACGCCCCAGCTCCGCGTAGGAGGCCCGGCCGTTCTCTCTCAGGGCCTGGATGAGCTGCCTGTCCACCGCGTCCATGCGATCGAAGCCTTCCGCTGAAGAGGTCGAGAAGATCTGGAGGGTTCTGCGAGGGGTGACGAGGGGTGAGGGGGCGGGCCCGGCCGCGCGGGCCGGGCGGCCGGTGCGCGGGGCGGCGGTCAGTGGGTCCGTGCGCCACCGCCGAGTTCGCCCTCCCAGCGGCGGTAGAGCCGGTGCTCGACGCCCGCCGCGTCCAGGACGCGCCCGGCGACGAAGTCCACCAGGTCCTGGATGTGCGTCGCGCCCGCGTAGAACGCCGGTGAGGCCGGGAGGACGGTCGCGCCCGCCTCGTCGAGAGCGACGAGCTGACGCAGGGTCGGGCCGGCCAGCGGGGTCTCCCGCACGGCGACGACCAGCGTGCGCCCCTCCTTCAGGGTCACGCTCGCCGCCCGCTGGAGCAGGTCCTTGGACAGTCCGAGCGCGACCCCGGCGACGCAGGCCGTGGAGGCGGGCACGATGAGCATGCCCTTGCTCGGGTACGACCCCGACGACGGGCCCGCCGCCAGGTCGCCCGCGGGCCAGTAGCGCACCCCGTCGAGGTCCACGGCGAAGGTGTCCGGCTTGCCGTCCGCCCCGCGGGACAGCCATCGCCGCAGGTCGTCGCGCCAGTGGGCGTCCCGGAAGGAGACCCCGGTCTCGTCCAGCAGGGTGAGCCGCGAGGCCCGGCTGACGACGAGGTCGACGCTCTCCCCGGCCAGGAGCAGCGCACGCAGAACAGCGGCCGCATATGGCGTGCCGGAGGCCCCGGACACCCCCACGATCCAAGGTGTTCTGGCCGTCTCTCCTGGCTTGAGATGGTTCACGGGACCGAGCCTATCCGGCGGCGGACGACGGGAACCGTTCCAGGGTGCCCGTGCGTTCTCCCGGAACGGGCGGTGCGGCGCGTGGGGGTGAGCGATGTCCGGTACGGGACGGCGGTTCTCCGGCGGGGAGCGGGCGAAGACGGCGGCCGTGGTGATGGTGGCCTGGGTGGCCCTGCTGTGGGTGCTGGAGGTCGTCGACGTGGCGACCGGCCACGCCCTGGACACCTTCGGCGTGCGCCCGCGCACGTCGGGGGAGCTGGTGGACGTCGTCCCCTCGGCCTTCGTGCACTTCGGCTTCGGACACGTCGCCGCGAACAGCGTGCCGCTGCTGGTGTTCGGCTTCCTCGCGGCCCTCGGCGGGCTGCGCCGCTTCGCCGCGGTGTGCGCGCTGATCATCGTCTGCGACGGCCTGGGCGTCTGGCTGATCGCCCCCGCGCACACCAACACGGCGGGCGCCTCCGGCCTGATCTTCGGCCTCTTCGGCTTCCTGGTGTGCAGCGGCTTCGTCGAACGCCGTCCGCTGGGCGTGGTGGCCGGCGTCCTCGTCGCCGCGGTGTGGGGCGGATCCGTCCTGGCGGGCATCGCCCCCGGGCAGACCGGGGTCAGCTGGCAGGGCCACCTCATCGGGCTGCTGGCGGGCGTGGCCTCGGCGTTCCTGTTCCGGCGCCGGCCGGGCGGACCGGCGGGCGCGGGGACACCCGGCCTCTGACCCCGCCGCACGGGCCGTGGGCGCCGCCCGGCCCGGGGCCCGCGACGGCGTGCGCCCGGCCTGGCGTGCGTCCGGCCCGGCGTGGGTCCGGCCGCGTGTCGGCCTACGAACCGACGACGTACCGACGTACCGACGTACCGACGTACCGACGTCCGGGCGTACCGGCGTACCGACGTCCCGGCGTCCCGGCGTGCCGGGCAGCCGGGTCGCTACGGGGTGAGCCCCCGCACCAGCAGGTCCAGCAGCGCGCACACGAACAGGGCGATCCCGATGAAGCCGTTGACGCTGAAGAACGCCCGGTTCAGCCGGGTCAGGTCGTGGGGGCGCACGATGGTGTGCTCGTAGACGAAGGCCCCGGCGACGATCAGCAGGCCCAGCCAGAAGAACACCCCGGCGCCGGTGAGGACCGCGTACCAGGCGAAGAGGGCGGTCGTCACGACGTGGCAGACGCGGGCGCCCCATATGGCGGCCGGGATGCCGAAGCGGGCCGGCACCGACCGCACGCCGATCTCGCGGTCGGCGTCGACGTCCTGGCAGGCGTAGATCAGGTCGAAGCCGCCGATCCAGATGCCGACCGCGAGGCCCAGGACGACCGCCTCCCAGGACCAGGAACCGGTGACGGCCAGCCAGCCGCCGATGGGCCCCATCGCCTGCGCGATCCCCAGGATGGCCTGCGGGAAGTCGGTGAACCGCTTCCCGTAGGGGTAGACCACCATCGGCACGATCGCCACGGGCGCCAGCGCCAGGCACAGCGGGTTCAGCAGGGCCGCCGCGCCCAGGAACACCACCAGGGCGATGAGCGCGCCCGTCCAGGCGTGCTTGACGGACATCGCGCCGGTCACCAGCTCGCGGTGGGCGGTGCGCGGATTGCGGGCGTCGATCTCGCGGTCGATGATCCGGTTGGCGGCCATCGCGAAGGTGCGCAGCCCCACCATCGCGAGGGTGACCAGCAGCAGCTTGACCCAGTGGATGGTGCGGTCCCACTCGTACATCGCCGTGAGCGCGGCGATGTACGCGAAGGGCAGCGCGAACACCGAGTGCTCGATCATGACCAGGCGCAGGAACGCCTTGGTGCGCCCCGGTTGCCGCGGCAGTGCGGCGGAGGCCGAGGTCACAGTCCGTACTCCTTCCAGCGGCGGTCCACCTTGGCGGCGGTCTCAGGGTCGGACTCGACCATGTCGGGCCAGCCCCCGTCGCGCGTGTACCCCTCCTCGGGCCACTTCTTCGTCGCGTCGATGCCCGCCTTGCCGCCCCAGAACTGCTGGTAGGAGGCGTGGTCGAGGTGGTCGACGGGGCCCTCGACGAGGCTGAGGTCGCGGGCGTAGTCGGTGTTGCCCAGGGCCCGCCAGGCGACCTCGTGCAGGTCGTGCACGTCGCAGTCGGCGTCGACGACCACGATCAGCTTGGTCAGCGACATCATGTGGGCGCCCCAGACGGCGTGCATGACCTTCTGCGCGTGCTTGGGGTACTTCTTGTCGATCGAGATGATCGCGCAGTTGTGGAAGCCGCCGGCTTCGGGCAGGTGGTAGTCCACGATGTCCGGGATGATGATCTTCAGCAGGGGGAGGAAGAAGCGCTCGGTGGCTCGGCCGAGCGGGCCGTCCTCCGTCGGCGGGCGGCCGACGACGATGGACTGCAGCAGCGGGCGCTTGCGCATCGTCACGCAGTCGATCGTCAGTGCGGGGAACGGTTCCTGCGGGGTGTAGAAGCCGGTGTGGTCGCCGAAGGGGCCTTCCGGGAGCATCTCCCCCGGCTCCAGCCAGCCCTCGATGACGACCTCCGCCTGCGCGGGCACCTGGAGCGGGACCGTCTTGCAGTCGACCATCTCGATCCGCTTGCCCTGGAGGAAGCCCGCGAACAGGTACTCGTCGATGTCGCCGGGCAGCGGCGCGGTGGAGGCGTACGTCACGGCCGGCGGGCAGCCGAAGGCGATGGCGACGGGCAGCCGCTCACCGCGCCGGGCGGCCACCTGGTAGTGGTTGCGGCTGTCCTTGTGGATCTGCCAGTGCATGCCGATGGTGCGCTTGTCGTGGCGCTGGAGCCGGTACAGGCCGAGGTTGCGGATGCCCGTCTCGGGGTCCTTGGTGTGGGTGAGCCCGAGGTTGAAGAAGGAGCCGCCGTCCTTGGGCCAGGTGAACAGCGCGGGGAGCCGGTCCAGGTCCACGTCGTCGCCGGTGAGCACGACCTCGTGCACCGGCGCGTCGCCGGACTTCACCTTCTTCGGCGGGACGTGCGTCATCGCGCCCAGCTTGCCGAACGCCTCGCGCACGCCGACGAAGCCCTGCGGCAGCTCCGGCTTGAGCAGCCCGCCGATCTTGTCGCTGATCTCGGAGTACGACTTCAGGCCGAGCGCCTTGAGCAGCCGCCGGTCGGTGCCGTACACGTTCATCGCGAGCGGCATGCTGGAGCCGCGCACGTTCTCGAAGAGGAGGGCGGGACCGCCGGCCTTCTGCACCCGGTCGACGATCTCACCGACCTCCAGATGCGGGTCGACCTCTGCCTTGATCCGCTTGAGGTCGCCCTCGCGCTCCAGCGCCCTGAGCAGGGAACGAAGATCGTCGTAAGCCATGGGGTCAAGTATCCCCGAGCGGTTACCCTGGCCCTGTACCTGGGGGCTGTGCCGATGTCCCCACGACCCCTTCTCTGGAGAGGCCCATGCTCCGGGTGCTGATGTTCCTCGTCCCGCTGGCTCTGAGCGTCTACGCGTTCATCGACTGCATCAGCACGAAGGACGAGGACATCCGTCACATGCCCAAGCCGCTGTGGGCGATCCTCGTGCTGCTGTTCCCGCTCGTGGGCTCCATCTCCTGGATCATCGCCGGCAAGAAGCGCCACCCCGCGGGCGCGCCCGGTTCCGGCGGCTCCCCCTGGGGCTTCGGCGGCAGCAGGCAGCAGTGGGTGGCTCCGGACGACAACCCGGACTTCCTGAAGTCCCTGAACGACGACAAGCCGGCCAGGCCGGCCGGGCCCGCCGAGGACACCCAGCAGGCCAAGGACCTCGACGAGGACGGCGACAAGGGCAGGCAGGACCGCGGCGACTGACCCGCGCCGCCCGACGGACCACGTTCCCCCGGCTCCGGCGGGGCGGGCCTCCTGCCCGGGCCCGCCCCTGCCCGCCGCCACCTCCCCCGCGCCCCTGCCGGGACCGGGAAGGGACCGGCGTCCCTTGTCTGCCGGGGGCAACGGTGGTTGACATGAGGTGAGCTCCGGCAGGCTGGGTGCGGCACCGGCCGTGGGCGAACGGGGGCGGAATGAGACGGATACCTGTCCTCCGCTGCACCGTGGCGCTCGGGCTGCTGCTGATCTCGGTGTCGTTCGGCCTGTGGTGGACGGCCCGCATGCCCGAGCTGGAGCAGGTCGACCTGACCGTGCTGCACGAGGAGCCGGACGGGACCTGCGAGGTGCAGTGGGGCGATCCGTTCGGTCCCGGCACCCGCGAGGCGCCCTACCGCTGCGACCCCGAGCGGGACCCGCTGCTGAAGGCGCCCGAGTACCGGCCGGGTACGGACCTCGGCTGGGAGACGGGATTCGTGATCGCCGAGGGGGCGGACAAGGGCGAGCTGTACTCGGAGGAGAAGCACGACGGCAGCGGTGCCGTCCTGGCGTCCGACGTGCTGGTCAGCTGTGGCCTGCTCCTGACGTTCGTCGGCGTGGCCGGCGGCGCCGTCCGGTCCGGCACCCGGGTGAGCGGCGTGCGTCCGGGCGTCCTGCGCCGGGCGGAACGCCTGCGGACGGCAGCCGAACGGGTCGCGGGGGACCACGCCCGCGCCGTACGGGCGGTCCGTCACGCCTGGGAGCCCGTGCACCGGGCGGCGGTGCGGGAACGCCTGGACCGGATGCCGGCCGGGACGCTGCGGCGGGCCGCCGGAGTACGGAGGGTGCCGGCCGACGTGTGGGAAAGGAGCGGTCTGCACACCGTGCGGGACGTGCTCGACGCCGGGGCGTGGGGCGTCGCGCACGCCACCCGTCTGGGGCGTCGCCCCGCGGAGAAGGTGTGGGAGGCCGCCCGGTGCAGGGCCGCCGACGTGGAGGCCGACACGGTGGTGCGCCTGGACCCCGACCCGCTCGACCCCGGCACGGCACGGCTGTTGAACGCCCTCCGGGTGCTGGTGGAGGCCGGGCCCGCGGCGCGTGAGACAGCCGGCGAGGGCGCGCGGCTGGCCGGGCAACTGGAGCGGCTCCTGGCGGATGCCGCGCCCGCGGCCGGCCGGCGGCAGATGCTGGACGCGTCCCCCGAGGCGCGTCACCTGGCTCCACTGGCGGTGACCGAGTTGCGCGGCATTCTGGACGCGGCCGGACAGGCGCGCACCGCCGAGCGGTTCGCGCAGGCGTCGGTCGACCTGCTGAGGGGCTCGGACGCGGATCCGGCGGCACTCGCCGCACGTGTCGACTTCGCGTCCCGGCCCGCCGCGTACTACGGCCTCCTGGCGGAGGTCGTGGGCTCCGGCCGCCGCGCGGGCCACACCGGGTCCGGGCGCTGAACGGGCGTCTTGCCGGGCACGGGTGACGGCCCGTCCGGTGCGCCCTGGGCGGGCCACGGCCTTCCCGCGCCCGGCGCCCGCCCGGCTCACCACAGCCCGGAGGGCGGCAGGCGGGCCGGGCCCCTCACACCCGGGCGTCCTCCGCCCCGGGCCCCCAGGGCCCGGCGGGCCGGCCCGCCCCCCGGCGACGGTCACGGCGACGCGACGGCGGTCACGGCGACGCGACGGCGGGCACGGCGACGCGACGGCGGTCACGGCGACGCGACGGCGGGCACGGCGACGCGACGGCGGTCACGGCGACGCGGCGGGGGCACGGCGACGCGGCGGCGGTCACCGCGGGCGGCAACGGCGAAGGCCGGCCCCCGTGACCGCTGTCACGGCGAACCGGCCTTCGACGGCGCGGGGGGTCAGAAGCCGACGGCCGCCAGCGCGCCCAGGCCGACGTCGGCGTAGGAGTGCTTGCCGGAGACGAAGATGTTCACGCCGTAGTAGTTGAACAGCCAGCAGCCGAAGGCGGCGAGGGCCAGGTAGGCGGCCTTGCGGCCCTTCCAGCCGGCCGTGGCGCGGGCGTGCAGGTACCCGGCGTAGGCGACCCAGGTGATGAACGACCAGGTCTCCTTGGGGTCCCAGCCCCAGTAGCGGCCCCAGGCGTCACCGGCCCAGATGGCGCCCGCGATGATCGTGAACGTCCACAGCGGGAACACGGCCGCGTTGACCCGGTAGGCGAACTTGTCCAGCGAGGCGGCGGAGGGCAGCCGTTCCATGACGGAGGTCGCGAAGGCGCCGGGCTTGCCGCCGTTCACCAGCTTGTTCTCGTACGAGTCCTTGAACAGGTACATGACCGTGCCCATGGCGCCGACGTAGAAGACCGCGCCGCACAGGATCGCCGTCGAGACGTGGATGTACAGCCAGTACGAGTGGAGCGCCGGGACCAGTTGGTCGCTCTCGGTGTAGAGGACGGTGACCGCGAGCCCGAGGTCGAGCAGGACGGCGGTGGTCAGGAACAGGCCGATCCAGCGCACGTTCTTCTTCAGCGCCAGCAGCAGGAGGTAGATGCCGACCGCGGTGGTGGAGAACGTGATGTTGAACTCGTACATGTTGCCCCACGGCGCCCGTTCCACGGACAGCGCGCGGGTGAGGACCCCGCCGACCGCGAGCAGGAACGCGAGCACGGTGAGGGAGACGGCGATCCGGCCGTAGAGGTCGCCCTGCTCGTCCCCGCCGTGGGCACCGGGGCCGTCCGGCACGTCACGGGAGCCGGAGGCCGCCCGGACGGCGACCTTGGGCCGCTCCAGCACGGCGGTCCCGCCGCCCTGCCGCACGGTGACGGCCGGTCCGCTCTTCGCCCCGGCGGCGGGGGTGAGGGCGGAGGCGGTGCGGGCGACCTTGCTGCGGCTGCCGAAGATCCACTCGGCGATGTACGCGAAGAAGGCCAGGGTGTAGACCGCCATCGCCGAGTAGATGAGGACGTTGCTCATCTCGGCGAGGCTCTCGTTGTTGGCGGCGGCCAGCTGCGTGGCAGCCCCGGCCAGATCGGTTGCGGCGGCGAGAGTCACTGCTTCTCAGCCCCTTCGGCAGGTTCGACTTCGGAGTCGGATGCGGAGTCGGAGGCGGGGGGATCGGCCGAGGCCGCGGTTTCCCCGGGTGGGTCGTCCGGTCCGGGGACACCCGGGGCCCGGTCGTAGAGGACGTCCGCGAGGTCGCCGAGTTCCTCGGGCACCTTGGCGGACTCGCTGCGGCCGAGGCCGCCCATCTCGACGACGGTGACGCCGTCGGCGCCCTGCACCGCGCGCACCCACACGCGGCGGCGCTGGATGAACAGGGAGGCGGCGAGACCCATGATCGCGACGACGGAGCCGCCCAGGGCCCAGCCGCCGCCCGGCTCCTGGACGATCTGGAAACCGGCCCACTCCTTGACGTCCTTCTCGAAGGTGACCGAGCCGGCGCCGTCGGGGAGGGTCATGGTCTCGCCGGGCGTGAGCATCTGCTTGAACAGCTCGCCGTCGGCGTCCTTGAACTCCTCCATCTTCGTCTTGTCCATCTGGTACACGCTCTGCGGGATGCCCGAGTCGGCCTTCAGGTCGCCGTGGTACGCGGACAGGGCGAGCACCGGATAGTCCAGCGCGGGGAACTGCGACAGCATGGTGCCGCTGGCCGAGCCGCCGAAGGTGGGCACGAAGAAGGCGTTGAAGCCGAGCTGTTCCTTCTTGCCCTCGGGGTTGCGGTAACCGTCGAGGACCTTGACCACGCCGGAGGACGTGACGTTGCCGTCCAGCGGCAGCAGCGGCACGGCGCTGCGGTAGACGACCTCGCCCTTGCCGTCGCGGACGGTGACCACGGGGGCGTAGCCGTGGCTGACCAGGTAGACCTTGGCGTCGCCGATCTCCAGCGGCTTGTTGACCTTGACGGTGGTGGTCTTCTCCTCGCCGTAGGCGCCCTCGCTGTAAGTGAGGTCGGCCTCGTACGTGCGCGGGGTGCCCTTGTTGGGGCCGCTGCGCTCGTAGGTGCCCTTGAAGTCCTTCACCGTGAAGCTGAACGGCTCCAGGTCGCCGACGTCGAAGAGGTTGCCGGACTTGAAGTCGTCGTACTGCGGGAGCGTGTTGGAGAACCCGTCGCCCTCGACGATCAGCTTGTTGCCCTCGGACTTGAACAACTGGCCCCAGGCGAAGGCGACCAGCATCACGATCAGCGCGATGTGGAAGGTCAGGTTGCCGACCTCGCGCAGGTAGCCCTTCTCGGCGGCGACGGCGTCACCGGCCACGTGGGCCCGGAAGCGGCGCTTCTTCAGCAGGGCCAGTGCGGCCTCGCGGACCTCCTCGGGCTCGGCCGCGGTGCGCCAGGTGGTGTGCGCGGGCAGCCGGTCCAGCCGCCGGGGGGCGCCCGGCGGGCGGCCGCGCAGCTGGCCCACGAACTGCCAGGTGCGGGGCACGATGCAGCCGATGAGGGAGACGAACAGCAGGATGTAGATCGCGGAGAACCACACCGAGCTGTAGACGTTGAACAGGCCCAGCTTGTCGTAGATCGGTGCCAGGACCTCGTGCTGCTCGCGGAAGTCGGCGACCTGCGTCTCGTCGATCCCGGTCTGCGGGATCAGCGAGCCGGGGATCGCGGCCAGCGACAGCAGCAGGAGCAGCAGCAGCGCGACCCGCATCGAGGTCAGCTGCCGCCAGAACCAGCGGGCCCAGCCGATGACGCCCAGGGAGGGCAGGCTGGGCTGCTCCTCGCGGGGAGCGGTGGACATCCGGGAGCCGGCGGCGCCCAGGTCCCGCTCGTCACCGGCCTTCGCGGTGTCGGTCGTGGTGTCGCTCATGGGTCAGATCCCCACCGTGAAGCCGTTGGACCAGGTCTGCATCTCCGCCACGAGACTGTCCCACGCGCCGGTCAGCAGCAGCACACCGGTCACGATCATCATCGTGCCGCCGATGCGCATGACCCAGACATAGTGCCGCTTGACCCAGTCGAAGGCGCCGAGCGCCTTGCGGAAGGCGACGGCGGTGAGCACGAACGGCAGGCCGAGGCCGATGCAGTAGGCGACGGTCAGTATGGCGCCGCGTCCGGCGGTGGCGTTGCTGAAGGACAGGGCCGTCACCGAGGCCAGCGTCGGGCCGATGCACGGGGTCCAGCCGATTCCGAACAGGGCGCCGAGGACGGGCGCGCCGACCAGACCGGCCGCCGGCCGCTTGTGGAAACGGAACTCCCGTTGGGTCAGCCAGGGCATCATGCCCATGAAGAAGACGCCCATGAGGATCATGAAGACCCCGAGCACCTTGGTCAGGACGCCCGACTGCTCCTGGAGGGTCTGTCCGAAGTACCCGAAGAAGGCCCCTCCGGAGACGAAGACCACGGTGAACCCGAGGACGAACAGGGAGGCACCGGCGACCATCCGGCCGCGCC
Organism: Streptomyces sp. enrichment culture; assembly: GCF_964273255.1. Classification (GTDB taxonomy): domain Bacteria; phylum Actinomycetota; class Actinomycetes; order Streptomycetales; family Streptomycetaceae; genus Streptomyces. The sequence goes on from NZ_OZ186835.1 coordinate 3,046,731, forward strand.
TGGCGTCGGCCAGGTCTGTTCCGGAGACACCGGTGACGTAAGAGAGGTAGCCGGGGACCAGCGGCAGTACGCAGGGCGAGAAGAAGGAGACGAGTCCGCCGAGCAGCGCGATGGGCAACGCCACCAGCAGCGCACCGTTGAGCACGGTGGTGTTCGGGTCCACGCCGGTGGCGAGCGTGTGCAGGGTCGTCACGTCACTTCTCCGCGACGACCGGCTCGAGCATCTTCAGCAGGCGTTCCTCGCTGAGCGGGGACAGCGTGCGGGCGGCGATCCCGCCCTTCCGGTCCAGGATCAGGGTGGAGGGGATGGCCTGCGGGTTCAGTGTGCCCTTCTCGAAGCGCAGCAGCAGCTTGCCCGTCGGGTCGTACAGGCTCGGGTAGGGAACGTCGAAGTCCTTCTCGAAGGCGAGCGCGTTGCCGATGCTGGTGTCCCGGGTGTTGATGCCGACGAACTGCACCCCCTTGTCGGCGTAGTCGCGGGAGACCTTGGCGAAGTGCTTGGCCTCGGCGCGGCAGGGGTTGCACCAGGAGCCCCACACGTTGAGGACGACGACCTTGCCCCGGTAGTCGGCGACGTCGAGCGGCTCGCCCTCCAGGTCCTCGCCGGACAGCTCGGGCACCGTCGCCCGCTCGCCCCGGGGGACGGTGGCGATGCCGTCGGAGCCGGCGACGAAGTTGGTGTCGCCGCCTCCGCCGGACGTCCCGCCCGACCCGCAGGCGGAAACGAGCAGTGCGGCCACGGCGGCACCGGCGGTCAAAGCGACGCGGCGGCGGACAGTCACACGGGCGGCCCGGTTCGAGCGCTGGGGGGCGCGGCTGACGGCACTCATGTGAAAAGTTTCGCATGCCCGTTCTGGGGATCTTGCCCACCCCCCTGGCGGGCGGCCGCGCCGCGTCAGGAGGCGTCCGGGGAGGCACTTCCGGTGCCGGTGCCCCCGGTGTCCTTGAGGAAGGAGCTCCAGCCCCCGGCCGGTTCCTGGCCCACGTCCAGGGTGCGCAGCCGGTCGAGCACCTCGGGCTTCTGCACGTCCAGCCAGTCGGTGAACTGCCGGAAGGAGACGAGCCTCACGTCGCCGCCCTTCTCCTTCTCCCGGGCGATGTGCTTCAGGGCCTGCTCCACGGCGTCCATGTAGATGCCGCCGTTCCACTCCTCGAAGTGGTTGCCGATGAAGAAGGGTGCCCGGTTCGACTCGTATGCCCGCTTGAAGCCCGATATGTAGGCTCCGGTCGCCTGTTCGCGCCAGCCCGGGTAGTTGTGGGCGGGCGCCTTGGTCGTGTTGAGGGACTGGTTGGCGAGCATGTTGTAGTCCATCGACAGGACCTCGAAAGAACGTCCGGGGAAAGGTATCTGCTGGAGCGGAAGGTCCCATATGCCCTGCTTCTTGGAGGGCCAGACCTGCCGTCCCCCCGGTGAGGAGGCGTCGTAGCGCCAGCCCAGCTCGCGGGCGGTGGGCAGCAGATTGTCCTGGCCCAGCAGACACGGAGTGCGACCGCCGACGAGTTCCTTGTCGTAGTCGAACGGCAGGGACTCCAGTTCGGTCCAGCCGGAGTGGGTGCGCCACTTCTTCACGAACGACTTCGCCTGCTCGATCTCACTGCGCCACTGCTTCGGCGTCCAGTTGGCCACGCTGCCGGAGCCGGCGCAGAAGTGGCCGTTGAAGTGGGTGCCGATCTCGTGGCCCTCCAGCCAGGCCCGGCGGACGTTCTTCAGGGTGTCCTTGACGTGGTCGTCGGTGAGGTAGCCGATGTCCGAGGCGCCGCGCGGGTTGTTCGGCGGGTCGTACAGCCGCTTCTTCGACTCCGGGAGCAGGTACAGCCCCGAAAGGAAGAAGGTCATGTGCGCGCCGTGCTCCTTGGCGAGGTCCAGGAAGCGCGGGAACAGCCCGTTGCCGACCTCACCGGCCCCGTCCCAGGAGAAGACGACGAACTGCGGCGGGGTCTCCCCCGGCTCCAGCGGTTTCGGCGCGGCGGGCTGGTGGGGCTGCTTGCCGGTGAAGGAGGTCGAACCGTCACCGATGGGGCGCACGGTCCTGCTCGGCTTGGGCTTCGGCTTGCTCCCGCCGCCGGAACCGCCGGTGCCGCCCGAGCCGTCCGTTCCCGTGAGGCCGCCGCAGCCGGCCAACGAGACGGCGGCCGCGGCGCCCGCACCGAGCCCGAGCATTCCCCTGCGGGTGAGACTGCGCATGGCATCCCCGATCGTCACGTCGTGAAGGGTGTTCACTCAGTCAGAGGACAGCGGGCTCGGGGAGGTTCCCGGCCATATGCGGAGATTCCGCAACGAAAGCCACACCGTGGAGAACACTCCCGCAGCCGGCCACGCGCCCGGTGACACACCGGCCACCCGGACCGGTCACGGGACCGTACACAACAGGACCGGCCCCCGCACCCCTCCGGTACGGAAGAGGGTGCGGGGGCGTTCGGGGCAGGGGCGTACGGGGCGGGGCTCGGGCTCGGAGCGCGGGCTCCTGTGTCAGTACGGGACTCGGGCTCGGGGGTGCGGCGTGCGGGCCCCGGCTGTGGGTCTGCGGGTTTCGGCTCCGGGGGTGCGTGCCCCACCGTGGGGGCGCGGGGAAGAGGGACGGGGCGGCGTCGCGCGGCGTGCCGGGACGGATCGGACCGAACAACCGGCCGTCACACGACGCTCCGGATCCGGACCGGGTCACCTCCGCCCGGATCCGGACCTGGTCACTCCGGCACGGCCCCTGACCGGTCCGCCCCCGCACGGCTCCTGCCCGGGGCGCCCCGTCCGGATCCGTCACGTCCCGTCAGGCGACGCCCCGCCCCGCACCGTTACGCCGCACCTTTACACGCCATTACGCCCCGCTGTGCCCGTTTCAGGCGCCGAACGCCTTGCCCTGCCCCTTCACCGGCTTGGCGCCGGCGAGCAGATGGGCGGGGACGAGGTCGCGGGCCGGCTCGCTGTAGCCGACGGAGACGATCCGGTCGCCCTGGTAGGTGAACGTGGTGAGCGAGGCCAGCGTGCACTCCCGGCGGCGCGGGTCGTGCCACAGCCGCCGCCGCTCGACGAACGACCGCACGATCCAGATCGGCAACTGGTGGCTGACCAGCACCGCCTCGTGACCGCGCGCCGCGTCCCGGGCCGCGTCCATCGCGCCCTTCATCCGGACCACCTGGTCCACGTAGGGCTCGCCCCAGGACGGCTTGAACGGGTTGACGACGTGCCGCCAGTTGCCCGGCCGGCGCAGCGCCCCGTCTCCGACGCCGAAGGTCTTGCCCTGGAAGACGTTGCCCGCCTCGATCAGCCGGGCGTCGGTGGCGATGTCCAGGCCGTGCGCCTTGGCGATCGGCTCGGCCGTCTCCTGCGCCCGTTCCAGGGGCGAGGCGCCGACGTGGGTGATGTCACGGCTCGCGAGGTGCTCGGCGACACGGTCGGCCATCCGCCGGCCCAGATCGGACAGGTGGTAGCCGGGCAGCCGGCCGTAGAGGATGCCCTCCGGGTTGTGCACCTCACCGTGCCGCATCAGGTGGACGACGGTGATGTCGCCCATGTCGTCGTCGTGCTTCTTCACGGACCCCTCCTCCCCCGTGCTCACGCGGTCGCCTCCGCCGCCGCGCGGGCCGCCGCCGGAAGGGCGTCGGCGATCCGCTGGACGGCCCGCTCGTCGTGCGCGGTCGAGACGAACCAGGACTCGAACGACGACGGCGGCAGGTACACGCCGTCGGCCAGCAGGGAGTGGAAGAAGGCGGTGAAGCGGAAGGACTCCTGCGCCTTGGCGTCCTCGTAGTCGCGCACCGGCCGGTCGGTGAAGAAGACCGAGAACATGTTGGAGGCGTTCTGCAGGGTGTGCGCGACGCCCTCCTTGGTCAGCGCCTCGGCGACGAGTGCCTGGATCTGCGCCGACACCGCGTCGACCTTCTCGTAGGCGGCGTCGTCGAGCAGCCGCAGCTGGGCGAGACCTGCGGCGGTGGCGACCGGGTTCCCGGAGAGGGTGCCGGCCTGGTAGACGGGGCCGGCGGGCGCCAGGTGCGCCATGACGTCGGCCCGGCCGCCGAAGGCCGCGGCCGGGAAGCCGCCGCCCATGACCTTGCCGAAGGTCATCAGGTCGGGCCGCACCCCGTCGATGCCGAACCAGCCGGCGCGGCTGGTGCGGAAGCCGGTCATCACCTCGTCGGAGATGTACAGCGCGCCGTTGGCGGCGCAGGCGTCCTTCAGCCCCTGGTTGAAGCCGGGCAGCGGCGGCACGACGCCCATGTTGCCGGGGGACGCCTCGGTGATCACGCAGGCGATCTCCCCGGGGTGCGCGGCGAACGCGGCGTGCACGGCCTCCAGGTCGTTGTACGGCAGGACGATGGTGTCCCCGGCCTGGGCGCCGGTGACGCCCGGCGTGTCCGGCAGCGCGAAGGTGGCGACGCCCGAGCCGGCGGACGCGAGCAGCGAGTCGACGTGACCGTGGTAGCACCCGGCGAACTTGATCACCTTGGTGCGCCGCGTGAAGCCGCGGGCGAGGCGGATGGCCGACATGGTGGCCTCGGTCCCGCTGGAGACCAGCCGGACCTCCTCCAGTGGATCGATCCGGGCGACCATCTCCTCGGCGAGCGCGACCTCGCCCTCACCGGGCGTGCCGAAGGACGTACCGCGCGCGACGGCCTCCTGCACGGCGGCGATCACCTCGGGGTGGGCGTGCCCCAGGATCATCGGCCCCCACGAGCACACCAGGTCGACGTACTCCCGCCCGTCGGCGTCGGTGAGGTACGGGCCGGTGCCGGACACCATGAACCGCGGGGTGCCGCCGACGGCGCGGAAAGCACGCACCGGTGAGTTGACGCCACCGGGGGTGACGGCCGCGGCACGGTCGAACAGCGCCTGCGAGGCGGGGGCTTCGTATGAATATGGCAGTTCGCTCATGACCTGCGACTTCTCCGACCTTCTCCGACGAACCGGACTCCGGGTGCGAGTGACCTGTTCAGGGTAGGCCAGGAGCGGTGCGAGCCCGCCGGGCCCGCCGTCCGCCCCCGGTGTCCCCGCCTCCTGCGGCATCCGGCCCCGAATCCGCCGTGATCTGCGAAACTGTCGTCTGATACACACAGCTCACACGGCCCGTGCGGCCGGAGGCCGCCGAGGCCCCGCGGACATATGTCGGACCGCACGTTTCGGCGCGCGGCCGTGGGGGAGGTCACTGACACGATGATCGGGTTGCGCGGTGGGGACCACGCGTCCTAGAAAAGCAGTCGGGTGGAGATATGCATCGCGGTGGCGGACTGGGCGAGGGGACCGATGACCTGGGTCCTCGTCGGTCCAGGCGGGGAAGGCACCGGCGCGAGGCGGAAGACGCGGAAGCGGCACGTCGGGCACACGGAGTACCGAACGAGCCCGACCGGATCGAGCAGCGCCTCGACCGGCTGGGGGCGGGGAGCAGGAATGGTGGTCGGGTGGGGGTGACGTACAAGTACTTCGGCGCGCCCGATGGCGCCACCGCGGCCCGCGTCCCGATCTCGATGCGCCCCGAGGAACTCGGCGGCGACGAGCTCGGCATGGGCGGCATGTTCACCAAGATCAAGCCGGAGACCATGGCCGCCATGGTCCTCACCGGCATAGAGGGCGTCCCCCTGCACAAGGTCCCGCCCCTGGAACTGGTCGTCCTGCACCCCGACTACGCGGTCGTGAAGCTCCCCATGACGGTCGTCGACCCCCTGCGCGGCATAGGTGAGGAAGCGGTCGGCGCGGCGGCCTTCATCTGGTCCACGGTCCCGGACCGCGGCGGCCCCCGGGACGCGTTCAACGTGTACCAGCTGCTGCACGAGTGGCAGGACTTCTCACACCGGCTGCATGAGGCGGGACACCAGGCGTACTGCCTGGTGTGGCCCTGATCCGGAGTTTCGTGGCGTTCGGGCGGGACCTTCGGGTCCCGCCCTCGTCGTGTGCCGGCAGGCGCCGTCGGGCGGCCGGGGCACATCGCGGGGGCACCGTGGTCCCGCCGGGGGCACCGAGCCGGTTCGCGCGCTGCCCTGCCCCACGCGGGTCGCCGAGTATTACCGGGGGACGGACCTCGTGGTGCTCGCGAAGGGCCGGATCGGCGGTCTGCTCCTCGTCGCGGACGACGGCCCTTTCCGGACCGGTGCCGGGCCCGTGGTGTCCGGCCCCACCCTGGCCCTGGTGATGGCCATGACCCGGCGTGCGGCGTACTGCGACGACCTGGAGGGCGACGGGGTGGAACTCCTCCGCAGCCGGTGCGGGACACCGTGACGCGATGCCGGCCTCCGGGTCCGGGCCGGAAGGGGGCGGCACGGGCTGTACGACCGCCCCCTTCTCCGGAGCCCGGACGGACATGCGCCGTCGCGTCTACGATCAACCGCCATGGACTGGCTGGAGCGGGTCGCAAAGCTGAGGCAGTGGACGCGCAGCGGTACGCGCGCGCCGCACAAACCGCTGCTCCTGCTGTACGCCCTCGGCCGCTTCCGGCAGGACGACGCGCATGCCGATGCCGACGGGGGCCTGCGGTACACCGCGGTGGAACAGGACCTCCAGCGACTGCTGACCGAGTACGGTCCGCCGCACCGGACGACACCGGCCTACCCCTTCCACCACCTGGTGAGCGACGGCGTGTGGGAGGTCCGCACCGATCACGGACCGGGCAGCCCGGGGACCGGAGTGCGGGACCTGCGGGAGACGGGCGCGACCGGCAGGCTCGCACCGGACCTGAGGGCGGCGCTGCGGCGCGAACCGGAGTTGCTCGGCTGCATCACGCGCCTGCTTCTCGACCGCCACTTCCCGCCCTCCGTGCACGGCGAACTGTGCGAAGCCGTCGGACTGGAGCCGGAGACGGCCGCGGTGGAGCAGTCGGCGGTGGTGCGCCGTCAGCGGGACCCGCGGATGCGCCGACTGGTGCTGACGGCCTACGAGTACCGCTGCGCCTTCTGCGGGTACGACGGCCGACTCGGCACGGTGCCGGTCGGTCTGGAGGCCGCTCACGTGCGCTGGTGGGCCTTCGGCGGACCCGACGAGGTCGACAACGGGCTGTGCCTGTGCTCGCTGCACCACAAGCTCTTCGACAAGGGAGTCCTCGGGGTGGGGGACGACCTGCGCATCCTGGTCTCACAGCGTTTCGTCGGCCACAGCCCCGCCGCGCGTGAGCAGGTCACCGCCCTCGCGGGCCGCCCCGTCATCGGCCCTCAGCCCGGCATGGACCCCATAGCGGCGGCCCACCGCGACTGGCACACCCGGCAGGTCTTCCACGGCGATCCCCGCCCCGCCGTGTCCGTTGTCGGCGCGCGACGGCCGCCCCCCTAGGATCCCGCACCCCGTCGTGCAGGCGGGACGGGCCCACGGCGGCGACCGCCGACCGGAAACAGGCGGACGGGCGCGGTCAGCAGCCGCCGGAGGCTCCGGGTCCGCAGCCGGTGCCGGTGCCGGTGCCGGTGTCGGTGCCGAGGGTGGGCGTGGTCGGGGCCGTGCAGCAGCCGCTGTCCTGGCCGGGGCGGGTGGCGTCCGGGGTGTCGTAGAGGCCCGCACCGCCGCACACGCCGGTCTCCGGCAGGGTCAGTTCGACGCGCTCGGCGGCCTCGTGGTCCCCGGCGATCGCGGCGGCGACGGAACGGACCTGCTCGTAGCCGGTCAGGGCCAGGAACGTGGGTGCGCGGCCGTAGGACTTCATGCCGACCAGGTAGAGGCCCACCTCCGGGTGGGAGAGTGCGGCCGCGCCGTGCGGGGGCACGGTGCCGCAGGAGTGCAGGTTCGGGTCGATCAGCGGGGCCAGTGCCGCCGGGGCCTGGAGGCGCTCGTCGAGGCCGAGGCGGACCTCGGAGAGGAAGGACAGGTCGGGCCGGAGCCCGGTCAGCACGATCACCTCGTCCACCGGGTCCAGGTGGCGTCCGTCCTCGGCGGTGAGCACGAGCCGTTCGCCGTCGCGCTCCACGGCCCGCACGCGGAAGCCGGTCACGGCCGACGCGTGGCCGTCCTCGACGGCGGCCTTGGCCCGCAGGCCCAGGGCACCGCGGGCGGGGAGCTGGTCGGCCGTGCCGCCGCCGAAGGAGTGCGCCCCGAGGCCGCGGCGCAGGATCCACACGGCGTGCGTGCCGGGTGCGGTCCCGGCCAGGTCGGCGAGGAGGGCGAGGGCGGTGAACGCGGATGCTCCCGAGCCGACGACGGCGGTCCGCCGGCCCGCGTACCGGGCTCGGACGGCCGGGTCGCGGAAGTCGGGGATCCGGTAGGAGACGCGGTCGGCGGCCGCCCTCTCCCCCGGCGCCGGCAGGCCGTCCGCACCCATCGGGCCGGGCGTGGACCAGGTGCCGGACGCGTCGATGACGGCGCGGGCGTCGATCCGTTCCTCCCCGCCGCCGGCCGAGGTGACGTGCACGGCGAAAGGCTGCCGGTCGCGATCGGCGTCGACGACGCGGTCACGGCCCGCGCGGGCCACCCCGGTGACCGTGGCGCCGTAGCGGACCCGGTCGCCCAGGACGTCGGCGAGCGGCTGGAGGTAGCGCCCGGCCCAGTCACCGCCGGTGGGGTGGGCGGCCGCGTCCGGGCGGGTCCAGCCCGTGGGGGCCAGCAGTTTCTCGGCGGCCGGGTCGGTGAGTTCCGCCCAGGGCGAGAACAGCCGCACGTGCGCCCAGGCGCGGACGGCGGTGCCGGCGGCGGGGCCGGCCTCCAGCACCAGGGGTTCGATGCCCCGCTCGACCAGGCGGGCGGCAGCGGCCAGGCCGGTGGGGCCCGCACCGATGACGACGACGGGCAACGGGTCGGTGGTGGCGGTCACGGGTCTCCCCTTGTCTCGTGGTCTCGACATCCGTCGATGGGTCGTTCACGTCGAAGCCGGGAGCCGGAGCGGCGTCTGCTTCCTGGTTCCTGGTTCCTGTTCCTGCTTCCTGCTTCGACGATCGTCGACATAGATGTATCTCAAAGTAGAGACCTTGATTCGACGTGTGTCAACATAGACGCATGTCGAACACCAAGGCGCTTCCGCTGATCGAGTCCGAGACCGGAACCGACGCCGCCGCGGCGCCGTGCTGTCCGCCGCTCACCGAGCGCCCGTTCACCGTCGAGGAGTCCGAGACGGCCGCACGGATGTTCAAGGCTCTCGGCGATCCGGTGCGGCTGCGGCTGTTCTCCTCGGTCGCCTCGCACGAGGGCGGCGAGGCGTGCGTGTGCGACATCTCCGACGTGGGCGTCTCCCAGCCGACGGTGTCCCACCACCTCAGGAAGCTCAAGGAGGCGGGTCTGCTCACCTCCGAGCGGCGCGGCACCTGGGTCTACTACCGCGTCGAGCCGTCCGTCCTCGCGGCGATGGGCCGGCTGCTCGCGCTGCCCGCCTCGGACTGACCCCGCGCCGGACGTCACCTCGGACGTGAAGGAAGAACACCGCCATGCCGCCCTCCGCTCCCGACGCCCACCGCGATCACCCCGGTCACCGCGCTCCCCTCGCCTCCGTGCTGTTCGTCTGCGTGCACAACGCCGGCCGTTCCCAGATGGCCGCCGGGTTCCTGCGGCACCTGGCGGGTGACCGCGTCGAGGTCCGCTCCGCGGGCTCCGCCCCCGCCGACCGGGTCAACCCGGCGGCCGTGGAGGCGATGAGGGAGGCCGGCGTCGACCTCGCCGGTGCCCGGCCGAGGATCCTGACCCGCGAAGCGGTCCAGGCGTCCGACTACGTCATCACGATGGGCTGCGGCGACGCCTGCCCCGTCTTCCCCGGCAGGACGTATCTCGACTGGGAGCTGGAGGACCCGGCGGGCAAGGGACTCGACGCCGTCCGTCCGATCCGGGACGCGATCAGGCGGCGCGTCGAGGCGCTGATCACCGAGATCGAACGGGCGGCCGAGGCCTGACCGGGCACGACGAGGTCGCGGTTCCGCGGGCCGCGGGCGGCGCGGGCCGCGGGCCGGCCTGCGGGACCGCCCGGAGGGTGACCGCGGGGGCGCCTCTCCCCACACCGCGCAGGACGGGCACACGTGCTCGGCCCCGCTTCGTCCATCCGAGCGAACTGCGGGACCCACGGGTGTGAGCGGTGGCTGGAAAGCGACGGAGATGAACCAATTGTGGTGCCGACTCGTGCGGGTCGCCCGATACGGGGTACCCCGGCGGCGCGCGAGTCCCCCCCTCGTCCACAGGAGGCACCCCCCATGACCTTCAACCCACTGGAGCAGCGGGGCATCCCGCTGGACCGCCAGCTACGGAGCTGGCGCGAACTGAACGTGGAGCCGATCGACCCGGACCACTCCGACCCGTACACCCGCTGCCGTGTCATCACGATGAACGGCATCGAGGTCGAAGCGATCATGTTCAGCCACCACATGGCCCGCCACACGACCGACCCCGAGGTGAAGCGGCAGCTGGCCCGGGTCCGCTACATCGAGGCGCAGCAGCAGAAGGCCGTCAACTGGCTGCTGCCGGGCGTGGCTTCGGTGCTGGAGACGACCATCGCGTACGAGCAGGTCGCCGTGGACCTGACGGCGTGGGTCGCGCGGATGGAGCCGGACCCGTACCTGAAGCAGGCCTACCAGTTCGGCGTCCTGGAGGACTTCGACCACCTGTACCGGTACGCGAACCTGTACGAGATGATCGAGCACCGCAAGGCGGAGTCGATCGTCGACAACCTGACCGAGGTCATGCCCGGCAGGCCCACCCGGTACCACCACCGCGACGCGTACGACAACGTCCGTGACCCGTACGCCAAGGACGAGACGAACCCGCTGTCCAAGCTGCACGCGCTGACGATCATGTCGACGGAGCAGCAGACGATGAACTTCTACATGAACACCGGCCCCACCTACATGGAGCCGATCGCCCGTCAGCTCTACCAGGAGATCGGGCTCATCGAGGAGGAGCACGTCACCCACTACGAGTCCCTGGTGGACCCGGGTGAGACGTGGTGGGAGCAGCTCGTCAACCACGAGTACAACGAGTGCTACCTGTACTACTCCTTCATGGAGCAGGAGAGCGACCCGAAGGTCAAGGCGATCTGGGAGCTGCACCTGAACATGGAGCTGGAGCACCTGCACCTGGCGTGCGACCTGATGCGCCGGCACGACGGCCGTGACCCCGCCTCGGTCCTGGCCCCGGAGCTGCCCAACGTGCTCACCTTCGAGCCGAACAAGGGCTACATCCGGGAGCTGCTGGACACCCAGATGGACCTGACCACCCTCGGGGCCGGTTATGTGCGCGAGGCGCACGAGCGGTTCGAGAAGATGCAGGAGCAGATCCACGGCGGCGAGGCACCGCCCAGCGACCGCGTCATGGCCCAGCACGACGAGATGTTCGGCCGCGAGTACCGCGTGCAGTCCGAGGGCGAGCACCCCGACCCCGCCATGCGGGAGAAGTGAGGGGCGCCATGTCCGAGCTTTCCACCCCGCACGCCGGGGACGACCGGGCCGCCGACGACGACGTGGTCGCGCTGCTGATGCGGCAGCACGGCGACATCCGCAACCTCTTCGACGAGGTCGAGGCCACGCAGGGCGAGGAGCGCCGCGACGCCTTCCGCCGTCTGGTGCGGCTGCTGGCCGTGCACGAGACGGCCGAGCAGGAGGTCGTGCACCCCTTCGCCCGGCGCGGGTTCCCCGGCGGCGAGGAAGTCGTCGAGGACCGCCTCGCCGAGGAGAAGGCCGCCAAGGAGACGCTGGCGGCGCTCGACGAGATGGACACGGACGACCCGGCGTTCATGCCGAAGCTGCTGGAGCTGCGCATGGACGTCCAGAAGCACGCACGGGCCGAGGAACGCTACGAGTTCACTCACATCCGGCGCAGCACCGACACGGCCGGGCTCGCGACGATGGCCAAGGCCATCAAGGCGGCCGAGGCCATGGCGCCCACCCGGCCGCACCCCGGCGTGCAGTCGGGCGCGGCCAACATGGCGGTGGGGCCGGTGGCGGCCCTGATGGACCGTACGAAGGACGCCGTCCGCAAGGCCATGGGGAAGGACTGAGCACCGAGCCGACCGCACGGAACGGCGGGCCGGCGTTCCCGGCCACGGACCGGTCCCCTGGGCGGGTCCGTGGCCGGGCCCCGGGCCGCGCATTCCGGGCCACGGGCCCCGGCCGGCTGCGCGTCGTCCGCGACGCCCGGCCGGGCCGGGGCCGCGCTCGTCGGCGACCGCCACGGCCACCCGCGCCCGCCACCGCCACCGCCACGGCGACGGCAACGGCAACGGCGACGGCAACGGCAACGGCAACGAACGGACAGTGGACAACCGGCCGACGGCAACGGCCCGTTCACCCCGCGGACGGACGACGACCGACGACCGACGGCCGACGACCGACGACCGACGACCGACGACCGACCGAACGCGGAAAGGGGGACCCACCGGGTGACGGTTCACGGACAGCCGGAGCAGGCGGGCCGCGCGGGGCGTGACGACCGCCGCCGTTCGGTCCTCGTGTGCGCACTGATCGGCGCGGCCGTGATGGCGGCCGTGGACGAGATCGTCTTCCACCAGATCCTGCACTGGCACCACTTCTACGACCGCTCCACCTCCGGTGCGGCGCTCGTCTCCGACGGCCTGCTGCACACCGCGTCACTGCTGGCGCTGGTGGCCGGTTTCTTCCTCTACGCGGATCTGCGGCGCCGCCGCGCCCTGTCGCCCGTGCACGGCTGGGGCGGGTTCCTCCTGGGCCTGGGCGGCTTCCAGCTCTTCGACGGCGTCGTCGACCACAAGCTGCTGCGGGTGCACCAGATCCGGTACGGCGTCGACCTCGCCCCCTACGACTGGGCATGGAACCTAAGCGGTCTCGCGCTGCTGCTGGCCGGGGCGGGCGTCCTGGTGCGCGCCGGGCGGCGGGAGCGGCGGGTGTCGTGACGGCCGGCCCGGCTCCGGCCGTCGTCGCGGTGGCCGTCGTCGCCTGCGGCCTGGCCGGCGCGGCGTACCTGGGGGCCGCCGCCGTCCTGAGGAGGCGCGGCGACGCCTGGCCGTGGCGCCGGGACGGCCTCTTCGTGGCCGGGTGCGCGATGGTGGTCCACGGGCTGTGCGGGCAGGTGCCGGGGGAACCGTTCACCGCGCACGCGGTGCGTCACCTGCTGATCGGCATGGCCGGGCCCGTCCTGCTCGTGGTCGCCCGCCCGCTCACCCTCACCCTGCGGGTGCTGCCGCCGGGCGGCGTCCGTCGCGGGATGCTGCGGGTGGCGCACTCCGCTCCGGCGGGGTGGCTGCTGTTCCCCCCGGTGGCCGCGGTCGTCGACCTGGGCGGGCTCTGGGTGCTGTACCGCACCGGCCTGCTGTCCGCCGTGCACCACCGGCCCGTCCTCGCTGCGCTGCTCGACCTGCACATGCTGGCGGCCGGTCTGCTGTTCACCTTCTCGGTGCTGTCGCTCGACCCCGTGCGACGCCGGTGGGGTCTGCCGCTGCGGGGGACGACGCTGCTCCTGGCCGGGACCGCCCACGCCGTTCTCGCCAAGAGCCTGTACGCCGACGCGCCCCCGGGGACCTCCTTCGGGACGTCCGACCTGCGGCTCGGCGCGCAGGTCATGTACTACGGCGGGGACGCCGTGGAGGTCGCGCTCGCGCTCGTGCTCGCCGTGCAGTGGTACGCGGCCGTCGGCCGGCGGCGGAATCGCCTCCGCGCCCGCGCCCGGGTACCGGTCAGGGCACGGGAAGCCGCGTGAGGCGGGCGGCCAGGGTCGCCGCGAAGTCCTCGGCCCGGGACAGCTGGGTGCGCAGGTCCTCGACGCGCTGCCGGGCGGCGCGGTCGAAGGCGCGGAGGCGGTCCAGCAGTTCCTCGCGCTCGTCGGCGGGGAGTTCGCCGGCGGTGTCCGTGTCCAGGCGGTCGGTGATGTCGAGCAGGTCGCGCATCTCGTCGAGGGTGAAGCCGAGGGGCTTCATGCGGCGGATCACCATCAGACGGGCGACGTCGGCCTCGGTGTAGAGGCGGAAGCCGCCCTGGGAGCGGGCGGAGGGGATGACGAGGCCGGTCTCCTCGTAGTGCCGGATGGTGCGCAGCGACAGCTCGGTCCGTGCGGCGACCTCGCCGATCTGCATGTGCTCGCTGCTCACGCGGGGTGCCTTCCTCGTCTCTCGCCGGCCGCGGACGGCGGGCGCCGATCTCTACTCTAACGTTAGGGTAGGGTTGCTCCGGTGCCGGGCCGGTGGTGTGCCGTGCCCGTTCCATGGTGCGGGACGCGGTCCCGTGACCGTCAGCCGTGTCGGGGCCGATGGCGCCCCCGGCGAAGTCCGGAAGACCATGGTCCCCGATCGTCCCAGGAGAGTGCATGCGCGTGCCGCCCCGCGTCGCCGCTGCCTGTCCGCCGTGACCCCGCGCCCGCCCGTCACGCCCCGCCGGGGCCGCCGGGCCACCGCCGTCTGACGCCCGTCCGCGCCGCTCGCGGACCCCTCCGGAGCCCGTCCGGGCTCATCCGCCGCACGCCTTCCCGCGCGCCCGCCGTCCCTGCCGGGTGTGCCCGAGCACGACAGGTTCTCCTCTCTTGTCCTCTCCCGCCCTCTCCCCGGCCGCCTGGCTGCGCGGCCCCCGACGTCCCACCTGGCTGTCCGACCCCAGGGTGCTGCGCACCGAGGTGCTGGCCGGACTGGTGGTCGCCCTGGCGCTGATCCCCGAGGCGATCTCCTTCTCGATCATCGCCGGGGTCGACCCCGCGGTCGGCCTGTTCGCCTCGTTCACCATGGCCGTCACCATCGCCGTCGTCGGCGGCCGCCGGGCGATGATCTCCGCGGCCACCGGCGCCGTCGCCCTGGTGATCGCCCCGCTGAACCGCGAGCACGGCTTCGGGTACCTCGTCGCGGCCGTGATCCTGGCCGGCGTCTTCCAGATCGTGCTGGGCGCGCTCGGCGTGGCCAAGCTGATGCGGTTCGTGCCGCGCAGTGTGATGGTCGGGTTCGTCAACTCCCTCGCCGTCCTGATCTTCATGGCGCAGGTGCCGGAGATGACGGACGTGCCGTGGCCGGTGTATCCGCTGATGGCCGCCGGTCTGGCGCTGATGGTGTTCTTCCCGAAGGTCACCACGGTGGTCCCGGCGCCCCTGGTGTCGATCGTCGTCCTGACCGTGATCACCGTCGCGGCCGGGATCGCCGTGCCGACCGTCGGCGACAAGGGCGAACTGCCGTCCGCGCTCCCGGTGCCGGGCCTGCCGGACGTGCCGTTCACCCTGGACACCCTCACCACCGTCGCGCCGTACGCGCTGGCCATGGCTCTGGTCGGCCTGATGGAGTCGCTGATGACGGCCAAGCTGGTCGACGACATCACCGACACCCGTTCCAGCAAGACCCGCGAGTCCGTCGGGCAGGGCGTCGCGAACATCGTGACCGGCTTCTTCGGCGGCATGGGCGGCTGCGCCATGATCGGCCAGACGATGATCAACGTCCGGGTGTCCGGTGCCCGGACCCGTCTGTCGACCTTCCTCGCCGGCGCCTTCCTGATGGTGCTGTGCATCGTCTTCGGGCCGATCGTCTCCGACATCCCGATGGCGGCCCTGGTGGCGGTGATGGTGATGGTGTCCTTCGCGACCTTCGACTGGCACTCCGTCGCCCCGAAGACGCTGCGCCGCATGCCGGCCGGGGAGACCACCGTCATGCTGGTCACCGTCGTCTGCGTGGTCGCCACCCACAACCTCGCCATCGGCGTCGTCGTGGGCTCGATCACCGCGATGGTCGTCTTCGCCCGCCGGGTGGCCCGCATCGCCGACGTCACCGCGGTCACCGACCCCGACGGTTCCACCGTGGTCTACCGGGTGACGGGCGAGCTGTTCTTCGCCTCCTCCAACGACCTCGTCGGCCGGTTCGACTACGCCACCGACCCCGACCGGGTGGTCATCGACCTGTCCGCCGCGCACATCTGGGACGCCTCGTCCGTCGCCGCCCTCGACGCGATCGAGACGAAGTACGCGCGCCGGGGGAAGACCGTGGAGATCATCGGGCTGAACGAGCCGAGCGCCCGGATCCACACCTCACTGAGCGGGGAACTCGCCGGTCACTGACCGGCTCGGCTCGCGCCGGATCGCACCAGCTGGTGCCGTCGAGGAGCGGGCACCCGGAGGACGAAGCGTTCCGGGTGCCCGCTCCGGGCTCTTCCGGGCTCGGCGGCCGGCCGGCTCACCGCCGCAGGGAATACCCCCTGGGGGTATAGCGTTACCGCTCCCGGACCGGACGGCCGGCCCACCGGACGGCCGGTCCACCGGACGACCCGTCCACCGGTCGCTCGCAACCGCCGGATGCACCCCCGGCGGTGAACGGTGAAGGGGATGAGCACCATGAACGAGCACTCCCACTCCGCACACGCGCACCGGAGCCCCCACGCACCGCATGCCGCCGGGACGGCTCCGGGCGGGGCGACCTGGGCGACGGCCGTGCGGGCCACCCTGCACTGCCTCACCGGGTGTGCCGTCGGCGAGATCCTCGGCATGGTCATCGGAACCGCCCTCATGTGGGGGAACGCGGCGACCATGGTCCTCGCGATCGCCCTGGCCTTCCTCTTCGGCTACTCGCTCACCCTCGTCGCGGTGGTGCGCGCGGGACTGTCCCTGAAGGCCGCGGTCAAGGTGGCGCTGGCCGCCGACACGGTGTCCATCGCCGTGATGGAGCTGGTCGACAACGGGATCATCGCCCTCACCCCGGGCGCCATGGAGGCGGGCCTGGCCGACGGGCTGTTCTGGTCGGCGCTGCTCGGCGGCTTCGTCGTCGCGTTCCTGGTCACCGCACCGGTCAACAAGTGGATGATCGGCCGCGGCAAGGGCCACGCCGTGGTCCACGCCCACCACTGACCCCGGAGCGCACCCCCGGCCCCGGTCGCACCCGCACGTCAGCCCCCACCCCCGACCCGGAAGGGGCCCGCCGCACATCCGGCCCACCGCTCGGGCAGGCTCCGCGCCACCGCGGGCCCTGCTCGGGGCACTCACGCGGGCCCTGCCCGACGGCCCCCGCTCAAGCAGCCACCGCGCAGGCCGACACCGCGCAACGCCCGACGCCGCACGACGACCGATACCGCGCAACGCCCGACGCCGTACAACGACCGACGCCGCGCGAGCCCGCAGCGCGCTCAGGCGTCGAGGCCGGCGTCGCGGGCCAGGAGGGCGGCCTGGACGCGGTTCTCGCACTCCAGCTTGGCGAGGATGCGGCTCACGTACGTCTTGACCGTCGCCTCGCTCATGTGGATGCGCTGGCCGGCGTCCGCGTTGGACAGGCCCTCGCCCAGCAGGGCCAGCACCTCCCGTTCCCGGTCCGTCAGTATCTCCAGGCGCCGGCGGGCCTGCTCGGCGCGCTGCGCCGCGCCGCCGGACGCCAGGGAGTCCACGACGTGCCGGGTGGCCCCCGGGGACAGGTACGCCTCGCCGGACGCCGCCGCCCGGACGGCGCCCAGCAGTTCGGCGGGGGCGGAGTCCTTCAGCAGGAACCCGGAGCTGCCCTCGGTCAGGGCCCGCAGGACGTTCTGCCGCTCGCCGAACGTCGTCAGGATCAGCACGCGGGCGCGGGGAGCGGTCCGGTGCAGCTCGGCCAGCGCGGTCAGTCCGTCCATGACCGGCATCTGCAGGTCCAGCAGCACGACGTCGACGCCGTGGGTGCGGGCGAGGTCGACCGCCTCGCGGCCGTTCGCCGCCTCGGCGACGACCTCGATGTCGTCGGCGGAGGAGAGGATCATCCTGATGCCCGCCCGGATGAGCGGTTCGTCATCGGTGACGAGAACCCTGATCACAACTCCCCCGCGTGGTCCTGTACGGCCATGGCCCATGCCTGCGAACACCGGGACATCATCCCCGACCCCGGGGCGCGCCCTCCCGGCCGGTGCCGCCCCTGCTGCCCCCTGCCGCCCCCCCCTGCTGTCCCTCTGCCGCTCCCCGTGGCGCCCGCCCCCGGCCGCCCCGCCGAGGGCAGGCGCCGCGCGTGCCGGAGGTGCCCCGTCCCGCCGGCGGGCGGTGCGGGACGGCGCCGGCGTACTACACCGAGACCTCGAAGGACTTCTTCTCGATCAGGGTGCCGTCCTTGAAGCAGAACCTAAAGACCGGCTCCTTGTCCCAGTCGTCCGCCATCTCGGTGGAGCGGTAGGTGATGCACTCGGCCCCCTGCGGCTCCGGCGGGGCGCCCTTGTCCAGGCCGTCCATCAGGAAGGAGTCCCCGCTGGGCAGCCGGTCGCGGACCTCGGCCTCGGACGTGCCGACCTCGACGGCGTCGTACTGCTTCGGCTCGATCATGGACTTCTCCGCCTCACGGAACAGCAGCACGCCGCCCACGACCAGTCCGGCCAGCAGCAGCACCCCCACCAGGGCGGCCACGCCGCAGCCGATGGCGAAGCCCTTGCGTCTCTTGTCCCTGTTCATGGCCTTGGCCAACTCCTTCGGCAGAGCGATCCGTTCGAGAACGCGATCACTCTGACCGAGGGGGCCCGCCGGGCTCTGCCCCCGAAGGTCGTTCACCGGTGCGACGAATGTCGTCACCGCGGCGGGCGGCGGCTGCTGGACCGGGCCGTCGGCCGGCGCGGCGTACGGCAGGACGCCCGCGAGCCGGAAGCCGCCGTCCTCCGTGGGCCCCGCGTGCACCATGCCGCCGACCAGCCGGGCCCGCTCCTCCAGTCCGGTCAGGCCCTGTCCGCCGCTCGCCACACCGTGCGGCGCGGGGCCCTTCGCGGGGCCGTTGGCGACCTCGACGACCAGGGAGTCCGGCTCGTACCGCAGGCCGACGGAGATCCGGGCGCCGGGCGCGTGCTTGTGGGCGTTGGTCAGGCCCTCCTGCACCAGCCGGTACGCCGCGTGCCCCGCCGCGGGGCCGAGGGGACGCGGATCGCCCGAGGTCCGCAGCTCCACGACCGCGCCCGCCTTGCGGGAGGACTCCACCAGGCCCTCGATGCCGGCCACTCCGCGGGAGCGCTGTCCGGGGCCGTCGGACGGGCCCGGGTTCCCGGGAGCGCCCGCGGGGCCGGACGGCGCCTCGACCCCGTCGCGCAGCACGCCGACCACGTCCCGCAGTTCGTGCATCGCCGCGGCCGACGCCTCGCGCAGCACCCCCACGGCCTCCCGCTGACGGTCGGTCAGGTCGCGGTCCACCTCCAGCGCCCCGGTGTGCACCGCGATGAGCGCGAGCTGGTGCCCCAGGCTGTCGTGCATGTCCTGGGCGATGCGCTGCCGCTCCCTTATCCGGGCGTGCTCGGCGATGATCTCGCGCTCGCGCAGCAGCTGGGCGTGGTACTCGCCGAGGATGTCCGCCAGGGTGCGGCGCTGCGACAGATAGCGCCCGGCGAGGCCCGGCAGCAGGATGAAGAAGAGCTGCATCATCGCGCCGAGCGCCAGGATCGGCAGGGACAGCCCGGTCATTTCCCACGAACTGGACGCCAGGGCCAGGACGTAGGCGAGGGCGAAGACGCCGAAGGTCCGGCGGGCCCCGTCGATGCGCCGCCCGGCCGACCAGGCGGCGACGAGCACCAGCAGGGTCAGCGCGGGGAGCACGGCGAGGGCGGCGGTGACCACCAGGACGGTCGCGGGCAGCACGCGGCGCAGCGATGTGAGCAGCACCACCAGCGCCGCGGTCGCGACGGTGCGCAGCACACCGGCGTCCTCGGTCAGGTCGATGGCCAGCGACAGGCCGACCACGACCAGGAGGAGCACGGACTCCCCGACCACGCGCCGGGTGGGCCACATCCCGGGCGCGAACAGTGCCCTCAGCGGCTCGGCCGGGCGGAACACCCGGCGCCCCGCCGCGTCCGGCGCCCGGACGGCGGACCCGGCCGACGTCATCGATTCCATGGATTCCGCGTGCGTCACGGCAGCACGGTAGGGCCTGCCGGCCGTCCGGCGCTGTGACCTTTGGTCGCGGCGCCCGGCGACGAAAGTCGTCCCGGGCCTCGTTCCGCCCTCCCGGAAGGCCGCGGTACATGGGTGCTGGTACTCAGGCGCCGCACCCGGCCGGCGGTTAGGCTGCGGCCACTCGGGGAGGGCTCGGCAATCGGGGAGGGGGACGGCGGATGCGGCCGGTCGGTGACGGAGGCGGTCTGGATCCACTCGGGCCGGACGATCCCAGGGAGATCAGCGGCTACCCGCTCGAAGCCCGCATCGGCGAGGGCGGCATGGGCACCGTCTACCTGTCGCGCACGCGCGGGAACCGGCCGCTCGCGCTGAAGGTGATCCGCCGGGAGCACGCCCGGGACCCGCACTACCGCCGCCGGTTCGCGCAGGAGGCGCAGGCCGCCCGGACGGTGGCCGGCTACCACCTGGTTCCCGTGCTCGACTTCGACACCGACGCGGAGCAGCCCTGGATCGCCTCCGCCTACCAGCCGGGCCTGCCGCTGGACTCCCTGCTCGACCGGTACGGCCCGCTGCCCGTCCCGGCCGCCCTCCAGGTCACCGGGTGCCTCGCGCGGGCGCTCCACGCCGTGCACGCCGCCGGGTACGTGCACCGGGACGTCAAGCCCAGCAACGCCCTGATCGGCAGCGACGGGCCGTGGCTGATCGACTTCGGGATCGCCCGCTCCGACGACACCACCAACCTCACCGTGACCGGCGGCATCGTGGGCACGCCCCGCTTCATGTCGCCCGAACACGCCCGGGGCCAGGACCCCGGCCCGGCCGCCGACGTCTTCTCCCTCGGCCTGCTGGCCGCCGTCACCGGCTCCGGCCGCCACCCCTACGGGGACGGCACCGGCCTCGGGGTCGCCGCGCTGATCGCCGCCACCGACACCGGTCCGCCGGTGCTCGACGCCTACCCCGAACCCCTGCGGCGGGTCCTGCGGGCCGCCCTGGCGGCCGACCCCGGCGAGCGCCCCGGCGCGGACGAACTGGCGGCGCTGTGCGAGGAGCTGGCCGGCCGTCCGCTGACCGACTTCGGCGACTGGCTGCCCCCTGCCGTCGCGGCGGCGGTGTCCTCGGCGGAGGAGGCGGCGACCGTCCTCGTCCGACGCCCGCGGCCCCCATTCGCCGCACCGGCGACACCGCCCCTCCCTCCGCCATCCGCCGCGCCGTCAGCGGCAGCGGTGGCCGCGACGGCAGGGGGACCGGCACACCCGCCCGTACCCGGGCCGGGCCCCGCGCCGGCCGGCGGCTTCGGGCCGCCCCCGTCGATGGGCACGACGCTCCGGGCCGACCCCTCGGCCGGTTCGCGGCGGCGCGCCAAGGTGCTGACCGTGGCGGTCGCGGCCCTCGCCGTGGCGGCGGTGACCGTCGCGGGGACGCTGGCCTGGCAGGCGGACGACGGGCGCTCGCGGGACGACCGGGCGGGCACCGGCGCCGAGGCGGACGCCGACCGGACCGGGGGCACCGGCCCCGCGGCCTCCCCCGGACAGACCGGCGACGGCAAGGACGGCGCCCGCGGCGAGGAATCCGGCGGCGACCGCCCCGTGCCGTCCGCCCCCGCGGGCTACACCCTGCTGTTCGCCCACAAGCCCTTCACCTTCGCCCCGCCGCCCTCCGACGACCGGGCCAACCACCTGGACTTCGACGTCCCCCGGTCCACGACCATGGAACGCGGGGCGCTCCCGGGACCGGCCGAGCTCGTCTACAACTCCGACGGCTGGCTCGGCAGCATGCTCGTGGTCGTCGGGGAGCGGACGACGGTGTGCACGGAGGAGCAGCAGACCGCCGTGCTGTCCCACCCGCTGCCCGCGGCGGAACTGCGCCTGGGCCGGCAGGTGAAGGTCGGCACCGTCCTGTGCTCCATCACCAGCAACGACAACGTGGCCGAGGCCGAGATCACCGAGATCGTCCCCGGCGTCGGTCCCGACGGCCTGCCCACCTACAAGGGCTACGTCACCGCGTGGAAGCGCCCCGGTGCCGGGCCCGGTGGATGACCCGCGATGACCCGCCGTTCCGGCCGGGGGGCGGGCCCGGCACCCCCGCGTCTCCGGCTGCCGGCTACCCGGCCACCGGCAGCCGGTAGACGGAGACGTGGGAGGGCGAGTCCTCGGTGAACCGGGTGCCGCTCCAGTCCGCGTGGCGGGATGCGAGCGTGAATCCCGCCAGCCGGCCCATGAGGTCGAGTTCGGACGGCCAGATGTAGCGGTGCGGGCTGCGGAACAGCCGCGCCTCCTCGCTGCCGTCCTCGAACCGGACGTGGTGGGACACGAGGTGCTGGCGGACCACGTCGTAGGTGTCCAGGCCGATGTAGCCGGGTTCGTCGTGCCAGACGATCGCGCGCCGCCCCGGGGGCAGCGCGCGCAGTTCGGGCACCCCCAGCTCGATCACGAAGCGGCCGCCGGGGGCGAGGTGCCGGGCGGCGTTGCGGAAGCACGCGACCTGCTCGTCCTGGGTGAGCAGGTTGGAGATCGTGTTGTAGACCAGGTACACCAGCGTGTACGTCCCCGGGGCGCGGGCCGTCGCCATGTCGCCGACCACGACGGGCAGGGCCGCCTCGTCGGCCTTGGTGCGCAGCTGCGCCACCATCGGGCGGGAGAGTTCGATCCCGGTCACGGGCACCCCGCGCGCGGCGAGCGGCAGCGCCACCCGGCCGGTGCCGACGGCGAACTCCAGCGCCCGCCCCCCTTCGGCCAGTTCGGCGAGCCGGTCCACGGTGGGGCCGAGCACCTCGGGGGCGAACATCCCCGTGCCGGGGGTGTCGTAGCGGCGGGCGGCGGCGTCGTTCCAGATCTGCTCCTGGTCCACGCCGCCCACCCTGCGACGCGGGCACGGTCGCTGTCCAACCCTTTTCGCCCGGTTCAGGACCGGGGCACACCCTGCTCCAGGTAGCTGGTCAGGCTGTCGAGGAGCAGGGTGCTGCCCTGTTCCGCCATGTCCCGCTCCTCGGCCGTGTCGCAGGTCTGACGCAGGACGATGGTGGTGCGGTGGTCGTCCCGGGCGTCGAGTTGCATGGCCATGGAACTGGGTTCGGCGCCGCCGGGCCGGTCCATGGCGAGGACCAGCAGGCGGTGCGGGTCGACCTCCTGGTAGGAGCCGGTCAGCGGGACGCGGTCACCGTCGGGGGTGGCCACGGTGGCCTTCCAGGCCCCGCCCGGCCGGACGTCCATCTCGACGCTCCCCGGCACGGCGTAGGCCCACCGCGCGTACGTGTCGGGGGTGGTCCAGGCCCGCCAGACGGTCGCGGCGGGGGCATCCAGCGTGCGGGTCAGGGCGTAGGAGAAGGGGCCGGTGCGGGGGGTCTGCTCGGTGCTCATGGGTGTCTCCTCGGGGTGTCGTCCACTCGTCCACGACGGTGGTGTGCGTGGTTCCTGTCGCAGGGTGGACCCCCGCCGGGGCCGGAACTCATCGCCCGCCCGGACATCGCGGGGCCGATGGGGACAGCGCGAGGGTGCGGGTCCGGGAGTCGCGCGGGGTCGGTCCGGGCCGGCGCCGGCCGTGCGGTTCGGCCGGCCGGGCCGGTCAGGTCAGGCCGCTCCCTGCCCGCCGCGCCGGCCGTGCGGTCGAGCCGGCCAGCCGTGCCGGGCGGGCCGGTCGCACGCCGGGCGTGCCGGGCGTACCGGCCCCTGCCCGCCGCGCGAGCCGGCCATGCCGGACGGGCAGGACGGGCAGGACGGGCCGGTCCCGCCGACCGTGCCGGACGGGCCGGACGGTGTCAGTCCAGTACGTGCCGCAGGTAGGCGCGCGGATCGGCGAGGTAGCGCCGCCAGTGGTCGACGAGGGCGAGGTCCTCCCAGGCGGTGCGGCGCATGCCGTGGTCGCCGACCTCGACGATGTCGGCGCCCGGCAGCGCGGTCAGCAGGGGCGAGTGGGTCGCGCAGATGATCTGCGCACCCTGACGCGCCAACTTGTCGAAGTGGCCCAGCAGTTCGAGACACGAGGAGAAGGAGAGCGCGGCCTCCGGCTCGTCCAGGACATAGAGGCCCGGGCGCAAGAACTTGTCGCGGAACGCGGCGAGGAAGCCCTCGCCGTGGCTGCGGGCCTCGGGGTCGAGCCCCTCACGGCCGAGGGCGTCCAGGGCGGTCTCGGCGCGCAGGAAGAAGCCCTGGCGGGCGGACCAGGAGGCGAGCATGCGACGGCCCCGGGGCGCCGCGTCGAAGCGGATGCGCTGACCGAGCGCGGATTTCGTGCGGTGGCTCGCATAGCGCCACTCGTGGGAGCCGCCCCACGGGTCCAGGCCGAAGCCCTCCGCCAGGGCCTCGACGAGCGTGGACTTCCCGGAGCCGTTCTCCCCGACGACGAACGTCACCGGCGCGGTGAACCGCAGCCCGCCGTGCAGCAGTTCCCGCACGCAGGGCACCGACCAGGGCCACTCCGCGCCGTCCCGGTCACCACCGTGCGCGTACGCACGTTCGATGATCACCCGTCGAGTCTCCCACAGCGGCCCGCACCGGGCCCGGAACGGCACGACCGCCGCCCGCCCTCCGCCACGCGCCGCGGGGGCTGCTTGCCTGCTACTTCGTCCCCACCGTCCGCAGCACCGTGAGCGCCAGGGTGCGCGCCACCCGCACCACCTCCCGCAGGGACACGTGCTCGCGCTCGCTGTGCGCGACCGCGATGTCCCCCGGCCCGTACTGGAGCGTGGGGATGCCCGCACCGGCGTAGAGCCTGAGGTCGCTGCCGTAGGCGGCGCCGCGCTGCCGCGGCCGGGGGCCGCCCGTCGCGTCGGCGTGCGCGCCCGCCACGGTGTCCGCCAGCGCGTGCCCCTCGGGCAGCCGGCCGCCGGCGAACTGCCCGCCCGGCCAGGTGACCGTCGCCGGATGCTCCCGCAGCCAGGGGTCCGCCGCGCACGCCTCGGCCACGCACCGCTCCAGGCCGGCGCGGGCGTCCGCCGGGTCCTCGTCGATCCGCACCCCGAGCCGCCCCTCGGCGACCAGCAGGTCCGGCACGCTGCTCGCCCAGTCCCCGGCCCGGACGGTTCCCACGGACACGGCGTACGGGATCGGGTACTCGGCCAGCAGCGGGGAGGGGTCCCGGTTCCGCTCGGTCTCCAGGGCGGCCAGCGCCCGGTGCAGCGGCAGGTAGGCGTCGACGGCGCTGACGCCCTGCTCGCGGGAGCTGCCGTGGGCCGCCCTGCCGGGGACGGCCAGGCGGAAGGTGAGGGCGCCCGCGGTGGCGGTGATCAGGGTGCCCGCGGTGGGTTCGGCGATGACGCAGGCGTCGCCGCGGTGGCCGCGGCGCAGGGTGCCGAAGGCGCCGAGGCCGCCGTCCTCCTCGCCGACGACGAAGTGGGCCGCGACCCGGCCGCGCAGCCGGGTGCCGGTCGTCCGTATCGCGGCCAGGGCGGCGAGGTGCGCGGCCAGCCCGGCCTTCATGTCGCAGGCGCCGCGTCCGTGCACGAGGTCCCCCGTCACCCGGGGCACGAACGGGTCGCCGTCCCAGGCGGCCGGGTCGCCCGGCGGGACCACGTCGACGTGGCCCTGGAGGATCAGGGTGGGCCCGTCACCGCCGTCGGGGGTGGTGCCGACCAGGCCCCACGCCTCCTCGCGGGGCGCCTCGGTGCCCGGGAAGTCCGGGTCGGCCCGGAGCGCGGGCAGGTCCATGAACCACAGGTCGACGTCCATCCCCAGCCACTCCAGCCGCCCGGCCAGCTGGTGCTGGAGCTGCGACTCGGCGGCGCTGCCGGTCACGCTGGGCACCGAGATCAGCTCCAGCAGGGTCCGTCCCAGGGCGTCCTCGTCGATCGCCGCCAGCACGGCGGCCTCCTCGTCGGTCAGCACGTGCCGTCCCTCCCCTCCGGGGGCGGCCCACCCGGCCCCCGGACGCATACATGCTCGCGGGTGACCGCGCGTACGCGGTGGCGCACTTCACAGCCCGCCGCACCAGGGGCACGGGCCGGTCCCGCGCAGGCCGCCCGGGGCCACCGGCGTGCGGAAGGAGGGCCCCCGGGCGCCGGGACGCGCCCCGGGAGGAGCCCGGAAGCCTCCCCGGGGCACCCCGGCGTGGTCGTCGCGGGACCGGCCCGGGACCGGCTCCCCAGGTCCCGGAGGAGGGCGTTCCCGCTCACTCCTCGTCGTGCGGTCGCGCCCCGCCCACCGTGAACCCGGTCACCGTGCCGCCGCCCTGCCGCCGGGCCGCGTAGGGGGCGCCGCCGTGGGACAGGGCCACCTCGCGGACGATCGACAGACCGAGCCCGGAGCCCGGGAGGGAACGGGCGTCGGCGGCGCGGTAGAAGCGGTCGAAGACGTGCAGCAGGTCGCCGTCGGCGATGCCCGGCCCCCGGTCGCGCACCTCGACCCGTACGGGGCCCGGGCCGTCCGGACCGGCGACGTCGATCTCCACGGGGGCGCGGCCGTCCCGGTCGAACTTGACGGCGTTCTCCACCAGGTTGGACAGCGCCCGGGTGAGCATCCCGGGCCGCCCGTCGGTGACGGTGTGCCCGCTCGCGCGGACCACGATCCGCCGGCCGCTCCGCCGCCGGGCCAGGGCCGCCACCTCCTCCGCGACCTCGGCGAGGTCGACCCGCCGGGGCGGCTCGGTGTCGGACTGCCCCGCCGCCAGTTCGACGAGTTCGTTGACCAGGTCGGTCAGTTCGAGGGCCTCCTGGGCGAGGTCGGCGACGAGCTCTTCCCGGGTGCCGGGCGGGAGCTCGTCGATGCGGCGGAGCAGGCTGATGTTGGTGCGCAGGGAGGTCAGCGGGGTGCGCAGTTCGTGGCCGGCGTCCTGGACGAGCCGCCGCTGGTCCTCCTCGGACTGGGCGAGCCGCCCGAGCATCCGGTCGAAGGCACGGCCGAGGCGGCCGACCTCGTCGTGCCCGGCGACGGGCACCTGGATGCCGAGCCGGCGGGTGCGGGTGACGTCCTCGGCGGCACGGGTGAGGACGACGAGCCGCCGGGTGATGCGCCGGGCCAGCCACCAGCCGAACAGCCCCGCGCCGAGCACCACCGCCGCCATCAGCACGAGGGTGCGGCGCTGGAGGGTGCGCAGCAGGTCCTCGGTGTCGCTGGACTCCTGGGCGACCTGCACGGCGCCCCGGCCGCCGCCCAGGGAGACGGTCGCCACCCGGTAGAGGTCGTCGCCGACCCGCACGTCGGCGTGCTCGACGGCGTCCCCGGCGGCGGTGGACCCGGCGATCCGGCGGTCGGCGTCCTCGACCGGCAGGCCCGGGCGGCCCGGGTCGAAGACGTCGCCGTCCGGTCCGAGGACCTGGACGTCGGTGCGGGCGGGGCGGACGAGGTCGTGGCCGGGAGCGGTGGAGGAGAAGTCCACCGGGGTCATGTGGTTGGCCCGCACCTCGTTGCGCAGGTCCTGCACGACCTCGTGGAACACGGACTGCTGGTCCACGCGGACCAGCCGGGCGGCGGCGGTGTAGGAGAGGAAGCCGATCAGCAGGGTGACGGAGGCCGTCACGGCGGCGAACGCGACGGCGAACGTGGTCCCCAGCGACAGCAGCCGCGGGCGGAGGCGGAGCCGGGAACGAGGGCGCGTCCGGCGGCGGGGACGAGGGGCCTCCGGGCGGGGCACGGGACGGGCCGGGGGAAGGGCCCCCGCACCGGTTGCGTGTCCCGCAGCGGCGGAACCACCGCCCGCAGGACCGGCCACGGCACCGGCAACGGCACCGGCCCCCGGAAGCGCCCGCCCCCCTCGTGACCCTGCCCCTGCCTCCGTCCCGGTCCCTGCCGCCGTATCCGTCCCTGCCGCGGTCTCCGTGCCTGCCGTCGTATCCGCTCCCGTCCGGCTGTCGTCCCGGGCCGTCACCGGGGCCTCAGTCCTCCCGCAGCACGTACCCCACACCGCGCACGGTGTGGATCAGCTGCGGGCCGTCCGGCTCGTCCAGTTTGCGGCGCAGGTAGCCGACGTAGACGGCGAGGTTCTTGGAGCCGGGGCCGAAGTCGTAACCCCAGATGCGGTCGTAGATCGTGGAGTGGTCCAGCACGGTGCCCGCGTTGCGGACCAGCAGTTCCAGCAGTTCGAACTCGGTGCGGGTGAGTTCCAGTTCCCGTCCGCCGCGCCAGGCCCGGCGGGCCTGCGGGTCCATGCGCACGCCGGCCGCCTCCACGAACCGTCCCGCCGCCGGCCCGCGGGCGGGGTCCGGCGCCGGCTCCGGGGCCCTGCCCTGCGCCTCGCCCGGAGCGGGCGCGGGGGCCGGGGCGGCGGCCCGGCGCAGCAGGGCGCGGAGGCGGGCGAAGACCTCGTCGACATCGAAGGGCTTGACGACGTAGTCGTCGGCTCCCGCGTCCAGTCCCGCGATGCGGTCGGCGGTCTCCACCAGCGCGGTCAGCATCAGCACCGGGGTGCGGTCGCCCTCGGCGCGCAGCGCCCGGCAGACCTGGAGGCCGTCGATGCCGGGCATCATCACGTCCAGCACGAGCACGTCGGGCCGGCTGCGGTGGGCCTGGGCGAGGGCCTCGACGCCGTCGGCGACGGCCGTGACCCGGTAGCCCTCCAGAGTCAGGGCCCGTTCCAGGGCGTGGCGGATCGCGCGGTCGTCTTCGGCGAGCAGGACGGTGTGCGGCACGGCATCCAGTGTGCAACGCCGACGCCGGACCCGGCCCCGGTGGAGGGATCCGGGGCCGGGTGGTCACGGGGTGCTCACCCGGTGGGGCGCAGCGCGGCGAGCCGTTCCTCGAAGGGCACGACCTCCTCGAACGTGTCCCGCGCGGGCATCGCCCGGCCGCCGGAGACGCCGGTCAGCCCCTCGGAGGCGGTGCCCGGGGCGGTGCCGGACGCGGCGGCCGGGGCGGTGCCGGAGGCGGTGCCCGGCGTCTCCGGGGCGGTGGTCGCGGCAGGAGCGGCGAGCGCCACCAGTTCCCGGGCCGCGCGCTCGATGCGGCCGTCCAGTCCCCCGGCGCCCCAGTCCTCGGAGGCCGCGAAGACGCCGGTGGGCACGACGACGGCCTTGAGGTACGAGAACAGCGGGCGCAGGGCGTGGTCGAGGACGAGCGAGTGGCGGGCCGTGCCGCCGGTCGCCGCGACGAGCACCGGCTTCCCGGCGAGCGCCTCCGGCTCGGAGACGCTGAGCCCGTCGAAGAACGACTTGAACAGACCGCTGTACGACGCCGAGAACACCGGTGTCACGACGATCAGCCCGTCGGCCTGCGTCACCGCCTCGTACGCCTCGGACAGGGACCGGCCGGCGAAGCCGTTGGTGAAGGTGTGCGCGATCTCCACGGCGAGGTCGCGCAGCTCGACCACCCGGACGTCCGCCGGGGCAGCCGGTGCCGCGGCCCGCGCGGCGGCGGCCAGCCGGTCGCCGAGGAGCCGGGTGGACGACGGCACACTCAGTCCCGCCGAGACGACGACGAGCTTCATGCGGGGGTCACCTCCGTGTTCTTGCGGTCCTCGCGGGCCTTGCGGGCGAGCAGCGACGCGTGGGTCGGCGCCTCGGGGGCGTCGGCCGGGCGGTTCTTGGCGAACTCCTCGCGGAGCACCGGCACGACCTCCTCGCCCAGCAGGTCGAGCTGTTCCAGCACCGTCTTCAGCGGCAGTCCGGCGTGGTCCATCAGGAAGAGCTGGCGCTGGTAGTCACCGGCGTAGTCGCGGAACGACAGCGTCTTCTCGATGACCTGCTGCGGCGAGCCCACGGTGAGCGGCGTCTGCGCGGTGAACTCCTCCAGCGACGGGCCGTGTCCGTAGACGGGCGCGACGTCGAAGTAGGGGCGGAACTCGCGCACCGCGTCCTGGGAGTTCCTGCGCATGAACACCTGGCCGCCGAGGCCGACGATCGCCTGCTCGGGGGTGCCGTGCCCGTAGTGCGCGAACCGGGTCCGGTACAGCTCGACCATGCGCTTGGTGTGGTCGGCCGGCCAGAAGATGTTGTTGTGGAAGAAGCCGTCGCCGTAGTACGCGGCCTGCTCGGCGATCTCCGGCGAGCGGATCGAGCCGTGCCAGACGAACGGCGGGACGTCGTCCAGCGGGCGGGGCGTGGAGGTGAAGCCCTGCAACGGGGTGCGGAACTTGCCCTCCCAGTTGACGACGTCCTCGCGCCACAGCCGGTGCAGCAGGGCGTAGTTCTCGATGGCGAGGTTGATGCCCTGGCGGATGTCCTGCCCGAACCAGGGGTAGACCGGGCCGGTGTTGCCGCGCCCCATCATCAGGTCCATCCGGCCGTCGGCCAGGTGCTGGAGCATCGCGAAGTCCTCGGCGATCTTCACCGGGTCGTTCGTGGTGATCAGCGTGGTCGAGGTGGAGAGGACGAGCCGCTCGGTGCGGGCGGCTATGTAGCCCAGCATGGTCGTGGGGGACGACGGCACGAACGGCGGGTTGTGGTGCTCACCCGTCGCGAAGACGTCCAGGCCCACCTCCTCGGCCTTCAGCGCGATGGCGACCATGGCCTTGATCCGCTCGCGCTCGGTCGGCGTGCGTCCCGTCGTGGGGTCGGGGGTCACGTCCCCGACGCTGAAGATCCCGAACTGCATCCGGCTCACCCTCCAAGTTGTTTACCGTTCAACTATATCCGTGGAACGGCGCGCCCGCACGTCCTATTCCCGGCCCGCCTCCCGGGCACGGCCCGCCGTGCGGCCGGTGTCGTCCGCCTGCGAGGTGTCCCGCCCCGGCGGCGGCACCGACGGGTCCGACCCGCGCCTCGGCGGCGCCCCCGTGCGGCTCCCGCACCTGCGCCCCGGCCCCGCCCCGTGCCGCTCCCGGCCCGCGCCTCGGCGGCTTCCCGTGCCGGTTCCGACCCGTGCGGGCCGTGGCTCCTCCCGGGTACCCCACGCGCCGGGCCCGGGCACCCACGCACCGGGCCGGGCTCCTCCCCGATGAGGCCGTCCCGCCCCCCGCCGCGCGCGCCCAGCCCTGCTGCTCGCGCGCTGCCTCCCGCACCCCTGGCACGGCCCGTTCCCCCTCCCCGTGCCGGGCGGGCCCGGCCCGCTGCCGCACCGCGGCCGGCCGGCCGGGGGCGCCCGCCCCCCGGGAGCCCGGTCCGGCCGCCCCGGCCGGCCTCCCTACCCCTCGTCCCCCGACCGCAGCCGGGTGGCCCGCGTCGCCGCGAAGGCGCTCGCCCGTCCCAGGAGGTCGACGAACCCGGCGAGCCGGTCGTCGTCGAGGTCGTCGAAGAGGGCGACCCAGCTCCCGCCGACGCCGTCCCACTCGCGGCGGAACGCGTCGGCCCGCTCCGGCACCGCCGACACCAGCACGCGCCGCCGGTCGGCCGGGTCCCCCTCGCGCACCACGTACCCGGCCCGCTCCAGCCGGTCCACCAGCCGGGTCGCCGCACCGGTGGACAGGCCCGTCAGCACGGCGATCCGGCCGGTCGTCACCGGACCGCCCTCCAGGGTCAGCAGGTTCAGGCACTGCAGGTCGGTGGGGTGCAGCCCGAGCCGGTCGGCGACGGCCTGGTTGAGCAGCACGTACGCGGCCATGTGGCGCCGGGACACCACGGCCAGCTCCGCCAGCAGCCGCTCCCGCGCGGGGGTCCCGGACACGCCCCGCCCGTCCGTCCCGCTCAGAAGTGGTACTCGTCCCCGGTGTCCAGCACCAGGACCCGTTGCCGGTCGTTCAGCCGGTTGCGGTCGAGCGCGCCGCCGCTCCACACGGTGTCCACGTCGACGTACACCTCCGACGGCGCCCCCTCCAGCCGCACCCGCAGCCCGATCCGCTCCCCCACACCGTCCACGGGCAGCGCACCCGTGCGGCACAGCACCGCCTGCCCGCCCGACCGGGCGCAGCCCGCCGGCAGCTCCGGCTGCTCGTCGGCGAGCGGCTCCGACCACTGGAGCCGCACCGTGGCGTCGGCGACGGCCGACGGCCCGTGGTTCACCGGCACCAGCCGCACGTCGGTCTCCCCCGCGACCAGTGTCGCGACGCCGTGGTACGCCAGGTCGGCCTCGGCACGGTCCAGCGCTGCCGCCCCGGAGGCCGTACCGGCGGTCAGCGCGAGGACCGCCGCCCCCGCCCCGAGCACGCGCGCCGCCCGCCGCCCCGCTCCCGGGGCCCCGGCCCTCACCCGCGCCCAGCGCCGCCCCGCACCGCCGCGCTCCCGAACGTTCCGCTGCCGCCCGACCGGATTCCGCATGCCGCCACCCGCTCCCGCTCCGCATCGCACCGACTCACCGTGATCGTGTGGATGTATCCCCCGCGCCGCCCCGCACAGGCGCCGTCCAACAGGTGACACCCGCCCCCGAAGGACGCCGGAAACGGCCCGCCGGACACCCGGAGGGGCCCACCGTGCCGCGTGCGAAGCTGACCCCATGCTGATCCTCCGCTCCGCCGCCCTGTTCGCCCTCGCCGCCGTCCTGGAGATCGGCGGCGCCTGGCTGGTCTGGCAGGGCGTACGGGAACAGCGCGGGTGGATGTGGGCCACCGGCGGCGTCCTCGCCCTCGGCGCGTACGGCTTCGTCGCCACCTTCCAGCCCGACGCCCACTTCGGTCGCGTCCTCGCCGCCTACGGCGGGATCTTCGTCGCCGGGTCGATCCTCTGGGGCGCGCTCGCGGACGGCTACCGCCCGGACCGGTACGACATCACCGGCGCCCTGATCTGCCTCGCCGGGATGGCCGTCATCATGTGGGCGCCCCGCAACGGGGGGTGAGCCACCGGGGTGACCGACCGGAGGGAGCCACCGGAGCCGGGCCGCCCGCTCCGCCCGCGGTGCCGCGCAGGCAACCGCACGCAGCCGCGCGCAACCGCGTGCCTCCTGGCCGAGCCCCTTGCCGGCCGCCGCCGCCCCCGCCCGTACCCGCAGACCCCGTCTACGCTGGGCGCCGACCACCCGCACCGGCCGGGTGAGCCCCGGCCCGGCCTTGCCGCGCCGGGCCTGCCGTCCGGCCCGGCCCGTCCCGACCGAGGAGCGCCCATGCCCAGCCCCGCCGCCGTACCGCCCGCCGCCTCGCGGATCGCCGTCGTCACCGGGGCGAGCAGCGGCATCGGGGCCGCCACGGCGCGCGGGCTGGCCGAGGCCGGGTACCGCGTCGTCCTCACGGCGCGCCGCAAGGACCGCATCGAGGCGCTCGCCGAGGAGCTGACCGCGGCCGGCCACTCGGCGACGGCGTATCCGCTGGACGTCACCGACCGTGCCGCGGTCGACGATTTCGCGACCGCCTTCCGGACCGTGGGCGTGCTGGTCAACAACGCCGGCGGCGCGCTGGGCGCCGACCCGGTGGCGACCGGCGACCCGGACGACTGGCGCCGGATGTACGAGACGAACGTCATCGGCACCCTCCACCTCACCCAGGCGCTGCTGCCCAAGCTGGAGGCGAGCGGCGACGGCACCGTGGTGATCGTGTCCTCCACGGCGGGCTTCGCCACCTACGAGGGCGGCGCGGGCTACGTGGCGGCCAAGCACGCCGAGCACGTCCTCGCCGAGACGCTGCGCCTGGAGATCGTCGGCCGACCGGTGCGCGTCGTCGAGATCGCGCCCGGCATGGTGAAGACCGACGAGTTCGCGCTCACCCGCTTCGGCGGGGACACCGAGAAGGCCGCCAAGGTCTACGAGGGCGTCGCCGAACCCCTGACCGCCGCCGATGTGGCCGACACCATCACCTGGGCGGTCACCCGGCCCAGCCACGTCAACATCGACCTGCTGGTGGTCCGCCCCCGTGCGCAGGCGTCCAACACCAAGGTCCACCGCGAGCGCCCCTGACCCGCCTCGTCCCGGCACGGGCACGACACCGGGGCGGGGTCACGGGCCGGGCGGCCCCCCGCGCCACCCGGCCCCTGACCCCGCCCCTTCCTGA
Organism: Streptomyces sp. enrichment culture; assembly: GCF_964273255.1. Taxonomy (GTDB): domain Bacteria; phylum Actinomycetota; class Actinomycetes; order Streptomycetales; family Streptomycetaceae; genus Streptomyces. Next base: position 3,080,065 of record NZ_OZ186835.1, read on the forward strand.
CGCTTCGCCATCGCCCTCCTGACGCCTCGTCAGCGTTCACTTGACACCTCGTCAACCCTTCACGCACACCACCTGCTTGAGCTTGGCGACGACCTCCACCAGGTCCCGCTGCTGATCGATGACCTGCTCGATCGGCTTGTAGGCGCCCGGGATCTCGTCCACGACGCCGGAGTCCTTGCGGCACTCCACGCCCCGCGTCTGCTCCTCCAGGTCCTTGGTGGAGAAGCGCCGCTTGGCCGCGTTGCGGCTCATCCGGCGGCCGGCGCCGTGGGACGCCGAGTTGAAGGACCGGGCGTTGCCGAGGCCCTTGACGATGTACGAGCCGGTGCCCATGGAGCCCGGGATGATCCCGTACTCGCCGGAGCCCGCGCGGATCGCGCCCTTGCGGGTGACGAGCAGGTCCATGCCGTCGTAGCGCTCCTCGGCCACGTAGTTGTGGTGCGCGCTGATCTCCTGCTCGAAGACCGGCTTGGCCTTCTTGAACTCCTTGCGGACCACGTCCTTCAGGAGCGCCATCATGATGGAACGGTTGTACTTCGCGTACTCCTGCGCCCAGAACAGGTCGTTGCGGTAGGCCGCCATCTGCGGGGTGTCCGCCACGAAGACGGCGAGGTCGCGGTCGACCAGGTCCTGGTTGTGCGGCAGCTTCTGCGCGATGCCGATGTGGTGCTCGGCGAGTTCCTTGCCGATGTTGCGGGAGCCGGAGTGCAGCATCAGCCAGACGGCGCCCTCCGTGTCCGTGCACACCTCGACGAAGTGGTTGCCGCCGCCGAGCGTGCCCATCTGCTTGGTGGCGCGCTCCTGACGGAAGCGCACCGCGTCCGCGACGCCCCCGAAGCGGCTCCAGAAGTCGTCCCACCCGCCGGTCGCGAAGCCGTGCAGCCGGCCCGGGTCGACGGCCGTGTCGTGCATGCCGCGGCCCACCGGGATGGCCTGCTCGATCTTGGACCGGAGACGGGACAGGTCGCCGGGCAGGTCGTTGGCGGTGAGGGAGGTCCGCACCGCCGACATCCCGCAGCCGATGTCCACCCCGACCGCCGCCGGGCACACCGCACCGCGCATGGCGATGACCGACCCGACCGTCGCGCCCTTGCCGTAGTGCACGTCGGGCATCACGGCGAGCCCCTTGATCCAGGGCAGGGTGGCGACGTTCCGCAGCTGCTGGAGCGCACCCTCCTCCACCGTCGCGGGGTCCGCCCACATCCGGATCGGTACCTTCGCACCCGGCAGTTCCACATACGACATGTCGCCCTCATTCCCCCGGATCACCACAGAAGCATCGAAACGCAAAACCGGCGCCAAGGTCACGGAAATGGGATGCCGGACCGGCGTTCACGGCAGTGCGTGCGATACACATTGTCTCCAGCGGACACCCCGGCCCGGCAACCGAAATACCGGCGGGGACACCGCGAGGCAAGGCGGGCACCGGCCCGCGCCACCCACCCGAGAGGAGCCCGACCGTGCAGCGCAGGGCGTACGTATCCGGCGCCGCCGCACTCCTCGCGGCCCTGCTGGCCGGGTGCACCGGCGGCTCGGGCGACGGGGCGCAGTCCGACAACTCCAACCCCGGTCAACCGGGCACCGCGTCGCAGGCGGCACAGCCGGGCCGGTACGCCACGCTGCCCGAGCCGTGCGGCACGGTCGGCGACAAGGCGCTGGAGGAACTGCTGCCGGGGCTGCGCGAGTTGACCGACGAGGCGCAGCGGCGGAAGGCGTACGCGGGCGAGGCGACGCTGACCTACGACACCGACCGCAAGGTGGGCTGCCGCTGGAAGGTGGAGTCCGCGAACGCCACGGACCACCTGCTGGTCGACTTCGAGCGGATCGTCTCGTACGACAACAGCGTCAGCGACGACAGCCAGGCCGAGACGCTCTTCGCGTCGAGGCGGTCCGCGGCCCGGCTTCCGGAGCCGTCGGCCACCGGGTCCGGCACGGCCGGCACCGGCGCGCCGGAGGCCCCGGACCCGTCCTCCTCCCCTTCCTCCGCCGCGTCCTCGCCCGCCGAGCCCTCCGACTCCTCCGATGCGTCCGGCTCGTCCGATGCCTCCGGCTCGTCACCGTCCTCCTCCTCGTCCCCGTCCTCGGACTCGGACTCGTCCCCGTCCTCGTCGGGTTCGTCCTCCGCGGCGTCCGACGCCGACCTGCGGCCGCGGGTGCTGGAGGACCTGGGCGACGAGGCGTTCCTCGACGACGTGCTGAGCAGCTCCGGTTCGACGGCCAAGGAGCGGACGGTGACTGTGGCGTTCCGCACGTCCAACGTCATCGTGACCATCCAGTACGCCGAGCAGCCCGCCGCCGTCGGCGTGGAGCCGGACAGCGAGGAAATGCAGGACAGGGCCCGGGAACTGGCCTCCCGGCTGGCCGAGTCACTGGGCGGCTGAGGCCCGTTCGGGCCCTCTTCACCGCACGGCGCGAACCCCGTGAAGCAGGACCGCGCGGGAGACATACCGCGTACCGTGACCCCTCGGACCCGATCCGGACCGGACCGCAGGGAACACGAGCGTCATGAGTGAAGGAACCATGCAGCGACGAGTACAGCGAGACCAGCACGGCCTGGGAGGAGCACCCACGGCGTCCAGGCGGAGCGGGAGAGCACGCCTCTCCCGGGGCCTGGTCGTCGCCGCGGCCGTCCCCGCGATGCTGGTCGCCGCCGGCTGCTCCTCGGACTCCGGCTCCGACGGCGGCACGGACCCGAAGGTGTCCGACGCCTCCGCGTCGGCGTCCGCCTCCCCGTCCCCGACGGTGCGGCCGGCGGTGTTCGGGCAGCTGCCCGAGGACGCCTGCAAGGTCCTGTCGAAGAAGACCCTCAAGGACCTGGTGCCCGAGGCCGAGGGCGGCAAGGAGGGCACGTCGGACGACATCGCGAAGCGGACCAGCTGCTCCTGGGACAGCCTGGACAGCAACGGCGTCAAGGGCTCGCAGTACCGCTGGCTGAACGTCTCGCTGCTGCGCTACGACTCGGACGTCACGCGCGGCGCCGGCGACGAACTCGCCGGGAAGTACTACGACAAGCAGGTCGAGGACGCGCAGGGCACCGAGGGCGCGAAGGGTGTCAAGGCCGAGCCGGTCGAGGGCCTGGGCGACGAGGCGACCGCCGTGCACTACGAGCTGAAGAAGAAGGAAGGCACCTTCCAGCAGCAGACGGTCGTGGTGCGCACCGAGAACGTGGTGGTGACCGTCGACTACAACGGGGCCGGTTTCGCCGGGGACAAGACGCCGGACGCCGACGGTCTGATGAAGAAGGCGAAGAAGGCCGCCGAGGACGCGGTCGCCTCGGTGGTGGAGGCCAACGGCAAGGACGGGTCGGCGTCGCCGTCCCCGTCCGGGTCCACCAGCCCGTCCGGGTCGTCGTCCTCCTCGAAGGCGTCCGGCAAGGACTGAGCCGGGGCACGGCAGGGCGCGGCAGGGGCACGGCAGGCGCAGCGCGGGCACGGCCCGCGGCGGTGTTCCGGAGCCTGCCGGAGCCCTGCCCGGAACGCGGCCGGGGCCCCCGTCCGCGCCCCGGTCAGGGACCCTGTCCCGTGAGGGATCCCACGACGAAACGGAACCGGCCACCCGTCTCCCGCACACATGTGCCACTCTGTTGCGCGCAACAAGACGCAAAGGGAGGGGAGTACCGGTGGCCGCGCCAATGCAGCTGACACGGACGCACCGCATACTCATCGGCGTGGTCGTCACCGGTGCGGTCATCATCGCCGGCATCGGCTTCGCCGGTTCGTACGCGGCGGTCCGTGAGCTGGCCCTGAAGAAGGGCTTCGGGGACTTCAGTTACGTTTTCCCCATCGGTATCGACGCCGGTATCTGTGTCCTGCTCGCCCTGGACCTGCTGCTGACGTGGATCCGCATCCCGTTCCCGCTGCTGCGGCAGACGGCGTGGCTGCTGACGGCCGCCACCATCGCCTTCAACGGCGCGGCGGCCTGGCCGGATCCGCTGGGCGTGGGCATGCACGGCGTCATCCCGGTGCTGTTCGTGGTCTCGGTGGAGGCCGCGCGGCACGCGATCGGCCGGATCGCCGACATCACGGCCGACAAGCACATGGAGGGCGTGCGCCTCACCCGGTGGATGCTGTCGCCGGTGCCCACCTTCCTGCTCTGGCGCCGGATGAAGCTGTGGGAGCTGCGCTCCTACGACCAGGTGATCAAGCTGGAGCAGGAGCGGCTGGTGTACCAGGCGCGGCTGCGGTCGCGCTTCGGCCGCGCCTGGCGCCGCAAGGCACCGGTGGAGTCGCTGATGCCGCTGCGGCTCGCCAAGTACGGTGTCCCGCTCGCCGACACCGCCCCGGCGGGCCTGGCGGCGGCCGGCATCGAACCGGCGCTGATCCCGCCGGCGCCCCGCGCGGAGGCGGCCGAGGTCGGCCGGCCCGCGTCCCCGGCGGAGGTGGGCGCTGCGCCGGCCCCCGGCGAGCAGCGGCTGCAGCTGGAGGGCCACCGCGCGGGCGGGCGGCCGGGTGGCGCCGGCGAGGAGGCGTACGCCGGGCGGGCGGCCCCGGCCGGGAACGCACCGGCCCGGCCCGGCACCCCGTACGGCCCCGGCCCCGGCCCCGGCACCCCGTACGGCCCCGGCCCCGGCGGCCCCCAGGGCCCCGACGGCGGGGCGGGTCCCGACGGCGAGGACCAGAGCCCCTGGTTCAACACCCCCCGGCACGTCGAGTACCAGGGCGGCTACGACCCGACGTACGACCCGGCCGAGCAGTACGCCCAGTGGTACGAGGAGCAGCAGCAGGCCGACCAGTACCGCGACCAGTACGAGGAGGAGCCCCCGCTCCAGGAGCCCTCGCCGGAGGAGACCGGCAGCTTCCCCATCCCCGTCGTGCCGGGCGGGCGCACCCGTGAGCTGGGCGAGGGCGGCGGCCCGCAGCAGTTCCGGCAACAGGGCCAGGACCAGGGTCAGGACCAGGCCCGTCAGCCCCAGGGGCCCCAGCAGGGGCAGGAGCCGCAGGAGCCCGACGAGGAGGGCTTCTACCAGGTCTTCAAGCAGTCGATCAACGACAGCTTCCCCACCCCGCGCGAGTTCGGCGAGAACATCGAGGCGACGTACGGCACGTCCCTCCCCGACGCCGAGGCCAAGCGCATGGTCACCCGCTTCTCCAACCGCTTCAACGCGGAACTGGAGGAGAACCACATCGCCTGACCCGCACCACCCGTGACAGAAAGAGGGGGCGCCCGGTACTCACCGGGCGCCCCCTCCTCGTCGTACGACGGACCGGGGTCCTGCCGCTCCCGCTACTCCCCGAGCAGCGCCCGCACCCGCTCCTGACCCACCGCGAGCAGCAGCGTGGGCAGGCGCGGGCCGGTGTCGCGGCCCACGAGCAGGTGGTAGAGCAGCGCGAAGAACGACCGCTGGGCCGTCTTGATCTCCGGCGGCAGCTCCTTCGGCGTGGCGTCGGCGGAGAACCCGGCCTGGACCTTCGGCACCCCGTAGACGAGGTGGGTCAGGCCGTCCAGGGACCAGTGGTCGGCCAGGCCGTCGAGCAGCAGCCGCAGGGACTGCCGGGCCTGCTCGTCGAGCGACTTCAGCAGCTCGCCGTCCGGCTCCGCCCGGACGATGGTGCGCTGGTCGGCGGGGACGTGCGTGTTGATCCACTCCTCGGCCCGGTCGTAGCGCGGGCGGGCCTCGTCGAGGGAGGCCAGCGGGCGGGCCGGGTCGAGGTCGTTGAGGATGCGCAGCGCCTGGTCCGCGTGGCCGGCGGTGATGTCGGCGACGGAGGCCAGCGTGCGGTACGGCAGCGGACGCGGCGTCCGGGGCAGCTCACCGGCGGCGGTGCCGACGGCGCGGGCGTGCGCGGCGACGTCGCCCGGCAGCGCGGTCCCCTCGGCGACCTTGGCGTCGAGCCGGTCCCACTCGTCGTAGAGACGCTGGATCTCCTGGTCGAAGGCGATCTTGAAGGACTGGTTGGGCTTGCGCCGGGCGTACAGCCAGCGCAGCAGCTGCGGTTCCATGATCTTCAGCGCGTCGGCCGGGGTGGGCACGCCGCCCTTGGAGGACGACATCTTGGCCATGCCGCTGATGCCGACGAAGGCGTACATCGGGCCGATGGGCTGCCGGCCGCCGAAGATCCCGACGATCTGGCCGCCCACCTGGAAGGAGGAGCCCGGCGAGGAGTGGTCCACGCCGCTGGGCTCGAAGATCACGCCCTCGTAGGCCCAGCGCATGGGCCAGTCGACCTTCCACACCAGCTTGCCGCGGTTGAACTCGCTGAGCCGGACGGTCTCCGAGAAGCCGCACGCGGTGCAGGCGTAGGTCAGCTCGGTGGACGCGTCGTCGTAGGCGGTGACGGTGGTGAGATCCTTGCCGCAGTTGCCGCAGTACGGCTTGTACGGGAAGTAGCCCGCGGAACCGGAGCTGCCGTCGTCCTCGGCGGCGGCGCCGGAGCCCTCGGCGGCCTCCAGTTCGGCCTCGTCGACCGGCTTCTGCTGCTGCTTCTTCGGCGGCGCCTTCTTGGTGCGGTACTGGTCGAGGATGGCGTCGATGTCCCCGCGGTGCTTCATGGCGTGCAGGATCTGCTCGCGGTAGGCGCCCGAGGTGTACTGCTCGGTCTGGCTGATGCCGTCGAACTCCACGCCCAGCGCGGCGAGCGACTCGACCATCGCGGCCTTGAAGTGCTCCGCCCAGTTCGGGTGCGCGGAGCCCTTCGGCGCGGGCACCGAGGTCAGCGGCTTCCCGATGTGCTCGGCCCACGTCTCGTCGACGCCCGGGACACCGGCCGGGACCTTGCGGTACCGGTCGTAGTCGTCCCAGGAGATCAGGTGCCGGACCTCGCGGCCCCGGCGGCGGATCTCGTCGGCGACGAGGTGCGGGGTCATGACCTCCCGCAGGTTCCCCAGGTGGATCGGGCCCGACGGGGAGAGCCCGGACGCGACGACGACCGGTTTGCCCGGGGCCCGACGCTCCGACTCGGCGATGACGTCATCCGCGAAACGGGAGACCCAGTCGGTGGTCTCGGTGCTCTGAGCCACGATCGGCACGTCCTCTTTCCTGGGGTTCTTCTGGTGGTTCCGGTGGTTCTGGTGATTCCTGGAGCTTCCCGGAGGTTCCTGGCGCTTCTCCCGGGCCGGCCCGTACGTCGCACGGCCGGCCGCCCCATTCTCCCAGGACGGCCCGCATCCGCGAAAACCGCTTTTCACCGCGTGGGATACTCGGCTCTCGTAGTGTCATCGAACCCGAGCAGAACGGCAGCCTCCATGGCCTCGGTCACGTCCCTCACCGACTCCGTCCAGCAGCAGCTCGCGTCCGCCCTCACGGCCACCCGGCCGGAGGCCGCCGGCGCCGACCCGCTGCTGCGACGAAGCGACCGGGCGGACTTCCAGGCCAACGGCATCCTCGCCCTCGCCAAGAAGGCGAAGGCGAACCCGCGGGAGCTGGCGGCCGAGGTCGTCGGGCGGATCACCACCGGCGACCTGATCAAGGACGTCGAGGTGTCCGGCCCCGGCTTCCTCAACATCACGCTCGCCGACCGGGCGATCACCGAGAACCTCGCCGCGCGGCTCGCGGACGGCGAGCGCCTCGGCGTGCCGCTGAAGGAGAAGCCGGGCATCACGGTCGTCGACTACGCCCAGCCGAACGTGGCGAAGGAGATGCACGTCGGCCACCTGCGCTCCGCGGTCATCGGCGACGCCCTGCGCGGCATGCTCGACTTCACCGGCGAGAAGACCATCGGCCGGCACCACATCGGCGACTGGGGCACCCAGTTCGGCATGCTCATCCAGTACCTGTTCGAGCACCCCGGCGAGCTGGCCCCCGCGGGCGAGGTCGACGGCGAGCAGGCCATGAGCAACCTGAACCGCGTGTACAAGGCGTCGCGTGCGCTGTTCGACGCGGACGAGGACTTCAAGGAGCGGGCCCGCAAGCGGGTCGTCGCCCTCCAGTCCGGCGACAAGGAAACCCTCGGACTGTGGCAGCAGTTCGTCGACGAGTCGAAGGTCTACTTCTACTCCGTCTTCGAGAAGCTGGACATGGAGATCCGCGACGAGGAGATCGTCGGCGAGTCCGCGTACAACGAGGGCATGCCCGAGACCGCCCGGCTCCTGGAGGAGAGGGGCGTCGCGGTGCGCTCCGAGGGCGCGCTCGTGGTGTTCTTCGACGACATCCGCGGCAAGGACGACCAGCCGGTCCCGCTGATCGTGCAGAAGGCCGACGGCGGCTTCGGCTACGCGGCCTCCGACCTGACCGCGATCCGCAACCGCGTCCAGGACCTGCACGCCACCACGCTGCTGTACGTCGTCGACGTGCGCCAGTCGCTGCACTTCAAGATGGTCTTCGAGACCGCCCGCCGGGCCGGCTGGCTCAGCGACGGCGTCACCGCGCACAACATGGGCTACGGTACGGTGCTCGGCGCGGACGGCAAGCCCTTCAAGACCCGTGAGGGCGAGACGGTCCGGCTGGAGGACCTGCTGGACGAGGCCGTGCAGCGGGCCGCCGAAGTCGTGCGGGAGAAGGCGCGGGACCTCACCGAGGACGAGATCCAGGAGCGGGCCGCGCAGGTCGGCATCGGCGCCGTGAAGTACGCCGACCTGTCGACGTCCCCGAACCGCGACTACAAGTTCGACCTCGACCAGATGGTCTCGCTGAACGGCGACACCAGCGTCTACCTCCAGTACGCCTACGCCCGCATCCAGTCCATCCTCCGCAAGGCCGGCGACGTCCGCCCGGCCGCCCACCCGGAGCTGGAGCTGCACCAGGCCGAGCGCGCACTGGGCCTGCACCTGGACGCCTTCGGCGACACGGTCTTCGAGGCCGCCGCGGAGTACGCCCCGCACAAGCTGGCCGCGTACCTGTACCAGCTGGCCTCGCTGTACACGGCGTTCTACGACAAGTGCCCGGTGCTGAAGGCCGATTCGCCGGAACAGGTCGCCAACCGCCTGTTCCTGTGCGACCTCACGGCCCGCACGCTCCACCGCGGCATGGCCCTGCTGGGCATCCGCACGCCCGAGCGGCTCTGACACCTGCACCGGACCACGGCGCGCACGAGCGGCCCGCACGCCCACCGGGGGGTGCGGGCCGCTCGGGCGACTACTACGTCGTTGTCAATGAGGGGTCAATGAGGGTTCGTCCGGGTCCCGCGTCTCGGTCAAGTCCCTGACTGTGAATTACTGAGCACATCCCAGCCGCTCGGCCGCCCCCGCGTCCTGGGTGCGGCCGAGCGGCTGTCCATGCCTGAGGAACCCCCCATGCCCCTGCATTATCAGTCCTGCACCTTCCGCTACACCTCAAGATCACGCCCAGTTCTCGATCAGCTCGACTTGAACTTCGCACCTGGCCACACCGTCCTGCTTGGCCCGAACGGTGCGGGAAAGAGCACGTTGCTGACGCTGGGCGCCAGCGCCGCCGCCCCCCAGCAGGGCCGGGTTCTCTTCGGGAACCTTGACCTTGCCGATCGCAGGCATGTTCAGACCTACCGGCACAAGGTGTCCTGGCTGCCGCAACGCCCAGGGTTCCTTCCTGGGATGACCTGCCGGGAGCACGTGGCGTACGTGGGCTGGCTCAAGGGCATGCGCGAGCGCGACGCGTGGAACGCCGCGCCGGAGGCCATCGAACGCGTCGGTCTTACCGACAAGATGAACCACAAGGTCAAGACACTGTCTGGCGGGCAGCGCCAGCGCATCGCCATCGCGCAGGCCTTCGTCCACAACGCCGAGATTCTCCTCCTCGACGAACCCACCGTCGGGCTCGACCCGCACCAGCGCCGCCGCTTCCTCGACCTGCTGATCTCTCTGCGCGGCACGGTCCACGTCATCGTCTCCACCCACGACATCGGGGACCTGGACCAGGCTTTCGACACCGTGGTCGTCCTTGAGGCAGGCCGCCCCCGCTTCCAGGGGACCGTCAAGGAGTTCGCCGGCCATGCCGCGCCGGACTGCGCTCCGGGCCGCCAGCTGGAGAGCGCCTACGCGACACTCCTGGAGGCAGCCGAATGAACCTCACGTGGGCGAACCTGCGCTCCTCGGCTGCCCTGTGGCTCCTTCTGCCCGCTCTGTTCTACGTCGGCCTGTACATCGGGGACGTCACCTACACCGTCCCCTCCCACTACGGCGTCGAGACAGGAGAGATGGCCGCCTTCGCCATGGCCGTCATCGCTCCGGCGGCGGCCGCAGCCACCGCCTGGGAGGCGGGCAGGCACCGGCAGCTGGGCTCCATCGGGCTGACGAGCCCGCGTAACCCCTTCGTACAGCTCTTCCGAGCCGCCATCCCTGCCCTGATTCTCCACCTCGTACTGGCCGTCGGGGCCCTGGTCGCCGCACACAACGCGACCGAGGCATGGCCCAGCGGGGCCGGATGGCTCGCCGTTGCCCACCTCCTGGTCCTGCCGCTGGGATGGACCGCCATCGGCTGGCGCATAGGCTGGGCACTCCCCCGCAGCCTCGCGGCTCCCCTCGTGGCCATCGGCTGCTGGGCCTGGCTCGCCATGCCGCACGCCATCGCCAATCCCTCACTACGGCACCTGGGCGGCTTCATCGACGGCGGCTCCACCGTCACCGATATCCGTGACCCGGCCGTCTATTTCATCCCCTGGAGTGTCGTCGCCGGCCTGGCCGTCGGTACATGGCTGATGACCAGCCCCCAACGGCGCGGTCCCAAGGCCACAATCGGCGCTGTCACGGCTGCGGCAGCCCTCATGGCCGGCTACCTCGTGGTGACTGACTGGGGATACCGGGCCCCGACCCACCCGCGTGATGTTTCCCTGACCTGTACCGGAGACGCCCCCAAGGTGTGCGTGCCGCCGGAACACCAGTCGTACGCCGAGCAGCTGCACCAGGACGCCCAAGGGCCGATCAACCGTCTGAAGGCAGCAGGCATCCCCGCTCCCCGAGAGCTACGGCTCACCTCCGTCAGTACCCCGCTCGAGCCCGGCGTCTGGCCCCTTTACTGGTCGCTTCCCGCCCTGCATGAGCAAGCCGCGCAGGACCGGTTCAAAGCCGATCTCGCCGAATCCGCAGTAGCCGGTGTGGCCGCCGACGCCGGCGTGCGCGACTGCCGTCAGCCCGGCTCGCTGGCAGCCGCCTGGGCCGCCCTCGCCATCGGGGTCGATGCAAACTCCATCCAGCAGACGTTGCTTCCCGCCCACTGGACAGCACTCCAGAAGGTCCGCCACATGCCCGCAGCGGACCAGGCACGCTGGTTCACCCAGAAGGCCACCAGCCAAGAGCACTGCGTCCAGGTGGGCACATGAACTGCTACGCGATCACGGTGCGCCGCTGGTGGGCCGTTCCCGGCGCCCTCGTTCTGCTCGTCCTGCTCTGCCTGGCAGCAGGCGCGAGCGAGGTCCCCGTCCCCAGCCTGGCTGGGGGTATGGTCGGTGCCCGGCTTGAGTACTTCACGCCCGTCCTGGTCGTCATCGCCGTCATGTACTGCATGGACCGACGGCTCCGGGAAACGGAGCGGACAGCAGTGATACCGGTCTGGCGCCTCGATCGGGGCGCGGTCATCCTCACCGTCGCTCTCGCGCACGGGGCCGGGGCACTGGTAGGGATGGACGTCGCCCGTAACCTCACCCTCCTCCTCGCCCTCGCTCTCCTTGTGCGACGCGCCGTCAACGAAGCAGCCGCGGCAGGTGCCGCGATGGCACTCCTCATCGGGACCCTGGTCACCGGACGCACCTACGAGCCCGGCGGCTCCTCGACGCACACCTGGTGGGCGCTGCCCCTGTACCCGGCCGGCAGCGCGCCGGCATGGCTGATCACCATCGCCGTATTCGCCCTCGCCCTGCTCATGACCAACAGTCGCGACTGAGGGTCACCGAGACGTGCCGGCGGCAATTGAACACAGCTGTCGCCGACACCGGGGAAGTCCGACAGGCAGCGCATCTGATGATCAAAGAGGCGCCTGGTGAGCAGCTCTCCACCAGCGGCCGGTCCATGAGCGGCTGCACCACCGTGAGCTCGCTGACCGTGACGTACTGGCAGCAGTCGAGGGAGGACGCCCTCACCTACTGAACGCGCTCCGACCACCGACCGTGCTGCGGCCACCGCCCCTGCTGCAGCTACCGACCCTGCTGCGGCTGCTACCGACCGCGCTCCAGCATCCGGGCCGCCTCGACGGCCCAGTACGTGAGGATGTTCTGCGCCCCGGCCCGCTTGATGCCGGTCAGCGACTCCAGGACGGCCCGGTCGCGGTCGATCCAGCCCTTCTCGGCGGCGGCCTCGATCATCGAGTACTCGCCCGAGATCTGGTAGGCGGCGACCGGCACGTCCACCGTGTCGGCGACCCGGGCCAGGATGTCGAGGTAGGGCCCGGCCGGCTTGACCATGACCATGTCGGCGCCCTCTTCGAGGTCCAGCGCCAGCTCGCGCATCGACTCGCGCACGTTGGCCGGGTCCTGCTGGTACGTCTTGCGGTCACCGCGCAGGGAGGACCCGACGGCCTCGCGGAACGGGCCGTAGAAGGCGGACGCGTACTTCGCGGTGTAGGCGAGGATCGCCACGTCCTCCCGGCCGATCTGGTCCAGGGCGTCGCGGATGACCCCGATCTGGCCGTCCATCATCCCGCTGGGGCCCACCACATGGGCCCCGGCGTCGGCCTGGACCTGCGCCATCTCGGCGTACCGCTCGAGCGTGGCGTCGTTGTCGACCCGCCCCTGCTCGTCCAGCACCCCGCAGTGCCCGTGGTCGGTGGTCTCGTCCAGGCACAGGTCGGACATGACGAGCAGCTCGTCCCCCACCTCGGCCCGCACGTCCCGCAGGGCCACCTGGAGAATCCCGTCCGGGTCGGTCCCGGGCGTGCCCACGGCGTCCTTCTTGGACTCCTCCGGCACCCCGAACAGCATGATCCCGGAAACCCCGGCCGCCACGGCCTCCGCCGCCGCCTTCTTCAGGCTGTCCCGCGTGTGCTGCACGACCCCCGGCATCGCCGCGATCGGCACCGGCTCGCTCACGCCCTCGCGCACGAAGGCCGGGAGGATGAAGTCGGCGGGGTGCAGCCTGGTCTCGGCGACCATCCGACGCATCGCCGGCGTGGTCCGCAGACGCCGGGGCCGAGTACCGGGAAAGGATCCGTACGTCGTCATACCACCTACGCTACGCCCGTCCCGACGGTGCCTTTACCGACGGGCAGTCGGCGGCCGGCCCCGGAGAACGCGGACGCAGCCCGGGCCACGGCGAAGCCCTCCCACGGCCCCCACGGCCGCCCCGGCCGTGCGCCCGGCCCCGCACGTCACGGGCAGCCGAGTGGCCCCGCCCGGCGGTGGTTCCTCGCCGTACGAGGGGGCGCCCCTCCCGCCCTCCCCCCGTCGCCCGCGGGGTCCCGGGCGGTGCGTCGTCCGGCTCGGCTCTGTGAACCTCTCGGCTCTTTGGACCTCTCGAAGCCTGCCTCTTTGGCTCTCCCGTCGGGTCCATCGGCGCAGCAGGCTGGAGCCACCGTCGACCTCGCGGAGGGGTTCCCTTGAGTCTCGCGTTCCTGCTGACCACCCTGGTCGTGGTGGTCACCCCCGGCACCGGGGTGGTGTACACCCTCGCCGCCGGGCTGTCCCACGGCCGCCGGACGGGCGTGGTGGCCGCGCTCGGCTGCACGCTCGGTGTCGTGCCGCACCTGGTGGCGACGGTCACCGGCCTCGCCGCGCTGCTGCACACCAGCGCCGTCGCCTACGCGGTGGTGAAGTACCTCGGCGTCGGCTACCTGCTGTACATGGCCTGGGCGACCCTGCGTGACAAGGACGCGCTCGTCGTCGAGGCGGACCCCGCGCCGGGCCCGGTGCTCCGCGTGATCTCCTCCGGGGTGCTCCTCAACCTGCTGAACCCCAAGCTGACCCTGTTCTTCGTCGCGTTCCTCCCGCAGTTCGTCCCCGCCGGCACACCCGGTTCCACCGGGCTCATGCTCCGGCTCGGCGGGGTCTTCATGGCCCTGACCTTCGTCGTCTTCGCCGTCTACGGCATGGCCGCCGCGGCCGTCCGCGACCGGCTGGCGGCCCGGCCACGCGTCATGACGGGCCTGCGCCGGGTGTTCGCCGTCTCCTTCGTGGCGCTGGGCGCGCGGATGGCGGTGGCGTGACGTGCGGTTCCGGCACGCCGAAGCGATCTGGTCCGACCACCCCGGCCTCGCCGCGGGCGCCCTCCACACCACCGGCATCGGCCCGGTGGCCGACGTCCGGCCGTACGTCGAGGAGTACACCGCCCGTGCCCGGAGCCGGCTGGCCGGCACCTCCGAGAGCCGGTTCCCCGAAGTGCTGGCCTGGCGGCGGGTCTTCACCCGGATGGGGCTGAAGCCGACGCAGTACCGGTGCGCCTCGGAGTCGCTGCTGCGGCGGCTGCGCAAGGAGGGGGCCCTGCCGAGCATCCACCCGGTGGTCGACCTGTGCAACGCGGTCTCCGTGGCGTACGCCGTCCCGGTCGCGGTGCTCGACGCCGACCGCATCCGCGGCCCGCTGCTGGAGGTGCGTCCCGCCCGGGGTGATGAGGAGTACACGACCTTCGGCGGCACCACCGAGCATCCGGCCCCCGGCGAAGTGACGTACGCGGACTCCGCCGACCGGGCGCACGCGCGCCGCTGGACCAACCGGCAGAGCGGCCACTCCGCGGTCGGCGAGCACACCCGCCGCATCCTGGTGGTGACGGAGGCCGTGCACGACGGCGGTGCGGACACCGTCGCGGAGGCACTGCGGACGATCGCCCGGGACCTCACCGCACTCTGGCCGGCCGACCCGGTCACCGCCCTCCTGACCCCCGCGCGACCGGAGTTCGTTCTCGACGAGGAGTCGCTGTCCGGCACCGGGGCGCCCTGACCCCGCGTGGCACCATGGGTACGGTGAGCGAGGTGGAAGGCACGGCGGCGGGTCCCGTACCGCCGGCGCACGGCTCCGACTTCCTGCAACTGCGTCCCGGGGACGCTCCCGCCGGCGGCAAGGCGGACTGGCTGGCGGAGCGGCTGCGGCAGGCGATCGGCGACCGCCGGCTGACCGTGGGCAGCCGGTTGCCGGCCACCCGGGTGCTCGCCGCCGAACTGCGGGTCTCCCGGGGCGTGGTCACCGAGGCGTACCGGCGGCTCGCGGAGGACGGGCACGTGGAAGGGCGCGGACGCGGCGGCACGGTGGTGGTCGCGGCGCCTCCCGCCCCCGGGCCGCCGTCCCCTCGCGGGCGAGCCGCGATGCGCTCCCCCTTCACCGGTCCGCCCGGTCCCGGCGCCTTCGACGCGCTGCGCGCCGCCGATGCCCGCATCGACCTCACCCCCGGCCGTCCCGACCTGTCCGCCTTCCCCCGCACGGCCTGGCTGCGCGCCGAACGTGCCGTGCTGGCCGAGATGTCGGCCACCGACCTCGGGTACGGCGACCCTCGCGGCGCGCCGCGGCTGCGTCGTGCCGTCTCCGGGTGGCTGGCGCGCAGTCGCGGCATCCGGGTCGAGCCGGACGGGATCCTGGTCGTCGCGGGCACCGCCCAGGCGCTCACCCTGCTGCATCCCGTACTGCTGGCGGACGGCATCACCGGTGTCGCCGTGGAGGACCCCGGCTCCCTCGGCACCCGCCAGCACCTGGGGAGCCGGGGACTGGCCACCCCGCCCGTGCCGGTCGACGCTCATGGGCTGCGCGTCGACGCACTGCGCGCCTGTGGCGCCCCGGCGGTCCTGCTCACCCCCGCCCACCAGTTCCCCACCGGCGTCGTCACGAGCGGTGAGCGCCGCCGTGAACTGCTGCGCTGGGCGGCGGACGGCGGGGTGATCCTGGAGGACGACTACGACGCCGAGCACCGCTACGACCGGCCGCCCGTGCCCGCGCTGCGCTCCCTGCTCTCCGACCGGCTGTACTACATGGGCAGCGTGTCGAAACTGCTCGCCCCCGCGCTGCGGATCGGCTGGCTGATCCCGCCGCCCCACCGCCTGGAGGCGCTCACCGGAGAGAAGCGCTTCGCGGACCTGGGCAACGCCGTCCTCCCGCAACTCGTCCTGGCCCGGCTGATGGAGTCGGGGCAACTGGAGCGGCACCTGCGGCTGCTCCGCTCCCGCCACATCCGCCGCCGTGACGCCGTGCTCGACGCCGTCGGCAGGCATCTCCCGGGCGCGGTCGTCCACGGCGCGGCGGCCGGCCTGCACCTGACGGTCACCTACCCCCAGGACGTCCCCGACACCGATCTCGCCGCCGCCGCGCTCGCCCACGGCGTGAAGTGCCACCCCCTGTCCTGGCACCGCCAACTCCCCGGCCCCCAGGGCCTGGTCCTCGGCTACGCGGCCGACCCGCCCGGCACGCTCACCGAAGGGGTGGCCCTCCTCGGGCGAGCACTGCACGAGGTGTCCGGCCGGTCCGGGGCGGGCCGTGCACCGCGCGGCCGGCCGTGACCGAGGGTGATCAGGCCGCCCGGGCGACCGCGTCCACCCCGCCCGCAGCGGCACCCGACCGGCAGTCCCGGCAACGGCCCGGCTCCGGCGCACGGAACACACGGTCGCAGCCGTCGCAGTCCTGGAAGGGATGGGGACGGCGGACCTGCACCGCTCCGGTGACCGGTGTGAGTGCCGTGGCGACCGGGAGCGGAGGGGGCAGCATCTCCCGCAGCCGGTAGGCGATCACTCCGGCGGGGTGCTTGATCACGGCCGGGAGATCGGCGGTCAGCGTCCGCAGCACGGCGCCGGGTGTGGCCCCTCGTTCGAACCAGGCGACGACACTCGGAGCCAGTCTGCTCACGTCCCGCGCGGAGAGGGTGAGGCGCTCGTCGGTCCGGCGCAGCCCGGAGAGCAGGTCGGCCGCTTCCCCGCACCGGGGGCCGGCGGGCGGCTCGCCCCCTCCCACCGGAGCAGCGGCCCCGCCCAGGGCCGGCGACCCAGGACCCCCAGGCCCATCAGGCTCATCGGGCCCATCAGCATGGCCGGGCTCATCAGGATCGCCGGGCTCTTCAGGATCGCCAGGCTCTTCAAAACTGCCGGCCGGGTCCGGGCGTTGGTCGTCCTCCTGGGACGGGTCCGGCACCTCGTCCGAGGTGTGCGCCCCGGGCGAAGGTGCCCGGTACACAGGCACCGCCCCCGTCTCCGACCGCGCGGGCACGGCCCTGACGGCGCGGGCAGCGGCCTGCGCCGTCGTCGAGAACGGCACGTGGTGGGCGTACGTCCGGGTCACCAGCCGCCCCTCGGGGGTGTGCTCCCGCACCCGGCGCAGGTAGCCGTGGGCCTCCAGTTCCCGCAGCGCGACGGCGATCCGGTCCCGCCCCTCGGGGAAACGCTCGGTGAGGCTGCGGATGTCGACGGGGGTGCCCTCGGGCACCGACAGGATGTGGGCGGCGAGTCCGATCGCGGTCAGCGACAACTCCCGGTGCTGGGCGAGATGGTTGCCGATCAGCACGTACTGACCGGACTGGTACGTACGTACGTGGGTGACACCGGAGGGGGTGGCGGATCGGCGAACACCCTGCTGCGGACGCGGGGCGGGGATAGGCTTCTGCTCAGCCATGGGGAAGGCCTTTCTCTTCCTCGATGGTCAGGCCCTCGCTCTGGGAGTGCTAGTCCCAGCGGGGGCCGATTCATGCACGGATTCCGGGCTTATCGGCTTACGAGGGCGTCGAGTTGGTCGACTGCCCTTGCGCCGAGACTGCCCGCCCGACCAGCCGCCGCGCCAGTCACTTCGACCGATTTCACCCACCCGAGTGATCAAGACCAGGTTTGGTTGGGTTGGTTGGTTATTTCCCTGGGTTCTTAAGTCTTTTACCGCCCGAAGCCCCGGCGTCCCGCCCCACCACAGCCCGCCTTTCCGGGCTCCGGTGACGAGCCGGCCGAACGGTCTGAGGACCCGACGGCCTCGCGGAACGGGCCGTAGAAGGCGGACGCGTACTTCGCGGTGTAGGCGAGGATCGCCACGTCCTCCCGGCCGATCTGGTCCAGGGCGTCGCGGATGACGCCGATCTGGCCGTCCATCATCCCGCTGGGGCCCACCACATGGGCCCCGGCGTCGGCCTGGACCTGCGCCATCTCGGCGTACCGCTCGAGCGTGGCGTCGTTGTCGACCCGCCCCTGCTCGTCCAGCACCCCGCAGTGCCCGTGGTCGGTGGTCTCGTCCAGACACAGGTCGGACAAGACGAGCAGCCCGCGATCGGCACCGGCTCGCTCACGCCCTCGCGCACGAAGGCCGGGAGGATGAAGTCGGCGGGGTGCAGCCTGGTCTCGGCGACCATCCGACGCATCGCCGGCGTGGTCCGCAGACGCCGGGGCCGAGTACCGGGAAAGGATCCGTACGTCGCCGTACCACCTACGCTACGCCCGCCGGAGCGGTGCCTTTGCCGACGGACAGTCGGCGGCCCGGGCCGACCGGGGCGGACGGCGGCAGGACCTCCCGGCACAGCTCGCAACGGGGATCCGCACCCCGAGCCAGCGGGAGGCCCTGCCTTCACCCGCGTACCGCCGGGTGATCACCCACCCGGGAGGAACTCCGCTCGCCCCCCGCGCCCCCGGGCCGTGTCACTCGGTCGCGGGTATCACCTCAGGTCACGCGGGCCATGCTCTTGAACGCCGCCGTGGTCTGCGGCCCGGCGATGCCGTCGATCGCGCCGGTGTAGTTGTACCAGGTCTTCAAGTAGCGCTGGAGCGCCTTCACCGTTCCGGACCCGACGATGCCGTCGATGGCGCCGTTGTATCCGTAGCCGTTGCTGAGCCTGCGCTGGAACGCCTTCCAGCTGTCGGGGCCGAGCTGCCCGTCTATGGGACCGGTGTAACCCCAGCCCCTGAGGAACTTGCCCTGGATCAGCTGCGCTTCGAAATTGGTCAGGCCGAGGTTGACCACGGCCAACGGCGCGTACGCCTCCGTGCCGATCGACGCGACCGACGCCTGCTGCGTGTCCGGATTCGTGGCCGCATGGCTTGTCCCCGCGACCGCCACGCCCCCGGCGGCGATCCCCACGGCAGTCGTGACACTGACGAGCGTTCTCGTCATGGCTCGCATTGTGCACCCTCCCCGATAGCTGGAGCCGCCCGCTGCGGACGGCACGCCAAGAACTCTGTGGTGGTCGATCAACAACCGCAATGCCCGCCGCCCCATGTGACCCGTGAACGGGACGTCCCACGCCCTGACCTGCTGAGACATCTTTCCCAACGGGAATTCGGGGGACGGTTGTGGACCGGTCCCGACCAGGGGACAGCAGGACCCGCACGGATCAGCGGATCAGCGTGGCGAGTCGGCCGAACGAGTCTCCGCAGCGACCGGATGTCAGTGCGGCCGGTTACGTTGCCGACGTGACCGAGACCCACGGCGACGACCGCCGCTTCCCGCCCGCCCTCGCGGACCTGGCCCGCGTCGGGACCGACTACGCCGACGGCGAGGGCATCGACTTCGAGCCCTACGACGACTTCTCCTCCGCCGAGGAGACGACGCACTGGATCCGCCAGTGGACCGGCAACCCCGGACTCGACGGTGACGCCTACCGGCTCTTCGGCGCGGACGGCACCGGAGGCATCGCCGCCCTGTGGCACGCCCGCCCCGGCCGGCCCCTCGCCGAGCAACCCGTGATCTTCCTGGGCTCGGAGGGCGAGCGCGGCGTCATCGCCGGGAACCTGTCCGACTTCCTCTGGGTGCTCGCGGACGGGGTCGGCCCCATGGAGGTCGTCCTGTTCCGTGACACCGGCCCCCGCCCGACCACCACCCCCCTCGCCGACCTCGCCGCCCGCCACGCCACCACCCCGCGCCGCCCGGCCGCCACCGTCGTCACCGAGGCCCAGGCCGAGTTCCCGGACTTCTCCGAGCACATCGACGCACTCTGCCGCTGACGTCACCGAAGGCGGCCGAGCCTCAGCTCGGCCCACACCGTCTTGCACGGGAACGGCCCCGGCAGCACGCCCCAGTCGTCGGCCTCCTCCTCGACCAGCAACAGCCCGTAACCCGACTCGCCGGGCTGCGCTACGGCGCCCCCGCGTACCGGCTCCCTCTCGCCCCGGGGGTCGGTCACCTCGATGCGCAGCACCCCGCACGCGGTCACGGTGAGCGTGAGCCGGAAGCCTCGCCCCGGGACGCGTCCGTGCCGGGCCGCGTTCGCGGCGAGTTCGGCGACGATCAGCCGTGCCGGGTCCACCGGCAGCCCCCAGCACTCCAGTCGCTCGGCGGCGAGCAGGCGGGCCAGGCGAACACCCCGGCGGGTGGCGGAGAGGGGCACGGAGTAGTGCAGGTGCGGGACGGATGATGCTGCGGTGACTTCTCGCTTCATGTCACTCAGAGTGTTGAGTCGAACTCCTTCTGTGAAGTCGATCAGCCCGGGCGGACGGAGGCTGCCCGGGTGGGTCCGGGGCGCCCCTCAGGGGGACGGCAAGGGAAAGCAGGGCATGTCCGGGCGCCGCACGCGTTGTTGACGATCGCGCACGCACAGAGTGAAGGTCTCCAGCCCCGGCCGCCCTGCCGTGTCATGGGCATCGAGCATCGACTCGACGCGTTCCCACAACCGGACGCGCCCTCCCTCCCGCACCCGCCAACCGCCGTCCGCGTCCGGCATCAGCTCGGCCGCCGACCCGCTCACCACGTCGACGAGGCACACGCCGTCACCGAGAGTGGACAGCTGCGCGTCGGGCACCGCGCACTGCGCGAGGAAGCGCAAGGAGAAGGCTTCCTCGGTCGCGGCGGTGATCCGCTCGGGGGCATGCCGGGCGACGCGAGACTCCCCCGGCAGTTCTGCGACCCAGTGGGCGGGGTTGCCGAAGGCCGGCGCCGCGTGCGTGCGCGCCGCCATGAAGGAGACCGTGCCGCCGAGCAGGTGCCCCTCGGCGGTACCGTCCCCGGCGACGGTGAGCAGGACGCGGGCGTACCCGTACAGCCAGCCGGAGAGCGTCAGCAGGATCTTCCCGCCGGGCCGGGTCTGGGCGACCAGAGCCGGGGGCACGGCGCGGAAGGAGCAGGCTGCGACGATCCGGTCGAACGGGGCCTCGGGCCAGTACCCGTAGAGCCCGTCGGCGACCGCGAGGGTGGGCGCGTAACCGCAGCCGTGCAGCGCGCTCGCGGCGCGTTCCAGCCGGCGCGGATCCACCTCGATGCTCGTCACACCGGCCGACCCGAGCCGTTCGCAGGCGAGCGCGGTCGAGTACCCGGTCCCCGTGCCGATCTCCAGCACCGTGTGCCCCTCCCGGACTTCGGCGTCGGCCCACATCCGCACCACGAGCGACGGGAGCGTGGAGGACGAGGTCGGGGCGCCGCCGTGCCGGTCGGCCGGGTGCTCCCAGTCGGGTTCGTCGCCGTCGAACTGCGTGATGAGCGTGGTGTCGGAGTACGCGGCGGCCAGCCAGCGCTCCTGGTCGAGCTCGGCGGTGACCGGCTGCCACGGCGTCAGCCCGCGCCCGTCGCGCTTCTCGCCGGGCAGGTAGTAGCCGGGCACGAACCGGTGCCGGGGCACCGCCTCCACCGCTGCCCGCCACGCCGGATCGTCCAGCGCCCCGCGAGCGGCGAGGTCCTCCGCCATGACCGCGCGCAGGCGCGCGGCTTCGGTTTCGAGGTCCACGGGAAACGTCATGGACGGCCCTTCCTTTCGACGGTGAGCAGATCGGCGAACGCCTCAGTGATGTCCGCGGCGTCGGGAAGCCAGCCCCATTGCCCGTTCGGGTTGCACTCGATCACCGTCCGGTGCTCCGGAGCGCCACTCAGTGTGTCCGCACGCCAGCACACTGTGTAGGCGGCCAGCCCGTACAAACAACGGCTGTATGCCCAGTGGCCCGCGTTCTGTCCGGCCCGCCCGGCGTGACGGGTCGCGGGCGACCGGAGTTGGTCCGGAGGAGGACGCGCGCGACGGGAGGCGGCGGACATGAGCGGGTGGGAAGCAGGACTGGGCGACGAAGAGGCCGGTGCTGTGATGCGCACCGTCACGCGGCAGTTGAAGCTATGGCGGGAGGCGGCCGGCCTCACCCAGGCGGAATTCGGGGCGGCCATCGGGTACGGAGAGGAGTTGGTCTCCTGCGTCGAACGGGGTCGGCGGATTCCCCGGCCGGAGTACCTGGACGCGGCGGACGAGGCACTGGGCGCGGGCGGAAAGATCGCCGCGATGAAGGAGGACGTGGCAGAGATCCGGTACCCGAAGAAGGTAAGGGATCTGAAGAACCTGGAGGCGGAGGCTGTCGAGCTGTGCGCGTACAACAACTCAGTCGTTCACGGACTGTTGCAGACCAGCAGCTACGCACGAGCAGTGTTCAGCGCTCGCCGGCCGACCTTCACGGCTGAGGAGCTCGAACAGCGGTTGTCAGCGCGTGTGGCGCGTCAGGAGATCGTCAGTGACACGACTTCTCGTCCCCTCTTCAATTTCGCCCAGTGTGAGTCGACGCTCCGTCGGCCCATCGGGGGCGGGATGGTCATGCGTGAACAACTCGAACGACTGCTGGAGGTCGCCAGGTTCCCCAACGTCGACCTCCAGGTGCTTCCTCTGAGCCACGAGGAGAACTCAGGCCTCGCTGGGTCGTTCAGACTGCTCAGGCTCAAGGACGGCACCACAGTTGGACATGTGGAGGTGCAGCACATCAGCCGCGTGATCACTGATCCGAAGGAAGTACAGCTCCTCGACATCCGTTATGGGACCATCCGGGCGCAGGCTCTCAGCCCACGGGAGTCGACGGCCCTCATCGAGAGAGTGCTTGGAGAGACATGACCCTCAAGCCCTACGCCGAAGCCAACTTCGTTTGGATAAAGAGTAGCTACAGCACAGACGAAGGCCCCGACTGCGTCGAGGTGGCCACGGCCGCTGCCCACATCCTCGTCCGCGACTCCAAGGACCCGAACGGCCCCCGCCTCACCGTCGCCCCCGCCGCCTGGACGGCCTTCCTGCCGTACGCAGTCGAGCGCTGATGGAGTAGACGGACGTGGCCCGCATCCTTGATCTTGGGCGCGGGCCGCGTCTGCGCAATGCACCGCAGACGCGGTGCACGCAATGGCCGCGGGGCAGCATGGAAAGGGGCGCCCCCGAAAGGGCGCCCCTCCTCACCTCACGCGGACGACCTCACGTCGTCGACCGCCGCCTCCGCGCCCCCGGACGCCGCTCGCTCGGGCGGGTGACCGGGTCGCCCGCCTCGATGGCGGCCAACCGGCGCCGGGCGCCGAAGTCGGCGAGGACCTCGGCCAGCTTGTGGACCGACGGCTCGGGAGCCATCACGTCGACGCGCAGGCCGTGCTCCTCGGCCGTCTTGGCGGTCGCCGGGCCGATGCAGGCGATCACCGTGACGTTGTGCGGCTTGCCCGCGATGCCGACGAGGTTGCGGACCGTGGACGACGACGTGAACATCACCGCGTCGAAGCCACCGCCCTTGATCGCCTCACGGGTCTCCGCCGGCGGCGGCGAGGCGCGCACCGTGCGGTAGGCCGTGACGTCGTCGACCTCCCAGCCCAGCTCGATCAGCCCGGCGACCAGCGTCTCCGTGGCGATGTCGGCCCGCGGCAGGAACACGCGGTCGATCGGGTCGAAGACCGGGTCGTACGGCGGCCAGTCCTCGACCAGCCCGCGCGCCGACTGCTCGCCGCTGGGCACCAGGTCGGGGCGGACCCCGAAGTCGATCAGGGCCTGGGCGGTCTGGTCACCCACCGCGGCGACCTTGATCCCGGCGAAGGCACGGGCGTCGAGCCCGTACTCCTCGAACTTCTCGCGCACCGCCTTGACCGCGTTGACCGAGGTGAAGGCGATCCACTCGTAGCGGCCCGTGACCAGGCCCTTGACCGCGCGCTCCATCTGCTGCGGGGTGCGCGGCGGCTCGACGGCGATGGTCGGCACCTCGTGCGGCACCGCGCCGTAGGAGCGCAGCTGGTCGGAGAGCGACGCCGCCTGCTCCTTGGTGCGCGGTACGAGGACCTTCCAGCCGAACAGCGGCTTGGACTCGAACCATGCCAGCTCCGCCCGCTGTGCGGGGGCGGACCGCTCACCGACCACGGATATCACCGGCCTTCCGCCATCGGGCGAGGGCAGCACCTTCGCCTGCTTCAGGGTCTGCGCGATCGTGCCGAGCGTCGCCGTCCAGGTGCGCTGCCGGGTGGTGGTCCCGGCGACGGTCACCGTCATGGGGGTGTCGGGCTTGCGACCGGCGGACACCAGTTCGCCCGCGGTGGCGGCCACGGAGTCCAGCGTGGTGGAGACGACCACGGTGGCGTCCGAGGCCCCGACCTCCGTCCAGCACCGGTCGGAGGCGGTACGGGCGTCCACGAAGCGCACGTCGGTGCCCTCGGGGTCGCGCAGCGGCACACCGGCGTAGGCGGGCACACCGACCGCGGTCGCGATGCCCGGGACGACCTCGAAGGTCACCCCGGCCGCGGCGCAGGCCAGCATCTCCTCGGCGGCGTACGCGTCGAGGCCGGGGTCACCGGACACGGCACGCACGACCCGCCTGCCGCCCCGCGCGGCCTCCATGACAAGATGTGCGGCATCCCGCATCGCGGGCGCACCGGCGGTTGTTGACGCGCCGTCAACGACCGTCAGCTGGGGCGTGCCCGTGCCCGGAACGGCTGCCGTGGAAGAGCCCGAAGCGTCCGTGTCCGTGAGCACCTCGGCAACGCCCTGCCTGGCGTGCCGGCGCACCACGTCGAGCACCTCGTGCTCGGCGACCAGGACGTCCGCGTTCGCCAGCGCCTCCACGGCGCGCAGAGTCAGCAGTCCCGGATCCCCGGGTCCGGCACCGAGGAAGGTGACGTGCCCTTGTTCCGGAGGGGCGGGAAGGGTGGTGGGGCTCAATGTGCTCGCTCCCCCATCAGACCGGCCGCGCCCTGCGCGAGCATCTCGGTGGCGAGTTCGCGACCGAGCGCCATCGCCGCCTCGTGCGTCTCGGGCACGGGACCGGTGGTGGACAGCTGCACCAGCCGCGAGCCGTCGGTCGTGCCGACGACGCCGCGCAGGCGCATTTCCTTGGCAATCTGCCCGTCACTCAGGAGGTCGGCCAGTGCGCCCACGGGAGCACTGCACCCGGCCTCCAGGGTGGCGAGCAGTGACCGCTCGGCCGTGACGGCGGCCCGCGTGAACGGGTCGTCGAGCTCGGCGAGCGCGGCGATCAGCTCCGCGTCGTCCGCGGCGCATTCGACCGCCAGGGCCCCCTGGCCGGGGGCGGGCAGAACCGTGTCGACCGGGATGAAGTCGGTCACCTCGTCGCTGCGGCCGACCCGGTTCAGGCCCGCGGCGGCCAGCACCACGGCGTCCAGCTCGCCGCTGCGCACGAAGCCCAGCCGGGTGTCGACGTTGCCGCGGATCGGCACCGTCTCGACGGCCGTGCCGCGGGCCCGGGCGTACGCGTTGAGCTGCGCCATGCGACGCGGCGAACCGGTGCCGATGCGGGCGCCGTCCGGCAGGTCCGTCAGCTTCAGGTCGTTACGCGCGACGATCACGTCCCGCGGGTCCTCGCGCACCGGGACGGCGGCCAGCGTCAGCCGCGGGTGCGGCGTCGTCGGCAGGTCCTTCAGCGAGTGCACCGCGAAGTCCACCTCGCCGCGCACCAGGGCCTCGCGCAGCGCGGCCACGAACACACCGGTGCCGCCGATCTGCGCGAGGTGCTCGCGCGAGGTGTCACCGTACGTGGTGACACCGACGAGCTCGACGGGCCGTCCGGTCACCTGGCTCACGGCTTCCGCCACCTGCCCGGACTGGGACATGGCGAGCTTGCTGCGCCTGGTCCCGAGCCTCAGTGCCTTCTCAGTCATGCCGGCCCTCGGTTTCTGCCTTTTCGGTGCTTTCCTCGGCGCGGGAGACGGAGGCCACCGTCTCGGGGTCGAGGTTGAACAGGGTGCGCAGCGCGTCGGCGTACCCGGCGCCGCCGGGTTCGGCCGCGAGCTGCTTGACCCGCACGGTCGGTGCGTGCAACAGCTTGTCGACCACCCGCCGCACGGTCTGCGTGATCTCCGCGCGGTGCTTGTCGTCCAGGCCGGGCAACCGCCCCTCGAGACGCGCGATCTCACCGGCCACCACATCCGCGGCCATGGTGCGCAGGGCGACCACGGTCGGCGTGATGTGCGCCGCCCGCTGCGCCGCCCCGAAGGCCGCGACTTCGTCGGAGACGATACGCCGGACCTGGTCCACATCGGCAGCCATCGGAGCGTCCGCGGACGCGTCGGCGAGCGATTCGATGTCCACCAGCCGCACTCCGGCCAGCCGGTGCACGGCCGCGTCGACGTCCCGCGGCATCGCGAGGTCCAGCAGGAACTGCACGGGCTCCGGGCGCGGCGGCTCCTGCACCGGCTCCGGACGGCGCCGTTCGGGGATCCGGCCGGCGCTCGCCGCGGTCGCGGCCAGCGCGCCGATCAGTTCGGCTTCCGCCTCGACGGCGCGTCGGCCGCCCTCGCGGCGCTCGACGGCGCTGCCGGCGGCCCAGGCCGCGTGCTGTTCCAGCGTGGCGGCGTCCATGCCGGCCACCGCGGCCTCCCCCATCACGGAGAAGCCGGGCTGCACGGCGGACAGGTCCAGCGGGCAGTTGTCGTCGGCGTCCGCGGAGGCGGGCGGCAGCACCGTTTCGCCTGCGGCGGGCTCCGCCTCGGCGGCCGGGCGGGTGACAGCCGGCTCACCGGTGCGTCCCTCGACGCCGGCCGCGATCATGTCGGCGGTCAGCACGGTCCCGGTGGCGCCGGTGCAGGACACGACGATGTCGGCACGTGTCAGCTCGAACGGCACCGAGGCCATCGGCACGGCGCGGGCCAGCGCCTCCGTGTCGTCGCCCTCGGTCAGGATCTGCGCCAGCCGCTCGGCCCGGTCGGGGGTCCGGTTGGCCACGACGATCTCAGCGACCCCGGCCCGCGCGAGCGTGGCCGCGGCCAGCGACGACATCGAACCGGCGCCGACCACCAGGGCCGTCTTGCCCCGCGCCCAGGCGCCGACGTCCGCGCCGCGGGCCAGCTGCTCCAGGCCGAAGGTCACCAGGGACTGCCCGGCACGGTCGATCCCGGTCTCGGAGTGGGCCCGCTTGCCGACCCGCAGCGACTGCTGGAACAGGTCGTTCAGCAGCCGCCCGGCGGTGTGCAGTTCCTGCGCGCGAGCCAGCGAGTCCTTGATCTGGCCGAGGATCTGCCCCTCGCCCACGACCATCGAGTCCAGCCCGCACGCCACCGAGAACAGGTGGTGCACGGCCCGGTCCTCGTAGTGCACATAGAGATAGGGAGTGAGCTCCTCCAGGCCGACCCCGCTGTGCTGGGCCAGCAGCGTGGACAGCTCGGCGACACCGGCGTGGAACTTGTCCACGTCGGCGTACAGCTCGATGCGGTTGCAGGTGGCGAGCACCGAGGCCTCGGTGGCCGGTTCGGCGGCGACCGTGTCCTGCAGCAGCTTGACCTGCGCGTCCGCGCTCAGAGAGGCCCGTTCCAGCACGCTGACCGGCGCGCTGCGGTGGCTCAGGCCGACGACCAGCAGACTCATGTCGGCATCACGGCGGGCACGTCCCCGTCGGGCCCCTGGTCGGTGGTGATGTTCTTGCGGGCGGTGCGCGGCACGGCGGCGGTGGCCGCGGCCTCCTCACCGGCCTTGCGCTGCTCGTGGAAGGCGAGGATCTGCAGCTCGATGGAGAGGTCCACCTTGCGCACGTCGACGCCGTCCGGCACCGACAGCACGGTCGGCGCGAAGTTCAGGATGGACGTGACACCGGCGGCCACGAGCCGGTCGCAGACCTGCTGGGCGGCACCGGCGGGGGTCGCGATCACGCCGATCGAGACACCGTCGTCCTGGATGATCTTCTCCAGCTCGTCGGTGTGCTGCACCGGGATCCCGGCGACGGGCTTCCCGGCCATCGCGGGGTCGGCGTCGATGAGGGCGGCGACCCGGAACCCGCGGGAGGCGAACCCGCCGTAGTTGGCGAGCGCGGCGCCGAGGTTACCGATCCCGACGATCACAACCGGCCAGTCCTGGGTGAGGCCGAGTTCACGCGAGATCTGGTACACGAGATACTCGACGTCGTACCCGACGCCCCGGGTGCCGTAGGAGCCGAGGTAGGAGAAGTCCTTGCGCAGCTTCGCGGAGTTCACGCCCGCGGCGGCCGCGAGTTCCTCCGAGGAGACCGTGGGTACGGAACGCTCGGAGAGCGCGGTCAGGGCGCGGAGGTACAGCGGAAGCCTGGCGACGGTGGCCTCGGGAATCCCTCGGCTACGGGTCGCCGGTCGGTGAGTTCGGCCAGTTGCCACGGTGCTCCTGCGGGTCGAGCGGGGCTTCAGGCGGTCATACGTCCCCGGACCGCCCCGTCGCATGCAGGCTATGTCTTTGTGAACGCGTGCACAAAGATGGTGTCCGATTTGCCCGGCCAACGTGACCGGGGTCACGCAACCACGGCGCATTCGCGCGGAACCGGCACGTGAGCGCCGCTGCACCTTTACTTCCGGGGGCAAAACAGCACACCCTCCTCTGTCTATCCCGCCCCCGAGACCCAGTCACCATCAATCCTAAGCGCATCGCCCCCACACTTTGGACTGATCAGTCAGTCGTTGAGCGCCTTACGAAGCCGGTCCTCGTCGACCCGCCAGAACGTGTGCTGCTCGCCGTCGACGAGAACGACGGGAATCTGCTCCCAGTACTGCTCGTACAGGTCCCGGTCCTCGGTGATGTCCCGCTGCTCCCAGCGGACACCGAGTTCACCGCACACCTTCTCCACCACCACCTGCGCGTCGTCGCACAGGTGACAGCCGGGCTTGCGGATGAGCGTGACGAGACGGTCCTTGGGCGCCGTGCGGCGGAAGAGAGGGCTCATGCCGGCCATTGTCGCGCGCCGGTTCACGACACGGACCCGCCGAGTTCACGGCGTCCGCACCGTCGTGACTCCGGAACGACCCGTCCGACTGGCTATGCTCACGCCATGGCCGCTCTCGGATGGCTCACCCCCCGTAGGCGCTCCGCCACGGCGCGGAGCGTGTTGGCAGGCGAGGCCTCGGCGGAGGCAGCCCGCAAGTCCACCCAGGACCTCGCCGACCGCGAACCCCAGTTCCCGGTGCACGGCGACGAGCAGGCCGCCGCGTTCTTCGACCTGGACAACACGGTCATGCAGGGCGCCGCCCTCTTCCACTTCGGCCGCGGCCTGTACAAGCGGAAGTTCTTCGAGACCCGCGAACTCGTCCGGTTCGCCTGGCAGCAGGCGTGGTTCCGGCTGGCCGGGGTCGAGGACCCCGAGCACATGCAGGAGGCCCGCGACTCCGCGCTCTCCATCGTGCAGGGCCACCGCGTCAGCGAACTCCAGTCCATCGGCGAGGAGATCTACGACGAGTACATGGCCGAGCGGATCTGGCCCGGCACCCGGGCCCTGGCCCAGGCGCACCTCGACGCCGGCCAGCGGGTCTGGCTGGTCACGGCCGCACCCGTGGAGATCGCCCAGGTCATCGCCCGACGGCTGGGACTGACCGGAGCCCTGGGCACCGTCGCGGAGTCCATCGACGGCGTGTACACCGGCAAACTGGTCGGCGAGCCGCTGCACGGCCCGGCGAAGGCGGAGGCGGTCCGCGCCCTGGCCCTCGCCGAGGGCCTGGACCTCTCCCGCTGCGCCGCGTACAGCGACTCCCACAACGACATCCCGATGCTGTCCCTGGTGGGCCACCCGTACGCGATCAACCCGGACGCCAAGCTGCGCAAGCACGCCCGGGAGAAGGACTGGCGCCTGCGGGACTACCGCACGGGCCGCAAGGCGGCCAAGGTCGGCATCCCCGCCGCGGCCGGCGTGGGAGCCGTGGCGGGCGGCACCGCGGCGGCCATCGCCCTGCACCGCCGCCGCCGCTGAGCCGCGCGTACGCGGACCCGGACCGGGCCCGGAGACCGGAGCCGACAGGGCGCTGACCTGGGCGCCCGCGCGGGCGGACTCGGGCACGGGCCCGTCGTCGTGTCTCCGCATCGCCTTACCTCCGGGCGCGCCGCCCTGCGGTGCCGACGCCCCGCGACGGCGTCTCCATGCCCGGCCCCCCACCCGCTCGGTCTTCACGGCCCCGCCCCTCGCCGAACCCCCGTACGGCTCGGACGGGCTCCGGGACCGGCTCCCGGACCGGTCCCGGACCGGCTCGCGGACCGGCCCCTGGGTGGCACCGCCCTCCGCGCCGCACGCCACGCGCCCGCCGGTCCCCTCCTCCTCCGCTTCCTGCGCGACCACCGCACTCGGCGGCATTGCGCGGCCTTCTTTCCGTGGCTCACCGCGGTCAACCTGCTGACACGCCCGTTCACCGCCCGGCCCGTGACCGGGCGGGAACGCACTCTGCGCCCCGCCCGGAGTCCCGGCCAATCCAACTGCCGTACCCCGCAACCCGCCTGTCCAGTCACGTTGGCTGCACACGGCCACAACTCGTACTGCACCGACCGTGAACTCGAAGCAAATCGGTCAACTTTCCGTCACTCTGCGGCACGAGAAGTCACATCAACCGGTTACCGAAGCGACGTAATCGATGAATTGAGCAACTGGGTGTAGCAGTGCCTGTACGAAGCGTTATTCTCCTCAGACGCAAACCGGCACCTTCCCGTCGCTACGACGAGTGAAAGGTTCCGACCTGCACGTGATGGAAGCTCTGCCTCTGGGAGTCCCGTGTACCCACACGTCGGGGTTGACGCCTCGGGCCTGGCTACGCTGCGCGCAGCGGTCGCAACGGCCCGGGACACGCTGCGCGGCTTTGTCCCCCCCGCGTACGCCGTCCCCGCATTCGCCACCGCACCCGTCGGACCGTGCTACGCCCTCGCCGACGGGATCGAGCGGGGACCGGCGCGCAGCGCCGTCGCCGAGGGGCGGCGGGCCGGCGACGGACGGGCGGTCGCCCGACGAGGACGCGCCTCGGGCTCCACCACCGTCCGCAGGCCCGCCGCGGACAGTGACAGCGCCCGGATGATGGACCTCGTCGAGCGGGCCCAGGCCGGCGAGGCCGACGCCTTCGGACGCCTCTACGACCAGTACAGCGACACCGTGTACCGGTACATCTACTACCGGGTGGGAGGGAAGGCGACCGCCGAGGACCTCACGAGCGAGACCTTTCTGCGCGCCCTGCGCCGCATCGGCACCTTCACCTGGCAGGGCCGCGACTTCGGCGCCTGGCTGGTGACCATCGCCCGCAACCTCGTCGCCGACCACTTCAAGTCGAGCCGCTTCCGCCTGGAGGTCACCACCGGCGAGATGCTCGACGCCAACGAGGTCGAGCGCTCCCCCGAGGACTCCGTCCTGGAGTCCCTCTCCAACGCCGCCCTGCTCGAAGCGGTGCGCCGGCTCAACCCCCAGCAGCAGGAGTGCGTCACCCTCCGCTTCCTGCAGGGCCTCTCGGTGGCCGAGACCGCCCGGGTGATGGGCAAGAACGAAGGAGCGATCAAGACCCTCCAGTACCGGGCCGTGCGCACCCTGGCCCGGCTCCTCCCGGAAGACGCCCGCTGAGCGCGACACGCTCGGCGACATTCAACTCACGGTCAGTGAAAGTCCGTTGACTTCCTCATCCGATCCCTCTCCGTCCGTAACCGAAGTGCCGCGCCGCTCGTTGTGCGGGATGCAGGCTCCCTGTGGTCATCCCCTGGCCCACTCCGATCACCCGATCGTGTGGACGCGTCCGGGGGGTGGAACCCTCAGGACCCCCTGGGGAGTCGACCGTCATGACGAGAGGAGGTGCCGCCAGTGATCGCGAACGTATCGGCGCACCGGCGGGCGAACGCCTTCGCCCAGGCCCTGGAGGAGCAGTCCGATCGGGGCCCGGCGGCCGAGCAGTCCGAAGGACCCGCCCCGGCCCCGGCCACAGCGGAGCGCGAGCAGGCCCACCTGCTCGCGCTGGCCTCCGGGCTCGGCGCGCTGCCCAGACCGGAGCTCGATCCCGAGGTCAAGGTCGTGCAACGGGCCCAGCTGGTGGCCGCGTTCGAGACCATGCTCCAGGAAGGCACCGCCGCGGGCGAGGCGATGGATCCGGCCGTGCCCGAACAGCGCTCCCGACGCGCCAGAGGCGCCCACCGGGCGACCCCCCTGGGCAGACTCCGCCCGCGCTCCCGGCTGGCCAAGGGGCTCACCGCGGGCGGACTCAGCGTGGGCGTGGCCGCGGGCGCCCTCGGCGGAGTGGCCGCCGCCAGCTCCGACGCCCTGCCCGGCGACTCCCTCTACGGCCTGAAGCGGGGCATCGAGGACGTCAAACTCACCCTCGCCGACGGCAACGACGAGCGCGGCCGGGTCTACCTCGACCACGCCTCCACCCGCCTCAGCGAAGCCCGTCGGCTGATGGAACGCGGACGCAGCGGCCCCCTCGACCACGAGTCCCTGGGCGAGATCCGCCGCGCCCTGTCCGGCATGCGCCACGACGCCTCCGAGGGCCACCGGCTGCTGCGCGAGGCGTACCAGCGCCACCCCGACTCCCTCGGCCCCATGCAGGCGCTGTCGTCGTTCTCCCAGTCGCACCGCGACGTCTGGGGGAACCTGCGCGAGCAGCTGCCCGTGCAGCTCGGCGACGTCAGCGAGCAGGTCTCGTCGGTGTTCGACGCCATAGACGAGGACGTCGCCCCGCTGCAGTCCCTCCTCCCCCAGCCCCCGGCCCGCGAGGGCGGCGACGGCGGGCGGAAGGGCAGTGGCGGTTCGACCCCCGGCGGCCCGTCCGAGACCGGCCGCCCGCAGGCCCCCGGCGCGGACCACGGCGACGCCTCCGACGAGGACGGCGCCCACAGCCGGAGCCCCAGCCGCTCGGCGGACGCCGGCAGCGAGGACGACGGCCTGCTCGGCGGCAACACCGGCGGCCTGCTCGACCCGCCGAAGGGCGGCGACACCAGCCCGTCCCTGCCGTCGACCGGCGACATCGCCCCGCCCAGCCGGCCCGACGTCACCCTCCCGCCGCTCCTGCCCGGCCTGCTCCCGGGCCTGGGCATCGACGCCGAGGACGCGGACTGACCGACGGCCCGCCGACACGCACCGGGCGCGGCCGGGGACCCTCTGCGGAGGGGCACCCCGGCCGCACCCGTGCGCGCGAGCCGGCAACAGCGGCCTCCGCGCTGCCGCCGGTCCCCGATCGACGTCCGCGCTACCACCAGTCCCCGGATCGACGTCCGCGCTACCACCGGTCCTCGGAGCGGCACACGGGACCCGGCGGCTCCCACAGGGCCTGACAGGCCCGGTACGGACCCGGCGCGCCCCGCCGGGCCTGACGGCGGCTAGAAGAACACCGACCTGCGCTGCACCAGCAGCTTGTACAGCGTGTGCTGGATCTGCTCCCGCACCTGATCGGTCAGGTTGAACATCAGCATCGGGTCCTCCGCCGCCTCCGGCGGATAACCGTCCGTCGGAATCGGCTCCCCGAACTGGATCGTCCACTTCGTCGGCAACGGCACCAGACCGAGCGGCCCCAGCCACGGGAAGGTCGGCGTCAGCGGGAAGTACGGGAAACCCAGCAGCCGCGCGACCGTCCGGGCGTTGCCGATCATCGGGTAGATCTCCTCAGCGCCCACGATGGAGCACGGAATGATCGGCGCCCCCGCCCGCAGAGCCGTGGAGACGAAGCCGCCCCGGCCGAACCGCTGCAGCTTGTAGCGGTCCGCGAAGGGCTTGCCGAGGCCCTTGAAACCCTCCGGCATCACCCCGACCACCTCCCCCTGCTCCAGCAGCCGGGCGGCGTCCTCCGCACACGCCAGGGTGTGCCCCAGCTTACGCGCCAGCTCGTTGACCACCGGCAGCACGAACACCAGGTCCGCCGCCAGCAGCCGCAGGTGACGGCCCGCCGGATGGTTGTCGTGCACGGCGACCTGCATCATCAGGCCGTCCATCGGCAGCGTCCCCGAGTGGTTGGCGACGATCAGCGCGCCGCCCTCCGACGGGATGTTCTCGACGCCCTTCACCTCGACCCGGAAGTACTTCTCGTACACCGGTCGCAGCAGCGACATCAGGACCTGGTCGGTGAGTTCCTCGTCGTAGCCGAAGTCGTCGACCTCGTAGTCGCCCGTGAGCCGCCGCCGCAGGAAGGCCAGACCGCTCGCGAGACGCTGCTCCAGGCCGTCGGAACCGTCGCCGCCCGCCCCGTCCGGCACGGGAGGCTCCCCGGACGGCACGGCGCCGTCGTCCGGCGCGGACGCCCGGCCGGGCAGCGGCTGGACCTCCCCCACCGCCGGGGACGGCGGGCCGGGGCGCCGGTTCCCCGCGCCCCTGCGGCGCGACGCGCGCTGCCCGTTGGTGCCGCGGGAGCGGTCGTCGTCGAACGGAATGACCTTGGCGTCCGCCATCGTTGCTGCGCTCCTCAGTTGGCGCTCTGCTTCGGGGGGTGACCGCTGCCCGGCAGCGGCAGCGCGGCGATCCGGTCGACGGCCCCGGCGAGCGCTTCCGGCGGAAGCAGCCCGGGGCCGCGGCTGCGCACGAAGTCCGCGAACGTTTCTGCGGTCGTGTACTTCGGCGAGAAGCCCAACGTGTCACGCATCTGGTCCGTCGCCACCACCCGGCCGTGGGTCAGCAGCCGGATCTGCTCCGGCGAGAAGTCCGACATCCCCAGCGTACGCACCAGCGAACCCGCCCACGTGACGGCGGGCAGCAGCAGCGGCACGGTGGGCCGGCCGAGCCGCCGCGAGCACTGGGAGAGCAGCAGCACGCCGTCCCCGGCGATGTTGAACGTGCCGCTGTTCAGCGTTCCCCGCCGCGCCTCGTGCGAGCCGATCCTCAGCACCTCGATCACGTCGTCCTCGTGCACGAACTGCAGCCGCGGGTCGTAGCCGAACACGGTCGGCAGCACCGGCAGCGAGAAGTACGAGGCGAGCGGACTGTCGGCGGTGAGGCCGAGAATGTTGGCGAACCGCAGTACGCACACGGCGACGTCCGGCCGGCGGCGCGCGAAGCCCCGCACGTACCCCTCGACCTCCACGGTGTCCTTGGCGAAGCCGCCGCTGGGCAGGG
This sequence comes from Streptomyces sp. enrichment culture, assembly GCF_964273255.1. Classification (GTDB taxonomy): domain Bacteria; phylum Actinomycetota; class Actinomycetes; order Streptomycetales; family Streptomycetaceae; genus Streptomyces. Next base: position 3,114,713 of record NZ_OZ186835.1, read on the forward strand.
ACTTGGGGGTCGTCGTCTCGGTGAACACCGCCGGGTCCCGGGGCGCGGAGCCGTACACGTTGGTGCTCGACTTCACCACCAGGCGCGTGATGTTCGGGGACTTCTGGCAGGCACCGAGCAGCTGCATGGTGCCGATGACGTTGGTCTCCTTCAGCGAGGTCCGCCCGCCCCCGGCGAGCGGGGTCCCCGTCACGTCGAGGTGGACGACCGTGTCGGCGCCCGTCTCGGCGAGCACCCGCGCGATCGTCGGCTGCCGGATGTCCGCCTGCACGAAGTCCGCGCCGCCGAGGTGGTGCTCGGGCTGGACCGAGTCCACGGCGACGACCCGGTCCACCTCCGGGTCACGCTGGATCCGCCGGACGAAACGGCCCCCCAACGGCCGGGCCACTCCGGTCACGAGCACGACCTTTCCCAAGATCCGCGCCTTCCTTCTCGCTCCGCCCTCGTCCTGACGGTCAACCTAGCGGGTCACCGTCGCTCTGGGGCGACCGCCCGATACATGAAGTGACGACTACCCCCAAGGGGCGAACGGACCCGGCCAACCGCGGCCCGTGCGGTCCGCCATTCGCGACCCGCACCCCACGACCCGCGCGGCGCGGCGCCCGACGACCCGCGCGGCGCGGAAGCCTGCGGTCGGCAGCCGAGGGCCGGGGGCCGGGGGCCGGGCAAGACAGTGGCCCCCCACCGCATCGGATGCGGTGGGGGGCCACTGGACACGCTCTCGCGCTGCCGCTTACTTCTTGTTGCGACGCTGAACGCGCGTGCGCTTGAGCAGCTTGCGGTGCTTCTTCTTGGCCATCCGCTTGCGCCGCTTCTTGATAACAGAGCCCACGACTACCCTCGCTCACTTCTCATCACTCGGTGTTTGGGCGCCATGGGCCCACACGACCTACGAGGGGCTAGCCTACCCGCCCGAGAGCTGAGGTCGTAATCGAAGGGGCGGGGAGATCCCCATGAGTGCCCTGTACGGATCTCCCCGGCCTTGCCGTCAGGCGGTGTCCACCCCCACATAACTCTCGCGGAGGTACTCGTGAACCGCTTGCTCGGGGACGCGGAACGACCGCCCCACCCGGATCGCGGGCAGATGACCACTGTGCACCAGCCGGTACACGGTCATCTTCGACACCCTCATCACCTTGGCGACTTCCGCCACGGTAAGGAACTGAACCTCGTTCAGAGGCCTTTCGCCAGCTGCAGCCATGACACACCTGAACCTTCCGCACTCGACGGCCACCGGCTTCCCCTTCCGGTGACTCTTCGTCGCTGCGTGCTCACTCCCCAATGTAGGGGCGGGTGATGCGAGTGGGGAAGAGGTGGACGCAACCGCGGCCTACTGTGACAGACACGCCCGATCGAGTACGTAGCGGGCCAGTGGCAGGTAGTGATGACGCCGCACACCGTCATCAAGTGGAACGACGACCGACACGCGCCCCTCTGCCTCCCCCACGAAGGGCGCAGGGTCGTTGACATCGGCCAGCGCCAGCACCTCGAACCCCAGCTGACCTGCTCCGCAGGCCCAGCCGTGATCACCGATCACCAATTCCGGGAGGGGCCCGCCGGCCTCCGCGGCGGCCGCGAGCGCGGTCCGAACCGGGAGAGGGGAGTGGGTGTGCGCGCCGGGCTCACAACCGGAGCGTTCCGGGTCGGCCGCCCGGACCAGCCCGACTCCCCGGAGGTAGTGGAGGTTGTGGGTGCGTAGACCGAACCGGGTCGTTATGTCGACACAGCGACCCTGCGCCGGGGTGAGGACGGTACATCCCGCCGCCGACAGCGCGTCTGCGAGCCCGGCGTAGAACCCCAGCAGCCGATCCGGGTGTCCGGTGCCGAACAGCACCGGTGAACGGCTCCGCGCCGCGGCCGCCAGCCGCTCCGCCCAGGCGTCCAGCGCGGCGAGTGTCCGGTCCGGATCGATCACCTCATGGCCGGAGATGCACCGGGGATCGGCCGAAACCCCACACCTCTGCGCCATCAGCCCGATCAACTCGCCGTGCCCCCACACCCCTTCGGGCTCGATCCCGATCAGCGCGCGCGGATCCCGGGCCGCGAACAGCCGGTAACTCCGCAGGCTCTCCTCACGCGTCGTCGCCACCGCACCGGCGATCCGGGCAGCCAGCAGATGCGCGCGAAGGTCCGCGGGAGTCAGCACCCCGTGATGGTGCGCGACGACGGCCCCGGACATCCGGGGAACCGGGAAACACCGCACAGTTGGCGTAACGGCGGCCCCGACGGGAACGGCAGAACGGCTGGGCGGCTGGGCGGCTGGGCGGCTGGGCGGCTGGGCGGCTGGGCGGCTGGGCGGCTGGGCGGCTGCGTGACGGTGACACCGGAGGGACGGACGCGGAGCACGGGGCGTCGCCCTCGTCCTCGCTGCCGCTGCCGCTGTTCCGCCGGACACGTCGGGTACGTCGGATACCTCGGATACGTCGGCGGCTCTCCCGCCCGCGGTGCGGACAGGACGGGAAAGCGAGGCCGGAGCCGGCGACTACGGCAGCAGGCCCCGCAGGGGGAACACCGCGCGGCGGGTGGCCCGGATCGCCTGGTCCAGACGGTCCGCCGGGTCGTAGCCCGCCTCCCAGGACGTCCACTCCACCGGCCACCGCCCGTCCGTCATCCGCTGCGGCCCCAGCTGCCGGGTCCGCGCGTACACCTCCTGACGCCAGCCCTCGGGAATCACGGTCGCCGGATCCACCGGCCGCTCGGCCGCGATCCCCACCAGGTGCGCCCACGACCGGGGCACCACCTCGACCACCGCGTAGCCGCCCCCGCCCAGCGCGACCCACCGCCCGTCGGCGTGCTCGTGCGCCAGCTCGTGACAGGCCACCTGCACCGCCCGCTGCGCGTCCAGCGACACCGCGAGGTGCGCCAGCGGGTCCTCGAAGTGCGTGTCGGCCCCGTGCTGCGTCACCAGCACCTGCGGCCGGAACTCCGCGAGCAGCTCGGGCACCACCGCGTGGAACGCCCGCACCCACCCGGCGTCGCCGGTACCGGCCGGCAGCGCCACGTTGACCGCACTGCCCTCCGCACCGTCCGCGCCCGTCTCCTCCGGCCAGCCGGTCTGCGGGAACAAGGTGCGGGGGTGCTCGTGCAGGGAGATCGTCAGCACCCGCGGGTCCTCCCAGAACGCCGCCTGCACCCCGTCCCCGTGGTGCACGTCCACGTCGACGTACGCCACCCGCTCCGCGCCCAGCTCCAGCAGACGCGCGATGGCCAGCGAGGCGTCGTTGTAGATGCAGAACCCGGAGGCGCCGCCCGGCATGGCGTGGTGCAGCCCGCCCGCGAAGTTGACCGCGTGCAGCGCCTCCCCGCGCCACACCGCCTCCGCCGCCCCCACCGACTGCCCCGCGATCAGCGCGGACACCTCGTGCATCCTGGCGAACGCGGGATCGTCGACCGTGCCCAGCCCGTACCCGGTGTCCGCCGAGCGCGGGTCCGCCGACGCGGCCTTCACCGCCGCGATGTAGTCCTCCCGGTGGACCAGGCGCAGCGTCGACTCACCCGCCGCCTTGGCGGCGACGACGTCCACCTCCCGGTCGAGTCCGAGGGCTTCCACGAGGCTCCGGGTCAGCGCCAGCCGCACCGGGTCCATCGGATGCTCCCGGCCGAAGTCATAGCCCGTTACTGCTTCGTCCCACATCAGCTGTGTGCGGCCGCTCATGCCCGCCACCGTATCGGTCCGGCCGCGGCGCGAACGACCTGGCGTACACGAGCGTCACCAGCACCAGGACCATCGGGACCAGCATCGCCCCCCGATAGCTCCACGCGTCCCCCAGCGCCCCCACCAACGGCGACCCGATCAGGAAACCGACGTAGTTGAAGACGTTCAGCCGGGCGACGGCGGCGTCCGAAGAACCCGGGAACAAGCGTCCCGCCGCCGCGAACGTCTGCGGCACCAGCACGCACAACCCGAGCCCCAGCAGCGTGAAGCCCAGCATCCCCACCCAGGCCCCCGGCGCCCCGGCCACCACCGCGAATCCGCCCGCCGCCACCAGCGCCCCGGCCCGCACCACCGCCACGGCACCGAACCGCCGCACACCGAAGTCGCCGAGCGTCCGCCCCAGCAGCGTGGTGACCATGTAGACGTTGTAGGGGACGGTCGCCGTCTGCTCCGAACTGCCCAGCACGTCCTGGAGGTACTTCGCGCTCCAGTTGGAGACCGTCGAGTCCCCGATGTACGCCACCGTCATCACCAGGCACAACGGCAGCAGCATCCGGAACGCCACGGCCCCGCCGGGTCGTGGAGCGTGGCCGCCGTCCGCCCGGTCCGCACCCGTCGCCGCCCCTGCGGCCCCGACGCCCCCGGGGACCGCCCCGGCCGCCCCGGCCGCCCCGGCCGTCCCGCCACCTCCCTCGACGTCCGCACCGGCCGTCGCGGCCGACCCGGCCGACTTTCCCGGCCCGGCCGTCGCGGCCGCCCGGCCGCTCCCGGTGTCGCCGTCGACGAACCAGCGGCTGCCGGCCAGCGCCGCCGGCAGCAGCACCAGCACCACCGGCAGGTACGACACCCACAGCGCCAGCTGCCAGTGCGCCCCCACCCACGCGAGCGACGCCCCGACGATCCCGCCGAGGCTGTAGGCCGCGTGGAAGCTCAGCATGATGCTGCGGCCGTACGCCCGCTGGAGACTCACGCCGAGCATGTTCATCGAGGCGTCCAGCGCCCCCACGGCCAGGCCGAAGGCGGCCAGCGAGACGGCCAGGACGACCATGTCGCGCCCCGCGCCCACGCCCAGCAGCGCGAGCAGCACGACCGGCTGCGACCACCGCAGCACGCCACTCGGCGCCACCCGCCGCACCAGCCGCTCGGTCGTCACGCTCCCGATCCCGGCCAGGACCGGCACCGCGGCGAGGAAGACGGGCAGCAGCGCGTCGGAGACCCCGTACCGGTCCTGGATCGCCGGGATCCGCGTCACGAGGAGGGCGAACGCGACCCCCTGCACGAGAAAGCTGAACGCCAGCGAGGCCCTGCCGCGCCGCAGCACATCGGTCATGGCGGCGAGCGTAGGGCCCCGGGGTACCGGTGGGTAGATCCGGCCAAAGGTGAATTCCCCTCAGTTCCGCAGGAGTTCGGGGGAGGCCGAGCGGACGGGTCCCTCCGCGTTCCCTTCCCGGCCGACCGTCGCGGCGCCGGGGAGGGCCGCGTCGGAGCGGGCCGGGACGTCGGCGGCACGGGCGGCCTCGGACCGGGCCGAGGGCCCGCAGCCCTTCACCTCCGCGGCGATCATCGCTGCCATGGGGCCCGCACCGAGTGCCCCGCTGATCAGGAAGCTGCCGCTCATGGTCACGATCATCAGGACGACACCGAGCCACACCATGGTGTCCACGGGCACCGTGTAGGCCAGCACGACCCGCACGACGCACTCACCGAGCAGGGCCACACCCCACACCAGGGAGAACCGCCACTCGGCCCGCCGGAACGCGTCCGACTCCGCCGACAGACGCGTCCAGGCGGCCTCCCGGTCCGCCCGCCCGCGGGTCAGCCACGGCTTCATGGCCGGCGTCAGCATCGGCCTGCCGGCCATCAGGGACACCAGCACCCCGATGCCGATCACGCTCCCGATCGCCCCGTCCTTGGCCAGCATGAGCCGGGCGTCACCGGTGACGAAGCCTGCCGCCAGGGAGGCCACGTTCACGAGGAGGATGAGCGCGGCGAAGGCGTTGAGCGTCCGGTCCACCACCGCGCTCCACGCGGTCCGCGCGGCCGGCAGCACACTGCACCAGGCGAGAGCACCGACGGTGCCCATGCCAAAGCCGTTCTTCAGGAGGTAGTAGGTCCCCACCGGTACCGCCACGTCCAGGACGATCGGCAGGAAGGTCCGTCGCTTGCTGCTGGGAGTCACCGCGTTCGTCGTCATGTCCCACAGCTTCGTCGCCGGCCCCCGACCGGCACTAGAAACGAACGTCCGCACCTCGGCATGACAATTGTCAGCACGGACGGTGCTCTCCGGTCACACAGCGCACACCGGCCGCTTCCGGCTACAGGTCACGCCAGCAGGTCGGGCAGCTCCCGGAATTCGGCGAAGAGGCGCTCCGCGCCCGCGAGTCTGTCCGCCGGGGTCATCGCGGTGAAGCCGTACACGTCCATCCCCGCCGCCAGCGCCGCCTGAACCCCCAGGGGACTGTCCTCGACGACCGCACAGCGCTCGGGAGCCACCCCCATCCGCTCCGCCGCGTACAGGAAGAGATCCGGCGCCGGCTTGCCCCGGCCGACGTCCTGCGAGCTGAAGATGCGCTCGTCCGTGAACCACCGGTCGAGCCCTGTCGTCCGGTGCCCGACGCGGATCCGCTCGTGGCTCCCGGAGGACGCCACACAGTACGGCACCTCGTCCGCGGTCAGCTTCTCCAGGACGTCGACCACGCCGGGTATGGCCTTCAACTCCCGTTCGAACGCGGCGAAGACCCGCCCGTGGAACACGTCGTCGAAGTCGTCCGGCAACCGCCGACCCGTCCGCTCCTCGACGAGGTCATGCACACGATGCATGGCGGACCCCATGAAGTCGCGGATGGAGTCCTCGTACGTGGTGGGGTGGCCGAGCTCGGTGAGATATCCGGCCAGCAGTCGATTGGAGATCGGCTCACTGTCGACGAGGACACCGTCGTTGTCGAAGATGACGAGGTCATAGCGCATGCCTCGACCCTAAACGCAGAAAGCCCCCGTGCCATACGGCACAGGGGCTTTCCCAACGTATTGTTCGGCGGCGTCCTACTCTCCCACAGGGTCCCCCCTGCAGTACCATCGGCGCTGTAAGGCTTAGCTTCCGGGTTCGGAATGTAACCGGGCGTTTCCCCTACGCTATGACCACCGAAACACTATGAAACACTCAACCGCACCACACCAAGAAACCCGGGTGTGGGGTTGTTCGTGGTTTCAGAACCAACACAGTGGACGCGAGCAACTGAGGACAAGCCCTCGGCCTATTAGTACCGGTCAACTCCACACGTTACCGTGCTTCCATATCCGGCCTATCAACCCAGTCGTCTACTGGGAGCCTTACCCCATCAAGTGGGTGGGAGCCCTCATCTCGAAGCAGGCTTCCCGCTTAGATGCTTTCAGCGGTTATCCCTCCCGAACGTAGCCAACCAGCCATGCCCTTGGCAGAACAACTGGCACACCAGAGGTTCGTCCGTCCCGGTCCTCTCGTACTAGGGACAGCCCTTCTCAAGACTCCTACGCGCACAGCGGATAGGGACCGAACTGTCTCACGACGTTCTAAACCCAGCTCGCGTACCGCTTTAATGGGCGAACAGCCCAACCCTTGGGACCGACTCCAGCCCCAGGATGCGACGAGCCGACATCGAGGTGCCAAACCATCCCGTCGATATGGACTCTTGGGGAAGATCAGCCTGTTATCCCCGGGGTACCTTTTATCCGTTGAGCGACGGCGCTTCCACAAGCCACCGCCGGATCACTAGTCCCGACTTTCGTCCCTGCTCGACCCGTCGGTCTCACAGTCAAGCTCCCTTGTGCACTTACACTCAACACCTGATTACCAACCAGGCTGAGGGAACCTTTGGGCGCCTCCGTTACCCTTTAGGAGGCAACCGCCCCAGTTAAACTACCCATCAGACACTGTCCCTGATCCGGATCACGGACCCAGGTTAGACATCCAGCACGACCAGACTGGTATTTCAACGACGACTCCCCCTGAACTGGCGTCCAGAGTTCACAGTCTCCCAGCTATCCTACACAAGCCGAACCGAACACCAATATCAAACTGTAGTAAAGGTCCCGGGGTCTTTCCGTCCTGCTGCGCGAAACGAGCATCTTTACTCGTAGTGCAATTTCACCGGGCCTATGGTTGAGACAGTCAAGAAGTCGTTACGCCATTCGTGCAGGTCGGAACTTACCCGACAAGGAATTTCGCTACCTTAGGATGGTTATAGTTACCACCGCCGTTTACTGGCGCTTAAGTTCTCAGCTTCGCCCCACCGAAATGGAGCTAACCGGTCCCCTTAACGTTCCAGCACCGGGCAGGCGTCAGTCCGTATACATCGCCTTACGGCTTCGCACGGACCTGTGTTTTTAGTAAACAGTCGCTTCTCGCTGGTCTCTGCGGCCACCCCCAGCTCACCGAGTAAATCGGATCACCAGGAATGGCCCCCCTTCTCCCGAAGTTACGGGGGCATTTTGCCGAGTTCCTTAACCATAGTTCACCCGAACGCCTCGGTATTCTCTACCTGACCACCTGAGTCGGTTTAGGGTACGGGCCGCCATGAAACTCGCTAGAGGCTTTTCTCGACAGCATAGGATCATCCACTTCACCACAATCGGCTCGGCATCAGGTCTCACCCTTGATGAGTGGCGGATTTGCCTACCACTCGGGCTACACCCTTACCCCGGGACAACCACCGCCCGGGATGGACTACCTTCCTGCGTCACCCCATCACTCACCTACTAACCGCTTGGTTCAGCGGCTCCACCACTCCGACCTCGTCCGAAGACTCAGCCGGCGGCTTCACGGCCTTAGCATCACGATGCTCGATGTTTGACGCTCCACAGCGGGTACCGGAATATCAACCGGTTATCCATCGACTACGCCTGTCGGCCTCGCCTTAGGTCCCGACTTACCCTGGGCAGATCAGCTTGACCCAGGAACCCTTAGTCAATCGGCGCACACGTTTCTCACGTGTGAATCGCTACTCATGCCTGCATTCTCACTCGTGAACCGTCCACAACTGCCTTCCGGCGCTGCTTCACCCGGCACACGACGCTCCCCTACCCATCACAGTCTCCGTTAGGAGTATGTACTGCAATGACACGACTTCGGCGGTACGCTTGAGCCCCGCTACATTGTCGGCGCGGAATCACTAGACCAGTGAGCTATTACGCACTCTTTCAAGGGTGGCTGCTTCTAAGCCAACCTCCTGGTTGTCTCTGCGACTCCACATCCTTTCCCACTTAGCGTACGCTTAGGGGCCTTAGTCGATGCTCTGGGCTGTTTCCCTCTCGACCATGGAGCTTATCCCCCACAGTCTCACTGCCGCGCTCTCACTTACCGGCATTCGGAGTTTGGCTAAGGTCAGTAACCCGGTAGGGCCCATCGCCTATCCAGTGCTCTACCTCCGGCAAGAAACACACGACGCTGCACCTAAATGCATTTCGGGGAGAACCAGCTATCACGGAGTTTGATTGGCCTTTCACCCCTAACCACAGGTCATCCCCCAGGTTTTCAACCCTGGTGGGTTCGGTCCTCCACGAAGTCTTACCTCCGCTTCAACCTGCCCATGGCTAGATCACTCCGCTTCGGGTCTTGAGCGTGCTACTCAAACGCCCTATTAGGACTCGCTTTCGCTACGGCTTCCCCACCCGGGTTAACCTCGCAACACACCGCAAACTCGCAGGCTCATTCTTCAAAAGGCACGCAGTCACGAGACACCAGCAAGCTGATGTCCGACGCTCCCACGGCTTGTAGGCACACGGTTTCAGGTACTATTTCACTCCCCTCCCGGGGTACTTTTCACCATTCCCTCACGGTACTATCCGCTATCGGTCACCAGGGAATATTTAGGCTTAGCGGGTGGTCCCGCCAGATTCACACGGGATTTCTCGGGCCCCGTGCTACTTGGGTGTCTCTCAAACGAGCCGCTGACGTTTCGACTACGGGGGTCTTACCCTCTACGCCGGACCTTTCGCATGTCCTTCGCCTACATCAACGGTTTCTGACTCGTCCTGTTGCCGGCAGACAACAGAAGAGAGATCCCACAACCCCGTATGCGCAACCCCTGCCGGGTCTCACACGCATACGGTTTGGCCTCATCCGGTTTCGCTCGCCACTACTCCCGGAATCACGGTTGTTTTCTCTTCCTGCGGGTACTGAGATGTTTCACTTCCCCGCGTTCCCTCCACACTGCCTATGTGTTCAGCAGCGGGTGACAGCCCATGACGACTGCCGGGTTTCCCCATTCGGACACCCCCGGATCAAAGCCTGGTTGACGACTCCCCGGGGCCTATCGTGGCCTCCCACGTCCTTCATCGGTTCCTGGTGCCAAGGCATCCACCGTGCGCCCTTAAAAACTTGGCCACAGATGCTCGCGTCCACTGTGCAGTTCTCAAACAACGACCAACCACCCACCACCCCGAGCAACAGCTCGAGTTCACTGGGGCCGGCACCGAAGACATCGACCATACGGCCGTGCCCTCAGACACCCAACAGCGTGCCCGGCCGGCACCCGTCCGGAGATCATGCGTTCCACGCTCTGACGAGCAGTACTAGCAGCCTCCGACCCGAGGTCCTGGCCGAATAGTCAACGTTCCACCCATGAGCAACCAGCATCGGACGTTCGCCGATGTACTGGCCTCTGACCAACCGAAGTTGGTGAGAAGTGCTCCTTAGAAAGGAGGTGATCCAGCCGCACCTTCCGGTACGGCTACCTTGTTACGACTTCGTCCCAATCGCCAGTCCCACCTTCGACAGCTCCCTCCCACAAGGGGTTGGGCCACCGGCTTCGGGTGTTACCGACTTTCGTGACGTGACGGGCGGTGTGTACAAGGCCCGGGAACGTATTCACCGCAGCAATGCTGATCTGCGATTACTAGCGACTCCGACTTCATGGGGTCGAGTTGCAGACCCCAATCCGAACTGAGACCGGCTTTTTGAGATTCGCTCCACCTCACGGTATCGCAGCTCATTGTACCGGCCATTGTAGCACGTGTGCAGCCCAAGACATAAGGGGCATGATGACTTGACGTCGTCCCCACCTTCCTCCGAGTTGACCCCGGCGGTCTCCCGTGAGTCCCCAACACCCCGAAGGGCTTGCTGGCAACACGGGACAAGGGTTGCGCTCGTTGCGGGACTTAACCCAACATCTCACGACACGAGCTGACGACAGCCATGCACCACCTGTACACCGACCACAAGGGGGGCACCATCTCTGATGCTTTCCGGTGTATGTCAAGCCTTGGTAAGGTTCTTCGCGTTGCGTCGAATTAAGCCACATGCTCCGCCGCTTGTGCGGGCCCCCGTCAATTCCTTTGAGTTTTAGCCTTGCGGCCGTACTCCCCAGGCGGGGCACTTAATGCGTTAGCTGCGGCACGGACGACGTGGAATGTCGCCCACACCTAGTGCCCACCGTTTACGGCGTGGACTACCAGGGTATCTAATCCTGTTCGCTCCCCACGCTTTCGCTCCTCAGCGTCAGTATCGGCCCAGAGATCCGCCTTCGCCACCGGTGTTCCTCCTGATATCTGCGCATTTCACCGCTACACCAGGAATTCCGATCTCCCCTACCGAACTCTAGCCTGCCCGTATCGACTGCAGACCCGGGGTTAAGCCCCGGGCTTTCACAACCGACGCGACAAGCCGCCTACGAGCTCTTTACGCCCAATAATTCCGGACAACGCTCGCGCCCTACGTATTACCGCGGCTGCTGGCACGTAGTTAGCCGGCGCTTCTTCTGCAGGTACCGTCACTTTCGCTTCTTCCCTGCTGAAAGAGGTTTACAACCCGAAGGCCGTCATCCCTCACGCGGCGTCGCTGCATCAGGCTTGCGCCCATTGTGCAATATTCCCCACTGCTGCCTCCCGTAGGAGTCTGGGCCGTGTCTCAGTCCCAGTGTGGCCGGTCGCCCTCTCAGGCCGGCTACCCGTCGTCGCCTTGGTGAGCCGTTACCTCACCAACAAGCTGATAGGCCGCGGGCTCATCCTGCACCGCCGGAGCTTTCGAACCACCAGGATGCCCAAGTGGTTCAGTATCCGGTATTAGACCCCGTTTCCAGGGCTTGTCCCAGAGTGCAGGGCAGATTGCCCACGTGTTACTCACCCGTTCGCCACTAATCCCCACCCGAAGGTGGTTCATCGTTCGACTTGCATGTGTTAAGCACGCCGCCAGCGTTCGTCCTGAGCCAGGATCAAACTCTCCGTGAATGTGTACCCGTGATCGGGTCGACACCACGAGAGCGGAACCACCGGAGGAATAGTCCGATGGTTCACAGCGTCCTCGCTGTGTTTTTCAAAGGAACCTCGCCCCAGCTGACGCTGGAGACGGGGTATCAACATATCTGGCGTTGACTTTTGGCACGCTGTTGAGTTCTCAAGGAACGGACGCTTCCTTCGTACTCACCCTCTCGGGCTTTCCTCCGGGCGCTTCCCTTCGGTGTTTCCGACTCTATCAGATCTTTCCGATCCGATTTCCTCGGTGCTTTCCAGGTCGACGCTTCTCGCGCTTTCCTTTCCGGCGGTTCCGACTTTATCAGATCCTGATCGGCCTGACCCCCAGTCAGCAGGGTTCGCCTTCCCGGCCGTTGGGCCGTTCCGACGGGGTGAGACTTTAGCGGATTCCCGGCCCCCGAGCTAATCGGGGCCCTACGTCCTTTCGGGCGTGGATTCCTCATTTCGCACACACGCATGCCATTCCCGGTGACGGACAGACGTCTGCCGTCAGGGAGTGGTTGGTGCTTGCGGAATGGCTGCCCGGGGCCGACCGGAGTCGGTGCTCACGTCGGGCAACCCGGAGAACACTACGGATCGGCCCTGGGCGTGTCAAACCGCCTGCTCGTCCCGCCCCCGGGACGTATCCTCTCGTGCATGACGACGCGTACGTACCGCCAGTTCTGGTGGGCCGCCTGACGGCGGCCGTCCTTACGTATGCGCACACGGCCGCCGCTCCGGCGGCCGTTCTTGTTTCTCCCTCCGGAGCTCCGAGGGGCGGCCCGCCGGAGTCGGCGGCCCCGGCCAGGAGACGGAGAGAAGAGATGAAGCGGGTCTTCAGTGGGGTCAAGCCGACCGGACACCTGACGCTCGGGAACTACCTGGGCGCCATGCGGCAGTGGGCCGCGCAGGACCAGCACCGGGCGGACGCGCTGTTCTGCATCGTCGATCTGCACGCGCTGACCGTGGACCACGATCCGGCACGGGTGCGCAGGCTGAGCCGGCAGGCGGCGACGCTGCTGCTGGCGTCCGGGCTGGATCCACAGGTGTGCACGGTGTTCGTGCAGAGCCACGTCGACGAGCACGCCCGGCTGTCGTACCTGCTGGAGTGCGTGGCCACGGACGGCGAGATGCGCCGGATGATCCAGTACCGGGAGAAGGCGGCGCGGGAGAAGCGGCGGGGCGGGAGTGTGCGGCTGTCGTTGCTGACGTACCCCGTGCTGATGGCGGCGGACATCCTGGCCTACGGGACGCACGAGGTGCCGGTGGGGGACGACCAGACACAGCACGTGGAGCTGACCCGGGACCTGGCGGTGCGGTTCAACCAGCGTTACGGGCAGGCATTCGTGGTGCCGAGGGCGACGCACCCGAAGGTGGCGGCACGGGTGATGAACCTTCAGGATCCTCGGTCGAAGATGGGCAAGAGCGACGATGCCGGGCCGGGGATCGTCTACGTCCTGGACGAGCCCGACGTGGTGCGCCGGAAGGTCATGCGGGCGATGACCGACAGCGGACGGGACGTCGTGTATGACAGGGAGTCCCGGCCGGGGGTGGCGAATCTGCTGGAGATCCTCGCGGCGTGCACGGGTGGGAACCCGGAGGCGTTGGGCGGTGTATACGAGTCGTACGGGGATGTGAAGAGGGACACCGCGGAGGCCGTGATCGAGATGCTGCGGCCGGTGCAGTTGAGGCACAAGGAGCTGTGCGCGGATCCCGGCTACGTGGAGGGGGTGCTGCGGGATGGTGCGGAACGGGCGCGGGGCATGGCTCGGCCGACCGTGGATGCCGCTTACCGGGCGATCGGGCTGCTGCCGGCGGGTGCTGAGACCGGGGAGCCCGTGCTGAAGGCCGCTCGGTAGGCCCGGGGGCTGGTGGCGAGGCGCGATGCGAAGTGCTGGCGCATCGTGACCTCGCTGCCGAAGCCGGACCGGCGGGCGACCTCGGGCATGGGGAGGTCGGTGCGTTCCAGGAGGCGCTGGGCCGCGGCGATGCGCTGATCGAGGAGCCAGCGCAGCGGGGTCGTACCGGTGGCCGCGGCGAAGCGGCGGGCGAAGGTGCGCGGGGACATGCCGGCGTGGGCGGCCAGGCCGGCGACCGTGAGCGGTTCGTGCAGGTGGCGCAGGGCGTGCTCGCGGACGGCGGCGAGGGCGTCGGCGTCGCGGTCGGTGCGGGGCGTGGGGTGTTCGATGAACTGCGCCTGGGTGCCGGTGCGGAAAGGGGCGGTGACCATCGACCGGGCGATGGTGGCGGCGGCCTCGGATCCGTGGGCGAGCCGGATCAGGTGGAGGCAGAGGTCGATGCCGGCGGCGGTGCCGGCCGCTGTCCAGATGTTGCCGTCCTCGATGAACAGGGCATCGGGGACGAGGCGGACCCGGGGGTGCTGTGCGCGGAGGAGGTCGGTGAGGCCCCAGTGGGTGATGGCGCGGCGGCCGTCGAGGAGGCCGGCCTGGGCGAGGGTGAAGGCGCCTCCGCAGAGGGCGGCGAGGGGGGTACCGCGGGCGTGGGCGTGACGCAGGGCGTCGAGGACGGGAGGTGGTGCGGGGGTGAGGTGGTCGTCCAGTCCGGGGACGACGATCAGGTCGGCGTCGGCCAGCCAGGTCAGGGGGCGGTCGGGCAGGAGGGTGAGGCCGCCGCGCATGGGGACGGCGTCGGTGTCGGTGGCGGCCCGGCGCAGTTCGAAGGCGGGGGCGCCGCGGTCGGTGCGGTCGACGCCCCAGACCTCGGTGATCACGGAGACGTCGAAGGCGCGGATGCCGGGGAAGGCGACCAGGGCCACGCGGTAGGGCTCTGCCATGGGTGGCAGTAAACCATCGATCGATGACTTCTGTACCTCTGGGACGGGAGGTGGTGGGGCGGCACGATCGGGTGCATGGACATCGCGAGGAACGCGGCACTGGTGGTCGTGGACGTGCAGAAGGGCTTCGAGGAGGACGGCTTCTGGGGGACGCGCAACCATCTCGCGGCGGACGACAACATCGCCGCTCTCCTGGACGCCTGGCAGTCGGCGGGCCGGCCGGTCGTGTTCGTGCGGCACGACTCCGTCTCGCCGGGGTCGCCGCTGCGGCCCGGGTCCGAGGGCAACGGCTTCAAGGAGTACGTGGAGCGGCGGCGGGGGAAGGGAGGCGGGGCGGAGCTGCTGGTCACGAAGACGGTGAACTCGGCCTTCCTGGGCAGTCCGGACTTGGCGGCCTGGCTCCGGGAGGCGGGGATCCAGCAGGTGGTGCTGGCCGGGATCCAGACGAACATGTGCGTCGAGACGACGGCGCGGATGGGCGGGAACCTCGAATTCGAGGTGGTGGTCGCCTTCGACGCGACGTACACGTTCGACCTGGAGGGACCGTTCGGCTGGCGGCGGAGCGCGGACGACCTGGCGCAGGCGTCCGCGGTGTCGCTGCACGGCGGTGGGTTCGCGTCGGTGGTGATGACGGAGGAGGTGCTGACCGCCGCGCGGTGAGCCGGTGAGCGGCTGCGGGCACTCCGGCGCACTGGCGCACTGGCGCACTGGCACGCCGGCGCACCGGCCCGCAGGGGCTCGGGCGGGGCCGGCCGGTCAGTCCTTGGTGCCGGAGGCCAGCTCGCGGCTGCGGTCGCGGGCGGCTTCGAGGGCGGCGATGAGGGCGGCCCGCACGCCGTGGTTCTCGAGTTCGCGGATGGCGTTGATGGTGGTGCCCGCCGGCGAGGTCACGTTCTCGCGGAGCCGGACCGGGTGTTCGCCGCTGTCGCGGAGCATGGTGGCCGCGCCGATCGCGGACTGGACGATCAGGTCGTGGGCCTTGTCGCGGGGCAGGCCGAGCAGGATGCCGGCGTCGGTCATGGCCTCGACGAGGTAGAAGAAGTACGCGGGCCCGGAGCCCGACAGGGCCGTGCAGGCGTCCTGCTGCGACTCGGGGACGCGCAGGGTCTTGCCGACGCCGCCGAAGATCTCCTCGGCGTGGGCGAGGTGGGCGGCGGTGGCGTGACTGCCGGCGGAGATGACCGACATGGCCTCGTCGACGAGGGCGGGGGTGTTGGTCATGACGCGGACCACCGGGATGCCCGAGGCGAGGCGCTCCTCGAAGAAGGCGGTGGGGATTCCGGCGGCGCCGCTGATGATCAGGCGGTCGGCGGGGACGTGCGGGGCGAGTTCGTCGAGGAGGGCGCCCATGTCCTGGGGCTTGACCGTGAGGATCAGGGTGTCGGCCGTCTTGGCGGCCTCCTGGTTGGAGACGGGGGTGACTCCGTAGCGGGTACGGAGTTCGTCGGCTCGTTCCGGGCGGCGGGCCGTGACCAGGAGGTCGGCGGGATTCCAGCCCGCGCGGATCATTCCGCTGAGCAGGGCTTCGCCGATCTTTCCGGTGCCGAGGACTGCGACTTTCTGGGTCATGGCTGGGAGTGCCCTCCGGGGTGTGCGACGTCCTGGTTCATCCTCCCACCCGGGAGCGGCCGGACGCGGCGGCTGTCCGGTGGGCGGAACGGCGGCCGGGGCGGCCCGGGGAGGGCGCCGGGCCGGCCCGTGGCAGTGGACGTCAGGAGGTCCGGCGGCGCAGGGTGACCGCGCCGAGGCCCAGGACCAGCAGGGCGCACCCGGCGACGATCGAGATGTCCTGCAGGAAGGCGGCGGTCATGTCGGTGTGCCGCAGGACCTCGTTCATGCCGTCGACGGCGTAGGACATCGGGAGGGCGTCGGAGAGGCCCTCCAGGACGGGGTGCATGGCGTCGCGTGCGGTGAACAGGCCGCACAGGAGGAGCTGGGGGAAGATCACGGCCGGCATGAACTGCACCGCCTGGAATTCCGAGGCCGCGAAGGCCGAGACGAAGAGGCCGAGGGCCGTACCGAGGAGCGCGTCGAGGAGCGCCACCAGGAGCAGCAGCCAGGGACTGCCGACGACGTCGAGCCCGAGGAACCACACCGCCAGACCCGTGGCGAGGGCCGACTGGACGACCGCGAGGGCGCCGAAGGCGAGCGCGTAGCCGGCGATCAGGTCGCCCTTGCCGAGCGGCATGGCGAGGAGACGTTCGAGGGTGCCGGAGGTCCGCTCGCGCAGGGTCGCGATCGAGGTGACCAGGAACATCGTGATCAGCGGGAAGATGCCGAGGAGCGAGGCGCCGATGGTGTCGAAGGTGCGCGGGCTGCCGTCGAAGACGTAGCGGAGCAGGAGCAGCATCAGGCAGGGCACGACCAGCAGCAGCGCGACGGTGCGGGGGTCGTGGCGCAGCTGGCGCAGGACCCGGCCCGCGGTGGCGAGGGTACGGGCCGCGTTGAGGGCGCCGGCCTGGGCCGAGGGGCGGGCCGTGCGGGTGCGGGTGGTCGTGGTCATCGCGTGGTCTCCTTCGAGCGGTCGGCCGCGGCGGCCCGGTCCACCAGGTGCAGGAAGGCCGCCTCGACGGTCTCGGCGCCGGTCCGGGAACGCAGGGCGTCCGGGGTGACGGCCGCGTCCTCCGGCCGGGCGGTGTCCCCGGTGAGCAGTGCGCCGGCGCGCATCAGCAGGAGGCGGTGGCAGCGCTCCGCCTCGTCCATCACGTGGGAGGAGATCAGCAGGCTGGCGTTCCGCTCGGCGACGATGCCGTGGAACAGCTCCCAGAGGTCGCGGCGCAGGACCGGGTCGAGGCCGACGGTCGGTTCGTCCAGGACCAGCAGCTCGGGGGTGCCGAGGAGGGCGACGGCCAGGGAGACGCGGCTGCGCTGGCCGCCGGACAGGTTCCCGGCGAGGGCGTCGGCGTGCCCGGTGAGGTCCACGTCCGCGATCGCGCGGGTGACGTTCTCCCGGCGGCGGTCGGCGGCGGCTCGGCCCGGGTCGAGGATCGCGGCGAAGTAGTCCAGGTTCTGGCGGACCGTCAGGTCGTCGTACACCGACGGCGCCTGGGTCACGTAGCCGATGCGGCTGCGCAGCGCGGGGTGCCCGGCGGGGAGACCGAGGACGTCCAGGGTGCCGGAGACCTTGGCCTGGGTGCCGACGATGGCCCGCATCAGCGTCGACTTGCCGCACCCGGAGGGTCCGAGGAGTCCCGTGATCTGCCCGCGCGGGACGGTGAAGGCCAGGTCGCGCAGGACGGTGCGCGGGCCCCGGACGACGGTGAGTCCCTGCGCCCGGACGGCCGGGGTGCCGTCGGCGTCGCCCGCGCCGCCGGGCTGGGCTGCCGGGTGGGTCGGCCCGGAGAGGTAATTCATCATGTGATGAATAATCCTCGCGAGGGCACACCGCGTCAAGCGCGGAGCAGGAGGACGGAAGGAGAAGAGCGCGTCGGGGCGGGCGTGTCGTGTCACCGGTCCCGCCCACGGCCTGCGCCACCGCGCGGGCCCAGGGACCTGCGGTGCCGGCCGTCACGGCACGAAAGGAGCACCAGGGGAGGGTGCCGAGTGCTGCCGCGCTCAGGAGCGGCGGCGCTTCCCGGGGTTGCCGGAGCGGCGGCGGGCGGTACGACCGCTCACGGCAGACGCCGCCCGGCGGGCTCAGGACCTGGGGGTCGCAGCGTCACGCCACGACAGAGCACCGGAAGGGAAAGGTGCCAGGCACTGCCGCACTCATCAGGCGTCGGCGCTTCCGGGAACTGCCGGGGCGGCGCGCATGCCGGTCGGCCCGTCCACGGCACGTGCGCCGCCCGGCGGGCTCAGAACCTGCGGAGGTGCACCGTCACGCCACGAAAGCGCACCGGGCGGAGAAGTCGTCGGCGCGCCGGAAGGAGAAAGTGCCGGATGTTCCCGCGCTCAGGAGCGGCGGCGCTTCCTGGGGTTGCCGGAGCGGCGGGCGGTGCGCTTCGCGTACTGCTTGCGGGCGGTCTCGTACTCCTCGCGGTGGAGCTTCTCGCCGGGGGCCTCGGTGAGGGAGCGGAAGAAGTAGGCGAGGAGGGAGCCGACGAAGCCGATGGCCAGGAGGCCGCGCAGGGAGTTCTGGCGGTCCGGGTCCGGGCGGCGGCGGAAGCTGTCCCAGGTGTGGCGGAAGGCGAGCGAGCTGCACACGGCGAACATCACGACCATGAGGAGCGTGACGAAGCTGCTGACATCGGCGATCGCGAGGCCCTCGTAGGCGAAGCGCAGCACGAAGCAGGCGGCGATCGCCGCGGCGAGGGAGCCGACGCAGACGCCCACGCGGCGGGCCGCGTAGCCGTTGTCGTGGTCCACCCACGTGGTGCCGAAGAAGCGGATGGGCTCCGGCCGGGGACCGGCGGGAGTGCCCGGGGTGCCCGAGGTGCCCGGGGAGTCGGGGGCGCTGCCCGGGGTGCCGTTCGTTCCGTTCTCTGCTGTGCTCACGTGTCGATTGTGACTGGTCCCCCGCGGCGCCCGGCAGCCCCCTGCCGCAGGGCGCTGCCGGGCGCCGCCGAAGCCCGCCCTGCCACGTCCGCCGGGGAGGCGCCTTCCAGGTCCGTCCGCACCCCGGTCCCGCCGCAGCAGCCGGCCGGCCCGATCCCCGGTCGATGCCGGCGCGCAGGGGTGGCAGTGCCATCGGCATCGCCCGGCATCGCCGTGCTGGGCACGTTCTTCTTCCGCTCCGTCACCGGTCCGGCGGCCGGCGCGGCGGGACCGGCCGGCCAGGCGCACGCGTCGGTGTCGCCCTCGTCGCCTCAGCGGTGCTCCACGTCGTGGCGGCACTCGTGATGCTCGGGCTGCCCGGGCGGCGGCGGCCGAGGAGGGCGACCGGTGAACCGGAGCCGGTCACGGGCCGGCGCGGCCCCCCGCCGCGAGGCCCCCCGCCGCGAGGCCGCCGGGTGCGGTCCCGCTCGGCGCGAGGATCGCGAGGACGCCGGGCGGTCCCGGACGCGAGCCCGGTCCCGGCGGCTGCGCGGGACGGCCGGTGCGGCCGTCCCGCGGCGGCGGGATCAGCAGCGCGGGGCCACGTAGCCGTCGCTGCCGGTGTAGATGTACGCGTCGGAGACGTACTGGCCGCTGCCGATGCAGTCCCAGACCGACGAGGTGCCGTACGGGCCGGACACCCGGGTGCCGGTCGTCTGGCAGGTGATCCGGACCCGGGCGCCCTCGGCCAGGACGCGGACGACCGCGTAACCGGTGCCGGGACCGCTGCGGACGTTCAGCCGGTGGCCCGGGGCCACCGGGTAGGTGGCCGCGGCGGCCGTGACGACCGCCTCCGCCGCCTCCCGGCCGTCGCCGGCCGCGGTGTGCTGCGTCTGCTCAACAGACATGTGAATCCTCCCCCGTTGGACCCCACGCACCTCGTGGGGCCCCGTTGATACCCCGACGACACATCCCGAAACACCCGTTCTTTCCTCGCACGGAAAGGCGGTAGCGCCGCCTGGGTCCCGCACACACCATCGACTAGGCTCCCCAGCGTCGCGCGCGCGAACGAACAGCACGGGGGTGGTTCCATGGCGTCGCAGCGGAACACCGGGCCGGGCGCCGAAGCGGAACTTCCGGAGTACGCCGGTCACTACCGTCTGGAGTCCTGCCTGGGCTCGGGCGGCATGGGCGTCGTCCATCTGGCCCGGAGCACCTCGGGGATGCGCGTCGCGGTGAAGGTCGTGCACGAGCGGTACGCCATGGACCCCGAGTTCCGGGGGCGGTTCCGGCAGGAGGTGGCCGCGGCACGGCGGGTGAGCGGAGCCTTCACGGCACCGGTCGTCGACGCCGACCCGGAGGGCGAACGGCCCTGGATGGCCACCCTGTACATCCCCGGCCCCACCCTCAGCGAACAGGTGAAGCGGAACGGGCCGATGGACCCGGACCAGTCCCGTCGGCTGATGGCCGGACTGGCGGAGGCGCTGCGCGACATCCACCGGGTCGGTGTCGTGCACCGGGACCTCAAGCCGAGCAACGTCCTGCTCGCGGGCGACGGGCCGAAGGTCATCGACTTCGGCATCTCCCGGCCACGGGACAGTGAACTGCGCACGGAGACCGGGAAGTTGATCGGAACGCCGCCGTTCATGGCGCCCGAGCAGTTCCGGCGGCCCCGGGAGGTGGGCCCCGCGGCCGACGTGTTCGCGCTGGGTTCGCTGATGGTGCACGCGACGACCGGGCGGGGACCGTTCGACTCCGACAGCCCGTACGTCGTCGCCTATCAGGTCGTGCACGACGAGCCCGACCTGACCGGCGTGCCGGAGTCGCTGGCGCCCCTGGTGCTGCGGTGCCTCGCCAAGGAGCCCGACGACCGGCCCACTCCGGACGAACTCATGCGCGCGCTGCGGTCGGTGGCGGCGACGTACGACACCCAGGTGTTCCTCCCGGCGCCCCGGACGCCGGACCCGCCCGGCGGGGAGGCCGCACCGGAGCCACGGCCGGGCCCTCCGAGCGGCACCGCCGCGGACGCAGGGGCGAATCCGGCACCGGCTCACGCCTCGGCGGACCCGGCACCGGCACCGGCGGAGGAGTCCGGGAAGCGGTCCGGCCGGCGTCCCGGCAGACGGACGGTCCTGGTGTCCGGGGCGCTCAGCCTGGCCCTGCTCGGCGGAGTGACGGCGGTTCAGCTGGCGGACGGAGGTGAGGAACCGGCGCGGAAGGCCACCGCCGCCCGGAGCACGCCGGCCGCCTTCGGGACGTGGGAGAAGGTTCCGGCCCCGGACCGGGGCGGCATGCCCCAGTGCTCGTACGGGCGGGAGAACCTGTTGTGCGCGCTGCCCGGCCGGGTGGTCGCCCTCGACCCGTCCGACGGCCGCACCCGGTGGCAGCACGACGTGGCCCGGACGCCCCGCAGCGAACCCCCGGTCCTCGCGGGCGGCCTCGTCCAGCCCTCCCTCGACCGGCTCGGCGCACTGGAGGCGCTGGATCCCGGCAGCGGCGCATCGGTGTGGAGCAGGAAGGCGCCCGGCTACGACGGCGCGCGGGCGGTCGGCGACACGCTGCTGCTCACCCGGCCGGACGGAACGGTCACCGGTGTGGACGCCGCATCGGGCGACACCCGGTGGTCCCGCCGCATCCCCGGGCAGGCGGCGCCCTACTTCTCGGCGTTCGGCGGCGAGACCCCGACCGCGGAGGCGACGGACACCGCGGAGTCCGGAGGCCTCGCGAAACCCGGAGGGGCCGGTAGGACCGGCGAGGTCGAAGAGATCGCAGAGACCGCAGAGACCGGAGGTACTCAAGACACTGGACGGGCCGCAGCAACCGGAGAGCCCCGCAAGTCAGCGAAGTCGGCCGCGCCCGGGCGGGCCGATGAGCCGGCGGCCTACGCGGCGAGCCCGTCGGCCGACGGCAGCAGGACCCGTGTCACCGCGGTCGACCCGGCGACGGGTGACGTGCGGTGGGACGCGGACCTGGCGGGGTCGCTGACGCCCGTGGGGGCCGCGGACGGTTCCCTGTACCTCCTCGCCGACGGTGCCGTGTACGGGGACGCGAAGGCGGTGGTCCGCTACACGCCCCGGACGGGAGCCACCCGACGGGTGACGCTGCCGGTGCCCGTCGCCCAGGCGGAGGCCGGGCTGCGCGGGGACACCGTGTACCTCATGGGCGGGGGCGGCTCCCTGGTGGCCGTCGACCTGGCCGCCGGGAAGCAGCGGTGGCGGCTGGAGACGGGCGTGAGCCGCGGCTCGCGGCCGGTCTCCGACGGACGGCACGTGTACGTGACCGTGCCCGACGGGCGGCTGCTGGGCGTCGACGCCCGTACCGGGAAGCTCCTCGGGCAGACCCGGCCGCGGCTCGGCGACGACTCCGACCGGGTTCCCGGTGCGCTGCCCGAGCCGGTGCTCGCGGGCGGCCACGTCTACGCCGGCGCACCCGACGGCACCGTGTTCGGTGTGGCGGGGAGCGACCCGGCCGCCTGGTGAGCGAAGGGCCGCTCCCGTGGTGCGGAAGCGGCCCTGTGGCGGTGGTTGGCGCAGCCGGGCCCGTGGGGCGGGCCCGGTGGTGGTCAGCCCAGCTTGCTCACGTCGCGGACCGCGCCCTTGTCCGCGCTGGTGGCCATCGCCGCGTACGCCTTCAGCGCCGCCGAGACCTTGCGGTCGCGGTTCTTCGGGGCGTACGTGCCGTTCAGCGCCTGCTCGCGGCGGGCCAGCTCGGCGTCGTCCACCAGCAGCTCGATCGAGCGGTTGGGGATGTCGATGCGGATCCGGTCGCCGTCCTCGACCAGCGCGATCGTGCCGCCCGAGGCCGCCTCCGGGGAGGCGTGGCCGATGGACAGGCCCGAGGTACCGCCCGAGAAGCGGCCGTCGGTGATCAGCGCACACGTCTTCCCGAGGCCGCGGCCCTTGAGGTACGAGGTCGGGTAGAGCATCTCCTGCATGCCGGGGCCGCCCTTGGGGCCCTCGTAGCGGATGACGACGACGTCGCCCTCCTTGACCTGCTGGGTGAGGATCTTCTGGACGGCCTCCTCCTGCGACTCGCAGACGACCGCCGGGCCCTCGAAGGTCCAGATGGACTCGTCGACGCCGGCCGTCTTGACGACGCAGCCGTCCACGGCGAGGTTGCCGCGCAGGACCGCGAGGCCGCCGTCCTTGGAGTAGGCGTGCTCGACGGAGCGGATGCAGCCGCCCGCGGCGTCCACGTCCAGGGAGTCCCAGCGCTCGGACTGGGAGAAGGCCTCGGCGGAGCGCTTGCAGCCGGGGGCCGCGTGCCAGAGTTCCACGGCCTCGGCCGACGGGGAACCGGCGCGGACGTCCCAGGTCTTCAGCCAGTCGGCCAGGGACGGGCTGTGGACCGAGTGGACGTCCTCGTTGAGCAGGCCCGCGCGGTGCAGTTCGCCGAGGAGGGCCGGGATGCCGCCCGCCCGGTGCACGTCCTCCATGTAGTACGTGCGGTCCCCCGCGACGTTGGGCGCGACCTTCGCCAGGCAGGGGACGCGGCGCGAGAGGGCGTCCATCTCGGTGAGGCCGTAGGCGACCTCCGCCTCCTGGGCGGCGGCCAGCAGGTGCAGGATCGTGTTGGTGGAACCGCCCATCGCGATGTCGAGCGCCATGGCGTTCTCGAAGGCCGCGGGGGTGGCGATGTTGCGGGGCAGGACCGAGTCGTCGTCCTGCTCGTAGTAGCGGCGGGTGAGGTCCAGGACCGTCCGGGCCGCGCGGACGTACAGGTCCTTGCGGGCGGTGTGGGTGGCGAGGACCGAGCCGTTGCCCGGCAGGGACAGGCCGATGGCCTCGGTCAGGCAGTTCATCGAGTTGGCGGTGAACATGCCGGAACAGGAGCCGCAGGTCGGGCAGGCGTTTTCCTCGATGCGGAGGATGTCCGCGTCGGAGATCTTGTCGTTGACCGCTTCCGACATCGCGTCGACCAGGTCGAGCGTGCGGACCGTGCCGTCGACGAGCGTGGCCCGGCCGGACTCCATCGGGCCGCCGGAGACGAACACCGTCGGGATGTTAAGCCGCAGCGCGGCGTTGAGCATGCCCGGGGTGATCTTGTCGCAGTTGGAGATGCAGATCAGGGCGTCGGCGCAGTGGGCCTCGACCATGTACTCGACGCTGTCCGCGATCAGGTCCCGGGAGGGCAGGGAGTACAGCATGCCGCCGTGGCCCATCGCGATGCCGTCGTCGACGGCGATGGTATTGAACTCGCGCGGGATGCCGCCGGCCGCGACGACCGCCTCGCTGACGATCCGGCCGACCGGGGCGAGGTGGGTGTGGCCGGGGACGAACTCCGTGAAGCTGTTGGCGACGGCGATGATCGGCTTGCGGCCGATGTCCGCGCCCGGTACACCGGAAGCCCGCATGAGGGCGCGGGCGCCCGCCATGTTGCGGCCGTGGGTGACTGTGCGGGACCTCAGCTCGGGCATCGTCGCTCGCTCCTTCGGGACCTTCTCGGGGGTGCCGGGGTTCCGGCGTGGAAGAACATCAGGGATACGGGAATCCGACTCCAGTCGAGCGTACGCCGGTCTTCCAGG
Organism: Streptomyces sp. enrichment culture; assembly: GCF_964273255.1. Lineage (GTDB taxonomy): Bacteria > Actinomycetota > Actinomycetes > Streptomycetales > Streptomycetaceae > Streptomyces. The sequence goes on from NZ_OZ186835.1 coordinate 3,139,304, forward strand.
GTTCGGGACGCAGTGTCCGATATGCGAGACCGGTGTCTCAGGCGGATGTGCCCGGTGCCCGAACCACGACCCGCACGCAGCCGTCGTCCGCCGCCCGCCGCCCGCCGCCCGTGCCCCGCCCTCCGCCGCACGCCGCCCCCCAGCCCGCCCCGCACGCGGCCCGGCGTCCGGGAGGAGCGGCCGGGTCAGGGACCGGTGAGGTGGCCCTGGACCACCGGGGCCACCCGGCGGACGATCTGCTCGGGGTCGGCCGACGCCAGCGGCTCCACCTTGATCACGTAGCGGAGCATGGCGATCCCCACCAGCTGCGCGGCGGCGAGCTCGGCGCGCAGCTCCGCGTCCGGGACGTCGAGCCGGCCGGCGATCCGGCGCAGGAGCTGCGAGGAGACCAGGCGGCGGAAGACGGCGGCCGCGACCTCGTTGTTCACGGCGGAGCGGACGATCGCCAGCAGCGGGGTCCGGGTCACCGGGTTCTCCCACAGGCCCAGGATGATGCGGGTCATCTTCTCGCCGACCTCGTCGAGCGGGCCGTCCAGGACGCTGTCCCGGGCCTGCAGGGCGGGCGCGAAGGCCACCTCGACGGCGGCCTCGAAGACCTGCTCCTTGGTGCCGAAGTAGTGGTGCACGAGAGCGGAGTCCACCCCGGCCGCCTTGGCGATGCCCCGGACGGAGGTCCTCTCGTACCCGCGTTCGGAGAACTCCTCCCGGGCCGCGTGGAGGATGCGGTCGCGGGTTCCCGTGGCCTCCGTGCGCGGCGGCCGGCCGCGGCGCCGTACGGTGCCGTCGCGCTGTTCGGACGCTCCCCGGCCGCCGGGGGCGGCGAGGCCGGTCATCGTCGCGGCACCCGGATCGCCGGGGGCACGGAGGACGCCGGGGAGGCCGGGGCCGTCGCAGCGGCGGCGAGGTGGCGGCGGGTGAACGCGAGGGCCTCCGCGAGGTCGGCCTCCCGTTCGGCCCCGGACATCGCCCGCCGGGTGTTGACCTCGATGACGACGTGACCGTCGAAGCCGGTCCGCGCGAGGCGCTCCAGCACCTCGGCGCACGGCTGGTTGCCGCGGCCGGGCACGAGGTGCTCGTCCTTGGCCGAGCCCCGGCCGTCGGCGAGGTGGACGTGGCCCAGCCGGTCGCCCATGCGGTCGAGCATGTCGAGGGCGTCGGTGCGGGCGGTCGAGGCGTGGCTGAGGTCGATGGTGAAGTGCCGGTAGTCGTCCCGGGTGACGTCCCAGTCGGGCGCGTAGGCGAGCATCTCGCGGTCGCGGTAGCGCCAGGGGTACATGTTCTCCACCGCGAACCGCACGTCCGTCTCGTCGGCCATGCGCCAGATGCCCTGGACGAAGTCGCGGGCGTACTGCCGCTGCCAGCGGAAGGGGGGATGGACGACGACGGTGTCGGCGCCGAGCCGTTCGGCGGCGGACCGGGCCCGCTGCAGCTTGGTCCACGGGTCGGTGGACCACACGCGCTGCGTGATGAGCAGGCAGGGCGCGTGCACGGCCAGGACGGGCACGCGGTGGTAGTCGCTGAGCCGCCGCAATGCCTCGATGTCCTGGCTGACGGGGTCGGTCCACACCATGACCTCGACGCCGTCGTAGCCGAGGCGCGCGGCGATCTCGAAGGCCGTCGCCGTCGACTCCGGGTAGACCGAGGCCGTCGACAGTGCGACCTTCGCATCCGGGATGCGCACCGTTGGATCTGCCACGAGGGACAGGGTACGGGGTGCGGTTGGGCTGGCGCGGGGCCCGCCGGGGCCGATGTGGCGTTCGCCATAGCGGGCGGTGCGGGCGGGAACACGGGAAGGCCGCTGACGGCGGCGCCACCGTCAGGCCCGCCGGGCGCGACCCTCAGGCCCGCCGGACGCCGCCGTCCATGTGGTCCAGGCGCCGCAGGATCACGCCCTCGCGCAGGGCCCACGGGCAGACCTCCAGCCGCTCCACGCCGAAGAGGTCCATCGACGCCTCCGCGACCAGCGCACCGGCCAGCAACTGGCCGGCCCGGCCCTCGGAGACGCCGGGCAGTTCCGCGCGCTCCTGCTCGGTCATTGCGGCGAGCCGGGGCACCCAGCTCTCCAGCGACTGCCGCTTCAGCTCCCGCTGGACGTACAGGCCCTCGGCGGAGGCGGGCGCGCCCCCGATACGGGCGAGCTGCTTGAAGGTCTTGGAGGTGGCCACGACGTGGTCGGGGCGGCCGAGCCGGCTGAACTCGCCGACGGTACGGGCTATCTCGGTGCGCACGTGGCGGCGCAGCGCCCGCACCTCGTCCGCCTCGGGCGGGTTCCCGGGCAGCCACGCCGCCGTGAGGCGTCCGGCTCCCAGCGGCAGCGACACCGCGGCGTCGGGTTCCTCGTCCATGCCGTAGGCGATCTCCAGGGACCCTCCGCCGATGTCGATCACCAGGAGCTTCCCGGCGGACCAGCCGAACCAGCGGCGGGCGGCGAGGAAGGTGAGCCGTGCCTCCTCCGCGCCGCTGAGCACCCGGAGTTCGACGTCCGTCTCGGCCCGTACGCGGGCGAGGACGTCGTCGGCGTTGCCCGCGTCACGCACCGCGGACGTGGCGAACGGGAGCAGTTCCTCCACCCCTTTGTCCTCGGCGGCCCGCAGCGCCTCCCGGATGACCGAGACCAGTCTGTCCATGCCCTGCGGACCGATCGACCCGTCGTCCTCGAGGAGCTGGGCGAGGCGAAGTTCGGTCTTGTGGGAGTGCGCGGGCAGCGGGCAGGCGCCGGGGTGCGCGTCCACCACCAGCAGGTGCACCGTGTTCGAGCCCACGTCCAGGACACCAAGTCTCATGTACGGAACGCTACTGCCCGCAGCGGGCCGTGTTGCACGGTCCGCCGGATACGGGCCGGTCCCGGCCCGCCGCCCGGGCGGCATACCCTGGACTCGTGCCAAAGACGAAAAAGGCGAAGGACAAGAAGTCGGACAAGAAGGCCAGGACGGTCGAACCGGTCGGGACGTCGACGCGGCCGGCCGCGTCCGCGACGCCTCCGACGGATCGCCCTCCGGCCGACGAGAAGGGCCTCGACTTCGCGCGCGCGTGGGTGGAGTTCCCTGATCCGGCGGACGACGAGCAGGTCTTCCGCTGCGATCTGACATGGCTGACCTCTCGTTGGAACTGCATCTTCGGCAGCGGCTGCCAGGGCATCCAGGCGGGCCGCGCGGACGACGGGTGCTGCTCCCTGGGTGCCCACTTCTCCGACGAGGACGACGAGAAGCGCGTCGCCGAGCATGTGGCGAGGCTCACGCCGGACATCTGGCAGCACCACGAGGAGGGCACCCGGCGCGGCTGGGTCTCGCAGGACGAGGACGGCGAGCGCCAGACCCGCCCGTTCCAGGGTTCGTGCATCTTCCAGAACCGGCCGGGCTTCGCGGGCGGCATGGGCTGCTCGCTGCACATCCTCGCGGTCAAGGAGGGCCGCGAGCCGCTGGAGACCAAGCCCGACGTGTGCTGGCAGCTGCCGATCCGGCGCACCTACGAATGGATCGACCGGCCGGACGACACGCGCGTCCTGCAGGTGTCCATCGGCGAGTACGACCGGCGCGGCTGGGGCCCGGGCGGGCACGACCTGCACTGGTGGTGCACGTCGGCGACGTCGGCGCACGGTGCCGGCGAGCCGGTCTACGTCTCCTACCGGGCCGAGCTGACCGAACTGATGGGCAAGGCGGGGTACGACCGTCTGGTCGAGCTGTGCGAGGCACGGCTGGCCGCGCAGCTGCCCCTCCTGGCGCCGCATCCGGCGGACCCCGCCTGAGACCGCGCCGGATCCCGCCCGGGCACCGCGCGCTGAGCGCGCCGGAGACAAGCGGTCCGGGCCCCGCCGGCCGGTCCGGCGGGGCCCGTGGCGTCGTGCGGAGCGGACGCCCGGCACGGCGGACGGTTCCGGCTCCCGCTCGGCTCAGGACGTCGACGGGCTCGGGTCCCCGCTCTCGCCGTCGCCCGGGGGCGGGGAGCCGGACGGTTCCGTGGGGGTCGGGTCGCCGGGCGAGGGCCCCGGGTCGGTGGTCGGCGGCGGATCGCTCGGCGTGGGCTCGGTGGGCGCCGGGGTCGTCGGCGTGGGGTCCGGCCCGGACGAGGGCGGCGGACCGCTCGGGGTGCCGGGATGCGGCGTGCCGGGGCTGCCCGGGTGCCCGGGGTGCCCCGTCGCGGGGCGGGAGGGGCCGGGTGCGGTGCCGTAGCCGTCGATGGTGACGACGGCGCCGGCCGGTGCGACGGCGACCCGCGCCTGCCAGTGGCCGGACGGCTCGCGCAGCTGGTCGACGTACACCTTGACCGTCAGGGACTCCCCCGGGCGCAGGGTGCCCGAGGACCGGCTCAGGTAGAGCCAGTGGGCGCCGGTCGACGCGGACCAGCGCACCGGTGCGGATCCGGTCGCGGTGAGGGTGATGAACGTGGTGTCCCCGCTGTGGCCGGCGGTGACACCGAGGGACGCGGCACCCTTGCTGTCGCCGCCCGCGACACCGACGACCTCCACCGACACGTCGGAGGTCTTCCGGCGGCCGTCCTTCTCGAAGCGGTTGTCCGGCCGGGTGCTGGCGTTGCCCGCGTTCTCGTACCCGCCGGGTCCCTCGCCGCCCAGGTCCACGGGACCGTCGGCCTCCCGCGCGGACGCCGACCGGCCGTCCTCGCCCTCGCCCACCGGGGTCCCACGGTAGGCGGCCCACAGGGCGAACACCGGTGCCGCGACCACGGTGGCGACGACGGTCGTCGTGACGGCCCGTGCCCTCAGCCGGTCCCGCCGGGCGACCAGGTCCTTGGGGTCCATCGGGTAGCCCCGCCGGTCGAAGCGGGGCGCACCGGAACGTCCGCGCGGGTGGTGCGCCAGGGCGGTGCGCAGGGCCGCGCGGGGCGCGGGCAGCACCGGGAGGGCGTCGGGGGTGACGCTGGTGCCGGGCCAGCGGCCGGGGATGGCCCGTTCCGCGGTACGGCGGCAGCGGGGGCAGTCGTCGACGTGGCGGACGAGTTCCCGCCGCACCGCGGTGCTCAGGACCACCCGACGGTCGCCGGTGAGGTGCGCCACGCCGGAGCAGGCGCCGGCCTCCACGACGGCGAGCGCGGCGCGGGTGCGCTCGACCTCGCAGGCGGCGGAGGCGAGCAGCTCCCGCGCGGTGACCGGTTCCATGCCGAGCACGGCGGCGACCTCGTGGGCGGCCAGGTGGTGACGCACCGCCAGTTCGAGGGCCTCGCGCTGCTCCGGGGTGGTGCCGGCGGCCTCCGGCCAGGCCAGCAGGGCCAGTTCGCGCCGCCGCTGCTCCTGCACCTCCTCCGAGACGGCCGGGGCGGAGGCGCCGCGGGCGGCGCGCTGCCGGTCGGCGCGGCCGGCCGCGTGCGTGGCGCGGCGTTCCCGCCCGGCCTCGGTCAGCCGGCGCAGGCACGCCCAGCGGGCCAGCGCGTACAGCCAGGCACGGCGGTCCCCGATCGCGTCCGGGATGTTCCGGCCGCGGCGCTCCGCGAGGGCGAGCACGTCCGCGACGGCGGCGGTCGCCCCGTCGTGGTCGCACAGGACGGACAGGCAATAGGTGAACAGGCCGTCGAGGTAGGGCTCGTCGCGCAGCGGGGGCCGTTGCGCCAGGGTGCGGGCGGCTCCGCGGTCGCGCACCTCCCGGTGCGCCCGGTGTGCGCCGGTCGTGCGGGGCGGGGTGTCCGGGCCACTGCTGGTCATTCGGCGACCGTAGGCGGCCCGGCGCGGCCCCTTCCGGTGCCCTGCGCACTTTTAATCCGTACGGGTGAAACGATCCCTCAAACGGGGAGCGGCGGCCCCTCGGCGGGCAGACGGGCCCGGTGCGGGTGCCGCGCCGTACACCGGTCCGCCGGTGTTCCGGGCGCTGCCCCGGTGCGTCCCGGTGCCCTCCGGGCGCCTTCGCTCTCCGGGGGTTCTCGTCTGCGAGGGCCTTCCGGTCCCCCTTCCCTCCCGGTGCCGTTCGTCCAGTCGGCCGACAGCGGTCCGGTCCGGGCGGCCGGTGCCCGTACGCCGGGACGGTGCGACGCCGCGGGGCAGGCCACCCGCCGGACCGTCGCACCCGCCGGGGCCCCACCACCCACTTTTTTGTGGGTACTTGGCGGCGTCCAGGGACTGGGAGACCCTGGTGGTGCGGCCGCGGCGGCGCACCGGTACGGGCGAGGGCGGAGAGGACGGGACGGTGAAGTGAGGGTTCAGGAGACCGGCCCGGTCCCGGCCAGGTGCTCCAGGCGGCGGTGTCCCCAGTGCGCGAGGGGGGCCAGTGCCTCGGTGAGGTCCCGGCCGAAGGGCGTCAGGGAGTACACGGTCTTCGGCGGCAGCACGTCGTGCACCTCCCGGTGCACCAGGCCGTCGGCCTCCATCTCCCGGAGCGCCTGAGTCAGCACCTTCTCGCGCAGGTCCGGCAGCCGTCGCAGCAGCTCACCCGGGCGGTGGGGGCCGGACTCCAGCAGCCAGAGCAGCGTCGTCTTCCACTTCCCGTCGATCACGGCGATCGCGGCCGTCACACCGCAGACGTCCGGGTCCTGTGCGCGGCTGCGTGTCATCGGCGCCCTTTCGCCCGTTTTCCCTGGTTCCCCTGGTTCCCCTGGTTCCCCTGGTTCCCCTGTCACCGGCATTCTCGGTCATTCACTGGAGTTGAGTCATGTCCTCACGCACGGAGCAGCCCGCCGTCACCGTTCTCGGTCTGGGGCCGATGGGCCGGAGCCTGGCGGGCGCCTTCCTGGCCGCCGGCCTGCGCACCACGGTCTGGAACCGCACCCCGGGCCGCGACCGGGAGCTGGTCGCGCGGGGCGCGGCCGGAGCCCGGTCGGCCGAGGAGGCGGTCGCCGCCGCCGACCTGACCGTGGTCTGCGTGGTGAACCAGGACGCCGCGGACGCAATCCTGCGGCGGGAGGCGGTCGAGGGCGCGCTCACGGGGCGCACCGTGGTCAATCTCAGCGCCGACACCCCCGGCCGCGCCCGGGACACCGCCCAGTGGGCCGCCGGGCACGGGATCCGCTACCTGGACGGGGCGATCATGACGCCCGCCGACACCATCGGGACCCCTGACGCGGTCTTCCTCTACAGCGGCCCCGAGGAGCCGTACCGGCAGCACGGGTCCGTCCTCCGGGCGCTCGGCGGCACCCACCATCACGTGGGCGAGGAGCCCGGCCGGGCGGCGGCCCACGACATCGCGCTGCTGGACATCTTCTGGACCGCGATGGCGGGATTCGTGCACGCCCTGGCGGTGGCGCGGGCCGAGGGCATCACCCCCGGGGAGCTGGCGCCGTTCGCCCGGGGCATCGCGCAGATCCTCCCGCCGGTCTTCGAGGCGTCCGCGCGGGAGGCCGACAGCGGCAGCTACTCCGGCGAGGACAACCCGATCACCTCGGCCCTGTCCTCCATGGCGCACATCGTCCGCACCTCCGAGGCACACGGCATCGACGCGAGCGTGATGCGCGCGGCCGAGGGGCTGGCCCGGCGGGCCGTGGACCGGGGCCACGGCGCCGACGGCTTCGTCCGCATCGCCGAACTGCTGGGCCGCGGGTAGCCGCGCCCGCCGCCGCGCGGCCCCGTGGCCGGGAGCGGGGCCGACGCGGGCCGACGCGGACGTGCCGCCCAGCGGGCCGGCGAGGACGGGATGCCACGCCGGCCGACGCGGGCGGGGCGCCACGGGCCGACGGGGCGCCACGGGCCGGCGGCGTGCCATGGCCGGCCGGGCCGCTGCGGGCAGGGCTGTCAGTGCGGGCGGATACCGTTTCCGCATGGCTGCCCGTTCCAAGACCACCAAGGACCGCCCGTCCTACCGCTGCACCGAGTGCGGCTGGCAGACGGCCAAGTGGCTCGGCCGCTGCCCGGAGTGCCAGGCCTGGGGCACGGTCGAGGAGTACGGCGCGCCCGCCGTCCGTACCACGACGCCCGGGCGGGTCACCACCTCCGCACTGCCCATCGGGCAGGTCGACGGGCAGCAGGCGACCGCCCGCCCCACCGGTGTCCCGGAACTGGACCGGGTGCTGGGCGGCGGTCTCGTGCCCGGTGCCGTGGTGCTCGTCGCGGGCGAGCCGGGTGTGGGCAAGTCCACCCTGCTGCTGGACGTGGCGGCGAAGTCGGCGAGCGCGGACCACCGGACCCTGTACGTGACGGGCGAGGAGTCGGCGAGCCAGGTCAGGCTGCGCGCCGACCGCATCCACGCGATCGACGACCACCTGTACCTGGCGGCGGAGACTGATCTGGCCGCCGTGCTCGGGCACTTGGACGCGGTGAAGCCGTCCCTGCTGATCATGGACTCCGTGCAGACGGTCGCCTCCCCGGAGATCGACGGCGCCCCCGGCGGCATGGCCCAGGTCCGTGAGGTGGCCGGGGCGCTGATCCGCGCCTCCAAGGAGCGCGGGATGTCCACGCTGCTGGTGGGACACGTCACCAAGGACGGCGCCATCGCGGGCCCCCGGCTGCTGGAGCACCTGGTGGACGTCGTGCTGCACTTCGAGGGCGACCGGCACGCGCGGCTGCGCCTGGTCCGGGGCGTCAAGAACCGCTACGGCACCACCGACGAGGTCGGCTGCTTCGAACTGCACGACGAGGGCATCACGGGCCTCGCGGACCCGAGCGGACTTTTCCTGACCCGTCGTGACGAACCGGTCCCCGGCACGTGCCTGACCGTCACCCTGGAGGGCCGGCGCCCCCTGGTCGCCGAAGTGCAGGCGCTCACGGTCGACTCGCAGATCCCCTCCCCCCGGCGCACCACCTCCGGCCTGGAGACCTCCCGCGTCTCGATGATGCTGGCGGTCCTGGAACAGCGCGGCCGGATCAGCGCCTTGGGCAAGCGGGACATCTACTCCGCGACGGTCGGCGGGGTGAAGCTCACCGAGCCGGCCGCCGACCTGGCCGTGGCGCTGGCCCTGGCCTCGGCGGCGAGCGACACCCCGTTGCCGAAGAACCTCGTGGCGATCGGCGAGGTCGGCCTGGCGGGCGAGGTCCGGCGCGTCACGGGGGTGCAGCGCAGGCTCGCCGAGGCCCACCGGCTGGGCTTCACACACGCTCTGGTACCGGGCGATCCGGGACGGATCCCCGCCGGAATGAAGGTTCTGGAAGTCGCGGACATAGGGGACGCCCTGCGGGTCCTTCCCCGTTCCCGTCGCCGAGAGGCCCCGCGGGAGGACGAGGACCGCCGGTAGACTTTGCCCAGGTCTCGCCCGTCCGTACGAACCGCGGGGGCGCCCAGGAACCTGCGACCGGAGGAGTGCAGTGGCAGCCAACGACCGGGCAGCAGCTCCCGGAAAGTCCGGTGGGAGTGCCGGTTCGGAGGGCCTGATGCGCGCCTCACTGAGCGCCGTGGCACCCGGCACCGCCCTGCGGGACGGACTGGAGCGCGTGCTCCGCGGCAACACCGGCGGGCTCATCGTGCTCGGCTCGGACAAGACCGTCGAGACGCTGTGCAGCGGCGGTTTCGTCCTGGACGTCGAGTTCACGGCGACGCGCCTGCGGGAGCTGTGCAAGCTGGACGGCGGCATCGTGCTGTCGTCCGACCTGACGAAGATCCTGCGGGCCGGCGTCCAGCTGGTGCCGGACCCCACCATCCCCACGGAGGAGACCGGCACCCGGCACCGCACCGCGGACCGGGTCTCCAAGCAGGTCGGCTTCCCCGTGGTCTCCGTGTCGCAGTCGATGCGGCTGATCGCCCTCTACGTCGACGGCCACCGCCGGGTCCTGGAGGACTCCGCGGCGATCCTGTCCCGCGCCAACCAGGCCCTGGCCACCCTGGAGCGGTACAAGCTCCGCCTCGACGAGGTCGCGGGCACGCTCTCCGCGCTGGAGATCGAGGACCTGGTGACCGTGCGGGACGTCTCGGCGGTCGCGCAGCGGCTGGAGATGGTGCGCCGCATCGCCACCGAAATCGCCGAATACGTGGTCGAACTGGGCACCGACGGCCGCCTCCTCGCTCTCCAGCTCGACGAGTTGATCGCCGGCGTGGAACCGGAGCGCGAACTGGTCGTGCGGGACTACGTCCCCGAGCCCACCGCGAAGCGCTCCCGCACGGTCGACGAGGCCCTGCACGAGCTCAACGTGCTCACCCACGCCGAACTGCTGGAGCTGTCGACGGTGGCCCGCGCCCTCGGCTACACCGGCTCCCCCGAGACGCTGGACTCGGCGGTGTCCCCGCGCGGCTTCCGCCTGCTGGCCAAGGTGCCGAGGCTGCCCGGCGCCATCATCGACCGCCTGGTGGAGCACTTCGGCGGCCTGCAGAAGCTGCTCGCCGCCAGCGTGGACGACCTGCAGACGGTGGACGGCGTCGGCGAGGCCCGCGCCCGCAGCGTCCGTGAGGGCCTGTCGCGCCTGGCCGAGAGCTCGATCCTCGAACGGTACGTCTGACACCGACAGAACGTCCGGCACCCGACGGTACGTCCGACTCCGACGCCCGACGATAGGTCCGGCACCCGACGGGGCGGCCACGGTTCCGGACCCGGGCGCCCTCCCGCGCCGCGCACCACCGCCCTGCGCCGGCCATCACCCGGCGGGGGCCGGCACCCGGTGACTCCCGGCCACCACCGCCGGTGGACCGCTCCCTGGGCCGGCCGGCACTCCGCCCGGCGCCGACGGCCGCTCACCGCACCCGGTCACGGGCGCCCGCGCTCAGCCGCGCTCAGCCGCGTTCGGTCCTGTTCAGTCCCGTTCCAGGACGAAGGACGTTTGCACCTTGGCGAAGCCGGGTGCCTTCGCCTCCACCAGGTACGTCCCCGCCCCCGCCGAACCGGCCGGCGGCGTGGCGCACTCGGGGGCGCTCGGCTTGCGGTCCCACGTCACCTTGTACGTGATGCTGTCACCCGCCGGCACGCGGAACAGCAGGCTCCGGGCGCCCTCGGGGCAGTGGTCCGACGCCCAGTAGGCGTCGTCGCCGCTCGCCTGAGTCACCGTCAACACCGCGTTCTCCGGCCCGAGATCGACCTTGCAGTCCTTGCCGGAGACGTTGCGCGCGGTCAGCAGGAACGTCGGCTTCTGTCCCGGCTCGTAGGTGTTGCGGGCGCTGCGCAGGCTGAACTTCACGGCGCTCGCGGTGCAGTCGGGCATTCCCGACCCCCCTCCGGCCGGCAGCGCGTCGCCCGCGCCCACCCCGGCGGACGTCCCGCCCCCGGAGCCGCCGCCCGCATCGCCCCCGGCACCGCCGTCCGACGTTCCGCCGTCCCCCGGGTCGCCGTTGGCGCCGTCGTCCCCCGTACCGGACGACGCGCCACCGGAGTTCTCGTCACCGGTCTCGTCCCGGCCGCCCGGTGCCTGACTGATCGCCGGCCCCGAACTCGACGGCCCCGGCGTGATGGACGGCGCGGGGTTCTTGCCGTTGGCACCGTTCTCGTGGTCGTTGCCGCCCCCGCCGCCCGCCGTGATCACCCAGGTGATCAACAACGCCAACAAGGCCAGTACGGACAGCAGTACGGCCCTCCGTCGCCAGTAGATGGAGGAGGGAAGCGGCCCGACCGGATTGCGCAAAGATCCCACGGCGCAAACCATACGAGAGATCGGCGCGTTCACCGGTCCCACCCGCCGCTCGGAGCGACAACTTTTCCGGATCATCATCCCGGAAACCGCCTTGTCAGCTCCGCCTTTGCGTCTCCACGAGCCGTCCGGTCACGCAGGGCGACCGTTCCACCCCTCACGGTGCGTGAGGGAGGGTCGCCCGGTCACCACCGTGGCGGTCCACCCGGAGGCGGGGCCCGCCGTGGCAGGATCGAAGGGCCATGACTGCTCCCACGAAGCCCCCGCACGGCGGCACCACCGATCCCGCGTCCGAGCGCGCTCCCGGTGAGCCGCTGCACTCCCCCGTCATCGACTGGTTCGACGAGCACGCCCGCGACCTGCCCTGGCGCCGCCCCGAGGCCGGCGCCTGGGGAGTGATGGTCAGTGAGTTCATGCTCCAGCAGACCCCGGTGAACCGGGTCCTGCCCGTCTACGAGCAGTGGCTGGCCCGCTGGCCGCGCCCCGCCGACCTCGCCGCGGAAGCCCCGGGCGAGGCCGTCCGCGCCTGGGGCCGGCTCGGCTACCCGCGCCGCGCCCTGCGGCTGCACGGCGCCGCCGTCGCCATAACCGAACGGCACGGCGGCGACGTGCCGGCCGACCACGCCCAGCTGCTGGCGCTGCCCGGCATCGGCGAGTACACGGCCGCCGCCGTCGCGTCGTTCGCGTACGGACAGCGGCACGCCGTGCTGGACACCAACGTCCGCCGGGTGTTCGCCCGCGCGGTGACCGGCGTGCAGTACCCGCCGAACGCCACCACCGCCGCCGAACGCCGGCTCGCCCGCGCGCTGCTGCCCGAGGACGAGACCACCGCCGCACGGTGGGCCGCCGCCTCCATGGAACTGGGCGCGCTGGTGTGCACCGCGAAGAACGAGTCCTGCCACCGCTGCCCGATCGCCGCGCTCTGCGCCTGGCGGCTGGCGGGCAAGCCGGCGCACGAGGGTCCGCCGCGCCGCGGGCAGACGTACGCGGGCACGGACCGGCAGGTCCGCGGGCGGCTGCTGGCGGTCCTGAGGGAGGCGCACGCCCCGGTGCCCCAGGCGGCCCTGGACCGGGTCTGGCACGAGCCTGTGCAGCGCGCCCGCGCCCTGGACGGGCTCGTGGCGGACGGCCTGGTGGAACCCCTGCCGGGCGGCCTGTACCGGCTGCCCCTGACCTGATCCGACCCGACCTGGCCCGACCGGTCCGGGAGGCGCGCGGCGGGCGCGCGACGCCTGCACGCGCCCCCGCGCGGTGATCGCGCACCCCCGGCAGCGGCGCATCACCGCGCGCCGGGCACCACCGGGCACCACCGCGCCGCCGTGCACCCACTACGAGCGCATGCCCCACCGCCTCCCCAGACGCCGCCCCCACGCGCGCACCGGCGAAGCACGCCGGCGACGGGACACCGCCCCCACCCCCGCCCCGCCTCCGCCTCACGGATCCCTCCCGTCCCACCGGTCCCGGTCCGGAGCACGCATCCCGCGGACATCTCCCGCCGAACCCGCACACATCCCCCATCCGCTTCGCCCGGTATCGGCGTCCGTTACACAACCGACGGACAGCCGAGGGGTGTCCGCAGGCTGCTCCGCACAGTGCCGTGACACCGCGTCCGTACGTTCGTTCGCGTGGCCCACGGGGGGACACGACGACGGACCACGGGGCAGTGGAGCCGGTGCGCACGGGGCGCGCCGGGACGGGGAAGCGGAGGCGGTTCACCATGGCGCACGGAGAGGTGCTCGAGTTCGAGGAGTACGTCCGCACCCGGCAGGACGCGCTGCTGCGCAGTGCCCGTCGCCTGGTCCCGGACCCGGTGGACGCCCAGGACCTGCTGCAGACCGCTCTCGCCCGGACGTACGGCCGCTGGGACGGCATCGCCGACAAGCGGCTGGCCGACGCCTACCTGCGCCGCGTCATGATCAACACCAGGACCGAGTGGTGGCGCGCCCGCAAGCTGGAGGAGGTGCCGACCGAGCAGCTCCCGGAAGCCAGCGTCGACGACGCCACCGAGCAGCACGCCGACCGCGCCCTGCTGATGGACGTGCTGAGGATCCTCGCCCCCAAGCAGCGCAGCGTGGTGGTGCTGCGACACTGGGAGCAGATGTCCACGGAGGAGACGGCCGCCGCCCTCGGCATGTCGGCCGGAACGGTCAAGAGCACGCTGCACCGGGCGCTGGCCCGGCTCCGCGAGGAGCTGGAGTCACGCGATCTGGACGCACGCGCGCTGGAGCGTGAGGAGCGGGAGCGGTGCGCGGCCTGACCGGCACGGGGCCGAGAACGGCCCGGGCGTCCCGGGCGGCGGGCACGACGACGGTCGTGGTCGCCGCCCTCGTCCTTTGTGCGGCCGGCTGCGGCACCGGCGGCACCGGAGCCCGCGACGAGGGCCCGGCCAGCGGGTACACGACCGTGTCGCCGACCGCCGGGCTGCCCGCCGGCGCCTCGGGGGACCGGGTCGATGCGGTGCGGCTCGTACAGGGCGACCCGGAGGTCTCCGCGGAGGTCAAGCGGGAGCTGAAGCCGTGCGTGGCCGACGAGTACCCCGTCGACGTGAGTTACGGACGTCTGACCGGCGGCACCGCCGACGACATCGTCGTCAACGTCCTGACGTGCGGGGACGCGGTGGGGGTCGGCTCGTACGTGTACCGGGACGCCGACGGGTCCGGCTCCTACCGCAACGTGTTCGCGGCCGAGGAACCGCCGGTGTACGCGGAGATGGACCGCGGGGACCTGGTGGTGACGAACCAGGTGTACGACCCGGGGGATCCGGTGTCGAGCCCGTCCGGCGAGGACGTGATCACCTACCGCTGGTCCGAGGACCGGTTCGTCGAGGAGTTCCGCACGCACAACGACTACGGACGGGTGGCCGGCGGGGAGCAGACGCCGGTGCCCGAGGAGTGAGACACGGCTCACTGGGTGAACCGCCGGGCCCTCGCAGCCGATGTATGGGTGAACCAGGAACGCGGCCCGCGCGTCAGCCCATGGGGGGACCCGCCCGCACCGACTTGAGACCACACGAGAGCTGAGAGATCCGGGATGGCAGACCAGACCCACGTGCTCTTCGTCGAGGACGACGACGTCATCCGCGAAGCCACCCAGCTCGCCCTGGAGCGGGACGGCTTCGCGGTCACCGCGATGCCCGACGGACTGTCCGGCCTGGAGGCGTTCCGCACCGACCGGCCCGACATCGCCCTCCTCGACGTCATGCTGCCCGGCCTGGACGGGGTCAGCCTGTGCCGGCGCATCCGGGACGAGTCGATGGTCCCGGTGATCATGGTGTCGGCGCGGGCCGACTCCATCGACGTCGTGCTGGGACTGGAGGCGGGGGCCGACGACTACGTGACGAAGCCGTTCGACGGCGCCGTGCTGGTCGCCCGGATCCGCGCGGTGCTGCGCCGCTTCGACCGGGCCGGCGGCCGGGAGGAGACGGAGTCCGCCGACGGCGGGGTGCTGGCCTTCGGGGAGCTGGAGATCGACACGGAGGGCATGGAGGTGCGCAGGGCCGGGGACCCGGTGGCGCTGACGCCGACCGAGATGCGGCTGCTGCTGGAGTTCTCCTCGGCGCCGGGCACCGTGCTCTCCCGCGACAAGCTGCTGGAGCGCGTGTGGGAGTACGGCTGGGGCGGTGACACCCGGGTCGTGGACGTGCACGTGCAGCGGCTGCGGACGAAGATCGGGCAGGACCGGATCGAGACCGTGCGCGGCTTCGGCTACAAGTTGAAGGCCTGAGCGGCGTCATGCGGCGGTACTTCCGGCGGCCGACGGCCGCGTTCTGGGACCGGGCGGCCATCCGGACCGGTCTGCGCTGGAAGCTCAGTGCGGCGATCGCGCTGGTCGGGGCGCTGGTCGCCGTGGTGCTGAGCCTGGTGGTGCACAACGCCGCCCGGGTGTCGATGCTCGACAACGCCCGCGACCTGGCCGACGAGCGGATCACCGTGGCCCAGCGCAACTACGAGCTGTCCGGGCGGCTGAACTTCCCCAACACCCGGATCGACGACCCGGACCTGCCCCAGGAGCTGCGGCAGAAGGTGGAGGAGGGCCGGCGGGCCACCTACGTCGCCAACCGGCCCGACGGGACACCGGACATCTGGGCGGCCGTCCCGCTGAAGAACGGGCAGGTGATGTCCCTGCACTCGGGGTTCACCGACCGCAGTTCGGACATCCTCAAGGACCTCGACCAGGCCCTGCTGATCGGCTCCATCGCGGTCGTCCTCGGCGGGAGCGCGCTGGGTGTGCTCGTCGGCGGCCAGCTCTCGCGCCGGCTGCGGAAGGCGGCCGCCGCCGCCCACCGGGTGGCCACCGGCGAGACGGACGTGCGGGTGCGGGAGGCCATCGGCGGGGTCGTGCGGGACGAGACCGACGACCTGGCCAGCGCCGTGGACGCGATGGCGGACGCGCTGCGGCAGCGGCTGGAGGCCGAGCGCCGGGTCACCGCCGACATCGCGCACGAGCTGCGCACCCCGGTGACCGGGCTGCTGACCGCGGCGGAGCTGCTGCCCCCCGGCCGGCCCACGGAACTGGTGCTGGACCGGGCCAAGGCCATGCGCACCCTGGTGGAGGACGTCCTGGAGGTGGCCCGGCTGGACGGTGCCTCGGAGCGGGCGGAGCTGCAGGACATCATGCTGGGCGAGTTCGTCGCCCGGCGGGTGGCGGCCAAGGACCCGGACGTCACCGTGCGGGTGGTGCACGAGTCGGAGGTCACCACCGACCCGCGCCGCCTGGAGCGGGTGCTGTTCAACCTGCTGACGAACGCCGCCCGGCACGGCAGGCCGCCGATCGAGGTCACCGTGGAGGGCCGGGTCATCCGGATCCGCGACCACGGGCCGGGCTTCCCGGAGCACCTGCTCGCCGAGGGGCCGAGCCGCTTCCGCACCGGCAGCCAGGACCGGGCCGGCCGGGGGCACGGCCTGGGCCTGACCATCGCGGCCGGACAGGCCCGGGTGCTGGGCGCCCGGCTGACCTTCCGCAACGTCCGCCCGGCGGGTGCCCCGGACGACGTGCCGGCGGAGGGCGCGGTGGGCGTGCTGTGGCTTCCGGAGCACGCCCCGACCAGCACGGGCAGCTATCCGGTGCTGCCGGACCGGGACCGCGCACGCTCGGCGGCCCGCCCGGCGCTGCCGAGGTAGCGGGAGTGCCGAGGTAGCGGGAGGACCGCTCCGCGGGGCCGGCGCGCACGCCGGCCGTCAGGCTCCCGGGGCCGGGAGCCCCGGCTGCGGGTGCGGCCCCGGGATCAGAGCCGGACGCCCTTGGCGCGGAGGAACTTGACCGGGTCGACGGCGGAGCCGTAGTTCGGGGTGGTGCGGATCTCGAAGTGGAGGTGGGGTCCGCTGGAGTTGCCGGTGTTGCCGGACAGGGCGATCTTCTGGCCGGTCTTGACGACCTGGCCGATCTTGACGTTCACCTTCGACAGGTGGGCGTACTGGGAGTAGGTCTTGCTGCCGTGCTTGATGACGACGGCGTTGCCGTAGGCGGGGCCGTCGCCGGCGCCGTTGGGGCCGGCCTTGACGACGGTGCCGCCGTGGGTGGCGAGGACCGGGGTGCCGGTGGGGATGGCGTAGTCCTGGCCGCTGTGCTTGGAGGCCCACATGCCGCCGTTCGCGGCGAAGCTGGCCGACAGCTTGTACTTCTTCACCGGGTCGACCCAGGAAGCGGCCTTCTTCGCGGCCTGCTGGGCCTGGGCCGTGCCGGTGACACCGGTCGTGGTGGTGTCGGCGGCGGTCGCGACTCCGGCTCCCAGGGCGACCGAGGCACCGAAACCGGCGACCAGGACGGCGGCGCGGGTACGGATGCGGGCCGGACGGAAGGAACGGGACGTGACGCGCTGGGACATCGAAAACCTCACGGGGTGGGGACAGAGGAGAACCACCCGGTGCAGGGACCGCGCCGTGGTGGCCGTTCCTTGGTAACCGCCCCCGCCCAAAAGCCGCAAAGGTGTGACCTACGACGAAAGGCCGTAGGTCAGGCGTGAGACCCACCTCTCTTGACGGAGGGGGTCGCACGGGGTGAAAGCCCTGTTTCGCCCTGATCCACCACAGCGGTGCACCAATTGTCCGATTTAGATTCCCCTGCCCGCTACTATTCCGCGTCGTACCCCTCTGCCCCCTTGTGCGGCATGTCACCGGGGGCGCTCCCGCGCCATTTCACAAATGTGGCGCACGCCTCTAGGCACTTACCGTGCGGTAACCCTACGGTTCACCTCGCGTCACCCTCGCACACGAGCATGCACACGACATGTTGGCAGCGTCACGACGTGAGAGGACCCCCCACCACATGAGAAGCCGACGCCCCTGGCTGCGCCGCGCATCGGTCACCGCCGTCTCCGCGGCCGCCCTGGTGGCCCTGGCCTCCCCGGCCCAGGCCACCGCCTCCGCCGCACCCGCCGCCCCGACGGCCGCCACAGCGGCCCCGGCAGCGGCGGACGTCGACTACGACACCTGGCAGCGGGACTGCCAGGCGGTCATGGACCAGGCCCTGCCCTATCTGAAGCAGCGGATCGACAACACCCGGCCGGGCGAGAAGCAGGCCCTCGTCCTCGACATCGACAACACCGCGCTGGAGACCGACTTCGGCTTCAGCTTCCCGCAGCCCGCCAACCGGCCCGTCCTGGAGGTCGCCCAGTACGCCGAGGAGCGCGGCGTCGACCTGTTCTTCGTGACGGCCCGCCCCGGCATCATCTGGGCGCCCACCGCGTTCAACCTCGACCACGCCGGCTACGAGTCCTCCGGACTGCACGTCCGCGGGTTCTTCGACCTCTTCAAGAACGTCGCCGATTACAAGACCGCCCAGCGCGTCGCCATCGAGGCGAAGGGCTACACGATCATCGCCAACATCGGCAACAGCGCCACCGACCTCTCCGGCGGCCACGCGGAGAAGACGTTCAAGCTGCCGGACTACGGCGGTCAGCTGTCCTGATCCGCGCGGAGCACCGCCGGACGCAGACAGGGGTCTGCCCCGGGACCTGATGTCCCGGGGCAGACCCCTGTGTCGCGTCGCTGCCGAGCGCGGGCGCTAGGCGTCCTTGCTCAGGTTCGGGCCGGTGCCGCCGGCCGCCTGCTCGATCGGCGGGACGTCGGGCAGCGCCGACTTCTCCTCACCGCGGAAGGTGAAGGTCTGCGACTCGCCCTCGCCCTCGGTGTCCACGACCACGATGTGACCGGGACGCAGCTCGCCGAAGAGGATCTTCTCCGACAGCGAGTCCTCGATCTCGCGCTGGATGGTCCGGCGCAGCGGCCGGGCGCCCAGCACGGGGTCGTAGCCCTTCTTGGACAGCAGTTCCTTCGCGGACGGGGAGAGCTCGATGCCCATGTCCCGGTCCCGCAGGCGCTCGTCCACCTTGCTGATCATCAGGTCGACGATCTTGAGGATGTCGTCCTGCGTCAGCTGCGGGAAGACCACCACGTCGTCGACACGGTTGAGGAACTCGGGCCGGAAGTGCTGCTTGAGCTCGTCCGAGACCTTGTTCTTCATGCGCTCGTAGTTGGTCTTCGTGTCGCC
The DNA here is from genome assembly GCF_964273255.1 of Streptomyces sp. enrichment culture. Taxonomy (GTDB): domain Bacteria; phylum Actinomycetota; class Actinomycetes; order Streptomycetales; family Streptomycetaceae; genus Streptomyces. The sequence goes on from NZ_OZ186835.1 coordinate 3,158,211, forward strand.
CTGGGCGGCGAAGCCCAGGTTGAAGCCCTTGGAGATGTCCCGCGTGCCGAGGTTGGTCGTCATGATGATGACCGTGTTCTTGAAGTCCACGACCCGGCCCTGGGAGTCGGTCAGACGACCGTCCTCCAGGATCTGCAGCAGCGAGTTGAAGATGTCCGGGTGGGCCTTCTCGACCTCGTCGAAGAGGACCACCGAGAACGGCTTGCGCCGCACCTTCTCCGTCAGCTGGCCGCCCTCCTCGTAGCCCACGTAACCGGGGGGCGAACCGAAGAGGCGGGAGACCGTGTGCTTCTCGCTGAACTCCGACATGTCGAGGGAGATCAGCGCGTCCTCGTCGCCGAAGAGGAACTCCGCGAGCGCCTTGGACAGCTCGGTCTTACCGACACCGGACGGACCGGCGAAGATGAACGAGCCGCCCGGACGCTTCGGGTCCTTCAGGCCGGCACGGGTACGGCGGATCGCCTTGGACAGCGCCTTGACGGCGTCGACCTGGCCGATGACCCGCTTGTGGAGCTCGTCCTCCATGCGCAGCAGGCGGGACGACTCCTCCTCGGTCAGCTTGAAGACCGGGATGCCCGTCGCCGTGGCGAGGACCTCGGCGATCAGCTCGCCGTCGACCTCGGCGACGACGTCCATGTCGCCGGCCTTCCACTCCTTCTCCCGCTTGGCCTTGGCGGCCAGGAGCTGCTTCTCCTTGTCCCGCAGGGAGGCGGCCTTCTCGAAGTCCTGCGAGTCGATCGCGGACTCCTTGTCGCGGCGGACGCCCGCGATCTTCTCGTCGAACTCGCGCAGGTCCGGCGGCGCGGTCATCCGGCGGATGCGCATCCGGGAACCGGCCTCGTCGATCAGGTCGATCGCCTTGTCCGGCAGGAAGCGGTCCGAGATGTACCGGTCGGCCAGGGTGGCGGCCTGGACCAGCGCCTCGTCGGTGATGGAGACGCGGTGGTGCGCCTCGTACCGGTCGCGCAGGCCCTTGAGGATCTCGATCGTGTGCGGCAGCGACGGCTCCGCGACCTGGATGGGCTGGAAGCGGCGCTCCAGGGCCGCGTCCTTCTCCAGGTGCTTGCGGTACTCGTCCAGCGTGGTCGCACCGATGGTCTGCAGCTCACCGCGGGCCAGCATCGGCTTCAGGATGGAGGCCGCGTCGATGGCGCCCTCGGCCGCGCCGGCACCGACCAGCGTGTGCAGCTCGTCGATGAACAGGATGATGTCGCCCCGGGTGCGGATCTCCTTGAGCACCTTCTTCAGGCGCTCCTCGAAGTCACCGCGGTAGCGGGAGCCGGCCACCAGCGCGCCGAGGTCCAGGGTGTAGAGGTGCTTGTCCTTGAGGGTCTCGGGCACCTCGCCCTTGACGATGGCCTGCGCGAGGCCCTCGACGACGGCCGTCTTGCCGACGCCGGGCTCACCGATCAGCACCGGGTTGTTCTTGGTACGGCGGGACAGCACCTGCATGACCCGCTCGATCTCCTTCTCGCGCCCGATGACCGGGTCGAGCTTGGATTCGCGGGCCGCCTGGGTGAGGTTCCGGCCGAACTGGTCGAGGACCAGGGACGTGGAAGGCGTGCCCTCCGCAGGACCGCCGGCGGTGGCGGTCTCCTTGCCCTGGTAACCGGAGAGCAGCTGGATCACCTGCTGCCGCACCCGGTTGAGGTCTGCGCCCAGCTTGACCAGGACCTGGGCGGCGACGCCCTCGCCCTCACGGATCAGGCCGAGCAGGATGTGCTCCGTGCCGATGTAGTTGTGGCCCAGCTGAAGGGCCTCGCGGAGCGACAGCTCCAGGACCTTCTTGGCACGGGGGGTGAAGGGGATGTGGCCGGACGGGGCCTGCTGGCCCTGACCGATGATCTCCTCCACCTGCTGGCGGACCGCCTCGAGCGAAATCCCGAGGCTCTCAAGGGCCTTGGCGGCGACACCCTCACCCTCGTGGATCAGGCCCAGGAGGATGTGCTCGGTGCCGATGTAGTTGTGGTTGAGCATCCGGGCTTCTTCCTGAGCCAGGACGACAACCCGCCGCGCGCGGTCGGTGAACCTCTCGAACATCGTTAATCGCTCCTCAGAGCGGTCAGGCAGTGGGGGGAACTTCCCCTCCCTGTCCTTCCGCAGCTTAGTCCCGCAGGCGGGGACCGCTCATTCCAACTGCCGACACCGTCGATGGCCTCCTGACCCCGAACGTTCCGACATCTGCTCCAACCCGATGGTGCGAGACGATGTTCCCGCAGGCCAGGCAGTTACCCCCATCGCCAGTACGCCCGTGGCGAACGGGAGCCGCTGCGGTCTGCGTGTCGGCCTCTCCCACTAGGGATGTCTTACCCGCTGCGACGGACCGTCCATGCCGCGTACACGGGATCCCTCCGCTACGGGCGAACAACCTTGCGCCGCCTCCCGCTCCCGTACGCCTCCGGATCCGCCACCCGCTGCACACATCCGGGCACCGAGCGTAACCCGAGGGCCGCTCGCGCAGTTGCCCGGTACATGGTCGTCACCGTCTCCACGGGGGCCGGACTGCCGGGGCCCCGCCGGCCGCCCGGGTCCGGCGACCGGATCCGGCACTGGTACGAGAACGAACTGGGCTGGCCGACCCTGCCCGGCCCGCGGCCACGCCTGGTCGTGGGCGTGCGCTTCGACGTCCTGGACGTGCCGGCCGAGGCGGGGCACGCGGCCCTGGCGCACTTCGGCCGCGCGGGCGACGACCCGGCGTTCCCGGTGGCCGCGCAGGGCGGCCGGCTGCGGATGCTGGTCGCCGCGGGCAGCGCGCAGGAGCTGCCGGGGCTGCTGGACTGGCTGGAGTGGGGCGGCCTGCCGCTCGACCTGGCCTCGATCGGCGCCGGCGGCCTGATGGACGCGCCCCCGCCCCCGGGCCACCGCTCGTCCGGTGCCCCGCGGACCTGTCCGGGCCGTGAGACGTCGCCGGGGGCCGCCGTGTGGCTGCGGCCCCCCGGGCCGGGTGGCGAGGCGGAGTCCTCGCTGCCGACGCTGTCGGCGATGGGGGGCCGTCGCTGCGCCGCCGATCTGGCGCGACTGGTGAACACGGTGGCCACCCAGTGCCACCGCGTCCGGCTGCGGCGCGCGTGCACCGGAACCGTCGCGGCCCCGCGGATCCCCTGAGAGGTCCCCGAAAACCTCTCCGGACCCCGTGGGAAGCCGGGGAGGAGTGCGGACCCCGCAGGAAACCGACGTCAGCCGTTGGCCTTTTCGTACGCCTCGCGGATGGAGGCGGGAACACGGCCGCGGTCGTTGACCTCGTAGCCGTTCTGCTTCGCCCAGGCGCGGATGGCCGCGGTGTCCTGGCTCCCACCGGAGGACGCGCGGGACTTTCCGCGCCCGCCGGAAGCACGGCCACCGGTACGCCGGCCGCCCTTCACGTAGGGCTCGAGAAGGCCGCGGAGCTTGTCCGCATTGGCGGTGGTGAGATCGATCTCGTACGTCTTGCCGTCCAGTGCGAACGTCACGGTCTCGTCCGCCTCGCCGCCGTCGAGGTCGTCGACAAGAAGGACCTGAACCTTCTGTGCCACCGTAATTCCTTTCATCGATAACGTGAGGGCCGGGTGAGTCGGCGTCCGCCGTATCGCCGCCCCTTGTTATATGCAGTACTGCAGTACGTCGGAAAGCAAACCGCTTTTGACGAAAAAACACAAACCCCTGGCGCGCACCCACCGCCCTCCCACGGCCCGGAAACATGCGCGTTTCGGACATAGGGCACCGGCCGAAGGAGCTCCCCGCCGCCGATCGGAAGGGCGGCGGAACGGGGTGCGGAACACCGGATCCGGAATCGGCGACGATCACAGATGCAGAAGCATCCGGCTGTTGCCCAGGGTGTTCGGTTTCACTCGTTCGAGACCCAGGAACTCCGCGACGCCCTCGTCATAGGAACGCAGCAGCTCGGCGTACACATCGGCGTCGACGGGCGTCTCACCGATCTCGACGAAGCCGTGCTTGCCGAAGAACTCGACTTCGAAGGTCAGACAGAAAACCCGGCGAACGCCGAGCCGGCGGGCGGTCTGCAGCAACTTCTCCAGCACGCGGTGTCCGACCCCGGCGCCCTTCAGTCCGGGCTTGACCGCGAGCGTGCGGACTTCGGCGAGGTCCTCCCACATCACGTGCAGGGCCCCGCAGCCGACGACCTCGGCGTTGTCGTCCCGTTCCGCCACCCAGAACTCCTGGATGTCCTCGTAAAGGGTCACCGTCGCTTTGTCGAGCAGGATGCCCCCGCGCACGTAGGCGTCGAGGAGACCGCGCACGGCCGGCACATCGCTGGTGCGGGCTCGGCGGACGGTGATGGCTTTAACGGTCGCGGTCACTTCTGGACCATCCGGGCTGTCTGCTGACATGGACGGACGTTATCGCCCGGGACCGCCCCGGGCCGAGTCGGGGTTCTCGTTCCCGGCCGTCCCGGCGGCCGGCGGTCCGGGCGGTTCGGCTTCCGCCGCTTCGCGTTCCGCGGGAGCCCCTTCCCGGTGTTCCGCGGCTTCCCCGGCCGCCGGTTCGGCAGTTCCGGGTTGTTCCGCGGTATCCGGGATCCTGACGATACGGACCGCGTCCGTGAGGGCCTGGCGTTGTTCCTCGCTCATCATCCCGAAGAAGGCGACGAGAGCGGCCGCCGCGTTGTCGCTCTGCGACCAGGCGTCGTTCATCAGGGCGGCGGCGTAGGCGGCCCGGGTGGAGACGGCCTCATATCGATAGGCCCGGCCTTCCGCCTCGCGTCGCACCCAGCCCTTCTGATGGAGATTGTCGAGCACGGTCATCACGGTGGTGTACGCGATGGACCGCTCCTTCTGGAGGTCTTCCAGGACTTCTCGTACGGTCACCGGGCGGTTCCACTTCCACACCCGCGTCATGACCGCGTCTTCGAGTTCTCCCAAGGGGCGAGGCACAGCCAGAACAATAGTGGGAGATCCGGACAATGGCGTGCCGACGTGCGCCTTCACCGGAAAACGGGAGCAAAACGGTAGCAAGGCGACAGCGACGCGGCAGTGGGACGGCAGCACGAAGGGCGTACGGCTCGGCGGAGCCGTACGCCCGGTCACCGGGCCGTGGAGGCCCGGATCGGTGCGCCGTCACGGGGGTCCGGCAGGTCCGGGCCCGGCGGCCCGGACGGTGCGCGGGATCAGCCCTCGGTGCCGCCGGAGGTCTGCCGGGCGCCCTCGGCCCGTGCGAGGGCCGCGTCCACGGCGGCGTCCTCCTTGGCCTTGTTGGCGCCGCCCTGGGTCTTCACGATCACCCGGATCACTGCGATGAAGAGGGCGGCCATGACGGCCGGGGGCAGCAGCGCGGCAACGTAGTCCATGGCTCCAGAGTAGCCAGCGGACGGGGGATCCACGGGCCCGGGTGCGCCCGTGGCGGGTCACCGGGTCAGCCGGCCGCCAGCCGCCGGCCCGCCGGGGGCGGGACGGGCTTGCGGCGGGGGAAGACCTCGCCCGGGGTGGGGATGGGCCGGGACGGTTTCGGGGCGGCGGGGCCGGGTGCCGGCGCGGGTTTCGGCCGGGGCGCGGGGGGCTGCCCCGGGGTCCGGCCCTTGCCGGGCTGTTCCCCGGCCGCCTGGCCGCCCGGAAGGGCGTGCAGCCGGGTGCGGGAGGCGGGCACCGTCGGGAGCCTGCCGGCGCCCGGGTGGGCGGACCGGCCGGCCAGCCGGGCGCGGACGTCCTGCTCCGCGAGCATCCGGCAGTGCTCCAGCAGGGCGGCGGCGACGGGACTGCCGCGCAGCGCGCGCAGGGCGGCGAGGTCGTCCGGGACGGGACGGTATCCGGCGCCCAGGGCCTCTTCCAGGAGGGTGAGGTATCCGGCGGCCGTGCCGGGCAGGGCGGCGCGGTAGCGGCCGAGGTCGGCGACGAGGAAGGCGCGCAGCCGGGCGCTCTCCCTCGTCGCCTCGTCGACCGCCTCGGCGAGGCGGAGGCAGTCCTGGACGTCGTCGGCCGAGGCGGACGCTGGGTGCAGGGCGAGGGCGAGGGCACGGCGGAGCACACGCAGCTCCTCCGCACCGAACGCCAGGCCGCCGCGGGATCCGTAGGGCGTGGGCATGCGGCGACGATACGCGCTAATCAGACAAACACCGCATAGCGGTCGGGTGTGGCGTCCGGGACCCACTCGGGTGGCGCTGAGGGCGCCCGGGTGCGGTCCCCCGGCCGACGGCCCCCGGGTGCGGCGGGGCCGGGCACCCGGAAGGGCCGACGGGACGGCCGGGGCCGTGCGCACCCCGAGCGCGGCAGAGCGGGGCGGGGGCGGGTGCCGGGCCCGGGAGGCCGGGCAGCGGGTCCGGGTGCCGCCGGGAGCCCCGCCGGAACCGCCCACGCCCGCCCGGGGGCGTGACGCACCGCTCACCGGGCCGTGGCGCCCCCGGACGCGTGCCGGACCGCGTCCCGGCGCGGGCGGACCGGCAGACGCGGCCGTCCCCGCCGCGGCCCCGGACGGTCAGCGCCGGGACATGTTGCGCTGGTAGACCAGGCGCAGGCCGATGAGGGTCAGCCAGGGCTCGTGCTCGTCGATGACCGAGGACTCGCCCAGCACCATGGGGGCGAGCCCGCCGGTGGCGATGACGGTGACGTCCTCGGGGTCGTCGGCGAGTTCGCGGGCCATGCGGCTGGCGACGCCGTCGACCTGGCCGGCGAAGCCGTAGACGATGCCCGCCTGCATCGCCTCCACCGTGTTCTTGCCGATCACGCTGCGCGGGCGCGCCACCTCGATCTTGCGCAGCTGCGCGCCCCGCACGCCGAGCGCCTCCACGGAGATCTCGATGCCGGGCGCGATGACGCCGCCGATGTACTCGCCGCGCGCGCTGACCGCGTCGAACGTCGTCGCGGTGCCGAAGTCGACGACGATGGCCGGGCCGCCGTAGAGGTCGACCGCGGCGACCGCGTTGATGATGCGGTCCGCGCCGACCTCCTTGGGGTGGTCGGTGAGGATCGGGACGCCGGTCTTGACGCCGGGTTCGACGAGGATGGCGGGCACGTCGCCGTAGTAGCGGCGGGTGACCTCCCGCAGCTCGTGCAGGACGGAGGGGACGGTCGCGCAGATGGCGATGCCGTCGATGCCGTCACCCAGTTCCTCGCCGAGCAGCGGATGCGCGCCCATCAGGCCCTGGAGGAGGACCGCGAGCTCGTCGGCGGTGCGGCGCGCGTCGGTGGAGATGCGCCAGTGCTCGACGATCTCGTCGCCGTCGAACAGGCCCAGGACGGTGTGGGTGTTGCCCACGTCGATGGTCAGCAGCATGGGAGCTACTCCGCCTCGCGCAGGTCCAGGCCGATGTCCAGGATCGGCGAGGAGTGGGTCAGGGCTCCGACCGCCAGGTAGTCGACGCCGGTCGCGGCGTACGCCTTGGCGTTGTCCAGGGTCAGCCGGCCGGACGCCTCCAGGGCCGCGCGGCCGTCGACGAGGGCGACCGCCTCCTCGCACTCGCCGGGGGTGAAGTTGTCCAGCAGGATCAGGTCGGCGCCCGCGTCGAGCACCTCGCGGAGCTGGTGCAGCGTGTCGACCTCGACCTCGATGGGCACGTCGGGGAAGCGCTCGCGGACGGCGGTGAACGCCGGGGCGACGCCGCCCGCGGCGATCACGTGGTTGTCCTTGACCAGGGCCGCGTCCGAGAGGGACATGCGGTGGTTGACGCCGCCGCCGCAGCGGACCGCGAACTTCTCCAGGGCGCGCAGGCCCGGCGTCGTCTTGCGGGTGTCGCGGACCTTGGCGCGGGTGCCCTCCAGGGCGTCCGCCCAGGCGCGGGTGGCCGTGGCGATGCCGGAGAGGCGGCACAGCAGGTTCAGCGCGCTGCGCTCCGCGGTGAGCAGGTCGCGGGTGCGGGTGGTCACGGACAGCAGCTTCCGGCCGGGCTCGACGCGGTCGCCGTCCTCGGCGTGCCGCTCCACCTCGAACTCCTCGGTGCAGACGATCGACAGGACGGCTTCGGCGATCCGCAGGCCCGCGACGACGCCGGCCTCCCGGGCGGTGAAGTCGGCGGTGGCGACGGCGTCCTCGGGGATGGTCGCGACCGTCGTCACGTCCACGCCGTGGGCGAGGTCCTCCTGGAGGGCGACGTTGGCGATGTCCTCGACCTCCACGGGGTCGAGGCCGGCGTCGGCCAGGAGCTGGGCGAGCGCGGGGTCGAGGCCGCACTCCAGGTACTCCTCGTCACCACCGCAGCCGCAGCCGTCGCCGCAGCCGCCGGACGGAACGAGGGGAAGGTCGGGCGTGGTCACTGCTGTCACTGCTCCTGGGGTGCCTGGGGAGGGAGGGTCTCGGGGAAGTCTGTGCCGTCCGTGGCGTGCACGGCCAGGGTTCGGTCGGGGTTCAGCGTGACGACCAGGTGGCGGCGCCACCGGGTGTCGTCCCGCTCGGGGCGGTCCTCGCGCCAGTGGCAGCCGCGGGTCTCCTCGCGGCGGCGGGCGGCGGCGACCAGGACGCGGGCCACGCACAGGAGGTTGGTGGCCTCCCAGGTGTCGACGCCCGGCTCGGCGGTCTTGCCGTTCTCCTCCAGGGCGTCGCGCGCCTCGGTGTGCAGGGTGTCCAGTCCGGCGGCGGCCTCGGCGAGGGAGGACTCCGAACGCAGGACGCCCGCTCCCCTGGTCATGATCCGCTGGATGGCGAAGCGGGCCTCGGGGGCCAGCAGGGGGTGCGCGGGGCGGCCGGTCTGCGGCAGCGGCCGGGGGACCCGGCCGTGCAGGCCCTCCCCGTCGCGGTGCCGGGCGATGTCGGCGGCGATGCGCTCGGCGTAGACCAGGCCCTCCAGCAGGGAGTTGGAGGCCAGCCGGTTGGCACCGTGCACGCCGGTGCAGGCGACCTCGCCGCACGCGTACAGCCCGGGCACGGTGGTGCGGCCGCGGGAGTCGGTGCGGACGCCGCCGGAGGCGTAGTGGGCGGCCGGGGCGACCGGCACCGGCTCGGTGACCGGGTCGATGCCGTGGGACCGGCAGGCCGCGAGGATGGTGGGGAAGCGGCGCTCCCACATCTCGGCGCCGAAGTGCCGGGCGTCGAGGTACATGTGCTCGGCGTCCCGCTCCCGCATCCGCCGCATGATGCCCTTGGCGACGACGTCCCGCGGGGCGAGCTCGGCCAGCTCGTGCTGCCCCTGCATGAAGCGCACCCCGTCGGCATCCACCAGGTGGGCGCCCTCCCCCCGCACCGCCTCGGAGACCAGCGGCTGCTGGCCCTCCGCGTCCGGCCCGAGGAAGAGGACCGTGGGGTGGAACTGCACGAACTCCAGGTCGGAGATCTCGGCTCCGGCGCGGAGCGCGAGGGCCACGCCGTCGCCGGTGGAGACGGCGGGGTTGGTGGTGGCGCTGAACACCTGGCCCATGCCGCCGGTCGCGAGCACCACCGCCGGGGCGTGGACCGCGCCCACGCCGTCGTGCCGGCCCTCGCCCATGACGTGCAGGGTGACACCGGCGGCGCGGCCCTCGGCGTCCGTGAGGAGGTCCAGGACCAGGGCGTTCTCGACGGTGCGCAGTCCGCGGGCGCGGACCGCGTCGACCAGGGCCCGGGAGATCTCCGCGCCGGTCGCGTCGCCGCCCGCGTGCGCGATGCGGCGGCGGTGGTGGCCGCCCTCGCGGGTGAGGGCCAGGCCGCCCTCGGCGGACTCGTCGAAGTGCGCGCCGGTCGCGATCAGCCGGCGCACCGCGTCGGGGCCCTCGGTGACGAGGATGCGCACAGCCTCCTCGTCGCACAGGCCCGCCCCCGCGACCAGGGTGTCGTCGAGGTGCTGCTCGGGGGTGTCGCCGTCGCCGAGGGCCGCGGCGATGCCGCCCTGCGCCCAGCGGGTGGAGCCGTCGTCGAGCCGGGCCTTGGTGACGACGACCGTGGTCAGGCCGGCCGCCTCGCAGCGCAGGGCGGCGGTGAGTCCGGCGACGCCGGAACCGACGACCACCACGTCCGCCGCGATGGACCACCCGGGCGCGGGCGCATGAAGGCGGGGGCGCAGCGCTCCCCCTTGAGGGGCGCCGGGGGCTTCCGTCCGTGGGGCGGGCGGGCGTATGCCTGTGCTGGTCACGAGACGGCTCCGAACGTTCCGAAGGTCAGGGGGATGTTGTCGATCAGCCGGGTCGATCCGACCCGGGCCGCCACGGCCAGCACGGCCTCGCCGGTGAAGTCGCCGTCGATGTCGGTGAAGTCGTCGGGGTCGACGAGGGCCAGGTAGTCCAGGGTGAGGGGCGGGTCGAGGCGGGCGGCCTCGTCGAGGACCTGCCGGGCCGCGGCCTTGATGGCGGCCGGGCCGCCGACGGCGGTGGCGACGGCGTGCGCGTCGGCCGCCGCGCGGGACTCCCCGAGCGCGCTGAGCGCCTCGGCGCGGGCGCGGCTGGACGGCACCTCGCGGGCCCGCGCGCGCAGCGCCTCCTCGGCGGCGTGCCGGTCGCGGCCGGCGAACAGGGCGGCGGACAGGGCGAGCGCGGTGCGGCGCTCCGCGGGCGAGAGGTAGCGGTTGCGGCTGGACAGGGCGAGCCCGTCCTCCTCGCGGACGGTGGGCACGCCGACGATCTCGACGCCGAAGTTCAGGTCCCGCACCATGCGGCGGATCAGGGCGAGCTGCTGGGCGTCCTTCTGGCCGTAGAGGGCGATGTCGGGGCGGGTGAGGTGGAGCAGCTTGGCGACGACGGTGAGCATGCCGTCGAAGTGGCCGGGGCGGGCGGCGCCCTCCAGGCGGGTGCCCATCGGTCCGGCGGTGATCCGGACCTGCGGTTCGCCGCCCGGGTAGACCTCCTCCACCGACGGCGCGAAGACCAGGTCGGCGCCCGACCGCGCGGCCAGCGCGACGTCGGCGTCCAGGGTGCGGGGGTAGCGGTCGAGGTCCTCGCCGCGGCCGAACTGGAGCGGGTTGACGAACACGGTGACCACGACCTGGCCGTCGGCTCCGGCGATCCGGCGTGCGCTGCGGATCAGCGTGGCGTGCCCCTCATGGAGGGCGCCCATGGTCATCACGACGGCTCGGCGGCCGGTCCGCGCGCGGGCGTGCAGTTCCCCGGCGGTGCGCAGCAGGGCGGTGGTCATCGGAGGGCTCCGTTCCGGGGCGCGCGCTCAGCGGTGCGGGGGGTGGCGGGGCCGGCGTCGCCGGGGCCGGGTCCCGGGGCGGCCGTCGCTGCCGTGCGGGGGGTGGCGGGGCCCGTGGAGGTCATCGGGCGTCCCCCTCGGGACCGGACGGGTCCGGGCCCTCCCCCTCGGGACCGGACGGATCCGGGCCCGCCGGGCCGGGGCCGCCGCCGGCCGTGCCGGTGCCGTCGGCGAGGACACCGAGCAGGTCCTCGGCCAGTTCGGGCTTCAGCAGGCCGCCGGCCAGGGCGCGGTCGGCGGTCGCGCGGGCCATGGCCAGGTACCCGGCGACGGTCGCGGGGGCGTGCCGGCGCAGCTCGGCGATGTGCGTGGCCACGGTGCCCGCGTCGCCGCGCGCCACGGGGCCGGTGAGGGCCGCGTCGCCGGACCGCAGGGCGTTGTCCAGGGCGGCGCCGAGCAGCGGGCCCAGCATCCGGTCGGGCGCCCCCACCCCGGCGGCGCGCAGCAGCTCCAGGGACTGGGCGACCAGGGTGACCAGGTGGTTGGCGCCCAGGGCGAGGGCCGCGTGGTAGAGCGGGCGGTTCTCCTCGGCGATCCACTCGGGTTCGCCGCCCATCTCGATCACGAGGGCCTCGGCGGCCAGCCGCAGCTCCTCGGGCGCCGTGACGCCGAAGGAGCACCCGGCGAGCCGCTGCACGTCGACGGGGGTGCCGGTGAACGTCATCGCGGGGTGCAGCGCCAGCGGCAGGGCGCCGGCCCGCAGAGCGGGGTCCAGCACCCTGGCGCCGTACCGCCCGGAGGTGTGGACCAGCAGCTGCCCGGGGCGCACGGCACCGGTCCCGGCGAGACCGGCGACCAGCTCCGGCAGGGCGTCGTCGGGGACGGTCAGCAGCACCAGCTCGGCCCGTTCCAGGACCTCGGCGGGCGGCACGACCGGCACGTCGGGGAGCATCTCGCCGGCGCGCCTGCGGGAGGCGTCGGAGACGGCGGAGACGGCCACCGGGCGGTGTCCGGCCAGCTGCAGGGACGCGGCGAGGGCGGGGCCCACGCGTCCGGCGCCGACGACGCCGACGGTGAGCCGCGCGGGGCGGTCCCGGGGATCCGGCTGTGGGGTTGTGTTCACGCGACGGGGGCCTTCCCGTTCCAGTCCGCTCGGGGTACCGGACGATTTCTCGTCATGCTAACGCGATCGGTTCCGGCGGCGTCCGCTCGTCCACAGGCTGTGGGGTTCCGTGCGTCACGCTGTGGGGTTCCGTGCGTCCGCGTGCCACCCGCGCGTGCGGACGGGCGGGTGTCCGCGCGCTGCGGCGCACGGGATGATCCCGTCATGAACGGTCCCGGCACGCACGACCCCGACAGCAGCTCCCGCACGGACCCGCCGGAGGCGGCCGGCCCCCCGGCCCCGCCCGACGGGCACGCGGACCTCCGTGAACGGCGCGTCGCGGCCCACCGGAAGGCACCGCACGTGCTCGCCCGGCCGGGCCACGTCCTGACCCTCCGGGAGCGGCTCGCCCTGCTGGACGGGGCGGCGCGGTTCCACGACCTCGACGAACCGGCGGACACCTACGGCAGCGGGGTGGTGGAGGTCCTGGAGGACAGGGTGGCCGCCCTGCTGGGCCACGAGGCCGCCGTCTTCTTCCCGACCGGCACGATGGCCCAGCAGGTGGCCCTGCGCTGCTGGGCGGGCCGCGTCGGCGACCCGGCCGTCGCGCTGCACGGGCTCAGCCACCCCGAACTGCACGAGCGGAACGCCTTCAGCCAGGTCAGCGGCCTGCGCCCGGTGCGCATCACCGGCGCGCCCCGGCAGCCGACGGCCGCCGAGGTGCGGGACCTGGAGGAGCCGTTCGGCGCGCTGATGCTGGAACTCCCGCTCCGCGAGGCCGGTTTCCTGCTGCCCACGTGGGACGAGCTCACCGGGCTCGTCGAGGCCGCGCGGGAGCGGGACGCGGTCGTCCACTTCGACGGCGCGCGGCTGTGGGAGTCCACCGTGCACTTCGGGCGGCCCCTGGACGAGATCGCGGGCCTGGCGGACAGCGTCTACGTGTCGTTCTACAAATCCCTCAAGGGCTACGGCGGGGCCGCGCTCGCCGGCCCCCGGACTTTGGTGGAGGAAGCGCGGACCTGGCGGCACCGGTACGGCGGCACCGTCTTCCAGCAGTTCCCCACGGTGCTGTCGGCCCTGGCCGGGCTGGAGCGGGAACTGCCCCGGCTGCCGGACTGCGTCCGGCACGCGCGGACGGTCGCCGCGGCGCTGCGCGAGGGCCTGGCGGCGGCCGGGGTGCCGTGGGCGCGGGTCCACCCGCAGGTGCCGCACACCCACCAGTTCCAGGTCTGGCTGCCGTGCGACGCGGGCCTCGCCGCCGAGGCCGCGGTGCGGCAGGGCGAGGAGACCGGGACCCTGCTGTTCGCCCAGTCGTGGCAGGCACCGGGCCCGGACCTGGCGGTCACCGAGGTGACCGTGGAAGAGGCGGGCCTGGAGTGGACGGCACGGGACGTACGGGCGGCGGCGGCCGGGTTCGCCGGCCGGGTCGCGGCGGCGGGCGGATGGTGACCTCCCGGCAGTGACACCGGTGGCCGTGCCCGGGCCCGGCCACCGGTGTCCGCGGCGCGGATCTCCCGCGCCCCGGCCGTCGGGCGGCGCCGGACGGCCCCGGCGGACGGCCCGGGTACCCGCCGGCCGACGGGCGCCTCGGCGTGACGGCGCCCGTCCCTAGGCGGCGGCACTGTCGGTGGCCCGGTGCACCATGTGGGCATGAGCGTGCGCATCGACATCGCCGGGCTGCGGCCGGAGAGGATCACCGCCGTGGTCTCCCCCCTGGCCGAACTCGGCATGGCCCTGCACGCGCTGGCGGAACCGGCCCACCACCCGGGGCTGCAGGGCTGGGTGACGGGCGTGACCGCGCGCCTGGACCCGCACCTGGCGGACCGGATGTGCGAGGCGGACTTCCTGTGGCGGACCACGTTCTCCGACCTGTTCCTGCCGTGCGCGGCGGTCCCGGGCGGGGCCGGACTGCCGGGGGCCACGCTGGCCGAGGAACTGGACCTGCTGGACACGTTCTCCGACGAACTGTTCGTCGACGCCGCCCTGGAGTTCACCTGCGCCCTGCCGTACAGCACGCCGGGACCGGGCCCCCTCGCCGACCCCGGACTGCGCCGCCGCGCGCTGGAGCTGGCCGCCGCGCGCGGGCCGCGGCAGGTGCGGTTCGCGGAGCGGCTGCTGGCCGACCCGCCCCGCGTCCGGGCCTGGCTGCGGCAGTTCCTTCAGGACTGCGACGAGGCGTTCTTCGCCGAGGCGTGGGCCCGGCTGCGCCACCAGCTCGCCGCCGACACCCGGCACAAGACGGACCTGCTGCGCCGCAAGGGCCTCGCCGAGACGCTGGCCGCGGTCTCCCCGGCGATCACGCTGGACGAGGCGGCCGGACGGATCACCGTGGACAAGCTGGGGGACGGCCGCACCGCCACCGCCGAGGGCGGCCTGCTGCTGATCCCGACCGGTCTGGGCCGGCCGCACCTGATCGTCCTGCACCGCTACGGCTGGCAGCCGGTCCTCCAGTACCCGGTCGGCTCGGCCGAGCTCGCCGCCCCGCCGACCGTCGAGCAGCTGGTCCTGCGGATGACCGCGCTGTCCCACCCGGTGCGCATGCGCCTGTGCCGCCACCTCGCGCGCAGCACGTACACGACCGGTGAACTGGCGCAGATGCACGGCGTGACGGCGCCGGAGGTCTCCCGGCACCTGGGCGTGCTGAAGAAGGCGGGGCTGATCACCACCCGCCGGCGCGGACGGTACGTGCTGCACCAGCTGGACATGACGGTGGTGGCCCGCCTCGGCAGCGACTTCCTGGAGGCGGTGCTGCGCTGAGCCACCCGGCCGGGCCGGCGGTCGGCCGGGTGGGGCAGGCCCGGGTGCGTCCCGGGGGCGGCCCCGTCAGTCGAAGCGGATGTGCCGGAGCCCCACGCCGGCCTGCCGCAGCCGGGTCCGCAGCGGGCCGTCGCGGTTCGGGGTGAGGGTCAGCCCGGCCAGGACGGCGATGCGGTCGGCCGTCCTCGGGACGGTGGTGCGGTCGGTCCACAGGTGCTCGGCGAACTCCGGTGCGGCGAGCCGTTCGAGACAGTGGTCGAGCCTTCGCACGGCCCAGCTCTCCCGGCGCGGCACCCCCTTCCGGCGGCCCGCCCCGGGCAGCAGGTGGGCCGGGCCGCGCTCCCGCAGCCGGCGCAGCACGGTCGACCGCTCGGCGAGCAGGGTGAAGTGGCGTACGTCGTGCCCGAGTTCGCCCAGCCGCCCGACGGTCTCGGCGAAGTACCCGGAGTCGGTGACCGTCATGGGGGCGATCACCACGCCGTCGTGCCGGGTGAGGGCCAGGTCGAGCACCTCGACGACGCCCCGGCGCCAGGCGGCCAGGTCCTGGAAGTCGCCGCGCAGACCGGGCGGGAGCATCCGGTTCAGGCCGAAGCCGACGTGCTCCGGATCGCAGACCACGCTGCCGGGCAGGCGGCGCCGCAGCTCGTATGCGGTCTGTGTCTTGCCGCCCCCGAAGGGGCCGTTGATCCACAGGAGCATGCGCGGCACCCTACCGGCGCCGCGGCGCCGCCGGGCCGGATCCCCGCCTTCCGCACCGGGCCGGGCGGTCAGCCGCCGGGCCGGGCGGGTCAGCCGCCGGGCCGGGCGGGTCAGCCGTGGCCCCCGGCCCGCACCAGGCCCGTCTCGTAGGCGAGGACGACGACCTGGACCCGGTCCCGCAGCCCCAGCTTGGTCAGGATGCGGCCCACGTGGGTCTTCACCGTCGCCTCGGACAGCACCAGCCGGGCCGCGATCTCCCCGTTGGACAGGCCCTGGGCGACCAGCACCATGACCTCCCGCTCCCGCTCGGTGAGCCGTTCCAGCGCCGCGTGCCGGGGCCGGCTGTCCGCGCTCGGCAGCATCGGCGCGAACCGGTCCAGCAGCCGCCGGGTGGTGGAGGGGGCGACCACCGCGTCGCCGCTGTGGACGGAGCGGATGGCATTGAGGAGTTCGCCCGGCGGGACGTCCTTGAGCATGAAGCCCGAGGCGCCGGCCTTCAGCCCGGAGAAGGCGTACTCGTCCAGGTCGAAGGTGGTCAGGATCAGCACCTTCGGCGGATCGGCGTCCATGCAGATCCGCCGGGTGGTCTCCACCCCGTCCAGCTTCGGCATGCGGACGTCCATGAGCACCACGTCCACGGCCGTGGACCGCAGCGCCTCCAGCGCCTCCACGCCGTCGCCCGCCTCCGCCACGACCTCCATGTCCGGCTGGGCGGCGAGCACCATCCGGAACCCGGTGCGCAGCAGCACCTGGTCGTCGACGAGCATCACGCGGATCGTCATCGGTCCCTACTTCCGTCGTCCGTCGCTGGGGGCTGTTCCCGCCGGTGCGCGACTCGGTCGCCGGCGGGTCGTTGCGGGTGCGGCCGCGGGCCGCGGGCGGGTGCCCGTGCCCGGTGCCGGTGGTGGTCACCGGCGGCCGGTGCCGGGGCGCCGTGAGGTGTCCCGGCGGGCGCGCGCGGTCTCAGTGCGCGGGTTTGAGGGGCAGCAGGGCGCTGATCCGGAATCCTCCGCCGGGCCGGGGGCCCGCGTCCAGGGTGCCGCCGACCATCCCGACCCGCTCGCGCATCCCGATCAGTCCGTGGCCCTGCCCGTCCAGGCCGCCCTCCTCGTACAGCTCGTGCGGGGCGCCCTTGCCGTCGTCCTCGACCAGCAGGCCGAGCCCGTCGTCGAAGTAGACCAGGCGCACGCTCGCCCCGGTGTTGGGCCCGCCGTGCTTGCGGGTGTTGGTCAGCGCCTCCTGCACGATGCGGTACGCGGTCAGCTCGACCCCGCTGGGCAGCGGACGCGGGGTGCCCTCGACCCGGAAGTCCACCGGCAGTCCGGCGGTGCGGCACTCCTCCACCAGGTCCTCTATCTGCCGCACGTCCGGCTGCGGCACGTACTCGCCGGCCTCCTGGTGCTCGCCGGTGCGCAGCACGCCGAGCAGGCGGCGCATCTCGGCGAGGGCCTGCCGGCCGGTGGAGGAGATCGTCTCCAGCGCCCTCTTCGCCTGGTCGGGCGCGGTGTCCAGGACGTAGGCGGCGCCGTCGGCCTGGACCACCATCACCGACACGTTGTGCGCGACGACGTCGTGCAGTTCACGGGCGATGCGGGCGCGTTCGGCGGCGACCGCGACCTTCGCCTGCGCCTCGCGCTCCTTCTCCAGCCGGGCGGCGCGCTCCTCCAGCTGCGCGAAGTACGCGCGCCGGGTGCGGATGGAGTCGCCCAGCACCCAGGCGAGGGCGAAGGGCACGGTCTGGAATATCACCAGCGCGATGTTGCCCGCCGTGCTCGTCTCCGGGTTGGGCCAGCGCACCTGCGCCAGCGGCGCCGCGCACAGGCCGGCGGTGAGCGCGAAGCGGGACGCCCAGCGGGCCCCGACGGCGGCGACCGTGTAGACGATCACCAGCATGGCGAAGTTCGCGGGCATCGTCGGGACGTCCGTGATCAGCTGGAACACGCCGGTCACGGCCGCGAGGACCAGCATCTGTTCCGGGATCCGGCGGCGCAGCGCGACGACCAGGGACAGCAGCAGCATCACCAGGACCGAGAGGCCCTCGTGGACCGGCCTCCGCGCCGGTTCGACGGCCCCGCCCACGACCGAGACCCCGAACAGGACCACGGCCCAGAAACCGTCGACCCAGGTCGGGTGTCTGCGGAGGAAGTCATAGAGACGCTGCACGTAACCCAGCGTAGGGAAGCAGAATGCGTGCATGGGTCAACCGGAGGGCCGATCCCCGGACGGCGGGCATACTCCGCAAGGTGGAGGCCGGGCCGGTGTCCGCGCCCGGCCCGGACCGGTGACGGGCGGGACGACGGACGAGGGAGCACACGTGGAGGCCGCGGCACAGGCGGATCCCGGCACGGGCGGGCGCAGCCGGCGGGGCTGGCGGGCCGCGGCGCAGGAGGCGCTGTACGGGCCGGACGGCTTCTACCGGCGCCCCGAGGGGCCGGCGGGGCACTTCCGCACCTCGGTGCACGCCTCACCACTGTTCGCGCGGGCGGTGGCGGAGCTGCTCCGCCGGGTCGACGACGCGCTGGGCCGGCCCGAGGTGCTCGACTTCGTCGACATGGGCGCCGGACGCGGCGAACTCGTCACCGGGGTGCTCGCCGCGCTGCCCGCCGACGTGGCGCGGCGCACCCGTGCGCACGCCGTCGAGGTCGCCGCCCGTCCCGCCGGGCTGGACGGGCGGATCGCCTGGCGGTCCGGTCCGCCGCCCGGGATCACGGGGCTGCTGTTCGCCAACGAGTGGCTCGACAACGTGCCGCTGGACGTCGCCGAGGTGGACGCCGAGGGCGTCCCGCGGCTGGTCCTGGTCGCCGAGGACGGCACGGAACGGCTCGGGGCACCGGTCACCGGGCCCCCGGCGCGGTGGCTCGCCCGGTGGTGGCCGCTGGACGGCGGGGGGCCCGCCGGGGCGGAGCCGCACCTCGCGTCGCCCGCCGGCACAGCAGGCGCGCCGGACCCTGCGTCGCCGGCGGCGGAGGGGCTGCGCGCCGAGATCGGGCTGCCCCGGGACCGGGCCTGGGCGTCGGCGGTCGGCACGGTCGCGCGCGGGCTCGCCGTGGCCGTGGACTACGGCCACACCCTCGGCACCCGGCCGCCGTTCGGCACGCTCACCGGGTTCCGTGAGGGCCGGGAGACGGCCCCGGTGCCGGACGGCTCCTGCGACCTCACCGCGCACGTGGCCCTGGACGCGTGCGCGGCGGCCGTCCCCGGCCCGGGCGGGCGCCTGCTCACCCAGCGGGAGGCCCTGCGCGCCCTGGGCCTGACGGCAGGGCGCCCGCCGCTCGCCCTGGCCTCCACCGACCCCGCGGGCTACGTGCGCGCCCTCGCGGGGGCGGGCCAGGCCGCGGAACTCCTCTCACCGGACGGGCTCGGCGCCTTCGGGTGGCTGGTGCACCCGGTCGGTGTCCCGGACGTCCTCGCGCCGTGAGACACCGGCCGCCCGGCCGCCTCCCGGACGCTCGCTCCCGCAGACGGGCGGGTGACGCGGCCGGCTACTTGTCGATGTCCCCCACCACGAAGAACATCGACCCCAGGATCGCCACCATGTCCGACACCAGGGTGCCCGGCAGCAGCTCGGTGAGCGCCTGGATGTTGTTGTACGACGCCGAGCGCAGCTTCAGCCGGTACGGCGTCTTCTCCCCCTTGCTGACCAGGTAGTAGCCGTTGATGCCGAGCGGGTTCTCGGTCCAGGCGTAGGTGTGGCCCTCGGGCGCCTTCAGCACCTTCGGGAGCCGTTGGTTCACCGGCCCCGGCGGCAGCTGGGCCAGCCGGTCGAGGCAGGCGTCGGCGAGGTCCAGGGCGTTGTAGGTCTGCTCCAGGAGGCACTCGAAGCGGGCCAGGCAGTCGCCCTCCTCGCGCGTCACCACCTTCAGGACGTCGCCCAGTTCGCCGTAGGCGAGGTAGGGCTCGTCGCGGCGCAGGTCGAAGTCGACGCCGGAGGCGCGGGCGATCGGCCCGCTGACCCCGTAGGCGTGCACGGCCTCGGGGGAGAGCACGCCCACGTCGCGGGTGCGGCCCCGGAAGATCTCGTTGCCGAGGACCAGATCGTCGAAGCGGCCCATGCGCGAGCGGACGTCGGCGACGGCCGCCCGCGCGCGGGCCGTCCAGCCGGCCGGGAGGTCCTCCTTGAGGCCGCCCACCCGGTTGAACATGTAGTGCATGCGCCCGCCGGAGACCTCCTCCATGACGTGCTGGAGCTCCTCCCGCTCCCGGAACGCGTAGAAGATCGGGGTGATGCCGCCGAGTTCCAGCGGGTAGGAGCCGAGGAACATCAGGTGGTTGAGCACCCGGTTCAGCTCGGCGAGCAGTGTGCGCAGCCACACCGCGCGCTCGGGGACCTCCATGCCCAGCATGCGCTCCACGGCGAGGACGACGCCCAGTTCGTTGGAGAACGCCGACAGCCAGTCGTGGCGGTTGGCGAGCACGATGATCTGGCGGTAGTCCCGGGCCTCGAACAGCTTCTCCGCACCCCGGTGCATGTAGCCGATCACCGGCTCCGCGCGCACGACGAGTTCGCCGTCCAGCACCAGCCTCAGACGCAGCACACCGTGCGTCGACGGGTGCTGGGGCCCGATGTTCAGCACCATGTCGGTGCTCTCCGCGGCGCCGCCGATACCGACCATGGTCTCCGTGGTGGGCGTCATGGTCCCAGTCTCCCCTACGTACGCTGGCTGCATGGAGACGGGGAGCCCCCACGATCGGGGGACGACGGGTACGACGGCGGACGCGCACGCGGTGACCGCGGACGCCCACGCCACCGGCGGCGCGGGCAGCACCGGGACACGACCCGCGCCCACGGCCGGCGGCGGGACGGAAACCGGCACCGGGGCAGGTGCCGGTGCCGGTGATGAAGCCGTGGCCGGTGCCGAAGCCGAAGCGGCGGCCGGTGCCGAAGCCGGAACGGTGGCCGGTGCCGAAGCCGTGTGGATCGCGCTGCCGCCCGGGCTGCTCCGGGTACGGCGGCTGCTGCTGGTGGTGTGGCTGGGGCTGCTGACCCTGGCCACCGGGCTCGTCCCGGGCCTGCTGGCCGGGCCCGGCTGGGCCGCCTTCGCAGTGCTGCCGCTGGCCCTGCTGGTGTGGGGATGGGGGATGCTGGAACGCAACTGGCGTTCCTGGCGGTACGCCGAGCGCTCCGACGACCTGCTGATCAGCCGGGGCGTGCTGTGGCGGCAGGAGACGGTCGTGCCCTACGGCAGGATGCAACTCGTCGAGGTCACCTCCGGCCCGCTGGAACGGCACTTCGGCCTCGCCAGCGTGCAGCTCCACACCGCCGCGGCGGCCACCGACGCGACCATTCCCGGCCTCGACCCGGCCGAGGCGGAGCGGCTGCGCGACCGGCTCACCGAGCTGGGCGAGGCACGATCGGCGGGACTGTGACGGCCCCCGACGTCCAGCGGGACGTGACCGGACGGCGCCCGGTGATCGAGCGGCGGCTGCACCCCGTCACCCCGCTCCGGCGGGCCTGGGCACCCGTCGCGGTGCTCATCGGGTGGGCGGTGCACGACCCCGACCAGGCACAGCGCCAGCTGACCCGGCTGACCACCGGCACCCTGCTCATCGGCCTCGCCGTGCTGCTGCCGGCCGCCGCCCTCTACGGCTTCCTGAGCTGGTGGTTCACCCATTTCGCGGTGACCGACAGCGAGTTGCGCATCCGCACCGGGCTGCTGTTCCGCCGTACCGCGCACATCCGGCTGGAGCGGGTGCAGGCCATCGACGTCACCCAGCCGCTGCTCGCCCGGGTGGTCGGCGTGGCGAAACTGAAACTGGACGTCATCGGCACCGACAAGAAGGACGAACTCGCCTTCCTGGGCGCCGACCAGGCCCGTGCCCTGCGGGCCGAACTGCTCGCCCGCGCGGCCGGTTTCGCCCCGGAGACCGCGCACGAGGTCGGGGAGGCGCCGTCCCGGGAGCTGCTGCGGGTGCCGCCGGGCGTGCTCGCCCTCTCCCTGGTGCTGACCGGCGCGACGTGGGGCTGGCTGATCGCCGCCGTGGTCGTGGTGCCGCTGCTGTGGATGGCCACCCACAGCCTGTGGACGGTCCTCGCCGCCGCCCTGCCGCTGTTCGGCGCGGCGGGCGCGAGCAGCGTCGGCCGGTTCGTCACCGAGTACGACTGGACGGTGGGCGAGTCGCCGGACGGGCTGCGCATCGACCACGGCCTGCTGGACCGGGCCCACGAGACGGTGCCGCCGGGACGGGTGCAGACCGTGCGGATCGTGGAACCGCTGCTGTGGCGGCGGCGCGGCTGGGTGCGGGTGGAACTGGACGTCGCCGGGTCCGACAACTCGATGCTGCTGCCGGTCGCGCCGCGCGAGATCGCCGAGGCGGTGATAGCCCGCGTACTGCCCGGTGTGCACGTTCCGCCGCACGCGGCCCTGTCCCGGTCACCGCGCCGCGCCCGGTGGTGCGTGCCCGGGTGGTGGCGCGGCTACGGACTCGCCGTGACCGACACGGTGTTCGTGGCGCGCCGCGGCCTGCTGGGGCGCAGCACCGCCCTGGTGCCGCACGCGAAGGTGCAGAGCGTACGGCTGGTCCAGGGCCCGTGGCAGCGCGCGCACGGCGTCGCCGACGTCCATGTGGACAACGGGGCGAACAAGTCGGTGACGGCGCGCCTGCGGGACGCCGACGAGGCGGCGGAGCTGCTGCGGGCGCAGGCCGAACGCTCCCGCACGGGCCGCCGGGACGCCCGCCCGGACCGGTGGATGGTCCCGGACGCCCAGGCGAAGTGACGTCCGGCACCGCCCGCCCCCGCCGGCCGGACCGGCACCGGGGGACGACGGACGACGGATCGGACGACGGATGACGGACGGCAGATGCAGACGGCGGACGGCGGACGGCGGACGGCGGACGGCGGACGGTGAACTGCGCGAGGCCGTCGCGGACATGAAGCCGTCGCGGACATGAGGAAGGGTCCCGCACACCGTGGTGTGCGGGACCCTTCACCGTCCTGCCTCGTGGTGCGTCCGGCGCCGGTCAGGACACCGCGCTGCGCAGGCCCTCGACGTCGATGTGCTCCGTCTCGTCGTGCTCCGTCAGGTCGATGACCTGTCCGACGGCGCGGGCCTCGTCACCGGCCGCTTTGAAACCGGCTTCGGCCTCCGCCTTGTGCAGCGCGAGCGCCTCCGGCCCGACGACATCGGCGAGGTCCTCGTTCTGCACCTCCTCCAGGGCGGCTTCCTCCGCGCCCTTCTTGGTGCCGAAGAAGTCGAACCCGTCCCCGGTGACCGGGCGCCGGACCGGCACCGTCGGGGGGACGACCGCGACCGCCGTGGGCACCGTGAAGTGTCCGGAGGGCTGCCGCGCGGACGGGGAGCCGGCCGGGGCCGGGGATGCGGCGGGCCCGGTCGGGCCGGCGGGGGCGGCGGTCGCCCGGTCGTGCTCGGCGGCCGCCACGGTCTTCCCCTCGGCGTCGTCCTCCCGTGCTTCCCCGGGCCTGCGCGCGGCGCCGTCGGGGCCGTCGTCCCGGGGGGAGCCGCCCCGCTTGCGGAAACCGTTCCCCTTCAGGCCCGTACGCGGCGTGCGGGGCGTGTGGGGCGTCACCCCGCCGGGCGCGGGGCGGCCCGGGGCGCCCTCGGCGGCCGTGGGCGCCCGTCCCGTCCCGTCGTCGGCGTACGTGCCGCCGGGCTGCTGCGCGGTTACGTCGTCGTCGGCGGCGTCCTCCGCCCCGGCACCGACGGGGCCGGCCTGCGCGCCGCCCGGCTGCTGCTCGTCGGCGTCCCCGGACGTGTCGCCGTCCGCGTCCGCACGGGTGTCCGCTTCGCTGCTCGGTTCGGTGCTCGATTCGGCGCTCGGTTCGGTGCTCGCTCCGGTGTCCGTTCCGACTGTCCCGGCCGACCGCTCGAAGCGTGCCAGGGCCGCCCCGGCGCGCAGGAACAGCTGGGAGCCCTCCGGGGAGAACGCCCGGGTCGCGGCGGCCTCCTCCGTCCCGGAGGCGTCCGTCCCGGAGGCGTCGTCACCGGTCCGCGGGCCGGGCACGGTCTCCGCCGCGGCCCCGGCGTCCGCCGTCCCGGTGTGCTCCGCGCCCTCGGTGCCGGCCGCGTCCGACGCACCCGCGGGCAGCGCCCGCGCGGGCACCGCGGCCTCGATCTCCAGCACCCGGCGGTCCTCCAGGACGCTCGCCCGGTCCGCCTCCGCCGCCGCGTAGCGGCGCAGCAGGGCCGCGTGCTCGTTGCGCAGGCCGGCCAGCTCCGCGCGCTTGGCCCGCAGCCGCTGCTCCAGCTTGACGCGCAGCTCGCGCGACTCCTCCAGGTCGGACTCCAGTTCGGCGGTCCGTTCCTCGTAGCGCCACTCGTCGCTCGCCCGCGCGCGCGTCAGGTCGGCGACACGCTTGCCCGCCTGGGCGTCCCAGCGCCGCATGACGACCGCACCGGCGGTCGCCGTCGCCGCCGCGACCGCGGCCAGCAGGCGCAGTGCGGCCGGTTGCGTGAACACCCATGGCCCCAGGGCGCAGACGAGCGAGACGCCTGCGATCGCCGACGGGGGCAGCAGCCTGTGCAAGGGCGGTGAATGGCGGTGACGTCCACGTGGCATGGCCAGAAACTTACCGCGCGTAGGGGAATGATGGACCCCCGCCCCGTAAAAACAAAGCGATAACAAGGGCTTCACAGGGCGTCGGAGAACTCGGGCCGGCCGTGAATGGGCACAACTCCCGGAATTCGCCCCGAGATCGTTCCGCCGCGCCGCCCCCGACGGCCCCTCGTCCCGCCCCGCGGCGCGCCCCGCCCGGGGCCGAACGGGCAACGGACGGCGCCCGTTTCCCGGTGGCGCGGTGTTCGTCCGCCCCATTCCCGGGCATCGGCACCCCGATTTTCCGAGGGTCTCTCCGAGGGCCGTCGTCGTGCGCCGGATCCCGCGCCCGCTCACCGCTTCCTCCAGCACCCGCCCATCCCGCTCCCGGATCAGCGGAATGCCCCGCCGCCGGGTGTGGAAGTCGTCTCCGCCCTTTCCGGGTTGACCGAGGAGACGCGCGTCCGGCTCATGTCCTTCGCCCCGGATCCTTCACCCCGGAGAACCGGAGCCGGGCCGGGCCGGGCCGTCGGACTCGCCCGGCGCACTGCCGGAGACGGGCGCGACGTGTCGGCGGCCGGCCCGTGCCGGACCCATCGGCGGCGCCGCCCGCACGCGTGGCCGGACCCGCAGCCGGCCGCCCCGGCCACCGCGTCAGACGGACGGCGCCGACCGGTCCCGGGCCGTGGACGGTCGTGGCGGGCGGAGTGAACCTCCCTGCCCGGGACGCCGTCCTAGAGGGCGCAATGTCGCCGGATGCCCGAATCGGGACCGGATCCAGAGTCTCTCGCAGAACCACGGGATGCGATGTCTGTCAGGACGGATGAGGAAATGCCGGGCGAGGTTCCGCGCACCACGGGCCGGGAGAACCGTACGGACCGGACGGACCGTACCGCCCGGACGACCCGTACGGACCGCACGGACCGCACGGTTCACAGGGGCGGCGCCGACCGTGCGGAGCGAACCGCCCCGGCCCGGTCCCCGCGCGGCACGCGCCTGGTGGGCGCCGTGCGACGGTCGGCGGGCACCGCGCGCCGCCTGCTGCGCGGGCCGCGTCCCGAGGCCGTGCCGCTCTGGGTGGGCCGCGCGTGCGCCCTGGTCGGTCTCCTGGACGTCGCGGCGGGCGTCTTCCCCCGCTTCCGGCACAGCCGTATGCACGCCCTCGCGGAGGTGCTGCCGGGCACCCTCGGCCCGTTCGCCGCCGCGCTCGCCCTCAGCGCGGGCGTGCTGTTGCTGCTGCTCGCCCACGGGCTCAAGCGGGGCAAGCGCCGCGCCTGGCGCGCCGCCGTCGCCCTGCTTCCGGCCGGCGCGGTCGCGCAGTTCGCCTACCGCCACTCCCTGCTGGGCGTCGTGCTCTCGCTCGCGCTGCTCGCGGTGCTGCTGCGCCACCGCGCCCAGTTCGCGGCGCTGCCCGACCCGCGCAGCAGATGGCGGGCGCTCGCCAACTTCGTGCTGATGGGCACCGGTTCGCTGCTGCTGGGCCTGGTCGTCGTCAACGCCCACCCCCGGCTGCTGGTCGGCGACCCGAGCCTCGCCGACCGCCTCACCCACGTCGTGTACGGGCTGTTCGGCTTCGAGGGCCCGCTCGACTACCGGGGCGACACCTCCTGGACGGTCGCCTTCTCCCTCGGCGCCCTCGGCCTGCTCACCGCCGTCACCACCCTCTACCTCGCCTTCCGGCCCGAGCATCCGGCCGCCCGCCTGACCGAACAGGACGAGGAGCGGCTGCGCGCCCTGCTCGCCCGGCACGGCGGGCGCGACTCCCTCGGCCACTTCGCGCTGCGCCGCGACAAGGCCGTGGTCTTCTCCCCCAGCGGCAAGGCGGCGGTCACCTATCGCGTGGTCTGCGGGGTGATGCTCGCCAGCGGCGACCCGATCGGTGACGTGGAGGCCTGGCCCGGCGCCATCGAGCGCTTCATGGACGAGGCCAGGGCCCACTCCTGGACGCCCGCCGTCATGGGCTGCTCGGAGACCGGCGGCCACGTCTGGACCAGGGAGACCGGCCTCGACGCCCTCGAACTCGGCGACGAGGCGGTGGTGGACGTCAAGGATTTCTCCCTGGCCGGCCGCGCGATGCGCAACGTGCGCCAGATGGTCAAGCGCATCGAGCGCGCCGGTTACGAGACCCGGGTCCGGCGCGTCCGTGACCTCGGGGACGCCGAGTTGGACCGCATCCGCCGCGCCGCCGACGCCTGGCGCGGCACCGACACCGAGCGCGGCTTCTCCATGGCGCTCGGCCGGGTCGGCGACCCGGCGGACGGCGACTGCCTGATCGCCACCGCGCACCGGACGGACGGCCCGCCCGGCGCCCCCGGGTCACCGGGCGGGCACGGTGACCTCAAGGCGGTCCTGCACTTCGTGCCGTGGGGTGCCGACGGCGTCTCCCTCGACCTGATGCGCCGGGACCGCTCGGCCGACCCCGGCATGAACGAGATGCTGATCGTGGCCGCCCTCCAGGCCGCGCCGGCGCTCGGCATCACGCGCGTCTCCCTCAACTTCGCGATGTTCCGGGCGGCCCTGGCCCGGGGCGAGCGGATCGGCGCCGGGCCGGTGCTGCGCGCCTGGCGGGGACTGCTGCTCTTCCTCTCCCGCTGGTTCCAGATCGAGTCCCTGTACAAGTTCAACGCCAAGTTCCGGCCCCGCTGGGAACCCCGGTTCGTGGTGTACCGGGCCCCGGGCGACCTGCCCCGCATCGGCATCGCCGCCCTCCAGGCGGAAGGTTTCCTCAATCCGGTTCCGCCACTGCCGTCCTTCCTGCGCCGCCGCAGACCCGCCCCGCTCCCCTGCGCCCACCGGCCCCCGGAGCACACCCCGGCCTCCCCGGACACCGCGGTCCCCGCGGCCTGACCGGCCGACGCGGTCCGCGGGCCACCCCGCCCCGGGGGGCGACGCCCCTCCCGACCGCCACCGCACCCCCGGGCGCGCGCACCGCTCCCCGCCGCGCGCCCGCTCCCGCCCCGGGCGGAAGCCGTCCCCGCCGCACGGTTTCCGCCCGGGCCGCGCCCTCCCCGCGCGCTCCCGGGCCCCCGCCCTGGGCCTACGCTGAACATATGAGCAATCGCAGCGGACGCCCTCACGTCGCGGGACTTCCACACTGGGACCGCTGTGCGGTCATGGGAGTCGTCAACGTGACGCCCGACTCCTTCTCCGACGGCGGCCGCTGGTTCGACACGAGCACCGCCGTCAAGCACGGCCTCGACCTCGTCGCCCAGGGCGCCGACCTCATCGACGTCGGCGGCGAGTCCACCCGCCCCGGCGCCACCCGCGTCGACGAGGCCGAGGAACTGCGGCGGGTCATCCCCGTGGTCCGCGGGCTCGCCTCCGAGGGCGTCACGATCTCCGTCGACACCATGCGCGCCTCCGTCGCCGAGCAGTCCCTCGCCGCCGGGGCCGCCCTCGTCAACGACGTCAGCGGCGGGCTCGCCGACCCCGCCATGATCCCCGTGGTCGCCGCCTCCGGCGCGCCCTTCGTGGTCATGCACTGGCGCGGCCTGCTGGAGGGCGCCAACGTCCGGGGCACCTACGACGACGTGGTCACCGAGGTCGTCGACGAACTGCACGCGCGCGTCGCGGCCGTCCTGGAGGGCGGCATCGCCGCCGACCGCGTGATCGTCGACCCGGGCCTCGGCTTCTCCAAGGGCGCCGACCACGACCTGGCCCTCCTGGCCCGCCTGGACCGCGTCCTCGCCCTCGGGCACCCGCTGCTCGTCGCCGCGTCCCGCAAGCGGTTCCTCGGCCACATCCTCGCCGGACCCGACGGCGCTCCACCGCCCGCCCGGGAGCGGGACGCCGCCACCGCCGCCGTCTCGGCCCTCTCCGCGCAGGCCGGCGCCTGGGCGGTCCGCGTCCACGAGGTGCGCGCCACCGCCGACGCCGTCCGCGTCGCCCACGCCGTCTCCCGGGCGTACACCCCGGACGCTGCACCCGCCCCGTCCGGCGGGCCCGGCGCAGAAGGCACCCGGTGAGCGCACCCCACACCGACGTCGAGCAGGTGGAGGCCGCCAACACCGCCTACTACGAGGCGGTCGAACGGGGCGACTTCGAAACGGTGTCCTCCCTCTGGCTCACCCCCGCCGACCTCGGCGTCGACGAGAGCTACCACGATCCCGCCGACAGCGGCGTCGTCTCCTGCGTGCACCCCGGCTGGCCGGTGCTCACCGGACGCGGCGAGGTCCTGCGCTCCTACGCCCTGATCATGGCGAACACCGACTACATCCAGTTCTTCCTCACCGACGTGCACGTCTCCGTCACCGGCGACACCGCCGTGGTGACCTGCACCGAGAACATCCTCAGCGGCGGCCCCGCCCCGGCCGCCGGGGAGGAGCTGGGCCCGCTCGTCGGCCAGCTCGTCGTCGCCTCCAACGTCTTCCGGCGCACTCCGGCCGGCTGGAAACTGTGGTCGCACCACGCCTCCCCGGTCCTCGCCGAGGCCGAGGACGACGACGGTGAGGGCGACGACACCCCGGCGTGACCGGACGGACACCCGCCACGTGCCGCCCCGCGGACCGGGACGTGGCGGGAATCACGGCGTCGCGACGGACACGGCCCCCGACCCGTGAGGCCGGGCCCTCCGCTGGGCAAACGCTGGATGAACCCTCCCCGCGCCCGGCGGGGAGCGCCCCACGGCAGCCGGGACCGGACCGGCCCCGCGGGTAGATTCGACCGAGGCCGGCGTGCCGTCCGCACGCGACACCACCGGCCGGACCGACGACTGCAGGAGTGATTCGCGTGGATCGTGTCGCGCTGCGCGGCCTCAAGGCCCGTGGGCACCACGGTGTGTTCCCCGAGGAACGCGAGAAGGGCCAGACCTTCGTCGTGGACGTCGTCCTCGGGCTGGACACCCGGCCGGCCGCGGCCGACGACGACCTGACGAAGACCGTGCACTACGGCGTCGTGGCGGAGGAGGTCGTGGCCGTCGTCCGGGGCGAGCCCGTCGACCTCGTCGAGACCCTCGCCGAGCGGATCGCCCAGGTCTGCCTGAAGCACGAAGCGGTACGGGAGGTCGAGGTCTGCGTCCACAAGCCGGAAGCACCGATCACCGTGCCCTTCGACGACGTGACCGTCACCATCAACCGGAGCCGCGCATGACCAGGCCGTCCAGCACGGGCCACACCGACCCGACCGTTCAGCCCGTCCCGGCCTCCGTGGTCGAACAGGTGGACGCCGCCGACACCACCCTGCAGAACCCGAAGCAGGCCGTCGTGTCCCTCGGCGCCAACCTGGGCAACCGCCTGGAGACCCTCCAGGGCGCCGTCGACGCGCTGGAGGACACCCCCGGCATCCGGGTCAAGGCCGTCTCCCCCGTGTACGAGACGCAGCCGTGGGGCGTCGAGCCGGGCAGCCAGCCCGCCTACTTCAACGCGGTCGTCATCCTGCGGACCACGCTGCCGCCGTCCTCCCTGCTGGAGCGGGCGCACGCCGTCGAGGAGGCCTTCCACCGGGTCCGCGACGAGCGCTGGGGCCCGCGCACCCTGGACGTCGACATCGTCGCCTACGCGGACCGTCTCTCCGACGACCCGGTCCTCACGCTGCCCCACCCGCGCGCCCACGAGCGCGCCTTCGTCCTCGCCCCCTGGCACGACGTCGACCCCGACGCGGAGCTTCCCGGGCGCGGCCCGGTGACGGCCCTGCTCGACGCGGTCACCCGCGAGGGCGTGACACCGCGCACGGACCTGGAACTCCGGCTGCCCGAGTAGCCGTTAAGGTCGACAGGGCCCGCTCCGGGCACCACCGGGCACATCGAAGGGACACCGTGAGAGAGCTGCGCATCAGGGTGCTGGCCGGCGTGTTCGTCGTCGCCGGGATCCTGTCCTGGGCGGTCGCCCGCCTGTGGAACTCCTTCGGGACCCTGCCGAGCGTGCCGGTGGCCGCGCCCATCGTCCTGGCCCTGATCGCCGTGGTCCTCGCGGCCACGGCGCTCTCCCTGCGGTCCCGACTCCGGGCCCAGCGCGAGCGCCGCCCCGAGGCCAAGGGCGTCGACCCGATGATGGCGGCGCGGGCCGTCGTCTTCGGCCAGGCCAGCGCCCTGGTCGCCGCCCTCGTCGCGGGGATGTACGGCGGGACGGGCGTCTTCCTGCTGGAGTACCTCGACGTCCCGGCCCGCCGGGACCAGGCCCTCTACGCCGGGGCCTCGGTCCTGGCGGGCATCGGCGTGATAGTGGCCGCCCTCTTCCTGGAGCGGGTCTGCAAGCTGCCGGAGGACGACGAACACGACGGCGGCCCGGGAGCCGCCCCGGCGGCCTGACCCGTCCCCCGGGCCCCTGACCGCCCGGCACACAGCACAGCGCGTCGGCACCGGCACCGGTGTCATGGCACGGGACGGAGCCACACCACGAGCCGTGCCCGCTGCCCGGCGCCGGGCGGGAGACCGTGCCGGCCCCACCGTCGCCGCAGGCACGGTGAGCCGTGCGGCCCCCGGAGGTGCGGTCAGCGGGCCATGATCAGGCTCATCGCCTCGTTGCGGGTGGCCGCGTCCCTCAGCTGGCCGCGCACGGCCGAGGTGAGCGTCTTCGCGCCGGGCTTGCGGATGCCGCGCATGGACATGCACATGTGCTCGCACTCCACGACCACGATCACACCGCGCGGCTCCAGGATGTCCATGAGGGAGTCGGCGATCTGCGTAGTGAGCCGCTCCTGCACCTGCGGTCGCCGGGCGAAGACGTCCACCAGCCGGGCCAGCTTGGACAGTCCGGTGATCTTCCCGCTGGTGGACGGGATGTAGCCGACGTGCGCCACGCCCCGGAACGGCACCAGGTGATGCTCACATGTCGAGTACACCTCGATGTCCTTGACCAGCACCATCTCGTCGTGGCCCAGGTCGAACGTGGTCGTCAGGACGTCCTCGGGCTTCTGCCACAGCCCCGCGAAGATCTCCTTGTACGCCCGCGCCACCCGGGCCGGCGTCTCCTGCAGCCCTTCACGGTCCGGGTCCTCGCCGACCGCGATCAGCAGCTCCCGGACGGCGTTCTGGGCCCTCTTCTCGTCGAACTCGCCGACGGGGCCTATGCCGTCCAGCGTCACGGGGTCGGTCATGGAGTGCCTCGTTCCTGTGCCTCACGCGCGCCGGGCACGCGTCTCAACTGCGGGTACGCAAAACGCCGCGCCCCCCAGGCTAGAACCTGGGGGGCGCGGCATCCATTCCGGGCCCGGCGGGGCCGCCGGGGAGCGGGTCAGCTCTCGGGGCGTTCCTCCGGGGTCCGCTCCGGCGCCGGGGCGGGCTCCGCCACGGTGCTCTTGGCGGTGGAGATGGCCGGCGTCGCGCCGTTCGCGCCGTTCGTCAGGGCCAGCTCCTTGGGGGAGAGGACCGGCGGACGGGTGGACGGCGTACGGCGGGAGGAACCGGTCCAGGCGGGCCGGGGCGGGCGCTTGACGATGGGGGCGAAGATCTCGGCGATCTCCTCCTTGCCCAGCGTCTCCCGCTCCAGCAGGGCCAGCACCAGGTTGTCGAGGACGTCGCGGTTCTCGACCAGGATCTCCCAGGCCTCGTTGTGCGCGGCCTCGATGAGCTTCTTGACCTCTTCGTCGACCAGCGCGGCGACCTCTTCCGAGTAGTCGCGCTGGTGAGTCATCTCACGGCCGAGGAAGGGCTCGGTGTTGTCGCCGCCGAACTTGATCGCACCCAGGCGCTCGGTCATGCCGTACTGCGTGACCATGGCGCGGGCGAGGCCGGTGGCCTTCTCGATGTCGTTGGCGGCACCCGTGGTCGGGTCGTGGAAGACGAGCTCCTCGGCCGCGCGGCCGCCCAGCATGTAGGCCAGCTGGTCCAGCATCTCGTTGCGCGTGGTGGAGTACTTGTCCTCGTCCGGCAGCACCATCGTGTAGCCGAGGGCCCGGCCTCTGGAGAGGATGGTGATCTTGTGGACCGGATCGGAGTTGGGTGAGGCCGCCGCGACCAGGGCGTGTCCGCCCTCGTGGTACGCGGTGATCTTCTTCTCCTTGTCCGACATGATCCGGGTCCGCTTCTGCGGGCCCGCGACCACCCGGTCGATCGCCTCGTCCAGCATGTGGTTGTCGATCAGCTTCTGATCGCTGCGGGCGGTCAGCAGCGCCGCCTCGTTGAGCACGTTCGCCAGGTCGGCGCCGGTCATGCCGGGGGTGCGGCGGGCGACGGCCGACAGGTCGACGTCCGGGGCGACCGGCTTGCCCTTCTGGTGGACCTTGAGGATCTCCAGACGGCCCTGCATGTCCGGGCGGTCGACCGCGATCTGGCGGTCGAAGCGGCCGGGGCGCAGCAGCGCGGGGTCGAGGATGTCCGGGCGGTTCGTGGCGGCGATGAGGATCACGCCGCCCTTGACGTCGAAGCCGTCCATCTCGACCAGCAGCTGGTTCAGCGTCTGCTCGCGCTCGTCGTGCCCGCCGCCGAGGCCGGCGCCGCGGTGGCGGCCGACCGCGTCGATCTCGTCGACGAAGACGATCGCGGGGGCGTTGGCCTTGGCCTGCTCGAACAGGTCACGGACTCGGGAGGCACCGACACCGACGAACATCTCGACGAAGTCGGAACCGGAGATCGAGTAGAAGGGGACGCCCGCCTCGCCCGCGACGGCCCGCGCGAGCAGGGTCTTGCCCGTACCGGGGGGACCGTAGAGCAGAACGCCCTTGGGGATCTTGGCGCCGACGGCCTGGAACTTCGCCGGTTCCTGCAGGAACTCCTTGATCTCGTGGAGCTCCTCCACGGCCTCCTCGGAGCCCGCGACGTCGGAGAACGTCGTCTTCGGGGTGTCCTTGGTGATGAGCTTCGCCTTGGACTTGCCGAAGTTCATGACGCGGGAGCCGCCGCCCTGCATCTGATTCATCAGGAACAGGAAGACGACCACGATGAGGACGAAGGGCAGCAGCGACAGCAGAATGCTGACGAAGGCGTTCTGCTTCGACGGCGAGACCGTGTAGCCCTTCGGGATCTGCTTGTTCTGGTACTTGTCCTGCAGCGTGTTGGCGATGGTGACGCCCTGGTCACCGATGTAGCTCGCCTGGATCTTCGAGCTGCCCTTGATCTCGACGCCGTCCTTGAGCTCGGCCTTGATGGTCTGCTCGTCGCCCGTCGTCAGCTTGACCTGCTCGACCTTGTTCTCGTTGATCGCCTGGACGACCTGGCCCGTGTCCACCGTCTTGTAGCCGCCGGACGAACCGACGACCTGCATCAACACGACCACGGCAAGGACGGCCAGCACGATCCACATGACCGGCCCACGGAAGTATCGCTTCACGTCCATCCATACGGAGCGGTGCCGCCCCGTCCCTCCTGCCATAGTGAGTTTGATAAAGACTGTTCTTCGGACGGTACCCCAGCATTGTCCCCCGAAGCTGCGCGGGACGGCTGACAAACGCGTCTACGCATGCTCCAACGGCGCGGACACCGCCGGGGTTCCCGATCTTCTGTACGGCAACCCGCCCGGGGCGGTTCAGCCGCCGTAGACGTGGGGCGAGAGCGTACCGACGAACGGGAGGTTGCGGTACTTCTCGGCATAGTCGAGGCCGTATCCGACGACGAATTCGTTGGGAATGTCGAATCCCACCCATTCCACGTCGATGGCGACCTTGGCGGCCTCGGGCTTGCGCAGCAGCGTGCACACCTTGAGGGAGGCGGGCTCGCGCGAGCCGAGGTTGGAGATCAGCCAGGACAGCGTCAGCCCGGAGTCGATGATGTCCTCGACGATCAGGACGTGCCGGCCCTTGATGTCGGTGTCCAGGTCCTTCAGGATCCGCACCACGCCGGAGGACTGGGTGCCCGCCCCGTACGAGGACACGGCCATCCAGTCCATGGTGACGGGGGTGGACAGTGCCCGCGCCAGGTCGGCCATGACCATGACCGCGCCCTTGAGGACGCCGACGATCAGCAGGTCCTTCCCCGCGTACTCCGCGTCGATCTTCGCCGCCAGTTCCGTCAGCTTGGCGTCGATCTCTTCCTTGCTGAGGAGCACCTTCTCGAGGTCGGCACCCATGTCTTTCGCGTCCACCCGCATCACTTTCGGTCGTCCCACCGGCTGCCCCGTACCGTCGGCGGCGCTGCCGGGGGGAGGGATTCAGCCTTGCCGAATCACCAGTCTGCCACCCTGCCGGGTGGCGACGACCCGGCCGGGGAGGTTGATGGCTCCCTGGCCGCGCCAGCCGGTGATGAGCCGGTCGACCTCCTCGATGTGCCGCGCGAACAGCGATCCGGCCGGCGCGCCCGCCTCGATCGCGGCCCGGCGCAGCACGCGGCGGCGCACGGCGGGCGGCAGGGCGTGCAGCCCGGCGCACTCCAGGCGGCCCTCCGGGTCCCGTACGCCGTCCTCGGCGCGGGAGGCCCAGGCGTCGAGGGCGTCGGCGTCGTCGCGGGAGAGCTGGGCCGTCCGGGCGAGGGCTTCGACGACGCCCTTGCCGAGGG
Source organism: Streptomyces sp. enrichment culture (assembly GCF_964273255.1). GTDB lineage: Bacteria > Actinomycetota > Actinomycetes > Streptomycetales > Streptomycetaceae > Streptomyces. The sequence goes on from NZ_OZ186835.1 coordinate 3,192,587, forward strand.
CCTTCTCCAGCGCGGGCAGGCCCTCGTGGCGCAGTCGGGAGCGGGTGAAGGCGGGGTCGGCGTTGTGCGGGTCGTCCCAGACGGGCAGGGACTGGACCATGCAGGCCCGGCGGGCGGTCTGCCGGTCGAGCTGGAGGAAGGGGCGGCGGTAGCGGCCGTCGGCCCCCGAGACCGCGGCCATACCGGACAGGGAGCGGATGCCGGAGCCCCGGGCGAGGCCCAGCAGAACGGTCTCGGCCTGGTCGTCGCGGGTGTGGCCGAGCAGGACGGCGGTGGCGCCGTGCCGTTCGGCGGCGGCGTCGAGGGCGGCGTAGCGGGCGTCGCGGGCGGCGGCTTCGGGGCCGCCGTCGCGGCCGACGCGCACGGCGACCGACTCGGCGGGGTCGAGGCCGAGTTCGCGCATCCGCTGCACGACCTCGGCGGCGCGCCGGTCGGACCCGGCCTGCAGGCCGTGGTCGACGGTGATGCCGCCGGCGCGGACGCCGAGGCGGGGGGCTTCGAAGGTGAGGGCGGAGGCGAGCGCCATGGAGTCGGCGCCGCCGGAGCAGGCCACGAGCACGAGCGGGGAGGAGGAGCGCTCGGACCCGGAGCGGCCGGCGGTGCGGCCGTGTTCGGCGAGGACGTCGTTCAGGACGCGGCGGACCGCCAGGCGTATCGCCGCGACCGCAGGATGGGGACCCATGTCCGGTTCCCTTCAGGAAGGTTCGGGGGTGACCCCCGAGATCGGTCACTCAGAGTGTGTAGATGGTGACAGAACCGGGGCGTTCCCCGAGCATTGCACGCCTACGCATGACAAACGGTCCCTCGGACGGGTGATTGGACCGGCGTCCCCCTGCCGTCACCGTCGCCCCCCACCGAACGGAACTCAGGCTTCCGGCTTGCGGTGCACCCGGGTGATCCAGTCCGCCGGGGCGGCGATCTCCGCTTTGGTCGGCAGGGTGTTCGGCGAGGTCCACACGTGGTTGAAGCCGTCCATGCCCACCTCCTCGACGACGGCGCGCACGAACCGCTCGCCGTCGCGGTACTGGCGCAGCTTGGCGTCCAGGCCGAGCAGCTTGCGCAGCGCCAGGTCCAGGCGCGAGGCGCCCTTGGCCCGGCGCTGCTGGAACTTCTCGCGGATCTCCGCGACGCTCGGCACGACGTCGGGGCCGACGCCGTCCATCACGAAGTCGGCGTGCCCCTCCAGCAGGGACATCACCGCGGTGAGGCGGCCGAGGATCTCGCGCTGGGCCGGCGTCTGCACGATCTCGACCAGGGAGCGCCCGCCGTCGTCCTCCTCGCCCTCGGGCCGGCCGCCGACGAGGGTCTGGGCCGCCTCGCGCAGGCGTTCCAGCACGGTCATGGGGTCGACGTCGGTCTCCCCCAGGAACGCCTGGATCTCGCCCTCCAGGTGGTCGCGCAGCCAGGGCACGGCCGTGAACTGGGTGCGGTGGGTCTCCTCGTGCAGGCACACCCAGAGGCGGAAGTCGTGGGGGTCCACCTCGAGTTCGCGCTCGACGTGGACGACGTTGGGGGCGACGAGCAGCAGCCGGCCGCCGCCGTTCTCGCCCGCCGGGAGGTCGCGGGAGGCGGGGGCGAAGGTCTCGTACTGGCCGAGGACGCGGGAGGCCAGGAACGACAGCAGCACGCCCAGCTCCACCCCGGTGACCTTGCCGCCGACGGCACCGAGCACCGCGTTGCCCGGACTGGAGCCGCGCCGCTCCTCCATCTTGTCCAGGAGGGGTTTGAGCAGTTCGCGGAAGCCCGCCACGTTGGCCCGGACCCAGCCGGGCCGGTCGACGACGAGGACGGGGGTGTCGTGGGTCTCTTCGGTGCCGAGCCGGGTGAAGCCCCGGACGTGTTCCTCGGAGGACTTCGCGTGCCGGCGCAGCTCGGCGACGACGGCCCGGGCCTCGTCGCGGCTCACGTCGGGGCCCGGCCGCATGAGCCGGGTCGCCGTCGCGACCGCGAGATTCCAGTCGACCATCCCGGAAGAGGCAGCACCACCGATGCTCGTCATGCGTCAACGGTACGTGAGGGGCGTCACCGACGGCAGGGCGGCGAGTCGGCGGAACGGCCGCCGCCGGGCGGGCGGAGGGCGGGCCAAGGGCGTGCGGCGGTCACCGGCAGCCGCAGGACGCCAGCGCCGTGGCCGCCTTGTCGAGGGCCTCCTCGGCCGCCTTCTGGCCGCTGGTGCCGTCGGCCAGGAAGGCGAAGGCGAGCAGCCGTCCGTCGCGGTCCACGACGGTGCCCGCCAGCGCGTTCACGCCGGTGAGGGTGCCCGTCTTGGCGCGGACGACCCCGGCCGCGCCGTCGGCGTAACGGCCGGAGAGGGTGCCGGTGAAACCGGCCACGGGCAGCCCGGTGAGGGCGGCGCGCAGCTCGGGGCGGGCGGGGTCGCCCGCCGTCACCAGCAGGGCGGTCAGCAGGTCGGCGGTGAGCCGGTCGCGGCGGTCGAGACCGCTGCCGTCCTTGAAGACGGCGCCCTTGACCGGCAGGCCCAGCTTCTTCAGCTGCGCGGTGATGGCCGCGCCGGCTCCGGCGAAGTCGGCGGGGCGGCCGGCGGCGATCGCGGTGTGGCGGGCGAGGGCCTCGGCGATGTCGTTGTCGCTCTGCGTCAGCATGCGCTCAGCCAGGACCGACAGCGGGGGCGAGGAGACGGTGGCGAGGGTGTCGGCCCGGGTCGTCGCCTTCGACGGGCCGGGCGGTGAGGTCTTGACGCCGTGGTCCGCGAGGAAGCCGCCGAACGTCCGCGCGGCGTCCGCGGCGGGGTCCTGGACGCGGCGCACCGGGCCGCTGGTGGAGTCGTCGGTGCGGGCCTCGTCGGCCATCAGCGGGGTCACCTCGGCGAGGTTGCCGTTGACGCCGATCGGGTGCCGCCCGGACCCGCGGTACAGGGTGGTGTCGTAGGAGAGCGTCACCTCGCGCACGCCGCGCTTGGCCAGGGCGGCGGCGGTGCGGGCGGCGAGGTCGCGCAGGCTCGCCGAGCCCTTGGCGTCCTTGCGGGCGGTGAGGGTGGGGTCGCCGCCGCCCACCAGGACGACCTCTTTCGTGTCGGGTTCGTAGGCGGTGCGGGTGGTCAGGCGGTGGTCGGCGCCGAGCGCGGAGAGCGCGGCGACCGCGGTGGCGATCTTGGTGGTGGAGGCAGGTGTCAGGGCGTCCCCGGAGGCCGTGCCGTACAGGCGCTTGCCGGTGGCGGCGTCGACGACGGCGGCCGACTGCCGCCCCAGGACGGGGGACCGGAGGATCGGGTCGAGCAGGGCGGCCAGCGCCTTCCCGGTGGGCGCCGGGCGTCCGGTGGTGGCGGTGCCGCCGAGACCGGCGAGCACGGAGGCGGCGCCGGGCGCCGCGTCGGGCCCGCGGGGCGGGGTGCCGGCGTTGCCGCGTGCGGCGCCGTGATCTGTGCCACGCGCGGCTTCCAGGGCCACGGCCCGGTCCCGCTCCGCCGTACGCTGACCGGTGGAGTCCCAGGGACCGGCGGCGGTCACCACCCCGGCGGCCAGCGCCAGACCGGCGGTGGCGGCGGTGGCGGTGAACTGCCAGGTCTTCGGCCGGCCGACCCGCGTGACCCGCGGCGAGTCCGGCCGGTCCGAGCGCGCCAGGCGTGGCGTGGCGGCGGCGACGGCCCGCGCGAGGCGCGGCCGGACGGCGGCCGCCGCCCGTGCCGCCCGCGGTCGTACGGCGCCCGCGATCCGCACCACGTGCGGTCTCGCGGCCCGCCAAGGCCTCAGCTCTGGCACGACCACCAGCCCCTTTCGCGATCACACACCTGCGTGAGGGACACTTAACCACCAGAACTATGTGTTGATCATGGAGGAGCCACCGGTGGAGTTCGACGTCACGATCGAGATCCCGAAGGGTTCGCGGAACAAGTACGAGGTGGACCACGAGACGGGTCGGATCCGCCTGGACCGTCGACTCTTCACCTCGACCGCCTACCCGACCGACTACGGTTTCGTCGAGAACACCCTCGGCGAGGACGGCGACCCGCTGGACGCGCTGGTCATCCTGGACGAGCCGACGTTCCCGGGCTGCCTGATCCGCTGCCGCGCGATCGGCATGTTCCGGATGACGGACGAGGCGGGCGGCGACGACAAGCTGCTGTGCGTGCCGTCGACGGACCCGCGCGTGGAGCACCTGCGCGACATCCACCACGTCTCCGAGTTCGACCGCCTGGAGATCCAGCACTTCTTCGAGGTCTACAAGGACCTGGAGCCCGGCAAGTCGGTCGAGGGGGCCAACTGGGTGGGCCGGGTGGACGCCGAGGCCGAGATCGAGCGGTCCTACAAGCGTTTCGAGGAGCAGGGCGGCCACTGAGCCCCCGCCCGACCCGTCCGACGGGCCGTACGCTCACGCGTGCGGCCCGTCGTGCTCTTCCGTGCGCATACTGAGGATCTACGGGGAACGGATGACCCGAGGGACGGTGTCGTACAGGGAGCGCTGCACACGTGAGGGACGCGGAGGACCGCAAGCCGCAGTCGGACGAGGCGAGGAGTGCCTTCCTCCCCCCTGCCGGGCGGGGAGCGTCGGCCGAACCGGAGTCGTCGACGACCTCCGAGTTCGCCGTTCCCGAGGGGCTGGCGGTCCCGAAGACCGCCGGCACGGAGTCGGAGACCACCTCGGAGTTCGCGCTGCCGTCGGGCCTGGACGTGGCGCCGCAGTCGCCACCGGAGACCGAGGGGTCGGCGTTCAACCCGCCGAGTACCTACCAGACCCGCCAGGCACCGCCGGCCTTCACCCCGCCCAGCGGCATACCGTCCGTGCGCCTGACGACGGACGTCCCCTGGCAGGACCGGATGCGCACCATGCTGCGCATGCCGGTGACCGAGCGTCCGGCCCCGGAGTCCGCGCAGCGGCACGACGACGAGACCGGCCCGGCCGTGCCGCGCGTGCTCGACCTGACCCTGCGCATCGGGGAGCTGCTGCTCGCGGGCGGTGAGGGCGCCGAGGACGTGGAGGCGGCGATGTTCGCCGTGTGCCGCTCCTACGGCCTGGACCGCTGCGAGCCGAACGTCACGTTCACCCTGCTGTCGATCTCCCACCAGCCGTCCCTGGTGGACGACCCGGTGACCGCCTCCCGCACGGTGCGCCGCCGGGGCACCGACTACACCCGGCTGGCGGCCGTCTACCAGCTGGTGGACGACCTCAGCGACGACGAGACGCACGTGTCGCTGGAGGAGGCCTACCGGCGGCTGGCGGAGATCCGCCGCAACCGGCACCCGTACCCCGGCTGGGCCCTGACCGGGGCGAGCGGGCTGCTCGCGGGATCGGCTTCGGTGCTGGTCGGCGGTGGGCTTCCGGTGTTCGTGGCCGCCGCCATCGGCGCGATGCTCGGCGACCGGCTGGCCTGGCTGTGCGCGGGGCGCGGGCTGCCGGAGTTCTACCAGTTCACCGTGGCCGCGATGCCCCCGGCAGCGATAGGGGTCGCGCTCACTCTGGCGCACGCGAACCTGAAGGCGTCCGCGGTGATCACCGGTGGGCTGTTCGCGCTGCTGCCCGGACGGGCGCTGGTGGCCGGGGTGCAGGACGGCCTGACCGGCTTCTACATCACCGCCTCCGCCCGGCTCCTGGAGGTCCTGTACTTCTTCGTCGGCATCGTCGCCGGGGTGCTGGTGGTGCTCTACTTCGGCGTGCAGCTGGGCGCCGGGCTGAATCCGGACGCGGCCCTCGGCCAGGAGGAACGGCCGCTGACGCAGATCGCCGCGTCGATGATGCTGTCCCTGGCCTTCGCCGTGCTGCTCCAGCAGGAGCGGGCGACGGTGCTGATGGTGACCCTCAACGGCGGGGTCGCCTGGGTGGTGTACGGCGCGATGCACTACGCGGGCGGCATCTCGCCGGTGGCGTCCACGGCCGTGGCGGCGGGGGTGGTGGGGCTGTTCGGGCAGTTGCTGTCCCGGTACCGGTTCGCCTCCGCGCTGCCGTACACCACGGCGGCGATCGGCCCCCTGCTGCCCGGTTCGGCGACCTACTTCGGTCTGCTGAACATCGCGCAGAACGAGGTCGACACCGGCCTGACGTACCTCACCAAGGCGGTGGCGCTCGCCATGGCCATCGCCATCGGGGTGAACCTCGGTGCCGAGATCTCACGGATCACCCTGAAGATCGGTTCCGCCGAGAAGCGCCGTGCGGCGAAGCGGACGCGGGGTTTCTGACCCGGAACCCCGCGTCCGGCCGGGGGCTCAGTAGCCCTGGTCGTACGGCTGCCGCGGTCGCTGTCCGTCTCCCGGCCAGGGCGCCTGGCCGGGGTGGCCCTGCGGCGGGTACGGCCCGTTGCCGTAGGGCTGCTGGGGCTGCGGGGGCTGCTGCCGGGGCCCGCCGCCGTCGCCGTGGGGCGGCCGGTTCCCGTAGGCGCCACCGCCGTACGGGTACGGGTCACCCTGGGCGGGGCCGCCGTGGGCCGGGCCGCCGTAGGGCTGCGGGGCGGCCTGCTGGGGAGCGGTCTGCTGGGGACGGGGGGCCTGCGGGGCCATCGGGGCGGGGCCGCGGTCGTCGGGGGCGATGCGGCGCAGCTGGGTGGTCGCGTCGTCCATGAGCGGCGCCTGGTGCTGCTGCGCGGCGGCCGGGGCGGCCTCGGCGCCGGCGCGCTTCTTCTTGGCCCGCTCGCGCAGGTACTCCACGATGATCGGGACCACGGAGAGGAACACGATCAGGATGAGGATCGTCTCCACGTTCTCCTTGATCAGGTCGATCTGGCCCAGCCAGTAGCCCGCCACCGTGACGCCGCATCCCCACGCGATGCCGCCGACGATGTTGTACGTCAGGAAGGTGCGGTACTGCATGCGGCCGGCGCCGGCCACGATCGGGGCGAAGGTCCGCACGATGGGCACGAAGCGGGCCAGCACGATCGCCTTGGGGCCGTACTTCTCCATGAACTCGTGCGCCTTCTCCAGGTTCTCCTGTTTGAAGAGCTTGGAGTTGGGGCGGCTGAACAGCTTCGGGCCGAAGAACTTGCCGATCATGTAGCCGACCTGGTCACCGATGACCGCGGCCAGCACGATCAGGGTGCAGACGAGCCACAGCGGCTGACTGATGTAGTTGCCCTCGGCTACGAAGAGGCCCGCCGTGAACAGCAGGGAGTCACCGGGCAGGAAGGCGAAGAGACCGGACTCGGCGAAGACGATCAGCAGGATGCCGGGCAGGCTGAACGTGCTGATCAGGTAGTCCGGGCTCAGCCACTCGGGGCCGAGCGCAAGGGTCGTCACGGGGCTGGGGCTCCTGGCTTATGGGGTGAGGGGGGCCGGGCGGCGCGCCCAAAGTACCAACGTTGTCTCAACGCGGGCGCCCTGCCCCGGGTTCCAGGGTGCTTCGTCCCGCCCCGCCCCGGGCCGCGGCGGGGCTTCCGGGGGCCTGCCGGGCCCGTGGCCGGGACGGCTCCCGGGCACCCGTTCCCCACGTCCGGGGGCGGGGCGCCGGGAGCCGTCCGCCGGCCCGCGCCGGCCCCCTCGCCCCGCCGCGCCGGCCGCCGCGACCCGCGTGCCCCGTGCCCCGTGCCCCTGCGGTCAGGAGTGCCGGGCGGCGTTGGCGACGATGGCGTCGCGCTCGTAAGCGGCCAGTCCGGGACGCGTCTGGTCGATGGACCGCGTGAACCGCTCGTCCGAGACGTACATCTCGCCGATGCACGCGTGCATCGGGTGGTCGCAGTCGTAGTGGTTGCGCGTCATCCACAGGCGGTGGTCCTCGGCCACGTCCATCGCGGCCTCGGAGTCCGCCGGTTCACCGGCCTCCATCAGGGCAACGAAGCGCCGGGTGAGCTCGTCACCCTCGCGCTGGATGCGCTGCCAGTCCTCCTTGGTGTAGGAGGCGGCCCGCTCCTTGGACTGGCGGTAGGCGTCGGTGCCGCCCCAGCGCTCCCGCACCTCCTCCTCGTACTGCTCGGGGTCGTGGTCCCCGAAGACCTCGAACTTCTCCTCGGGTGTCAGGTTGATGCCCATGCTGCGTGCCTCCATGGCGTGCTCCACGGCCGCCGCCATCTTCTGCAGCTTCTCGATCCGGGCGGTCAGCAGGGCGTGCTGGCGGCGCAGGTGCGCGCGCGGGTCCGCGTCCGGGTCGTCGAGCAGGGTGGCGACCTCGTCGAGCGGGAAGCCGAGCTCCCGGTAGAACAGGATCTGCTGCAGCCGGTCGAGGTCGGCGTCGCCGTAGCGCCGGTGACCCGCGTGGCTGCGCTCGCTCGGGACGAGCAGGCCGATCTCGTCGTAGTGGTGCAGCGTGCGCACCGTCACCCCGGCGAATCCGGCGACCTGTCCCACGGAGTAGCTCACTTCCGCTCCCTTCTCGGTACGCACTCCACCCTGGGGCCTCACGTCACGTGAGGTGCAAGCCGGCGGGCGCGGGCGCCCACACGTCACGTACGCCCGTTTCAGCGCGGTTTGCCGCTTTCACCCGTCTATCGTGTGCGCGTGGTCCAGGACAGTCCCCCGCACACACCCGCCACGGCTCCGGCGACTCCGGCACGCGCCCTGCTGCCGTCCATCCTCCCGGCGCTGCTGGTCGGCGTGACGGCGAGCCTGCTGCTGGTGGGGGTGGATGCCGGGGCCGAGGAACTCCAGGACGTGCTGTGGCGGACGGTGCCCGACGCGCTCGGGGTCGGCCGGTACTCCGTGCTGTGGATGTCCGTGGTGCTCGTCGCCACCGGGATCGCCGTGGGCCTGGTGGTGTGGAAGGTCCCCGGGCACGCGGGTCCGGACCCCGCCACCACCGGTCTCGACGCCCCCGTCCTGCCGCCCGCCGCGCTGCCGGGACTGCTGCTGGCGACCGCCCTGATGCTCGCGGGCGGGCCGAGTCTCGGCCCCGAGAACCCGATCATCGCCGTCAACGTCTCGCTGGCCGTCTGGGCCGGGCTGCGGGCCTTCCCGGCGGCCCCGGAACGCAGTTGGGCGGCGCTCGCCGAGGCGGCGACGATCGGGGCGCTGTTCGGCACGCCGGTGGCCGCCGCGCTGATCATCTCCGAGGCCCTGGCCGGGCAGCGGCTCAAGGGGCAGCTCTGGGACGGCGTCTTCGCGCCGCTCACCGCGGCCGGCGCCGGCGCGCTCACCGTCACCCTGGTCTCCCGGCCCAACTTCGACCTGCACCTGCCGTCCTTCGGCCACCCCGACTGGGCCGACCTGCTCGCGGCCCTCGTCATCGCCTCGGTGGGCGCGCTGCTCGGCATGGCCGCCGTGCGGGCCTTCCCGTACGTCCACCGGGCCTTCGGCAGGCTCCGGCACCCGATGCTGATGCTGCCCGCGGGCGGTGTCGTCCTGGCCGCCCTGGCGGCGGTGGGCGGCCATCTGACGCTGTTCAAGGGCCTGCACGAGATCGCGGAGCTGGCGGGCGACCCCGACGGCTGGACGGCGGGCGAGTTCGCCGTCATGGCGGTGGTGAAGCTGGCGGCCCTGCTGGTCGCCGCGTCCTGCGGGTTCCGGGGCGGACGGATCTTCCCGGCCGTGTTCGTCGGCACCGCGCTCGGACTGTGCGCGCACGCCCTGGTGCCCGCCGTGCACCCGGCGGTGGGGGTCTCGGCGGCGGTCCTGGGCCTGCTGCTGGCCATCACCCGGCAGGGCTGGGTGAGCCTGTTCGTCGCCGCCGTCCTGGTCTCCTCGCCGGGGATCATCGCGCTGCTGTGCATCGCCTCGCTGCCCGCCTGGCTGCTGGTGACGGGGCGTCCGCAGATGCAGCTCCGGCCGGACGGGACGGCGGTCCGGTGACCGGGGGCGTGGAGCGGTCGCGGCCGGGACGTGGCCGGGCCCGTCCGGTGGCGGCCGGTCCGGTCGGCGCGTCCGCCGGCCCGGCCCGCGCCGCCCGGCGCCGTCGTCGTCACCGGCTGCGTTCGGCGGCTCACCGCCGCCGTCCCCACGGCTTTCCCGTCCCTTCTCGTCCTTCCCCGTCCCGTCTCGTCCTACCCCGTCCTTTCTCGTCCCCGTAGGCCCCACGCCCCGGAGGTGTTCATGCCGCTCCACGACCACCCGCAGCACGACGACCGTCCCCTGTCCGTCAATCCCTTCCTGGGGGCGGCGAACCCGGTCGGCGACATGACCCAGGCGCCGCCCAAGCACCGGCTGCCCGAGACCCCCATGGCCCCCTCGACGGCGTATCAGCTCGTGCACGACGAGCTGATGCTGGACGGCAACGCGCGGCTCAACCTGGCCACCTTCGTCACCACCTGGATGGAGCCCGAGGCGGGGCGGCTGATGGCGGAGTGCCGGGACAAGAACATGATCGACAAGGACGAGTACCCGCGCACCGCCGAGCTGGAACGGCGCTGTGTGGCGATGCTCGCCGACCTGTGGAACGCGCCCGATCCCTCGGCGGCCGTGGGCTGTTCGACGACCGGGTCGAGCGAGGCGTGCATGCTCGCCGGGATGGCGATGAAACGCCGCTGGGCCCGGCGCAACGCCGGCCGCTACCCCTCCCGCGAGGCCCGCCCGAACCTCGTCATGGGCGTCAACGTCCAGGTCTGCTGGGAGAAGTTCTGCACCTTCTGGGAGGTGGAGGCCCGTCAGGTGCCCATGGAGGGCGACCGCTTCCACCTGGACCCGCGGGCGGCGGCCGAGCTGTGCGACGAGAACACCATCGGGGTCGTCGGCGTCATGGGGTCCACCTTCGACGGGTCCTACGAGCCGATCGCGGACCTGTGCGCGGCGCTGGACGACCTCCAGGAGCGCACCGGCCTGGACATCCCCGTGCACGTCGACGGGGCGTCCGGGGCCATGGTCGCGCCGTTCGTCGACGAGGACCTGGTATGGGACTTCCGCCTGCCGCGTGTGGCGTCGATCAACACCTCCGGGCACAAGTACGGGCTGGTCTACCCCGGCGTCGGCTGGGCGCTGTGGCGGGACGCGGACGCCCTGCCGGAGGAGCTGGTGTTCCGGGTGAACTACCTGGGCGGCGACATGCCGACGTTCGCGCTGAACTTCTCCCGGCCCGGCGCCCAGGTCGTCGCGCAGTACTACACGTTCCTGCGCCTCGGCCGGAACGGCTACCGCGCGGTGCAGCAGGCCGCGCGGGACGTGGCCACGGGGCTCGCCGCGCGGATCGAGGCGTTCGGCGACTTCCGGCTGCTCACCCGGGGCGACGAGTTGCCCGTCTTCGCGTTCACCACCGCACCGGACGTCACGGCGTTCGACGTCTTCGACGTGTCCCGGCGGATGCGGGAGAACGGCTGGCTGGTGCCCGCGTACACCTTCCCGGCGAACCGCGAGGACCTGTCGGTGCTGCGGGTGGTGTGCCGCAACGGCTTCTCCGAGGACCTCGCCGACCTGTTCGCCGACGATCTCGGCCGGCTGCTCCCGCAGTTGCGCCGGCAGCCGCAGCCCCTGGTGCAGGACAAGAACGAGGCCACCGGCTTCCACCACTAGCCGGGGCCGGGGCGGGGGCCGGGACCGGTACCAGTACCGGTTCCCTGCCGGCCTCGCCCCGCGTGTAACCAACGTCCCGGGACAGCACACCTAGCGGCTGAGCCGCGTGAATCTCCGTACCGCGAGCGGGAAGAACACCGCGAGCAGGACCAGCGGCCAGACGGCGGCGGCCCACACGTGTCCGGACTCCCCGGCCGGGCCGAACAGGCCGCGCGCGGCCTCGGCGGTGTGGGAGATCGGGTTCCACTGGACCAGGGTGCCGAGCCAGCCGGGCATGGACCCGGGCGACGCGAACGCCGTGGACAGGAACCCGGCCGGCCAGACCAGGATCTGCACGGCCTGCACCATCTCGGGCCGGCCGGCCACCAGGGCCAGGTGGATGCCGATCCACAGCATGGCGAAGCGGAGCAGCAGGAGCAGCCCCACGGCGGTCAGGAAGGCCGCCGGGCCGCCGTGGGGGCGCCAGCCGAGCGCGGCGGCGACGGTCAGGAGCACCGCCAGGCCGAGCACGGACTGGAGCATGTCGGCGGCCGAACGGCCCACCAGCACCGCGCCGTTGGCCATCGGCAGGGAGCGGAAGCGGTCGACGACGCCCTTGTCGAGGTCCTGGGTGACGGCGACCATCGTGCCCTCCAGACCGAAGGCCATGGTGAGGGCGAGCATGCCGGGCAGCAGGAAGTCCAGGTAGCTGCCGTCGACGCCCCGGCCGCCGCCGACCAGGTAGCCGAACATCAGCAGCAGCATCACCGGGAACACCAGGTTCACCACGACGGCGACCGGCCGGCGCCCCCAGCGGGCGAGTTCGCGGCGGGTCATGGTCCAGGAGTCGGTCAGTGCGTAGGTGATCACGCGGGCTCCTCCACTCGGTCGTCGGGCCCGGTCAGGTGCAGGAACACCTCGTCCAGCGTGGGCCTGCGCAGGGCGATGTCCTCGGCCTCGATGCCCGCCTCCGCCAAGGCGCGGACCACGCCGGTCAGCGCCGCCATGCGGTCGGTGACGGGGGCGCTGAGCAGGCGGCGGTCGGCGTCCACCGTGACCGCCCCGGGCGCCGCGGGGAGCAGGGCGGAGGCGGCGCCGAGCTGTCCGGCGTCGCGCAGCACGACGTCGATGCGGTCGCCGCCGACGGCCGCCTTCAGTTCGTCCGCCGTGCCGTCGGCGATGACCCGGCCGGCGTCGACGACCGAGATGCGGTCCGCGAGCTGGTCGGCCTCCTCCAGGTACTGGGTGGTGAGCAGCACCGTGGTGCCACCGCCCACCAGGGAGCGGACCGACTGCCACACCTCGGCCCGCCCGCGGGGGTCCAGCCCGGTCGTCGGCTCGTCCAGGAACAGCACCTCCGGCTCGGTGATCAGGGACGCGGCGAGGTCCAGGCGGCGCCGCATGCCCCCGCTGTACTGCCCTACCGCCTTGCGGCCGGTGCGGGTCAGGTCGAAGCGTTCGAGGAGTTCGTCGGCCCGGGCGCGGGCGCGGCGGGCGCCGAGGTGGTGCAGCCGGCCGAACAGCTCCAGGTTCTGCCGCCCGCCCAGTTCCTCGTCGAGCGCCGCGTGCTGGCCGAGCAGTCCGATGCGCAGCCGCACGGCGTACGCGTCACGCACCACGTCGTGCCCCGCCACCTCGACACGGCCCGCGTCGGGGCGCAGCAGGGTGGCCAGGATGCGGACCAGGGTGGTCTTGCCCGCGCCGTTCGGTCCCAGCACGCCGTGCACGGTGCCCCGCGCCACCGTGAGGTCGAGGCCGTCCAGGGCGGGGGTGGCATCCCTTGCGCCCTTGCCGCCGTACGTCTTGCGTGCCTGTTCCACGGTGATCACCGTGTCGGCCACTGACACTGCGACTCCCTTCCTTGCCGGTCAAAACCGCTCCACTAGTCAAGGTTGACTACTAGCCCGGGACGGTAGTGCCCGTCCGCTCCACTCGTCAAACTTGATTACTCGCTCGATGCCCCGGCCGTCCCACCGGGCACCGGGCCGGGGGCCCGTCAGCGGGCGTCTCCGGGGTGGGGGTCCGTCAGCGGGCGTCTCCGGGGTGGGGCTCGCCCGGCCCGTACGGGTTCTCCTGACCCTCGGCCAGGACCGCGACGAACGGCTCGCCCTCGCCGCTGAAGGTGTAGGCGCCGGACTCGATCTTCTCGATCAGCTCACGGGCCCACACCGCCTCGGCCTCGGCCGAGCTGTCCCACAGCCGCATGATCTGGCCGATGTGCCCGAGCTCGTCGGGGCCGCCCGCCGGCAGGTACTCCCCGCTGACCGTGGCCCGCCACTCCTCGATCTTCCGGATCCGCTCCCGGAGCAGCTCCACCGCCTCCTGGCGCGGCAGGTCGACGATGAAGCCGACCGCCGCCGACTTCACGTCCATCCGCAGGTCGTAGTCGACCAAGGCCGCGCGCAGCAGCGCGTAGAACTCCTCGTTGCCCGCCTCGGTGATCTCGTACTCGGTGCGCGGCGGGCCGCCGGCCGTCGACGGGGCGATCTCGTGCGCGTACAGCAGTCCCTGCTTCGCCATCTGCTTGAGGGCGTGGTAGATCGAGCCCGGCTTGGCGTTGGACCACTCGTGCGCGCCCCAGTACTCGAGGTCGTTGCGGACCTGGTAGCCGTGGGCCCTCCCGTGCTGGCGCACCGCGCCCAGCACGAGGAGACGGATCGCTGACATGCGCCCAGCGTAGGACGCCCGGGTGTGCTCCCGGCCGCTGCCCCGGCCCCCGCGCCGCCGGCCCGGGGACCGGCACGGGGCTGCCGGGCCCGCCGCCGGGGCTCACCCCCGGTCGTCACCGCCCTGCTCCCGCGCCACCAGCTCGAAGGCCGTCGCGCCGTCCAGGGACTCCCGGATGATGTCGGCGTGGCCGGCGTGCCGGGCGGTCTCGCGGATCAGGTGCAGACACAGCCACCGCATCGACAGCCACTCGTCCCTCGGGTTCCACGACGTCTTCGCGACCAGGAACGTGTCGTCGAGACTCGGGACCGCGCGGATGAACGCCTCCGTCTCCGCGGCCACCTTCTCGTAGTACGCGAGCTGGTCCGCCACCGTCTCGTCGCCGGTCAGCCGGAAGCACTCGTGCCAGTTCGACTCGTCCCGGTGGACCGCCGGCGGCTCACCCTTCGCCCGGGCGATCCACCCCTGCTCGACCTCGGCGACGTGCTTGAGCAGCCCCGCCAGGGACAGCTCGCTCGCGCTGGGCCGGGAGGACGCCTGCTCGTCGGTCAGCCCCAGCAGGGCGCGCCGGATCGCGCCGCGCTGCTCGGCGACGAAGGCCAGCAGCGCCCCTCGCTCGTCACCGGGCTCCTCGGGTCCCACATGCGTGACCATGACCGTCCGCCTTCCGTCGCTGGGGTGCAGGAGTTCCCTGCCGCCTGACACGAAGGACGCTACGGGCCATCGAGGTCAGCTTCTGTCCTCGATGGCCCGTGCGGGAGACCCGGTCCGGCCCGGTTGCCCGGGCACCGGTATCCGGCATTCGGTCTTCCGGGTTCGGTCTTCCGGGTTCGGGGTTCGGTCTTCGGGGTTCGGTGTCGGGCAGCCGGTGTCCGGGGACTCCGGAACGGCCCGTCCGACCGTCAGAACGGGAAGCCGCTCCGGCCGTGCTGCACCGAGATCCACTTCATGGTGGTGAAGGCGTCCAGCATGCTGTCGCCGTTGAGGCGGCCGATGCCCGAGTGCTTCTCGCCGCCGAAGGGGACGATCGGCTCGTCGTGCACGGTGCCGTCGTTCACGTGGAACATGCCGGTGTCGATCCGCTTGGCGAAGTTCACACCCCGCTCGGTGTCCCCGGTGTGCACGGCACCGCTCAGGCCGTACGGGGAGTCGTTGACCAGGCGCACGGCCTCCTCCTCGCCGTCGAAGGGGACGAGGAAGACCACCGGGCCGAACACCTCCTGCCGCAGCAGCGCCGAGTCGGCCGGGACGTCGGTGAGCACGGACGGCTCGACCAGGTTGGCGGTCCGCCCGCCCCGCACGAGCGCCGTCGCGCCCTCGGCGAGCGCCTGCTCGACCACGCCCGACAGGGCGTCCGCCTGCTGGGAGTTGATCACCGGGCCGATGACGGTCGCGGGATCGCTGGGGTCGCCGGCCTTCAGGGACTTGACCTTGGCGACGAACTTCTCGGTGAACTCGTCGGCCACCGCACGGTCCACCAGCACCCGGTTCGCGGCCATGCAGACCTGCCCCTGGTGCACGTAACGGCTGAAGACGGCCGCGTCCACGGCGTAGTCCACGTCGGCGTCGTCGAGGACCACCAGGGCGCTGTTGCCGCCCAGTTCGAGCACCGAGCGCTTGAAGAGGGAGGCGCAGACGGTGGCGACGTGACGGCCGACCGTGTCGGAGCCGGTGAAGGAGATGACCTTCGGTATCGGATGCTCCAGGAAGGCGTCGCCGATCTCCGCGATGTCCGTGATGACGACGTTCAGCAGCCCGCCGGGCAGTCCGGCATCCTCGAAGATCTTCGCGATCAGGGACCCGCCCACGATCGGGGTGTTCTGGTGCGGCTTGAGGACCACGCCGTTGCCGAGGGCCAGGGCCGGGGCGACCGACTTCAGCGACAGCAGGAAGGGGAAGTTGAAGGGGCTGATCACACCGACCACGCCGACCGGCACCCGGTAGACGCGGTTCTCCTTGCCGTCCACGGGCGAGGGGATGATCCGGCCCTCGGGACGCAGCGCCAGGTGCACCGCCTCCCGCAGGAACTCCTTGGCCAGGTGCAGCTCGAACGCGGCCTTCAGCCGCGTGCCGCCGAGCTCGGCGACGATCGCCTCGGAGATCTCCTCCTCGCGCTCCTCGACCAGCCTCAGCGCCTTCTCGAACACCGCCCGGCGGGCGTACGGGTTGGTGGCCGCCCACTCCTTCTGGGCACGGGCCGCCGACCGGTACGCCTGATCCACCTCGTCGACCGTGGCTATCGTGATCGACGCCAGCTTCTCGTCGTCGTACGGATTGAAGTCGATGATGTCCCAGGAGCCCGTGCCCGGGCGCCACTCACCGTCAATGTACTGCTGGGCCAGGTCGGTGAAGTACGACGACATGTGATCCCTCAATCCCTCGCTGCCGGAGCCGGCACCGGACCGACCCGCTGGTCTGATCGCACGTCATCGTACTTATGTTTCAAGAGAGTTGGAGGAGTCCACGGAGAAGGTCCCGGCTCTCCGACGGGCCCGGACAGTCGTGCTGGAGCTCCTTGAGCGCCGTCTCGTACTGCGCGACGTCCTCGGCCTTGTCCAGGTAGAGGGCGCTGGTCAGCTGCTCCAGGTACACCACGTCCGACAGGTCGGACTCGGGGAAGCTGAGGATCGTGAAGGCGCCGGACTCCCCGGAGTGGCCGCCCATGCTGAACGGCATGACCTGCAACCGCACGTTGGGGTGCTCGGACACGTCGATCAGATGCTGGAGCTGGCCGCGCATCACCTCGCGGTCGCCGTACGGCCGGCGCAGGGCGGCCTCGTCGAGGATCACGTGGAAGTCCGGGGCGTTCTCGGAGACCAGGTACTTCTGCCGCTCCAGCCGCAGCGCCACCCGGCGCTCCACGTCGGCCTCACTCGCCCCCTTCATCCCCCGCCGGACGACGGCGCGGGCGTACTGCTCCGTCTGCAGCAGGCCGTGGACGAACTGCACCTCGTACGCCCGGATCAGCGACGCCGCGCCCTCCAGGCCCACGTAGGTCGGGAACCAGGTCGGCAGCACGTCCGAGTAACTGTGCCACCAGCCCGCGACGTTGGCCTCCTTGGCGAGGGAGAGGAGCGAGGTGCGCTCCTGCTCGTCCGTGATGCCGTACAGCGTCAACAGGTCTTCGACATCCCTGGTCTTGAAGCTCACCCGGCCCAACTCCATCCGGCTGATCTTCGATTCGGAGGCGCGGATCGAGTAGCCCGCCGCCTCACGCGTGATCCCCCGAGCCTCACGCAGTCGCCTGAGTTGTGATCCGAGCAGCATGCGCCGCACCACCGATCCCGGCTCTCCCGCGCTCACGTTCGCCAGCCTCCCCAACGTCTTCAGACGCCGCAGTCTGCCACTAAAACACTCCGAGCTGTACTCGCCCGGTTACGGAAATGGATTCAAGCCAAGGAATCCGTTCAGGAAGGATCAACCCGGAGGCAAGAGGACAGCCGGAAGTGGACAGCGAGATGACGGAAAAATTGACCAACAAGCGGTACGGGCAGGGCCATTTCGGTCAGCTGCACGTGCATCTGCCCTTGCATCTGCTGTTCGCATCCGAAACCATGGTCCCGCACCACCGCCGCCTCGCTTGGACCGCGAATTTCCGGGAGTGCCTCGCATGGGGACGAATGGATCGACCATGCTCGAGCCGTTACGGCAGGGCCTTCCGCCGCTGGACCCCGCGGCCGTGTCCGACGCCGCCTCCTGCGCCCTCCCCGCTCGCTACGAAGCGGTGGGCGACGCCCGGAGGTTCACGCGGACGACCCTGGACCAGTGGGAGCTCGGCCACCGGTTCGACGACGTGTGCCTCGTGGTGTCCGAACTGGTCACCAACGCCCTGCGGCACGCCCTGCCGGCCGACGCGTCACGACTGTGCGGCCAGGAGCCGCCGGTCCGGCTGCACCTGATGCGGTGGACCGAACGCCTGGTGTGCGCGGTGCGCGATCCCAGCCACGACAGCCCGGTGGCCCGCGACTCGGACGACTTCGCCGCCGAATCGGGGCGCGGACTCTTCCTCGTCGAGTCGTTCAGCGACGGCTGGGGCTGGCACCCCATGGCGGGCGCGCTCCACGGCAAGGTCGTCTGGGCACTGTTCCGGCTGTCCTGTCCGGGCGACGGCGCGCACCCCATCCCCGGATGATGAACGGCCCCGCATCATGGCGCCGCGCTTCTACGCGCGTCACCGCCCCCCTGAGCAGCGGAAGCAACGGGGACACCGGAAGAGGCGGGAGCAGCGGGAGAGGCGGGAGCCTCAGGCGCAGCGGGGCCGACCGGGGCATCAGGCACCGCGGGCGGGGCGGCCGTCGGGCGGCTGAGGGCGGGGTTCGATGCGGTGGCGGGAGAGCGTCGCGCCGGCGGGTGCGCCCGCATCCGGCTGTGGGGGTGGGGTGCGGGTGCTGGTGCGGGTGCGGGGGTTCGGCTGTTCGAGCCGGGACCGTGGACCGGACGCGCGCGTGGCCGTGCGGCCGTCCGGGCGGTTCGGTCCGACCGGCCGAACGGCCCGCCGCGGGTCAGCCCACGACCAGGTGATCGAACTCGCCGTCCTTCACGCCCAGCAGCATCGCCTCGATCTCCGCGCGGGTGTAGACGAGCGCGGGGCCGTCGGGGAAACGGGAGTTGCGCACCGCCACGTCCCCGCCCGGCAACCGGGCGAACTCCACGCAGGAACCCTGCGAGTTGCTGTGCCGGCTCTTCTGCCAGGCCACGCCGTCCAGCGTGGTGGCCGCCATGCCGTTGTACACGCCGGACGCGTCGGCACCGTCGTACACGTCACCGTCGTACACGTCGTGGTCCACAGGTCGCTCCCCGGTGGTGCACTGGCTGAAGTGGCCATTGATGCATTGGTCAACTGACCCGGATCATAGCTCTGTTTCACGTGCAGGTGCATGGGCAGATGCACGTGCACGGCGGGTGTTCCTGCGGTTACAGGCGCGACGGGCCCGGTCCGAGCGTCTCCTGCTCCCGGCGGACCCACCGCGCGGCATCCCCGCCCCCTATGAGACGCAGGCACGGGCCCACGTGTTCCCTCGTGTTTCCTTATGTGCCGTTCTTATGCCTGTGAACGTGCCCAGTTTTCCTTTCCGCGCATTCGCGACCCCCGTGGCGCGTGACGCTTCCCACCCCCGGAATGCGACCTGCGTCACTGCCCCTGGTGGGCTCCGGGGCGGGTCCTGTTAGCTGGCTGCGTCGTTTTCGGCCGCACCAGGCCACTCCACCTCAGGCCACTACCGCTAGGGGGCTCGCAGTGACGTCGGTGGCACCAGTGGCAGCGTCAACGTCGGCGGCACCAGGACCGGCGCCCGCCTCGACCGGGGCGTCGACAGCGGCGTCGACCGGGGCATCGACACAGGCGGCGTCGTCGGTGGCACCGGGGCCCGGGGCCGTCTCCCGCGCGGCAGGCAGCCGCGCCCCCGCCGGCACCGGCCGCACCACCGCCACCGTCACCGCCCGGCGGCGGATGCGCCTCGCGGTGGCCGGCTCCGGCCTGGTGGCCGCGCTCCTCCTCACCGCGTGCAGCTCCGACGGGGACTCCGGTGACGACGCCGGGTCCGACGCCACTCCGTCCGTGACCGCGACCGCCGGCTCCGGTGGCGGAACGGGGGGTTCGGGCGCGCCGGACGGTTCGGGCGACGCGAGCGGCGCCCCGGCCGGCGAGCTGGAGGGCAGTTGGCTCGCCACGACCGGGGGCAAGGCCGTCGCCCTGGTCGTCACCGGGGAACAGGCCGGACTCTTCGCCACCGGCGGCACCGTCTGCAGCGGCACCGCGCGGCAGGCCGACGGATCGCACACCGTCTCCCTGGACTGCGGCGACGGCAACGACGACCGGGCCCAGGGGACGGTCGACTCCGTGACCGGGTCCACCCTCAAGATCACGTGGGACGGGCCCCTCGGCACCGAGACGTACACCAAGGCCGAGGGCGGCAGCCTGCCGACGGGACTGCCGACGGAAGGGCTGGGCTCCTAGGGCGCGGCTCCTAGGGTGCGGCACGTCCTGGCGACGGAGCTTCGGGAGGGATGGCGGGTTCCTGGGGCACGCCCTGCCGGCCGGCCCCCGACGCAAGGGCCGCTCCCCTAAGACACGCCCTGCCAGCTAAGACACGCCCTGCCAGCCGCACCCCGACGGAAGGGCCGGTTCCTGGGGCCCGCAGGCCGAGCGGGTTTCCGGGGCAGCCGAGTCCGGCTCCCCGCGCGCCGGCTCCTCACGCGCGGGCGGGACGCCGATGGGGTGGACTTCGCCGGGCCGGGCGGCGCGCCGCGGTCCGTGTGCGTGATGATCGGTGCTCACCGCCACCGATCCCCGGGGGGACCCTCATGCGCGCCTTGCCCGTCACCGCCACCGCCTTCGCGGCTGCTTCCCTCCTGCTGCTGTCCGCCTGCGACAGCGGCGGCGGGGCCGACGGCGGCGACGGCGACGGCAAGAGCACGGACCGGGCGGCCGCCGCGTGCACGATCGGCCAGGTGCGCGTGGAGGCCGGTGCCGCGAGCGTCGCTCCGGCCGACGGCGACACCGGTGAGGTTCCCTTCACGGTCCTGAACCAGGGGGACCCCTGCGTCCTGCCCAGCACCCCCGAGGTCGTCCTGGCAGGCGTCAGCGACTCCGAGACGGCCGACGTGCCGTTGGTCGAGGGGGCGAAGCCCCGGGATGTCACCCTGGCCCACGGCGAGACGACGTCCTTCGTCGTCACCTACGTGCGCGGACCCTCCTTCAACCCCGGCCACCTGCACTTCCGCCTGTCCCCCGGGACCGACACCCGGCGGATCCGCTGGACCTACGGCAGGATCGCGATCACCGACGACGGCGAGCACCAGGTCTCGGTGAGCGCCTACCAGCAGACGGGCGACTGACGGCCGCCCGCGAGCGGCGGTTTCAGGGAAGCCGCGGGCGCGCCCCGACCCGGGCGTCGTCCGCCGCCCGCACGCCCTCCTCCCAGCCCGCGGCGTCGCTCACCCCGCGCAGCCGGGTCGTCGTGGTCTCGGGAAAGAGGTCGTCCAGCCGCTCGGTGACCGCCGCCTCCCGGGAGGCCAGCACCGGCAGCAGGTCGTCGGTGACCTGGGTGCCGGCGGCCTCCGTCAGGCGAGCGCCCACGCGGTGGGCGTAGGCGGCGAGGAAGGACTGCCGGAAGGTCTTGGTCCGCTTCCGCCCGCCCGCACGCTGGGCCGCCTCGGCCTTCGTCAGGGCCGTGGTGGCCTGCACGAGCAGGGAGGTGTAGAGGAGTTCGACGACCTCCAGGTCGGAGGCGAAGCCGACCACGGTGCTGAACCCGAGAGCCTCGTTCCACACCGCCCGGCAGTGGTTGGCGGCGGCCACCGCGTCCAGCAGGACCGCCTTGGTCTGCTCGTAGGGTGCGTCCACCCCGATGCGGCAGCCCACCGGCGCCTCCGCCGTCGGCGCACCGGCCGCGAGCAGCGCCTCGTCGACGCTGTGCCGGGCCATCAGCTCCTGCGCCTTGGCGCTCAGGGCCTCCGCCTCCTCCGGGAACCCGGTCGCCTCCGCCTTGGCCAGCAGCGCGCGGATGCGCGTGAGCATGCGCGACTCCGGCGCCGTTCCTTCCGCGTCACCTCGCGACGAGTGCCCTCGCGATGCGCGACCCCGTGATGCGCCGCCCCGCGACGGGCCCGAGCCGGCCGGGGGCTCGTCGAGCGCCTCCAGGGCCGGAAGCCGCAGCAGCAGTCGGTAGAGCTCCAGCACGGCCGTGGCGTGCGAGAAACGGTCCGTGCGGGGCGCGGGCTCGGTGGTCAGGTCGTCGAGCTGGGCCCGCCAGCGGGGGCCACGAGCCCGGTCCTGCGGCGCCTGCCCACGGATGAGGGCCGACACCAGCCGCACACACGTCTCGTCCAGTTCGCGCCGCACGATCCGTACGACATCGGCGGGCTGCCAGCCCCGGCGCCAGGCCGCCGCCACGAACTCCTCGCCGCGCCGCGCGAGTTCGGCGTCCACCGCGGGATCGGCGGCGAGGAGCGAGGCGCCGGTGTCGAGGGCGGTGTCGGCCGGGTCGTAGAGGGCGGCGCGGAAGGCGCGGTCGACGGTGCTGGACGTACTCACGGTCCGATCGTGCCACGCCCCGCACACCGCCCCCCCCATTGTCAACCGATGGTTGACACCTCGGCACTGTCAACTTACGGTTGACACATGACGACGAACCCCACCATCAAGTCATCCGTGCGGCTCGACGACCTCATCGCGGCCATCAAGAAGGTGCACGAAGAGCCCCTCCAGCAGCTCCAGGACGCGGTGCTCGCGGGCGAGCACCTCGGTGAAGTGGCCGACCACCTGATCGGGCACTTCGTGGACCAGGCTCGTCGGTCGGGTGCCTCCTGGACCGACATCGGCAGGAGCATGGGCGTCACCCGGCAGGCGGCGCAGAAGCGCTTCGTGCCGAAGGAGGGCATCGACCTCGACCCGAACCAGGGCTTCAGCCGCTTCACCCCGCGCGCCCGTCAGACCGTCGTGGCGGCGCACGAGGAGGCCAAGGCGGCGCACCACGCGGAGAGCCTGCCCGAGCACCTGGTCCTCGGCCTGCTCGCCGAGCCCGAGGGACTGGCTGCCAAGGCGATCACCGAGCAGGGCGTCACCCTGAACACGGTCCGCGAGGCCGCCCGGGCGGCGCTCCCGCCCGCCGCCGGGCAGGGGCCCGAGCTGGTCCCGTACGGTCCGGCGGCCAAGAAGGTCCTGGAGCTCACCTTCCGTGAGGCCCTGCGGCTGGGCCACAACTACGTCGGTACCGAGCACCTCCTGCTGGCCCTGCTGGAACACGAGAACGGGACGGGCCTCCTCAGCGGCCTCGGCATCGAGAAGGCGGCCACCGAGCGGTACATCACCGAGCTGCTCGCGCAGTTCATCGAGACGCACGAGGAAGAAGGGGCAACGGGAGCAGGGGGAGCAGGAGAAGCGGGCGAAGAGAAGGAGCAGGGGGAGGGGAAGTAGGAGGCGGTCCGGTCCCGGCGGCCGGCTGTCCCGCCGGCTGGCGGCACCGGTCGCAGGGGCCCCCGACCAGGCGGCCACGACCGGGGGCGGACCCCTCCGGCACCGGTGACGCCGGCCGGGCGACGCCGGTCCGAAGCGGTTGGGCACCGCCCGGCCGGCGTCACGGACCAGCCCCGGCGGTCATGGGCCGGGCACGGAACAGGGGGCCGGAGGGTGAACCCAGAACCGGCGGCCCGGAACGTGGGCCCGGGGGGGGGTGGGGAGGGAACCGTTGGGCCCGGAACGTGGGCCCGGCACGTGGGCCAGGAACGTGGGCCCGGCACCGTAGTCCCGAAAGCGCCTCGGCCGCGCCCGCATCTCAGCAGCGCCTCAGCAGCGCCTCGGCGGGCGATGTCAGACCCCCCTGCCACACTCACAGCATGACCGGCCACTGGGCGCTCGCTCCGGCCGAGGACGGTGGCGTCGACGTCGCCTCCCTCGGTCCGGACGGGCTGCCCGACGGCCCGGTGCGGCGGGAGGCCGATCCCGCCGAGGCCGTGCGGAAGCGTCCCGGTGTCACGCGGTGGGTGTGGCGGTCCACCGCCGAGGTCTACCCGCGCCTGCTCGCCACGGGGGTGCGAGTGGAGCGGTGCTACGACATCGAGGTCGCCGAGACGCTGTTGCTCGGTCACGAGGGCCGGTACGGGGAACCCCGCTCGGCCGCGGCCGCCCTGGCCCGGCTGCGCGGGGGCCCCGTACCGCCCGACCCGCCGCAGCGCACGGCCGAGCCGGGGGCGCAGTCCACGCTGTTCGAGCCGCACGGGGTCCACGTCCCGCTGACCGACCTGCTCGCGGTGCACGCGGAGCAGCTGCGCCGCGCCGGGGCGACGGCGCACCCGGACCGGATGCGCCTGCTGGTGGCCGCCGAATCGGCGGGGACCCTCGTCGCGGCCGAGATGAACCAGGCCGGTCTGCCCTGGCGGGCGGACGTGCACCGCGCCCTGCTGCACGACCTGCTCGGCGAGCGGTACGCGGGCGGCGGCGAGCCCCGCCGGCTCGCCGAACTGGCCCAGGAGGTGTCCGACGCCTTCGGCCACCGGGTCCGCCCCGACCTGCCGGCCGACGTGATCAAGGCGTTCTCCCGCGCCGGCATCAAGGTCACCTCCACCCGGCGGTGGGAGCTGCAGTCCGTCGACCACCCGGCGGTGAAGCCCCTGATCGCCTACAAGAAGCTGTACCGCATCTGGGTCGCGCACGGCTGGTCCTGGCTGCAGGACTGGGTCCGGGACGGCCGGTTCCGGCCCGAGTTCCTCGCCGGCGGCACCGTCAGCGGACGCTGGGTGACCAACGGCGGGGGCGGCCTCCAGATCCCCAAGGTCATCCGCCGCGCCGTCGTCGCCGACCCCGGGTGGCGGCTCGTGGTCGCCGACGCCGCCCAGATGGAGCCGCGCGTCCTCGCCGCGATCTCCCGCGACCCCGGGCTGATGGACGTCGCCGGCCGCGCGAGCGACCTGTACCAGGAGGTGTCCGACCGGGCCTTCTCCGGCAACCGGGACCATGCCAAGCTGGCCGTCCTCGGTGCGGTGTACGGCCAGACGTCCGGCGACGGCCTGAAGAACCTCGCCGCCCTCAGACGCCGCTTCCCGCGGGCCGTCGCCTATGTCGACGAGGCGGCCCGCGCCGGTGAGGAGGGCAGACTCGTACGGACCTGGCTGGGCCGCACCTGCCCGCCCGCGGCCCGTACGTCCGACGACGCGGTGGAGGAGGCCGGCATCCCGCTCGGGGAGGACGAAGCGACGTCCGAGGCCCGCCCCTGGGTGCCGGGCTACGCCTCGACCGACGCCCGCGCCCGGGGCCGCTTCACCCGCAACTTCGTCGTCCAGGGCAGTGCCGCCGACTGGGCCCTGCTGCTCCTCGCCGCGCTGCGGCAAGCCCTGGCGGACAAGGCGGCCGAGCTGGTCTTCTTCCAGCACGACGAGGTGATCGTCCACTGCCCGGCGGAGGAGGCGGAGGCGGTGGTGGCCGCCATCCGGGAGGCAGCCGATCTGGCCGGCCGGCTGACCTTCGGGGACACACCGGTACGGTTCCCCTTCACTACGGCCGTGGTCGAGTGCTACGCCGACGCCAAGTGATCAGCGGGAGCGGGACCGGTCCACGTCCCCGCCCTCGGCGCCGGACGCGCCGCCCGTCGCCCGGTCGGTGAGGGGCCGGGCCGGCGCCCGGCGCCCCCTGGGCGAGCGGGGATGGACACGGGTACGTCCTCCGGCCCGCTCCCCCGTCGCCCCGGGCACGCGTCCGCCATCGGGCCCATGGTCACGGTCCCGGTCGTGACCGCGGGCCTGATCATGGCCGCGGCCCTGGTCATGGCCGCGGTCCGGATCACGGTCGCGACGTCGGTCATGGTTTTGGTGGTCCTGGCCGTGCCCCCTGCCATGGCCCTGGTCACCGGCACGGTCGGGATCACTGTGGGCAGGGTCGCGGGCACGGTCGGAATGGTCCGCACGGCGGCGCTCGCGGTCGCGACGGGCCGCCTCGTCGGCCAGTTCCCGGGCGTAGTCGCGGACCAGGTCGTGCGGAACGTACCGGCCGTACGCGGTCTCCTCCAGCAGCGCCACGTCGACGAGCCGGGCCAGCGCGGCCTCGGCGCGCAGGTCGTCGGTTCCGAGAAGACGGGCCACCAGGGGCACCCCGTAATCGGGCAGGTCGAGCGCCCCGATGCGGCGCAGGGCGAGCGCCGCGTCCCGGTCGGTCTCCCGCTCGGAGGCCGCGAGTGCGTCGTGGGTGACCGCAAGGGACCCGCGGACACTCAGGTCGTCGTACTCCAGGTGCGGCAACCGGCTCGCACCTTCCGCCAGTTGGTCCGCCAGGGTTTCCGGTGTGAGCGCCCGGCGGGCCCTCAGCCTGGCCGCGACGATCCGCAGTGCCAGCGGCAGCCGCCCGGTGAGGGGCACGAGCGGGTGCCCGGCGTCGAGCACGTCCCGGCCGGAGACCTCACGCAGCAGGGCGGCACTGTCCTCGTCCGACAGCGGGCCGAGGGGGAAGCGGGCGGCACCGTCGAGCGCCGTGAGCGGCGTTCGGCTCGTGACGATCACCGCACACCCGGGGCCCGCGGGCAGCAGGGGCCGGACCTGGGCGGCGTGCGCGGCACCATCGAGGACCAGCAGCGTGCGGGTCGGTGCGAGCAGCGAACGCAGCAACGCGGCGGCGGCTTCCGGCTGGTCGGGGATGTCGCAGGGAGCGCACCCGAGATCGCGCAGCAGGGCGGTGAGCGCCTGGGCCGGGGCGAGCGGCGTCACCCCCGGGGTGGACCCGTGCAGGTCGATGTACAGCTGCCCATCGGAAAAACGTTTCGCCAGCTCCTGCGCCACCCACCACGCGAGCGCACTCTTCCCCACCCCCGCCGTCCCGCTGATGACCGCCACCGGGGATGCGTTCGAGGACACCGAACCCCCGCTCCGCCTTGTCGGAGAGGCAAGGACCCGGCACACCTCGTCCCGCACCTTCGCGCGCCCGACGAACGGCACGGGAGCCGGCGGGAGCTGCGCGGGCCGCGTCACGGGTGCCGCCCCGGAGTCGGCGGCGCAGCGGCGTGTGTCCTCGGCCGGGGAGGAGGCGACCGGGCACGGGACCGCAGGCGACGCCGCCGGGAGCGTCGAGGCCGACGACTGCACAACGGAACCGCCCCGGCCGGCGGACCGGGACCAGGGGCCGCCCCCTGCCGCAGCGGGGTGTGCGTCCCCAGGCAGATCCGCTGACGTGGGCAGACCTGCTGACGCAGGCACAGCCGCTGACGTCGGCACAGCCGCTGACGCAGGCAGACCCGCAGACGCAGGCACATCCGCTGACGTGGGCGGAGATGCCGAGGCGCCCGGGAAGGATGAGGCAGCTGCACCGGTGGAGGCCGAGAAAGCCGCGGCGGTGGAGGCCGAGAAGGCCGCGGCGGTGGAGGCCGGCACCTCCGCGGCGGTGGAGGCCGACGAGGCCGACGAAACCGCGGCGGCCAAGGCGGTCGTGGAGCCGGCGGCGGCCGGCACGGCCGGAGCACGCACGGCGGCCGGGGACGAGGCCAGGAAGGAGGCGATCAGCGGAGCAAGCGACGACCGGGGCCGGGAATCCCTCACCGGCACCACCCCCGCGGACGCCTGCCGGCCCCCGCCGTCGGTGCTGCCCGTCCGCGCCCGGTCACCGGCCCTCGGCTGATCCCCGCCGCCGGGACCGGACGGGGGTGGTCCTCCCCCCGAAGACATCCGGGACCGCAGGGCCACCCCCGCCCCCGCCCCCACCCCCGGCGAAGCCGGAACCCGAGCGGCACCGGGCCACGCTTCGCTCCGGACGGTGTCCGTCCCCTGCAGCACCTCCACATGGGCCCGCCGCACCTCCGGCCCCGGCTCGATGCCCAGCTCCTCCACCAGACGGGCACGCAGGTCCCGGTGCACGGCCAGCGCCTCCGCCCGGCGGCCGGTGCGGTGCAGGGCGAGCATGAGCTGACGGTGGTACGCCTCGCGCAACGGGTGCTCGGCGGCCAGCGCGGTCAACTCCGGTACGAGGTCGGACAGCCGGCCCTGATCGCCCCCGAAGCCCAACTCGGCGTCGTAGCGCCACTCCAGGAGCAGCAGCCGCGCCTCCCTCAGCCGCCGGGCCAGGGCGTGGCCGCCCACCTCGGGCGGCAGTCCGGCCAGGGGCGCGCCTCGCCACAGCGCGAGGGCGTCCGTGCACGCGCGCACGACCCGTTCCCCGTCCCCCGCCGTGTGGGCGGCGCGGGCGGTGTCCGTGAGGGCGTCGAAGACGTGGACGTCCAGTTCGCCCTGACCGACCCGCAGCAGGTAACCGGTCGGCCCGGTGACCAGGCGGTCCGGCGCGTCCAGCATCCGGCGCAGCCGGGCCACGTGGTTGTGGAGGGAGGGGTGGGCGGAAGGCGGCGGGGCCCCGCCCCAGAGGGCGTCCTTCAGTGCGCCGACGGACACGACCCGGCCGGCGCCGAGCAACAGCGCGGCGAGCAGGATCCGCAGCTTGGGGCTGCCGACCTCCTGCACCGAGTGCCCGGTCGTACCGGGCGCCGGACGGTGGAGCACCGGCGTCCCCAGGAGCCCGAACCGGAGTTCACACCGCACCACCCCGTCGCACCGCTGCCTTTCCGCCCCGGCAGCCGGGGCCCGTTCGCCCACCCCGTCGTTCCGTGCCGGCCGACCGGCGCGGGACGGCGCAACGGGGGACCGACGCTGAACCATCGGCCCCATGTTAGCGATCCGTTGGCAAGATCTGATGTGATCACATCATCGGACCCGGCCCAGGGGTGCGCGCGTCGCACGCGCAACTCGGGGGAGTGTCGCCGCTGCGGCCCGGTCCGGTCGCGAGGGTTCCCGGTCGGCAGAGGTGAACGGCCGGGCCCCTCGTCCCCGGCCCCTCACCGCTCTCCGCGCACGTCGGCCGTCTCCCTGGCACCCCCGCCCACCGGCCCACCGGCCACCGACCCACGGCGACGCGCGACGCGTGACACGCCCCTCTCACCGCACGGTTCCAGCCACCCCACCCCGCACCCCTACGCGGATCTCGGCCACGCCATCCGTGCCGCCTCCCGGCGCGCGCAGCCGGTCACGCGCCAGAGGGCTCCCCCCAACTCCCGGCGCCCCCGCCCCGCCACTCGATCAAGGCCGTCTGCCGCACCCAGTCGTCGTCCACGTTCTCCAGCCCCGCGAGGCGCAGGAACTCGACGACGTCCAGGAGCCCGTACGCCATGCCCAGGAATTGCCCGCCCGCGCGGACCCGCCGCCCGCCGTCGGAGGCCGGGGGGTAGATCACGATCGTCGGTGCATCGGCCATGGGACCAGAGTGCGGCGTGATCAACGGGTGCGCACGTGGGACGCCCGCGACGGAACCACCTGCCGCCGCAGCCTTGCCGTGCCAAGCTGGTGCCATGACCACCGAGACGATCGAGGTGCGCCCGGCATCGGTGTTCGAGGACGTGCGGGCCGTACTCGGCCCCAAGTCGCCGACGGCCAGCGTCTGCTGGTGCCTGAGCTACCGCATCCCGTCCAGACTCAACAACGGCCTGCGCGGCCCGGACCGCGGCGCCTACGTGGCCGACCTGTGCCGCGCCGATCCCCCGCCCGGAGTCATCGCCTACTCAGGTGACGAGCCGGTCGGCTGGGCGGCGGTCGCTCCGCGCGCCGACACCTCCTTCGCCCGCAACCGCAAGATCCCGCACGTCGACGACCTGCCCGTGTGGTCGCTGTGGTGCATCCGGGTCCGCCCCGGTCACCGCAAGCAGGGCATCTCCCACGCCCTCATCGACGGCGCCGTGGAGTTCGCCCGCGCCCACGGGGCCCCCGTCGTCGAGGCGTACCCCCTGGACAACGGCGACGCCCGGGTCGACCTGACCATGGCCTACGCCGGCCTCCGCAGGAACTTCGAACGCGCCGGCTTCGTCCACACCGCCGACACCACCTCCGTCCTCGCCGGCCACCCCCGCATCCTGATGCGCCGGGACCTGCGGTCCTGAGCCGGCCCCCCCTGTCACGGTCCCGCGTACGGCTCGCACCCCACGCCGTCCCCGTCCCGGTCGAGATGCGAGCCGTAGCCCGGCTCCCCCGCATGCACGGGGGCCGCCCCGGCATCCCGTGCCGCGTCGCAGTTCTCGTAGTACACCCCGGAGGCGTCGTCCTCCGGGGCCGGCGCCGTCGTCTCGCCCCTGGTACGCGTCCTCGTCTCGGTGACCTCCACGGTCTCCGTGGCCGTCACCGAGGGAGCCTCCGTCACCCGGACCTCGGCCGTCGGCCGCACCGAGCTGCCGGGTGACTCGGAGGCCGGGTCGTTGCTCACCGCGGCAGGTGCGGACCGTGCGGGCTCGGAGGACTTGCCGCCCTTGCCGGTCTCACGCACCGGCTCACGGCTCTGCGACGGTGCCCGATCCGGCTCCCTCTCACCCCCACCGGGCCCCACGGTTTCCAGCACTGCGCCCACCAGACCGAAGAGCAAGAACACCCCCAGCACCCCTACCAGCAACGCCCCCGCACGCGCCGCACACCCCGCTCCCGCCCACCACCGCCGCACCCGCCACACAAGCCCGCGCCGTCTTCTGCCGTCGGTCATGGACATCACCTCAAGGGATCGACCAGCCTTGCTCCTCAGTGCAGCACCGCCCACTCCAAGCCGCACGTCCGGCGCGGCAGCCCCCGGAGGTCACACGCATCGACTCAGCCCCACGACATGGCTTCCCATCCTCAACGGACCCCGTGAGTCCTCCTCCGCCGGACTCCCGGACCCTCTCCCGCCGACGTGCCGCGCCTCCCGCCCGGAACGACCGTCTCCCGGACCGACTGACCCCTCCGAGCTGTGAAGATGCCGTGACCGAAGACCGCGAACAGGTGACCCTCCGCGCCACATGACAGAGTGTTCGAAGCCGGCTGGGGGCGCGCAGGCCCTCACCCGATGGAGTGGACACGCACGGGGAGGGGGTTCGTCCGCATGGCGTGGGACGAATGGGAGCAGATCAAGGCCGAGGTCGCCCAGAAGCAGGCGACGTCCATGCAGTTGAACCGGGTCGCTCCCGATCCGGGCCAGGGCGGCGGGGGCGCAGCACCCGATCTCGTGGTGCACGACGACCAGTTGGGCAAACTGGGCAACATGGCCTACGACCTGCGCGAGAGGTTGACGGTCGACGGCGACCTCGCGCGGCCGAGCACGTTCAAGGCCTCCATCGATCTCTTCAACGACGGCTTGGACATGGGCTCCGCGCTCACCGCACTGCACGACGCCTGGAACACCAAGTCGGGCACCCTCAAGGAAGCGTGCGCCCACATCTCCAACCACCTGGACTTCACCCGGGCCCAGCACGCCAAGGACGAGGAACACGTCGTCACCGGCATGCGGAACGCCACGGGTGACCTGATGACGGTGTCGCGGATCAACGAGTACTACGCCCCCAAGTCCGCGGAGGCCTGAAATTCTCGGCTAAATTCGTGATCGGGGTTCACGCGGCACCATTCCTCACCCAATGCGTTAAGGTGTCGCAAGGAAACAAAAAGATCTGGAAGCACGAAATCGGCAGCAGCGCTTTCAGCGGCAACCTCACTGCAAACGGAGTAGCAGGAATCACACCGGAATGAAGCACAAGACGGCCAATTCGGCACTCATTCTGACATCGAGCCTCGCTCTCTTGTCACTCACCATCTCCGGGTGCAGTGCAGCTGGGTACGAAATCCCTTCCGAGATCTGCGGCCGGAAGATCGACCCCTCTTCACTCGAGCCTTTGCTG
The DNA here is from genome assembly GCF_964273255.1 of Streptomyces sp. enrichment culture. Taxonomy (GTDB): domain Bacteria; phylum Actinomycetota; class Actinomycetes; order Streptomycetales; family Streptomycetaceae; genus Streptomyces. The sequence goes on from NZ_OZ186835.1 coordinate 3,223,695, forward strand.
CCTTCGGGGGCGGAATTTGAGGCGGAGCACACGATAGATGACGATCTTGAGTCTGCGTGCCACATCTTCGTGGACAAGGCCGACACACTCGCCATCAGCGAGCTTCGCAACCAGAACAGATTCGACGTCATGGAATTTGTTATGGCGGATGCCCGTCTTTTCAAGAACCCCAGAAAGTCAGCCGTGGGGGACGATACCGTAACTTCCGATGACTGGCTGATATCGATGAACGCATGCACGGGGCATGGAAAAATGGACTACTACGTCGTGGACGTGACCTTGGCAACAAAGGCCGGCGAGGAAACGTCAAGGCACCTTGAGCAGTTCATTCGTTCATACCTTCCTGAAGGCATGAAAAAGATGGGTTGCACGGAGTGAGCCAGAACATCTGACCGGTCACCCTACTAGGAGCTCGTAACACCATCATGATCGGGCCTTCTTGAGGCATCGCCGACAGATCAGACCGCAGGCAGGGAGACAAACGCGGCGTGCAGTTCGGTGCAGCGTTCGTTCCAGCGGCCAGCGAGGCGTGTGAGCTGGTGGAGCAGGGCGGAGGTCTGCTCCACCACGCACCGGCGCTTGCCCAGGCCCTTGATGTTCGGTGGGCCTTGCGGGAGATAAGCGGCGGGGCCGGGCGACTGCGGAGTTCAGCGCGGTTGGGGGTTCCAGTCGTAGCCCTTGCCGCAGACGTGCACCAGACCGCCAGTGACGCGGACACCAACGAAGGAAACAGACAAGGAGGATCCGTTCTGGCCGGCGAAATGGGCCTATCACGGCTTCGGGGGCGCGGCCAACTTCATCCCGGTGGTCGGTGACGCCGTGCAGCGAGGAGTGGATGCGGCGGCCTACGCCTGGCAACAAGACGAAGAAGAACGCATCGAAGGCAATCGGGAACTGGACAATAGGAGCAACTTCAGCGTACGCGTAGAACAACTCAACGAGCTCGGCGCGGAATGGGCTCGCGCGACTGGCTCATTGCGATGAACCCCTGCCCCAGGCGGGGAAAGTATCACATTCTGGACGTCATCATATCCGCTGGTGCAGTCGACGAAGCGAAAACTCGCGAACTGGAGCGATTCGCCAAGGCCTACCTGCCGGAAGGAATGCGGAATATGGGATGCACGAAATGACATTCTCCGACGGCGGCACACATTTCACACATTCACTGGCCCAGCACAATGACGTGGGGGGGCGCCCACCCACGGGGGTACAGCATGAAAAAGACGCGGCAAGCAGACCAGCGGAGTCACGTCAGAACGCACACCAGATCCCGACGTTCCGCTTTTCTACTGTCGCCGACTTTCGCGTTGTCGCTCCTTTCCATAGCCGGATGCAGCAACTCTACCGCATACGAACTCCCCCATGATATCTGCGGCAGAAAAATTGATCCTGTCGCACTGCAACCATTGTTGCCTTCCGGTCAGCAATTCGAGGCCGTAGCCGGAAATGACGATCACGTGCAGTCCATGTGCCGCATATCCGTGGACAACGATACATCTCTCATACTCCAGGAGCACCGACGCCAGAATCGATTCGACGTCTGGGATTTCGTTGTCGATGACGATCCCGACAGCGCAAAAAACCCCAAGAAGGCTGCGGTCGGCGACGACACCGTAACCACCGATGACTGGCTCATCTCCATGAACGCCTGCACCGGATACGGAAAGCAGGATTACTACATCCTGGATGTGATCTTGAGCGTGAAAACGGACGAGCCAAAGCATCAGGAACTCGAAGACTTCGCCAAGTCGTATCTACCGGAAGGAATGAAGAAAGCGGGATGCACGCTGTGAATGCACAGCCAATAACGACTCGTCGGCCGAGTTTCACGCAGTTTGGGACGACGATCGACGCCGCCCCTCCCTGCTGTCCGGCTCAGCTTCTGCATCCGCCCGACGCCCTGTCGGTGGTCTGAACGACACGGCATCGGCAGGCACTGGTCGGCCGACAACACGAGCAACCTGTACCGGGAGCGCCAGCCGTGGCTCACGCCTCAGACTCTCCCCGCCGAGAAGGGGGCGCGTACCGTGCACCCGGTCAGGATGGCGTTCCCCGCTCCCCTCAACGAAGAAGCCCAGCTCAGAGATAGTCCGAGCCGGGCTTCCGATGGAGCCGCCTTCGGGATTCGAACCCGAGACCTACGCATTACGAGTGCGTTGCTCTGGCCATCTGAGCTAAGGCGGCGCGCTGTCCGCACCATGGTGCGATCGACAACGACGGTAAGTCTACACAGTTCCGAGGGGTGCTTCGCACACGCCCTGGGGGCGGGGTCAGGGCCCCCAGGGCGCAGGCGCGGCTACCGGCAGCGCTTGCCGTCGGCCGGCGGGGTGCCCTCGACGAGGTGGGCGTTGATCGCGGAGTCGATGCAGGTGCTGCCCCGGCCGTAGGCGGTGTGGCCGTCGCCGTCGTAGGTGAGGAGGCGGGCGGTGTCGAGCTGGGCGGCCAGGGCCTCGGACCAGCGGTAGGGAGTGGCCGGGTCGCGGGTGGTGCCGACGACGACGATGGGGGCGGCCCCCTTGGCCTCGATCCGCTGCGGCTGCCCGGTCGGCGCCACCGGCCAGTAGGCGCAGTTCAGGGCGGCCCAGGCGAAGCCCTCGCCGAAGACCGGGGACGCCTTCTCGAAGTCGGGCACGGCCTCGCGCACCTGCTCCGGGGTCTCGAAGGCGGGCGGGAGGTCGAGGCAGTTCACGGCCGCGTTGGCGAACATCAGGTTGGAGTATTTTCCGTCGGCGTCACGCTCGTAGTAGCTGTCGGACAGGAAGAGGAGTCCCGCGCCGTCCTTCTCCTTCATGGCCGAGGTCAGCGACTCGCGCAGCTGCTGCCAGGCGCCCTCGTCGTACATCGCGGCGATCACGCCCATGGTGGCCAGCGACTCGGTGAGCTCGCGTCCGTCGGCGTCGCCGGTGGGGAGCGGCTTCGCGTCCAGGTCGTCGAAGAACGCCTTGAGGTTCTTGCCGGCCTGCTCGGGGGTGGTGCCCCGGTCGCCGAGCGGGCAGTCGGTCTGCCGTACGCAGTCCTCGGCGAAGGCGGTGAAGGCGGTGTCGAAGCCGGCCGTCTGCTCCTTGTTGAGCTGCCGGGCGGGCAGGGACGGGTCCATCGCGCCGTCGAGGACCAGGCGGCCCGTCCGGTGCGGGTACAGCCCGGCGTACGTCGCGCCGAGGAAGGTTCCGTACGAGGCGCCCACGTAGTTCAGCTTCTCGTCGCCCAGCGCGGCCCGGACGATGTCCATGTCGCGGGCCGCCTCCACGGTGGAGAGGTGACGCAGCAGCTTCGGGGCGTCCGCGCCGCAGCCCTCGGCGAACTTCTTGAAGGCCGTGACCAGGGCCTCCGTCTCCTGGTCGTCGTCTGGGGTCAGGTCGGTCTGCGTGTACGCGTCCATGCCGGGCCCGTCGAGGCACTCGACGGGCCCGCTGCGGGCGACGCCCCGGGGGTCGACGGCGACCATGTCGTAGCGGGCGCGGACCTCGGCCGGGTAGCCGATGCCCGCGTACGCCTGGAGGTAGCCGATCGCCGAACCGCCCGGTCCGCCGGGGTTCACCAGGAGGGAGCCGAGCCGCTCCCCCGGTCCGGTGGCCTTCTTGCGGGCGACGGCGAGGCGGATGTCACCGTCGGCCGGTTCGGCGTAGTCCCGCGGGGCCCGGACGGTGGCGCACTGGAAGCCGGGGACGCCGCAGTCACGCCAGGCCGGTTTCTGCGCGTAGTACCGGGTGAGCGAGGCGGGAACGCTGCGCGGCAGCGGGGCCAGGGTGGGCGCGTCCTCCGCCGCCGACGCGCCGGCGCTCGTCGACGTCGCCCCGGCGGAACAGCCGGCCAGCAGCAGGGCGACGGCCGCGAGCACGGTCGCCCCGGTGCGCAGGCGGGCTCCGCCGGTGCGCCGGTCGCCGGGGGCCCTGCCGGTCCTCCCCGTGCGGGGGCCGGGGCCGCGGCGGCCGGTCCTTCCGGTGTCGCCGCTGGTGCTGGGGGTCGGGCCGGTCGTGCGGGGGGTGCGCCGTGGGTCCATGTCGCGAGGGTAACCGTGTGCGACGACGTGAGTGCCGTGTGTGCACGTCGTGCCTCGTACGAGTTACCGTCTGCCCTCCCCTGTGGTGTGCGGTGCGTACGCGGAGGGCCCCGGGGGGCGCTGTGCGGTGCGTGCGCGGGGGGCGCTGCCTCGTCAGCCGGCTCTGAGGGCCATGGTCATCGCCTCCACCGCCAGCAGCGGCGCGACGTTGCGGTCGAGTGCGTCGCCGCAGGCGGCGATCGCCTCGATGCGGCGCAGGGTGGCCTCCGGGGTGCTGGAGCGGGCGAGGCGTTCCAGCGCGTCCTCGCTGTCGGTGTTGGCGAGGGCGACACGCGAGCCGAGCTGCAGGGCGAGCACGTCGCGGTAGAAGCTCGTCAGGTCGGTCAGGGCGAGGTCGAGGCTGTCGCGCTGCGTCCGCGTTCTGCGGCGCTTCTGCATGTCCTCCAGTTCCTTGACGACACCGGCCGTGCCCCGCGGGAGCCGGCCGCCCTGGGCCGCGCCGAGGGCGGCCTTCAGCTCGTCCGTCTCCTTGGTGTCCATCTCCTCGGCGAGCTGCTTGGCGTCCTCCGCGGCGGCGTCCACGAGTTCCTGGGCCGCCCGCAGCGCGCCGCCGACGTCCTCCACGCGCAGCGGCAGTTTCAGCACGGCGGCGCGGCGCGCGCGGGCCGCGGGGTCGGTCGCCAGGCGACGGGCCCGGTCGACGTGTCCCTGGGTGGCCCGGGCCGCCGCCGCGGCGACCTCCGGTTCGACGCCCTCACGGCGTACGAGCATGTCGGCGACCGCGTCGACGGAGGGGGTGGTGAGGTTGAGGTGGCGGCAGCGGGAGCGGATGGTCGGCAGGACGTCCTCGACGGAGGGGGCGCAGAGCAGCCAGACCGTGCGGGGCGCCGGCTCCTCGACCGCCTTCAGGACGGCGTTGGCGGACTTCTCGTTCAGCCGCTCGGCGTCCTCGACGAGGATGACCTGCCAGCGGCCGTTGGCCGGGGCGGTGAAGGACTTCCGCACGGTGTCGCGCATGTCCCTGACCAGGATCTCCGAGCCGACGGCGGCCACCGTGCTGACGTCGGCGTGGGTGCCGATCAGGGCGGTGTGGCAGCCGTCGCAGAAGCCGCAGCCGGGAGCCCCGCCGAGCGCGCGGTCGGGGCTGACGCACTGCAGGGCGGCGGCGAAGGCCCGCGCCGCCTGGTTGCGTCCGGCGCCGGGAGGGCCCGTGAACAGCCAGGCGTGCGTCATCTTCGACGCCTCGGGGGGCGGGGCGTCGGCCGCGGCAGCGGTGACGAGCGCGTCGGCGTCACGGGCGGCCGCGTCGAGCTGTGCGCTGACCCGTTCCTGCCCGACGAGGTCGTCCCACACGGTCATGGGGGTCACGCCGTCCTTCCGTTCCGACGCGTCACACCGCGTCCCCTGCAACTCCTGCGCCCCTTGCCATCCCTGCGCCCACCGCACCCCCTGCGCCCCCTGCACCCACTGTCCGCTGCATCCACTGTCCACTGCGGGACCCTGGCCGCCCGTACGGCTGCTGCGCCGTGCCGGGCGCGCGGCCCGCGGGATCCATTGTGGGGGGCGGCACCGACAGCGAGGGCACGGGCGAGGAACCGCCGCCCGCGTTCGGCGGCGGTTCCTCGCCCGTCGCGACACGGGTCTCCGCGTCGCGACGGGTGCCCGGCAGCGGACGACCCCGCGCGCTCAGCGGCGTCGTCCGCGCCCTGTGCCGTCCTCGCCACCGGGGCCGTCCTCGTGCGGGCCGAGCAGTTCGTCGGCCAGCGTGGGGAGGTCGTCCAGCGGGGTCTCCTCGGCCCAGTCGGAACGCTTCCGGCGCCGCCGGGGCGCCTCCCCGGCAGCCTCCACCTGCGGCAGTTCGCGCGTGCTGTCCACGGCGCCCGCGGACGCGTCGGGGCCGCCCTGGGCGCGCTCGTCGCGGAAGTGACCCGGAGGCAGCCGGTCGTCCCCGCCGGCCCGGTCGTTCCGGTCGCCGCCCCGCGCCGCCGGGCCGTCGCCGCTCACCGGCGGCAGCACGGCCGTCTCGTCCGCGGCACCGGGCGGTACGGCGGGCAGGACCTCCGTCTCGTCGCCGGCGCCCGGCGGGACCGGAGGCTTCGGCAGTTCGGTCGTCACCTCGGCGTCCCGCACTCCGGCGCCAGAACCCTTGTCGTCCCGCACCCGGGGCAGCACCGCCGTCTCGTCCACCGGTCCGGCCGAGGGGTGCGCCGGTGCCGTCGGTGCGACCACCGGCGTCGGCACGGTCATCGCGTCCGATGCCGCGTCGCGCGGCCCCGCGCCGGGGGCCTGCGGATCCGCGGCCGCGCCGGGCGTCCCCTTCCTCGGGCCCGCCTCCGCCGCCGCAGCCGCCTGCTCGGCGAGCCGCCGGGCCTCCTCGGCGCGGCGCAGTGCCTCCTCGGCCTTGAGCTGCTTCTCCAGGCGCAGGGCCTCGGCCTCGGCGCGCAGCCGGGCCTCCTCCTCGGCCTGCTTGCGGCGGCGTTCCTCCTCCGTCTTGCGGCGGGCCTCCTCCTCGGCGCGCGCCTTCTCCTCCGCGAGGAGCCGCTGCCGTTCCTCCTCGGCGCGGCGAGCGGCTTCCTCGGCCCGCCGCCGGGCCTCCTCGGCCTGCCGTTCGGCCTCGCGCCGCTGGGCCTCCTCGAGCTCGCGCCGCTTGCGCTCCTCCTCCTCGGCACGCAGCCGGGCGAGCTGCTCCTGGCGCTCACGCTCCAGGCGCTCCTCCTCGGCCTTGCGCGCCGCCTCTTCCTCCGCCTTGCGGCGGGCTTCCTCCTCGGCCTTGCGGCGGGCCTCCTCGCGGGCCCGGATCTCGGCCTCGGACAGCGGCAGCACCTGGTCCAGCCGGTGCCGGACGACCGTGGTGACCGCCTCCGGCTCCTGGCCGGCGTCGACCACCAGGTAGCGGCCGGGGTCGGCGGCGGCCAGGGTGAGGAACCCGGCACGGACCCGGGCGTGGAACTCGGCGGGCTCGGACTCCAGCCGGTCCGGGGCCTCCGTGAACCGCTCGCGCGCGGTCTCCGGAGCCACGTCCAGCAGGACCGTCAGGTGGGGGACGAGCCCGTTGGTCGCCCAGCGGTTGATGCGGGCGATCTCGGTCGGGGACAGGTCCCGTCCGGCGCCCTGGTAGGCCACCGACGAGTCGATGTAGCGGTCCGAGATGACGACCGCACCGCGTTCCAGAGCGGGCCGGACGACGGTGTCGATGTGCTCGGCGCGGTCCGCCGCGTACAGCAGCGCCTCCGCGCGGTGGGAGAGTCCGGCGCTGGAGACGTCCAGCAGGATCGACCGCAGCCGCTTGCCGACCGGCGTCGCGCCCGGTTCACGGGTGAGGACGACCTCGTGGCCCTTGCTCCTGATCCAGTCGGCGAGGGCTTCGGCCTGCGTCGACTTCCCGGCGCCGTCGCCGCCCTCCAGGGCGATGAAGAAGCCGGCCGGGGCGGGGGCCGGGACGGGGTCGTCGCCGCCGAGGAGCGCGTCGCGCAGGTCCTGCCGCAGCGGCACGCCGGAACGGTCGTCGACCTTGGCCAGGACGAGCGCGGCCACCGGCAGCAGCAGCGCGCCCACCAGCATGAGGGTGAACGCGGCTCCGCCGTGGGCGAAGACGAAGCGGCCGTTCTCCAGCCGGTGGGGGCCGATGAGGGCGGCCGTCACCGGGGCGACGAGCACGCCGAGCGCCACGAACACCCGGACCACCGCGTGCAGGTGTTCCGTCGTGCGGGTGCGGCGCTGGTCCTCGGTCTCCTGGTCGAGCAGGGTGTGCCCGACGTTGGCCGCGGTGCCCGCGCCGGCACCGGCGAGGACGAGGACGAGCAGCACGGTGGTGACGTCCGGCACGAGTCCCGCGGCCAGCAGCGCCAGGCCGGTGAAGGCGAGGGCCAGGGCGAGCAGCCGGCGCCGGGACAGCGACGGCAGCAGCGACGGCGCCGTGCGGATGCCGGCCACCACGCCGCCGGTCAGCGCGGCCACCATCAGGCCGAAGAGCACGGGGCCGCCGCCCAGGTCGGTGGCGTGCAGGACGGCCACGGCGACGGCGGCCGACACGGCCGCGGCGACGGAAGCGGACGCGAGCACGAGCAGGGGCATCGCGCCCGTGCGGCCCTTCTCCGGGCCCGCGGCGCTCTTGGGCCGGCGGAGTCCTTCGAGCGGCGACCGGGGGCGCGGCGTGCGGGTCGCGGGCAGTTCCAGGAAGGTCAGCACGGACAGCGACGCGGCGAACAGGCCGGCCGCGACGTACGAGGCGAGGGCCGCCTGGTGGGTGTCGAACCAGGCGATGCCGGTGCCCAGCAGGTTGTTGAACAGACCGGCGACGACGAGCGCGACGGCCGCGAGCGGCACCGCGAGGAAGCCCGTGCGCAGCGACAGCCGGCGCAGGGCGTCCAGGTGGTCGGGGAGCGGTCGTATCGACGCGCCCTCGGGGGGCGGGGCGGGCAGCAGGGAGGGCGCGGCGCTCTCCCGGCACACGGTCCAGAACCGCTCGGCGACCCCGGTCACGAAGACGGTGACGAGGAGGGCGGCCAGCGCTTCGTCGGGCGTCCAGTCGATCCACAGGGGCGCGACGATGAGGGCCAGGGCCCGCAGTCCGTCCGCGCCGACCATGGTCCACCGGCGGTCCAGCGGACCGTCCGGCGCGGTGAGCGACGTCAGCGGGCCGAGCAGGACGGCGCCGAACAGCACGGTCGCGAGGATCCGCACGCCGAAAACGGTCGCCACTGCGAACGCCACACCGCGGTAGCCGCCCCCGAAGGAGCCCTCGGCCACGCCCGCTTGGACGGCGAGGAGCACCAGCACCAGGAGGGCGAGGGTGTCGCCGACACCGCCCACGAGTTGCGCGCTCCAGAGGCGCTTCAACTGCGGTCGGCGCAGCAGGGCACGGACGGCGCGCTCGCGGGAGTCCGCGACCAGGGCGTCGTCGGGGGCCGGTTGAGGGGCCGTGGGCTGCTCGGCTCGCGTCATGCGTTCAGCCTATCGGCCCGCACCCACAGCCCGGAGGGCCCTCGTGACATGCGCACGCCCCGGCATCGAGGTGACGCCGGGGCGTTCGCATTCCGAACTCCGCGGAGGGGGTTCCGGCCGGGCGGGACCGCGCGCCGGACCCGTGAACGGCCTCGGGCGACACCGGGAGGCATCGGTCCATGAGCGCCGGTGTGACCCGGGGGCCGCGATCCGTGCGCACCGGTGTTTCCGGGGGTCACGGTCCCCGCGGGCCGGTGCGGCGCTCGCACCGGTTCTCCCACGCGGCGGGTCAGTCCTCCGTCGTCTTCTTCGCCGCCGCCGTCCTGGCGGTCGTCTTCTTCGCCGCGGTCTTCTTGGCGGTGGCGGTGGTCTTCTTCGCCGCGGTCTTCTTGGCGGCCGTGGCCTTCTTCGCCGGCGCCTTCTTGGCCGCCGCCTTCTTGGTGGTCTTCTTCGCCGCCTTCTTGGCGGGGCCCTTGGCCCGCTTCTCGGCGAGCAGTTCGAAGCCGCGCTCGGGGGTGATCTCCTCGACGCTGTCGCCGGAGCGCAGGGTCGCGTTGGTCTCCCCGTCGGTGACGTAGGGGCCGAAGCGGCCGTCCTTGACCACGACCGGCTTCTCGCTGACGGGGTCGGTGCCGAGCTCCTTCAGCGGCGGCTTGGCGGCCGCCCGGCCACGCTGCTTGGGCTGGGCGTAGATCGCCAGCGCCTCCTCCAGCGTGATCGTGAAGATCTGCTCCTCGCTCTGCAGCGACCGCGAGTCCGTGCCCTTCTTCAGGTACGGCCCGTAGCGGCCGTTCTGCGCGGTGATCTCCTGGCCCTCCGGGTCCGTGCCGACCACGCGGGGCAGCGACATCAGCTTGAGGGCGTCGTCGAGGGTCACCGTGTCCAGCGACATCGACTTGAAGAGGGAGGCGGTACGCGGCTTGACCGCGTTCTTGCCGGTCTTCGGGGTGCCCTCGGGCAGGACCTCCGTGACGTACGGGCCGTAGCGGCCGTCCTTGGCGACGATCGGGTGGCCGGTCGCCGGGTCGGTGCCCAGCTCGAAGTCTCCGCTCGGCTTGGCGAGCAGTTCCTCGGCCAGCTCGACGGTCAGCTCGTCGGGCGCCAGGTCCTCGGGGATGTCGGCGCGCTGGTGCTGCTCGCTGTCCTTCTCCCCGCGCTCGATGTACGGGCCGTAGCGTCCGACCCGCAGCACGATGCCGTTGCCCACCGGGAACGAGGACACCTCGCGGGCATCGATCGCGCCCAGGTCGGTCACCAGCTCCTTGAGACCGCCGAGGTGGTCTCCGTCGCCGTTGCCGGCGTCGGCCGCGCCGCCCCCGCCGCTGCCCTCGCCGAAGTAGAAGCGCTTCAGCCACGGCACCGCCTGCGCCTCACCGCGTGCGATGCGGTCGAGGTCGTCCTCCATCCGGGCGGTGAAGTCGTAGTCGACGAGCCGGCCGAAGTGCTTCTCCAGCAGGTTGACCACGGCGAAGGACAGGAAGGACGGCACGAGCGCCGTGCCCTTCTTGAACACGTAGCCGCGGTCGAGGATCGTGCCGATGATCGACGCGTACGTCGACGGGCGGCCGATCTCCCGCTCCTCCAGCTCCTTGACCAGCGACGCCTCGGTGTAGCGGGCCGGGGGCTTGGTGGCGTGGCCGTCGACCGTGATCTGCTCGGCGGTCAGGGCGTCGCCCTCGCGCACCTCGGGCAGGCGGCGCTCGCGGTCGTCCAGCTCGGCGTTCGGGTCGTCAGCGCCCTCGACGTACGCCTTGAGGAAGCCGTGGAACGTGATCGTCTTGCCGGACGCGCTGAACTCGGCGTCGCGTCCGTCGGCCGCCGTGCCGCCGATCTTCACCGTGACGGAGTTGCCTGTCGCGTCCTTCATCTGGGAGGCGACGGTCCGCTTCCAGATCAGCTCGTACAGCCGGAACTGGTCACCGGTCAGCCCGGTCTCGGCGGGCGTACGGAAACGGTCGCCCGACGGGCGGATCGCCTCGTGCGCCTCCTGCGCGTTCTTGACCTTGCCCGCGTAGGTGCGGGGCTGCGGGGGCAGGTAGTCGGCACCGTACAGCTGCGTGACCTGGGCGCGGGCGGCGGCGACCGCCGTCTCGCTCAGCGTCGTCGAGTCCGTACGCATGTAGGTGATGTAGCCGTTCTCGTACAGCTTCTGCGCGATCTGCATGGTGGCCTTCGCACCGAAGCCCAGCTTGCGGCTCGCCTCCTGCTGCAGCGTCGTCGTACGGAACGGCGCGTACGGCGAGCGGCGGTACGGCTTGGACTCGACGGAGCGCACGGCGAACCGCGTGTTCTCCAGGGCGGCGGCCAGCGCGCGGGCGTTCGCCTCGTCGAGGTGGAGCGTGCTCGCGTTCTTCAGCTGCCCCAGCGAGTCGAAGTCACGGCCCTGCGCGACACGCCGTCCGTCGACGCTCTGCAGGCGTGCGACCAGCGACGACGGGTCCAAGACGTCGCCCACGCGGCCGGCCGGGCCGGCCCCCGCCGGGGAGAAGGTGCCGGTCAGGTCCCAGTACTCGGCGGAGCGGAACGCGATGCGCTCGCGCTCCCGCTCGACCACGAGCCGGGTGGCGACGGACTGCACGCGGCCGGCCGAAAGCCGGGGCATGACCTTCTTCCACAGGACCGGCGAGACCTCGTAGCCGTAGAGACGGTCGAGGATGCGCCGGGTCTCCTGGGCGTCGACCAGCCGCTGGTTGAGCTGGCGCGGGTTGGCCACGGCGGCCCGGATCGCGTCCTTGGTGATCTCGTGGAACACCATGCGCTTGACCGGGATCTTCGGCTTCAGCACTTCCTGCAGGTGCCAGGCGATGGCCTCGCCCTCGCGGTCCTCATCGGTGGCGAGGAACAGTTCGTCGGACTCCTTCAGCAGGTCCTTCAGCTTCTTGACCTGGGCACGCTTGTCGGCGTTGACCACATAGATCGGCTGAAAGTCGTGTTCGACGTCCACACCGAGCCGGCGGACTTCACCGGTGTACTTCTCGGGCACCTCGGCAGCGCCGTTGGGAAGGTCACGGATGTGCCCGACGCTCGCCTCGACGGTGTAGCCAGGGCCGAGATAGCTCTTGATCGTCTTCGCCTTGGCAGGCGACTCGACGATGACGAGTCGGCGGCCGCCGTTCGCGGTCTCGCTGGTCGGGGACAACTTCGCTCTTCTCTCCGGTCGACGCTCAGCCTGCCCCAGGCGGTCTCCCGGGGGTTCTGGTCATGGTGACGCTGCGGAGTGTGACGGTACATCCCGCCCCCGTGTCAAACGGGAAAAGCCCGCAACGGCCACTCGAACGGTAACCCGACTACCACCGTTCCTGCCGCCCGGACCGTTCAGAGCCCGCCGCTCCCTATGCGGAGCGCAATCTCTCAGTTACGTGCGGAGACGACCGGTTCCGGCCCTCAGAGGCGCGTGAGGCACCAGGCGCCGAGGGCCAGGCAGACCAGCGCGACGGCGGCGGCGACGGTGACCGAGGCGAGCGGCCCGGCCCCGTGGACCACCGGCCGGTGCTGCCGGGCGCGGGTCGCCGTCCACACCAGCAGTGCGGCTCCGAACAGGCAGAACACCAATCCCGCGAAGATCGCCGGTCCGCTCTCCATGTTTCCCCGAGTCCCTCGTCCGCGTCCGCCGAAGCCGGCCTCGGGTGGAGGCTGACAGGCACGGGCGGCGGGCAGACGAACCCGAGGTGAACGCGCGGCCGAGGCCGGGCGACGCCGACGGTCCCGGGGCCGGTTCTCGACCGGCCGGCCCCCGCGGAATTCGCCGGACGAGGCGGGAGCCGCGGGTGACGCAGACAACTCCGACGGGGCGCGAGGCCGTGCCGCTCCCCACAGCGGGCCCACCGGGCAGCCGAGGGGAGGCCATGGGAAGTCGGGGCCGGGCCGGCCGGGGCACTCAGCAGGGCGGACGGGCGGGCGGGGCGTTCGGCAGGGCGGACGGGCGGGACGTTCGGCAGGACGGACGAGGCACGCGGGAGCTTCGGCCAGGGCGGCCGGGGCGTTCGGCCGGGTGTCCCCCGGGGCCGCCCCCCGCCTGAGGCGCCTGCCGAAGGCGCGTACCGGAGGCGCCTGCCGGACATGTCGGCCGGACGCGCCTGCCGCAGCCTCCTAGACCACCGGCTCCAGGAAGCCCTGTTCGACCAGCAGCCGGATCTGGGCCGGCGTGCGGTCCCGGAGGACGACGGGGTCCTCCCCCAGCAGCTGGGCGATGGCGTCCAGGATGCGGCCCGCGCTCATCGTGCCGTCGCACACCCCCGCGAAGCCCGCGCCGATCGTGTCCACCCGGGTGGCGCGGCGCATGCCCCGGTTCTGGCGCAGCACGACGTGCTCGGGGTCCTCGGCGCCGGGCAGGCCCACCTGCTCCTGCACGACCTCGGCGGCCAGCCGGAAGCGGGCCTCCAGCAGCGCCGCGTCGTCGTGCGACCGCAGGTAGTCGAGCCGGTCGAAATGGGCCCGGACCGTGTCGCCGAGCGGCTGTTCGACCGGGTGCGGCCACTCCTCCACCGTGATCGAGGGCACCGCGGCGTCCGACTTGCGCAGGGTGATCCAGCCGAAGCCGACAGCCTTCACCTTGCGCGCCTCGAACTCGTCCAGCCACGCGTCGTACCGCGCCCGGTACTCCGCCGGGTCGCCCCAGTGGTCGCCCGCGTCCCGGAGCCACAGCTCCGCGTACTGGGTGATGTCCTGCACCTCGCGCTGCACGATCCAGGCGTCGCACCCGCGGGGCACCCATGACCTGAGTCTGTCCTGCCAGTCCTCCCCCTCGACGTGCTGCCAGTTGGCGAGGAACTGCGCGAACCCGCCCTCGTTGAGCCGTTCCCCCGCCTGCTGAACGAGCGTGCGGCACAGATCGTCCCCGCCCATCCCGCCGTCCCGGTACGTCAGCCGGGCGCCGGGCGAGATGACGAACGGCGGGTTGGAGACGATCAGGTCGTACCGCTCGTCGTCACGGACCGGCGTGAACAGCGACCCTTCCCGCAGATCCGCCGCCGGGACGCCGGACAGGGCCAGGGTGAGGGCGGTGATGTGCAGCGCCCGCGGGTTGACGTCGGTGGCCGTCACCCGGGTGGCGTGGCGGGCGGTGTGCAGCGCCTGGATGCCGGATCCGGTGCCGACGTCGAGTGCGGAGCCGACCGGCGTGCGGACGGTGATGCCGGCCAGGGTCGTCGACGCGCCGCCGACGCCGAGGACGACGCCCTCGTCCCCGCTGCCGACGCCACCGGCGCCGCCGACCGCGCAGCCGAGGTCGGACACGATGAACCAGTCCTCCCCGTCCGGCCCGCCGTACGGCCTGATGTCGACGGTCGCGGCCAGCGCGTCCGGGTCCGTCCGCCGCAGCCAGCCGTGCTCCAGGCACAGGTCGACGGGCAGTACGGGGGCCACGCGCGCGTGCGGCACGGGCTGTTGCAGCAGGAACAGCCGGACAAGGGTCTCCAGAGGCGTGTCCCCGCGGGTCGCCCGGAGGGCGGGGACGGTCTCGCTGCGGGCCAGCGCGGCGTAGGCGGGGGCGCCGAGCAGTTCGAGCAGGCCGTCCGCGGTGAAGGAGGCACCGAGGAGGGCGTCCCGCAGCCGCGCGGCGGCGTCGGGTCGGTCGGGCGAGGGCAGGGGCGGCAGTCCGGCGCTATTCACGCCCCCCATTGTGGCCGCCGCCCCGGCCGTGTCACCGCCGCCCGGCACCAGCGCGCCCCCGCGCGGCTGCGGAGGGACGCGGACCACGCGATTCCGCGTCGCGGGGACGGAGGTGGGCCGCGAGAGACGCGTCACGGTCGGGCGCATCGGCCGCGCCGCACGCCGTCCCGCACCGGCCGCGCGCCCTCGGTGTCCCACGCCACCGGATGCGGCAACCGCGCCTGCTCGCCTGCACGACGGCGGCGTCGCACGGTCGCCGGGCCGGTCGCGAGTCGACCGGCCCCGGGCACGCCGGAAGCGAACCACCTACCGCCCGGCTCGCCGTGGCGGGGCCCGTGTGATCGTCGGTTCGTCCTCGGTGTGAGCGTCGGCACGTCCCCGGGCAGGGCCCACCGCAACCGATCAGCCCACAGCCGGGGAAGGGACGGCACGGTCGCGGTCGTCGACTCACCCGGCACCGGCGGAGTCGTACGGCCGGCCCTCCGTGCCGCGGAAGAGGCACACCATCACCCTGCCGCACACTCAACGCGGCCGCACAGGCGCACGGTCACACCGCCACGAAGCACCCAGTGCCCCGGTCACGCGGTCACCCGGTCACCCGGTCACGCGCACAAACGGGGCCGGGCCGAGCCGTCCACCACCGAACCAAGCCGGGCCCGGCCGTCAGCCACCGAACCGGGCCGAGCCGTCCGCCGGTCAGCTCTCCGCTGCCGGCGCGGTGGCCGTCTTGCAGCTGGGCTGGCGGGACATGGCCTCGCCGACCTCGCCCTCCTCCAGCGTCCGCAGGGCGTCGTTGCCGCTCTTGCTGAGCTTGTCCAGTTCGGTGGCGATGTCCTTCAGGCCGTCGGCGAACTTGGCCTGGTCGTCGGTGTCGAGCCCGTCCACCTGCTTCTTCAGGTCGGCGTAGGAGGTGGAGATGCCGTTCAGCTCCTTGACCGCGTCCTTCTGCTTCTTCTCGCCGTTCTCCACATCCGGAGCACCGGCCTTGTTCACGGCGGAGCCGATGGCCTTGTAGGCGTCGGACATGTCCTGGAACGCCTTGGAGTCGGTCTTCTGGACCTTCTCCGGCGTGCTGTTGTCCGAGGTCTCCTTCTGGATCGCGGCATTGGCGGACTCGATCTTCTTGGCCTGCGGCTGCACGGCGTCGCAGACCTCTTTCGCCCAGGCGTCCAGCTTCTCGTTGCCGTCGTCGCCGCCGCATCCCGTCAGCGCCAGTACCAGTACCGCACCGCCGGACAGTGCGGCCGCGAGCTTCTTGTTCACCGGATTGGTCCCTTCCATGGCTCTCGGCCCCGGAACATACACGCCATATGGACGACACCCACCCGCGGGACGACCGGTACGACACTTTTGAAGCCGTTTGCACCAAGCGAGAGAAGGCTCACGAACCGGGCACGCTCCGCACGGCGCGGGCGGGCGGCGCGCCAACGCGCGCCGCCCGCCCGCACCTTGGACCGGGACCCGACAGCAGCCCCTACGAAACCACCGCCGGATCGGCCGACTTGGGTTCCGGTTCGGAACCGTCCCCGTCGCCCACGGCGATACCGCGCCGCTTCGACACGTAGACCGCGCCGACGATCACGGCTGCCGCGAGGACCGCGATCAGCACCCGCACGCCGACGCTCCGGTCGGCTCCGTAGGAGAACTTGATGACCGCGGGCGCGATGAGCAGCGCGACGAGGTTCATCACCTTCAGCAGGGGGTTGATCGCGGGACCCGCGGTGTCCTTGAAGGGGTCGCCGACGGTGTCACCGATGACCGTGGCCTCGTGCGCCTCGCTGCCCTTCCCTCCGTGGTGCCCGTCCTCGACGAGCTTCTTCGCGTTGTCCCACGCGCCACCGGAGTTGGCGAGGAACACGGCCATCAGCGTGCCCGTGCCGATGGCGCCCGCGAGGAAGGCGCCGAGGGCCCCGACACCGAGGGTGAAGCCGACGAGGATCGGCGCCATCACGGCCAGCAGACCGGGTGTGGCGAGTTCCCTCAGGGCGTCCTTGGTGCAGATGTCGACGACCTTGCCGTATTCCGGTTTCTCGGTGTAGTCCATGATCCCGGGCTTCTCGCGGAACTGCCGCCGCACCTCGAAGACCACCGAACCCGCCGACCGCGAGACCGCGTTGATCGCCAGTCCGGAGAAGAGGAAGACGACCGCCGCGCCGACGATCAGGCCGACGAGGTTGTTGGGCTGCGAGATGTCCATCATCAGACTCATCGGCGCGCCCTCGCCGCTGAGTCTCTCGCCCACGTCCCGGGCGCCTGTGGTGATGGCGTCCCGGTAGGAGCCGAACAGGGCCGCCGCCGCGAGCACGGCCGTGGCGATGGCGATGCCCTTGGTGATGGCCTTGGTGGTGTTGCCGACCGCGTCCAGGTCGGTGAGGACCTGGGCACCGGCGCCCTGGACGTCGCCGGACATCTCGGCGATGCCCTGGGCGTTGTCCGAGACCGGGCCGAAGGTGTCCATCGCGACGATCACACCGACCGTGGTGAGCAGGCCGGTGCCGGCGAGCGCCACCGCGAACAGCGCCAGCATGATCGACGTACCGCCCAGCAGGAACGCCCCGTACACCCCGAGGCCGATCAGCAGTCCGGTGTAGACGGCGGACTCCAGCCCCAGGGAGATGCCGGCGAGCACGACGGTGGCCGGGCCGGTGAGCGAGGTCTTGCCGATGTCCCGCACGGGTCGCCGGGTGGTTTCCGTGAAGTACCCGGTCAGCTGCTGGATCAGGGCGGCGAGGACGATGCCGATCGCCACGGCGACCAGGGCGAGCACCCGGGGGTCGCCGTCCTTGCCCTGGATCGCGGCGTCGGTGACGCCGTCGAGGTCGGCGTACGACGACGGGAGGTAGCTGAACACCGCGATGGCGACGAGCACGAGGGAGATCACCGCGGAGATGAAGAAGCCGCGGTTGATCGCGCTCATGCCGCTGCGGTCAGACCTCCGGGGAGCCACCGCGAAGACACCGATCATCGCGGTGAGCACACCGATCGCCGGGACCATGAGCGGGAAGGCGAGCCCGGCGTCGCCGAACGCGGCCGAGCCGAGGATCAGCGCGGCGACGAGGGTGACGGCGTAGGACTCGAAGAGGTCGGCCGCCATGCCCGCGCAGTCGCCGACGTTGTCGCCCACGTTGTCGGCGATGGTCGCGGCATTGCGCGGATCGTCCTCCGGAATGCCCTGCTCGACCTTGCCGACCAGGTCGGCGCCGACGTCGGCGGCCTTGGTGAAGATGCCACCGCCCACCCTCATGAACATGGCGATGAGGGCGGCGCCGAGGCCGAACCCCTCGAGCACCTTCGGCGCGTCGGCCGCGTACACCAGCACCACGCAGGACGCGCCCAGCAGGCCGAGTCCGACGGTGAACATGCCGACGACGCCACCCGTGCGAAAAGCGATCTTCATCGCTTTGTGGGAGACGGCGGTGAGATCCTTTTCCGGCTCGCCCTCCGCCGGTGTCGCCTCGCGGGCCGCCGCGGCGACCCGCACATTGCTGCGTACGGCGAGCCACATGCCGATGTATCCGGTGGCCGCCGAGAACGCCGCTCCGATCAAGAAGAACACCGACCGTCCGGCACGCTGATTCCAGTCGTCCGCGGGCAGCAGCATGAGCAGGAAGAACACGACCACGGCGAATACGCCGAGCGTGCGCAACTGTCGGCCCAGATAGGCGTTCGCGCCCTCCTGGACCGCTGCCGCGATCTTCTTCATGCTGTCGGTGCCCTCGCCGGCCGCGAGTACCTGGCGCACCAGGACGCCCGCGACCACCAGCGCCGCCAGGGCCACGAGCCCGATGACGACCACGAGCACACGGTTGTCGTCGGTCAGCACGGCGGCCGCGAGGGATGTGGGTTGGCCCGACTGATGTGAGATGGAAAGCCCCGCCATTCGTCCTCCTTGACGCTTGGGCTGAGCTCAAGATGTGGACGGGATTCTAGGTACCGGAACCTGATCAAAACAGAGCGCGTTAAATGTAAATGTCCGGTGCGCACTCTCCACCGAAGATCAAGGAGCGGCCCGGGACCCGAAATCGGTAATGCCTTTGAGGCATTCGGTCGATCGTTTTTGCATTTCAGCCTGTTCAGCCGTCGGGCGTGAAGGAATTCACGCGATCAACGGCCCAGGGATCACTGTAGGCGCGGGCACCTCCACCCGCACACGCTGAAGGGCCCCACGAGGGGGCCCTTCAGGGACAACGGTCACCCGTACGAGTGATGCAGCGGGGCTGCGGAGACGGTGGGCCAGGGGTGGCAGTGGGGCCAGGGGCGGCGGTGGGGCCAGGGGTGGCGGTGCGCCCGTCGGCGGCGGCCGGCGGGCAGTGGCCCGTGGCAACGGCCCGGCGGGCACTGGGCCCGGTGGCAGCGGCCCGGCGGGCACTGGGCCCGGTGGCAGCGGCCCGGCGGGCACTGGGCCCGGTGGCAGCGGCCCGGCGGGCACTGGGCCCGGTGGCAGCGGCCCGGCGGGCACTGGGCCGGGGCATGGGCCCCGTCGGGGCGTGGGCCCCGTCAACGACCCGCGGTGGTCAGCCGAGGTAGGTGGCCGGCGGCGTGGTGGGCCACCTCATGCGGATCGACCCGCCGTGTTCCCCGGCGCTGACCTCGACGTCGTCGACGAGACCGCTGATGACCGCGAGGCCCATTTCGTCCTCCCCGGTCTCCACGCCCCCGTCACCGCCGGCGGCGAGCTCCTCGCCGGGCGCGGCATGGGGGATCTCGTCGCCGACCTCGATGGAGAACTGCTTCTCCTCCTCGATCAGCAGGACCTTCACGGGGGCGGAGACGCCCCCGTTCCGGTGCAGTCCCACAGCTCGTGAGCACGCCTCGCCGACGGCCAGACGCACCTCGTCGAGGACGGCCTCGTCCACCCCGGCCCTGCGCGCCACCGCCGCGGCCACCAGACGGGCGGTCCTGACGTGCTCGGGCAGCGCGCTGAAGCGGAGCTCAACGGTGGCCATGCATCCCCCTCGCAACTTCGGGCGTGCTGTGGAGAGACCGGACCGCCGAAGAGCCCGGTCCCCTCGAACTTCACTCCTGCCGCCCGGGCACGGGGCCCGGGCGGACGGTCAGTCGGTCGCCGCCACCGCTTCCTCGACCGAGGTGTGGATGGGGAACACCTTGGTGAGACCGGTGATGCGGAAGATCTTGAGAATGCGCTCCTGGTTGCAGACCAGGCGCAGCGAGCCCTCGTGGGCACGCACACGCTTCAGGCCGCCGACCAGCACGCCGAGTCCGGTGGAGTCGAGGAAGTCCACGCCCTCCATGTCGACGACAAGGTGGAAACTGCCGTCGTTCACCAGCTCGACCAGCTGCTCGCGCAGCTTTGGCGCGGTATATACGTCGATTTCGCCACCGACCCTGACGATCGTGCGATCGCCCATGGTCTCGGTCGACAGGGACAGGTCCACGGATCCTCCAGCACCTAGCTATCGAGCGGTCGCCCTTGGGGCATCTCGGCTCAGCCCCCGGGACGGTTCGCCAGCCGCGATGGCATTCAATCACTTACCGGCAGGCGTGCACGACGCCTTGGCCCCATTGTCCGTCACGCCAGTGACACACTCGGTGCCGATGGCCAAGAATCACCGATCCGATCGACCCCCTGTGGACGCCGCGTCCCGGCCCGCACCGGACGCGGTCCTCGACCGGCTCGCGTCCGGTCCGAGCCGGGCTTCGCGCATTACTCATACGGAGCACTTGCCCCCGCGGAAGGGTCGCCATGCCGTCTGGCCGGACCGGATCCGCGCGGAGGTCGTCGCCGCCGTGCAGGCCGCGGGCATCGAGCACCCCTGGGCCCACCAGGCACGGGCCGCCGAGCACGCCCTGGACGGCGAGTCGGTCGTGGTCGCCACCGGCACGGCCTCCGGCAAGTCGCTCGCCTACCTCACCCCGGTCCTGTCGACCCTGCTGGACGGCGCCGAGGCGCCGAACGGCCGTGGCGCCACCGCCCTGTACCTGGCCCCGACGAAGGCGCTCGCGGCCGACCAGTGCCGGGCTGTGAAGGAACTTTCACGTCCGCTGGGCCATTCGGTGCGCGCCGCGGTGCACGACGGCGACACGCCGTTCGAGGAACGCGAGTGGATCCGCCAGTACGCGAACTACGTCCTGACCAACCCGGACATGCTGCACCGCAGCATCCTCCCGTCCCACTCCCGCTGGTCCTCTTTCCTGAAGGCCCTGAAGTACGTCGTCATCGACGAGTGCCACACCTACCGCGGTGTCTTCGGGTCGCACGTGGCCCAGGTGCTGCGCCGGCTGCGTCGCCTGTGCGCCCGCTACGGCGCCGAGCCGGTGTTCCTGCTCGCCTCCGCGACCGCCGCCGAACCCGCGGTCGCGGCCCGCCGTCTCACCGGCCTGCCGGTGATCGAGGTGGCCGACGACGCCTCACCGCGTGGTGAACTGGTGTTCGCGCTCTGGGAACCCCCGCTGACCGATCTGCACGGTGAGAAGGGCGCCCCCGTCCGCCGCACGGCCACCGCGGAGGCCGCCGACCTGCTGACCGACCTGACGGTGCAGGGCATCCGCTCGGTCACCTTCGTGCGGTCCCGGCGCGGCGCGGAGCTGATCAGCGTGATCGCTCAGGAACGCCTCGCCGAGGTCGACCGCTCCCTGACCGGGCGGGTCGCGGCCTACCGGGGCGGCTACCTCCCGGAGGAACGCCGTGCCCTGGAGCGCGCCCTGCACTCGGGCGAACTCCTCGGTCTCGCCGCCACCAACGCCCTGGAACTGGGCGTCGACATCTCCGGCCTGGACGCCGTCGTCATCGCCGGATACCCCGGCACCCGGGCGTCCTTGTGGCAGCAGGCGGGACGGGCGGGACGGTCCGGACAGGGCGCCCTCGCCGTGCTCGTCGCCCGCGACGATCCCCTGGACACCTTCCTGGTGCACCACCCCGAGGCGCTGTTCGACCAGCCGGTGGAGTCCACCGTCCTCGACCCCGACAACCCCTACGTGCTGGCCCCGCACCTGTGCGCCGCGGCCGAGGAACACCCCCTGACGGACGAGGACATCGACCTGTTCGGCCCGGCCACCACGGACCTGCTGCCGCAACTGGAAGCCGCGAAGCTGCTCCGCCGCCGGACCCGGGCCTGGCACTGGACCCGCCGGGAGCGGGCCGCCGACCTGACCGACATCCGCGGGGCGGGCGGCCGCCCGGTCCAGGTCGTCGAGGCCGGTACCGGCCGCCTGCTTGGCACCGTTGACGCGGGTGCCGCGCACACCACGGTGCACGAGGGCGCGGTCCACCTCCACCAGGGCCGGACCTATCTGGTCCGCTCCCTGGACCTGGACGACTCCGTCGCCCTGGTGGAGCAGGCGAGCCCCCCGTACACCACGGTCGCCCGGGACACGACGTCGATCTCCGTCCTGGAGACCGACACCGAGGTCCCCTGGGGCGAGGGACGCCTCTGCTTCGGCTCGGTCGAGGTCACCAACCAAGTGGTCTCCTTCCTGCGTCGGCGGGTCATGACCGGGGAGGTCCTGGGCGAGACGAAACTGGATCTGCCTCCCCGGACGCTGCGCACCCGGGCGGTGTGGTGGACCGTCACCGAGGACCAGCTGGACCGGGCCCGCATCAGCCCGGAGATCCTCGGCGGTGCCCTGCACGCCGCCGAGCACGCCTCCATCGGCATGCTGCCGCTCTTCGCCACCTGCGACCGCTGGGACATCGGCGGGGTGTCGGTGCCCCTCCACCCCGACACCCTGTTGCCGACCGTCTTCGTCTACGACGGTCACCCCGGCGGTGCCGGCTTCGCCGAGCGGGCCTTCCACACCGCCCGCTCCTGGCTGACGGCCACCCGGCAGGCCATCGCCTCCTGCGAGTGCGACGCCGGGTGCCCGTCCTGCATCCAGTCCCCCAAGTGCGGCAACGGCAACGATCCCCTGCACAAACGCGGCGCGGTGCGCCTCCTCACCGTCCTGCTGGCGGAGGAGCCGGGGCCGGGCGGCGAGCAGCGCGGGCGAGTGTTTGAGGAGGAGTAGTGCGAGCGAGTGCCTGAGGAGCATCGGCAAGCCGACGAGAGGAAGGGTGCTCCGGTACCGCCGGATCGGCAGGTGGCCCCGCGCGCGCCCTGACCTGCGCCGTGAACGGCCCCCGACCCGACGCCACCGTCACGTCGGCGACGTCGCCGACGAGCGCACAGCGCGTCAGCCGGGTGCTCTGGGCCCGGGCCACCCGGCCCGCCCGGGCACACGCCCCGGCGGTGCCGTCCGTCCAGTGGTCGGCCGCGGCGAGGGCCGCGAGGTCGGCCCCTGCCGCTGCCCTGTGCCGCACCGCGACGGCTTCGCCGAGTCCGAGGACGACCCCGGACACCACACACAGCACGGCGATGGCCCCCACGCTCCACACCGTCGCGGAACCACGGTCACCGTCACCCGCCCGGCGACCACCCCACCGGAACGCGTAGGAACTGCCGCCGGCCCCGCGACCACCCCGCCCGGACGCGTAAGCACTGCCGCCGGCCCCGCGACCATCCCGCCCGATGACCTTGCCATCGCCGCCGGTCGAGGGCGCCCGTCGAACCCTCCTTCCGCCCGTCGTCTGTCTGGCTCTGCCTCCCCACCTGGCGGCCCACGGCCGCCCTTCGTCCCTTCTCCCGCGGGACGGCCGCTGCTTCACTCCTCCCTGCGCGACCCCGCTCGCGGCCCCGCCCCACCGAGCCGGCGCCCCGTGCTGCTCACCCCGCAGACGCGACCTCACGTTCCCTCCCCACCGCCTCCTCCACGGCCGCCACGGCCTCCTCGCGGAGGTCGAAGGGCAGCCCGTGCAACAGCGGTGGCCGAGCCTCCACGACCACCCGGACGTGCTCCGACTCCCGGCTGACCGTGACCTTCGCGTCGGCCGGTGCCGCCTCGCGCGCCACTTCAACGACCTGTCCGGGCGGATCCTGCCGGGCAGCGGCGCGGGCACCCGCCCGCGCCGCGTCGACGCACTTGATCTGGTCCACGACCACCAGCAACGCCCAGACCAGCGCCGTCACGAACAGCACCAGCACCGGCAGCACCACGGCCGCCTCCGCCGTCACGAACCCGCGGTCCTTCCACCGCTCACATCCGGCCATCGAGCGCCTGCTTCACGATCTTCGACAACGCCGCAGCCACCGGCCCGCTGGTGACCACCTTGTAGAGCACCACGGCGAACGCCACCGCTGCGACGATGCCCATCGCATACTCGGACGTCACCATCCCTGCGTCCTTGCGCACTGCGCGGATCCTGCGCGCCAAGGCACGCAGCCGCGCCTTCACCACCTGATACATGTCAACTCCTTCTTGGGTCTGAATGTGGGTCTGCATATGGGTCTGCATGTGGGTCTGGTCTGGATGTGTTGGTTCTTCTCGTCCGCCGGCCGTTCCTGCCGGCCACCGCGCGGCTGTGCCGTCTCCGGCCGCTGACGCCGCCGACGGCGCCGACCCCGCTGCCCCGGCCGGCCACGCTGACGCCGCCGATCCCGTCGTCGCCGTGGCCGCCGCCGGGACTCCGCTGCCTGGGACCGCGATTCGCAGTCCGCGATTCGCAGTCCGCGGTCCGCCATCCGCTCGCACGGTCCGCTATGTGCCGCCTCCGCCCAGCACTCCGCCCGCGAGTCCGATCACCACGGGGAGAACGCCCACGGCCACGAACGCGGGCAGGAAGCACAGCCCCACCGGTGCGGTGACCATGACGGCCGCCCGCCGCGCCCGCGCCGTGCCGGCACGGGCCCACTCCGCGCGGGTCCCGGCGGCGATGCGGGCGACCGGCCCGGCCATGGGGAGCCCCGAGACGTCGGCCCGTTCCAGGAGCCGGGCCAGCGCCCCGGCCCCCGGCAGAGCGGCCAGCCCTTGCCAGGCCACGCCCGGTTCCCCGCCCAGCCGCATCTCCGCCGCGCCGCGGGCGAGAGCGTCGCCCACCGGGCCGCCCAGGGTTTCCCCGACCGCCTGTGCGGCCGTCACCGGTCCGGCACCCGCCTCGATGCAGGCCGCCAGCAGGTCGGCGGCCAGCGGGAGTTGCCGTGTCGCAGCCGCCGTTTCGCGCGCCATCGACGGGTCGGGGGAGGCCGCCCGACGCCGCTGCCACCACCAGAGCGCACAACCACCCACCAGCCCGGCGCCAACCCCGGCGAGGCCACCCACCAGCGCCCAACCGGCCCCCGCGACCGCGACGCAGTGGAGCCACGCCGGTGCCCGCTTCGGCACGGTGAACCCTCTGCGGCCCGGCGACACTTCGGTGACCAGCAGAACCCCGGGCAGGCGCCTGCGCATCCTGCGTGCGGACCGGGCGCGCCCCAGGAACCCCACCCAGCAGCCGAGGACCGTGACGACCCCCAGGGCCGTCCCCAGCCTGTGGACGACGTCGCCGCTCACGTCACCGCCTCCTCGGCTCCGCGCATGATCCGCAGCACCCACCACAGACCCGCAGCCTCCAGGAGCGCGCCCGCCACCAGGCAGCCCAGTCCGGACGCGGTGTGCAGCAGGACGTGCAGCGGGTCCGCCCCGAGGGCCGCTCCCAGGCCCAGGCCGAGCACCGGGAGCCCGGCCAGCATCACCGCTGTGGCACGGGCCCCGGCCAACTGGGCGCGCAGGTCGGCACACTGGTCCCGCTCGTTCCGCAGCGCGGCCTCCAGCCGGTCGAGTCCCGCCGCGAGCCCCGCCCCCTGGTCGACGGCCACCCGCCAGCAGGCGGCCAGCCCACGCAGCCCTTCGGCTCCGGGCCGGCGGGCGGCCGCCGCCAGCGCATCCGGTACGTCGCCGCCGAAACGGGCGGCCGCGAGCACCGCGGCCTGGGCCTCACCGAGCCCGCACGAGTCACGCGCGGCCCACAGCAGTGCCTCACCCGGCTGGCGCCCGGCACGGACCTCCCCCGCGAGCGCCCCGCACAGTGCGATCACCGCGTCCCCGCGCCGCTCGTGCTCCCGGCGCTGTTCCGCGGCCAGCCGCATCCGGCGCAGCAGTGGCACCCCGGCCGCCCCCGCCACGGCCGGGACCACGGACGCGCCGAGCGCCGCCACCACCAGACCGGCGGCCAAGGACCACCACTCGTGGCGCAGTTGCCCACGGATGCGCCGGAACTCACCGGCGGCCCATGACCACCCCGGTGGCCGGCACCCCGTCGGTGCGGCCCCGCCGGGCAGCAGCCACGCGCGCCTGTTCCGTCTCCGTCCGGTGCCCAGCAACCACAGCGCGGTGCTCAGACACGCGGTGACGGCACCCGCCGCGACCCCGGTCGAGTCGTACATCTCGCTCCTCCTCACTCCCGTGTTCGCTTGCCGCCCAGTGGGCTCCGAGGACCGGGCCGCCGCGACGAGACCCGGGGCCAGCGGCCCGGCCCGCGCGGGCGGTTGCCCGACCAGCCGTCGCGGAAGAACTGACCCGGCCCGGAGGGTTCGACGAACCCGTGCGCCCCCGTCACACGGCCCCCGTCACACGGCCTCCGCCCACCGCTTCCTCCCTCGGCCTCCGCCCACCGCTTCTCCCTCGGCCTCCTCCTGGCGGATCCCGGGCGCGGGCGCCCGGCCCGTCCCGGCCGCCCGCCTCAAGGCCCGAGGTCGGCGTAGGCGGCGCGGAGCAGGCCCCGCAGCCGCTCCCAGCCCTCCTCGCGGATGAATGCCTCCGGTCCCCACCGCAGTGCGGGAACCGTCCGGACCAGCCCCGACGGATCCCGCTGCAGCACGTGCACTTCCGCGATCCGCCGCCGCCCGGAGCGGTCTCGTACGAGGTGCAGGACCACCGAGAGCGCGGCGGCCACCTGGCTGTGCAGCGCCAGCCGGTCGAGCCCGGCCGCCGTGCCGAGGGCTTCCAGGCGGGCCGGCACGTCGGCCGCGGCGTTGGCGTGCACCGTGCCCGAGCCGTCGTGACCGGTGTTCAGGGCGGCCAGCAGATGGACCACTTCCGGGCCGCGCACCTCGCCCACGACCAGCCGGTCCGGCCGCATCCGCAGTGCCTGCCGCACCAGGTCCTCAAGGGTGACGAGGCCCGCGCCCTCCTGGTTGGCGGGTCTGGTCTCCAGGCGGACCACGTGCGGATGGTCAGGCCGCAGTTCCGCCGAGTCCTCGGCCAGGACGATCCGCTCGTCCGGTCCCGTGAGCCCGAGCAGGGCACTGAGCAGCGTTGTCTTCCCCGAGCCCGTACCGCCGCTGACCAGGAACGACAGCCGGGCCTCCAGCAGTGCCCGCAGGACCCGGTCGCCGCCGGGCGGAACCGTCCCCGCCGCCACCAGTTCGTCGAGTGTGAACGCCCGCGGACGCACCACCCGCAGGGACAGGCAAGCGCAGTCCACGGCGACGGGAGGCAGCACGGCGTGCAGGCGCGTGCCGTCGGGCAGCCGGGCGTCGACCCAGGGACGGGCGTCGTCCAGGCGGCGGCCGGCCACGGCGGCGAGCCGTTGGGCCAGGCGCCGTACGGCCGTCGGGTCGGGGAAGCGAACGCCGGTCAGCTCCAGTCCCCCGCCCCGGTCCACCCAGACCCGGTCCGGTGCCGACACCAGCACGTCGGTCACCGACGGATCGGCGAGCAGCGGGTCCAGCGGTCCACTGCCGACCAGCTCCGACCGCAACTGCTGGGCGGTCCACAGCACTTCGGCATCGCCCAGCACCCGCCCCTGTTCCCGCAGCGCCTGCGCCACCCGCGCGGGCGTCGGTTCGGCGCCGCGCTCGGCCAGCCACCGCCGGACCCCGTCGAGCAGTCCGGGGAGCACCACCGTGTCCCCGTCCCGCCCGTCGTCGGACCGGTGGCCTGCCCGTCGCCCGCCACCCGGTGGTCCGGGCTGCTGCCGCGGCTGCTCCGGGGGCTGCGGGGGCGGCGCCTGTGGTGGGGGAGGCTGCGGGGGCGGCGCCTGGGGCTCCGGCGACCGGCCGGACGCGAACCAGGCGGACCACGCCCCCGGTCCGGAGGGCCGCTCGCCCCGTCCGTCGGGCCGGTGGCCGTGTGGAACCGGCCCGGTGAGCCGGTGGCCCTGCGGAACCGGACCGGCCGGGCCGGATGCCGCCGCGGACCCCACGCCCCGGGCCAACGTCGTCACGGACACCGCACCAACCGCTCGACACGCCTGTGCCGCCCCGGCCGGCGCGGCGGGTTCGACCGGAACCGGTGCCGCACGGTCCGCCGCGCCCGAAGCCCCCACGCCACCCGCCTGCCCGCGCGGCCCCCACCCCTCCACGTCGTTCCCCTGCCCGCCGCCCGCTCCCCACGCCTGCTCACCGCTGCCCTGCTCACCGGGCCCCGCCGCCCTCTCGCCGTACGCCTCGGCGCCCTTCTCCCGGCCCGTCACGACGCCCTCGCCTCCACCAGCGCCCGCTCCCAGAACTCCTTGCAGAAGCGGGCCAGCGGGCCGCGGGCCGACGCCGCAGGGGGCCGGCCCGCGGCGTGCCCGTGCCGCAGGTCCGGGTCGACGGGGACGTCCCCCGCCAGGGGCAGCCCGAGCAGCCGGGCCACCTCGCGGTCGTTCAGGCCGGGTGCGTACGGTCCGCGCACCGCCACGCGGAGGTCGCGCACCACCATGCCCACGGCGGAGGCCACCCGCCCCGCCGCGGCCACGGCGCGCAGTTCGGCCGGGACCACGAGCACCCCGAGGTCGACCTGGGCGAGGGCTTCGGCGGCCCCGTCGTCGACGCGTCGCGGCAGGTCGACCACCACCGTGCCCCCGCCGCGGCGCGCGGCGGCGAGCACCGCGCGGACCGCCTGCGGCGGTACGGCCACGCAGTCGCCCCGGTCCCAGCTGAGGACGCGCAACGAGTGGAGTTCCGGCAGCGACTCCTCCAGGGCGCCACCGCCGACCCGCCCGCGCGAGGCGGCGAACGCGGGCCAGCGCAGACCGTCGGCCGACTCGCCGCCCAGGACCACGTCAAGCCCGCCGCCCAGCGGATCCGCGTCGACGAGCAGCGTGCGCAGCCCTTCCCGGGCGGCGGTGACCGCGAGGGCGCACGCGAGGGTGGAGGCGCCGGCTCCGCCCCGGCCGCCGATGACGCCCACGGTCAGTGCGGGCCGGCCGACGCCTTCGGCGACGTCGGCGATGCGGTCGACCAGCCACTGTTCCCCGTCGGGCAGCATCAGCACGTGGTCGGCGCCGATCTCGACGGCGCGCCGCCAGACGCCCGAGTCGTCCTGGTCCCGCCCGACCAGCACCACCCCGCGGCGACGCGCGGCACCGCGCACCCTCGGCGCGGCGTCGTCCCCGACGATGACCAGGGGAGCCGCCTCCCAGCGGCCCCGGCGTTCCGGCAGACCGTGGTGGACCTCGGGAGTGGCGCCTGCCGCCGCGCACAGGCGCAGCAGGTCGTCCAGAAGACCGGCGTCCTCGGTGACGATCAGCGGGCCGCCCTGCCGGTCTCCCCCGGTCTTGGGCGGCGGGTCGTGTGCGACGGTTCCAGCCATCGTGGTCCCCCTTGCTGCACAGGTCGCGCGGCCCTTCCGGCTGCGCGATGTCCGAACGTGTGGAGTGCCGGAAAGCGCCCTCTCATGCGGAGATCCGACGGAATCCGGCCAAACGCGACCCGGCTTACCCGTCGAGCCTTCAACTCGCCTCGGACGGGTCGCGTCGGAATCACGGTGCAGCGCCGCGGAAAATAAAGTGGATCTTGCTTGAAAACTGTGGACAAAACGGAGGCTGTGAATACAGCCGTCACCCGAACCAGTGAGAAGCGGCGAGCGGCGGGCACCGACTGTGCGACTTTCCACAGAGCAGTCTGATGACTACACAGCGTATTGAGTCATAGCCATGACAAGCAGTTCCCGCTCCACGGCACGCAAAAGTGCCCCGCCGGGAGGAAAGGGCGGAAAAGTATCCGGACATGCGACGACCCCCGCCGGGGGGGAGAGCGGGGGTCGTCCCCACGGCCGACTCGGGGGGGGAGGAGTCGGGCCGGGTTAGCACGGTCGCGAACGATCCGTGACTTCCATGGTGTACCCGAGGGCCCTCTCGAGCAAACCCACGCGCCGCACCTTACGCCGAATGGGCTGCGCCTATGCTCGGGGCGTGGAAAACCACTCCTTGCCCCGCACAGCGGCCTTCTTTGATCTGGACAAGACGGTCATTGCGAAGTCGAGCACGCTCACCTTCAGCAAGTCCTTCTACCAAGGCGGCCTGATCAACCGCCGGGCGGTCTTGCGCACCGCATATGCCCAGTTCGTCTTCCTGGCCGGCGGCGCCGATCACGACCAGATGGAACGCATGCGCAAGTACCTGTCCGCGCTGTGCCGCGGCTGGAACGTGCAGCAGGTCAAGGAGATCGTCGCGGAGACGCTGCACGATCTCATCGACCCGATCATCTACGACGAGGCCGCCACGCTCATCGAGCAGCACCACACCGCTGGCCGGGACGTCGTGATCGTGTCCACGTCGGGCGCCGAGGTCGTCGAGCCGATCGGGGAGATGCTCGGCGCGGACCGGGTCGTGGCCACCCGCATGGTCGTCGGCGACGACGGGTGCTTCACCGGGGAGGTGGAGTACTACGCCTACGGCCCCACGAAGGCGGAGGCCATCCGGGAGCTGGCCGAGTCCGAGGGCTACGACCTCGACCGCTGCTACGCCTACAGCGACTCGGTGACCGACGTGCCGATGCTGGAGTCCGTGGGCCACCCCCACGCCGTGAACCCCGACAGGGCCCTGCGCCGCGAGGCCCTCGCCCGCGAGTGGCCCATCCTGGACTTCCACCGCCCCGTCCGCCTGAAGCAGCGTCTGCCCACCCTGTCCGTGCCACCCCGCCCCGCACTCGTGGCGGCCGCGGCCATCGGGGCGGCTGCCGCCACCGCCGGCCTGGTCTGGTACGCCAGCCGACGACGGACATCCGTGGCTTGATCGACGACGGACATCCGTGGCCTGATCGCGGACCGGAACACCCGCCCCCATCCGGCGATTCATGCCCGTTTGGTGCACCTTTGAACCCAAAAGTAAAGAAGCCCGGTCAGGGCTTCCGCTTCCATCGGAGCTGGAGTACAAAGGATTTACGGCCCGCGAGACCAGGGACATCCGAGAGGATCACCCAACAGACGCATTGAGGCCCCACGGACCGAGCATGGCCACCAGGCACCCACGCGACGTCGACCCGTCGATTACGGGCCAGCCACACCAGGTGACGGGCAAAGTCCCCGACCTGATGGGTACACATCGAGGACGCTTGGTAACCGGGTGGGCATGCCAGCGGCGGTACGAGTTCTCGTACCGCCGCATTTCTGTGCCACCACCACCGCACCCGCCCCGGACGCGATCGGGCCGCAGCCGCACCCGCCCCGGACGCGATCGGGCCGCTGCCGCACCGGCTCCGGACGCGATCGGGCCGCCGCCGGCCCGGCCGCCCTCACCCGAGGGGCCGCACGGTCGCGCCGGCGTCAGGCCGCTCCGCGCTGCAGGGCCTCGCACACCGCCGTGGACTCACGCGCCCCCAGTTCGATCGCCCGCCCGCAGTGGACGATCCAGGCGGCCACACCCTCCGGGGTGCCGGACATGTACCCCTCCAGCGCCGCCAGATACGCCTCGCGCCCCAGCTCGGCATGTCCCACCTCGGCCGGACACACCGACTTCGGGTCCAGTCCGCTGCCGACCAGGACGATGCGTGCGGCGGTGCGTGCGACCAGGCCGTTGTGCGAGACGAACGGGCGCAGCGCGAGGAGTTCGCCGTGCACCACGGCGGCGGTGACCAGCGCCGGCGCGGTCCCGCCCGCGATGATCACGTCGGACAGCCCCTCCAGGCGCCCGTGCGCCTCCGCGGCGCCGGGCACGGGCAGCCCGATCTCCGGCTCGTCGACCTGTTCGCCCTGCTGACGCGGACGGCCGACGGACTCCGCCTTGTCCGCCGCGGCGACGAGGTGCAGCCGGGCCAGCACCCGAAGGGGTGATTGCCGCCAGATGGACAGCAACTGCCCCGCCTCCGCGGTCAGTCTGAGGGCCGCGCCCACGGTGCGCGCCTCGTCGTCACCGCTGAAGTCGGTACGCCGCCGCACCTCCTCCAGCGCCCAGTCGGCACCGCCGAGCGCCGCCGAACCACGCGCACCGCGCAGGGCCGCCTCGGACGTGATCTCGTTGCTGCGCCGACGCATGACCCGGTGTCCGTAGACCCGGTCCACGGCCTTGCGCACCGACTCCACGGAGTCCGCCACGCCGGGCAGTGAGCCCAGGGCCGCCAGGGGATCTCCACCACTCGGCGCGGGGCGGGGGCCGGACGGAGGGCCTTCGGACGCACCAGTCGTACTCATGGGTACGACCCTACGCACCTCGATGGCGCCCCCCACGCGGGAGTGGTCTTCTTCACGTCGGATTGCCACATACAGCTATCGCACCACTACGCTTGGTGAACATGAAAATTGCTTTCGTTGGGAAGGGCGGCAGCGGCAAGACGACGCTGTCCTCCCTGTTCATCCGCCACCTCGCGGCCGAGGGAGCCCCGGTCCTGGCGGTCGACGCGGACATCAACCAGCATCTGGGGGCCGCCCTCGGCATGGCCGAGGACGAGGCCGCGGCACTGCCCGCGATGGGCGAGCACCTGCCGCTCATCAAGGACTACCTGCGGGGCACCAACCCGCGCATCGCGTCGGCGGCCGCGATGATCAAGACGACGCCCCCCGGTGAGGGCTCCCGGCTGCTGCGCGTCCGGGAGGACAACCCCGTCTACGACGCCTGTGCCCGCCCGGTGCAACTCGACAAGGGTGCCGTCCGCCTGATGGCCACCGGCCCCTTCACCGACGCCGACCTGGGGGTCGCCTGCTACCACTCCAAGACCGGAGCGGTGGAGCTGTGCCTGAACCACCTGGTCGACGGCCCGGACGAGTACGTCGTGGTCGACATGACGGCCGGCTCGGACTCCTTCGCCTCCGGCATGTTCACCCGTTTCGACCTCACGTTCCTCGTGGCCGAGCCGACCCGGAAGGGAGTCTCCGTCTACCGCCAGTACAAGGAGTACGCCCGCGACTTCGGCGTGGCCCTGAAGGTCGTCGGCAACAAGGTCCAGGGCCCGGACGACCTCGACTTCCTGCGCGCCGAGACCGGGGACGACCTGCTGGTGACCGTCGGGCACTCCGACTGGGTGCGCGCGCTGGAGAAGGGCCGCCCGCCCCGGTTCGAGCTCCTGGAGGAGTCCAACCGCGGGGCCCTGCGCCTGCTGCGGGAGACCGTCGACGCGGCGTACGGACAGCGGGACCGGGAGCGGTACATGCGCCAGATGGTGCACTTCCACCTCAAGAACGCCCAGGCGTGGGGCAACGAGCGCACGGGCGCCGACCTCGCGGCGCAGGTCGACCCCGCCTTCGTCCTCGGCGAGAGCGTCGCGGCGACGGCATGAGCGGGGCGCCCCCGGGCGCGCCGGGCGGTGCCTGACGGGCGCCACGACCGTTCGCGGGTCCGTCGGTCCACCGCCCCGCCGCCCGCCCTGCCGCCGCGTCGGCGCGGGACGGGCGGCGGGGCGGGGCGGGGCGGGCGGCGGGGCGGACCACCGCCGGAGGTCAGTCCTTCGCGGCCGGTGCGCCGGGAACGCCCTTCGGTGCCGGGGCCGGGGCGGCCGCGGCCAGGTAGGACTTCCAGTCCTTCTTGGGCGCCTCTCCGACCCCGAGGCCGCGCAGCTTCTCCAGCGTCTTCGGGTCCTGCGCGTCCAGCCAGTCCACGAGCTGGCGGAAGGAGACGCAGCGCACCTCGGACTTGGTGCACACCGTCTCGACGACCTCCTCGACGGCCCGCATGTAGGTGCCGCCGTTCCAGGACTCGAAGTGGTTGCCGATGATCAGCGGGGCGCGGTTGCCGTTGTAGGCGCGGTCGAAGCCCTGCAGCAGGGAGTCCCGCATCTCGTCACCCCACTGCTCGTGCTTGGCGGGGTCGCCCTGGGTGGTCGTGCCGGACTGGTTGACCATGTAGTTGTAGTCCATGCTCAGCGTCTCGAAGGACCGCCCCGGGAAGGGCACCAGCTGGAGCGAGAGGTCCCACAGGCCGTTCTTCTTCTTCGGCCAGACCTGGTTGGCGACGCCGCTGGTGTCGTAGCGGAAGCCCAGGTCCCGGGCCGCCTTCATGAAGTTCTCCTGACCCTCCAGACACGGGGTCCGGGCGCCGATGAGCTCCTTGTCGTAGTCGAAGGGGAGCGGGGCCGCGTTCTTCACGCCGGTGTTGGTCTTCCAGGTCTTGACGAACCACTTCGCCTGGGAGATCTCGTCCTTCCACTCCTCGGCCGACCACTCGCCGACCCCGCCGCCGCTGCCGCAGAAGTGGCCGTTGAAGTGGGTTCCGATCTCGTTGCCCTCGAGCCAGGCGAGCCGCAGTTGCTTGACGGTGTCGGTGATGCCCTGGCGGTCGTTGAAGCCGATGTCGGAGCGGCCCGGGGAGTGCTGCGGCGGACGGTAGAGGTCGCGCTTCTCCTCCGGAAGCATGTACACGCCGCTGAGGAAGTACGTCATGGTCGCGTTGTTCTCCTTGGCGACCTTGCGGAAGTGGGAGAACAGCTTCTGGCTGTCCTCTCCCGCTCCGTCCCACGAGAAGACGACGAACTGCGGGGGCTTCTCGCCCGGCTTCAGCCGCTCGGGCTTCCGCAGGTGCGGCTGGGCCCCGGTGTAGGCGGTCGAACCGTCGCCGATCAGGCGCACCACATTCTTGGGCGCCGGGGCCGGCTTGGCCTTCTCCCGCTTTTCGGCGGCATTCTCGGTGTCGGTCCCGCACGCGGTCAGTGAGGCGGCGCAGACCGCGACGATCACGGCGCCCGCTGCGATCCTGTGGGTGGCGGCCATCTTCCGCCCACCTTCTTCCTTCTCTCGGACGAACCCTGGCGAGGGCGATGTCAGGTGCTGCCGCGGCAGGCCGACAGCGCCGCCAACGTCGCACGGCCCGGAAGAAGGAATTAGTACGACAAGCCGATGGAATGGGCACTTCACCCCCCTGGGTGATTCCTTGAGCTGTATGCCGGGAAAGCACCGATCTGCCTTTTACTCCGAATTACGATTCGTTTACCGCCAGTTGGGAGTGCGTGCGCACGTGTCCCGCCGAGGTGACGCCGCGCCGGCCCGGCGCCCACCGCCGCGACCAGCCCCGCCGCAGCGCGGAGCCCCACCCGTTCCGCGACCGCGCAGACCCGGAGGAGACGGGAAACATGTCAGCCTGCGTCCCCGCCCGCGCCGCCGACCTGAACCGGACCGAGCGCGCCCATCCGCCCCACAGCCCGCCGCCAGCCGGACCGTGGCGTCCTCGCATCGCGGGCGCCGACGTGTCGGCCTCCATCGCCGTCTTCCTGATCGCCCTCCCCCTGTCCCTGGGCATCGCCCTCGCCACCGGCGCGCCGCTCCAGGCCGGTCTGGTGGCCGCCGCCGTCGGCGGTCTCGTCGCCGGAATGCTCGGCGGCTCCCCCCTCCAGGTCAGCGGCCCTGCCGCCGGACTCACCGTGGTCACCGCCGACCTCATCCAGCGCTACGGATGGCGGACGACCTGCGCCATCACCGTCCTCGCCGGTCTCGCCCAGCTCGGCCTGGGCTGTCTGCGGGTGGCCCGCGGCGCACTCGCCGTCAGCCCCGCCATCGTGCACGGCATGCTCGCCGGCATCGGAGTCACCATCGCCGTCGCCCAGGTGCACATCGTCCTCGGGGGCACCCCGCAGAGCTCGGTGCCCGACAACCTGCGGGCCCTGCCCGCCCAGTTGGCCGACTTCGACCCGGCAGCGGTGGCCGCGAGCCTGCTGACCCTGGTGCTCCTGATGTTCTGGCCACGGCTCCCCGGCCGGATCGGCCGGTTCCTGCGCAGGGTCCCAGCCGCACTCGTCGCCGTCACCGGGGCCACCGCCGTGGCGTCCGCCGCGGGCCTCGCCCTGGCCCAGGTCGACCTGCCGTCCTGGCGCAGTCACGCCCTGGCCGGGCTGCCCGAAGGCCCCGTGCTCGGACTCGTCGCCGCCGTGCTCACCACCACGCTGGTGTGCAGCGTGCAGTCCCTGCTCGGTGCGGTCGCGGTCGACAAACTGGCGTCGGCCCGCCCCGGCCCCCAGCACGTCACCCGCTCCGACCTGGACCGTGAGCTGCTCGGCCAGGGCGCCGCCAACATCGTCTCCGGCGGCCTCGGCGGCCTGCCCGTCGCCGGGGTCGCCGTACGCAGTTCCGCGAATGTGCGCGCGGGTGCCGTGAGCCGGAACTCCACGATGCTGCACGGCGTTCTCGTAGTGATCGCCGCGCTGCTGATGGTCCCTCTCCTGGAGCTCATCCCGCTCGCCTCGCTCGCCGCCCTGGTGATGGCCGTCGGCATCCAGATGGTGTCCCTGCACCACATCCGCACGGTGACCCGCCACCGTGAGGTCCTCGTCTACGCCGTCACCACCCTCGGCGTGGTCTCCCTGGGCGTCCTGGAGGGCGTCGTCCTCGGCATCGCCGTGGCCGTCGCCGTGGCCCTGCACCGTCTCACCCGCACCCGCATCACGCACACGGAGAAAGGAGGCACCCATCACGTCCACGTCCGAGGGCAGTTGACGTTCCTCGCCGTACCACGCCTCAGCCGGACCCTGCACCTGGTGCCCCCGGGCGCCGACGCCGTCGTGACGCTGGACGGGTCGTTCATGGACCACGCCGCGTACGAGGCGCTGCACGACTGGCAGAGCACCCATCGGGCCCGGGGCGGCACGGTGGAGATCACCGGCCGTCGCGCCGGCCTCCGGATCGCCGAGCCGGGGCGCCTCACCGGGCACACCCCGGCCGACGGCACCGAGGAGGGCGGCGCGCGGGCCGGCGGCTGCCGCTGCAAGCCCTGGACCGCCTGGCGCAACCACCAGTGCGAGCGTCCCTCCGCACCGCCCGCGGCCGACACTCCGCCCCGGGACGCCGGGACAGCACGCGGGGAACGGCCGCGCGCCGTCGGGCTGGAGCTCGTGCAGGGCGTCAGCGCGTTCCAGCGGGACACCGCCCCGCTGGTGCGCGAGGAGCTGGCCCGGCTGGCGCGCGAGGGACAGCGGCCGTCGCAACTGTTCCTGACCTGCGCCGATTCACGGCTGGTCACCTCGATGATCACGTCCAGTGGTCCGGGAGACCTGTTCGTGGTGCGCAACGTCGGCAACCTCGTCCCGCCTCCGGGCGAGGAGAGCGGCGACGACTCCGTGGCGGCCGCCCTCGAGTACGCCGTGGAGGTGCTGGCGGTCCGGTCCATCACCGTGTGCGGCCATTCGGGCTGCGGTGCGATGCAGGCGCTGCTCGACGCGACACCGCCGGACGCCCGCACTCCGCTGAGCCGGTGGCTGCGCCACGGCCGGCCCAGTCTGGAGCGTCTGGGAGGTGCGGCCGGGCCGGTCGAGCGACTCGCCGGGGGCCCGCCCCGCGACTCCGTCGAGCGGCTCTGCCTGAGCAACGTGGTCCAGCAGCTGGAGCACCTGAGAGCCCACGGGTCGGTCGACCGCGCCGTGCGGGAGGGGCGGCTGGACCTGCACGGGATGTACTTCGACGTGGCCGAGGCGCAGGCGTACCTCCTGACGGAGACGGACGAGGAACGGAGCTTCGACCGCGTCCGCGCGCAGGAGCGGCCGACCGCCGATCTCCCAGGTGAGGGATCTCTTCCGGTGTGAGAGGCGTTACACGATCTGAACCAGGAGCTGTCGGCGTCCGTGGGTACCGATGACCCCCCGGCCGCGCAAGCAACCGACACCGTAAAAGGTCTAAACCACTTTGCCGTCACCCCTTGTCACCGCACCCCCGGTTCTGATGAGCTGTGGCCTGGGACACAACGGACACACCTGGGAAAGGCAGATGCCGTGAGCAACGAAAGCCTGGCCAACCTTTTGAAGGAGGAGCGTCGCTTCGCGCCGCCCGCTGACCTGGCCGCCAACGCCAACGTCACGGCCGAGGCGTACGAGAGTGCCAAGGCTGACAGGCTCGGCTTCTGGGCCGAGCAGGCCCGCCGGCTGACCTGGGCCAAGGAGCCCACCGAGACGCTCGACTGGTCCAACCCCCCGTTCGCCAAGTGGTTCCAGGACGGCGAGCTCAACGTCGCCTACAACTGCGTCGACCGGCATGTCGAGGCCGGACACGGCGACCGGGTCGCCATCCACTTCGAGGGCGAGCCCGGCGACAGCCGCACGATCACCTACGCCCAGCTCAAGGACGAGGTGTCCCAGGCCGCCAACGCCCTGCGGGAGCTGGGCGTGCAGAAGGGCGACCGGGTCGCCGTCTACCTGCCGATGATCCCCGAGGCCGTGGTGGCGATGCTGGCCTGTGCCCGCATCGGCGCGGCCCACTCCGTGGTCTTCGGCGGCTTCTCGGCGGACGCCCTGGCCACCCGTATCCAGGACGCGGACGCCCGAGTGGTCATCACGGCCGACGGCGGGTACCGGCGCGGCAAGCCCTCGGCCCTCAAGCCGGCGGTGGACGAGGCCGTCGGCCGGGCCGACGTCGTGGAGCACGTCCTCGTCGTCCGCCGCACCGGCCAGGACGTCGCCTGGACCGAAGGCCGCGACGTGTGGTGGCACGACCTCGTCGGCCGGCAGAGCCGCGAGCACACGCCGGAGGCGTTCGGCGCGGAGCACCCGCTGTTCATCCTCTATACGTCCGGCACCACGGGTAAGCCGAAGGGCATCCTGCACACCTCCGGCGGCTTCCTCACGCAGACGGCGTACACCCACTGGTCGGTCTTCGACCTCAAGCCGGAGACGGACGTGTTCTGGTGCACGGCCGACATCGGCTGGGTGACCGGCCACTCCTACATCGTCTACGGCCCGCTCGCCAACGGCGCGACCCAGGTCATGTACGAGGGCACCCCCGACACGCCGCACCAGGGCCGCTTCTGGGAGATCGTCCAGAAGTACGGCGTCACCATCCTCTACACCGCGCCCACCGCGATCCGGACGTTCATGAAGTGGGGCGACGACATCCCCGCCAAGTTCGACCTGTCGTCGCTCCGGCTGCTCGGCTCCGTGGGTGAGCCGATCAACCCCGAGGCGTGGATCTGGTACCGCAAGAACATCGGCGGGGACCGCACCCCGGTGGTGGACACCTGGTGGCAGACGGAGACCGGCGGCATCATGATCTCGCCGCTGCCCGGCGTGACCGAGGCGAAGCCCGGCTCCGCCCAGACTGCGCTGCCCGGCATCGCGGCGACCGTCGTCGACGACGAGGGCAACGAGGTGCCCAGCGGCGGTGGTGGCTACCTCGTGGTCACCGAGCCGTGGCCGTCGATGCTGCGCACCGTCTGGGGCGACGACCAGCGGTTCATCGACACCTACTGGTCCCGCTTCGAGGGCAAGTACTTCGCGGGTGACGGTGCCAAGCGGGACGACGACGGCGACATCTGGCTGCTGGGCCGGGTGGACGACGTGATGCTCGTGTCGGGGCACAACATCTCCACCACCGAGGTCGAGTCGGCGCTCGTCTCCCACCCGTCGGTCGCCGAGGCGGCCGTGGTCGGTGCCGCGGACGAGACGACCGGTCAGGCGATCGTCGCGTTCGTCATCCTGCGCGGCACCGCGGCGGAGACCGAGGACCTGGTCGGCGAGCTGCGCAACCACGTCGGCGCCACCCTCGGCCCGATCGCCAAGCCCAAGCGGATCCTGCCGGTGGCGGAGCTGCCGAAGACCCGCTCGGGCAAGATCATGCGCCGGCTCCTCAGGGACGTCGCGGAGAACCGTCAGCTCGGTGACGTCACCACGCTCACCGACTCCACCGTCATGGACCTCATCCAGGCGAAGCTGCCGCAGTCGCCCAGCGAGGACTGACACACCCGCCCGGCGCGACGGCACGACCGGCACGATCAGCACAACCGGCACGACCGGCAGGGGCACCCGGAACTCACCGCACCGGGTGCCCCTGTCGCGTTCAGCCGGGAGGCTGCGGTGTCGGGGCTGTCGTCGCGCGTTCCGTCCTGCCTATTCCTGCGTCGAGGAATTGCTGCAGCGGGGCGCTGTGGGAGCGGGTGCCGCCCGACGCGTACGGACCGCACACGGACGCCGCGCTACGCGCACGGGCCGTCCGGGCGTCAGGCACCGGCGCCCGGACGGGAGAACGGGAGGACGGGAGGACGGACGGGAGGGCGGGCCGATGACTCGCGCCCGCCGGACCGCGCCGGCCGGCATCGCCCCGCGAGGGCCCGGCCACCGGGCCGGGGAACCGGGTGTGGGCCGGGTGAAGAGCGCGCTGCCTGCGGCGCGACCCGAGCGTGGACGCGTGAGGCGTCCGGCAGTGTGCTCCGCCACCCACCGGTGCACCCGATCGGCGCGTTGGTTACAGTAGCCAAAAACCGCGCTCGCAGCGGTTTCATGGAGCGCCGGGAAGTCTGGTCGGCACACGAA
This sequence comes from Streptomyces sp. enrichment culture, assembly GCF_964273255.1. Classification (GTDB taxonomy): domain Bacteria; phylum Actinomycetota; class Actinomycetes; order Streptomycetales; family Streptomycetaceae; genus Streptomyces. The sequence goes on from NZ_OZ186835.1 coordinate 3,263,415, forward strand.
TCGTGCTGCCCACCGATCAGAGGACCACCCCGTGACCGCACCCCGCACCCCCCGCCCCGGCAAGGCCTTCGGACGCCTCTCCCTGCCCGAGCGGACCTTCATCACGGACGCGCTGCGGACCGAGACCGTCGGCGGGGTCCTGCTGCTGCTCGCCGCCGTCGCCGCCCTGGTCTGGGCGAACGTTCCCGGACTGAGCGACAGCTACACGAGTGTGAGCGACTTCCACTTCGGCCCGGAAGCGCTCGGTCTCGACCTCTCCGTCGCCCACTGGGCCGCCGACGGGCTGCTCGCGATCTTCTTCTTCGTCGCCGGCGTCGAACTCAAGCGGGAACTGGTCGCGGGTGACCTGCGCGACCCCCGGGCCGCCGCGCTCCCGGTCGTCGCCGCCCTGTGCGGCATGGCCGCACCGGCGATCGTCTACACGATCACCAGCTCGGCCGGCGGCGGATCCCTCGCCGGCTGGGCGGTGCCCACCGCCACGGACATCGCCTTCGCGCTCGCCGTCCTCGCGGTCATCGGCACGTCCCTGCCGAGCGCCCTGCGCGCCTTCCTGCTCACGCTCGCTGTCGTGGACGACCTGTTCGCGATCCTGATCATCGCGGTCTTCTTCACCGAAAGCCTGAACTTCGCCGCGCTCGGCGGCGCCGCCCTGAGCCTGGCCCTCTTCTGGTTCCTGCTCCGCAAGGGCGTCCGCGGGTGGTACGTGTACGTTCCCCTCGCGCTGGTCGTCTGGGGGCTGATGTACAACAGCGGCATCCACGCGACCATCGCCGGTGTCGCCATGGGCCTGATGCTGCGCTGTCACCGCCGCGAGGGTGAGGAGGCCTCCCCGGGCGAGCGGGTGGAGCACCTGGTCCGGCCCGTGTCGGCGGGTCTGGCGGTGCCGCTGTTCGCCCTGTTCAGCGCCGGGGTGACGGTCTCCGGCGGGGCACTCGCCGACGTGTTCACCACTCCGGAGACCCTCGGCGTGGTGCTCGGCCTCGTCGTCGGCAAGACGTTCGGCATCTTCGGCGGGACGTGGCTGACGGCCCGCTTCACCCGGGCCTCCCTCAGCGACGACCTCGCCTGGCCGGACATCTTCGCCGTGGCCACCCTGGCCGGCATCGGCTTCACCGTCTCCCTGCTCATCGGCGAACTCGCCTTCTCCGGCGACGCGTCCATGACGGACGGGGTCAAGGCCGCCGTCCTGACCGGCTCGCTCATCGCGACCGTCATCGCCACCGTGCTGCTGAAGCTGCGCAACGCCAAGTACCGCAGGCTGGAGGAGGCGGAGAACCGCGACGAGGACCAGAGCGGCGTGCCGGACATCTACGAGGAGGACGACCCGGCGTACCACGTGCGCATGGCGGAGATCCACGAACGGAAGGCCGAGGAGCACCGGCGACTCGCCGAGGAGAAGGCCGCGGCGCGCCACGGGCTTGCCGAAGTGGCGGGCGGGGCAGGCGAGGAGCACGACGGTCCGGCATGATCTGACGAGACGGTACAAACGTCGGGAGCACACCGGTCCGGCAGCAAGCGGTCCGCCCTCGGGCACGAATGCTCGCAGCCAGGCAGGAACGGTCGGAGTGCGACGGACGCCGAACGGCGGACCGGACGGACCCACCGGTGCGTACGCCCGGGACGGCCCCACCGGGACGTCGCGGCCGGACGGACCGGACGGACAACCGGCTCGCGGAGGCGGGCCGGAAGGACCGGACGGACGGCCGACCGGCCCGGCTTCACCCGACACGGACCGTCGGACGGCAGACTGCACCGTGGCCACGGCACGCAGTACGTACGCAGGAGAGGGAGACCGCGATGAGCGCACCCGACGGCAGCCCGGTCGGCGCCGAACGCAGCGTCGGCCAGCTGTTCGCCTCGGCGACGGCGGAAATGTCGGCGCTGGTGCACGACGAGATCGCGCTGGCGAAGGCGCAGCTCAAGCAGGACGTGAAGCGGGGAGCGGCCAGCGGCGGGGCGATGTCGCTGGCCGGGTTGATCCTCGTGTTCTCCCTGCCGATGCTGAATTTCGCACTGGCGTACGGCATCCACACCTGGAGCAAGTGGAACCTCGCCCTCTGCTTCCTGCTGTCCTTCGCCGCGAACGTGCTCGTCGCGCTGGTGCTCGTCCTGATCGGCGTGGTCTTCGCGAAGAAGGCGAAGAAGGGCCGCGGACCGCAGAAGGTCGCCGCCTCGATGAAGGAGACGGCGGGCGTGCTGCAGAAGGCGAAGCCGCACCCGCGGCCCGCCCTGCCCGAGAACCGGGGCCCCGAAGCCATCGAGGCTGTGGCACGCTCGTCCTCATGACGGGCCCCTCCACGCCACCGGCGCAGTCCCCCTCGACGCAACCCGCCTCGGTCGTGCGCATCGACCTGCCCGGCGGTGCCCGGGTGACCCACCGGGACGTCGCGGCCAACGGCGCACGCTTCCACATCGCGGAAGCCGGCGACGGCCCGCTGGTGCTCCTGCTGCACGGCTTCCCGCAGTTCTGGTGGACCTGGCGGCACCAGATGACGGCGCTCGCCGACGCCGGCTTCCGAGCCGTCGCCATGGACCTGCGGGGCGTCGGCGGCAGCGACCGCACACCGCGCGGCTACGACCCGGCCAACCTGGCGCTCGACATCACCGGAGTGATCCGCTCCCTGGGCGAGCCGGACGCCGCCCTGGTCGGGCACGACCTGGGCGGGTTCCTGGCGTGGACGGCGGCCGCGATGCGGCCCAAGCTCGTCCGGCGGCTGACGGTCGCGTCCATGCCGCATCCGCGTCGGTGGCGCTCGGCCCTGGTGGCCGATGTCCGCCAGTCGGCCGCGCTCTCCCACATCTGGGGGTTCCAGCGGCCCTGGGTCCCCGAACGGCAGCTCACCGCCGACGACGGGGCCCTCGTCGCCCGGCTCATCCGCGAGTGGTCCGGGCCGCGCCCGGCCGACGAGGAGGCGCTGGACGTCTACCGCCGCGCCATGTGCATCCCCTCCACGGCCCACTGCTCCATCGAGCCGTACCGCTGGATGGTGCGCTCGCTGGCCCGCCCGGACGGCATCCAGTTCAACCGCAGGATGAAGCGCCCGGTCCGGGTGCCCACCCTGCATCTCCACGGCTCGCTCGACCCGGTGGTGCGCACCAGGAGCGCGGCCGGTTCCGGGCAGTACGTCGAAGCTCCGTATCGCTGGCGGCTGTTCGACGGGCTCGGGCACTTCCCGCACGAGGAGGATCCGGTCGCCTTCTCCACCGAACTGATCAATTGGCTGAAGGATCCGGAACCCGATCGGTAACCGCACCGACACTCCCGGCACGTTCTACCGCACTTCTCGCACGTTCCCCTGAACACCTGCTCCACGAACGGCCACTTGCCCGGCGCATAGGCCAATTGGGCGCGCAGGAAGCGGTTATCGACCATGGGGCGGGGGCAGACGTCCGGGTATGGGCTGGACGCACGACTACAGTGACGCAGGCCGCAATCGCCGTTCGGCGAGCGGTGTGGGCTCTCACCAGCGAGGCGGTGCACCGCAGATGGCAGGTGTGGCGGGTGTGGCAGGTACGGACCCCCGGGTGGGCATTCCACGCATCCTGCGCCGCCGGGCGCGCTGGGTCTCCGTCCGTCTGCGCCAACCACGCGGCTGACCGCCCGCTCGATCACCCGGGCGTCCCGACGCCCCCCTCCGCACCCCCGTAAGGCCCCGCGCACACGCACGACCGACGCGGCCGGCCCCCTCCGGGCCTGTTCCCGCGCACTGCCGTGCAGCAGCACAACGCGCTGATCGTGCGCCGCAAACGGAACGCCTCACGGAGGGCTCGCTAGAACGCACGGCGGCGGGGTCCTGCCGGACCTGCCGGACCTGCCAGGCGTGCTGGACCTGCTGGACCTGCCGGTGATCGTGTCACCTCTGCCGCCGCAGCCTGAGGCGGCAAGGGTCAGGGTGTCCGAGGGGGCGTCAGCAGGCTTCCTGGAGTTCGAAGATGGGCGCCGCTCCGTGGGCACGCGTCACGCGGTGCGGTGGCTTTCGTGTCTCCCCGGCAGGGCCCAATGCCTGGCCAGTTTCTGTGCCCTGGCGCGGATTCCGCTCCGGGAACGCGCAGGACATCCGGGCGCCTGCGACACGAGCTCCGGACCTTCGGTCGCCGGTCGCCGGTCGCCGGAAGGCCCGGTCGTACAGTGGCCGGAACGTCTGGCCGCACGGTTGCCGGAACGTCCGGCCGTCCGGCCGCGCGGCCGCCCGGTCGTCAGATCGCCCGGCCGTCGGATCGGCCTTCTCCGTGTCGGCTACAGCGCGCAGTTGTCGCTGTCGACCTGCTGGTTCGCGGTGCGCCCCTTGGCGATGTCCTCCTCGATCTCGTCCACCGTCAGCGCGTACCCCGTCTCGGCGTCGTCCAGCGACTTCGCGAAGATCACGCCGTAGACCTCGCCCTCGGGCGTCAGCAGGGGACCGCCGGAGTTGCCCTGCCGCACGGTCGCGTACAGCGAGTAGACGTCACGGCGCACGGTGCCCCGGTGATAGATGTCCGGGCCGTTGGCCGTGATCCGGCCGCGCACCCGGGCCGACCGGACGTCGTACGCACCGTTCTCGGGGAACCCGGCGACGATCGCGCTGTCGCCGCTGCTCGCGTCCTCGGTCGTGAACCGCAGCGCGGGCGCCTTCAGATCGGGCACGTCGAGGACGGCGATGTCGCGCTCCCAGTCGTAGAGGACGACCGTCGCGTCGTACCTCCGGCCCTCGCCGCCTATCTGGACGGTGGGTTCCTCGACTCCCCCGACGACGTGCGCGTTGGTCATGACACGGCGCTCGTCGAAGACGAAGCCGGTGCCCTCCAGCACTTTGCCGCAGCGCTCGGCGGTGCCCATGACCTTCACGATGGACCGCTGCGCACGCAGGGCCACCGGGCTGCCCGCGAGCGCCGGGTCGGGCGGGCGGACGTTCTTGATCGGCTCGTTGGCGAAGGGGCTGAAGACCTGCGGGAAGCCGTTCTGCGCGAGGACGGAGGAGAAGTCGGCGAACCAGGTGTCGGCCTGGTCGGGCAGCGCCCGTGAGACGCCGAGCAGCACCTTGGAACTGCGGACCTCCTTGCCGAGCGTCGGCAGCGTGGTCCCCGCGAGAGCCGAACCGATCAGCCAGGCCACCAGCAGCATCGCGACCACGTTGACCAGGGCGCCGCCGGTGGCATCCAGCGCGCGGGCCGGGGACCAGGTGATGTGGCGGCGCAGTTTGTTGCCGAGATGGGTGGTCAGGGCCTGGCCGACGGAGGCGCAGACGATGACGACGACGATCGCCACGACGGCGGCGGTGGTGCTGACCTCGGCGTTGTCCGTGAGCGCGTCCCAGATGACCGGCAGGGCGTAGACGGCGACGAGACCGCCGCCCAGGAACCCGATCACCGAGAGGATGCCGACGACGAACCCCTGGCGGTAGCCGACGACGGCGAACCACACGGCGGCGACCAGCAGCAGGATGTCCAGCACGTTCACCGATTCAAGCCTCGCCTCGTCATTCCGGTCGCTTGCCCACGGCCGGAATCCGGAAGCGAGGGCGGGGCGGACTCACCACCGTCGTCGCAGGCCCCCGAAGAGCACGGCACGGCGAACAGCCTGTCATGACCGCCAGTCCAGCGGGACCTGCTTGTCCCGGTTCCACGGGCGCTCCCACCCGGCGAAGTGCAGCAGCCGGTCGATGATTCCGGCCGTGAAGCCCCACACCAGGGCGGATTCGACCAGGAATGCCGGACCGCGATAGCCGCTGGGGTGGACCGTGGTGGCCCGGTTGTCCGGATCCGTGAGATCCGCCACGGGGACCGTGAAGACGCGCGCCGTCTCGTTCGGGTCCACCACCCCCACCGGGCTCGGGGCACGCCACCAGCCCAGCACGGGCGTGACGACGAAGCCGCTGACGGGGATGTACAGCTTCGGCAGGGCCCCGAACAGCTGCACACCCGTCGGGTCCAGCCCGGTCTCCTCCTCGGCCTCACGGAGCGCGGCCCGCAGCGGCCCGTCGGCCTGCGGATCACCGTCCTCGGGGTCGAGGGCACCACCGGGGAAGGCCGGCTGGCCCGCGTGCGACCGCAGGGAACTTGCGCGCTCCATCAGCAGCAGCTCGGGCCCGCGTCGTCCCTCGCCGAACAGGACCAGCACGGCGGACTGGCGGCCTGCGCCGTCCTCCGGGGGCAGGAACCGGCTGAGCTGCCTCGGCGCGACCGTCTCGGCCGCCTGCGCCACCGGGTCCAGCCAAGAGGGCAGCCCCTCCTTACGGAGCCCCACCCGGTCGTCCCGGGCCCCGCTCACCTGCATCTTCGCCACCCCCGTCGTCCGGGTCCGCCGTTCCGGTCCGGGCGCCCCTCCGCCTGCGCGTCCCCGTGGGCGTACAGCGGTGGGCACCCTCTCGGGTGCGGCCGACCGTCGTGCGGTGACCGCCGCGGGGCGTGCCGGAGTACGGCACCCGGCGCATCGGGCTGCCGCGCCGCCCCGGCCCCTGGTCCGTGCCCTCGGGGACGCCCGTCGCCGCTCACCTGGGCCACGTCGCTCACATCGCCCACGTCCACCTCCGCACCGATGCCCGCGTCCGGTTGAGCGGCCGTGGCCGCCTCCGCCAGGGTCAACGCCCGGCACACCCGCTTTCGTTCCGCGGGCCGCCGGCACGGATGCCGCGTCACCCGGCACCCAGTGGCGGAGCGGGACGGCCTCCCGCGTCCAGGTACGACTGCGGTGGGTTCAGGCGCTGGCCCGGCAGACCGGCCTTCTCGTACTTCAGCAGCTTCCGAGCCTTCTCCGGGTCCGTCTCGCCCTCGCCGTACGCCGGGCAGAGCGGTGCGATCGGACAGGCACCGCAGGCGGGCTTGCGGGCATGGCAGATCCGGCGGCCGTGCCAGATCACGTGGTGCGAGAGGTCCGTCCAGTCGCTCTTGGGGAAAAGCGCGCCGACGGCCGCTTCGATCTTGTCCGGGTCGGTCTCGTCGGTCCAGCGCCAACGGCGCACCAGGCGCTGGAAGTGCGTGTCCACGGTGATGCCGGGGCGTCCGAAGGCGTTGCCGAGCACGACGAAGGCGGTCTTGCGGCCGACGCCGGGCAGCTTGACCAGGTCCTCCAGCCGGCCCGGCACCTCACCGCCGAAGTCCTCCGCCAGAGCCTTCGACAGTCCTATGACCGACTTGGTCTTGGCGCGGAAGAAGCCGGTGGGGCGCAGGATCTCCTCCACCTCCTCCGGATTGGCCGCGGCCAGGTCCTCGGGGGTGGGGTACTTCGCGAAGAGCGCCGGGGTGGTCTGGTTGACGCGCAGGTCGGTGGTCTGCGCCGACAGCACCGTGGCGACGACGAGTTGGAAGGGGTTCTCGAAGTCCAGCTCCGGGTGGGCGTACGGGTAGACCTCGGCGAGCTCGCGGTTGATCCGCCGGGCACGTCGCACCAGCGCGGTGCGGGACTCGCCCCGGGGCGGGGCGACGACCGTCCTGGTCTCCGCGCCCTCGACGGCGACGGCCGCCTTCTTCGGCGCCACCACCGGCTTCTTGGCGGCCGGCGCCTTCTTCACCGGCGGCGCCTTCCTGGCAGTGGGAGCCTTCGGGGCCTTCCCGGCGGGCGCCTTCTTCGCCGCGGGCGCCTTCTTGGGCGCAGGTGCCTTCTTGGGCGCAGGTGCCTTCTTCGCCGGTGCCTTCTTCGCCGGTGACTCGGCTGCGGTCTTCTTCGCGGCCGGCCTCGTCGCAGCGGGCTTCTTCGCAGCGGTCTTCTTCGCCACGGCCTTCTCCGCGGTGGCCTTCTTCGCACCGGTCTTCTTCGCGGTGGCCTTCTTCGCACCGGTCTTCTTCGCGGTGGCCTTCTTCGCACCGGTCTTCTTCGCGGTGGCCTTCTTCGCACCGGTCTTCTTCGCGGTGGCCTTCTTCGCACCGGTCTTCTTCGCGGTGGCCTTGTTCGCAGCGGTCTTCTTCACCCGCTCCTGCGTGGCCGCTTCGGCCGGTTCCGCGGTTTTCCTTCCGCCATCGGGGCCCTGTTCGCCCACAGCGGAATCACGACGTACCTCCACCCGCGCAGCCCCCTCGGCCTGTGCTCTCACCGGCGATTTGGACACCCGGCCAGCCTACGGCCCGACACCGACATCCGCCCCGGACCCCGAAGATCGGCGCCCAATTGGACCCCTGCCGCGTACCCCGGCAGCACGGTGCGGCATCCTTGTGACAGATCACACTGTTTGGACTGTCCGGCAAAATGGGCACCACGGTCCCCTGGTACAAGGGGGAACATGATCCCCTGAGCAGGTCGACAAGGAGAGAACTCGTGGACGACGTTCTGCGGCGGAACCCGCTCTTCGCGGCGCTCGATGACGAGCAGGCCGCGGAGCTTCGCGCCTCCATGAGTGAGGTGACCCTGGCAAGGGGCGACTCACTGTTCCACGAAGGCGACCCGGGTGACCGGCTCTACGTGGTCACCGAGGGCAAGGTCAAGCTCCACCGCACCTCGCCCGACGGCCGCGAGAACATGCTGGCCGTCGTCGGCCCCGGTGAGCTGATCGGCGAGCTGTCGCTGTTCGACCCGGGTCCCCGCACCGCGACGGCGACGGCACTGACCGAGGTCAAGCTGCTCGGTCTCGGCCACAACGACCTGACGCCCTGGCTGAGCGCCCGCCCCGAGGTCGCCACGGCACTGCTGCGGGCCGTCGCCCGCCGCCTGCGCAAGACCAACGACGCCATGTCGGACCTGGTCTTCTCGGACGTCCCGGGCCGCGTGGCGCGCGCCCTGCTGGACCTCTCCCGCCGCTTCGGCGTGCAGTCCGAGGAGGGCATCCACGTCGTGCACGACCTGACGCAGGAGGAGCTGGCCCAGCTGGTCGGCGCCTCGCGCGAGACGGTCAACAAGGCGCTGGCGGACTTCGCCCAGCGCGGCTGGCTCCGCCTGGAGGCCCGTGCGGTGATCCTCCTGGACGTCGAGCGCCTCGCCAAGCGCTCGCGCTGACGTTCCCGGGGCGGTGGGCAGCTCCCCTGCTGCTCCAGCGACTCCTGCCGCTCCCGACAGCTCTCGCGGCAGCTCTCCCGCTGCTCCCGGCGGTTCCTGCGTGATGCCGGTGGCTGCTGCTGATGCCTCGCATGCCGTCGACGGGGCCGTGCCGTCACCGGCACCTCACCCGTCCGGCCTACGGGCCCCCGACTCCTGCGCGCGCAGGCCGACCACCCGCGGTCGGACGGCGCGCCTGCCGTCGCGGGGCCCGTAACTGTGCGCCCGGGAGCGACCGGCCGTTCCGCCCAGGCCGGACGGTTCAGATCAGACCGTGCTCCTGGAGGTACTCCAGCTGCGCCCGTACGGACAGCTCCGCCGCGGGCCACAGCGAGCGGTCCACGTCGGCGTACACGTGGGCGACGACCTCGGACGGGGTGCGGTGGCCGTTCTCGACGGCCGTCTCCACCTGAGCCAGGCGGTTGGCGCGGTGTGCCAGGTAGAACTCCACGGCTCCCTGGGCGTCCTCCAGGACGGGTCCGTGCCCCGGCAGGACCGTGTGGACGCCGTCGTCCACGGTCAGTGAGCGCAGTCGGCGCAGCGAGTCCAGGTAGTCGCCGAGGCGGCCGTCGGGGTGTGCCACGACGGTCGTGCCGCGGCCCAGGACCGTGTCGCCGGTCAGCACCGCGCGGTCGGCGGGCACGTGGAAGCAGAGGGAGTCCGAGGTGTGCCCCGGTGTGGGGACCACGCGCAGTTCCAGGCCCCCCACCGTGACGACGTCCCCGGCGGCCAGACCCTCGTCACCCAGCCGCAGCGCCGGATCCAGCGCCCGCACGTTCGTGCCGGTCAGCTCGGCGAAGCGGGCGGCACCCTCGGCGTGGTCGGGGTGGCCGTGCGTCAGCAGGGTGAGCGCGACGCGCTTGCCGGCCCGCTCGGCCGTCCCGACGACGTGCCGCAGGTGGCCCTCGTCCAGCGGGCCCGGGTCGACCACGACCGCCAGGTCGGAGTCGGGTTCGGACAGGATCCAGGTGTTGGTGCCGTCGAGCGTCATGGCCGAGGCGTTGGGGGCCAGGACGTTGACGGCGCGGTCGGTGGCCGGTCCGGAGAGGACTCCGCCGCGCGGCTGGCCGGGGAGGGCTGCGGCGTCCGTCATACGGCGGCTCCACCGTTCGGAACGTCCGGGGCGGCCGGAGCGCTCGGGATCAGCTTGGTGAACTCGTCGTGCCCGGGCCAGGAGAGCACGATCCGCCCCTCCTCCAGGCGCGCGGTGGCCAGCACCGGCGTGAGATCCCGTTCGGGCGCTCCGGCGAGCGCCTGCGCGACCGTGTCGTACTCCATGAGCTGGCGCAGGGTGGCGATGGTGGGCGGCATCATCAGCAGCTCGCCCCGGTCGTAGCCGGCGGCCGCCTCCCGCGGGGTGATCCACACCGTGCGGTCGGCCTCGGTCGAGGCATTGCGGGTGCGCTGGCCCTCCGGGAGCGCGGCGACGAAGAACCAGGTGTCGTAACGGCGCGACTCGAACTCGGGCGTGATCCAGCGCGTCCATGCGCCGAGCAGGTCCGAGCGGAGCACCAGCCCGCGGCGGTCCAGGAACTCGGCGAAGGAGGTCTCCCGCGCGACCAGCGCCGCCCGGTCCGCCTCCCAGTCGTCGCCGGTGGTGTCCCCGACCACGGAGTCCGGTGTGGGGCCGGCGAGCAGCACCCCGGCCTCCTCGTACGTCTCCCGCACGGCCGCGCACACGATCGCCTGGGCCGCCGTCTCGTCGACGCCGAGCCGCTCGGCCCACCAGGCCCGTGAAGGCCCCGCCCAGCGCACCTGACGGTCGTCGTCCCGGGGGTCGACCCCGCCGCCGGGGTAGGCGTAGGCACCGCCCGCGAACGCCATGGAGGCGCGTCGGCGCAGCATGTGGACCACCGGGCCGGTGCCGGTGTCCTTCAGGAGCATGACGGTGGCCGCCCGCTTGGGCACGACCGGCGTGAGACTGCCGTCCGTGAGCGCACGGATCCGGTCCGGCCACTCAGGGGGGTACCACTGCCCGTCGGCCTGCACATTCGCCATGGGCGGAGGCTATCCCGTGGCGGGCGGATGTTCGAGTGCCCCTCGGGTCGGGGGTGACCTGGGGCCTCGGGCGGCTCCGGCCGGCTGCGCGGGAGGGCGGCCGGCTGCGCGGGAGGGCGAGGGTGCGCCAGGGGCCCTGCCCGGGCGCGGTCCCAGGGCGAACGGGAACGGAAAGCGGGAGGGAAGAGGGAAGGGGAGGGAAGAGAGGAGGAGGAGAAGAGAAGGGAGCGGAACGGCGGAGTCGCTTGCCCGGCACGCCCCCGGGGGCGACGCGTCGGCCGGATGCGGGACGGCGAGGCCGCGGCGAGGGCGCGGCGAGGGCGCGGCCGTGCGGCTACCGGGACGACGGGCGTCCGCGCCGTGGGCTGCCCGGGCGCCGTGGAGGCGCGGAGGCATGGGCGGCGGCGGGGACGGCACGGACGGCCGGGTCCCGGTCGAACGGGCTGCGGGCCCGGCTCCGGTCCCGCGCTCGGCGGCGCCGGGCCCCGCGCCCTCACCGCTGTGCGGGCGACGCGGCCCGGTGCCCCGGCCGACGCGGAACCGGGTTTCCGAGAGCGGGAACGGGGGGCCTACGCCTCCGTCAGCTCCACCTGGACCTCGACCTCGACGGGTGCGTCCAGCGGCAGGACCGCGACACCCACCGCGCTGCGGGCGTGGACGCCCTTGTCGCCGAGGACCTCGGCCAGCAGCTCGCTGGCGCCGTTGATGACACCGGGCTGGCCCGTGAAGTCCGGCGCGGAGGCCACGAAGCCCACCAGCTTGACCACACGGGCGACGCGGTCCAGGTCACCGGCGACGGACTTGACGGCGGCGAGGGCGTTCAGCGCACACGTGCGGGCCAGGCCCTTCGCCTCCTCCGGCGTCACCTCTCCGCCGACCTTGCCGGTGAGCGGCAGCTCGCCGTCCACGATGGGGAGCTGGCCGGACGTGAAGACGTACCGTCCGGACACCACGGCAGGCTGGTACGCGGCGAGCGGAGGGACGACCTCCGGCAGGCTCAGGCCGAGCTCGGCGAGCTTCGCCTCGACCGCGCTCATGCCTGCTTCTCCCGCTTCAGATAGGCCACCAGCTGCTCGGGGTTGTTCGGCCCGGGCACGACCTGGACGAGCTCCCAGCCGTCCTCGCCCCAGGTGTCCAGGATCTGCTTCGTGGCGTGGACGAGCAGCGGCACAGTCGCGTATTCCCACTTGGTCATGGCGCCGACTCTAGCCCCTGCCGTGTGCGCCCTCACGCGACGGGAGCGCGAGGGAGGCCGAGGGAGGGCACGGCCAGGGGCAGCCGGCCCCCGGACGGCGGGGACGGCACCGTCCCGGCGCCTGCGCCGGGCGCCCGTCGCGGGCGGGACCGAGCGGCGGCACGGCGCACGCCGCACACGGGTCGTGGCTCGCCGCCCGGGTGTCCGGGGACCGGGGAGGGGAGGGGGACGCGTGGTGTGGCAACTGCCACCCGGAGCCGCCGGGGCGCGCGCGGAGCATTTAGGCTCGAAGGCGTGAGCAGGCTCCAGGTCGTCAGTGGCAAGGGCGGTACCGGCAAGACCACGGTGGCCGCGGCCCTCGCGCTGGCCCTGGCCACGGAGGGGAAGCGGACGCTCCTCGTCGAGGTCGAGGGCCGCCAGGGCATCGCACAGCTCTTCGAAACGGAGGCGTTGCCGTACGAGGAGCGGAAGATCGCCGTCGCACCCGGGGGCGGGGAGGTGTACGCACTCGCCATCGATGCGGAACGGGCCCTTCTGGACTACCTCCAGATGTTCTACAAGATGGGCAGCGCCGGGAGAGCCCTGAAGAAGCTCGGCGCGATCGACTTCGCGACCACCATCGCGCCCGGTGTGCGTGACGTCCTGCTGACCGGCAAGGCCTGTGAGGCGGTGCGGCGCAAGGACCGTGCCGGACGGTTCGTCTACGACTACGTCGTGATGGACGCTCCGCCGACCGGTCGCATCACCCGCTTCCTCAACGTCAACGACGAGGTGGCCGGACTCGCCAAGATCGGGCCGATACACCATCAGGCACAGGCCGTGATGCGGGTCCTGAAATCTCCCGAGACGGCCGTGCACCTGGTGACGCTGCTGGAGGAGATGCCGGTCCAGGAGACCGCGGACGGCATCGCCGAACTGCGCGCGGCGCGGCTGCCCGTGGGGCGGGTCATCGTGAACATGGTCCGGCCGAGGGTGCTTCAGGAAGCGGACCTGGAACTCATCGAGACGGTCCCGCGTTCTTCCCTCGCCCGGTCCTTGTCGTCCGCCGGCCTCGGCGGTGCGCGGCGCGGAGGGCACGCCGAGCGGCTGGTGGACCCCCTGGTCGCCCAGGCGGAGGAGTACGCCGAGCGGTTCGCGCTGGAGACGGAGCAGCGCGCCGTCCTGGCGGACCTCGGCCTGCCGCTGCACGAACTGCCGCTGTTCGCGGAGGGGATGGACCTGGCGGGCCTGTACCAGCTGGCCCGGACCCTGCGCGGGCAGGGCGTGTCATGACGCGTGCCCTCGGCTACGCGAGCCCGGCCGGTGACGGGCACCCGTACGCCGGCCCAGCCAGCACGTGGGGCACCCGGGGTACCCGGCGCTCGAGGGGCGCCTGGCCGGCTCCGTGCGCCCCGGACCCCCTGGACGCCCCTGACCTCGGCGCCCTGGACCACCTGGGAGCCCTGGCCGGCCTGGTCGCCCGAGCCGTCGGCACCGGGTACGGCGCCACCGGCAACGGCCCGGGTCACGGCCCGGTGACCGGAGCCGGACCGGGGAGCACGGCCACGACCACGAGCAGGGCCGAGCGCAAGAACGGGAACGAGAACGGGAACCGGAACGCGAACAGGAACGGGAACGCGAACAGGAGCGGGAAGAGAAGCGGGACCGGGCCCGGACCCGGGGCCGGGGCCCGCAGCGAAGTCGGCGGCCGGTCCAGGGCCGGAATCGGCCCCGAAGTCGGCGGCCGGTCCGGAGCCGGAATCGGCAGCCGGTCCGGGACGGGGACCGAGGCCGGGACCGCAGTCAGCCGTAGTTACCGGAAGCAGAAGCAGGGGATGTCATGAGCCGTAGTCCGGAGCCGCAGCCCGGCCGCGCGGACGCGCACGCGCCCGATGCGGCCCGTCGTCACCTGTCGCCCACGCGCACGCTGGACGTCGACCCCCTGCTCGAGGACCCGGGCACGCGGATCGTGGTCTGCTGCGGTTCGGGCGGTGTCGGCAAGACGACGACGGCTGCCGCGCTCGGGCTGCGTGCCGCGGAGCGGGGACGCAAGGTCGTCGTCCTCACGATCGACCCGGCCCGTCGCCTCGCCCAGTCCATGGGCATCGACTCGCTCGACAACACCCCGCGCCGGGTCAAGGGCATCGACGACTCCGCCGGCGGCGAACTGCACGCGATGATGCTCGACATGAAGCGCACCTTCGACGAGATCGTCGAGGCGCACGCGGATCCCGAGCGGGCCGCCGCGATCCTGGGCAACCCCTTCTACCAGTCGCTCTCCGCGGGCTTCGCCGGCACCCAGGAGTACATGGCGATGGAGAAACTGGGGCAGCTGCGGTCGCGCGACGAGTGGGACCTGATCATCGTCGACACTCCGCCCTCCCGCTCCGCACTGGACTTCCTGGACGCGCCCAAGCGGCTCGGGTCCTTCCTCGACGGCAGGCTCATCCGGGTCCTGCTGGCCCCGGCGAAGGTCGGCGGCCGGGCGGGCATGAAGTTCCTCAACGTCGGCATGTCGATGATGACCGGCGTCCTGGGCAAGCTGCTCGGCGGTCAGCTGCTGAAGGACGTCCAGACGTTCATCGCGGCCATGGACTCCATGTTCGGCGGGTTCCGGACGCGGGCGGACGCCACGTACAAGCTGCTCCAGGCGCCCGGCACGGCGTTCCTGGTGGTGGCCGCGCCGGAGCGGGACGCGTTGCGGGAGGCCGCGTACTTCGTCGAACGGCTCGCGGCGGAGGACATGCCGCTCGCCGGTCTGGTCCTCAACCGGGTGCACGGCAGCGGCGCCGACTCACTGTCCGCGGAGCGGGCGCTGGCCGCCGCGGAAAATCTTGTGGACTCCGGCATTGTGGATCAGGAGGACGGGAAAGCCTCTCTTCGTAACTCCCCCGACCCGTACGACAGTTCAGCACACCCAGACCATTCGGCCAGTCCAGGGGCTCCGGTTTCCTCTCCCGCTACCGGAGCCGCAACAGTGGATGCCGACCGCGCCCCAGGCTCCCCCGCCGTCGCGGACGACACCACGGACGACGCCGCGATCGCCGACGACGAGGGCAGCCGTGCCGACGGTGAGGACACCCCCGCGCACGGGGCCTCCGACGAGCAGACCACCGAGGAGCAGACGACCGAGGAACGGATTTCTGACGGGCAGGCTTCCGGCGGGCATGCTCCTGACCCGCAGACCTCTGACGAGCGGTCCGTCGACCGGCTCGCCGCCGGGCTGCTGAGGCTGCACGCCGAGCGCATGCAGCTGCTCTCGCGTGAGCAGCGGACGCGTGACCGCTTCACCGCGCTCCACCCGGAGGTGGCGGTGACGGAGGTGGCCGCGCTGCCCGGCGACGTGCACGACCTCGCGGGGCTGCGGGACATCGGTGACCGCCTCGCGGCCGTCCGGCCGGAGCTGCCCGGGACGCCCGCCTGACCCTCGTGCGCCCGACACGTGAAGGAACCGGGAACCGGCTGGGGCGGTGCGCGGCCGACGAGACGCGTACCGCCCGCCGTCCGCCGCCACTGCCCGCCGTCCGGCTGAAAGCCCCGGTCCGACGGCATGCCAGGAGGGCGGCACCTGACTGACGGCCTGCTACGCGGCCGGGCGGGCCGGGTCGCTCCACCGGGTGCCACGGTCACGCACGCCGGGCGAACGCCGCACCCACACACCGCTCCCGGCCCCACGGACACGACGGACGACGCTGGACCGTGACGGACGTCAACGGCGGCCCACACCTGTGGACCATGCGACAGGCGCAGGCGCAGGCGGGTGCCACCGGATGGAACCCGGGCCGAGGACCCCCCGAGGGTCCTCGGCCGTCAGCCCACCGCCGCGTAGTTCTCGTACACCTCGTCCTCACCGAGCGCCACGACACCTGCGCCGCGCTCGTACTCCATGCGCGCGGTCTCCAGCAGGCGGCGCCAGGAGGTCACGGTCGGCCGCCGGCGCAGCAGTGCGCGGCGCTCACGTTCCGTCATGCCTCCCCACACGCCGAACTCGACGCGGTTGTCCAGCGCGTCGGCGAGGCACTCCGTGCGTACCGGACATCCGGTGCACACTGCCTTGGCCCTGTTCTGCGCTGCTCCCTGAACGAACAGTTCATCCGGATCAGTAGTGCGGCAGGCGGCCTGCGCACTCCAGTCGGTAACCCAGCCCATACCGGCGCCGTCCTCTCCCGAATCGAGGCTCCCCCACGGCGGCAGCGGCATATTCACCGCCGCCAGTTGAGGACGTTACGGAAGGCGAGCACAGCGCAACACCCCCAGCGGGCCCAATCTTGAATGGTCCGAACGGACTATGGGTAAACGGCAGATCACCCGGGGGAGTGAGCTGGCGACATGCGCGGCATTCCAGGCAATCCAGGGCGGTTGTGGGGCGTCACAA
Source organism: Streptomyces sp. enrichment culture (assembly GCF_964273255.1). Classification (GTDB taxonomy): domain Bacteria; phylum Actinomycetota; class Actinomycetes; order Streptomycetales; family Streptomycetaceae; genus Streptomyces. Next base: position 3,279,903 of record NZ_OZ186835.1, read on the forward strand.
CGGGCACCAAGTGACACACGAGGCGGATCCGGACCCACGCCCAACACGCCCCGACAAGAAAGTCGAGCAGATCCGGAACGATTCGGGGTCGCCGGACGTATTGATACCTGGCCTCACTGCTGTGACAGTTGAGAGCAGCTTAGGCCAACGCCTGTCCGGTTGTCCGGCGAATGAGAACGTAGACGCCTGACGTCGTCATGCCGTCGATCCAGCCGTCGCCGAGCACCGAGCACCGCTTTCCCGCGACGGTTCCGACACGCACCACCGGCTCAGCGTGCCGCCCTCGAACACCACCGGCCGGCGTGCCGCCGTCGAACCCGCAGGGCCCCCCGCCCGCCGCCGCACGCGCACCCACCCCCACCTGGCGCAAGGCGTACCAGCGCACCACCCCCGCCACCCCTCACGCATTCCTCACAACTTCGCCATACCGGGCGCACACACCACGACCGCACCCCGCTGCCCCTCCGTCCGCCGGCCCCGCACCAGGTCGCGCGGGCCCGGTTGCCCCGCCCGGATGTCACGGTCCGGTACGCGAACGCTCCGACGGACCCCAGCTCCTGCGGAATGCTTATCACTACGGATTAGGCTGCACTCATGCCAAAGAAGCGCTCGGGCGGTGGTCTGTCACCCACACAGCAGGCCGCCAAGTTCGTCGGTGTCAGTGTCCTCGCAGGAGCGGTCCTGGCCGGCCTCGCGCTGCCCGCCGTCGGCGCGCTCGGCCTCGCCGCCAAGGGATCGGTCGAGAGCTTCGACGAGCTCCCGGCCAACCTGAAGACACCACCGCTCAGCCAGCGCACCACGATCCTCGACGCCAAGGGCGGACAGATCGCGACCGTCTTCGAGCGCGACCGCACGGTGGTCGACCTCAAGGACATCTCGCCGTACATGCAGAAGGCGATCATCGCGATCGAGGACTCCCGCTTCTACGAGCACGGCGCGGTCGACCTGAAGGGCGTGCTGCGCGCGCTCAACCGCAACGCGCAGACCGGCGGTGTCGCCGAGGGTGCGTCCACGCTGACGCAGCAGTACGTGAAGAACGTGTTCGTCGAGGAGGCCGGCGACGACCCGACGAAGGTCGCGCAGGCCACCCAGCAGACCCTGGGCCGCAAGATCCGCGAGCTGAAGTTCGCGATCCAGGTCGAGGAGGAGCTGGGCAAGAAGAAGATCCTCGAGAACTACCTGAACATCACCTTCTTCGGCCAGCAGGCCTACGGCGTGGAGGCCGCCAGCCAGCGGTACTTCTCGAAGTCCGCCAAGGACCTGGAACTGCACGAGGCGGCCCTGCTGGCCGGCATCGTCCAGTCGCCGAGCCGCTACGACCCGGTCAACGACGAGGCGGAGGCCACGAAGCGGCGCAACATCGTCCTGCAGCGGATGGCCGAGGTCGGCGACGTCTCCCAGGAGCAGGCGGACAAGGCTGCCGAGGCCCCGCTGGGACTCAAGGTCAGCAAGCCGAACAACGGCTGCATCACCGCGGCCAAGGGCGCCGGCTTCTTCTGCGACTACGTGCGCGAGGTGTTCCTCAACGACCCGGTCTTCGGCAAGACCAAGGAGGACCGGGCCAAGATCTGGAACCGCGGCGGCCTGACCATCCGCACCACGTTGGACCCGCAGGCCCAGGAGTCCGTCCAGGCGTCGGTCAAGAACCACGTCAACCAGAAGGACGAGGTGGCGACCGCCGCCACGATCGTCGAGCCCGGCACCGGCAAGATCCTGGCGATGGGGCAGTCCCGGCCGTACGGCATCGACGTCAAGAAGAACGAGACGACGATCAACCTGTCGGTGGACGACGCCATGGGCGGCGGCGCGGGCTACCAGCCCGGTTCGACGTTCAAGCCGATCGTGGCCGCGGCCGCGATCGAGGGCGGGATGGCCCCGACCAAGTCGTACGCCTCGCCGTACAAGATGGACTACCCGACGCCGGTCGCGGCGTGCGACGGCCGGACGTGGAACGAGAAGGGCGTCCCGGTCGAGAACGAGAACGAGTCGGAGGTCGGCCCCTACAGCATGAAGGAGGCCACCGCCAAGTCGGTCAACACGTACTACATCGAGTTGATCAGCGAGATCGGCATCTGCCCGGTGACCAAGATGGCCGAGAAGATGGGCGTCGAGCGCGCCGACGGCGGAAAGATGCAGCAGGCGCCGTCGATCGCCCTCGGCACCCAGGAGATGTCCCCGCTGACCATGGCGAACGGCTACGCCACCTTCGCCGCGCGCGGCATGCACTGCACGCCGATCGCCATCGAGTCGATCAGCCAGCGGGTCGGTGAGAAGAACAAGTCGCTGCCGGTCCCGAAGTCGACCTGCTCGCGCGCGATGTCCGAGAAGACGGCCGACACCATCAACACGCTGCTGCGCGGCGTGGTCGAGGACGGTACGGGTACGCAGGCCGGCCTCGGCAGCCGTCCCAGTGCGGGCAAGACCGGTACCACGGACTTCCGCTACGCCGCCTGGTTCGTGGGATACACCCCGAACATGGCCGGCGCCGTCTGGGTCGGCGACCCGGCCCACAAGCGCAGGATGGTCAACATCTCCATCGGCGGCACCTGGCACAGCAAGGTGTTCGGTGGCCAGGTCCCCGGCCCGATCTGGCGCGACATGATGAACGGCGCCCTGGAGGGCAAGGAAGCCCCCGACTTCAACGTCGTCCACATCCCGGACGACCGCAAGGACGACCGCGACCGGGACCGCGACGAGGACGACCGTGAGGACCGTGAGGACGGCAACAACGGTGACAACGGCGGCTTCATCGGCGGCCTGATCGGCGGCGGCAACGGTGGCAACGGCGGCGGGAACGGTGGCCCCGGCGGCCGCGGCGGCGAGCCGGACCCGACCTTCTCCATCCCGGAGGGCTTCATCCAGGGTCCCGGCCAGGGCCCGGGAGGCCGGCGCTGACCCTGCCGTGACCGGACAACGGATCCGGTGCGGACCTGTGCGGCCCGTCGCGCTCGAGCGCGGCGGGCCGCGGTGCTGGGACAGCGGTGGTCAGAGCCGGTGCCGGCCGACTGCCGGCGGCCTCCCTCCCGCGCGGGGGCGGCTCACCCCGCCGAGCCGAAGGGCACCGGGCGCGGGTGAGAGGGATGCGCCCGGTCACCGGGCGGGCGCCCGGCGGGAGGCGGCGGGAGAGGGAGGGGAACGCCCGGTCAGCCGGCGAGCAGCTTCTTCACCGCGGCCGCGACCCGTCCGCCCTCGGCCTGCCCGGCCACCTTCGGGTTCACGATCTTCATGACCGCGCCCATGGCCCGCGGCCCCTCGGCACCCGCCGCCCTGGCCTCCTCGACGGCCTGGGCGACGATCGCGTTCAGCTCGTCGTCGGACAGCTGCTTGGGCAGGTACTGGGCCAGCACCTCGCCCTCCGCCCGCTCCCGCTCGGCCTGCTCGGCGCGACCACCCTGCGCGAAGGCCTCGGCCGCCTCGCGGCGCTTCTTCGCCTCGCGGGTGATCACCTTCTGCACCTCGTCGTCGGAGAGCTCGCGCTTCTCCTTGCCCGCGACCTCTTCCTTGGTGATCGCGGCGAGCGTCAGCCGGAGCGTCGAGGAGCGCAGCTCGTCGCGCCCCCTGATCGCGGCGTTGAGGTCATCCTGCAGCTTCGACTTGAGCGTGGTCATGACCTGATTCTCGCAGGTACCCGAGGGCACCCGCTCCCCGATTTCGGCACGCCGACCGGAGCCTCGGCCACCGGCCGCTCGATCGGACCGTGCCGCCCGGCACGGGACCGGTCGTCCTCCAGCGTCGCGGAGCAGCGGAGTCGGCTGCGGGGCCCCGGAGTTGGCGGGGCAGGCCGGGACGACCGGGCGGACGGGCGGCATCCGGCGTCTGACACGATGGGAGGCATGCGCGCGCGATACGGAATCCCCCTGGGAATCACGGCGGCCGGTGCCGCCGGGCTGGTGTACGCGGCGGGCTTCGAGGCCCGCTCGTTCCGCCTGCGGCGGGTGACGATCCCCGTCCTGCCGTCCGGGATGCGTCCGCTGCGCGTACTGCAGGTCTCCGACATCCACCTGGTCAGCGGCCAGCGCAAGAAGCAGCGGTGGCTGCGGTCCCTGGCGGGCCTGCGCCCCGACTTCGTGATCAACACCGGCGACAACCTCTCCGACACGGAGGGCGTACCGGAGGTCCTGGACGCCCTCGGGCCGCTGATGGAGTTCCCGGGCGCCTACGTCTTCGGCTCCAACGACTACTACGGCCCCAAGCTGCGCAACCCCGCCCGCTACCTCATCGAGAGGGTCCAGGGACGCCACGGCCTCAACGGCAACGCCCCCACCGTCGGCGCCATCCACAACCCGTGGGAGGACCTGCGGGACGGCTTCGACGCCGCGGGCTGGCTCAACCTCACGAACACCCGGGGCACGCTGAAGATCGAGGGCATGTCGATCGAGCTGACCGGCCTGGACGACCCCCACATCAAGCGGGACCGCTACGACGAGGTCGCGGGCGGCCCGTCGGCCGGCGTGGACTTCTCGATGGGCGTCGTCCACGCCCCCTACCTGCGCGTCCTTGACTCCTTCACCGCCGACGGCTACCCCCTGATCCTGGCCGGCCACACCCACGGCGGCCAGCTCTGCATCCCCTTCTACGGCGCCCTGGTCACCAACTGCGACCTGGACACCGACCGCGTCAAGGGCCTCTCCACGCACACCTCCGGCGGCCACACCTCCTACCTCCACGTCTCGGCCGGCTGCGGCACCAACCGCTACACGCCGGTCCGCGTCGCCTGCCCGCCGGAAGCGACGCTGATGACGCTGGTCGCCCGCTGACGCCGGGAGCGCGGCGTCCCCACGCGCCCGCCGGGGCGCGTGGCGACGCCAGGGCGCCGCTCACCCCCTGACCGGTCGCGCCCCGCACCCGCGCCCGCCCGTAACCCGACCGGTCCACCCCATATCGCCCGGACCGGGCGACATACCCACGCTGGGTGCATGACCGCACCGATACCCCGGGAGATACCGGGCCTCCCCGCCGTCCCCGTGAAGAGGCCCGCGCTCCTCCCCTCCCCGGTCCCGGCACGCGCCGTCATGGCCCCGGTCCGCCGCCCGTGGGCGGCGGCATACCGCCTGGCCCTGGCGCTGGCGGCCATCTCGGCGGTGACCGCGCTGCTCCTCCTCGGCAGCCCCGCCCTGGTGCTCAGCCACTTCGCGGTCCAGAGCGCGGTCCTGCTGGCCCTGGTCAGCCTGGCCTCGGCCCGCCGCTCCTGGACCGGCCGCCAACCCCTGCCGGGCGCGGTCACCGGCGCGGCCCTGCTCTACGTCCTGATCACGGGGCTGGTCCACCACCTGCTCCTGGCGGACACGAGCCCCGCCTTCGCCCTGTCCGACGGCACCTCCCCACCGGCCGCGATCGCCGCCCACACCCTGCACACCGCCCTCCCCGTGGCGGCCCTGCTCGACTGGCTGGTCCTGACCCCGCCGGCCCGCACCCACCTCCGCCAGACGGCCACCTGGATGCTCTACCCCCTGGCCTACCTCACCTTCTCCCTGGCCCGGGGCGAACTCCTCCCCACCCACCCGGCCCGCTACCTCTACCCCTTCCTCGACATCACCCGGCACGGCTACAAGGGCACCCTCGGCAACGCCCTCCTCCTCGGCCTCGCCTTCTACGCCCTGGCCGTCCTCCTCGTCGTCGTGGACCACACCCGCCCGAACCCGGTCCGCCGCCGCCCCAAAACCGGATTTCGCCTCCGGGCACCAGTGGGCTAAAGTAAACGTCGTCGCCGCGACAGCAGCGACATCGGGGTGTGGCGCAGCTTGGCAGCGCGCTTCGTTCGGGACGAAGAGGTCGTGGGTTCAAATCCCGCCACCCCGACGCTGGTCAGAGGGCCTGGTGTGCAAGTGACGCCAGGCCCTCTGTCATGCTCGGGGGCCAAACAGGGGGCCAAACGAAGTTGATCAGACCACCGCGTCCCCCTCTTCCTGGCTTGCCGTGGCCTCCCCTTCCTGATCTTCGGCGAAGATGTCGTCCATCGCTTCGGCACCCTTCGTGATCACGGGCCGGAGCTGCTTCCGGTAGACCGCCTCTGTGGTGGCCTGACTGCTGTGACCGACCAAGAGAGCGATGGTCTCCAGCGGGATGCCGTGGTCGGAGAGCAGCGACACGAAGCTGTGCCGGAGTTCCCGCGGGGTCCACTCCGGCTTCAGACCGGCCTTTTTCACGATGGCCTTGAAGTCACGCCGGACGTTCGCCGCGTCGAGCGGTTCGCCGCTCCGAGTCGTGAAGACACGGCCGCTCGGACTCCACTCCATCCCTCTCGATGCCCGCTCCTGCTGCTGCCATCGCTTGTGCTCTTCGAGTACGTCGACCACCTGCTTCGGCAGAGCGATGGTCCGCCGGCTCTTCCTGGTCTTCGTGTCGCCGTGCTTGCGCACAGAGCGCCACACCGCGACGTGCGGCGGCACTCCCTCCTTCGTCTCCAGGAAGACGTGGTCCCAGGTGAGGGGGCGTGCCTCTTCCGTACGGACCCCGCTCAGGAGTGAGAGCACGAGGTAGGCGCACAGCCGCGATGGCCGGGCCGCGGCAAGCACGGCTTTCGCCTGCTCCAGGTTGAGCGCCTTGCTCGGCCGGCCGGGGCGTCCCTCTGGAACGGTGACGAGTAGAGCGACGTTCCGTGCGGCCTTGTCCCTGCGCTGAGCATGGGCAATGGAGCGGCGCAGGATGGCGAGCAGGTCCCGCAGGCTGCGGGTCGCGAGCACTTCGGCCCTGTCGTCCAACCAGTCGTCCACGTCGTCCGCGCTGAGATCCTTCAGCTTGGCCTTTCCGATGAACGGGATCAAGTGCTTGTTCGCCATCGTGCGGTTTTTGCTGACGGTCTTCTCGTCGCGACCCTTCAAGCCGCGCTCCAACCAGTCGTTGACCGCATTGGCCACGGTGTAGTTGGCCGGCGACTTGACGCCGGTCTGCACCTCCTTCTTCAGGTCCCTGATCTTCTGGCGGACCTCCGTTTTCGTCCTGCCGTACACCTTGGGTCGACGGCGCTTGCCGTTCGGGGCATAGCCCAGGGAGACGGCCCCGACGTAGCGTTTCTTGGCCTGGTCCCAATAGATCGTGTCCTCACCGTGGCCGGCTCTGCGGGCACGCTTCGGGGTGTCGCTCATGCTGCGTTGTGCCTCCATGGAACAGGGCCGCGCCTTGAAGGACGCGGCCCTGTCGAACGGGTGTGATGGGAAGTTCAGGCGGTGGTCTCCGCCTCGCGCTTGAGGAGTTCGACGTACTGCGCGATGTACTCCGGCGGCACGAGGCGGCGACGGCCGATGCGGACGGTCTGAAGGCGTCCGAGGCGGATCTCCTCGTAAACCGTCGAACGTCCGATCCTGAGAGCCTTGGCGGCCTCTTCCGGCCGGTAGAGAAGCTGTTCGGCGGGTTCAGCGACGGTGCTCATGCGGCGGTGCCTCCTCGGCAGGGTTCCGGGGGCGGTGGCCCCCTTCCTGTCAGGTCCGCTACTTCCGCTACCTCCGCTACCGCCCTGCTCAGAGGCATGATCGCGGTAGCGGATAGGGGTAGCGGTAGCGGATGGAGCCGCTACCGGCCCCGGGACAGTGGCGGCCACGGGGCGGGTAGCGGATAGAGCGTCGCGGTAGCGGATGCGGAGTCGCGATCCGCTACCGATTTCAGGGCTCTGACCTGCCCGGTAGCGGAGGTAGCGGAAGTAGCGCACTTTCTGTGGGGGGCGGGCAGTAGCGCTGCCATGCGTCGTGAAGGTCCGTCGCGTAGTAGCCCTTCATGACGCTTCCGCCGGCCTTGATGTTGCGGGCCGCGATCGGGGTGTTGTCCGCGGTCATGTACTCCCGCAGCATCCGCGACAGTCCGCGTGCATCGAGCGGCTTGCCGCTCATGTCCGCCCACGGCGCCTCTTCGAGGCTGTGGAGCCTGTCCAGGATGGCGACGGTGGGCAGACGGTCGATGCCGTTGAACACGTAGTCGCGCAGGTCGGTCAGCAGCCGGATGCCGATGCTGCCCTTGTCGCTGGTCTTCGCCGCGTTGACCAGCTCGATGCAGGCGGCGCGGGCCCGATCCGGCCATGCGCCGCCGGCCGCGTCCGCCACGGCGAGCAGGGGTTCCCACACGTCCGCGGGCCGGTCGGTGACGCCCTCGGGCAACTCCGGGAACACTCCGTCGACCAAGTGCCGAACGGACTGTGCCCAGTTGGCGAGCCGGTCGCGCAGCGCGTGACCCTCCTTCTCGTGGATGCGCTGACGGAAGGGCTCGACCTGCTCGTTCGGTGCGCGCCGCCGCATGCGCACGATGACCGAGCGGGTCAGGATCGTGTCCGGCAGCGAGCCGAGACCGGCGACCGCTACGGCGCAGAACGACGGGAACTCCTGCACCTGCTGGTTGGCGCCGTCGCCCACGCAACGCCACATGACGCCGGAACGGCGATGACCCGCATTCAGAAACCCTCGGAGCTGTTCGTTCTCTCCAGCCTTGGGACCGAAGACCGTGTCGATCTCGTCGAACAGGATCGTCGGTCGCCCGTCCATGCCGGAGACCGCACGGAAGAGCGCGGACGCGGAGGCGTTGACCGCGACCATCGGTTGCGGCACGAGGGTTTCCACGATCTCCAGCGCACGGGACTTGCCAGAGCCCGGCTCCGGGGAAAGGAACGCGAGCCGCGGTGTGGAGTCGAAGCAGTCGAGCAGGTGGGCGTGCGCGTCCCACAACGTCACCGCGACGTATGCGGCGTCGAGGGGGAAGATGTTGAAGCGGCGGTGGAAGGCTTCCACCTCATCGAGCAGGACCGCGCCGTTGGTGGAAGTCATGCGAAGGTCCTCCTTTCCTGTAGAGAGACGGAGCGGTGCGGGCAGACGCCGACGCGTACGCGTTCGGTGAGTTCTAGGACGGCGGCAGCCCCGCGGGCTCGTTCGTGGTGTCCGCAGGAGCACAGCCAGTCGGCCATCGGCACGCCGGTCGTGCGGACCTGGAAGCCCGGCATGATGCCGGTCACGGTGACCGCGTGCGGGTCAGAACGAAGAGCAGAAGGGACGCCCTTGCGGGCGACGCCTTTCGGCTCGCCCACGGCCGGAGCGAACGCGCCGTTGTCGACGGCGCGCGGGCCGGACACGGTTCCGGGAAGGCTCTTCAGTGAGGGGCGAGAGCGGGTCGCCGGGCCGTCTGCCGGCTGCTCCGTGGAGTGGATCAACCTCAGTGAAGGCCGGGAGCGGGTGCTCATGCTGCCCTCCGCTGTCCGTTACGCGCGATGGACCAGTTGAGACCGCTCCGGATCGTTGCCGCGCAGGACCGCGGCGAGAGTCCCACGTCCTCCCCCGCCAACTGAAGAGCCTCCTCAACCTGGTTCCTGGGGAGGTCGCCCCACGCGATGAACCGTCCGAGGGCTCGCGCCGCCCGGAGCAACGTGGCGTTGCGCTCGCCCTCCGGAGCCGCCCGCACACTCGTGATTTCCGCGTTGAAGCCCGCTGTGGCGTAGCTGGACGCCCGGACTGACGACGGTGGGGCCATCCGCCCCCGTGACGACTGACGCAACATCAGACGGGCGTACAGCCAATCCGGCAGAGGGACGGGCGGCACGTCGACAACGACGGCGTAGGCCCCGGCATAGGTCACGCTGCCGGGAGCGACGACGTAGCCACCCCACGCGCGGGTGTCGATGCGCTTGCCGAGCCGTCCGGCCGTGTTACCGAGCCGGACGCCGGACGGAGCGGTGAAGTACAGGTGGAATCCCCCGCTCGCGGTCCGGACCGTGCGGGTCGTAGGCACGGCGTGCCCGGTGCGCTCGCAGAGCGCCTTGAAGGTCGCCACGCCGCTAGGAGTTGTCGTCAAATGTCACGCCCACATCAGCAGCGATGCGAGGGTGACGGCTGCTTGGTAGGACTCGGCGGTCTTGTCGTAGCGGGTGGCGATGCCACGCCATTGCTTGAGGCGGTTGAAGCACCGTTCGACGACGTTGCGCCGCTTGTAGACCTGCTTGTCGAAGGCCGGCGGACGTCCGCCCTGGCTGCCGCGCCGGATCCGGTTGCGAACCTGGTCGGACCGTTCCGGAATGGTGTGCCGGATGTTCCGTCGCCGCAGCCAGGTGCGTATGGCCTTGGAGCTGTAGCCCTTGTCGCCGATGACGTGGTCGGGTCGGACCCGGGGCCGTCCCGGACCCGGCCGGGGCACCCGAATCGCCTCCATCACGGCGGTGAACTGCGTGCAGTCGTTGGTGTTCCCGCCGGTGACGGTAAAGGCGAGCGGGCGGCCGACGCCATCGCAGGCCAGGTGGATCTTGCTGGTCAGACCGCCTCTGGACCGGCCGAGTCCCGGGGAGTGGAGCCCCCTTTTCGCGCTCCGGCCGCGTGCTGGTGGGCTCGGACGATCGTGGAGTCGACCGACACCAGCCACTCGATGTCCCCGGCCGCGTCAGCCCTGGCCTGGGCGGCCCGGAGCATCCGCTCGAAGGTGCCGTCCTTGGCCCACCGGCGGAAGCGGGTGTGCAGCGTCGCCCAGGAGCCATACCGCTCGGGCACGTCCCGCCAGGCCGTTCCGGTCCGGAACTTCCACACGATCCCGTTGAGGACCGTCCGGTCGTCCAGCCGTCTGCGGCCCCGCTCGGACCGGGGCAGCAGCGGCTGCACGAAGGCCCACTCGGCATCGGACAGTTCATGGCGACGTATCACCCGACCATGATCCCCGATCGAAGATCATTTGACGACAGACCCTAGGCGTGTCCGCACTGCTCTTCCGCTTGGGCACGTCAAGGTCGACCACGACCAGCCCGGACGGGCCGGTCGCGATGCCGACGTTGAACGGCAGGTCGCCCCATGCCCGGCGGATGCGGTCCTGGTCGACGGTGGCCCGCTCTTCCCACTTGCGGTGACCGCCGGCGCAGTCCCCGATGCCGGGGCACACGTCCTCACCATGCAGGGCAGGCCGCTTGTCGCCGGGACGGAGCGGCAGCACCGCCCACCCCCGCTCAGCAGCGTCGAGGGCGGCGTACAGGAGGTGACGGTTCATGCCGCCTCCCTCAGTGCGTTGGAGGTGAGGAAGGCGCGGCCGATCCACTCGGTGTAGGCGGGCGGGATGGCCTCGGTCAGCTCTTCACGCACCTCGGTCCACGTAATGCCCATCGCGGCCTGAAGCTCCGGGATGGACGGCTTGCCCCCACCGTTGCCGTAGGCGGCCACGTACGGGCCGTCGTAGAACCGGCCGTGCCGATAGCCACGCACCCGCCCGCGGTGCCGGACGTGCGGCGGCTGCTCGATGCTCCAGCCACCCAATTCGAAGTTTCGGTGGCGGATGACCCCGAGCCTGAACATCTCGCCGCACAGAGTCAGGTCCTTGCGGATCTCTGCACGACCGTTGGGCTGCTCGATGACGTACGGCAAGCCGGTCTTGTCGAGCAGGTCGCGGGTGGGCGCCACGAGGTCTTCGTGGGTGCCGCCCCAACCCTGGGAAGCGTTGGTCCCCACGGTCAAGGAGCAACCGTGCTGGCAGGGCGGGGACGCATGCACGAACGCGTATCGCTCGATCTCTCCGGAGAGGATCAGCGCGGCGAGCCGTTCGAGCGCGTCACCCCGGTGGTACGGGAAGGGGTAGTTCGGCCGGTCGGCGATGTCGACACCGTCCACGACGAACCCGGCGCGGGCATAGCCGACGGCAGCGCCGCCGGCGCACGAGAAGAGGTCCAGAAGGCGCGGCCGGGGGCCATAGCACCTCTTCTGGGTGGCAGGGGCCGGACGGCCCTCGCCGAACGCACGACGTTGGGTCATGCTGAGGGTCTCCTGTTCTCTTGGAGGGACACGGAGAACCGGGGCGGGCGCAGGCTTGTGGTGAGACGGCGCCCGCCCCGGCGTAGCTAGCTGTGGAAGTGGTTGCGCTTGAAGACGGCCTTGCGAATGTTGACCGTGGTCCCGTCGCGGTGGCTGCTCGGCCTGAGCACCTGCACAGCGATCCAGCCGCCGAAGATGACGGCGGCGAGGATCATGAGCTGGGTGACCAGCGCGGTCAGCGCGGCGATGAACGAGGTGAGCAGCAGCAGCCCGCCGCACACCGCGAGGAACCCGACGCCTCCGAAGGCGATGTTCACCGCGGTGCGCGAGATGGCCGGCTTGGGCTCGACCGGCTCGGGCTTGGCCTGCTCGATGGCGTAGCCGGTGACGACTCGACCGTCCGGCAGGATGACGCTCGCCACCGCCGGAACGGTGCCCGGCTGCACCGGCACCAACGGAGCCGTGAGCGTGATCGGGGTGGGGTGGTGGACCTCCACGGCTGCTTCGTGGTGGGCCACGGTGTGCTTGGTGGGGTTGTTCATGGGGTCCTCCCCCTCAGTTGCCGAGTTCGGTGGTGAAGTCGGCGAAGGACTTGACCAGGTCGCGAATGGGCTCGTACGCGCCCGTACCAGCGGCGAAAAACCCGAAGAGGAACAGCACGACGGCAGCACCGGCGCCGGCCGACCTGGTCTTGACGGCGAAGACGGAAGCGACGCCGAAGAGCAGGACGGCGGAGATGTCGAAGGTCATCGCGCCACCCCCGGCCGCGGCTTGTCGGTGCCAGCGCGATAGATGCGCGCCCAGCGGTTGTAGAGCCAGCGGCCGACGCGGATGCGCTTGCCGGTGGCCTTGCAGCGACGGCAGTCCTTGCCGCGCTTCATCCGACCCTTGCGGTCGGTCTTCATCGCGAAGCCCCATCCGTTGCACTTGCGGCAGTTGCCGAACGGGGACGCGGTGCACACTGCGACATAACACAGCGTGACACCGAGAAGTAAGGTGATAGCGAGCAGGACAGGGGTCATGGTGGGCCCTTCCAGGCGGGTATCAGGGGTTTCCACAGGTGGGCCGCTATCCGCTAGCGGCCTGATCAGAGCGGGTTTGGGGCGCTAGCGGGGCCGCTAACGTTAGCGGGGTGTGCCGCTAGCGCTAGCAGCCCCGGACGGTCAGCCCGTGTCCCGCTTTCCGTCACGCTCCGCGATCGTCGCCGCGATGTGGGAGCGGTCGATACCGCGCCGGTTGACGACCTTGCCGCCCACCCGGCGCCCCACCTGGATGGTGGAAACGCCGTAGGGCTTCAGAGCCGCGGCGAGCGCGTCCGGCGTCCAGCCGTCGTAGACCTCCGCCCGCAGGTCGGCGAGCCGGGACACGACGGTCTCGGACCACACCTTGGGCTCGTCGGCGGGGACGACCGCGAGGATGTCGCGCAGCAGGTCGTACGCCGCGCTCTCATCCGGCTCTGGCTCTTCCCCGAGCGCGTGGCCGGACAGGGTGCCCGCGGCTTCCCGAAGTTTGCGGGCGCGGGCCGCGATGCTCTCGGCAGCCGGAGCGTCCACGTACACCGACGACACGATCCGGGCGTCCGCCCCTTCGCCGACGAAGTAGTGGATGCCCTTGTCAGCCCAGCTGAACATGGTGGCGCGCACGCCCCGCTTGTAGGCGGACGTGCCGAGCACCATGTCGTTTTCGAGTTGACCCATGACCTTCAGGCAGAACCGGGCCGATGCGTTCGCGCTGATGCCTGTGGGCAGTGCCTTCGCGTCCGGGCGCTGCGTGGCGACGATGAGCACGATGCCGGTGGCCGGACCGCGTTTGACCAGGTCAGTGCAGATCTCTTCGAGTTCCTTGCCGTACTTCTCGTGCTCGAACCAGACCTGGCACTCGTCCACCCCGATCACGATCGGGTGCAGTCCCAGTGACCGCTTGTTCGCCAGCTCCGACGTCACCTTGGACTCCGGGCAGACGTCCCGCGGCAGAGAACGGATCATCTTTGCCCTGCGGCGCAGCTCCTCGCGCACCGCGTGCAGGTCCCGCACCGCGTACTCGATGTCGTCCTCTTCGTCGCCGGCACGGTGCCGATGGGCGACGCGCTCGCCGACCGGGTCAAGGTCGCCGGTGCCCTTCAGGTCGTAGGTGTGCAGCTCCGCCCGCGGGTCAAGGGCGGCGATGAGCAGCAGCAGACGCAGGAGGAAGGTCTTACCCATGCGCGGGATCGCGCCGATGACGGCCGCGATGTACATGAGCGTGATCTCGATCCAGCGTCCGCGCTGGTCGGTGCCGAACGCGACCGGCTTGAACAGGTCCACCGATCCGGACTTGAGCAGGGGCCACGCGGGCTTCTTGGCCTTGGACATGTCCTGATCGCCGACCCACAGCACCAGGTGCCCGGTGTGCTGGTCGGGAACGGCCTCCGGCCACACGCAGCCGAGCGGACGCCGCAGGCCGGATGCGAGCCGTTCGCGCCGCTCGATGATGTCCGTCACCGTGACGCCGTACGGGAGGTCGCCCTCGGCACGCCACCCCGGACCGTCGCGCGTGATCGGAGCGGTGAAGGTGAACCCGTCCCGTCCCTTGCTCTGCGCCTGGTTGATGGCCGGGATGCCGAGTGAGCCGAGCGCGCGCAGCACGATGTCACTGGTGAGCTTCGTCGCCTTGGGCAGTTCCACCGCCCGGTGGATGACCGGGTCATCCGCCTTGCGGCCGGCGTACCCGAGCGCGAGCAGAACCGCGCTCACCGAGACGGCCTGAAGCCATTCGGGGGCGAGTACGTAGATGGCGAGTGCGGTGCCCAGTCCGGTGAACATCGCGAGCACCATCACGAGGGTGCGCAGCCGGACCCGGCCGTCGCGCTGCCGCGACAGCTTCAGGTACTCGGCCGCGTCCTCGCGGCGGACCGCGGCGAGTCGGACCGGCTCGCCCTCGCGGTCGGCCACCCACCGCATCGTGCCGCCCACGAACCGGGCGAACCCGGACGGCGCCTGAAGGATAAGGCGAGCGGCGTAGACCGGGGTCCGGAGCGCGTGATAGCCGGCCGCGTGGGCGTAGTGGCGAGCCACCCATGCCGATGCGGTCCGCAATTCTGCGAGGGACCGCAGCCACACGGGTACGACCGCACGGCGCTGCGCTCCGGCGAGCCGACCGAGGTAGCCCGGACCGGTCGTGGTCGGCGTCGGCCGGTCGACCATCATGCGGACGGTCGGGGCGCCCGACTCGGCACCCGACCGACCCGCCTCGGAGTCGGCCGACGGGTCGGCGTCGGATCGGACGGTCGGATCGGCCGACTCGGCACGGACCGACCGTGCCTTGTCGAGGTCGACCACCTCTCCCCCGGAGTCGGCTGCCATCTCGGCTTCGAGTCGGTTGAAGAGTTCGTTCTCGTCGTCGGGATGTTTCACTGAGGGTCCCTTCCAGTGGGAGGAAGGCGGGGTCCGGCCGGCGCTGTAGGAGGTGAGCGGTCGGACCCCGCCGGGATGGAGTGGGGATGTCAGGCGGCGCGCTGTTCCTGGTTGTGGGCGCAGGTGGCGCACATGCCGAGCGAGGACGGGATGACGTATCCGGCATCCCGGCGGCACTCGGGGCAGGTGCGACGAGCACGGTTGGCCTTGGCGAGCGCGCGCCGCTTGGCGAGCGTCATCGGTCGGACCGGCTTGGCGCGGTCGACGCGGTACAGGTACGCGGTCAGCGGCTCGCGTCGACGGCGCGGACGCAAGATCTGTGCAGCGATGTCCTGCCCTCCGGGCCGCAGGCCACGGGCACGTAGTTGGCGCCGCGTCGCGAGCCCGCCGGGGGCGTACTTCCAGGGGTAGGTGGGGACGCCGAACCGCTCGCCGGTCGGGTCGAAGCAGTCGGTGAACGTCAGCCGTTTCACGCGGCCACCGCCTCGGTCTCCCCGGTGGGCTGCTCGGCGCGCTCAGCCTTGAGCAGGTCGCGCAGCTTCCGAGCGTTGGCCTGTGACACGCGCACGGCAGTGCGAAGCCGGTCCGCGGTCAGTTCCGCGTCCGTCCACCCCGCGGTGAGCGTGCGTGCCTCGGTCAGCGCATCGTCGAAGGTGCGTTGTGCCTTGGCCTTGCTCTTGTTCGCTCCTCGACGGCGCGGACGCGGTTTGGGGTCAACCGGAGGGATCGTCGGGGGCGGCGTGTGCTGCTGCTCGGCGGCCGGGGCGAGTTCCCCCATGCGCAGCATCACGCGCTCGCGCCGCGGGGTCTTCCAGCGCCACAGCGGGCCGAAGCGCTCCCGTAGGTCCGCGCGGGCCAACAGTCGCTTCCGCTCGCAGGTGAGTGCCGTGCTGTAGGAGGTGACCTCCCACAGCGTCATGCGCCGCCACAGCGCGAACGTCGACAGTGGAGCGAGCATCCAGCGGGACCACCGGATCTTCTCCATCCGTCGGCCGGTGGCCGCGCCGATGCGGACGGCGTAGACGTGCGCGCCGATCTCGGAGAACACGACCCACAGCAGAGGCATCGTGCCGTGTGCCACTTTGGCCCACATGCCGTGCCCTGCCGCGATGTTCAGCCCGCAGGTGACCAGCGTTAGCACCCACGGGACGAACCGCACCCACGCGAGCGCCATGTCCAGCCGGATCAACAACAGGTTGGCCACGGTGAACACGGGAATGGCCACGTCGATACCGACCGGCAGCATCCACGGCTCACCGAACCCCCAGCGGGCCGCCGCGGCCGATACGGCGTCGAACGAGGAGATGAGACCGAGCGCACCGACGCCGGCCGCAGCAACCGCGCCGACTCCGGCAAGGCCCATCTCGGGTTTGGTCAGCGGTGGCACCCCGGACGACGGTGCCCCGGCGGTGGGCGTCGCGGTGGTCATGCCGCCACCCCCCGACGTGCCGTGCGGCGCCGGGCGGGGTGGGCCAGCGGGACCACGTCGAACAGGTCCGGGTGGTCCTCGATGACCCCCGCGGCCAGGCGGATCAGGTGGTCGGGGAGGTCGCTGTACTCCGGGTCGGCGAGGATGTCGCGCGCCGCGTCCAGACGGGCCGCGCGCTCTTCGTCCGTCTCGTCCTCGACCCCGAGCCACAGCTCAACCGGGGTGCCGAGCGCCAGTTCCGCGAAGTCCTCTGCGGATAAGGCCTGGTGACGGCCGACATACGTACGCATGGCAGCTCCTGAAGTGGGAGGGACAGGAAGCCGGAGCAATCGCAGGCGTGTTGGTGAGACGGCGACTGTCCGGGAAGCACCCGAGCCGCAGCGCGGCGTGGGTCAGTGCCCCGGGCCGGAGTCGATCCGGCGCCCTCGCGGCAGGATGCCGGGGCGGTGAACTGTCTCCTTCGGGGGTGCCGCGCCCGTATCAGGTAGCGCGGCATGACCCCGTTGTAGGCGTATGGAGACGTGACCTCTCGGTCTAAGCCCTCCCGAATGACCAGGGTCGGGTGCGCCCTCGGCCCGCTCTGTCCCGGGCCCCTTGAGACCGCGTCCATGGACGTGGCCCCCATTGGGTGATGCGGTTTTTGCAGGTCAAGCACTTGCAGACACAGCCGACGGAACCCTTCGGGCTCGCCGGCCTGGCACGTAACAGGATGTACTAGCACGTGCTACCGCGCAAGAGGTCCGCGCGAATCTCGTGCTAGGGCGTACTAACGGCCAGTACGCTCGATGGCGTGACCAGCGCTGAAATCTCGAAAGACGACCCCCGTACGGAGTCCGAGCAAGCGGCCGACATCCTGCGCCAAGAGATCCTTCGTGGCGACATCAAGCCCGGGGCCCATGTGGGGTCCGTCCGGGACTTGGCCGCACGGTTCAAGATCTCCGGGATGACCGTGCAGCGTGCTCTTACGATCCTGCGTGAGGATGGGCTCATCACGACCACATCGCGCGGAAGCTACGCCCGGGACCCGCAGCAGCCGGCCGAAAGCCGCGAAGCGAACGCAGGCGTTGACCTCCCCGAAGTCCTGCGCCGGCTCGAACATCTCACCTCCCAAGTCTCAGATCTGCGCGGCAGAGTCGAACGGCTCGAAGCGCTCGAAGACCGCTCCGCGCCGGGTGGTGCGTGATCTGCAACCAGCATGGGAGTAACGGAGGGTATGAGGTAAGTGACAGCCTGGGGGCGGCGTAGCGGAGGTGGGGACATGTCCAGTGACACCCCCTTGTCCCCTTCCCTGTCCCCCTATCGCGCGGGTGAGACTCGGAGTAGGCACTCGGAGGAGGGCACATGACCGACGACAGGCCCGCATGGGCACGGCGCATCGCTGCCGAACGAGCGGCGCGCGACTGGTCGCAGCGTGAGGCAGTAAGGGCACTGCGGGCGCACGCTCCCACGGAACTGCCGGCAGAGGACAGCATGATTCGCCAGTGGAAGCGCTGGGAGTCAGGCCAGATGCCGAACGACTTCTACCAACCGATCATCGCGGCCACATTCGGCACGGTGACACGCGCTCTCTTCCCCGCGCCGTCGCGCCGGGACGGGGACAAGGAGATCCTGGCCGCGAGCGGCATGGAGACGCTGGAGATCGTGAGCCGCCTCAGCCGCTCCGACGTCGACAATGCCACCCTTGACGCGCTGCGCATCACAGCCGACCGGCTCGCCTCCGAGTACCCGTTCATGCCCAGCGAGCAGCTCCTCATTGAGGGGCGTCAGTGGCTCCGCCGGGTCGTAGAACTCCACACGAAGAGCCTCACGCTCGCCCAGCACCGTGAAGTGCTCGCCCTGTCCGGTTGGCTCGCGCTGCTAGTCGGTTGCGTGGAGTACGACACGGGGGACCGTCACGCGGCCGAGTCGACGCGGCGTGCCGCTCTATCCCTCGCGACCGAGGCTGACCACGCTGAGGTAGCCGGGTGGGCCCACGAGATGCGTGCTTGGTTCGCCCTCACGACCGGCGATTACCGCGGCGCCATCGCGGCAGCACAGAGCGGGCTTGCAGCCGCGCCACATCACGGAGTGGCCGTTCAACTCGCGGCACAGGAAGCCAAGGCATGGGCGCGGCTCGGAGACCGCCGACAAGTCGAGGTCGCCCTAGACAAGGGCCGGCGGATGCTGGAAGGGATGCCGTACCCCGAGAACCTGGACAACCACTTCGTGGTGGACCCGGCCAAGTTCGACTTCTACGCGATGGATTGCTACCGCCTGGTCGGTGAAGACAAGATCGCTCGCACGCTCGCTGAAGAGGTACTGAGGGCGGGAACAGACTTCGACGGCACCGAGCGTTCACCGATGCGCAACGCGGAAGCACGGGTCACTCTCGGGGTCACGGCGGCGCGCGAGGGCGACTTGGAGCAGGCACTCACCATGGGGGAACGAGCACTCGAAGGAGACCGTCAGTCGGTGCCTTCGCTGATCATGACCAGCCGGGAGCTTGCGGCAGAGATGAAACGCCGATACTCCAAGGAACCTGCGGCACAAAGCTATCTTGCTCGGCTGCATGCTCTGGGACATGAGACGCCCGGTTTCCTGCCTCAGTGACGTCACGCCGCCTACAGGGGCAGGGTGCCTCTCCGCCTGAGACCAAGACAAAGGGACCGGTGGCTACGCGGCAGCCGCTCAAAAGCTAACCAACGCGCGCCGCTTCGTCCGCCGGTCTGAAGGTGTGATGAGGTCTGCATCATGTAACCCCTCCTGAAAACGCCGATCCCCCGCTATTCTGACCTTCTGAGACCAGCATGAGTTGCGGAGGTAAGGCGAAGTGACTGGGAGCGGCGGAGGATCGGCAACAAATTCCGGAATTGACTTTCAACAACGCGTTGCCGCTCTCGTCATGGCGCACATTCTGTGCAACCAAGAGAGTGTCCGGGCTCTCGAATTGAACAGTCGCATCCATGAAATTGCGTTCGAGACCGGGGATGCTATCGACGACCTGACCATTTCAGGCCATGAGTTCCAATTTTTCGTTCAAGCGAAACGGACAATCAGCCTCTCAGAGCTTGAAGACTCCGAATACTCTTCCGTAATCAGTCAATTCGTAAGCCAGTACGTCTCCAGGACTAAGACGCAACAGCGATACATCCTCGCCACTTCGCCATCCTCCTCATCGCGTATCACGAAAGACCTACGCAAGATAACCACCGCTGCGCGACTGAATGAAAACTGGACCAAGAACCCACTAACCAAGAACGAGAGCGATGCCCTAGAAAAGACTAAGAAGCTGATCAGACATCACTATAAAGAGCAAGCAACCAAAGAGATGGAAGACAACGACCTTCTTCAAGTCATGAAGAGGATCCATGTGGCGGTCCTTGACATCGAAGAAGGCGGCGCCCTAGAGCAAGCAATGTTTTTCCTCCTTGCGGGACACTCTAAGGTGCCGCCGCAGCTTCTGTGGGGCGGCCTGGTCGCACTCGGACTAAATCTGGCGCGCGATCGCCTGTCCATCGACGAAAAGGCGCTTCGTGAGCGAATGGGGAAATATTTTAGTATCGATGGCGAATCGACAGCTCCAATCACCCGCGAGACGCTCCTTGAACTAACGCACATTACCGATGAAGTGGCATCGGGCCGTGAGGTCCTCCTAACCGAATCTCCCTACGAAGGTGCAGACCTTCTGATCACTGAGCTGAAAAGGTTCGCCGAAGATGGCAACAGAAGATCTACCTTCGCTGGCAACAAAGTTCACTTGGCAAGCGGGATTCGCTGGAACCTCATACGCCGTTTCGCGACACAGGCGGGCGTTGAGCGTTACGTGGAAGAGAACGCCGAAGCGCTCGCCGACAAAAAGGTTGCGATCATCCCGATAAATTCAGACGAAAACTACGACGCTACTCCGTACGCCCTAGCGCATGCAGCCCTGTGTCGTGAGGCATTCCAACAAAACCCCAAACCATTCGCGTGCCTGGGCTGTGGCGAGTTCATCTCTGAGGACATGGCACCGTTCATCGAAGTTGATGAGGATGGACTCCCATTCGAAGTCGGCTTCGCGCATCAACGCTGCCTGCGTCCAGCGCATCGAATTTTGGGCAGCATAAGCAGCGAACTTTTCAAAGAACACGCCCTTCTCAAAGACTTCGACTACGAAATGTGGTATAGGCAGATTCAGCGCGGGCAGTCACTCTTCCGAGGTGAAGTAAGCGATCCCGTGATTCACATTGCTTGGGATCCTTACTACGATGACTTTTCCACGGGTAAGTGGTGCATCCGAATGGATCTTGAGGACGGGAGTTCTCGGTATATCTCAGAACGAGCTCGTGTCGTGCGCCAGTCAGAAGCAGCCGCGATCAGCAATGCGGCTGCATTCAACTCAGCAATACGTGAAGCACGGGAGCGAAAGGATCCCAACTGCTACTCGAAGAATGAGGAAGGAGTCGTCGGCGAGTACTACGGAAGTTATTCTCGCCTGATTGCAATGGGGCAAACGCCGGTCGCATGCCTGGAGGCAAAAGCTGTCCCCTATACGCGATCTATCGCAGACTCATACTCAGTAGCCGAGAATTTCTACGCGCCACTCGCATTTCTGTCCAACGCAGAGACCGGCGACCCAATCATCATCGCAGGCGTAGTATCGTTGCTCACAAACCCGCTCAACCTGGAAAAATATACCGCGAATTGGGAAATGGCCGGCATTGAGCTCCCCGATTTTACGGTATCGATCCTTGAGACGGACGAACGATTTGATCGGTTCATCAACCTTCTGCACGTACATGACGCTCGGGCCATTGTGGACCCGCTACTAGCCCCCAGTGGCGACTTGATTCGTGGCTATATCATTAAAGATATCACAACGCTCGGCAATTCTGCGCACGGCGACTGATTCGCCCTCCGCCTAGCCATCTGACGGACCCCATCAAGGGATAAGAATAATCGTGCGATGTCCCGGCCGCTAATTGGCTTAAGCGGCCGGGAAAAGAGTCAGATACTCGCAAATCTCGTATCGTACTCGTGCGCTACACGGTGGAGCATGGAGTCGTAATGGAAAATGCTGCCTACCGGAGGGGCAGGAGGTCCCGACACCAACTTCGCTGGCGTTCCCCCGTCATTGAGCAGATCAACCACAACGATGCCAAGACCATCGTAACCACGATCGTGGCTGCCGCTGCGCCGCGGCAGCCGGCTAACGGCCTCAATGGCCTTTTGCGCGGCGAGGGGCTGGTTGTGCACGTTGGCGTCCGGCCCGTTGTGCCGATTGGTCGGGCTATAGAACTTGTCGGCCGCATTCACCATGCAAAACCCGACTGCGAGAGCCTGACTCGACGCACCATGGACGATCTGATGACTTGAGTTGAGCTCGTCGTACAACCGCGGACCAGCCTTGCCGTGCTCCGTCATGCAAGCCTTCGCCTCAAAGGCTGCGAGAACGTGGCCTACGGGGGCTTCCTTCAGCTCGGGGAGAGCTTCAAGACGTGCCTGCTGATCCAGTGTCAGCTCGATGGCCCACTTCTTCGCCAGTGAAGCCAAAGTGTACGGCTTGCGCTTGGAACTTGTGCCAGAGCCTGGGCGACACAGGACGAGGTCGAGGTCCTTCCTCTTGTCGTTGACGAAGTCGACCATCTGGTGGTTGATGCCGAAGGCAACCTTGCCTGCCTCGACATGAGCCCTCAAGAGCCCGCTGGTCTGAAGCAGGTCGAACATGATCCCCCAGCAAGCAACCTTCGAGTGACGATCGCTCCGAGGGTGGTACTGAACCTCGTCGTTCAGCCTCTTCACAGGCTTGCTCAGAGTCCTGACGAGAATGTCTACCGCGTCCAAGGCACACCCCTTTCGGGGGCACCCTATCGGGCTACACCGACAGCCGCTGACGCTTTGTTAGCAGGGTCCATCAGCTCGACGTGCTCCTTCATGTCGACGAGGAACGACTCGTCGAACTTCAGCTTCGCCCTCTGGGTCCGCGAGTAGAACCCGGCCGCGGCGCGGTAGCTCAGAGGCGTCAGGCCACCCCGGTCCACTAGGTCCAGGAGGTGCGTGTACTCCTGGTGCTCCGGCCACATGCTGACGTAGGAACGCCACCTCTTGCCCTTGTGGCCCCACGCTGCCGTGGGCCATCGAGCACTGTCCGACATCAGGTCGGACTCGGCTTCGTCGTAGTGCCCCGGGTTGAGGAGGCGCTTCCCCAGCCACTTCGAAACACCGACAGTGACCGCGTTACCGACCAGCTTCCAACGGTCGCGGCCGGCCTTCCCTTCAGCCGTGGCTTCGGTCAGCGTCCACCCCTTGTCGAACCCCTGCAGCTGCTCGGCGTCCGTGATCGACGGAGTCACGATCCGGTGGCCTTCCGGATTGCTGGGAATCCAGATTGCCGGAGGCGAGGGGATGCTCAGACCGGAGCCGCCCTTGACTGTGGGCACGGCGTCTCGTGCCCATCCCAGACCGCGCAGGCCCTCCGTCCAGTAGAAACCGTGAGCGTCCATGGCGAAACGATCCTCGCTCGGCTCGCCGGCGTCGTCGGCAAAGAGGACGGCGCGGGGATCTTCGGTGAGACTTGCTACGAAGAGCACGCGCTGCCGGCGCTGCGGTACGCCGGTGAAACGCGAATCCACGAGTCGGTAGGCCCACGAGTACCCAAGGGCCTCGAGCTCCTGCACTAGGTGGAGCATGGCTTTGCCCTTGTCGAGCACCAACATGTTCCGCACGTTTTCCAGCACGAGCCACCGCGGGTGGTGCTTCTCAAGGAGCCGAAAGACGTGGGAGACGAGGCCGGACTGCTCGCCCGCGATGCCAGCCGTACGGCCAGCCTGTGAGAGGTCTTGGCAGGGGAAGCCCGCGGTGACGACGTCGACGTCACCAGGCAAGGCTTCAAGGTGCTGGACGTCCGGGGCTAGCGGGACGTCGGGGAAGCGGTGGGTGAGCACGGCTTGAGCGGGAGCCCATACCTCGCAGAGCAGGGCTGCCTCAAGCCCGGCTTGCTTCAGACCGAGCTCAAGGCCACCTACGCCCGCGAAGAGGCCCGCGACTCGTAGGGGCTTTTGGCTCACGTCTACCTCATGACTCACGATGGAGATCCTGTCATACGGGTGTGACAGAGCATGCCGGAGTGCTCGGCAAGCTCTGATGGGGGCCAAACAGGGGGCCAAACGGGGCAGCCGCAGCGAGACGGTCCCGGACCGTAGTGGACGCCGCTGGAGATACACAGACTGGTCCACACCACGTCCAAGAGGTCATCAGGGGCCTGATCGCGTTCGGGACGAAGAGGTCGTGGGTTCAAATCCCGCCACCCCGACAGTGAAACACCAGGTCAGGCCCGGTGCTGAGTGATCAGCACCGGGCCTGATTTGCTGTGTGGCCCCGTTTCGGGAGCCGTTTGGGAGTCAACTTCCAGAAACCGGCTCCCGGCGGCTCTCAGCGAGCGGCCGTCCGCAGTCCAGCCCGCTCTTTGCCGCTCACGCTGGGCGCGGTTCTCGCCGAACTCCACGACGAGTGGATCGCCTTCCCCCGCCGCTACCTCTCCAACGAAAGCATGGACGCCCTCCTCTATCCCGACGACACAATCGTCCTGCCGGCCGCGTCAAACGACTGATCGCCTACACCACAACAAGGGACATGACCTCGGCCTGAGTACAGACCTCTGTGCTGTGAGCGACCACGCGATGGTGCGCACCTTCGCCGCCGGCTACCGAGAAGCCATCTTCGGAAACGCGCCACCGATGTCCTACTGGAGCACCGTCACCAAGGTGGAGGACACCATTCCCGTCATGCTGGCGGTCCTCGATCGTGAGCTGACCGGTGCGGTCGGATGCCTCGACTGGTACCTGCGGACTCCCTGCTGGTCCGTGCTCTGCCAGCAACACCCCGGCGACGGCGACACGACCTTCTGCGACTCGCCGAGCTGTGCGTTGGCCGCGCCGAAAAATCGTGCGACTGCGGCGGCGTGCACCACGGGATGGGAGAGGAGGCCCTCAAAGCACCACGGGTCCGCCGTGCCAGCACCTGTGTGGAAGCCGGGTTCGGGCACTGGAAGTCGATCGCGCGCACCGACGAATTGCTGGCCGGGACCCTTTCGGTCGGCACGGTGCTCGTGTGCGGGGCCCCCTTCATCGGCGTGGACGTCGCCAGCCGTTACCACTCCGCGCGATCCGCGCTACGTGGCCACCGAAACACGATGCAAGATCCGGCCTCGCGCACCCGCGGGGCCGGTCATCTCCCGTACGCCCGCTTCCAGCGCGCCCGGTGGCGGGAGTCACCCTGGCCACGGCCGTTCACCTCGGTCAGGGACAGCAGGGAGGCCCCGTTGTTCCACAGACCGAGGTGATCGCGGTGCACCGCGAGGATGCCGTGCTGCACCGCGAACCTCTCGGAAGGATGGCTGAAGCGCGTGGTCGTCACGAACACCGCCAGGTCGGCCCCGAAGTGCACCTTGGCACCCAACAAATCGCGCAGCTCACGGCTCGCGATCGTACTGCTCGGCGCATAGCGCTTGCACTGGATCACTATGGTCCGCCCGTCCGGAAGCCGACCGATGACGTCGGCGCCGTTGTCGTTCGCACCGCCCACCCGCCGGACCTCTGTGCACCCGTCCCGTCGGCACAGGCTCGCGACCAGGTCCTCGAACTCAGTGCCGGTCATCGCGTCCGCCTCGGCGAGAGTCCGGTGACCAGCCTTCACCGCCTCTTCCTGCCGCCACAGACGATCCCGCCCACGCGCGAGCCGGTCCGTACGCCACAGCCACCAACCCGCCGCACCGACGCCGCCAAGGACCAACGCGCCCGTGACGTACGGCCACACGGCCGACCAGAACACCACCAGCAGGACCAACACCAGGCCACCGCCGGCCGCCACCGCCTTCAACCGCGCCGACCGCCTCCTGCGGGCAGCCGCACCCCGTCTACGCCCAGCCACGATCGAAGCCCTCCCCCACAGGTCCGTGTACGGCAGTCTGAGCAGGCCGAGGCGACGCGAGAAGGGCGCAAGTTGGCCATGTCCGAATCCTGATTGCCAAGCGGGCCAGCATGGGACTGGTGCTGGTGAACGACACGACCACCTCGGACGTCAACGACAGCGACGTCCGCCGCTCTTTCCGGTGGTCACCGGGCTGATCGACTCCGTTGAGGCCGATTGCGTCGGGACACTCGCCGGGTGGCCGACTCGACACCACACGCACCGGGCGGCCCCAACCCGTCCCCGGAAAACGGACCCACGCCGATGGGAAGGACCCCGGTCGGCACCGGCCGCGTGCGGTTCCCCCTCGTGCGCTGGGTGCTTGCACCTCGGACGACGTGGCAGGCCCGCCGCCTGGCCGCCGAGTTCGGGCCAAGCATGGACGCTCGCACCGCCTGGGCGATGGCGCGGCTGGCACGTCACCCGGAGGAGCACGTCTACGCGATGCAGCTCCTGGACGATGAAGAGAACACCAGTTGATCTACGCGCGCGGGCCCGTTGCCAATGCGACCCCCATACCGCGTCGGGACCGGCGCCGATCAGGGGCACCGTGACCACCTCTGTTCTCAGTTGTGGACTCAGTTGACGTGATCGAACCGCGGCCGGCCTGGGCGAACGGTAGTTTCCTCGCACCAACCGACTGAGGGGAGCAGTGCGGTGAGCACGCAGGAACAACGGACGTGCGGTCGACCGACTCGTTCAGGCCAGCCGTGCCCGGGTGCGCATCTACGGGTCGGATGTGGCATGCGGCACGCACGCGACCGACGAGGACCGCGCAGTCGCAGCGGCGCATCGTCGCGGGTGGAGTGAAGGATACGAGCAGGGCTGCAAGTCCGGGGCGAGCTCGGCGCAGTCCAAGATCGAGTGGCTGGAGCGTAGAGCGGGAGCTGCGGGAGATCGGAGCCGCAGGGCGACTGACGCCGGAACTACGGGCGGCGCTGCGGCGCGAGCCGTCGTTGCTCGGCCGGATGGCACGGGTCTTGCTCGACCTGAACTTCCCGCCCTCGCTCCACGGCGACCTGTGCGAAGCCGTCGGCCTGGAACTGGAGCCGACGGAGAGCGAACAGTTCTCGGCCGTGCGCGGGCGGCGGGATCCCCGGATGCGGGAGCAGGTCCAGACTGCGTACGAGTACCAGTGCGCCTTCTGCGGCTACGACGGCAGGATCGGCACGGTGCCGGTCGGTGGAGGCCGCGCATGTGCGCTGGTGGGCGTTCGACGGCCCTGACGACGTCGACAGCGGCCTGTGCCTGTGCTCGCTGCACCACAAGCTCTTCGACCTCTTCGACAAGGGCGCCCTCGGCATCGGTGACAGCCACCGCATCCTGGTCTCGCAGCGCTTCGTCGGCCACAGCCCCGCCGCCCGCGAGCACGTCATAGCGCTCGCCGGCCGCCCGCTCATCGGACCTCAACCGGGTGCCAGTCCCGTCGCGGCGGTCCACCGCTCCTGGCACACCAGTCAGGTCTTCCACGGCAGCCCACGCCCCGCCCCGGCCGCCTGATCGCCGAGCGCCTATCACGTGGCCCGCTGGTAAGGAGTGTGATACCGGGAGTATGGTCTCTTGTATGGCGACGAAGAAGGTAACCGTGACGATTCCCGAGGATCTCCTGGACGAGATCCGCGCGGACGCGGCAGAGCGGGGCCTGTCGGCGTATGTCACCGAGGCGCTGCGCTTCAAGCGTGACCGGGACCGGCTCCTGGAACTGGTCGACTGGTTGCAGGAAGAGCACGGCCCCATCACCGAGGACGAGCATGCGGCAGCACTCGTCGAGCTGGACGAACTCGACACCGAACACGAGCGGCGTCGACTCGCCGGAAAGCACAACGCCGAAGAGGCTGCGTGAAGAAGCGAGCCGGTGAGCACGGACAGCGCCCCCTGCGCGTCTTCGTACTGGACTGTGAAGCGCTGTCCCTTGCGGTACGCGGCGATCGGAAGATGATCGCCTGGCTCGACCTCGCGGCACGCGGCGAGGCCGAAGTGGTGACGTCCCCGATGACACTGGTCGAGGCGTACGACGGCAGAACGACCGAGCAGCGCTGGGACTGGGCACTGTCCCGGCTCCAGGTCGTCGACATCGGGAAGGACGAGGCCCGCCAGGCGCGGCGACTTCTGGCCGACGCCAAGTTGCACGGCCACAAGTACGCGATCGATGCCGTGCTCGCCGTCATCGCGCGACAGCAGAGGGGACAGGTCACCGTCTTCACCTCGGACGTCGACGACCTGGAGAAGCTGGTCCCGGACACGATCGTCGTCAAGAAGGTGTGACCCGACCGGCGCCTCTCCAGCGCCCGCGAAGCCATCGCATACTCGGTCCGGACCACATCGGCAGTCTCCGACGCCAGACAGCGGACGGCGATTGGAGTGGCCGACTCGACTTCCTGGCACTGGTGGCCGGTTGATTGCCTTCCAGGCGCAGGGCTGACTCTCCAGGACCATCCAGGCAGCAGCACCCCAATTCCGCCGCCCCGACAGTGAAACACCAGGTCGGCAGCCTACTAACGTGAGTAGGCTGCCGACCTGTTTCAGTTGCGCGCCCATCTGCATGACTACCTCTCCCGTGCGCGCCTGAAGAGGCCGTCCATGACCACGGCGCCGGTATGGATCACGGGCCGGACCTGGCTCGAGCATCCCAGGGCGGCACCCACATCACCTGGTCAGCAACCCACCGGCCCGCCCTCCCGCTTCTGGGCACGCTCAGATGACGGCGCCTGCAGGCTTTGGTCCACGATCTCGCGTCGTCCTGCAGGCACAGCAGGTCATCCACCGGTTCCGGCGGGGTGAGTGTCCAACTGCGGGACAACGCCGGCGAACAACAGCGCACGGCCGCGAACGCCAGCGGATCACCGCCGCGGGTGAGAGGCACCGCGGCCCAGGTCGGGTGTCCGCCCGACGCTGGTCGGAGGATGAGGCGCCGTCAGAGGGGCAGATGAAGTTGTCCGGGCCACTGCGTACTCGGCCGGCCTGTGCAACGACGTGCTGGGAGAGTCCTGTTGGCGGAGGGGGCCCGTCCGGGGCTGGGCCGGCCGCCACGGGAACCGGTCGGCTGCGGTGCCGCACGCTCGCCGGTCAGTGGCCAGTCCCCGGAGTCGATGTCGCCGGCCGGGCTGCCGTTGCCCCCACCGCCGTTCGGGCCGCTGCGACGAAGGCTGCGATGGCCGGGTGGGTGCCGCCGCCGGCGCGGAAGGCGACCTTCGAGCGGCGGTAGAGGGGGAGTTGGGTCAGGACCACGCCCTCGGGGGGCTGTGCGGTGGCCATCTCGGGGACGAAGCCGGCGCCCTGTCCGTGGGCGGCCAGGGCCAGGACGGTGCGGAAGTCGTTGACCTGGTGGCGGATGTGCGGCTGGAAGCCGGCCGCCTGGCAGGCCCGTACGGCCATGGCGTGGCCGGTGGTGCCGTCCCGGGCCGTGATCCACGGGGTCGTGGCCCAGGGGCCGAGCAGGTCGGCGAGTGTGTTGCCGCGGGCGGTGGCGCCTCCTGCGGGAGCGGAATCGGGAGCGGAATCGGGGGCGGCGGGCGCGGTGGGCGCGGTGGGCGTGGTGTCGCTGCCGGTGGGGGTTCCGGTGTCGCTGCCAGTGGGACGGGTGGCGGCCGTGGCCAGGTACACGGGTTCCTCCAGCAGGGGGACCTGGTCGACCGTGGTGTCGGGGGCCGCCGGCACGAAGTCGTAGTCGTGGACGAGGGCCACGTCGAGCTCGCCGGCGCGCAGGCCGTCGGAGACCCGCGCCGAGTCGATCTCCTGCACCATCGGCTCCAGGGCGGGGTGCTGCCGGGCCAGTTCGGCCAGCGTGGCGGGGACGATCGCCGGGCCGCCCGAGGGGAAGGTGCCGATGCGCAGGGGGCCGCCGATGCCCTCGCGTGCGCCGGCCAGTTCGGAGACGGCCAGTTCGAGGCGTTCGAGGACGGCGTCGGCGTGGGTGACGAGGGTGCGCCCCGCGGGGGTGAGCGTCACCCGCCTGCCGCTGCGCTCCAGCAGGGGGACGCCCGCCTCCCGCTCCAGCACGCTGAGCTGCTGGGAGACGGCCGAGGCGGTGAAGGTCAGGGCTTCGGCGACGGCCGCGATGGTGCCCCGGCGGTGCAGTTCGCGCAGCAGGCGGAGGCGTCGGAGATCGAGCATAAGCTGAGCTTACGCAAGAGGGAAGAAACGTGAACTGGATCTACCGGGTGTGGTCGACCAAGGTGGAGGCATGAAGCCCGATGTGAGCCTCAGCGGCCTGTTCGTCCCCCTGGTCACCCCGTTCACCGACGACCTGCGTCTCGCCCCGGACGCCCTGGCCCGCCTCGCCGACGAGGCGCTGACGGCCGGCGGGGCTCGCGGCCTCGTTGCCCTGGGTACGACGGCGGAGGCAGCGACGCTGACCGCCGAGGAGCGGCAGACCGTGGTCCGCGTCTGCGCGGCGGCCTGCCGGACGCACGGGGCCCCGCTGATCGTCGGCGTCGGCACGAACGACACCCATGCCGCGCTGGCCACGGTGCGGGAGCTGGCCGGGCGGGGCGACGTCACCGCGGCGCTGGTGCCCGCGCCGCCCTACACCCGGCCGGGCGAGGCGGGGACTCTGGCGCACTTCACGGCGCTCGCCGAGCACGGCGGGCTGCCGCTGGTGGTCTACGACATCCCGTACCGGACAGGTCAGCCGATCGGTACCGGCCTGATGAACGCCCTCAGGCGCCTGCCGCAGGTCGTCGGGGTCAAGTACGCGACCGGTGCGATCGACGCGGCGGCGATGGAACTGCTCGGCTCGCCGACCCCCGGCTTCGCGGTGCTCGGCGGTGACGACGCCGTCATCTCCCCGTTGCTCGCGGCCGGTGCCGACGGCGGCATCCTGGCGTCGGCCAACATCCGCACCGGCGACTACGCCGAGCTCATCTCGCTGTGGCGGCGCGACGCCGCCGGACCGGCGCGCCGGCTGGGAGCCGAGCTGGCCCGGATGTCCGCCGCGCTGTTCGCCGAACCGAACCCGACCGTGATCAAGGGCGTGCTGCACGCCCAGGGCCGCATTCCCAGCCCCGCCGTCCGGCTGCCCCTGCTGGCTGCCTCCGCCGAGTCGGTCCGGCGAGCGGTGGACCTGGCCGCCGTCCGCATGGGGGGCACCGCTCACGGGGCCGCGGCAGCCTGAACCAGGAGACCCCGTGCCGACACGGGATCGAGTCCTCTCCTCGCCCGCGGCGCCCCGCGTGCTCTGCATCGCCGGTCCGCCGGAACCTACGCGGGCGGGACTCCCCGGTTGACGTCGACGTCGTCGAAGAGGGCGAGCATCCGGGCGAGGACGCGCAGGCAGGCGTCGACGTCCTCGGCGGTGAGGTCGCCGCCCACCCCGCGGAGCACGGCGTGTTCCCGGGCGTGCACCGCCTCGATGGCGGCCGTGCCGGTCGCGGTGAGCCGGATCAGCCGGGACCTGCGGTGGGCGGGGTTGGGCGCCGTGTCCACGAGGTCCTGTGCCGCCGCGTCGTTGACCATGCGCTGCACGAACTGCCGGCTCAGGTCCTGGGCGCGCCCCAGCTGGGGCACCGTCATCGGGCCGTGCTTGTACAGCAGGTCGAGCACCGCCCGCACCCCCACCGACAGCCCCTCCAGCGGTGCGGTCAGTTCCACCTTGCGGTGCACCCGCCGGTACAGCGGGCCCACCAGGTCGAACACCTCGGTCAGCCGCCCGGCCAGCTGGTCCGGCGGCAAGGGGGCGGAAGGCGGTACGGGGGCCGGCCCGGTGCCGGACGGGGAGGGACTGTCGGGTGTCGTCACCGCTCCAGGATGACACCTTGGTTGCCATAGCCTCCCCGACATGACACCTTGGTTGTCATGTCGGAATCCACGGACACACCCGCGACGCTGTCCTTCCGGTCGGCCGACGGCCCGCTCGCCTACGTCGAACAGGGCAGCGGACCGCCTCTGGTCTTCCTGCACGGCGGCTTCGTCGACCACACCATGTGGGACGCCCAGATCCCCGTGTTCGCCCGCGGCTACCGGGTGATCGCGCCCGACGCACGCGGGCACGGGGCGTCCGCCAACGCGACACGGCCGTTCCGGTCCGCCGACGATCTCGCCGCGCTGCTGCGTCATCTGGACGCCACGCCCGCGATCCTCGTCGGACTGTCCATGGGCGGCGCGATCGCCGTCGACACCGTGCTGGAGCACCCGGAGGTGGTCCGGGCGGTGGTGGTGAGCGGCGTGGGCACCAGTGAGCCGGTGTTCGAGGATCCGTGGACCCTCGACGCGTTCGCCGCGCAGCAACGGGCACTGGCCGCCGGTGACGTCGAGGGGTGGCTCGCCGCCTTCGCCCGGTTCACCGTGGGGCCCCGGCGGACAGCCGACGACGTCGATCCGGACGTGATCCGCCGACTGCGCGACATGGCGCTGCGGACCCTCTCCAAGCACACCGCGGAGGAGCCGAACCACCTCGTTCCGGTCCGGAACACCTGGGAGCGCGCCCGGGACATCCGCGTCCCGGTCTTCGCGGTCAACGGCGAGGCGGACTCGCCGGATCACCTGCGGATGGCCGAACGCCTGGTGAACGGGGTCCCCGGAGGCCGTGTCACGACGGTCGGCGGCGGCCACTACCCCAACATGGAGGATCCGCAGGGATTCAACGCCGCGTTGACTGCGTTCCTGGACTACCTGGGCTCCTCCGACTCCCTGGGCTCCGACTCCCTGGGCTCCTTGGACTCCCTGGGCTCCTTGGATCCCCCGGATTCCTCGGAGTCCGCGGGTTCCTGAGGTTCTTCTGGGTTCCAGGGATTCCCTCGGTTCCCCAGGACGGCGGGGCCGCGACCGGGAGGCAGGCGGTCGAGAATCAGGGCCACCGCCGCCTCGGCGGACGCGGCCCGTGGAGGAGCGCGTGCCCGGCCCCGCGTCCGCGGCGTGAACCGGACGACAGGCCTACGTCCGGCCCGGGGTCTCGCCCGCAGCGTCGGGGCCGGCGGCGGTCGCAGCCGGGGCAGTGGGGCCGTCGGGCGGGGTCGCCGCCGGGGCCTCGGCCGGGGTCAGGTGGCGGAGGATGCGGGGCAGGTCGGCCGGGGCCGCCGTCAGGTGGACGGGGGCGCCCGCGTCGTCGAGTTCGGCGACGTGCCAGTCGTGGGGCACGGTCTCGCCGTCGCCGCCGCGGGCCCTGCGGACGGTCTTCACGGTGAGGCGGTGGACCGGGATGGGGCGCGCCGCGAAGCGGCCGGGCCCGGGGTGCGGGACGACGGCCGGGGGTTCACCGCCACCGACGACGACATGGGTGCCGAAGTGGTGGGGGTTGTAGTCGGTGGCCTCCAGGAAGCGGGCCCTGACGAACTCCTCCCGGCCGGCGTCCGACGTCACGGGGTCCCCGGGAGTACGGTTCCGGGCCCGGGCCCGGGTGGATCGCCACGCCCAGGCGAGGAGGGCCAGTGAGGCCAGGCCGCCCGCCCCGGCCCGGGCGAGCGCAGTGGGAGGGGTGATCGCCGCCGTGGTGCGGACGTAACTGAGCGGGAGGAGCCACACGGCCGTCACCAGCAGAGCGACGACGAACGGGGTGGCCGAAGGGAGCACCTCGTCGTCGGGACGGTGCCGGGCGCGCACGCGGAGGACGATCCGGGCGGCGGGGTAGCCGGCGGCCAGGGCGAGTGCGGCCGCGAGGACCGCGACATCGCCGCCGCCGGTCACATGGCTCTGCCACACGTGGCGCTCGCCGGCGACCTTCATCACCGTGCCGCGCCACAGCGTCAGTTCGACCCGGTCCCCGGCCCGGAACTCCTCGGCGGCCGTCTCCGACACCCTGATCCGGTCCGTCGGCCGGTCATCGGCGAAATAGAGATGGCTGCCCTTCCGGGGGTGGTTGGGGTCGGTGCGCTCGATGCGGGCGGTGAGCGTGTGCAGGCAGTCGTCGCCGTCGCGGGGCGCGCCCGCGGAGGCCGGGCAGGGAGCGGCCGACCGCCAGTCGGCGTGGTGCGACCGGGCCTGCGGCACGGCCCACCCCGCCACTCCGGCCCCCGCCAGCAGCAGGACGCAGAAGAAGAGGGAGCCGGCCCAGTTGCGGCCCGCGGTGCGGTGGGAGAGGACGGGCAGGTGGTCGGAACCGGGCGTGCCGTGACGGCGGTGCAGGGCGCGGAGGGCTTCCAGGGTGTCGTCGAAGTACGGGTCGTGCTCCGTCACCCCGATCGGGAGGGGGAGGACCCGCTTGCGGCCGTCCTGGTGGACGAGGACGGTGCGCCGCACGTCCTGTATGCGGGGGGTGTTGGCGTACTTCAGGCGGACCTGCAGGTCGGCCACGTCGCTCCACGGGACGGTCCGGCCCCGCAACACGCTGCCGATGTACAGGCCGTGGGCGTCGGCGCGGACCTGACCGGTGGCCCGGTGCAGCGCCGTCACGGCCCCTGCCGCGCAGAGCAGCGCCGCGACCAGCCACGGGACGACGACGGTGGCGGTGACCACCGCCAGGACCATGGCCGCCACGGCCCCGGCCGCCCCCAGGCCGGCCAGGAACCAGGACGTACCCGCCCAGCGCGAACGGCAGACGACTCCTTCGGACCCACTCATGCGCCGATTTTGTCAGGGGCCTGTCGATCGGTACCGGAGTGCGGTACGGCAGTGTTCCGGCCCGCGGAATTGCCGTGGTGACCACAGGAACGGGCGGTCGGGAGGGGAGGCCGGCGACGAGGCGGGCGGCACGACGGAGAGGAGAGGACGCGGGAGGGGCGCGGGAAGGGAGCAGGAGAACCCCGGGGCCGGGGCCGGGGCGGGGGGCGGGGAGGTACGCAGCGGGTCATCCGGACGCCCAGGACGCCCAGAACACCCAATGCAGCGGGACAGCGGGGGTACCCAGAACAGCCGTGCACCCGGGACGTCCGTCCGGAATACCGGAGGTGCCACACCCGAGGTGCCGGACACGTGAGGTGCCGGACACCCGAGGTGCCGGGCATCCCGGGGTACTCGGAGGCGGACTCGGTGTCGGCATGCCGGGAGGTCCGGGGCGGCGTCCCGTCCCGGCCGGGGGACTGCCGACGGACACGCCCCCGCGCGACTGCTTCGGCGCCTTCACGGTGTCCACAGCCGTGGCAGTGGCAGCATCGGGGTACGGGCAAGGGCGAGCGAAGGAGCGGTCAGATGATCATTTTCGGCACCAAGGGATACCTCTACCAGCTCGCGATACTGACGCTGGTGTGCGGGCAGTGCGGCAACCCCTCCGCGCACACGCTCAGGAAGCGGGTCACGAAGTTCAGCCTGTTCTTCGTCCCGCTGTTCCCCGTCTCGACGAAGTACGCGACCCAGTGCACGTTCTGCGGGGCCGAGCAGCGGGTCTCCGCCGAGCAGGCGGAGCAGTTGCAGGCGCAGGCGCTCAACGGCGGCCAGGGCGGGCCGGGCGGTCCGGGTGGACAGGGCTACGGGCAGCCGCAGCAGCAGCGCTACCAGGGCTGATCCCGCCGCACCACCCTTGGGCGCCACAGCCGCACGGGGCGCGCCACGCCGGACGTCGGGTGTGGAGCACCGTTGGCCGACGGCGGATCGCCGAGCGGAACTGCCAGGTCAACGGCTGCCCGGTCAATCACTGCCGGTCAACGGCTGCCCCGTCAATCACTGCAGGTCAACGGCTGCCCGGTGAACGGCTGCCCGGTCGCGACGGCCGGTCACAGCGGCGTCGCCGCGCGCAGCAGGGAGAAGAGGATCAGGGCCGCGTTGGCGGAGGACATCGCCGACAGCGCGGTCCCGGCGGCTGCGCCCCAGGTGGCCAGGCCCGCGGAGGTGAACGTCGCCGGCCAGCGGGCCGGGGCCGGGGGCGGTGCCAGCAGGGCGGCCACCCGGCGGGGTACCGGACCGGGGGCGGCGAACGCCGGCAGCGGTGGGGCCGGCGTGGACGCGAGGGCCGCTTTGCCGATGGCGGTGGCGACGGTACGCCGGCTGCCGACGCGCTGGGCGGCCACCTCGTCGGCCCAGCGTTCGGTCGTGTAGGACACCGCGGTCTGCAAGGGGCGCAGGAACGGGTTGGCCCGCGCCGCCAGCCGCACGGCCAGCAGGAGCCGGTGGTGGCCGTCGGACAGATGGGCCCGCTCGTGCGCGAACAGGGCACGGCGCTCGGCCGGGGTGAGACGGTCCAGCAGTTCGGTGGTGACCACCACCCGGCCGCGGCGCCGCCCGGTGCCCGGCAGCGCGTACGCGTACGGGGTGCCGTCGGGAAGCACCGCCACCTCGGTGTCCGGCAGCCCGGCCAGGGCACGGTGGGCACGGCGGCGGGTGCGGACGTGCCGCCAGAGGGTCTGCGTGCAGGCCAGCAGCACGGCGCAGAGGGCGGGGATGGCCGCCTTCCCCACGACCTCGTCGTAGGGGACCGCCGCCCGCACCTCCGGGTCCGACCAGCCGTCGGGCAGCGGGTTGCCGGGCAGTTGCGCCGTGCCGACGACCATCACCAGCGCGAGGCAGACCGTGCTGCACACCGCCATGACCGCCGCGACCCCGGTCAGCATGCGGGTCGCGGTGCGCGGATGCAGATGCTGTTCGGCCAGGCGCGCGATCGGCCACGCGGTCAGCGGCAGCACGAGCGGCAGGAAGACGAACACCCCCATGAGGTTTCAGTCTTCCCCGTCGCTCCGCGGCTGACCCAGCAGTTCGCGCAGCAGCCGCTCGTCGTCCGGAGCGAGTCCGGTGACGAAGCTGGCCAGGACGGCCTCCCGGTCGCTCTCGGCGTCCAGCACCTTGCGCATCTTGTGCGCGGCGAGCCCGGCGTGGTCCGAGGCGGGCGTCCAGACGAACGACCGGCCGGCCCGCTCCCGGGTGACCGCGCCCTTCGCCAGCAGCCTGGTCAGGATCGTGATGACGGTGGTGTACGCGAGGTCCTCGCCGAGTCGCTGCTGCACCCAGCCCGCCGTCGCCGGGCCCTCCGCCTCCCGCAGGGCCGACAGCACCAGCGACTCCAGTTCGCCCTGCCCCCGCCGCCGGGGACGCTGCCCGTGCTCCGACACGGCCTGTCTCCCTTCCGCCGCTTTCCGTTCTCCCGGCGGACATCGTATAGATGAGCGGACGCCGTCAAATTATCTACATTGCTGTAGATTCTACGGGTCCCCGCGGCCACCCCGCCGCTCCCGCGCGACCGACCCCGCATCCCCGCACCGGCAGCCGTCCGGCACCGGCCCACGAGAGGAACGGACCCCCATGTTCGGACTGAGCGAGCTCGCGATCATCCTCATCGTCCTCATCGCCGTCCTCGCCGCGAAGAAGCTGCCGGACCTGGCCCGTTCCGCCGGCAAGTCGGCCCACATCCTCAAGGCCGAGGCCCGCGCCATCAAGGAGGCCGAGAACGCCGGGAAGGCCACGGGCGCCGGGAGGGGCGAGGGCAGCGGAGAAGCCCCTGCGCCCCGGGTGATCCGGGGTGAGGCCGTGGCACGGGACACCACCGGCGGTGGCGGCGAGAACGGCGGGCAGCGGGCCTGATCCTCCCGCCACCGTCCACCCGCCACCCGCACCGGAGGCCGTCGGGGTCCCCGGCTCACTGCCGGGTCTCCGGCTCTGTGCCGGGTCTCCGACTCACTGCCGGGACTCCGGCTCACTGCCGCTCGCGGGCGGGATCAGCCGTTCCAGGCGTCGTCGTACGGGTCGGCCGGCGGCTGCACCGGACGGGAGGCGGTGACCTCCACGTACGGGACCGGGCCGTCGTTGACGGGGTCCTTGGTCCGGCGGGGCGTGTAGGTGCCGGTGATCTCCAGCCAGCTGTCCGGGCGGAGCACCGGCGGGACGTTCCCGGTGAGCGCGATCTTGACCGGCTGGGCGTCGGCGGCGCAGCAGTTGAGGGTCATGCGGACCAGGTGGGGAGCGCCGTCACGGTCCAGGGTCACGAAACCGGTGATGCGCAGCGGGCGGTCGCGCAGGTGACGCCCGTCGTCGTAGACGGCGCGGGCCGCGTACTCGCCCACGCTGAGCCGGAGCGGGCCCCGGCCCTCGGGGACGTCCGGGAAGCCGAAGGGCTTCTGCAGGGCGGTGCCGGTGTGCGCGGCGGTGTACGAACCGAGGGCGGGCGGGGCGACCAGGATCAGGGCGACGAGCGGGAGCGCCAGCAGCCAGACCACACGGGGCTCTCGGTGGTGTCGCGCCGTGCCGACGGCCGGTTCGTCCGGCCGGCCGGGGACCGGCGCGTCGTCCCGTGCGCCCGGAGGTCGTGACTCCGCATCGTCCGGTGCCGGGTCACGGCGTGCCAGGTCACGGGGTGCCGGGTCCTCCCGGGGTGCCGGGTCATCCGGTTCCGGGTCACGGGGTGCACCGTTGCCGTCCTGCGGGTCTTCGCCCGGGGTCGTCGGACGGCTCCCCGGCCGGGTGCGGCGGCGCTCGTACCGGAGGGTGGCCGCCGCCGTCGCGATCAGTACGGCACCGGCCAGCAGGAGCAGCGGGCGCAGACCCGCCTTGACGTAGCGCAGGTGCAGGTCGGTGAGGCCCGCGTGCAGCACGGTCGCGCCGAGCAGGAACAACAGGGCCGCCTGCGCGTGGCCGTTGAGGTCGGCGAGACTGCGGGACGTGGCGGCGTTCCGGGCCGGGCCCGCGTTCCGCCCGTCGTTCCGGTCCGTCACAGCAACACCACTCCCGTCAGGACCGAGGCGAGCACCGCGAGGGCGAAGGTCGCCGGGGCGAAACGCAGCGCGAAGGCACGGCCGAAGGTGCCCGCCTGCATGGCGAACAGCTTGAGGTCGATCATCGGGCCGACGACCAGGAAGGTCAGCCGGGCCGTCAGCGAGAACTGGGTCAGCGACGCCGCCACGAACGCGTCCGCCTCCGAGCAGATCGACAGCAGGACGGCCAGCGCGGCCAGCGCCAGCACCGACAGCACCGGATTGTCGGCCGCCGCCCTCAGCCACTCGGCGGGCACCACGGCCTTCAGGGTCGCCGCCGCCATCGCGCCGATGACCAGGAACCCGCCCGCGTGCATCACGTCGTGCCGCACCGAACCCCAGAAGGCCGCCCCTCTGCCGAGCCCTTCGAAGGCCGAACGGGCGGGCGGGCGCAGCCAGTCGGTGCGGCTGAGGCGGTGCCACAGCCAGCCCATCGCGCACGCGACGAAGAGGCTCGCCACGAACCGGGCGAGGACCATCTCGGGGTTGCCGGGGAAGGCGACGGCGGTCGCCGTGAGGACGATCGGGTTGATCGCCGGCGCGGACAACAGGAACGCCAGGGCCGCCGCCGGTGCCACTCCCCTGCGCACCAGCGCGCCCGCCACCGGTACGGACGCGCACTCGCAGCCGGGCAGCACCGCTCCGGCGGCACCCGCGACCGGCACCGCCAGGGCGGGGCGCTCCGGCAGGGCCCGGGCGAAGAAGGACGGCGGGACGAACACCGCGATCGCCGCGGACAGCAGGACGCCCAGGACGAGGAAGGGCAGCGCCTGGAGCATCACCGCCACGAACACCGTCATCCAGCTCTGCATCACCGGGGCGGCCAGCGCACCACGGATCGCGTCCTGGAACAGCAGGGCCGTCAGCAGGGTCAGGGTGAGCAGGAGCGGGGCGTTGAGGTGGCGGGACTCGTCGGCATCCGGTGTTCGCGCGGCCCGGTCCGGTTCGCCGGCCTCCTCCTCGGACGGTACGGCGGGGGCGGGGCGGCGGCCGGGAGCCGAGGCCTCCGAGGTCTCCGAGGCCTCCTCGGGGTCCGCGGACCCCCGGGACCGCACGGACCCTGCGGGTCGTACGGACTCCGCGGGTCGCACGGCGTCCGCAAGCGGTACGGACTCCGCGGGTCGTACGGACTTCACGGGCTCCGGGGATCCCGCGTCACGGGACTCGCCGGAGTCCCGCGATGCTGACTCGGTGAGGGCCACGGCCGGGTACCTCCGGTGCGCACGCCGGTTGTCGGGAGACGGATGAGCAGAAGGACAGACGACAGATGGAGAAGGCGGAACAGACGGAAAAGGCGGAAGACGGAACAGGCGGAACGGGTGGAGCAGGTGGACCGGCGGACAGGCCGAGCGGGCGGACAGGCGGGACAGACGGACGGGCGGACGCGAAACCGGGGCGCCTGGCCGGGTTCCGGTGCGCTCGGGGTGCACGGGACCGCGGGCGCCGCACCCGCTTCCCCCTGGGGTACGCGACGCGGGGCCGTCCCGTTCAGCCGGGCACCGGCACACCCGACGTGATCATGTCTGGAACCGGTCGTCGGAATGAGGCAGTCTCATCCCCTGTGGTGAGCCTTCCGAATCAGGCCCTGCCGGGCGATCCCTCAGCGCACATGGTGGTCTGCGGCGACGACGGGCTGGCCCACCGCCTCGCCGCCGAACTGCGGGGCGTGTACGGCGAACAGGTCACCCTCGTCGTCCCGCCGTCGGAGACGCAGGCCCGGCAGCCGGTCGTCGGGCGGGCGCGCGCGGCCTCGGCGGCCCTGCTGGACCGGGTCGTCGCCACCGTCAACCGCAGCGCCAGCGCGGGCAACGCGGGCGGCTCCGACCCCGGCTCCCACGAGCGCGAGGTGGAGGCCGCCGAACCCACCGAGAGCGTGCTCGCCGGGGCCGGCGTGGACCGGGCCGCCGCGCTGGCCCTGGTGTACGACGACGACGAGACCAACATCCGGGCCGCCCTCACCGCCCGCCGCCTCAATCCGCGGCTGCGGCTCGTGCTGCGCCTGTACAACCGGCGGCTCGGCCGTCACATCGAGGAACTCCTGGACCAGGCCGCCGAGTTGGCGCTCGGGAACCAGACCCACGGGCGGCCCGGCAGGCTCGACGACAACTCCACCACCGTGCTCTCCGACGCCGACACCACCGCACCCGCGCTGGTCGCCACCGCACTCGTCGGCACCAGCAAGGTCGTCGACGCGGACGGCCTGCTGCTGCGCGCGGTGGAGCGGCATCCGCCGGCGGCGGGCGAGGTGGCCGATCCGGGGCTGTGCACGCTGGCGCTGCTGTCCGCGACCAGTAACGATCCGGCCGGTGCGGAAGGTTCGGAGGACAGCGGCGAGCAGGGGCCTCAACTCCTGCCCGACAGCGACGCGGTGTCGGCGGCCACGGGACGCGGCACGGTGGTGCTGGAACAGGTCTCCTACTCCGGCCCGCCGCTGCCGCCGGTACGGGCGCGGGTGCCTCCCTTCGCCTCGCTGTTCTCCCGGCGGCTGCGCTGGTCCCTCGCCGGTCTCGTCGCGGCCACCGTCGCCCTCGCCGTCGCCCTGACCCTGGTGACCGAGGACAACGCGCTGCACGCCACCTACGTCACCCTGCTCGACCTCTTCGCGATCAACGAGCCCGCCCACAACGCCCCCATGGGCCGGCAGATACTGCAACTGCTGTCCGGGCTCGTCGGGTTACTGCTGCTGCCGGTGCTGCTGGCCGCCGTCCTCGAAGCACTGGGACTGTTCCGCAGCGCCTCCTCCCTCCGCAAGCCGCCCCGCGGACTGAGCGGCCACCTGGTCCTGCTCGGGCTCGGCAAGATCGGCACCCGGGTGCTGACCCGGCTGCGCGAACTGCACATCCCGGTGGTGTGCGTGGAGGCGGACCCCGAGGCCCGGGGCATGGCGACGGCGCGGCGGCTGAGGGTGCCGGTGGTGCTCGGGGACGTCACCGAGGAGGGCGTGCTGGAGGCCGCGAAGATCCACCGGGCGGACGCCCTGCTCGCGCTGACCAGCGTGGACACCACCAACCTCGAGGCCACCCTGTACGCGCGCTCCCTGCGGCCCGACCTGCGGACGGTCCTGCGGCTGTACGACGACGACTTCGCGCAGGCCGTGTACCGCACCCTGCGGGCCGCGCACCCCGACGCCGTGACGCGCAGTCGCAGCGTGTCCCACCTGGCGGCGCCCGCGTTCGCGGGGGCGATGATGGGCCGGCAGATCCTCGGTGCCATCCCGGTGGAGCGGCGGGTGCTGCTGTTCGCGGCGATCGAGGTGGGCGGGCACCCGCAATTGGAGGGGAAGACGGTCGGGGAGGCGTTCCGGGCCGGCGCCTGGCGGGTGCTGGCCCTGGACACGGCGTCCACCGAGGGTGCCACCGGGACCGGACCCGGTGCGGGAGCCGCGACGGGCGCGGGCCCGGGGCAGCCCTCCGGAACACCCGCCGTCCGCAATTCGGGGCTGGTGTGGGACCTGCCCGACACCTATGTGCTCCGGCGCGAGGACCGGGTCGTCCTGGCGGCCACCCGGCGGGGCCTCGCCGAACTGCTCGGACGCCGGGGCCGGGAGCGGAGGGGCACCCCGGGCGGACGCTGAGACCGCCCAGACCGCCGAGACCGCCCAGACCGCCGAGATCGCCTCAGGGCTCCGACAGGCCGCCGGGGCCGACGCCCGTGCCGCGACGGCGCCGAAATCGACGCCCGCCCCGGCGACGGCGCTGAGATCGATGCGCGCCCCGCGAGAACGCCGGGACCGCCCCCACCGGCGTCCTCCCCGCGAGGACGCCGGGCCGACGCCCCTCCCGGCAGGTCGCCGAGACCGGCGCAGGCCCGGCCGCCGGGAGCGGCCCTGCCCGGGAAAGGCCCCCGCGCCCGGGACGCCCCGGCCGGGATGCGTTCCGGCCGGGACCGTCGACCAGGGGCGGTCGGCCGGGGGCGGCGAGAAGGGCGAGAGGGCAGCCGGCCCGTGCCGGGCTCGCGCTTCCCCGGCCCTCCCCCTCCCCCGGCTCCGCTTCCCCCTCAGCGGCCGATGTGGCGCTCCGCGAAGTCCAGCTCCAGCCGGACCTGCTTGATCCGTTCGTCCACCACCAGGGAGCCGTGGCCCGCCTCGTAGCGGTACACCTCGTGGGTCGCCCCGCGGGCCTCCAGGCGCTTGACGTAGTTCTCGATCTGGCGGATCGGGCAGCGCGGGTCGTTGACGCCGGCGGAGATATAGACGGGGGCCTTGACCTCGTCGACGTACGTGATCGGCGAGGACACCTCGAAGCGGTCCGGAACCTCCTCGGGGGTGCCGCCGAACAGCGTGCGGTCCATCGCCTTCAACGCCTCCATCTCGTCGTGGTACGCCGTGACGTAGTCCGCGACCGGGACCGCCGCGATGCCCAGCGCCCAGGCGTCGGGCTGGGTGCCCAGGCCGAGCAGCGTGAGGTAGCCGCCCCAGGAGCCGCCGGTGAGGATCAGCCGGGCGGGGTCCGCGAGGCCCGAGGTGATCGCCCACTCGCGCACGGCGGCGATGTCCTCCAGCTCGATGAGCCCCACCCGGTGCTTCAACGCGTCGGTCCAGGCGCGTCCGTACCCGGTCGAACCCCGGTAGTTGACCCGGACCACCGCGTAGCCGTGGTCGATCCAGGCGGCGGGGCCGGCCGCGAAGGAGTCGCTGTCGTGCCAGGTCGGGCCGCCGTGGATGTCGAAGACGGTGGGAAGCGGACCGGTCGCTCCCTCAGGCCGCTGCACCAGCGCGTGGATGCGGCCGCCCGGGCCCTCCACCCACACGTCCTCCACCGGCACCGAACCGGGCGACTTCATGCCCGGCGGGTCCAGCACGACCCCGCCCGTCGTGGACCGGACGACCGGCGGTTCGGCCGCCGACGACCACAGGTACTCCACGCTGCCGTCGGGACGGACCGTGGCGCCCGACACCCCGCCGCGCGGGGTGGGGATCTTCTCCAGCCGGCGCTCGGTCAGGTCGTACCGGAACAGCTCGCCGCGCGCCTCGAAGCCGTGCGCGATGAGCAGGCCCGAGCCGTCGGGGTACCA
Organism: Streptomyces sp. enrichment culture; assembly: GCF_964273255.1. GTDB lineage: Bacteria > Actinomycetota > Actinomycetes > Streptomycetales > Streptomycetaceae > Streptomyces. Next base: position 3,322,900 of record NZ_OZ186835.1, read on the forward strand.
CTCGGCGCTGACGTCGCCGGGGAGGTCCAGCGCGAGGTCGCTCTCCTCCCCCGTCGCCACGTCCCACACCAGGGGCTCCCACCGGCCGCGCCGCTGGTGGCCGATGAGCAGCCGGGTGTCACCGGCGACGGGGGCGAAGCCCAGTACGTCCAGGCCCAGCTCGCGGGTGCCGCCCTCGGTGTCGTCGAGCTCCGCGACCTTGCTGCCGTCGGGCCGCACCACGCGGAGCGCGGAGTGCATCGCGTCGCCGTGCTCGGTGTGCTCCACGGCGATCAGCGAACCGTCGTGGGAGAGGTCGCCGACGCCCGCCGACTCGCGGTGCCGGTAGATCTCCACCGGCTGTTCACCGGCGCGCACCAGGTGGATGGTGGTGCCGTCCTCGTCCGTGGAGCGGCCCACGACCGCCGTGCGGCCGTCCCGGCCCAGGGCGAGGCCCGCGGGGTAGGAGGGGTCCAGGCCGGGCGTCGCGAGCTCGTCCTCCCCGCCCTCGAAACGCTGGCGGCGCCAGACGCCGAACTCGTCGCCGTCCTTGTCGTCGAACCACCAGATCCACTGACCGTCCGGCGAGAGCACGCCGTCCGTCGTGCCGTTGGGCCGGTGGGTCACCTGTCGTTGCTCGCCGGTCTTCCGGTCCCAGGCGTACAACTCGTACGTCCCCGTCGCGTTCGACACGAACAGGGAACGGTCGGGTGCGTCCTCCGCCCAGTCGGGGAGGGAGACCCGGGGCGCCCGGAAGCGCTTCTCCCAGGCAGGCATGTCCTCGCCCCGTTGCACACGCTCGGTCTGGTCCGCTCGATTCCGCGCGTCGGACCCGTTGCTCTCAGTCATGGATCCATACTGCCCGTCCCGGCGGTCATCGTGCTCCCGAGGTCCCCAGCCTGTGGAAAACTCCGACCGGAACGTTCACCGGATTCCCCCGGGCCAGCCGCCGTCCACGGCCCGGGACGGCCTGCGAAGGCCATGGTCAGTGGCGGGGTGCACAGTTCTCGCGATGACGGCATGACCGATCTGCGAGGGAACGTCCAGCGGTTCCGGGCCGCCGCCGAGGCCCGGGACCGGGCCGGGTGCGCCACCGCGCCGGCCGAGGACGTCGTCTGCACGCTCCCCCGGACGCGGGAGCGGATCAGCGGCCGGGAGCGCTACGTCCGCTTCCACCGGCAATACCCGGGCGACCGGCACCTGCGGGTCGAGCGGCTCGTCGCCGAGGGGGACCAGGGGTCACCTGGTCGCGGTTCACGGCCGGGGGCGAGGAGATGCCCGCTTTCTCCTTCTTCACCGGGGACGACACGGGCCGCATATCCGCGATCACCGAGTTCCGGCCGGAACCCTACGACCCGCCGGCGGGCCGCGAGCACCTGACCGAGCGCTACGGGAGACAGGGGTGGGTGACGGGAGGCGGGGCTGAGTGAGGGCTGAGTGACGGGACCCGCGCCAGGCCGGCTCCGTACCCGCCTGCCGCCCGGCCCGTCCCCCTGCCGCCCGGCCCTCCTCCGGCCCGCGACCGGGTGCGGCGGTGGTCCACCCCGCGCACGGGGACGGGCCGCGAGCCCCGTACCGTTGGGGGCGTGTACCGGTTTCTGCTGACGCCCCGATGGTGGGGGATCAACGTCTTCGTGCTGCTCTCCATCCCCTTCTGCATCTACATGGGCTCGTGGCAGCTGGGCCGGTTCGAGGACCGGGTGGAGAGCCATGACGACGCCCGCCGGCAGGCCGAGTCCGCGCAGCGCGAGGCCGCCGAGCCGGTGGACGCGCTGCTGCCGGTGACCAAGGCGACCTCCGGCAGGCAGGCCACCGCGAGCGGGGAGTACGCCGAGCAGTTGCTCGTGCCCGAACGGGACCTGGACGGCAGGAACGGCTCCTACGTGCTGACGCTGCTGCGCACCGACTCCGGCAAGGTCCTGCCCGTCGTGCGGGGATGGCTGCCCGGGTCGCCCGACCCGGCCTCGGTGCCCGCGCCGCCGTCCGGCGAGGTCACCGTGACCGGCGCGCTCCAGGCGTCCGAGACGCCCGGCAGCAACGGCGTCCCCACGCTCGGCGGCCTGCCCGAGGGCCGGACGGGCGCGATCAGTGCGGCTTCCCTGGTGAACCTGGTGCCGTACGACGTGTACGACGCCTGGATCACACTCAACCGCGGGGACTCCGGGATGAAGGCGGTGCCGGCGGCCGCGCCGAGCGGCACCGGGCTGGACCTCAAGGCGTTCCAGAACCTCGGCTACACCGCCGAATGGTTCGCCTTCGTGGGCTTCGTGATCTTCATGTGGTTCCGCCTGCTGCGCCGGGAGGCGGAGTTCGCCCGGGACGCGGAACTGGGCCTCCTGCCCGACGAGAACGGAAGCGGGGCCGGGGTCGAGGCCGGGGCCGGGGCCGGGGTCGAAACCGGCGGCACGCCCGGCAGCGAGACCGAGGGCCGGGACGGGGACCAGGACGCGGAACAGGACGCGGAAAAGGTGCGGGAACGGGAGCAGGAGGCCGGGCGCCCCAGCCCTTCCGGTGTCTGACGGCCGTCCGGGGAATGTGACGACCCGCCCACCGTGACCCGCCCGGCCGCTGACCGACTCGACCGGCCGCTGACCGACCCGACCGATCGGTGACCGCCCCTGGCCACCGCCCGTCGACCTCCCCCTGAACCGCCCGCTGCCGCCGACCGCGGGTCCGACCGCCGGTCCGGCTGCCGTCGGAGGCCGACAGGGGCGCCCCATGGGGTCGTCAAGGGCAGCCCGGGGCCGCCGGGGCGCCGTCGGGCCCCGGCGTGCCGCGCCCTCACCGGCCTCCTACGAGGCTGTCAGCACGCCCGTCCAGTAGACGGTGCCCGCGCAGGCATTGGCCACCGTCGCGCTGCTCCCGCCGGCCCCGGTCGCCGCCGTGTACGTCACCGTCACGCTGCCCTCGCCGGTGCCGTCCGCCCGCAGTGTCTGCGGGGCCGTGCCGCCGTCGCCGCCCGTGGTGGCCCCGGTGGTGCCGGTGCCCGAGGTGGGCGTCGGGTCGGGTGCGGGTTCGCCGGTTCCGCCGCCGGTGCCCCCGCCGGTCGTCGGACAGGTCTCGCTCGGCACCCAGGCGAACTTCACCTCGTAGGCCGTGCCCGGCTTGAGCACCAGCCCCGAAGCGGCCTCCAGCGACGGGTCGGGCAGGCCGGCCGCGGCGTCTCCCGCCGCGTGCCGCATCGTGCCCACCTTGGCCGGGTCGGCCGCGCCCTGCGTGGTGACGCCGATGGTGCCGGGAGCGCCGACCGTGCAGGTGTCGCCCGAGACGTTGGTGACCCGGAACGAGCCGTAGACGGCGCCCGAGGAGTCGGGTGCCGCGGTGCTCGACGCGGCCGGGCCGAGCTGGGCGGCGGTGCAGGCGGGCGCGCCCGCCTCGGCGCTGGACGAGGGGCCGGCGCCTTCCGTGGCGCCGGCGCCGGTGTTGTCGCCGGTGCCCTCGTCCTCGCCCTTCCGGCCGTCCCCGCCGGTACCGGGAACCTCGTCGGCGTAACCGCCCGCGGTGCTCGCGTCGCTGTCGGGGCCCCTGCCCTGGCTGGTGCCGCCCTGGGCCTGCGAGGCGTGGCCGACGGCGGAGGGGTTGGCACCGGAGCCCGAGGTGGTGGAGACGTGGACGACGGCGGGGACGGCGGTGCCGACGAACAGGGCGGCGGCCGCCATGCCGACCAGCGCCTGCCGTTTGCGGGCCCGGCGGGCCGGCACGGCCCGGCGCAGGTGCTCCAGCGTGCCGTCGCTCGGCTCCACCTCGCGCACCGCCTGGTGCAGCAGGGCGCGCAGGGCGCGTTCGTCCGGATCGAGGTCCTCGGGGCCCCGGTCTGCGGGGGCGGCGGGGTCGTGATGCACCGTTCGGTTCCTGGCGTGCGGGGAGGTCGGGTCCTGGCCGCCCGGCCCGGCCGGGGCACGCAGCGGCACGGCCACGTCGTCCGGTGACGACGGCTCCTCCGCCGTGGGGTCTGCCGGGTCCGTGGGAGCGGCCGGGTCCGCCGACGCGGACGAGGCGGCCCTGCGGTCCGCGGGTGCCAGGTCCGTGGCTCCGGCGGTGGTCCCCGCTGCGTCAACGGCTTCGGCGGCTTCGGGCACGGGGCCCGACGCGGGCTCGGAAGGCTCGGAAGGCTCGGAAGGCTCGTCGACCTGCGCGGGCTCGGAGGGCTCGCCTGCCTGTACGGCCTCAGCGGACCGTGAGCGCTCACCGGACTGCGCGGCCCCAGCGGGCCGTGAGGAATCGGCGGTCCGTGAAGGCTCGGAGGTCCGTGAAGGCTCGGAGGGCCGTGAGGAATCAGCAGTGCGTGAAGGCTCGGAGGGCCGTGAGGGCTCGGCGTCCGTCACGTCCGCGGCCTCCTGCCCGGGAGACCGCTCCGTACGGGCGGACGGCTCCGGGTGGTCGGGCTGCTCGGCGCGGGCGGGGTCCTCCGCCGGAGCCGCCCGGTCGGGCACGCCGCCCCGGCGGTCGTCGTGCGCCCCTGAACCGTTGCTCATGCCGGCGCCTCCATGGCCACCCGCAGCGCCGCGATGCCGCGCGAGCCGTACGCCTTCACGGAGCCCAGCGATATGCCGAGCGACTCGGCGACCTGGGCCTCCGTCATGTCGGCGAAGTAGCGCAGCACCAGCACCTCGCGCTGGCGGCGCTGCAGGCCCTTCATCGCCTGGATGAGGGAGTCGCGCTCCAGCTGGTCGTAGGCGCCCTCCTCCGCGCTGGCCATGTCGGGCATCGGCTTGGACAGCAGCTTCAGGCCCAGGATGCGGCGGCGCAGCGCCGAGCGGGAGAGGTTGACGACGGTCTGGCGCAGGTAGGCCAGGGTCTTCTCGGGGTCACGGACGCGTTTGCGGGCCGAGTGGACGCGGATGAACGCCTCCTGGACGACGTCCTCGCAGGAGGCGGTGTCGTCGAGGAGGAGCGCGGCGAGGCCCAGCAGGGAACGGTAGTGGGCGCGGTAGGTCTCGGTGAGATGGTCGACGGTGGTACCGGCCGCGACGGCGTCGTCGGTGCCGTCGCGCTGATCGGGTATGCGGACCGGCCGCGCTGCGGGCATGGGCGCGATCACCGGCATGCCACCGGGCACACCGGCCATGCGCGGTCGGAGAGCCTGGCGGGGGGAACGGGGACGGAGTGCCGCCGCACCGCGCGCCGCTGTGAAGTCGAGTACCTCAGCCACGCCAGTTGGACACGCTTCCCCCCGGGAGGGTTGTACGCGCCGGGCATCACGTTTGCGCCGGCCGCCGTGGCGGGGTGTGGCGCGGTGGGCGGCGGGGAGGCCCGCACGGCGGATCCCGCCGCGGCTGCCACCGCCTCGGCTCTGCCGGCGCGACCCCACGCGTCCGACCACGCGCTCCATGACCTCATGCGTCCCGCTCTTCCCCTGTGTGCCATATGAACGGGCGTCCCCACGCCCGGTTCCAGACGTCCCCACGTCTGCAGGACCCCGCCCTCACGCACCGGAAAGGGTGACCGCAAAGACGCTCCCCGCCCGCCGCACGGTTGCGGCGGGCGGGGAGGTGAATCCTGGGTTCCATCCTCGGCTGACGGACCGGCCGGTTCAAGTGCTCCGGATCATCAACCCGGGCCATTTGTCCGGGACAGATCCTACAAACGAAACCTTCCGGGCACCGGGGGTTTCACGTACCGTCAGCTCTCGGACGCGACCAGCTCGGCGATCTGTGCCGTGTTGAGCGCGGCCCCCTTGCGCAGGTTGTCGCCGCAGACGAACAGTTCGAGCGCGGTGGGATCGTCCAGGGCGCGGCGGACCCGCCCGACCCACGTCGGGTCGGTGCCGACGACGTCCGCCGGCGTGGGGAACTCGCCGGCGGCCGGGTTGTCGAAGAGCACCACGCCGGGCGCGGTCGCGAGGATCTCGCGGGCCCGGTCCACGGTGACCTCGTCCTCGAAACGGGCGTGCACGGTGAGGGAGTGCGTGGTGACGACGGGGACCCGTACGCAGGTCACGGCGACCGGCAGCCGGGGCAGACCGAGGATCTTGCGGGACTCGTCGCGGACCTTCATCTCCTCCGACGACCAGCCGTCCTCCCGGAGCGACCCGGCCCACGGCACGACGTTCAGCGCGACCGGTTCCGGGAACGGCCCGGTGTTGTCCCCGACGGCCCGGCGCACGTCGCCGGGGTGGGTGCCCAGCTCCGTGCCCGCGACCAGGGACAGTTGCTCGCGCAGGGTCCGCACGCCCGCGTGCCCGGCACCGGAGACCGCCTGGTAGGAGGAGGCCACCAGTTCCCGCAGCCCGAACTCGGCGTGCAGCGCGCCCAGCGCGACGATCATCGACAGGGTGGTGCAGTTGGGGTTGGCGATGATGCCGCGCGGCCGCATCCGGGCGGCGTGCGCGTTGACCTCGGGGACGACCAGCGGCACCTCGGGGTCCATGCGGAAGGCGCCGGAGTTGTCGATCACCACCGCGCCCCGGGCGGCGGCGAGCGGCGCCCACTGGGCGGACACCTCGTCGGGGACGTCGAACAGGGCGATGTCGACGCCGTCGAAGGCCTCCTCGGCGAGTGCGACGACCTCGACCTCCTCGCCGCGCACGGCCAGCTTGCGGCCGGCCGAGCGCGGGGAGGCGATCAGTCGGATCTCGCCCCAGATGTCGGCCCGCTGGGACAGGATCTGGAGCAGGACCGTGCCGACGGCGCCGGTGGCCCCGACGACCGCCAGCGTCGGCCGCCCGGAGCGGCCGGACCCTGTGGTGGCGGCCATCAGCGGCCGGTGCCTCCGTAGACGACGGCCTCGTCGCTGTCGGAGTCCAGCCCGAAGGCGGAGTGCACGGCGCGCACGGCCTCGTCCACGTCGTCCTTGCGGGTGACGACCGAGATGCGGATCTCGGAGGTCGAGATCAGCTCGATGTTCACCCCGGCGTCGCTGAGCGCGGTGAAGAAGTCGGCCGTGACGCCCGGGTTGGTCTTCATGCCCGCGCCGACCAGGGAGATCTTGCCGATCTGGTCGTCGTAGCGCAGGGACTCGAAGCCGATGGCGCCCTTGTTGCGCTCCAGGGCTTCGATGGCCTTGTGGCCCTCGCTCTCGGGGAGCGTGAAGGAGATGTCCGTCAGGCCCGTGGACGCGGCGGACACGTTCTGCACAACCATGTCGATGTTGATCTCGGCGTCGGCGATCGTGCGGAAGATCGAGGCCGCCTCGCCCGGCTTGTCCGGCACACCGACGACCGTGACCTTGGCCTCGGAGGTGTCGTGCGCGACACCGGAGATGAGAGCCTGCTCCACCTTCTTGTCCCCTTGCTTGATCGGCTCGCTGCTGACCCACGTGCCCTGCAGTCCGCTGAACGACGAGCGGACGTGGATCGGAATGTTGTACCGGCGGGCGTACTCCACGCAGCGGTGGAGCAGCACCTTGGAACCGGAGGCCGCCAGTTCGAGCATGTCCTCGAACGAGATCCAGTCGATCTTCTTGGCCTTGGTCACCACGCGCGGGTCGGCGGTGAACACGCCGTCCACGTCGGTGTAGATCTCGCACACCTCGGCGTCGAGCGCCGCGGCCAGCGCGACGGCGGTGGTGTCGGAGCCGCCCCGGCCGAGCGTGGTGATGTTCTTGCCCTGCTGGCTGACGCCCTGGAACCCGGCGACGATGGCGATGTTGCCCTCGTCCACCGAGGCCTGGATGCGGCCCGGCGTGACATCGATGATGCGGGCTTTGTTGTGGACGGAGTCGGTGATGACACCCGCCTGGCTGCCGGTGAAGCTCTGGGCGTTGTGGCCCAGGTTCTTGATCGCCATGGCCAGCAGGGCCATGGAGATCCGCTCTCCGGCGGTCAGCAGCATGTCGAGCTCGCGTCCGGCAGGAAGGGGGGATACCTGCTCGGCGAGATCGATCAACTCGTCCGTCGTGTCGCCCATCGCGGAAACCACGACGACCACCTGGTGGCCGTTCTGCTTGGCTTCCACGACCCTCTTGGCGACGCGCTTGATGCCTTCGGCATCGGCTACGGAGGAGCCTCCGTACTTCTGCACGACAAGGCCCACGTGCGCTCCTCGCTCAGTCCGTTGTTGTCCCACGATGTACACACATGTGTGTGATGCGTGGCGGGCTCATTCTATCGAGCGTCCGAAAATCCCCTCGGCGATATCGCATGGTGAGACCTCCGGGACGCTCGCGCAGGGGCTCATGCCCAGCCGGGCGCCGGGCACTCGGAAAAGCGACCTGCGTCACATCCGCGGGCGGATCCGTGAACGTCCGGGAGGCGACCCGGGAACGTTCGGGAGGCGACCCGGGAACGCGTCCGGGGGCACCCTCGGCGGTGGCGGGGCGCGGGTTCGTGGTGACCGATGCCCGATGACCGATGACCGATGTCCGGACGGTCCCGTGCGTGAGCGGGCCGACGGCAACGGCCGGCCGTGCGGGCGTGAGCCGCCCCGCGGCCCCGCGGCCCCGTCGCCTTCCGGAGCGACGGCCGGCCGAGGCGCGGGACACCGACCGTGGACGGCGACGGCCGGGGCGGGCAGCGACGACCGGGCGGCAGCCACGACCGGCAGGAAACGGCGGGTCCGGCGCGGCCGGTCGGCGGACGGCCGGTCCGGCGGGTGATCCGGGCGCGGCTACGTGACGGGGGAGCGCAGGCCCAGGGGCTCCGCGATCTCCTCCGCCATCACCTTGCCCGCCTCGAACTCCAGGGTGTCGTCACCCATGCCCTGGTCGGTGTCGAGGCCGTCGAGCGCGGCGAGGGGCTGGTTGAGGCGGACGTGGGCGACCACCGACTGCAGGGCGCGCAGGGTGGCGGACGCCGTGGAGCCCCAGTTGGAGAAGTAGGAGAACTGCCACCACCACAGGGCCTCGGTGGTGCGGCCGGCCCGGTAGTGCACCATGCCGTGGCGCAGGTCGGTGATGACGTCCGTGAGGTCGTCGGAGATCCGGGCGGGCACGGGCGCCGTGCGGGGCTCGTAGGGGTCGAAGACCTCGGAGTAGACGTCGACCGGCTCCAGCAGCCGCGCGAGGTTCTCGCGCAGCTCGTCCACGTCCGGCTCCGGGCCCGGGTCCGGCTCGTAGCGCTCGTCGGGGACGATGTCCTCGTGCGCGCCGAGCCTGCCGCCGGCCAGCATCAGCTGGGAGACCTCCAGGAGCAGGAAGGGCACCGCCGAGTCCGGCTCGTCGCCCTTCGCGACCTCGGTGACGGCGACCAGGAAGCTCTCGATCTGATCCGCGATCTGCACCGCGAAGTCGTCGGGGTCCTGGCCGGTGGCGTGGAGCGTGGCATCAGACATCTAGGAGTCGTCTCCCCTCGAAGGCGCGTCCGAGGGTGACCTCGTCCGCGTATTCCAGGTCGCCGCCCACCGGGAGGCCGCTGGCCAGGCGGGTGACCTTCAGGCCCATGGGCTTGATCATGCGGGCGAGGTACGTCGCCGTGGCCTCGCCCTCCAGGTTGGGGTCCGTGGCGAGGATCAGCTCGGTGACCGTGCCGTCGGCGAGGCGCGCCAGGAGTTCCCTGATCCGCAGATCGTCCGGGCCCACCCCGTCGATCGGGCTGATCGCGCCGCCCAGCACGTGGTAGCGCCCGCGGAACTCGCGGGTGCGCTCGATGGCCACGACGTCCTTGGGCTCCTCCACCACGCAGATCACCGCCGGGTCGCGGCGGGTGTCGCGGCAGATGGCGCAGAGGTCCTCCTGCGCCACGTTGCCGCAGGTCGCGCAGAAGCGGACCTTCGCCTTGACCTCCATCAGCGCGTGGGCGAGACGGCGGACGTCGGTCGGCTCGGCCTGGAGGATGTGGAAGGCGATCCGCTGGGCGCTCTTGGGACCGACGCCGGGCAGCCTGCCCAGTTCGTCGATGAGGTCCTGAACCACGCCTTCGTACAACGGACTGCCGTCCTTCCTGGGGTCACGTCACTAGGTACCGTAGAGGTCCGCGGGCTGTCTTAGAAGGGCAGTCCGGGGATGCCGCCGCCGCCCAGTCCCTGGGCCAGCGGGCCCAGCTTCTGCTGCTGCAGGTTCTGGGCGTTCTCGTTGGCCGCGTGGACGGCCGCGAGGATCAGGTCGGCCAGGGTCTCGGTGTCCTCGGGGTCCACCGCCTTCGGGTCGATCTGCAGGGCGCGCAGCTCGCCGGAGCCGGTGACGGTGGCCTTCACGAGCCCGCCGCCCGCCTGGCCCTCGACCTCCGTGCGCGCCAGTTCCTCCTGGGCCCTGGCCAGGTCCTGCTGCATCTTCTGGGCCTGCTGCAGCAGCTGCTGCATGTTGGGCTGGCCACCACCGGGGATCACGATTCAGCTCCTTGGTCGGTGCGTCGGGCCGCCGGGCCGTCGGTTCGACGTGCCGGTCGGGCGTTCCTGCCGTTCGGCACGAGCCTACGTGGTCGGGGCAGCCGTCGCCCCAGCACTCTTTCGAGTGAGTCCCACGGGGCGCCTATACCTGATCACGGCCCTCTTCCGGGCGGGAAAGGCGCCGAACCCGCCACTGGGCCACCCATTGGGCGGTAGGAAGGGGACCGGCAGGTCGCGGATCAGTCACGGTCAGTAGGGAGTACCGGGTGGGTCAGCCGGAGATGCAGCCCGAGGGACGGCCTCAGGACCGGCACGGCGAGGGGGCCGCACCGCGGCCGGATGATCTGACGGGGCGGGTCTTCCCGCTCGGGGACTGGGGTGAACCGGCGGCCCGGCTGGACGAGTTGTACCGGTGGGTGGAGCGCGGGGCGCTGGACACGGCCGCCTGGTACCTCACGGACCGGGTGTGGAAGCGGAGGTGCGGGCAGGCGCTGCGCGGCGGGGCCGCGGTGGGCGCGGTGACCGGGGCGGCGCTGCCGCTGCTGGACCTGGCGGGCGCGCTGGGCGGAGTGGCCGCCTGGGGGTACCTGGCCCTGCTGCTGGCGGTGGCGTGCGTGGCCGGGGACCGGTACTTCGGGGTGACCTCCGGCTGGATGCGGGACCTGGCGACGGCGCAGGCGGTGCACCGCCGCCTGCAGGCCCTCCAGTTCGACTGGGCGTCGGAGTGCGTGCGCGAGGTGCTCGGTCCGGCGGACGGCACGGCGAGCGAGGCGGCCGAGCGGTGTCTGTCGGTACTGCGGCGGTTCTCCGAGGACGTCGCGGAGCTGGTGCGGGTGGAGACGGCCGACTGGATGGTGGAGTTCCGCACCGGGGGCGCCCCGCTGGGCCTCCAGGGGGCCATGCCGGGCGGGAGCCGCCCCGACCCGGTGGTGCCGCACGGCCGGTTCGCCGCCCCGCCCGGCTCCGCCCGCCCGAACATGCCGAGGCAGCGTCCGCCCGAGCCGCGGTGAGCCACGGCCGGCACCGGGCGTCTCGGCCCGCGGGGAACGGGGGTGTGCCGGGGCCGCGCAGTCCGCGGCGCCGCCCGCGGGAACCGGGGGTCCGCCGGGCCGCCCTCCTCGTCGTCGTCCGCGCGAAACGGGGGTCCGCCGGGCCGTGTCCTCCTCGTCGTCGTCCGCGAAGGTCACAGATCCGCCCGGCTCCGTACTCCGCGCGTCGCCGCCGGTCGGAGCCGGTCCGCGTCGCCGCCGGCCGGAGCAGGCCGGAGAAGGCCGGAGCCGGTTCGCGTCGCCGACCGTCCGGGCCGGGACCGCCTGCGCTCACGGCCCCTCCCCGGGCCCGGAGGTCAGTCCCGGGTGTAGGTGAGCTCTTCGCCGCTGCTGGTGTTGACCCGCTGAAGGGTGCCGCCGGGCAGCAGCCGGACCTGCGTCGCGGCGCCCGGGCTGCAGGCGCTGCGCGGCCGCCCGCTCGTGACGCTCGACGGCCCGAGTTCCAGCCCGCCGGCGCCGGGGTCGGAGGACAGCCGGGCCTCGAACACGCAGCGGTAGGTGCCGTTGCCCGTGGGACCCTCGGCGAGGAGGGACATGACCGTCTCCCCGACGTCGCCCTGCTGGAGGGTCAGCCGGCGGGTGTGCACCCCGCTCGCGTTGTCGATGGTCGCGGACCAGCTGCCCAGGTACTCGGCCGGGATGGTGCCGCCGGGCGGGGACGTGGTGCCCGGGTCGTCCGTGCCGGGCTGCTTGTCGTCGGACGGGGTGGTCCCGGTGTTGTCCCCGGTGCCCTCGGTGGTGGCGTCGCCGGACGCGGACGCCGAGGACGAGGACGAGGGGTCGCCGCCGGCGCTGTTGTCGCCGTTGCTCATCAGCGCGTACACGGTGCCGCCCGCGGCGAGCGCGACGACCAGGGCGACGACGACCAGCAGCGCGGTGGACCGGGCGTTGCGCCGCGGGTCCTGGGGCGGGCCGTACGGCGGGGTCCCGGTGAAGGGCGGCGGCCCGTAGGGCGGGGTGGCTCCGCCGCCGTAGCCGTTGTAGGGGTAGCCGTAGCCCGGGTGCGGATGGGGATGGCCGTACCCCGTCGGGTTCTGCGGGTTCTGCGGGCTCTGCGGGCTCTGCGGGCTCTGCGGGTTCTGCGGGCCGGCGGCCGGGGTCGGGGTGCCCGGTGCGGGGCCGGGCGGCGGGGCGGCCTGCTGTCCCGCGACGAGGGTGGGGAGGTGGTTCAGCGGAGCGCCGTCGCCCGGCCGGCCGGGGGCGGGCGGGGCGTCACCGGCGGCCGGATCCGCGGGGCCGCCCGTGCCGTCGGCGGCGGGGGCGTGCTCCGGGGTGGCGGCGGGCGCCGGCAGCGCACGCGCCGCGGACCCGGACGGCTGCGCCGGGCGGTCCTGTCCCTCTGGTCCGGGTGCCTCGCCCGGTCCGGCCGCACCGTCCTGGCCCTCGGGCCCCTCCGGGTTCTCCGTGTCCAGCAGCTGGACGGCGTGGCGGCCGAGCTGGGCGACCAGGGCACTCGGCAGCCAGGGGTCGCGGGACCGGCCGTCGGTGACGGTGTCCCCGGCTCCGGTGCGCCGCAGGATCTCGTCGAGCGTGGGCCGCGCGGCGGGGTCCTTCTTCAGGCAGTCACGGACGAGGTCGGCGACGCCCTCGGGCACGCCGTCGAGGTCCGGCTCCTCCTGGGCGATGCGGAACATCAGGGCGTGCACGCCGCTGTTGGCGGTGCCGAACGGCAGCTCACCGGTGGCGGCGTAGGCGAGCACCGAGCCCAGGCAGAACACGTCGCAGGCGGGGGTGATCCGGTCGCCGCGCACCTGCTCGGGCGCCATGAAGCCGGGCGACCCGACCAGGGCGCCGGTGCGGGTGAGCCCGCCGTCGGTCACCGTCTCCAGGGCCCGCGCGATGCCGAAGTCGATGACCCGCGGCCCGTCGATGGTGACCAGCACGTTGGACGGCTTGAGGTCGCGGTGCACGATGCCGGCGGCGTGGATGTCCTTCAGCGCGTGGGCGAGTCCGGCCGCGAGGATGCGGACCGACCGCTCGGGCAGGGCCCCGTGGTGGTGGCCGACGACCTGCTGGAGGCTGGGCCCGGCGACGTACCCGGTGGCGACCCAGGGCACCGGCGCCTCGGTGTCCGCGTCGAGCACCGGAGCGGTCCACGCCCCGCCGACCTGCCGTGCCGCCTGCACCTCCTGCCGGAACCGCGCCCGGAACTCCTCCTGCTGCGCCAGTTCCTCGCGCACCAGCTTCACGGCGACGGTGCGTCCCCGGTCGGAACGGGCCAGGTAGACGAACCCCATGCCGCCCGCGCCGAGCCGCGCGAGCAGCCGGTACGCGCCGATCCTCGGCGGATCCCCGGGACCGAGCTTCTCCATCGTTGCGCCGCCTTCCCCCCAGTGAGCAACATCATGAGGATAGTCCCGGGGCGCACGCGGGAACCGGCCGACGACCTCTACGGTTCCGTAACAGCAGCCGCGTCCGTCGGGGCGGCCTGCGGTCCACAGCGGCGGGGAGCAGGGACCAGCCGACGCCCGCCGGGAGGGGGAGCCGACCGGCACCAGCCGGGATCCGGAGCCGGAAGCTGCCGACACCAGCCGAAAACCGGAAGCCGGAAGCGGCCGGTACCGCCGGGAGGGCCGGGAAGGCCGGGAAGGCCGGGAAGGCCGGGAAGGCCGGGAAGGCCGGTACCGCCGGGAGGGCCGGGAAGGCCGGCAGCCGCCGGTTCGGCCGGGAGCAGTCGACAACCTGTCGTGGAAAGCCACCGACCGCAGACAGGCCGCCGATGTCGCGCGGGCGGCGGGCCGCCTACCCTCGGCGGCATGACCGCTCAGCCGAACCCCGAGGCCGGCGCCGCAGTGAAGGCCGCCGACCGTGCCCATGTGTTCCACTCCTGGTCCGCGCAGGAGCTCATCGACCCGCTCGCCGTCGCCGGGGCGCAGGGGTCGTACTTCTGGGACTACGACGGCCGGCGCTATCTCGACTTCGCCAGCGCGCTCGTCTACACGAACATCGGCTACCAGCACCCCAAGGTGGTCGCGGCGATCCAGGAGCAGGCCGGGCGGCTGGCGACCTTCGCCCCCGCCTTCGCCGTCGAGGCCCGCTCGGAGGCGGCGCGGCTGATCGCCGAGCGGACCCCCGGCGACCTGGACAAGATCTTCTTCACCAACGGCGGCGCCGACGCCGTCGAGCACGCCATCCGCATGGCCCGGCTGCACACCGGCCGCCCCAAGGTGCTCTCCGCGTACCGCTCGTACCACGGTGGCACCCAGCAGGCCGTGAACCTCACCGGCGACCCGCGCCGCTGGGCCTCCGACAGCGGCACGGCCGGTGTCGTGCACTTCTGGGCGCCCTTCCTGTACCGCTCGCGCTTCTACGCCGAGACCGAGGAGCAGGAGTGTGCGCGGGCGCTGGAGCACCTGGAGACGACGATCGCCTTCGAGGGGCCGTCGACGATCGCCGCGATCATCCTGGAGACGATCCCGGGTACCGCGGGCATCATGATGCCGCCGGCCGGCTACCTCGCGGGCGTGCGGGAGCTGTGCGACAAGTACGGGATCGTCTTCGTGCTGGACGAGGTGATGGCCGGGTTCGGGCGGACCGGCGAGTGGTTCGCGGCCGACCTGTACGACGTCGTCCCCGACCTGCTGACCTTCGCCAAGGGCGTGAACTCCGGGTACGTGCCGCTGGGCGGGGTCGCCATCTCCGGGGCGATCGCCGACACCTTCGGCAAGCGGCCCTACCCGGGCGGACTGACCTACTCCGGGCACCCGCTGGCCTGCGCGGCGGCCGTCGCGACGATCCGCGTGATGGCGGAGGAGGGCATCGTGGAGAACGCGGCCCGGCTCGGCTCGACCGTCCTCGAACCCGCCCTGCGCGACCTGGCCGCCCGGCACCCCAGCGTCGGCGACGTGCGCGGCACGGGCATGTTCTGGGCCCTGGAGCTGGTGCGCGACCGGGACACCCGCGAGCCCCTGGTCCCGTACAACGCGGCCGGTGAGGCGAACGCCCCGATGGCCGCGTTCGCCGCCGCGGTGAAGGAGGGCGGGGTGTGGCCCTTCGTGAACATGAACCGCACCCACGTGGTCCCGCCGTGCACCGTCACCGAGGCCGAGCTGAAGGAGGGCCTGGCGGTGCTGGACTCCGCGCTGTCGGTGGCGGACGAGTACGTGGCGTAGCCGCCCCCCGGGACGGGCGGGAGGCCCGGCCGCCTCCCGCCCGCGCCCCGTCGCACGCCCTCCGCTCCTCCCGCCCGCTCCCCTTTGCGCGCCCTCCGCTCCTCCCGCCCGCTCCCCTTTGCGCGCCCTCCGCTCCTCCCGCCCGCTCCCTGCCCGCGCCCTCTGCTCCCTGCCCGCGCTCTCCGCTCCTCCCGCCCTCCCCGTCTCCCCGCCCGCGCCCGGTCGAACAGGTATGCCGCACCCGAACGCGTAAGGTGTCGTGCCCGTAGTACACAGGTGTCCGCACGGCACACGGGTGTCCGCAGACACCCAGGTGTCCGCACGGCACGCGAACGCGACGAGGGAGCGCCCCCGACCATGCCCCGCAGCAGCGGCCACGCCGCGGTGACCCGCAGCACCCTGCGGCAGCAGATCGCCGACGCGCTCCGGGACGAGGTGCTGGCCGGGCGGCTCCAGCCGGGGCGGGAGTTCACCGTCAAGGAGATCGCCGAGCAGTACGGGGTGTCCGCGACCCCCGTGCGGGAGGCGCTGGTCGACCTGTCCGCGCAGGGCCTGCTCGACGCCGACCACCACCGCGGCTTCCGGGTCCACGCGTTCACGCTCCCCGACTTCCGCGGCATGATCGAGGCCCGCAGCCTGGTCATCGACGGCATGTTCCACGCCCTGGTCCACGGGCGATCGGACCGGTACCTGCCGGACGACCCCCGGACGGCCGCCGCGCTGGCCGGCGTCCGGCGGCGCGGCGAGGAGGCCCGGCGCGCCGCACTGGCCGGGGACCTGACCGTCCTCATCGGCTACGACCTGCGGTTCTGGCGGGAGCTCTCGGCGGTCTTCGGCAACCCGTACCTCACCGACTTCCTGCACCGGCTGCGCGTCCAGACCTGGGTGGGCATCGTGCAGCACCTGCGGCGGCTGCCCGACCTGCGGGGCCGCCTGTGGTCCCGGCACACCGAACTGGTCGACGCCCTGTCGCACCGTGACACGGGCACGGCCCGGGCGATCATCACCTCCTACAACGCCCATTCGCTCGCCCTGATCGAGCGCCTGGCGGACGAGTGAGCGGGCCCGGACGACGCGGGCCCGCGTCGTCCGGGCCCGCCTGGGTATAGGGGGTGCACGGGGAAACCGTCTCCTCGCACCGCGCCGCTACCCTTCGAATACCGGGGTGCTCGCGGTGACCGCCGCGAGCGCGCCCACCGCGACCGCTGCGGCCGCTGTGACCACCCCGACAGCCCTGACCGCCGTCCTATCCGCGAGGAGCCCTCTTTGGCCTGTGACCTGTGGCTGGTACCGCTCGTCGACGTCTTGTGCCACACGCCCGACAATCCGTTCGCCGAGGAACTCGCGCAGTACAACAGAGTGCTCGCGGACGGCGGGCTGCCACCGGTGCCGGTGTACCAGTACATGCCGGGCCTGTCCGGCGAGGTCGCCCCGGTCGCGGGCTTCGACTACGACGCGCTGCACTTCCTGCGCCGCGCCCACCTGCTCCACCTGTCCGGACTCCCCGTCACCCCGGTGGGGGAACTGGGCAGTGACTACGAGCAGTTGCTGGAGATGTTCGAGACGACGGCCCAGCAGTCCCACCTGGTCTGGCACTACGACCACGCGGGCGCCTACGTCCCCGTCGACTTCCCGCACCCCCTGTCCAGCGACGAACTCCTCGCCGGCGGCGGCCCCCTGGGCTCCTCGCACGCCCTGCTGCGGGAACTGGAGTCCGTGGCGCCGGTCCTGGGCATCGACCCGGCCAACCCCCCGGCGGCCCCCGAGCCCCCGCACGGCCCGACGGAGCTGGAGGAGCCGGCGGTCCCCGCGCCCTACGACCCGAGCCCCTTCGCCCGCGAGCGCCACGTCTGGCTGGGCCTGCACGCGGCGGCGACCCGGAGCCTGGCGCAGGGCTCGATGATCGTCTTCAGCTGAGGCGGGCCGGCGGACGGCCGCCGACGCCGGCCCCGGCCGCCGCGCCGCCCGGACGGGTCCGGTGCGGGGGCGGCCCCGGCGGGCGGTGCCCGAGGATCACGCGGCGCCGACGGCGTGCGGCTCGGGCTCCTCGGGGGCGACGAAGTCGACCTCGGCGGCCGGCTGGAGCCGGATCTCGTACGGCCGGCGGTCGATGTACACGCCGTAGCCGTCGAGGATCCGGTGGTGGTGGTCGATGATCGCCCCGACCGGCAGGTGGTCGGACGGCGTCGAGTGCCCGTCGGACACGAGGGTCACCTGGTAGCCGAGGGTCACCGCCTTGCGGCAGGTCGAGTCGATGCACAGCTCGGTGGTGAGACCGGCGACGACCAGGTGCCGCACCCCCCGCGAGCGCAGCAGTCCGTCCAGGTCGGTCTCGTGGAAGGCGTCGCACTCCGCCTTGCGCACCCTCAGGTCGTCGTCCCGCGCCCCGAGCCGCGGGTCGATCCGCCACTCCTCGGAGCCGACGTCACCGAGATCGTCGTCCTGGATGTGCACCACCGGGACGCCGAGGGCCCGCGCGCGCTCGGCGAGCGGGCGCAGCCGGCCCAGCAGGGCATCCGCCTCGGGAACCGCGCCCTCCCCGGTCAGCAGGCCGACTTGGAGATCCATCAGGACGAGGGCCGTCGTCATACGGCTGCTCTTTCTTCTCGGGAATGAGGAGCGCCGACGGGCGGTTGCCGCCCGGGTGGCGCTTCGGTGTCGAACACCGAACCCGGGCAGGTAATCACACCGAACCCCCTCCCGTGAACGCACTACATGCCGTTGAACGCAATGAACGCCGTTGATCGCAAGGGATGCCGTTGATCGCAATGAACGTCGTGGAACGCAAGGTGTGCGGTCCGCCCCGGTGGCCCGACCGACGCACGACGGGACGGCCGGTGCGAGGTGCTCGCACCGGCCGTCCCGTCGTGTGCCCCGGCCCGCGGGGCGCGGCGGCTCAGAGGAAGGAGTTGATCTGGATCGTCTCGTCGCGGCCCGGTCCCACGCCGATCGCGGAGATCGGGGCGCCGGACATCTCCTCCAGGGCCTTCACGTAGCCCTGCGCGTTCTTCGGCAGGTCGGAGAAGGACTTCGCGCCGGTGATGTCCTCGGACCAGCCCGGCAGCATCTCGTAGACGGGCTTCGCGTGGTGGAAGTCGGTCTGCGAGTACGGCAGTTCCTCGACGCGCCGGCCGTCGATCTCGTACGCCACGCACACCGGGATCTGCTCCCAGCCGGTGAGGACGTCCAGCTTGGTCAGGAAGAAGTCGGTGAGGCCGTTGACGCGGGTGGCGTAGCGGGCGATCACCGCGTCGAACCAGCCGCAGCGGCGGTCCCGGCCGGTGGTGACACCGCGCTCGCCGCCGATGCGGCGCAGGGCCTCGCCGTCCTCGTCGAACAGCTCCGTCGGGAACGGTCCGGCGCCGACCCGGGTGGTGTACGCCTTGAGGATGCCGATGACCCGGCTGATCTTCGTCGGTCCCACGCCCGCGCCGGTGCAGGCGCCGCCCGCGGTCGGGTTGGAGGAGGTGACGAAGGGGTACGTGCCGTGGTCGATGTCGAGCAGGGTGCCCTGGCCGCCCTCGAAGAGGACCACCTTGTCCTGCTCCAGCGCCTCGTTGAGCACCAGGACCGTGTCGGCGACGTACGGCGCCAGCTTGTCCGCGTAGCCCAGCAGCTCCTCGACCACCTGTCCGACGGCGATCGCGCGCCGGTTGTAGAGCTTGGTGAGCATCTGGTTCTTGACGTCGAGGGCCGCCTCGACCTTCTGCGTCAGGATCGACTCGTCGTAGAGGTCCTGGACGCGGATGCCGACCCGGTTGATCTTGTCGGCGTAGGTGGGGCCGATGCCGCGGCCGGTGGTCCCGATCTTGCGCTTGCCGAGGAAGCGCTCGGTGACCTTGTCGACCGTCACGTTGTACGGCGTGATGATGTGGGCGTTGCCGCTGATCAGCAGCTTCGACGTGTCGACGCCGCGGTCGTTCAGCCCGCTCAGCTCGGAGAGCAGGACCGAGGGGTCGACGACGACACCGTTGCCGATCACCGGCGTGCAGCCGGGGGAGAGGATTCCGGACGGCAGGAGGTGCAGGGCGTACTTCTGATCGCCCACCACCACCGTGTGGCCGGCGTTGTTGCCGCCCTGGTAGCGGACCACGTAGTCGACGGAGCCACCGAGCAGGTCCGTCGCCTTCCCCTTGCCTTCGTCACCCCACTGAGCACCGAGCAGCACAAGTGCGGGCACGCGCGTACACCCCTTCCGGGCGGGGCATGTCCAGGGTCAGGGGCGTACGCGGAGGATCTCCGCCGCGTGCACCGCGACCATCGTTGGCCGCCAACCGTCGGACCGGGTGCCCCGGAATAGACGAAGCCCCTGGCGCAATAGCGCAAAGGGGCTCTTGCACAAAGATGCTACCCGAGGAAGCGAGGCATGGCCGAGGTGGCGACTTCCGCGACGTCCGATCAGCTCCTGGTGGTCATCGATCCGGTCGCGCGGCGAACGGACGGCGAATCCGTCCGGATCGCGAAAGACGTGCTCAGCGGCGGTGCGGCGAGCACGAAGGTGTGCCTGCCGGACGGCCCGGAGGAATTCGCCCGGGCCCTGGCCCGGCGCGGCTCCCGGCGGCCGGTGGTGATCGGCGACGACCGGGCCCTGATACGGGCGGTGAGCGTGCTGCACCGCCGCCGGGAACTGGCCGGATGCGTGCTGTCCCTGGTGCCGGTGGGCGGCACGCTGTCCCTCGCCCGGTCGCTGGGCGTGCCGACGGGGGCGGTGGGCGCGGCGCGGGCCGTCCTGGACGGGGCCGAACGGCGCCGGGACCTGCTGGTCGACGACAGCGACGGCGTGGTCCTCGGCAGCCTGTGCATCCCGCCGGCCGGAGCGTCGGCGCGGGAGGCGGCCGACGCCGGTCACCCCTGGCTGCGGACCTGCCACTCCCTGGTGCGGACCCTCGTCCCCGCCCTGCCGACGCGCGCCGCCCCGGCCCCGGAGGCTCGGCACGCGCGGCTGCGGGTGGAGGTGGACGGGGTGACCCTGGTGGACCTGCGCCAGCCGGTGGAGGCCGTGTGGGTCGCCCCCTCGGCCTCGGGCACGGCCCGCGTGGAGGTGCGGCCCCTGTCGGTGGGCGCGGAGGCGTCCCCCCTGCTCGCGGAGGGCCGCACGGTCACCGTGTCGGGCGCCCACTTCCGCTACCGCGCGGACACGGTCGTCTCGGGCCCGGTACGGACCCGGACGTGGGAGGTGCGGGAGGGGGCGTGGGGGCTGACGGTGCCGACGGCGCAGGGGACGGGTCCCTTCAGGGGACCTTGATCCCGTCGTGGGTCACCGGAACCGGGCCGCTCACGCCCGCCCGAACCGCTTCTCCCGCTGCACCCGCCAGCGCTCCATCATCGCCTCGACCTCCTTTTCGACGAACTCGAGGAAGGCGAGGGTCTCCGCCAGCCGACGGCCCGCCGGGGTGTCGGCGCCGAGGCTGGTGACGCCCTCCCGGAGGGCGTCCTCCCAGCGCCTGATGACCGCCTCACGGTTGGTCAGGGCCTCGTACCACTGGTCGCCGTGGACCCGGTACCGCTCCCGGCGGGAGCCCGGAGCCCGCTCGCGGGAGACCATGTGCTGCTGCGCCAGGTAGCGCACCGCACCGGACACCGCGGCCGGGGAGATCCTGAGCAGCTCCCCCAGCTCGGCGGAGGTCAGCACCCCGGTGTCGGACGCGAGCAGGGCCGCGAAGACACGGGCAGGCATCCGCGGCAGGCCTGCTTCCACGAGTTGCGCCGCGAAGTGCTCCACGAACCGCGAGACCGCTTCCGGGTCCCGGGCCGGTCCGTTCGGTTCCGCCATGACCCGACCATCTCCCCTGCTCAGACACCGGGGGTCAGTCTAGTCAACGATTCATACGTTTCCTTAACTTCACAAATTTCTGAATCTCGCGTACGTTCCGAAGCATGACGAAGGCCATCAGCGTGTCCGGACTGCGCAAGTCGTTCGGCCGCACCCGCGCACTGGACGGTCTCGACCTGGAGGTCGCGACCGGCGAGGTCCACGGCTTCCTCGGGCCCAACGGCTCCGGCAAGTCGACCACGATCCGCGTTCTGCTCGGCCTGCTGCGCGCCGACTCCGGAACCGCCCGGCTTCTCGGCCGCGATCCGTGGACGGACTCCGTGGAACTCCACCGGCGCCTCGCCTACGTCCCCGGCGACGTGGAACTCTGGCCGAACCTCACCGGCGGCGAGGCCATCGACCTGCTGGCGCGGCTGCGCGGCGGCCTGAACGGGAAGCGGCGCGCCGAGCTCCTCGAACGCTTCGACCTGGACCCCACCAAGAAGGGCCGCGCCTACTCCAAGGGCAACCGGCAGAAGGTCGCCATCGTCGCCGCGCTCGCCTCCGACGCCGAACTGCTGCTCCTGGACGAACCGACCGCGGGACTGGACCCGCTCATGGAGGTCGTCTTCCAGGACGTCATCGGCGAGGCCAAGGCGGCCGGCCGCACCGTCCTGCTCTCCAGCCACATCCTGGCCCAGGTGGAGAAGCTCGCCGACCGGGTGAGCATCATCCGGCTCGGCCGCACCGTGCAGTCCGGCAGCCTGGACGAGCTGCGCCACCTGACCCGCACCACCGTCGAGGCGGAGACCGAACGGCCGGCCACCGGCCTGGACGGCCTGCCCGGTGTGCACGACCTGCGCACCCTCGACGAGGCGACGGGGCGGATCCGCTTCACCGTGGACGGCGGCCACATCGGCACCGCGATCCGCGAGCTCACCGAGTCCGGCATCCGCGTCCTCGTCAGCCACCCGCCGACCCTGGAGGAGCTGATGCTCCGCCACTACGGCGACGAACTCGCCGCCGACGGCCACGGCGACGCACACTCCGAGGCCCCGTCGGCGGGGCACGCCACGGACGGAGAGCCGCGATGACCACCGCGACCGCCACCGGGGCACCGGCGCCCGCCGGGCCGGCCGCGCGCGGCACCACGCTGACCGGCACCGGGACGCTGATCCGGTTCGCCCTGCGCCGGGACCGCGTCCGGCTCCCGGTATGGATCCTGGCCCTCCTCCTGTCCACCCTCGCGACGGCCGACAGCTTCCGGACGTTGTACCGCGACCCGCAGGACCGGGCGAACGCCGTCGAGAGCGTCGACACCCCGGCCGGCCTGGCCATGTCCGGCCCCCGCCACTACCTCGTCGACGACGGCTTCGGCTCCATCCTCAGCCACCAGATGCTGGGCTTCACCGCCGTCCTCGTCGGCCTCATGAGCGTGCTGGTCGTCACCCGGCACACCCGCGCGGAGGAGGAGACCGGCCGCGCCGAGCTGGTGCGCTCGGGCGTCGTCGGCCGCCACGCCCAGCTCGCCGCCGCCCTCTCCGTCGCCCTGCTGGCCAACGTCGTCCTCGCCCTGCTGCTGGCCCTCGGCCTGACCGGCCTCGGCATGGACGGCGTCGACGCCACGGACTCCCTGGTCTACGGCTCCGCCCACGCCGCCGCCGGCCTCGTCTTCGCCGGCGTCGCCGCGGTCACCGCCCAGTTCACCGCGCACGCGCGCGCGGCCTCCGGCACGGCCCTGGCCGCCATCGGGGTGGCCTACGTGCTCCGCGCCGCCGGGGACAGCGCCGAGAACGACACCCTGTCCTGGCTGTCCCCGATCGGCTGGGTGCAGCGCAGCTACCCCTACGTCGACAACCGCTGGTGGCCGCTGCTGCTCTGCCTGGCGCTCGCCGCGGCGTGCGCGACGGCGGGCTTCGTGCTCTCCACCCGGCGGGACGTGGGGGCGGGCCTGCGTCCCGAGAAGCTGGGCAGCCCCACGGGCTCGGCCGCGCTCGCCACCCCCGTCGGCCTCGCCCTGCGGCTGCACCGCGGCATGCTGACCGGCTTCGGCGCCGGGCTGTTCCTGATGGGTGCCGTGTACGGGGCGATCCTCGGGGACGCCGAGGACATGCTGGCGGGCATCGACGAGATCGAGGAGGCCCTGGAGCGCCTCGGCGGGGCAAGCGTCGCCGAGTCCTTCGCCTCGATGGTCATGGTCGTCCTGACGGTCGTGGCGGCGGTGTACGTCGTGATGGCGGCGCTGCGGCCCCGGTCCGAGGAGACCGCGGGCCGTGCGGAACCCCTCCTCGCCACCGGGCTCTCCCGCACCCGCTGGGCCGGCGGCCACCTGACCGTGGCCGTGGGCGGCGGTACGGCCGTCCTGCTGCTGGCCGGGCTGGGCTTCGGCATCGCCGGCGCGGCCTCCACCGGTGACGCGGGACTGGTGCCCGACCTGGTGGGCGCGGCCCTGGTGTACGCACCCGCCCTGTGGGTCACGGCCGGCGTGGCCGTGGTCCTCTTCGGCTGGTTCCCCCGGGCCGGGCAGGCCGCCTGGATCGTGCCGGTGTACGCCTTCGTGGTCGGCTACCTCGGCCAGATCCTCCGGTTCCCGGGCTGGATGAACAACCTGTCCCCGTTCGGCCACGTCCCCCGGCTCCCCGCGGCCGACCTGCACTGGACCCCGCTGGTCCTGCTGACCCTCGTCGCCGCCGGCCTGATGTGGCTGGGACTGGCGGGCTTCCGACGCCGGGACCTGGAGACCAAGTAGGTCACGAGAGGGCCGTCAGTCCATGTACGGCTTGAGCTCCTCGGTGTCGAACTCGATGCCGACGGGCTCGGGAAGCGCCACCCTCTGGCCCACCCGGCACTTCTGGACGTTCCGGTAGCCCACGACGGGGTCCGGGTCACTGTGGACGAGGACCGAGCGACGGTCACGGTCGATCAGCCGCCGGTGACCCTCGGACGGGTGATCACCCCACCTCCACGACCAGCCCCTCCAGCCCCCTGATCACGAAGTTCGGCTTCCGCAGCGGCTCCGCCGCGAGGCGGAGACCGGGGGCCTTCTCCAGCAGGGCCGTCATCGACGCGGCCAGCTCGATGCGGGCCAGCGGGGCACCGATGCAGTAGTGGATGCCGGCGCTGAAGGAGATGTGGGGGTTGTCGGCGCGGGTCAGGTCCAGGCGGTCCGGGTCGGTGAAGACGGCCGGGTCGTGGTTGGCGGAGCCGAACAGCATGGCGATCTCGGCGCCCCGGGGGATGACCTGCCCGTCGATCTCGATCTCGTCCAGCACCCAGCGTTCGAACAGCTGAAGCGGGGTGTCGTAGCGCATCAGCTCCTCGACGGCCCTCGGCACCAGGGAGTGGTCCGCGCGCAGGGCGGCGAGCTGGCCGGGGTTGCGGAACAGCGCCCACCAGCCGTTGACCGTGGAGTTCACGGTGGCCTCGTGGCCCGCGTTCAGCAGCAGGACGCAGGTGGAGATCATCTCCTGCTCGGTGAGGCGGTCGTCCTCGTCGTGGGCCGCGATCAGCCCCGAGATCAGGTCCTCACCGGGGTTCTTGCGGCGCTCCGCGATCAGCTCCCGCAGGTAGTCCGAGAACTCCAGCGACGCCCGCACGGCCTTCTGAGCCGCCTCCTCCGACGGATTCAGCTCGTACATCCCGCAGATGTCCGCCGACCAGGGACGCAGCGGCGCCCGGTCGGCCTCGGGGATGCCCAGCATCTCGGCGATCACCGCGACCGGCAGCGGCTCGGCCACGTCCCGCAGCAGGTCCCCGCCGCCCGCGTCGACGAGTGCGGTCACCAGGTCGGCGGCGAGCCCCTCCACGTACGGCTTCAGCCGCTCCACCGTGCGCGGGGTGAACGCCTTCGACACCAGCCGCCGGATGCGGGTGTGGTCCGGCGGCTCCAGGTCGAGCATGCCGTGGTCGTTGAGCGTGTGGAACGGCTCGTGCTCGGGCGGGGGCGGGGTCCGCCCGAACTCCTCGTGGCTGAAGCGGTGCAGGTACGTCCGGCCCAGGCGGCGGTCGCGCAGCAGCGCCGACACGTCCGCGTGATGCGGGACGAGCCACTGGTTCGTCGGCTCGAACCAGTGCACCCGGCCCCGTTCCCGCAGCTCGGCGTAGGCGGGGTACGGGTCGGCGACGAAGGCCGGGTCCCACGGGTCGAACGCGAGGTCGGGCTGAGCCATCATGCCGGGACCATAGAACGCCCCTCTGCCGTGTGCCAGTGCCCGGCCGACCGCGAGCGTCGGGTTTCCGGCTGTGGTGCTGCCACACTGAGCGCATGCAGGACAACTACTTCTCGCTCACCCGGGTCCGGCTGAAGCACTATCGGAGCATCGCCGCAGCCGACGTCGAGTTGGGCAGACTGCTGCTGCTCGTCGGGCCCAACGGGTCCGGGAAGAGCAACTTCCTCGACGCTCTGCGGTTGCTCTCCGAGTCGCTGCAGACCTCTCTCGACCAGGCTCTGAGAAGTCGTGGAGGCGTGGCCGAGGTGCGCCGGCGGTCCACCGGCCATCCGACCCACTTCTCCATCGCCCTGGAGTTCCGGGGGCCGCAGTATCAGGGAGAGTACGGCTTCGAGGTCGCGGCGGTGAAGGACGGCGGCTTCCGGATCTCCCGTGAGCACTGCACCGTCCGTTACCAGGGACGGCAGGACGGGGGCTCCCAGCCCGGCGACGCCGAGTTCCGCATCGACAACGGTGAGCTGACGGCCACGACCGAACCGGTGATGCCTCCGGTGAGCGAGCAGCGCCTCTACCTGGTGGCCGCCGCGGGCCTCGACGCGTTCCGGCCCGTCTACGACGGTCTCGCCGGCATCAGCGTCTTCAGTCTCAACCCGGACGTGATCCGGCAGCCTCAAACACCCGATTCGGGGGAGTTCCTGCACCGTGACGGCGCCAACATCGCCAGCGTCCTGCATCGTCTTCAGCGCGGCGACCGCGGCCGGGAGGTCAAGGACCGCATCGAGAGCTATCTGCAACTGATCGTCCCCGGCATGCACGGGGTGGCCCGCTCCGACCTGGGGAACTGGGAGACTCTGGAGTTCACCCAGGATGTGCCCGGGGCCAGGAGACCTTGGCGTTTCCAGGCACAGTCCGTCTCCGACGGCACGCTGCGTGCACTCGGCGTGCTCGTGGCGCTCTTCGCCGGTACGGGCAGCACGCTCAGCACCGTCGGCATCGAGGAACCGGAGAGCGCCCTGCACCCGGCGGCGGCAGGCGTTCTGCTCGACGCCTTGCGCGATGCCAGTGAACGCCGTCAGGTCGTCGTCACCAGTCATAGTCCTGACCTTCTCGACCGTCATGACTTCGACCTCTCGGAGTTGCGCGCCGTGCGCTCCATCGGCGGCGAGACCAAGATCGGTCAACTGGACGAAGCAGGCGTTCTCGCCCTCCGAGAGCAGCTCTACACCCCCGGCGAGCTCCTGCGCAACGACCAGCTCCTCCCCGCTGTCACCGAGGACTCACCGTCGGGAGTACGCCGTTGAACTCCGCTCCTGTCGTGGCCCCGATCGTCGAAGGGCATGGCGAGATCCGAGCGGTACGTGAACTCATCACCCGCATCGCCGCGGAGTTCTGCGGCCTGTGGACCGAGGTCGCACCACCGTTTCGCCTCGACGCGGGCAGAATGCGCAAGCCCGATGAACTGGCCAAGGCCGTCCGCATCCAGGCAGCACGCGTCACAGGGGCCGGTGGCGTCCTCGTGCTCCGGGACGGCGATGACGACGACATCCAGTGCCCGGTCGAGCTGGCTCGTCAGCTGGCCCCGACACCCCACCTGGTGCCGGTCCCCGTCGAGGTGGTGATCGCCCGCCATGAGTACGAGGCATGGTTCCTCGCGTCGGCCGAATCGCTACGCAGTCACCCGGCGGTCCGCGACGACGCCTGCGCGCCCCCGGACCCGGAAGCGATGCGGGGGGCCAAGAGCCGACTGGAATCCATGATGTGCGAGTCCTACAAGGAGACGCTCCACCAGGCGAAGTTCTCCGCGTTGATCGACTTGAACACAGCCAAGGAGGGAAGCAGGTCCTTCCGCAGAATGATCCACGCCGTCGAGAGTCTCCTGAGCCCCGCCACCGAGTGACGCATCGTCACAGACGAGGATGTCGTGCGACCGGGCCGGACGAGAGCACCGGAGGGACCGCAAGGGTCGAAGTGCTCACGCTGGGACGCGAGACCTCCGAAGCCCCCGGCTTCGACGGGGTTGATCCGCACCGTGACATGCCGCTTCTCGAACCCGTCCAGGATGAGGCCGAGTTGAGTCCGTGACGCTGCCGGTCGGCCACGTGGAGCGCAGGGTGCATTCATGGATGACCGTTTCATAGGGCGTCGGGGTTGTTTGAGGATCACGCGTCGGTGCATCCGGCGCTCCAGGCGCGCGACGCGGCACGCCGGAGGGCCCGCCGCGCTGCGGGTGCGGTGGACGGGCCGGCGTGCTGCGGATCGGCGCGTGGGACGCGGACCCCGAACCGCCGCTGCCGCCCGCCGCGCCGGACGGCAGCCTGACCTGCGAGGACGGCCGGGGGCTCGCCCTGGTCAGGGCCTGCTCCCACCTGTGGGGCCGGCATCCGCTGTCGCGGTTCGCAACCGGGGCACTGGTGCGAGCTCTCCGGTCAGCCCGGAGTCACCAGCCGGGCCTCGTAGGCGAAGACGGCCGCCTGGGTGCGGTCCCTGAGACCCAGCTTCACCAGGATGCGGCTGACGTGGGTCTTGATCGTCGACTCGGCCACCACCAGCCGCCCGGCGATCTCCGCGTTGGACAGGCCCTGCGCGATCAGCACCAGCACCTCCGTCTCCCGGTCGGTGAGGTCCCCGTACGCCGCGTGCGCGGCGGGCATCAGCCGGGGGGTCTCGGACAGCTTGGAGAACTCGGTGATCAGCCGCCGGGTGACCGTCGGGGCGAGCAGGGCCTCGCCGGCCGCGACCACCCGCACCCCGTCGGCGAGCTGGCGGGCCGAGGCGTCCTTCAGGAGGAAGCCCGAGGCTCCCGCCCGCAGGGCCTGGTAGACGTACTCGTCCAGGTCGAAGGTGGTGAGCACCAGCACCTTCGCGGTGCCGTCGGCAGCGACGATCTCCCGGGTCGCCTCGATGCCGTTGAGTTCCGGCATGCGGATGTCCATCAGGACGACGTCGGGACGCAGCTCCCGCACCCGCTCCACCGCCTGCCGCCCGTTGACGGCCTCGCCGACGACCTCGATGTCCGGCATCGCGTTCAGCAGGACCGAGAAGCCCTCGCGCACCATCATCTGGTCGTCCGCGATCAGCACGCGGATCGTCATGCCGTTTCCTCGCTCGTCTCGTGGACCGCGGTGACCGGCAGGAACACCGCCACCTCGTAGCCGCCGTCATCGGTCGGCCCGGCCGTCATCTCACCGTTCAGCATGGTGACCCGTTCGCGCATGCCGGTGATGCCGTGTCCGGCGCCGGGCGAGGGCTTGACCAGGTGGGGGGAGGGCGCGGGGCCGTTGACCACGCGGACGCCGAGCCCGCCGAGGACGTAGCCGATCTCCACGCGGGCGCTCGCGCCGGGCGCGTGCCGCAGGCTGTTGCTCAGCGCCTCCTGCACGATCCGGTACGCCGACAGCTCCACGCCCTGCGGCAGCTCCCGCACCGCGCCGGTCACGACCTTCTCCACGTCCAGGCCGGTGTCGCGGACGTTGGCGAGCAGGGCGTCCAGGTCGGCCAGCGTGGGCTGCGGGGCGTCCGGGGCCTCGTAGTCCTCGGCGCGCACCACACCGAGGACGCGGCGCAGCTCGGTGAGGGCGGCCACCGCGTTCTCCCGGATGGTGGCGAAGGCGCGCTCCAGCTCCGGCGGCGGGTTCTCCACGCGGTACGGCGCCGCCTCGGCCTGGATGGCGACCACCGACATGTGGTGGGCGACCACGTCGTGCAGCTCGCGGGCGATGGTGGTGCGCTCCTCCAGCAGCGTGCGCCGGGACCGCTCCTGCGCGGTGACCGTCTGCTGCGCGGTCACCTCCTGCTGCGCCGCGTGGCGGACGTGCCACAGGGACACCACGAGCAGGGCGAAGGCGGACGTCACCATCATGGGGCCGCTGTTCGTGTAGTAGTACGGGCCGCCGAAGACCACGTCCGACAGGAGCGCGTACAGGGCGGTCAGCGCCCACATCCAGGCGGCCGTCCGCGGCCGGGTGCGCAGTGCCACGACGACCAGCACGGCCAGGTGGCTGAGGAAGGCGCCCGGCATCCACGGCCAGTCGCCCGCGCCGCTGCCGCTGAGGACGGCGACCACCGGGGTCACGCCCAGCGACAGCCAGAACGCGCCCACCGGCCGTACCAGCGTGGCGAGCACCGGGAGCGCGCACAGCATGCCGGTCAGCAGGGCCAGGGCGTCGCCGCCGGGGATGCCGCCCGACACCGCCCCGACGAAGAGGGCGAACAGCGCGATGCCGCCCACCACGGCGTGCGGCAGGTGCCGCGCGGCCGACCGCAGCCGCCCGGGCAGCCGGCGCACGAACGGGCCGTCGGTGCGGCGGGGCGGCAGCGGACGGTAGGCGAAGGGGTCGTGGAACAGGTCCTGGCGCAGGCCCTGGAGGACGTTCTGGGCCAGCCGGTACTCCGGGCTGCGGGATTCCGCCCCGTCCCCGGCGCGGCGCGGGCCGCCCGGGGGCTGCGTGTGGGTCGTCTCGGTCACGCTCACACGGTAGGCCGACCGGGTGAGCGCGGTCGTCCCCGTGGAGACGGGTTCCGCGGGATCCGTCTCAGGTACTACCCGCAGGGCACGGAAGCCGTCGGCACCGCGCCCCGCCGGCCCCGGCACCGCTCAGGAACCCGGCACCGCTCAGGAACCCGGCACCGCTCAGTACCCGGTGGGGCGGACCAGTCCCGACTCGTAGGCGAAGACCGCCGCCTGGGTGCGGTCCCGCAGGCCGAGCTTCACCAGGATCCGGCCGACGTGCGTCTTCACGGTCTGCTCGGCGACCAGGAGCCGGACGGCTATCTCCGCGTTGGACAGGCCCTGAGCGATCAGCACCAGCACCTCCGTCTCCCGGTCGGTCAGCTCCGCGACCCGCTGTGCGGGCGGGGTCCGGGGCCGGGGAGCCAGCCGGGAGAACTCCGCGATCAGCCGCCGGGTGATGCCCGGCGCGAGCAGGGCGTCCCCGGCCGCGACGATCCGGACCGCCTCGGCGAGCTGCTCGGCGGAGGCGTCCTTCAGCAGGAAGCCGGACGCCCCGGCGCGCAGCGCCTCGTACACGTACTCGTCGAGGTCGAAGGTGGTCAGGACGAGGACCCTGATCTGCGGGGTGGCTGCGGTGATGCGGGCGGTCGCCTCGATGCCGCCGAGTTCGGGCATGCGGATGTCCATGAGGACGACGTCCGGGGCGAGGCCGGCGGTCTGCCGGACCGCGTCCAGCCCGTCGACCGCCTGCCCCACCACCTCGATGTCGGGCTGCGTGTTGAGCAGCACGGTGAAGCCCTGCCGGACCATCTGCTGGTCGTCGGCGACGAGTACACGGATCATGCGGTGCCGTTCCGGAGAGGGAGGGCCGAGGCGTGCGGCGCGGGCGCGGGGAGGTAGGCGTCGACCCGGTAGCCGCCTCCCGACCAGGGGCCGGCCGTCAGCCCGCCGCCCAGCATGACGGCCCGCTCCCGCATGCCGAGCAGTCCGTGCCCGGCCCCGGCCGAGGGCGGCGCCTCCCGGGACGGGCTGGTGTTGACGACCTCCACCCGCAGCCCGTCCGGGTCGTAGGCCAGGGCGACGCGTGCGGTCGCTCCGGGCGCGTGCCGCAGGACGTTGCTCAGCGCCTCCTGCACGATCCGGTACGCCGACAGCTCCACGCCGGGCGGCAGCGGGCGCCGCCCGCCGCTCACCTCGGTGGTGACGGCGAGTCCGGCGGCGCGGGTGTTCTCCACCAGCGCCTCCAGCCGGTCCAGGGTGGGCTGCGGGGCGTGCCGGGAGGTCTCCGGGCCGTCGTCGGGGACGGGATGCTCGGACCGCAGCACGTCGAGGACGCGGCGCAGTTCGGTGAGGGCGTCGACCGCGTTCTGCCGGATGCCGGCGAGGTTCTCCTTCAGCTCGCCGGGCGGGTCCTCGACGAGGTGCGGGGCGACCTGAGCCTGGATGGAGATCACCGACATGTGGTGTGCCACCACGTCGTGCAGTTCCCGCGCGATGCGGCTGCGCTCCTCCAGGAGGGTGCGGCGGGCGCGTTCCTCGGCGGTGAGCGTGGTCTGTTCCACGAGTTCGGCGCGGGCCTCGCGGCGGCCGCGCAGCGCGATGCCGAGCACGACGGCGACGGCGGACAGCAGCACGGCGGCCTCACCGGTGGGCGAGTGGT
Organism: Streptomyces sp. enrichment culture; assembly: GCF_964273255.1. Lineage (GTDB taxonomy): Bacteria > Actinomycetota > Actinomycetes > Streptomycetales > Streptomycetaceae > Streptomyces. The sequence goes on from NZ_OZ186835.1 coordinate 3,354,273, forward strand.
ACCACGCCTCCCACACGCCCTGGAGGGCGAAGGTGAGCAGTGCGGTCAGGGCCAGCGCCGCGGCGGAGGCGCGGGTGGGCACCCGCAGGGCGAGCAGCAGCAGCACGAGCAGGTGGGCGGCGATGCCCCACGGGTTCCAGGGCCAGGGGAAGCCGGAGATCTGGTACCCCATCAGCAGGGGGCGCAGCAGGACGGCTCCGGTGAGCGTCGCGGCGAGCGACAGCCACAGCGCCGGCACCGGGCGGTGCAGCGCGAGGGCGACCGCCCCGCACTGTCCGGCCGCGATCAGCAGGGAAGTGCCCATGCCCAGCTTTCCCTGCCCCTGGAGCTGGTCGGCGTCGCCGACGAGGAGGGCGACCGCCGCCAGGCACACCAGTCCGTGCGGCACCCAGCGCAGCCACACCGACGGGGGCATCGGGTCGGCCCGCAGCGTCAGCAGGTCGTGCCGCAGCATCAGCAGCAACCGCAGTCCGCGTCGTCCCCCCGTGTCCGTCACGTGCTTCAGCCTAGACATGGCGTACTCCTCTCGAGGTCGGCCGGCGGGCCGTCCGGTGCCGGAGGAGTACGGCCGTCGCGGAGAGGCCGACGAGCGCGGCGGGCAGGCCCCTCCCCCGCGCGCGGCGCGCCCCTTCCCGCCCCCGCCCCGCCCCGGCGCCGTCGCCCGGGCCACGCTCCCCCCGCAGCCTCGTCCCTCCGCCTCCCGTGCGGCGCCCGGCCATCGGGCCCGCTGGGCAAGGAAGTTACGCAGTCACGGGGGCGTCCCGCGTCCCGCCGCGGGACTCACCTGCGGGGTAGCTCCCAGGTATGAGGGGTACGACGGGCGGCCGGCCCGACGGCGGGACAGTGGTCCGGAAGTCGGCCCCTCACCAGGCCAGTTGGGCGATCTCCTCCGCCACCACCGCGCAGGCGTCGGCCGTCGGGTCGATCAGGGGGAAGTGGCCGACGTCCTCCAGCAGGGTCAGGCCCACGACCTCGCCCGCCTTGGCCGCGGCGTCGGCGTACGCCTCGACGACCGCCTGCGGCACGTCGACGTCGGTGCGGCCCTGGACGACGGTGGTGGCGATGCCGGTGGGCAGCAGCACCGCCGGGTCGGCGTACGGCAGGCGCTCCGCGAACCGCTCGTCGCCGCCGAGGAGTTGGCGCACGGCGCCCCCGCACACGGCCAGCTTGTCGGCGACCTCGAGATCCGCGACGGGGGCGAGGGCGACGACGCCGCGCAGCGGGGCGGGGCGATCGGTGCGCCACGGCGCGTCGGCGGGCAGCAGGTGCCGGGCGGCGGCCCACAGGGCGAGGTGGCCGCCCGCCGAGTGGCCGGTGACGACCGTGCGGCCGGGATCGGCCTGCGGCAGGTGCCGCCGGGCCAGGGCCGGGAGGGCGTCCAGGGCGGCGGCGACGTCGTCGAAGGTGTCCGGCCACCGGCCCGCGAGGTGCTCGCCGGCCGCGTCCCGGCCCGCGCCGCGCCGGTACTCCACGCTGGCCACGGCGAAGCCCCGACGGGCCAGGAAGGCCGCGAACGGGCTGATGTGCCGCCGGTCGTGGGGCTCCCGCCAGGCCCCGCCGTGCAGGACGGCGACCAGGGGGGCCGGGCCGCCGGGACCGGCCGCCGCGCGCGGCGCGTAGAAGTCGACGACCTGGTCGGGGCCGTCGCCGTAGGCCGCGCTCGTGTCCGGGTCGACGGGCGCGTGGGACAGGGCCGCCTCCTCCTCGGCGGCGGCCCGGGCGGCTGCGGCGGCGTCCGTCATGCTCGACCTCTCAGCGGTGCGACGTGGATGGCGGACCGGTGAAGGATCCGGCCGTTTGGCCGGGACGGTATCAGCACCACGACCCGCGTGGACATGGGGATATCACGCTCGGTGAACCCTCCGGGTCCGCCGGCTCCGGCCCACCCGCGACGGGCGCGGGGTGGGCCGGAACGCGGCCGGCCGGCACGGCGCGCGGGGGTCAGTCCCCGTCGGCCGCCAGCACCTCGGCGAGCACCCGCGCCGCCCGCTCCACGTCCGCGAAGCCGAGGTACAGCGGGGTGAAGCCGAAGCGCAGCACGTCCGGGTGCCGGAAGTCGCCCACCACCCCGCGCTCGATCAGCCGCCGCATCACGTCACCGGCGTCCGGGCAGCGCAGGGCGATCTGGCTGCCCCGCTCCGCGTGTGCGAGCGGGGTCAGGCACTCGACCCGGCCGTCCGGGACGTACGCCGTCACGCACTCCAGGAAGAAGTCCGTCAGCGCGAGGGACTTCGCCCGCACCTGTCCGACCGACACCCCGTCCCAGACGTCCAGCGCCGCCTCCAGGGCGAGCATGGACAGGATGTCGGGCGTGCCGACCCGCCCGCGCAGCGCGCCCGGCGCCGGCTCGTAGTCCGGGCGCATCCCGAAGGGCTCCGCGTGGGAGTTCCAGCCGGGCAGCGGGGAGTCGAAGCGGTCCTGGAGCTCCTCGCGGACGTAGAGGTACGCGGGTGAACCGGGGCCGCCGTTCAGGTACTTGTAGGTGCAGCCGACCGCGAGGTCCACGCCGTGCCCGTCCAGGTCCACCGGCAGCGCGCCCGCGCTGTGGCACAGGTCCCACACCACGCGGGCGCCCGCCGCGTGCACGGCGGCGGTGAGCGCGGGCAGGTCGTGCAGCCGGCCGGAGCGGTAGTCGACGTGGTTGAGCAGCACGGCGGCCGTCCGCTCGCCGAGCACGCCCGGCACCTCGGCCGGGGTGACCGGGCGCAGCGTGCAGCCGGTCATCCGGGCCGCCGACGCGGCGATGTAACCGTCCGTGGGGAAGGTGGTCGCGTCCACCAGGACCTCGTCCCGGGCGGGGTCGCCGTCCCGCGCCAGGCGCACCGCGCCGACGACGGCCTTGAACACGTTGACGCTGGTCGAGTCGCCGACGACGATCTGCCCGGCCGCCGCGCCCACCAGCGGGGCGATCCGGTCGCCGATCCGCTCGGGCGCGGTCCACCAGCCGCCCTCCGTCCAGGACCGGATGCGCAGCTCGCCCCACTGCCGGCCCACCACGTCCGCCATCCGGGCGGGCACGGCGGCGGGCAGCGCGCCGAGCGAGTTGCCGTCCAGGTAGACGCCCTCAGCGCCGGCTTCCGGCCCGGAGGCGGCGTCCAGCACGAACTCTGCACGCTTGGCCGCCAGTTCGTCGGCGTCGTCCAGTTCCTTGGCCCGTACCCGCTGATCAGACATAGGACCGCGCCGTCCACAGCTCGGGGAACACGCTCTTCTGCGCCCGCTTCTCCAGCCAGGCCACCCCGGCGGAGCCGCCCGTCCCGGTCTTGGCGCCCATCGCCCGGCGGGTGGCGACGAGGTGGTCGTTGCGCCAGCGCCACACCAGCTCGGCGACATCGGTCAGCGCCTCGCCCAGGCGGGCCACCTCGTCCCGCTCGTCCCCCGCGTACACGGCCGTCCAGACGGCCTCCACCTGCGGGGACGGCTGGTAGCGCTGCGAGACGTCGCGGCTGAGCACCTCGTCGGGGATGGCGTGACCGCGCCGCGCGAGGAAGCGCAGCACCTCGTCGTACAGGCTCGGCTCGTGCAGGGCCTTCTCCAGCTCGGCGTGCACCCGCGGCGCGCCCCGGTGCGGGACCAGCATGGACGCGGACTTGTCGCCGAGCAGGAACTCCATCCGCCGGTACATCGCCGACTGGAAGCCGGACCCCTCGCCGAGGGCACCGCGGTAGGAGTTGAACTGCGCCGGGGTGAGCCCGCTCAGGGGCTTCCAGGAGGCGTTCAGCGCCTCCAGTTCGCGCACGGACCGCTTCAGCGCGTCGGTCGCGGTCGGTACGTCGTCCTGCCGCAGCGCCTTCGCGGCCGTCTCCCACTCGTGGACGATCACGGTGAACCACAGCTCCATCACCTGGGTGGTGACCAGGAAGACCATCTCTCCGGGATCGTCGGAGAGGGTGTGCTGGAGGTGGGTGAGGACGTCGGCCTTGACGTAGTCCTCGTACGGGGTCGTGCCCTGGAAGTCGAGATGCGGGGTCTCGGGCTCGTAAGCCTCGTGGGACATCGCTGTCTCCTGAAATGTGCTCCGGGTAGCGGTCCGCCCCTGCCGTTACCGGCACGGGGGCCCCGGTCCCCATCGCATCCTGCGCACGAGCCCCACTGATCCGCAAGGCCCGCCCGCTCACGGGCGGGCCTCGACGCGGTCACGACCGCTCAGCCGAGGACCTCGGCCGCCGTCGGGGAGGAGTCCTTCAGGAACTGCGAGCAGCGCTCGTACTCCTCCTTCTCGCCGATGGCCTGGGCGGCCCGGGCGAGGGCGTGCAGGGCGCGCAGGAAGCCGCGGTTGGGCTCGTGCTCCCACGGCACCGGCCCGTGGCCCTTCCAGCCGTTGCGGCGCAGGGCGTCCAGCCCGCGGTGGTAGCCCGTACGGGCGTAGGCGTACGACTCGACGACGCCGCCCCGCTCGAACGCCTCGTCGGCCAGCCGGGCCCAGGCCAGCGACGAGGTGGGGTACTGCGCGGCGACATCGGTCGGGGTGGCACCCGAGGCAAGCAGCTCGCGCGGCCCGGGGTCGTCGGGGAGGTGCGTGGGGGGCGGGCCCCCGAGAAGGTTCTCGTGAATCGACATGGCTCCAGTCTGGTACATCGGGCCCGCACCCCGCGCCGGCCCGTCGGTCCCCGCGGCAGGGGACCGCAGGCCCGTCGGTTCTCGCGTCCCTGGACCACAGGTTCGTCGGTCCCCGCGGCCCGGGACCGCCGGCCCGTCGGTCCCCGCGGCCGGGGCCCCAGCCCTGGCCGTGCGCCCCGGTGGCGCGCGCCCGGCGACCTCAGCGCGGCCCGGCGCCCCCGGGCCGCAGCCGCCCGGCGGAGGTGCGGGGCTCCAGCGGGGGCACGGCCACGCTGCCGTGGGTGCGGCACTCGGGGCGGCGGCAGTCCGGGGCGGGGCGGCGCACGGTCGCGAAGGCGAGGACCGCGCCGGCCGCCAGCAGGCCCGCACACCAGAGCATCGCCCGGCCGAACGCGGCGTCGAAGGCGTCCGGCCGCCGGTACGCCTCCGGCCCCATCCCGGCGAGCAGCGGCAGCGCCGCCACGGCCAGCAGCCCGGCCGCGCGGGCGGCGGCGTTGTTGATGCCGCTGGCCAGCCCGGCCCGGCCGACGTCCACCGAGGCGAGCACGGTCGCCGTCAGCGGCGCCACCAGGGCGACCATGCCGAACCCGAGGACCAGCAGCGCGGGCAGCACGTCGGCCGGGTAGGAGGCGCCCGGCCCGACGCGCAGCATCAGCAGCATGCCCGCCGCGCACAGCAGCGGCCCCACCGTGAGCGGCAGGCGCGGGCCGATGCGGTCGGCGAGCTCGCCGATGGGGGTACCTCCCGCTCGAGCGAAGCCGAGAGTGGGGGAGGGCGGAGAGCAGCAGCATCAGCGCGGTCGTCGGCAGCAGGGCCGCGCCCGCGGCGAGCGCCGAGTAGCCGACGACGACCTGGAGCTGGAGCGCGGCGAGGAAGAAGAAGCCGCCGAAGGCCGCGTAGACGCAGAGGGTGAGCAGGTTGACCGCGGTGAACTGGCGGGAGGCGAAGATGCCCGGCGGCATCATCGGGTCCGGGTGCCGGCGCTCCACCCACACGAAGGCCACCGCGGCGGCCAGTCCGGCGGCCCCCGCGACGACCACCGCGCCGGACGCCTCCTCCGCCCCGATCAGCGCGTACGTCACCAGCGCCAGCGCCAGGGCGCCGAGCCCGGCCCCGAGCACGTCGAAGCGGCCGTGCGGGCCGCCGCCGGAGGACTCCGGCACGTGGCGCACGGCGACCGGGACGCACAGCAGGGCGACCGGCACGTTGATCAGGAACACCCAGCGCCAGCCGGGCCCGTCCACCAGCCAGCCGCCGAGAAAGGGGCCGACCGCCGCGCCGATCCCCCCGAAGCCGGACCACAGGCCGACCGCGCGTGCCCGGTCGTCCCGGTGGAACGACGCCTGGATGAGGGCGAGCGAGCCCGGCGTGAGCAGGGCGCCGCCGACGCCCTGGAGCGCGCGGGCGGCGATCAGCGTCCCGGCACCGGGGGCGAGCCCGCACAGCAGGGAGGCCGCCGCGAACCACACCACGCCGACGACGAACACCCGCCGCCGCCCGAACCGGTCCCCCAGCGCCCCGCCCAGCAGGATCAGCCCGGCCAGCGTGACCATGTACGCGTTGACCGTCCATTGCAGCACGGCGAGGTCGGCGTCGAGGTCCCGGCCGATGCGCGGCAGGGCGACGTTGACGACGGTGGAGTCCAGCAGGGCCATGCCGGAACCGAGCACCGTGGTGAGCAGGATCCACCTGCCCTGCGGGGAGGCCAGCCGGACATCGGGCATCTTCGGCGCATACGGAAGAACCCGGCACCGCGGAGGGTGCCGGGTCCGTCGCGAGCGGCGCGGGCCCGTCCGGCGGACGGGCCCGGGGAGCCGTTACTTGATGCGGGTGCCGGTCGAGCGCAGGTGGCGGCAGGCCTCGACGACACGGGCGGCCATCGACGCCTCGGCGACCTTGCCCCAGGTGCGCGGGTCGTAGGTCTTCTTGGAGCCGACCTCGCCGTCGACCTTCAGGACGCCGTCGTAGTTCTTGAACATGTGGTCGGCGACGGGCCGGGTGAAGGCGTACTGGGTGTCGGTGTCGATGTTCATCTTGACCACGCCGTTCTCCAGGGCGGTCAGGATCTCCTGCTCGCTGGAGCCGGAGCCGCCGTGGAAGACGAAGTCGAACGGGCCGGGGGAGGCCGGCTTGCCGTACTTGGCGGCGACGCCCTCGTTGAGCTCCTTCAGCAGCTCCGGGCGCAGGCGGACGTTGCCCGGCTTGTAGACGCCGTGCACGTTGCCGAAGGAGGCGGCCAGCAGGTAGCGGCCCTTCTCGCCGAGGCCGAGGGCCTCCGCGGTGCGGATCGCGTCGTCGACGGTGGTGTAGAGGGAGTCGTTGATCTCGTGCGAGACGCCGTCCTCCTCGCCACCGGTCGGGGTGATCTCGACCTCGAGGATGATCTTCGCGGCGCGGGCGCGCTCCAGAAGCTCCTGCGCAATGGTCAGGTTGTCGGACAGGGTCTCCGCGGAGCCGTCCCACATGTGGGACTGGAACAGCGGGTTGCGGCCGGCCTTGACGCGCTCCTCGGAGACGGCGAGCAGCGGGCGGACGTACCCGTCCAGCTTGTCCTTCGGGCAGTGGTCGGTGTGCAGCGCGATGTTGACGTCGTACTTCTCGGCCACGATGTGCGCGAACTCGGCCAGGGCGACCGCGCCGGTCACCATGTCCTTGCTGTGCTGGCCGCCCAGGAACTCGGCACCGCCGGTGGAGATCTGGACGATGCCGTCGCTCTCCGACTCGGCGAAGCCGCGCAGTGCCGCGTGCAGGGTCTGGGACGAGGTGACGTTGATGGCCGGGTAGGCGAACTTTCCTGCCTTCGCCCGGTCCAGCATCTCGTTGTAGACCTCGGGAGTTGCGATGGGCATCTGTCCGCTCCTCTTAGCTGTGCGGGTTGGCGTACTGCGTACTGTCGGCCCTGACCTGGAACCTTGGAAGCGACGTCGTTGTCGGCCCCATCTTCCCAGACTTGTCCGCCAGGTCCACGGCGCAGGTCAAGTCGTGATGTGGGGGGATCCCGGAGCATGCCGCGCCACCGTGCCGCGGCAGCCTCCGGACGGACGGCCGGCGGCCGGACCAGCCGGCCGGGCCGGTACGGGCCCTACGACCGGTGCGGCCCGTACGACCGGTACGACCGGTGCCGCCGGTCAGTCGAGCCCGAGTTCGTCCTTGGCGAACGCGAACAGGTACGGCACGCCCGCGCCCTCCCGGATCTTCTCCGCGGCGCCGGTCGCCCGGTCGACGATGGTGGCGACGGCCACCACCTCGGCACCCGCCTCCCGCACGGCCTCGACCGCGGTGAGCGGCGAACCGCCGGTGGTGGAGGTGTCCTCGACGACCAGGACACGGCGGCCGGCGATGTCCGGCCCCTCCACCCGGCGCTGCAGACCGTGCGCCTTGGCCGCCTTGCGGACGACGAACGCGTCCAGCCTGCGGCCGCGCGCGGCAGCGGCGTGCAGCATGGCGGCGGCCACCGGGTCGGCGCCCATGGTCAGGCCGCCCACCGCGTCGAACGCGTAGTCCTCGGTCAGGTCGAGCAGCACCTGACCGACCAGCGGCGCGGCCTCGCCGTCGAGGGTGACGCGGCGCAGGTCGACGTAGTAGTCGGCCTCCAGCCCCGAGGAGAGCGTCACCTTGCCGTGCACCACGGCCTTGTCCTTGATCTGCTGCAGCAGCGCGCCGCGCGTGTCCGTCATGGCAGCCAGCTTAGAGGCGGGTCCACGTCCAGGTCGTCGTGGCCTCCAGCGGCTCCAGCGGGGTGACCAGGCGCGGGGCGCTGTTCAGCCCGTCGGGCGGGCCGGTCTGCGGCTCCACGCAGACGGCCTCGCGCTGCTCGTCGTAGACCACCACCCACTGCTCGCGGCTGGTGATCCGCAGGCTCAGCCGGCCGGGCCAGGTCACGGTGACGTCGACGCCGTCGGGCATGCCGAAGCAGTCGTCCCACGGGCCGGGCCGGGGATCGATGCGGCGGCCGGTGGGCAGGTGGTCCTCGCCCCGCTCCTCCTGCCAGGCGGGCGTGAAGTCCAGGACGGCCTCCGCACCGTCGAGGGTGCGGTTGAACCAGGGGTGCCAGCCGATCTGCGCCGGGAAGGACGACTCGTAGGTCTCCACCGCCATGCTCAGCGTCAGGGAGTCCTCGGCGAGCTCGATCCGCTGGGTCACGCGTCCGGGGTAGGGCCACGGCTCGGCGAGGTCGAAGGTGAGGACGGCGGCGCCGTCGTCCACGCGGGCGGTGCGCCAGGCGGCGTCCCGGGCGGTGCCGTGGATGGCGTTGGGCGGCGCGTTCAGCGGCATCTGGTGGACGGTGGCGCCGTCCCGGAACCGGCCGTCACGGATCCGTCCGCACCAGGGGACCATCGGGAAGCACCCGAACCGCTCGCCCTGCCGCAGCAGCTCCGTGCCGCCGATCCGCAGCCCTGCGACCCGCCCGCCGTTGCCCGGCCGCACGGTCACCTCCGCGTCGCCCGCGGTCAGCGTGATGTCGTCATTGCTCACGGGACGACCCTACTGCGCTGATCATCACCGGCCGGGGGGCACGACCGGCCGGTGGTGTCACCGCGGCCGGGGGCCGCAGCGGCCAGGGGGAACCGCGACCGGGGGCCACCGGCGGCCAGGGATCGCCGGCGGCCCGGGGTCACCGGCGGCGGCGCAGGAACCGCACGGCGACGACGGCGGAAGCCACGGCGAGGGCCGCGGCCGGGGCGGCCCAGCGCAGCGGGGCGGGCGGCGAGACGGTCTGGGGCGCGGGCACGGGGGCGTACCGGCCGCGCGGTGGGGCGTGGTCCACCTCCTCGGCGCTGCGGCCGATCATCGTACGGCGTGCGTGGGCGGCCTCCGCGACGGCGTCGCCGGCCTCCTCGGGACCCCCGGCCCCCAGGACCTCTCCGGCCTCTCCGGCCTCTCCGGCCTCTCCGGCCTCTTCGTCCTCTTCGTCCTCGCCCGCCGCCACCGGGTCGAGAGCGGACGGGGAGGCGTCGGCGCCGATGCGGTGGGCGGGGTCCGGGGCCGGGGCGTCGTCCGCGTCCGGCGCGGCCTCGAAGTCGCCGGTGCCGCCCGGCTCGAAGTCCTCGGTCGCCGCCTCCTGGACCGTCTCCGACGGCGTCCCGGCGGCCGGGGACGCCTCCGGCAGTGCTTCGGCGGCCCGGGGCGCGCCGGGGGACGCGTCCGACGGCGCCTCCGGGCCCGGGGCGGCGTCCGGCGGGGCGTCGTCCTGCCGGGCCGCGGTCCCCAGGTTCTCCGCGAACCGGGTCAGCAGCCGGGTGACCGCCGCGGCCACCGCGTCCGGCGGGAGGCCGGTGATCCGGCCGTCGGCGCGCGCCGTGCCGTCGGCGGCGAGCGTGGTGCCGCCCTCCGCCTCCCGCAGCCCCAGCCGCAGGGTCAGCTTCACCGAGCCGGTGCCGCGGGTCTCCGCCGCCTCGCCCTCCACGACGTAGGAGCCGTCGTCCTGCCCGGTGACGCGCACGGCGCCGCCGTAGGTGATGGAGTGACTGCCGATACGGACCTTCAGCCGGCCGGCGACCGGCTCCGCGCCGGCGTCGTGCTGGAGCCCGGGCACCGCCCGGGCGACCCGCGCGGGGTCGTCCAGCACTGCTCTGAGCCGATCGGCCGGAACCGGAACGAACACCTCGTGCTCCATGCCTGCCGAGCCTACCCAGGCGACACCGGGCTGTACCCCCGTCGGCGCGAAGTCACGGCGCGTCGGCGCGCGGCCCGGGCCCCGCCCGGGTCACGGCCGGGCCCCGCGGCCTCAGCGGGCGTAGCGCGGGTGGACCAGGGTGGACGGCGGCAGGCCGGGCGGGCGGCTGTCCTCGGCGCGGCGCGCGGCGGCGGCGAGGCCGGCACCGGTGAGGGTGCGCGGGCGCGGGCCGGACGGGTCGAGGCGGAGCCCGGGCGTGGCGCGGGAGGCCAGGACGAACCCCCGGTCCTTCCCGGTCGCCCCGCCCCGGGGCGTGCGGTCGGGCCCGGCACCGGCGGACCGCAGCCCGGGAAGCCGGTACGGGGCGGTGCCGAAGCCGGCCGCGCGCAGGGTCGACTCGACGGTCCCCAGGACCCGGGCGCGGCCGGTGACCGGTCCGGTGTGCACGACGAGGCGCCCGCCGGGCGCCAGCACCCGCCGGGCGAGCCCGTAGAACTCCAGCGAGTACAGCTTCGTGCTCTCGGTGATCGCGGGGTGCGGCAGATCGGAGACCACCACGTCGTACGCGGCCCGGGGGCCGCCGCGCAGCCGGCTGAACGGGTCGCCGGCCGTGACCCGCACCCGGGGGTCGTCGAACGCCCGCCCGTTCAGTGCGGTGAGCGCCGGGTCGGTGCGCGCCAGCCGCACCAGCCCCGGGTCGCGGGTGACCACGTCCACCCGGTGCACGCCCTCGAACCGCAGCACCTCCCGGACCGCCAGCCCGTCCCCGCTGCCGAGGACCAGCACCCGGGCGCGCGGCCCGTTCATCGCGGGGTGCACCAGCGCCTCGGCGGCGCGGGGCGCGTCCTGTCCGCTGACCCGGAGCCGCCCGTCGAGGAACAGGTCGGCGGGGCGGCCGTCCCGCCCCCCGGTGAGCACCACCTCCTGCACGCCGGTGTGCAGGGCGACGCGGACGTCCGAGCCGTACATCGCCGTCCGGGCGGCCCGTTCGAAGTCGTCGACCAGGACCGCGGCGGAGGCGAGCAGGGCGAGCACGCAGACGTTGGCCACCACCAGCAGGCGGCGGTCGCGGCGGCCGAGGTCCTGCCGGAACAGCCCGAGCACCAGCGCCGCGCCCACCACCGCGTTGACGGCGCCGGTGATCAGCGCCCCGGTCAACTGCCCCAGGAACGGCAGCAGCAGGAACGGGAAGGCGAGCCCGCCGACCAGCGCGCCGACGTAGTCGGCGGCAAACAGGTCGGCCACCGCGCCGCCCGCGTCCTGGCGCCGGATCCGCTGGATCAGCTCCATCAGCAGCGGCACCTCGGCACCGATGAGCAGACCGGTGGCCAGGGAGAACCCCACCAGCAGCCAGCGCGGGCCGTTCTCCCAGACGCCGCCCCAGGCGCCCGTGAAGGCGTAGACCGCGTAGAGGGCCATCGCGCTGCACCCGCCGGTCAGGGCGAGGGCCGCCTCGACGGCCCCGAACCCGGCCGCCGCGTTCCCGCGCAGCCGCTTGGCGGCCAGGGAGCCGATGCCCATCGCGAACACCATGACGGACAGCACGACCGACGCGTGGGTGACCGAGTCGCCCATCAAGTACGTGGCCAGGGCGAGCAGTTCGAGCTCGTACACGAGCCCGCACGCCGCACAGACGAACACCCCGGCCAGGACCAGGAACCGCCCGGTGCCCTGCCGGACCGGCAGCGGCGGCGGGCCGCCGACCGGACCGCCACCGGAGCCGTGCGGCCCGCCCCCGGGTGCGGTGGAACGGGGCGGAGCGGGGGCGTGCGGTTCGATCACCCTGCGACGTTACGTCACACCTCGGGCGCGGATCGTCACCCACACGTGTGGTGCTTGTTTACTCCTGACCGATATTGGGACGAGCGGAATCCCGCCCGGGCAGGCTCGCCGGCCCGCGCGTCGCCCCGGTCCGCCCCAGGTCCGCCGGGTGCCCCGCCTCGTGCCGCCGACCGCCGCCCGGACGGGCCCGTGCGCTCGCCTCCCGGCCGCCGCCGGGCCAAACCCGCGCCCGCGCACCGCAGGCCGCCGCCCGGACGGCCCTTCGTCCCAGCCCTTCAGGCCGCAGCCCCGGCGGCCCCTCGTCCCCTCGTCCCCGCGCCTCAGGCCGCCGCCCGGACCCGCGTCCCCACTCGGGTGCGGGTGGTCACCAACTGCCCCTCCTGCGGGTACGCGTGCCAGGTGCGCCAGTGCACCTGGTCCTCATGGCGCTGGGCCAGCAGGGCGGTGAACGCGTGCGGGCTGCCGGGGAACACCCCCGCCAGCCCCTGCGGATGGTCGGCCACCAGGGCGAGCAACTCCTGGGCGCGGCCCGCGAACGAGCCCGGGGAGAGCACCTCCACCCGGGCCGCGAACTCGTACTCCCAGTCGCCCACCCGCTTGGCGACGCCCAGGGGAAGGGGCGTACTGCTGCCCGGAATGCACGCCACCGTCTCCGAGCACAGTCCGCGCTCCTCCTCCACGAGCACCTGGTGGGACGCGCCGAGCAGGCGCATCTGGAGCTTCACGCCGGTCAGTTCGAGATCGAGCGTGGCCAGCGCGGGCAGCGGCTCGCGGCCCAGGGCCCAGGCGAGGTCGGCCGCGCACGTGTCGGTGTAGGAGGTGTTCAGGGTCGTGAGCATGGATCGGCTCCGCAAGCGCGCAAGGAGGAAGAGATGGGGGGAGTCCGGCGCACCCCGGTCGTACCGGGTTCGGCCCGTCAGCCCGGTCGGCCGGTCGGGACGGGCTCCGCTGGAAGTCCGAGGGCTGCGTTGGTGGTTGAGAGGGAATCATGAACCGTGGCGCCGATACAGCGTTTTTACCCAAGTTCAGGCGGTTTCCATCCCCTAGAGGGCTCCACAGCTCAACTGTTCAATCGCGCCGCGCACCCCGCGCGCCCGGCACGCACCCGTGCGAACGCCCGGCCACGCGCCCTTTCGGAACCGGCCGCCCGGCCACGGCGCCGACGACGACGGCGACGCCGCGACCGGTCCGTCGTGGCGTCCCGCCCGGCGACAGCGGGGTCCGCCCCCCGCGCGGACCCCACCGCCCTCCCCCGGAAGCGGAAGCCGGCGGCTGCCGTCCCGGCGGCTCAGCCCCCTCCGCCGCCGCAACCGCCCCCGCCGCCGCCCCCGCACGACGACGAGCCGCCGCACGACGAGGAACCGCCGCAGGACGAGCCGGCGGAACCGCTGCCGCTGTCACCGGCCGCCCACCAGCTCTCCCGGCGCCCCCGCCGCCCGGACGCGGGCACCGCGCGCCCGCTCCCGCGGCCCACCATGACCCCGATCAGCACGACGGCCCCGATGAACACGAACAGGACGACCAGCCAGTACAGGAAATCCCCCATGACGTCCGCTCCTTCCGTTCCCCCGTGATCCCCCGAAGCAGCCCCCCGTGGGCGCCTCGCTCACGCGTGTGTGCGGGAGATGCCCGATGCCCGCACGGCCCAAAGCAGAGTTGAGCAAAGCCAGAGCTTCGGCGCAGGATGACCCATGACCTCCAGCGCGCGCCCCCTCCTCAACCGCCGCCTCGCCGAGTTCGGGACCACGGTCTTCGCCGAGATGTCCGCCCTGGCCCTGAGCACCGGGGCGATCAACCTCGGCCAGGGCTTCCCCGACACCGACGGCCCCGAGGAGGTCAGGGAGGCCGCCGTGCGCGCGCTGCGGGACGGCCGCGGCAACCAGTACCCGCCGGGCCTCGGCATCCCCGAACTGCGCACCGCCGTCGCCGCCCACCAGCGGCGCCGCTACGGCCTGTCCGTCGACCCCGACACCGAGGTGCTGGTCACCGCCGGCGCCACCGAGGCCATCGCCGCCGCCCTGCTCGCCCTGGTGGAGCCCGGGGACGAGGTGATCGCCCTGGAGCCGTACTACGACTCCTACGCCGCCTCCATCGCCATGGCGGGCGGCACCCGCGTCCCCGTCACGCTCCGCCCCGGCGACGGCCGCTTCCGGCTCGACCTCGACGAACTGCGCGACGCCGTCACCGACCGCACCCGCCTCCTGCTGATCAACACCCCGCACAACCCCACCGGCACCGTCCTCACCCGCGAGGAACTGGCGCAGATCGCCGCCCTGGCCGTGGAGCGGGACCTGCTGGTCGTCACCGACGAGGTCTACGAGCACCTTGTCTTCGACGACGCCGAGCACGTCCCGCTGGCCACCCTCCCCGGCATGCGGGAGCGCACGGTCACCATCTCCAGCGCCGGCAAGACCTTCTCGTTCACCGGCTGGAAGGTCGGCTGGGTCACCGGATCCCCCGAACTGGTCACCGCCGTCCGCTCGGCCAAGCAGTACCTGACCTACGTCTCCGCGGGCCCGTTCCAGTACGCGGTCGCGGAGGCGCTCGCGCTGCCGGAGTCGTACTTCACGGGGCTGCGGGACGACCTGCAACGCAAGCGCGATCTGCTCGGCGACGGCCTGCGGGCGGCCGGGTTCGAGACGTACATGCCACGGGGCACATACTTCATCACCACCGACATCACCCCTCTCGGTGAGAAAGACGCCCACGCCTTCTGCCGAGCGCTCCCGGAACGCTGCGGCGTCGTCGCCATCCCCAACTCCGTCTTCTACGACGACCCCGGCGTCAGTCGCAGCCACGTCCGCTTCGCCTTCTGCAAGAGGGACGACGTCCTCGACGAGGCCGCCAACCGCCTACAACGCATGGCGCCGTGAGCTCGCCCCCTGTGCCCGAATGGGACCGGGTCACGGCGAGCACCCCAGCGGCCGTCTGCGGGCGTTCGGAGAACGGGCCGAGCTGGACGTGCCGGCCGTGGCGGGGCGCCGGGACGGTGCCGGTCGTTCGTTCGCCGGGACCGCGAACGCACGTCGAGTACGTGGAGTACTTCGCGTACTTGACGTACGTAGCGGAGGGGTACACGCTGGAGAGGCTGGACGATCGAGGAGGCAGGTCATGGCCGCGGTGCACTACGAGAGCTACACCCAGGCGCGCGCGCACCTGAAGGACCTCCTCGACGCGGCCGACGAGGGGCTGGTAGCGACCGTACGCCGTGACTCCCGCCGGTCGGCAGTCGTGGACGTGCAGCGACTGCGCCATCTTCTGTCGCTCGTGTGCCCCTCGAAGGCTGAGGTGGTCGCGGAGGCGGGCGGCTGGTCCGTCTTTCTGCCCGGCCTGCCACTGGCCGCCGACGGGGCCACGTTCGACGAAGCGATAGAGGAGATGGTCCAGGTCCTGCGCGAGTACGCCGAAGACTGGCAGGACAGGCTGCGGGTGGCCCCCAACCACGCGGAGAACTGGGGTCTGGTGCAGCTGATCGCCCTCAGCGAGGACGGAGAACTGCGCGACTGGCTGGTGGGTGCTCCGCAGTGACCTGGCCCCAGCCCGACCGTGAGAACCACGATCGTTTCTGCCGCGTGGAGAAGTGGGAACGGGTCCGGGATTCCCGCGGGCGCACCGGTACCCACCATGTGACCTACGAACTCACCTTGCACGACGGCAGGATCCTGCGTACGAGAATCTCGCACCCGGTGGATCGCACGGCGTACGGCCCCGCCACGTGGCGGCACATCCTGCGAGACCAACTGAACGTCACCGAGGACGAGTTCTGGGCCTGCGCACAGCAGGGCGAACTGCCTGACCGGGGCGCTCCCGAGCCGCCACGCGAGGCACTTCCCGCCGACCTGGTGCATCTGCTCATTCACCGCGTGGGCGTCGACGAGGACGCTGTGGCGAGGATGACCAAGGAGGAGGCGGTTGTGAGACTCCAGAAGTACTGGACTGACGGGAGCTGAGTCCGCGCCTCGGCCCGAAAGGCGGAATCTGTCTCGCCGCCCGCTGGTCACCGCCGTCCGCTCGGCCAAGCAGTACCTGACCTACGTCTCCGCGGGCCCGTTCCAGTACGCGGTCGCGGAGGCGCTCGCGCTGCCGGAGTCGTACTTCACGGGGCTGCGGGACGACCTGCGCGGCAAGCGGGACCTCCTCGCCGCCGGCCTGGAGGAGGCGGGCCTGACGGTCTACCGCCCGTCCGGCACCTACTTCATCACCGCCGACATCCGCGCCCTGGGCGAGACCGACGGCATCGCCTTCTGCCGGGCCCTGCCGGAACGCTGCGGGGTGGTCGCGATCCCCATCGCGGTCTTCTACGACCACCGCGAGCACGGCGCGCCCTTCGTGCGATTCGCGTTCTGCAAGCGGACAGGCGTCCTGAAGGAGGCGGCCTCCCGGCTCAAGACGCTGGCCGCCTGACGCAACGGATGTACCACCCTGTGGCCCGGCCACACGGCCTGGTCGCTCCGAGCCGCCGCGCACCCGCATTCGACTGCCGTCAGGCCCGCTGACAGCGCGCGGATCATGCAGGACAGGGACAGCAACGAGATGTGCGGGCAGTACCCCTCCTCGGCCAGCCAGGAGCGGGCCCGTCCGCGCCGTCGCTCACCGCGCAACCGGTGGTGCCGGCTCCAGGAGCGCTCGTCACCACTCGCGGCACGGAACGGGCCTGACCGGCGGGACGTCCCTCGTCAGCGGCCCTCCGCCTCGGGCTCCGGGCGCGGGAGCTCGTCGAGGTCGAGGGTGAAGGTGCGGCCGTCGGCCAGGGGAATGGGGAGCTTGCCCGTGCCGTACTTGTGCGTGTGCGCGGCGATGTAACCGGTGGCGGTCGGCTGGGTGTGGAGGACGACTTCCTGGGCGTAGGGGTCCACGACCAGGTAGACCGGGATTCCGTAGCGGCCGTACTTCGCGGTGCAGTCGTCGTAGTCCTTGCGCGCGGAGGAGGTCGAGACGACCTCGGAGATCAGCAGGACGTCCTCGTAGCTGTAGCGCTTGCCCTCCCGGCGGGCGTCCTCGCGAAGGATCGCCAGATCGGGGGCGGAGTTCTCGTCGGCGGGGAAGTCGATGTAGACGTCGGAGGTGACCTTGGCGTGACGGCCGAGGGCAAGAGCGGAGTCGATCTGCATCGACCTGATGGTGCTGGAGTGCTCTTCGCTCTGCGGGGTCATGATCACCTTTCCGTCGGCCCCGAACAGGACCGTGTACCCCTTGGGGAACTCGGTGTGCACGATCGCGTCGACGCTCATGAACGGCTCCTTCCCGTGTGCGGTCAGGATACGACGGACAGTGCCGCGTCACCGAGCCCGTCGGTACGGCCGCCGGACGCAGCGGCCTGTCGCACGACTGAGGAACAGCAAGGCCAGCGAGTTGTCGGCTGGATCACCGGATCCCCCGAACAGCCCGGAACGCTGCGGCGTCGTCGCCATCACCGACTCCGTGTTCTACGACGACCCCGGCGTCAGCCGCAGCCACGTCCGCTTCGCCTTCTGCAAGAGGGACGACGCACGGCTGACTTTCCGACGGCCCGACGCTCACGGAAAGGCTTCGGGTCGAACAGGTTGTGCGGCCCGCTCACGGCCGGTGCCGGAGATCGGCGGGGCGGCGGCCGTTCCGGTGGAACCCAGGACCTCTCGTTCGGATCAGGCCGGGCTTGCGGGCCCCGGCACCGCGGCCTGATCCGGCCTGATCCGAACGAAGGACCCTAACGCCGCACCGGGTTGCTGTTCAGCTTGCGCCGCTCCCAGCGGTTGGGGTGGCGGACGACCACGCCCGCCATGCCGCCGGAACCGGTGAGCCGGATCAGGGGGGTGCCGGGGAGGCGGTCGGGGGTGGTGGTGTCCTTCAGGCCGCCGATGCCCGGGTCCAGGGCGCCGGTGTCCGCGGCCCAGCCGTCGGGGATGACGACGGTGACGCCGGCCGCCTCCCCGTACGCCTCCACGGTCACCTCGGGCAGGCGGCACTCGACCCGGGTGAAGTCCAGCTTCACGCCGCCCAGGCCGCCGCGGGCGATCACGTGCCCGGGGACCTCCCAGCTCCCGGGGCCCCGGGACGCCCCGTGCAGGCCGCCCTTGAGCACCAGGGGCGGCTGGTCGGCCGGGGACGGCGGCTGGGGGAGGTCGGCGGTCAGCACGTCCAGCTCGGCGTACGTCTTGGCCGTCAGCGCCTGCTCCAGGCGCGCGTCCAGCTCGTCGAGGCCGATGCGCCCCTCGGCGGCCGCGTCGCGCAGTCGTTCCACCACCGCTTCCCGGTCGTCGTGGGAGGCGCGGAGACCGCCCGGGGGGACGGAGTGCGGCAGGTGCTCCGGGGGCTGGGCTGTCATGGCCACAAGAATAGGCGGCTCCGGGCGCCCGGAGCGGGCGTTCGCGGGCGGGGAGGCGAAGCAGGACGGAGCGGCGTGGCCACCGCGGTCCCGGCACGACAGAGCCCGGCCCCGCAGCCGGCCGGGTCGGCCGGCCTCCGGGCCGGGCTGTGCTGTGCTTGCTCCCGCGCGGCGTCCACCTGGCCGGTGCCGCCGGCCGCCGGGGGCGGCGGACTACTCGTCGTCCGGCTTGTCCGCCTCGTTGACGTCCTGCTCCAGGCCGAGCTGCTCCACGAGCCACTTGTCGAACTCGATCGCGGCCCGCACCCAGCTGACCGTGGAGGAGACGAAGTGCTCCAGGCTGACGCCCATGCCGATGAGCATCTGCGCCTCACCGATCAGACGGACGGTGCCGTCGTCGTGGGTGTGCGTGTAGACCTTCGGCCACAGGGTGCGGCGGTTCCAGTCGTCGACGGACTCCAGCAGTTGGGGCTTCTCGTCGATCTGGTGCGGGCGGTCGTAGAACGTCCGCACGGAGAAGATCTGCTGATCCTCCTCACCGCGGAACATGAAGTAGGTACGGAACTGCTCCCACGGCGCCGCGAGGTCACCCTCGTCGTCGACGACGTACTTCAGCTCCATCTGGTCGAGGAGCTGCTTGACGAGGTCCTGATCCGGGACGACGGGGCCCGCCGGTCCTTGGGGCTGCGGCTCGGGCTGGCCCCCGAAACTTGGAATCGAGGACGGGTCGATGCTCACCGTGATTTTCCCTTCGTACGGATCCCGCCATCCTCTCCCATGCGGGGAGGGGCGTGGCAAGCCCCGACGGGGCCTGTCAGCCCTCGGCTGACTCGATCCGGTCGATGATCCGGGCAGGGATCCTTCCGCGGCCCCGGGTACCCCCGCACGGCGGGCCCACCGTCCGGGGCCGCGACGGGCCGGAAAACGCCCCGGGCCCGGCCGTGACGGCTCCCGCCACGGCCGGGCCCGGACGTCCGGGGTGCCCCGCGCGCCCTACAGGGTCTTGCCGGTGGCCGGTCCCACGATCAGTTCGTCGCCGAAGCGGTCGACGCGCACCGTGTCGCCGTCCCGGATCTCGCCGGAGAGGATCTCCTTCGCGAGCCGGTCCCCGATCGCGGTCTGGACGAGCCGGCGCAGCGGCCGGGCGCCGTAGGCCGGATCGTTGCCCTCGTCGGCGAGCCACGCCAGGGCCTCGTCGGTGACCTCCAGGGTGAGCCGGCGCTCGGCGAGGCGGCGGGCCAGCCGGTCGATCTGCAGGGCGGCGATCCGCTCCAGCTCGGGCTTGGTGAGCGCCGAGAAGACCACCAGGTCGTCCAGGCGGTTGAGGAACTCCGGCTTGAAGGAGGCCCTCACCACCTCCAGCACCTGCTCCTTCTTCTCCGTCTCGCTGGTCAGCGGGTCCACCAGGAACTGGCTGCCCAGGTTGGAGGTCAGCACCAGGATGGTGTTGCGGAAGTCGACGGTGCGGCCCTGGCCGTCGGTGAGGCGGCCGTCGTCCAGCACCTGGAGCAGGATGTCGAAGACCTCCGGGTGGGCCTTCTCCACCTCGTCCAGCAGCACCACGCTGTACGGGCGCCGCCGGACGGCCTCGGTGAGCTGGCCGCCCTCCTCGTAGCCGACGTAGCCGGGCGGGGCACCGACCAGCCGGGCCACGCTGTGCTTCTCGCTGTACTCGGACATGTCGACGCGGACCATGGCCCGCTCGTCGTCGAAGAGGAAGTCGGCGAGCGCCTTGGCCAGTTCGGTCTTGCCGACGCCGGTCGGGCCGAGGAAGAGGAAGGAGCCGGTGGGGCGGTCGGGGTCGGCGACGCCGGCCCGGGAGCGCCGGACCGCGTCCGACACCGCCCGCACGGCCTCGGTCTGGCCGATGAGGCGCTTGCCCAGCTCCTCCTCCATGCGCAGCAGCTTCTGCGTCTCGCCCTCCATCAGGCGGCCGGCGGGGATGCCGGTCCAGGAGGCGACCACGTCGGCGATGTCGTCGGAGCCGACCTCCTCCTTGACCATGGTGTCCCGGGCCACCTCCTCCTCGGCCTCCGAGGCGGCCTCCAGGTCGCGTTCCAGGGAGGGGATCTCGCCGTAGAGCAGCTTGGAGGCGGTGTCGAAGTCGCCGTCGCGCTGGGCGCGCTCGGCCTGGCCGCGCAGCTCGTCCAGCTTCTCCTTCAGCTCACCGACCCGGTTGAGGGACTGCTTCTCCTTCTCCCAGCGGGCGTTCAGGCCCCGCAGCTCCTCTTCCTTGTCGGCGAGGTCGCGGCGCAGCTTCTCCAGGCGCTCGCGGGAGGCCGGGTCGGTCTCCTTGCCGATGGCCAGCTCCTCCATCTTCAGCCGGTCGACGGCGCGCTGGAGTTCGTCGATCTCGACGGGCGAGGAGTCGATCTCCATGCGCAGCCGGGAGGCGGCCTCGTCGACGAGGTCGATGGCCTTGTCGGGCAGGAAGCGGGAGGTGATGTAGCGGTCGGAGAGGGTCGCGGCGGCGACCAGGGCGCTGTCGGCGATCTGGACCTTGTGGTGCGCCTCGTAGCGTCCCTTGAGTCCGCGCAGGATGGCGATGGAGTCCTCGACGGACGGCTCGGCGACCAGCACCTGCTGGAAGCGCCGCTCCAGCGCGGGGTCCTTCTCGATCCGCTCGCGGTACTCGTCCAGGGTGGTGGCGCCGACCATGCGCAGCTCGCCGCGGGCCAGCATCGGCTTGAGCATGTTGCCGGCGTCCATCGCGGAGTCGCCGCCGGCGCCCGCGCCGACGACGGTGTGCAGCTCGTCGATGAAGGTGACGACCTGCCCGTCGGACTCCTTGATCTCCGCCAGGACGGTCTTCAGCCGCTCCTCGAACTCGCCCCGGTACTTGGCGCCCGCCACCATGGCCCCGAGGTCGAGGGCGACCAGCCGCTTGTCCTTCAGCGACTCGGGGACGTCTCCCTTGACGATCCGCTGGGCGAGCCCCTCGACGACGGCGGTCTTGCCGACGCCGGGCTCACCGATGAGGACCGGGTTGTTCTTGGTGCGGCGGGACAGCACCTGCACGACGCGCCGGATCTCCTGGTCACGGCCGATCACGGGGTCGAGCCTGCCCTCCCGGGCGGCGGCGGTCAGGTCGGTGCCGAACTTCTCCAGCGCCTTGTACTGGCCCTCGGGGTCGGGGGTGGTCACCCGGCGGGTCCCCCGCGTCTTCTGGAAGGCGTCCTGCAGCTTCTTCGCGGTGGCGCCCTGCCCGGACAGCACCTCACCGGCGGCCCCGCCCTTGGCGGCGATGCCGATCAGCAGGTGCTCGGTGGACAGGTACTCGTCGCCGAGGTCGCGGGCGCGGGCCTGGGCGTCCGCGATGACGGCGAGCAGTTCGCGGTTGGGCTGGGGCGGGGCGACCGTGGACCCGGTGACGCTCGGCAGGCCGGCGAGCACCCGCTCGGCGCCGGAGCGCACGGCCGCCTGGTCGGCGTCGACCGCGGCGAGCAGGTCCGTGATGTTCTCGTTGTTCTGCGGGCGGCCTTCCCCCTGGAGCAGCGCGAGCAGCAGGTGGGCGGGGGTGAGGTCGGGGTGCCCCTCGGTCACGGCGCGGTTGCCGGCGGCGTTGATCGCGTCCCGGCTCCGGTTGGTCAGCTCGGCGTCCACGTGTCCGTTCTCCTCCTTGCGGTGACCCTTCAGCGGCCTTCATGGCTGACTCGGCCAACGTACATAAACTTGAGTCTATTCCACTCAAGGCTCCAACGAGGAGCACCTGGGGCAAGTTCCCCGGCCGGAGCGTCGCACGACACCGCACCGCCCGGAGGGCGGCCCTCGCCTCCTCCGCCCCCTACGGGGCGACACCCGCCTCCGGCTCAGGAACCTGCCCCTTAGACCCGAGGGCGACCCGGAGCCCCTTCCCGCTCTGCGCCTCCCCTCCGGCCCAGGAGCCCTCACCGCCGACCGGGACGCCCCGGTGACCAGGCAAGCACGAAGGCCCGGCACGCGCAGGGCGGCCGGGCCGGAGCGGGGGCGAGAGCGGGGGTGAGGCAGGGGCGGGGACGGAGGCGGAACCGAACGCAAGGGATGGGACGGCAGGGACGGGAGGGACGGGACGGACGAAAGGGGCTGGAAGGTGCCGAAAGGGCGCGGAACGCACGGGAAGGTCATGGAAGGCGCCGGAGGGGAGCGGAGGAGAGCACCGACCGCTCACTCCCGGCCATCACGCGATCCACCGGATAGCCGGACATGTCCGCAGAAACTGCAGCGGCGTCACCGTGTTCAGGTCACGGTGACGCCGCTGCGGGGGGAAGCACCTGAGCGATCTTTTACGACGGGGGAATCGCGTCAGGCACTGCGGGGGGTGGCCGAAATGGTCCGGGTCGCGGGGGAGTCGGACTCCACCCGCTGGTGGTCTCGCTGGTCCAGGTTCACAAAGATCATTCCGTACCGGATGGCACACCGCACGGGCTGGGGTGCCCCGCGGGGACGCCGCAGGCACCGGTACGCCCGCACGTCACCGTCCTCTTCCCGGGTGACGACCACCGGCTCGCCGAACACCGTCACCATCAACGAGTCACCACTGTGGGGGATGGCGGTGACCAGGTCGATGAAGTGCCAGCCGGACCGGTAGGCGGTGGCCATCTCCCTGCGGAAGGAGCGGTCGTCGGGTGGAGTGGTCACGTCAGCTCCCGGCTCCGTCGCGCGGCGGTGCGACCGGCTTGGGCGCCGGCCACGCACTGTCCGCGAGCAGCACGTCACTCGTCACGCTGGCCGGCCAGGCGCTGTCGGCCCGCACCTCACCGCTCGCCTCGGACAGGCCGACCAGGATCCCGGCAGCCATGACGGCGGAGAAGGCGGCACCAAGCACCGAGCGAAGCATTCTGTTACGCATAGTCGGCTTCGTCCTCACTTGAAGGTCCCCTCTTCCCCCGTCGCATACGACGATGGCTCATTCGGGCACGTTATGGCCACAGGATCGATGCATCATGTTCCTGCACGTTCAGGACCCTGGGGGGTGGAGATTTGCCAACAAATCAGACTAACGAGACACATCCCCATGCGGTGACCGAGTTGTGTCAGGAAGGTGCGCGCCTCTACACCGCTGCACTGCGTGCCGGTCGCATCGCGCGCGCGGAGGTCCAGGCGGCTCCCTGCCTCGTCGAGTTCGCCCTGCTCCACCCCGACGCGGACGATCCCGACTGGCTGCGCCCCGTCCCGCCGGCCCTGGTCCTGGCCCAGCGTCTCAATCCGCTGGAGCACGAGATCGCCGAGCGGCGACGCCAGTCGCTGCACCTGTCGGAGACCTTCGCACCGTTCATGGCACTCAGTGCCCAGGCGGCGGTGCCCAGCGACTCCATCACGGTCCTGGAAGGCGGCCAGCAGATCAACGCGGCGCTCAACCTGGCCACGGCGGAGTGCCGGACCGAGATGCTCACGGTCCAGCCCAGCGGGAACCGGCCCGAACGGAGCCTGATCCAGGGCCTGGAGCGCGACCGGCCCCTCATCGAACGCGGTGTGCGCATCCGTACCCTGTACCAGCACACCGCCCGTTACAGCCCCGAGAAACTGGCCTACGCAGAGAAGCTCGCCGACGGCAAGGTGGAACACCGGACGATCGACGAGCTGGTCGAGCGCCTGATCATCTGCGACGAGACCGTCGCCTTCATCCCCAGCCGCGACGACCAGCAGGTCGCCCTGGAACTGCGCAACCCCGGCCTCGTGCGCTACCTCCGCAAGGTGTTCGAGTTCATGTGGAGCCGCGCGGTCCCCCTGAGTGTCGGCGCTCCCTACGAGACCGCACCCGACGGCATCACCGAGATCCAGCACTCCATCGCCAAGCTGCTGGTGGAGGGGCACGTGGACGAGGCCATCGCACGGCGGCTGGGCATGAACGTCCGCACCTGCCGCGCCCACATAGCCAAGCTGGCCTCCGCTCTCGGCAGCGGCAGCCGGGCCCAACTCGGCTACCTCATCGCCCAGTCGGGAATCCTCGACCAGGAGCCCCCGGTCAAGTGACGACGGCGCCGCACACCGGGCACGGCCCGGAGGAGCTCTGCCCGGCCGGTACGGCCCTGTACGAACGCGCGCTGCGCGAGGGCCACGTGCCGGCCCCGGACGCGGCCGCGGCGCCGTGTCTGGTGGACCTCGGCCTGCTCTACCCGGCCGTCGACGACCTGCGGCGCCTGCTGCCCGTCGCCCCCGCCGTGGCCCTGCAACGGCTGCTGCGCGCCTCGGGAGAACGCCTCGCGCGGGTGCGGCGGCAGGAGGAGCGGCTGGCCCAGGACTTCGAGCCGCTGCTGCGCCTGGGCGGCGGCCGGGCGGCGCCCACCGAGCCCCCGGCCGTCCGGGTCCTCAGCGGCACCGCGCGGATCAACGAGGCCATCACGGAGGCCATGGAGGAGGCCACCCGGGAAGTGCTGACCGTGCAGCCGCGCGCCGGACTGACCGGCCGCCGGGGCGAGGTCGCCGACGCCGTCTCCTTCGCCCGCGACCAGAGCCTGCTCGACCGCGGCGGCCGCATCCGCACCCTGTACCAGACCACCGTGCGCCACTTCCCCGTCGTGACGGCCCGTCATGAGCGGCTGCGAGGCGACGTCGAGGTCCGCGCGCTGGACGAGGTCATGGACCGCCTCATCCTCATCGACCGGGAGGTCGCCTTCCTCCCCGCCGACAAGGAGGGTTCCGTGGCCGTCGAGACCCGTCACCCGGCCATCGTCGGCTACCTCTGCACCGCCTTCGACCGCTTCTGGCGCCTGGCCGCACCCCTGTACCTGAGCCCCTCCGACCTGCGCAGCGTCAACGGCGTCACCCCCCGCCAGCGCGCCATCGCCGAACTCCTCACCGAGGGCCACACCGACGCGGTCATCGCCGAACGCCTCGGCATGAACATCCGCACCGCCCGCGTCCACATCGCCAAGCTGGCCGCGACCCTGGGCAGCAGCAGCCGGGCGCAGCTCGGCTATCTCATCGCCCGCTCGGGGATCCTCGACCCGGAACCGTGAGCGGGGCCGCCGGGCGGCTCCGTGAGCCGTCCAGGCCGGCCTGGGCGATGCGGACCCCCAACTGGGTCCGGCTGGCCGCGCCCAGGGTCTCCGAGAGCCGCGCGATGTGGGCGCGGCAGGTGCGCACGCTGATGCCGAGACGCTCCGCGATGACGGCGTCCTGGTGGCCCTCCGCCAGCAGCGCCGCGATGGACTGCTCGCGGTGGGAGATGCCCTCGATGCCGGTGTCGGGCAGCGGCGCGGTCAGCGGGATGGCGAGCCGCCACAACCGCTCGAAGACGGTGCCCAGATACTCCACCAGCGCCGGGTGCCGCAGCTCCAGCGCCATCGTGCGCTCGGCGTTGGCGGGGATGAAGGCGACCGTGCGGTCGAAGAGGATCAGCCGCTCGATCACCTCGTCCAGGGTGCGCGCCTCCACCGCGTCGCCCATCAACTCCAGGTAGGACAGCAGGCCGTGGCCGTGCCGGGCCACGTGTGTGTACAGGTCCCGCATGCGCACGCCCCGGCCCCGCAGCGCCATCGCCCGGTGCATGCCCTCCGACAGCTCCGCCTCCCGCCGGATGCCGCCGGGCTGCACGGTCAGCACCTCCCGGGTGCACGCCTGGGTCGCCTCGTCCATCGCGGCCTGGATGCGGGCCAGCCCGTCCAGCACCCGGATCGCCGGCCCCTCCGCCGACGGGGGCGCGGGCACGTACCGGCCCAGACCGGCGTAGCGCTCGAACGCCTCGACGGCCGCCCCGACCCGGCGCCGGCTCGCGTTCACCTCGTCGTACATGCCGCGCAGCAGGCGGGTCATGACCTCCTGCGGGGAGGTCGGCACCAGCCAGTCCATGTCGTCGGGGTCCGGGTGCAGCAGGGCCAGTTCCAGCAGGCACGGCACGGGCTCCGCGTCCCGGCGCGGCACGCGCCCGCGGCGTACGGCCCGGGTGTACACGCGGTCCCCGGCCTCGCACAGCCGGTCAGCACCGTGCGGGTGCCCGTCCGTCCCGTGACCGGCCATCGCCCGTCCCACCCCCGGTTGCGCCACCTTCCGATGCGCAACTATGCGCGGACGCAGCGTGATCCGCAACACGACTCCCGCGCCGAGGAGTTGGGGTACGTGACGATTCGTCCGGTATTCCGACCTCCAGGGTTGACGCGGCGCAACAAGATGAGGGTGGTGGGCGCGCGGCCCTGGTGCCAGGGTCGGTGACCGGGGGAACGGCCCCGCAACCGACTGTTCGGCCGTCGGGCGTCCGGACGCGTCGTGCTCGGGGGACGCGACGCGTGACGGGGGAAGGGACGCGCCACTGTGACCAGGTGGGACACCGAACAGCCCGGTGACCGGGCGGCGGCTTCGGCCGCTGGACCGCCGCAGCCGGACGGAGCCGGACACACCGCTGCCGCTCCCGGTCCGCGTCGACTCACGGACCGGGAACGGCAGTGGCTGCGGCTGCTGGGCGCGGACGCTCCGTCCGAACCCGGGCCCCCCGCCTCGTGACCGCGCGGCCCCGGCCGTCCCCCCGACCGGGGCCGCGCTCCACGGTCGCGGCTACTTCAGACCGATCGCGTCGCACGCTTCCTTGATCTTGGCGGTGCAGATGTCCGACTTGGTGTAGATGCCGTCGGCGAGGACGGTGTCCTCGATGTTGTCCTGCGTCAGCGCGACCACCGGCACCAGCTGGGCCGGGATGTTCTTGTCCGTGGGGCTGTCCACCCGCTCACGGGTCAGGGCGTCGAACTGGATGTCCCGGCCCTGGACCTTCGCCACCGCCATCTCGGCCGCGGCCTCCGCCTCCGCCGGGTAGGACTTGTACACGCTCATGTACTGGTCGCCGGTGATGATCCGCTGCACCGCGGCGAGTTCCGCGTCCTGGCCGGTGATCGGGGGCATCTCGGTCACCCCGGCGGCCTGCAGGGCCTTGATGATGCCGCCGGCCATGCCGTCGTTGGCGGAGTAGACCGCGGCGATGTTGTCCTTGCCGATCGCGTTGATCGCCTCGGCCATGTTGGCCTCGGCGTTCTCCGGCTTCCACTCCTTGGTGTCGTAGGACTTGGCGATCGTCACCTTGCCCTTGAGCTCGGACAGCGCGCCCGCCTTGAACTGCTTGGCGTTGGGGTCCGTCGAGGAGCCGTTCATCATCACGATCTTGTCGGTGAGGTCGCCCTCCCCGCCGAGCGACTCCAGCAGGGAGCGGCCCTGCACCTCGCCGACCAGCTCGTTGTCGAACGAGATGTAGGCGTCGATCGGGCCCTCGGCCAGCCGGTCGTAGGCGATGACGGGGATGCCCGCCTCCTTCGCCCGCTTGACGTTCTCGGCGATCCCGTTGGCGTCCACCGCGTCGAGCACGATGACGTCGACCTTCTCGTCGATCATCCGCTGCATCTGCCCGGCCTGCTTGTCCGCGCTGGCGTCCGCGTTGGCGTAGTCGACCTTGCCCTCGCCACCGGTGAGCGCGTCCACCTTCTTCTTGAAGATGGGGTAGTCGAACTGCTCGTACCGGGTGTTGGCCTTCTCCGGGAGCAGCAGACCGACCTTTATGTCGTTGCCCTTGGCCGGACTCGCTTCGTCGCTGGTGCCCGTCGCGTCGAGCATGCCGCAGCCGGCGAGCACGACGGACAACGAGGTGACAGCCACGACGGATATGGCGATGCGACGCATGCGACAGCTCACTTCAGGTGCGATCGGGACGTGGGCACAACTTTGCGACCCATGTGACTGAAAGCCAACGCTTCCGCCACCTCCGCAGTCAAGTGGAACCACTTAACGAGATGGACACATCACGGTCCGCTGACCTCGTAAGGGCCTCGCGAAGGGCTCATGGAGGTTCTCCGGACGGTCCTGCACGCGTCCCGCACAGCGATGAGCGGAATGCGCGCGAAGCGTCGGGAAAGCGCCGTCGCGCCCTTCACACGCGGCGGAGCCCGGAGGTCGGGTCAACCTCCGGGCTCCGCACGTGGCTTCACCGGCCGCAGCACCGGCCGCCGGTGCCGGGCGAGGTGTCCGGCCGCCGGTGTCAGTCGGCCTGCTGCTGCCGCTTCGGCCGCCACACCACCAGCGCGCTGGTCTGCTGGACCTCCTGGTAGGGCACCAGGTCACGCCGGTAGGAGGCGTGCACCGCGGCCTCCCGCTGACGCATCGCCGCGGCGGCGCCGTCCACGGCGTCCTCCAGCTCCGCCACCCGGGCCTGGAGCGCGGCGACCTGGTTCTCCAGTTCGATGATGCGCTTGATACCGGCCAGGTTGATGCCCTCGGTCTGCGACAACTGCTGCACCTGACGGAGCAGTTCGATGTCGCGGGCCGAGTAGCGGCGGCCCCGGCCGGCTGTGCGGTCCGGGGACACCAGCCCCAGACGGTCGTACTGACGCAGGGTCTGCGGGTGCAGACCGGAGAGCTGGGCCGCCACCGAGATGACGTAGACCGGAGTGTCCTGGGTCAGTTCATACGGATTGCGTCGACGGCCGTCCATCTGCATCAAGCTCCCTTCGCGGCCTGGAACAGATCCGCCCGCGGATCCTCGTCCGCGGTCGCCTCGCGATACGCCTCCAGCGCGTCGCGAGCCTTCCCCGACAGGTCCGTGGGAACACTCACCTCCACGGTGACCAGCAGATCACCGCGGGTGCCGTCCTTGCGGACCGCGCCCTTGCCCCGCGCCCGCATGGTGCGGCCGTTGGGCGTGCCCGGCGGCAGCTTCAGCGTGACCGGGGGGCCTCCCAGGGTCGGGACCCGGACCTCGCCGCCGAGCGCCGCCTCCGCGAAGGTGACGGGCACGGTGACGGTGAGGTTGTCGCCCTTGCGGCCGAACACCGGGTGGGTGCCGACGTGCACGACGACGTACAGGTCGCCCGCCGGACCGCCGCGCTCGCCCGGGGCGCCCTTGCCGCGCAGCCGGATGCGCTGCCCGTCACTGACGCCCGCGGGGATGCGCACCTGCATGGTCCGCGAGGACTTGGCCCGGCCGCTGCCCTTGCAGACGTCGCAGGGGTGCTCCGCCATCAGCCCGCGGCCCTTGCAGTCCGGGCACGGGTCGGTCAGGGAGAAGCCGCCCCCGCTGCCCCGCGCGACCTGCCCGGTGCCGACGCAGGTCGGGCACACCCGCGGCGTGCCGTTCTTGTCGCCGGTGCCGGAACAGGCCTTGCAGGGCTGCTGGGAGGACATGCGCAGCGGGACCGTCGCGCCCTCGATCGCCTCGGTGAAGCTGAGGGTGACCTCGGACTCGATGTCCTGCCCGCGCCGCGGCTGGGTGCGCGTGGTGCCCGCGCCGCCCCGGTTGAACAGGCCGCCGAAGACGTCACCGAGGCCGCCGCCGAACCCTCCGGCGCCGCCCTGGCCGCCCTGGGCGCCCCCGAAGAGGTCGCCCAGGTCGAAGTTGAAGGAGCCGCCGCCGCCCGCGCCCGGACCGGGGCGGAACCCGCCGCTGCCGAACAGGGCGCGGGCCTCGTCGTACTCCTTGCGCTTCTTGGGGTCCCCGAGGACGTCGTTCGCCTCGGAGATCTCCTTGAAGCGCTCCTCCGCCTTCGTGTTGCCCTTGTTGGCGTCCGGGTGGAACTCGCGGGCGAGCTTCCGGTACGCCTTCTTGATCTCGGCCTCGGTGGCGTCCTTGGGGACGCCGAGGACCTTGTAGTAGTCCTTCTCGATGAAGTCCTTCGTGCTCATCCCCGACGTCCCTCCTTCCGTGTGCCCTTCGTGACGTCAGCCCTCCTCCGGGCCACCGGTCTCCTTGTCGTCCTCGGCGTCGGCCTGCTGCTCCTCGGCCGGCTTGACCGTCTGCGCGCCCGGCTGCGGCTCGGCGACGGCCACCCGCGCGGGGCGGATGGTGCGCTCGCCGATGCGGTACCCGGGCTGCAGGATCGCCACGCACGTCGTCTCGGTGACGTCCGGGGCGTAGGAGTGCATCAGGGCCTCGTGGATCGTCGGGTCGAAGGGCTCGCCCTCCTTGCCGAACTGCTGCAGGCCCATCTTCGCGAGCGTGCCCTCCAGCGACTCGGCGACGGACTTGAAGCCGCCGACCAGTTCGCCGTGGTCCCGCGCGCGGCCGATGTCGTCCACGACGGGCAGCAGTTCGCCGAGGATGTTCGCGACCGCGGTCTCCTTGACGGCGACCCGGTCCCGCTCGACCCGTCGGCGGTAGTTCTGGTACTCGGCCTGGAGGCGCTGGAGGTCCGCCGTGCGCTCGTTGAGCGCGCTGCGCACCTGGTCCAGCTGGGCCACCAGGCCCGCGTCCTGACCCGCGTCCCCGACCTGGTCCGCCCCCTCCTCGGTGGAGGAGGGAGTGGCGGCGGCCGTCGGCTCGGTGTCGTCGGAGGAGGCGGGAACGTCGGGCTGCTGCGGCTGCTGCTGCTCGTCGAAGCCCGGGGTCTCCTCCGTCACGCCGCACCGTCCTTGCGTTCGTCGTCCACGATCTCGGCATCGACCACATCGTCGTCCGCCTTGGCGTCACCGGCATCCGCACCGGCTCCGGCGGAGGCACCCGCGGCCTGCGCACCCTGGGCGTCGGCGTACATGGCCTGGCCCAGCTTCTGCGAGACGGCCGCGACCTTCTCGGTGGCGGTGCGGATCTCGGCGGTGTCCTCGCCCTTGAGCTTCTCCTTCAGCTCGGCGACGGCGGACTCGACCTCGGTCTTGATCTCGCCGGGCACCTTGTCCGCGTTGTCCGCGAGGAACTTCTCCGTCTGGTAGACGAGCTGCTCGCCCTGGTTGCGGGACTCGGCGGCCTCGCGGCGGGCGTGGTCCTCCTCCGCGTACTTCTCGGCCTCCTGGCGCATCCGGTCGACCTCGTCCTTCGGCAGCGAGGAGCCGCCGGTGACGGTCATCTTCTGCTCCTTGCCGGTGCCGAGGTCCTTCGCCGTGACGTGCATGATGCCGTTGGCGTCGATGTCGAAGGAGACCTCGATCTGCGGGACGCCACGGGGCGCCGGCGGCAGACCGGTCAGCTCGAACATGCCCAGCTTCTTGTTGTACGCGGCGATCTCGCGCTCGCCCTGGTAGACCTGGATCTGCACGGACGGCTGGTTGTCCTCGGCCGTCGTGAAGATCTCGGAGCGCTTGGTCGGGATCGTGGTGTTGCGCTCGATCAGCTTGGTCATGATGCCGCCCTTGGTCTCGATACCGAGGGACAGCGGGGTGACGTCGAGCAGCAGGACGTCCTTGACCTCGCCCTTGAGCACACCGGCCTGGAGCGCGGCACCGATCGAGACGACCTCGTCCGGGTTCACACCCTTGTTGGCCTCCTTGCCGCCGGTCATCTCCTTGACGAGCTCGGCGACGGCGGGCATACGCGTGGAGCCACCGACGAGAACGACGTGGTCGATCTCGCTGAGCTGGATGCCGGCGTCCTTGACGACGTTGTTGAACGGCGTCTTGCAGCGCTCCAGCAGGTCCGCGGTCAGCTGCTGGAACTGCGCGCGGGTGAGCTTCTCGTCGAGGTGCAGGGGGCCCTCGGCGGAGGCAGTGATGTAGGGCAGGTTGATCGTGGTCTCGGTGGACGAGGACAGCTCGATCTTGGCCTTCTCCGCGGCCTCACGCAGGCGCTGCAGCGCCATCTTGTCCTTGGACAGGTCCACGCCGTGGCCCGACTGGAACTGCTTCACCAGGTAGTCGACGACGCGCTGGTCCCAGTCGTCACCACCGAGGTGGTTGTCGCCGTTCGTCGCCTTGACCTCGACGACACCGTCGCCGATCTCCAGCAGCGAGACGTCGAACGTACCGCCACCGAGGTCGAAGACCAGGATGACCTGCTCGTCCTTGTCCAGGCCGTACGCCAGGGCGGCGGCGGTCGGCTCGTTGACGATGCGCAGCACGTTCAGACCGGCGATCTCACCGGCCTCCTTGGTGGCCTGGCGCTCGGCGTCGTTGAAGTACGCGGGGACGGTGATGACCGCGTCGGTCACCTTCTCGCCCAGGTACGCCTCGGCGTCCCGCTTCAGCTTCTGCAGCACGAAGGCGCTCATCTGCTGCGGGTTGAAGTCCTTGCCGTCCAGGTTGATCTTCCAGTCGGTGCCCATGTGGCGCTTGACCGACCGGATGGTCCTGTCGACGTTCGTGACCGCCTGACGCTTGGCCACCTCGCCGACCAGCACCTCACCGTTCTTGGCGAAGGCGACGACGGACGGCGTGGTCCTGGCGCCCTCGGCGTTGGTGATGACGGT
Organism: Streptomyces sp. enrichment culture; assembly: GCF_964273255.1. Taxonomy (GTDB): domain Bacteria; phylum Actinomycetota; class Actinomycetes; order Streptomycetales; family Streptomycetaceae; genus Streptomyces. The sequence continues at coordinate 3,386,602 of NZ_OZ186835.1, forward strand.
GGGCTCGCCGCCCTCCAGAACGCTGACGACGGAGTTAGTCGTGCCCAGGTCGATGCCGACCGCACGTGCCATTTCGATTCCTCCAGCTGACTTGAGTGGATCAGACTCAAGCATGCCTGACACGGCGCGCAGAATCAACAGACCTGAGCCGAGAGGGCTCAACTCTTATCCGTTCCTTACGCGCAAGCAGCCGCCGGAGGGGCGACGAGCGGGCGGAGCCCGGTCGCCGGGGGCGCCGGGGGCGCCGGGGGCGCCGGGCGGGGCGCCCGCGGGGGCGGGAGCCGTGCGGCCGGGGCCGCGGACGACGACCGCGGGCCGCCGGATTGCGGGCCGCCGGATAGCGGGCCGCAGACTGCGGACCGCCTGGCCGCCTCGGGCCGGGAGCCGAGCCCGGCGGCCGGACGGCGGAGATCCGAACACGTGCCGCACCCGGCTCCGACGGCTACCCGACGACGGGTGTGACCCGAGCGGAGCTCCGACGGCCGACCGACGACGGTACGCGCGCGCGAGGCCCCCTGCCGTCCTCCGGAGATAGGTTAGACGGCGATGTCCCTCTTTGCGACGATCTGGCCGCCGGTGCACACGGGCGCCACCTGAGGCAAGCCTCAGCGACTCAGATCACCCCGCACCCGGCTACAGTGCGGCTGAAGATAGGGGTAGTCTCAGACGGACTGCATAAGTTACCGCTTAGTAATCTCGGGGAAGCCGTAGTGGAGCCCCCCGAGACGACCCTCTCCAAACCCCTCGCAGGCCCGAGGAGCCCCCATGCAACTCGCCGCGATCATCGTGTCGCTGGTCCTGACCGTGGTCGGCGTTGCGCTGCTCGCACGCGCGATCGGCCAGTTCGTCCGGTACTTCAGGCTGGGCCAGCCGGTCCCGGCCGGCAGCCGGACCGACAACCCCTACCAGCGCAGTGTGACCCTGGTGAAGGAGTTCCTCGGCCACACCCGCATGAACCGCTGGGGCATCGTCGGTGTCGCCCACTGGTTCGTCGCGATCGGCTTCCTGACGCTGCCGCCGACCCTCGCCCAGGCCTACGGCCAGCTCTTCGAGGCCGACTGGGTGCTCCCGGTCCTCGGCGGCTTCCTGCCGTTCGAGATGTACATCGAGTTCATCGGTGTCATGACGGTGATCGGCATCGCCGTGCTGATGGTGATCCGCCTGCTCAACCTGCCCTCCCGGGCCGGCCGCAAGTCCCGCTTCACCGGCTCCACCGCCTGGCAGGCGTACTTCGTCGAGTACGTCATCCTCACCATCGGCCTCGCGATCTACGTCCTGCGCGGCCTCGAGGGCGCGCTGCACGACGTCGACAGCTACCAGGCCGCGTACTTCGCCTCGTACCCGCTGGTCCTGGCCTTCGACGGCCTCTCCGTGGGCGTGCTGCAGAACCTGGTCTACCTCGTCGCCATGATCAAGATCAGCACCTCGCTGATCTGGATGATCACGGTGTCGGTCAACATCGACATGGGTGTGGCCTGGCACCGCTTCCTGGCGTTCCCCAACATCTGGTTCAAGCGCGAGTCCGACGGCGGCACCGCCCTGGGTGCCCTGCAGCCGATGACCTCGGGCGGCAAGCCGATCGACTTCACCGACCCCGGTGAGGACGACGTCTTCGGCGTCTCCCAGGTCGAGCAGTTCTCCTGGAAGGGCCTGCTGGACTTCTCCACCTGCACCGAGTGCGGCCGCTGCCAGTCGCAGTGCCCCGCCTGGAACACCGGCAAGCCCCTCTCCCCCAAGCTCCTGATCATGTCGCTGCGCGACCACGCGCACGCCAAGGCCCCCTACCTGCTGGCCGGCGGCGGCAAGACCATGGAGGGCGAGGAGAAGGCGTCCGAGGAGCAGCTGGCCGGCGTGCCCGCCGCCGCCCTCGCCGAGGCCGAGCGCCCGCTGGTCGGCACCGCCGAGGAGAACGGCGTCATCGACCCCGACGTCCTGTGGTCCTGCACCACCTGCGGCGCCTGCGTCGAGCAGTGCCCGGTCGACATCGAGCACGTCGACCACATCGTCGACATGCGCCGCTACCAGGTCATGATCGAGTCGGCGTTCCCGTCCGAGGCGGGCACGATGCTCAAGAACCTGGAGAAGAAGGGCAACCCCTGGGGCCTGGCGAAGAAGCAGCGCCTGGAATGGCTCAAGGAGGTCGACTTCGAGGTCCCGGTCGTCGGCAAGGACATCGAGGACCTGACCGAGGTCGAGTACCTGTACTGGGTCGGCTGCGCCGGCGCCCTGGAGGACCGCGCCAAGAAGACCACCAAGGCCTTCGCGGAGCTGCTGCACATCGCGGGCGTGAAGTTCGCGATCATGGGCGGCGACGAGAAGTGCACCGGTGACTCCGCCCGCCGTCTCGGCAACGAGCCCCTGTTCCAGGAGCTCGGCATGGAGAACGTCATGGCCCTGAACATGGCGTTCGGCGAGGAGATGGACGACGAGGGCAAGGTCACCGAGGAGTCGAGGAAGCCCAAGTCGGCGAAGAAGATCGTCGCCACCTGCCCGCACTGCCTCAACACCCTCGGCAACGAGTACCCGCAGCTCGGCGGCGACTACGAGGTCATCCACCACACCCAGCTGCTCCAGCACCTGGTGGACGAGGGCAAGCTCATCCCGGTGACCCCGGTCGAGGGCCTCATCACCTACCACGACCCGTGCTACCTGGGCCGCCACAACAAGATCTACACGCCCCCGCGCGAGATCATCGGCAAGGTCCCCGGCCTGCGCAACGAGGAGATGCACCGCCACAAGGAGCGCGGCTTCTGCTGCGGCGCCGGCGGCGCCCGGATGTGGATGGAGGAGCGGATCGGCAAGCGCATCAACAACGAGCGCGTCGACGAGGCCCTCGCCCTCAACCCGGACATCGTCTCCACCGCCTGCCCGTTCTGCCTCGTCATGCTCACCGACTCGGTGAACGGCAAGAAGAACGACGGCCAGGCCAAGGAGTCCATCCAGGTCGTCGACGTCTCCCAGCTCCTGCTGGAGTCCGTCAAGACCCCCCTGGACCCCGCCGGCGAGGCGGAGACCGAGGACGCCCCGGAGCCGGAGCCGGTGAAGTGACCCCGGTGCCGGCCGGCTGACCGGCACCACCCCGAAGGGGCTGCCCGCTGCCGTGGGCGGCCCCTTCGGCGTGCGGGGGGATGGGGGTGTGGGGACTGTGGGGGGAGTGGGGGGCTTTTTGGCGGGCGCGAGGGGTGGTTGTTCGTTGCCGAGGCCGGCCGCCGCACGTCTCACGCGCCTTGCTGTCTCTCCTGCCTCTCCTGGCTCACGGGTGACCCGTTTGCCGTAGCCCAGCCGGAGCTGGCCCCACCCGGTCCCCGGCCCCGCGCGCACGCCCCGCGTCCCGCCCTGCCCCGCCCACCCCGCCCCCGTCCCGTTCCGCCGCTCTCCCGCCCGCAGTCCGTCGCCCGAAGGACCCCGCCGGGCACACCCCCTACGCAGGACGGACACCGCAACTGACCGTCCCTTAGGGGATGTCACAGCTCGGCCGCAAAGGCCCCCCGGAACACCGGGCCCCGCCACGCCCCGCGCCGGGACCAGGTACGTTCGAAGGCGTGGCTGGATTCAGGATCGGACGCGGCCGGGACAACAACGGCGCTCCTCACGCGCGACCGCAACACCCCCCGTACGGACAGCAGGCGCCGCAGGGGCCGTCGTACGGCTACCCGCAGGCGGCGCCGCAGCCGCCGTACCCGCAGCCGCCGTCCCACGGCGGCAGAGGCGGCGGGGGCGGCAGCCCGTGGCCCGACCCGAACGCGGGACGCCGCGGGCACCCCGGCGGTGCCCCCGGTGGCGGCTACGGCGGACACGGCGAGCCCGAGTACTTCGGTGACGGCGCCCACCCGCACGGCCACGGCCCCCAGGGCGCGTACGACCCGTACGCCGCCAACAACCCCGGTCACACCCAGGCGTTCGCCGTCGGCGACCCGTACCAGCAGGGCGACCCCTACCAGGCGGGCGCGGCCCCCGGCCCGGTCGGCCCCCGCCTGCACTGGAAGGACCTGTTGAAGGGCATCGTCACCGCCCCGAACCGCACGTTCTACCAGATGCGCGACTACGCGATGTGGGGCCCGGCCCTCGTCGTCACCTTCCTCTACGGCCTGCTCGCCGTCTTCGGCTTCGACGGCGCCCGTGAGGAGGCGATCAACGCCACCCTGTCGAGCGCGGTCCCGATCGTGCTGATGACGGGCGTGGCGATGGTCATCAGCTTCTTCATCCTGGGCGTGGTCACCCACACCATGGCCCGCCAGCTCGGCGGCAACGGGGCCTGGCAGCCGACGGTCGGCCTGTCCATGCTGATCACATCCATCACGGACGCCCCCCGGCTCCTGCTGGCCATGTTCGCCGGCGGTGACGCGACCTTCGTCCAGATCGTCGGCTGGGCCACCTGGGTGGCGGGCGGCGCGCTGCTCACCGTCATGGTGAGCCGCTCCCACGACCTGCCCTGGCCGAAGGCCCTGGGCGCGTCCGCGATCCAGCTGATCGCCCTGCTGTCCCTGATCAAGCTGGGCACCCTGTAGCCCACGCGGCGGTCCGCGTCCCGCAGCACACACGTGAGGGGCTTCTCCCGACCGGGAGAAGCCCCTCACACATGCTCGCGCCGGACGCTGCGCCCCTGTCCGGCCCGGCCCTCGTCCTCGTACCGCCCCGCCCCGCCCTCAGGCGTCCAGCACCTGCCCCTCCCGCTGCACGACCGGCGGCTGGACGCTCCACGGGAAGTTGATCCAGTCATCCGTGCGCTTCCACACGTACTCGCACTTCACCAGCGACTGCGGCTTCTCGTAGATCACGGCGCTGCGCACCTCCGCGACCGCGTCGAGGCAGAAGTCGCGGACCAGTTTGAGCGTCTTGCCGGTGTCGGCGACGTCGTCCGCGATCAGCACCTTCTTGTCGGTGAAGTCGATGGCGTTGGGCACCGGCGCGAGCATGACCGGCATCTCCAGGGTCGTGCCGACCCCGGTGTAGAACTCGACGTTGACCAGGTGGATGTTCTTGCAGTCGAGCGCGTAGGCCAGCCCGCCGGCCACGAAGACGCCGCCGCGCGCGATGCTCAGCACCACGTCGGGCCGGTAGCCGTCGTCGGCGATGGTCTGCGCGAGCTCGCGCACGGCCACCCCGAACTGCTCGTAACTCAGGTTCTCCCGTACCTCGCCGCGACCGCTCACGCCGCTCTCCTCACTCACGCCGCTCACACCTGCGTCCGGTGGAAGTTGAGGAAGGACCGCGAGGCCGTGGGCCCCCGCTGGTCCTGATACCGCGACCCGTACCGCTCGCTGCCGTACGGCGCCTCGGCGGGCGAGGTGAGGCGGAACATGCACAGCTGGCCGATCTTCATCCCGGGCCAGAGCTTGATCGGCAGCGTGGCCAGGTTGGACAGCTCCAGGGTGACGTGGCCGGAGAACCCGGGGTCGATGAAGCCGGCGGTGGAGTGCGTGACGAGGCCGAGCCGTCCGAGCGAGCTCTTGCCCTCCAACCGCGAGGCGAGGTCGTCCGGCAGCGAGATGACCTCGAACGTACTGGCCAGCACGAACTCACCGGGGTGGAGGATGAACGGTTCGTCCCCCACGGGCTCCACGAGCCGCGTCAGGTCCGGCTGCTCGACGGAGGGGTCGATGTGGGGGTACCGGTGATTCTCGAACACCCGGAAGAAGCGGTCGAGACGCACGTCGATGCTGGACGGCTGCACCATGGAATCGTCGAAGGGATCGATGCGCACCCGCCCGGCGTCGATCTCGGCCCGGAGGTCCTTGTCAGAGAGAAGCACGCCCCGAGAATACGCAAGGCGCGCGGACCGGCCACAATCGCCGTCCCACGCGCCCACGCCCCGGCTCCGCCTCAGCCGGTTTGTACCGTTCCTACCGCTTCTGCAGCGTCACCGGCACGACATTGCGAAGCCGCGCACAGCGCGGACAGCGCAGGAGCCGGCCGGGGCCGAGTCGCTCGGCCTGCTGCATCGGAAACGAGGCTGCGGTGAACACGTGCCCATCGGCACAGCGGACGACGGTGCGCTCCATCAAGTCCCAGAGTCCCTTCCCCAAGAGGCGCGTCCGGCTTGCTGCTCAGGACGCCAAAAGCCACGTTACGGGATCAAAGGGACCACCCTCCAGGCGGCACTCCGCACCCCTGCGACGCCTCCCCGACCCCTCCACCGTACGCCCCACCATGTGCCCCCCGCAGCCACATCCATCCCTCGAAACACCATCAGGCCCCCGGGGCTCGAACACCGGGGGCCTGACATGGGGTACAGTGAGCAAGCGTCCGGACACCGATCAATTCGACGGCGTTCGGCGGCTTACGCGGGTGTAGTTTAATGGTAGAACATCAGCTTCCCAAGCTGAGAGCGCGAGTTCGATTCTCGTCACCCGCTCCATGAGAAACCCCAGGTCAGCGACCTGGGGTTTGTTTTTCGTCGCTAACTCTTCGGTGCTTTTCCTACCCTCGTGCACTCGAAGATTGGGCACGCGGAGGGAACGGGTGCTCAGTTGAGGCCCGTCAACCACTGCTCCTCGCGCCAGTGCACGCCGCTGACCTGCGGTTTCACGTCAAGCTATGCAAGATCGAACGGGGAGAGCCCTCAGCCTGATGTTCCCCGGAAAACGCTGCCGGACGGTGCGTCGCATGCGCCGCACACAAAGCTTTCGGGCCGGCTACGCCGCCGCACTGCCCTGATCACCGCTTGCCGGCATCCGCAGCGTGTGATCACCGAAGTCGGCAACCAAGTCCAACCTGCCACCGAGCGCTTCGACGTAACGTGCGATGACATCGAGAGTGGCGCCCTCGCCGTGCTCGATCTGGGACACGCGAGCGATGCTCACACCCATACGGGCAGCCACATCTCTCTGGGCCAGCCCGTACTGCTTGCGCGTCTCAGCGAGTTGATGACCACGGGCTTCCGCCAGCAGTCGACGTGAACCGGCTTCCACCTCAGCGGGATCCACACCGGCCGAGTACAGCTCCTGCTCCAGGGTGTCCCAGTCCTGCGGGGTCTTCTTGGGCATGCCTACTCCTCAGTCCTCCGTGTCACCGGTGTAGTCGCGGTAGAGCTGTTCAGCCAGAGGAATGTTGTCGCGGTACCAGCGCTCCCAGTTTCCTGCCTTGTCTCCCCCGAGGAGTAGCAGGGCTGAACGAGTCGGATCAAAGGCGAAAATGATCCGAATCTCGGACCGGCCACCTGACCCCGGCCTCAGCTCCTTGAGGTGATGCAGTTCCGATCCCTTCAGCCGGTCCACGAGGGGACGCCCCAGGGTGGGGCCTGCGTCACGCAGAGCGGCAACGGCCTGGGCGACCTGGGAGGCAGAACCGAGATTCTCCTTGATCAGCTGCCTGAACCATTCCGCGTACTCATCGGTGACCTTGATCGCCCAGCTCAAGACGGCTCCCCTCGACACCGACATCATGAGTTTAAGGTTTTCCTTAAACAGCGGCAAGCCGACTGTTCCGGCGTTGACCCCACCAACAGGGCTCTCATGAACCACCACTCCGGGTGGGAGGTCCTGAATCCTCACCACACTCAGAAGCTCACGCCACGCGCGAACAATGGCACCCACGTCCATCAGGAGTGCTCGCACTTGGTGGAGCAGCACGCGGATCACCAACAGTCCCGCGACGGCGCCGCATCCTGCGGTGATCCACTCCATCGGGCTGCCTCCTCACCTCGGGCAGCAGGGTCCTCACGTTGAGGACTGAGTCTTCACCTGGAGAGGTAAATCTCTCGATCTCGAGTCGCGGTATCTCGCCGCGCTCGCCACCTTGGGTACCAGGCTGCCCGCCGTGGAGATCGAAGTCTGCAGCGTAAAACCGGCTTTTTGTGATCTCCCGAGCCAGTGCAGAGGATCGGCATCCATGTGCAGTCGTGACGACTTCCCTCAGCCGGCCTACGTGCCGACGAGCCCCGAGCACAGAGAAGGCGACGCAGGGACGACACTCCTCCACCTCGCGACCCGTGCCCACAGCGTGCCCTTCAGAGCGGTCAACTACGGTCAACAGCGGTGCCACCAGTCCCTCACTCCTACCGCAGCACAACGAATCTGCCCAGGTCAGCAGCCATACAGCCACGCAAGCGCCATGGCTCTCCAAGCTGAGAGGGCGAGTTCGATTCTCGTCACCCGCTCCACATAGGACCCCCAGGTCATAGGGCCGGGGATTCTTTGTTGCCCAGGCCGATCGGCAGTGCGCGCATCACAACCGCACCATTACTGACCTTCACAGCGTGACGCCTCAAGGGGTGCCAGCCCCCACATGACGGCATCACGCATTCGAGGTCAGTAGAGAGCACGCGAAGGTGCACATCGGCCGGGCTTCCGCCACTGGGCGCCCCTGTCCGGGGCTCCTGCGGCACGGTCGTCGGCGGCACCATCGCCCCGAAGGTCATCGGGAAGATCGGCAGCAAGTCGGCGCTGATCACCGGCGGCATTCTGCAGACCGTCTTCACGGCCGCGCTGCTCGGCCTCGGCGACGACCGATCGTGGATGTGGCTGCTGCTGATCAGCACCTTCGCCGGTGGGGTCGGAAACATGCTCGTCATCGTGGGCTTCATGGTCACCGCCACCTCGGGACTCGCCGAACACGAACAGGGTCTGGCCACCGGCCTCGCCACCATGACCCAGCAGGTCGGCATCACCATGGGCACGCCGATCATGAGTGCCGTCGCCACCGCCGCCATGACCGGCGCCGGAGCCTCGGCCATCCTCGGCGGTCTGAAGGTCGCGATCGCGGTGAACGCCGCCATCGTGCTCCTCGGCACCCTCACCAGCGCTCTGTTCCTGCGCACGCGGTCGAGTGCGCAGTGACAGCGGGCGGTACGAGCCGCCGGGCGCCGGCCGGGCGCCCTCCACCGCCTTGCGCCCCGACGCCGGGCAGCGCGAGGAGACCCGCTGGGCAGGCCGGTGGCTCGACGCCGGGACTCACCACATTCCGCTACGGGTCCACCGGCCCGGCCCGAACCCCTGCGGCTGGCTGGTCTGGGCGCACGGCGGCAGCTGGCATGGGGGGGTCCGTGGAGCACTGGCATGAACCGGTCGCGGACCTCGCCCGGGTGTCGGGCTGCACGGTGGTCAGCACCGGATACCGCCTGGCACCCCGCCACCGGCACCCGGCGCAGCACGATGACGTGCTGACCGCGCTCTCGTGGGCCGAACAGCAGGCTGAGCCCGGCGAGCCGGTCGTGGTCGGGGGCGACAGCGCGGGCGGCACCATCGCCGCCTGCGCGGCCTTCGCCCGGCGCGACCGGGGTGAACCGCTCGCCGCCCAGGTGCTGGCCTACCCACCGCTCGACCCCGACTGCGCCGCCCCCTCCTACACGCGTGTGCCGGGAGTGTTCCCCGCAGCCGAGGACCTGCGGCAGGCGTGGCGGCGGTACCGCGGGGCGAACGGCACCGTCGTACGAGACGACCAGCGGCTGCACAGCACCCCGCTGGAGGCCGGGCGACTCTACGGGCTGGCCCCGGCCATCCTCGCCGTCGGGGATCTCGATCCGGTCGCCGACGACGTCACGGGGTACGCGCGGCGGCTGCAAGCGGCGGGGAACGACGTACGTCTGCGGGTGTTCCCCCGTACCCCGCACGCCGTCTTCCTCAGCGCCGACGGCTCCCACCCTCATGACCCTCCCCTGGGGCACTGGCTCGGCACGGCGCTGTGCGACCGGCTGCGGCCACGGAAGGAGACAGCATGACCACCGAGGCACCGGACACCACCGGCCTCCCGCACATCGAGGTGCTGGCCCGGCACTTCGCCGACCTGCGCGACGGCACCCACGGCGAGGGCGGCGACACCGTGTCCCGCCTCGGCAAGGAGCAGCACTTCCGACGGGCCGTCGAACTGCTCCACCCGTACGCCGTGCAGGTCCTCGACGCGTTCGACGCCACTCTGTTCCTCGGCACGGGCAAGGTCGACGCGGCCGGGGTCCGACGCACCCGGGACACCGGCCTCGCAGCGTCCTGGACGCTGTCCTGGCGTCCGGCGCGGTCGGGACTGGCCACGTTCGATCTCGATCAGCAGCGGCTGTGGATGGATTACCACCGGATCGTCATGGCCGAGGACCGTAAGGTCGGCTCTCGTCGTATCAGAGCGGGAGGTCGTCGGGGAGTACCCGGAACGCCTTGTGATGACCCAAGGGGCGTACGGCCCGGAAGTCACGTCGGTCGAGGGTGAGGATCGCGTCCGTGTCGTAGTCGGCGGCGAGGGCCACGTTGACCGCGTCGGCGAGGTCGAGGTCCAGCGCACGGTAGCGCACACGGACGGCCTGTGCGGTGCCCAGGTGGCCCTCCGTGATCTCCGGCATGACGACACGCCCCCGACCCATCCAACGCCGGAGGTCGTCGACCGCGCCGAGGGCGGCCGCCCTGCCGAGCTCACGCGTGGCAACGTGATCCAGCTCGGCCAGCAGCAACGGAGACATGACCAGAAGGCCGGCCGCCATGATCGCCTCGTTCGCCGCCTGGTGTTCCGGGTGAGACGAGTCCAGGGCCGCCAGGAGACCGGACGTGTCGGCGATGACAATGATCACGCGGCGGTTCCGGAACCCGAGTCGGCCTCCCGGCGGACGGCGTCGGCCACCGCGTCACGGACCTCCGCCCGGGAGAGGGTGCGACCCGTCCCCTCGAAGGTGCGCGAGAACAGCGGCTCGTCCCAGACCCTGTTCGCCATGGCCGCGAGGTGGATGCCCTGGCGGATGATCTCGGCCTCGCTGATCCCCCGGCGCTTCGCGGCCTCCTTGATGATCGCCAGATCCTCGGGGTCGGCGTATACGTTCGTGCGCTTCATAGACATGTACCAAGGGTAGTCCATGTACCTGCTCAACACACGCGGATGCCTCTCTCGTCACCCGCTCCATGAGAAGGGCCCAGGACACAGACCTGGGCCCTTCTGCTGTTCACGGTGATCATTCACCGCGTGCCGGATCCGTGCAGGAAAACTCGGCCTCCCGGGCGGCAGCCCGGGCCTTCCGGACGGTCGCGTCGAGGCCGGCGACGACCTCTTGCTGGCGCTCCTCGTTGGAGTGCGGGTGGATCAGCGAGGCCCGGCCGCCTGCTGCCGCCCGGCCCGGAAGCACGGTCAGCGGGGGCCGACGCTCGCGGTGCTCAGTCGCCGGGGCTGACGAGTCCGGTCTCGTATCCGATGATCACGAGTTGGACGCGGTCGCGGGCGTTCAGCTTGCCGAGGATGCGGCTGACGTGTGTCTTCGCCGTGAGCGGCGACATGTAGAGCGACTCGCCGATCTCGGAGTTGGTCTTGCCCCGTGCGACCTCGGCGAGTACTTCGCGTTCGCGCTCGCTCAGGAGATCGAGAGGACTGGAGTCGCCGGGACGGAAGACCGGTCGGCGCACGACATCGGCGACCAACCGCTTGGCCATCGCCGGGGAGATGAGGACGTCACCGTCGGCGGCGGCGGCGATGGCCTCGAGCAGGAGTCGCGGCGGGGTGTCCTTGAGCAGGAAACCGGAGGCACCGACTCTGAGCGCCTCGTAGACGTACTCGTCGAGCGCGAAGGTGGTGAGCACGATCACCTTGGTGGCGCTGAGCCGTTCGTCGCCGCAGATCGCTCGCGTCGCGTCGAGCCCGTCCATGCGAGGCATGCGGATGTCCATCAGCACGACGTCGGGGCGTGTCCGCCAGGTCTCGGTGATCGCCTGTGCGCCGTCGCCGACCTCACCGACGACCTCGATGCCGGGTTCGTTGGTGAGCAGGGCCGCGAACCCGCGGCGCACCAACTCCTGGTCGTCGGCGAGCAGCACGCGGATGTCGCGCCTCGCCACGGCAGGCCCGTCGAGCCGAGGGGTCATGCCTGCTACCCGCCGGGCAGGTGGTACGGCACGAACGCGTGCACGGCGAACCCGCCGTCGTCGGTGGGTCCGGCGTGGACGGTGCCACCGAGGAGCTCCGCCCGCTCGCGGATCGCGACCAGGCCACGACCTGATCGAGCACGTCACCGCTCGGCCGGCGGCCCGACAGGGTCAACGGCAGGCAGATGTTCTCCTCGGCCGTGAGGGTCCGCACGAGATTGAACGCCTGGAACACGAACCCGATCCGTTCTCGGCGCAGCCTGGTCAGTTCGCGGTCGCCGAGGGTCGACAGATCGGTGTCGCCGAGAAAGGCACGGCCCGACGTCAGTCGGTCCAGCCCGGCGGCGCAGTGCATCATCGTCGACTTTCCCGAACCCGACGGGCCCATCACAGCGGTGAACTTCCCCGCCGGGAACGCGAGGGTGACGTCGTCGAGAGCGGCGACGGCCGACTGGCCGGAGCCGTACCGCTTGACGGCGCCGACGAGCCTGGCCGCAGCGTCATCCGCGTGGGACGACAGCGCGCTCCCGGACTGCCCATCGACGACCGGGGGATCCGGATGTGGGGACACGAGACCTCCGATGAGTGGTTGGTGTCCACCACGATGCTGACGGCCGTCGGCGGCCTGCATCCCTCCACAAGAGGTGCCGCGTACTCTCACGGGACTACAGGAGCGACAGGGCGCCCGTGCCTGCCGCAGCACCTTGCCGCTCCCGGACGCCGGTGTCCGTTCCCACCAGAGAGGGGCCGTCCCGGATCGGCCCGGGACGGCCCCTCTGCTGCGCTTACGGCCAGGTCAGGGCTTGAAGGCGTCCTTGCCCTTCTCCTTGGCTTCGCGGGCGTCTCCCGTGCTCTTCCTGGTCTGCCCCTCGGCGGCCATGCGGTCGTTGCCGACGGCCTTCCCCAGGGCCTTCTCCGCCTTGCCCCGGGCCTGCTCGATCTTCGCCTTGGCCTTCTCGTCGGCACTCATGGGTCGCCTCCTCGTGGTCGCCATCGCTGCTTCGAGTGACACACACGTGCCCGCGGCCTTCACCGACAAACCAGACGTCACCGGCGATCAAGGGCACCGGAAGCTCCCGGGCCGAGGGCGTCGGCCCGGCTCCCGGCTCCTCGTTCGGCGGAGAAACAGCCGGGTCAGCGGCCCGGATCCCGGCGTCCGCCGCCGGTTTCCGTCCCTTGCGGTCCTCGGACGGGGAGGTGTCGTCGCCCCGCTCGCCTCCTCGTCGGGCTGCTGATGGGCCGCTCGGGCACGCTGGCCCAGACCGCCTACGCCTGGCCGGCCCTCGTCGTCTGCGCAGCGGCCGGTGGCCTCGCCTCCCTCGCGGTCGTCACCGCCCGGACCCTCGCCCTGGCTCTCCGCCTCCGGCACGCCCGTTACGGGGGCCGGGACGAGGAGGCCGCCGCACCACTCGACGCGACGGGGGAGCACGCAACCCTCCGCCCCGCCTGACGCCGGTGCCCGCCACCAGGAGGACGGGCCGCGGTGGGCGGATGACGGGTGGCGGGAGGAGGTGCGCGCCCGGGCGGGGGCCGGTGTGCGACAGGTGCGCGGCGGGTGTGTGAGGGACGAGCGGTGCAGTGCGCGTGCGGTGCGAGCGGTGGTGGGTGGGCGGGTGAGCCGGCCCGGTGGTCCGTTGGTGCGGGAGCGCCGGTGTGCGCCGGTGCGAGGCCGACGGGCGACGAGCGGCCGCACCGGGAACAGCCGCTCCCGGTGGCGCTGTTGCACCGACCGAGGTGCCGGAGCCGCCGGAACGGGGGGCGGGAGCGGGGGAGCAGCGATCGTCCGCACCGCCGGTCCGGGGCGCGGCACCGGGTACGCCCGCGCGCTGTGCGCACCACGACGATGTCGACGTTACGTCCCTGGAGGACTGTTCTGATGGCTGACCGGCCCCTGACGCTCATGGCAGTGCACGCCCACCCCGACGACGAGGCCACCGGAACGGGAGGGGTCCTCGCCCGGTACGCGGCGGAGGGCGTCCGCACGGTTCTGGTGACGTGTACCGACGGGGGGTGCGGTGACGGGCCGGGGGGCGTGAAGCCGGGTGATCCCGGGCACGATCCGGCGGCGGTCGCCGCGATGCGCCGTAGGGAACTGGAGGCGAGCTGCGACGTCCTGGGGGTGGGCGAGCTGGAGATGCTGGGGTACGCCGACTCGGGGATGATGGGCTGGCCGAGCAACGACGCCCCCGGATCCTTCTGGCGGACCCCGGTGGAGGACGGCGCCGCCCGGCTCGCGGACCTCATGCGGCACTACCGGCCCGATGTGGTCGTCACCTACGACGAGAACGGTTTCTACGGTCATCCCGACCATATCCAGGCCCACCGCATCACGATGGCGGCGCTGGAGATGACCGAGCTGACGCCGAAGGTCTACTGGACCACGATGCCCCACTCGGGGCTGCGGCGGTTCGGCGAGGCGATGCGCGAGTTCCAGGAGGACCTGCCGGAGCCGGATCCCGCCGAGGCGGACGCCATGGCCGACATCGGCCTGCCCGACGACGAGGTCACCACCTGGGTGGACACCACGGCGTTCAGCGGTCAGAAATTCGACGCGCTGGCCGCGCACGCCAGTCAGGGCGAGAACATCTTCTTCCTCAAGATGGGCAAGGAGCGGTTCACCGAGTTGATGGGCGTGGAGACCTTCGTACGGGTCCAGGACCCGACCGGCGCCCCCGTGCCCGAGAACGACCTCTTCGCCGGACTGCGCTGACCGGTCCGACCGGCCGGCCCCGCCGAGGGGTGCGGCCGGGACGGCTCGTGGGCGGCCCGCCCCGTCGGCCGTACCGGCCCGCGCATGCGCCGTGACCGCCCGCGCCGCCGGGCCGCCGTGACCGCTCCACGGCCGTGGCCGCCCGCGCCGCCGTGCCCGCTCCAGCGCCGTGACCAGCTCCACCACCGTGGCCGCCTGCGCCGCCGTGGCCGGTCCTCAGCGCATCCGTCCCAGTGCCTCCCGTGCGCGCCGGGCGTCCCGGATGCGCTGTTCGTAGGTCGCCCCCACGACGAGCAGCAGCAGTCCGGCGAGCGCGGGGGGCAGCCAGCGCGGGAGGACGCCGGCCAGCTGGACCAGGTAGGGGGCGAGTTCGTGCAGGGCGTCCAGCACGAGCACGCCGCTGCCGAGGACGAGCGGGGCCTGGAGGCGGTGACGAGCGCCGAGCAGGGTGACGGCGAGGGCCGCCGTGCCGAGCAGCAGAGGGCGCTGCCAGTCCGCGTCGGCCCACGCGGCGAGCAGGCTCGGCACGAGCGTGGCCGAGAGGCCGGGGCCGTAGGCCGACCACGAGGAGGCTTGCGGGTCCCGGCGGCGCCGCAGGAAGCCCACGACCAGCGCCGGGACGGTCACCGGCAGGGTGTACGCCTCGGGGGTGCTCACGCCCCACGCCCCGAGCCGCACCCAGGTGGCCAGCAGGAACAGCGCGGCGGCCACGTACCCGGCCTGGCGTCGGTCCGCGCGCACGGCGGTGCCCGCGGCGATCACTGCGCACAGGGCCAGGACGAGCGCCAGCACCGGCGGATCGGTGACGGCCAGCCCGACGGCCAGGACGCCGGCGCAGGCACCCGTGGCCTCGACCGGGACGGCGGCGCGCGGGATCCGTGCGGCCAGCAGGGCCGCGGCGGCCGGGACGGTGAGGACGAGCAGGGCGGTGTGCGCGGGCGGCCACTCGGCGGCGGCGCCCACCGCGCAGGCCAGGCCGGCGGCACCGGCCAGCGACGCGCTCGCGCAGACAGCGGTCAGACGCCGGTGACCGGCGGCCACCGCGAAGACGGCCGTCAGCGCGGCCAGCACGGTCAGGGTCGCGGGCCGGGAGGCGAGCGAGAGGAGTGCCAGGCTCCCGGCGGTGACCAGGGAGAGGGGGACGGCGGTGAGGGTCGGCTGCGGGCGACGGGTGGACACCGCGGCGGCCAGGACGGCAACGGCCGTCACCCCCTGCGCGACGAGGCCGGCGGTGTACGGCAGGTGCCATGCGGCCGGGATGATGAGCGCGCTCGCCCAGGCCAGCACCAGGGCCGCGTGCACGGCGACGGCCGGTGCCTGGTCACGCCAGGCCATGGTGGTGGCGGTGGGGCCTGTGGTGTGCGCGGTGTGCATGGTGTCCGCGGGGCCGCCGACGGGGCCGGTCGCGGCGGTCGCAGCGGTCGCAGCGGTGGTCGTGCCGGCGTCGGTCGTGGACGTGTCCGCAGTGCCGGTGTCGGTCGTGCCGGCGTCGGTCGTGCCGGAGAACAGCGTCCCGGAGAACAGCGTCCCGGAGGACGACGCACCGGTGTCCGCGGCGCGGGTACCGGTCGCGCCGGTGTCCGCCGTCGCCGCTCGGGTCACGCCGGCCAGGAGCACGGCGGCGACCGCCACCGCCGCCGGCACCAGCGGCGCGGACGCCGCGTCGGCCGGCCAGGGCGCCCAGACCGTCACCGCGTCGCGCAGGTGCGACGGCGCCCCGGCCCAGACCTGCGCGGTCCAGCCGACCGGACCGAGCAGCGCCACCAGGACCAGGGGCAGCGTCCACAGCACCGCCAGGCCCTGAACGGCCGCCGACGCCCCGAGGATGCCGCGCCGCACGGGGTCGGGGAGTGGCGCACGCAGAGCGGCGAGCAGCGCGAAGCCGCAGGCCAGATAGCCGGGGACCGTCCACACGCCGGGCAGCGACGCCCGCAGGACACCGCCGAGCGCCGCGACCAGCAGCAGTCCGCCGGCCGCCGCGGCGCCGGTGGCGAGGCCCCGCTGCGGGACGCGCCACGCCGCGTACAGCGCGAGGGCCGCCGCGAAGGCGAGCAGCGCGGCCGAACGGGCGACGGCACCCGGGCCGGCGGCCTCCCAGGAGAGCACGCAGGCCGCCGGCACGCCCCAGCCGCCCGCCCCGTACACGCCGACGGAGGCGGCGACGCGCAGGTGCTTCGTGGGCGTCCGGAGGGTGACGACCGTGTCGAACGCCGCCGTGAGCAGCAGTGCGGCCGTCGACGCGTGCGGACCGGCGTCGACTGCCACCGCCCCCAGGAGGAGGGGGAACTGGGCGGCGGCCAGTGCGGCGACGAACGGGAGGCGCAGCGGACCCACCTCGCGGCCGTACGCCCACCACGTCCCGGCCAGGACGGCCGCCGCGACGGCCGCGTACGCCGTGCCGTCCACGGTGGTCAGCGCGGCCTCGTGCAGCGCGTACGCGTCGAGCACGGTCAGCGCCAGGCCGAGGCCGGCCACCGTCTCCGCCGTCGAACGCAGCCCGCGCTTCAGCAGGAGCACGGGGGCGGCGAGTGCCGCCATGGTGACCGTCGCGAGCACCAGGGACCGTCCGACGATGCCCATGTCACCCCAGCTGACCAGGGTGAACGCGATCGCTGCGACGGTCAGCAGGATGCCGCCGAGGCCGAGGAGCACGTTCTGCACCCGGGGCGCGGTGGTCTCGGGCCGCCGGGGCGCCGTCGGCGGAGCGGCCGGCGGCACCGGCGGCACGGCCGCATGCAGCAGACGGATCAGCTGGGCCCGACGGGCCAGCAACTGCGCTCTGCGGGCGTCGAGTTGCCACAGCTCCGCGTCGAGGATCCGCAACTCCTCGGCGGGTGGCGGTACATGGGTCATGGCGTGGAGTGTGGCGCGCGTCACGACCACGCAGCATGAGTGGGCGTACTCAGGTCCGTACTCAGATCGCACGGGACGGCGGGGCACGGCCTGCCTGCCGGTTCGGCGCGGCAGCAGAGGGCCACGCCGCACCGCCGGTACGGGGACGGCGCGTCGGCTTCAGTGCACGTCGAAGACGTGGCCGTGCTCCGCGTCCGCGGGGCAGACGAAGATCCGGAGGTCCCCCCATCGGCCGACGCAGATGTTCGTGGTGTCGTCGCTGGCGATGGTGAAGAGGAGGTCCATCGGGATGCCGCACGCGGGGCAGTCGACCTGCCCGGGTCCGGTGAGATGCCAGCTGGGCCAGCCGCCGAACTTGCAGCCCGCCACCCGCGTGATGAGGTCGCCGTGGTCGTCGTGCCGGGTGGCCTCCACCAGTCGTGCCACGTCCCGCTCGATGTCGTCCGGCAGGCATTCCGGGTAGGGGAAGTCGGTCAGCGGCACCGAGGTGAGCAGGCAGGGGGCGGGGGAGAAACCGTCGTCCGGGTCCGCCTGACGGGTGGGGCGGGGCGGGGCGTGCGGCGTCGCGGGCAGGTCGGCCGTCCGCCGCCAGCGGACCTCGACGACCGGGTTGGCGTCCGCCTGCGGGGCCGGGGGGTCCCCGTGCTCGTTGGGGCACCAGAGGACCTGGAACACGTCCGCGTCCTCGGGCCACCAGTCGCCCGGAGCGTCCCGGCGGAAGACCTGGATCACCGGGATCATCGCCGACGCCGGCTGCCCGTCCGTACTCAGGGCGTCCGGCACCGAGCAGACCGGCCACGGCTCGTCCGCCGGCCAGAGCAGCGGCCCGGCGACGGAACTGTCGTGAGGGCCCGGGGATCCGGGCGTCGGATGCAGCAGCACCGCCGGACGGGCGTAGGGGGCCAGGGCGGGTACGTCGGAGAGGATGGCCTCGGCGGTGGGTCTGGTGGAGTACGGAAGCATGCGCGGAACGGTAACGCCCTGCTCGGAGCACGGCGAAGGCTGACTGCCGGGAAGCCGGGCGCACACCGTACGTCTCGGTGCGGAGGGCTGTCGTGGCGCCCCCACCCCTTCCGGCTCCGCTTCCGGCTTCCCACCCCTGGCCCCCGCGTCCGGCCCCTGGCCCCGCCGGGTCACGCTGCCCCCGGGGGCACCGGGTCCTCGCGGTCCTGCGCTGTCCGGAGTCGTAGAGGGGGCAGGGGGCGTCAGTCAGTCGGTGTCCGGGTGGTTGCCCGGGCCGTCGGCGCCGGGCGACAGCGGCGTGGGGGACAGCTCGGTGTCCTCCTCGCCCGGTTCCAGCAGGGTGTCGGCGGCCCCCACGATGAGCGGGTCGGGGGTGCCGACCGCCTCCTCGTCCTTGCTGGCGTAGTCGATGCGCGACAGCAGGCTGCGCATGGTTTCCAGGCGGGCCCGCCGCTTGTCGTTGCTCTTCACGACGGTCCACGGGGCGTGGACCGTGTCCGTGGCGCGGAACATGTCGACCTTGGCCTCGGTGTACTCGTCCCAGAGGTCCAGGGACGCCAGGTCGGTCGGCGACAGTTTCCACTGGCGCACCGGGTCGACCTGCCGGATGGCGAAGCGGGTGCGCTGCTCGGAGCGGGAGACGGAGAACCAGAGCTTCACCAGCAGGATGCCGTCGTCGACCAGCATCCGTTCGAAGGTCGGGCACTGGTCGAGGAACAGTTCGTACTGGTCCTTGGTGCAGTAGCCCATCACGCGCTCCACGCCGGCCCGGTTGTACCAGGAGCGGTCGAAGAAGACGATCTCCCCGGCCGTCGGCAGGTGCGCGATGTACCGCTGGAAGTACCACTGCCCCTGTTCGCGCTCGGTGGGCTTGTCCAGGGCGACCACGCGGGCGCCGCGCGGGTTCATCCGCTCGGTGAGCCGCTGGATGGTGCCGCCCTTGCCCGCGGCGTCCCGTCCCTCGCACACCACGACCAGGCGGGCGCCCGTGTCCTTGACCCACCGCTGGAGCTTGAGGAGCTCGATCTGCAGGACGCGTTTGGTCCGTTCGTACTCCTTGCGGCCGACCTTGCGGTCGTACGGGTGGTTCTCCTGCCACGTCCGGATGGGACGTCCGTCGGCGTCCAGCACGATCGGCTGCTCGCGCCGCCGCTTGTCGACCGTGAGCCCGTCCAGCAGCTTGTCCGCGTCCTCGGCGTTCATCGTCCGGTTCCTCTGCTCGGTCCGACGGGCCCGTCAGAAGGGCATGCGGCCACGGGAGCGGCGGCCTGCCGAACCGCTGCGGCTCACCGCACGCGAACTGGTGTGGAACGGCTTGCTGAGAAGGCGGCCGAGGGGCCCGGGCGCCTTGCCGCCGGCCCGCGCGCCGGCGCCGAGTGTGCGCTGGGTGCCGCGCTCGGGGTGACGGGAGAGACGGGGGACGAGGAAGGCCAGGACGGCCAGGACCACGCATACGGCGATGACGGCGACGACGACCATGATCAGCTCCCTTCGCTGGTGAACGGACTACAGGTGCCCCGTCCGGCTCCCACCATGTGGGGCGACGGCGATGCGGCTGACGGCGACGCGGCTGACGGCCGGGTCCGGGTCCGGGTCCGGGTCCGGAGGGCCGAGGGTGGGGGCTTCCTCACGGTGCCGGCCGAGCGGGACGTGGCCCGGTCACGCTCGGCCGGCACCCGCGGGGAGGGAGGACGGGTGAGGGAGCCGGGAAACGGGGCATCCGGGGAACCGGGCATCCGGGAAACCGGGAAACCGGGAAACCGGGAAACCGGGGACCAGTGATCAGGGCCTCCGGAGATCCGGGCAACCGTGACACGAGGCGCCCGGAGCCGAGGGCGGGAGCCCTGAACCGGGGGGCCGCGGCTGAGGACCAAGCGGCCGGAGCCTCCCCGGAACAGGTCCCCGGAGCAGCGGATGAGCCGGAAGCGGAGGGCCTGGCCGAGCGGCTCAGGGAGCGGGAGCCGGGGCCGGGGCCGCGGTGGGGACGAGGGCCGGGGCCGAGGCATCGGGCGACGCCGGGGCGGACAACCGGAACCCGGCGTTCCCGACGAGGGGCGCCGCATCTGACACGTCGTAGACATGGCAAGGCCGAGCCGGGGCATTCGGGGATTGCAGACGTTTCACAACAAATACACGCGAAGTGCGGCTCGTTGGAGCCGCACGACCGACAACCGGGAGCGAATCATGACGAGTTACGGCGGTTCTCCTGCTGCTTCCTCCAGGTCGCGCACCAACGGCCTGGCGATCGCGAGCCTCTGCTGCGGCATCGTCGGTCTCTTCATCCTGAACGTCGTCCTCGGCCCCCTGGCGATCATCTTCGGCGCCATCGCCCACCGTCAGGCCGGGGCGAAGGGCGGGGCCGGGATGGCGAAGGCGGGCATCATCCTCGGTATCGTCTCCGTGGTGCTGTGGCTCGTGCTCCTGGCCGTCGCCGCCAGCAGCGGCGGCTTCAGCTGGTACGTGGGCGGCTGACCCAGGGGATCAGGGCGCGACGCGCCAGGGCGGCGCAGCGCCGCCCGGACCGCCATCGGGAACGGGGCATGCGCCCTTCGGCACCCGCCACTCGACGCACACACACGCACCACAGCACCGGTCACGCAGACGGCCCGTCGGTCACGCCGACGGGCCGTGCCCGTCCCCGACCGGTGCCGACGCGTCCACACGTCCACACGTCCAAGCGTCCGCACGTCCGCACGTCGGCACGTCCGCACGTCGACGCGCCGACGCGAACAGGTGGGGACAGCTCCGGGCGAGGCCGGGACTGCGGGCTCCCCAGGCGCCCGCCGGCGGACCGCCGTGGCTCACCGCCGTCGTCGCGGGGGCGGGGCTCCGGCCCGTCCGGCTCAGGCCGTGGCGCGTTCCGCGGAGGGTGCCCGTCGCGGTGACGCGCCGTCCACGTGGGCCACCACCGTGGCGTAGAAGCGGTGCACGGCGTCGTCGACGCTGCGGATGAAGCCGGTCTCGGCGTTGCCGCGGCTGCTGCCCATCCCCTTGAACAGGGACAGCCGGAAGCCGGTGATCACCGCGCCGTTGCGCGGCAGCAGGTCCGCCGGCTCCGGACGCAGTCGCTCCAGGGTGCCCCGGGGTCCTCCTCCCTCACCGTCCACGAGGGTCTCGATGTGCAGGTCGGCGGGGGCTTCCGCGAGGCGCCGGATGAGCCGCTTCGCCCGGGTGAGGGGGTAGCCCTCCTCGGGCGCCGGGATCTCGATGGACGTGCGGAGCTTGCCGGTGCGCAGGTCGGCGGTGAGGGCGAGGACGCCGGGCGTGCCCTCGATGCGCAGTTCGGCCTGGAGCCGCCCCTCGTTGCAGAGCTGGTCGGCGAGGAGTTCGCGGCGGGCACCGGGGTCGGTTCCGCGCCGGGAGCGCTGCACGGGCAGTACCTTCTGTCCGAGTTCGCCGCCGAGCCGGAGGCAGACCTGGCGGATGAGTCTTTCCCAGCTCTCCACCACTTCGAGCGCACGCGGGTCCCCCTGGCAGAGCGTCTCGTCGTCGATCCCCTTGCGTACGGGGACCCAGGAGGCGCCCATGTTCTGGAAGCCGTGGCACCCCGAGTTGTCGTGCTGCAGGTAGTGCAGCAGTTCCTGCAGCAGCCAGGCGTGGGCGGCGTTGCCCACGCCCTCGTGCCGGATCAGCATGTGGGCCTGGTGGGCCACTTCGGCCCACGACAGGTGCCAGAGGGCCACCTTGTGCTTGCGTCGCCGGTCGATCCGGACGTCGACGAGCGGGCTGCCTTCGAGCGCGACGTCGTTCGACAGGGTGATGACGGCCTCGTAGCCGCGGCGGGCGGCGATGTCCATGTACGCCTGCACCTGATCGGCCTTGAGCGCGTTCCCGTTGGTCTTCGTCTCGACCAGAGCCGTCCAGAGTTTGCCCGCCCGCTCGACCCGGATCACCCCGTCGGGCCTCCGGGGGCTGTCACCGTGCGGCAGCGTGACCTCGGTGAAGGTCTCCATCCGGCCCGCGGGCGCCCCGAACGCCGCGGTGAGCCGCCGGCCGAACTCCGGGATCTGGGTCATGACCGACAGGAGCACCGACGTGGCCCGGGTCTCGCGGTCCCGGTCGCTGCGGAGCGCGGACACCGGGAAGAGCCTGGACTCCCTCCACGAATCGTTGTCCGCCAGGGACTTCCTGGCCATCTTGGGCACGGTGACCTTCTTCTTGGCCGTACGGGGACGGCGCTTCGGCTCGGGTGCCGCGGCAGTGGGCCCGTCCGGTTTCCGGGGCGCCGGAATGGCCTCCAGGGTCGAGGGCACCGCGCGATCGGCCACCGGCGCCGGCGGGTGGGACGTCCGCGGCGGGGCACCGTCCGCCGGGGCCGGGCCCTCCCGCCCCTCCCGCTCTTGTCGTTCCCGCTGCTCCCGCTGTTCCTGTTCTTCCTGCGCCTCCTGCCGCTCCGCCTCCGCTGCTTCCTCGGTGGCCGCGTCGTCGTCGACGTCGACCCCGAAGTCGGTGGCCAGTCCTGCCAGGCCGGTGGCGTAACCCTGGCCGACCGCTCGCAGCTTCCAGTCGCCGTGGCGCCGGTACAGCTCACCGAAGATGAAGGCGCTGACCGAGCCGGTGTCCCCGATCGCGAACCGGAGCAGGCCCTCCCCCGAGCCGTCGGCCAGCGTCAGCAACAGGTCGTCCAGGTCCCCGAAATGGGCCCCGCCGTAGCGGCTCGCGGCGATCACGATCCGCTCGATGTCGGCGGGGATCGCGGTCAGGTCGAACCCGATCCGGTCCATGCTGCCGTCGCCCGTGGGCGTCTTGCCCAGGAGTTGCACGCTCCCGTCCGCGGCGACCGGATTGTTGTAGAAGTAGAAGTCCGCATCGCTGCGCACCTTGCCGTTCCCGTCCAGCAGCAGGACCGAGACGTCCGCGTCCCCCTCGCCCGTCGGACTGGCCCAGCTCAGACTGACGATCACAGAATCGGCGCTGTCGCTGAGCGCCGCCAGACCTACGTTCGCGCCCTTGATCAGTTCGTACATATCCCCCACCCCGATGGCGCCGTGGGACACGCGGCCGTCTCACCGCCCCTCGGGCGCCCCTTGTGACGCACCACACACTCGATGCACATGGCACCTTAGTACGCAACCGACACACTCCGGGGCGGACTTGGCAGAATGACCCGACGTCGGGACGCAGCACCGGCCGTTCCCGGCACCCGACATCGGGACGCACCACCGACCGATCCCGGCACCGGACGCCGGACACCGGGCGCGGGACACCGACACCGGGCGCGGGACGCACAGAGGCAGGACGCGCGCACGGGCACAGGGGCAGGGCCGCGCACGGGCGCCGGCAGCGCCGCATCCCCGGGTCCTCGGTCACCCACCGAGGTCGGCGAGCCGCCACTCCCGGCGCCGCCCTCCGCGTCACTCACCCCGCGTCGGACGGCGTGCGGAACCGCCTGTTCCCCGAGACCTCGGGCACACGCCGTTCATGACGCTCGCACACATCTACCCCGACGACCCCACGACCTGGGGTGCCTACGTCTGCGTCATCGCCCTCTACGCGCTCGCCCGCCGGCTGTTCGTCCGACGGCGGGACCGGCACGAGGGCACGGAACACGCCGGACGCGTACCGCTTCCCGGGGAGAACGGGCCCAGCGCGGTGGCGTGGGGCGCGTTCCGTTCCTACCGCCAGTTTGTCGGCTACGCCGGCAGTGCCGTCGTCGTCGCGTTGGTCCTGACGACGACGGGTGGGACGCTCCGGCTCGTCCTCGTGTGCACCGTCGTCCCGCTGCTGGTCGTCGCGCTCGCCTTCCTCGACGTCCGGCTGGAGGGGAAGGGGCGCCGGCCCGCCTGACCACACCGGCAGGACCGGCCCCCGCCGCTCAGGCCGGTTCCGGTTGCGCCTCCGGCCGGGGGACCGGCGCCGGGCCGGCGGATTCCCAGGCCGTGCTGGTGCGGACGAAGCAGATGACGACCGAGCCCGTCGCCAGGAGCAGCAACGGGCCCGCCAGCCAGGGGTGCTGGGCCATGGGCAGGGCCAGGTGGCGGTAGGACAGCAGGAGCGCGGCGAGGACGGTGGCGCCGTGGGCGACCAGGTGCACGCCCGGGCGCTGCCAGCCGGTGTCGTGGGCGCGCAGCGCGGCCTCGACGGTGAGGACGAAGACCACGCCGGCGAGGAGGTCCACGCCGTAGTGGTAGCCGAAGCCCAGGGTGGCGGTG
Organism: Streptomyces sp. enrichment culture; assembly: GCF_964273255.1. Lineage (GTDB taxonomy): Bacteria > Actinomycetota > Actinomycetes > Streptomycetales > Streptomycetaceae > Streptomyces. The sequence continues at coordinate 3,411,048 of NZ_OZ186835.1, forward strand.
AGGGTGGCCACGAGCCAGAACGTGCCCGCGTGGCGCAGCAGGCGCGGGCCCCTGCGGGTGTGGAGGAAGATCGCGGTGGCCCAGGCCGTGTGGAGGCTGGGCATGCAGTTGCGGGGGGTGATCTCGTCGAACGGCATGGGGTGCGGGACGCCGACCGGAGGCAGCGTCTCCGGCCACAGGTGGGCCACCGCGAGGTGCCCGCTGGACGGGATGCTCTCGGCCCACAGGCTGACGGAGGCCCAGTACTCGGTGCCGGTGCCGTAGGCGAAGAGCGGCCCGACGACCGGGAAGACCATGTAGAAGGCCGGTCCCAGCAGGCCGATGACCAGGAAGCTGCGCACCAGGTGGTGCCGGGGGAAGCGGCGTTCCGTCGCCACGCCGCGCAGCTGGTACAGCGCGACCAGGACCGCCGCCACCGCGAGTTGGCCGTAGACGACGTCGAGGACGTTGAAGCCGAGGGATCCGGTGGCCGCCACGATGCGGCCCACCACCCACGACGGCTGCCCCAGCGCGTGGTCCGCCGTCGCCACGTACTGGTCGAGCACCATCGGGCGGCTCTTGGAGGTGATCAGCAGCCAGGTGTCGCCGGTCTTCCGGCCGGCCACCAGGAGCAGGCCCAGGCCGACGCCCTTGAGCATCAGCAGGCGTTCCGGCCCCGTGCGACGGGTCAGCGCGACGACCGCGCAGCCGAGGATCACCCACAGCGCGCCGTTCCCGAAGGGGTGCCCGCCGCCCGCTTCGATGCCGGCCGCCCAGCGGACCAGGAGGAACGTGAGGTCGATGCCGACCGCGGCGGCGATCGCGATCAGCCGCTGCCGCCACGTGAGGACCACCATCGTCAGCGCCATGGCGGCGTACAGCAGACCGCCCGACTTGGGGGCGTGGACGACTTCCCGGACCTGGTGCGTGAGCGGACCCGGCACCCCGTAGCCGCGCGCGGTGAACTCCAGGGCGACAAGGAACCCGAGGGTCACGGCCCCGGCCGCGGCCCAGAGTGCCGTCCGGAGGGGACGGCGCCGCGCAGGGGAGGTGGGTCTCTCGGGTGCGCGCGGCCCGGGCACCGGGTCCTGCGGTGGTATGTGTGTCACGTCACGGCTGCTTCGGTAGGTGGTGGTCGTGTCGGGCTGAGCGCGTCCTGCGCGGGCCGGCCGGAGCCGCTTCCCGTCCGGCCGCCCCGTTCCCGCCTTCTCCTGCTGAACCGCCTCCCTGTCCCCTCCTGACGTCACCGCACGTCACCGCGTCACGTCAGGTGCTGCCACGTCACGTGACGTGACGTGACGTCGCGTGGGTGAGGGCGGTCCGTCGAAACAAGACGGGCGCGGGACGGCCGGGGTTGCCCGGGGACGGGCCTCGGACGCCGGTGGTCGGACGGCCCGCGGCGGACCCGGGGGCGGACCCCCGGGGCGGAGGCCGCTTGCCGGGCACCGCGTCCGGGTGCCGGTGCCGGTTGCCGGGCCCTAGGGACCGGTGTCAGCGGGGGCGTGGCCGCGGGCGGGGAGCGGCGCGCGCCTGTGCCGTAAAGGCCGTTCCGCCGGTGTCACCGCTCCGCAGCGGGCCGGCCGGCGTGGGGTGCTCATGGTTCCCGCCGTTCCACCGCGTCCCGGTCGCTGCCGACCGGTGCGGCTCTCGTCGCCCCGCCCACGTTCGTCCCCCTCGGTCCGCCCCCGCACGCCGTCCGTGCCGTGGATGTCCACCGCGGGCGGTCGGCGCCGCCGTCGGAGGCTCCGTCGAAGGCTCCGTCGCCCCACCCGCTCGCGCTGAGCGAAGCACAGGGTATCTGTGCAGGTCAATACCGTTCTGGGCGCTTCCTGGGGCGGGACGGCCGGCGTCACCTCGTGCGGCTCCCGGAGGTCGCTGGTGCGGCTCTCGGAGGTCGGGGGAAGGAAGGCCACAGGCGTCTGCCCGGCCGTTGCGGCCGGTGCGACGTCCCGCCCCTGCCCCCGACCACCACCCCGCGACCGATCCGGCCAGCCGAGCGCCCCGCGGCCGACCCACGCCCGGGCCATCCCCTGTCGACGCCTACCGCTGCCCGGCGCTGCCACGGCGCAGCGCGCGGGTGCACCAGCCGATGACCGCGGCGTTCATTCCCGCGCCGAGGGCGCAGGCGACGAAGGCCGAGGCCACGTGGTCGGGGAGGAACAGGACGACGAAGCTGCCGGGAGCCGTGGCGAGGAGCGGTATCACGCCCGCCATGGACTCGCCCGAGTCGTCGGTCGCGCTCACCACGACCGCCCACACCAGCAGGACGACACAGACCACGAGGTAGGCCACGCCCACGACTCCGACGTGGCCGACGAATCGGCGGTGCAGCGGCGGGCGGCCCGGCGCCGGCGAAGCAGAAGCCGAAGCAGAGGACGAAGAAGCGGAGGAAGAAGGGGAGGAAGAGGACGAGGACGAGGGCAAGTTCATGGGAGGGCTCCTGGTGTGGACGGGCGCTCGGAGACGAGCGCCGGGAGGGTCGAGTCAGGCGCTCGGAGACGGGCGCGGGTGGGACGGATCCGGCGCCGAGAGGTGCGCGCCGGGTGGGTGGGACGGATCAGGCGCTCAGAGATGGGCGCCGGGTGGGTTGGGGCGGGTGAGGCCGAGGTCGTAGGCGAGGATCGTGGCCTGCACGCGGTCCCGCAGGCCGAGCTTGCGAAGCACCGCGTTGACGTGCGATTTCACGGTGCCGACCGTGATGCCGAGGTGCTCGGCGATCTCCGCGTTGGTGAGGCCGGAGGCGACGAGGGTCAGGACGGTGCGCTGACTGCCGGTGAGCCGGTCGAGGTCGGGTGTGCTGCCCACCGGTGCCGCGGCGGACGGTCCGGAGGCGTAGTGGCCGATGAGTCTGCGGGTGGCGGACGGGGCCAGCACGCTCTCGCCGGACGCCACCACCCGGATCCCCTGGAGCAGTTCGGCGGGGTGGACGTCCTTGAGCAGGAATCCCGAGGCGCCGGCGCGCAGGGCGTCGAAGACGTAGGCGTCGAGGTCGAAGGTGGTCAGGACGAGGATCTTGGGCGCGTTCTCCCGTCCGGTGATGATGCGGGTGGCGGCGATGCCGTCCAGTTCGGGCATGCGGACGTCCATGACGACCACGTCCGGGGCGAGTTCCTCGGTGAGCCGTACCGCGGCGGCGCCGTTGGCGGCCTCTCCGACGACCGTCATGTCGTCCTCGGCGTCGATGACGGCGGCGAACCCCGCCCGCACGATGCCCTGGTCGTCGACGACCAGCACCTTGAGGCTCATCGCTCCCCCTTCTCCTCGTCCGCCGCGGTCGTCAGGGGCAGCCGGACGCGGACGGTCCCCGGCGGGCCGCTGCTCAGTGTGCCGCCGAGCGCGGAGACCCGGGGGGACAGGCGGTCCCGTACGGCCGCGTCCGCGACGGCGGGCATGCCCGTGGCCGTGAGCGTCAACGCGTGCTCGTCCGCGTCGATGTCGAGCAGGGCGGGTTCCTCCTGCTCCTCCCCGCCGGCCGCGAGCAGGGTCTCGGCGACGTGGTAGGCGGTCAGGTCGACGGCCGTGGGCAGGCGTGCGGGCACGCGCTCCGCCAGCCGAATGCCGACGTCGCGACCGGTGGCCCGGAGCTGCTGGGCGAGCAGGTCGAGGGCCTGGAGGGTCGGCTGGGGGCGAAGGTCCCGTCCGGTCTCGTCCTGCCGGACCGTGTCGAGCAGGGCGCGCATCGCGGCGAGGGCCTCGCGGGCCCGCTCGACGGTCTCCTCCAGCCGGCCCGCCTCCGCCTCGGTGATCATGTCGGCGGTGCGGGAGAAGACGGTGGTCTCCAGTCCGGCGGCGATGCGGCTGCGTTCGGCCCACGCGTCACGGACGGCCTCCTCCGTCCAGCCGGCGAGACGCTCCTCCCGGTGGCCGCGCTCGGCCCGGTCGCGCCGTCCGTGTGCGGCGCCGGCCCGGAGCGCCCCGGTGACCGGCAGGGCGACCAGCACCGCCGCGGCGAGGGCGACGAGGGCGACCAGGACGGGGGCGGGGAGGTCCCGGGTGACCGGGAGGGCGTCCCGGACCGGCGCGGTGCCCCGGTCCAGGACCGCCACCACCGCCGCCGCCGTGTGCGCGGTGACAGCCGCCACCGCCGCCGTGTGCGCGGCCACGGCCGCCACCGGGCCCGTCCGCCCGGTCCTCCCGCCGATCCTGGCGGGCGCGGCAGGCGTCGCGGACCTCGGCAGCGGGGTGTCCGCGACCCGCACCGCCCCGGGTGTCCCCCCGCCGGCCGCCCCACGGGCCGCGTCCGCCGCCCGCGCGGCGAGCGCCACGCAGGTGGGCAGCAGGCTCACGGCCAGGGGCAGCACCACCGGGCCGGTGTAGTGGCCGGTGGCCATCGCCACCGGCCAGAGCAGTGCGAGCGCCGACAGCGCGCCGAGGGCAGCGCGGGGTGCGCGGCGCAGCCACAGCAGCGCCACCGACTGGGCGGCGGCGAGCAGCGCGAACAGCAGGCCCGCGGAGATCCCCGCCCCGCTCGGCACGTCCTCCGCGCGGATCACCAGCACCGGCAGCAGGGGCTGGACGAGCAGGCCTCCGGCAACCGTGAGCTGCGCCGCCCGGTACTCGCGCGGAACGGAGCGTTCCGCCACGGCGTCGGTCCGTCCGGGCAGGGCCGCGCGCACCTCCCACCCGCCGTCCGCCGTGGGGCCGGTGGACAGCGTGCCGCCCGCCTCCCGCGCCCGCGCCCTCAGGAACCCCTGGCCGCGACCGCCGCCGAGCCCCGCACCGTGGGCCGTCACGCCGGCCGGGGGCGCGGTACTCGTCACCACGACGTCCGTACCGGTGTCGCCGTAGCGGACCCGTACGGTCGTCCGCGCGCCGGGGGCGTAGCGGGCCACGTTGGTCAGCGCCTCGCGCACGATGCCGTACGCGGCGTCCGCGAGGGCACCGTCGGGCAGCGGGTCGATCGTGCAGTCGACCTCCTGGCCCAGGCGCCGGAACCCGGCGACCAGCTCCAGCAGCCGCTCCTCGGGAGAGGGGGCGTCCTCACGGGACGGTGCCGGCGCCCGCACCGCACCGAGCGCGCGGGTGACCTCGCGTCCGGTCTCGGCGGCGAAGTCCAGTGCTTCCCGGGCGAGTTCGGGCCGCCGCTCGCGCAGTCCGAGGGCGGCGCCCGCGGTGACCACCACGGCCGTGAGGTGGTGCGCGCTGACGTCGTGCAACTCCCGCTCCATACGGCGCCGTTCGGCTGCCGGGAGCCGGTGGCGTTCGGCTTCGGCGCGGGTCAGCCGACGTTCGGCCGCCCGGCGCGCCCGGCGCCTGCGCCGTACCAGCAGGCCGGCACCGCAGGCGGCGGCGTACAGCAGCGCCGTCAGGACGAGGTCGAGGCCGTTGCGGTCGCTGATGCGGTGCAGGCTCACCCCGTACAGCAGTTGCCAGACGGCGAGCGTGACGACGCTCAGCACGGCGGTGAACGTGTCGCGTCCGGCCGCCACCGCGAAGAGGGCCAGCGCGACCCCGGCGCTGCCGAGGACCACCGTCGCCCCGGCGGGCAGCGGCCCGGCGCCGAGGGCACAGGCGGCGGCGACCACGACGAGCGCGACCACCGGCCGGCTGCGGCGCAGGGCGAGCGCGGCCGTCACCACTCCGCCGGCCAGAACGGCGACGAGCAGCGCCGACGCGGACGGCACCGTACCGCCGAGCAGCGCCGCGCCGGGCCACACCACCGCCTGGGCGCAGAACAGCAGCGCCGGGAGCAGCCGGTCGCGGACCCGGCCCGGCAGGGACGTCACCACGGACGGCAGCAGAGACGGCAGAAAGGACGGCACCAGGGGCGGCGGAAGGGACGGCCGGGGCTCCCCGGTGGACGGATCGAAGGCGGGCTCGGCGACGGGCTCCCGGCCACCGAGGGGGGCCGGCTCGGCGGCCGGGTCAGGGACGGGACCGACGGCGGGGTCGGCTGCGGTGCCCGGGGCGCTGTCGGGGGTTCCGGTGGACTCCGGACCCGCTGACGTCGCGGCGGGGCGGGCGGGCTTCGGCTCGGGATTCATGGCCCGTCAAAACTATGGCCGCGGGTGCCGGGGGCGACTCCGGCTGGAGGGGGATTCCCGTCTCTTACCTGGGTTACAGGTTCTCTGCCCCTGGTCCCACACGGCCGTCGTCCTCCGGCCCGACGACCGCGCAGGGGGGCCGCTCCTAGGGGGGAGTCGCCCCCTAGTCGCCCCCGCCGCCCCCGCCTCCGTCGCCGCCACCGGAGTCCGTGCCGCCGTCGCTCCCGCTGCCGCCGTCGCCGCCGTCCGACCCCCAGCCGTCGCTCCCGCCCGGCTCGTTGTCCTCGCTGCCGCTGCCGAGGTTGGTGAACCACGGGCGGCCCCAGTCCAGGTCGGAGCCGACCGGTTCACCGGCGACGGCCGGTGCCGTGGGCGGGCGGCGGGAGCGGAAGCGGGGCGAGCCGGTGGTGTCTCCGATGCCGAAGGCCACGGCGAAGAAGTGGGCCATCACGGCGTCCAGCGGGTCACCGCCCTCCAGGCGCACCGGGGTCAGCGGCAGCAGGAGCGCGCCGGGGTCCGGCACCGGGCGGGAGGACGCGGGACGGGACAGCACCGCGACGGGCCGGTCGTCGCACCGCACGAGCGACGTGACGGCGCTCTCCCGCGTCACCGCCCAGGCCCGGCCGGGGATCCGGACCTCCACCCGCCGTCTGCTGCGGCGCATCGCGTCCTTGAGGACGAGTTCCGCCGCCGCCTCCCCCACCGTCACGTGCAGGCCCCTCGACGGTGACCTGTCGCGGGAGTCGTAGCCGCCCGGTGCCCGCAGGCGCACCACCGGTGCCCGGGGCCCCCACACGTCCGCGCGGACCAGGCGACGGTCCACGGCCACGGTGACCGGGCCGGCGGGGCCGGGTGCGAAACGCCGTGCGATCCACAGCGGCACGCCCTCCGCGCGGGCGCGGTCGGCCAGGGCGGCCACCTGCGCGGGGCCGCCGCTGTGGCGTACCGCCAGCTCACCCAGCAGGCGGGCGAACGCGGCGGCCTTCCGGGTCCTCACCGGCCGGGTGGTGCCGGTGACCCGCGTGACCGGTACAACGCCGGGGCCCTCCGGCAGCAGGTGCAGCGGGCGTTCCGCACCGCCGCCCCCGAGCCACCGGCCCCTCAGGAACGCCTCGGCCATGGCCGCGAGGTGCAGTTCCCCGAGCGGGGTCGTCCGGCGGCCCACCCTCAGCCGGTCCTCGGCGAGCTCCACGGTCCGCGCCAGCGGATTCCACGACTGCTCGCCGTACAGCACCTGGCTCATCCACACCCCCGTGCGGCCGGTGATCGCGGGCGGCGGCTCCGCGCGCGCCGCTCCCCGCGGCTTCCGGCGGAGCCGTGAGCGGCACCCGGCGGAGCCGCGTGCGTCACTTGCTGGCCGCGAAGCTCATCAGGGCGTGCTCGTCGCCCTGCTTGACCTTCCCCGTCGTGTTGATCACTTCCAGCTTCCACGAGCCGCCGACCCGGACCGCCTTGGCGACCGCGCAGGCGTTGTCCTTGGTGAGCAGGCTGGGCCAGATGTCGGCGACCTGCTGCGAGCTGCCGCCGGAGGCGTCGTAGACCTTGAAACTGATGTTGCGGGCCTTCTGGAAGGAGCTGCCCTTCTTGAAGGCGGCGGCGATGAAGACGATCGACGTGATGTTGCCGGGGATACGGGCGAACTCCACGGTGACGGTCTCGTCGTCACCGTCGCCGCGGCCGGTCTGGTTGTCGCCGCTGTGCTTGAGGGAACCGTTACCCATGGGGTCCAGCGAGTCGAGACCGGCCAGCCGCACCGGGTCCCCGCCCTGCATGGCGATCGCGATGAGGTCGAGGTCGGTGCCGGCCTTGCGGCGCAGCACGCCCATCACTCCGCCGCTGCTGCCGGCCGTGGGGTCCCAGGACACTCCGAGGGACAGGTGGGTCACTCCGTCCAGGTCCGCGGGACCGTCTTCCTTGGTGAGCGTGATCACGTCATCCGTCCTTCCGGCATATGGGTCCTACTGAGCCAGAGTGTGCCTGGTCCCCCCGCGGTTCCCCACGCCGGGTGCCGTACGGACGTCCACGGTTCCCCTCTCGTGACCGGGCCGTGATCAGGCCGGGTCAGGCGTCGCGCCGCCGCAGCACGCACGCCGCCCCGGCCACCGCCACCGCCGTGTAGGCGGTCACCAGGGCCAGCGACGGCCAGGCGCCCAGGCTGCCGACGACCTCCGGCCCGGCGTCGGACGTCTGCGTGAGCTTCTCCAGGGCCGCCGTCGGGGTGGCCCCGACGACCCACCGCTGGAGGTCGCCGAGGAGCGGCCCGAACAGCGACGGCAGCAGCAGGAGGCCCACCACGGCGGTCACCGCGCCGGCGGCATGCCGTACGACGGTGCCGATGGCCAGGCCCAGCACGCCCACCACCGCGAACAGCGCCCCGATGCCGAACAGCGCCGGCAGCGGCTTTCCCTGGGCGTGCGAGCCGTCGAGGACGGCGTCCCCCAGCAGGTACGCGACCGTGCACGAGACCAGCCCGACGACGAACAGCACCCCGGCGAGCAGTACGGCCTTGGCGGCCAGCACCCGTCCCCGCCGGGGCACCGCGGCCAGCGTCGTGGCGATCGACCCGCTGCTGTACTCCCCGCACACCGTCAGCGCGCCCACCACGCCCGCGATCATCAGCCCGACCACGCTGAGCGTGAGGCTGCCGCCGAGCACGGTGTCGTCGGGCTGCAGGCTGTCGGTCAGCCCCACGAACACCGCGCCGACCACGGTCACCAGGGCCACGGAGAGGGTCGTCCACACCGTGGAACGCAGCCCGGCGTACTTGGTCCACTCGAAGGCCAGGGCCTCCCGGAAGCCGGGCGGGGAGGCGACCGCGACGGCGGTGGTGCTCGTGGCCGCGCCCGCCCAACTCCCCGCGTTCCTGCCCGTCGTCATGCTCGTCGCCGTACTCGTCTCCGTGCCCGTGTGCGGGTTCATCGCCGCGGCTCCTTCGCGTCGCTGTGCGTGTCGGTGTTCGTGCCGGTGTTCGTGCCGGTTTCCGTGTCGGTGTTCGTGCCGGTGTCCGTGTCGCTGTCCGTGTCGCTGTTCGTGTCGCTGTCCGTGTCGGTGTCGGCGCCCGTAGCGGTCGGGCCGCCCGTGCCGGAGCCGCGGTATTCGACCGCCTCGCCCGTCATCGCCGTGTAGATCTCCTCCAACGTCGAGCGGAACGGGGTGAGTTCGTGCACGGCCACACCGTGGTCGCGGGCCAGTTCGCCGACCGCCGCCGCGCTCATCCCGGTCACCCGCCAGCCGCCGTGCGCCTCCCCCGGGGCGCCTCCCGTCGGATACGGCGGGGAGTGGGGGACGACCGTGGCGCCCCGGGACTCCAGCAGGCCGCGCAGCCGGCCGGACTCCGCGTCCGGCGTGCGCACCAGGGACCAGTCGGGCGAGTGCGCCGCGATGAAGTCCCGCATGTCCGTGTCGGCCAGCAGCCGTCCCCGGCCGATCACGACGAGCCGGTCGGCGGTCAGTTCCAGTTCGCTCATCAGATGGCTGGACAGGAACACCGTGCGGCCCTCGGCGGCCAGTGAGGTCAGCAGGCCGCGGATCCAGCGGATGCCCTCCGTGTCCAGGCCGTTGACCGGCTCGTCGAGGATCAGCACGCCGGGGTCGCCGAGCAGGGCGGCGGCGATGCCGAGCCGCTGGGCCATGCCGAGCGACAGCCCCTTGGTCCGCCGGTCCGCCGCCGCCTCCAGGCCGACGGTGCCCAGCACCTCGTCGACCCGGCGCGCGGGCAGGCCGTGCGAGCGGGCGAGACCGAGCAGGTGTCCCCGCACCGTACGGCCGCCGTGCACCGCGCGGGCGTCGAGCAGGGCTCCGACCTCGCGCAGCGGCGCGGCGAGACGGTCGTAGCGGCGGCCCGCGACGGTGGCCGAGCCCGCGGTCGGGGCGTCGAGGCCGAGGATCAGGCGCACGGTGGTCGACTTGCCCGCGCCGTTGGGGCCGAGGAAGCCGGTCACCCGGCCGGGGTGGACGGTGAACGACAGCCGGTCCACGGCCGTCCGCTCACCATGGCGTTTGGTGAGTTCTCGCGCTTCGATCATGTGCCCGACGCTACGGAGGGCGGACGAACCGGACATCTGCCACCGGGAGTCGGCGGGTACTCCGCCGGGAGTAGGGATGCCGCCCGGCCCGGACCGCCCCGCTCCCCGGACGGCCCCGCCCCTGAGCGGCTCAGCCCTCCCCCGCGCGCACCAGTCCCGTCTCGTACGCCGTCACCACCAGCTGGGCCCTGTCGCGCGCCCCCAGCTTGCCCATCACCCTGCTGACGTGTGTCTTCGCCGTCAGCGGGGACATCAGCAGCCGGCCGCCGATCTCGTCGTTCGACAGGCCGCGCCCGACCAGGGCGAGGACTTCGCGCTCGCGGTCGGTCAGCGGGTCGAGCCGCCTGCGGGCCTGCACCTCGGGTGCCTTCAGCCGGGCGAACTCCTCGATCACCCGGCGGGTGACGGCGGGCGCGAGCAGGCTCCGCCCGGCGGACACGGTGCGGATGGCGGTGCGCAGGTCGTCGGGGTCGATGTCCTTCAGCAGGAAGCCGGCCGCCCCGGCGCGCAGCGCCTCGAAGACGTACTCGTCGGCCTCGTACGTCGTCAGCACCAGCACCCGTACGGCGTCCAGCGCGCGGTCGGCGCCGATGCGGCGGGTGGCCTCCAGGCCGTCGGCGCGCGGCATGCGGATGTCCATGAGCACCACGTCGGGGTGCGTCGTGCGGGCCAGTTCCACGGCCTGCACGCCGTCCGCGGCCTCGGCGACAACGACCAGGTCGTCGGTCAGGTCGAGCAGGGCGCGGAACCCGGCCCGGACCACCGTCTGGTCGTCCGCCAGCAGGACCCGGATCACGGGGCACCCCCGGTGTCCGGACCGGCCACGACACCGCCGTCAGCCTCGGGGCCGCCCTCGGCCCGCGGTCCGGCGGGCGCCCCGACGGGCAGCTCTGCCGTCACCCGCCAGCCCCCGCCCGGGAGCGGGCCCGCCAGCAGCCGCCCGCCGACCGAGGCGGCCCGTTCCCGCATCCCGATCAGACCGAAGCCGTCCCCCGGCGCGTCGTCACGCGTCGTGCCGTACCCGGCCCGGGGGCCGCCCCCGGCCTCGGCGCCGTCCCCGGCCCCGCCGTCTGCCGGGGCGGGGCGTCCGTCGTCGGTGACCTCCACACTCAGCCGGTGCCCGTCCGAGGTCACCGACACCGTCGTGTGCCGCGCGTCCGCGTGTCGGATCACGTTGGTCAGTGCCTCCTGCACGATCCGGTAGGCGGCCAGCTCCACCACCTGCGGCAGCGGTCCGGCCGCCACCCGCAGTGTCACGTCGAGACCCGTCCCGCGCACCCGCTCCGCCAACTCCGCCAGCTCCGCGAGCCGGGGCGCCGGGCCGGTCAGGTCTCCGCCCTCCGACCGCAACACGCGGACGGTGGCGCGCAGTTCGTGCACCGCCTCCTTCCCGGACGCCCGCACCTGCCGCATCGCCGCCCGCGCCACCTCCGGGCGGGCGTCGAAGGCGTCCAGGGCCAGCCCGGCCTGCACGGTCATCGCCGACACGGTGTGGGCGACCACGTCGTGCAGTTCACGCGCGATCCGCACCCGCTCCTGCTCCACCCGGCGGCGCGCCTCACGCTCCCGTTCCGCCTCCGCCCGCTGGGCCCGGTCCTCGTACTCGCGCATCAGCTCCCGTCGCCCGCGCACGGCCTCGCCCAGCAGCAGCGGCACCAGCGGCCACAGCATCTCCAGCAGGGGTGCCCCCTGCGGCTGCGCCACGTCGATGCCCGCGACCAGCGACACCGCACCGGAGACCAGGGCGGCGGCCACGGCGGTCCGCACGGTCCGCCTCCGGTCCCCCTGCACGGCGACGGCGTACAGGGCGGTCATGACGGGCAGGTTGAGCAGTTCCCCGATGTGCCCGTACAGCGCCCACCCGGCGCACGCCGCTCCGGTGACCACCGTGACCGCGACCGGATACCGGCTGCGCACCAGCAGCGCCCCGACGGACACCGCGAACAGCAGCCAGGTCACCATGTCGGCCTGCCGGTAACCGGGATCGTTGACCGCGGCGTCCGAACCGGTGAGCACGGCGACGACCGCCGCGATCAGGAGGTCCACGACCGGCGGCGGCAGCGGCCGGCCCGGGCGGAGGAGGTACCGGTACCGGGAGATCCGGGAGATCGGGGAGGCAGAACGGCTCACGGCGCCACCGTAGGAGCCCGGGGCGGCGAACGCGTACGACCCGGGGAGTACACGCCGCCTTCCCGCCCCGTCCCGCCCCGCCGGCGGACCGCCGGGGACGGCCCTCGGGCCGCCCCACGGGCCGGCGGTCCTCGGGCCGCCTCACGGAGAGCGCGGGGACTTTCAGGCCGCCTCGCGGAGGGCGGGGTCCTCCGGGCGCGCCGGGTCCCGCACCACGCGGCGGCGCCGGACCGGCATGCCGAGCAGCGGGTTGGCGACGCCCCAGGCGGCGCCCCTGTTGACCAGTTCCTTGTAGACGGCGGCGAGCCGCCCGGTCAGGGCCGCGCGGACGGCGCGGTCGTCGGCGGTGACGTACTGGATGAGGCCCTCCTTGCGGCCCAGCGAGATGCACTGGTTGAAGTAGCGCATCGGCACGTGGGGCAGCTTGCCGCCGGTCAGGCGGGCGGCGATCGCGTCGGCGGCCTGCCACGCGGTGGGGACACCGGACGCGCACGACATCCGCAGCGGCTTGTCACCGGGGCCGCTCACCAGGGCGGAGTCGCCGACGGCGTACACGTCCGGGTGGGAGACCGAGCGCAGGGTGCCGTCGACGACGATCTGGCCGGTGTCGCCGACCTCCAGGGAGGTGGCCCGTGCGATCGGGTGGACGGCGAAGCCGGTGGTCCACACCGTGACCGCGGCCGGGAGGGTGGTCCCGTCGGCGGTGGTGACGTGGTCGGGGCCCACGGCCGTGACGGACGCGTGCTCGTGCACGGTGATGCCGAGCCCGGCGAACACCTTCCGCAGGTGCGCCCGTCCCCTGTCGGACAGCCAGTCGCCGAGCGTGCCGCGGGTGGCGAGGGCGACGTCGAGGTCCGGGCGGGCCTCGGCGATCTCGGTGGCCGCCTCCACCCCGGTCAGGCCGCCCCCGACGACGACCACGCAGTCCCCGGCCCCCAGCCCGGCCAGGCGCCGGCGCAGCCGCAGCGCGCCCGGGCGGCTCGCGATCTCGTGCGCGTGCGCGGCGACGCCGGGGACGCCCTGGTCGTCCCAGCCGCTGCCGAGGGCGTGGACGAGGGTGTCGTACTCCAGCTCCTCCTCGGGACCGGCCCCGTCCACCGGCACCGGACCGAGGCCGGTGCCGGACCCGGCGGCGGACCCGGTCGCGACGACGGTGACGGTCCTGCGGTCGACGTCGATGCCGGTGACCCGCGCCTGCTTCAGGACGACCCCGGTGCCCGCGAGCATGTCGCGCAGCGGCCGGGGCCTGAGGTCCTGGCCGGCCGCGAGCTGGTGCAGACGGACGCGTTCGACGAAGTCGGCCTCGGCGTTGACGAGGGTGATGGTGACGTCGTCACGGTGCAGTCGCCTCGCGAGGCGCCCGGCGGCGCTGGCTCCGGTGTATCCGGCTCCGAGGACGACGATGCGGTGCTGCATATCCCTGCTCCTGTCGTGAGCGGACTCGTCGGTTCGCCCCTTGAACCGGGTGCGGAGCCGTTCCCTGACAGGTCGCGTGTGTGACGTGCGTCACACGCGACAGGACGGATGTCAGAAGGTCTTCGCGAGCAGCGGCTCGCCGTGCTCGGTGGCCGCCCACTGCCGGGCCACCCGTTCCAGCTTGTCCGGGTTGACCTGGCTGCGGACGGCCGCGATCCCCTCGGAGGTGATCTCCAGGCACATGACGCCGATCACCCGCCCGTCGAGGACCGCCAGGAGGGCCGGTTCGCCGTTGGCGGTCGTGGCGTACAGCGCGGGCGAGCCGCCGACCACGGCCCGCTTGGCCCGGGAGGGCACGAACAGGCCCCTGAGGAGCTTGGCGACCGCGAGCGCGCCCTCGAACGCCTTGGCCCGGGCGGGCGCCTTGCCGCCGCCGTCGCCGACCGCGACGGCGTCCTGGGTGAGCAGCCGCACCAGCGGTTCGGTCCGGCCGCTGGTGGCGGCGGCGAGGAACTCGTCGAGGACCCGCCGGGCCGCCGCCTCGTCGACCGGCGTGCGGCGCCTGCCCGCGGCGACGTGTTCCTTCGCCCGGTGCAGGATCTGCTGGCTGGCGCTCTCGCTGAGGTCGAGGATCGCCGCGATCTCGCGATGCGGGTAGTCGAACGCCTCGCGCAGCACGTACACCGCCCGCTCGTTCGGGGAGAGCCGTTCCAGCAGGACGAGCACCGCGTACGAGACGGCATCGCGCTGTTCCGCGGTGTCGGCGGGACCGAGCATGGGGTCGCCCGCGAGCAGCGGCTCGGGCAGCCAGGCGCCCACGTAGGTCTCGCGCCGGGCGCGGGCGGAGGTGAGCTGGTTGAGGCAGAGGCGGGTGAGAACCTTGGTCAGCCAGGCCTCGGGGATCCTGATCCGTTCGACGTCGGCGGCCTGCCAGCGCAGGAAGGTCTCCTGCACGGCGTCCTCGGCCTCGCTCGCCGAGCCGAGGAGGCGGTAGGCGATGGCCTCCAGGCGGGGCCTGGCGGCCTCGAACCGGTTCACGTCGTCCGCGGTCAGGCCCATGGCCCGGATCCTAACGCCGACGGCGCGCGAACCCCTCGGCCGCCGCGGCGCCCGGGTGTCCGGCGCGGGACGCCGGACACCCGCCCGGCACGGCCGCAGCCGCCCGCCGGAACCGCCGGAACTGGGGCCCCGCCCCGGGCGGACGGCTCCGCCCGGCGACGACGTGTACCCGGTCCGGGCCCGGCTCGGCTACAGTCCTTCAGCATGTCGCACCCTGATGATCTGCTGGCCGGCATCGCTGCGATGGTGGAAGCGGATCAGGACAGTCAGATGTCCCTCACCGTGGTCGTCTCCGGGGCCGTGATCACCGGACGACTGGCCCCCGAGGCCCTGTGGCGGACGCGCGTGGCGGAGGTCCTGCGGGACTCCGACCGGCTGGGCCACTTCGCCGTCCCCTTCACCCAGGCCCGCGAGCCGGACGCCCCGCCCACACACCTGCACTTCCACCTCGCCCGCATCCTCCAGGGCAGCTACGGCATCCCGGACACCGGCGGGATGTACCGCGTCGCCCTCGCCGACGTCAGCGCCTGGACGGTCGGCGACATCGGGTACTCCGACGAGTGAGCCGGACGGGGGCGCGGTGCCTCCGCGCCCCCGCCGGGCGGTCCGCCGCCGGCGGTTCCGTCACGGGGTCAGGCCGGCCGCGGCGCACGCCTGGGCGTACTTCGCCGTGCAGATGTCCTTGACGGAGTAGACGCCGTCCTGGACCACCGTGTCCTCGATGTTGTCCTCGGTCACGGCGACCACCGGCACGAGCATCGTCGGGATGTTCCTGCGGGTGGGGCTGTCCACCCGTTCCCGGGCCAGCGCGTCGAACTCGATGTCCCGTTCCCGCACCCGTGCCACCGCCATCTCGGCGGCTCCGTACGCCTCCAGCCGGAACGACTTGTACACGGTCATGTGCTGCTCGCCCGCGACGATCCGCCGCAGCGCCGCGAGGTCCGCGTCCTGCCCGGTCACCGGGGGCAGTTCGGAGACCCCGGCCTCCTTGAGCGCCTCGATGACGGCACCGGCCATCCCGTCGTTGGCCGAGTAGACGCCGGCGATGCCGTCGGCGCCGATGCTCCGGATCGCCTTGCGCATGTTCTCCTTGGCGACCTCCGGCAGCCACTTGCGGGTGTCGTACTGCTCGGCGATGTCGACCTCGCCCTCCAGTTCGCTGAGCGCGCCCGCCTTGAACAGGGCCGTGTTCGGGTCGGCGGGGGCACCGTGCATCATGACGACCTTGCGGTTCTCCGACCCCGGGCCCAGCGCCTCGGCCAGTGCGCGCCCCTGCACCTCGCCGACGAGTTCGTTGTCGTGCGAGACGTAGGCGTCGACGGGCCCCTGGGCGAGCCGGTCGTAGGCGATGACGGGAATGCCCGCGTCGGCCGCCTTGCGCACGTCGGACGCGACCGCTTCGGCGTCCACCGCGTTCACCAGGATCACGTCGGCCTCGTCGGCGATCAGCTTCCCGAACTGTTCGCTCTGCCTGGCGGAACTGCCCTCTGCGTTGGCGTGCACGACCTCGCCCCGGCCGCCGGTGAGTTCGGCGACGCGCTTCTCGATCAGGGGGCGGTCGAACTTCTCGAACCGGGCGGTGTCCTTGTCGGGCAGCAGCAGACCGATGGTCATCTCGCCGTCCTGGGCCGGTGCCGCGTCGCCGTCCGGGTCGGCGGCGCCCAGGACACCGCACGCGGTCAGGGACAGCGCGCACAGGGCGGCCGTCAGCACCGGGACGGTACGGCGGACGGCCGCGAACCTGCCGGCGGTGCGGGCGGGGCCGTCCGACGAGCGGGTGCCGGTGCTCTGCATGGTTCGGGTGGTTCCGCTGGTGCGGGTGGTACGGGGGTTCACATCAGGTGCCTTCCGAGCGGAGTGGGGGACGGGGCGACCAGGTGAGTGGCTAGCCGACGCGGAATGACCGGGCAGCGTCAAGAAAGCACTGTAACGGCCCCGCAACGGCGATCCGCGCGGGCCGAGATGTATGCGCACACCCTCCCTTTTCCGGCCATCCGGCATCGTTTTCCGGCCCCCAACTCCCGCCACCGCACTGAACGTTGTTCAAGGCAGGAAAGCTACTCGCGAGTTACCGGAATACCCCCACGCAATGTCCCCACCGCGTGCGGAGTATGTGCGCAGGAAAGGCACGGGGACTGCACACGGCGGCCTCCGCCTCTCGTTAGCGTGACGGTCCCTGCTCCGATTCAGGAAGAAGCAGATGGACTACTGCTCCACGTGCCGCCGCCATCTGAACGGTGCGCTGGTGTGCCCCGGCTGCGGCGCCTACGCCCCCGACATAGCGCCCGGCCTCGTCGACGGCCGCGCCGTCCCGGGAGCGGCCACCGCGGGCGGGCCGCACCGGGCCGGCCGGTCCGTCCAGCCGGGGCAGTCCCCCCACGCCGCACCGCCCCCGCACATCTCGCGCGCCCCTGCCTCCCCGCCCTCCGCCGGGGACGCACCCGACGCCGGCCTGCCCGGGACGGTCTCCGTCCGTCCCACCGGCCGCGCGGCACGGCGGCGGCAGTCGGCCCGCTGGCGGAGGACCCAGCGCCGTGCCCTGATCGCCACGGCCATCGCGCTCGTCGGCGGCGGGCTGACCGTCGCGTCGATGGAGCGCGGCACCGGCGACCGGGCCCAGGCGGCCGGCGCACCGGACCCGAGCGGCATGGGCGGCGCCCACGGACCGGCCGACGGGACCGCTCCCTCGGCGTCCCCCGGCAGCCGGGGCCCCGGGCCGGACGGCCCGGCGCAGGGACCCCCGGCCGCGAACGCCGACCCGGACGCGACGTCGGGCTCCGCCTCCGCCTCGGACGGCAACCGCCGGACCGGCACCACCGACCGCACCTCCGCGACCACCCCGGGCACCCCGTCGGCCGACGCGCCGGACGGCGCCCTCCCACCGCCCGCGAGCGGCACCGGCGCGGACGCGTCCGGCACGGCACGCCGCCCGTCCTCACCGCCGTCCGCCGCGGGCTCCGCGTCCGCCCCCTCGCGGGCGGAGGGCAGCGGCTCCGGCGCCACGACCGCACCGGGCTCGGGCGGTACGGCGTCCGGCGGCAGCGGGGAGAGCGGCGGCAGCGGCACGGCCCCCGACCGCGACGGCGCCCAGGGCACCTCTCCGGGCACCGGGGCCGGATCGTCCGACGCGCGGGACTCCTCCGGACGGCTGTGCCTGCTGGTGATCTGCCTCGGCTGACCGCCTGGGCGGCGCCCCGGACAGCCCGTCCGTGAACGGGAACCGGTGCTGCGGAACAATCGGTGCATGAGCATCGTCAAAATCAACGTACTCACCGTCCCGGAGGACCAGCGGGAGACGCTCGAGAAGCGGTTCGCCGCGCGGGCGGGCGCGGTCGAGAGCTCGGACGGCTTCGAATGGTTCGAGCTGCTGCGTCCGGTCGAGGGCACCGACACCTACCTCGTCTACACCCGCTGGCGCACCGAGGAGGACTTCCAGCGCTGGATGGCCGGGCGCGGTCAGTCCGCCCACGGCGGTGACGGGGCGCCCGCCGAGCGGCCGAAGCCGGCGGCCACCGACGCGACGCTCTGGTCCTTCGAAGTGGTCCAGCAGGCCGCCCCGAAGCAGGACTGAGCCGCCCCGCGGCGCGCGGTGCCCGCCGCACGCCGCATTCCCTCACGGGGAGACAACGCGACAGGGGCCCGCACCGAAGTGCGGGCCCCTGTCGAAAACCCTGCGTGCGTGCGTACCGAAGTACGCGTCACGGATCAGGCAGGAACGATGTTCTCCGCCTGCGGGCCCTTCTGGCCCTGGGTGACGTCGAAGGTCACCTTCTGGCCTTCCTGGAGCTCGCGGAAGCCCGAGGTGGCGATGTTCGAGTAGTGGGCGAAGACGTCAGCGCCGCCGCCGTCCTGCTCGATGAAGCCGAAGCCCTTTTCCGAGTTGAACCACTTCACCGTACCGGTGGCCATATCAATACTCCTGAGACAGTGCCGGGAAAACGCACTTTACGAATTCCCTCATCGTCGCGATGATCACCTGCCCGGAGAACCGGTGGCAAACTGGCAACCACAACTGCAACTGACGTCAGCCTAGCACGCGGGATTTCGGCGGCAAGCGATATAAGTCACCGGAAAAAATTGCGCCGGATGCGTTTGGGAGAATAGGTGGCGCCCGCGGGAGGCGTATTTCTGTTCCGGCGGAAGCAGATTTTCAGGAGCGGCCGTGAACGGTCCTGTCGTCCGTCCGCCGCAGGCGCGCGTTGGCCTCCTCCGCCGCCTCCAGCTGCTCCTCCAGGCTGATGATGCGGCACGCGGCGTCGACCGGCGTCCCCCGGTCGACCAGCTCACGGGCCCGGGCGGCCAGCTTCAGCTGGTGGCGCGAGAAGCGCCGGTGCCCGCCCTCCGACCGGGTCGGGGTGATCAGTCCCGCCTCGCCCAGCGTGCGAAGGAACGCCGGGGTGGCGCCGACCAGTTCCGCGGCCCTGCCCATGGTGTAGGCCGGGAAATGATCGTCGTCGAGCCGGTCGGCGACGGGAAGACGACCCGCGTCCGACGGGTCCGCGTCGGAGTACGGCTGACTGTCCGAGGGCATACCCACCTTCCTGCGGACCGCTCTCAGACCACGGTCCACCACGGGGACGTGTTCCCCGCACCGGAATTCTAGTCACCCGACAGGAAAATCTGTCTCGCCGAAGGCAGGTGTCACCCCCGGGAGCGGTCCGGCGGACGTCCGCCGACGCGACGGCGCGCGCGAGGGCGGGGCCGTTGCCGGTTGCCCGGCGTTGCTCCGGCCGGGGCTCCGACTGCTCCGGTCGGGGGCAAGCCCGGCAGGCCCGGCTGCTAGCTGCCGGGGCTTGCCTGCTCCGGGCGGTCCGGGGGAGCACGGCGGGCCCCGGACGAGCGGGAACCGGGCGGCGTGGCAGCCGGGGGCGCGGGAAGGGGCGTCGTTCACCGCGGGGGGCCACGCCCGCCGCACTGTCCAGCCGGGAGGGGCAGGGTGCGGCCGTCCCCGCTCGGCTCGCTCGCCGGCGTCCCGCCCGTGGCCGCCCCTGGCCGCCCCTGGCCGCCCCGAGGGGAGGCATGCGGGGAGGCATGCGGGGAGGCATGCGGGGAGGCAGGCGGGGAGGCAGGGCCGGGCCCCGAGCTGCACACGTGGGGACGCGACGGCCCGGCCCGGCCTCCTCCGGCCGCAATCTGTCACGACCCCGGGCCCGCCGCCCGCCGGAGCGGCCGAACGGGCGCGGGCGCACCCGGGGCCGGTCCCGAGCCGCCCCCTCTGCCCGATAACAGCGCTTCCGAGCGCTTTATCCCTTGTTCCGGTCCATACTCGGAGCATGAGCACGGCAACGTATGAGGTCCTGGCCGCAGGCCAGGACGTACTGAACGTGGTCGCGGCCTTCATCGGCGGGCTGGTGGTGGCCGGTGCGCTGATCTGGGCCGTACGGGTGGGCATGCGGGTCATGGACACGGAGGAGCACCGTCCGCGTCCGGAGGAGCAGCCGAGGCTGCCGGACGGCGGCGCGGTCCGTGAGACGCGGGAGATGAGGGAGCCCGACGAGGTCCCCCGCTCGCAGGACGGCGAACGCATCATGCCCCACGAGTTCCACCGCGCCCCGACGAGAACGGGCAAGGACCAGACCCCACGGCGCTGGAGCCCCGGCTCCAGCGGCGGCTTCGGCAGCGGAGGTCCCGGACACGTGTGAGGGCACCCGTGTGACCGTCGGCGCACGGTGGACGCACGTCCGCCGTCGCGTCGCCGCGTCCCGGTCAGCCCCTGGGCGGCGGCGCCGGAGACGCCTGCGTCTCGGCGGCCCCGACGGTGACGGCGATCTGCTGGCTGTCCGCGCTCACCCCGTTGAGCGTGGCGGCGGCCTGGAGCCGGTGGCCGCCCGGCGCCAGCGGCAGGCCGGGGGTGCACGTCCACAGACCGTCCGGTCCGGCGGTGGCGCTGCACACCTCGGTGTCGTCGCCGTCCAGGACGGTGACCTGCGCGCCCGGATGTGCGGTGCCGGCGATCTCCGGCCGGGCGTCGAGCGGTACGCCGGACTCCGGCCGGGTCAGCGTCGGCTCGCCCAGGCCCACCGTGACCCGGCAGCCGCCCGCCGCCCGGGTCACGCCGCGCGCGTCGGTGAGCCGCAGGGTGCAGCCGCCGGGCGTGCTGCCGGGCCGGGCGTCCCGGGGCACCGCGAGGACGAAGGGGAACGTCCGCTCCTGCGACGCCCCCTCGGCCGGCACCGGGGCCGAGGCACTGGCACCGGCCGCGGCGTCGCCGCCGGGGGCGGCACCGGCGGCGGCACCGCTGCCGGCCGTGTACGAGGCGGAGCGGCCGGAGGGGGCCAGGATGCCGGTGTAGCCGGAGCCGTCCAGCGGCAGCCCGGTCACCCGGGTCCCGTCGGGTGCGGTCAGGGTGAGGGTGAAGCCGTCGCCCGGGGGCGTCGCGGTGACGCCGGCGATCTCGATCACGGCCTCCTGCCCGGGCGGGATGGTCACCGCGCCCCACAGCACCCGCCCGCGGGCGGAGCGGGCGTCCTCGTCGGCCGCGGCGGGCGGCCCGGAGACCATCCACGCTCCCGCGACCATCCCGGCCGCGGCGAGCCCCGCGGCGGCTGTCCTGCTGGACCTGTTCATCGTCGGCGGGCTCCCTGTCGGACATCTGCGGACGTCGTGCTCGTGCCGACGTCGCGCGTGCGCCGTCGTCGCGTTCGCGACGTCCGGGGCCGCGCGGATCCTGCCGGCCTGTCTGGGAGCGATTCTGGCGGGCCGTTCCCGCAGGTGACGCGCGATGCTGCACCGTACGGGTGGCCGCCGTGGCGGCCCGTGGCGAGGGTGCGGGCGGGTGGTGCGAACGGGGCGCGGGAACGGTGGCGGCGGGGCGGGTCACGGGAGCAAGGTGGAAGAAGGCTCCGCGGGCTCAGGAGGTGCTTCCTCGTGATCACCGAACTCGCCGTCGAACGCGTGCAGTTCTCCTGCGGTGCGTGCGGGCACTGCTGGAGCGTGGACTACGACGTCCAGCGCTATCTGGACGGTCATGGGGACGAGTGGGAGTACTTCCACCGGGACAACACCGTCGTCCCCTCCCCGTACGATCCCGCGTCCGCGCCGGCGTGCGCCCGGTGCGGACACCGCGGGGCCGGGCACCTCGTCGCCCGGCGTCCCGTGCCGCTGCCGGGGGTGGCGGGGGAGCCGCGCGTCCGGGTCCCGGCGCACGCCCTGCTCCGCCCGGAGCGGCATCTGGCTCCGCTGCTGGCCTCCGACGACCATCCGCAGCCGGCCCCGGTGGAACCGGACCCGGCCGTGTCCCCGCCCCCGCCCTCGGCCGTGCCCTGAGGAGCCGGCCGGGCGCCCCTCGAGGCCGGCGGACCGCCGGTCCCGGCCGCCCACCGGGGTGAGGGCGGCCGGGACCTCCGCGGAGTACACCCGCCGTCGCGGGAGCCGGGCCGGCTGGGCCCAACGGCTCAGCGGCTCACTGGCTCAGCGGCTCAGCCAGGCGGTGGTGTCCGGGCCCAGCCGGCCGTCCTCCAGGGGCGCGCTGGTCAGCAGGACGTCCCCGGCCGGCAGGTCGACGGGTTCGCCGGACAGGTTGGCCACGCAGCGCCAGCCCTCGGAGCGGTCGAACTGCAGGACGCCGGGCGGGGTGTCCTCGGCCCAGGTCAGGGTCTCGTCGACGGCGAGCTTGCGGCGCAGGCGCAGGGCCGTCCGGTAGAACTCCAGGGTCGAGCCCTCGGCCCCGTCCTGGGCCTCGACGGAGTAGGCGGCGAAGCCGGGCGGCTGCGGCAGCCAGGAGCCCGACGCGCCGAAGCCGAACGAGGGGCCCGTACGGGTCCACGGCAGCGGGACCCGGCAGCCGTCGCGGCCCTTGCGGACGCGGCCCGTCTGTTCCCAGACCGGGTCCTGGAGGACCTCGGTCGGCAGGTCGGCGACCTCGGGCAGGCCGAGTTCCTCGCCCTGGTAGACGTACGCGGAGCCCGGCAGCGCCAGCATGAGCTGGGTGGCCGCACGGGCCCGGCGCAGCCCGGCCTCCGGGTCGACGGCGGGGGCGTGGCCGCCCGACAGCAGCCAGGCGTTCTCGTCCGTGCCCGGCGGGAGCATCAGGCGGGAGGCGTGGCGGACCACGTCGTGGTTGGAGAGGACCCAGGTGGCCGAGGCTCCGACCGTGCGGGCCGTCGCGAGCGAGTCGGTGATGACCCGGCGCAGGGCCTCCGCGTCCCAGGGCGCCTGGAGGTACTCGAAGTTGAACGCCTGGCCCAGTTCGTCCGGGCGGGCGTAGAGGGCGCGCCGGGGGTCGGGGATCCACGCCTCGGCGACCGCCGCCCGGGGCGGGGAGTACGTGTCGAACAGGGTGCGCCAGTCGCGGTAGATCTCGTGCACCTCGTCGCGGTCGAAGAAGGGGTGCGTGCCGGGTTCGAACCGGTGCAGGGCCTCCTCCCGGCTCAGCTCGGGTGCGCCGAGGTCGCGCAGCGGCTCGCTCAGGTCCTTGACGAGGGCGTGCGCCACGTCGATCCGGAACCCGTCGACGCCCCGGTCGGCCCAGAACTTCAGGGTGGCGAGGGCGTCCTCGCGGACCTCCGGGTTGTCCCAGTTGAGGTCCGGCTGTTCGGGGGCGAACAGGTGCAGGTACCACTGCCCGTCGGGGACGCGCTGCCAGGCGCTGCCGCCGAAGAGGGACTGCCAGTCGGTGGGCGGGAGCTCACCGCTCTCCCCCCGGCCGTCACGGAAGACGTACCGGTCGCGGGCCGCCGAGCCGGGGCCGGACCGCAGCGCCTCCTGGAACCAGACGTGCTGGTGGGAGGTGTGGTTGGGGACGATGTCGACGATCACCTTCAGGCCGAGCCGGTGGGCCTCGGCGACCAGGGTGTCGAAGTCGTCGAGGGTTCCCAGCCGGGGGTCGACGTCGCGCGGGTCGGCGACGTCGTAGCCGCCGTCGGCGAGCTCGGAGGGGTAGAACGGGCTCATCCACAGGGCGTCGACCCCCAGGGCGGCGAGGTGGCCGAGGCGCTGGGTGATGCCGCGCAGGTCGCCCAGTCCGTCGCCGTCCGCGTCGGCGAAGCTGCGGGGGTACACCTGGTAGACGACCGCCTGCCGCCACCAGTCGGGGTTGCGGGAGGACAGGTCGGGGGCGACGTCGCGGGCGGGCCGGGGCGCGGCGGTGTCGGGCAGGCGGGAACGGTCGGTCACTCGGGCTCCTCCAGGTCGCGTGCGGGGCACCAGTGGAAATCTGTCCACAACGTCCTAAAAGTGAACACTCGGGCCGGGCGGAACATTTCCGCGCCCCACCCCGCCCCGGGCCCACCCCGCCCCGGCCGTCACCGGCCCCTTAGGGGGTGCCCTCCTGGCCGCCGTCCTCCACCGTCGCCAGGTACAGCCGCACGTACCGCTCGACGTCGACGTCGAGGGCGACGTCGACCAGGGCCTGTTCGCGGGTGCCCTCGTGGAGTTCCGTCTCGCCGGCGCGGGGGCGGCGGTCCACGACGGTCTGCCCCCGGGACGGGCCGGGGGCCAGGGACACCTCCACGGGCAGCCGGTAGGTGGTCAGCCCCTCCGGGTCGGCCACCGCGCACAGCGCACCCGCGTCGCCGAGGCCGCCCGCGTCCTCGGCGGGGTCGTCGGGCCGGCTGCCGGGCGTGGCGGGGCGGTGGGCGAGCAGGTCGCCGGCCAGCCGGGCGCCCGGCTCCGCGCTCGCGCGCAGCCGTCGTACGTCCGCCGCCGGGACCACGACCCGGGTGAACACGTCCAGTCCGTACATGGTGACCGGCACCCCGGCGGTGAGCAGGATCGCCGCCGCCTCGGGGTCGTGCCAGACGTTGAACTCGGCCACCGGGGAGGCGTTGCCGGTGCCCGCCGCGCCGCCCATGAACACGATCCGCTCGATGTTGCGGACGACCTCCGGGTGGGTCCGCAGCAGGAGGGCGATGTTGGTCAGCGGGGCGGTCGGCACCAGGGTGACCGGGCGCGGGGAGGCGAGGATCTCGCGGCGCAGCAGGGTCACCGCGTCCACGTCGGCCGGGGTGCGGCGCGGCGCGGGCAGGCCGAGGTCGCCCATGCCGTCGTGGCCGTGGACGTGGCGTGCCGAACGGGGGGCCTCGATCAGCGGGCGTTCGGCGCCCCGGGCGACCGGGACGTCGGGGGCGCCCGCCTGCTCCAGCACGGTCAGCGTGTTGCGGACCACGCCGTCGACGTCGGTGTTGCCGGCCACGCAGGTCACCGCGCGCAGGTCGATCGCCGGGTGGCGCACCGCGAACAGCAGCGCCAGGGCGTCGTCCACCCCGGTGTCGCAGTCGATGATCACCGGGGTGGGCGGCGGGACGTGGGTCACTGCGGGTCCTTTCACCGTGCGCCGGTGCCCCGGCCGGGGCGGGCGGCTCCCGCGTCCCGTCCGGTGCCTGCGCGGCGGCCTTCCGTTCCTGGCATGGGGCCGGCGCACCCGCGCGGGGGTGTGCGGCGGCGTCCCGTCCGTGACCCTACGCGGGGCCCTGCCCGGGGGCGTGGACGGGCCGGGGCGACGCCGCCGGGGGTCCGCGGGGCCGTGCGGAGACGCTGCTCGAGGTCCCGGGGCCATCGGTCCTCACCCGGACGGACCGTTCGCGCTGGTGGGGGTGGCGGGGCGGTGGTGCCGTAGGGGCAGTGTCCTACTCCGGACAGCCCGGCCCCCAGGAGACAGCCCGATGACCCGTGCCCCGGCCGCCGCCGCCCGTGCCGCTCTCGTCGCCGCCGCGTCGGCGACCGCCCTGCTGACGGTGACGGCCTGCTCCTCGGACGGGGGCGCCGCTCCCCGTGCCGTCTCCTCCCCGCCGGCCTCGGCCGCCGCCCCGGCGGCCGAACAGCCGACCCCCAGCGGTTCGTCGGCGCCGTCCGTGCTGACCGCGGAGCAGGTGCGGGCCGCGCTGATCACGGAGGCGGACCTGGGGGAGCCGTGGATCCCGACCCGGGGTGCCGCGACCTGGCGGGACGCGCAGCTGAAGGCCACGACGCAGGACGCCGACTGCCGCCGGCTCCTCGACGCCCTGTACACGGAGGACCTGTTCGGCGAGCCGACGGGACCGCGCGCCGCGGTGGCCCTCGACGACGTCTACCGCGACGCGCAGTTGCGCTACCAGGTGGCCGCGCACGCGTCCGCCGCGGTGGACCGCACCCTGGCGTGGATGGCCTCGCTCCCGCAGCGGTGCGAGCGGTTCACGGCGACGTCCGCGGGCGCGGGCCGCCAGGAGGTACGGGTCGAGGAACTGCCGCTGCCCGAGGCCGGGGACGCCCGGGCGGCGCTGCGGGTCTTCCTCTCCGGCGCGACGCCGGACGGCGAGGAGACGTACCTGACGCTGGACCTGGCCGCCGTGCGGGTCGGCGAGGAGACCATCACCCTCACCAACGGCGGCCCCGGCGAGGTGCTGTCCGAGATCACGCAGGCGGTGGCCCAGCTGGGGGCGGAACGGCTCACGGAGATCCGCCGGCAGGGCCGCCTCCGGGTGTGACGGCCGGGCCGCTCCGGGCCGGAGCGCTCGGGGCCGGGACCGCCCGGATCCCGACGCCGCGAGGAACCGGGGCCGGCGGCGCACGGGACAGTACCGGCTCAGGCACCCGTCACCGGACGCCGGGCACGGGCGCCGGGCGCCGGGCGCCGGGCACGGATCGGAGTTCCGGCCCCGGACTCCGGTTCAGCCGAGGCGGTCGACGGCCTGCTTGGCCTCCAGCAGATCCGCGCCCGTGGCCTCGCGGTAGACCTTGATGGCCTGGACGGTCCTGCCCTCCCGCACGAGCGCCATGATCTCCTCCCGGCGCGGCAGTTCCTCCTGCAGGCCCAAGTGGCCGAGGACCAGGTCGAGTTTGCGCTCCACTCGGGCCAGCCGTCGGTCGGTGCGGGCGATGCGGCTCTGGACGCCCGTGGCCGCCAGGACGACCGCGCAGGCCAGGATCGGAATGAGTATGTCCATGACCGACGAGCCTAGGGGGCGGCGGTCAGCTCCGGCCGGGGGTGGGCGGAGGCGGCGTCAGGGCGCGTCGAAGCGCCGACGGTGCGCCACCACGTCCCCGGCCACGTCGAGCGCGGTGCGGCCCTGGGCGAAGGCGTCCCCGCGCAGCCGGGCCAGGGCGTCGGCCGCGCCGAGCCCCAGCTGCGCCATGATCATGCCGACCGCCTGGTGGATCGTGTCGTGGTCCGCGGCCAGCCCGCTGAGCCACGGTTCGCTGCCCCGGTACTCGTCCTCCTCCCCGCGCGGCAGCGCCATCAGCGCGACCGTGATCATCCCGGCCGCGAGGCGTGCCACGCGCAGCTGCCCGTCCGTGAGGGAGCCGGGGGTGCCGCGGTACAGGTCGAGGGTGCCGACGCACAACCGGTCGCTGCCCAGGGGCAGGGCGTGGACGGCCCGTACCCCGGCCGCGACGGCCTGCTGGGCGAAGACGGGCCAGCGGTTCCTGCTGCGGACGGACTCCAGGTCGGCGGCGAGGACCGGCTCTCCGGTCCGCAGCACCCACTGGCAGGGCCCGTCCCCGAGCGTGGCCTGGAGCTGCGCCAGGTGAGCGGCCCGGGAGCTGCTGGCGCCGAGGGGGACCGGCATGTCCTCGGTGCGCAGGGACGCGCTGGCGCCGTCGACCGGCAGCAGCCCCACGACGACGGCGCACAGCCGTCCCGGGACCTCCTCGGGCCCGGCTCCGCGCACGCCCGCGGCGATCGCCTCGGCGGCCCGCTCGTACCCGGCGGGGTCCGGCCCGTCGGGGCGGCCCGGCAGGGAGCCGCCACCAGGGTCGTCCCCGGACCGCACGGCGGCACCGCCTCCTTCGCTCGTGATGTGGCCTGAGCCGGCCGAAACGAGGCCCGACTACCCGACGCCTCCGCACCGAAACACGATGCGGAATGTTCGAGTCCGCATCGTGATCAGAGCGTCGGCTGGGCGGGCGCCGGGCCGAGGGTCGTGGTGCCGGGCGCCGTGCGGTGCCCCAGGCCCGTGCGGTAGGCGTCGAGGGCGGCCTCGACGCGCCCGCCGCGCCGGAACAGGTCCCCCAGGAGACGGCACAGGTCGGCCAGGTCACCGACCGCGCCCGCCCGCTCCAGCAGGCTCATGGCCCGCACGTAGTGCTCCTCGGCCCGCTCGGTGTCGCGCGCGTCCTCCGCGATGATGCCGAGCAGGCGGTGCGCCGCCGCCGCGTGGACGGCGCCGCGCTCGGGGGACAGGCCGCCGAGCACGTCCCGCAGGAGGTCCGCGGCCTCGTCGGAGGAGCCGCGCCGGTGCAGGACGTCGGCCAGTTCCACGGTGACCTGGCAGCTGTACAGCGAGGCGCGGCGGGCCGACAGCATGCGCAGCGCCTCGCGCAGTTCCGCCTCCGCCCGCTCCAGTTCGCCGTTCTGCGCGCAGACGTAGCCGCGCATCCAGTGGCAGTTGGCGAGTTCGGTGCGCAGGTGCAGCCCGCGGTACAGCTCGGCCGCCTTGGCCAGCGAGGCGTCGGCCTCGGCGAGCCGGCCCTCGGCGAGCAGGGTGCGGGCGACCGACCGGTGCATGCGCGCCACCAGCGCGGGATCCCCGGAGCGCGGCGCCAGCGCCAGCGCGAACTCCGCCGCCTGCGCGGCCCGGGCGTGCGCCCCCATGTCCATGTAGGGGCCGATGGCGCTGGCGTAGAGCAGCAGCAGCGCGTCCGGGTCGTGGAGGCCGCCGCGGTTCAGCTCGTCGAGGGTGGACTCCAGCAGGTAGACGGCGTAGCGCAGTTCGCCCGCCAGGTAGTGGGCGACGGCCCGGCCGCGCAGGGCGGGCACCCGGGCGGGCAGCGGGGCATCGGCCAGGCACGCCTCGGCCCGCTCGAAGAACTCCCGGCCGGGGACGAGGTCACCGGTCTCCAGCGCGCACTCCCCGAGCCCGAGCAGTGCGGCGGCCTGCTCCTCGGCCAGGTGGTGGGCCTCCGCGGAGGCCAGCAGCGCGGTGAACTGCTCCACGGCCGGCCCGGTCTCCCCGGCGGCCAGGACGCGCTGCGCCTCCGTCAGGCCGAGCCGCAGCTCGGTGACGAGCCGGGCCGGGCGGCCGGTGGCCAGTTCGTCGAAGGTGACGCCCAGCCGGCCGGCGAGATGGCGCAGGGCGTCGTCGGAGGGCCGGACCCGGCCGGACTCCAGGGTGGAGATGTAGGCGGGGGTGTACACCGGCTCCGCCAGCTGCTTCTGGGTCAGGCCGCGCGCCGTGCGCAACTGCTGCACCCGGCGTCCGATGGTGCCCGGATCGTCCCGCTCCCCCACGCCCAACTCTCCTTGTGGCTCTTGCCGTTCGAGTCCGACAGGCTCTAGGTTAAACGCCGGATTAACCATGGTTACCCCATCGCTGTAGTGAGGTCGCCGTGCAGGCACACACCCGCACCGTCGAGCGGTACGCCCGTGGCGTCGCCGCGGCCGTCGCCGCCGTCGCCGCGCTCCTCCTGGCATCGGTCACCGGCCCCACCTCCGACACCGCCCAGCCGGACCCGGACCAGCACACCACCGCCCCGGTGGAGGCCGCGGTCCGCTAGGACGCTTCCGCGGGGGGTGCGTGCGTTCCCCCTGAAGGCTGCCCGCCCCCGCCGCCGCCGATCCCGGCGGCGCCCCCGTACGTACGTCCGTGGCCCCACCCCTGCCTCAGCACCCGCGTCTCAGCCCTCCCTCCCCGTGCGCGGCCCGCCGCCCCGCGACACGGGCGGGGCCCCGGACCGGCCCGGCTCAGTCCGACAGCGCCTCGCGCAGGGCCCGGTCGAGGCGGGCGGCGAGTTCGTCCCCGTCGGGCGGGTCGTCGCCGAGCAGCGGGCCCAGCTGGGCCGTGAACGTCTGGGTGAACGCCCCGTACAGCGGTGTCCTCGGCCGCTGCACCGCCTTGCGCAGGGCGTCCAGCAGGATCTCCCGGGCGTACGCGGGCCGCCCCCCGGCATCGCGCGGCACCGGGTCGGCGCCCTCCCCGGCGGGGGACGCCGAGGGCGTGGCCGGGGCGGACGGGACGGTGGCCGTGGTGCAGCGCACCCCGTCCCGGTAGGCCGAGACACGGGTCGCCGCGAACCCGGCGTCCAGCAGGCAGCGTTCGCTCTCCCGGCCGGTGAGGAACCGGATCAGGTCGGTCGCGCTGCGCGCCCGCGGCGACGACGAGGTCACCGCCAGGTTCTGCCCGCCGAGCACCGCCCGGCCGGGCAGCGGGGCCACCCCGAGCTGCTCCTCGGTGAACGTCCGGTGCAGCGCCGGGTAGACGTAGGGCCAGTGCCGCAGGAAGGCGGTCCGGCCCTCGGCGAAGTCGCTCAGGGAGGCCGCCTCGTCGGACTGCACGGCGTCGGCCAGCGTGTACGGCCGCCCGGTGCGCCGGCTCAGCTCCTCGATGCCGTCGGCCAGGTCCTCCACGGTGCCGGTGTAGCGGCCCTCCCCGTCGACCAGGGAGAAGTCCTCCACCGCCGACGCGAACGCCTCCACCGCGTTGACCGTGCGCCCCTCGTACGCGGCGAGCTGGGTGGTCCAGC
Source organism: Streptomyces sp. enrichment culture (assembly GCF_964273255.1). GTDB lineage: Bacteria > Actinomycetota > Actinomycetes > Streptomycetales > Streptomycetaceae > Streptomyces. The sequence goes on from NZ_OZ186835.1 coordinate 3,441,019, forward strand.
CCTTGTCGTAGGCCGGCTCGTCGAGGCGGCTGTCGAGGGTCTCCACGAGGTCCCGGACCCCGGCCCAGGACGTCAGGTCGACGCGCCGCACCCCGGCCCGTTCCAGGTAGTCGCGCCGGTAGTACAGCAGCCCCACGTCGCTGTTGAACGGCACCGCGTACACGTCGCCGTCCCACCGGGCCGTCCCCGCCACCGACTCGACGACGTCCCCGTCCACCAGCCCCTCGGGCAGCCGGCGGACCAGCCCGGCGGCGGCGAACTCCGGCACCCACGTCACGTCCAGGTTGACCACGTCGTAGGCGGCGCTGCCCGACTGGAGGGCGCCGAGCAGCTGGCTGCGCTGTTCGTCGGCGCTGCCGGGCAGCTCCACCAGACGCGCCCGGTACTCGGAACCGGCGCGCCGCTGCTCCTTGTTCCAGGCGTCGATGAGCTGCTGGCGGATGCCGTTCTTGCCGGTGACGTCGCGCCCGCTGGCGACGACGATGGTGCCGGGCACGTCGTCGGCGGAGGGCACGGACGGGGGCCGGCCGCCGTCCCCGCCGGCCGTGCAGGCGGCCGCCATCAGCAGCGCCGCCGAGAGCGCCGCGAGCCGTCGGAGCATCAGCCGTCCCCCGTTCCGGTCCGCGCGACCTCGTCCTGGAGGGCTGGCCCCAGGTCGTCCGCCGCGTCCAGGCAGCGTCCGCCGCTCGCCTCGGCGATCCGCCGGTCCGGCCGGTCCGCGTCGCAGCCCGCGTTCTGCAGGGACACCACCGTCACCGGCACCCCCGCGGTCTCCGCCCGGTCGAGCACCTCGCGCAGCCGTGCCCCGGTCAGCCGGTCGTGGTCCTCCCCGTCGGTGATGTGCACGATGAGCTGCGGCCGTCCGTCGTCGCCGAGACGTTCCATCACGTCGAACGCGGCGAGCAGCGCCGCGTGCGGGTCCGCCTCCGCGTCCTGGACCTCGGCCCGGAGCCCGATGGTCCGTTCGGCGTCGGCCCGCCGGTGCGCGGCGAGCGGCAGCACCGTCCGGTAGGGCTCGTCGCCGTCCCCGGCCACGCCCCACACGCCGTACACGTCCCGGCCGCCGAGCCCGCCCAGCGACTGCCGCAGCAGACCGGGGCCCCCGCTCGGCCCCTCCCACAGCCGGCCCATCGAGCCCGAGCTGTCCAGCAGGTACAGCACCCGGCCGGGGCCGCCCGCCTCCCGGTACTCGGCCAGCGCCCGCTCCATGGCGCGCTGTCCCGCCGACTCGTGCAGCGGGCTCGGCGCGTGCAGCACGCCGTCCCACGGACGTCTCTCGTCGAGCGGCATCCGGGTGTCCGGGTCCCTGAAGCCCGCCAGGGCGAACACGGCGCGGCCCTGCGGCCCGGCCAGCCAGGCCCGGAACGCCTCGGCCGCCGCGTCCCGCGTCGCGGCGTCCCGGTCGCCGCCGCGCCAGCGGACCCGGACGAACGCCGGCTCCATCCCGGGCACGTCCTGCGGGTACTGCGCCATGCGGGGCGTGCGCGTGTTGCTGTCGCAGTCGACCCCGCTGAGCAGCAGGAACTCCGGGACGAGGGCGGAGGTGCGGTTGTCGGTCACCTTGTCGTCCGGGAGCGTGCACAGCAGTTCCCCGGCCGTCGGGGACGGCGGTCCGGGCTGGGCGACCATCCGCTCACCCCGGTCGGCGGCCCGGGCGTCCTCGCCGTAGAGGCCGACGGTGGCGAGCAGGCCGACGGCGGAGAACTCCGGGTCCGGGCGCCGCACGGCGGCGTCCTCCTCACGGCCGGTCAGCTCCTCGATCATCTCGGTCAGCGTCCTCCCGGTGCGCTCGGTCTGGGCCTCACCGGCGGCGTGCTGCGGCACGGCCAGCACCACGGGCGAGTAGGCGAGCGGTTCGCCGACCGTCTCCAGCGCGGCGACCGCGTCGGTGTCCTGACCGTCCACGACCCGGGCGACGTCGGCGCCGGAGGCGGGGATCCACACGTCGGGCTGCGGACCGATGTCGCGCTGCGGGTTGGTGTCCTCGTCGCGGGGCTCCTGCCACAGGCCGGACTGGCGGCTCAGCGCGTCCACCACGTCGGCGGCGCCCGCGCTGTGCACGGTGACGCCCGCGCGCCGGCAGCCGTCGCCGGCGGTGTTGTCGGCGGAGGCGACGAACGCGTCGGCGGCGGTCCGGAGAGTGGGCTCCAGGTCCGGGCCGGTCAGCACCCGCAGTTCCACCGGCGGCGCGCAGAGGGCGTCGTCGGCGGCGACGAGCCGGAACAGGCCGTACCCGCCCGCGCCGAGCAGCACCGCCCCCAGCACCGCGGCGAGCACCAGCCTGCCGATGCCCCGCCCGCCGGGCGCACCGAGGGGCGCCGGGGCGAGCCACGCGAGCACCCGGGCGCGCCCCGCGCGGAGCGCGGCGGCGAGACGGGCGGCGATCCGCCCCGGGCTCCGCTCCCCCGGGCCGGGCGACGCGTGCGTCCCGCCCCGGAGCGGGCCGTCCGGCGGATCGCCGGGCGACGGACCGTCCGGCGGGGCAGGGGGCGGCGGACCGTCGGGCGGGGTGGTGGACGACAGACCGTCCGACGGGGTGGACGGCGGGCCGTCGGGCGGGGTGGTGGACGGCGGGTCGTCGGGCGGGGTGAACGGCGGACCGTCCGACGGTGTGAGGGGTGGCGGACCGTCCGGCGGGGTGGACGGCGGGCCGTCGGGCGGGGCGGGGGACGACGGGTCGTCGGGCGGAGTGCCGGGGGACGGAGTGCCGGTCGGCGGCGTCGTCCCCGCCACCAGCAGTACGTCCACGTCCGGCTCCGCGCGCCACTGCGGCTCCCACCGCTCGTCGCGCACGGTGCGGTGCCGGCCGGCGCTCATCCGCTCCCGCAGCCGTTCGGACACGTCCCGGAAACCCGCCTCGCCCGGCTCGTCGAGGAGGTCGGCCAGGGCGGCGGTGCAGGGCGTCGGCGTCCCCGGGTCGCCCGCGTCGATACGGTGGTTGGCCTGCACGCTCATCAGCAGCAGCACGCGCCGCTTGTCGTGGAAGGTCTCCCACACCCAGGCCGCGTTCCCCGCGAAGCAGCAGTCCAGGATCACCACGATCCGCCGGGCCCGGCTGGTCGCCAGCACCGTCAGCACGGTGGTGAACATCTCCGCCCCGGGGAACACCGCGTGCCCCCCGGCGACGACGCGCGCGTTGCGCATCTGCAGGAACAGCTCGTCCCCCGCGCTCGGGATGGCGCCGTGCCCCGCGAAGTAGAAGAGCAGCACCCCCTCGGCCTCCTGCGCGGCCTCGATGAGCAGCTGTCCGAACGCGTCCAGGGTCGGCGAACGGGCGACCTCGATCTCGTCGTCCGTGAACAGCCGCCCCCGGGCGAGCACCTCCCGCATGCGGGTCACGCTGTGCTCCACGGCGGGCAGGTCACCGGACACGCCGTGCGGCGGATCCGTGCGGTCGTATGCGGACACGCCCACCAGCAGGGCCCGGTTGGGCAGTCCACGCGGGTCGAAGAGGGACACCGGCCTACCTGTCGTCGAGGTCCACCGGCTCGACTCTGCCCTCCGGCGGCTCACCGTTCTCGACGTCCCGCCGGTTGGCCCGCCAGGCCGTCACGGCCCGCTTCACCTGCTCCAGCAGTTCCGTGAAGACCACGCCCGCACCCGCCCCCACGACGACCAGGACGATCTCCAGGCCGGCCCCCATGGGGGCGCCCTCCTCGTCCGTGCGGCTCCGCTCCAGGATCCGTAACTCGCCGGCGCGCACCCGTTCGTGGAGCGGTTTCTCCCGTTCCAGCCACTTGCGCAGCGCCCCGATGTCGCTCTCGCTCGCCGTCCCGTCCAGTCGCACCCGAATGCCCGCGTCGGCCACACCATCCCCCTCAGCCATAACGCACCATCATGGCACCGCGCGTGCCGCACAGGGAGGGGTCGGGCACTCCCCGCGCACCTCGGGCGTCGTTGCGCACCACCGGCCCGCGCCGCCCGGCGAACGGCGCCGACAGGCCCCCGCCCCCGGCGCTGTTCGGCCGCGGCCCCGGCACGCCTTCCCGGCCGGCGGGCGCGGCACCGCTCCCGCTCGACGGTGCGCCCGCGACGGCTCCCGTCAGAGCTGTTGCTGCATCTCCTGCTCACCCGGCGCTTGCCGCGCTTGCCGCGCTTGCCGCTCTTGCCGCGCAGGCTGCGTTACCGGCGGCTGCTGCAGCTGATGCGGCTGCGGGATCTGCGGGGACTGCTGCACCTGCGGGGATTGCTGCGCCTGCCGGGCCTGCTGCACCCGCGGGCTCTGTTGCACCTGCGGGCTCTGCTGCATCTGCTGCAGGCGGGCGAGGCGGCGCTGCACGTGGTCCAGGGCGCCGGCCCGCCGGCCGGGCACGACCGTCCGCAGCCCGGCGAGCGCCGGGCCGAGTTCCCGCGCCCGGTGCGGGTCCTCGATGCGGCCCCACTGGTGGTGCGCGCGGTCCACGGCCGTCTCGACCCCGGGCGCGTCGGCCGGCTGGCCGGCGCTCAGCCGTGCGCTCGCCACCGCGAGCCAGGTGCGGCAGCTGCGCGCCGGTTCCCCGGCCAGCATCGCCAGGTCCGCCCGTACTTCCGCCCAGTGCAGGGCCTCCTCGGAGGCCGCTCCGTGGGCCAGGGCGGCAGCCCGCTCGTGCCGGGCGGCGAGCGCGTCGGCGTCGCCGTGGCGGCCGGAGCGCGCGGCGGCGGAGACGGCCGCGTGCGGGTCGTCCGGCACCCTGCCGGGCCGGACGGGTGCCAGCTCCAGGCCGGGGTCCGTGCCGTCCGCGGCGATCCGGGTGAACGCCAGCCGGTGCAGCTCCTCCTCCGGTGGCCGCCGGCCGCTGCGCAGGATCGTCGCGATCGCCGTCATGTACGCGGGAGCGGCGACCGTGCGGCGGCCCGGCGCCGGGGCGATCCGGCCGTGGACGGCGCTGTGCGGACCGCAGCCAAGGGGGGACCGGCGGCCGGGCGGCAGCGGCGCGCACAGCACCCGCCGGGTCTCGGCGTCCGCGTGCAGGTCGAGCACCAGGGTCGTCGCGCCCGCCGGGCGCAGCCGCAGCTCGTCCCGGAACCAGTGCCAGGGGAACGCCGTGTAGCGCACGGTCGCGGGGGTCGTGCGGGCCAGCGCCAGGTGCGGCAGCCGCTGGCGCCGGTCGAGCTGCAGCTGGCCGGTGACGTAGACGGTGAGCGGTCCCGGCGCGGCGGCGGCGGCACGCAGCCGCGTCAGCACGGCCTGGGGTTCCAGCGGGTCGGCGAGTTCGATGACGTTCACGGAGCCGCTGCCGCTCGCGGACAGCACGCCGGGCGGTACGGCCGCCAGGACGGGGAGCACGGACGCGGCGTCCACCAGCCGTCCCCGGCCCACCGGCGAGGCCGCCAGCAGCAGCACGGTTCCGGGCACGGTCGCCTCCCCCTGTCGATCACCCACGGGCAGCACGGTAACCGCTGCGCCCCGCGCGAGGGGACGGGGACGGCGAACGTTCCCCCTGCGGGGCGGAGACGGAGGCCGGAGTTCGGGGCCAGGGCAGGAACCGGGGCCCCGGACGGGGGACGGGGCCGGGCCCGGCCCGCCGGAGGACGACGGAGGGCGGGCCACCGGGGCCGCGGGCCGGTGAAAGTCGGTGCCGTCGACTTGCCCGCGGGGCCCGGCCGGTGTGCTCTGGTAGGCGGGGGCGAGGAGAGAGGAGTGCTCTCATGGCTCACGCGGCACCCAGGTCCAGGGTGAGGATGCGGACCGGGAACGAGCGGTCCGGCACGCCCGACATCTTCAGCGGGCGGACCCACCGGATCGCCCGGATCGCCGTCCCCGTCGTGCTCGGCCTGGTCTACGGCTACTGGGCCGCCGCCAACGTGCGGTACGGCGGGCCCATCACCGGTGGCAACGTGCTGTTCGGCTTCCTCGCCGCCCTGGTGTTCATCGTGCTGTACCTGGCCGTGCAGGCGATGGCCCCGCGCCTGAAGCGCGAGCCGCACGCGGCGCTGTGGGGCGCGTTCACCGCGGCGGCCGTCGGGTTCCTGGTCAGCACCACCGGTTTCAGCGTGCTGTGGTCCATGTGGCTCGGCCTGGCGACGGGCGCGGCTCTCGGCGCGATGCTGTTCTACCGCTACCACTCCCGAGAGGACGCGGCGGGGCACCGGCGCCCGTGAGCCACCCGGCGGCCGAGCGGCGGCGCGGCAAGCCCCGCGGCAGCACGGCAGCCGAGCGGCTGAGCGGCTGAGCGGTCGAGCGGCGGTGGTTGGTTCGGCTCGGGCTGCGGTGACGAGCCCGAGCCGAACCGGGCGAACGAGGCGGCCCACGTCGGTCCGTTCGGTGTGCCCGCAGGCCGGTCCCATCACCCGTTCGGGTGAAGCACCCCCTCCGTCGCACGGCCCGGCGGCTCCCGTGCACCCGTCTGCGGGCGCTGCGCTCGCGGACCCGGCTCCGGCCGCCTTGCCTGGAGGGGTGTCCGCCTCCTCCGTCCCGCCCGGCTCCGGCCCACGGGCGACCCACCCCGTGTCCGACCCGACCGCCACCGGGCCCATCGCGCCCGGCCGTCCCGGCGGCCGGCGGCTGCGCGACGCCGTCTCGGCCGCGCTGACCGCGCTGGCGTGCCTGCTGCTCCCCTGTGGCGCCCTCGCGGTCTGGGCGTCGCACGGGCTCGCCGACACCGGCCGCTACGTCGGCACGATGGCTCCGCTGGCCGCCGACCCGGACGTGCGGGACGCGGTCGCGGACGCCGTCGGCGACGGGCTGGTGCGGGAACTCGGCGCGGAAGGGTCCCCGGCCCTGGCGGCGTTCGTCCGGGACGCGGTGCGCTCGTTCACGCACACCGAGGCGTACGCCACGGCGTGGGAGGCGGGCAACCGTGCCGTGCACGACGCGGTCCTGCACGCGGTGCGCGACGAACGGGCCGCGCCGGGACCGGTCACCGTCGACCTCGCCCCGGTCGCGGCGGAGGTGAAGGAGCGTCTCGTCGCCGACCGGGTGCCGTTCGCCCGGCACATCCCGGTCGAGCACACCGAGGTGGCGGTGGTCCCGGCCCGTGACGTCCCCGGCCTGCGCAAGGGATACCGGATGCTGGACACGGCCGCCCTCTGGCTGCCCCTGTCGGCCGTCGCCCTCGCCGTCGCGGGCATCGCCGTCGCCGGATGCCGTCGCCGCGCCCTCGTCGCGACCGGCCTCGGCACGGCACTGGGCGGCGCCCTGCTCGGGGCCGCCGTGTTCGCCGGCCGCCGCCTCACCCTGGCCGACCTGCCCGAACGCGTCCACCGGCCCGCGGCGGGCGCGGTCTACGACGCCCTCACCGCGGGTTTGCGCACCGCGTCCTGGCTGCTGGTCGCCCTGGGCGCGGGCGTGGCCCTGCTGTCCTGGCTGGCCGGGCACCACCACCGCCTGCCCGGCCTCCGCCACCGCGTGAAGGCCCCGGACGGCGCCGCCCCCGCGCCTCCCGCCGCCCCGCCCCGCGCGCGGGTGTGAACACAGCGCCCTCCGACGGCACCCGGCCCGCGCCCGCCCGCCCCGCACCACCGGTCCCGCCGTGGAGCGGCTCTGGAGCGGCTCGCCTGTCGTGCGAGGTGACGCAACCCCGGCGGACGCCCCGTCGTCCATGAGGGAGGATGCGGGCGTTGCCCTCGCGAGCGGAAGGCCGGACGTTGGACACTGCGACTGCCGAGTGGACCGCCGACGACGGGACGGCCGGCCGCCGGAGCGCACGGCGGCGCCTGCGCTCCCGGTGTGCGGCGCTGCTGTTCGCCGGGGTGAGCGTGGTCGTCGGCTGCCGGGTGGCCGACACCGACGGCGTCACGCCCGTGACCCAGCTGCTCGCGTTCCTGCCCTGGCTGCTCGTGCCCACCGGGGCCGGTCTGCTGCTGACCCTGCTCGCCCGGTGGTGGATCGGCCTGGCCTGGGGCATCGCCCTGCTCGGGCTGCTGGCCTGGTTCATCGAACCGTACGGCAAGAGCGTGGAGCCCACCGGCCGGCCGGTCGTCTCCCTGCGGGTGCTGACCTCGAACGTGGAGTTCGGCGGGGGGACCGGTCCGCTCGTCGAGGCGGTGCGCCGCGACCAGCCGGACCTGGTGTTCGTGCAGGAGTGCGACCCCGGCTGCGAGGCGCGGCTGGAGCGGGACCTGGCGGACAGCCACCCGCACCGCAGCGCCGTGTCCGGCGGCGGCTCCGAGGGCTCCGTCATCCTCAGCCGCCACCCCCTGCGGGACGCCGAGCCCGTGCCCGGCACCATGGGCATGCCCGCCGCGGTCGCCGACGTCGACGGGCATGCCGTGCGGCTGCAACTCGCCCACCCGATGCCGCCGTTGCCGGGTCAGACCGAGCTGTGGCAGCGCGAGCTGGGGCGGCTGCGCGAGGCCGCCGCCCGTGACCGGACCACGCCCGCCGTGTTCGCCGGTGACTTCAACGCCTCCCAGGACCACGCCGCCTTCCGCCGCATCCTCGACACCGGCCTGCGCGACGCCGCCCGGCTGGCCGGCGCCGACCGGACGCCGACCTGGCCGGCCCGGACCATGCCCGCGTTCGGGGCCCAGATCGACCATGTCCTGGTGTCCGGACAGTTCGCGGCGCACCGCGTCCGGTTCCTGGACCTCGCCCGCACCGACCATCGCGCGGTGCTCGTCGACCTCACCCTGCACGAGGGCCGCTGACGCACGGCGGCGCGGGCCGCCCCCGCGAGGGGACGGCCCGCGCACTCCGGCCGGGCAACGGTGCCGTGGCGCCTGGCGTCCTGTGCCGCCCCGTGCCGTCCTGAGCCGTCGAGAGCCGTCCTGAGCCGTCCTGAGCCGTCCTGTGCGGACGGCCGTGGCGCGCACCCGGCCCGGCGCCCGGTCAGCGGGACGACTTCTCCAGCGCCTTGTCCGTCGCCTCCTGCATCGCGGCGGCGAGGCCGTTGGCCCACAGCTGGTTCACCCGGGACCGCTCCGCCGCGTTGGGGTAGGCGTTGGTGCAGGACGGGCCGGGGCCGCCACCGGACATCAGCTCGCTGCACGGGCCCGAGTAGTGGTCCGGCAGCCCGAGCACGTGGCCGGTCTCGTGCGCGGTCACGCGGGTGGAGTCGTACGTCTGGTTCTGCCGGTAGTCCAGGAAGATGTACCCCCGGCCGTGGCCGTCCGTGGACGCGTAGGAGCCGCGCGGGTCGTTGCCCTCCCGGTAGGAGAAGTCGGCGCCCGACGTGCCCGCCTGGAGTCTGACGTTGGAGACCGAGCTGTTCCAGATCTGCGTGCTGCGGGCTATCTGCGTGGCGAACGACGGTGCCCGGGAGGCGTTGTAGACCACCGTGACGGCGGCCGTGCTCTTCGGGTTCGCGGCCCGCTTCTCGGCGACCGACCGCAGCACGGCCTCGAAGAAGGCCCGGTTGGCGCGGGCCTCGGCCTGCGCGTCGGCCTCGGCGGCGGAACCGGCGGCCGGAGACTCGTAGGCGACGACCGGCGCGCCCTCGGCGGTGGGGGTCGCCGAGGCCGGCCCGGCGGTGCCGAGTCCGAGGGTGGCCAGGCTCAGTCCGGCGGCGGTGAGAACGGACAGGGGCATGCGCAGGCGCATGGGTGACTCCTCGAGGTGGGGGGATGAGTCAGACACCGTGAGTGTCCGTGCCCGTACGGCCGTTGTGATGATGGCAACCGCCGATAGGACCGCCCTATCCCTCTCCGTCCCCACCTGCCCCGGCATGCCCGGCGGCCCGGCCGGGCACCGCTGCCGGCCGGTGCCGGCCGCTCACGCCGCGAAGGCCCGATGGTCCTGATCGGTCGCCATTTGTATGTCTGGTGAAAGCTGAACTTCCGCCTTACCCTCCCAGGGCATGGAGCTTGAGGTCAGGCACCTCAGGGCGCTGTGCGCCATCGCCGACACCGGCAGCCTGCACCGCGCGGCACGCCAACTGGGAGTGGCACAGCCCTCGTTGAGCACGCAGCTGCGGCGCATCGAGCACGAGCTGGGCGGTGCCCTGTTCGTCCGGGCCCGGACCGGCTGCCGCCCCACCCCGCTGGGCCGGCTGGTCCTCAGCCGTGCCCGCCCCCTGGTGGCCGAATTGCGCTCCCTGGTCAGCGAGGCGCGGGCCGCCGCCGTCGGCGAACGCCAGCTGCGCATCGGGTCCACCGCCAGCCGGGCGCTGGCGGGATGGCTGCGCCGGCTCCGCAGGCACTGGCAGGAGCCCACCCTCCACATGGACGTCTCCGCCAACGCCCTGCTGCGGATGGTGGCCGACGGCCAGCTCGACGTCGCCTTCGTGCACGAGGTCGAGGGCAGCCCGCTGCGCGTCCCGGAAGGGCTGCGGATCCGCGTCCTGGTCGAACGGGAACCGCAGTTCGTCTGCCTGCCGGCCGACCACCCGGCGGCGGCCAAGCCGGTCGTGCGCCTCTCCGACCTGGCCCGTGACCGCTGGATGATCGACCCCACCGTCGACGGCGAGTGGGACGCGGTGCGCCGGGTGCTGCGCGCCGAGGGACTCGACCCGCGCATCCTGCACGGGGACTACCACACCGCCGCGTCCCTGGTCGCGACCGGCGAGGTCGTCACGGTGGTCCAGCCGACCTCCCCCTCCCGCGCCGAGACGGCCGTGCGCCGCCTGCACGGCGACCCGCTCGGGGTACGGCTGCTGCTGGCGGCCCGCACCGACACGGAACTGGAGGGCGTCTACCCGGACCTCGCGGAGGCGTACGGGGAGGTCGCCCGGCAGGCCCCGGCGTACCGGGAGTGGCTGGAACGCAGCGGTCCGGGAGCACCCGTTCCGGCCCTCCCGTGACCGCACGGCGTGGCCGCCCCGGGGGAGACGGGAACGGACCGGAAGGCGTTCCGCTTCCCCCCGGGTGGCCGGCGGGCTTCCCGGGTGGCCGGCTGGCTCCCCGGGCGGCCGGCGGGCGATGAGCCGTGGCCCTGAGCCGTGAGCGGCCCCGGCGCCCGGCCTTCAGCCCTCGGCGCCCGACGCTCGTGATCGGTGCGCGGCGCCCGGCCTTCGCGACCGGTACGCCGCCGAGGCCGCCGGGGCCGCCGGGGCCCGCGGCCTCAGACGCCGATGTCCCGCCCGTCGGCGCGCCACACCGCCACGACGGCCGGACGGACGTACGTGCCGGGACCGTCGGGCCAGGTGCTGCCCGGGTTCTCCACCGTCGCGCCGTCGACCTCGCCCGGGTGCTGCACCGCGACCAGCACCCGCCGGTCCTGGATGACGGGACCGCAGGTCTCCGCGCCCCTGGGCACCGTCAGGAACTGCTTCAGCTCACCGCGCCGGCTGCCCCGCGTGGCGACGCCGAAGAGACCGTCGTGCGAGCCGAGGGCGTTGCCGTCGGTGGAGATCCACAGGTTGCCGTGGTCGTCGAAGGCGACGTTGTCCGGGCAGGAGATGGGGCTCACGGCGTCCTTGGGGAAGCCGGCGAAGTACGTCGCCGGGTCCTCCGGGTCGCCCGCGACGAGGAACAGCGACCAGGCGAACCGGGTGCTCTCCGGCCGGTTCCAGCGCTCGGTGAGCTCCAGGACGTGGCCGTGCTTGTTGGCGTGACGCGGGTTGGCCTCGTCCGCCTTCGGGTTCGAGCCGACACCGCGGTTGGAGTTGTTGGTGAGGGCGACGTACACCTTGCCGGTGACCGGGTTCGGCTCGATGTCCTCGGGGCGGTCCATCTTGGTGGCGCCGACCTTGTCACCGGCCAGGCGCGTGAAGACGAAGACCTCCTCGGCGGTCATGCCCTCGACGTGCGAGACGGCACCGTCGGCGGTCGCGGTGGCCAGCGGGATCCACTGTCCGCTGCCGTCGAACTCGCCGTCCCGGGGCAGCTTGCCCGTACCGTCGATCTCGAGGGCGGGCGAGTCCCCGGTCAGCCTGGCGACGTACAGGGTGCCCTCGTCGAGCAGCGTGCGGTTGTGCTCGCGGGCCCAGCGGCTGTTGCCGTGACGCATCCGCTTGCTGCCGACGAACTTGTAGAAGTAGTCGAAGCGCTCGTCGTCCCCCGAGTAGACGACGGGCCGCCCGTCGTGGGTCAGCCGCACGGTCGCCGCCTCGTGCTTGAACCGGCCCAGCGCGGTGCGCTTGCGGGGCGTCGACGTGGGGTCGTGCGGGTCGAGTTCGACGACCCAGCCGAACCGGTGCACCTCGTTCGGCTCCTGGGAGAGGTCGAAGCGCCGGTCGAATCGCTCCCACTTGCGCTCGGTCTCGCCGCTGCCGATGCCGTAGCGCTTGTCCGTGGGGCGGCTGCCGCGCGCGAAGTACTGGTTGAAGTTCTCCTCCGCGTGCAGGGTCGTGCCCCAGGGGGTGGTGCCGCCCGCGCAGTTGTTCAGGGTGCCGAGCACCTTGGTGCCGCTCGGGTCGGCCGACGTCCTCAGCAGCTCCGACCCGGCGGCCGGGCCGGTGAGCCGGAACTCGGAGGTGGCGGTGAGCCGCCGGTTGAGCCGGTGGCGCGGGACCGGGGCGAGCTTCCCGGTCCTGCGGTCCTCCTCCACCGCCACCACGGCCAGCCCGTGCGCGGCCCAGGCGATCTCCACCTGCTCACGGGTGGGGTTGGCCGGGTCGTAGTCCCGGAACATCAGGATCTCGTCGGTGTACTCGTGGTTCGCGACGAGCAACTGGCGGCCGCGCTCGCCCTTCAGCGGCAGCAGGGCGAGGAAGTCGCAGTTGTAGCCGAACTGTCCGGCCTGCGCCTTCGCGCTCTGCCGTTCCGGGTCGAAGGCGGGCGCCCCGCGCAGGATGGGCTCGCCCCAGCGGATGACGACGTTCTGCCGGTAGCCCTCGGGCACGGTGACCGCGTCGGTGGTGTTGGGTGCGACGGGCGTGAACCGCAGGCCGCGGGCGCCCTTCTCTCTGGGGTGGTGGGGCTTCCCGCGCCCGGCCACGGGTGCCGCCTGCGCCTCGGGCGCGGTCGCGACACCGGCCGCACCGGCGCCGGCCGCGGCGACGGTGACCACGGCGGCGGCCCGCATCACCGAACGCCGGCTGAGGGCACCGGCGATCACGTCACCGACGTACTCGTTGGTGCTGGTGTTGGGCACCTCGTGGAAGCAGGCGTCACCACACCGGAATCGACAAGTCAGGGCGGACCGGCCGCCGGGGTGCGAACCGGACGGCGTTCCGATCAACGGCAGCAGCTTGCGCACTTCGTTCTCCTTGGATGCCCGTGAGTGTCAGCGCGACGCTAGGAGCGCAGCGGTGCCACAGCCGGGCGACCGGGTGAACGGCGGGTGAACCCGTGGCGGCCTTCGAGGAGTTGAGCACGGGGCTGCGGACGCGGGCGCACGGGCCGGAAGTCCCCCTTGACAGGGGAGCGGCCGGACATCCCGACCCTGCCCAAGATCGCCTGTGCGGGCCGCTAACCTTACGTGTCCGTCCTGGCCAGGGATTGACGGGCATCAACTCAGCGAAGGGTTGCGCACATGGGCATTCTCACTCTCTTGCGGAACGCGTTCGGCCGGTCACGCAGAGCAAGGACCGCCGAGGCGGAGGGTGCGGCGCAGGCCGTCGAACCGCAGCCCGCCTCCGCTTCCCCGGAGCCCAAGCTCCCGTCGCCGTCCCCCGAGCCCGCCTCGGAACCGGCCCCGCGGTCGACCACGGAACCGTCGGATCAGCCGGAGCGGTCGGATCAGCCGGAGCGGTCGGCTTCGGCTGCCGTGCCCGAGCCCCGGAGCGAGCACGATCTCGTCTCGGCGGCCTTCGACAACGTGGCGGTGCCCCACCCCACCCGTTCGGACGATGCGACGTCCCCGTCGGACGAGCCCAAGGCCGAGCCCGAGGCCACGGCCGAGCCCGAGGCCGAGGCCGACTCCACGACCGGGGCCGCTGCCACGAGCACGGCGAAGGCCACCGACGAAGCGGCCGCCGACGCACCGGCCGAGGCTGCCGCCGGCACGGACACCGACGCCGGCACCGAGGCCGAGGACGCCGTCGCCGAGCGCCCGGCGACGGAGGCCGGCACGAAGGCCGACGCGGAGACCGACACGGAGACCGACGCGGAGACGGCACCGAAGCCCGCCGGGACCGCGCAGGCGGCGGACCCGCAGCCCGGAACCGCCCCGGAGGCCGAGGCGAAGGCCGAGGTCCCGGACGCCGAGGCCGAGGCGAAGGCCGAGCCGACGCCCGCCGCCGAGCCGGAGCCCGCCGCCGAGCCGGAGGCGCAGGACGCGGAGACGGACGCGAAGGCCGAGGCCGCCGAGCCCGAGAGCCAGCCCGAGGCGGAAGCCGAGACCGGGACCGCGGCCGAGGCCGTGGCCGGGACCGACGCGGAAGCCCCCAAGCCCGAGGCGGAGGCGGACGCCGAGGCCGCCCCCGAGCCGGAGGCAGCCGCCCCGGCAGAGCCGACCCCCGCCACGACGACGGAGGCCGACAGCACGACCGAGGCGGACGCCGAGGCCACCCCGAAGGCGGACGCCGACCCCGCCCCCGAGGCCGACGCGGCGCCCGCGGCCGAGCCGGAGCCCGAGTCGGCCCCGGAGCCCGAGTCGGCCCCCGAGCCCGAGTCGGCCCCCGAGCCGCAGGCCACGGCCGAGGCGGATGACAAGACGACCGGCAAGACGACCGGCAAGGCGTCCGACAAGACGACGGACAAGGCGGACGCCGACGCGGAAGCCGCGGCCGCAGCGGAAGCCGGAGCCGAGACGGACTCCGAGGCCCCGGCCCCGGCCCCGGCCCCGGCCCCCGAGCCGACAGCCCCCTCCGACTCCCCCTCCGCCCCCGCTCCCGTCTCCGTCCCCGCAGCCCTCTCCACCGCCTACGAGGCCGCCGCCTCCGTCCTGGAGCAGCACCACCTCTCGGGCACCCGCGCCAAGGTGTACCTGGTCCTGGACCGGTCCGCCTCCATGCGCCCGTACTACAAGGACGGCTCCGCCCAGGCCCTGGCCGAGCAGACGCTCGCCCTGGCCGCCCACCTCGACCCCGAGGCCACGGTGAAGGTCGTCTTCTTCTCCACCGAGCTGGACGGCACCGGCGACCTCACCCTCGACGACTTCGAGGACAGGATCGACACGCTGCACGCGTCCCTCGGCCGGATGGGCCGCACGAGCTACCACGCGGCGGTCGCCGAGGTCCTCGCCCAGCACGACAAGTCGGGCCCCGGTCCGGACACGCCCGCCCTGGTGGTCTTCCAGACGGACGGCGCCCCGGACGCGAAGACCCCGGCCAACCAGGCCCTCTCCGAGGCCGCCACCTCGCACCCGGCGGTCTTCTTCTCCTTCGTCGCCTTCGGCGACCCGGAGAACAAGGCGTTCGACTACCTCCGCAAGCTGAAGACGCCGAACACCGCGCACTTCCTCGCGGGGGCGACGCCGCGGGAGCTCACGGACAAGGAGCTCTACGAGGGCGTCCTGGCGTCCTGGCGCCCGTAGGCCGCCGCCGGGAACGCGGAAAGCCACACCCCCGGGGGGTGGGCGGGACGGGCCACTGCCCTCCCGTCCACCCCCCGAAACGCGTGTGAGCCGATCACCTCGGGCCCAGTAGGATTTCGGGCATGGCGGCCACTGGATCAGAGAAGCAGGGGGCGAAGGCGTACTACGTCACGACCCCCATCTACTACGTCAACGACGCTCCTCACCTGGGCCACGCCTATACGACCGTCGCAGGCGACGTGCTCACCCGCTGGCACCGCCAGCGCGGTGAGAAGGTGTGGTACCTCACCGGCACGGACGAGCACGGTCAGAAGATCATGCGCACGGCCGAGGCGAACGGGGTCACCCCGCAGGCCTGGGCCGACAAGCTCGTCACGGAGGCGTGGAAGCCCCTGTGGGAGCACCTCGGCATCGCGAACGACGACTTCATCCGCACCACGCAGAAGCGGCACACCGACCGCGTCCAGGAGTTCGTGCAGGACCTGTACGACAAGGGCGAGATCTACAAGGGCGGCTACGAGGGCCCGTACTGCGTGGGCTGCGAGGAGTACAAGCTCCCCGGCGAGCTGCTCGACGGCGAGGGCGAGTACGCGGGCCAGAAGCTGTGCCCGATCCACAAGAAGCCGGTGGAGATCCTCAGCGAGGAGAACTACTTCTTCAAGCTGAGCGAGTACAGCGAGAAGCTGCTCGCCCACTACGAGGCCAACCCCGGCTTCATCCAGCCCGAGTCCGCGCGCAACGAGGTCGTGAACTTCGTCCGCCAGGGCCTGGAGGACCTCTCCATCTCGCGTTCGACGTTCGACTGGGGCGTCCCGGTCCCGTGGGACGACAAGCACGTCATCTACGTGTGGGTCGACGCCCTGCTGAACTACGCCTCGGCGGTCGGCTACAACGAGAACCCGGAGAAGTTCGAGGGCACGTTCCCCGCCGACGTCCACCTGGTGGGCAAGGACATCCTCCGGTTCCACGCGATCATCTGGCCGGCCATGCTGATGGCGCAGGGCCTGCCGTTGCCCGGGAAGATCGCCGCGAACGGCTGGCTGATGGTCGGCGGCGAGAAGATGAGCAAGTCGAACCTGACCGGCATCAAGCCGCAGGACCTGACCTCGCACTTCGGCGTGGACGCGTACCGCTGGTACTTCCTGCGGGCCATCTCCTTCGGCCAGGACGGCTCCTTCTCCTGGGAGGACTTCTCCGCCCGCTACACCAGCGAGCTGGCCAACGACTACGGCAACCTCGCCTCCCGGGTGGCGGCCATGGTCGGCAAGTACTTCGGCGGCGAACTGCCCGAGGCGACGGCGTCCGGCGAGGCCGAGCAGGCCATCCGGGACGGCCTGGCCACGGCGGTCGCCAAGGCCGACCGCAGCATCGGCGACGAACTGGACTTCCAGAGCGGCATCCTCGCCGTCTTCGACTTCGTAAAGCAGGTCAACGGCTACATCACGGAGCAGGAGCCCTGGAAGGTCGCCAAGGACACCTCCGACGAGGGCAAGGCCCGCCTGGCGACGATCCTGTACACGGCGGCGGAGTCGCTGCGCGCAGTGGCCGTCCTGCTCAACCCGGTCATGCCGGAGACCTCCCAGAAGCTCTGGGACTCGCTCGGCGCGGAGGCTTCCCTCGGCGCGCTCGCCGACCAGAAGGTCGGGGAGGCGGCCGAGTGGGGCCGGCTGCCCGCCGGTTCGACGGTCACCAAGGGCGCGGTGCTCTTCCCCCGCCTGGAGGAGAAGCCGACCGCGTAACACGCGTGCCACAGGCGGGGCCCGGGAGGACGACATCCTTCTCCCGGGCCCCGTGCCTTTGCGACGATCGGAGGAGAGCGGCCGCCCGGCCGCGGACCACTCACCCCGGGGGACCTCCATGGCACTGTTCGGCAACGCCCACACCGTCAACCCCGCCCAGGCACAGCAGGACTACGCCCGGCTGCTCGGCCACGGCGAGCAGGTGCACGCCGCGTTCCTGCTGATCCGCGACACCATCCTGTTCACCGACCGCCGGCTGATCCTCATCGACAAGCAGGGCATCACCGGCAAGAAGGTCGAATACCACTCGGTGCCGTACCGCAGCATCACCCACTTCGCGGTGGAGACCGCCGGGACCTTCGACCTCGACGCCGAACTGAAGATCTGGATCTCCGGTCACCAGGCACCGATCGAGAAGACCTTCACCAAGGGCGTCGACATCTACGAGGTCCAGGCCATCCTCACCCAGTTCGTGGCGCGGTAGCAGGACACGTCACTCGCCGGGCCGGCTCCCGGACGCGTACGCCACGAAGCCCGCCCACGCCTCCGGCGCGACGGCGAGCCGGGGGCCGGTGTCCCGGCACTTGGAGTCACGGACGTGGACGGTACCTGGGGTGGTGGCGACCTCGACGCAGGAGTCGCCGTCCGGGCCGCTGCTGTAGCTGCTCTTGAACCACGCCGGTCCGGAGGCGTCCCCGGCGGAGACCTTACGGATCACGATTCCCCCAGCAGTTGTTCGATGAAGGCAAGCGACTCCCCTGGTGGCAGCGCCTGCGCCCGGATGGTGCCGTACCGCAGTTCGAGAATACGGAGCTGCCTCAGGTCAGTGACGGGACGGCCGGTGAACGCTCCGTCGGAACGCCCCACGGCGGTGCCGTCCTCGAACTTCAGCAACTCGATCCTGCCGCTCATGCCGGGGTGTGGCGCACTGTCCATCGGCATCATCTGGAGGGACACGTTGCTCAACCGCCCCACCTCCAGCAAGCGTTCGAATTGCTGCCGCCGGACCATTGTGCCTCCGACCTTGCGCCGAAGCGTCGCCTCTTCCAGGACGAAGCTCAACGCCGGTGCTGGACACCGCTCATAGACGGCCTGCCGAGCGACACGGGCGGCCACGCGGCGCTCCAAGTCCTCGGGCGTGTAAGCAGGCAGCCACGACGCCAGCAGGGCCCTCGTGTAGTCCGAGGTCTGCAACAGACCCGCGATGTTGCTGCTTTCGTACACCCCGATCTCGACTGCCCGCGCCTCCATCTGCGCCAGGTCCCGCACCTTCTTCGGATAGCGGACCTTGGCCACGTCCTCCTTCATCGCCGAGAGCAGCCCACCCGCCCCCAGTACTTCGTCCGCCCTGTCCAGATACTCCGGCCGGGGAATCCTCTTCCCGCTCTCGATCTTGTAGACGAGGTCCTCGCCGTATCCCACCGCCGCGCCGAACTCTCCGGCCCGCATCCCGATCGCCTCACGCCGCAGCTTCAACTGCCGTCCCACGGTGGCGACCACGGCCACGCCCCACTCGTCGTCCGGGTCCACCTCCCACCCCGGTTCGTCCGCCTCGGTCCTGAGCTGACGGACCTCACCGTCCACCGACATGTGTGCACCCCTCCGTCGTACCGCCACCTACCGGCCGGGTCCTCCCCGTGCGCACCGCCCCGACAAGCCCGGACACGACCGGACAACCGACGGACAGTCACCGTACGCAACCACGCTGTCACTCCCCACGGTAGGCGCGTACGGCCACGCTGAGTGACATGAATCAGGAATTCCCCCAACCCGACAGTCCCGCCCGGAACTTCAGCGCCCTGCTGTCCCCCACGCCCCGGGGCGCCCGCCTGGCCCGTCTGCTCGCCACCGAACAACTGCGCAGCTGGGGGCTCCCGCTGGACCCGGCCCGGCTCGTCGTGGCCGAGCTGGCGAACAACGCGTCCACCCACGGCCGCGTCCCGGGCCGCAGCTTCCGGCTGCTGCTCCGGGTGGTCGGGGCGACCCTCCGCATCGAGGTCACGGACACGCGCGGTGACAAGCTCCCGCCCCACCGGCCCGCCGGCCCCACCGATGAATCCGGCCGCGGTCTGACCCTCGTCGCCGCCCTCGCCGACCGCTGGGGCGTCACCGACAGCCTGCCACCCCGCACGACGGTCTGGGCCGAACTCACCCTCCCCGCACCGCAGTCACCGGAGCGTGAGCGCTCACGCTCCGGCCCTCCCTGCGATCCCTATGCACCACCCACGGGGGAGAAAGAACCCCACCAAGCCCCACCCCTCCCTCCCGCCGGGCAAACTCACTCCCGCGAGTGAATATGCCCAAGTGGGCTGGATTCGGGACGGGTTGCCTGCCTTACGCTCAGCGCCAGCAGCACCACACCACTCCAGACATGTGACGGCCCCCGCCGGGAGCGCAATTCCCGATGCGAGGGCCTGACCACCAAGGAAGCCAAAGCAAAGGAACACTTCCCGATGGATAGCGAAAACCCTAGCGCGCCCGCGCGCTCCCAGTCCCGGAACCGGGACAAGAAGCACCCCGACGGGCACCCCGACGGCCGACGGCCCGCCGGCGTCGTCCACGACCACGTCCGGCACACCGAGAACTTCACGGTGATCGGCAACGACCTGGCCCAGCACCAGGAGCTGTCCCTGCTCGCCATCGGGCTGGCCTGCTACATCCAGTCCGTGCGGCGGGGCACCGCCGTCGACATCAAGACGCTGGCCGCCCGCTTCCCCGAGGGCCCCACCCGCATCGCCTCCGCCCTGCGGGAGCTGGAAACGCACGGCTACCTGCGCCGCACCCGCGAGCGCACCCCCACCGGCCGGATCGTCACCCGCACGGTGTCCTGCAACCGGCCGGGCCACCGGGGCGCCCGGGAGCAGGCCGCCCGCAGCAGGCCCGCGCGGCGGGCGGAACCCGACGAGCCCGCGCCCCGCAAGCGGCTCCCCGCCGTGCCGCAGCCGTCGCACCCCTGGACCGCCCTGCTCCGGACGGCGGTCGAGGTCCTCGCCGGCCTGCGCCGCCACGACCCGCGCCTGCTCCTGTCCGCCACCGACGCCGAACACCTCGCCCCCGGCGTCGCCGCCTGGCTGGAACGCGACCTCACTCCCACCGCCGTACGCCACGCCCTGACCGCGAACCTGCCCGACGAGCCCCTGGTCCGCCCGGCCGCCTTCCTCGCCCACCGCCTGACCGCCCAGCTACCGCCCCCGCCCCCGGTCAGGCCCCCGGCCGCCCCGGCCCCCGGCCCCCGCCCGCCCCTCCAGACCTGTGACGGCTGCGACCGCGCCTTCCGCGCACCCCGACCGGGTCGATGCCGTGAGTGCAGGGAGAACGGCGCCAACAGGACGCCGAAGCCCCCGAAAGCCGGGAAGACCCGCGTGGCCGGATGAGCCGTCGTCGCAGAACGCGCCGCCACACCGCACACCCCACGGCGTTCCGCCACACCCGACAGGACTTCATGTGCCGCCTTCCTTCGCCGCGAACGGATTCCTTCCCCTGGGCCGCCACTCCGTCTCCCTCGGAGAGGCGGAGACCCTGCTGGTCACCGCGCCGGAGTTCCGGTCCTCCACAACGCGGCAGACACTGTGGGCCGGACTGCACGACTATCTGGAACGCTTTTTCGTTCTTGAGGACAGGCACGCCGACCTCACGGACGGACACCCACTCATCCACAGGCTGTGGCTCGGCGGCAGCTTCGTGAGCACGAAGACGGATCCGAGGAACATCGATGCGACGGTCCTGATCGACGTGCGGGCCGAACGTGCCGTACGCGGTCTGCCCGGCTCAAAATGGCTGACCACCGCTTTCCAGAGCCGGGACAACATGCTGCGCAAGTTCGGAGTCTCACCGGTCAGGGTCGGGTACCAACCCGTCGATCGTGTCTTCCGGCCGGACCACTTCTCCGCCGAGGAACGGACATACTTCATGGAACGGGGTGTGTGGGACGACTGGTGGCAGCGATGCCGTCTGCCCGGGCAGACGGACCGTTCCCCGTCCCGGGAAAGTGCCGCACCGGCACGCGGATACCTGGAGGTGCGACTGTGACCACCGGCGACAGCTGGCGTGAGCGCAGGCGTGCCCTGCTCAGGGACGATCCGGTGGCGGCCGAGGCCGCCGCGCGCCTCCTCGATGACATGGGTACCGAGGAACGGGACGAGGAGGAGGTCGACGCCGAGCACCGGGCCGCCCGCCTCGCCGCGGTCCGCGCCTACGAGCCGGACGCCCGCCTCGACGAGGAGCTGCGGCTGAGGCTGACGGGACCGGACACCGAGGGGGGTGCTCTGCGCTTCCAGTGGGGTGACGCCCTGCTGAGCCCGGTGGAGAACGCGATCTCCGTCGCTGCGGGCACTCCGGTCCACCTGGAGCTCACGGGCATCTCGCCGGGCAGCACCGTGATCCATGCGCGTCCGGTGCCGTCCGTCGCCGCACCGGAGCCCGTGGCGTTGGAGGCTCCTCCGACATCCGCCGCGAGCACCGGCATGCAGACCCTCACCAGACTGATCGCCGCGTTGGAGGCCGAACAGGACGTCCGTGAGTGGTCGCGCCTCTTCGATCCCGTGGACACGCTGGCCCGCGCCCTGGGGACGTACGGACTCGACCTCGGGATGACGTGGTACGGCGGCGACGGCGACACGCGCAGGGCACGGCTCACGGAGCGCGGCAGACGCCATGTCGAGCGGCTGCGCGAGACGACGAGGGCCCGTGACCAGGAGATCATCATCTCGGGCCGTATCACCGAACTCCGCGAGAGCGGCTGGGTGAAGGTCAAGACGGGGACCGCCAGGAACGCCCACGCCTACGACGTGCGGTTCGAGGAGCCGGCGGCACTGCTGCGCATGCGACCCGGGCTCGGGGACAACGTGCACTTCCGGGTCCGCTTCCGCCAGTGCCTCGACGCGGTGGGCATCGCCCGGTCGACCGAGTACACGTATCTCGGCCCGGCGGCCGAACAGTCGTCCCTGCCGCTGGAACCCTGACACAGCCGGTGCGGCACGGCTCAAGAGCCACCGACTCACCGACTCACCGACTCACCGACTCACCGACTCACCGACTCACCGACTCACCGACCGACGGTCGCCTGCGGCTCCTGTCCTTAGCGCCGGACATCAGGAAGCACTGGTTCGAAGTGGTGGAAGTCGGCCTGGAGTCCACTCCGGCCAGGGAGAACTGGAGGAAGCTGATGCAGGACGTCGTCACCCACTTCCCGGGGCACGGGACGCTCTTCGAGGAGAAGTACCTGGAGGGCAGGGCCGAAGGGGAAGCCAAGGGCATCCTGCGCGTTCTGGAGGTGCGGGGCATTCCCGTGTCGGAGGACGTGCGGCAGCGCATCACCGACTGCACCGACCTCGCTGTTCTCGGCGACTGGCTCGACCGTTCCGGCACGGTGGGGCGGGCCGAGGATCTGTTCGACGATCCGGAACCGGCCGCGTAGATCCGGAACCGGCCGCACAGGGACAACGGGGAAGGGCCCGGACCGACTCCCCGAGTCGGTCCGGGCCCTCGCCCGCGGTCGTGGTCTACTTCGGCTGCGGCTTGCGCACCGACAGGTGCAGTTCCTTCAACCGGGTCTCGTCCAGCTCCGTCGGGGCGCCCATCATCAGGTCCTGGGCGTTGCCGTTGAGCGGGAAGGCGATGGTCTCGCGGATGTTGGGCTCGTCGGCGAGGAGCATCACGATGCGGTCGACGCCGGGGGCGATGCCGCCGTGCGGCGGGGCACCGAAGCGGAACGCGCGGAGCATGCCGGCGAACTTCTCCTCGACGGTCTCGCGGTCGTAGCCCGCGATCTCGAACGCCTTGAGCATGATCTCCGGCTCGTGGTTCCGGATCGCACCGGAGGACAGCTCGACGCCGTTGCAGACGATGTCGTACTGCCAGCCCAGGATGTCCAGCGGGTCCTGGGTCTCCAGGGCCTCCAGACCGCCCTGCGGCATGGAGAACGGGTTGTGCGAGAAGTCGATCGTGCCGGTGTCCTCGTCCCGCTCGTACATCGGGAAGTCGACGATCCAGCAGAAGCGGAAGACGTTCTCCTCGAACTGCCCGGCCCGCTTGGCGGCCTCGACGCGGACCGCGCCCATGATCTTCGAGACCTCGTCGAACTCACCCGCGCCGAAGAACACCGCGTGGCCGGGGGCCAGGGAGAGGCGCTTGGTCAGCTCGGCGACGTTCGCCTCGGTGAGGAACTTCGCGATCGGGCCGGTGAGCGAGCCGTCCTCACCGACGCGCACCCAGGCCAGGCCCTTGGCGCCCTGCGAGACCGCGTAGTCACCGAGCTGGTCGAAGAACTTGCGGGGCTGTCCGGAGACGTCCGGCACGGCCAGCGCGCGCACGTGCTTGCCGGCGAACGCCTTGAACTCCGAGCCCTCGAAGACGTCGGTGATGTCGACGAGCTCCAGGCCGGCGCGCAGGTCCGGCTTGTCGGAGCCGTACTTCAGCATGGCCTCGCGGAACGGGATCCGCGGGAAGGGGGAGGTGACGTGACGGCCGTTGCCGAACTCCTCGAACAGCTCGGTCATCAGCTTCTCGATGGGCTGGAAGACGTCCTCCTGCTCGACGAAGCTCATCTCCACGTCGAGCTGGTAGAACTCGCCCGGCGAGCGGTCGGCGCGGGCGTCCTCGTCACGGAAGCAGGGCGCGATCTGGAAGTACCGGTCGAAGCCAGAGATCATCAGCAGCTGCTTGAACTGCTGCGGCGCCTGCGGCAGCGCGTAGAACTTGCCGGGGTTCAGGCGGGAGGGGACGACGAAGTCGCGGGCGCCCTCGGGAGAGGTGGCGCTCAGGATCGGCGTCGCCATCTCGTTGAAGCCGAGGGCCGTCATCTTCTGGCGGATGGCCGAGATGACCGACGTGCGCAGCAGGATGTTGCGGTGCATGCGCTCGCGGCGCAGGTCGAGGAAGCGGTACTCCAGGCGCCGCTCCTCGTTGACGCCGTCCTCGGCGTTGATGGTGAAGGGGAGGGGGGCGGCGGCGCCCAGCACCTCGACCTCGCCGACCTCGACCTCGACCTCGCCGGTCGGCAACTCGGGGTTGACGTTGTCCGCGCCACGGGAGACGACCTTGCCGTCGACCCGGACCACCGTCTCCTTGGACAGCTTGTCCAGCGCCTCGTACGCCTCGGTGCCCGGGCGGGCCACGAGCTGCGTGATGCCGTAGTGGTCGCGCAGATCGATGAAGAGGATGCCGCCCAGGTCGCGCCGATTGTGCAGCCAGCCACTCAGCCGGACGTCGCTGCCGACGTCAGAGGCGCGGAGCTCGCCGCAGGTGTGGGACCTGTACCGATGCATCGTCGTTCATCCAGTCTTCGCGGATCGGGGTTGTTGTTTCACGTGAAACGCCTCCCAGCCTACCGGCCGGGCCAAGATCGTCTCGCCCCGATGACCACGCGCGTACCGCTCGGGAACGCGTACGACAACGGGTGGCATCATTCGGCGCACTCTTCCTAAAGTGGGGCAATGCGCACTGGTGACCCCCTGCCGTCCGTGGGCGACCTGCTCGCCACTCTCGACACCGGCCGCTGGCACTGGGACACCGCCACGGGAACGGTCACGGTCGACGCCGTGGCGGCCCGGCTGCTCGACCTGCCCGCCGAGCAGGCGCACCTGACGGAGGCCCGCGTCCGTTCCCGGCTGCACCCGGTCGACTGGAACGAGATCACCGGCGTGGTCCGGCTCGCCCTCGCCGAGGGCACCCTCGGCGAGGTCCGGATCCGCATCATGGGCGACCAGCGCCGGCTGGACGGACGGGCCGAGGTGGTGCGGGTGGTACGCAGCCGCTTCCGGCCGTCCTTCGACACCGCGCGCAAGGCCTACGTCCTGACCGGCACCCTCCAGGAGGTCACCGACCCGACACCGGGCACCGCGGCCGGACGCAGCGCGGTCACCGGTGACTGGCGCCGCTCCCGCGAGGCGTTCCTGCTGGACGCCGGCCGGGCCCTGGCCGAGGCCCGGTCGACGCAGGAGGTGCTGCGGGTCGCGGCGAACCTCTCCATGCCCGGCTTCTCCCCGGACGGGCTGGCGGTGTTCGGCGTCGAGGCCGACCGGCTCACGATCATCGGTCACCACGGGCACGAGATCGGCGACGACAGCCCGTTCACCTTCATGCCGCTGGACACCGACTACCCCGCCACCGAGGTGCTGCGCACCGGCCGGGCGGTGTATCTGTCGTCCCCCGAGCAGTACATGGAGCGGTACCCGCTCACCTGGCCCCTCGCCCGGCGTTTCGGCCGCCAGTCCTGGGCGTTCCTGCCGCTGACCGTGGCCGGACGGACCATGGGCACATGGATGGCGGCCTTCACCTACCCGGTCGCCTTCACCCCCGACGAGCGGTCCGTGCTGACCACCGTGGCGCGGATGCTGGCCCAGGCCCTGTCCCGGGCGGGCACGGCCGAGAGCGAGCGGGCGCTGACCGACGGCCTCCAGCAGTCGATGCTGCCCAGGCTCGGCCCGCAGCGCATCCCCGGCATGAGTGTCGCCGGGCGCTACGTCCCCACCGGCGGCGGCCTTCAGGTCGGCGGCGACTGGTACGACCTGATCCCCTTGCCCAGCGGCCGGTTCGCCCTGGTCATCGGGGACGTGCAGGGGCACGACGTCCAGGCCGCGGGCCTGATGGGCCAGCTGCGGATCGCCCTGCGCGCCTACGCCTCCGAGGGCCATCCGCCGGACGCCGTACTGGCCCGCGCCTCCCGCTTCCTGCACGGCATAGGCGACGGCGACCTCGACCGGCTGCGCTTCGCCACCTGCCTCTACGTCGAGGTGGACCCCAGCACCGGCGTCCTGGAGTTCGCCCGCGCCGGCCACCCCGACCCGGTGATCCGCATGGCCGACGCGACGGTGCTGTCCCGGCCCACGGCGGGCGGTCTGCCGCTGGGCATCGACCCCGACGCCGACTACCCCATCACGCGGCTGATCCTGGAACCCGGCGAGACCCTGCTGATCTGCACGGACGGCCTGATCGAGACCGGCGGACACGACCTGGACACCGGCTGGCAGCGGCTGCGCGGCATCCTCGAGGAGCATCGGGGCAACCTGGAGGAGCTGGCCGACGCCGTGGTCCAGGCGGTGCACGGCCCCCGCTCCCACCACACCACCGGCCCGCTGATAGACCGCCGTGAGGACGACATCGCCGTCCTGCTGCTGTGCCGCGCCGGCGAGGGCTGCGGCTGCGGCGCCGACCGGGACGGCGTCCGGCCCCCGGTGCGCCGGACCATGCTGACGGTGGCCCAGACCGAACCCGAGCAGATCTCCGTGGCCCGCCACCAGCTCCGGGAACTGCTGCACGACTGGTCGTCCCCGGACCAGGTCGACTCGGCGGTGCTGCTGCTGTCGGAGGTACTCACCAACGTCCTGGTGCACACCGACGCCGACGCCCTGATGGTCGCCGAGGTCACCGACGGCGGCGAGGGCCGCCGGGTGCGCATCGAGGTCACCGACACCGTCGACGACCTCCCCCACCTGCGCACCCCCGGCGAGCTGGCCTCCTCCGGCCGCGGGCTGCTCCTCATCGAGATCCTGGCCGACACCTGGGGGGTGGATCCGCGCGGTCGCGGCAAGAGCATCTGGTTCGAGCTCTACGAGACGGACGAGGCGGACGACGTGGACGAGGCGGACGAGGCGGACGACGTGGACGATCTGGACGACGTGGACGACGCGGAGGGGGCGACCGGGGCGACGGCCACCGCCGACGCCGAGCACACCGAGGACCCCGAGGACCCTGAGCACACCGACGGCACCGACGAGCCCCGCCCCTCGGCCGCCGAGCCGGCCTGAACGCGGCCCGGGACGGACGAGCGCCGAGCGCCGACGGCGAGCGGCTCGGCTCAGCCGCTCAGCGGTTGCCCCCGGCCCCGGGAGCCTGCCCCTGCGGAGGCAGGAAACGCAGCCGCCCGTCCGGCTCCGTCACCGGGGTGAAGCCGGCGTCCCGCAGCAGTTCCTCCTGGCGGGCCACGTAGCGCCGGTTGCGGGCGTACCCCACGGGGACGATCGCCGTCACCAGGGCCCAGCCGACGGCGATGACGAGGGCGCCCCGGAGGCCGACACCGAGCTGAATTCCCAGGCACACGGCCAGCACGGTGAGGCCCACGACGGAGACCACGGCCAGCTTCCCGGTGGTGTTCCCGGCGACCATGTCGTACCCGATGCGGGCCCGGAGCAGCTCGACCTCCTCGGGCACCAGCGGCGGCAGCTCACCGCCGTCGGCGGCACGCGGATGGGCCGCCCGGTGGGCCGCCGCGCGTTCGCGGGCCTCCGGACGGGGGTCGGGGACGATCGAGATCGCGTAGCCGTTGCCCTGCGGCCCGGCGTCCCGCCGCACGTCCTCGTAGACGTAGCCGAACTGTTCGGCGAGAGCCGTGAGCTCCGAGAAGTGGCGCAGGGTGGCCCGGGCGGGCCGCACCTCGACGGGCTCCCCGCTCTCCATCCGCCGCAGCATCTTCCGCGCGTATCGCTTGTTCATTCAGCCCTCCCCGCGCCATGATCGCGCCGCCCGGGCCCGAGGGCACTGCCCGGAGCGGGCAGTCTTCCCACGGCGTCGTTGCCCGGTCGGCCGCGCGGACCGGACCGGGGACGTCCGAGCGCATGCCGGGCACGACACCGCGCGGAACCAGCCACCGGGGCCAGGAAGCCGCGCCCCGGAGCCGGACGGGCCCGGCCCCCGCCCTGCGCGTGGGGGCCGGGCCCGTCCGTGCGGGCTCGCAGGGACCTACAGCCCGCCCTCGCTCATGCCGTGCACCGCCGGGATCGTGCCGAGGCGGCCCTTCTGGAAGTCCTCGAAGGCCTGCTGGAGCTCCTCGCGGGTGTTCATGACGAAGGGGCCGTAGTGGGCCATGGGCTCACGGATGGGCCGGCCGCCCAGGAGGACGATCTCCAGGTCGGGGGTGTGCGAGTCCTGCTGCTCGTCCGCGCGGACGGTCAGCGAGGTGCCGGTGCCGAAGACCGCGGTCTGGCCCAGGTGGACCGGGCGGCGCTCGGCGCCGACGGTGCCCTTGCCCGCCATGACGTACGCCAGGGCGTTGAAGTCCTCGCGCCAGGGCAGGGTGATCTCGGCGCCCGGGGCCAGCGTGGCGTGGATCATCGTGATGGGGGTGTGGGTGATGCCGGGGCCCTGGTGGCCGTCCAGCTCGCCCGCGATGACGCGCAGCAGCGCGCCACCGTCGGGGGAGGTCAGCAGCTGGACGGTGCCGCCGCGGATGTCCTGGTAGCGCGGGGCCATCATCTTGTCCTTGGCCGGGAGGTTCACCCACAGCTGCAGACCGTGGAAGAGGCCGCCCGAGACGACCAGGTGCTCCGGCGGCGCCTCGATGTGCAGCAGGCCCGCGCCGGCCGTCATCCACTGGGTGTCCCCGTTGGTGATGGTGCCGCCGCCCCCGTTGGAGTCCTTGTGGTCGAAGATCCCGTCGATGATGTAGGTGACGGTCTCGAAGCCGCGGTGGGGGTGCCAGGGGGTGCCCTTGGGCTCGCCCGGCGCGTACTCCACCTCACCCATCTGGTCCATCATGATGAACGGGTCGAGGTGGCGGTAGTTGATCCCCGCGAACGCCCGGCGGACCGGGAAGCCCTCACCCTCGAACCCGCTCGGCGCGGTGGTGACGGCGAGCACGGGACGTGCCACGGCATCGGTCTGCGCGGTCACACGGGGCAGCGTCAACGGGTTCTCGACGGTCACTGCGGGCATGGCGGTACCTCCTCGGTTGCGACCATTTTAGTTGAGCGTTGAACTTCTCGCCACCCCGAACGACGAGAGCCCGGAGGGCATTCCCTCCGGGCCACGTGGTGTGGGGGCCGACGGCGACCGGCCGTCCGCGGGGCGCGGCTCCGCCTTCGGGGCCGGACACCCGCGCCGTCCGCGCGGCGGTGCCCCGGCCCTCGGCGCGACGACGGCTCCCGCCGTCCGCGCGGCGGGGGCGTCAGCCGTACATCCGGCGCATCGCGAACTCGACCATCTGCTCCACCGCTTTCGCGTCGAACACCATCCGGTGCTCCCCCTCCATGTCGAGCACGAAGCCGTAGCCGGTCGGCAGCAGGTCGATCACCTCCGCGCCGGTGATCACGAAGTACTTGGACTCCTTGCCCGCGTACCGCCGCAGCTCCTTGAGCGAGGTGAACATCGGGATCACCGGCTGCTGGGTGTTGTGCAGGGCCAGGAACCCGGGGTTGTCGCCCCGCGGGCAGTACACCTTGGACGTCGCGAAGATCTGCTGGAAGTCCTCGGCGGCCAGCTGACCGGTGGTGAAGGCACGCACCGCGTCCGCGAGCGAGGGCGGGGACGGCTCGGGGTACAGCGGCGGCTGCTGCCCGTACCCGCCCGGCACGTGCTGCTGCGGCGGGACGTAACCCTGTTGCGCTCCGGCGCTCTGGTCGTAGCCGTACATGCCGCACAGACTACTGACCCGCGCGAGGGCTGAGTCACAGATGTCCGGATCGGGGTTGCTTCTTATTACCGACGGGTAGCATCATCGTAGCTACTTGTTGGTACGTGAACGAGTGCGAGGAGTCAGTGCCTCGCCGATCTCTCTCTAACGGAGCCGTCGCCATGGGGCACTACAAGTCGAATCTCCGCGACATCGAGTTCAACCTCTTCGAAGTACTCGGACGCGACAAGCTGTACGGCACGGGTCCGTTCGAGGAGATGGACGTCGACACCGCGAAGAGCATCCTGGAGGAGCTGAACCGCCTCTCCGAGAACGAGCTGGCCGAGTCCTTCGCCGACGCCGACCGCAACCCGCCGGTCTACGACCCGGAGACCAGCACCGCCCCGGTCCCGGCGTCCTTCAAGAAGAGCTACCAGGCCTTCATGGACTCCGAGTACTGGCGCCTCGGCCTCCCCGAGGAGATCGGCGGCACGACCGCGCCGCGCTCCCTCATCTGGGCCTACGCCGAGCTCATCCTGGGTGCGAACCCGGCGGTGTGGATGTACTCCTCCGGCCCCGCCTTCGCGGGCATCCTCTTCGAGGAGGGCAACGAGGTCCAGAAGCACATCGCCAAGGTCGCCACCGAGAAGCAGTGGGGCTCCACCATGGTCCTCACCGAGCCGGACGCCGGCTCGGACGTGGGCGCCGGCCGCACCAAGGCCGTGCAGCAGGAGGACGGCTCCTGGCACATCGAGGGCGTGAAGCGCTTCATCACCTCCGGTGAGCACGACATGTCGGAGAACATCCTCCACTACGTGCTCGCCCGCCCCGAGGGCGCCGGCCCCGGCACCAAGGGCCTGTCCCTCTTCCTCGTCCCGAAGTACCTCTTCGACTTCGAGACCGGCGAGCTCGGCGAGCGCAACGGCGTCTACGCCACGAACGTCGAGCACAAGATGGGCCTCAAGGCGTCCAACACCTGCGAGATGACCTTCGGCGACCGCCACCCCGCCAAGGGCTGGCTGATCGGCGACAAGCACGACGGCATCCGCCAGATGTTCCGCATCATCGAGTTCGCCCGCATGATGGTCGGCACGAAGGCGATCTCCACGCTGTCGACGGGCTACCTCAACGCGCTGGAGTACGCCAAGGAGCGCGTCCAGGGTCCCGACCTGGCGAACTTCATGGACAAGACCGCGCCCAAGGTCACCATCACCCACCACCCCGACGTGCGCCGCTCGCTCATGACGCAGAAGGCGTACGCGGAGGGCATGCGCGCCCTGGTGATGTACACCGCCTCCATCCAGGACGCCATCCAGGTCAAGGAGGCCAACGGCGAGGACGCCTCCACCGAGCACGCCCTCAACGACCTGCTCCTGCCGATCGTCAAGGGCTACGGCTCCGAGAAGGCCTACGAGCAGCTCGCGCAGTCGCTGCAGATCTTCGGCGGCTCCGGCTTCCTGCAGGAGTACCCGATCGAGCAGTACATCCGGGACGCCAAGATCGACACCCTGTACGAGGGCACCACCGCCATCCAGGGCCAGGACTACTTCTTCCGGAAGATCGTCCGCAACCAGGGTGCCGCCCTGAACTCGCTCGCCGAGGACATCAAGAAGTTCCTCGCCCTCGGCACCGGCGGCGAGGAGCTGGCCGGCGCCCGCGAGCACCTGGCCAAGGCGGCCGTCGAGCTGGAGGCCGTCGTCGGCCTGATGCTCACCGACCTCGCGGCCACCGAGCAGGACGTCAAGAACATCTACAAGGTGGGCCTGAACACCACCCGCCTGCTGATGGCCTCCGGCGACGTCGTCGTCGGCTACCTGCTGCTCAAGGGCGCGGCCGTCGCCGCCGAGAAGCTCCCGACGGCGAGCGCCAAGGACCAGGCGTTCTACACCGGCAAGATCGCCGCGGCGAAGTTCTTCGCGGCCAACGTCCTGCCCGGCGTCACCCTGGCCCGCAAGGTCGCCGAGAGCGTCGAGCTGGACCTGATGGAGCTGGACGAGGCCGCCTTCTAGGCCACGGCCGGGCGCCGCTGCCGCACGGACCGCACGAGGGTCCGCTCCCATGGGGGGCGGGCCCTCGCCCTCGTTAAGGTGAACCCATGAGCGAAACCGTCCCCCCCGCCTCCGCCGCCGCTCCCTCCTCGGGCTCCACGGGAGCCACCGGGGCGTTCCACCGCGGCCACACCGACGACCTGATGGCCTTTCTGGCGGCCGCCCCCACGCCCTACCACGCCGTGGCCGAGTCCGCCGCGCGGCTGGAGAAGGCAGGCTTCAGGCAGGTGTCGGAGACGGACGCCTGGGACGCGGAGAACACCAAGGCCGGAGGCCGGTACGTGGTGCGCGGCGGCGCCATCGTCGCCTGGTACGTGCCGGAGGGCGCGACCACGCACACCCCCTTCCGGATCATCGGCGCCCACACCGACTCCCCCAACCTGCGGGTGAAGCCGCAGCCCGACAGCGGGTCGCACGGCTGGCGCCAGGTCGCCGTGGAGATCTACGGCGGTCCGCTGCTCAACTCCTGGCTCGACCGCGACCTGGGCCTGGCCGGCCGGCTCTCCCTGCGGGACGGCACCACCCGGCTGGTGAACGTCGACCGGCCCCTGCTGCGGGTGCCGCAGCTCGCCATCCACCTGGACCGCGCCGTCAACAGCGACGGCCTCAAGCTGGACAAGCAGCGCCACCTCCAGCCCGTGTGGGGCCTGGGCGACGAGGTGCGCGACGGCGACCTCATCGCCTTCCTCGGCGAGGCCGCCGACGTCCCGGCCGGCCAGGTCACCGGCTGGGACCTGATGGTGCACCCCGTCGAGGCGCCCGCCTACCTCGGCCGCGACCGCGAGCTGGTGGCCGGCCCGCGGATGGACAACCTGCTCTCCGTGCACGCCGGCACGGCCGCCCTGGCGGCGGTGGCCGGGCACGCCACGAGCCCGTCGCCGGAGCGGCGCCGGCTGCCGTACATCCCGGTGTTCGCCGCCTTCGACCACGAGGAGAACGGCTCCCAGTCGGACTCCGGCGCCGACGGCCCGCTGCTCGGCAACGTGCTCTCCCGCTCGGTGTTCGCCCGCGGCGGCTCCTACGAGGACTGGGCGCGCGCCCTCGCCGGCAGCGTCTGCCTGTCGTCCGACACCGGCCACGGGGTGCACCCCAACTACGCCGAGCGGCACGACCCCACGCACCACCCGCGGGTCGACGGCGGCCCCATCCTCAAGGTCAACGTCAACAACCGCTACGCCACCGACGGTGCGGGCCGCGCGGTGTTCGCCGCCGCGTGCGAGAAGGCGGGCGTGCCGTTCCAGTCGTTCGTCTCCAACAACTCCATGCCGTGCGGCACCACGATCGGCCCGATCACCGCGGCCCGGCACGGCATCCGGACGGTCGACATCGGCGTCGCCATCCTGTCCATGCACAGCGCCCGCGAACTGTGCGGCGCCCGCGACCCGTTCCTGCTGGCGAACGCCCTGGTGGCCTTCCTGGAAGGCTGATTGACGGGTATTCAGCCGGGGTCGGCCGCCGCTCGGCGCATGAGCGGCGGCCGTCCGGGTACCCGGTGTCGACGACCGGAACGACCGGACGGGAAGGCGACACACTCATGGGTCTCGGTGGATGCATACTCCTCATTGCCGTGGGGGCGATCCTCACGTTCGCGACCGACTGGGACATGCAGGGTGTCAACCTTGACCTGGTCGGCGTCATCTTCATGATCGTCGGCCTGATCGGCGTGGCCACCTTCAGCAGCATCGCCCGGCGCCGCCGGGTCGTGGTGCCGCCCGCCACGCCCGTCGTCGACGACACCCGGCCGCCCCACCGCGACGGCTACAGCGACGGGTACGGGGTCTGACCCGCCGACCGGAACGGGCGGAGCGGGCGGACGGCGCCCGGTCGGGGCGCATTCAGAGGGCCGGCGAACGCGCCGGTGAGGCCGCTGGCGGAGGACCGTGGCCGGCGCGCCCGGTCCGGTCAGGCGCTTGCGGAGGACTCCGCCCGGCGGCCGGCCCCCGACGGCCACGGTCGGCGGACCGCGCCGGCCGTCCCGGAGGGCAACCGCCGGCGGTCACCGGGGCACCCCGGGCCGACCGGATCGCCCCAGCACCCCGGCGGTCGCGGCGGTCGCGGCAGTCCGCCGGGTGCGGCCGTCAGCGGCCGTCAGCGGCTGCGGCGTCGGTCCTACGGCGGCGGCGGGACCTGCGGGACCTGCGGGACGGGGCTACGGCACCGCACCCGCGGAATCCTGCCGCGCCCGTCCCGGCCGTCCTGCCACGGCCGACCCGGCAGAACCCCCGACTCCTGGCGCCCTCCCGCCGGTGGGCGCCCTCCCGCCGGTGGGCGCCCTCCCGCCGGTGGCGCCGAACGGCCTACCCGGCGGCGTTCCGCCCACGGGGGCGGGGAAGTGCTGGTGACATGAGATTCCTCGTACGCGAGCGGCTGCTCGGCATCGGTGACGACTACTGGATCGAGGACGACCGCGGCACCAAGGTCTACCTCGTCGACGGCAAGGCGATGCGGCTGCGGGACACCTTCGAGCTGAAGGACACCCAGGGCCGCGTGCTGGTGGACATCCGCAAGAAGATGTTCGCCCTGCGCGACACCATGGTGCTCGAACGCGGCGGCGAGCCACTGGCGACGATCCGCCGCAAACGGCTGTCCCTGCTGCGCAACCACTACCGCGTCGCCCTGGCCGACGGCAGCGAACTGGACGTCAGCGGCCGCATCCTGGACCGCGAGTTCGCCGTGGAGTACGACGGCGAACTCCTCGCGGTCGTCTCCCGCCGGTGGCTGCACGTCCGCGAGACCTACGGGGTCGACGTCGTGCGCGAGGACGCCGACCCGGCGCTGCTGATCGCGGTGGCGGTGTGCGTGATCCACCTGGCGGACAAGGAGCGGGAGGACTGAGGCGGGACCGCCTCCGGCCGGTGCCTCACCCCCGCGGGTCGCGCAGCCCCATGGCGCGGTCCTTCAGGGCGGGGAACCGCTCGCGGGTGCCCGCCACCGCGGCGGGGTCGAAGTCGACGGTGAGGACCTGCTCCCCGGGGCCGGCCTCGCCGAGGACCTCGCCCCAGGGGTCGACCACGATCGAGTGACCCGCCTGCGGGATCCCGCCGTGCGTCCCGGCCGTGCCGCAGGCGAGCACGAACGCCTGGTTCTCCACCGCCCGCGCCCGGGCCAGCAGCGTCCAGTGGGACCGGCGGCGCTCCGGCCAGCCCGCCGGGACGACGAAGGTCTCGGCGCCGTCGTCGACGAGCGCGCGGAAGAGTTCGGGGAAGCGGAGGTCGTAACAGGTCGCCAGGCCCAGCACCGTGCCGGGCAGACGCACCGTCACGGGGGTGTCGCCCGCGCCCATCAGCACGGCCTCGCCCTTGTCGAAGCCGAAGCGGTGGATCTTGCGGTAGGCGGCGGCCAGATCGCCGGAGGGGGAAAAGACGAGCGAGGTGTTGTAGAGCGTCTCCCCGGCCGGGCCGTCGCCGTCGGCCGGCGCCCGCTCGGGGAAGGAACCCGCGTGCAGCCAGACGCCCGCGTCGCTCGCCGCCTTGGCCATCGCCTCGCGGGTGGGCCCGTCGAGCGGCTCCGCCGCGCGGTGGAACTCCTCGTACGCGAAGGCCCCCGTGGTCCACAGCTCCGGCAGCACCACGAGGTCCGACCCGGCCTGTTCCCGCACCAGCGCGGCGGCCCGCTGCCGGCGCGATTCGACCGATTCGTCCTCGTTCACGGCGATCTGGAGGAGAGAAGCGCGCACACTACCACCGTCCTGGCATTCGACCCGCGGCCACGGGCCTACGATCGTCACACCAAAGCACTGCCGGGGTGCCCCACAGCAGCGTAACTTGGGGTTCCCGCCGAGTGCAGCCACCGCCCACAGGCACCGCCGCCACAACCTGCCCGTGTACCGACCGCCGAGGGGTCCCAGTTCCGTGAGCCTGCATCCCGCCCTTCAGTCCTACGCCGACGCCTGGACGCACTCCATCGACGCGATATCCGAGCTGGTGCAGCCGCTCGTGGAGGCCGACTGGAACCGGCGGACGCCCTGCCCGGGCTGGTCGGTCCGTGATGTGGTGTCCCACGTCATCGGGCTGGACACCGAGATGCTGGGCGACCCGCGCCCCATCCACACGCTGCCCCGCGACCTGTTCCACGTCACCAACGACCACCAGCGCTACATGGAGATGCAGGTCGACGTGCGCCGCCACCACACGGCGCCGGAGATGACCTCCGAGCTGGAGTACGTCGTCATCCGCCGCAACCGCCAGCTGCGCAACGAGTCCCGCGACCCCTCCACCCTGGTGCGCGGCCCGCTGGGCACCGAACTCACGCTCGAGGAGGCCATGCGGCGGCACGCCTTCGACGTGTGGGCCCACGAGCAGGACCTGCGCGCCGCCCTCGGCCGCCCCGGCAACCTCGACTCGCCGGGCGCCCACGTCGCCCGCGACGTGCTGCTGGACGAGCTGCCGCGGGTGGTGGCGGAGGAGGCCCAGGCGCCGCGCAGCTCCGCCGTGGTCGTCGACGTGCACGGCCCGCTGGAGTTCCTGCGCACGGTCCGCGTCGACATCCAGGGCCGCGGCACGCTGGAAACGGCGCCCGCGCTGGGCCCGGCCGTCACGCTCACCCTCGACTGGGAGACGTACGTCCGCCTGGCCTGCGGCCGGGTGACCCACGAGCAGGTCGCCGACCGGATCAAGACCGAGGGCGACCCGGAACTCGCCGAGGCGATCCTGCGCCACTTCACGGTCACCAAGTAGGCCCCGAGCCGTCCGTCCCGCGGGGCGTTCCGTCCGCCGCGGGTGCCGGTGCGGGTGCCGGTGCGGGTGCCCACGGACGGCACCCGCACCCGGGGCTCGCCGGAGAGGGCCTGTGGCAGGGCCTCCGTCGCGCCGCCGCCTCGCGGGCGGGCCGTCGCCGGGGTCTGTTGCAGGGGGCCGTGGCAGGGGCACGGCAGGGGTCAGTCCGACGCAGTCCGCCGACCGCAGGCCGCAGGCCGCTGTCCTCCGGCCGCCGCAGGCAGTCGTCGGAGACAGACCGTGTGCGACAGGCCGTGTGCGACAGTGCGTCCGCGACCGTCCGTCCGCGACCGTCCGTTCGCGCGGCCCGTACGACGCGCGATGCGGCCCACGGCCCCTCGCGCACGGTCCACCGCGAGCGGTCCGTCACACCGGGACGTGCTGCGTCTCCACGCGGCTCGCCACCAGCCGCTCGCGTTCGCGGCGCACCGCCCGCCGCCGCAGCCGCAGGATCTGGCTGACGCCGAGCGCCTGGAGGACGAAGACGGAGGAGAAGGCGACCGGGTAGCTGTCGTCCGTGGCGTCCAGCAGCACTCCCACGGCGAAGAGGGTGGTCATCGAGGCGATGAAGCCGCCCATGTTGGTGATCCCGGACGCCGTGCCCTGCCGCTCGGGCGGATTGGCGGGCCGGGCGAAGTCGAAGCCGAGCATCGACGCCGGCCCGCAGGCCCCCAGCACCGTGCACAGCACGACGAGCAGCCACATCGGCGCGGTCTCGGCCGGGTACGCGAGCGTGGCCGCCCACAGCAGCGCGGTGAGGGCCACGGTGCCCAGCGCCAGCGGCAGCCGCGCCTCG
This sequence comes from Streptomyces sp. enrichment culture, assembly GCF_964273255.1. Taxonomy (GTDB): domain Bacteria; phylum Actinomycetota; class Actinomycetes; order Streptomycetales; family Streptomycetaceae; genus Streptomyces. The sequence continues at coordinate 3,477,859 of NZ_OZ186835.1, forward strand.
TGGTGCCGGGCGACGACCTGGCCGTAGACGAGGCCGACGGCCATGTTGGACAGCACCACCAGGGTGAGCAGTTCGCCCGCCGTTGCCCGGGACAGCCCCTGTGCCTCGACCAGGAACGGCATGCCCCACAGCAGCAGGAACACCATCGCCGGGAACTGGGTGGTGAAGTGCACCCACAGGCCGAGCCGGGTCCCCGGCTCCCGCCAGGACTCGGCGATCTGCCGGCGCACGTAGGCGGCGCCCTGCCGGCCCACCGGTTCGGGCTCGTGCCCCTCGGGGTGGTCCCTGAGGAACAGCACGACCAGCACGAACACCACGGCACCGGCGAGCGCGCTGCCCCCGAAGGCCGCCGTCCAGCCGACGTCGTTCAGCAACCGGGACAGCACCAGCGTGGACACCAGGTTGCCGGCCATGCCGACCAGTCCCGCCATCTGCGCGACCAGGGGACCGCGGCGGGCCGGGAACCACCGGGTGCCGAGCCGCAGCACGCTGATGAACGTCATCGCGTCGCCGCAGCCGAGCAGCACCCGCGCGGCCAGCGCCATGCCGTACGACGGGGACAGCGCGAAGCCGAGCTGCCCGGCCGTGAACAGCACGGCGCCCATGGCCAGCACCTTCTTGGTCCCGAGCCGGTCGACCAGCAGGCCGACGGGTATCTGCATGCCCGCGTAGACCATCAGCTGGAGGATGGAGAACGTGGACAGGGCCGAGGCGTTGACCTCGAAGCGGTCGGCGGCGTCGAGTCCGGCCACGCCCAGGGACGTGCGGAAGATGACCGCGACGAAGTAGACCGAGACGCCGATCCCCCACACGGCGAGGGCGCGCCGCCCGCCGGGGGGATCGCCGGGGCGGGTGGTCGTGGTGGTGGTCTTCCTGGCGGGACGGCCGGGGCGGGTCATCGCACCTCTCCCCGGGCCAGGTGCGAGAACCAGCCCACGTGCCGGTGCACGGCGCCCACGGCCGCCTCCGCGTCGCCCGAGCGCAGGGCGGCGAGGATCTCCTCGTGCTCGGCGAGGGTCTTGGCGATGCGGTCGGGGTGCGAGTGCATGACGGCGACGCCCATCCGCAGCTGGCGGTCGCGCAGCTGATCGTAGAGGCGGGAGAGGATCTCGTTGCCTCCGCTGCGGACGATCTCGGCGTGGAAGCACCGGTCGGTGACGGAGGCGGCCGCGAAGTCACCGGCGGCGGCCTGTTCCTTCTGCCGGGCCAGCAGCTCCTCCAGGCGCTCGATGAGGGCGGGCGGCGCGGGCACGGCCTTGCGCGCCGCGTGCTCCTCGACGAGCAGCCGGGTCTCGACCACGTCGGCGATCTCCTGCGCCGAGACGGGCAGCACCAGGGCGCCCTTCTTCGGGTAGAGGCGGATCAGGCCCTCGGCCTCCAGCCGCAGCAGCGCCTCCCGCACGGGGGTGCGGGAAACTCCCACGGCCTCGGCGAGTTCCCCCTCGGTGAGCAGCGTGCCGCCCTCGTACCGGCGGTCGAGGACACCTTGCTTCACATGGGTGTAGACCCGTTCGGCGGCAGGGGGGTGCTTCACGTCGGCCAGGCTCATGCCGACAGGATAGATACAACAGGGACGCATCACGGCGCCCGTCCATCATGCGGACCGGCGACGGACGGCGACGGACGGCGACGGCCCGGGTTTTTTCACTGACCCCGCACAACCATCACCCCCCGGTGCGAGTCAGACACGTGCGGCCCCCTGCAGGCCGCACCTCAACTCGACCGCACCGTACGGTCATTCACGGCAATCGGGGTACCTCAGTTGAAAAACGGCATCAAGGGCATCCGTCTGAGCAGAGCGATCGGCGTGGCCCTGACCACAGGCGCCGTCCTCGCCTCCGGAGCCCTCCACGCTGCTCCCGCCCAGGCCGCCGCCGCGCCCACGATCGTCGCCAAGGGCGGCTACGTGATGAACAACGCGAACGGCAAGTCGCTGTACACCAAGGCCGCGGACACCCGCCGCTCGACCGGCTCCACGACGAAGATCATGACCGCCAAGGTCGTCCTGGCGCAGAAGAACCTGAACCTCGACGCCAAGGTCACGATCCAGAAGGCCTACAGCGACTACATCGTCTCCAAGACAGCCTCGTCCGCCCGCCTCATCGTGGGCGACAAGGTCACCGTGCGCCAGCTGCTCTACGGGCTGATGCTGCCGTCCGGCTGCGACGCGGCGTACGCGCTCGCCGACAAGTTCGGCTCGGGCAAGACCCGGGCGGCCCGGGTGAAGTCCTTCATCGGCAAGATGAACGCGGACGCGAAGAAGCTGGGGCTGAAGAACACCCACTTCGACTCGTTCGACGGCATCGGCAACGGCAAGAACTACTCCACCCCGCGCGACCTGACGAAGATCGCCAGCAGCGCGATGAAGAACTCCACGTTCCGCACGATCGTCAAGACCAAGAAGTACACGGCCAAGACGAAGACGAAGACGGGCAGCACCCGCACGATGGCGCCGTGGACCAACACCAACACGCTGCTCAGCAACTACAGCGGCACGATCGGCGTGAAGACCGGCTCCGGCTCCGTCTCGAAGTACTGCCTGGTCTTCGCCGCGACGCGGAACGGCAAGACGGTCATCGGCACCGTCCTGACCTCCTCCTCGGGCGCCCAGCGCGAGAAGGACGCCAAGAAGCTCCTGGGCTACGGCTTCGGCAGGATCTGACCCGCCGGCCGACGGCCACCCATCACCGGCCCGACCCGACCAGGGGCTCACCGGCGCACGGGCGCGGGTGAGCCCCTCGGCGTTGGGCGGTCGGATGCGCAGAAAAAGCCGAGGCCCGGAGGCGCGACACCGGAGTAACGACAGCGCGTCCACCACCCCTGGTCAGCCCGCACCACCTGCCCCGGCCACCCGTCCCCCGGTGCGTAAAATCCCTCAGGACCAGAGGACTTGCATCGACGGTGCGACGGGGGCGAAGCACGGCATGGGAGTGTCCGGACCAGGGGGCTCGGCTCAGGGGAACACACCGGACCTGCGCGTATCGGCTCCCAAGCTGACCAGGCTGGCGAACGACCTGCACGACATGCAGGACCACTTGGACAAGCAGGTCCGCCGCATGGACGCGCTCGTGGACCGCATCGAGGCCGGCTGGCAGGGCCCGGCGGCGACGACCTACCGGAAGTTCCACCGGGCCGCGGCCGAAGACGCCGTGCGCATCCGCGAAGTGATGAAGCATCTGGAGCAGGCCGTACGCCTCAGCCGCGACGGCTTCTCCGAGGAAGACCTGGCCGTACTCGCCCGCATCCGCGCGGTCCAGGTGGACATCGACAGCGAGGTCGACCGGCTCTCCACACCGAACCCGGACGCTGTGCCCCCGCCGCGGCACAGCAGCCTCGACACCTACTGAAAGCCGCCCACAGCACACGGGGGAATCCATGCCCAGCGGAACCGGCGCCGCCGACGACCACATAGCCGTCACCTTCACGACGCTCCACGAACTGGCGGGCGAACTGGAGGACGTTCTCAAGAAACTCAACGAGAAGCTGGACGACCTGTACGACCGTGTCGAGCCGGTCGTCCTGACCTGGACGGGCGAAACCCGTGAGGTCTTCGTCGAGAAGCTCGACGAATGGGACCGCTCGGCCCAGGATCTGCAGGCGGCCCAGAAGTGGCTGCGCGCCTATGTGACCAACGGGCACACCAACTACTCGGCGGCACACAAAGCGGTCCTGCGGAGCTGGGGAGCCGGCTGATGGCTACCCCAGCGCCCCCGCAGCCGAGCCCGTCGGCCACACCGCCCGCGCCGGTCCCCGAGGCGGAGAAGCCCTCCACCCCACCGCTGCCCGAACCGAGCCCCGGCACGTCCCCCGACCCGGACTACGAGCCGCCACCACCGCCTGCCACGGAGCCGGACGGCCGCCCCTCCGACGCCCGCCGCGCGTGGGAGCGCCAACAGCTCAAGCAACCCGCCCCGGACAGCGGTGGCGGCGGCTTCGACGTCAAGCCCGCCCACCTCTACTACACGTCCGCGCTGATCCGGGACGAGCAGTTCACGTTCCACAAGACCGCCACCCAGCACGTCGAGAACGTGCACTACCGACAGGCGGCGGGCAAGGGAGAGGGTTCGGACGCATTCGCCGCGGCCTACAAGGACGTGGCGGAGAAGTTCTTGGACGTGTGGGCCAGAAGCATCCAGAGCATCGGTGGCGTCGCCGTCGGCCTGACCGATACGGCCAACACCTACGTGGCCGCCGACTGGCACTCCCGCGGTATGCACGGACCGCCGCCCCGGAGAGATCCTCCGATCGGGGTCGGCAAGGTCTCGTACGGGCCCGTCGCCTCCATCAAATGGACCGGCACGGGCGACGGCACGGACACGGCCTTCCTCGCGGGAATCGGTGAGATCCCGGACTTCCTGGCCGACTTGATCAAGCCCGCCGTCGAAGAAGGGCTTCGGCTCGGCAAGACCCACGAGATCACACCGGGTGCCCGGACGGACGAACTACGCAGCATCGGGAATGCCTGGGCAGCGGCCGGCAAGGCGGCGCAGGAATCCGCAGACCACTTCACCCAGTGCATCCGGTACATCACGGACGGGAGCAACGGTGAGTGGCAGAGCGCCATGAACGGCTTCTGCCAGTCGATCTGGGGAACGACGGCCTGGGGCGGCAAGTGGGACGAGAACGGGGACGCCGTACCTCCGAAGCAGCAGGGCGGACGCGACTGGCGCACCAACTTCAGGGAGAACCCGGCCACTCGACGCCCCATCATCGAGGTCCTCAGGAAGACCGGCGACACCATGGAGAACGTCTTCCACGAGGCCGCGGGCGCCGCTGACAGGGGCCGGGAAACCACCCAGCGGCTCGCCCTGGAGGCCACCAAGGCGACCGTCAGACACTTCGTACCGGATGGCATCAGCTGGTCCGACCTCACCAGACTGGCCGCCGTGCTCACGTTCGGCGAGGTCGTGCTCGTCTTCCGGTCCTACATGGACAAGTCCGGCGTCGACAAGGCAGTGGAAGCACGGCACCAGGCTTTCCACGAAGGAGCCGAAAAGCTGCGGTCCCTCTTGCCGGAACTCCAGGAGGCCTGGCTCAGCGCACCCACCTACGCGTCGGAGGAGGCACGCGCGGAGGCCTTCGGGGCACGGGCGTTGAACGAGTTCAAGGCGGAACACAAGTGGAGCACGCCGGGCGACGCGGACCGTGGCATCTACAAAGTGGACCTCGCCTCGACGGAGTGGTTGGAGAACTCCCACACGGTCAGCAAACACGTCGGCCTGGACGACAACCAACTGGCCCAACGCCTGCGCGACGACCTCAAGAAACCGCCCCGCCCGGGCACGGAATGGCCTCACGGCCAGCCAAGAGTCGCAGAGGCCTCGTCCTTCAAAGACCTCGAAACGGCCCAGAGACTGACGCAGTACAACATCGACAAGAATTCAAAAGAACTCCAGGATTGGCTTTCCGACCCGGACCGGAAGCGCGGCGATCGCACCGATCTATTCCTCGAAACAACTCCGTTCGGAGTCACGGGGAGGAGTATCGGCAAGGAGGAAATCAAAAATCACCCCTTCCCCGCCCATGCGACCCAGGATGTGTACGGTGTGGAGACGCGGGTCCTCTACAACCCGGACCTCGACCCACCCATCACTGTGTTGACCTCGATGCCCAAGAACAAGGAGTCCAAAGGATAGGATGACTGCGTGACGGATCGAGCAAAGGTCGGGTACTGGACATTCGAAGGCGCCCGCATGCTCCTGGACCGCTACGACGGGTGGGGCCGGAGCATCCCCGATGACCCTGCTCAGTGGCAGATGCATCTCTTCCCGCTCATCCGCGGGATCCGCAACTCTGCCTGCGACGGAAGACGGAATCTGACTGAAATCGCAGCCCAGCTGAGGTTGGCGGCAGAACTATTTCCCGATTCGTCAGACACCATTCAGCAAGCTCTCGACCGCATTCCGCGGTCCGCCACTGAGGAGCGCACGCCCGACACCTGGAAAGAGATCGCCGATCATGTGGACAATTGGGATCACCGAATCGACGACGCTTCCTACCTGAGTGTCCCCCTGACCACGAGGGAATTGCTGCTCCGTTTCCCACGCTTTGATCAGATCCTCCCGATCTACTTCGGTCAGGACGGTGTCGCCATCAGCGATGACATGCAGGATGCCACTACGGAAGAAGGCATCCGCATGTACATCCGGGAGACTCATCCCCGCTGCCCGTGGGAGATGCCGAGCGTCGTCTCCGAGTGCTACCAGGCCATCGCACTGTTCCACACGGAATACCAGATGGACCAGTTCTTCTGCCACTACGCCATGGGCGGCGGAGCGGGAGGGTCCGACGACTTCATGGATTTCTTCCCACTCTTTGCCCGTCTGTGCATCGATCACCTGAAGGAAGCCCACTCACCGCTGTGGGAACCAACCTGTTCCTCGACTCCCATCAGGCGACGCCCTGCACACAATGAACCCGGACGTCACTCGTTCCTCGAGGGCGCCCACAGGGTGCTGGACCGGTACGACGGTGAGAGTCGGCGGATCCCCGACGATCCCGGGCAATGGCAGGCAGAGCTCTTTCCGCTGTTGCGTGGTACCCGCAGGGCCGAGTTGGACGGTGGGCGAAAAATGGCGGAGATCGCTAGGGAACTCCGCGTGGCCGGGGATCTCTACGAGCAGTTCCCCGACGGCTCCCATCCGGACTTGCTGGGGATCCCCCAAGCTGCGACCAGGGAGCGAACGCCCGACGTTCTCCGGCAGATCGCTCGTCATATGGAAGAGTGGGACTCTCGGGCCGATCGTCGCTCATACGCGGAAGTTCCCTTTACTGCACGGGAGTTGCTCCTGCGCTTCCCGCGTCTCGAACACCTCCTCCCGGCCCGGTTCGGCCACGACGGCGTCGCCGTCAGCAAGGACGAGCAGGGCCCCGGGGCCGAGGAACGCATCCGCTTGTACATTGCAGAAACCCACCCCCACTGCCCCTGGGAACTCCCGAGCGTCGTCTCCGAGTGCTCCCAGGCCATCGCAATGTTCCACACCGAAGAACAGATGGACCAGTTCTTCTACGCCGCCATGGGGGCCGACTCCCAAGGTGCCGGGGACTTCATGGATCTCTTCCCTCTTCTTGCCCGGCTGTGCATCGAGCACCTGAAGGAAGCCCACTCGCCTCTGTGGGAGCCCCAACCCACCAACCCTCGGACGAAGGCCGACTAGATGCGCACCCGAACCGCCACCTACCCCGATCACGAGACGGCCCAGTGGGCCACCCAGCACGTCGTCAGCGCCAACGAGCAGCTCATCCACCGTTGGCTTGCGCAGTCCACCAGGCCCCGGCTCACCGTCGAGGCGTCCTGGCCGTCCCGTGACGCGCCGGTAGGGCGGGTGCTGCTGCAGGCGATGATGCTGGCCGGCCGGGAGCCGGTGGATGTACGCGCCGCGCGGGTGATCCTCAAGCGGGATCCCTCCCGGCCTCACGGCTTCGCCGTACATGCCACTTTCCCGATCTACCTCTGACCCTGAAGAGGCAACCCACCGTGCCACTGAGCCCTTTCGATCACGACCGCCGCTACGGCGAGCTGGACCAGGTCGTGCGCGCCTACCTCGGTCAGCCCGCGGACGACACCCCTGATGAGCCGAGCAAGGCCCTCACCGCCTACCTGCGCCACACCTGGCACACCCGTCCCTGGGCCCTGGCCACGGCCGAACGCCAGCTGCGGGAGTACGCGGAAAATCCGCCCGGACGCCTCCGGCTGCGCCTGGGCGAGTTCTACGCGATCCCCGACGTCGGCCTGCCCGAGGGGGAGATCCAGCAGTGGCTCCGCTGCCTGGCCGACCACATCCGCCACAGCGTCGAACAGGGGGAGGTTCCGGCCCCGTCAGCTCCGGCCACCCACTGGGAGTGGCATGCGCGGTTCCCCGAGCTCGCCCAGCTCCTGGGCGGGTGGTTCTCCCAGGACATGCCCGACGAGTTCGACGATCACGACGCGGCCCTCGACGACTACCGCGCCGGCAGCGACACCCAGCTGACCGCCCGTCTCGTCGGTGAAGTGCATGAACTGCTCGCCCTCGACCTCGACGAGTTCGATTACGCTCTCGCCCTGGCCGAACTGGGCATGGAGGTCGACCCGCCCGTGCCGTTCTCCCCCAGTGGGTGGCTCGCCCTCGTCGTCCGCCGCTTCACCGGGTCGAGGCCGCAGGGGGACCCCTGAACAACGGCTTCCGTGGGAGCTGCCGTCAGACGGTCCCGATCAAGGCGTCCAGGATCAGCTCCTCGGCGCCGACGAAGACGGCGGCGAGGAGCGGGGCGAGTAGGGGGCAGAGCCAGGCCCGGGGGACGCGGGCGCGCACGAGGTACGTCGTCAGGACGGCGGTAAGGAGGACGCCGGCCGTCAGGAAGACGGTCGCCCCGGTCCAGTAGTGCAGGGCCAGGCCGAACCAGAGCCCCTCGCCCAGCACCACCATCGCCACGACCGCACCCGCCGCCGCCCGCACCTGCCCGGAGCCGCGGCGCACCGTCCACCCGGCCCAGCCCAGCAACGGCCCGCCGGCCAGCCCCGCAACGGTCCACACCGCGGCGGTGCCGAGCCCTCCGGCGCCGAAGTGGCCCCCGAGCGTGGACGCCGCGTAGTACCCGGAGCAGGTGAACAGCATCATCAGCGGCCCGCCCGCCACGGCGCCCCGCCGGGACGGCACGAGTGCCCCGGCCAGCGCGGTCCACAGGATCCAGGTCGAGACCGAGTTGGTCGCCCGGTCCAGCACCGGTGTGATCCCGTGCAGGGTGTAGGTCGCCCAGCCGAGGAGCAGCCCGAAGGCTGCGATCGCGCTGAGGGCGGTGCCGGGAGCGTCGCGGCGGAAGGTGGTCACGGTGGCCATGGGCGGACTATACACGGCATGTATACGCGTCGTGTATAGCTGCCCGGGGCTGCGGGAACGAGCCGAGGCTGCGACGGCGGGAGGGGCAGCGGGCCGGGGGGAGGCAGGAGGGGCGCCGCCACTCGAACATGCGGCGCCCCTCCCGGCGTCAGCCGATCCGGATCGTGGCCGTCAGGCCCAGGTGATCAGCCTCTTCGGCTGTTCCAGGACCGCGGCCACGTCGGCCAGGACCTTGGAGCCGAGTTCGCCGTCGACCAGGCGGTGGTCGAAGGACAGGGCGAGGGTGGTGACCTGACGCGGCTTCACCTTGCCCTTGTGGACCCACGGCTGGAGCTTGATCGCACCGACCGCGAGGATCGCGGACTCGCCGGGGTTCAGGATGGGCGTGCCCGTGTCGACGCCGAAGACGCCGACATTGGTGATGGTCACCGTGCCGCCCTGCATCGCGGCCGGGGAGGTCTTGCCCTCCCGTGCCGTGGACACCAGTTCACCGAGGGACGCGGCCAGTTGCGGCAGGGTCTTGGCGTGGGCGTCCTTGATGTTCGGGACGATCAGGCCGCGGGGGGTGGCCGCCGCGATGCCCAGGTTGACGTAGTGCTTGACCACGATCTCCTGGGCCGCCTCGTCCCAGGAGGCGTTGATGTCGGGGTTGCGCCGGATCGCGACCAGCAGGGCCTTGGCGATCAGCAGCAGCGGGTTGACCCGCAGCCCGGCGAACTCCTTGTCCTGCTTGAGCTCCTCGACCAGCTTCATCGTGCGGGTCACGTCGACCGTCACGAACTCGGTGACGTGCGGTGCGGTGAAGGCCGAGCCGACCATCGCCGCCGCCGTCGCCTTGCGCACGCCCTTGACCGGGACGCGGGTCTCGCGGGCGGTGTCGTAGGACGCCGCTGCGGGAGCCGCGGCTGCGGGCGCGGGCGCCGGGGCCGGGGCCGGGGCCGGGGCCGGGGCGGCGGGGGCCGGGGTCTGGGCCTGGGCCTGGGGCTCGGGCGCCTTCGGCTGAGCCGCCGCGTGCACGTCGTCCCGGGTGATGATGCCGTCCGGGCCGGTCGGGACGACCGTGGTCAGGTCGACGCCGAGGTCCTTGGCCAGCTTGCGCACGGGCGGCTTGGCCAGGGGACGCTGCCCGCCCGCGACCGGCTCGGCGGCGGGCGCCGGGGCGGGCTCGGCGGCGGGCGCCGGGGGCGGGGTGTGGCCGTTGAGTTCCGGCTGGGGAGCCGCCGGCTTGCGCGGGCGGCGGCGGGTGGAGGACGTGGCCACGCCGTAGCCGACCAGCACGGGCTGGCGGCCCGAGCCCTTCGACTCCGGCTCCGGCTCGGGCTCGGCCGCGGTGTCCGGCGCGGGCGGCGCCGCCTCCTCGGCCGGAGCCGCGCCGCCGGAGACGTCCACCGCGATGATGGACGTGCCCACGTCGACCGTGGTGCCCTCCGGGAAGTGCAGGGCGCGGACCACGCCGTCGTAGGGGATGGGCAGTTCGACGGCCGCCTTGGCCGTCTCGACCTCGCAGACCACCTGGCCGTCGGTGACGGTGTCACCGGGCTGGACGTACCACTTGAGGATCTCGGCCTCGGTGAGGCCCTCGCCCACGTCCGGCATCTTGAACTCGCGTACGGACGCGTTCGTCATCGTCGTCACGACCCCCTCCTCAGTACGCCATCGAGCGGTCGACGGCATCGAGCACCCGGTCCAAATCCGGGAGGTAGGACTCCTCCAGGCGGGCCGGCGGGTACGGCGCGTGGTAGCCGCCCACCCGCAGGACCGGGGCCTCCAGGTGGTAGAAGCAGCGCTCCGTGATCCGGGCGGCGATCTCAGCGCCCGAGCCGAAGAACACCGGGGCCTCGTGGACGACGACCAGGCGGCGCGTCTTCTCCACGGACGCCTGGATCGCGTCGAAGTCGATCGGGGAGACCGAGCGCAGGTCCAGCACCTCCAGGGAGCGGCCCTCCTCGGCGGCCGCGTCCGCGACCTCCTGGCAGAGCTTCACCATCGGGCCGTAGGCCACCAGCGTCAGGTCGGTGCCCTCGCGGGCCACGTGCGCGGTGTGCAGGGGGCCGGGGATGGCCTCGGTGTTGACCTCGGCCTTGTCCCAGTAGCGCCGCTTGGGCTCGAAGAAGATCACCGGGTCGTCGCTCTGGATGGCCTGCTGCATCATCCAGTACGCGTCCGAGGCGTTCGACGGCGAGACGATCTTCAGGCCGGCGACGTGCGCGAACAGCGACTCGGGGGACTCGGAGTGGTGCTCCACCGCGCCGATGCCGCCGCCGTAGGGGATCCGCACGACGACGGGCATCTTGACCTTGCCCAGCGCGCGGGCGTGCATCTTCGCGAGCTGCGTGACGATCTGGTCGTACGCCGGGAAGACGAAGCCGTCGAACTGGATCTCCACGACCGGGCGGTAGCCGCGCAGGGCCAGGCCGATCGCCGTGCCGACGATGCCCGACTCGGCGAGCGGGGTGTCGATGACGCGGCTCTCGCCGAAGTCCTTCTGCAGCCCGTCCGTCACCCGGAACACGCCGCCCAGCTTGCCGACGTCCTCGCCCATGACGAGGACCTTCGGGTCCGTCTCCAGGGCGCGGCGCAGCGACTCGTTGATCGCCTTGGCCAGGGCCATCTTCTCTGCCATGTCACTTACCCCCGTCCGCGTCGGCGAAGGACGCCTGGTAGGCGGCGAACTGCGCCCGTTCCTCGTCGACGAGGGCGTGTCCGTCCGCGTAGACGTTCTCGAAGATGGCGAAGTGGTCCGGGTCCGGCATGGCACGGACCGCTTCGCGCACTCGTTTGCCCAACGCCTCGGACTCGGTCTCCAGTTCCGCGAAGAATCCCTCGTCCGCGTGGTTTGAGAGTTCGAGGTGGCGGCGCAGGCGCAGGAGCGGGTCCTTGGCCTCCCAGGCGGCCCGCTCGTCGTCGTGGCGGTAGCGGGTGGGGTCGTCGGAGGTGGTGTGGGCGCCCATGCGGTAGGTGAACGCCTCCAGCAGCGTCGGGCCCTCACCGCTGCGGGCCCGCTCCAGGGCCCACCTGGTGGCGGCGAGCGTCGCGAGGACGTCGTTGCCGTCCACGCGCAGGCCCGGGAAGCCGAAGCCGCGGGCGCGCTGGTAGAGCGGCACCCGGGACTGCTTCTCGGTCGGCTCGGAGATCGCCCACTGGTTGTTCTGGCAGAAGAAGACGACCGGGGCGTTGTAGACCGCGGAGAAGGTGAACGCCTCGGCGACGTCGCCCTGGCTGGAGGCACCGTCGCCGAAGTAGGCGACGACGGCGCTGTCCGCGCCGTCCTTGGTGATGCCCATGGCGTAGCCGGTGGCGTGCAGCGTCTGGGAGCCGATGACGATCGTGTACAGGTGGAAGTTGTTGCTGTTGGGGTCCCAGCCGCCGTTGTTCACGCCGCGGAACATGCCGAGCAGGTTGGTGGGGTCGACTCCCCGGCACCAGGCGACGCCGTGCTCGCGGTAGGTGGGGAAGACGTAGTCGTCGTCGCGCAGCGCCCGGCCGGAGCCGATCTGCGCCGCCTCCTGGCCGAGCAGCGAGGCCCACAGGCCCAGCTCGCCCTGGCGCTGCAGCGAGGTGGCCTCGGCGTCGAAGCGGCGGGTGAGCACCATGTCGCGGTACAGCCCGCGCAGGTCGTCGGCGGTGATGTCGGCGACGTACGGATCGAACTCGGCGTTCTTGACGCGCTTGCCCTCGGGCGTCAGCAGCTGGACGAGGGCGGGCTCGGCGCTCGCGGCGGCACCGGTGGCCTTCCTGGCGGTGGTGGCCTTCTTGGCCGCGCCGGTGGCCTTCTTGGCCGCGGCGCCGCTCTTGGTGCCGGTGGCGCCGGCCTTGCTTCCGGCGCTGCGTCGCGGTGTGCGCGGGGCAGTGCTCTCCACGGTCACGTGTGCTCCTCCGTCGGTCCGGCCCCCGGGGTTGCCGGGTGACCTGGGGGTCTTCCCCGCTCACGGAGCGGGAAAGGCTCACCTGTTTTCGGCCACCGGGCACGGGGTGGGTGCCACTCGACCGGGAACAGGCGTGACAGGTGCCCCGGCGAGCGCCCTGCAATGTGCACGTTACCCAGTGCGACACATTTCTGTGAAACCCCACCTGACCTGCGTTTTTGCTTGGATTTCCAAGTAAATCGGGAAGGTCTTGCGGGTGCACTGGTCACAGCCTTGCAGGAGGCCGGAGCAACGGCACGTTATCCCGGCCACCCCGGGCTCGGGAAGAGCCGAGCCGCACCACCGGCGTCGGAACGGACACCCAGTGCGACCGGAATTGACTGGGTGTGACACCGCGCAGCTCACGGGGGTGCGCGTTCCCCTAGCATCCGGCGCGTGTCGCAACTCCGTGTACCACCTCCCGCACCGCACGCGCCCCCTCTGCGCGCCCTCCTGAGCCGGTACGCCGCCGGTTCGGCCGTCACCTGCGAGCCCGTCGAGGAGGGGCTGCTCAACCGCGGTTACCGCCTGCGCACGACGCGCGGCCGCTACTTCCTCAAGCACCACTTCGACCCGGAGACCGCGGACCCGGCGGCGATCGGCCGTCAGCACCGGGCCACCCTGCGCCTGGCCGGGCTCGGGGTCCCGGTGGCGCCGCCGCTGCCCGCGCGGGACGGGCGCACCGTCGTGCTGGTCGGCGGCCACGCCTTCGCCCTGCACCCGTGGATCGACGGCCGGCACCGCCACGGCGGCCAGCTCACCCCCGAGCAGTGCGGTCGGCTGGGGGCGCTGCTCGGCGCGGTGCACGCCGGTCTGGAGCGCGTGATGCCGGCGCACGGCCGCACGGCCGCCGGACCGGCCCCCGCCGCCGACCCGGCCGACACCTTCGACCTGATCGACGCCCTCGCCCGGCACCGGCTGCTGGAACGCCGCACGCTCCTGGAACGGCACGCGCACCGGCGCCCCCCGCGCGGTGGCGCGGTGGGGTGGGTGCACGGCGACTTCCACCCGTTCAACCTGCTCTACCGGGGAGACGCGCCGGCCGCCATCGTCGACTGGGACCGGCTGGGCGTGCAGCCCCGCGCGGAGGAGGCGGTGCGGGCCGCGGCGATCTTCTTCGTGCGGCCCGGCGGCACCCTCGACCTGCCGCGCGTGCGGGCCTACGCCCGGGCCTACCGGGGTGCCGCCGCGGCCACGCCGTCGGACCTGGCGGCGGCGGTGCACCGGGTCTGGTGGGAACGCCTCAACGACTTCTGGATCCTGCGCTGGCACTACGAACGCGCCGACACCCGCGCGGACGACCAGTTCCCCGCCACGGCCGCGCTGGCCGTGTGGCGGACCCGGGAGTACGACGCGGTGTGCGACGCGTTCGTGGCATGAGGCGGGCGCACCCCTGGCACGAGGCGGACGCGTCCGCGGCACGAGGCGGGCGCGTCCGTGGCACGGGGCAGCGGAGTGCGGACGGGGAACGCGCGGGACGGCGGCCTGCGCCCGGGCGTCAGTTGCCGACGTCGCCCGTGCCGCCGGCGTCCTCGCCGCCGCCGGTCGCGCCCTCTGCCGCGCCGCCGCCCGTCGGCTGCGTCGCGGGCGGGGTCGACGGCTCCTCCGGCTCCGTGGTCGGGTCGGTCGGTGCCGTCGGGTCCTGGCCCGTCGGGTCACCCGTCGGGTCCGGGGTGGGCTGCTGCGTGGGCCGCTCGGTCGGCTGCTGGGTCGGCGTCCAGTTGCCGCCGGAGCCCGTCCCGGTGCCCGGGTCGGTGTCCTGGCTCGGCTCCTGGTCGACGTCGTCGCTGGGGCTCTCGCTGGACTTCTCGTCCTCGGTGGTCTGCGAGGTCGTCGGCGACTTCTCCGGCTTCTCGCCGCCCCCCGCGCCACCGGAGTTGTTGAGCGCCAGGGCGACACCGGCCACGACGGCGATCACCGCGAGCACGGCCAGCACCCACAGCTTGCCGCGCCCGCTGCCGCGGTTGCCGCCGCCCTCGAAGCCGCCGTCGTCCCCGCCGCCGTACCCGGCGGGCAGGATCGGCTGCGGGATCGCCGCGGTGCCCGCGGCGTCGGGGTGCGGCATCACGGACGTGCCGGCGAAGCCGGCCGCCGGGGTGCTGCGGCCGTCGTGCACGTCGACCGGGCCGGTGTTCCAGGTGCCGGTGTGGCCGCCCTGGTCGTAGAGCATCTGCAGCGCGTACTGGACCAGCCCGCGCATCTCCTCGGCCGTCTGGAAGCGGTCGTCCGGCTCCTTGGCGAGCGAGCGCATCACCAGCCCGTCCAGTTCCGGCGGGCTCGCGTCCGACGCCTCGGACGGCGGCGTGGGGATGTCCTGGACGTGCTGGTACACCACCGACAGCGGCGTCTCACCGGTGAACGGGGGACGCAGCGCCAGCAGTTCGTACATCAGGCAGCCGGTGGCGTACAGGTCGGAGCGGTGGTCGACGGCCTTGCCGAGCGCCTGCTCCGGCGAAAGGTACTGCGGGGTGCCCATGACCATGCCGGTCTGCGTCATCGTCGTGGACGCGCCGTGCAGGGCACGGGCGATGCCGAAGTCCATCACCTTCACGGCGCCGTTGTTGGTGATGATGACGTTGGCGGGCTTGATGTCCCGGTGCACGATGCCGTGCTGGTGGGAGTAGGCGAGTGCCTCCAGCACCCCGGAGACGATGATCAGCGCCTGCTCGGGGCCCGGCGCCTCGGCGTTCATCAGCAGGTCCCGGATGGTGCGGCCCTCGACCAGCTCCATCACGATGTACGGCACGGGCTGGCCGCCCATGACGTCCTCGCCGGAGTCGTAGACGGCGACGATCGCATGGTGGTTGAGGCCGGCGACGGACTGTGCCTCACGCGTGAAGCGGGCCTTGGCGATCGGGTCCTCGGCGAGGTCGGAACGCAGCAGCTTGACGGCGACGGTGCGTCCCAGACGCACGTCCTCGGCGGCGAACACCTCGGCCATGCCGCCCCGGCCGAGCCGGTGCGTCAGCCGGTACCGGCCGTCGCCGACGAGCCCGCCGTTGCCCCAGTTGTCCGGCGCGTCCGACATGCCGCCGCCAGTCGCCTCGGGGTCGGACGGGCCCTGGGCGCGCTGCTGCTGTGCCATCAGTCCTCGCCGTCGTTTCTGCCCGCGGTACGCGCGGTGTTGTCACGGTCTCTCCGTCGAGCCACGCTACAGCCTTTGCGCGAGCCTTCGGTCCGGTACGGCCCGCGGGGACCGGGACGAGACGGACCGGTCATGAAACCCGCACTCCATACGGTCGTGCAAATTGCGTGTACCGGCCGTACGCCTGCGGTAACGCTTCCGCGACGCTTCTTTCGCGTACGGTCACGGAACGGGCACCGCGCTTGACGTGTCGGTGACCTGCGGCAGACTTGGCCGGGAATAGCACACGGGATCTACGACGGACGGTCACCGACGACGGCGCCGGAGAGGCTACGGGGGAAGCGGAACATGAGCCAGGACGGCGCACAGGGCCACCACGCGGGACGTTCGCTCGCCGGCGGACGTTACCAACTGCGGGACCTGCTCGGCCAGGGCGGCATGGCCTCCGTCCACCTCGCGTACGACAGCGTGCTCGACCGTCAGGTCGCGATCAAGACACTGCACACGGAACTCGGCCGGGAGCAGGCCTTCCGTGAGCGCTTCCGCCGCGAGGCGCAGTCCGTGGCCAAGCTCACGCACACCAACATCGTGTCGGTCTTCGACACCGGCGAGGACGACCTCGACGGCATGACCACCCCGTACATCGTCATGGAGTACGTCGAGGGCCGCCCGCTGGGCTCGGTGCTCGACGAGGACGTGCGCCGGCACGGCGCGATGCCCGCCGACAAGGCCCTGAAGATCACCGCGGACGTGCTCGCGGCCCTGGAGATCAGCCACGAGATGGGCCTGGTCCACCGGGACATCAAGCCGGGCAACGTGATGATGACCAAGCGCGACGTGGTCAAGGTCATGGACTTCGGCATCGCCCGCGCCATGCAGTCCGGTGTCACGTCGATGACGCAGACCGGCATGGTCGTCGGCACCCCCCAGTACCTCTCGCCGGAGCAGGCGCTCGGCCGGGGCGTGGACGCCCGGTCCGACCTCTACTCGGTCGGCATCATGCTGTTCCAGCTGGTCACCGGCCGCCTCCCGTTCGACGCCGACTCCCCGCTGGCCATCGCCTACGCCCACGTGCAGGAGGAGCCGCCGGCCGCCTCCTCCATCAACCGTTCGCTGCCCCCGGCCGTGGACGCGCTGATCGCCCGCGCCCTGAAGAAGAACCCCAACGAGCGGTTCCCCAGCGCCGAGGCGATGCGCGGGGAGTGCCTGCGGGTGGGCCAGTCCTTCCAGGCGGCCCCGCCGAGCATCGTCCCCGGCACGCAGGCGCCGGCCGGCTCGGGCGTCGGCTCCGCGGTGTTCCCGCCGGTCGACCAGACCGGCCCGGCGCAGTCGGGCAACGTCCAGACCCCGTACCAGCCGAGCCCCACCCCCACGCCCCACCCGTACGGCTCCCCGGCTCCGGCCCCGTCGTACGGCTACCCGCAGCAGGGGGGCTACCCGACGCCGCACCCGTCGGCCTACTCCGCGCAGTCCGGCCCGGCGACGCCCGCCCCGTACACGATCTCGCCGCCGCCCGCCGCGTCGGGCGGCCCGGGCGGGGGGCGGGGCAACCGCCCGGTGATCGTCGGCTCGGTCGTGGTCTCCGTCCTCGCGGTCGGCGGCCTGATCGCCGCGCTGGCGCTGAACGGCGGCGGCGGCGAGGAGAACAAGGGCGGCGGCAGCACGCCCTCGGCGTCGGCCACCAAGGCGGAGGGCTACCGCGGGCCGGACACGTCGAAGACGATCGACAAGGAGGAGTGCGAGGAGCCGCAGGAGTCGTACAACGACCCCGACAAGATCCGGCTCCCGAACTTCAAGTTCAAGTACATCAAGTCGGTCAAGGAGTGCTTCCAGGCGGCCGGCTGGGGCGACCTGAAGATCGTCAACGTGGACGAGAACGTCTACGGCGAGGGATCCGTCCGCGAGCAGTTCCCGCCGGCCGGCACCGACGTCGACCCCGAGGACATGCCGCAGATCACGCTCAAGGTCTCCACCGGCAACCCGCCTGCCTGAACCGGGCGGCGGCACGCACGTCGAAGGGGCCCGGCAGGATGCCGGGCCCCTTCCGCTCGTCCGGGTGGCGGAGCGTGCCGCTGCGGCCGCTCCCGGGTGCTACAGGTGCTACAGGTAGGGACCGCCCGAGCGACCGCCGATGTGCGGGTCCTCCGACCCCTCGGCGACGCCCGGCGGCAGCGCCCGGCGCATCTGCTCCAACTGGGCGCGCGCCGCCATCTGCTGGGCGAACAGCGTGGTCTGGATCCCGTGGAACAGACCCTCCAGCCACCCCACCAGCTGGGCCTGCGCGATGCGCAGTTCGGCGTCGCTGGGCGTGGCCTCGTCGGTGAACGGCAGGGACAACCGCTCCAGTTCCTCGACCAGCTCGGGGGCCAGACCGTCCTCCAGTTCCTTCACCGAACTGGCGTGGATCTCCTTGAGCCGGGCCCGGCTGGCCTCGTCCAGAGGAGCGGCGCGCACCTCCTCCAGCAACTGCTTGATCATGCTGCCGATCCGCATGACCTTGGCGGGCTGCTCGACCTGCTCCGTCACCGGGGTCTCGCGGGAGTCCTCGTCCCCGGTGCCACCGCCGAGCGCCATGCCGTCCTGGCCGACGACCAGGATCTGCGGTTTCTCCGGTGACCGTTCGTTCCTCGGCATCTCCATACGGCCATTCTCTCGTACCCTGCGCGCCGCTCCGGTGGTGCCCCCGCCCGGGCCGCGGTCCCGTCGTCCGCACGGAGGCCGGGCCGCGTCCCGGCGGCTTGGGGGCTGCGACGCTGGGGGCCGGGTTCCCCGCCGCGAGGTCACGATTCAGCCGACCGGATCGCCCGGAATGCCGGTGAGGCCGGGAAATGCGAGTCTTTTGGGGTCCATCCGGCCCAACTCTGCCGACGGTGCCCCGAGCCATCCGTCGGCGCGGGAGGTCACGGTCGTGACTCCATGGCTGCGCAGACTGGGAGCGAACGGGGCGGCGGCCGCCCTGCGGGCGGGTGTCGTCCTGGGCACGGGCATCGCCCTGACGGTGGCCACGCCGGCGCCCGGCGCCACCGGCGGGCCGCTGCCGGCCGGCACGACCGTGGCCCACACCCACCACCGCGCGCCCGGCACGCCCGACGACGGCGGACGGGACGCCGGCCGGGCCGGGCCGGAACCGGGAGGCGGCCGGGGGACGGACACGGACGGCGGCCGCGGCCCGGCCCCGCACGCCCCGTCCCCGCACGCCCCGTCCCGTGACGACGCGCTCACCGGCGGCGGCCCGCACCACCGGCTCCCGGCAGCAGCCACGGCCTCCCCGTCGCCCTCCCTGTCGCCGTCCGCCCCGCCGTCCCGGGCGGGCGCCCGGCCCGGCGAGGGCCGCGAGCGGCCCGGACGGCCGGAGACGGACCACGACCGCCCGGACGGCACGGCGGACAGCGGCCGGACCGACGACCCCGCGGCTCCCTCGGCGGACGCTTCGGGCGACGGCGCCGCCACCGGGCAGCCGGACCGCACGGACGCCCGCGCCGAGGACTCCGGCGCACGCGAGGACACGGTCCGGCCGGAGGCATCCGGGGCGGACGCGGCGGCCCGGGCACCGGCGTCGGAGGCCGCCGTCCCGCTGCCGTCGGCCTCCTCCACGGCGGCGAACGCTCTTGGCGGTCCCGAGCACGCCGCCCGGCCCGCGGTGCGGATACTGCCGCTGGGCAGCGGGCTGATGCTGATCGGCCTGGGCCTGGGGCTCGCCTTCATCGGCCTGCGCATGCGGCAGTCCCCGCACTGAGCGACGGACGGGACACGGCCCCCGCTCGGCACTCCGCCGCGGGGCCTCCCGCGGCGGAGCCCTTCATCGGGGCCGGCCCCCGTCTTCGTCAGGGCGCGATCAGCAGCACCTTGCCGACGTGCCCGCTCTCCTCCAGCACCCGGTGGGCCGTGGCGGCGTCGGGCATCGGGATCTCCCGGTCGATGACCGGGCGGACGTGGCCACCGGCCACGAGCGGCCAGACGTGCTCCCGGACGGCGGCGACAATCGCGGCCTTCTCCGCCGGCGGACGGGCCCGCAGCGAGGTCGCGCTGAGGGCGGCACGCTTGGCGAGCAGGGCGCCGATGTTCAGCTCGCCCTTGACGCCGCCCTGCATGCCGATGATCGCCAGGCGGCCGTTGACGGCCAGGGCCCGCACGTTGCGGTCCAGGTACTTGGCCCCCATGTTGTCCAGGATGACGTCCGCCCCGGCACCGTCGGTGGCCCGTTCCACCTCGGCGACGAAGTCCTGCTCCCGGTAGTTGATCAGGACGTCGGCACCGAGTTCGGCGCAGCGCTCCAGCTTCTCCTTGGTCCCGGCGGTGACGGCGACCCGGGCCCCGACCGCCTTGCCGAGCTGGATGGCCATGGTGCCGATGCCGCTGGACCCGCCGTGCACGAGCAGCGTCTCGCCCGGCCGCAGGTGCGCGACCATGAACACGTTGGACCAGACCGTGCAGGCGACTTCCGGGAGCGCGGCGGCCTGCCTGACGTCGAGCCCTTCCGGGACGGGGAGCAGTTGCCCGGCCGGGACCGCGACCTTCTGGGCGTAGCCGCCGCCCGACAGCAGGGCGCAGACCTCGTCACCGACGGCCCAGCCGGAGACCCCGGGGCCCAGCGCGGTGATCCGCCCCGAGCACTCCAGGCCCGGATAGGGGGACGCGCCGGGCGGCGGGTCGTAGAAGCCCTGCCGCTGGAGGAGGTCGGCCCGGTTGACGGCGCCGGCCACCACCTCGACCAGCACTTCGCCCTCGCGGGGCTCGGGATCGGGGACCTCGCCCCAGACCAGCGCCTCGGGCCCACCGGGTTCAGGAATCGTGATCGCATGCATGGGGGCGACGGTACTCCGCCGCCTTCCCGCGGCCCGTGCACCTCCGGTCCGCGCATCTCCCGGTTGGTGCACTTCCGGTTTGTGCATCTCCCGGTTGGTGCACCTCCGGTTTGTGCGTCCTCCGGTTTGTGCGTCCTCCGGTTCGTGGGTCCTCAGGTTCGTGCGTCCTCAGGTTGGTGCACCACCGGTTCGTGCATCTCCGGTTCGTGCGTGCTCCGGCCCAGCGCCGTCCTCGGGGCGCCGCTCACCGTTCCTCCGGCCCGCCGCCTTCGGCGGTTCGCCGCCGCTGCCTCCCCTCCCCCTTGGCCTCCCCGCCTCGCCGCCTCGGTGTCCTGCCGCCTCGGCCACGCGCCGCTCCCGGGCGTTCTCGGCCGTCGGTCACGCTCTGTCCCGTAGTGCCGCGCCCGGCCGGTGCCCCCGTGCCTGGTCCGGTCCGCCGTTCGGCGGCCTGCCCGGCGCCCGGTCGGTCCGCCGACAGGCGCGGGCCCGGGGACGGGATCCGGTCCGACGCCCGGCGCGGGTCCGGAGACGGAGTCCGGTCCGCCGTCCGGCCCGGGACCGGGGGCGGAGTCCGTCCGTCGCTGGACCGAACCGCGGAAAAAACATGTGCGGCGCCGATGACTTCGCGCGACCGTGGAGGTCAGTCCTTGCGAAGCGCACGCTCGCGGAAGGAATCGAAGCATGAGCACCCCACCGCCCGGCCCGGCGATCGAAACCGCGGGCCTGGTCAAAACCTTCGGTGAGACACGCGCCGTGGACGGCGTCGACCTCACCGTGCCCGTCGGCACGGTCTATGGGGTCCTCGGCCCGAACGGCGCCGGCAAGACCACCACCGTGAAGATGCTCGCCACGCTGCTGCGCCCGGACGGCGGCGAGGCCCGGGTCTTCGGCCGCGACGTCGTGCGCGAGGCGGACGAGGTGCGGGCCCGGGTGAGCCTCACCGGGCAGTACGCCTCCGTGGACGAGGACCTCACCGGCACCGAGAACCTGGTGCTGCTGGCCCGCCTGCTGGGACACCGCAAGCCGGCCGCCCACACCCGGGCCGCCCAGCTCCTGGAAGCGTTCGGCCTCACGGACGCGGCCGGGAAGCAGGTCAAGCACTACTCGGGCGGCATGCGCCGCCGCATCGACATCGCCGCCTCCATCCTCAACACCCCTGACCTGCTGTTCCTCGACGAGCCGACGACCGGTCTGGACCCCCGCAGCCGCAACCAGGTGTGGGACATCGTCCGCGCGGTGGTCGCCCAGGGCACCACGGTCCTGCTGACCACGCAGTACCTGGACGAGGCCGATCAGCTGGCCTCCCGGATCGCCGTCATCGACCGGGGCACGGTGATCGCGGAGGGCACCAAGGGGGAGCTCAAGGCGTCCGTCGGCGCCGGATCCGTCCACCTGCGGCTGCGCGACCCCGGGCAGCGTCCGCTCGCCGCCGACCTCCTGCACCGCGCCTTCGACGCCCGCGTGCAGGCCGACCCCGACCCGGTCGCGCTGACCGCGCGCCTCGGTGCCGCCGCCAGCGAGGACACCGCCGCCGAACAGGCCGCCCGTGCGCTGAGCGAGCTCGCCCGGGCCGGTGTCACGGTGGACAACTTCTCGCTCGGCCAGCCCAGCCTCGACGAGGTCTTCCTCGCCCTGACCGGGCACGACACCGGCGCACCCGGTACCGGTGACGTATCCGGACCGGACCACGACCCGAAGGACGAGGTGGCGGCATGACCACCACGACGACCACCGAGAGCGTCGAACTCGCCCCGGTGCGCACCGACTCCCTGGCGGAACTGCTGGTCGCCAAGGAGCGGCCGCCGCGGCCCAGCGCCTTGTCGGCCTCACTGACCTTCGGCTGGCGCGCGATCCTCAAGATCAAGCACGTGCCGGAGCAGCTCTTCGACGTCACCGCCTTCCCGATCATGATGGTGCTGATGTACACGTACCTGTTCGGCGGGGCGCTGGCCGGCTCGCCGAAGGCGTACATCCAGTTCCTGCTGCCGGGCATCCTGGTGATGTCGGTCGTGATGATCACGATGTACACCGGGATCTCGGTCAACACGGACATCGAGAAGGGCGTCTTCGACCGCTTCCGCACCCTGCCGATCTGGCGTCCGTCGACGATGGTCGGCTACCTGCTCGGCGACGCGCTGCGCTACACCCTCGCGTCCGTCGTGATGCTGACCGTCGGGATGATCCTCGGCTACCGTCCCGACGGCGGGGTGATGGGCGTGCTCGCCGGGATCGCGCTGCTGGTGCTGTTCGCGTTCGCGTTCTCGTGGATCTGGACCATGTTCGGCCTGCTGCTGCGCACCGAGAAGTCGGTGATGGGCGTCAGCATGATGGTCATCTTCCCGCTGACCTTCCTGTCCAACGTCTTCGTGGACCCGTCCACCATGCCGGGCTGGCTCCAGGCCTTCGTCAACAACAGCCCGGTGACCCACCTCGCCTCCGCCGTGCGCGGCCTGATGGCCGGTGACTGGCCGGCCGTCGAGATCCTGTGGACCCTGGGCTGGGCGGGCCTGTTCATCCTGGTCTTCGGTCCGGTCACCATGCGGCTGTACAACCGCAAGTAGGGCTGCTCGGACCGGAGTGAGGAGCACTCCTTCGGCCTTCGGCGGCACCGATGCGGGCCCCGGCGACGCCGGGGCCCGTATCGCGTCGTCGGGGCCCGCTTCACGTTGCCAGGGCCCGCGTCGCGTCGTCGGCGACCGTACCGGTGCCGCCCGGGCGCGGGCGGTGCCGGTCTGGTCCGTCGCCGCGCTCCCGGGGTCCTGATCAGTCCCGGGGGAGCGGGCGCATGTCGGGGGCGACCTGCCGGCCCTGGGTCACCCGCACGATGGTGATCAGCCGGTCGGTCAGCTCCAGCGTCCCGACGGCGCGGTCGTCGTAGCCGAGCACCCGGTGACCGCGCAGCACGCTCACCACGAGGTCGTCCACCTCCCGCGGTGTCTTGCCGACCTCGGCCTTTATGACCGGGCGTTCGACGATGTCGAGGCCCGTGCCCTGCTGGATGAGATCCTCCATCACCATGCCGGCCGCGGGGCTGAGCACCGACAGGCCGAGCAGTCGCCCGGCCGCGCTGGCGCTGGTGATGACGGCGTCGGCACCGGACTGCTTCAGCAGCGGGGCGTTCTCCTCCTCACGCACGGCGACCACGATCTTCGCGCCCCGGTTGAGCTGGCGGGCCGTCAGCGTCACGAGGACGGCGGTGTCGTCACGTTGCGTCGCGATGATGATCTGCTTCGCCCGGTAGACCTCGGCCCGCTTCAGCACCTCGCTCCGGGTCGCGTCCCCGACCACGCCCGCGTAGCCGTCGGCCGCGGCGGCCTCGATCGCCTTGGCACTGGGGTCGACCACCACGACCTGCTCCTTGCGCAGGCCTGTCGCACAGACGGTCTTGATCGCCGAGCGGCCCTTGGTGCCGAACCCGACGACGACGGTGTGATCACGCAACGCGGACCTCCAGCGGTTCAGTCGCCACTCCTCCCGGGTGCGTTCGGTGAGGGCCTCGAGGGTGGTGCCGACCAGGATGATCAGGAACAGCACGCGCAGCGGCGTGATGACGAAGATGTTGGTGAGCCGGGCCGCGTCGCTGACCGGGGTGATGTCGCCGTACCCGGTGGTGGAGAGGGTGACGGTGGCGTAGTAGAAGGCGTCGAGGAAGTCGACGCTGCCGTCGGCGTTGTCGGTGTAGCCGTCGCGGTCCACGTACACGATCAGCGCCGTCACCACGAGGACCACCAGGGCCACGGACAGTCGTTTGGCGACCTGACGGATCGGGTGCTCGACCACCTTCCGCGGAAGCGTCACCCGATGCGTCACCAGGTGTTCGTCCGCCTGGCGGGCGATGGCGTCCTGGCCCGGAAGTTTCACGTGAAACACACCCCGATCCCACTGGACGCCCAGGGCAGGTCCAGCAGTTCCGTCTCCTCGCCCGGCCGGGCGCCCCCGGGAAGGACGACCGCGAGGGCGTCGGCGGCCGCGACACCGCGCAGCATGGCCGGGCCGTTGTAGTGCAGCGGCACGGCGTGGTCGCCGCGCAGCACGACGGGAACCAGCCGGGTGTCGCGCGGGTGGCCCTGCACGGCGTCCCGCAGCGGCAGCGTGTACGGCTCGGGCGCGGGGCGCGCCGCGAGCGTCCGCAGCAGGGGCTCGGCGAGGGTGAGCAGCCCGGACACGGCGGCGAGCGGGTTGCCGGGCAGCCCCACCAGGTGCCGGCGGTCGTGGAAGCGGGCCAGCAGCATGGGGTGGCCGGGGCGCACGCCGACGCCGTCCACGAGGAGTTCGGCACCGATGCGGTGCAGCGTGGGGTGGACGTGGTCGACGGGTCCGGCGGCCGTGCCGCCGGTGGTGACGACGACCTCGGCGCCGGAGGTGGTGATCGCCTCGTGCAGCGCCTCCGCGTCGTCGGCGATCCGCCGGACGGAGACGACGTCGGCGCCCAGCGCCCGCAGCCACGGCGGCAGCATCGGGCCGAGCGCGTCACGGATCAGGCCGTCGTGCGGCAGCCCCTGGGTGAGCAGTTCGTCGCCGAGGACGAGAACCTCGGCCCGGGGGCGGGGGACCACGGTGAGCGTGTCGTACCCGGCGGCCGCGGCGAGGCCGAGCACGGCCGGGGTCACCAGGGTGCTGACGGCCAGGAGCTGGTCGCCGCTGCGGCACTCCTGCCCGCGGGGCCGGATGTCCTGGCCGTGGGCGACCGCCTTCGGTCCGTGGGTGGCGTCGATGTGCAGCCGCCCCCCGGCGTCGGTGCGGCCGTGCTCGCTGCGGAGCACCGCGGTGGTGTCCGGAGGAACGCGGGCACCGGTGGCGATGCGGACGGCCTCGCCGTCGGTGAGCGGCGCGTGCGCGGTGTGCCCGGCGAGCACACCCTCCTCCCGCACGTCCCAGGGCCCCGGTCCCGCGACCGCCCAGCCGTCCATGGCTGAGGTGTCGAAGGGGGGCAGGTCGGTGAGGGCGGCCAGCGGAGCGGCCAGGGTGAGGCCGAGCGCCTCGTCGAGCGTGACGGACACCGGAGCGCGCCGTCCGGCGCGGCCGGAGCGGCCGGCGCGTTCGGCGACGGCTCGCGCCTCGGCCCAGGAGGTGGCGTCGGCACGCCGGTCGGGGGCACCGGCCCGCTCGCCGGGCGTGGACGGCCGCTCCGCTGCGGCAGCGGACGTCCGGCCGGGCGGACGGGGGCCGGGATTCTCCTTCACCAGGGCGAGCGCCTCCTCGACGCCGAGGTCGTCGGCGTCCTGGTTCCCCCGGGTGCGGTGGGCGGTCATCCCGCGTCCGGGCGGGTGCCGGGGCCGGCGTCGTCGCGCGCCGACGCGCCGGCGGCGCCGGGGGACGGCGTGTCCGGGGTCGCCCCGGAGCCCTCCTCCGTGTCCTTGCCGGTACGGCTGTCCTTGCCGGTACGGCTGTCCTTGCCGGTACGGCTGTCCTTGCCGGTACGGCTGTCCTTGCCGGTACGGCTGTCCCCGCCGGACTTGCCGGCCTCGTCGGTGTCGTCGGTGCCGTCGGTGCCGTCGGTGCCGTCGGCCTCGTCGGCCCAGCGGTTCGCGAGGGCGGCCGCCTTGCGGGCCGCTTCGGCGACGGTGTCCCGGTCGCCGCCCGCGCGGGCGGCGGCGTAACCGACGAGGAAGGTGGTCAGCGGTGCCGCGGGCCTGGCCACGCCGTGGGCGGCGTCGCGGGCCAGGTCGAGCAGGAGGGTGGTGTCGACGTCCAGGTCGATGCCCAGCTCGTCCTTGACTGCGGAGATCCATTCGTCCAGCACGTGTCCATGCTCCCTGATGCGTGCTCTGGCGGCGGCGATGTCGTCCCAGGTGTCGCAGTCGAAGGACGCGACCGGGTCGAAGAGGCGGCGGAGGTCGAGCTCGTCGGTCAGCCGGCGCAGCGGCAGCCCGGCGACGCCGCCGTGCCACTCGAAGAGTGCGGTCAGCGTCCTGCGCAGGGCGGCGGTCCGGTAGGCGGCCACCAGCGGCTGGTCCCGGCCGTCGCCGTCGGTCAGCACGACGCCGTCGGCGGTGCCCGCGCGCAGCTCCGTCACCAGCCGTTCGACGGTGTGTGCCCCGAGGAACGGCAGGTCGGCCGAGAGCAGCACGGCCACGTCGGCGTCGCTGTACCCCAGCCCGGCGTGGAGGGCGGCGAGCGGGCCCCCGCCGGGCGGCTCCTCCCGTGCCCAGACGACGGGCCGCGCGGTGGGCCGGGGGGCGGCCACCACCACGGTGGTGCGGGCTCCGGCGCAGGCGGCGAGCACCCGGTCGATCAGGGCTCGCCCGCCCACGCGCACACCGGGCTTGTCGGCGCCCGACAGCCGCCGGGCGGCGCCGCCGGCCAGGACGACCGCGTCGTACGGGGTGTGCGCCGGGACCCGCACACGCCGCGCCGTTGAGCCGGGCTCGGCGCCGGGGTCACCAGGGGGCTGGTACTCGGTCACACCCCGAGTATGCGCGGCCCCCGCGATCACCCAGAACGCGGGGGCTCGAGAACGGCGGCGGTGTCACGGCGTCGTCAGGGCGTCCGGTGACACCGCCGGCGTCACAGGGTGCGCAGCAGCACCGCCGGCTGCTCCACGCAGTCCGCCACGTAGCGCAGGAAGCCGCCCGCGGTTCCACCGTCGCAGACCCGGTGGTCGAAGGTGAGCGACAGCTGGACGACCTGACGCACGGCCAGTTCGCCCTCGTGCACCCACGGTTTCGGCACGATGCGGCCGACCCCGAGCATGGCCGCCTCCGGGTGGTTGATGATCGGTGTGGAACCGTCGACGCCGAAGACCCCGTAGTTGTTCAGCGTGAACGTGCCGCCGGTGAGGTCCGCCGGCGTCAGCGTGCCCGCCCGGGCGGCCTCGGTCAGCCGGGCGAACTGCGCCGTGAGCCCTTCCGCGTCCCGCGCGTGCGCGTCCCGGACCACGGGCACGACGAGCCCCCGGTCGGTCTGCGCGGCGAAGCCGAGGTGGACGGCCTCGTGCCGCACGATCTCGCGGGCCGCCGTGTCCACCGAAGCGTTCAGCTCGGGGAAGCGGGCCAGGGCCGCGGTGCAGATCCGGGCCAGCAGCGCGAGCACCGAGATCTTCGGCCCGCCGGAGGCGTTCATCGCGGTCCGCGCCCGCATGAACTCCGTCGCGTCGGCGTCGACCCAGCAGGTGGCGTCCGGTATCTCGGAACGGCTCCGCGTCAGCTTGTCGGCGACGGCTCCCCGGATGCCCTTGAGCGGCACCCGTGTGACACCGGCCCGCTCCCGCGCCGCCCCGGCCGAGGAGGCCGCGGTCGTCGCGGCGGCCGAAACGGTGCCGTCCCTGCGGTCCGTCGCGGCGCCGTGCTGCACGCCGTCCGAGACGCCCGGCGCGGTGGCGGCGCGCAGGGCGCCCTCCACGTCGGCCCGCAGGATCAGTCCGTCGGGTCCGGAGCCGGTCAGCCGCCGCAGGTCCAGGCCGTTCTGCCGGGCCAGCCTGCGCACCAGCGGTGAGATCACCGGCACCGGTCCGTCCGCCTCACCGGACCCGGCCGGGGTCCGGTCGGCGGCGGAGGGCACGGGGGGCGACGAGGCCGGGGGTGTTCCAGGGGGCGAGGACGACGCGGACGTCCCGGGGGACGGTGACGCCGTGGACACGTGCGTCGCGCCGGATGCGTGCGTTGGCGTGGCCGGCGTCGCCGCGTGCGACGCCTTGGACAGCGGCCTGCCCTGACGGACCCGGCGGCGCCGGGCGGGGGCCTGGGACGTGCCGTATCCGACCAGGACGTTGCCCGAGCCCTCTCCACGGGAGTCCTCGTCGCGGGCGGCCTTGGCAGTGTCCGCTCCGGCCCGCGGACCGTCCCCGTCCGTCTCGCCCACCGCGACCGTCAGCAGCGGTGACCCGACGGGCAGTTCGGTGCCCTCCTCGCCGAAACGTGCGGTGACCACACCGCCGTAGGGGCAGGGCACCTCGACCATCGCCTTGGCCGTCTCGACCTCGACGACCGGCTGGTCGATCGCGACGACGTCGCCGACCTCGACCAGCCAGCGCACGATCTCCGCCTCGGTCAGCCCTTCACCGAGGTCGGGCAGCTTGAACTCCAGGACCTGTGTCATCAGCTCTCGGCCTCCCACTGCAGGCGGCCCACCGCGTCCAGGATCCGGTCGACGCCGGGCAGGTGGTGGCGCTCCAGCATCGGCGGCGGATAGGGCAGGTCGAACCCGGCCACGCGCAGCACCGGCGCCTCCAGGTGGTGGAAGCAGCGCTCGGTGACCCGCGCCGCTATCTCCCCGCCCGGGCCGCCGAAGCCGCCCGACTCGTGGACGACGACCGCGCGTCCGGTCCGGCGCACCGAGGCGCAGACGGTCTCGTCGTCGAAGGGCACCAGGGACCGCAGATCGACGACTTCGAGGTCCCACCCCTCGGCACGGGCCGCCTCGGCGGCGTCCATGCAGACGGGGACGGACGGGCCGTAGGTGATGAGGGTGGCGCTGCGGCCCGTGCGCCGCACGACGGCACGGCCGATCGGCTCGACGGGTGCCGGCTCGTCGGGGTTCCAGGAGTCCTTGGACCAGTACAGGCGCTTGGGCTCCAGGAAGACCACCGGGTCGTCGGAGGCGATGGAGGCGCGCAGCAGCCCGTAGGCGTCCGACACGGTCGCGGGCGTGACGACATGGAGCCCCGGAGTCGCCATGTAGTACGCCTCGGACGAGTCGCTGTGGTGCTCGACGCCGCCGATGCCGCCCCCGTAGGGGACGCGGATGGTGATCGGCAGGGGCATGGCGCCACGGGTGCGGTTGCGCATCTTGGCCACGTGCGACAGCAGTTGCTCGAACGCCGGGTAGGCGAACGCGTCGAACTGCATCTCCACGACCGGGCGCAGTCCGTACATCGCCATGCCGACGGCCGTGCCCAGGATGCCGGCCTCGGCCAGCGGGGTGTCCGTGCAGCGGTCGTCGCCGAACTCCTTGGCGAGGCCGTCCGTGATGCGGAAGACGCCGCCGAGCGTGCCGACGTCCTCGCCCAGGACGTGCACGGACGGGTCGGCGGCCATGGAATCGCGCAGCGCACGGGTGAGCGCCTGCGCCATGGTGGCCGGCTTGACGGCGACGGTGGTCATCGGTGCGTCCCTTCCGACTCGGCCTCGGCCTCCAGCTCGGCCCGCAGCTGCTCCCGCTGCTCCAGCAGCTGCGGCGTGGGCTCCGCGTAGACGTGGCTGAACAGATCCATGGGGTCGAGCACGGCGTCCCGGTTCATGCGCTCACGCAGGTCGGCGGCCAGCGTCTCGGCGTCCCGGCGGGCGGTCTCGATGCCGTCCGCGTCGAGCAGACCGCGCTCGGTGAGCTCCCGCTCCAGCAGCACCACGGGGTCGTGGCCCTTCCAGGTCTCCACCTCGGCGTCGCCCCGGTAGCGGGTCGCGTCGTCCGCGTTGGTGTGGGCCTCCATGCGGTACGTGATGGCCTCGACCAGCGTGGGGCCGCCGCCCTCGCGGGCTCTGCGGACGGCGTCGGACAGGACCTCGTGCACGGCGGCGGCGTCGTTGCCGTCGACCAGGCGGCCGGGCATGCCGTAGCCGACGGCCTTGTGGGCGAGCGAGGGCGCCGCGGTCTGCTTGTCGAGCGGCACCGAGATCGCGAAGCCGTTGTTCTGGACGAGGAAGACGACCGGGGCCTGCCAGACGGCGGCGAAGTTCAGGGCCTCGTGGAAGTCGCCCTCGCTGGTGCCGCCGTCGCCGACCATGGCCAGCGCGACCACGTCGTCGCCCTTGAGCCGGGCGGCGTGGGCGAGACCGACCGCGTGCGGCAACTGGGTGGCCAGCGGGGTGCTGAGCGGGGCGACCCGGTGCTCGTAGGGGTCGTAGCCGGTGTGCCAGTCACCGCGCAGCAGGGTGAGCGCCTCGACCGGGTCCACTCCGCGGGCGACGACGGCGAGCGTGTCGCGGTAGCTGGGGAAGAGCCAGTCCTGGTCCCGCAGGACGAGGGCGGCGGCGACCTCGCACGCCTCCTGGCCGGTGCTGGAGGGGTAGACCGCCAGACGGCCCTGCTTGGTGAGGGCGGTCGCCTGCGCGTTGTACCGGCGGCCCTTCACCAGCTCCCCGTACAGCCGGCGCAGCAGCTCCGGGTCCGCCTTCGCGGCCGCCCCGGTGCCGAGCACCCGGTACGGCTCCGCGTCCGGCAAGAGCGGCGCGGGGTCCGTACGGGGCTGCCAGGTGGGCGGCGGAGTCGGCCGGTAGGCGCCCCGCTGCTCCATGACCGTCATGACGCACCTCCTGGTGGGAGCGGCTCAAGGAGGCGCGGCGTCTGTGACGCGCCTCACCAACCGATTGTTCGGTCGCCGGCACATTTTGGCTACAGGTGGCGCCAGGCTGTGGACAAACGGTTCTCCACAGCCTGAGATGGATGCAGTACGTCCATCGTGGAGAGGCGGGGGCGGGTGTCGTCTGAACAAATGGCCGAAGGAGCGGAACCCGCCGGACCCCCGCGGCCCGCACGCCCCCTCGACGACGTCGACCAGGACATCCTGCGCATGCTCCAGGTGGACGGGCGTGCGTCCATACGGTCGGTCGCCGAGCGGGTGCACGTGTCGCGGGCGAACGCCTACGCCCGGATCAACCGGCTCGTGGAGGACGGTGTCATCCGGGGCTTCGGCGCCCGCGTGGACCATGAGCGGGCCGGCCACGGAACCTCCGCGTACATCACGCTGAAGATCGTCCAGAACTCCTGGCGGACGGTCCGTGAGCAGCTCAGGCAGCTTCCGGGCGCCTCGCACA
The DNA here is from genome assembly GCF_964273255.1 of Streptomyces sp. enrichment culture. GTDB lineage: Bacteria > Actinomycetota > Actinomycetes > Streptomycetales > Streptomycetaceae > Streptomyces. Next base: position 3,509,161 of record NZ_OZ186835.1, read on the forward strand.
TCGCCCTGGTCGGCGGGGACTTCGACGTCCTGCTGCTGGTGCACACGCCGGACAACCGAACCCTGCGCGAGCTCGTGCTCACCCGCCTGCAGGCGATCCCGGAAGTGCTCAGCACGCGCACGCTGCTGGTGTTCGAGGAGGAGGACCTGGAGCCGCAGGGCTGAATACGGCGGGCCTGGAGCCGTGCGGCCGAGTGCGGGGCGCGCCCGGAGCCGCGGGGCTGTGCGGCGGCCTCAGGACCGCGGAGCGGAGTGCGGGGGACCGGAGGCGCCGGGGGCGAGAGGGAAGGTCCGGAACGGCAGCGGGACCGATCCGGAGCCGCACGGCAGGTCCGAAGGCCCCGGCCGGGGCCGCCTCCTCCCAGCGACCCCGCTCAGGACGCCTTGCGCAGACCGCCGAAGGCGAGCTGGACCACCGCGTCGGCGACCTCGCGCTCGCTCGACCCACGGCCGTCGGGCCGGTACCACTCGACGATCGAGTTGATCATCCCGAAGACCAGCCGGGTCACGAGCCGCCCGTCTATGTCGCCGCGCACGTCCCCGTCGTCCGCGGCCGCCTCGAGCAGGGCGGCCACCCGGTGGTCGAACTCGCGCCGCCGTTCCAGGGCCCAGCGTTCGGTGTCGGTGTTGCCGCGCACCCTGAGCAGCAGCGTCACGTAGGGCAGCTCCGCCGTGAGCACCTCGACCATGCGGCGCACGACGTGCTCCAGGCGCTCGGCCGCCCGGCCCTCGCGCGCCGCCTCCTCGTCGAGGATGCCGAAGAGGCCGTCCAGCGCGCGGCTCACCGCACGGCGCAGCAGTTCCTCCTTGCCGGCCACGTGGTGGTAGATCGACGACTTGGAGATTCCGGCGGCCTTGGACAGGTGCTCCATGGAGGTGCCGTCGTAGCCGCGCTCGATGAACACCTGGACGGCCACGGACAGCAGCGTCTCCGGGGTGTAGGTGTCGCGCCGGGCCGTGGTCATGGGGTGCTCTCCCGCTTCTCGGTGGCGTGCGCGTGCCGCAGGAGCGCCGCCGACGGCGCGTAGCGGCCCGACGGTTCGCGCTCGTGCAGCGTCGCCAGGAGGGACCGGGCCCAGCCGCCCCCGAGGCGGCGGCTCCACTCGAACGGGCCGAGCGGATAGTTCACCCCGAGCCGCATCGCGGTGTCGATGTCCTCCTCGGTGGCCACGTGGCGGGCGGCGGCGTCGTACGCGAGGTCGATGATCCGCGCCACCGTACGGGCGACGATCATGCCAGGTACGTCCCCGATGACGCTGACCTGCTTGCCGAGCGCCTGGAACAGGCCGGTGGCCTCGGCGATGGTCCGGGCGGGCGTGGTCTCCCGGCAGACGGACAGCGCGATCCGGCCGGCCGTGCGGTAGTCCAGGGCGAGGTCGAAGTGGACGGTGTCGCCGAGTTCCACGGACGTCCGCCCGTCGGCGAGGGCCAGCCGGCCGCCTCCCGGCAGCACCAGCCCCCGGCCGTCCCCGGACGCGGTGCCCTCGCGCACCTCGATGCCCGCCCCACGGATCAGGTCGACGAGGTCCGCGGCCGGCCCCAGGTCGCCGTCGACCACCACGTGCGCGGGCGCCGGTTCCGGGCCGGCGGTGTGCGGCTCGGGCCGTTCCGCACCGTCGCCGTGGTCGTACCAGCCCCGGCCGCTCTTGCGGCCCAGGCGGCCGGACTCGACCAGACGCCGCTGGGCGAGGGAGGGGGTGAAGCGCACGTCCCCGAAGAAGGACTGCCACACCGAGTGGGTGACGGACTCGTTGACGTCCTGACCGATCAGGTCGGTCAGCTCGAAGGCGCCCATCCGGAAGCCGCCGGACTCGCGCAGCACCGCGTCGACGGTGGCCGGGTCGGCCCCCCGGCCCTCGTACACCGCGAACGCCTCCGCGTAGAAGGGGCGGGCGATCCGGTTGACGATGAACCCGGGGGTGTCCGCGCAGGCGACCGGGGACTTGCCCCAGGCGCGGGCGGTCTCGTGCGCGCGGGTGGCGCAGGCCGGGTCGGTGGCGAACCCGGAGACCACCTCGACCAGCGGCAGCAGCGGGGCCGGGTTGAAGAAGTGCAGGCCCACGAACCGGCCGGGGACGCGCAGGGCGCCGCCGACGGCCGTGACCGACAGGGAGGAGGTGTTGGTGGCGAGCAGACAGTCGTCGGAGACGATGCCCTCCAGCGCTGTGAACAGCTCCTGCTTGACGTCGAGCCGCTCCAGGACGGCCTCGACGACCAGGGCGCAGTCCGCGAGGTCGGAGAGGTCGTCGGCGGGCAGCAGCCGGGCACGGGCCGCGTCCCGGTCCGCGGCGCTCAGCCGCTCCTTGGCCACCAGACGGTCGAGCCGTGCGCCGATCGCGTCGGCCGCCTCGCGGGCCCGGCCGGGGACGGCGTCGTACAGCCGCACCGGATGGCCCGCGACCAGCGCGACCTGGGCGATTCCCCGGCCCATGGTGCCGGTGCCGACCACGGCCACGGGACTGCTGAGGTCGAGTGCTGTCATGGGCGCGATCCTCCCGCACGACGTTTTCCACAGATGCGGCGGACCCCCTTGTCCCGACCGATCGTTCGGTTACTCTAACTCTGACCGCCCGTCCCCGCCCATGTTTCTGCCCACGTACTGCCCAGGTCCATGAGCTCGCCGAAGAGTTCCTGAGACGAGGAGTTGGTCCCCATGGCCGCCGAACTCACCGCGCACCAGCTGATCACCCGGCACCGGCCCACCCTGGACGGGGCCCTGGAAGCGATCCGCACGCGCGCGTACTGGTCCCCGCACCCGGAACACCCCAAGGCGTACGGGGAGAACGGCAGCCTGGACCTGGCGGCGGGCAAGGCCGCCTTCGACGCCCTGCTCGGCACCCGCCTGGACCTCGGCCAGCCCGGCACCGACGGCCGGGTGGACGGCGAGGTCTCCCCGTACGGCCTCGACCTGGGCGTCAGCTACCCGCACGCCGACCTGGACGAGCTGCTGCCGGCCATGAAGGCGGGGATGCGGGCCTGGCGGGACGCCGGCGCGGAGATGCGCGCGGTGGTCTGCCTGGAGATCCTCAAGCGCATCAGCGACCGCTCGCACGAGTTCGCCCACGCGGTCATGCACACCTCGGGGCAGGCGTTCCTGATGGCGTTCCAGGCGGGCGGCCCGCACGCGCAGGACCGCGGCCTGGAGGCGGTGGCGTACGCCTACGTGGAACAGGTCCGCACGCCCGACACGGCGGAGTGGACCAAGCCGCAGGGCAAGCGCGACCCGCTGGCGCTCACCAAGACGTTCACGCCGGTCCCGCGGGGCATCGGCCTGGTCATCGGCTGCAACACCTTCCCGACGTGGAACGGCTACCCGGGCCTGTTCGCCTCCCTGGCCACGGGCAACGCGGTCCTGGTCAAGCCGCACCCGCGCGCCGTGCTGCCGCTGGCGCTCACCGTCCAGGTCGCGCGCCAGGTGCTCACCGAGGCGGGCTTCGACCCGAACCTGGTGGCGCTGGCCGCCGAGCGGCCCGGCGAGGGCATCGCCAAGACCCTGGCCACCCGTCCGGAGATCCGGATCATCGACTACACCGGTTCCACCGAGTTCGGCGACTGGCTCGAGGCCAACGCCCGCCAGGCACAGGTGTACACGGAGAAGGCCGGCGTCAACACGGTGATCGTCGAGTCCACCGACGACTACCGGGGGATGCTGTCCAACCTGGCGTTCTCCCTGTCCCTGTACAGCGGTCAGATGTGCACCACCCCGCAGAACCTGCTGATCCCCCGGGACGGCATCACCACGGACGCGGGCCCGAAGACCTTCGACGAGGTCGCGGCGGACCTGGCGAAGGCGGTCGACGGCCTGCTCGGGGACGACACCCGGGCCAACGCCCTGCTGGGGGCGATCGTCAACCCGGACGTCAAGGCGCGTCTGGAGGCCGCCGCCGGTCTCGGCGAGGTCGTCCTGGCCTCCCGCGAGATCACCCACCCGGAGTTCCCGGGCGCGGTGGTGCGCACTCCGGTGATCGTGAAGCTGGACGGCTCGAAGCCGGACGCCGAGGCCGCCTACATGAGCGAGTGCTTCGGCCCGGTCTCCTTCGCCGTCGCGGTCGACTCCGCCGCGGACGCCGCCGAACTCCTGCGGCGCACCATCCGCGAGAAGGGCGCCATGACGGTCGGCGCGTACACGACCTCCCCGGAGGTCGAGGAGACCGTGCGCGAGGTCTGTCTGGAGGAGGCCGCCCAGCTGTCCCTCAACCTGACCGGCGGGGTGTATGTGAACCAGACGGCCGCCTTCTCCGACTTCCACGGCTCCGGCGGCAACCCCGCGGCCAACGCGGCGCTGACCGACGGCGCGTTCGTGGCCAACCGCTTCCGGGTGGTCGAGGTGCGCCGGGAGGCGTAGGCCGGGCCGCCATCGCGGGCGCGGCGGTGTGCGGGACGGTTGCGAACGGGCCGGTGGGAGCGGGGTGGTGAGAGCGGGGCGGTGTGCAGGCCGTCCTGCGGGCCGTCGTGGGCTTACCGCGGCCGGGCGGTATGCCGTGGTCGGCGGTATGCCACGCCCCGCCGTAGGCGATGGCCGGCGCGGCGTGTACCGCGGTGCGCCACCGGTCGGGTGCTCTCAGGCGGGGGCGCGACCGGCGGCGCCCCCGGTGGCGCTCCAGTGGTACAGCGCCATGGCCACGCTGGTCGCCAGGTTGTAGCTGGAGACCTGCGGACGCATCGGCAGCGCGACCAGCTGGTCCGCCCGTGCGCGCAGCTCGGGCGAGAGCCCGCTGCGCTCGGAGCCGAACGCGAGCAGCGCGTCGTCGGGCAGTACCGTCCCGCGGATGTCCCGCCCCTCGGGGTCGAGCGCGAACACCGGTCCGGCGGGCAGCTCGTCGACGGTCAGCCGCTCCACCGTGGTCGCGAAGTGCAGCCCGGCCCCGCCCCGCACGACGGTGGGATGCCAGGGGTCCAGCGTGCCGGTGGTGACCACCCCGGTGGCACCGAACCCGGCGGCCAGCCGGATCACCGCCCCGGTGTTGCCCAGGTTGCGCGGCTGGTCCAGCACCACGATCGGAGCGGTACGCGGGGTGCGTGCCAGCGCCGCCACACGGCCCGCGCGGGAGGGCCGGACGGCGAGGGCCGCGACCGCGGTGGGATGCGGACGGGCCACGACCGAGGCGTACGTCTCGTACGGCACCTCGGTCAGCAGTGCCTCCAGCGACCCGTGCACGTCCGGCGCCAGTTCGTCGGCGAGGGCGAGCGCGGCGCCCCGGTCCGCGGTGACCGCCACCCGGATCTCCGCCCCGAAGCGCACGGCGTGCTTCAGCGCGTGGAATCCGTCGAGCAGGACCACGTCGGGGGACCCCGCCAGCCGACGCCACAGGGTGATGGCCTCGGACACGGGTGCGGAGGCGGAGGCCGAGGCGGAGGAACTGGGGCTGGAGCCGGGCACGAACGCGGATACCGGGGCCGCCTCCGAGGCGGAAGCCGCTGTGGACGGGGAGGCGCCGGAGGTGCCGCGGTCGGGCGCCGTGGCGGACCCCGGACCGGAAGCGGGGGAGCGGTCGGGGCGGCCGTCGTCGGGGGCGGAGGCGGAGGAGCGGTCGGGGTGGCCATCGTCGGGGGCGGGGGCGGAGGAGCGGTCGGGGTGGCCGTCGTCGGGGGCGGGGGCGGTCATGACGTGCAGCCTATGTGCGGTTCCGGGGCCCGTCGCCGGGTGCCGGGGACGGGATCACGGGCCCCTGAGCGGGTGCGCTGCCGCCCGCCGGGACGACGCCCGGACCGGGGTGACCGGCACCCGGCGTGGTGCGCCGGTCGCTCCCGGGACCGGGCCGGGGAACGAGGGCGCTGCGGTCCCCGGAGCCCGGGTGGGCGCCGGAGCCGGCGTCCGGACTGGAGGCGGCACCCTGGACAGGGCCCCGGCCGGAGCCGGACGGGGTCACACCCGGGGCCTCGGCATCCGCGTCGGCATCGGCCCCGGCACCGGCCCGGGCACCGGCAGCGGAGGGGACCGCCGGTGACGGCCCCCTCCGGCCGTGGTCGGCGCGACCGCGCCGCCCCCGGATTCCGCGTACGCGGCCCGCCGCCCGGCCCAGCCGGCGCAGGAACGAGGTGGGCAGGAAGACGGAGTCGGCCGCGATCATCGCCAGCGAGAAGAAGGGCAGCCCCAGGACCACCGCGATCCCGGCGTGCTCGGCGATCATGACGGCCAGCAGGACGTTCTTGACCCGCCGGTTGAACAGCGTGAACGGGAAGGCGACCTGCACGGCCACCGTCCCGTACGTCATCAGCATCACCAGGGTGCCGCTGGCGGCGAGCAGGTCCCCGAGCGCGGGCCAGGGTGAGAAGTACTCGAGCTGCAGGGGGTAGTAGACGGCGGTGCCGTCCTGCCAGCGCGAGCCCTGGACCTTGTACCAGCCGGCCGTGGCGTAGATCAGGCACGCCTCGGCCATGATCACCAGCAGCGCGCCGTTGTGCACGATGTTCGCGATCACGTCGAGCAGGACCCGTGGCTGTCCGGACCTCCCCCGGCGACCGGTCAGCCACCAGAGCCCCTGGGCCACCCACACGGTCCACAGCAGCACGGGGACGAGCCACTCACCGTCCATCCGCCCCGCCGACGTCACCACGAGCAGCAGGAAACCGAGCACGGCCCAGAGCACCGGCCCGACCCGGTCCCGTGGCACTTCGCCGCGTGCCCGTGCCCCGGCAGCGCGGCTGGTTCGCCGGGCGTCGAGCGACCACACCTGGCCGCACCGCGTGAAGACCAGGTAGATGGCCATCAGGTGGAGCACGTTGTCGCCGCCGTCGCCCATGAAGACGCTGCGGTTCTGCAGGGACAGCACGCCCACCATGAACAGCACCGACGTGGTGCGGGTACGCCAGCCCAGCAGCAGCAGGAGGCTCCACAGCACCGCGAGTACGTAGAAGACCTCGAACCAGCGCTGCCCGTCGGACCAGAGCAGGGCCGTGAAGGCACCGTTCGTCGCGACGAGCTGCTGGGCGAGGTCCCATGCCCAGGGGCTGTCGGGCCCGTACAGCTCCTGGCGGTGGGGGAACTCGCGGAGCAGGAAGAGCAGCCAGGTCGCACTCAGGCCGATCCGCAGGACGGCCGTCTGGTACGGACCGAGGGCGGCGTCGGTCACCCGCGCGATGCCGCGGGAGAGCGCCAGGGAGAAGCGGTTCACCCGATGCCTCCTCGTGCCTCGTCCTCGGGCACCGGCCACCAGGGCAGCGTGCGGTCCACCGGAGTGGTGGAGACCTGCTCCCGGCTCCATGCGGGCGGCGGGACGTTGGTGGTTCGCGACCGGACCTGCACACGGTCGACGACGCCCCCGGCTCCGGCCGCATCCGCCCGGTCCAGCCGCATCACGACGATGCGGCGGAGGTAGGACTCGGAGAGCGCGCCCCGTCCGCCCACCGGACGGTTCTCGTCGTCGTGCGTGGCCACGAAGAAGTCCCAGGCGCGGCGCAGCTCGTTCTGCTGGGTGTGGCTGGGCAGCAGATTGCCGTCGATGGCCCGCCCGTCCTCGGCGGACAGGTCGTACCAGCGGGTCGTCCGCACGTCACCGTCCGCGGTGAGCACGTCCGCCCGCACCTGGAGGGAGATGTTCTGCTGCAGCGGGTTGGGGGCGAACAGCTTCCAGTTCTGCTCGAACTCCGGGTAGATCCACCGCTGGATCGCGCCGCCGTGCTCCTTGCTCACCGTGTTGGCGGGGGCGACGTGCAGGAAGGTCATCCCCAGGTGCACGCACACAGCGGCGGCCACGACCGCGAGCGCGAGGGCGGCACCGATCCGGTACGGCAGCGAGAGCGCGGCCACGCCCGTGCGGGGCCGGCCCGGTGCGGCGCCGGAACCACCGGGAACCGGCGCGACGGCAGCACCGGACACGGCGGGCCCGACAGGCCCGGCGGACGCGACGGACGCGCCCCGCGCGGCAGGGCGGGCGACCCCGGCGGATGGGGTGGGTCCGGCGGATGGGGCGGGTCCGCCGCGTCCGGCAGGCGCTACGGCCTCCGCGGGATCGGGCTGGGCCCCGGGCTCGGACTCGCCGGCTGGTCCCCGGGGTCCCGGCCCGGTCGAAGGCCGATGCACCGAAGGCCACGCGGGAGGACCGGCGTCACCGGTGTCACCGGTGACGCCCGGCGACTCGGCGGGTGCGGGATCCCTCGGCGACGCGACCTCGTCGGGGGCTGCGGGGGGCGACGGGGTGCCGCCGGTGGACGAGGCCCCGGCCAGCGCCGAGGGGCCGTCGGTGGACGGGGTGCCGCCGGTGGACTGGATGCCGTCGGTTGAGTCGGAGTCCACGGACGGCGGGGAGTCGTCGGGTGCTGGCGTAGTACCGGCGCCCGCCCGGTGGGAGTCCGGCGAGGAGATGTCACCGGCCGCCGCAGGGCCGTTTCCGGCGGCCTCCGTGGGCTCCAGCGGGTTCGGGCCGCTCGGCTCCGTCGGCCCGTGCCGGGCCGAGGAGCCGTCGTCGTACGCGTCCATTCCGCCCCGTTCCACGCTCAGGTCCCAAGCCCCGCCCCACCGTGCGCGGGTCCGGTCGTCCCCGCGCACCGCCGTCGCCGCCTCGCGGCCGTCGCGGTGCCTCGCGGCACACCACCGTGCGCCGGACGGAACGGTACTCAGCACGGGTAGCACTGGCACAGCCCCGGCGGGCTCCGGTTGCCGTGGCCGTCACCACATCCGCACATCACGGGCCGCACGGAGACCGGAGGGCCGAGGGGCGCGGAGGCGGGAGGACGCGCGAAGGGGAAGCGCGCGAAGGCAGGAAGGGCCGGTCCGGCGGGGAAAGGGCCGGGCCGAGGCGCCGGACCGCAGAAAGGCGGGCCGCACGGCAGGAGCTGGCGGCGGCAGGAGCGAGCGCATGGCAGAGCGAGCGCATGGCAGAGCGGGCGCACGGCAGAAGCGGGCGCACGGCGGGCGGACACGGGCGCGGGACATGGTGCCCCCGCCCGATCCGCCGCGGCCGCGGACGTCCACGAGCAGGTTGTCCACAGCGGTTGACACCTCGCGGTGGCCGTCTCACCATGGAATCGCACGAACCGAACGATCGGTCGGGAGTGACTTCGGAGCCCAGCGGCTCAGAGGCTTGCGGACCGCCGAGCAGTCAGGTCAGGAAAACCAGGTCGAGGGGGATCCCATGGCGACAGCAGCCGCCCGCGATACGACGCGCGGCCCGGTGGACGACGCGATCGACGGCGCCGCCGACACCACCGAGTTCCAGCGCGTGTTCGATGCTGCGGTCGCCGCCGACGAGCGGATCGAACCGCGCGACTGGATGCCGGACGCCTACCGGGCCACCCTCGTGCGGCAGATCGCCCAGCACGCCCACTCCGAGATCATCGGCATGCAGCCGGAGGCCAACTGGATCACGCGGGCGCCCTCGCTGCGGCGCAAGGCGATCCTGATGGCCAAGGTGCAGGACGAGGCGGGGCACGGCCTGTATCTCTACAGCGCCGCAGAGACCCTGGGCACCAGCCGTGACGAGCTGCTCGACAAGCTGCACTCCGGCCGCCAGAAGTACTCCTCGATCTTCAACTACCCGACGCTGACCTGGGCGGACGTCGGCGCGATCGGCTGGCTGGTCGACGGTGCGGCGATCACCAATCAGGTCCCCCTGTGCCGCTGCTCCTACGGCCCCTACGCCCGCGCGATGGTCCGCATCTGCAAGGAGGAGTCGTTCCACCAGCGGCAGGGCTACGAATTGCTGCTCGCCCTGAGCAAGGGCACCCCGGAACAGCACGCCATGGCGCAGGACGCGGTGGACCGCTGGTGGTGGCCGTCGCTGATGATGTTCGGCCCGCCCGACGACGAGTCACAGCACTCGGCGCAGTCGATGGCCTGGAAGATCAAGCGGCACTCCAACGACGAACTGCGCCAGCGCTTCGTCGACATCTGCGTCCCCCAGGCCGAGTCCCTCGGGCTGACCCTCCCCGACCCGGACCTGCGGTGGAACGAGGAGCGGGGGCACTACGACTTCGGCGCGATCGACTGGTCCGAGTTCTGGGACGTGCTCAAGGGCAACGGCCCGTGCAACGAGCAGCGGCTGTCCCAGCGCCGGAAGGCCCACGAAGAGGGCGCCTGGGTCCGGGAGGCGGCAGCGGCCTACGCCGCCAAGCGCACCGCCCCGACCGCGGCAACCGCCACGGCCGCGGCAACCGCCACGGCCGTGACAACCGCCACGGCTGCCGCAACCGGCACGGCTGCCGCGACCGGGGCATCGACGGCCGGGGCGGCCGACGACGCCGGGGCGACCACGTACAACGAGTCAGGCACGTACAGCGAGACGGGAGCGGCCCGCGCATGACGACCCACACCGACTGGCCCCTGTGGGAGGTCTTCGTGCGTTCGCGCCGCGGCCTGTCCCACACCCACGCCGGCAGCCTGCACGCGCCGGACGCGGAGCTCGCCCTGCGCAACGCCCGTGACCTGTACACCCGGCGCGGCGAGGGCGTCTCCCTCTGGGTCGTGCCGTCCTCGGCGATCACCGCCTCCTCGCCGGACGAGAAGGACCCCTTCTTCGAGCCCGCCGCGGACAAGGCCTACCGGCACCCCACGTTCTACGACATTCCCGAGGGGGTGCAGCACCTGTGACCACCACACCGGCGAAGGACGCCGCACCCGCGACGGACGCCACACCCGCAGCCGACACCGCGCCCGCGGCGGACACCTCCGTCACGGCCGCGGCCCTGGCCCTCGGCGACGACGCCCTCGTCCTCTCCCACCGGCTGGGCGAGTGGGCCGGCCACGCCCCCGTGCTGGAGGAGGAGGTCGCCCTCGCCAACATCGCACTGGACCTGCTGGGCCAGGCCCGGATCCTGCTGTCGATGGCCGGGGACGAGGACGAGCTGGCCTACCTGCGCGAGGAGCGGTCCTTCCGCAACCTGCAGCTGGTGGAGCAGCCCAACGGCGACTTCGCCCACACCATCGCCCGCCAGCTGTACTTCTCCACCTACCAGCACCTGCTGTACACCGAACTGGCCTCCGGTGACGGCCCGTTCGCACCGCTGGCCGCCAAGGCCGTCAAGGAGACGGCCTACCACCGCGACCACGCCGAGCAGTGGACGCTCCGCCTGGGCGACGGCACCGAGCAGAGCCACGGGCGGATGCAGCGGGCCGTGGACGCGCTGTGGCGGTACACCGGTGAGATGTTCCACCCGGTCGAGGGCCTCGGCGCCGACCCGGCCGCCCTGGAACCCGACTGGCTGGAGCACATCGGCGGAATCCTGGAACGGGCCACGCTCACGGTTCCCGGCACCCCCCGCACCGGCGCGTGGACGGCCGGGGCGGGCCGGCAGGGCCTCCACACCGAGCCCTTCGGCCGCATGCTCGCCGAGATGCAGCACCTGCACCGCAGCCACCCGGGGGCGGCATGGTGACCGTCACGCCCCTGGAGGCGGAGCTGCTGGAGATCGCCGGCTCGGTGCCCGACCCGGAACTCCCCGTGCTCACCCTGCGCGAGCTGGGTGTGGTGCGCGCGGTGCACGCCCGGGGCGCGGACACCGTCGAGGTGGAACTGACCCCGACGTACACCGGCTGCCCGGCCATCGAGGCCATGTCCCTGGACATAGAGCGGGCACTGCGCGACCACGGGGTCCGTGAGGTCACGGTCCGCACCGTGCTCGCGCCCGCCTGGTCGACGGACGACATCACCGACGAGGGGCGGCGCAAGCTGCGCGAGTTCGGCATCGCCCCGCCGCGCGTCCGGGAGGCGTCCGGACCGGTCCGCGTGGAGCTCGGCCCCACCCGCAGCCGCACGTCCCGGCCGGGGGAAGCACCGCAGGACGGCCGGGAGGAACACCTGGACGCGATCCGCTGCCCCCACTGTGGGTCGGCCGACACCGAGCTGCTCAGCCGCTTCTCCTCCACCGCGTGCAAGGCGCTGCGCCGCTGCCTGGCCTGCCGCGAACCGTTCGACCACTTCAAGGAGCTGTGATGGCCCGCTTCCACAAGCTCCGGGTGGCCGCGGTCGACCGTCTCACCGACGACTCCGTCGCCCTCACCCTCGCCGTGCCCCCGAACCTGCGCGAGGCGTACCGGTACGTCCCCGGTCAGCACCTGGCCGTGCGGCGCACCGCCGAGGGCGAGGAGATCAGGCGTACGTACTCCATCTGCTCCCCCGCGCCCGACGGCCGGGCCCCGGACACCCTGCGGGTGGGTGTGCGGCTCGTCGAGGGCGGTGCCTTCTCGACGTACGCGCTCAAGGAGATCAACATCGGGGACGAGCTGGAGGTGATGACTCCGGCGGGCCGCTTCACGCTGCCGCCCGCACCCGGGCTGTACGCGGCGGTCGTCGGCGGCAGCGGCATCACACCGGTGCTGTCGATCGTCTCGACCCTGCTGGAGCGCGAGCCTCGGGCCCGGTTCTGTCTGATACGCAGCGACCGGACATCCGCCTCGACCATGTTCCTGGAGGAGGTCGCCGACCTGAAGGACCGCTTTCCCGAGCGGTTCCAGCTGGTCACGGTGCTCTCCCGGGAGGAGCAGCAGGCGGGGCTGCCGTCCGGACGCCTGGACCGGGAGCGCCTGACCGCACTGCTGCCGGCTCTGCTCCCCGTGGAGCGGGTGGACGGCTGGTTCCTGTGCGGCCCGTACGGTCTGGTCGACGGTGCCGACCGGGCGCTGCGCACCCTCGGCGTCGACCGGTCCCGCGTGCACCAGGAGATCTTCCACGTGGACGCCGCTCCGGCGCCGGCGGGCAGCCGGGGCCCGGCTCCGGCCCACACCACCGTCACCGCCCGGCTCGACGGACGCGGCGGCACCTGGCCGGCGCAGGAGGGCGAGTCCCTGCTGGACACGGTCCTGCGGAACCGCCCGGACGCCCCCTACGCCTGCAAGGGGGGCGTCTGCGGAACCTGCCGGGCCTTCCTCGTCTCGGGCGAGGTGCGCATGAACCGCAACTACGCGCTGGAGGCGGAGGAGACCGAGGCGGGTTACGTCCTGGCCTGCCAGTCGCACGCGGTGACCGAGCGGGTGGAAGTGGACTTCGACAGGTAACCGCGCCGACCCGGCTCCGCGCCGCCGCATGGCCGCCACAGGTGACTCGCCACAGGTGCATCCGACGCGGGTGAATCCGACGCAGGTGAATCCGATGCAGGTCGATCCACCTGTGGCGGATCCACCACCTGTTCCGGCCCCGGCCTTGGCCGTACCGTCGCCGACGACGGCGCCGGCGACGGGCATCGGACCTTGACGCGCTCACCGGCCCGTGGGGCCCGTGGGGCCAGCGCGTGGGGCTCATGGAGCCCATGGGTGTGGGGACCCGTCACCCGGAGCGTGACTGCGGCGGACCGGCGGGTCCCGGCTGTCGGCCCCGGCGTCCGGCTCCCGCCCGGACCGTGGCTACAGCACGTACCCGGGGGCGCCGCCGTCGGCCACGACGGGGCGTCCGCTGTGCTCCCACGCCTGCATGCCGCCGTCCACGTTCACGGCGTCGATCCCCTGCTGGGCCAGATACATCGTGACCTGGGCCGACCGGCCGCCCGAGCGGCAGATGACGTGCACCCGTCCGTCCTGCGGGGCCGCCTCGGTCAGGTCACCGAACCGCGCGACGAACTCGCTCATGGGGATGTGCAGCGCCCCGTCGGCGTGACCGGCCTTCCACTCGTCGTCCTCGCGGACGTCCAGCAGGAAGTCGCCGTCCTTGAGGTCCGCGACCCCGACCGTGGGCACACCAGCTCCAAGACTCATGTCCCCGACGCTACCGGACCGACCGGGCGCACAGCTCGTGCGCGCTGCTCGGCTGCACGGCCCGGGAACGCGGCTCAGGCCAGCAGCGCGGCCAGCTCCGCCTCCCGTGCGGCGAGCTGCGTGCGCAATTGCTCGGCGATCTCGTCCAGCAGGCCGTCCGGGTCGTCGGGTGCCAGCCGGAGCATGCCGCCGATGGCGCTGTCCTCGAGCTCCTTGGCCAGCACGGTCAGCATCTCCTTGCGCTGGGCCAGCCACTCCAGGCGGGCGTAGAGCTCCTCCGCCGCGCTCGCGACACGCTTCTGCTGCGGTCCGGCCGCCCACTCCTCGGCGAGCGCGCGCAGCTCCGAGGCGTCGCCGCGGGCATAGGCGGCGTTGACGCGGGTGATGAACTCCTCACGCCGGCGGCGTTCCGCCTCCTCCTGGGCGAGGTCGGGATGGGCCTTGCGGGCGAGATCCCGGTACAGCTTCCGGGCCTCCTCCCCGGGGCGCACCCGCTGCGGGGGACGGACCGGCTGATCGGTGAGCATGGCGACGGCCTCGGGGAAGAGCCCGTCGCCGTCCATCCAGCCGTTCAGCAGTTCCTCGACGCCGGGAATCGGGGCCACCTGGGCCCGGGCCTCGTCCGCACGGCGCCGGTCGTCGGGATCGCCGCTGCGTTCGGCCCTCGCCTCCAGGATCCGGACGTCCAGTTCCTCGAGCCGGGCGTACATCGGGCCGAGCTTCTGTTCGTGCAGCCGCGAGAAGTTCTCCACCTCGACGCGGAAGCTCTCCACGGCGATCTCGAACTCGATCAACGCCTGCTCGGCGGCCCGAACGGCCTGCTCCAGCCGTTCCTCGGGCCGACGCGCGCCGTCATCCGTCGGCTCCCGCCGTGCGTCGGCGTCGCCACCCTGATCACCTTGCGAGGTCGTCACCCGGACAGCGTAGGGCACCCACCGGACCAGCGGCGTCCGTCACGGGCGGTGGCCCGGGCGCCCGGCGTCCACCGGCATCCCAACGGCATCCGCCTGCACGCGTCCCGGGCACCCCAGCCATCCGACCTCGCTGAGACGGAGGGGCGGGCCGGGCGGGGACGGGCCAGGCAGACCGGGCACCCAGGCAGGCCGGGTCCGGCGGGCCGGGCGGGCCGGCCTGCCTCCCGCAACGGCTCAGGCACCCGCCCCTGCGTCCCCGCCCCCTGACCGCAGCACGCACGAAGCCCCGCACGAAGCCCCGCGGCGGGCAGCGCAGGAGCGGCCCGAGTCAACGCCCCGCGCCGGCCGTCCCTCCGTCCGAGCCTCAGACCCCCAGTTCGGCCGCGATCCGGCCCGACCGGACCGCCGTCACCAGGTCCGCGTGGTCGGCCTCCGTGCGGTCGGCGTAGCGGACGGCGAAGGCGGCCACGGCCTCGTCCAACTCCTCGTTCTTGCCGCAGTAGCCCGCGATCAGACGGGGGTCGGCGCTGTGGGAGTGGGCGCGGGCCAGCAGGGCGCCGGTCATCCGGGCGTAGTCGTCGACCTGGTCGGCGGCCAGGGCCGCCGGGTCCACGCTGCCCTTGCGGTTGCGGAACTGGCGCACCTGGTAGTGGCGGCCGTCGACCGTCGTCCAGCCCAGCAGGTTGTCGCTGACCACCTGCATGCGCTTCTGCCCCATCACCACACGGCGGCCCTCGTGCCCGGCGGCGCCGGCCGTCGGCCCGCCGGTGGCGTGTCCGTCGGAACCGGTCAGCGGCCCGGCCACCTCGAAGCCGGCGGTCCGCAGGTGGGGAGCGAGGGCCGAGGGGCGGGCCTCCTTCACCTGGAGGACCAGCGGCTCACCGCGGTGGTCCAGGAGCAGGACGACGTACGAGCGGGTGCCCACACTGCCGGTGCCCACGACACGGAACGCCACGTCGTGCACGGCGTACCGGGCCAGCAGCGGCAGGCGGTCCTCGGGAAGCGTCGTGACGTACTCCTCCAGGGACGCGGCCACGGCGACGGCCTCGGCGTCCGGCACCCGGCTCAGCACGGGCGGCGCGTCGACGAAGCGGCGCCCGCCGTCCTCCGTCGCCTCGGTCGACTTGGCGGCGAAGCGGCCGCTGGTGTTGGCCCGCGCCTTCTCGTAGACCCGCTCGAGGGTGCCCAGCAGATCGTGGGCGTCGGTGTGGGAGACCAGTTCCTCGTCCGCGATGGCGTTCCAGGCGTCCAGGACCGGCATCTTCGCCAGCAGCCGCATCGTGCGGCGGTAGGCGCCCGCCGCGTCCTGGGCGGCGGCGCGGCAGGTGTCCTCGTCGGCACCGGCCTCCCGGCCGGCCAGGACCAGGGAGGCGGCGAGCCGCTTGAGGTCCCACTCCCAGGGGCCCTGCGCCGTCTCGTCGAAGTCGTTCAGGTCGATGACCAGGCCGCCGCGCGCGTCACCGTAGAGGCCGAAGTTGGCCGCGTGGGCGTCGCCGCATATCTGGGCCCGGATCCCGGTCACCGGAGTGCGGGCCAGGTCGTGCCCCATGAGGCCCGCCGAGCCCCGCAGGAAGGCGAACGGGGTCGCCGCCATCCGGCCCACCCGGATCGGTGTCAGTTCCGGCAGCCGGCCACGGCTGGACTCCTCGACGGCAGCGACCGCGTCCGGCCGCGCGGCGTCCAGGTCGAGCCGGGCGTGTCCGGCGCGCGGCACCCGTCCGCGCAGCGCCTTGCCGTCCGCCTTGGCGGAGCCCTCGGCGGGCCATCCGGCGAAGCCCTTCACCCGCGGCAGCCGCGGTCCCGCTCCGGCTTCCCGCCCGCCCTGCACCCGCCCACGCTGCGCGGCTCCGACCGCTCCGGCACCCTGTTCGCTCACTGCAGCCTTCCCCCTTGCGAGGGTGCGCCCGCCCGCGCACCGACCCGGCTCGCCGCCTCGCGCCTGCACGGAGCACCGGCAGTGCGAGGAACGGCATCGACGAGGCAGACGCTACAACCGGGGGCCGGAACACGTCACACCCTGTGGACAACCGGCCGAGCAGCACGACGGCGCACCGCGCCCACGGCGGACCGCCCACCCCGCGTTCCGGTCGACGGGCACGAGTGGCTGGTGCTTCCGGGGCCGGGCACGGTCGTCCTTCCGCCCGCCCCCTAGGTGTACGGGCCGGCAACGTCGTCGACGCGGCCGACGGGCGGAGAACCGCGCGGTGCGGTGACGGCGACGCTGCCGGAGGAGAAGGCCGTTGGTCACCCGGCGGTGGTTCTGCCGCCGCCGGCCCCGCTCGGCGTTCCGTGGCAGGTGCGGCCTCTGCCGCGCCCCCTCCGCGTCGGACGGTCCCCCATGCCGGGAGAGACGGGACGACACCGACGCCGCTCAGTCGCCGGGCCCGTCGCCACCGCCTAGCCCGCCTCCGCCATGGGCTCGGCACGCCCCTGTGCGGAGACCCGCTCCGCCCGCTCAGCGGAGATCTCCAGCCGGGCCAGCACCGCCGGCACCGCGACGCCCGGCAGCATGTGGTGGAACAGCACGACCACCCGGTGCTCCAGGTCGCGCCGCTGGCACCGGAGCTGGGACAGGAGCTGCACTCCCGAGAAGCTGGCCACCAGCAGCTCGGCGGTTTCGGTCGGGTCGACGTGCGGCAGCAGTTCGCCCCCGGCCTTCGCCTCGGCCAGGGTGCGGGTGGTCTGGTCGATCCACATCCGGAACGCCGGGGTACGGTCCAGTCCCAGCGCGCCCTGGTCCAGCGCCAGTCCGACACTCGCCCGGACCAGGGGCTCGGTGCGCAGCCGCAGGGCCAGGACCAGCCCCGAGTCGACCAGTTCCTGCAGCTTGCTGGCCTGCGGCGGGAGGGTCAGCGCCAGCTGTTCCTCGAAGACGCCGAGCGCCAGCTCCTCCTTCGACCCGAAGTGGAAGTACAGCGCGCCCTTGGTCACCCCGGCCCGTTCCAGGATCTCCCCGATGGTCGCCGAGGTGTATCCGCGTTCGTCGAAGACGGCCGCGGCCGCCTCGAGGATCGTCCGCCGCGTGCGGATCGCGCGCTCCTGTCGCGCCATCGGGTGCCTCCTGATCTGGCGTGATTCGTGATCGCCCCGGGCCCCCGCGTGCTCGCCCCGGCGGTGCGGGTGCGATGGCGGTGCGGCCGCCGTGTCGTACGGGCGCGTGAGGACATCCTCAGTGATGCGGGGCGGTCTGCGACGCCGATCACTTGGAAAAAAACCGGCTCGTCCGTATCTTAGTGCGAAGTTGACTGGAACCAGGCCGTCGACCTCGGGGGTCTCCATGCCGCAGACAGGTGACTTAAGCACGTCCGCGGAGGGCCCGGCCGGTCTCTCACAGGAGGGTACGGACGTGGCGGCACCGGCAGGCGGCCCCACGCCGGTCACACCGCAACTCGCCCACCGGCCGCGCCTGTCGGACGTCTTCCCCGTCGAATGGGTCCGGATCTCCGCCGACCGCTTCCGGGTCACCGCCCGCTGGCCCGCCGAGCACGCCTTCTTCGCTCCCGTGGACGACCGGCACCATGATCCGATGATCGTCGGCGAAACGTTGCGGCAGACCTCCATGGCCCTCGCCCACGCCGAGTTCGGGGCCCCCGCGGACACCCACTTCGTCATGCGTGACCTGGAAGTGGTGACGGACCCGTCCGGGCTGCTGCTCTCGGAGGCCGCCGAGCCGGTCACCGTCGACGTGGTCTGCTCCGAGGTCCGCCGACGCGGCCGAGGACTGCACAGCATGCGCACCACCATGGAGTTCCGCCGGGCCGGACGGCTCGTGGCGCGCGGCACCGGCAGCACCGGGTGCACCTCACCGGCCGCCTACCGCCGCCTGCGCGCCCGCCAGTTGGCCGCCGTCGGCGCCCGCATACCCCTGCTGCCCGCGATACCGCCCGCCCAGGTCGGCCGCAGCCGCGAGGACGACGTCGTCCTCGCCCCCGCCGGCACGGGCACCTGGCGGCTGCGGGTGCACACCGGTCACCCGGTCCTCTTCCCCCGGCCCAACGACCACGTGCCCGGCATGGTGCTGTTCGAAGCGGCGCGGCAGGCCGCGACCGCCGCCTCGGGCCGGCTGCCCTTCCTGCCGTCCGCCATGGCCGTCGCCTTCAGCCGCTACGCCGAACTGGACTCCCCCTGCCTGATAGAGGCCGAGGTGCTCGACAAGACCGAGGACCAGGCGACGGTCCGGGTCACGGGCCGGCAGAACGAGGAACACGTCTTCACCGCCACCCTCACCGCCGCCCCCGACGCCCCGCTGCAGGCCGCATCGTGACGGTGAACCTCCTGCTCACGGGCGCGACCGGCTTCATCGGCGGCAGGGTCGCCGCGGCGGCGCGGCAGCGGCCGGAGGTGCGCCTGCGCCTGCTGTCCCGGCGCTCCGCGCCCGGGTCGCCGGACGCCGTGCAGGTGCCCGGCGACCTCGCCGATCCCGCCACGCTGGACGGCTGTTGCGCCTCGGCCGACGTCCTCGTCCACTGCGCCACGCGCGTGGACGGCGATCCCGCCGCCGTCACGGCGGTCAACGACCTCGGCACCCGGGCCCTGGTGGAGGAGGCGGTGCGCAGCGGCGTGCGCCGGATCGTGTACGTCAGCACCGCGGCGGTCCACGGCCGCGGGCCCTTCCGCGGCGTACGGCCCGGTGAGGCGCCGGTCGCCCCGGTCTCCGCGACCAGCCGCAGCCGCGCGGCGGCCGAACGGCACGTGCTCGACGCGGGCGGGGTGGTCCTGCGTCCGCACCTGGTGTACGGGGAGGGCGACCGCTGGGTGGTCCCCGGGCTGCTCGCCCTGCTGCGGGAGTTGTCGGCGACGACGCTGACCGGCTGCGACGCGCGTCAGTCCATGATCGACGTCACCACGCTGGGCCGGGCCACGGTGGCCGCGGCGCTGTCCGGGGCCTGGTCCCCCGGCAGCGTCCACTACGTCAGCCACCCCGAGCCGGTCCCCGTCCCGGAACTCCTCGCCGCGGTGGGCACCTTGGCGACGGGACGGCCGGCGGACGGAACGGGCGCCGTGGACGTGCCCACCGCCCTGGACCGCGCCGCCGGTTCTCCACGGGCGCTGCATCACCTCGGCATGCTCACCGTGGACCACTGGTTCGCGGACGACGCCTTCTGGCAGGAGGCGGACTGTTCACCGGGCCCGGGCTTCTCCCGGGCGTTCGCGGAGGCGGCGCCCTGGTACCGGACGTTCGTGGCGGGGCGGCCCGGCGTTCATGGCGAGTAAGTGACGGTCTTCCGGGGCCCGACCGTACCGACCAAGCGGTTTGTCGCCGTGGACGGCTGAGGACGCGGGGGCGGTGCCGTCAGCTTCTGGACCAGCCCCGCAGGACCGGGTTGGCGAGGATGTCGTCGAGGGTTCCGTCGACCGCCGGGGCCGCGACGCCGTCCGGCACGGTGAGCGTCAGCGTCGCCGTGCGGTCGTGGCACTCCAGGAGGGCGGCCCGCCACCCCGGGGGCAGCAGGGCGATCAGGCGGATCGCCGCGGTTTCCGGAGGGGCGCCGTCCGGGCCGCTGATGCGGACGGGGTGCTCGTTGGGCATGGAAGCCTCCAGGAGGATGGTTCCGGCCGGGGCCGCTCGGGGGGCGGGGGCGGCCCCGGCCTGGGGCGAACGCCGTGCTGCGGGATCAGCGGGTGCGGCGGGTGCGGCTCAGCTGGAACACGCACGCGATCAGGGCCAGGAGCAGCACGGCGCCCAGACCGTACCGGACCGTGTTCTCCATGTCGCTGGTGATGACCGCCACCTCGGCACCGCACAGGATGGCGATGAGGGCGGCGTACAGGACGGTGTTGCTGGGGCGGTTGGTGTCGCTCATGACGTGTCTCCTCGGGGGGTTGTTCCGGTCCTTCGGACCGGGTGGACGGGGTGGGTCCGCCGATGCCCGGCGGGGATGCCGCCGGCCGGCGTCTGGATGGTAGGGACGCGTCCGCGTCCGCCGGAGCGGTTCCGGCCAGGCCGGGCGGGAGTGCCGCCCGGCGCCCGGCTCAGTCGTCCAGCTTGAAGGCCTGACGGAAGGACAGCTTGCGGCCGGTCTGCATCAGGGCCCTGCGGTAGACCCGCTCGGCGGCCAGGACGACCAGGGTGGCCGCGCCCAGCGAGACGAGCAGCGAGGCCGCGGGCTCCCACCAGGCGGTGTCGCCCGCGATGATCCGGGCCGGCATGGTGATGGTCGAGGTCAGGGGGGCGAAGGACAGGACACTCTGGGCCGTCCCGGTGGCCGTGATGCCGGCCACGAAGACGACGGCGACCAGGGCGTTCACCGGGGTCGTGGTGGACTGGATGTCCTCCGTGCGGGTGGCGATGGCTCCGGCTGCGGCGAACACGCAGGCCAGGACGGCGATCCCGACCACGTAGTAGACCAGGAACCAGCCCAGACCCGTCGTGACCTGCCCCAGGGTGCCGCTCTCGCCGGTGGCGACCAGACCGATCACCGCGGCCGCCGTGAACGCCACCATCTGGGCCAGGGCCAGCGTCGTACTGCCGACGATCTTGCCCACCAGCAGGTCCCGCAAACGGATGGATCCGGCGATGATCTCGACGATCCGGTTCTGCTTCTCCTCCACGATGCTGGTGGCCAGCGAGACGCCCAGCAGCACGGCCGCGAGGTAGAAGAGGAAGCCGAAGAAGTAGGTGGCCATCCGCACCACGGTCTCGGGCGTCTCGTCGGGCGACAGCAGTGTGTGCTGGAGCGTGGCGCCCTCGGCCAGGGTCTCCATGTCGGTGCCCGCGGCGGCGGCGTTGGCCTCCAGCGCGGCCGTCTGCACGGCGGCGCCGATCCAGGTGGCGGCGGTGGAGTCGCTGTCGGTGTCGCCGAGCAGCGTCCAGCCCTCCGACGTCCTCAGCAGCCCGGCGTCGACGTCGCCGGAACGGACCGCGTCGCGCACCGCGTCCGGGGAGGACTGCGCGCGCACGCTGATCTCGATGTCCTGGTCGGCGCGGTCGGCCAGTGCCTCCGCCTGCCGGACCAGCTGGTCGGCGTCGGTGGAGACGGCCGCGACCGTGATCTTCCCGACCGTGGAGGCGAGGTAGACCTGCAGTCCGACCGCCCCGAGGATGACGGCCAGGGTGGCGACCGTGGAGAGCAGGAAGCCCCGGTCGCGGATCTTCACCGCGATCTCCCGCGCGGCGACGATCGGCCAGGCGGACGGCTGCCGCTTCTTCGGCGCCTTGTGCGGTCCGCCCGCTGCGGGCGCGGGGCCGGCGGTGGTGCCGCCCGGCTCGGTGGTCCCGGTGGTCCCGGTGCTCACGTGCTCTCCGGTGTGCGCTGCGGTCTCGGTGGTGAGCGTGGTCATGCTGCCGTCATCTCCCTGAACACGTCGGCGACACTGGGGACGATCTCGGCGAACTCCCGTACCGGGCCCCGGCGCAGTGCCTCCGCCAGGAGCCGGTCGGCCACCTCGTCGGTGGCGAGTTCGAGCAGTGCGGTTCCCTCGCTCCGCTCGATGACGTCGACGCCCTCGACGTCCTGCAGCCAGCCGGTGGACCCGGCGGTCACCAGGCGGTGGCGCACCCGGCCCCGGCGGCGCAGGTCCCTCGCGGTGCCCTGGGCGAGGACCCGTCCCGCGGACTGGATGACCAGGTCGTCGCAGAGCCGCTCGACGAGCTCCAGCTGGTGGGAGGAGAACAGGACCGGAACGCCGCGGGCGGTGTGCTCGCGCAGCAGCTCGGCCATGGAGTCCACCGCGTGCGGGTCGAGGCCGGAGAAGGGCTCGTCGAGGACCAGCAGGTGCGGTTCGCCGATCAGCGCGGCGGCGATCTGCACGCGCTGCTGGTTGCCCAGCGACAGCGACTCCAGGCGGGCGTCGCGCTTGTCCCCCAGGCCGAGCCGGTCGAGCAGCCCGGAGGCCGAGTCCTGGGCGGCGCGGGCGCTCAGTCCGCGCAGCCGGCCCAGGTAGACCAGCTGGCTGAGCACGGTCTGCTTCGGGTAGAGCCCGCGCTCCTCGGGCATGTAGCCGAAGCCGCGGCGGTCCTCGGCGGTGACCGGGCCGCCGTTCCAGCGGATCTCGCCGCCGTTGAGGGCCAGGACGCCCATGATCATGCGCATGGTGGTGGTCTTCCCCGCGCCGTTCCCGCCGACGAAGCCGGTCATCCGGCCGTCGTCGACGCGGAACGACACCTGGTCGACCGCGCAGTGGTCGCCGAAGCGACGTACGACGTTGTCCAGTTCCAGCATCGTTCGGTGTCCTCCCGTTTCGAGGGGATCGGGGGCGGGCCCGGGCGGGGCCGCCCGGTCAGGGCAGGGGGTGGGGGGCCGCGGCCCGGTGGTCGGTGAGGCGCGCCGGGCAACCGGTGCGCTCGGGGGCGGAGGCCAGCCGGGAGCGGTTCCAGCTCCACGCGTGGGTCTCGTCCATCCGCAGGTGCTGGTAGCCGGCCGGGACGACCTTCACCGCGTGCCAGCCCATCGCGGCCACGGTGTCCGGCAGCCGGGGTGTGAGGTCGACGACGTGCGGGTCGGCGCCGTCGGCGAGCAGCGCGGTGACGATCCCGTCGGTGGTCACCTCGGCGGCGGTCATCGGAGCCGGGGCGGGCACGAAGCCGTCGGCCCAGTCCCGCACGGCGCGGCGGGCCCGCGCGGTGAGCATGTACCGGATCCGGTCGTGCTCGGTGACCAGCGGGTCCGGCACGTCGGTCACGGGACCGTCCAGCAGGGTGGCCTCCAGCGCCGCCCGGACCTGCCAGGCTTCCTGGAGGGCGCCGAGCAGGGCGTCGTGCGCCCGGTCGGACGCCTTCATGCCCACGGTCACCAGGGCGCCGGGGCGCTCCGGTTCGAGCAGGCAGGCCACCACGCAGCACAGGCCGTCGACGGCGGTCGGGATGCGGGCGAAGACCGTCCTGACTCCCCCGTCGGCCGCGCGCCGCCACAGGGTGCGCAGCGCCTCGCCGGTGGGGCGGTCCGGTGTCCCCGAGGCCGCCGCGAACGGGTCCGTCCAGCAGGGCAGCCGCAGCTGGCGCCCCCAGGCGGTGGTGAACGCGTCCCGCTCGACGATCTCGACCAGGGCCGAGCGCAGGGCCATGTCGGCGCTGCCGCCGGAGGCCGCTCCGGACGGCCCCGGGTCGAACAGGGCGCCCGACGCGGTGGCCGGCCAGTCGACGAGCGCGGCCGGGACCAGGACCGTGGCCGTGTCGCTCAGCCGCGTCGCCGGATACCAGTCGAGCTCCGCCTGGGCGGCGTCCGGGTGGGCCAGCGCGTTCCGGGCGTCGTGGGCGGCGAGCGCCGGTCGGCCCAGCCCGGCGGCGGTGCCGCGGACGGTGCCAAGCCGGTCGTCGGGGTGCAGCGCCCGGCGTTCGACGGCCTCCCCGGCGCCGCGCAGCAGCGCGTCGGCCCGGGAGTGCCCGTTGGCGCCGGCGACCAGGGCCGACAGCGGGACCTCGGTCGGGTCCGCTCCGGCCACCGGAGCCAGCGCGACGGCACTGCTCCACAGCGGGTTGCCGTCCCGCGGCGGGACCAGCGAGTAGCGGGTGGCGACGCCGGCGGCCGGGGCCAGGGTGCGCGGTACGTCGATCATCAGGCCGCCTCCACGTAGGCGGGCGCCGGGGTGCCGCCCAGGAAGGGCAGTGCGGTGGTGGTGTCGTCGTCCAGCGCGGCCAGGGCCAGCAGGACGCCGGCCGAGCCGGTCGCCAGGTCGGTGGAGAGCCGGTAGCCGTGGTCGCCGAGGAAGTCCACGCGGCCCGGTTCGGCCGCCATGGCCTCCCAGCCCAGCGCGTCCAGGTGGGTGCGGACCAGGGCCGGGTCGCGGTCCTCGCCGGTCAGCGCGAACAGGGCGCCCGCGCGGCCGGTGAACAGGCCGCAGGATATGGCGAAGTGGGTGTGCACGGTCTCCAGGAGCCGGGCCCGCGCCGCCGCCAGGCAGGCGCTCGGGCGGTACCGCTGGAACGCCCGGATCACCAGGGCGAGTCCGGCGCTGCCGATCAGTCCGGGGCCGAGCCGCAGCCTGCTGTCCTCCTGGTCCAGGTCGATGGTGTCCAGGTCGGCGCGCAGCTCCGCCTCGGCGGCGTCCAGGTGCCGCACGTCGCCGGTGTGCTCGAACAGCCGCAGCAGGAACAGGGCGTGGCCGGTGCGCCCGTGGACCAGGCCGACCCGCTTGGGGCCCGCCGGGGCGCTCTCGGGGCCGCCGAGCCGGCCGGCCAGGGTGCGGGCCATCTCCAGGTACGCGGCGTCGCCGCGGCGCTCCGCGAGGTGCAGGGCGACCAGGCCGAGGCCCGACCAGCCGTTGCACAGCGAGTCGCTGACGTTCGCCGCCGGGGTGGCGAAGGCGCGCCGCATCACCGCGTCCGCCTCCTCGCGGCGCCCGAGGTGGTCGAGGGTGTAGGCGAGTCCCGCCAGGCCGGTGTAGAAGCCGGGGCCGTCGGTCTCGGCGTCGCGGGCGTGGTCGGCGAGCCACTGCACGTGCTCGGCCGGCGGCCGGTGGCCGGTCCGGGACAGGGCCCACAGCACGCCCGCCGCGCCGTACGCGAAGGTCGTGCCGCCGTCCGGGACGAGGAACTGCATGGCGTCGCCGGGGTAGAGCCGGTCGTCGCGCTCCGGGGAGGCCGCCTCGACGATGGACCGGGCGATCGCCTCGCGCAGGCCGGGCCCGGGGTTGGCGGGCCAGTCCGCCCGGAAGTCGCGGTCGCCGGTGAGGACCTCGGGGCCGAGACCGTCGGCGATGGCGCGGGTCAGCGACTCGGGCAGGTCGAAGTGCTCGGTGGCCGCCTCCAGCAGGGTGCGCACCTTGGCCACGCCCCACGGCACCACCTGCGGCAGCGGCATGAACATCGTCAGGCGCAGCACGTTGAGGGCGAACAGGTCGACCGCGGGGCCGGTGAGGTGGTGCGGGGCGTGGAAGCCGAGGGCGCCCATCGCCTGCTGGTAGCCGGCGTCGACCGGGGTGCAGGTCTCCATGTCGATGAACGCGACCGTGTTGTCGGCCTTGACGAGAATGTTGCCCGGGTGCAGGTCGCCGAAGACGACGCCCCGGCGGTGCATGTCGGCCACGCCCCGGGCGACCTGGTCGAGGATGTCGAGCGCCCACGCGGTGTAGGCGGCGCGCACCTCGGGCGAGTCCTGGCCGGACGTGAAGGGGTGGCGGCGGCGCAGCACGTCGATCAGTGCCTCGCCCTCGACGAACTCGCGGGCCAGGAAGCGGTGCTCGTGGCCGTCCCGGTAGTCGACCAGGGCGGGCACGGTGGGCAGCCCGGCCAGCGTCGTCAGCGCCCAGTGCTCGCGCTCCATGCGGGTGATCGCGTCGGCCCCGCTGGCGTCCAGGCCGGCCAGCGGGCGGGCCTCCTTGAGCAGGACCTCGGCGCCGGTGCGGTTGTCGACGGCGCGGTAGACGCCGCCGCCGTTGGAGAAGTGCAGGGCCTTGTAGACCCGGAACGGGAAGTTCTTCAAGGTGCCCTCCTTGCGCCGGGCGTGGGCCTCGGCGAGGAACGGGGGCAGGGTCACCCACTCCGGCGGCCGGAACGCGGGGCGGCGCACGTCGGGCACCATCTCGCCGTCGGGATTGCGGATGCCGGGGACCAGGGCGCCGTTCTCGGCGCGGGCCATCTTCAGCACGAAGCCGCCGTAGCGCACGAACAGCGGGCCCTCGTTCCAGCGCAGGTCGCTGAGGATGTACGGGGCGGGGGTGCCGCCGATCAGCTCGTCCAGCTCGCGCAGGGTGCGTTCGAGGATCTCCTCGGTGGGCGGGTAGATGGTGATGAACTTGCCGCTGGCGCTGCGGTCGCCGTACTTGCTGCCGCGCCGGCCGAGGATCTCCCGGTTGGAGATGTACTTGTACATCAGGCCGTGCTCGACGCAGTACGGGACGACCTGGTCGAGGAGTTCGGCGGCGTTGTCCGGCGAGGCCGACACGTGGATCTTCCAGCCCTGGTCGGGCACGTCCAGGTCGGGTGGTGTGCAGAAGGTCCACTCTCTGCCGCGGGTCACCGTCCAGCCGGTTCCGGGGACGCGGCCCGCGTGGAAGTCCTGGTCCGTGGCCCCGTCGTGATCGGGTGCGTCGTAGAAGAGGGAGTCCTCGCGGCAGAAGTCGAGGAAGCGGAAGTCGAGCACGAGACGTCTCCTGACCGTGGATCGGGATGGTGGCGCGCGGCGGTGGCCGCGCGGGGGCGGGGGCGGGGTTCAGGACGGGAGGAAGGGGCTGATGTAGGTGCGGTAGCCCACCTCCCACAGCGGCAGCCGGCCGGTGTCCACCCGGGCCGCCCCGGTGGGCTCGTCCAGGGGGCCGTCCAGGTCGAGCCGGTAGCTGGTGACCGGCATCGTCAGGGCGCCGTCCAGGTCGAGCGGGAAGAAGGAGTCCAGCGGTGCCTCGCCGGCCGCCGCCGGGGCGTCGCCGACGGTCGCGCTGCCGGTGGTGGGGTTCAGTACCGGGCCGTTGGTGGTGAGCGTGACCTTCTGGCCGGGCGCGATGCGGTCGGTGTCGGCCCCGTCGAGCAGGACGAGGTCGGTGCCGCCGGGCCGGCTGACGTAGGCCGCCGAGACGGTGTGCGGGACGGGCAGGAACATCAGGGCGCCCGCGGCGGCGGCCACAGCGGTGGAGACCAGGGCGATCCGGGGCCGTCCGGCACCGGACGCGCGGACCTCCGCCGCCAGCCTGCGCACCCCGCGGCCCAGGAAGTACAGCCCGTACGACACCCCGCAGGCCGCCAGGCAGATGCCGATGACGCCGCCGCGGCGCAGCAGGTCGATCCAGAGCTGGAGCGCGGTCGACAGCAGGTAGAGCGGGAAGACCATGCAGGCCAGGCCGTAGACGGTGGTCCAGCGCCGGGTCAGCTCGCGCTCGTAGGTGCCGCCGAACAGCAGCCGGGCCATGAGACGGCGGGCGTCGGTGATGGCCCGGTCGCGCAGGTAGGGGATGTCGACGTGGCTCATCAGGGCGATGTAGCCGTCCAGCTTGATGAAGGGCAGCAGGTTCAGCAGGCCGGTGATGTAGCTGCCGAGGGCGAAGAAGACCAGGGCGGTCTTGGCGCCGGAGTCGGCGAGCGGCCAGGCGGCGAGGGCGGCGGCACCGGCGAGGAAGGTCTGGACGGCGGGTCCGGCGAGGGCGACGTGGACGCGCTGGCGGCGCTGCGGCAGGCGCCAGGCGTCGGAGACGTCGCAGAAGAACGCCGGCATCAGGTAGAAGAGCATGATCCCGATGCGGGACGGCTTGCCGCCGTAGCGGATCAGCGTGGCGGCGTGGCCCAGTTCGTGGATCGAGGTGCCGATGACGAGCCCGGCCAGGATGCCCAGGTAGGTCAGCGGCGACAACGGGCCGGACAGCGACGACGTGACGTAGGTGTTCTGCACGGCGAGCGCGAGCAGGCCGGCCACGGCGATCAGCAGGGCGGTGCCGACGAGGTACCGGTTGCCCATGCGGGCGAAGAGCGGCTGCAGGGACTGCATCGTGCGGCCCGGACGCAGCAGCGTGAACTGGAAGGTGAACGGCGGGACCATCTTGAAACGGCCCTGGCGGCGGGGGGCTTTCATGTCGCCGTTGTCGACCAGCTGGAGGTCGTCCAGCCGCCGGACGGCGAAGCCGACCATCTCGGCGGTCCAGGTGCCGCCCATCAACCGGGCCAGTTCGTCGTGGTCGCGCCGGCCGTCGAAGTGCTCGGCGAGAGCGGCGACTTCGGGGCTGACACGGATGTAGCGCGGGCCACGCTGCAGCACCCATGTGCCGCCGTCGCCCATGGGCGGGTGGATCTCGGTGCCCGGTGCGCGGTTCGGCCGCTGCGTGTGCGCGGCGGGCGCAGCGGGTGAAGCGGTGGTAGCGCTCACGGTGGTGTCCTTACGCGGAAGAGGTCGGTCGGTGGGGTGGGGCGCCCCCCGCCTCGGCCCAGCTCATTCGTTTGCCGGAAGCAGGGCCGAGGCAGGATCTGCGGTGGTGCCGAAGACCTAGTGAGGGCTACTCACTGGGGGTCGCGTCCCTCGTCGCGGGCCGCGATCAGGTCAGGGCGATCGAGGTGGCGACGGCCGAGGAGACCGTGGCGCCGATGGAGACACCGGTCCAGAAACCGGGGGCCTCCAGCGCCTCCAGCTCCTGCATCTCCAGCTCCACGTTCTCGGCGGTGGCAGCGGCGACCGGCGCGTCGTTCTTGATCTCAGCCATGACGGATTCCTCTCGTGTGAACCGGTGAGCCCTTCTCACCGGAAGCGGATGTTTCACGTGAAACACCCCGCGGATCGGACAGGTGGGGACGTGCGGTGGATCAGGTGAGGGCGATCGAGGTGGCGACGGCCGAGGAGACCGTGGCGCCGATGGACACGCCGGTCCAGAAACCGGGGGCCTCCAGCGCCTCCAGCTCCTGCATCTCCAGCTCCACGTTCTCGGCGGTGGCAGCGGCGACCGGCGCGTCGTTCTTGATCTCAGCCATGACGGATTCCTCTCGTATGGACCGGTGAGCCCTTCTCACCGGAAGCGGATGTTTCACGTGAAACACCCTGTGGATCGGACAGTTGGGGAGTTGCGGTGGATCAGGTGAGGCTGAAGGCCACGGAGACCAGCGAGACGCCGACGCTGACGCCCGCGGAGGTCGCCCAGCCCGGGGCCTCCAGCGCCTCGAGCTCCTGCATCTCCAGCTCGGTGGCCGCGAGGTCCTGCAGCTCGGTCTCGACGATGTTGTTCTCGCTCATGACGTGCTCTCCCTCGGTTCGTGGATGGTCCGGTGACGTTCGGGTGGTGCACCTGCCGGCCCGGAGCGGCCGGCCGACGGTGGATCAGGTGAGGCTCCAGGCGACGGAGACCAGCGAGATACCGACGCTGACGCCCGCGGAGGTCGCCCAGCCCGGGGCCTCCAGCGTCTCCAGCTCCTGCATCTCCAGCTCGGAGACGGCGAGGTCCTGCAGCTCGGTCTCGACGATGTTGTTCTCGCTCATGACGTGCTCCTTCTGTCGGGTCCCGGGAGGTCCGGGACGTTCTCGGTGTCTCCATCACGGGCGGTCGGCCGGGGGCCGGACGCCGTGGTGGTCTTGGGAGCCCCGGGCGGCGGGGGATCCGCCCGAGGCCGGCTCGGTGGCCTCGTCGAGGAGCGCGCGCACATCGGTGCCGCTCAACTCGTCGAGGATGGGAAGACCGGCGCCCCAGCCGCGCATGATGCGCGTGGTGGCGCGGGCCAGTTGTGCGGGCCCGGCGTGCACGGTGCGGTCGATGTGCCAGTCGCTCATCAGCCGCAGCAGCCCGTCCGCGGGGTCGTCGGGCAGTGCAGGGACGGCGGCGCGCAGGACGCTCCACAGCCGGGTGATCCGGGCGGCGCTGCCCAGCCGGGCGTCTCCGTCGAGGGTGTGCCGCCACAGCACCGGCCACAGGGCGGCGACCGTGCGCATCTTGGCGAGGTCGAGGGTGGTGGACAGCTCGTTGGCCATCGCCCAGCACTTCACGGCGTAGGGGCTGCGGCCGATGTTGATCCGCCCGATCTGGCTCTCGCCGCTCGACTCGGCGATCCGCAGGCGCAGTTCGGCCGGGATCGGCCGGCCCCGGTCCCGCAGGGCGGCGACCTCGTAGCCGGCGGTGACGATCCGGCGGGCGAGTGCCTCCACGGCGGCGTCCTGCTCGGGGAGTTCGGTGGCGTCGCCGGTGTAGGGGCTGACCGTGCGGAACAGGGCCTCCAGGACGCCGTCGGCGACGAGAGCGGGCGGCAGGGTGACCGTGGCCTCGGGCGCCCACAGGGCCGCCACCGGCCGCAGGCACGAGCCCGTGGCGAGGAACTTGCCGCCGTCGCGGGAGAAGCAGGCCACGGTGCCCAGTTCGCTGCCCGTGCCCAGGGTGGTGGGCACCGCCAGCACCCGGACGTGCGGTCCGAGGGCCGGGGGCAGCACCAGGAAGCCGCTGCGCTGCGGGGCGGTGAGGTAGCGGTGGAAGTGGGGATGGCGGGCGGACAGGGCGGCCAGCTTGGCGAAGTCGAGGGTGGTGCCGCCGCCGACGGCGACGACGATCCCCTCGGGGTCGAGCCCGGCGGCCGTCTCCGCGACCGCGTCGAGCCCGGTGGGGCCGTCCAGCACGATCAGGCGCGGCGTGTGCCCGGCGGTCCTCACCTGGTCCAGCACCCCGGCAGTGACGGGCTGTTCCGCGACCGCGGGGTCCGCGATGACGGTGACGGCCGGTGCGCCGTCCCGGCGCAGCCAGTCGGCCAGGCGGCCGATGCCGCGCAGCGGCGGGGCCGGCGGGATGAACTCGGGCCGGACGGCCCCCTTACAGACCTTCGCCGGCCGCCGGGTGCCGTGCCGGTCGCCGCCGGAAGCGGCGGTGTCGGTCCTCACAGCAGTAGTCACAGCGGGCTCCTGACCACGTCAACGCGTGCTCTGTGTCGGGTTCGTCGGATCGGATACGGTGGGGGACCTGCCTCGGCCCAGCTCATTCCTTTGCCGGAAGCGGGGCCGAGGCAGGACCTGCGGCCGGTCTTCGTCCCCCGGGTCGCCGGGGGCGGTGGAGGCCGTGGGAACGCTCGGCTCGTGCGGCGGTCAGGTCGCGACCACGACCGAGACGCTGACGGCGGTCCCGATCGACACGCCGGTCCAGAAGCCCGGTGACTCCAGGGCCTCGAGCTCCTGCATCTCCAGCTCGGTGACGTCGGCCGGGAAGTCCTCGGTCTGCGGCATCTGCTCGTTCATGGCGGTGATTCCTCCGGTAGGGCGGGGGGGACGGGGTGGGCGTACGGGGTGGCGGTGCCGGCGGGGTCAGCGGCGGCCGGCGGGCCTCGGGGTGGGAAGCAGGGCGTCGAGTCCTGCCTCGACGCAGGTCATGAGTTCGTCGACCTCGGCATCGCTGTACGTCAGGGACGGCACGAGCTGGATGCCGGCGGGACCGGGATGGACGATGGCTCCGGCCCTGCGGACCGCGCCCACCAGGTGGGCGACTCCGGGCGGTGACAGGCGGTGCCCGCCGGGTCCCCCGACGTGCAGGGTGCGGAAGCAGCCCCGCCCGGTGACGCCGGTGACCAGCGGATGCCGTTCGACCAGGTCGTCGAGGGCGGCGTCCAGCCGGGCGGCCACCCGGCGGCCGGCGACGACCGCGTCCAGGCGGTGCATCTCCGCGACGGCCGCACTGATCGCCGCGCAGGGCACGGAACTGCCGCCCTGGGTCTCGGCGTGGGTGAGGATCGCGTCGTGCCCGGTGAAGGCGTCGGCGATCTCGTGCGAGAAGACGACGGCCGAGGCGGGGACCGTGCCGTTGGTCAGCCCCTTGGAGGACAGCAGCACATCGGGCTGGCCCGGCCAGGTCTGTGAGGCGAAGAAGGTGCCCGTGCGCCCGAAGCCGGTGGCGACCTCGTCGGCGACCAGGAGGTAGCCGCTCTCGTCGCGCAGCCGCACCAGCTCGGCCAGGTAGTCGTCGGTCAGCGGCACGGTGCCGGTGCCGAGCACCGGCTCCACCACCACGGCCGCGATCTGCCGGCCGCTGCGGGCGATCAGCGTGCGCAGTTCCTCCATGTCGTTGGGCGTGACGTGCCGGATGAGGCGCTGGTCGACGCCGTAGGCGCGCTGGCCGAGGTCCTCGCCCGTGAGGGCGAAGCCGCCGAAGGTCAGTCCGTGGAAGCTGCCCCGCAGGGCGACCACGAGGTTCCGCTCGGGCCGGCCGCGCAGCGCGTGGTAGTGGCGCACCAGCTTCATCGCGGCGTCGTTGGCCACGCCTCCGCCGGAGGAGAACAGCACCCGGGCGTAGTGCTCGGTGCCGCACACCGTCAGCAGGTCGTCGGCGGCCTTGCGGGCGTAGGTGTTCTCGAACCGGAAGGAGTGCAGGTAGGACCCGTTGGCGGCGGCCTCCGCCACGGCGGCCGCGATGGCCTCGTTGCCGTAGCCGAGGTTGACGTTCCACAGGCCGCTGTCGGCGTCGAGGACCTCGCTGCCGTCGGCGAAGGTGACGCGGTGCCCGCGGGCGCTCACCGCGCACTGGCTGTCGTTGCCGTGGGTGCTCGGGGCGATCAGGTAGGGCCACAGGGCGTGGGTGCTCATCGGGCGGCCACCGCCTTCAGCAGCTGCACCCGGTGCCGGTCGCCGGGCCCGCTCAGCGGCCGGCGTCCGGCCACGGTCAGTCCCGCCGCGGCCAGTTCGGTCTCGATGGCGGCGATGCTCATCGTGCCGACCTCGTCCACGCACACGGTGACCGGGCCGTCGGCGGGCTCGGACGGGGCGATGGTGACGTAGCGGTGGTCGGAACCGGCCGGCCAGTACTCGTAGAGGTCGTACGCCGTGCCGCTCGCGCCCTTGACGCGGGCGTGCACCTCGGTCGGCACGTCGTCGTCCGCGCGCTCCATGACCGACAGCAGGAACTGTCCGCCGGGCGCCAGGTGCGCGGCCACCGACCGGTAGAGGCCGGCCCGGCCCGTCGCGTCGAGCAGGGACAGGGAGGTGGTGCCGAGGACGATGTGGGCGAACTCCCGGCCCAGGTCGAAGGCGGCCATGTCGCCCCGGACCACCGTGCACCGCTCGCGCACCGCCCGGGGGGCGCGGGCCAGCCGGGCCCGGAGCAGCCGGAGCATGTCCTCGGACAGGTCGAGTGCGGTGACCTCGCGTCCGGTGGCCAGCAGCGGGAGGGTGAACCGACCCGCGCCGGCGGCCAGATCGAGCACCGGGCCGTCACCGGCGGCGCGCACGGCGCCGACGATGTCCCGGATCTCGAAGCCGTCGGCGGCGGCGAGGTCGTCGTAGAGGGGGGCGCCCTGGTCGTCGTAGAGGCCGCAGAGCCGGGCACGGTCGCCGAGTTCGGCGATCCGCGCGCCGCCGAGGCCGGGCGGGCGGGTCAGGGTGAGGGAGGTCATCGGGCACCTGCCGGGGTACGGGTGTCCAGGGCCAGGCCGCGTTCGGTGAGGAACGCCCGGGCCCGGTCGAGGACGTGGTCGGGGACGAAGGACGAGGCGGCGGGGCCCGCGGCGAGCAGGCATTCCACGGCGCCGGCGAAGGAACGGTCGACGGCGAACACCCGCCCGCCGGCCACGACGTACGCCTGGTCGGTGTTCCACAGGACCAGCGGGACGGCGGGGTCGAGCAGGTCGTCCTCGGCGCCGGAGGCGGCGAGGCCCTCGGTGAGCCGGTGGCCGAACCCGGAGACGGTCAGGTGGCCGATGTCCTGGGCGGTCATCGCCCGCAGGGCCTTGACCGCGGTGAGGTAGCGGGCGAGGAAGGGACGCACCTGGAGTGCCGCCGTCCGCGCCTCCTCCGGCACCGCGGCGGCCAGACTCACCGCGCAGGGTGCCTCGCTGGCCGCGTTGGTGTGCTCGTAGCGGGTCACCAGGGTCGTCAGGTCGTCACCGACCGTGCCCAGCGGTGAACCGGTGGGCGACAGCGAGATCCGTCCGCCGGCGTCGACGTACAGCCGCAGGGCGGGGCCGTCGGCGCCCGCCGGCCCGCCGAGGGCGGCGGTGTCGGCGAGCAGCACCGCCGGCGTGATCAGGTACTCGGGGAAGACGCCCTCGGAGAACGCCCGGTCGGCGTCGGCGAGGAAGGCGGAGAAGTCCGCGGGGCCGAAGATGCGCAGCACGGTCGGGCCGAGCACGGACATGAAGGCGCTGGAGGCGTAGTCCTGGGTCTGGAGGAAGAAGTCCTCGCCGAGGGCGAAGTCCTCACCGGGCTCGCTCAGGGAGCCGCCGTACGGCACCACGCCGTCCCGGGGTTCCCCGGATCCCGGCGTGAAGACGAGGGTGCCGGGACCGGTCAGTCCGCCGGCGCGCACCGCGTCGAGGTGGCGGGCATCGGCCAGGACGACCGTGGCGGGCGCGTTCCCCGGGGCGCCGGCCGGCCGTCGGCCGCCCGACCCCCACGACATGATGTGCTCCTTCGCGCGTCTGCGCGTCTGTGTGTCCATGACTGTCTGGTCCTTCGTTGCCTGGTGGCTGATGGCTGGTGGCAGTGCCGGATGCGGCCGGGGCGGGTGCGGCCGGGGCGGGTGCGGCCGGGGCGGGCGCGGGCCCGGCGGCCCCGGACGGGAGGTCCTAGACGGCGCCGCGGAGGATCTCCGTCAGGTCGCCGATCGCCTCCTGGGCGCCGAACATCTTGTGGACGCCGGTGGTGTTGAGGACGATCTCGTCGACGCCGGCCTGGCGGTACTCGTCGAGCCGCTTGACGACGGTGTCCGGGTCACCGGTGACGACGGCGCCCACGTCGACGGCTCCCCGGGCGACGGCGTGCACGTCGCCGCCCCCGGTGTCGACGCCGGCCCGCCCGAGCATGTCCAGGTAGTGCGGAGCCTGGAAGTGGGCGAAGTTGGAGGCCAGGGCGAGCCGTTCGGGAGCGGTGCCCTCGCGTTCGAGACCGACGGGCACCATGGCCACGATGCGGGGCCGCTCGGTGCGGCCGGCCCGCGCCACGCCCTCCTCGACCGCGGGCACGATGACCTCGCGCAGGTAGGACGGCGGCGTCAGCCAGGTGATCACCGCGTCGGCGATCTCGCCGGCCAGCCGTGCCATGCCCGGCCGCAGGACCCCCAGCCCCACGTCCACCCGGGGCGCGGCGGCCGGCGCCAGCTGCGCCCGGAAGGTGAAGTCGGGCCCGTCCGCCTCCACCACCTCGCCGTCGAGCAGTCCGCGCACGGCCGTCAGGTACTGGCGGGCGACGGCCAGGGGCTTGTCGTACGACGCCCCGAGCAGGTTCTGCTGGAAGGCCGGCGCACCGGGTCCGAACCCCGCGATCACCGGGTGGCCGGTGGCCAGGGCGACCGAGCGGGCCTGGTTGGCGGCCTCGAACGGATGCCGCAGCGGCATCAGCGTGACACCGAATCCCACCGGGACACGGAATCCCGCGCCGGCGGCTCCCACGAAGGTCTGGTGCGGTTCGAGGATCATCGACTGCCCCTGCCACAGGCGCACGGCGGGCGTCCAGTTCACCAGGCCCGCGAACGGCAGCGTCTGTTCAAGCCGACGCGGCACGAACGGGATCAGAACCGAATAATCCGTCATGACGACATATATCTCTCTCGTGAGGCACGGGGCGGCCGGCCGTCGGGCGGTGCGCGGGCACGACGGCGGGACGAACGGGTGGATGGGGCGGACGGAAGGGGCCGGACGGCGGGTGCGGAGCGGGGCCCGGGGCGACGGGGCCCGGGGCGACGGGGCCCGGGGCGACGGGGCCCGGTACGGGTCGGGGTCCGGAGCCGGAACGGCCGGCCACCGACCGGCTGCCGTGCGCCGGCGGCGGCGGCCCGGCACGGCAGCCGGGGCCGCCCGCGGGTCACTCCGGACCGCGGGCCGTGAGCACCGGCGCCCGGTGGGCGGGGCTCGACGGCCCGGGCAGCGGGCCGGCGTCCGGCCCGGTCAGCGACCGGGGTTCGGCGCGACGGGCGGAACGCCCCAGTCGTGGTTGTCCGGCACGACCGGCTGCGGCACGCCCCAGTCGTGGTTGCCCGGCACGTCCTTGGCCGGCGGGACCCCCCAGTCGTGGTTGTCCGGAGCGGACGGCTGCGGCACACCCCAGTCGTGGTTGCCCGGCACGTCCTTGGCCGGCGGGACCCCCCAGTCGTGGTTCAGCAGGCCGTCGACCACGGTCCGTGCCAGACCGGCCGCCCCCTCGGCGACCTCCCCCGGGAGCCCGGCCGAACCGGCGGTGCCGGCCGGAGCCTGCGTGGTCGCCCGTCCGGAGGCGGGTCCGTTCTCGGCGGCCTGGGCGATCCCCTGGCCCGCCAGCGTCAGCAGTCCCCCGGCCAGCAGGGTGGCGGCGGCACGGGCGCCGACGCGAACAAGACCGTTCCTGGTTCCGGCAACAGAGCGCTTCACGATTTCCCCCAGTATCGAGTGGTTCGTTCTCTTGCGGTGCTTCCTCCTGGCGAGAACAACTCTGCCGTCCGGAACCCCCTCGAACGAGATGGTTCGCGTGCAACTTGCTGCGTCGTACACGTGCCGTTTGCTGCACGAACCGCCCCCCGGGGACACATCGGCCCCGTACGACGCATGGCGCCGTCGGTGCTACCCGGGGTATTTCTTGGGGGAAGATCGGCACAGTTCGTGCACACAGGGGGGAATCCGTGGCGCAACCACGTCTGGACTTCTTGGGCGTCGCCAGAGATGAGGAAGCGCTCTACCGCCGGCTTCTGCGCCAGGGCGTCGGTGACGAACCCGACCAGGTCGCCGCCGAGACCCACACCGAGACGGCGGACCGGCTCGTCACCCTCGGCCTGGCCACCCGCACCCACACCGGCGCCCTGCGCCCCGTGGCCCCGGCCAGAGCCGTGGAGCACCTGATCGACCACCGGCTGGACGCCCTGCAGGCCGAGCTGGAGCAGACCGCGCGCGGCAACGGCATCGTGGAGTCCCTGCAGCAGGAACGGGAGACGGCCCCGGCACCGCGCCCGCCGGAGGAGGCCCCGACCGTCCAGCAGATCGAGGGCCTCGAAGCCGTCCGGGCCGTCATCGACGAACTCACCTTCTTCGCCCGCACCGAGAGCCTGACCACGAACCCGACGGGCATCATCAGTCCCGAGTCGGCGGACTTCTCCCGCCCCATCGACCTGCGCATCCTGCGCCGGGGCGTGCGCATGCGCACCCTGATGGCCGCGCCCGCCCTGGACGACGCCGACACCCTCTCCTACCTACGGGAACTCGCTGCCAAAGGCGCGGAGATACGCGTCTCCCACGCCCCGCTGGAACGCATGATCATCTGCGACCGCTCGGCGGCGCTCACCCCCCTCGACCCGTCGGACACCGCCAAGGGGGCCCTGCTCACGCGCGAACCGGGCCTGGTGGCCACCCTGGTCACCCTCTTCGACCGGATGTGGGCCATGGCCCAGGAACTGCCCACCCCCGACGACGAGCCGCCCACCGAGATCGAGCGCCGCATCCTCAAGACCCTCTACAGCGCCGACAAGGACGAGAGCGGCGCCCGTGACCTGGGCATCTCGGTGCGGACGTACCGCAAGCACGTGGCCAGTCTGATGACCCGCCTGCACGCCACCAACCGCTTCCAGGCCGCCCTGCTGGCCCGCGAACGCGGCTGGTTCTGAGGGGCGTCAGCGCAACGGGAGGCGGGTGACGCTCCGACGCCCCGGGGGCACCTCACTCGGCCCAGGGCAGCGCAATCCTCTCCTGCCCGTCCGGCAGCACGGCACGGCCTCCGAGCGCGCGCGGACCCACCTGACCGTGGCGGGACGCACCCTGCACGATCTGGAGGCCCAGCTGTCGGAGCGGCTCCACGCGGCGAACCTGAAGGTGCCCCGGGCGGAACTCGCCACCATGATCAGGGCGTTGACGGGAGACACGGTCCCTCCGCTCCGCCCTCTGTGGTGATCCCCACACCACCGTCCTCCGCACCGGGCACCGGGTGCGCGGCCCCGAGCGCCTGACGCACCGCTCACCGGAAGCGCGCTCCGGGGCCCGCGAGCCCGACGCGCTCCGGGGCCCGCGAGCCCGACGCGCTCCGGGGCCCGCGAGCCCGACGCGCTCCGGGGCCCGCGAGCCCGGCGTGCTCCGGACCGCAGGCCCGGGTGCCCGGCGTCAGACGCGTCCCATCGCGCGCGTCACCGTGATCTCGATGGCGACGCGCTCGGGGTTGGGGCTCGGCATGCGGCCGTAGCGCTCCGCGTACCGTTCGACCGCCTCGGCGACCGCCTCCGGCTCGGTGCGCAGCCGCGCCACCCCCTCGAGGGTCGCCCAGCGGCCCACGTCCACCTGACAGACCGCGACCCGCGCGCCGTCCGGCCGCGCCGCCCCGACATGGGCCGCCTTCCGGCTCGTCCGCCGGGTGATGATCCGGGCGAGCCGGTGCTCCGGGTCGTACGTCACCCCGACGGGGACGACATGGGGGCTGCCGTCGGGCCGCAGGGTGGTGAGGGTGGGGAACAGCCGCTCCCGCCAGAACGAGAGGAATTCCGGACCGGGATCACTCAGGTCGATAGCCATTCCGGGAGGCTAGCCGTTCCGGGCGGACACCCCGCCGGCACCGGCAGCGGGCGCCGGCCGGTGCGCCCGGTCCCGGCCCCGGCGGGCGGATTCCGCCAAGGCGATGGGGGGCGCGCCCCCCGTGATATTGCTCACGCATGCTGCTCCGTCCCGGCGGCCGGGACAATGCGAAACGGGCCCCGCCCGGGACTTCCGTCTCCGGCCGAGACCCGTCTCAACGGTTTCTCGTGGTGCGCGAGGGGGGAGTTGAACCCCCACGCCCTTGCGGGCACTGGAACCTGAATCCAGCGCGTCTGCCTATTCCGCCACCCGCGCATTGGGTGTTGTCTTCGGGCCTTCCGCCTCCCCCTGGGGGGTGCGGCGCCTTCCGACACGAGAACATTAGCACGCTGGCCGGGGTGGATTCACATCCCTTTCCGCAGCCCCGGCGCCGGCCGCCGCTGAGCAGCACCACCGTGCCCGGGGTCCGTCCCCGGGCCTTCCGGAGGGCACCGTCCGGCCGGGGCCGCACGCCGCCCGCCGCCGTCCGCCGCCGTCCGTCTCCGACGTCGCCCTCGCGGAACGTCGGACCACCGTGCGCTCCGGCCGCGTTCCGGGAGCGGCTGCTTCACGTATCAACCTCGTACCGGTCCTCCTCGTCTGCCCAGGAGCCGGGCGGAGTCCACAGCCCGGTGCGGGACACTGGTCTTCGGCCCCCTCTACGATCCATGGCAGAAACGGCGCGCACGAGGGCGACGGCAGGGCTTCAGGAGTTCGAAGGGGTGTCCCGGAGGGAACGTCGTCAGGCGTCGACACCCGTCGACGGGGGGTACCAGGGGGAACCAGCCGATCGGGCGGCGCGTGGATACGATCAGTAAGCAGTACCAGGTAAGCAGTGCACGACACGGTGCACGGGGCAGTACACAGGACGGCAGCGACGGAGGAGGTGCCCCATGGGAGTCCTGAAGAAGTTCGAGCAGCGTCTCGAAGGTCTGGTCAACGGCACCTTCGCCAAGGTGTTCAAGTCCGAGGTGCAGCCCGTGGAGATCGCGGGAGCGCTCCAGCGGGAGTGCGACAACAACGCCACCATCTGGAACCGGGACCGCACCGTCGTCCCCAACGACTTCATCGTCGAACTGAGCACCCCCGACTTCGAGCGGCTCAGCCCGTACTCGGGCCAGCTCGGCGACGAGCTCGCCGGCATGGTGCGCGACTACGCCAAGCAGCAGCGCTACACCTTCATGGGCCCGATCAAGGTCCACCTGGAGAAGGCCGACGACCTCGACACCGGCCTGTACCGGGTGCGCAGCCGCACCCTCGCCTCCTCCGCCAGCCAGGCCCCCGGCGCTCCCGGCGCCGGGCCGGCCCCGGGCGGACGCCCCGGCGGCTACGGCTACCCGCCGGCCGCGCCCGCGGGCGCCCCGCCCATGCCCGCCGCTCCGCCGCCCGGCGGCCGGGGCGGCGGTTACGGCTACCCGCAGCCCGCGGGCGGCCAGCGGCCCCCCGCCGCACCCGCGTCCGCCGGACGCACCCGCTACTGGATCGAGATCAACGGCACCCGCCACCAGATCTCCCGCGCCACGCTCGTCCTGGGCCGCAGCACCGAGGCCGACGTGCGGATCGACGACCCCGGCGTCTCCCGCCGGCACTGCGAGATCCGGACCGGAACGCCCTCGACGATCCAGGATCTCGGCTCCACCAACGGCATCGTGGTGGACGGGCAGCACACCACCCGCGCTACGCTCCGCGACGGCTCGCGGATCGTCGTGGGCAGCACCACCGTTATCTATAGGCAAGCCGAAGGGTGAAGCGGGGGCAATGTCAGAGCTGACCCTCACGGTCATGCGGCTGGGGTTCCTGGCCGTACTGTGGCTGTTCGTGATCGTGGCCGTGCAGGTCATCCGGAGCGACCTGTTCGGTACGCGGGTCACCCAGCGCGGGGCGCGGCGGGAGGCCGGGCGCGCGCAGCAGGCCGGCCGCCAGGCGCCGCCGCAACAGCGCCAGCAGTCCGGCGGCGGCCGCCGGGGCGGCGGCCGGAACGCCCCCACCAAGCTGGTGGTGACCGAAGGCACCCTCACCGGCACCACCGTCGCGCTGCAGGGCCAGACCATCACCCTGGGCCGCGCGCACGACAGCACGATCGTGCTGGACGACGACTACGCCTCCAGCCGTCATGCCAGGATCTACCCGGACCGCGACGGCCAGTGGATCGTCGAGGACCTCGGCTCCACGAACGGCACCTACCTGGACCGGAACCGGCTGACGACCCCCACGCCGATTTCGCTGGGCGCGCCGATCCGCATCGGCAAGACCGTCATCGAGCTGCGGAAGTAGTGCTACACCAATGAATGAGCGCGAGCGGAGCGAGCACGCATCGTCGGCCCCCACCCAGGGCCGCGGCGCGCTCCCGACCGGAGGGTGGGCAGTGTGGCTCGACACGACCGGCTGTACCCGGAGCCGACTGGCGAGGTGCGCATGAGCCTGTCACTGCGCTTCGCCGCCGGATCGCACAAGGGGATGATCCGGGAGGGCAACGAGGACTCCGGTTACGCCGGTCCGCGCCTGCTCGCCATCGCCGACGGCATGGGCGGCGCCGCGGCCGGTGAGGTCGCCTCCTCCGAGGCGATCTCCACCATCGTCGCGCTCGACGACGACGTCCCCGGCTCCGACCTGCTCACCTCGCTCGGCACGGCCGTGCAGCGGGCCAACGACCAGCTGCGCATGATGGTCGAAGAGGACCCGCAGCTCGAGGGCATGGGCACCACCCTGACCGCCCTGCTGTGGACCGGCCAGCGGCTCGGCATGGTGCACGTCGGCGACTCCCGCGCCTACCTGCTGCGCGACGGCGTCCTCACCCAGATCACCCAGGACCACACCTGGGTGCAGCGGCTGGTCGACGAGGGCCGGATCACCGAGGAGGAGGCGACCACCCACCCGCAGCGGTCCCTGCTGATGCGGGCCCTCGGCAGCGGTGAGCACGTCGAACCCGACCTGTCGATCCGCGAGGTGCGGGCCGGCGACCGGTACCTGATCTGCTCCGACGGCCTGTCCGGCGTGGTCTCCCACCAGACCCTCGAGGACGCCCTGGCCAGCTACCAGGGCCCCGAGGAGACCGTCCAGAACCTGATCGAACTGGCGCTGCGCGGCGGTGGCCCCGACAACATCACGGTGATCGTGGCCGACGTCCTCGACCTCGACACCGGGGACACCCTGGCCGGGCAGCTGTCCGACACCCCGGTCGTGGTGGGCGCCGTCGCCGAGAACCAGAGCCAGCTGCACGACAACGGCATCATGCAGACCCCGGCCGGCCGCGCCTCCGGGCTCGGCCGCCGCCGTTCCCAGGGCGGGGGCGGCGAGTTCGGCCCGCCCGGCAGCGGGGACGTGACCGGCTTCATCCCCACCGACGGCTTCGGCTACGGCGACGACGACTTCACCAAGCCGCGCAAGGGCCGCAAGTGGCTCAAGCGGTCCTTCTTCGGCCTGCTCGCCCTCGCCGTCGTCGGCGGCGGCCTGTACGGCGGCTGGCGCTGGACGCAGACGCAGTACTACGTCGGCACCAACGAGGACCACGTGGCGCTGTACCGGGGCATCAGCCAGGACCTGGCGTGGGTGTCGCTCTCGAAGGTCCAGCAGGACCACCCCGAGATCGAACTCAAGTACCTGCCGCCCTACCAGCAGAAGCTGGTCGAGGGCACCATCCCGGAGAGC
This sequence comes from Streptomyces sp. enrichment culture, assembly GCF_964273255.1. GTDB lineage: Bacteria > Actinomycetota > Actinomycetes > Streptomycetales > Streptomycetaceae > Streptomyces. The sequence continues at coordinate 3,551,149 of NZ_OZ186835.1, forward strand.
GACCTGGCGGACGCCCGGGCGAAGATCGAGGAGCTGTCGGTGCAGGCCTCCGCCTGCAGGAAGGCGGCCGAGCGGCGCGCCGCCGAGAGCGAGAAGAACGCGAAGACCGGCGAGGGCGAGGCCGGAGGCACCACGGGAACCACTCCCGCCTCCTTCCCGTCCAAGGTCACGCCGACGCCCGACCCCTCGGGGTCGACGAAGGCACCGGAGAAGTCCACGCCCCCGTCCACGACCGCACCTACTCCCAGCCCCGGCCCCAGCCTCTCGGAGGAGGAGCAGAAGGTCGTCTCGCTGTGCGGTAAGCAGTAGGCAAGCCGTGAGAGGCCCTGTCACACGATGAGCAGTACTACCAACCCGTCGGCGCAGCACACGTCCACGATCGGCGCGATCGGCGCCCCGAGCCGGCGCAACACCGAGCTGGCCCTGCTGGTGTTCGCCGTCGTCATCCCGGTCTTCGCCTACGCCAACGTGGGCCTGGCCATCGACGGCTCCGTGCCGTCCGGGCTGCTCGCCTACGGGCTGGGGCTCGGGCTGCTGGCGGGCGTCGGCCACCTCGTGGTGCGCAAGTTCGCCGCGTACGCCGACCCCCTGCTCCTGCCGCTGGCCACCCTGCTGAACGGCCTGGGCCTGGTCGCCATCTGGCGGCTGGACCAGTCGGAGCGGCTGCAGCAGCTCGCCAAGCGGGCCTACGGCGCGTTCAGTCCGTCCGCCCCGAACCAGCTGCTGTACTCGGCCATCGGGGTCGCCCTGTTCGTGGCCGTGCTCATCTTCCTCAAGGACCACCGCATCCTGCAGCGGTACACCTACATCTCCATGGTGGCCGCCCTGGTCCTGCTGCTGCTGCCGCTGGTGCCGGGCCTCGGCGCCGACGTGTTCGGCGCCAAGATCTGGATCCGGGTCGCCGGATTCTCCATCCAGCCCGGCGAGTTCGCGAAGATCGTCATCGCGATCTTCTTCTCCGGCTACCTCATGGTGAAGCGGGACGCCCTCGCCCTGGCCAGCCGCCGGTTCATGGGCCTGTACCTGCCGCGCGGCCGTGACCTCGGTCCGATCATCACCATCTGGGCGGTCAGCCTCCTCGTCCTGGTCTTCGAGAACGACCTCGGCACCTCGCTGCTGTTCTTCGGGCTGTTCATCGTCATGCTGTACGTCGCCACCGAGCGGACCAGCTGGATCGTCATCGGTCTGCTGATGTCCGCCGCGGGCGCCGTGGGCGTGGCCTCGTTCGCCGGCCACGTCCAGCAGCGCGTGGACGCCTGGCTGGACCCGTTCGGCTGCTACGCGACCTCCGGCGCCTGCGAGCAGATCGGCCAGTCGATCATGTCGTTCGGGTCGGGCGGTGTCATGGGCACCGGCCTCGGCCAGGGCAACTCCGACCTGATCGGCTTCGCCGCCAACTCCGACTTCATCTTCGCCACCTTCGGCGAGGAACTGGGCCTGGCCGGCGTCATGGCGATGCTGCTGCTGTACGCGCTGATCATCGAGCGCGGTGTGCGGACCTCGCTGGCCGCGCGCGACCCGTTCGGCAAGCTGTTCGCGATCGGCCTGTCCGGTGCCTTCGCCCTCCAGGTCTTCGTGGTCGCCGGCGGTGTCATGGGTCTCATCCCGCTGACCGGTATGACCATGCCGTTCCTCGCCTACGGCGGTTCCTCCGTCATCGCCAACTGGGCGCTGATCGGCATCCTGCTGCGCATCAGCGACACCGCCCGACGCCCGGCGCCCGCACCCGCCACCAACCCAGACGCCGAGATGACCCAGGTGGTCCGACCGTGAACAAGCCCCTGCGCCGCATCGCGATCTTCTGTGGCCTGCTCATGCTCGCCCTGATGATCCGGGACAACTGGCTCCAGTACGTGCAGGCCGACGCCCTGCAGAAGAACGAGAAGAACCGCCGCATCGCCATCGAGCGGTACGCGCAGCCGCGCGGCGACATCATCGTCGACGGCAAGCCGATCACCGGCTCGAAGCGGACCTCGGGCAGCGACTTCGAGTACAAGCGCACCTACAAGAACGGCCCGATGTGGGCGCCGGTCACCGGCTACGCCTCGCAGGCCTTCGGCGCGACCCAGCTGGAGAGCATCGAAGACGGCATCCTCACCGGCAACGCCGACCAGCTGTTCTTCCGCAACACCCTCGACATGCTGACCGGCAAGAAGAAGCAGGGCGGCAACGTCGTCACCACGCTCAACTCCGCCGCGCAGAAGGCCGCCTACGAGGGGCTGAAGCGGCAGGGCGGCAAGGGCGCCGTCGCCGCCATCGAACCGTCCACCGGCAAGATCCTCGCCCTCGCCTCCTACCCGTCGTACGACCCGTCGTCCTTCGCCGGCAACTCCACCACGACGGACACCGAGGCCTGGCAGAAGCTGCAGAAGAAGAACAACCCCGACGACCCGATGCTCAACCGGGCGCTGCGCGAGGTCTACCCGCCCGGATCCACCTTCAAGGTCGTCACCGCCGCCGCGGCGCTGGAGCACGGCCTGTACACGGATGCCGACGCCAAGACGGACACCCCTCTCCCGTGGGTCATGACCGGCACCCGTACCGAGCTGAAGAACGACGGCAACCTGCCCTGCAAGGACGCCAGCCTGCGCGAGGCGCTGCGGGTGTCCTGCAACACGGTCTTCGGCAAGATCGGCGCCGACCTCGGCAACGACAAGATGCTGGAGACGGCCGAGAAGTTCGGCTTCAACGAGGAGCAGTTCACCCCGGTCCGCGCCAACGCCTCCGTCTTCTCCGACGACATGGAGCCCTCGCAGGTCGCGCTGTCCTCCATCGGCCAGTTCAACACCGCGACGACCCCGCTGCAGATGGCCATGGTCACCGCGGCCATCGCCAACAACGGCTCGATGATGCAGCCCTACATGGTCGACGCGCTGCAGGCACCGAGCCTGGACACGGTCGAGAAGACCAAGCCGGAGGAGCTGAGCCGGCCGATGTCGGCGAAGAACGCGCAGATCCTCCAGTCGATGATGGAGACGGTCGTCGAGAACGGCACCGGCGGCAACGCCCGCATCCCGAACGTCACCGTCGGCGGCAAGACCGGCACCGCCCAGCACGGTGTCGCCAACAGCAAGAACCCCTACGCGTGGTTCATCTCCTACGCCAAGACCGGTGACGGCGGCTCCCCGGTCGCGGTGGCCGTCGTCATCGAGGACGACGACGCCGTGCGCGGCGACATCTCCGGTGGCGGGCTCGCGGCCCCGATCGCCAAGGACGTGATGGAGGCGGTCATCAAGGGCAAGCAGTGACACCGGTCACGTCCGCTTCACATCGGTGCACGTTGCGGTACCGGTCCTGTATCGGCTGACGCACTTGGCCAGGTCACACAAAACGAGCCGGGTACGGTAGGCCCGGAACGCAGCCTCCGGCGGCACCCACGTGCCGGTCGGGACCCACGGAGAGGGCTGGTAGGTAGCTATGGAAGAGCCGCGTCGCCTCGGCGGCCGGTACGAACTGGGCCAGGTGCTCGGCCGCGGTGGCATGGCGGAGGTCTACCTCGCGCATGACACCCGCCTCGGCCGCACCGTGGCGGTGAAGACGCTGCGCGCGGACCTCGCGCGCGACCCGTCCTTCCAGGCCCGGTTCCGCCGGGAGGCCCAGTCGGCCGCCTCGCTCAACCATCCCGCGATCGTCGCGGTCTACGACACGGGTGAGGACTACATCGACGGGGTCTCCATCCCGTACATCGTCATGGAGTACGTCGACGGTTCCACCCTGCGTGAGCTCCTCCACAGTGGCCGCAAGCTGCTGCCGGAGCGGACGCTGGAGATGACGATCGGCATCCTCCAGGCCCTGGAGTACTCGCACCGCGCGGGCATCGTGCACCGTGACATCAAGCCGGCCAACGTCATGCTGACGCGGAACGGCCAGGTCAAGGTCATGGACTTCGGCATCGCCCGCGCCATGGGCGACTCCGGCATGACGATGACCCAGACGTCCGCCGTGATCGGCACCGCCCAGTACCTCTCCCCGGAACAGGCCAAAGGCGAACAGGTCGACGCCCGCTCCGACCTCTACTCCACCGGCTGCCTGCTGTACGAGCTGCTGACCGTCCGCCCGCCGTTCGTGGGCGACTCCCCGGTCGCGGTGGCCTACCAGCACGTCCGTGAGGAACCGCAGGCGCCCAGCGTCTTCGACCCCGAGATCACGCCCGAGATGGACGCCATCGTCCTGAAGGCCCTGGTCAAGGACCCGGACTACCGCTACCAGTCGGCCGACGAGATGCGCGCCGACATCGAGGCCTGCCTGGACGGCCAGCCGGTCGCGGCCGCCGCGGCCCTCGGCTCCGCGGGCTACGGCGGCTACCCGGACGACCAGCCGACGACGGCCCTGCGCCAGGACGCCGGCAACGCCGCGGCCACCTCGATGCTGCCGCCCATGAACCCGGACGACGGCGGCTACGGCTACGACGACCGCCAGGGACGCCGCCGCCAGCCGAAGAAGAACAACACCTCCACGATCCTGCTGGTCGCGGCGGGTGTCCTGGTCCTGGTCGGTGCCATCCTGATCGGCCGCCTGGCCTTCGGCGGCGACGGCGGGGTGGGCAACGACAACGTCGAGGTCCCGAACTTCATAGGTGAGACGAAGAAGAACGCGGAGCGGCTGGCCGAGAACGGCGAGCTGAAACTCGCCTTCACCTCGAAGCCCTGCGAGAGCGAGAGCAAGGGCAACATCTGCGACCAGGACCCGGAGCAGGGCACCAAGGTCGAGAAGGGCTCCACCGTCAACCTGGTCGTCTCGACCGGCGCGCCGAAGGTGGCGGTGCCGAGCGTGATCGGCCTGAGCCTGGAGGACGCCACCTCCAAGCTGGAGGACGACGACTACCAGTTCAAGATCGAGACCAAGTCGCGGGTGTCCACGGAGGAGCCGAACAGCGTCCTGGAGCAGGACCCGACCTCCGGCAAGGAGGTGGAGAAGGGCTCGAAGATCACCCTGGTGATCGCCAAGGAGCAGGAGAAGTCGACCGTTCCGGACGTCACCGGGAAGTCCTGTGACGAGGCGAAGGCCCAGATGACGGGCAACGACCTGGTGGGCAACTGCACCGAGCAGGAGACCGACGACCCGAACCAGGTGGGCAAGGTCATCTCGACCACTCCCGGCCCCAATTCCTCCGCCGACAAGGGCTCCCAGGTCACGATCGTCATCGGCAAGGCGAAGCAGGAGGAGAACAAGTTCGCCATGCCGCGCGTCACGCAGATGACGGTCGGCCAGGCCAAGCAGGTCCTCGCCCAGGCCGGCCTCCAGCTGGAACGGGTCCAGGGCACGGACGACGACAACGCCGTGGTCGTCGGCAGCAACCCGCAGGAGGGCCAGGAGGTCAAGCAGGGCGACAAGGTCGTGCTGATCGCCATCGGCGGCCAGCAGGGCGGGAACAACGGCGGCAACAACGGAGGCATCTTCGGCGGCCTCACGGGCGGCCCCCGCGACGACTGAGACCGCGCCGCCCCCGGCCCGAACGGTATGACGGAGCCCCGGCTTCCTCCGCGAGGAGGGCCGGGGCTCCGTCGTGCGGGGAGGGGTGCTCCGTCAGCTACGGGCAGGGCCTCCGGGGCGGCCGGGCCTCCGCGGCGGGCCGGTCCCGGGACTCCGCGGGACGGCCGACGGGGGTGTCGCTCGGGGACGGCCGGGGGCGGCTGGGGACGGCCGGGGGCGGCTGGGGTTCCGGGGCCGTTGCGCGGGTGGCGGCACGGCCCGGGACGAGGGGTGTCCGGGCGCCCGGCGCGGGGGCCCGCAACGGCGGCCGGGGCGGAGGAGTGCGGCACGTCGGCCGGGACCGAGGCCCGGCAACGGCCGCCGGGCCCGGTCTCGCCGTGGCACCGCACCGGGGGCCGGTCAGGGCACGCGTGTCCCCGCCCGCCCGGGTCGGTGCGGCGTCAGCGCAGCTCCGCCGGCGGGGTCCGCCGGTCGTCGACCTTCTCAGTGCGGACCAGCTCGCCCCAGACGACGTAGCGGTACTTGCTCGTGTACACCGGGGTGCAGGTCGTCAGGGTGATGTAGTGCCCGGGCTTCTTGGCACCGGACTCCTTCGGCACCGGGGCGAGGACCTCGACGTTGTACTTCGAGGTCTCGGGGAGCACCGCGTACGTCTTGTAGACGTACCAGGTGTCCTTGGTCTCGAAGACGATCGCGTCACCCTTGCCGATCCGGTGGATGCCGTGGAACTTCGCCCCGTGGCCGTCCCGGTGCGCGGCGAGCGAGAAGTTGCCCTTCTTGCCGGACGTCGGCAGGGTCGCCTTGACCGGGTCGGTGTAGTAGCCGGCCACGCCGTCGTTGAGGACCTTCATCGACGTGCCCTTCTCGACGAGGATCTCGTCGTCGCTCATCGCGGGCACGTGCAGGAAGCCGATGCCGGCCTTGCTGTCGAAGGAGACGGGGCCCCCGGCACCTTCCTCCGCCTCGCGGGCCCAGGTGTCGCGCACCTTGTCGGCCTGCGCGCCCGCCGCACGGTCGGCGACGACGTTCGTCCACCACAGCGAGTAGACGACGAACAGGCCGAGCAGCAGTCCGACGGTGATGAGGAGTTCCCCGAAGACGCTGACCGCCGTCGCGAAGGGGCCCATGCGGCGGCGTGCCGGGCGCTGCCGTGACCGGGACACGGCGGCGGTCTGCTGTTCGGTGTCGTCGGTGGTCGCTGCCACGTTTCCTCTGCCCCTAGTTGACGAGCGCATCCGGCTTGCCCTTGCTGCGCGGCCGTTCCTCGGCCATCTTGCCCCAGACGATCATGCGGTACTTGCTGGTGAACTCGGGCGTGCAGGTGGTCAGCGTGATGTAACGGCCGGGTTCGGTGAAGCCGGAACCCTTCGGGACGGGTTCCAGGACGCTGATGTTGCTCGGCGAGGTCACCGGCAGGATCGACTGCATCTTGTAGACGAAGTACGTGTCCTGCGTCTCCACGACGATGGGGTCGCCGGGCTCCAGCCGGTTGATGTACCGGAAGGGCTCCCCGTGCGTGTTCCGGTGGCCGGCGAGCCCGAAGTTGCCGGTCTTGTCCTCGGGCATCGCGGTCTTCAGCGCGCCCTCGGCGTAGTGGCCGACCATGCCCCGGTCCAGCACCTTCTTGCTGTTGATGCCCTCGGCGATGGGGACCACCACGTCCAGCTTCGGCATGTGCAGCAGCGCGAAGCCCTGGCCCGGCTCGAAGGTCCCCGGGTTCCGCTTGCCGTTCGCCCAGTCGCTCTGGAGGTCGCTGGCCTCCTTGCCCGCCTGGGCCTGCGCCCGCACGTTCGTCCACCACAGCTGGTAGGTGACGAACAGCAGCATGAGCACGCCGAAGGTGATGAACACCTCGCCGATCGCCCGGCTCGCGACCACCGCCGGGCCGGGCCTGCTCGCCCGCGCCCGTCGGCGCGCCTCGACGCGCGACAGGGGCGCCTGCCGCCCCCCGGCGCCCCGGGGGGACTCGTCCGTCTCCTCGTCCTCGCCGGACGGCCCGCCGCGGCGTCCCTGACCCCGTCTGGCGGCCTTCCTGCGCGCCGCACGGCCGCCGCCCGCCTCCCCGTCGGACTCCGCGGCGGTCCGGCCGTCCTCGCGCGTGCGGGGCTCCGGCGGGTCCAGGACGCGCAGGGCGACCGTCTCGTCGTCGACGGGCGGCAGGTACGCCGTCTCCCCGGCGGGCCCGGCGGCCGGCGCACCACCATGGGTGTGACCGTCCTGGGGCGCCTCGGTGTAGGAGGCGCTACCGGCCGGGCCGCCGGCGTACGCGGCACCCCCGTAGGGTGCCGTCCCGTCGTAGGCGGCTCCGCCGTAGGGGGCCGTGTCGTAGGCCGCCGGGTCGTGGTGGGCCGGGTCGTGCTGGGCCCGGTCGTGATGGGCCGTGTCGTGGGGTGCTCCGCCGTACGACGGGGCGGCGGGGGGAGCGGCGTGGGCGGTGGCGCCGGTCGGGGCCTGGCCGTAGGAGGTGTTCTCGAGCGGGTCCGCGCCGTAGGCGCCCCCACCGGGGCCCTGCCCCGGGTACGCGCCCCCGCCGTACAGGTCGCGGTACGCACCCCCGCTGTAGGCGTCCCCGGGCGGGAGAGCGGAGGCGTGGTAGGGGGGAGCGGAGCCGGTGTGCTGGGCGGCCGGGCCGGTGTAGGTGCCCTCGCCGTAGGACGTGCCGCCGTGGGCGTTCGGCGGGGCGTCCCCGTACCAGCCGCCGTCCCCGAGTGTGCCGGGCGCCCCGTACGGCTGCTGTCCGTACGGGGTCCCCTGCCCGCCGCCGGAGCCGTGGGAGGAGCCGTCGGTGAACGACTCCCCGTACTCGGCACCGGACTCGCGCTCGGGGCGCAGCGCGGTCACGCCGTGGACCTGCCCACGACGGGGGCGAGCCCCGCCGACCTCGCCACCGCGTCCCGGTCGCCGCATTCCGTCAGCCAGTTGGCGAGCATCCGGTGGCCGTGCTCGGTGAGCACCGACTCGGGGTGGAACTGCACGCCCTCGACCGGCAGTTCACGGTGGCGCAGCCCCATCACGATGCCGTCGGGCGTCCGCGCCGTCACCTCCAGCTCCGCCGGGACCGTGGTCGGCTCCGCGGCCAGCGAGTGGTAACGGGTCGCCGTGAACGGGGAGGGCAGTCCCGCGAAGACGCCCTTGCCCTCGTGCGTGACGGGGGAGGTCTTGCCGTGCAGCAGCTCCGGGGCGCGGTTCACGACACCCCCGTAGGCCACCTGCATCGACTGCATGCCGAGGCAGACGCCGAACACCGGCACGCCGGTCGCCGCGCAGTGGCGCACCATCTCCACGCAGACACCGGCCCGCTCGGGAGTGCCGGGGCCGGGGGAGAGCAGCACCCCGTCGAAGCCTCCCCCGCGCGCGTGCGCGGTCGACACCTCGTCGTTGCGCAGGACCTCGCACTCGGCGCCCAGTTGGTACAGGTACTGGACCAGGTTGAAGACGAAGCTGTCGTAGTTGTCGACGACGAGAATGCGCGCGCTCACTGGTTGTCCACCGTCACATCGTTGAAGGGCAGCAGCGGCTCGGCCCAGGGGAAGACGTACTGGAAGAGGACGTAGACCACGGCGATGATCAGCACGAGCGAGATGAGTGCGCGCACCCACCCGTTCCCCGGCAGATGCCGCCAGATCCAGCTGTACATGCCGTCCCTTCCGTCGTACCACGGCACCCGACTTACGCCGTACGCCACCAGACTAACGGCGCGACCCCTCCGGTTTCCCGGCCTCCGGCGGCAGAGGGGGGTCCAAGTGCGCCCGGGCGGTCGGGCGGTGGCCGTCCCCCTCCGTTCCGGTTCGCACGTCGCCGGCCTCGGTGGCGGCCCGGCTGCTTGTACCCGGACATACGTGGCACGGGGGCGATTGCCTCGATGTCCGGGGGCACGGATTTTCGGGGCCCCTGTCGATCCGGTGCACGCAGCACGTCGTTGCGCCGGTGAGCATCGTCGCGTCACCCGGTCCGAGCTGGGGAAAGTCCGTTACGGATCACCAAGGGTGCGGCGGTGGCAGGCCATCGAGAAGTTCCCCGGCTCGATCGGCCGGGAGGTGACCGCGCCGCGGCCGGGGCCCTTCTTCCTCAGCCGGCCTGCCGGTGGCCGTGCCCTCGCCGATGCACGGCGACAGGTGCTTGTTCCACGTGAAACCACGCGTGCCCCGGCCCCTGCATGGCACCGGGCTTGTTCCACGTGAAACCACGGCGTGAACAGGTGGACGAGGTGGCCGGACACGGCTGCGCCGGTGATGCGCACCGCACGCCGACGGCCCTGACGGTCACGCGCACCGGCGGCTCCCGGTGAGCGGTGAGCGGTGAGCGGTAAGCGGTGACCGAAGGATCGCGCGGTTCGTCACCGCACGCGGCGGTCACTCCACGGGCTTCGCGTAGTGCAGGTCCACCGTTCCCGAGTAGCCGGGAAGGGTGACCGTGCCCCTGTTCTCGACCTTCCAGCCGAGCCCGTAGACATTGACGTACACCATGTAGTTCTGGATCGCCGGAGAGGCGGTGAGGGCATCCCGGAGTTTCTCCGGGTCGCCGACCGCGGTGATCGTGTACGGGGGCGAGTAGACCCGGCCCTGCAGGATGAGGGTGTTGCCCACGCAGCGCACGGCGCTGGTGGAGATCAGCCGCTGGTCCATGACCTGGATGCCCTCGGCGCCGCCCTGCCACATCGCGTTCACCACGGCCTGAAGGTCCTGCTGGTGGATGACCAGGTAGTCCGGCTGCGGCTCCGGGTAGCCGGGGAGCTTGGCGGTGGCGTCCGGCGGGGCGTCGTTCAGCGTGACGGTGACCGCCTCGCCCTTCAGCTTCCGTGTGCCCGCCCGCTGCTCCAGCGCGGTGAGGCGGTCGTCGTCGGCCTTGGTGCTGCCGTCGTCCCGCTCGGCGAGGGCTTCCACCTCGTTGCGCAGCGCCCCGTTGGACTCCTCCAGCTCGCCGTTCTTGCGGCTGCGCTCGTGCACGAGGTCGGAGAGCTTCAGCAGGGACGCGTCGGTGCGGATGTTGGTGCCCTTGGCCGTGTTGAAGCTGGTGAAGAAGATGAGCCCGGCAAGGGCGAAGACACCCGCGGTGAGCACCCGCACGGGCCGGAAACGGCGTCGGCGGACAGGACTGGATTCCGAACCCCGGGAGTAGGCAGAATTGCTCAACGTACCCTTATCTCCTTCGGCGCCGCGGAAGCACTACGCTAACGGACGCCCGGGGGAGCGCTCAGAGTCCCCTTGTACGCTGCTTTGAGCCCGACCCAGTTCCCTGCGCGGCCACGCAGCGCATCGACAGGAGAGACCCTCGTGCCGAAGTCACGTATCCGCAAGAAGGCCGACTACACGCCGCCGCCCGCGAAGCAGGCGACCGCGCTGAAGATGAACAGCCGCGGCTGGGTCGCGCCCGTGATGCTGAGTCTGTTCGCCATCGGCCTGGCCTGGATCGTCGTCTTCTACGTCACGGACAGCAGGCTCCCGATCGAAGCCCTGGGCAACTTCAACATCGTCGTGGGCTTCGGCTTCATCGCCGCCGGATTCGGCGTCTCCACCCAGTGGAAGTAGCACGCACCGTAGTGTGAGTGGGCCCCTGCCCAGGCCGCGCGGCAGCTCTGGGCAGGGCTATCCACTGAGTTATCCACAGCCCTTTCCACAGCGTGGGGAAAAGAACGACGATCTGTGGATAACCCATCGGACGTTGACGCCGGTGTGACAGAACCACCGGCAATCGAAAACCTGTTCACCCTGGCGCTGACCTGCGGAAACTCAGCCCGGTGACAGCAGGCACAGATGTTCCCGCACCCTGTGCACAAGATCCGCCACATACTGTGGACAACATCGCCTCCCGGTCACAGCTGCCCGCCTCAGCACACAGTCCGGGACCCTCTCCGCCTTCACCGCCGGAATCGACCGGCCCTGCACCGCCGGACTCGCCCTGGTGCCGGACCAGTGCCGGTGCCGGACCCGCCCTGCCGTCGGCCGGAGTCGATGCCGGGGACCTGGCTACGCGCAGAGCCTGTCCGGCGAACCGGCCCGGTCCGGGCGGGCACCGCCGCACACCGTCAGATGAGTTGCGACGTTCTCAGCAGGGTCATGATCACGACGGCGGCGAGTACCAGCGCACAGGTTCCGTACTGGATCAACGTCCGCTTCTGGCGCGGGGCGTGGATCATGGCGTACCCCATCACCACACCGGCGACGAGCCCGCCGAGGTGGGCCTGCCAGGCGATGTTGAAGCCCGGGCTGAAAGTGATGATCAGGTTGATCACCAGCAGGGCGATGATCGGCCGCATGTCGTAGTTCAGCCGGCGCATCAGTACGGCGGTGGCACCGAACAGGCCGAAAACGGCCCCGGAGGCACCGAGCGAGGGCTGGTTCGGGGCGGCGATCAGGTAGCTCAGCGCGCTGCCCGCGAGGCCGGACACCAGGTAGAGGGTCAGGTAGCGGGCTCTGCCGAGCGCCGCTTCCAGGGGACCGCCGATCCACCACAGGCTCAGCATGTTGAAGATGATGTGGATGTAGCTGCCGTGCAGGAACATCGACGTCAACAGCCGGTAGTACTGCCCCTCCGCCACGCCCTCGAGCGTGCCGAGGTGGGGCACGAAGGCCCGGCCGATGAGGTCGAAACGGTCGGTGAACGCGTCCCCGGCCGACATCTGGACCAGGAAGGCGGCGAGGCAGATCCCGATGAGGATCTTGGTGACCAGCCGGGGATCCTCGGTGACGGTGCCCCCGGCGATCGTCCTCGGCACGGAGGCACTCGGGGCGTGCCCGGTGCCCGATCCTCCGCGGACGCAGTCGGGGCACTGGAAACCGACCGCCGCGTCGACCATGCACTCGGGACAGATCGGCCGGTCGCAGCGGGTGCAGCGGATGCCGGTCTCGCGGCCCGGGTGGCGGTAGCAGGAGGGGACGCTGTGGGCGTCCCGCGGGCTGCCGGCAGCCTGGTCGTCCATGTAATCCCCTCGGTCGTCGAAAACCCCCGCCCCGCCCATCCTTACGAACGAGCGGGGCGATTGGTTCCCCGCGGGCGATCCGCCTCGCAGGAGTTTCGGCTGTGGAGGGCTCAGCCCTCGCGGATCTCGACCGACTCGATGACCACGTCGCTCATCGGACGATCCGTGCGGGGATTGGTCTGCACGGAGGCGATGGTGTCCACGACCTTCTGGCTCGCCGCGTCGGCGACCTCGCCGAAGATGGTGTGCTTGCGGGTCAGCCACGCCGTCGGGGCGACGGTGATGAAGAACTGCGAGCCGTTCGTGCCCGGCCCCGCGTTGGCCATGGCCAGCAGGTAGGGCTTGTCGAAGCGGAGGTCCGGGTGGAACTCGTCCTCGAACTGGTAGCCGGGGCCGCCGGTGCCGTTGCCCAGCGGGTCACCGCCCTGAATCATGAAACCGCTGATCACCCGGTGGAAAACCGTGCCGTCGTAGAGCTTGTCCGTCGACTTGGCACCGGTCTCCGGGTGCGTCCACTCCCGCTCGCCCTTGGCGAGCTCGACGAAGTTCTTGACCGTCTTCGGCGCCTGGTTCGGGAAGAGCCGCACCTCGATGTTGCCGTGGTTGGTCTTCAGGGTGGCGTTGAGCTGCTCAGCCACGATGTGCCTTCCGTTGTCTTTCGGTGACGGTCCGATCCTCGCACGGACCGGACCGTCAGTCGTCCGGCGCCCGCTCACAGGACACGACTGTGCCGACCGGGTTGCGGAAAAGACCGGGGAGTGTTCGCCCCGACGGGGGCACAGGGCGGCGATCCGTGGCATTGTCGACCACAAGCCCCTGAATGACCGCTTCATCCGCTATCGCAACCGATCAACTGCACCGGCACCCGTATGCCCGTCCGCGCATGCCCGACGGCCGCGCGCGATGCATGATCCGTAAAAGGGTGGAAAGTCGAAATACCGTACGCCACCGAGGAGGAGGAACCCGTGACCCGCATCGACAGCGTGCGCGCCGCGACCGGTTCGGCGAAGGACAGCGTGCTGCACGCCGCGGAAGTGGTGGCGCCCTACGCCGACACGGCCAAGGTAAGGGCCGCGCACTACGCACAGGAGGCGCGCGTACGGCTGGCGCCCAAGGTGACCCAGGCCGCAGGCCAGGCCCGTGTCCAGTACGGCGCTCACATCCAGCCATACCTGGAGCAGGCCCGGACGCACGTGCCGCCGAAGGTCGATCACGCTGCCCAGGAGGCCGCCCTCCGCACGCGCAAGGCGGCGCGGCAGGCGGCCGACTACTCCCGACCCCGGATCGAGCAGGCGATCGCCGTCGCGGGTCCGGTCACGGAGGAAGCGGCTGCCCGCAGTGCGGCCGCGCTCGCCGCGCTCCGTGGTCAGGTCACCGCGCGGCAGATCCAGAAGCTGGTCCGCAAGCAGCAGCGCCGGGCCAAGGCCGGCCGGGTCGCCAAGGTGATCGTGATCGCCGGGGCCATCGCCGGTGGCGCCTACGCCGCCTGGAAGTGGTGGGACAAGCAGGCCAACCCGGACTGGCTGGTGGAACCGCCGGCCGCGACGGATGTTCCCGAGGGCACCACGCTGACCTCCGTGGACGGCAGCGGCGCCACCCTGGACCCGGAGGTCCAGGCCAAGGAGGCCGAGGAGGAGGCCGCCAAGCGCGACGATCAGGCCTGACGCGCGGCGGCGCCAACAGCGCGGTGGGCCGGGAGATCACGTCGATCTCCCGGCCCACCGCGCTGTTTCACGTGAAACGTAAGACCCCTTCGCTGCTTTTCCGCAGATCGAAGGGGTCCGGTTGTGGAGCCTAGGGGAGTCGAACCCCTGACATCTGCCATGCAAAGACAGCGCTCTACCAACTGAGCTAAGGCCCCAGAAACGAAGCGTCCGCCCGGAAACAGCATCCCGGCGGGCGTCGCACACCAGAGTACCGGGTCACCCCCGGGATTCCGCAAAAGGATTGGGGGTCCCCGTGACCAACCACTCTCCGTAAGATGCTCGGACGTGGTTCGCTACAGCGAACCGCGGTTCCTGGGGAAGCGATGGGGAGACGCAATGGACGCCGCACAGCAGGAAGCCACCGCCAGAGCGCGGGAACTGCAGCGGAACTGGTACGGGGAGCCACTGGGGGCGCTCTTCCGTAGGCTCATAGACGACCTCGGCCTCAATCAGGCCCGTCTTGCGGGAGTGCTCGGACTGTCCGCGCCGATGCTGTCACAGCTCATGAGCGGCCAGCGGGCCAAGATCGGCAATCCCGCGGTCGTCCAGCGGGTCCAACTGCTGCAGGAGCTCGCGGGACAGGTCGCCGACGGAAGCGTCAGCGCGGCCGAGGCCACCGAGCGCATGGAGGAGATCAAGAAGTCGCAGGGGGGTTCGGTGCTGAGCAACACCACGCAGACGACCAGCACTTCGGGCGCCCCCACGGTCAAGCGGGTCGTCCGTGAGATCCAGTCCCTGCTGCGTTCGGTGGCGGCGGCCGGCGACATCATCGAGGCGGCAGACTCCCTCGCCCCCACCCATCCGGAACTGGCGGAATTCCTCCGCGTCTACGGAGCGGGCCGCACCTCCGACGCGGTGGCGCACTACCAGTCCCACCAGAACTGACCCCCGCCCGGGCGCGGGACACGGAGGGCGACGGCGCAGGGGGAGGGGCGGAGCACGGCCATGGGTGAGGTGTTCGCCGGCCGCTACGAGTTGGCCGATCCGATCGGACGCGGAGGTGTGGGCGCCGTCTGGCGCGCCTGGGACCACCGGCGACGCCGCTATGTGGCCGCCAAGGTGCTGCTGCAGAGCGATGCCCACTCCCTCCTGCGCTTCGTCCGCGAACAGGCGCTGCGCATCGACCATCCCCATGTGCTCGCGCCCACCAGTTGGGCCGCCGACGACGACAAGGTCCTGTTCACCATGGACCTGGTCGCCGGCGGCTCCCTGGTCCACCTGGTCGGCGACTACGGCCCCCTGCCGCCCCGCTTCGTCTGCACGGTGCTGGACCAGTTGCTCGCCGGGCTGGCCGCGGTGCACGCGGAGGGAGTCGTGCACCGCGACATCAAGCCGGCCAACGTGCTCCTGGAGGCGACCGGTACCGGCCGCCCCCGCCTGCGTCTCTCCGACTTCGGCATCGCGATGCGGCTGGGCGAACCCCGGCTGACGGAGACCAACCTGGTGGTGGGAACGCCGGGTTACCTCGCACCCGAGCAGATGATGGGCGCCGAACCGGACTTCCCCTCCGACCTCTTCGCCGTGGGCCTGGTCGCCCTGTATCTCCTGGAGGGCGCCAAGCCGGACAGCAAGGCCCTCGTCCAGCACTTCGCCGACCACGGGACGCCCGGCGCGCCGCAGGGCATCCCCGAACCCTTGTGGCAGGTCGTGGCGACCTTGCTGCAGCCGAACCCCGACGCCCGCTTCCGCACGGTCACCGGGGCGCGCAAGGCGCTCGCCGCAGCCGCGGAGCTGCTCCCGGAGCCGGGACCCGACGACGAGCAGATCGAGATCTTCGACCAACTCGGGCCTCTTCCACCGGGGTTCGGACCCGACGGGCCGTTGAAGCGCGCGTCCGGGGTACGGCTCGGCGGGAACGGCGGGGCCACGGCCACCACGGAGACGCACCGGCCCCCGGCGGAGGCCCTCGGGCCGGGGGACGAGGGCGCGCCGCCCGGCCCGCCGACCGGAGCGCGGCAGGGCACCGTCCCGGACCCGGCAGGCGACGAGCGCAGCGACGTCCCCCCGCCCCGGCCGGTCACCGGCGTCCCGGACGCCCCCGGCACCGGAGCCGTCGGCGAGCGCGGCGGCACCGGCGACACCCCGGTCGGCACGAGCCCGTCCACTCCGGTAACCGCGCACCCCTCCGGCGCTTCTGGAGGACCAGGCACACCTCCCGGACCGGTCCCGTCCGAGCCCCCGGCACCGTCCCCGGCGCCGCAGGGGACACACGGCCACGACAGCGGGACGGAGTCCCCACCCGACGATCCCCGCCGGACCTCCATCACCCCTGCCCCCGGTGTCCCGGCCACCACGCCCCGGGCCGAGACCCCACCCCCACCCCCACCCCACCACCGGCCGCAGCCGCAGCCGCAGCAACAGCAACAGCAACAGCAACAGCAACAGCAACAGCAGAGCATGTCGGACACCGGGAGCTTCCACCTCCCGCCCCCCGGAGCGGCTCCTACCCCGAGTCCGTCCCTCTCTCCCCCCGCCCCTCCTCATCCGCCCCGGCCGGTTCCGGGACCGCAGCAACCACCACCGCAGGCGTCGCCCCAGTCGCACCGGCCGCCGCACGGGCACACCCCGGAGCCAGACCGCGCGTACGCACCACGGAAGCAGCACCACCAGGAACAGGGGCAGGCCGGCCCGCACACCCCTGACCGCCAACCGGCGCACTTCGCCCCCCAGGGCGCCTCCCCGCACGACCCCACCCACGCTCTGCGCACCCCCTTCCTGCCTCGTCCTCCCGCGTACTCCGCACCGGCCGGACCTCCGCATGCCGATGCCTACACTGCTGAATACACCGCCCAAGACCCGCAGGTTCCGTCTTCGGGTGAGGCGATTTCAGCAGCGTCGACCGGGGCGCCCCCCGGCCACCGCCGCCCCCGACGCCCCGGCCCGCCCGCGAAGGTGGCCGTACCACTGCTGCTCCTGGCCCTCCTCTGCTACGCCGTGGGCTTCTGGGCCCTCAGCCGCATCTGAGCGCACCGCACCGCAGGCTCCGGCCCGTCGCCCACTCGGCTCGGCCCTCTGCCCCCGCCACACCGGCACGCGAGCACACAGGTGCACAGGGCACACAGGCGCCCAGGTGCACAGGGCGCACAGGCGCACAGGCACACAGGCACGCGCGGTGAGGAAAGGAGGGCTCCTCCCGGCGCCGGCCCGGCCCTCTGCTTCCCGCTACGGGGCTGCTCGACGGCGGGCCACGACCGTCCACACGGCGAGCCCCGCCAGCACTGCGCTGCCGGCACCGAGACCGCCGACCGCCAGGGCCAGCATCGCGGCGCCACCCCCCTCGGCGCCCTCGTCCGCCGCACGTCGGTCGGCCTCGGTCACCGCGAAGACGCCCGGGGGGACGGCCTGCCCCGCGTAGTCGGGCCCGTACTGCGCCGTCCCCTCCACCCGCACCCGGAGCGTCAGCGGTACCGGGCCGGTGCCGAAGTCGTCGGCGACCCCCGTCGCCAGGTGGGCCACGAGGTAGTACGTGCCGGCGGCCCGCACCGCCCCGACCCTGCCGGTCGTCGCATGGCGGTTGGCGTGCGCGACGGGAGGCAACGCGGGGAGGCTGCCCGCCTTCTGCCCGCCGTCGTAGGCCACCCGCAGGTCGGCGACGTGACCGCGGGCGGGGTTGTAGAGGTCGAGGTCCAGGGCGCCGGCGACGAAGCCCTTGGCGTCGCCGTTCGTGCTGCCCAGTTCGGCCGTGACGGACACCTGCTGGCCCCAGTCCACGGGCACCGTGTAGAAGAGCGTGCTGCCGGGGTGCAGATCGTCCCGCCACACCCCCTCACCGAGCGGGGTCGCCCGCGCGAACCCGGCGCCGCCCGCCCGCCGTTCGGCCGTGCCGCCGACGGGCTCGGGGGACGCCGAGTCCCATTCCCGGGGCGCCCGCGTCGCTCCCTCCTGCTCCAGCGGCGGCTCCGTCACCACGGCGAGTTCCAGCTCCCAGTCACGGGGGGAGACTCCCTCACCGTCGGGGTCGGTGCGCTCGACTGTCACGTAGTAGGTACCGGCCTCCTTGCACAGCGAGGTACGACGGGAGGTGTCGCGCACGGCCGACGCCGCGACCGGATGCGGGCTGCCCGCGGCACCGAAGTCCGCGGTGTCGACGTCGCACGAACGCCCCCGGGAGTCCTGGAGGGACACCTTGATCCCGTCGGCGGCCGAGGAGGAGCGCAGTTGGGCCGGCGGAACGGCGGTGGCGGAGACGTACGCGGTGGAAGCGGCGTCGAGCTGCAGGCTGTAGTGGACGGTGCCGCGGGCCGGAAGGGTGCTGCGGTAGGCCCGTCCCGCCTCCAACGGCTGTGCGTCCGCGGTGCTCGACGCCCCCGCCACGCGCGCGGCGCCCTCGGCGAAGGCGTAATCCCCCGGGGCCCCGGGCGCCGCCTGCGCCGGCCGTGCGCCCAGTGCGCCGAGGGCCACCGCGGAGGCGAGCACCAGTACGCCCGTCCGCCGGGCCGTGGACGCACCGTCCCGCCCGGCGCGTGTGCGCTCCCCCGACTTACACCGCCGTCCCCTCACGCGCCACCCCTCGTCGTATCCCGGACGTCGATCAGGCGCCCATCCTGCCGCGCGGACCGGGTCCGCCGACAAGGCCCCGTGACACACAAAACCCCGACCGCCGGGGCGGTCGGGGCCTGTTCAGCGTCGGCTGTCGGTACTCAGGAACCCGTGGGCACGGAGTCAGTCGCCTCCGTCCACAGATCCTGCTCGGCGCGATCCGCCTGGATCTGGCGGTACACGAGGAGCCCGCCGATGGCGGCCAGTGCGACCAGGAGAAGCTTCTTCACCGCGCTACCTCGTCTTTCCTTGACGTAGGGGACCTCTGGCGCCCGACTATACACACCGGCCGATATCAATCGGTGACCTGCCCGGGCCTCTCAACTCGCGCTGCAGTGTGCCGATTAGGAGCGGAATCCGCCCGTCTCACCGGAGGGTGACGACACCCGCACGGACGGTGATTTTGACCCCTTCTCGCCCGGCTCCCGTCATTTTTTCCCCTCTTGCGTCCATCCGGGTGGTGTTCATCTGAACATCGACGCGCCACGGGCGTCGGTCCACCACTTCGCGGCGCTCTTACACATCATGAGGAAAGTACGCAAATCGCCCAACCCGAAAGTGAGGGACCCGTGGCCAGGAACAAGGTCATGAAGCTCTGGACCGTCATCGTCACCGCCTTCCTCGCGCTGTGCACGGCGCTCGGCCTGATCACCACGACGGCCTCCGCCGCGGTACAGCAGAGCGAGACGACGCGCAACAGCGAGAGCGCTCCTGACACCACGGCCCCGGCGACGTCCCTCAGGGCCTGGCCGAAGACCAGGTCCCTGCCCCCCACGATGAAGCAGCGCATCCGCGCCGAGGCCCACGGCACCTCGCCCGGCTGCCGCCGGCACCCGTTCGCCGACTCCGCGGCCGCTGCGCCGGGTACGGACTGCTCCGACTCCGCCGCCGTCGCGGAGGACGCCACGGCACCGACGGGCCCCCTCACCGGCCACCGCGTCCCGCTGCAACGCTGACCTCCGGGGACCACCCGACCCGTGCCGTTCCGCTCCCCCGAGTCCTGGCGAACTTGCGTACAGCACGCACGGCACGCCACAGGCCCGGCAGCTCCCCGCGAGCAGCCGGGCCTTCCCCATGCCCCTCCCGCACGCCTCCCTCCGCCGGCTTCCGCCATCCACCACGGCGGACGCTCGGCGCCGACCAGCAACACACGCCGGACACCCTTCCGTCGCGGCCGCATCCTGCCCACGGGCCAGGAGCAACCGCCGGCGGACACCACTCCGACCGGGCCCGCCAGGGCCGGCTGGCCATCGGTCGCGCCATCGGTCGCGCCATCGGTCGCGCCATCGGTCGCGCGCGGACCTGCAAAGCTCCGCGCCGCCACCAGCCGCTCGGGCCCGACTGGGATCCGGGGCGAAGCCGTCCCCCGGTACCTCTGCTCCCGGGCTGGAGCCGCCTCCGGGGTCCCTGGTGCCGCCTGCGCCGTCCTATTCGGCCCGGCCGACCGGAGCGTCCGGACCGTCCGGGCCCGGGGCGGCCGAGGTCGCGGACGTCCGGGCCGAACGGGCAGGAGTCAGCGCGCCGAGCACGTGGGGCAGGTCCTCGCTGCCCGCACCGATCAGTACCCGCGCGCCCGGAACCGGCCCGCCGACGGCCTCGCACTCGGCGACGAGCGCCTTCTGCGGGACCTCCGCCCCGTCCGTACGGGGGTAGCGGCCGAACCTCAGCCTCATCGGGTCGTCCCGGTACGGCGGCCGCACCCGGACCAGGCGCAGAGCCGCCGGGAAGGGCCGCACGCCGAACCCACCGGTCCCCGTGGCGGGTCCGGGTACGGCAGCGAGTCCCTGCGGGCCGGCCCGCAGCCACCCCATCGACAGCAACGCCCACGGGCCCGGCCCCCACACGGTCCCCGGGACGTAGCGCTCGGCCTCCGGGGTGACGGGCTCCATCCGCTCCAGGGCCGGCAGCCGGCGCCGCACCAGCCGGTACGCCCAGCGGGCCATGCCGACCGCGCCCACCACTCCCGCCACACCCGCCGTCCATGCCATCGTCCACGGCGAACGGACCGCGAACAGCGCGCCGGCGGCCCCGCCCAGCCCTGCCAGGGTGAGGGCCACCCCCGGCACCGTCGTCTGCCACGGCCAGTCCATCCGGGAGGCACCCCCACGCGCGATCCGCCACAGCCCCGACCACAGAAGTCCCACGCCCAGCCCGGCGAGGACCGCCCCGAAGGCGGCGGGCGCGACGAACTCCCGGCTCGGGTAGTGCGCTGTGCGCAGCGTCCGCTGCTCACCGCCCGCCGACGTCACGTCCAGCAGGCGCACCGAATCGCGCCACCAGTACAGGGTTGCCTCTCCGCGCCCGGCAGCAGCCTCGACCACGTCCTGGTCCCTGTGGCGGATGTCCAGGCTGAGGGCCAGCGTGCGTCCGCCGGACCGGCCGAACACCAGCCGGTAGCGGGCGCCGCTCTTCTTGTTCAGCTTCAGCTGCACGTCGTCCACGGTCACGTGCTCCGCCCGCAGGCAGAACGGCCCCTGGTGTCGCTCCCCGCACACCTTCAGACCGCCCGGGTCGGGTCCCTCGGTGTGGGGTATCTCCAGGCGCGGGAAGTCGAGGGCGGCCGAGCGCTCCGTTCCGGCGCTCCCGGCCAGGTGCCACGCCGTCCCCAGCAGCACGGCGGCCAGCACCACCCGCACCGTGCCCCACACCACGTCATGCACCCGGCCGCGCACACGCCCCCCCCTCCTCGCCCCGGACGCCCCTCGCGCCGGTGCGGTCGGCAGAGAGTCTGCCAGCGGGCGGTGCGGCCAGTGAGAGGGCCCGGATCGTCAGAGGGCCCGGATCGGCACAGCACAGCAGGGCGGCCGCCCCTGCGGAGGCCGACCGGGCTCGACGAGGGCGTGCGGCCGGTCCTGCGCCCGGGATGCCGAAGGTCCCCGCCGGTCTCGGCGGGGCGGCGTCGTCCGTCAACGCCGGTTCGCCTCGGACAGTCCAGGGGCGGCCCGGGGCTCCCGTCAGGGCCGGGGCCGTTCTCCCCCCTTGGCCCTTCAGCGATGGCCGGCAACCCGTTCCCCTGCCCGTGCGCGGGGAAGCAGCGGGTAGAAGCCGTTCGGCACGGAGGGGGACATCGTGGAGAAGCGCAGGTTCCTGACCTGGGCACACCGCAGCCCCACGGCGGCATTCGTGGTTGCTGCGTGGTGGGCGGCAGGAGCCGCTGTGTGGCTCGTCCATCGCCCGGAGGGAGACGGCTCGTTCGTCTTCATCGGGTGCGCCGGCATCTCCGTGCCGGTCCGGACCGCCTTGGGTTTCCAGCGCCTTTGCGCGAAGCGAACCACCGGTGCTGCGACCAGGCCCACGTAGCGGCTTCGGCTTCGGCTTCGGCTTCGGCCAAACCGTCATGAGGCAACCGTCATGGGCGAAGCCGGCGGATCATGATGCGCCGGCGACAGCGAGAGCGAACCGGTGGCCATGCTCGCCGAGCTGCTGGAAGATCCGCTCATCGGCTGGACCGCCGCCGTTGGTGTCAGCCGTAGATGCCGAAGACCCCCAGCCGGTCTCGACTGGGGGTCTTCGTGCTGGTGGGGCTAACTGGATTTGAACCAGTGGCCTCATCCTTATCAGGGATGCGCTCTAACCAACTGAGCTATAGCCCCGCCGCGCTCTGCGGTGTATGTCCCGCGCGCTGACTCCTGAAGATTAGCGCACGACCGGGGCAGTCCCAAAATCGGTTGTCGGGGAACCGTCGAGCAGGCCGGGACGGGCCCGGGTGCCGGTCACTCGTCCTCGGCCAGCGTCAGTTCGACGCCGCCCACGAAACCCGCGGACAGGTTGTAGATGAAGGCGCCGAGGGTCGCGAGGGCCGTCGCCAGGACGACGTCGATGACCGCGATGATCGTGGTGAAGAGCAGGACGTTCGGCAGCGACAGGAAGGACTGCAGGTCGAAGCCGTTGGACTCGTTGGAGCCGGTCGCCTCGGAGATCGTGCCGCCCACCGTCGAGAACACGCCCATGGCGTCCATGACCATCCACAGCACGGCCGAGGCGACGATCGTGCAGACCCCGAGGGCGATGGAGAGCAGGAAGCTGACCTTCATCACCGACCAGGGGTCCATCTTGGCCACCCGCAGCCGGGCCTTGCGCACGCGCGGCGTGGTGCGCGCCCCGGTGCGTGGGCGCCGGACCGCACCGGTCTGCCCGGCGGCCGCACCGGCCTGCGCCGGATAGGCCTGCGGCGGGTGGTAGGGGCCCGACTGCTGCTGCGACGGCCGCTCCCCGGGCAGCGGCGAGGCCGATGCGGCCTGCTGGCCGCGACCGTCCGTCACGCCTCCCCCCGGGGACCCCTGCGGGCCGGACGCGCGCGTGTCATCGGCCTTCACCGGCTTGAGGTTGGTCGTGTGCGGATCGGTCGCCGGCGCGGCTGAGCCACGGGCACCGCCGTCCGTCCCCGTACTGGTACCGGCCGGTCCGGCGCCCGTGGCTCCGCTCACGCTGACTCACTCCTCGTCCTACTCGGCCGAGGGCGCCTCACCCTCGGCCGCACCGGTGGTCGCGGCACTCTCGTCGGTCTCGTCCACGGCCACGTCGCCGTCGACTTCCTCCGCCTCGCGTCCCGCCTCGGCGTTACGGGCGATGCCGACCACGGCATCGCGCTTGCCCAGATTGATCAGTTGGACGCCCATGGTGTCACGGCCCGTCTCCCTGACCTCGTTGACTCGCGTACGAATCACGCCGCCGGACAGCGTGATGGCGAGGATCTCGTCGGTCTCCTCGACCACCAGCGCGCCGACGAGGGTGCCGCGGTCCTCGACGATCTTGGCGGCCTTGATGCCGAGGCCGCCGCGACCCTGGACGCGGTACTCGTCGACAGCGGTCCGCTTCGCGTACCCGCCGTCGGTGGCAGTGAACACGAACGTACCGGGTCGAACAACATTCATCGAGAGCAGCTCGTCCCCTTCGCGGAAACTCATGCCCTTGACGCCCGAGGTCGCACGGCCCATGGGACGCAACGTGTCGTCCGTGGCGGTGAACCTGATCGACTGCGCCTTCTTGCTGATCAGCAGGAGGTCGTCGTCGGACGACACGAGTTCGGCACCGATCAGTTCGTCGTCGGAACCGTCCTCCTGCTCGCGCAGGTTGATCGCGATCACACCACCCGAACGCGGAGAATCGTAGTCCTTCAGCGCGGTCTTCTTGACCAGACCTGCCTTGGTGGCGAGCACCAGGTACGGCGCGGCCTCGTAGTCGCGGATCGCGAGGATCTCGGCGATCACCTCGTCCGGCTGGAAGGCCAGCAGGTTGGCCACGTGCTGACCGCGCGCCTCCCGCCCGGCGTCCGGCAGTTCGTACGCCTTCGCGCGGTAGACCCGGCCCTTGTTGGTGAAGAACAGCAGCCAGTGGTGCGTCGTGGACACGAAGAAGTGGTTGACGATGTCGTCTTCCTTGAGCTTCGTGCCGCGCACGCCCTTGCCGCCGCGCTTCTGGGCCCGGTAGTCGTGCGTCTTGGTGCGCTTGATGTAGCCGCCGCGGGTGACCGTGACGACGATGTCCTCCTCGGCGATCAGGTCCTCGATGGACATGTCGCCCTCGTAGGGGATCAGCTTCGTCTTGCGGTCGTCGCCGTACTTCTCGACGATCGCGGCCAGCTCCTCGCTGACGATGCCGCGCTGGCGCACCGGGGAGGCGAGGATCTGGTTGTACTCGTCGATCTTCGCCTGGAGTTCGTCGTGCTCCTGGACGATCTTCCGGCGCTCCAGGGCGGCCAGCCGGCGCAGCTGCATCTCCAGGATGGCGTTGGCCTGGATCTCGTCGATCTCCAGCAGGTCCATCAGGCCCCCGCGCGCGATCTCGACGGTGTCGCTGCGCCGGATCAGCGCGATGACCTCGTCGATGGCGTCCAGGGCCTTCAGCAGGCCGCGCAGGATGTGGGCGCGCTCCTCGGCCTTGCGCAGCCGGAAGCGCGTCCGGCGGACGATGACCTCGATCTGGTGCGTCACCCAGTGGCGGATGAACGCGTCGAGGGACAGCGTGCGCGGCACGCCGTCGACCAGCGCCAGCATGTTGGCGCCGAAGTTCGTCTGCAGGTCGGTGTGCTTGTACAGGTTGTTCAGGACGACCTTGGCGACCGCGTCCCGCTTGAGCACGATGACCAGGCGCTGGCCGGTGCGCGAGGAGGTCTCGTCGCGCACGTCGGCGATGCCGCCGATCTTGCCGTCCTTCACCAGGTCGGCGATCTTCTGCGCGAGGTTGTCCGGGTTGACCTGGTAGGGCAGCTCGGTGACCACCAGGCACTGGCGGTTCTGGATCTCCTCGACCTCGACCACCGCGCGCATGGTGATGGAGCCGCGGCCGGTGCGGTAGGCCTCCTCGATGCCCTTGCGGCCCACCACCAGGGCGCCGGTCGGGAAGTCGGGGCCCTTGATGCGCTCCATCAGCGCGTCGAGCAGGTCCTCCTGGGAGGCCTCCGGGTTCTCCAGGTACCACTGGGCGCCGGCGGCGACCTCGCGCAGGTTGTGCGGCGGGATGTTGGTCGCCATGCCGACCGCGATGCCCGCCGAGCCGTTGATCAGCAGGTTCGGGAAGCGGGCGGGCAGGACGGTCGGCTCCTGGGAGCGGCCGTCGTAGTTGTCCGTGAAGTCGACGGTCTCCTCGTCGATGTCGCGGACCATCTCCATCGACAGCGGTGCCATCTTGCACTCGGTGTACCGCATGGCCGCCGCCGGGTCGTTGCCCGGGGAGCCGAAGTTGCCGTTGGAGTCCACCAGCGGCATGCGCATCGACCACGGCTGCGCGAGGCGGACCAGCGCGTCGTAGATCGAGGAGTCGCCGTGCGGGTGGTAGTTGCCCATGACGTCGCCGACCACGCGCGCGCACTTGTAGAAGCCGCGCTCGGGGCGGTAGCCGCCGTCGTACATGGCGTACAGCACCCGGCGGTGGACGGGCTTGAGGCCGTCACGGACGTCCGGCAGCGCACGCGAGACGATGACGGACATCGCGTAGTCGAGGTAGGAGCGCTGCATCTCCGTCTCGAGCCCGACCGGCTCGACGCGCAGCGCGAGGCCGTCCTCTTCGGGCGTGACGGGAGTGTTCTCGTCGGTCATTGCTGGTGAAGATCCTTCCTGGTGCGGTCAGCTGAGACCGACTCAGATGTCGAGGAAGCGGACGTCCTTGGCGTTGCGCTGGATGAACTGGCGGCGGGCCTCCACGTCCTCGCCCATGAGGACGGAGAACAGGTCGTCGGCCTGCGCGGCGTCGTCGAGCGTGACCTGGCCGAGGACGCGGTGCTCCTGGTCCATGGTCGTGACGCGCAGCTCCTCGGCGTTCATCTCGCCGAGGCCCTTGAAGCGCTGGATGGAGTCCTCACGGATGCGCTTGCCCCGCTGGCGGCCGATCTCGATCAGCGCGTCGCGCTCGCGGTCGGAGTAGGCGTACTCCACCTCGTCGCGGCCCCACTTGATCTTGTACAGCGGGGGCCGGGACAGGAACACGTGCCCGGCCTCGACCAGCGGACGCATGAAGCGGAACAGGAAGGTCAGCAGCAGGGTGTTGATGTGCTGGCCGTCGACGTCGGCGTCCGCCATGAGAATGATCTTGTGATAGCGGAGCTTCTCGATGTCGAAGTCCTCGTGCACGCCCGTGCCGAAGGCGGAGATCAGCGCCTGGATCTCCTGGTTCTGCAGGATCTTGTCGATCCGCGCCTTCTCGACGTTGAGGATCTTGCCGCGGATCGGGAGGATCGCCTGGTACTCCGGATTGCGGCCGGACTTGGCCGAGCCGCCGGCGGAGTCGCCCTCGACGATGAAGATCTCGCACTTGGTGGGGTCGTTCGACTGGCAGTCGGAGAGCTTGCCCGGCAGGGACGCCGTCTCCAGCAGGCCCTTGCGCCGCGTGAGGTCACGGGCCTTGCGGGCGGCCACACGCGCGGTGGCGGCCTGGATGCCCTTGCGGACGATGTCCGCCGCCTCGTTCGGGTTGCGGTCCAGCCAGTCCGCGAGGTGTTCGTAGACGATCTTCTGGACGAAGGTCTTCACCTCGGTGTTGCCCAGCTTGGTCTTCGTCTGGCCCTCGAACTGGGGCTCGCTCAGCTTGACCGAGATGATCGCCGTCAGGCCCTCGCGGATGTCGTCGCCCGTGAGGTTGTCGTCCTTCTCGCGCAGCAGCTTGCGGTCGCGCGCGTACTTGTTGATCAGCGAGGTCAGCGCGGCGCGGAAGCCCTCTTCGTGCGTACCGCCCTCATGGGTGTGGATGATGTTGGCGAAGGAGTAGACACCCTCGGTGTAGCCGCCGTTCCACTGCATGGCGATCTCGAGGGACAGGCTCTTGTCCTTGTCCTCGGCCTCCAGGTCGATCACGGTGGGGTGCACCACGTCGCCCTTGCGGGAGTTGAGGTACTTCACGAAGTCGACGATGCCGCCCTCGTAGTGGTACGAGACGTGCTTGACCTCGTGCTTCTCGTCCTCGCCCGCCTCGTCCGCACCGGCCGTCGCCTTCGCCGACTCCCGCTCGTCGGTGAGGTTGATGCGCAGGCCCTTGTTGAGGAACGCCATCTCCTGGAAACGCCGCGACAGCGTCTCGAAGGAGTAGTCGGTGGTTTCGAAGATGTCGGGGTCGGCCCAGAAGGTGACCGTGGTGCCGTGCTCGTCCGTGGCCTCGTGCTTGGCCAGCGGGGCCGTCGGGACGCCGAGCTTGTAGTCCTGCGTCCAGCGGTAGCCATCGGTCTTGATTTCGACGGACACCTTGGTCGACAGGGCGTTCACGACGGACACGCCCACGCCGTGCAGACCGCCGGAGACCGCGTAGCCGCCGCCGCCGAACTTTCCGCCCGCGTGCAGCACCGTCAGCACGACCTCGACGGCCGGCTTGCCCTCGGAGGGGACGATGCCGACCGGGATGCCGCGCCCGTTGTCGACGACGCGCACGCCGCCGTCGGCGAGGATCGTGACGTCGATGGTGTCCGCGTGGCCGGCCAGCGCCTCGTCGACGGAGTTGTCGACGACCTCCTGCACCAGGTGGTGCAGGCCGCGCTCACCGGTCGAACCGATGTACATACCGGGTCGCTTGCGGACCGCGTCCAGGCCCTCGAGGACGGTGATGGCGCTGGCGTCGTACGAGGCGGTGGCCTCGGCGCCGGCGTCGGTGGACGGGATGATCTCGTTGGGGTTGCCGGAATCGGCCACGAAGCGCCCTTTCTGGCACAGCACGAGCCGAACTCCTGGGGGTACCCCCTTTGGGGGAGGGTCGCCGGAGCG
Organism: Streptomyces sp. enrichment culture; assembly: GCF_964273255.1. Taxonomy (GTDB): domain Bacteria; phylum Actinomycetota; class Actinomycetes; order Streptomycetales; family Streptomycetaceae; genus Streptomyces. The sequence goes on from NZ_OZ186835.1 coordinate 3,578,931, forward strand.
GCTGCGGCATGTTGCGTTGGTAAGCCTTGATCAGCGTTGCTCAGCTTTTCCCGGGCGGTCCCCACGATCGGGGCGGGATTGCCTCCAGTCTACCGGTAGCGCTGACATCGATGGGGGTTTGCCGGTACCTGGATCCGCATGTGCCGCCCTCAACCGGCCTCTCGCGACTCCCGATATGCGGATGGGGGCCCCAGGCGGTCCACGAGGGCACTCAGCGCTTCTGAGCGTCAACCCTTGGCTACTTAGGAGTCAGGTGCCGATTCGCCACCGTGTGCGATGCGCGGACGAGGGGGCCGAGACCGCCCCGATCAGGGGGTTGAGAACGCCTGATGTGATGTCGATCACGTGCTGCGGCAGGGCCGGAAAACGACGTTCCGTCAGCCGTACGTGTCACCAGGACCGGTGCTTCCCGGCGCGCGCAGAGGGCCGTAGCGGCGTGCCGGACCGCCGGGGCCCTGGACCTTGATCTGCTGCACGGTGCCGTGCCCGAGGTCCTGGTTCAGCCGGGCCACCAGGGCCGGCGCGAGCAGCCGCAGATTCGTCGCCCAGGCCGTGGAGTCGCAGCGGACGACCAGGACCCGTTCGTCCTCGTCGTACCGCTCGGGCGCGCAGTGCTTGGCCACGTCCTCACCGACGATCTCCGGCCAGCGCCCCATCACCCCGCCGACGGCGGCCGGTGCCTCCCAGCCCCGCTCGGTCAGCAGCCGGTTGATCGCGGCCCCGAGCGCCATCGGATCCCGCCGGTCGGCGCGCGCCCCGGAGCGCAGGCCCCCGCGCCGCGCCTGCTTCTTCTGCTGCGCCACGTCACCCCGCGCACGGGCCGCCTCCCGGGCCGCCCGCAGCGCCACCCGCGCGAGATCGACGCCGGACGGCTGCGGCGCGCCCGGCGGGGTGTCCCCGGGCGGCGTACCGGGCTCGCTCATACGCGCTCCACCGTCCCCTCCGCCACCCGGAACCGGGTCCCGGTCAGGACGTGCGGGACGTCGTCGTCCACGGCCGCGGTCACCAGGACCTGCTCACCGGGGGCGACGAGTTCGGCGAGCCGTTCCCGGCGACGCGTGTCCAGCTCCGCGAAGACGTCGTCGAGGACCAGCACCGGCTCGTTGCCCTCGGCCCGGAGCAGGTCGTACGACGCCAGCCGCAGCGCGAGCGCGTAGGACCAGGACTCGCCGTGGGAGGCGTACCCCTTCGCGGGCAGCTCGCCGAGTCGCAGCAGCAGGTCGTCCCGGTGCGGACCGACCAGGGTGACGCCCCGCTCGATCTCCTGCTTGCGCGCCTCCGACAGCGCGGCCATGAGCTGCTCGAACAGGTCCTCGCGGGTGTGCGCCTCGCCGGGCGCGGACGGCTTGTACTCCAGCGTGACCGGCCCGCCCCCCGGCGCGAGCTGCTCGTACGCCTTGTCCGCCAGCGGCTGGAGCGCCGCGATCAGGTCCAGTCGCTGCGCGAGCAGTTCGGCCCCGGCGCGGGCGAGGTGCTGGTCCCACACGTCCAGCGTCGACAGGTCCAGCGTGCGGCCGCCGTGCCGACGGGCCAGCGCGGCCGACTTCAGCAGCGTGTTGCGCTGCTTGAGCACCCGGTCGTAGTCGGAGCGGACCCCCGCCATGCGCGGGGAACGGGCGGTGATCAGCTCGTCGAGGAACCGGCGCCGCTCGCCCGGGTCGCCCTTGATCAGCGCCAGGTCCTCGGGCGCGAACAGCACCGTGCGGACGATGCCCAGCACGTCCCGCGGCCTGACCTGCGAGGAGCGGTTGATGCGGGCCCGGTTGGCCCGCCCCGGGTTCAGCTCCAGCTCGATGAGCTGCTGCCGCTCCCCCTGGCGGACCTGGGCCCGGACGACGGCGCGGTCGGCCCCCATCCGGACCAGCGGGGCGTCGGAGGAGACCCGGTGGCTGCCGAGGGTGGCCAGGTAGCCGACGGCCTCGACCAGGTTCGTCTTGCCCTGGCCGTTGGGGCCGACGAAGGCCGTCACCCCCGGGTCGAGCGGGACCTCGACCCGGGGGTAGGACCGGAAATCGGCCAGCGACAGGTGCGTGACGTGCATGGTCCTTCGCCGACCTCCCCCGGCGCCGCGGGCCGCCGCACGGCCCTGTGGATGACTGCCTGTTCTGTGGATCCCCGTGATGCTGTGGATCCCTGTGGATTACTTCTTCTCGACCGCGTGCCCGCCGAACTGGTTGCGCAGCGCCGCGATCATCTTCATCTGCGGCGAGTCCTCCTGACGCGAGGAGAACCGCGCGAACAGCGACGCGGTGATCGCGGGAAGCGGCACCGCGTGGTCGATCGCCGCCTCCACCGTCCAGCGTCCCTCACCCGAGTCCTGTGCATAACCCCGGAGCGCGTCCAGGTGCTCGTCCTCGTCCAGGGCGTTCACCGCCAGATCGAGGAGCCAGGAACGGATCACCGTGCCCTCCTGCCAGGAGCGGAACACCTCCCGGACGTCCGTGACGGAGTCGGCCTTCTCCAGCAGCTCCCAGCCCTCGGCGTACGCCTGCATCATCGCGTACTCGATGCCGTTGTGGACCATCTTCGCGAAGTGGCCCGCGCCGACCTTGCCGGCGTGCACCGAGCCGAAGTCCCCCTCCGGCTTGAGCGCGTCGAAGACCGGCTGCACCTTGGCGACGTTCTCCTTGTCGCCTCCGTACATCAGCGCGTAGCCGTTCTCCAGGCCCCAGACGCCGCCGGAGACCCCGCAGTCGACGAAGCCGATGCCCTTGGCGGCCAGCTGCTCGGCGTGCTTCTCGTCGTCCGTCCAGCGGGAGTTGCCGCCGTCCACCACGACGTCGCCGGGCTCGAGCAGTTCGGCGAGGGCGTCGATGGTGGCCTGGGTGGCCTCACCGGCCGGGACCATCACCCACACCACGCGCGGGCCGTCCAGCTTGCCCACCAGCTCGTCAAGGCTGTGGACGTCGGCGAGGTCCGGATTGCGGTCGTATCCGACGACGGTGTGGCCCGCGCGGCGTATCCGCTCGCGCATGTTGCCGCCCATCTTGCCGAGGCCGACGAGACCGAGCTCCATCAGTTGTGTTCCTTAGGTTGCGACGTGACGTGGCGTGGCGGCACGGCTGTGCCGGGTACCGAGTACCGCCCTGAGCCTAAACCCGGACGCTCACGCACATTTGTGGGCGTAAGCGCTCATGCGCACGCCCTCACCTGCGGGTCCGTCCACAGGGGCTTCCGGGGCCCGGCCGGTCCGGCGGAGCCGTTGGCCCACCGGACCCCGGAAGCACTGTGCACAGCTGTGGACGATGCGGCCGCTCAGCCGCTCAGCCGCACCGGCATGATCAGGTACTTGTAGGCCTCGTCCGCCTCCGCGTCGACCGCCGGGCGCCCGCTGAGCAGGGCCGGCTTGGTGGACGTGGTGAAGGACAGCTGCGCCACCGGGGAGTCGATCGCGCTCAGGCCGTCCAGCAGGAACGTCGGGTTGAAGGCGATGGAGATGTCGTCGCCCTCCAGCTGGGCGTCGACCCTTTCCACAGCCTGTGCGTCGTCGCTGGAACCGGCCTCCAGGATCAGCACGCCCTGCTCGAAGCTGAGGCGCACCGGGGTGTTGCGCTCGGCGACCAGCGCGACGCGCTTCACGGCCTCCACGAAGGGCGCGGTCTCGATCACGGCGATGCTGTTGAACTCGGTCGGGAACAGCGTGCGGTACTTCGGGAGGTCGCCCTCCAGCAGCCGCGTGGTGGTCCGGCGGCCGGCACCCTCGAAGCCGATCAGGCCCTCACCCGCGCCCGCGCCGGACAGTGCCAGGATCACCTGGTCACCGCTGGTCAGGGCCTTGGCGGTGTCCAGCAGCGTCTTGGCGGGCACGAGGGCGACCGCCGACGCCTCCGGGTTCTCCGGCTTCCACAGGAACTCGCGGACCGCGAAGCGGTACCGGTCGGTGGAGGCCAGCGTCACGGTGTCGCCCTCGATCTCGATGCGCACACCCGTGAGGACGGGCAGTGTGTCGTCGCGGCCCGCGGCGATGGCGACCTGCTGCACGGCGGAGGCGAAGACCTCGCCGGGGACCGTGCCGGTCGCGTTCGGCATCTGCGGAAGGGCGGGGTACTCCTCCACGGGAAGGGTGTGGAGGGTGAACCGCGAGGAGCCGCACACCACCGTCGCCCGGACACCGTCCGTGGAGATCTCCACCGGCCGGTTGGGGAGGGCGCGGCAGATGTCGGCGAGCAGGCGGCCGGAGACGAGCACCGTGCCCTCCTCCTCGGTCTCCGCCTCCACCGAGACCCGCGCCGAGACCTCATAGTCGAAGCCGGACAGGCTGAGCTGACCGTCCTCGGCCTTCAGCAGCAGGCCGGCGAGGACAGGCGCCGGCGGACGGGCCGGGAGGCTGCGGGCCGCCCAGGCCACTGCCTCCGCGAGTACGTCGCGTTCCACCCGGATCTTCACTGTTGCCGCCTCCTGCTGTTGCCGGCGCTTCTCGCCCTGCCTGGCTTCGTCGTCTGACTCGGTGTCATCGCTCCCGGTGCGGGGAAGGACACCGAGGACCAGTCTGACGCACCGCACTGACAGTAGGTGCCCGTCGGGGTCAAGTCGTGACGAGGGGCAGCCGGGGTCGAGGCATCGAGTTGTGCACAGGACCCTCTTCGAAACGATTTCCTCGCTCTCTCTAGTCGGGAGTAGTAGTAGGGCCTGTGGATACCGTGGATAACCCCGTTTGCGCAGGTCAGAGCCGAGATTTTGTCCACGGCCCCTGTGGGCGGCGGTCGTGGACAACCAGCCGCTTCTGTGGAGAACAGAAAGTTCTGCACATCCCGTGCACAGGGCGGGGCGAGTTCTCCCCAGTACCGTCCCCAGCTTTCGGCGTCTTTCCCACAGGGCCTCGCGGCACCTTGATGTGACGCCTTTCACTCGACCCGGTGAGGGCGGGCGTCACGTTGCCGAACAGTGGACAGCCATGTGGAGAAAACGGTGTTCCCTGGGGACAAAGGGCTCCAGCCTGTGGGTTGGCCGTGGACAACTTTGTGCACAGGCTGGGGATCATCGAGTTGTCCACAGCTTGTGGAGATCGTTCGTCCACGAATCCCCAACCAGCTGACCAGGCTCGTTCGCTCATCACCAGGGTGACCTGTGGACGGGATCGGGACAACTTCCCGGTCCCCAGGATGTGGACGCGAAAAAGTCGTCGAATCTGTGGAGCGCGGCCGTAACCAGGCCATTAATCGAACAGGGAGATGCGGCGGCGTCGACGGCCATCGGCCGCGTGACGGCGGGGCGGTGTGCCCGGAGGGGGCCGGCGGGATGCCGGGCGATGCTCCGTGGACCGTGCCGGGGCGGTCCGTGGGCGGCCCTGGTCGGCCCCGGGCCGCCCACGGGAGGGACGAGGGCGGTGCGTGGGCGGTCATGGGACGGTCCACGAGGGGGCGGGGGTGTGGGCGCGAGGGCCGGGACGAGGCGGACGGAGGGGGAAGGGGTGCGGCAGGCATCGTCCGCCCAGGGGCGGATCGTGCCGTGCGAGCGGTACCGGCCGAGCCCAGCAGCCGGGGGCGGGGCAACGGAGCCGCGGCGGCGGAGCGAGGCAGACGGCGGGGAGAGCGGGACCGGGCCGCGGATCGGCCGTCCTGGCCCTCCGATTGTGCTGGCCGGGCCCGCCCGAGCACGGTGCGAAGGGCGCCTCCGCTGAGCCCGCCCGGGCACGGCGAAGGGCGCTTCCCGGCCGGCTCCGGGGGCGCCCTCGACAGATACGGCGGTCTGTCAGCCCGCCTTGATGCGGTTGGTGAGTTCGGTGACCTGGTTGTAGATCGAGCGCCGCTCGGCCATCAGATTGCGGATCTTGCGGTCCGCGTGCATCACCGTGGTGTGGTCCCGGCCGCCGAACAGCGCACCGATCTTCGGCAGCGACAGATCCGTGAGCTCCCGGCACAGGTACATCGCGATCTGCCGCGCGGTGACCAGCGCCCGTCCGCGGGACGTGCCGCACAGGTCCTCGACCGTCAGCCCGAAGTAGTCGGCCGTGGCGCTCATGATGGCCGTCGAGGTGATCTCCGGCGCCGAGTCGTCACCACCGGGGATCAGGTCCTTCAGGACGATCTCCGTCAGCCCCAGGTCCACCGGCTGCCGGTTGAGCGACGCGAACGCCGTCACCCGGATCAGCGCGCCCTCCAGCTCACGGATGTTCCGGGAGATCCGCGAGGCGATGAACTCCAGGACCTCCGGCGGGGCGTTGAGCTGCTCCTGCACCGCCTTCTTGCGCAGAATCGCGATGCGCGTCTCCAGCTCGGGCGGCTGGACGTCGGTGATCAGGCCCCACTCGAAACGGTTCCGCAGCCGGTCCTCCAGCGTCACCAGCTGCTTGGGCGGCCGGTCGCTGGAGAGCACGATCTGCTTGTTCGCGTTGTGCAGGGTGTTGAAGGTGTGGAAGAACTCCTCCTGCGTCGACTCCTTGTCCGCCAGGAACTGGATGTCGTCGACCAGCAGGATGTCCATCTCGCGGTACCGCTTGCGGAAGCTGTCGCCCTTGCCGTCGCGGATGGAGTTGATGAACTCGTTGGTGAACTCCTCCGAGCTGACGTACCGCACGCGGGTGCCCGGGTAGAGGCTGCGCGCGTAGTGCCCGATGGCGTGCAGCAGGTGGGTCTTGCCGAGCCCCGACTCGCCGTAGATGAAGAGGGGGTTGTACGCCTTGGCGGGCGCCTCGGCGACGGCGACGGCGGCCGCGTGCGCGAACCGGTTGGACGCGCCGATCACGAACGTGTCGAAGAGGTACTTGGGGTTGAGCCGCGCGGTCGGTTCCCCGGGCCCGGTGGCCGGCGCGGGCTGTGCGGCCAGCGGACCGGGCGCGCCGGTGGTGGGCAGGTTCGGGCCGACGGGGCCGCCGCGGTGGACGTGGCCGGACCCGGGCGGGGGCTCGGGCCGCTCGCGCCGTCCGGAGTCGCGCGGATCGTAGTCCCCGCGGTCGTAGTCACCACGGTCGTAGTCACCGCGTGGCGGGTCGTAGTCGGAACGCTGCTGGTCGTAGGAAGGGCGCTCCATCGACTGCGGACGGTAGTCCTGCGGAGGCGGACCGCCGTAGCCCTCCTGGCCGCCGTAGGCGTCCCGGTCGCCGTAGGCGTCCTGCGACGGTGAGGCGTACGGGTCCCGGTCGGGGAAGCCGAGGCGCTGCTGCTGCCAGCCGTACTCGTCCTGCGTGGGCCGGGACCAGGAACCGGGCTCGGGGCGCTGGTACTCGGCCGGGTAGGCGGGGCGGGCGGTGGGGAGCTGGTCACCGGGGGGCCCGGGCTGCTGCTCGGGGCGGCGGCGGCCGTACCCCTCGTACCCGTCGTATCCCCCTTCGTACTGCTCCCGCTCCGGGCGGTCCGGACGGGCCGTCGGGAGCTCGGGCTCCTCGTACCGGGGCTGGGCACGCGGCGGTGCGGGCGCCGGAGGGGCGGGGGGCTCGCCGGCGGACTCGTCGACCGTGATGGCGATCCGGATGGGGCGGCCGCACTCGCGGCTCAGGGTCTCGCTGACGACGGGCGCCAGGCGGCCCTCGAGCACCCCCTTCGCGAACTCGTTCGGCACGGCGAGCAGCGCGGTGTCGGCGACGAGGGCCAGGGGCTGGCACCGCCGGATCCAGTGCTCGTCCTTCCCCTCGACCCCGTGACCACGGCCCTCACCGAGGAGCTGTTCCAGTACGCGTGGCCACACTGCGGCAAGATCGGCAGGTACGTCAGCCACAGGGCACGCTCTCTCACAGGTCCCTCGAACGTGTGATTCGGGGACGGGTCGGTGGATCAAGGGGTGGTGAAGGGACACAAGGGAACGAGTCGAAGTCCAGTCACGGTAGTCAGCGCGGCCGGTACGGTTCAAGTTGTTGTCCCCAGGCTGTGGACAAGTGTCTCCCGGCGAGCAGTGGTTTGACCGAATGGCGCAGCCGCGCGTACCGTGACGAGGTCGAGTTGTCGATGGCTGCTGCCGCCTGCCTCCGATGGGCACAGATCGCACAAGGTGATCGGTCAGCGGTGCACTCGGGCGTAACGCGAGCTACTCGTGGGCGCACGGTGACAGCCAGGACGGCATCCCGCAGACCCCGATCTTTTCTGGAGCCCCCGAGTGAGCAAGCGCACCTTCCAGCCGAACAACCGTCGTCGCGCGAAGACCCACGGCTTCCGGCTGCGTATGCGCACCCGTGCCGGCCGCGCGATTCTCGCGTCCCGCCGCAGCAAGGGTCGCGCCCGCCTGTCCGCCTGATTCCGATCAGGTCATGACGTCGTGCTGCCCACCGACCACCGGCTGAGGCGGCGCGAGGACTTCGCGAACGCCGTTCGACGAGGCCGCCGGGCCGGGCGCCAGCACCTCGTCGTACACCTTCGTAGCGGTGCCACGGACCCGCACGCGCCTGGGGAGAGCGCTCCCCCGACGCGTGCGGGTTTCGTCGTGAGCAAGGCCGTGGGCGGTGCCGTGGTGCGCAACAAGGTGAAGCGCAGGCTTCGCCATCTGATGCGCGAACGGATCGGCCGGCTGCCCCCCGGTAGCCTGGTAGTCGTACGAGCGCTGCCCGGCGCGGGCGACGCCGACCACGCAGAACTGGCCCGAGACCTGGATGCCGCCCTCCAGCGGCTCCTGGGAGGGGGCACCCGATGAAGTACCCGCTGCTGGCCCTGATCAAGCTCTACCAGTGGACGATCAGTCCACTGCTGGGCCCGGTGTGCAAGTACTACCCGTCGTGTTCCCACTACGGCTACACGGCCATCGACCGGCACGGTGCCATCAAGGGCACAGCACTCACGGCCTGGCGCATCCTGCGGTGCAATCCGTGGTCGCTCGGTGGTGTGGACCATGTCCCTCCGCGCAAGCGCCCGCGGTGGCACAAAATGCTGCGAAGCGCCTGGCGTGCACGCAAGGGCGGGCCCTCCGCCGCCGAACCGGCCACCGAAGGACAGACTTCCCCCACAGGTCCGACGAGTCCTTCGAGCCCGGCCGCTGAGACCTCGTCCCATGCCCAAGGAGCATGATTAGTGGACACGATTGCCAGCTTCTTCAGCTTCATCACGACACCCGTCTCCTGGGTCATCGTCCAGTTCCACACGGTGTACGGCGCCATCTTCGGCCCTGACACCGGATGGGCCTGGGGCCTGTCCATCGTGTCCCTGGTGATCCTCATCCGTATCTGCCTGATCCCGCTCTTCGTGAAGCAGATCAAGGCGACGCGTGCGATGCAGACGCTCCAGCCGGAGATGAAGAAGATCCAGGAGCGCTACAAGAACGACCGGCAGCGCCAGTCCGAAGAGATGATGAAGCTCTACAAGGACACGGGCACCAACCCGCTGTCCTCGTGTCTTCCCATCCTGGCGCAGTCCCCGTTCTTCTTCGCGCTGTACCACGTGCTCAACAGCATCGCGTCGAACAACACCGTCGGTGTGATCGACGAGAGCCTGCTCCGGAGTGCGCAGAAGGCCCACATCTTCGGTGCCCCGCTCGCCGCGAAGTTCACGGACAGCGCGGAGAAGGTCCAGGAGCTCAGCTCCTCGCTCACCGACGTGCGGATCGTCACGGCGCTGATGATCGTCCTGATGTCGCTGTCGCAGTTCTACACGCAGCGCCAGCTGATGACGAAGAACGTCGACACCACGGTGAAGACCCCGTTCATGCAGCAGCAGAAGATGCTGATGTACGTCTTCCCCATCATCTTCGCCGTCTTCGGCATCAACTTCCCGGTCGGTGTCCTCGTCTACTGGCTGACCACCAACGTGTGGACCATGGGCCAGCAGATGTACGTCATCCACAACAACCCGACCCCGGGTTCGAAGGCCCAGGCCGCCTACCTGGAGCGCCTCGCCAAGCACGTCGTGAAGCACGGCGGCACCCGCAACCGCCGCCAGCGCGCCATCGTCAAGGCCATCGTCGCCAAGGGCCGGGACCGCAACGAGTACGAGCGCAAGTTCATCAACGGCCTGGGCAAGTCCGGCCTCGTCGCCCAGTCCGACGGTGCCGTGATCAAGGGTGAGCCCACGGAGCACGCCGAGGACGGCGCCCAGGGCGGGACGGCGACGCCCAGGCGGCAGCAGCCCAAGCGGCAGAGCAAGTCGCAGCGTCAGTCCGGTGCGGCCAAGGCCGCCGGCGAACCCACGTCGCTGACCAAGTCCGACCAACCGCGGGGTGGCAGCACCGCCAAGTCCACCGCCGGTGCCAAGAAGGGCACGGGCAAGCAGCCCGGCAGCGGTACCCGCAGCAAGGCCCAGTCCGGACAGCGCAAGGGTCCGCAGCGGCCCAAGTCCCCGTCCAAGAAGTAAGAAGGAGTCCATCCGTGACGGAAGGCACCATCTCCACCGCTGCCGAGGGCACAGACACCCTGACGCGCCTGGAGCAGGAGGGCGAGATCGCTGCGGACTACCTGGAGGGTCTGCTCGACATCGCCGATCTCGACGGTGACATCGACATGGACGTCGAGGCCGACCGCGCCTCCGTATCGATCATCAGTGACACGGGCAGCCGTGATCTGCAGAAGCTGGTCGGCCGGGACGGTGAGGTGCTGGAGGCGCTCCAGGAGCTGACGCGTCTGGCCGTGCACCGGGAGACCGGTGACCGCAGCCGCCTGATGCTCGACATCGCCGGGTACCGGGCCAGGAAGCGGGCCGAGCTGTCCGAGCTCGGTGCGAAGGCAGCGGCGGACGCCAAGAGCAGTGGCGAGCCCGTGCGGCTGGACCCGATGACGCCGTTCGAGCGCAAGGTCGTGCACGACGCGGTCAAGGCCGCCGGACTGCGCAGCGAGTCCGAGGGCGAGGAGCCGCAGCGCTTCGTCGTTGTGCTTCCCGCTTGATCGGATGCATGCTCCACCGGCCCCGTCTGTTGCGCAGGCGGGGCCGGATGTTGTCAGCCTGATAGTTCGTGGTTCTGGTGTCGGCGCTCGGTGTCGGCACGGTACGGAAGGACGGTTCCCCGTGACCGAGGCAGCGGAGCTTCCCCCCGCGCCCGAGCAGGCACGTGACGTGTTCGGTGCCCGCTTCGCGGACGCGGTCCGGTACGCGGAGCTGCTCGCCGAGGCGGGTGTCCAGCGTGGCCTGATCGGCCCGAGAGAGGTGCCCCGTCTCTGGGAGCGGCACCTGCTGAACTGTGCCGTGCTCTCCGAGGTCGTCCCCGAGGGAGTGACGGTGTGCGACGTCGGGTCGGGCGCCGGCCTGCCCGGCATCCCCCTGGCCCTGGTCCGGGAAGACCTCAAGATCACGCTGCTGGAGCCGCTGCTGAGGCGCACCACCTTTCTGACCGAGGTGGTGGAACTGCTCGGACTGGATCATGTGACGGTCGTGCGCGGCCGGGCGGAGGAGGTCATGGGCAAGATCCCTCCCGTGCATGTGGTGACCGCGCGTGCCGTGGCACCCCTCGACCGACTGGCCACCTGGGGCATCCCGCTGTTGCGGCCGTACGGGGAAATGCTCGCGCTCAAGGGGGACACCGCGGAGGAGGAACTGAAGAGCGCGGCCAGTGCGCTGAGCAAGCTCGGAGCCGTGACGACGTCCATCGTGCACGTGGGCGACGGCGTCGTGGACCCGCTGTCGACGGTGGTGCGGGTGGAAGTGGGGGAGAGCCCCGGGGGCGTGCGGTTCGCGGCGAAGCGTGCCAAGGCCGCCCGGACGGGCCGCACCCGTCGTCGGCGCGGATAAACACACCGCCCCGTTCGCACGGGGCCAGAAGGACTCCACCCACGCTGCCGAACCGGCGTCTGCCGGAGTGTCGCGCCGATACGGCTCTGGGCGCTGTGCATCGTGTTTCACGTGAAACGTCGCTCACTGCTGCACGGCATCATCAGTCGCGGCCGCGCTGCGGCCGAACCCCGCGACCGTAAGCCTCTCGGTTCACTCGGAGAGGGTCCTGTTCCGGACGAGGTTCCGTCCCCCGTGAGGGGCGCGGACTTGTCCACAGAGGTGGATTTCTCCACAGAACGCCAGGCCTCACTGGTTCACGACCCCGAAGACATGGGAGGCTCTGTTCATTGCGAGCCTGAAGTCGAGGAGAGTGAATCCTTGCGGTCCGACGCCAACATCGCGGGACCGATGACCGATCCGGTCCCCGGTCCCCGTACCGAGTCGATGGGGGCGGATGTTTCACGTGAAACACCGCCGCCTATGGACGACACTCCCATCGGTCGTGCTGCTCAACTGGCAGTGGAGGCACTGGGTCGCGCCGGTGAGGGCTTGCCACGGCCCGAGCAGACCCGCGTCATGGTGGTGGCCAACCAGAAGGGTGGTGTGGGCAAGACCACGACCACCGTCAACCTGGCCGCCTCACTCGCCCTGCATGGTGCTCGTGTCCTGGTAGTCGACCTCGACCCCCAGGGCAATGCGTCCACCGCGCTCGGTATCGACCACCATGCCGAGGTTCCGTCCATCTACGACGTCCTGGTGGAGAGCAAGCCCCTGTCGGACGTCGTTCAGCCCGTCCCTGACGTCGAGGGGCTCTTCTGCGCCCCCGCCACCATCGATCTCGCCGGTGCAGAGATCGAGCTGGTGTCCCTGGTCGCGCGGGAGAGCCGACTGCAGCGGGCGATCCAGGCGTACGAACAGCCGCTGGATTACATCCTCATCGACTGCCCGCCGTCCCTGGGGCTGCTCACGGTCAACGCGCTGGTGGCCGGCCAGGAAGTCCTGATCCCCATCCAGTGCGAGTACTACGCGCTCGAAGGACTCGGCCAGCTGCTGCGCAACGTCGATCTGGTGCGAGGACATCTCAATCCCGCCCTGCACGTGTCGACGATCCTGCTCACCATGTACGACGGCCGGACCCGGCTCGCCTCCCAGGTCGCGGACGAGGTGCGCAGCCACTTCGGCGAGGAGGTGCTCCGGACCAGCATTCCGCGTTCGGTCCGTATCTCCGAGGCGCCGAGTTACGGGCAGACGGTGCTGACCTACGATCCTGGATCGAGCGGCGCCCTCTCGTATCTCGAGGCGGCACGCGAGATCGCGCTGAGGGGCGTCGGCATCAGCTATGACGCGTCACACGCCCACGTCGGCGCACAGCAGAACGATCCGAACATGGTGGAGGGCGTCCAGTGAGCGAGCGACGGAGGGGGTTGGGCCGCGGTCTCGGCGCACTGATTCCTGCTGCCCCGACGGAGCGGACCGTACCTCCGCCCGCAGTGGGCGGCGCATCGGGTGCGACAGGCGGCACGGCGTCAGTGCTGCCCAACGAGCGAGGCGTCGCAGCGGCGAAGGTGGCCACACTGCCGCCCGTTTCACGTGAAACGGAGGAGGCGTCGGCCCACTCGACCGCGGACGCGATGGGAGCGCCCGTCGGTGCGCACTTCGCCGAGATCCCGCTGGATTCGATCACGCCGAACCCGCGCCAGCCGCGGACGGTCTTCGATCACGACGCCCTCGCGGAGCTCGTCACCTCCATCAAGGAAGTCGGCCTCCTTCAGCCGGTGGTCGTCCGGCAGACCGGTCCCGGCCAGTACGAGCTCATCATGGGTGAGCGGCGCTGGCGGGCGTGCCGGGAGGCCGGACTGGAGAAGGTTCCGGCGATCGTCCGCGCGACGGAGGACGAAAAGCTCCTCCTGGACGCACTGCTGGAGAACCTGCACCGAGCCCAGCTGAACCCGCTGGAAGAGGCGGCCGCGTACGACCAGCTGCTGCGCGACTTCAACTGCACCCACGACCAGTTGGCGGATCGCATCGGCCGCTCCCGGCCGCAGGTCTCCAACACCCTGCGGTTGCTGAAACTCTCCCCCAGGGTGCAGAACCGGGTGGCCGCCGGTGTGCTCTCCGCAGGGCACGCGCGAGCGCTGCTGTCCGTGGAGGACAGCGAGGAGCAGGACCGGTTGGCTCACCGCATCGTGGCCGAGGGACTGTCGGTGCGGGCGGTCGAGGAGATCGTGAACCTCATGGGTTCGCGGCCGCAGAAGACTCCGAAGGCCAAGGGGCCGCGCGCCGGCGCACGGGTCTCGCCTGCGCTCACCGATCTGGCAACGCGGCTCTCGGATCGCTTCGAGACACGGGTGAAGGTCGACCTGGGCCAGAAGAAGGGCAAGATCACGGTCGAGTTCGCCTCCATGGAGGACCTCGAACGGATCCTCGGCACGCTCGCGCCGGGCGAGGGGCCGGTCCTGCAGAGGAGCCTCGTCGACGACGACTCCGTGGAGCCGGAGTCCTGAGCTGCCGGCTGCCATGAGCAGCCGACCGGGGCGGACCTGTCCGGTGCAGACCGGAACAGGGTCCGCCCTTTGCTTTCCGCCGGTATCGACGGAAACGCATCGTGGATACGATGCGTTCGTATATGGCGCACTCATCCGGCAGCACGTCCGAGACCAAGGCAGGGGCCATGCGAATGACGAGCCGCACCCGGATGGTGAGCGCATGGCTGGGGGTGGGCGCCGTAGGCGGGTTCCTCGGCAGCCTGCTCAGGGAACGGAATGCTCTGGCAGCCGCCTGTGAGGCAGCGGGCGAGAAAAGCGAGGAACAGCCTTCATGGGGCGTCGGGTCGTACCGCTCACGCTGGACAACCTTCAGGACCTCCCCCAGCGCTGTCGCTCCTGTGTCTTCTGGGAACTCGATCCCGTCACCGGTGAGGCAGCCGTAAAGGCGGGTAAATCCGCGCTCGAGAAGGAGGCGTGGATCTCGGCCGTTCTCCTGGAATGGGGCTCCTGCGGGAGGGTCGTCTACGTCGACGACGTGCCCGTGGGCTTCGTGCTCTACGCACCGCCCGCGTATGTGCCCCGCTCGACTGCGTTTCCCACGAGCCCTGTGTCACCGGACGCGGTGCAGCTGATGACCGCGATCATCGTGCCGGGATACCAGGGCCAGGGCTTGGGCCGGGTGATGGTGCAGACGGTGGCGAAGGATCTGCTGCGTCGGGGCTTCAAGGCGATCGAGGCGTTCGGTGATGCCCGCTGGAAGGAACCGGCCTGTGTCCTGCCCGCCGACCATCTTCTGGCGGTGGGGTTCAAGACGGTGCGGCAGCATCCTCGCCATCCACGGCTGAGGCTGGAACTGAGGACGGCACTCTCCTGGAAGGAAGATGTGGAGATGGCGCTCGACCGCCTGCTGGGGGCCGTGCAGAAGGAACCCGCTCTCCGGCCGCTCTGAGGCGGAGTGTCCCGTCCGATCGGCATACGCGAGAGGGCCGACCCGAAGCGGGTCGGCCCTCTCGCGTTTCACGTGAAACATACCGCCGCGGGGGCGGCTCACCGTCATTCGGCGATGAACTCCTCCAGGTCGCGGACGATCGCGGCCTTCGGCTTGGCGCCGACGATGGTCTTGGCGACCTCGCCTCGCTGGTAGACGTTCAGGGTCGGGATGGACATCACGCCGTACTTGGCGGCCGTACCCGGGTTCTCGTCGATGTTCAGCTTGACGACCTCGATCTTGTCCCCGTACTCGGAGGCGATGGCCTCGAGGGACGGAGCGATCTGGCGGCACGGGCCGCACCAGGCGGCCCAGAAGTCCACCAGGACGGGCTTGTCGCTCTTGAGGACGTCCTGCTCGAAGGAGGCGTCGGTCACGTTCTTCAGGGTGCCTGCCACGGCGGGCTCCTTAACTGGTTGATGCGTGGGGAGGGTGGGTGATCAGACGGCGGCGGTCTTCTCGGGCTCGGCCTTCTCGCCGTCCGCGAGAGCGGCGAGGTAGCGCTCGGCGTCGAGGGCAGCGGCACAGCCCGTGCCGGCCGCCGTGATCGCCTGGCGGTAGGTGTGGTCGACCACGTCACCGGCACCGAAGACGCCGCGGAGGCTCGTGTGCGTGGAAGGAGAGTCGACCTTCAGGTAGCCCTCTTCGTCGAGCTCCAGCTGGCCCTTGAACAGCTCGGTGCGCGGGTCGTGGCCGATGGCGATGAACAGGCCGGTCACCGCCAGGTCCGACAGCTCGCCCGTCTTGACGTTGCGCAGCTTCAGCCCGGAGAGCTTCTGGTCGCCCTGGACCTCGGCGACCTCGCTGTCCCAGACGAACGAGATCTTCGGGTCGGCGAAGGCGCGTTCCTGCATCGCCTTGGAGGCGCGCAGGGTGTCCCTGCGGTGGACGACCGTCACGGACTTGGCGAAACGCGAGAGGAAGGTGGCTTCCTCCATCGCGGTGTCGCCGCCACCGATCACGGCGATGTCCTGGTCCTTGAAGAAGAAGCCGTCACAGGTGGCACACCAGGAGACACCACGGCCGGAGAGGGCGTCCTCGTTCGGCAGGCCCAGCTTCCGGTGCTGGGAGCCGGTGGTGATGATGACGGCCTTCGCCCGGTGCAGGGTGCCCGCCGTGTCGGTGACCGTCTTGATGTCACCGGTCAGGTCGACGGCCACGACGTCGTCCGGGATGAGCTCGGCGCCGAAACGCTCGGCCTGGGCCCGCATGTTGTCCATGAGCTCCGGGCCCAGGATGCCGTCCTGGAAGCCGGGGAAGTTCTCGACATCGGTGGTGTTCATCAGGGCACCACCGGCGGTGACGGCTCCCTCGAACACCAGGGGCTTCAGCGACGCACGGGCGGTGTAGAGCGCTGCCGTGTAGCCGGCGGGCCCCGAGCCGATGATGATCACGTTACGGACGTCGCTCACGGCGTGTTTCCTCGTCTCTGGTCTGCTTCGGTCGACCGGTGGTGGGAGCTTCTCGCGGGACTCTCACCCCGTCCAACGGATCCTACGGGGCATGCATTCCCGCCGTGTCAGGGCACACGGAAGCGTGGCCCGAGGCGGCTCCCCGGTAGTGAGCACGGATGGGAGCGCCCTCGGTAGCCGAGGGCACAGCCGACCTTCAGGGCCGGGCGTAGGACTCCTTCAACAGCACCTGGGCCGTCCCGGCCGAGGGGCGGTCGACACAGGTCGCTTCCATGACGTAGGCCGTGACCCTGCGCTCGTCGGCGGCGTCGGGAAGAACCACGAGCAGTGCCTTCTTGCCCTGGAAGACGCCGGTCTCGGTCGCGAGGGCGTCGTCGTCGCTGCTGATACCGTCACGGACGCACTCCGGGACGGCCGGCTGCTTGAGGGTTCGAGGACTCGTACCGCTCGCTTCCGACTCGAGTCCGAAGGTATTCGGGGTGCGGGCCCCGGTCTCGGCGGGAGCGGCCCGGCCGAGGAGCTCCGTCACCTGCTGTTCCAGCTCGCCCGCGGCGAAGGTGTCGGCAGCGGTGACCCGCCGGTCGTCCCCGTCAGTGTTCCCGGTGTCGTCGAGCGAGGCCAGGAAGAGCGAGCTCAGGCCCAGAGCCGCGACGGTGAACGCGGTGCCCAGCATGGCCATCCGGCGCCGTCCGCGTCGGGCGGTGCCGGGGCGACGGCTTCCACGGCCCGGTCCGGTCGTCGACGGCCGTGCCGTCCCGGCGGGCCGACCGGGCGCTGTGGTGGCCGATGTTTCACGTGAAACAGGAGCGCGGTGGTCGTCGGGCGAGGCTGTCTCATCACCGACCGTCTCCTCGGGCATCCCCGGTTCACGGCCTGTGGTGCCGAGCAGGGCCTCGGAGGCGAGCGCCGCGTCGATGCGACGGACGACGTCGTCCGGCATGTGCGGCGGCGCCGGCAACTCGCCGAGCAATCCCCGGACCTCCTCGAGCGAGGCGTGCACCTCGGAGCACAGCTCGCACTCGTCAAGGTGCCGGCGCACGGCTGTGATGCGGTCCGGGGGGAGCAGCCCTTCGGTGAGGTCGGAGATTTCCGCGACGTCCGGGTGGTCCGTCCGGTCTGCTGTCGACGTCACGCTCGCCCACCTCCGCCCTTCACTGCAGCCGGGTCATTCGGTCCGCTCTCCGGAGGAACCGCTGGCCGTGGTTCCGCTGAGGATGGGACGGACGGACCCCGTGTCCGGTTCCCTCCGCCGGTCCGGCTTCCGCCCTCTCCGGTGGTGTCGGACCGCAGGTGGGTGAGCAACGGCAGCAGCCTGGCCCGGCCCCGAGCGCACCGGCTCTTCACCGTGCCGGCGGGCACGTCGAGGATGCGGGCGGCTTCGGCGACCGGATACCCCTGCATGTCCACGAGGACGAGCGCCGCCCGCTGGTCCGGCGGGAGCGTGGTCATCGCCTCGATGAGCTGGCGGTGCAGATCGTTGCGTTCCGCGGGAGCCGAGGCGGACTCGTGCGGCTCCAGCAGCTGCTCCAGCCGCTCGGTGTCGTCGACCGGTGACGTCTTGCGGGAGGCGGCCTTGCGGGCGCGGTCGAGGCAGGCGTTCACCGTGATGCGGTGCAGCCATGTGGTGACCGCCGACCGGCCCTGGAAGGAATGCGCGGCCCGATAGGCGGAGACGAGGGCGTCCTGGACGGCATCGGCGGCTTCCTCACGGTCCCCCAGGGTCCGCAGTGCGACGGCCCACAACCGGTCGCGGTGCCGGCGTACCAGCTCACCGAAGGCGTCGGGGTCGCCGTTGACGTGGCGGGAGAGCAGGTCCTGGTCGCTGGTTTCGCGGTACGCGGTGCCGTCCGCCATCGGACCCCTCCCCCTCGGTGAGACGTCAGCCGGTGAACTTCAGATCGGTGATGGCCTGCTTGTAGCCGGGCTCACTGTAGGCGTCTCCGGGCGCCGACGGCAGGGCGGTCAGCCAGACCAGCACGTAGCGGGTCTTGACCGGCTTGTCGACCTTCACCGTGGCCTGGCCGCCGTTCGTGGTCTCCGTCCCCAGCTTCCGCATGGAGCTGATCGGGGTCGACGAGCCCGGGGAGTCCGTCGCATAGAGGGTGATCGTGGTGTGCGCGCCCTGGTGCAGCAGGTCGATCGACGACGAGGTCACCGACTGCTCGGATCCGAGGTCGTAGACGATTCCGACGCCGGGCTTGTAGGCCGGGTTCATGTCCGGCCCTTCCCGGTAGGTCTTGGTGCGCCAGTAGGTCGACTTGTCGCCGTCGTAGGTGTTGCCGACGTCCCCGGGCGCCTGGGCCGCCCCCTGGGCGACGTACTCCTGGGCTCCCTGGATGGCGAGCGGCTTGACGGGCCGGGGCCGTTCAGCGCCCTTCTCGTCGCCCTCCGTGGTCTGGGTCTTGTTGGTGTCGTCGGACGCGCTGCCCTGGTCCATCAGGGCGTCCGCCAGCTGCCAGCTGCCCAGCCCGAGTGCGGCGATGAGCAGGGCCGACACGGCCCACTTCAGTGCCTTGCCGGTGCGGCTCTGCAGCGGGGGCGGAGGAGTCGGGACGGGCTGTGGGGCGTGGGGGTGCGCAGCAGGGCGGCCGTAGGTGCCCTGCTGGTAGGTCGTGCGCTGGTAGTCCGGAGGGGTCGTGAACGCGGGCTCGGGGGGCCGGATGCGGGGCATCTCGCCGATCGCCTTCACCAGCTCCTCGGGGGTGGTGCAGGCGGCCTCGTGACGGGAGGCGGTGGCCCCGTCGTTGGCGAGTGCGCGCATGGCCAGTTCCGACAATCCGCGATGCACACCGGCCCGCACCTGGTCGGGCGGGAGCAGACCGACGTCCTTGGGAAGTCCGGTGAGGCCGTAGGCGTCGCTCTCGTACGGCCAACGCTGGGTGATCGACGCGTAGAGCAGGGCGCCGATCGACTCGGTGTCGGTGCGCTGCGGGGTGTCGGAGGAGACGCCGCGCAGCGCCGCGTTCACCGCGAGGCCGCGGATGCGCCACTGGCCGGTGGACGTGCGCAGTACGGAGTTGGGGTTCAGGCGGAGGTGGGAGAGGCCCTCGCGGTGGGCGGCGGCCATGGCCGAGGAGACCTGACTGACCATCTGGTAGGCGTCGTACACCTCCAGCGGGCCGGCGGCCAGCAGGGTGGTCAGCTCGGTGGCGTCGGGGAGCCATTCGTGGACGACGTAGACGACGTCGTTCTCCTCGACGGCGTCCAGAACCTGGACGAAGCGGGGGTCGCCGAGCAGGGCGGAGGAACGGGCCGCGGCCAGGACGGAGCGGGCCCGCGCGTGATCGGCGGGCAGGATGTGCACGCCGACGGCGCGGCGGAGCTTCTCGTCCACGGCACGCCAACTGCTGAATCCGTCCAGACGGGTGACGCACTCCTCGAGGCGGTAGCGTCTGGCCAGCTTGTGCCCGCTGTGCAGTTCGGGCGGCGAGGTCTTCCCGGAACCGTCGGTCCCGGTGTTCTCCTGTGCCTCGTCGCTGTCCGTGTCCTGCTCCCGGTTCTTGGCCACCCCGTCGGCCGTGGACTGGTCCGCCTGTGCGGTCAGCGACTCCTCGCCGCTGTTGTCTGCCACGTCGACGGCAGCTGTGCTCCGATCCGCCACCGTCGTTCCCTGCCTCCCCATTCATTGCGCGTCGGTCGGCGTCCGTCGCGCGCATCCGACGCCGACACCAATTGTGCCCACAGTCCGTCGCTATGCACGACACACGGCGGACGGCGATGGTTGTGCGCCTACCCCCCGCTTCAGCGTCCCAGGCGTCCGCGGACCATTCCGACCAACGAGTTGAGTTCCTCGATACGCATCCGGCGGGCCGCGACGAAGAAGACTCCCAGCAGCACGGCCCCGCCGACCAGGATGGCGGCGAACGAACCCGCGACTCCCTGACCGATCGCCTGGCTGATGCCGTAACAGGCGGCACCGCTGAGCAGGGCGGCAGGGACCGAGGCGATGCACAGGCGCGCGTAGGTGCGCAGCACACGGGCACCGTCCAGGTCCCCGCCCAGCCGCGAGCGCAGCCGTCGCCACGCGACTCCCACACCGACCGCGTAGGCGGCGCCGTAGGAGGCGGCCATGCCGACCACGGCCCAGCGTGCCGGGAGCACCATGAAGCACACCGCCGCGGCGGCCGCGTTCACGGCGGCCACGATGACGGTGTTGTAGAAGGGGGTTCGGGTGTCCTCGTAGGCGTAGAAGGCGCGCAGGACGACGTACTGCACGGAGTAGGGGATCAGGCCGAGGCCGAAGGCCATCAGCATGTAGCCCATGTTGGTGGCCTCGGCGGTGCCCGACGAGCCGAACATCAGGGTGCACATCGGGACGCCGAGGGCGATGAAGCCGAAGGCGATCGGCACGATGGCGACCGCGGTGGTGCGCAGGCCCTGGGAGATGTCGTCACGGACGGCGCCGCCGTCCTCCTCGGCGGCCGAGCGGGAGATCCGGGGCAGCAGGGCGGCCATCAGGGAGACGGTGATGATGGCCTGCGGCAGGCCCCAGATCAGCTGGGCGTTGGCGTAGGCGGCGAACCCTGTTCCCCCGACCCCCGAGTCCAGACCGGACGCGGTGGACAGCTGCGTCACGACCAGGGCGCCGGCCTGGTTGGCCAGGACGAACAGGATGGTCCACTTGGCGAGCATGGCCGCCTTGCCGAGGCCGTGGCCCTTCCAGTCGAACCGGGGACGGATGCGGAAACCGGTCTCCCGCAGGTACGGGATCATGGCCAGGGCCTGGACGACGAGGCCGAGCAGGACGCCCAGGCCGAGGAGCCGCTGTCCCTCCGAGGGGATGTTGGAGACGTTCATCCGGGAGTCGGCGGAGGTGCCGTAGACGTAGATGAAGACGCCGAGCGTCACGATGATGACGATGTTGTTGAGGACCGGGGTCCACATCATGGCGCCGAACCGGCCCCGGGCGTTGAGGATCTGACCCATCACCACGTGGACGCCCATGAAGAAGATCGAGGGCAGGAAGTAGCGGGTGAAGGTGACGGCGACCTCGTTGGCGGCCGGGTCCGACGCGACCGGGTTCGACAGGGCGCGGACCAGCAGGGGTGCGGCGAACCAGGCGATTGCGGTCAGGGCGGCCAGAGCCACCATCACGAGGGTCAGGAGACGGTTGGCATAGGCCTCGCCACCGTCGTCGTCGTCCTTCATGGCCCGCACGAGCTGCGGCACGAACACGGAGTTCAGTCCACCGCCGACCGTGAGGATGTAGATCATCGTCGGCAGCTGGTAGGAGACCTGGAACGAGTCACCGAGGAGGCCGAGTCCCAGCGCGGAGACGATCAGTGCCGAGCGGACGAAGCCCGTCAGCCGGGACACCATGGTGCCCGCCGCCATCACGGCGCTGGACTTCAGCAGCCCGCCCGCCTTGCCCGCCTTCTTCGGGGCGGGTGCGGGCGTCTCGGAGGACTGGGGTGCCTCGGCGGCCGGAGGAGGGGTGGCCCCGGCGTAGTGACCCGGCGTGGAGACCGGTGCAGCCGCCCCGGCGGGCTGTTCGACGCGGTGGCTGCTCTCCGCGGGGTGGGCGGCGTGGCCGTGGTGGGCCTCTTGCGGGTACCCGGCGCCGTACTGCCCGGGGACCGAGCCGCTGTGCTGCTGGTCGCGGAAGAGGTGGGCGAAGGCGTCGGGTCCCTGTTCCCGTTCCCGGCTTCCGCCCACCAGGTCGTCCACGCCCACGTACTGCGTCGTGCGCGGGTCGTCGCCGTGCGGCAGGAACTGGGTCGGGCCGTCCGGCTCGGGCGCCGGGGTCGGCGCCCACACCCGGGGGTCGGGCGCGTGCGGCGACTGCGGCGGCTGCCCGTACAGCGGCTGCGGCGGCGGATAGGTGCCCGGAGGGGGCGGCGGGTGCGCGGCGCGGTCGTAGAGCGCCTCGTCGACGGGGTCCTGCGCGGCCATGTCCCGCGCCCGGTAGGGGTCCTGGTCGTAGGCGTCCTGGAGGTAGGTGTCCGCGGGTGGCTGCGTCACCTGGTCGTGCCCGGGCGGCGGACCCTCGGGGCGGTCCGGCTCGGGATGTCCCGAGCTGCCCGCGGCACCGCCGCGGTCACCGTCGTACGGCGCGTTCATGGTTACCCCACCTCATCGTCCCGGGCCCACCGGCCACGACATCCTCAACGGTCCACTCTCTCACCCGTGCCGGACGGGTCCTGGCTTTCCGATGCGGTGTCCGGGGCGGGGTCACTCGGCTGCGGGGCGTCTGCCCGCGGGCCGGCATCCGACTCCTCCGTGAGACGCGCGTCGGGTGCCTCCGGGTTCTGCGGAGCGTCGTCCCCGTTCCCGGCCGGCCCGCCGTCCCCGCCCTCGGGGCCGCGGGCGGCGGCCCGCTTGCGCTGGGTGTACATGCGGAACCCGGCGAGGACGAGGAGCAGCACTCCACCACCGATGACCAGCATCACCGTGGCGGTGATCTCGGTGACCTTCACGTCGAAGACGACGGGCTGCCCGTACGGCCGGCCGTCCTCGGTGTACAGCTGGGCGACCACGGTCGCCCGGCCGTTGGCGTTGGCGGACGTGGCGAACTTCACCGACTGGCTGTGGCCCCCGGAGACCGTGACGGGCTGCTCCTGGTAGGCGTCCCCGCCGATCTCCAGCCGTGTCGGGTTGGTCGAGCTGAGCCGCAGCACCAGGTTCTCGACGCCCTGCACCAGGTTGTTCTGCACCGTCACGGGGATGGTGGCGCTGCGGCCGGAGAGCTTGGTCTCCGACTTGTCGATCAGTTTGACCTGGTCGATCAGGACGTCCAGGTACGCCTCGACACCGCTGCGGTACGTCGCTGCTTCCGCGACCCGGCCGCGCCACGACGCGGACATGGCCCGGTTCAGTGCGCGCCCGAACGGGGTGACCACCCTGGAGCGGTCGGACAGGATCACGTTGAACTTGTCGAGCTTGCCCTGGGTCCGCGCGATCTGTTCGTAGGCCGCTCGCGGCAGCTCCTGCTTGCGCAGCGAGGAGGGGTACGCGCCGGCCGGGGGGACGCGGGTGGAGGCGGCGGGGTCCGGCTTGGCCCGGGCAGCGGCGGTGAGGTCCTGGGCCTGCGACCAGGTGCCTTCCTTCAGCGCCTTCAGCGCCTCGGCCATGGTCTGCGCCTGGCTGGCCGACGGCATGCGCTGCGGTGCGACCACGATGCTGCGGTCCTTGCCGGTCTGGAGGCCGAGCGCGAGGCTCTGCGCCAGGAAGCGCTGCGTGGCGAGGGTCGAGGCGGAAGCCTTCGTGAGGTCGCCCCGGAACGCCGTGGACAGCGTGGCGTCCGCGACCACCGCGGTGGTACCACCGCCGATGGGGCGTGCCGCGGACGGGGTGTACGACAGTCCGGAGGACTCCTTGAGGCTGTCGCTGCGCGTGATGATCTTGTCGGCACCCGCGGACGTGGCGACCTGGATGACGGAGGGGTCGACGGCTCCGTCGACGGGCCAGGCGAAATCCGTGGTCGGCTTCACGTGCAGGATCGGCTCCACCGTGTTCACGACGACGTCGGTGGCCTCCTTGAGGTGCTTCAGCGAGCCGCCGACCGAGGTGCCGTTGTGGGCGAGCGAGGCCAGGTCCGGGTCGCCGAAGGGCAGGGCGACCACTTCGTCGCCGGCCACGGCCTTCTGAACCTCGGCCAGCCACCGCTTGGCGACCGCCTGGTTGCGGCCCGGCACCGTGGTGTCGCCCTCTCCCCTGACGTCGTACTTCTCCGTCATGGCGTCGACCGAGGCCAACAGATCGGGGTCGACGACCCAGGTGACGTCCAGGTCCTTGCCCAGCGCCACCATGCGGTCGAGGCGACCACCGGGGGAGATCTCCTTGGCGAGATCGTCGTCGCGGAAGACGGGCGTCTGCTGTTCGTCCGATCCGGTCTCCGCCGTCATGTGGGTCGACGAGATCAGCGGCCACAGCACGGTCGTCCTCGTCCTGGGGTCGGCCTCCTCGGGCTGCCAGGGCAGGAAGGTCCGCTGCATGCCGAGGATCCGCTGCCAGGGCTGCGCGGACGTCTCTCCGGTGAGCGACACCGCCAGCTGGTAGACGCCGTCCCGCCCGAGGTCCAGCTTGTCGACCGGGACGGAGATGCTGAACGGCTGCGAGACGCCGGGCGTGAGCCTGGAGAACTGCTCCGTGTACTTGCCGCCGAGCTCCTGCCCGGCCGGACTCAGGATGTCCCTGCTGTTCCTGGCGACCGTCTCGATGCCCGAGCGGGTGTCGAGCTTCGGGCCGACCCGCAGCCCCACGTGGGCGTCGGTGACGGCTTGACGCCCGTTGTTGGTCACGGTGCCCGTCACGGTGACGGTGTCGCCCTCCGTCGGCACGCTGGGGGTGAGCGCATCCACCGCGACCGCGACCGAGCCGGTGTCCATGGCAGCCCGCGGGGCGTCCCGGCCGGCGGCTTCCGCGGCAGGCAGCGAAACCCACTGCAGGAGCCCGGCCAGCATGAACAGGGTGGCGAGAAGGACCCCGGTGCGCCGCCGGTGGCGGGCAGGTGAGGGACGGGTCCCCTGGAAGTCTGCCGCCTCGGCCACGCGCTCGCCCGTCCCTCGTCGTCGTCAGTGGTCGTCGGAATGTGCGTCCCCGCATGGTAACGATGCGCGCTGAGTGGAGGTGCCGCGGATCGGCATCCAAGATCGCGGGCGGTACCCTGCCGTCCGCTGTGCCGCCTATGGCCGGAGTGAGGCCCCGAGTCGCCGGAGCGCTGCTTGTGCGGGTTCGGGACGAGGTGTCCGGGGCCGGACACGATGGGGACGCTCTCGGCAGTCCTGGCCACGTACTCTTTTCTGTTGTGCCGAACGCCAATGAAGAAACCAGTGTCCTGAGTCAGGTGCAGCGCCCCGAGACGGATGAGCCGTTGCAGGTCGCCCCTGTCGCCGACGACCTCGCCCGCCGCTTCCAGAAGGCCGGATTCTCCCTCGCTCTGGTCGGCGGCTCGGTCCGGGACGCCTTGCTGGGACGGCTCGGCAACGACCTGGACTTCACGACCGATGCCCGCCCGGAGGACGTGCTGAAGATCGTCCGGCCCTGGGCGGACGCGGTCTGGGAGGTGGGGATCGCCTTCGGCACGGTCGGTGCGCAGAAGGACGGCTACCAGATCGAGGTCACCACCTACCGGTCCGAGGCCTACGACCGGACCTCGCGCAAGCCGGAGGTGTCCTACGGCGACTCCATCGAGGACGATCTCGTCCGTCGGGACTTCACCGTCAACGCGATGGCACTCGCTCTGCCGGCGCGGACCTTCATCGACCCGCACGACGGCCGAGGCGACCTCGCCCAGCGGCTGCTGAGGACGCCTGGCACCCCTGAGGAGAGCTTCTCGGACGATCCCCTGCGGATGATGCGGGCCGCCCGGTTCGCCGCCCAGCTCGACTTCGACGTGGCCCCCGAGGTCGTCGAGGCCATGACGGCGATGGCCGACCGTATCGGGATCGTCTCCGCCGAGCGGGTGCGGGACGAGCTGAACAAGCTGATCCTCTCCCCTCATCCCCGCAAGGGGCTGACCCTGCTCGTCGACACGGGTCTGGCCGGCCACGTCCTTCCCGAGCTGCCGGCTCTGCGTCTGGAGAGCGACGAGCACCACCGGCACAAGGACGTCTACGAGCACACCCTGATCGTGCTGGAACAGGCGATGGCCCTGGAGGACGACGGCCCCGACCTGACGCTCCGCCTGGCGGCCCTCCTGCACGACATCGGCAAGCCCCGCACGCGCCGTTTCGAGAAGGACGGCAGGGTCTCGTTCCACCACCACGAGGTGGTCGGAGCGAAGATGACCAAGAAGCGCATGACGGCGCTCAAGTACTCCAACGAGCTCGTCAAGGACGTGTCGCGGCTGGTGGAGCTCCACCTTCGGTTCCACGGCTACGGCACGGGAGAGTGGACCGATTCCGCCGTCCGTCGGTATGTCCGTGACGCCGGGCCGCTGCTGGACCGGCTGCACAAGCTGACGCGCTCCGACTGCACCACGCGCAACCGGCGCAAGGCCGCCGCGCTGTCGCGGGCCTATGACGGTCTGGAGGAGCGGATCGCCCAGCTGCAGGAGCAGGAGGAGCTGGACGCGATCCGGCCGGACCTCGACGGGAACCAGATCATGCAGATTCTGGACCTCAAGCCGGGGCCCGCGGTGGGGCAGGCGTACAAGCACCTGCTGGAGCTGCGTCTGGAGCACGGGCCCATGGAGCACGAGGCCGCCGTCGCGGCACTCAAGGAATGGTGGGCCGCTCAGCAGGACTGAACGCGAAAGGTGGTCGTGTTTCACGTGAAACACGACCACCTTCAGCTGCCTCCCGCGTCCACGGCGGGCGATGTTTCACGTGAAACGTCGCCCGCCGTGGAGGGAAGTGAACGCCTACTTGACGCTCTTGAGGCAGAGGACCACTTCGTGGCCGCCACCGGTCTGGTAGTAGGCGATGGGCGCGTCGGGAACGGCCTTGCACTTGTCGCTGTCGCTGGTGCCGTCGAACTTCTCGACGACCTTGTACTCGGCGTCACCGGAGGAGCAGTCGACGGACTTCATGTCCGGCTTGAACTGCGTGCCCTCGTTCTGCATGCAGCTGCCCACCGAGGTCGTCTCGGCGTCGGACTTGTTCCACTGCCACTTGACCACGCCGATGACGATGGCGATGGCTATGACGGCGACAACGCGCAGCAGCTTCTTGTTGAAGCGGCCACCCGCGGGCGGCGGCGGAACGGGCGCTCCCGGCGGCGGGAATCCGGGCTGCCCGGCCTGAGGGAACCCCGGCTGACCGGCCTGCTGCGGAATTCCACCCTGGGGCGGCTGCGGAGCCTGACCCTGCGGCGGCTGACCCTGGGCGAACGGGTTGCCCTGGGGCGGTGGAGTGGTCACTTGGGGGTCCCCCTAGAACTCGAAAAGCCTCGCACGGCCAGAAAGGCACGCGAGTTAAGACGCCCGTAAGCTACCTGGACCCACCGACATCCCAGGAGTCCTGCGGGGCTCTGTGGCACTGATGTGACACTTACTGACGTTCAAAACGGGCGATAGCCGCAGCAACCGCTCCGTAGATAACGGCGATCGTTACCACCAGCGGGACCGACCTGCCGTCCGGTGGCAGCATCAGGGCGGCCACACCGGCGGCGCCGACGAACGCGACGTTGAAGAGCACGTCGTAGACCGAGAAGATCCGGCCACGGAACGCGTCCTCGACCGTCGACTGCACGATGGTGTCCGTGGCGATTTTCGCTCCCTGGGTGGTCAGTCCCAGGACGAACGCTCCCGCCAGCAGGGGGCCGGTGGCGAAGGGAAGGCCGAGGACGGGAACCAGGACCGCGGCCGCCGCCGAGCACACCAGGATCCATCGCCCCGGTCCCAGACGTCCCGCGGCCCACGGCGTCAGCACCGCCGCCGCGAAGAATCCGGCGCCCGAGACCCCCAGGGCCGTCCCGAGCAGGGCGAGCCCTTCGTCCGTGGACGAGGTCAGCGCGTACCGGCAGAGCATCAGCACCATGACGAGCATGGCGCCGTAGCAGAACCGCATGAGTGCCATCGCCGTCAGGGCCCAGGCCGCCTCCCTGCGCTCGGGAGCGGCCAGGTGGCGGGCGCCCGCCACCAGGTCGCGGGCGCACTCCCGGAGGGCGGTGGCCAGGTGCGAGGCAGCGCCGGCGCGATCCGGTCCGAGCAGGTCCTTGGCGATCCGCAGTGAGGCCAGCGCGGCACAGAGATAGAGCGCGGCGCCCACCAGAACCACCGCGGCGTCCGAGTCGGCGACGAGCAGGCGGACCAGGAAGGCCAGCCCACCGCCGGCGGTCGCGGCCAGGGTTCCCGCGGTCGGGGAGAGGGAGTTGGCGACGACCAGCCGCTCGGCGTCGACCACCCGTGGCAGTGCGGCCGACAGCCCGGCCAGGACGAACCGGTTCACGGCCGTGACGCAGAGCGCGGCGGCGAAGAGGAACCCGTCAGGTACCCGGCCGAGGATGAGCAGAGCGGTGACACAGGCCATCAGGGCACGCAGGAGATTGCCGTGCAGGAAGACCTGCCGCCGGCGCCAACGGTCCAGAAACGCACCGGCGAACGGCCCCACCAGGGAGTACGGCAGCAACAGCACCGCCATCGCCGAGGCGATCGCCGCGGCCGACGTCTGCCGCTCCGGGGAGAACACGACGTAGGCGGCGAGCGCCACCTGGAAGACGCCGTCGGCGCCCTGGGAGAGCAGCCGGACGGCGAGAAGGCGTCGGAAACCCTGGAAACGCAGGAGTACGCGCAGGTCACGGACGACGGCCATGGGGGACAGCCTCACACAGACGAAAGGTCTCCGGGTCGTGCGACCCGGAGACCCTCACCTGTCCTGGACGAGGACGGTCAGCGCTCGACCTCGCCCTGGATGAACTTCTCGACGTTCTCACGGGCCTCGTCGTCGAAGTACTGCACGGGCGGCGACTTCATGAAGTACGAGGACGCAGAGAGGATCGGGCCGCCGACGCCCCGGTCCTTGGCGATCTTCGCGGCACGCAGGGCGTCGATGATGACACCCGCGGAGTTCGGGGAGTCCCAGACCTCCAGCTTGTACTCGAGGCTCAGCGGAACGTCACCGAAGGCGCGGCCCTCGAGGCGGACGTAGGCCCACTTGCGGTCGTCCAGCCAGGCGACGTAGTCGGACGGGCCGATGTGGACGTTCTTCTCGCCGAGCTCCCGGTCGGGGATCTGCGAGGTGACGGCCTGCGTCTTGGAGATCTTCTTGGACTCGAGGCGGTCGCGCTCGAGCATGTTCTTGAAGTCCATGTTGCCGCCGACGTTCAGCTGCATCGTGCGGTCCAGGATGACGCCCCGGTCCTCGAACAGCTTCGCCATCACGCGGTGCGTGATCGTCGCGCCGACCTGCGACTTGATGTCGTCACCGACGATCGGGACGCCCGCCTCGGTGAACTTGTCCGCCCACTCCTTGGTACCGGCGATGAAGACCGGCAGCGCGTTGACGAAGGCGACCTTGGCGTCGATGGCGCACTGCGCGTAGAACTTCGCGGCGTCCTCGGAGCCGACCGGCAGGTAGCAGACGAGGACGTCGACCTGCTGGTCCTTGAGGACCTGCACGACGTCGACGGGCTCCTCGGCGGACTCCTCGATGGTCTCGCGGTAGTACTTGCCGAGCCCGTCCAGGGTGTGGCCGCGCTGGACCGTCACACCGGTGCGGGGGACGTCGCAGATCTTGATGGTGTTGTTCTCGGATGCGCCGATGGCGTCCGCGAGGTCGAGGCCGACCTTCTTGGCGTCCACGTCGAAGGCGGCGACGAACTCGACGTCGCGGACGTGGTAGTCGCCGAACTGGACGTGCATCAGGCCCGGCACCTTGGACGCCGGGTCGGCGTCCTTGTAGTACTCGACTCCCTGCACCAGCGATGCGGCGCAGTTGCCCACGCCAACGATGGCTACGCGAACCGAACCCATTCCGGTTGCTCCCTGTGTAGTACGAGTGAGGCCCTGACTGGGACTCACGTGGCGGTGTCGTCGGGCGAATCCGGCCGGAGGTCGTCCTCCGGCCGGGGCAGGCCGCCCGTCGCTCCAGATGTGGTGTCCTGCTGAGCGGTCCCCCCGGAGGCGGAACCCTTGAGGTCCCGCCCGGCACGCTCGCTCTCGATGAGCTCGTTCAGCCAGCGCACTTCGCGCTCCACGGACTCCATCCCGTGGCGCTGGAGCTCGAGGGTGTAGTCGTCGAGGCGCTCCCGGGTCCGCGCCAGAGAGGCGCGCATCTTCTCCAGGCGCTCCTCCAGCCGGCTGCGGCGGCCCTCGAGCACCCGCATGCGCACGTCACGCGAGGTCTGCCCGAAGAACGCGAAGCGCGCGGCGAAGGTCTCGTCCTCGTACGCGTCGGGTCCCGTCTGGGAGAGGAGCTGCTCGAAGTGCTCCTTCCCCTCCGCCGTCAACCGGTAGACGATCTTGGCGCGACGGCCCGTGAGCGGAGCGGCGAGGGCGTCCTCGGTGGTGTGTCCCGGTTCCTCGATCAACCAGCCGTTCGCGACCAGCGTCTTGAGGCACGGGTAGAGCGTCCCGTAACTGAACGCACGGAACACACCCAGTGACGTATTCAGTCGTTTGCGCAGCTCATAGCCGTGCATGGGCGATTCACGGAGCAGACCGAGGACAGCGAACTCGAGGATCCCGGAACGCCGGCTCATGGTCGCCTCCTCCCCCTCCACGGTCGCCTCGTGCCGGAACGGGGTCCGGCTCAGCGACACCTTATGCCGAGCTGATGTATCGACTCGATACATCACGACGATAGAACGGCCTCCGGGTCGCGACAAGAGGGGGTGGGGTGAACGGGATCACATCAGCGCTTCGGGGAGAGCAAGTTGCCTGGTTTGAGGTGAACTTCTGTCCTCGGCACGGTTTGGCGATGCGTAGTCTGTGCGCCATGCACACCACCGGGAACCGAGTGACGTCCGTGAGCGTCGTCGTCCCCGGTGCAGTACGGGTGAATGCGCTGCGCGTCACATCCGTACTTCGGGGGGACCGGAAACCAGCCGCCGTTTCCAGGCGCACAGGTGCGCCTGCCCGAGGAGTAGTCGTTCGATGAGCGAGCACCGTCGCAAACCGCCGCAGCCGCAGGGAGGCGGACGTGCCGCGGCCCGACGCGGCCAGTCCGGCTCGTCCTCCGGCCGCCGCGCGGCTCCGCGAGGCGCCACCGGGTCTCCGTCCGATTCCCATGGGTCGGGTGGACGGGGTGAGGAGCGTACGTACGGCAGCCGCGCCGAGGCGCGGCGTGCGGCACAACGAGGTGGAGGCAGCCGCCGCCGGGCCGCCCCGGCCGGGCCCGGCCGGGGCAGGGGACGCGCGGCACCGCCCGCCAAGAAGCGGATCATCGACTATCCCCGGCACGACAAGTACGGCTGGCGCCGGTGGATGCCGTCGTGGCGGCTGGTGACCGGTCTGTGCATCGCCTTCTTCGGTGGTCTGGTGGCCGTCGCCGGAGTCGGATACGCCCTGGTCGACGTGCCCAACATCGCGCTGACGGCCAAGGCCCAGAACAACGTCTACTACTGGTCCGACGGCTCGCAGATGGTCGCCACGGGTGGTGAACGCAACCGCCAGATCGTCAATCTCTCGCAGATCCCCAAGGCGATGCAGAACGCGGTCATCGCCCAGGAGAACAAGACGTTCCGCGACGACAGTGGCATCGACCCGAAGGGCATCGCCCGCGCTGTGTTCAACATGGCGCGCGGGGGCGAGACGCAGGGCGGGTCCACCATCACCCAGCAGTACGTCAAGAACGCGATGCTGGACGACCAGTCGCAGACGCTCTCCCGCAAGTTCAAGGAGATCTTCGTCGCCGTCAAGGTGGGCACGACCGAGGACAAGGACACCATCCTCGAGGGCTACCTGAACTCCGCCTACTACGGGCGGGGGGCGTACGGCATCCAGGCGGCCGCCCGCGCCTACTTCAACAAGGAAGCCATCGACCTGGACGAGGGCGAGTGCGCCCTCCTCGCCGCCGTGCTCAAGGGAGCCACCTACTACGACCCGAACGGCTCCCCGTCCATCGACCCGGTCAACGCCACCGCCGCGGCGAACAAGAAGCGTGCCCTGGCCCAGATGCAGGACACGCTGGACAAGATGGTCGAGTACGACCTGCTCGACCCGGAGACCAGGGCCAAGTTCCCGAAGCTGCCCAAGGTGCAGAACCCCCGGTCGAACACCGCGCTGAGCGGCCAGATCGGCTACCTGGTGGACCTCGCGAAGGCGTACATCGTCAACAACAGCGAGGAGACCGGGATCACCGCCAACAAGCTGGAGCAGGGCGGTTACTCGATCTACACGACCTTCGACAAGAAGAAGGTCAAGGAGCTCGAGAAGTCGGTCCAGAAGGTCTACAAGGCGAAGATCAGGCCCAAGGAACGCCCGGAGACGGACACCCACGTGCAGTTCGGTGGTGCCTCGGTGAACCCGGCCACCGGCGCGATCGAGGCCATCTACGGTGGTGAGGACGCGACCAAGCACTTCACCAACAATGCCGACGCGACCGGCGCCCAGGTCGGCTCGACCTTCAAGCCCTACGTGATGGCGGCGGCCATGAAGTGGGGTGTGCGCGACCCGGAGTCCGACGAGGTCCAGGCTCAGGACGAGCGCACCATCGTCTCGCCGAAGAGCCTGTACAACGGCAAGAACAAGCTCAAGATCAAGAACTACGACGGGTCGATCTGGCGGAACGAGAAGGGGGAGGAGTGGCTGCAGGTCAACGACGGTGACCAGT
Source organism: Streptomyces sp. enrichment culture (assembly GCF_964273255.1). Classification (GTDB taxonomy): domain Bacteria; phylum Actinomycetota; class Actinomycetes; order Streptomycetales; family Streptomycetaceae; genus Streptomyces. Next base: position 3,611,529 of record NZ_OZ186835.1, read on the forward strand.
CCTACGGCACTCCGCCCGACTACAAGGTCGACCTCCGCGAGGCCATGCGCGAGTCCATCAACTCCTCCTTCGTCCAACTCGGCATGGACGTCGGCCTGGACAAGGTGAAGGAGGCGGCGATCGACTCCGGCATCCTGGAGTCCAGTCTCGCGGGCACTGACTACCCGTCGTTCTCCATCGGGACCTCCAACCCCAGTGCGATCCGCATGGCGGGCTCCTACGCCACCTTCGCCGCCAGCGGCAAGCAGCGCGATCCGTTCTCCGTGAAAAAGGTGACGAGCAAGGACGGCACGGTCTTCACCCACAAGACCGAGACGAAGCAGGCGTTCACCGCCCAGGTCGCGGACAACGTCACGGACATCCTGAAGACCGTGGTGGAAGAGGGCACCGGGACCAACGCGCAGCTCCCTGGCCGTCAGGTGGCCGGCAAGACGGGTACGACCGACGGCAACAAGTCCGCCTGGTTCGTCGGGTACACCCCGCAGCTGTCGACCGCGATCAGCATGTTCCGGTACCCCGACGACGAGACCATCAAGAACCGCCAGTTCCTGGAGATGTTCGGTACGGGTGGCGAGAAGAAGATCCACGGCGCGTCCTTCCCGTCGCAGATCTGGGCGGACTACATGGAGGACGCGCTCAAGGGGAAGGCACCGCAGCCGTTCCCGACTCCCCAGCCGATCGGCGAGATCGTGAACGACGATCCCGAGCCGAGCCCGACACCCACGCCTTCCGAGACGGAGTCGGAGACGCCCTCCGCGACGCCCGACCCCACGCCGTCCCAGACCACCCCGACGCCCCCGCAGCCGAGCAACACCTGCCGGCCGTTCGACTTCACCTGTGACGACGAGGACGACTCGGGCGGCAACGGCCCGGGCGGCGCGGACGACGGCGGAACGGACGGTGGAGTGCCCACCTCGCCCACACCGACACAGTCCGACGGCGGCGGGAACAGCAGAGGCAACGGGAACAACGGCGGTCCTGGGTTCTTCGGAGGCCCCGCCGGTTAGTCCGAGTCCTGCCGGTCCGGGCGTTTCACGTGAAACATGGGCCGCCGCACCCCCGGGTGCGGCGGCCCTCCGTCATTCCCGGCGGCGTACGGCAGGATGTGCGCCATGCCCAGTGGAGAATCGACGCGCGCGAGCGTTCACGAGCCGGACGCGGTGGGGCCGACGAGGGAGGACGAGGTCGCTGCCGCCGGCAGTGAGCTGATCGGTGGTCCGCTCGGACGCCGTGTCCTGCCGGGAACGTCCTGGTGGACCCCGGTCCGGGTGATCGTGCTGGTCGCGATCGGCATGTTCGCCCTCGGCCTGGTCCAGAAGGCGCCGTGCTACAACGGGGCCTGGTTCTTCGGTGCCAGCGCCCAGTACACGCACGCGTGCTACTCCGACATCCCGCACCTCTACCAAGGGCGGGGCTTCGCCGACGGGCTCGTGCCGTACTTCGACCAGTTGCCCGGTGACATGCAGTACCTCGAGTACCCGGTGCTCACTGGTGTGTTCATGCAGGTCGCGGCCTGGCTCACCACGGACGGCGGCAGCATCCAGCACCAGGAACAGTGGTACTGGATGGTCAATGCCGGGATGCTCATGGCCTGCGCCGCGGTCATCGCCGTGTGCGTGACGCGCACCCATGCCCGTCGGCCCTGGGACGGCCTGCTGGTCGCGCTGGCGCCGGCCTTCGCCCTGACCGCGACGATCAACTGGGACCTGCTGGCTGTCGCCCTGACGGCCGCGGCGATGCTCATGTGGTCGAGAGGGCGGGCCCTGGCCTTCGGCGTCCTCCTGGGGCTCGCCACGGCCGCCAAGCTGTACCCGTTCCTGCTCCTCGGCCCGCTGCTGGTGCTGTGCTGGCGCGCGGGACGGTGGCGGGAGTACGGAAAGGCTCTGGGCGGGGCAGCCGTGGCCTGGGCGGTGGTGAACCTGCCCGTGATGCTGTTCGCGTTCGACGGCTGGTCGAAGTTCTACACGTTCAGCCAGGAGCGAGGTGTCGACTTCGGCTCCTTCTGGCTGATCCTGGCGCAGAACTCGTCCGACCCGCTCAGCACGGAGACCGTCAACACACTGGCCACCGTACTGATGCTGTTGTGCTGCCTGGGGGTGGCAGCGCTTGCTCTCATGGCGCCCCGACGGCCGCGTTTCGCTCAGCTCGCGTTCCTGATCGTCGCGGCGTTCATCCTCACCAACAAGGTCTACTCGCCCCAATACGTCCTGTGGCTGGTGCCGTTGGCCGCACTGGCCAGGCCGAGGTGGCGGGACTTCCTCATCTGGCAGGCGTGCGAGGTGACGTACTTCCTGGGCATCTGGATGTACCTCGCGTACACGACCAGTGGGGACGCGCACAAGGGGCTCCCCGCCGACGGGTACCACTGGGCCATCGCGCTCCACCTGCTCGGGACCCTCTACCTGTGTGTCATGGTCGTGCGCGACATCCTCCAGCCGGAGCGCGACCCGGTTCGCAGATCGGGTGGGGACGATCCGTCGGGCGGTGTGCTGGACGGAGCCGAGGACGTCGTGGTCTTCGGGCCTGCCGCCCGCCCCGCGCGGCACGTAGCGGCCGTCGGGAGGGTGACGGTCGAGTGGGGAAGGACGGCGGGGACCGCCGGCCGTTCGCTCTGAGCGAACGCCTGCGGTCCGGATCCGGCCGCCGTCCTGTGCGCCTCAGGACGGACGACGAGGCCGTACACGGAGAAAGTCCCGTGTACGGCCCCGGAAGCGCTGTGCGGCGATGTGAACCTGGTCGGACGGCACAGCAGGCCGCTCGGCTCCGGTGGACCGCTCAGCGGTCGAGGAGACGGTCGAACTGCGTGGTGGTGTGGCGCAGATGGGCCACCAGTTCCTCGCCGACCTTCGGCTCCGGTGCGTCCGCGGGCACGAAGAGGATCGACACCTGCATGTGCGGAGGCTCGGCGAACCACCGCTGCTTGCCGCCCCAGACGAAGGGGGAGAGGTTCCGGTTGACCGTGGCGAGACCCGCGCGGGCGACGCCCTTGGCCCGCGGCATGACGCCGTGCAGGGCCTTGGGGGCCTCGAGTCCCACCCCGTGCGACGTTCCGCCCGCCACGACGACCAGGAAGCCGTCGGAGGCCGCCTTCTGCTGGCGGTAACCGAACCGCTCCCCCTTGGTCACGCGCGTGACGTCCAGGACCGCTCCGCGGTACTCGGTGGCCTCGTGGTCCCCGAGCCACAGCCGCGTGCCGATCCGGGCGCGGAACCGGGTCTGCGGGAACTGCTGCTGCAGCCGGACCAGTTCGTCGGCCTTGAGGTGGCTGACGAACATCGTGTGCAGGGGCAGGCGCGCGGCGCGCAGCCGGTCCATCCAGCCGATGACCTCCTCGACGGCGTCCGAGCCGTCGGTGCGGTCGAGCGGCAGGTGGATGGCGAAGCCCTCCAGGCGGACGTTCTCTATGGCGGAGTGCAGCTGGGGCAGGTCCTGCTCGCTGACGCCGTGCCGCTTCATCGAGGACATCACCTCGATGACCACGCGGGCGCCGACCAGGCCGTAGACGCCGTCGACCGACGACACCGAGCGGATGACGCGGTCGGGGAGCGGAACCGGCTCCTCGCCCCGCCGGTACGGGGTCAGCACCAGCAGGTCGCCGCCGAACCAGTCCTTGATCCGGGCGGCCTCGTACGTGGTGCCGACGGCGAGGACGTCGGAGCCCAGCCGGGTGGCCTCCTCGGCCAGCCGCTCGTGGCCGAAGCCGTAGCCGTTGCCCTTGCAGACCGGGACGAGCCCGGGGAACTGCTCCTGCACGTGCTTGTGGTGCGCCCGCCAGCGCGCGGTGTCGACGTAGAGGGTGAGCGCCATGGCCGGACCGGAACCTTTCTCGTGGCTGCGGTGTATCAGAGGTGTGGAAGGAAGCGATGCCGTCGGAGGGACGGCCGAGACGTCAGCGGCGCGACATGTACATGTCGAGCGCCTTGTGGAGCAGCTTGTTGAGGGGGAAGTCCCATTCGCCGAGGTACTCGGCGGCCTGGCCGCCGGTGCCGACCTTGAACTGGATCAGCCCGAAGAGGTGGTCCGTCTCGTCCAGCGAGTCGGAGATGCCGCGCAGGTCGTAGACCGTGGCGCCGAGGGCGTAGGCATCGCGCAGCATCCGCCACTGCATCGCGTTCGAGGGCCGGACCTCGCGCCCGATGTTGTCGGAGGCCCCGTAGGAGTACCAGACGTGCCCGCCGACGATGAGCATGGTGGCGGCGGACAGGTTCACGCCGTTGTGGCGGGCGAAGTACAGCCGCATGCGGTTGGGGTCCTCGGAGTTGAGGGCCGTCCACATGCGCTGGAAGTACGACAGCGGGCGGGGCCGGAAGTGGTCGCGCACGGCCGTGATCTCGTACAGGCGCTGCCACTCGGCCAGGTCCTCGTAACCGCCCTGGACGACCTCGACACCCGCCTTCTCGGCCTTCTTGATGTTGCGGCGCCACAGCTGGTTGAAGTTCTTGTGGACCTCTTCGAGCGACCGGTTCGCCAGGGGCACCTGGTAGACGTAGCGGGGCTGGACGTCACCGAAGCCGGCGCCCCCGTCCTCGCCCTGCTGCCAGCCCATGCGGCGCAGCTTGTCGGCGACCTCGAAGGCACGGGGCTCGATGAAGTCGGCCTCCAGGTCGCGCAGACGCTTCACGTCCGGGTCCTGGATGCCCTTCTTGATCGTCGGCGCCTCCCAGCGCCGGATGACCACCGGCGGACCCATCTTCACCGAGAAGGCGCCCTGCTGCTTCAGATGCGCCAGCATCGGCTCGATCCATTCCTGCAGATTCGGCGAGAACCAGTTGATGACCGGTCCCTCGGGCAGGTAGGCGAGGTAGCGCTTGATCTTCGGCAGCTGGCGGTACAGGACCAGGCCGGCCCCGACCATCTCCCCGGTCCGTTCGTCGAACCAGCCGAGGTTCTCCGCGCGCCATTCCGCCTTGACGTCCGCCCAGGCCGGGACCTGCATGTGACTCGCCGACGGCAGGCTCTGGATGTATGCCAGATGCTGCTCTCGACTGATGGTCCTCAGGGTCAGGCTCATTCGGGGCGCTCCTCGGGCTGGTGTGTCCCCATGGGGTCAGGGGCTCCGGCTCTCGCGCGAAGCCTACTGCGCCCGGGGAGCGGCCCGGTGGGGCGCACGGGCGGACCGCCCCCGCCGATGACCGACCGGGGCGGACCGCCGTATGGGGATGGGGGTGCCGGGCGTCAGTCGAAGACGCCGCCGAACAGGCCACCGTGTGCCATGCCCAGGAAGAAGCCGAGCGCCGAGGCGCCGAGCCCGAGGATGAGACCGAAGCGCTGTCGCGTCGTCTCGGAGATCCACTGGCCGTACGCGCCGGTGAGGATGCCCACCAGGCCGGTCCAGGAGCTGAGCAGGTGCAGATGGTGGAACATCGCCGTGACGAAGGACGTGATACCCAGCACCAGGGTCACCACGAGCAGGGTGTCCTGGACTGGGTGGGGTTTTCCGTCCGTGGCGAAAAGCCCTCCGGCGGTGTTGGGTCGCATTGCCTGTGCCATGGGGCACCTCCTGCGAAAGGCGGCGCATCGTAGCGCCATACACACCCGATGTGTACAGACTGACGGGGGTCCCGGCCTGATTTCAACCGGAAGCCACTGTCCGGGTACCCTGTAGCGTCTGCACCGGTGTCTGTCCGGACAGAAGCAGGACGGCGCGGAACGGACCACGGTCCTCCGCCGCCGGCCCGGGGCCGCCGCCCGACGTCCGTTGTCAGTGGCGGCTGTTTTACTGACAGGCATCGTTGCGCAACGCATCACGACCCTCCTGCCACGGAACGACCGTGGCCGCTGAGTCCAAAGGAGGTGGGTTCCACATGCGTCACTACGAGGTGATGGTCATCCTCGACCCCGATCTCGAGGAGCGCTCTGTCTCCCCGCTGATCGAGAACTTCCTTTCTGTCGTCCGTGACGGCGGCGGAAAGGTCGAGAAGGTCGACACCTGGGGCCGTCGTCGTCTCTCGTACGAGATCAAGAAGAAGCCCGAGGGCATCTACTCGGTCATCGACCTGCAGGCCGAGCCTGCGGTCGTCAAGGAGCTCGACCGCCAGATGAACCTGAACGAGTCGGTCCTCCGGACCAAGGTCCTCCGTCCCGAGAACCACTGAGCTTCCGCTCAGCTGTTCCGGGATTCGAGTAGCAGCACAAGCAGCCAGCAGCACACCCGCCGAGAGGTTCCCCCATGGCAGGCGAGACCGTCATCACGGTCGTCGGCAACCTTGTCGATGACCCCGAGCTGCGCTTCACCCCGTCCGGTGCGGCCGTCGCGAAGTTCCGTGTCGCGTCGACCCCCCGCACCTTCGACCGTCAGACCAATGAGTGGAAGGACGGCGAGAGCCTGTTCCTGACCTGCTCGGTCTGGCGTCAGGCGGCGGAGAACGTCGCCGAGTCGCTTCAGCGAGGCATGCGCGTGATCGTGCAGGGCCGGCTGAAGCAGCGGTCCTACGAGGACCGTGAGGGCGTCAAGCGCACGGTCTACGAACTGGACGTCGACGAGGTCGGCGCCAGCCTGCGCAATGCCACGGCCAAGGTCACCAAGACCACCGGCCGAGGCGGTCAGGGCGGATACGGCGGCGGTGGCGGCCAGGGTGGCGGCGGCTGGGGCGGTGGCCCCGGCGGCGGCCAGCAGGGCGGCGGTGCTCCCGCCGACGACCCGTGGGCGACCGGTGCTCCCGCCGGTGGCCAGCAGGGCGGCGGCGGTGGCGGCGGCTGGGGCGGTGGCTCCGGCGGCGGTGGCGGCTACTCGGACGAGCCCCCCTTCTAGGCGGGGCCGCACCACACTTCTTGATCACACAGGAGAAACACCATGGCGAAGCCGCCTGTGCGCAAGCCTAAGAAGAAGGTCTGCGCGTTCTGCAAGGACAAGGTCACGTACGTGGACTACAAGGACACGAACATGCTGCGGAAGTTCATTTCCGACCGCGGCAAGATCCGTGCCCGCCGCGTGACCGGCAACTGCACGCAGCACCAGCGTGACGTCGCCACGGCCGTCAAGAACAGCCGTGAGATGGCGCTGCTGCCCTACACCTCCACCGCGCGATAAGGGAAGGGTGACCGACTCATGAAGATCATCCTCACCCACGAGGTCTCCGGCCTCGGTGCCGCGGGCGACGTCGTCGACGTCAAGGACGGCTACGCTCGCAACTACCTGGTGCCGCGGAAGCTCGCGATCCGCTGGACCAAGGGTGGCGAGAAGGACGTCGAGCAGATCCGTCGTGCTCGCAAGATCCACGAGATCCAGACCATCGAGCAGGCCAACCAGGTGAAGGCCCAGCTCGAAGGCGTCAAGGTCCGTCTGGCTGTCCGCTCCGGCGACGCCGGCCGCCTCTTCGGTTCCGTCACCCCGGCCGACATCGCCTCCGCGATCAAGGCCGCCGGTGGTCCCGAGGTGGACAAGCGCCGCATCGAGCTGGGCGCGCCGATCAAGACGCTGGGCGCTCACGAGACGTCCGTGCGTCTGCACCCCGAGGTTGACGCCAAGGTCAACATCGAGGTCGTCGCGGCGTAACGACGCGCTTGCTGAAGCAGTGAGCAGGGGCCGCACCCTCCGGGGTGCGGCCCTTCTCCTGTGCATGGTGAACGCACCGGGTCGTCCCCCTTGCAGAGCCGGCCCGTTTCACGTGAAACAGGCGCCGGTCAGCGGGTTGCTCCGGTGACGATCCAACGGCCGGAACGGGTGCGGACGGCGAGGGTGAGCAGACGCACGCTCATCATCAGCGTCATCGTGGCCCACAGCGCGGTCAGTCCTCCGCCGACCACGGGCACCAGAAGGGCCGCGGGGGTGAACACCGCAAGCGTTGCCAGCATGGCCCAGGCCAGGTACGGGCCGTCGCCCGCTCCCATCAGGATTCCGTCCAGGACGAAGACGATCCCCGAGATCGGCTGTGACACGGCCACGATCACCAGGGCGGGCAGTGCGGCGTCCGTGACCGTGGAATCGCTGGTGAACAGCGGCAGGAAGAGGGGCCGCGAGATCACGACGAGCGCGCCGAGAACCACACCGACGGCGACGCCCCACTCGACCATGCGGCGGCACGCCTCCCGGGCTCCCTGGGCGTCGCCGGCGCCGAGGTAGCGGCCGATGATGGCCTGCCCTGCGATGGCGATGGCGTCGAGAGCGAAGGCGAGCAGGCTCCACAGCGAGAGGATGATCTGGTGAGCCGCCATGTCGGCATCCCCGAGCCGGGCGGCGATGGCCGTGGTGATCATGAGAATGGCCCGCAGGGAGAGCGTACGCACCAGCAAGGGCGCACCGGCTTGTGCCGAGGCCTTGATGCCGGCCGGATCCGGACGCAGGGAGGCGCCGTGCTGACGGGCTCCCCGCAGGACGACGAGGAGATACACCGCCGCCATGCCGCATTGGGCGATGACGGTGCCCCAGGCGGAGCCCGCGATGCCGAAGCCGGCTCCGTAGACGAGGACGACGTTCAGGACGCCGTTGGCGAGGAAGCCCCCCGTGGCCACGTAGAGAGGGGTTTTGGTGTCCTGGAGACCACGCAGGACACCGGTGGCCGCCAGGACCACCAGCATGGCCGGAATACCGAGGGCGGAGATCCGCAGATACGTGACGGCATAGGGGGCTGCTGTGCTGGAGGCACCGAACACATCGATGAGGGCGGGTGCCGTGGGCAGGACGACGGCGATGACGCCCGCACCTAGCAGCAGGGCGAGCCAGATACCGTCCATGCCCTGCCGGATGGCTGCCGGAAGGTCTCCTGCCCCGACGCGGCGGGCCACCGCGGCCGTCGTGGCGTAGGCCAGGAAGACGAAGACGCTGACGGCGGTCATCAGCAGGGCCGAGGCGACCCCCAGGCCCGCCAGTTGCGCTGTGCCCAGATGACCGACGATGGCACTGTCGGCCATGACGAAGAGAGGCTCGGCGACGAGTGCACCGAACGCCGGCACGGCCAGCAGGACGATCTCTCGGTCGTGCCGACGCCGACTGGCGGGAGCGCTCGCGGGGGCCTGTGTCATGTGCACCAATCTAATCGTCCACAGGTAAGAGATGCAAAGCCCTTGCAGCCCTTACGTGATCCCGCAGAGTGTGTGGTTGCGTACACCGCCCGACGTGATCTTGGGCCGACTGGGGAAGTTTTTCTTCTGCACAGCCGGTGGACGGTAAACCCGCAGGTAAAGCCACCTTCTCCAGGTGCGGTCCGAGCTTGTTCACAGCGCTGTCCACGGTGTCGTGCACAGGTTTGGTGGAGTTCTCCACAGCATTGGGCCCGTCGTCCACATGGCCTGTGGATAACCAGATTGGCTGACGGTGCCTACGGGCCTACGGTGGTCCGGCGTCCCGCTCCTTCCGCCGATTCCACAATCACCACATATCCGGCGCGCGACTACCGGAGTTGGGCCTCTTATTTGTCAGTGCCGTGCCGTAGAAAGAGGGGCACGGCGAGGTCCGCTCGCGGACGGGAGGAGGTGGCTCGGTGAGCATTTCCGAGCCCTTGGACGATCCGTGGGCCGACAGCGGCCCCAGCGATCGTCTGCCCGCCTCCCGCCGCCGGGACGAGGTCGGCCGCAGCCGCGACGAGCGCCACGACCGCGGCCGGGACACCGAGGGGTGGGACGCCGGCGGCCCGGCGTTCGAGCGCGTGCCGCCCCAGGACCTCGAGGCCGAGCAGTCGGTGCTCGGCGGCATGCTGCTGTCCAAGGACGCCATTGCCGACGTGGTGGAACTCCTCAAGGGCCACGACTTCTACAAGCCGGCGCACGAGACCATCTACACGGCGATCCTCGACGTCTACGCCAAGGGAGAGCCGGCCGACCCCATCACCATCGCCGCCGAACTGACCAAGCGCGGTGAGATCAACAAGGTCGGCGGTGCCTCGTACCTGCACACGCTCGTCCAGACGGTGCCGACCGCCGCGAACGCGGCCTACTACGCGGAGATCGTGCACGAGCGCGCGGTGCTCCGCCGCCTGGTCGAGGCCGGCACGCGCATCACCCAGATGGGATACGCGGCCGACGACGACGTCGACGAGATCGTCAACCGCGCCCAGGCCGAGATCTACGCGGTCACCGAACAGCGCACCAGCGAGGACTACCTGCCCCTGGGCGACATCATGGAGGGTGCCCTCGACGAGATCGAGGCCATCGGGTCGCGCAGCGGGGAGATGACGGGTGTCCCCACCGGGTTCACGGACTTCGACTCGCTCACCAACGGCCTGCATCCCGGCCAGATGATCGTCATCGCCGCCCGCCCCGCCATGGGTAAGTCCACCCTCGCGCTGGACTTCGCGCGCGCGGCATCGATCAAGCACAACCTGCCGAGTGTCGTCTTCTCGCTCGAGATGGGGCGCAACGAGATCGCGATGCGCCTGCTGTCCGCCGAGGCCAGGGTCGCCCTGCACCACATGCGGTCCGGCACGATGACCGACGAGGACTGGACCCGGCTGGCACGCCGGATGCCGGACGTGTCCGCGGCACCGCTCTACATCGATGACTCCCCCAACCTGTCGATGATGGAGATCCGCGCCAAGTGCCGTCGGCTCAAACAACGCAATGACCTGAAGCTGGTCGTGATCGACTATCTCCAGCTGATGCAGTCCGGCGGCTCCAAACGCGCCGAGAGCCGTCAGCAGGAGGTCTCGGACATGTCCCGGAACCTCAAGCTGCTCGCCAAGGAACTGGAGATCCCGGTCATCGCACTCTCGCAGCTCAACCGTGGTCCCGAACAGCGCACCGACAAGAAGCCCATGGTCTCCGACCTGCGTGAGTCCGGCTCCATCGAGCAGGACGCGGACATGGTCATCCTGCTGCACCGCGAGGACGCCTACGAGAAGGAGTCCCCCCGCGCCGGCGAGGCCGACCTGATCGTGGCCAAGCACAGGAACGGCCCCACCGCCACCATCACGGTCGCCTTCCAGGGCCACTACTCGCGCTTCGTGGACATGGCACAGACGTGATGCCAGACCGTGTGTAGGGTCTCGGATTCGCTTCATGGTCTCTGACTCGACTGCGCATGAATGGCACTTATGGTGATCAACTCTTCCGGTTTCGGCCACCTGTGGCTGTCCGGCCCTTCAGGCCCTTCAAGCGCGTACTCTTAGTCGTCGGCGTACTCGTCGAGGGATCGCGCACAACTCGGTTGCGCTGTAAGCCTCGCTGTACTCGTAGCTGTCCGGCTCCTCGATGGTGTACATGTCGTGATTCCACGAGACGTACACGTCGCCCCAGAGCACGATGTCGTCGCACTCGCTGGCGTTGGCCGTCACAACCGGCCTGATGGTGATCGGGGCAGTACGCCCGTCGGTTCGCTCGCCGTCCTTCTCGGCAGCCCATGCGGTGATGATCTCGAGTGGCTCCGGAAGAAGAGGGCCGACCTCGGTGATGCTGAAGGGTGCGTCGTCGTCATCGGTGTCGAACCGGCTGTTGACGAACGCGACCGCCTCGCAGGGCGTGCTGACGATGGACTGGGTACCGCTCTCGTTGTCCACCACTCGCCACAAGGGGCTGTTCTTCACGGTGCTCTCGGATCGTGGTGAGTACACCCGGGGTGGGTGCGATGCGCCGGATCGCTCGGCACTGACACCAACTTATGGGCGGATCAACCCATCCATAGTCCCGAAGCTGCTTGTAGGCGATAACGGCCGGTACATTCACGTGCAACTTGCTTTCGCGACCGCGGCGGCACATGAAAGTCCAACGGCGCAGGAGGCGAAGATGGCGCTGAACAAGAAGGGTTCCCGACACATAACCGTTGACGGGATCGAGTACCGCTGGCGGATCCGCAGGAAGCCCTCCTACATGCAGGGACTCTGCTGGACACCACTGACCTATGCGGTTGAAGCAGCCAGCGGCAGTCAGCCGGGCACGACCTTGATCGTCACCAGCGGCCAGGCCCATCCCAGCAACTGGGTGGGCGTCGAGACGGAGCCCATTCGTCCGGCTCACGTTGCTGCCAGCATTCGAGAGGCACGGGATCAAGGATGGGAACCAACCCGGGTCGGTTCTCCTTTCCAGCTCGACCGATCCGCGGGATTCATCGCCCAGCCATGAGGTAGGGCGGAGTAGAGGGCGCAGCTGGCCCGGCACCATGGCCTGGTGACCACATGGATGCGCTGCTACTGGGACGAGGAAGAAATCTGGTTCTACTTCGAGGTCGATGCTGAAGGTTGGGTGATCCGGCAGGTCGAACTCGAAGGGCCTGAGCTGATCCCGATCGCAGCTGCTTCCCTCGCTGAGTGGCAGCGGGCCCGCGACGCAGGTCGCCTCGGTGATGACGACAGCAGATTCGGGATCACCGCCGAGCTGCCCGTCTCGGACTGGGAAGGTCCCGATCCCGAACAACTCACCTTCGAGGAGTTCGAGGAAGTCTGGGGTCCTGCCCGCCGCCAGCTCGACGGTGTCCATGGCGCTGGGGGATGAGGCCGGGCTGGCAGGCTGCGCTCGTGGCCCTCGACGGTGCCTGGACGCCGGTTGGGCCGAAACCACCCCCGAGCAGACCAGGGAGGTGCCGTTCCGCGGTGCTGGCGGCCTCGGAACCGGCCCCACCCGCTTCGCACGCTACCTGCAGGGTCCGATACCGCCGACCGGGCAGTACTCCCGTGGGGCGACACTGAGGGTGTGGACGTCATCGAGTTGCTGGAGTCGGCTTCCCTGCTGGTTCCCGAAGAGGCCGCCACGGCGAACGACCTCACGGTGCGGGACGTCTGGGACCACCTGGTGCACGACGAGTGGGAGATCGCCCTGGGCCTGTTGCAGGAGCTCGGGGACGTTCGATCACTGCCTCTGAGCTTCTGGGAGGCGCTGGCCGAAGCGGCTGATCGGCTCCTGCTGAAGCGGAGTGCGTCCTGGTGCCATTGGCGATGCTCCGAGTTTCGTCACGGTGTGATCAGGGCGGATCTGACGTTGCGCTCCGGGGGCGGGGTGCGACGTACGACGCCCATTCCGGGCGCCGGCGTTCTGCGGCCCATGTGGGACATCGGGCATCTCTCACCCAGCGGCGGACGCGCGGTCAGCGTCGCTGCGCTCTGGGTCGAGCACCTGCCCGTGCTGCCGCCCGGCGGGCGGGCCACGGTTCGCCTGGTGCCCCTCACCCCCTCCCACTGGACGCACGTCCAGCCCGGCCGGCGGATCAACATGCACGAGGACCGCACCGTGGCCGGTACCGCTGTCGTCCTGGAGGCGCGCCCTCCTGAGGCCACCGTGTCCGCCGGATGACGGATGACCAGCTGCGGGTGCGCGGGGCTTCGTCCGTAGTGGCGTACTCCACCGGGATACGGGGCCGGACGGTGCGGCCTGTCGGATCATTGAGGACGTGACGCCGGGTCAGGAGGTTGCCGGTCGGTACGGGTACACCTGCGCACCTGCTGAACTGGGGTCATGACGACACCTCAGGAAGAACTGCTGCCGGGTACCCGCAGGGCGCTGCTGCACCGGATCGCCGTCGCCCAGGCGGAGGGGCGGGCCCCGTCGGTGGTGGCGACAGCGGTCCGGGGCGGCCGGACCGTGTGGACCGGGGCGCGGGCCTCCTCGGAGGAGACGGTGCCGGGGGCGGACACGCAGTACCGGATCGGCTCGATCACCAAGACCTTCACCGCCGTGCTGACGCTCCGGTTGCGGGACGAGGGCCTGCTCGATCTGCAGGACCCGTTGGAGAAGCATCTGCCCGGTACCGGCGTGGGAAAGGTGACCGTGGCCGAGCTGCTCGCGCACGCCGGGGGCCTGGCCGCCGAGACGCCGGGGCCCTGGTGGGAGCGGACTCCCGGGTCCTTGCGGCCGGAGCTGGCCGATGTGCTGGGGGAGCGTCCCGCCGTGCACCCGGCCGGGCGGCGGTTCCACTACTCCAACCCCGGATACGCCCTGCTGGGCGCCCTGGTGGAACGGTTGCGGGGCGCACCGTGGGAGGAGGTGCTGCGACAGGAGGTGCTCGAGCCGCTGGGACTGGAACGGACCGGTGTGCGGCCTCAAGCCCCGCATGCGCACGGCTGGGCGGTACACCCCTGGGCCGACGTGCTGCTCCCCGAACCCGCCGTGGATCTCGGACGCATGGCACCGGCGGGTCAGTTGTGGTCCACGTCAGGGGACTTGGCGCGCTTCGCGGCCTTCCTCGTCGAGGGGGACGAGCGGGTGCTGAGTGCCGCGTCCGTGAGCGAGATGAGGGCCCCGGCGGCCCCGGCCGAGGCGGCCGACGTGGCCGGAGGGTACGCGTACGGCCTCGGTCTGGAGCTGCGGCATGACAACGGCCGTGCTCTGGTCGGGCACACGGGTTCGCTGCCGGGCTTCCTCGCCTGTCTCTCGGTCGGTGTGGAGGACGACGTGTCCGTGGTGGTGCTGGCCAACTGCACCTCCGGCCTTCCGGTGTTCTCCCTCGCCGCCGACCTGGTGCGGATCATCGCCGAGGCGGCGCCCCGTGTCCCGGCGGCGTGGAAGCCCCTGCGACAGGCCGATCCGGAGCTGCTGGAGCTGGTGGGCCCGTGGTACTGGGGCACACAGTCCTGTGCCCTGCGCCTGTCGGCCGACGGGCTTCTCTCGCTGGAGCCCCTGTCCGGTACCGGCCGGCGCTCGCGCTTCCGGCCGAACGGCGACGGTACCTGGACGGGGCTGGAGGGTTACTACGCCGGAGAGGTTCTGAAGCCCGTGCGTCGGTCCGACGGGGCGGTGGGCCACCTGGACCTGGGGTCCTTCGTGTTCACCCGCAGGCCCTACGACATCGCTGCACCCGTGCCCGGCGGGGTGGACCCCGAAGGGTGGCGCGGGGTCGAGTAGCCCGCGACGACTGTGCTCGCAGCGGCTGGGCGTTTCACGTGAAACGTCCCCACGTCCCGCCCGGTCACGTGCCTCCTGTTACAGCGACAGCTTGAAGCCGACGTGGGACGCCGTGAAGCCCAGCCGCTCGTAGAAACGGTGGGCGTCGGTGCGTGTGTTGTCCGAGGTGAGCTGGACCAGTTGGCACCCCTGCCGACGGGACTCGTCGATCGCCCACTCGATGAGTTGGGTGCCCAGTCCGCTGCCGCGTTCGTCGGCATGGACGCGGACCCCCTCGATGACGGACCGAGTGGCGCCGCGTCGGGAGAGCCCCGGGATCACGGTGAGCTGAAGGGTGCCGACGACCCGGTCGCCGCGCACCGCCACCACCAGGTGCTGATGCGGATCGGAGCGGAGCCGTTCGAGGGCGGTCAGGTACGGCCCGAGGTCGTCCGGCGATTCGCGTTGGGCGCCCAACGGGTCGTCGGCGAGCATGCCGACGATCGCGGGGAGGTCGTCGGCGACCGCGGGGCGTATCTCAAGATCTGCCATGCCCGCACCCTATGCGGGCGGTAACCGGGCGTGGTCCTGCCGGGGTCGGTCAGGCCGGGACGGGGGCCTTCAGCGTCTCCACCGCGCGGACCAGGGGTGCCAGGTCCGGGTTCTCCGCCGCCTCGTCGAGAGCTTGGCGAAGGGCCTTGTCATGGGTCGGACGCGCCTCTTCGAGGAGGGCCAGGCCGGCCTGCGTGACGTTGGTGTAGATGCCGCGCCGGTCGGTGGGACACAGATAGCGCTCGAGCAGGCCGCGGTCCTCCAGCCGGGTCACCAGGCGGGTGGTGGCGCTCTGGCTGAGCACGACGGCGTCCGCCACCTGCTTCATCTGCAGATGTCCACCCTCGCCGTCGTGCTGGCGGCTGAGCACGTTGAGCAGGGAGTACTCACGCACGCTGAGGCCGTGTCCCGCCTGGAGAGCTCGCTCGACGTGCGGCTCGATTCTCCCGTGCAGCAGGGAGAGGGCCCACCAGCCCTCGGCGAGAGCGGTGAGGCTGGGGTCCGTGGCTGTCATGGGGCGGTGTCCTCCGTCCAGGAGCTGCTCCTTCCCAGCGTAGAGCACCGACGCAATATCCCGCGCTTGTAATTAAACCGCGCCTGCAAGTATTGTCCTCGACGGTAAAGCGCTGCTGCAATCGTTTGGAAGGTCCTCCATGCCTCTCGCCCTGCTCGCTCTGGCGATCGGAGCTTTCGGGATCGGGACGACGGAGTTCGTGATCATGGGGCTGCTGCCCGAGGTCGCCGGTGACTTCGGGGTCCCGATCCCCACAGCCGGTCTGCTCGTGACCGGTTACGCACTGGGTGTCGTGCTCGGTGCCCCGCTGATGACCGTGCTCGGCACCAAGGTGTCCCGCAAGCGGATGCTGATGCTGCTGATGGGCCTGTTCGTCGTCGGGAACCTTCTCTCGGCCCTGGCTCCCGCCTTCGGCGTCATGCTGGCCGGCCGGGTCGTCGCATCCCTGGCCCACGGTGCCTTCTTCGGTATCGGCTCCGTGGTCGCGGCCGACCTGGTCGCCCCCGACAGGAAGGCCGGCGCCATCGCCCTGATGTTCACCGGACTGACCGTGGCCAACGTGGTCGGCGTCCCTCTGGGCACCCTCGTCGGTCAGTCCGTCGGCTGGCGGGTCACGTTCGGCATCGTGGCGGCCCTGGGCGTCATCGGTCTGGCGGGTGTCGCCGTGCTCGTGCCCGAGGTGAGCAAGCCCGAGGGCGTCCGCTTGCGCCACGAACTGGCCGCGTTCAAGAACGTCCAGGTCCTGCTGGCGATGGCGATGACCGTGCTGGGCTTCGGCGGTGTCTTCGCGGCCGTCACCTACGTCGCGCCGATGATGACCCACGTCGCGGGCTTCGCCGACGGCTCCGTCACCTGGCTCCTGGTTCTTTTCGGCCTCGGCATGGTGGGCGGCAACCTCATCGGCGGCAGGTTCGCCGACCGTGCCCTGATGCCCATGCTCTACGTGTCCCTGGGAGCCCTGGCCGTCGTGCTGGCCCTGTTCGCCGTGACCGCCCACCACAAGGTCGCGTCCGCCGTGGCGATCACCCTGATCGGCGCCCTCGGTTTCGCGACGGTGCCGCCCCTGCAGAAGCGGGTGCTCGACCAGGCTCAGGGTGCTCCCACCCTGGCCTCGGCCGTGAACATCGGTGCCTTCAACCTCGGCAACGCCCTCGCGGCCTGGCTCGGCGGCGCGGTGATCGCGGCCGGTCTCGGCTACACCGCCCCCAACTGGGTCGGCGCCCTGCTCGCTGCCGGCGCCCTCGTCCTGGCCGTCCTCTCGGCCGCCCTGGAACGCCGTGACCAGGCCGTCCCCGCCGCCGTCGGTCCGGCGGTGCCCACCGAGCAGCCGGTCACCGCGCGCCGCTGACGTCCCGGACGAACGGCCGCGCGAGACCGCCCTACCCCGACCGGTCGGACCCACCACCCGGCACCGGCACCACCCCACCGACACGGAACCCACCCTGCTTCGAGGAGCATCCCGCATGAGCACCACCACTGCCGTGGCCCCGCTGACCACGTCCGACGCCGAAGCCCTGCTCGCCGCCGCACGCCGTGCCGCCGACACCCACGGTGTCCCGGTGAGCATCACCGTGCTGGACGCCGGAGGCCATCTGCTCGCCTTCCGCCGGGACGACCGCGCCGTGCTGATCTCGGGTGAAACCAGCACCCGCAAGGCGTTCACGGCCCTGCAACTGAACGCCCCCACCGCCGACCTCGTCCCGGCCGTGCAGCCCGGCGCCCCGTTCCACACCCTGCCCACCGCGCTCGACCGACCCCTCCTGTTCATCGCCGGAGGCGTGCCCGTGCACCGCGACGGGCGTCTGGTCGGCGCGATCGGTGTCGGGGGCGGCGCCCCCGAGCAGGACCACGCCTTCGCGACGGCCGCGGTGGACACGCTCGGGTGACGTCCAGGTTGTGGCTCCAGCACCTCTGACCTCTGTGGGCCCCGGAACCATGCCGGGGCCCGCAGCAGCGGGCCGCTGACCGGCAGTCCTCAGCCCGCAGCGACCGTCAGCGGAGCGAACCGGCGGCTCCAGTCGCCCGGCAGGTCCGTCACGCCGTACGTCATGACGGCGTTGAAGGCGACCGAGGCCAGACCGCGCTTCCTGGCCCAGTCCAGGAACGTCGTGTGGCGTACATCGATGTCCGTGCGCAGCGGACGGTCGGTCCCCTCGGCGAGGGACTGGACGAGCGCCTGCGCGGTCGGTGTGTCCCGGGCGATCAGCGGACCCACGACATGGGTGTCCATGTTGGGCCACGCGGCCGCGTAGCCCGTGAGCTGTCCCTCGTCCTCGGCGACGCGCACCTGATCGGCGAAGGCGGGGAGGCGGGTGAGGAGGGGTGTGCGGTCCACGCCGAACACCTCTTCGTCCAGTCGCAGAATGGCGGGCAGAGCGTCGGCCGTCGCGGGCCGGGTGGCGATTCCGGACTCGTCCTCGTCCGGACGGAACCGCCCGCGCAGCATCTCCGCCCTGCCGACGTGTTTGAAGCCGAGTTCCTCGTACAGCGGACGGCCGTGGGGGGTCGCGTGCAGGGTCAGCGGAGTGGTCTCCATGAGGGAGAGGACGTGGCGCATCAACCGGCGGCCGATCCCTTGGCGGGCGTGCCGCACGGCGACCAGGACCATGCCGATGGCCCCCAGCTCGGGGCGCGGCCCGTGGCCGTACTCGGTGACGACGCAGGCGGCGGCCAGTCCGCCGTCGGGGTCGTCGATGCCGTACCCCTGACCGGCCGAGAGCAAGAGTGCCCACTTGTGCTCCTCCCGCGGCCAGCCGCGGTTCTCGGACAGGTCGGCGCATGCGGTGAGATCGCGGGGCGTCAGACGGCGAATCGGCAGTGAGGCACAGGAAGACGTCGGCACGGAGGTCACCCTGGCCGACCTCGGCCGCAGCCGTCCACTCGTTAAGCGGGACCGGCGGGCTTTCGGACAGGCCGCGGCTGAGATCTCCACCGTCGGTCGGGGACGTTTCACGTGGAACGAGCCCGCTACCCTCGTCCCCCATGACTCGGCTGCACCTGTTCGACCTGGACGGCACGCTGCTGCACGGCACCACGGCGCCCGTGGAGATCTCCCGCCAGCTCGGTCTGGAGGCCGAGACCGTGGCGCTGGACCGTGCGATCTCCTTGGGCCGGATCGGGCCCCCGGAGTACGCGACTCAGGTGCACGCGCTCTGGGCCGGACTCACCGAGGCGCATGTGACGGCGGCCTTCGAAGCGGCACCCTGGCTGACTCGCATCCGTGAGGTCTGGGCGGAGATCACGCGGCGGGGCGACTACTGCGCGGTGATCTCGCTGTCACCGTCCTTCTTCGTGGAGCGGCTCCGGGACTGGGGAGCCCATGCCGCGCACGGCTCGGTCTTCCCGGCC
The DNA here is from genome assembly GCF_964273255.1 of Streptomyces sp. enrichment culture. Classification (GTDB taxonomy): domain Bacteria; phylum Actinomycetota; class Actinomycetes; order Streptomycetales; family Streptomycetaceae; genus Streptomyces. The sequence continues at coordinate 3,630,625 of NZ_OZ186835.1, forward strand.
GTGCCGTTCACCGAGCCGGTCGACCCGTCGGGTGTTCTCAGCGCCGCGGCCAAGGTCAGGATCGCCGACCGGCTGTGCGCCGAGTTCGGTGTGACGCGGGCCGACTGTGTGGCCTACGGCGATTCGCGGTCGGACCTCGACCTGTTCGGTGCGGTGCCCGTGTCCGTCGCGGTGAACGCGGACCACCACGTGGACGGGCTGGCAACCCACTCCTACACCGGACGGGACCTGTGGGAGGCCTACGAGCTGGTGCGTGCCGCCTGATCCTCCCGGTCAGCCGAGGTCGGGCGCGTGCAGGGCACGCACCCCTTCGATGTTGCCGTCCAGGTAGTGCCGCAGGGAGAGCGGCACGAGGTGGACGGAGGCGATCCCGACCCGCGTGAACGGCACGCGGACGATCTCGTACTCGCCGGCGGGCTCCTCCACCTCCGGGCCGTGCCGCAGGGAGGGATCCATGGACTCCAGACGGCAGACGAAGAAGTGCTGCACCTTCACGCCGGTGGCGCCGCCGTCCTCCCCGATGTGCTCCACGGTGTCCACGAAGCACGGCACGACGTCCGAAATCTTCGCGCCGAGTTCCTCGTGGACCTCCCGGTGCAGAGCATCGACCACGGTCGAATCGCCCGGCTCGACCCCGCCGCCGGGCGTCACCCAGTACGGATCGACGCCGGGCTTCGTGCGCTTGATCAGGATCAGATGGTCGTCGTCCAGCAGAACGGCACGCGCGGTGCGCTTGACCACGGGTCGGACGGTCATGGTGGAAATGTGGCCCGGTTGGTTCCACGTGAAACATCGCCGGTCGACGTAGGCGCGCCGCCCGGTCCGCGCTCCGCTCGCGCCGGTCAGCACCAGTCGGTGGCGGCCTGCTGCAACCAGTCGTGTGCTCGCGCCACATGCGGCAAGGCCAGGGTTCCCGTACGAACCACCATGAAATAGGTGCGCAGGGGCGGGACCGCCGGCTCGTACAGGGCCCGCACCGCACCCCGCTCCAGTGCCGCGGCGCACAGATAGCGGGGGAGCACCGCCAGCCCCGCGCCGGCGACGGTGCAGGCCAGAACCGCGCGCAGATCGGGGACGACGATGGAACCCGGTGAGGGCGGACGGGAGTCGAAGACGGAGGCCCAGTAGCGGGCGACGAACGGCAGCGACTCGTGCACCTCGATCACCGGTACCCGCTCCAGGACGGAGGTTCCGGTGCGGCGAAGCATGCCGTCGCCGATGCGCTCGGCCCAGCGCGGCGCGGCGACCAGGACGTGTTCCTCGTCGCAGAGCGCGGTCGCGGACAGCAGGGCCCCGCGGGGCCGCACCGTGCTGATGGCCAGATCGTGATGGCCCGCGGCCAGACCTTCCAGGGCTTCCTCCGCGGTGCCGAAGGAGGCGCGCAGATGCAGGCTCCGGCCGTCCTCCGTGGTCAGGCCGGTGAGGGCGGGAAGAACCCGCTCGGCGACGAACTCCGCGGGGCCGGCCAGGTGCAGGGTGCGCGACGAGGAGGACTCCTCCAGACCGGTCTCGGTGATCTCCACCAGGGCGTCGAGGTGTGGTGCGGCCTTGTGGGCGAGTTCGTCACCGATGGGCGTGGGTGTCACACCACGGGCCTGCCGCAGGAACAGGGGGCGTCCGACCTGGCGCTCCAGGGTCCGGATCTGTGCGGTGACGGCCGGCTGGGAGAGACCGAGCAGCGCGGCGGCGCGGGTGAAGGAACCGGCCCGGTGCACGGTGACGAACGTCCGCAGCAAGGCCAGATCCACGGCAGGCACTCTCCCCATGTCGTCACCGGCTCACGCCCCCGGCGGCGTCCCAACTATAAATATGTCGATAGGTCGCTGTCGTTCCTGTGATTGGACACTGACAGTGAGTCAACTAGCCTTGGTCGCGCGGTTCTTCGCGCGCGGAACCGAGGACGGTCCGAGCCACGAGGGGGGAGGCTCGGACCGTCCGCCGCCGCGCCGGCGGAAGCGCCGCCGGCCCACGGGATCAGCCCGCCGACGCGTCCAGGGCGTGCAGGACGTCCGCCACGAGGTCCTCGGCGTCCTCGGCGCCGACGGAGAAGCGGATGAAGCCCTCCGGCACGGCGTCGCCGCCCCACCGCCCCCGTCGCTCGGCCGTGGAGCGCACGCCGCCGAAGCTGGTCGCGTCGTCCACCAGGCGCAGGGCGTCCAGGAAGCGTTCCGCGCGGGCCCGCGTCGGCAGCGTGAAGGACACCACGCACCCGTACCCGCGCATCTGCCGTGAGGCGACCGCGTGCGCGGGATCGTCGACGAGTCCGGGGTAGCGCAGATCGGTCACCTCGGATCGTTCCCGCAGCGCGCCGGCGAGGGTGAGCGCGGTCGCGTTCTGCCGTTCCACGCGCAGGTGCAGCGTGGCGAGGGAACGGTGGGCCAGCCATGCCTCCATGGGGCCCGGGATCGCGCCGGTGATCTTCCGCCAGCGCCGCACGGCCGCCATGGCCCGCTCGTCCCTCCCGGCGACGTAGCCGAGGAGGATGTCACCGTGTCCGGTGAGCTGCTTGGTGCCGCTGGCCACCGTGAAGTCGGCGCCGAGTTCCAGGGGGCGCTGACCGAGGGGCGTCGCCAGTGTGTTGTCGACGGCGACCAGCGCGCCGCGGGCATGGGCCTGCGTGACGAGCCGCCGGATGTCGCACACGTCGAGGCCGGGGTTGGACGGTGTCTCGATCCACAGCAGCCTGGCCCCGTCGAGGACGTCGAGCTGGGCGTCGCCGCCCGTCGGCGCGGTGCGCACCTCGATGCCGTAGGCCTCTAGCTGGGCGCGTGCCAGCGGCAGCGCCTGGTAGCCGTCGTCCGGCAGCACGGCCACGTCTCCGGAGCCGAGCTGGGAGAAGAGCACCGCGGAGATCGCCGCCATGCCGGAGGCGAACACCAGCGTCTCGACGCCGTCCTGCCCCGGCGCCTCCAGCTCGCCGATGGCCCGTTCCAGCAGGGCCCAGGTCGGGTTTTCGTCCCGGCCGTAGGTGTACGGGCCGGTGGGGTCCCCGGGCAGGTGGAAGTGGGCCGCGAACACCGGCCCGGGCAGCGTCGGCTCGTGCTTGACCGGTTCGGGGAGTCCGGCCCGCACCGCACGGGTGCCGTCCCCGGGGCCGGGCGCCGAGTGGTGACCGTGCGTCGTGGGACCGGTCATGCCGCCCGCCCTTCCACCTGTGCGCGCACCGCGGCGAGCAGTCCGTCGCTCGCCGCCTCCACCATGGTCAGACACTCCTCGAACCCGTCCCTCTCGCCGTAGTAGGGGTCGGGCACGTCGGGATCGTCCGCCGCGCCGGGATCGTACGACCGCAGCAGACGCACCTTGGCCGCGTCCCGCTCGGTGGGGGCGAGCCGCCGCAGGGCCCGCAGGTGGCCGGTGTCGAGCGCGACGACGAGATCGAGAGCGGGGAACCAGGACGGATCGAACTGCCGGGCCGTGTGGTCGCAGTCGTAACCGTTCTCCCGGAGGACGGACACCGCCCGGGAGTCGGCGCCGTCCCCTTCGTGCCAGCCGCCCGTGCCGGCGCTGTCGACCTCGACCAGGCCGTCGAGCCCGGCCTCCGTCACGCGCGCGCGGAAGACGGACTCGGCCATCGGGGAACGGCAGATGTTGCCGGTGCAGACGAAGCAGACGCGGTAGGTCATGTGTTCAGTCCCCGTCGGGCAGGACGAGGTTGAGCGCCCACGAGACGACGGAGATGATCAGTCCGCCGAGCACGGCGGTCCAGAATCCCTCGACGTGGAAGCTGAGGTCGAACACCTCGGCGAGCCAGGAGGTCAGCAGCAGCATCAGCGCGTTCACCACGAGGGTGAACAGGCCGAGCGTCAGAATGAGCAGGGGCAGGCTGAGGAGTTGCACGACCGGCTTGACCAGGACGTTCACCACACCGAAGATCAACGCGACGAGGATCAGGGTGCCGGCCTGCTTGCCCGTGCTGTCCCCGGTGAGGGTGATGTCACCGACCAGCCACACCGCGACGGCGAGGGCGCCCGCGTTGGCGATCGTCTTGACTAGGAAATTCATCATGTGTCTGATCGTGGCAGACACGATCGGACCTGGGCAGTGAGGTGGGGGCGGGCATCGCCATGAAGGCATTCCGGCTGGACGAACTGGAGGCCGAGCGGGCCGCCAACGACGGTGCGTACCTGCAGTTCCTGCGGGAGCGGAACATGTCGGTCGGCCTCTACGCGCTCGACGCCGGGGTTCAGGACCCGCAGCAGCCGCACCGGCAGGACGAGGTCTACTTCGTCGTCAGTGGCCGTGCGTCGATCACCGTGGGCACGGAGACCACAGAGGTGGCGCGGGGCAGCGTGGTGTACGTACCGGCGGGCGTACCGCACAAGTTCCACCACATCAGCGAGGACCTGCGGGTTCTGGTCGTCTTCTCTCCGCCCGAGAGCTGAGCCGCGTCTCGGGGTTCCCTAGGGGACCGCTCAGGGGAGGACAAGGGATCCGCGGCCCCCGTGGGACCCCCGGCCGCCCTAGCATCGAGTGCAGGACATCATCGACACGACCCGTGTCCGACGGGCGGAGAGGTAAGGACGAGGGCCATGCGAGAGATCTTCACGGGACTGCCGTGGTGGGTGAAGTGGATCGCGGTGCCGGTCATCGCCCTGGTCGTGTTCGGCGGCCTGATAGCGAGTGTGGTCGGCTTCGTGATCAGCCTCCTGTTCAAGCTGCTGGTGTTCGTCGCCCTTGTCGGCGGACTCATCTACCTCGTACGGAAGTTCATGGCCGGGTCCTCCTCGCGCAGCGACTGGTGAGCGCACGGGGAGCCGGGACGGCGTTCACACCCGTCACCGGTTCCCTCGGGCGGGGGAACTTCGCCGGCGGACGGGGCACGGACGGTGACGGACGGTTAGAGTCCGACAACGCGGCGTGGGGCGGCGCTTCCCCGCGAGCGGCCCGCACGCCCACCCGTGTTCCCCGCACGGGCCGCCCCCCTCGCCCTCGGGAGTGATCCTTGGCCCCGGCCGACACCGCCCCTGCCCACGTGGCCTCCGTCCCCTCGCAGCCCGGCGCGCCGGAGTCCGCCACGGCCCTGCCGACCGCGACACTCATCGGCTCGGTGCAGCGTGCGCTGCGTCTGCTGGAGTGTGTGGCGGGCCATGCGTACGGGGCGCCGGCCAAGCAACTGGCCCGGGAGGCCGGGCTCGCCCTGCCCACGACGTACCACCTGCTGCGGACCCTGGTCCACGAGGGCTATCTGCGCCGGGACAAGGGGCTGTTCTTCCTCGGGGAGGCGGCCGAGCGGCTGAGCAGCAGCGGGGCGCGGCAGAAACGTCGCACCACGTTCATCGACGCGCTCGCCCGCTGGCGGGACGCCCTCGGCACGCCCGTGTACTACGCGGTGTACCGCGAGGGCGAGATCGACGTCCTGTGCGTCTCGGACACCCCGGGGAACCCCGCGGTCGAGGAGTGGGCGGCGTTCCGCGAGACCGGTCACGCCCACGCCATCGGGCAGTGCCTGCTCTCCCAGCTCGGCGAGGAGGACCGCCGTGACCACCTCGCCCGCCATCCGGTCCGGCCGGTCACGCCGTACACGGTGCGCGACGGGCACAGTCTGCTCCGGCGCCTCGAACGTTCCTGTCGCACGGATGTGGTGACGGAGCGCCAGGAGTATGCCGTGGGGACGGTCTGTGCGGCGATCCCGGTGGCCGTCGGCAGTACGGCCGCGGCGATCGCCATCTCGCTCCCCGCACACCAGGCCGATCGTCTGGTTCCCGTGGCGCAGCGTCTGCAGGCCGAAGGCACGCGTCTCGTCGGGTCGCTCGCACTCTCTATCAGTATCTGAAAACTTACTCCTTGTGATCTGCTGTGTACGTTCAGCAAGATTTCATCAGGTGTCAGGTGGGTCCATTCCCGGCCAGTCGACGGCAAGTGACGGGGTAGGCGATGCGCGAATCCGTGCAGGCAGAGGTCATGATGAGCTTTCTCGTGTCGGAGGAGCTGTCCTTCCGCATCCCGGTGGAACTCCGTTACGACACCTGTGATCCCTATGCCGTGCGGCTGACGTTCCACCTTCCGGGTGATGCCCCGGTGACCTGGGCGTTCGGGCGGGAGCTGCTGGTCGACGGGGTGGGGCGCCCGTGCGGCGAGGGGGACGTACGGGTTGCTCCCGTGGACCCCGATGCCCTGGGTGAGGTGATGATCCGGCTCCAGGTCGGCAGCGACCAGGCGCTGTTCCGTTCGTCCACGGCACCGCTGGTGGCCTTTCTGGACCGTACGGACAAGTTGGTCCCGCTGGGCCAGGAAGGCGCGCTCGCAGACTTCGACGCCCACCTGGACGACGCACTGGACCGGATCCTGGCGGAGCAGAGCGCCGGCTGACGTTCGTGAGTGCCGTCCCGGGTGGGCGGAACCTCCGGAGCGTTCCGCCACGATGCGCAGAAACGCTCCGCCGCACCCCGCGGAGGTCGCTTCGTGCCACCAGGACCGGAGGACCGGAGGTTCCGCGACGCAGCGCCGGTGCGCAGCCGCGGACCGCGAGGGCCCCAGCGCCGAACAGCCGGCCCGACGCGGGGGCTCATCACGCAGTGAGGCGCCCCCGCGCCGACGAGCCCGCCGGCACGGGGCGTTCCGCTGCGGGCGGCCGGACCGTCCCGCCCCGGAGGCGGCGAGGGTCAGCGCTTGCGCCGCCTGCCACGGCCCCCGCGCGGGGAGGCCGACCGGGCTTCCGGCACCGTTCCGCCGTCCCGGTCCGATGCGGCTGCCTTCGCCCGGCTCCCGTCCGTCGGGCGGTCGGCCGAGACGACCAGGGCGGCCAGCGCCGTGGTGACCGGCACGGAGGCGACCAGCCCGATCGACCCGATGAGGGTCCGCACGATCTCCTCCGCCACCAGTTCGCTGTTGGCGACCGTCCCGACGCCGCTCTGCGCGACGGAGAACAGCAGCAGCAACGGCAGCGCGGCACCCGCGTAGGCGAGGACGAGCGTGTTGACCACCGAGGCGATGTGGTCACGGCCGATCCTGATCCCCGCGCGGTACAGCGCGCGCCGGCTCATCAGCGGATTGGCCTCGTGCAACTCCCACACCGCGGACGTCTGCGTGACCGTGACGTCGTCCAGCACGCCCAGCGAGCCGATGATCACTCCGGCCAGCAGCAGGCCGCTCATGTCGATCCCGGGGTACAGCCCGTGGATCAGGCCGGTGTTGTCGTCCGTGTTCCCGGTCAGCGCCGCCCAGCCGATGAACGCCGAGCCGAGGACGCCGATCAGGAGCAGGGAGATCAGAGTGCCCAGCACGGCGACCGAGGTGCGGGCGGACAGTCCGTGGCAGAGGTACAGGGCGATCAGCATGATGGCGCTCGCCCCGACCACGGCGACGGCCAGGGGGTTCGAACCCTGCAGGACCGCGGGCAGGATGAAGAAGTTGAGCACCACGAAGCTCATGGCCAGGGCGACCAGCGCCATGACCCCGCGCAGACGTCCCACGGCCACGACGGCGAGTGCGAAGATGCCGGCCAGCAGTGCCAGGGGGACGCGCCGGTTCACGTCGGTGACCGAGTACTGCAGGTCCTTCGGCGCGGACGGCTCGTAGGCGACGACGACTTCCTGGTCCCGGCTCAGCTGGCGGGACTGGTCGGGCTGCACGATCTCGGTGAATGTACGGCCCTTGTCCTTGCCGGAGTCGACGCGGATCGTGGCCTTCTTGCAGGTGCCGTCCGCCTGTTGCTGGGCCGACGAGCCTTCCGCCGTGGACGTGTCGCCGGTGGGCACGCCCCCGGAGGCGTTGACCGACTTGCAGCTGACCTCGACCACCTCGGTGACCGTTGCCTGCTGGGTCTGCCGGTCGAAGCCGACACCGGTGCGCTCGTGGCCGGGGGCACCGCCCGGCCACAGCACCACCAGGCCGGCCAGCACGGCGACGGCGAACGGGATGAGGATCGCCGCGATGACCTTGCGCAGGTGCCGCGAGACGGGAGCCGCCGGACCGTGGCTGTGACTGTGGCTATGGCCGTGTCCGTGGGAGTGGCCACCGCCCCGCCCCGGATGCCCGTGGCCCGGCTCGCTGCCGGTTCCGGGCCCTTGGCCGGGGACACCGCCGTTTCCGGCGCCGGATCCGCGGGGTGGTTCGGGCGGGGGGTACGGAGGATGGTGCGTCGAGGTCACCGCCCGATCATCGCAAGAACGGGGAGGGCCCTCTGGTCACCGCGCCAGGACGGAGGCTAGCGTGGGGGCAACTTTGTACACGCGGGAGCTCGGAGCACCGGGCTGAGAGGGCGCTGACCTCCGTTCCAGCGACGTTTCACATGAAACATCACCGAGTCCGAGTGATGTTGCACACGAAACGCCGACCGACGGAAGCCGCTGCGTCGACCGCCGAACCTGTTACCGGGTAATGCCGGCGTAGGGAGTAGGTCTCATGACCAACAAGGACGCACGCACGCCTGCCTCCACGCAGAACCCGACGGATGCGTCGGTGAACGAGAACGGGGAGACGCCGCCGTCCATCGGCTGGCACAAGGCGTACGTCGAAGGCACCCGCCCCGATCTGCGGGTGCCGGTCCGGCAGGTGCATCTCACCCATGGGCAGTCGGTCACCCTGTACGACACCTCGGGCCCGTACACCGATCCGCACGTCGTCACGGATGTGCGCAGGGGACTGGCACCGCTGCGGGAGCACTGGATCGTCGCCCGCGGCGACACCGAGGAGTACGCGGGGCGCCCGGTGCGCCCCGAGGACGACGGCATCAGGCACACCTCGCCCCGGGGCGGCCTGCGCAACCTCGACGCGGTCTTCCCCGGCAGGCCACGCCAGCCGCGCAGGGGGCGTCCGGGCCGGCCGGTCACGCAGCTCGCCCACGCACGGCGTGGTGAGATCACGCCGGAGATGGAGTTCGTCGCGATCCGGGAGAACGTCGCGCCCGAGGTGGTGCGCGAGGAGATCGCGGCGGGCCGGGCCGTGCTGCCCGCCAACGTCAACCACCCGGAGACCGAGCCGATGATCATCGGCAAGCGGTTCCTGGTCAAGGTGAACGCCAACATCGGCAACTCGGCGGTCACCTCCTCCATCGAGGAGGAGGTGGAGAAGATGACCTGGGCGACGCGCTGGGGCGCCGACACGGTGATGGACCTCTCCACCGGCCGCAACATCCACACCACACGGGAATGGGTGCTGCGCAACTCGCCCGTGCCGATCGGGACCGTCCCGCTCTACCAGGCCCTGGAGAAGGTCGACGGCCGTGCCGAGGAGCTGACCTGGGACATCTACAAGGACACGGTCATCGAGCAGGCCGAACAGGGCGTGGACTACATGACGGTCCATGCGGGCGTGCGGCTGGCGTACGTGCCGCTGACCGCCCGCCGCAAGACCGGCATCGTCTCGCGGGGCGGTTCGATCATGGCCGCGTGGTGCCTGGCGCACCACAAGGAGTCGTTCCTCTACGAGAACTTCGAGGAGCTCTGCGAGATCCTCGCGGCCTACGACGTCACCTACTCGCTGGGTGACGGCCTGCGTCCCGGGTCCATCGCGGACGCCAACGACGAGGCCCAGTTCGCGGAGTTGCGCACGCTCGGGGAACTCAACCGGATCGCGAAGCGTTTCGACGTACAGACGATGATCGAGGGCCCGGGACACGTCCCGATGCACAAGATCAAGGAGAACATCGACCTGCAGCAGGAGATCTGCGATGAAGCTCCGTTCTATACGCTCGGCCCGCTGACGACGGACGTCGCACCGGCCTACGACCACATCACCTCCGGCATCGGCGCCGCGATGATCGCCTGGTGGGGCACGGCGATGCTCTGCTACGTCACCCCGAAGGAACACCTGGGTCTGCCGAATCGTGACGACGTCAAGACCGGCGTCATCACGTACAAGATCGCCGCGCATGCCGCCGACCTCGCCAAGGGGCACCCGGGAGCACAGGAGTGGGACGACGCCCTGTCCGACGCCCGCTTCGAGTTCCGGTGGGAGGACCAGTTCAACCTGGCCCTCGACCCGGACACCGCGCGGGAGTTCCACGACGAGACCCTCCCGGCGGAGCCGGCCAAGACGGCGCACTTCTGCTCGATGTGCGGGCCGAAGTTCTGCTCGATGAAGATCAGCCACGACATCACCGAACGGTTCGGCGGCACGCCGGCCGACGGTGCCTCCGCCGAGGAGATCGCCGAGGGCATGCTCCAGAAGTCGAAGGAGTTCGCGGCCGGCGGTAACCGGGTGTACCTGCCGATCGCGGACTGACGTCCGCGCACGGCGCTGCCCTCCGAGGCGGGCAGCGCCGTGCGCCACCCCGTACCTGCCGTGGGGCCGGGCAGCGGGCGGGGGCAGCCGACGGCGTCCGCGGCGATCAACGACCGGGAGGTGCCGTCGGTGACTGTCACTCCGGTGAGAACCACCCGTGACGTACGGGCGCCGTCGTCCGGGAGAGCGGTTCCCGTGCGCTCATCGATCCGGCGTTCCGTTCGGGGAGAACGACCTCGCACGTCCGGTGACGGAGCCGCGCGCAGGGAGGACCCGGCGGGCCCCGGCCGGCCGGTCGGCAGGACCGGGGGGGGGCTCGCGGTAGCGGGCCGGTGGGTTTCGGCCAGGTGGGGAGGCAGACTGGCCGCATGACTGCGACACCGATGAGCAAGGGTTCCAACCTCCCGGTCGATGCCCCCGTGGTGCGCGTCGAACTGGCCTGGGGGGCCGGCTCCGGGGTACCCGACGTCGACGCCTCGGCCCTGCTGCTCACCGAGGCCGGGCGGGTTCGGGACGACGGCGACTTCGTCTTCTACAACCAGCCGCGCCACTCGTCCAACGCCGTGACGCACCGCGGCAAGCAGCCCTCCACCGCGGGCACGACCGACACGCTGGAGGTCGACCTCCGCTCGCTGGAACCCGCCATCGACCGCATCGTGCTGTGCGCGTCGGCGGACGGGGGCACCTTCGGCCAGGTGCCGGGGCTGGTGCTGCGGCTGCTGGACGCCGGGACCGGAGCCGAACTGGCCCGCTTCGACATGACGGCCGGGACGGAGACGGCCTTCATCGGCGGTGAGCTGTACCGGCGGCAGGGGGCCTGGAAGTTCCGTGCCGTGGGGCAGGGATACGCCTCCGGACTGGCCGGGCTCGCCACCGACTTCGGCATCTCGGTGGACGACACTCCTCCGGCCGCGCCCGCGCCCGCCGCGGCACCCCCGCAGGTGCCGCCCGCCGCTCCCCCGGCACCGGCCGCGCAGGCGCCGTCCCCCTCGGCTCCGGTCCCGCCGACCGCGCCGCCTCCGCCCCGCCCTCCGGCCCCCCACGCGCCCGCGCCCGCACCGGCCCCTCACTCGCCCGCGCCGGCACCGGCCCCCGCACCGGCGGCTGCGTCCGGCCCGGCGGCGGCTCCCCGGCTCACCAAGGGGGAGGAGCGGCTGCCGGTGGACATGCGCAAGCGGCTGTCGCTGCGCAAGGAGCAGGTGGCGGTCAGCCTGCGCAAGCACGGGGCGGCCGGGGTCACCGCCCGCGTGGTGCTCGTCCTGGACGCCTCCGGGTCGATGTCCTTCCTGTACTCCAAGGGCACCGTGGCCGACGTCGTGGAGCGCATGGCCGCGGTGGCGGCGCAACTGGACGACGACGGCGAGATGCAGGCCTGGACGTTCGCCTCCCGTCCGGCCCGGCTGCCCGACCTGAGGCTGGGTGACCTGCCCGAGTGGCTGCGGCTCCACGTGCGGGTGGGGGAGATGAGCCTCTTCCGGAGGCGGAGCCGGAAGAAGGGACTGGACCCGAGCCAGGTCGACATGCGCGAGGTCGGGATCCAGAACGAGGAACAGAAGGTCATCGCCGAGGTGCGCTCCTTCGTCCGGGACCATCCGGCGTCGGCGCCCACCCTGGTGCTGTTCTTCTCCGACGGCGGTGTCTACCGCAACGCGGAGATCGAGCGGGAGCTCCGCGAGGCGGTGGAGGAGCCGATCTTCTGGCAGTTCGTGGGGCTCGGCAGAGCCGACTACGGCGTGCTGGAACGGTTCGACACCCTGCCCGGCCGACGCGTCGACAACGTCGGGTTCTTCGCCGTCGACGACATCAGCACGGTGCCGGACGCGGAGCTGTACGACCGTCTGCTGTCCGAGTTCCCGTCGTGGATCACGGCCGCGGGCCGGGCGGGCATCCTGTGACCGTCCCCGACGGCCGCGGGCACCACCCCGGCGGCCCCCGAAGCCGCCCGCCCGCACCACCGGACGGCCGCGCACGGTACCCGGCACGGCGCCGCAGGGTGCGCACCGGCGCACCGACCCGCGCGTGCACCCGTGGCGCGGTAGGACGGGCCGAGGCGCCCGGGCCCGCCCGGCGCACCGGGTCCGCCCGCCCGGCAGGTGGGCAGGGCACGTCGAGCCGCGCCGCCGGCGCCGCGGAGGGCGTTCCGGCGCGCACTCGGTCGCCGCTTCGGCGGCCTCCGCCTGGACTCGGTCCGCTCACCGAGCGGAGCCGACGGCCGCTCCGGCCGCTCTACTCCGGCGGGTCTGCTCCGGCCGGTCTACTCCGGCTGGTGCTCCGGGCCGCCGAAGTCCGGGCTGCTGTAGTCCGGGCTCGAGTAGCTCGGCCGTGACCGGCGGGCCGGTCCCTCGCCGGGGCTGGTGAACCCCGGCCGGTCGTAGCCGAGCTGCGGCATGCGCCCGGCCGGTGCGCCGGGGGCCGAATGGTGCAGGGCGGCGGTGCCCGGGTCGGCCAGGGCGTCGCGCAGGAACGGCACGATGCCCCGTTCCAGCAGGGCTTCCCGCCATGCCTCCCTGGCCCGGGCCAGCTCGTCGTCGGCTTCCGCGTACGCACCGCCGAGTGCCGAGGGCTTGTTGCGCAGCGCCGTGAGCAGCAGACCCGCCGCAGCGACGAGGATGGCGACCGCCGTCACCGCGCCGAACACCCAGCCGGTGGTGAGCATGGTCCGGGCGAAGGCGGCGTCCGGATCGACGGCCCGAAGGACGTAACCGACGAGCAGGAAGATCACGGCCGCGGTGCCGGCCAGGACGGGGGCCAGGACCGCGACCACGGCGACGACGCCCGCACCGGCGGTCTCCGCGACCTCGCCCATGGTGGCGGCGAGTCCCATCGCGCCGCCGGACTCCTCGGAGCCAGCGTCGCGGGCGGCCGGGGCGGACCGGCCCGGCGGGTGGCGCAGTTCCTCACGGACCTTGACGTAGTGCTGGTACTCGGTCGCCGCGGCCGCCGCGACGATCGCGGTGGCGTTCAGCGCCATGGTGCGCAGCTGTTCGGTGTTGAGCCGCTGTCCGACAGCGCTCAGTTCGGGACGGTGTGGTGCGGTGCGCAGCGCCTCATCGAGAACCCGCTCGTACTCCTGGCGGTCCTCGCTCATCAGGTACTGCGGAACGCTGTTCATGTGCATCCCCCGATGCTCCGTAGGGCTTGGGGCTCGGCATGCTGACGAGCCGTCGGGCAGAAACGGAGGGGAGCCTGCTACGGATAAGCCGATGGTAGAGCGGTGACGGCGCGCGGTGACAGGGGGTTTACCGAAATTGGCACGGGTCCGCCGGGCGCCGTCACCGGCGCCGGGCGGGCCGGTGAAGCCTCAGATGTGCAGCGGCAGTTGCCGGACCAGCAGCTTTCCGGCCATCGTCACGCCGCCGTCCATCGCGATGGCGAGTCCGTCGGCGTAGACGTGCGGTCCCTCGATGACGGGTCCGCGGTCGTCCTCGCCGTCCTCGGAGCCGACTTCGCCCAGGAGATACGGAATCGGGCTGTGCCCGTGAACCACCCGGGTGCCCCCGTACGTATCCAGCAGGGAGCGCACCGCGTCGGCACCGCCCTCGTCCCGGAAGGAGAAGCGCTTGGTGAACTTGCGGAACAGGTCCCAGACCTCGTCCGCGTCGTTGCGGGTGATCGTCTCGCGGACGGTGTCGTTGACCTCTTCGATGGAGCGGCCGTAGTCGAGGTAGGCGGTGGTGTCGGAGTGCAGCAGCAGGTGGCCGTCGACCTGTTCGACCGCGTCCAGGCGGGACATCCACTGCAGGTGGTGGTCCTGCAGGCGGTCCATGTCGGTCTTCTGGCCGCCGTTGAGGAGCCAGGCGGCCTGGAAGGTGGCGGTGCCGGCGCCGGAGTTGACGGGGGTGTCGCCGAACCGCTTGGCGCCGAGCAGCAGCAGCTCGTGGTTGCCCAGCAAGGCCTTGCAGTAGCCGCCGGCGGCCGCGGCCTCGGCGGACAGCCGCATCACGAGGTCGATGACGCCGATGCCGTCCGGGCCGCGGTCGGTGAAGTCGCCGAGGAACCACAGGCGGGCGGTGCCGGCGCACCACTGGCCCGCGGCGTCGATCAGGCCCTGTTCCTGGAGGGCGGCCACCAGCTCGTCGAGGTAGCCGTGGACGTCCCCGACCACGTACAGCGGTCCGGGGCCGGTGACGGACTGCGGGGCGGGGACGGACTCGGGTTCGACGGTCACCTGGACAGTGTCCCCCCGATTGATGACGGGGAGGTCCCGCTGGGTGGGGGTGTATCCGTCGGGATGGGGTTCCGCGGCGGGCGGGGCGATGTCGCCGGGATGCGTGCTGTGGACGTACGGGCCGGTCTCGTGGACGTACGCGGGCACCCGGAAGTCGCGCAACGTCGCCGTGCGCTGCACCTCGGGTCCCTGACCGGCCCCCTGAGTCATCGACCCCTCCACCACCATCGCGCCGCGTCTGCACCGCATCGGACTGCCTGGTCGCAGCGGTCCGCGGTGTCGTGGGCCCATCATAGGAATGCGAATCCCGCCATGTGATGACCCAGGGGTGGTGAATCAGGGCAAGGCTCCGTCCCGCCGGTGCTTTCGTCCGGATTGCGCCCGATTCCGCTGCCCTGGGGCCGCTCACCGCCGGAGAGCGGGCTGCGGGAAGGGCCCGCCGTTCCTCGGGCGGGCGGCCCGGTTCCCCCGGAGGGGTGGCGTGGAACGACCCGCCGTTCACCCTCCTGAGGGGCCGCCACCGGGGCGCGCCCGCCGCCCCTGCCCCCTGGCTTCCCCCGGTCCCTGCCGCCCCCGTGGCGCGGCAGGGGCGTCATGCCCCCTCGGGCGACCTGGGCGGGCTGACCGTCGTGCGCGGGGGCCGGCGTTGCGAGGAGGTGCGCACGATCAGTTCCGTCGGTATCACCTGCTCCACCGGCTGGTCGGAGGCGACGCCCTCGATCGCGTCGATGAGCAGCTGCACCACGGCCGTGCCGATCCGGCGCGGCTTGAGGGAGAGGGTGGTGATCGGCGGCTCGGTGTTGGCGTAGACGGCGGACTCGCTGCAGCAGACCAGGAGCAGGTCCTCCGGGACGCGCAGGCCGTAGCGGCGGGCGGCGGCCAGCAGGTCGGTGCCGTTGGGGTCGAACAGGCCGTAGACGGCGTCCGGCCGGTCGGGGCGGGCGAGGAGCCGGTCGGCGGCGACGGCGCCCGCGCACGGATCGTGTGCCGGGTAGGACTCGTAGACCGGATCCTGTCCCACCCGCTCGCACCAGCGCAGGTAGGCGGTGGTGGACAGGTGGGTGTAGGTGTCGGTGGTGGTCCCGGTCAGCAGCCCGATGCGGCGGGCGCCGGCGTCGGCGAGGTGGTCCAGGATGCCGAGGACGGCGGCCTCGTGGTCGTTGTCGACCCAGGCGGTGACCGGCAGGGAGCCGGCCGGGCGGCCGTCGGAGACCACCGGTAAGCCCTGCCGGACGAGTTCGCTGACGACCGGGTCGTGATCGGACGGGTCGATCACCACCGTGCCGTCCAGGGCGACGTTGGACCACACGTCGTGCCGGGAGGTGGCCGGGAGGATCACGAGGGCGTACCCGCGGTCGAGCGCGGCGGAGGTGGCGGCGCGCGCCATCTCCGCGAAGTACGCGAACTCCGTGAAGGTGAAAGGTTCATCCCCGTACGTGGTCACGGTCAGGCCGATGAGTCCCGACTTGCCCGTGCGGAGCGTGCGGGCGGCGGCCGAGGGGCGGTAGCCCAGTCTGTCGGCGACCTCGCGTACATGACGCCGGGTGGCGTCCGGGAGCCTGCCCTTTCCGTTCAGGGCGTCGGAGACGGTCGTGATGGAGACTCCGGCGGCGGCGGCCACGTCCCTGATGCCCGCTCGACCCGGCCGGCTGCCTCGACGTGAGGTTTCCGCGCGGCTCACCTGGTGCTTCCCTGCTGCTGTCATGGCGAGCCGATAGTAGGGCTCATGCGGTGGGGTAGGGCGGACGCATATGCACGCGTTGACAGGCACGTTTCTGCATGATCATCAACGCGCAACCTCCTGGGAAAACAAGGTAGTTGAAGCGTCCAATTCACGGAACTGACGTGTCGGCGCGCACGCACCTGCCAAGGGTGCGATGTTGCGAAGAGGTCTCAACTCACCTGCACGAGGGATGCGCGCCACGGCGTGAACCACCGGCGCATAGATATATGTGAGGCGCGCCCCCTGTCCGCGCGCGCTTCGTCTGCCTTCGGGTGATCTTGCCCCGTTGGCCCTCGGCGCCCGGGGCTCCAAGGCGGTCGCGGCGCCGGACGGGACGCGGTCATCCGCCTCGCCGCCGCTCTACGCAGCGGAGGGGAATCCTCATAAGGTGAGCAGTATTGGATGTCGGCGGCGGTCATGGGCCGCCGGTCTTCGCGAGGAGGACTGCGGTGAGCGAGACGAGCCCCAAGCTGCGCGCCGAGCTGGAGGGGATCCCCACCTACAAGCCGGGCAGGCCGGCCGCCGAGGGCGGGCCCGCGGCGTACAAGCTGTCCTCCAACGAGAACCCCTACCCCCCGCTGCCGGGTGTGATGGAGACGGTGGCGGCCGCGGCCTCGTCCTTCAACCGCTACCCGGACATGGCGTGCACGGGCCTGATGGCGGAGCTCTCCGAGCGGTTCGCGGTGCCGGCCTCGCACCTGGCCACCGGGACCGGTTCGGTGGGTGTCGCCCAGCAGCTGCTGCAGGCCACCTCGGGCCCCGGTGACGAGGTGATCTACGCCTGGCGGTCCTTCGAGGCCTACCCGATCATCACGCAGATCAGCGGGGCCACGTCCGTCCAGGTGCCGCTGACGCCGGGTGACGTGCACGACCTGGACGCCATGGCCGACGCGATCACCGACCGCACCCGCCTGATCTTCGTCTGCAACCCCAACAACCCCACCGGCACCGTGGTGCGGCGGGCCGAGCTGGAGCGCTTCCTGGACCGGGTGCCGAAGGACGTCCTGGTGGTGCTGGACGAGGCGTACCGCGAGTTCATCCGCGATCCCGAGGTGCCCGACGGCTGCGAGATCTACCGTGACCGGCCCAACGTCTGCGTCCTGCGGACCTTCTCCAAGGCCTACGGGCTGGCCGGGCTGCGCGTCGGCTTCGCGATCGCCCACGAGCCGGTGGCCGCGGCGCTGCGCAAGACGGCGGTGCCGTTCGGGGTGAGCCAGATCGCGCAGGAGGCGGCGATCGCCTCGCTGAAGGCCGAGGACGAGCTCATCGGCCGGGTCGGGTCGCTGGTGTGCGAGCGCACCCGCGTGGTCGACGGGCTGCGCGAGCAGGGCTGGACGGTGCCCGAGACGCAGGCCAACTTCGTCTGGCTGCGGCTGGGGGAGCGCACGGTCGCGTTCGCGCAGGCGTGCGAGCAGGCGGGTGTCGTGATCCGGCCGTTCCCGGGCGAGGGCGTGCGCGTGACGGTCGGGGAGGCCGAGGCGAACGACATCTTCCTCAAGACGGCGGAGGCCTTCCGCAAGGAGGCCTGACCCCACGACGACACGGTGTCCGGGCGGCCGGCGGGTGATCCCGCCGGCCGCCCTCGTGTGTGCGGGAAGCCGGTCCGGTCCCGCGCGGACGGCCTTCGGTGCGGCCCGCGGCCCCCCGGTGACGCGGAGGGGTTGACATCACAGGGGACCCCCCTTCCGGATGCGAAAAGCAGTACGTCATAATTGCTTGTGAATGTGAA
Organism: Streptomyces sp. enrichment culture; assembly: GCF_964273255.1. Classification (GTDB taxonomy): domain Bacteria; phylum Actinomycetota; class Actinomycetes; order Streptomycetales; family Streptomycetaceae; genus Streptomyces. The sequence goes on from NZ_OZ186835.1 coordinate 3,648,409, forward strand.
CGCGTTCACAAGCGTATGCCTGTTGTCCTGAGATGTTCCGGGACGAACGGGAGCAAGCGGCCGTAATGACCACGGCGAAGTAAGGAGCACGACGTGGATCTGGCTCTGGCGCCGGAGACCCTGGCGCGATGGCAGTTCGGCATCACCACCGTCTACCACTTCCTCTTCGTCCCCCTGACGATCTCGCTGGCCGCCCTCACCGCCGGGCTGCAGACCGCCTGGGTGCGCACGGAGAAGGAGAAGTACCTCAGGGCGACCAAGTTCTGGGGGAAGCTCTTCCTGATCAACATCGCGATGGGCGTGGTCACCGGCATCGTGCAGGAGTTCCAGTTCGGCATGAACTGGTCCGACTACTCACGGTTCGTCGGTGACGTCTTCGGCGCCCCGCTCGCCTTCGAGGCGCTGATCGCCTTCTTCTTCGAGTCCACCTTCATCGGGCTGTGGATCTTCGGCTGGGACAAGCTGCCCAAGAAGATCCACCTCGCCTGCATCTGGATGGTCTCGATCGGCACGCTGCTCTCCGCCTGGTTCATCCTGGCGGCGAACTCCTGGATGCAGCACCCGGTCGGCTACCGGATCAACGAGGAGAAGGGCCGCGCCGAGCTCACCGACTTCTGGCTGGTGCTCACCCAGAACACCACGCTCAACCAGGTCTTCCACAGCTTCGCGGCGGCGTTCCTGACGGGCGGTGCCTTCGTGGTCGGCATTGCCGCCTTCCACCTGATGCGCAAGAAGCACATCACGGTGATGCGCACCTCGCTCCGGCTCGGCCTCGTCACCATGGCCGTCGGCGGCCTGCTCACCGCGGTCAGCGGCGACACCCTCGGCAAGGTCATGTACGAGCAGCAGCCGATGAAGATGGCCGCGGCCGAGGCGCTCTGGGAGACCGAGGGCCCCGCTCCCTTCTCCGTCTTCGCCTACGGGGACGTCGACGAGGGCCACAACAAGGTCGCGTTGGAGATCCCCGGCCTGCTGTCCTTCCTCGCGCACGGCGACTTCGACTCCGAGGTGCCGGGCATCAACGACACCAACGAGGCGCTCCAGGAGGAGTTCGGCCCCGGCGACTACCGGCCCATCATCCCGGTGGCCTACTGGAGCTTCCGCTGGATGATCGGCTTCGGCATGGCGTCCTTCTCGCTCGGCCTGCTGGGTCTGTGGCTCACCCGGAAGCGGTTCATGCTGCCGGCCGGCCTGCGCACCGGGGAGGACGAGGTGCCGCACCTGGTGCTCTACAAGAAGCCGCTCGGAGACCGGCTGACCCGGCTCTACTGGCGCCTCGCCATGTGGACGATGGCCTTCCCGCTGATCGCCAACGCCTGGGGATGGATCTTCACGGAAATGGGCCGTCAGCCCTGGGTGGTCTACGGCCTGATGCAGACCCGGCACGCGGTCTCCCCCGGGGTGTCGCAGACCGAGGTCATCATCTCGATGTCGGTCTTCACCGCCCTCTACGCCGCCCTGGCCGTCATCGAGGTCAGGCTGCTCGCCAAGTACGTCAAGGCGGGACCGCCGGAGCTCACCGAGTCCGACCTCAATCCGCCCAAGAAGCTCGGCGGCGACCTCCGGGACGCCGACAAGCCGATGGCCTTCTCGTACTAGGCCGAGGGAGGCACCACCGCCATGGAACTGCACAACGTCTGGTTCGTCCTCATCGCCGTCCTGTGGATCGGCTACTTCTTCCTGGAGGGCTTCGACTTCGGCATCGGTATCCTCACCCGGCTGCTCGCCCGTGACCGGGCCGAGAAGCGGGTGCTGATCAACACCATCGGCCCGGTCTGGGACGGTAACGAGGTGTGGCTGCTCACGGCCGGCGGCGCGACCTTCGCCGCCTTCCCCGAGTGGTACGCCACGCTGTTCTCCGGCTTCTACCTGCCGCTGCTGATGATCCTCGTCTGCCTCATCGTCCGAGGCGTCGCCTTCGAGTACCGGGCCAAGCGGCCGGAGGAGGCGTGGCAGCGCAACTGGGAGACCGCGATCTTCTGGACCTCGCTCCTCCCGGCCTTCCTGTGGGGCGTGGCGTTCGGCAACATCGTGCGGGGCGTGAGGATCGACGCCGAGTTCGAGTACGTCGGGCACGTCTGGGAACTGCTCAACCCGTACGCCCTGCTGGGCGGGCTGGTCACCCTGTCGCTGTTCACCTTCCACGGCGCGGTGTTCGCGGCGCTGAAGACCCTGGGCGACATCCGGGAACGGGCCCGCCGCCTGGCGGAGCGCGTGGGACTGGTCACGGCCGCCCTGGCGCTGGGCTTCCTGCTGTGGACCCAGGTGCGCAGCGGGGACGGCGCGAGCCTGGTCGCCCTGGTCGTGGCGGTCGCCTCGCTGCTCGCCGCCCTGGCGGCCAACCGGGCCGGCCGCGAGGGCTGGTCGTTCACGCTGTCCGGCGTCACGATCGTGGCGGCCGTGGCGATGCTCTTCCTGACGCTCTTCCCGAACGTCATGCCGTCCACCCTGGACCCGGACTGGAGCCTGACCGTCACCAACGCCTCGTCCAGCCCCTACACCCTGAAGATCATGACCTGGCTCGCGGTCATCGCCACGCCGGTGGTCGTCCTCTACCAGGGCTGGACGTACTGGGTGTTCCGCAAGCGGATCGGCACCCAGCACATCGCCGATCCCGTGCACTGAGGTGTGTTTCACGTGAAACCGATCGACCCGCGACTGCTCCGGTACGCCCGCGCCACCCGGTTCTTCCTGCTGGCGGTCGTCGCCCTGGGGGCCGTCGGCGCGGGGCTCGTCATCGGCCAGGCCATGCTCATCGCCGAGGTGGTGGTGGGCGCCTTCGAGGACGGTCTGGACGTGGCGGGCCTCGCCACTCCCCTGCTGCTCCTGGCCGCGGTCGGGGTGGGCCGGGCGCTGGTCGGCTGGCTCACCGAACTGGCCGCGCACCGGGCGAGCGCCGCGGTCAAGTCGGAGCTGAGGGGACGCCTGCTGGAGCGGGCGACCGCCCTCGGCCCGTCCTGGCTGGGCGGGCAGCGGACCGGGTCGCTGGTGGCACTGGCCACCCGGGGCGTCGACGCCCTGGACGACTACTTCTCCCGCTACCTGCCGCAGCTGGGGCTCGCGGTCGTCGTCCCGGTGGCGGTGCTGGCGCGGATCGTCACCGAGGACTGGGTCTCGGCGGCGATCATCGTCGGCACCCTGCCGCTCATCCCCCTCTTCATGGTGCTGATCGGCTGGGCGACGCAGTCCCGGATGGACCGTCAGTGGCAGTTGCTGTCACGGCTGTCCGGGCACTTCCTCGACGTGGTCGCGGGACTCCCGACGCTCAAGGTGTTCGGCCGGGCCAAGGCGCAGGCCGAGTCGATCCGGCGGATCACCGCCGACTACCGCCGGGCGACCATGCGGACGCTGCGGATCGCCTTCATCTCCTCCTTCGCGCTCGAACTGCTCGCCACGCTCTCGGTGGCCCTGGTCGCCGTGACCATCGGGATGCGGCTCGTGCACGGCGAGGGGGATCTGTACGTCGGGCTGGTCATCCTGATCCTCGCTCCGGAGGCGTACCTGCCGCTCCGGCAGGTCGGGGCCCAGTACCACGCCGCCGCCGAAGGGCTCGCCGCGGCGGAGGAGATCTTCGAGGTGCTGGAAACGGCCGTTCCGGACTCCGGGACGACGCCCGCCCCGGCCGGTGACCTCACCTTCGAGAACGTGTCGGTCCACTACCCCGGGCGTTCCGCGCCCGCCGTCACCGACGTGTCCTTCACCGTCCGTCCCGGGGAGACCGTCGCCCTGGTCGGCCCCAGCGGCTCGGGCAAGTCGACGCTGCTGAACGTGCTGCTCGGCTTCGTCCGTCCCAGCGGGGGGCGCGTCCTGCTCGGGGGAGCGGACCTCGTGGGGCTCGACCGTGCCGACTGGCACAGCCGGATCGCCTGGGTGCCGCAACGGCCGCACCTGTTCGCCGGGACGGTCGCCGACAACGTCCGGCTGGCCCGTCCGGACGCGGACGACGACGCCGTGCGGCGTGCCCTGCGGGACGCCGGGGCCCTGGAGTTCGTGGACGCCCTCCCCGAGGGCACGGCCACCCCGCTGGGCGAGGACGGGGCCGGCCTGTCCGCCGGACAGCGGCAGCGGTTGGCGTTGGCGCGGGCGTTCCTCGCGGACCGGCCCGTGCTGCTGCTGGACGAGCCGACGGCCGCCCTGGACGGGGCCACCGAGGCCGAGGTGGTGGCGGCGGTACGGCGGTTGGCGGCCGGGCGGACCGTGCTGCTGGTGGTGCACCGCCCGGCGCTGCTCTCCGTCGCGGACCGCGTGGTGCGGCTGGCGGAACCCGCGGAGACCGCGCCCGCCGGGCCCACGTCGGCGGACCGGAGCCCCGGGGTACTCGCACGGGAACCCTCCGGCGTCGTCACGACCCCGGCCGCGGTCGAGCCCGGGCCGGCCACCGGGGCGCCGGCCGAGGAGACGACCGAGGAGCGGGCCGCCCCGTCCGGAGCCCCTGCCGACGGGGTACTCGGGAGGGTCCGTGACCTGTCCGGCGCCCGGCGCGGACGCCTCGCCCTGGCACTGCTGCTGGGCAGCCTGGCGTTGGGCAGCGCGGTCGGCCTCATGGCAACGTCCGGATGGCTCATCTCCCGTGCCTCCGAGCAGCCGCCGGTGTTGTACCTGATGGTGGCGGTGACGGCGACCCGCGCCTTCGGCATCGGGCGGGCCGTGTTCCGCTACGCCGAGCGGCTCGTGTCGCACGACGCCGTGCTGCGCATGCTGGCCGACACCCGGGTCGCCGTGTACCGGCGGCTGGAACGGCTGGCCCCGGCCGGGCTGCGCCGGGTGCGGCGCGGGGACCTCCTGTCCCGGCTGGTCGCCGATGTGGACGCGCTGCAGGACTACTGGCTGCGGTGGCTGCTGCCGACCGGTGCGGCCGTCCTGGTGTCCGCCCTGTCCGTCGGCTTCACGGCCTGGCTGCTGCCCGAGGCCGGAGCCGTCCTGGCAGCGGGCCTGCTGGCGGCGGGCGCCGGCGTGCCCCTGCTCACCGGGGCCGTCGCCCGCCGTGCCGAGCTGCGGCTGGCGCCCGCGCGGGGCGTGCTCGCGACCCGGGTGACCGATCTGCTCACCGGGACCGCGGAACTCGCCGTGGCCGGTGCCCTGCCCGAGCGGACCGCCGCCGCCCGGCGGGCCGACGGCACGCTCACCCGGATCGCCTCACGGGCCGCGACGGCCACCGCCCTGGGGGACGGGCTCACGGCGCTGATCCAGGGCCTGACCGTCGCCGCCGCCGCTGTGGTCGGCGTCCAGGCGGTGGCTGCCAGCCGGCTGGAGGGGGTGGCCCTGGCCGTCGTCGTGCTCACGCCGCTCGCCGCGTTCGAGGCCGTCCTCGGGATGCCGCTCGCCGTCCAGCACCGGCAGCGGGTGCGCACGAGCGCCGAGCGCGTTCTCGGCGTGCTGGACGCCCCGGTGCCGGTCCGTGAGCCGGAGCGGCCGCGGCAGGCACCCGCCTCACCGTTCCCGCTCGTCCTCGGCGGGCTGTCCGCCCGGTACACGGAGCAGGAACGGGACGCCCTCACCGGCCTCGACCTGACGCTGGAACAGGGGCGCAGGATCGCCGTCGTCGGCGCTTCCGGTTCCGGCAAGACGACCCTCGCCCAGGTGCTGCTGCGGTTCCTGGACCCGCGGGCGGGCCGGTACACGCTGGCCGGGGTGGACGCCTTCGCGCTGGACGGGGACGCCGTACGGCGCCTGGTGGGGCTGTGCGCGCAGGACGCGCACCTCTTCGACAGCTCGCTGCGGGAGAACCTGCTGCTGGCGAAGCGGGACGCGACCGAGGAGGAACTGTACGACGCCCTCCGGAGGGCCAGGCTGCTGGAGTGGACGCGGAGCCTGCCCGACGGACTCGACACCCTCGTCGGCGAGCACGGTGCGCGGCTGTCCGGCGGGCAGCGCCAGCGTCTGGCTCTGGCCCGGGCGTTGCTCGCCGACTTCCCCGTCCTGGTGCTGGACGAGCCGGCCGAGCACCTCGACCTGGCGACCGCCGACGCGCTCACCGCCGATCTGCTGGCCGCGACCGAGGGGCGCACCACCCTGCTCATCACCCACCGGCTGGCCGGACTGGAGGCGGTGGACGAGGTGATCGTGCTGGACGAGGGGCGCGTGGCGCAACGCGGGACGTACGCGGAGCTGGCCGGGACGGACGGGCCGCTGCGGGCGATGGTGCGCCGGGAGCAGGAGACGGACCTGCTGGTCGGTGCCCACTAGGCCCTGTCGTCACATTCCCGTCCGCCCTGCGGGCGGACGACGGGAATGTGACGACAGGACCCAGCTCCGTACTTCGCGGGTAGGCCGGCCGCCAGCGTCTCGATGACCTGTCCATGTGTCAGGTGGGCGATGTCCCGGCCTGGGCAGAACCGGTCGACCGTCCCAGCCACCTCCAGTCGGCGCAGAGATCCGGCAGCGACAGGCAGAGCGCCCAGAGGCGTCTCCACAACGGCGCTGACCACGCACTCCATGCGCGGACGCACCGTTCGTGGCCACGGGGGGCCGGGAGGACTTCGTCACACCCCGCCCACGCGGCCGCGACTCCGACCGGCACCCCCTCAAAGGTACTGATGGCGGACCCGGTTCAGGTGGGGGACCGAGCAGATGTCCGGAGGTGTTCCAGGAGGAAGGGGTCGTCGAGACGGGCGTCGGTGACGCGGTCGCGTACATCGGTGAGAAGCCAGCCCAGCAGCTCGGCAGTGGCGTGGTACTCACCGTAGAAGCCCATGCGCAGGTCGGTGATCTCGAACTCGAACATCACGTCGTCAACGAGGTCTGCCAGGTGCGTATCGGCAGCCGGGGTAGGGGCCGCGGTCCATACGTCCAGCCAGGGACGCAGGCTGTTGGTGGCGACCGTGATGAGGCTGAGGGCTTCCCTGGCGGGCACCGCGCTGGGGTGGGTGTGCAGAGTGCTCCGCCACCAGGCGGACCAGACGTCGCGAAGAGCCTCGGTCAACGGCGCGTCCCAGGTGGTCCAGCCCGCCTGGACCAGACGGGAGGCGATGAGCTCCTCATCGACGTGGAGCCGGCCGGTGACGAGGGTGCGGATGATGCGCGGGACGAGGCGGCGGTAGAGACGAGGGAAGTCGTCCCAATGACTGGGTACCTCTGCGGCGACCGAGGACACCAGGTCGTCGGGTATGAGGTGCAGCGGCCCGGAGAGTTCGGCAAGGTCCTGCTCGGCATAGCAGTGGGTGCACCCTGTGACGAGGAAAGGCTGTTCTGAGGCGAAGGTGCGGTCCAGGGCGTCGAGAGCTGTCATGAGCTGCTCGGAGCACGACATGAAGACCTGCCGGGGGACTCCGTCCGGGCGACCGGCGAAGATCGCAGAGTATCAGTCCTGCCCCGTCTCACGCTCGACATCCTGAGGGTGCGAGCCGAGTGGCCGACTGAGCTGCGTAGTGGCCGTCCGAGGTCTTCAGTAACCGACAGCCGATCCAGGCCGGCCGTGAAGTGCGGCACCAGCAGGTCACCGCACCGTCGGGCCCCTCCGGTGATGCGGTGAGGGCGTGTCAACTCGCCGTCGCGGGCCGCCCACTGGGCCATCCGGGGCGCCCCGTTCCCCCGGGCGTACGCGGTGAACAGGACGGGGTGGCGGGGCGGGCACAGGGTGGCTGTCATGCGCCTCATCCGCCGTCACCCGCTGTTCGCCGCCGTGTCGTTGTGCGCGTTGGCCGTGCTGGCCGCCCGTCCCGCCGACGGCGGTGGTGGTGGCGACGCCGGCGGGCATGCGCCCGGTCACGGCGCCGGGTCCGGTCTGGGCGCGGAGGTGGTGCGGCTGTACGAGGAGGCCGCCGCGGCGACCCGGACGTACGAGGAGGGGCGGCGCGCGGCGGAGAAGCAGCGGGCGGAGGCGCAACGGCTGGAGAAGCTGCTCGACCGGGAACGGCGCACGGTCGACGAGCTGAACGAGGACCTGGGCCGGATCGCGCGGTCGCAGTACCGCAGCGGGGGCGGGCTGCCGCTCACCGCGCACATGCTCCTCGCCGAGGACCCCGAGGACGTGATGCGGGGTCAGCGGGCGCTGTGGAAGGCCGACCTGGCCCTCGACAACGCGATCGAGAAGAGCCGGCGGGCGGAGAAGCGGCTGTCCCGGGACGAGGCGGAGGCCGCGGCGGCGTGGCAGCGGCTGGAGCGGCGGAACAGGCAGCTCTCCGAGGTGAGGAACGGCATCGAGCGGAAGCTGGAGGCGGCTCGCCGGCGACTCCAGGGACAGGCCGATGCCTCGGTCGCGGCGGGCGCCTGCCGCGGTGCGGTCCGGCTGGACCAGCCGGAGACGCGGTTCGACCGTCCCTGGGTGGCGCCGGTGGAGGCGTACGAGCTGTCCGCCTCCTACGGCGCCGGCGGGGCGCGGTGGGCGAACCGGCACACCGGTCAGGACTTCGCGGTGCCGATCGGCACACCGGTGCGGTCCGTGGGCGAGGGCAAGGTGGTGAAGGTGTCCTGCCACGGGGCCTTCGGCATCGAGGTCGTGGTCGAGCACGCGGGCGGCTACTTCACCCAGTACGCCCACCTCGCCGCCGCCGCGGTCGACCAGGGCGAGCGGGTGCGGACCGGCCAGTGGATCGGCCAGTCGGGCACGAGTGGCAACTCCACCGGCCCGCACCTGCACTTCGAGGTGCGGGTCACGCCCGAGATGGGCTCGTCGGTGGACCCGGTGTCGTGGCTGGCCCGTCGGGACGTGCCGCTGTGAGCCGGATCGGACCCCGGTGGACGCCGGACACCGGATGGGCCGGGGGCCGGGCGGGAACCGGAGGACGGCCGTGGTGTCCCGTGGAGCGTTCCGCTCCTCCCGCCCGTCCCGCCGGTGCCCAGCCGCCCTACGTGTAGTGCTCCTCCAGGATCCGCTCGATGACCACGGCCACTCCGTCGTCGTTGTTGGCGACGGTGCGTCCCGACGCGGCGGCGAGGGCGTCCGGGTGGGCGTTGCCCATCGCGTAGGAACGCCCGGCCCAGGTGAGCATCTCCACGTCGTTGGGCATGTCGCCGAAGGCGACGACCTCCTCGTGCGAGATGCCGCGCTCGGCGCAGCACAGGGCCAGCGTGCTGGCCTTGGACACCTCGGGGCCGCTGATCTCGAGCAGGGCGCTGGGGCTGGAGCGTGTGACGTTGGCGCGGTCGGCGATCGCCAGCCGGGCCAGGGCGAGGAAGGCGTCCGGGTCGAGCGAGGGGTGGTGGGCGAGGATCTTGAGGACCGGCTCGTCGGCGGTGTGGGCGTCCGGCGCCAGCAACTCCTCCGCGGGAGCCAGGGTGTCCGGGACCTCCATGTGCAACTTCGGGTACGCGGGCTCCTGGTGGAAGCCGTAGGTCTGCTCGACCGCGTACATCGTGCCCGGAGCCGCATCGCGCAGCCGCCGCACGGCGTCCAGCGCGTTCTCCCGCGCGAGTTCGCGCACCTTGACGAAGCGGTGGGCGCCCGGACCGCCGTGCAGGTCGACGACCGCCGCGCCGTTGCCGCAGATGGCGAGGCCGTGGCCGTGGACGTGGTCACTGACCACGTCCATCCAGCGGGCGGGACGGCCCGTGACGAAGAAGACCTCGATACCGGCCTCCTCGGCGGCGGCCAGCGCGGCAACCGTACGGGGGGACACCGACTTGTCGTCGCGCAGCAGAGTGCCGTCGAGGTCGGTGGCGATGAGCCGGGGTGGGGTGAGGGGGGAGGCCGGAGTCTCGGGCCGGCGGGTCGCTGAGGTCACGCGTCCATTGTCCCGCATATGCCCGCACGGGCGTGCGGCACTCCGCACATCTGAGTGACGGCCGTCCCACCTGCGCCGATGCCGTGAGGGACGCCTGTGTCCGGCCCGGATGTGGAGGTCGTCACCGCCACCGCGCTGCCCGGGGAGGCGCAAGCGGACAGCTGGCCCGGGGCCCTGCGACTCCTTGTCGTCGCCGTCGCGCCCGGCCCCCCGTGCCAGCGGGCGGGCCCGGTCCGCCTGGCCCCCTTGGCAGCGGGCGGGCCCGGTCCACCCGGCCTCACGGGTCAGCGCAGTTGTGCCGGTGCCTCCATGGCGATCTGCTCGAAGACCTTCTCGTCGGCCGCGAAGTCCGAGTCCGGGATGGGCCAGTGGACCACGATCTCGGTGAACCCCAGCTCCGCGTGACGGCCCGCGAAGTCGACGAACGCGTCGAGCGACCGGAGGGGCCGGCCGCGGTCGGGGGTGAACCCGGTGAGCAGGACCCTGTCGAGCTCCTCCGGGTTCCGTCCCAGCTCGGCGCAGGCGTCCGCCAGCCTCTCCGTCTGATCGCGAAGGGCCTGGACCGACTGCTCGGGGGTGCCGTTCTCGAACAGCCTCGGGTCGCCCGTGGTCACCCACGCCTGCCCGTGCCGTGCGGCGAGGCGCAGCCCGCGCGGGCCGGTGGCGGCCACGGCGAAGGGCAGCCGGGGCCGCTGCACACAGCCAGGGATGTTCCGTGCCTCGTGCGCCGCGTAGAAGTCGCCCTCGTAGGACACGGAGTCCTCGGTCAGCAGCCGGTCGAGCAGCAGGACGAACTCGGCGAACCGGTCGGCCCGCTCGCGAGGGGTCCACGGTTCCTGGCCCAGCGCCGTGGCGTCGAACCCGGTTCCGCCCGCTCCGATACCGAGCGTGACCCGCCCGCCGGAGATGTCGTCGAGGGAGATGAGCTCCTTGGCGAGGGTGACCGGGTGCCGGAAGTTCGGTGACGTCACCAGGGTGCCCAGCCGCATCCGGCCGGTGACGGCCGCGGCGGCGGTCAGCGTCGGCACGGCGCCGAACCAGGGGCCGTCCCGGAAGGTGCGCCAGGAGAGGTGGTCATAGGTGTACCCGGTGTGGAAGCCGAGCTCTTCGGCGCGCTCCCAGGCCGCGCGGCCCCCCTCGTGCCAGCGGCGGTGGGGGAGGATCACGGTACTCAGACGCAGACTCATGCCGCCGAGCCTATGGGGCGTCCGGTGTTTCACGTGAAACCGTCACGGCCCGTGAAAGCGAGCCGTACGGGCGCCGTTCCATGGGTGCGAGGGTGCCGCATGGCTGTCGCCGCCGGGCGTCAGCGCACCCGCGCACTGAGCCAGGGAGTCAGGAGGAGTTGGGGGATGAACTCCTTGTGCGTCCGGTCCCCGGGCATCGGCACGATCAGGAAGTAGCCCGGCGGGAAACGCCGCGCCTTGACGTACGCCCGGTCCTCGAAGACGGAGCGCAGGAAGGCCGGAACGTCTTCCCGGGGCACGTCGGGGCACTTGACGCCGTCGATGTCGATCAGGGCGTCGTCCTCCGGGTACAGCCGCACCCGTACCCGCGGGTGTCCCCCGAACTCGACGTGGGCCTCGTGCGGGAGGGAGCCGTCCGGGTCGGTGACGACTCCGACCCCTGCGGCGCTGCGACGCGAGGTCTGGTCGGCGCCGATGTCGTGGGAGACCTCGATCTCGCGCTCGTACGTCTCCGCGAGCGCGCGCAGGGCGGTCACCGCGGCTTCTGTCGTGGGCAGCTGGTCCATGGAACCGATCATGTCCTGTCCCCGGTGTCCGGGGGAAGCCGCAGGTGGCGGGGAGGGACCGAGGCGGTCAGCCACACACCGTTCGCGCTCAGCCGGAAGACGTGGCCGGCGTCGTGCAGGGTGCGGGCGTCCACCGTGAGCACGACCGGGCGGCCGCGGCGGGCTCCGACCCGGGCCGCCGTCTCCCGGTCGGCGGAGAGGTGGACGTCGTGCCGGGTCATGGGCCGCAGGCCCTCGGCGCGGATCGCGTCCAGGAAGCGGGCGACCGTGCCGTGGTAGAGGTACCGCGGCGGGACGGACGGGGCCAGCCCCAGGTCGACCTCGACGCTGTGCCCCTGGCTGGCACGGATCCGGGTGCCCTCGACGGCGAAGCGGCGCTTGTCGTTCGCGGCGACGACGTGGGCGAGCTCGTCGTGGGTGAGCGTGAAACCGTGGGCGGCGGCTGCGGCGATCAGGGTGTCGATCTCGACCCAGCCGCCCGCGTCGAGGGTGAGCCCGATCTGCTCCGGCCGATGGCACAGATGCCGGGAGAGGTATGTCGACACCGTCACGGCCCGCTGAGGATGCATGGGTCCAGAGTGCCGGACGTAACGAGGATCACGCGAAGGATGGCGGAATCAAGGTTTGATCCACAGCTCGGGGCAGTTATCCACAAGGAAAAGTGAAAATCCTGTGGACAGCCACGGTCGGTGTCACCGGGACGGACGACCCGTCCTCCCAGGGGCAGGCATCCCGGAACCGGGCTTGCCCGTGTCCCGGAGCCGTGCCGAGCCGCGCTCCCGCGACGCCGACCGGGTGACACGCCCGGGGGCGGCTCCGGGTGCTCCCGCGGCGCAGCCCGGCCCGGTCCGGTCCGGTCCCCGCCGCCGTCCGTCACGCCCGTCACATCCGAGGCTTCACCCGGGCGATCCGCCGCAGCGCGCCCGGCATCCACCGCGACAGCGCGTACCCGCCCCGGGCCTCGGGGGTCACCGGCACCACGGCCTCGTCGCGCACCACCGCCCGCAGGATCGCCCGGGCGACCTTCTCCGGCGGGTAGTTGCGCCGGCCGTAGAGCGTGGACGCGCGCTGTTGCAGCCGTTGCTCCTCCTGAGCCGTCACGCCCGCGAACCGCGCGGTGGAGGTGATGGCGGTGTTGACGAAGCCCGGGCAGATCGCCGTCACGCCGATGTCCCGTTCCGCCAGCTCCGCACGCAGACAGGAGCTCAGCATCAGCACGGCCGCCTTGGAGGTGCTGTAGGCGGGCAGCGACCGGGACGGCACGAACGCCGCCGCCGAGGCCACGTTGACGATGTGGCCCCCCTGACCGCGGTCCGCCATCTGCCGGCCGAAGAGGCGGCAGCCGTGGATGACGCCCCACAGGTTGACGTCGAGGACCCTTCTCCAGTCCTCCGGCGTGGTGTCGAGGAAGGAGCCGCCGAGACCGACACCGGCGTTGTTGACCAGGACGTCCACCACGCCGTACTCGGTCCGCACCCGCTCGGCGAACTTCTCCATGGCTCCTTCGTCGGAGACGTCCACCGTCTCGGCCCAGGCCCGGGGCGCACCGCCACGCCGGGCGTCCCGGGCGGTGCGCTGCGCGGCCTCCGCGTCCCGGTCGGCCGCGATCACCCGGGAGCCCGCCGCCGCGAACGCGAGGGCGGTCGCCCGGCCGATGCCGCTGCCGGCCCCGGTGACGAGCACGAGCCGTCCGCCGAACCGGTCGGCGTACGGGGCGGGGGCCGGCGCCCGGCTGCGGCCCTCCTCGACGGAGCCGACGAAGTCGGTGACCCAGGAGGCCAGCTGGTCCGGGCGGGTGCGGGGCACCCAGTGGCCGGCGGGCAGCGTCCGCCGGGTCAGGTCCGGCGCCCACTGCTCCAGCCCGTCGTAGAGCTGCTCGGACAGGAAGCGGTCGCCCAGCGGGGTGACCAGCTGAACGGGCACGTGGGCGTACGCGTCGGGGCGCGGGGACCGGAGCCGGGGCCGGACGTTGTCCCGGTACAGCCACGCCCCGTGGGCGGCGTCGTCCGGCAGGGTCGGGGCCGGGTAGTCGCCGCCGGGCACCTTCTCGACGCGTTCGAGGATGCGCGGCCAGCGCTTGCCGAGGGGGCCGCGCCAGGCCAGTTCGGGGACGGCCGGGGTGTGCAGCAGGTAGATGTACCAGGACTTGGCGCCCTGCCCGAGGAGCTGTCCGATCCGCCGCGGGGTGGGCCGGGCCAGACGGCCGTTGATCCAGTGGCCGAAGTGGTCGAGGGACGGGCCGGACACCGAGGTGAAGGACGCGATCCGGCCCTCGGTGCGGGCGACGGTCACGAACTCCCACGCCTGGACCGAGCCCCAGTCGTGCCCCACCAGGTGCACCGGCCGGCCGGGGCTGACCGCGTCCGCCACGGCCAGGAAGTCGTCGGTCAGCTTCTCCAGCGTGAATCCGCCGCGTAACGGCGACGGCGCGGAGGAGCGTCCGTGGCCCCGGACGTCGTAGGCGACGACGTGGAAGTGTTCGGCGAGGCGCGGCGCGAGCCGTCCCCACACCTCCTTGCTGTCGGGATAGCCGTGCACCAGGACGACCGTGGGCCGTCCCTCAGTGCCCAGTTCGGCCACGCACAGCTCGACGTCCCCCGCGTGCACCCGGCGCTCACGCGCCCCCTCGATCCCCGTCATACCGGCGAATCTCGCAGTCGTCAGAACATCCGTCAACAGGGTCTCCCGGCCTCCTCCGGCCCGTCCCGGAGGGCCGGGGCGGCGGCCGTATAGCCCTCAGGCATGGCTCCCCCTACGGGCCCGTACGACTCCAGGCGGACACCAAGACGGCTCTGGGGTCTGACGACCGGCGTGCGGTGGGTCACTACCGTCTACTCCGTGACTGTGATCGCGACCGAAAGCCTGAGCAAGCGGTTCCCCCGGGTGACCGCGCTTGACCGGCTCTCCGTGGACGTCGGGCCCGGTGTGACCGGACTCGTCGGATCCAACGGGGCCGGCAAGTCCACACTGATCAAGATCCTGCTGGGTCTGTCCCCCGCCACGGAGGGCCGCGCCGAAGTGCTCGGCCTCGACGTCGCCACCAGGGGGTCGGCCATCCGTGAGCGGGTCGGCTACATGCCGGAGCACGACTGCCTGCCGCCGGACGTCTCGGCGACCGAGTTCGTCGTCCACATGGCCCGCATGTCCGGTCTGCCGCCGACCGCCGCGCGCGAGCGCACCGCGGACACCCTGCGCCACGTCGGCCTCTACGAGGAGCGGTACCGCCCCATGGGCGGTTACTCGACCGGCATGAAGCAGCGGGTGAAGCTGGCCCAGGCCCTGGTGCACGACCCGCAGCTGGTGTTCCTGGACGAGCCGACCAACGGGCTCGACCCGGTCGGCCGCGACGAGATGCTCGGCCTGATCCGCCGCATCCACACCGACTTCGGCATCTCGGTCCTGGTCACCTCGCACCTGCTCGGCGAGCTGGAACGCACCTGCGACCACGTGGTCATCGTGGACGGCGGCCGGCTGCTGCGCTCCAGCTCCACGCGGGACTTCACCCAGACCACCACGACCCTCGCCATCGAGGTCACCGACACCGACGAGCACCCGGACGGCACGCGCGCGGTGCGCGAGGCCCTCCTCGCGCGCGGGGTGGCCGTGCAGGACGGCAGCGGACTGCCGGGTGCCGGACACGTGCTGCTGCTCACCGCGCGGGGCGAGGAGACGTACGACCTGGTCCGCGACGTCATCGCCGGCCTCGGTCTCGGCCTGGTGCGCATGGAGCAGCGCCGGCACCACATCTCCGAGGTCTTCCAGAACAGCGACGAGACGCGGAAGGAGGCGGTCGGTCATGGCAGCTGAGCAGTCCGTCGGCACACCCGCCACCGCATCGGGTGACACCCGTATCCACAACATCGGCTACCGCTCCTACGACGGCCCCCGTCTCGGCCGTTCGTACGCCAGGCTGTCGCTGTACTCGCAGTCGCTGCGCGGCTCCTACGGCCTCGGCCGGTCGGTGAAGTCCAAGGTGCTGCCGATGCTGCTGTTCGTGGTGATGTGCGTGCCGGCCGCCATCATGGTCGCCGTCGCCGTCACCACCAAGGCCAACGACCTGCCCGTCGAGTACACCCGCTACGCGATCATCATGCAGGCCGTCATCAGCCTGTACGTCGCCTCGCAGGCACCCCAGTCCGTCTCGCGCGACCTGCGCTTCAAGACCGTGCCGCTGTACTTCTCACGGCCGATCGAGACGTCCGACTACGTACGGGCCAAGTACGCGGCGCTCGCGTCCGCGCTGTTCATCCTCACCGCGGCCCCGCTGCTGGTGCTGTACATCGGCGCGCTGCTCGCCAAGCTGGACTTCGCCGACCAGACCAAGGGATTCGCACAGGGACTCGTCTCCGTGGCACTGCTCTCGCTGCTCTTCGCCGGCATCGGCCTGGTCATCGCGTCGGTCACCCCGCGCCGCGGCTTCGGCATCGCCGCCGTGATCGCCGTCCTGACCATCTCCTACGGCGCCGTCTCCACGCTCCAGGCGATCGCCGACTACCAGGGCAGCGGCAGCGCCACCGTGGCCTGGATCGGCCTGTTCTCCCCCGTCACCGTCCTCGACGGCGTGCAGTCCGCCTTCCTGGGCGCCACGTCCACCTTCCCGGGCGGCACCGGACCCGGCACCGTCGAGGGCGTGGTGTACGTCCTGTTCGCACTGGGCCTGATCGCCGGCTGCTACGGCCTCCTGGTGCGCCGCTACAAGAAGGTGGGAACGTGACCCCGCCCAGCCCGTCACCCGCCACCACCCTTCCAAGGAATGGGCTGCGCTCATGAGCACTCTTTCCATCGACCACGTCTCCCGCTGGTTCGGCAACGTGGTCGCCGTCAACGACGTCACCATGACCATCGGCCCGGGCGTCACCGGCCTGCTCGGGCCCAACGGCGCGGGGAAGTCCACCCTCATCAACATGATGGGCGGCTTCCTGGCCCCGTCCACCGGCACCGTCACCCTCGACGGGCAGCAGGTGTGGCGCAACGAGCAGATCTACCGGCACATCGGCGTCGTCCCCGAGCGCGAGGCGATGTACGACTTCCTCACCGGCCGGGAGTTCGTCCTCGCCAACGCGGAGCTGCACGGCCTGGGCGCCCAGGCGGCGCAGAAGGCCCTCGCCACGGTCGAGATGGAGTACGCGCAGGACCGCAAGATCGCCACGTACTCCAAGGGCATGCGGCAGCGCGTGAAGATGGCCTCCGCCCTGGTGCACGAGCCGTCCCTGCTTCTGCTGGACGAGCCCTTCAACGGCATGGACCCGCGCCAGCGGATGCAGCTGATGGACCTGCTGCGGCGGATGGGCGACGAGGGCCGCACGGTGCTGTTCTCCTCCCACATCCTGGAGGAGGTCGAGCAGCTCGCCTGGCACATCGAGGTCGTCGTCGCCGGGCGGCACGCGGCCAGCGGCGACTTCCGCAAGATCCGGCGCCTGATGACGGACCGGCCGCACCGCTACCTGGTGCGCTCCAGCGACGACCGGGCGCTGGCCGCCGCGCTGATCGCCGACCCGTCGACGTCCGGCATCGAGGTCGACCACGGCGAGGGCGCGCTGCTCATCCAGGCCGTCGACTTCGGCCGGTTCACGGCCCTGCTGCCCCGGGTCGCCCAGGAGCACGGCATCCGCCTGCTCACGGTCTCGCCGTCGGACGAGTCCCTCGAGTCCGTCTTCTCGTACCTGGTCGCGGCGTAGGAGGCCCTGATGTACGACCCCACTGTCGCCCGGCTCACCTATCGGGCCCTGCTCGGCCGTCGCCGGGCCCTCATCCTCGGCGCCCTGCCGCTGCTGCTGATCGTGATCTCCCTGGCGGTGCGCGCACTCGCCGGCGTGGACGACCAGACGGCCGCCGACGTGCTCGGCGGGCTCGCGCTCGCCACCATGGTGCCGATCATCGGCGTCATCGCGGGCACCGGCGCCATCGGTCCGGAGATCGACGACGGCTCGGTGGTGTACCTGCTGTCGAAGCCGATCAAGCGGCCCACCATCATCTTCACCAAGCTGATCGTCGCGATCGCCGTCACCATGGTCTTCTCGGCCGTGCCGACGCTGATCGCCGGCTTCATCCTCAACGGCAACGGCCAGCAGATCGCCGTCGCCTACACGGTCGCGGCGCTGGTCGCCTCCATCGCGTACGCGGCGATGTTCCTGCTGCTGGGCACGGTCTCGCGGCACGCCGTGGTGTTCGGCCTGGTGTACGCGCTGGTCTGGGAGGCGCTGTTCGGCTCCCTGGTGTCCGGGGCGCGCACGCTGAGCGTCCAGCAGTGGGCGCTGGCCGTCGCCGAGAAGGTCAGCGACGGCACGCTGGTCACCTCGGACGTCGGTCTGACGACGGCGACCGTCCTGCTGGTCGTGGTCACCGGGCTGGCCACCTGGTACGCGGGGCAGAAGCTGCGCGCGCTGACCCTGGCCGGGGAGGAGTGACCACCCGGGACGGCCGCCGTCCCTGACCGGTCCGCGACGGCGGGCGGTGGAGTTCCGGCAGGCGCCGGACGCACCGCCCGCCGCGCGCGTTGCCGGGGCCGCGGAGGGTGCGCGTGCACCCGGGGCGCGGGCCCCGTCCGCCTGCTTTATTCGGTGGCGTCCGTCCTGTCCGGCGGGGCACAGTGGGGGTGTCCGCAACGCCGGGAAGGTCCGGCGTCATGGTCCGGGAGTGGAGCGGGACGGCGCACCTGCACGGCAGTCGGTCCTGCTTCCTTCGGGGCAGCCCGCGGCGGACTCCGGAGCGGTTCCCAGCGCTCCGTCGAGTCCGCCCCGCACGCGGGAGCTGCCCGGGGCGGCCGCTTCGAGCACGCGCCCGCACAGCGCGTGGGCCGCCCACCCGGAGGATTGGCCGAGAGGCAAGGCACCGGTTCGCACGGGGTCCGGCACGCACCGTCGGGGGCCACGGGTGAACCGCGGTCGGGCGCGAGCCCGCGCACGTTCGATCCGTGCATCCTCCGCGAGACGCCGGACCCCCACGCGCGGCAGCGCAGGACCGGCGGGATGAAACGGGAGGGAGTCCGGCGCGGAAGCCCGGCGCGTCCGCGTGCGCCGGTCCCGTTCCCGCCGTGCGTCAGCCCAGCAGGCGCTCCAGGACGAGGGCGATGCCGTCCTCCTCGTTGGAGGCCGTCACCTCGTCGGCCACCGCCCGCAGCTCCGCGTGGGCGTTGGCCATGGCCACGCCGTGGGTGGCCCAGGCGAACATCGGGACGTCGTTCGGCATGTCGCCGAACGCGATGGTCCCGGTGGCCTTGACGCCGAGGCGGCGGGCCGCGAGCGACAGCCCCGTGGCCTTGGAGAGCCCGAGCGGGAGCAGCTCGACGATGCCCTCGCCCGCCATGGTGACGGTGACGAAGCCGCCCGCGGTGCGCCGGGCGACGTCGGCGAGTTCGTCGGAAGTCAGCGACGGATGCTGGATGTACAGCTTGTTCAGGGGCGCCGTCCACAGGTCGGACGCGTCGGTGAACGGGGTGGCGGGCAGCCCGCCCACGACCTCGTAACCGGGCCCCACCAGCACTTCGCCGTCCAGCCCGGCGCGGCTCGCCGCGAGGTGCAGCGGGCCGGTCTCGGCCTCGATCTTGGCCAGCGCGACGCCGGCCAGCTGCCGGTCCAGCGTGACCGACGTCAGCAGCCGGCGCTCGCCCGCGTCGTACACCTGGGCGCCCTGCCCGCACACCGCGAGACCCCGGTACCCGAGGTCGTCGAGGATGGGCCTGGTCCAGGGCACCGCGCGGCCGGTGACGACGATGTGGGCGGCGCCGGCCGCGGTGGCCGCGGCGAGCGCGTCCCGGGTGCGCTGCGACACCGAGTGGTCGTCACGCAGCAGCGTCCCGTCGAGGTCGGTCGCGACGAGCCGGTACGGGAAGGACGACGGTGCGGTACTCACTTCGCGATCGGCTCCAGCAGCTCACGGCCGCCCAGGTAGGGGCGCAGCACCTCGGGGACGCGCACCGATCCGTCGGCCTGCTGGTGGTTCTCCAGGATGGCCACGATGGTGCGCGGGACGGCGCACAGGGTGCCGTTGAGCGTCGCCAGCGGGCGCACCTTCTTGTCCTCGCGGACCCGGATCTGCAGCCGGCGGGACTGGAACTCGGTGCAGTCCGAGGTGGAGGTCAGCTCGCGGTACTTGCCCTGGGTCGGGATCCACGCCTCGCAGTCGTACTTGCGCGCCGCCGAGGAGCCCAGGTCGGCCGAGGCCACGTCGATCACGCGGAACGGCAGTTCCAGCGACGTCAGCCACTGCTTCTCCCACTCCAGCAGCCGCCGGTGCTCCGCCTGCGCGTCCTCGGGGGCGACGTACGAGAACATCTCGACCTTGTCGAACTGGTGCACGCGGAAGATCCCCCGCGTGTCCTTGCCGTGCGAGCCGGCCTCGCGGCGGAAGCAGGGCGAGAAGCCCGCGTAGCGCAGCGGCAGGCGGTCCGCCTCGATGATCTCGTTCATGTGGTAGGCCGCCAGCGGCACCTCGGACGTGCCGACCAGGTAGAGGTCGTCCTTCTCGAGGTGGTAGACGTCCTGGGCGGCCTGGCCGAGGAAACCGGTGCCCGCCATGGACTCGGGGCGGACCAGGGCCGGGGTCAGCATGGGGGTGAAGCCCGCGGCGGTGGCCTGGGCGAGCGCCGCGTTCACCAGCGCCAGCTCCAGCAGGGCGCCGACACCGGTCAGGAAGTAGAAGCGGGAGCCGGAGACCTTGGCGCCGCGCTCGACGTCGATGGCACCGAGGATCTGGCCGAGCTCCAGGTGGTCCCTGGGCTCGAAGCCCTCGGCGCCGAAGTCCCGGACGGTGCCGTGCGTCTCCAGCGTGACGAAGTCCTCCTCGCCGCCGACGGGCACGTCGGGGTGGACGAGGTTGCTCAGCCGGAGCAGCAGTTCCTGGGTCTCGGCGTCGGCCGCGTCCCGTTCGGCGTCGGCGGCCTTCACCTCGGCGGCGAGCTGACCGGCCTTCTTCAGCAACTCGGCCTTCTCGTCGCCGGACGCCTTGGGGATCAGCTTGCCGAGCGCCTTCTGTTCGGCACGCAGCTCGTCGAAGCGGACGCCGGACGACCTGCGCCGTTCGTCGGCGGACAGGAGGGAGTCGACGAGCGCGACGTCCTCTCCACGGGCGCGCTGCGACGCACGCACACGGTCGGGGTCCTCACGGAGCAGGCGAAGGTCAATCACGCGGTCAAGGCTACCGGTGCCCGGTCACGGGCCACGACCCACTAGTGCGGCGCGGATCCCTTACGTTCCGTTTCAGGTCAATTGCCTGGAGTGTTCCCCAGGTCAATTCAGAGACCCGCATCCCCGGAACGGAGGAGTGCAGGGCGCGGTGGTTGACTGGATTCCCTTGCGGTGTACGGGACTTGAGGACTGGTTGTCCACAGCGGCCCCCGGTCTGCGCAAAGTTTTCCACAGGGTGTGGGGAAGATCTGTGGACATCGGAATTGATCACTCCGAAAGGCTCGGCCGACGTCGAGGATTCCCGGCGCGACCTCCCTTTATCCCCACTTTCGAGTGGAAAGACATCGCCCCAAAGGGTTGACCCCAGGAAATGCATGGACGAAGGGTGCTGTGTCGAAGGTTGGGGGTGATCATGACCCGAAGGGCGATTTGTCGACCGTATGGCACCTTGTTGTCGACTTGTCCCCAGGTCGAGAAGCGGACCTGTGGATAACTTCTGTGGATGGCGAAAATCAGCAGGTCGGACCGGCCACACCGGCGGCACCGGGAGCAGTCGGTCCGCGACCGGCGCCGCCGGTGCACCGGACCGGCCCCGCCACCGACCCATCCGGCCGACGGGCACCACGCACCCCAGGCGTCCGGGGTGTCAGAACCGGCCGTCCTGGCAGCGTGCCACCCAGTCCGCCGCCGCCACGAACTCCTCGTCCGAGGTGCCCGGAAGCACCGGACGCCCCGCCCGCGGGCCGTCGTCGGCACGGGGATAGGAACCCAGGAAGCGCACCTGGAGGCAGATCCGCTTCAGCCCCATCAGGGCCTCGGCGACCCGGCGGTCGGAAATGTGGCCCTCGGCGTCGACGCAGAAGCAGTAATTGCCGATGCCCGCTCCGGTCGGCCGGGACTGGAGCAGCATCAGGTTGATACCGCGCGTCGCGAACTCCCCCAGCAGATCGCGCAGCCCACCGGGATGGTCGTCCCGCTGCCACAGCACCACCGACGTCTTGTCGACCCCCGTCGGTGCCGCGGGCCGGGCCGGCCGGCCCACCAGCACGAACCGGGTCTGGGCGTTCTCCGCGTCGTGGATCCCGGTCTCCAGCGGCACCAGTCCGTACCGGGCCGCCGCGAACTCCCCGGCGAAGGCGGCGTCGTACCGGCCCTCCTGGACCAGCCTCGCGCCGTCCGCGTTGGAGGCGGCCGACTCCCAGTGCACGTCCGGCAGGTGCGCCTTCATCCAGTTGCGGACCTGCGGCTGGGCCGCCGGATGCGCCGTGACCGTCTTGATGTCCGACATCTTCGTGCCGGGACGGACCAGCAGGGCGAAGGTGATCGACAGCAGCACCTCGCGGTAGATCATCAACGGGCTGCCCGCGACCAGCTCGTCGAGGGTGGTGGTGATCCCGCCCTCGACGGAGTTCTCGATCGGCACGAACGCGGCCTCCGCCTCGCCCGCCCGCACGGCGTCGAGCGCGGACTGCACGGACACGTACGGGACGAGCTCCCGGGTGGCCGTCTCCGGCAGGGTGCGCAGGGCGACTTCGGTGAAGGTGCCCTCGGGGCCGAGGTACGCGTAGCTCGCTGGCATGCCTTCACCCTAATGGCCTCACACCCCTGCGCTCCGCGAAAACGCCACCGAGGAGTGACAGCGGGGCCATCACCCCTCCAGGAGCCGCTGGCCCACGTACTCTCCCTCCGCCGCACCGCCCGGCACCGCGTACAGCCCGCTGGCCTCGTGCCGGATGTACGGGGTCAGGGCGTCGCCCCGGTCCAGCTTGCGCTGCACCGGCACGAAGCCGCGCAACGGGTCCGCCTGCCAGCAGATGAACAGCAGTCCCGCGTCCGGCACCCCGTCGGCGTCGATGCCGTCGTGGTACGAGAACGGGCGTCGGAGCATCGCCGCGCCGCCGTTCTGGTCGGGGCGGGTGATGCGTGCGTGAGCGTTGAAGGGGACGACCAGGTTGCCCCGGGAATCCGTCTTCTCCAGGTCCATGGCGGACGTCTCGGTGCCCCCGGACAGGGGCGCGCCGTCCGACTTGCGGCGCCCCATGACCGCCTCCTGCTCGGTGAGCGGCAGCTTCTCCCAGTCGTCCAGCAGCATGCGGATCCGGCGCACGACGACGTAGGAGCCGTGGGCCATCCAGGCCGGCTCACCCCCGTCCGGGACGAAGATCCGCTCGTCGAAGTCGGTGTCGGAGGGCTTGGGATTGCGGGTCCCGTCGATCTGGCCCATCAGGTTGCGGGCCGTCATCGGGCGGGCGGTGGCACCCGGGGTCCGGTTGAAGCCGTTCATCTGCCAGCGCACCCGTGCCGCCGACCCCGCGTCCTTCTGCACGGCGCGGAGCGCGTGGAAGGCGACCAGGGCGTCGTCGGCCGCGATCTGCACCCACAGGTCACCGTCGCTGCGCTTCTTGTCGAGCCGGTCGGAGGAGAAGTCCGGCAGCGGATCCAGGGCGACCGGCCGCTGCTTCTCCAGGCCCGTGCGTGCGAAGAAGCCGTGACCGAAACCGAAGGTGACGGTGAGGGACGAGGGTCCGGCGTCACCGGCCACGCCGGTGTCGTCCCGCCCGGTCGGCTCGCCCGCCATCAGCCGGCGTGCCGTCTCGGACCAGCGCCGCAGCAGCGCCGCGGCCTCCCTGCGCCCGGCCCCGGGCGCGAGGTCGAAGGCGACGAGATGACCCCGCGCGCGAAGTCCCTCGGTGATGCCGGGCTGATGTTTCCCGTGAAACATCAGCCGGCGTTCTCCCACCGAGGCGAGCGGGGTCGACGCACCGGCGGGTGCCGTCGCGTACCCCACGGCACCGCCCGCCGCGCCGAACACGATCCCCGCGGCCCCCGCCGTGCCGAGCAGGCGGCGCCGGGAGAAGCCGTCCGGGGCGGCGCCCGCGGTGCTCGCCGCCTCGGGAGCCTCGGGTGCCTCCGGGGTACGGGACTCGGGAAGGGACTGGTCGGGCATGGTCGTTCAGCCGATCTGCGCGTTCTTGGAAACGGTCACCTGGTCGATGTCGGAGGTGCGCACGGTCACCTCGACCTTCCAGTCTCCGGCGAACGGGATCTGCACCCCGCTCGCCGACCAGTGTCCGGCGGTGATGCGGTCGGGGGCCACGGGCAGCGGTCCGATGTCCTTCGCGGCGAGGGTGAAGGCGACCTTCACCTCGGGGATGTCGAACGGCGTACCGTCGGTGCGCTCCACGTAGACGTGCACGGCGTTGTTGCCCACCCGGGCGGGGTCGAGGTCGACCGTGACGACGCCCTTGCCCTGTGCGCTCCCGGTGTCGAACGGCATGTTCAGGGTCACCGCGCCGGAGCCCTGGCCGGTGGCGGCCGACGGCACGTCCGACGCCGAGGAGGAGGCCTGTGCCGCCTGCTCCGTCCGGCCCGGCTCGGTCTGGGTCAGGACGGTGGTGACGGCGAGCAGCACGACGGCGACGCCCGCCTCGGCGAGTACGGAACGGCGCAGCCCGAACCGGTTCGGGTCGGCGTCCCGCATCCGCTTCTCCCGGGCCCGCTCCACCGCGGCCCGCTGCCGGGCGAGCTGCGCGGCCCGCACGGCGTCGGCCGCGTCGGCCGCGTCGGCCGCGTCGGCCGCCTCGGAGGAGCCGCCGGGCCGGCCGTCCTCGTCCGCCGGGCCGCCGGTCGCGGCGTCCGCCCCGCCGTGGCTCCGGCTGCCGTCGCCACCGCTGCCGTGACCCTCCGCATCCGCATCCGCATCCGCATCCGCGTCTGCGTCCTCGTCCGCCGTCGCCGTCGGGCCGGCCGGGGCGGCGGCCGGGGCCTTCGCCCGGTCTTCCGCGCGGTCTTCGGCGCGGTCCTGCATCCGGGTCTTCTCCCGGCGCGCGGCCGGCACCTGGGCCGTCGACGCCGCCGGTTCCGCGAGCCGTGCCGTCCACCGGCGCGAGAGGGAGGCGATCCCGACCAGCACGGCCACCAGCACGATCTTGGCGAGCAGCAGTTGCCCGTACCGGGTGTCGGTGAACGCCGACCAGGAGCCGAGCTGCCGCCAGCTCTGGTAGATCCCGGTGAGCACCAGGGCGACGACGCTGCCGAAGGCGATCTTCGAGAACCGCCGGACCGCCTGAGGGCCGACCGGGGTCGGTGCGGGCGCCCGGTAGAGCGCGACGAGCAGGGTGGTGAGCCCGCCGAGCCAGGCGGCGACGGCCAGCAGGTGGATCACGTCGACCGGCATGGCGATGCCCGTCTGGATCCCGGTCGACGCGTGCTCCGAGAGGGCCCAGGTCGCCGCGAGCCCGGCCGCCACCACGGTCCCACCGATGGCCAGGCCGAAGGTGAGGTCCCGCTTGCGGTCGTCCTCACCGGCGTCCGAGCCGGAGCCCGAGCCCGAGCCGGAGCCGGAGCCGGAATCCGAGCCGGAGCCGGAACCCGGGGCGGACCCGCGGTCGGAGCCCTCGCCCGCGCCGCTGCCGCTCCCGGTGTCCGTGTCCTCGTCCCCGCCGGCGCCCGCCGGACGGGCGTAGGCGCCGAACAGCACGGCGATGAACAGCGCCGCCGCCGCGAGCAGCAGCAGCCGGGAGACCAGGGCCGCACCCGTCTTCGTCTGCAGCACCTGACCGAGCAGCGACAGGTCGAAGACGTCGCCGACGGCCCCCGACGTGGTGTAGGAACCCCGCAGCAGCAGCATGCCCAGCGTGGACGCGGTGAGCGCGAGCCACCCGCCGACCACCAGCCGCTGCACCGCCCGCACCCCGGACCCGCGGCTCCAGCAGGCGAGGACAAAGGCGGCTCCGCCCACCAGGACCACGAACCCGGCGTACGCCACGTAGCGCCCGAGGCCGTACAGCAGCCCGACCACCCCGTCGTCGGGAGCCTGGCCGGAGACGGAGACCGTGGTCTCGGAGGGGGCGCCGATGGAGAAGCTGAAGGCTCCGGCGACAGGATGGCTGTCCGCCGACACGACCTGGTACGTCACCGTGTACGTGCCGTCGGGCAGTCCGCCGTGCAGGCGCACGGTGTACGTCGTGCCCTCGGGGTTGTCCGGGTCGCCCCGGTCGACGCGCTTGCCCTTGGGGTCGAGCACGCGCAGGGCGTCGTCGCTGATCGCGACGGGTTCGGAGAAGGTGAGCGACACCTGGGCCGGGGCCGTGTCGACCACCGTGCCCTGCCGGGGATCGCTGTCCGTCAGCGCGGCGTGCGCGGAGACGGGGGCGGCCCCGGCGAGCAGCGCACCGGTGACGGCCAGGAACAGCAGCACCAGGATCCGGACGCGGGGCGCGATGGTCTGGGTCACGGGGGGATCTCCCTAGTGTCCGTGCTTCGGCGTGTAGGTGGCGGCCTTGACCGGGATCTCGACCGTGACGGGGCCGGACTCGGCGAACCGGAGTTCGACGGAGACCTTCTGGCCCTCCTCGGGCTTCCGCTTCAGGTCCTCGAACATCAGGTGGTTGCCGCCGCTCTCCAGGACGAGGCGGCCGTTCGCCGGGATGTCGAGCCCGTCGACCTCCCGCATGGACCCGTCCACGGTCTCGTGCACGGTGACCGAGGCGGCGACGTCGCTGTCCACCGAGGTCAGCCGGTCGGCCGCGTCACCCTTGTTGGTGATGACGAGGAACCCGGCCGCCATGTCCGACACCGGCTGCGGCATGTACGCGGAGCCGACGGACAGGTCGGGGGTGCCGCCGCCGGAGTCCTTCCCGCCGGAGTCCGAGCCGCCGCAGCCGGCCAGGACCAGTGCTCCCGCGACGGCGAGGGCCGCGCCCGCGACCCGCCTCACGGTGCCTCACCCTTGAGGATCGCGGGCAGGTCCGCCGTGTAGTCGTCGACGGTGGCCTCGTCGTCGTAGAGCAGGTAGCCGGCGTCGGTCTTCGGCGAGAAGGCGACGACCTGCGTGCCGTGGTCGGAGACCGTCTTGCCCTGGTCGTCCTTGCGCGGCGGGTTGATGGAGATGCCCAGGGTGCGGGCGCCGGCCTGGATGGTGGAGAAGTCCCCGGTCAGCCCGACGACCTGGGGGTCGATGCCCTTGAGCCACTTGCCCAGGGCGGCCGAGGTGTCGCGTTCGGGGTCGGTGGTGACGAACACGACGCGCAGCTGGTCCTGCTGCTCCTGGGAGAGCTGCTTCTTGGCCACGGCGATGTTGTTCATCGTCAGCGGGCAGACGTCGGGGCAGTGCGTGTAGCCGAAGTAGATCAGCGTCGGCTTGCCCGCGGTCTCCTCGCGGAAGTCGTACTCCTTGCCGCGGGTGTCGGTGAGGACGAGGTCGGGCTTCTCGAACGGCTTGTCCAGGAGGGTGGCCGCCTTCTCGGCTCCGGCCTCCTCGGAGACGACGGCGACCGGCTTGTCACCGTTGTCGTCGTTCGCGCCGCAGGCGGAGAGGGTCAGGGACGCGGCGGCGAGCAGCGCGGCCGCGGCGAAGGTGTTCTTGCGCATGAGATGGGTGTCCCGGTGGTGAGTGCTCCGGCGGGCACCGGGAGGCCGCGGGGCAACCGCGGACCTCCCGGTGGCCGCCTCAGATGGGGCCGGGCTCAGGCGGTGGTGCGCCTGCGCCCGGCGAGTACGCCGTAGGCGACGCCGACGGCGCCGACCACGATGCCGACGACACCCAGCACGCGGGCCGTGGTGTCCGAGCCGGCGCCGTCGGAGTCGGAGGCCGCCGAGGTCTCGGCGGACGCCTTCTCCGCCGAACCGGCCTCGTCGGCGGCCTTGTCGTCCGACGCGCCGTGGTGGCCGTCACCGGACGCCTCCGCCAGGGTCAGCACGGGCGCCGGGAAGTCGGGCTCGTCCTGTCCCTTCTGCGGCACCTCGATCCAGCGGACGACCTCCTTGTTGGAGTACGTCTGCAGGGCCTTGAAGACGAGGTCGTCGGCGTCCTCGGGCAGCGTGCCGACGGACACCGGGAACTTCTGGAAGAAGCCCGGCTCGATGCCGTCGCCGTCGGCGGTCCAGGTGACCTTGGTGACGGCCTCGTCGATCTTCTTGCCGTGCATCTCCAGCGGCTTGTCCAGCTTGGACTTGGTGACCTTGACGTCCCAGCCGTCGACGGGCTGCGGCATCACCGACGCCAGCGGGTGCTCGGTCGGGAAGGTCACCTCCAGCTTGGTGGTGGAGGCGTTGTCGCGCTCGTTCGGCACCTTGAAGTTGACGACCGCGTAGCCGCCCTTCGCGGCCTCGCCCTCGGGCTGCACGCTGACGTGCGCGGCCGCGGGGGCGGACAGGGCGAGAACGGCGATGCCGGCGGCGGCGCCGACGGTGGTGAGACGGGAAGCCTTCATGGCAGAAGCACTCCGCTTCGTTGAGGTTCGCTGACGGTGAGGGGTACGTGGCGCCGCGCGGTGCCGGTCCTCCCGAGGGACGCGGCCGGGCGCGCACGTGAACGGACCCGCTCGCGCGCATGCCGCACGCGGACGCCCGCCCCTCACCGCGAACCGGCCGTCGCGGACCCGGCGGCTGCCCGGTGGGCCGGGGCCCGGCCGGAGGAACCGGGGGCCGGGCCGGAGACCGGGGATGCCGTGGGACCGGTGGCGGTCGCGGAGCGGTGGATCGGAACGTGGGCGCGTCAGGCGGCGAGCGCGAGGGCGGCACCGGCGGCCGGCGGGCCGCGGCGGATCACCGTGTGCTGGAGTGCGGTGGTGTGGGGTGCGGGCGGCGCGAGCAGCGCGGTGCGCGGCGCGCGGACAGCCGCCTCCGGCGCCCCGGGGAGCCCCGCGCGCAGGACCCGCACCAGGGCGAGCGCCGCCCGGAGCGCCCGGACGAGGGCGCCCTCGGCGACCCCGTGCGCGGACAGTTCGGCCAGCCGCAGCAGGGCCTGGTCCCCGCGGCGCAGCACCCAGCCGGTGGCCAGGGCCGCGAAGAGGTGCACCAGCAGCATCGGCAGGGACGGCAGCAGCGTCACCCAGAAGTCCGCCGCGGTGGGCGCGGCGCCGGCCTGGGCGTGTGCCGCGTGTCCGGCCCCCGGGCTCGGCGGGATCCGCGCATCCGTGAGGATCTGCTGTGCCTGCGCCGGACTGATGGCCGCGGCCGTGGTCCCGCACACCAGCCGCGCGGCCTGCGCGATCAGGGACGCGTCCGACGCGGCCGACGCCGAGCCGGCGGACGACGCGGCGGCCGCGCCGTGCTGCCCGAGACCGAACAGCGTGTGCAGCACGGTCTGGCAGGCCGCCAGCAGGGCGGTGATGCCCGGTACCGACCGGACCCGCCCGGCGAGCGGCGCCGCGACGGCGGCCGTGCCGAGGAAGCCCGCGACGAGGGTCCACAGCGGGACGGCGTCATGGGCGGCGAGCGTGTGACCTGCCCCGGCCAGCACGACGCAGACCGCGGCGAACACCGCGGCCCGCAGGACCTGGAGTCCTCGTCCGGTGCGCGCCGTGCGCGGGTGGGGGGCAGTCATGGCGGCCTCATCATCGCACTGGCACCACGGCCCCCGTACGGCAGGTCCGCAAGATGCGCTACGACCGGAAGATCACCTCTGCCACGGCCCGTCCCACATACACCGGTCGGCTCCCCGGCGCACCCGCCATATGGGCGGCATCACGCCGACTGCGCGCTTACGAGTGGGTACTCAGGGCAATACGTAACGGTATGTCGAGCCGCGGCCGGGAGGCTGGAGCATGAGCATCTGGTGGTCACTCCATCTGCGGCGCGACGCTGCGAGCGTGCCCCTGGCCCGGCGCCTGCTGCTCGGCGCGATGGAGACCGCGGGCGTCGACCCCGACATCTCCTACGACCTCTCCGTGGCCCTCAGCGAGGCCTGCGCCAACGCCGTCGAGCACGGTGGGGACGGCACCCGGGACGGCGGGTCCGAGGCCTACCGGGTGACCGCCTACCTCGACGGCGAGAAGTGCCGCATCGAGGTGGCCGACACGGGGCCAGGCTTCCCCGCCGCGGGTGGACGCACCCGCCCCCCGGCCCGCCCGGCCCCGTCGGACGCGGAGCACGGCCGCGGACTCTGCCTCATCCGGGAACTCGCCGACCACGTCCACATCGGCAACAAGCCGGACCGCAGCGGCGCCGTGGTGAGCTTTGACAAGATCCTCAAGTGGCGCGAGGACGCCCCGCTCGTCGCCGTATAACTTCGGTTAACTTCGGTCCACCCCGCCACCGGGGCGCCGGGCGTCCAGTGCCCCACGGTGGCGGGGGCACGGAAGCAGCGGAACGGCCGGGCACACGCGTTGCCCGGCCGTTCCCCGTTCGGGGCCCCGCGGCCCGGGTCAGCCCTTCAGGCCGGCCATCCACTGCTCGACCTCGTCCGAGCGGCGCGGCAGGGCCGCGGACAGGTTCCGGTTGCCGTCCTCGGTGACGAGGATGTCGTCCTCGATGCGGACGCCGATGCCGCGGTACTCCTCGGGCACCGTCAGGTCGTCGGCCTGGAAGTACAGGCCGGGCTCCACGGTGAGCACCATGCCGGGCTCCAGCGTGCCGTCGACGTACGTCTCGGTCCGCGCGGCGGCGCAGTCGTGGACGTCCATGCCGAGCATGTGCCCGGTGCCGTGCAGCGTCCAGCGGCGCTGCAGGCCCAGCTCCAGCACCCGCTCCACGGGGCCCTCGACCAGGCCCCACTCGACGAGCCGCTCGGTCAGCACCCGCTGCGCGGCGTCGTGGAAGTCGCGGTACTTGGCGCCCGGCTTCACCGCCGCGATGCCGGCCTCCTGGGCGTCGTACACGGCGTCGTAGATCTTCTTCTGCAGCTCGCTGTACCGGCCGTTGACCGGCAGGGTGCGCGTGACGTCGGCCGTGTAGTAGGTGTGCGTCTCCACGCCGGCGTCGAGCAGCAGCAGGTCGCCGGAGCGCACGGGCCCGTCGTTGCGCACCCAGTGCAGGGTGGTGGCGTGCGGGCCGGCCGCGCAGATGGAGCCGTAGCCGACGTCGTTGCCCTCCACGCGGGCGCGCAGGAAGAAGGTGCCCTCGATGTAGCGCTCGGAGGTGGCCTCGGCCTTGTCGAGCACCTTCACGACGTCCTCGAAGCCGCGCACGGTGGAGTCCACGGCCTTCTGCAGCTCGCCGATCTCGAAGTCGTCCTTGACCAGCCGCATCTCCGAGAGGAAGACCCGCAGCTCCTCGTCGCGCTCGGCGGTGACCTTGTCGGTGAGCGCCGCCTCGATCCCGGCGTCGTGGCCGCGCACGACCCGGACCGGGCCGGTGGCCTCGCGCAGCGCGCCGGGCAGTTCCCGGACGTCGGAGGCGGGGATGCCGTACAGCTTCTCGGCCTCGGCGAGGGAGTGGCGGCGGCCGACCCACAGCTCACCCTGGCCGTCCAGCCAGAACTCGCCGTTCTCCCGGTCGGAGCGGGGCAGCAGGTAGAGCGTGGCCCGGTGGCCGTCGGCGGTGGGCTCCATGACGAGGACGCCGTCCTCGGTCTGGTTGCCGGTGAGGTACGCGTACTCGACGGAGGCGCGGAAGGCGTACTCGGTGTCGTTGGAGCGGGTCTTGAGGTTGCCCGCGGGGACGACCAGGCGCTCGCCGGGGAAGCGGGCGGACAGCGTGGCACGCCGGGCGGCGGTCTCGACGGCCTGCGGGACCGGCTCCAGGTCGTGCAGTTCCGTGTCGGCCCAGCCGCTGCGCATGTTCTCGGCGAGCTCGTCGGACACACCCGGGTACAGGCCGTTCTTGCGCTGCTTGACGGGCTCCTCTTCGGCAGTCTCCGGGCCGGCGGTCTCCGGGGTCTCCGGGAGCTCTTCTGCCACGGCGGTCATCCTCCTCGATACGGCACTGGACCAGCCTCCATCGTACGGCCGGGTGAAACGGTCACCGGGGGCGAAGACCTGTTACGGGGGGCGCACGGGAGACGCGGGGCCGCCGCTCGCGCCCGCCTACTCGAAGCGCGCCGCCAGCAGGACGACGTCCTCCGCCGGGTCCGCCGGGTCCGCCCCGTCGGGCAGCACGGTGCGCAGGACGTGGTCGGCGACCGCGCCCGGGTCGCCGCGCAGCGCCGTCGGGACGCCGGCGGCCGCCGCGTGCAGCCGTGCGAAGGCCCGGTCGGTGCGGTCGCCGGTGCGGTGCAGCAGCCCGTCGGTGTAGAGCAGCACGGTCTCGCCCCGCTCCGCGTGGATCTCCACGCTCGGCGCCTCCCAGCAGGCGAGCATGCCCAGGGGGGCGGACACCGACGTCTCCACGAACTCGGTGCGGTGCTCCCCCAGCAGCAGGGGAGGGCTGTGCCCGGCCCCGGCCAGGGTGATCTTCCGCAGGGCGGGCTCGCAGTAGCCGAACAGGGCGGTGGCCGACCGGGCCGGCTCGGTGAGCCGCAGCAGCAGCTCCAGGTCGGACAGGACGGCGACCGGGTCCTCGCCCTCCATCACGGCGTACGCGCGCAGGGAGGCCCGCAGCCGGCCCATGGCGGCGACCGCGCTGGGGCCGGAGCCGGTGACGGAGCCGACGGCCAGGCCGAGCGCGGCGTCCGGCAGCGGCAGCGCGTCGTACCAGTCGCCGCCGCCGCGGGCGCAGGTGCGGTGCCGGGCGGCCAGCTGGACGCCGGGGATCCGGGGCAGGCGGGAGGGCAGCAGCTCGTCGGCGATGGTGGCCATCGAGGCGCGCGTGCGCTCCAGCTCGGTGAGCCGGGCGAGGTGCTCGGCGGCGTAGCGGATGTACAGGCCCACGAGGTGCCGGCGGTGCTCCGACGGCTCGGCCGGCTCGTCGTAGAGCCACACCGCGGCGCCCAGCCGCCGCGCGTCGTCGGTGGCGGCAGCGGCGGTCAGGGGGAGGGCGTAGCTGGCGGCGTAGCCGAGCCGGGCGGCGACGTCCCGGTGGCGGGGGTCCAGGCCCTTCTCAGCGAACAGGTCCGCCTCGACGACACCGTCGTCGGTGCCCGGCAGGCCGTCCAGGATCCTGCCGTAGGGCAGGGAGTGGCGCGGCACCGTCTCGATGTGCCCGAGGTCGGCGCGGCCCAGGCCGAGGCCGGTGGTGGTGTCGGGGCCGAGACCGTCGGCGGGCTCCAGGACCACCAGGCCCCGGCGCGCGCCGACCAGGGCGGCCCCCGCGCGCAGCAGTTCCTGGAGGGCCGCGTCGAGCGTGTCCGTGCGCACCAGGCGCTCGGTGAGCTCGTGGAGGGTCGTGAGGTCCGACACCCAGCCGGCGAGACGGTCCTGCAGGAGTGCGCCGGGTGGGTGAGGCGGGTTTTGCGGGGCGCCCGGGGAGGTACTCGTCGAAACGGACGCGACAGTGTGTGCGGGCGCGGGAACCGTTGAATCGATTCCGGCCACTTTCGGAGGGTGCGGGGCGTTCATGGCGTCCGGCTTTCCGACCGGTACGTACTGCTCAAAAGCATCGCAAACCCCCATGTCATTCTGCGTCGCCGGCAGTGTCTCCACATGTACACGTACTCGTGAGGAGATGTCCAGCATTGTCCTGCTGGGATTCCTGGTGTCCGTGGGACGGGAGGGGAAATTCCTCCCGGCCCCTTGCCGGTGGAAGGAATTGGCTTGAAACTGCCTCAAGGGGAGGCTTATTGCGGTCGACTGGCCTTGCTCGACGGAGCGTCACAACGGTCGTGATGGGTACGTACTCGGTGAAGGCCAGGGGTGGTTGGGAATCACTCGGGAACCTGGCGACGGACCCGAGCGTCTTAACCACCGACGACCGTGCCCCATCCTCCCGTGGCGGAGGCGGAGAGAAATACGCGCGACGGCAAACGCCAGACTTCGCCACCCCCACGCCGTACCCGCGCTCTTGATGGACGCAGTATGGGTGGAACGGCCGCGGAGGCAGCCCATGCTCGGCCCATAGGGGTTCCCCTTGCCCGGAGCAGGGGTGTGATGCGCCAACAGGTACGCACAGTGAAGCGATCGACACATGTTGTGATGTGGACCACGGTGTTGCCAGGCGTGCAACGGAAAGGAACGAGCGCTCATGCGCGAGATCCCCGGAAGGCGTCGCAGGTTCCTGTCCCGGCGAGGCGACGGAGCGTCTGAGCTGATCGGCGCGGCCCTGACCTTCGCCACCGAATGGAAGTGGCCGGTACTCCCGGGCGTGGCCGCGGACCCGGACAACCGGTCCCGCTGCGCCTGCCCCGACCCGGAGTGCACGGTGCCGGGTGCGCATCCCTTCGACCCCGGCCTGCTCGCGGCCACCACCGACGCGCGCATGGTGCGCTGGTGGTGGAGCAACCGGCCGACCGCACCGGTCATCCTGGCCACCGGCGGCCAGGCCCCCTGCGCGGTGTCCCTGCCCGCCGGCCCGGCCGCCCGCGCCCTGCAGGCCCTGGACCGCCTCGGCATGCGCCTCGGCCCGGTCGTCGCCTCGCCCGCCCGCTGGTCGATCCTGGTCAAGCCGTACTCCCTGGAGCAGCTCGGTGAGCTGCTGTACGCCAAGGACTTCGTCCCCGGCTCCCTCCGCTTCCACGGCGAGGGCGGTTACCTCGCCCTGCCGCCGTCCGGCACCGGCCAGGGCGACATCACCTGGGAGCGCGCGCCGCTGCCCGGCTCGGCCTCCCCGTGGGTGCCCGACGTCGAGGCCGTGGTGGACGCCGTCGTCGACACCCTCACTCGTACGGGTGTGAGCGCGCCCGAGCTGTAGACGCCCCGGCGCGGCGCCCACCGCGGCGGCCCGGGGACGTTAGGTTGCGGAGCCATGCCGCGTCATGCCGGGGGGCGCGCCACCGACCCCCGAACAGTCCGTGCTCCTGCCCGTCTGCTCGCCCTCGCGGGCGCTGCCGTGGCCTGCGTGGTGGCGGCACTGCCGCCGGCACTGCTGCCGCCATCCGGTGGACCGTCCGGCCTGTGGGGCGGGGCGGGGTCGTGGGGCCGGTCCCACCCGGGTCCTGCGTCGCCGGACGCGTCGGACACGCCGGTCGTGCCCCGGGGCGCGCACGGAACGACTGCCGGGCGGGACGCGGGCGGCGTGGCGGATGGTGCCGCCGGTGCCCAGGACGCGGGGAGCGGGGGACGCCCGGAGGACGATGGCGCGGGGAGCGCTGCGGCCCGCGGTGTGCGGGCCGCGCCGGAAGTGTGGAACGCGAGGGGCGGCGCGCGGTCCCCGGCCGGCGGAACGCGTGCCGACGACGGGTGGCACGCCGTCGACGGGTGGCCGGGGAACCGCAGCCCGGCGCCGTCCGGTGCGGTGCACGCCCCGGGAGGCCGCGCCGGCAGCACGTCGGCCGGCACGTCGACGCCTTTGGTCCTGCGCTGCGGCCCCGAACTCTCCTCCCCCGAGGGCATCGAGGCGCAGACCTGCGTCGTCGCGCGGGGCGAGGAGATCTGGGGGCGCACGTACTACCGCAACGCCACCGGCACGGCACTGTCCGTGGTCCTCGGCCTCATGTCGCCCGGCGGCCGCAGCGTGCGCGTGCACTGCGCGGTGGAGGCCGGTGACGAACCCGCCGTCTGCGAGACGCCCCGGCGGGCGCGGCGGGGAGAACTCGGCGACCACGAGGCGGTGACGGAGTTCGCGGGCCGGGCCGGACACGGTCCCCTGCTGCTGCGGTCGGGGAGCAATCCGCCCGGCGACTGACCGCGTTGCGGCCGAGGAGGCGGGCGGCGGGACGGCCGTACCGGTGGGGAGGACGCGGAACGGGTGTGCCGGGCGGGATCCGTGGGCGGAGCGAGCGGGGATGCCGTGGACCGGGGCGGTGCGGGTGCCGCGGGCGGGCGGCCGTGGGTGCGGGCGGGTGCTCCCCGCGGCAACTTGTCCGGGCGAACTGTCGGTTGACACCCGACCGCGTTCTGTGAACGGCCCGCCGCACGGAAAGACCCGGTTGCTGGCGACGGGGGATGCACCAGCAACCGGGCTACTGGAACGGTAACAAGAGATCGGCTGTTCGCAAATTCGATCTCAGCTTTTCCGGTCACCGACTTGCTTGCGGCGACCGGGAGTTGCGCACGGAGCGGGTGGTTCCACCGGGACGGTTGTGCTGATCGGTCGGTCAGCGGATCAGCACCACCGGAGCCCGGGACGGACGTCAGCTCAGCGTGACCTGGCGGTTGGTCAGACCGCCCCGCGCCCGGCGCTCGTCGGCGCTGAGGGGTGCCTCGGAAGCCAGCGCCTCGGCGAGCCGCTCGGCGAACTCGGCTGCCGGCTTCTCCACGTCCTCGGCGCGAACCTCACGCGGCAGGTCCCAGACCGGCACGGTGAGCCCGTGGGCGCGGAAGGAACCGACCAGGCGGGTGCCTTCGCCGAGGGAGGAGCGGCCTGCCGCGTGCAGCCGTGCCAGCGCGTCCAGAAGCTGCTCCTCCGGGTGCGGCATGACCCACCGCAGGTGGTTCTTCTCGGGCGTCTCGCACCAGTAGGCCGCGTCCACACCCGTCAGCTTGACGGTGGGGATGGCGGCGGCGTTGGCGCGTTCCAGCGAGGCCGTCACGTCCGGGGTGGCGTTCTCGGAGTCGGGCACCCAGAACTCGAAGCCGCTGTGCACGACCGGCTCGAACGCGCCCTCGGGGTCGAGGAGGTCCTGCAGCCGGGGGGCGTCGGCCGGGGCGCGCCGGCCCTGGACCGGGTTGCCCGGAGCGGCTTCCAGGGCGCGCTGCAGGGTGTCGGCCAGATCGCGGCTGATGTCGCCGGAGGAGGTGTCGTTCTGGAGGCCGAGCAGGACGGAACCGTCGTCGCGGCGCAGCGCGGGCCAGGCCATCGGCAGCACCGTCGCCAGGGTGACCGACGGGACGCCCTCGGGCAGGCCGTCCTTGAGCGTGAGCTCGACGGTGGCCGCGGGCACCAGTTCCCGCAGCGCCACCCAGTCGCACTCACCGGCCAGGCCCTCGAAGGGGCGGTGCACCAGCTCGGTCACGGCGTGCGCGGCGGCCCGTCCGTGACAGGCCTTGTAGCGGCGGCCGCTGCCGCAGGGGCAGGGCTCCCGCGCACCGACGACCGGGATCTCCCCGTCCGTGAGCTGCGGGCGCTTGGCCGCCTTCGTCTGGGGGCGCTTCTTGGCCATCGTGGGTGTCTCCCGGTTACGGCTCGTCTCGTACGGGCGCGAGCCTAGCCGTTCGCCCGGCGCCGGTCCGTATCCGTGGACGCGTGGCCGCCTGGACGCGGGAGCCGACGACGGAGGGAGGCCGCGGCGCGGGCGGGGGAGCCGCCGGGGGAGGCGGCGGGGCGCGGCACGAGGCTGCTGGACCGGCGGTGCGGGCGCGGGACGAGGCACTGGGCCGGCGGTGTGGGTCGCCGGCGGGCGGCGGGCCCTGCGAGCGGCGGGGATGCGCGACTGACGGGACGCGCGACTGACGGGGTGCGCGGGAAGCACGGGGGCCGACGCCGGCACGGGGACCACGCCCGCCGGAGGCACGACGCCACTGAGCCCTGACGTCTGTCCTCCGCTGCCCTCCGCCGCCCGTCCGTGAGGGCCGCGGTGCTCAGTCGAGGTCGTCGAAGGCGTCCGCGAAGCCGAGCCCGGGGATGTCGGCCACGGAGGGGGCCGCCACCTGCGCGGCGAAATCGGCCCGCCGGTGCCGGGCCGCGGGGTCGCGGACGGCGTCGAGGAGGATCACCCAGACCGTGACCTCGCCGGGGACCTCGCGCACGCCCCAGTCGTCGGCCAGCGCGGTGATGATGTTCAGCCCCCGGCCGCCGCGCGCGGTCACCGAAGGTGTGGACGGGGCCGGGCGGGTCGGGCCGCCGCCGTCCGTGACCTCGACGACGAGCCGGCCGCACGGATCCATCCGCCAGGCGGCGCGCACGTCCCCGTCGCCCGCCAGGGCGTCGCCGAGGGGTCTGCCGTGCTTGCAGGCATTGCTCAGCAGTTCCGAAAGGATCAGTACGGCGTCGTCGATGACCGTGTCCGCGACGCCGCTCGCACGCAGCTGCGTGCGCATGCGGTGCCGCGCTTCCCCCACGCCCGCAGGGCCGTGGGGTACGGCCATGCACGACGACGCGGGCACCTCCTGTGCCACCACCAACGCCACCCCCGAGACCTCCTTTGCCCCACGCCACGGTGTGGATGCCCCATTGGCCTGAACCGGAAACCGGCCGATCCCTGTGCGGTGACGCACTCGAAACGAGTGAACACGCACCGAACGCGCCGGAGCACTCCCCGTCATCATGTGGCTGGAATTCTTCGGTGTGGCCGAGACGTGAGGATGCTCCGGAGGTAAGGGTGCGGTCAAGAGGTGTGCGTCATCCCGGTGCATCCGTGACGTACCGCTTCGGTGACGCTCCCGGGTGTGAGGCCGGAGTGTGCAGGTGGCGGGGGTTGTGCCGGGTGTGCGGATTCAGCGACCGAGCTGGTCGAGCACCGCGCGCGGGCGATTGGTGATGATCGCGTCCACGCCGAGGCCGACGCAGAGGTCCACGTCGCTGGGCTCGTTGACGGTCCAGGTGTGCACCTGGTGACCGGACTCTTTCAGCCGCTCGATGTAGGTGGGGTGGCTGCGCAGGATCCGGATCGAGGGGCCCGCGATGCCGACGCCCGCCGGCAGCCGCCCGTCGCGCAGCCGGGGGGAGGCGAACTGCATGAGGTACACCGTCGGCAGCGTCGGGGAGGCCGCCCGTACGCGGTGCAGCGACCGTGCCGAGAAGCTCATCACGCGGACCGGGGAGTCCGCGGGGTCGGCCGGCGCGTCCAGCCCGAACCGCTTCAGCAGGACCAGCAGCCGCTCCTCGACCTGGCCCGCCCAGCGGGTGGGATGCTTGGTCTCGATGGCGAGTTCCACCCGGCGCCCCGCGTCGGCGACCAGTTCCAGCAGCCGTTCCAGGGTGAGTACGGAAGTGGCCTCCCGGTCCTCGGGACGGTGCTCCCAGTCCGGTTCCTCGGCGCGTCCGGCGAAGGAGTCGCGGGCCTTCCAGGAGCCGAAGTCCAGGGCGGCGAGATCGGAGAGCTCCAGCGCCGACACCGCACCGCGCCCATTGGACGTACGGTTGACCCGACGGTCGTGAACGCAGACCAGATGACCGTCGGCGGTCAGGCGTACATCGCATTCGAGCGCGTCCGCACCGTCCTCGATCGCTTTGCGATACGCGGCCAGGGTGTGCTCGGGGGCGTCCTCGGAGGCCCCGCGGTGTGCGACGACTTGGGTGAGGTGCTGGCGTGCGTGGGTCACTGCGTCATGGTGCCACCGCGCGCGGGTACCTGTGCGGTCGGTGCGGAAAGAACGGTGCGGACGTTCGGTCGGAGGCATCGGAATGGCGCGCCTTAAGTGAGTAATGCCCTATATAAAGAATGACTCCGGACCCACAGGAACGGCTTATCGTGCCCTGACGGCCCGTGGGAAAAGCTGACGTCATACAAAGAGAACCTGCCGGACCGCATCGCGTCGGACCGGACGACGACTGTGAACGCGCGTGTCCGAATGCGACCGAGACGAAGCGTGGATCGAGGAGAGAAGCTGTGAGCACCGAGAACGAGGGCACCGCGGTCCCCCCGGCGCCGTCCGCCCCGCCCACGCGGACGGATGCCCCCGCTGCTCCGGCACCTCAGGAGCGCCCCGCCCCCGACGCGGGAAGCAACCCGACGACGCCCCTGCCTCCGGTCCCGCCGTCCGCCCCCGGCCACGCCGCTTACGGGGCCCCGGCGCACGGCGCGGCCACCGCAGCCCACGGTGCGCCGGGCGGCCCCCAGCCCGGTCACGGCGGCGCGCAGGGCTCGGCGCCCGACGCCTCCTGGCCCCCGCCCCCGCCGCCCGGCACCCCGGCGCAGGGCGGCGGCTCCGGGCCCCACGGTCCCTACGGCGACGGCGACGGCGGATCGGGGCAGGGCCCCGGAGGCGGTGGCTGGGGCTCCTCGTACCAGCCGCCGGCGCCCGGGAAGAAGGGCGGCGGCCGGCTGATCGCCGCGATCGCGGCCGCCGCGCTGCTCGCCGGCGGCCTCGGCGGCGGGCTCGGTTACACGCTGGCCAAGAACAACGACAACGGCGACTCCACCACCGTCTCCGCGTCGACCAGCGGCGGCAACGTCAAGCGCGACCCGGGCACCGTCGCGGCGGTGGCCGCCAAGGCGCTGCCGAGCACCGTCACCATCGAGGCCGAGGGCCGCGGCGGCGAGGGCGGCACCGGCACCGGCTTCGTCTTCGACACCCAGGGCCACATCGTCACCAACAACCACGTGGTGGCGGACGCGGTCGACGGCGGCAAGGTCTCGGCGACCTTCCCGAACGGCAGGAAGTACGCCGCCGAGGTCGTCGGGCACGCCCAGGGCTACGACGTTGCCGTCATCAAGCTCAACGACGCCCCGTCGAATCTGAAGCCCCTCCCCCTGGGCAACTCCGACGAGGTCGTCGTCGGCGACTCGACGATCGCGATCGGCGCCCCCTTCGGCCTGTCCGACACGGTGACCACCGGCATCATCAGCGCCAAGAACCGCCCCGTGGCCTCCAGCGACGGCACCGGCAGCCAGGCGTCCTACATGAGCGCCCTGCAGACCGACGCCTCCATCAA
This sequence comes from Streptomyces sp. enrichment culture, assembly GCF_964273255.1. Taxonomy (GTDB): domain Bacteria; phylum Actinomycetota; class Actinomycetes; order Streptomycetales; family Streptomycetaceae; genus Streptomyces. Next base: position 3,688,179 of record NZ_OZ186835.1, read on the forward strand.
CCCCGGCAACTCGGGCGGCCCGCTGCTCGACGCCCAGGGCAACGTCATCGGCATCAACTCCGCCATCCAGTCCACCAGCAACGGCGGCTTCGGCACCGGCCAGGCGGGCTCCATCGGCCTGGGCTTCGCCATCCCGATCAACCAGGCCAAGTACGTCGCCCAGGAACTGATCAAGACCGGCAAGCCGGTGTACGCCAAGATCGGCGCCTCGGTCTCCCTGGAGGAGGGCTCGGGCGGCGCCAAGATCACCGAGCAGGGCGCGGGCGGTTCCGAGCCCGTCGACCCCGGCGGCCCCGCGGACAAGGCCGGCCTCGAACCCGGCGACGTCATCACCAAGCTGGACGACCGCGTCATCGACTCCGGGCCCACCCTCATCGGCGAGATCTGGACCCACAAGCCCGGCGACGAGGTCACCCTCACCTACGAGCGCGGCGGCAAGGAACGCACCACGGAACTCACCCTGGGCGCCCGCGTCGGCGACAGCTGACCCCACCCCGCCCGCACCGACCCGTTACCCTGGTCCCCGCGCCGCCGATCACCGGCCGGCGCGGGGAGGTGTGCCCGAGCGGCCGAAGGGAACGGTCTTGAAAACCGTCGTGGCAGCGATGTCACCGTGGGTTCAAATCCCACCGCCTCCGCGCTGAGAGCAGCGGGGACGGCCCCTGACCTGGTTGATCGGTCGGGGGCCGTCCTCATGATGTCCGGCCCCTGCGGCTCCCCGCTGCTCTCCGCGGTTTCCCGCTCGCACGGGCACGCAAGGGGCACGTAGGGGGCACGCGCGGAGGGCTATCGAGAGATCGGGATCTCGTAGTCGATTTCGCAGAGTGCGGCGGGCACCACGATGGCCGCGATCTCCACGGGGCGGCCCTGGTCGCTGTAGTACGTACGTCGGATGTGCGTGGCGAGTGAGCCCTTCTGGATGCCCAGGAGTGAGGCCTCATCGGCGGTCGCCTGCCGGGGCTCCGGTTGCTCCACGGCGTGGCTGACGGTTGATGCCGATCTCCGCCGTGCGGTTCACGACCCCTGCCCCGGCGTGCGGCCCGCCCTCGGGGAGGACGACGAGCGTGCCGGCGGTAAGTCGTACGGCTCCCAGCTCGTCGACCGCTGCACCGGCTTGCCGTCGGCGAGGAACTCGTACGCGGTACGGACTACCGACGACAGCGACAGCTACCTGTCCCGACTGGCCGACAACGTCGAGTCGGTGCAACTGGGCATGGCTACTCAGGTGGGGGGGAGCGGCTGACTCCTGGCTCAGCGGACACGACGACAAAGACGATGGTGCCACCTCGGCGCCTGTGTGATCTGCGGCCGATCGGTGGCACAGGCCGAATGGCGATTGCCCGATTGCATTCCGGAGGAACGCCCCTGACCAGGACGGTCAGGGGGCGTTCCTCCGTGTCCCGTCGGGTTTGCGAGTGACGGCAGCCATTCTCGTGCCCCTTCCGGGTGGAACAGTTCTGACTACCGTGTTGATCAGACTCGCGGGCATGCTGTGCCTATGACAAAGGGGCGACGGCGCGCGATCGCCGGCTACAGCGTGCTTACCCTGCTAGGTACCGCAGCGGTGGCCTGGACTGTGATCACCGGCCTCGCGCGGCTGGAACTGTGGGGAGACGCCGTTCAGATTCGCCTCGCGGAGTGCCATAGCGAGAGCGCAGGGCGCGCAGGAAGCCGCTCTGTCTGCAGTGGCCCTCAGGTGGGCAATGAGACCCACACGGTGAAGGTCCAGCACGAAGGCCGTCCGGGAGAAGTCGTTCGAGTTGTGCGTAAACCGTGGGGCAGCTATGAACCCGTGGATACAGGTTTCGTTGAGTGGGGTATCTCGGTGCTGTTGCCGGTTCTTCCCGTTATTGGGACAGCGGCTGCCGGGGCGCTCACTGTGAGGGAGGTACGCCGGGTACAGCGTGAGACTCGGCGGGCATGAGTGTTCCTCTGGGGCACGCAGCGGGCACGAAGACGATGATGACGGCTCGCCAGGATGCTTGCACCCGTCTGACCTGCGGGGGAGCGGTCGCCCTGCGTGATCGGTGAAAGGTCGCGAGAACCGTCGTGGCAGCGATGTCACCGTGGGTTCAAATCCCACCGCCTCCGCGCTGAGAGCAGCGGGGACGGCCCCTGACCTGGTTGATCGGTCGGGGGTCGTTCCCATGTCCGGACACCGAGACTGCCCGGTGTTCTGCCCGCTTTCCCGCTTGATCGGGCACGACTGGGGAAAGGGCGACAGGTCTGGCCCGGTGCCCGACGAGAGCGGCGCAGCTGAGTACCAGTACTCATGTGCAGTGCCCGCTGCAACACCACGCTGATCGCATGCATTCAGTGGAGCGTCACCTGCAGGACGGCAGTGGGCATGAGACGGGCGAATGAGCCGTCAATCGGCCGGCAGATCGGGGTCGGCGTGGTGCTGCTCGTCATCGACTTCGTGCTCATCGCCTGGTCGGTGTACGGCGTTGGTATGGCGGGATGGGCCGACGGCTACGAAAGCGACGGCGTCGCACCGTCGAGTGCGTCGCGGGCGGCGTCGCAGGCACTGTGGCTTCTGGGGGGCGGCGCAGTACTGACAGGCGGTGGTTTTCTCGCCCTGGGGTGGCGCATCCCTGGCGTTGTGCAGTTGACCGTCCTCGGGTTCGGGGCGGTGCTGGTCTCTTCACTGGCCACCGGTTGACAGCGCGGGCCTGACAAGCCGGAGAGTCCCACCACTCACCCCAGCTCCCCTCCCGTCCGCCGTCGGCCCGTACACCGTGCAGCGGGCGTGGTTCAGGGCGGCCTGCCGCCCCCGAGGCGGGCGCCCGCTGGGCTCCCCGGTCGCCCGGCGCGTCCGGCTGCTGCGGTCGCCGCCGCTCACCCGGGCCGCGAGACGGCGTGGAGCAGCCGCAGTTGGCCGATTTCGGCGACGTTCTTCATCAGCTCCGCGTTCGCCCAGGCGAGCATGTCGGCCACGCTGTGGGCCGGGTCGTCCGGCCAGGGGAACGGGGCCGTGGCGTCGAGGTCGGCGTCGGTGAGGCGGTCGAGCGCGGTCAGCCACTCCGTGCGCAGGGAACGGAGCCACTCCACGGTCGGGGTGCCCTCGCCGGGCCAGCCGATGTCGGTCCGCTCGCGGGGCGGGCGGCCGTCGAGGTGGTCGAGGGCGACGCTCCACCACCATCCGAGGTGCCAGGTCAGCCAGGCGACGGTGGGTACCGGGACCGGGTCGGGCTCGGTCTCCGCCCAGTCGGGCACCCACGTTCCGTCGGCCGTGCGGTGCAGGGTCCAGCAGGGGGTGGCGGGCTCCCACAGGAAGTCCTCCGGCTCCAGCCGTTCCAGGTGGTACTCGAAAAGGGACCAGGTCAGCTCGAACTGCTTGGCCAGAAGGTCGCGACGAGAGGGAGCGGGGCGGGCGGGTTCGGGGGCGGCGGCGTTCATGAGGGGTATTTCGGCTTCCTGTCGGGGCGGGCTGAGAGGGAGGGAGAGGGCCGGTGCCGGAATCTCCCGGGGCTGCTGTGTCGCTTCCTTCGGCTGGGCTAGAACTCCTCGTCCTCCGCCAGTTGCTCCCACGCCATGTCCCGCAGACCGGGCTCCGCCTCGCAGTCCGAGGGCAGGAGCGACGTCGGCTGGAACCAGACGACGGTGAGGCGCGAGCGGTGGAGGACGGGGTCGTGGGCCGGGTCGAGCGCGGCGGAGCGGAAGGCGCCGACGCAGGTGACGGCGGGGAGTACCTCGACCGGGCCGAAGGCTCCCGCGTACTGGTCGGGGTAGTCGCGCGGGGGCGTGATCAGGTGCACCGGGGTGCCGGGGAAGGACTGCGCGGCGGACCGCAACAGCCCGTCGATCTTCATGTCGTTGAGCGGCTTGCAGGGGTAGCCCTCGAGCAGACCGCCGTACGTCGACGACAGGCGCAGCTCGGACAGCTCCACGGTGCGGCCGGAGGTGAGGAGGACGCGGGCGAGCGACATGGTCGGCACTTTAGAGCGGTGGTGCATCGGGGTCTTTCGATATTCGGGGGGCTGGTGCGGGCGGTCGGGGCAGGTCAGGGGAGGTGACCGGTCATGCGGGCGGCGGAGTCGATGGTCGCTCTGGCCTCGCGTTCGGACAGGCCCGCGCCGACGGCGGCGTGGACCAGTGGGTCCACGAGGGCGGGTCCGATGCCGTCCTCGTAGGCGCGGCAGGCCGCCCAGAACAGGCGGGTGTTGCGCTGCCCCTCATGCGCGGCGAGGACGAACTGCACCAGGCCCTGGCCGTGTCCGCCGGCCGACGGGGGCGTGGGGTGGTGCGGCCGGGGCGGCGGCAGGAGGATGCGGAGCAGGGCGGGCGGGCAGGCCGCCGGGGGCAGGTGGGCGGTGCCGGGCGCGGCGGTGTAGGTGCCGCGGTCCGTACGGGAGCCGGGGCCCACGAGGTAGCCGCCGGCACCGCGGATGTCGATGCCGGGGGCGAGCCGTCCCGCGGAGTTGGGGACGACGACGTCGGGCGGGCCGCTCAGCCACAGGTGGCGTCCGCCGCTGGGTGTCAGAACCACCACGGTGGCGGGGATCGTGAACAGGTGGCGCAGTGCCAGCTCGCGCAGGGCGGCCGAGGCGTCGGTGCCGGTCTTGGTGTCCAGGTCGACGCCGATGAGGTGATGCGGGGGCAGGCCGCAGGCGATGCCGTAGCCGGTGGCGCGGGGGGCAGCGGCGAACATCCGGCGGATGCGGACGGGATCGGTGGAGGCGTCGTAGACCCCGTGGCCGAAGCGTCCGCAGGCGCCGTGGCAGCGCGTGGGGGTGGCGGGGTCGTCGCGGTGGGGGGATCGCAGGGCCGGGAGCTTCGTCCGGGACAGGGGGATGACGGCCAGTCCGCGTTCGGCGGCTGACAGGGCGTGCGCGAGGGCCAGGGTCGTGGCCTGCCGGTCGGTGGTGGCCATGGGCCCATTTTCGTACGCGCGTTCGAAAAAGGAAAGGGGGTGCGGGTGCCGCTCGCAGCCCGCGAGCAGGTCGACGGGGTGGTGCCGTAACGCTTCTGCTCATGGGGGGAGTGGGGCGGAGTGTCTGGTTCGAGCGAGATGGCATTTGCGTCACGGAAAGGGGTTTATCGACATGTCATCACGCTTGCGTGCGAATGCGGCCTTCCGGGGTGGTTCGGCGGGAGGGGATGGGCAACTCTGATCACGCGACGTCGTGCACAGCAGCTCGGGGCGGCCGGCCAACTGCCCCGGTGAAAGTCGTCCTTCACGCACGGAGGCCGCCTACGGCCGGTGCGTCCTTGGTTCTGGAGGGAACACAACATGGCAAGCATCCGTACCGCCCGCGTCATCGCCGCGGTCTCCGCCCTGCCGCTCGCGGCCGCCCTCTTCACCGGCGTGGCGGCGGCGGACAACGGCGCCCTCGCGGACAACGGATCGAGCGCGACGGCGGCGAGTGCCGCGGCCGGGGTCGTGGGGAGCGGCGTGGGCGGCGACAACTTCGGCAACTCCGCCACCACGCAGCAGCAGGCCGTGGGCTCCGGGGCCTCGAACCAGAGCAACACCGCCCAGGTGAACGGGTCCGCCTTCACGGCGCTGAACCAGGGCAACGACAACGTGGCCGTCAGCTTCACGCCGCTCTGGTGGTGAGGTGACGGGGCCGTCCGCGGCCCCGGACGGTGGGGGTGTGCTTTCAAGGGTGCAGGGCGTCTGCGCGGCGGTGCTTCGGTGCCGCCGCGCAGGCGTGTGGGGGGCGTCCGGTCCGGCGGGCGGTCGGTGGGGCGTTGCAGCGCTGGTGCGGGCGGAGTGCCTGGGGGCCGATTGAGGTGACGGGGCCGATGCTGGGCGGCGGTCGGCGGTCGGCGGTCGGCGGTCGGTTGACGGGGCCTGCCTGCGCGGTCAACCGACGGGGCAGGGCTGACGTCTCATCAGGAAGTGGAAGGAGGGAAGAGGGAACCCATGCGGCGCGAGCGGTGTATCAGAAGTGTCAGGGCAGGACGGCATGTGAGACGAGGGGGCCGGATGGACCCGGTGCAAGAGGTGAACCCGGTGCAGGTGGACCCGGTGGAGGCGGACCCGGCGCAGGAAGTGCGGGGCGAACAGTCCAGGACCCGCCCGGGACGGGGCCCGGGCGGCCGTGGCCATCCGCCGACTCGGCCGCGGCGATGCCTGCCGACCTGGTCGTGCGGCACCGGGCCCCCGGTCCCGCAGCGGCGCGTCACGGCTGTCCGCCCGACCCGTGCGCCGTGCTCGTCGGGTGCGGGTGCGGGTGCCCGGCGGCCCGGGGGCGGTCCTCGGCCCTCGGTGGAAGGGGCACGGACGGGCTCTGCCGGGCCGGCCCCTCGGGGGAGAACCCTCAGGGGGTCTCCTCCCCACGTCCACCTTCAGGAGGTGCGGCAGTCCCCACCCCTACAACCTGAGGGGGACGCGGCTTCGGGACCTGCGGGCGATCCGCCGGGCGGCCGTCGCTCATAGCGTTGAGCCATGACCACACCCGTCTGCACCCGCGCTTCGAACGCCGCTGCTCCACCGGCGCAGACCCTCGTGTACCCGTCGTTCTCGTCGTACATGAGGGCCCGCCAGCCCGCGCTGCTGAGGACCGCCCGATCGCTGACCGGTAATCCCAGCGACGCGGAGGACCTGCTGCAGACCGCCCTGGCCAAGACGTACGTGGCGTGGGAGCGGATCGAGGACCACCGCGCGCTCGACGGATACGTCCGCAGAGCCCTGCTGAACACCCGGACGTCCCAGTGGCGCAAGCGCAAGGTCGACGAGTTCGCCTGCGACGAGCTGCCCGAGCCGGACCCGGTGTCCGGCGGCGACGACCCCGCCGAACGGCAGGCGCTGCGCGACGCCATGTGGCGGGCGATCATGCGGCTCCCGGCACGGCAGCGGGCGATGGTCGTCCTGCGGTACTACGAAGACCTCAGTGAGGTGCAGACGGCCGAGGTGCTGGGCGTGTCGGTGGGGACCGTGAAGTCGGCCGTCTCCCGTGCGCTCGGGAAGCTGCGCGATGACCCTGAACTGGGGTTTGTTCGCTTCTGAGGTGAATCGTCGCGAGCTGTGGGGTGATCGATCACCGCTCCCCTAGTGACATACCGCGTGGTATGTGCGCAGAATCAGCGCAACCCTTACCCGCGCGTAGGCAATGTCGCCAGGAGGACTCCGTGCTGAGCACCATGCAGGACGTACCGCTGCTGATCTCGAGGATCCTCGCCCACGGGTCGACGATCCACGGCACATCGCAGGTCATCACCTGGACGGGCGAGGGCGAGCCGCAGCGCCGCTCCTACGCGGAGATCGGTGCCCGTGCCGCGCAGCTGGCCCACGCCCTGCGCGACGATCTCGGGGTGACCGGTGACGAACGCGTCGCGACCCTGATGTGGAACAACGCCGAGCACGTGGAGGCGTACTTCGCGATCCCCTCGATGGGCGCCGTGCTGCACACCCTCAACCTCCGCCTCCCCGCCGAGCAGCTCGCCTGGATCGTCAACCACGCCGCGGACCGGGTGGTCGTCGTCAACGGGTCCCTGATCCCACTCCTCGCCCCGCTGCTGCCCCACCTGAAGACCGTGGAGCACGTCGTCGTCTCCGGCCCCGGTGACCGTTCCGCCCTGGCGGACGTCTCCGTGCAGGTGCACGAGTACGAGGACCTGCTCGCCGGGAAGCCCGTCGCCTACGACTGGCCCGAGCTGGACGAGCGTGCGGCCGCGGCCATGTGCTACACCTCCGGCACCACCGGCGACCCCAAGGGCGTCGTGTACAGCCACCGTTCGATCTACCTGCACTCGATGCAGGTCAACATGGCCCAGTCGATGGGCCTGACCGACGAGGACACCTCCCTCGTCGTCGTCCCCCAGTTCCACGTGAACGCGTGGGGGCTGCCGCACGCCACCTTCATGACCGGCGTCAACATGCTGATGCCGGACCGGTTCCTCCAGCCCGCGCCGCTCGCCCGGATGATCGAGAGCGAGCGGCCGACCCACGCGGCGGCCGTGCCCACCATCTGGCAGGGCCTGCTCGCCGAACTCACCGCCAACCCGCGGGACGTGTCGGCCCTCACCCAGGTCACGATCGGCGGCTCGGCCTGCCCGCCCTCCCTGATGGAGGCGTTCGACCAGCTCGGCATGCGGGTCTGCCACGCCTGGGGCATGACGGAGACCTCGCCGCTCGGTACGGTCGCCCGCCCGCCGGCGCACGCCGTGGGCACGGACGAGGAGTTCGCGTACCGGCTGACCCAGGGCCGCTTCCCGGCCGGTGTCGAGGCCCGGCTGACCGGCCCCGGCGGCGAGCGGCTGCCCTGGGACGGCGAGTCCGCGGGCGAGCTGGAGGTGCGCGGGCCGTGGATCGCCGGTGCCTACTACAACGGACCCGGCGAGGAACCGCTGCGCCCCGCGGACAAGTTCAGCGAGGACGGCTGGCTGAAGACCGGTGACGTGGGCATCATCAGCCCCGACGGATACCTCACGCTCACCGACCGGGCCAAGGACGTCATCAAGTCCGGCGGCGAGTGGATCTCCTCCGTCGAGCTGGAGAACGCCCTGATGGCCCACCCGGACGTGGCCGAGGCCGCCGTGGTCGCCGTGCCGGACGACAAGTGGGGCGAGCGCCCCCTGGCCACCGTCGTCCTCAAGGAGGGCTCCACCGCCGACTTCACCACCCTGCGCGCCTTCCTCCAGGAGGACCGCGGGATCGCCAAGTGGCAGCTCCCGGAGCGCTGGACGGTGATCGAGTCGGTGCCGAAGACGAGCGTCGGCAAGTTCGACAAGAAGGTGCTGCGCAAGCAGTACGCCGAGGGCTCGCTGGACGTCACGCAGATCTGACGCACGAGTGACACACCCCCGTTCTGTGGGGGATCCGCCGAGTCCCCGGGGAGTCCCAGGACCGCGGGGAGTCCCGGCACCGCGGGGAGAGTCCGACGCCCGCCGGGGCCGGACCCCGCCGGGAGACCCCGCCGGGAGTCTGAGTCCCGGCGGGGGACCGACCGTAGGCCGGCCGCGCCGGGCAGGGGACCGGAGAACGGTTCCTTGCCCGGCGCGGCCGTTGTCCCGGGGCGTGCGCGACCAATCGAGGGGCGCGGCCGGGCCCCTGGGGCAGTCGGTCCGGTGGGGCCGGCCGCATCCGGGGTCCCTGCCCCGGGGCGGGCGGGCTGGCGGACGGCCGGGCATGGCTCATGCGCAGAGAGCCGCGCCCTGTACCGCACCCGGGCCGCCATCCGGCTCTCGCATGACCGAAGTGCTCGAAATGCCCGAAGCGCTCAGCGCGCTCGGCGCTCCCGCCAGGCACCCGCTGCGTCCGACGTGCCGGCCGGTTCGGCGGTCAGTTCGTGCCGACGCGGGCCAGCAGGTCGACGATGCGTTCCTGCACCTCGGAGCTGGTGGACCGCTCGGCGAGGAACAGCACGGTCTCACCGGAGGCCAGCCGCGGCAGGTCGGCCGGCTCCACCGCTGCGGTGTAGACGACCAGCGGCGTGCGGTTGAGCTGCCCGTTCGCGCGCAGCCAGTCCACGATCCCGGCCTGGCGCCGGTGCACCTGCATCAGGTCCATCACCACCAGGTTGGGCCGGAACTGTCCCGCCAGCGACACCGCGTCGGCATCGCTCGCGGCCCGCGCCACCTGCATCCCGCGCCGCTCCAGCGTGCCCGTCAGGGCCAGCGCGATCTCCGCGTGCTCCTCGATCAGCAGCACCCGCGGCGGGTGCTGCTCGCTGTCGCGCGGCGCGAGCGCCTTCAGCAGCACGGCGGGGTCGGCACCGTAGGCGGCGTCCCGCGACGCCTGCCCGAGCCCGGCGGTGACGAGGACGGGCACCTCCGCCGCCACGGCCGCCTGCCGCAGCGACTGCAGCGCCGTACGGGTGATCGGCCCGGTCAGCGGGTCCACGAACAGGGCCGCCGGGAAGGCCGCGATCTGGGCGTCGACCTCCTCGCGGGAGTTCACGATCACCGGGCGGTAGCCGCGGTCGCTGAGCGCCTGCTGGGTGGAGACGTCCGGCGCCGGCCACACCAGGAGCCGACGCGGATTGTCCAGCGGCTCCGGCGGCATCTCGTCGTCCATCGGCTGCGGCCGGGGCGGATCGGCCACCTCGACGGCCCCACCGGGTCCGTCCAGCGGTTCGGGACCCTCGGCGGCGTCCGCGTCCGGCGCGCCTATCGCGTACGAGCGGCCGGCACCCTCCGCGGCCGGCGCGAGCCGCGACTGACCGGCGAGCGAATGCTGGGGCTGGGCGGCCTGCGGCTGTCCCGGGGCGGGCGGCTGCGGCCGGGCGGCGGCCTGCTCGGCCTGCGGCGGGTGCGGGCGTGCGGCCTGCTCGTCGACGTCGGCGGCGAGTTCGGTACGCGTCCCCAGCTTGCGCCGGCGGCCCGAGCCTCCGGGCTGGTGCGGGGGCGGGGTGGCCGTCGGCAGCGGCTGCTGCACCTGGGCGGCCTGCCGGGTGAACGGCACCCCCTGCCCCAGCGTCCGCACACTGATGGCCCGCCCCTGGGTGGAGTTCGGGTCCACGGGGACGGCGGCCTCCGCCGGCAGCGGCTGGGCGGCCCGCGGCGCGGCCACCGCTCCCTCGGGCGCGGCCTGCCCTGCCTGCCCGGTCGCTGCGGGCGCCGGACCGGCCGGGGCGGGCGTCTGCGCCGCCGGCCCGGGCGCTGGACCGGCCGGAGCCGGGGCGGGCGCGGTGGGCGCGGCGGGCGTACCGGCGCCGCCGGTGTCACCGACGGCGGGCCACGCCTGCGGGGCCGGGGTGCCCTCCGCCGGGGTGGGCTGCCCGGGGGCGGCCTCGGCGGGCAGCGGCTGGGCGGCGACAGGCTGCGCGGGGGCTGCCTGCTGCGGTGCGGTCACCGGCGGAACTGCCTGGGACTGCTGCGGTGCGACGGCGGGCGGAGCACCGGCCGGGGGCGCGTCGGCCTGCTGCGGCGCCCCGGCGACCTGGGCGATGTCCGGGGGCGGCAGCGGCAGGCCGGCGGCCTGCGGCTGCACCTGCGGCTGGGGCTGCCGGGCCACGGGGACGGCCCCCTGCGGGGGCACCTGCGCGGTGCCCTGCGGCGCGACCGGCATCCCCTGCGGCGGTACCGGTCCGCCCGGGGCCGTGGCGGGAGCGCCTCCCTGGGCGGGCATCGGGCCGCCCTGAGCAGGCACCGGGACCTGGGGGGCGGGCAGCGGGGTGCCCTGGGGAGCAGCCGAGGCCGTGCCCGGGTCCACCGGACCACCGTGCGGCGGCGCGGCCGGCCCGGGAGCGGCACCCTGCGGCGGCACCGGGGCCGGCTGCTGCGGCGTTCCCGCGACCTGTCCCCCGGCGGCGTGAGGTGCGGCGGCGGTCACCGGCATCGGCTGCCCGGCGGCGGGGCCGGGCGGCACCGGGGCACCCGGCGGGACGGCTCCCTGGGGCGCGGCACCGTGAGGAGGCGCCGCCTGCGCGGCGACCTGCCCGGCGTCGGCCGGCAGGGCTGCGGGGTCGGCCTGCGGCGCCGCGACGCGCCTGCGGCGGCCGGTCGGCGCGCTGGTGGGGTGGGGCTGCGGCGGAGTGTGGTCGCCGGACTGGTCGTGCGGTACGGCGTCGTGGCGGCCCTCCTCGACAGACACCATCCCCGGGGCCGCCGGGGCCGGTACTGCCGCCGCCGCGTTCACCGCGGCGGACGGCTGCGGCGGTTGCCCGTCGGGACCGGCCTGCCCGACGACCTCGGCCTGGTGCGCACCGGCTACGGCGGCCGCCCCGGCTCCGGCCGTCTGATCACCGTCGGCGGGCGGCAGCGCGAAGACGTACGGGGAGCCGCCTGCTGCGCCGCGGCCCGCTCCGTCGCCGCCGCCAGCGCGCGCCGACGGCGCCCCGTCGGCTGCTGCTGCGGCTGCTGCGGGCCCGCCTGGCCGTCGGCAGTGGGGCCGTTGGGGCTGTCGGGGCCGGACGGCGCGGGCAGCGCCGGGGGCAGTGCGTGCTGCTCGGTGGCGGCACGCCGAGCCCGTCGGCCGGAGGGGGCGGGGACGCCCTGCGGCGGTACGGTCCCGCCCAGTCCGGTGTTCGCCGCGGCGGCGCCCGCCGCGTGTTCGGCGGCCGTCATCACGGCGCCCTCGGAGACCCCTGCGGCGTCCCCGGCCGTGGCGACGACGGCACCCGTACCCGCACGCGCGCCTGCGCCGGCGTCCGTGTCCTCGGCCGGACGGCCGCGACGCCGGCCGGTCCCGGCGGAGACGGCGCCCTCGCCGGTGGCCTGTGCCGGCAGCGGAGCGGCCTCCGCGGCCGCCGCCCGTCGCCTGCGCCGGCCGGTCGGCGGTGCGCTCTCCTGGCCCTGGCCGGCTCCGCCGTCACCGGCCGCCGCGCCGACGGGGGCGTCGGGGCCCGGCACCTCGCTCTCCAGGAAGGCGTCCACGGAAGCCCGTCGCGCCCGCCGCCGTCCGCCGGACGGCCGCTGGGCGGCCGTGTCGTGGCCGGCGGCGGCCTCGGCCGGGGGCGGCCCGGCGAGCTCCACCTCGGCGGCCGGAACGGCTCCGGCACCGGCGCCGATCGGCACCTCCAGGACGAACGCGCTGCCGCTCATCCCGGGCACCTCGTGGGTCTGCAGCACACCGCCGTGCGCCCGCACGATGCCCCGCACGATCGGCTCGTGCACCGGGTCGCCGCCGCTGTACGGGCCGCGGACCTCGATGCGGACGACCTCGCCGCGCTGGGCGGCGGCGACGACCACGGTGTTGTCCAGGTAACCGCCCGCCGACACGGGGCTGTTGCCGGTCGCGTCCACCCCGGCCACGTCGGCGACGAGGTGCGCGAGGGCGGTGGCGAGCAGGCGGGGGTCGACCTCGGCCTCGATGCGCGGCGCGTGCACGGCGAACTGCACCCGGCCCGGCCCGATGAGCTCCACCGCCCCGTCCACACCGGCCGCGACCACGGCGTCCAGCAGCACCTTGGTACGGGCCACCTGCTCGGTCCCGGTGTCGAGCCGCTGGTAGCCGAGGACGTTGTCGATGAGGGTGGTGATGCGCGCGTAGCCGGCCGACAGGTGGTGCAGCACCTGGTTCGCCTCGGGCCACAACTGCCCGGCGTCGTCGGCCGCCAGGGCGGACAGCTCGCGGCGGAGTTCGTCCAGGGGGCCGCGGAGCGACTGCCCGAGCAGGGTGAGCAGCTGGTCGTGCCGGGCGGTGAGCGCCTCGTAACGGTCCTTCTCCCGTTCGCCGAGGGCCGCGTACCGCTCCTCGTTGGCGGCGAGTTCCTCGGCGTGCCGCTCGGTGAGCTCCTCCAGCTCGGTGACGTGGCTCTGGCGCAGGGCGGTCAGCTCGGAGGCGTGCTCCTCGGCGAGCCGCTCCAGTTCCTCGGCGTGCCGCTGCGCCGCGTCCTCCTTCTCCTGCAGGAGCGCGTCGTACGGCCGCCGGTCGGTGAACGTCATCACCGCGCCGACCAGCTGGTCGCCGTCCCGCACGGGGGCGGTGGTGAGGTCGACCGGCAGCTTGTCCCCGTTCTTGGCGTAGAGGACCTGCCCGCGCACCCGGTGCTTGCGCCCGGAGCGCAGCGTGTCGGCCAGCGGCGACTCGTCGTACGGGAAGGGGGAACCGTCGGCGCGCGAGTGCAGGACGAGGGTGTGCAGCTCGCGTCCGCCGAGGTCACTGGCCCGGTAGCCCAGTATCTGGGCGGCGGCCGGGTTGACCAGGACGATCCGTCCGTCGGTGTCGGTGCCGACGACGCCCTCGGAGGCGGCCCGCAGGATCATCTCGGTCTGCCGCTGCGAGCGCGCCAGCTCCGCCTCGGTGTCCACGGTGCCGGACAGGTCGCGCACGACGAGCATGAGCAGTTCGTCGCCGGTGTAGCCGTACGTGTCGTAGGCCTGCTGGCCGGTCTCCAGGTTGGCGCTGGTGACCTCGACGGGGAACTCCGACCCGTCGGTCCGCCGGGCCGTCATCCGGGTCGGCTTGGTGCGGGCCCGCGGGTCGATGTGGTCCGGCCGGCGCATGGAACCGGGGATGAGCTTGGAGTCGAACTCCGGCAGCAGATCCAGCAGTCCGCGCCCCACCAGCGCCGTGCCCGGCGTCTCGAAGGCCTCCAGGGCGATGGTGTTGGCGTTGACGACCGTCCCGTTGGCGTTGACCAGGACGAGCGCGTCGGGAAGCGCGTCCAGTATGGCTGCGAGGCGAGCAGCGCCTCGGGATGGCCTGCTGCTCACGAGACGCTTCCTCCCTGTTACCGCGACGTGCCGACCGTTCGGGCCATCTTGCCAACCTGCCCGCAACGTGTCACGCGAGGGAGTCTAAGGGCTGGGGTTGCGGCCGCGGCGCCGGATGAGAGGGAGGTCGCACGACGAAGTGACGGCGATCCGATGCCCGGATCGCGCAGAACACGTGACGGCCTGCGGCGACGCCGCCCCGCCCCGCACCGCCCCTTTACGTACCGTGCGCCCCGGTTTCCCGGCTTCGTTACCAAGGTGTCGCGGAACCCGTCGCCGAACCCGTCCCGGAACCCGCCGCGGGCAGCAGCGGCACGAGTGCGTCCCAGCGGTCGATCGCGCACCCGTTCCGGCGGTCGTACGTCGCCTCGACCGGACGCCCGGCCCAGCTGCCGGTGACGTGGGCGGTGGCGGGGCCGCCGTACTGCATGGTGCACATCGCGTCCTGCCGCGGCGGGGCGAAGGCGTCCCGTCCCCAGCCGGTGTTCCGCTCGACCGCGGCGCAGGCCCCTTCCGGATCGGGATGGCTGCCGCGGCCCGGTCGGCACGTCACCTCGTACGTGCCGTCGACGCCGCTGCCCATGCCGCTCACGGTGACGGTGAGACGGTCCTCACCCCGCGCGGACGCGGTGGGCCCCAGGGGAGTGGTGGGCGTGGCGGACGCGGCGGCCGGTGCCGCGGACACCGTGGCGAGGGCGGCGGAGACGACGGCGACGGCGGTGACGAACCGCCGCAGCGCGCCGCGGGCGGCGTGCCGCGCACCGGGCCCGGCGGCGGACCCTCGCGCCGGCGCGTGCGGGAGGACGGCGGACGTGGGGCCGTGCGCGGGGGCGGCGGCGGGCCCGTGGAGAGCGGTGCCCTGGGTGATGACCTGCGACATGCCCTGATCAACGCGCGAGCGCGCGGGACGTTGCGCCCGGCGGCGTGCCGTCCGAAAGAGCTTTGCCCTGCGGCCTGCCTGCCTAGTACCGTAGGCCTCGATTGGTGGCAGCCCGCGCGGCTGTGTCATCATCGGCACGCACCACCGGCTCGCGCTCGCGCGCGGAAGGTGGTGCGGGGAGGCGTCGCCTAGTCCGGTCTATGGCGCCGCACTGCTAATGCGGTTTGGGCCTTAAAGCCCATCGAGGGTTCAAATCCCTCCGCCTCCGCCCCCTCACGAAGCCCCGGTCCCCAGCGGCCGGGGCTTCGTCGTGATCACGCCCCAAAATCACGTTTGCTCAGGTCACAAGGGGTGAGGCCAATGGATTTCACATGGCGGCGGCAGTCATGTAATGTTCTTCCTGTCGCCGCGACGGGCCGCAGGGTCCGGGAGCGGCGAGAAAACTGAAGAAACAGACAAGCACTCGTAGCTTAACGGATAGAGCATCTGACTACGGATCAGAAGGTTGCAGGTTCGAATCCTGCCGAGTGCACACAGATCAGAAGCCCCGCCGATTCGCCCGGCGGGGCTTCTGACGTCAGTGGGTGACATCAACGTCCCCGGGCGGCGCTGTCCAGGCGGCCGTCTCGTCCTCCGCGTCGCCCTGATCGTCGTCCGGCCCCAAGGCGTCGTCCGCCGGTCGGCGGCGGCCCGCAGCGTCGTCCCCGTCACGTGCGCGTACGTGTCCAGCGTCCTGCAGCGCAGAGAGCTCCACCAGGTCGTTCGCGACCATCACCTGAGCGAGACGACCCGCGGCAGCCACGACCTCGGCCAGGAGGGTGCCCTTAGGCGGACTCGGTGGTTCGCCAGGAGACGGGCGTCTTCGCTCACTGGACCGAGGCTAGTGACGAGGCCGTGGGAATGCGCCGGCGTTTCCGGGGGGTCGAGTGGCAGGAAGGATCGCATCCCGCCTGACCTCCACCCCTCGGGTGAAGCCCGTCCGGCCCGGGTGCTCCGACGTGGAGTTTGTCGGTGCGGCGGTGGCTCGCCCGTCGCCGTCGGTTGCCGTTGGCCGGACCTCGAACGACCTCGCGCGGCCCGATAGGGCCCAGGCGTCCGCCGGCAAGGACCGGCGCACCGGATCGATGGGCCTGCCGGACGGGAGGCCGTGGCGCGTCCGCCGCGCGTCCCGTGCTCTCACCAGGACCGGTCCTGCAGCCGAGGGGGACGGTCGGGGGTGAACCGGACCATCCTGGTCGTGGGGTCGTCCAGCGGTGCCGAGAAGCGTGCCGGCCACCGGTCCTCGGGGCCGAGGTAGCGGGTCAGCTTCCGGACCGCCCTGGCCCGGTCCAGCGGGACGACCTCGGCCTCTCCCCGGCAGGTCACGGAGAACACCGTTCCCGCCGCCAGGTCGCAGGTGTCGATCACCAGCGCGACGCGCGCGTCCTCGGTGAGCAGTCGCTCCAGCCGGGAGTAAGGACCGGTGAGCCACCAGAAGGCGCCGTCCTCCCAGAGGAACCACACGGGCCGGACCTCCGGGCCGCTGGTCGCCACGCGGGCGACCAGCGGCCGGGACAGGAACGCGCAGACGTCCATGCGGAGAAGACTGCTGCACGGCGTCGACGACCGGCAACAGCGCCCACCGGCACCCCCGCCCCGCGCGGCCCCCCGACACCGGCGGCACCGCGCACCGGCGCCGCCCCGGGGCTCAGCCGTCGTCGCCCCGTGGACGTCGGCGGTGTTGGAGGTTGGTGCGCAGGTAGCGGGTCAGGGCGGTGGCCGAGGCGGTGAGGAAGACGAAGGTGTAGAGGATCTGGAGGATGGTCACCAGCCGGGCGGACTGGCCGTGCGGGGTGATGTCGCCGTAGCCGATGGTGGCCAGGGTGACGAGGGTGAAGTAGAGGCTGTCGAGGCGGGTTTCGAGGCCCTCGACCTCTCCCGGGTGCTGGGCCAGCCCCTGGTAGGCGGTCGCGAAGACCAGGATGGACAGGCAGATCAGCAAGGGAATGACCAGCCCCGGCCGCGCCCTGGGGTGGTCGAGCAGGACGTGGACGACCTGGTGGAGCAGCAGGCCGGCCACCAGCGCCAGGGCGAGGCCGAAGAGGAGCCAGCTGAGCACCGGGCGCCGTGGGCCGAGTCCGTCGAGGGGGAGCAGGAAGAAGGCGGTGAGCATGACGGTCACGGCGACGAGCTGGACGAGCATCGGCCAGAACACCCGCCACACCGTGGGGCGCGGTGACCGCTCGTGCTCCATTCCGGGCCGCCGGCGCGGACGCGGTGCGGGCGGCGGTCGCCGGGGCGCTACGCCCTGACCTCGCGGCGCGGTGCGCACAGGGCCCAGATGATGAAGCCGTCGATGACGATGAGGACGATCGACCACACCGGGGCGTGGGGCAGCCACACGAAGTTGGCGACCATGCTGAGTCCGGCGAGTGCGACACCCACCACACGGGCCCATGTCGCCCCGCGGAACAAGGAGATGCCGGCCAGCATCACCAGGGCGCCGAGGATGAGGTGCACCCAGCCCCAGCCGGTGAGGTTGAAGGCGTAGGCGAAGTCGTCGGTGACGACGAAGACGTCGTCGTTGGCGATGGCTGCGGCGCCCTGGAAGATCGCCATGATGCCGCCGAAGGTCATCAGGACCGCTGCGGCCGTGGTCCAGCCGGTTGCCCAGGCGCTCTCGGGCTCCCATGCGGTCCGGTGGTGATGTGTGCTGCCGACGTTGGTCGCCATGTTCTCGCCCTTTCGGCTTCCGTGCGGTCCCCGAGCGGCCCTCCCCCCATTCAGATTGGCACCAGGGGGCGGACCCGGCACCTCGAACGGCCCGCCCGGCTTGCGGGGAGCGCCGGACCGGGTGAAGGGGCGTGCGCCGGGCGCAGTGGGGGCGTGATGTCCGGGCATCCCGGCGGCAGGCGGGGCGTGGACCGGCGGCAGGGGAGCGGGTCGGGAGCAGGGGGCCTGGCGGTGGGCGAGGGCGTTGTCAGTGGGGCGTCCTAGTCTCGGCGGGGATGGCACAGACGTGGAGATGCTCGGGGCTGCGGTGGTCGGCTGACGGTCCCGTGCTGGTCTGGGACGGAGGCCGGCGGTCCGCGCTGACCTGGGGGAAACGGGTGGCCTTCGCGGTCGCGGAAGGGGGTGGGCGGACCTGCGTGGGGGCGCGGGGGCACAGGTGTCCGCTCGGTGCCGCGGTTCCGGCGCGGAGCACGGGGGCGCGGTGCGAGGAGTGCGCGCGGCTGGACCGGGCCCGTTCCGTGGCCGCCGACACCCTGGCCGACGATCCGCGGCCGTACCGGGTCTACCTGGCGTGGTTCGGGCCCGGGATGGTCAAGGTGGGGATCACCGCCGCGGCGCGGGGCCCGGCGCGCCTGCTGGAGCAGGGAGCGGTCTGCTTCACCTGGCTGGGCACCGGTCCGCTGATGGCGGCCCGGCGCACCGAGGAACTGCTCCGCGCCGCGCTCCGGGTGCCGGACCGCATCCCCTACGCGGCCAGGCGGGCGGTACGCGGTGCGCTCCCGGGCACGGAGGAGGAACGGGCGGCCGAGCTGGCCGACCTGCACGGGCGGGCGGCCGGACTGGACGGGTGGCCGGAGTCGCTCGGTCGTGAGCCGTTCCGGCCGGTCGACCACGCCGGGGTCTTCGGGCTGCCGGGCACCCCGGGCGCGGTCGGCGAGGTGAGCGAGCTGGTCGCCGGGGGCGCGGTGGCCGGGGAACTGGTGGCCGCCGCCGGGCCGGACCTGCACCTCGTACCGGCCGACGGGCGCGGCGCGGTGGTGCTGGACACGCGGCTGCTGACGGGGTGGGGGCTGGTGCCCGGCGGGGGGAGGACGTTCGACGTGCCGGTACGGGACGTGCGGGGCGGCGGCGCGGGGGAGGGCTGGGGCGTGCAAGACGGGTTGTTCTGAGGCCGGGCGCGGGGGTGTGGACCCGGAGCGTGGTCCCGGGTGATCGTGGACGGCATGAGCGATCACGCCACCACCACAGCCGAGGCCGCGGACGTACGGCGATTCTGGGAGGGGCTGGGGCTGCCCGGACTCGTCGACGTGCACACGCACTTCATGCCGGAGCGGGTGCTGGCCAAGGTGTGGGCCTATTTCGACGCTCTGGGGCCGATGACCGGCGGGGTCGAGTGGCCGATCACCTACCGGCAGGAGGAGGGGGAACGGGCGGCGCTGCTGGAGGCGTTCGGGGTGCGGGCCTTCACCTCGATGCTCTACCCGCACAAGCGGGGCATGGCCGCGTGGCTGAACGGCTGGGCGGCCGACTTCGCCCGCCGCACGCCCGGCTGCCTGCACACCTCCACCCTGTTCCCCGAACCGGGCGTCGAAGGCTACGTCCGCGAGGCGGTCGAGGCCGGGGCGCGGGTCTTCAAGGCCCACGTGCAGGTGGGGGCGTACGACCCGGCCGACGCCGCGCTCGACGGTGCGTGGGGGCTGCTCGCCGAGGCGGGGGTGCCGGTGGTCATCCACTGCGGTTCGGGACCGGCGCCGGGGAAGCACACGGGGCCGGAGCCCGTCGCCCGGGTACTGGCCCGGCATCCCCGGCTGCGGCTGATCGTGGCGCACCTCGGGATGCCGGAGTACGAGGACTTCCTGGACCTGGCCGAGCGGTACGACGAGGTGCGCCTGGACACCACCATGGCGTTCACCGACTTCAGCGAGCGGCTGGCACCGTTCCCGCGGCGGGCCCTGCCCCGGCTGGCCGGACTCGGTGACCGCGTACTGCTCGGCACGGACTTCCCCAACATCCCGTACCCCTACCTCCACCAGTTGCGGGCGCTGGAGCGGCTGGACCTCGGGGCGGAGTGGCTGAGAGCGGTCTGCCACGACAACGCGGCCCGGTTGTTCGGGCTGCCGGGGCCGCCCTCCGAGGGGTGACGGGGACGCTGCCCGAGGGGTGACGGGATCGCCCTCCGACGGCTTGGCTCACCGGGTGGCGTCGCCCTGGTGGTCTGCCTGCAGGTCGGGCCGGCGGATCGGGCCGGCGGATCGGGCCGGTCGGGCAGGTCAGGCCGATCGGGCCCGTCGGAAGACAGACGGGCAGGCAGGCCGGCCGGTGAAGGCCGGTGAAAGCCGGTAAGGACGGTGGAGGCGGCTGCACGGACGGCCGTCCCGCGGGGACCCGGTCGTCCCGCCGGCCGGTGGAGGAGTCCCGGGCACCTCCTGGAAGCGGCGGGCCGCGCGGTTTCTCAGGAAAAACACAGAAGGCCGAAAGGGCGCTCTCAGACGGCCCGGACACGCTGTCCGGTATGACCACGACCTCGCCCCAGGGGCGCACCATCGAATCGCCGACGACGGACGGGCCGCCCGTCCGCGTGCTCGTGGTGGACGACGAGCAGTCGGTCACCGCGTTGCTCTCCACAGCCCTGCGCTGCGAGGGCTGGCACATCCGCAGCGCGGCCGACGGCCGGGACGCCGTGCGGGCCGCGCGGGAGTTCCGTCCGGACGCCGTCGTGATGGACACGGTGCTGCCGGACATGGACGGTCCGGAGGTCCTCGGGTGGCTGCGCCGGGAACTGCCGGACGTCCCCGTGCTGTTCCTGACCCCCGGGGACGGGACCGGCCGGCGGGTCGCCGGATTGACCGCGGGCGGGGACGACCACGTCACCAAGCCGTTCGGGGTGGAGGACGTCGTCGCCCGGCTGCGCGGGCTGATCCGGCGCTCCGCGGGGGACGACGGACGTGCGGAGTCGCTGCTGGTCGTCGGTGACCTCACCCTCGACGAGGACAGTCACGAGGTCACGCGGGCGGGCCAGAGCATCCACCTCACGGCGACCGAGTTCGAGCTGCTGCGCTACCTGATGCGCAACCCCCGGCGCGTGCTCAGCAAGGCACAGATCCTGGACCGGGTGTGGTCGTACGACTTCGGCGGCAAGGCCAACGTGGTCGAGCTGTACATCTCCTACCTGCGCCGGAAGATCGACGCCGGCCGGGAGCCGATGATCCACACCCGCCGTGGCGCGGGGTACCTGCTCCGTCCGGCCACGCCCCGAGCGTCCTGAGTGTCCCGGTGCGCCCCGGGCCCCCCGGGCGCACCCCCGGCTCGGCGATCGTCCCCGCCGCCTTCCCGACCCCGCTCGCTCCCCACGCCCCCTCCTCCTCCGTCTCCCTCTCCGGCGCCCACGCCCACGCCCTCCCCGTCCCCGTCTCCGGCGCCCACGCCCTGTCCTCCCCCTCTGTTCGCGGCCCGTCTTGTACACCGTATGGTGAATGTTCTACGGTGTAGAACATGACCACATCGTCCTCCCGGGAACCCGGCCACGAGGCCCCCGGTCGGCTCGCGGATCCGGCTGCTGTCCCCGTCTCCGTCGGGGGGCACCCGCAACGCTGGCTGATCCTCGGGGTCATCTGCCTGGCGCAGCTCACCGTGCTGCTCGACAACACCGTCCTGAACGTCGCGATCCCCTCGCTCACCCGCGAGATGGACGCGTCGACCTCCGACATCCAGTGGATGATCAACGCGTACTCCCTGGTGCAGTCGGGCCTGCTGCTGAGCGCGGGCAACGCCGCCGACCGCTACGGGCGCAAGAAGATGCTGGTCGCGGGCCTCGCCCTGTTCGGCGCCGGCTCGCTGGTGGCCGGACTGGCGGACAGCTCGGGCCAGTTGATCGCCGCGCGGGCCGGAATGGGCGTCGGCGGGGCGCTGCTGCTGACCACGACGCTGGCCGTGGCGATGCAGATCTTCACGCTCGAGGAGCAGCCGAGGGCGATCGGCATCTGGAGCGCCGTGAACGCCCTCGGCTTCGCGGCCGGGCCCCTGGTCGGCGGTTTCATGCTGGACCACTTCTGGTGGGGGGCGATCTTCCTGATCAACCTGCCGGTGGTGGCCCTCGGCCTGGTCGCCGTGGTCGCCCTGGTGCCGGAGTCCCGGAACCGGCAGGGCGACCGCCCCGACCTGCTCGGGGCCCTGCTGTCCACCATCGGCATGTCGGCCCTGGTGTACGCGATCATCTCCGGACCCGAGTACGGCTGGTCCTCGGGCCGGGTGCTCGCGACGGCGACGGCCGCGGTGCTCGTGCTGGGGGTCTTCGCCTACTGGGAGAGCCGGATCCCGTATCCCATGCTCGATCCGCAGTTCTTCCGCAACCGCCGGTTCACGGGCGCAGTGGCGGGAGCCGTGCTGATCACCTTCGGCATGGGCGGCGCCCTCTTCCTGCTCACCCAGCACCTCCAGTTCGTGCTCGGCTACGGGCCGTTGGAGGCCGGACTGCGCACGGCGCCGCTGGCCCTGACCGTCGTCGCCCTCAACTTCACCGGCCTGTCCGCGAAGTGGACACTGAAGCTGGGCACGCCGGTCTCGATCGCCCTGGGCATGGTGATGATGGCCGCCGGGCTGGCGTCCATCGCCACGCTCACCGGGCACGGGTATGCCGGCACGCTGCTCGGCCTCGTCCTGATCGGCCTCGGCTGTGCGATCGCCAACCCGGCGATGGCGCACGCCATCATGAGTTCCATCCCCCGGGAGAAGGCGGGTGTGGGCGCCGGGATCAACGGCACGCTGGCCGAGTTCGGCAACGGGCTCGGTGTCGCCGTGCTCGGCGCGGTGCTCAACGCGCGCTTCGCGGCGCTCATCCCGGTGGCGGCGACGTCCCTCCCGGCGGCGCTGGCCGCGGCGGACTCCCCGGGCGAACGGGGGAGGATCACCGACGCGTTCTCCTCGGGCCTGGAGACCAGCCAACTGGTGGGCGCCGTCGCCGTCCTGCTCGGCGGGCTGCTCGCCGCGGCCTTGCTGCGACGGGCGGAGCGGGCGGACGCCCCGCAGTCGCCCTGAGCCGCCCTCCGGTCCGCGGGGCAGCGGTGCGGCGCGCAGGGGGCCGGGGCCGGACCCGCAACCCCCCGCCGCGGCCTGAACGCGGCGCCCCGCGCCCGCTCCCCGCGCTCCCCGCACCCGTTGACCGCGCCCGCTCCCCGCGCCCGGTGCCCACTCCCCGCGCCCGCTCCCCGCGCCCGACGGCAGTCGCCGGGTGCGGGCCCGCCGGTCGGGTGTCCGGCACCGCCTAGCATGAGGGGAGCAGTACGTCGAGAAAGGTGCGCCATGGCGAGGGCAGCCCAGGGGTCCGGGCGGGCGGCGCGCCCCAGCGTCTGGCTGGCGGGCGGGGAGCCCCGTCGCAGCGGGCGCGGCGGCGGGGGGCAGCCGTCCGGGCTCGACCGCGAGCGGATCACCGAGGTCACCGTCCGGCTCCTGGACGCCGAGGGCCTGGGCAAGTTCTCCATGCGCCGTCTGGCCGCCGAGCTGAACGTGACGGCGATGTCCGTCTACTGGTACGTGGACACCAAGGACGACCTGCTCGAACTCGCCCTGGACGCCGCCTTCGGCGAACTCGTGCTGCCCGGCCCGGCGGCCGACGAGGACTGGCGCGAGCAACTGCGCGCCCTGGCGAAGGAGTACCGCGGGCTGCTGGCCCGGCACCCCTGGCTGTCGCCGCTGGCCGGGAGCTTCCTCAACATCGGGCCCAACGCGCTGGCGTTCTCCGGGGCGGTCCAGCAGGTCATCCGCAGGACCGGGCTCCCCGCGGACGGCGTCACCGGCGCGATCGCGGCCGTCTTCCAGTTCGTGTACGGGTTCGGCACGATCGAGGGTCACTTCCTCGACCGGGTCGCCGGTACGGGGATGACCCCGGACGAGTACCACCGCAACGCCCTCAGCGCGGTCACGGAGTCGTCGGACGCCCCCGACGTCATCCAGGAGTCGACGCGCATCATGGACGCCCGGGGCGGCGACACGGTCGAGGAGATGATGGAGCGGGACTTCGCCTTCGCGCTGGACCTGCTGGTCGCGGGGATCGAGGCGATGGTGGCCCGCAGCCGGGGATGACCGCCCGGGCCTCCTCCTCGTCCGCGCCGCCCTCCGCGTCCCGCCCCTCGGCCGCCCCCTTCAGCCCTCGCTCTCCCTCTCCTTCTCCTTCTCCCTCTCCCTCTTCTCCTGCCTCCCCGCCCCCGGCCCCGTCGCCCTCCACCAGGCGGGCCGGGAAGCCGCCCGTGGCGACCGGACCCCACCGCTCGGGGGTGATCCGCAGGATCGACTTGCCCTGGTGGAGCATCGCCGCCCGGTACTCGTCCCAGTCGGGGTGCTCCCCCGCGATGTTCCGGTAGTACTCCACGAGGGGTTCCACCGAGTCGGGCACGTCCAGCACTTCGGCCGTGCCGTCGACCTGCACCCACGGCCCGTTCCAGTCGTCGCTGAGGACGATCAGGGAGACCCGCGGGTCCCGCTTGGCGTTGCGCGTCTTGGCGCGCTCCGGGTACGTGGAGACCACGATCCGGCCGGAGTCGTCGACCCCACAGGTCAGCGGCGAGCCCTGCGGGCCGCCGTCGGCGCGGCGGGTGAGCAGGACCGCTCGGTGCCGGGGACGGACGAAGTCCAGCAACTCGTCCAGGGACACACGGGTGTTCGTCGCCACATGGGGTGCCATGGGCCAACTCTAGGACGGCACCGCCGCTCCCACGGCCTCCGCCGCGTTGTCGTACACGGGCACGTCGCGCCGCAGCCCCGTCAGCTCCAGGAGGCGGCCGACCACGCTGCCCGGGGCGGCGACGAGGTGCAGCCGGACACCGGGAGGCAGCCCGCGGCGGACCTGGTTGACGAGGCGGATGCCCTGGGAGTCCATGAAGCGGGTGTGCGTGAGGTCGAGGACGAGGGTCCTCGGCGCGTGGGAGTGGGTGCCGGCGCCGGCCATGATGAGCGGCAGGAGCCCGGAGGCGTTGGCGATGTCGACCTCTTCGGGCAGCGGCAGGAGCACGTACTCGGGAGGTCCGGTGGAGGCGGGGGGAGGGGGAGAGTAGGGCACGGCGCTCACCTGGCAGTCGTTCGTCCGGCTTTCCGTACGGCCACTTCCTGACCCGGGCGTCCATTCCACCACGACCCGGGCACGGGCGGAAGCCGTGGTTCAGTGCCGCCCGCCGGGTCCGGGGCCGAGGTCCGGGCGTCACCTCGCGGCTACCGAGCAGTTAGAGTTGCCAGCGTCCTGTGCTCGCAGTCAGGAATGTGCTGCGGAGCTCTCCTGCGCACGGCCGACGGTCGTGCATGCCGAAGAGGTTCGTGGTGGTTGCGTCCCGGTTTCCTGAATTGCCCCGATTTCCGGATGATTTCGACCTGGCGGAGGCGCTCACCGGAGCGGCTCGGCGACTGCACGAGACCTCCACCCCGCACAGTGCCCTGGACACGGCGGTCCGGCTCGCGGTGGAACTGATGCCCGGTGCCGAGCACGCGGGGATCTGCAGCATGGAACGGGGCAGCCGCCGCACCCTCGCCCGGACCGACGACGTCGTGCGGCTCGCCGAGGAACAGCCGGACACCGGCCCGCCGGAGGACGGAGCTTCCGGAGAGCGGGTCCGGCCGCACTGGGACCGGCTCTGGCACGCCCCGGTGGCGGAGGTGGCCGACAGCACCCGGGACGAGTCCGGGCGCGTCCTGTCCGACCTGGGTCTGCGGTCCGCGCTGTCCCTGCGCCTGCGCGCCGAACGCCGCCGGCTCACCGTGCTCACCGTCTACGCCCGCAAGCCGCACGCCTTCGACGAGGCCACCCGGAGGGTGGGCCGGCTGCTCACCGCCCACGTGGGCATCGCCCTCGACTCGGCCACCGTGCGCGAGCAGCTCACCGAGGCCATGCGCACCCGTGACCTGATCGGCCAGGCCACCGGCATCCTCATGGAGCGCATGGACATGGACGCGGCCGCCGCCTTCGACAGCCTGGTGCGCGCCTCCCAGCGGGAGAACACCAAGCTGCGCGACCTCGCCCGCCGCATCGTCGACTCGCTCAACAGCCCCGAGGGCGGCCGCTGACCCGGCCGCGGGCGGGTCGGCGGAACCCGCTGGGGACGC
Organism: Streptomyces sp. enrichment culture; assembly: GCF_964273255.1. Lineage (GTDB taxonomy): Bacteria > Actinomycetota > Actinomycetes > Streptomycetales > Streptomycetaceae > Streptomyces. Next base: position 3,713,902 of record NZ_OZ186835.1, read on the forward strand.
GCGCTCGACCCGCGCGCCGGGGTGGTCGCCGCCCGCCCGCGGATCGCCCGCCCGGCCGACGGACGGCCGACCCACGGCCGACGGACGGCCGACCCACGGCCGACCGACGGCCGACCCACGGCCGACCGACGGCCGACGGACGGCCGGCCGTCGGTCCGACGACCCGTTCGACCGCCGGTCTCCCCGCGGGAACGCGGGCCCGCCGGGCTCTGCCACAACCCCCGGCTCCCGCCGGGGCCGGCCGTCGACCGGACCCGGTGGCGTCAACGGCCGCCGACGGGATATCCGTACGGTCATGACATCCGAGACGCCCGACACGCTGGACCACGCGATGGCCCGCAGCAGCGGTCTCGACACTCTGCTGCGCGACCTCACGGACCGCGCGGTGGAGGAGGTGCGCGGGACGTCCGCGTGCAGCATCACCGTGCGCCGGGCCGACCGGCTGCTCACCCTGGCGGGCAGCGACGGCCTGCCGAGCGGACTGGACCAGCGCCAGTACGAGAACGGCTCCGGCCCGTGCGTGGAAGCGGCCGAGACGGGCCGCGAGCAGTACGCCCCCGACCTGGCCGTGGAGTCCCGCTGGCCCGACTACACCCGGTACGCGCTGTCGGCCGGGGTGCGGAGCGTGCTGGCCGTGCCCCTGGACGTGACGAACGGCCGCGGTGCCGCGCTCAACCTCTACGCCGAGCAGCCCGGAGCGCTCGAGGGCGGGCGGGAACGGGCCCGCGTCTTCGCGGCCAGGACGGCGGACGCCGTCAGCACCGCCCTGCACATCGAGCACCGCGCGCGCACCGCCGCGGACGTGCGCACCGCCTTGCTCTCGCGCAGCATCATCGACCAGGCGATCGGCATCCTCATGGCCCGCGAGCGGATCGACGCCGACCGGGCGCTGGAACGGCTGCGCCGCGTGTCGCAGGACCGCAACGTCAAGCTCCGTGATCTGTGCGGGCAGTTGGTGGCACGCACGGCCCAGGGGTTCTCACCCGGCCGGAACTGAGGGCTTCCAGCGGCGCCCGTACCGCCCGTACTGCGGCCCCCACCGGCCGGAGCCGAGGGTTCTCACCCGGCCGGAAGGGACGTCCCCCGCACCGCCTGGATGTCCAGCTCCACCCGCAGCGTGGTGCCGACGGCCGCGATGCCGGCCCGGACGACCTGGTTGTAGTGCATCGCGAAGTCCTCGCGCCGCAGTTCGGCCGTGGCCCGGAACGCCGCCCGGGTGCCGCCCCAGGGGTCCGGGCCGGTGCCGAGGTGGGTCAGGTCCAGGTCGACGGGCCGCCGGACGCCGCGCATCGTCAGGTCGCCGTGGACGGTCCAGCGGTCGGGGCCCGCCGCGGTGAGGCCGGTGGACCGGTAGGTGATGCCCGGGTGCCGGCCGGCGTCCAGGAAGTCCGCCGACCGGAGGTGGGTGTCGCGCATGTCGTTGCCCGTGTCGATCGAGGCGGCCCGGATCTCCGCCTCCACCCGGGACGCGGTGACGTCACCGGCCGCGATCTCGATCCGTGCGGAGAAGTCCGTGAACCGTCCGCGCACGCTGGAGAAGCCCAGGTGCTGGGCGACCGCGGCCACGTTCGAGTGGGCCGGGTCGACCGTCCACGGCCCCGGCGGCGGCAGCTCGGCCCCTCCCTGCCGGGCCAGGGTCACCGTGCCGACGGTGACCGAGCCGGCGTGGTCGGTGACGACGGCGCTGACGGCGGCGGGGGCGTGACCCACGGCCGTGACGATCACCGTGTAGGCGCCCGGCGCCAGCGCGGCCGGGTCGTGGACGGCGCCCTGGTCGTCCGCCTCGGCGCGCAGCACCTGGCCGCCGGCCGCGTCGGTCAGCGTGAGGACCGCGTGCGCGACGGGCCAGCCGTCCCGGGTCCGGACTCTGGCGGTCAGTGGCATCCCGTTGTCTCTTCTTCCTGCTGGAGCCTGGCGCGGCCTGTCTGCCTGCCGGCCTGTCTGCCTGTATGCCTGTGGGGCTGTGGGGCTGTGGGGCTGTCGGCGCGGCCCGCCGGCTCGGCGCGGCCCGTCGGCTCGGCGTGGCCCGTCGGCCCCGCGGCCTGTCCGGCCCGCGGATCCCCTGCCGGCGCGCACATGGGACCGGCCCGCGGCGGGACGCGTCTCCGCTACAGGACGCGTCTCCCGCCACGGGCCGGGGTGGGGTCACTCGCCCGGGTGGGCGAGGTCGATGTCGTGGTCGTCGACGCCGCCGCCGGACACCGTCAGGGCGGTCGCCACCGGCGGGAAACCCGTGGCGATGACCGTGTAGTCGCCGCCGTCCAGGTCGGAGAAGGCGTACGCACCGTCGGCCCCGGTGGTCGTCGTGCCGACCACGTTGCCCGCCGCGTCGACCAGCGTCACCCGGGCGTCGGCGAGGGGACCGTGGGGGGCCCGGACGACCCCTTGGAGGCGGGCGCCCGGCGTCAGCTCGATCTCCAGGCCGGTGGTGGCGGCGCCGCCCACCTCGACGGGCAGGGCCTGCGGCCGGTAGCCGGCCGCGTTCACCGCCACGGTCACCGCGCCCGGCACCAGCTCGGACAGGGAGAAGGCGCCGTCCGGGCGGGTGGTCCCGGTGGCCAGGACGTCCCCGCGCACGTCGGTGACGATCACCGTGGCCCCGGCGACGGCCGGGCCGCCGTCGGCCGCGCGGACCACGCCGGTCAGACAGCCGGTGCCACTGAGCAGGATGTCGTGGCCGACCGGCTCCCCGTGCACGACGACCGTGGACGCCTGCGGCTGGTGGCCGTCGGCCGCCGCGATCAGGACGTACGAGCCGGCGCCCGGAGCGTCGACCGCGTAGGAGCCGTCGGCCTGCGCCACCGACCGGCCCAGCTGGCGCCCGGACAGGGAGATCAGCGTGACGGCGGCGTGCGGCACGGGCGCGCTCTCGGCACCCCGGACGACTCCCCGCACCGGGATCCCGGCCGGCGCACCGCCCCCGGTGGGCCCTTCCGGACGGGCGACGGTGGCCACGGCGGTGAACGGCCGGCCGTCGGTGGCCCCGAGCGCGGTACCGGTACCGGGGTCCGCGAGGGCGGCGGAGGCGCCCGGTGCCTCGTCGGTGCCCGTCGGGACGGGAGCGGCACCGTCGGTGCCGGACGCGGCGGCGTCGTTCTGGTCCGTGGCGCCCTCGGAGGTGACCATCCCGGACCCGACAGACCCGGACGCGGCGTTCTCGGACGCGACGGTCCCGGACGAGGCGTCCGGCGCGGCAGCGTCCGTGATGGTGGCGGTGGACGGGGACTCGGCGGCCTGGGCGAGGGCAGCGGACGTGCGCAGCGGGACCTCCTTGATGAACAGCGTCACCACGAGGGCCAGGGCCGCGATCGGCGCGACGTAGAGGAAGATGTCGGCGATGCCGTGGCCGTAGGCGCTCTCCAGCCAGGTGCGGATGCCGGGCGGCAGCAGGTCCATGTCGGGGATGGCGCCGCTGCCGGCGGACTCGGCGGCCGCCGCCCTGTCCTGCGGGCCGAGGGTGCCGATGGTGTCCGTGGCGTAGTGGCTGATCCGGGAGGCCATGACGGAGCCGAGCACCGAGACGCCCACCGCGCCGCCGAGGGACCGGAAGAAGGTCACGACCGAGGAGGCGGCACCGAGGTCGTTCGGGGCGACCTGGTTCTGGGTGCAGAGCACCAGGTTCTGCATCATCATGCCGACGCCGAGCCCCATGAGGCCCATGAACAGGGCGATGCGCCAGTACGGGGTGTCGTAGCGCATGGTGCCCATCAGGCCCAGGCCGGCCGTGAGCAGCACGCCGCCGACCACCAGCCAGCTCTTCCACCGGCCGGTCCGGGTGATGATCAGACCGGACACCGTGGAGGAGACGAACAGGCCGCCGATCATCGGGATCGTCATGACGCCCGACATGGTCGGGGACTGGCCGCGCGCCAGCTGGAAGTACTGGCTGAAGTAGACCGTGCCCGCGAACATCGCGATGCCGACGAACAGCGAGGCGAGGGAGGCCAGCGTGATGGTGCTGTTGCGGAACAGGCGCAGCGGGATGATCGGCTCGGCCGCCCGGCTCTCGACGAACAGGAAGACCAGGGTCAGGGCGATCGAGCCGCCGACCATCACGTAGGTCTGCCAGGACAGCCAGGCGTACTTGTCGTCGGCGAAGGTGACCCAGACGAGCAGCAGGCAGACGGCGGCGGTGACGAAGAAGGCGCCGGCCCAGTCGACCTTGACCTCGCGCTTGACCACGGGCAGGTTCAGCGTCTTCTGCAGGACGAGCAGCGCGATGACGGCGAACGGCACGCCGACGTAGAGGCACCAGCGCCAGCCGAGCCAGCTGGTGTCCGTGATGACACCGCCGAGCAGCGGTCCGCCGACGGTCGCGACGGCGAACGTGGCGCCCAGGTAACCGGAGTAACGCCCGCGCTCACGCGGGGAGATCATCGCGGCCATGATGATCTGCGCCAGGGCGGACAGTCCGCCGGCGCCCAGGCCCTGGATGACGCGGGCCGTGATCAGGGTGCCGGGGTTGTGCGCCATGCCGGCCACCACGGACCCGATGACGAAGACCACCAGGGCTATCTGGACCAGGGCCTTCTTGCTGATCAGGTCGGCCAGCTTGCCCCAGAGCGGGGTGGACGCCGTCATCGCCAGCAGGGAGGCGGTGACCACCCAGGTGTAGGCGCTCTGGCCGCCGCCGAGGTCGGCGACGATCTCGGGCAGGGCGTTGGTGACGATGGTGGAGGACAGGATCGCGGCGAACATGCCGAGCAGCAGGCCCGACAGCGCCTCCATGATCTGTCGGTGCGTCATCGGAGCTTGGCTTTCGGAGGAGCCTCCCCCGTGCTTGGCATGAGCCCGCACACCGGATGGTGTGGTCGTTGCCATGGACGTCCTTCTCATGTGCTTGCGGGTGTACGGGTGGTCTGTTCGGATCCGGGAGCCGCCGGCCGGGGGACGGACGCCACCGGGCGGGAGCCGGTGCGGCAGTCGTCGAAGCTGTCCCGCAGGCGTGCCATGAGGTGGGCGAGCAGGGTGACGTCGTCGTCGGACCAGTCGGCGAGGCGTTCGGCGAGCAGACGGGTGGTGTGCCGGAACAGCTCGTCCAGCCGGTCACGGCCCGAGGGGGTCAGACGCAGGATGCGCGAGCGTTTGTCGGCGGGGTCGGGCAGGCGCTCCAGCCAGCCGCGGTCGGCCGCATGGGCGACGTGGCGGCTGGTCACCGACAGGTCCACGGCCAGCAGCTCCGCCATCCGGCTCATGCGCATGTCGCCGTGCCGTCCGAGCAGGGCCAGCACGGTGGCGGACCCGCTGGGGCACTCGGGCGGAGTGAGCCGCCGCATCTCGCGCTTCACCGCGCCGAAGGCACTGAACTGCCTGACCAGCTCCTCGTACAGGGCCTGCGCGGCCATGGCATGCATCTCCCGTGTTCGTTGCTTGGAGCAACCATGCAGGTAGATGATTGCTGCAGGCAAACAAAAACGGGGGGTCCACCTCAAAAACTTGGCAAAGGCAAGTATTGCGTCAGTAAACGTCCAGGTCAGTGCGGTGGGGGCGGCAGGGAGGCGAGGGCCGGGCCAGGCGGGCGGGGGCGGCGGAGCAGGACCGGAGTACGGGAGCGGGAGGACCGGAGTGCTGGGGGCGACCGCGGGAGACGTGGTGGCGCGGGCCGCGCGACACAGGGAGCGCGAATGCCGGGTCCGCGGCCCGTGGGGTGCCGGGAACACGGAGTCGCGCAGGAGTGAGGGGCGCGCAGCCGGCCCGCCGTCCTCCCTCGGCCCCCTTACCCTCCCTCGGCCCCCTCGGCTCCGCCGACCGGGCGGCGGGTGGCCTCTCGGCCCCTCTCCCGCCTCTCCCCTGTCTCCTCCCCTTGTTCCCTCCCCTTGCCCCCTCCTCCTGTCTCCTCCCCCTGTCCTCTCCTTCTCTTCCCGTGCCCCGGGTCCGGACGGCTCGCGCCCCTCCCGGTACGGCTGTTCGGGCGCCGCCCCCGCTTGGGCTGGTCGTACCGGATTCGCTAGGGTCTCGGGCCATGGCTAACACCCAGGGCCCCCAGGGCAACCACGACCCCGCTGGCAGCACCCAGATGTTCCGCGCGTTCGTCGACGAGGCCCCGCAGGGCCGGCAGGCCGCCGCGTCGAGCGGTGGGCCCCGTATCGGCCTGATCGTCGGTGTCGTCGTCGCCGTGGCCGTCGTCGCGGCGGTGGCCTGGCTGGCGCTGAAGTAACCGGTACATGCGGCGGCCGCCGTCGCGCCCCTGAGGGGCGCACCGGCGGCCATTGACGTACGTCGGCCTGCCGACCCATCACGGTGGAACGGCCGGGCCGGTCGCCCGGCGGTCCGCGCGGCGCTCAGCCGCGCGTGCCGTCCCGCGCCGGCCCCGGTGGCCCCGCCGGGCCACCGCCCCGCGCTCCACCGGGCCGACGCCCGGGATCCGTCCGACAGGACGTCAGGTCCTCGGCCCGACAGGACGTCAGGTCCTCGGCCTTCAGTCGGAGATGAGCCCCTCGCGCAGCTGCGACAGGGTCCGCGTGAGCAGGCGCGAGACGTGCATCTGGGAGATGCCGACCTCCTCGCCGATCTGCGACTGGGTCATGTTGGCGAAGAAGCGCAGCATGATGATGCGCCGCTCGCGCGGCGGGAGCTTGGCGAGCAGCGGCTTGAGCGACTCCCGGTACTCCACGCCCTCCAGGGCCGCGTCCTCGTAGCCGAGGCGGTCCGCGAGGGAGCCCTCGCCGCCGTCGTCCTCGGGGGCCGGGGAGTCCAGCGACGACGCCGTGTACGCGTTGCCGACCGCGAGGCCGTCGACGACGTCCTCCTCCGACACCCCCAGCACGGCGGCGAGTTCGGGCACCGTCGGCGAGCGGTCCAGCTTCTGGGAGAGCTCGTCGCTGGCCTTGGTGAGCGCCAGGCGCAGCTCCTGCAGCCGGCGCGGCACCCGCACCGACCACGACGTGTCGCGGAAGAACCGCTTGATCTCGCCGACGACCGTCGGCATCGCGAACGTCGGGAACTCGACGCCCCGTTCGCAGTCGAAGCGGTCGATCGCCTTGATCAGGCCGATGGTGCCGACCTGGACGATGTCCTCCATCGGCTCGTTGCGCGAGCGGAAGCGCGCCGCGGCGTACCGCACGAGCGGGAGGTTGAGTTCGATCAGGGTGTCCCGGACGTAGGCGCGCTCGGGGCTGTTCTCGTCGAGCGCGGCGAGCCGCAGGAACAGGGAGCGGGACAGGGTGCGGGTGTCGATGGCCGCCGAGTCCGGAAGGCCGGGCGCCGGCTCGGCCGGGAGGGCCGGTGCGTCATCGATGGGGCCGAGTGCGTCGAGAGCATGGGGAGCTGACTCGCTCTCCGTGGGCGTGAGCACCTTCGAGCTGCCCTGTTCTACGGACATGCCACCCCCTTTGGGTCGCGGGACGGTCGCGGCCGGCGCTCCCCGGAGCGAGGAACGCAGCCTTCACCTGAATACCGGAGCCGGAGCTCCGGCAAACGCTCTTCCCGCAGAATGTCACATGTCGGCAACGCTCTGAAGTGACATGTCGACATCTGAGACCTGAATCGGCCCTGGAAACAAGGGTTCTGACGGGATTTCGGGGGGTGAGGGGTCGAATGGGCACTGACGAGCGAATCGCGCTCGTACGGGTTACGCGTCGATCCTGTTTGCGGATCGCAGCCGCTGGAAGCTGCGCGCCAGGAGCCGGGACACGTGCATCTGGGAGACGCCGAGCTCCGCACTGATCTGCGACTGGGTGAGGTTGCTGTAGTAACGCAGCAGCAGGATCCGCTGCTCGCGCTCGGGCAGCTGGACCAGGAGGTGGCGGACGAGGTCGCGGTGCTCCACGCCGTCGAGCGCGGGGTCCTCGTAGCCGAGCCGGTCCAGCAGGCCGGGCATCCCGTCACCCTCCTGGGCGGCCTCCAGCGAGGTGGCGTGGTACGACCGTCCCGCCTCGATGCAGGACAGCACCTCCTCCTCGGTGATGCGGAGCCGCTCGGCGATCTCGGCGGTCGACGGGGACCGTCCGAACGCGGTCGTCAGGTCCTCGGTCGCGCTGGTGACCTGTACCCACAGCTCGTGCAGCCGGCGCGGTACGTGCACGGTGCGGACGTTGTCGCGGAAGTACCGCTTGATCTCGCCGACGACCGTCGGCATCGCGAAGGTCGGGAACTGCACGCCCCGTTCCGGGTCGAACCGGTCGATGGCGTTGATGAGCCCGATGGTGCCGACCTGGACGACGTCCTCCATCGGTTCGTTGCGGGAGCGGAAGCGGGCGGCCGCGTAACGCACCAGGGGCAGGTTGGCCTCGATGAGCGCGGCGCGCACCCGGGTGTGCTCGGGGGAGCCCGGCTCCAGGTCCTTGAGCTGACCGAAGAGCACCTGGGTCAGCGCCCTGGTGTCCGCGCCCCGGCGTTTGGCCGGGGTCGGCTCCGCCTCGCCCTCGCGGGCCTGCGTCGCGGGTGCCCGGAAACCGGCGGGGGTGCGCGTGCCGCCCGAAGCCTGCGTACCGCCCGCGCTGCCCGCGCTGCCCGCGCTGCCCGCGCTGCCCGCGCTGCCCGGGGGCTGCGTGCCGGCGGGCGGCTGCGTGCCCGAGGAGGACGGTGTGGCCGGCGCCGGGACGGGGTCCGGGGAGCGGGCCGGAGCCGGAGCCTGGGCGGACACCTGGTCCTGGGGCGGCGCAGTACTGGCCGACACGGTCAACGCCACCTCTTCATCGGTCGAACGTCCGTCAACTCATCCGTCAAAAGCGGTCATAGCATCACAAGACATGCTCACTGTGTGCAAGCACCCGCATATTCCGTGTTGGCCGTGAAACGTCACATAATGGCGCACGTCAGGCGCACGAAAGCCCCCCGCCATCACGGCGGAGGGCTCAGGAAGGGCCGGGCGGCCGGGTCAGAACTCGTAGTCGGCGATCACCCACGTGGCGAACTCGCGCCACAGCGCGACGCCCGCCTCGTGATCCGGGTGCGTCAGGTACCGGCGCAGGGCGTCCTCGTCGTCGAAGGCCGAGTTGATGGCGAAGTCGTAGGCGACCGGCCGGTCGGTGATGTTCCAGGCGCACTCCCAGAAGCGCACCTCGGGGATCTTCTCCCCGAGCGCCCGGAACGCCTCGACGCCCTTCACGACCCTCGGATCGTCCCGCTGCACGCCCTCGCCCAGCCGGAAGAGCACCAGGTGACGGATCATCACTTGCCTCCGTTGGCGACCCAGGTCATGAAGTCGCCGATCGCCTTCGCCGCGTCCGATATGCCCTCGAAGCCGACCTGGACGTAGTCGGCGGCCTTGGCCGGATCCGTGATGATCACATACACCGCGAACGCCACCACCGCGTAGACGGCGACCTTCTTCGCGTTCACCGCCATCGCGGCCCTCCCCAGTCCCAGTGCTGTGCCGGTGTCGCACGTGCCGAGCGGGCCCCATGATCGCACGAAGGGCCCCGTCTGACGACGAGGCCCTTCACCAGCGGTAGCGGTGGGATTTGAACCCACGGTGACTTGCGCCACACTCGCTTTCGAGGCGAGCTCCTTCGGCCGCTCGGACACGCTACCGAGGGAGACCTTACAGCACGGTGGGGGATGCTCCGAAATCGGTTTTCACCGGCTCCGGAAGAACTCGGTGAGCAGCGCGGAGCACTCCTCGGCCAGCACGCCCCCGATCACCTCGGGCCGGTGGTTCAGGCGGCGGTCGCGGACGACGTCCCACAGGGAACCGACGGCGCCGGCCTTCTCGTCGCGGGCGCCGTAGACGACCCGGTCCACCCGGGACTGCTGCACCGCGCCCCCGCACATCGTGCAGGGTTCGAGCGTCACCACCAGGGTGCAGCCGGTGAGCCGCCACTCGCCCAGCCGGGCCGCTGCCCGGCGCAGGGCGAGCACCTCGGCGTGCGCGGTGGGGTCCCCGGCGGCCTCGCGTTCGTTGTGGGCGGTGGCCAGCACGGTGGTGCCGTCGGGGCCGAGCAGGACGGCCCCGACGGGTACGTCCCCGCCCCGGACGGCGCGTCCGGCCTCGTCCAGGGCGCGGCGCATGGCGGGCCGCCAGGGGTCCCGCACCGGGTCGGGCGGTCTGTGGGTGGTCGGCACGGTCAGCGGACGGTCTCCAGGACCTCCGAGGCGCCCAGCACCTCGGCGATCTCGTTGAGGGCGTCCGACGACATCGAGCGCAGCTCCTTCTCGCTGACCCCGAGGTCCTCCAGGACCTGGGCGTCGCCGACCGGGCCGTGGGGCACCGCGTCGGCGGAACCCGCGGTGCCGGGGGCGTCGGCGTCCTCGTCGTCGTCCGGTTCACCGTCCTCGGTGCCGTCGAGGTCGAGGGCGTCCAGGTCGGCGCCGTCGTCGCCGGGCTCCCGGCCGAGCAGCTCGTCGGTGAGCAGGATCTCGCCGTAGCTGCTGCGGGCGGCGGCAGCGGCGTCGGACACGTAGATGCGAGGGTCCTCCTCGCCGTCCACGCGGACGACCCCGAACCAGCCGTCCTCCTGCTCGATCAGCACGAGCACCGTGTCCTCGTCGGGAGAGGCTTCCCGGGCCAGGTCGGCCAGATCCGACAGGGTCTCCACATCGTCGAGCTCCGTGTCGCTCGCTTCCCACCCGTCTTCGGTGCGCGCGAGCAGTGCGGCGAAGTACACCGTGACTCTCCCACTGGTCAGAGGCGTGCCGGTCGGGGGTTCCCCCGGCGGAGGTTGTGGGCGTGGAGTGCTCCGAGAGCCCCGCCCACTCGGAATCGTGGCAGAAACAAGGCCGTCAGGGGATGTCTTCGACTCCCTGTGTCCCGCAGTTTTGATCGCATGGGGCCCGGCGCGTTCCGGTCACCGGCGCGCCGGTCGAGGCCACCCGCGGTCCGATGCCGCCGCGTGTGCCCTCACGCCCGGATGGTACGCGGCCGGGCCGTTCCCGCGCGCGGGTCCGGCGGGCGAATCCGCGTGGCGTCCCGCCGCTTCCGGCCTCGCCCGGCGGTGTCCGTGGGGTGTGGGCGCCCGGACTACCAGCGGAACGTTCGCATCCGCATCGCGTGTCGCAGCCTGGCCGCCTTGGCGCGGCGGGGCTGCACCCGGTCGCGCAGGGCCCGGGCCTCCGCCAGTTCCCGCAGGAACAGGGCGCGTCGTCTGCGCCGCTCGGCCTCCGTCTCGGCGGCCCGTTCCGCCGCGGTGCGCGGGCCCGTGCGGAGCACCGCGCCGGGGGTCTCCCCGGGCATCTCCCCGGGGACCGCTCCGACGGTCTCCCCGACGCTCTCGCCGGGGGCCGCGCGCCTCGACGGATCGCGTCGGGCATCCTGCTCCGGCATCGTTCACCACCCCAGTCCGTCCCACCCACCTTCCCCCGGACGGGGGGTTTGACGCCAGTGAACGGGTGGTGATGCCGCAGGTGGCTTGCCCTGCGCGGGGACTGCGGGCCTCCGGCGCCCGGTTAGTGTGGGGGCATGCGTCTCCACGTCGTCGACCATCCGCTGGTCGCCCACAAGCTCACCACGCTGCGCGACCGGCGCACCGACTCCGCGACCTTCCGCCGTCTCGCCGACGAGCTGGTCACCCTGCTCGCCTACGAGGCCACGCGCGACGTGCGCACCGAGCAGGTCGACATCCAGACGCCGGTCGAGCGGACCACGGGCGTCAAGCTGTCCCACCCCCGCCCGCTGGTGGTGCCGATCCTGCGGGCCGGCCTCGGCATGCTCGACGGCATGGTCCGGCTGCTGCCGACCGCGGAGGTCGGCTTCCTCGGCATGATCCGCAACGAGGAGACCCTCCAGGCGTCCACCTACGCCACCCGGATGCCGGAGGACCTCTCCGGGCGGCAGGTGTACGTGCTGGACCCGATGCTCGCGACCGGCGGCACGCTGGTCGCCGCGATCCAGGAGCTGATCGAGCGGGGCGCCGACGACGTGACCGCCGTGGTGCTGCTGGCCGCGCCGGAGGGCGTCGAGGTCATGGAGCGCGAGCTGGCCGGCACGCCGGTGACGGTGGTGACCGCCTCGGTCGACCAGCGGCTCAACGAGCACGGCTACATCGTGCCGGGCCTGGGGGACGCGGGCGACCGCATGTACGGCGCGGCCGAGTAGCGGGCAACGAGTCGCGAGGAGCGGGTGGCCGAGTCACCGAGCGGCTGAGCAACCGGGCAGCCGGGCAGCCGGGGACGGGGGGCCGCGTGGGCCCGGGCGGGGGCGGCGCTGCCGGGACGGCGGTCCGTCGGCGCTCTGCCGCGCAGGGCCGGGGGCGCCCCTGCGGGGTGGCCGCCGGTCCGGCTCACGCGCCGTGCGCCGCCGGTGCCCGGTGCGGGCTCACCGGTCGCCTTCCACGGCTGGGCGGCCCGTGCGGGCCCGCCCGTTCAGCACTTCTTCCCGGTGGGTGCCGGTTCCGGCTTCGTCAGTGCGGTCAGGGCCCGGTCGGCGGCCGCCCTGTCCGTCAGCCGGGTGAAGCCGTCACCGAGGATGAGGTCGACCTCGGTGCCCTTGCGGGCCGCGTCGGTGCGCGGCTGGGCCCCGGCGAGCTGGGTGCCGAGCACCGGCAGCGTGGTGTTGAGGGCGGCGGAGGGGCCGAGCAGCACCCCGGTGCCCTTGACCTTCTTGTCGTACTCCTTGGCCGCGTTGCCGACCTCGCCGATCTTGAAGCCCCGCTTCTTCAGCTCGTCCGCGGTCTTCTTCGCCAGCCCCGTACGGGTGGTGGCGTTGAGGACGTTGACGGTGATCCCGCTGGGCCGGGGGAGCACCCGGGGGCTGGGCGAAGGGCTCGCCTCGGCGGCGCACGCCGCCTTGGTGCCGACCGCGGAGGCGGAGTCGCCGCCGCCGGTGAAGACGTCGATGAGCTGCAGAGTGCCCCAGCCGCCCACGCCGAGGACGGCGACGGAGGCGGTGCCCAGGAGCACGAGCCGACCGCGGCGCCGGGGACGGCGCATCCGCGGGTACTTGTCACCCCTGATCCGGTACTGGCCGCCCATGCCCGGGGGAGTCAGCATGCTCATGAGCGCAGCGTAGTGCGCTCCGGCGGCAATGCCTACCAGATGATCATTCGACTGCACGTACGGGCATACGAAAGAACCCGAAAGGGCCAAACGGTCCTTCGGGGTGACGGATGCGCGGGATGCGGGGGTGCGGGGTGTTCCGGCCGGCCCGTGGGCGGCCGGTCGGGCGGCGCCCTGTCGGCCCCGGCCCGGACGCCGTCGGCCGGGACCCCGGCGGTCGGTGACCCGCAGGCCGAGAGGTCCGGCCGGGCGACGGTCAGTCCAGCTCGAGCACGCGGGCGTGCAGGACCTGGCGCTGCTGTAGCGCCGCGCGTACCGCGCGGTGCAGGCCGTCCTCCAGGTACAGGTCGCCCTGCCACTTCACGACGTGCGCGAAGAGGTCGCCGTAGAACGTGGAGTCCTCGGCGAGCAGAGTCTCGAGGTCGAGTTGCTGCTTGGTCGTCACGAGCTGATCGAGGCGGACCGGGCGCGGCGCCACGTCCGCCCACTGCCGGGTGCTTTCCCGGCCGTGGTCGGGGTACGGCCGGCCGTTTCCGATGCGCTTGAAGATCACACGGAAAGCCTACCGGTCAAGAGCTTCCCGGCGCAGCCATGGCGCCGCAGTGCCACGCTGGAAAAGACATCCGAAAGCGGGACGTACCGGGAACAGGGGGCCGTGATGAGCGAGCGTGAGACAGCGGAGCGCGCCGTTGCTCCCGGAAACCCCGGCGGTGCGCCCGCCCTCCCGGAACCGGCCCGGCGGATCGCCTCCGGTTACGCCTTCCCGGGGCCCGCGCTCGACCTCGGCGCCCTGGTGTGGGACGGGCAGTGCCGGGCGGACGCCGCGATCAGGCTGCCCCTGGCGATGCTCAACCGGCACGGGCTGGTCGCGGGAGCCACGGGCACCGGCAAGACGAAGACGCTCCAGCTGATCGCGGAACAGCTCTCCGCCCAGGGCGTGCCGGTCTTCCTCGCCGACGTGAAGGGCGACCTCTCGGGGATCCGCACGCCCGGTGAACCGGGGCCGCGGGTCGAGGAGCGGGCCCGTGACGTGGGCCAGACGTGGACGGCGACCGGCTTCCCAGCCGAGTTCTACGCGCTCGGCGGCGCCGGCCAGGGCATCCCGCTGCGCGCCACGGTCACCAGCTTCGGGCCGCTGCTGCTGGCGAAGGTGCTCGACCTCAACCCGACCCAGGAGCAGTCGCTCGCGCTGATCTTCCACTACGCCGACTCCAAGGGGCTGGAGCTGGTCGACCTCAAGGACCTCCGGGCCGTGGTGACCTTCCTGACCTCGGACGAGGGCCGGCCGGAGCTGACCGCCGTCGGCGGCCTGTCCCGGGCCACGGCCGGGGTGATCCTGCGGTCCCTCACCGCCTTCGAGGCACAGGGGGCCGGCGCGTTCTTCGGGGAGCCGGAGTTCGACACCGGGGAACTGCTGCGCACCGCCGAGGACGGCCGCGGGATCGTCTCGGTGCTGGAACTGCCCGCCCTGCAGGAACGGCCCCGGCTCTTCTCGACCTTCCTGATGTGGCTGCTCGCCGACCTCTTCCACGACCTCCCGGAGGTCGGCGACGTCGACCGGCCCGGGCTGGTCTTCTTCCTGGACGAGGCACATCTGCTGTTCGACGACGCCTCCGAGGCGTTCCTGGACTCCCTCACCCGCACCGTCCGCCTGATCCGGTCCAAGGGGGTCGGCGTGTTCTTCGTGACGCAGACGCCCGAGGACGTGCCCGGCGACGTGCTCGCCCAGCTCGGCAACCGCGTCCAGCACGCGCTGCGCGCCTTCACGCCCGACGACCGCAAGGCCCTCAGGGCGACGGTCCGCACGTTCCCCGACTCCGCCTACGACCTTCAGGAGCTGCTCACCGGCCTCGGCATCGGGGAGGCCGTGGTGACCGTGCTCGGCGAGACGGGGGCCCCGACGCCGGTGGCCGTGACCCGCCTGCGGGCGCCGGAGTCCCGGATGGGCCCGGCCGACGCGGCGGAGCTGGAGCGCGCGGTCCGCGATTCGCCCCTCCACGCACGTTATGCACAGGCTGTGGACCGCGAGTCGGCGTACGAGCGTCTCGCCGGACGGCCGTCCGGGGACGGGCGCGGCGGGCGGGCCGCCTCCCGCGGGGAGTCCCGGCAGTCCCACGCGCCGCATGAGCGCCACGAGCCCCACGAATCCCGGGGGTCGCGGCACGGCGGCGCGTCGGACCGGGGGGAGGAGAAGCCGTCGGTGGTGGAGCAGGTGGCGGGCGGCGGGGTGTTCCAGTCGCTGGCCCGGTCCCTGGGCACGCAGATCGGCCGGGAGATCAGCAGGTCGCTGTTCGGCACGGCCCGGCGCCGGAGGCGCGGGAGGTAGCGGGCGCGGCCGGGCCGTCCCGTGGCGGCCTCCCGTCGGCCCTCCTGGGCCGACAGGACCTAGCCCTCCGGGGGCTTGGGGGTCCGCGCGGTCCTCTCCGCCTTGGCGGCCTTCGCGGCGGCCTTCATCTCCTGCTTGTGCGCCCTGACCTTGGCCAGCGACTCCGGCCCCGTGATGTCGGCGACCGAACGGAAGGACTTCTCCTCGCCGTAGGAGCCCGCCGCCTCGCGCCAGCCGGCGGGACGCACGCCGAGCTGCTTGCCGAGCAGGGCGAGGAAGATCTGGGCCTTCTGCTTGCCGAACCCGGGCAGCTCCTGGAGCCGCTTCAGCAGGTCGGTACCGGTCCCGACGTCACGCCAGACGGCCTCGGCGTCCCCGTCGTAGTGCTCGACGAGGTACTGGCACAGCTGCTGGATGCGGCCCGCCATGGACCCCGGGTAGCGGTGCACGGCGGGCTTCTCGGAGAGCAGGGCGGCGAACGCCTCGGGGTCGTACGCGGCGATCTCGTGCGCGTCCAGGTCGTCCGACCCGAGCCGCCGGGCGATCGTCGCCGGGCCCTTGAACGCCCACTCCATCGGGACCTGCTGGTCGAGCAGCATCCCGGTCAGCGCGGCGAGCGGGCTGCGGCCGAGCAGCGCGTCGGCGTCGGGGTCCTGGGCGAGGTGCAGTGTGACGTCCATGCCCCGATGATCGCGCGTCCCCGCCCGGCCCGCGCGCGGTGGACGCCCGGCCCGCGCGCGGTGGACGCCCGGCGCGGCGGAGGGGCGCCGGGCACCCGCCGCCGGGCCGCCCGGCTCAGGTGGCGCGCCAGTAGCCCAGGGCCTGCATCCGCTGCTTGGGCACGCCCAGCTCCTTGCGGGCGAAGGCGGACAGGGTGCGCGTGGTCGCGGTGTCGCAGGCGATCCAGACGTACGGGTCGGGGGTGGCCCGCAGCAGGTCGGGCAACTCGGCCCGGACCCGCTCCACCAGGCCGGCGCCCGCGTCACGGCGCGGGACCTCCCGCACCTCGTGCCGGTCCGGGTCCGCCGCCGACGGCAGACCGTCCAGGGTGCCTTCGAACCAGATGGTGGCCGGTGCCGAACCCAGCGCTCCCAGCAGGGAGTTGATGGCCGGCAGCGAGGCCGGGTCGCCGACCGCGAGGACGTGCGAGGGGGCGGGCTCCGGGTGGTCGAAACCCGTGCCCTGGAGGGTGGCCTCGATGGTGTCACCGGGCTTCGCCGCCCGCGCCCAGTCGCTGGCGCACCCCTCGTGCAGCGCGAACTCCAGGGCGAAGGTGCCCGTCGCGGGGTCGGGGTCGACCAGGGTGTAGGCCCGCTGGTGCGGCTTGCCCGCATTGTCGAACCACAGCCGGGCCCACATGGTCGGGTGGACGCCGGCCGCCGCCAGCAGTCCTCCGTCCGTGAAGCGCAGCCGCCGGTAGTCGTCGGTGACGTCCTCGGTGTCCGTCACGGTGAACGTGAAGTCCTTCGCGCGCAGCAGTTTGAGGACCGCGCCCTCCCAACCCCGCCCCTGCCCCATCGCGTCTTCACCCTTCGCGTACGATCCCGTCACGTTTACTTAGGCGAGCCTAACCTAAAGGGAATGAGGGGCACAGTGGCCGGCGAGATCTTTCGTGACGCCTGGGGCATCCCGCACCTGCGCGCGGGCGGCGTCCGCGAACTCGCCCGTGTCCAGGGCAGGGTGACCGCCCTCGACCGGGCCTGGCAGCTGGAGGTCGAGCGGCACAGGGCGCAGGGCACCTCGGCGTCCTTCCTCGGCCCGCAGGCGCTGTCCTGGGACCGGCTGGCCCGGCGGGCCAGGCTGGCGGACACGGCGCAGCGCTGCTTCACCGCCCTGGAACGGCGGGACCCGGAGACGGCGCACTGGGTGCGCGCCTACGTGGACGGCGTGAACGAGGGCCTGCAGGCGCTGCGGGACGGCGAACCCGGCGGCACCGCACCGGAGTTCGATCGCGTGGGGCTGGAGCCCGGCCACTGGGAGCCGTGGACCCCGCTGGCCGTCTGGCTCGCCACGCACATCCTCTTCGCCGGGTTCCCCGTCAAGCTGTGGCGCGCCCATGTCACCGAACACCTCGGCCCGGACGCCGTCGGCCTGTTCGCCGCCGACGGCCCCGGCACCTCCGGCAGCAACGGCTGGCTCGTCTCCGGCGAACGCACCGTCACCGGACGGGCGGTCATCGCCGGGGATCCGCACCGCTTCATCGAGGACCCCGGCGTCTACCAGCAGATCCACCTGTCCTGCCCGGAGTTCGACGTCGTCGGCCTCGCCGTGCCCGGCGTCCCCGGCATCGCCCACTTCGGCCACACCGGCACCGTCGCCTGGGCCATCACCAACGCCATGGCCGACTACCAGGACCTGTACCGCGAGCGGCTGCGCCGCACCGGCGCGGGCGTGGAGGCGCTCGGGCCGGACGGGACGTGGCGGCGGGCGGCCCGGCACACCGAGTCCATCGAGGTGGCCGGGCAGGAACCGGTCCCCGTCGAGGTGATCGAGACCGACCGCGGTCCGGTCGTCATCGGCGGCCCCGAAGGGCTGGAGGACGGCGGAACCGCCGCCGCGGCGCCCCCGGTCGCCCTCGCCCTGCGCTACCCGCCCCGCGTCACCGCCGACCTGGGCTTCTCCGCGCTGCTGCCCCTGCTGCGGGCCCGCCGGGTCGCCGACGTCGACCGGGCCGCCGACCGGTGGGCGGAGCCGGTCAACGTGCTCCAGGCCGCCGACACCGAGGGCGGCACCCTGCACCGGGTGGCCGGCCGGGTGCCGCTGCGCGACGGGGCCAACGGCCAGGGACCCGTGCCCGCCTGGGAGCCCGGCCACGCATGGGAGGGCTGGCACGAGCCGCCGCGCGCCCCGCTCACCGACGGCGTCGCCGTGATGGCCAACCAGCGCGGCCCGTCCGCCCCGCTCGGCGTCGAGTTCGCACCGCCGCACCGCGCCGACCGGATCGCCGCGCTGCTGGCCGGGCGGCGGCAGTGGTCGGCCGACGGCATGCCCGCGATCCACATGGACACCCACCTCGCGTCCGCCGCCCCCGTCCTGGACCTCCTCGCCGCTCTCCCCGGCGACGGTGACGGCTCCGGGGAACCGCTCGGCGCCCCGGCCGCCGCCCTGCGCGACCGCCTGCTGCGCTGGGACCGCCGGATGGACGCCGGCAGCGCCGACGCGGCGGCCTTCGCGGCGGTGCGGAGCGCCCTGGTGCGACGCCTCGCGGCGGAGCCCGCGTTCGCCCCCCTGGCCACCCCGCCCGCGTACCCGGAGGTCTACCTGCCCTGGCTGGCGCTGGTGCCGCGGATCGGACACGCCCTGGAGCACCTCCTCACCGCCGACGACCTGTTCGGCATCGACCGTGCGGCCGCCGCCCGGGCCGCACTGGAGGAGGTGGCCGCCCGGCCGCCCGCCGGCACCTGGGGCGACATCCACCGCCTCGTGCCCTGGCGCGCCCTGCCGCCCGGGCAGCCCGTCGACGAACCGGGACTCTCCGGCGACCACGACTGCGTGCTGTGCACCTCCCCGGTGCCCGGCCTCACCGACCTCGCCGCCCGCGGGCCGGCCGCCCGCTACGTCTGGGACCTGGCCCGCCGCGAGGACAGCGGCTGGGTGGTGCCGTTCGGCGCGTCCGGGACCCCCGGCTCACCCCACCACCGCGACCAGCAGCCCCTGTGGCTCGCGGGAGACCTCGTCCCGGTCGTCACGGACTGGGCCCAGCTGCACAAGGAGAGCGATGTCTGACCTGCCCGACCCGTACGCCGCCCGCCCGGCCGTGCACGAACAACTCGTCGACGGCTTCGGCCCGGTGCGCATCCTGCCGGTGGACCCGGCCGCCGACGCGCCCCTGCTGCACCGCTGGGTCCGCGAGGAACGCGCCTCCTTCTGGGGCATGAACGGCCTCACCGAGGAGCAGGTCGCCGGGATCTACGCCCACATGGACACCCTGGAGACCCACCACGCGTACCTCGTCCTCAAGGACGGCGCCCCGGCCGCGCTGCTCCAGACGTACGAGCCCGGGGCGGACCGGGTCGGCGAGTGCTACCCCGTCCGGCCGGGCGACATCGGCGTCCACCTGCTGCTGGCCCCCGCCGACGGGCGGGGCTCGCCCGGCTGGACCGGCGGGCTGCTCCGGGCCGTCGCTACATACGTGCTGGTGGGGCTGGACCGCGAGCGGGTCGTGATCGACCCGGACGTGGCGAACGAGAAGGCCGTGGCCCGTTTCCGCAGGCAGGGCTTCCGGACGGGACCCGTGGTCGTCCTCCCGGAAGTCGACCTGCCCGACGTGTACCTGCCGGAGAAGAAGGCCCAACTGGCTTTCCTCACCCGCGAGGTAGCCTTCGGCGGGTGACCCCCGACGAACTCGTCGACCATTACCGGCTGGAGCCGATACCGCGTGAGGGCGGCCTGTTCCGGCGGACCTGGACCGGTCCCGCGCGGCCCGACGGCCGTCCCGAGGGCACGGCGATCGTCGCCCTCCTCACCGCCGGGCCCGGTGACTTCTCCGCCCTGCACCGCCTGCCCGGCGACGAGGTCTGGCACCACTACCTCGGCGACCCGTTGCGGCTGCTGCTCCTCGCCCCCGACGGCAGCACCCGCACACCGGTGCTGGGGCCCGACGTCCTCGGCGGCCAGCACGTCCAGCTCACCGTGCCCGCCGGCACCTGGATGGGGGCCCGGGTGGCACCCGGGGGCGCGTGGACCCTGTTCGGCTGCACGATGGCCCCCGGCTTCACCTACGGGGACTACGAGCACGGTGTCGCCGAGCACCTGACGGCGCGCTACCCGGACCAGGCGGACCGGATCGTGGAACTGTGCCGCCCATGACAGGACGAGGGCCGAGGGAGCCGGAACCGGAGCGCGAACCGGAGCGGGATGCGGGACGGGAACGGGAAGCGGAACCGGTGCCCCCCGGAGCGCCGGGACGGCCGCCGCCCGGGCCGCCCGCGCCCGGCCGCGGCCTGCTGGCCGGTCAGGTCGCGCTGGTCACGGGCGCGGGCGGGGGCATCGGCCGGGGCATCGCCCTGCGGTTCGCGGAGGAAGGCGCCGCGGTGGCACTGCACTGCCGCACGGCGGAGGCACCCGCGCGCGAGGTCGCCGCCCGCATCCGGGAGACCGGCGGTGCGGCCGTGGTGCTGCGGGCCGACCTGACCGACGAGGACGCCTGCCGGGCAGTGGTGCGCGAGGCGGCCGAGTGGGGCGGCGGCCGGCTGACCGCCCTGGTCAACAACGCGGGGGTGCAGCCGCTGCGCACCCTCGCCGACATGACGGCCGCCGAGTGGCGGGAGGTCGTCGACACCAACACCACCGGCGTCCTCGCCTGCACGCACGAGGCCGCGCTGCTCATGCGCGACGGGGACGGCGGCTCCGTCACCCACATCGCCTCGGTCGAGGCCCGCCACCCGGCCCCCGGTCACGCCCACTACGGCGCCTCGAAGGCCGCGGTGGTGATGCACGCCCGCTCGGCGGCGCAGGAGTACGGGCCCTGGGGCGTGCGCGTCAACACCGTCTCGCCCGGGCTCGTCGAACGGCCGGGCCTGGAGGACGACTGGCCGGACGGCGTCCGGCGCTGGCGCGAGGCGTCCGCCGTGGGCCGGCTCGGCCGACCCGAGGACGTGGGCGACGCCTGCGTGTTCCTCGCCTCCCCGCTGGCCTCCTGGGTCACGGGCCACGACCTGGTGGTCGACGGGGGTGCGACGGCCCGGCCCACGTGGTGAGCACGGGCGGCGATCGGGGCGGACCGGAACCGGACCCGGGACCGGAACCGGACCCGGACCCGGGACCAGAACCGGAACCGGAACTCGACCCGAAGGGGACGGCGCGCGGCGTGAGCGGCGGCGGGGGCCGGCGGAACGTCCGACGGAACGAACCGACGGAACGAACCGAGGGGGCAGCCGAGGAGCGACCGAGGAACGACCGGGTGTTCCGGCGGCGCAACGACCCCTGGCGGGCCGGCGGAGCGGCCGGCGCGAGGGACGGTGCCATCGCCGGTGAGCAGACCGGGCCCGGTATCCGTACCCCCTCCGGAGCCGGAAGGCCGGGAGGCGGTACGACGTGGAACAACGGCGCAGCGAGTCGGTGGGCGGCGGCAGGAACCGGGTGGTGTGCGGGGCCCGGCGGGGGTCGGGCGCTCCGGTCCCCCGGCGGCTGCGGGCCCTGGTGCTGCTGGGCGGCGTCCTCGTCCTGCTCCTCCTCGGCAGCGCGGGTCCGGCCTCCGCCCACGCGGCCCTCCGCGGCTCCGATCCCGAGGACGGCAGCGTCGCCAAGACGGTGCCCGAGCAGGTCACCCTGACCTTCACCGAGTCCGTCGGCCTGATGGACGACTCCGTCCGCATCTACGGCCCCGACAACCGCCGCGTGCACGTCGAGGAGCCCCGGCACGCCGAGGGCGCCTCCGACACCGCCGTCGTCGAGCTGCCGGACGACCTGGCCGAGGGCACTTACACGATCGCCTGGCGGGTGATCTCCGCCGACAGCCATCCGTCCTCCGGCGCCTTCACCTTCTCCATCGGCAAACCCTCGCCCACCCCGCCCGCCGCCCCCACCGACCCGGGCGAGCACCCGGTGACCGCGAGCCTCTACAACACCGCGCGCTACCTCGCGTACGTCGCCGCCGTCCTGCTCATCGGCGCGGCGGCGTTCGTGGCCCTGTGCCGCCCGACGGACACCGCCCCGCTGCGGCTGCCCCTGCTCACCGGCTGGTGGACCCTGCTCGGCTCCACCGTGGTCCTGCTGGTGCTGCGCGCACCGTTCGAGTCCGCGGCGCCGCCGTCCGGCGTCTTCGACACGGCCGCCGTCAGCCGGGCGCTCGGCGGGCGCCCCGCTCTGGCCCTGATGGCCCGGCTGGTCCTGACCCTGCTGGCCGGGGTGTTCCTGCTCCGCCTCGCCCGCCGCCGGGAGGACGGCCGGCGCCCCACCGCCCCGCACCTCGCGGCGGGCGGTGCCCTGTCCGTCGGGTTCGCGCTGACCTGGGCGGCGGCCGAGCACGCCTCCGCCGGCATCCAGGTCCCCGTGGCGATGACGTCGTCCGTCGTGCACCTGCTGGCGACGGCGTGCTGGCTCGGCGGCCTCGTCGCCCTGCTCGTCCTCCTGTTCCGGGCGAAGACCCCGCCGCCCACCGCCACCGTCACGCGTTTCTCCCGCGTCGCCTTCCTCTCGGTGGTCGTCCTCGCCGTCACCGGCGTCTACCAGTCCTGGCGCGGCCTCGGCTCCTGGGCGGCGCTCACCGGGACCCCCTACGGCAGGACCCTGACGGCCAAGCTGGTCGCGGTGGCCGTGCTGCTGCTGGTGGCCGGTCTCTCGCGCCGCTGGACGGCCCGCCTGGCCCAGGGCCGGGTCCGGGAACCGGAGGCGGCGCCCGTACCGGACCCGGTGCCGGAACTGGTGACCGTCGGCGGCGACCCCCGCACGGCACCGGCGGCCTCGCCGGCCGGAGGGGAACCGGGCGCCGCCCGCGCGACCGCGTCCCTCGGCGACGACGCCCCGGGCAGCCCGGACACCCCGGCCACCCCGGGCGCCGGGGAGGCCTCGGACGGGGCGGCCGCCGGGGACCGGCCCGCCCCCGGCGCCTCCTCGGCTCCGTCCGGTTCCCCCGCTCCCTCCTCCGTCTCGGGCACCCCTGAGGGCCCGCAGCCGTCCGGCTCCCCGGACGCCGCCACCCTTCCCACGGAGTCCGCGGCCGGCCCGGACACCCCGGGCTCCCCGGACACCCCGGAGGACCTGCACCGGCGTGCGCTGCGGCTGTCGGTCCTGGTCGAGGTCGCGGTGGCCGTCGTGGTCCTGCTCATCACCACGGTGCTGACCAGCACCCTCCCCGCCCGCGCCCAGGCCGAGGCGGAGGCGTCCGGCCCGCCCCAGGTGGCCGGCCTCCCCGCGGCGACGTCCGTCACCATCCCCTACGACATCGGCCCCGGGAAGAACGGCACGGTCCAACTCACCCTGGACCCGGGCCGGGTGGGGGAGAACAGCGTCCAGGCGGTCACCTTCGGCCCCAGCGGCGCCCTGGCCATCGTCCCGGAGGTGCGCCTGTCCTTCACCCTGGAGGCGAAGGACATCGGACCGATCGACGCGCGCCTGACCGACCGCGGCGGCTACTGGGCCACCAGTGACCTCGTCCTCCCGATCGAGGGCACCTGGACGATGAAGACGACGGTCCGGGTGTCGGAGGTGGACCAGGTGACCGAGACCCGGCGGATACGGATCACCCGCTGACGGCTCGCACGCGCACGGCCCGGCGGGCGAGGCCCACCTGCCGCGCCGTGCCCGCGCCGTGCCCGCGCCGTGCCCGCGTCGTGCCCGCGCTGTACCGAGCCGGGCCGCGCCGGGCCGAGCGGGTCGGCGGCCTCACCCGCCGACCCGGGCGCGGCCGAGCAGCCGGGCCATGTCCTCCGCCGCCCGCACGGCCGCGTCGCCGCAGCAGTTGTTGAACAGCACGTGCACCTGTCCGGCCCGCTCGGCCAGCCCGCGCAACCGCGGTACCCACCCGGCGAGTTCGCCCTCCTCGTACCGGTGCCGGAACCGGTCCTCCTTGCTGCCCCGGCCCCACGCGGTGCTGCGCCCGTGGAAGCGCACCACGGACAGCCGGGGCGAGGTCACCGGCGCCACCGGCGGGATCGACGCCGGCAGCGACTGCGCCATGTCGACCCCGACGGCGGCCGCCCCCACGCGGGTGAGCAGCGCCGACGTCCGGTCCGCGCGCTCCCTCGCCCACCACGACGGGTGCCGGAACTCCACGGCCACCGGCCAGCCCCGCGCCCGCCGCGCGCACTCCTCCACGAAGGCCTCCCCGCGCGCCTCCGCCCGCACCCAGGGCGGGAACTGGAACAGCACGGCACCCAGCCGTCCGCCCTCCCGCAGCGGGGCGATCCCCTCGGCGAACCGTTCCCACACCTCGTCCAGCACCCGCGGATCCCGGCCGTCCGGCGGCAGCCCGGGCGGCATCACCGCGCTGCGAGTGGGGTGCCCGGTCAGCAGCGAGAACGCCTTGACGTCGAACACGAAGTCCTCCGGCGTCCGTTCCACCCAGAGCCGGCTGTTCCGCGCGGAGGGCAGCGCGTAGTAGGACGCGTCGACCTCGACCACCGGGAACCGTTCCGCGTAGTACCGCAACCGCCCCTCGGCGTCCCGCCGGCCCGGCGGATACCACCCGCTCCCGACCAGCGCCCGGTCGGTCCACGAACACGTCCCCACGAGAATGTCACCCATGGGCCCCCGGTTACCCGCCAACGGGCGGGGTGCGCCGACGCGTTCGCGACGCCGCGGGCAGATGTCGGACCCTCCTTAGGGCTGCTCGCGTCGCGGGGTGCGCAGGGCGAGGAGGGCCACGTCGTCGTGGCCCGGCGGATGGACCCGGCGCAGAAGCTGGTCCGTGAGGGACGGCAGGGGGCGGTGGGCGAGGGCGGCGGCGTGCTGGCGGAGCCGGTGCATGCCCTCGTCGAGGGTGTGGCCGGGCGCCTCCACGAGGCCGTCCGTGTAGAACAGCAGGGTGCTGCCCGGGGGGAGCCGGACGGTGGCGTCGGTGCGGGGCATGGTCACACCGGTGCCCAGCAGGATGCCGTGCCCGTCGGTGAGGTACTCGGCCAGGCCGTCCCGGGTGACGAGGAGGGGCGGCGGGTGGCCGGCGTTGGTCCACGTCAGCTGCCAGTGGCCGTCGTCCGTCCGGGTCAGCCGTGCGAAGACCAGCGTGGCCATGGAGACGTCGGTGATCGGCATGATGGCCGCGTCCAGCCGCTCGACGACCCGGCTGGGGGGCTCCTGCTGGGCCCAGCCGTAGGCGCGGAGCATGTTGCGCAGCTGGGCCATGCCGGCCGCGGCCTCCAGGTCGTGACCGACGACGTCGCCGATGGCCAGGGCCGTGGTGCCGTCCGAGAGGGTGAAGACGTCGTACCAGTCGCCCCCGACGTGCGAGGCGTCCGGGGCGGGCAGGTAGCGCACCGTCAGCGTGAGTCCGGGCACCTGCGGGAGGTGGGGCAGCAGGTGGTTCTGCATCGTCTCGGCGACCTTGCGCTGACGTTGGTAGAGGCGCGCGTTGTCCAGGGCGAGGCCGGCGCGGCGGGCGATGTCCTCCAGCAGGGGCAGGTCCGCGGAGGTGAAGGCGCCCCGCTTGGAGCGGCCCAGCGTGACGGCGCCCAGGACGGCGCGGGTGCTGCGCAGCGGTGCCATGACCGCGGAGTGGATGCCCGCCGTCTCGAACAGGTGCCGCTGCTCGACCATGATGCCGGAGTCCGGCTCGGTGCCCCGGTAGGTGTCGGCGCCGGCCAGCGCCGACGCCACGCCGCGCAGGGCCCTGGACAGGGGCATGAGCGACTCCTCCGGAACCGGCGGCATGGGGCCCTCCAGCTCCTCGTGACGCACCAGGCTGTCGCCGTCCGCCTGCACCACGAGCGTGCGCCACACCTCGTCCCGCTCGGTGATCAGGTCGACGACCGCCCAGTCCGCCAGCCGGGGCAGGACCAGCCGGACCAGCCGGTCCAGCGCCTCGTCGACGTCCAGGGTGGACGTCAGCCGGGTCGTGGTCTCCGCGAGCAGGGCGAGGCGCTCGTAGTCGGTGAGCGTCTCGACGGTGCGCTGCCTGCCCCGGGCCGCGTCGCCCGCCCGCCCGGGCGTGTGGAAGACCACGAGGGTCCCGGTCTCCGCGTCGCCGAGCGCGTACGGCGTCAGCGTCCAGGAGACGGACACCAGGGAACCGTCGCCGCGCTCGAAGTGCTCGTTGTCGCCCTGCGCCGGACTCCCGGTGTGGAACGCCTGGCGCATGGCGCACTGCGTCGTCAGCAACCGCTCCCCCTGCGGTCCGCGGTGCAGAAGGTCGTGGGCGTCCTGCCCGGCGAGTTCGGCGGCGGTGCGGCCCAGCAGGCGTTCGGCGTGGCTGTTGACGGCGATGATCCGCCCCTGCTCGTCCGCCACGTAGGCGCCCGCCCCGATGGCCTCCAACGCCGGGACGAGGTGGGGGAGGGCCCCGGTCGCGGACTGCTCCTGCTCGGCCTGCGCCCTCTCCTGTCCCACCATCTTCTCGCCTTCCTGGCATCGGGCTCGTCCCCCACAACACGGTGACACGCGCACCCCGTGTGTGCGCGCCTTCTCCGTTCCTATGCCCCGATGCACGGGTTGTCGGCCGCGATTCCGGTCACTCATTGCGGCGGACGGGCGCGCTGTGGGGGCGCGAGGCGGGAGGTACGAGCACGTGTGCGACGGCGCGCCTGGCGGGGGCCGCGCGGTGAGATCAGGGGATGGAGACGTCGCCGTGGACGGGAGCAGGAGGACGCTGGACGCGGACGCCGGCTCGGGCGATTCGGTCCTCACGCGTCCTGGCGTCACTTTCCGTTGCCATCAGGCCGTTTTGAGCAACATCTGAGCCGGAACTGGGGCCTCCGTCACAGTGGGCGAGTCCCGAAGTTGATCACATGGGTGTCGACCAGCCGGGCGCAGCGTCCCCGCGAAACACGGGGTTGGGGGCGTAGCGCGCCCGACGCATGTTCCGAAACGGAGTAGCCGTGCAGCACTGCACCACCCGATTCAGCATCTTCACCCGCACCTCCGCCATGCTCGTGGCGGCGGTGACCGCCGGTGCCGTCCTGGCGACCACGGGCGCCGCGCACGGGGCGGACCTCTCGGGCTCGGCTCGAGCCGCCTCCGGTCCGGTGACGTCCGCCGACGGCGGAGCCGGGCTCGACGGCATCGGCACGGAGGACGAGGTCCTGACGGGGATCGAAGAGGCTCTCACCGTCCTGACGGACATCCCCGACGAGGTGCTCGCCCAGGGCGACGAAGCCACCGTGCGGTACCTCCAGAAGCGGATGCCGGCCGAGACCGGCGGCGGGATCCAGGTCATGAAGTTCAGCGCCGCCGGATGCGCGCGGGGCATCCTGCTGGCCATCGGTTCCAACGTCTTCGCCGCCGCCAAGATCTACAAGATGAAGAAGGCCATCGACAAGCTCGGTGGCATCAAGAAGGTGGTCGCGAAGATCCGGTCGAAGAAGAAGGCGGGCAAGACCTTCAAGAAGGGCATCACGGAGGTCTTCGAGGAGGCCGGCGCCGGTATCGGGGGGATGGCCGCCGGCATTCTCGGGGTCGATGGCGTGATCAAGCACTGCTGGTGAACGGCGGACCTGAAGGGATGGGGGGGTGACCATGGATCTCGTGGCCGATGTCCTGCGCTGGGGCTTCGTCGCCGGCGCAGCCCTGCTCCTGGGTGCCTTCGCCGTGGCCGCTGTGCGCGAACGACGCTCCGGCGCCGCCTACGGAGAGCTCGCGGACCTGATGGAACGCGAGTGGTTCAGCGCGGGGAAGGTCTTCTTCACCGTCCTCGTCGGTCTGGCCGGTTCCTGGGCCGCGGCGTACGTGGGAGGGACCCGCAGCGGACTGTCCGAGTCCGTTCCGATCCTGTTCCCGTTGGGTGTCGTCGCCGCCTTCGCCGCCTGCCGCTGGACCGCGGTCGACGACCGGCATCCCCTGCGCGTGCAGATCGTGGCGCTGGTGGCCGCACCGTTGGCGCTCGGCACCGTCATGACGGGCTGGTAGAGGAGGAGCGGTGCCGCTGCCGCCGGCCCGGTGCCGGCCGGCGGCAGCGGCCACCGGTTCCACGCCGCCCATGCCGTCGCCCACCTCGACCGGCCCGCGCCGTGGGCCCGGACGGACACCGGGGGCGACGATGTCGAAGGGCCCCACCGCGAACGGTGGGGCCCTTCGACATCGTGCCCGGTGAGGCACTGGCGGAGGATACGAGATTCGAACTCGTGAGGGGTTGCCCCCAACACGCTTTCCAAGCGTGCGCCCTAGGCCTCTAGGCGAATCCTCCGCCGGAAACATTACATGACCCGGAGGCGTGCTCGCGAACTCGTTCCCCGCCCCCGGGATGGGGTAGCCTGTGCGCAGCCCCTCACGCGGCGCTATCTGACTGAACTCCCCCAGGGCCGGAAGGCAGCAAGGGTAGGTCGGCTCTGGCGGGTGCGTGGGGGGCGCTTGCGTGTGCGGGGGGCCCGGCCGGTGGGCGGGGCCGGATGTCGGTGGGCGCCTATAACCTCGTAGGCGTGTCGTCTCTCGCGCTGTACCGCCGCTATCGCCCGGAGTCGTTCGCCGAGGTCATCGGGCAGGAGCATGTCACCGACCCGCTGCAGCAGGCGCTGCGGAACAACCGGGTCAATCACGCGTACCTGTTCAGCGGTCCGCGCGGATGCGGCAAGACGACCAGCGCCCGGATCCTCGCCCGGTGCCTGAACTGCGAGCAGGGGCCGACGCCGACGCCGTGCGGCCAGTGCCAGTCCTGCCAGGACCTCGCCCGCAACGGGCCCGGCTCGATCGACGTCATCGAGATCGACGCCGCGTCCCACGGTGGTGTGGACGATGCCCGTGACCTGCGGGAGAAGGCGTTCTTCGGGCCCGCGCACAGCCGGTACAAGATCTACATCATCGACGAGGCCCACATGGTCTCCCCGCAGGGCTTCAACGCCCTGCTGAAGGTGGTGGAGGAGCCGCCGGAGCACCTGAAGTTCATCTTCGCCACCACCGAGCCGGAGAAGGTCATCGGGACCATCCGGTCGCGCACCCACCACTACCCGTTCCGGCTCGTGCCCCCCGGCACGCTCCGCGACTACCTCGGGGACGTGTGCGGCCGCGAGGGCATCGCGGTCGAGGACGGCGTGCTGCCGCTCGTGGTGCGGGCCGGCGCCGGGTCCGTGCGTGACTCGATGTCCGTCATGGACCAGCTCCTCGCCGGGGCCGGCGAGGAGGGTGTGACGTACGCCATGGCGACCTCCCTCCTCGGCTACACCGACGGGTCGCTCCTCGACTCCGTCGTGGAGGCCTTCGCCACCGGTGACGGTGCGGCGGCCTTCGAGGTCGTGGACCGGGTGATCGAGGGCGGCAACGACCCCCGGCGCTTCGTCACGGACCTGCTGGAGCGGCTGCGCGACCTGGTGATCCTCGCCGCCGTGCCCGACGCCGCCGACAAGGGGCTCATCGACGCCCCCGCCGACGTCCTGGAGCGGATGCAGGCCCAGGCCGGCACGTTCGGGGCCGCCGAGCTGAGCCGTGCCGCCGACCTCGTCAACGAGGGGCTCACCGAGATGCGCGGCGCCGCCTCGCCCCGCCTCCAGCTGGAGCTGATCTGCGCCCGTGTGCTGCTCCCCGCCGCCTACGGCGACGAGCGGTCGGTGATGGCCCGTCTCGACCGGATCGAGCGGGGCGTGAACTTCTCGGCCGGCAGCGGTGCCGCCGGGATGCCCGCGATGGGGTACGCGCCGGGGCCCGAGGGCCACGGGGCCGCCGCGCAGCCCCACGGGGCCGCCGCGGCGCCCGTGCCGCCCGGAGGCGGGCCGGCCGCCGCACGGGCGGCGGTGCGGGGCCCGGGCGCCGGTGCCCCTCCCGCCGCCGAACAGCCCCCGGCCCCGTCCGCCCCCGCACCGTCCCCGGCCCCGCCGCCTCCCGCGGCTGCCGCGCCTGCGGCGGCCCCGGCGCCCGCCCAGCCCGCCGCCCCGCCCCCGGGCGGCTCCGACGCGCCCGGTGCCTGGCCCACCGCGGCCTCCGCCGGTACGGGTGGCCGACGGCCCGGCGGCTGGCCCACGGCCGCCCCGGCGGGCGGCGGTGCCCGGCCGCCCGCGCCCCCGGCGTCCCCTGCCGCACCCGCCGCCGGTCCCGCCGGGCCCCCCGCCGCCCCGGTGCCGTCGGCTCCGTCCCCGGCGGCGCCCCCGGCCCCGTCCGGCGCAGGCGGGCTCGACCCGCGGCAGCTCTGGCCGAACATCCTGGAGGCGGTGAAGAACCGCCGCCGGTTCACCTGGATCCTGCTCAGCCAGAACGCCCAGGTGACCGGCTTCGACGGCGCCACCCTCCAGATCGGCTTCGTCAACGCCGGCGCCCGCGACAACTTCCTGAGCAGCGGCAGCGAGGACGTGTTGCGCCAGGCGCTCGGGGAGCAGTTCGGGGTGCAGTGGAGGATCGAGGCGGTCGTCGACCCCTCCGGGGGCGGTGGCATGCCCCCCGCCCCGTCCGGTCCTTCCGGCGGCCGCAGCGGCGGCGGAGCCGGCAGCCCCGGTCAGGGCCCCGGCTCCGGGCCCGGCGCGGGATACGGGGGCGGGGGCGCACCGCGTCCGTCCGCTGCCCGTCCCGCGGCGCCGTCCGGACCCGGGGGCGACGGGCCCGTGCGGTCCGCCGCCGCCCCGGCGGCCCCGGCGGCCGGTCACGGAACCCCGGCCCCCGCGTCCGGACCCGCCGCTCCGGAACCGCCGCCGCCGGTGTCCCCCGAGGACGACATCCCCGAGGACGACGACCCGGATCTGGACGAATCCGCCCTGTCCGGGCAGGAGTTGATCGTCCGGGAGCTGGGCGCGACCGTGGTCGAGGAGTTCAGCAACGACTGACCGGACGCCCGGCGACTGGAGGAACGTACGAACGCGCGGTGCGGGCTTCCTCGGAAGCCCGCACAAAGGGAGCCCCCGTTCTGCCGTTAGGCTGATGCCGTGAAGGTCCTCGTCATCGGCAGCGGCGCCCGCGAACACGCCCTGTGCCGCTCCCTGTCCCTCGATCCCGCCGTCACCGCGCTGCACTGTGCCCCGGGCAACGCCGGCATCGCCGAGGTCGCCGAGCTGCACCAGGTCGACGCCCTGGACGGCGCGGCCGTCTCCGCCCTGGCCACCCGGCTCGGCGCGGACCTCGTGGTGGTCGGCCCGGAGGCACCGCTCGTCGCCGGGGTCTCCGACGCCGTGCGCGCGGCGGGCATCCCCGTCTTCGGCCCCTCCCGTCAGGCCGCGCTGCTGGAGGGCTCCAAGGCCTTCGCCAAGGACGTGATGGCGGCGGCAGGCGTGCCCACCGCGCGGTCGTACGTCTGCGCCACCCCCGAGGAGGCGAGCGCCGCCCTCGACGCCTTCGGCGCCCCCTACGTCGTCAAGGACGACGGGCTCGCCGCGGGCAAGGGCGTCGTCGTCACCGACGACCTCGGCCTCGCGGCGGCGCACGCCGGGTCCTGCGGCCGCGTGGTGATCGAGGAGTACCTCGACGGCCCCGAGGTCTCCCTCTTCGCGATCACCGACGGCGAGACGGTCGTCCCGCTCCAGCCCGCCCAGGACTTCAAGCGGGCCCTCGACGGCGACGAGGGACCGAACACCGGGGGCATGGGCGCCTACTCGCCCCTCCCGTGGGCCGACCCCAAGCTGGTCGACGAGGTCATGGAGACGGTGCTGCAGCCGACCGTGGACGAACTGCGGCGCCGCGGGACCCCGTTCTCCGGCCTGCTCTACGCCGGTCTCGCCATCACCTCGCGCGGGATCCGCGTGATCGAGTTCAACGCCCGCTTCGGCGACCCCGAGACGCAGGTGGTCCTGGCCCGGCTGCAGACCCCGCTGGCCGGGGTGCTGATGGCCGCGGCCACCGGTGGCCTCGCCGACCTGGAGCCGCTGCGCTGGAGCGACGACGCCGCGGTCACCGTGGTCGTCGCCTCGCACAACTACCCGGGCACCCCCCGCACCGGTGACCCGATCACCGGGCTCGACGAGGTCGTCGCCCAGGACGCTCCGGGCGCGTACGTGCTGCACGCCGGGACGCGGAGCGAGGGCGGCGCGGTCGTCAGCGCCGGGGGCAGGGTGCTGTCCGTCACGGCCACCGGCAAGGACCTCACCGAGGCCCGTGACCGTGCCTACCGTGCGGTCGGGCGCATCCGGCTCGACGGCGGGCAGCACCGTACCGACATCGCCGCGAAGGCGGCCCAGGCCGTCGACGCGGTGCGCACGGCGCAGGTCGCGGCCGAGGCGGTGGCCGAGGCGACCTCGCGGACGCCGTAGCAGCGCCGCCCTCGCCGTCCGGCATCCCCGGCCCGCTGCTGCTGCTGCGGCGGCCGGGTTCCGCCGGTGGGCAGGGAGAGCGGCGTCCGCCGCCCGCGCGGTCGCGGCTACGGGCGCCCGCGTCCGCGGCATGCCACTCCTGCGCCCCGTGTCCCACGGCACCCGGGCCCGCCGGAGACGCGGCGCACCCGGCCGCCGCGCCGGCGGACACGCCGCGGGACCGCTGCGGCCGGACGCCGAACGGGTGCGCGGCCCGCACGAGCCGGAGGAGGGCCGGCGCCGAGCCCCGTGGCCGGAAGACCGCGGCCCGCTCCGCGTCCACCCGCCTCTTCCGGCCACCCGGACAACCCGTCCGGCCCCGCAGCCGTCTCAGGTGCGGGGCCCGACGTCCGTCGGGGGTCCGACGTCCGTCCGGGGTCCGGCGCCCGTCCGGGGTCCGGCGCCCGTGCGGGGCCGGGGTGTTTGGCATGCCATCGTCAGCCACCTTTGCCCAAAGCCATTCCATCGGGTGAGCGATCCGCCAACCGGCTGACGAGGGCCGGGGCCGCAACTATGGTGCCGCGCATGTGTTCCGGCACTTGGCCCACCGGCATTGCGATGTCAGTGACGGGTGCCACAGTGGGGGAGTGAGCAACGCCAGGACAGCCGCAGTACCGACGGGAGGGGTCAGGGCCGGACCATGAGCGGAAGCGGGATGGGTGTGGAGGCGGGCGCGCACGCCGCGCGCTCCCGGGCCGTGGCCGTACTGCGGGTGCGCAGCCGGGCGCTGGCCCTCGCACTCCTTCCGGCCTCCGTCGCCGTGATCCTGCTCGCCGGGGTGCCCACCGCCCACTTCGTCGGCCCGGGCTGGGACGCCGCCCGTCTGGTGCTGGTCCCCGTCGCGGTGCTCGTCCTGCTCGCCGCGGCCGGTGTCGCGCTCCTGGTCGCCCGCGCCCGCCCCGCCATGAGCCCCACGGTGCCGGTCCCCGAGGACGCCGCCCCCGATCTCTACCGGATGGTGCGCGATCTCGCCGACCGCCTCGGTGTGCCCGCCCCGTCCGCGATAGCCCTCACCCCCGACTGCGACAGCTGGCTGGAGGACCGCACGCACCGGGCCCACGGCCCGCCCCCCGCCGAGGAGCACGACGACATAGCCGGCGCGGGCCGGTACCCGGCGCACCGGTCCGGTGCCGCGCCGGTGCTGGTCATCGGCTCGCCGTTCCTGTGGTGGATGCGGGTGGGGGAGTTGCGCGCGGTGCTGGCCCCGGTCGTCGCCGGTACGGGGCCGTCGGCGCACCCGGACATAGCCGCCGCCCGCCGCTTCGTGCGCGGGCTGGACGCCGCCGTGGCCGTGACCTCGGCGCCGCACCGCGGACCGGTGTTCCGCGGGGTGCTGGCGGGCGTCGCCTGGGTGGCGCGGGCGCTGCTGCGGGGCTGCCGTGTGCACGCCGCCGAGATGGAGCGCGCCGTGGCCGCC
This sequence comes from Streptomyces sp. enrichment culture, assembly GCF_964273255.1. Taxonomy (GTDB): domain Bacteria; phylum Actinomycetota; class Actinomycetes; order Streptomycetales; family Streptomycetaceae; genus Streptomyces. The sequence continues at coordinate 3,747,305 of NZ_OZ186835.1, forward strand.
GCGGCCGCCGAGCGCGCCCAGGCGGTGGACTACGGGCTGCGGATCGTCGCCCAGGAGCAGGTGGGACTCGCCTACGCGGGCTGGGACCGGCTGCTCACCCGGGTCGCGCTGCCCGCCTGGCGGATGGGCCGCTGGCCGTGTCACCTCGACGCCGGAGTGGTGGCCGCCCTGACGGAGCTGTCCCGGCGGGACCGTCTCGCCGAGGGGTTCGCCTCCCGCCTCGGTGAACGCCCGGCCTGTGACCTGTTGGAGGAGCCGGGCGCGGTGGACGAGGCCGTCTCCCTGCTCGCCGCCCGGCTGTTCCACGGCGGCCCGGCGCACACCGGGCCGGACTGGGCGCCCGTCCACTGGGGCGACTATCCGGAGGAGGTGGTGGACCGCACGTGGCGCACCGACGCGGCCCGCCTCCACCGCGTGCTGGACGCGCTGGGCGTGCGCCTCGCCGCCGGAGGCGGGTCCCCCGGCACCGACGGCCCCACCCTCGCCCGTGTCCTGGACCACCTGTCGGCCCCGCAGCAGTCGCCGACGCGGGGACCCGCCGACTCCACCGACTCCGCCGGCCCCGCCGTCCTCACCGAGCGCGTGGAGCCCGTGGAGCCCGGTGAGGCCATGGAGCCCGGTGAGCCAATGAGGCCCGGAGAGTCCGGCGAGGCAAGGGGGTCCGCAGGGCCGGCCGGTGGCCCGGCCTCACCCCCCGGTTCCGGTCCCGCCGGTCCCGCCGGTCCCGCCGGTCCCGCCGGCCCCGCCGACTCCGTCGACGCGGACGACGAGGACTTCTCCGGCACCACCGTCCGCAGCGCGGCTCTGGCCGCTCGGCTCAGCGCCGAGCTGGCCCGTGAGGAGGCCGCCGCGGCTGCCGCGGCCACGGCGAGGACCACGGCCGCTCCCGCCGACCCGGCGGGCGGCGCCCCCCTCGGCTCCGCCGCCCCGGGACCGTCCGACTCCGTCGTCGATTCCGCCCCCTACTGGGACGACCGCTCCCTCCCCCTCTTCCCGCTCCAGCCGCCGCGTTCCGGCCGCGATCTGCTCTCGGACCACATCACGGCGATGATCTGCTGCGCGGCCATGGACACCGCGGGCGCCGCCCCCGGGCTCGACTGGCTCGACGGACCGGTCCTGCTGGTCGGCGGAGCGCGGGCCGCGGACCTGTCGGACTACGTGCTGAGCCTGATCGAGGACGGCGACCCCACGGCACTGCGCGACTGGCTGTGCCGGCAGGGCATCCGCCCGGAGAAGCCCGTCCGGCTGGTCTGAGCCGGTGCCCGGGCCCGTCCGTACCCGCCCGGTCACCCTCGCGCATCGGCCCCCGCTCCCCCGGGCCTCCCCGCACGCCCCGTACGCCACCTCGCGCGCCGGAGGTCAACCTTCCGCTTTCGGTCAATTCACAACGACCGGTGACGGGGTGCGTGCGTTATGTGATGTGCTGGGACCGTTCACACGCTCGTTGGCAAGAGCTTGCGACATACGACAAGCACATAGAGGGCGGGCCGGGTGCGCGAGGAGGGGAGCCACCATGGGTGCGGATCGGAACCGCCGCGGGACGCCGGGCGCGGGGGCACACACCGTCGACGACGCCTTCGCCCGGGGCAACCCGGGACCCCTTCCCTGGTTACGCGGGGGTGAGCAGCAGGACGGCGGCACCGGCAGCCCCGCGCCCTGGTACCTGGCGCCCCCGGCGGCCGGCACCGGCGACGCCCGCGCAGGGGATTTCGGCACGGTCGGGCCCCGGGTGGCCGACGACGTGCACCGGCAGATCAAGGGCTTCGCGTCGGCCGGCGGCGTCGCGCCCGGTGAGTCGATCGACTTCCACATCACGGTCGACCCGCCCCAGGAGTTCGCCGTCGACGTCTACCGTATCGGCCACTACAACGGCCACGGCGGCACCAAGATCACGTCGAGTCCGCGCCTGTCGGGCATCGTGCAGCCCCCGCCGCTCACCGCCGACCGCACGGTCTCCTGCCACCACTGGTGGCTGTCCTGGCGGCTGCCGGTCCCGTCGTACTGGAGCGTCGGCGCATACGTGGCCGTGCTCACCACCGCCGACGGGTACCGCTCGCACATCCCGTTCACGGTCCGCGACGACCGCCCGGCCGACCTGCTCCTCGTTCTGCCGGACGTGACCTGGCAGGCGTACAACCTCTACCCCGGGGACGGCCGCACCGGCGCCAGTTTCCACCACGCCTGGGACGAGGACGGCCGCCTCCTCGGCGAGGCCGACGCCGCGACCACCGTCTCCTTCGACCGCCCCTACGCGGGGGACGGTTTTCCGCCACACATCGGGCACGCCTACGACGTCATCCGCTGGGCCGAGCGCTACGGCTACGACCTCGGTTACGCCGACGCCCGCGACCTGCACGCCGGGCGGGTCGACCCGGCCCGCCACCGGGGCCTGATCTTCCCCGGACACGACGCGTACTGGTCGAAGCCGATGCGCGCCACCGTGGAGCGGGCCCGCGACCAGGGCACGTCGCTGGTGTTCCTCTCGGCCGGGAGCCTGTACCGGCAGGTGGAGCTGGGGCCCTCGCCGTCCGGTGTTCCCGACCGTCTGCTGACCTGCCGCAAACGCCGGGGACCGGGCAGGCCGGTGCTGTGGCGGGAGAGCGACCGCGCCGAACAGCACGTGCTCGGCATCCAGTACGCGGGCCCGGTGCCGGAGCCGCACCCGCTGGTGGTGCGCAACGCGGACCACTGGCTGTGGGAGGCGACCGGCGCCGGGACCGGTGACGCGGTCGAGGGGCTGGTCGCGGGCGGGGCGGACCGCTACTTCCCGCGCGCACCGCTGCCCGTGCACGAGGAGCGGGTCCTGCTCGCGCACTCCCCGTACACCGACGGCGGGGGCGTGCGGCGTCACCAGGACACCTCGCTGTACCGGGCCCCGTCTGGCGCGTGGGTGTTCGCCTCGGGCACCTGCGCCTGGTCGCCGGCCCTGGACCGCCCCGGTCACGTCGACCCCCGGATCCAGCGCGCCACCGCCAACCTCCTGGACCGGATCTGCAAGCGGGACTGACCGGGGGCCTTCCCGGTCGGGAGCGGACCGACCGGGAAGGAGGACGGCGGCCGTCACGACCGGCGCCCCCGACCACGGGCCGCCGCCCGCCTACGGCGCCGCCACCCGCGTCCGCCCACGGCGCCCCGCCTTCCTGTCCTCGACTTTCGGGCTCCCGGCCCTCGCGTCCGTCGTCGGCCCGCACCCCGTGGTCGCCGTAGCCCCCAGGCCCCGGCGGTCCGCCCTCGGTTCTCGGCCTTTATGGGGGCCGGGCCCCCGGGCCCTCTCCCGGCCCGTCCCCGGCCCGTCCCCGGGCCGGTCCGGCCGCTCCCTGTCGCCTCGGGCGCCCCGGCCCGGCACCCGCGGCCGGAACCCGTCCCCGCGTGCGGGAGAATCGAGCCATAGGACAGAACCACGGGGAGGAACCGTGTCCGGATTCGTAGAAAAGCCCGAGCCGACGCAGGTTCCCGGCCTGGTGCACCTGCACACCGGCAAGGTGCGCGAGCTGTACCGCAACGAGGCGGGCGACCTCGTGATGGTCGCCAGCGACCGCATCTCCGCCTACGACTGGGTGCTGCCCACCGAGATCCCCGACAAGGGCCGGATCCTCACCCAGCTGTCCCTGTGGTGGTTCGACCAGCTCTCCGACCTGGTGCCGCACCACGTCCTGAGCACCGAGCTGCCCGCGGGCGCCCCCGCCGACTGGGCGGGCCGCACCCTGGTCTGCACGTCCCTGCGCATGGTCCCGGTGGAGTGCGTGGCCCGCGGCTACCTGACCGGTTCCGGGCTGGCCGAGTACCGGAAGACGCGCACCGTCTGCGGTCTCGCCCTCCCCGAGGGCCTGGTGGACGGCTCGGAGCTGCCCGCGCCGATCTTCACCCCGGCCACCAAGGCCGCCGTCGGCGAGCACGACGAGAACGTCTCCTACGAGGAGGTCGTCCGCCAGGTCGGCGCGGACACCGCCGCCCGGCTCCGCCAGGCGACCCTGGCGGCGTACTCCCGTGCCCGGGACATCGCCCGCGAGCGGGGGATCGTCCTGGCGGACACCAAGTTCGAGTTCGGCTTCGACGGCGACACCCTGGTCGTCGCGGACGAGGTGCTCACCCCGGACTCCTCCCGCTTCTGGCCCGCCGACCAGTGGGAGCCGGGCCGCCCGCAGCCGTCGTACGACAAGCAGTTCGTGCGGGACTGGCTGACGTCCGCGGAGTCCGGCTGGGACCGCGCCGCCGAGCAGCCCCCGCCGCCGCTGCCGCAGCACGTCGTGGAGGCGACCCGGGCCAAGTACGTGGAGGCGTACGAGCGGCTCACCGGTACGGGCTGGGATTGAGAGTCCCCGGTCCTGGACGCAGGAAGACCCCGGTCCCTGGGGGACCGGGGTCTTCTTTCCCGGAGCGGACGACGAGGTTCGAACTCGCGACCTCAACCTTGGCAAGGTTGCGCTCTACCAACTGAGCTACGTCCGCGTGCGCCGTGGCGCGAGAGCAACTATACCCAACCGCGCTCGCGGGCGAGGCGCACCGCCGCATGACGGTTCTCCGCCCCGAGCTTGCTCACGGCCGACGACAGGTAGTTGCGCACCGTCCCCTGGGACAGCGCGGCGCGCTCCGCGATCTCCGCCACCGGTGCCCCGTCGGCCGCCAGCTCCAGGATCTCCGCCTCACGCACGGTCAGCGGGGAGTCGCCCGCGGCGATCGCGTCGGCGGCCAACTCGGGATCCACGTAACGGTTTCCGGCGTGCACGGTGCGGATGATCTCGGCGAGCCGCTGGGCGCTGACGGTCTTGGGGACGAATCCGCGCACCCCCGCCGCGAGCGCACGCTTGAGGTGCCCCGGCCGACCGTGCCCGGTCACGATCAGCACCCTGCACTCCGGGACCTCCGTGCGCAGGGATGTGGCGACCTTCACACCGTCGGCGCCCGGCATCTGCAGATCGAGGACGGCGACGTCGGGGAGGTGCGCCCGCGCCATGGCCAGCGCCTCCGGGCCGGTGGCCGCCTCGGCGACCACGCGGAGGTCGTCCTCCAGGCCGAGCAGCGCGGCCAGGGCACCGCGGATCAGGTGCTCGTCGTCGGCGAGCAGCACCCGTACGACCGTGGTCACGACGCGGCCTCCACCGTGTGACCGCCGGCGGCCAGCGGCACCTCGGCGGTCAGCCGGAACCGGCCGCCGTCGACCCGGCCCGCCTCCAGGCGGCCGTCCACCGCGGCCAGCCGTTCGCGCAGTCCGGCCAGCCCGGAGCCGCCGGTGAGAGCGGCTCCGGCCGCCTCGGTGGTCCCGTCCGGGCCGCGGGTGGCCGTGGCGGCGTCGCTCCGGCCGTCCGGCGGCGCGCCGGGGAGGCCGGTCCCCTCCCTGCGGGCCCCGTCGTTCTCGACCGTCAGCACCACGCGTCCCTCCACCGTCCGTACCGTCACCGCGCACCAGGTCGCGTCACCGTGCCGCAGCACGTTCGTGGTCGCCTCCCGCACCACCCAGCCGAGCGCGGACTGCACCCGGGCGGGCAGTCCGGCCGTCCGGCCGGTCACCTCGCAGTCGATGCCCGCGGCGGCCAGGACGCCGCGGGCACCGGCGAGTTCCGCCTCCAGGTCGGCCTCCCGGTAACCGCGGACCACGTCCCGGACCTCCCGCTGGGAGGCGTGGGCGATGCGCTGCACCTCGATCATCTGCTCCACCGCCTCGGGCCGCTCGCGCCGGGCCAGTTGCACGGCGAGTTCGCTCTTGAGGGCGATGACGGCCAGGTTCCGCCCCAGCACGTCGTGCAGGTCCCGGCCGAACCGCAGCCGCTCCTCGGCCACCGCGAGCCGGGCCCGGGTCTCCCGGGCCTCGTCGAGCGCGAACACCGCGTTCAGCAACCAGCCGGAGAACATCGAGGTGAAGGCGAGGAGGGCGGCGCCGACGAGGATCCAGGCGGCCATGAAGAAGGCGGCCGCCGTGGGCATGCCCACCAGCACCGCCACGCAGCCCGAGCCGAGGGAGAACCCGGCGACGAGCGCCCCCACCTCGCGTCGGCTGCGCACACCGAGGGCCAGGAATCCGGTACCGAAGATCAGCACGGTGCCGGCCACCGAGACGCCGGCCCCCGCGAGGTCCGAGCCGCGGGGCTCGCGCGCGGTGATCGCGAGGGCCGCCACCGCCACCGCGGCGGACAGTGCCCCGAGCGCCCACAGCAGCCGTACGGGCCGGGGGCGGCGGCCGAGCATCCAGTCCACCGAGCGGGAGGCGGTCAGCATGCTCAGGGCACCGTGCGCGCAGACCGCGGTCAGGAACAGGGACACGGGTGCGGCGCCGACCATGCTGACGACGGCCAGTCCCACGGTGGCGATCTCGATGACCCCGAAGAAGTGGAACGACCACCGGGTGTACGTCTCCACCTTCGCCGGTGTGCTCTTGCGCCGCCACCAGCCGCCCGGCCTGCGCATGGTCCGCTCGCCCCGCTTCCGCCACTTGACGCCGTCGGTCAGCGCCGGGGCTCCCAGCGGAACCACCGGCGTACAGCAAACACCGACAGCGCGGTCCAGGCCACCGCCAGCCCCAGGGCGGACAGCGTGTCGGAGGCCGACAGGTCGCCGCTCCAGCCGCCCCGGAGCAGGGTGACGACCGGGGTCAGCGGCAGCAGTTCGCAGAAAGCGGCGATGCGGTCGGGCAGCACCTCCAGGGGCACGGTCATCCCGGAGCCGAGCATCGACACGATGAGCATCGGCATCGGCGTGACCTGGGCGCTCTCGGTGGTCCGCGTGAAGCCGGCGGTCACCGCGCCGAGGGCCACGCAGATCACCACCCCGAACAGCAGCCCGGCGACGATCAGATGCGGCGCGGACGGCGCCGACATGTCGAGCAGCAGCGCGCAGCCGGTCATCAGCAGCAGGCTCTGCACGAGGCCGGTGGCGGTGGCGGGGAGGGCGGACCCGGCGAGGATCTCGGTGTCCCGCAGTTCCCCGGTGCGCAGCCGCTTGAGGACGAGTTCCTCGCGCCGGGTGACGAAGATGCCGACGAGCGCGGAGTAGACCGCGAACAGCAGGGCGAAGCCGATCGCGGCGGGCAGCACGACGGTGCCCAAGGTCAGGCCGGCGCCCTCGAGGTCCATCTCGTCGGCGGCCTGGGCCACGCTGACGGGCAGCACCAGGGGCACGAACAGGGCCGCGAAGAGTGTGCCCTTGCTCCGGCCGTACATGGTCAGCTCGGCGCGGGCGAGGGCGGCCATCCGGCTCGCCGGGGTGGTGGCGGACCGGGGGGCGGTCGGCCGGGTGACGGTCGGCTGGGCGCCGCTCATGCCGCGATCTCCTTCGTGGTGTCCGTGCCGGCGGTCCGCGTCCCGGCGGTGGCCGACCCCGTGGACGCCTCCTTGGCGATGCCGAGGAACGCCTCTTCCAGGGACGCCGACCGCACGTCCAGGCGGTGCAGTTCGACGCCGGCCCGCTCGGCCCACACCAGGAGGGCGGTGGCCGCGCGCTGGAGTTCACGGGTGCGCAGCCGGACCGTCCGGCCGTCGGTCTCGTGGTCGCTCACGCCGAGTTCGGCGAGCGGGGGCAGGTCGCCGACGAAGTAGCCGTCGGGCAGGTCGAAGGAGATCCGGGACGGCTGGGCGGCGGTCACCTCCGCCGGGGTGCCGGCCGCGGCGATGCGTCCCTGGTGGAGGATGGCGAGCCGGTCGGCGAGGTTCTCCGCCTCCTCCAGGTAGTGCGTGGTGAGCAGGACGGTGGTGCCCCGGTCGCGCAGGGCGCGCACCAACTCCCAGGTGGCCTGGCGGCCTTCGGCGTCCAGACCGGTGGTGGGCTCGTCCAGGAAGAGCACCTCGGGGTCCCCGAGCAGGGCGAGCGCCAGGTCCAGGCGGCGCCGTTCACCGCCGGACAGCTGCTTGACGCGCACACCGGCCTTGCTCTGCAGACCGACCGTGGCCAGCGCCTCGTCCACGGGACGCGCGCCGCTGACGCAGCCGGCCCACATCCGCGCGGTCTCGGTGACGGTGAGTTCCGAGGGGAAGCCGCCCTCCTGCAGCATCACGCCGGTCCGGGGACGGACGGCGGCCCGCTCGGTGTAGGGATCGTGTCCGAGGATGCGGATGCGGCCGTCGGCGGGGGCGGCGAGCCCTTCCAGCAGCTCGACGGTGGAGGTCTTGCCGGCGCCGTTGGTGCCCAGCAGGGCGAAGACCTCCCCGCGGCGCACGGAGAAGTCGATCCCGCGCACCGCCTCGAAGCCGTCCCCGTACACCCGGCGCAGCCCTGTGACCTCGATCACGTGGTCGTGCTCGTGCTCCATACCTGAACCTGACATGCCCCCATCCTCACTGTCCGGTCGGGCACATGACAGTGCGGGGTGTCACGGGTCGCCATGACAAATGTCAGACGCCGACGGGAGCGTGGAGGACATCAGGGATGAGGAGGAAGGAAAGGGGAGCAAGGGCTGCAGGGAACTCGGATAACTCAGACAACTCGGAGAACTCGGAGGACTCGAGAACTAGGAGAGCGCGGGGAGCGCGGGGAGCAGGGAGTGGGAAAGACGCAGAGGGCGCGGAGGGCGCCGGAGCCGGCTCATGGCCGACCGGTCGAGGCCGGCCGAGGCGGACCGAACGAAGCCCGCCGACCGGATCGCTCCCGGCAGAGCCGACGCGGACCACGTCACACACATACGAGAAGACCCCGGTCCCTGGGGGACCGGGGTCTTCTTCCCGGAGCGGACGACGAGGTTCGAACTCGCGACCTCAACCTTGGCAAGGTTGCGCTCTACCAACTGAGCTACGTCCGCGTGGCTCCCGACCAGCTTTCACCGGTCGGTGCGAACACCAGCCTACCTGATCCACAAGGGCACTCGGTGGCGGTGCAGAGCGGGTGACAGGAATTGCACACTGCGCCTTCCCCCTGGAAGGGGGATGTTCTACTACTGAACTACACCCGCATGTACTCCGTGGGCCGGGCTTTTCGGCCCTGCCCTTCGGCGTGCTCCAGACTCTAGCTGATCACCAGGGGTGCTGCGCAAGTCGGTTGACGCGGACCCCGGCTGACCGGCCGTCGGAGCGGTCGTCCAGGGCGGGCCGGCGACCCGTCGGGGTGACGGCCCAGCCGGCTGCGGGGCGTCCACGGGACCGTCCCGCCGGGGGCGCGCGGAGGGCGCACGGGGAGCGAGGGGGCTTGTGCGAGTGGGCCTGAACGAGAGGCTCTGTGCGCGTGGCCGGTACGAGTGGTCCGGAACGCGGGGTCCCGAACGTGAGGCCCCGAACGAGAGGCCCTGCGCGTGGCCCGTGGTGCGCGTGGGGCGCGCGGTCCGGAGCCGGGCCCGGCGCGCGGAGCGCGAGCTGCCCGCCGGGGCATCCGGATGCCGCGTGCGGCCGGACGCCGCGTGGAGCCCGGTGGCGCGGTCGGTGTCGCGGCCCGGTGCCCGGGAGTCCGCCCGGTCAGCGGGCGGCGGCGAACGCCTCGTAGACCCGCTTGGGGATGCGGCCGCGGGCCGGGACCTCCATGCGGTGCGCCTGGGCCCAGGCCCGCACCGCCGCCGGGTCGGGGGCGACCTCGGTCTGCCGGTAGGCCTTGCCGGAGCGGGAGCGCTTGCGGCCGGCCTCGACGTAGGGGGCGAGCGCCCTGCGCAGTTCGCCGGCATTTGCTTCGTTCAGGTCGATCTCGTACGACGTGCCGTCCAGGCCGAAGGCGATCGTCTCCGCCGCTTCCGAGCCGTCGATGTCGTCAAAGAGAGTGACCACGACCTTCTGCGCCACGAATATCGGTCCCTTCGTGCGACACCTCGGGTGACGCCTGTCGATGACGTCGCCGATGACGTGCCGGGACGTCACCTGGATGTCGGCTGTCGGCCCTGTAATAGGGCAGAGCATCCGCTAATGACAATTCATTTGTACAGTGCCGGGCAATGCAATGGGAAGCCCGACTAAATCTGCCCGCGTGTCCGGCGCGCAATAGCGTCGGGGGAGAGAAGGCGGATCTTTCCCGGATCTTTTCCATGCTGTCTCCCCGCGATGCCGAATCGTGATCGGGGTCACGTAGATTCCTCCAACTCTACTCGCGTAGAAATTTTGTACGGGTAGTCTGAAGGGACCTGCTCAGCACCACACACCGGGAGTGCCAGTGGCACGCGTCGTAGTCGACGTCATGCTCAAGCCGGAGATCCTCGACCCCCAGGGCCAGGCGGTGCAGCGCGCACTGCCGCGTCTGGGATTCGACGGGATCTCGGACGTCCGTCAGGGAAAGCGATTCGAACTGGAAGTTGACGGGCCGGTCGACGAGGCCGCGCTCGCCCGCATCCGCGATCTTGCGGAATCCTTCCTCGCCAACACCGTCATCGAGGACTTCACCGTCCGTGTCGAGGAAGTCGCGGAGGCCGTGAAGTGACCGCTCGTATTGGCGTCGTCACTTTCCCGGGCAGTCTCGACGACCGGGACAGCGAGCGCGCGATCCGTCTCGCCGGTGCCGAACCGGTGTCGCTCTGGCACAAGGACAAGGACCTCAAGCAGGTCGACGCCGTGGTGCTGTGCGGCGGGTTCTCCTACGGCGACTACCTGCGGGCCGGGGCCATCGCCCGTTTCTCGCCGGTCATGGACACCGTCATCGAGCAGGCGAAGGCGGGCCTGCCCGTCCTCGGCATCTGCAACGGCTTCCAGATCCTCACCGAGGCCCACCTGCTGCCCGGCGGCATGCTCGGCAACGACCACCTGCACTTCATCTGCCGCGACCAGAAGCTGCGGGTGGAGAACGCGGACACCGCCTGGACCGCCGACTACACGGCCGGCCAGGAGATCCACATCCCGCTGAAGAACATGGACGGCCGCTACGTGGCCGACCGGCGGACGCTGGACGAGCTGGAGGCCGAGGGCCGCGTGGCCTTCCGCTACGTGGACTTCAATCCCAACGGCTCGCTCAACGACATCGCCGGCATCACCAACGCCGCGGGCAACGTCGTCGGCCTCATGCCGCACCCCGAGCACGCCGTCGAGCCGCTGATCGGCACGGGCCGCACCGACGGCCTCCCCTTCTTCACCTCGATCCTCAAGAAGCTGGTCAACGCATGAGCCGGACGCCTCTGGACACGGTCGAGCACGCGGCCGCGACCCCCGACGTCGAGCTGCCCTGGGCCGAACTCGGACTGAAGAAGGACGAGTTCGAGCGGATCGTCGAGATCCTCGGCCGCCGGCCCACCGGCGCCGAACTCGCCATGTACTCGGTGATGTGGTCCGAGCACTGCTCGTACAAGTCCTCCAAGGTCCACCTGCGCCAGTTCGGCGAGAAGGCCCCCGAGTCCGACGCGCTGCTCGTCGGCATCGGCGAGAACGCCGGCGTGGTCGACGTCGGCCAGGGCTACGCGGTCACCTTCAAGGTCGAGTCGCACAATCACCCCTCCTACGTCGAGCCCTACCAGGGCGCGGCCACGGGCGTCGGCGGCATCGTCCGCGACATCATCGCGATGGGCGCACGCCCGGTCGCGGTCGTGGACCCGCTGCGCTTCGGCGCCGCCGACCACCCCGACACCAAGCGGGTGCTGCCCGGCGTGGTCGCCGGCATCGGCGGCTACGGCAACTGCCTGGGCCTGCCCAACATCGGCGGCGAGGTCGTCTTCGACGCCTGCTACCAGGGCAACCCGCTGGTCAACGCCGGCGCGATCGGCGTGATGCGGCACGAGGACATCCACCTCGCCAAGGCCTCCGGCGCGGGCAACAAGGTCATCCTCTACGGCGCCCGCACCGGCGGCGACGGCATCGGCGGCGCGTCGATCCTCGCCTCCGAGACCTTCGACGACGCCAAGCCGTCGAAGCGTCCCGCCGTCCAGGTCGGTGACCCCTTCCAGGAGAAGCTGCTCATCGAGTGCACCCTGGAGGCGTTCAAGGAGAAGCTGGTCGTCGGCATCCAGGACCTCGGCGCGGCCGGCCTGTCCTGCGCCACCTCCGAGCTGGCCTCCAACGGCTCAGGCGGCATGCGCGTCACCCTCGACGACGTGCCGCTGCGCGACTCCACGCTCTCGCCCGAGGAGATCCTCATGAGCGAGTCGCAGGAGCGCATGTGCGCGGTCGTGGAGCCGGAGAAGGTCGACCGCTTCCTCGAGATCTGCGAGAAGTGGGACGTCATCGCCACCGTCATCGGGGAGGTGACCGACGGCGATCGCCTGGAGATCTACTGGCACGGCGGCAAGATCGTCGACGTCGACCCGCGCACCGTCGCCCACGACGGCCCGGTCTACGAGCGCCCCTATGCCCGCCCCGAGTGGCAGGACGCGCTGCAGGCCGACGACGCGAACAAGCTGCCCCGCCCGGAGACCGGCGAGGAGCTGAAGGACCAGGTTCTGAAGCTGGTCGGCTCGCCGAACCAGGCGTCGAAGCAGTGGATCACCCAGCAGTACGACCACTTCGTGCAGGGCAACACGGTGCTGGCGATGCCGGAGGACTCCGGCATGATCCGCGTCGACGAGAAGACCGGGCTCGGTGTCGCCATCGCCACCGACGGCAACGGCCGCTACGCCAAGCTGGACCCGTACACGGGCGCCCAGCTGGCCCTCGCCGAGGCCTACCGCAACGTGGCGACGACCGGCGCCAAGCCGCTCGCCGTCTCCGACTGCCTGAACTTCGGCTCGCCGGAGGACCCGGCGGTCATGTGGCAGTTCGCCGAGGCCGTGCGCGGTCTGGCGGACGGTTGTCAGCAGCTCGGCACCCCGGTGACCGGCGGCAACGTCTCGCTGTACAACCAGACCGGCGAGGCCGCCATCCACCCGACCCCGGTGGTCGCCGTCCTCGGCGTCATCGACGACGTGGCCCGCCGCACCCCGGCCGCCTTCCGCGAGGAGGGGCAGCTCATCCACCTCCTCGGTGACACCCGTGAGGAGTTCGGCGGCTCGGCCTGGTCCCAGGTCGTCCACGACCACCTCGGCGGTCTGCCCCCCGCGGTCGACCTGGAGCGGGAGCGCCTGCTCGCCGAGATCCTGATCTCGGCCTCGCGCGACGGCATGATCGACGCCGCGCACGACCTGTCCGACGGCGGTCTCATCCAGGCGGTCGTCGAGTCGGCGCTGCTCGGCGGGAAGGGCGCGCGGCTGGTCGTCCCGGACGGCCTCGACGCCTTCACCTTCCTGTTCTCCGAGTCGGCCGGCCGCGCGATCGTCGCCGTCCCGCGTTCGGAGGAGCTGCGCTTCACCGACATGTGCGGTGCCCGCGGCCTGCCCACCACCCGCATCGGTGTCGTCGACGGCGACACGGTGGAGGTCCAGGGCGAGTTCACGCTGACCCTGGCGGAACTCCGCGAGACCCACGAGGCGACGATCCCCGCGCTGCTCGCGTAGGGGTTCCGGCACCTCACGAAGCCCCCGTCCGGTCCGCCGGGCGGGGGCTTCGCGTGTCCCCGCCGGCCGCGCGGCGGGCCGGACGAGGCGTTCGCGTCGTCTTCCGGGCCGCTCCGCCTCTTGCACGTAATTACGTAGTTCCGTAATCTCTGAGTGTGGAACTCGAAGAGCGCGTCGCCGACCTCGAACGGAGACTGGCGGCACTGGAGAAGGCGCAGCACCCGGCACCCCGCATCGGCGAGGGCGACTTCTGGGCCCTGCAGGGGTTCAAGGAGCAGCTCGCCGGGCTGGGCGCGGCCGACGGCGGGGTGCTGTTCACCGGGGCGGTCCGGCTGCCCACCGGGGAGCAGTACGAGTGGCAGCACGGGGCGCTCACCGAAGGGCTCCTGGACACCGACTGGCAGGAGGCCGCCGAGGCGTTCGCCGCGCTCGGGCACCCGGTCCGGCTGCGGCTGCTGCGGGAGATCACCGGCGGCCGCCGTACCGCGGCCGAGCTGGCCGAACTGGACGGCGTGGGCACCACCGGCCAGATCTACCACCACCTGCGCCAGCTCACGGCCGCCGGCTGGCTGCACACCACCGGCCGGGGACGCCACGAGGTCCCGCCGGGCCGGGTCGTCCCGCTGCTGGTGGCGCTGTCGGCGGCCCGCCCCTGACCACCGCACCGACGAGGACACGGGGGAACCATGTCCGTACGCAAGATCGCCATGACCGTCTTCCGGGGCCTGCAGCTGAGCTGCATCGCCCTGGTCACCGCCCATCTGTGCCTCGGCTGGGACCACCCCGTGTGGTGGAACCTCCTCCCGCTCGCCCTCGCCTACGTCCTGATCACCGTGGTCAACCGCTGGGGCGGCGCACCCGACGCCCCCGGCACGGCCCGGCCGCCCGTCGAGGTCGCTCCGCCGGTGACCGGCCGCTGGTCCGCGCTGAACAGCCCGGCCGACCGCACGCCGAGCCACGGGGTCCACGCCTACGGCCAGACCTACGCCATCGACCTCGTCGCCGAACCGGAGCCGGGCGCCCGCCCCGGGTTCTCGGCGCTGTGGCCGCTCGGCCGCCGCCCCGAGGAGTTCCCGGCGTACGGTGCCCCGCTGCTCGCCGTGGCCGACGCCACGGTCGTACGGGCCGACGACGGCCGGCGCGACCACCGCAGCCGCACCTCCGTGCCCGCGCTGCTGTACCTGATGCTGGCCGAGGGATCGGTGCGCGAGATGTCGGGCGTCCGCTGGATCCTGGGCAACCACCTCGTGCTGGACCTCGGGGACGGCACCTACGCCGCCTACGCCCACGTCCGGCGCGGCTCCTTCACGGTCCGCGAGGGCGACACGGTGCGCGCCGGCCAGGTCGTCGCCCGCTGCGGGAACTCCGGGAACTCCACCGAGCCGCACCTGCACTTCCAGCTGATGGACGGTCCCGACCCGGACACGGCGCGCGGAGTCCCGTTCCGCTGGCGCGGCCTCGGCGTCCCGCGCAACGGCGAGGTGTTCGACCTACCCGAGCCGGCGCCCGCGGCCCCCGCATAGGCTTCCGCCATGCCACCGGCCAGGAAGCGCACCCGCAGTTACGACCCCGTCAGGACCCGCGCCGCCGTCCTCGCCCAGTTCGGGCACGTACGGCAGGCGGTGGGCGCCCTGGACGAGCGGCGGCTCGCCCTGCCCACGCGCCTCGGGGACTGGACCGTACGGGACCTGGCCGCGCACCTGGCGACGACCGTCGCGAGCATCGGCCGCACCCCGGAGCAGGACGGACCGGCGGAGCCCGATCCGCCCCTGCTGGACTGTCCGGCCGCCACCGCCACCCACGCCGACGCGGTCGCCGGGGACGCCCGGGCCCCTGCCGAGGCCACTCCCGACCTCGCCGGCCTCCTCACCCGCACCGGGGAAGACCTGGCCCGGCACCTGTCCGACGCCCCGCCGGACCGGACCCCCGCTCCGCGCGCCGGCGCCACGGCCCTCACCGGCCACCTGGTCACCCGCACCGTGGAGCTGGTCGTCCACACCGACGACCTGAACGCCGCCGTCCCCGGCCTCGGGATCCCCCTCGACCGTCAGGCCCTCGCCGTCTGCACCCGGATGCTGGCCGACACCCTGGCGGGGAAGGCGCCCGGCGGTTCGACGGAGGTGCGGGTGCCGCCGTTCGCCGTGGTGCAGTGCGGGGAGGGGCCCCGGCACACCCGTGGCACACCGCCCCACGTCGTCGAGACGGACCCGCTGACCTGGATCCGCCTGGCCACCGGACGTACCGCCTGGCGGGACGCGGTGGCCGCCGGAGAGGTGAGCGCGAGCGGGGAGCGCGCGGACCTGGGGCCCCACCTGCCGCTCCTGGGCTGACCCGGGGAGGGAGGTGCGGGGAGGGAACCGGTTCGTCCCCCTCCCCGTCCGACCGGTATGGACAGGCAGAAGCGCGAGCAGGCGACCGGACGGACGATCCGGCGGACCACCGGGGAACGCGGCAGGCGACGCACCGCCCTGACCGCCGCCGCCCTCCTCCTCTTACCGCTGACGGCGGCCTGCGGCACCGCACGGGCCGGCACGGACAGCGGTTCCGCAGGCGCGGAGCAGCGGATCGCCGGCGTCCGGTGGGACGTGGACAGCGTCACCGCCGGCGGCACCACCCACCGCGCCCCCTCCGACGCCCACCTCACCGTCGACGACGGGGGCAGGGCCGAGGGCAACTACGGCTGCAACCGGCTCCGGGGCCGGGCCGCCTTCGACGGCGACCGCGTGACCCTCACCATCGGCATCACCCTGATGGCCTGCCCCGAGCCGGTCATGGACTTCGAGCGCCACCTCGCCGACACCCTCAGGAACCAGCCGCTGACGACCCGGGCCGACGGCGACCGGCTGACCCTCACCGCCGACGACGGCACGTCCGTCCGGCTCAGCCGTGCCGAGCACGCACCGCTGCGCGGCACGAGGTGGAGCATCGCGCTCCCCGGCGCCGACGGCCGGGCCCACCTCACCGTCGACCGGGAGCAGGGCACCGTCTCCGGCAGCACGGGGTGCAACCACGTGAGCGCCGACGCCACGGTGCGCGACGGCCATATCACCCTCGGCGCCCCGTCCACGACCCGAATGATGTGCGAAGGCTCACTCATGGACGTCGAGGAGACGGTGCTGAAGCTCTTCGACGGCCGGGCCGAGTACCGCATCGAGTACCGGAATCTCACGCTGACCAGCGACGACGGCGTCGAGGTGCCGGCTTTCGCCGCCGGGTGAGCCACCGCTCGTCCGGGATCCCCAATTCGGACCAGTGGTCGACCTCGCCTACACTCGGTTCCGTGCCACGTGGTGACGGACGACTCAACCACGACCTGCTCCCCGGAGAGAAGGGCCCCCAGGACGCCTGCGGCGTCTTCGGTGTCTGGGCTCCGGGCGAAGAGGTCGCCAAGCTCACGTACTTCGGGCTCTACGCCCTCCAGCATCGGGGCCAGGAATCCGCGGGAATCGCGGTCAGCAACGGCTCCCAGATCCTCGTCTTCAAGGACATGGGCCTGGTGTCCCAGGTCTTCGACGAGACCTCGCTCGGTTCCCTCCAGGGTCACATCGCGGTCGGTCACGCCCGCTACTCGACCACCGGTGCCTCGGTGTGGGAGAACGCCCAGCCGACCTTCCGTGCCACCGCGCACGGATCGATCGCGCTCGGCCACAACGGCAACCTGGTCAACACGGCGGAACTCGCCGAACTGGTCGCCGAGCTGCCGAAGGAGAACGGCCGCGCCCCCAAGGTGGCGGCCACCAACGACACCGACCTGATCACCGCCCTGCTGGCGGGCCAGCGTGCCGCCGACGGCGAGCCGGTGACCGTGGAGCAGGCCGCGCACGTCGTCCTTCCCCTGGTCAAGGGCGCCTTCAGCCTCGTCTTCATGGACGAGGGCACGCTCTACGCCGCCCGCGACCCGCAGGGCATCCGCCCGCTGGTCCTCGGCCGGCTGGAGCGCGGCTGGGTGGTGGCCTCCGAGTCCGCCGCCCTGGACATCTGCGGCGCCAGCTTCGTCCGGGAGATCGAGCCGGGGGAGTTCGTCGCGATCGACGAGAACGGCCTCCGCAGTTCGCGATTCGCGGAAGCAAAGCCCAAGGGCTGCGTCTTCGAATACGTCTACCTGGCCCGTCCGGACACCGACATCGCCGGCCGGAACGTCTACCTGTCGCGCGTCGAGATGGGCCGCCGTCTGGCCGCCGAGGCGCCCGCCGAGGCCGACCTGGTGATACCCACCCCGGAGTCCGGCACCCCCGCCGCCATCGGCTACGCGGAGGCGTCCGGCATTCCGTTCGGGGCCGGCCTGGTGAAGAACGCCTACGTCGGACGGACGTTCATCCAGCCGTCGCAGACGATCCGGCAGCTCGGTATTCGCTTGAAGCTGAATCCGCTCAAGGAAGTGATCAAGGGCAAGCGGCTGGTCGTGGTCGACGACTCGATCGTCCGCGGCAACACCCAGCGCGCCCTGGTCCGCATGCTCCGCGAGGCCGGCGCGGCCGAGGTCCACATCCGGATCTCCTCGCCGCCCGTGAAGTGGCCGTGCTTCTTCGGTATCGACTTCGCCACCCGGGCCGAGCTCATCGCCAACGGCATGACGATCGACGAGATCGGCACCTCCCTGGGCGCCGACTCCCTGGCGTACATCTCCATCGACGGCATGATCGAGGCGACCACCATCGCCAAGCCGAACCTGTGCCGTGCCTGCTTCGACGGCGAGTACCCGATGGACCTGCCCGACCCGGAGCTCCTCGGCAAGCAGCTGCTGGAGACGGAGCTGGCCGCCGGTACGGCCGCCCCGGCCGCGGTCGACGCGATCCGCCGCCCGTAAGCCCTGCCGTACGACACGAAAGCTCTCACCTCCATGTCCCAGACATCCCTTGACGGGGGCGGCGCCAGTTACGCAGCCGCAGGCGTCGACATCGAAGCGGGCGACCGCGCGGTCGCCCTGATGAAGGAGTGGGTGAAGAAGACGCAGCGCCCCGAGGTCCTCGGCGGCCTCGGCGGATTCGCCGGCCTCTTCGACGCCTCCGCCCTGAAGCGGTTCGACCGTCCCCTGCTGGCCTCGGCCACCGACGGCGTGGGCACCAAGGTCGACATCGCCCGCCGCATGGGCGTCTACGACACCATCGGCCACGACCTGGTCGCCATGGTCATGGACGACATCGTGGTGTGCGGCGCCGAGCCCCTGTTCATGACCGACTACATCTGCGTCGGCAAGGTCCACCCCGAGCGGGTCGCCGCGATCGTCAAGGGCATCGCCGAGGGCTGCGTGCTCGCCGGCTGCGCACTGGTCGGCGGCGAGACCGCCGAGCACCCCGGCCTGCTGGGCGAGGACGACTTCGACGTCGCCGGTGCCGGCACGGGCGTGGTGGAGGCCGACCGGATGCTCGGCGCCGACCGTATCCGTTCGGGTGACGCGGTGATCGCGATGGCCGCCTCCGGACTCCACTCCAACGGGTACTCCCTGGTGCGGCACGTGCTGCTGAACCAGGCCGGCCTGGCCCTGGAGAGCCGGATCGAGGAGTTCGGCCGGACCCTGGGCGAGGAACTGCTGGAGCCGACCAAGATCTACTCGCTGGACTGCCTGGCGCTGCTGCGCACCACCGAGGTGCACGCCTTCAGCCACGTCACCGGCGGCGGGCTCGCGGCCAACCTGGCCCGGGTCGTGCCGGACGGGCTGCATGCGGTGGTCGACCGCTCGACCTGGACGCCCGGCCCGGTGTTCGACCTCGTCGGCCGGACCGGATCGGTCGAGCGCCTGGAGCTGGAGAAGACGCTGAACATGGGCGTCGGCATGATCGCGATCGTGCCGCAGGAGTCCACCGAGGTGGCCCTGGCCACGCTGGCCGACCGGGGCGTGGACGCCTGGGTGGCCGGCGAGATCACCGAACGCGGCGACCGCCCGACGGGCGCCGCCCTGGTGAGTGACTACGCGACGTGAGCACCCGGGGGTGCTGCCCGTACGGACGGTGCGGGCAGCACGAACCCGGGTAGCACAGAAGCCGGCCGGTGACTTCCGTCACCGACCGGTCTGCTGCTCAGTGCAAGGTCAAGCGCCGCGACGCTGTTGCGAGGACTGGCCGTCCTCGTCCTGGGCGTCGTCCTCATAGAGGTCGGCGTACCGTGCGTACAGGTCGTCGTCATGCTCATCGGCGTCGAAGTGATCACCGTTGGCCGGTGATGTGCTCGATGTCGATGCGCCCAGCTCCTCGGCCAGGCGTGTGAGGTCCGTCCCACCGCTGTTGTACTTCAGCTGGCGGGCGACCTTCGTCTGCTTGGCCTTGGCCCGGCCGCGCCCCATGGCTCGACCCCCTCAACGACGGGGCTCGACGGCCCCAGAGTCTTGACACGCGTTCATGGTCCGGAACGGACTCTCCTCGGAGAGACCGGTCCGTAGTGGCTTCCACGGTACCTGAGCCCGCGCCCATCCGGTACGTCGCCCGCATGACGTGCCCGTGCCCAGGACCGCCGCAGGGCCTCGTCCTCGCTGGTCAAACGCGATTTTTGCCACTTATCGGCGCTCGACCCGCCGGGAGAAGTGAGAGTTCTCTCCAACTACGCCCCGGCGGGTACCGCTCAGACGTGCGAGGCGGTCGCGGCCGGCCGCCCCGGCACGTCCCGCCTCACCGTGCCGCGCGCGCCTCCGCCATCCGCTGCTCGGCGATCCGGTCGGCCGCCGCGGCCGGCGGAATGCCGTCCGACTTCGCACGTGCGAATATGGCGAGCGTGGTGTCGAAGATCTTCGACGCCTTCTCCTTGCACCGGTCGAAGTCGAAGCCGTGCAGCTCGTCGGCGACCTGGATGACCCCGCCCGCGTTCACCACGTAGTCCGGCGCGTAGAGGATCCCGCGGTCGGCGAGGTCCTTCTCCACGCCCGGGTGGGCGAGCTGGTTGTTGGCGGCGCCGCAGACCACCTTGGCGGTCAGCACGGACACCGTGTCGTCGTCCAGCGCGCCGCCGAGCGCGCACGGGGCGTAGATGTCCAGGCCCTCGGTGCGGATCAGCTCCGCCGTGCCGGCCACGGCGGTGACGCCCTGCGGGTGCCGGTCCAGGACCCGGCGCACCGCGTCCTCGCGCACGTCGGTGATCACGACCTCGGCGCCCTCGGCGCGCAGGTGCTCCACCAGGTGGTGGCCGACCTTGCCCACGCCGGCGACCCCGACCTTGCGGTCCCGCAGCGACGGGTCGCCCCACAGGTGCTGGGCCGAGGCCCGCATGCCCTGGTAGACGCCGAAGGAGGTGAGCACGGAGGAGTCGCCCGCGCCGCCGTTCTCGGGGGAGCGGCCGGTCGTCCAGCGGCACTCCCGCGCGACGACGTCCATGTCCGAGACGTAGGTGCCGACGTCGCACGCGGTGACGTACCGGCCGCCGAGCGAGGCCACGAACCGGCCGTAGGCCAGCAGCAGTTCCTCGCTCTTGATCTGCTCGGGGTCACCGATGATCACGGCCTTGCCGCCGCCGTGTCCGAGCCCGGCCATGGCGTTCTTGTACGACATCCCGCGCGCGAGGTTCAGCGCGTCGGCGACGGCCTCCTCCTCGGAGGCGTACGGGTAGAAGCGCGTACCGCCCAGGGCGGGGCCCAGGGCGGTGGAGTGGATGGCGATGACGGCCTTGAGGCCGCTGGCACGGTCCTGACAGAGCACGACTTGCTCATGACCTCCCTGGTCCGAATGGAACAGGGTGTGCAGGACGCCGTCAGATACGTCGGTCACGGTGGTGACTCCTGAGTCGGTAGCGGCGGGTGGGACGGGACTCCCCCAGGCCCCCCATGCTTGTGGCAGCGGGGAGGCGGCGGGGGTCGTGACCATGAGGTTAGAGCCTGCCGGGCGGTTCGGCGGCACCGTGGTGAGGATCACCTCCGACCGGAGTACCGCCGTGCGACGATTTGCCGGGGATTCCCGGCTGCGGAGGTGTCGTGTCCGAAGGTTTTCGACGCAGTGCGCGGGGGAGGGACCAGGCGTGCCCAAGGTGACCTCGGTGATCGTCCCCTACGCGACCTACCTGCGCGTCTACGAACCGCTGGCCGCCTTCCCGGAGCCGGAACGCGGCCACTGGGCCCGCTACGCCCGCCGCCCCGACCGCCCCTCCTGCCAGGACGAGCTCCGCCGGGCGCTGACCGACCTGGTGCCCACGCCGCCGGTGCCCGTTCCCGTTCACGAGAGCGACGACGCGTTCGTGCTCGAGGAGGACGGCGAGATCCGCGTCTGCCCGTGGCGCACCCGGCTGCGCGGCTGGCAGGCCCTGGGCGAGCTCGCCGAGGACTTCCCGCTGCCGGTCCTGGACGCCCTGATCCCCCCGGTGGTCCGGCACCAGGCGGTGCGTGACTACGAGCGGTGGCTCAGCGAGCACCCCGACGCCCGGCCCTGGATCCGCACGGCGACCTGGCAGGTGCCGATCAACTGGTTCGTCCTGGTCTCCGACGAGGAGCGCGAGTACGCCAAGGGCACGGCGGACGAGGCGCCGGTGCTGCGGTACCGGACGCCGATGGTGGAGGCCCGGCGGCGGGTGGCCCGGGGACTGCGGGCGCTGAAGGACGCCGTGGACGAGGGCCCCCTGATCGACGGACTGGTCGACATCGGACGCTGGCTGGAGGAGTTCCACCCCCGGTCACTGGTCGAGCTGGACTACGGCGGGCTGGTGCACGCCCTGCCGGCGGGGACGCTGGAGGCGGACCACTCGGCCGCGGACGTGGCCGAGGGCATCGCGGCGCTCCGCCGCGGCGACGGGGAGCGGGCCGGGGCCGCGTACGCGCGGCTGGTGGAGCGGTGGCGGTCGGTGCGCGATCTGCGGTCCGCGAACTGACGTTTGACCTGACGCCCGTCTTGGTGTTCTGTCATCGCCCTGAGGTGACGCGTCGTCGGTGTCCGGCGGACGCCGACGCGGATCCGACAACGGACGTAGAGACCGATCCGGGCGTAACTCCCAAGCGTGTCAAGCGTGACGGACCGCACGTACGGGACCCTTGCGCCCGTTGCCCACCCTCATGCCAAAATAGGACAAGGAGTCCGGGGAGGACTCCTCCGTCCTGCTGTGCTCCATCATGGGCGGATTCTCAGCATTGCACGCTTTGGGGGGTCTGGTGACTCCTGATCGCCCTGTGACTGATCGTCACAGTGGCGTGACTGTCCGCTATGGCATGGTCCATCGGCTTCCGCGGCTGATGAACACCTGGGAGGGCAATTCCATCGGTTTGGCCGACGCGGCTGGACAGATGGTGTAGTTGTAGTGCCGAGGACAAGCCGTTCGTCCTATAACCGACTCGACTCGCGTCCGCCATTTCGGGCAACGCGGGTCAAGGTGCAGAATTTAGAGGAAAGAACCGAGAAGGTTCGGTTCTCCCGAGGAGGCCGCTCATGACCGCTCGCACCCCTGATGCCGAGCCGCTGCTGACCCCGGCTGAGGTCGCCACCATGTTCCGCGTCGACCCGAAGACGGTCACGCGCTGGGCGAAGGCCGGCAAGCTCACGTCGATCCGCACGCTCGGCGGGCACCGCCGCTACCGCGAAGCCGAGGTCCGCGCCCTGCTCGCGGGCATTCCGCAGCAGCGCAGCGAGGCCTGAACAACTGATTGACCTGGGCAATCCGGCTGGTCCCCAAACCTGCCGAAGCGCCCGGAACCACAGCTCCAAGCGACGCGGGGACTGCCCCAACAGCCCCCTCGCCCAAGCCTCCAGGGGCTTCCCAGGCAACTGAACACGGGTGCGTCGTCGATCGCGCTGGACTCCCGCCGGGTCCAGCGCGATCTTTTTTGTGCGTCCCCGTGCGAGTGTGTGCGGTGCGGGCGAGGTCCCAACGGGCCCGTGCGGGACGGCGCGTGGGCCCGGCGGCTCATAGGGCGGAGCGGACGGCGGCAGGCCCTCGGCGGACCCCTCCGGGCGGTCGGCGGGCCTGCGGGGCGCCGGGAGCACCTGCCGTCCGGTGACGCAGCGGAGTCGTGGCCACCGTGCCGGGGGTAGTGCAATTGCACATATTAAATCGACTCGTTGTAGGGCGGGGGTAAGTGCCACACTTCCCAAAACTCATACGGTGACACCCGTCACATACCGACCGGCTTGTTGAGCTGTTGGCATATGCGCTATTGGGGCCGGGCCTTGGGTTCGGTGGGCGCCAACTCGGCCTCGGCGGAGGCGGAACGGGCCGCGTCCGGTTCCCCCTGCGGGGTGCGCGCCGGAGAGCCGGCGGAGCGGGGCGCGGAGTCCATCGCCAGCCGCAGCAGGCGATGACAGATCGGACAGTGGCGGGTGACGTGCCGGTACCCCGACGCGGCCGACAGGTGCGCGCGGAGCAGCGCCCGCGTCTCGTGCCTCGCCGAAGCCGCCATGCGCCACCTCCAGAGGGCCGCGGGGAAAGCGGTCCCTGTCTTCTGGACTACCGAGGGAAAGAGGTCCCGTCAAGACGCCCTGAGGGCCGTACGGGGCCGTCACAGGGCCCCGGTGGCCGGAGACGCGACGCCGGTGGGTCCGGACGGCCCTGAGGGCTTCCAGAGCGGCGTCGCCCGGACGGAGGGGGCAGGCAGGGGGCGGTCGACCGGCGTGCGGGCACATGTGACGGGCCGTGGGGCGAAGCCGTGGAGTGGCGGCCCCCCGGCGCGCGGAGCCGCCGTCCTGCCGCCGGAGTGAAAAGTCACCGGGGACGGGAGGTGCGGGGTGGAGCCGTACGGCCGCCGGCCGGTCGACCGTGCGGCTGGGCGACCGCCGGTCACGGGCCCTCCGGGACGAGCGGCCCCGTGCCGTGCCGGTGCGGAGGACGGCCGGGCGGCGTGCGACGGGGAGCGGCGGGGCGGGGCTCGGCCGGTGCTGGGCCCCGGAGTCCGACCGGTGCCGGGCCCACCGGCCTGCCGCGCCGGGCCCGACGGAACCAGTTGCTGGGCGCCGCCCAGGAGCCCGTGCTGGACGGGTGCCGGCCCCGGGCCCGACATGCGGAAGGCCCGCTCCCTCACGGGGGCGGGCCTTCTCGGTGATGCGGTCCTGACGGGATTTGAACCCGCGGCCTCCACCTTGACAGGGTGGCGAGCACTCCAAACTGCTCCACAGGACCAGATGTGCGGCGCGGTCACTGCCGTGCGCTGCGAAAAGAGACTGTACAGGAGGGTGGCCGCCTGGTCGAACTCACCCTGGGTGGCCGCACCGTCACGGTGCCAGCGCGTCGATCGCCTTGATGATCCGCTTGTCCGAGACGGGGTGCGCGGTGCCCAGCGCGTGCGCGAAGTAGCTGACCCGCAGCTCCTCGATCATCCACCGGACGTCCCGCACCTGCTGCGGGACCGGGCGGCCCTGGGGCATCTGCTCCAGCAGCCACGCGTACTCGTCCTGCATCTCCCGGACCTTCTCCATGCGGGTGGTGTCCCGCTGGGCGTTGGCGGGCATCTGCTGGAGCCGCCGGTCGGCGGCCACCAGATACCGCATCAGGTCCGGCAGCCTGCGCAGTCCGGCGGCCGTCACGAAGCCCGGCCCCACCAGCGCATCCAACTGCTCCCGGACATCCCGCAGGTTCGCCAGGAGCGCCGGGCTGCGGACCGCCTTCAGCCGTCGCTCGCACGCCTGCCAGGCGGCGAGCACCTGCTGCACCTGCCCCACCGCCCGGACGGTGGTGTCCACGATCTCGGCGCGCACCCGGTCGAACAGCTTGCGGTACGACTCTTCGTCCCACACCGGTCCGCCGAAGTCGGCGATCAGCCGGTCGGCCGCCGCCATGGCGCAGTCGTCGAACAGCGCCTGCATCGAACCGTGCGGATTCGCGGACAGCGCCAGCTTCTGCTGGTTCGTCAGCTTTTCGGATGCGAACTTCGCGGGGTTGACCGGGATGTTCCGCAGGATGAGGCGGCGGGTGCCCTTCCACATCGCCTCCTGCTGCTCGGCCTCGGTGTCGAACAGCCGCACCGACACGGTGTCGCCGTCGTCCACCAGCGCCGGGTAGGCCTTGACGGGCTGGCCGGCCCGGCGGGTCTCGAAGACCCGGGTGAGCGTGCCGAGGGTCCAGTCGGTGAGCCCCGAGCGTTCCAGCGACTCGCCGCCGCTGCGCTCGGCGGTGGCCGCGGCGGCGCGGCTCAACGCCTTGCGGGCGCGCGGCTTCAGCCGCAGCCGCAACGCCTCCAGGTCCTTGTCCTCGGCGAGCGTGCGCCGCCGTTCGTCGACGATCCGGAAGGTGATCCGCAGGTGGTCGGGGACCCGCGACCAGTCGAAGTCCTCCGCGTCGAAGGGGACACCCACCATGCGCTTCAGCTCGCGGGCCATCGTCACGGTCAGCGGCTCCTGGAGCGGGACCGCCCGCTCCAGGAACGCCTTGGCGTAGTTGGGCGCCGGGACGTAGTGCCGGCGCACCGGCTTGGGCAGGGAGCGGATCAGCTCCGTGACGACCTGTTCGCGCAGGCCGGGGATCTGCCAGTCGAAGCCCTCGTCGGTGACCTGGTTCAGCACCTGGAGCGGGATGTGCACGGTCACGCCGTCGGCGTCGGCGCCGGGCTCGAACTGGTACGTCACCCGGAACTTCAGCGGACCCTGCCGCCAGGTGTCGGGGTAGTCGGCCTTGGTGACGGCCTGAGCCGACTCCCGGATGAGCATCTCCCGCTCGAAGTCCAGGTAATCGGGCTGCTCGTGCCGCTTGCGCTTCCACCAGGAGTCGAAGTGGGCGCCGGAGACGACGTGTTCGGGGATCCGCTGCTCGTAGAAGTCGAACAGCGTCTCGTCGTCCACCAGGATGTCCCGTCGCCGGGCCCGGTGCTCCAGTTCCTCCACCTCGGTGAGCAGCCGGCGGTTGTCGGCGAAGAACTTGTGGTGCGTGCGCCAGTCGCCCTCCACCAGGGCGTGGCGGATGAACAGCTCGCGGGAGACCTCGGGATCGATCCGGCCGTAGTTCACCTTGCGGTGCGCCACGATCGGCACGCCGTACAGGGTGACCTTCTCGTAGGCCATCACCGCCGCCTGGTCCTTCTCCCAGTGCGGCTCGCTGTAGGTGCGCTTGAGCAGGTGCTCCGCGAGCGGTTCCACCCACTCCGGCTCGATCTTCGCGTTGACCCGCGCCCACAGCCGGGACGTCTCGACCAGCTCCGCCGACATCACGAACCGCGGCGGCTTCTTGAACAGGGCGGAGCCGGGGAAGATCGCGAACTTGGCGTTGCGGGCGCCGATGTACTCGCCGCGCCCGCCGTCCTTGCGGCCGGCCGGGGCGGAGTCCTTGGACTCCTTGACGTCCTTCATGCCGATGTGGGACAGCAGCCCGGCCAGCAGGGAGACGTGGATGCGGTCGGCGGGGGCGTCCTGGTCGTTGAGGTGGATGCCCATCTGCTTGGCGACCGTGCGCAGCTGGGTGTAGATGTCCTGCCACTCGCGGATGCGCAGGAAGTTGAGGAACTCCTGCTTGCACATGCGGCGGAACGAGGAGGAGCCCCGCTCCTTCTGCTGCTCGCGCACGTAGCGCCACAGGTTCAGGTAGGCGAGGAAGTCGCTGGTCTCGTCGCGGAAGCGGGCGTGCTGCTGGTCGGCCTGGGTCTGCTTGTCGGCCGGGCGCTCGCGCGGGTCCTGGATGGACAGGGCGGCGGCGATCACCATGACCTCGCGGACGCAGCCGTTGCGGTCGGCCTCCAGCACCATGCGCGCCAGCCGCGGGTCCACCGGCAGCTGGGCCAGCTTGCGGCCGGTCTGCGTGAGCCGCTTGCGCGGGTCCTTCTGCGAGGCGTCCAGCGCGCCCAGTTCCTGGAGCAGCTGCACACCGTCGCGGATGTTGCGGTGGTCGGGCGGGTCGATGAAGGGGAACTTCTCGATGTCGCCGAGTCCGGCCGCGGTCATCTGCAGGATGACCGAGGCCAGGTTGGTGCGGAGGATCTCCGCGTCCGTGAACTCCGGACGGGACAGGAAGTCGTCCTCGCTGTACAGCCGGATGCAGATGCCGTCCGACGTACGGCCGCAGCGGCCCTTGCGCTGGTTGGCGCTGGCCTGCGAGACGGGTTCGATGGGCAGCCGCTGCACCTTGGTGCGGTGGCTGTAGCGGGAGATGCGGGCGAAGCCCGGGTCGATGACGTACTTGATGCCCGGCACGGTCAGGGACGTCTCGGCCACGTTGGTGGCCAGAACGATCCTGCGGCCGCTGTGCTGCTGGAACACGCGGTGCTGCTCGGCATGGGAGAGCCGCGCGTACAGGGGCAGCACTTCGGTCGAGCGGTACCGCTTCTTCGTCAGGGCGTCGGCGGTGTCGCGGATCTCGCGTTCGCCGGAGAGGAAGACCAGGATGTCCCCGGGCCCTTCGGTCATCAGCTCCTCGACCGCGTCCGTGATCGCCGTGATCTGGTCGCGGTCCGCGTCCTCGGAGTCCTCCTCCAGCAGCGGACGGTAGCGCACCTCCACCGGGTACGTCCGGCCGCTGACCTCGACGATGGGGGCGTCGCCGAAGTGCCGGGAGAAACGCTCCGGGTCGATGGTCGCCGAGGTGATGACGACCTTGAGGTCCGGGCGCTTGGGCAGCAGCTGCGCGAGGTAGCCGAGCAGGAAGTCGATGTTCAGGGACCGCTCGTGCGCCTCGTCGATGATGATCGTGTCGTAGGCGCGCAGCTCGCGGTCGGTCTGGATCTCCGCGAGCAGGATGCCGTCGGTCATCAGCTTGATGAACGTGGCCTCGGGGTTCACCTGATCGGTGAACCGGACCTTCCAGCCGACGGCTTCCCCGAGCGGCGATTCGAGCTCCTCGGCCACCCGCTCGGCCACCGTGCGGGCGGCGATCCGCCGGGGCTGGGTGTGCCCGATCATGCCCCGTACGCCGCGGCCCAGTTCCAGGCAGATCTTCGGGATCTGCGTGGTCTTGCCGGACCCCGTCTCGCCCGCGACGATCACCACCTGGTGATCGCGGATCGCCTCGGCGATCTCGTCCTTCTTCTGGCTGACCGGCAGCTGCTCCGGATACCGCACCTCGGGCACGCGCGAGCGGCGTGCGGCCATGCGCTCCTCGGCCCCGGTGACCTCCGTCTCGATCTCCGCGAGCACGGCGACACGGGCCTCGGGCTTGCGGATCTTGCGGGCGCCCTCCAGCCGCCGGCCGAGCCGGTGCGCGTCGCGCAGCGACAGGTCGGCGAGGCGGGAGGCGAGGGAACCGAGAGCGGGGGCAGGGTGCGTAGACATACCGATTCCAGGATCTCATCCCGCGGAAATACGCGGCCAACGGTTTTGCCGGGGAGCCGGGCCGCAGGACCCGGGGGACGCAACAAGGCCCCGATCGGTGATCGGGGCCTTTGCTGTGGCTGGGGCCGGGGTCGAACCGGCGACCTTCCGCTTTTCAGGCGGACGCTCGTACCAACTGAGCTACCCAGCCGCGATGTTTCACGTGAAACACCAGCGGTCCTGACGGGATTTGAACCCGCGGCCTCCACCTTGACAGGGTGGCGAGCACTCCAAACTGCTCCACAGGACCAAGCGTGTCGTACGACAGTGTCGCACAGGGTGGTGCGTGCCCCCAACGGGATTCGAACCCGTGCTACCGCCTTGAAAGGGCGGCGTCCTAGGCCGCTAGACGATGAGGGCTATCGGCCCGCCTGGGCGCTTCTCAGCGCGTCGGGGACGTGAGAAGCATATGGGATGGCGGGACCTATCGCCAAAACGGTTTACGGGGTGGCCGTCGGGCGGGTCGCGGGCGGGGAGGGACGCGACCCCGACGGCGACGGAGCAGGGGACGGCGAGGGGGAGGAGGCACCCGGGGAGGAGGCGGAGGACGACGGGGAGACCGACGGCGAGGGGGAGTCCGCGCCGGGCTGGTTCTCCTCGGGCAGATGGCGGCTCACCTCGGCCGTCGTCAGACCGAGCCCGCCCAGCTTGATGGAGTCCCACGCCTGCAGCCGGCGGGTGTCGCGGTCGAAGTAGAGGATCGACGTCTCGATGGGGTCGGGGTGCTCGCCCTCGACGGCGCGCAGCCCGCTGCCGCCGGTCGAGCCCTCGATCCGCAGCCGGGTGCCGTACTCCATGACCTCCATGTCCTGGCGGTGGTAGTGGCCGGCGAGGACCAGCGGCACGGTGCCGTCCACCTCGCGTGCGGCGGACGGCTCGTGGACGAGGGCCACGTCCACCGGCGTCCCGGCCGCCGTCTGGTCGCGCAGGGCGGAGGCGAGACGGGCCCCGGCCAGCTCCTGGGACTCCTCGGCGCCCTTGGCCTGGGAACGGTCGGGGGTGAACTGCGGGTCGCCGATGCCGGCGAAGCGCAGTCCCGCGATGGACTCGGCCCGGCCGTCGTCCAGGACGTGCACGTTCTTCAGATCCTCCAGGTAGCGCTGGGTGACCCGGGAGTCGTGGTTGCCGCGGACCCAGACGTAGGGGGCGCCGAGGTCCTGGACGGGGTCGAGGAAGCCGTTCTCGGCGGCGGTGCCGTGGTCCATGGTGTCGCCGGTGTCGACGATGACGTCCACCTGGTACTGCTTCACCAGCGAGCCGATGATCGCCCAGCTCGCCGGGTTGAGGTGGATGTCGGAGACGTGCAGCACCCGGATGGTGGTCGGGTCCGGCTGGTAGGTGGGCAGGGTGGACGTGGCGTCGTAGAGCTTGGTCACGTTGGTGACCAGACGGGCCAGCTCCTGCTGGTAGACGTCGAACTCGGTGACGATGCTGCGCGCGTCGCCGACGAGCGACGGGGCGGACGACAGCAGGCCGGAGAACCGCGGCTCCAGGACGGAGTCCGGGTTCCAGGTGGCGTAGGCGGTCCCGCCGGAGGCTGCCAGCAGGGCGAAGGCCAGCCCTCCCGCGGCTAGGGCCCGGCGCGGACGGCGGTAGACGATGAGGCCCAGGGCGGTGGCGCCGGTCACCACGGCGATGCAAGAGCGCACGGCGAGGTCGGCCGTGCCGGTGCTGACGTCCCGGGTGACCTCGTCCTGGAGCCCGGAGATGCGCTCGGGGTGGTCGACGAGGGCCTGGGCGCGCTCCGGGTCCAGCTGGTCCACGTTGACGTCCAGGCGCACGGGAGCGGTGTGGCTGTCGAGCTGCAGCGCGCCGAGCGGCGAGACATTGATCTTCGTGCCGCCGGTGAAGGAGGGGCGCAGGGTCATGGTCGTGTCCATGGGCCCGACGGGCACCCGCACATTGCCCACCACGAGGAGCCCGAGCCAGGCGCCGACCAGTACCACGGCCACGAGCCCCAGGGCCCGCGCCCAGGGGCGGCGGCGGGGGGCGAGCTCCACCGCGGCCGCGGAGCGGGGGCGGCGGGCACGGCGGAGGAGGGAGCGCGGCGCGCTCCGGACGCGGCGGAGCACGGTCGACACGGCGGCGGGAACGCGGGCCATTGATCCCGTATGCCCATGTCGGCCGGCGGATATGCGAGGTGCGGATGTGACTCGTACGGACGGGTCGTGGACGACAATGGCGGTGTGCTGGAGATGACACGCGAGGAGTTCGAGGAGCTGGTCGCCGAGGCGCTGGACCGGATCCCGCCGGAGTTGACGCGGCTGATGGACAACGTGGCGGTGTTCGTCGAGGACGAGCCCCCGGCGGACGATCCGGAGCTGCTCGGCCTGTACGAGGGGACCCCGCTCACCGAGCGCGGTGAGTGGTACGCCGGAGTGCTGCCGGACCGCATCACCATCTACCGGATGCCGACGCTGCGGATGTGCGAGTCCCGGGAGGACGTGGTCGCCGAGGCGGAGATCACCGTGGTGCACGAGATCGCGCACCACTTCGGGATCGACGACGCCCGGCTGCACGCCCTCGGCTACGGATAGGTCACTGGTGCGCCCCGCGCGTGTCCTCTTGCGGGTGCCGGGAGTTGGGCCTGTCGACCCAGTACTCCCCACGGAGGTGGCCCCGTGCGCCGCTTGTACGTACCCGCCCGTCTGGCCGCCACGCTGGTCGCCGTCGCCGCTGCCGCCGGCTGCATGAGTGTCGGCGCCGACGGTGCCGACGGGAATGCCGGTCCGTCCCGGCCTGCCGGGCAGCGGGGCGACGACGCGCCGGGTGAGGGGCGTGCGGTCTCGGGCGGCGGCCCCGCCGGGCACGGCGCGGCGTCGGCCGACCGGGTCCGCCCGGGAGGCGAGGACGCAAGGGGCAAGGGCAAGGACAAGAAGGGCAAGGACGGTGAGTCCCCCGACGCCGACGCCTCGCCGTCGGCGTCGGCGAGCCGGCCGGGGCCCGGGGACGCCGGCCCCGTGCGGCCCACTCCGGACGGCCCCGCGCAGCCCGCGCCGACCCGCACCCCGGACCCGCAGCCGACCGCCCCGCCGCCCGAGCCGTCCCAGCCGCCGGAGCCGACGGCCGCGGAGCCCTCCTCGTCGGCGCACGAGCCGCCGGACACCCAGCTGGAGCAGCGGGAACCGGCACCGCGGGCGGGGGCTCCGGCGTAGCGGGACGGCGTCAGCGGGGACGGCCGCGGCGCCGGGGGCGGCGAGTCAGACCGAGACGGGCGAGGCGGGCGAGGCGGGACGGGGATGGTGACATGGCATGGCATGGCGCGGCCTGCCGAGGGACATGGAGGCGGCGCCGCCCCGTACGAGGGATCCGGGCACCCGTCAGGTTGACGGCCTGACCTGCGGTTCCTTTCCGCAGGGAGGTAGCGGTTTGCTTTCAGGGGGGCCGGGTGCGTATGGTGGCAGATCGTTTGATCCTATTTGCCCGGCGCCATCGCAGAGCGCGCCGTGTGGCGCGTACTCTCCTTTGCCGTGGTGGACCGCATCGAGGCGGTCGTAATTTGCGAAGCAGCGAATCACGGAGTTGACGGGCGCGTGCCGAAGAGACTCCGGAAGGTTTCGCATTCGTATGCCCATCGCCAGTACTGATCACGTCGTCGTGCCCGAGAACCCCGAGAGCATCGAGGACCTCGACACCCTCGCGACCATCGAGGACACCGACACCGACGCGGTCACCGGCACCGACGTCACCGCCGACGAGGCGCCCGAGATCACCTTCGCCGACCTCGGTCTCCCCGAGGGCGTCGTGCGCAAGCTCGCGCAGAACGGCGTGACCAGCCCCTTCCCCATCCAGGCCGCGACCATCCCGGACGCCCTGGCCGGCAAGGACATCCTCGGCCGGGGCCGCACCGGCTCCGGCAAGACCCTCTCCTTCGGACTGCCGACCCTGGCCACGCTGGCCGGCGGCCGCACCGAGAAGCACAAGCCGCGGGCCGTCATCCTGACGCCGACGCGTGAACTGGCGATGCAGGTCGCCGACGCGCTCCAGCCCTACGGCGACGTGCTCAACCTGCGCATGAAGGTCGTCTGCGGCGGCACCAGCATGGGCAACCAGATCTACGCCCTGGAACGCGGCGTCGACATCCTGGTCGCCACCCCGGGCCGCCTGCGCGACATCATCAACCGCGGTGCGTGCTCCCTGGAGAACGTGCAGATCGCCGTCCTCGACGAGGCCGACCAGATGTCCGACCTGGGCTTCCTGCCCGAGGTGACCGAACTCCTCGACCAGGTGCCGGCGGGCGGCCAGCGGATGCTGTTCTCCGCGACCATGGAGAACGAGATCAAGACCCTCGTCGACCGCTACCTCAAGGACCCGGTGTCCCACGAGGTCGACGCGGCGCAGGGCGCGGTGACGACCATGTCGCACCACATCCTCGTCGTGAAGCCCAAGGACAAGGCGCCGGTCACCGCGGCCATCGCCTCCCGCAAGGGCCGCACCATCATCTTCGTCCGCACCCAGCTCGGCGCCGACCGCGTCGCCGACCAGCTGCGTGAGGCGGGAGTGAAGGCGGACGCCCTGCACGGCGGCATGACGCAGGGCGCGCGGACCCGGACCCTGGCCGACTTCAAGGACGGCTACGTCAACGTCCTGGTGGCCACGGACGTCGCGGCCCGCGGCATCCACGTCGACGGCATCGACCTCGTCCTCAACGTCGACCCGGCCGGCGACCACAAGGACTACCTGCACCGTGCGGGCCGCACCGCGCGTGCGGGCCGGACCGGCACCGTCGTCTCCCTCTCCCTGCCGCACCAGCGACGCCAGATCTTCCGGCTGATGGAGGACGCGGGCGTCGACGCCACGCGCCACATCATCCAGGGCGGCGCCGCCTTCGACCCCGACGTCGCCGAGATCACCGGCGCCCGGTCCATGACCGAGGTGCAGGCGGAGTCCGCCGGCAACGCGGCCCAGCAGGCCGAGCGCGAGGTCGCGCAGCTCACCAAGGAGCTGGAGCGGGCCCAGCGCCGTGCCACCGAGCTGCGCGAGGAGTCCGACCGACTGCTCGCCCGGGCCGCCCGGGAGCGGGGCGAGGACCCGGCCGCCGCGGTGGCCGAGGCCGCCGCCCAGGCCGAGGCCGAGGCCGCCGAGGTGGTGCTGCCCGAGCAGCCGACCGCACGCGACGTCGAGCGGGCCGAACGCACCGAGCAGTCGGCCCCGTACGAGCGGCGCGAGCGCCGTGACGACCGCCGGGACGGCGACCGTGGCGGCTTCCGCCGTGACGACCGGGGTGACCGTGGTGACCGGGGCGGCCGTTCCTACGACCGTCGCGACGACCGCGGTGGCTTCAACCGTGACCGTGACCGCGACCGTGACCGGGGCGACCGTGGCGGCTTCCGCCGCGACGACCGGGGCGACCGCGGTGACCGCGGCGGCCGTTCCTACGACCGCCGGGACGGCGACCGTGGCGGCTTCCGCCGTGACGACCGGGGCGACCGGGGCGACCGAGGCGAGCGCGGCGGCTTCCGCCGCGACGACCGCCCCGCCCGGTCCTTCGACCGTGACCGTGACCGCGGTGGCCGTTCCTTCGAGCGCCGTGACGACCGCGGCGGCTTCAACCGTGACCGCGACCGTGACCGCGGCGACCGTGGCGGCTTCCGCCGTGACGACCGTGGCGGCCACCGCGGCAGCGACCGCCCCTTCAACCGCGACCGCCAGGGCGACCGCCCCGGTTACCGCTCCAGCGGCCACGACCGCCCCCACGGCCGTCGTGACGACCACCGCAGCGGCGGCAGCTTCGGCCGCCGAGAGGACAAGCCGCGCTGGAAGCGCAACGGCTGACCCGCCCCGCCCGGGCTGAACGCCGTGAGGGCCCGCACGACTTCGGTCGCGCGGGCCCTCACGCTTTCCCGCGGCACATCTCACGCCCCGCCGGGGGCAATACCCGATCGGAGAGGCGGTCACGTCCCGCTATGCTCGGGGAGGCAACATCGCCAAGGGCCCTTAGCTCAATTGGCAGAGCAGTGGACTTTTAATCCATTGGTTGTGGGTTCGAGTCCCACAGGGCCTACCGGCACGGGGTGAAGGCACACACCCTCTGACCTGCTACGCAGCGCCCGGCCGGATTCCGGTCGGGCGCTGCGGCGCGTCCGGGGCGCTGTCGCGACGGGAATGGCCCCGTCGCACCCGGGCCGCCGTTCCCAAGGGCCGACGCACAGATGTGACGCCCACGGGGTGGGGAATGCCGGATACAGGGCTCGGATTGCGCGGACCGCTTGGTGCGGGGCGGCCGCCGGGCCCGCACCGTCGTCGCTCGCCCTCGCGCAGAACGCTCACCGTCCTCCCCTGCGGTCACCGTTCCCCGGGCCACCCGCGATCCGGCGGAGTCGGTCAGTCTTCGGGCGCGCACCACGTCTTGCGCAGGCCCGGGAGGTAGGACCGCATGAACGCCTCGATGCCGGCGTGGCGTCGGGCCAGGGCGTCCTTGCCCTCGACCTCGCTCAGGAGATGGACGCTGAGCACCAGATGCGTGAACGGCCGCTCGGCCATCAACTCCTGTGGATGACCCGGCAGCGGCCGGCACTCCAGCCACACTTCCCCGCCGTCGTCCGCCACGCCCGCGCTGGTCACCTCGACGTCGCCGTCCAACGAGATGCGGCGGTAATTCTTGTGATCGGCGTGCGCGGCCTCCTCCGTCTCGGCGCTGTACCCGACGTCCCGCAGGATCTGCAGCTTGAGCGCGGCCTCATCGTCGACGATCACCCGGCAGAGGTGATAGCGGTAGTCGTTGGTCCGGTTCTCCGAGTACCTGGCGCTCTTCCCTTCGGGGAGCAGCGGCTTGAGGTCGGACGCGTCGGTCCTGATCCCGCACATCTGTCGCGGCAGGGAATAGTTGTGTCCCGGCTTGTCGCCGGAGCAGGCGGTGACAAGGAGAGCGACGGCGCCGACGGCACCGAGGAGTCGGCGGTTCACGATCCCTCACCTGCCGAGGTGTCAGCGGGGGCGTCCGGGTGCGCTGCCTGCGCCAGTCCGGCGAGGGCCGGCACGGCCATGGTTCTGTCGCCCCCCGTGGTCGACCTCGGATACCGGGTGCGCTGCCGCACCAACTTTCATACTAGTCCGCGGAGTCCCGCCCCTCCCCAGAGCAACTGCTCCGGCCCGGTCGTCACGTTCGGCGCAGCGCAGCGTCGCGCGCAGGGGTGAATGCGGTGGGTCCTCGGGTGGCTGGAAGGGGCCGTCGGAAGGACGGAAAGGTGCCGAAGCGGCCGGAGCCGGGTGACGTGGTGGCTCGTGGCCAATGCTTTTTGCACGCCTGCGCATGTGCGACTTTCAGCCATGCACCCGATTGACGGGGACCTATAGCTTTCGGCTTATCGCAGGCCGGCCGGGCTCTTGAGGCGCGCCATGAGCACGGGAGAGAACACCACCCCATGGACACCCACCCCATGAAAACCGCGTCTCCCCCCGCCGTCGTGGCCGAAGGGCTGGCCTTCTCCTACCCGTCCGGGGGAGGGCTGCGGCGTGCCGGCCTCGTGCTCGGGGCGGGGAGCGTGTCCGCCGTCGAGGGGCCCTCGGGGTCGGGCAAGAGCACGCTGCTCGCCGTCCTCGGTCTGATCCTCTCCCCGGACGGCGGGACCCTGCACATCGGCGGTACCGACACCCGGGCGCTGTCGGCCGGGGAGCGGGACCTGCTGCGGCGGCGGTCGATCGGGATCGTGCTGCAGGACCTGGGACTGCTGCCGTTCCTGAACGCCTGGGAGAACGTCGCCGCCGCCTTCGGGCCCCGGCTGGCCCGGCACCGTGACGTGGCCCGGAACCTGCTCGGCGGGCTCGGCATGGGGGAGCTGGCCGACTCACCGGTCACCGAGCTGTCCGGCGGGCAG
The DNA here is from genome assembly GCF_964273255.1 of Streptomyces sp. enrichment culture. Lineage (GTDB taxonomy): Bacteria > Actinomycetota > Actinomycetes > Streptomycetales > Streptomycetaceae > Streptomyces. The sequence goes on from NZ_OZ186835.1 coordinate 3,783,496, forward strand.
CGGCAGCGCGTCGCCGTCGCCCGGGCCGCGGTGAAGCAGCCGGTGCTGGTGCTCGCGGACGAGCCGACGTCCGGGCTCGACCCGGCGGCCGCGAACGCCGTGCTCGGAGCCCTGCGTTCGTGCGCGGAGGGGGGTGCCGCCGTGGTCGTGGTGACGCATGACGCGGCCGTCACCGGGTCCTGCGACCGGCGGTACGTGCTCGACGGCGGTGTGCTGTCGGACGCCGGTGCCCGGGAGGGGGAACTCGCGTGAGCCGGTGGAGTCTTCACACCTGGCGGCGTGACGGCCGGTCGCTGCGCCGCGTGGTGCCGGCGCTCACCGTGGTCGCCGCGCTGCTGACCCTGGCCGCGGGGGTGGCGGGCGGTGCGTCGGACGCCGTCGAGCGGGACGTGCTGGGGTCGGGCGGTCTGACGCAGATCGAACTCTCCTCCTTCGAGGACGACGCCTCGGTCCGGCCGCTGACCACCGCCGCGTTGCGGGAGGCCGGGGACGTGGCGGGCGTCCGGCAGGTGGTCGCCGACTACCCCGCCGCGCTCTACGCCGAGGAGGAGGGGACGTACGACCTGACCAGCCGCACGCTCACTCCCGGCGACGACGTGCCGGTCACCGCGGGGACCGTGCCCGCGGTGCTCGGGCCGCGGGACGTCGTGCTCCCGGCCCGGGCCCAGGGAACCGACTTCGGCCCGCTGCTCGGGCGGACCGTCGCCTTCGGGCACACCAGGGCGACCGGGGACGGGTCCGGCACCACCGCCGTGATCCGACTGAGGGTCGCCGCCCTGTACGACCCGGCGTGGCAGGTCGACGGTCCGGACGTCGCCTACCTGTCGGAGGACACCGCCGCCCTGCTGGCCGCCGCTCGGGCCGGACTGGACGTCGACGCCTACCGGGCGAAGGAGGGGGCCCGTTCGGCCGTCGTGGTGGCCGAGCACCAGGACCGGGTGGCGGCGGTCGCCGCAGCCCTGCGCGCCGAGGGGTTCTCGGCCTCCCCGGTGTCGGACCGGGTGCGCAGGCTGCCCGGGCTGTTCGGGGTGGCGGACCTCGCCGTGCGCGCCGGGGTGCTGGTGCTGGCCCTGGCCGCCCTGGGACTCGGCGCCGTCCGGGCCGCGGACAGTGCGCGGGCCCGGCTCGGGCAGTTCGCCGTGCTGCGGATCCTGGGGACCGGCCGGCCGGAGCTGCGGCGGATCCTGCTGGGCGAGGCACTGCTGTCCGGTGGGGTGGCCGGGGTGGCCGGCGCGTTCGCCGGTACGGCTCTCTCGGTGGCCCTGGCCGGTCCGCTGAGCGGGGTGCTCGGGCTGCCGATCTCGGTGGCGGACGCCCTGCCGGGGCCGTTGTGGGCCGGGGCGGCGCTGATGCTCCCCGCTGTCGGGCTGGCCGCGGGCACCTTGCTCGGCAGTCGTGAGGTGCTGCGCCGGGATCCGTATCTCACGGCGCGCGCCCACGGTTGAGCGCGCCGCCCGGGGGGTGTGCCCGCCGCCCCCTGGCCCCGGGCCGGGTCCCGGCGCCCGGCGGGGTTCACGACTCCGCCCGGTCCAGTTCCTCGTCGAGGGCCAGGGCGGCGGTGATGAGGGCGAGGTGGGTGAACGCCTGGGGGAAGTTGCCCAGTTGTTCTCCCGTGGGGCCGATCTCCTCGGCGAAGAGGCCGACGTGGTTGGCGTAGGTGAGCATCTTGTCGAAGGCGTACCGGGCCTGGCCGGGGCGGCCCGCGCGGGCCAGGGCGTCGACGTAGAGGAAGCTGCACAGCGAGAAGGTGCCCTCGTTGCCGCGCAGGCCGTCGGGGGAGGCGGCGGGGTCGTAGCGGTAGACGAGGCTGTCGGAGACGAGTTCGGCCTCCATGGCGTCGAGGGTGGACAGCCAGCGCGGGTCGCGCGGGGCGACGAAGCCGACGGCGGGCATCAGCAGCAGAGAGGCGTCGAGGACGTCGGTGTCGTAGTGCTGGACGAACGCCCGCCGCGTCGGGCTCCAGCCGCGCTCCATGATCTGGCGGAAGACGGCGTCCCGGGCCGTCGTCCAGGCGTCGAGGTCGGCGGGCCGGGCGAGGTCGCGGGCGAGCCGGATGCCGCGGTCGAAGGCGGCCCAGCACATCACGCGGCTGTAGGTGAAGTCCCGCCGCCCGCCGCGGGTCTCCCAGATGCCTTCGTCGGGGCGGTCCCAGTGGCCGGTGAGCCAGTCCAGGACGCCGGACAGCGCGAGCCAGCCGTCGTAGCCCGCCCGGTGGACCGGGTCCCGGGTGTGGGAGAGGGCGTGCACGGCCTCGCCGTAGATGTCGAGCTGGAGCTGGCCCGCGGCACCGTTGCCGATGCGGACGGGGGCCGAGCCGCGGTAGCCCTCCAGGTGGTCCAGGGTCTCCTCGGTGAGGTGGGGGTCCCCGTCGACCCGGTACATGATCTGCAGGGGCTCACCGGTGACGGTGTGGTCCTGGGTGAGGCGGTCGCCGAGCCAGCCGCGGAAGGCGCGGGCCTCCTCGGTGAAGCCGAGGCCGAGCAGGGCGTGCACGGACAGGGAGGCGTCGCGCACCCAGGTGTACCGGTAGTCCCAGTTCCGTTCGCCGCCGAGCTGTTCGGGCAGGCCGGCGGTGGCCGCGGCGACCGGGGCCCCGGTGGGGGCGTAGGTGAGGAGTTTGAGGGTGATGGCCGAGCGGTTGACGGTCTCCTGCCAGCGGCCCCGGTAGCGGCTGCGGCGGATCCAGCGGTGCCAGAAGGCCCAGGTGGCGTCGAAGTCGGCGCGCACGGACTCCGGGGTGGGCGGGGCGGGGGCCGCCGATCCCGCGGCGCAGACGGTGAGGAGGGCGGCGGCCCGTTCGCCCTGGGCCAGGTCCACGGTGGCCCGGACGTCGCCGTCGTCGCTGTCGCCGTCGCGCTCCAGGGTGACGGGGCCGAGGCACTGGAGATGGGCGTCGGTTCCGGGGCCGGCGAAGTGCGCGCTCGCCGAGCCGGGACGCAGGTGGAGGCGGTGCGGGGCGCGGGCGTAGTCGAAGCGGGGGCGGCAGGTGAGGCGGAAGCGCACCCGGCCGCGCGTCACCCGCAGGACGCGGATCAGGCGGTGGCGGTCCGTCGCGGTCTCCGGCTGCTCGACGGGCATGAAGTCGACGACCTCACCGACCCCGTCCGGGGTGAGGAAGCGGGTGACGAGGACGGCCGTGTCGGCCAGGTACAGCTGTCGGGTGGTCACGTCCGGGCCGTCGACGGTGACGGCGAAGTGGCCGCCGCGGTCGTGGTCGAGCAGGGCGGCGAAGAGGCTGGGCGAGTCGAAGCGGGGGGTGCACCACCAGTCGACGACGCCGTCGGAGGAGATCAGCGCCGCGGTCTGGAGGTCGCCCACCAGCCCGTGGTCGGCGATGGGAGGGTAGCGCCGCATGGCAGTCCGCCTTGTGGGGGCGCGGAGGGGCTCGGGCTCACGGTCGTCGGCGGGGCGCGCGGGTCACTCCGGCCGTGCGCTGCCGGGGACGGCGTTCGCCAGGGACCAGATGACGAAGAGGTTGATCGCCATCATGATCACCGACCAGACGGGCGCGTACGGCAGGAACAGGAACTGCGCGACCAGGCTCAGTGACGCCAGCGCGATGCCCGTGGCCCTGGCCCACTCGCGGCCGGTGAGGATCCCCCAGCCGACGACGGCGGCGACGACGCCGAGGACGAGGAGGATCCAGCCCCAGCCGACGAGGCTGACCTCGTAGACGTAGTCGCCGATCCGGGCGTAGACGTCGTCCTCGACGATGGCGGCGATGCCCTGGAACATGGCCAGGACGCCGTTCAGCAGGAGCAGGACCCCGGCGAACGTCGCGCCCCCGGCCGCCCAGGCGGCCCCGTCCGGGGACACCGGGCGGTAGCCGCCCTCGGGCGGACCGGAGTGTGGCTGTGCGGACATGGAACGCACCCCCGTTTCTCGTGGGCGGTGGTGCGGTCACCACCCGTCGGCCCCTTCGACCCTCGGCCCGGACGGCGCCGGCGACCACAGGGGGTGGGCCGAACGGGTGGCGGGGCCGCATCTGCGTCCCGGACGCCGGGAGCGTCCCGGGAGGCGCGCGGCCGGGCGCCCGTGGGCGCGTCCCGGAGCCGGGCCGGCCGCCCGACGGCGGGTCGGTCGCCCGACGGCGGGTCGGTCGCCCGCAGGCGGTCGTTCGAGGCTGCCGCCGGTGGGCCGGGCCGGCCGTGCCCGCGCGTCCCGGGTCCGGGCCCCGGGTGCGTCAGTGGAGCCGTCCGTCGCCCGGCTCGTCCCAGGTGGTCGGAGCCGCGGTCGGGGCCGTGGTCGTCAGGCGGTGGTACGCCGCGCGGGCGTGGGCGAGCCGGGAGACGGTGGTGCCAATCAGGGCGGCGCCCAGGAGACAGCCCAGCCAGGCGGTGTCGCGCGGGCCGGTCCAGCTGAGGGTGCCCGCGGGCGGTATGGCGAAGCCGTTGAGGAACAGCCAGCACAGCAGCGCCGTGCCCGGTGCGGCGGCGAACCGGGCGCACCCGCCGAGGACCGCGGCGAGCAGGGACAGGGCAGCCAGGGCGGGGCCGGGGCCGTGGGGGCCGGACAGCGTGTTCACCAGTGCCACGAGCAGCGGCGCGCCGGCGAAGGCCCCCGCCCAGACCAGTGGGGTCGCCACCGGCCGGGGAACCGGTCGCGGCCCGGTGTGCAGCGTCACCCACTCGATCATGCAGACGCGTCCCCTCCGGTCCGGGTCCCCGCCGGTGCCCGCCGCGCGGCGTCCGGGCGTCCGGACGGGCGGGACGTGCGTCCCGGTCGGATTTTTCCACCGTCCGGCCGCCGACGGGGACGTCGTGCGGGCCGGTGGCTCCGTGCGAGCATCCGCCGGCCCCGCGGCGGCCGGTCACCCACCGGCGTGGACCGGTGCCGTCTGCTCGGCCGACGTGCCGGTCTCCCGCGGACCGCTCGGGGGCCGCCGGGTGAGCCGGCGGGCCAGCGGCTCGGTCCAGCGGGCGGCGAGCGGGCCGACGACGACCAGGATCAGGACGTACGCCGTGGCCAGCGGGCCGATGCGCGGTTCGGTGCCGACGGCGAGCCCGGCGATGACGATGGAGAACTCGCCGCGTGCCACCAGCGTGCCGCCGGCCCGCCAGCGGCCGGCCACCGAGACGCCCGCCCGGCGGGCCGCCCAGTAGCCGGTGCCGATCTTGGTGAACACGGTGACGACGGCCAGCGCGAGCGCGGGGACCAGGACGTGCGGGATGTTCGACGGGTCCGTGTGCAGGCCGAAGAAGACGAAGAAGACCGCGGCGAACAGGTCCCGCAGCGGGGAGAGCAGGTTGTGGGCGCCGTCGGCGACCTCCTTGGACAGCGCGATGCCGACGAGGAAGGCGCCGACGGCGGCCGAGACCTGGAGGTGCTGCGCGACCCCGGCGACCAGCAGCGTCAGCCCCAGCACCACCAGCAGCAGCATCTCCGGGTTGTCGGAGGAGACGGCCCGGCTGACGAGCCGTCCGTGGCGCAGGGCGATGTAGAGGACGGCGCCGACGGTGCCCAGGGAGATCAGCAGGGTGAGGCTGCCGCCGGCGAGGCTCACGCCGGCCAGCAGTGCGGTGAGGATGGGCAGGTAGACGGCCATGGCGAGGTCTTCGAGGACCAGGACGCCGAGCACCACCGGGGTCTCCCGGTTGCCGACCCGGCCGAGGTCGCCGAGCACCTTGGCGATGACACCCGAGGACGAGATCCACGTCACGCCGGCCAGGGCGATGGCGCCCACCGGGCCCCAGCCGAGGATCAGGGCGGCGATGGCGCCGGGCGCGGCGTTGAGCACGAAGTCGACCGCGCCGGAGGGGTACTGCGTCTTGAGGGTGGTGACGAGGTCGGAGGCGCTGTATTCCAGGCCGAGCATGAGCAGCAGCAGGATGACGCCGATCTCCGCACCGGTGGCGACGAACTCCTCGCTGGCCTGCAGGGGCAGGATGCCGCCGTGGCCGAAGGCCAGACCGGCGAGCAGGTAGAGGGGTATGGGCGAGAAGCCGACCCGGCCGGCGAGACGGCCCAGCAGGCCGAGGGCGAGGATGATCGCGCCTAGTTCGATGAGCATGGCCGTGGTGTTGTGCACGGGCGTCTGTCCTCCGTGGGGTGGGTGCGGTGGCGGCGTCTCGGCCCTGGGCGGCGCCGGCCGCCTGCCGGTGGTGGGCCGGGGAGGCGGTGGCCGGTCGTGCCGGTCGGTGGGCGGGTGGGCGGTCGGACGGGGCGTCACGGGTGCGCGGTGCGCGGAGGGACCGCGGACGGGCCGGGGCCTGTTCGCGGGGTCTGCTCGGGGAGCTTCGGTGCGCTGGTCGCTGTCGCGGTGCCGGGTGGGGTGCGGAAAGGGGAGAGGGGCGAGTGAGGTGAGGGGGAGCCCGGGGCCGGCCCCCGGGGGCCGGATGCCGCGGGGCGGGTGACGAGGGTCAGCGCCGTGCGCGGCCGGTGCGGCGGCGGGCGGCGCTGCCGGTATCGGGAAGGTGGTCGCGGGCGGCGTTGTCGACACGTATGGGGATCACTCGACCCATGTCACGCCCCCTGCCCATGTCTCACCGGTGTGGCCGGTCGTCCACCGAACGTCGTCTGCCGGCCGTCGCCCGGCCGGGCAGCGGCCGGTCGTCGGCGACCGGCCCCGCACCCACTGCCCCCGGCGCCGATGACCCGGCGCTCGCGGAAGTACGCACTCAACGCCCGACGAACGAGCGGAGCGCGGCTCAACGGAGCGTAAGCGCTTGGCAAAAATTTTAGCGCACCCCATATCGGGATGCGCCAGGGCAAACGTTTACACAAGCGAACAAAGAGGTCGCCGATCACGTCGAGGCATCGGCCACATCACAGCCCGGGGACGGAGGCGTCCCGCATCCGGGAGCGGCACCCACCGGCCGACGGTGACGCCCCGCGTGCCGGGCACCGTCGGCCCCCACGTGCCCGGGGCCGACCGGCCGAAGCCGCACGGTGCGTCCACCGCTGCCGAGCGCCGACGCCGGGGAGACGCCGGCGCGGGGGTGCGGCGGCATCAGCGGCGGGACGGCCCGTCGTCGTCGCCCCGGGCGCCGTGGACACCGTCGCCCTCGCTGTCGCGCTTGCGCGGGGGGTACGGGTCGAAGAGCTGGACGCCGATGCCGCTGAGCACCAGGCCCGCGGCGATGAGCAGTCCGTCCGGCATGATCAGACCCGCGAGCAGCAGGACCAGCCCGATGCCGAGCACCCACCAGGCACGGGTGCGCCGGTACTCCCGCGGCAGTGCCGGCCGGCCGCTGGACAGGGAGCGGGCGAAGCGGGGATCGTCCCGCTCGACTCGGGCCGCGAGATCGACGAGGCGCTGGTCATCGGACGTGGGCACGTCTCCTCCTTCCCGAAACGGAGGCAGCCCGGCGTCACCGGACCGCCACCTCTGAGAGACCGCCGGGCATCGGTCCCGCGACGCCGGGCGCAAGCTGAACGGCCGGCCACGCATCGGGCCGACGCCGGGAATGTGCCCGTGGGCCTGTCTGGTCATCCGCTTCGGTGGGGGTACGGCGAAGCCGGGCTTCCCTTGCTTCCAAGGGTCTCGTGCGGGGACCTCTTCCACCATCAGGTCCGACCCTCATCTTTGTGGGGGCGCACCCTGCAGACACCCCGTCGCCTACAGGTGCCGACGGGGCGAAAATGGGGACTGTCACGGATGGCGCACCGCTCGAACAGCACTCACGCTGGGACGTGTCGGCCCGCGCCCGTGTCCCGCCGGTCGTGGTCCGGCGGCGGCTTCCGTCGGACGTCCGACGGCCTGTCCGGCCCCCCTCGGCCGGGGGAGTCACCGGGAGCCTACGACAAACGGCCCGCGGTGGGCAGGGCGAGGAGGCGGTAACGGGTGCCACTGTTCTGGCGGATCTTCCTGCTGAACGCGATCGTGCTGATCACCGCCACCGCCCTGCTGCTCGGCCCGGTCACCGTGTCCACCCCGGTGCTGCTCACCGAGGCCGCGGTGCTCACCGTGGGACTCGCCGCCATGCTCGGTGCCAACGCCCTCCTGCTGCGCGTCGGCCTCGCCCCGCTGGACCGCCTCACCCGTGCCATGACCACCACCGACCTGCTCCGCCCCGGCCGCCGCCCGGAGGTCTCCGGGGGCGGGGAGATCGCCGAGCTGATCAGCACGTACAACACGATGCTGGACCGGCTGGAGGACGAGCGCGCCACCAGCAGCGCCCGCGCCCTGTCCGCGCAGGAGGGCGAGCGGCGCCGCATCGCACAGGAGCTGCACGACGAGGTCGGGCAGAGCCTCACCGCCGTGCTGCTGCAGCTGAAGCGGGTCACCGACCACGCCCCGCCCGAGCTGCACGACGAGCTGCGCCTGGTGCAGGAGACCACGCGCAGCAGCCTGGACGAGATCCGCCGCATCGCCCGCCGGCTGCGCCCCGGGGTGCTGGACGAACTGGGCCTGGCCAGTGCCCTGAAGTCGTTCGCCACGGAGTTCGGCGGCGAGGGGCTCGGCGTGCAGACCCGGATCGACCCCGACCTGCCCGACCTGGGCCCCGAGGCCGAGCTGGTGCTCTACCGGGTGGCCCAGGAAGGGCTCACCAACATCGTCCGCCACGCACGGGCCCGCCGCGCCGAGATCGTCCTGCGGCGCATGCCCGGCGGCGTCGAACTGCTGGTCCGCGACGACGGCCGCGGCATCGTCGACGCGGCCGAGGGGGCGGGCATCCGCGGCATGCGCGAGCGCGCCCTGCTCATCGGCGCCGACCTCAGCGTGGGCCCGGCCGCCGGCGGCGGCACCCAAGTACGCCTGGCCGTCCCCGTGCCCGTACGGGGACCCGCACCGACGTGGACCCCCGTGATCGACGCCCCCGACCGGAAACACTGAACCCATGACCGACGAGGCCCCCACCCCCACCCGCATCCTCCTCGCCGACGACCACGCGCTGGTCCGGCGAGGGGTCCGTCTCATCCTCGACGGCGAACCGGACTTGACCGTCGTCGCCGAGGCGGACGACGGCGCCGACGCCGTCGAACAGGCCCGCGCCCACCGCCCCGACCTGGCCATCCTCGACATCGCCATGCCCCGCCTGACCGGCATTCAGGCGGCCCGTGAGCTGGCCCGCGTGGTGCCGGAGACGCGGATACTCATCCTGACCATGTACGACAACGAGCAGTTCTTCTTCGAGGCGCTCGGAGCCGGCGCGTCCGGCTACGTGCTCAAGTCCGTCGCCGACCGCGACCTCGTCGAGGCGTGCCGGGCCACCATGCGGGGCGAGCCGTTCCTCTACCCCGGAGCGGTCAACGCCCTCATCCGCAACTACCTGGATCTCACCCGGGACGGCGGGCACGTGCCGGCCAAAGCGATCACGGACCGGGAGGAGGAGATCCTGAAGCTGGTCGCTGAGGGCCACACCTCCCAGCAGATCGCCGACCTGCTCACCATCAGCCCCAAGACGGTGGAGCGGCACCGGGCCAACCTGCTGTCCAAGCTCGGCCTCAAAGACCGTCTGGAACTCACCCGGTACGCGATCCGGGTGGGACTGATCGAGCCCTGACGCCGCCGGGTGACCGGAGCGCCGGTTGGGTTATGACCCCGACCCTGAGGCCGTGAAACCGGTGATCCACGGCCGGCGGTGGTGACTCATGGCCGATCCGTGACCGGGGCACTGTGCCCCGTGCCCCGTGACCGGTGCCGGACGGCCGGTTGCCAGACTGGCCCGGGCCGCACCGTCCCCGGTCGCCGGCCGCCGCGCACCGTCCCGGCCCCCCGCCGGCCCGCACCCCTTGGAGTCCGCCGATGCCCCACCCGTACGTCCTGCTGTCCGCCGCCGTCTCCCTCGACGGCTACCTGGACGACACCGGCCCCGAGCGGCTCCTGCTGTCCAGTCCGGCCGACTTCGACCGGGTCGACGAGGTGCGGGCCTCGGTGGACGCGGTGCTCGTCGGGGCGGGCACCCTGCGGGCCGACAACCCGCGGCTGCTGGTCAACTCGCCCGAGCGGCGCGCCGCCCGGGTCGCCGACGGTCTGCCGGAGTACCCGCTGAAGGTCACCGTCAGCGGCTCCGGCGACCTGGACCCGGCGGCCCGCTTCTGGCACACGGGCGGCGAGAAGCTCCTGTACACGACGGACCGGGGCGCTGAGCGCGCCCGCGCCCTCGGACTGGCCACCGACGTCGTCGCGCTCGGCGGGGAGCTGGACTGGCGGCGCCTGCTGGAGCACCTGCACGACGTGCGCGGCGTGCGCCGGCTCATGGTGGAGGGCGGCGGCCTGATCCACACCCAGCTCGTCACCCAGGGCCTCGCCGACGAACTCCAGCTGGTCCTCGCCCCGTTGTTCGTCGGCGACCCGGAGGCGCCCCGCCTCTTCGGTCCCGGCTCCTACCAGGGCGGGCGGCTGCGGCTGCTGGAGACCCGGCAGATCGGTGACGTGGTCCTGATGCGCTACGCGCCCACCGCGCCCGGCACCGGCGAACTCCCGCACGCCGCCGACCTCCACTGGCTCGCCGTCGCCTGCGACCTGGCGGCCCGGTGCACGCCGTCGGACACGGCGTTCAGCGTGGGAGCGGTCGTGGTCGCGGCCGACGGCACGGAGCTGGCACGCGGTCACTCCCGGGAAGGCGGGGACCCGTTGGTCCACGCGGAGGAGGCCGCGCTCGCCAAGACCGACCCCGCCGATCCCCGGCTCGCCACCGCCACGGTGTACTCCAGCCTGGAGCCCTGTGCCCGCCGCGCCTCCCGCCCCGCCCCCTGCGCCCGGCTCCTGCTGGACGCGGGGGTGCGACGGGTGGTGACCGCCTGGCGCGAGCCCGCCACCTTCGTCGAGGACGCCGACGGCAGCGGGGTGCTGACGGCCGGGGGCGCCACCGTGGTCGTCGTGCCGGAGCTGGAGGAACGCGCCAAGGCACCGAACGCGCACCTGACCGGCCGGTGACGGTGCGGGGAGCCGCCCCGGGGACGGGGGCAGGGCCGGGGCGGTCCGTTCCCTCCGGTGAACCGGGAGGGGGAGGGGAGCGGGAAGAGGGGGCGCAGGCAGGGGTGGCAGAAAGGCGTGTGCGGAGCGTTCCGCGCATGCCGTACACTGGTGTCACAACGACGCGGGGTGGAGCAGCTCGGTAGCTCGCTGGGCTCATAACCCAGAGGTCGCAGGTTCAAATCCTGTCCCCGCTACTGAAGGCCGAGGGCCGGAACCCACAGGGTTCCGGCCCTCGGTGCGTGACGCCCCGCCGGCGGCTTCCGGTCCGTCCCGCACGGTCCGTCCCGCACGGTCCTTCCCCAGCGTGCGACGAGGTCGGTGCCGTACACCCACACGTCCCCGCCCAGGCCTGCGCTGTGGCGTGCGCTCCGGCGGGTGCCCCGGCTCGGGCTCACTGCCCGGGGCTCACCCGTCTCCCTCTCCGCGGGCTCACCGCTCCCTCTCTGCGGGCTCACCGCCGACTCTCTATCTCCGTCGGTACGCCCTTTCACGCTCACCCTCCGTGGTCACGGGCCGTGGCCGGGCGATCTCTCTCGGGTAACATATGACGCACCGTCAGAAAATGACGGTCGTTCGAAGGGGCGTCAACTCGCCCGTTTTGGCCTGCTCATGGCCGGTAAGTCCGTACGGAATTCGTTAACGATCAACGGGAACCGCTTGGAATCCGGCCCCGGGGTCTATTAACGTTCGATAACGCAGCGCGGTTGTCCCAGCCGTCACACGAGTCGGCTCCGTGCGCACGCGCCGAATCCCGCAAGGGAACCGGGGAACCACCACCTTGGGGTGAATCGCGTGGATGCCCCCGTGGAGACACGGGCGGTATACGCGCGTAGGAGACCTTCCTGCTCCGAACCCGTCAGCTAACCCGGTAGGCGGAGAAGGAAGGAAAGGAGTACGCCCACGTGGCGTCGAACCGGTCTGCCCCCGAGGCCTCCCTCATCCCGAGCCAGCGCGACGGCGACACCTTCGTCTACGGCGGTGCCCGTCCCGACGAGGGCCCCTTCGAGGAGTGGAACCCCACCGCGGAGTCCATCCGCCCGGTGCGCGGTCGGCATCGCGTCAGCAAGCAGCGCGGCGGAGGACTCGCCCGCAGCTCCACCGTCCTGGGCGTCGGCGTCATAGCCGCCGTCGGCGCCGGCGGCATGGCCAGCGCCCAGACCGGCAAGCCGCCGGTCTCGATCTCCATGCCCGATCTTCCCAACGTGGGTTCCCTCATCTCCGACGAGGAAACTCCCGAGGGCTCCGCCACTCCGCTCAGCAGCATCGGCACCGCGGGTGCCGACTCCGAGCAGGGCGCCGGCGAGGCGCTGCGCAGCCGGATCATGGCGCAGGTCGAGCAGCAGCAGGACCAGGCTGAGACCAAGGCCGCCGCCGCTGCCGCCGAGGCCGCGGAGAAGGAGGCCGCCGAGGCTGCCGCCAAGGCGGAGAAGGAGGCCAAGGCCAAGGCCGCGGCAGCCAAGAAGAAGGCCGAGGAAGAGGCGGCGAAGAAGGCGGAGGCCGAGCGCCTCGCCAAGCTGGCCACCCAGTACGCGCTGCCGACCTCCTCGTACACGCTCACCTCGACCTTCGGTCAGGCGGGCGCCTACTGGTCCTCCGGCCAGCACACCGGCCTGGACTTCGCCGCCCCCAGCGGCACGCTGATCAAGGCCGTCCACACCGGCACCATCACCTCCGCCGGCTGGGACGGCTCCTACGGCTACAAGACGGTGCTGACCCTCGACGACGGCACCGAGATCTGGTACGCCCACCAGTCCTCCATCAGCGTCAGCGTCGGCCAGAAGGTCACCACCGGCGAGGTCATCGGCCGGGTCGGCTCCACCGGCAACTCCACCGGCGCGCACCTGCACCTGGAGGTCCATCCCTCGGGTTCGGCCTCCGGCATCGACCCCCTCACCTGGCTGCGGAGCAAGGGCCTCAACCCGTAACGAGCAGGGTTCGCCCTTCCCTTCCCGTCCCGCCCCCCGGCAGTCCCGACGGCCACCCCGTCAGGGCTGCCGTTCAGGCGTCCGTGGGACGTCCCCAGGTGTGGGCCCACCCGGCCGCGTACGCGGGGTGGGGGCGCCCGGCGGGGTGCGGTGCCCGGGCGTACCCCGGCTCGTACGCGTAGGCCCAGCCGTAGCCGTAGCCGTAGCCGTATTCCGGGCCCGGGCCGGGGTGCCGGCCGTGATCCGGTGCCTGTCCGGCGCCGGGGCCGTGACCGTGGCCGGGGAGGACGCCGGGCGGCGCGGCGGTGATCGCGAACAGGGGCGCGGTGATCCGGGCCGCGTGTTCCAGGGCCGGGCGGGCCCACTCCCGGCGCCGCCACACCTCCCCGAGCAGTTCGCCCTCCCGGACGGCGAAGTCCGCCGGCGCGCGCCCCGAACCGCCCCGGTGCCGCAGGAACGCCAGCGCCGTCGCGTCCGCCGTGTAGCGGGCCACCTCCCGGGCCGCGGTCCTCCCGCCGTGCCGCCGGGCGTACCGCAGGGCCAGGCGCCGGGCCCGCATCGAGCCGAGCGCGAACGGTTCCGCGGGCGCCAGCCACCCGGCCGCCGCGTAGACGGGAAGTTCCCCGCGCACGGTGCGCAGTTCCCGCTGCCGGGTCCACACCACCAGCCAGGTCACCAGCCCGAACAGCGGCACCATGAACATCGCGTACACCGCGAAGAAGCCGTACTCGCCGAAGTCCGAGGAGGCGTTCCACAGCGCGTGCAGGCCCATCGCGAGCAGCAGCCCGGACAGCGGGAGCAGCACCCGCCGGACCCGGTGGCGCTCGCCGGACAGGGCCGACAGGCCGAAGCCGATCCCGGTGAGCACGGTGAACAGGGGATGGGCGAACGGCGACATCACCGCGCGCACGAAGAAGGTGGCGGCGGTCAGCGAGGCCAGGCCGCTGTCCCCGGTCAGCCGGTCGGTGCCGAAGGCGTTGCCGAGGTAGAGGATGTTCTCGGTGAACGCGAAGCCGGTGGCGGAGAGCCCGGCGAGCACCACCCCGTGCAGCAGGAGTCCGCCGGCGTCGTGTCTGCGGAAAAGGAGGACGAGGAGGACGGCGGCGGCCTTCGCCGTCTCCTCCACCACCGGGGCTATGACGGTCGCGCCGAGGGTGTCCGCGCGGCTCGGGTCGGCAGTGGCGGCCGCGATCCACCGGGTGGCGAAGCTGTTCGCGACGATCGACATCAGCGCGGCGGCGCAGGCACCCCAGGCGAACGCGAAGACCAGGTTCGGCCACGGCCCCGGTGCCACCCGCTCCAGCCAGCGGAAGGCGGCCACCAGCAGGGGCACCGGCAGGACGGCCAGCCCCAGCCCGACCAGGAAGCCCTCGGTGCCGGTCTGCTCGCGGACCAGGGCCAGGATCACCAGGCCCGACACCGCCAGCAGCGCCGCCGGTCCGCCGTACCGGGCCCACGGCCGCTGCCACCAGGGGCCGGGCCGTCGGGCGCCGCCCGGCCGTCCGCCGGCGGGCGGCGCGTCCCCGGCGGTGGCCGGGAACGGAGGCGGGGGGCTGGTGGCCACGGCATCGACCCTAACGAGACGGGGGCTCCGCCCGCAGGAGCGCGGGACGGCTCAGGCGCCGGGGGAAGGCCGGTCGTCGTGCGGTACGCGACGGAAGAGCAGGTCGTTCACGACATGACCCTTGTCCAGTCCCTGGCTCTCGAAACGGGTGAGCGGCCGGAACGCCGGCCGTGGCGCGAAACCGCCGTCCTCCCGGGTGTTCTCGAAGTCGGGGTGCGCGGTCAGCACCTCGAGCATGTGCTCGGCGTACGGCTCCCAGTCGGTGGCGCAGTGCAGCACCGCGCCCGGCCGGAGCCGGCTCGCCGCCAGGGACAGGAACTCCGGCTGGATCAGGCGCCGCTTGTGGTGCCGCTTCTTGGGCCACGGGTCGGGGAAGTAGACGCGCAGCCCGTCCAGCGAGTCGGGGGTGAGCATCTCCCGCAGCAGGATGATCGCGTCCCCGTTGCCGACCCGGACGTTGTCCAGGCCCAGCTGCTCGGCGAGGCCCAGCAGGTGACCCTGGCCGGGGGTGTGCACGTCCACCGCGAGGATGTTGGTGCCGGGGTCGGCGGCGGCCATCCGGGCCGTGGCCTCGCCCATGCCGAAGCCGATCTCCAGCACGACCGGGTCGCCGTTGCCGAAGAACCGCGCGAGGTCCATAGGCCCGCGTCCGTCGATGTCGAAGCCCCACCGGGACCACAGGCGCTGCAGGGCGTCCGCCTGCCCGGCCGTGACCCGGCTCCGGCGCGGCTGGAAGCTGCGGATCCGCCGCTCGAAGTGGGACCCGGCGGGGTCGGCCTTGGGGCCGTCGGGGAACCGCGGTTCGCCCTTCGCGCGGGTGTGCCGGATCGACACCCCGGGTGGCCGCGGGGCGTCCTGACCGGGGGCGGGCCGGGGTGCTTCGGGGGTGTTCACGGAGTCAGACACAGTGCTTCCGAGTCTACGGTGGTCCCGTCGGGCGGCGAGGCCGCCGCGGGTGGGGGCGGGTCGGGGGGCCCGTCCAGTACGCCGGGGGGACCGGCCGACGCCAGCCCGATCGGGCCCGGGCGGGAGCCCGTTGATCACCGGCCCGGGTGTCCCGGCGCGTTGATCACCGGCCGGGGGGCCCGGCTCGTTGGTCGCCGGTCCGGGTGTCCCGGCTCGTTGATCGCTGGTCCGGGTGCTCCGGCCCGTTGAGCATCGGCCGGGCTGCCCCTTCCCCGGGCCGGGGGAGGGCCCGGCCCCCGCGCCGGGATCAGCGGGACGCGTCCGCCAGGGCGGCCAGGGCGCGGCGGGCGACCTCGCGGCCGATGGGGAGGGAGGCGGTGGCGGCGGGGGAGGGCGCGTTGAGCACGTGGACCGCTCTCGGTGTCTCGCGGATGAGGAAGTCGTCGGCCAGGGTGCCGTCCCGCAGGACCGCCTGGGCCCGCACGCCCGCCGGTGCCGGGATCAGGTCCTCCTCCGTCACCGCCGGCAGCAGCCGCCGCACGGCTCGGGTGAACGCCGGCTTGGACAGCGAGCGGTGCAGCTCGCCCGCGCCGTACCGCCAGTGGCGGCGGGCCAGCCGCCAGGAGCCCGGCCAGGCCAGGGTGGTCGCCAGGTCACGGGGGCGGACCGTGCGCCGGTCGTAGCCCTCGCGCGCCAGGGCGGGCACCGCGTTCGGACCCACGTGGACGCCCCCGTCGACCCCGCGGGTGAGGTGGACGCCGAGGAAGGGGAAGGCGGGGTCGGGCACCGGGTAGACCAGCCCCCGGACCAGGCCGGGACGGGCCAGCTCGTAGTACTCGCCGCGGAACGGCACGATGCGCACCCCGGGGTCGTCGCCCGTGAGCCGGGCGATCTCGTCGCAGTGCAGCCCGGCGCAGTTCACTAGGACCCGGCCCCGGATCACGTCCCCCGCGGCCGTCCGCATGGCGACACCGCGGTCGGGTCTGCGGTCGACGCGCACGACCCGGGCGCCGTGGCGGATCTCCGCGCCGGACGCCTCGGCCAGGTGCCGCGCCACGGCCGCGAAGTCGCAGATGCCGGTGGCGGCGACGTGCAGGGCGGCCAGGCCCTCGACCTCCGGCTCGTACTCGGCGGTCTGGGCGGTGCCGAGTTCGCGGACGGTCAGGCCGTTCTCCCGGCCGCGCTGGGCCAGGGCGTGCAGGCGGGGCAGTTCCTCGCGCGCGGTGGCGACGATCAGCTTGCCCGTGACGGCGTGGGCGATGCCGTACTCGGCGCAGAACTTCACCATCTCGGCGGCGCCCCGCACCGCGTAGCGGGCCTTGAGGGAGCCGGGGCGGTAGTAGATGCCGCTGTGGACGACCCCGCTGTTGCGTCCCGTCTGGTGCCGGGCGGGGGCGGTCTCCTTCTCCAGCACGGTGACCCGGGTGCCCGGTGCCGTGCGGCTGATCGCGTACGCGGTGGACAGGCCGACGATGCCGCCGCCGATCACCAGCACATCGCAGTCGTACGCCCGCCGCACCCGCGCCACCTCCCGGCTCGTCTCCCGGCTCGTCCGTCTTCCGGCTCCGGCTCGTCACTGTCTCTTGGACTGTCTTCCGGCATCGATGGTGCACCGTGCCACTGACAACGCGGCCACTGACAACGCCGCCACTGACTGCGCCGCCGCTGACAGCGCCGTCCACCCGCGTGCCGGGCGGGGGCGCAGCTCGGCACCCCGTCCGGTTTCGCCGGTCCTCGCAGGCTGGAATGCCCGCCCGGCTCCTCGCGGGTGCCCCGCCCCGGCCCGGGCCCGGCCCGGTGGCCTCCCCGCCCGGCGCCCACGGCCGCCGTCAGGCGGGGGCGACCAGGAGGGGGCGGGCGCGCTCGCGGAGTTCCACCACGCGGGGCTCGTCGCCGTAGGGCTCCAGCCGGTGCAGGAGGTCCTTGACGTACTCGGTGGTGCGGGCCGACGAGATGCGGCCGGCCACCTCGACCGCGCGCACGCCCTGCTCGCAGGCCGCGTCCAGGTTGCCCGACTCCAGTTCGGCGACCGCGGAGACGACGAGCCGCAGCCCGTGCGAGCGCACGAACTCCTCCGTCGGCTTCGACAGGGCCTGCTCGGTGAAGCGGCGGACCTGGCGGGGCGCCTTGAGGTCGCGGTAGCACTCGGCGGCGTCGGCGGCGAACCGGTCGTAGCCGTAGAAGCCGAGCCAGGACGGATCGCTGTCGCCGGGGCGGGAACGCTCCAGCCAGCTCTCGGCGGCCTTCAGGGCCGCCCCGGCCGCCTGGGCGTCACTGGCGCGCGCGTGCGCCCGGGCCTCGACGAGGCGGAAGAAGCTCATCGTGCGGGCCGTGGCCAGGCCCCGGTTGCGCTCCAGGGCGGCCTGGGCGAGGTCCACGCCCTCGTCGCCGAACCCGCGGTAGGTCGCCTGGAGGGACATGGAGGCCAGCACGTACCCGCCGAGGGGCACGTCCGCGGCGGCGCGGGCCAGGCGCAGGGCCTGGATGTAGTAGCGCTGGGCCGCTTCCTGCTGGCCGGTGTCGAAGGCCATCCAGCCCGCGAGGCGCGTGAGTTCGGCCGAGGCACCGAACAGGGCCCGCCCCACGTCGTCGGAGTACGAGCCCAGCAGCAGCGGCGCCGCCTCGACCCGTAAGCACTCCGGGACCATGGACGAACGCCAGTCCCCGCCGCCGTACTTGGAGTCCCAGCGCCGGGCGTCCTCGGCGGCCTCGCGCAGCTTCTGCACGTCGCTGTGGCCGACCTTGATCGGTGCGCCGGCGTTCTCGGCCGGGTTCGCCTCGCGGGCCACCGAGCTGTCGGCCGGGGTTATCAGCCAGCGCGAGGCGGGCGTGGCGTACGCGCTGACCGCGAAGGAGCCGGCCAGGGACTGCCAGATGCCGCCGGAGCCGGCGCGGCGGCCGGCGAGGTCGAGCCGGTAGAGGTCGGTGGCGGCCTTCACCGCCTGCCCGACGTCCCGGGGGAAGGCGAGGCCCACCTCCGGGGCCGGGTCGGCGTCCGCCAGGCCGATCTCGTGCAGCGGCACGGGGCGGCCCAGCTTCTGGCCGATGGCGGCGGCGATCAGATGGGGGGCGGCACCCTGCGGCACCATGCCCTTGGACACCCAGCGCGCCACCGACGTCTTGTCGTAGCGAAGCGTCAGTCCCCGCTGTGCGCCGAGGTCGTTGACGCGCCGCGCGAGGCCCGCGTTGGAGATTCCCGCGAGGGCGAGAACGGCGCCGAGCTTCTCGTTCGGCCCGCGTTGCTCCCTGGACATGCGCCACCCCTCGACACAGACGGCTGCCGCGCTGGCATAACCGTGCGGCATTCGTAAACCCAGCGTAGTTCGCCGCATCCCAAGCGTTAAGGGGCATTCTTCCGGATGGCGGGATTGTGGTCCGTACTGAAGTACGGGTCCGATACGCGCAGTTGCGGCGTGCTCCGGTCGTGTGGCCGTGCGCCCGTGCGTGCGCCTTTCTCCGGCCGTCGCGGGAGCGATTCCATGGTCCGTGCGTGGGTCGGCCCGCTGTACTGGATCCAGTGGGCTGGGGGACACCGCCGCCTACATCCCCGCGGGCGGCGGAACGGTCCGGGGGGTGTGCCTCGCCTCCCGGACCGCGCGACCGCTCGGCGGTGCGCAGAACCTGTACGGAGCGTGTTCGAGAATGCTCTCACCGTTCCGATTTGGCCGAAAATCGACCCCGTGTTCCCGGGGGCAACACCCTGACTACCACGGTACTTGACGGCGCGTTGGGTGTATTCGGGGCGCGTTGAGGGGGCGCATTCAGGTCGCGGGGCTCACCGGTCCGACGCGGCGGCCGTGCGCGATCTCCCGGGGGCGGGCGGGCGTTCGACCCGGGGGAGCCGTATCCGCCGGGGCGCACTCGCCGGAGCACATGCCGTTCCGGCACCCCTCTCCTGCGCCTCCTTCATGGCAGCATGGGGAACCGGTTCGTACGGTGCACTGGTTGTCCACAGCATGTGGAGGCGGCGATGCGGTGGTTGGTGGGGTGGAGCAGCACCGCCGCGGGGCCCGTGGCCACCGGGTCGGCCGGGGCGACCGGGTTCGACGGTGAGACGGTGCGCCCGGTGGGGTCCCACCTCCTGTGGGGCGACCCCGACCCGCTGTGGGCGGTCGGCGACTGGCGCCCGGACGAGATCCGCATCGTGCAGGCCGACCCGCAGACCCGCATCGCCGTCCTCGGCACCTGCGGCGCCTCCGACGAACAGCTGCGCGTCGCGCTCTTCGCGGCGCGCGGCGGCGCACTGCGGCACCTCACCGCCTGGCCGGGCAGCTACACCGCCGTCGTCCAGGTGGGCCGCCGGATCACCGTCTGCGGTGACCTCGCCGGTGCCCGGCCGGTTTTCCACACCCCGTGGGCCGGCGGCACCGCCTATGCGACCGCCGCGCTCCCCCTCGCCGACCTCGTCGAGGCCAACCTCGACTTCGGCCACCTCGCGGCGCTGCTCGCCGCCCCCGACGTCCCCGCCGCCCTCTACGACTCCACGCCGTACGACGGGGTGCGCCGCGTCCCGCCCGGCCACGCGCTGATCCTGCGCGCGGGGGCCCGGGAGATCGCCGGCTACGAGCCCGTCGCCTCGCTCGCCGTCGCGGCGCCCCCGGCCGACCCGGACAGCGCGGTCGACGCGGTGCGCGACGCGCTCGTCGAGGCCGTCCGCACCCGGCTCGCCGCCCCCCGGCACGTCCCCGGCGCCGGCATCGACCCCGGGCCCGTCCCGGGCATGGGACCCGCCGAACGCCGGGCGGCGCGCGGCATGCCGGTGCCCGGGATCGGGGCCGACCTGTCCGGCGGCCCGGCCTCCGGCACCCTCGCCCTGCTCGCCGCGGGGCTCCCGGGCATGCCGGGAACCGTGCTGGGCCACGGCACCGGGGCCGGGGAGCGGCTGCTCGCGGTGACCTTCAACGACCTCGCGGCCGGCGGACCGGACGACGAGGTGGGGCTGGCCGGCGCCCTGGCGGCCAACCCGCGGCTGCACCACGTGGTCGTCGCGGGCGGCGAGGACACCCTGCCGTACGCCGACCTCGACGGGCCGCTGACCGACGAGCCGGGGCCCTCGCTGGTGACGGCCGCCCGGCACCGGGCCCGGCTCGCCGCGGGCAGCGCCGACCACTTCACCGGGTACGGCGCCCGCCAGGTGCTGGACGCCCATCCGGCGCGTCTCGCCGACCTGTTGATGGACCGCAAGCGGCGCTACCTGGTGCGGCCGGTCGCCGCGCTGGCGAAGGCCGACGGCTCCGTGATGGTCCCGGCGCGCGTGTACGCGGCGGCCCGCCGCCTGGCCCGTACGCCGTACCGGACGGGGCTGGAGAGCCTGGCGGACCGCCTGCTGCGCCGGCGGCTGGACGACGACCCCGCCGGTGCCGCCGACGCCTCGCTGGCCGCGCTGACCTGGGGCAGACCCGGGCCGGCCGCGCGCTGGCTGACCGGTGAGGCACTGGCTGAAGTATCGGTTCGCCTCCAGGCGTCCACCCGGCGGTCCGAGATCGGTCCGGTGCAGCGGCCCGGCGACTTCCGGGCCCGTGCCGCCCTGGCCCGGCACGCCGCCGACCTGCGGGTCCTGGAGCAGGCGGCGGAGATCCGCTTCCAGCGGCTGCACGCGCCGTTCCTCGACAACCAGGTCGTCCGGGCGTGCCGGGCCCTGCCCGAGGCACTGCGGGTCCGGCCGGGTGCCCGGGCGTCCGTCCTGCGCACCGTGCTGGAGGGCGCGGGCGTACGGGAGCTGCCCGAGGGGTGGGGCGCACCGCCCCGGGTGGCTCCGACGGCCGCCGCGCGCACCGGGCTGCGGGTCGCGGCCGACACGCTGATCACCCTGTTCGACACGCCCCTGCTCGCGGAGGCCGGTCTGGTCGAGGCCCGCGTGGTGCGCAAGGCCCTGCGCGGGGCGGCGCAGGGCGAGTCCCTGCCGCTGGACGGCCTGGCCGACCTCGTCGCCCTGGAACTGTGGCTCCGGCGGCTGCTGGCGCGGCGGGGCACCTGCTGGACGGGGACGCCCGCCCGGCAGCGCGCCGTACCGGGCGGCATCGCGCCCCGCCGCGGTGCCCTCGGCGCGGGCGCCGGCACCCCGTAGGCCCGCCGCCGACACCCCGTAGTCCGCCGCCCCCGGCCCGTGCCCGGCCGGGGGTGCGCGTCCCGGCCGGCCGAGACGCCGGCGGGCCGGGCCTGTTGCCTCCCCGCCCCGCGCTGCTCAGCCGCAGGTGAAGCGGGACTGCGCCCAGTCCGCGAGCGCCACGCCGTCGAACGGGCCGACCGGTTCCACCACCAGGCGGACGGTCTCGCGTCCCGTGAGGTCCACGTGGACCGGCACCGCCGCGTCCCCGCCCCCGACCACGCCGGAGTTCCACAGCGGGACCCCGTCGGCGTGTACGGAGAAGGTGACCCGGCCCCGCTTCATCGTCAGGTCGTCCACGCCGACCAGCGCGTCGTAGGCGGTGCAGGGGCGGTTGAGGTCGATGGTGACCGAGGACCGGCCGTGCACGGTCACCCCGTGCGCGTACCGCTGTCCGGCGACGGACAGGCCTGAGCGCCGCCACACCCAGCTGCTCGCGCCGATCCGCATCTCGGGGGCGGTGCCGTCGCCGGTGATGTCGTACGACAGCTCGCTCCACTGGTGGACCGCCGGGACGGGGGGCGGCGGGGGCGGCTGCGGAGCCGGCGGTGTCGGCGGTGTCGGCGTCGGTGTCGGCGTGGGTGCGGGCCGCGGGGGCGGCTCGGGACGGGGAGTCGGGGTCGGGGTGGGGGTGGGGGTGGGGCGTGGACTCGGCGTCCTGGCAGGTGCCGGCGGCGGCGCGGGCGTGGACCGGGCGGGCGCGGCGGCCGGGGGAGCCGACGGCACGGGGCCGGGGGTCTCCTCCGGGGCCGGCGGCTCCTCGCGCACCACGGGGGCGGAGGGGGCGGGGGCGGCACGCGGCGGCTCCGGCGGGGCCTCGTTGCCGGACAGCGCGATGGCGATCGCCGCGGCCGCCGCCACCGCCGTCACACCGGCGGCGATGCCCGCCTTCGCCGGGGCGCCCATGCCTTCGGACGCGAGACCCCCGGCCGCGCCGCCGCCCGTGGCGCCTCCGGCGGCGGCGCTCGCGGCGCCCGCCGCACCGGCCGCCGTGGTGCCGCCCGCGACGAGCGCGGCCACCTTGGCGTAGCCCGCGGCGCCGAACCAGCCGATGACCGCGACCGGGACGACGGCCGGGATGCCCCCGGCGACCTCCTGGATCTGCGCCGCCGCCAGACGGCACCGGGCGCACTCCTCCAGGTGCTTGCGCAGCCCCCGCTCGGCGCGGGTGCGCAGCCGGCCCCGGGCGTACGTGCCGAGCTGGTCGGCGTGCCGGGCGCACCCCTCGTCCTCGGCGAGCGCGGCACTCACGTGGGCCTGGAGGTACGCCTGCTTCAGGCCCTCCCGGGCCCGGCTGGCCAGTACCCGCGTGCCGTTGGCGTCCAGACCGAACAGCGTGGCGACCTCGCTCGGCGACTCGTCCTCGACCTCCGTGTGCCACAGCACCGCCTGCCACCGTTCCGGCAGGGACCGGAACGCCTGCATGGCCAGCGACTGTTCGGCCTCGTGCAGGGCGCGCACGTCCGCGCCCAGTTCCAGGGTGTCGGTGTCGGAGGCGTCGGAGAGGTGGGCGGCCTGCACGGCGAACACCGCGAAGTCGTCGACGAGTTGCTCGCGCTTCGCCGACTGCGTCCAGGTCGCCGCCACCCGGCGCACGGAGGTGAGCAGATAGGCCCGCACGGCGTGCTCGGGGCCCGAACCGCCGCGCACCGCCTGGAGCATGCGGGCGAACACCTCGGCGGTCAGGTCGTCGGCGGTGTGGCCGTCCCGGCAGCAGGTGCGGGCGTACCGGCGCACCGCGGGGGCGTGGCGCCGGTACAGCTCCTCGTACGCCGCGTCCTCACCGGACCGCATACGGGCGATGAGGTCGGAGTCGGCCGACGGCAGCCCGGAGCCGGTCAGCCGGTCGCGCTGGGCCGGGACACCGTCCTCCGGCGGTCCGCCCGTGCGGCGCGCCTGGCTCGGCACCTGTGGCGAACCGTCACTGCGCGGCCCGTCACCGCGGGACTCGTCCCGCCCCTCAACGCTCATCGCGGAAAGCCCCCGCCACCCTGCCCACACCCGTTCCGGACACGGGCCAGGGTGCCACAGCGGTACCCGGCGCGAGGTCGGGTGGGGCGGTCAACCACTCGTCCGTGGGACGGACCGCACGGGAGAACCGGGGATCACCCCGGGGGCCGGAATCCGGGAGGCGTCCCCCACCGCCACCGCGCGGGTGCCCGGGCCCCCGATCCCCCGGTTCCCTCTCGCGGAGGGACCTGAGTCGCGGGGGCACGTGGGCGGGGCAGCACGTGGGCCGGGCGTACCTGGGTCCGGGAGCACCGGACCCGGGGCGTGTGGCCCTCGAGGCACTGCCGGAGGCCGGGCGCCGGGCGTCGGGCGCCGGGTGTCGGAGGCCGCTACGCCTGGCGCGGGGCGCGGGGCGCCTGCCGCGGGACGCCGGTCGCCCGGCACCGATGATGCACCGGCCGGCCCCCGGAACGTACTCGTGCCGCCCGTCTCACCCCCGGCGAGGCGCCTCAGCTCCGGCGGAGCCGGACACCCCACCCGGGCTCGACCGGCCGGCCGGGCCCGCCGCGGGTGCGCCTCACGCCGGGCGCGAGCGCAGGCCCTCCAGCAGGATGTCCAGCAGCCGGGACGAGGCCGCCGCCTGCTGCGCCGCGTCCGGCAGGGACGGCGCGGCCGTGGCGATCACCAGGAGGACGTCCGAGACGGAGACGTCCGGTCGCAGCTCGCCCGCCGCCCTGGCCCGCTCCACGAGCCGGCCCACGACCTCGAGCAGCTCGGCCGCCCCGGCGTCGTCCTCCGGCGCGACCGGCGCCGACTGTTCCGGCACCAGCCGCAGCTCACCCGTACCCGGCTGCACCCGCTGCTGCGGCACGCGCGCGTGGTCCGCCGTCCCGTGCTCCTCCGCGACGCCCACCCGCAGCACCTGCGGCGGCAGCAGCCGCCCGGCGCCCGAGGCGACGGACGTGCGCAGGAAGCGGGACAGCGCCGACCACGGCTCGTCCTCCTGCCCGAGCGCCGCACGCGCCTGCTCGGTCAGCCGGGAGGTCTCCTCCTCGGCTATGCGCCGCACCAGCACGTCCTTGCTCGGGAAGCGCCGGTAGACCGTGCCCACACCCACGCGCGCGCGGCGGGCCACGTCCTCCATCGGCGCCCCGTAGCCGAGCTCACCGAACACCTCGCGCGCCGCGCGCAGGACGTGCTCGAGATTGCGCTGGGCGTCCACGCGCAGCGGCGTCGTGCGCGGCCCGTCCGCGCGTCCGTTGTGCGTCGCCGCGCTCATCGTGGTGCCGGGCACCACGGCGGACGCGGAAGACCATCGAGAATCCTGAACATGCATACGCTTTCCCCCGGTAATGACGTCTCCCCCCGGAGACTTCTCCCCGCCATTGATGGCCGGGGCTGCGGAACGAGCCCGGTGACCGACCCCGCCCGTCGCGGACCCGATGAGCGCATCCCCCTACACCCCGTCGGCATACGAACATAGTTGAGAGGAAGTCAATTCAGAAGGGGGACGTTCCGCACGGTGGTGTCCCCGACCGGAGTACACGGCGCATTCGTCCGGAATGCGCCCCCCTCGGGAGGCCCGGACGTGCCGCCCCACCTGCGGGAAGTCTCTTTGGCCGGGCATTTCGGCCAAGTCCGCGGGAGAACCGCCCGGTGGTCACACAATGCGTCGGGGCTGTGGACAAAC
The DNA here is from genome assembly GCF_964273255.1 of Streptomyces sp. enrichment culture. GTDB lineage: Bacteria > Actinomycetota > Actinomycetes > Streptomycetales > Streptomycetaceae > Streptomyces. The sequence continues at coordinate 3,808,501 of NZ_OZ186835.1, forward strand.
GCGAGCGGCGGGTGCGTCATGGGATGGTGAAGGAACGTGCGCGCATTCTCGTTGTCGGCGGCGGCTACGTCGGGATGTACACGGCTCTGCGGCTGCAGCGGAGGCTGAAACGGGAACTCGGCCGGGGCGAGGCCGAGATCACCGTGGTCACCCCGGACCCCTACATGACGTACCAGCCCTTCCTCCCGGAAGCGGCCGCCGGGGCCCTTTCCCCCCGGCACGTCGTCGTCCCGTTGCGCCGGGTCCTGGACCGGTGCCGCATCGTCATCGGCGAGGCCACCGCCGTCGACCACGCCCGGCGCACCGCGACCGTCACCACGCTCGCCACCGGGGAGGAGGGCACCGGCGGCCGGCGGCTGGGCTACGACCACCTGGTGCTCGCCCCCGGCTCCGTCTCGCGCGCCCTGCCGGTCCCCGGCCTCGCCGAGCACGCCATCGGCTTCAAGACCGTCGAGGAGGCCATCGGACTGCGCAACCACGTCCTCGAACAGATGGACATCGCCTCGTCCACCCGGGACCCCGCCCTGCGCGACGCGGCCCTCACCTTCGTCTTCGTCGGCGGCGGCTACGCCGGGGTGGAGGCCCTCGGCGAGCTGGAGGACATGGCCCGCTACGCCACGCGGTACTACCACAACCTCCGCCCCGAGGACATGAGGTGGGTCCTCGTCGAGGCGACCGGCCGCATCCTCCCCGAGGTCGGCGAGGAACTCGGCCGCTACACGGTCACCGAGCTGCGCCGCCGCAACATCGACGTCCGCCTGGAGACCCGCCTGGACTCCTGCGCCGACCGCGTCGCCGTCCTCAGCGACGGCTCCCGCTTCCCCACCCGCACGGTCGTCTGGACGGCCGGCGTCAAACCGCACCCCGTCCTCGCCGCCACCGACCTGCCGCGCGACGAGCGGGGACGGCTGCGGTGCACCCCCGAGCTGGCCGTCGAGGGCACCACCCACGCGTGGGCCGCCGGAGATGCCGCCGCCGTCCCCGACGTCACCGCGCGCGAGGAGGGCAAGCAGTGCGCCCCCAACGCCCAGCACGCCCTGCGGCAGGCCCGGACCCTCGGCGACAACATCGTCCACTCCCTGCGCGGCGAACCCCTGGAGACGTACTCCCACGCGTACGCGGGCTCCGTGGCCTCCCTCGGCCTGCACAAGGGCGTCGCCCACGTGTACGGCCGGAAGCTCAAGGGCTACCCGGCCTGGTTCATGCACCGCACCTACCACCTCAGCCGCGTGCCGACCTTCAACCGCAAGGCGCGGGTGGCCGCCGAATGGACCCTCGCCGGACTCTTCAAACGGGAGATCGTCTCGCTGGGATCACTCGAACATCCGCGTGCGGAGTTCGAACTCGCGGCCGGTGGAAAGCCTTCTCACGACCCCCCGGACAACCCGAAGGGGTCGTCCTGACCGGACCCGGGAACTGCACCGGCCCGCCCGGCGTCTGACGGATGTCGGCCCGGTCGGCGCCCTGTCAGACTGGTCCACCACCACGGGCGGGCCGCCCGCTCACCCGGCGCGTCCCGGGACCGGCCGGTCCCGGACTCCGGCCGTCCCGGTGTGCGGCCGCCGACCACGACACGAGGCAAGGATTCGTGAACTTCACGCGCTGGAGCGCCCGGCTCCCCGGAACGCAGCGCCGCGCAGCAGCGCGGGCCGAGCACACCGTCGCCCCGGACCGGCGGGGGGAGGGCTCCGTCCCCGCCGCCCGCGCCGAACACCTCACCGACACCTCCCCGGTGCCCGCCGTCGACGAGCTGGGCGTGCGCGACGTCCTCGACCGCGTCCCCTCCCTCGTCGCCCTGGTGCACGGACCCGACCACCGCATCGCCTACGTCAACGACGCCTACACCGCGGCCTTCGGCAGCCGCCCGCTCGGCGCCCCCGCCCGCACCGCCCTCCCCGAGCTCGACGAGATCGGCCTGCTGCCCCTGCTCGACCAGGTCCTGCGCAGCGGCAGGCCCCGCACCGTCAAGTCCCGCAAGGCCCCGGGCGGCCGCTCCTACACGTTCACCTGCACCCCCGTCACCACCGGGGAGGGCGGGGCGGGCGGGCGGAACGACGGCGGAGCCGCCGACGGCGTCCTGGTCTTCGCCACCGACGTCACCGACCACGCCGAGGCCGCCGAACGCCTGCGCGCCAGCGAACGCCGGCAACGCGAGACCGCCGTCACCCTCCAGCGCTCCCTCCTCCCCCAGGAACTGGAGGAGCCCGACGACCTGCGCATCGCCGCCACCTACCACCCCGGCGGCACCGAGGCCGCCGTCGGCGGCGACTGGTACGACGTGATCACCCTCGGCGGCGGCCGCACCGCCCTGGTCATCGGCGACGTCATGGGGCGCGGCGTCCGCGCGGCGGCCGTCATGGGCCAGCTCCGGACCGCCGTGCGCGCCTACGCCCGGCTCGACCTCCCGCCGCACGAGGTCCTCCAGCTGCTGGACGGCCTCGCCACCGAGATCGACGCCAACCAGATCGCGACCTGCACGTACGCCGTCCACGACCCCAACGAGGGCCGCCTGGTGTACGCCTCCGCCGGCCACCTCCCGATCCTGGTGCGGGACGAGCACGGCACCGTGCGGCGAGCAGCCGAGCCCATCGGCCCGCCCCTCGGCACCGGCGACTGGATGCACTCCTCCGGTTCGGTCCCGCTGGGGCCCGGCTCCACCGCCGTCCTCTACACCGACGGCCTCGTGGAACGGCGCGACGCCGACCTCGACGAGGGCATCGCCGCCCTGGAACGCGCCCTGGCCGGTGCGACCGGCACCCCCCAGGTCGTCTGCGACCGCCTGGTCCGCTCGGCCGGCGTCACCCCCGACCACGACGACGACGTCGCCGTCCTGGTGCTCCAGCACCCGGCGCGCAGGGGCCCGCAGGGCGAGCTGTTCCGCAACGCCGCCCTGGACCTCCTCGGCGGCGTCGAGGCGGCGCCCCGCGCCCGGGCCTTCGCCTCCGGCGTCCTGACCAGCTGGCGCTTCCCCACCGAGCTGCACGACCTGGGCGTGCTGGCCACCAGCGAACTCGTCGCCAACTCCCTCCAGCACGGCACGCCCCCCATGCGGCTCCGGCTGCGCCGCACCGACCGCCGCCTGATCATCGAGGTCACCGACGGCGACGACCACCTCCCGCGCCGCCGCCGCGCGGAACCGGGGGACGAGTCCGGCCGCGGCATCGCCATCGTGGCCACGATCGCCTCCAACTGGGGCAGCAGACGCACCCCGGGCGGCGGCAAGGCGGTCTGGTGCGAGTTCGCCCTGCCGAAGCCGGCCCCCGCCCGGTAACCCCCGCACCCATCCGCCGGACGGTCACGGCAGCAGTCGGGCGGGGATCACTCCGCCGGCCGGCCGACGGAGCCGCGCACGGGCCGCCTCACGCGTGCGCCGTGGTCTGCCCCGCCGGGCTGCCCCCTTGTGCCACCACACGGCTGCGGGCCGGCAGCGGCTGGTTCTGCGCCTCGGTGAGCTGCCGCCCGAGCCGCATCGCGAGCACCGTGATCAACAGCGAGAACAGCAGGAAGATCACGACGTACGGGGCGTGCAACGACGCTCCCAGCGGCCCGCCGATCGCCGGCCCGACGGCCAGCGCGAGCTGCTTCACCAGGGCGAACGCCGAGTTGTACTGACCCGCCATGCCGGTCGGCGCGAGATCCGCGACCAGCGGCGCGAGCGTCGGCGACAGCAGCGCCTCACCGACCCCGAACAGCGCGTACGTCGAGATGAAGGCCGCGGTCGCCATGGCCTGGCTGCCGTTCCCGAGCCCCGCGTACGCGGCGGCGGCCCAGGCGACCGCCCAGATCAGGCCCACCGACGCGATGACCCGGGACCGCTTGCGCCGCTCCACGAACCGCAGCACCGCGAACTGCGCGATCACGATCACCAGGGTGTTCGCCGCCAGCGCCGTGCCCAGCGCGGACGTCGAGATGCCGGCCGCCTCGACCCCGTACGCGCTCAGCCCGGACTCGAACTGCCCGTAGCAGGCGAAGAACAGCACGAAGCCCAGGACGCACAGCT
>NZ_OZ186835.1:3817500-5682500 GCF_964273255.1 Streptomyces sp. enrichment culture
GTGTGCCGGGTGAAGCAGCGCCGGAAGGCAGTTGTGGACGGTTCACGAGTGAGAATGCAGGCATGAGTAGCGATTCACACGTGAGAAACGTGTGCGCCGATTGACTAAGGGTTCCTGGGTCAAGCTGATCTGCCCAGGGTAAGTCGGGACCTAAGGCGAGGCCGACAGGCGTAGTCGATGGATAACCGGTTGATATTCCGGTACCCGCTGTGGAGCGTCAAACATCGAGCATCGTGATGCTAAGGCCGTGAAGCCGCCGGCTGAGTCTTCGGACGAGGTCGGAGTGGTGGAGCCGCTGAACCAAGCGGTTAGTAGGTGAGTGATGGGGTGACGCAGGAAGGTAGTCCATCCCGGGCGGTGGTTGTCCCGGGGTAAGGGTGTAGCCCGAGTGGTAGGCAAATCCGCCACTCATCAAGGGTGAGACCTGATGCCGAGCCGATTGTGGTGAAGTGGATGATCCTATGCTGTCGAGAAAAGCCTCTAGCGAGTTTCATGGCGGCCCGTACCCTAAACCGACTCAGGTGGTCAGGTAGAGAATACCGAGGCGTTCGGGTGAACTATGGTTAAGGAACTCGGCAAAATGCCCCCGTAACTTCGGGAGAAGGGGGGCCATTCCTGGTGATCCGATTTACTCGGTGAGCTGGGGGTGGCCGCAGAGACCAGCGAGAAGCGACTGTTTACTAAAAACACAGGTCCGTGCGAAGCCGTAAGGCGATGTATACGGACTGACGCCTGCCCGGTGCTGGAACGTTAAGGGGACCGGTTAGCTCCATTTCGGTGGGGCGAAGCTGAGAACTTAAGCGCCAGTAAACGGCGGTGGTAACTATAACCATCCTAAGGTAGCGAAATTCCTTGTCGGGTAAGTTCCGACCTGCACGAATGGCGTAACGACTTCTTGACTGTCTCAACCATAGGCCCGGTGAAATTGCACTACGAGTAAAGATGCTCGTTTCGCGCAGCAGGACGGAAAGACCCCGGGACCTTTACTACAGTTTGATATTGGTGTTCGGTTCGGCTTGTGTAGGATAGCTGGGAGACTGTGAACTCTGGACGCCAGTTCAGGGGGAGTCGTCGTTGAAATACCAGTCTGGTCGTGCTGGATGTCTAACCTGGGTCCGTGATCCGGATCAGGGACAGTGTCTGATGGGTAGTTTAACTGGGGCGGTTGCCTCCTAAAGGGTAACGGAGGCGCCCAAAGGTTCCCTCAGCCTGGTTGGTAATCAGGTGTTGAGTGTAAGTGCACAAGGGAGCTTGACTGTGAGACCGACGGGTCGAGCAGGGACGAAAGTCGGGACTAGTGATCCGGCGGTGGCTTGTGGAAGCGCCGTCGCTCAACGGATAAAAGGTACCCCGGGGATAACAGGCTGATCTTCCCCAAGAGTCCATATCGACGGGATGGTTTGGCACCTCGATGTCGGCTCGTCGCATCCTGGGGCTGGAGTCGGTCCCAAGGGTTGGGCTGTTCGCCCATTAAAGCGGTACGCGAGCTGGGTTTAGAACGTCGTGAGACAGTTCGGTCCCTATCCGCTGTGCGCGTAGGAGTCTTGAGAAGGGCTGTCCCTAGTACGAGAGGACCGGGACGGACGAACCTCTGGTGTGCCAGTTGTTCTGCCAAGGGCATGGCTGGTTGGCTACGTTCGGGAGGGATAACCGCTGAAAGCATCTAAGCGGGAAGCCTGCTTCGAGATGAGGGCTCCCACCCACTTGATGGGGTAAGGCTCCCAGTAGACGACTGGGTTGATAGGCCGGATATGGAAGCACGGTAACGTGTGGAGTTGACCGGTACTAATAGGCCGAGGGCTTGTCCTCAGTTGCTCGCGTCCACTGTGTTGGTTCTGAAACCACGAACAACCCCACACCCGGGTTTCTGGGTGTGGTGCGGTTGAGTGTTTCATAGTGTTTCGGTGGTCATAGCGTAGGGGAAACGCCCGGTTACATTCCGAACCCGGAAGCTAAGCCTTACAGCGCCGATGGTACTGCAGGGGGGACCCTGTGGGAGAGTAGGACGCCGCCGAACAATACGTTGGGAAAGCCCCTGTGCCGTATGGCACGGGGGCTTTCTGCGTTCTCGGGGCGATGGTGCTCTACCGTTGCGGTCATGACTGCACGCCCCACAGGGAACCCCGTGATACGTCCCGTACTCGCAGAGGAATGGGCCGAGGTGAAGGAGTTGCGGCTGACGGCGCTGCGCGACCCGGTCGCCCACCTCGCCTTTCTCGAGACCTACGAGGAGGCCGCCGCGCGGCCCGACAGCTTCTGGCGCGACCGTACGGCCCGTGCCGCTCAGGAAGCGGGCGCCGTGCGGCAGTTCGTCGCCGTGACCGAGGCCGGCCAGTGGGTCGGGACGGTCGCCGTCCTGATCGAGGAGGCCGGGACGAAGGACTGGGCGGGACTGCCCGTGGAGCGACGCCAGGGGCATCTGATCGGCGTGTACGTCGCGCCGGACCACCGGGGCGGCGGGCTGACCCGAGCGCTGTTCGCCGCGGCCCTGGAGTGGGCGTGGCAGCGCGGAGCGGAGCGGGTGCGGCTTATCGTGCACCCGGAGAACGGGCGGGCGCTGGGCTTCTACCGCAAGGCGGGCTTCGTGCGGAGCGGGGTGACCGTGCCGTTGGCCGGGAAGCCGGGGGAGCACGAGTGGGAGATGGTGTACGAACGGTCCCGGTCAGACGGGTAGTTCGGCGTGGGGCCAGCGGGCGCGGGCCTGTTCGCGGGAGCGGAGGAGGGCCAGGGTCGCAAGGCCCTGTTCCGTACCGGTGGCCAGGAGCTCCGGGAGACGGGGGAGCGGTGCCACGGCGGCGACGTCGTCCAGGACGAGAGTGAGTGGTGGGTCGAGCCGACCGGAGGATGACCGTGCGGCCATGCGCCGGCCGTGCTCGACCACGCTTGAGGCGAGGGCCGTCAACAGGGGCATGGCCCCCGGGGCGGTGCGGGGATCCTCGATGCTTTCGCCCACCACATAGAGCGTGCCCCCTTCAGCGATGAAGGAATCCAGCGCGAGGGCATCATTTCGGTTGGGTGTGCAGGCCTCCCGCACGTTGACGATGGACAGGGCCGACAGCGCACGGGTCGTCAGCTGCTGGGCCATGTCGCGGCGTTCGGGGTGCGCGGTGAGGGCGGCTTCGAGTTCGCCGGCGGCGCCGGGAGCCGCCTTGGGGCTGGTGCGCAGGATGCGGACGGCGTCCTGGACCTGGAGGCCCTGCGCCCAGCGGTGGACGTGCCGGATCGTGCGGCCGTCGACGGCGGCGGCGTGCACGTAGCTGCGCAGGAGGAGTTCCGCGGTGTCGCTGACGGCCTGGTCGAGGCGTGAGGCGGGCCGGACCGGGGCGAGGAGGGCGGTGGCCCGGGCGACGGCGGTGTCCTTGTCCTCGCAGCCGGTCGTGGGGGACCAGTGCAGTCGGGCCGGTGTGTCGCAGCGGTGGGTCGGGTCGTAGAGGTGGGTGGGGCCGAGTTTGCCCCGGGCGTCCTTGGTCTCCTCCCACAGGGCGGGGTGGGAGGTGAGGACGAGGACGGGGCCCTCCGCGTCCCGCACGGCCTGGGCGGCGGCCGGGTGGCGGGTGCCGGGCGGGCCGTAGTGGACGGAGCCCGCGGTGCGGGACGTGTCCCAGCCGTTGGCGGAGGCTGCCTCCAGGAGGGGCGCGGGCGTCGCCCGGGGTGGAGGGGTCGCCGCTTCCGGAGAGGAAGGGATCGTTTCCGGAGAGGAGGGGATCGTTTCCGACGCTGCGTGCTCCGGTGGGGCCGCGGCGGGTGCGGTCGCCGTGGGGGGCTGCTCGGCTTCCGGTGTCCTCGGGGTCGGGACCTCGTGCACGACCGGCGTCCGCGGCTCCGAGGACTCCGGCTCCGGTCGGACGTGGGCCGGGACGGCCGTCTTCTCGGCGCGGCGCCGGGCGCGGCCGGCCCTCCAGCGGGCCATGGTGCCCAGCACGAACACCGTGAGCACGACGAGGACCATCAGCTGGCCGATGAACAGCCCCCAGAACAGGCCGTAGCCTGAGAGGGCGCCCGCCGGGGTGTCCGGCCAGGCGCCCGGCAGGTCGTGCGGTTCGGCGATGAGGGAGCGCATCGCCAGGGGCGTGCGGGCGAAGGTGACGCCGGACGGCCAGGCGCCGTGGGCCAGGAGGCCCGCGAGACCGGTGGCCGTCCACACCAGCGTCGTCATGCCGAGGAGGAAGCCGAGGACGCCGATCAGCAGCCCGTCCGGGATGCCGCCCCGGCCGTCCGCTCCCTCGCCGCGGCGGTCGTGCGCTCTCACGTGTGTCCTCCCCGCACCTGCTGGGCTACGCCACCGTCGATTCGGAGTCGCCGACATGGTGTTCCACGAAGGCCGCGGCCCGCTCCTCGGCCTCCAGTTCGGCGGCGCGCAGGGCGTCGTCGGTCAGGTCGGCGGACGATTCGGTCATCGCGCGGTCGGTGAAGACCAGCGGGCGCTCCGTCTCGGTGACGAGGTGCTTGACCACCTGCACGTTGCCGTTGACGTCCCACACGGCGATGCCGGGAGTGAGGGTCGGGATGATCTCCACGGCCCAGCGGGGCAGGCCCAGGACCCGTCCCGTCGCGCGGGCCTCGTCGGCCTTCTGGGCGTAGACGGTGCGGGTCGAGGCCATCTTCAGGATGGCCGCGGCCTCCTTCGCCGCCGCTCCGTCGACGACGTCGGACAGGTGGTGGACGACCGCGACGAAGGACAGGCCGAGCCGTCGGCCGAACTTCAGCAGCCGTTGGAACAGCTGGGCCACGAAGGGGCTGTTGATGATGTGCCAGGCCTCCTCGACCAGGAAGATGCGCTTCTTCCGGTCGGGGCGGATCCAGGTGTGCTCCAGCCACACGCCGACGATCGCCATGAGGATCGGCATGGCGATGGAGTTGCGGTCGATGTGGGACAGGTCGAAGACGATCAGTGGCGCGTCCAGGTCGATGCCGACGGTCGTCGGGCCGTCGAACATGCCGCGCAGGTCGCCGTCGACCAGGCGGTCCAGGACCAGGGCGACGTCCAGGCCCCAGGCCCGTACGTCGTCTATGGCGACGTTCATCGCCGCGGCCGACTCCGGCTCCGGGTGGCGGAGTTGCTCCACGATGTCGGAGAGCACCGGCTGGCGGTCCAGGATGGTCTCGGTGACGTAGGCATGCGCGACCTTGAGGGCGAAGCCGGCGCGCTCGTCGAGGCCGTGGCCCATGGCGACCTCGATGATGGTGCGCAGCAGGGCGAGCTGCCCGGTCGTGGTGATCGCCGGGTCGAGCGGGTTGAGCCGGATGCCGTGGTTGAGGGCGGCCGTCGGGTCGAGCCGGATGGGAGTTATGCCGAGTTCCTGCGCGATGAGGTTCCACTCGCCGACGCCGTCCTCGCCCTGGGCGTCCAGCACGACGACCTGGCGGTCCTTGAAGCGCAGCTGGCGCAGGACGTAGGTCTTCTCCAGGGCCGACTTGCCGTTGCCGGACTCGCCCAGCACCAGCCAGTGCGGTGCGGGCAGCTGCTGGCCGTAGAGCTGGAAGGGGTCGTAGATGTAGCCCTTGCCGGAGTAGACCTCGCGGCCGATGATGACGCCGGAGTCGCCCAGGCCGGGCGCGGCGGTCGGCAGGTAGACGGCCTGGGCCTGGCCGGTGGAGGTGCGCACCGGCAGGCGGGTCGTCTCGACCTTCCCGAAGAGGAAGGACGTGAAGGCGTCGGTGACGACGGACAGCGGATCCCGCATCGGACTCAGTCCCTACCTTCGGATGCCGGTGGCGAACGGGAGTGTGTTCACGAAGGCGCGGTGGTGCTCGCGGTCGCACCACTCGAGTTTCAGGTACGACTTGCCGGCCGACGCCCTTATCGTCCGCTTGTCGCGGGCCAGGGCCTCGGGTGAGCGGGAGGAGACGGTGATGTAGCCGACCAGGTTGACCCCGGCCGCGCCGCTGGCGAGGTCCTCGCCGCGCTGGTCGAGGCGGCTGTGGGCGGCGATGTCGCGCGGGTCGACGGTGCGGTTCATCTTGGCGGCGCGGGACGCCTCGGCGTCGTCGTTGGTCTTCTCCGTCAGCATGCGTTCGATGGCGACCTCGGTGGGTTCGAGGTCCATGGTGACGGCGACGGTGCGGATGACGTCGGGGGTGTGGACGAGGAGGGGAGCGAGGAAGTTGACGCCCACCGGGGTCATCGGCCATTCCTTCACCCAGGCGGTGGCGTGGCACCAGGGGGCGCGGGTGGCGGACTCGCGGGTCTTGGCCTGGAGGTAGGTGGGTTCGGTCGCGTCCAGTTCGGCCGGCCAGGCGTTGCGCTTCGTCATCGCCTGGATGTGGTCGATCGGGTGGTCCGGGTCGTACATGGAGTGGATCAGCGAGGACAGCCGGCTCTGGCCGAGCGGCTGCCGGACGCGGATGTCGGCCTCCTGGAGCCGGGAGCAGATGTCGGTGAGCTCGCGGGCCATCACGACGGCCAGGCCGGCGTCCCGGTCCACCCTGCGGCCCTGGGTGCGTACGGCCCGGGCCATGGCGTTGGCCTCGGCGGCCAGGTCGCGGGTGTAGTGCATGCAGGCGACGAGGTAGGCGCGGTGCTGTTCGCTGCTGGTGGACACCATGGACTGGAGCTGGTCGTAGGACTGCTGCAGCCACGGCAGCGCCTTGTCGTCGCCGCGCACGGCGACGTCCTTGGCGTGGGCGTCGGGGTCGGCGGGGAGGGTGCGGGCCAGCATTTGGAGGCGGGTGACGAAGCCGTCGCCGTTGGCGACGTGCTTGAGGAGGGTGCCGAAGCGGTCGACCAGGGCCTCCTGGTCCTCGGAGTCGCGCAGGCCGACGCCGGGGCCTTCGATCTCGATGGCCGCGGTGACGGTTCTGCGGTCGGCGTGCAGGAGCACGGCGATCTCGTCCGGGCCGAACGGTGCGGCGAGCCAGGTGATCCGGCCGATGCCGGGCGGCGGTCCGACCTCCACCTCGCGCCCGTCGAGGCGGGTGCCGGCTTCCACGACGGCGGAGCGGTAGGTGGCGCTGTTGCGCAGGGTGCGCTTGTAGCTGCGGTTGATCTCGAACCACTTGTAGAAGGTGCGGCCCTTGTAGGGCACGTACACCGCCGACAGGGCGATCATCGGGAGCCCGGCGAGCAGCACGATCCGCAGGGACAGGACGGGGACGAGGAGCCCGCACATCATGCCGAGGAACGCGCCCAGGACGATGAGCGCGATCTCGCCGGTCTCGCGGTTGCGGCCGATGATCGCGTTCGGCCGGGCGCGGCCGATCAGATACGTACGGCGGGGCGTGACCGGATGGGACACGTGGGACTCGGTCGTCAACGCCCTTCACCTCCCGTGCGGTTGGTACTGCTGTTGCGGGTGTTGCCGGCGTGCGGTGTGTTCACCGGGCTGGCGGCGCGCGGGGCGGGTGCGGCGGAGGGGACAGTTCCGCCGCCGTTCGCCGGGCGCGAGCTGTGGGCGGCCACGCCGCCGGAGGCGGGATTGGACGGGCGGGGGCCGGAGGACTGGCCGCCGCCCGCGTTGTGGTCGGCGCGGGTGCTGTGGGTCTTGATGCCCTGGGCGACCAGGGTCGCGGGCGAGCTGATGACGGCGGCCGCCTTGCCCTCGGCGCCCTGCATGATGCGGTTGTTGCGGGAGCCGGCGATCTCGTCGCCGAAGCCCGGCACGAAGCGGTAGATCATCGCGGAGGCGAAGATCGCCAGCAGGATGATGGCGAGTCCGGAGACGACCGCCGAGAACGCGTCGGGTCCGTCGTCGGCGGACAGGGCCCCGGCGAGACCCAGCACGATGACGATGACCGGCTTCACCAGGATCACGGCGATCATGATTCCGGCCCAGCGGCGGACGTGGCCCCACAGGTTCTTGTCGACCAGGCCCGCGTAGACGACGGTGCCGAGCAGCGCGCCGACGTAGAGCAGGGCGGCCCGGATGACGAGCTCCAGCCAGAGCACGCCGGCGGCGAGGATCGACACCAGGGACACGACGATCAGCATGATCGGGCCGCCGCCGATGTCCTCGCCCTTCTCCAGGGCGGCGGAGAAGGTGCCGAAGAAGGTGTCCGTCTGGTCGCCGGTCGCCTTGGCGAGCACGTCGGTGATGCCGTCGGTGGCCGAGACGACGGTGTAGAGGATCAGCGGGGTGAACGCCGAGGCGAGCACCGTGAGCCACAGGAACCCTATGGCCTCGGAGAGGGCGGTCGTGAGGGGAACGCCCCGGACGGCCCGCTTGGCGACGGCGAGCAGCCACAGGAGGAGGGTCAGGATCGTCGACGCGGCGAACACGACGGCGTACTGCTGGAGGAACATGGGGTTGGTGAAGTCGACGTGGGCCGTCTCCTGGACGGCCGCGCTGAGCTTCTTGACCGTCCAGGAGGCGGCGTCGGCGCAGCCCTGCGCGAGGGAGGCGAGGGGGTCGAGGGTGGAGGAGGGGTCGTTGAGGCGGTTGGCGCTGCCGCCACCGCTCTCGCCTCGTTCGCAGTAGTCCTTGGCGGGGCCGACGATGAGGTCGCAGTTGTCGTTCGACGGGGAGGGCGTCGGCGACGGAGAGGGGGATGGCGACGGGTCGGCGGCAGCGGGCTTGGCCAGCAGCAGGACGGTGGCCGGTACGGCAGCGACGGCCGCGGTGACCGACAGGGCACGGCGCGGATTACCGGGCATACGTGAGGCCTCCGTATTCCTTGACGGCCTTGGCCATCTCGTCGGCCGTGGACGCCCTGTGGTCGCCCGGGACAGGCGCGGGGCCGTCCTTCTGGGCGAAGCTGTCGACCTTCCAGTCGTCACCGGTCCAGTGCAGCTGAAGCGTCATGGTGAACCAGTCGCTGCTGACCGGGTTGGTCGTGCTTTCGCCTGCCGTACCGAAGACCCCGGTGCACCAGACCTCGACCGCGGCGGCGGTGTCCGAGTAGCTGGTGACCTTGGTGCCGATCGGCATGGTGCGCGAGACGTAGGTGCTGCCGGCGGCTGCGTTGCCCTTTTCGTCGAGGCCCAGGTTGTTCAGGAAGTCCTTGGTGTAGGCCTTGTTGAAACGCTCCTGCAGCGGCGCCTGCTTCTCCTGGACGAACACCTGCTGAACGATGGCGGTTCGCCGGTCCGGCTTGAGGATGTCCGACGACACCAGCACCACCGCATAGTTCGCCGCCGCGCTCTCCGCCCCCTGTCGGTCGTGGGCGAAGCCCGAGGGGATGCCGCCCGTTCTGGTGCTCACCGGCTTCTCGCCCGACGGGGCGGTGGCCGCCGCCTTGGGGGAGTCGGCCTCCGGGGTGCCGGATGCGGGACCGTCTCCCCCGCGGTTGGCGAAGGCGATGGCGGCGATGAGGAGGACCACCACGCCGACCACGGTGACCAGGCTGCGGGAGGACGAGCGGCCGGTTCTGCGCGCGCCGCCGTACGGACCGCCGCCGTTGCCCTCGGGCAGGCGGGTCCGGGTCTGGCCCGTGCCTCCGTAACCGCTGGTGGCCTCGTGCTCGTCTCCGAGACTCATGCCGCGTACGCCCCCTCGACGTCGTGCGGAAACACCTCGTACTCCGCGTACTCCTCGTACGACGGTAGCCGTGCTGGTCCCCGCGCGGGCGCGGTGTGGTGACTCGACATCAGGGAAACGCAACCTCAGCCGGTGGGCACGACGGGCGGGTGGGGTGGAGGGGTGCCGGGCGTGCCCGGTGGGGACCGATGGAGCGGGCTAGACGGCCATGCCGTACACGATGGTGAAGAGGGTGCCGAGTGAGCCGATGATGAACACACCCGTCAGGCCCGCGATGATGAGGCCCTTGCCCTGTTCGGCGCTGAACGTGTCGCGCAGGGCCGTGGCACCGATGCGCTGCTTGGCGGCGCCCCAGATGGCGATGCCGAGGCAGATCAGGATGGCGACCGCCATGACCACTTCGATCATGACCTTGGCCTCGTTGCCCAGGCTGCCGAAGGGGCCCCAGTCCGGAGCGATCCCGCCGATAATGGTGTTGATGTCTCCCTCGTCGGCCGCAAAGAGCATGTAAGTCACCGCCCCTGTTGGGTAGTTCCGCACCCTCTGCGGGCATGCAGAGGTCAGACCTCATTGTCGCCGACAAATGCGCCAACGCATGTCGACTTGGCGTCATTGGCTGGCGTGTTTTGTGTGAATGAAGAGTCGTATCGTCACTCTGTGTATCACGGTATGTTACGCCGGGCAATGAAGCCCGCGAAGAGAGCGGTACGCGTCCGGTGCCGGGGCCGGAGAGGGCCGGCCGGTGGGGGCGGCGCGGGTGGCGTGCGGGCGCGTGCGCGCCGGGTGGCGGCCGGGGGCCGCCTCTACACTGACGGCGGCGGTCGGACTCCCTCGGGGTGAAGGGCGGTTGACGGTGCGTAAGGCGTGGGTGGTGGCGGGCGTCGCGCTCAGCGGCGGGCTCGCCTTCGTCATGCTGCTCGTCGTGGGCGTCTATCTCGTCGCCGGGAACCTCGTCAACGGGGTGGGGGGCGGGGCCGCCAAGGCGCTGGCCAAGGGTGCCGTGCCGGCCGAGTACCAGGAGCTGGTGGCGAAGTGGGGCAACCTCTGCCCGGCCATCAATCCGGCGCTGCTGGCGGCGCAGCTCTACCAGGAGAGCGGGTTCAACCCGAGGGCGCAGAGCCACGCGTCGGCGCAGGGCATCGCGCAGTTCATCCCCGGTACCTGGGCCACGCACGGCATCGACGGGGACGGGGACGGCGACCGTGACGTGTGGGATCCCGCGGACGCGATCCCGTCGGCGGCGCAGTACGACTGCACGCTGGCGTCCTATGTGAAGGACGTGCCGGGGAATCCGACCGAAAACATGCTGGCCTCCTACAACGCGGGGGCCTATGCGGTGATCAAGTACGGGGGCGTGCCGCCGTACAAGGAGACGCGGAACTACGTGGCCCGGATCACCGCGCTGGAGAAGAGTTTCGCGGCGCCCGTCGGCCGGGTCGACCCCTCCCGGCAGGCCGCGGGGGCGATCGCGTACGCGCAGGAGAAGCTGGGCACGCCGTATCTGTGGGGTGGCAACGGCACCGCTGAGCAGGGCGGACGCTTCGACTGCTCGGGTCTGACGAAGGCCGCGTACGAGAGCGTGGGGATCACGCTGCCGCGGGTGGCGAACGATCAGTACAACGCGGGGCCGCACCCGGCGCGGGACGAACTGCTCCCCGGTGATCTGGTCTTCTTCTCTGACGATCCGACCGATTCGCGGGCCATCCGGCATGTGGGCATTTACGTGGGCGGTGGGTACATGATCGACGCGCCCCGGCCGGGGGCGGTGATCCGGTTCGACCCGATCGACACCCCCGACTACTTCGGTGCCACCCGGGTGACCGAAGATGGCGCGAAAGCGCTCCCCACTCCTGCGTAGCGGAGCGTGAACCCACCCCCTGAGCTGCGGAGATGAATCTCTCTTCGGTAACGTCTGGGTGATCATTCGGTGGACCGTGGAACGTATGGACGGGGGCCGTGCGTTCCTGTTGGCGTAGCCGGAAAGCGGATCTACACACCACGGGGGTGGACAGGGAAGGCGTGCACACCGTGTGCCGCACTACATGACGAAGGGGCCGCAGCACCATGGCTGGACTCGCCGAATCCGGGTCGAACCCCGACGTCGACCTGCTCTACGACATCAACGGCCTGGCCAAGGCGGCCCCGCCGTGGTTCGACCGCACCATGGAGTTCGTCGGCGAGTACGGGCTGCTGTTCGCCGTGGTCCTGATGGTCATGTGGTGCTGGTGGGGCGTGCGGAAGCGGGGCGGTGAGGACGCGGCGGTCTCGGTCGCGGCGCTGGTGTGGGCCCCGCTCGCGGCGGCCGTGGCGGTGCTGGTGAACGTGCCGATCCGGGGCATCGTCGAGCGGCCCAGACCCTTCCTCGACCACGACGGTCTGGAAGTGCTGGTCTCCGGCAAGACCGACTACTCGTTCGTGAGCGATCACGCCACCCTCAGCATGGCCCTGGCGGTCGGACTGTTCCTGGCCCACCGGAAGTTCGGCCTGGTGGCCATCGTGATGGCGGTGTTCGCCGGCTTCTGCCGGGTCTACATGGGCGTGCACTACCCGACGGACGTCATCGGCGGACTCGCGCTCGGCACGGCCGTCGCGCTGCTGCTGTCGCCGGCGGCGATGGCGCTGCTGACGCCGCTGATGCGGGCGATCGAACGGTCACCGAGGGCGGGATGGCTGATCACGGCCCACGGGCGGGACAGCGGGGGAGGCGGGGCGACGCGCGGTCCGCGCCGTGAGGCGTCCGGTCCCGGGGAGCGCGACCTGGCGGCCTGAGCGTCCGGGCGGGCCAACGGCGCGGAGCACGCCGGGTGCTGACGTGCCGTCGCAGCGGCGGGTCGCGGGCGTGGGCCGGTGACAGGACCTAGGCTCGCCGGGGAACCGGTCCCCGGCGAAGGGAAGCGTCCGTGCACGGCATGAGCGGTGTGAGCGGTGCGAGCGGCCCGGCGAGTGGCCAGGACGGCGGTGCGGGCGGCCCGGGCGCCGCAGCGGGGCGCGCGGGCGGGACGGGCGGGGCCGCCGGGACGGTGATGCCGGCCGCCTTCCTCGGCCACGGGAACCCGATGAACGCCCTGGAGCGGAACCGGTACACCGAGGCCTGGCGGCTGTTCGGCGCGTCGGTGCCGAGGCCGCGGGCGATCCTGGTGATCTCGGCGCACTGGTACACCAACGCCACCGCGGTCACCGCGATGCCCCGGCCGCGTACGATCCACGACTTCTACGGCTTCCCGCAGGAGCTGTTCGACGTCCAGTACCCGGCGCCCGGCGCGCCCGACGTCGCCGAGCTGGTGGCCGACGTGGTGAAGCCGACCTGGGTGGGGCAGGACATCGACAGCTGGGGCATCGACCACGGCACCTGGTCGGTGCTCGTGCACGCCTTCCCGGACGCGTCGATCCCGGTGGTGCAGCTCTCGCTCAACGCGTTCAAGGACTTCGACCACCACCTGAACCTGGGCCGCAGGCTGGCGCCGCTGCGGGAGCAGGGCGTGCTGATCATCGGGAGCGGCAACGTCGTGCACAACCTGCGGGCGGTGGACTTCCGGCAGCCGGACACCGGATACGACTGGGCGCTGCGCTTCGACGAGGTGGCCCGCGAGCGGCTGGCCGACGACCCGGCCGGGGTGGCCGCGCTGGACGGGCACCCGGACTTCGGCCGTGCGGTGCCGACGCCGGACCACTACCTGCCGCTGCTGTACATCGCCGGGCTGGCCGACACCCGGCCGCTGGACCTGCTGGTGGACGGGCACGCCGCCGGTTCGATCTCCATGGCGGCCTACACCCTGGGGCTGGACCGCGACCTGACGGGCGCGGTCGGCGACGAGCCCGCCGCCGATCTGCCCCCCGGTTTCCCGGCGCTCGACTCCAACATCTGAGTCGGCCGGACGCCTCCCCGGCGTTCTCCCGGCCGTCGGGGCGGTGCCGTCCCGTCCGCCGGGGCCGCCTCACCCGCCAGTACCCGCCGGTGTGGTGGCCCGGCGGTCACCCGGCCGTGTGCTTCTCGGCGTCGGTGCGGGCCTGACTGCGGGCCCTGCGGGCCGGGCCGCGCCAGCCGCAGGTGCAGCGGGCCGTGCAGAAGCGCCCCTGCTCCGCGGTGGTGGTGGAGTGTTCCTTCTGTCCGACGGGCTCGGGCCGTTCCTGCTGCTGCGCCACGCCGACCACGGTACCGCCCGTCCCGCCGCGCGTGACGGGGGCACCTACCGGTCGTTAACCGCAACGACAGCGGCCCGTGGCGGATGGAGCGGGGGTAGGCGGACGATGGCGGGAAGACCACTGCGGGGCGGGCGGGTGCGCCGGGCCGTCGGCGCGCTCGGAGCCGTCGGCTGTCTGGGCCTGACGGCCGGGGCGTGCGCGGAGAGCGGCGCGGTGACCGGGGGTGCCCCCGCCGGGGATCCGGTGACGGTGCTGCGGGGTGCCGCCGACGCGCTGGTGGAGGCCGGGAGCGCCCAGACCCGTACGTCGATGGAGATGGCCAGCGGCGGGACCCGGGTGACCATCCGGGGCGAGGGCGTGTACGACTTCCGTGCGCGGACGGGGCGGCTGAAGGTGCTGCTGCCGCAGGACCCGGCGGGCCAGGAGGTGCGGCGGCCGATCACCGAGCTGCTCGCTCCGGGCGCCCTGTTCATGAAGAACCGCGGGGCCGGGGTGCCCGCCGACAAGTGGGTGCGGGTGGACACCGGGACGCTGTCCGACGGGAACCTCGTCACCGGCGGGGCGACGGATCCGCTGGTCGCCGCCGAGGTGCTGCGCGGGACGCGGACGGCCGTGTTCGTCGAGCGGACCGAGGTCGCGGGCACCGCCGTGCGGCACTACCGCGGCACGGCGGACCTCTCGGCGGCGGCGCGCGACGCGGCGGAGCCGAACAGGGGGCCGCTGGGTGCGGCGGCGAAAGGGTTCGCCACCGCCGCGGTGCCGTTCGACGTGTATCTGGACGACGAGGGCCGCATCCGCAAGGTCCGGCACCGGTTCAGCTTCGTGAACGGTGCCGAGGAGCGGCCGGTCGAGGTGGCGTCCACCACCCTGCTGTTCGGGTTCGGGGCCCCGGTGCGGGTGCGGCTGCCCGCCGCGGACGACATCTACGCCGGCCGGATCGCCGAGGAGTGACCGGCGGGAACTAGCCCTTACGTGCCATGCGCGGCGCGTGGGCCGCTGCCTACCCTGGGTCCTGTCCGGCAGGCCCCGGGACGTCGGTGACGGCAGAGATGAGGTGACGCGCGTGGCCCCCCTCGGGATGGTCCAGGACCACGTGGCTCTCGCCGAGATAGAGCTGTGCGGAGACCTGATCATCGCGGCGTCCGCCGCGCAGGGTCGGCTGAGTCTGGAGAGCATCGACGAGGTGCTCCGGGTGGCCGAGGCGCGGACCGCGGCCCAGGAGTCCGGCCGGCGCGCCGGGCCGGGGCGGCGCTGACGGTCCGCCGCCCGCCCGGCCCTCGCGGGTCCGCCCGGCCCTCGTCCGCCCGGCCCTCGTGGCGGCCCCCCCGTGACGGTCCCCGTGACGGCCCCCCGTGACGGTCAGGTGCGCAGCATCCGGGCGATGGCCTGGGTGGCCTCCTTGACCTTGGCGTCGATCTCGTCGCCGCCCTTGACGGCCGCGTCGGCGACGCAGTGACGCAGGTGCTCCTCCAGGAGTTGCAGGGCGAAGGACTGCAGCGCCTTGGTGGAGGCGGACACCTGGGTGAGTATGTCGATGCAGTAGACGTCCTCGTCGACCATCCGCTGCAGACCGCGGATCTGTCCCTCGATGCGGCGCAGGCGCTTGAGGTGCTCCTGCTTCTCGTGGTGGTAGCCGTGGATGCCGCGGTCGTGGTCGGTGACGATCTCCGTCGCCTCGGAGGAGGGCGCTCCGGCGCCGGCCTCGGTGGTCGTCATCGCGTCCTCCTGTGGTGTGCTGCCGGTCGTGGTCCCGTATATACCCCTGCCGGGTATATGGTACCGAATTTCCCTGGGTATAGGACCTGTGGCCGGTGCCGTGCGCGACGGCCGGACGCGGACCTCGGACGGCCCCCGTGCGGAGCAGCGAGCCCGATGGGCGACACTGGGGGACGGCCCGTTAGTCGTGGCCGGATGATGCGCCTAGCATCAGCCTGACCGAACCCTCTGCACCCCGAGGACCCCACGTGCGCTTTCGTCTGACCCCCAGGGAGACGAGCTTCTATGACATGTTCGCCGCATCCGCGGACAACATCGTCACGGGCTCCAAACTCCTGATGGAACTGCTCGGGGCGGACTCCTCCGCCCGGGTCGAGATCGCAGAGCGTATGCGGGCCGCGGAACACGCGGGCGACGACGCCACGCACGCGATCTTCCATCAGCTGAACTCCTCGTTCATCACGCCCTTCGACCGCGAGGACATCTACTCCCTCGCCTCGTCCCTCGACGACATCATGGACTTCATGGAGGAGGCCGTCGACCTGGTCGTCCTCTACAACGTCGAGGAACTGCCCAAGGGCGTCGAGCAGCAGATCGAGGTGCTGGCGCGGGCCGCCGAGCTGACGGCCGAGGCCATGCCGAACCTGCGGACCATGGACAACCTCACCGAGTACTGGATCGAGGTGAACCGGCTGGAGAACCAGGCCGACCAGATCCACCGCAAGCTGCTGGCGCACCTCTTCAACGGCAAGTACGACGCCATCGAGGTGCTCAAGCTGAAGCAGATCGTGGACGTACTGGAGGAAGCGGCGGACGCCTTCGAGCACGTGGCGAACACGGTGGAGACCATCTCCGTCAAGGAGTCCTGACACCACCCATGGAGACGTTCGCACTGGTCGTGACCATCGGGGTCGCGCTCTTCTTCACCTACACCAACGGCTTCCACGACTCGGCGAACGCGATCGCCACCTCCGTGTCGACCCGCGCGCTGACCCCGCGGGCGGCGCTCGCGATGGCCGCCGTGATGAACCTGGCCGGCGCGTTCATGGGGTCCGGCGTCGCCAAGACGGTCAGTGAGGGGCTGATCGAGACCCCCGAGGGCTCGACGGGCATGGGGATCCTGTTCGCCGCCCTGGTGGGCGCGATCGTCTGGAACCTGATCACCTGGTACTTCGGACTGCCGTCCTCGTCCTCGCACGCCCTGTTCGGCGGCATGGTGGGCGCCGCGCTCGCCGGCGGGACGGCCGTCTACTGGAACGGCGTCGTCGACAAGGTCGTCATCCCGATGTTCGTCTCGCCGCTGGTCGGCCTGCTGGCCGGTTACCTGGTCATGACGGCGATCATGTGGATCTTCCGCCGGGCCAACCCGCACAAGGCCAAGCGCGGCTTCCGGATCGCCCAGACGGTGTCGGCGGCCGGGATGGCGCTCGGGCACGGTCTGCAGGACGCCCAGAAGACGATGGGCATCGTGGTGATGGCGCTGGTCATCGCCGACGTCGAGGACTACGGCGACCCGATCCCGGTGTGGGTCAAGATCGCCTGTGCGGTGATGCTGTCCGCGGGCACGTACGCGGGCGGCTGGCGGATCATGCGCACGCTCGGCCGGAAGATCATCGAGCTGGACCCGCCGCAGGGCTTCGCGGCGGAGACCACGGGCGCGACGATCATGTTCGGTTCGGCGTTCCTGTTCCACGCGCCGATCTCCACCACGCACGTGATCACCTCGGCGATCATGGGTGTGGGGGCGACCAAGCGCGTCAACGCGGTGCGGTGGGGCGTCGCCAAGAACATCGTCCTGGGCTGGTTCATCACCATGCCGGCGGCCGCCCTGGTGGCCGCGCTGTCGTTCTGGGTGGTGCGGTTGGCGTTCCTGTAGCGCGTGCCCGGAGCGGGGTGCCCCGCGGCACGGCAGCAGGGGTGCGGCAGCAGAGGTGCGGCAGCAGGGGTGCGGCAGCAGGGGTGCGGCAGCAGGGGTGCGGTCGGAGCGGCACGGCAGGACGTACGGAGAACGGGAAAGGGCCCGCCCCCGGCAGTCGGGGGCGGGCCCTGTGCTCCTCACGGTGGCACCGCCATGCAGCACCGTGAGGGGACCGGGTCAGCCGAAGCGGCCGGAGATGTAGTCCTCCGTGGCCTGGACCGACGGGTTGGAGAAGATGCGCTCGGTGTCGTCGATCTCGATCAGCTTGCCGGGCTTGCCGACCGCCGCGAGGTTGAAGAACGCGGTGCGGTCGGAGACGCGGGCCGCCTGCTGCATGTTGTGCGTGACGATGACGATGGTGAACCGCTCCTTCAGGTCGCCGATCAGGTCCTCGATGGCGAGGGTGGAGATCGGGTCCAGGGCGGAGCAGGGCTCGTCCATCAGCAGCACCTTCGGCTCGACCGCGATGGCGCGGGCGATGCACAGCCGCTGCTGCTGACCGCCGGACAGGCCCGAGCCGGGCTTGTTGAGGCGGTCCTTGACCTCGTTCCAGAGGTTGGCGCCCCGCAGCGACTTCTCGACGATGTCGTCCAGCTGCGACTTCTTGTACTTGCCGTTCAGCCGGAGGCCGGCCGCCACGTTGTCGTAGACCGACATGGTGGGGAAGGGGTTGGGGCGCTGGAAGACCATGCCGACCTCGCGCCGCACGGCCACCGGGTCGATGCCGCTGCCGTACAGGTTCTCGTCGTCGAGCATGACCTTGCCCTCGACCCGGCCGCCCGGCGTGACCTCGTGCATGCGGTTGAGGGTGCGCAGGAAGGTGGACTTGCCGCAGCCGGACGGGCCGATGAAGGCCGTGACGGAGCGGGGCTCGACCGTCATCGAGATGTCCTCGATGGCGAGGAAGGAGCCGTAGTAGGCGTTGAGGCCGCTGATGTCGATGCGCTTGGCCATGGGAATCACTGCTTCTTTCGGGTCGCTGACGAGGGTCGCCGTGGCCGCGTCAGCGACCGGTCTGCGGGGCCTTCCAGCGGGCGATGCCGCGGGCGACCAGGTTGAGGATCATGATGAACGCGATGAGCGTCAGGGCCGCCGCCCAGGCACGGTCGTAGGCCGCGCCGGAGCCTCCGCTGTTGGCGTACTGCAGGTAGATGTACATCGGCAGCGACTCCTGCGGACCCTGGAACGGGTTGGCGTTGATGAAGTCGGTGCCCCACACCAGCAGCAGCACGGGGGCGGTCTCGCCGGTGATGCGGGCCACGGCCAGCATCACGCCGGTGGTGATGCCGCCGATCGACGTGGGCAGCACCACCTTGAGGATGGTGCGCCACTTCGGCACGCCGAGCGCCAGGGACGCCTCGCGCAGCTCGTTCGGCACCAGTTTCAGCATTTCCTCGGTGGAGCGGACGACCACGGGGATCATCAGGATCGACAGGGCCATGGAGCCGGCGAAGCCGGACGGGCCCATGCCGAGGATCAGCACCCAGAGGCTGAGGATGAACAGGCCCGCGACGATCGACGGGATGCCCGTCATGACGTCGACGAAGAAGGTGACCGCCTTGGCGAGCCGGCCGCGCCCGTACTCGACGAGGTAGATCGCGGTGAGCACGCCGACCGGCACCGAGATCAGGGCGGCGAGGCCGACCTGCTGCAGGGTGCCGAGCATGGCGTGGTAGATGCCGCCGCCGGGCTCGGCGTCGGCGACGGTGCCCATCGAGTGGGTGAGGAAGTAGCCGTCGAGGACCTTCACGCCCTGCTGGACGGTCTCCCACAGCAGGGACGCCAGCGGGACCACGGCCAGCAGGAAGGCGACCCACACCAGGCTGGTCGCGGTGCGGTCCTTGGCCTGGCGGACGCCCTCGACCTTGGCGGCGACGGCGAACGACCCGCCCACGAACAGCAGGGCCGCGATCAGGGCCCACTGGATGTCGCTCTGCAGTCCGGCGGCGGCGCTGATGCCGTAGCCCAGCGCGGCGGACGCGGCGGCCACCGCCCAGGGGAACCACTTCGGCAGGGTCGCGCCGCGCAGCGAGCTGCGCTGCGGGGACAGGGTTGCGTGGCTCATGCGTTGGCCCCCGAGTACTCCTTGCGGCGGGCGATGATCAGCCGCGCCGCGCCGTTGACCAGCAGGGTGATGACGAAGAGGACCATGCCGGAGGCGATCAGCGCGTCCTGGCCCATCACGTTGGCCTCGTTGAACTTGCTGGCGATGTTCTGGGCGAAGGTGCCGCCGCCGGTGTCGAGCAGGCTGAGGTTGATGTCGAAGGACGGCGAGAGCACCATCGCGACGGCCATCGTCTCGCCGAGCGCGCGGCCGAGGCCCAGCATCGACGCGGAGATGACGCCGGAGCGGCCGAAGGGCAGCACCGACATGCGGATGACCTCCCAGCGCGTGGCGCCGAGGGCCAGGGCGGCCTCCTCGTGCATCCGCGGCACCTGGCGGAACACCTCGCGGCTGACGTTGGTGATGATCGGCAGGATCATGATCGCCAGCAGGATGCCGATGGTGAACAGCGAGCGCGGGGCGCCGTCGTTCCAGGCGAGGACGCCGGTCCAGCCGAGGTAGTCGTCGAGCCAGCCGTAGAGGCCGTTGAGGTGCGGGACGAGGAAGAGGGCGCCCCACAGGCCGTAGACGATCGAGGGGACCGCGGCGAGCAGGTCGATCACGTACGCGATGGGGCCGCCGAGGCGGCGGGGGGCGTAGTGCGTGATGAACAGGGCGATGCCCACCGAGATCGGCACCGCGATGATCATCGCGATGACCGACGACACGACGGTGCCGAAGGCCAGGACGGCGATGCCGAACTCCGGCGGGACGCCGGTGGGGTTCCACTCGAAGGTGGTGAAGAAGTTCGCCTCGTCCTTGCCGATGGCCAGGGAGGCGCGGTACGTCAGGAAGGCCGCGATGGCGGCCATCAGCACCAGCACGAAGATGCCGGACCCGCGGGAGAGCCCGAGGAAGATCCGGTCACCGGGGCGGGTGGCGGCCCGTGCGGCCCGCTTCTGCTCGGCCGTGGCCGGCAGGGGGGCGGAGGGAGGGGCGGTGGGTGTCTGTGTCGTGATGTCCATCGGGTTCTCCGGTCTGCGGAGCCGTCCGTCGGGGCGGCTCGGTCGGAGCCGTCGGGGCCGGCGGCTCCTGATGGCGGTGCACCGGACGGTGTGCGGACCGGACCCGGTGGGGGCCGGTCCGCACACGCGGGTCAGCTGAGGGACGCGATGGTGTCGCGGACCTTGGTGATGATCTCGTCGGGCATCGGGGCGTAGCCGGCGTCGGCCAGCAGGCCCTGGCCGTCCTCGGAGGCCATGTAGTTCAGGAAGGCCTTGGTGGCGGGCAGGGTCTCCGCCTTGTTGCCCTTGTCGCAGACGATCTCGTACGTGACCAGGACGATCGGGTAGGCGCCCTCGGCGCTCGGGGTGTAGTCCAGCTCCAGCGCCAGGTCCTTGCCCGTGCCGACGACCTTGGCGGCGCCGATGGCCGCGGTGGCGTTCTCGACGGTCGCCTCGACCGGCTCGGCGGCCTCGGTCTTGAGGTCGACGGTCTTGATGCCGTCCTTGGCGTAGGAGAGCTCGAAGTAGGAGATGGCGCCCGCGGTCTGCTTGACCTGCTGGGCCACACCGGAGGAGCCCTGCGCGGACTGGCCGCCCTCGGCCTCCCACGACTTGCCCGGCTCGTACGTCCAGTCCTTGGGCGCGGCGGCCTTGAGGTACTTGGTGAAGTTGTCGGTGGTGCCGGACTCGTCGGAGCGGTGGAACGCCTGGATCTTCAGGTCGGGCAGCTTGGCGTCGGGGTTGAGCTTCTTGATCGCCTCGTCGTTCCAGTTGGTGATCTTGTTGTCGAAGATCTGGGCCATGGTGGCCGCGTCCAGGGTGAGCGTGTCGACGCCCGGGACGTTGAAGCCGACCGCGATCGGGCCGCCGACCATCGGCAGGTCGATGCCCTGGCCGTCGGTGCAGATCTTCTTCGACGCCTCGACCTCCTCGGGCTTCAGCGCGGAATCCGAGCCGGCGAAGGCGGTCTGGCCCTGGGTGAAGGCGGTGATGCCGGCGCCGGAACCGGTCGGGTTGTAGTTGACCTGCACGTCCTTGCAGGCGGCGGTGAACTGCTTCACCCACGCGTCGATCGCGTTCTTCTGCGCGGAGGAGCCGGACGCCTGGAGCTGGCCCCGGGCGTCGTCGCACTTGATGTTCCCGGCCTGCGTGGCGGCGGACGCGTCGCCGCCGCTGCCGCCGGAGGTGTCGTCGGAGCCGCACGCCGTGAGGGCCAGGGCGCCGGAGACGGCGAGAGCGCCGAGAGCGAGGGCCCGCCGGTTCTTGCGCTGAAGCTTCACTTGAATTCCTTCCAGGTGCCGCCGTCCTGATTTCGGCGGCGTGCGCGAAGTGTGGGTGATGCGGACGCCCGGGCGCCGGGCCGGCGGTCGAGCCGCATCGTGCACGGCCGAAATTAGGCAGAACAGGTGAAGCCGCCGATGGCCGTACATGAACGAGGGGTGAACCCCTGAGGACGGTGCGGTGAGGTCACGGAACGCTCACGTCCCGGA
This sequence comes from Streptomyces sp. enrichment culture, assembly GCF_964273255.1. Classification (GTDB taxonomy): domain Bacteria; phylum Actinomycetota; class Actinomycetes; order Streptomycetales; family Streptomycetaceae; genus Streptomyces. Next base: position 3,839,229 of record NZ_OZ186835.1, read on the forward strand.
CACGGGTCGATACCGGGCGGAAGGGGTCGGTCCGCCGGGTGCCGCCGCGACCGGGGCCGCGCAGGGCGGGGGCGGTGGCGGGTTGCGGCCGGGGTGGGGCCGGGGTGGGGCCGGTCCGGGTCGGTCGCGGTCGGGGCCGGTGGCGGGGCTGGGGCGGGGCCGGTGGCGGGCTGGGAACCGGCCTGGCGGGCCGGGCGCGTACGCGCCCGCATACGGCCGGCGTCGGCCCGGTCCGCCCGCCCGGTCCGCTCTCCCGGCCCGGAGCACCGGTCCGTCCGGGGCGTGCGGTCGCCCGGTCGTGCGGTCGCCCGGTCGTGCGGTGGCCCGGTCGGGCAGCCGTCCGTCGGCGCGGCGGGACGGGGTGGACGGGGCGGGCGGGCTGAACGGGGTGGGCGGGGCACGGGTGGCACGCGGGGTGCCGCCCTACGCGGGGCCCGCGGGGGGTCGGCCGTCCCGGTCGCCGGACGCGGCGAGGTGGGCGAGCAGGTCGTCCACGAGGCCGGCGTCGCGCGGCGCGGTGAGGCGGTGGCGGGCCCGGTCCGGGGGGAGCCACAGGACGCGGTCGACCTCGTCGTTCGGGGTGAAGCCGCCGGAGACGGCCCGGGCGGCCCAGTAGCGGACCCGCTTGGGCCGGCCGTCGGCCAGGTAGTGCACGGAGGGCAGCTCGGCACCGGGGGCGGCCGTGTGGCCCGTCTCCTCGGCGACCTCGCGCAGGGCACCCGCCAGCGGGTCCTCGCCGCGCTTGAGCTTGCCCTTGGGCCAGGACCAGTCGTCGTACTGGGGACGGTGCACGAGACACAGCTCCAGCTCACCCGTCACGGGGGAGTGCCGCCACAGGACGCAGCCCGCCGCCTGGACCGTGAGGGTGCCGTCCGCCATGGGAGTCCCGCCTTCCTGGACCTCGGCCGGTGCACGTGCCGCGGGCCGCGCGGCCGGGGCGTCCCGGCGGTGCCCGCTGGGCCCGGGTGGCCTACGGCGCCCCGAGGACATCCTTGCGCCAGCAGCGCTGGAACGCGTACCGGGCGGCCTCCACCTCGTGCCGCTGGTCGGCGTGGAGCACGCCGAGCGCGTACGCCGTGGCGGGGGCGATGCGCGGGGTGCGGGCCGCCTGTGCGGCGGCGGTCGCCGCCTCGGCCGCGTCCCGGTGCCGGTCGAGGGCCGTGCCGGCGGCCAGCAGGGCCGCGTCGGCGGGGGTGGGCGGGGCCTCCCCGCCGCCGGCCTCGCCGTCGCGCAGCACCTCGCGGGCGTAGCGGTGCAGCCGCAGCAGCAGGCGGACCTGGTGCCAGGGGGCGTCCTGCGGGTGGGGGGCCGGGTCCGGGGACAGCCCGTGGATCAGCGCTTCCGCGTTGTACGGGCTGCCCGCGGTGACGAGGGGCAGCGCGGCCACGGCGTCGGCGAGGCGGTCCCGGGCGGCGGCGGCCGGGGCGCGCAGGTCGGCCCGGTCCGCGGCCGGGGCCAGGGGGACCTCGCTGGCCAGCACGGCGACCTGGTCGGCGACCGCGTGGAAGCGGGAGGAGCGCAGGGCCTGGAGGGCGGTGGAGTGGGCGCGGGTCCGGGCGAGCGTGAGCTGCCGGTCCAGCAGGGCGCCCGCCTTGACGGCGCCCACGGTCAGGTTGCCCCGGTCGGGGAGGGAGAGTGCGGTGCCGGGGGCCGGGGCCGTCGCCGTGGTGGCCGGGGACGGCGGCGGGACGGCCGTCGTGGCGGTGGTGGTACGGGACCGGGCCGGGGCCGGTGCGCCGGTGCCGGGACGGCCGGGCGGGGGCGCGGCGGGGGAGCCGTGGGCGGCCGGCGGCCGGGAGGCGGCGCGGGCCGGGGGTGTCCCGGGGGCGGGTGCCGCCTGGGTGGGCAGGACCGGGGCGCCGGAGAGGCGGTGCAGGGCCGCCAGCAGCCGCTGCAGGCGGGCCGTGCAGCCGTGCTCCACGGCCAGGGTGCCGGAGACCCAGGCGAGTTCCGGACTGAGGGCCTGCGCCCAGTCCCGGTCCAGCAGCGGCTGGAAGGTGTGCAGCCCGGCACTGATACGGCGGGCCGAGCGGCGCAGGGCCCGCGCCGCCTCGGCGGACTCCTCCGGCGCCGCGCCCGTGCCGGTCTCCCGGTGCAGGCGCAGCGCGCGGAGGAACGCGGTGGCCTGGGCGCGCAGGTGCCGCTCCAGGGCGGCGGCCGGCACGGGTCCGGCCGCCGGGTGCGTCGGGTCAGGGTGTTGCGGTGCCACGCCGGCGCCTCCGGGCGTCTATGAGCATCTCCTGGATGTTGCGCAGGGGCCGGCCGTCGGCGTCGGTCGCGTGCCGGGTCCACTCGCCGTCCGCGTCCAGGTGCCAGGACGCGGTGGCGTCGGACATGCCGGTCTCCAGGAGACGGTTCAGCGAGCCCCGGTGGGCCGGGTCGGTGACCCGCACCAGGGCCTCGATGCGGCGGTCGAGGTTGCGGTGCATCATGTCCGCGCTGCCGATCCACACCTCGGGTTCGCCGCCGTTGCCGAAGGCGAACACCCGCGAGTGTTCGAGGAAGCGGCCGAGGACGGAGCGGACCCGGACGTTCTCCGACAGTCCCGGCACGCCCGGCCGGATCGCGCAGATGCCGCGCACCCAGATGTCCACCGGCACGCCCGCCCGGGACGCCCGGTAGCAGGCGTCGATGACGGCCTCGTCGACCATCGAGTTGACCTTGATGCGCACGTAGGCGGGGCGCCCGGCGCGGTGGTGCTGGGCCTCCTTGTCGATCCGTGAGACCAGGCCGTCGCGCAGCGACTTGGGGGCGACCAGCAGCCGCCGGTAGGTCTCCCGGCGGGAGTAGCCGGAGAGGCGGTTGAACAGGTCGGAGAGGTCGGCGCCGACCTGCGGGTCGGCGGTGAGCAGGCCGAGGTCCTCGTACAGGCGGGCCGTCTTCGGGTGGTAGTTGCCGGTGCCGACGTGGCTGTAGCGCCGGAGCGTCTCGCCCTCCTGGCGCACCACCAGGGACAGCTTGCAGTGGGTCTTCAGCCCGACCAGGCCATAGACGACGTGGCAGCCGGACTCCTCCAGCTTGCGCGCCCACTTGATGTTGGCGTGCTCGTCGAAGCGGGCCTTGATCTCGACCAGCACCAGCACCTGCTTGCCGGACTCTGCCGCGTCGATGAGGGCGTCCACGATCGGGGAGTCGCCCGAGGTGCGGTACAGGGTCTGCTTGATGGCGAGGACGTCCGGGTCGGCGGCGGCCTGCTCCAGGAACGCCTGCACGGAGGTCGAGAAGGAGTCGTACGGGTGGTGCAGCAGCACGTCGCGGCTGCGCAGCGCGGCGAAGATGTCGGGGGCGGACGCGGACTCCACCTCCGCCAGGTCACGGTGGGTGCCCGCGATGAACTTCGGGTACTTCAGCTCCGGCCGGTCCAGACTGTGGATGCGGAAGAGGCCGGTGAGGTCGAGCGGGCCGGGCAGCGGGTAGACCTCCGCCTCGCTGATCTTCAGCTCGCGCACCAGGAGGTCGAGCACCTCTCGGTCGATGGACTCCTCCACCTCCAGGCGTACCGGGGGGCCGAAGCGGCGCCGCATGAGCTCCTTCTCCAGCGCCTGGAGCAGGTTCTCCGCGTCGTCCTCCTCGACCTCCAGGTCCTCGTTGCGGGTGAGCCGGAAGGCGTGGTGCTCCAGCACCTCCATGCCGGGAAACAGCTCCTCCAGGTGGGCGGCTATGACGTCCTCCAGGGGGACGTAGCGGCCCGGGCAGCTCTCCAGGAAGCGGGACAGCAGCGGCGGCACCTTCACCCGGGCGAAGTGCTTGTGCCCGGTGACGGGGTTGCGGACGACGACGGCCAGGTTCAGGGACAGGCCGGAGATGTACGGGAAGGGGTGCGCCGGGTCGACCGCCAGGGGGGTCAGCACCGGGAAGATCTGGTGCCGGAAGAGGGTGAAGAGGCGGGCCTGCTCCTTCTCGGTCAGCTCGTTCCAGCGGACCAGGTGGATGCCCTCCTCCGCGAGTGCGGGGGCGACGTCCTCGTGGTAGCAGGCGGCGTGCCGGGCCATCAGTTCGCGCGAGCGGGCCCAGATCATCTCCAGCACCTCGCGGGGCTGCAGCCCCGACGCGGAGCGGGTGGCGACCCCGGTGGCGATGCGGCGCTTGAGGCCGGCCACCCGGACCATGAAGAACTCGTCCAGGTTGCTGGCGAAGATCGCGAGGAAGTTGGCGCGCTCCAGCAGCGGGGTGTCGGGGTCCTCCGCCAGTTCGAGGACGCGCTCGTTGAAGGCGAGCCAGCTGCGTTCCCGGTCGAGGAAGCGGTCCTGCGGCAGGGCGGCGGCGTCGCCGTCCGGCAGCTCCTCGTAGCCGTCGAGGTCGGCGTCGATGTCGGGTTCCAGATCGGAGACCACGCCCGCCACGGTGTGCGGACGGTGCGCGGCGATGGAGCCCACGGAGGGCTGCGCGTGCTGTACCTGTGCCTGGGCATTCGGCTGGCTCATGGACCCATTGTTCCGCGCGGACCCCCTCCCGGGCGCGCCGGAAACCGCGGGCGGGAACCGTGGGGCCGCCGGGGCGTGCCCGTTCCGCCCGTTCCGCCCCGTGGGCGGCGTCGGCTCTGGCGCGGCGGGTTGCATGCGCCGAGGGTCCCAAGCCCGTCTGAACCGACGGTTACGGCGACATGACGTCCTGCGGATGCGGGATCACCACGGCGACCGGACCGGCTCCCGTGCGAGCCGCCCGCCGACCGCCGCAGCCGCGCGCGACCAGGCCCTCTACCGGGGCGCGGTCCGGGAGGGGTGGGGGAGGCGGTGCGCGCCGGGGGCGGACGGTCCGGGGGAGGGGGAAGAGGGAGCGGGAGGGGGGAGGGAGGGGGAGGGCGTGGAGGAGTGCTGTCATGACGACGGCGGTGCGGCGGAGGCACGGAGAGACCCTCTTCAACGTGGCGTCCCCGGACACGGCCGACGTGTACGACGTCTGCGCGGCCGTGGAGGCCGCCACCGGGCTGACCGCCCGGGTGGTCGAGAAGCAGGATCCGGCGGGCGACGCCGACCTGTCCCCGTTCTCCTGCCCCGCCGACTTTTCATGGCGTCCGAGCGCGCCGCATCGTACGGCCACCGCTTCACTCCCGTCGCCGAGTGGCTGTCCGCCCTCGCCCGCACCGTCCTCAAGGAGCAGTGATGTTCGACCTCATCGTCATCGTCCGCGTACGTGACCCGCAGGACGTGGCCGCCGTCGGCGACGCCCTGGCCCGCATGCGTCCGCTGTGCCGTGCGGAGGACGGTTGCGTGAGCTGGGAGGCGTACCGGTCGGAGGAGGAGCCCGGCCGGTTCGTGCTGGTCGAGCGTTGGGCCTCCCGCGCCCACTGGGAGGCGCACGGCGAGGAGTCGGCGATCCAGGACATCTACCTGCCGGAGATCCTGCCGCGCGTCGAGCGCGAGGTGCATCCGAGCACGCCCGTGACCGCACGGACCGAAGGAGCCCCCGCATGACCGCGCGGCACCGGATCGCCGTCGTGGGCGGCCGGCCCGCCCCCGTCCACGGTGCCAGGGAACTGGGCATCGACGTCACACTGGTGTACACGGAGGGCCAGTTCGACCGGGTTGACGACGAACCGGGTGCACGCGGCAAGGGCGGGCGGCCATCGGCTCGTCGAGCAGCAGCAGGTCGGGGCGCTTGCCGAGGGCGAGGGCGAGGGCGACGCGGGTGCGCTGGCCACCGGACAGGGCGCGGATCCGCTGCCGGGGGTCCAGGTCGCCGCCGGCCACCACGCGTGCCGCCGTGTCCGCGTCCCAGCGGCCGGGGTTGAGGTCGGCGCCCATGAGCAGGGTCTCGTCGACGGTGAGCTGGGGGTAGAGCGGTTTGGCCTGGTCGACGTAGCCGACGCGGGGCCGGGCGGACGCGGGCGGGCTGCCGAGCACGGTGATCGCGCCCTCGGTGGGCACCGTCAGTCCGGCGGCCAGGCCGAGCAGGGTGGACTTGCCGGCGCCGTTGGGGCCGACGACGGCGCAGACGCGGCCGGCGGGCAGGCGGAAGGAGCAGTCGCGCAGCGCCCACCCCCCGCGCCGGCCGAAGCGCTTGCCGAGCGCGGTCGCCTCGATGGCCGGGTGGGTCATGACGGGTCTCCCTGGGGGGTCGTCCGGTGGTCCGGGTAGTGCGTGTCGAGTACGGCGGTGAAGAGCGCGGCGACGTCCTCCCGTTCCAGCCCGGACTGCCGGGCCCTGGCCGCCCAGTCCTCCAGTTCCGCGCGCAGCGGGGAGGCGGCGGCGGTGCCGAGGCCGCGCCGCACGAAGGTGCCGAGGCCGCGCCGGGCCTCCACCAGGCCCTCGCGTTCCAGTTCGCGGTACGCCTTCAGCACGGTGTTGGGGTTGATGGCGGTGGCCTCGACGACCTCCCGGGCCGTGGGCAGCCGGTCGCCGGGCCGGAGCATCCCCAGCCGGAGCGCCTGTTTGGTCTGCTGCACGATCTGCAGGTAGGTGGCGACGCCGGAGTGCCGGTCGATGCGGTAGTCGACCACGCGATGAACCACCCTTTCACTAATTGAGTAGTGAAAGGGTGGTGGAGGGGGCCGGAAAAGTCAATCGGGATCTCCCGTCGGCGGGAGTGAACCGATCGGGGCGGCTCGTGCGATGAGGGAGACGTGAGCGAAACGAGAAGCGACGGCGAGCTGCTGGCCGCCATCGCCGGGGAGCGGGACCGGAGCGCCTTCGAGGAGCTGTACCGGCGGTACGCGCCGTGGCTGACCGCCCGGATGCGCAGCCGGTGCTCCGACGCGGGGGTCGTCGACGACGTCGTCCAGGAGACCTTCCTGGCCGTCTGGCGCGGCACCGCCCGCTACCGGGAGACCGGTGCGGACGCCGCCGGCTGGCTGTGGCGGATCGCCTCCCGGCGGCTCGTCGACGCCCTGCGCGGCGCCGGGGCCCGGGGCCGGCTGCGGCAGACGCTGGCCCGGCTGCGGCACCGGGACGAGGCCTCGGCGGAGGAGCGCGTGCTCGCCGGGGTGGAGCACGGGGACCTGGCGGGTGCGCTGGTCCGGCTCTCCCCGGAACTGCGCGCGGTGCTCCAGGCGACGGTGCTGGACGGGCTGACCACCCGTGAGGCCGCCGTCCTGCTCGGCATCCCGCCGGGCACGGTCAAGACGCGGGCGATGCGTGCCCGCAAGCAACTGCGGGAGGCGCTGGCATGACGTACACACCTTGGGACGGCGCGGCCGGCGACGACCGGGACGGCGGTGCGCGGGGCGCCTCCGGCGCGCAGGGCAGCTGGCACGTCCCCGAGGAGGACCTGCGGGCCTACGCGCGCGGCGAGCTGGCGGCGCCGATGCTCTGGTCGGCCGACAGCCACCTCATCGCCTGCGCGGCCTGCCGGGCCGTGCTCGCCGAGTCCGCCGACCCCGTCGCCCTGGACGCCGGCTGGGAACGGCTCGACGCCGCCCTGGACGCGCCCCGCACGGGCCTGCTGGAGTCGCTGCTGGTGCGGGCCGGTGTCGCCGACCACACCGCGCGGCTGCTCGCGGCCACCCCGGTGCTGCGGCGCTCCTGGCTGGCCGCGGTCGTCGCCGTCCTGCTGCTCACCGTGCTGGCGACGCACGCCATGCGGGACACCGGCTCGCCCACCCTCTTCCTCGCCCTCGCGCCGCTGCTGCCCCTCGCCGGGGTGGCGCTGTCCTACGGTCCCGCCCTGGACCCCACGTACGAGATGGCGGTGGTCGCTCCGACCCACGGGTTCCGCCTGCTGATGATCCGTACGGTGGCGGTCCTGACCGTGGCGCTGGGCCTCAACGGGCTGGCCACGCTCGCCCTGCCCGGGTACGGCCCGCGAGCCCTGGCCTGGCTGCTGCCCGCGCTCGCGCTCACCGCCACGTGCCTCGCCCTGACTCCCCGGCTCGGCCCGGCCGCGGCGCCGCTGCTCGTCGGCGGCGGCTGGGTCGCGGTGCTGGTCGCCGCGGACGCCGTCCGCCAGGGCGAGGGTGACCCGCTGGCCCCGTTCACCGCGGTGGGGCAGGGCGCGTCCGCCCTGGTCGCGGCGGCCGGAGCCGCGCTCATCCTGCTGCTGCGCGAACGCTTCGACCTCGGCGGCGGCCCGGCGACCGGGTGACCGGGTGACCGGAGCCGCCGGCCCGGCCGGTCCCCGGCCCGGCCGGTCCCCGGCCCGGCGGCCCCGCCGCCCCCGGCCCGCTCCGCCTCTCCTTGCCCCGCCCCACCCCGCCCGTCGCCACTCCTCAAGACCCGGCCCCACCCGTCCTTCTCCGTCCCTTCGCGGCCCGCGCCGCGCGATCCACGGGAGTTCCCGCATGACCCCCTCCGTCTCCGCCTCCGGGCTGAGCCTCCGCTACGGGGGCACCCGCGCCCTCGACGACGTGTCGCTGACGCTGTCCACCGGCGTCACCGGGCTGCTCGGGCCCAACGGCGCGGGCAAGACCACGCTGCTGCGGGTGCTGGCCACCGCCGTACCCGCCGACCGGGGCGCCTTCACCGTGCTCGGCCACGACCCCGCCACCTCGCGCGGACGCCAGGAGGTCCGGCGCGCGCTCGGCTACCTGCCGCAGGCGCCGGGCTTCCACCCCGACTTCACCGCCTTCGAGTTCGTCGACTACGTGGCGATCCTCAAGGAGCTCACCGACCGTTCCGCCCGGCACCGCGAGGTGCGGCGGGTCCTCGACGAGGTGGGCCTCGGTGACGTGCGCGGCAAGCGCATCAAGAAGCTGTCCGGCGGGATGCGCCAGCGCGTCGCCCTGGCCGCCGCGCTGGTCGGCGACCCCGGGTTCCTCGTCCTGGACGAGCCGACCGTCGGCCTCGACCCCGAACAGCGCATGAGGTTCCGCGAGTTGATCGCCCACGCCGGTGAGGGCCGCACCGTGCTGCTGTCCACGCACCAGACGGAGGACGTGGCGATGCTCTGCCACCGGGTGGTCGTCATGGCCGCCGGCACCGTCCGCTTCGAGGGCACCCCCGCCGAGCTGACCGCCCGGGCCGGGGGCCGGGTGTGGAGCAGCGCCGAGCGCGCACCCGGCGCCAAGGCCGGCTGGCGCACGGGCCAGGGCACGTACCGCAACGTCGGCGATCCGCCGCCCGGCGCCGAACTCCTCGAACCCACCCTGGAGGACGGCTACCTGCTCACCCTCGACGACGCGGGCGTGGAGGTGACGGCGTGACCACCGTGACCGAGAACCCCACGCCCACCCGGCCGGCCGTCCCGACGGGAGACGGCGGCTCCTGGGCGGCCGTGTTCGCCCTGGCCCGCTTCGAGACCCGCAGACTGCTGCTGCGGGTGCCCGTCCTCGTCGCGCTCGCCCTGTACGTGTCCCTGACCGTGTGGAGCACCCGCACCTCCTGGGACGGCTTCCCCGCGCTCCAGGACGCCGACCGCGCCACCCAGAACGGCCCGCTGCTCGTCGGCTTCGCCGTCCTGCTGTGCGTCAACCAGGCGATGCTGCGGGACGGGCGGCACGACACCGAACGGCACCTGACCGTCCTGGTGCTCCCGCGGTGGCGCCGCACCCTCGCCCACCTGCTGTCCGTCGGCGCGCTGACCCTGGTCACCGCGGGGTGCGTGGCGGCCCAGTTCACCTGGGAGGCCCTCAAGCCCGGCGCGGTCGGGCACGGTTCGCCCGGCGAACTGCTCGTGGGTCCGCTGTGCGTGCTGCTGCTCGGATCCTCCGGCGCCCTGCTGGCCCGGCTGGTGAGGTCGGCGCTCGCCGCCCCCCTGCTGATCGTCCTGTGCCTGTTCTTCGGCCTGTTCTCCTCCGTCGACACCGACGAGGACAGCGCGACCCGCTGGCTGATGCCGCTGGTCGCGGAGGGCGGCTCCCACACGCTGCCGTCCGAGCTGATCGGCCGCCCCGCCGCCTGGCACGCCCTGTACCTGGCCGGGCTGGGGCTGACCCTCGCGTTCGCCGCCGTCCTGCTGTCCGGTGCCGGACGGGTACGGACCCTGCGGGCGGCCTCCGCGGGCGCGGTGCTGCTGACCCTGGCCGGCGCGGTGGGGCAGGCCGGCGGGGTGTCCCCGGAGACGAAGGACGCCCGTACGCGCTACTCGGCCGTCCCGCAGCAGGTGCACGAGTGCACCGTCCGCGACGGTGTGCGGTACTGCGCCTTCCCGGAGTGGACCGCGCGCACCGGCGACTGGGCGGACGCCCTGGAGTCGGTCACCGCGCTCGCCGGTGACGCGGCGGCGGACCGGCCGCTGGTCGTCCGGCAGCGCGTGGAGGCGCGGTACGGCCTGACCGGCGACTCGTCGATCCCCGCGCTGACCCGGCCCGGTGAGGTGACCGTCGGCACCTCCTGGGGCGGCAACCGCGTCCCGGAGTTCACCACCGCCGTGGCCGGCGTGCTGGTCGCCGGCACCGAGAAGGACGCGGCCGCGTTCTGCGACGGCCGCACGGTCACCGTCATGTGGCTGGCGCTGGCCGGCCGGCCCGACCCGGTGGCCGACCTGCGCCGGGTCCGCCTCGACGACAGCGACACCGGCAGCGCCCTCGTCATCTCGCAGACCGAGCCGACGTACATGACGGCCGCGCAGACCGAAGTGGTCCGCGCCCTGCTGGACCGTCCCCGCGCCGAGGTGGCGGAGAAGGTCCGGGCGAACTGGCGGGAGCTGACCGCCCCGAAGGTGACGACCGACCGGGTCGCCGAGGTGCTGGGACTGCCGTCGCCGGAGGGGGAGGACACGTGCCTGTGACGGGACGGCGGACGCCGTCGGCGGCCGGGCCGGAACGGGCGGCACCGCCCGGCGGACCGCCCGCGGGACACCCGGCCGGACGGCGGGCACGGGTGCCCGGGCTGGTGCGGCCGATGGCGCGGACCGTGCCGTGGCGGGCGATCGGCGCGGGGAGCGCGGTGGGCCTGCTGCTCGCCGTGTCGCCCCGGCTGACGCAGAACCCGGACGCGTGGTTCACCGTCCAGGTGCTCAGGGCGGCCACCGTGGCGTTCGCCGTCGGCCTGGCGTTCCTCCTGGACGACCCGGCCCGGCACACCACGGCCGCCGTGCCCACCCGGCGGGCGGTCCGGCACACCCTGCGCCTGGCGCTCGTCGCCCCGGTCGCCGCCCTGTGGTGGACGGCCGCGCTGCTCCTCGTCCCGCCGTCGGTCCGGCCCCCGGCCGCCGGCATGACCCTGGAGGCGGCCACCGTCGCCGCCCTCGCCCTGGCCGGGGCCGCCTGCGCGGTCCGGTGCTCGTACGGCGTCCGGCCGGGGCAGGCGGTGGCGGGCGGGCTGATCGCGGCGGCCGTCGTCGCGCCGCTGCTGTGGCCGGAGCGATGGGCCCTGTTCGTGGTGCCCGGCGACGAGCGGTGGGCGGCGGCGCACGACCGGTGGGCGGTGCTGCTGTGCGCGGTCGTCGTGGTGGGGGCGGCGTGCGCGCCGGAGCCGCTGCGGCGGCGGGCGTGGCGGCCGGTCACCGGACGGGCGGGCCGCCCGAGCGGGGCGCGGCCGTGACGGCGGCCCCGGGAAGGCCCCGGCCGGGCGGCTTCCCGGGGCCGGTGTCACGCCTCCGTGCGGTGTGTCAGGTCTCCGTGCGGTACATGAGGTCGGTCTCGTGGGTGGTGAACCCCAGGCGCTCGTACACCGACACGGCCGCCTTGTTGTCGGCGTCGACGTAGAGCATCGCGGTGGGCAGGCCCCGGTCGGCGAGGTGCCGCAGGCCGACCGTGGTGAGGTACTTGCCGAGCCCGCCGCCCTGCGCGTCCGGTCCGACCCCGACGACGTACACCTCGCCGAGGCCCTCCTCCCGGTGCTCCTTGGTCCAGTGGAAGCCGACGAGCCGGCCGTCCCGTTCGGCGAGGAAGAAGCCCTCGGGGTCGAACCACTCCTCGGCCTTGCGGTCGTCGAGGTCCCGCTGGGTGAGCGAGCCCTGCTCGGGGTGGTGGGCGAAGGCGGCGGCGTTCAGCGCGAGCCAGGCGGCGTCGTCCCGGCCGGGCACGAAGGTGCGCACGGTCACGCCCTCCGGCGGCACCGCGTCGGGCAGCTGGAAGCCGGTCAACGGCCGCCGCATCTGCCGCAGTTCCCGGAACAGGGTGAGCCCGAGGACCTGGGCGAGGTGCCGGGCCGCGGAGTGGCCGCCGTGCGCCCAGACCCGCAGCCGCTTGCCGGAGGCGGCGAGCAGCGCGGTGCCGAGGGCCCGCCCGTGTCCCCGCCCGCGGTGCGAGGGGTGCACGACCAGTTCGGCGGCGGGCGGTTCCACCGGGTCGGTGTCCTCCAGCTGGGCGTAGCCGACGAGTTCACCCTCGACGGTGAGCAGCAGGTGGGACACGCCCTCGCGCTGTCCGCCGCGCAGTTGCAACCGCCCCTGCTCGGACACCGCCTGCTGCCCGTCCGTGCGGGCGGCCTCCGCGAGCAGGGCGAGCACCGCCTCGGTCTGCTCGGGGGAGAGCGCGTCGAGGGTCTGGAGCGAACGGGGGCTTCCGGGCCGTGCGATGTCGTCGCTGGTCATGCGTACGAGGGTAAGGGCCGGGGCCGGAAACCGGCGGGCGGCGAGCGGGTCGCGGGCGCGGACGGGAACCCGCGGGGGTGGCCCCTCTGGGGGGGGTCCCGTCCCCGGGGCGCGCGAAAGATAGACCAGGCTGTAACCAGGAAACCCCTGTCGCGCTACGCGCGTTGACCTTAGGCTGCGCCGGGCGGCCCGCCGTGTCCCACGGCCCCGCCCGGACCCACGTCGACCCACAGGGGGGCGCATGCCAGCCACATCCCCGGCGCACCAGCCGCGCCGCAGACGCCGTACCCACCGTCTTCTCGCCGCCGCCGGTGTGCTCACCGCCGGGGCGCTGGCCGCGGCGGCGCTGCCCGGGGCGGCGAGCGCCGGCGAGCACCACGGCGGCAAGCGCGGCTCGCACGGCCACCACCACGCGAAGCGGTACCAGGACGTGCAACTGCTGTCCTTCAACGACCTGCACGGCAACCTCGAACCCCCGACGGGTTCCTCGGGCCGGGTCACCGAGCAGCAGCCGGACGGCACCACCAGGACCATCGACGCGGGCGGTGTGGAGTACCTGGCCACCCACCTGCGCGAGGCCCGCAAGGGCAACCCCTACTCCGTCACCGCGGCCGGCGGCGACATGGTCGGCGCCTCCCCGCTGCTGTCGGGACTCTTCCACGACGAGCCCACCATCGAGGCGCTGAACAAGCTGGACCTCGACGTCACCTCGGTCGGCAACCACGAGTTCGACGAGGGCGCGCGCGAGCTGCGCCGCCTCCAGAACGGCGGCTGCCACCCCACGGACGGCTGCTACACGGACAAGAAGTTCAAGGGCGCCGACTTCCCCTACCTGGCCGCGAACGTCATCGACGACCGCTCGCGCAAGCCGCTGCTGAAGCCGTACTGGGTGTGGAAGAAGCGGGACGTCAAGATCGGCTTCATCGGCGTGACCCTGGAGGGCACCCCGGACATCGTCTCCGCCGAGGGCGTGAAGGGCCTGTCCTTCAAGGACGAGGTCGTCACGATCAACAAGTACGCCAAGGAACTGCGCCGCAAGGGCGTGAAGTCCATCGTGGCGCTGATCCACGAGGGCGGCTTCCCGGCGTCCCCGGACTACAACTACGACTGCGACTCCCCGGGCGCCGGCGACGGCATCTCCGGTCCGATCGCGGACATCGCGAAGAACGTCACGCCGGACGTCGACGCCCTGGTCACCGGCCACACCCACGCGGCGTACGCCTGCACCATCCCCGACCCGTCGGGCAAGCCGCGCACGGTCACCTCGGCCGCGTCCTTCGGCCGCCTCTACACGGACACCACGCTCACCTACGACCGCCGCACCGGTGACATCGCCCGCACGGCGGTGAAGTCCGCGAACCACGTCGTCACCCGGGACGTCCCCAAGGCGCCCGACATGACCCGCCTCATCGGCACGTGGAACACCCTCGCGGCCCCCATCGGCAACCGCCCGATCGGCTACATCTCCGGCGACATCGTGCGCGACGGCACCGAGTCCCCGCTCGGCGACCTCATCGCCGACGCCCAGCTGGAGTACGCCAGGACGCTGGACCCGGAGACCGACCTGGCCCTGATGAACCCGGGCGGCATCCGCGCCTCCCTGACCCACGCGGCGAGCGGCGCCGAGGGCGACGGCGTGGTCACCTTCGCCGAGGCGTTCACCGTGCAGCCCTTCGCCAACACGGTGAACCTCCAGACCTTCACCGGCGCGCAGCTGATCCAGGCACTCAAGGAGCAGGTCAGCGGACCGAACGAGGCCGCCCCGAAGATCCTCCAGGTCTCCGACGGCCTCACCTACACCCTGGACCTGACCAGGTCGGGCGCGGACCGCGTGGTCACGGACTCCATCCGGCTCAACGGCTCCCCGATCGACCCGGACGCCACCTACCGTGTCGCCACCAACAGCTTCCTGGCGGGCGGCGGCGACGGCTTCCCGACCCTGGGCGAAGGCACCGACGACCTCGTCGGCGCCGACGACCTGACCGCCCTGGAGCAGTACCTGACGGCCAACTCCTCGGCCTCCTCCCCGCTGGCCCCGCCGGCCGCGGACCGCATCACCCTCGTGCAGTGACCGCCTGACCCCCGCCGGGGCCGGTACGGGACGCGACGGCGCCCGCACCGGCCCCGCGCCGTGTGCGGCGGGAGCGGCCCCGGCCGGGCCCCCGGCCGAGGCTCAGGCCGGGGTCCACCGGGCCGCCGGCCAGGTGTGGGCGTCGAAGCCGTCCGGCACCTTGCCGCAGGGGGCGTAGGCGGACACCGCGTAGGTTCCCGTGGGCCGGTACCAGTGCACGTCGACCGCCTCCCCGGTCCCGGGGTGCCGGAACCGGAAGCCGAAGCCGACGCGGGAGTCGTCCCGCAGCTCCACCTCCCAGCCGTCCCGCTCCAGTCGGCGCCGGGTCGGCTCCTGTGCCCGGCGGGCCACCGCCTCCGGCACGTCCGTCACGCGCCAGTCCAGGTGGAAACTGTGCACGTCGGTACGGTCCCGGTCGATGTGGGCCAGCGCCTTGAGACCGCGGTAGGCGCAGGTGCCGGTGAGGACGCGTGCCGGTGCGGCAGGGCCCTGGGGCAGTGCCGCCTCGGTGTGCACCTGCTGGGCGTGGGCCTTCAGCCGCGCGGCGACCCGGCCGGGATCGGCAGCCGGGTACGGCGTCCCCTCCCACAGGCTCCGGACGGCCACCGTCGCGCCGGCCAGGACGAGCCCGGCGGCGGAGCACGCGAGGGCGAGGAGCAGGCGGTTGCGCGTCGTCGCAGTCATGATCACGACGGTAGGAGCCGCGCGGCCCTTCCCGCCCGGGTGTTTTCGCTCAATCGGACTGAGTAGGAGACCCTCCCCGCCCGGAGGGGCGCGGACGGCCGCCCCCCGGGCCGGAGCCGCCCGGGACGTCGCCCCGCCCGCCCGTCTACGGCACCTCCGGCGGAGGCGTCGGCGCCCCCGGCAGCCGTACCGTCGCCACCGTGCCGTCGCCGTCCGCGGCGGGGCGGAGCGAGACGTCCCCGCCGGCCTGCTGGACCGTGCGGGCGACGATGGACAGGCCCAGACCGGAGCCGGGCAGGGCGCGGGCGGTGGGGGAGCGCCAGAACCGGTCGAAGACGTGGGGGAGTTCGTCGGCGGGGATGCCGGGGCCGTGGTCGCGGACGGTGAGGACCCCGTCGGTCAGCCGGACCTCGACGGTCGTGCCCGCTGGACCGAACTTCACCGCGTTGTCGAGGACGTTGACCACGGCGCGTTCCAGCGCGCTCGGCTCGGCGCGGACGTACCAGGGGTGGAGGTCGGCGGTGAGGGTGAGGTCGGGGCCCCGCAGCCGGGCGCGGCGCAGGGCCGCCTCGACGGTCTCGTGCCAGGCGACGATCCGGGCCCGGCCGGAGTGCTGGCCGGTGTCGGGGCGGGACAGCTCCTGGAGGTCGCCGATGAGCGACGCCAGTTCGGTCATCTGCGCCTTCACCGAGGCGAGCAGGGCCGCCCGGTCGGCCGGCGGGATCGGGCGGCCGGTCTCCTCGCTGCGGGTGAGGAGTTCGATGTTGGTGCGCAGGGAGGTCAGGGGCGTGCGCAGTTCGTGTCCGGCGTCCGCGATGAGCTGCTGCTGCAGGTCGCGGGAGCTGGCCAGGGCGGACGTCATGGAGTTGAAGGAGCGGGACAGACGGGCGATCTCGTCGTCGGCCTCCTCGTCCACCGGGATGCGGATCCCCAGGTCCTCGGTGCGGGCGACGTGTTCGACGGCCTCGGTGAGCCGGTCGACGGGCCGCAGTCCGGCGCGGGCGACGGCGAGACCGGCGGCGGACGCGCCGACCACGCCCACGCCCGAGACGAGCAGCAGGATCAGGGCGAGGTCGTCGAGCGTCGCCTCGGTGCCCTTCAGGGGCACCGCCACGAGCACGGCCGCTTTCGAACTCGTCAGCGTGGACGGGTTGTTGATCACCAGGGGGAGGGCCAGCACCCGGACCGGGTCGCCGTTCTGGTCGGTGCCGTCGCGGTGGACGCCGGAGGAGGCGGTGCCCGCGCTCGCGATGACCTCCCGGTCCGACGCGGTGACCTCGATCCGGCCCGCCGAACTGGGGAACAGGCAGACGGTGCCGTCGGCGCCGACCACCTGGGAGTAGGTGTCCTGGAAGCTGCCGTCGACGGTGTCGCGGGGGGTGTCCGTGCAGGCGTTCAGCGCACTGCGGATCTCGCCCTCGCGCTGCGGGCCCTGGAGGACGGTGGCCTTCTGCAGATCGGCGTCGAGCTGCTCGTACAGCCTCCCCTGCACGATGAACCAGCACGTCACCGACACCGCCGCGACGGCGAACGCCACCGCCGCCGCCACCAGCAGGGACAGCCGGGCCCGGATCGGCAGCGTGCGGAAGCGGTGGAGGGCACCGCTCACTCCGCGCCGCCCTGCCGCAGGACGTAGCCCACGCCCCGCACGGTGTGCACGAGGCGGGGTTCGCCGCCCGCCTCGGTCTTGCGGCGCAGGTACATGACGTAGACGTCGAGCGAGTTCGACGACGGCTCGAAGTCGAAGCCCCACACGGCCTTGAGGATCTGCTCGCGGGTGAGCACCTGGCGCGGGTGCGCCATGAACATCTCCAGCAGGGTGAACTCGGTGCGGGTCAGCTCCACCGCGCGCCCGCCCCGCCGCACCTCCCGCGTCACCAGGTTCATGCTGAGGTCGGCGAAGGTGAGGACGTCGTCCGTCCCGGCCGAGGCCGCCACGGCCGCCGCGTAGGAACTGCGGCGCAGCAGGGCCCGGATGCGGGCGAACAGCTCGTCCAGCTCGAACGGCTTGACCAGGTAGTCGTCGGCCCCGGCGTCCAGTCCGGTGACCCGGTCGCCGACGGTGTCGCGTGCCGTGAGCATGAGCACGGGAGTCGTGTCACCGGTGGCCCGGATGCGGCGGGCGGCGGTCAGGCCGTCCATGCGGGGCATCTGGATGTCCAGGACGAGCAGGTCGGGCCGGTGGGCGGCGGCCTTCTCCAAGGCGTCCACGCCGTCGACGGCGACCTCGGTGTCGTACCCCTCGAAGGCCAGACTGCGCTGGAGCGCCTCCCGGACGGCCGGCTCGTCGTCGACGATCAGGATGCGCTGGGGACCACGGTCGCGGTCACGGTCGCCATCGGCGGGCACGGAGCTCATGGAGTCGGCTTCCCTCGGTCGGTCGGTCGGGTCTGCGGTGCGGTGCGGTGCGGTGGCCGGGGCGGGCGGGGGTTCGGGCGGGGGTTCTGGGTGGGCGATCGGTGTCCGGTCGCCGGTCCCCGTCCCGGCGCCTCCCGGCACGTACCGGCCCGTCCCGTGGCCGGGGCCCCGGATTTCCAAGCCTCGCACGTCCGCCGGCCGCCCCGGCTCACCCGGTGGCGCCCGCGCGGAGCGCCGGCAGGTCGGCCTTGAGGGTGTTCACCGGGATGGCGAAGCCCAGGCCCGCACTGCCCGCGTCGGACGAGGACCCGCCGGCCGAGTACATGGCGGAGTTGATGCCGATCACGTGGCCGTTCATGTCGATCAGCGCACCGCCGGAGTTGCCCGGGTTGAGGGAGGCGTCGGTCTGGATGGCCTGGTAGGTCGTGGTGGAGCCGCCCGTGTCGCCGTTGAACTCCCGGCCACCGAACTCGAAGGGCCAGCCCTCGCCCTGCTGCCACTGCTGCTGCCCGCGGCCCTCCTCCGTCGCGACGGTCACGTCCCGGTCGAGAGCGGAGACGATGCCGCTGGTCACGGTGCCGGTGAGGCCTTCGGGGGAACCGATCGCCACCACCTGGTCACCCACCTTCACCGCGTCGGAGTCGCCGAGCGTGGCGGCCTTCAGGCCCGAGGCGTCCCGCAGCCGGAGCAGGGCGAGGTCCTTGCTGCCGTCGGTGCCGACGACCTCAGCGGTGTATTCGGTGCCGTCGCCGGTGCGCACCGTGATCGAGGAGGCGCCCGCGATGACGTGGTTGTTGGTGACGACCTCGCCGTCCTCGCTGATGACGACGCCGGATCCGGTGGAGGTCCCCGAGCCGGTGGCGGCCTTGATCTCGACGATGCTCGGGCCGACCGCGGCGGCCACCCCGGACACGGTGCCCTTCTGACCGGCGGGCACCGCGTTCGCGGGCGACGCGCTGCCCGCGGCGACCGTGTCCGGGCCGGTGAGTTCCTGGATGCCGTAGGCGGTGCCGCCGCCCACGGCCGCCGCGACGATCGCCACGGCGGCCAGCAGCGCCCCCGGCCCGCGGCGTGCGCGCCCGCGCCCCGTGCGCCGAGGGCCCCGCTGGTCGTCCGACGAGGACTGCGAGGGCTGCGAGGACCTCGGGGACTGCCAGGACTGCGGGGACTGCGAGGAATGCGGCGTCTGCGAGGACTCCGGGGGGTGAGGAGGCAGCGGGGGCCGCGGCGGCACCGGCGGCCCCTGCGCGTCCGCCGCACCGCCCGCCGGCAGGCCCTCCGCCCCGCTCACGCGCTGCTGCCCCGGCGGCCGGGGCCGCGCGGACGCGTCCGAGCGCGCGTCCGCGCCCAGGTCCGGGTGCGCGTGCGCGCCGGACGGCCGGGCGTGCTGCGGGGCGGGCGGGGCGGAGGGCCGCTCGTTCTCGTACGGGGTGCCGGGGCTGCGAAAGGTCTCGTCCATGCCGACGAGGTTCGTGCCCGACGATGAGAGCAGTCTGAGGGGCGACTGAGAAGTCCGGCAGAACCTCGTATGCCCGATATAAGGGCGCTCGCCGTCAAGGCGCCCGGCCCGGTCCCGCCGTCCCCTCCGGCCGCCCCCGCCGGGCTCCGCTAGCCGCAGCCGCAGGAGCGGCGGACGACCAGGCGGGACGGGAACACCTTCAGGCGCTCGCGGCGCGCCCCGGCCACCCGCAGACCGTCGTCGAGGACGAGGTCGACGGCGGCCCGGGCCATCGCCGAGCGGTCGGAGGCGACCGTGGTCATCGGCGGGTCGGTGAGCGCCGCCTCCTTGATGTCGTCGAACCCGGCGACCGCCAGCTCGCCCGGGACGTCGATGCGCAGTTCGCGCGCCGCGCGCAGGACGCCGATCGCCTGGTCGTCCGTGGAGCAGAAGATCGCGGGCGGCCGGTTCGGGCCGGAGAGGATGTCGAGCCCGATCCGGTAGGCGTCGTACCGGTTGTACGGGGCCTCGAAGAGGCGGCCGTCGGTGGGGATGTCGGCCTCTTTCATCGCCCGGCGCCAGCCCTCCACGTGGTCGGAGACCGGGTCGCCGACGGCGGGGGTGTCCGCCGTGCCGCCGAGGCAGGCGACGTAGGGGTAGCCGTGTTCCAGCAGGTGGCGCACGGCGAGCTGGGCGCCGCCGAGGTCGTCGGTGACGACGGCGACGTCGTCGATCGCCTCGGGGCGTTCGTGCAGCAGCACGACCCGGGCGTCCCAGGCGTCTATCTCGGCCGCGGCCAGGTCGTTGAGGGCGTGGCTGACCAGGATCAGTCCGGAGACGCGCATCCCCAGGAAGGCGCGCAGGTAGTGCACCTCGCGCTCGCCGATGTAGTCGGAGTTGCCGACCAGCACCATCTTCCCGCGCTCGGACGCGGCCTGTTCGACGGCGTGGGCCATCTCCCCGAAGAAGGGCTGCCGGGCGTCCGGCACGATCAGACCTATGAGGTCCGTGCGCCGGGACGCCATCGCCTGGGCCACGCGGTCGGGCCGGTACCCCAGTTCCTTGATCGCGGCGAGGACACGCTCGCGCGTGGCCGGGGCGACCGGCCGGGGTCCGTTGTTGATGACGTAGCTGACGACGGCGGTGGAGGTGCCCGCCAGCCGCGCCACGTCATCCCTGGTTACCTTGGCCACGCGCGGAGTCTACGCGGATATACCGAATGCGGGCAGGGCGTGCGGACGGCCGTGCGGTCCACCGGACGGGTGCGTCCGTCCGGGTGCGGCGCTCGTCCGCGGGCGCGGTGCGCTCATGCGTGCGCCCCTCACGCCTGTGCCCTGACCCCGGCGGCGTCGCGGGCGGCCGTCCCGTCCGCATCCGCCCGCTTTTGCGCGGCGGCCCGGGTGGACGTGGTCTTCGTCTCGTCCGGGGAGCGGTCGCCCTTCTCCGGCGTAACGAATCGATAACCGACGTTCCGGACCGTGCCGATCAGGGATTCGTGCTCCGGCCCCAGCTTGGCGCGCAGGCGCCGTACGTGGACGTCGACCGTGCGGGTGCCGCCGAAGTAGTCGTAGCCCCAGACCTCCTGCAGCAGCTGGGCCCGGGTGAAGACCCGGCCGGGGTGCTGGGCGAGGTACTTCAGCAGCTCGAACTCCTTGAACGTGAGGTCCAGGACGCGGCCCTTGAGCTTGGCGCTGTAGGTCGCCTCGTCGACGGAGAGGTCGCCGTTGCGGATCTCCATCGGGGAGTCGTCGTCCGTGATCTGCCGGCGGCCCATGGCGAGCCGCAGGCGCGCCTCGACCTCGGCCGGGCCCGCGGTGTCCAGCAGGACGTCGTCGATGCCCCACTCGGCGGTGACGGCGGCCAGGCCGCCCTCGGTGACCACCAGCACCAGGGGGCACCCGGGGCCGGTGGAGCGCAGCAGCTGGCACAGGCTGCGCACCTGGGGCAGGTCACGGCGGCCGTCCACGAGGATGACGTCCGCGCCCGGGGTGTCCACCAGGGCCGGTCCCTCCGCCGGCGCCACCCGCACGGTGTGCAGCAGCAGACCGAGGGCGGGGAGGACCTCCGCCGACGGCTGGAGGGCGTTGGTGAGGAGCAGCAGGGAGCTCATCGCGCCCCACCTCCCCGGCCCGGGGCTTTCCGTTCGTGCACGCTTCGCTCGCCCATAACGTCTGGTTCCTCCTCGGCGGTCCCTGCGAGGACGTTTATGGATTGCTCCGTGCGTTTCGACGCCCCGTACGTCGGCGGTCTCCCGCGTCGTATACAACGCTTCCGAAAGCACAAAAGGACCCGGGGGCTTCGCTGCCCGAGTCCTCTTCCCAGCAGAATAGCGGACATGAGCAGCGGTTCGGCAGGTCGTGTGGCATGTACCACCCCTCGTCCGTATGGCGGGGCACCCGGGACGGCGAACGCCGGTACGGCTGTGCGGACGTTTCTGCGCACCGCCGACGGCGTCCGGATCGACTGCCTCTACGAGCCCCGGCGGACGCCGGAGCCCGGCCTCCGGGAGGCGGCGGCGGAGGGCAGGCGGGGCGGTCCGGAGGGTGCGCGCACCGGCGGCCGGGAGACCGCCGTGGTCTTCGTGGTCGCGCACGGCTTCACGGGGGACGTGGACCGGCCGCACCTGCGCCGGGTGGCGCGGGCGCTGCGCCGGCACGGGGCCGTGCTGACGTTCTCCTTCCGGGGACACGGTGCCTCCGGAGGGCGGTCCACGGTCGGTGACCGCGAGGTGCTGGACCTGGCGGCGGCGGTCGGCCGGGCCCGGGAACTGGGGCACACGCGGGTGGTGACGGTCGGCTTCTCCATGGGCGGCTCGGTGGTCCTGCGGCACGCGGCGCTCGGAGCCGGGACGCGTGACGCCGGGACGGGTGACACCGGGACGGGCGGCGAACCGTCGGAGTTGCCGGTGCAGCCGGTGCTGCCGGGACGGCAGGCCGGTCCCGACGCGGTGGTGTCGGTGAGCGCCCCGGCCCGCTGGTTCTACCGGGGCACGGCGCCCATGCGGCGGCTGCACTGGCTGGTCACCCGGCCCGAGGGGCGGCTGGTCGGCCGGTACGGGCTGCGCACGCGGATCCACCACCTCCCGTGGGACCCGGTGCCCCTGTCCCCGGTCCAGGCGGTGCCGCGGATCGCGCCGACGCCGCTGCTGGTCGTGCACGGCGACCGCGACGGCTACTTCCCGCTCGACCACCCGCGGATGCTGGCCGCGGCGGCCGGTGAGCAGGGGGAGCTGTGGATCGAGCCCGGCATGGGCCACGCGGAGAACGCCGTCACCGAGGAGCTGCTGCACCGGATCGGGCGCTGGGCGGTCGCCCGGGCGGGCTAGCCTGACCGTGTCCACCGTCAACGATTGAGGAACCAGCAGATGGCAAAGGTCACGGTGCGGTACTGGGCCGCAGCCAAGGCCGCGGCCGGGGTGGCCGAGGAGCTGTTCGAAGCGGCCACGCTCGCCGAGGCGCTCGACGCGGCCCGCGAGCGGCACCCCGGCGAACTCCCGCGCGTCCTGCGGCGATGCTCGTTCCTCGTCGACGGTGATCCCGTGGGCACCCGCGCGCATGAGACGGTACGGCTGGCCGACGGCGGCACGGTCGAGGTGCTCCCGCCGTTCGCAGGAGGGTGAGCGATGACCGATCAGCCGTACGAGGGCCACGACCCGTATCAGCCCTACGGGCCGCCACAGCAGTACCCGCAACACCCCGAGCAGCACCAGCAGCGCCTCCCGCAGCAGCACCTCCAGCACCACCCGCAGCAGCCGTACCAGCAGGCGCAGCAGCCGTACCAGCAGGGGCAGTCCCCGTATCCGCAGCACCCGCAGCACCCGCAGCACGCGCAGCCGCACCCGGCGCCCGCGCAGCCGCACGCGTGGCCCGGGGAGCAGGGGCGGGCGGCCGATCCGTTCTTCGACGAGCAGCACACCCAGCAGTGGCAGGGCCAGACCTGGGAGACGTCCGTCCAGCCGCCGGTGCCGGCGGCTGCCGAGGAGACCGCCTACCTGCCGCCGCAGGGGCCCGCCGGGCCGGTGGACGGACCGGCCGCGCACGCGGGTCACGGCGGGGCCGGGAGCCACGGCGGGGCCGCGACGTACGGGGCGCCCCCGCCCGGTCCGCTGCCCGCCGCCTCTCCCGCCCCGGCCGCGGCCCGGGCGTCCCACGCGCCCGCCGCGCCGGACCCCTCCGGCGGTTACGGCGGACTCCCGCACCCGGCCGCGTCCGCAGCGGCCCCGGCACCGGCGGCCCCGGGCGTCGCGCCCGACGCCGACGGACCCGCGTACGGCCCGGCCACCCTCGCCGGGAACTCGCGCGTCACCGACGCGCAGCGCGCCCGGGCGGAGGGACGCTCGCCGATCATCGAGCCCGGCATGCAGCCGGCCGCGCTCACCGCGGTGCTGGGACTGCTGCTGGCCGGCGGCGCCGCGCTGGGCACGTACGCGCTGCTCCTGCCGCTGATCGCGCTCCAGGGCCTCACGGCGGCCGGCTGGTTCCGGCTGAACGGGATGTGGCCGGCCCGCCAGGGCATCGCCCTCGGCTTCCTGGGCGCGCTGGCGGCGGACGTGGCCCTGCTGGCGTCGGACCGGTCCCCCGGTGCGCTCCTCGGGACCCTGGGCGTCTGGGTGCTGCTGTCGCTGGTGCTGCAACTGCGCTCGCACGCCGATCCCGACGAGCGGATGTACGGCCTCATGGCGACCGTGGCGGCGGCGGCGCTGGCGATCCTCGCCGGCGGTTACCTGGCGGCCGACGCGGACGCCGTGACGGTCGGCGCGGGCGCGGTGGCCGTGGCGATGGTGGTGCGGGCCCTGCCGCTGCCCACGCCGGCCTCGGTGGCGGCCGCCCTGGCGGCCGCCGCG
Source organism: Streptomyces sp. enrichment culture (assembly GCF_964273255.1). Lineage (GTDB taxonomy): Bacteria > Actinomycetota > Actinomycetes > Streptomycetales > Streptomycetaceae > Streptomyces. The sequence continues at coordinate 3,862,974 of NZ_OZ186835.1, forward strand.
GGTGCGGGCGCGGCGCTGGGCGGGCTGAGCGGACCGGGCGCCGGCGCGGGCGCCCTGCTGGGTGCCGGGGTGGCGGTCTGCGCCCTGATCGGCCACCGGGTCGCGAGCTACGACTACCCGTCCCGCTTCGTCCACTTCACGGCCGGTGTGGCGCTGCCGCTGGCCGCGGCGGCGCCGGCGGCGTACCTCCTGGGCCGCGTGGTCGCCTGACCCGCCCCGGAGGGCGGCCGGGCCGTCCGTGCCGTTCCGGCTCGGCCGGCACCGCGGGCAGGACACGGCGACGGCAGGCCCGGCGGCGACAGGCACGGCGGCGACAGGCACGGCGGCGACAGGACACGGCGGGGGCGGCCCCACACGGGCCACCTCCGCCGCCCTCTCACGTCACAGGTGATCCACAATCCTCGGGAGAGCGCTCCCGTGCGGGTTACGCTCGCGCTGGACGGCCGCCCGGTCGTCGGGACTGCCGTCGGAACGCCTAGGTGGGGGAACACCGCATGCGCGCACTGCGAATACTGCTCGTCGTCGTCGTGATACTCGGCGGGCTCTTCGTCATCGTGGACCGCGTGGCGGTGAACTTCGCCGAGGGCGAGGCCGCCGACCGCCTGAAGGCCACCGAGAACCTCTCCTCCACGCCCGACGTGTCCATCAAGGGCTTCCCCTTCCTCACCCAGGTCGCCGGCGGCACCCTCGACGACATCGAGATCGGCATCCAGGACTACGAGGCCACCACCGGCGACGACGGCCGGAAGATCCGCATCTCCGACCTGCACGCCGACATGAAGGGCGTCGAGTTCTCGGGCAACTTCAGCTCGGCCACCGCCGCCCGTGCCACCGGCACCGCGTCGATCTCCTACGACGAGCTGCTCAAGACGGCCCAGTCGGAGCCCCAGCAGGTGGCCCCGGGGGTGACCGCGAACGTCGTCGGGCTGTCGGACGGCGGCAACGGGAAGATCAAGGTCGAGGTGGAGGCCACGGTGCTCGGGGCCAAGCTGCCCGAGCCGGTGTTCGTGCTCAGCTCCGTCACCGTGGTGGACGGTGACACGGTGCGCGTGAAGGCGGACGCGCTGCCCAAGTTCGGCGGGGTCACGATCGCCGAGTCCCGGGTCCGCAGCATCACCGACTTCGAGCAGAAGATCGACGGTCTGCCCGGCGGTATCCGGCTGGACAAGGTCGAGACGTCCGAGGCCGGTGTCGGCATCACGGTGAAGGGTTCCGACGTCCGCCTGGCCGGGTAACCGCCGACAGGAGCCGAGGAGCCGACAGGAGCCGAGAAGCCGAGGGTCGTGGGGAGCCGAGGTGGCAGGGGCGCAGGCCCGGGCACGGGAGCGGGGACAGGCACCGGCCGCTGCGGCACGGGCTCCCGGTGCCCGGCTGCCGGGAGGGAACGGCCGGGCTGCACGGCCTCCGTCCGAGGAGCGAGACGGACGTGTCCGCATGCCAAGGGTGACGCCCGGCACATCCGGACGCGGAGCGCCCCGGAACAGCGCCGCGCACCCCTGATCCGCGTCCCGATCCCGCCATGCGGACGATCGCGTCTCACCATGCGACACGCCGGTGACACGCCCGCCCCGCTCTCCTTACCATCGGGGCCATGAAGCGACAGGCGGATCTCACGAAGCGGCGGGCAGTAGACCTGTGCCGTGTCGCCGCCATGCTCTGTCGCGCCTTCTGAGCCGACGTCGTCGACGACGTCCGCCTTCCCCCTCGCCCACTGAAGGGCACCCCCGCGCCGGCCGCCGTACCGCCGTGCGCCCTGTCTCACCCCGCACGCCCCGCCGCAACTGCCCCGGAGGAGAAAAGCATGAGCCGCAGCGACGTCCTGGTCGACGCCGACTGGCTCCAGGAGCACCTGGACGACCCGAGCATCGCCATCGTCGAGGTGGACGAGGACACGTCCGCCTACGACAAGAACCACATCAAGAACGCCATCCGGATCGACTGGACGCAGGACCTGCAGGACCCGGTCCGCCGTGACTTCGTCGACCAGGAGGGCTTCGAGAAGCTCCTGTCCGACAAGGGCATCTCCAACGACCACACGGTCGTCCTCTACGGCGGCAACAACAACTGGTTCGCCGCCTACGCGTACTGGTACTTCAAGCTCTACGGCCACGAGAACGTCAAGCTGCTCGACGGCGGCCGCAAGAAGTGGGAGCTCGACGCCCGCGAGCTGGTCCCCGGCGACGAGGTGCCCGAGCGCCCGAAGACCGACTACCGGGCCAAGCCGCAGGACACGTCGATCCGCGCCTTCCGCGACGAGGTCGTGGACGCCATCGGCAAGAAGAACATCGTCGACGTGCGGTCCCCCGACGAGTTCTCCGGCAAGCTGCTCGCCCCGGCCCACCTGCCGCAGGAGCAGTCGCAGCGCCCGGGCCACGTGCCGAGCTCGCGCAACATCCCGTGGTCGAAGAACGCCAACGACGACGGCACCTTCAAGTCCGACGACGAGCTGAAGAAGCTCTACGAGGACGAGCAGGTCGACCTCTCCAAGGACACCATCGCCCTGTGCCGCATCGGTGAGCGCTCCGCCCTGTCGTGGTTCGTGCTGCACGAGCTGCTCGGCGTGGAGAACGTCAAGAACTACGACGGCTCCTGGACCGAGTACGGCTCGCTGGTCGGCGTGCCGATCGAGCTGGGCCCCGCCAAGTAAGTCCCCCGACCGACCTCTTCCGACCCCAACAGGAGCAGCTACATGTGCGGTGCGAAGGCCGGCGGCCCGGACGCCTCGACGATCAAGCCCGGTGAGACCACCATCCAGGGTCAGGTGACCCGCGACGGCGAGCCGGTGACGGGCTACGTCCGTCTGCTGGACTCGACCGGCGAGTTCACCGCGGAGGTTCCGACCTCCGCCACCGGTCAGTTCCGCTTCTACGCGGCCGAGGGCACCTGGACCCTCCGCGCGCTGGTGCCCGGCGGCACCGCCGACCGCACGGTCGTCGCCCAGCAGGGCGGACTGGCCGAGGTCGCGATCGCGGTCTGAGGACGCCGCGGGGAACCCGGCCGCCCGGCCGCGCACCTCACGGGCCCGTTGCGGCTGAAGGGCCGCATCCCACGGGTTGGACACCCGGGATGCGGCCCTTCGGCATGCCGGGGGCGGGGGCACCGTGCGGGGGCCTCGCCCGGCCGGCCCGTCCGCCCCGCGCCGGGCGGGCCGGCCGGACCTACGCTGGAGGCATGTACGCGCGCAGGCGGCACGTCTACTTCACCCTGATGGGCACGTGCATCGCGCTCTTCGTCCTGGCCTGGGCCGTCGTCCGGCTCTGGTCGGTTCCGGTGGCCGTGGGCATGTGCGTCGTCGCCATGGTCATCCCGCCGGTCGCCGCGGTGATCGCCAACCGGCGCGGCCCCGACGACCGCTGGTGGGACGACCCCTCGGGGGACCCGCAGTCGGACGAGTGGTGGGACGAACTCGACGGCAGGAAGCGGCCCCGGTGAGGGCCGGGCCCGCCGCCCGGTCCGTGGGCAGGCGTCTCAGTAGACGAGCGCCTGGGCGTCGTCGGCCAGCGCCTCCTGGACGAACACCTGCGCGCCCGCGATGCGGACGCCCTTCAGGACGTCCTCCTCCGTGATGTCGCGCCGGGCCGCGCACTGCGTGCACAGGGTGACGCGGCCGCCCGCGAGGAGCGAGTCCAGCAGGTCGGGCAGGGGAGCGGCGTGCGGCAGCTCGAACTCCGCGGCCCGGCCCGGGAGCGCGAACCAGGCGGACTCCCCGGTCAGCCACAGGGAGACGTCCACCCCGCTGGCCACGGCCACCGCCGCCACCGTGAAGGCCTGCGAGCAGCGTTCGGGGGCATCGGCCCCCGCGGTCACCTTGATCACGAGCTTCTTCGCCATGGCTGAATCGTAATCACCTCGCCTACAACTACCGGTGTGACGTAGGAGTCTCCTGGGAGGCGCGATACGGAACGCGCCCTTCACGTTCTGAGGGGGACTGAGTGGAAGACGCCGATAGACCCGACAAGGCCGGTTCCGGCCCGGTGACGGGCGTGGTGGGCGAGATCGGGGAGATCGAGTTCGCCGGGGACAACCCGGAGCCCGGCCCGGCCGGGGAGACGGGCGACATCGAGGGGGCGGCTCGGCGCCCCCGGGGCCGGACCACGCTGATGATCGCGGCGGCCGCCGTGCTGGGCGTGGTGGCCGGCACCTGCGCCGGCTATCTGATCCAGGCCGAACGCCCGCCCACCGCGCTGCCACCGCTGTCGCAACCCGTCGTCCCGCAGGCGAAGGCCGAGGCGGAGCCGCTGCCGGCGTCCCGGGACCGCCAGGTGCGGATGGACGGCGACCTGCGTGAGTTCCTGATCGACCGGCCCAAGAACGCGCGGGACGTCGACGACGTGCCGGATGCGGACGGCTGGGTGGGACTCTCCGAGTACGCGAAGCGGTACGAGGACCCGGCGTCGACGTTCGCCGGCCTGGTCGCCGACGACTTCCGCCGCTCCGCGAGCGTGTCCTGGGCGTTCGACCAGCACGGGGGCGTCTACATCAACCTGACGCAGTTCCGCCAGGTGAGCACCATGGGTGCGTCGCTCTGGGCGGAGAACGGCTTCTACTGGGCCGACCGCGAGACCGACACCCGCAGCTGGCCGATCCCGGGCACCGGGGAGCACGCCGGGACGGCGTACGTCCACGACACCCCCGAGCGGAAGGCGGGCTACCTCCCGTTGTACTCGGCCGAGGCGCACGCCTGGCGCGGCGACGTCTACGTCGAGATCTTCATCTACGACACGAAGCCGGTTCCCAAGGCGAAGATCATGGACCTGGCGAAGCGGCAGGTGGGCAAGCTGTGACCGAGAACTCCGAAGCCATGCCCGAGGTCATCGAGGGGGCCGTGGCGGAGCCCGCCGTCGACGGCGTGACCGCACGGGTCGCCCGCAGCGCGCGCGCCCGCCGCGTCGCCACCGTTGCCGGATCGGTTCTGCTCGCCGGTGCGATGATCGGCGGCGTCGCGTACACCGTGGTGACGGTGCAGAACGCGGACCGCAGTGCCGGCAAGCCTGCCTGGAAGCTCCCGCCGGCCGGCAAGGCCGGGGCGCCCGACGGAGGGGCGGACAGCGAGGGGCTGAGCGCCCTGTTCCTGCCGTTCGAGGACGGGGCCCGCTTCCCGGGCCCGGACGTGCGGGACTTCGGCCACGACACCGAGCTCAGCGGCGCCAAGGCCACGGCCCTGCGCAAGGAGTCCTTGAAGGGGCTCCCCGGTTCGGTCAAGCGGCAGTTGGCGAAGCTGATCGAGAAGCAGGACATCAAGGGCATGGCCCTGCGCAGCTACGCGGTCCACGACGGCGGCTACGAGGGCGAGGCCTTCACGGCCGAGGTCACCCTGCAGCGCATGGGCAACCGGTCCGCGGTGCGGAACATGGCGGGCTCCGCCCAGCGGTTCATGGAGAGCAGCGACGTGTTCCGTGAGGCGCCGAAGGTCAAGGGCCACAGGGACGCCCGGTGCTACCTGTCGCCGAAGGCCGAGAAGGACGGGCTGGAGGGCGCGTTCTGCGTCAGCCACGTGGGCGACGTACTGGTCAACATGGTCGTGGACTCGCCCGGGCCGGTCGACCGCAAGGGCGTCACGGCGTTCTTCGCCGCACAACTCGACCGCATCGACAACCCGGGACTGGCCGTATGACCGAGCACGCACAGACGACGGCCCCGGCCGACCGGACGACCGCGCCCGAGGAGGCTGCCGAGCAGCCGCAGACCGGGGCGGAGCCGCACATCGCAGCGGAGCCGCAGACCGCAGTGGAGCCGCAGACCGCAGTGGAGCCGCAGTCCGGGGCGGAGGTGCGGCCTGCGGAGCAGCCGCAGCACGCCGAGCAGCCGCGACAGGCGGAGGTGGACCCGGAGTCCCGGGCGGAGGTGCAGCCTTCGCCGCAGCCGCAGCCGCAGCCGCAGCCGCAGCACGCCGAGCAGCCGCAGTCCGGCGAGCAGCCGCAGACAGCTGAGGGGCCGCAGTCCGGCGAGCCGCAGTCCGGGGCGGAGCCGCAGAGGGCGGAGCAGCCACGAACCCCGGATCAGACGCCGTCCGCGGAACAGGGACTCCCGTCGGCCCCGGAAGCCCCGTCGGCCCCGGAGGCCGCGTCCGCCCCGGCGGCTCTGCCGGACTCCACCATCTCGGCGGCCCCCGTCACCTCGGCGGCCCCCGTCACCGCACCGGACCCGGCCGCCCCGGCGGGCTCCGTGACCCCGGCCGCCCCGCTGCGGGTCCGGTTCCGGGACCGGCACCGGCTGCGGGCGGCCCTGCGCTGGACCGCCGTGGTGACCGTGTTCGCCGCGTTCGGAGCGGGCACGGCCTACGGGATCACGAGCATGGAGCGCACCGACGTCCCCGGGCTGGCCACCGAGCCGGACGGCCGTTGGGACTACCCACGGATCACCAAGCCGCCCCTGCCCGCCGGAGCCGTCCCGTACGACCACGAGGACCCGGCGAGCGCCCACGCGGCCGACCTGCGGGCCCTGCTGCTGCCCGCGCCGGCGGGGGCGACGGAGGACGAGGAGCTGAAGGGCGAGGACGGGTGGCTGGCCACCGAAGACTTCGTCTCCGTGTTCGCGGAGAAGGAGCACCGGGCCGAGGCGAAGCAGCTGATGACCGACCACGGCCTGCGGCACGTGGCCGCCCGCGGCTGGACGACGCCGGACGGCACCCGCACCCGGATCTTCCTGCTGCGGTTCGCGACGGCCGAGGTGGGGGACGCGGTCTACGGCGAGCTGACCGGATACGGGTCGCCCACGTACTCCCTCGCCGGCGCGGAGCGCGCCGAGTTCGACGAGCGCTTCCCGTCGGCCGCCGACCCGAGGGGAGTGACCCGGTACTCCTACGACGAGCTGAAGCCGCGCGGAGCGGAGCACGTGCGGCAGGCGTACCTCCGCGCCGGCGACGTGGTGGCCCTGGTCGTCCAGTCCCGCAAGGGCACCGCGGCCGCCGTCCCCTTCCAGCAGACGGTGACGCTGCAGGGCCAGCTCCTGAGCTGACGGCGGACAGGAGCGACCTCGTACGGAGGGCCGGGCCCCGGCCGCGTAAGCTGGGGCCCGGCCCTGTGCACTACCGCACCCCCCGCTCAAGGAGCACCCCGTGGTTATCTTCTTCGAAGCCCTGCTGGTCCTGGTCGCCGTCGGCGTTCTCGCCTTCGCCGGGCTGACCGTGAAGAAGCTGTATCAGGGCCAGCGCTGACCTGCCCGACCACGTCCAGGAACTGCCTCTCATGATCGAGATCCCGTCCGACCTCCACAAGGACCTCGTCCCGCTCGCCTTCCTGCTGGGCAACTGGGCGGGTGCGGGCGTGCACGACTTCCCCGGCGCCGAGAAGTGCAACTTCGGGCAGGAGGTCACCTTCTCCCACGACGGCCGGGACTTCCTGGAGTACGCCTCCCACACCTGGGTGCTGGACGGCGACGGCAACAAGGTCCGGCCCCTGGAGTCCGAGCACGGCTTCTGGCGGATCGACGCCGAGCGCAAGGTCGAGGTGACGATGACCCGCGACGACGGCGTCATCGAGATCTGGTACGGCGAGATGGCCGACCAGAAGCCGCAGATCGACCTGGTCACGGACGCCGTGGCACGCACGCCCGCCGCCCGCCCCTACAGCGGCGGCAAGCGGCTGTACGGCTACGTCAAGAGCGACCTGATGTGGGTCGGCGAGAAGCAGACCCCCGAGGTCGAGCTGCGCCCCTACATGTCGGCGCACCTGAAGAAGGTCGTCACCCCGGAGGAGGTCGAGCGCTGGGCGAAGGCCCTGCCCGACGACATGCCGGACGACGGGATCGCCTTCTTCAAGTAGGCCGCCTCCCCCGAGCGGTTTGTGAGCCGTCTGTGAGCCGGCTCCGAGCCGTCTGTGAGCCTTCCGGCGGGCCCGGCCCGGTCGGGCCGTGCCCGCTCTAGACTCGTGGTGTGGTGAGCACCGACTGGAAGAGCGATCTCAGGAAGCGCGGCTACCGCCTCACGCCGCAGCGCCAACTCGTGCTCGAAGCCGTGGACACGCTGGAGCACGCGACCCCCGACGACATCCTCGTCGAGGTGCGCAAGACGGCGTCGGGGGTGAACATCTCCACCGTCTACCGCACCCTGGAACTCCTGGAGGAACTGGGCCTGGTCAGCCACGCCCACCTCGGGCACGGTGCGCCGACCTACCACCTGGCCGACCGGCACCACCACCTCCACCTGGTGTGCCGCGACTGCACCGACGTCATCGAGGCGGACGTGGACGTGGCGGCCGAGTTCACCGCCAAGCTGCGGGAGACCTTCGGCTTCGACACCGATCTGAAGCACTTCGCGATCTTCGGCCGCTGCGAGACCTGCACGCTGAAGGCCTCACCTGCCGAGTCGTAGGCTAGAGGCATGAAGAGCCCCCTGCTGACCCTGCCGGGCGCCGTCCCCGCCGAAGGCGTGGACGAAGGCGTGGCCGCGCACTACGGCGACCTGTTCCGCGAGCAGCGCGCCCTCGCCGACGGCACCGGTTTCGTCGACCTGTCCCACCGCGGGGTGGTCACCGTCTCCGGGGCGGAGCGGCTGACCTGGCTGCACCTGCTGCTCACCCAGCACGTCAGCGATCTCCCGCCGCACCGGGCCACCGAGGCGCTGATCCTCTCCGCGCACGGCCACATCGAGCACGCGCTCTACCTGGTCGACGACGGCGAGACCACCTGGGCCCACGTCGAGCCGGGGAGCCAGGAGGCGCTGATCGCGTACCTGGAGTCGATGAAGTTCTTCTACCGGGTCGAGGTCGCCGACCGCACCGCCGACTTCGCGGTGGTGCACCTGCCGGCCGGTTCCATCACCGAGGTCCCCGAGGGCTCCGTCGTGCGGGAGATGCCGTACGGCCGTGACGTGTTCCTGCCCCGTGCCGACCTGGAGCGGTTCGCCGGGCAGGCCGGGCCGCCCGTCGGGATCCTCGCCCACGAGGCGCTGCGCGTGGAGCAGCACCGCCCCCGGCTCGGTTTCGAGACCGACCACCGCACCATCCCGCACGAGCTGGGCTGGATCGGCGGTGCGGTGCACCTGCAGAAGGGCTGCTACCGCGGCCAGGAGACCGTCGCCCGGGTGCAGAACCTCGGCAAGCCGCCCCGCCGGATGGTCTTCCTGCACCTGGACGGCAGCGAGGTGCACCTGCCGGCGCCGGGCACGGAGATCCGCGTCGCCGACGACGGCCCCGAGGGGCGCCGGATCGGCTTCGTCACGACGTCGGTGCGCCACCACGAGCTGGGGCCGGTCGCCCTCGCCCTGGTCAAGCGGAACGTGCCCGTCGATGCCCGGCTGCTGGCCGGCGACACGGCAGCGGCCCAGGAGACCGTGGTCGAGCCCTGAGCACACCGGTCCCGCCCCGCGCGGGACCGTTCCGGCCCGCCGGGGAGGCGTCCCGGCGGGCTCAGATCTCCAGCAGGACGGTGAACGGGCCGTCGTTGGTCAGCGACACCCGCATCCGCGCGCCGAAGCGGCCCGTCGCCACCGTCGCACCCAGCGCGCGCAGATGCGCGACCACCTCGTCGACCAGCGGCTCGGCGACGTCACCGGGGGCCGCGGCGTTCCAGGTGGGACGCCGGCCCTTGCGGGCGTCGCCGTAAAGGGTGAACTGGCTGATCACCAGGAGCGGGGCGTCGACGTCGCTGCACGACCGCTCGTCCTGCAGCATCCGGATCGACCACAGCTTGCGGGCGAGCTGGGCCGCCTTCTCCTTGGTGTCCTCGTGGGTCACCCCGACCAGGACACACAGGCCCTCGCCCTCGATGGCCCCCACCGTCTCGCCGTCCACGACGACGCTCGCGCCGTCCACCCTCTGCACCACTGCACGCATACGACCATGATGCCGGGTGCCCGAAGGCCCTCCGACCGCCCCCCGAGCGGGCCGGGCGGGGTCCCCGGTCGGGCTATTTTTACTCCTTAACCCCCCATCTGGGGCTGTTCGGGACCACTCGGTCACCCGGGGGCCGCGAAGGGTGGCACGATGCATGGCACACGCCGGTCGAGGGGACGGTAGAGGCACATGAGCACACGAGGGACCGGGTATCCGGCCGGGGCCGGCGCGCCCATCGGGGCGGGCGCCGGGGAGCCGGCGTTCCACCGGCCGCCCACGCAGCGAACGGACAGCCCTGTGATGCCCGAGAATCAGTCCGCACACGACCTGACGGCCCTGAGCCTGCCCGAGCTGCGCGCCCTGCGCAGGGAGGCGCAACGCGACGAGGCCGACCTCAGTTACGTGCGGCGGCTGCTCCAGGGGCGGATCGACATCCTGAACGCCGAACTGCTCCGGCGCACCCCGCTGGGGGCGACGGCCACTGCCGCGGTCCCGCAGATGCCGCCCGCCTCGGTGGTGGAGCGGCTGCCGGAGATCCTGCGGGACGCGCCGACCCGGCACCGTTCCTCCGCCCGCCACGTCACGCTGGGCACCCCGCAGAGCGAGGAGTACGGGCGGCTGGCGGCCGAGATGCTCGCCGAGGTGGAGCTGTCCGACCTCCGGGCGCGCACCGACGCGGAGCTGCACGCGGCGATGGGCCGCCTGGTGCGGTACGAGGAGCAGGTGTCCCGGCGGCGGCAGGGCCTGCAGCGGACGGCCGACGGGTGCAGCGCGGAAATCGCCCGCAGGTACCGTGAAGGGGAAGCTCAAGTCGACGATCTGCTCGTGTGAGGCGAGACGGGCCCGGTGATCCCGGGCCTCCGCGGTGGGCGGGTCGTCCCGCGCCCGGAAGGCCACCGCCGATGCCCGCACCGTCCCCCTCGCCCCGCTCCTCCTCGTCGACGCCCTCGTCCACGCCCTCGTCCACGCCCTCGTCCACGCCCTCGTCCGTGCCGCCGGTGCTGGCGGAGGTGGTCCGCTCGGGGTTCCTCGAAGGGCGGCACCGGGGGAGCCTGGTCCTGCTGGCTGCCGACGGGTCCGTGGAACGGGCGCTCGGCGAGGTGACGGCCCCCGTCTTCCCGCGTTCGAGCAACAAGCCGATGCAGGCCGCCGGGGTGCTCCGGGCGGGCCTGGAGCTGTCGGGGGAGCGGTTGGCGCTCGCCGCCGCCAGCCACTCCGGAGAAACCTTTCACCGCGATCTGGTCCGCAAGATGCTGGCCGAGCACGGACTGAGCGCCGAACAGCTCGCCTGCCCGCCCGACCTGCCGCTGGACCCGGAGGAGCGGGAGACGTACCTGGCGGCGGGCGGCGTGCGCGACCGCGTGACCATGAACTGCTCCGGCAAGCACACGGCGATGCTGGCGGCCTGCGCGCTCAACGGCTGGCCGCTGGAGGGCTATCTCGACCCCGGCCACCCGCTCCAGCAGCTCATCCACCGGGGTGTGGAGGAGGCGGCCGGCGAACCGGTCGCGGCGGTCGGCACCGACGGCTGCGGCGCCCCGCTCCTGGCGATCGGCCTCACCGGCCTCGCCCGCGCCTATCGCTCCTTCGTCCTGGCCGAGCCGGGTACGCCCGAACGCCGGGTCGCCGACGCGATGCGGGCCCACCCCGAGTACGTCGCCGGCACCCGCCGGGCGGACACCTGGCTGATGCGGGAGGTCCCCGGAGCCCTGTCCAAGATGGGCGCGGAGGCCGTGCAGGCGGTCGCCCTGCCCGACGGCCGGGCCCTGGCCTTCAAGGTGGAGGACGGCTCCCTGCGGGCCCTCGGCCCGGTCCTGGCGAGGGCGCTGCGGCTGATGGGGGTGGACGGACCCGTCGTCGACCGGATCGGCGCCGCGCCGCTCACCGGCGGTGCCGAGGTGGTGGGGGAGGTCCGGGCGGCCTTCTGAGCGGAAGCGGGGCGGGCAACGGGCGGTCCCGGAGCCCGGCGGTCCCGGAGCCCGGCGGTCCCGGAGCCCGGCGGACGGGGGCGTCAGCGGCCCCGACGGGCGACCGGCGGACACGGGCGTGCGGACCCGGGCGTCGGGAGGGACCTGGGACGCGGGCGTGCGGACCCGACGTGGGGAGGGACCTGGGACGCGGGCGTGCGGACCCGAACGCCGGGAGGGGGCCCGGGACGCGGACCTGCGGACCCGGCCGACCGCCGGCCCACCGAAAATCCCACGACACCGCTCTCCCCGCCCCCCTACCGTGGCTCCATGACCGCCCCCCGCTCCGACATCGACGTACGACCGATCACCGAGGCCGAGTTCCCCGACTGGGTCCGCGCGCTCAACACGGGTTTCCTGCGCGAGCCCACCTCGTCCGAGGAGATCATCGAGGCTCGTCGTCTGCGGTTCCGGCCCGGCCGCTCGCTCGGGGCCTTCGACGGCGGCCGCTGCGTGGCGACGCTCCGCTCCTTCGCGCAGGACCTCACCGTGGTCGGCGGTGCGGAGGTGCCCGCGGGCGCCGTCTCGAACGTCACCGTGTCCCCCACCCACCGCCGGCGCGGCCTGCTCGGCCGGATGATGGCGCAGGACCTGGCCGCGGCGAAGGAACGCGGGGACGTGGTGGCCACCCTGATCGCCGCCGAGTACCCGATCTACGGCCGCTACGGCTTCGGCCCCGCGACCTCCGCCACCGAGTGGACCGTCGACGTGCCGCGCAGCGGTCTGGACCCGCGGTGGTCCGGTCCCGCGGACGGCGGCCGGATCGACCTCGTGGACGGTGCGGACGTCCGCAAGCTCGGCCCCGAACTGCACGAGCGGCTGCGGCGGACGCTCCCCGGCGCGGTGAGCCGGGACGATCTGTGGTGGCAGCTGGCCACTGGTGCCGTCCGCCTGGACACGTCCTGGAGCGAACCGTTCTTCGCCGTGTACCGCTCGGCGGGCGGCGAGGTGCAGGGCATGGTCTCCTACGGTGCGGACGACCACTGGGGCGATGCCAAGCAGCCGCTGAACACGGTGAGCGTCGACTGGCTGACGGCCGTGAGCCCGGCCGCCGAGCGGGCGCTGTGGCAGTACCTGTGCTCGATCGACTGGGTGGTGCGGGTCAAGAGCGGCTGGCGGGCCCCCGACGACCTGCTCCCGCACTTCCTGCCCGACCCGCGGGCGGCCGCGGTCACCAGCCACGCGGACTGGCTGTGGGTGCGGATCCTGGACGTCGTCCGGGCCCTGGAGGCGCGCACGTACGGGGCCGCGGGCACGCTGGTGCTGGACGTGACGGACGGCGGCGGGCTGACCGGCGGCCGCTACCGCCTGGAGGCGTCCGCGGACGGCACCGGAAGCTGTACGCCGACCACCGGCCGTGCCGATCTCGCGCTGGACGTCGCCGAGTTGGCGACCCTCTGGCTGGGGGACGAGTCCGCGGTGCGGCTCGCGGCCCTCGGCCGGGTCCGGGAAGAACGAGCGGGCGCCGCCCTGGAGGCCGACGCCCTGCTGCGTACGTCCAGGCGACCGTGGTGCCCGGACATGTTCTGAGCGCCGGCGGCTTTTGCCGCCGCGCTCCCTCCGCTGGTCCGCTCTCCTCCTTCGTCCGGGTGCGGGTGGGTGCTCATCCGTAGCGAGCTGTTCGGTTGTGGTGGTGTGGTGACGTGCGCGCCGTGGGCGCGTCCGGTGCCGTGCGGCGGGGCTCCCGGCTCCCCTCCGGAGGGGAGCCCGGCCGGCGGCCCGGAGGAACACCCGCTCAGCCGGGCTGAGCGAGCAGCAGCACGAGGACGACCGCACCGATGCCGCTGAGCAGACCGTTCCTCGCTTTGATGCCGACGGTGAGGGCGACGAAGGCGATGATGCCCATCGTGCCGAACCGCCATTGCAGGACCTGTTCGAACCCCACGGCCAGAGCGGCGAGGACGATGGCGACGAGCGGCATGACGGTCCCCCTCACAATCGTGGTCCCCAACCGTCACCCTGGTGGCCAACCCCCCATTGCGTCGACCATGTTGCTCAAGTTGGTAACCAACTTCCCCTGAGTTATCTCCACTTGGAGTCGACTCATAACCACCCTTCCGGGAACTCCCCGAAGATGGCGCGAAGTTGTAGGGTTCGGTTGTGGACCCGGAACACGTCTCCGTCCCCGGACGGACGAGGTCACAGCGGCCACGGCCGACCCATCGGGAGGTGGCCGACGCGTTGCGCGCCCGGATCAGGACCGGAGCGCTGCGACCGGGCGATCGCATGCCCACCCAGGCGCGGCTGGCCGACGAGTTCGGGGTGGAACGCGGCGTGGTGCGCCGTGCGCTGCGGATCCTGCAGTCCGAGCAGCTGCTCACCAACGTCTCCAAGGGCGCCCCGGCGACCGTCGCCGCGGCTCCCGGGCCGGTCCCCGCCGGCCCGGCGGCACCGCCCCAGCCCACGACCGTGGCCCTGGCGGCCCGTGTCACGGCGGCCTTCGAGGCGGAGCACGTGGAGATCGACGCCGTCTGCCTGACCGCGGTCTCGCTCACCCTGGCCATCGGCGAACCGCTGCGCCGCATCCACGCCGGACGGCAGAAACCGGCCAAGGTCGACGTCCGCGTCCTGCTGCCCAGCCGGAGCATCGACCTGGCCTTCCCGGTGCCGGTCGAGCGGCACGGCGACGACGACCCCGTGCACGACCGCTGGCTGGCCCAGCGCAACGCCCAGGGCCAGGTGCTGCGGCACAACCTGCTCGCCCTGCGGGCGACGCACGGGATCGACGTGCGGGTCTCCTTCCGGGCCCTGCCGTTCACCCCGCCGGTGAAGCTGTACCTGCTCAACGGCACGGAGGCGCTGTTCGCCTACTACACGCTGTCCCGCCACGAGACGCGCATCGACCACGAGAGCCTTCAGACGTACGACGCCCAGGGCATCCGGTCCATGCTCTTCTCCTTCGCGCACGGCGCTGACCAGCGGGACACCACCTTCGTCGAACAGTCCCACCTGTGGTTCAACGCACTGTGGGAGACGATCAGTTCGGAGCTGGAGCTCACGAGCTGACGTCTCCCACGGACGGAGGAGAAGCCGAGCGGGTGCCGCCCTCAGAGGGCGGGCCGTGCGACCAGCAGGGCGAGCAGGACCGCCCCGGCGGAACTGACGGACGGGCGCCCGGCCCTGATGCCGACGGTGAGCAGCAGCAGGCCGAGCAGGCCGGCGGTGCCGTACCGCCACTCGACGAGCTGCTCGAAGGTGACGACGAGGACGGTGGACAGGAGAGCGAGGACATGCACGACGACCCCCGGTGAACGGTGTGAATGCCAACTCGACCAAGTTGGCTGCCAACTCTGACGTGGTTGTCCCCACTTGGTGTATATCAATAAACAACTCCCCGGTAACTCCCCAAAGATGGATCAAAGTTGTAGCGTTTGGTCGTGACCCAGGAGAACGTGGCCGTGAACGGCAGCAGCAAGCTCTCCGCCCAGGAGATCGCCGAGACGCTGCGCGGACGCATCCGCAGCGGTGACCTCAGGGCGGGCGACCGCCTGCCCACCCAGGCCGAACTCGCCGACGAGTTCGGCGTGGAGCGCGGCACCGTCCGCCAGGCCCTGCGTGCCCTCCAGGACGCCGGTCTGCTCACCAACGTCACCAAGGGCGCACCGCCGACGGTGGCGGAGCCGGCGGCCGTCCCGGAGGAGCCCCGGCCGACGATGGTCGCCCTGGCACCCCGCCTGACGGACGCCTTCCACGCCGAGCACGTCCGCATCGACGTCGTCTGCCACACGTCCGAGACCCTGATGGTCGCCGTCGGCGAGCCCCTGCGGATGATCCACGAGGGCGCCATCCGCCCGCAGTCCATCGAGTTCCGCATGCTGCTGCCCTCCCGCAAGATCAACCTCGCGTTCCCGGTGCTGGTCGAGGAGGGCGCCGACGACGAGGGCGGCGACCCCGTCCACGACCGGTGGCTGTCGATGCGCAACGCCCAGGCCCAGGTGCTGCGCCACAACCTCCACGCGGTCCGCGCCACCCACGGCATCGACGTCCACGTCCGCTTCCGCGCCCTGCCGTTCACCCCGCCGATGAAGCTCTACCTGCTCAACGGCGCCGAAGCGCTCTACGGCTACTACCGGCTGGAACGGCGCGAGGAGGAGTGGGGCGAGCACACGCTCGACATGTACGACACCCTCGGCTCGCAGTCCCTCCTGTTCTGCTTCGCCCGCCGGGCGGGCCAGCGGGACGCGGCGTTCGTGGAGGAATCGCAGAAGTGGTTCGACGCCCTCTGGGAAACCATCACGACCGACCTGACACTCTCCTAGTGACTCCTGATACGACGCAGACTGATGCGGTGACGTCCGAGACCGGAAGAGAGCTGGTTGCCGCACTGAGAGATGTGGTCACTCCCGACCGCGTCGTGCTGTGGGACTTCGACGGGCCCATCTGCCGCCTGTTCGCGGGCCATTCGGCGGAGCGCGTGGCCCGCGAGCTGGTGGAGTGGCTCGAGCAGCAGGGTCTGAGCGGACTGCTCAGCGACGAGGAGCGCGAGCACCCCGACCCGCAGGTCGTGCTGCGGGCCGTGGACCGGCGCCATCCCGGCAGCGATCTGGTCACCGAGCTGGAGGCGCGGCTCACCGACCGGGAGCGGCACGCGGTCGCCTCCGCCCAGCCCACTCCGCACGCCGACCCCCTCATCCGCACCTGGTCTGCGCTGGGCGGCCGGTTCGCGGTGACCACCAACAACTCCGCCCGTACGGTGCGGGACTACCTCGGCGGCCGGGGCCTGCTGGGCTGCTTCTCCCCCCACCTCTACGGGCGGACGATCCGGCTCGACCTGCTGAAGCCGGATCCGCACTGTCTGCTGCGCGCCCTGAACGCCATGGGGGCGGCGGCCGGTTCCGCGCTGATGATCGGGGACAGCCCCGAGGACCGCGAGGCCGCCGAGCGGGCGGAGGTCCCCTTCCTCGGCTACGCGCGCGACGAGGACAAGGCTGCCGCCCTGCGCAAGGCCGGCGCCCGGGTCGTCGTGGACTCGCTGGAGACGGTGCTGCACGTCCTGCGGTCCTCTCAGGCCTGAAGCAGCAGGAGGGTGAACACGACCGCCGCGCCCACCGCCAGCCCGTCGTGGCGCACCCGGACGGCGACCGCCCCCGTGCACACCAGCACCAGGCCGAGGAATCCGAGTCTGCTCTGTGCCAGCAGCCCCACCGAGAACTCCAGGGCCGCCCACGTCGCGTGAAAAAGAAGCATGTCCCCCACCCGCGTCCCTCACCCGGATGACGGCCGTGCCCTCACCCGTCCAATTGGGCTGCTTGACCAATAGTGGTTGTCCCCGGCCGGAGAGATCCCTTAACAAGGCGGCGGCTATCGGCCCAAGTTGACGGAAAGCGGTTTGGTCCGGCGTCGAGGGCGGTACGGTCGGCATGTGGACGCGGAGCACACCGGGGAGGGCGGCGGCAGGGAGTTCAGGCGGGTCCTGGAAGCCCTGCGCTCCCGCATGCTCGACGGCACCTATCCCCTGAACACCTACCTTCCGCCGCAGCGGGAACTGGCCCAGGAGCTGGAGGTCTCCCGGGACACGGTCCGCCGGGTGGTGCGCGAGCTGACCGACGAGGGGTGGATCTCGACCCGGCAGGGCAGCGGTTCCAAGGTGGTCACGACCCAGCGGATCCGGAGCACGTCCCTGCCGCCCGCCGGGGAGCGGGGGATGACCCTGGGCCGGGTCATCGGCGACGCGTTCGAGGAGGACGAGGTCACTCTCGACGTGTGCACGCTGACATCGGAATCCCTGGGCATCCACATCCGGCTGATGCTGGACCGGATCCGTGCCGAGCGGAGCAGCGACCCGCGCCGGGCGGAACGGAGCGCCCCGCGCAGCATCAAGGTCCGGCTGATGCTGCCCTCCGAGTCCGCGACCTGGCCGTACCCGATCAACGTCAGGGACCCGGACGACGACCGGCCCCGCGCCCGGCTGCGCGAGATAGCGCGTCGCAGCACGGCCACCCTGACCCAGGCCCTGGACGAACTGAAGACCGAGGAGTTCGTGCCGGCCGTCGACCTGGAGATCCGGCACGCCCTGATGGTGCCGGACATCAAGGTGTACCTGCTCAACAAGCGCCGCATGCTCTACGGCACCTACAAGGCCGTCCAGCGGAAGATCAGACTCGGTTCGGACGAGTCCGTCGAGGTGATCGACGTGCTGGGCCTGGACGCGGCGCTGATGTACTTCAGCGGGGACGACGCCCACGCCGTCGACGCCTACATGGTGCAGGACAAGCAGTCCTGGTTCGACGCCCGGTGGGACCTGCACACCGTGGAAGGGCTCACGGCGCGGGGAGTCGCCGTGCCGCGTCCATGACCGGCGCGTGCGAGCCGACCACCCCGTCCGCGCCCAGTTCCGCCATGCGGCGCCGCTTGTCCGGGTCGGCCGTGCACCCCAGGAAGCGGACCCCGGCCCGCCGCGCGGCCTCCAGATCCGTCAGCTGGTCCCCGATCAGCAGCACCCGTGACGGGTCCGGCCCGCCGAGCAGCGCCAGCGCGCAGTCCACCAGGTAGGGGTCGGGCTTCATGCGGCGCGGCTCGTCCGCGTCCCGACCGCACACGTCGGCGACGAGCCCCGTCAGCCCTTCGCGTTCGAGGTGGGCGCGCACCGGCCCGGCCGCGTTGTTGGTCACCACCACGACGGGCAGCCGCAGCCGCCGGAACTGCCTCAGCAGCTCCCCGGCCAGCGGGGTGGGCCGGGCGGTGCGCACGGCGTCGTACTCGTACCCGGTGACGATCGCGTGGGCCCGGCGCAGGGGTTCGCGGCTCAGGCCGTCGGCCCGGTGCTTGTCGGCCATGTCACCCAGCCGGGGCAGGATCCCGTGCGAGTCGTGGCAGTCCTCCACCTCGCGGTGCAGCCGGCCCCAGTGACCGCGCGCCATGGCCTTGATCTCCGCGGCCACGTGTGCGGTCGGAACCGGTCCGAAGAGGTCGCAGACGGGGCCGTCGAAGTCGAGCAGCACCGCCTCGGTCCCGGCGAGCAGGTCGAGGAGTGCCGTGCCCCGTGCACGGTCCCCGACCGCCGGAAGGGTCGATGTCATTGGGCAAGGATGCACGATCCGGATCGTGTCGGCAGCCGGATCGTCAACTCCTCGCCCTCGTGTCCCACCCGGCGCACGGCCGGGCTCCGCACCCCCTGCACCGGGGCCGCGCCGGACGTTCCTGAACCGCGGAACGCGTCCGCTCGTACTGGTGGACGTTCCGTCGTCCGCGCGAGCGAGGGGAGGGACGTCCCCAGGAGAACCGACTTCTGGCACGATGCACTCGCACACGATGCACCGGCACGGTGGAGACGGGGACCACGACCCTCCCCTCCCACCCTCCCGCCTCCCTCTCGTTCCGCGTCCCGCGCTGCGGCCTCTGGTGAAAGAACGGGCGATGCCACCCGAAACGGCTTCCACGACCCGACGGCGTGCCGTTGCCATGAGCGGGGACGCGAGCGTGGTGGTGGGACCCCTCACGGGATACCACCACGAGACGTACGTGTTCCCCCTGCCCGACCCCACCGGCACCGGCCCGCAGGTGCGCTGGAAGTGCCGGGAACCGCGCCGGGGGCTGCTGTGGTTCGACCGCCGCTGCTTCGTCTCGGAGGAACTGCTGCTCCGGTCCCTGCAGGGGCGCGTCACCGGCATCCCCGAGATCATCCGGGCGGGTTCCACCCCTCTGCAGCGTTTCGTCGAGGGGACGACGCTGGGGACCCTCCACGAGGCGGGCAGCGCCGTCCCGGACCAGCTGACGGATCAGATCGTCGACCGGTTCCGGCAGTTGGCCGCCCTGGGCGTGGGTGACGTTCGGGCCAGGCGCCGGTGCAGACCCGAGGACCGGCCCGCCGACGGGGACACCACCGGTTTCCTCGACCGGCTGCTGCTCTTCACCGAACGCCGGGTCTACCGGCACAACAGCAAGCGCTTCGACACGCTCTTCAGGGGCCTGGGGGTGGACGCCCCGTGCTTCGACCGGCTCAGGCTCCGCCTTCGCGACCTCACCCCCAGGCCCTTCTGCCTGCTCCACGCCGACCTGCACCGCGAGAACCTCATCGTGGACCCGTACGGCGGGCTGTGGACCATCGACTGGGAACTCGCCATGGTCGGCGACCCGCTGTACGACCTCGCCACCCACCTGCATCTGATGCGGTACCCCGCCGCGCAGGGCGAGGAGATGACCGCGCGGTGGCGGGAGGCCGTCGAGTCGGTCCGGCCGGGCGCGTCCCGGGGGTGGGAGGACGACCTGCCGAAACTGCTCGCCTACAAGCGGGCCCAGTCGGTGTTCACCGACGCCATCCGCGCCTGCCTGTCCCTGGAGACCGCCCCGGACGACGACCCGGACACCTACGATCACACGGCCGTTCAGCTCTACCATGTACTCACCGCCGCCGCGGATCCCCTCGGCCTGGAGGCAGTGCCGAGTCCGCGGGACATCACCTCCGCCCTCACTCGCTGGTACTGGGAACACCGGGAGTCCCCCGTTGGGGCGCGCGCTGAGGCACGCGCCGCCCGTGCGGGTACGGATGTCCCTGCCGTGCAGTAGCGTTCCGTCCCCTCCCGCCGTCCTCATCCCCGAGGAGCGCCGCCCGTGGGCAGTCCCTCCCGCCCCTCCGTCCCCTTGTGGGTCAGGCACCCCGACGATCCGTCCGACCCCCTCGGCGCCTTCGTGGCCGACGCCCTGCGCCGGCCGCCGGCGCACAGCGGCCATCACAACGTCAACTTCGTGGTCCCGGTGACCGACGAGGTCGCCGGCCGCCTCGGCGTGGCGGCCGGCACCCCGGTCACCGTCCGCCTCCGCCGGGGGGACGCGGTCCCGGTCGTCGTCCGTACCTGGGAGGACGAGGGGCGGGTGCTCCGGGCGCTGGGCGGCCGGCTGCCGCACCTGCCCCGGTTCCTGGGCCGCAGCGGCAACGTCAACGTGCAGAGTCACGTCGAGGGCGTCTCCCTGGACACCGTCTGCCCCGAGGGCACCAGGGTGGAGCGGCCGCTGGTCGTCGCGCTGACCCGCTTCATGGGGCTGATGGCCGCCGTGCCGCCGGACGTGCTGCCGCCCCTGCCGGACGGCCTGACCGCCGACGGCGACGACAGCCAGGCGTACCTGCGCCACCAGGCCCTGCTCGTCCACGAGAAGGTGTGGCTGCCCAACCGGGCCCACCACGAGCTGTTCGAGCGGCTCGGCGTGCCCGGCGACGCCATGCTCCGCTACGCCGACCGGGTGCCGGTGCTGACCCGCCGTCCGTACGGCCTGCTCCACGGCGACCTGCACCGGGGCAACCTGATCCTGCCCTACGCGGCGGACGGCACCCCGGTCTGCGTGGACTGGGAACTCGCCGGGTACGGCGACCCGTTGTCCGATCTCGCCGTTCACCTGGTGCGCATGCGCTATCCGCGCGTCCAGTGCCACCAGGTGATCACCGCCTGGCGGGCCGCGCTGCGCCGCCACCGGCCCGCCGCGGCCTACGGCCTGAGCCGCGACCTGCCCCACTACCTCTCCTTCGAACGCGCGCAGTCGGTGTACCCGGACGTCATCCGTGCCGCACACGGCCTCGGTGACTACTTCGACCAACGCGACATCGCCGAGGCCGCGGCGACCGTCGCCCGCGCGCTCACCGCGGCCGCCGGCCCGCTGAAGCTCGCCCAGGTCCCGGACGAGCGCCTCATCCGCACCGTGCTGGCCGAGTGGCGGGTGCACACCGGAGGCTCCCCCGCCGACAGCCGCTCGTACTTCACCGTCCACTTCCCCCCGCCCGGCGCCCGGACGGGGGAGCCCGGCGGGCGCACCCCGGGGGCGTACGGGCGCAAGGCGGTGCAGGACGCGCTGCACCAGGAGCGCAGCGCGCCGCCCGAGCAGGTGATCGACGGCACCGCGCACCGGGTCACCGTCGTGCGGGGCGGTGAGGCGGTGGTGCGCCGGCGGCTGCACGTCCGGCACGGCCACGGCCGGCGCTTCCTCGACGAGAACCACGTGCTGCGCAGCCTGCAGCGCAACGGCCGCCCGGTCCGCGCCCCGCGGGTGCTGGCCATCGGCGAGAGCGACGGCCAGGGGGTGTTCGCCCTGCACGACTACGTCGGCCCGGCCGGCCGCACCGGACGCCCCGACCACCCCGTGCACGGACTGCTCCCCGGCGAGGCGGACGCCCTGGTCGACCAGCTCGCGGCCCTGACCGACCCGGGCGTGCTGGCCTCGGTCGCCGAGCTCATGGACCTGGACCGGGAGGACCTCGTCCGCACCCAGACGCCCGACTTCTACAGCCGGCTGACCCGCCGGCTGGTCCGGCGGGTGCGCGCGATGTCGCCCGCGACTCTGCGGCTCGCCGAGGAACTGGGCCTGCCGGACGCCAGCACCCTGCACGGTCTGCTGGGCTCCCGCCGGGTCACCGACCGGTCCCCCGCTCTGCTGCACGGCGACCTGAACCCGTGGAACCTCGTCCGGCGCCCGGAGGACCGGGCGGCCCTGGTGCTGGTCGACTGGGAGCTCGCCCGGGCGGGCGACCCGCTGTACGACCTGGTGCGCCACCTGCATCTGACGCCCACCCGGCCACGCCTGCGCACCCGGATGTTGGCCCGCTGGGAACGGACCCTGCCGCCCGGGCACACCCGCGGCTGGCAGGAGGACAGCAGGACGTACGACCTGCTGGAGACGGTGCGTTCCGCCTACACGGATCTCGACCGCATGGTCACCCGCACCCATCTCGACGCGCCGAAGGTGACCCGGGCGGTCGCCTCCTACGCCCGCACCCTGGAACGCGCCAAGGAGGGCCTCGGCCTCCCGCACAACGAGGCTGCCGGCCATTCCCTGCTGTTGCGGGCCCTGCCGCGCGGCGACACGGACGACGCCGCGTGGCCGTCCGCCGTGCTCAGACTGCGGGACGTGATCCGGGGGGCTTGAGGGCGGCAGGGGCTTGAGCGTGGTTCGGGGCCGAGGGCGGCTTGAGGGCGGCTCGAGGGCGGGTGGGGGCTTGAGGGCGGCTCGGGCGGCGTGGTGCTTGCGATGCGAGGGGCGTGCGTGCGGTGCGTGCGTGGCAAGGGGGGCGGTGACGCGTGCGTCGCAAGGGGGGTGCGACGCGTGCGTCGCAAGGGGGCGTGCGGCGCGGGGCCGGTGCGCGGGCAGCGGCCTCGGCCCTCAGACGTCCTGGGCAGCCGGCCGGACGGATAGGGTCTGCTGGCGTGCCGTCGTCGGACGGCTGTTCCGGGCCACCGGGGCCATGAGGGGAGTCAGGTGAGCGGGACCGAAGTCACCACCGCGCCGCGTCCGCTGCTGCTGGCCGACGGCCGCCCGGCGGCCGACGCCTGGTCACTGGATCCGGCCCTGCTCCACCTCAACCACGGCTCCTTCGGGGCCGTGCCACGGGTGGCGCAGGAGCGGCAGCAGGGGCTGCGCGCGCAGATGGAGAGCGCACCGGTGGTGTGGTTCCCGGCCCTGCCGCAGCGGCTCGCGCAGGCCCGCGCCGGCCTCGCCGCCTTCCTGGGGGCGGACCCGGACGACCTGGCCCTGGTGCCGAACGCCAGCGCCGGGGCCAGCATCGTGTTCGCCGGTCTGGAACGCCGTCGTGGCGGCGAGATCGTCGTCACCGACCACGGCTACGGAGCCGTCACGATGGGCGCCGAGCGCCTGGCCCGCCGCTGGGGCGGCCGGGTCCGCACCGCGCGGGTGCCGCTCGACGCGGACGCGGACCGGGCGTGCGAGGCCGTGACCGCCGAGCTGAGCGACGCCACCGACCTCGTCGTCGTCGACCAGATCACCTCCGCGACCGCGCGCCGGCTGCCCGTGGAGCGGATCGCCGCGGCGGCGCGGCGGCGCGGTGTGCCGCTGCTGGTGGACGGGGCGCACGCGCCGGGCCTGATCGCCGCGCCGCTGGCGGGCGAGCCGTACGACTTCTGGGTGGGCAACCTCCACAAGTGGGGCTGCGCGCCGCGCGGTACGGCGGCGCTGGTGGCGCGCGGGCCGCTGCGGGACGGGCTGTATCCGCTGATCGACTCGTGGGGCGCCGGCGACCCGTATCCCGACCGCTTCGACCAGCAGGGCACGGTGGACGCCACCGGCTACCTGGCCGCCGCGACGGCACTGGACTTCATCGGCTCCACCTGGGGCTGGCCCGCGGCCCGCCGCTACATGGACGACCTGGCCGGTTACGGCGAACGCGTCATCGGCGCGGCCTTCGCCGACCTGACCGGCACTGAGGGCGGCCCGGTGGACGTGGGCATGCCCGTCCCCGGGATGCGGCTGGTGCGGCTGCCCGAGGGGCTCGCCGGCACCCGGATCGAGGCCGACGCGCTGCGCGACCGCGTGGCCCGCGAACTGGGCGTGGAGGCCGCCTTCACCAGCTTCGCCGGGCTCGGCTACCTGCGGCTGTCCGCCCACGTCTACAACACCGCCGAGGACTACGAGCACTTCGCCGAGCGCTGCGTCCCCGTCCTGGGCGACTGGGCCCACCGGGCCCGCACGGCAGCCGCGGGGGCCGGTGCGCGTCCGGTCGTACCAGCCGGGTCAGCAGGGTCAGCCGGATCGGCCGGATCGGCCGGGTCAGCCGGGTCAGCTGGATCGGTCGGGTCAGCCGGATCGGCCTTGTCCGGTGGCCGCCCGGCCGTTCCCGGCGACCGTACGACCACGTCCGGCGACCGTACGACCACGTGTGTCGGCCGTGGGGCCACGCCCGACGCACGTGCGACGACCGCCGACCCGCGCCCGGAAGCCCCGGACCTTTAGCGTCCCCTTAGCCTCGGACCTCTGGGGGACTCACAGCACCGGACCTCTAGGGTTCTCAGAGCCCCGGAGCACCCGGGCCCCCGGGAGCCGGTGGGGCCCTTGGCTTGGATCCTTCCGGGCTTCCGCGCGTCCGGCTGCCCGCCCCGACGCGCTCCGAGGGAGGAGACGAGTTGATCACCGGGTACCAGCAGCAGTTGCGCGAGCGCTACCTCGCGGCACCCGTCATGCCGACGCCCGAGCCGTGGCAGCCGGTGGGGGACCGGTGTATCCCCGTCGGGGGCCTGGTCGGCATCGGCTTCGCGGTGCACCCCGACAGCGGACACGACCTCGTCATGACCGTGTCCAGCGACGGCCACGGACTCCTCGACGCGGTCACCGGCGAGAAGATCGCCCGCGACCGGGACCCCGACCCCGAGACGAGCACCCCCGACGCCCACCCGGACCTCGCCTGCCCCGGGCTGGGCCCGGTCGCGGGCACCCCGGTGCGCATCGCCGGCCTCTTCGGCGGGGGCCTGCACCGCACCACGCCGGACGGCTGGACCCTGGACGTCGTCAGCCCCGAATGGCCCCACCACCGCGTCATCCTCTCCGCCGACGGCGGTATGAGCACGGGGCCGGCGGGAGGGACGTGGTGGCACGTCTTCCACTCCGACTACTCGGAATTCCGCGCCGCCGGCTTCTCCCCCTCCGGCCTGACCCTCGCCGTAGCCACCAGCAGTGACGTGACGCTCTGGACCCGGCGCGCACTGCGTCACGGGGAGTGAGGCCGGCGGCGGCGGGCCCCGCGGGAACCGGGCGGTGGGGTCCGGGCTCCCGATCCCGAAGCCCGCTGGTACCGCCCGGCCGTGCGCACCGGCGGGACGGCGCCGCAGCCTCGGCCGCGGCGGCTCGACGCCGGTGCTCCTACGGCAGTTCGACGACATCGGCGACCACGCAACTGACGTTGTCCGGACCGCCGGAACGGTTGGCCAGGGCGACGAGTTCGCGGACCGCACGCTCGGGCTCCCCGATGTCGGTGAGCACCCGGCGGATCACGTCGGCCGGCACGACGGTGGACAGGCCGTCCGAGCTGAGCAGGTAACGGTCGCCCCGCCGCGCGTCGTGCAGCCGCATGTCCGGGGTGGCGTCCGCGCCCCGGGCCAGGGCGCCGGCGGGAGCCCCCAGTGCCTGCACCGCAGGAGGGGTCAGACGCTCAACGCGGCGGGGTACCGGATGGTGCCGGACGGCACGGGGCGGCTGTCGTCGAGGGCCAGGGCCATCATGGCCTCGTCGGGCACCTCGAACGGCGCTCGGATGCCCAGGCGGGAGGCCGGGACGAAGCCGAACCGCGGGTAGTAGTCGGCGTGGCCGAGGACGACGACGAGGTTCTCGCCCCTCACCCGGGCGGCGTCCAGGGCGGCGCGGACGGCGGCGGAGCCGGCGCCGGTGCGCTGGGCCGAGGGCAGGACCGCGCAGGGGGCCAGGGCGAGGGCGGGGTGGCCGTCGACGTGGCACCGGCTGAGCAGCGCGTATCCGACCGGGGTGCCGTCGGGGGCCGTGGTGACCATCGACAGGCCGTCGATCCACGCCTCCGGGTCGGCCCGCAGGGCGTCGACGATGCCGGCCTCGGCGGCGGTGGGAAAGGCCGCGAGCAGGATGCCGCGGACGGCGGCGACGTCGTCGGCGGTTTCGGGGTGGACGGTCCAGTGGGTCATGGTTCCGTTCTCACGAGTGTCGTCGGAGAGGAGTGTCGTCGGGGAGCAGGAGCGAGCGGGCGGGCGTCGTAGTGGCCGCTGGCGTGCGCGCGTCGAAGGCCGGTCCGTGCCCGGTGTGGCCGGGCCGGGGTCTCGGCCGTGCCGTGCTGTCACGGGACCGCACGGGCCAGGTGATCACGGCTCTGGTCCGGCAGGGCTGCCGGCGTGCGCGGCGGATGCCGGTACCCGCACGTGTCCGTGCTGGCGTCCCGTTCGTCTCCCGGCGCGTGTCACCGTACGTATCACCGCGCATCTCACCACTCGCCTCACCGGTCTCCCTCGTGGGGCGGTACGGGCGCTGACAGGGCGTCGCGGAGCGCGACGGGGGAGCGGCCGGTCAACCGGATGTAGTCGTTCTCGACCCGGTCCCAGCGTTGCTCGCGTACCGAGGCGAACAGGGACGCGAAGGCGTAGACCCACCAGGGGTCCAGACCGGTCGCCGCGGTCTCGGCGGCGTACGTGTCCGCCGGGATGTCCTCGAAGACGACCGGTCTCCCCCACACCTCCGCAGCGACCGAGGCGATGTCCGCCACGCCCATCGACGCGGGTCCCGTGATGTCGTGGTGGCCGCCGGTCGGCTCACCCACGGCGAGTGCGGCGAGGGCGCGGGCCACGTCGTCGCGTGCCACCAGGGAGATCCGGCCGTCCGCCGCCGGGATCCTCAACCGGCCGGTCGCACGAGCCTCGTCGAGCCAGGTGGCGAAGAACTCGATGTACAGCGAGGCCCTGGCGAACGAGCAGGGGACGCCGGAGGCCAGGAGCAGTTCTTCGGTGAGGCCGTTGACCACGGCGTAGCAGAACGGGGACGAGGTGTCGGCGTCGACGCTGCTCAGCGCGGCGACATGGCCGACCTCCTCGGCCGTGGCGGCGGCGACCAGGTTGCGGTGGTGCATCAGCATCCGCGCGTCGGGTCCGTCACTGGAGACGAGGACCAGCGTGTCCACGCCCTTCAGTGCCGCACGCAGAGCGGGCGGATCGGCGTAGTCGGCGACGGCGACCGCCACCTGCGCGGGAAACGCGCCCGTGGGAAGGCTCCGCCGGGTCATCGCCACGACGTCCACGTCCCCCCGTTCCGCGAGCAACCCCACCACCCGCCCACCCAGTCCGCCCGCCGCTCCCGTCACCGCGATCCGCATCGTGTTCCCCCTGGTCCGGCGTCATCGTCTGGTCCGGCGTCACGGTCCGTGCCCCACGGTAGAGATCCGGGCGCCGGGAGGCACGGGACATCATGCTGCCGCACGGTCGGGCCGACACCACCGATCCGTCGTTCCGCGGGGTGGTGACATCCTTGGCCGGTGGTCTCATCCGATCCCGCGGGCGCCGTGTTCTTCGATGTCGACGGCACTCTCGTCCCCGGCACGAGTTCCTCGGTCCACCTGGCCGGCTTCCTCGGCCACCGGGAGGAGTTGGCCGAGGCCGAGGCCGCCTACGCCGCCGGTGACGTGGACAACCGGCAGGTCTCCGAGCTGGATGCCGAGGGCTGGAGGGGGGCGCACGAGGACCAGGTCTCCGGCTGGCTCGACGGACTTCCCCTGGTCTCGGGCATAGCGGAGACCGTGGCCTGGTGTCGGCACAACGGGTTGGTGCCCGTGCTGGCGACCCTCGCCTGGTCGCCTGTGGGCCGCTACCTGACCGACCGCTTCGGCTTCCATGCGTTCAGCGGCCCTGAACTGGAGACCGTCGGCGGCCGGTTCACGGGGCGGGTCGCCCGTCACTTCGACGAGTACGACAAACGGGATGTCGCCCTCGCACAGGCGCGTGAGCTGGGGCTGCCTCCCCGATCGTGCGGGGCGGTCGGAGACAGCCGATCCGACCTTCCCCTGTTCGCGTCCGTCGGATTGAGCGTGGCGTTCAACGCCTCGGCCGGAGCGCGCGGAGCGGCGACCGTCGCGGTGGACGACGACGACCTGCGGGGCGTGCTTCCCGTATTGAGCCGCCTGGTCACAGCCACTCGTTGACGGCCGAGGGCTGACAACCGACAACCGACAGCCGGTGACCGAGGTTGTCCGGGGCGTCGACCTGATCGCTCCAGCCAGTCCGACAGGACCAGCGCCTCATGGGAGGTGAGCTTGATGATGATCTCAGTGTTTTGCACTGCTCGAACATGTTCGGCGACCCTGCGGTGTCAGAGGTGCCTGGCACAGTGCCGCCGTGGACATCGATTCCTTCTGGAAGCTCATAGAAGAGTGTCGACGGCAGACGCGGGACCGGGGCGAACGGCTGACGTGGTTGCGTGACGAGTTGTCGCGGAGGCCGCGGACAGAGATCGTGCAGTTCCAGGTTCGCCTGGACGAAGTGACGGACGAAGCCCTCACCTGGGATCTCTGGGCTGCTGCGGAGCGGATCTTCGGCGGCTGGTGTTCGGACGACGGATTCTGCTACTTCGGCCTGTGGATGGTGGGGATCGGTCGGGAAGCCTTCGTGCCGGCAGTGATCGATTCCGACTCCCTGGCCGACACCCCCGAGGTTCAACGCCTGGTGGGTCGCCCTCGGGAGCTCTGGAACGACGACTGGCCGGAGTGGGAGTCTCTCGACTACGTCGCCATGGAGGCGTATGGACTACTCACCCGCGCGGATGACGATAGCGGCGACGCATTCTATGAAGCCGTCGAAGCCGAGGGGGGTGCTGTAGGCGGCAATAGAGGGTTGCGCGGCGACCGGTGGGACGTGCGATACGAAGACGAGGCGATGCGCAAACTGCCGAGACTGAGCGCGATGTTTCCCCTCCGGCCACTGGTCCGGTAGGCGCGAAAGCGCGAGGGATCAGGCAACCGAACTCGTCAACCATGCGGTGGACCGTACAGCCGGCCAGCTCCGCCGGGACTCCGCCAGGTCGTTTGCCAGAACCACGGGGACTCGCCGCATCTACTGAGAACGGACACCGGTCACGTCCAGCCGTCGTCGGCCGGGCGTGAGCCGGCGCACTCCTGCAAGCGGCTTGCTTGCAATAGTTAGCGCGGTGCGCGACAGTGGAGGCATGGCATCGCTCAACGTCGGCAATCTCGGTGAGTACCTGCGGGAGCAGCGTCGCAGTGCGCAGTTGTCGCTGCGGCAGCTCGCGGATGCCGCCGGGGTGTCCAACCCGTACCTCAGCCAGATCGAGCGCGGGCTGCGCAAGCCGAGCGCGGAGGTGTTGCAGCAGGTCGCGAAGGCGCTGCGGATCTCCGCCGAGACGTTGTACGTGCGGGCCGGGATCCTCGACGCCGAGCGGGACCGGGACGAGGTGGAGACGCGGGCCGTGCTGCTCGCCGATCCCACGCTCACCGAGCGCCAGAAGCAGGTGCTGCTCCAGATCTACGAGTCCTTCCGCAAGGAGAACGGGTTTGGCGGCGCCGAGGACGGCGATGCGACAGGGGTGACCGGTGCCGACGGGCCCGGAAGCCGGGTCGCCGTGGACGCCGACGAGACCGACGGGGCCGACGCCACCGGCGGGACCGACGGCGGTGCCGAGTCGATACGTCGGAGCCGTGCGGCCGACGGCGGGAAGTCCGCCGGGCGTCGCGGCTCCACCAGCAAGGGCGGTACCTCCGCCGAGCGCCGGCCCCGCAAGGCCGGCGGCAGTGACAGCGGTCCGCAGCAGACGGCCGGCTGAGCCGGACCAGGGCACCGGCCGTCCGCCGCGGACCACACCAACCCTCAGCCGAGAACGACATCCGGGAGGACCCTCACCATGGCCATCACCGACGACCTGCGCAAGTCCCTCAGCAACCCGACCCCGCTCTACTTCGCCGCCGGTACCGCCGACCTGGCGCTGCAGCAGGCCCGGAAGGTGCCCGCCCTGGTGGAGCAGCTGCGCGCGGAGGCGCCTGCGCGGTTCGAGGCCGTGCGCAACACCGACCCCAAGGCCGTCCAGGAGAAGGCCGGCCACCGGGTCAAGGAGACCCAGGAGAACCTCCAGGCCAAGGTCAACGAGTTCATCGGTTCCCTCGACACCGACCTGAAGAAGCTGGGCGAGACCGCCCAGGACCTCGCCCTGCGCGGGGTGGGCGTGGCCGCCGAGTACGCGGTCAAGGCCCGGGAGGCCTACGAGAAGGTCGCCGAGCACGGCGAGCAGGCCGTGAAGACCTGGCGCGGCGACACCGCCGAGACGATCGAGGACATCGCGGTCGCCGTGGAGCCGAACGCCGAGCCCTCGCCCACGCCGGTCGAGGTCAAGGACGACAAGCCCGCCGCCGCCCCGGCCGCGACGCCGGTCGCGACCCCGGCCTCCGCCGCGGCCGCCGCGGAGAAGAAGGCCGCCGCGAAGAAGGCCCCGGCCCGCAAGAGCACGGCGAAGCGGACGACTCCGCCCGCCAAGTGAGCGGCCGGCCGCACGGCCGGCCGCACCGCCGGTCCGGCGGGCCGGGCACCTTTGCGGTGTCCGGCCCGTTCTCCGGATAGCCGGCCGGCGGTTGCGGGTACGGTGACCGCGTAAGGACGAGCCGAGTCGGGTGGTGGACGTAGTGCTGATGCAGGGCTTCGCGGGGTTCATGTGGCTGCTGAGCATGGCCCTGATCGTGTTCAGCGGCTTCGCGCTGATCGACGCCGCCGTGCGCCGTGAGGACGCCTACCGCGCCGCGGACAAGAAGACCAAGCCGTTCTGGCTGATCATCCTGGGCCTCGCCTTCGTGGTGAACCTGATCTTCAACATCCTGTCGCTTTTGCCGATCATCGGTCTCATCGCGACCATCGTGTACATGGTCGACGTGCGGCCCGCCCTGCGCGGTCTGTCCGGCGGTGGCCGCAAGTACGGGGGATCGAGCAGCGACGGACCCTACGGCCCGTACAACGGCGGCCGGTGACCCCGTACAGCAGCGGCCGGTGACCCCGGCCAACGGCGGCCGGTCATCCCGACAGCCGGCAATCGGCTGCCAGCAGCCGCCTGCCGGGCATCCTCGTCGAGCGTCGGCCGAACGGGCCGGGAGGGCGGCGGGCGCGGTTCGCAGGTGACGGCCGTCAGCCGGTGCGGTCCAGGAGCAGGACGGCCACGTCGTCCGTGAGATCGCCGCCGTTGAGGTCCCGTACCTCGTTGACCGCGGCCCGCAGCAGTTCCTCGCCGCGCAGGCCCTCGGAGAGCTGGCGGCGGACCATCTCGACCATGCCGTCCTGACCGAGCCGTTCCCCGCCCTCGCCGACACGGCCCTCGATCAGGCCGTCGGTGTAGAGCATCAGGCTCCACTCGCCGCCCAGCTCCACCTGGGTCCGCGGCCAGCGGGCGCCGGGCAGCAGGCCGAGCGCCGGGCCGTTGTTGTCGTACGGCAGCAGCCGGGCGGGGGAGCCGGGGCGGAGCAGCAGGGGCGACGGGTGCCCGGCGAGGCACAGGCCCGCCCGGCGGCCGTCCGGTGCGATGTCGACGGTGCAGAGGGTGGCGAAGATCTCGTCGTCGGCACGCTCGTGCTCCAGCACCTGCTGGAGTGTCCCCAGCAGCTCGTCCCCGCACAGCCCGGCCAGCGTGAGGGCCCGCCAGGCGATGCGCAGCTCGACGCCGAGCGCGGCCTCGTCCGGGCCGTGGCCGCACACGTCCCCGATCATGGCGTGCACGGTGCCGTCGGGGGTGCGGACGACGTCGTAGAAGTCGCCCCCCAGCAGGGCGCGCGAGCGGCCGGGGCGGTAGCGGGCGGCGAAGCGCAGCGGCGATCCGTCCAGCAGCGGGGTCGGCAGCAGGCCGCGCTCCAGCCGGGCGTTCTCCTGCGCGCGCAGCCTGCCCTCGGCGAGCCGCCGCTCGGCGGAGTCGGAACGCTTGCGCTCCACCGCGTAGCGGATCGCGCGGCTCAGCAGCCTGCCGTCCAGCTCGTCGCGGAAGAGGTAGTCCTGGGCGCCGACGCGCACCGCCTCCGCGCCGCGCTCGGCGTCGCCGGACGCGGTCAGCGCGAGCACGGCGTGCCGGGGCGCGAGCTCCAGAACGTACTTGAGGACGGCCAGCTCGTCGTCGGTGTCGCCCACCCGGCCCGGAGCCGGCAGCGCCAGGTCCAGCAGGATGCAGTGCACGTCGTCGGTCAGCAGCCGCTCGGCCTCGGTGAGGTTGCGGGCGGTGCGCACGCGGATCGGCTTGCCGGCCTGGTCGAGCAGGTCCGGCACGATCGGTGAGCCCGCCGGGTCGTCCTCGATCAGCAGCAGCGTCAGGTTCTGGTGCGCGGGAGCCTCGGCCGCCCGGCCCGGCGCGGTCGCGGCCTGCTCCGCGGTGGTCGCGGGCCGGTCCGCCGTGCGCGGGCCCGCTGTCCGGTACTCCGAGGAGTCCTGGGTGGGGCCGCTGTTCACTGGTGCGGCGGGCGCCTGACCACTTTCCGCGGCCGGGATCGCTCTCTGCCGCGGTACGGGTACGGGCATCGTTCCGGGTTCCTTCCCTCCCCCCGAGGGCGTGGTCCGGGGCCGGGCTTCTCGGCCCTCCCCCGGCGCACGGTTCCGTGCGAGCAGAGGCGGCCCCTTCGAACGGGGACGATAGCGGGTGGCAGCGCCGCAGCGGAATGGTGTGGCGCACGGGGTTCGGCCAAGAGCCAGTGTCATATGCCGCGTTTTCGCCCGCAGTTGGACAGCTCGCGCATGCTGCGGGGATGACGAACGTCACGTCGGCGGGCGGGGGGACGGCCCGATCGGCGTGCGTTGAGTCACGTGGCCTGTGTCACCGGGGTGTTGAGGTGCAGGGGTGTGGGGCGGGCGGCGGTCCGGCTTGTGTGGTTACGTGCCCGGGCGTCCCGGGCGTCCCGGGCGTCCGGCGACGCCTTCCCGACGCGTTCCCGACGCCTTCTCGACACCCATCGACATCCCTTCGCGGCGCTGCGAGTGCCGTGCGGGCGTCAGCTGTCGTCGGGTCCGGCTTCGGCCTCGACTTCGGCCTTGGCTTCGCCGTCGGCTACGGCTTCGAGTCCGCCGTCGACTTCGTCTGCGTCGACGCGTTCGACTTCGCGTCCTTCGCCGCGTCCGTCTCCGTCTCCGTGTCCGTCCGGTCCTTGTTGTTCTTCTCCTCGCTCTCCCTGTTCTTCGTCTTCTGGTCGGCGGCCTTGTTCGCGGTCTTGTCCGCGCTCCCGTCGGCCGTCGTGTCGGACTTCTTCTCCCCCGACTTCTTCTCCCCGGACTTCTTCTCCCCGGACTTCTTCTCCCCGGACGGCGTCCTGGTGTCGGGGTCCGGGCGTACGACGCCGAGGATCGGCATCGAGCCCGCGCCCGCGAGTGTCACCGAACGGCCGGGCCGGGGCGCGTGCACCATGGTGCCGTCGCCGACGTACATCCCGACGTGGCTGGCGTCACCGAAATAGATGATGAGGTCGCCGGGCCGCATGTCCTTGACGGCCACGCGGGTGAGCTGCTTCCACTGCGCCTGCGAGGTGCGCGGTATCGCCCGCCCGGCCGCGGCCCACGCCTGGGACGTCAGGCCGGAGCAGTCGAACGCCGCCGGGCCCTCGGCGCCCCAGACGTACGGCTTGCCGATCTGCGCGGTGGCGTACGCGATGGCCTTCCTGCCCTGGGCCGTCGCCTCGCCGGTGATGTCGTCGAGGATGCCGGAGCTCAGCCAGGCGGCCTGCGCCTGCTGTTCGGCCTGCCGTTCCAGCCCGGCGAGGCGCTCCCGCTCCTCCGCCTCCAGTTCCGACTCCAGCTTCTCGGCCGCCGCGATCTGCTTCTCGATCTTCCGCTGGGCCGCGGCCTTGGCCTTGCGGCTCGCCTCCAGCTTGCGCCACTGGGCGTCGGCGTCGCGGGCGTACTGCTTCAAGTCGGCCTGGGTGCGGGTCATCTCGCCCAGCAGGCCCCTCGTCGCGTGCTGGCCCTGGCGGACCCGGCCTGCGCCTTCGAGGAAATCCTGCGGGTCGTCGCTCAGCATCAGGTGCGCCTCGGGCGGGAGCCCGCCGCCGCGGTACTGGGCCGCCGCAGCGGCGCCCGCGCGCTGCTTCAACTCGTCCAGCTTGTCCTGGCCCTTGACGATCTTCTTCGCCAGCCGGACGATCTGCGCCGACTGGTCCTGCGTCTTCTCCTCGGCGGCGTTGTACTCGTCGGTGGCGACGGCCGCCGCGCGGTAGAGCTTGTCCAGCTTCTTGCGGACGGCTTCGAGTTCGGCGTTGGAGGCGGGAGCCGTCGCGCTCGCGCTCGCGCCGGGTGTCGGCGTCGGGGCGGGTGCGGGGGTGGCGTACGCGGTGCCCGGTGCCGCGAGCACGGTGACCGCGCAGACCACGGCCACGGCCACGGTGATCAGCCCTTGCTTGCCCGTCCCCGAACGCATGCCCGGCCCCGTGCCCATGACTCACTCCCCCAACTTGTTAACCGTCGGTAACGTGCGGTCGTCGGGGGGATGTTGCCACGTCGGCCCGCGAAGCAACAGGGGTGCCCGGCGGTGAGCCCCGCCCCGTGCTCCTCGCCGACCCGGACCGCCGCCCGCCCCATCCGAGTGCTTTCCGCCCCGCCCGGCCGGGCATGTCGATCCGCCTGACGGTGTGACGAACGACTCACGCCGATCGTTCCCGGGCTGCCCGCCCCTGTACCTCTGGCCCTGTCGTTGACGGCTGTCGGTTGTCGGTTGCCGGTGGCCGGTTGACGGGTGACGGGTGACGGCTGTCGGTTGGCCGTGCTGCCGTCAGCCCCGAGGTGCCAGGGCCTCCCAGCGCACGGTCACCTCGCCCTGCCGCCAGCGCGCCGGCCCGTCCGTCACCGGCCAGTCCGCGGTGAGATCCCGCACCGTCCGGATCCAGCGCTGGCGGGCGCCGTAGGAGGCGTAGGGCGAGGCGGCAGCCCAGGCGCGGTCGAAGTCGCGCAGGAAGGCGTGCACGGGCTCACCGGGCACATTGCGGTGGATGAGGGCCTTCGGCAGGCGTTCCGCCAGGTCGGACGGGCGCTCCAGGGAGCCGAGCCGGGTCGCGAAGGTGACCGTGCGGGGCCCTTCGGGGCCGAGGGCGACCCAGACGTGACGGCGTCCGATCTCGTCGCAGGTGCCTTCGACCAGCAGCCCGCCGCGTGAGCCGGTCGCCGGGTCGGCCGGGGTGAGCCGCGCGCACAGGCGCCGCCACACGTCGGCGACCTCGCCCTCGTCGTACTGGCGCAGGACGTTCGCCGCCCGCACCAGCACGGGGCGGCCGGGGACGGGCAGCTCGAAGCCGCCGTGCCGGAAGTCCAGCCCCTCCCGGCGATAGGACTGGGCGGCGGTGACGCGGGCCGGTTCGATCTCGATGCCGGTGACGCGCGTGCGCGGGGCCACGGCGCGCAGGCGGTGCAGGAGCTCCACGGCGGTCCAGGGGGCTGCCCCGTAACCGAGGTCGACGGCGACGGGTTCGGCGGCGCGGCGCAGGGCGGCGCCGTGGGTGGCGGCGATCCAGCGGTCCATGCGGCGCAGCCGGTTCGGGTTGGTGGTGCCGCGCGTCACCGTGCCGACGACGGGCGCTCCCCGGCTCGGGCGTGGCCGAGCGTGGGGCAGGGAGGCGGCGCGGCTGGTCATGACTACGAGGGTAGGCGGGTACCCGGGGCCCGCAGAACGTCGAGGCCTGTAGAACACCGAGGCCCGCAGAACGTCGAGGCCCGTAGAGCACCGAGGGCAGTAGAACGCCGAGGGCAGGCGGGTGCCCGGAGCCCGCGGAACGCCCAGCGTGGACGGACGTCGGGCGTCCGGAGCGCGTGGCACGCCGTCGGACACGTGCAACGCCGTCGGACACGTGCAACGCCGTCGGACCGTCGACCGTGCACCCGCAGCCCGCAGCCCGCAGCCCGGCGACCCTGCACGCGCGGCCCGCGGACCGGTGGCGGCGCACGGCGCCCCCGTACGCACCGCCCCGACCGGACGGTCGCCGTGGTGCGCACCGCCCGTACCGGACGGTCGCCGTCGACCCTCGAACGGTTGAGCGACAAACGGTAATGATTCGGCAAAGACCGCTTCCGGTGCGGTCCCCCGGAAATGGGAACGCCCCCCTCCGGCGTTCCAGTCCCGGAGGGTCGTACGACCCGCGCCCGCCATGCCCGCAGCCCGAGGAGGACCGCCACGTGAGCCAGTACATCGGCAGGCTCGGGCGGCGCTCCGCGGCCGTCCCCGCGCGGCTGCGCCTGCACCGCAGGCAGCCCCGCCGGGTGGCGATGCTCTCCGTGCACACCTCACCGCTCCACCAGCCGGGCACCGGCGACGCCGGCGGTATGAACGTGTACATCGTCGAACTGGCGCAGCGCCTCGCCGCGATCAACATCGAGGTCGAGATCTTCACGCGCGCGACCACCGCCGCCCTCCCGCCCACGGTCGAGCTGGCCCCGGGTGTCCTCGTCCGGCACATCGACGCGGGCCCCTACGAGGGTCTGGCCAAGGAGGAGCTGCCCGCCCAGCTGTGTGCCTTCACGCATGGCGTGATGCAGGCGTGGGCGGGCCACCGTCCCGGTTACTACGACCTCGTCCACTCGCACTACTGGCTCTCCGGCCACGTCGGCTGGCTCGCCGCCCAGCGGTGGGGCGTCCCCCTGGTGCACGCCATGCACACCATGGCCAAGGTCAAGAACGCCAACCTCGCCGACGGCGACACCCCCGAACCGGCCGCCCGGGTCATCGGCGAGACCCAGATCGTCGAGGCCGCCGACCGGCTGATCGCCAACACCGCCGAGGAAGCCGACGAGCTGGTCCGCCACTACGCGGCCGACCCCGACAAGGTCGCCATCGTCCACCCCGGCGTCAACCTGGACCGCTTCCGCCCGTTTCCCAAGGGCCACGCCGAGCCCCGCAGGGTGGAGGGGGAGGGGACGTCGGCCGCACGCGCCGCCGCCCGGGCCAGGCTGGGGCTGCCGCAGGACGCCCTGATCCCGCTCTTCGCGGGCCGCATCCAGCCCCTGAAGGCGCCCGACGTCCTGCTCCGCGCGGTCGCCGTCCTCCTCGGCGAGCGTCCCGAGCTGCGCTCACGGATCTGCGTCCCGGTGGTGGGCGGGCCCAGCGGCAGCGGTCTCGCCAAGCCGGAAGGGCTGCAGAAGCTGGCCGCGCGCCTGGGCATCGCCGACGTCGTGCGCTTCTGTCCGCCGGTCGCGCAGGAGCAGCTCGCGGACTGGTTCCGGGCCGCGAGCGTGCTGGTCATGCCGTCCTACAGCGAGTCGTTCGGCCTGGTCGCCATAGAGGCCCAGGCGGCCGGCACGCCGGTGCTGGCCGCCGCGGTCGGCGGTCTCCCCGTGGCGGTGCGCGACGGGCACACCGGCGTCCTCGTGCAGGGACACGACCCCGCTGCCTACGCCCGCGTCCTGAGCGACTTCGCCGACGACCCGCACCTGGCCGACCGGATGGGCGCGGCGGCCGCCCGGCACGCCCAGTCCTTCGGCTGGGACACCGCGGCCGCCGCCACCGCCGACGTGTACGCGGCGGCGACGCAGGCGCACCGCCGTCACGTACGCTCGCTGCATGGCTGATCACGCGGAAGCAGAGCAGCAGAGGGTGACCCGGGTCATCGAGGACGTGCTGAAGGACGCCGAGCTCGAATGGGAGAACCCCAAGTCCGGCACGTACGTCGTGAAGCTCCCCGGCACCCGCAAGCTGTCGACCACGCTGTCCCTGATCGCGGGCCGCCACACGCTCTCCCTGAACGCCTTCGTCATCCGCCACCCCGACGAGAACGAGGCGGGCGTCCACCGCTGGCTCCTGGAGCGCAACCTCAAGCTGTACGGGGTGAGTTACGCCGTCGACCCGCTCGGCGACATCTACGTCACCGGGCGCCTCCCGCTGCCCGCCGTCACGCCGGAGGAACTGGACCGCCTGCTCGGCCAGGTCCTGGAGGCCGCCGACGGCAGCTTCAACACCCTGCTGGAACTGGGCTTCGCCTCCGCCATCCGCAAGGAGTACGCCTGGCGGGTGTCCCGCGGGGAGTCGACCCGCAACCTGGACGCCTTCACCCACCTGCTGCAGCGGCCCTCGGGCGACGACGACTGACGGCATCGGCCGACAGGACCGACTGGCGAAGCCGGCCGACGGGATCGACTGTCCAAGCCGGTCGACAGGGTTGACTGTCCAAGCCGGTCGACGGGATCGACGCCGGAGCCGCCTGTCCGAGCCACCCTCCGGAGCGGACCGTCCGAGCCGCCCTCGGAGCGGGCCGTCCGAACGGCCCTCAGGGCGGACCGTCCGAGCCGCCCGTCGGACGACGCCCCAGGTCACCGCCGGTCCGTTCGACATCGGGGTGGCGAACGGACGTGCGATCCCGCCCTGTTACTCTGCCGCGATCCGGACCCCGTTCGCAGGGGTCCCATGCATGAAGAGGACGTGCATGCACACTGGCAGATCCGCCCTCGTGGCCGTGCTCGCCGGAGCACTCGCGCTGGGGGCGTTCACCGCACAGCCCGCACAGGCCGTCGCCGCCGACACCGGCATCGAGGTGTCGAACGTGGTCGTGAACGAGGGCAAGCCCATGGTGGTGGGCACCACCGAGACCAAGTACCCCACCTTCAGCTACCGGGTGACCTGGCCCGCCGGCTACACCATCAGCACGGCGAGCACGAGCCCGTTCATGTACCACGGGATGACGCCGGCCAAGGCCAACGAGACCAGCAACCAGCTGATCCAGTCGGACATGTTCGAGTGCTTCGAGGACGGCCCGCGTGCCGCGAACTGCTCGGGGCACCTGCGCATCCGGCCCCGCGAGAACCTCGACTCCGCCAAGGACGCCACCACCTGGAAGATGTCGGTCATCGCCTTCCTGGAGAGGAAGGGCAGGCTCGACCACGAGTACCTGACCACGCCGGCGACCCTCCAGGTCAAGCGCGCGGCCCGCGTCACGGTCAACGCCTCGCCGGAGCCGGTCGTCAAGAACAAGACGCTCACCGTCACCGGCAAGCTGACCCGCGCGGACTGGGCGAAGCGCGCCTACTCCGCGTACGGCGGCAAGCTGGCCAAGCTCCAGTTCCGCAAGGCCGGCACCAGCACCTACACCACGGTCAAGACGGTGCGGGCCAACTCCAGCGGCAACCTGAAGACCACGGTGAAGGCGACCGTGGACGGCTACTGGCGCTGGACGTTCGGCCAGACGGCCACCACGGGCGGCGCGACGGCGGCGGGCGACTACGTCGACGTGAAGTGACCGCGACCGCCGCGCCGTCCGGAGCCGAACGCCTTCCGCGGCCGGCTCCGTGCGGCGCGGCGGTACGCAGCCGGTGGTCCGCTCCCGCAGCGGCCACCGCCCCGGCCCCTCCTACGGCCGTTCCCCGACCCGGGTACCGCCCCGGTCCCTCCTACGGCCCCTCGCTGGCCCGGTACCGCCCCGGTCCCTCCTACGGCCGCTCCCCGGCCCGGTACCGCCCCGGGGTGACCCCGACCAGCCTGCGGAAATGCCGGGTGAGGTGGGCCTGGTCGTAGAACCCGGTGGCGACCGCGACCTCGCTCGGCGACCGCCCCTCCAGGAGCAGCCGCCGGGCCCGCCCCACCCGCCGGGACATCAGGTACTGGTGCGGTGCGATGCCGTAGGCGCCGCTGAACGCCCGCACGAGGTGCGCGGGATGCGCGGACAGCGTCCCGGCGGCCTCGCGCAGTCCGATGCCCTCCACCACCCGCGCGTCGAGCAGCTCCCGCAGGCGCCGGGCGAGGACCGGATCCCGCAGCGGGGTCCGCACCGGCCCTCGGGACCGCAGGTGCTCCCGCAGCCGCTCCCCGACGAACGTCAGCCGGCTCTCCGCCTCCAACTCGTCTCCCGGCCGGGCCAGCGCGGTGTGCACCTGCCCGACGCGCCGCCGCAGCAGCGGGTCCCGCAGGTCGGGACCGTCCACGGCGGGCCCGATGAGGTCGTCCGCGAGGTGCGTGCCGTCGAGATAGAGCACCCGCTTGCGGAAGCCGTCCGGGGTGGCCGGGGAGCCGTTGTGGGGGACGTGGGGTGGCAGCAGCGAGACGGTGTCGTGCGGGGTGCCGTGCTCGTGCCGGTCCAGGTCGTACCGGACGGCACCGGCGTCCACGATCAGCAGCGTCCAGGCGTCGTGGACGTGCATCGGATACGCGTACGCGGTGAAACGCGCGTGGAACACCTCGACGACCCCCGGCACCCGGGGCCGCCAGGCGGAGACGGTCGCCTCGGACGTCCCCGCG
Organism: Streptomyces sp. enrichment culture; assembly: GCF_964273255.1. Classification (GTDB taxonomy): domain Bacteria; phylum Actinomycetota; class Actinomycetes; order Streptomycetales; family Streptomycetaceae; genus Streptomyces. Next base: position 3,903,094 of record NZ_OZ186835.1, read on the forward strand.
GAGCGCGCTGCGTCCATGCAAACAACGTACAAGACGCGGGCGTGCGCCGATCGGCAGTCTCAGGGCATGACGACCCCACGCTTCGACACGAAGATCGCCGTCCTGCTGCGCGACGACCTGGAGACCTGGCAGCGCCTCAACGTCACCGCGTTCCTGGTCAGCGGCCTGGGCACGCAGTTCCCCGAGGTGATCGGGGAGCCCTACGAGGACGCGGACCGGGTGGGCTACCTGCCGATGTTCCGCCAGCCGGTCCTGGTCTTCGAGGGCACCAAGGAGACCCTGCGCACCGCCCACACCCGCACCCTCGCCCGCGCCCTGCCCCGCGCCGTCTTCACCGGCGACCTGTTCGCCACCGGCCACGACGAGGCCAACCGCGCGGCGGTCCGCGCCGTCGGCACCGCCGACCTGGACCTCGTCGGCCTGGCGGTGCACGGCCCGAGGAACGCGGTGGACAAGGTCCTCAAGGGGGCGCGGATGCACCCGTGACCCGCGCCCTCACACCTTCACGCGGCTTGCCGGGACCTCGCAGGATCGGCCGCTCGGCCGCTCGGCCGCTCCACCCTGCCGGAGTCGGGGCTGCCTGCCGTGCTGGGACAGGCCTGCGCCATGCTGTACGGGCCGCGGGCGATCTTGCACGACGGCCGATCCGGGGGAGGGTGGCAGATGGACTGGGGCGGACTGGTGCCCGGGGTGAGGTTGAGCCGGGTGAGCCGGGTCCACTTCGTGCTGGCGTGGTGTCTGTCCGTGGCCGCGATGCTGATCACCGTGGTGGCGTGGCTGCCGGGGCCGAGCAGGGTGCCGACCTGGGCCGAGGTCGCCGTCTTCGTCGCGGCCTTTCCCGTATACGGTGCCGCGGTCCTGCGCGCCGTGTCCTCCCCACGTGCCCGGACGCTGCTGTACCGCGGTGAACTCGGCAACGGCATGCGGTTGTTGCGCTTCGCCCGGGCCTTCCCGACCGGCCTGCAGTGTGCCTACGCGCTCGTGCTGGCCGTGTTCGCCCTGGCCCTGGTGACCGGGGGCATGGCAAGGGCGACCCATGCCGACGAGTCCGGCCGTCACTCCTCCACCCAGGGGAGGGCGCCGGAGCAGCGCAGCGAAGCCGTAGGGCTCACCGATGCGGGGCATCACGAAGTGCGCAAGGCACAGGTCCGCGTCTTTACCTCCGGGGCGATGCTGTTCCATGCCGCCGCGGGCTTCCTCGTGCTCGTCGCCGCCCCGGCCATCGATCCCTGGCGGGAACAGGAGTCGCGCTAGTAGGCCCGGGTTCCGGGTTCCGGGTTCCCGGGGCTGCTGCCCGTTCACCCCGCCGCCCGGAAGGCCCCCGCCGGGCGACAGTCGCGGCAGCGGCCCGGGGCGGGGGCGCGGAATGCCCGTTCGCAGCCGTCGCAGGTCTGGAACGGCAGGGCGGCTGTGGGGCGTTCGCGGTCCACGGGGTGAGCCGGTCGGGGCGGTGCGGGCAGCGGTGTCTCGCTCAGGCGGAAGGCCAGGACGCTCGCCGGTCGGGTACGGAAGTGATCGGGGAGGCCGGCGGTCAGCCGCTCGGTGATCTGAGCGGTCCCCACGCCCGCGGCCAGCCACTGGGTGACCGCCGGTGCCAGGCGTGCCGCTTCCTGCGCGGACAGGACGAGCCGGGCGTCCACCCGGCGGAGCGAGGCGAGCACCGCGACCGCTCGGGGGTCGGCGCCCGCCAGGGATGCCGGTGGCGTGGTGGCCGGTTGATCCGGCGTGGAGGTGGGCGTGGGCGGTGGTGGAGGCTCCGGGGCCGTCGCGGCGGAGGCCGGCGGGGGCGGCGACTCCGGCGAGGGCTGGACCGGGGCCGCCCTGCGGGGGCGGGGTGGCTTCGGCGGTTCCGGCGGCCCGTCCGGTGTCGGAGGCCCGCCGGGTACGTCGTAGAAGAACGTCCGCGTGCGGATGTGGCCGCTGGACAGCCGGACCCGGCGCCGCTCCAGGTACCCGGCGCTCTCCAACTCACGCAGCGCACGCGAGATCAGGATCTCGCCCTCGGTGAAGTGCCCGCACAGGGCGCTGATGCTGACGGGGGCTCCGTCGGGCAGGGAGGCGATGTAGGCCGCGACGCCGATCGTGACCGCGCTGCCCCGGCGTTGGGCGAGGGCGTTGGCGAGCACCGTGAAGTCGGCGGTGAGGCGGGTGCGTACGTGGGTCACACCGGTGGCCGGAGGTCCGGTGTCCGCGCGCAGGGGCGCGTTAGACTGCGAGTCAGCCATGGGGAAGGTCCTTGCTTCCGTCGTGGTGAGGCCCTCGCTCGGGATGGCAGTCCCGCCCGGGGGCCGTTCTGATTACTCTGGTCGCCGCGAACGTAACGGTCCGTGACCCACCCAGGCAAGCCGGTCACCCGGACGGGTGACGCAGCCGGGAGGGTGGGCGGGCGGGTAGTTCTTTCCCCCGGTTCTTTGGAAGCCGCGCGGCCCACCGCCCCCTCGCGAACGAGGGACCGGCGGGCCGGAACGACGGGACGTGACCGGTACCCGGGCGGCTCAGCGCCGGTACCGGCCGGCCTTCAACTCGCCTATGAACGCAGCCCAGGAGGCGCTGCGGAAGGCCACAACGGGACCGTGCGGGGCCTTGCTGTCACGCACGGGGACGAGGCCGGGGGCCTGGACGGCCACCTCGACGCAGTCGCCGCCCTCCTGATTGCTGTAGCTGCTCCTGCGCCACGCGACGCCGTTCGGATCGGGACGGGACGTTCGCGTCACGGCGGTTCCTCCTTCTACCGATCGGCAGGCGTCATGCCAGTGGGCGTACGGCCTTCAAGTCCCCCATGAAGGCAGCCCAGGTGCCGGATCGGAAGGTGAGTACGGGGCCTTGGGGCGCCTTGCTGTCACGGACGGGGGTGAGTCCGGCGGCTCCGGTGGCCACCTCGACGCAGTCGCCGCCCTCCTGATTGCTGTAGCTGCTCCTGCGCCACACGACGTCGTTCAGATCGAGACGGGACGTTCGCTCCACGGTGGTGGTCCTCCATCACGGATCGGATCATGTCGAGCGACATGAGCGGGGGCAGAGCTGCCGCTCTGAGCTGATCGTAGGTCAGGATGAACTTCTCGACATCGGACGGTTCTTCGACGACCGCGATGGCTGCTCCGACGTGCCCCGCGCGGGGGCGGTGCCGTAGTGAGGGGGGCGCTGAACGGCTCGAACCGGTCTGCCGGACCGGGAGCCCTCTGCGGGACCGGAGCGGGAAGGCCCGGTGGTGGGAGCCGAAAGGCCCGGTGGTGTGAGGTGGGGCTGCGGTGGGCGGATGGTCGCCCACTCCTCGCCACTCTCAACGTATAGCGCACTGGGGGGCTTGCGGCAAGGCCCCCCTTCTGCCGCAGAATTTCCGGCCGGAGCCAGAAAGCTGCGGAAAAGGGTGATTTGCGTCATGAGTACGATGCTGTCCGGATACGGCGCGGCCGACGCCGCCGGCGCCTTCGACCTGCCGGACCGGCTCGTCGCCAAGGCCGACCCCGCACTGATCGCGGGCGACGAGGCGCACTTCGCGGCGATCGCGGCGTGCCTGGAGGAGACGATCGCCGAGCTGACCGCGCGCCTGGACGCCGAACGCAGGGCACCTGGCGGGCTGGGCCGGCACGCCATGGACCGGGACGCCGAGATCCACCGGCTGACCGCGCGGCTGCGCGCCCTGCGTCGCTTCGGGCTCGACCTGTGCCTCGGGCGCATGGTCGCCGACGACGGCACCGACCCCGTCTACGTGGGCCGCCTCGGCCTGACCGACAGCACCGGCCGCCGCCTCCTGGTCGACTGGCGCAGCCCGGCGGCCGAGCCGTTCTTCGGGGCGACCCACGCCCACCCGATGGGGCTCGCCAGCCGCCGCAGGTACCGCTGGTCCGGTGGCCGGGTCAGCGACTACTGGGACGAGGTGTTCACGGCGGACGGTCTCACCGGCCACGCCGCCGCCCTCGACGACCAGTCCGCCTTCATCGCCGGCCTGGGCGACACGCGGTCACCGCGGATGCGGGACGTGCTCGGCACCATCCAGGCCGACCAGGACGCCGTGATCCGCGCGGGCTCGCGGGGCGCCCTCGTCGTGGACGGCGGGCCGGGAACGGGGAAGACCGTCGTCGCCCTGCACCGTTCCGCCTACCTGCTGCACGCCGACCCGCGCGTGGGGCGGCGCCGGGGCGGCGTGCTGTTCGTCGGCCCGCACCGCCCGTACCTGGACTACGTCTCCGACGTGCTGCCCAGCCTCGGCGAGGAGGGCGTGCAGACGTGCATCCTGCGGGACTTGGTGGACGAGGGGGCGGGGGCGGCACCGGAGTCCGACCCGGAGGTGGCCCGGCTGAAGGCGTCCGCCGACATGGTGCGGGCGATCGACACCGCCGTCCGGTTCTACGAGGACCCGCCCACCGAGGCCCTGACGGTGACGACGCCCTGGTCGGACCTCTGGCTGACCCCCGACGACTGGACGTCCGCCTTCGCCGCCGTGGAACCGGGCACCCCGCACAACGAGGCCCGGGAGCAGATCCGGGAGGAACTGCTGACGATCCTGATCGAGCAGCACGGGCCGGGTGCCTCGGCGGAGGACGGAGCACCGGTGGAGGACGGCGTCCCGGCGGGGGACGGCCCGGCCGGGGACGGCGGCGTCTCCGAGGACGTGCTGCGCAGGGCGCTCCGCCGGAACGGGGAACTGGCCACCGCCCTCCACCGGGCCTGGCCCGTGCTCGACGCGGCCGACCTCGTCTCCGACCTCTGGTCCGTGCCCGCCTACCTGCGCCTGTGCGCCCCGTGGCTCGACCGGGACGAGGTGCAGAGGCTCCAGCGCGCCGAACCCCGGGCCTGGACCGAGTCGGACCTGCCCCTCCTGGACGCGGCCCGCCACCGGCTCGGCGACCCCGAGTCGGACCGGCGCGCCCGCCGGCAGGAGGCCGCCCTCGCCGCCCAGCGCGAGCGCATGAACCAGGTCGTCGACAACCTCGTCGAGGCCACCGCCCACTCCGGCGCCGACCTGGACGACGGGGAAGGGCTCGTCATCATGCTCCGCGGACAGGGCGCCGACGTCAGCCTCGTCGACACGTCGGAACTGCCCACCGCCACCCCGGACCTGCTCGCCGGACCCTTCGCGCACATCGTGGTGGACGAGGCGCAGGAACTCACCGACGCGGAGTGGCAGATGCTGCTGCGGCGCTGCCCGTCCAGGAGCTTCACCGTCGTCGGCGACAGGGCCCAGGCACGGCACGGGTTCACCGAGTCCTGGCAGGAACGCCTCGAACGCGTCGGCCTCGACCGCGTCCGGCTCGCCTCGCTCACCGTCAACTACCGGACGCCGGAGGAGATCATGACGGCGGCGGAGCCGGTCATCCGCGCCGTGCTCCCGGACGCCAACGTGCCGACCTCGGTCCGCAGCACGGGCATCCCCGTCACCCATGGCGCGGTGACCGATCTCGACGCCACCCTGGACACCTGGCTCGCCACCCACCCCGAGGGCACGGCCTGCGTCATCGGCGCCCCGGCCGGCGACGGGCGCGCGACCGAGCGGGTGCGATTCCTGACCCCGGAACTGTCCAAGGGGCTGGAGTTCGATCTGGTCGTCCTCGTCGAACCGGAGCGGTTCGGCGCGGACGCCGCCGGGGCCGGCAGCGGTGCCCGGCCGTCCGGCGCCGGCATCTCGGGAGCGGTGGACCACTACGTGGCGATGACACGGGCGACGCGGCAGCTGGTGGTGCTCGGCGGCTCATGAGGTGGCCCGGCCTGTCGGGGGTTCCGGCGGGCGTCGGGATTCCCTCAGCCGCCGGGGACCCACCGGCGGCCGGGCGGAACTCACCGGCGGCCGTGGGGAACTCACCGGCGGCGGGGGGTTCCTCAGCCGCCGGAGACTCCCCGGCCGTGGGGGATCGTCAGCCGCCGGACCCTCCGGGGCCTCCGGGGAGCCCGGGACCCCTAGGGATCGGGAGGGACCCCAGGGACCCTCGGGACCCCCAGGGCCCCTACGGACCCTCGGGACCCCCAGGGCCCCTACGGACCCTCCGGATCCCTCAGCCGTCGACATCGACCCCGTAGCCGCGGGCCAGTGCGTCGAGCCCGTGGTCGTACCCCTGCCCGACCGCGCGGAGCCGCCAGAGCGGCCCTCGGCGGTAGATCTCCGCGAGGAGGAGGGTGCGTTCGGTGGTGGCGGCGTCCAGCGTGGCGCGGGCCAGCGGGGCACCGCTGCTGCCGGGGGCGGCGCCGATCTGGATGGCGCCGACCGTGCCGAAGGTGGCGTCACCGTCGATGGCGGCCGCGATCACGATGCGCTGCGTGGCGGGCGGCAGGGAGGCCAGGTCGAGTGCGACGGTCTGCTCGGCGGGGCCACCCGTGAGCAGGCGAGCGGTTCCCGCGGGCGTCTCCGGTGAACCGTAGAAGACGAAGTCCTCGTCGGCGCCGACCTGTTCGTCCTCGTCGAGGAGGAACGCGACCACGTCGATCTCGCCCTCGATCCGAGGCTCCCAGCCCACGGTGACGTACCACTCCGGTGCCGGCCCCGCGTGCGGCACGGGCAGATCGACGACGCCGCCCCGCGGCAGGACCTGTGGCCCAGGCGCGGAGAAGAAGGCCGAGGGGTCCGGGTCGGTGACGGTCGGCGAGACGAGCCACTCCCGGTCGTGCACGGGCAGTTCGAGTGCGGTGATCCGCCGCATCCGCCGGTCGGCCTCGCCTCCCGCCAGGAGCACGACGTCGGTGACGCTGGCCGACAGGTTGATCGCCGCCGACGCGCCCAGCTCCACGACCCGGGTACGTGCCGCCACGGCCTCCGCATGGACCCCGCCCAGCACCAGGACCCGGCGTCCCTCGAGAGGGCGGCCGGTCTCGTGACCGGCCGGCTCGGACCGGCGCGGAGCGGGGACGGCGGATACCGCGCCGTCGGGCACGGGCGTCCCGCCCGGACGGGCGGCGGCCTGGCGTGCCCCCGCCGGGGACGCGGCGGGAGCCGTGGCAGGTGCCGCAGCCGCAGCGGGGCCGGTGGGCGCGGCCGCAGCCGTAGCGGGGCCCGTGGCCGGGGCCGTCGGCGTGGGCGTGGCGGGGCGGGGGATCGTCACCTCGTGGGCGACGCCGGCCCGTACGTCCGCCAGCAGTGCCAGGAACGTGGCCTCGTCGATGACGGGGACGCCCTCGGCACGGGCGCGCCGGGCCTTGGACGAGCCGGAATCCGGTTCGTTCGTGACCAGCACGCTGGTGTGACGGCTGACCGACGACATCATGTTCAGCCCGGCCTCGACGGCACGCGCCACCAACTCGGGGCGCGCGTGGGCCGTGGAGCCGGTGATGGCGACCTTCATCCCCTGCCGGAGCGGCCCGCCGGGGCTCATCCGCCCCGGATTGCGGTACGCGCAGGGCGTCTTCGGCGGTTTCGGACTGAACAGGGACTCGCCGCGCGGCGGGCAGGACACCAGCGGCAGGGGCAGGTCGAGACGTGCGGCCTCGCGCAGGGTGGCCCGCAGGATCCCGGCCAGCACGCGGGTGTCGTCGAGCGCGTCGTGGGCGCGCTGTTGCGGCACTCCGTAGTGGGCGGCGAGGGTGCCGAGCTTCATGTCGGGCGTGGGCGGGTCCACCTGGCGGTTCAGCGCGAGGGTGCACAGCCGCTGCGACACCGGCAGCCACAACCGGGCGCGGGCGAACTCGTGGGCCAGGAAGTCGTAGTCGAACTGCGCGTTGTGGGCGACGAGGACGCGGTCCTGGAGCAGGGCCCCGATCCGTCCGGCGACCTGCTCGAAGGTCGGTGCACCCCGCAGCCGCTCGGCGGTGAGCCCGTGCACGTCCACCGGGCCCGGATCGCACCCCGGATCGAGCAACGTGGAGAACTCCCCGGTCTGTTCGCCGTCGGGCCCGAGGGTGATGACGGCGACCGACAGCACCCGGTCACGCCGGGCGCTCAGACCGGAGGTCTCCACATCGACCAGGGCCCAGTCACGGGCGTAGTCGCCCGCGACGGGCAGGTCGAAGGAGGTAGGGGCGAGATGCATGCGGCCCAGAATGATCCGACGGACGGCCACTGATCAACCCGTATGACGACATACGCCCCTCCGGACCGCCGATGACCCGTAAGGCGACGTACCTCCCCCCGGTCCGTTGACGCACCCCACGCTGCGCCTGCTGCGGTGGCCCGGCGACGGAGGAGACCCGGGGCGTCGGGCATCCATCGGGCATCGGGCATCGGGCGGCGGGCGGGCGTGCGGGGCAGCCTGCCGTGCTCCTGAACCGGGGCGTACTCTGCCCTCGACGCCCCGGCTGCTGCCCTGCTCGTGCTGCTGCGCCTGCTGCTCCTGCTGCAACTGCAACCGCAGGCCGAGGTGAGCCGTGCGGGCGGAGGAGCAGGTCGAGGGGACAGAGGTGACGGCCGGACGCCCTCGGACCACCCCTGCCGGAAGCCGTACGAAGCGCCTGGTCCAGGGGACGGCGGTCCACCTCGTCGCCATGCACCTGAGCGGGGCGCTGCTGGTCCTCACCTTCCTGCTGCACCGACCTGGGCCCTGGACGCCCACCGGGCGACGCAGCCCGGCGGCCCCACGGCGGGCCCGCCCGGTCTCGTCCCCTCGGCCCTCATCCTGGTCGGCGTGAGCTTCCACGTCCTGGTGCAGATCCCGTCGGGCCTGTTGAGCACCCTGCTGAGCCGCCACCGCACGGTACGCGCCGACTACGTCCTCGCCCTGGCCCTGGCGGGCGCGCTCACCACCGTCCTGCTGGGCGTCGTGCTCGGGTCCGCCGAAGCCGCCCTCAGGGCCTGGCCGTTGTGGGCGGAGCTGATGGCCCGCGCCGCGCTGTCCCTGGCGGTGTACGTGTGGCTGCACCACAGGCTGCACACACCGCCTCCGACGCCGCCGTGACCGCCTGCACCCGGCCGGCTCGACGGACCTGAGGCGGCCGGACGTGATGCCGGAGGGAGCCGGGTACGGCGCCGATACACGTGAGCCGACCTGCCGGGCCGATCTGCCGGGCCGATCTGCCGGGCGGATCTGCCGGGCCGATCTGCCGGGCGGGGGTGTGCCCGGGCGTGCCGGGGTGTGGCGCCCGGTCACGCGACGGCACACCCCGGCCCGGCGCCGGGAGGACGTGTCACCCGGCCTCTTCGGGCGCCTCAGGCGCCTCGGGCACTTCCGGTGCCTCGGGCACTTCCGGCGCCTCAGGCGGCGTCCCCCCTGCGGGACCCGAGGAGGGCAGCCGCCCGGCCACGAGCGCACCGGCCGCGAGCCCCACGCCGGCCAGCGTGGCGGCGACCACGAACGGGTCGAAGGAGTGCAGGGCCGGGGCGAACCCGATCCCGACACAGACGGTCACCCCGGTCGCGCCGCCCAGTTGATCGGCGGCGCGCTGGATGCCCGAGGCGATCCCCGCGTCGTCCTCGGTGACGCCGCTGACCGCGACGTACTGCAACCCCACCAGACCGAAGCCCATCCCGGCCGCGATCAGGAGCATGGCCGGGACCAGCGCGACCCCGCCCGCCCCCAGCGCCGAGACGAGGGTGATCGCGGCCATCGCGGCGGCGGTGCACCCGAGCCCGGCCAGTACGCACACCCGCGCTCCCCACCGGCCCAGCAATCGCGGCGCGCACACCGAGCAGGCGATCAACGCCACCGCGAGCGGCACCATCGTCACGCCCGCCTCCAGCGGGCCGAAGCCCCACCGGTCCTGCAGGTGGAACGTGAACAACAGGAACGACGTCGACAGCGCGCCGCTCAGCAGCATCGTGGTGACGTTGGCCCTGACCCGCGTGCGGTGGGCGAAGAACCGCAAGGGCAGCAGCGGGTGACGTGCGCGCCCCTCGACCCGCACGAACCCGGCCCCGGCCGCCACGGCTCCGGCCAGCGCCACCGGGGTGACCCAGCCCGGAGTTCCGGGCTCGCCGGCCTCCACGACACCGTAGGCGAGCAGCAGCGGGCACGCGGTGAGCAGCAGCGCGCCGGGGTAGTCCAACGGCGGCGCCTCCCCGGTCGACGGCCGGTCGCGCTCGACCAGGAGCACCACTGCCACCAGCACGACCAGGACGAACGGGACCGACACCAGGAAGATCCACCGCCACCCCCAGTGGGCGGTGATGAACCCCGACAGGACGAACCCGAGCACGAGACCGCAGCTGGCCACCGCCGCCCACACACCCAACGCCCGGGACCGGCGCGGCCCTTCGGGAAACGTCAGGACGACGACGGCCATCGCGGCGGGGAGCACCACGGCCTCACCGGCCCCCTGCACGAGACGCGCCACGACCAGCAGTGGAAAGGTGGGCGCCAGCCCCGCCAGCAGCGAGGCCGCCCCGAACAGGCCAGTGCCGAGCAGCAGTACACGCCGCCGCCCGAGCAGATCGGCCAGCCGGCCACCGAGCATCAGCAACCCGCCACCGGTGACCGTGTACCCGACCACGACCCAGGTGAGCGCATGCCCGCCGGTGTCGAACTCGGCGCCGATCGAGGGCAGCGCGATGTTGACCACGGTCACGTCGACCGCGACGAGGAACTGCAACATGGACATCGCGCACAGCACCAGCCATGCGCGCACGGGAGACGGGCCGGGTCGCCCGCCTGAAGAGAGGATGCCTGGAAGCATCAGGTGCTCCGTCGCTCAGAGATGGCTCCGAGCAGCACGAACGTGCCGCTCCGGTCGGATCACGAAGCGGCTGGACGTCCAGGAGAAGTGACGTGCGTCGAACGTCCCGCCGCTAGCGGGAGGTCCGGGTCACTGCGGCACAGGCGGCCGCGCACGAGGAAGCAGACATGGGACGGACCTTACCAAGGGCGCAGGGGCGAAGGCCGACACCGGTAGCGGTACAGGGCGGGCTTCCGCTTCACTGCGAGCCATGGAACTGCAGCGGATGCGCCCATGGGACGCGAGCCACCACAAACCCGGAACCGCGTCCGCGCGTGGAGAGTGCGCCTGGGCCGCGCCCTGCGCCGGCGCCGCGCGGTGGAGTGTCCTCGTGACGGATGAAGGCGGCACGAGTTGGTGGGCGGTGTGTGCGGAACACGCCGCCACGTCCGCCGTGCTGTCCCCGGGCACGTGCTCGCCGGACGACGTGAGCGATCTGATCCACCTGACCGACAGACCCGGAACCAGCGGGAACAGCCTCGCCGTCCGCGTCCTGGGACGCTCCCAGCCCGGCATCCTGACCGGTCACGACCTGCTCGACTGCGAGATCGTCGCCCAGGGCAGTGCAGCCCTCCATGCCTCCTTCCCGGTCACCCTGTTCCCCGACGACCTGGACGACTGGGAGGAGATCCTGACGACGCTGGAGGCCCGACAGCCCGCCACGTGGCTCGACTCCGGACGCACGCCGACCCTCACGTTCGAGCCGCAGGAAGACGGAGGGCTGCGCGTGTCCGTGCACGACGCACCGTCCACCGGCGCGACCGTCACCCTCCCGCTGCCCGTACCGCCGCCGACATGGGCCGCCGAGCAACGCAACCTCCTCGCCCGGGTCCGTGCGGCCTACCCCCGTGAGGTGATCGAGACGTCACCCGGTGCCTACGCATGGCGTCCCGCCCCCAGCGCCTGACGGTCTCCCCCGGACCGCCACGCAGGGCCTAGCCGTGCCGGGCGAAGATCTCCCGGAGGCGGGCCAGGTCCGCTTCCTTCTCCTCCTCGTCCTTGTACCGGCCGCCCTCGTCGCGGAGCGCGACGAACGTCTCCGGGGTGAGGCTCTGGCCGAAGCGGTAGACCTTCAAGCAGTAGTCGAAGCCGGACTCGCCGAAGAGGTCCAGGCCCTCCTGCCGGCAGTGCTCCGCCACCCCGTCGGCAACGTGCCAGCGGGAGCCGTCGTACCAGAAGACCCCGCCCGCGTAGTGGATGGTCCGCTGCGTCTCCGGGTCGGTGAGGTTCAGCGACTCGTAGTTCTCGGGGCGGTCGCGGACCAGGGCGACGAGAGACTCGGGGACGCCCTGGAAGAACGACTCCTGCAGGTCGAAGTCCTCTTCCGCGTAGAGATTTAGGTCCGACTCGTGGTCGAACGTCAGCAGCAGCGCGCGGCCGTCCTCCGTGAAATACCAGACCGTGGACTGACCACCCCCGTCGTTCCAGGCCAGGCGCTGTGCGCCGGGCACCGCCACGTGCTCCACCCCGACGACGTCGTTCACGACGGCCGCACGCCGCCGTACTTCCAGAAGATCGGTCGCCGTCAGGGCATCCCAGGTCGCATCACTCATTCCCGCAGGCTATCCGCCACGTCTGACAAGGCTCTCCGCCTCTTCCCCCGGGCCGTGAAAATGCCTCCCATCCGCGCCGTATGCGCAGGTGGGAGGCATGATCATCGAGCCTACTTCTTCTTGCCCTGGTTCTTGACCGCCTCGATCGCGGCGGCCGCCGCCTCCGGGTCGAGGTAGGTGCCGCCCGGGTTGACCGGCTTGAAGTCGGCGTCGAGGTCGTAGTGCAGGGGGATGCCCGTCGGGATGTTCAGGCCCGCGATGTCGGCGTCCGAGATGCCGTCCAGGTGCTTGACCAGGGCGCGCAGGCTGTTGCCGTGGGCGGCGACGAGGACCGTGCGGCCGGTGAGGAGGTCCGGGACGATGTTGTCGAACCAGTACGGCAGCATGCGGACGACGACGTCCTTGAGGCACTCCGTCTGCGGGCGCAGCTCCGGCGGGAGGGTCGCGTAGCGCGGGTCGGAGAACTGGGAGTACTCGGCGTCGTTGGCGAGCGGGGGCGGCGGGGTGTCGTAGGAGCGGCGCCAGAGCATGAACTGCTCCTCGCCGAACTCCGCGAGGGTCTGCGCCTTGTCCTTGCCCTGGAGGGCGCCGTAGTGACGCTCGTTCAGCCGCCAGCTGCGGCTGACCGGGATCCACAGGCGGTCGGCGGACTCGAGGGCCAGCTGGGCGGTGCGGATCGCGCGCTTCTGGAGGGAGGTGTGGAGCACGTCGGGCAGCAGGCCGGCGTCCTTGAGCAGCTCGCCGCCGCGCGTCGCCTCCTTCTCGCCCTTCGGGGTGAGGTTGACGTCCACCCAGCCGGTGAACAGGTTCTTCTCGTTCCACTCGCTCTCGCCGTGGCGGAGGAGGATCAGCTTGTACGGTGCGTCGGCCATGGGGCCGAGGGTAATCGAAGGCCCGCACGGGCCGCGCGTCCCGCCCGCCCAGCGGACGGTTGACGGGATCTGTTAATCGGGTGGCTCGGCGGAACCCGTCGTTCGTAAGGTGTGCCGTCGGTAGGAGGTGCTTACATCTCCTGGTGGCCGTCGGCGCGCTCCGGGGAGGGGCGCCGTTCCCGCGGGGGGTTCCATGTCATCCGTTGTCCGTGCGCGGCGTGCGCTCCGGGAGACCCTGTCGGGGTTGCCCCCGGCGTTCTGGTGGCTGTGGACCAGCACGCTGGTCAACCGGCTCGGGGGGTTCGTCGCCACCTTCATGGCGCTCTACCTCACGCTCGACCGCGGCTACTCCGCCACCTACGCCGGTCTGGTCGCCGCCCTGCACGGGCTCGGCGGCGTGCTGTCCTCGCTGGGGGCCGGCGTGATGACCGACCGGCTGGGACGGCGGCCCACACTGCTCGTCGCCCAGGCGTCCACGGCGGTGTCCGTGGCCCTGCTCGGGTTCGTGTACCACCCGGTCGCCATCGCCGCCGTGGCGTTCCTCGTCGGCATGGCCAGCAACGCCTCGCGGCCCGCCGTGCAGGCGATGATGGCGGACATCGTCCGGCCCGAGGACCGGATCCGCGCCTTCTCCCTCAACTACTGGGCGATCAACCTCGGGTTCGCCGTGTCCGCCATGGCCGCCGGGTTCATCGCCGAGTACAGCTACCTCGCCGGGTTCCTGCTGGAAGCGGCGATGACCATGGCCTGTGCCGTCGTCGTCTTCGTGAAGATCCCCGAATCCCGGCCGGTGCGGTCCGGCGGGGCCGTGGCCGAGGAGTCCGTGGGTCTGGGGACCGTGCTGCGGGACGGGCGGTTCATGGGCGTCGTCGGGCTGTCGTTCCTGGTCGCCCTGATCTTCATGCAGGGATCGGTGGGACTGCCGGTCGCGATGGGGGCGGCCGGGTTCACCCCGGCCGACTACGGCACGGCCATCGCCGTCAACGGGGTGCTCATCGTCGTCCTGCAGATCCCGGTCACCCGGTTCATCGAGCACCGCGACCCCGGCCGGCTGCTGGTGATCTCGTCGCTGCTCGCCGGGTACGGCTTCGGACTGACGGCCTTCGCCGGGTCGGTCGGCGTCTTCGCGCTCACCGTCTGCGTGTGGACCCTCGCCGAGATCGTCAACGCGCCGACGCAGACCGGTCTCGTCGTGCGGCTCTCACCGGTGCACGGGCGCGGGCGCTACCAGGGCATGTACACCATGTCCTGGGCCGTCGCCTCACTCGTCGCCCCGCTGATGTCCGGGTTCGTCATCGACCGGTTCGGCGCGGAGTGGCTGTGGGGGACCTGCGCCGTCATCGGCACCGTGGCCGGACTCGGGTACGCGCTGCTCATGCGGCGGCTGCCCGCCGAGGAGTCGTCCGTCGCCGCGGAGGTCGCGGGCGAGGGCGGCGGACCGGACGGCGGCCGTACGGACGCGGGCAGCTCCGGGGGGCCGGTGCTGCGGAAGCCGGAGGTCGGGGCCTCCTGAGCGGTGCTTGAGCAGCCGTTGCAGCCGTTACCGCCCTTGCGGCCCGGACAGCCCTGCGCAGCCATGCCCACCGGCGCGCCCACCAGGCGCGTCCCACCGGTGATCCCGCCGGTGGGAGGGCTGCGTGTCCGGTCCGTACGGTCGGGCCGTTCAGCCGTTCGGTCCGTGTGCCGGGGCTACGGCCTCAGCCGCACTGGCAGGGCTGCCCGACTGGCACCCGCAGCCGCAGCCGGAGCCACAGCCGCAGGCGGCGATCAGGGTCAGGTTCCTGATGTCGGCGGGCTGCTCGGTCTCGCGCTCCTGCGTGGGGTCGGGTGTCGTGCCGGGGGTCTCGGCCATGGGTCCCTCCTCGGAACGGGTGCCTGTGCCCATTGGATGCCCGCCCGGCCGGGCGCATCAACGGCGCACTGAGGCTCACGCGCGCCCGGCCGGCACCGACGAGCCCCCGCCCGCCCCCTTCACGCCCAGGGGGACGCCGGCGAACCAGGGGGACGCCGGCGAAGTGAGGCGAACGCGAAGCGAGCGCGACTCCCGTCATATCGGAGTCGCGCTCGCGTCGCGCTCGCACCGCGGGCGGCGGCACTCGGCCGTCACCCGCCCCGGCCGTACGGTCGGCGGTCGCGTGGGGTGGGCCGGGCCGGGCGAGGCCAGGGCCCATGCCGTCCCCGTACGGCTCCTCGGCGCCCGTCCGGTCGCTGCGGTCAGGCCCCTTCGGTCCCCGGCGCGGGCTGGATCTCCTGGATCTCCTGCTGGAGGTCGGTGGCCTGGATCTCGTCCGCGTGCTCGCCCGTGACCAGGTACACGACCCGCTTGGCGACCGAGACCGCGTGGTCGGCGAAGCGCTCGTAGTAGCGGCCGAGCAGGGTGACGTCGACGGCCGTCTCGATGCCGTGCTTCCAGCGGTCGTCCATCAGGTGCTGGAAGAGCGTGCGGTGCAGCAGGTCCATCGCGTCGTCGTCGGTCTCCAGCTGGAGCGCCAGGTCGACGTCCTTGGTGATGATCACCTCGCCGGCCTTCGCCATCAGGCGCTGCGCGAGCTGGCCCATCTCCAGGATGGTGGCGTGCAGGTCCCGCGGGACCGCGCGTGCCGGGTAGCGCAGCCGGGCGAGCTTCGCGACGTGCTGCGCGAGGTCGCCGGAGCGCTCCAGGTCGGCCGACATCCGCAGCGACGTGACGACGATCCGCAGGTCGGTGGCGACCGGCTGCTGCCGGGCCAGCAGGGTGATGGCCCGGGCCTCCAGGTCGTGCTGGAGTTCGTCGACCTTCAGGTCGCCTTCGATGACGTTCTCGGCGAGCTTCAGGTCGGCGTCGAGGATGGCCGTCGTGGCGCGCCCGATCGCCGACCCGACCAGCCTGGCCATCTCCACCAGACCGTCGCCGATCGAATCCAGTTCCTCGTGGTACGCGTCCCGCATCAGGGTTCCTCTCATGCGTGTCTCGGGGACCCAGCGACCTGGGCCCCTACGGGGTTCGGGGGCGGGTGTCCGCCGCGCGGGCGGTGGTACGCGGTCCGCGCCACCGACGGTCCGAACCCCACGCTCCCACGGTGCGGCTGCCACGCGTCCGCTTCCACCACCTCAAATGAACCATCCCTGGCTCCGAGGTGAACTCTGGGCGACGAGTGTTCGAGGTCGCCCCCGGACGGCTGGGGCCACCGTGCGGCCCATGCCTAACCTGGGGGCATGGACCTGAACGCGGCGGTCGCCGCAGCGGCTGCGATCGCCGGTGTGCTCACCGGTGTCATCGCGATGCTGGCGTTCCGCTGGAGCGAGCGCGAACAGCGCCGCCCCACGCGTACCTCTCTTCACACCGAACCCGTGCTGCCGCGCGGGGTGGACACCGTGCTGTCCGTCCTGCGCTCCTCCGCCGTCGTGCTCGACGAGGCCGACGGCGTGGTCAAGGCCAGCTCCGCCGCGTATGCGCTCGGTCTGGTGCGGGGCGGGAAGCTGGCCGTGGAACCCATGCTGAAGATGGCCCGCGACACCCGGCGCGACGGCGAGATACGGCAGGTCGAGCTGGACCTGCCCCGGCGCGGCACCGGCCGCGGCGAGGCCCTCGCCGTCTCCGCGCGGGTGGCGCCGCTCGGCTCGCGGCTGGTGCTGCTGCTCGTGGAGGACCTCACCGAGGCCCGGCGCATCGAGGCGGTCCGGCGCGACTTCGTGGCCAACGTCAGCCACGAGCTCAAGACCCCGGTCGGCGCCCTCTCGCTGCTGTCCGAGGCCGTCATGGACGCCGCCGACGACCCCGAGGCCGTGGAACGCTTCGCCGGGCGCATGCAGATCGAGGCGACCCGGCTGACCAGCCTGGTCCAGGAACTGATCGACCTGTCCCGGGTGCAGAACGACGATCCCCTGGAGGACTCCGAACCCGTCCGGGTCTCCGAACTCGTCGCCGAGGCGATCGAACGCTGCCGGCACGCCGCCGGCACCAAGGAGATCACCATGGCCACCAACGTGGGCGCCGGTGACGGCCCGCACGAGGACGGCGACGGTCCCGCGGACGGGGCGGCCGACCTGAGGGTGTGGGGCAACCGGGGGCAGCTCGCCGCCGCGCTCGGCAACCTCGTCGAGAACGCCGTCAACTACTCGCCCGCCCGCACCCGCGTCGGCATAGCGGCCCGCTCGGTCCGCCTGGCCGGCGGGCCCATGGTGGAGATCGCCGTGACCGACCAGGGCATCGGCATCTCCGAGAAGGACAAGGAGCGCGTCTTCGAGCGCTTCTACCGCGTCGATCCGGCCCGTTCCCGGGCCACCGGCGGCACCGGCCTCGGGCTGTCGATCGTGAAGCACGTGGCCGCCTCGCACGGCGGCGACGTCACCGTGTGGAGTGCCGAGGGCCAGGGATCCACCTTCACCCTGCGCCTGCCGGAAGCACCGGCGAGCCGGGAACGCGCCGCCCGCACGGCCGACGAGACGGCCGACGAGACGGCCGACGAGGACCGGCCCGACGCGTCACTGGCGGCCTCGCCCACCGGGTCGCCTGCCGGACCCCCCGCGGGGTCGTCCACGACGCCGCCTGCCGGATCGACGACGAGGGCGCCCAACGGGCCCCCTGCCGGGTCGCCCACGAGGTCGGCCGCCGAGTCGCCCGCCGAGTCACCTGCCGCACCGCCCGCCGAGTCGCCCGGTGGCCCGTCCGCCTCCGCGTCCGCCTCCTCCCAGTCGTCCCCCCACATGTCGTCCCCCTCCACCCCCCACGCTTCCGACTCATCCGCGTACGAAACGCTTCCCTCCCCGGAGGTCCTTCCGTGACCCGAGTGCTCGTCGTCGAGGACGAGGAGTCCTTCTCCGACGCCCTGTCGTACATGCTCCGCAAGGAGGGCTTCGAGGTCGCCGTGGCGACCACCGGGCCCGACGGCCTCGACGAGTTCGAGCGCAACGGCGCCGACCTCGTCCTCCTCGACCTGATGCTGCCCGGGCTGCCGGGCACCGAGGTGTGCCGCCAGCTGCGCAACCGCTCCAACGTCCCCGTGATCATGGTGACCGCCAAGGACAGCGAGATCGACAAGGTGGTCGGCCTGGAGATAGGAGCCGACGACTACGTCACCAAGCCGTTCTCCTCCCGGGAACTGGTCGCCCGGATCCGCGCCGTGCTGCGCCGCCGGGGGGAGCCGGAGGAGGTCACGCCGGCGGCCCTGGAGGCCGGACCGGTGCGGATGGACGTCGACCGGCACGTGGTGACCGTGGGCGGCACCAAGGTCGACCTGCCGCTGAAGGAGTTCGACCTGCTGGAGATGCTGCTGCGCAACGCCGGGCGCGTGCTGACCCGGATGCAGCTCATCGACCGGGTCTGGGGCGCCGACTACGTGGGGGACACCAAGACCCTGGACGTGCACGTCAAGCGGCTGCGCGCCAAGATCGAGCCTGACCCGGGGGCCCCGCGGTACCTGGTGACGGTCCGCGGCCTCGGCTACAAGTTCGAGCCGTAGGAGGCGCGTGCCGGCGGATCCCTCGGATCCGGTCGGTCAGGCGGCCGGTCCGGCGGACCGACGCGACGGAAGGGCGGGACCCGGGTACTGCACCCGGGTCCCGCCCTTCCGCATGTCCGCGTGCGCCTGAGCGGCGCCCCGCGGTGGGTCAGTCGCCGGCCGGCCGGCTGGCGGAGGCGTCGCTGGAGGGGTTGCCCGACGGGGCGTCGCTGCTGCCGCCGGAAGGCGCGCCGGACTCGGTGGACTCCGGGGCGTCCGCGGACGGCTCCTCGCTCTGCTGCGCCGGCGGCGTGGCCGGAGCCTTGCTCGGGCCCCACTCGGCGTAGAAGCCCGCGGCCGGCTGGACGAACGCCTGGAGGGAGACGTCGCCGGTCTTGCTGAAGGTGAAGGTGACCTTCTGCGCGTTGCCGTCCTGGACGGCCTCACGGCTGCTGGGCAGGACGGCGGACGCGTTGCCCTCGCCGCCCAGGATCAGCGAACCGCCGGCCGGCACGGTCAGGCTGCCGCCCTCGGCGGGGGACAGCTCGGCGGTCTTGCCGGTGCCCGGGATGGTGACGGACTCCAGGGTCTGGTCGGTGGAACCCTCGTTGAAGAACGTGGCCGAGACGACGGCCGGGCCCGTGGACTCGAGGTCGGGCTGGGTGATGACGACGACGTTCTGGGCCTTGATGTCACCGACGGTCGTGGCCGCGTTGTCCGGCTTGACCTGGAGGGTCTCGGCGTTGTTGCCGGACGCGCACGCGGAGAGCGAGACGACCGAGAACGCGATGGCGGCGGCGGCGAGGGCACCGCGTCGAAGGCTGCTGCTCACGGCGGCGGCAACTCCTTGGACTCGAGCGTGGCGACCTGTAAAGCCGCCCTAAGTGTCTGTCAGCGGCCTCAGGTTACCGAGCCGTCCCCGCCCGACCGCACCCGACCCTCCCCGGAACGGCCCCGTTCCCCCGAGAAGCCGCCCATCGGCCCGCGGCGCGCCCGTCCGGTGATCGGCCTGGGCTCCGCGTTCCGCCGGGCCCGACGAGCCTGCCGAGCCCGCCGGGTCTCCGGACGCCGGTCGTCCGCCCGAGCGGGGGCCCGGCCTGTCCGGCCTGCCCGGCCTGCCCCCATCCGGTCCACCCGGCCTGCCCGGCGCGCCCGACACACCCGGATCACCCCGGGCTTGGGCACACGGGTTCTGGGCACACAGGCCCCGGGCACACGGGTCTTGGACACACAGGGCCCTGGCACACAGGGGCCTGGCCTACAGGCCCTGGGCACATACAGGTCCTCACCCACATGTCGCGGGGACACAGGCCACGGACCGTGCCGCCGACCCCTCCCGCCTCCTTCTCGCTCCCGTCCGAGACGGCGGCTCCCTCACCCCGCCCTCCCAGCCTCCTAGCCCTTCTCGCCCCCTCGTCCCTGTCGACACCCTCGCCCTCACCGCTGACGTTCCCTCGCCTCGGCCACGCCCCCCACCCACACCGCAGCGCATTCGGGACGTGGATGTCGTGGCACGTGGTGGGCATTCGCATTACTCCCGGGAGTGTCACCCGGGTGCGCGGGCATAGCCCGGCCGGCCGGTCGGCATTTCCCCGTGCGGGAATGTGCCGACGCCCCCCAGGGAATTGATCACCGGCCGTTCACCGGGACCTGTGAAGATCAATTCCCGATTCGGCCGGAACCCCGCCCGGCGCACCGAACGGAGTAGCGGAAGTCGAGCATGTGGAACCGGACATTTGGGTATGTTCGGTCACTCGTGGCGGGCTTCCGGCGTGTGTGACGTGCGTCTTTCCCCTGCCCCGGAGAGCCGCTCCGACCTGCGAATACCTGCTTCCGTTCCGCGGCCGATGCACGTTCATGTTGCGGTTGTCAAGCCCCGAGAATGGCCCTGACCTGCGAAAACGTCATTCAGAACCCGCCGTATCCGTGTTACCCTGGATAGCCACGGAAGGGGTACCTGTCACATGACGTTCAAGGTTGGCGACACCGTGGTCTATCCCCATCACGGGGCCGCGCTGATCGAGGCTATCGAAACTCGCCAGATCAAAGGCGTGGACAAGACCTACTTGGTGCTGAAGGTCGCCCAGGGTGATCTGACGGTACGTGTGCCAGCGGACAATGCGGAGTTCGTCGGCGTGCGCGATGTGGTCGGTCAGGACGGGCTGGACCGAGTCTTCGAGGTGCTGCGTGCACCCTACGCCGAAGAGCCCACGAACTGGTCCCGTCGCTACAAGGCAAACCTGGAGAAGCTCGCCTCGGGCGATGTCATCAAGGTCGCGGAAGTCGTGCGTGACCTGTGGCGTCGTGAGCGCGAGCGCGGACTCTCCGCGGGTGAGAAGCGCATGCTCGCCAAGGCGCGCCAGATTCTGGTCAGCGAGCTCGCGCTCGCGGAGAACACCAACGAGGACAAGGCCGAGGCCCTGCTCGACGAGGTACTCGCCTCCTGAGCCGAGGCGGAGCGCTGCTCGCTCGGCGCTCCCTGAGCGCAGCAGTCACAACGCAGCAAGCACAGCACAGTGAAATGCCGTGGTGCCCGATGACGAAGGAGATGTCGCCGGGCGCTGCGGCATGTCCGCACCCGGGACACGAGTGGCCGGGGCTCCGGCGTCCGGACCGTCCGAAGGAGCATCCGGACACGCGGCGTCGCCACCCGGTTCCGCGCCGGCTCCGGGAGCCGGACGGTGCGCCATGCGGCCGGTCGGACGTACGGCTGACTGCCCGTGACGCCCCTTGGCTCCGGCCGCCTGGTACTGATACGACTGCGCGGCGCGTACGGCCACCGGCATGCGGCCCGGCCGGCGACCGCGAGGGGCCGGCCGTCCGTACGCCGTACTGGTGCGTGCCGGGTCCGCGCGGGCTGTGCCGTCACTCACGTCCCGCACCCGGTACACCGGTCCGGGCGTCCCGGCTCGACCAGAGTCACGGAAGGGGCTGGTCGAGTCGTCACGCCCGGTCATCCCTCCGCTCCTCGAGCGGCGGGTACGCCCAGGCCATACCCAGGTAGGCCGAGCACACAAACCTGACAGGAACCGATGTCTGACGATCCCCTCACCCCGCCGTCGCAGAACCCCGCGCCCGACGCGTCCGACCGTACGACACGCCGTACGGCAGCCGTCATCCCGGCCGCCGGCCGGGGCGTGCGACTCGGCCCGGGCGCCCCGAAGGCGCTTCGCGCGCTGGGCGGGACGCCCATGCTGATCCACGCGGTCCGCGCGATGGCCGACTCGCGCGCCGTCTCCCTGGTCGTCCTCGTCGCCCCGCCCGACGGGGCCGCCGAGGTCAGGACGCTGCTGGACGCGCACGCGCTGCCCGAACGCACCGACTTCCTGGTGGTGCCCGGCGGGGAGAGCCGCCAGGAGTCCGTCCGGCTGGGCCTGGAGGCGCTGCCCGAGGAGTACGACATCGTGCTGGTGCACGACGCGGCCCGCCCCCTGGTCCCCGTCGACACCGTCGACGCCGTGATCGAGGCGGTGCGCGGCGGCGCGCCCGCCGTCGTGCCCGCGCTGCCGCTGGCCGACACCGTCAAGCAGGTCGAGCCGGCCGCCGCCCCCGGCGACCCGGAAGCGGTCGTCGCCACGCCGGACCGGTCGGTGCTGCGCGCGGTGCAGACCCCGCAGGGCTTCGACCGGTCCGCGCTGGTGCGCGCCCACGAGACCGTCACGGAGCAGGTCACCGACGACGCGAGCATGGTCGAGCAGCTCGGCCTGACCGTCGTCACCGTGCCCGGTCACGAGGAGGCGTTCAAGGTCACCCGTCCCCTGGACCTGGTCCTCGCCGAGGCGGTCCTGGCCCGCAGGAGGCACAACGATGGCTTCTGAGACGCCCGGCGCTCCGGAGCCGGTCCCGCCGCTGCCCCCGCTGCCGCCGCTTCCGCAGGTCGGCATCGGCACCGACATCCACGCCTTCGAGGACGGCCGCGAGCTGTGGTGCGCCGGACTGAAGTGGGAGGGCGAGGGGCCCGGCCTGGCCGGGCACTCCGACGCGGACGTCGTCGCCCATGCCGCCTGCAACGCCCTGTTCTCGGCCGCCGGCCTCGGTGACCTGGGGCAGCACTTCGGCACCGGGCGGCCCGAGTGGTCCGGTGCCTCAGGGGTCACGCTGCTGACCGAGGCCGCCCGGATCGTGCGGTCGGCCGGGTTCCGCATCGGCAACGTCGCCGTGCAGGTCGTCGGGCCGCGGCCCAAGATCGGCAAGCGGCGTGACGAGGCGCAGAAGGTCCTCTCCGAGGCCGCCGGGGCGCCGGTGTCGGTCTCCGGGGCGACCACGGACGGCCTCGGCTTCCCGGGGCGCGGCGAAGGGCTGATGGCGGTGGCCACCGCGCTGGTGGTCCGGGTGCCGACGGACTGACGCCCGGGTCCGCACGCGGACGGGCCGGTGTCCGCGTGCCAGGGGGTCCGCGTGCCAGAGGGTCCGCGTGCCAGGACGTCCGCGTGCGGTGTCCGGCGCGGCCCCGGGCCGGAGCCCGGTGGTCCGTGGGTGCACCCGCAGACCCGTGCGCGTACCCGCGGGTCCGTGGGTGCACCCGCAGGCCCGTGCGCGTACCCGCGGGTCCGTGCGGGCACCCGCAGGCCCGTGCGCGCTCCTGTGGTCCGTACGTCCCCCGTCCGGGACGGCTCGGCGGTGGAGGCACACGCACCCTCCGGGGCCCACTACCCTGGAGGGGTGACTATTCGCCTGTACGACACCAGCGCCCGGCAGATCCGTGACTTCACCCCGCTCCAGCCGGGTTGCGTCTCGATCTACCTGTGTGGTGCCACCGTGCAGGCGGCGCCCCACATCGGGCACATCCGCTCGGGGCTGAACTTCGACATCATGCGCCGCTGGTTCGAGTACCGCGGCCTGGACGTCACGTTCGTCCGCAACGTCACCGACATCGACGACAAGATCATCGCGAAGTCGGTGGAGCAGGAACGCCCCTGGTGGGCCATCGGCTACGAGAACGAGCGAGCCTTCAGCGACGGCTACCGGGCCCTCGGCTGCCTGCCCCCGACCTACGAACCGCGCGCCACCGGCCACATCACCGAGATGGTGGAGATGATGCGCGGCCTGATCGAGCGCGGCCACGCCTACGAGGCCGACGGCAACGTCTACTTCGCCGTCACCTCGTTCCCCGCGTACCTGAAGCTGTCCAACCAGGAGCTGGAGAACCTGCTCCAGCCGTCCGGCGAGGGCGAGACCGGCAAGCGGGACCCGCGGGACTTCGCCATGTGGAAGGCGGCCAAGCCCGGCGAGCCGAGCTGGGAGACGCCGTGGGGCCGCGGGCGCCCGGGCTGGCACCTGGAGTGCTCGGCGATGGCGCACAAGTACCTGGGCACCGCCTTCGACATCCACGGCGGCGGCCTCGACCTGATCTTCCCGCACCACGAGAACGAGATCGCGCAGGCCAAGGCCTTCGGGGACGAGTTCGCCCGGTACTGGGTGCACAACGCCTGGGTCACCATGAGCGGCGAGAAGATGTCGAAGTCGCTCGGCAACTCGGTGCTGGTCAGCGAGATGGTCAAGCGGTGGCGGCCGATCGTGCTGCGCTACTACCTGGGCACCCCGCACTACCGCTCGATGATCGAGTACAGCGAGGAGGCGCTGCGCGAGGCCGAGTCGGCCTTCGCGCGGATCGAGGGCTTCGTCCAGCGCGTGGTGGAGAAGGCCGGCTCCGTCGAGCCGTCGGCCGAGGTGCCGCCCGCCTTCGCGGAGGCGATGGACGACGACCTCGGTGTGCCGCAGGCACTGGCCGTGGTGCACACCACGGTCCGGCAGGGCAACAGCGCGCTGGCCGCCGACGACAAGGAAGCGGCCGTCGCCCGCCTCGCCGAGGTCCGCGCCATGCTCGGTGTGCTCGGCCTGGACCCGCTGGACCCGCACTGGGCCGGTGAGGGCGACCGCGGCGAGGACCTGCACGGGGTGGTCGACACCCTGGTGCGCATGGTCCTCGACCAGCGGGAGGCCGCCCGGGCCCGCAAGGACTGGACGACCGCGGACGCCATCCGCGACCAGCTCAACCAGTCCGGCCTGGTCATCGAGGACAGCCCGCAGGGACCGCGCTGGAGCCTCGGCCCGCGCTGAGCCCGCCGCAACGGTGCCGCGGGACCCCCGGGGCACCCCAAGCGTGAGGACCACACGGGCCACGGGGGCGACGACGCCCCCGGGGACCGCGTGCGACTCGGGAACCGGGTGTGCCGTCCGGGCCCCCGGACGGCACACTGCACGTACACGGCCGCGTGTCCGTACGGGCACGCCACCGCGGACGACAACCGCAGAGCAACACCCGCACGGACCCCGTGCGGAGCAGGACCCACGGACGCCATCGCGGGACGCGCGAGCCCGCGTGCACCGCACGACTTCACGGAGACGAGTACCTCATGGCCGCGAACAACCGCCGCATGTCCGGCAAGAAGGGCGCGCAGGTCGGCAGCGGCGGCCAGCGGCGCCGGGGCCTGGAAGGCAAGGGCCCCACGCCCCCCGCCGAGATGCGCAAGGGCCACGCCAAGCAGCGGGCCGCCCAGGCCAAGGCGCGCCGCGCCACGGGCCGCGCCCCGCAGCGCCGCGGCGGCCGCTCGGCCTCCGAGCTGGTCGTCGGCCGCAACCCGGTCGTCGAGGCGCTGCGCGAGGGCGTGCCCGCCTCGACGCTGTACGTGCAGCAGTTCATCGACAACGACGAGCGGGTGCGCGAGGCGCTCCAGCTCGCGGCCGACCGCGGCGGGATCAACCTCATGGAGGCCCCCCGCCCCGAGCTCGACCGGATGACCAACGGGCTGAACCACCAGGGCCTGGTCCTCCAGGTCCCGCCCTACGAGTACGCGCACCCCGAGGACCTGGTCGCGAGCGCCCACGACGAGGGCCAGGACCCGTTGATCGTCGCCCTCGACGGGGTGACCGACCCGCGCAACCTGGGTGCCGTGGTCCGCTCCGTCGCCGCCTTCGGCGGTCACGGTGTCGTCGTCCCCGAGCGGCGGGCCGCCGGGATGACCGCCGGTGCCTGGAAGACGTCGGCCGGCACGGCGGCGCGGACGCCCGTCGCCCGCGCCACCAACCTGACGCGCGCCCTGGAGGCGTACAAGAAGGCCGGGATCACGGTCGTCGGGCTGGCCGCCGACGGGGAGGCCGAACTCGGCACCCTGGCGGCGCTGGACGGCCCGGTCGTCATCGTCGTCGGCAGCGAGGGCAAGGGGCTGTCGCGGCTGGTCGGCGAGACCTGTGACGTGCGGGTGCGGATCCCGATGCCGGGCGGCGCGGAGTCGCTCAACGCCGGTGTCGCGGCGGGCATCGTGCTGTACGAGGTGGCGCGCCGCCGCGCCTGAACGCGCGTTCGGCCGTATCACCCACACGGAGTGTTCCCGGCGGTCCGGACCGGCTTGACGGGGTCCGGACACATCCGGCCGGTCAAGGCAGTGTCCTAACCCCGTGTCACTCGGTTAGATGAGTGTGGACACCAGAACACCCCGCCCGCCCACGGGGGACCGCTCGTTGGGACTCGACGACACTCCCGCGCTGAGCATGGTGAAGGTGCCGAGCGATCCGGCGCAGGTCATCGTCAATCACGCCAGCTTCCGCGTGCAGCTGGGCGTCTCGGCGCGACGCGTCCAGTCACCGCGGATCGCCCGGCACCTGAGCGCCGCCCAGGACACCGCCCGCATCCCCGTGGTCACCACCATGGGCGCCGCCGGTCCGGGCGCCGCCCGTCGCCGTCCCGTCGTCTGGAGCGGCCGGTCGGCGCCGGACGACACCGGAGCCCACCGCCTGCTGCAGGCCGTGCGGCACGACGGCGTCCGCCACGCCGAGGAGCCCCTCGCCGACGCCGGCGCCACCCAGGTCATCCCGCGCGTCGGCGCCGGCTACGGCTACGGCGACGACCCGGCCACCCTGGAGACGCCGGTCGTCGGCGCCCAGCGCACCCACGGCGGCGGCCCGCTGCTGCCGCCCATGCGCACCGTCGGCAGCGCCTACGACGAACCGGCCTACGACACGGGCGGTTACGACCGGGGCGGCTATGGCGACGACGGGTTCGAGGACACGGACGCCCGGCCCGCCGCCGACGAGGACGCCCCGCGCACCCGGCGCCACGGCGACGACCCGGCCCGGCACGCCTACTACCCCGGCCGCCGGATGAACCTGGGCGTCGTGCTGCTGCCGCTGCGCGTCTTCCTCGGCTTCATCTCCATCTACGCCGGCATGGGCAAGCTGTGCGACCCCGTCTACTTCGACGGCGGCAAGCGCGGCTCCATGGTCACCTGGCTGAACACCCTGCACCCCTGGGAAGTCGCCGAGCCGCTGCGGCAGTTCGCCCTCGAACACCCCGTCGGCTCCGGCCTCGTCATCGCCTTCCTCCAGGTCATCGTCGGCGTCCTGACCGTCCTCGGCTGCTGGCAGCGCGTGGCCGCCGTGGTCGGCGCGCTGCTCTCCGCCGCCCTGCTGGTCACCGTCAGCTGGAAGAGCGTCCCGGTCTACGACACGCCCGACATCATCTACCTCGCCGCCTGGTCGCCGCTGATCATCGCCGGTGCCCCCGTGTACTCCGTGGACGGCCGCCTGGCCGGCAGCGCCTGGCGGCGCCTCGGCCCCCGCGCCGACATCTGGGACCTGCGCCGCTACGTCCTGCGCCGGGGCGCCCTGGTCACCGTCATCGTCTGCGGGATCACCCTGCTCACCGGGTCGCTGCTGGGCGGCGCGGTGCGCGACGCCGACCGCGTCGTCGTCCCCGGTCCGGGCGAGTCCCCGCGCAACGAACTCCCCGGTTCCCCGCTCCCGCAGGAGCCCGGCGCCACGCCGAAGAAGCGCACGCCGTCCGCGTCCACCTCGCCCACCCGGGGCGCCACCGCCGGTACGGGCAGCCCGTCCGCCGGGACGACCACCCCGGGCGCGACGCAGGACACCGGCACGGTCACCGGCGGCACGCCCAGCCAGACCCAGGGCAGCGCCGGGCAGGCCCCGCCGCAGCAGTCCTCCCCGGTCGAGCAGGCGCCGAGCACCAGCGCCGGCCCGACCTCCGGCGGGGGCAGCACCGGCGGCGAGGGCACGCCCAGCGGTGGCTCCGGGGGCGGCGGCTCGTCCTCCGGCCAGCCCGGACTGGTGGGCGGCCTCCTGGGGTAGGCCGGCCCGGTCCGGCCCTCCGACGACGGCGGGGTCCCGCACGGACGACGTGCGGGACCCCGCCGCGGTGCGACCGCCCCTCCGGGGCGGTTCCGGGGCGCAGGCGACGCCGGGTGGGGCAGGCCCTCTCGGGGAGATCCGGCCGGCGGACGGTCGCGCCGGTGGCCGGTGGCCGGCGGTCGGTGGAGTGACGGCTCGTCAGCCCGCCGGCCCGCCGGCCGACGGTCCGCCAGTCCGTCAACTCGTGGGCCCGATGACCCGATGCCCCGATGCCCCGACGGCCCGTCGGCTCGTCCGTCCGTGGACGCGTGCGTCAGCGGCCGTGGGCCGCCAGTTCCTTCGCGGCCTCCGTCAGGTCCTTCGCGGTGTCGATGGCGCGCCAGTACGACCCCTGCGGGATCGGGAAGCCGGCCAGGCGCCGCTCCCGTGCCAGGCGCGGGAACGTGGTGCGCTCGTGGTCGCCGCGCTCCGGCAGCAGGTCGGCGAACCCGGGGGAGAAGACGTAGATGCCCGCGTTGATCTCGAACGTCGACGGCGGGGCCTCGATGAAGTCCGTGATGTGGCCGAAGCCGTCCGTCTGCACGGCGCCCCAGGGGATGCGGGGGCGGGCCAGGGCGAGGGTGGCGAGGGCGTCGCGCTCGGTGTGGAAGTCCGCCATGTCGCGCAGCGAGAACCGGGTCCAGATGTCGCCGTTCGTCGCGTACCAGGGCCGGTCCGGGTGGGGGAGGTGTGCGGCGGCGTACTTGAGGCCGCCGCCGCGGCCGAGGGGCTCCGTCTCGACGACGGTGGTGACGGACACGGGCAGGTCGGCGGAGTCCAGCCACTTCTGGAGGACGTCGGCGAGGTGCCCGCAGGAGATCACCACGTCCGTCACGCCCTCGGACGCGAGCCAGGACAGCTGGTGGCCGATGATCGGGGTCCCGGTGCCGGGGATCTCGACCATCGGCTTGGGCCGGTCGTCGGTGTACGGCCGCAGCCGGGAACCTTGACCGCCGGCCAGGACGACGGCTTGAACGGGGCGGGACGCGGCGCTCGGATGGGTCATGAGCGAACTGTACGTGGCACTCCCGGACGCCCCGGAGGGCCCTCCGCGGACCGCGGACGGCCCCCGCACGGGCCGTCGGCCGCGCGGGGGCGGGACCTCACGTGCCGTGGCCGGCCCGGGGGTCAGTGGTGGGCGGCGAGGACTCCCGAGGCGAAGGAGGTGTCGCAGACCGGGCGGGAGAAGGACTGCGCCTTCGTCGGGCCGTAGACGCGCACCGCTGCCTTGCCCAGCGCGCGGGCGATGGACGCGCAGTGCCGGGCCAGCGACGGCCGGTCGTTGACCGCCTCCTGGAGGTGGGTGAGCGCGACGCCCGGGTCCTTCTTCTGCTGTTCGACCAGGAGCCGGTCGCGGAGGATCTCGTGGGGGGCGCGCGCCGCGCTGCGCGAGGCACCGGCCACGGCGGTGTCGGCGGCGGTGAGCACCGGGCTCGTGGGGCTCCCCGACCAGTCGACCCGGGCGACCGCGAGAGTTCCGGAGAACACCAGGACGACGGGCAGGACGAGGGCGAGGCTGCGGCCGATCCGGCGGGCGTGGCCCCGGCCGCGTCGCGTCTGAGGGTTAGTGGAGTGCTTCACGCGAGTGAGGGTAGCGTCCGGTAATGACGTGGAGACATTCCGTCACCGGTTCGGGGGACATGGTCGACGAGTTTTTGGGGTAACGCGTTGACGCGCCCGGTCGAAATGCCCGGAGTGCGGGGTATTTGTCGACAACGCGAGAAGCCCCGCAGCAGGCTGCGGGGCTCTCGTCGCCCGTCCGGGTGATCTGGCCGGACGGCAGGTGTGAAGCGGTGCCGGACGGGGTCCGGCGGGGCGGCGGCCGGGCTCAGTCGGACAGGCGGGCGCCGGTCGACGTGGAGAACACGTGGGTCTCGCCGGCGCGCGGCACGACGTGCAGCTCGCTGCCCTTGGCCGGCACGTTGCGGCCGCCGACGCGGACCACGATGTCCTTGGTCTCCCCGCCCACGGTGGTGGAGCCGTAGACGAACGCGTCGGAGCCCAGCTCCTCCACGACGTTGACGGTGACCGCCACGCCCTGGTCGGACTCCTCACCGGCCACGTCGAAGTGCTCGGGGCGCACGCCCACGGTCACGGTCTTGTCGGTGGTGGAGGAGAGCGCGTCGCGCTCCACCGGCACCACCGAGTTGCCGAACTTCACGCCGCCGTCGGTGACCGGCACCTCGATGAGGTTCATCGCCGGGGAGCCGATGAAGCCGGCCACGAAGAGGTTGGCGGGCTTGTCGTACATGTTGCGCGGCGTGTCGACCTGCTGGAGCAGGCCGTCCTTGAGCACCGCGACCCGGTCGCCCATGGTGAGGGCCTCGACCTGGTCATGGGTGACGTAGACGGTGGTGATGCCCAGGCGGCGCTGGAGGGAGGCGATCTGCGTACGGGTGGAGACACGCAGCTTGGCGTCCAGGTTGGACAGCGGCTCGTCCATGAGGAACACCTGCGGCTCGCGCACGATCGCGCGGCCCATGGCGACACGCTGGCGCTGACCGCCGGAGAGCGCCTTCGGCTTGCGGTCCAGGTACTCGGTCAGGTCGAGGATCTTCGCGGCCTCCTCGACCTTCTGCCGGATCTCCGCCTTGTTCACGCCGGCGATCTTGAGCGCGAAGCCCATGTTGTCGGCGACCGTCATGTGCGGGTAGAGGGCGTAGTTCTGGAACACCATGGCGATGTCCCGGTCCTTGGGCGGCAGGTGCGTGACGTCGCGGTCGCCGATGCGGATGGCGCCGCCGTTCACGTCCTCCAGCCCCGCGAGCATGCGGAGCGAGGTGGACTTGCCGCAACCGGACGGGCCGACCAGGACGAGGAACTCCCCGTCCTCGATCGCGATGTCGAGCGCGTCGACGGCGGGCTTGGTGGAACCCGGGTAGATCCGGGTCGCCTTGTCGAACGTGACTGTGGCCATGGGAATGGGCCCCCTTCTACCGGCAGGAACGTGCCGGACGATCCGAGTAGGAAGGTGGTGCCACGACGGGTGTTCCGCAGTGGTGTCGTCCACGTATTCCGTTGTGGTGTAGTCCACGTGTGTGAACTGGCACAGGACGGTACCCGGCGTTCACCTGCTTGTCAGTAGTTTCCGGGCTGTGATTTCTTCGTGAACTGTCGACGGCTCGCGGGGGCGGGGCGGACGCGCGGGCCTCAGGGCAAGTCCGTGGCCGGGTGAATCCGGCTCTGTGTACAGTGGACCAGCCTTCGCGCGCGGAGCGCGCGGCGCCTCCTTAGCTCAGTCCGGTCCAGAGCGGCTGTCTTGTAAACAGCAGGTCGTCGGTTCGAATCCGACAGGGGGCTCTCGCAGGGCCCTCGTGCGGGCCCCTCCCGTCCGTCCCGGGCCGGCTCGTTTCTCCGGCCCGGGACGTCTCAATTCCGGCGCAGGCGGCGGGCGATCTCCAGGTCCGTGTCGCTCAGGGGCCGGCCCTCCTCGGTCTCCCACAGGCAGTTCTGCAGCACCCTCCCGTACGTCCAGGCGCGGGCCCGCGCGCGGTCCAGTCCGAGCACCTCGGTCATGGCGTCGAAGCGCCGGCGGACGTCGTCCGCCCGGAAGGTGTTCGCCAGCGCGGGCCACAGGTCGAAGCCCGGGTCGCCGACGAGGGGCTTGGGGTCGATGGCGAGCCAGGGGGCGCGGTCGGCGGCGAGCACGTTCTCGTCGTGCAGGTCCCAGTGCAGGAGGCGGTCGCCGGGCTCGTCGACGACCTCCCGGACGGCCGCGGCGCAGTCGGCCACCAGGCGCCGGGACTCCGGGTCGGGGATGCGCTCCAGGGCGGCGGGCGTGCGCCGGAGCATGCGCCGGGCGATGTCGTCGAGGCGGCGCAGGCCCGCGGGGGCCGGGGCCACGTGGAGGCGGGCCAGCAGGCGGGCGATCACCAGGACGCCCTCGTGCGGGTCGGCCACGCGGGACAGCATGCGGGAGCTGTCCAGGCGCTCCAGGAGCATGGTGCCGGTGGGCTCGTCGTGGTCCAGCAGCCGGACCGCGCCGTCGCCGTCCCACCGGCGCAGGGCCACCGGTTCGCCCTCGCTCTCGTCGTCGCGGAGCTGCAGCTTCAGCATCGCCGGTGTGCCGTCCGCGCGGTCCACCGGGACGACGAGCGCGCTGACGCCGTGCAGGGGGGTCCCGGTGATCCGCAGCTCCCAGCGGTCCACGAAGGCCGCGGTCAGCTCCGGCAGGGCGGCGACGAAGGCGCGGCCCGCCTCCTTGTTGAACTTGATCTGGGCGGCCGCGAGTTGCGGCGGGACGGCGATCACACACCGCACGGTAGTCCGGTGGCGCGGCCGGGGCCGGGGGTTGAGGGCGAGGCGTGGGGTGGGGCGCTCCGGTCCCGGCGGACTGTGTCCCGGCGGGCCGTGTGCCGACGAGTCGTCTGCGGCGGGCCGTGTGCCGGGAGCGGGGCGCTCCGGTCAGCGGGTCGCCGGGGGCCGCCGCGGTTCGAGGACGACCTTCCCGGTGGTGCCCCGGTTCTCCAGCGCCCGGTGGGCGGCGGCGGCCTCGGCGAGGGGGAAGCGGTGGACGGCGGGGACGAGGCGGCCCTCGGCGGCCTCGGCGAGGGCGCGCTCCTCGAGCGTGCGCAGGGGGTCGGGGCCGCCGGCCCGCCGCAGCATGGCCGGGCCGAGGACGTTCACGGAGACGCCGTCGACGAGGTGCGGGGCGTCGCTGTCGAGGCCCTGCGACGACCAGCCGAAGACGACGTGCCGTCCGCCGGGGGCGAGCAGGCCGACGGCGGTGCGGGCGACGTCCCCGCCGACCCCGTCGAACACGACGGTCACCCTGCCCGCGTACGCGGCGAGCCGGCCGGCCCAGCCGGGAGCGGTGTAGTCGACGGCGAGATCGGCGCCGTTCGCCGTCACCTGGGCGGTCTTGGCGGGGCCGCCGGCCAGGCCGACGACGGTCGCCCCGGCGTTGCGCGCGTACTGCACGAGCAGGGTGCCGATGCCGCCGGCCGCGGCCGGGACCAGGACGACGTCGCCGGGGCCGGGCTCGGCGAACTGCACGACGCCCATCGCGGTCCGCCCCGTGCCGATCATGGCAACGGCCCCGACGTGGTCGAGGCGCGGCGGGATCACGTGCAGCCGGTCGACGCCGGTGACGGCCAGTTCGGCGTACCCGCCGGGGACGAAGCCGAGGTGGGCGACGACGTCCCGGCCGAGCCAGGCGTCGTCGACCCCCTCGCCGACGGCGTCGACGACCCCGGCGACCTCCCGGCCGGGGACGGTGGGCAGCTCGGCCGGGGTTCCGGCGGGGCCGGGCCGGCCCGCGCGCAGGGCGGTGTCGAGCAGGTGCACCCCGGCCGCGCGGACGGCGATCCGCACCTGCCCGGGGCCCGGGCGGGGGTCCGGGACCTCCTCGTGGACGAGGTTCTCGGCCGGGCCGAAGGCGTGCAGGCGGACGGCGTGCATGGGGACCCCCAGGGGTGGACGGTGGCGCGGCGGGCGGTGCCGCGGCGGGCCCTCCCCACTGTTCAACCTCCAGCTTGCTCGAGGTCAAGCCCGTGGCGGCCGAGCGCGAGGGAGACGGCGGTGAGGGCGCTGTTGAAGGACACCTCCGAGAGCACACCGGGCGCGGCGGTCCGGTCCCCGGCGAGGTAGACGTCGTCGCCGCGGTCCACGGCGGGCCGGTCGCGCCAGTCGGTGCCGGGCGGGTCGACCGCACCGGTACGGCCGCTCGCGACCGCCTCCCGGCGCCAGGTGAGGCGTTCGCGCCAGCCCGGGAAGCCGAGGTCGAGCAGTTCCCCGGCCCGCCGGACCCCGTCGGCCTTGGACTCGTGCGGAGCGATGGGGACCTGACCCTGGATCAGCTGTTCGCCGGGCGGGGCGAGGGAGGGGTCCTGGGCGGTGAACCGCTCCAGCCAGCCCGGGGCGTCCAGGTCCGACACGACGAACGCGTCGCCGCGCCGGGTGCGCACGGCGAGGTCCACGAGGACGGTACGGCCGCTGGGCCAGGTGAGCCCCGGGTCGCCGAGGAGCCGGCGGGCGGACTCCAGGGAGGTGGCGACGACGACGGGGGTGTCCGTGGGCAGCGTGTCGACGCGGGACAGGGTCTCCACCCGCACCCCCAGGTTCCAGGCGCGGGCGGCCATCCGGTCGATGAGCCCACCCCATCCGCCGCGCGGGTGGTGCGCCTCCGGGGGCAGCCGGGTGGCGCGGCGCAGCCGTTCCTGCACGAAGGCGGCGGACAGGGAGCCCGGGTCGTGGTGGAACAGCGCGACCGCCGCGTAGTGGGCTGCGGCCCGCGCCGCCTCCTCGCCCGCGACGCCGGTGGCCCAGGTGAGGAAGTCGGTGCCGACGGGGGCCCGGTCCGCGCGCCGGCGCAGCAGTTTCAGCATCGCGAGGGGCGGGGTGCGGCGCAGCGCTCCGCAGTGGCGGAGCCGGAACCGGGCCACCTCCAGCGGTGGGAGTGTGGCCAGCGGTCCGACGAGGCCGCGGGCGCGCAGCCAGCTCCAGTGCGGGCCGCCGCTGTACAGGGCGTGCGGGCCCTCGTTCGTCCGGTACGGGCCCTCGGCGGTACGGGCCCGGCCGCCGAGGGTGTGGTGCGCCTCGTGGACGGTGACCCGGGCCCCGCCTCCGCGGCGGTGATGGCGGCGGTGAGTCCGGCGAAGCCGCCGCCGATGACGGTGATGCGGTCGGTGCGGTGCATGCCTGTGCTCTCTCCTGTCTCCCGTGCCCGGGGCCGCGCCGGGAGGCGCCCCTGGGCCTTCACCGCTGTGACGGATGGCGGGCCCCGGAATGTGACATCGGGGGCGTTCGCGCAGGTCGCGTGTCCGGCCGGGGCGTTGTCAGTGGTGGGGTGCAGCATGGGGGCATGGCGAGGAGAGCGGCGGGTGGTGCGGGGGTACGGGAGCCGCGGCGGCCGGAGGTGCGGCTGGGGGCGCTGGAGCGGTTCGAGGGGGGTGGGCTGGAGCCGGACGGGGACTACGACGGGCTGGAGTTCGCGGAGGCGGACCTGTCCGGGCAGGACGGAGCGGGGTCGCGCTTCCTGGACTGCGCGCTACGGGGGTGCGCGCTGGACGAGGCCCGGCTGCCCCGGGTCCGGGTGCTGGACTCGGTCGTGGCCGGGGTGCGCGGAGTGGGTACCGATCTCGCCGAGGCCGTCCTGCGCGACGTGGAACTGACCGACGCGCGTCTCGGGGGGACGCAGCTGCACGGGGCGCAGCTGGAGCGGGTGCACGTCCGGGGCGGGAAGATCGACTTCCTCAACCTGCGGGCGGCGCGGCTGAGGGACGTCGTCTTCGAGGGCTGCCTCCTGGTCGAGCCCGACTTCGGCGGCGCCCGGCTGGAGCGGGTGGCCTTCGTGGACTGCGCGCTGAAGGAGGCCGACTTCACCGGGGCGACGCTCACGGACGTCGACCTGCGCGGTGCCGTCCCCCTGGAGATCGCCCGCGGGGTGGGCCGGCTGGCGGGGGCGGTGATCAGCGCGGGGCAACTGCTCGACCTGGCCCCGGTGCTGGCGGCCGAGGCGGGGATCCGGGTGGAGGGCAGCTGAGGCCGGCCTCGGGGGCGGGGTGGGGATGCGGGACGGGCGGATGGGGGGCGGGCGGGACGGGCGGATGGGGGACGGGCGGGATGGGGACGGTCCGCGCGGCGAGGCGGGGGAGCCGTGGACGGGGGGAGTGGATCGGCGGGGCGGGATGACGGGGGCCGGGAGCCGGGGCGGGGGCCCTCCGCGTGGCGGCCGCCACGAGAGCCGCGGGGTGCCGCGGGGAGCCACGGGCGTCGCGCGGAGCCACGGGGAGTGCGGTGCGGGGGTGTCCTCCGGCGCGCCGTCCGGGGGCTGAGCGTGTTCCGGCCCGGGAGGGTCAGCCGATGCGGGGGAAGCGGGCCTGGAGGGTCCAGACGGCCGGGTTCTCGCCCAGGTCCTCGTGCAGGTCGATCAGGTCGGCCAGCAGGTCGTGCAGGAAGTCGCGTGCCTCGCGGCGGAGTTCGGTGTGCGAGAAGGTCAGCGGGGGTTCGCTCGCCGGGAGCCATTCGGCCTCGATGTCGACCCACCCGAAGCGGCGCTCGAACAGCAAGCGGTCGGTCGACTCGGTGAAGTCCAGCTCCGCCCGCTGGGGCCGCGAGGCGCGGGAGCCCGCGGGGTCCCGGTCGACGCGTTCCACGATGTCGCACAGGGCCCACGCGAAGTCGAGCACCGGCACCCATCCCCAGGCTGTGGACAGCTCGCGGTCCTCCTCGGTGTCCGCCAGGTAGACGTCGCCGCAGAACAGGTCGTGGCGCAGGGCGCGGACGTCCGCACGGCGGTAGTCGGTCTGCGGGGGGTCCGGGAAGCGGTTGGAGAGGGCGTAGCCGATGTCGAGCACGCAGGTGATGGTGTCACGGCCGCGCGGCACCGCCGGCAGGGGCGCCACCTCTTAGGATCGCGGAGTGCGCCCCCACCGCCGCCTCCCGGACCTCCCGGACCTCCCGGACCCGGCCCCGCGTCCCCGCCCCGCCGGAGTCCGCCCGGCAGTGGCCCGGCACGGCACGCCCCCGGGGCCTGCCGGCCCCGCGGGCAGCTCCGCTCGCCTCACCGACCCCGCCGATCCCGCCGGCCTCGCGCCCTCGGTCCCGCCCCGCTTCGCGGCGGGCTTCCGCCTCCCCGGCCTCCGCCTCCCCGGCCTCCGCCTCCCCGCCGGTGGCTCCGCCCGACCGGGCGCCACCGGCCGCCACGGGCCGCCGCGCCCGGTACGTCGAGCCGTGCGCGCCCCCGAGGGCCGTCGGCGGTGGCCGGCCGGGGTGCTCGCACTGCTCGCCGTGGTGGCGACCGCCTGCGGGGGCGCGGACGGCGGTGCCGGGGCGTCCGCCGACCCGGGGCCGTCGCGCTCCGGGGTGGGGGACCCGTACTTTCCCCGGTCGGGCAACCGCGGGTACGACGTCACGCACTACGACCTCGACCTCGCCTACGACCCCGGCCCGCACCACCTCGCCGGCACGGCGGCCGTCACCGCCCGCGCGACCGAGGACCTGCCCGCCCTGAACCTCGACCTGGAGGGCCTGGACGTGGAGCGGGTCGCCGTCGACGGGAAGCCCGCCCGGTTCCGGCGTGACGGCCAGGAACTGACGGTCCGTCCGCGCACCGCGATCCGGCGGGACGACACCTTCCGGGTGACCGTGCGCTACTCCGGGGCCCCGGTGACCGTCACCGACCCGGACGGCTCCGAGGAGGGCTGGCTGCGCACGGCGGACGGCGCGGTCGCGCTCGGGCAGCCGACCGGGTCCATGGCGTGGTTCCCGGGCAACCACCACCCGTCCGACAAGGCGACCTACCGTCTGACGCTGACCGTTCCGAAGGCCCTGCGGGCGGTGTCCAACGGCGAGCCGGCGGGCGAGGAGACGCGGGGCGGGAGCAGGGTGCAGCGCTGGCGCGTGCGCGAGCCGATGGCGAGCTACCTCGCGGTGCTCGCGGTCGGACGGTACGACATCCACCGCGCCCGGACGGCACGCGGGCTGCCGCTGTACTCGGCCGTGGACCCGGACCAGAAGGACGCGAGCCGTCCGGCGCTGGAGCGGCTGCCCGAGGTGCTGGAGTGGGCGGAGCGGCGGTTCGGGCCGTACCCGTTCGCATCCGCCGGGGTGATCGTCGAGCGCCCCGGGGACGCCGGGTACGCGCTGGAGACGCAGAACCGGCCGGTCTTCCCCGGGGCCCCGGACACCGGTCTGCTGGTGCACGAGATCGCCCACCAGTGGTACGGCAACTCCGTCGGACCGGAGAGCTGGCGCGACATGTGGCTGAACGAGGGCTTCGCGACGTACGCCGAGTGGCTGTGGCGGGAGGAGCACGGCGGGGACAGCGCGCAGCAGACGTTCGACGCGCTGTACGCGGGCACCTACTTCGCCGACGAGGAGGCGAACGAGGCCGTGTGGGCGTTCCCGCCGGCACGTCCGCCCGGCCCGGCGCAAATCTCCGGGGTGCCGGTCTACCAGCGCGGCGCGATGGTCCTGCACAAGATCCGGCAGACCGTCGGCGACGACGCCTTCGACGCGCTGCTGCGCGGCTGGGCCCGGGAGAACCGCCACGGAACCGTCTCCACCGCGGACTTCACCGCCTACGTCGAGCAGCACGCCCCCGGCGAGGACTTCGGCCGCGTCTGGTCCGAGTGGCTGCACGGGACGGGCAGACCCGCCCGCCCCTGAGGCCCGCCCCTGGGCCGCCGGGCCCGGGCGGAGGGGCGCTCCCTGCGGACCGGCTGCCGGGAACGCCGGAGCCCCCGGTCCCGCCGGGCGGACGGGAACGGGGGCTCGCGGACGGCTTCCGGGGTGCGTCAGACGTTGACGCCGAAGTCCTGCGCGATGCCCACCAGGCCCGAGGCGTAACCCTGGCCGACGGCGCGGAACTTCCACTCGGCGCCGTTGCGGTACAGCTCGCCGAAGACCATGGCGGTCTCGGTGGCCGCGTCCTCCGAGAGGTCGTAGCGCGCGATCTCGGTGCCGCCCGCCTGGTTGACGATGCGGATGTAGGCGTTGCGGACCTGGCCGAAGTTCTGGCTGCGGTTCTCGGCGTCGTAGATCGACACCGGGAAGACGATCTTGTCGATGTCGGCCGGCAGGGCGGCCAGGTTGACGTTGATCGCCTCGTCGTCGCCCGCGCCCTCGCCGGTGCGGTTGTCACCGGTGTGGACGATGGAGTTGTCCGGCGTCTGCTTGTTGTTGAAGAAGACGAAGTGGGCGTCCGAGTAGACCTTGCCCTGCGTGTTGACCGCGATGGCGGAGGCGTCGAGGTCGAAGTCCGTGCCGGTGGTGGTGCGGACGTCCCAGCCGAGGCCCACGGTGACGGCGGTCAGGCCCGGAGCCTCCTTGGTGAGCGAGACGTTGCCACCCTTGGACAGGCTTACAGCCATTGTTGGGAGTCCCTTCCCTCGTTGACGTACGGCTAGAAGCTACCGCTACCCCCTTGAACGCGAGAGGCCAACGCCAGGTTCCAGTTCGCTTTACTTTCTTTACCGAGGATATTGAGGTGACGCGGCCCCGCCGGGCGCGCGACCATGGACGGCATGTCCGGTCCCTCCCGCAGGCCCGGGGGCCTGCCTCCCGGAGCGCTCCGCATCCGTGGCTCCGTCTTCCTGCCGGAGTCCGAGCTGATGTGGCGTTTTTCGCGTTCCTCGGGGCCGGGCGGCCAGCACGTCAACACCAGTGACTCGCAGGTGGAGCTGCGGTTCGACCTGGCCCGCACCACGGCACTGCCCGAGGTGTGGCGGGAGCGGGCGCTGGAGCGGCTGGCGCAGCGGCTGGCCGACGGCGTGGTGAGCGTGCGCGCCTCGGAGCACCGCTCCCAGTGGCGCAACCGCGAGGCGGCGGCCACCCGCCTGGCCGCGCTCCTCGCCGAGGCCACCGCGCCGCCGCCCAAGCCCCGCAGGCCGACCCGTGTCCCGCGCGGCATCAACGAACGCAGGCTCCGCGAGAAGAAACAGCGCGCCGAGACCAAGCGGGGCCGCAGCGGCCGCGACTGGGGCTGACCCGGCTGACCGGTGCGGCGGCTGACCCGGTGCGGCACCGAACGGCCGGGACCCGCCGTGCGACCAACGGGTCCACGGCGCCGGGGAAGTCCGGCCACGCGGGCGCAGGACGCGCAACCTCGTCCGGCGCCATGGACGGAGCAGGCCAGCGTCCGCGAGGCACCGCTGTCGCGGTGCACCGGGGCGGCGGATGCCGGACGGGACGCAGGTCGTGCACCACGCGCAGGCGCGACGGACCGAGACGCAACGGCCGGGCAGCGCACAGGACGTGCCGTGCGCCCCGCCGCTCAGCCCAAGTGCCGGTAGCGGCCGCGGAAGTAGGTCAGGGGGCCGCCGTCCGAGGCCGGGAGCGCGGCCGACAGGACGCGGCCGATCACCAGGGTGTGGTCCCCGGCCGGGACGCGCTGCTCGGTGCGGCACTCCAGGGTCGCCAGCGCCCCGCCCACCAGGGGCGCGTCGGTGTGCTCGCCCCGCTCGTAGGGGATGTCCTGGAACAGCAGCCGGTCGCTGATGCGGCCCCGCATGGCGAAGCGGCCCGCGATCTGCCGCTGGCCCTCGGCGAGCACGGACACCGCCCACAGGGGCTGTTCCTCCAGCAGTTCGTCCATGCGGGATCCCTCCCGCAGGCTCACCAGCACCAGGGGCGGGTCCAGGGACACCGACATGAACGCCGTGGCCGTCATGCCCACGTCCTCACCGGCCGGGGCCCGCGGGTCGTCCGGGTCCAGCGGCGGT
Organism: Streptomyces sp. enrichment culture; assembly: GCF_964273255.1. Lineage (GTDB taxonomy): Bacteria > Actinomycetota > Actinomycetes > Streptomycetales > Streptomycetaceae > Streptomyces. The sequence continues at coordinate 3,942,795 of NZ_OZ186835.1, forward strand.
TCCTTCGCGGTCACCAGGACCACGCCGGCGGCCAGTCGGGACAGGGCGGCGCGGAACTCGTCGTTGCTCACCCCCTCAGCATGCCGGGCGGCGGGCACCGAAGTGATCGTGGACGGGGCGACAGAAGTGTTGGGCACACCGGAACGCTAATCTCCGCATCACCCGGGCCGCATCGGACCCCGGGCCGAATCCGGTCCTAGGACCAGCGGCCGACGGCCGTGAAGAGATCTCAAAGAGTCCCGTTCCGCGATTGCGGCGAAATTCAGGGAGAAACCATGGAAAGACCAGCCAATTGTTCACGTTTACCTGTGACTTGAGTCACAAGGGGCGGGAATTGTTGACCCTGTGTACCGAGTGGGCAGCGCGCTGTGATTCAGTGGCTGGGAAGCTGCCAGGACGATACGCCGATGAGCACCCTTGATTCGCTGCGAGGACTCGGGGGGAGGGCGAGCATGGAGACCGAGTCGGAACCCTATGTGCGCTTGGCGTCGCTGCGACAACTGCACCAGGTGATGGCCGACATGAACACGGCCCGAAGCCTGGCGGACACCCTGCAGACCGTCGCCGACGGGGTCGTCGACGCCCTCGGGTACGAGCTGGCCTGCGTCAACCTCGTGCGCCACGACGGCGACCTGGTCGTCGCGGCCTTCTCCGGCAACCCCGCCGCCGAGGCCCTGATCACCGGCCGGGTCGGCTCCCGCGAGTCCTGGGAGCGGCGCCTCGTCATGGGTGAGCGCTGGGGCGACCTGATCTTCATACCCCACACCGAGGGCTGGGTCCTCGACGACGACGACGTCCCGCAGTGGTACACCGACGGCCCCGCGCCGCGCTTCGAGGACGAGTGGCACCCCTCCGACCGTCTCTTCGCGCCGATGTACGCGCCCGGCCCGCAGGGCGGCGGCACCTCCGGCGAGCTGATCGGCGTGCTCTCCGTCGACCGCCCGCGCAACGGCCGGCGGCCCGGCGCCTGGGGCCGCGAGGCACTCCAGATGTACGCCTTCCAGGCCGCCATCGCCATCAGCAACGCGCGTCTACGTGCGAACATGCAGCGCGCCCTGGTCCGTCTGGAGCGGGAGCAGCAGGCCCTGCGCGCCAGCGAGGAGAGCTTCCGGCAGGCCTTCGAGTACGCCCCCTCCGGCATGGCCATCGCCGAGATGGGCGGCGACCAGCACGGCCGGATCCTGCGCACCAACGACGCCCTGTGCCGGCTGCTCGGCCGCCGGGCCTCCACGATGCGCCGCTACTCCTTCTCCGACCTCGTCCACCCCGAGGACATCGGCACCCTGCTGCGCACCTCCGCCGAGGGCGGCCGGGCCGAGCTGCGGCTGGCCCGCCGCGACGGCACCTACGTCTGGGTGTCCCTGCGCAACAGCGTGGTCGCCGACGCCGCCGACGGGCCCCGTTTCCTGCTCACCCACGTCGAGGACATAGAGGAACGCAAGCGGCGCGAACTCCACCTCGCCCACCGCGCCTCCCACGACTCCCTCACCGGCCTGCCGAACTCCGCCGAGCTGCGCGCCCGGCTCTCGGCCCGGCTGTGCCGCCAGCGCCCGCACGCCGCGCTGCCCGCGCCCGGCTCACTGGAGTCCTTCGAGGCCTTCGAGTCGTTCGACACCCACGACGCCGCCCACGGCGGGCCGCCCGTCTTCGACCGGGGCCACGACTTCGACTTCCCGCCCGGCGCCGACGAGTACGACGGCTACGACCACCACGTGCACATGGTCGCGCCGCCCGACGACCACGACGACGGCAGCAAGGGGCTCGCGGTCCTCTTCTGCGACCTCGACGGCTTCAAGTCGATCAACGACCGCTTCGGGCACAACGCGGGCGACGCCGTCCTCATCGAGGTCGCCCGCCGGCTCGGCAACGGCGTCCGCGACGGCGACACCGTCGCCCGGCTGGGGGGTGACGAATTCGTCATCCTCGCCGACGGGCTCGGCCGCGCCGACGCCCAGGACCTCGCCGTGCGGCTGCGCAACGAGATCATCCAGCCCATCCGGGCCGAGGGGCGGGCCGTGCGGGTCGGCGCCAGCTTCGGCATCGGGTGGGCGCACTGCGGCATGACGGCGGACGAAGTGCTCAAGTCCGCCGACGAACGCATGTACGTCGAGAAACGATCCCGTCCCAAACAGCACCGCCGGGCGGGGTGAACCCCAGGTCAGGGAGTTGATGCGGTCCGAGTCACCCGATCGGGTCAGCCGATGGGGGTAGGCTCGCCATTCTGACCACGCGTACCGCATCCGATCAGTACCTAGGAGCACCAAGGGATGACGCCCGGCAACAACGGCGCGAGCACGCCCGAGGACGACGACCCGTTCGGCTACCTCTACGCCGACGGTCAGGCCAATGGGGCCCAGCCGCCGTCCGGGGGCTACGGCTACCCGAACTCGGTCAACCGGGTACGGGCGGTCGGCACCCGGCAGTACGGCCAGCAGGCGCCCGCCCCGCAGGCACCCCCGCAGCAGGGCGTGTACGGCCAGCCCAACGCCCACTACGCGGCCCCCGAGACGCTGCCCGGCGGGGCCCCCGCCGCCCACTCCCCCCAGCCGGGGCACGGGGGCGGCGGCCGGGGCCGCGGACCGAACACCAAGGGCCTGCTGATCGGCGCCATCGCCGTGGTCGCCGCGGTCGTCATCGGCATCGGCGTCGCGATGACCGTGGGTGACGACGACCAGGGCGGCGACCAGGCGGACGCCACCCCGACACCGACGCAGAGCCAGAGCAGCGAGCCGAGCCCGTCGGCGAGCGACGACAAGGGCGCCGAGGACACGTTCGAGTCACCGACGATCGACGCGAAGGCGCTCCGCCTGGACGGCGGTGCCTCGCTGGCGTCGGACGTCGAGGGCGCCCAGTCCGACGGCGGCATCTACGTGACCAACCTGAACCAGCCCGGTTCCAAGGTCACCTGGACCGTCGACGGCATCCCGAAGGACGGCGCGTACACCGTCTTCGTGAGCTACAGCACCGCCGGTGAACCCCAGTCGATGACGCTCACCGTCAACGGCAAGGAGTTCGGCAACAAGCTGAACATGGACAACTTCACCGGCGCCGAGGACGGCGACTTCGCCAAGGGCTGGACCAAGACCTTCGCCTGGCCGACCCTGAACAAGGGCACCAACACGATCTCGGTCTCCTGCAACGACGGCGACAAGTGCAACGTCCTGCTGGACCAGCTCTACATCAAGGAAGGCCAGGTCAAGAAGTAGACCGCCCGCAGTCCCGGCACGGTACCCGGGACCCCGGCCCGAGGTGCGCCCCCGGTCCCGGCCGCACCGGCTCCAGGGCCCGCCCGGCGGACCACTGCCGCAGCCGGATCGCTGCGGCGACGGTGCCGTGGAAGACGCGGGCCCGCTCGTCGTTGCGAGGAGCCACCGCACGGGAGTTCTGAGCCGGTCGACCGGGACCGGCCGACTCACATCAACGTGACTCCTGCCGAACGGAAGCCACGTTCACGCGAACGTTCCAAGGGCACGGTCACCATGCATCGCAGCACGGAAGCCGAAGGCAGCCACGGTCGCCCGCCTCGCGCGTTCTGCCGGTCGAGGCGCATGTCGACGCTTCTTGCCTAGGCCGCACTGGCCTCCCGCTGCACCGACACCCGCTCCCGCAGTTCCTCGTACGCCGGGCGGTCGAACTCGCCCGCCACCGGGGACAGGACCGTGGCCGCCGACAGGGCGACCGCGCGGGTCAGGCGGTCCGGCCAGGGGAGGCTGTCGACCAGGCCGGAGAGCAGGCCCGCGACGGCCGAGTCGCCCGCGCCGGTCGGGTTGCCGTGCAGGCGGGCCGGGGGTGTGGCGCGCCAGCGGCCCTCGGGGGTCAGGGCGAGCAGGCCGTCCGGGCCGAGGGAGGCGACCACCGCGCCCGCGCCCCGGCGGCGGGCGTCCCGGGTGGCGGTCGACGGCTCGTGGGAGCCGGTCAGTTCGGCCAGTTCGTCGGCGTTGGGCTTGAGGACGTCCGGGCGTCCGGCGATGCCGCGGCGCAGCGCCGCCCCGCTGGTGTCGAGCAGGGTGGGCACCCCGGCCGCGCGGGCGGTGCGCAGGAGGCCGGCGTAGGCGCCCACGGGGACGCCCGGGGGGAGGCTGCCGCACAGGGCCACCGCGGAGGCCGACGGGAGGAGGGCCGCGTAGGCCTCCTGGAAGGCGGACCACTCGGCGGGGGAGACCGTGGGGCCGGGTTCGTTGAGCTGGGTGGTGCCGCCGGAGGTCTCGTCGACCACGGCTATGGTGCGCCGGGTCGTGCCCTCGACGGGCAGGAGGGCGTCCACCAGGCCGGGCACGTCGGCGAGCCGCTCGCGCAGGATCCGCCCGGTGGTGCCGCCGGCGAAGCCGGTGACCGTGACCTCGTGCCCGAGGGCGGCGAGCACCCGGGCCACGTTGATGCCCTTGCCGCCGGGACGCTCGGCCACCTCCGACACCCGGTGGGACGCGTGGGGCCGCAGGGACGGCACACGGTGGGTGATGTCGAGAGCGGTGTTCAGCGTCACCGTGAGGATCACCGTGCCGACCTCCCCTTCGTGCCGCCCGCGTCGCTCGCGCGGGCCCGTTCGTCAGGTGCACGATCATGCCAAAGAGACGGCGGCCGGCCCACCCCCGAACCGGTCACCGTCTCCCGACGGCGGGACGGATCAGCCCTGTTGGGGACGGACCACCCAGGAGCCCCGGCGCATCACGCCCTGGAGGGCGAAGTCCGCGTCCAGGACCACCAGGTCGGCGTCCTTGCCCGGTTCCAGGGAGCCGATCCGGTCGTCCAGGCCCAGCAGCCGGGCGGGGTTGGCGGACAGGGCGGCCACCACGTGCTCCACGGGCAGCCCGTCGACGGTCACCGCCCGCTGGAAGGCGCGGTCCAGGGTGAGCGTCGAGCCCGCGATGGAGCCGCCGTCCACCAGCCGGGCCACGCCGTCGGCGACCTCCACCTCCAGCGGGCCGAGGAGGTAGCGGCCGTCGCCGAAGCCCGCCGCGTCCATGGCGTCCGTGATGAAGGCGACCCGGCCGGGGCCCGCGTGGTGGAACGCCAGCTGGAGCGCCGCCGGGTGCAGGTGGACGCCGTCGTTGATCAGCTCGACGGTGACCCGCTCGTCCTCCAGCAGGGCGGTGATGGGGCCGGGGGAGCGGTGCCCGAGGGCGGGCATGGCGTTGAACAGGTGGGTGGCGACGGTGGCGCCCGCGTCGATGGCGGCGACCGTCTGCTCGTAGGTGGCGTCGGTGTGGCCGACGGCGGCGATCACGCCGTGCTCGGCCAGCAGGCGCACGGAGTCCAGGCCGCCGGGCAGTTCGGTGGCGAGGGTGACCATCCGCGCGTGGCCGTGGGCGGCGTCGATCAGCTTGCGGACCTCCGCCGGGTCGGGGTCGCGCAGCAGTCCCTCGGAGTGCGCGCCTTTGCGGCACGGGGAGATGAAGGGGCCCTCGAAGTGGATGCCGGCCAGATCGCCCTGCTGCGCCAGTTCGGCGAGGAGCCCGGCGCGCTGGACGAGGAAGTCCATCTCGCCGGTGACGGTGGAGGCGACCAGGGTGGTGGTGCCGTGCTGCCGGTGGGTGCGGATGCCGTGCAGGACGTCGTCGACGGTGCCGGAGGTGAAGGAGGCGCCGCCGCCGCCGTGGTTGTGCAGGTCGACGAAGCCGGGCACCACCCAGTGGCCGGTCAGGTCGACGGTGCGGACGTCGCCCTCCGGGGCGGGGGCGGACGCGGGGGGACCCCCGGCGACGATGCGCGTGCCCTCGACGATCACGCGGCCGTCGTCCACGGTCCCGGTGGGCAGGACCACCCGGGCACCGGTGAGAACAGTGGTGGGGGCCATCAGGCGGTTACCTCCGAGGGGTCCGGGGAGTCGGCGGGGGCGAGCAGGTCCCAGGCGAGGAGTCCCGCGCCCAGGCATCCGGCGGTGTCCCCGAGGGCCGCGGGCACCAGGGACGGCAGTTTCTGGAAGGTGACCCGCCGCCGGACGGCCTCCCGCAGTGGTGTGAACAAGGTTTCCCCCGCCTCGGCGAGCCCGCCACCGACGATCAGCGTGCGCGGGTCCAGCAGGGTGAGCGCGGTGACCAGTCCGTCGGCGAGGGCGTCGACGGCGCCGTGCCAGACCGCGCGGGCCCGTTCGTCCCCGGCCTCGACGGCCGCGGCGCAGTCGGCCGCGTCGGCGGCGGGGTCGCCGGCGGCCGTCGCCCACGCCTCGCTGACGGCCGCGGCGGACGCGTACCGCTCCAGGCAGCCGCGCTGGCCGCACAGGCAGGGGGCGCCGCCGGGCCGGACGACGATGTGACCGATCTCGCCGGCGAAGCCGTGCGCGCCGGCCTCCACCCGTCCGTCGATGCCGATGGCGCCCGCGATGCCGGTGCCCAGCGGCACGAACAGGAACCGGTCGGCGCCCCGGCCCGCGCCGATCCGGCCCTCGGCGAGGCCGCCGGTGCGCACGTCGTGGCCGAGGGCGACGGGGATGCCGCCGAGGCGTTCGGTGAGCAGCGCGCGCAGCGGGACGTCGCGCCAGCCGAGGTTGGCCGCGTAGACGGCGGTGCCCGTGCCCGGGTCGACGATGCCGGGCACGGCGAGGCCCACCGCGGAGGCGGGGCGGCCGTAGCGGCCGGTGCCGTGGGCGTGCAGGTCGGCGGCGAAGTCGAGGATCCCGGCGACGACGGCTTCGGGGCCGCGCTCGCGGCCGGTGGCGCGGCGCGCCTGGTGCAGCAGCTCGCCGCCCGCCCCGACCAGGGCAGCCTTCATCCCGGTGCCGCCCACGTCGAGGGCGATGACATGTTCCACGGGGACAGTGTGACCCCGGCACCCGGGAGAGGTCTAGTCCACTCGCGTGGTGTAGACCTTATTCCGGATATCGAAAATTTTCGAACGGCGCACCGGTCGCCGGGGTTGGGGCAGTGAGCAGTGCAGCGGCGGGTCAGGACACGGGCGATCGCGGTGGTCTCCGCACTGGGACTCGTCGGGGTCCTCGGCGGGTGCGGTGGCGACGACTCCTCCGACGTGACGTTGCAGCTGGTCGCCGCCGACTACGGCGACAGCTCCGCCAACAGCACCCGGAAGTACTGGGCGGAGCTGGTCGAGGACTTCGAGGCCGGGCACCCGGGCGTGAAGGTCGACGTCAGCGTCTACTCCTGGAACGACGTCGACCGCAAGGTCAAGGAGATGGTCGACGCGGGCGACCCGCCGGACCTGGCGCAGATCGGCGCGTACGCCGACTACGCGCAGCAGGGCCTGCTGTACAAGGCCCGCGAGGTGCTCTCCATCTCCGTCCAGGCCGACCTGATCTCCCAGCTGACGGACGCCGGTGAGGTCGCCTCGGTGCAGTACGGGCTGCCCTTCGCCTCCTCCACGCGCGTGCTGTTCTACAACCGGGACCTCTTCGACGAGGCCGGGCTCACCCCGCCGAAGACCTGGGACGACCTCGTCGACAACGCCGCCGAGCTGAAGGACCGGGGCGTGAAGTACCCCTACGCGCTGCCGCTCGGGCCCGAGGAGGCGCAGGCCGAGACGATGCAGTGGCTGCTCAGCGGCAACGGCGGCTACACCGACGACCGGGGCGCCTACACCATCGACTCCGTCGAGAACGTCGACACCCTCACCTGGCTCAAGGACGAACTGGTCGGCGCCGGCCTCACCGGCCCCGTCGCGCCCGGGAAGCTGAACCGGGCGGACGCCTTCGCCGCCTTCGCCGCGGGGGACGTCGGCATGCTCAACGGGCACCCCTCGCTGATGAGGCTCGCCGAGCAGAAGGGCGTCGAGTACGGCATGGTGCCCACGCCCGGCGTCGACGGGGAGAGCAGGGCCACCCTCGGCGTCTCCGACTGGATGATGGCCTTCAAGGAGAACGGCCACCGCGAGGCGATCGGCGACTTCCTCGACACCGTCTACAGCGAGGAGAACGTGCTGAAGTTCTCCCGCGCCCACAACCTGCTGCCGGTCACCCAGTCCGCGTCGCGCGTGATGGCGGAATCGGCGGACGACAAGGACCTCAAGCCCTTCCTCGACCAGCTCGGGACGTCCGAGCTGTACCCGGTCGGCGAGAGCACCTGGGCGGCCGTCAACGCGCAGATCAAGAAGCAGATCGGCAGGGCCGTCGCCCCCGGCGGCAGCCCGGCCGTCGTCCTGTCCGGTCTGCAGGCGACCGCCACCCGCACGGAGGACGGCGGCCGGTGACGGCCGTCCCGGTGCCCCCGGCGGCATCCGCCGGGACCGCCGGGGCCGCCGGGGCCGGTCCGCTGTCGGTGGCGGGGGTTACGGTGCGGGACATGGACGAGGAACCACGGACGGCGGAACTGGGCCGGCGCGAGCAGGACATCCTCGCGCTGGAGCGCCGCGGCTTCCCCGGCCCCGGCGCGAAGGAGCGCGCGATACGCGAACGCCTGGGCCTGGCCCCGGTGCGCTACTACCAGCTCCTCAACGCGCTCCTCGACGACCCCCGCGCCCTGGCCCACGACCCGGTCACGGTCAACCGCCTGCGCCGCATACGCGACTCCCGGCGCGCGGAACGCTGAGCCGTGAGCCGCTGAGCCGCTGAGCCGCTGAGCCGCGAGCCGTGAGGTGCTGAGCCGTGAGCCGCGGGCCGGGGCGGGCGCGCCAGGTTCCGGGCGGCCCGCCGAGGTGACCGTCAGGCCATGCGCGCGGCCAGCGCGGCCAGCAGGTCCACCAGACCCGCCGGGCCGTCCACCACGAGGTCCGCGCGCTCGCGCAGCTCGGGGACCTCGTCGCTGCCGCTGCACACCAGCAGCCCGGGGATCCCGTCGGAGCGGAGCTTGTCCACCGCCGCGCAGGCCGGGAGGTCACCGAGGTCGTCGCCCGCGTACAGGACGCACCCGGCGCCGGTCTCCCGCGCGTACTCGGTGAGGGCGACGCCCTTGTCCATGCCCGGCGGGCGCAGCTCCAGCACCATCCGGCCCGGCTCCACGATCAGCCCGTGCCGGGTCGCCAGGTCCGTCAGCGGCTCGCGCAGGGCCTCGAAGGCGGCCTGCGGGGCGGCGGCCCGGCGGGTGTGGACGGCGACCGACCGGCCCTTCTCCTCGATCCGGGCGCCCTGCCCCGCCTCCAGCCCCTCCAGCAGTGCGGGCAGGTCCGCGCGCACGGCGGCCACACCGGGGTGCGGCTCGGGTGCCGTGACGGTGTCGGTGGCGGCGTCCCAGCGCTCCGCGCCGTAGTGGCCGAGGACGACCAGGTGCTCCAGGCCGGGGACGCCCGCGAACCCGCCGTTGCGGACCGCGACCGCGGGCGGCCGGCCCGTGATCACCGCGACGGAGGCCACCTTCGGGGCGAGCGCGGCCAGCGCCGGCACCGCGCCGGGATGGGCCCGCGCCCGGTCCGGGTCGGGCACGATCGGCGCGAGGGTGCCGTCGAAGTCGAGGCCGATCAGCGCCTCGCCCGGCCGGGCGAGCAGGGCGTCGAGCCCTTCGCGCCCGGCCCGGGTGACGGGCGTCGGCAGGTCGGGGACGGCATGCGGTTCCTTGGAGTCGCTGTGGCTGCCCATACGGCCAACCTATCCGCGTCCGGCCGCCGGCACGCATGCCCGCCCGGCCATACCGGGCCCGGCCCGCCGGACACCCGGCGGATCAGGCGCGGTCCTGCTCCCGCAGGGCCTCCAGCTGGTCGACGAACCACTGGGCGGGCGGCAGCGCGGTCGCCGCGGCGGCCAGCCGCTTGCTGTGCTCGGTGCGCTGGGCCGGGCCCATCGTCAGGGCCTCGTGCAGGGCGCGGGCGGTCCCGGTCACGTCGTAGGGGTTGACCGTGATCGCGTCCTCGCCCAGCTCCTCGTGCGCCCCCGCCTCCCGGGACAGCACCAGCGCGCAGCCCGCGTCGGAGACCACCGGGACCTCCTTGGCCACCAGGTTCATGCCGTCCCGCACGGGGTTGACCAGCGCCACGTCCGCCAGCCGGTAGGCCGCCAGCGAGCGGGCGAAGTCGTCCTCGACGTGCAGCACCACCGGACGCCAGCCGGGCGTGCCGTACCGCTCGTTGATCTCCTCGGCGACCCGCTGCACCTCGGCGGTGTAGTCGCGGTACACGGCGAGGTCCTGGCGGGAGGGGTAGGCGAAGGCGACGTGCACGACCCGCTCGCGCCAGTCGGGGTGGTCGTCCAGGAACTGCCGGTAGGCGAGCAGGCCGCGCACGATGTTCTTCGACAGCTCGGTGCGGTCCACCCGGACGATCGTGCGGCGCGGGGTGCCGTCGGGCGCGGTGCCGATCTCCTCGCGCAGCGCGGCCATCCGCTCCTCCACGTCCGGCTCGTGGGAGCGGGCGCGCAGGAAGTCCGCGTCGGCGCCGAGGCCGTGCACGCCGATGCGGGTGCCGCCGAGGCCGCCCGCGAACTGCTCGCAGCACGCGGTGAACGCGTCGGCCCAGCGCCGGGTGAGGAAGCCGAGCCGGTCGGCGCCCAGCATGCCGCGCAGCACCTGGCCGGCGATGTCGTCGGGCAGCATCCGGAAGTACTCCGGCGGCGCCCACGGGGTGTGCGAGAAGTGGCCGATGCGCAGGTCGGGGCGGAGCTCGCGGAGCAGGCCGGGGACGAGCGTCAGGTGGTAGTCCTGCACCACCACGGCCGCGCCCTCGGCGGCCTCCTCGGCGAGCGCCTCGGCGAAGGCCCGGTTGTAGCTCTCGTAGGAGGCCCACTGGCGGCGGAACTCCGCGTCGAAGACGGGTTCCAGCGGGGTCTGGTACAGCATGTGGTGCACGAACCACAGCACCGAGTTCGCGATGCCGTTGTAGGCGTCGGCGTGCACGTCGGCCGGGATGTCCAGCATCCGCACGCCGTCCTCGCCGACGCCGCGCCGCACGGCCTCGCGGTCGCCGTCGGACAGCGCCGAGCAGACCCACAGCGCGTCCGCGTCCGACCCGATCGCCGACAGCCCGGACACCAGTCCGCCGCCGCCCCGCCTGGCCCGCAGCGAACCGTCCTCGTCCACCGTGTACGACACGGGCCCGCGGTTCGACGCGACCAGCACCTGGGCACCCTGACCAGCCTGAGCAGCATGCGTGGAAGCCATACGCACCAACCTAGCCCGGCCCCCGGAACCTCAAACGTCGCGGGGACGCGCTCAGGCCACCCGCCGGGCCTGGTACTCGGCGATCTCCCGCATCGGCGGGCGTTCCTCGGTGTCGACGGAGTAGGTGCGCGGCTCGAAGCCGTCCTCGGAGCGCTCGAACTGGGTGAGGGCGGGCCGGATCAGGTGGCCGCGGGCCAGGCGCAGCTGGGCGGTGCGGTAGATGGCGGCGGCCATCCGGCCGAGGGCCCGCCCGTCCTGGTGGCGGTGCTTGCGCACCCCGACGTCGACCTGGGCGAGGGCGTTCAGCCCGGCCAGGTGCAGGGCGTCGACCAGCATGCCGAGCTCGACGCCGTAGCCGACCGGGAAGGGCAGCTGCTCCAGCAGGGAGCGGCGGGCCGCGTACTCGCCGCCGAGCGGCTGGACGAAACCGGCCAGCTGCGGCCAGTGCATGTTGAGCAGCGGGCGCGCCATCAGCTCGGTGACCCGGCCGCCCTGCCCGGCGGCGGCGCCCAGGGGGCGGTCGTACATGGCCTTGACCAGCTGCACGTCCGGCTCGGTGAGCAGCGGGCCGACGATGCCGGTGACGAAGTCGGAGGAGAACTCGCGCAGGTCGGCGTCGACGAAGCAGACGATGTCGCCCCGGGTGACCAGCAGGGACCGCCACAGCACCTCGCCCTTGCCGGGGACGGCGGGGATGCGGGGCAGGATCGCGTCCCGGTGGACCACGGTGGCGCCCGCCGCCGCGGCGGCCGCGGCGGTGCCGTCCGTCGACCCGGAGTCGATCACGACGACCTCGTCGACCAGCGGCACCTGGAGCATCAGGTCGTGCCGGATCACCGCCACGATGTCGCCGACGGTCGCCTCCTCGTCGAGCGCCGGCAGCACCACGCTCACGGTCTGCCCCGAGGCGCGTTTCGCGGCCAGGAGCGCGTGCGCGGGTCGGTCGGCCACGGACCAGGACCGGTCGATCAGCCAGCGCTCGACTTCTTCCAGCACGGTCTGCGGCTCCTCACTCCGGTCCGGTCCGGTGATCCATCTCGCGGTACGGACGACTGTCTCGAACGCCCGGGGCGTCGGTTACAGTCTTGAACAACGCACACGGCCCCCGCATGCCGGGGTCGCCGCCGCGACAACTGAACACCGCTCATCCAGAGGGGCAGAGGGATACGGCCCGATGAAGCCCCGGCAACCCTCCAGTCGGTTCTTGTCACACGGACGTGGCGAGGCTCCCGGCTAGGGAAGGTGCCAAATCCGTCTCACGGCGAGATGCGTCGTGAGGAAGATGAGGAGAAAGGGCCTCGCCTCACATGGCTGTGCAGACCGTTGCAAGCAACACCGACTCCGCCGGTTCCGCTGCCTCCCCCGCCGTCGACCTCGGCCCCGCCGCCGCGCTGTCCTGCCGCGAGTGCGGCCACCGCGTCCCGCTCGGCCCCGTCTTCGCCTGCCAGGAGTGTTTCGGCCCGCTGGAGATCGCCTACGACTTCTCCTCCCACGAGGCCGGGGAACTGCGCCGGCGCATCGAGGCGGGCCCCGCGAACATCTGGCGCTACGCGCCGCTGCTGCCCGTCCCCGCGGACGTGGCCACCAAGCCGAACCTCAACCCGGGCTGGACCCCGCTGGTCAAGGCGGACAACCTGGCCCGTGAACTCGGCGTCACCGGCGGGCTGTTCGTCAAGGACGACTCCGGCAACCCGACCCACTCCTTCAAGGACCGGGTCGTCGCCCAGGCCCTGGAGGCCGCCCGCGCCTTCGGCTTCACCACGCTGTCCTGCTCCTCCACCGGCAACCTGGCGGGCGCCGTGGGTGCCGCCGCCGCCCGGGCCGGCTTCCGCTCGTGCGTGTTCATCCCGCACGACCTGGAGCAGGGCAAGGTCGTCATGGCCGCCGTCTACGGCGGCGAGCTCGTCGGCATCGAGGGCAACTACGACGACGTGAACCGCTTCTGCTCCGAGCTGATCGGCGACCCGGCCGGCGAGGGCTGGGGCTTCGTCAACGTCAACCTGCGCCCGTACTACGCGGAGGGCTCCAAGACGCTCGCCTACGAGATCTGCGAGCAGCTCGGCTGGCGGCTGCCGGACCAGATCGTCGTCCCGATCGCCTCCGGCTCCCAGCTCACGAAGATCGACAAGGGCCTGCGGGAGCTGATCGAGCTGGGGCTGGTCGAGGACCGGCCGTACAAGATCTTCGGCGCCCAGGCGGAGGGCTGCTCCCCGGTCTCGGCCGCCTTCAAGGCCGGGCACGACGTGGTCCGCCCGCAGAAGCCGGACACCATCGCCAAGTCGCTCGCCATCGGCAACCCCGCCGACGGCCCCTACGTCCTGGACATCGCCCGCCGCACCGGCGGCGCCGTGGAGGACGTCACCGACGAGCAGGTCGTGGACGCGATCAAGCTGCTCGCGCGCACCGAGGGCATCTTCGCGGAGACGGCCGGCGGGGTGACCGTCGGCGTCACCCGCAAGCTGGTCGAGAGCGGCCTGCTGGACCCCTCCCTGACCACCGTCGTCCTCAACACCGGCGACGGGCTGAAGACCCTCGACGCGGTCGCCGGGACCGGCCTGACCGCCACCATCCGCCCCAACCTGGACTCCTTCCGAGAGGCTGGCCTCGCATGAGTGTGACCGTCCGCATCCCGACCATCCTGCGCACCTACACCGGTGGGCAGGCCCAGGTGAACGCCGAGGGGACGACCCTCGCCGAGGTCATCGAGGACCTGGAGAAGAACCACACGGGCATCGCCGCCCGCGTCCTGGACGACCAGGGGAAGCTGCGCCGCTTCGTCAACGTCTACGTCAACGACGACGACGTGCGTTTCGAGCAGGGCCTGCAGACCGCGACGCCGGACGGCGCCGGCGTCTCGATCATTCCGGCGGTCGCCGGCGGCTGATCCGACCTGATCATTACCGTGGGTAACTTCGGTTACCGAGCGTGGATCCCGTTGCCCCCTCCGTAAGAGAAGCGGAGGGGGCAATTCCATGGGATTGAGCGCGGTAGGGTTGGGGAACGCGGCCCCGGTCCCCTGATCGGGAACCGTGAATTCCTGCCGCTCGCCCGACGATAAGTAGCCAAAGTCTGTGCGTCTTTCGCGGCTTTTGTGACGTTTGTGCGGCCCGGTTTGCCCTGAATTCGGGCGAAGTTGCACAACATTCCGGACCGGTGGCGTCCAGATTTCTCGTCCGATTGACCTGTTGCAGACGGCAGTTGGACAGATACATTCAGCCGCGGTCGACGCGTTCCGGCGCACGCCCCCACTCCAATGGGGGGTGAGGTCTGACCCGGGTCCGCGAAGTGTGGATCTGTGCAAGGGCCAGTAATAGGGGAGTTAGGCATGGCTCAGGGCACCGTCAAGTGGTTCAACGCGGAGAAGGGGTACGGCTTCATCGCGGTCGACGGTGGTGCGGATGTTTTCGTCCACTACAGCGCGATCCAGATGGACGGGTACCGCACCCTTGAAGAGGGCCAGCGGGTCGAATTCGAGATCTCGCAGGGCCAGAAAGGCCCGCAGGCCGACATGGTTCGCGTCACCGCCTGAACGCGCTACCAGCCGCAAGCAGCTTCTGCTGACGAGGGGCCCGCACCTCCCGGGGTGCGGGCCCCTCGCCGTGCCGTGGCGCCGACGGGCACCCGTGCCCGCGCGTGCGCCGGCGGCGACGTCCTGCGGGGCCGCCGCACTCCTCCTCCCCGGCCGGCGCACCACCGCCCGGCTTCTCCGTGCGCGCCGCGCGGTCTTCTCCCTGCCTTCCGTGCGGCCTCTCCGTGTGTGCCGCGCGGTCGCGGTACCCCTCCGTGGCCGCCCTGCACCCGTGTTCGCGGACCGCTGAGCGCGCGACGCTCCCGCCGGCCCCGCGGTCGCGCCGGAGGGCCCCGTCCCGCCCCGGGCCGTTGCCGTCCGGTGCGCTTCCCCGCCCCGCGTCCCACCCTGTCCGTGCAGACCACGGGCCTGCCCGCCCCGTCCCCGCCCCGTCCCCGGACCGGCCGCGCGCTCCTCCTGCCCGCCTCCCGGCCGCGTCCTCGCACCGCGACCCTCCGACGGGTCCGCTTCGCGGGAGCGCCTTGCACTCGGAGGGGTCGAGTGCTAATCATTGGCGTTAGCACTCTGAAGGTGAGAGTGACAACGAAGGACCGGGTCGGTGAGGCCCGCAGGCCGTGTGGGGCAAGGAACCACGAGGCCGGCGAGCCGTCCGTCGCGGGCGCGGGCGCGGTCCGAAGGAATCACCCCCAGTCCTGGAGGGACCACTTCACATGGCCAAGATCATCGCGTTCGACGAGGAGGCGCGGCGCGGCCTCGAGCGCGGCATGAACCAGCTCGCGGACGCCGTCAAGGTGACGCTCGGCCCCAAGGGCCGCAACGTCGTCCTCGAGAAGAAGTGGGGCGCCCCCACGATCACCAACGATGGTGTGTCCATCGCCAAGGAGATCGAGCTCGAGGACCCGTACGAGAAGATCGGCGCCGAGCTGGTCAAGGAAGTCGCCAAGAAGACGGACGACGTCGCCGGTGACGGTACGACCACCGCGACCGTCCTCGCCCAGGCCCTGGTCAAGGAGGGCCTGCGCAACGTCGCCGCCGGCGCCAACCCGATGGCCCTCAAGCGCGGTATCGAGAAGGCCGTCGAGTCGGTCTCCGCCGCCCTGCTGGAGCAGGCGAAGGACGTCGAGACCAAGGAGCAGATCGCTTCCACGGCCTCCATCTCCGCCGCCGACACCCAGATCGGTGAGCTCATCGCCGAGGCCATGGACAAGGTCGGCAAGGAAGGCGTCATCACCGTCGAGGAGTCCCAGACCTTCGGTCTGGAGCTGGAGCTCACCGAGGGTATGCGCTTCGACAAGGGCTACATCTCGGCGTACTTCGCCACCGACATGGAGCGTATGGAGGCCGTCCTCGACGACCCGTACATCCTGATCGCCAACTCCAAGATCTCCAACGTCAAGGACCTGCTCCCGCTCCTGGAGAAGGTCATGCAGTCGGGCAAGCCGCTGCTGATCATCGCCGAGGACGTCGAGGGCGAGGCCCTGTCGACCCTGGTCGTCAACAAGATCCGCGGCACCTTCAAGTCCGTCGCGGTCAAGGCCCCGGGCTTCGGCGACCGCCGCAAGGCCATGCTCGGCGACATCGCCATCCTCACGGGCGGCGAGGTCATCTCCGAGGAGGTCGGCCTCAAGCTGGAGAACGCCACGCTCGACCTGCTGGGCAAGGCGCGCAAGGTCGTCATCACCAAGGACGAGACGACCATCGTCGACGGTTCGGGCTCGGCCGACCAGGTCCAGGGCCGCGTGAACCAGATCCGCGCCGAGATCGAGAACAGCGACTCGGACTACGACCGCGAGAAGCTCCAGGAGCGCCTCGCGAAGCTGGCCGGCGGCGTGGCCGTCATCAAGGCCGGTGCCGCGACCGAGGTGGAGCTCAAGGAGCGCAAGCACCGCATCGAGGACGCCGTGCGCAACGCCAAGGCGGCCGTCGAGGAGGGCATCGTCGCCGGTGGTGGCGTGGCCCTGCTGCAGGCCTCCCAGGTGTTCGAGAAGCTGGAGCTCGAGGGTGACGAGGCGACCGGCGCCAACGCCGTGCGCATCGCGCTGGAGGCCCCGCTGAAGCAGATCGCCGTGAACGCCGGCCTCGAGGGCGGTGTCGTGGTGGAGAAGGTGCGCAACCTGACCCCGGGCCACGGCCTGAACGCCGCGACCGGCGAGTACGTCGACCTGGTCAAGGAAGGCATCATCGACCCGGCGAAGGTGACCCGTTCCGCGCTGCAGAACGCCGCCTCCATCGCCGCGCTGTTCCTCACCACCGAGGCCGTCATCGCCGACAAGCCGGAGAAGGCCGCCGCGCCGGCCGGCGGCGGCATGCCGGGCGGTGACATGGACTTCTGATCCTTTCGAGGATCGGATCCGTCCGTCGCATCGACCGAGGGCGGCACTCCCTGGACGACAGGGGGTGCCGCCCTCGGGCGTTCGCCGGGGCCCGCCGGACGTCCGGGACGGGGTGGGCGGCGGGCGGTCAGAGGCCGCCCATCGGCTCGATGTCGACCCGCACCGGGGTGCCCCACACCCGCAGCACCTCGTAGTCGGTGAACTCGTGCACGATCCGGTACGCCATCGCCGGCCGGGGGCCGCGCCGTTGGGCGGCGAGGTACATCTCGGCCTCGCGGCGGTCCCGGCGCGGGGTGCCGCACAGCTGCCACGCCTGGCCGTTCCACGCCTCCGGCAGCCAGCGCTGCTGCGGCTGCGGCCGGTCGCCGCTCACCCCGTACCGGGACGGGACGGGCTCGGCGGGCGGGTACTGCGGTGCCGGGCCGTTGAACTCGGCGCGGCGGGCGGCGCGCCGGCGCGTCTCGCACAGCAGGCACAGGTCGGGCGCGCTCTCGTCGACCGGGCCCGTCGGGTGCTCGGGGCAGCGGGTGCTCGGCGCGGCCGAGGTGACGCCCTCCTCCAGCAGGTCCAGGGCCCGCCGCAGGTCCGCCTTCACCTCGTGCAGCGTGGCGTCCGGGGTGTCGCCGCCGAGCGCCTCGCCGTGTTCGCCGAGCAGGCGCAGGGCACGCCCCAGTGCGGTGAGCTGCGCGTGGTTCATGGCGTCCGTCTCCGTGGGGGTTCGGGTCGGTACGAGTATCCCAGCGGCCCGGGACCTGTCACAGCCCGCGTGACGTCAGGCGTCCGCGGGCCCGCTGCTCCCGGCCTTCGCGAGGGCGGCCCGCAGGTGGCCGTCCGCCTCGTCCAGCAGCCGGGCCGCGGTGCCGGCGTCCGCGTCGGTGAGCAGCACCAGGATGGCGTGCTTGACCTCGCCGCCGGTGGCCGTCAGGGCCCGCTCGACCGCGGCGTCCTCCGCGCCGGTCGCCAGGGAGACGATCCGGTGGGAGCGGGCGCGCAGCTTGTCGTTGGAGGCCCGCACGTCGACCATCAGGTTCCCGTACGTCTTGCCGAGCCGGATCATCGTGATCGTCGACAGCATGTTCAGGACGAGTTTCTGGGCGGTGCCCGCCTTGAGGCGGGTGGAGCCGGTGAGCAGTTCCGGCCCGACGACGACCTCGATGCCGTGGTCCGCGGCGGCGGCCAGCGCGCTGTCCGGGTTGCAGGCCAGCCCGACGGTGAGGGCGCCGAGGGCCCGGGCGTGGGTGACGGCGCCGACGGCGTACGGGGTGCGCCCGGAGGCGGAGATGCCGACCACCGTGTCGTCGGCGGTCAGGCCGAGCGCGTCCAGGTCGGCGTGGGCGAGGCCGGCGGAGTCCTCGGCCCCCTCGACGGAGGCGACCATGGCGTCGGGGCCGCCCGCGATGAGACCGACGACCTGTCCGGGGCCGGTGTTGAAGGTCGGCGGGCACTCGGAGGCGTCGAGCACGCCGAGCCGGCCGGCGGTGCCGGCCCCGGCGTAGACGAGCCGGCCGCCGCGGGACATCCGCTCGGCGACGGCGTCGATGGCGGCGGCGATCTCCGGCAGCCGCCGGGCGACCGCGGCGGCCACGGTGGCGTCCTCGCCGTTCATCAGCCGCGCGATGTCGAGGGTGGGCAGCCGGTCGATCCCGGCGAGCTCCGGACGGAACGCCTCGGTGGCCAGGGTCTCCAGCTGGGCCCGGAGAGCGTGGGACCGGGACGGACCGGGGGCGGGCGGGGGGCTGTCGGGTGCGGGGTGGTCGGTCGCGGGGCCGTTGGGCGCGGGGCGGTCGGTCGCGGGGCCGTCGTGCGCGGGGTGGTCGGGGAGGGGACGGTGGGGTGCGGGCTGGTCGGGGGCGGGGCGGTCGGTCATGGTGCGGGTCTCTCCGGTCTCCGGTCTCTCCGGTCGGTCTGGTCCGTGGTTCCGGGGAGTGCCGCGGTCGTCCGGTGGCCGTGGCACTGCTGGGGGGAGCCCGGTGATGGTGCGTGCTGTGGGGAGGGCAAGGGGTGGCGGAAGGGGCTGAAGGCTGGGGTAGGAGGCAGGCAGGGGGCGGGGGTGAGCGCGGGCCGCCCGGAGGGGTGCGGGAGCGGCCGCCCTGCGGCGGTTCCGGCTCGCGCTCCGGCTCGGGCGCCGTCCTGCCGCCGGGGGTCACGCGCCGTCCTGCCGTCGGCCGGTCCCGCCGCTGGATGATGCATCGGCTCGTCGGTTTGTTGGCTCGTGGGTCCGTCGGCTCGTGGGTCCGTCGGCTCGTGGGTCCTTCGCTCCGTCGGTCCATCGTTCGGCTCGTCCGTCGGCCCGTAGGTCGGGTCGCCGGTTCGTCGGTTCGTCGGTCGGCGTGTCCGTCCGTCCATCCGTGTCCGTCCATCCGCCCGTCCCGTGCGGCGGCCCGCCGCGCCTCCTGACGCCCCCGCCTACCGCGGGCTGGTGCGGTGGCGGTGGGCCAGGGCCTCGTAGGACGCCGACAGGGCCGGGGCCGCCTGTTCGTAGGTCCGCTGGGCGACGCCGACGAACAGGCAGTCCACGACCAGCAGTTGACTCGTCCGGGAGGACATCGCGGCCGGCCGCAGCTCGCTCTCGCGGGCGGTGGACGTGGTCAGCACGTGGTCGGCGTACTGGGTGACCGGGCCGTCGGGGCGGCCGGTGACGGCCACGGTCGTCGCCCCGTGCTCGAAGGCCACCCGCAGCGGTTCGATGACGTCCCCCGTCGACCCGGAGTGGGTGATGGCGATCGCCACGTCACCGGGCCGGAGCTGCACGGCGTTGGTCACCGCGAGGTGCGGATCGCTGGGGGCGTGGGCTATCAGACCTATGCGCAGGAGCTTCTGGGTGAGGTCCTGCGCGACCAGGCCGGAGGCGCCGAGGCCGTACACGTCGGTGCGCCGGGCGCCCGCGAGCGCGGTGACGGCGGCACCGAGCTGCACGGTGTCCAGCCCGGCGGCGGTGTCGGCGAGGGTCTGCTGCTCGTCGTAGGCGAGTTTGGCGACGACGTCGGCGATGGGGTCGTCCACCGCGATGTCGGTGGTGATGGCCGGGGCCCGGCCGGACTGCTGCTGCGCGGCGAGCCCGGCCAGGGCCAGGCGCAGGTCGCGGTAGCCCGGGTAGCCGAGGAGGCGGGCGGTGCGCACGACGGTGGCCTCGCTGGTGCCGGTCAGCTCGGCGAGTCCGGTGACCGTGAGGGCGGCGCAGCCGGCCGGGTCGCCCGCGACGGCCTCGGCGACGCGCTGCATGGAGCGTGTCATCGACGGCGCCAGCGTGCGCACCTTGGCCGCGAGGGCGGCGGGTGCGGGCGGGGCGGAGGCGGTACCGCCCGGTCCGCGCTCCTGGGCGAAAATTTCCTTCACGTCCTGGGTCACCCCTGAAAGATATTTTCGTCTCGGTGTCGGGGTCAAGAGTGCGCACAATAGGGGCATGCACCCCGACAACACCCCCGTCAGTTCGCTGGAGCAGGCGCTGCACGCGGCCAGGGCCCTCGTCCTCGCCGACCTCGTCGCGCGCGAGGTCGCGGACGCGGACGTGGTGTCGCTGGTCGAGGAGTCGGTCGCGCACCGGCGCTGGTGGGTCGAGCAGTGGCCGGAGGGTTCCGCGTTCCTCGCCGGGCTGGTCGCCCAGGACGTGCAGGACGCCCTGCTGGAACGGTACGGCCGCTGGCCGGTCTGCCCGGTGTGCGGTTCGGGGGACCCGCACGCGCTGGAGGTGGAGCCGGAGCTGGGTCCGGACCCGCACTGGGTGTGCCACAAGGCCGGTGTGAAGGTGGCGGCGGTCGGCTCGCTGGGCCCCGGGGCGACGGGCGGCACGACGGCCCCATGACCCTCTACATCGACCCGCCCACCTGGCCCGGCCACGGCCGCCTGTGGTCCCACCTCGTCAGCGACGTCTCCTACGACGAACTGCACCTGTTCGCCGCCCGCCTCGGCGTCCCGCGCCGTGCCTTCGAACGCGACCACTACGACATCCCCGAACACCGTTACGGCGAGGTGGTGCTGGCGGGCGCGCTGGAGGTCAGCAGCCGCGAGGTGGTGCGCCTGCTGCACGGAGCGGGTCTGCGCCGCCGGAAGGGCGCGAGCACGGGGACCGGCAGAAGCGCGGTGCGGGGCCTCCCCGGCGCCCCGGGTCTCTCCGGCGGCTCGGGTCTCCCCGGTGGCTCGGGTCTCCCTGGCGGCTCGGGTCTGCCCGGTGGCCCGGGTCTTTCCGGCGCCGGGGGCGTCTTCGGCCCCCGTCCGCTTCCCGGGCCGGCCGTGGGAAACCCGGGTCAGCGGCGCAGCTCGTAGGCGAACTCTTCCTCGCCCCCGTCGATCCGGGTGAACC
The DNA here is from genome assembly GCF_964273255.1 of Streptomyces sp. enrichment culture. Taxonomy (GTDB): domain Bacteria; phylum Actinomycetota; class Actinomycetes; order Streptomycetales; family Streptomycetaceae; genus Streptomyces. Next base: position 3,963,927 of record NZ_OZ186835.1, read on the forward strand.
CGACCCGGCCGATCACGGCCTGGGAGGCGAGGTTGTCCGGTTCGGTGGCCGCGAACACCGACGTCACCTCCGGCTGCTCCAGCGCCCACGCCGACAACGCGCGCAGCGCCTCCGTGGCGTACCCGTGGCCGCGCGCCTCGGGCGACAGGTCGTAGCCGATCTCCACCCGGCCGTCCTCGTCCGGCGGGCCGTGGAAGCCGATGCCGCCGATGGCGCGGTCGTCCTCCCGGCGCACCATGACGAACATCCCCCAACGGGCCCGCAACACCCCCGTCTCGTACGCCTTGAGCAGTGCCCCCGCCGCGTCCCGCGTCCCGTCGTACGGCCCCGAGTCCACCCAGGTGAACCCGCCGCCCCCGCCGACCGCCAGGCCGGCCGCGGCGGCCGGGGTGACGCCCTCCAGGGTGAGCCGGTCCGCCGGGACCACCAGGTTGTTGCTCCACCGCCAGGCGGTCACGGGCTCCCGGCCGGGCAGGTCCCCGCGCCCCGTCGCCCACAGCAGCGTCGGCCAGGGCGCGGGCCCCGGCCGCACCTCCGGGAAGAGCCGCGTCAGCACGAACTCGGCGAGGGCGGCGGGCGGTTCGTACGCCACACCCAGCCCGGCGGCGATGTCGTGCGTGTGCAGAAGCACCTCGGCCACGCCCATCGCTGCGAACCCCTCGCGGTTCGCGTGCCGGAACGGGAACGGGTGGAAGGCGCGCACCGCGCGCGGGGTGCTGCGCACGGTGGCGGCCAGCAGGGTTCCGGCCGTGCGGATCACGTGCAGGGCACCGGCGTTGTCGGTGCCGTCCTCCAGAGCGATCCCGAAGGGGACGTAGGCGTCGGTGGCCCGCCCGGCGAGCTGGCCCGCGTAGGAGATCAGGTCGTCGGCGATGTGCTCCGCCGTCCGCCGGCAGTCCCACTCCAGCCCCTCGGCCCGTACGGCCCGCCAGTCCCGGCCGACGGCTGCCCCCAGCGCGCTCACGCAGTCCGCGACGGCTTCCTCGACCTGTTGTGCGCCCGTGGCATCCATGGGGCGAGATTAAGCGGGCGGCGGTGGCGGGGTCGACAGCATGTCCAGCTCGCCGCGGAGGTTGTGGCGGGCCGTGGCCTCCCAGTGCTCCGCCCCGTACGGGGTGCGGAACAGGCGGGGCAGGCCGAGCAGTTGACGCAGCACGGCGGCGCGGCCCTCCCGGAAGGCGTCGCCGGGGACGAAGTGGTACTCCTCGCGGACGGCGACCGTGTAGGCGGCGTACGCCGACGGCGGCGACGCGAGCACCGCGAGGTCGGCGTCGCACAGCACCTGGCCGTCGCGGTCGTCGTCGGCGGGGTCGTGCGACACGGTGAGCCGCACCAGCCGGGCCACCTCGGCGGTCGCCTCCGCCGGCACCCCGGCCTCGGGCAGCGCCCGCTCGGCGAGCCGCGCGGACCGCTCCTCGTTCTCCGACCGCTCCGGCAGGTACACGGCATCGTGGAACCAGGCCGCCAGCCGTACGACGTCCGGGTCCCCGGCGTGCTCCGCCAGCGTGTCGACGTGGTCGAGGACGGCCGTGAGGTGGGCGAGCGTGTGGTAGTGCCGCTGCGGCTCCTGCCATCGCCCGAGCAGATCGTCGGCGTACGGCAGCGGATCGGGCCCGCCGCCGGGACCGCGGGCCCCTTCCAGAGCACGGACGAAACGGACGCGGAGGGCTTCTGTGTCGGCCATGCCGTCATTCTTCCCGGTGCGTGCCCGCTCCGTGGCTCTGGAAGGGTTTCCTCAAGCTGCGAGGTCCGCATCCGGGATGGCACGGGCGCGCAGAGTGCGGAAGACGACCTCCAAGGCGTCGATCTCGTCGTCGGTGAAGTGGTCGTCGATGACCCCGCGGCTGCTGAAGAGGTTGTTCTCGTACAGGTCGCGGATGCCGATGAGCCCGTTGGCCGCCACGTACCGGACCATGAGGCCCACGAGGTCGATCTGGTCGGCGGAGAGATCGTGGTCGGCGATGAAACCGGAGAAGGCCTCCTGCGCCGCCTCCCGGTCCAGGCCGCCGATGCGGCGCAGGAACACACCGAGACCGCCGTCGGCCGCCCGCTTCTGCTCCAGGTCTTCGGCCGAGGCGACCCCCTCGATGAGGAAGACCTCCTCCAGGGTGGTCAGGTCCTCAGTCGTGACCTGCTCGTTCTCGCGCAGCTTGCGGACGGCCTCCTGCTCGCGGTGGGTCTCGAGGTAGGCGCGGGCCTTCTGCTTGAAGCGTTCCTCATCCGTGCCGACGGGCAGACCCTTGAGCTCGATCTCCGTCAGGTCCCCGTGGTCCTCCGCTATGTCCGTGTAGACGATCTTCCGGGCGGCCGGAGCGTCGACCAGGTGGGCCAGGCCGCGCACGCGGCGGCGCACGTGCTCCAGCATCGGGACGGTCACGTTCTGCCACCACGCGTCGTCCGTGATGGCCTCCAGCAGGTCGGCCTGATCGCGGACGACGGGGATGTTGGTCTTACCGAGAAGGTCCTCCGCGAGTTCCTTGACCTGACCGCGTAGGCGCGTGTAGTCGGAGCCTCCCTCCAGGGCCGCGAGCTGGAGGCGGTAGGCGATGAGGTCGAACCGCTTGGCCTCCTCGCCCTTGTCCTCGCCCTCCGGCCAGTAGTCGGACGGCAGGCCGAGGACGTCCTCGCTCAGCGCGTGGGCCGCGTCGTCGCCGATGCGGTGCCAGGCGGCGAAGTCACCGCCGAACACTTCCACGTGACGGCGGTGCGGCCGCACGAGGAAGTTGTCGAGGTTCATGCCCCGTACCGTCCGGTGAAGACGGTGCGCCGCCGCCCAGCGCAGGGACGCCTCGGTGTCGATCGCGTCCGGACCGCCGTCCTGCGCCGGGTTGGGAGCCTGGCGGCGGTCCAGCGTTCGGATGAGGTCGAGCTGGCGCTGCAGCAGCTTCTCGGTGAGCGTCGGGGCTTGCCGGGCGGGAGCGCGGTCGAGTTCCTGGTTGAAGAACTCCGCGTTGCCGCACAGGTCGAAGACGTTGAAACCGTCCTTGTCGCGACCGGGCCCGTAGACGTCCGGACGCAGACGGGTGCCGCGGCCGATCATCTGCCAGAACTTGGTCCGTGAGTACACCGGCTTGAACAGCACGAGGTTCAGTACCTCGGGCACGTCGATACCGGTGTCCAGCATGTCGACCGAGATGGCTATGTCCGGGGCCTTGGCCGGGTCGGAGAAGTCGTCGATGAGCTGCTGGGGGTTCTTCTCCTGGTAGGTGATGACCCGGGCGTCGGTCCCGGCGCTCTGCGGGTAGTTGAGGTTGTACTGCTTCTCGATGGCCAGGGCGTGCGTGTTGTTCTTGGCGAAGATGATCGTCTTGCCGAGCCGGTCCCCGCCCTCGACGCGCAGGCCGTGACGCATCAATACTTCGAGAGCTTTGTTGATGGTCGGCCGGTTGAACAGGAAGCGGTTGATCTCGTCAACGGAGACCGCGTCGGGGACCTGCCCGTCCTCGGTCCACTCCAGGTTGTCCCAGGCCTCCTTCTGCTCCTCGGTGAGGTCGTCATAGCGGAAGCCCCGCCGCAGGGAGTCGAAGGGCACGTCGACGACGTTCGGCTTCACCAGGAAGCCGTCCGCGGCGGCCTGGTCCAGGCTGTAGGAGTCGGTGGGGACGCCGTCCTCCAGCTGGAACAGCTGGTACGTGTTGTGGTCGACGTCGTCCTTGGGCGTGGCCGTCAGCCCCAGGAGGAGGCTGTCGAAGTACTCGAACAGCTCGCCGTACTTGTCATAGACCGAGCGGTGGGCCTCGTCGATGACGACCAGGTCGAAGAAGCCCGGCCCGAAGCGGCGGCGGCCGTCCTCCGTGACCTCGTTGACCAGGTTCATCATCGTCGGGTACGTCGAGACGTAGACGTGGGCGTCGGTTTTCTTCTCGGTGAGGAGGTTGACCGTCACGCTGTTCGGCAGGTGCTCCTTGAACGCGCGCACCGCCTGGTTGACGAGGGCCTGTCGGTCGGCGAGGAAGAGGACGCGGCGCGCCCAGCCCGCCCGCTGCAGCAGCTCGACGAAGGCCACGGTGGTGCGGGTCTTGCCGGTGCCGGTCGCCATGACGAGCAGGGCGCGGCGGCGCTGCTCCTTCTCGAAGCTCTCACTGACCCGCTGAATGGCCTGGAGCTGGTACGGGCGGCCCGCGATGCCCTGGTTGACGTTGGACGACTTCAGGGCGAGCCGGCCGGCGCGCTGCCGAATCATCCAGTGCAGCTCGTCCTTGGTGCGGAAGCCCTGGACCCGGCGGGGCGGGTAACCCCTGTTCCTGTCCTTGACGTCCTTGCCCCTGCCCCACTGATCCCACAGGTAGGTCTCGTAACCGTTGGTGTAGAAGATCACGGGTCGTTGGCCGTAGGCGGCTTCGAGCGCGTCGGCGTAGAGCTCGGCCTGCTGGCGGCCGGCGCGGGCGTCGACCCGGGTGCGCTTGGCCTCGACGATCGCGAGAGGGCGGTCGTCGTCGCCCCACAGGACGTAGTCCACGTAACCCGTGCCGGACTTGCTGATCACCCCGGGCTCGCCGTCGACCGGGAACTCGCGGTCGCGCTCCTCGGTGAGGTCCCAGCCCGCCTCCTTGAGGAGAAGGTCGATGAACAGGTCGCGGGTAGCGGCCTCGTCGTAGTCGTGGGTGTCAGGGCGGGTCTCGTTGGCCTTGCGGAGCGCGGTGATCCGGGCGCGCAGCTCGGCCACTTCGGAGGCGAGCTGTGCCCCCTTCGCGCGCGCCTCGGCCAGTTCCTTGGCCTGCACGTCCCAACGGGCCTGGTCCTCCTCGGCCTGCTTCTTCAGCTCGGCCTGGCGGCGCAGCTTGACCTCGGCGGGGACGGGACGCGGAATGCGCTGGGTGTCGAACTGAACACCGGGGGCGGGGGCGGTGGCCGAGTCGGGCGCGTAGGTACGGGCGAACCAGTAGAAGACGTGGAACAGCTCGGCGACCGTCCGTACTGCGTCCCTGGCCTGGACGGGGGCCGGGCGGTGCACAGCGTGGTTGCCCTGGCGCCGGATGAGGTCCATCTTCGCGCTGAGCGTCGGCCCGACCAGATTCCGCATGCTCGGCTCGTGCAGCATCGCGCTCAGGTCGTTCTGGTACGGAGGGCGCAGCGCCGAGTCGTTGTCGTACATCCAGTGCACGGCAAGTTCGAGGACACGGCGGGCGTAGAAGCAGGAGGTACGGGGGTCCGCGTGGGCGAGCCGTTCTGCGCGGCGGGCTTCGTCGTAGAGGGCGGGCCACTCGGCGCGGAGAAAGTGGAAGTTACTCTGGGGCTGGCCGACGTTGCGAGCGGCGGTGGTGTCCCGAGCGCCCGCCGGATTCCCCTCGCCCCGGTTCTTGCCCTGCTCCTGTACGTCGTCGTGCCGCTCCATGGCCATGACCGAGCCGTGTCCCTTCCCCCTGCGAGCGCGTGCGTCCTCCCCTGGCTGCTACGCGCTCGGTGGCCTATGTGACGTGATGTAACGGTTGTTGGACGCCGACCGGTCAGTGAGTGGTTGCGACGACGGTCGGCGACTGGGCGTGGTGCAGTCGGTGCCGCAGTATGTGGGCGTGTCAGGCCCTATGCGGCGGCTTCATGGTCCCAGAGGGTGCCGGAAAAGGCGCGCTGCTGGAGCGATGTGAAGAGCTCATTCAGGCTGACGAGGTGGGCGCGGTGGGTCTGCCGCTGTTGTGCTGCTGCACGCGCCCGGTTCACGAATTCGGCGCGCAGGTTCTCCGGGGGGAGGACAACCGGAGCCTCCTTGAGTTGCTTGATGTTGAGTGTCGGCTGTGCGACCGTTCGCAACTCGCGTTCAAAATATTGCTGCACAAAATCCATGCGCAGATAAGCGGCAAGAAATTCCCGATCGACATCGGAAGTGATGGGTATACGCGCCACCGCTCGCGCTACATTGGAGCCGATGTCCTCAGTATCTACAACGGTGACCGCCCCGATGGCGCCGACGCAGCCCACCAGGATCTCATTGCCTTTGATGCGGGATCGTGAGTAACGTGCCTCGATATCCGGAGAAATCTTCATGAGTGATGACCTGTCGATGCCGTCGGGGTGCAAGTCACCGGCTCTGATCAAGGTCACGCCGTCATCGTTATGCGTACCTGGCTGCACTACGCCGTAGTTGATTCGGTCACCATGGGTGATCAATGTGTCGAGAGCGCGCAGCGGAAACCCGTTCGGGTTGTTGAAAGGGTCGCCGAACATGTCCAGGAAGATGGACTGGATGAGATCCTCAAGGAGGGCGATGGCTTGGCGGCGCTTGGCACGCAGGACATCCACCTGGTCCAGGACTGAGGCGATTCGCCGCTGCCGTTCCACGCTCGGAACAGGCAGCGTTGACTGCTTCACGATCCGGTCGGAGACCGCCGGGTAGCTCTGCCCGGTGGCTTGGCTCACCATCGAGTGGACGAACTCGGAGGTCATGACCCAGTGCTTCAGGTAGTCCGAGTCAAGGTCGGGTCCGGGGCGCAGAACGCAGAAACCTGTGGACGCGATTGCTCCGTTCAGTTCGATCGGTACGGGGGCGACGGCGTTCAAGTTCGGGCGGACGGTAGAAACTAGAATGTCGCCCGCGTGTACAAGCTGCCGTGCCCGACTCGGTGCCTCCTCCCTCGGCACTGGACGGGCCCCGGTGACGCGCTTCGTTTTCTGGTCCACCGAAGCGATGTCGATGTAGGTGAACTCGTCGGCGAAGGCGCTCTTGGGGTCCAGGGTCTGAACGGGCTTGACTAGATCCTTCAGGGCGCGTCGCGTCATCCCAGCATCTCCTTCAACTTCGCCGTGCCCGCCTCGATTTCCTTGTTCAGCCTCTCGAGGTCGTCCAAAATCTCTAGCGGCGGCCGGGTCGTGACCTCCTCGTGAACCACCTCCTTGTAGCGGTTCAAGGAAAGGTCGTACCCCTGGGCGGCGATGTCGGACTTCGGGACGCAGAAGCTCTGCTCCGTCCGGGCACGCGAGCGCTCGTCCGTGCTGCGGCGCTTCCAGCGGGCCAGGACGTCGGGAAGGTTATTCTTCGCGTGCTCCTCGGCCGTGAGGCCGGTGGCGCGGACGCCCAGTCGGTCATCCGGCAACAGAGGCGTGCGCTTGTCGTCCAGGCTGAAGCCGTCCGCCTGGACGTCGTAGAACCAGACCTCGTCCGTGCCACCGGAGTCGGTCTTCGTAAAGAACAGGATGGCGGTGGAAACACCGGCGTACGGCTTGAAGACGCCGGACGGCAGCTTCACCACCGCGTCGAGCTTCTGCTCCTCGACCAGCATGCGACGCAGCTCCTTGTGCGCCTTCGTCGAACCGAAGAGGACGCCGTCGGGGACGATTACCGCAGCCCGGCCGCCCGGCTTGAGCAGCTTCAGGAAGAGAGCCAGGAAAAGAAGCTCGGTCTTCTTGGTCTTAACGAGCTTCAGCAACTCCGAGGACGTCGTCTCGTAGTCGAGGCTGCCGGCGAAAGGCGGGTTCGCCAGAATCAAGGAGTAGCGGGCGGTGTCCTTGCCCGCGTCCTCGGACAGCGAGTCGCGATAGCGGATGTCCGGGCTCGCGACGTCGTGCTGAAGCATGTTCATCGAGCCGATGCGAAGCATTGTCGAGTCGAAGTCGAACCCGTGGAACATGCTGTTGTTGAAGTGATGCTGGTTGTCGGCCTCGACCAGGTCGTCCTTGTGGATGCGCTGCACGTACTCGGACGCGGCGACCAGGAAGCCGGCCGTGCCGCAGGCGGGGTCGCAGATCTCGTCGCGTGGGTTCGGCTCGGTCATCTCGACCATCAGCTGGATGATGTGCCGAGGGGTGCGGAACTGCCCGTTCTGACCTGCCGAGGCGATCTTGCCGAGCATGTACTCGTACAGATCGCCCTTGGTGTCCTTGTCCTGCATGGGGATGCCCTCCAGGAGGAGGACGACCTTGGACAGGAGGTTGGGCGTCGGGATGGTGAAGCGGGCGTCCTTCATGTGGTGCGAGTACGTGGAGTCCTCGCCGCCCAGCGCGCGCAGGTACGGGAAGACCCTCTCTGCGACCGTCTCGTACAGCTTCGCCGGCTCGGTGTCCTTGAAGTTCTGCCAGCGCAGATCCTGCTGATCAGGACCAAAGAACGGGTTGGTGTCCGGGATGCCGCGCCGGGCCATCTTGTCCTTGACGGTCTGCAGCTCGTCCAGACGTCGGATGAAGAGCAGGTAGGTGATCTGCTCCATCACTTCCAGCGGGTTGGAGATCCCGCCCGACCAGAACGCGTCCCAGACGCGGTCCACCTTGCTCTTCAGCTCGCCCGTAATCACACGAGGGATCCTACGACCCGCCAACGACAACGATGGGCGGTACGGAAGATCCGGAACACCTCGGCTCGGACCCGGACCGCTTACGTCATCACCGCGCGGTCATCCGGTCACTCCGCGACTCGGTCGATCGCAGGAACTTCGCCGCGGAGATCCAGCTCGGCTCGTACCGTCTTGCCCGGTCCTCCATCTTCGCGCGGTCCGATGGACAGCCGGCTCGCCAGGCAGGACACCAACCAGAGGCCGCGGCCCTCCTCCGCCTCGGCATCCTGAGGAGCACAGGGCCGGGCCGACGGCAAGCCACCGTCTCGGGTGTCGGTGACCTCGATGCGCACAAGGTCGCGGGCGGCCGCCAGTGTCAGGCTCAGGCGGAAGTCACGGCCCGGAACACTGCCATGGGTCACCGCGTTGGCGGTGAGTTCGGCCACGACCAGCGTCACGGTTTCGTTCACTTCGGACTCGTACGGGAAGCCCCAGACGTCCAAGCGGTGGGAAGCGAGCCGCCGGGCCAAGCGGGCACCTCGCGGGGTGGACGTGAAGCACATGGAGAAGTCTTCGGCATGGACTGCAGGCTGCCCGGTGTGCTCGATTGGGGGAGTTTCGGTGGTCATGGGGGCGAGCCTCGTGCGGCGTACGTACGGTGACCAGCAACCACGTCCTTACACATTGTGGCTGTAAGGGCGCCGAATGTGTCTGTAAGGGCAGGAACAGGGGTGGCCCATGGTGCAGGTTCCGGAACAGGCGGTCGTGGCACGCGGCCAGGATCCTGCCGACGAACTCCTGCGGTGCTTCGGCAGGCAGATCAAGCTCTTTCGGGAGCGTGCCGGTCTCACCCAGGCCGCCCTCGGCCCGCTCCTCGGATACAGCGAGGCGCAGATCGCCGCGATCGAGCAGGGCCGGCGAATCGCCAGGCCGGACACCATCGAGAAGCTGGACACGCTGCTTGAGGCGGACGGGGTTCTGCTTGCGATGAAGCGAGCGGTCGCCCTGACGCGGTACCCGGCCTTCTTCCGGGATGCTGCGCGGATCGAGGAAGAAGCCGTCGAATTCCATGCGTACGCGGTGCTGGCCGTGCCCGGCCTGCTCCAGACCGAGGAGTACGCACGAACCATGTTCACCGTGCGCAGGCCCCGGCGGCGCGAAGACGAGATCGAGCAGATGGTGGCGGCGCGGATGGCCCGTCACAAGATCTACGAGCGGAAGCCCGCGCCAACTCTCAGCTTCGTCATCGAAGAATCCGTGCTGGAGCGTCCGTTCGGTGGCGTGGACGTACTGCGTGGTCAGTTGGAGCACATGCTGCTCGTTGCCGAAAACCCTCACGTCGAGATCCAGGTCATGCCGACCCGGGTTGCCGATCACGCAGGGGCGGACGGTCCATTCACGATGATGACCCCAGAGGGCGGGGAGCAAGTTGCGTACGTGGAGAGTCAGGGCAACGGGCGTGTGATCGCCAAGCGGGAAAGCGTACGCGGGTTCGCCGTGCGGTATGGAATCCTGCGGGCACAGGCGTTGTCCCCTGCCGAATCCGTGCGCCACATCGAGAAGTTGCTGCAAGGAGACCTATGAACACCGAGCAGTCCCAGGCCCAGGCGCTCCACTGGTTTAAGTCCAGCTACAGCGGTGGTGAAGGTGGCGAGTGCGTCGAGGTCGCCACCCTCCCCGCCTCCGTCCACGTCCGCGACTCCAAGAACACAGGCCAGGGCGCCTTCACCGTGAACCCCGCCGCCTGGTCCGCCTTCGTCGCTTACGCGCGTCACGCTCACTGACCGAAAACCGACGTCAACATGGCGTGACGGTCGGCTTGACCCGCTTCCGTCGGTCTTGGCAGCATCGGCGGTAGCAAACAAAACACGGTGCATATGGCTGCACCAGGTCCTGGGGCCGCTCCTTCGGGAGCGGCCCGAGTGCTTTCCGGGAGGGATCGTTGTACCTGTGCTACATCGACGAGGCGGGCAACGGCCAGACACTCGACCCCGCCAGACCGGACGCCCCGCCGGTCCTCGTCGTCGGTGGCTTCACCGTTCACGACTCCCACATCAAGCAGCTGACCTGGGACTTCCTCAACATCAAGAAGACGTACCGGCCGCAGTTGCGCCGTGCTCTGCATCTCTCCGAAGTGATCCACACGGAGATCAAGGGCTCTGACGTCCGCAAGGACGTCCGCGTCGGGAACCGCGACCAGCGTCGGGCGGCGATGCTCCTCGTCGACTCGATCCTCGGCTTACTGGAGCGCTACCACGCACGTCTCCTGGCCCGAGTGTGGGTGAAGCAGGAGGGCCTCGCCTTCAACGAGACCGGCGTGTACAGCACCTCGGTGGGGAGCCTCACCGAGACATTTCAGGCCCAGCTGCTGGACTGCCACGCGCGCGGCGTCATGGTCCTCGACAGCCGCACCAAGTCCAAGAACGCCCCGAACGTGCACTGCATCACGACGCGCAAGTACCGCGCGGGCGGTGACCTTCTCAAGGGCATCATCGAATCGCCGGTCTTCGGACACAGTGACACCCACACGTTGCTCCAGCTCTCGGACCTCGTCGTCTCCTCCCTGCTGTTCCCCATCGCCTGCCATGCCTACCTGAACGACGTGACGTGGAACGTGCACTGCGACGACGCGTACCGACCGCTGCGGGAGGAGTTCGGTGAGCGGCTGAAGAAGCTCCAGTTCCGGTACCAGGACCCGGCGGGCAAGTGGCGCGGCGGCATCGTGGTGTCCGACCGGCGGACCGCGCAGCCGACAAGTCTGATGTTTGGTCTCGGCAAGGCCGTAGGACAGAAGCCGGCCATTCCCGCGCAACAGACCGACGAAGGTGACGTGCCGAGCACGCTGTAGCGCGTCCGACGGCAGCGTGGGCTCGTGCGGGACGCAGCGGCCTGGGCCGGGCCCGGGGCTGACGTGCGGGGGCGGGAGGCCGATAACGAATGGTGCGGGTGATGTTCCGCTGAGTAGTGTGAGTCGTCCGCGTGGCCCCCGGGCGTGCGTTGACCGCACAGGCTCCCGGCGCGAGTGTCGCGCTCCACACCGCCGGAAGAATCGAGCTGCCGAGTGCAACCGACCTACGTCCTGGTCCACGGGGCCTTCGCGAACTCCTTCTCCTTCGCGCCGCTCCAGGCCGAACTGGGGCTCCTGGGGCACCGGTCGGTCGCCGTCGACCTGCCCGGGCACGGCTTCGGGGCGACCTACACCCGCGCCTACCAGGCGCCGCAGGACCTGGACGCCCTCGCCGCCGCGCCCGGCGCGATCAAGGGTGTCACGCTGGCCGACAACGCCGCGCACCTGATCGGGGTCCTGGAGCGGGCCAAGCGGAACGGCCCGGTGATCCTGGTAGCCCACAGCCGGGGCGGCATCACCGCCACCGCGGCGGCCAACGCCCGCCCGGACCTGATCGACCGCATCGTCTACGTCGCGGCCTGGTGCCCGGTCGCGCTCGACGTCGGCGACTACTACGGCGAGCCGGAGATGGCCGACGTCGACGCCGCTTCTCTGGCCCTGGCGGCGGCCGGGAACCCCGCCGAACTCGGCCTGCTCCGCGTCAACTTCCGCACCGCCGACCCGGCCGCCCTCGCCGCGCTCAAGGCCGCCTTCCTCGCCGACGGCACCGACGAGGAGTTCCTGACCTTCCTCAACACCTTCCAGCCCGACGAGAACCTGGACGTCGGCACCTCCGCCGACCGGGCCCAGGCGGCGACCTGGGGGCGGGTGCCGAAGACGTACGTCCGCCTGGCCGACGACGCGAGCATGCCGCTCGCGCTGCAGGACCGGCTGATCCGTGAGGGCGACGCGCTGACCCCGGACAACCCGTACGACGTCCGCACGCTGCCGGGCAGCCACCTGAAGTGGCTGGTCGATCCGGCGCCGGCCGCCCGCGTCCTGGGCGCGCTCGCCTCCCTCACCGCCCCTTCCGTAGACTGACGGGGCGGCCACCCCGAAAGATGCCGCCGCCCGGGGCGGTGCCGCCGTTAGCGTGGGTCGTATGACGACTCCTGCCGATGTGCACGACGTACGTGACCCCGAGCTGCCCGGGCGGCTGCTCACCGACGAGCGGGACGTCCTGGTGCCGCTGCTGCGAGCCAGGAAGGACGAGGACTTCGCGCTGCCGGTCGCCGCGTGTCCCGGGTGGACGGTGCGGGACGTGCTCGCGCACTGCTCGGCCGCGTTCACGCGGGTGCTGGAGAGCCGCTTCGAGAAGGGCGTGTTCTCCCCCGAGTCCAACGACCGGGACATCGCCGAGCGGGCCGACTGGAGCAACGCGCGGATCGTGGACGAGTTCGAGCGCGGGCTGACCGAGGTCGGGCCGGTGATCGCCCGGGCGGGCGGGGTGCTGGACGTGCTCGCGCTGGGGGAGTGGGTGCACGCCGGGGACCTCCGGGAGACCTTCGGCGAGCCGGGCGCGTACGGCGGCGACCGGCTGCCGCAGGCGCTCGCCCTGCTGGCCTACGTGACCTGCCGCGACCACCACCTCCCCCTGCACGCCGACCTCGACGACGCCGACGAGCCGCTGCGCCTGGGCGACATCTCGGGCGAGCGGCCGCCCGCCCGCTACATCGGGGACGGCGCCACCCTGGTGCGGCTGTACGCGGGGCGCCCGGTGCACGGCGCGTCGTACGAGCTGGCGGGGGCGCGGGCGGAGGAGCTGAACATCTTCGGGGACTGAGGGACCGCCCGGAGCGTGCGCACCGGTCGCGGGGCGCACGCCCCGCGACCGGTGACGGCGAACGGGCGGACGGGCGGACGGGGTCAGCGGCTCCCGTAGCCGCCGTGGCCCTTTCCGTGGCCGGTGCCGTAGCCGCCGGAGTCGCCGTAGCCGCCGTAGCCGTTCTCATCGGGCTCATCGGGCTCATCGGGCTTGTCGGGTTCGTCGCGGTCGTTGGTGAGCCGGACGGTGACGTCATCCCCGGCGCCGTCCGCGGTCAGCTCGTGCGGGCCGCTGACCGGGTCGGCGGGCCGTACGTAGCCGTCGGGTGCGGCCGTCTCGACCAGGTAATACGCACCGGGCGGCAGGCCGTCGAAGAAGCAGGTGCCCGCCGTGCCGGTGGTGCAGCTCCGGCCCGTCATCGTGTCGGGGTCGGCGCCCGACGTCTGGAGTCCGGCCGTGCCGTTGCTCTCCCGCCAGAGGGCGAAGACCGCGCCCGCGAGGGGATTGCCGTCCTCGGCGTCGGCCTTCTCCACCGCGAGGGAACCGTCCGGGTCGGGCTGCCCGGTCCGGGTGTTCTCCGCGGCGGCGCGGACCCCCTCGGCAGCGTCCGCGCCGGTCAGGACGAGGGGACCGAAGACGCCGGGGTCGGGCAGGTCGTAGCCGTCGGGGGCCGCCGTCTCGCGCCAGTAGTAGGTGCCCGGTGGGACGGTGCGGGCGCAGGTGCCGTCCGGGCCCGTGGTGCAGGTGTCGCCGAGCCGGGTGTCGGGGTCGGCGCCGGAGGTCTGGAGTCCGTCGGTGCCGTTGGTCTCCTGCCAGAGTTCGAAGACCGCGCCCGGCAGGGGGTCGCCCGTCGCGGCGTCGGTCTTGTCGATCCGCACCTCGCCGGTGACCGGCTCGTCGCCGTCGCAGTCCGGCAGGTCGCCGTCGAAGGGGTAGGAGTGGAACTCGACTCCGGTCTGTGCGCTGGTGTGGGTGAGCGAACCGGTGGTGAAGAAGCGGCCGTTCATGCCCGGCAGGGTCACCGTGGTCATGGACGCCTGCTGTCCGACCAGGACGCTCCCCTGGAACTGGCCCGAGCCGGTCAGGTCCACCGAGGTGGCGTCGGGGAAGTTCCACAGCAGCCGCTCGCGGTGGGCGTTGAGCGGGTCGGTCGCGTCGACGAGGCCGCCGCTGTAGGTGTTGACGACCCGGTCGGAGCCGACGAGGTTCACCAGGATCGTCGCGCCCTCCGGGATGCCGGCGAAGGTGATCCCCTGCTGGCCGCCGCCGGGGCCGGTCAGGTCGAAGTCGACGTTGAACACCTGGAGGGGTGAGGTGCCGTCGCCGGTGAAGAGGGTCTGGTACCCCTGGTCCACGGCCGTGCCCGTGGCCGGGCGGGGCGTGCCGTCGACCCGGGCGTAGCACTGGCTGGCCGCGGTCAGCCGGTCGCGCAGCGGCCGGTAGGGCACGACGGCGTCCGGGTCGTGCCGGAGGGTGGCGTTCACGGTGCCCGTCACCTCGCCGGCGTGGCGGACGACCCCGCCCTCGGCGAGCAGCCGCTGGCCGGGGGCGACGGTGACGTCCCCGCCGGTGGTCAGGAAGTCGGCGCCGTCCGGCGGGGGGACGCGCGAGCCGACACCGACGATGCCCACGTTGTAGACGGAGCTGCCGCCGGGGCTTTTGTCCATGTCGAACGTGTCCAGGACGACGACCCTGCCTTCGGCCTCGGCGGCCCTCCCGCGGACCAGGAAGTCGTCGCCGACGAAGATGCTGATGCCGTTGTCCCGGCCGGCGAACGGGCCGTTGTTGACCTGGGGGAACGGGTCAGGGCAGTCACCCGGCACGCACGGGCCGAGACCTCCCGGCAGCGGGGCGGCCTGTGCCGGCCCGCTGCCGGCGCCGACGACCAGGGCGGGGGCGAGGCCCGCCACGAGTGCGCAGGCCAGTCCGGCCCGGCCGAGCCGGGAGCGGAGGGCGGCCACGCGTTGTGTGATCACATGCATGCCCGCAAGGTTGGCCGTCGGCCCCCGTACGGCGGGACCGACATACCGGACGGGGTGGTTGTCACGCCAACGGACCGCAGGGGATCGCTCCGTCGGCAGGGCGGCACGGTGGGCGGTGCGTTGGGCGGCGTGTCCGGCGATGCGGGGTGGATTGGACTAGACCTGTCGTCGTAGTCTGGTGTGCACACCGACACCGATATCGACGCACCGGTCAATTGACGAACCGATGAATGGGGTCCCATGAGCAAGCGTGCGGTCCTGGAGGTGATCGCCCTCGGCGTCGAGGACGCGGTCGCCGCCCAGGAGGGCGGTGCGGACCGTCTGGAGCTGGTCACCGACATGGCGGCCGACGGCCTCACCCCGTCACCCGCGACGGTGGCTGCCATCCGCGACGCGGTCGACCTCTCGCTCCGGGTGATGCTGCGGCTGGCGGACGGCTTCGCCGCCGGGGACGTGGACCGGCTCGTCGGCGTCGCAGGAGAGCTGCGCGGGGCCGGGGCGGAAGAGTTCGTCCTCGGCTTCCTGGACGCGAGCGGCCGGGTGGACCTGGCGGCGGTGGAGCGGGTGGTCGGCGCGCTGGGCGGGTGCCGGTGGACGTTCCACCGGGCCATCGACCGCGCCGCCGACCGGGACGCCCTGCGCCGGCAGCTCGACGGGCTCCCGGGCCTGGACACCTACCTCACCGCGGGCTCGCCGGCCGGTGTCGACGACGGACTGCCCGTGCTGTGCGCCGAGGCCGGCCGGCGCGGCGAGCCCGGCTACGCGCAGCAGGTGCTGGTCGGCGGCGGGCTGCGCCTGGACCATGTGCCCGCCCTGCGCGGGGCCGGACTCGACGCCTTCCACATCGGCGGGGCGGCCCGCCCCGACGGGTGGGACGGGCCGGTGTCGGCCGCGGCGGTCGCCGAGTGGCGGCGGGCCGTCGACGGCGGCTGAACCCGGGGCTACGGCGGCTGAGCTCGGTCGATACCGGCTGACCCCGGGTCGGGACCGGCCGGCCTCGGGGTGACGGCGGCTGAGCTCGGTCGATACCGGCTGACCTCGGGTCGGGACCGGCCGGCCTCGGGGTGACGGCGGCTGAGCTCGGTCGATACCGGCCGATCCCGGGGTGACGGCGGCTGAGCCCGGTCGATACCGGCTGACCCCAGGTCGACACCGGCCGGCCTCGGGGTGACGGCGGCTGAGCGCGGACCCGCCCTGCGGCCCGGGAGTGCGTCAGAGCGACGCCAGCTGCTCCGGCAGCGGGTGGCGGTGGGTGACGATCAGCCCCGACACCGCGCGCGTCAGCGCCACGTACAGACGGCGCAGGCCGGTGCGTTCGTCGGGCTCGGCGGCGACCACGGCGCCCGGCTCGTCCAGGACCACGTAGTCGTACTCCAGGCCCTTGGCCAGGGACGCCGGGACGAGCGTGAGGCGGGTGGTGTGGGTGGTCTCCTCGCCCGGGGCGACGAAGCCGAGGCCGGCCGCGGTGAGACCGTCGGCCAGCTCCGGCACGCGGGCGTCGGCGGCGATCAGGCCGACCGAGCCCTCGCGGCGCAGCAGTTCGCGGCAGGCGTCGAGCACGTCGGCCGGTTCGCCGACCCGGCGGATGTCGAAGAAGCCGGGGTTCTCGCGGATCGACGCGACCGGGGTCAGCCCGGGCGCGATGTGCGGGAGCAGCCGGGAGGCGTAGGCGATGACGTCGGTCGGCACGCGGAAACCGGCCGTCAGCTCCTCCACCACCGCATCCGGCTTGCCCAGGTGGGTCAGGGCCTCGTCCCAGCTCCGGGTCGCCCACGGCGTGGTGCCCTGGGCCAGGTCGCCGAGGACGGTCGCCGAGCCGGTGGTGCAGCGGCGGCCCACCGCGCGGTACTGCATGGGGGACAGATCCTGCGCCTCGTCGAGCACCACGTGCCCGAGGGAGTGGGTGCGCCGGATCAGGTCGGCCGCCTCGTCGATGAGGACGGCGTCGGCGGCCGACCACTTCGCCGACCTCACCGACCGGGCGGGCTTCGCCCACAGGACGGTCTTCTGCTCCTCGGCGTCGAGCAGGCCCTCGGCGTGTTCCGCCAGGAAGTCCGCGTCGCCCAGCAGCCGCAGCACCAGTTTCGCCGGGTCGACGTCCGGCCAGATCGTTTTGACCGCCGCCTTCACCGCGCTGTTGCGGGCCACCGTGTCCTGCACCCGGTCGTCCGGCGCCTCGCCGGACCGCTCCATCCGCACCAGCACGGCGTGCGCGATGCGCTGCGGCAGGGCGTCGCGGGCGGCCCCGTAGCGCATGTTCCGCTCCAGCAACTCCCGGACGATCTCCTCGAGTTCGTACGCCGGGATGCGCCAGCGGCGGGAGCCGCGCACCACCACGACCGGCTCCGTCGGCATCGTCACGTGCGCGTAGAGCGCCCGGCGCAGCACCTCGGCCATCCGGGCGTCGCCCTTGACGGTCGCGGCGGCGGCGTCGTCCGTCCCGCGCACCTCGACGTGGGCGACGAGGTCGTCGACCGTGGCCTGCTGCACGGTCAGCTCGCCCAGCGCGGGCAGCACCTGCTCGATGTAGTGCAGGAAGGACCGGTTGGGGCCGACGACGAGGGTGCCGGTGCGGGCCAGCCGCTCGCGGTGCGCGTACAGCAGGTAGGCGACGCGGTGCAGGCCGACGGCCGTCTTGCCGGTGCCGGGGCCGCCCTGCACGCACACGCTGCCGGAGAGCCCCGAGCGCACGATCTCGTCCTGCTCGGGCTGGATGGTGGCGACGATGTCCCGCATCGGCCCGACGCGCGGGCGCTCGATCTCCCGCTGGAGCAGCCTGCTGGGCCCGGCCGCCTCCGCCGGGTCGTTCAGGTGCTCGTCCTCGTACGCGGTGAGGTCGCCGCCGGTGTAGCCGAAGCGGCGGCGCAGCGCGACGTCCAGGGGGTCCGTGCGGGAGGCCCGGTAGAACGGCTGCGACACCGGCGCGCGCCAGTCGATGACCATGGGGTCGCCGTCGGCGTCGTGCACGTGGCGGCGCCCGATGTAGAACCGTTCGCCCGCGCCGTCGTCCGCCTCCGCGTCGGCGCCCGGGGCGTGCAGGTAGTCGAGCCGGCCGAAGAACAGCGGGGTGTCGCTGAGGTCGGCCAGGGCCTTGACGCGGTTCTCGATCTGGTGTTCCAGGGCGGCGGCGTTGACCCAGTTGGCGGTGACGTCGCGGATGTCGAGCGCTTCGACGTCCTCGCGCATGGCACGCAGCGCGGAGCGGGACGCGGCGAGGTGGGAGCGTTCGCGGGAGAGGGGGTCGTCGGCCGTCGGGAAGTCGGCGGAACCGGCTGCGGGTTCGTCTATCGGCTCGTCGACGGGAGGGGACGCGGACACGGGGGTGCCTCCGGGTGACCTGCTGCGGGTGGGCTGGGAGGATGCCGGCCGGTTTCCGTCCGGGCGGCGGCGCTCCACGAGGGGGAGGCGGGGAAGAGCGGCGATTCTAGGGCGTGGAGCGGGGCCGGGTCCAAACGGTTTTCCTCCGGACGGACGGCGGTCCCCCGGTCGGCGAAAGGGCGGCCTCCCGGACGGAGGGGCAGCAGTACCAGGCGGCTGGTCAGCGTGTCCCGTGGGCCGGGCGGGCGCCGGTGGGGTCCGTCGCGCGTCGGGCGGGGCCCGTGGCCAGGGAGGCGAGCAGCGCCAGGCGCTCGGCGTCCTCGCTGCCCGGCGCCGCGTGGTAGACGGCGAGCGCCAGGCCGTCGGGGCCGTCGACGTCCAGCTTGGACAGGGTGAGGCTCAGTTCTCCGACCTGGGGGTGGTTCATCCGGATCGGCTTGTCCACCACCGGGCGCACGTCGTGGCGGGCCCACACCTTCCGGAACTCGGCACTCGCCAGGGACAGTTCGCCGACGAGCCGCACGACGCGCGGATCGTCGACGTCAGTGCCCAGGCGGCGCCGGAAGACGGCCACGCACTGGGCGGCGGTGCGGGACCAGTCCGCGTGCAGGGCTTGTTCGGCCGGGTCGAGGAAGAAGGAGCGCAGCCGGTTCTCACCCACCCGGAGGGACGGCACCAGCGCGGAGGCGAGCGGATTGACGGCGATCACGTCGAGGGTCCGGTCCGTCACGAACGCCGGCAGTCCGACCGTCGCCAGCAGCTGCTCCGTGGCCGCCGGGACGGTGGGCCGCCGGGGGGCCCGGCGGCGGGTCCGTGGCCGGGGTGCGGCCAGCTGGTGGAGGTAGGCCGTGGCGGTGTCGTCGAGCAGCAGCACCCGGGCCAGCGCATCGAGGACCTGCGCCGACGGATTGCGGTCGCGGCCCTGTTCCAGCCGGAGGTAGTAGTCCGAACTGATGCCGGCGAGCAGGGCGACCTCCTCGCGGCGCAGCCCCGGCACCCGTCGGATCCCGTGGACCGGCAGTCCCATGTCGGCCGGTCTCACCAGCTCCCTGCGCGCCCGGAGGTAGTCGCCGAGCCGGTTCTCCTCAGACATGCGTTCCATCGTAGGCGGCGGGGGCGTGGAGTCCCTGGTCCTGTCACTCCCAGGATCGGCAGGGACCTGGGCGGGCCGGGCCGACGGGCGGACGGTGGGGGCATGACCACTCCAGCCACCACGCCTCCCTGCAGCTCCGCCGACACGCCTTCCGGCACCTCCGCCGGAACTTCACCCGACAGCTCGGTGAGCAAGGCGACGACCACCCTCCCCGGCGGCACCTGGACGATGGGCGACCTGACCGTCACCCGGTTCGGCTACGGGGCCATGCAGTTGACCGGCCCGGGCGTCATGGGTCCCCCGGCCGATCACGCCGGCGCCCTCGCGGTCCTGCGGGAGGCCGTACGCCTCGGCATCACCCACATCGACACCGCCGACGCCTACGGCCCGCACGTCACCAACCGGCTGATCCGCGAGGCGCTCCACCCCTACCCCGACTCCCTGCACGTCGTGACCAAGGTGGGCGCCGTGCGGGACGCGCAGGGCGGCTGGCCGGTGGCCCGGGAGCCGGACGACCTGCGCCGGGCCGTCCACGACAACCTGGAAAACCTGGGCGTCGAGTCGCTGGACCTCGTCAACCTCCGGCTCGGCACCGCGGAGGGACCGCAGCCGGGATCGCTCGCCCGGCCCTACGAGACGCTCGTCGAACTCCAGCAGCAGGGCCTGATCCGACACCTCGGCCTGAGCAACGTCACCGCCGAACAGATCACCGAGGCGGAGGGCATCGCCCCGTTCGTGTGCGTGCAGAACCTCTACAACCTCGCGAACCGCCAGGACGACGCCCTCCTCGACCGGCTCGCCGCCCAGGGCATCGCCTACGTGCCGTTCTTCCCGCTCGGCGGCTTCACTCCGGTGCAGTCGGACGCCCTCTCCGCCGTGGCCGCCCGGCACGGCGTCCGGCCGATGGCGGTGGCGCTGGCCTGGCTGCTGCACCGGTCGCCCAACATCCTGCTCATCCCGGGTACCTCGTCGGTGGCGCATCTGCGGGAGAACGTCACCGGCGCGGGCATCGCCCTGTCCGGGCAGGACCTCGCCGAACTGGACGCGATCGGCCGCCGACCCCCGTACGCCACGTCCGGCTCCCCCTCCCACCCCTAGGGGACGCCCCGTCCTGCCTGAGGGGTACGGGTCGGCCGGGAGGCGTACGCGCGGGGCCTGTGGATCAGGTCCCTGGGCCGATGTCCGGGCCGGGGGCGGGAAGCAACCATGGAGTCATGAGTGCAGCGACCGTCAACCCCACCGCACCGCCGGTCCGGCCGACCGGCGCGACCCCGCTCCAGGGCGACCGCCCGCACCGCGTCGGCGCCGCCCTGCGCGCCGTCAGGGTCTTCCTGGGCGCCGCCTTCGACGTGATCATTCTGGGCGAGTACGGCGAGGAGGCGGGCGTCCGCCGCAGGTGACCGGCGGACCGTCCCGGCCGCCCGGGCTGTCCGCACGGCGCCTGTGTCGGCAGGGCACCTGTCACCGCACGGCGCCCGTCACCGCACGGCCGCCCCCGCCGACCGGTCACCCGTGACCCGAGGCCGGTCGGGATGCCGCTCCGCCTGTGTCGTCGTCCGGGGCCGGCGCGGCCTTGGTGTGCAGGATCTCGCGGGCCTGCTCGGCGGCGCGGGTGATCGCCTCGGAGATGAAGTCGAGGTACCGGGCGACGTTCTCCAGGCGGACGGCGGCCGGGGTGCCGGGCCCCATGATGCCGACCCCCTGCCGCGAGGTCTCGGCGACCTGCGCCGTGGACCGGGCGCTGGCCACCATGGACTGGTGCCAGATGTCGTCGTCGACGCTGTAGCGCTCACGACGGCCCTCCTCGCGCTCCCGCCGGACGAGGCCCTGGCCCTCCAGGAAGGTGACCGCCTTGGAGATGGACGCCGGGCTGACCTCCAGGCGCTGGGCCAGTTCGGCGGCGGTGAGGTGCCCGCTGTCCGTGAGCGTCAGACAGGCCATCACCCGGGCCATCATCCTGGGCGTGCCCGACGCTATGAAGACGGTGGTCAGCGTCTCCTCGAATTCACGTACGGCCTCCGCGTCGCGGCCGTACTCCTCCGTGAGCGCCTTCGGCCCCCGTGACGCGGCACGTCCGCGCCGGTGCGCGCGGCGTTCGGTGGCGCGTTGGGCCAGGTCCGCGCGGTAGGCGGTGGGTCCGCCGTTGCGCATCACCTCGCGGGTGATCGTCGAGGTGGGACGGTCCAGGCGCCTGGCGATCTCCGCGTAGGCCAGCCCGTCGGCCAGCCCCGTCGCGATCTGCTGGCGTTCCTGCTGGGTGAGCCTGCCTCCTGGCACCGGGGTCTCCTTCGTGGTCCGTGACGTCGTGAGGATAGCGTTCACCCCAAGTCATTGCAACGACAAGTCCTCGGGCTGTTGCGTTATCTTTTGGCTCGTTGCAACGATCTGGCGCCGTTCAGCTGCGAAAACGCACATTCGGTGCAACAAGTTGATTGCTGTCCCTGTGAACGCAACGTAGCGTTTCCTTCATCAGAAACGACAAGCCGAAGGAGCGCACAATGCAGTTCGACACCCCTGCCCCCGTCTCGGTCACCCTCGACGTCCCCGCGGGCCGCATCCGGTTCATCGCCGCCGACCGTGCCGACACCGTGGTCGAGGTCCTGCCCGCGGACGCCACCCGGAGCCGCGACGTGACGGCGGCGGAGCAGACCACGGTCGACTGCCGCGACGGTGTCCTGCGGATACATGGCCCGAGCGCCAACAACCGGCTCATCGGCCCGTCCGGTGCCGTCGAGATCACGGTCCTGCTCCCCGCCGGCTCACACGTCGAGGGGAGGGCGGCGGCCGCCGAACTCCGCGGCGTGGGACGGCTCGGCGACGTCACCTTCGAGGGGGCGCAGGGCCCGGTCAAGCTCGACGAGACCGCGAGTGCCCGTCTCGCCGTCCTCGCCGGTGACGTCTCGGTCGGCCGCCTGGGCGGTTCCGCGGAGATCAGCACCCAGAAGGGTGACATCCGCGTCGGCGAGGCCCTGCGCGGCACAGTGACCCTGCGCACGGAGTACGGCGACGTCGAGGTCGGCGCCGCCCGCGGTGTCTCCGCCTCCCTGGACGCAGGCACCGGCTACGGCCGGGTCCGCAACACCCTCCGCAACGCCGACGGCGCCGCCGCCGGCCTGGCCCTGCGCGCGACCACCGCCCACGGCGACATCACCGCCCGCAGCCTCTGACCGCCCGCTGCCCTGGACAGGAGAACACCATGACCGGCCATGCCATCGCGGCGAACGGGCTGCGCAAGTCTTACGGCGACAAGGTCGTCCTCGACGGGGTCGACCTCGCCGTCCCGGAGGGCACGATCTTCTCCCTGCTCGGGCCGAACGGCGCGGGCAAGACCACGATCGTCAAGATCCTCTCCACGCTCGTCGGCGCGGACGCGGGCGACCTGCGGGTCGGCGGGCACGACCTCGCCGCGGACCCGCACGCGGTGCGGTCGGTGATCGGCGTCACCGGGCAGTTCTCCGCGGTCGACGGTCTGATCACCGGCGAGGAGAACATGCTGCTGATGGCGGACCTGCACCACCTCCCGCGGCCCGAGGGGCGCCGGGTGGCCGCCGAGCTGCTGGAACGCTTCGACCTGACCGACGCGGCGAAGAAGCCCGCCGCCACCTACTCCGGCGGCATGAAGCGCCGCCTCGACATCGCCATGACACTGGTCGGCGGTCCGCGCGTCATCTTCCTGGACGAGCCGACCACCGGACTCGACCCGCGCTCCCGTCACACCATGTGGGGCATCATCCGCGAGCTGGTCACCGACGGCGTGACCGTCTTCCTCACCACCCAGTACCTGGAGGAGGCCGACCAGCTCGCCCACCGCATCGCCGTCCTCCACGAGGGCCGGATCGCCGCCCACGGCACCGCCGACGAGCTCAAGCGGATCGTCCCCGGCGGACACGTCCGGCTCCGCTTCACCGACCCGGCCGGCTACCGGTCGGCCGTCACCGCCCTCGCCGGGGCCGCCCCGGACGACGCGTCGCTGACCCTGCGCATCCCCAGCAGCGGCAGCCAGCGCGAACTGCGCGCCGTGCTGGACCGTCTCGACGCCGCCGGCGTGGAGGCGGACGAGCTGACCGTGCACACCCCCGACCTCGACGACGTCTTCTTCACGCTGACCGAAGCTGCCGCCGTTCCCGTCCCGTCCGAGGAGGCCGTCCGATGAGCGCCACCCTTCCGGTTCCCGCCCGCCCGTCCCGCCCCTCCCGCTTCTCCCTCGCCGTGCGCGACTCGGCCACCATGGTGCGCCGCAACCTCCTGCACGCCCGGCGCTACCCGTCCCTCACGCTGAACCTGCTGCTGACGCCGGTCATGCTGCTGCTGCTCTTCGTGTACGTCTTCGGCGACGTGATGAGCGCGGGCCTGGGCGGCGGCGGACGCGGCGCCTACGTCGCCTACCTCGTCCCCGGACTGCTGTTGATGACCATCGGCAGCACCGCGATCGGCACCGCGGTGTCCGTGTCCATGGACATGACGGAGGGGATCGTGGACCGCTTCCGGACGATGGCCGTGCACCGGGGCTCGGTGCTCATCGGACACGTGGTCGGCAGCGTGCTGAAGTCGGTCCTGAGCGTGGTCGTCGTGGGCGCGGTCGCCGTGGCCATCGGCTTCCGCTCGACGGACGCGACGGCGCTGGAGTGGCTGGCGGCCTTCGGCCTGCTGGTCCTGTTCGCCACGGCGCTCACCTGGATCGCGGTCGGCATGGGCCTGGGCGCCCCGAACGCCGAGGCCGCCAGCAACAACGCCACCCCGCTGATCCTGCTGCCCCTGCTGTCCAGCGCCTTCGTCCCGGTCGACGGGATGCCGGGATGGTTCCGGCCGATCGCCGAGTACCAGCCGTTCACGCCCGCCATCGAGACCCTGCGCGGGCTGCTGCTCGGCAACGGGATCGGCCACCACGGGTGGCTGTCCGTCGCCTGGTGCGTGGGGCTGACGGTCCTCGGCTACGTCTGGTCGACCGCCTCCTTCGCCCGCGAACCCCGGGGGTGAGCGGCAAGGAGACCCGTGATCAGCGGCCCGCCCCAGGAGTTGCGCTCCTGCGGCGGGCCCGCTGTGGGGTGGGCCTGCCGTACTCAGGCGGGCCTCCTGCGGCGGGCCGCCTGAGTACGGGAACGCCCGCCGAGATGAGTACCCGGACCGGTGCGGGCGGCGCCGCGGGCCGCTTCACTGGCCGCATGAACCGTCACCGCCCCGCCGGACCCGCGTCGACGGCCCGGCAGTACCGGGCCGAGCCGGACCCCCGCGCCTGGGTGGCGCCCGCCGTCGCCACCGCGCTCGGGGCGTTCCTGGTCCCCGCGGCGCTCCTGCTGGCGGCGCTGTCCCCGATGGCGACCGACTCCTGCGGCCCCGACGACTGCTCGCGGGCCCTGACGACCGCCCTGGCCCTCGCCCACGGCACCGTGCTCCACGGCGGTGTCCTCGCGGCGGGCGCCTGGCTCGCCGCCTGGCTGCTGCCCCGCACCCGCCGCTGGTCGGTGACCCGCATCTGGCTGGCCGGCCTGTCCCTGCTGCCGTGGGCGGTCGCCCTGGTCCTGCTGCTCACCCTGCCCGAGGGCTGACGGGCGGGTGCCCGCGGGCCCGGGGCGCCCGTCAGCCCTCCGCCAGCAGCTCGTCCGCGTCCACGATCCGGTAGGCGTAGCCCTGCTCCGCCAGGAACCGCTGCCGGTGCGCGGCGAAGTCCTGGTCGATGGTGTCCCGGGCGACCACCGAGTAGAAGTGCGCCTGGTGCCCGTCCGACTTGGGCCGCAGCACCCGGCCGAGCCGCTGGGCCTCCTCCTGGCGGGAGCCGAAGGTGCCCGACACCTGGATCGCGACCGTCGCCTCCGGCAGGTCGATCGAGAAGTTGGCGACCTTGGACACCACCAGCACGCCGATCTCGCCCTGGCGGAACGCCTCGAACAGCTTCTCCCGCTGCAGGTTGGTCGTCTCGCCCTTGATCACGGGGGCGCCGAGGTGTTCGCCCAGCTCGTCGAGCTGGTCGATGTACTGGCCGATGACGAGGATCTGCTGGCCGGCGAAGCGGCGCACGATCGCCTCCGTCACCTTCCGCTTGGTCGCGGTCGTCGCGCAGAAGCGGTACTTCTCCTCCGTCTCGGCGGTCGCGTACGCCAGCCGCTCGGAGTCGGTGAGGTTGACCCGGACCTCCACGCAGTCGGCGGGCGCGATGTAGCCCTGCGCCTCGATCTCCTTCCATGGCGCGTCGAACCGCTTCGGCCCGATCAGCGAGAACACGTCCGACTCGCGGCCGTCCTCCCGCACCAGCGTCGCGGTCAGGCCGAGCCGCCGCCGCGCCTGGAGGTCGGCGGTGAACTTGAACACGGGCGCGGGCAGCAGGTGCACCTCGTCGTAGACGATCAGGCCCCAGTCCCGGGAGTCGAACAGCTCCAGGTGCGGGTACACGCCCTTCCGCCGGGTGGTGAGCACCTGGTAGGTGGCGATGGTGACGGGGCGGATCTCCTTCTTCGTCCCGCTGTACTCGCCGATCTCCTCCTCGGTCAGCGAGGTCCGCTTCACCAGCTCGTGCTTCCACTGCCGGGCCGAGACGGTGTTCGTCACCAGGATCAGCGTCGTCGACTTCGCCTGCGCCATGGACCCGGCGCCGACCAGGGTCTTGCCCGCGCCGCAGGGCAGCACGACCACGCCGGAGCCGCCGTGCCAGAAGTTCTCCACCGCCTGCTTCTGGTACGGGCGCAGCGCCCACCCGTCCTCGTGCAGCTCGATGGGGTGCGCCTCGCCGTCCACGTACCCGGCGAGGTCCTCGGCCGGCCAGCCCAGCTTCAGCAGCGTCTGCTTGATCTGCCCGCGCTCCGAGGGGTGCACGGCGACGGTGTCGGGGTCGATGCGGGCGCCGACCAGGGGCGCGATGCGCTTGGAGCGCAGCACCTCCTCCAGCACGGGCCGGTCGGTGCTGGTCAGGACGAGGCCGTGCGCCGGGTGCTTGACCAGGCTGAGCCGCCCGTAGCGGTCCATCGTCTCGGCGATGTCGACGAGCAGCGCGTGCGGCACCGGGTAGCGGCTGTACTGCACCAGCGCGTCGACGACCTGCTCGGCGTCGTGGCCCGCCGCCCGCGCGTTCCACAGGCCGAGCGGGGTCACCCGGTAGGTGTGGATGTGCTCGGGGGCGCGCTCCAGCTCGGCGAAGGGGGCGATGACGCGCCGGCAGTCGTCGGCCTGCTCGTGGTCGACCTCGAGGAGGAGGGTCTTGTCGGACTGGACGATGAGCGGACCATTCACGCGCGGCTGCCTTTCTGCGACGGGCTCGGCACGGGCACTGCACGGCCAATCGTCCAGTTTGCCTGATCGAGGGCCCGCACGGCCCCGAGCGGGCCGCATCGCTCCGCCGCGGACGGCGTGAGCTTGTTCACCGGCGGACGGACGGCCGGGTCAGCGGCGGGGCCGGCCGGGGCCACCGACGGGCGGCCGGTCCGGAGGCGGCTGACGGACGGTCGGCCCGGGGGTCGCTGACGGACGGCCGGCCCGGAGGCCACCGAGGGGCGGTCGGCCGGTGGCACGGGCGGGAGGCCGGGCCGGGTCACCGACGGGCGACCGGAACCCGAGACCCCGTACCGTCACGGGCGCCCGCCGGCTCGCCCCTACCCCTACCCCTGCCCCTCCTCGTCCGCCAGCTCCGCCACCCCCGTGATCCGGTGCAGCGGGTACGTGCGGACCTCGTCGGCCGTGTGGTCGTAGGCCGTGACGAAGCCGCCCTCGACGCGGACCGGCGCGATGACCCGCTGGCTCGCGGCGCCCTCGGCGTTGACGTAGCCGATCCACAGGGCCTCCCCGGTCAGGACGGCGGCCTGCATGGTGGCGAGGGTCTCGGCGGTGGTGGTGCGGGGCAGCTCGCCCCCGGGCGCCGTCCGGTCCCCGTCCGCGGCGGGCTTGCGCGGGGCCGTGGAGGCGAGGTCACCGGCCCGGATGGCGCGGACCGCCGCCCTGAGCAGGGTGTCGTCGGGCACCGGCGGGCCGTCCGGGACCGGCTCGGGCGCCGTGCGCGGCGGCGTGCGGCGGGCGTGCGCCCGGGTGATCACGACATCGCCCTCGGCGGACTCGGCGGCCGGTGCGAACCCCATCGACCGCAGGCCCTCCAGCAGCGCCGCCGGGTCGGCCTGCGCGGCCAGCACCGTCGGCGCGAGCCGGCGCAGCCCCAGCCCGGCGGCCCGCTTGTCGGCGAGGATCTCGTTGAGCACGGCGTCGTCGTCGCAGCGCACGTACGCCGACGCGGCGCCCACCCGCAGGTGCCCGTGCCGGCGCGCCACGTCGTCGATCAGGTACGCCAGCGGCTGCGGCACCGGCGTCCGGGAGTGCGCGGCGAGGAAGGCGTGCAGGTCGGAAGCGGTCTGCCCGGCGTCCAGGGCACGCCGGACCGATCCCGGCGTGAACCGGTAGACGGTGGCCCCGCCCTTGGACTCCACGTCCGCCAGCACGTCCAGCAGGTCCGCGAGGGGCCGCTCCAGCGGGCCCGGCGCCACCGCCGTCAGGTCGGCCTGGAGCAGGACGTGGTCCAGGGGCTCGGGCAGCAGCGGCGCCAGCAGGCGCGCCGCCTCGGCGGACGCCGCGGCCCGGTCGGCGGGGGACAGGAGGGCCGGGACCGCCGGCGGGACGGGCCGGTGGTGCACGGGCAGCTTGTCGCCGGGGACGTCGGCCGCTTCCGGCTCCCGGGCGCCCGCCGCCCCCGGCGGCTGCGGCGCGGCGGCACCGAGCAGGGCACGGCCGTGCGCGGACAGCGCGCCCCGCCCGGTGACGCCCAGCAGTTCCGCCTCGGCCAGGGTCCAACGGGCCAGCCGGGACCGCAGGTCCTCACCGTCCCCGGAGGCCGCCCCGGAGGCCGCGGACCCGGCACCGCGGTGCCCCGGCTCGGAACCCGCGGAACCCGCGGCCCCCGCGGCCCCGGCCCGCCCCCGCAGCGGCCGCTCCCAGCGCAGCCGCGCCAGCAGCGACCCCTCGGCGGCGGAGTGCCCCTCCGGCAGCCCGGCCAGCAGGGTCAGCACCCGGTGCCGTACGTCGGGCGCCGCCGACCGGTCCAGCCCGGGGCCGAGCGCCGCCAGCGCCCGGTCCTTGGCGTCCCGCCCGCCGACCAGCCCCGGGGTCCGGGTCGCCGTCAGCCACGCCGTGACCAGCCGCGCCCAGCGCTCGGCGGGAGGCCGCTCCCGCCACTCGTCGTGGGCGGGCGTCACCGCGTACCGCTCGTCGGCCTCCCCGTCGGCCGCCAACAGCCCTGCCGCGTAGGCGAGTTCCACCCAGAACGCGGCCGTGGGCTCCGGCACGTCCAGCGCGACGGCGGTCCGCTTCAGGTCCCGCACACTCAGCCCGCCGGACCGCAGCACGGCGGGCCCGCCCTCGTCCCAGTCCTTCAGCAGCTCCTCGACCGTCGCCAGCGCCGTGAACGCCTGCCCCGCCGCGGTCGCGTCCACCACCTGCGGGCGGTGCGCGCCGGCCGACTCCACCGGCGGCGGCACCGGCTCGGTCACCCGGTGCGCCCGCCCGCCCCGCAGATGCAGGGCCACCTCGCGCGGCAGCACCACCGTCCCGGGTGCCGTCGGCAGCAGCAGTCCGCGGTCCAGCAGCCAGCGCAGCCGGGGCGCCGGATCGGCCGTGACCTGCCCGTACGGCGGCCCCCACACCAGCCGTTCCAGCACCTCCACGGACTCCGCCGGCGCCTCGTCCAGCAGGGCCGCCATCCGCTCCCGGTCGGTGAACAGCGCGGTCAGCGACGCCACCGCGGACACCGAGTCGTGCGTGGACGCCAGTCCCGCCGTCGTCACGAGCTCCTGGATCCGCCCCGGGGACATCCCGGCGGTCGCCTCCCGCACCGAGGGGCCCAGCCCGGTCGGCGACGGGTGCTGCGGCGTGGGCGACAGCAACTCGCGTGCCGTGCGCACCAGACGCAGCACCTCGTCACCGCCCCACACCAGCGCCTGCTCGCGCAGCGTGCCCAACGCCCCCGGCAGCGCGGCCGCCACGGCCGGATCACCGTCGTCGCCCGCCAGCAACCCGAGCAGATCGCCGTACGAGGCCGGGTCCGGGGCCACCGCCAGCGCCTCGGCCGTCTGGAGCGCGAACCGGTCCAGCCGTTCCAGCGCACGCACCACCGAGGCCCGCGTCCCGGCCCGGGTGGCGAGCTGGGTGAGGTCACCGGGCACGGGCGTGACGAGGTCCGGGCGGCTGCGCAGGAGCGCGGCGAGAGCGGCGTCGTCCCGCCCCCGCAGGGCTTCGGCGAGGGATCGGGGCGCCGCCGCGGGCTTCTCCTCGGTGCTCATCCGCCTCACGGTAGCGGGTGGGGTATGCGGGTGGGGCGTGTGCAGTTGGGCCCGGCGATGCGACTCGCGGTACCGTCGGTCGACGGTGTGAGCCAACGCATCCGCCCCCGAGGGGACTTCGTGGGTATCGAGAGTGACCAGGTCGTCTACGAGTACCTGAGCCGCGTCGGCGACGTGGCCCAGCAACGACAGCTGCCGTCGGCGGCGCGCATGCGCCTGGTCACCGAACTCCGCGACGAGATCGACCGGCGCCGCGCCAAGGCCGTGGTCGACTCACCGGCCGCCGTGCGCCGCATCCTGTCCCGCATCGGCACGCCCAGCGAGGTCGTGACGGCGGCCACACCGGCCGACGGCCCCTCCGCGGCCGGGCCCGCCGGCGACCCGGCCCCCAGCGCCCCCGCCGCCGTCCCCGAACAGCCCGCCGCGCGGGAGGCCCCGCACACCCCCGCCGGTCCGGCCGGGCGTCCAGCGCGCCCCAAGGGCGTCCTGGGCCGCTTCGTCCCGGGCCCCCGCCCGACCGCGCCCGCCGACCCCGCGCCCGCCTCCGCCGACGTGCCGTCCGCACCGCACCGGGCCGGAACCGACGAACTCGGCGACAGCGCGGCCCAGCCCGACTGGTGGCGGGTGGACAGCAGCCCCTTCGGCGTCGGCGACGAGGTGCCCGGCTTCACCGGCGGGGTGGAGATCCCGGAGCTGCTGAAGCCCCCGCCGGCCCCGCAGCAGGCCGCCGGCGCGAAGCCCGCGGAAGCGGAGGCGGACGAGGCCGCGGCAGCCGCCGTGGAGGCCGACGTGGAGGCCCCCGCCCGGCGCCGCCCGTGGCGCCCGTCCGGCGGGAGCTGGAACAACCCGCTGCTGCTCCTGGCCGCCGCCCTGCTGGTCGCGGGCGCCGTCCTCGGCACCTGGCTCGCCCTGCTCCTCGGCTGGCTCATCGCCTGGGCGTCCCGGCGGCTGACCCCGGCCGAGTCGAAGTGGGCGGTCGTGATCATCCCCGGCCTGTCCCTCGCCGCGGGCCTCACCTGGCTCTGGGGCCGCAGCGCCGGCCGGTGGGGCGAGCCCGTCGCCGAGGGGGCCATGAACGACGCGGTCGCCGAGACCTGGCCGTGGGTGGTCCGGGGCGCCGCCGTCGCCTCCGCCCTGTTCCTCGTGTGGCGCTCGCAACGGCAGAGGTGAGCCGGGTCGCCGGACGCGACACGGGCGCGAGCCCGCCCCGGCCCTCGCCACGGCGGCGGTGAGCCGGCCACCGGACGTGGACGCGGGCGGGAGCCGGTGCCGTGGCTCAAGGAGACGAGCGGGAGCTTGCGCCGGGGGCGCGGAGACGGGTGGGAGTCGGCGACGAGATCACGGAAACGGACGGGGAGCCCGGGCCGGGGGCAGGTGCCCGGGCGGGATCCGGGGCCGCGGGTCACGGAGACGGTCGGGAGCGGGTGCGTGAAGAGGGCATCGATGGCGACTGACCAGCCTGCGCCGTGGATCACCGAGACGGGCGGGAGCCTGCGCCGTGGGTTACGGGGCCCGGGCGGGACAGCGGTCCCCCGGCCGGACACGAGGGCGGGGCGGAGTCGGGAACCGGCCGGGGCCCGGCCGGCGGCGGTGGGCTGCGCGGGGCGCCCGGGCACAATGGCCCATATGCCTTCCACGACCCCGTTCCCGCCCACGCCGCAGTCCCCGTCCGCGGCTCCGACCCCGTCGGTGACCCCGTCCGAGACCCCGTCCGAGACCCCGTCCCCCGCGGCCCCCGGGCCCACCGTGGGGTTCGACCTCGACATGACGCTCATCGACTCCCGGCCGGGGATCCGCGCCTGCTACCTGGCGCTGGCGGAGCGGACCGGAACGTCCATCGACGCCGATCTGGCGGTGACCCGCCTCGGGCCGCCGCTCGCCGACGAGCTGATCCACTGGTTCCCGGCCGAGCGGGTGGAGGAGGCGGCGGACCTGTACCGGTCGATGTACCCGGAGTTCGCCATCACGCCCACCCCCGCCCTGCCCGGCGCCCGCGAGGCCGTCGACGCGGTGCGGCGGGCCGGAGGGCGGGCGGTCGTCGTCACCGCGAAGTACGAGCCGAACGCCAAACTGCACCTGGCGCACCTCGGCATCGAGCCGGGCGCCGTGATCGGCGGACTGTGGGCCGAGCAGAAGGCGCTCGCGCTGCGCGAGCACGGCGCGCACGTCTACGTGGGCGACCACGTGGGCGACGTGCGCGGCGCGCGGGCCGCCGGCGCGCTGGCGGTCGCGGTCGCCACGGGGCCCTGCGACGGGGCGGAACTCCGCGCGGCCGGCGCGGACGTCGTCCTGACCTCGCTCACGGAATTCCCGGGATGGTTTTCGGACTACCGCACGGAGGGCTCTCCCGACCGCGCCTGACGCCGTCCCGCCGCCGCGGAACGCAGAACTCCCGCTCCCGCCATCAGGAATCCGACCCCCATGAGCATGCTCAGCACGAACATGTAGGTCGGAAAGGGCGTCGTTCCGAGGAACAGCGGGGCCACCGTGACCAGGGTGGCCACGGCACCGACGAAGAAGACGATGGCACCGGCACGGATCAGACCGTCGCCGGGCGCCGCGGAATTCGCTTGGGTTTTGTCACGCACTCGACCAGGGTAGTTCCCTGCCCGAGAGAACAACCCGGGGACGTCTTGTCACCGGCCCGAGGACCATTAGCCTGGGTACCGGCGGGCCACCAGGCCCGCCCCAGTGCTATCGAGAGCCGTTTCCGAGCAGTTTTCCCGACGAGTACAAGGACGAGGACAGACGTGCCCACCGGCAAGGTCAAGTGGTTCAACAGTGAGAAGGGCTTCGGCTTTCTCTCCCGAGACGACGGCGGCGACGTCTTCGTCCATTCCTCGGTCCTCCCCGCCGGAGTCGAGACACTCAAGCCGGGTCAGCGCGTGGAGTTCGGCGTGGTCGCCGGGCAGCGCGGTGACCAGGCCCTCTCCCTGACCGTTCTCGACCCCACCCCGTCGGTCGCCGCGGCCCAGCGCCGCAAGCCGGACGAACTGGCCTCCATCGTCCAGGACCTGACCACGCTGCTGGAGAACATCACCCCGCAGCTGGAGGGCGGCCGCTACCCCGACCGCGCCTCCGGCAAGAAGATCGCCGGCCTGCTGCGCGCGGTCGCCGACCAGCTCGACGTGTAGCCCCCGGGCACGCGGGTGGCGCCGACCACGCCGGCGCCACCGGGACGAAGAACGGCCGCGGTACCGGTACCGCGGCCGTTCTCCGTCGCCTGCCTACCTGGGCCGTGTGGGCGCGAGGCGCCCGTCCCCCGGCCGCGCCGCCCGACAGGGGAACCGCAGCGCCTCCGGGCCGAGCGGGGGCACCAGGCCCTCGGCCGCCGCCCGGGTCAGCAGCCCGCGCACGGCCGCGTAGCCGTCCTCGCCGAGGTCCGCGGTGAACTCGTTGACGTACAGCCCGATGTGCTGGTCGGCGACGGCCGGGTCCATCTCCTGCGCGTGCGCCATCACGTACGGGCGCGACGCCTCCGGATCGTCCCAGGCGGCCCGCACGGAGGCCCGCACCGCGTCCGCCAGGCCGGTCAGCGCCGGCGCGCCGAGGGAGCGCCTGGCGATGATCGCGCCGAGCGGGATCGGCAGCCCGGTGGTGTGCTCCCAGTGCTCGCCCATGTCGGCCAGCTGGTGCAGCCCGTAGGTCCGGTAGGTGAAGCGTGCCTCGTGGATGACGAGGCCCGCGTCGACCTTGCCGTCCCGTACCGCGGGCATGATCTCCTGGAACGGCATGACCACGATGTCGCCGACCCCGCCGGGCACCACCTCGGCCGCCCACAGCCGGAACAGCAGGTACGCCGTGGACCGTTCGCTCGGCACGGCGACCGTGCGGCCCGCCAGGCCGGCGCCGGTCAGGGTCTCGTCCCGGGTCAGCACCAGCGGTCCGCAGCCCCGCCCCAGCGCGCCGCCGCAGGGCAGCAGCGCGTAGTCGTCGAGGACGTACGGCAGCACCGCGTAGGACACCTTCAGCACGTCGAGCTCGCCGCGCTCGGCCATGCCGTTGGTGACGTCGATGTCGGCGAAGGTGACGTCGAGGGCGGGCGCCCCGGGCACCCGGCCGTGGGCGAGGGCGTCGAAGACGAACGTGTCGTTCGGGCAGGGCGAGTACGCGATCCGCAGCCGCTGGTCCTGCCGGTGGTGCTGTTCACTGCTCATGCCGGTTCCAACTCTCCAGGACGGGCCCCAGCTTCCCGAAGCCCTCGGTCAGGGCGGCCAGGGCGTCGCCGATGCGCCAGGCCGCGCGGTCGCGGGGGCCCACGGGGTTCGACACCGCGCGCACCTCCAGCACGGGCACGCCGTGCGCGGCGGCGGCCTCGGCGACCCCGAAGCCCTCCATCGCCTCGGCCAGGGCCCGGGGGTGGCGTGCCCGCAGCGCCTCCGCGCGGGCGGCGGTGCCGGTCACCGTGGACACGGTGAGCACGGTGCCGGTGGGCGCGCCGGTCGCCGCGGCCGCGGCCCGGACCAGGGCCGCGGGCGGGTGGTGGGTGACGGTGCCGAATCCGAGGTCGGTGACCGGCAGGAAACCGTCGGCCGTCTCCGCGCCCAGGTCGGCCGCGGTGATCTCGTCCGCGACGACCAGCGAGCCGAGGGGCGCGTGCGGCGGGAAGCCCCCGCCGATCCCGGCGGAGACGACGAGCCCGTAGGGGCGGCCGGCCAGTGCGGCGGCGGTCAGCGCGGCGGCCGTCGAGGCGGCCGCCAGGGCCGGGCCGACCCCGGCCGCAAGCAGGTCCGGGCCGCCGTCGGGCGTGTGCACGGCCGTGCCGGGCACGGCCGCCTCGCGGACCGGCCCGGGGAACGCCCGGGCCACCGCGTCCCGCTCGGCGGGGACGGCGGTGGCCACGAGCAGGCGTACCGGCGCAGTGATCAGGCGTCCTTCTTCAGCCGGAAGGACCACAGCCCGGTCGTCTCGTTCTCGCCCTCCTTGATCGACACCAGGGTCGAGTCGCCCTGCGCGCCGTACTGGGCGTTGAAGAACACGCTGCCCGGGATGGTGCGGTAGGTCTTGGTGCTGGAGTCGGTCAGCGGCTGACCGTTCATCAGGATCGTCCAGCCCTTGTCGGCGACGTCCGGGTCGACGCCGAAGCGCACGGTCTCGTCCGGGTCGACCGTGATGCTCTTGACGTCCTTGTCCTTGAGGCACTTGTCGAGGTCGGCCGCCTTGATCGCCTCGCCCTCGCCGCCGCAGGCGGCCTCGGAGCTCACGGAGGAGCTGCCGACGGTGATCGTGGACAGTGCCGTCGGCTTGTCGCAGGCGGACAGGACGAGCAGTCCGGCGGATACGGCGCCGGCGGCGACGGCGACGCGGCGGCGTCGCACAGCGCGGTGGCTCTGGGCGGCTGCGCCGCGGGGCAACGTGGTCATGACGGAAAGGCTATCGGGCGGGCCCCGCCCACCTCCCATGCGGGGTACGGCGTGGCCGGGCCGTTACGCCACTCGCGGACGTGCCGGGCCCCCGTGCCGGGCCGAGGTGAGCAGGGGCCGTACGGTCAGCAGCCAGCCCGCGCCGACGATGCCGGCGCCCACGGCCAGGCCCAGGGGCCCGATCAGCGGCATCGCGATGCCGATCGCACCGCCCAGCACCCAGGCCATCTGCAGGAGCGTCTCCGAACGGGCGAACGCCGAGGTGCGCACCAGCTCCGGCACGTCCCGCTGGATCAGCGCGTCCAGCGACAGCTTGGCGAGCGCCTGCGCGAACCCGGCGACCCCCGCGAGACAGGCCACCAGGGCCGCCCCGAAGAACGTGGCGGCCACGACGGCCGCACCCGCCACGCACGCCACCACCGTCACGATGATGATCTCCGGGGCGCGGGAACGCAGCCACGCCCCGACCGCGGTGCCGAGCGCGTTGCCGGTGCCCGCCGCCACGCCGACGATGCCCAGCGACACCGCGGCGCTCTGCCCGGTCAGCGGGTGCTCGCGCAGCAGGAACGCCAGGAAGAAGATCAGGAAGCCGGTCAGGCAGCGGATCGCGGTGTTGGCGGCGAGCGCGTGGGTGACGGCCGGGCCGACGGTGCGCAGCCCGGGCCGCTTGCCGTTCTTGCGGTGCGGCCCGTGCAGGTGGCTCTCGTCCGAGGCGAGCAGCGCGACGTCCTCCCCCTTCGCGGAGTCCACCTTCGACGGCAGCCGGAAGGACAGGAACATGCCCGTCACGAACAGCGCGAACGCCCCGAACAGCGGCCAGCGCGGCCCGATCTGCTGGAGCCCCGCCCCGATGGGCGCGGCCACTCCGGTGGCCAGCAGCCCGCCCAGGGTGACCCGTGAGTTCGCCTTCACCAGGGAGAACGAGGGGGGCAGCAGTCGCGGCACCACCGCACTGCGCACCACCCCGTACGCCTTCGAGGAGACCAGCACGCCGAGCGCGGCCGGATACAGTTCGAGCCCGCCGGTGACCACCGCGCCGGACAGCACCAGCGCGAGCAGCGCCCGGGCGAGCATCGCGCCCGCCATCGCGGCGCGGCGGCCGTGCGGGAGGCGGTCCAGCAGCGGGCCGACCACCGGGGCGAGGAGGGTGAACGGCGCCATGGTGATCGCCAGGTAGAGCGCGACCCGCCCGCGGGCCTCGTCCGTCGGCACCGAGAAGAACACGGTGGAGGCCAGCGCCACCGTGATCATCACGTCGCCGGCGCCGTTGACCCCGTGCAGCTCGATCAGCTTGCCGAGCCCCGACTCACCGGCGCCGTGCGCGTGCGTGGCCCGGCGGATGCCCCGCGCGGTGCCGGTCACCGGGAAGCGCAGCGCCCGGCCGACCGCACGGGCGCCGCCGCCCGTCCGGCCCGTGCCGTTGCGCCGGCCGTTGCTCTTCGTCCCCTTCATCCCCTTCGTCCTCGCCCCACCGATCCCGGTGGCGCCGTGGGGTGATTTCGCGGTAGCCACCTCGCCATAGTGCCCCGAGATGGCGGGGGATAGTGCTGCGACGTCCGCCGACGGGCCCGGCGCGGGACGGTCGTGCCGCTGTCCGGCGCAACCGGCGCCCCGGTCCGCCGCGGGCGGCCCGGCGCCCGGAACCCGCGCGCGGGAGCCCGGCGCGCGGAACCCCGGAACAACCGTCGGTGTAGGCCCAGCGCACGCGAGAAGGTAGCGTGCGTATCTCAGCCATCCCGCAGAATGGATGGAGGCGCGCCCGAGCACGATCCGGCGCGGACGTCGACGCGGTCCTGCGGTCCGCTCCGTCCGCCCCCGCGCATGGGAGTGGCGCACTCGTGAGACGGCGTAGGAGAGAAGCGATACCTGTGAGCGCAGCGACAACGCGAAGCCGCACCCCCGACCGTCTGTGCGCCGAGGCCGTCGACCTCGCCCGTGCCGCAGCCGAGGAGGCCGCGGCGCCCGGTGTGGTCGGCGAGCACGAGGGGCTGGTCTCCGAGGGGGACCGCGTCGTCACCCACTTCTTCGGCTGCACCGAGCTCGGCTACCGGGGCTGGCGCTGGGCCGTCACCGTCGCCCGCGCCTCCCGCGCGAGGATCGTCACCGTCGACGAGACCGCCCTGCTGCCCGGGCCCGACGCGATCCTCGCCCCGGAGTGGGTGCCGTGGAGCGAGCGGCTGCGCCCCGGCGACATGGGCCCCGGCGACCTGCTGCCCACCGACGCCGACGACCTGCGCCTGGAGCCCGGCTGGACCGGCGAGGACGAGCCGCCGCCCAACTCCGTCCTCTCCGAGGAGATGGCCGACCTCGTCGACGCGGAGGACGCCGAGGTCGCCGGGGGAGCACCCGCCGACCTCGCGACGCCCCCGGCCCGGGGTTCCATCGCGGCGGTCGCCGACGAACTCGGCATGCGCCGCGCCCGGGTCCTGTCCCGCTACGGCCTGCACGCCGCCGCCGACCGCTGGGAGGAGGCCTTCGGCGCCAAGACCCCGATGGCCCAGTCGGCCCCCGCGTCCTGCGTCTCCTGCGGCTTCCTCGCCCCGATCGGCGGTTCCCTCGGCCAGGCGTTCGGTATCTGCGCCAACGAGTTCTCCCCGGCCGACGGCCGCGTGGTCTCCCTCGGCTACGGCTGCGGCGGCCACTCCGAGGCCGCGGTCATGCCGAAGCCCCCGCAGCCGGCCACCCCGGTCATCGACGAGACCCGCGTCGACCCCTTCCCCCTCCGCCCGGCCCCGGACTCGGGTTCGGTCCCGGCGACGGAGGACGAGGCGTCGGCGGAACTGGGTCACTCCTAGCGTGACGAGGGGCGGCGCCGGGTGGACTCGGGTGGTGTCACCCGGCGGGCGGACCGTGGCATCCCCCGTCCCGGTCGAAGATCATCTCCGTCGCCGTGAGGGCGGGTCGGAGCCGGCGGCTCGGGGTCCGCGGATGGCCGCAGCCGTCGATGCGCTCACGGTCCCGTCGGAGAGGTCGGGACCGCTTTCCGCGAGCATGGTGGCCGACATGGGACGACGCTGCGTGCGACGATCTTCTGTTCCGGACGGGCGAGCACCCGATCGGTACTCGTCGGTGCAAGGTCAGAGAAGGCGCTGTCCCAGCTTCGCCGACTGCCGGTTGTGTCCCTTGGTGTCCCACCACTCCTCCAGCAGGGCACGGACGAGGTGCACGAGCTGCCGCAGCCGCTCGGGTTCGGGGGCCGGTGAGTCGAAAACGTCCGTGAAGGACTTGTCTTCCCAGGGGAGGGCAACCACCCAGTGTTCGTCGGGCAGGCCGTGGCGTACTACTCGCAACTGGTAGGTCAGCAGGGCGTGGCCCTGGGGCAGGCGGTCGACCGACAGAGCAGCGATGTCGAAGCGCACGCTGCCGTCTCCTGTGGTGTAGGAGCTGGCCAGCGCCTGCTCGGCAGGCGTCCGTGCCGTCATGGGTGCTTCCCTTCCCCAGAGCCACTTTACGTGTGCTGCTCCGTGGTCGGCCTACGTGCTCATGGATTCCTCCCGCAGCCCTGCGGTGACGGCCCGTCGGAGCCAGCGGCTGAGGGTGTGGGGGTCGGCGCAGCCGTGGATGCGGTCGCGGGCCTGGTCGGAGACGTCGAGGCCGCGTTCCGCGAGCACGGTGAGCACGTTCTCGGCGGCGCGCTGCCGCTCGCTTTCGGCGCGGACCTCTTCCCGGATCTCTTCGAGGAGACGAGGCCCTGCGGGAGTGAGGTCCACGGCCACGAGGCTCCACCAGAGGTGCTTGGCCGAGTGGCTTCGCAGGCCCCGCTCAGTGAACTCGACGATGGGGTCGGCGATGTCTGCGGGAACGTCCCGCAGTGCGGTGGACAGAGCCTTCAGCATCGGGTTCACGGCCGGCGCGGCAGCGTGCGCGACGGCTGCCAGGCAGGTCAGGGCGAGGTCTGCCCGCGCCTCGTCCGGGTCGGTGATCACGGGCATGTTGTGCGGCCCGGCGACCACGGCCGCAGGGTGAGTGTGGGCAGCTGGGATGGTCCGCTGCTCACCGCCTGTTGGGCCCACTCGGCCGTGGCGTGGTCCTGGCAGACGACGAGGAGCGTGGTGGGCAGCCGGTACTTCTTCCACAGGTAGGCGGTGCAGTAGGCCCAGCTCGCCGGGGTGTCCGCGTCCCGCTCGTTCTGAATGTCGACAGCCAGGAGAAACGCACCCGATTCCGCTGTGTCCAACCGTAGAAGGGTGTCGACCCGGCGTAGCACGTGACCGGTCTCTCCGAGGTCCGTCGGCAGGGCCGTGGCTCCGACGGGCCTGGGGATATCCACGCCCAGGAAGCGGGGGACGCGGCTGAACAGGCCGGAGTCGCGTTGAAAGTTGCGGTGCTTCGCTTCATGAGGCGGGCTGACCATGGGGTCCTTACTGGATCGTATGACCGGGAGGAGGTATCGGGGCCCGGGCATCGTGCTGCGGGGCCGGGACCCGGGAAGGGGCGGTCGGAGCCACCCCAGGTGCGCCGGGGATGTGCAGGGGTGGGGGACCGGTGCGCGGTACTGGTGCGGCGGACAGAGTGGCGGCACGGGCACGCCTCTCTCCGCCGCGCCTCAGAAACCGAGGTAGGTGAGCTGGAGAACGAAGACGCGCTCGCTGCCCACGACGATCTGGTAGGTGAACATCCCGCCCCGTACGGCGACGTCCCCGCCTTTCGGATCGGCCCCGTCGTGGGCGCGACCGTGCAGATACTGTGCCTCGGCCGCTCTGACGAGTTCGGCGGCCTTGCGTTCCACTTCGGCGAGGAAAGCCGGGGGCGCGGTGCGTGCGGCCTCCTCCGCACTGAAGGCGTACTCCCAGGTCCAGCTCAACCCTGTACTGCCTTCAGTGCCTCGTCCAGAACAGCACTGAATTCCCCCAACGCCTCGCGGGCGGTCGCCTCGTCCTCGTGCTCCAGGAGGCGCTTGGCCCGGGCATGGCGAGTGGCGAGGTCGGGGCGACGGGCGATCTCGATGTCCCTGGCCCAGGCGAGGACCCAGCTGCGCACCGGGCTGAGGGACTGCCATTCCACGGCTTTGGCGAAGGCCTCGTCCTTGGTCCGCTGCATCTCGGCCAGCCGCCCGGGAGCGACGACGGCGAGGGCGGCGCGCAGGGCATCAGGGGTCTGCTCGGGGCGGGGAACCAGCTCGTGTCCGTGGTCGGCCTGCCTGCTCATGGAGTCCTCCCGGGAGTGCACTGGCCAGGGTAGTCGTCCGGGGTCACTGGGGTGCCGTGCGGCGAGCATCGTGTGTTCTTCTCCTGCTGTGTTCATGGCGCAGCCGAAATGACGGTGCGGTGTTCGCGGCAGTCCCGGCAGCGCGTCTCCGTCGTGGGCCCACGGAAGGCGCGGTCGCAGCCGTCGCAGGTGCGCAGGGGGTGGCGTACCGGGGGTGGGGCGGCCGGTGGGCGGTACGGGGGGACGGCGGGCAGGGCGGCGGTGAGGCGGTGGGCGAGGAGGGCGGCGGGACGGGTGAGGGTTTCGTCCGGGAGGTCGGCGGTGAGGGCCAGGCGTACGGCGGCGGGGGTGGCCTCGCGTTCCAGCCAGGTGGCGACGCCGGGGGCGAGGTGCTCGGTGTCGGCGGCGGTGAGGAGCAGGCGGGGGTC
Organism: Streptomyces sp. enrichment culture; assembly: GCF_964273255.1. Classification (GTDB taxonomy): domain Bacteria; phylum Actinomycetota; class Actinomycetes; order Streptomycetales; family Streptomycetaceae; genus Streptomyces. Next base: position 4,004,359 of record NZ_OZ186835.1, read on the forward strand.
GTGCCGGCGCAGGCCGGTGAGCAGGTCGGTCGCCTGCTGGAGCAGGGCGGCGGCGGGGAACGCGGGCCGGGGCACGGCGGGGAGGGCCTTGCGCGGGCGGGGCGGCTGCGGTGGGCGTTCCGCCTTCGGCCGGGGGCGCGGGTCGGGGCAGCCGGTGTCGGCGGGCTGCCGCCGGTGGCCGGGCTGGTTGCAGGAGATCGTGCGGGTCACGATGCGCCCGTTGGCGGTGCGGTGGCGTTCGCGGCGCAGGTAGCCGTGGGCTTCGAGCTCGCGCAGGGCGGCGGCGATGCGGGTGGTGCCTTCGGCGAAGCGTGCGGTGAGGCTTTTGATGTCGACGGGGGCGCCGGCGGGCAGCGACTGGATGTGGCAGCCGAGGCCGATCGCCAGCAGGGACAGCTCCGCGTGCTGGACGAGGTGGTTGCCGATCACCACGAAGCGGGTGGTGTGACGGGTGTTCTCGTGGATGACGCCGCCGGTGCGGTGACGCGGTCGGGTCGGATTGCGGTCTGCGGCTGACTGGGCGCGCGGGGGCGCGCTAGGGTTTTGGGTACCCATCGAGAAGGCGTTTCCTTTGGCAGGCTTCTTGGTGGTCAGGCCCTCGCTTCGGGATTGCAGTCCCGGCGGGGGCCGAAATCGTTTTCGGGATGTCCGTGGGCTGAGCGTAGAGGAGCTGAGGGCTCCAAAATCCAGCTGAGACGGTGATGTTCACCCGAGCGAGTGATGGCGCGCCCCGGGAGGGAGGGTGGGGCTTGGTGGGGTTCTTTCTCCCCCGTTCTTTGTTCTGGAAGGCGCCGACGGCACCAGGGCTTCAGATCTCGGGTTCCGGTACCGTCAGCCGCAGTTCGGCCCAGACGGTCTTGCGCGGGAAGCGGCCCTCCGATACGCCCCAGCGGTCGGCCAGGGCCTCGACCAGCAGCAGGCCCCGGCCGGACTCGGCATCGGGGGACGGCAGTTGCGGCTGGGGGAGCCGGTCCCCCCGGGTGTCGGTGACCTCGATGCGGAGGGTGGCGCCCACGACGTAGAGCGTGAGCCGGAAATCCCGTCCCGGGACGCGTCCGTGGGTCGCCGCGTTGACGGCCAGCTCGGCGATGATCTGACGGGCCGGGTCCACGGGCAGGCCCCAGGAGCGCAGTTGGGCTGCCCCAAGACCCCGGGCTTGCTGGGCGCCCCGTGGCGTGGGGGAGAGCTGCACGCTGAAGTTGCGGACGGGGGCGGCGGGTTCGGCGGTTCGCTGATTCACGTCACCCAGCGTGGCGGTGTCTGCGTACCGTGGACGTCACTTGGTGCGTACGTACGGTCACTGTCCGGTGGTTGTCCGGTGCTGTCGTGGCTGTGCCGACCGTTGGTGCGGGTAGGGCGCCGCGTGCGTCACGGACGGTTCCGAGGGAGAGGTGCGGCATGACGGCGGTCGAGGCGGGGGCGGGTCGGCTCAAGGAAGAGGCGGACGAGCCCGGTTGGGAGGTGGACCCGGACGACGAGTGGGGCGTCGCCGTCATCACCACGGTGGGACGGCAGTTGAAGCTGCGGCGCGAGGCGGCGGGGCTGCGGGCCGCCGAGTTCGGGCGGATCGTCGGGTACGGCGAGGACATGGTGTACAAGATCGAGGGCGGCAAGCGCATCCCTCGCCAGGAGTTCCTGGACAAGGCGGACGAGGTCCTGAACGCGGGCGGGCTGATCGCGGCGGCCTGGGAGGACGTGAAGAGGGTCCGGTATCCGAAGACGGTGCGGCACATCGCGAAGCTGGAAGGGCGGGCCGTCGAGATCGGCGTCTACGTCTGCAACAGCATCAGCGGTCTGCTGCAGACACCCGAACACGCGCGTGCGCTGTTCCAGGCGGCGCAACCGCCGTACGCCCCCGACGACGTGGAGCGGATGATTGCTGCTCGTATGGAGCGACGATCGGTGTTCGAACGTGATCCGGCTCCGTCCATCAGCTTCGTCCTGGAGGAAGCGACGTTGCAGAGGAGAGTCGGAGGCACAATGGTGTGGCGACAGCAGCTCGAACATCTGCTTGAAGTGGGGCGGCTGCACAACGTCACGCTTCAGGTGATGCCGACGAAAACCGACGCTCACCCCGGGGTGGACGGCAGGATCGAAGTACTGAAATTCGCGGACGGTTCTGCGGTGGGGCGCTCCGACGGTGCGTTCAGCGGTCGTCCGACCTCCGAGCCGAAGCAACTGCGCATCCTGGAGCTGCGGTACGGCACCATTCGGGCGCAGGCGCTCTCGCCCCGGGAGTCGCTGACCTTCATCGAGCAACTACTGCTGGGAGAAACATGATCCGCAAGGTCTCCGCTGGTGACGCCTCCGAGCTGGCCTGGTTCAAGAGCAGCTACAGCGACGGCACCGACGGCAACTCCTGCGTCGAACTCGCCCTCACCCCCGGCACTGTCCACGTCCGTGACTCCAAGGACATCGCCGGCCCCCGGCTCGCCGTCGCGCCGGAGGCGTGGGCGGCGTTCGTGCCGTACGCGTCCGAGGGCTGAGCGCGCGACGACCCCGAGGAGTGGTCCTCGGGGTCGCGTGGCGCGGTCAGGTGGTGCCGTGGTCGGTCAGAAGTTGACGCCCTTGGCGCGGAGGAACTTGACCGGGTCGACGGCGGAGCCGTAGTTCGGGGTGGTGCGGATCTCGAAGTGGAGGTGGGGTCCGCTGGAGTTGCCGGTGTTGCCTGACAGGGCGATCTTCTGGCCGGTCTTGACGACCTGGCCGATCTTGACGTTCACCTTCGAGAGGTGGGCGTACTGGGAGTAGGTCTTGTTGCCGTGCTTGATGACGATGGCGTTGCCGTAGGCGGGGCCGTCGCCGGCGCCGTTGGGGCCGGCCTTGACGACGGTGCCGCCGTGGGTGGCGAGGACCGGGGTGCCGGTGGGGATGGCGTAGTCCTGGCCGCTGTGCTTGGAGGCCCACATGCCGCCGTTCGCGGCGAAGCTGGCCGACAGCTTGTACTTCTTCACCGGGTCGACCCAGGAAGCGGCCTTCTTCTTGGCGGCGGCCTTCTTGGCCTTCGCGGCCTTGGCGGCCTGGGCGGCCTTCTTGGCCTCGGCGGCCTGCTTCGCCTGGGCGGCCTTGGCCTGGGCGGCGGCCTGGGCCTGGACCGCGTGGGCGACGCCGGACGTGGTGGTGTCGGCGGCGGTCGCGACTCCGGCTCCCAGGGCGACCGAGGCACCGAAACCGGCGACCAGGACGGCGGCGCGGGTACGGATGCGGGCCGGGCGGAAGGAGCGGGACGTGACGCGCTGGGACATCGAAAACCTCACGGGGTGGGGACAGAGGAGAACCACCCGGTGCAGGGACCGCGCCGTGGTGGCCGTTCCTTGGTAACCGCCCCCGCCCAAAAGCCGCAAAGGTGTGACCTACGACGAAAGGCCGTAGGTCAGGCGTGAGACCCACATCTCTTGACGGAGGGGGTCGCACGGGGTGAAACCCCCCATTTCAAGCTGATCGATCAGAACTGTGCACTAAATGTCCGATTTGGCGTGGGGGGCTTCGCCACTATTCCGGGTAGTACGGCACCTCGGGCCTGTGCCGCTTGTCACCGAGGGCCGGATGCGGGCGGCCCGGGGATGTGGCGTGGGTCTCCGGTTGCGTCGGAAAACGATCAGCATGCGGTTCCGCCCGGGCGGCACCGGACCGGCCGGGAGCGGCCGGTGCGCGACGCGGGCCGCGGACCGCACCGGACCAGGGGCGTCGGCGGGAACGCCGGGCACCCGGCTCGCGGTACCTTCGTCGTCACCCGATGAGGAGAGTCAACGTGAGCAAGTTCGTGCGGCCCGCCGCCGAGGGGGCCGATCCGTTCGGCACGGTGCAGGTGCGGCGGGGTGTTCTGGACGCGTGGGCCGCCAGTCCCGCCCGGTTCCGGGAGGACGCCAACGCCGAGGAGGACCTGGTCCTCGGCGGCTACCGCGACCGGCTGGTCGTCGAGCTCGCCCAGAACGCCGCCGACGCCGCCGCCCGCGCGGGCGTGCCGGGACGGCTCCGGCTCACCCTGCGGGACGGGGTCCTCGTCGCCGCCAACACCGGCGCGCCCCTGGACGCGGCGGGGGTCGAGTCGCTGTCCACGCTGCGCGCCTCCGCGAAGCGGGACACGCCCGACAGCTCGGTGGGCCGGTTCGGCGTGGGGTTCGCGGCCGTGCTCGCCGTCACCGACGAACCCGCCGTGGTCAGCCGGCACGGCGGCGTGCGCTGGTCGCTCGCCGAGGCCCGGGGGCTTGCCCACGAGGCCGCCGGGACCAGCCCCGCCCTGGGGGACGAGATCCGCCGCCGGGACGGGCACGTGCCGCTGCTGCGGCTCCCCTTCGCCGCCGAGGGCAGCGCCCCCGCGCCGTACGACACGGCCGTCATCCTCCCCCTGCGCGACACGGCCGCCGCCGACCTGGCCGAACGGCTGCTGCACGCCGTCGACGACGCCCTGCTGCTGGCCCTGCCGGGGCTGGAGGAGATCGTCGTGGAGGCGGGCGACGCCCCGTCCAGGACACTGCGCCGCCGCACCGAGGGCGCGTTCACCGTCGTGGAGGACTCCCGCGAGGGCACCACCCGCTGGCGCAGCGTCGCCGCGCACGGGCCGCTCACCCCCGACCTGCTCGCCGACCGGCCGATCGAGGAACGGCTGCGGCCGCACTGGTCGGTCACCTGGGCCGTGCCCGTCGACGCCGACGGCACCCCGGCCCGTCCGCGCACCAGCCCCGTCGTGCACGCGCCGACGCCCAGCGAGGAACCCCTCGGTGTCCCCGCGCTGCTCATCGCCTCCTTCCCGCTGGACTCCACCCGGCGGCACGCCGCCCCCGGCCCGCTCACCGACTTCCTGGTGGAGCGGGCGGCCGACGCCTACACCGAGCTGCTCGCCGGCTGGCGGCCGGTGACCGCCGGGATCCTCGACCTGGTGCCCGGGCCGCTCGGCAAGGGCGAGCTGGACGGCGCCCTGCGCGGGGCGATCCTGGAACGGCTGCCGCGCACCTCCTTCCTGCCGCCGGCGGCCGAGCCGCGCGACGACCGGGACGGCCGGGACGACGACTCCGGGCTGCCCGAGTCGCTGCGGCCCCGGGACGCGGAGGTCGTCGAGGGCGCGGGCGCCGACACCGTACGGGTGCTGGCGGAGGTCCTGCCGACCCTGCTGCCCGCCGGCCTCGAACGCCGCGTCGAGCTGCGCACCCTCGGCGTCGCCCGGATCCCGCTCGGCGACGCGGTCGACCGGCTGGCCGGGCTGGAGAAGGAGCCCGGCTGGTGGCGGCGGCTGTACGAGAGTCTCGCGGGCGTCGACCCGGACCGGCTGTCCGGGCTGCCCGTGCCGCTCGCCGGGGACCCGTCCGACGGGTTCGGGCCCGGTGCGGCCCGCACGACCATCGGCCCCCGGCAGGTCCTGCTGCCCGGCGACGACGCCGCCCGCATCGAGCCCGGGGTGCTGACCCGGCTCGGCCTCAAGGTCGCCCACCCGGACGCCGCCCACCCCCTCCTGGAGAAGCTGGGGGCGCTCCCCGCCACCCCGCGCGCCGTCCTCACCACCCCGCAGGTGCGGGCCGCCGTCGCCGCGTCCCTCGACGACGACGGCGGCGGCATCGGCTGGGAGGAGGACGCCCCGGACGCCGAGGAACTCGCCGACACCGTGCTCCGCCTGGTCCGGGACGCGGGCCTGGAACCCGGCGACGAGCCCTGGCTGGGTGCCCTCGCCCTCCCCGACGAGGACGGGGAACTGGCGCCCGCCTGCGAACTCGTCTTCCCCGGCGGCCCGTTCGCCTCCGTCATGCGGGAGGGCGAACTCGCCGCCGTGGACGCCGAGCTGGCCGAGAAGTGGGGCGAGGAGCCGCTGGCCGCCTGCGGCGTGCTGGTCGGCTTCGCCCTCGTCCGCGCCACCGACGTGGTGCTCGACCCCGACGAACTGGAGCCCCGCGACAGCGACTTCACCGAACCCGACGACCCCGGCCTGCTGGACGCCGTGGACGTGTGGTGCGAGGACGTCCTCGACCGCTTCCCCGACACCCCGGTGCCGCCGGTCGCCACCGAGATCGTCGCCGTGCGCGACCTCGACCTCGTCGACGACGACCAGTGGCCCCGCGCCCTCGCCCTGCTCGCCTGTCCGCCGCTGCGCGACGCGCTCACCCAGCCGGTGCGGATCCTGATGCCGGACGGCACCCACGAGACGGTCCGCCCCTACACCGCCTGGTGGCTGCGCGGCCACCCGGTGCTCGACGGCCGCCGCCCCGCCGGTCTGCGCGCCGCCGGCGGCGACCCGCTGCTGCGCGGGCTGTACGACGAGGCCGACGCCACCGGGTTCGAGGACGAGCAGGTGCTGCGCGCCCTCGGCGTGCGCACCTCGGTCGCCGCGCTGCTCGACGAGCCCGGCGGCGCCGCCGAACTCCTCGACCGCCTGGCCGACCCGGACCGCGAGGTGGGCCCGGCGCAACTGCACGCCCTGTACGGGGCGCTGGCCGGCCTCGACCCGGAGGACGTGACCCTGCCGGACGAGCTGCGGGCGGTCGTCGACGGGCGGGTGCGGGTGGTGGACGCCGCCGACGCGGTGGTCGTCGACTCGCCCGACCTGCTGCCGTTCAGCGAGGGCCTGCCGCTGCTGCCGGTCCGTCCCGCGCGCGCCGCCGACCTGGCGGAGCTGTTCCAGGTGCGGCGGCTCAGCGAGACGGTCACCGGGCGGGTCGGCTCCGAGGGCACCGAGCACGACGTGCCGGAGCCGGTGCGGGTGCTGCTGGGCCCGCGCACCCCCGCCACCTACGTCGAGCACGAGGAACTCCTCGTCGACGGCGTGGAGCTCGACTGGCGGCTCGCACCGGACGGCGTCCTGCACGCGGCCACCCTGGAGGGGGTCGCCGCCGGGCTCGCCTGGGCGGCCGGCCAGTGGCCGCGCCGGTTCGAGGTCGCCGCGCTGCTGGAAGACCCCTCGCGGACGGAGGAGTTGGCGCGGGACCGCTGGTTCGACTGACCGGAGACCGGCCGGAAGCGGGCGATTCGGCCGACGGAAACCGGGAGGCAGCGGACCGTGAACGAACACGGTCACAAAATTTTCACTTTCCGTACAACCATTGGCCCGACCCGCGCATCTGATCTTCCGAGTCAACAGACTCCACGATCATTCGGGGCCCCGCGCCGACGACGAGCCGTAGGAAACGACCAGAGCCGGGGCCCCCTTCCTCCACCAGGGGAACGCATGCGTATTCGCGCCACCGTGGCCGCCGTCTCCGGCGCCCTGGCCCTGTCCGCCCTCGCCGTCCCGTCCGCCCAGGCCGTCGACGCGCCCTCCTTCCGGGACGCGGCCGCGGCCGCGATCGAGGCGGACCGCAACGCCCCGGCCCAGCGGTCCACGTTCGCCGCCGCTGCCGCCGTGGGCGACCTCGACGTCTCCTTCTCCGGCCTCAAGATCGCCGCCGCGGTCAAGGTCGGGACGACGAACAAGGTCTCCACCACCGTCACCTACAAGATCACGCACGGCGCCGACGTGGACATCCACTCGGACGACTTCGCGACCGGCCCCTACATCTACAAGGGCTCCTACGAGCAGCCGGTCAACCTGCTGCTCGGCGACAACCCGGCCACCTGCACCTCCACCTCGGCGACCACCGCCACCTGCAAGGGCAAGATCGACGTCTACCCCGCGTACGACGAGCTGATCAACTCCGACGCCGGCACCTGGAAGGCCGGCGGGCTGGCGCTGAACTACGCCACCGAGGAGTTCGCCGACCAGGGCGCGATGGGCAGCACCAAGGTCCAGCGCATCTCCCGCCTCACCGTCAACGCCTCCCCGGAGCCGGTGAAGAAGGGCAAGACCATCACGGTCACCGGCAAGCTGTCCCGGGCCAACTGGGAGACGCACAAGTATCACGGTTACAGCACCCAGTCGGTGCAGCTGCAGTTCCGCAAGAAGAACTCCAGCACCTACACCACCGTCAAGACCATCAAGACCAGCACCACCGGTCAGCTGAAGACCACGGTCAAGGCGTCGGTCGACGGCTACTACCGCTACAACTTCGCGGGCACCAGCACCACCCCGGCCGTCAAGGCCGCCGGTGACTTCGTCGACGTGAAGTAGGCACCCGCCTCACGCCCCTACGGGCACCCGTAGGGGCATCCGTACGGGCATCCGTACGGGCCTCGCTACGAGCGTCCGTACGGGCGGCCGCCCGGACAGTGACACACCCGGTTCCCCGCGTCCCCGCCAGGGACGCGGGGAACCGCGCGTCGGGTCCGGCCCTACACGGGGAACCGGCGGTCCACCCACCGCCACAGGAACTCCAGCGTCGCCGCCGCCACCACGGCGATGGCGACCGCCGCCCACGGCATCGTCATCCCGACCAGCTTCAGGGCGAAGAACTCCTGCAGCCACGGCACGACCAGCACCACCAGGAACCCGGCCCCCATGGCCGCGACCAGACCGATCCGCCACCAGGTGTAGGGGCGGGCGATGATCGCCAGCACCCACATCGAGATCAGGAACAGCGTCAGGGTCGCCGCGCTCGTCTCCGCGCCCAGCGCGTCCGCACCGCTGTAGTGGTGCCGCGCGAGCAGGTACGTCGCGAACGTCGCCAGCGCGGCCAGCGCCCCGCCCGGGATCGCGTACCGCATCACCCGGCGCACGAAGTGCGGCCTGGCCCGCTCCTTGTTCGGCGCCAGGGCCAGGAAGAACGCCGGGACGCCGATGGTGAGCGTGGACAGCAGCGTCAGGTGGCGCGGCAGGAACGGGTACTCGACCTGCCAGCACACCACCAGGATCGCCAGCAGCACCGAGTAGACCGTCTTCACCAGGAACAGCGTCGCGACGCGGGTGATGTTCCCGATCACCCGCCGGCCCTCGGCCACCACCGACGGCAGGGTGGCGAAACTGTTGTTCAGCAGCACGATCTGCGCGACCGCCCGGGTGGCCTCCGAGCCGGAGCCCATCGCCACCCCGATGTCGGCGTCCTTCAGCGCCAGCACGTCGTTCACCCCGTCGCCCGTCATCGCGACCGTGTGCCCGTGCGACTGGAGCGCACCCACCATCTCCCGCTTCTGCTGCGGGGTGACGCGGCCGAACACCGTGCCCTCGTCCAGCGCCCCCGCCATCCCGTCCGGGTCGGACGGCAGCCGGCGGGCGTCCACCGTCGAGCCCTCCAGGCCCAGCTTCGAGGCGACCGCGCCGACCGACACCGCGTTGTCCCCGGAGATGACCTTGGCGCGCACGTCCTGCTCGGCGAAGTAGCGCAGGGTGTCCGCCGCGTCCGGCCGCAGCCGCTGCTCCAGCACCACCAGCGCGACCGGCCACACGCCCTCGGCCGCCTCGGGCGCGTCCACGTCCACGCCGTCCCGGGCCCGGGCCAGCAGCAGCACGCGCAGCCCCTGCTCGTTCAGCCGCACGGTCTCGTCCAGCGCCGGGTCGTGCGGCGCCAGCAGCACGTCGGGCGCCCCCAGCAGCCAGGTCACCGGCTCGGCGCCCGGCTCCTCCACGAAACTCGCCCCGCTGTACTTGCGGGCGGAGGAGAACGGCAGCGTGTCCGTCAGACGCCACTCGGTGGTGTCCGGATACGCGTCGATGATCGCCTGGAGGGAGGCGTTCGGCCGCGGGTCCGCCGAGCCCAGCTCGCCGAGCACCCTGCGCAGGTACCTCTCGTCCCCGTCGCCGAGCACCCGCAGCTCGGTGACGTCCATGCCGCCCTCGGTCAGCGTGCCCGTCTTGTCCAGGCAGACCGTGTCGACCCGGGCCAGGCCCTCGATGGCGGGCAGCTCCTGCACCAGGCACTGCTTGCGGCCCAGCCGGATCACACCGATCGCGAAGGCGACCGAGGTGAGCAGCACCAGCCCCTCCGGGACCATGGGGACGATGCCGCCGACGGTGCGGGCGATGGAGTTGCGCAGCTCGTTGTTCTTGACGACCAGCTGGCTGATGATCAGGCCGATCGCGGTCGGGACCATCATCCACGTCACGTACTTGAGGATCGTGGAGATGCCCGAGCGCAGCTCGGAATGGACCAGGGTGAAGCGGGACGCCTCCTCGGCGAGCTGTGCCGCGTACGCCTCGCGCCCCACCTTGGTGGCCTGGAAGGCGCCGCCGCCCGCGACCACGAAGCTGCCGGACAGCACCGGGTCGCCCGGCTGCTTCACCACGGGGTCGGCCTCACCGGTGAGCAGCGACTCGTCGATCTCCAGCCCGTCCGCCTCCACGCACCGGCCGTCCACGACCACTTTGTCGCCCGGCCCGATCTCGATCAGGTCGTCCAGCACGATCTGAGAGGTGCTGACCTCGGCGGACGTCCCGTCCCTGCGGACCGTCGGCCGCACCTCGCCGATCAGCGCCAGCGAGTCCAGGGTCTTCTTCGCCCGCCACTCCTGGATGATGCCGATCCCGGTGTTGGCGAGGATGACGAAGCCGAACAGGCTGTCCTGGATCGGCGCGACGATCAGCATGATGACCCAGAGGACGCCGATGATGGCGTTGAACCGGGTGAAGACGTTCGCGCGCACGATCTCGGTCATGGACCGACTGCTGCGCACGGGTACGTCGTTGACCTGCCCGCGCGCCACGCGTTCGGCCACTTCCGCGGCGGTCAGTCCGGTCACCGGTGACGTGACCGTGCCGGGCGGCTCGGCTTCGACCTGGGCGCCCGCGTCGAGATGCGTCATGCCTCTGACGTTACGTGCGGACGGCGCCGGTCACCCACCGGACCCCGGCAAGTTCCGACCTGGGAAGGACCCGGGGGGAGCACCGTCCTGCCCCGGTCGTACGGGACGGCCCGGGCGGTCTCCCGGGGTCCTCCGGGACCGGGCTCCTCGGAGTCCCGGGCCCGCCGCGGAACGCCGGGCCGCGCGCCCGTGCGGCGCCCGCACACCGGTGGCTCCGGCTCAGGCGGTCTCCGCCGGTTTCGCCGGCCGCGCCGCGCCCGTCGCGTCCGTCGCTGTGTCCGCCGGGTCCGCCGGGTCCGTCGGCTCCGCCGCGTCCGTCGTTTCCGCGGCCCGGGCCCGCTTGATCGCGGCGTCGCGCCTGCGGACGTACCAGATGCCGATGAAGCCGAGCCCGCCGCCGGCCAGGCAGGTCCACAGCCACCAGGTGCGGCCGTGCTCGTCGAACCAGCCGTAGAAGGGCAGCTGCACCAGGAAGAGGACGAACCAGACGATCGTGCCGCCGACGATCGTGGCGACCACGGGGCCCTCCAGGGGCTCCGGTGCCTCGTGCTTGGGGGTCCACTTCTCCATACGGGCAGTCTACGAGGGGGCCCGGCGGGCCGGCCGGTCGCGTCCGCCGGCCCCCGGCCCGACCACACGCCGGCCCGATCCCCGCGGGTGCCTTCCTCTGCCACCTGCCGGGCGCTCTCCCCGACTCCCCGCCGGGTGCCTTGCTCGACTCCCCGCCGGGTGTTCCCCCGGGCGTTCGCCCGACGGGGAGACGGGAGGAACACCCGGCGGGGATGCGGAGGGGGAATGCCTCCGCCGGGGAAGGTCACCCGGCATCTACGCGCGGAGATAGCGGAGCGGCCGTTATATGTTCATACTGAAACGGTTTGTCTCTGGCCACTTCTGTTCGTAGGAAACGCCAAAGGGACGCCCTGCGATCCCACCGGTGATGAGGTCCCGCATGTCCACGTCGGCTCCCGCCAAGGCGCCCACCCCGGAACACCCGGAGGGCGGCCCGGCGTACGGCGCCCTCGACCGCTACTTCAAGATCTCCGAGCGGGGTAGCACCCTCGCCCGCGAGATCCGCGGCGGTTTCGCCACCTTCTTCGCGATGGCCTACATCATCGTGCTGAACCCGATCATCCTCGGCAGCGCGAAGGACATGTACGGCCACCAGCTCGACAACGGTCAGCTGGTCACCGCGACGGCCCTGACCGCCGCGTTCACCACCCTGCTGATGGGCGTCATCGGCAACGTCCCGATCGCGCTGGCGGCCGGCCTGGGCGTGAACTCGGTCGTCGCGCTCCAGCTCGCGCCCCGCATGTCCTGGCCGGACGCCATGGGCATGGTCGTGCTGGCCGGCTTCGTGGTGATGCTGCTGGTCGCCACCGGGCTGCGCGAGCGCGTGATGAACGCCGTCCCGTACGGCCTGCGCAAGGCCATCGCCATCGGTATCGGCCTGTTCATCATGCTGATCGGCCTGGTCGACTCCGGCTTCATCACCCGGATCCCGGACGCCGCCCAGACCACCGTCCCGCTCCAGCTGGGCGTCGGCGGTCACCTGAACGGCTGGCCGGTGCTGGTCTTCGTCCTCGGCGCGCTGCTCACGCTCGCGCTGATCGTCCGCAGGGTGCCCGGCGCGATCCTCCTGTCCATCGTCGCCATGACGGTCGTCGCGATGATCATCAACGCCGTGGCCGACATCCCCTCCTGGGGCCTGACCGACCCGACCTGGCCCGGCAACCCGGTGGCCACCCCCGACTTCGGCCTGATCGGCCAGGTGAGCCTGTTCGGCGGCTTCGCCAAGGTGGGCGTGCTGACCGGGGTGCTGTTCGTCTTCACCGTGCTGCTGTCGTGCTTCTTCGACGCGATGGGCACGATCATGGGCGTCTCCGACGAGGCCAAGCTGACCGACGGCGACGGCCACATGCCCGGCATCAACAAGGTCCTGTTCATCGACGGCGTCGCGGTCGCCGCGGGCGGTGCCAGCTCCTCGTCCGCCACCACCGCCTTCGTCGAGTCCACGGCCGGCGTCGGTGAGGGTGCCCGCACCGGCTTCGCCAACGTCGTCACCGGCTCGCTGTTCGCCGTCGCCCTGTTCCTGACGCCGGTGGCCACCATGGTCCCGAGCCAGGCGGCCACGCCGGCGCTGCTCGCGGTCGGCTTCCTGATCCTGGCGGGCTCGGTCAAGGAGATCGACTGGGCGGACTACACGATCGCCGTCCCGGCCTTCGTCACGATGGTGATGATGCCGTTCACCTACTCGATCACCAACGGCATCGGCATGGGCTTCCTCACCTTCTCCGTGCTGCGCCTGGCGGCCGGGCGGGGCCGGGAGGTCCCGGTGGCGATGTACGCGGTGTCGGCGGTCTTCGCCTTCTACTACCTGATGCCGGCGCTCGGGCTGACCTGATCCGCCCCCGCGCCCGGCGGGCAGCGGTTCTGCGGGGTCCCGGTCACGTGACCCCGTAGAACCGTTCCGTCTCCTCCACCGAGGTCCGGAACCGCTGGTCGAAGTCGTCGCGCCGGAGTGTCCGCAGGACGTAGTCCTGGACGGTCATGCCGCGTTTGGCGGCGTGGTCCCGGAGCCGTTCGAGCAGCTCCTGATCGATCCGCAGGCTGAGCACGTCGGTCCCCATGGGCATGAGCGTTGCCGCACATCTCGTCCCCGTGCACCCGTTTTCGCCGAATGATCACTCGTACGGGTGATCCGGGGCGGTAGTGGCCGGAGTCACGGCCGGGACCGTGCTGAACCGGTAGTCCTTAGCGAGAGTAATGAGTTACGCTAAGCACCATGCCGGACTTCAGCCATGGCGACGACGCTGCCGCCGTGAACTCCCTCCGCACCGCCGTGATGCGGCTGTCCCGTCGGCTCAAGCACCAGCGCGTCGACGAGTCGCTCAGCCCCACGGAGATGTCGGTGCTCGGCACCCTGGCCCGCTGCGGCCAGGCCACCCCGGGTGAACTCGCCCGCAAGGAGCACGTCCAGCCGCCCTCGATGACCCGCATCGTGGCCCTGCTCGAAGGCAAGGGCCTGGTCCGGCTGGAACCGCATCCCGACGACCGGCGCCAGAAGGTCGTGCGGCAGACCGAGCAGGCAGAGGCCATGCTCGAGGAGAGCCGCCGCCGGCGGAACGCGTTCCTGGCCACGCTGGTGGAGGGTCTCGACGAGGACGAGTGGGCGAGACTGCGCGCCGCCGCCCCCGTGCTGGAGAAGCTGGCACACCTGTAGGCCCGCCCCGGCGGCCCCACCGGCGGGCCGCCCCGGCGACGCCCACGCAGAAAGCGCTGTAGCCCCAAGGAGGCGAACCTTTTGAGTACGGGATCCGGAGCAGCTTCCGCCCCCGCACCAGACACCCGCGACACCACGACCGCCCTCGACCGCTCCCCCCGCAAGTCGTCGATGTTCTCCTCGCTGAAGGTCAGGAACTACCGCCTCTTCTTCCTCGGGCAGGTCGTCTCCAACATCGGCACCTGGATGCAGCGCATCGCCCAGGACTGGCTGGTGCTCACCCTCACCGGCTCCGCCGCCGCCGTCGGCATCACCACGGCGCTGCAGTTCCTGCCGATGCTCCTGTTCGGCCTCTACGGCGGCGTCCTCGTCGACCGGCTGCGCAAGCGCCCCACGCTGCTCGTCACCCAGACCGCGATGGCGCTCACCTCCCTGATGCTCGCCGTCCTCACGCTCACCGACAGCGTCCAGGTCTGGCACATCTACGTCGCCGCCTTCGCGCTCGGCCTGGCCACGGTCGTCGACAACCCGGCCCGCCAGTCCTTCGTCGCCGAACTCGTCGGCCCGCGCCAGCTCCAGAACGCCGTCAGCCTGAACTCCGCCAACTTCCAGTCCGCCCGGCTGGTCGGCCCCGCCGTCGCGGGCGTGCTGATCACCGGCGTCGGCACCGGCTGGGCGTTCCTCCTCAACGGCCTGTCCTTCATCGCGCCCATCACCGGCCTGCTGATGATGCGCTCCCGCGAGCTGCACGCCGCCACGCCCTCCAAGCGCGGCAAGGGCCAGCTCCGGGAGGGCCTGCGCTACGTCGCCGGGCGGCCGGAACTGGTGTGGCCGATCGTGCTGGTCGGCTTCATCGGCACCTTCGCCTTCAACTTCCCCGTCTACCTCTCGGCCTTCGCCGACGACGTCTTCAAGGGCGGCGCGGGCGCCTACAGCCTCTTCAACATCCTGATGGCCGTCGGCTCCCTGGCCGGTGCCCTGCTCGCCGCCCGGCGCGGCACCGCACGGCTGCGGCTGCTGATCCTGGCCGCGCTGGCCTTCGGCTCCGTGGAGATCGTCGCCGCCGTGGCGCCGGCGATGTGGATGTTCGCGGTCCTCATGATCCCGATCGGCCTGTTCGCGATGACGGTCAACGTCACCACGAACACCAGCATCCAGATGTCCACCGACCCGGCCGTCCGGGGCCGCGTCATGGCCCTGTACATGATGGTCTTCCTCGGCGGCGCCCCCGTCGGCGCGCCCATCGTCGGCTGGATGACCGACACCTACGGCGCCCGGGTGGGGCTCGCGGTCGGCGGCGCGATCGCGGTCACCGCCGCGGCCGTCATCGGCCTGATCCTGGCCCGGCTCGGCAACCTCCGCCTCACGGTCGGCTGGCACGGCGGGCACCCGCGCGTGCGGTTCGTGCCGCGGGAACGGGAGCGGGAGAAGACCCTGGCGGCGGCCTGACCCCGCCGGGACCTCGGGTCCGGCCCTCGAAGGCCCGGGGCCGGCTCCTGCCGCGCACGGGGGAGGCCCGGCGGCGGCCCGAGAGCCGTCCGGGCCCCCGGCCACCCGCGGGATCCGGGCCCCGGCCACCCACGAAACTGGAGCCATGAGACTCTTCGCCGCCCTGCTGCCCCCCGACGACGTGACCCGCTCGCTCGCCGCCGAGGTGGAGCGGCTGCGGGCGCTGCCCGGCGCGGACACCCTGCGGTGGACCGGGCGGCCCGGCTGGCACGTCACCCTCGCCTTCTACGGCGAGGTCGACGACGTCCTCGTCCCGGACCTGGACGCCCGTCTGGAACGGGCCGCGTCCCGCACCGAACCCTTCCGGCTGGCGCTCGGCGGCGGCGGCCGGTTCGGCCGGGGCCGGGCCCTGTGGACCGGCGTCGACGGCGACCTCGGCCCCCTGCGGCTGCTGGCCGAACGCTCCGAGGCCGCCGCCCGCAAGGCCGGCGTCCCGATGGAGGACCACCGCCGCTACCGCCCGCACCTGACCCTGGCCCGCAGCCGCACCGACCACGACGTGCGGCCCCACCTGGACGTCCTCGGCGGCTACCGCAGCCGCGCCTGGACCGTGACCGAGCTGGCCCTCGTCCGCAGCAGCCTGCCGACGTCGGGCGTGCCGGGCGAGCAGCCCCGCTACGAGGCGGTCGCCCGCCACGCCCTCGGTGCGGCCGGTTAACCTCGGAGCGTGGACCCGAAGACCCGTAACCGGATCATGGCCGGTGCGCTGATACTGATGTTCGTCGTCGTGGCACTGGCGGCAGCCCTGGGCAACTAGCACCGCCGCCGACCGCCCCGCCGTACGTCGCGCACCGACGCCGGTCAACGGGCGAACGCCCCCGGTGTCACCAGGCGAACGCCTCCGGCGAGGGACCCGGCCCCGGGAAGATCTCGTCCAGGGACGCCAGCAGCTCCTCGCTCAGCTCCAGCTCCACCGCCCGCAGGGCCGAGTCGAGCTGCTCCTTCGTGCGCGGCCCGACGATCGGTCCGGTCACCCCGGGCCGGGTGAGCAGCCAGGCCAGGGCGGCCTCGCCGGGGGCGATGCCGTGCTTGTCGAGCAGGTCCTCGTACGCCTGGATCTGCGCCCGCGAAGCGGGATCGGCGAGGAAGTCGGCAGCCCGGCCCGACGCCCGGCGCCCGCCCTCGGCCTGCTTCTTGAGCACCCCGCCCAGCAGACCGCCGTGCAGCGGCGACCAGGGGATCACCCCGAGCCCGTACTCCTGCGCCGCCGGGACGACCTCCATCTCGGCGCGCCGCTCGGCGAGGTTGTACAGGCACTGCTCGCTGACCAGGCCGATGGTGCCGCCGCGCCGGGCGGCGATCTCGTTGGCCTGGGCGATCTTGTAGCCGGGGAAGTTGGAGGAGCCGACGTAGAGGATCTTGCCCTGCTGGATCAGGACGTCGATCGCCTGCCAGATCTCCTCGAACGGGGTGCTGCGGTCGATGTGGTGGAACTGGTACAGGTCGATGTAGTCGGTCCGCAGCCGCTTCAGGCTGGCGTCCACGGCCCGCCTGATGTTGACCGCGGACAGCTTGTCGTGGTTCGGCCAGGCGTCGCCGTCGGCGGCCATGTTGCCGTAGACCTTGGTGGCGAGGACGACCTTGTCGCGCCGGTCGCCGCCCTTGGCGAACCAGTTGCCGATGATCGACTCGGTGCGGCCCTTGTTCTCGCCCCACCCGTAGACGTTGGCCGTGTCGAAGAAGTTCAGGCCGGCGTCGAGCGCCGCGTCCATGATGGCGTGGCTGTCGGCCTCGTCGGTCTGCGGACCGAAGTTCATCGTCCCGAGGACGAGGCGGCTGACCTTGAGTCCCGTGCGTCCGAGCTGCGTGTACTCCATGGTTCCCCAGCCAACGTCCTGGAGTGCGCTCCAAGCAAGGGGATCAGTCCCGGGGGAAGCCGTCGGTCGGCAGCGTCAGATCGGCCACGGTGCCGGTCAGGTCGATGTCGTCCCCGAAGTCCACCCTGGTCCTGGTGACGTAGTCACCGTTCTTGGGGTCGGTGTAGACGAAGCAGCGCCCCAGGTAGGGGTCGGCGATGACGTACAGGGGGATTCCGGCGGTCGCGTACGCGGCCTTCTTCGGCCCGTAGTCGTTGGCGGCCCGCGCGGTACAACGATACGCACGGTGAGCGGGACGCGGTGCCGTCCTGCCCGGGCCGTTTCGCCGGGTGGCTACGCCTGCTCGTAGGGGCCGCCCAGGTCCCAGTGCCGCCACAGGGCGTCCGCGAAGGCCGCCGCCATGCGGTGCTCGCCCCGCTCGTTGGGGTGGGTGCCGTCGTAGGTGTCGGTGTGGAAGTCGTAGGTGTCCGCCGGGTCGGCGAGCAGGAGGGGGGAGGTGTCGGTGCCGAGGTCTATGACCGTCTTGGCGAGCAGGTCGTTGAAGCGGACGACCTGGGCGGCGAAGGCGGCGTCCTGGTCGGCGCGGATGTTGTGCAGCACCGGCATGATCACCATGCGCACCCTCGGGCGGGCCGCGCGGGCGCCGGCGACGAAGGCGCGGACGTTGTCGGCGGTCTGCTCGGCGTTGGTGTAGAAGCCGAGGTCGATCAGGCCGAGGGAGACCAGCAGCACGTCGGCGCGGGCGGTGCGGACGGCGTCGCCGATCAGCGGGGTCAGGTGGTGCCAGCCCTCGCCCCAGCCGGCCAGGTGGCCCCGGGGGAAGTCGGGGTCGGCGTAGGCGTACGAGGTGGGGGCCTCGGCGGCCTGGTCGTAGAGCGTCTCGCGCGGGCCGGTGAAGGTGAACGGGCCGCCGAACGTTCCGCACAGGTGCTGCCACAGCCGGTAGCGCCAGGTGTGTTCACCCGCGCTCCCGATCGTCATCGAGTCACCCACGGGCATGAACCTGAGCATCCGCTCATCATCGTGGATCACCCCCGCCGACGGGGTGTGAGACCGGCCACGCGACCGGGTGATCCCCACCGGCGCTGAACTGCCCTGCCTGATGGCAGGCTTGGGGCATGCGCCGACCTTTCGCCCTGCTCGCCGCCGTCCTCCTCACGGGCGCGCTCGCCGTGCCCGCCTCCGCAGCCGACGCGGCGGGCCCGCGGACGCGGAGCGCGGGCGACGAGGGGTTCACGATCAAGGACCCGCGGATCACCGAGTCCAGCGGCCTGGCCGCGTCCCGGCAGCACCCCGGCATCTACTGGACCCACAACGACAGCGACGACGGCCCCTACCTGTACGCCGTCGACAGCGCGACCGGCGAGACCGTCGCCCGGCTCACCCTGACCGGCATCGGGTCGCCCCGTGACGTGGAGGCCATCTCGATCGGCCCCGGCAACCGCATCTTCGTCGGGGACATCGGCGACAACCTCGGCGGCACCTGGCCCCACGTGTGGATCTACGAGCTTCCGGAGCCGAAGGAGTTGAGCGACCGCACCGTGCGGGCCACGCAGTACGTCGTGACGTACGCCGACGGGGCGCGGGACGCCGAGTCGATGGTCGTGCACCCGAAGACCGGACGCGTCTACATCATCGACAAGAACGAGGACGGCGGGCACCTGTACGAGGGGCCCGCCGAGCTGTCCGCGTCCGGCCCCAACGTCTTCCGGCGCACCGTCCCGATCGACCTGTGGGCCACCGACGCCGCCCTGTCCCCGGACGGCGAACACCTCGCCGTGCGCGGCTACCTCGGCGGGATCCACTACGCCTGGAACGACGGGAAGCCGCAGCGCAAGGGCCGGCTGAGCGTGCCGCTCCAGGGCCAGGGGGAGTCCGTCACGTTCTCCGCGGACGGCACCCGGATCCTGTACGGCACGGAGGGCACCGAGAGCCCGGTGGAGGCCCGCGAGGCGCCCGGCGCGGAGGCCGCGGAGGGTGACGGCGGCAAGGGCGGCAAGGGCGGGAGCGGTGCCGGCGGCGACGCGGCCGGGGACGACGCGCTCGGGGACGGCGTCAAGGTCGGCGGCGCCGCCGTGGCGCTGATCTGCGTGCTGCTGTTCGCGCTGGGACGGCGGCGCCGGCGGGGGTGAGGGGCCGGGGGCCCCGCGTGTGTGGACGCGCGGGGGCGCCCGGCGGATCACTGCCGGGCGCCCCCGATCACGTACGGCGGTGCGGCTACAGCTTCTCGATGACGTGGTCGACGCACTTGGTCAGCGCCTCCACGTCGGCCGGGTCGACGGCCGGGAACATGGCCACGCGGAGCTGGTTGCGGCCCAGCTTGCGGTAGGGCTCGGTGTCGACGATGCCGTTGGCGCGCAGCACCTTGGCGACGGCGGCCGCGTCGACCTCGTCGGTGAAGTCGATGGTGCCGATGACCTGGGAGCGCTTGGCCGGGTCGGTGACGAACGGGTTGGCGTACTTGATGTCCTCGGCCCAGCCGTACAGGGTGCGGGCGGAGGTGGCGGTGCGGCGGACCGCCCAGTCCAGTCCGCCCTGGCCGTTGAGCCACTTCAGCTGCTGGTCGAGCAGGAACAGGGTGGCGAGGGCCGGGGTGTTGTACGTCTGGTTCTTGCGGGAGTTGTCGATCGCCGTGGGCAGGGAGAAGAACTCCGGGATGTGCCGGCCGCTCGCGTGGATCCGCTCGGCGCGCTCGATCGCGGCCGGGGAGAACACGCCGATCCACAGGCCGCCGTCGGAGGCGAAGGACTTCTGCGGGGCGAAGTAGTAGACGTCGGTCTCGGCGATGTCGACGGGCAGACCGCCCGCGCCGGAGGTGGCGTCGACCAGGACGAGCGCGCCCTCGTCGGCGCCCGCCGGCCGCTTGATCGGCATGGCGACGCCGGTGGAGGTCTCGTTGTGGGTGAGAGCGTAGACGTCGACACCGGCTTCGGCGACCGGCTCGGGGTGCGTGCCGGGGTCGGCGGAGACGATGTCCGGGTCGGCGAGCCAGGGGGCCAGCTTGGCGGCCTTGGCGAACTTGGAGCTGAACTCGCCGAAGGTGAGGTGCTGCGACCTGTTCTCGATCAGGCCGTGGGTCGCGATGTCCCAGAAGGCGGTGGAGCCGCCGTTGCCGAGCACGACCTCGTAGCCCTCGGGGAGCTGGAACAGCTCGCGGACGCCCTCGCGCACGCTGCCGACCAGGTTCTTCACCGGGGCCTGGCGGTGGGAGGTGCCGAGGAGGGACGTGCCGGTCGCGGCCAGGGCGTCCAGCGCCTCCGTCCGCACCTTGGAGGGACCCGCGCCGAAACGTCCGTCGGCGGGCTTGATGTCAGCGGGAATCTGGATCTCAGCCACGACAGGGGAGCCTAGCGGCTGACGGACGCGCGGGGCGCGTTTCGTCCGTCCGCTGAGACGGCCGGTGGACCGGTCGCGCCCGTGTCCGCCGGTGTCCGCAGCCCGCGGCCGGTGGGCCCGTGGGCCGGTCCCGCCGCTGCCCGCCCGTGGCCGCGGGCGCGGCCGGGGGCGGTCCCGTCCGTGCCGGGGGCGGTCCCGTCCGTGCCGGGGGTGGTCCCGTCCGTGCCGGGCGGTGGTCCTGACCGTGTCCGCCGGTGCGGCCGGCGGACCGCTCCGGCCCGTGTCCGCCAGGACGGCCGGCGGGCCCGTTCCGCCCGCCGGCCGCGCCGCGTGGGGTCAGGTGCCGAGGCGTACCGGCAGCTCGTACAGGTCGTTCTGCGTGACGACCGGCTTGTTGCGCAGTTCGGTGGCCGGGACGGCCAGGTCCAGGTCCGGGAAGCGGGCGTAGAGCGCGGGGAGCGCCACGCCGGCCTCCAGCCGGGACAGGGCGGCGCCCGGGCAGACGTGCGGGCCGTGGCCGAAGGAGATGTGCCGGGCGGCGGTGTCGCGGGTGATGTCGAAGTCGCCGGCGGTCGGGCCGTGCGCCTGCTCGTCGCGGCCGATCGCCGCGTACGACACGATCAGCGCGTCCCCGGCGGGCAGCACCTTGTCCCCGACGGGCACGTCCTCGGTGGCGAACCGGATGAGGACGTGCGAGGTCGGCGTCGACCAGCGCAGCGTCTCCTCGATCACCGCGGACCAGTCGGCCTGCCCGGACAGCACCAGGGCGCGCTGGTCCGGGTGGGTGGAGAGGTTGACCACCGCGTTGACGATGAGCGAGATCGTCGTCTCGTGGCCGGCGGCGACCATCAGCTGGAGCGTGGAGACGATCTCCTCGTCGGTGAGCCGGTCGCCGTTCTCCGACGCCAGGACCAGCGCGGACGTCAGGTCGTCGCCCGGGTTCTCGCGCTTGTGCGCGACCGTCTCGGTCATGATCGCGGCCAGCTCGGTGAGCGTGGCGACGACCTCCTCGGGCGGGGTCTGGGTGGAGAAGAACTTCTCGAACAGCTCCTTCAGGCGCGGCAGCCGTTCCTCCGCCAGGCCCATCAGGTCCGCGATCACGTACATGGGCAGCGGGTACGCGAACAGCGCCTTGAGGTCGACCGTGTCGCCCGGTGCGGCGGCGACCTCGTCGAGCAGGGACGCGGTCAGCTCGGTGATGCGCTCCCGCATGTGCTCCACCCGGCGCGGGGTGAGTGCCTGCGCGACCAGGGTGCGCAGCCTGCGGTGGTCGGCGCCGTCCACGGTGAGCATCGAGCGGGGCGGGTTGGCCAGGCCGATCAGCGGCCAGTCGTGGGCTATCTCGCCGCGCTGCCAGGCGCCCCAGACGTTGATGTCCTTCACCAGCCGGGGGTCGGTCAGCAGCTTCTTTGCCTCGGCGTGGTGGGTGACCGCCCACACGTCCACGCCGCCCGGCAGGGTCACGGCGGCCAGCGGCCCGGCGGCGCGCAGCGCGGCGCTCTCCGCGTCCAGGTCGGAGACGAAGGGGTCGAGGTGGATGCGGTCCGTGCCCGTTTTCGGGTCCGCGGCCGACGCCGGGCCGGGGACGGTCGGGTCGGTTGCGGTCGGTTCCGTGGCGGCCGTCATGCGAGCGTGCCTCCCAGGGCGGGGGTGGGTGTGAAGGTGACCGGAAGTTCGGACAGCCCGCGCAGCCAGGGGGACGGGCGGCGGGAGAGCGAGGCGGCCGGCACCGCGAGGTCGATGTCCGGCAGCCGGTCGAGGACGACCTCGATGCCGGTGCGCGCGATCACCTCGGCGATCTCCTGCGCCGGGAAGGGGCAGCGGTGTTCGCCGTGGCCGAACGAGAAGTGGGCGCCGTTGCCGCCGGTCAGGGCGGAGCCGTCGGTGCGCACCTGCGGGTCGGCGTTGGCGCCCTGGAGGCCGAGCAGCAGCATGTCGCCGGCCCGGATGCGGCGCCCGCCCAGCTGGGTGTCGCGGGACGCCCAGCGCCCGGCCACGTTCTGGGTGGGGGTGTCCTCCCACAGCACCTCGTTCATCGCCTCGGCGATGCTGTTGCGGCCCCCGAACAGCGAGGCGGCGAACCGGCTGTCGGTGAGCATCAGATGGAGCGAGTTGCCGATCCAGTCGGCGGTGGGCTGGTGCCCGGCCGCCATCATCACCATCAGGTCCTGGACGATCTCCTCGTCGGTGAACCCGGACGTGTCGGCGAGCATCCGGGTCACCACGTCGTCGGCGGGCCGCTCCCGGCGCAGCGCCACCAGCTCCGTCATCGAGGTGAACAGGTGGGTCTGCCCGGCGATGGCCCGCTCCCGCCCGTCGATCATGTCGTTGAGGGCGGTGACCAGGGCCGGGCCCTGGTCGTCGGTGAACCCGTAGAGCCGGGTCAGGACCCGCACCGGGAGCAGCATCGCGTACTCGGCGATGATGTCGGCGCGGCCCTCGGGGCAGATGCCGTCGATCAGTTCGTCGGCGAACTTCTCGGCGGAGCGCCGCAGTTCGAACGGGTCCACGGCCTCCAGCGCGGCGGTCATCATCCCGGCCCGCTGCCGGTGCCGTTCGCCGACCGTGTAGAGGATCGACGGCTGCTTGCGGCCGATCATCGGCAGCAGCGGCCAGTCGTCCGGGATGTTGACCCACTGGCTCCACAGGTCGGAGTCGCGGCTGAACAGCACCGGATCGCCGGTGATCTGGTGCAGTTCGCGGTAGCCGAGCACCAGCCAGGCCGGTATGTCCCCGTCGAGCAGGACGGGGACGACGCTGCCGTGGGCGCGCCGCATCTCCCGGTACACCCTGGCCGGGTCGTCCTGGAGCAGGGGCCCGCTCAGGCGGACGGGATCGGGTTGCGCGGCGGAATGGGGGGCGGGGCTCACACCAGCTCCTGACGGGAGTCGCGGGAGGGGGAGGCGTACCGGGCCTGGATGTGCTCCACCAGCGTGATCAGCACGATCTTGCTGGACTCCCGGGACCGTGCGTCGCAGTTGACCAGCGGCACGTGCGGGTCGAGGTCCAGCGCCTCGCGGATCTGCTGCGGGGTGAAGGTGGGGCCGCCGAAGTCGTTGCACGCCACGATGAACGGCGTACCGTGCTTCTCCAGCCGGTCGATGGCGTACCAGGAGTCGTCGATGCGCCGGGTGTCGACGAGGACGACCGCGCCCAGCGTGCCGGAGAACAGCCGGTCCCACAGGAACCAGAAGCGTTCCTGGCCGGGTGCCCCGAACAGGTAGAGCACGTTGCGCGCGTCGAGCGTGATGCGGCCGAAGTCGAAGGCGACGGTGGTCGCGGTCTTGCCTCGCACCCCGCTGATGTCGTCGACGGCCTCGCCCGCCTGGGTCATCGTCTCCTCGGTGTTGAGGGGGCGGATCTCGCTGACCGAGCGGACCATGGTGGTCTTCCCGGCACCGAAGCCGCCCACGACGACGATCTTGAGGCCGTTGGCGGCCGACGAGCCGAGCGGTGTGCGGGCCCCGTCCGTGGGGCGCGGGTCAGAGGTTGCGGAGTCCAACGAGCACCTGCTCCAGGATGTCGGGGTCGGGAACGGCGGTTCTGCGCGGGTGCCGGGCGCTGACCCGGCCGGCCGCGAGCAGGTCGGACAGCAGGATGCGCGTGATGCTCACCGGCAGCTTCAGTACGGCGGCGATCTCCACCACCGCCGTGGGGCGTTCGGTCAGCCGCAGGATCGCCGCGTGCTCGGACTGCATGCCGGGCGCCGGGTCGCACTCGGCGACGACGAGGGTCACCAGGTCGAAGGGGTTGTCGGGGCCGGACCGGCTGCGTCCCTGGGTGAGCGTGTAGAGCCGGTCCGGTGCGTCGTCCCTGCCCGGCCTGCTCATGAGGTCCGGGGCTGGGCGGTCAGGTGCTCGCCGAGCTGTTCCACGAGCTCGCTCATGTTGTGGCCGACGAGTCCGGCGTCCGCGTCCTCCGCGGTGACGACGGCCAGGTGCGCGCCCTCGCCCGCCTCGACGATGAACAGCACACCGCCGTAGAACTCGGTCATCGCCGAGCGCACGCCGCCGCTGCCGTCGCCGAACTCGACGGAGGCGCCGTGGGACAGGGACTGGATGCCGGCGGCGATGGCGGCGAGCTGGTCGGCCTGGTCGGCGGAGAGTTCCGGGGTGCGGCACAGTTTCAGGCCGTCCCGGGACAGCACGAGCGCGTGCCGCGCGCCCGGCGTGCGCTCCAGCAGGCCCTCGATCAGCCAGGTGAGCTTGTCGTCGGCGGTCGTCGTGCCGGTCATGTGGTCGTGTCGCCTTCCGGGATGCGGGGGGTTGCTGCGGGGTCGGAGGTCTCGGGGGATCCGGTGACCTCCTGGGCGCCGGGGGTCTCGGAGACCTCCGGGGTCTCGGTGAACTCGGGGGTGCCTGGGGCTTCCCGGGTGTCCCGGGTGTCCCGGGCGTTCCCGGCGTTCCGGCTGTCCGGCTCCCGGGAGGAAGGGGCCGGGGGCGGTGAGGCGGCCGGGGACGGGGCGTCGACATCGGTGGTGTCGATGGCGGCGTCGGTGTCGGCGGAGGGCGCGGTGGCCGTGGCGGTGGTGGCCGCCGCTTCGGGGGCGGTGACCTGCCGTGCCCGGGGGGACCGGTCCGGGTCCTGGGAGGTCCCGTCCGCGCCCTGGGGCCGGGGGGTCCCGTCCGCGCCCTGGGGCTGGGAGATCCCGTCCGGGCCCGCGGCCGTCTCCTCCGCGACGGTGCGCACGGCCTGGCGGAAGGTGTGGAAGCGGGCCGTGCGGGCCCGGGTCTCCTCGGCGGTCGGCGCGGGGCGCGGAGCGGGGGTGGTGTCCTGCCGGGTGCGCTCGGCCTCCGCGAGGGTGCGGCCCCGGCGGCGGCGCGGCAGCGTGAGCGGTGCGGGCGCGTCGGTGCCCGGGGCGGATCTGGGAGTGCCGACGGCCGGGGAGCCGTGGGACGGCAGCGGCTCCGGGGCCGGCTCGACGGCCCCGGCACGGCCCGCCGCGTAGGAGGACGGGGCGGGGGACTCCGCGGCGCCGGACGGGGCGCGGAGCGCGGGGCGTGCCGTGCCGTTGTGAGCCGTCCGGCCGGGTGCCGTCCCCTCGCGGGCACCGTGACCGGCCTCGGACCGGGCGGCGGTGCCGTGACGGGGCTCGGGCTCGCCGCCGGGTGCCGTCCGGGCCGGGACTGCCGGTTCCGTGGCGGCCGACGGGGTCCGCGCGGTGGTGCCGGAGAAGGGCGCGGCGGCCGGGGCGGAGGACGGCGCCGCGGCCTGCGCGCTGCCGGCGGCCGGGGCGGCGGCCGACTCCGGCGGTACGAGGATGTCCTGCGGGACGAGCATCAGCACGCCCGTGCCGCCGCGGGCCGAGGGACGGTAGGAGACTCGCAGGCCGTACCGCCGGGCCAGCCGGCCCACCACCGCGAGGCCCAGCCGGGTGCCGGTCAGGCCGCCGAGTTCGGCCGACTCGCCGGAGACCGCACGCTCGGCGCGGCGCAGCTGGGACTCGCCCATGACGAGCCCGCTGTCCTCGACGGAGACGATGACGCCCGCCGGGACCTCCTCCACGTAGACGTGGACCTCGGCGGTGGGCGGTGAGAAGTTCGCGGCGTTGTCGAGGAGTTCGGCGAGCGCGTGCATGACGCCCTCGGCGGCGTGCCCGGCGACGGCGGTGTCGCTGGTGGAGTGGACGCGGACCCGCTGGTAGCCGCTGATGCGGCCCATGGCGCCGCGCAGGATCGACTCCATGCCGATGGGCCGGGCCCAGCGGCGGCCGGAGCGGGCGCCGGTCAGAACGGCGACGGAGTCGGCGAGGCGGCCCGCCTGGGCGGTGCGGTGGTCGAGGTGGAGCAGGTCGGCCAGCACCTCCTCGTCCTGGTGCTTCTCCTCCATGGCGCGCAGGTCCGCGAGCATGCCGGTGGCCAGCGCCTGCATCCGGCCGGCGGTGTTCGCGGTGGCCGACACGGCGGCCGCGCGGGCGCTGTTGGCCTCGCGCAGGTCCCGCGTCAGCCGGGTGTTCTCCTCGCGGAGCCGCTCGCACTCCTCGGTCAGGCGGGCCCGCTCGTCGGCCCAGCCGGTCCGCTCCTCGTCCAGGTCACGGGTCAACCGGGCGGTGTGGGCGGTGTGTTCGTCGGTGATGAGCCGCAGCTTCGCGGCGTGCTCATCGGTCAGCCGCTCGATCTCGGCGGTGTGGGCCTCGGTGAGCCGGGTCTTCTCCTCGGCGTGCTGGAGCGACAACTGGGCGCTCTGGGCGGCGTGCTGTTCGCCGAGCCGGTCGCGCTCCGCGGTCAGTGCCTCCGCCAGGTGGGCGCGCTCCTGGTCCAGCTCGGCGGACAACCGGGCGCGCTCGCGGTTGAGTTCACCGGTGAGCCGCTCGTGCTGGCGGCGGGCTTCCTCCGCGACCCGGGCGCGTTCCTGCAGCAGCCGGCCGACGTCCTGGCTGACCGCCTCCACGCGTCCGCGGGCCGCGCGTGCCGTCAGGACGGCGTGCACGGCGACCGTCGCGGCGGCGCACAGCAGCAGGCCGGCGATCGCCGCGGTCCACCCGACGGCGCCCCGGGCCGACTCCGGTCCCAGCAGGACCGCCGCGACGGTCCCGAGCGCGGCAAGAGCCGCGGTCAGCAGGGGGATCGGCAGCAGGGCACGGGGGGTGGGGCGGTCGCCGGGGAGCAGGGGGGAGGTCATCAATCAGGTCCTCGGTCGGGTCCTCGGGCTGGTCCGCGGGTGTGCGTGCCGGGGGTCACCGCGCTCGGCCGTGGCCCGCGTGGCCACCGTTGTCGTTTTGGGGTCGCGTTTCGGACGAGAGCGATGGGGCGCGCGCAACTCGCGGTCACTATATGGGAGTTCGTGATCGCTTTGGGAAGTATCCCTTCCAGTTCTCGGGACGCGGCCGGGAGGCGACGGGATCCGGCCACGGCGTCCGGGACCGTGGCCGGAACGGTGCGGGGTGAGGGGTGCGCGGTGCGCGGGGCACGGGGCACGGTGCACGGTGCGCGTGCGGGGTCCGGTCCCGGACCGTCGACCGGTCGGACGTCCTGCCGGGGCCCCGGAAGGCCTCGACGTGGTGGGCCGGGTGCGGGAAACGAGGGAAACGGGGGCGAGGGAACGGGGAACGGGGGGAACGGGGGAACGGGGGAACGGCAGAGGCTGCGGAGAGCGCGTGGGAGGGGGCGCGGCTCGGGGGTGCGCGGCCGGGCTGCGCCCCCGTCCGCGGCCGAGCGGTGGGGGACGTCACCGGGGTTCGGGGCCGGGCCGCCGGGCCGCGTCGCCCGGGTCTGGGGCCGGGCCCCCGGGCCGGGGCATGCTGAGAGCATGACGGGCACCACAGGCGGGACGGACGGGACGAACGAGCCGCGCGAACCGAACGAGCCGGGCGGGGTCGGCAGGCAGGGCAGGGCCGATGGGCGCCCCGGCGCGCCCGGCGGCCCGGGCGGACGGGATGGCGCCGGGAGGCCGGGCGCCCCCGGCGGCTCCGAGGGCTCCGCCGGGGCCGACGGCCCGGGCGCCTCCGACGGTGGCACCGGCCGGGCAGGCGGGAGGTCCCCCCGGACGGATTCCCCGGCGGCGTCTCCGACGTCCCAAGCGCCGATGTCCCCCCTGCCCAGGACCCCCGCGCCGGCGTCCCCCGCGCCGACGCCCCCAGCCCAGTCCACGCCGTCGGCGCCCCCACCGTCGGTGGCGCGCACCGCCTCGGTGCCGGCGGGCTCCGCGGCCTCCCGCGACCTGCGGGACGCCCTGCGTTCCGTGGTGGCCGGTGAGGTGGACTTCGGTACGACCGCGCGGGCACTGACCACCATGGACGCCTCCAACTACCGGCGCGTGCCGCTGGGCGTGGTCGCACCCCGGGACGCCGACGACGTGGCGGCCGTGCTGGAGGTCTGCCGGGAGCGCGGCGTCCCGGTGGTCGCGCGCGGCGGCGGCACGTCGATCGCGGGGCAGGCGACCGGCACCGGTGTGGTGCTGGACTTCACCCGGCACATGAACCGGCTGCTCGCCCTCGACCCGCGCGCCCGTACCGCCGTCGTCCAGCCCGGACTGGTGCTGGACCGGCTCCAGGAGGCCGCCGCCCCGCAGGGTCTGCGGTTCGGGCCGGATCCCTCCACCCACGGCCGCTGCACGCTCGGCGGCATGATCGGGAACAACTCCTGCGGCTCCCACTCGGTGGCCTGGGGCACCACCGCCGACAACGTCCGCGAGCTGTCGGTCGTGACCGCGCGCGGGGAGCGGCTGGACGCCGGCCGGGACTGGTCCGGCGCCCCGGCGGGCCTGCGACGGCTCGTCGAGGGCGAACTGGCTCGGCTACGCACCGGGTTCCCCGACCTGCCCCGCCGCATCTCCGGCTACGCGCTGGACGCCCTGCTGCCCGAGAACGGTGCCGACGTCGCCCGCTCCCTCTGCGGGTCGGAAGGCACGCTGGCCCTCCTGACCGAGGCGGTGGTGGACCTCGTGCCCGCCCCGCGCGCACGGGCGCTCGCCGTGCTCGGGTACGCCGACGAGAGCGGGGCCGCCGAAGCGGCGGCGGGCCTGCTGCCGTGCGGGCCGCTGACCGTGGAGGGCATGGCGGCCGATCTCGTGCCGGAGGCCGTGGACCTGCCGCGCGGGGGCGCCTGGCTGTTCGTGGAGACCGGCGGCGACACGGCGGCCCAGGCCCGCGCGCGGGCGGAGTCGGTGGTCCGCGCGGCCGACGCCCTGGACGCCGTCGTCGTGACCGACCCGGCGCGGCAGCGCACCCTGTGGCGGATCCGCGAGGACGCCAGCGGCACCGCGACCCGGATGCCGGACGGCACCGAGGCGTGGCCCGGCTGGGAGGACTGCGCGGTGCCGCCCGCCCGGCTGGGCGCGTACCTGCGCGACTTCCGGGGCCTGCTCGCCGCCCACGGTCTGCGCGGCGCCCCCTACGGGCACTTCGGCGACGGCTGCATCCACGTCCGGATCGACTTCGACCTGCTGACGGAGCCGGGCGTGGCCCGCTTCCGCCGCTTCTCCGAGGAACTGGCCGACCTGGTCGTCGCCCACGGCGGTTCGCTGTCCGGGGAGCACGGGGACGGACAGGCGCGGGCCGAACTGCTGCCGCGCATGTACGGCGCGGAGACGGTCGCCCTGTTCGAGCGGGTCAAGGGCGTCTGGGACCCGGACGGCCTGCTCAACCCGGGCATGCTGGTGGACCCGGCGCCCCTGGACGCGGACCTGCGGTTCGCCGTGCTGCCCCGGGAGCCGGTGGACGTGGCCTTCGGCTACCCGGCCGACGGCGGCGACTTCTCGGCCGCGGTCCGCCGCTGCGTGGGCGTCGCCAAGTGCCGTACGACGTCGGCGTCGGGGCCGTCGGTGATGTGCCCGTCGTTCCGGGCGACCGGTGAGGAGGAGCACTCCACGCGCGGACGCGCACGGCTGCTGCACGAGATGCTCGCCGGTGAGCTGGTGACGGACGGCTGGCGCTCGACGGAGGTGCGCGACGCCCTCGACCTGTGCCTGTCCTGCAAGGGCTGCCGTTCCGACTGCCCGGTGGGCGTCGACATGGCCACCTACAAGGCGGAGTTCCTGCACCACCACTACGCCGGCCGTCGCCGTCCCGCCGCCCACTACGCGATGGGGTGGCTGCCGGAGTGGCTCGGCTGGGTGGCGCGGACGCGCTCGGCGGCGCTCGTCAACGCCCTCGCCTCGGTCGGCCCGCTCGCCGGCGCGGCGAAACGGCTGGGCGGGATCGCGGGGGAGCGGCAGATCCCCCGGGTCGCGGACCGGACGTTCACGCGGTGGTGGCGGACGCGGCGGACACCCGGCGTGGGGGCCGGGGGAGCCGCGGTGGCCGAGGGCCCTGGGGCGGACGCCGGCGGGACGGGCGCGGGGACGCTGGTGGTCCTGTGGCCGGACACCTTCACGGAGCACCTGTCGCCCTCGGTGGGCCGGGCCGCCGTCCGGGTGCTGGAGGCGGCGGGCCTGCGGGTGGCCCTGCCCCCGACCCTGCGCCGGGGCCGCCGCCCGGTCGGGGACGCCCGCTCCCGCTCGGCCCTCTCCCTGCTCACGGCCCGCCGCGGCCGGGTCTGCTGCGGACTGACCTACGTCTCCACCGGCCAGCTCGACCGGGCCCGCGCCGTGCTGCGCCGCACGCTGGACCTGCTGGGACCCGTGCTCGCCACCGACGCCCCGCTCGTCGTCCTGGAACCCAGCTGCGCGGCGGCCCTGCGCACCGACGCCCCCGAACTGCTCCACGACGACCCCAGGGCCGCCCGGCTGGCCGGCCGCGTCCGGACCTTCGCGGAGGCGCTGGAGCAGTACGCCCCCGGCTGGGCCCCACCCGCCCTGAACCGCCCCGTCACCGGCCAGACCCACTGCCACCAGCACGCGGTCCTCGGCGACGCCCCGGACCGCCGCCTGCGCCACGCCGCCGGCCTCACCGGTGACCTGTCCGGCGGCTGCTGCGGCCTGGCGGGCAACTTCGGCTTCGAGAAGGGCCACTACGAGGTCTCCACGGCCTGCGCGGAGGAACAGCTGCTGCCGGCCGTCCGGGACGCCCCGGACGGCACGGTGGTCCTGGCCGACGGCTTCTCCTGCCGCACCCAGCTGGAGCAGCTCGCGGGCGTGCGGGGCCGTCACCTCGCGGAGGTGCTGGCCGAGGCGTTGGACGACGCGGTGTCGGACGGCGGGACGTCGCACGGTGGGACGTTGGACGACGGGGCGTGAGCACCGGGGGTGCGGGTGTCCGGACGGCGCTCAGACGAGCCGCCGCAGCCGTCGGCCCCGGCTCTCCGCCACCCGCAGCGCGTCCGCGAGGGCCACAGTCAGGCACTCGGCCAGGTGCCGCAGTTCGCCGGGCAGCGCGTCGGGGATCAGCGCGCGGGCGTGGGCGAGGACGTCGGCGCCCATGCCGAGCTGCACCGCCTCCGTCGTGTCGGCGAGCCGGGAGACCGGCCCGTCGAGACCGTCGTCCGTGATCAGGTAACAGGGCTTGCCGTCCACGCCGGACCAGGGGAGCAGGCGGGGCTCAGATGCGTCCATGGGGGTGTCCCGGTGAGGTGAGGGGGTGGGTGGGGTGGTCGGTCATGTCATCGGTTCCGGTCGAGGTGATCAGCGAGTTGCCACGCCACGGGCAGGGACACCCGTGCGGGACACTAAGGCATTCTAGGCATGCTAGGTATCCCCTGTATCGCGTACTGCGCTAAGTATGCTCATCCTGAATCGGTGATCGAGTTCGCTCCCGACATTCCCCGCTGGCGCCAGGTCGCCGAGGTGGTGCGCGGCCGGATCGCCGACGGCACCTACCCGCCGCGCACGCGCGTGCCCTCCGTGGTGCAGCTCACCGCGGAGTTCGGGATCGCCAACGCCACGGCTCACAAGGTGCTGCGTGCGCTGCGGGAAGAAGGGCTGACGTACACCGAGCCCGGTCTCGGCTCCTTCGTCGCCGAGCCGAAGGGGCCGTCCGCGGCCGGCGGGCCCGCCTCCGGCACCTGACGGCAGTTCCCCGGGCCGGAATCCGGCTCGGCATCCGGCCCGGCCCCGCCTCTACGGCGTCGTCTCGCCCCGGACCAGTGGGTGGCAGACGGGCTGGACCTCCTCGGGGAGGTCGTCCGGGAGGCACCAGCGGGCCTCCAGGATCTCGAACGGGTCCAGGCGCAGCTCGCCGCCGAGCAGCCGGGCCTCGTAGGCCACCTCCATGCGCGTGCGCAGGCCGCTGTTCAGCATGACCAGGGGACCCACCTCGACGTCCAGGCCGGTCTCCTCCTTGACCTCGCGGACCACGGTCTGCCGGAAGTCCTCGCCCTTGCGGGCGAATCCGCTGGGCAGGCCCCACTGCCGTCCCGGCGGCCACATCCGGTGCCGGAGCAGCAGCACCCGCCCCTCGTCGTCGCGCACCACACCGGTCACGCCGACGACGAACTTGGCGTGCAGGAGCCACATGATGCGGCTCTGGAAGGGGCGCAGGAGTCGCCAGACGCGGGTGACAAGTCGTCGCACGGGACCTCGGAGGGGTGGTGACGGGGCGGGGGCGGGTGATCGCCGCTGGGAACCGTACCGGTCCGGTCGGGCCGGCGCGGCCACGGGCCGGGTGCGGCGTGTGGCCCGCAGTCTGGAAGGGGGTTGACCGGGACGGCCCGCGAGCCTCATCGTCAGGTACGTACATGCCTCACGGTCCTGTACCGGGGACATTACCCTGGACCGGGTGATGCATTCCGGTGCACGCCCCCCGCCAGGATTCCCGCCCTCCGCACCGCGTCCCCAGGAAGGTCTCGTGACCACGCCCAGCCCCGCCACCCCGTCCACCCAGGCCGCCGCCCCCGCGACGGGCGGCGGCCCGTCCGCTCCGGACGGCGCGTCGCGCGGGCGGGGTTCGCTGGGGCCGGTGGGCTTGGTCCTCGCCGGCGGGATCTCCGTGCAGTTCGGCGGCGCCCTCGCGGTGACCCTGATGCCGCGGGCGGGCGCGCTCGGGGTGGTGTCGCTGCGGCTGCTGGTGGCCGCCGTCGTGCTGCTCGCGGTGTGCCGGCCTCGGCTGCGCGGGCACTCCCGCACCGACTGGACCACGGTGATCGTCTTCGGCATCGCCATGGCCGCGATGAACGGCCTCTTCTACCAGTCGGTGGCCCGCATCCCGCTCGGCACGGCCGTCACCCTGGAGGTGCTCGGGCCGCTGGCCCTGTCCGTGCTGGCGTCCCGGCGGGCGATCAACTTCCTCTGGGCCGGGCTGGCCCTCGCCGGCGTCTTCCTGCTCGGCGGCGGGGGCTTCGACCACCTCGATCCGCTGGGCGTGGTGTTCGCCCTGGCGGCGGGCGTGATGTGGGCCGCCTACATCGTGTTCAGCGCCCGGACGGGCCGCCGCTTCCCGCAGGCGGACGGACTGGCGCTGGCGATGGGTGTGGCGGCGGTGCTGTTCCTGCCGCTGGGCATCCTGGAGTCGGGCGCCAAGCTGATCGAACCGACGACGTTCGCGCTGGGCGCGGCGGTCGCCGTGCTCTCCTCCGTGCTGCCGTACACCCTGGAACTCCTCGCCCTGCGCAGGCTGCACGCCTCCACGTTCGCCATCCTGATGAGCCTGGAGCCCGCGATCGCGGCCATGGCCGGCTTCCTCGTCCTCAGCCAGGCCCTCAGCCCGACCGAGGCCGCCGCCATCGCCCTGGTCATCGCGGCGAGCATGGGCGCGGTCCGCACCCAGGTGGGCCCGCGGCGCCGGAGCAGGGTGCGGGTGGATTCCGCCAAGGACTGACAGCCGCCCGCCCCGTCGGATCACGGGGCTCGTCGGATCACGGATGCCAAAAGCGCCCCGGACGCCCGGACCCCACGACGATTTCCCGGTCGGGTTCACCGGAAACCGGCCCCGAGGGAGGTGCCTTGCCCGCCCCGTGACCGCTATCCGTATTCCGCTTGATGCGGTGCCCGAAGTACCTGTGGCGGGAGTACAGCGGAAAGGGACACCGTGCCGCCCATTTTCCTCCCCTCCGCGTCCTCGGAACGTTCTCCGCGCGCGTCCCTTTGCGATTCACTGCCGCAGCAGGAGCACCGTTTGCCAGACCAGCGCGGCGTGCACGAGGAGGCACGTGCCCCATGCACCGCGCCGTCGCGATCCATGACGGAAGGCGGTTGCCCACCCGGCAGCCAGGAGCAGGACGGCCAGGGCGATGAGGCACCATCCCAGGACCGGCCAGGGTCCCGCGGAAGGATCCGCGAACATCCTGAGCACCGTCAGCGGTATCAGCACCAGCAGCGGCAGGGCCCACGTGCCTTCGGATGCGGCGTGAGGCGACTGGGTCTCGGTCATCCGGAAAACTCCCCCGGGCGGGGCTCGCCGTGGTCGGGGAGGGATACGGCGGAGCCCGGCGTCTCGATATCGGTCACGGAACGCGCGTGCACGCTACCCGCGCGTCGGACACTTCACCATCGAGGTGTTCGGTCGAGAGGCGATAATTTCCGTGCGACGGCCGGGGGAATTCGGGACAGTGATGCCGTCAAGCGCTTTCTCCGCCCGCCGAATTTCGGCGTGAACGCGACCTTCTCGACGTTCGCCCGTCGCTTCGGCGAGGGCGGCGTCGCCGGTCGGACCAGCCGATCCGGTGAGCGAGGTCGTTCAGTGGCCGGACGGCGATGACGAGGAAGACGAGGAAGAGGCACGACCGAAGAGTCGTGCGGGGGCGGCGGCGCGGACTGCCGTCGACCCGGTCTGCGAGACCTGATGGGGAAGCCGGTGAACCGTGCCGGCCCCCGCGCCGGCGGTGGCCTGCGCGGCAAGTCGTTCCCCACCACCGGCACAGGGCGGAAGGAACGGACTGTTGATGGCGGCGCAGACTCCGACGGAACTCGCTCTGGCGCGCTCGTTCACCAGCCGCGGTACGCGGTTCGACGTCGCCGACCTGCGCATCGACCACCACCAGGACCGCAGTGCGACCTTGACGTACCGACTGGCCGTCGCGCGTGAAGGTCGCCAGGAGGAGGAGCACTGGGAGGTCACGCTGCCGTGGGACGACAAGTCCTTCGTCGACGTGCTCACTTCGCCCGCGCCCGAACCCGACCGGCTCGCCATGTTCGTGTCCTTGGTCCGCGGCCTGTTGGAGGAGTGGTGGGAAACCAAGGGCTATGAGCGGGAGGCGGCGAAGAAGGGGCGCCGGTTGCCGTGAACTGTGGTGGGTGGCGCCGTCCGGACAGAACCGGCTCGGACGACTCCTGGCCCTGGCCTGCGGGCACGTACCGCGCCCCCTTCTTCGGCACGGATCGGAGTGCCTGGCCGCATGAGTGGTCGCTCCTCTGAATCGGAGCCCGAGAGGGCGATGCAGTTGAGGACCGTGAGGTTCCATTGATCCTTTTCACAGGGAATTGATCATTCCGCCCCTTCGGCGCGTGTAAGGATCTTCAGCGCGTGTCGTCCCTGACCAGGACGACGCTTCCTGAAACGTCCCACAAGGGGGAAGAAATGCTTCGGTTCATGACGGGGCGCCGTACGACGATGTGCGGCGTCGCTCTCCTCACCGGCGCCGCATTGCTTGCTGCGGGCTCACCCGTAGCCATGGCTGATGACGCGACACGGCCGTTGAACGCTGCGGCGACAGTCGAGGCGGTCACCGGTACGGCCGACATCGCGGACAGCACCGCTGCTCGGGACACCCCGGCCATCGCGCTGACGAGGGTCGAAGGCCAGGAAGTGAGGATCACGGCCCCGACGGTCGCGTCAGATGCCGTGACCGCTGCAGTGGGGGACACCCGTTTGACCGTGGCGTTGAACGGCGGTACTGCCGCTCGTGGTACGAAGGCCGGCAGCGGCACGGTCGTATACCCGGACGCGGCCCCGTCCACGGACCTGGCGGTGCAGCCGACCAAGGATGCCGGTGTTCGCGTGCTGGTCACTCTCAAGGACTCCGCAGCGGCCACCGAGCAGCGGTTCCCGCTGGGACTTCCCGCGGGTGCCACCCTCCTGGCCGATGGATCCGGTGGTTACGTCATCAATCAGGGCACCGGCGACGAAGCCAAGATCATTGGCTCCATCGACGCTCCGTGGGCCAAGGACGCCGAGGGGCGTCCGCTGACCACGCGATACCGGCTCGAGGGGAGCACTCTCGTTCAGACGATCGAGACATCTCCTGATACGGCGTTTCCCGTTGTCGCCGACCCGAAGGTCAGCCTGGGTTGGTACATCTACCTGCGGTTCAGCAAGAGCGAGGTGAAGGATCTGGCCAAGGCCACCATGCCGACGTTCGCGGTCATCGCGGCCGCCATGGCCTGCGGCAAGATACCCAATCCCGCGGCGTCGGCCGGTTGTGCGGCGGCCACCGGTCTTCAGGCCGCCTCCCTGTGGGGGCAGGCCAAGGACGCGGCCAAGGCCAAGCAGTGCGTGGAATGGAAGCTGACCTACGTCGGGGTCATCAAGGGCTGGAAGCGCTACAAGTGCTGACCACCTGCAGGTGGTCAGCCGTCGGACGGCGACAGTCCGTCCATGTCCCCCATCAGCACGGGAAGGAAGGGCTGCAATGTCCGGGTACGGAGCCGTAGGCCGGGATCTCGCGGTGGTCGCCGTCGTCTACCTGGCAGTGGTCCTGACGGTCGGAGCCGTACGGGACTGGGCCGTCGCGGGGTGGCTCATGGTGGGTCTGCCCGCACTGGTGGCCGGGCGAATCGCGTTCCACCATCGAGGGCGACAAGGGGATCGGCGTCCCTGACAGGGGCACAGGCCCGTCGGCCCCGGGCTGCCGGACCGTTGACGTAGGTGCGCAGGGGGTGAGTGTCGGCCACAGCGCCGCCGGACCGCGCTCACCCGGCAGGAGATGCCCTCGGCGATGCTGCCGAGGGTCTTCCCGCGGCCGACAGGGCGCACGCCCGCCGAGCCCCCAGGTGCCCGTCCTGTCACCACGGTGCCCCGCCCCCTCGGCGCTGCCCGCCCCGACTCGTGGCGATGTTGAGCGCTTAGGCTGCTGATCGACTCATCGGGACAACGGGGAGGGAACCGATGACGGATACGGCCGAGGTGTTCCAGCCGCTGCAGGACGACGATCCGCGCACCGTGGGGGAGTACCGGCTCGCGGCACGGCTGGGTGCGGGCGGGATGGGGCGGGTGTACCTCGCGCACACGCACGGCGGCCGGCCGGTGGCGGTCAAGGTCGTGCGGTCGGAACTGGCCGACGACCCCACCTTCCGGCGGCGCTTCGCCCGGGAGGTCGGGGCGGCGCGGACGGTGAAGGGTGCCTACACCGCCGAACTGATCGACGCCGACCCGGAGGCCGTACCGCCCTGGCTGGCCACGCTGTACGTGCCGGGCCCCTCCCTCACGGAGGCCGTCGCCCGGCGCGGGCCGCTGCCCGAGACGGCGGTGCTGTGGCTGACGGCGGGCATCGCCGAGGCGTTGCAGGCCATCCACGGGGCCGGCATCGTGCACCGGGACCTCAAGCCGTCCAACGTCCTGCTGGCCTCCGACGGGCCGCGGGTCATCGACTTCGGCATCGCCCGCGCCGTCGACGCGACCGCCCACACCGCCACCGGTGCCACCATCGGCACGCCCCACTTCATGGCCCCCGAGCAGGCGTCCGGCGGCGAGGTGTCGGCCGCCACGGACGTCTTCGCGCTCGCCCAGACGGCCGCCTTCGCGGCGCTCGGCCGCCCGCTGTACGGCGACGGGCCGGGGGTGAGCGTGCTGTACCGCATCGTGCACTCCGCCCCCGACCTGTCCGAACTGCCCGACCGGCTGCGCGGGTTGCTCGCCCGGTGCCTGGTCGAGACCCCGGAGGACAGACCCACCCCGGCGGAGGTCGTCGCGTTCTGCCGCGAGGCGCTGGGACGGGACGCCGATGCGGGGGCCGGGGCGGACGTCTGGCAGGAGATCGCCGGACCGCAGGTGACGGTGCCGCCGCCGGCCGCGCACCCGGGACCGGACGTGGCGCCGACCGCGGTGCACACGGTGCCGGCGGGGCCCGCGGGAGCCGTGGCCGGTGCGGCCCCGTTCCCGCCC
Source organism: Streptomyces sp. enrichment culture (assembly GCF_964273255.1). Lineage (GTDB taxonomy): Bacteria > Actinomycetota > Actinomycetes > Streptomycetales > Streptomycetaceae > Streptomyces. Next base: position 4,042,187 of record NZ_OZ186835.1, read on the forward strand.
GCCGGCCCGTACGGGCATCCCTACGGACACCCCTACGGGGCCCCGTACGGGCCCTTCGCCGCGCCCCGGCCGCCGTCCACCCCGGAGGACCGACGGAGCCGACGGCGGCGCCTGGGGCTGTACGGAGCGGCCGGAGTCGCCGCCGTCGGGCTGGTGATCGCGGCGGCCTGGACGGTCCTGGACGCGGTGGGCGACCTGGGCCGGGGAGGCGGCGAACGCGGCCGGGACACGGCCGCCTCCGCTTCCGGCACACCCGGACCGGACGCGAACCGGCCGGCGGGGTCCGGTGGCGCGGGGGAGGGCGAGGGCGCGGGGGAGGGCACGGACGCTGACGCGGACAAGTCCGGGACCGGGGCCGGGGCGGGGTCCGGGGCGGACGCGGACGCGTCGGCCGGGCGGGGCACCGGGGCCGGAGCGACGGACGCGGACGGGAAGCCGCGGGCGCACGGCTACAGCGGCTTGACTCTGACTGCCGAGAACTCCCTGCGCACCGGCAACGGCAAGGTCTACGACACCCGCAAGGAGGACATCCGGTTCGGCTGCTCCATGACCGGCTGCGAACTGGACAGCGACACCGTGACGTTCGTCCAGGTGTTCGGCGACCCGGGCGACGGCACCTACGACACGTGCAACATGCTGACCGCGAGGCAGAAGCCCGGTGCCCACCCGCTGGCCGCCTCCGCGGTCGGCACCGAGATCTGCTTCCGGGACGGCGACGGGGACGTGGGACTCCTCGTCGTCCAGGTCAAGTCGACCGCCCTGCCGGACCTGGCCTTCCTCAGGGTGGACATGACGGTCTGGCGGAAGGACTGAGGGGGTATGGCGCCGCTCAGTGGCTCCGGGCGAGGGCGGGGACCTGGGGCTCGATCCGTGTGACTGCGGGAGCGTGCGGTGCCGGGACGCGACTAGAGTCGCTCCGGGTCTCATTTCAACTGGGTTCGGCGCATGCCCGGGGAGTCCGGGGCATGACCGGCCCCTCCGCCGCAGGCACGAAGGGAACGGCGACATGAGCGTGCAGCACAGCGAGACAGGGGTGACGGGCCGCTGATCCCCCGACCGGAGCGCACACCCGGGGCGCTGCGTGCCGCCTGCGCGGTCGTCGCCCCGGGACTTCTGCCGCTCTACGACCGGGCGAAGGACCAGGCTCTGGCCGAGGCCGTGGAGCACGGTTCGCTCAAGCCGGTGCACGCCTACCTCAGTCACTGGGCAGCTCTGATCGAGATCGAACGCCACCCTGCCGTGGCCAGGGCGTATCACCGGGCCGAGTACCTTGCGCGCATCGCCACCGCGCCGGACGAGGCACGAGAGCACCTGGCCCTGGCCGGCTCTCTCTACCGGGAGGCATCCCAGGCGGTGCGCGCCCGGTGAGTTGGTGCTGGGAGTCCGTGCCAGACGAGGAGACGGTGGCGGCGGGCGCACCCGCAGGCTTCCTCGCCGAGGTGGAGAAGAAGGCGGCGGAGCTGGTCAGGGCGGCTGAGGCTCTCCATGTGCACGGTCCCGCGCACGAGGAAGCGGACGAGGGGGCGAAGCACGCGTTCGTCGCCGGAGGCTTCTTCGTGTACATGGTGACACCACGGTCGGAGCTCGTCACCGTGTGGCAGGTCACGCCGGATCCCCTTGCCTGAGCGCTGACTGTCCGGGGCGCCGCCACGACACGGCCCCCGACGCCCCGGCGCCCTCCTGCCGAAGTCGACGGCCGGCAAGGCAGCGGCCAACCAAAAAAGCATGCACGCATGCTTGATAATTGCCCATCCCCCTGCCATGCTCGCCGCGTCCGCACCGCGTCCCGAGCACCGCATGCGCTGCACACCGCAGGCGATACGCACCGCACGCCCGACGCACACCGCGACCGCAACAGCGCGCCGCGACCCGCGTCACGCACCGCGGACCACGCACCGCACGCCGCCGTGTCCGTGCCCCGAGGGGAGCGCCTCGTGTCCGATCCGACGCCTGTGATCGACGATCTGCGGGAGGAGAGCGAGGAGCTGGACCGGCTCGTGGCCGGTCTCGGTCCCGAGCGGTGGGCGCTGGCGACTCCCGCCCCCGGCTGGACCGTCGCCCACCAGATCGCCCACCTCGCCTGGACCGACCACTCGGCGCTGGTCGCCGCCACGGACGCGGACGGATTCCAGAAGCTGGTCGAGGCCGCCCTGGCCGCCCCGCACACCTTCGTGGACGAGGGCGCCGAGGAAGGCGCCCGGGTGCCGCCGGACGTGCTGCTGGAGCGGTGGCGGGCGGGGCGGGACGCGCTGGACGCTGCGCTGCGGCCGTGCCGTCCGGGGAGCGGCTGCCCTGGTACGGGCCGCCGATGTCCGCCGCCTCGATGGCCACCGCCCGCCTGATGGAGACCTGGGCGCACGGCCTGGACGTGGCGGACGCGCTGGGCGTGGAGCGTGCTCCCACCGCGCGGCTGCGGCACATCACCCGACTCGGCGTCCGCACCCGGGACTTCGCCCACGGGGTGCACGGGCTGACGCCGCCCGCCGACTCGTTCCGCGTCGAGCTCACGGCACCGGACGGTGAGTTGTGGGCCTACGGTCCCGAGGACGCGCCCCAGCGGGTCACCGGCCCCGCACTCGACTTCTGCCTGCTGGTCACCCAGCGCGCCCACCGCGCCGACCTCGCCCTGAGAGCCGACGGACCGGACGCCGACCGCTGGCTGGACATCGCGCAGGCGTTCGCCGGGCCGCCCGGCGGCGGGCGGGCGCGGAAGGGGGACGCGCGGTGACGGCCGCGCCCCTGCGCATCGGCAACTTCTCCGGCTTCTACGGCGACCGCGCCGACGCCCTGCGCGAGATGCTGACCGGCGGGGAACTGGACGTGCTCACCGGTGACTACCTCGCCGAGCTGACCATGCTCATCCTGGCCCGCGACCGGCTGAAGGATCCCGGGGCCGGCTACGCCCGCACGTTCCTGCGGCAGTTGGAGGACACCCTCGGGCTCGCCCACGAGCGGGGCGTGCGGATCGTCACCAACGCGGGCGGGCTCAACCCGGCCGGGCTCGCCGACGCCGTGCGGGCCCTGGCCGACCGGCTCGGCATCCCCGTACGGGTCGCCCACGTCGAGGGCGACGACCTCACCGCCCGGCACCCCGGCAGCCTCGCCGCGCACGCCTACCTCGGGGGGTTCGGCATCGCCGCGTGCCTCCGCGCGGGCGCCGACCTCGTCGTCACCGGGCGGGTCACCGACGCCGCCCTGGTCACCGGGCCCGCCGCCGCGCACTTCGGCTGGGCGCCGACCGACCACGACAGGCTGGCGGGAGCCGTCGTCGCCGGACACGTGCTGGAATGCGGGACCCAGGCCACCGGAGGCAACTACGCCTTCTTCGGCGAGTGTCCGGACGGCGTCGCCCTGCACCACCCCGGCTTCCCGGTCGCCGAGATCCACGCCGACGGCAGCAGCGTCGTCACCAAGCACCCCGGCACCGGCGGCTTCGTCGACGTGGGCACGGTGACGGCGCAACTGCTCTACGAGACGGCCGGCGCCCGGTACGCGGGGCCGGACACCACCGCCCGCCTGGACACCGTGCGGCTGACCCGGGAGGGTCCGGACCGGGTGCGGATCGACGGCGTGCGCGGCGAGCCCCCGCCCCCCGTCCTGAAGGTCGGACTCAACCGGCTCGGCGGGTTCCGCAACGAGGTGGTGTTCGTGCTCACCGGGCTCGACATCGAGGCCAAGGCTGGCCTCGTGAAGGAGCAGATGGACCGGGCGCTCGCCAAGTCCCCGCCCGCTGAGGCCCGGTGGGAGCTGGTCCGCACCGACCGGCCCGACGCCCCGGTCCAGGAGGCGGCGAGCGCGCTGCTGCGGCTCGTCGTCCGGGACCCCTCCCCGGAGGCGGTCGGGAGGGCGTTCAGCGGGGCCGCCGTCGAGCTGGCCCTGGCCAGCTACCCGGGCTTCCACGTCCTGGCACCGCCCGGGAAGGGCGCCCCCTACGGGGTGTTCCAGGGGGTGTACGTCCCGCAGGAGGACGTCCCGCACGTGGCCGTCCTGCCCGACGGGCGCCGCGTCCCGGTGGCCCCGCCCCGGGAGACGGCCGCCCTCGACGACGTGCCGGAGCCCGCGCTCCCCGAGCCGCTGCCGGCGGGCCCGACGGTCCGGGCGCCGCTGGGCCGCGTCGCCGGGGCCCGCAGCGGGGACAAGGGCGGGGACGCCAACGTCGGCGTCTGGGTGCGCTCCGACGACGCCTGGCGGTGGCTCGCCCACGAACTGACCGTCGAGCGGTTCCGCGAGCTGATCCCCGAGGCCCGCGACCTCCCCGTCGCCCGGCATGTGCTGCCCCGCCTGCGCGCCCTGAACTTCGTCGTCGCCGGGATCCTCGGCGAGGGCGTCGCCGCGCAGGCCCGTTTCGACCCCCAGGCCAAGGCGCTCGGCGAATGGCTGCGCTCCCGCCACGTCGACCTACCGGAGGTGCTGCTGTGACGGTCCTCGGCTCGGCCCTGGACACCGGAGACCCGGAGTACCGGGCGAACCGCGAGGCCATGCTCGCCAAGCTGGCCGAGCTCGACACCGAACACGCCAAGGCCCTCGCGGGCGGCGGCGAGAAGTACGTCGAACGGCACCGCGGGCGCGGCAAACTCCTCGCCCGCGAGCGCGTCGAACTGCTCCTCGACCCCGACACGCCGTTCCTGGAGCTGTCCCCGCTGGCGGCCTGGGGCAGCGACTACACCGTCGGCGCCTCCCTGGTCACCGGGATCGGGGTCGTCGAGGGCGTGGAGTGCCTGATCACCGCCAACGACCCGACCGTGCGCGGCGGGGCCAGCAACCCCTGGTCGCTGAAGAAGGCCCTGCGCGCCCACGAGGTCGCCTTCGCCAACCGGCTGCCCGTGATCAGCCTGGTCGAGTCCGGCGGCGCCGACCTGCCCTCGCAGAAGGAGATCTTCATCCCCGGCGGCGCGATCTTCCGGGACCTCACCCGGCTGTCCGCCGCCGGCATCCCCACCGTCGCCGTCGTCTTCGGCAACTCCACCGCCGGGGGCGCGTACGTGCCCGGCATGTCCGACCACGTCATCATGGTCGAGGAGCGGGCGAAGGTGTTCCTCGGCGGGCCGCCGCTGGTGAAGATGGCCACCGGGGAGGAGAGCGACGACGAGTCGCTCGGCGGCGCCGAGATGCACGCCCGTGTCTCCGGCCTCGCCGACCACTTCGCCGTCGACGAACCCGACGCGCTGCGGCGGGCCCGCCGGGTGGTGGCCCGCCTCAACCACCGCAAGGCGTACCCGGATCCGGGCCCCGCCGAGCCGCCGAAGTACGACCCGGAGGAGCTGCTGGGCATCGTCCCCGGCGACCTGAAGATCCCCTTCGACCCGCGCGAGGTGATCGCCCGCATCGTGGACGGATCCGACTTCGACGAGTTCAAGCCGCTGTACGGGACCAGCCTGACCACCGGCTGGGCCGCCCTGCACGGTTATCCGGTGGGCATCCTCGCCAACGCGCAGGGCGTGCTGTTCAGCGAGGAGTCGCAGAAGGCGGCCCAGTTCATCCAGCTCGCCAACCAGCGCGACATCCCGCTGCTGTTCCTGCACAACACCACCGGCTACATGGTCGGCAGTCGGTACGAGCAGGGCGGCATCATCAAGCACGGCGCCATGATGATCAACGCGGTCTCCAACTCCCGCGTCCCGCACCTGTCCGTACTGATGGGCGCCTCCTACGGTGCCGGGCACTACGGCATGTGCGGGCGGGCGTACGACCCGCGCTTCCTGTTCGCCTGGCCGAGCGCCAAGTCCGCCGTCATGGGCCCGCAGCAGCTCGCGGGCGTGCTGTCCATCGTCGCCCGGCAGTCGGCGGCGGCGAAGGGACGGCCCTACGACGACGAGGCGGACGCCGCGCTGCGGGCCATGGTGGAGCAGCAGATCGAGTCCGAGTCCCTGCCGATGTTCCTGTCCGGGCGGCTGTACGACGACGGGGTCATCGACCCGCGCGACACCCGGACCGTCCTCGGCCTGTGCCTGTCGGCCGTCCACACCGCCCCCTTCGAGGGCGTGCGGGGCGGCTTCGGCGTCTTCCGGATGTGAGGCCAGTGATTACGTCAGTCCTCGTCGCGAACCGGGGCGAGATCGCCTGCCGCATCGCCCGCACCTGCCGTGCACTGGGCATCACGACCGTCGCCGTGCACTCCGACGCCGACCAGGACGCCCTGCACACGCGGACGGCCGACCTCGCGGTGCGGCTCCCGGGGGCGGCGCCCGCCGACACCTACCTGCGCGGCGACCTGATCGTGAAGGCCGCCCTCGCCGCCGGAGCCGACGCCGTGCACCCCGGCTACGGGTTCCTCTCCGAGAACGCGGACTTCGCGCGCGCCGTGCGGGACGCCGGCCTGGTGTGGATCGGACCCCCGCCGGAGGCCATCGAGGCGATGGCGTCCAAGACGCGGGCCAAGCAGCTCATGGGCGTCGAGCCCCTGACGGACGTCACCGAGGCCGACCTGCCGGTGCTGGTGAAGGCGGCGGCGGGCGGCGGTGGGCGCGGCATGCGGGTCGTGCGGCGCCTCGAGGACCTGGAGGCCGAACGGGCCGCCGCCCGCGCGGAGGCGGTGAGCGCCTTCGGCGACGGGGAGGTGTTCGTCGAGCCGTACCTCGGCGGTGAGGCGGGCGGCCGGCACGTGGAGGTGCAGGTGCTCGCCGACACCCACGGCACCGTGTGGGCGCTCGGCACCCGCGACTGCTCCCTCCAGCGCCGCCACCAGAAGGTGATCGAGGAGGCCCCGGCGCCCGGTCTGTCCCCGCGGCTCACCGAGGAGGTGCACGCCCTCGCGGTGCGCGCCGCGCGGGCCGTCTCCTACGTGGGCGCCGGCACGGTCGAGTTCCTGGTCGCCGGCGACCGGGCGCACTTCCTGGAGATGAACACCCGGCTCCAGGTGGAACACCCGGTCACCGAGGCCGTGTTCGGTCTCGACCTCGTCGCCGAGCAGATCCGGATCGCCGAGGGGCATGCCCTGGACGGCGAGCCGCCCCGCCCGCACGGGCACGCCGTCGAGGCCCGCCTCTACGCCGAGGACCCCGCCCGCGGGTGGGCCCCGCAGACCGGCCGCCTGCACCGCCTCGCCGTCCCCGACGGCGTGCGCCTGGACACCGGGTACACCGACGGCGACACGGTCGGCGTGCACTACGACCCGATGCTCGCCAAGGTCGTCGCCCACGCCCCCACCCGCGCCGAGGCCGTCCGGAAACTCGCCGCCGCACTCGAACGCGCCGAGATCCACGGCCCGGTCACCAACCGGGACCTGCTGGTGCGCTCGCTGCGGCACGAGGAGTTCGCGCAGGGGCGCATGGACACCGGCTTCTACGACCGGCACCTGCCCGGGCTGACCGCCCCGGCCACCGGCCCGGATGCCCGCCCGTCCCCCGCCACCGCCCTCGACGGAGCCGCCGCGCGGCCCCCTCTGGCCGCGCTGGCCGCCGCCCTCGCCGACGCCCACGGCCGCTCCCGCTTCGGCGGCTGGCGCAACCTCCCCGCCCGGCCGCAGGTCAAGCGGTACGCCCTGGCGGGCGAGGAGCACGAGGTGCGCTACCGGCACACCCGGGAGGGCCTGACGGCCGACGGGGTGCGGGTGGTGCACGCCGGGCCGGAGTCGGTGGTGCTGGAGGCGGACGGCGTACGGCGCCGCTACACCGTCGCCCGCTACGGCGACCAGGTGTACGTCAACGGCCTCGCCCTCACCGCCCTGCCCCGCTTCCCCGACCCCGGGGCCCAGCTCGCCCCCGGGTCCCTGGTGGCGCCCATGCCGGGCACCGTCGTGCGCGTCGCGGACGGCCTGGCGGAAGGGGCGGCGGTGGAGGCCGGGCAGCCGCTGCTGTGGCTGGAGGCCATGAAGATGCAGCACCGGATCACCGCCCCGGCCGCGGGCGTCCTCACCGCCCTGCACGCCGTGGTGGGACGCCAGGTGGAGCCCGGCACGCTGCTGGCCGTGGTGCGGCCCTCCGCCGGCCCGTCCGACGCCCCGCCCGGTCCCGCCCCGGCCCCGCCCTCCGATACCTCCGACCCCGCCGAGGAGCGTCCATGAGTGTGATCGAATCCGAAGAGCACCAGGCCCTCCGCGCGGCCGTCGCCGCGCTCGGCGCCAAGTACGGCCGCGACTACCTCACCAACGCCGTCTCCTCCGGCCGACACCCGGCCGAACTCTGGTCGGAGGCCGCGAAGCTGGGCTACCTCGGCGTCAACCTGCCCGAGGAGTACGGCGGCGGGGGCGGCGGCATCTCCGAACTGTCCATCGTGCTGGAGGAGTTGGGGGCCGCCGGCTGCCCGCTGCTGATGATGGTGGTGTCGCCCGCCATCTGCGGCACGGTCATCGCCCGCTTCGGCACCGAGGAGCAGAAGCGCCAGTGGCTGCCCGCCCTCGCGGACGGCACCCGCACCATGGCCTTCGGCATCACCGAACCCGACGCCGGCTCCAACTCCCACCGCATCACCACCACCGCCCGGCGCGACCCGGACACCGGGGACTGGCTGCTCACCGGCCGCAAGGTGTTCGTCTCCGGCGTCGACACCGCCGACGCGACACTCGTCGTGGGCCGCACCGAGGACGCCCGCACCGGCCGCCTCAGGCCCTGCCTGTTCATCGTCCCGCGGGACGCCGAGGGCTTCCAGCGGCGGGCCATCGAGATGGAACTCAACGCCTCCGAGCGGCAGTTCGAGCTGGTCCTCGACGACGTGCGGCTGCCCGCGGGGGCTCTGGTGGGCGACGAGGACGCGGGGCTGCTCCAGCTGTTCGCCGGCCTCAACCCCGAGCGCATCATGGGCGCCGCCTTCGCGATCGGCATGGGCCGCTACGCCCTCGCCCGCGCCGTGGAGTACGCCCGCGAACGCACGGTGTGGAAGGTGCCGATCGGCGCCCACCAGGCCATCGCCCACCCCCTCGCCCAGGCGCACATCGACCTGGAGCTGGCCCGCCTGATGATGCAGAAGGCCGCCCACCTGTGCGACGCGGGCGACGACGTCGGTGCCGGGGAGGCCGCCAACATGGCCAAGTACGCGGCGGGCGAGGCGTGCGTGAAGGCCGTCGACCAGGCCGTGCACACCCTCGGCGGCAACGGCCTGACGCGCGAGTTCGGACTGGCCTCGTTGATAACGGCGGCGCGCGTGTCTCGTATTGCCCCGGTGAGCAGGGAGATGATTCTCAACTACGTCTCCCACCAGACCCTGGGTCTGCCCAAGTCGTACTGAGACCCGCCGGACCGACGTCCGGCGCGGGAGGAGGAACCATGTTCCGCAGCACGTACGCAGACGTTGAACCGGTCGACCTGCCCATCCACGACGCGGTCCTGGCGCGCGCCGCCGAGTTCGGCTCCGCCCCCGCCCTCATCGACGGCACCGACGGCACCACCCTCACCTACGAACAGGTCGACCGCTTCCACCGCCGGGTGGCCGCCGGGCTCGCCGAGGCCGGGGTGCGCAAGGGCGACGTGCTCGCCCTGCACAGCCCCAACACCGTCGCCTTCCCCACCGCCTTCTACGCCGCCACCCGCACCGGCGCCACCGTCACCACCGTCCACCCGCTCGCCACCGCCGAGGAGTTCGGCAGACAGCTCACCGACTGCGGGGCCCGCTGGATCGTCACCGTCTCCCCGCTGCTGGAGTCCGCGCGCCGGGCCGCCGAGATCGCCGGCGGCATCGAGGAGATCTTCGTCTGCGACAGCGCGCCCGGACACCGCTCCCTCATCGACATGCTGGCCTCCACCGCGCCCGAACCGAGGGTCGCCATCGACCCGGCCGAGGACGTGGCCGCGCTGCCGTACTCCTCCGGCACCACCGGCCTGCCCAAGGGCGTGATGCTCACCCACCGGCAGATCGCCACCAACCTCGCCCAGCTCGACCCGGCGATCACCGCGGGCCCCGGCGACCGCATCCTCGCCGTGCTGCCGTTCTTCCACATCTACGGTTTGACCGCCCTCATGAACGCCCCGCTGCGGCAGGGCGCCACCGTCGTCGTGCTGCCCCGCTTCGACCTCGAACAGTTCCTCGCCGCCATCCAGAACCACCGCATCACCGCCCTGTACGTGGCCCCGCCCATCGTCCTCGCCCTCGCCAAGCACCCGATGGTCGCCGAGTACGACCTGTCCTCCCTGCGACACGTCATCAGCGCCGCCGCGCCCCTGGACGCCGGGCTCGCCGCCGCCTGCTCGAAGCGGCTCGGCCTGCCGCCGGTCGGGCAGGCGTACGGCATGACGGAGCTGTCGCCGGGCACCCACGTCGTCCCCCTGGACCTCATGGACCAGGCGCCGCCGGGCACCGTCGGCCAGCTGATCGCGAGCACCGAGATGCGCATCGTGTCCCTGGACGACCCGGGCAAGGACCTCGGGCCCGGCGAGTCCGGCGAGATCCTCATCCGGGGCCCGCAGGTGATGAAGGGCTACCTCGGCCGTCCCGACGCCACCGCGGCGATGATCGACGAGGACGGGTGGCTGCACACCGGGGACGTGGGACACGTGGATGGTGAGGGCTGGCTGTTCGTCGTCGACCGGGTCAAGGAGCTGATCAAGTACAAGGGCTTCCAGGTGGCCCCCGCCGAACTGGAGGCGCTGCTGCTGACCCACCCCGGCATCGCCGACGCCGCCGTCATCGGCGAGCGCGACGAGGACGGCAACGAGGTCCCGCACGCCCACGTGGTGCGCCAGCCGTCCGCCGCCGGCCTGACCGAGGGGAAGATCATGATGTACGTCGCCGAACGCGTCGCCCCCTACAAGCGGGTCCGCCGGGTCACCTTCCTGGACGCCGTACCCCGCGCCGCGTCCGGCAAGATCCTGCGCCGTGAACTCCGGGCGGCGCCCGAGGAGCCCTCGTGACCCTGATCGCCCGCACCCGCACCCGGGGCGTCGAGACGCTCGCCCTCGACGCCCCGGAACGCCGCAACGCCCTGTCCGCGGCCCTCGTCGGCGACCTCGCCGACGCGCTGGCCGCGGCCGGACGGGACCCCGGGGTCCGCGCGGTCGTCCTCACCCACACCGGCACCACCTTCAGCGCCGGCGCCGACCTGCGCGACCCGCCCGACCCGGACGCGCTGGTGGGCCTGCTGCGGCAGCTCGTCGAACTGCCGCAGCCCGTCGTCGCCCGGGTCACCGGGCACGTCCGCGCCGGCGGCCTCGGCCTGCTGGCCGCGTGCGACATCACGGCCGCCTCCGAGGACGCCACGTTCGCCTTCACCGAGGTCCGCATCGGCGTCGCCCCGGCCGTCATCTCCCTGCCGCTGCTGCCCCGCACCGACCCGCGCGCCCTGGCCCGCCTCTACCTCACCGGGGAGCGCTTCGACGCCGCCGAGGCCACCCGCATCGGCCTGCTCACCGCCTCCGGCCCGGACGTCGACGCCGTGCTCGCGCCGATCCTCGACGGCCTGCGCCGCTCGTCGCCCGAGGCCCTGGCCGAGACGAAACGACTGCTCACGGCTAGGGTGCTGGAGACATTCGACCGGGACGCGGCCGGCCTGACCGCGCTCTCGGCCCGGCTGTTCGCCTCCGACCACGCGCGCGAGGGAATGACGGCCTTCCTCGAACGACGGGATCCGACATGGGTGGTGTGAGCACGGCCGACCGTGCCGGACGCGTCCCCAAACAGGACCGCAGCCGGGCCACCCGGCAGCGCCTGCTGGAGGCCGCGGTGGCCTGCCTCGCCGAGCACGGCTGGGCCGGCTCGACGGTCTCCGTGGTGGCCGAACGGGCCGGGGTGTCGCGCGGCGCCGCCCAGCACCACTTCCCGACCCGCGAGGACCTGTTCACGGCGGCCGTCGAGTACGTCGCCGAGGAACGCTCCACCGCCCTGCGCGCCCTGTTCCCCGAGGGCGCCGGGGCCGGGGAGCGCCGTGCGGTGGTGGCCGCCCTGGTGGACCTGTTCACCGGTCCGCTGTTCCGGGCCGCCCTGCACCTGTGGGTCGCCGCGTCCAACGAGGAGCAGCTGGGCGCGCGGGTGACCGAGCTGGAGTCCCGGGTGGGCCGGGAGACCCACCGCATCGCCGTGGAACTCCTCGGCGCCGACGAGAGCCGCCCCGGCGTCCGCGAGAGCGTGCAGGGCCTGCTCGACATGGCGCGCGGGCTGGGCCTGGCCAACCTGCTCACCGACGACACCGCCCGCCGCGAGCGCGTGGTCGCGCAGTGGGCGGCACTGCTGGACGAGGCGCTGGGCTGAGCCGTGGGCGACCACTACCAGGTGATCGTCGACCTCGACGCGACCGGGGAGGAGGCGGAGCGCCTCGCGCGCCGCGCCGTCGCGTGGCTCGTGTCCGAGGGCATCGTCCTGCCCCCGCCCGGGCCGCACGTGCCGGGCCGGCCCGCGGAGCACCCACCCGGCCCGCACTGGCACCGGGTGGCGGACGGTGAGCCGGACCGCGCCCCGACCGACGGCCTGACCGTGCACACCGGGCGCGCCGGGTTCACCAGCGGCGCCGACCTCCCCGGCGCGGCCCGGTGCCCCGCCTGCGGGACGGCCACCGGCCTGGACGACGGGTTCTGGGAGCGGTTCTGCGACGCCCTGCGGACCTGGAAGGAGGCGGGCGCCGCGGCCGTCGCCTGCCCCGGGTGCGCGGTCGCCGTCCCCGTCCAGGAGTGGACCTGGGACGAGGCCCCCCTCGCGCTGGGCGCCCTCGGTCTGGAGTTCCGGAACTGGCCCGACCTGGGAGCCCGCTTCCGTGCCCGGACCGCCGCGGTGCTGGACGGGCACCGGACCGCGTACGTGTGGGGGAAGCTGTAGGAGACCCGTTCCCGGGGCGCCCGTCCCGTCAGGGCGCCAGTCGCTCGACCCGCCAGCCCCCGCCGGGCTCCGCCACGTACCGCAGGCGGTCGTGCAGGCGGTTCTCCCGGCCCTGCCAGAACTCCACGGTGTGCGGGGTCACCCGGAAGCCGCCCCAGTGCGGTGGCACCGGCACCTGCTCGCCCTCCGGGTAGCGGTCCGCGAGCTCGGCGTAGGCGGCGTCCAGCTCGGCGCGGCCGGGGATCACCGAGGACTGGCCGCTGGCCCAGGCGCCGAGCCGGGAGCCGTGCGGGCGGGTGCGGAAGTAGCGGGCCGTCTCGTCGCGGCCGGTGCGGCGGGCCACGCCGGTGACGACGACCTGGCGGGCCATCGGGTGCCACGGGAACAGCAGGCAGACGTGCGGGTTCGCGGTCAGTTCGCGTCCCTTGCGGGAGTCGTAGTTGGTGTAGAAGACGAACCCGTCGTCGTCGAAGTGCTTCAGCAGCACCGTGCGGGCGCTGGGCCGGCCCTCCGGGTCCGCCGTGGACACGATCATGGCGTTCGGCTCGAACAGCCCGCCGTCCGTCGCCGCCTGTGAGAACCAGCGGGCGAACTGCTCGACGGGCGAGGCGGCCAGGTCGGCCTCGGTGAGCCCGTCGGCCCGGTACTGCTTGCGCATCGCGGCGAGGTCGAGGGGCGCGGCGTCTGGGTCGGTCACAGCGTCATCCTGCCGCATGCCCGGAGGCCGTGGACAGAGGTGACGCCGGTCACGGAACGCACCGTGAATGGCACTCAGTGCCGCCATCACTCCCCAAAACTGGCACTCAGGGATATCGTGCTGGCACTGACCCGGTTGGGTGACCGCCTGCCGGGCATCACAGGGGTGACGTCCCGGACCGCGAGCCCTCCCGTCAGGACCGAGGATCCACCGGACGACCCCCCGCAGCAGCCGCCGACCGGCCCGGTCCCCGGACCTCACACACCCCACCGACCCCACCCGCCCCTCACACCCCACCCACGACACCTCGGACCCCTCCGGCCACCCGCGGGACCCGCACGGCCGGGCACGGTCCGTCTCCCCCCACAGACGCAGAACGTCATCCGTCATCCACATCACGAGGAGCCGCCTGATGTCCGACTTCGTACCCGGGCTCGAAGGAGTCGTCGCGTTCGAAACGGAGATCGCCGAACCGGACAAGGAGGGCGGTGCCCTCCGGTACCGGGGCGTCGACATCGAGGATCTGGTCGGTCACGTCTCCTTCGGCAACGTCTGGGGCCTGCTCGTCGACGGCGCCTTCAACCCCGGCCTGCCGCCCGCCGAGCCGTTCCCCATCCCCGTGCACTCCGGTGACATACGGGTCGACGTGCAGTCCGCGCTCGCCATGCTGGCGCCCGTCTGGGGCCTGAAACCGCTGCTCGACATCGATGCCGCCCAGGCCCGCGACGACCTCGCCCGCGCCGCTGTCATGGCGCTGTCCTACGTGGCCCAGTCCGCGCGCGGACAGGGGCGGCCGATGGTGCCGCAGCGCGAGATCGACAAGGCCGACTCCATCGTCGAACGTTTCATGATCCGCTGGCGGGGCGAGCCCGACCCGCGGCACGTGGCGGCGGTGGACGCCTACTGGACGTCCGCGGCCGAGCACGGCATGAACGCGTCCACGTTCACCGCGCGGGTCATCGCCTCCACCGGCGCGGACGTGGCGGCGGCACTGTCCGGTGCCGTCGGCGCCATGTCGGGCCCGCTGCACGGCGGCGCCCCCTCCCGGGTGCTGCACATGATCGAGGAGATCGAGCGCACCGGGGACGCCGAGGCGTACGTCCGCAGCACCCTCGACAAGGGCGAGCGCCTGATGGGCTTCGGACACCGGGTCTACCGCGCCGAGGACCCCCGCGCCCGCGTGCTGCGGCGCACCGCCCGCGAGCTGGGCGCCCCGCGCTACGAGGTCGCCGAGGCCCTGGAGAAGGCGGCCCTGGCCGAACTGCACGCCCGGCGCCCCGACCGGGTGCTGGCCACCAACGTCGAGTTCTGGGCGGCGATCGTCCTGGACTTCGCCGAGGTCCCGGCGCACATGTTCACGTCGATGTTCACCTGCGCCCGCACCGCGGGCTGGTCGGCGCACATCCTGGAGCAGAAGCGCACCGGCCGCCTGGTCCGCCCCTCCGCCCGCTACGTGGGCCCCGGTACCCGCGACCCGCGCGAGATCGAGGGCTACGGGGACATCGCGCGCTGACCGTGTGATGTGACGCACGGGCACGACGCGGTGCACGGGCCGACGCGGCGGACGGGCACGACGCGGCGGACGGCCCGGGAACGCAGACGACCCGCGAGTCGGGTTCCTCCGGGGAGGAGCCGGCCGGACGTACCGGCGACTCGCGGGTCGGGTGACTGCTTGGGACTGGGCCGGCTGCGCGCGTGGATCACGCGCTGGTCCGGCACCGCACTGAGTGGGTGACGGGCCGCTAGCCCGCAGTCACCTCACGCGTCCGGTTGTCATACATCTGCCGAACCACCTCCCTTCTCGTGTACCGGGAACCCTAAAAAGTGCTCGCCCCCCGAGGCAAGCGCTTTTTTCCGGGAACCCGGGACCACCCGCACGGATTCACCTAACGTGCAGGTCATGAGCGATGGAGCGCGGTACGTGGTGTCCAGCGCGTCGGAGTTCGAGGAGCGCTTCGGCTACGCGCGGGCGGTGGTCGACGGCGACCGGGTGCACGTGTCCGGCACGACCGGGTTCGACTACGCGACCATGACGATCTCCGACGACGTGGTGGAGCAGGCCGAGCAGTGCCTGCGCACCATCGGGGCCGCCCTGGCCGAGGCGGGCCGCACCTTCGCCGACGGCCGCGGGTGCGGTACCTGCTGCCCGACCGGGAGGACTTCGAGCCCTGCCGGCCGGTGCTCGAGCGGTACGTCGGCGAGGTGCGGCCCGCCGCCACGATGCTGCAGTGCGGGCTCGCGGATCCCCGGATGAGGATCGAGATCGAGGTCGACGCCCGGCGGGGCAGCGGCGGCACCACCGGGCGGGCCCCGGCGGCGGCCGGGTGAGGTCGTGGCACCGCACAACGATTTCCGCAATCTTGCGGGAACCCGATGTGCGCTGGGTCACGTTCAAGTTGAATAGTCGCACGTGAGCGAACCGGACGTGCGGTACGTGCGGACGCAGCCGGCAGGGGGTCCAGGTGAGTGCTTCCCGGCGTAGTGGGGCCACCGACGAGCTCGGTCCCGACGAGCCCGGGCGGGTGGGTCGCGACAGCGCGGACGGGTCCGACCTGCTCGCCGCGCTGCTCGACGGCATGGACGCGGCGCTGTGCGCCTTCGACGCCGACGGCGTGGTGACGCACTGGAACCGCGAGGCGGAACGCATCCTCGGCTGGACCGCGGCCGAGGCGGTCGGGCGGCAGGGCTTCGCCGGGTGGGCGGTGCGCAGCGCCGACGCCGAGGAGGTCGAGGCGCGGCTGCTGTCCGCCATGGACGCCCCGGGCCGCCAGGTGCACGAGTTCGCGCTGCTGACCAAGGACGGCGGGCGGGTGCTGGTGCGCACCCAGTCCGCGGCCGTGCGCGGGACGGACGGGAAGGCGGCCGGGGTGTACTGCGCGTTCAGCGAGGTGCACGCCCAGATCGACCTGGAACGCTCCATCGCCCTCAGCGAGGCCCTGCTGGAGGAGGCGAGCTGGGGCGTCGTCCTGGTCGACGCGGACCTGCGGCCCGCGGTGGTCAACGGCCACGCGGCGAAGGCACTGGGTGCCGGGCGCACGGCCGTGCTCGGGCGCCCGCTCGGCGAGCTGCTGACGCAGGGCGTGGAGGAGCTGGAGAGCGCCCTGACCCATGTGCTGGCGGAGGGCGCCCCGCCCGCCCCGGCGGAGATCTGGGTGAGCGTGCGCACGCCGGAGGGGGAACGGCGGCGGTGCTGGCGCAGCGGGTTCGTCCGGCTGTCCTCGCCGCTCGCGGAGGAGCCGGTGCCGCTCGGGGTGGGCTGGCTGTTCCAGGACGTGACCGAGTCCCGGCAGGTCGAGCAGGAGGCGTCCCTGCTGCGGTTCCGCACGCAGCAGCTGCACCGGGCGGCCCGGGCGGCCGCCGAGTGCGAGGACCCGGCCGAGGCGGCCACCGTCCACCTGGACTTCGCGCTCGCCGGGTTCGCCGACCACGCGCTGATCGACCGGGTGGCCGGGGGCCCGGTCCGCGCGGGGGACCCCGGACCCGTCCGGCTGGTGCGGATCGCGGCCACCCCGTCCGGGGCGCCGGGGCCGAGCCTGCTGGCCGGCCGGGCCGGCCTGCCGGTGCGCTACGGGGAGAAGCACCCGGCGCTGCAGTGCGTGCAGCGGGCCGGGTCGGTGCGGGCGGCCGCCGGTGCCGGCGACGAGGCGCGCGCCTGGGCGGTGGCCCGGCAGTGGCCGCCGGACACCGCACACGCCCTGTGCACGGTGCTGCGCAGCCGGGGCCGGACGCTGGGTGCCGTGACGTTTCTGCGCGGGGCGGGCCGGTCGGCCTTCGCCCGCGCGGACACGCTCTACGCCGAGGACGTGGCCATGCGCATCGCCACCGCCCTGGACCTGGCGGGGATCCTCGGCGAGGAGTAGGGCGGCCGGGTTCGCGCGGTGGTCCCGGCGGAGGCGGGCGGTCCGCCGGGGAGGCGCGGAGGTGACGCGGGCGACCGCGGCGCGGGGCGCGGCCCGGGCAGTCGGGCGGGGTGCCCGGGTCCGCGCGCCCGCGGCACCGGTGGGCGTGGGAGTCGTCCGGCCTGCGCGCAGGGGCCCGGTGGGGGCGGGAGGGCGTCCGGCGCACACGTGCCGGGGCCCGGCGGGCTTGTGCCGGGGCCCGGTGGGCAGGGGAGGCGCCCGGGTCGCGCGGGGCGCCGGTGGCGTGGCCCTCCGGTCAGCGGCGGTAGTAGATCCGGTCGCCGTACTCCTCGAAGACCCGGTCGTTCCACTCCAGGCCGCCGTCGACGTTGCCCGAGCGCAGCAGCGGGGGCTCGACGCCCCGGTCGGCGAGCGTGGCGGCGGCGGTCGCCATGACCGCCTGGAGCAGCGCCGTGGTGACCACGGTGGAGGCGGGGGCGAAGGGCGCCGGGATCCGGTCGTGGGTCAGCTCCGCGTCCCCGACCGCGATCTTGGAGTCCAGCACGACGTCGCAGTGGTCCTTCAGGAACGTCCCCGAGGTGTGCCGGGAGGCGGTCTGGGAGGCGTACGCCACGGACGTGACCCCGACGACCCGCACGCCCAGGGCGCGGGCGTGCATCGCCATCTCGACCGGGAGCGCGTTGCGTCCGGACAGGGAGATGATCACCAGCACGTCCCCGGCGCGCAGCGGTGAGGCGTCCAGGACGGTGGACGCGAGGCCGTCCACGCGCTCCAGGGCCGAGCCGAGCGTGGCGGGCATGACGTCCACGCCGACGACGCCGGGGACGGCGAGCAGGTTCACCAGCGCCAGGCCGCCCGCCCGGTAGACGAGGTCCTGCGCGGCGAGCGAGGAGTGGCCGGCGCCGAAGGCGAACAGCCGTCCGCCCTCCGCCGCGGTGTCGGCGATCAGGGTGCCCGCCGCCGCGATGGCCCCGGCCTCCTCGTCGCGGACCCGGTGCAGCAGGTCCGTCGCGGCGTCGAGGAACCGGTCGGCCGGCGTGCGGTCGCTCATGCGGCATCCCTTCGGGGTGGCTGTGTCGCGGATCACCGTGCGGTCTGGACCACTGCCCTGTCAATACGGCGTCGCGGGAGGGCCCGGTGCGGTGCGGCCCGTCCCGGTCGGCCGCCCGGCGGGGGCAGCCGAAGGGGCGCCGTGGGGGCGGGGAAGGGACCGCCGTCGGGGCCGCGCGGGGGCCGCGGAGGGGCTGCCGGGGGATCGTGGAGGGGCGGGCCGGGAGGGCCGCGCCCGGCCGGCCCGGACGCTCGTTCACACCGAAGGGCCCGGTTGTCGGCGGGATGCGTAAGAATTGAGTCCAGGGCCAGCGCATGCGCCGGTGAGCCGTCCAGCCTCCGGCAGAGCCAATCGCAGAGCTAATCGAGGGGCACGTATGTCCGGACTGATCGACACCACGGAGATGTATCTCCGCACCATCCTCGAGCTGGAGGAGGAAGGGGTGGTCCCCATGCGTGCCCGGATCGCCGAGCGGCTCGACCAGAGCGGCCCGACGGTCAGCCAGACGGTGGCCCGCATGGAGCGCGACGGACTGGTCTCCGTCGCGGCCGACCGGCACCTGGAGCTCACCGACGAGGGCCGCCGCCTGGCCACGCGCGTGATGCGCAAGCACCGGCTCGCCGAGTGCCTGCTGGTCGACGTGATCGGCCTGGAGTGGGAGCAGGTGCACGCCGAGGCGTGCCGCTGGGAGCACGTGATGAGCGAGGCCGTCGAGCGCCGGGTGCTGGAGCTGCTGCGGCACCCCACCGAGTCGCCGTACGGCAACCCCATCCCGGGCCTGGAGGAGCTGGGCGAGAAGGACGGCGCCGATCCGTTCCTGGACGAGGGCATGGTCTCGCTGGCCGACCTCGACCCCGGCGCCGAGGGCAAGAACGTCGTGGTGCGCCGGATCGGCGAGCCCATCCAGACGGACGCCCAGCTGATGTACACGCTGCGCCGCGCGGGCGTGCAGCCCGGTTCCGTGGTGAGCGTGACGGAGTCGGCGGGCGGGGTGCTGGTGGGCAGCGGCGGGGAGGCGGCCGAGCTGGCCTCGGACGTCGCCTCGCACGTCTTCGTCGCCAAGCCCTGAGCCGGACGCGCGCGGCGGCCGCCGGGGCCGCCGTGGGCCTGCCGCCGGGACACCGCCGGGAGGCGGGCCCCGGCGGCGGCAGCGCCCGGGGACCACGGGCGGCTGCCCGTCCGGCCTCGGCGCGGGAGCTGCCCGCCCCTTCCCGGCGCCTCTCAACTACCGCGCTCCGCACGGAAGTTGAGTGCGGGCGGTGGGGTGCCGCGAGGAGCGTGGCTGGTTCCGCGCCGAATCCGGGAGCCAGTGCGCGGAACGGCCTCGCGCGGCCCGTTCCCGTGCGAGGCTGTCGCGTGGTGCATATACCTGAAGGGCTCAGGGCCGGGCCGGACCGCGCGGCGCCGGGACCCGGCCGGGGAGGGGCGGGACGATGTGCCGTGACCACGTGAGGGGCCCCGGCGCCGTAGGGCGCCGGGGCCTGTCCTCCCCTGTGCTGACCCGGAGCCCCGAGCTCCCAGGGTCATCCCCTGCGGACCGTTTTTCCCCGAGCGGTCCGCCTCCCGATGAAGATCTCCCCCGCGGCGCGGCGGTCAATCGTGACGGGGTGTCACTCGTATGAGGGGTGTTGCCGGGCGAAGGGGTATTTTCGAATAGGTATTCGATAGCCTGCGGGCGGGCGGTCATCGGCACGGGCCGCACGTCCGCCGCACCGGCGGACGCGGCATCGGCCCGGCGGCCGGAACAACGGGGCGGGCCGGGCCATCAGGACGAGCACGACAGGCAGCGAGCTTGGGGGTGCCAGACCATGGCGCGACGCATCGACGTGACGGGGGCGGACGGCGTACGTCTGGCCGCCTGGGAGTTCGGCGACCCGCCCAAGACCGCGGCGGACCGGGACGACGCTGGAGACGGCGACCGGGGCGCCGGGGGCGTGCTGTTACTGCACGGCCTGATGGGCCGCGCGTCGCACTGGGCGTCCACCGCCCGCTGGCTCTGCGAGCGGTACCGGGCCGTCGCCCTGGACCAGCGCGGCCACGGCCGCAGCGAGAAGCCCCCTCGGGCCGCCTTCAGCCGCGACGCCTACGTGGACGACGCGGAGGCCGCCCTGGAACAGCTCGGCCTCGGTCCGGCCGTGCTGATCGGCCACGCGATGGGCGCGCTGACCGCCTGGCAGCTCGCCGCGAAACGGCCCGACCTGGTGCGCGGGCTGGTCATCTGCGACATGCGGGCCTCCGCGCTCGGCGCCGCCTCGCAGCGGGAGTGGGACGCCTGGTTCACGGCATGGCCGGTCCCGTTCGCCACGCTCGCCGACGTCCGCAAGTGGTTCGGCGAGGACGACCCCTGGGTGGAACGGCCGAACCCGGCCCGGGGCGCGTTCTACGCCGAGGTGATGGCCGAGGCCGCCGACGGCTGGCGGCCGGTCTTCGATCCCGAGCAGATGCTCCGCTCCCGCGAGACCTGGGTCTACGACGCCCACTGGGAGGAACTGGCCCAGGTCCGCTGCCCCACCCTGGTGGTCCGGGGCCTCGACGGTGAACTGGGCCGGGCGGAGGCCCAGGAGATGGTCCGCGTCCTGCCCCGTGGCCAGTACGCGGAGGTCGCCGACGCCGGCCACCTGGTCCACTACGACCAGCCGGACGCCTGGCGGGCCGCCGTCGAGCCCTTCCTGGACTCCCTGACCCGCCCCTGACCCGCCCCTGACCACCCGCCGGCGGACGCGCCGGACGGGCGCACGGGCGCACGGGCGTACGGAGGGACGGGCGGGACGGAGGGCGGCCCGGGCACCGGACCCGCCGCCCTCCCGCCCGTCCCGCCCGCGTCGGTCCGCCCGCTCGCCGGCCCCTCCCGCCCGTCACGCCCTGCTGACCGCCGCGAGGATCTCCGGCAGCCGGGCCGCCGTGCGGGGGGCGGCCAGGCGCAGCCCGGCGACGGTGAGGGCGGTGCCGTACAGGGCGCCGGCGGGCAGCAGCAGCCAGGTCCACGGGCGGCCGCCGGCGCTCACGTTGAGCCAGATCGCCGCCGTGATGACCGGGGCGCACAGCAGCGCCGCCGCGACCATGCCGCCGAAGACGGAGATCCAGGCGAGGCCGGTCTGCCCGGGGGCGACGTTCTTGTAGCCCTCCTGCGGGATGGAGTAGGGGAACCGGGCCGACGTCCAGGCCCCGGTCGCCAGCATCGCCCCGAGCAGGGCGAAGGACAGGCCCAGCGCCTCCGGCATCCGCCGCCAGTCGCCCAGCACGGCCGCCGTCAGCACGGTCACGAAGGTGGCGTACGGCAGGGTGATCAGCACCAGGGCCAGCGCCCGGCCGCGCAGCTCGGCGTGGGCGTCCCGGGCGGAGGAGACCGTCGTCGCGACGATCCAGAAGGCCGAGGTGTCCTGGCCGAACTGGTTGTACATCATGATGCCGAGCATCCCGGCGGCGAAGCAGGCGAAGTAGACCGAGCCGGTGCCCTGCCAGGCGTTGAAGACCGGCACGATCAGGCCGATCGCCAGTGACGTCACCCACGCCGCCTTCGTCTTCGGGTCCCGCCAGACGTAGCGCAGGCTGCGGGCCGCGACGGTGCCGGTGCGGCCCGCGGGCAGCAGCCGGGCGAGCGCGTCGGAGGGGCGTGCGCGGACGGCCGCCCGCGAGGACGGCAGCGTGGAGCCGTCGGGCGCCGTCATCAGCCGGGTCAGCGACCGCGTCCACACGGCCAGCAGGACGGCCAGGGCAGCCGCGCACAGGGCGAGCCGGGCGGCGGCCACGGCGTGCGCGCCCTCGCCCGCCGCGTGCACGGCGGCGAGCGCGGAGGCCGGCGGGATCCAGGCGAGGACGTCCGCGACGGGGGCGAGCTGCTCCAGGCCGGAGGAACCGATCCGCTGGGCGCCGAAGTTGACCACCTGCGCGCCGACCGCGATCAGCAGGCCGCTGAGCACCGCGAGGTCCCGTCCCCGGCGGCTGCTCAGCAGCCGCACGTTGGCCGCCGCGACCGCCCGGGCGAGCGCCACGCACACCAGCAGGGCCAGCGGCACGGCGACCGCCGCGGCCGCGAAGGCGGCGGCGCCGTCCGCCACCGCGATCACCGAGCCGGTGAGCAGGCACAGTGTGAACAGCGGCCCGATGCCCACCAGTGACGCCACCAGCAGCCCCCGCACCAGCGGTCGCGGACGCAGCGGCAGCATCACCAGCCGGGTCGGGTCGAGGGTCTCGTCGCCGCTGGGGAAGAACAGCGGCATCACCGCCCAGCCGAGTGCCAGCACCGCCACCAGCAGGACCACCAGGGACTCCACGTGCCCGACCCCGCGCAGCGCGACCAGGCCGACCACCTGGAGCGCGGCGAACAGCAGCGCGAAGACCGCCGACGCGAGATAGGCGGCGCGCCGCCCGCCCGACCCGCGCAGGCCGTTGCGCAGCAGGGACAGCTTCAGCCGGACGAGGACGGGGGTGAGGGCGGGCGCGCTCACCGGGCGCCCCCGCCGCCGAGCCAGTCCAGATCCGAGGCGGCGTCCCGGCCGTGCGCCCCGACGAGGGCGAGGAACGCCTCCTGCAGCGAGGCCGCGTCGCCGCGCACCTCGGCGAGCGGGCCGTGCGCGCGGATCCGCCCCGCCGCCATCACCGCCACCCAGTCGCACAGCGACTCGACCAGCTCCATGACGTGGGAAGAGAACACGACGGTGGCGCCGGAGGCGGTGTAGCGCTCCAGGACGCCCCGGATGGTCTGCGCGGAGACCGGGTCGACGCCTTCGAACGGCTCGTCCAGGAAGAGGACTTCGGGGTTGTGCAGCAGCGCGGTGGCGAGGCCGATCTTCTTGCGCATGCCGGTGGAGTAGTCGACCACCAGCTTGTGCTGGGCCCCGGCCAGGTCCAGGACGTCCAGCAGCTGGGTGGCGCGCTGGTCGACCTCCGCGCCGGGCAGCCCGCGCAGGCGGCCCGCGTAGCCGAGGAGTTCGCGGCCCGAGAGCCGGTCGAACAGCCGCAGCCCCTCGGGCAGCACGCCGATGCGCGCCTTGACCCGGACCGGGTCGCGCCACACGTCGTGCCCGACGACCTCGACCGTGCCCGCGTCGGGCCGGAGCAGGCCGGTCACCATCGACAGCGTCGTGGTCTTCCCGGCCCCGTTCGGGCCGACGAGCCCGATGAACCGGCCCGCGGGCAGCTCCAGGTCGATCCCGGCGACCGCGACCTGCTGCCCGAACCGCTTCCAGAGCCCTTCCACACGTACGGCACCAGCACCCACCGCGTCTCCCTCCGTCGCCCGAAAACCCTACGGCGGGACCCGGGGGTCGCTCAGGGGCGCGCGGGCGCGCCGCCTAACGGTCCCGCCCGCACGCGTAGGCCAGGGGCGAGATCAGCTCCTCCGCGTCCGGCAGCCAGCGGTTGGCCGGAGTCGGCCGGCAGGCCCACTGCACGGCGCCCCGGGAGCCGAAGCGGGTGGGCGGCGCGGCCACCCAGGCGCCCTCGCCCAGCACCGCCAGATCCAGCGAGGCGGGCGCCCAGCCCAGCGCGCGGACCAGGTCGGGCACCTTCGCCGTCGCACCCGGCAGGACGAAGAACTCCATGCGCCGGTGCGGTGTCAGGGTGACCGGTCCCAGCGTGAGTTCCATCCGCTCCATGCGCGCGAGGGCGAGGAACCCGGCCGTCTCCGGGACGGAGACCGCGTCGAAGGTGCGGCCCGTGGGCAGCAGGACGGACGCCGTCGGCCGCTCCTGCCACAGACGGCGGGCGACGGTCGCGCTGCCCGTCGCCCGGTCCGCCCAGCCCGGTCCCTGGGGGTGTGCGCCGGGGGCGGGACACCCGGCGTCACCGCAGGAGCAGCGCTGGACGCCGTCCACCGGTTCGAGCCAGGTGCCCGGGAACACGTCCCAGTGCCGCTCCTCGACGTAGCGAACTGCGGTGTCCAGCAGCGATTTCCCGCGCTGCGTCGGGATCTGTGCGGCTTCGGTGCCCGGGATCGTCTCTTCCACGATGAACACAACTACGCCCGTCACCAGGGGTTACGCCCGTGCACGTGCGCGGGGGGAGAGCACCCGGCCCGCGACCGGGGCGCATGGGTGCACCGATGGGGGCGCGCGGGGGGATCCGCCTCCCCGCGTGGGTAACCAGGAGAAGGGCCGGGACCGGCAATAACCCCGGCAAACCTCACACACCTCGCATTTTCGGCACCGGGGCGGGGCATTGATCTTCACGGCCGCAACTCACCGCTGAGAAGCGGGAGGTACGGCCGCGGGAGCCGCCGAGACAGCAGGGGGTACGCCATGGCCGCGAGGCCACTCGTCGCGCGACAGCCGAACGAACGGCTGCAGGCGCTCATCCAGGAGGCCGGATGCTCCAACGCCGGCCTCGCCCGCAGGGTCAACCTGTGCGGGGCCGAACACGGCCTCGACCTGCGGTACGACAAGACCTCCGTGGCCCGCTGGCTGCGCGGTCAGCAGCCGCGCGGCCGGGCGCCGGCGGTCATCGCGGAAGCACTGGGCCGCAAACTGGGCCGCACGGTCACGATCGACGAGATCGGGATGGCCAACGGCAAGAACCTCGCCTCGGGAGTGGGCCTCCAGTTCTCGCCGACGGTACTGGGCGCCATCGAGCAGGTGTGTGAGCTGTGGCGCAGCGACGTGGGACGCCGGGACTTCCTGTCCGGCTCCTCCGTCGCCGCCTCCGCGCTGGTGGAACCCAGCCGGGACTGGCTGATCTCCGTCCCCGACGCCCAGGTGGCCCGCTCGGCGGGACCGCGCGTGGGCCCGTCGGACGTGGAGGCGGTGCGGTCCATGACCCAGGCCCTGGTGGACCTCGACCACCAGTACGGCAGCGGACACGTGCGCCCGGTCGTCGTGCACTACCTCAACAGCGTCGTCTCCGGGCTGCTGACCGGCTCCTACCGGGAGGCCGTGGGGCGCGAACTGTTCGCGTCCGTCGCCCGGCTGACCGAGCTCGCCGGGTACATGGCCGTCGACACCGGCCAACCCGGCCTCGCCCAGCGGTACTACATCCAGGCGCTGCGTCTGGCCCAGGCCGCCGGGGACCGCGGCTACGGCGGGTACGTGCTCGCCGCCTCCATGAGCCACCTGGCCGCCCAGCTCGGGAACCCGCGCGAGATCGCGCAGTTGGCGCGGGCGGCGCAGGAGGGCGCACGCGGCCGGGTGACACCGCGCGCGGAGTCCATGTTCCACGCCGCGGAGGCGCGCGGCCACGCGCTGATGGGCGACGCGCGCGCCGCCGAGACGTCCGTCGGGCGCGCGATGAGCGCCCTGGAGGCGGCCGACCCGGGCTCCGGGGACGACCCGCCGTGGATCCGTCACTTCGACGAGGCCTATCTCGCCGACGAGTTGGCCCACTGCCACCGCGACCTCGGACAGGCCCGGGCCGCCGAGCGGTGCGCGCGGGCGGCGCTGGCCGGGCACCCGGAGTCACGGGCGCGGCGGCGGGCGATCGGCCTGGTGCTGCTGGCCACGGCGCAGGTGCAGCAGCGGGAGATCGAGCAGGCGTGCAGCACGGGCCTGCAGGCGGTCGAACTGCTCGAAGGACTGCGCTCCGACCGCGGCGCCGAGTACGTGGAGGACCTGCGGCAGCGCCTGGAACCGTACCGGGACGAGCCGGCGGTCCGCGAGTTCGGCGCCCGCACCGCGCTGCCCGTCGCGGCGTGAGGGTGAACACACCGGAATCACCCGGCGTACGGCGGACTGCCCGCGCCCGTCGCGGAGTTGACGTGGGAAAGGAGCCATGAACAGCGTGCCGTGACGTGGTTTTGTTACTGCTCCCGCTGGGCAGGAGCAGCCGCCCCGTGCTGCGTGGCACCGCGCTCGGGGGACCCGGTAGCGTGAGCCGACGATGCACAAGGTCCCCCATGGGTAGGAGTACCGGTGACGCAGAGTGGACAGGGCGAGGAGCCCTCGGCGCGCCCCGCGCGCGAAGGCATCGTGCTGCCCTCCGACGGCGGTGAGCCCCTGGTTCCGGGCAGGTCGGCCCCGCCCGCCGGTCCCGTACCGGGTGCCCCGGGCACCGACGGCGGGCAGGCGCCCTCGGCGCCGTCCGGCGGCCGGACCTGGGTCGAGCCGTGGGGCCCGGGGCAGCAGGCGTCCGCACCGGTGACCGGCCAGGACTGGCAGCCCTCGGCGTCCGCGTCGCCGTCCCCCGGCCCGCAGCAGTGGGGCGGCTCCGCCGCGTCCGGCTGGGGCGGGCAGGGCGGTCCGGGCCCGCTGCCGCCCGAGGGTGCCCCGCCCGCGTCGCACGGCGGCCCGCCCGCCCACGGCGCCCACCCGCAGGGGCCGGACGCCGGATACGGAGCGCCGCCCGCCCCGCCGGCCGACGCCTACGGGGCGCCGGACGGCGGCCACGGCCCGCAGGGCGGCCACGGCGGGGCCCCGGCCCAGGCGGCCCCCTACGGTCACCAGGACCCCTACGCCCCGCACGACCCGTACGCCTCCCACGCACCCCACGCCCCCCACTCCGGTTACGGCGCCGGCGGCGCACAGCCGCAGGTGTCGCCCGAGGGCGCGACCCAGTACCTGCCGCCCGTCCCCGCCGGACCCGGGGCGGGGGCGCCCGACGGGGCGGAAGGGGCCACGCAGTTCCTGCCGCCGGTGCCCGCCGCCCCCGCCGACGAGGGCCCGACGCAGTACATACCCCCGATACCCGCGGCGGGCCCGGGCGCACTGCCGCCCGAGATGCCCGCCGGCACGCACCCCGCCTCGCCGCCGGGACACCACCAGGGCCCGGCCGGTCACGGCCCGTTCCCGCCCGCGGGGAACCCGGACGCCGAGGCCACCCAGTACATCGCCCCGGTCACCGACCAGGGCCCCGCCCCCTACGGCGCCCCCGCCGGTGAGGACCACCGGCAGCCGCCCGCCGAGTTCGACAACCTCTTCCGCAGCGACGAGGGCCCGGCCGGGGCCACCCAGCAGATGCCGCGCATCGAGCACCCGGCGCCCGGCCGGGCCGCGGCCCCGCCGTCCGGCCCGGGCGGTGGCGGCAGCCGGCGTGCCGCCGGGCCCGCCGGCCGGGGCGGTGGCGGCCGCACCGGTTCCCGGGTGCCCCTGCTCGCCGCCGTGGGCGTCGGCATCGCCGTCGTCGGCGTCGGCGCGGGCGCGCTGCTCGGCGGCGGGGGCGGCAGCGACGACGACGAGGGCGACCGGAACCAGCCGGTCTCCGCCACCGCCCCGGCGAGCACCCGGCCCTCGCCCACCCCCACCGTCGACCCGGCCCGGCAGCAGGCCGTCGAACTGGACAAGCTGCTGGCGCACAGCGGCGAGAGCCGGACCACCGTGATCAACGCGGTCGCGGACGTGAAGGAGTGCAAGGACCTGGCCAAGGCGGCCAAGGACCTGCGCGACGCCGCCGGGCAGCGCAACCAGCTGGTCACCGACCTCGAGGCGCTCTCCGTCGACAAGCTGCCCGACCACCAGGCGCTGACCACCGCGCTCACCAAGGCGTGGAAGGCGTCCGCCGCGGCGGACAACCACTACGCCGCCTGGGCCGACCAGACCGCCGGCAAGCGGGGCTGCCGCAAGGGCCAGGCGCGCACCACCGGCCGGACCCAGGCCGGCAACCGCGCCAGCGGCACCGCGACCGCGGAGAAGGGCAAGGCCGCCCGGCTGTGGAACACGATCGCCAAGCAGTACGGCCTCACGGAGCGCCAGCCGACCCAGTTGTGACCGAAACGGCAGCCGCGACGGGGGCCGGGGCCGGCGGAGGACATCCCGCCGGCCCCGGCCCCGTCGCCTCCCGGGTGGCGGCCCTGCCGCCCGCGCCCGCCGGACGTCACCTCACAGGTCGGCGTCCAGCAGGGTCTGCGTCACGTCGGTGAAGCCGTCGCGGGCCGACACCAGCCGGCCGTCCCGCACCACCTGGAGCGTCACCTGCGCGTTCACCAGCCGCGGATAGCCGACCGCGGCCAGCTTGTCCTGGAACGACCAGCGCAGCGTCGGGGTGAGCCCGCCGGTGGAGACCTTCAGCCCGCTCCGCAGGGTGCGCGCCACGGTCCGGGCGGTCACCTCCCCGCCGCCGAGCGACTCGACCGCCTGCCGCAGGACGGTGTACGCGATCCAGGTCGTCTGCACGCCCGCGTCGCCCGGGTCGATCCGGTTGTCGCCGAACGCCGCCTCCTCGATCACCTGCTTCATCGGCTCCCAGCGCCGGTCGCCGGCGTGCGGGTACCAGCCGGTGACGAACGACCCCTCGTAGGGGCCGGACGCCCCGCCGGAGGCGTCGACGGTGCTCTGGTCGACGCTGCCCAGCACCGTCCCGGTGCGCACGTCGGGGAACTTCTGGCGGGCCCGCCGGAAGGAGTCCATGAAGGTGCTCGTGCCGTCCCCGAGCGCCGGCACCACGCAGCCCTGCCGCTGCGGGTCGGCGGTGGCCCGCTCCAGCGCCCGCCGCACCTCGCCGTCGTACGCGGTGGCCTCCTCCGGCGCCCGCTGGTCGCCGGTCCGGGCGTGGCCGCCCGCCTCCAGCCCCGAGTCGAGCAGCTTCGGCAGCTGGTCCCCGGCGATGGTGTCCGGCCGGACCAGGGCGACCGGACCGCACCGGTCGGCGAGGGTGCGGCCCAGCCCGGCCAGCAGCGCGGGCTGGCCGCCGTTGACGGGGTAGGACAGCGGGCTGGTGAACTCCTCCTCGGTCATGCCGTAGCCGCCGATGTACGGGATGCCCGCCCCCTCCAGGGTGCGCAGGAAGGAGTCGGCGTGCTGGCTGTAGGAGCCGACGACGGCGACCGCGTCCTCCTCGACGGCTCGCCGCGCACACCGGGCGGCGGTGACGCTGTCGTTGCGTTCGTTGCAGGTCAGCACCCTCAGCTCGCGGCCGTCGAGACCGCCGCGCCCGTTGATCCAGCGGGCGTAGGCCCGGGCGAAGGCGGGCATGCCGGGCTTGTTGGTGGCGGCGGTCTTCTCCGGTGCCCAGGTCATGACGGTGATCGGGCCGTCGTCCCCGGAGCCCCCCGTGGCACCGGGGACGACGCCGCAGCCGGCGAGGAGCGACACGCACGCCGCGAACGCGCCCGTGGTCAGCGCGCCGGCTCTGAGGCGCCGGGGGAGGAGGCGCGAGAGGGGGCGGGGAAGGACAGTGCTGCGGGTGGGTCGCCTGCCGGTCATGGCCCCGCACGATTCCGTCACACGGCCAACCCCGGAGTGACCCTTGGTCGACGTCCGGTGACAGCGAGGTGAATTACGGGGTCCGGTGCCGGGACCGGACGGCGGAAACGTACGATCGACGACCGTGCAGGGTTCGGAGAACACTTCCCGTCGCGGCCGTCGCTCGTCCACCATGGGCGGCATGCCACTCAACGACATGCCGTGGTGGCGCTGGCGCAGCAATGTGCGCTCCGCGCTGCACATGCTCTCCGACCCCGGGTTCCAGCGGGACGTCTGGCTGGCCGGGGTGGACGGCTACGGGGACGTCACCGACGCGGTCTACCGCCTGGTCGAGGACACCTGGCTGGACAACTGGTCCGCCGAGAAGTACGTCGGCACGATCTTCCGCGACTCCCAGGAGGCCGCGCTGGTCGACACCGCGGTGCTGCGGGTGCTGCGGATCATGCACCAGGTCGGACCGGACGCACCGGTCACCGCCTACCTGGAGCACCAGGGCTGGCCGGAGGCGGTCCGGGCGGCGCGGGACGCGCACGTGCGGATGGCGGCGAGCGACGGCGAGGACCCCGACGCCCCGCCGCGCACCCTGGAAGTGCTGCAGATCCTGACGCGGTCCGCGTAGCGGAACGGCCCGTCGGCCGCCGGCCCCGATGTGGGACCCTTGCCCGCATGAGCGAGCAGTCCACCCGAGTCGCGGCCCCGGCCGACCAGTACGTCCTCACCCTGTTCTGCCCCGACAAGCAGGGCATCGTGCACGCCGTGTCGAGCTACCTGTTCATGACCGGTTGCAACATCGAGGACAGCCAGCAGTTCGGCGACCACGACACGGGCCTGTTCTTCATGCGGGTGCACTTCTCCGCCGAGGCCCCGGTCACGGTGGACAAGCTGCGGGCCAGCTTCGCCGCGATCGGTGACGCCTTCCAGATGGACTGGCACATCGACCGGGCCGACGAGAAGATGCGCATCCTGCTGATGGTCAGCAGGTTCGGCCACTGCCTGAACGACCTGCTGTTCCGGGCGCGCACCGGGGCGCTGCCGGTGGAGATCGCCGGAGTGGTCTCCAACCACACCGACTTCGCCGAACTCGTGGCTTCGTACAACATCCCCTTCCACCACATCCCGGTGACGAAGGACACCAAGCCCGAGGCCGAGGCGAAGCTGCTGGAGATCGTCCACGAGGAGCGGGTGGAACTGGTCGTCCTCGCCCGCTACATGCAGGTGCTCTCCGACGACCTGTGCAAGCAGCTCTCCGGGCGGATCATCAACATCCACCACTCCTTCCTCCCCAGCTTCAAGGGCGCCAAGCCCTACCACCAGGCGCACGCGCGGGGCGTGAAGCTGATCGGAGCGACCGCGCACTACGTCACCGCCGACCTCGACGAGGGCCCGATCATCGAGCAGGAGGTCGAGCGGGTGGGCCACGACGTCTCCCCCGACCAGCTCGTCGCCGTCGGACGGGACGTGGAGTGCCAGGCGCTGGCCCGCGCCGTGAAGTGGCACGCCGAGCGCAGGATCCTGCTGAACGGGCGGCGCACGGTCGTCTTCGCGTAGGTCCTGTCGGGCCCGGCGCCCGCCGCTGGGCGGGCCGGTCACATCCGGCTCAGACTGGCCGCCGCGTACAGCACGTCCCTGATCGCCTCCCGGTCCCCGACCTGCCCGGCCGCCGCCTCCTGCGGGGTCACGTGCCCGGCGGCCAGGCGGCAGAACTCCGCCCCGTCCAGGGCGACGTGGGCCACCTCGTGCTCGGCGGACCCCTTCGCGGCCGGCGAGTCCAGCGGGATCAGCCACTCGCCGCCGCCGGAGCCCTCGATCTCCAGCCGCAGGCTCCGCCCCGGTTCCCCCGCCGCGACCAGGCGCCGCTCGGCGGGCGCGGCCAGCCCGGACCGCCGGCGCGCCTCCAGCACGCTCGGCAGCATCCGGGCCGCCAGGTCGACCATGCGGTGCAGATGCCGTCCCGAGGGCGGCTCGTACGGGTAGTCGACGGCTTCCGCGATGTCCTCCGCGTGCACCCAGCACTCGAAGGCCCGGTCCAGCATGGCGTCGTGCAGCGGCAGTTCGAAGTCGCCGTAGGGGACCGGCAGGCCGCCGGTGCGGCCGCCGGTGAAGGACACGGTGCGCACCAGGTTGTGGGTCTGCTCCCGCCAGGGCGCCCGCACCGCGCGGGTGTGCGGGACGTGGGCCGCCCGCCAGTACGCCTCGGTGCGCGAGGCCGGGGTGTCCCGCTCCGCCGTGACCTCGCCGAGCGGGTCGTCCAGGCCGAGCGCGACGGCGACCATCCCGTCGACGGTCAGCAGGTGCGCGATCACCCCGGCGACCGTGGTCCGGCGGGTGGCCGCCTCGTCGGCCCGGTACCAGCGCAGCCGGACCGGGGCGTGCCACTCGGCGTCGCCGAAGTCCTGGAGCAGCGCGTCCAGCCGCGCGGTCTCCGCGTCGTACGCGGCGGCCCAGTCGGGCACGGGGATGCGCGGCGGGCGGCGTTCCAGGCAGGAGTCCAGGACGCGGGTGCGCAGGCCGGGGTCGAGGTCGAGGCTCTCGGGGCGCTGGAGCAGACCGACCGCCTCGCGCAGGCGCAGGGCCTCGTCGGCGCAGGACCCGCACTCGCCCAGGTGTTCCTCGACCGCCGCGGCCTCCTCCGGGGCGCAGGCGGCCAGCGCCCAGGCGCCCAGCAGGGAGGTCAGCACCCGGTGGTCCAGGACCGCCGGTTCGGCCCGGGGGACGACACCCGGGTCCCCGGCGGGGGCGGGCAGGGGCGACGTGCCGTCCTCCGCGGACGGCCGGGGGAGCGGGACGCGGGGGTCCGCGCCGGGTGCGCCGGGCAGCGTACCGTCCGCCCCGTATGCCGGGGGCGCGCCCGGACCCGGGCCGCTGTCCCGGCCCCGGGCGGACCCGCCGTGGTGTCCGCCGTCCTCGCCGCACCCGTCGCCGTGGCCGGCGGCGAAGCGGTCGTCGCTCATGCGGCACCCCCGATGCCCGGCGGGCCGCCCGAGGCGTCGGTGTCGTGGGCCGTGGAGAGCAGCTGGAGGCCCAGCCGCAGCCGGCGGCGGGCCTCGTCCTCGGTGACGCCGAGGTCGGCGGCGGTCTGCCGGTAGTCGCGCCGCTGGAAGTAGGCCAGCTCCAGGGCCGCCCGCAGCGGCACCGGCATGGACTGGACGATGTAGTCGGCGCGGGCGGCCACCGAGGCGTGGCGCACCTTGTGCTCCAGTTCCTCCGGCGTGCCGGGGCCGCCCCGGGCGAGAGCGGCGGTCTCGGTCACGCGCAGCCGCTGCACGGCCAGCCGGTGCGCCAGCCCGGCGAGCCAGGCGCGCAGGTTGCCCTGCCGGGGGTCGTAGGTGTCCGGGTGCTCCCAGACGTGGGCGAAGACGTCCCGGGTGACCGCGTCGGCGGCGCGCTCGTCACCGAGGACGCGGTGGGCGAGCCCGTGCACCAGAGAGGCGAAGCGGTCGTAGAGCTCGCCGAGGGCGGCCGCCTCGCCGCGCGCCAGCCGCTGCTGCATCGTGCGGTCCCCACGGGGCGGTACGTTCCGTTTCGCCATGCGGCCCCCTCACCCCCTGTCTCGCCTCTCCTGTGAATGTAGTCGGCGTCACCTGGGACGCACGCCCCTTTGTGGCAATGTGCGCCCCCCGCGCAGCCGTACGTGGTAGGAGGCCCTACCCCCCTGCAGCCGATCAGAACCGATCGAATAGGATCGAAGTCGACTGAATCAAGCCTTTTCTGTTCGGTAACCGTTTCTGGTCTCGCGTTTCAGGGAAACGGCCGGTGGGCAGCGGCGCTGCAAGGAAGCGTAGGGACTGCTTCCGTTTCGGCGAGCGAAGGGCGTGGTGGTGACCTTCACAGTGACCGACGGGGAGCAGGGCGCATGGGCCGTGCTCCGGGTGTCGGGCGAACTGGACCTGATGACGTCCCCGGTGCTGCGCCAACGGGTGCACGACGCCGTGGCGGACGGCCGGCACAGTCTCGTCCTCGACCTGTCCGACGTGTGGTTCTGCGACTCCAGCGGGGTCGGCGTGCTCATAGGCGCCCGACGGCTGCTGCGCTCCTGCGGGGGTGAGCTGCGGCTGATCCTGCCCGCCCGGGGTGCTGCCGACGGCAGCCACGTGAACAAAGTGCTGGGCGCACTCGGCGTGCGCCGTCTCTTCGACATCCACCCGGACGTGCCCTCCGCCGTCGACGAGGACGCCCGCCCGCTGTCGGCCTAACCGCGCACGAGGGCGCCCGCACGGCCGCAGCCGCGGCGACGGCCGCGCCCACGGACGCGGACGGTGCCCACGCCCCCACGGACGCGCGCACGGGCCGTGGCACGGATGCGGGCCCCGGTACCGGTACGGGCCGAGGTGCGGCCTCGGGGACGCGTACGCGCCCACCCGCGAGGCCGGGCACCGGTCCGGGCCCCGGGGACGGCGTGCCCGCCCGGTCCGGCTCCTCCCGTCCGGCCGCGCGCCCCCGGTCACGGGCCCCGGGCATCGCCCACCCCTGGAGGGAGCAACAGGGGTGTCGCGGAATGTGCCCGGTCCCGGCACAGGTGCCGTTTCCGGTCCCCGGGACCGTTCCCCACGACGTACGCTCCGAGCGAGAAGAACCCACTGATACCTAAGGCGGCCTGAAAAAGACATGGTCACCAGCGAGCACGACCGCAGGATCGCGGACCGCTTCGCCACGTTCGACCAGAACGGCAACGGCTACATCGACCGCGAGGACTTCTTCCACGCGGCGAAGGTCCTGCTGGCGGAGTTCGACGTCGCGGCCCGTTCCGACCGGGGACAGTCCCTATACGGCGGGGCGGAGGCGTTCTGGCAGGGCATGGCCGGAATCGCGGACCGCGACGGCGACCAGCGCATCACCCGTGACGAGTTCGTGAACGGTGCGCTGAAGCGACTGCGCGACAACCCGGACCGGTTCGGCGAGATCGCGCGGCCCTTCCTGCAGGCGGCCCTCGCCGTGGCGGACGGCGACGGTGACGGCGCGGCCACCGTCGAGGAGACCGCCCGCGTCCTCGTGGCACTCGGCGTCGAGGGCGACCTGGCCCGCACCGCCGCGGCCACGCTGGACACGGACGGCGACGACCGGATCGGCGAGGACGAGGTCGTGCGGTCCTTCGCCCGCTACTTCACCGTCCCCGAGTAACCTCTCCCACCGTCGGCGCCCTGCTCCGGTGCGGGGCGCCGCTCCCTCGCGGTCCGCCGGCAGTCCCCTCGCAGGCCCTTCGCCAGGCCCTTCGCGGTCCCTGCGGAGTCCGTGCGCAGTTCCTCGGCGTTCCTCGAAGCCGAAGTCCCGCCCGCCCGGGCCCGGTCCTTCCGCGCCCGGGCGCCGCAGCCGCCGGCCGCCCGCCGGGACCGCTCCCGCATCCCCGTGGCTCAGGCACCCCGCATCCCCGTGGCTCAGGCACCCCGCGGCCCGCGGCCCACGGCCTCAACACCCGCGGCCTCAACGCCCACGGCCTCAACGTCCACGGTGGGCCTCAACGCCGCCGTGCCTGAGCGCCCCGTGGCTGAGCGTCCCGTGGCTGAGCGCCCCGTGGCTGAGCGCCCCGCCGTCCGGCGGGCCTCACAGGGGTGTCCCGTGTGCGCCCGCCGGTGCAACACGCCCGGCGCCGCGCACACTTCGGCCGGCCTCGCCGACGCCTCCGCGTGGCGGCCCGCCCGTTGCCCCCCCCCGCACGCCGGTACGGACCGGGACGGCCCGCCGGTGCCGTACGCGGAACGTCCCCCGGGTGCACGGCGGCACGCGCGTGCCCCCGGGACCCGGCACCCCCCGGCAGGTCCCGACGTGGCCAGGACCTGGCCTGCCGTGCGGCCAAGTGACGCACCGTGATGACGCGTTGGCCGTCGGTGCACGGGCCGGCCGCCGCGGACGGGGCGTCCCGTCTGCGGGTTCTCCCGGACCGCCGGGCGGGCGGAGGGCGATGTCACGGATCGTGGCATCGGGGGATCACGCAGCGTCGATACCGGGTCGTGTCCGGCGGGTGACTCGTCACGGCCTGTGGCCGGGCGTCCGCTCCGGTACCTTGTGTGGGATGCGAGTGGTTATGAGCACGCACCGCACCGGAGTTGCCCTCGGGGCAGCGCCGGATCCGCTGGTGGCCGCGCCTGCTCGCCGGGTGGCCTGGCGTGATGCCGCCGCCTGTTCGACTCCCCGGGGCGGGCGTCGCACAGTATGCCCCACGGGTACTCCTTCGCGCTGGAATATGCCCGAAGCGCTTGTTGGGGTGACTGTACGTCAACCATGCTGTGCCACAAGGGATTCACGGTCCGTGATCCCTGCCCCGGCCGTTGTTCTGGCCATGCAGAAAATGGCTACGATCGTGGCCTACGTGAGGCGCGAGCCTAAGTGTCCGCCGGTTCGGATGGTGTGAGCGGTGCAGGTGCTTCGAGTGCAGCTGGATATCCGGCCCGACCCCGCCGAGGTGGGGCGTGCCCGGCGGTGGGCCCGCTCGCGACTGGCCGGCTCCGGCATAGAGCCCGACGAGCCGATCGCCGAGACCCTGATCCTGCTCGTCTCGGAGCTCGTCACCAACGCCGTGGTGCACACCGGCTGTCCGGCCGTGCTGTGCCTGTCCCTGCCGGACGGGGCGGACGAAGGTGCCACCGTCCGGCTGGAGGTGACCGACCGCAGTGACCGGGCGCCGGTGCCGCGGTGCGTCGACGGCGACGCGACCGGCGGGCGCGGGCTCGCCCTCGTCGACGGCCTGGCCGACCGCTGGGGCTGGAGCGCCGAGGGCACCGGCAAGCGGATCTGGTGCGAACTCGACCGCTGTGCGGAGCCCGGTGGCGCGGCTGCCGCGTGCGGCGGCGGCACGGTGACCTACGACGGGCTGGCGTACGAGGCGGTGTAGCCCGCGCCGGGCGTGCCGGTGCCGAGGGCGGCCGGCGCGGTGCACGGGCGCATGGGCGCGGGGCCGTGTGCGGCGGGATCGCGTGCGGTGCGCCGGGCGTGCTTCCGTGCGCGCCGGGCCGCGAACGGGACATCAGGGGTGAGTCAGGCATATGCGCAGCAATCGGTGTTGACCTGATGTGACCGGCTCGTCACCCTGGTGCCAGCGATCCGCCGCGAGGGGACGGCGAGGGACTCGATGGGGGGGGGGGAGGTCCTCGGCGAGTGCGGGTCGTGACACGGCGTCGGAGACTCCGGAGGGAACCGGGCGGGAGCGGTCCTTCGTGAGGCCCCGGGCGGGAGCGGCCCACCGGACCTGCCGGGCGGGGCGGCTCCCGGGGGGAACCCGGACGGGAGCGCCGAGTCGGAACGGCGGTGCGGGAAGGCCGTGTCCGGGCGGCCGGCGCCGCACCGCCGCCGACGTCGTCGCCCCGGCCGCGCAGGGCCCCCGAGGGCTACGGTGCGACCGCTGCCCGGAGCGGCCGGGTTCCTCCACAGGCTGTGGACAACGTTCCGGACCTTCCGCCGCTGACAGCGGGCCCTGTGTCGGCCCCCGGCCCTGCGCGGCGCTTCAGGAGCCGACGGCGGCGGTCACCGGCGCAGGGCCACGGCCGGGGCCGGAACCGGGCTCGGGGACGGTGCCGGCGGCGGCCGTGGACCGTTCCGCGGGCGCGGCGGCCGGGGCGGGCGCCGGCGCGGACCGCTCCGCGGGCGGGCGCTGCGCACCGGGGTCCTCGCCCCGGTCGGTGCCGGTGCGGAACGTGCTCCGGTAGGCGGTCGGGGTCACCCCGAGGGCCGCCTGGAGGTGCTGCCGCATCGACTGCGCCGTGCCGAAACCGCAGTCGTGGGCCACCTGGTCCACGGACCGGTCGGTCGTCTCCAGCAGGTGCCGCGCCCGCTCCACCCGCTGCCGGGTCAGCCACTGGCCCGGACTCACCCCGGTCTCCTCCCGGAAGCGGCGGGTGAAGGTGCGCACCGACATCGACTCCCGCGCCGCCAGGTCCCGCAGCTGGATCGGCTCGTGCAGCCGCTCCAGCGCCCACGCGCGGGCCCGCGTGGTGGACGCCTGCTGGGGATCCGGGACCGGCCGGTCGATGTACTGCGCCTGCCCGCCGTCGCGGTGCGGCGGCACGACGGTACGGCGGGCCACGTCGTTGGCGACGGCGGCGCCGTGGTCGCGGCGCACCATGTGCAGGCAGAGGTCGATGCCGGCCGCGACGCCCGCCGAGGTCAGGATGTCGCCGTCGTCGATGAACAGCACGTCCGGGTCGACCCGGACCCGGGGGAAGAGGCGCTGCAGGCGCTCGGCGTCCGCCCAGTGGGTGGTGGCCGGCCGGCCGTCGAGGCGCCCGGCGGCGGCGAGGACGTAGACCCCGGTGCAGATGGACGCGATGCGCGTGCCCGGCCGCACCAGGGCGAGCGCCGCCGCCAGTTCCGGCGTCAGCTCGCCGCGCTCGTACACCGGGCCCAGCTCGTAGGAGGCCGGGACGATCACCGTGTCGGCGGTGGCGAGGGCCTCGGGCCCGTGGGCGACGTGCAGGGTGAAGTCGGCGTCGGTCTCGACCGGTCCCGGCGGCCGGACGGAGCAGGTGACGACCTCGTACAGCCGCCGCCCCCGGGCGTCCCGCGGGCCACCGAAGATGCGGTGCGGGATGCCCGTCTCGAAGGGCAGCAGGCCGTCGAGCGCGAGGACGACGACCCGGTGCGGGCGGAAGCCGTCGGGTGCGGGAGGGGGTGCGGCCGGATGCATGGCCCGATCCTAGCGAAGGCTGGCCTTCGGGCCACTCGTTGGCGCGCGGCCGGTCACCGAAGCTCTTCGACGTGACCTACACCAGTGAGACGGCCGCCGCCGGCCGGCGCTCCGGACCGCACCAGGACCCGCAGGCGGCCACCGGCAGTCGACGGCCCGGCGGTGGCCGGGGCTGGGGAGGAGGCGCGGGACGGCGCGTCCACCGGGCCTGGTTCGTCGCCGCCGTGACCTTCGTGACGATCATCGGCGCGGCGGCCTTCCGGTCCGTCCCGGGCCTGTTCATCGACCCGCTCCACGAGGAGTTCGGCTGGTCCCGCGGCACCATCGGCGCGGCTGTGTCGGTGAACCTCGCGCTCTACGGCCTCACCGCCCCCTTCGCGGCGGCGCTGATGGACCGCTACGGCATCCGCCGGGTCGTGGCCGGGGCGCTGACCGTCATCGCGCTCGGCTCGGGCCTGACGGTGTGGATGACGGCCGCCTGGCAACTGATGCTGTGCTGGGGCCTGTTGGTGGGACTCGGCTCCGGCTCCATGGCGCTGGCCTTCGCGGCGACGGTCACCAACCGCTGGTTCACCGAGCGGCGGGGCCTGGTCACCGGCATCCTCACGGCCGCGTCCGCCTCCGGACAACTGATCTTCCTGCCGGTGCTGTCCTGGATCGTCGCCACGCACGACTGGCGTCCGGCGGCCGTCACGACGGCGCTCGCCGCCCTCGCGGTCGTGCCGTTCGTCTGGCTGCTGCTGCGCGACCACCCGGCGGACGTCGGGCTGAAGCCCTACGGGGCGAAGGAGTTCGTGCCGAAGCCGGCGCCGGTGCCCGGGGCCGCGCGGCGCGCGGTCACGGTGCTGTTCCGGGCGGCCCGCACCGGCCCCTTCTGGCTGCTCGCGGGCACCTTCGCGATCTGCGGGGCGTCGACCAACGGCCTGATCCAGACCCACTTCGTGCCGGCCTCCCACGACCACGGCATGCCCATCACGGCGGCCGCCTCCCTGCTCGCCGTCATCGGGGTCTTCGACGTGGTCGGCACGGTGGCCTCCGGCTGGTTCACCGACCGCTTCGAGGCGCGCCGCCTGCTCGCCGTCTACTACGCGCTGCGCGGCGTCTCCCTGCTGTTCCTGCCGATGCTGCTGGCCCCCACGGTGCAGCCCCCGATGGTCTTCTTCATCGTCTTCTACGGCCTCGACTGGGTCGCCACCGTCCCGCCCACCCTCGCCCTGTGCCGCGAGCACTACGGGGACGACAGCGCGATCGTCTTCGGCTGGGTGCTCGCCTCGCACCAGGTCGGCGCGGCCGTGGTCGCCTTCCTCGGCGGCGTCGCGCGGGACGTGTTCGGCTCCTACGACGTGGTCTGGTACGCCTCGGGAGCCCTGTGCGCGGCGGCGGCGCTGATGGCCCTGGTGATCCGCCGCAGCCCGGCCCCGCCCGTGGGGGCGGCCGCGACGCCGTAGGGCGGGCCCCCTCCCGGGGGAGCCCGCCGAGCGCGGGCCGGGCGGTCGCCGGCCGCCGCGGCCCGTCAGGCCGGCAGGCGGGACACCCCCGGGGCGCCGCGGCGCAGGACCGCCCGCGCGATGCGCTCCGCGTCGAGGGCCATCTCGCGCAGGTTGCCGCTGATGGGGTTGGTGAAGCCGGTGAAGTACAGACCGGGTGCGCCGGCGGGGGAGCGGCCGCCGTGCGCCACCGGCCTGCCGCGGTCGTCGAGCACGCCCAGGTGGCCGACGAGACCCTCCAGGGCGCGGACGTAACCGGTGGCGGCGACGACCGCGTCGGGCTCGACGCGGGTGCCGTCGGCGAGCAGCACCGCGCCCTCCTCGAAGCCCTCCACCGCGGCCACGATCTCCACCCGGCCCGTGCGGACCGCGTCGATCAGGCCCACGTCCTGCACGGGGATCGCGCCCTCCAGCACCCGGCTGTAGAGGCCGGTGTCCGGACGGGGGAGCCCGTGCGCCGACAGGTCCGGCAGGGCCAGACGGGCCTGCGCCCGGCATAGCCGGTCGACCAGCCCGACCGGCAGCCGCCGCACCAGCACGCCCGAGTACTGCGCGGGCCAGCCCGCCGTCGAGCGGCGCACGATGTGCGGCACCGTGCGCACGGACAGGCGTACTCGCGCGGCACCGCCCTCCACCAGGTCGACGGCGATCTCCGCCCCCGTGTTGCCGATGCCCGCGACCAGCACGTCCCGGCCCGCGAAGGGAGCCGGGTTGCGGTAGGCGTGGGCGTGCAGGAACTCGCCCGTGTACGACGCGCGGCCGGGCCAGTCCGGCACCCGGGGCGTGTGGTTGTAGCCGGTGGCGACGACCACCGCGGCACCGGTCAGTTCCCGGCCGCCGGTGGCGCGCAGCAGCCAGCCGGTGCCGTCGGCGGTGCGCTCGACGCGGTCGACCTCGACCCCGGTGACGATCTCCAGGCGGTGGTGCTCGGCGTACTTCTCCAGGTACCGCACCACGTCGTCGCGGGACACCCAGCGGCCGAACCGGCGCGGCATCGGCAGGCCCGGCAGGGCGGACATGCGCCGGGTGGTGTGCAGGTGCAGCCGGTCGTAGTGCCGGCGCCACGACGCGCCCACCGCCTCGGACCGCTCCAGGACGACGGCGCGTATCCCCCGGGCGCGCAGCGCCTGGGCGGCGGCGAGTCCGCCCGGGCCGCCCCCGATCACGTAGACGGGGCGGTCGGCGGGCTGCGGAGCCGTGGACGGGGCGGATCTGGCGGAGCTGGTGGAGTCGGAGTCGGCCATGAACGCGAGCGTAGGCGGGCACCTGCTTGATGGGTATCGGTCAAGACGGGAATTGGTTGCG
The DNA here is from genome assembly GCF_964273255.1 of Streptomyces sp. enrichment culture. Taxonomy (GTDB): domain Bacteria; phylum Actinomycetota; class Actinomycetes; order Streptomycetales; family Streptomycetaceae; genus Streptomyces. Next base: position 4,082,942 of record NZ_OZ186835.1, read on the forward strand.
GATCGATCACACCTGCACGCGGGACGCGGTGCGCCTCCGGCCGCCGGGTCGCCTCCCCCGGCGCCCGGCGCCCGGCGCCCGGCGCCCGTCCGCCCGCCCGTCCCGCCCGCCCGGCCACCGGCCCCGGCAGCACCCCGCCCGCCGCCCGGAGGGGGCGCCGGGCCCCGGAGGAAAAGAAGAGGCGCCGGAACGGGGCCGGTCGGCACCATGGGGCATGGACACCGACGACACCACGGACACCGCCCGTTGGCGCTTCCCCGAGGACACCGATGCCTTCCTCACGCGGGCCGGATCGTTCCTCCGCTCGCATGCCGCCCTGCACACGCTGCTGCTCACCATCACCCGGACGCTGCGCACGCACGGGCCGCACACCTACGGTGACGGCACCCCCGAGTTCGGCGTCCTGGCACGCGACGGGAGCGTCACGGCCGCCTTCCTGCGCACGCCACCGCACCGGCTGCAGCTCACCCGGCTGACGGAGCGTGAGGCGGACACCCTGGCCGCCCGGCTCGCCGGCCTCGGACGGGCGTTGCCCGGCGTGCAGGCCGAGCAGGGCACGGCCGCCGCCTTCGCCGACGCCTGGTGCCGCCGGACGGGCGCCTGCGCCACCGTGCACGAGCGTCAGCGCTTGTACCGGCTGGGTGAGCTGACCGTGCCCAGCCCGGCGCCTCCCGGCCGGTCCCGGACCGCGGGCCCGGCGGACCACGAGCAACTGGCCGCCTGGTACCGCGACTTCTGCGCGGCGGTGGGCCAGACCCCGCCGCAGGACCCGGACGGCTGGGCGGACACCCGTGCCGCGGCCGGCGAGGTCGTCCTCTGGGAGGTCCCGGACGGCACCCCGGTCGCCATGGCCTGCCGCTCCCCGATCGTGGCCGGGCAGTCCCGGGTGGTCGGTGTGTACACGCCCCCGGAGCTGCGCGGACGCGGTTACGCCGGTGCGTCCACGGCGGAGGTGAGCCGGGCGGCGGCGGCTCGGGGCGCCGAGGAGGTCCTGCTCTTCACCGACCTGGCCAACCCCACCAGCAACGGCCTCTACCAGCGCCTCGGTTACCGCCCGGTCGCCGACTTCACGGTGTACGACTTCGGGGCCCCCGCGCCGGACACCACCGAACGCGCCGGGGCGTAGCGGCCCGGGCGGGGGAGCGGCCCACGGCGGAAGGGGGTGCGGATCACGGCCAGAGCAGCTCGCGGATCCACGGCTCCGCCGTGCGGTCCGCGCCACCGTGCCCGCGCCCGGGACCCGCGCCGTCGCCGCCCCCGCCGTCCCCGTCGCCTCTGCCGTCCCCGCCGTCCGCTGCCGCAGCTCGCCGGTAGCGCAGGCGGACGTGGCGGCGGCGGGCGTCGCCCTGGAAGAACTCCACCTCCTCCGCGCGCAGCCGGTACAGCGTCCAGGACGGCACGGGGGCGTCCGGTTCGGAGGCGGCCCGTTCCCAGGCCGCCTCCGAGGCCCGGGCCAGCTCCTGCACCGAGTCCAGCACCTCGCTCTGCCGACCGGTGAGGGCGGCGGCCAGCGCACCGGTGGAGCGCACCCGCAGATCGGCCCGCGCCTCCTCCGGCGGGGCCGCCTCGACGGGGCCGCGCACCCGGACCTGGCGCCCCAGGACCGGCCAGTGGAAGACCAGGGCGGCATACGGGCGGGCGGCCAGCTGGGCGCCCTTGCGGCTGTGGGCGTGGGTGGCGAAGGACCAGCCGCCGGCGTCCGCGCCGTGCAGCATCACCACCCGGGCGTCCGGGCGTCCCGCCTCGTCGGCGGTGGCCAGGGCCGGGGTGTGCGGTTCGCGCTGCCCGGCCGCCGCCACCTCGGCGAGCCAGCGCGTGAACAGCGGCAACGGCTCGTCCGGGACGGTGTCCGGGTCCAGCGGGGGGAGCTCGGTGACCTCCGGGTCCCACACCCGCAGGGACCTCAGCAGCTCGTGCAGCTCGTGCAGCTCGTACGGATCGTCGGTCATGCCCCATTGTCGGTCGCGGGCCGCCGGACCGGGGCCGGACCCGGGCCCGGCCCGGCACGGCACCGGGCCGCCCGGCGCCCCGGGACGGATCAGAGCGAGCCGAGGTCCGAGGACACCCAGCGCTCCGGGCGCATGCGGACGATGACCTGCTCGCCGTGGTTCTTCCAGGCGAAGTCGACGTAGCCGTCGATCTTCTCGGCCGGGAGGTACCGCGCGGAGATCTCCCGGAGGCGCTCGACGGTGGCGGGGACGGTGTCGAGGACGGGACCCTCGACGGAGACGTAGCGGATGGTGGGTACGAGGCGGTCGACCATGAGGGAGAACCGGCCGGCCGCACCGATCAGCCGGTTCTTGCGGCTGTGCAGTCCGGTCAGGATCCAGGCGTCCCCGCCGGGCGCGTACTGGTACCAGATCGGCACGGTCAGCGGGGCCCGCCCGGCCTCTCCGGCGACGGAGAGGGCGGCGACACGGGGCTCGGCCAGGAACTGCTCACGCTCTTCGCGGCTCAAAGCGGCCATGGGTTCCTCCGGAGGACGGGATGCGTCGGACCGTTCACGCGGGCGGCGGGCGTGCCGTGCGCTCGCGTGCAGCACAACGAGGTCCGCGCACCCCCGTGTTCCGCCCGTCCCCCGGATGGCCGAAAGCTCCCGTGCCCGGCCGGCCCCGTGCGGCCCCCGTCAGAGCACGGCCAGCCGCTGCACCAGGAGCAGGGCGCCGATGCCGAGCATCGCGGCGCCCGAGGTGCGCACCACCGCCCGGGCCGCCGCCGGACGGGCGCCCAGGACGGCTCGCGCCCCGGCGCCGACCGCGAGGTAGACGGCCGCACAGCACGCCATGTGCGCCAGCCCCAGGACCACGGTCTGCGCCGCCACCGGCAGGTGGGCGTCGGCCCCGGTGACCAGGAACTGGGGCAGCACGGAGAGGTAGAGCAGCAGGCCCTTGGGGTTGAGGCCGCTGATCACGGCCCCCTGGCGGAAGGCGCGGACACCGCTCTCGTCGGGGGCGCCCGCACCCGCGCCCGGCGTGCCCGGCCGGCGCAGCACGCTCCAGCCCAGCCACACCAGATAGGCCGCCCCCGCCACGGTCAGCACCGTGAGCAGCACCGGGGAGCCGGCGACGAGGACCGCCAGCCCGGCCGCCGCCAGCACGGTGTGCAGGGCGTACCCGGCGACCAGACCGCCGACCGCGGCCGCCACCGACCGTCCGCGCAGCCCCGCCGAGATCGCGTACGCCCAGTCGGCGCCCGGGACGCACACCAGCATCAGGTCGAGGGCGAGGAAGGAGAGGAGGGTCCCGGTGTCCATGGAGGCGAGATTAGGAGGATTCCGGCCGAATGTGTTCCCGTATTTTTCCGCTTCCGGGGCATGTTGGGGCAAGGTTTCCCTCATGGACGACATGGACCGGAAGATTCTTGCGGAGCTCCAGCAGGACGGGCGGCTGACCGTGACCGAGCTGGCGGCGCGGGTGCGGCTGAGTGTCTCGCCCTGTCACCGGCGGCTGCGGGAGCTGGAGCGGTCGGGGGCGATCAGCGGGTACCGGGCGGTGGTCGATCCGGCGGCCGTGGGGCTCACCTTCGAGGCGCTGGTCTTCGTGTCCATGCGGCAGGAGGACCGGGAGACGGTCCGGGAGTTCGAACAGGCGGTGAGCGAGGTGGCCGAGGTGCTGGAGGCCCAGCGGCTGTTCGGGGAGCCGGACTACCTGCTGCGGGTGGTCGCCGCCGACCTGTCCGCCTACCAGCGGCTCTACGACGAGCGGCTGGCCACCCTGCCGGGCGTGCAGCGGCTGACGTCCACGCTGGTGATGAAGCACCTCGTGAAGGACCGCCCCCTGCCCGCCTGACCCGCACCCCCGCACCTCCGCACCACGGGCGGCAGGATCCCCGACGGCCGGGGCGACCGGGGCGGCCGAGGCGACCGGGGCTGCCGGGACTGCCGGGGCGACGGGGGCGGCTGCCGGGACTGCCGGGGCGACCGGGACGGCGGCCGGGACGGGACGGCTCCCGGGCCGGTCCGGGTCCGGTTACCCCCGACCGGACCGTTCCGCCCCGCTCTCGTGGCCGGGCGCCGGTCCCCGCCCGCGCCCCGCGGGAGCGCCGTCGCGCCGGCCCGGGAACGGGACAGGCGGCGGTCCACCGGGGTGAACCGCCGCCTGCCGGACAGGACTTGCGGAGATGCTGCGAAGAGAATGCGCAGAGAAGAGGGGAGGCCGCGAGGGCTCCGCGGCCTACCGGGTCGGCTTCCTGCCGGTGACGCCGAGGTGCACCAGCATCGCCAGATTCGGCTTGAGCTCCGCCTGCTTCACGCCCCAGGAGGTGAACCCCTTCTGGTGCGAGGCGACCGCCGCGAGCATGGTGACCAGGGAGCCCGCGATCGCCGCCGGGTTCACGTCCTTGTCGATCCGCCCCTTGGCCTGCAACTCGGCGACCGCGTCCGCCAGGGAGCTGTTCACGGAGTTGAGGACCTTCATCCGGAGCTTGTAGAAGCGCTTGTCGCCCTCGGCCGCCCCGAGGTCGACGACCCGCAGGATGGCGTCGTTGCGCCGCCAGAAGTCCAGGAAGCCGTCGACGAGTTCCTGTGCCGTCTGCCAGCCGGCCTTGCCGGCCCAGGAGCGGCCCTCCAGCAGTCCGGCCAGTTCGGCGCCCTCGGCGGCCGTCCGGTCGGCGATCTCCAGAACCGCGCCCTCGACGTCCGGAAAATACTGGTAGAAGGTGGCCGGAGAGGTCCCGGCCTTCCTGGCGACATCGATGACTTTGACGTCCCGGTAGGGGGAGGAGCTGAGCATCTCGCCGAGACAGTCGAGCAGCTTCTGCCGGGTCGCCTGCCCACGCCGTCCGGCCACGCGGCCGTCCACGGTACGCACTTGTCCTGTCATGTCGTCAGCTTACCGAGGGGCGATGGGAGCGCGATTCGGCCGACTGCAAATGGGGTGCGGGGGTTCCAGGACCGTGGTGTGCCTGGTCTGCGGGGTGCGGGCGACGTGGTTACGTTGGCGGCATGGCCGAAAACAGTGCATCGCGTCACACAGGGGCACCGGAGTGCGCGGAGGGCGCGCCGTGCTGGGCCGACGTGCAACTGCCGGACGTGGCGGCGGGCACGCGGTTCTACGGCGACCTCTTCGGGTGGACCTTCGAGGAGCGTCCCGGGGGCCGGGTACGGGCGCTGAAGGACGGGGAGCCCGTCGCCTCCCTCGGACGGAAGGCCGACGGCCGGCTCCCCACCGTGTGGACGGTGTCCTTCTCCACCCCGGACGCCGAGGCGCTCTGCCGGCGCATCCGCGCGGCGGGCGGGCAGATCGTCTCCGCCCCGCTGCCGGTCGACGGACTGGGGACCGCCGCGCTCGTCACCGACCCCGAGGGCGCGGTGTTCGGCCTGTGGCAGCCGGACGGGCTCCGCGGCTTCGGCCGCCGGCACACGCCGGGCACCTTCGCATGGGTGCAGCTGTACACACGGGACACCGAGGCGGCCAACGACTTCTACGGCGACCTCTTCCACGACGCCCTGTTCGGACCGGGCGCCGAGCCCGACTTCGGCCGCGCCCCGGTCTCCGACGTCTTCCCCGCCGAGATGCCGCCCCACTTCCTGGTGCACTTCGCCGCCGAGGACCCGGCCGCCACGATGGCGGAGGTGACCCGGCTCGGCGGACGCGTCCAGGTCCCGCCCTTCGAGACGTCCTACGGCACGGCGGCCGTCGTCACCGACAATCAGGGGGCGTCCTTCGCGCTGCTGCGCCGCTGAGCCGCCGGCCCGGCGTCCCGCCCGGCGTCCCGCCCGGCGTTCCGTCCGGTGTTCCGTCCGACGGGCCGCCCGTGTCGCACCCTGTCGGGAAAATACCTGGACATCCCCTTTGTCCCCGGGTTCGCAACCTGCGCGCCGGACAGGAAGAATCGGGGGGCGTGCCGCCGCGGCGGTGCGGTGGTGAGACGCTGCACTTCGGTCGCGTGCACAGGCGGTGGCGCGACTCGTACGGGGAGGTGGCAGGCAAGTGGTGGATCAGCTGACGCAGCACGATCCGCGGCGTATCGGGCCGTTCGAGGTGCTGGGACGGCTGGGTGCCGGTGGCATGGGACTGGTCTACCTCGCACGCTCGGCGTCCGGGCGGCGGGTGGCGATCAAGACGGTCCGGACCGAGCTGGCCGAGGACCAGCTGTTCCGGGTCCGCTTCACGCGCGAGGTGGAGGCGGCCCGCGCGGTCTCCGGCTTCTACACCGCGGCCGTGGTGGACGCCGATCCCCGGGCCGCCGTGCCATGGCTGGCCACCGCCTACGTCCCCGCGCCCTCCCTCGAGGAGATAGTGAACGAGTGCGGGCCGCTGCCGGCCCAGGCGGTGCGCTGGCTGGCGGCCGGCGTGGCCGAGGCGCTGCAGTCGATCCACGGCGCCGGCCTCGTCCACCGCGACCTCAAGCCGTCCAACGTCCTCGTCGTCGAGGACGGCCCGCGGGTGATCGACTTCGGCATCGCGTCCGGTGTTTCGAACACCCGTCTGACGATGACGAACGTCGCCGTCGGCACCCCCGCCTACATGTCGCCCGAGCAGGCCAAGGACTCCCGCAGCGTCACCGGCGCGAGCGACGTGTTCTCGCTCGGCTCCATGCTGGTCTTCGCCGCCACCGGGCACCCGCCCTACCACGGCGCCAACCCGGTCGAGACCGTCTTCATGCTGCTGCGCGAGGGCCCCGACCTCGATGGCCTGCCGGACGAGCTGCGCCCGCTGATCGAGTCCTGCATGCAGATGGACGCCACCGCCCGCCCCAACCCCGCCGACCTCCAGGCACAGCTCGCCCCGCACCTGTTCGGCTCGGGCTCCGACGACAGCGGGACGGCGTCCGCCTGGCTGCCCGAGCGGGCGGTCCACCTCATCGAGTCCCGCCGCGGCGGCCGCCGGTCCCCCCGGCCCGCCCACGGCACCGGGCGCAGCGCCGGCGGTTCCCGGCCGCCCGTGCCGCCGCCCCCGCCCCCGCCGCCGCACGACCCGGTCGTCCCGCCGCCGCCCCCGTCCCGGCCCGCGCCGGTGGGGGCGCAGGCCGCAGCCGGCACGGGACCGGTGCGCCTGGCGGGCGCGGCCGTGCCCATCGGCCCCGGCCCGAGGGTCGCCGACATGCGGGCCGCCGCCGTGACGGCGCCCCCGCCCGAGGCCGCCCTCGCCGCGTCCTGGGCCAAGCCGCGCCCCGGCGTCAACGGCGCCGACCCCGCCGTGCCGCCCGCCCCGGCGGCTCCGGAGCAGCCCAGCGGCTGGCGGCCGTGGCGGTTCCGGATGTCCAACGACGTGTGGGGCACCCCGTCCGTCGACGGCGACCTGGTCTACGTCACCTCCTTCGAGGTGCACGCCCTGGACGTCGCCACCGGCCGGCGCCGCTTCAAGACCCGGGACGTCGCCTGGTCCATGGCGGTCGCCGACGGCCGCATCCACGCCTCCGACGGCCCCACCCTGTTCGCCCTGGACTCCCGCGAGGGCGGCGACCTGTGGCGGCTGTCCACCGACGCCTGGGTGTACTCGCTGCGGGCCGGGCACGGCACCGTCGTCACCGGCACCCGGGGCGGCGGGGCGCAGGGCTGGGAGGCGTCCACCGGGCAGAAGCTGTGGGAGATCACCGGCTGCCAGACCGACTTCGAGACGCCGGAGGCGGGCCCCGCCCTGCACGACGGCACGGTCTACGTCTGGCAGGACGCCCGCCTGCGCGCCCTCGACGCCCGCACCGGCGAGGAGCGCTGGTCCTACCCGATCGGTGACGCGGCCTCCTGCGGCGGCGTCCCGGTCCGCGTCACGCAGGCCCCCGACGGCTACGTCTACGTCTCCGCCGGGACCCGGGTGCTCGCCCTGGACGTCGCGGGCGGTCACGTGCGCTGGCACTTCGAGGCCCCGGCGGTCTTCCTGTGCCCGCCCGCGTTCGTCCCCGGGCCGGCGGTCACGGGCGGCGGCGTCTACCTCGCCGACTACCTCGGCACGGTCTACGCCCTCGACGCCACCGACGGCCGCGACCGCTGGCGCATCGCCACCGAGGCCCGCACCTCCGTCGAGCCGGTCCTGGTCGCCGCCGGACACGTCCACGTCGGCAGCGGCAAGGGCCTCTACACCCTGGACGCCGTCACCGGGACGCCCAAGTGGCGCTTCCAGTCGGGCGGGGACATCGTGGGCGCCCCGGCGGTGGCGGAGGGGCGCATCCACTTCGGGTCCACCGACCACCTCCTGTACACGCTCAAGGCCGACGACGGCCGGCTGCGGTGGAAGCTGGCCACCGGCGGCGAGATCACCGGCTCCCCGGTGGTGCGGGACGGCGTGGTGTACGCCTGCAGCAAGGACCGCTGCGTGTACGCGCTGGACGCGGAGAAGGGCACCGGCACGGCCCGGACGACGTGACGCCCCGCCGGGCGGGCACGACCGGTCCCCGCCCGCCCGCCCGGCGCGTGCGGGCCGCGCCTCGCCTCGGGCGCGGAGCCCGATGACGGGACGGTCGAGGGCCGGTGACATGCTCGTGACACTGTGTCAGTAGGGTGCGGGACATGCGTTTTCGGGGGAACACACTCAGACTCACCGCCGTGTCCGTCCTGGTCGTCCTCGCCCTGACGGGCTTCTCGACGGGACGTGGCCGGGGCGGTGGCGACGGCGGCGGGGGAGGCTGCAGCAGTTCCTCGCAGAACCACGACTCCTCCTCGACGTCCGGCGGCAGCCACCACCGCGACTACGACGACGATGACGACGACGACTACGACTACGGCTCCGACACGGGCACCGGTTCCGGCTCCAGCGGTACCAGCAGCAGCGGAAGCGACAACTCGGCGTCCCTGATCAGCGCCGACACGGAACTGCTGAGCTGCGCGTCGAAGAAGGTCCGGCACGCGAACGTCCGGGTCACCAACCCCAACCTCGACCACGGCACCTTCACCGTCCGCCTCACCTTCCAGGAGCGCGACGGCACCGGCATCACCACCGTGGAACAGGATGTCGCCGTGCCCGGCGAGGACAGCGTCACCGTGAAGGTCTATATCGACGCCGCTCCCCGGCGCGCGAAGCGCGTCGCCGGGTGCGACCTCGACCCCACGGCGGCGCCGGCCACCCGCTGAGCCGCGGCGCCACGGCACTTCGTACGGGAAGGCGTTCCGGACCACCGGGTCCGGAACGCCTTCGCGCGGGGGCGCCGGGGGGCCGGACCGTACGGCGATCCGCCGGGGCGCCCGGTGGACGCCGGGCCGCGCGGGCCGCGCGACGCCGTTCGCGTCGGCGGTGGCTTCGCGACGAGGGCGTCTCCGCTGCGTCTCCCCACGGACGCGGCCGCCGTGCGCCGTCACCGGCCCCACCGATCCCCGCACGCGAGGCGGGCGGACGGGTGCCGGGGAACGCGGGAGGGGTGGCCGGTCCACGTGGACCGGCCACCCCTCCCGCGTTCCCCGGGCACGGCAGCGAGCCGCGGCGGCCCCCCTCCGCGCCGCCGCGGCCCGACCCCGTGCGGAGGTGGCTACCGGGTCGGCTTGAACGGCTCCGACGTGGCGTGCATGTCCTTGGTCTCCAGGGGCTCGGAGGTGGCGTGCATGTCCTCCTTGCCGGCCTGGCCCTCGCCGGGCTTGTCACCGGCCACGGGCTCCGGCTCGGTCCCCCCGGTGGCGTGCATGTCCTGCGGCTTGATGTCCTGCTCGTCGCTCATGCGGTGCTCCCCTTGCGTCAGTGTGTCGTGCGGTGGTCGGTGAGGGCCCGTCCGGGCATTCCCCCGAGGACGCCCGGGCGGGCCCACCGGGCCGCCGCCCCTTCCCCAGGAGGCGTGCGGCCCCTCTCCGGTCGACCCGCCTGCCCCCCGACGCGCCGGATCGACCGGAACCCAGCATGGCGCCGGGCGATAAACGAATGATGAACGGCGAGCCGCTTTGTCACACGGCCGGTACACGGTCCAGGAGTTCGCGCACCGTGGCCGCCTCGGACGCCCCCAGCTCCTCGTAGATGCGCAGGGCGTCCCGCCAGCACACCTCGGCGCGGCCGGTCTGGCCGGCGCCCGTCAGAGCGTGCCCCAGCACGGTGAGCACGTTGCCGCGGCGCCACTCCCCGCCGATGCCGCGCAGCACCGTCAGGGCCAGCTCCGCGTTGCTGGCGGCCTGGCCGAAGCGCCGCGCCGCGATGTCCACCTCGGCCAGCCGGAACAGGGTCATGCCCTCCCACAGCCGCTGCCGGCTCTCCCGGAACACGTCGAGGGCCTCGACGAGCCGGTCCGCCGCCTCGTCGAGGCCGCCGCTGCGGGTGAGCGCCATGCCCAGGGCGTACCGCCCGTTCGCGCCCCGCATGGAGTTGCCCATCGCGTCGTAGATCGCGATGCCCTGCTCGGCCAGGGCGACCGCGCTGCCGATGCGGCCGGTGGCGAGATGGATCCGGGAGAGGTTGCACAGGGCGCTGGCCTCACCGGGGCGGTCGCCCAGCGTGCGGAAGTGCTCGATGGCGTACGAGAGGTGCTCCTCGCCGTCCTCGTTGCGGCCCTGGTACAGGGCGATGATGCCGCGCGCGTTGCGTGCCCAGGACGCCGCGAGCAGGTCGTCGGCCTCCTGGGCCAGCCGGATCACGTGCCCGGCCTCCTCGTCGGCCCGGTCGAACCGGCCACCGTCCACATGCGCGTGGGCCAGCGTCATCAGGGCCCGCGCCCGCACCCGGGGCCCGCCGAACCGGTGCGCCGCCTCCAGCAGCACCTCGGCGGTCGCCGCGTACTCGCGCGGGTTGGCCCCCGACTCCGAGATGTCGAGCGCGGCCCACAGCAGGTCGACCGCCCGGTCGAGCGTGTCCGGGCGGGACGCCGACTGACGGGCCAGCGCCAGCAGGCAGTTCGCCTCCGTGTACAGCCAGTCCCGGGCCCGTTCGCGGTCCGGGAACGTCAGCCCCGGGTGGGCGGTCGGCGCGAGGTGGTCCACCAGCCGGTCGCCCGGACGCTCGGCCGCGTACACCCCCGCCGTCGTCGCCAGCGTGAAGTCGAGCAGGCGGGACAGCGCGCCCTCCCGTTCGCTCGGCGGCAGCTCGTCGCGCTCCGCGCAGGCACGCGCGTAGAGCCGGACCAGATCGTGGAAGCGGTAGCGGCCCGGTGCCGCCGACTCCAGCAGGGAGGTGTCCACCAGGGACTCCAGCAGGTCCTCCGTGTCGTCCGCCGGGAGGTCCAGCACCGCCGCCGCGGCCGCCAGCGACAGGTCGGGACCGTCGGCCAGGCCCAGCAGGCGGAACGCGCGGGCCTGGGCGGGCTCCAGCTGGCCGTAGCCCAGCTCGAAGGTCGCCTTCACGGCCAGGTCGCCCGCCTGCAGCTCGTCCAGCCGGCGGCGCTCGTCGGCCAGCTTGGCGGCCAGCACCGACACGGTCCAGGTGCGGCGGGCCGCCAGCCGGGAGGCCGCGATCCGGATGGCCAGCGGCAGGAAACCGCAGGCGGCCACCACGTCCAGCGCGGCCTCCCGCTCGGAGGCCACCCGCTCCTCGCCGACGATCCGGGTGAACAGGGTCAGCGCCTCGTCCGGCGACATCACGTCCAGGTCCACCAGGTGGGCCCCGGCCAGGTCCACCATCCGCACCCGGGAGGTGACCAGGGCCGCACAGCCCTCCGTGCCCGGCAGCAGCGGACGCACCTGGGCGGCGTCGCGCGCGTTGTCCAGCAGCACCAGCACCCGGCGCCCGTCCAGCACCGAGCGGTACAGCGCCGCCCGGTCCTCCAAGGAGTCCGGGACCGCCGAGTCGGGGGTGCCCAGGGCGCGCAGGAACGAGCCGAGGACGGTCTCCGGCTCCGCGGCCCGCGCGCCCGCCCCCTGCAGATCGACGTAGAGCTGGCCGTCCGGGAAGGCGGCCCGGGCCCGGTGGGCGACGTGCACGGCGAGGGTCGTCTTGCCGACGCCCCCGATCCCGGCCAGCGCGGAGACCGCCATCACCCGCCCCTCGGCCGAGGCGAGGGTCTCGCCGAGTTCGCGCACGAAGGACGCGCGCCCGGTGAAGTCGGGCACCGTGGCCGGGAGCTGGGCCGGCCGCACCGGGGCCGGAGCCGTCGGTTCGGGCGCCGGGGAGGACGGCTCCGCGAGGTGCGGGTCCGCGCGCAGGATGCGCTGCTGCAGGTCCTGCAGGCCCGGCCGCGGGTCGACGCCCAGTTCGTCGGCGAGCAGCCGCCGGGTGTCGGCGTACACGGCCAGTGCCTCCGCCTGGCGCCCGCTGCGGTACAGCGCCAGCATCAGCAGCTCGCGCAGCCGTTCGCGCAGGGGGTGGGCGGCGGTCAGCGCGGTCAGCTCGGAGACGGCCTCCGCGTGGCAGCCCTGCTCCAGGTCCATGTCCAGCCGCGTTTCGAGAAGTTGCAGCCGCCACTCCTCCAGCCGGACCCGCTGGGCCTCGGCGTAGGGGCCCGGCACCCCGGCCAGGGCCTCGCCGTCCCACAGTTCCAGGGCCCGGTCCAGGGCCGCGCGCGCCGCGCACAGGTCACCGGCGGCCCGCGCCTTCTCCGCGTCGGCGGCCAGCTCCTGCGCGACGACGAGGTCCAGCGCGCCGTCGGAGGGCAGACGCACCGCGTACCCGCCGGACTCGCTCAGCAGGACCCCCGGGTCCAGGACCTTGCGCAGCCGCGAGGCGTAGGTGCGCAGCGCCGCCAGCGCCTGGGAGGGCGGTTCCTCGCCCCACAGCGCGTCGATCAGCTCGGCCGCCGTGGCGGTGCGGCCCTCGCGCAGCAACAGGGCGGCCAGCAGGGCGCGTTGCTGCGGCGATCCGGTCGCGACGGGCTCCGTACCGCGCCGGGCGCGCACCGGGCCGAGCACGCAGAAGCGCAGCGCCGCGGGCTCCGCCGGGGAGCCGGGCCGCCGCTGCTCCGGCACTCGCGGCACACCGTCCATGCAGTCCCCCCATTGTCACTGAGCAACCACGCCAGTCTGCCTTGCACACGGCGGATGCGTCAGCCGTGGGAGACGCCGATCACACGGCGGCGCGTCCTGGTTCACAAGGTCTTTACAGCTTTCTGCGTGCTGTCGGGCCGTGGTGTCACTGCGGCCGCCCTTCCGGCCGCGCCGGGACCCCAGTTGACGGAGCGTCGGACACGGATCGCCGTGCCGTCCGGGCGGTTGTCCGGGGTTCCCGGGCGGTCTTCCGGGCGGGTGTCCGGGTCCGCGGGCGCCACGGCTCCCGGGCGGGGCCCCCCCCGCCGGCCGGCCGCCCGGTTCAGTCGTCGAGATCCACCCGCACCGTCAGCAGCTCCGCACCGAACGCCCGCACGGCGACGCCGTTGAGGCGGGGCAGGCGGCGCAGCCGGGCCACGGGGTCGTCGTCGGGCAGCAGCACGGCGGTGCCGGTGTACCAGCGGCCCCGCAGCCGTACCCGCACCCGGGGGTCGGCCTTGATGTTGCGCACGTACTGGGACCGCTCGCCGAACTCCGAGACCAGCCAGAACGCGTCCCCGGTGCGCCGGCCGCCCACCGGTGTGGTGCGGGGGAGCCCGGAGACCCGGCCGGTGGTCTCCAGGAGCGTCTGGAACGGCATCCGGCGCAGGACGGGGTTGATCCGGCGCTGGAAGGCAGTGGCGATGCGGTACTTGCGGACGGCTGGGAGTGTCATCCCGGCGAGGCTACCGACGGTCCGCGGTCCACCGGCGCCAAGAGGCGGAATCCCGCCACCCGCACGGACGGCCGTCGGGTCCCCGCCGCGCGCGGACGCCGCCGAGGGGCGGTGGCTCCGCACGGGCCTGTCCGACCGGTCGGTATGGACAGTCGGACGGGTCCCCGGTATGCATGAGGCGTCGTCCGCGTACGAAAGGCCGCCCATGCGCATCGCCGTCACGATCTTCCTCACCGACGAGACGATCAGCCCCGTCCGGCTCGCCCGCGAGCTGGAACAGCGCGGATTCGCCGGACTGTACCTGCCCGAGCACACCCACATCCCCGTCGAGCGGACCACCCCCTACCCGGCGGGCGGTGAGCTGCCCCGGGAGTACGGCCGCACCCTCGACCCCTTCGTCGCGCTCGGCCAGGCGGCGGCCGTCACCGAGCGGCTGGGCGTCGGCACGGGCATCACGCTGGCCGCCCAGCACGACCCGATCGACCTGGCCAAGCAGATCGCCACCCTGGACCACCTCTCCGGCGGCCGGTTCACGCTCGGCGTGGGCTTCGGCTGGAACGTGGAGGAGGCCGCCGACCACGGCGTCGACTGGCGCACCCGGCGCGAGCTGGTACGCGACCGGATGGGCCTGATGCGCTCCCTGTGGTCCGAGGAACCGACGTCGTACGAGGGCGAGTTCGCCAGCGTCCGGGCGAGCTTCGCGCACCCCAAGCCGGTGCAGAAGCCGCGCGGACCGGTGGTGGGGCCGCGCACCCTGATCGGCGGCGGCGCGGGACCGAAGCTGTTCGCGCACATCTGCGAGTACGCCGACGGCTGGCTGCCGATCGGCGGACGCGGCCTGTCCGAGTCGCTGCCCGCCCTGCGGACGGTCTGGGCCGACACGGGACGTGACCCGGACGCCCTCCAGGTGGTGCCCTACGCCGTCCACCCGACCCCGGGCAAGCTGGCGCACTACGCCGAGCTGGGCATCGAGGAGGCCGTGGTGCAGCTGCCGCCCGAGGGCGAGACGGAGGTGCTGCGGGCCCTGGACGCCGTCCAGCCGTTCGTCGACGGGAACGCCGGGTGACGGACTGCCCGGAGCGGCCGACGGGCGGCTGCCGCACGGGGCCGGAGGACGGAGGCCGCGCGGGACCGGAGCACGGCTGCCGAACGGGACCGGAGGGCGGAGGCCACGCGGGACCGGAGGACGGAGGCCGCAGAGGACCGGCGGACGCCCGCCGGTCCCGGCCGTGCCGCGCAGGGCCGGCGGACGCCCGCCCGCCGTGCGCACCGGCGGCGCACGTCCCGCGGGCCGTGCGGGAGTCGCGGCGCGGGAGGGCCCCGCGGGGGTCCCGGCGCCGGGCGTCCGCGGACGGTGGCCGGTGGCGGCCCCCGTCCGGCCCGATCACCCCGAACGTATGCTCAAGGAATGACGACTTCCGTGACCTCCGGAACCGGCGGCCCGACCGGGAACTCCATGCGGCGCGCCCTGAAGCGGGCCCGGGACGGCGTCTCCCTGGACGTCTCCGAGGCGGCGGTGCTGCTCCAGGCCCGCGGCGAGGACCTCCAGGACCTGTGCGCCTCGGCCGCCCGGGTGCGGGACGCCGGCCTGGAGGCGGCCGGGCGGCCCGGCGTCATCACGTACTCCAAGAGCGTCTTCCTTCCCCTGACACGGCTGTGCCGGGACAAGTGCCACTACTGCACGTTCGTCACCGTCCCCGGCAAGCTGCGGCGGGCCGGGCACGGGATGTTCATGTCGCCGGACGAGGTGCTGGACATCGCCCGCAAGGGCGCCGCCCTCGGCTGCAAGGAAGCCCTCATCACCCTCGGCGACAAGCCCGAGGACCGCTGGCCCGAGGCGCGCGAGTGGCTCGACGCGCACGGCTACGACGACACCCTCGCCTACGTCCGCGCCATGTCGGTGCGCATCCTGGAGGAGACCGGCCTCCTGCCGCACCTCAACCCGGGCGTGCTGACCTGGACCGACCTGCAGCGCCTCAAGCCGGTCGCGCCGTCGATGGGCATGATGCTGGAGACCACCGCGACCCGGCTGTGGTCCGAGCCCGGCGGCCCCCACCACGGCTCCCCGGACAAGGAACCGGCCGTGCGGCTGCGGGTGCTGGAGGACGCCGGACGCTCCTCGGTGCCCTTCACCTCCGGCATCCTCATCGGCATCGGCGAGACCCACGAGGAGCGCGCCGACTCCCTGTTCGCGCTGCGCCGGATCTCCCGGGCCCACCACGGCATCCAGGAACTGATCATCCAGAACTTCCGCGCCAAGCCGGACACCGCGATGCGCGGCATGCCGGACGCGGAACTCGACGCGCTGGTCGCCACGGTCGCCGTGGCCCGGCACGTCCTCGGCCCGTCCGCCTGCATCCAGGCCCCGCCGAACCTGGTGGACTCCGAGTACGGCCGCCTCATCGCGGCCGGCATCGACGACTGGGGCGGGGTCTCCCCGCTGACCATCGACCACGTCAACCCCGAGCGGCCCTGGCCCCGGATCGACGAACTGGCCGAGACGTCCCGCGCGGCCGGGTTCGAACTGCGCGAACGCCTCTGCGTCTACCCGGAGTTCGTGCGCCGCGGGGAGCCCTGGCTGGACCCCCGGCTGCGCCCGCACGTGGCCGCGCTCGCCGACCCGGACACCGGCCTGGCCCGCCCGGACGCCCTGCCGAAGGGCCTGCCCTGGCAGGAGCCGGACGAGGCGTTCACCGCCACCGGCCGCACCGACCTGCACCGCACCATCGACACCGAGGGCCGCACCGGCGACCGCCGCGCGGACTTCGACGAGGTGTACGGCGACTGGGAGGCCCTGCGCGAGGCCGCCGCCCCCGGGCTCGTGCCCGAGCGCGTCGACACCGACGTGCGCGCCGCGCTGAACACCGCCGCCGACGACCCGACCCGGCTCACCGACGCCGAGGCGCTGGCCCTGCTGCACGCCGACGGCCCGGCCCTGGACGCGCTGTGCCGCATCGCGGACGACGTGCGCAGGGCGGCGGTCGGCGACGACGTCACCTACATCGTCACCCGCAACATCAACTTCACCAACGTCTGCTACACCGGCTGCCGTTTCTGCGCCTTCGCCCAGCGCCGCACCGACGCCGACGCCTACACCCTCTCCCTGGACCAGGTCGCCGACCGCGCCCAGCAGGCGTGGGACGTCGGCGCGGTCGAGGTCTGCATGCAGGGCGGCATCCACCCGGACCTGCCCGGCACCGCGTACTTCGACATCGCGCGGGCGGTGCGCGCCCGCGTCCCCGGGATGCACGTGCACGCCTTCTCCCCGATGGAGGTCGTCAACGGCGCGACCCGCACCGGGATGTCGGTCCGCGAGTGGCTGACCGCGGCGAAGGAGGCCGGCCTGGACACCATCCCGGGCACGGCCGCCGAGATCCTCGACGACGAGGTCCGCTGGATCCTGACCAAGGGCAAGCTGCCCGCGGCGACCTGGATCGAGGTCGTCACCACCGCCCACGAGCTGGGCATCCGCTCCTCCTCGACGATGATGTACGGCCACGTCGACCAGCCCCGCCACTGGCTCGGCCACCTGCGCACCCTGGCCCGCATCCAGCAACAGACGGGCGGCTTCACCGAGTTCGTCACCCTGCCCTTCGTGCACACCAACGCGCCGGTGTACCTGGCCGGCATCGCCCGGCCCGGCCCCACCGTCCGCGACAACCGGGCGGTCACGGCCATGGCCCGGCTGCTGCTCCACCCGCACATCCCCAACATCCAGACGAGCTGGGTGAAGCTGGGCGCGGAAGGCGCGGCCGAGATGCTCCGCTCCGGCGCGAACGACCTCGGCGGGACGCTGATGGAGGAGACGATCTCGCGGATGGCGGGCTCCTCCTACGGCTCCTACAAGTCGGTCAAGGACCTCGTCGCCGTGGCCGAGGCGGCCGGCCGCCCGGCGAAGCCGCGCACGACGCTCTACGGGGAGGTCCCCGAGGAGCGCAGGCGCGCGGCGGAGGCGTCCGACGGGCACCTGCCGGAGCTGTTGCCGGTGCTGGACTGAGCGGCGGGCAGGGACCCGGCCGGGAGGCGGGAGAGCGGCGGCGGCCTCGGGATCCGCGGGCAGCGCGAGCGGGGCCGCCTCCGGCCGGGGCGAGCCCGGGGACGGGCCGAGGGGGCTCGGAAACGGGCAGTAGGATGATCCGACCTCCGGTTTCGGGGGCCGGAACTCCGCCGACCGAGGAGATGCGTACCGTTGCCTGCCCGTCTTCCCTCGTGGGCCTGGGTGACCGGGCTGACCGCGGGTGCGCTGGCCGTGGTGGCCGTCCTCGCGGTGCAGGCGGACCAGGGCCCCAAGCCGAGGCCCGCCGCCACGAGCGCCCCCAGCGCGTCCGCGACGGCCGACGACCCGAAGCCGTCCGCCTCCCCCTCCCGGAAGAACCCGGAGGCCGTACCGGCCGACTCCGGCACCGGACGCCGCGTCGTCTACTCGCTCGGCCTGAAGCGCGTGTGGCTGGTCGACGCCAGCGACGCCGCCCGCCGCACCTTCCCGGTCTGGCCGGGGACGGTCGACCCGGAGCCCGGCAGCTACACGATCGGCACCCGCACCGAGGCCACCACCGGCAGCGACGGGGTCCAGGTCGAGCACATCATGTACTTCGCCGCCAGGGCGGGCGTCTCCATAGCGTTCTCCAACGCCGTCGACGGCTCGTCCCCGCCGCCCGCGGAGCCGGGCGCCAAGACCGGCGGCATCCGCGTCCCCAAGGAGGACGGCACCGCCCTGTGGGCCTTCGGCACGGCCGGCACCACCGTACGGGTGGTCGAATAACCCTCTGCCGTACCGGCCCCTGCGACAGATGAGCGCGTCGGCGTCACCGAGGACGAGGGGGACGGCCGGCGGCACGGGGCCGGCTGTCGACGCGGGGCCCGGCCGCGCGGCGCAGACGCACCGGCCCGGTGGCCCGGAGCGCCGAACGTGAGCCGTTCCGACGGAACTTGCCCCCGCCCGAGCACCCGCGCCACCGGTTCCCGTTCCACGCGCACGGCAGCACGGGCGCCGGCAGGACCCGGCTGCTCCGCGAGGCCGAGCGGATCGCCGTGACCGGGG
This sequence comes from Streptomyces sp. enrichment culture, assembly GCF_964273255.1. Lineage (GTDB taxonomy): Bacteria > Actinomycetota > Actinomycetes > Streptomycetales > Streptomycetaceae > Streptomyces. The sequence goes on from NZ_OZ186835.1 coordinate 4,101,461, forward strand.
CACGTCGACGGCCCACGCCGACGAGAGCGCGGGCGACGTCCCCGAGGAGGCCCTGGCCGGCCTGGACCGCGCCCTGCAGCTCAGCCCCGCCTCCACCTGGGCCCGCACCCGGTACGACGAGGTGGTCCGCGACCTCGCGGGCCCCGGCCCGGACGACGCGGCCCCCGTGGCGTCGGTGCCCGCCGGGCGAGGGCACGCCCGCCGGCGCTCCCACGCCCCCGGCAGCCCGGGGACACGGCCCGCCCGGGACGCCGCAAACCGGCCGGACGGGCACAGCCGCGACCACTCGGGCCCCCGGGTCCATACCGCTCCGCGCCCGTGAGCCGCCCGTCCCCGTTCGATTACAGTGCTGGGCGTCGTACGTGTGCACGGTGTCCTGGGAGGTCTGGGTGGGTGCGACGACCGGGCCCGTGTGGGGGCGCCGCGAGCAGCAGGACTTCCGCAGCCGGGTGCGCGGAACCCTGCTCGGCGTGGCCCTCGGGGACGCGCTGGGCGCGCCCGTGGCGGCCCTCACCACCGACGCCATCCGCGAGGCGCACGGCGCCGCCGGGGTCGTCGACCTCGGCACCGCCTACGGCCGCCGAGGCGCCGTCACCCACCTCACGCAGCTCACCCTGTTCTCCGTGGACGGGCTGATCCGCGCCCAGGTGCGCCGCGACACCGGCGCCTGGCACCCGCCCACCGACCTGCACCGGGCGTACCTGCGCTGGGCCACCACCCAGCGCGACTGGGGGCCCGACGAGCGCCGCAAGGACGACGGCTGGCTGGCCCGCGAGGAGTGGCTGTACGCCCGCCGGGACCCGGCCCGGGCCCTGCTGCTGGGCCTCGGCGACGACACGATGGGCACCCCCGAGGCCCCCAAGAACCCCGGCGACCCCGGCCCGGAGGCCGCCGCCCGGTCCGCGCCCTTCGGGCTGCTCGTCGGCTGGGAGCCGAACCTGGTCGCCCAGCTCGCCGTCGAGTGCGCGGCGCAGACCCACGGCCACCCCGACGCCTGCCTCGCGGCGGGCGCGTACGCGGTGACCGTGCACGCGCTGGCCCGGGGCGAGAGCCCGGACGCGGCCGTGCAGAGCGCCCTCGCCCTGCTGTCGGCCCTGCCCGGCCACGACACCGTCTCGAACGCCCTCCAGCAGGCCCTGGGCGCGGTCCGGCAGGGCATGCCCACCCCGGAACGCGTCTCCCGGCTGAGCGGCACCGGCACCGCGGCGGAACTGGTCGGCGCCGCCGTCTACTGCGCGCTGGTCGCGGAGGACGTGCGCCACGGCCTGTGCCTGGCCGTCAACCAGGACGGGCCGAGCGCCGTCGCCGGGGCGCTGACCGGCGGACTGCTGGGCGCCCTGCACGGCGAGACGGCCCTGCCCCCGGCCTGGCTCGCCGAGCTGGAGGGCCGCCCCACCGTCCTGGAACTCGCCGACGACTTCGCCATGGAGATGACCCAGGGCGCCGCCCTGCACAGCCCCACCGCCTCCTCCGCCGCCTGGCTGGCCCGGTACCCGCGCGCCGTCTGAGCGCCGCGGCCCCGCCGGACGGGCCGGGCCGCGACCGGCGGGCACCCGGGTGCGGCCGGGGGCGCCCGGCACCGGTCAGCGCAGTTCCTCCGGGCACGGCGTACCCCGCGACCACTTGTACGGCGCCGCCAGCCGGTAGGTGCCCGGCTCGGGCGCGAGCAGCACCGTCCACATGTCGCCGTTGGCGTCCTCCTCCGTCTCCATCAGGCAGCCGTTGACGTTCTCGTACGTCGCCGGCTCACCCTCCGGACGGTTCTCGGACTCCTCGGTCTCCCGAGGCGGCTCCAGCGCCGTGCCCTCGGCGTCGACCAGGCCCAGCCACGGCGAGTACGGGACGCGGATCAGCACCCGCCCCGCCTTCTCCACCCGGATCGTCATCGCACCCTGCTCGGCCCGCTCGACCGCCGCGTTCGGCTCGGCCAGCGGCGTCGGGTCGACCACCTCGAACAGCTGCCAGTTCGCGTCGCCCCAGACCTGCTTCAGGTACGGCAGCCCGCGCTGCACCAGCTCCCGCTCCCGCTCGCCGCCGTCCCCGTCCGGCTCGTCCTTGGGCAGCACCACGTAGTGCACGGCCCAGCGCTTCAGCCACTCGTGGTAGTTCGCCGAGTTCAGGGTGTCGTCGTAGAACAGCGGGTTGCGCTCCATGTCGGCCTGCCGGTTCCAGCCGCGGGCCAGGTTGACGTACGGGGCGAGCGCGGACGCCTCCCGGTGCGAACGGGCCGGCACGACCTCCACCCGGCCCCGCTCCGCGCCGACCTCCTGGAGCTCGTTCACCAGCGGCGCCAGCTCCCGCGCCCAGGACGCCGCCGGGGTGGTGTGCACGACGTCGTCGACCGACTTGAACCCGATCCACACCGTGAAGCCGACGAACGCGACGACGATCGCGTACCACTTCCGGCTCCGGGGCACCGCGAACGGCAGGGCCGCCACCAGCACCACGCCCGCGAACAGCATCGCCAGCCGCGTCATGTTGGAGCCGATCTGCGAACTGATCAGCCAGACCAGCACCACGCCCAGCCCGTACACCCCGGCCGTGATCCGCACCGTCCGCCACTCCCGGGGCACGAGGAACACCACCAGGACCGAGTACACCAGCGGCAGGATCACCGAGCCGAACCCCATCGGCTGCGTGCCGGAGAACGGGAACAGCCAGGCCGACAGCGCCACCACCGCGGTCGGCGCCAGCCCCAGCGCCCACGCCCCCGGCCGGCGCTTCTGCAGGAACAGCGCCACCGCCACCAGCCCCACGAACAGACCGGCCACCGGCGAGGCCATCGTCGCCAGCGCCGCCAGCGGGGCCGCGCACAGCGCCTTCGCCCACCGCTTGTAGCGCCAGCGGTACGGCCAGCAGAAGACGACGGCGACCGCGCCCAGCGCGAACATCGTCCCCAGCCCGTACGTCACCCGCCCCGAGGCCGCGTTGCACAGCAGCGCGAACACGCCCGCGAGCGCCGCCCACAGGGGGTTGCGCACACTCCGGCTGCGCATCAGGACCAGGGTCAGCAGCCCGGCCGACACGGTCCCGGCGATCATCATCGTCGTCCGCACGCCGAGCAGGGACATCAGATACGGGGACACCACGCTGTACGACACCGGGTGCATGCCGCCGTACCAGGCCAGGTTGTACGCCTGGTCCGGGTGGCGGCCGACGAACTCGGCCCAGGCGTCCTGCGCCGCGAGGTCGCCGCCGCTGTTGGCGAAGGTGAAGAACCAGACGATGTGCAGGACCCCGGCGAGCGCGGTGACGGACAGCACCGGGTGCCGCAGCATCCGGGCCCGTACGGCCCGCACCGGGCGGGGCAGACGGGACCCGTCGGGGCGGCCGGGGCGGCCGGGGGCGGGGACGGGAGCGGAGGCCGGGCCCGCGGGCGCGTCGGAGGCGGCAGGTCCGGGCCGCTCCGGGGACGCGGCCGTGCCGGAGGCGGAGGCGGAGGCGGGGGCGGGGGCGCAGCCGGTGGCGGCATCGGCTGCGGCTCCGGCAGTGGCACCCGTATCGGTGCCGGCGCCTGTATCGGTACCGGTGCCTGTATCGGTACCGGCGCCCGCATCGGCACCCGGGCCGGTCTCAGCCCCGGGGGCGTGCCGGTCCGCCGGGCGGTGTCGTGCTCCGGGCGTGGGTATTCGCGCACCCGAGGCCGGGCCCGGATCGGCGTCGTCGGCGCGTGTCGGCTCCGCAGTGGCCACCTGTAGGCACTCCCCGTGTCCCGTCTTCTGTTCGCGGCAGCGTCCCGTCCGCCGTGGTGTCCACCACCGCGTTCCGGGGACCGGCGACCTGCCCGATTCGTGACGCTAGCACGCACCCCGCCGGCCGTCCCCCGCGGTGGAGGACGGCCGGCGGACGGGGCGTGCCCGCGCCTCGCCGTCGATCAGGCGAGACGCGTCAGCTTGGCCGTGAAGCCGGGCTCCACGAGATCGTCCTGAAGGGCGACGGGCACCTTGACGGCGCTGCTCGTGCCGTCCCCCACGGTCAGCGAGCCGACCTTGGTCCCCGCCTTCGCCTCGTGCGGCACCTCGTCCGCGGCGAACGTCAGCTCCACCGACAGCCCGGCCCAGCCCACGGCCTTCACGTCCTCGGTCACCGCGACCGGCGTACGGCCGCCGAGCCCGTCGTCCACGTACCCGACGACCTCGCCCTTCTTCAGGATGGTCGCCGACTCCAGCGCGTCCTGCGCGGCCCGGATCAGCTCGTCGCCCGCGGTCAGCGCCGCGCTCAGGATGGTGTTGTCCTTCCCCCCGGCGGGCTGGCGCACCACGGCGCCCACGATGGTCCGCATCTCGCCGTCGACGTCCTTCTTCGCGGCGAACAGCAGGTTGCCCAGGGCGGAGGTGGTGGTGCCGGTCTTGATGCCGACCACGTTGTTGTGGCCGACCAGCTGGTTCCAGTTGGAGTGGTTGACGCCCTTGTAGTCGTCGTACGACATCATCGCGGCCACCTCGCGGAAGGCGGGCTGCTTCATCGCGGCCCTGCCCAGCTTCACCTGGTCCACGGCCGTGGAGACGGTCGTGTTGTTCAGGCCCGAGGGGTCGGTGTACGTCGTGTTGGTCATGCCGAGGTCCTCGGCGGCGGCGTTCATCTTCTCCACGAACGCCTTCTCCGACCCCGCGTCCCACCGCGCGAGCAGGCGCGCCACGTTGTTCGCGGACGCGATCAGGATGCTCTCCAGCGCCTCCCGCTGGGAGATCTCGTCGCCGGCGGTGACGTCGACGGTGGACTCCTGCCCGGCGTCGGACTGCTTCTCCGCCGCGTCGTCGATCTTGATCATCGGGCCCTGTGCGCCGCTCTTGAGCGGGTGGTCGCGCAGGATCACGTAGGCCGTCATGACCTTGGCGACACTGGCGATCGGCACCGGCTTCTGCTCACCGGAGGACCCGAACGAGCCGATGCCCTGCACGTCCAGCGCCGCCTGCCCGTCGGCCGGCCAGGGGATGTCGACCTTGCCGCCCTCGAAGGTGAAGCCGTCCTTCGCGGTGAGTTCGAGCGTCGGTTCGGGCAGTGGACGCATGTTCTGTACGACCGCAAAGATGATCACGAGCAGCAGGACCAGCGGGGTCCAGATCTTCACCCGCCGCACGGCGGTCCGCAGCGGCGTCTCCGGCGGCGGCGGGGTGTTGGTCAGCTCGGCCAGCAGGTCCAGCGGCGGCTTCGGCGGCAGCGGCTGCTGCGTGGTCCGCTCCGGCTCCACCTGCGGGAGCGCCGAGGTGGGCTCGGAGGGCGGCGCGGCCGGCATCACGGTCCGCAGGGCGGTGGTCGCCTCGGTGACCGGCGGCTTGCGGGTGCCGGGGTCGTCCAGCGGCTTGAGCGCGACGAACTTGCTGGTCCGCTCCGCGGGCGATTCGGCGGGGACTCCGTCCGCGCCGGACGCGTCGCCCCGATCGGCGGCCCGGTCCTCCGGGCCCTCGTCGCTCTCCTCGCCCGCCGGAGCCTTGCCGTTTCCCGCGGCCTGGCCGGCCTGCCGGGGCGGGGCGGAGGCCTCCTCGGCGGCGTCCTGGCCGTCCTTGCCGTCCTGGCCATCCTGGCCGTCCTGGCCGTCCTTGGGGGACGCGGTGGCCGCGTCACCCAGCTTGAGCATGGTGGTGGGCTGGTCGACGCGGGGCGTGGAGGGCCGGGGCGTGCGGAACACGGCCGTGGGCTGATCGACGGGACGCTCGCGTCCCGCGTCCCCGGTCGCGCCGCGCTCTTCCCCGCCGGACGCGCCTTCGTCCTCGGCGTCCTCGGCGTCCTCGGTGTCCTCGGCGTCGGTGTCCTTGCGGTCCTCGCCGTCGTCGCCGTCGTCGGTTTCTGCGTCGTCCGGCGCCCTCGGTGCGACATCGCTGTCACCGGTGGCGTCGTCGGCGTCGGCGTCTGCATCGGTGCCGGCCTTGCCCTCGGTGGTCCTGCCGGGCGCGCCGGAGGCCCGGGAGGCGGCCGTGGCGGCCTTCGGGGCGTCCCCGGGGGACGAGACCTCGTCGGCGTGGGTCTCGTCGTCGGCAGCGCCGTCCAGGGGCTTCGCGGGCCCGGAGGAGTCGGACGCGGCGGACGGGTCGGAGGCGGCGGAAGGCTCGGCGTCCGGCTCGCCCGCGGTGTCCGTGGTGCCGGCAGCGTCCTTGGTGTCCGCTTCGGCGTCCTCGTCGGCCGGGACGTCGGCGGCGCCGCTCTCGCCGCCGGTCCGGCCGCCGGCGGCGCCCTCGCCGGCGGCACCGCTCCCGGGGGCCGCGTCGTCCTGGTCCTGGTCCGCCGTGCGGACCCACGCGGCCACGGCCTGGCGCAGCCGGGCGTCGCCCGTCGCCACAGCAGAATCGTCACGCTCGCCGGCGCCGTCGTCGTCGGCACCGTCACGCGCGCCGCCGGGGGAGTCCTGGGCGTCGCCGGAGGAGTCCTGGGCGTCGGCGGAGTCCTCGGCGTCCGCCGCCGGCTCCGCGTCCGACGCGGTTTCCGCAGCACCGCTCCGTGCGGCCTCTCCGGCACCCTCGGCGTGCTCGGCACCCTCGGCGTCATCGGCGCCCTTGCCGGTCCCGCCGTCCTGCTCCCGCTGTTCCCGCGCCTCGCGCACCGACAGCACGCGGGTGGCCGTGTCGACCCCGCCCCGCGTCGACGAGCCCGACGCCCCGGAGGAGCCCGAGGCGGACGAGGAGGGCTCCCGCGTCACCGCCAGCCGGGGATCGCGCTTCTCGGCGGAACTCTCCGCCTCGCTCCTGGCCTCGGGAACCGGACCCGCGCTCCCCGGCGTCGGTTCTTCCGACGACGCACGCTGCTTCGACCTGTCGGGGGACTCGCCCGCCACCGATGCCTCCTCCATGTGCCGCACGCCGTGCGTGCGCCAACCGAACCGTGAACCGCCGCCCGCGACAGCGCTTGGCAGCGCTGTCCGAACCATGTACCAGTGTCCTGTGTGCGGGCCTGCCCCACGTGGTAGACGAGGACGACATACCTACCGGTTCCCTTACGAACCGGTCACGCGCCCTCGACAGACCAATGTGAGAGGGGTCACCCTGTCAGACATCCACGCGGGGAGGCATGGATGGGCAGGAGCCGCAGAACACTTCCGGAGGAGCTTCTGTTGCTCGCACTGGACCCGACCACGGGTACCACTGCGCAGCCGCAGTCGCTCGACCTCGGTCTGGCCGGAGCACAGCTAGTGGAGCTGGCGCTGGCCGGACGGATAGCCCCAGACGGGGATCGTATCGCCGTGGTGGTACCACGGCCGACTGGAGATCCGACACTGGACAGTGCGTTGGAGCTGCTGCGCAGGCGCGGCGCTCCGGTACGGGCCGTCCACTGGATAGGCGGGCCCCGTCTCGGGCTCCGCCAGACCTACCTCTCGCATCTGGAGCGGTGCGGCATGGTGCATGCCGTGGCGGGACAGATGTGCGGGGTGCTGCCGACGACTCGCTACCAGGCGACGGACACCGAGATCAGCCGGGAGATCAGGGCCCGGCTGGACTCCGCGATCCGGACCGGCGTGCCGCCGGACCCGCGGACCGCCGCGCTCGCCGCACTGGCGCACGCGGTGGGTCTCGGCAAGCACCTGTACCCGGGGAACGAGGGCCGGTCCTCGCGTTCCCGGTTGCGGGACCTGATCCGGCACGACCCGATGGGCGGCCTCGTGGCGCACGCCGTGATGGACGTCCAGAACGGCGTGGCCGCGCAGCCGCGCCGCAGCCCGGCGTCGGCGGCCGCGCGGCAGCCCGGTGCGGGCGGCAGGGGCACGGCGGAGCCCGCCCGAGGAGTGCCGACCCAACCGCGCCGCGGGTCCATGACGCGCGTGGTGGCCCACTGACGCGCGGGGTGGCCCGCTGACGACGCGTGGTGACCCCTGAACGGACGACGTCCCCGACTCAGGGGCCACCCGCCGCGCGTACGGGCCGCCCACGGCGTGAAGGACGGGCCGTCCCGCGCCGTGACGCGGCACGGACGGCACGCACGTCCGGGCGCCGGGCCACCCGAGAGGTGTCCGGGCGGTCCGGCGACCCGCGTCCGTCCGCCGCTGACACGGACCCGGTCACGGGAGCACGCCGACCCGTCCACGGGAGCGCTCGGACCCGGTCACGGGAGCCGCTGCCGGGCGGGGCGGTGAGGGCGAGAGCCCCCCGCCGCCCCGCCCGGCGTGCCCGCGACCGGCCCCCGGTACGAGTCGAACACGACGTCACCCGACGCCCGTTGCGGCACCCCGTCGGAGGGGTGACCGTGCGGAGCCGTCGCACATCCGCCCGTTTCCCAGCGGCGGGAAGCACCTTGGTGGCAATCTGCTGAACAGCAGATACGCATAGTGGCAAGTACGAGCAAGTACGAGGCACGCAGCCGGAGGTGCACGTCCCGTGGCGTCCAATGTCAATCCCACCGTCAGGCGACGCCGGCTGGGCCAGGAGTTGCGCAGGCTCCGCGAGCTCAAGGGCATGACGGCGGAGGAGGTGGCCGAGCGGCTGCTGGTGTCGCAGTCGAAGATCAGCCGCCTGGAGAACGGCCGGCGCAGCATCAGCCAGCGCGACGTCCGCGACCTGTGCGGGGTCTACGAGGTGGAGGACCAGCGCATCGTCGAGTCGTTGATGCAGATGGCCAAGGACTCCCGTCAGCAGGGCTGGTGGCACGCCTTCGGCGACATCCCGTACAGCGTCTACATCGGCCTGGAGACCGACGCCGAGTCGCTGCGTGTCTACGAACCCCAGATCATCACCGGCCTGTTGCAGACCCGCGCCTACGCCGAGGCGATCGTCCAGGGCGGTTCGCCGGAGTCCACCGAGCAGGAGAACGACAAGCGGGTGGAGGTGCGCCTGCGCCGGCAGAGCCGCATCACCGCCGAGACGGAGCCGCTGCGGCTGTGGGTGGTGCTCGACGAGGCGTCGCTGCACCGGGTCGTCGGCAGCCGCCAGATCATGCGGGAACAGCTGGAGCACGTCATGGAGTTGAGCCAGCTGCCGCACATCACCGTGCAGGTGCTCCCCTTCGAGGTCGGCGCGCACGCCGGGATCAACGGCCAGTACTCGATCCTGGAGTTCGCCGACGCGGCCGACTCGAGCGTGGTCTACATCGAGGGCGTGACGAGCGACCTGTACCTGGAGAAGCCGCACGACGTGCAGAAGTACACCGTGATGTACGAGCACCTGCGGGCCCAGTCGCTGAACGTCGAGCAGTCCCGGCAGCTGGTGGAACGCGTCGCCAAGGACTACGCGCGCTGACCGTCCGCCGGGCGCCCGGACGGGGCGGAAGGGGTTCCTGGCGGAGGCGGGGCGGAATCATACAGGTCTGCCATGCCTGCACGTCCTGCTCATCCGGAATATGCCATCCGGTCGAGTGAACGGCTGCTCCGAAAGAGGATGTTGGCGAGTAGCGTCGATCACGCCAATCAGCACGACAGGTTGGCGCAATCCGTTCTGCGGGTCCATGCCGGAACGCGCAGGCCGGTGACAGCAACTCAGCAACTGGCTACGGAGCGATCATGGCAATTCGTCTGGGCGCCACGGAAGCGTGGAAGACGTCCTCCTACACCAACAACAACGGCGCCTGCGTGATGGTCAGGTCCACCACCGAGGCGGCGCTGGAACTCGGGGACACCAAGATCCCCGAGGGCCCGAAGCTGGCCTTCCCCGCGGACGCGTGGAGCGCCTTCGTCGCCTCGGTGAAGCCCTGACCGGACGCCAGAGTCACCGGAATCCCCGGTGACGGCGCCGGGGGTGCGGCGCCCGCGGCACCACGCCGGCACGCACCCTCACCACGGGTACACACCCCACCGTCGTACCCGGCGCCACCGGCGCACCCGGCACCAGCACGACCGGTACCGCCCGTCCTGGGTACCGATCGGGGTCCGGGCGGTGCCAGGGTGCACGGAGCCCTCTCGTCGAGTCCGCCGTCCTTGCCGAGAGGGCCCGGCCCGTGACCGGGCCGAGCCCGCCGCTCAGCGGCCCGTCACCGGGAAGGCGTCACGGGGAAGGCGACGTCACACACCGGGTCCTGCGGACCGGCCGCGTCCCAGTCCGCGAAGTACGTCTCCCGGCAGGGTCCCGCCGCCGACAGCCCCTCGGCCGCCATCCACTCCTCCACCGCCTCGAACGCGGCCAGGATCTGCGGGTGCGCCACCTGCGCCTTGGTGATCCGGGTCCGGGCCAGCCGGTGGGCGGGTTCCACCCGCACCCGCGCCCCACGGGCCGCGCCCGCGCGCTCCGCCCACCGGCGGGCCGCCGCCTCGTCGGCGACCGGCACGCACGCCTCGGCAGGGCCGTCGCTCTCCTCCGACACCTCGGCGTGATAGACGACGAACGGCGCACCGGTCACGCCCCCGCACCCGTGGGCCGCCTCCTCCAGCCGGCTCAGCGCGGCACCGATCCAGGCCGGCAACTCGTCCGCCAGCGTGTGCCGCGTCTCGGTGATCAGTACCTGTTCGGGCATGTCCACCGTGTCGACCTCGAACTTCCCGTACATCTCGGAGCTCCTCCCCGACAAGCGTCCACGGAGGTACTCGGCGAGCGTCCGCTGACCGGCGACCCGTGTCTCGACGTCCGCCCAGTAGGCGGCGAGCCGCTCGGCCGCCAGACCGCCGTCGCCCGCGTCGACCACCTCGGCGATCCGCGCCAGGGGCATGTCGAGCTGCCGCAGCAGCGCCACCAGCCGGGCCCGTTCCACCTGCCCGGCCCGGTAGTACCGGTAACCGGTCAGGTCGTCGACCCGCGCAGGGGCCAGCAGCCCCAGCCGGTCGTACAGGCGCAGCGCCTTGGCCGACAGCCGTGCCCGGGCCGCGAACGCCCCGATGCTCAGCAGTTCCTCGTCCACCGGATCCCTCCGTCACCGGGCGGTCCGTCCGCCCGGCACCGCACACGCTGCGCCCTGCCCCAAGGGCAAGGTCAACGATGCCGGGGAACCTCCACGAGGCGTTCGTCGCGCGGGCAGCCGGGGGACCACCGGTGGCCACCGCCGGCCCCCGCCGCGTGGCCGGTGGCGGCACGGGGTCGCCCTTGGGGGAAGCGCGGCCGGTGGCCGTGTGCGAGGCCGTGTACGTGGCCGTGTACGTGGCCGTGTACGTGGCCGTGTACGGAAGCCCGGCTCGCGCAGGCACCGCGTCGGCACCGCGCCCCGCCCGGCCTCCGGCGGGACACCGTCGTCGCCGCCCCACCCCCGGCCCGGGCCACCCGCCGCCGTCCGACGGGTACCGGTCCGGCCCGCGCCCGATGGTCACCTCACCGCGGTCAGGCGAGGGCGCTCTCCACCGCTGCCACGACCTCCGCCGACTCCGGCTCGGTCTGCGGCGAGAACCGGGCGAGCACCTTGCCGTCCCGGCCGATCAGGAACTTCTCGAAGTTCCAGCGGATGTCGCCGCTGTGGCCCTCGGCATCGGCGAAGCCGACCAGCCGCTCGTACAGGGGGTGCCGTCCCTTCCCGTTGACCTCGACCTTCTCGGTCATCGGGAAGGTCACGCCGTAGGTGGCCGAGCAGAACTCCGCGATCTCCTCGGCGGTGCCGGGCTCCTGCCCGAGGAACTGGTTGCAGGGCACCCCGAGCACCGTGAACCCCTGCCCGGCGAACCGCTCGTGCAGCCGCTCCAGACCGGCGTACTGCGGCGTCAGCCCGCACTTCGAGGCCACGTTCACCACCAGCACGGCCTGCCCGCTGTACTGCGCCAGCGCGGCGGAGCCGCCGTTCAGCGCGTCGATCTCCACGTCGAGGGGGGAGCTGCCGTTCGTCGATTCAGTCGTCATGCCCGGATGCTAGCCCCGGCCACCCCCGCCCCGTACGCCGGCACCGGCCGCCCTGTCCTCCCCGACCGCCCCGTCCAGGGACCGGCCGGTACCCGGGAACCGTGCGGTCCCCGCTCGGGCCTGGCGCGCCCGCGCCCCTCTCAGGGCCCGGTCACGGACCTGTCGCATCGGGCGAGCCAGGTCCACCGGGCCAGCGCCCCCACGGTCAGTGACACCAGGACGGCGCCCTCGTCGATGACGTGCGGGAGTCCGGGACAGAACCCGAAGAACACCAGCCCCGCCACCAGCCCCAGGAGGAAGGCGACGGTCCCGCCCCGCTGTCGACGCACACCCCGGGTGGACCGTGTGCCCCGCGCCTGCTGTTCGTTCATGCCGGCTCACCTCGTGACGGGGGTGACGTGGCACCGACACCCGCACCGCACCTCGTTCCTCATGCACCGCAAGACGGGCGCACACAGCGGCTCAACGAGCCGGCACCCACCGGGGCAACGTCCAGCGGGGCACCGACTGCGGTGGCGCGTGGATCGCGGAGCGCAGGGCGCGGGACCGGGGGCGGGGGCGGGGTCGGGCTCCGGTTCTCGCGCCTCCCGCGCCCGGCCGGTGCGCCTGTGCCCGACCGGGTCCCTGGTGCCCGACGGGATTCCCCTGCCCGACCCGCTGAGCCCGTGCCGGACCGGACATGCGGTGCCCGACCGGTGTGCGCATCGGGCGAGGTCAGTCCGTTTCCTCGGGCGGGTCCCCGCCCTCCAGCAGGCGCTCGGCGATGTCGTCCGCCCATTCCTGGGCCCAGCGCCGGATCGCGCCGGCCGTCGGCGGGTCGATGCCGAGGGCGCGGAACTCGGCGTCGTCGAGCCAGTCCGTGCCGGTGAGGCGTGACTGGAGGTCGACGAGGTCGAACGTGTCGGGAGCGTGGCGGCGGCCGAGCTCCTCCAGCTCGGGGCGGCTCCACAGCCGGGCGGCGGCGTGCACGTCGATGAGGTCGCGCGGCAGGCCCCGGTCCGCCAGGGCGCGGACCGTCGTGCCGACGAGGTCCTCCAGGGAGAGCGTGGGCCCCGCCGTCGTCTGCACGGGCGGCCGCCACAAGACCTCCTTGCGGAGGTCGGCCCGGCACTCCGTGCCGGTCGCGGGGTCCCCGGCCAGCAGGCGGGCGCCGAGCGGGTCGGCCTCCACCACGGTGACCGTCCAGCCGCACCCCTCCAGCCCGGCCCGTACCCCGGCGACGATGTCCGGCATCCCGGCCGCGTGCTCGGTGGCCACGTCGACACCTCCGGTGAGGCGGTCCACCAGCCCGTGCGCCCGGACCGCGTCCCCGCCGGCCAGGACCAGCCCGTACGGCGCCCCGACCGCCAGGACATCGGCCCGCAGCCGTTCGTGCACGGGGTTCGTCCCGACTGCTGCAGAGGCCATGGCCCGATTATCGTCCGCCCCCGCCGACCGGCTCGGACGGCGGGGGCGGACGGGTGAGCAACGGCGTCCCGGTCTACGGCTTGCGCGCGACCCCGCAGAAGGCGTCGACGGCCTTGTTGTCGTCCTCGGCACCGTCGGGCTCGGGGCGCCACTCCGGCACCCGCACGACACCCGGCTCCACCAGTTCCAGTCCGTCGAACAGTCCGGTGATCTCCTCGACGCTGCGGACGTGGTACGGCACCGCGCCGCTGGCGTTGTAGGCGTTGGAGGCCGCGATCATGCCCTCGCTGGTCGCGGTGCTGTCGGAGATCACCAGGTGACTGCCCGAGGGGAGCCCCGCCATGAGGCGCCGTACGAGATCACGTGCCTGCTCGTAGTCCGCAACGTGGCCGAGCGTGTTGAGGATCATCAGGCCGATGGGCTGGGACAGGTCCAGCGTCTCGCCGGCGGCACGCAGCACCGACTCGGGGTCGTACAGGTCGGCATCCAGGTACGCGGTGCGGCCCTCGGGCGTACTGGTCAGCAGGGCGTTGGCGTGGGCGAGGACGATCGGGTCGTTGTCGACGTAGACGATGCGCGACTCGGGCGCCGCGCGCTGGGCCACCTCGTGGGTGTTGTTCGCGGTCGGCAGCCCCGTACCGATGTCCAGGAACTGTCGCACGCCCTGCTCGGTGATCAGATGACGGACGGCCCGCCCGAGGAAGAGACGACTGGAGTGCGCGACGTCGACCAGCCCCGGGAAGATCTCCTTGATCTGCTCCCCGATCTGCCGGTCGACCTTGTAGTTGTCCTTGCCGCCGACGAAGTAGTTCCAGAAACGGGCCGAGTGCGGCCTGCTGGTATCGATCCGGGCACGTGTCTCGAACCCGGCACTGTCCTGGGCGATGTCCTCCGACACGGCTGAGCCTCCTACGCGGTGAGCAAACAGTGCGACCAACCTACGTCAAACTGGCTGGCCCGGGCCCCAGTTGACGGTACTTCGGCGGCCTCCCCCGCGGCTGGGAGGCGCTGCTCCGGGCGCCGGGTGCGGGCGTGCTCCCGCCGGTCGTTCACGGGTGCCGGTCCGGCGTGATCCGTGCCCTTCGGGCCGCGCGGGCCGGCGGGGGGTCGGGGGTCCGTGAGCGCGGGCTGACCGAGGTGCGGGGCGGGCGGGCTCCGTGAGCGGGATGCCAGTGCACGCGGCGGCACGCAGCGGTGCTCGACCGGTGCTCGATCGGTCAGGCGGGGCGTGCCGCCGTGCTGTGCCGGGCCCACACGTTGTCGAGGGAGGCGGGGGGCCGACGAGGCGGGGGCGGGGCCGGCGCGATGCGACGGGTGCGGTGCGACCGTGCGATGTGACGGGTGTGGTGCGCTGCGACGGCTCGGCGCTGCTGGGATCGGCCGTGCCCTGCCTGGGGGCATGCCCCGCGGGGTCGGCTTGCGCGGGGCGGCGGCGCACGCGCTGGGGCGCTGGGCGCTCCCACCCTGAGGCGGACGGCCGTCGGCCCAGGTCTGCGCCGATGCCCGGGCCGATGCTCGGACCAGGGGCGCTGCTGCGGCGGCCGGCACCACAGGCGTCCGGCGTCGCACGGGGCCGGCCGTTCCGGCCTGCCGCGGCGCATAGCCCGCCCAGTCAGGTCGCTTCAGGAGCCGTTCCGGCCCTGCCCGCCCTGTCGGTTCTGTCCGCCCTGCCGGCCCTGTCGGCCGCGTCGGTCGCTGCGGTTGTTCCGTCCGTTGCGGCCGCTCCGGTCGCTGCGGTCGCTCCGGTCGTTCCGTCCCGTTCGGCCGTCCGCGGGCCGCCCGCGGGACCGGCCGGCGGACGGCGGGCGGGACGTCGCCGGGGGCGTCAGGTCCTCGTCCTCCGGGAAGTCCGCCAGGTCGTCCGCGTCGGGGAAGTCCGGCAGGTCCGGCGCCTGGAAGGGGTCCGTCGCCGGAACCGGCAGGGTCGTGGCGGCGTGGCGGGGCGTCCCCTCCGGGTTGGAGAAGAGCAGGGTCGAGTCGATGAAGGGTCTCCCATTCGGTGCGGGTCCGCGGCGCGGACCCGGTGTGCCGTGACCGGGCACAACGGTGGCGCCGCCCGGCGGTGTGGTCCCGGAGGCGGCGGGGCGGTTCGGCCGCCCTGGTCGGACGCGCTACAGCTTGGTCATCTTGTGGTACGGGCTCAGGATCCGCTCCTGTCGCGAGCCGAAGTCCACGAGCGCGGCGATGCCGTCCTCGATGCCGAGGACGCGGCCGAGACCGTACATGTCGTGCGTGACCTGGTCGCCCACCGTGAACTCCTTGGGCGGCGGCGCGACCGGGGCCTTGAAGGGGCTGGTGGGCAGATATCGCTTCGATGCACCTGGCTTAGTCATTGCCACCAGTATGCGCCCGGAGACGGCACCCTGGTGAGGCCGTTCCGGTTGCTTGTTGGTCACATACCCCGTGACCGGAGTCCCATGCGCACCGCCCGCCCCCTTCCGGTCACCGGTAAGGCGTCCGCCGACGGACCCGGCCCGGGGCCTCGGCCGCCGGCCGTCGTCAGCGGCGCAGGCGCGTGTTGAGCTGGGCGGCCCGGCGGGTCAGGTGGTCGCGTTCGGCCAGGTCGGACGCCTTGCGGGCGGCTTCCGCGTAGAGCTGTGCGGCCTTCGGGAGGTCGCCGTCCCGTTCGTGGAGATACGCCGTCACAGCGGTGTACCGGGGCAGGGACGGGTCCAGTCCGGCCAGTGCCGCCAGTCCGGCCCGCGGCCCGTCGGCCTCACCGACGGCGACCGCGCGGTTGAGCCGGGCGACGGGACTGTCGGTCAGCCGTACGAGTTCGTCGTACCACTCGACGATCTGCACCCAGTCGGTCTCCTCGGCGCTGGGCGCGTCCGCGTGAAGCGCGGCGACGGCGGCCTGTGCCTGGAACTCACCCAGCCGGTCGCGGGCCAGTGCCGCCTGGAGGATGCCGATCCCCTCGGCGATCATGCGGGTGTCCCAGCGCCCGCGGTCCTGCTCGGCGAGCGGCACCAGGCTGCCGTCGGGCGCGGTCCGGGCGGCCCGCCGGGCCTGGTGGAGCAGCATGAGGGCGAGCAGTCCCGCCACCTCCGGGTGGTCCACCTGGGCCGCGAGCTGCCGGGTGAGACGGATCGCCTCGGCGGTGAGGTCCACGTCACCGGAGTAGCCCTCGTTGAACACCAGGTACAGCACCCGCAGCACCGTGGCGACGTCGCCGGGCCGGTCGAACCGCACGCCGGAGACCGTGCGCTTGGCCCGGCTGATGCGCTGCGCCATGGTCGCTTCGGGCACCAGGTAGGCGCGGGCGATCTGGCGGGTGGTGAGCCCGCCGACGGCGCGCAGGGTGAGCGCCACGGCCGACGACGGGGTCAGCGACGGGTGGGCGCACAGGAAGTACAGGTGGAGCGTGTCGTCGGCGGCGGGCGCGGGGCCGGGCGCCGGTTCCTCCTCGACGAGGTCCTCGCGCCGGCGGCGGGCGGCGTCCGCGCGGGTGGCGTCGAGGAACTTCCGCCAGGCCACCGTGACCAGCCAGCCCTTCGGATCGCGCGGAGGGCCGGACGGCCAGCCGCGCACCGCCTCGACCAGCGCCTCCTGCACCGCGTCCTCGGCCGCCGCGAAGTCGGCTCCGCGGCGGACGAGGACGGAGAGCACGCTCGGCGTGAGGGTGCGCAGCAGGGACTCGTCCATGGATGACGTCACTCCGTGATGGTGGGCGGCTCGGTGAGGAACGGGCGCAGCTCCAGCCACTCGTGGATGGGCTTCCCGCCCGCGCCGGGGGCGGCCGACAGTTCCCCGGCCAGTTCGACGGCGCGCTCGTGGGTGTCGACGTCGATCACCATCCAGCCGGCGATGAGGTCCTTCGTCTCGGGGAACGGGCCGTCGGTGACCGGAGGGCGCCCTTCGCCGTCGTACCGGACCCAGGTTCCCTCCGGGGCCAGCGCCTGGCCGTCGACGAACTCCCCGGTCCCTTCCAGCCGGGCCGCGAAGTCGTTCATGTACTGCACGTGCGCCGAGATCTCCTCCGGCGTCCACTGCTCCATGGGCACGTCGTTGACCGCGGCCGGGGCTCCCCGGTAGTGCTTCAGCAGCAGGTACTTGGCCATGGTGTCTCCTCGTTCCGGTGCGCCCCTTGTGGGTCGCGTTCACCCCTGGGACGGAGCGGGCCACGCGTTCTCGACATCCCCCGCGGAACCATTTTCCGGCGGCTTCCTCCCGGCGTTCAGTCGTCGCTGCGCGGGCGGGCCGAGCGCTGGGACACGGGCGGCTCGGACGGACCGCGCAGCGAGCGCCTGGCCGTGTGCCAGGCCTCGAACAGTTCGGGCAGCTGGCGGAGGAGCGCGACCGCGAGCATGACGCACAGACCCAGGAAGCCGAAGACGGCCAGAACGAGCAGAGTGACGGAATTCCAGTCCACGAGGCGGGTGTCCCTTCCCGCGAGATCGGATCATCGGGGCCCACTTGTTCCGGCCGGAGTCCGGACGGAAAAGGCGGCTGCCTCGCCTTTCCTGGAGGTTAGGGGTGTGACAAGTTGAATACAAGACCTGGAGACAAACGGAATGGGGCGGCGTGGGTTCCCGTGGCATCGGGCGTCACATGGGTCCGTCCAGGAACCGTCGCCTCTCCGCTTTCCACTGGGGAAACGGTTCTTCGCTGGAGTGCGCGGGGGTGGGGGGAGGCGGCGGCTGCGCTGTTCAATTGCGGGGCGTGTGCATTCAGAAAGTGAAGGCAAATCCCTCGTGGGCCGGCTCGGGCTCGGAAGGGAAGTGCATCACTTGTAGGAACGACGGCAGGGCCCATGAGGGCCGGTGGGGGCCGGTGAAGGCCGGTGAGGATCGGCGAGGGCTCTCGGGCGCTCGGGCGCGCACTCCGGCGCGCCTCGTCCGAGAGCCCTCGCTCGTGGCGATGCCCGGTCAGAGCGTGAGCAGGGCCCGATGCGCCATCCCGGAGTCCGTCAGCGGCCGGAGGGCCAGACGGACGAGGGCCAGCGCGTTGTCGTCGCCGGCGATGCGGTTGACGCTCAGCTCGCCGCAGGACCGGCACTGATGGACGAGCATCCACTCACCGTCCGGCCGCGTCGATATTCCCAGGGCTTCCATCCGGCCGCGGCAGTCGGACGCCCGGTCCCCGGGCACCCTGCGGTCGACGTGGAGGCTGACCAGGCAGCTCGGACAGTGGTTGCGATGCGCGGTGCCCGGCGCGTCCCGGGGGACGTCCAGGCGGCAGCCCGCGCAGCGGAAGCCGTCCGACCGGCCCCCGCCCCGCCCGTCCCGGCCGTCCCGCCCTTCCCGGCGGTGCGGCAGGGGCTTCGGCCGCTGGGCGCGGCGCCGATCGCGGCCGGAGGTGCCGGAGTGCGTACGTCGTGGCATGGTCTCGTCCCTCTTCCCGCGCCGTCAGAGGGTGCCGAACGCTTCGAGCGGGAACGGCGGCTGGGCGAGCGGCCGTACCGCCATCCGCATCAGGATGAGCTGGTTGTCGTCCGCGCAGACGGGGTTCGACGTCAGCTCGTCGCAGCGCACGCACCGGTGCACGACGCACCAGTCGCCCGTGCGCAGCACGGCGATGGCGATCGGCGACATCCGCCCGTGGCACTGGCTCGGCCCGCCCTCGACGTGGTCGAGGACGTGCCGGGAGTGCAGGCACGACGGGCAGTGATTGCGCCGCTGTCCGTCGGACGCGGCGACGGACACGGTCAGACCGCACCACGCGCACGCGAAGGTGGACACCTTCAGTGTGTTGTGGGCGTCGCTGTTGCCGGGGGTGGTGTTGCCGTGGGTGTGGTCATGGCGGTTGGTGTGGGACACCCGGAGTGCTCCTTGCTGGGAATGGGTCACGACAGCAAGAGCAGGCCGAGCGGCCTCGCCGAGCGGGAACCGCGCACTCAGGACGGCTCGCGGGAACCGTGGAAGGGCAGAGGTACGCGGAACCGAGTACGAAGACGCGCCACCGCACGGTCCGACGGGAACGCCGGACGACTATGCGGTGCGGCGAGGCGCACTCGGCACGAGCCGGGTCATAAAACACCCTTTCCGGGGGTCTCCGCGGGGAGCGGAACGAAGCGAAGCGAGCAGCCGCAAGCCAACCAAGCCGCCTCGGCGCACGTCAACGCATTTATGACCGCCGCAACGCCCTCATGACCCGCCACCGAACCGACCGGGACGCCCCGCCCCTGCCCCCGACAGCCGGCCCTGCCCCGGCAGCCGCCCCTGCCCCGGCAGCCGGCCCGGCCTCCCCGCACGCCGCCCGGACGGGACGACCGGTACCGGTCGCGGCTTGACCGACACCGACACCGACACCGACACGGACACCGATGCCGTTGCCTCGCCGGTGTGGATGCGATGTCACTGCGATGTCGCTGTGACCGGAGTCACGCGCCGGGACCGATGAATGCTCCGCGCCCCGGGAGTCTTCCCCACGACAGCGGCGCCCACCGGGCGGCCGACCGCTCGCGTCCCCCGGAAACGAGGCACCCATGAGCAATCCCGTGAAGGGTCCCGCCAGCTACTTCCCCTCCATCGAGAAGAAGTACGGCCGTCCGATCGACGAGTGGAAGGACCTCATCCGTACGTCTCCGCTCACCCGGCACATGGAGCTCGTCACCTGGCTCAAGACGGAACACGGCCTCGGCCACGGCCACGCCAACGCCCTGGTCGTCCACACCCTGGCGGAGGACAGTGCCGCGTAGGGGTGGCGCCACCCGGCCCGGCCCGGCCCGACGCGACTCACCCCGCTCCACCCCGCTCCACCCCGTTCCGCCCCACTCGGCCCCACCCGACCCGACCGGATCGGGCACGACTTGTCGGGTCCGGGGGCGGCCCCGCTCCCTAGCGTGGTGATCGTCACGAGGAAGGACATCACCGTGCTGGACCGTCTCAACCAGACCCTGGAGCACATCGAGCACCGGCTCGACCGGCCGCTCGACGTCGCCGAGCTGGCCCGTCTGGCGGCGACGTCGGAGTACCACCTGCGCCGGATGTTCTCCGCGCTCGCGGGCATGCCGCTGTCGGAGTACGTGCGGCGCCGCAGGCTCACGGTCGCGGGGGCGGAGGTGCTCGCGGACCGGGAGTCGTTGCTGGACATCGCGGTGCGCTACGGCTACGGCTCGGGCGAATCGTTCGCCCGGGCGTTCCGTTCCATGCACGGTGTCGGCCCGGGAGAGGCCCGGCGCACGGGCGCGACGCTCGTCTCGCAACCCCGGCTGTCCTTCCGCCTCACCGTCGAAGGGAGCAGCAGCATGCGCTACCGCGTAGTGGACCGGCCGGACTTCACCGTGGTCGGGCTCAAGGCCCGGGTACCCCTGGTGCACGCGGGACCGAACCAGGCGATCATCGACTTCGTCCGGGGCATCGACCCGCAGGTGTCGGAGCGCCTGGAGAGACTGTCCGACCAGGAGCCGCGGGGCATCGTGGCGGTCTGCGACGACCTGGACCCGAGTCGTGCCGAGGGCACCGAACTGGACTACTACCACGGAGTGATCACGTCGCCGGACGCCCCGGACGCCCCGGACGCCCCGGACGCCCCGGACGCCCCGGACGGTGCCACCGTCCTGCCGGTGCCGGCGGGCACGTGGGCCGTGTTCACCACCTCCGGCCCGGCGCCCCGGGCGATCCAGGAGCTGTGGCGCGACGTGTACGCCCAGTGGTTCCCCTCCAACCCGTACCGCACCCGCCCCGGCCCGGAGATCCTGCGCACCCGTCTGTCCCCGGACGGCACGGAGGCCGACGCCGAACTGTGGCTGCCGGTCGAGCGGGAGCAGCACTGAGGGGGAGCGGGAGCAGCACTGAGGAGGAGCGGCGGCAGCACTGAGGGGGAGTGGGCCAGAGCTGAGGGGGAGCGGGGGCAGAGTTGAGGGGAGAGTGAGCGCGCGGCCGTCCCGAGAGGGTCAGGTGTGGGCCCCCCGGGGGAGGGCCGCCGCTCAGCCCCTGCTCCCCCCACCGGCCCACCGGCCCACCGGCCCACCGGCCCACCGGCGGGGAGCGCCAGGCCTCACGAGCGGGTGGCGGTCCCGCACCCGGCGTCGCCCGCCTCGCGCATGCGCGCGTCCATCGACGTGCTCCGGTCGTACGGGTCGACGACCGCGCCGTCACCCGGCGGGGAGGCCGCGCGCTCGGCGCCGAACGCAGGGGTGAGGTAACCGGTGAAGGTGTCGCAGCCACCGTTGGTGCTGTCCACCTTGTACGACACCAGGGAGAACGTGCCCGGGTCGATGTAGACCTTCTCCGGGTCGTCCCAGCTCATCACGACCTCGCGGCGCACGATGGTGCGCACGACCTCGTCGCTCCCACCGGCGGCGGGCGTGACCGGGTAGACGTAGGTGACGTCCGTGGTCACCTCGAGCGCACCGCGCTCGCCTTCGCCGAACGTGATCCGTCCACGGGTCTTGACCACGTCCCCCACGAGCCGGACCTTCGACTTCTCGAACCGGCTGAACAGCAACAGGGGATCGTTCTCCCGGCTCGGCGCGCGGAACGCGGTCGCCACGTAGTCCTGGACGTCCTTCTGATGGGGATTGAGCATCGCGATCGCCTCGCGCGGCCGCTCCCCGCGCAGCACCGCCGGGTCCAGACTGGACGCGGCCAGGAAGTCCCGGGACTTCTTCAGTGCCTTCGCGACCTCGTTCTTGCTCATCCAGCCGGTGGCCCGGGCCTCGGGGAGCGTGATCCCGGCCGAGCCGTCGGCCCACCGGGCCGCCGGGGACCCGCGGAACGGCTGGTCCAGGGTGGGGCGGAGGGACGCCGGGCCGGTCGGCGGCGGTCCGTCCGGGCGCTGCGTTTCCGCGGCCAGCGGCGTGCCCTCGTCGCCCCCGTCGCCGGCCCCGAACCACCCGGCCACCCGGCCCGGCCCCAGGGCCACGACCAGCAGGGCCACCGCGAGCAGCAGGCCGACCACGTACCAGGCCCTGCCCCCGCCCCTCCGCCGTGGGGGTGCCTGGTAGCTTCGCCAGGGCGCCGGCGGGGCGGTCTGCTCCCGCAGCCGCTGCGTCACCATGCGGGCGCGTGCCGAGGGCTCCTTGGGCGCACTGCCGGTCCCCGTCTCCGCCTCCCGGAGGAAGCGTTCCCACTCCTCGTCCGGTATGGACTCCCCGTCCTTGCCCACGCTGGGCCCCCACCCTTCTCCTGCAACCGATCCCACCCCGGCCGGCCGGCCCGCGCGTGGCGTCCACCAGCGGGCCCCTCAGCGGCCCGCCCCATGATCGCCTCCGGCGGGACCGCGCTCAAGACGCTTGTGTAATAGGTGCGATACGAAGGTGCGGCGGCGTCAAAGCCCCCGGGACAGCGACGACACCGGACAGGGCGGACCGCCGGTACGGCGGCCCGGCAGCCCACGGCGTCGGCGGGCCACGGCGCCGGCGAGCCACGGACCCGCCCGCAGCCCACCCGCATCCCGTCCGCATCCAGTCCGGCGTGTTCGGCTCGCCAACTCCCCGGTCCGGGAGCGTCGTTCGAGGCCCCGCCCCCGGGAGGACGAGGCCGAGGCCGACCGGGCCGACTGATGACGGGAGGCGCCCGCCGACGTGGTCGGCGGGCGCCTCCTGTGCTGTGGCCGGGCCGGGGGGAGAGGGCCGGGCCGGGATGCGGTTCCGTCCGCGCCTACGCGGCCGAGCCCAGGCCGTCACGCGGCGACGAGCCGCGCCGTGCGGCGCCCTGGCCGGCGGACCGGCCCTGGCCGGCACTGCCGCGGCGGCCGCGACGGCGCCGGGACGCCGACGCGGTCTGGGGGCGCTCCGCGGGCGGCGCGGCGATGACGACCGGCACGCCCGAAGGGACCCGGGCTCCCGTGATACGGCTCAACTCCGGCTCGCCGGACCGTACCTGCGCGACCTTGGGGGTGATGCCGGCCGCGTTCATCAGCCGGTTCATGTCCCGGCGCTGATCGGGAGTCACCAGGGTGACGACGCTGCCCGACTCTCCGGCGCGCGCCGTGCGCCCGCCGCGGTGCAGATAGTCCTTGTGGTCGGTGGGCGGGTCCACGTTGACGACCAGGTCGAGTTGGTCGACGTGGATGCCCCGGGCCGCGACGTTGGTCGCCACCAGCACGTTCACCAGCCCGGTCTTGAACTGGGTCAGCGTGCGGGTGCGCTGGGGCTGGGACTTGCCACCGTGCAGGGCGGCGGCGCGCACCCCGTTGTTCAGCAGGTGCTTGGTCAGCCGGTCCACCGCGTGCTTGGTGTCCAGGAACATGATCACCCGGCCGTCGCGGGCCGCGATCTCGGTGGTCGTCCGACGCTTGTCCTCGTCGTGCACGTGGAGCACGTGGTGCTCCATCGTGGTCACCGCGCCCGCCGACGGGTCGACGGAGTGGACCACGGGGTCGGTCAGGTAGCGGCGGACCAGCAGGTCGACGTTGCGGTCCAGGGTGGCCGAGAACAGCATCCGCTGCCCGTCCGGACGCACCTGGTCCAGCAGCGCGGTGACCTGGGGCATGAAGCCCATGTCGGCCATCTGGTCGGCCTCGTCGAGGACCGTGACGGCGACCTCGCCGAGCCGGCAGTCGCCCCGGTCGATGAGGTCCCGCAGCCGCCCGGGCGTCGCGACGACGACTTCCGCGCCGGCCCGCAGCGCGCCGGCCTGCCGGCCGAGGGACATCCCGCCGACGACGGTGGCCATCCGCAGGTTCACGGCACGGGCGTACGGGGTGAGCGCGTCGGTGACCTGCTGGGCGAGCTCGCGGGTGGGGACGAGCACCAGGGCGAGCGGTTGCCGGGGTTCGGCGCGCCGGCCCGCGGTACGGGCGAGGAGCGCGAGGCCGAAGGCGAGGGTCTTGCCCGAACCGGTGCGCCCGCGGCCGAGCACGTCCCGGCCGGCCAGGGAGTTCGGCAGGGTCGCCGCCTGGATCGGGAAGGGCACGGTCACGCCCTCCCGGCCGAGCGTCGCGGCCAGCGGCGCGGGCATGTCGAGGTCGGCGAACGATTCGACGGCGGGCAGACCCGGAGTGACCGTCTTCGGCAGGGCGAACTCACCGGCGGGGCGCCCGGCCTGCTGCTTGCCGCCGCCGCCCTTCGAACGGCGCCGGCCACCCGAGCGGTTGCCACCGGAGCCGCCGCCGGAGCGGTTGGCACCGGAACGATCGGCGTGGGAACGGCTGGCTCCGGAGCGCTCGGTGGGGGAGCCGCCGCCGGAGCGGCCGCCGCCGGAAGCCCCTGCGGAGCGGGCGTTCGCGCGGGACGTGCGGGTACGTTGCATGGACGTGAAACCTTCCTTGATGCGGCGCGCACCAAGGAATTCCCGCAGCAGACGAGCAGCGCAGAGAATCTCGAGACGAGCCGAATTCGGTGAGGGGGCGGACGGCCGGCCGGGAACGTGTGAACGTGCGCCGGTCGGTGGTGTGACGGACTCCTGCCGTCACACGCCCCGGATATCAGCGAGCCGGGGCCCGCACCCGGAGGTGCGGGCCCCAGCCGCGGGAACGCGTGAGCGCGGGTGTCAGGCCGGAACGATGTTCTCGGCCGTCGGGCCCTTCTGGCCCTGGGCGATGTCGAAGGACACCTTCTGGCCCTCCAGCAGCTCGCGGAAACCCTGGGTGGCGATGTTCGAGTAGTGGGCGAAGACGTCGGCGCCGCCGCCGTCCTGCTCGATGAAGCCGTAGCCCTTTTCCGCGTTGAACCACTTCACGGTGCCAGAGGCCATATTCTGTTTCTCCTTCGGAGACGGTGTCAGGAATTCACCGTGTGTGAACTCCTGGTCGCCGTGTTGATCACCCCGTCGGAAAAACCTTCCGGCCAACCACACCCGCAACTTCCACCGACCGTAGCACGGTGGGATCGGCCCTGCGCCGGCGCTGACCACGCCCCGTGGACGGCCGGGAAATACCCGCTGCGGCCCGCACTCTCTTTCTGGTGCCGCGGACACAGATATCGCTCGCCGCGAGTGCGGCCGTCGCTTCCGCACGATCCGCTGGCGACTCCCTGACCGGCACAGGAGCGCCCGGGACCCCGCACAGGGCACCGCGATCGCCCGTCCGGCGGCGTTCCGCGACCGCCCCTCTTCCGCGCGACGAAGGTCACACGCGGGGGAGGGAGCCGTCGCCCGCCCCGTTGACGGACGGGAACGGACGGACACCCAGAGCTCACGGCGGGGCGCCCCACCCACGGCCGGGGCCATTCCCCACGGCCGGGGCAACACCGCCCACTGCTGAGATGGCCCCCACGGCTGAGACGGCCGCCACGGTTAGACGG
The DNA here is from genome assembly GCF_964273255.1 of Streptomyces sp. enrichment culture. Classification (GTDB taxonomy): domain Bacteria; phylum Actinomycetota; class Actinomycetes; order Streptomycetales; family Streptomycetaceae; genus Streptomyces. The sequence continues at coordinate 4,126,670 of NZ_OZ186835.1, forward strand.
CGCCGTGCCCAGAGGGCGGCGCTCGGCACTCACGGGCCCACGGACGGCCCACGAACCCTTTGCGGGCTCCGTTCTCAGCGCCGGGTGAGGCAGGCTGGAGGCATGCCGACCCGACCCGGAGGACCCGTACCCGTACTGGTCTACGACGGCGACTGCGGTTTCTGCACCTCGTCGGTCACCGTCCTGCAGCGCCTGCTGCGCCCCGACTGCTCCGTCGCCCCGTGGCAGTTCGCCGACCTGGGCGCCCTCGGAACGACCCAGCGGCGCGCCGAGTCCGAGGTCCTGTGGATCACCCCGACCGGAACCGTGTACGGCGGCGCCCAAGCCGTCGCCCGGCTCCTGCTGCGGGCCGGCCGGGGATGGGCGGTTCTCGGCGCACTGCTCACCCTCCCGCCCGTCAGCTGGGTCGCGCACGGCGTCTATCGGCTCGTCGCGAACAACCGCACCCGCCTGCCGGGCGGCACACCGGCCTGCGCTCTCCCCGCCCGCCGGAGCGAGGACCCGGCAGGCCCGTAGGGCACCGGGCGAGACGTTCCGTCGACGACGACCCACCGGCCGGACCACCCCACCGGCCGGGCCACCCACCGACCGTGTCACCCACCGGCCGTGCCACCCGCCGAACCCCGACGAGAGCGAGCGGACCAGGGGCGGCCCGGCCCGGACCGCCCCCGCCGCTCACCTCAACGAGCCCTGACCGACCAGAGAGTTCAGCAGGGCCGCCCCCCGCTCGGCGTCGTCCACGCTCACGGCGAAGTCCTTGCCCTGCCGCGTGCGGATCACCAGGCACTCGCCGCCGCGCAGCATGACCGTCGTCCCCAGCCCGCTCAGCCGGTATCCCCAGCCGCCGACCTGGGCCGCCGTCCGCGTCTCGACGCGAGCGGAGGCGATGTCCTCCGCCGCCCACCGCCGGGCCGGCCAGCGCCACGGACCGAGCCCGACCTCCAGTCCCTTCTCGCTGACGCGGGCCTGGACCGAGGAGCAGCCGAGGACCAGCACGGACGCCAGGGCGAACGGTGCGGCGAGCGGGGCGGCCCCCGAACCCACCAGACCGCCCACCGACGCCACCACCGCGGCCACCGCCACGACACCGGAGACGGCTGCCGCGGCCTGGAGCCACGGGTTGGACGTGCGCGACAGCCACACGAACCGCTGTCCGGCCGGTATCTCCATCGTCGGCCCGGCCACCGCCGGCAGCGCGGCGGGTGCCCGGCGGCCGGTCAGCAGGGCGGCTCCGCCCAGGGCCGTCGCGAGAAGCAGGGTCAGGAGCACCCAGCCCGTCACCGAGTCGGCCTCGCGCCAGTCGGCATGGTCCACATTCGCCTGCACGATCGACGCCTGCGTCCCGAGGAGCATCACACCGCTGAACCCCAGCGTCGCTCCAACCCACCCGCTCGCCGGGCCGCTGCTGCCACGGGTTCTCCACAGGGCCAGGAGGACCACGGTCGTCAGCAGCACCCAGATCAGCGCCGGAAAGGCCGTCGCGGCCCACAGCGGCATGGACGAGTCCGGCTCGCCGGATCCGGCGTTCCAGTGTGTCGCCAGCCGGTCCGGAAGCCGGTCACCGGCGACGAGCGGCAGCGCCACCAGCAGCACCAGGACTCCCGCCACCCAGCCTCCGGCACCCCACACCGCCGCACTTCTGAGTCTTGCCGTGTCGGTCACGGAATCCCCCTGACCATCTCGATGACGTCGTTCCTGCTGTAGCCGAGGCGTGCGGCATCGGCCACCACGTCCCGGACCCGGTCGAGGAGCGCCGAGCGCGCGTCGGCACCCTGCGCCACGGTCACTCCCCGCCCCCGCCGGAACTCCAGTAGTTCTTCGTCGCGCAACGCCCTGAGCCCGCGCAGCACGGTGTTGACGTTCACTCCCAGTGCCTGGGAGAGATCGCGCGCCGGGGGCAGCCGGTCGCCCGGCGCGCACTCCCCTTCGGCGATGGCGCGCCGGATCGCCCCGGCCACCTGTTCGTGCAGCGGGCGGGTGTCCGCGGTGTTCAGCTTCAGCAACATGGTGCTAATGAAGATAGCACCATGCGTGTGAGATGACCATGGGTGCCCAGCGAGCCGGAGACGTCGAGAGGGTGCTGAGGCAGGCCGGGGTCTCGCCGGGGCGGTGGGACGGTGGGGCGGGAGGCCGAGCAAGGGGCGAGGCGTCGACTCCGTCGGCGCTCTACGCCGTCGATGTCTGGCGTGCATGCCGAAGGCCCCGGACCATGATCGGTCCAGGGCCTTCGCGCTGGTGCCCCGTGCCCCCGTCAGGATGCGAACCCCGCGCACACCCCGTGCGAGGACTTCCGTCCGACCGCCCGACCGCCCGACCGCCCGACCGCCCGTGCCGCGCGGGGCGCCCGTGGCCGTGTCGGACCGCACGCCGCCACCGCTGTCCGTCGTCGCCGCGACAGCGGTGGACGTCACCTCACACCGGTCCCACCGGCCGGCGTCACGTGCGCCGCTTGCGCGCCTTCGCCTTGCGCTCGGCTTCCTTGCGCTTCTCGACGGCGTACGACGACCACTCGCCGCGGTGCAGGTGGCACCGCGACGCACCGACCATCGCCAGCCGCCGGCACCGAGTGCCCTTCTCCGTGAGCGCTCCACACCTGGACTGTGTACGAGCCACGTCTCCCACCCCCGGGTCTCGACCGTCGTGCGCGGACCAGTGCAGGATCGCCGGGCACACGTCCGCCGCGGAAGGCGCACAGCTCCACGCGGCGGTGCACGGCGGCCCGGGGAGGTTGCTCGGGGGCGCACGCTTCCCGACCGCGCCGACACTTCGCAGCCCTGCGCACAGGGCAGATCCCCCGGGGTTCACGGCGGGCTGCTCGTGGGGCGCGGCCGGCCCGTGGTCTCGCCTGAACGGCCGCGAACGGGACGGAACGACAGGAACGAGAAGAACGACAGGAACGAGAAGAACGACAGGAGCGGGAGGAACGACAGGAACGACAAGAGCGACAAGAGCGACAGAAACGACTGGGAAGCCGAGCCGAGCCGAGCCGGAGCACACGCACAAGTCGGGTGACGGCCGGATGCGGTCGGCGCTAGCGTGCGGCGATGATCAGCAATGAGGGAGCACGCCTGGGTGCGGAGGCCGCACATCACCTGGCACAGACGGGCCTCTACGCGTTCGAGGCCGGGCTGACGGACGCCGAGTTCACGCGCATCGAGCGCGAGTACGGCTTCGAGTTCGCGGACGATCACCGAGCGTTCCTTGCGGCCGGACTCCCGGTCAACGTTCCTCCCGAGGACGGGCAGACCTGGCACAGGCCCTGGCCGGAGTGGCGCGGCGGCGACCTGGACAGCCTGCGTCGACAGCTCGACTGGCCCGTCGAAGGGGTTCTGCTCAGCGTCGAGCACAACGGGTTCTGGTACGAGGGCTGGGGCGAGCGCCCGGCCGACGGAACGGCGGCACTGGAAACGGCACGGCGTCACCTGGCGGACGTACCGGTCATGGTGCCCGTGTACGGCCACCGGTACCTGCCCGCCGGCCGGGGAAGCTTCGGGCACCCGGTGCTCTCGATGTGGCAGACCGACATCATCCACTACGGCCTGAACCTGGCCGACTACATGTACCAAGAGTTCGACGAGGCACGGGGCAAGGCCGACGACAGCCGGCACCCGGTGGCGACGGCCCGCTTCTGGCGGGACCTTCTCTGACCTTTGCCGAAGCCCGGGCAGTTGGCGGGGCGCCTTCGGCCGGGGAGGCCCCGGTCCCTTGCGGCTCCCGGCGCCTTACGACGCTCTGCGTCGCTCTGCGACGCTCTAAGCCTGGCCTCAGGCCGACCGGCGACACTGAGCGGAAAAACCTCGACTGGAAGGGGGCGGGCCGGCGTGCGGATCATGATCGCGGATGATGACCCGGCCATCCGTGACTCGCTGGAGCGGGTGCTCCAGGTCGAGGGGTACGACACCAGCACCGTCACCAACGGTTTCGCCGTGCTCGACGGCGTCGGTGGCGCCGACGGTGACACGCTGGATCTGCTGCTCCTCGACGTGATGATGCCCCGCCTCGGCGGGCTGGAGACCTGCCGGCGGCTGCGGGCCGCGGGCCGGGACCTGCCGGTGCTGATGCTGACCGCCCGTGACCAGGTCTCCGACCGGGTCGCCGGGCTGGACGCGGGCGCCGACGATTACCTGCCCAAGCCGTTCGCCACCGAGGAACTGCTGGCCCGGGTGCGGGCCCTGCTGCGCCGGCGCACACCCGCCGACGAGGAGTCGCGGATCCTGTCGTACGCCGACGTCCGGCTCGACCCGGACCGGTTCGAGGCGTGGCGGGGCGAGCGGCCGCTGCACCTGACCCGGACCGAGTTCTCCCTCCTCGAGGTCCTCGTCTGCAACGCCACCCGGGTCCTGACCCGCGACGCGCTGTTCGAGGCGATGTGGGGCTTCGGCATGAGCTCCACCGCCAACAACCTCCAGGTGTACGTGAGTTACCTGCGCCGCAAGATGGAGGCCGGGGGTGAGCCGCGCTTGATCTACACGCTGCGCGGCCTGGGATACACGTTGCGGGAGACTCCTCCATGATCAGGTCCGCCACCGGCCGGGAACCGCGCCGGCTGACCCGGTGGTGGCGCCGGCGGTCCCTGCGGACCAGACTGACGGTGATCGCGGCGACGGCCATCGCGGTCAGCGTGTTCGGGGCCTTCCAGGTGGCCAGCGAGCTCCTGGACTGGGAGCTGCGGGACACCGCCGAGAACCAGCTGCGCGCCGACTCCCGCGCCCTGGCGGCGAACGCCGAGCACGCCGGTCTGGCGCAGGTGCAGCTGCCGCCGTATCCCGGATCCGGCCGGCTGGTGCGGCTCATCCTGCCCGACGGCTCGATCCGGACGCCGGCCGGCCAGCCCCCGCTGCCCCCGGTCAGCGAGGACGCCGGGCGCGTGGCGGAGGGCGCCTCGGCCGACCTGATGGAGTCGGACGACAGCGACGAGGACGGCTACCGCATCCACACGCTGCGGGCGGGAGACGGCGCGGTCCAGGTGGCCCGCGTCGTCGACGACGGCCCGGTCAACCGGTTCGGCTTCGGCATGCTGCTGATCGGGCTGCTCTGCGTGGCCGGCGGCGCCCTCGTCGGGCGGGCCGTGGCGCGCACCGGGCTGGCACCGATCGACCGGCTGACCGCCGCCGCGGTACGGGTCGCGCACACCCGGGAGCTCGACGCCGACATCCCGGACGAGGGCGGTGGGGAGATCCGGCGGCTGATCCAGTCGATCAACGACATGCTCGCCGCGCTCCGGGAGTCCCGGCGGGCACAGCGCCTGCTCGCCGAGGACGCCGCCCACGAGCTCAAGACCCCGCTCACCAGCCTGCGCCTCAACGTCGAGCTGCTGATCCGGCTCGACCGGCGCGGCACCCTGGACAGCGCACTGCCGGCGGAGAGCCGGACCCGGCTGCTCAACGATGTCGGCGCCCAGGTGGCCGAGTTGGGCACCCTCGTTGCCGAACTGACCGACCTGGCGCGCGGTGACGTCAGCGACGAGAGCACCGAGGTGCTCGACCTCGCCGACGTGGTGGCCGCCGCCGCGACCCGGGCGCGGTCCCGTGTGCCCGACATCGAGGTCGTGCTCGACGTGACCTCCGTGTGGGTGAACGGGCGTCCCGCCGCGCTGGAGCGGGCGGTGCTCAACCTCATCGACAACGCCGGCAAGTGGTCCCCCGCGGACCAGCCGGTCCAGGTCCGCCTCCGTGCCGAGGGTGCGTCGGCGGTGCTCGAGGTCGACGACGCCGGGCCGGGCATCGACACCGCCGACGTACCGCGGGTGTTCGACCGGTTCTACCGTGCCGACAGCGCCCGGGCGTTGCCGGGATCCGGTCTGGGGCTGTCGATCGTGCAGCGGGTCGTCGACGCCCACGGCGGCCGGGCCACCGTCGCCCGCTCCGCACGCGGCGGCGCGCTGCTCCGGCTCCGCCTTCCGGCCGCGGATCCGCCCGCCCCGGTCGCGCGCCGCGCCTCCGGGGAGGACACCGGCACTCGCTGACCGGCGCTCGCCGATCAGTACGCGCTGACCCGCCCCGGCGGTGCGGCGCGCGAGCCCGACAGGGCGGTGCCCTCGGCCGCATGAAAGAGATCCGGGACGGGCCTGTCTCCCCGTCCCGGATCTCGTCCACGCCGCCGCACTCACCGCCGCAGTGCGGACTCCTCGTCGTCGGCGAGGGGCTGCTGGGCCTGTGGACCGGCCGGCAGCTCCGCCGCCGGGCGGGACAGCCGGCTCGGCCACCACATCCGCTCGCCGATCAGCAAGGTGAGGGCGGGCACCAGGACCGACCGCACCAGCAGGGCGTCGAGCAGCACGCCGAACGCGACCAGGAACCCGAGCTCGATCATCATCACCAGCGGAAGCGTGACGAGGACCGCGAACGTGGCCGCCAGGACCAGGCCCGCCGAGGTGATGACGCCACCGGTGGCCGAGAGTGCCTTGAGCATGCCCTCGCCGGTGCCGAGCCGCACGGTCTCCTCCCGGGCCCGGCTGGCCAGGAAGATGTTGTAGTCGATGCCGAGCGCCACCAGGAACAGGAAGGCCAGCAGCGGCACCGAGTAGTCGATCCCCTCGAAGCCGAGGAGCGTGTCGAAGACGAACACGCTGCCGCCGAAGGCCGCGGCGAACGAGACGACCACGGTGGCCATCAGGACCAGCGGGGCCACGACCGCGCGCAGCAGCAGCCCCAGGATGATCAGAACGACGACGAGCACCAGCGGGATCACCAGCTTCTCGTCGTGCTGGGTGGTCACCTCGGTGTCGAGGTTCTCCGCACTCGGCCCGCCGACGATCGCCTCCGCCCCGCTCACCGCGTGCACGGCGGCCCGCACCCGCTCGATCGTGTCGTACTCCGCGACGGTGTCCGGCGCGTCCTCCGGGAACACGGAGATGCTGGCCCAGTCACCGCTGGTCTGCTCCGGGACGGCCATGACCACACCGGGAGTGTCCTCGACGACGTCGAGCACCCGCTCCTGGTGCGCCGGCCGCGCGAAGACCGTCATCGGCTGACCGCCGAGCTCCGGGAAGTGCTCGCGCAGAACGGTGAAGCCGGTGACCGACTCCGGCGCGGACAGGAACTGGTCTTGCTCCCGCAGGGCGCCGGTGTTGCCCGCCAGCCCGAGGGCGAGCACGCCGAGGACTCCGAGCGAGCCGAGCGTCGCCACCCACCGGCGGCGGCTGATGGCGGTGCCGAGCCGTCCCCACAGCCCCCGCTTCTCCTCCACGGCCGTGCTGAACCGCGGGACGGCCGGCCAGAAGATCCGCCTGCCGAGCACCACGAGCACCGCCGGGAACAGCGTCAGCATGGCCACCAGCGCGCACAGGATGCCGGCCGCACCGATCGGGCCCAGGCCGCTGGTGCTGTTCAGATCCGCGACGAACAGGCAGAGCAGGCCGGCGACCACGGTGGCCGCCGACGCGACGATGGCCGGCGCCGCACCGCGCAGCGCGTGCACCATGGCGACCCGGACGTTCTCATGGTGGTGCAGCGCCTCCCGGTACCGGGCGATGAGCAGCAGCGCGTAGTCCGTGCCGACACCGAACACCAGGATCGTCAGCAGCGCCGAGTTCTGGTCGTTGACCACGATGCCGAAGCCCTTGACGAGCAGGTAGACGGTCCCCATCGCAGTCAGTGCGGCCGCGCCGACGGCCACCAGCGGGATGATCCACAGCACCGGGCTGCGGTAGGTGAGGATGAGCAGGAGCGTGACGACGGCGAGGGTGGTGAGGAGCACCTGCTCGTCGATGCCGTCGAACACGGCATCCATGTCGCCGTCGATCGCGCCCGGGCCGGTCACGTGCAGGTCCAGGCCGGCAGGGCGGTCCTTCGCGGCGTCCCGCAACGGGCCGACGATCTCCTCCGGCGGGCCGTACTCCGTGCTCACGTCGAGGGTGAACACCATCGCCTTGCCGTCGGTGGACAGCTGCACCGGTGAGCCCTCGCCGTCCTCACGGCCCTCGCGTCCCTGGCCGCCCTCACCGTCCTCGTCGTTCTTTCCGGCCGCCGCCGTCTTCGCCTTCGCCTTCGGCGGGTACCGCCCGGCAAGGGTGCTGTAGTGGCGCTCGGCCGTCGCACGATCGGCGTCCGTCAGGCCGTCGTCGCGGTGGTACACGAAGACGAACGTGCTGTCCTCACCGCCGGGGAGACTGTCCTCCAGCGCCGCCACCTTGGTGGACTCCGCACTGGCCGGCAAGGTGTCCACGGCACTGTCGGTGGTGACCGAGCTCAACTTCGTGCTCAGCGGCACCATGCCCGCCGCCAGCACCAGCCACACACCGATCACCAACCATGGCACCCACCGGCCTGCCAACCGACCGCCCGGCGTTCCCCCGGACGGCACCGCGTCGCCTGCCATCACTAGCCTCCTGCATACGGATTGCTCGCTTCATCTGGACGCCAACTTCCTAGCGAGCGAACCTGAGGCGACTGTTAGTGCAGTGCGCAGACCGGTCGGCCGACCCACGAATCCAGCGCCCGCACCAGCGCGGCGGCACCGCCGGGTTTCCATGACCGGGGCCGCCGAGGCCGCCGAGTTACGGAGGCGGAGGGCAGCCCACTTGGCCGACGCGGAAGCTCCTCGCAGCCGCCATCGGTGAGCCCACGATGGTCAAGGCGTACACACGTGCTCGGGCCCCGGCGGGCGACACAGCCACGGGCGACGAACGGATCCGGCGCCACGCGGACCATGCCGGAGGTCGTCCCCGCCGCCGACTCCATCGCATCACGTCACCGGCTGCTCAGGCGTAGGTCAGCTCGGTGGAAACCTGCCAAGAAACCCCAGGACGGCAACAGCTGCCACTGCTGAGCCGGCGACGAAATACACCACAGCGAACAAGCGTGCCCGCCACACCATGGCGTGGCCCTCGGGGGCCGGGTAAGGGGAAGCGCAATACCCGGGCCGCATCAGACGGGCTGCGTAGCCGCGTGGGTTGAACCACAGAACGTAACCAAGGCCCAGAAAGAGTGCGCGAGCGACAACCCCTATGCCCAGTTGCCGGGGGCGGGCCCGAAGGTCGATGCAATCCCCACCACGGGCGGGAACATCGTGGTGAACGAGACCCTGTCGCGGATCCAGACCCGCATCGACGGACTGCCGGGGGCGGAGGGGAACAACTACTGGCTGTGGTCCAATTCGGACGACAGCCGACGTGAGTACATCGCCGCCAACAAGGAGATCATCAAGGCTGCTGCACACGACGCAGGACTGCCGCCCGAGATGGTCGCGGGCGTCGCCTGGCAGGAGGTCGAAGGCGACCCCGGCTGGATCGACGACGCAGCCTACGAAGGACGGAAACTCCTTCCCGGCAGCGAGGATCCCGACCAGACCTCGATGGGCCCCCTGTCCATCCAGGTCCGCCGCGCCGCCGAGGTCCTCGGTTACGACCCGCACCACCTCACCGACATGCAACGAGACGTCGTCGTGAATGCGATCAAGGACCCGGCCAAGAACATCTTCATCGCCTCGGAGTACCTCGCCCAGCTGAAGGCGGAGAGCGGCTTCGCCGACGTACCGCCGGAGCAGATGACCCGTGCGCAGATGCAGGAGCTGGCCGCCCGCTACAACGGCGGCCCCTATTACGAGGACCCGAACGCCCAGGCGTATGGTCAGGGCTTCGACCGGAAGCTGGCCGACGCCAAGGAGGCGCTCAGGTGAGCCGAGGCGCAGGTTCGACGGCCGAAGTACACGAGAGCCGACTTCAGAAGTCCTCCGGCTGGCTCGGCACCGGTGTGTGCGCCGTCGTTCTCGCTCTGGGAGCCCTGGTCACGGGCTATGTGGTGCTCACTGCCTACATGGTCGAGCCGGACGGGCCCTGGGACACGCAGGCTGTCACCAACGCCAACGTCGCGGCCGGTATCGGCTTGGCCTTCTCCGTTGTGATGGCACTGCTGACGTGGGTGTTCGTCAAGGCAGAGTGGCTACGGAAGTGGTGGTACGTCATCCCCTCGATGCTCGTCATCGCCGCGCTGTTGCGGCTCACCCTGCTCGGACCCGAGCTCTGAGCCCACCAGGTCACGGTGGGGCCTGCCCGCCCTACCGGCGCCCAGTGAGGCGTCCGTCGGTCGGCCGCGACGGTGCGCCCGGCAAGCGGCCCGGTGGTGCTGGTTCCTGATCGCCTCGCCGCGTCACTGGGCGCGAACGTCGCCACCGCCGGACTGCTCGACCTGGACCACGTGCCGGCCTGGCTGCGCACCCTCGTCGCGGGCTGGCCCGCGGTCGCCTTCCTCGGCGGAACCCTTCTGGTCCATTCCTAGGACAATGACGAAGGCCAGCTAGGAGGGTGCTCCTAGCTGGCCTTTCTCTCTGTGCCCCCGGCAGGATTCGAACCTGCGACACCCGCTTTAGGAGAGCGGTGCTCTATCCCCTGAGCTACGAAGGCAGTCCGGGCCGTGTGCGTCGGCCCCGTGGTCGCGGAGGACCACAGGCGTCAGGGTACCGGATCGGGGTCGGCGGGTGGGGCGGTCGGGGCCCGGGCCGGGGGCTACTCGCGGGTGACGCGGACGCGGTAGGTGTGGGTGGTGCCGTCGGCGGTGTCGGAACCGTTCGGTTCGGTGGACTCCAGGACGGTCACGCGGATCCCCTCGTGGCGGTCGACGAAGCTCTCGCCCGGGATGAACGTGGCGTCGGAGAGTTCGGCGTGGACGTTGGGGCTGCGGGTGCAGCCTCCGCTGTCGCGGCGGGAGTCGTAGACGGTGATGGGGCCCATGCCGGTGTCCACGTCGGCGTCGACCCTGTAGATGAGGACGCCGGGCCGGCAGACGGCCTCGTCGTTGCCGGCCTGGGTGCGGACCTCGACGGCGTAGGCGGACCGTTCGTCGATCGGGGCGACGGCGAGTTTCGGGCCGCCGGTGTCGGCCAGGGGGGTGAGGGTGTAGTCCCGGGTTCCCGGGGCGGCGGCGCAGTGGACCTGGTCGGAGTCCAGCCAGCCGAGTTTCCACTTGTGCCAGCCGAGGAAGTCGTTGTTGTCGCCCCAGTCCTCGCTCATGATGTCCCAGTGGCCGACCGCGCCGCCGCCGTCGGCGGTGTAGAGGTCGGGGAGGCCGAAGACGTGGCCGTTCTCGTGCGGCAGGACCCGGTATCCGGTCCGGTCGTAGGAGCCGGAGCCGTCGTCCTGGCGGGAGTAGACGAAGGACGCGTTGGCGACGGGGACGCCGTCGGCGGTGGGGGCCTCGGTGTTGCCGGCGAAGGTCACGGACAGGACGGTGTCCAGGGCGGAGGGGCCGGCGTTGGGGGTGACGAGGACGTTCACCATGTCGTAGGCCCGAAAGTCCATCCGGGGATCCGCCGCCTCGACGATGTCCCGCACCAGCTTGCGGTAGCCGGGGTCGAAGGGGGCGCCGCGTTCTATGCCGTAGGCGCGGAAGGACTTGGGCATGCGCAGCCAGTCGGGGATGGGGATGTCGGTGCGGTAGTCGAGGCGGCCGTAGGAGCTGGTGCGGAACCATTCCCGGGTCTGGGGGAAGAACTCCTGGTAGCGGTCCAGGGCATCGCCCTCGCCGACGGCGTCCGGGAAGTCGATCATCAGGGTGAGGGCGCGGACGGTGCCCGTGGAGCGGGCGTACCCCGGGCCCGTCGGGATGCCCTCGGACATCTGGACGTCGCGGGAGCTGCCGATCAGGCAGGGGCCGTGGGCGGAGGAGGGGGACGGTGCGCTGGGGCCGGCGCCCGCTGCGGAGGTGCCGGGGGAGAGGCTGCCGTTGCCGGCCGAGGTGCCGACGGCGAGGGTCAGGGCGGTGACGGAGGCCAGGGCGGCCAGGCGGCGCGGCGATATCCGACGGCTGCTCGGCTGCGGCTGCATGCAGGACCTCCGCTCCACATGGCAGCCGCCGGTTTCCGACTGCACCCTCCCGATCACCCTGCGTCGTGGGGTGCGCGGGCGCCCGTCGGCAGGGCCGATTGTGTGTTTTTCGAGGTCAGGGGACCTTGAAGGGCCGAAAGGGGGTCGGTTCTGGGTGAGTGGAGGAGAGGGAGAGGGATGTGACGCAGGTCACACTAGAAGTTCTCTCGGTGGGAAATAAGCGGGGAGGGTGTCCCCGTTTAGATCTGTGTTCGCGTGAAACGGGGAGTCAGTCCCCGGATCGCGGAACCGTCTCGATCGCCAGATCGCCAGATCGCCAGATCGCCAGATGGCCAGATCGCAAGATCGCAAGATCGCAAGATCGTCACATCGTCAGGAGTGCATCGTGCAGACCGCCGAACCCGTACAGCGCAGGACGCCCCGGCTGCGTGCCGACGCCGTGCGCAACCGGGAGCGGATCGTCGCCGCCGCCCGGGAGATGTTCGTCGAACACGGCCCCGACGTGCCGCTCGACGACGTCGCCCGCCGGGCCGGTGTCGGCAACGCCACGGTGTACCGCAACTTCCCCGACCGCGACGCGCTGGTGCGCGAGGTCGTCTGCTCCGTGATGGAACGTACGGCGCGGGCGGCCGAGCAGGAGCTCGCCGAGACCGGGGATGCCTTCGAGGCGCTGGAGCGGTTCGCGCACACCTCCGCCGACGAGCGGATCAGCGCGCTGTGCCCGATGATCTCGAGCACCTTCGACCAGCACCACCCCGACCTGGAGGACGCGCGCCGGCGCGTCGAGGACCTCGTCGCACAGCTCATGGACCGCGCCAAGGCGGCCGGGCAGCTCCGTACCGACGTGGAATTCGGCGATCTGCTGGTGGGCATCGCGCAGTTGAGCCGGCCCCCGGCCGGTACGCCCTGCATGAGTGCCGACCGCTTCGTCCACCGCCACCTGCAGCTGTTCCTGGACGGGATGCGGGCGCCCGCGCCCGGCGTCCTGCCCGGCTCTGCCGTGACCGTGGAGGTCCTGCGCAGTCCCTGAGTCGTCGCCAGTGACCCCGACCCACTCCGTCCGAGTCGTTCAGAGGAGTTCCCGAGCCGTCCCGTCCCGTCGGGCGTGAGACCGCTCCCTCTCTGACCCTTCCCACCTTTCCAGCGCGTTCGACGCCACCGTCCGTCATCCGACAGCGCCGTTCCTGCGGCCGTCCCGTTGCCCGTGCTCTTCGGCGCTCCGGTGACGCGTCGCCGGCCGACGACACCCTTTTTCCGGCCTCGGCATCCGGCATCCGCGAGTGCCGGGGCGGTCCTCACCTCTTCCTTCTCGTTCTCCTCGAATTCTCATCCGTCTCATTCGTCCCTTCGTTTCCTTACGACGTTCCGAAGTGGGTACACCCATGTCTGAATCAGCATCAGCAGCCTCGTCGGCATCGGAGGCAGCAGCAGGAGCAGGCTCATCAGCCTCTGCGGCGTCTTCCGTCTCGAAGACCTCGGTGGGAACAGGGCCAACAGCGCCGACGCCGGCAGTGACAGCAACGGCAACGACTGCGGCAACGACGACGGCGGCGGCCGGGGCGTCTCGTCCGACACCCCGACTGCGGGCCGATCCGGGGGCGCCGGACGGCAACCGCTGGAAGGCTCTCGTCTTCATCGCGCTGGCCCAGTTGATGGTCGTCCTGGACGCCACCATCGTGAACATCGCGCTGCCCTCCGCCCAGCAGGACCTGGGCATCTCGGACGGCAACCGACAGTGGGTCGTGACCGCCTACGCCCTCGCGTTCGGTGGACTGCTCCTGTTCGGTGGCCGGATCGCCGACCTGTGGGGCCGTAAGCGGGCCTTCGTGCTCGGGCTGGGCGGGTTCGCCGCGGCCTCCGCGCTCGGCGGGGCGGCCACCAACGAGGCGATGATGTTCGGCGCCCGTGCGTTGCAGGGTGTGTTCGGCGCACTGCTCGCGCCGGCCGCGCTGTCCCTGCTCGCCGTGATGTTCACGGACGGCAAGGAGCGCGCCAAGGCGTTCGGCATCTACGGAGCGATCGCCGGTGGCGGTGGCGCCGTCGGACTGATCCTCGGCGGCTTCCTCACCGAGTACCTGGACTGGCGCTGGACGTTCTTCGTGAACATCCCGTTCGCCGTGATCGCCGCCGCCGGTGCGTTCCTCGTCGTCCGTGAACCGGCCGGCGGCCGCAACCGCTCGCCGCTCGACATCCCGGGAGTGGTGCTCTCCACCCTCGGTCTGGTCGCGCTCGTCTACGGCTTCACCCGTGCCGAGTCGAACGGCTGGAGCGACGGCATGACGGTCGGCATGTTCGTCGCCTCCGCCGTGCTGCTCCTCGCGTTCGTGCTCGTCGAGTCCCGGGTCAGGGCACCGTTGCTTCCGCTGCGCGTGGTGACCGAGCGCAACCGTGGTGGGGTCTACCTCTCGCTCGGCCTGGCGATCATCGCGATGTTCGGCCTGTTCCTCTTCCTGACCTACTACCTGCAGATCGTGAAGGGCTACTCGCCGGTCAGGACCGGGTTCGCGTTCCTGCCGATGATCGCGGGCATGATCACGGGTTCCACCCAGATCGGCGCGCGCCTGATGACCCGGGTGGCTCCCCGGCTGCTGATGGGCCCCGGCTTCCTCGTCGCCGCCGTGGGCATGCTGCTGCTGACGCAGCTCGAGATCGGGTCCTCGTACGCGGCCCTGCTGCTGCCCGCGATGCTGCTGCTCGGCCTCGGTATGGGTACGGCGTTCATGCCGGCGATGTCCCTGGCCACCCTGGGCGTCGAGTCCCGGGACTCGGGTGTCGCCTCCGCGATGGTCAACACTTCGCAGCAGGTGGGCGGTGCGATCGGTACGGCCCTGCTGAACACGATCGCCGCCTCGGCGACCACGGCGTACGTCGCGGATCGCATCGGCGGCGCGGGCAGCCGGGCCCAGCAGCAACTTATCCAGCTCCAGGGCCAGGTGGAGGGCTACACCAGCGCGATCTGGTTCGCCGTGGGGATCCTGGTGGCGGCCGCGGCCATCGCCACGGCCCTCGTCAACGCGGGCCGTCCTGGCGACACCGGGGTGATGGTCTCCTCGGCGGCCACCTCCTCGTCCGGCTCCGACCGGGGCACGGACGCCCGGGCCGGTGCGCACGCCGACGGCGAGGCGGAGGCGGAGGTGTCCGTACCGGTCGTCATGCACTGACGCTCGTCATGCACTGACGCTCGTCATGCACTGACACTCGTCATGCACTGACACTCGTCGTGCGCAGACGTCGGGGCCGGTACGTCGCCGGTCCCGACGCGCGTGTGTGACGCCTCGGTGCCACGGGTCTGGTGTGCCTCGGCCCGCTCGACCGTCACCGCATCCAGGTCACCGCATCCAGGTCACCGCATCCAGGTCACCGGAGCCAGGTCACGGCATCCAGGTCACCGGAGCCAGGGCAGGTCCGCTCCCGCTCCGGTCGGCTGCAGTCCCTCGGCGATGATCCCCATGATCTCGCCGAGGGACTTCTGCTGTTCCGGGGTGAGCCGGTCGAAGACCGCCTGGCGTACGGCCTCCACGTGCCCCGGGGCGTGCCGGGCCAGCACCTCGTAGCCCTCGTCCGTCAGCACGGCGAACTGGCCGCGCTTGTCGGAGGGGCAGTTCTCGCGGCGCACCCAGCCGTTCCTCTCCAGCCGGGCTATGGCGTGCGAGAGGCGGGAGCGGGTGATCTTCGCGGCCATCGCCAGCTCGGTCATCCGCAGCCGCCGCTCCGGCGACTCGGCCAGTTTGACCAGCAGCCCGTAGTACACGTGCGGCATGCCCGCGTCGCGCTGGAGCTGACGGTCGAGATGGTCCTCCAGGAGCGTGGTGGCGTCGATGTAGGAGCGCCAGACGCTCTGCTCGTCGTCGCTCAGCCAGCGGGGTTCCTCGGCGTGTGCCGATCCGGGTGCCGTCTTCATGAGTCCACTGTACGCCGCCTTCCTTGAAAATTAAACGAACTGTGGGTACAGTCATGGTTGAAAGTTGAGACTTAAAGCAAAACGCCGGCAGGGTGCGCCGATCCCGAGCGCTGCGTGTCGATGCCCCTCCTGCCGCCGAGAGGAGTCGTCGTCATGACCGCCGTCACCCAGGACCGCATGCCCGCCCTCTACCTCAGCCACGGCGCTCCGCCCCTGGCCGACGACCCGGTGTGGCCCGGGCAACTCGCCGCCTGGTCCGCCGACCTGCCCCGTCCGAAGGCGATCCTGGTCGTCTCCGCCCACTGGGAGGAGGCCCCGCTCGCCCTCGGCGCCACCGAGACCGTCCCCCTCGTCTACGACTTCTGGGGCTTCCCGGAGCACTACTACCAGGTGACCTACGGGGCCCCAGGGGCTCCGGCGCTGGCCGAGTCGGTCCGCAAGCTGTTGCGCGCTCCCGGCATGCCCGTGACGGACGTGCCCGACCGGGGGCTCGACCACGGGGCGTACGTCCCGCTGGTCGAGATGTTCCCGGAGGCCGACATCCCGGTCCTCCAGGTCTCCATGCCGACCCTGGACCCCGTGAAGCTGATGGAGATCGGGCGCCGGCTGGCACCGCTGCGGGACGAGGGCGTGCTGATCATCGGCTCGGGCTTCTTCACCCACAACCTGGCCGCGCTGCGGCAGGGGGGCATCCCGGCCTGGTCGGCGGAGTTCGACGCCTGGGGCCGGGAGGCCCTCGACGCCCGTGACGTGGACGCCCTGCTCGACTTCACCCGCAAGTCCCCGGCGGGCCTGCTCGCCCACCCGCGCACCGAGCACTTCGCCCCGCTCTTCGTGACCATGGGCGCCGCGGACGCCGCTGGTGAGCTCGGGGAACAGAAGTCCGTGATCGACGGGTTCTGGATGGGGCTGGCCAAGCGGTCGGTGCAGTTCGGCTGAGCCGTCGGCCACGGCGCGCGTCCGTCACCCGCGGGATGGGGCCGGGTGGCGGAGGGCACAGTGGGCGGACCGGTGACGGAGGGAGTGGGTCACGGAGGGTCCGATAGGGGGCTCTTACGGGGTCTCATCACGGAGTGTCGATCACGGCGGCGCCCGATCACGGCGGCGCCAGATCACGGAGGCCCCCGATGTCCGGGAAGGACCCGATCACGGCGGCGCCCGATGCCCGGAGGGGCCGACGGCGAAGGGCTGGGGCGTCGGCCCGCGGGCAGGGTGTCGAGCCGGCCCCACTCGGCGGCCGGTCCGGGCCGCCCGGGCTACAGCTCCTTCTCGAACCAGGCCACGTCCCAGTAGCGGCCGAACTTGCGGCCCGCCTCCCGGTGGGTGCCGACGTGGCGGTACCCGAACCGTTCGTGCAGTCGCACCGAGGCCGGGTTGGGGAGGGTGACGGCCGCGTACGCGCGGTGCAGGTCCTCGCCCCGCAGGGCCTCGAAGAGGGCCCGGTAGAGGAGTGAGCCGATGCCGCGGCGGCCGGCGTCGGGCGCCACGTACACCGTGGTCTCCACGGACGTCGCGTACGCCGGCCGCGTGCGGTACGGGCTGGACGTGGCGTACCCGAGGACGCCGTCGCGTCCGGTGCCCGGGCCCCCGTCCTCTCCGGCGGCCGTGGCAACCATCAGCCGGTACGGGCCGTCTACAGGATGGGAGAGCAGCCAGGGGCGCCGCTCCACCGGAGTGAAGGGTGCCGTGTCGAATGTGATCGCCGTCTCACGGACGTAGTGGTTGTACAGGTCGGTGAGAGCCTCCAGATCCGCTTCGGTGCCCGACCTGACCTGGACCTCTGTCCGTTCCGACGACATCACGCCTCCCGCGGTGCGGCGGGACAGGGTACTGCATGATCAGAAAAATCGAGGGGCAGGTTGGGAATTCTGTCCTGATTCCAGTCGTTGTTTCCTACGGATGCAGGGCACCCGAGCAGAGTCCGGAGAGACCTACGAGGAAAGTGCCGAGCGTCCGCACCACCCGCTGACCTCACCATCGCAAGGGAGCTCGCATGGCAACCCGTGCCGTCGCCCGTCGTCAGTCCGCCAACGGCGAGACGGTCGCCGCGGCAAGCAGTGTTCGCGCCCAGGGCGGCGAGATCGCCGACCGCGACCTGGTCGGCATGTACCTCGACGAGATCGCGCGCACGCCGCTGCTCGACGCCGCCAAGGAGGTCGAGCTGTCACAGATCATCGAAGCGGGTGTGTTCGCGCGGCAGATCCTGGACGGCCAGGAGGAGAACAAGGTCGGAGCCACCCCCGAGGAGCTCCAGGCCCTGGTCGACGACAGCGAGCGGGCCAAGGACATCTTCATCCGCTCCAACCTCCGCCTGGTGGTCGCCGTCGCGCGCCGCTACCCGCGCAGTGGCCTGCCCCTGCTCGACCTGATCCAGGAGGGCAACGCCGGTCTGGTGCGCGCGGTCGAGAAGTTCGACTACCGCAAGGGCTTCAAGTTCTCGACCTACGCCACGTGGTGGATCCGTCAGGCCATCACGCGCTCGATAGCCGACCAGTCCCGCACCATCCGCCTGCCCGTCCACCTCGTGGAGGAGCTGGGCCGGATCCGGCGCGTGCAGCGCGAGTTCAACCGCGAGCACGGCCGCGACCCCGAGCCCACGGAGATCGCCGAGGAACTCGGCTCCACCCCGGAGCGCGTCACCGACGTGCTCGACTGGGCCCGTGACCCGGTCTCGCTGAACATGTCGGTGGACGACGAGGGCGAGACCCAGTTCGGTGACCTCCTGGAGGACACCTCCGCGGTGTCGCCGGAGCAGTCGGTGCTGACGCTGCTGCGCAGCGAGGAGCTGGACGACCTGATCGGCCGCCTCGACCAGCGCACGGCGTCCATCATCAAGATGCGGTACGGCATCGAGGACGGCCGTGAGCGCACGCTGACGGAGGTCGGCAAGGAGCACGGACTGACCCGTGAGCGCATCCGCCAGATCGAGAAGCACGCGCTGCTGGAGCTGAAGAAGCTGGCGCGAGACACCGGCTTCGACGCGGTGGCCTGACGCCGACCCCGTCGGTCACTGTGGAGTCCCGCTCAGCGGCGGGCCCTTCCCTCGGCGGCCGGCCCGCATCCCCGGGCCGGTGCCGCCGGGCGCACACGGTGGCGGAAGACCGCGCAAACAATGGCGGTTCCGCGCCGCTTCAACTCCCCGGGCGCCGGGAAAAAGACCTCCGAGCGGGCAACGGGCACCAGCCCGACCGGTTGCACGCAGAACCGAACACCGCGGACGCACCACGCAGTGCACGGCGCACGACCCAAGCACGCAGCACGCAGGACGCACGACGCACGACGCAGTACGCGGCAGGCCTCACGGCTCCACGGCCTCACGCCCTCACGACGCACGATCTCCGCACCGCGCGCGCCTCATGACGCGCGATCCACGGACGACGCACCGACCTGCACCACCTGCACGACCTGCGTGACCTGACCGGTAGGCCGTACGCGGCCGCACGCGACGCGCTCCACTCAGGACGTGCAGCCGACATCAGATACGAAGCACCGCCCGACGCACCCGCACGGTGCGCGGCACCCGATGAGCCACGTCCCGACGCACACCCCCCCCGGCGCCGGGACGTCCCCAGCCGGGCTCGGCGCCCTCCCCCCCGGGCGCCGGGCCCGGCTCTTCCGTGCCGGCCCGAAGCCGGCAGGTGTTCAGGAGCCCGCACCCCGGGTCCGGAGCCGCCTCCCGCATCCGGTGCGCCCGCGGGCGCGGCTCGTAGCCCCAGTTCGCGCGGCGACCCACACCCCGTGGCCGTCTGGGCTGCGGTGGCCCTCTGGAGTGGGCATGAGAAGCGGGCCACCCCGAACCTGAACCCCGGGGTGGCCCGCCAGATGGCAGATTGTGCCACAGGGGCATAGCCTGCCGGGCGTGAGCAGCACCACCCCGACGCCCCCGTCCTCCCCGAGCCCGGCCCCACCTGCGTCGAACGCGTCCGAGCCCCAGCTCCTGTCGCCGCCTCCGTCCTCGTCTCCGTCCTCGCCTCCCGCGCCCTCGCTGACCGAGCGGCGCAAGGCCGAGACCCGTATGACGATCGCCCGCGCAGCCGCCGGCCTCTTCATCCGGCAAGGACTGCGGGCCACCCGGGCGGAGGACATCGCCCATGCGGCAGGCGTCGCCCCGCGGACGTTCTACCGGTACTTCGCCACCAAGGAGGAGGCCATCGCGCCGCTCTACGAGGCGGGCGCCGGTCGTTGGGTGGAGGCGGTGCGGGCAGCCCCGGCCGGGGTGTCCGTTCCGCAGGCGCTGGAGGGCGCCGTACGGCACACGCTGACGCCGGGCGTCGGGGTGTCGGCGGCCTCGTGGGACTGGATGCGCACGCTGATCCGGCTGGCGGGCTCGGACCCCGTGCTGCGCCGGGTGTGGGCGGAGGTCTGCCAGGCCTCGGACCGGGCGCTGGCCGACGTCCTGGCGGAGCGGGTGGCCGCCCGTCGGAAGACCTCCGGTGGGCCGGCTCCCGTGGACGTCGACAACGTTGCCGTCCGGACGCGGCTGCGCTTCGCCGCTGCCGTCGCCGGTGCGGCCGTGCGCACGGCCACGGAGGACTGGGCGGCCGGTGACGACCCGGCCGAGGGCGCGCGGGGCCCCGCCGAACTGGCCGTGGCCAACCTGGCCGCGCTGCGGCACTTCCCCTGGGACGCCGTCGCCGGCGACGTCGGCTGACGGCCAGGGGGTTGCCCACCCGTTGGCCGTGCGCGCCGCGCCGCCCACGGCGTGCGCGCCGCCCAGGACACGGGGGCTGCTGATGACGTCTCAGTCGGTGGTGTGCCGGGAGCCGTCACCGCGGGCCTGACCTCGGGCGGCCGGCGGGGTCGGGGCGTCGCCGGCCGCACGGACCATACGCGTGCCCAGTTCCCGTACGCATGCCACCAGTTCCGGTGGTCCGTGCACGGTGAAGTCGTGGCCGAGGAGCAGCAGGCGGACCGCCGTCCACTCCTTCACGTCCCCGACCGTGGCGCGCAGCCGGCAGCTGTGCTCGTCCTGCGGTTCGGGCGTGCCCAGCCAGGGTGGCAGCCGCGGGGCGACGACATCGGCCGGGGCCGCGAAGGTGACGTCGAGGTCGTAGGACTCGTGCTGGCGGTGCATCGACTGGCGCAGGTACTCCGCCGCGCTGCCGGTGGGCAGCTCACGCGGGGTGAAGCGCGCGCCGGTCGCGAAGGGTTCGCTCAGCCGGTCGACGCGGAACGTGCGCCAGTCGGCGCGGTCGAGGTCGTACGCCACGAGGTACCAGCGCCGTCCGGTCGACACCAGCCGGTACGGCTCGGTCAGGCGCCGGGACTCGGTGCCGTCGGCCGCCCGGTAGGCGAAGCGGAGGCGTTCGTGCCCGGCCACCGTGGACGCGATGACGGTCAGCGTCTCGGGGGCGATGGTCGCGCCGTCGCCGCTGGTCAGGGGAGTGGTGGCGGCTTGGAGGGTGCTCACGCGGTGACGCAGCCGGCCGGGCAGCACCTGCTCCAGTTTCGCCAGCGCCCGTACGGACGCTTCCTCGACGCCTTCCAGTGCGTGTCCGGCGCCCGCCCGAAGGCCGACCGCGATGGCCACCGCCTCCTCGTCGTCGAGCACCAGGGGCGGCATCGCCTTGCCGGCGACGAGCCGGTAACCGCCCTCGGAGCCCAGGGTCGCCTGGACGGGATAGCCGAGTTCGCGCAGCCGGTCGATGTCGCGCCGGACCGTTCGGCGGGACACCCCGAGGCGCTGGGCGAGTTCGCCGCCGGGCCATTCACGAGGCGTCTGGAGGAGGGAGAGGAGGGTCAGCAGCCGGGCCGGGGTGTCCGTCGTCATGCGTTCCAGGATGCCCGAGGAATAGGACCTGATCTGACCTACATGGCTCATAGCTTCGGGGCATGACCTACACGGACTCCACCTCCGGCACTGATCCCGGCACCGATTCCGGCACCGAGCCCGGCGTCGGCTCCGGCACCGAGCCCGGCGCCGGCTCCGGCACCGCTTCGAACCGCACCTCCCGCAACGGCTCGGGGGCGGGCCCCGTGACCCCCTCGGGCACCGACTCGGGCTCGGGTCGGCTCGCGGAGGACGCGGCGGCTGCTCCGGGTTCCGTCCCGGCGCACTCATCGGGCGCTGCTGCGGATCCTTCCGCCTCGCCCTCGCCCTCGCCGTCTGCTTCGCCCTCGCCGTCTTCATCGCCGACCGGTGACCGGCGGCGCTGGTTCGCGCTGGCGATCGTGATGACCGCCGCCTTCATGGACCTCGTGGACGTCACCATCGTCAACATCGCCATCCCGACCATCCAGCGGGACGAGGGCGCCACGTTCAGCCAGATCCAGTGGATCACCGCGGGCTACGCGCTCGCCTTCGCGGCCGGCCTGATCACCGGTGGACGGCTCGGCGACATCCACGGCCGCAAGCGGGTCTTCCTCGTCGGCGTCGGCGGCTTCACCGTCGCCTCGGCCCTGTGCGGGTTGGCCGTGAACCCGGAGATGCTGGTCGCCTCCCGCATCCTCCAGGGAGCGACGGCGGCCATGATGGTGCCGCAGGTCCTGTCGATCGTGCACGCCACCTTCCCGGCGCACGAACGCGGCAAGGTCTTCGGACTGTTCGGCGCGATCGTCGGCCTCGGCGCGGTGTCCGGGCCCCTGCTCGGCGCGCTGCTGACCGAGTGGAACCTGTTCGGTCTCGAGTGGCGGCCGATCTTCCTGATCAACCTGCCGGTCGGCCTCGCCGCACTGGTGCTGGGCAGTCGCTTCATCACCGAGTCGAAGGCCCCACGGGCCCTGAAGCTGGACCTCGTGGGTGTCGGAATGGTGACCCTGGGCCTGCTGATGCTGCTCTACCCGCTCACCCGCGGCCGCGAGCTGGGCTGGCCGGTGTGGGGGTACGTGTCGATGGCGGGCGCGCTGGTGGTGCTGGCCCTGCTGGTGGCGTACGAGCGCGGCAGGGCCGCACGGGACGGTTCCCCGCTGATCGAGGTGTCCCTGTTCCGGGTCAAGAGCTTCGCGGCGGGCATCGCCGTGCAGACGGTGTTCGGCATCGGCCTCGGTGTCTTCTTCCTGGTGTGGACGCTGTACATGCAGGTCGGGCTCGGCTGGACGGCCCTGCGGGCGGGACTGACCGGGCTGCCGTTCTCCATCGCCGTCTCGGTGGCGGCGGGCATGTCGGTGCAGCTGCTGGTACCGCGCTTCGGGCGGAAGGTGCTCCAGGCGGGAGCGCTGGTGATGGCCGCCGGCGTGCTGCTCTACATCTGGGAGTCCGAGCGCTACGGCCTGGGCATCTCCTCCTGGCAGATGGCGTTGCCACTGGTCGTCATGGGCGTCGGCATGGGGCTGATCGTCGCTCCGCTGACGGACGCGGTGCTGTCGGAGGTGCCGCACGCCCACGCGGGATCGGCGTCGGGTCTGATCAACACGGTGCAGCAGATGGGCAACGCGCTCGGCCTCGGCCTGGTCTCGGTGGTCTTCTTCGGCGTGATCGACGAGCCGCTGGCCCCCGCCGAGGTGGGACGCGCCTACGCCGACGGGTTCGAGTACGCCCTGGGCTGGGTGGCCGCGGTGCTGGGCCTGATCTTCCTGCTGATGTCCGCGCTGCCCAAGCGGCCCGCCCAGCACGTGGAGGGGGCAGCGGGGGAGCACGGGACGCCCACCGCCGCGGTGCCCGGCTCCGGAGCCGGAGTCGGTGACGGTGCCGCGGGGGCCACGGAGAGCACGCGGGGGGAGCTGCCGGCGGAGGAACGGAAGCCGGAGTTCGTGTCCTGACCCGGGAGTGAACGGCGGAAACGGGGAACCGCGGAACCGCGGGGACGCGGAACGGCGGGAACGCGGAACGGCGGGAACGCGGAACGGCGGGAACGCGAAACGGGGGAGACGCGGAACCGGCGGAGACGCGGAACGGCGGAGCGGGAAGTCGACGCGAGTCGGCCGGAGGGCCGGGCATCCACAGGGTGGGTGCCCGGCCCTCCGGCTTCGGTCGGTCACATCATCCGGTGCCGTGCCGTGCCGTGCCGTGCCGTGCCACGCCGTGCTGGTGCTGGTGCCGGTGCCGGTGCCGGTGCCGATGGAGGGGCCGGGCGAGGGCGGCCCCCGTGCGATGCCGAGGCCGGCACCGGGGAGCCGGGGACGAGGGCAGGGGGGCAGGGGGACGGAGGGCCGGCGGGTGAAGGTGAACGCCGGGCGCCGAACGCCGGGCGCGCCGAACGCCGGGCGCTGAACGCCGCGCACCGCCCGCTAGCCCGTACGCCCCCCGACCGCTCCAACAAAACGGGCACAGGCAGACACCCGTTCATGCCCGACTGTGCCCGAAAGTGTTTACTTTCCGCGCGCTCCGGCCTACCCTTCACAGTGAAACCACACGTTCGGGCACGGTTCGGAGGTGAGTGGGCATGTATGCGCCGGAGCGTCAGCAGGCGATCATGCGTCTGGCCCGGGAGAGCGGCCGGGTGGACGTGGTGTCCCTGGCCGAGGAGTTCCAGGTGACCGCGGAGACGATCCGCCGGGACCTGAAGACCCTCGACCGGGCGGGTCTGGTCCGCCGGGTGCACGGTGGGGCCATCCCCGTCGGGCGCCTCGACTTCGAGCCGGACCTCGCCGAACGTGAGACGACCGCCGCCGACGAGAAGGACCGCATCGCCAAGGCCGCCCTGGTCGAGGTGCCCGCCGACGGCACGGTCATCGTCGACGCCGGCTCCACGATCGCCCGGCTCGCCGGCTCGCTCCCGGTGGAACTGTCGCTCACCGTCGTGACCCACAGCCTCCCCATCGCCGCCCGCCTCGCCGACCACCCCGGTCTTCAGCTCCACCTCGTCGGCGGACGCGTCCGGCACCGTACCCGCGCCGCCGTGGACGCCTGGGCCCTGCGCGCCTACGGAGAGATCCGCGCCGACGTGCTGTTCGTGGCGGCCAACGGCTTCTCCCCCGAGCACGGACTGACCACGCCGGACCTGGCCGAGGCCGCGGTGAAGCGTGCGGCCATGGCCGCCGCCCGCCGGGTCGTGCTCCTCGCCGACTCCTCCAAACACGGCCAGGAACACTTCGCCCGCTTCGGAGACCTGGGCGACGTGGACCTGTTGATCACCGACAGCGGGCTGAGCCCGGACGACGCCCTCGCGATCGAACGCGGCGGCACGGAAGTGGTACGCGCATGATCCTCACCGTCACCCCCAACCCGTCCCTCGACCGCACCTACGAGGTCCCCTCACTGGACCGCGGTGAGGTCGTCCGGGCCACCGGCGAACGTGTGGACCCGGGCGGCAAGGGCGTCAACGTCTCCCGGGCGGTGGCCGCGGCCGGACGGCGCACCGTGGCCGTCCTCCCCCTGGGAGGCGCGCCCGGCGCCCTGGTCGCCCAACTGCTCGACGCCCAGGGCATCGAGGTGGCGCCGGTCCCCGTCGAAGGCCCCACCAGGTCCAACATCGCACTGGCCGAGTCGGACGGCGTCCTCACCAAGATCAACGCGCCCGGCCCGGAACTGAGCGCGGCCGAGCAGGAGTTGCTGCTGCGGACCGTGTACCGGCAGTCCGCGGGCGCCGACTGGATCGCCTGCTGCGGCAGCCTGCCGCGCGGACTGGACCCCAGCTGGTACGCCGAGGTGGTCACCCGGGCGCACGCGGCCGGCGTGCGCATCGCCCTGGACACCTCCGGTCCGGCCCTGACCGCGGCGCTGAGCGGACAGCCGGACGTCGTGAAGCCCAACGCGGAGGAACTCGCCGAGGCCGTCGGCCGCCCGCTCGCCACGGTGGGTGACGCGGCCAAGGCCGCCGGAGAGCTGCGGGAGATGGGAGCCAAGGCGGTGCTGGCCAGCCTCGGCGCCGACGGGCAGCTGCTGGTCGACGCGGACGGCACCTGGTTCGGCACCGCCCGCGTGGAGACCGTCCGCAGCAACGTCGGCGCGGGCGACTCCTCGCTCGCCGGGTTCCTCATCGCCGGCGGACGCGGTCCGGAGGCCCTCGCCTCCGCCCTCGCCCACGGGGCAGCGGCCGTCCAGACCCCGGGCAGTGCCATGCCGGCTCCGAGCGACCTCGACCCGTCCGCCGTGACGGTCACCGCGGACATCCCGGTCGACCGCGCGCTGAAGGAGCCGGTCACATGAGGAACCTCCACCTGCCGGTACCGCCACCGATGCCGCTGCCGTCCGTCCCCGCCCCCGGCCGTCCGCCCACGTCCGTTCTCCCTCCCCCCACGTCCGTTCCCCGTTCCCCCACGTCCGTTCCCCGTCCCCCCGACCTTGCCTCCCCCCACCGCATCCCCGTCCCCTCCCCCGCCCACGGCACCCCCCGGGCGATACGCGTGCGAAGGAGCCCGCGATGAGCGACATGATCACCGCGGACCTGGTCGACCTCGACCTGTCCGCCGACACCAAGGAAGCGGCGGCCCGTGCCCTCGCGGAGCGCATGGTGGCCCTGGGCCGGGTGACCGACCTGGACGGCTTCCTGGCCGACGTGGCCGCCCGTGAGGCCCAGATGCCCACCGGCCTCGACGGCGGCATCGGCATCCCGCACTGCCGCAGCGAACACGTCACCGAGCCGACGCTGGCCTTCGGGCGCAGCGCGGACGGTGTCGACTTCGGAGCGGCGGACCGCCCCGCCGACCTGATCTTCCTCATCGCCGCCCCGGCAGGCGCGGACGACGACCACCTGACCATCCTGTCCTCGCTGGCCCGGCAGCTGATGAACGCCGAGTTCACCACCGCCCTGCGCGAGGTCACCGACCCGGCGGCCGCTGCGGCACTCATCCGCGGCGACGAGTCCCCGGCGGCCTCGGACGCCACAGCCCCCACGGCCGACGCGGGCTCGACGGCCGACGCGGGCTCGACGGCCGGCGCGGGCTCCGCGGAGCCGGAGGGCGCCGCACCCGCACAGCCCGGCGGAGCCCCGGGAACCACCCACTCCGTGGCGGCACCGGCGGCGGCCTCCGCCGGTGCCGCCACGGGCAGCAGCGATGACCCGAAGGGCGCCACCGGCCCGGCCGAAGGCACCAACGCCACCACGGCAGCCACCCGTTCCACCGGTACGGCAGCCGCGGACGCCGATGCCGGTACGGGTGTCGGTACTGACGCCGGGGCGGACGCGTCCGGGCGGCGCCCCTTCCGGATCGTCGCCGTCACGTCCTGCCCCACCGGCATTGCCCACACCTACATGGCCGCCGAGTCCCTGGAGAACGCGGGCCGCGAGGCGGGTGTGGAGGTCAGCGTCGAGACCCAGGGGTCGGCGGGCTTCACCCGGCTCGACCCGGCGGTGATCGAGGCGGCGGACGGCGTGATCTTCGCCCACGACGTGCCCGTCCGGGAGAAGGAACGCTTCGCCGGCAAGCCGACCGTCGACACCGGGGTCAAGGCCGGCATCAACCGCCCCGCCGAACTGATCGCCGAGGTCCGGGAGAAGGCCGAGCGCGGCGAGGTCACCGCCCCCGCGGCGGACGGCGGCACACCCGTCGAACGCGGCGCCGCATCCGGTGACGGCTACGGCACCAAGCTGCGCAAGTGGCTGATGTCCGGCGTCAGTTACATGGTCCCCTTCGTCGCCGCGGGCGGACTCCTCATCGCCCTCGGCTTCGCCATCGGCGGCTACGAGATCAACGAAGCGCCGTCCGTCATGGACCACTTCCTGTGGACGGAGGCGGCGAGCTGGGGCGCGCTGCTCTTCCAGATCGGCGGCGTCGCCTTCGGCTTCCTCGTTCCCGTCCTGGCCGGCTACATCGCCTACGGCATGGCCGACCGGCCCGGCCTGGTGCCCGGCTTCGTCGGCGGCGCGATCTCGCTCACCATCAACGCCGGCTTCCTCGGCGGTCTCGCGGCCGGTCTCATCGCCGGTGCGGTGGTGCTCGGGATCCAGCGGGTGCGGATTCCCACCGCCCTGCTCGGCATCATGCCGGTGGTGGTGATCCCGCTGATCTCCTCGGCGGTCGTCGGCTTCCTGATGTTCGTGGTGATCGGCAAGCCCATCGCCGAGGCGCAGAAGGCCATGACCGACTGGCTCAACGGCCTGACCGGCACCAACGCCATCCTGCTCGGCACCCTCCTCGGCCTGATGATGTGCTTCGACCTCGGCGGTCCCGTCAACAAGGTCGCCTACACCTTCGCCACCGCCGGTATCGCGGTCGCCAGCCCCAGCGACTCCGCCATGAAGATCATGGCCGCGGTCATGGCGGCCGGCATGGTCCCGCCGCTGGCGATGGCGCTGGCCACGACGGTCCGGGGCAAGCTGTTCAACCGGACCGAGCGGGAGAACGGCAAGGCGGCCTGGGTCCTGGGCGCCTCGTTCATCTCCGAGGGCGCGATCCCGTTCGCCGCGGCCGACCCGCTGCGCGTCATCCCCGCCTCCATGGTGGGCGGTGCCGTCACCGGTGCCCTGTCCATGGCGTTCGGCGCGACCCTGCGGGCGCCGCACGGCGGCATCTTCGTGGTCCCGCTCATCGGCAACCCGCTGCTCTACCTGGTCGCCATCGCCGCGGGCGTGGTCGTCACAGCGGCCCTGGTGATCCTCCTGAAGGGCCTGCGCAAGCCGGTTCCGGCAGCCGCCGACGGCACGGGCGGCAAGGGTGAGGCGGCCTCGCCGGCTCCCTCCGGCCAGCCCGTGGCCGCCTGAACCACGCGGCCGACCGGTCCGGTCACGGCACGACGGGAAGCGTGGGCTCCACGAGAAGCTGCAGCGTGGAGCCCACGAGGAAGGCGGACGGCCCGGCAGAAGGGCGGATGTCCCGACGGAACGGCGGGGTCGGCATGCGTCCATCCGGGTGGTCTGAGGCATTCATGCCGAGTGCGAGATAGATCACCATCATCACGGTCCGGGGACATCGGCCCCGGACCGTGGTGTGTACTGGGCGGCATGCCTGAGCACGACGCGATCTCGAGGGTGACGGGCACGACCGCCCTGACACTGGCAGCCGTGGCCGCCGTCAGCTGCGCGGCCGGCCTGGCCACCGTCCTGCGCCGCCACGGCCGCCGCGGTCATGGAGACCTTCACGCCGGAGCGGGGCAGGCGGGGCAGGCGGGGCAGGCGGGGCAGGAGCGCACGCCGATCTCCGCACGGCTGAGCCGCTGGGTGAAGGACGCCCGTCCGCAGACGCCCCACCTGCCCACGCCCGGCACCGGGCGCGCGCAGAAGCGGCAGCTGCCGACGATTCCCCGCCAGCGCCAGACGGGCCCGTGGGCGGAGGCCGTCACCCTCAGCCCGGCGGAACGCGCCGCCTTCGCCGGTCTCGTACGACGCCTCGCCGACGACGGCCGCTGAGCCCGCCGGCCGCCGCGCCGAGCGAGGGACGGGAGGGCGCAGCACAGCAGCCCCGGCCGTCCGCCGCCCTCGCGCACGCCACCAAGGCAACGCGGCCACCTACGCCCTGGCAGGCCGGCCGCCCGTGCGCCCCGCCGCGCAGCGGCTCAACCCGCGCGGCACCAGCGGGCACGGGGCGCGAGCACAACTGGCGCCCACACCCGTCCGCCCGGCCGCACCGGCGAGGCGGCAGTCCCCCGGGGGCACTGGTCGGCTCCACGTCATCGGCGGGGCAGGCGACCGGAAGACGCCCCCTGCCCCTGCCCCACGCCCCCCGGCGCATCAGTGAAGCAAGCGCCGCGGAGGGCACGCGCCGGGTCTACGGCACCTGGGTCGCCCGGCGCTCCATCGCGTCGCGGGCCGCGTCCTCCGTCACGTAGACCTCGCACATGTGCCGCCCGTCGGGCGTGGCCGTGTGCTCGACCTCCCAGAGGGAGACCTCCGCGCCGTCCCGCAGCAGGAACGCGTGCTCGTACAGCGCGAAGCACAGGCCCGACCTGCCCGAGTACGACGGACGGCCGAAAGCCTGGGTGATCTGGTGCGCGAAAGCCGTCCTCAGCAGCGCCGCCGTCCGGGCGTCCGGCCGGTCCGTGTTCTCCGCCCGGCGCAGTAAGCGGCGGGCGTGGTCCGCCGAGTCGTCCGGCACGTAGGCGGGCCGGGGGACGGGCAGCGCGGGAAGCTGCACCGCCGCCGGGAGCTCGAACTCCGGGGCGTCCGGAGGCAGTGGCAGACGGGCGGTGGCGACCCGCAGCTCCTCCTCGTCCACGTACACCTCGTGCTGGGGCTCCCCGTCGCGAGCCGTGTTGTGCACCAGCTCCCACAGCGTGAGCGCGGAGCCGTCGGCGAGCAGCCAGGTGTGTCGGTACGTCTCCCGGTGCAGGCCGGCACTGTGATGCGCGGAGTGCAGCGAGCCGTCGTGTGCGAGGGCGCAGTCGAGCCGGGCCAACGTCTCGTCCGGCAACTCGAACGAGTTCAGGGCACGGCCGAGCAGTCGCGCGAGGTGCTCCTCCGGAGACTCGGGCGAGTCGGACGGTTCGTACGCTGCCGTCTCGTACGGAACGCTCAAGGCTTCTCCCGGCGTTGCTGCATGTCACCTTGTGGGTGCATACCGTAGCCCCTCGGTCGGACATCATGTCCGGGAACCGAGAAAACGTACGCCGGGAAAACGGGCGGGCCGCGCGAGAAATTCCTACCCGGCCGGAAGGGACGTCAAAACTTGCCGTCCGGCCGGGGGTTGCGGCGACGGATCCACGGTGCGGTGCGACGTCAGACCATGCTGCCCGCGACCCACGCGCTCCAGTCCATGTTCCAGCCGTTGAGGCCGTTGTCCGGCGCGACCGTGCTGTCGGGGGAGTTCTGCACGACCACCACGTCCCCGAGGAGGGAGTTGTCGAAGAACCACTTGCCGGGCGTGTCGCCCTGCGCGCCCCGCACGTCCGCCAGCCCGACGCACCCGTGACTGGTGCCCTGCCGGCCGAAGGGCGGGTTTCCCTTGTTGTACCAGTAGTTGCCGTGGATGAAGGTCCCGCTGGTGGTCAGTCGCATCGCGTGCGGCACGTCCGGGATGTCGTACTCGGATCCCATACCGACCGTCCGGCTGTTCATGCGGGTCTGGGTGAACTTCTCGGAGATCACCATCTGCCCGTTGTAGGTGGAGTGCTCGGCGTCGCCCGCCGAGATCGGAACCGACTTGACCGTCTTGCCGTCCCGCACGACCGTCATGGTCTGGGTGTTCACGTCCACGGTGGAGACCTGTGACCGGCCGACGGTGAAGGTGACCGTCTTCTTCTGCACGCCGTGCACACCGTTGGCCCCCTCGACACCGTCCAGGTCGATCTTCATCGTGACCTTGGAACCGGCCTTCCAGTACTCCTGGGGCCGGAAGTCCAGGCGTTGGGCGCCGAACCAGTGCCCCACCACCTTCTGCCCGCTGCTGGACGTGACGGTGATGTGCGACTGCACGGCCTTCTTGTCCGTGATCGCCTTGTCGAAGGTGAAGGAGACGGGCATGCCCACGCCGACCGTGGTGCCGTTGTCCGGTGTGTACGTACCGATGAAACTGTTGGCGGACGTGACGGTGGTGAAGCGGGAGTCGGCCGCCGAGGTGCGGCCCTTGCCGTCCTTCGCCGTCGCCGCTATCCGGTACGTCGTCCCGCGCTCCAACTGCTTGCCGGGCTTCCAGGTGGTCCCGTCGGACGAGATCGCACCGGCCACCGCCTCGCCCGAGTCGGCCACGGTCATCTTCACGTCCGTCAGGCGGCCCCCGCTCACCTTGACCCCCGTCGAGTTGATCGATGCACCGGTCGAGCCGTCCTTCGCGGAGATGGCTATCTTCGCGACCGACACGTTGCCGGCCCGTTCGCCGCCCCGACCACCCTTGCCGTCACGGCTTCCGTCGGCCTGGGCGCTGCCGCCGCAGGCGGTGAGGGTGAGGGCGCCGACCAGGAGGGCGGCACCGGCCGCCAGTGCGCGCCGCGCTGCGTTGTCCGACGTTGTCACGGGCTGCTCCAGATTCGAACGATGCGGGTGATCCACTCCGAACGCCCCCTACACGCACGTAAGCGGCGTACGCGAACGAAGAGAGGTCACCCGGCCACCCGGGTTCCGTCCGACCCGTATGAGGACGGTGCCGTGACAGAACCGCGACAACGGGGCGGGGGATGGCTGCCGGCGGGGGGTTTTCCCCTTCGGGGGGTCCTCCCCCCTCCCCCCCTCCCTCCCTCTCCCCGTAGCCCCTGGCCCCTTTCAGCCGGTGGATGCTCAGCGTGGGGGCGTGCAGCGAGTGGGCGCGCTCCCGAAACTCCTGCCGGGCCGGGCCGGGCCCGTGCTCGACTTCGGCACCCCTGGCCTCAGTCGACGCACCGCGTCCACCTTTGCCCCGTGCCCCCGTGCCCCCGTGCCCTGTGCCCCCGTGCCCTGTGCCCCCGTGCCCTGTGCCCCCGTGCCCGTGCCCCGATCCCGCCCTGCCGGTACGCGCGGGAGTGGCCGTCAGGGCGGGGCAACGTGAGGACTGCACGCGGCAGCGGGGCTCAACGCGGTGGTGCCTGATGCCGACGGCAGAGGCGGACGACAGACGACCGAGGACAGACGGCCGTGGGAGACCGAGGGAGACCTGAGGCGGTGGCGGAGCCCTTCAACTCCCGTCGGCAGCGGTACCGCCCTCGTCACCGTCCCGGCCTGCTCCGCTCCCCCCCTCCGTACAACTCCCCGTAGGACGGCCATGCTCCGCCCGGCCCGTCCACCGACTCGGCCCGCCGGACCGCGCGCACGATGGCGCGGGTGACCATGTCCGCGCCCGCCGCCAGGAGGTCGTTGAGCGCCAACGGGTCGGCCGGGTCGAGGTGCCGGGCGCCCGTGGCGAGTGTGAACACCGTGTCGCCGTCGCTGAGCAGGTGGACCGGCCGCACCGCGCGGGCGATGCCGTCGTGGGACGTGCCGGCCAGCTTCTGGGCCTGTGCCTTGGTCAGGGCCGCGTCGGTGGCCACGACCGCCAGGGTCGTGTTGAGCGGGGGAGGGGCGCTGCGTTCGGCCAGTTCGTCGAGCCGTCGGAGGGCGGCCCGATGGACCTCGGGGTCCGGGTAGCGCACCCGGCCTGCGAACAACTCCCCGTACAGCACCCCCGTTTCCGGATCGACCACCGACCCCGCCGCGTTGGCGACCACCAGTGCCGCGACGGTGATCCCGGACTCCAGGACTGTCGAGGCGGTGCCGATCCCACCCTTCAGCTGTCCGACCACGGCTCCCGTACCCGCCCCCACCGACCCCTGCGGAACCGGGGCCCCGGGCGCGGTCGCGGCAGCGGCCTCGACGGCGGCGCGTCCGGTGGCCGCGTCCGGGCGGGCGCGGAAGTCGCCGCCCCGCCCCAGGTCGAACACGCACGCCGCCGGCACGACCGGCACGACGTGCGCGGGGTCGGGCCCCACGCGCACCCCACGTCCGCGTTCCTCCAGCCAGGCCATCACCCCGGACGCCGCGTCGAGCCCGTAGGCGCTGCCGCCGGTCAGGACGACGGCCTGGACCTTCTGCACGAGGTTGCGCGGGTCGAGTGCGTCGGTCTCCTTGGTTCCCGGGCCCCCACCGCGCACGTCCACGGCGGCCACCGCCCCGTCCTCCGGTGTGAGGACGACCGTGGCTCCAGTGAGCGCGCCGTCACCGGTGTGCGTGGCGTGTCCGACGCGCAGGCCGGTCACATCCGTCAGAGCGTCAACTGTCATGGCGCCAGTCTGGAGCAGCGACCCGCTCCCGGGGCCGTGTCCGGGCGGTGCCGACCGGCGCACCGCCGCAGGGGCGGGGGCGGACGGCCGCGGTCGTACCCTGGACGTATGAGCACTGCCCGCACCCCCGACGCCGAACCGAGCGAGCCGAAGCCGGCGCTGGTCTTCGACGACCCGTTGGACCAGCAGTCCTCCGACGACACGGACCGCGGGTGGGGAGAGCGGCCGTCCGGCGACAGCGCGGCGGATCTGAAGCGCTTCCTCGACGAGAAGCCGCCCCACCACATCTGACCCACACCCCCGCCTCCGGCCGACCTGCCGACGCACCTTCCGGCGACGCTCAGCGCTCGCTGGTGCCGGAGCCCCGCTGCGACACCAGGGCGTCGCGGATCTCCTTGAGCACCTCCAGCTCGGAAACCTCGATCACTTCCTGTGTGCCTTCCTTGGCCTTCCGGCGGGCCTCCACGCGGGCCAGGTACTTGGCCATGGGCAGCACCATGAGGAAGTAGACCACCGCCGCGGTGATCACGAACTGCAGGGTCGCCCCGAGGACCGAGCCCCACAGAATCCTGACGCCCGTCGCTGCGTCGCCGCTCCCCTCGCAGGGGCCCTTCAGGCACGAGCTGTAACTGTCCAGGTTCTGCGTGCCGAACGCTCCGACGAGCGGATTGATGACACCCTTCACGACCGCGTTGACGATGTTCGTGAAGGCGGCGCCGATCACCACGGCCACGGCCAGGTCGACGACGTTGCCGCGCATCAGGAAGGCCTTGAAGCCCTGCCAGATGCTGGTGTCCTTCTGCTCGCTCAACTCGGTGCCTCTTCTCGCGTACGCGGTGGGAACAAAACGCTCCGCAACCTACGTCAACGCCGTGTCGGCCTGTCCAATCGGGTCGCTCGTACGAGGGATCCGCCGCGGCCGCGGCGCTCGAAAAGGCACTGTTCAGCACAGTGTCACCGCAAGCCGTGCCGTGGCGCTCGCGCCGACGAGTTCGGCCGCGGTGGCGCGCGGCACCGACAACACCACGAGCGTCCCGCTGTGCATCGCGTCGCCGACCGCACGCTCGCCGGCCGAGTCCTCCCCGCCCGTCCTCCCGTAGGCGTCGTCGGGCAGGCCGGGCACGTCCGTGACCCGCGCCCCGCGCGCCACCACACGGGCCGCGCCGCCGGTCGCGCGTTCGTCGGCGGCGATCACGTCGACCCGGTCCCCCGGTCGCAGCAGTCGTACCGTCGCGGCGTCGGCGATCCGCACGGGCGCCGTGACGTGCGTCGCCGCGCCGCGTTTGCGGACGAGGTCCCGGGCCTTCGCCGCGGCGGCCGGGCGCGCGGTGTCCGCCGCGTCGGGGTGGTCCCGGGACCGGTCGGCCTCCCGCGGGCCTGCCGCCACGAGCGCGGCAGCCGTGACGGCGAGGCCCGCCGCCACGGCCCTCCTCCGGTGGGCGGTCAGCCTGCCGGGATGGAGCAGCCCGGCCCGCACGCGCACCGGCGCGAAGTGCGGCACCTCGCACGTCGGCGGTACCTCGGCACCGTTCGGCCCGTCGGGACCGCGGCCGTGCCCGCAGGCGGCGCACTCACCCGGAGGCGGGGACGCGCGGACGACGGAAGTGCCGGAAGAACCCGAAGACCCGAGAAACGAGGCAGGAGCAGCAGGAGGCGGAGCAGCGGCAGGGGGAACAGCCGGAGAAGCAGGAGAAGCCGGAGAAGCAGGGGAACGAGCCGGAAGGGGGCGTGGGGGGAGAGAGGGCGGGCCGGGAGGTGAGTCGGGGCCGAGAGGGGCGGAAGAGGGATACCGGGACGGGGGACGGTTGGACACGGACGACCACACGGACGACGACACGGGACCACCACCTGTGACGAGGGATCGGCTGGCTTGCGATCTCCACGATGGCGTCTGTCACCGCAGCTCGCTGGGGCCTGTGGACGTGCACGGCCCTGTGGACAACTTCGTCACCCGAAGGAAAACCTCCGCACGCACCAACGCACCAACGCACCAACGCACGCACCAATGCACCGAGGCCCCTGAACGCAACCGGCCGCCTCCCCGGACGATCCTGGCCCGCAGCCACCCCCCTACGGCAGGGGGATCCCGGGGTCCATCCCACCGAGCGCGGAAGCGCACAGGCACTCCCGCGTCTCGTCCGCCGCCGGGAGTGCTGCCACGGTGTCGAAGAGCACGCCCCGCAGCCGGTCCACGTTGGCCGCGAACACCCGCAGGACCTCGTCGTGGGAGACGCCCTCACCGGTCTCGGCGCCGGCGTCGAGGTCGGTGACGAGGGTCAGGGAGGTGTAGCAGAGCTCCAGCTCGCGGGCGAGGGCGGCCTCGGGGTGACCGGTCATGCCCACCACGGACCAGCCCTGCGCCTGGTGCCACAGCGACTCCGCGCGGGTGGAGAAGCGCGGCCCCTCCACGACCACCAGCGTTCCGCCGTCCACCGGGGTCCAGTCCTTCCCCTGGGCCGCCTTCAGGGCCGCGGCCCGCCCGGTGGGGCAGTAGGGGTCGGCGAGCGACACGTGCACCACGTTCGGAACGGTTCCGTCGGGGAGCGGGAGCCCGTCGAAGTAGGTGCCCGCACGGGACTTCGTCCGGTCGACGAGCTGGTCCGGGACCAGCAGCGTGCCGGGTCCGTACTCGGGGCGCAGACCCCCCACCGCGCAGGGCCCGAGCACCTGGCGCACGCCCACCGAGCGCAGCGCCCACAGGTTGGCCCGGTAGTTGATGCGGTGGGGCGGCAGGTGGTGCCCGCGTCCGTGACGGGGGAGGAACGCGACCCGTCGGCCGGCGACCTCACCGAGGAAGAGGGAGTCGCTGGGCGCCCCGTAGGGGGTGTCGACCTGCACCTCGGTCACGTCGTCGAGGAAGGAGTAGAAACCGGAGCCGCCGATCACGCCGATGTCCGCCGTCGCGGTCGGCCCGGTGGCAGGCTGAGGAGCGTTCGCCTTGTTCGCCATGCCCCGCACCCTAACGGCCCCCTGGCCCTCCGAACCGGGCCCGAACCAGCAGCACCGCCCGCCGTGCCACCACACGGCTCCGGCCTCGATCCCGCACCGCGCGGACGAGCCCCGAGCCGACCAGCCCCGAGCCGACCAGCCCCGAGCCGACCAGCCTCACGCCGATACGCCCCACCCCAATACGCCCCACCCCGACACGCCCCACGCCGAAACCCCGCCGCCCGAAGGCGACGGGGTCAGTGGCAGGTGAGCCCGAGCGGGCGCTACGCGGCGGTCGTGCTCGTCGAGCTGCCGGAGCCCGACGACGAGCTCGCGCCCGAGCCGGAGGTAGTGGAGGACGACGTCGAGGAGGACGACGATGCCGAGGACGAGGAGGAGTCGGACGACGACGACTTCGACGCCGGCGAGCTGCTCGACGAGGAGCCGCGGCTGTCGTTGCGGTAGAAGCCGGAGCCCTTGAAGACGATGCCCACCGCCGAGAACACCTTCTTCAGGCGGCCCTGGCAGTTCGGGCACTCGGTGAGAGCGTCATCGGTGAACTTCTGCACCGCCTCGAGGCCCTCGCCGCACTCGGTGCACTGGTACTGGTAGGTCGGCACTGTCTTCCTCCTGGCACTCTCACTCGATGAGTGCTAACGACGGTCCATAGTGACGTATTCCGCGGGATCAGTCCACTGCGACGGGCGCGCGGTGACCCATGCCACGTGCGACGGTGCGGCCGCGCGGGGCCGGGACCAGCCGTGACCGCAGGGCCAGGAGGGTGATCAGGGCGAGCAGCGTGCCCCCCATCGGCACCAGGAACCCGGCGCCGTCCCAGAGCCGGTCCTCCAGCTGTCCGGCGACGGTCACCGCGGCGGCCTGGCCGAGGGCGACGGCGCCGGTCAGCCAGGTGAAGGCCTCGGTGCGGGCGCCCGCGGGAACCAGGTCGTCCACCAGGGTGTAGCCGGTGATCAGGGAAGGCGCGATGGACATGCCGACGAGGAGGCCGAGCGCGGCCAGCAGCAGTGCCGAGTGGGCGGTCCACAGGGCGGACGCGGTCACGGCGAGCGCCGCGTAGCCGATCAGGAGCCGGCGCTGGGGCGCGGTCTTCCAGGCGATGGCCCCGCAGGCGATGCCGGCGAGCATGTTGCCCGCGGCGAAGACGCCGTACAGGACGCCGTTGAGGGCGGGCCGGTCGATGGACTCGGAGAACGCGGCCAGCGACACCTGCATGCCGCCGAACACGGAACCGATGCCCAGGAAGATCACGATCAGCACTCGCACCCCGGGCACGGTCAGCGCGGAGGCGTGTTTCACGCGCGTGCGCCGGTCGGTAGCGACCTCGGGCTGGGTGCCCTTCTGGGCGGCGAACAGCAGGCCGCCGACCAGGGTGAGGGACGCCTCGGCGAGCAGTCCGGCGGCCGGGTCGACGGTCGTGCACAGGGCGGTGGCCAGCAGGGGGCCGACGACGAAGGTGAACTCGTCGGTGACCGACTCGAAGGCCGCCGCCGTGTTCATCAGCGGTGAGTCCTTCTTCAGCTTGACGCCCCACCGGGCCCGCACCATGGGCCCGACCTGCGGCACCGAGGCGCCGGTGGGCACCGCGGCGACGAACAGCACCCACAGCGGGGCGTCGGTCAGGGCCAGCGCGGTCAGGGTCACCCCGGACAGGGCGTGCACCAGCACGCCGGGCACCAGGACGGCGCGCTGCCCGTGACGGTCGGCGAGACGGCCGCTGTAGGGGGCGAAGAGGGCCATCGACACGCCGGTGACGGCGGCGACGGCACCGGCCGCTCCGTAGGAGCCGGTGGTGTGCTGCACCAGCAGCACGATGGAGAGGGTGAGCATGGCGAACGGCTGGCGTGCCGCGAAACCGGGGACCAGGAAGGTCCAGGCACCGCGGGTGCGCAACAGTTGGCCGTATCCCGGGCGGGAGGTGGCCGCCGACTTCTCCGACGAGGTGACCGTGGATGCCACGGCCCGTGCCTTTCTGCCGCCTGGTAGCGCAGGCCCGCTGAGGGGCGCGCCGAGAGCTGTCCTCTTGCGCTGACTGCGGTAGATACCGGTGCCACAGCTCAGGGCGTGCCGGCCGCCATACGGTCGCGCCAGCTCTGCATCAGGCAGAGTTGGTTCGATCTGGGGTCTCGCCTGCATGGTACAGGCATGTGGGGGAGCGGTGCCTGTGAAAAGGAGCACCACCAGGGCGGATGCCTGTGAATGCGCGCATCAGGACGCCCGGGCAAGAGGTCACTCCGGCACGAGGGCAACAGGGCACGGGAGCAAAGCAACCGGATCCGAGGACCTCCGGTCCTGAGGGCACCCCGGCACGAGGCCATGCGACCCGCCGCCCGAGGTCACCCCCGCCCAGCCGCCCAGGCCTGCGAACCGGACGGTGCTGCAGGCACCCCGTCGGCATCCCGGCCGGCGGGCATCCCCGCGGGGGCATCCCGGCCTCCGGGGCAAGCGGCCGTGAGGAGCTTGAGGAGCTTGAGGAGCCCGAGGAGACGAGGAGCCCGAGGAGCCCGAGGAGCCCGAGGAGACGAGAAGCCTGGGGAGCCGAGGAGCCCCAGGAGCCCGAGGAACCGAGAAGCCTGGGGAGCCGAGGAGCCCGAGCGGCGAGCCAAGCCTGCAGCTGCCCCCGCCTGTCACCGCACCGCCCGGGAACCGTCCGTGCCCAGCCAGCCGGCCAGCTTGCCGCCGCGGCCGATCGCCCGCAGCCGGCGCTCGGCGGCGTCCCGTACCGGGTCGGTGGCGACGACGAGGAGTTCGTCGCCGCGTCGCAGCACGGTCGCCGGCAGGGGGACGAACGACGTGCCGTCGCGCACGACCAGGGTGACCGCGGAACCGGCCGGCAGGCGCAGCTCCGCCACCTCGACCCCGTGCATCCGCGAGCCCTCCGGGACGGCGACGGACAGCAGGTGGCCGCGCAGCCGCTCCAGCGGGGCCGACTCGATGCCGAGGTCGGCGGCCTCCGGGCCGCTGCCCAGGCGCAGGCGGCCGGCCAGCCAGGGCAGGGTCGGCCCCTGGACCAGGGTGTAGACGACGACGAGGACGAAGACGATGTTGAAGATGCGGCGGCTGCCGTCGACCTCCTGCACCATCGGGATCGTCGCCAGGATGATGGGCACCGCGCCCCGCAGTCCCGCCCACGACATCAGGGTCTGTTCCTGCCAGGGCACCCGGAAGGGCACCAGGCACAGCACCACGCTCAGCGGCCGGGCCACCATGGTCAGCGCCAGCCCGATGATCAGGGCGGGCACGATGTCGTCGCCCAGTTCGTGCGGCGAGACGAGCAGGCCGAGCAGCACGAACATGCCGATCTGGGCGATCCAGCCGAGCCCTTCGGCGAAGCCGCGGGTGGCGGGCCAGTGCGGCAGGCCCGAGTTGCCCAGCACCATCGAGGCCAGGTAGACGGCGAGGAACCCGCTGCCGTGGGCGAGGGCACCGGTGGCGTAGGCGGCGACGGCGATGGCCATGACGGCGATGGGGTAGAGCCCGGACGCGGGGAGGGCGACGTGGCGCAGCCCCCAGGAGCCGAGCCAGCCCACCGCGAGCCCGAGGGCGGCACCGATGGCCAGCTCCAGCGCTATCTCGCCGATCAGCACGTACCAGTGCTCGACCGGTCCGGCCGCGGAGAAGGCGACGACGAGGATGACCACGGGGGCGTCGTTGAAGCCGGACTCGGCCTCCAGGGTGCCCGTCACGCGGCGGGGGAGGGGGATCCTGCGCAGCACGGAGAACACGGCCGCCGCGTCCGTCGAGGACACCACCGCTCCGAT
Source organism: Streptomyces sp. enrichment culture (assembly GCF_964273255.1). Classification (GTDB taxonomy): domain Bacteria; phylum Actinomycetota; class Actinomycetes; order Streptomycetales; family Streptomycetaceae; genus Streptomyces. The sequence goes on from NZ_OZ186835.1 coordinate 4,166,458, forward strand.
GATCAGCGCCTGCCGCCACTCCAGCCCGACCAGGAAGTGCGCGGCCGTCGCGGTGACCCCCACGCTCACCGCGACGCCGGCCAGCGCCAGGGCGGTGGCGGCGGGCAGCGCGGGTCTGCACTCCGACCACTTCGTGCTCAGGCCGCCCTCGGCCAGGATCACGACGAGGGCCGCGTACCCGATGACCTGCGTCAGCTCGGCGTTGTCGAACTGGATGCCGCCGAGGCCGTCCTGACCCATGGCGATGCCGATGCCCAGGTAGACGAGCAGACTGGGGAGCCCGCTGCGCGAGGAGATCCGGACCGCCGCGACGGCCACGAGCAGCACGAGCGAGCTGACGAGCAACAGCTGGTTGAGGTGGTGGACAGTCAGCGGCCGATCCTTCCGTGACGCGTGCGCACCGCGCGCGGGCTCGCTCGTGTCGCGCGCCGGGACCCGGGTCCCGATGCCACGGCACCCCACTTCGTTACTTTACCTAAGTCTTGACGCGTTCTTGACGCCGATCAGGGCAAGATCGAACGTCCGTCCGGGCTGGTTCCCGACCTTGCGTCAAGTGGCGCGGGGCCCTGCGCCTATCGTTGCTCCAGCGCTCAGCTAAAAGCACAGCCCGACCTGCCGCTCGCGTTAGGACAGCAAGGACAGCGATGCCCACCGACACCACCGCCTCCACGGGTCAGCAGGCCGGTACGCCCGGCCGGAAGAAGGGGCGCAAACTCCGTCTCATGGCCCTCGTGCTGGTGCTGGCACTGATCGGCGGTGTCGCCTACGCGGCGTACTGGTCCATCAGCACCGTGCGCGCCTCGTTCCCGCAGACCGAGGGCACCATCACGCTGAAGGGCCTCTCCGGTCCCGTGGACGTCAAGCGCGACGGCAACGGGATCCCGCAGATCTACGCGGACTCCGACGAGGACCTGTTCATGGCGCAGGGCTACGTGCAGGCGCAGGACCGGTTCTACGAGATGGACGTGCGCCGCCACATGACCTCCGGCCGGCTGTCGGAGATGTTCGGCGAGGGCCAGGTCGACACCGACGCCTTCCTGCGCACCCTGGGCTGGGACCGGATCGCGAAGGAGGAGTACGAGAAGAAGCTGTCGCCCGCGACGAAGAAGTACCTCGACGCGTACTCCAAGGGCGTCAACGCCTACCTCGACGGCAAGGACGGCAAGGAACTCTCCCTCGAGTACGCGGCGCTGGGCTTCACCAACGACTACAAGCCCGGCGCCTGGACGCCGGTGGACTCGGTGGCGTGGCTCAAGGCGATGGCCTGGGACCTGCGCGGGAACATGCAGGACGAGATCGACCGGGCCCTGATGACCAGCCGCCTCGGCCCGAAGCAGATCGCCGACCTGTATCCGAAGTACCCCTACAGCCGGAACAAGCCGGTCATCGCGGAGGGCCAGTACAACGAGCTCACCGGAGCCTTCGAGCAGGGCGGAACCGGCCAGGGAGCGAACGGCAACGGCACGGGCACCGGCACGGGCCTCGGCGGCACTCCCGAGGGCACCGGCACCGGCACCGGAACCGGCACCGGCACGGGTGACGGCACCGGCACCGGCACCGGCACCGGCGGGGGCGGCGCGCAGGGAACCGAAGGCGCGGGCTCGGGTCTGGAGGGGCAGCTCGCCGGCCTCCAGGACGTCCTGAAGGACCTGCCGACCGCGGTCGGCGTCAACGGCGACGGCATCGGCTCCAACTCCTGGGTCGTGCACGGCCGTCACACCGTCACCGGCAAGCCCCTGCTGGCCAACGACCCCCACCTGTCGGCCTCGCTGCCCTCCGTCTGGTACCAGATGGGCCTGCACTGCCGCAGCGTCTCCGCGACCTGCCAGTACGACGTCACCGGTTACACGTTCGCGGGCATGCCCGGCGTGGTCATCGGCCACAACGGGGACATCGCGTGGGGCCTGACCAACTCCGGCGTCGACGTCACCGACCTCTACCTGGAGAAGATCACCGGCGAGGGCTACCAGTACGACGGCAAGGTGGTGCCCTTCGAGAGCCGCGAGGAGACCATCCGGGTCGCCGGCGGGAAGTCCCGCAAGATCGTCGTCCGGGAGACCAACAACGGCCCCCTGCTCTCCGACCGCTCCGACGAGCTGGTGCGGACCGGCAAGAAGGCCACCGTCGCCGCCGCCGCACCCGACCGGGGCGACGGCTACGGCGTGTCGCTGCGCTGGACCGCGCTGGACGCCGGCCGCACCATGGACGCCGTCTTCGCGATGAACCGCGCCAAGAACTGGGACGACTTCCGCGAGGCGGCCACCCTCTTCGAGGTCCCGTCGCAGAACCTCGTCTACGCCGACACCGACGGCCACATCGGCTACACCCTGCCCGGGAAGATCCCCACCCGCGCGAAGCAGCACGACGGTTCCGTCCCGGCGCCCGGCTGGGACCCGGACTACGAGTGGACCGGCTGGATCGAGCAGGACGCCCTGCCCTACGAGTTCGACCCCGAGCGCGGCTACATCGTCACCGCCAACCAGGCCGTCGTCGACCCGGACGCCTACCCGTACACCCTGACCACCGACTGGGGATACGGGGCGCGCAGCCAGCGGATCAACGACCTGATCAAGCTGAAGATCAAGGACGGCGGCAAGATCTCCACCAACGACATGCGGCAGATGCAGCTGGACAACCACAGCGAGATCGCCCGCAGTCTGGTGCCCGACCTGCTCAAGATCGACACCGGGGACCCGGACGTCCGTGAGGCACAGAAGCTGCTGGAGGGCTGGGACTACACCCAGGACGCCGACTCGGCCGCCGCGGCCTACTTCAACTCCGTCTGGCGCAACATCCTGAAGCTGGCCTTCGGGCACAAGCTGCCCAAGGAACTGCGCGTCGAGGGCCAGTGCCTGTGGGTCGACCCGGTCAACACCACCGGGCCGGCGGACGAGGCCGAGAAGGTGCGCGAGTGCGGCCGGCGGGCGGCCGACCAGGCGCAGCCCGACGGCGGCGACCGGTGGTTCGAGGTGGTCACCACCCTGAAGAAGGACCAGGACAGCGACTGGTGGTCCACGCCCGAGCGGGGCACCCGCCCGGGCGCCGACAAGAACCGGGACGACCTGTTCAAGCGGGCCATGATCGACGCCCGCTGGGAGCTGACCGCCAAGCTGGGCAAGGACCTCGACACCTGGAGCTGGGGCCGGCTGCACCGGCTGTTCCTCGAGAACCAGACGCTCGGCACCGAGGGCCCCAACTTCCTGCGCAAGGCCCTGAACCGGGGCCCGTGGAAGCTCAGCGGCGGCGAGGCCACCGTCAACGCCACCGGCTGGAACGCCGCCGGCGGCTACGGGGTCATCTGGGTCCCGTCGATGCGGATGGTGGTCAACCTCGACGACTTCGACAAGTCGCGGTGGATCAACCTCACCGGCGCCTCCGGGCACGCCTACAGCTCCCACTACGTCGACCAGACCGACAAGTGGGCCAAGGGCGAGCTGCTGCCGTGGGCGTACACGGGCAAGGCGGTCGACGCGAAGACGGAGAACACGCTGAAGCTGGAACCCTGACCCCGGCTGAGCCCGAGTGACCGAGTGACCGAGTGACCGGGAGGGCGGTCGCCGCGCACCCTCCGCGCGGCGACCGCCCTCCCGTCTCCGTACCCCGGCACCTACGCGCCCCGTCGGGAGCGGCCCGGAGCCCCCAGGCCGTGGCCCCCTCGCCCTTCCCCGTCCGCCTCGTCACGCTCCCGCCCCCGCCCCGCTCCCGCGTCAGCCGAAGCGCTGTACCCCCGACGGCGTCACCGCCGCGCGTACCGGGCGGTCGTGCGGTTCCTCGGGCACCCGGGGGACCACCTCGCCGTCGTAGAGCAGCACCACCAAAGCCGGACGTGCGCCGGCGCGTTCCAGGCGGGCGAGGACGCGGTCGTAGGAGCCGCCGCCGCGGCCCAGCCGCATCCCGCGCGCGTCCACGGCGAGCCCCGGCAGCAGCACCACGTCCGCCTCGGTGACGGCGTCCGGGCCGAGGCGTTCGCCCGCCGGTTCGAGCAGGGTCATGCGTCCGCCGTGCCGGACCGGCGCCAGGGAGTCCGGTCCCTCGTAACGGCCCCAGTCCAGGTCGTTGTCGGGCAGGAGCGCGGGGAGCAGGACGCGCACGCCCCGCGCGCGCAGCGCGTCGAGCAGTGCGAGCGTGCCCGGTTCGCTCCCGACGGAGACGTACGCGGCGACGGTGCGCGCGTGTTCCAGTTCGCGCAGGCCGAGGGCCTGCCGGGCGAGCGCGGACGCCGACACCCGGATGTCATCGGCCGTCAACCCCTTCCTCACCGCGAGGATCTCCCCTCGTAGGGAGCGTTTGTCAGGGTCGTTCGCGCGGCGGTTGTATCTCAAGATTGTCCCTGTCCTGTTCCAATATGTTCATATGAGCAGGAAGTAACCGGAGTAGCAGATTCCCCGCAAAGCCACCGGATAGTGTGGCCGCCATGTCTCAGTCACACCCTCGGATCAGCAAGGCTGTCATCCCGGCAGCAGGCCTCGGCACCCGGTTCCTGCCGGCCACGAAGGCCACTCCCAAGGAGATGCTCCCGGTCGTCGACAAGCCGGCGATCCAGTACGTGGTCGAAGAGGCCGTCACCGCCGGCCTCGACGACGTCCTCATGGTCACGGGCCGCAACAAGCGCCCCCTGGAGGACCACTTCGACCGCAACTACGAACTGGAGTCCGCCCTCGAGAAGAAGGGCGACGCCGACCGCCTGGCCAAGGTGCAGGAATCGAGCGACCTGGCGACCATGCACTACGTCCGCCAGGGCGACCCCAAGGGTCTGGGACACGCCGTGCTGTGCGCCGCCCCGCACGTGGGCGACGAGCCCTTCGCCGTGCTCCTCGGCGACGACCTGATCGACCCGCGCGACCCCCTGCTCCAGCGCATGATCGACGTGCAGGCCCAGCACGGCGGCAGCGTCATCGCCCTCATGGAGGTGGCGCCCGAGCAGATCCACCTCTACGGCTCCGCCGCCGTCGAGGCGACCGCCGACGCCGACGTCGTCCGGGTCAGCGGTCTGGTCGAGAAGCCGGACGCCGCCGACGCGCCGTCCCACTACGCCATCATCGGCCGCTACGTGCTCGACCCGGCCGTCTTCGAGATACTGCGCAAGACCGAGCCCGGCCGCGGCGGCGAGATCCAGCTCACCGACGCCCTCCAGCAGCTCGCGGCGGACGAAGGGGTCGGCGGCCCGGTGCACGGCGTCGTCTTCGAGGGACGCCGCTATGACACCGGCGACCGCGGCGACTACCTGCGTGCCATCGTCCGGCTCGCGTGCGAACGTGAGGACCTGGGCCCGGACTTCCGGACCTGGCTCCGCCGTTTCGTCACCGAGGAGATGCAGCAACGTTGAGCACCGCCGCGCCCCGCACCGCAGGCCCGGACCACCTCTGGTCGGTGGACGAGCACCTGGACGACATCCTCACCACCGTCCGCCCGCTCGAGCCCATCGAACTGCACCTCCTCGACGCCCAGGGCTGCGTCCTGGTCGAGGACATCACGGTGCCGGTGTCCCTGCCCCCGTTCGACAACAGCTCCATGGACGGGTACGCGGTGCGGGTCGCGGACGTCGCCGGCGCGAGCGAGGAGTACCCGGCGGCCCTGGAGGTCGTCGGTGACGTCGCCGCCGGCCAGGCCGGCCTGATCCACGTCGGTCCCGGCCAGGCCGCCCGCATCATGACCGGTGCCCCGCTCCCGCCGGGCGCCGAGACCGTCGTCCCCGTCGAGTGGACCGACGGCGGCCTCGGTGGCGGTCCCGCCACCGGGATGCGGGCCCGCAGCCTCGCCCCCGAGGGCGCCACCGGGCAGGTCCGGGTCCACCGGGCGGCCCCGGCCGGTGCGCACGTGCGCACCCGGGGCAGCGACGTGAGGGCCGGGGACCGTGCCCTGACGGCAGGCACCGTGCTCGGCCCGCCGCAGATCTCCCTGCTCGCCGCCATCGGGCGGGGCACGGTCCGGGTGCGCCCGCGCCCGCGCGTAGTCGTGCTGTCCACCGGCAGCGAACTCGTCCAGCCCGACGAGGAACTGCGCCCCGGGCAGATCTACGACTCCAACAGCTTCGCCCTCACCGCCGCCGCCCGGGACGCCGGCGCCATCGCCTACCGGGTGGGCGCCGTCACCGACGACGCCGCCACCCTGCGGGACACCATCGAGGACCAGCTGGTGCGGGCCGACCTCATGGTCACCACCGGCGGCGTCAGCGTCGGGGCGTACGACGTGGTCAAGGAGGCCCTGTCGTCCGTCGCCGACGAGGACGAACCGGGCAGCGGCATCGACTTCCGCCGGCTGGCCATGCAGCCCGGCAAGCCGCAGGGCTTCGGTTCCATCGGCCCCGACCACACCCCGCTCCTCGCGCTCCCCGGCAACCCGGTCTCCTCCTACGTCTCCTTCGAGCTGTTCGTCCGCCCCGCCATCCGCACCCTGATGGGCCTCACCGACATCCACCGGCCCCGGACGCGCGCGACCCTCACCGCGGACCACCCCCTGACCTCGCCCAAGGGCCGCCGCCAGTTCCTGCGCGGCCGCTACGCCGACGGGGCGGTGACGCCGGTCGGCGGCGCCGGATCCCACCTGGTGGCCGCGCTCGCCCGGGCCAACGCGCTGATCGTCGTCCCCGAGGACGTCGAGTCCCTCGAACCGGGTGCCGCGGCCGAGGTGGTCCTGCTCGGCTGACCGGCCCGGGTTGGCGGTACCGTGTCGCGCACAGCAGGCCCGTGCGCCGCACCGCGACGGGCCCGGACCGGGAGCGCCACACGATCATGACCGTGCCTTCCCGGGGGGACACCCCCGGACCCTCCGAGCAGCGCCGTCTGACGCACATCGACGAGGCGGGCGCCGCCCGCATGGTCGACGTCTCCGGCAAGGACGTCACCGCGCGCACCGCCCGCGCCACCGGCCGCGTCCTCGTCTCGCCCCGCGTGGTCGAGCTGCTGCGCGGTGAGGGCGTCCCGAAGGGGGACGCCCTGGCCACCGCGCGCATCGCGGGCATCATGGGCGCCAAACGCACCCCCGACCTGATCCCGCTGTGCCACCCCTTGGCGGTGTCCGGTGTGACACTGGACCTGTCGGTCGCGGACGACGCCGTGGAGATCGCGGCGACGGTGAGGACGACGGACCGCACGGGCGTCGAGATGGAGGCGCTCACCGCGGTCTCCGTCGCGGCGCTCACCGTGATCGACATGGTCAAGGCGGTCGACAAGGAGGCGGTCATCACGGACGTGCGGGTCGAGGAGAAGACGGGCGGCAAGTCCGGCGACTGGAGCAGGACATGACCCCCGGCGCACCGGACGGCGACACGGCGCCCGCGCCGTACCGGGCGCTGGTCGTCACGGCTTCCAACCGGGCCGCCTCCGGGGTCTACGAGGACCGGGGCGGGCCGCTGATCGCCGACGGCCTGCGCCGCCTCGGCTTCGCCGTCGACGGCCCGCAGGTCGTCCCCGACGGCGACCCCGTGGAGGCCGCCCTGCGCGCCGCCGCCGACACCGGCTACGACGTCGTGGTGACCACCGGCGGCACCGGCATCTCGCCCACCGACCGCACCCCCGAGGCCACCCGGCGGGTCATCGGCCACGAGGTGCCCGGCATCGCGGAGGCCATCCGCGCGTACGGCCGCGAGAAGGTGCCGACGGCCGCGCTCTCCCGCGGCCTCGCGGGTGTCGCCGGCCGCACGCTGATCGTCAATCTGCCCGGTTCCACCGGCGGGGTGAAGGACGGCCTCGCCGTCCTGGAACCCCTGCTGCGGCACGCCGTCGACCAGCTGCGCGGTGGTGACCACGAGCGCCCCGACGCCCGGAGCGGGGGTGCGCGCTGAACCGCCCCTCCTGGCCCGTGGAGCTGGTGGACGGCGACATCGTCCTCCGGCCGATAAAGCTGCGCGACCAGCGGGCCTGGCGTGAGGTCAACCGGCGCAACCGGGACTGGCTGCGGCCCTGGGAGGCGACTATCCCGCCGCCCACGCCCTCCGGCCCCGTCGTCCACCGGCCGACCTACCGTCAGATGGTCCGGCACCTGCGGACCGAGGCGAACGCGGGCCGGATGCTGCCGTTCGTCATCGAGTACCAGGGCCGCCTGGCAGGCCAGTTGACCGTCGCCGGCATCACCTGGGGCTCGATGTGCTCCGGGCACGTGGGGTACTGGGTGGACGAGGCCGTGGCCGGGCGCGGCGTGATGCCGACGGCCGTGGCGATGGCCGCCGACCACTGTTTCCGCACCGTCGGCCTGCACCGCCTGGAGATCTGCATTCGCCCCGAGAACGGACCCAGCAGGCGGGTCGTGGAAAAACTCGGATTCCGCGAGGAGGGACTGCGTCCCCGTTATCTCCACATCGACGGCGCCTGGCGCGACCACCTCGTCTTCGCCCTCACCGCGGAGGAGGTCCCCGAGGGCCTGCTGGCCCGTTGGCGCCGGTCACGCGACCGGCGGACCAGGCCCGGCGCGTCCGAGGGGAGCGCGGAGCGCGGACCACGCCACCCGGGTATCCCGCACCGCCCCGGTAATTGAATAAATGTTCGAAATTGATCGGGTGGTGACCGTCTCCGGGCCCCGAATTCACGGGTCGAGCGGTCTGCTGATCGCACCGGTCACAAGAAAAGTTCGAAATATCAGCCAGATCGTGCGACACACCGGCTCAATTGGCGGATGGCCCCACGCAAACCCCTCTACCGTGTGAGGCGTGAGCAGCAGCGGCCTCATCTACGCAGTCATCGTCGGGGCCTGGGCCGCCTACTTGGTGCCGATGTGGCTCCGTAGGCAGGACGAGCTGAACGAGGCCCGTCCGACGGAACGCTTCAGCACCGCCATCCGACTGCTGTCCGGACGGGCGGGCATGGAGCGCCGGTACGCCAAGGACCGGGCGCGCTCCTTCGAGGAGGAGCAGCACGTCCACGACCCGGACGCGATCACCGACTCGGTGGACGTCCGGGCCTTCGCCGTGTCCAGGACCCGCCCGCAGACCCGGGTGACCTTCCCGGACCCGGCCTCCCGCCCTCCGCACGAGCACGCGGACGGCACCGGCCGCGAGCACGGGCAGGACGCGGCGGACGGGACGGACCGGGCGGACGGCCACGGCCGGCGCCCGCCGGCCCCCGGCGCGGACCCCGGCCTCGTCCCGCCCGCCCGCCGGGAGAGCCGGGAGAGCCGGACGGCCGGGGCGGACCACCCGGGCCGCCGCCCCGCCCACGACGCCCGGCACGACGCCCGGCACGACTCCGACGGGCCGTCCGACGCCATCCGCGCCGCCCAGGACGCCACCCGCGCCGCCCATGCGGCCCAGCGCGCCCGGCGGGCCCAGGCGGCGCAGGCCGCCGCGCGCGCCCGGCGCTCGAAGGTGCTCGCACGCCGTCGCCGCACCACCACGGTGCTCTTCCTCGCCTTCACCCTCGGCGCGATCGTCGCCGCGGTCGGCGGACTCGCCTTCCTGTGGGCACCCGGCGTCCCCGCCGTGCTGCTCAGCGCCTACATCGCCCACCTGCGCTCCCAGGAGCGCCGCCGCTTCGCCTACCAGATGGACCGCCGCCAGGCCGAGGCCGCCGCTCAGCGGCTGCGCGAGCGCGAGCCCCGGCCGCGCCGCCGCCCGTCCCCGGCCGAAGCCGACCCCGACGAGCCGGAAGGCCCGGAGGCGGGCTCCGACACCGACCCGGGCCTCTCCGCCCTGGCGGCCGACCGGCGCGCCCTCGTCGAGCAGACCGACCACGCCGAGTGGGTCGACCAGCAGCGGGAGCGGCAGCGGCGCCCGGGCCAGGGCAGCGACAGCTGGGACCCGGTCCCCGTCCCGCTCCCCACCTACGTCACCGCCCCCGTCGCCCCGCGCGCCACCAGCGACGTCGACCTCGGCGCCCCGGACACCTGGAGCTCGGCCCGCTCCAGCGCCGTCACCCCCGGCCCGCAGGAGACCCCGGCCGCCGGGGAACCCGACGAGGCCGAGGCCGGCGCCGACGAGCGGACCGACGGCGACGGCCGCACCGACGCCCGCCGCGCCGCCTCCGCGCGCCGCGCCCGCGAGCGCGGCCGCACCCCGCTCTTCGACCAGTACGAGGACGGGGAGCGCCCCCGCGCCGCCAACGAGTAGCCCGGCACCCGGCGTCCGGGGCCCACCGGCAACGGATTTCCGAGCAGCCGGATCGGGGTGCTAAAGTTTCACTCGTTGCAAGGGCCTGTGGCGCAGTCCGGTAGCGCACCTCGTTCGCATCGAGGGGGCCAGGGGTTCAAATCCCCTCAGGTCCACGCAGCTCGAAGCCCCGGTCGGGATCTCCCGGCCGGGGCTTCGACGTGTCGTGCTGTGCGGCAGCGAAGCACAGCAACTGCTTCGGATCTTGCTTCCCAAGGTGCTTGCCCGGTTCGCCCCGCGCGCGATGCCCCGGTGCCGCCCAGGCCGCCGGCGTCTGCCTCCGTCACTTGTCCGCTCGGTAGAGCTTGATGTCCCTGTTGACGAAGAGATGGACGTAGCCGCACCGCCAGCAGATCAGCCCGGTGGCGCTCTCATTGGCCCAGGCCAGCTTCATGAACTCCATGCCGGTGCTGTTGAGCAGGACTTCCCGCTCGCGGAACAGGTCTCCCCGGCAGATCTGGCAGGTGAGCCAGGCTTCCCCCAGTGCTGCACGTACCGGCTTCGCCATCGAGTGAACGCCCCCGTCCTTGCCGTGTTGACGGAACGAGACTACGAGGCAGCCCGAGCCGCTCACAGTCCGGGGAGGGCGCAGCAGCGTCGTCTCGACGGGTCTGCCGTCCGGCGGCCGAAGATGCGGCGGAGGAGCCAACGTGCCCTCCGCAGGGAGCTGCGCCACAGCAGCGAAGTACAGCGACCACCATGTCGTGCGGCAGCGAAGCACGCCCCGGGGCAGAGCGCACCGCGGGCTTGCCGGGCCGGCGGGAGTGGGGTGCTGGACGGCTGGACGGTCAGGCGGCGGGCAGGCTGTGCCACCAGTGACCGCAGCCGTCGCGGCAGAAGCGCTCACGGCGTCGCGCGTCGGCGATCGCGAGCACCGCCATCAACAGCCTGAACGCCTTGCGGCGTTCGTCGACAGGCCCGAGACCGGCGATCTTGCCCAACTGCTCGCCGATCCGGCCCCGCGAGAGCAGCACCGCGGGCGTGTGCGTGGGGCGCAGCCCGGCACGGCGGATGCTCTCCGGTGCGTCCTCGGCGACGGCGCGGGCCTGGACGCAGTGATGGCGCAGGAACAGCAGTACCTCGGACTGCTCTTCCCGGCCGAGGCTGTCGAACCATGCGAGGCCCTGGGACATCGGGCGCAGCCCCTGGGCCAGTTCGTTGAGCAGGACGTCGCGTTCGTGCATGACTCCCTCCCGGGGGGGGGCGGACCCGGACCGACCCGTAGCGGTGACCAGGACGCCGAACGGCACCGCCGGATCGGTCGCGTCCTGGGAGGCGTCGGGCCCACGGTGGTCCGCAGCGGGTGCAGGGCGTCGAGGAGGTACGCCCGCGCACGGCGCCTACAGGGTGGACGCCCAGATGAGGACCCCCACGGGAACGAGGCCGGACACGAGGCCGAGGCACAGGCATGCGGAGGCCAACACCTTGAACGCCTTGTGCTGTTGAGCTCGGCATGCCGCACAGCACGTGAAGCTGATGATGGCGAGACACGGCAGGAACACGAAGACGAACGCCAGTCCTGCCATTGTTTCCCCCACCCCCCGAGCATGTGGCCCCTGTGCAGGGGGAAATTACAGCAGCCACCGCGACCGCACGCGGAAAGCCGGCGTGCCGCGCGCTCACGGGGCCTCCGGCCCGCCGCCCGCCGCGCCGTCTCGGTCCAGTCGCTGCCCCATGCGCGCCGACCGCTGGTTGTGGGCCCTGGTGTCCCACCACTCCTCCAGCAGCGCCCGGACCAGGTGGACGAGTGGGGCCAGGCGGGCCGGGTCCGGGGCCGGGGAGGTGAGGACGTCCGTGAAGGAGCGGTCGGACAGCGGGAGGGTGAACGCCCAGCGTTCGCGGGGGCGGTCGGGGCGTTCCACCGTGAGGCGGTAGGCCGGCACGGGGTGGCCGTCCGGAGGGTGGGTGACCGTCAGGGCGTCGACACCGAACCGGGTGCCGCCGTCACCGGTGGTGTACGAGCGGGCGAGGACCCGCTCGGCCGGAGGCCGTGCCGCCGTCATTCGGTGGAACGCAGCGCTTTGGCGTAGCAGCGGCTCTCCTCGTGGAAGCGGTAGTAGCCGAACGGCTCGCAGGGCTCGTAGCCGCTGGAGGTGTACAGGGCGATGGCCTCCGGCTGCTTGGTGCCGGTCTCCAGGACCATGCGGACGCGGCCGGCGGCGCGGGCGTCGGCCTCCAGGGCGGCCAGAACGCGGCGGGCCAGGCCGCGGCCCCGCATGGGCTCGATCACGTACATGCGCTTCAGTTCCGCGTCGCCGTCCCGGTTGCCCTCGCCGTTGGCGTTCTGCGCGCGCCAGCCGCCGGAGGCGACGGGGACGCCGTCGTCGTCGTAGACGATCAGGTAGGTGCCGTTCGGGGGTGTGAAGTCCGCCGGGTCCATGGGGGTGGCGTCGCCACCGTCGCCGTAGCGGATGTCGTATTCGGCCTGTACCTCGGCGTCCAGCTTCACGGCGTCGGGGTGGTCGTAGGGGACTGGGCGGATGTTCATGTCGAGCACGGTAAAACACGACCCCGGGTGAGCAGCAGCACTAATTCGGTCCGGAATTGGACCTTGTCCAGGGTAGCGGTATGGTGCCCCGGTGCTCACTGTGACCTCTGTCAACGTCAATGGTCTGCGTGCCGCCGCGAAGAAGGGCTTCGTGGAGTGGCTGGCCGGGACCTCCGCCGATGTGGTGTGCCTGCAGGAGGTGCGCGCGGAACCGCACCAGCTGCCCGAGCACGTGCGGGAGCCCGAGGGGTGGCACGTCGTGCACGCGCCCGCGGCGGCGAAGGGGCGGGCAGGGGTCTCCCTGTACACCCGGCGCGAGCCCGACCGTGTGCGGATCGGATTCGGCTCGGCCGAGTTCGACGGCAGCGGGCGGTACGTGGAGGCGGACCTGCCCGGCGTGACGGTCGCCTCCCTGTACCTGCCCTCCGGCGAGGTCGGCACCGAGCGGCAGGAGGAGAAGCTGCGCTTCATGGGCGAGTTCCGCGCCCACCTCAAGCTGCTGCGGGACCGCGCCGCGGACGAGGGGCGCGAGGTCGTGGTGTGCGGCGACTGGAACATCGCCCACGAGCAGGCCGATCTGAAGAACTGGCGGGGCAACACCAAGAACTCGGGCTTCCTGCCCGAGGAGCGGGAGTGGCTGTCCCGCGTGCTCGACCCGGACGACGGCGGGTACGTCGACGTCGTGCGGGCGCTGCACCCGGACGTCGACGGGCCCTACTCGTGGTGGTCGTACCGCGGGCGGGCGTTCGACAACGACAGCGGGTGGCGCATCGACTACCAGATGGCGACCCCCGGGCTCGCCGGCCGGGCGGTCAAGGCGTACGTGGAGCGGGCCGCCACGCACGCCGAGCGGTGGTCGGACCACGCGCCGGTGACCGTGGTCTACGGCGCCTGACGTTCCCCGGCGACCGTGCCGTACGGCGCCGGACGTTCCCCCGTGCCCGTGGTCTACGGCGCCTGAGGCTCACCGGTTCCGCCGGTCTCCGGCTGCCTGCGCCGCCGCCGGTCCAGCGCCAGGGACAGCTCCGAGTCGACGACGCTGCGGGCCAGCGGGCGCAGGCGGTCCAGGGCCTCCTCGGGGGCGTGGCGCAGGATGAGGTCGGCGAACAGGTCGGCCAGGGCGTCGGCGTGGGTGCGGACCACCGCGCCGGCGTGCAGGACCTCGGCCAGCGGGATGCCCTCGCGGACCAGGGCGGAGGAGACGTCCAGCAGGCGGCGGCTGATGTGGACGATCTCCTGGCCGTCGGTGCCCAGGTAGCCGAGCTCCAGGGCCGCCGCCAGGTTCTCCGGGGTCACCTGTCCGGCGAAGCGGTCGGCGAGTTCCTCGGGGGTGAGGCGGACCGGGGTCTCCTCGGTGGGGGCGCCCACGCCGAGGAGTTCGCCGACGTCCCGGCCGTGGTCGAAGGCCTCGGCGAGTTCGGCTATGCCGTTGAGGGTGTGGCCGCGTTCCAGCAGGGCCGTGATGGTGCGCAGGCGGGCCAGGTGATGGTCGTCGTACCAGGCGATGCGGCCCTCGCGGCGGGGCGGCGGGATCAGCTTGCGTTCGCGGTAGAAGCGCAGGGTGCGCACCGTGATGCCCGCCAGCCGGGCCAGCTCCTCCATGCGGTACTCGCGCCGCTCGTGCCCCTCGTGCCCCTCGTGCCGTTCGTGCCCCTCGTGCCGCTCACCGGGTTCCCTGCCGTCTTCTGCCACATCAGCAGCCTAGAGCCTGCTTCCGCCGTCCCGCCCGCCCGGGAAGCGGGCCTGCCTACCGGCGGTAACTTTCCCTCCCCGACCCCTACCCATCAGTACGGCGCTGCTCTACGCTCCCCATTGCGCCAGTGTTCACTGGCAGGGTTCTTGAGCGATGCGTGGAGGCTTTGGGATGGCCGAGCACGAGCATGTACGGGTCGCGGTGGTCGGGTCGGGATTCGGCGGTCTGGGGGCCGCCGTGCGGCTGCGGCGCGAGGGGATCACCGACTTCGTCGTCCTGGAGCGGGCGGGCAGCGTCGGCGGCACCTGGCGCGACAACAGCTACCCCGGTTGCGCCTGCGACGTGCCGTCGCACCTGTACTCCTTCTCCTTCGCGCCGAACCCCGACTGGCCCCGCTCCTTCTCCGGCCAGGAGCACATCCGCGCCTATCTGGAGCACGTGACCGACGCGTTCGGCCTGCGCCCCCACCTCCGCTTCGACTCGGAGGTGAAGCGGATGGTGTGGGACGCCGAGCGGCTGCGCTGGGACATCGAGACCAGCAGCGGCAGCCTCAGCGCCGACGTCGTCGTCTCCGCCACCGGGCCCCTGTCCGAACCGAAGGTCCCGGACATCCCCGGACTCGACACCTTCCCCGGCAAGGTGTTCCACTCCGCCCGCTGGGACCACGACTACGACCTGCGCGGCAAGCGGGTCGCCATGGTCGGCACCGGGGCGTCCGCCATCCAGATCGTGCCCTCGATCCAGCCGCTGGTCTCCCGGCTCACCCTCTTCCAGCGCACCCCCGCCTGGGTCCTGCCCCGCGTCGACCGGCCGATCGGCGCCGCCGAGCGTGCCCTGCACCGCACGCTGCCCTTCACCACCCAGCTGCGCCGCGGACTGCTCTGGGGCGTGCGGGAGCTGCAGGTGCAGGCGTTCACCAAGCACCCCGGGCAGCTCGGCTTCGTGGAGCAGCTGGCCAAGCGCAACATGGGCCGCGCCATCAAGGATCCGGCCCTGCGTGCCAAGCTCACCCCGGACTACCGCATCGGGTGCAAGCGGATCCTGCTGTCGAGCACCTACTACCCGGCGCTCGCCGAGCCCAACGTCGACGTCGTCGCGAGCGGCCTGCGGGAGGTGCGCGGCTCCACCGTGGTCGCCGCCGACGGGAGCGAGGCCGAGGTCGACGCGATCGTCTTCGGCACCGGGTTCCACGTGACCGACATGCCCATCGCCGAGCGGGTCGTCGGCGCGGAGGGCAAGACCCTCGCCGAGACCTGGGAGGGCGGGATGCAGGCGCTGCGCGGCGCGGCGGCGGCCGGCTTCCCCAACTGGATGACGATCATCGGGCCGAACACCGGCCTCGGGAACTCCTCCATGATCCTCATGATCGAGTCCCAGCTGAACTACCTGGCCGACTACCTGCGTCAGCTCGACGTCCTGGGCGGCCGGGTCGCCCTCGACGCCCGCCCCAGCGCGGTGCGCGCCTGGAACCACCGGGTGCAGGAGCGGATGAAGCGCACGGTGTGGAACACCGGCGGCTGCACCAGCTGGTACCTCGACGCGAGCGGCCGCAACACCACCATCTGGCCGGGCACCACGAGCGAGTTCCGCCGCGAGACCCGGCGGGTCGACCTCGCCGAGTACGCGGTGCTGCGGGCCTCCGCGGCGTCCGCCGCCGCTCCGGCCGGTGCCGGTGACACCACGGAGGTGGGCGCGTGAGCCGGCCCGCACACGTCACCGCCGGGCCGTACGCCCCGCCCGCACCGGTGAGGGAACTGACGGTCGTCTCCGCCGACGGCGCCCGGCTGCACGTCGAGACGCACGGGCCCGACGGGGCGCCGGCGGTCGTCCTGGCCCACGGCTGGACCTGCTCGACCGCCTTCTGGGCGGCGCAGATCCGCGAACTGGCCACCGACCACCGGGTCGTCGTCTACGACCAGCGCGGCCACGGCCGCAGCCCGGCCAGTGCCGCGTGCAGCACCGACGCGCTCGCCGACGACCTGGAGGCCGTGCTCACCGCGACCCTCGCACCCGGTGAACGGGCCGTCGTCGCCGGGCACTCCATGGGCGCGATGACCGTCCTGGCCGCCGCCGGCCGGCCCGCCCTCACCGCCCACGCGGCGGCCGTCCTGCTGTGCAGCACGGGCAGCGCCCGCCTGGTCGCCGAGTCGACCGTGGTGCCCATCCGCCCGGGCCGGCTGCGGACCGCGCTCACCCGGCGCGTCCTCGGCTCCCGGCTGCCGCTCGGCCCGGTGACGCCGATGGCCCGCCGCATCCTCAAGTACGGGACGATGGGCCCCGGTTCGGCACCGGACATGGTCGACGCCTGTGCCCGCATCGTGCACGCCTGCCCCCGGCAGGTGCGCCACGCCTGGTCCCACGTCCTCGACCTGCTCGACCTCGACGACCGCGTACGGGAGTTGAGGGTGCCGACGCAGGTCCTCGTGGGGAGCGCCGACCGGCTCACCCCGCCCGTGCACGCCCGGTCGCTGGCCGCCGCGCTGCCGCACTGCCTCGGGCTCACCGAACTGCCCGGCATCGGCCACATGACGCCGGTCGAGGCGCCGGACGAGGTCACCGGGATGATCCGCGCCCTGGTGAGCACCCACCTGACGGCCGGGCCGGCGGCCGCGGCACCCGCCCCGGCCGCGGCAGAAGCGCCGGAGGTGTCCGGGGGGACGGCACCGTCCGCAGCGCCGGCGGCACCGTCGGCGCCGGCCGTACCCATCGCACGCACCGCACCCGCAGCAGCACCAGTGGAGGAGACCGCATGAGCAGGGTCAGTCTCGAAGGACGGGTCGCCGTCGTCACCGGAGCGGCGCGCGGCGTGGGCGAGTTGCTGGCCCGCAAGCTGTCCGCGCGCGGCGTGAAGGTCGCGCTGGTCGGTCTGGAGCCGGACGCGCTCAAGGACGTCTCGTCCCGGCTGCACAGCGACAGCGACCACTGGTACGCCGACGTCACCGACCACGAGGCGATGACCCGGGTCGCGGCCGAGGTCAGGGAGCGGTTCGGGCGGGTCGACATCGTGGTCGCCAACGCCGGTGTGGCGACGGGCGGTCCGTTCGCCGACTCCGACCCGGACGCCTGGCGGCGGGTGATCGAGGTCAACCTCATCGGCTCGGCGGTCACCGCCCGCGCCTTCCTGCCGCTGCTGACCGAGTCCCGCGGCTACCTGCTCCAGATCGCCTCCCTCGCCGCGATCACCCCGGCGCCCATGATGTCGGCCTACTGCGCCTCCAAGTCCGGTGTGGAGGCGTACGCGCACAGCCTGCGCCCCGAGGTCGGGCACCGCGGGGTGAAGGTGGGCGTGGCGTACCTGTCGTGGACGGACACCGACATGGTGCGCGGGGCCGACCAGGAGGACGTCATGCGGGAGTTGCGGCAGCGGCTGCCGTGGCCGACGAACAAGACGTACCCGCTCGGTCCCGCCGTGGACCGGATCGTGGCCGGGATCGAGCGGCGCTCCGCGCACGTCTACGGGCAGTGGTGGCTGCGCGGGATGCAGGGCGTGCGCGGCTACCTGCCCGGGATGATCGGGACCGTGGGCCAGCGGGAGATGCGGCGCTTCGCGGACCGGCTCACCGGGATGCGGACGGGGCTGGTCGGAGCGGGCGGCAGCGCCGACGAGGAGCACCGCGTCACGCAGCGTAGGTGATCGACATGCGCAGGGTGACTGCCCGTGTGAATCTGGTCGGGCCAGATCCCCTCACCCCCCACGGGAGTGAACCCACATGGGTATGAAGGACCAGTTCCAGGAGAAGTCCGAGCAGTTCCAGCAGCAGGCCAAGCAGAAGGCCCAGCAGGGCAAGGAGCAGCTGCAGAACCGCGGCCGTCGTCGCGACGACGACATGGACAACCCGCGCCGGCGGCAGGAGCCCGAGGAGCGGATGGACCGCGACCGCGAGGTCTGACGGACCGCACGAGGCGGAGTGACGCAGGAAGGGGCGCCCCGAGGGAGGCGCCCCTTCTCCGTGCGTCCGGCCGGGAGACGGTGCTCCCCGGGCATGGTGCTCCCCGGGCACAGTGCTCTCCACGCACGGTGCGCCCCGGACACGGTGCGCCCCGGACACGGTGCGCCCCGGACACGGTGCTCCGCGAACCCCCGGCGGCCGGCGGGCGAACCCCGGCGGCCGGGGCCCCTACGTCCTCGGCGGCAGCTTCGGACGGGAGCGGTCGGGCAGGCCGCGGCGGGCGGGGGGTGTGGCCGGCGGCTCGGACTCCAGGAGCTCCAGGGCCAGTCGGACGGCGTCGTCGAGCTGGGCGTACCGGCCCTCCGCCCAGTCCAGCGGGGTGCGCAGCGCTTCCAGGTCGGGCGCGACGCCGTAGTTCTCCACGGACCACCCGTAGGCGTCGAACCAGGCCGCGTTCATCGGCACCGTGATGACCGTGCCGTCGCCGAGCCGGTGCCGTCCGGTCATGCCGACGACGCCGCCCCAGGTGCGCTGGCCGACCACCGGGCCGAGCCGCAGCAGCTTGAACGCGGCGGTGATCATGTCGCCGTCGGAGCTGGTGGCCTCGTCGGCGAGCGCCACCACCGGCCCGCGCGGGGCATTGGAGGCGTACGACACCGGCTGGGCGTCGCGGGTGAGGTCCCATCCGAGGATGGTGCGGGTCAGTTTCTCCACGACGAGTTCGCTGATGTGGCCGCCGGCGTTGCCGCGCACGTCCACGATGAGGGCGGGGCGGGACACCTCCATGCGCAGGTCGCGGTTGAACTGGGCCCAGCCGGAGCCGCCCATGTCGGGGATGTGCAGGTAGCCGCACCGGCCGTCGCTCAACTCCCGCACGACCTGGCGGCGTTTGGTGACCCAGTCCTGGTAGCGCAGCGGCCGTTCGTCGATCAGCGGGACCACGGCGACCCGGCGCGGGGGGCCTTCGCCGCCGGCGGGCGCGAAGGTCAGTTCCACGGTGGTGCCGCCGGCGCCCGCGAGCAGCGGGAAGGGGCCGGTCACCGGGTCCACGGGGCGGCCGTCGACGTGGGTGAGCACCGCGCCCTCGCGGATGCCGGTCCCGGCCAGCGGGGAACGGGCCCGGGAGTCGGAGGCGTCGCCGGGCAGGATCCGCCGGACCGTCCAGCCCTCCTCGCGCGGTACGAGGTTGGCGCCCAGCAGGCCCTGGCGGCGCTGGTAGTGCGGGGGGCCCTCGTTGCGCCGGGCGGCGCTGACGTAGGCGTGGGAGGTGCCGAGTTCGCCGAGCACCTCGCGCAGCAGGTCGGCGAAGTCGTCGGGGGAGGCGACCCGTTCGACCAGCGGGCGGTACTGGTCCAGGACGGCGTCCCAGTCGATGCCGCACATGCCCGGGTCCCAGAAGTAGGCGCGGATCAGCCGCCCGGCCTCCTCGTAGGACTGCCGCCACTCCGCGGCCGGGTCGACCTCGTGCAGGATACGGCGGGCGTCGATCCACACCGTGGAGTCGCTGTCGCCGGGTTCGGTGGCGGGCACCGCGCGCAGTTCGCCCTCGTCGGCCACGACCAGCCGGGTGCCGTCGCCGCTGACCGCGAACACGTCGAGGTGGTCGACGAGTTCCGTCCTGCGGGCCTTGCCGATGTCGAAGTGCTCCAGGGTGGGCCGGCCGCTGGTGTCGTCCGGGTTGGCGAAGGTCTCGCCGAGCGCCCCGGAGATCGGCCAGCGCAGCCACACCAGCCCGCACCCGGCGACGGGGTGCAGCGCCGAGTACTTGGACGCGGCCACCGGGAAGGGCGTGACCCGGCTCTCCAGGCCCTCGGTCTCCACGGTGACGGTGCCGTTCTCGCCCTCCGCCGCGTCCTCGCGCTCCACCGGGTCCAGCCCGCCCGCGGCCGGGCGGCCCTCCGGGTTCAGCGCGAACGGCGAGGGGGTCGCCGAGGACAGCGGGACGAGGTACGGGCGGCAGCCGAGCGGGAAGGACAGGTCGCCGGTGTGCACGTCGTAGACGGGGTCGAAGCCGCGCCAGGACAGGAAGGCCAGGTAGCGGCCGTCTCGGGTGAACACCGGACTCTCGTCCTCGAAGCGGCCGTTGGTGACGTCGACGACGAGCCGGTCCGCGAGCCGGGCCAGTTTGATCTGTCGCAGCGACCGGCCGATGCCCGGGTGGGACCAGGTCAGCCACATCCCGTCGGGGGAGAAGGCCAGGTCGCGCACCGGGCCGTTGAGGGAGCGGATCAGCTCGGTGACCTCCGCGCCGTCGCCGCCGCCGCCCTCCCCGCTGCCCCCGTCGCCGTCCCCGCCGGTGCCGAGCAGCAGCAGCCGTCCGTCGTGGGCGGCGACGGCGAGCCGCTCGCCCTCGCGGTCCGCGACGAGTTCCAGCACCCGGCCCAGCCGTCCGGCGGCGAGCCGCCGGACGGGACGCTGGCCGCTGGCGCGGGGCAGGGAGGCGATCTCGACGGCGTCCTCGCCCTCGGCGTCGGTGACGTAGGCCACCTGCCCGGTCGCGCCGAGCATCTCGGGCAGGCGGACCCGTACGCCCGGGGTGTCGGTGAGGGTGCGGGCGGGGCCGTCGCGGTGGGTGAGCCAGTACAGGCTGCCGCGGACCACGACGGCGCTGGCCCGGCCGGTCTCGTCGACGGAGAGGCCGTCCAGGTGCTGTGCGGCGGGCACCTGGTGGCGGCGGCGCCCGGCGCGCGGGCCGCTCAGGCGCACGTCGAGGCGGTGCGGGAGGGCGCCGGGGGACAGGTCGTCCACCATCCACAGGTCGCCGGCGCAGCTGTAGACGACCCGGGTGCCGTCACTGGAGGCGTGCCGGGCGTAGAAGGCGTCGTGGTCGGTGTGGCGGCGCAGGTCGGTGCCGTCGTGGGCGCAGGAGTAGAGGTTGCCGACGCCCTCGTGGTCGGAGAGGAAGGCGATCCGGCCGCCGACGAACATCGGGGAGTGCAGGTGGCCGTCGATGCCGTCGAGGAGCCGGGTGCCGTGCAGCCACAGCCGGCCGGTGGCGCCGCCCCGGTAGCGCTTCCAGGAGGCGGGTTCGTGCGGCGGGGTGCCGGTGAGCAGCAGGGACTTGCGTTCGCCGTCGATCTCGGCGGTCTGGATGTCGCTCACCGGGCCCCAGGGCAGCTTGCGGCCGGGGCTGCCGTCGCAGGGGAGCTTGTAGGCCCAGGTGAAGTAGGAGAAGGGTTCGCCGTGCGAGGCGACGGCGAGGATCTCGGCGTTGCCGTGTTCGTCGGGCGGCTCCCAGCCGCAGACCCGGGTGTCGTCGCTGCCCCAGTAGGTCAGCCGGGTGGCGGGGCCGCCGTCCACGGGGATCACGTGCACCTCGGGGTCGAGGCTGTGCCAGCTGGTGTACGCGATGTGCCGGCCGTCGGGGGAGAAGCGGGGGTGGCCCAGTTTGGTGCGGTCCACGGTCAGCCGCCAGGCCCGGCCGGGCCGGTCCAGCGGCGCGATCCACAGGTCGTCCTCGGCCACGAAGCACAGCAGGTCGCCGGAGAGGTGCGGCAGGCGCAGGTAGGTCACCCTCCCCATGCTTTTCCGGGGGGTGTGCGCGGGCAAGTCGGCCGATCCGGGGCATTCGGGTGGGGTGGGCCGTGATGCCGTGCCGCAGGAGGGAGGGGCCGTGACGCAGAACACGTACGAAACGGTTTCGTTCCCTTAGTGGGCGGCGGTATCGTCGTCACGTGTACGAAACCGTGTCGTTCGCACGGTGCCAGGGACGGAAGGTGAGCGGGATGACGGAGACGGCGGCCCCACGTCGCAGCCGGATCACGCCCGAGCGTGAGGCCGAGCTGTACGCGGCCGTGCTCGACCTGCTCCGCGAGGTCGGCTACGACGCCCTCACCATGGACGCCGTCGCCGCCCGCACCCGGTCCAGCAAGGCCACGCTCTACCGCCAGTGGGGCGGCAAGCCGGAGCTGGTGGTGAAGGCGATGCGGTCCCAGCAGCCGGGCGGCATCGCGGACATCGACACCGGCTCCCTGCGGGGCGACCTGCACGCGATCATCATGCGCGAGGACGACTGCGCCATGGAGCAGAACGCCGCCCTGATGCGGGCGCTGTCCATGGCGATCCAGGCGAACGGGGACCTGCGCCAGGCGTTCAAGGAACTCCTGGTGGAGCCCGAGGTCGTGGAGTTCAGCCGCATCCTCCGGCGGGCGATCGACCGCGGCGAGGTCAGATCCGACAACCCGGCCCTGTCGTACATGGTGCACATGCTGGTCGGCGCGTTCGCCACGCGGACACTGATCGACGACCTGCCACCCACGCGGGAGTTCCTGGCCTCGTACATCGATGCCGTGGTCCTGCCCGCACTCGGCGTCTCCCCACGCTGATCCGGCGGCCGCCCCGGCCGCCACACCCCCTTCACTGACCGCACCCCCGGTCAGCCAGTACCTGACGCCTCCGCTCACGTCGTCGGGCCGTACGTCCCTGCCCTGAAAGAACCACGACTGACCGGGAGACCTCCCTCGTGGCCACATTCCTCTATCGACTCGGTCGACTGTCCTTCCGGCGACGGCACTTCGTCGCCCTGATCTGGGTCGCCCTGCTCGCCCTCGCCGGCGTCGGCGCGGCCGGTGCACCGGTGGCCGGGAACAGCTCGTTCTCCATCCCCGGCACCGAGGCCCAGAAGGCCTTCGACCTGCTCGAGGAACGCTTCCCCGGCACCAGTGCCGACGGAGCGACCGCACGCGTCGTCTTCAAGGCGCCCGACGGCGAGAAGGTGACCGACGCCGCCCACAAGGCGACCGTCGGGGACACCGTCGAGGAGCTGTCCGGCGGCTCCGAGGTCGCCCGCGTCACCGACCCCTACCAGGGCGGCGGCGTCAGCCAGGACGGCGGCATCGCCTACGCCTCGGTGACCTACAAGGTCTCCGGCATCGAACTGGAGGAGTCCTCCCGCGACGCCCTGCTGGCCGCCGCCGAGGACGCCCGCGACGCCGGGCTGACCGTGGAGATCGGCGGTGACGCCCTCCAGGCGATCCCGGAGACCGGGGCCGCCGAGGTCATCGGCATCGGTGTCGCCGCGGTCGTCCTCGTCATCACCTTCGGCTCCCTGCTCGCGGCCGGACTGCCGCTGCTCACCGCGCTGATCGGCGTCGGCATCGGCGTCGCCACCATCACCGCGCTGGCCGTCACCCTGGACCTGGGCTCCACCACGTCCATCCTGGCCACGATGATCGGCCTCGCGGTCGGCATCGACTACGCCCTGTTCATCGTCTCCCGCTACCGGGGCGAACTCGCCGAGGGCCGCGAACGCGAGGAGGCGGCCGGCCGGGCCGTCGGCACCGCGGGCTCCGCGGTCGTCTTCGCCGGCCTCACCGTCGTCATCGCCCTGGTCGGCCTGTCCGTGGTCAACATCCCGATGCTGACCAAGATGGGTGTGGCCGCCGCCGGCACGGTCGCCATCGCCGTGCTGATCGCCCTCACCATGATCCCCGCGCTGCTCGGCTACGCCGGACGCCGGGTCCGCCCGGCCGGCGCCAAGAGCAGGCTGCTCGGCGGAGGCCGCTCCGCGGACAAGCCGCAGCGCGAGAACATGGGCACCCGCTGGGCGCGGTTCGTGATCCGCCGGCCCGTCGCCGTGCTGCTGCTCGGCGTCGTCGGCCTCGGCGCCGCCGCCGTGCCCGCCGGCTCCCTGGAGCTGGGCCTGCCCGACGACGGCTCCCAGCCGACGTCCACCACCCAGCGCCGCGCCTACGACCTGCTCTCCGAGGGCTTCGGCCCCGGCTTCAACGGCCCGCTCGTGGTCGTCGTCGACGCCAAGGGCAGCGACGACGCCCAGGGTGTCTTCGAGCAGACCGGCAAGCGGATCGAGGCACTCGACAACGTCGTGGCCGTGGCCCCCGCCGCCCCCAACAAGGCCGGCGACACCGCCACCATCACCGTCATCCCCGAGTCCAAGCCGTCTTCCGTGACCACCGAGGACCTGGTCCACGACATCCGCGACGCCGGGAAGGACCTGCGGTCCGACACCGACGCCGAGGTCCTGGTCACCGGCGCCACGGCGATGAACATCGACGTGTCGGAGAAGCTCAACGACGCCCTCGTGCCCTACCTGATCCTGGTCGTCGGCCTGGCCTTCCTGCTGCTGATCGTGGTCTTCCGTTCGATCCTCGTCCCGCTGAAGGCGGCCCTCGGCTTCCTGCTGTCGGTGATGGCCGCCCTCGGTGCCGTCGTCGCGGTCTTCCAGTGGGGCTGGCTGTCCGGCCTGATGGGCGTCGAGGAGACCGGCCCGGTGATGTCGATGATGCCGATCTTCATGGTCGGCGTGGTCTTCGGCCTGGCGATGGACTACGAGGTCTTCCTCGTGACCCGCATGCGGGAGGCGTACGTCCACGGCGAGAAGCCCGGCCAGGCCGTCGTCACCGGCTTCCGGCACGGCGCCCGGGTGGTGACCGCCGCCGCGGTGATCATGATCGCGGTCTTCTCCGGCTTCATCGGCTCCAGCGAGTCCATGGTCAAGATGATCGGCTTCGGCCTCGCGATCGCGGTCCTCTTCGACGCCTTCGTCGTCCGCATGGCGATCGTCCCGGCCGTGCTGGCCCTGCTCGGCAAGCGCGCCTGGTGGCTGCCGGCGTGGCTGGACCGGATCCTGCCCAACGTCGACGTCGAGGGCGACGGGCTGCGCACCGGCTCCGAGAAGGAGAAGGGCGACGAGGACCGGGAGCTGGTCAGGACCTGACCGCCCCCCCGAGCGGCCGTGCGACGGCCGCCGCACACCAGCCGGTGAGGGTTCCCGTGGGGACGGGGGCGCCCTCACCGGCTTCCCACCGGCCGGCGGGCCGGGCACGGCGACCCCCGGTCGCCCGCCCGGCCCGCCGGCCGCTACCGTGCCCCGCATGACCACCGCCGCCACCGGCCCCGCCCCCGACGGCTCCGCGGCCCACCCCCGCTTCGCGCAGGCGCTGCGGGACCTCGGCCTGGAGCACCTGATCGCCGAGGTCCGCCGCTTCCCCGACGCCACCCGCACCGCCGCCGAGGCCGCGGCGGCCGTCGGCTGCGAACTCAGCCAGATCTGCAAGTCCCTCATCTTCGCCGCTGACGGGCTGCCCGTGCTCGTCCTGATGGACGGCTCCTCCCGCGTCGACCTCGAAGCGGTACGACGGGAACTCGGCGCGCAGAAGGTCACCCGCGCCAAGGCGGACGCCGTCCGCGAGGCCACCGGCTACGCCATCGGCGGCGTCCCGCCCTTCGGCCACCGGACGGCCACCACCCGGGTCCTCGCCGACCGCTCCCTCCTGCAGCACGACCTCGTCTGGGCGGCGGCCGGCACCCCGTACACCGTCTTCCCGATGGAGCCCAGGACGCTCGTCGCCCACGCCGGCGGCACGCTGGTGGACGTGCGCGAGCGCCCGGGACGGCCCTGACACCCGGCCTTCGGGGCCGCGTGCGCCCGGTCCCTCGTGGGGCCGCGGCGCGCGGACCGGTGGTGCGTGGGGTCAGTGAGGCTGTTCGCCCGAGACGACAGCCACCCGCCACGTGCTCGCCCCGCCCGTCACGCGCATCGCGAGCCGCTGCGGTTCCCCCCGGGTGTGCACGCTGCCCCCGGTGTGCACGATGCCCACGACGGGCACGCCGTCACAGGCGAGCCGGCGGGACGAGCCCCGCCCGCCGCGGTCGACGAGCGTCACCTCACCCGGGCCGGTGCACCCGGCGTACACCGTGTAGGCGGGGTCCGCGGGCGTGAAGTCGGGCAGGTCCCGGTTGCCGGCCCCGACGGTCTCCGCCACCAGCACCTCGGCCCCGTCGGGAACCTCCAGCTCGGGCGGCTGCGCCGCGTCAGCCGACGGGCCGGACGGCCCGTGGGAGGCCGGGGAGCGCGTCTCCCGAGGCAACGGGGCGGGACCCGGGGAGGAGTCGGTGTACCCACCGACGAGGAGGCACACCAGGGCGGCGGCCGAGAGCGTGGACGAGGGACGACGACGCACGTGGGGTCTCCCATGAGGACGAAGGCCGGCGCGGGGGCGCCTGACCGGCCGGAGCGGGGCGGACGGGGGCATCAGGCGTACGTCATGCACTGTTTGCCGGTCGCTGTGGTGGCGGGTGGGGCGCCGGTGGGACCCGTTCCCGTGGCCGCTTCCCGTCCGCATGCCGTGGTCGCCGCGTTGTCCACCCGTGGTGGATGGTGTGGTGCAGGTGGCGCAGCCCCGTTCGGGCGGAATGCCGAGGGGACCGGATCGTGCCCCGTGGTCGGCGGGGCGAGGAGAACGTATCCGGCGTTCCCCCCGAACCGCAGGGGCAGGTTCGTGACTGGCGGGAAAGCGACGCGCGGGCAAAAGGGGCACGAGGTGGCATAAGCGCGGTGAAGCGTTGGCTCCGCCGACGGGGAGCGGGTCGGCGGCCTCGGGGCCGGGACGGCAGGGGCGGGTGGGCCGGTCCGGCCCCGGGGGATCCCGGGCCTTCCGGGCGGGTGCGCGCGCACGGAGCCGGGCGCACCCTGGAACTAGGGATTCCGGAGGTGATCGTCATGACGCACACCGTTGTGGGCTGGCACGTCGAGCTCGAGTTCAGCGAGGACGACCAGCACACCCGAGCGGCCGCGATGGTCCGGCTGCCCGACGGCTCGGAGGTACGGGCACGCGGGCACGCGGTGCGGCACCACACGGACGCGAATCAGCCACGGGTGGGGGAGGAGATCGCCGGGGCCCGGGCGTTGAACGAGCTGGCGATGCAGTTGCTGACCAAGGCGCACGGGGAGATCGACGAGGCGTCGGGGCGCATCTCGCACCCGATCCACGTCTGACCGCTCCCGTCCGGGCACGTGCACCGGTGTCCGCCCGGCCGCGCTGGCCGGGCGGACGGCCGGAGGCGCGGCCAGGCGGTCGGGAGGACGTCCGGCGGGGCGGTCGTGCGGCCGTGTCACCGACCGGTCGCGGTCGTGCCTTGCCGCCGGGCGGTCGTGCGGACCGGTCAGGTGCCGAGGCAGGCGCGGAGTGCGCGGATGAGGGACTGCGCCCTGGGGTCGGCGGTGACCGACCTGCGGAAGCCGTTGGTGACGTAGCCGAACGCGATGCCGGATTCCGGGTCGGCGAAGCCGAGGGGGCCGCCGCGGCCGGGGTGGCCGAAGGAGCCGGGGCCGAGGAGCGGCGAGGCGCTCCCGTGCAGCATGAAGCCGAGACCGAACCGGGTGCCGACGACCAGCACGCGGTCGGGGCCGGCCGACTCCTGCGTGCGGGCCCGGTCCACCGTGGCCGGCCCGAGGAGGCGGGTGCCGTCGACCGGGCCGATCAGCGCGGCGTGGAAGCGGGCCAGCCCGTCCGCCGTGGCGATGCCGTTGGCGGCGGGCAGGACGGCCGCGTGGAAGGCCGGGTCGTTCTGGTCCGGGGACGGGGTGATCGCCGCGAAGGCCCGGCGGGTGAGGGAGGCCGGGTCGGCGTACGCCTCGGTCACCGCCGGTTTGGGGCGGGCCCGGAGCGCACCGGCCGGTTCGGCGCCCTCGATCCGGCCCACCCGGCCCACCCGGTGGGCCTGCGCCTCGGGCAGCCCGACCCAGAGGTCCAGGCCGAGCGGGCCGGCGATCTCGGCGGCGATCCACTCGCCGGTGTTCCGCCCGGTCACCCGCCGGACCAGGGCGTCGGCCAGCCAGCCGTACGTCAGCGGGTGGTAGCCGTGGTCGGTGCCCGGCTCCCAGGCGGGCGTCTGCGCGGCCAGCGCCTCGTCCGCCCGGAGCGGGTCGGACGCCTCGCCCGGGGTGAGCGGCCGGTCCAGCACCGGCAGACCGGCCCGGTGGCCGAGCACGTGGCGGACGAGCACGCCCTCCTTGCCGTGGGACTTGAACTCCGGCCAGTAGTGGCCCACGGGCGCGTCCAGGTCCAGGATCCCGCGTTCGTGCAGCATCAGCAGGACGGTCGCGGCGACGCCCTTGGTCGCCGAGCGCACCACCTGGGCCGTGTCCCGCCGCCAGGGGGCCGTCCCGTCGACGTCCTGCGTCCCGGCCCACAGGTCGACGATCCGCCGGCCGTCGCGGTACACGACGAGCGCCGCGCCCCGTTCCCCCAGCACGGTGACGTTGCGGGCGAACGCCTCGGCCACGCGCTCGAAGCCCTCGGCCACCGTGCCGTGCACCTCCACGCCTGCGTCCGGGGCCGGGTCCGGGTCCGGGTTCGGGTTCATTGCCGCATCCGCGTTCACGTCCGCCGTCCCTTCGCTCGCCTGTGACAGTGGGTGCAACGGACGCCGTCCGCCTGCGATTCCAGGGCCACGGCCACCCGGCGCGATCGTTACGCCGCCGTTGCCCCCGAAGCCGGGCCGGGCCCGGTCCTCTTCCTCTCCTGCCGGTCCTGTCTCCCCTCCCGGGCGGGACGGCATCCGGAGGGGCGTGTTCCGCTCTTTGGTGGGACATTGGACGGGGGTGGGTACACGGGTGACACGGCACAGCTGAAGAAGCGCACCGCGAAGGGACCCACGATGTCCGTAGTCGAGCAGTACGCGCGAGCCCACATCGTCACGGACGCGGACCCGCTGCTGGGCGACCGCGGAGCCGTCCCCGTGGTGCTGAGGTACGACCCCGAGTCCGACCCCCGTTCCGTCCGCATCGCCCTGCCGGGTTCCGGGCCGCGCGAGTTCGTCGTCCCCCGGGAACTGCTGGAGCAGGGACTGCGCATGCCGGTGAGCCACGGTGACGTGCAGGTGTGGCCGTGCGGGCGGGTGCAGACCGTGGTCGAGTTCCACACCGCGCGCGGGGTGTCGGTGGTGCAGTTCGAGAACAAGGTGCTGGCCCGCTTCCTGCACCGCACGCACTCCGCCACGGCGGAACCCGTCCCGCACTGAGGCGGCGGCCGTGCCCGGTCGCTCCCACGGGAGCGGCCGGGCACCGTGCGGCGGACAGCGGACAGCGGACGGCGGACAGCGCACCGTGGACCGCGGACGCGGGATGCGGGACGACGGCCGGACGCCGTCCCGCCCTACGGCTCGGCCGCCCCGTCTCGTCCGCCCGCCTCAGTCGCCCCGCCTCAGTCGCCCCGCCTCAACCCTCCCCGCCTCAGCCGCCCCGCCTCAGCCGCCCAGCTTCAGCAGCGACGCCACGATCGGCCCCGCCGACGAGCCGCCGTGCCCGCCCTGCTGGACGACCGCCGCGGCCGCCACGTCCCCGCGGTACGCCGTGAACCAGCCGTTGGGCTTCTTCTGCCCGTCCACTTCCGCAGACCCGGTCTTGGCACCCTTGTCACCCGGAACCCCGGCCATCGCCTCCGCCGCCGTGCCGGAGGTCGCCGTGTACGCCATCAGGTCCCGCAACTGCGCCGCCGTCCCCGGTGACATGGTGCGCGCGGCCTTCGCCAGCGTCCGCCCGTCCACCTCCGGCGAGACCAGGTACGGCTGACGGAACACGCCCGCCTTGACCGTCGCCGACACCGACGCCATGTTCAGCGGGTTCATGCGCACCCCGCCCTGGCCGATCAGGGAGGCCGCCATCGACGCGTCCGACTGCACCGGCACCGAGCCGTCGAACGTGGCCACCCCGACCTGCCAGTCGTTCTTCGACAGCCCGAACACCTGCTGGGCCTGCTTGGTCAGGTCGTCGTTCTTCAACTCCGGCGCCTGGCTGATGAACGCGGTGTTGCAGGAGCGGGCGAAGCTGGCCCGGAACGTGCCGTCCTTGATCTGGAACTTGTCGAGGTTCTGGAACTTCCAGCCGCCGTAACTGAAGTACTTCGGGCACGGGTGCTTGTCGTCGACGCCCGCCAGGTTCTTCTCCAGCAGCATCGAGGCCGTGACGACCTTCATCGTCGAGCCGGGGGCCAGCGAGCCCTGGAACGCGGTGTTGAAGCCCCGCGAGGAGTTCGCCGCCGCGAGGATCTCCCCGGTCGACGGGCGCACCAGCACCACCGACGCCCGGGGCTTCCTGGCGACCTGCTCCTCGGCGGCGGCCTGGAGCTTCGGGTCCAGCGTGGTCTCCACCGTGCCCGGCGTGCCCTCGCTCAGTGCCAGCAGCGTCTTGTCGGACAGCTCCGCCTTCTCGGACGCCGTGCCGCGCACCACCCGCAGCTCGATGCCCGCCGTGCCGCCCGCCGTCTTGCCGTACTTCTCGCGCAGCCCGTCCAGTATCAGGCCCAGGCTCGGGTACGCCCGGGTCAGCTCACCGCCGTCCCGGTCCAGCGCCTTGACGGGCGGGGTGCCCGACTCCCCGGTGACCAGCCGGTCGCCGTCCTTCAGGTCGGGGTGCACCACCGACGCCCGCCAGGCGACCCTCGGTTCGCCGTCCGCGGCATCGCGGACGACGGTCAGCGCGCTGTCGTAGGCCAGCGGCTTGCTGATCTCCCCGTGCTCCACCGTGCCCTTGACGGAGAAAGGCACCTTGTCCCCGGCGGGCGCGGACGGGGTCAGTGCCACGTCCGTGACTCGGGCGTCCTTGGTGTAGCCGGTGAGGAGGGCGGTGGCGGCCTTCGGGTCGTCGGTCAGGGCGGCGGCCTCGCGCACCTCGCCCTTCTGCCATGCGGTGAGGAACCGCTCGGCCGTCCCGGTGACCTCGGCGGCGGTGAGCGGGCCGGTCCTGACCTTCTCCGCCTGCTGCGCGGACGCCGAGCGGGTACCGTCCTCGGCGGCGGCACCGCCCCCGAACAGCGCGTAGGCGCCGACCCCGGCGCCCCCGACCACCACGGCGATCATCCCGCCGAGCACGGCGGGTCTCGTCTTCCGTCGCTCGACGACGCGCTTCCTGTTGCCCACTGCTGTCCGTTCCTCCGCTGCTCGCCGGGCCCCCCGCAGCCCCTGGGGTGTGCCGGCACCGGCCCATGGCGTCGCGCTGCCCGGCCTCGGGCGCGCAAGGACGTTTCCTGGTGCCGTCGTGACGGGCCTGTGCACACACGACGGCCCCACCCTAGAGTCCCCGTGCGGAACCGGCCCGCTCAGCCCGCTGCTCGTAGCACGGCTGCGACAATCGGGCCGGCCGCGTCGCCGCCGTGCCCGCCCTGCTGGGCCATGGCCGCCGCCGCGACGTCGCCCCGGAAACCGGTGAACCAGCTGTCCGAGGTGGCGTTGCCGTCGACCTCCGCTGAGCCCGTCTTCGCCCCGATGTCGCCACTGAGCCCGGCCATCGCCTGCTGCCCGGTGCCCTGCGTCGCGGTGAGCCGCATCATCTGCTTGAGCTGGGCCGCCGTGCCGGCCGACAGGCCCTGGGCCTGCGCCAGTTGACGCCCGTCCAGCCGGGGGGAGACCAGGTACGGCTGCCGGAAGGTGCCGGTGATGGCGGTGGCCGTCACCGAGGCCATGGTCAGCGGGTTCATCTGCACCTGGCCCTGCCCGATGGCGTTCGCCGCGCGGTCCGGTCCGCTCACCGCCGGCACCCGCCCGTCGAAGGAGGCGATGCCGGTCTTCCAGTTGTCCCGGCCCAGCCCGAACCGGTTCTGTGCCTCCTGGGTGAGGGAGTCGTCGGTGAGCGGCTTCTCGTCGATCAGCTTGATGAAGGCGGTGTTGCAGGAGCGCAGGAAGCTGTTGGCGAGACTGGCGTTCTCGTTCGGCTGCAGCCCGCTGATGTTCTTGAAGGTCTGGCTCTGCCAGGTCGCGGTGGCGGGGCAGGGTGCCGGGCCGTTCATCGTGGTCACGCCGTGGTCGATGAGCATGGCCGCCGTCACGATCTTCATGGTGGAGCCGGGGGCGACCCGGCCGAGGAAGGCCGCGTTGAAGCCGTCCTCGCGCTGGTTGGCCATGGCCAGCACCTCACCGGTGCTCGGCTGCACCGCCACCACCGAGGCGTTGCGGTACGGCTTCACCGCCTCCTCCGCCGCGGCCTGCGCCGCCGCGCTGAGCGTCGTACGGAGCTTGCCCGCCCTGCCCTTCTTCAGGGTCACCAGCGGGGTGTCGGCGGGCGTCTCTCCCGAGGCGTCCCCCGCGTGCCGGATCACCAGCTCGACGCCGGGCGAGCCGCCCGCCTTGTCGCCGTACTTCTCACGCAGCGTGTCCAGCACCGGGCCCAGCGACGGGTAGTCGGCCTTCGTGAGCACCGTGCCGTTCCGCCCCACCGCCTCGATGGGCGGCTGTTCCGACTTCCCGGTGACCAGGGTGTCGCCCTCCTGCAGATCCGGATGCACCACCGACGGCTCCCAGTCCACCAGCGCCCGCCCGGTCGACTTCCCGCGCACCACCGTCAGTTCGCTCGCGTACTCCAGCGGCGCGGTCCTGCCGTCGAACGTCACGGTCGCCCGGACGCGGAAGGGCACCGTGGCCCCCGTGGGCGTGCCCGGGGTGATCTTCACGCCGGAGATCCGGGCATCGTCCCCGTAGGCCTCCAGCAGCGCGTCGGCCTCCTGCGCGTTGTTGGTCAGCGCCGCCGCCTGCTCCGCCCGCCCCTTCTCCCAGGCAGTGAAGAACGCCCGGGACGCCTCCTTCACCTCGCGCCCGTCCGGCGGCCCGGACCGCGCTACTTCCGCCGACGCCCCCGCCCCGCCGTCCCCGCCGATCGCCGACACGAAGGTGTATGCGCCGTACCCGGCCCCGCCGACCATCGCGGCGAACACCCCGCCGACGACGGCGACCCTGACCCCCTTGCCCATCGGGCGACTCCCCTCCCCACCGGTCCCCCCACGCTGTGTGGACGTGTACATGAGGCCCGATGCCCGAGCACTCTACGCACGGTGCGTGACGGGAGCGCCACCGTTTCCGTTCGGTGGCCGAAGCGAAAGGGGGCCGTATGCGGGCGGCAGACGGGCCGGTGGTCAGGGGTGGTGGTCCTGGCCGGGAAGGGAGCGTCTCGACCGGATAGAAGGTGGCGCCCGCATCCGCGCGACGTCCGGTTGCGGCTCGGACCACTTCGGCAGAGGGACCGGGACGTTTTCGGCTCTGCTGTTTCTCCCCGGCGGCCCGGCGGCCGATTGCTGTCAGTCCGCCAGGGCGAGGCTCAGCACTGAGTAGAGTCTGCGTTCGCGGCCACCGGCGAACACGACCCTCTGTACGTCGACCTCGGCCACGACCCGCCTGTTGAAGTAGGTGTCGAGTCGCCCGGTCAGTTCTTCGTCGGTGTCGGCGCGGATGATGTCACCACCGTCGGTGCGGATCTCCACCTTCCCGCGGAAAGAGCTGGCGGCCCCCAGCCATCCGGTCACCGTGATGCGTTCCGCCTCGGTGAACTCGTTCTCCTCGCACAGCAGCCGGACTCTCTGTACCCCGGACGGGTTCCAGTGGCTTCGCCTGACCTCCCCCGTGCGTCCCTGCCAGCGCACGCCCACCCCCACCCGGGCGTCCGTGAGTCCTGCCGTGAGGAGTCCGATGTGCTTCAGCGACCTCGGGCCCAACGGAGCCAGCTGCTCGGTCAGCAGGTCATTGGACGTGCCGGTGCCCTCAGAGAGATCGACGATGTCGAGCACTTTGTTCACCGCCTCGTCGAGCACCGTGCGCAGGTGCCCCGACGGCTCGCCGAAGAGGTCGTACTGACTCTCATCGGGCGCCGGCCCGTACATGGCCACCCCGAAGGACGACGGATAGGTGGCGGCGGCGCTCAATGCCGTGGCCTCGCGGATGTCGCGAGGAATCGAAGCGGACCGCGTGGGGCGGCCGCTGAGAGCCTGAGCCACGGAGGAAATGCTGTCCTGCAGGTTCGTCAGGAAGGCGCCGAGCGTGGACACCGCGACGCGGTGGTGCGCGGTTGTCGGCCCGGTCAGTGCCACGTCGAGCCGGCAGCGTTCGGTCTCCTCCTGCCGGTTCCCGGCGGAGCGCAGCAGCCGACTGCGCTGAAGGGCCGAGAACTCCTCCGGCGTCGACGGCGCCTCCCGCCCGCCGTGGTGGCGGCTGTTCCGGATCCGTCTCATCCACTCACGGACGGCATCCTTGTCCGACGGGTCGGGCACGGGCGCGTGCGGTGTCACAGCAACACCTCCACATAGCCGCGCCGCAGCTCACCGGGGACCGAGTGGACCAAGGGAGGTTTGACGGCCTGGCACACCTCGTCGCAGAGACCGAGATCGCGGAACGACGTGCTGTTCTTCTCGTCCAGGAGACCGGACACCATCTGGGAGACGGGGAGTCTCCCCGGAAGGCGCAGGAGCCGGGCGTCCACGCGCATCTCCTGCTCGACGCACCAGGCGGCGTCCGTGAGGTCCGCCAGGTCCACCAGCGTCTCCCGGTCGAGATCATCGTAGATCCGGGCCTCGACCAGGTAGGTGACGTCGATATCGCCAGGGTCGGGCTTGGTGCTCACGAAGCTCCCTCCAACCCACATACGAGCCACTTGTCCGGCCTGTGCCTCCACCAGTGTGCGGTGCGTGGTCCATTCTCCCCAGATCTCGCGCCGGACGGCAGAGTCCGTGGACGCGACGAGGACGGTGTACAACTCGTCCAGGGAAGCCGCGTAACGACCCGGCGGCAGCAGACCCGTGACCGGGTCGAGCATCGGTAAGCAGGTCAAGGTGCCCGATCCCCCCTCGCGCTTGATCGGTACGGTGATCCTAGCGACGGGACCGCGTCCTGCGGGCGGTGTCGCCCACCGCCGGGATCGGACCGGCGCAGGGTACGCGGCGGTGCGCGGCCCGTCGGCGGGCCGCGTGGCGCAGGCCCGGGGCCGCCGGCCCTCACACCGCCGCAGTCAGACCCACGTGTCCAGCCACATCCGCGCCCGCCAGTCGTCGATGGGGATGGCCTGGCCGGTGTAGAGGGGCCAGAAGTAGATGAAGTCCGTGTGGTCCGGGCCCGTAGGGCCCCGACCAGGACGTTCGTCTCTGGCCGGGGCCGGATCAGGCGGCTTGGGCCGTCCCTGGGCCGTGATCTTGAGGATTGGACGCCAGGTAGAGGCTGTCGACGGCCTTCCGGGTGCGTCCCTCGCTGCTCGGCATCAGGTGCGTGTACGTCCGGAGCGTGAACCCCGGATCGCTGTGACCGAGGTACTGGCTCAGGGCCCGGATGCTCTCGCCGGCATCCAGCAGCACGGACGCGTAGAAGTGCCTGAGCGCGTGCATCCCGTGCTCGCGCGCGGACGCGTAGCGCTCGCCCGGCTTCGCCTCGGGGATGATGCCGGCGGCGGCCAAGGCGGGTTTCCAGTAGTGATCATTGAAGTGGCTCACGCGGACGTGGTGGCCCTCGGCTCCGCTGAAGACGAGCTGCTTGGTCACGAGAGGGCCGTCAGGCGTACGCCAGGGGAGCGTCACGTCGATCGGTTCGCACTCCTTGGCGTGGTCCCGGAGAACGGCGGCCACGGCCTTGGGAAGCGGTACGTCGCGAACCTTGCCGCCCTTGGGAAGGGCGAACACGTACGTGCCCCGGATCCGCTTGAGCTGGTGGCCCACGGCCAGCCATCCGCCTTCGAAGTCGAGTTCGTCGACGGACAGACCGAAGATCTCGCCCTGTCGCAGTCCGCATCCCGCCCCGGCATCCACGGCGGCCTGGTAGCGACGGGGGAGGGCCGCGCGCACCCTGAAGACCTGCTCCGCCGTCCACGGGATGACGCGCGGCTTGCCGGCCTTCGGGAGCTGCACCGTGCGGGCGCGGCACGGGTTCTTGCTCAGAAGGCCGTCATCGACCGCCGCGCTCAACGCTGCGGAGACGGTGCCCACGATGATGCGCCGGTGCGACTCCGCCGGCACCGTGGCTTCAAGGGCGGCGATCCAAGCGCGGATGTGCTCGGGCTTGAAGGAACCGAGCGGGCGCGAGCCGAGGTGGGGGTAGGCGTGCAGCCGGAGCCGACGCTCCGCGGCCTCACGGCTGTTGATCTCGCCGGTGTGCGTCTGCACCCAGCGTTCCGCGTACTGCCGGAACGTCGTCCGGGAGGCTCGCGGGTCCACGTACTGACCACGGGACATGTCCGCCTCGATGTGCGCGAGCCACTGCTTGGCGAGCCGCAGCTCCTTGTCGCGGAACGACTTGCTTTTCTCGGTGCCGTCCGGGCCGACGTACCGGGCGCGGTAACGCAGACCCGTTCCGTGACGGTCGGTCTTGACCTTGACGGGTTTCCCGGTGGTGTCGGTTTCTGTCTTGTACCAGCGGTCCTGGATGTGGCCTGCCACGTGGCGGCGGTCCTTTCTCAACGCACAGCAGGGAGAGCCGCGGGCGGCGGCTCTCCCTGCTGTCTGTGGCGGGTGCCTGGCTAGGCGGCGGTGGCCCTGTTCTTGAGGGCGGTGACGTAGGCGCGTACGTCGGCGGGGTCGTAGCGGAGGTGCTTGCCGATGC
This sequence comes from Streptomyces sp. enrichment culture, assembly GCF_964273255.1. Lineage (GTDB taxonomy): Bacteria > Actinomycetota > Actinomycetes > Streptomycetales > Streptomycetaceae > Streptomyces. The sequence goes on from NZ_OZ186835.1 coordinate 4,202,691, forward strand.
GGAAGCCGGGCGGGCCGGTGCGCTTCTTGCGCCACTGGTAGACGGTCTCCAGGGGCACCTCGAAGATCCTGGCGATGTCGTCGGGGGTGAGGTACCGGTCGGGGAGGCCGCCGCGGAGAGTGGCGCGGGGGTCGAGGGCTGCCGGTTGTGCCATAGGGACTCCAAGCGGGGAGGGCATGGCTGCGTCTGTCCGAGGTGCGGATTTCTGCGTCATCGCGTCACCTGCGACACCCACTGCTCTGACCTGTGGTTTTACGGTGACGCAGGGATTCGGGGCACGTCATCGGGTGACGCGGGCCTCCGTCACCGGATGACGTAGGTGACGCGAGGTGACGCAGCCTCTGGCAACCTGCGTCACCGCTGTAACGGCAGGTTGTGGACTGCTTGCCGTCGTCGGATGACGCGGGTGACGCAGAGTCTTTTCTCTTCGGACAAGAGAAGGGGGTGTCTGTTGTGGTGCGGTGCGACTCAGAGAGTGAGGAGGGAGCCGCTTCGCGGCGCGACCCTTGCAGGGCGGCTGGCGCCGCCGAACAGCAAGAAGAGCACGCCTGGCCGGGGTGCTCCTCTTGCTTGTGCCGGAGGGCCGTAGCGCCTCCGGTCAGAACGCCGGCGGCTGCTCGTGCCCCTGCTGGGGCGGCGTGGCCCGGGGACGGGTCATCTCGATGTAGCGGGCCGTGCTGGTGCGACCCCAGTCGACGAGGACGCCCCGGGCGGCGAGGGTGGGCTGAAGGCGCTTGAGACGGTCGGAGAGCACCTTGCCCGTGGTCGGCCAGCCCTTGGGCAGGGGGCGGCATTCCTCGCCGCTGTAGAGGCCGGTGAGGCAGTGCAGCCACTCGGTGGACGTCATCCGCTGCTGGGCCCCCGCCTCGAAGCCGGCGGCGTGCTTGAGCACGGTCTGCGCCAGGAGGTCGCCCTCGATGACGTCGTCGTTGAGGTCGTCCAGGGCGGCCCGGTAGGCGGTGAGCGCTCCGAGGCCGGTCGCGGCGTCGAGCTGGGCGCACAGGTGGGCGAAGTCGGCCATGCGCAGGTCGGTGGGGATGTCCGCGTCCGCCGCGCGGACCTTGACGGTGAGGTCCAGCAGCGAGCCCAGGATGACGGGCAGGACCTCTTCGAACTCCGCCCACAGCTCCGCCTCGGTCCGCCGGACCTGCGGGCGTTCCAGACGCAGCGGGAGGAGGCGTTCGGCGAGGTCGGGGCGGATGACGCCGACGTCGATGCCGGTCAGCAGCAGCGGACGGCGGTAGCGGGCGCGGACGACGTCGCCGTCGGTGTACAGGGCGCGCTTGATGGTCTCGGCACCGGTGACGATGCAGCACATCAGGTCGGACAGGTCCGGGGCCAGGTGAGAGAGGTTGTCCAGGGCGGTGACCCATCCGGCGGCCACCGCTGCGATCAGGTTCTCCTCGTCCTTCGGCGCACGGCGCAGGTCGCCGCTCATGCCCTCGATGATCCGCACGAGCATCCGGCCGCCGGTGGACTTCCCCGCACCCTGCGGGCCGGTGAGGAAGGGGGCGGGGACGGGCACGGACGGCTCCAGGCAGCCGATGAGCCACGCGATGGCCAGGCACTCGGTTGCCGGGCCGGCGAAGTTGCACAGCCTCAGCAGGGCGTCGATGCCCTTGCCGTCGGTGTCCTTGGCGGGCAGCGGCAGCTCCCCGGTGAGCTGGGTGCGCCGCCAGCACACCTCGCGCGGGTCGGGGACGGCGATGGTCCACCCGGTGGGGTGGATACGGACCGACCGCCCGTCGTCGCGGCCCAGGTCCAGCCACGTCGCCCCGTCGAATCCGGGAGCGACGCGGATGTGCACGGGCTGCACGTCCTCGGTCAGCGCGAGCGCTTCGATCAAGTCCAACGCCTCCTTGAGGGCGGTGCCGTTGAACACGCCCAGGCCGTCACGGAAGAGACCGACCATGAGTTCCTGGCGGTGGCTGCCCGTGGTGCCCTGGGAGCGGATCGGGCGGGCTACGGGGTGGCCGTTCCTCTGCGCGTACACGGTGCCGTCGGCGGTGCGGAAGTACCGGAAGTGCTGCTGCGCGTAGTCGGCGATGACCTCGCGGGCCGGGGTCTTGTCGTCGTCGGACATGGTCACATCCCCAGCCGGGTGCGGGCGTTGGCCCACGCGTCGGTGCAGTGCCGCAGGGTCTCGCCCTTGGCCTGCGCGGCGGTGAACAGCCGTGTGATGTGGGTGTCGGTGAGGCAGCCACACCGGCCGTGCCGGGACAGCACCGCGAGGAACGTCCGGTACACGGTCGCGTGGATCGCACTGGACGCCTCGGTGATGTGCTGCTCGGCCATGGCGATGCCACGCTCCAGGTAGGCGGGCGTGCGGTGCGGGCACTCCCCGCCCCCGGACCCTGCGGGCACGGTGAGTGCGTGCGGCGCAGGCCGATCCGCGGGCGGCTCCTTCACCGCCAGGGCGCGGACGACGTCCGGCAGGTCGGTCGTGATGCCGGTGCCGGGTCCGAGGTAGCGGGCGTAGGCCATGGTCGACTTGATGTCGACGCCAGGGCGGACCGCGTTGTGTGAGGTCATGGCACCCCGGTAGATCCAGTGCTCACCGCGCGTCGTCGGCACCGTCCGGGTGGCGGGCAGGGCGGTACGGGCCCACGCGACGGCGTCCGCGTCGTCCAGGTCGACCACGGTCAGGCCGGCGCCGCCGGGGTGGTAGGCGACGGCGACGGCCCGTCGCCATGCGGCCCTCCAGGCCGGGGAGGACAGGACGGCCGGGTCGGCGCTGGCGGCGGCCCACGCGTGGCAGACGCCGGGGCACCGGCACGGACCCGCACTCTTCATGTTCGGCCGGCCGCCGCACACGTTGCCTGCGCACCGGTGGCAGTTGCCGATCGGCACCTTCCCTTGACGCAGAGGCAGTACCGGCACCCCAGTCGCGGCCAGCTCCATGGCGGTCCGCAGGGGTTCGGGCAGCCGCGGCTGTGGGCCGGGAACTCGCCGGATGAGGGTGGGTTCGGTCATGCTGGGAGACCTCCAATGGGTCTATTGCGGACTGGTTGGACGAGGGCGGCCCCGGACTTTGGCGAGACGGGGGCCGCCCTTGACGTGGCTAGGTGGTGCAGCGCGCTTCGCGCATGCATGGCTCTTCGGGGTAGCCGGTTGTGCATGGCGGAGGAGAGAAAGAGCGGCGGCGTTGAGCCCCGATCGGTTCGATCGCGTTGGGCATTACGGCTGTGGAGACTCGCCCTCGCGTTGGTGATCTACGGATGCTGCGCAGTGGTCACGCACGTCCTGACTGGTAAGTCGTGGGGTGGCGCGCTCTCGTTGGCCGTCGGGCTTGCCGTGGGCTGGGTGGTGACGCAGGAGTTCTGGCCGCCCCCGAACCTCCGACGGAGGCAACGCCGCAACAGATGAGCGTCAGCCGCGAAAGTGGCTGTGCTTGATCACGGCCTTACGGATGTTCACAGTCGTGCCGCCTCGGTGGCCGCTCACGCTGAAGAGTTGTACGGCGATCCAACCGCCGAAGATCACGGCGGCCAGGACGATCAGTTGGATGATGAACGCGGTGAGCGCGGCGATGAACGAGGTGAGCAGGATGAGCCCGCCGCACACCGCGAGGAACCCGACGCCCCCGAGGGCAACGTTCACCGCCGTGCGGGAGACGACCGGCTTGGCCGCGAGGGGTGCGGGCTGCGGGTGGTCAATGGCGTAGCCGGTGACCACCCGGCCGTCCGGCAGGACGACGCTTGCGACCGCCGGGATCATGCCCGGCTGGACGGGGACGACCGGCGCCGGGTGGACGACGGCAGGCGGTACCGGGGTGGGCCGGTAGGTGGTCACGGCCCGCTCGACGGGCGCGTGGCGGATGTGCTCGGGGAACATGCGGAATCCCTTCTGTTGCCGGTTCAGGGAGGCGGAGGCACCCCCGTGGGGGTGGCGTGTGGAGGGGGTTTTCGGGGGCCTGACCTGCGGCCCTCCCTGACTCCCTGGACGATCATTCGTGCAGGTCAGGGCCAGGGAGGCGGGTCAGGGAGGCGGTCAGGGAGTTCTCCCTGCCTCCCTGCCCCGCCGGGGGTCGCTTCCCTGCTACTGGGAGGCGGAAGCGGAATCGTCGGTGTCGCGGTCGGCGAGGGCGCGGGCGACGCGGTCGCGGCCGACGACCATGCGGCCGTCGGACTTGTAGGGTTCGGCGCCGGCGGCGTCCAGCACGCGCTTGAGGTCGATGAACGACCAGCCGCTGTAGGCGTCCGTGTTCAGTGCGGCGAGCCGGGTGATGACCTCCTGCGTGCGCACCCGGGCGTCGTTGCCCAGCACGGTGGCGATGTCGGCGAGCGGGTCGCATTCCTCGCCACGGTCGATGCTGTGCAGGGTGGTGACGCCGCCGCGCAGGGCCTTGGCCCGCTCGGTGATGGCCACAGCCGCCTCGTCGTCGATGTAGTGCGTGCGCACCGTGATGGACGCCTGCCCGGCGGGAATCTCGATCCCGTCGGAGGCGACCACGAGGGTGCCCTTGTCCAGGCCCTGGCGCAGCAGGTGCGGGGCCGCGCCGCCGTCCACGGCCTTGTCCCCCAGCGCCATACGGGCCTGGGATTCGGTGCCCAGGGCGAGCGAGGCGCGGGTGTGGGCGCCCTCGCGCACCAGTTTGGGGAGGTTCTGGTCGGTGGGGTCCTGGGTGCCCTCCCACAGGATCACGTCGACCGCGCGGCCCTGGTTGTGGACCTTGCGCACCGCCATGAAGTAGCGGGAGGTGGCCTTGGAGCCGCCATAGGGGCGGCCGTCCTCGTCCTTGACCGGGCACATGAACGCCACCTGCGCTTCGTCCACGATCCCGATCAACGGGGCGAAGAGCGCACCGGGGTCGCGCCGGCGGGCCTCGATCCGGCGGTTCATCTCCTCGACCAGGCCCTCGACCATCTCGGTCGCCTCGATCACCTGCTCATCGGCCGGGCCCTGGATCAGGATGGTGGCCAGGCCATCGAACATGGCCCAGTCGCCCACGCCCTTGAGGTCGGCGATCCGGAACTCCACCCGGCGGTCCAGCGCCGCCCACAGGGCGAGCGCCCGCAGCGCGGCCGTCTTGCCCTGGTTCGACAACCCCGTGATCAGAAGATGCCGCTGGTAGAGGGACAGGGCGGCGGCGTCGCCGCGCAGGTCCTGCCCCCAGGGCGCCTTGCCCTTGGCGTAGTCGGCGGTCAGGGTGTCGTCGGTGACCAGCGGAGACGGGCCGATCGGCTCGTCCAAAGCGCCGGAGTCGGCGATCCACAACCGCACCGTCCGCGCGGCCTGGGGGATGGTGATGAACACTTCGTGTTCGTGCCGGGTCAGGTTCTCGGCGAGCTTGCGCCGCCGGTTCTGCACCTCGACCGTGGACACCCCCGACGGGAGGGTGACGTCGACCTCGACCCCGCATCCGGCGATCCGGATCGGCCCCAGCATCGAGGCGCCGGCGTCGCCCATCTCCTTGATGGCATTGCGCAGCGCCGGGACTCCGAGGTCGCGCAGGGCCTTGACCACGATGGACGGCGTGATCGGCTCCCCCTCACCGTTGCGGACGTTCGCGGGCAGCGCCCAGGCGGGGGCGGCGTGCTGCTTGCGGCCGACCGACCACAGAGCCAGCAGCACCAGGAACGGGCCGATGGTGATCGCCGGTCCCCACACCACCTGAACGATGCGGATCAGTAAGGCGATGAAGTCGATGGTCGCCGACAGAGGGGTGATGACGTCCCCGGCCTGGCCGGTGTTGATGGCCATGACGATGCCGAGGGCAACCAGCACGCCGACGCTCATGCCGGCGCCGACGGCCACGCCCTTGGCGGCGTCGATGGGGGAGTGGAGCAGGTCCATGCGGCGGTGGTGGCGGGCGGCGCGGAAGCGCTGCAGCCGCTCCTCCCACTCCTCGGCCGCTTCCAGGTTCCCCGCGGCTTCCGCCGCGCGGATCATCCGCTCGTAGCGGGACCCGGTACGGCCGTCCCACGCCCGACGGGCCACGATCCGCCCGCCGTTGAGGGTGTAGAGGCCGTGCCGGACGACGGCGCGGCCGGCCGACCGGGTGCGCTCATGCGTCACGGCCGTCTTCACGGCGCGGCCGGAGCGCACCCACAACGGCACCGGCCGTGCCGTGGGGACGTCGGGGACGACGGTCAAGGTGGTGATGGCCGCCGGGTCGGGCGGGTCGGTGGGTTTGTGGAGGTGAACGACGTTCTCAGCCATGCTGGAAGGGCTCCTGACTGCCCCGTTCGGGGCGGGAGTAAGGGAGAGCCGGGGTGGCCGGGGCCGTGGAAAGCGCGGCCACCCCGGTGGGGAAGTGGCTGGTCACCACCAGCCGGACGACTTCTTCGCCGCCTTGGCGCGGGCGGCCTCGGTGATGAGCCGCTGCCGCTCGGCGTGCAGGGCGTTCAGCTCCGCGGTCAGCCGCATCTCGGCGCTGTTGCCGGTGGTGTCCATGCGCTGTTCCTCGCGGCCCGCGCTGCGGCCCCGGGCGACCTTGTAGCCACCGGCGGCCACGGCGCGGGCCATCGCCCGGCGCTCACTGCCGTTCAGCGGCCACCACTCGCCCCGGCGGACCGCTTCGAGCTTCTTCTGCGCCGCCTGGATCTCGCGGTCCAGGCGCCGCAGGTCGGCGTTACTCACTCGGTGCTCCCTTCCGGCCCCTCGCCGGGGCTCGGGTAGGCGCAGGGCACGCAACAGCCCAGCGCGGCGGGGATGACGTATCCGGCATCGCGCCGGCCGACGGGGCAGGTGCGGCGCGCCCGATTGGCCTTGGCGAGCGCCGCCCGTCGTGCCGGGGTCATCGGCCGGACCGGCACGGCGAGGTCGACGCGGTAGAGGTAGGCGACCAGCGGCCCCCGCCGTCGGCGGGGCCGCTCCAGTTGCGCGGCCACGTCCTGCCCGCCGGGCCGCAAACCGAGGGCTCGGAGTTGGCGGCGGGTGGCGTAGCCGTCCGGGGCGTAGCGCCACCGGAACACCGGCAGCGCCCCCATCACGCCACGCGCTTCCACGCGGCCCGCAAGCGGACCTCGGACGCGGAATGCCCGGCGGCCCGGAACCGGGCGGCCATCTCCCGGTAGGACAGGGCCGGGGTCTCGCTGGTGCGGATCTCGTCGACGATGACGTCCAGCGCCTCATCCGTCAGCGCCGGCGCACTCTCCAACGACCGGGCCGCAACCGGCTCCGTCGGCCCCCACACCGGCAGTTCCCAGCGGGGCGTGACACCGGGCGTGACGCGGGCCGTCACACAGGTCAGCGCCCTGCCGGTCTCCTCGCCCGCGCGGGCCGTCTCCAGCGTCGACCACGCCCCCGCGAGCGCCTGCGCGGTCTTCGCCTGCACCCGTGCGACGCGGGCCCCGGCCTCCGTCACGGCCGTCAGCCGCGTCTCCTCGGTGGCCGCTTCCGCCCGCAGGCGGGCGCGGGCCACGGCCGCCTCATCGCGTGCCTCCTGCTGGATACCGCGGATCGCGTCCAGCGCAACGGGGGTGAGGGCGGTGCGCTCCCACATCGCGTGCACCAGCCACAGGGCCTTGGCCGCGAGCGGGAGCCAGGCGACGGCCAGCCACGCCCCGGCGGAATGCTCCGCGGTGAGTGCGTGGGCGACCAGGACGCCGGTGGCCAGGGTGCCGAAGGACCAGCCGACGGCGGTCACGGCCCGGTTGTGGTCGCCCTGGGCGGCGAGGCGGCGCTCGTAGGCGAGGGTGGCCAGCCAACCCCCGTCGATACCGAGACCGACGACCAGAGCGACCGGCCACGGCACCGCCGTGCCCAGCCACATGACGACGACCGCGAGGGTGAGCACCATGGACACGGCCGTCATCGCGACGGCCGGCAGAACGGTCTTCGCGTTCATGCCGCACCCCCGTCCCGCTCGCGCACCGTGACGGCCGCGATCAGCACCACCGCGGTGGAGTCGTCGTCGGGGTCCCGGCTGTCCTCCGTCCAGGACCACACCGCGCCCGGCGCCACCTCGTAACCGAGGGCGGCCAGCGCCGCCCGGCGCTCCGCGATGGTGGGCACCGGCCCCGTGCGCTCCCACCGGAACGTGGGCCACTCGGTCTCGCCGTACAGCACGACGTACAGGCGCCAGGCGCTGCCGTCGCTCGACATCTGCGCGGTCAGCGTCTTCATGCCGCACCCCCGGGCAGGCTCGCGCCGGCGTCCCGGTTGAGCAGGGCGAGGCGGGCGGCGAGCGCGCGGCGGCGGGCCCGGCGGATGCGCCGGTTGTCCAGCTCCGTGGGCGTGCGGTCCAGGGTGGTGATGTAGGCGTCGAGCAGGTCGACGTCCGCCAGGATGACGGGCATCTCCCGCTCGATCGCGTCCAGCTCCGCGCTCGTCGGCTCCATGAAGTCGGCGAACGCCGTAACGGCGTCCTGAACAGTGACGATGACGTTCATTGGGTCGTGTTCCTCTCACAGGGTGAACGGCCCGAAAGCGCCCCCGGAGTTGCCGCTCCGGGGGCGCGCCGTTGGTGGGGGTGGGGTCCGCGGTCAGTGGCGGACGATCTTCTTGATCTCGACGTTGCGGCCGTAGCCGTCGCGCAGGCGGACGATCTGGAAGCAGCCGCCGCCCACGTCGGTGATGACGTGCTTCTCGCCCTCGTAGTCGACGACCGTGCCGACGTGGTCGACGTAGATGTGCTTGGGGTTGGTGATCCGGCGCATGCCTGCCCCTCTCGGGTCACTGGGACGGAGTGGACGACCGGCTCGCCCGCGAGACTGCGGGCGGGGAACCGGCTCCCCTCAGCGCTGCACGTACGAGACGCGCAGCGGAGGCAACCGGCGCGGCCAGAGCCGCGAGGGTCGATGCGCGATCCAGTCGCGCGGCCCGCCTTTTCGACTCGGGGAGGCGGGACCCACCTGTGCAGTTGTCAAAGAACCAGCGCTTCCTTCGAGCCCGTCTAACGGAGCCCTCCGGGCGATATGGGAGCAGCCCAATAGGACGCCCCCGGCTCGCTGTCCTAGGACTGCGGGCCGTTCAGTAAGACCATGGCGCACAGTCCCAGGACTGTCAACAGTCCTGGGACTGTGTTTCACTGGTCGATGTCGAAAGGAGTGCTGCATGGCGCCCAAGTGGCGGGAGCTTGCGGACCGACTGGCAGAACAGATCAGGAACGGCGAGTACACGCCCGGTGCCCAGTTGCCGCAGATCAGGGACCTAGTGGAAGCGGGCGAAGGCTCGAAGTCCACGGTCCATGCGGCATACAAGGCGTTGGAGGCCGAAGGGCTGGTCACGTCGTCGCGCGGACACGGCACGGTCGTCCGTGAGCAGGCCCCGCTCAAGCGACTCGGTATCGCGCGGTACGACAAGGCCAAGTGGCGGGACGGCGATGAAGTGGCGTTCATCGCGGACCGCGTGGCGTCCGGACGCACGTACAAGCGGAACGAACAGACCCAAACGGTCAGTCGTGTCCCGGCGTCGGCTGTCGTCGCCCAGGCGCACGGGCTGCCGGAGGGTGCGGAGGTCTACGCACGTGCGCGCGTCGTCAAGGAAGGCGCGCAGCCGACGCACACGCTGACCAGCTACTACCGCCCGGAGCACGTGGAAGGGACGCGCATCGTCGACCCGATGCCGGGGCCCGCCGGCCGGGGCGGTGGCTTTCGTGTCCTGTACGACGCCGGGTACGAGATCGACCACATGCAGGAGACGCTGTTCGCACGCGTCCCCACGGCGGACGAAGTCCAGCTCCTCCAGCTCGCACCCGGCGAATGGGTAGTGGAACTGCATCGGACGACGTACACGGCCGACGGCACCGTGGTGGAGTTCGCCATCGGCGTTCACGCGGCGACGCGCTTCGCCTGGACGTACGACTTCAAGGTCCCCGACTCAGCAGAAGCGGAGGGCGAGAGCAAGTGATCTCAGCACAGGCATGGGCCGACGCACAACGGCTCTGGGACTTCCAGCAGATGGGCCACGAGCTGCGCCCATGCTCTGTCGCGATCGGACTCGGCAGCCATGACCTCGGAGTCGCGGACACAACCGCCGATCTCTACCACCGGGGCATGATGCCGCTGATCGTCTTCACCGGGGCGACCAGCCGCACCACACGCGACCGCATGCCCCGTGGTGAGGCCGAGCACTACCGCGAGCGGGCGATGGACCTGGGGGTGCCGGCTGACGCCATCCTCGTGGAGCCGCGGGCCCGGAACACAGGAGAGAACATCCGCTTTTCTCGCGCACTACTCGAAGAGCGCGGGGCCGCCGTGTCGTCCGTCCTGTTGGTGAGCAAGCCGTACGAGGAGCGGCGGGCCTACGCGACCGCACGCAAACTGTGGCCCGAAGTCGAGTGGGTCAGCGCGTCTACACCCATGACCCTGGTTGACTACGTCGACTCAATCGGAGACGCACGCCTGGTCATCGACATGTTGGTCGGCGCGCAGCAGCGGCTCATAATCTACCCGCGACAGGGATTTATGACCGAGCAGCGCGTACCCGAGGACGTGGTCGCAGCGTACGAGCGCCTGCGTGACGCCGGGTTCACAAGCCGACTTGTGCCGGATGTCGCAGAGCGGAAGTGACGGCAGCGAGTGCATTTACGAGACCCAATGTGATCATGTAGAACTCCGATTCTGCGCTGATCTATTTATACCTCCGGACTGCCATCTTCCGGCAGCGTCATTACCTCTCCCAGGAGTACGTACGTCGAAAGGAATAGATGGGTGGCTTCTGCGGCCGTAACGTTATTATGTACGCCACTGGATACTCGAGCGTAGATGTCACTGAGGGATCGCTTCAGTCGATCTCCGCGTCCTTTGCTCTCGACGTGGTCGTCAACGTAGGCTTTGATACGGTTCAGGCGTTGCTGCTCCCCAAGTTTGATTTCTTTTCCGTCGCCGCCACGACGAATTTCCTTAGTGGCAGGAAATAGGGAATCGGCTGCGCTATCGATCAGCCGTCGAACGCTATTCATTGCGCCTGCGATGGACTCTGGGTCGCCAGTCTTGATGTTCCGGTACGCTGAATCGATCTTCTGGAGTGCGTCTCCTGGCATAGTGTCCAACAGTGCGTCGATGCTGGCTTTAGCAGCATCGAACATCTCCCCTTGATGAACGGAAAAGCGCAAGCTGTAAAAGTGTTTCGATGTATACTCGTGCAGTATCCCCCTCACGGCAGTTATTACGCGATTATACTTGATTATCATGTTTCGCACCTTGACGATGTGCTGTCTCGTTTGACTCAACGGAACAGTCAAGTTATCGCCCGATAGGTTAGGGAGCCGCAGGCTTCTCAGTTCCTCTTCGAGGATGGCCGTTGAAGATGCAAGGTAGGCGGCCCCTGCGTAGATTGCGTCCTCCTCGTCGCGGCCGCGCTGCGTCATCCGCCATAGTTTTCCGTCGAAATCTTTGGTGCTGTACGCGTTTAGTTCTCTACGTATCCAAGATGAGAATTCTTCGTCTGAAGCTAGACGCGCGAGTCGCGCTCCTTTTAGGAGGAGTTTGTCGAGAGGGATGCGGTCAAGTTCGATGTCGCTCAGTAGCTCGCTGGTCAACTCAAGAGCGTGCGCGCGTTCCTCAGGTGTCATCTAGCCTCCTCTGTTGAGACGGGTTGAACAGTCTAGGTGTAGAGAGGGGGCAAAGCTGCCCTTTTGTTTGCCGCCGTGGTGCTGGCTGGCCCTGTGAGGTCTGGCTCTGATGGGGCTCTCACAGCGTGCATCCTGATCAGCCTCACTCCGCCAAGAGGATCCAGAGGTGGGGGCGGCACGCGATCACTTCTTCGACATCCCAGTCGTGGCTGGCGTGGATCTCGTCCCCAATGGGTGGGTATGTCGCGACTTGCCATGCTCTCAATCGTGGCCGGGTATCCGCCCGCCATCATGCCGCCCTCAATAGCCCATGCCTGGCAACCCGATGTCCAGTACACACTTCTGATCGCTCTCCGAATTCTGTTCCGTACTGACCCCGCGCCCGCCCAGGTGGCTCACCCGCCGCAACCCTGTGGGAGGTCCTGTACCGCGCGAAGCTCCGTAGGGCCCGGGCTCCGGCCGCCGAATCTCTCCCGGCAGCCGGGGTCTTCGTATGCCCTGACCAGCAACTCCGTGCCGCTCAAGGCCCGTTGTCAGAGAGGCATGCCAAACTGACGCAAGGTTTCCACCATTGCCGAAACCGCTGGCACTCCGTGCATCCCGTCCGGTAGAAGGGCAGATCTGGCATGTTCAACAATCTGATCTACCTCACTGACGGGCGAGGCAAGGTCAACGCCGCAACCATGCCGGACCACGAATGGGCGCGACTTGTCACCGACAACCGTCTCTCCACTCGCCGCAAGCTCGTGAAGTGCGCCTGGTGCTGGGACGAGGACCAGGTCACGCACTGGATGAGGACCTACAGCCGGGCCAACGGCACCCGTGTTGTGTCCCACCAGCCCGGCGAGGGCACCGACCACCCGTACCGAGCTCTTGAGTCCGACGAGCACAAGGCGTACTGCGACCGCGTGGAGCGCGTCGGCACCGCAGAGGGGTACGGGGCCCGCCGCGAGAGCGTGGCCCCGGACGGTCGGACTCGATCCGACGTCCTCCTCGTCGGCGACCGGGAGGTGGCCTACGAGATGCAGCACTCCCCGTTCAAGCAGGGCTACGGCGCCACGGAACGCACGCGCCGTGCCCTCGCCGCCAAGCGAGACGCCGTCGCCTGGCACACCGACTCCCCTACCATCGCCAACTCGGCGAAGGTCGCGATGCTCCGCTCGAACCAGGCGAAGCTCCCGCAGATCGAGAATCCCAACTACCAGCTGAGGATCCTGGGTGGGTTCCGCAAGGCCATGGCGTGGAAGTGCACCGCCCGCGATGGGCACCGTTGCCCGGACCGCCGCTTCACCGGCTGCGGGAAGGACCATTACGGCACGGAGCCGGGAGCGATCACCCTGGACGACTTCATCCGTCAGGCGCCGGCCGGGCTGGTTGTGCCGGTGCGCCCGATGGACCGGCTCGGTTACTGGATCAGCGCCCGCGACTACGAGATCTACCGGGAGCACCATCCTGGGGCAGGGGACGGGCCGGCGCTGCCACGGGTGCCGTCGGCGTCCCGCCGTGAGGGGTACGGGCATTCACGGTTGTCGGCGGCCGAGGACCACGAGCCGCTGATCCCGGTGCAGCTCACCCACTCAAGTGGCGGCCGCTCGGGCCCGGTCGTGGCGCGTCCGGTTCCCGGCGTGTGCGAGATCCGGTCGGACTGCACGGGGAGGGTGCGACCGTATGCGTGCGGGTGGCGTTGTGACGGGCACCGGCCCGGCCGGCGTGCGGACGTCTAGCCAGCCTGACCGCGGTTGATCGCATTGCGCTTCTGCAACCCCGCCATATACCGATCCAACCGGTCCCCCATATCTCTGCTGTGCCCTCCACGTGGGCCGTCACTGGGCCGTGAGAGGGGGACCAACGACGGCCAGCAACGACCGACTACGACCATGAGGGCACGGCAGTTTGCCGCGCCCTCATGGTGTGTCTGCCCAGCTAAACCCACGTGTCCAACCACATCCGCGACCGCCAGTCCTCGATCGGGATGGGCGTGCCGGTGTAGATCGGCCAGAAGTAGATGAAGTTCCAGGCGATCAGCAGGGTCAGCACGCCCGCCGCCGTGGCGCCCGCGACGCGGCGGGTGTCGGTGGAGCGGGGCGGGCCGACGAGGGCGCCCAGGAGCATGGCCACGGCCAGGCACAGGAAGGGGAGGAAGACGACGGCGTAGAAGTAGAAGATGGTGCGCTCCTGGTAGAGGAACCAGGGCAGGTAACCGGCGGCGACGCCGCAGGCGATGGCGCCCGCGCGCCAGTCGCGGCGGAAGAACCAGCGCCACAGGACGTAGAGGAGGGCCAGGCAGGCCACCCACCACAGCACCGGGGTGCCGATCGCCAGGACCTCGCGGGCGCACTTCTCGGCCGCGTCGGCGGGGCAGCCGTCGGTGCCGGGGGCCGGGGACTCGTAGAAGTAGGAGACCGGGCGGCCGGTGACCAGCCAGCTCCACGGGTTGGACTCGTAGGTGTGCGGCGAGGACAGGCCGACGTGGAACTCGTACACCTGGGCCTCGTAGTGCCACAGGCTGCGCCACCAGTCGGGGAACAGCCAGGACCAGTCGCTGCTCCGGCCGTCCTTGACCGCCCAGTCGCGGTAGTAGCCGCCGGTGCCGTCGGAGGGGGAGAGGATCCAGCCGGTCCAGGAGACGATGTAGGTGACGACGGCGACGGGCACCGTGGACAGGAAGGCCCAGCCCAGGTCGCGCCGGATCACCGCCCGGTAGGGGTGGCGGGCGCCCGCCACCCTGCGCGCGCCGACGTCCCACAGCACCGCCATCACGCAGAACGCGGCCATGACGTACAGCCCGTTCCACTTGGTGCCGATCGCCAGGCCCAGCATCAGGCCCGCGGCCAGCCGCCACGGCCGGAAGCCGATCCGGGTGTCCTCCGCGATCCGGGCGTCCGGGCGGACCCGGCCGTCCGCGTCGACGGGCAGCGCGGCGGCGAGCTTCGCCCGGCCCCGGTCCCGGTCGATCAGCAGGCAGCCGAAGGCGGCCAGCACGAAGAACATCAGCACGCCGTCGAGCAGGGCGGTCCGGCTCATGACGAAGTGCAGCCCGTCCACGGCCATCAGCGCGCCCGCGAGGCAGCCCAGGAACGTGGACCGGAACAGCCGGCGGCCGATCCGGCACAGCATCAGCACGGACAGCGTGCCGAGCAGCGCCGTCATGAACCGCCAGCCGAACGGCTCGAAGCCGAAGATCAGTTCGCCGAGGCCGATGACGTACTTGCCGACCGGCGGATGGACCACGTAGGCCGCGTCCGTCGGGAGGGGCACGTCCCCGCCGGAGGACAGGATCTGGCTGTTGGCGTTCTTCGCCCAGTTGACCTCGAAGCCGCGGTGGACCAGCGCCCACGCGTCCTTGGCGTAGTACGTCTCGTCGAATATCACGCCCCGGGGGCTGCCCAGGTTCCAGAACCGCAGGACGCCCGCCAGCAGGGTGACCAGCAGCGGACCGCCCCACGCCGACCAGCGGACGAGGCGCTGCGCCCGGTCCGGCGGCACGCCCAGCGACGACCAGAGCCGTCCGGAGGGCTCGGTGTACGGCGGGACCAGCTGGTCGCGGACGTCGCCTCTCGGCCCCGACGCCGTGTAGCCGAAACGGCGCAGCCGGTGCTGCCACGACGGCCGCTGTTCGTGCGGCGCCTGCTCCTGCCGGGTGTCCGTGGAGGACGCGGTACTGGTCACCGCGCCATCGTAGGGAACCGTGCGGTGCGAGTCCCGCGCATGGGCGGTATGCCCCGGCTCCGGCCGTGCCGGGCCCTGGGAGGATGGGGGAGTGACCGGAACCCTCGTACTCGCAGGCACTCCCATCGGCGACGTCTCCGACGCCCCGCCCCGGCTCGCCGAGGAGCTCGCCGCCGCCGACATCGTCGCCGCGGAGGACACCCGGCGGCTGCGCCGGCTCACCCAGGCGCTCGGCGTCACGCCCAAGGGGCGCGTCGTGTCGTACTTCGAGGGCAACGAGTCCGCCCGCACGCCCGAGCTGGTGGAGGAACTGACCGGCGGCGCGCGGGTGCTGCTGGTGACGGACGCGGGCATGCCGTCGGTGTCGGACCCCGGGTACCGGCTGGTCGCCGCGGCCGTCGAGCGGGACGTGCGGGTCACCGCGGTGCCCGGGCCGTCCGCCGTGCTCACCGCGCTCGCCCTGTCCGGGCTGCCGGTCGACCGGTTCTGCTTCGAGGGGTTCCTGCCCCGCAAGGCCGGCGAACGGCTGGGGCGGCTGCGGGAGGCCGCCGGGGAGCGGCGCACCCTCGTCTACTTCGAGGCCCCGCACCGCCTGGACGACACCCTCGCCGCGATGGCCGAGGTGTTCGGCGCGGAGCGCCGCGCCGCCGTCTGCCGCGAGCTGACCAAGACCTACGAGGAGGTCCGGCGCGGTCCGCTGGCCGAGCTGGCGGCGTGGGCCGCCGAGGGCGTGCGCGGCGAGATCACCGTCGTCGTGGAAGGGGCGCCCGAGCCGGGGCCCGGGGACGTGAACGCCGACGAGCTGGTGCGCCGGGTGCGGGTGCGTGAGGAGGCCGGGGAGCGGCGCAAGGAGGCGATCGCGGCGGTGGCGGTCGAGGCGGGCGTGCCGAAGCGCGAGGTGTTCGACGCGGTGGTGGCGGCCAAGCGCGCGGACGGGTGACCGCCGGTCGCCCCAGGACCCCCGGGGCTGCCCGCGGAGGACGGTGGCTCCCGGCTGCCCGGTGGGCCGCTCGCGGACGGAGGTGACCCCGGGGCCGCTCGCGGACGGAGGTGACCCCAGGGGCGCTCGCGGACGGCGGTGGCTCCCGGCCGCCCGCAGCTGACGGCGGCCCCCGGACGCCCGGTGGGCCGCCCGCCCCACGGTTTTCTCCCCGTCGCCCCACGGGCTTGCCAAGGGGACCGGCCGCTCCGGCAAGGAACGCCCAAATCGCTCCCAACACTTCACAGGCCGGGTGCCTCCGGGTCCGCCGAGGAGTCCACTGGAGACAGGAACGGATCCGGCCCTCGAGCGGACCGACAGGAGCGGGCATGACAGGGAACGCAGGGCAGCCGCACGGGCTGCGCGCAGGTGCCACCGCCGTCGTCAACGAGTCGTACTCCTTCGCCTGCATGCGGTGCGGGTTCGGCTGGGAGGAGACGTACGAGATCGAGCACCACACCCGGGCCGACGGCACGGACCTGCTCGTCTACGTCGCGAACGGCGCCGTCGTGCCCTCCCCGCTGAGCCGGCCGACGTGCGGCAACTGCGGTGGCCACCTGGCGCGGATCCTGCCCCCCGGCCGGGTCGCCTCCGCCCGCGTCGCCTCCGCCCGGGGCACCGACCCCGGTCACCCCCGGACGCCGGCCGACAGCCCCGCCGGGGTGCCGGACACCGACCGGCGGCGCCGGGAGCACCCGCGGCACCCGTGGCACCTGGCCGGTCTGCTGCGCTCCCTGCGGGGCGCCCACTGAGGCCCGTCCGGCACCGGCGCGGCCTTCCGTAGGATCGGGGGCATGCCTGCCGACGCCCCCGACAAGAACGCCGCCCCGCCGCTCCCCGAACCCCTGCGGGTGCCGGTGGCGGACTCCCACACCCACCTCGACATGCAGTCCGGGACCGTCGAGGAGGCGCTCGCCAAGGCCGCGTCGGTGGGCGTGGGGACGGTCGTGCAGGTCGGCTGCGACGTCAACGGCTCGCGCTGGGCGGCCGACACGGCGGCGGCGCACGACGCCGTGCACGCCACCGTCGCCCTCCACCCCAACGAGGCACCGCGCATCGTGCACGGCGACCCCGACGGCTGGTCCCGGCAGGGCGCGCGGGAACCCGGCGGCGACGCGGCGCTGGACGAGGCGCTCGCCGAGATCGACCGGCTGGCCGCGCTGCCGCAGGTCAAGGGCGTCGGAGAGACGGGACTGGACTACTTCCGGACCGGGCCGGAGGGCAAGGAGGCCCAGGAGCGGTCCTTCCGCGCCCACATCGAGATCGCCAAGCGGCACGGCAAGGCCCTGGTGATCCACGACCGCGACGCCCACGCCGACGTCCTGCGCGTGCTGAAGGAGGAGGGCGCCCCCGAGCGCACCGTCTTCCACTGCTACTCGGGGGACGCGGAGATGGCGGAGATCTGCGCCCGCGCCGGCTACTTCATGTCCTTCGCCGGCAACGTCACCTTCAAGAACGCCCAGAAGCTGCGCGACGCCCTCGCCGTCGCCCCGCTCGAACTGGTGCTGGTCGAGACCGACGCCCCCTTCCTCACCCCGGTGCCGTACCGGGGGCGGCCCAACGCCCCCTACCTGGTGCCGGTGACCGTGCGGGCCATGGCGGCCGTGCGGGGGATCGACGAGGACACGCTGGCGGCCGCGCTCGGCGCCAACACGGCACGCGCGTTCGACTACTGACCGGCCGGTCGAGGGGCGGCCCTCGCGCACACGTTCCGTGGCCGCGTCGCTTTGGAGAGTGACGGGCGCTCGGCTACGTTGCGGGGGTTCGACCGGACCCCTGCGACCCTGGAGCGTGTCGGCGTGAGCAACGCGCGGTTCGAGACGCACCCCGCGCACGGCGCGGCCCCTCGGACGATCCCCGGTGACGCCCTGCACCTCGCGGAGACCGTCGGGTACGGCCTCCCGGGCGGACCGTTCTCCTACGGCCCGCCCACCCTGCCCGACACCGACATCGCCACCGGCCCCGACACCGAGACCGGCCCCGGCATCGAGACCGAGCCCGGGTCCGGCACCGGCACCGGACCGAGCACGTACCCCGACCCCGACCCCGCCCCCGGCCCCGGCCCCGGGGCAGGATCCCGCCCCGACCCCGCCCCCGGCCGCCGGTCCGCGCACCGGCGCCGCGCGCGTTGCGCGGACCGGGCGGACGGCGTGCGCCGCCTGCTGCCGCAGGCGCTCGTCGTCGCGTTCCTGGCCGGGGGCACCGCCGCCTTCGTCGCCGAGGACAAGGCGGTACGGCTCGACGTCGACGGCCGGACCCGCACCCTGCACACCTTCGCCGACGACGTCACCGAACTCCTCGCCGAGGAAGGCGTACGGGTCGGCCCGCACGACGTGGTGACCCCCGGGCCCGGCACGGAACTCGGCCACGGCGACGAGGTCGAGGTCCGCCACGGCCGGCCCCTGGTGCTCACCCTGGACGGCCGCCGCCGGGAGGTGTGGACCACGGCCGACACCGTCGAGGGGGCGCTGCGCGAGCTAGGGGTGCGCGCGGAGGGCGCCCGCCTGTCCGCCTCGCGCTCCCGCCGGATCGGGCGGGAGGGCCTCGCCCTGGACGTGCGCACCGAACGCACCGTGACGGTGATGGCGGACGGGCGGGCCCGCACCATCCGCACCAACGCCGCGACGGTGCGCGAGGCCGTCGCCCAGGCCGGGGTCGGGCTGCGCGGCCGGGACACCCTCTCGGTCGCCCCGGACAGCTTCCCGCGCGACGGCCAGACCGTCACCGTGCTGCGCGTCACCGACGGACGGGAGGTCCGCGACGAGCTCGTCCCGTTCGACGAGGTGCGGGTCGAGGACCCTTCCCTGCCGCGCGGCACCGAGGTCGTCGACCGGCCCGGCCGGCCGGGCGTCCGCCGCGTCACGTACGCGCTGCGCACCGTCAACGGGGTCCGGCAGAAGCCGCGCAGGCTGCACGCCGAGGTGGTCCGCGAGCCACGGCCGCAGCAGGTGCGGGTCGGCACCGGCACGGCACCCGCCCCGGCCGGACGGCTCGCCTGGCACCGGCTGGCGCTCTGCGAGTCCGGCGGCCGGCCCGACGCGGTGGACGCCTCGGGGACGTACGGCGGGCTGTACCAGTTCGACACCCGCACCTGGCAGAGCCTGGGCGGCCGGGGGCGGCCCCAGGACGCCCCGGCCGCGGAGCAGACGTACCGCGCGCAGCAGCTGTACGCCCGCAGCGGCACCAGCCCGTGGCCGCACTGCGGGTCCCGGCTGCACGACTGAGCGTCCGCGGCCCGTGCGCCCGGCCTCCCGGCGCCGGGCACCCGCCGCCCCGGGCACCCGCGCAGGTGACCGGGCCGGTCCCGGAGCCCCGTACCCTTGTCCCGTGACCAGCCCCACCCCCGACGCCCTCCTGGGCCCCGCCGACGTCCGCGACCTCGCGGCCGCCCTCGGCGTACGGCCGACCAAGCAGCGCGGCCAGAACTTCGTCATCGACGCGAACACCGTCCGCCGCATCGTCCGCACCGCCGAGGTGCGCCCCGACGACGTGGTCGTCGAGGTCGGCCCGGGGCTCGGTTCGCTCACCCTGGCGCTGCTGGAGGCCGCCGACCGGGTCATCGCCGTCGAGATCGACGACGTGCTGGCCGCCGCGCTGCCCGCCACCGTCGAGGCCCGGATGCCCGAGCGGGCCGACCGGTTCGCGCTGGTCCACTCCGACGCGATGCACGTCACCGAGCTGCCCGGACCCGCCCCCACCGCGCTCGTCGCCAACCTGCCCTACAACGTCGCCGTCCCGGTGCTGCTGCACATGCTGGAGACGTTCCCGAGCATCGAACGCACCCTGGTCATGGTCCAGTCGGAGGTCGCCGACCGGCTCGCCGCCGCGCCGGGCTCGAAGGTGTACGGCGTGCCCTCGGTCAAGGCCAACTGGTACGCGGAGGTCAAGCGGGCCGGCGCGATCGGCCGGACCGTGTTCTGGCCCGCCCCCAACGTCGACAGCGGACTGGTGTCCCTGGTCCGCCGGGCCGAGCCGCCGAGGACCACCGCCACCCGGCGGGAGGTCTTCGCCGTCGTCGACGCGGCCTTCGCGCAGCGCCGCAAGACGCTGCGGGCCGCGCTCGCCGGCTGGGCCGGTTCGGCGGCGGCGGCCGAGGCCGCCCTGGTCGCGGCCGGTGTGTCGCCGCAGGCGCGCGGGGAGTCCCTGACCGTCGAGGAGTTCGCGCGGATCGCCGAGCACGCCCCGAACAAGGAGTCCGCCGCGTGAGCGCAGGCGTCACCGTCCGTGTCCCCGCCAAGGTCAACGTCCAGCTCGCGGTCGGCGCGGCCCGGCCCGACGGCTTCCACGACCTGGCCAACGTCTTCCTCGCCGTCGGCCTGTACGACGAGGTCACCGCCACCCCGTTCCCCGGGGGACCGCGCGTCACGTGCGCGGGCACCGACGCGGGACAGGTCCCCCTGGACGGCACCAACCTCGCCGCCCGGGCCGCCGTCGCTCTGGCCGAGCGCTACGGGCGCCCCGCCGACGTGCACCTGCACATCGCCAAGGACATCCCCGTCGCCGGCGGCATGGCGGGCGGCAGCGCGGACGGCGCGGGCGCCCTGCTCGCCTGCGACGCGCTGTGGGGCACCGGTGCCTCGCGGGAGGAACTCCTCGGCATCTGCGCCGACCTGGGCAGCGACGTGCCGTTCAGCCTGGCCGGCGGCGCGGCCCTCGGGACCGGGCGGGGCGAGCGGCTGACGGAGCTGGAGGTCGGCGGCACCTTCCACTGGGTGTTCGCGATGGCCCCGCGCGGGCTGTCCACCCCGGCGGTGTTCCGCGAGTTCGACCGGCTGGCCGAGGGCCGGGACGTCCCCGCGCCCACCGCCTCGCAGGACCTGCTCGCCGCCCTCGCCAAGGGCGACGCGGACGCCCTCGCCGCCGCCGTCTCCAACGACCTCCAGCCGGCCGCGCTGTCGCTGTTCCCGGAACTGGCGGACACGCTGGCGGCGGGGCGCGCGGCGGGAGCACTCGCCTGCCTGGTCTCGGGCTCGGGCCCGACGACGGCGTTCCTCGCCCGGGACGCGGACGCGGCGGAGTCGATCGCCGCCGCCCTGCGCACCTCGGACACCTGCCGCACGGTCCGCACGGCGGCGGGGCCGGTCCCCGGGGCGACGGTCCTCTGAGGGGAGCGGCTCAGAGCTCGTCGACGGCGGTCAGGTCGATGTCGATGGAGTAGGGCTTGTCGACCTTGATGCGATCACGGTGCATGCCCATGTGCACGTACGCCCGGGTGAGCGGGTCCAGTTCGTAGACGTGGATGACGGGCCTGCCGCTCGTACCGTTCTCCTCGACGCGCCAGAAGCTCGGGATGCCCGCAGCCGCGTACTTCTGCGGCTTGGTGGTGCGGTCGCGCGATTCGGAGTCCGGCGAGACGACCTCGACGGCGAGCAGCACGTCCTTCGCCGCGTAGCGCGTCTGGCCCGATCCGGTGATCGCGTCGGTGTGGACGACGCTCACATCGGGCTCCGGGCCGTTGCGCCGGTCGAGGACGATGGTCATCTCCCGCCTGATCCTGAGCCCGGGCGGCACAGTCTGACGAAGTCCGTTGACCAACAGGTCGATGACGATGCTGTGGAAATCCCGCTGCGGACTCACAAAAACCAGACTCCCGTCGATCAGCTCGGTGTGCGGCGGGAGATCAGGCAGCGTGAACAGATCGTCCACGGTGTAGCCGTCCACGGGCGGCACCGGCCACTGGACGTGGTGCTCTACGGAATCGGCGGTCATGGTTCCTCCCATGGACGGGATCCTGCTGCCTGAGACCACGGTAGTCGCCTCTTTCCGATCACGTCATGACATCGAGTGACGGTCACCTCGCGCGCGGAGCGTCCTCCGTCAGGCCCTACGCTGGAAAGCTGATCGATCCACCGGGCAGGAGAGAAATGGCCGTCAACCTGGTCAATGTCGAGAACGTGAGCAAGGTGTACGGCACCCGTGCGCTGCTCGACGGGGTGTCGCTCGGCGTCTCCGAAGGGGACCGGATCGGGGTCGTCGGGCGCAACGGTGACGGCAAGACCACCCTCATCCGGATGCTCGCCAAGCTGGAGGAGGCCGACACCGGCCGGGTGACGCACTCCGGCGGGCTGCGCATCGGCGTGCTCACCCAGTACGACTCCCTCGACCCCGCCGCCACCGTCCGCCACGAGGTCATCGGGGACCTGGCCGACCACGAGTGGGCCGGCAACGCCAAGGTCCGGGACGTGCTGACCGGGCTGTTCGGCGGGCTGGACCTGCCCGGCTTCCCCAAGGGGCTGGACACCGTCATCGGACCGCTGTCCGGCGGTGAGCGGCGCCGCATCGCGCTGGCCAAGCTGCTCATCGAGGAACAGGACCTGATCGTCCTCGACGAGCCCACCAACCACCTCGACGTCGAGGGCATCGCCTGGCTCGCCGAGCACCTGCGCGCCCGCCGCTCCGCGCTCGTCTGCGTCACCCACGACCGCTGGTTCCTCGACCAGGTCTGCACCCGCATGTGGGACGTGCAGCGCGGTGACGTCTACGAGTACGAGGGCGGCTACTCCGACTACGTCTTCGCCCGCGCCGAACGCGAGCGCATCGCCGCCACCGAGGAGGCCAAGCGGCAGAACCTGGTCCGCAAGGAGCTGGCCTGGCTGCGGCGCGGCGCCCCCGCGCGGACGTCGAAGCCGCGCTTCCGGGTGGAGGCCGCCAACGAGCTGATCAAGGACGTGCCGCCGCCCCGGGACACCAGCGAGCTGATGAAGTTCGCCTCCTCACGGCTGGGCAGGACGGTCTTCGACCTGGAGGACGTCACCGTCCAGGCCGGGCCCAAGGTGCTGCTCCGGCACGTCACCTGGCAGCTCGGCCCCGGCGACCGCGTCGGCCTGGTCGGTGTCAACGGCGCCGGCAAGACGTCCCTGCTGCGCGCGCTCACCGAGGCCGCCCGCAGTGAGGGGCAGGTGCAGCCCGCGGCCGGCAGCATCCGCGTCGGCAAGACCGTGAAGCTGGCCTACCTCTCCCAGGAGGTCGCCGAACTCGACCCCGCCTGGCGGGTCCTGCAGGCCGTGCAGCAGGTGCGCGAGCGCGTCGACCTCGGCAAGGGCCGCGAGATGACCGCCGGGCAGCTGTGCGAGACCTTCGGCTTCGGCAAGGAGAAGCAGTGGACGCCGGTCGGGGACCTGTCCGGCGGTGAGCGGCGCAGGCTCCAGCTGCTGCGGCTGCTCATGGACGAGCCCAACGTGCTGTTCCTCGACGAGCCCACCAACGACCTCGACATCGAGACCCTCACCCAGCTGGAGGACCTCCTCGACGGCTGGCCCGGTTCGATGATCGTCATCTCCCACGACCGGTTCTTCATCGAGCGCACCACCGACCGCGTCTTCGCCCTCCTCGGCGACGGCACCCTGCGGATGCTGCCGCGCGGCATCGACGAGTACCTGGAGCGCCGCAAGCGGATGGAGGAGGCCGCCGCCTCGGCGTCACCCGCCCCGGCCGCCGTGACCCCGGCCACGACGCCGGAGCGCAGCGCCGCCGACCAGCGCGCCGCCAAGAAGGAACTGCAGAAGATCGAACGCCGGCTGGACAAGGTGACGGAGCGGGAGACCGCGCTGCACGCGGCCATCGCCGAGCACGCCACCGACTTCGCGAAAGTGGCCGAACTCGATGCCGAGCTGCGGGAACTGACTGGTCAGCGCGAGGAGCTGGAGCTGCGGTGGCTGGAACTCGCCGAGGACGCCTGACCGCGCGCCCCGGGGCGCGCGCACGGGGCGCGCGAGTCGTGAAGGGGCGGTGAAGGCGCGTAACGGGGGCATCACGGGCCGGTCCTCCCTTGGGAACAGGGGCGGACTCGGCCCGATGACGTGTCGGTGCCGGGTGATAGAAAGGGCCCGTCTGAGAAACGTCTGAATACGACTCTGGGTTCACCGCTACCTCAGGGCGTGGCTAAAAATCAGTGAGTAAGGGGGAACGCGCTGATGTCTCAGCCGCCCAACCAGCCGCCGCAGGGCGGCTTCGGAGCGCCGCAGGATCCGCAGTCCGCAGGGGGCTTCGGACCGCCCGGGACGCCGCCGCCCCCGCAGGGGCAGCCCTCGACGCCGCCGCCTCCGCAGGGCCCGCCGTCCGGTGCGCCGCAGCCGGGGTACGGCTACCCGCAGCAGCCTCCGCAGCAGGCGGGGCCCTACGGACAACAGCCCGGGCCGTACGCCTCCGGTCCGTACGGCCAGCCGCAGCAGCCGGGTCCCTACGGCCGGCCGCAGCAGCCCGGCCCCTACGCGCAGCCCGGCTACGGCTACCCGCAGCCCCAGTTCCCCGGTGCGCCCGGCACCCCGCCCGGCGGCGGTTCCCGCAGCCCGTTCAAGGGCAAGCCGGCCATGATCATCGGTGCCGCCGTGGCGGCGCTGCTCGTCGCCGGGGGCACCACCTGGGCGCTCGTCGGCGGTGACGACGACGGCAAGAAGGACAACAAGCCCGTCGCCCGCACGAGCGACGACCCCAAGCCCTCCGCCTCCGACGACCCCGTCAACCCCGGCGACGGCAGCGGTGACGGCGACTCCGACCCCGAGGACCTCAACGCGGGCCGCCAGGCGGGCGAGTCCAAGGTGCTCTGGTACAAGGAGGCGCCCGACGCGCCCGGTTCCGGCGCCGAGGCCCCCGGCATGTGGATCACCGGCGACACGGCGGTGAAGGCCGCCTACAAGCAGCTCTTCGCGTACAAGGCCGCCGACGGCCGCCCCGCCTGGGAGGAGCTGACCTTCCCGGAGAAGATCTGCGCCGTCACCAAGGGCACCACGGACGACGACAAGATCGTCGTGGCCTCCATGAGCGGCAGCAGCAGCCGCGCCAAGTGCAACCAGCTCCAGCAGGTCGACCTGAGGACCGGTGAGAAGGGCTGGTCCGAGGAGGTCGCCGACGGCGCCCTGTTCGACAGCGCGACCTCCATCGAGATGTCCCTGGCGGGCGACACCCTCATGGTCGGCCGCTCGCAGTCCGGCACGGCGTACGACGTCAACAGCGGCAAGAAGCTGTTCGACAGCAAGAAGTACGGCGACGCCTGCTTCCCGACCGCCTTCGCGGGCGGCAAGAAGCTGCTCCAGGTCGCCTCGTGCGGCGCCGGCGGCAAGAACGAGCACGACGAGCTGCGCGAGCTGGACCCGAAGACCGGCAAGGTGAAGTGGACCCAGAAGTTCGACAAGGGCTGGCGCATCTCGCGCGCCTACTCCGTCGACCCGGTGGTCATCTACAGCACCAACAACGACAAGAAGGCCTGGAACATCTCCACCTTCACGTCCACCGGGAAGTTCCGTTCCCAGGTCGGCTTCGACGAGGACTTCGCCCCCCAGTGCGGCTGGGCCGTCCTCGCCCGGAACCTGGAGGGCTGCGAGGGCGTCGCCGCCGACGCCGACACGCTCTACCTGCCGACCGAGGCCCGGACCGGGGCCAACGAGATCGTCGCCGTCAACCTGGCCACCGGCAAGGAGAAGTGGCGGGTGAAGTCCCCCGTCGGCGAGCCTATGCGGCCCATCAAGGTGGAGGGCGGCAAGCTCATCGCCTACGTGGACCCGTCCTACGACGCGGGCGGCCAGGTCGTGTCCATCCCGCTCACCGGCAGCAGCCACAAGCCGGTCAAGCTGATGCAGAACCCGCAGGGCGTCGCGCGGATCGAGAACGGCTTCTTCAACAAGACCGTCGACTGGGTCGACGGCCGCTTCTACATCTCGACCACGCGGCTGTCCGGCAATGACGACGCGAAGGAGAAGCTGATGCTCGCCTACGGCAAGTGAGGCGCGTGACAGCGGTGAGGAGCGTCGGCCGACGGCGGCCGGCGCCCTCGCTCCGTCCGGTCACTTCCCCGTCGCCCGTCCCCGTCACCGAGGTGTTCCCGTCATGACCCAGCCGCCCAACGAGCCCCCACAGCAGCCGGGATTCGGCCCGCCGCAGGACCCCGCGCAGCAGTCGGACCAGCCGTCCTCCGCGCCGGCGCAGCCGGAGCCGTCCGCGGACGCCCCGCAGCCGGAGCCGTCGCAGCCCCCGCAGCAGCCGGCGCAGCCGCCCGCCCAGCCCGCTCCGCCGGCGCAGCCGCCCGCCGCCCCGGACCTCACCAAGGCCCCCGAGCCCGGCTACGGCTACCCGCAGGCCCCGCCTCCGGCCGGTCCGCCGGCACCTCCGGCCGGCCCGCCGACGCCCCCGCAGGGCCCCGGCTACGGCTACCCGCAGCAGCCCCCGGCCGGTTACGGCTACCCGGGCCGGCAGCCGGGACCGTACGACCACCCCACCCCGCCGGCCGGCTACGGCCAGACCGCGCCCTACGGCCAGCCGCAGCAGCCGGGCCCCTACGGCCAGCCCGGCTACGGCTACCCGCACGCCACCGTGCCGATGCAGCCGCAGGCCCAGCCGCCGGGCGGCGGCCGCAAGGTCAACGCCCAGCTGGCGATCATCGTCGCGGCGGTCACGGCCATCGCCCTGATCATCGGCGGCGGCGTGCTCTACGCGAACGTCAAGGACGACGACAAGCGGACCACCGCGGACGACGGCGACGGCAAGGGCGGCCAGGACGACAAGGGCGGCGACACCGGCGGCACGAGCGGCGGCACCTCCGGCTCCGCCGAGAAGGCTCCGGACGACCCCGCCTCCAAGGTCCTGTTCCAGGTGCCGTCGCCGAAGCCGCCCAAGGACAGCACCACCATCGTCACCGCCGGCTCCTGGCTCACCGACAAGGTGTACGCCAAGAGCGGCATCGCCGAGATCGTCGGTTACGACCGCGACAAGGGCACCAAGCTGTGGACGATCGAGCTGCCCGGTCCGGTGTGCGAGGCCAGCAGGCACGCCACCGAGGACAACAGGACGGCCATCGTCTACAAGCCCAAGATGCCCACCAAGTCCGAGCCGCAGTCCTGCACGGAGGTCGCGGCGATCGACCTCGACGAGGGCAAGGAGCTGTGGAGCAAGACCGCCAAGGCGGGCACCCGGCCGATCAGCTTCAACAACGTCACCGTCAGCGGTGACACCGTCGCCGCGGGCAGCACCAGCGGCGGCGCCGCCTGGGAGATGAGCGACGGCAAGCAGCTGTGGGCGCCCAAGACGTCCGACGCCTGCTACGACTCCGGCTACGGCGGCGGCGCCAAGCTGGTCGCGGTGCGCAAGTGCGGCACGTACTCCCAGCGCCAGCTGCACATCCAGACCATCGACCCGAAGTCCGGCAAGGTGGTCACCGAGTACAAGATGAGCGAGGGCATCGAGTACGCCAGCGTGGTGTCCACCGACCCGCTGGTCGTGGCCGCCGACGTCGGCGACTCGGCCGGCGACGGCAGCGGCATCTCGGACTTCTTCTCCGTCGACAACAAGACCGGCAAGCTGCGCGCCCGCATCTCCGCCCCCGGAGACGACTACGCGGCCCGCTGCGACGGCATCACCAAGATCGAGAAGTGCTCCGGGCTCGCGGTCGGCCAGGACAAGCTGTACATCGCGACCGAGGAGCACGAGGGAAGCGGCAAGTACAGCGAGACCAACGAGGTCATCGCCTTCGACCTGGCCACCGGCAAGCAGACCGGCGAGCGGGCCGACGCGGGCGACGGCTACACGCTGACCCCGCTGCGCATGGACGGCGCCAACGTCATCGCCTACAAGCGGCCGCCGTACGACAAGGGCGGCGAGATCGTCAGCATCGACGGCGGTTCGTTCAAGCAGACGACGCTGCTGCGCAACCCCTCGGACGAGGCGGTGCGCGACGCCGAGACGGGCATGCTGCCCGAGTACTCGGAGATCCTGTTCTCCGGCGGACGGCTGTACATGTCGGCCGTGTACGCCAGTGACTACGAGAGCAGCAGGAAGGAATACCTGGTGGTCGCGTTCGGAACCGGCTGATCGGTTCCGGTCCTCCCGCCCCGCGGCCCCGTCCCTGCTCAGGGACGGGGCCGTGCGCGTACCGCGCATCCGGTGCCCTTCGCCGCCGAATGAGAGAATTTCGGTGATCCGGGGCGATTCTCGCCGGTAGGGGGAGCGCGACGTCGAACAAGCGTGTAGCTTCCGGGGGCATCCAGGGGATGGGCGCGGGGGCGTCGCGGGTGTGCGTGGGTGTCCGGTGGGGGACTTGGGGGGTTGCTGGATGGCAGTGCGGCTGATGGTGGTCGACGACCACCGGTTGCTGGCGGAGGCACTGGCCTCGGCGCTGAAGCTGCGGGGGCACCGGGTGCTGGCCGCGGCGGCGCCCGTGGCGGGGGCCGCGGACCTGGTGATCAGCCGGGCGCCGGAGGTGTGCGTGCTGGGCACGGCGGCACCGGCCGAGCCGGGCATCTTCGACCCGGTGGTGAAGATCAAGCGGGAGCGGCCACAGGTGGCGGTGCTGGTGCTGGGCCCGGTGCCCAGCCCGCGCGGGATCGCGGCGGCGTTCGCGTCCGGGGCGTCCGGCTACGTGCGGCACGACGAGCGCATCGAGACGGTCGAGCGCGCGATCATGAAGGCACGCGCCGGGGAGGCCGCGGTCGCTCCGCAGTTGCTCCAGGGAGCGTTCGGGGACCTGCTCCACCCGGCGGCGCAGCCGGACGACGAGGGGCAGCGGCTGCTGCAGATGCTGACCCCGCGCGAGGTGGAGGTGCTGGTCCGGGTCGCGGAGGGCGAGGACACCCGGCAGATCGCGGCGGGCATGAACATCGCCCCGTCGACGGCCCGCACGCACGTCCAGCGGGTGCTGATGAAGCTGGGGGTGGGCTCCCGGCTGGAGGCGGCGGCGCTGGCGGCCCGCACCGGCCTGCTGGACCGGGCGGGCCCGCTCCGGCCCGCCGTCCCGCCGCGCCGGGACCCCTGAGCGGCGCCCCGCACGGCGACGGCGGGGGCACCGTCCGGCGTGGTCCGCCGCACGGTGCCCCCGCCGTCCGCGGGTCCGCTCAGCCCTTCCCCGGGCCGCCGGGGCCGCCGGTGGGGCCTTCCGTCCCGCCGGACCCCCGGCCGCCGGCGGGTGTGCCGCCGGGGGTGCCGGCGTCGTCCGCCGGGACGTCGGGCGGGGGCGGGGCGGTGGGCCGCAGCTTCAGCCACAGCAGGAACAGCAGGCCCAGGACGAGCATCCCCAGGCCCGTCCACAGGTTGATGTTGACGCCCTCCGCCTTGTCGATGTCCTCGTCGGACGCGACGATGCCCGCGATCGTGACGATGATCCCGTACACGACGAACAGGACGCCGATGATGCGGCGGATGTCGAAGAGGCGGGCGGCCGTGGTGGACCTGGCCTCCAGCTCGGAGATCTCCCGCTGCAGGTCACGGTCGGAGTAGTGCTCGGACATGGTCTCTCCATCTCCCCGATCGGGACGTGATCAGAACGAGAACGGGATGTAGCAGGCGGCGGCCAGGATCACCGCGCCCCAGCCGAGCAGGGCGGGCTTGCGGTACCAGGCGTCGTCGCCCTCGGCCGGCGGCTCGGCCATGCCGGGGGAACGGGTGCCGTAGACGAGGCCCTCCAGGTCCGCGGCCGGTTTGGGCGCGGTGAACAGGGACACCGCGACCATGACCACACCGCCGGCGACGAAGCCGGCGATCGCGGAGACGAAGTTGGCGCCCTGGTCGGTGGGGATGCCGATGACGCCCTGCTTGTAGAACACGAAGTAGTTCACCATCGCGGCGGTGGTGCCGGCGAGCAGGCCCCAGAAGCCCGACTTCATCGACGCGCGCTTCCAGAACATGCCGATGATGAACACCACGAACATCGGCACGTTG
This sequence comes from Streptomyces sp. enrichment culture, assembly GCF_964273255.1. Classification (GTDB taxonomy): domain Bacteria; phylum Actinomycetota; class Actinomycetes; order Streptomycetales; family Streptomycetaceae; genus Streptomyces. The sequence goes on from NZ_OZ186835.1 coordinate 4,232,441, forward strand.
AAGAAGGAGAACAGCGTCTGCAGGTAGGCCATGATGTTGGAGAACGAGGACGCGAGGAAGGCCGTGCCGATCGACGCGAGCACCCCGATGGCGGTGATCAGGCGGCCGAAGCGGACGTAGTAGGCGTCCTCGCGGTCCTTGACCACGTACCGGTGCCAGATGTCGGCGGTGAAGACGGTGTTGAAGGACGACACGTTCGCCGCCATGCCCGCCATGAACGCGGCCAGCAGACCGGTCACCGCGATGCCGAGCACGCCGTTGGGCAGGAACTGCTGCATCAGGTAGGGGATCGCGTCGTTGTACTGCAGGTCCGACCCGGCGGTGCCGATCCTCGGGACCAGGACGGCGGCGACCAGTCCCGGGATCATCACCAGGAACACGATGAAGATCTTCGGGAAGGCGGCGATGAGCGGGGTGCGCTGAGCCGCGGAGAGGTTCTTCGCGGACAGCGCGCGCTGCACCTCGGCGAAGTTGGTCGTCCAGTAGCCGAAGGAGAGGACGAAGCCGAGGCCGAGGACGATGGTCAGCCAGTTGGCGCCCAGCGGGTTGTCGCTGCCGATGCCGGTGCCGCCCCAGGCGGTCATGAAGTTGTCGCCGCGTGCCGCGGTGAGGGAGTCGGACAGGCCGTCCCAGCCGCCGACGCTCTTCAGGCCGAGCACGGTGATCGGGATGAGCGCGGCGAGGATGACGAAGAACTGCAGGACCTCGTTGTAGATGGCCGAGGAGAGGCCGCCGAGGGTGATGTAGGCCAGGACGAAGAACCCGGCGACGACGATGGACACCCACTGGGGCCAGCCCAGCAGGGCCTCCACGACGATGGCGAGGGCGTAGAGGTTCACCCCGGCGATCAGGATGGCGGCCGCCGCGAAGAGGATCGCGCTGAGCAGGTGGGCCGACTTGTCGAAGCGCAGCAGCAGGAACTCGGGGACCGAGCGGACCTTGCTGCCGTAGTAGAACGGCATCATCACCAGGCCCAGGAAGACCATGGCGGGGATGGCGCCGATCCAGTACCAGTGCGTGGTGTAGACGCCGTACTGGGCGCTGTTGGCGGCCATGCCGAGGATCTCGGTGGCGCCCAGGTTGGCGGCGATGAACGCCAGGCCGGTGATCCAGGCGGGCAGGGACCGGCCGGAGAGGAAGAAGTCCAGGCTGGTCTTCACCGAGTGGCGGGCGGCGAAGCCGATGCCGAGGACGACCACGAAGTAGATCCCGAGGATCGTGTAGTCGAGCCAGTTGGTCGGCAGCCGCAGCTCGGCGGCCAGCAGGGCGGGGGGTGTCGGGCCTGTGGGGGTGTGCATGAGTACTCGCTTCGTTGCGCGAACCGATACGCCGCGGAACCTACGCCTCCGCGTTCAGAAAATGAACACTTCTGATGGTGATCTTTGTTGGATTGTGATGTTGAGGGGGTCTGGTGGGTTGTGTTTTGGTACGTTGGGTTCTGTTGGAAGGGACGGTGAGACTGGCGTCCTGATCCGAGCGGCCCGAATGGAGCGTCCGGCGTGAAGAAGACCTCGACCCGACTGGCCGACGGTCGTGAGCTCATCTACTACGACCTCAGCGACGCCACCGTGCGCGACGCGGTCGACCGCCGACCCCTCGCGCCCACCGTCACCACCTCTCAGATCCGCTCCGACCCCCTGCTCGGCGACCGGGTCGCCATCGCCTCCCACCGCCAGGCCCGCACCTACCACCCGCCCGCCGACCAGTGCCCCCTGTGCCCCTCCCGCGGGGACCGGCTCAGCGAGATCCCGGACAGCTCCTACGACGTGGTCGTCTTCGAGAACCGCTTCCCGTCCCTGGCCGGCGACTCGGGGCGCTGCGAGGTCGTCTGCTTCACCTCCGACCACGACGCCTCCTTCGCCGACCTGAGCGAGCAGCAGGCCCGCCTCGTCCTGGACGCCTGGACCGACCGGACCGCCGAACTGTCGCACCTGCCCGCCGTGGAACAGGTCTTCTGCTTCGAGAACCGGGGCGCCGAGATCGGTGTCACGCTCCAGCACCCGCACGGGCAGATCTACGCCTACCCGTTCACCACCCCCCGCACCGCCCTGATGCTCCGCCAGGTGGCCGCACACAAACGGGAGTCCGGCGGGGAGAACCTCTTCGACGTGGTGCTCCGCCGCGAACTCGCCGGGGAGCGGGTCGCCCTGGAGGGTGAACACTGGGCCGCCTTCGTGCCGTACGCCGCGCACTGGCCCTACGAGGTGCACCTCTACCCCAAGCGGCGGGTGCCCGACCTGCTCGCCCTGGACGAGGCCGCCCGCGCCGAGTTCCCCCGCGTCTACCTGGAGCTGCTGGGGCGCTTCGACCGGATCTTCGGGGAGGCGGAACCGCCCACGCCGTACATCGCCGCCTGGCACCAGGCGCCGTTCCGCGGACCGGTGGAGTCCGACGGGCTCACCCGCGACGACTTCGCCCTGCACCTCGAGCTTTTCACCGTCCGCCGCACCTCCGGCAAGCTGAAGTTCCTCGCGGGTTCCGAATCCGGCATGAACGTGTTCATCAACGACGTGCCGCCGGAACGGGCGGCCCAGCGACTGCGGGAGGTAGCGAGTTCATGAGCGGGAAGTACCTGGTCACCGGGGGCGCGGGATACGTCGGCAGCGTCGTCGCCGACCACCTGCTGACGGCCGGTCACGAGGTCGTCGTCCTCGACAACCTCTCCACCGGCTTCCGCGCCGGCGTCCCCGCCGGGGCCGCCTTCGTCGAGGGCGACATCCGCGACGCCGCCAAGTGGCTGGACCCCTCCTTCGACGCCGTCCTGCACTTCGCCGCCTTCTCCCAGGTCGGCGAGTCGGTCGTCCGCCCCGAGAAGTACTGGGACAACAACGTCGGCGGCACCATGGCCCTGCTCGGCGCGATGCGCGAGGCGGGCGTGCGGCGGCTGGTGTTCTCCTCCACCGCGGCCACCTACGGCGAACCCGACCGGGTCCCCGTCACCGAGTCCGCGCCCACCCGCCCCACCAACCCCTACGGCGCCTCCAAGCTGGCCGTCGACCACATGATCGCCTCGGAGGCCGCGGCCCACGGCCTGGGCGCCGTCTCGCTGCGCTACTTCAACGTCGCCGGCGCCCACGGTGCGTACGGCGAGCGGCACCAGCCGGAGACCCACCTGATCCCCCTCGTCCTCCAGGTCGCCCAGGGCCGCCGCGAGGCCGTCTCCGTCTACGGCGACGACTACCCCACCCCCGACGGCACCTGCGTCCGCGACTACATCCACGTCGCCGACCTGGCCGAGGCCCACCTGCTCGCGCTGGACGCCGCCACCCCCGGCGAGCACCTCGTGTGCAACCTCGGCAACGGCAACGGCTTCTCCGTCCGCGAGGTCGTCGAGACCGTCCGCCGCGTCACCGGCCACCCCGTCCCCGAGGTGGCCGCCCCCCGCCGGGCCGGCGACCCCGCGGTCCTCGTCGCCTCCGCCGACACCGCCCGCGCCCGGCTGGGCTGGGCCCCGACCCGTACCGACCTCGCCGCGATCGTCCGCGACGCGTGGGAGTTCGCACAGCACCTGACGAGGGAGCAGTAGTGGAGGCACAGCAGGTCGCGCAGCGCTTCACCGAGCTGTACGGAACCGGGCCGCACGGAGTGTGGGCGGCGCCCGGCCGGGTCAACCTGATCGGCGAGCACACCGACTACAACGACGGCTTCGTCATGCCGTTCGCCCTGCCCCACCGCACCACGGCGGCGGTCTCCCCCCGCACCGACGGCCTGCTGCGCCTGCACTCGGCCGACATCGGCGCCCCCGTCACCGAGATCGCCGTCGACGATCTCGCCCCCGGCACCGACCGCACCTGGACCGCCTACCCGGCCGGCGTGGTCTGGGCGCTGCGCGAGGCCGGCCACCCGGTCACCGGCGCCGACGTCCACCTGGCCTCCACGGTCCCGCCGGGCGCCGGACTGTCCTCCTCGGCGGCCCTGGAGGTGGCCGTCGCCCTCGCGCTGAACGACCTGTACGGACTCGGCCTGGACGGCGGCCGCCTCGCCCTGCTGTGCCGGCGCGCGGAGAACGCCTACGTCGGCGCGCCCGTCGGCATCATGGACCAGACCGCGTCCGCCTGCTGCGAGGCCGGCCACGCCCTGTTCCTCGACACCCGCGACCTGACCCGGGAGCAGATCCCCTTCGACCTGTCCGCCGAGGGCATGCGCCTGCTCGTCGTCGACACCCGCGTCGAGCACAGCCACAGCCAGGGCGAGTACGGCAGGCGCCGCGAGGGCTGCGAGCGGGGCGCCGCCCTGCTGGGCGTCGACGCGCTGCGCGACGTGGCGTACGCGGACCTGGACGCGGCGCTCGCCCTCCTCGCCGGCGAGGAGGAGGTGCGCCGGCTGGTCCGCCACGTCGTGACGGAGAACGAGCGGGTGCGGCGGGTGGCGGCCCTGCTCCGGGCGGGCGACCCCCGGGCGATCGGGCCCGTCCTGGTGGAGGGGCACGCCTCGCTGCGCGACGACTTCCGGGTGTCCTGCCCGGAGCTCGACCTGACCGTCGAGACGGCCCTGTCCGCCGGCGCCCTCGGTGCCCGGATGACCGGCGGCGGCTTCGGCGGCTCGGCCGTCGTCCTCACCGAGGAGGACGCCGTCCCGGCCGTCACCAAGGCGGTCGAGGAGGCCTTCGCGGCGGCCGGCCTCACCGCGCCGCGCACCTTCGGGGCGGTGCCGTCCGAGGGGGCGCGCCGCCTGCTGTGACCCCGCTCAGCGCAGGCACTTGGTCAGCGTGTACTCGGTGATCCCCGGCGGGTAGTCGGGGATCGCGCACACCACCTCGTAGCCGTGCCGGCGGTAGAAGTCCGGCGCCTGGAAGTCCCAGGTCTCCACCCGCGCGTGCCGGGCCCCCCGTTCCGTGACCGCGAGGCGTTCCGCCTCGGCCAGGATGCGGGACCCGATGCCCGCCCCGCGGTGCGGCGCGTCGACCCAGAGGTACGTCACGTGCAGCCACGTGGTCCAGGTGTGGCCGACCAGACCGCCGGCCAGCGCGCCGCCCGGGTCCATCACCCACACGTGCAAAGGCGCCTCCCGTTCGCCGGGGGTCCCGCGCAGCGCCCGCAGCACCGGCGAGGCCGCCGTGTTGGTCTCCCGGAGCCGCCTCCGGAGCAGATCACGTCGTGCTTTGTCGACTTCTGTCTCCAGACGAAACATGGGGCTCACCATAAACGCGCGAGTGCGCCAGTTCTGCAAATATCCTTCCGCTCCCGGCCCCCGCCCGTACTCTGAAGCACAGCGCCGGTGGGGGCCGGTGCCGGTCGGAGAGCGGGAGTGCCGGGCACGACGCCCGGGCGGCGGTGCGGTCACCGCGCGGCAGCGGCCGGGCGGGTCCCGCGACGGTCCGTCCGGCGTCCTGGCGCGACGGAGCGAGGCCCGTCGTCGTGTGCGCGGTGGTGTCGTCCTCCGGCGTCGGGGTAATCCCCTGCTCTACGGAGAGCTCGGGGAAGGGGGTTTCGTGGTTCGCATCCGAGTCCTGGTCGTCGACGACCATCGTATTTTCGCCGAGTCACTCGCCGCGGCCCTGGCGGCAGAACCCGATGTCGACGTGTCCGCCGCGGGCAGCGGTCCGGCCGCCCTGCGCAGCTTGGAGCGCGCCGCCACCGAGGGCCGCCGGTTCGACGTGCTGCTCGTCGACGCCGACCTGGGCGGCAGAGCACCGGGCGGCCGTCCCGCCGTGCCCGTGCAGGACGGCGACGCGGACGGTCTGGTGGACGGGATCGCGCTGGTCGGCGGCGTGCGCTCGGCCCACCCCCAGGTCCGCACCGTCGTCCTCGCCGACCGGGACGACCCGCGCCGGGCCGCCCTCGCCCTCCAGGCCGGAGCCTCGGGCTGGGTGGCCAAGGACTGTTCGCTGAGCAGGCTGCTCACCGTCATCCGGGGTGTGCTGCGCGACGAGACGCACCTGCCGCCCGCGCTCCTCACCGGGGTGCTGCGCGAGCTGACCGCGGCCCGCAAGCACCGCACCGAGAGCGAGCGGCTGGTGGAGTCCCTCACCCCGCGCGAGCGGGAGGTCCTGCGGTGCATGGTCGCGGGCCTGGGGCGCAAGGCGGTCGCCGAACGCCTGTACCTGTCCCCGCACACCGTGCGCACCCACATGCAGAACGTCCTCGGCAAACTGGGCGTCCACTCCACCCTCGCCGCCGTCGCCCTGGCCCGCCGCGCGGGCGTGGGCCCGGCCGACCTGGGCCCGCCCGCCCGCGTCCCGGAGGAGAGCAGCAGCGCCTGACGGGGCACGCCCGGGCGCCGGCGGCGGCCCGCCGGTCAGCCGGGGATGTTGTCGAACGGGGCGGTCAGCTGCCGCAGCAGGGCCGCCAGTTCGGCGCGCTGGGCGGTGGACAGCTCCGCGAGGATGGCGCGCTCCTGGGCCAGCAGCCCCGCCAGGGCCTGATCGGCGCGGTCGCGGCCGACGTCGGTGAGACGGACCAGGACGCCGCGCCGGTCGCTCGGGTCCGGGAGGCGTTCCACCAGGCATTTCTTGGCCAGCCGGTCGATCCGGTTGGTCATGGTGCCGGAGGTGACGAGCGTCTGGGTGAGGAGCTGCCCGGGGGAGAGCTGATACGGGGTGCCCGCGCGGCGCAGCGCGGTCAGCACGTCGAACTCCCAGGGTTCCAGGCCGTGCTCCGCGAACGCCAGCCGCCGGGCACGGTCCAGGTGCCGGGCGAGTCTGCTCACCCGGCTGAGCACTTCGAGCGGTTCCACGTCGAGGTCCGGGCGCTCCCGGCGCCACGCTGCGACCAGCCGATCGACCTCGTCCTCCATGACGATCAGTGTAGTGGTTGTGTCGACGTGAAGTCTCTTGATATCGAGCATCTTGGCATCGAAATATTGGGTGGGTGACGCTGGACGGGAGACCACCGGCCACCGGGAGGCACCGTGCCCGCGACGACCCCCGCCTGGGACCCCGACCCGTACCTGCGCCACGCCGGCCACCGCGCCCGCGCCTTCACCGACCTCCTCGCCCGCGTCCCCGCCCTGCCCTCCGGCCGGCCCCGCATCGCCGACCTCGGCTGCGGCCCCGGCAACGTCACCGCCCTGCTCGCCGACCGCTGGCCCACGGCCCGCGTCACCGGCTACGACTCCTCACCCGAGATGCTCGACCGCGCCCGCGCCGACCACGCCGGCCCCACCCCGGGCGGGGGCCGCCTCGACTTCGCCCACGCCGACGTCCGGACCTGGACGCCCGAGCACCCCTGCGACCTGATCATCAGCAACGCCACCCTGCAGTGGGTCCCCGGCCACACCGAGCGGTTCCGCGACTGGATCGACGGGCTCACCCCCGGCGGCACGTTCGCCTTCCAGGTGCCCGGCAACTTCGACGCCCCCAGTCACGTCCTGATGCGCGAACTGGCCGGCTCCCCGCGGTGGCGCGACCGCCTGTCCGGCGTCCTGCGCCACGGCGACGCGGTCCTCCGCCCGGAGGAGTACCTGGCGCGGCTGACCGCCCTGGGCTGCGCGACCGACGCGTGGGAGACGACGTACGTGCACCTGCTGCAGGGGGAGGACCCCGTCCTCGACTGGGTCGAGGGCACCGGGCTGCGGCCCGTGCTCACCGCCCTCGCCGACGACCCGCAGGCCCGGGACGCCTTCGTCGCCGAGTACCGGACGGCCCTGCGGACCGCCTACCCGGCCGGCCTCCACGGCACCCCGTTCCCCTTCCGCCGGATCTTCGCGGTCGCGACGAAGGGCGGTTGATCTCAGAGGGTGCGCCCCATGTGGGTGACCAGGATGCGGATGACGTGGTCGTCGATGACGTACAGGACGTGGTAGTCGCCGATGCGCAGACGCCGGATGTCTGCCGATCCGTACGGAACCGACCCTGCGGGTCGAGGGTTCTCGGCGAGCTTGTCGATGGTGTCGAGGACCAGCGCCAGGCCACTTGCGTCCTCTTTAAGGAATCGGGCTGCGGAATCGAGGGCGTGCGGCTCGAAGACGATCTCGTACGTCACTTCTGCTCGAGCCCCAACCGCCGGCGCACCTCGGCCATGGGGATGCCCGGACCGAGGGTCCCCTCGGCCTTGCGGCGCTCGTACTCGGCGACCGCCAAGGCATCTTCCAGATCCTCTATCACCTGCGGCGACACGAGCAGCGCGGCCACGTGCCCGTGATCCGTGAGGGCGATGGTCTCGCGTCCGTGGGCGGCACGACGGACGAGGTCACCGAGCTGGGCACGGGCAGCGCTGATCGTGATCTCAGTCATGCACGCATGATGACACAACATTAATCCAGTGAGCCATTGATTCAGCTCTTCCTGTGACCTATCAGCCGCGGCTTCGGCTCCAGGCCGTCCAGCCCGTGCCACGCCAGGTTCACCAGGTGCGCGGCCACCTCGGCCTTCTTCGGCCGGCGCACGTCCAGCCACCACTGGCCCGTCAGCGCCACCATCCCCACCAGCGCCTGCGCGTACAGCGGCGCCAGCTTCGGATCGAAACCGCGGCTCTTGAACTCGCGGCCCAGGATGTCCTCCACCTGGGTGGCGATGTCCGAGATCAGGGAGGCGAACGACCCGGTCGACTGCGGGATGGGGGAGTCCCGCACCAGGATGCGGAACCCGTCCGTGTACTCCTCGATGTAGTCCAGGAGGGCGAACGCCGCCTGCTCGCACAGCTCCCGCGGATGCCCCGCGGTCAGCGAACTGGTCACCATGTCCAGCAGGCGCCGCATCTCGCGGTCCACGACCACCGCGTACAGGCCCTCCTTGCCGCCGAAGTGCTCGTACACCACCGGCTTGGAGACCCCGGCCTTCGCCGCGATCTCCTCCACCGACGTGCCTTCGAACCCCTTCGCCGCGAACAGCGTCCGGCCGATCTCCAGCAGCTGCTGGCGGCGCTCGGCACCGGTCATCCGGGTGCGGCGCGTCCGCCGCGGCTTGTCATTGCTGGGAGTGCTCGAGTCGGTCGCCACAGCGACCATCATGCCGCCTCGGCCGGCTCCTTCCCGCGCCGGGAGCCGCCTTCCGCACCGGTGCGGCGGGAATCGATACGCGAGCGTGACGGCCACCGCACGTCGTACGCCCAGCCCGCCTGCTCGAAGAAGCGGATCAGCCGGGCCGAGGAGTCCAGCTGGCCCCGCTCCACACCGTGCCGCGCGGACGTCGGGTCCGCGTGGTGCAGGTTGTGCCAGGACTCACCGCACGACAGCACCGCCAGCCACCACACGTTGCCCGAGCGGTCCCGCGACTTGAACGGCCGCTTGCCGACCGCGTGGCAGATCGAGTTGATCGACCACGTCACGTGGTGCAGCAACGCCACCCGGACGAGGGACCCCCAGAAGAAGCCGGTGAACGCCCCCCACCACGACATCGTCACCAGGCCGCCGATCAGCGCCGGCAGCGCCAGCGACACCGCCGTCCACAGGATGAACTGCCGGGAGATCGCCCGCAGCGCCGGGTCCTTGATCAGATCGGGCGCGTACTTCTCCTGCGGCGTCTGCTCCTCGTCGAACATCCAGCCGATGTGCGCCCACCACAGGCCCTTCAGCAGGGCCGGCACCGTCTCGCCGTACTTCCACGGCGAATGCGGGTCGCCCTCGCCGTCGGAGAACTTGTGGTGCTTGCGGTGGTCGGCCACCCACCGCACCAGCGGCCCCTCCACCGCCATCGAACCCGCGATCGCCAGCGCGATCTTCAGCGGGCGCTTCGCCTTGAACGAGCCGTGCGTGAAGTGCCGGTGGAAACCGATGGTGATGCCGTGGCACCCGAGGAAGTAGAAGAACACCAGCAGACCGAGGTCCAGCCAGCTCACCCCCCAGCCCCAGGCCAGCGGCACCGCCGCCAGCAGCGCCAGGAACGGAACGGTGATGAAGAGCAGCAGCGTGATCTGCTCGATCGAACGCTTGCGCTCACCGCCCAGTGTGGCGGAGGGCGCGGCATCGGCCGTGCGGGGTTTCTTCGAGGCTTCTTCGATCACATCGGAGCGTGAGGTCATACCTGTCCCCTGGGGGGTGTGTGGATGGAGGGTGGCGCCCGGTGACCGGCACCGCGTACTTCCTACGGTCCCGTAACCTACGCCGACGTAAGTATGGCAGTGTGCCGCCCCGCGGCAAGAGCCCGTGGCCCAGCGCGTCCGACCCGACACCTATCCTGGAGACCGGTCGGACAGCGCGGTCCGCTCTGAACTTGTTCCCGGATGCCCGCCCCCCTAAGCGGCAGCCCCGCACGGGACGACGTCCGGGCCCTTCCAGCTGAGCTTCACACACTGCAAGGAGCCGCACCTGTGAGCAGTGCCGACGACCAGGCCACGACGAGCAGCGAGCTGCGTGCCGACATCCGCCGACTGGGTGACCTCCTCGGGGAGACCCTCGTCCGGCAGGAGGGCCCCGAACTCCTCGACCTCGTCGAGAAGGTCCGCCGCCTCACCCGCGAGGACGGCGAGGCCGCCGCCGCACTCCTGCGCGGCACCGAGCTGGAAACGGCCGCCAAGCTGGTCCGTGCCTTCTCCACCTACTTCCACCTCGCCAACGTCACCGAGCAGGTGCACCGCGGCCGCGAACTGCGCGCCCGCCGCGCCGCCGAGGGCGGCCTGCTGGCCCGCACCGCCGACCGCCTCAAGGACGCCGACCCCGAACACCTGCGCGCCACGGTGCGGCACCTCAACATCCGGCCCGTGTTCACCGCCCACCCCACCGAGGCCGCCCGCCGCTCCGTCCTCAACAAGCTGCGCCGCATCGCCGCCCTCCTCGACACCCCCGTCATCGCCTCCGACCGGCGCCGCCTCGACACCCGGCTCGCCGAGAACATCGACCTCGTCTGGCAGACCGACGAACTGCGCGTCGTACGCCCCGAGCCCGCCGACGAGGCCCGCAACGCCATCTACTACCTCGACGAACTCCACGCCGGAGCCGTCGGCGAGGTCCTGGAGGACCTCACCGCCGAACTCGAACGCGCCGGCGTCGTCCTGCCCGACGACACCCGCCCCCTGACCTTCGGCACCTGGATCGGCGGCGACCGCGACGGCAACCCCAACGTCACCCCCGAGGTGACCTGGGACGTCCTCATCCTCCAGCATGAACACGGCATCAACGACGCCCTGGAGATGATCGACGAACTGCGCGGCTTCCTGTCCAACTCCATCCGCTACACCGGAGCCACCGAGGAACTCCTCACCTCCCTGCGCGCCGACCTCGACCACCTCCCCGAGATCAGCCCCCGCTACAAGCGCCTCAACGCCGAGGAGCCCTACCGGCTCAAGGCCACCTGCATCCGCCAGAAGCTGGAGAACACCAAGCTCCGCCTCGCCAAGGGCACCCCCCACGCCCCCGGCCGCGACTACCTCGGCACCGAGGGCCTCCTCGCCGACCTGCGGATCATCCAGGCGTCCCTGCGCGAACACCGCGGCGGACTCTTCGCCGACGGCCGCCTCGCCCGCACCATCCGCACCCTCGCCGCCTTCGGCCTCCACCTCGCCACCATGGACGTCCGCGAACACGCCGACGCCCACCACCACGCCCTCGGCCAGCTGTTCGACCGGCTCGGCGAGGAGTCCTGGCGCTACGCCGACATGCCCCGCGACTACCGCACCAAGCTCCTCGCCAAGGAACTGCGCTCCCGCCGGCCGCTCGCCCCCACCCCGGCCCCCGTCGACGCCGCCGGCGAGAAGACCCTCGGCGTCTTCCAGACCGTCAAGCGCGCCCTGGAGGTCTTCGGCCCCGAGGTCATCGAGTCCTACATCATCTCCATGTGCCAGGGCGCCGACGACGTCTTCGCCGCCACCGTCCTCGCCCGCGAGGCCGGACTGATCGACCTCCACGCCGGCTGGGCGAAGATCGGCATCGTCCCCCTGCTGGAGACCACCGACGAACTCAGGGCCGCCGACACCATCCTGGAGGACATGCTCGCCGACCCCTCCTACCGGCGCCTCGTCGCCCTGCGCGACGACGTCCAGGAGGTCATGCTCGGCTACTCCGACTCCTCCAAGTTCGGCGGCATCACCACCAGCCAGTGGGAGATCCACCGCGCCCAGCGCCGCCTGCGCGACGTCGCCCACCGCTACGGCGTCCGCCTGCGCCTCTTCCACGGCCGCGGCGGCACCGTCGGCCGCGGCGGCGGCCCCACCCACGACGCCATCCTCGCCCAGCCCTGGGGCACCCTCGAGGGCGAGATCAAGGTCACCGAACAGGGCGAGGTCATCTCCGACAAGTACCTCATCCCCGCCCTCGCCCGGGAGAACCTCGAACTCTCCGTCGCCGCCACCCTCCAGGCGTCCGCCCTGCACACCGCGCCCCGCCAGTCCGACGAGGCCCTCGCCCGCTGGGACGCCGCCATGGACGTCGTCTCCGACGCCGCCCACACCGCCTACCGCAAGCTGGTCGAGGACCCCGGCCTGCCGGCGTACTTCCTCGCCTCCACCCCCGTCGACCAGCTCGCCGACCTGCACCTCGGCTCCCGGCCCTCCCGCCGCCCCGGCTCCGGCGTCTCCCTCGACGGACTGCGCGCCATCCCCTGGGTGTTCGGCTGGACCCAGTCCCGGCAGATCGTCCCCGGCTGGTTCGGCGTCGGCTCCGGCCTCAAGGCCCTGCGCGAAGCCGGCCTCGACACCGTGCTCGACGAGATGCACCAGCAGTGGCACTTCTTCCGCAACTTCATCTCCAACGTCGAGATGACCCTCGCCAAGACCGACCTGCGGATCGCCCGCCACTACGTCGACACCCTCGTCCCCGACGAGCTGAAGCACATCTTCGACACCATCCGCGCCGAGCACGAACTGACCGTCACCGAAGTGCTGCGCGTCACCGGCGAGCAGGAACTGCTGGACGCCGACCCCGTCCTGAAGCAGACCTTCGCCATCCGCGACGCCTACCTCGACCCGATCTCCTACCTCCAGGTCGCCCTCCTCAAGCGGCACCGCGAAGCGGCCGAAGCCGGCCAGGAGGTCGACCCGCTGCTCTCCCGCGCCCTGCTGCTCACCGTCAACGGCGTCGCCGCCGGCCTGCGCAACACCGGCTGACCGGACGGCCCCGGCCCGGAACACACCGGTGCCCCCGCCCCGCGCGCCGTACGCGAGGGACGGGGGCACCGGTGTGTGCACGCCGTCAGCGGGCCGGGCCACGTGGCCGAGGGATCACACCGCCAGGAACGCCGCCGTCAGCAGCCCCGCGCCCGACAGCCCCATCACCCACGCGAGCCGCGGGCGCAGCAGACCGCCCGCCACCACCACCGACGCCAGCAGCAGCCCACCCGCGAACGGCACCCACGCGTACAGCACCCCCGCCGGACCCGAACGCACCGCCCGGTCACCGCCCGGCTTCAGCACCACCGTGTAGGTGCGCCCCACCTCCACGGCCACCGAGTCCTCCAGGACCACCTCCGCACGCGGCTGCGACCCCGGCGACAGCGGCGCGTACGGACCCGCGCAGGAGCCGTCGCCGCACTCCGTCACCTCGACCGTGCCGTGCTCGCGCCCCTTCGTCAGCATCACGTGCTGCGCCGTGCCCCACGACGCCCACACACCCGCGATCAGGATCAGCGCCGTGACCGTGCCCATCGCGGCGAACCGGCACAGCCGCAGCACGGAGGAACCCCGTCCGGACACGACCGCAGAACGCATGGCCGAGATCCTTGGCCATCGTTGTACGAGGCGTCAACTCAGGTGGGGGACAACACGGCACAAGGCAGCACAGCACCTCACGAGTTGTACGAACTCTGCGCCCGCTCCAGACCGTCGATCACCAGACACTCCACCGCGTCCGCCGCACGGTCCACGAAGTAGTCCAGCTCCTTGCGCTCCGCCGAGGAGAAGTCCCGCAGCACGAAATCCGCCACCGGCATCCGCCCCGGCGGCCGCCCGATCCCGAACCGCACCCGGTGGTACTCCCGCCCGAACGCCTTCGTCATTGACTTCAGCCCGTTGTGGCCGTTGTCCCCGCCACCCAGCTTCAGCCGCAGCACCCCGTAGTCGATGTCCAGCTCGTCGTGCACCGCCACCACCCGCTCCGGCGGCACCTTGTAGAACTCCCGCAGGGCGTTGACCGGGCCCCCCGACAGATTCATGTACGACATCGGCTTCACCAGCACCACCCGCCGGCTCCCCGGCCCCGGCGGCCCGATCCGGCCCTCCACCACCTGCGCCTGCGCCTTGCCGGCCCGCTTGAACCGGCCCCCCACCCGCCCGGCCAGCAGATCCGCCACCATGAACCCCACGTTGTGCCGGTTCATCGCGTACTCGGGGCCCGGATTGCCCAGCCCCACGACCAGCCAGGGGGCCGCCGCATCGGTCGTCACGTCCCAGTCTCCTCACTCCGGGTCCCACGGTCCCCGCCCACCGCACACGACGGCCGCTGCCCCGCACGGGAGCAGCGGCCGAACGTGGAACGGATACCGGGACGATCAGACCTCGGCGTCCTCGTCCTCGTCACCCGGGAGCTCCTCGGCCTGCGGCGCCAGCACCTGCAGGACCGTGGCGTCCTCCTCGGTGACCAGCACGGAGCCCTTCGGCAGGACCAGGTCCTTGGCGAGGATCGCCGCACCGGCGTCCAGGCCCTGCACCGACACCGGCAGGGTGTCGGGGATGTTCGTCGCCTCGATCTCCACCGAGACCGACGACAGGACGTGCTCCAGCAGGTTGCCGCCCGGGGCCAGCTCGCCCTCGGCGACCACGGGGATCTCGACGGTGACGCGCTCGCCGCGCTTCACCATCAGCAGGTCCACGTGCTCCAGGAAGCCCTTCAGCGGGTCACGCTGCACGGCCTTCGGAATCGCCAGCTGGCTGCCCTTGCCGTCCACGACCAGCTCGATCAGGACGTTCGGCGTACGCAGCGCCAGCAGCAGCTCGTGGCCGGGCAGGGACACGTGCAGCGGCTCCAGGCCGTGCTCGTACACCACGCCGGGAACCTTGTCCTGACGGCGGATGCGGCGCGCGGCGCCCTTGCCGAACTCGTTGCGGGTCTCGGCGTGCAGAACGACGTCTGCCATGCTCATCACTCCTCGGAGTCAGAAAACGGACGTGGTCACCCGGCCACGAACGGCCTGCTACGAAGAGCGCGTCGATAACGGACCGCCGAGCCGTCTCCTCACGAAGCGGCACGGCCTCCCTCGCCGAGCAACTGCCGCAGTCTACTCGGAGGGGGAGGCCGTACTCAAAACGATCACCGGGGCCCGCCCGGAACCCCGGACGGACCCCGCTGCAGAACCCTTACTGCTCGTCGAACAGGCTCGTCACCGAACCGTCCCGGAACACCTCACGCACCGCACTCGCGATCGTCGGCGCGATCGACAGCACCGTCAGCTTGTCCAGGTCCTTGCCCAGCTCCACCGGCGTCGGCAACGTGTCCGTGAACACGAACTCGCTCACCCGCGAGTTCTTCAGCCGGTCCGCCGCCGGACCCGACAGCACACCGTGCGTCGCCGTCACGATGACGTCCTCCGCACCGTGCGCGAACAACGCGTCCGCCGCCGCACAGATCGTGCCACCCGTGTCGATCATGTCGTCCACCAGCACACACACCCGGCCGCGCACCTCACCGACCACCTCGTGCACCGTGACCTGATTCGCCACGTCCTTGTCCCGCCGCTTGTGCACGATCGCCAGCGGCGCACCCAGCCGGTCGCACCACCGGTCCGCCACCCGCACCCGGCCCGCGTCCGGCGACACCACCGTCAGCTTCTCCCGGTCCACCTTCGCGCCCACGTAGTCCGCCAGCAGCGGCAACGCGAACAGGTGATCCACCGGACCGTCGAAGAAACCCTGGATCTGATCCGTGTGCAGATCCACCGTCAGCACCCGCGTCGCCCCCGCCGTCTTCATCAGATCGGCGATCAGACGCGCCGAGATCGGCTCACGCCCCCGGTGCTTCTTGTCCTGCCGCGCATAACCGTAGAACGGCACGATCACCGTGATCGACCGGGCCGACGCACGCTTCAACGCGTCGATCATGATCAACTGCTCCATGATCCACTTGTTGATCGGCGCCGTGTGGCTCTGGATCAGGAAGCAGTCGGCACCCCGCGCCGACTCCTGATACCGCACATAGATCTCGCCATTCGCGAAATCGAAGGCCTTCGTCGGGACGACCCCGACACCCAACTCCTGGGCGACCTCCTCGGCAAGCTCGGGGTGGGCGCGGCCGGAGAAGAACATCAACTTCTTCTCGCCGGTCGTCTTGATCCCGGTCACAGCACTTTCTCCTCAGAGGTGTCGCAGCTCGGTCACCACCGGCCGCCGGCCCCCGCGAACGAGGCCATCACAGCAGGTGGGGTGCGGATGTGCAGTTATCACGGTACGCCTGTTTCCGGCCCCGCCCATCCGGTCAGCCCTCCCCGGACGCCTCCCGGGCAGCAGCCTCCGCCGCCTTCGCGGCAGCACTCCCCGGACGCTTGCGCGCCACCCAACCCTCGATATTCCGCTGCTGACCACGGGCCACGGCCAGCGAACCGGGCGGCACATCCTTCGTGATCACCGAGCCCGCGGCCGTGTACGCGCCGTCCCCGACCGTGACAGGTGCCACAAACATGTTGTCCGAACCCGTCTTGCAGTGCGACCCCACCGTCGTGTGGTGCTTGTGCTCACCGTCATAATTCACGAACACACTCGCCGCACCGATGTTCGAGAACTCGCCGATCGTCGCATCCCCCACGTACGACAGATGCGGAACCTTCGTCCCCTCACCGATCGACGCGTTCTTCGTCTCCACATACGTGCCGATCTTGCCCCCACGGCCCAACCGCGTCCCCGGCCGCAGATACGCGAACGGCCCCACCGACGCCTCCGGACCCACCTCGGCATCCACCGACACGGTGTTGTCCACCCGGGCACCCGCACCCACCCGCGTATCCGTCAACCGCGTGTTCGGGCCCACCTCGCAGCCCTCCGCCAAATGCGTCGACCCGTGCAACTGCGTCCCCGGATGCACCACCACGTCCCGCTCGAACGTCACCGACACATCCACCCACGTCGACGCCGGATCCACCACCGTCACCCCCGACAGCATCGCCGCCGTCAGCAACCGGTCGTTCAGAATCCGCCGCGCCTCCGCCAACTGCACCCGGTTGTTGATCCCCGCGATCTCCCGGTGATCACCCGCCACCGACGCCCCCACCCGATGACCCGCCGACCGCAGAATCCCCAGGACATCCGTCAGGTACTCCTCACCCTGACTGTTGTCCGTCCGCACCTGCTTCAACGCCTGCGCCAGCAACGCACCGTCGAACGCGAACACACCCGAATTGATCTCACGGACCGCCCGCTGCTCCTCCGACGCGTCCTTGTGCTCCACGATCGCCGTCACCGCACCCGACGCCTCGTCCCGCACGATCCGGCCGTACCCGGTCGCGTCCGGCACCACGGCCGTCAGCACCGTCACCGCGTTCCCGTCCGCCGCGTGCGTCGCCGCCAGGCCGCGCAGCGTCTCGCCGGTCAGCAGCGGCGTGTCCCCGCACACCACGATCACCGTCCCGTCGACGGCACCGCCCAGCTCCTCCAGGCCCATCCGCACGGCGTGCCCGGTGCCGTTCTGCTCCGCCTGCACGGCGGTGCGCACACCCGGGGCGACCTCCGCGAGATGCGCGGTCACCTGCTCGCGGGCGTGCCCCACGACGACGACCAGGTTCTCCGGTTCCAGCTCGCCGGCGGCGGCGAGGACATGGCCCACCAGGGAACGGCCGCAGATGTCGTGCAGGACCTTCGGAGTGGCCGACTTCATGCGGGTGCCCTCACCCGCTGCGAGAACGACGACGGCTGCCGGGCGAATGGCGCTCACGGGATGCCCTTCGGCTGTGTGGGGTGGGGGTGGACCTCCGCAGGATAGCGGGGGGTTCGTGGGGGGAATGAGTGCGGGCCCCGACCTTGAGGTCAGGGCCCGAACCGAGCAGCTCCGCCAGCTGGATTCGAACCAGCACTACAGAGCTTCAAAGGCTCGCGGGCTACCAGTTACCCCATGGCGGATGGCTGCGTCAGACCTTACCCGAGGCGGGCCGCCTCGTGATCCCGGAGAGCATCCCGGCCCACCAGCCTTCGATGCGTCGGTACAGTTCCGCCCCTTGCGAGACGCGGATGACCAGGCAGCCGTGATAGGCCTCGCCCACATTCTTGCGCACGGTCTTCGGATTGTGCTTTTTGATCGTGGTCTTCTGGAAGCAGGCAGTCTCCACTCCCACGAGGTCGGCCCAGTACCGCTTGGCGCCTTCCACGTCGGCCGTCATGTGGATCATGACGCGATAGCGGATCCGCTCGGGTTCGACCCCCAAAAGGTGCAGCCAGGCGAGGTAGAGCCCGATCACTCCGGGGTCGCTGTTCACGAAGAGCACGTTCTCCCGCCGGTCGTACGGCTTGTCCTTCGCGCCTTCGGCCCAGTAGAGGGCGACGCCGGCGATGAAGAGATCCCGGTCCGACATGGCCTCGATCTCCAGCGCCGCGGCTTCCTTCGTCCGTCGACGCTGCTCGTCGCGGACCGCCAGTTCGTGCTCCCAGCGTTTCCGGGCGGCCAGTTTGGCCTGCTCGGTCGGATCGCGCCGCTCCGGCCTCGGCAGGTCGCGCACCCAGAGGGAGATCGAACTCTTCGAGCAGCCCAGCTCGACCTGGATGCGGTCGTACGTCCAGCCCTGGAGGCGGAGCTCGCGGGCCCGTGCGCGGAGGTCGTCCTTCGCGTTCGGGCGTTTGGTCCATTCCGGGGCGGGCTCGCCCTGGAGGAGGCGGTTGAGGATGTCGTTGTTGTCGACGTGGAGGCGGTCGCGGATCTGGCGCCGGCTGAGCCCCGACCTCCGCAGCGCCACCGCCTGTTCCCGTAGTCCTTCGAAGTCGGCGTATTTGCCGTGTGCGTGTGTCACATCCCCACCGTCCGGCCGGAATGATCCCTTCCGGGTTCGAACGGTGAGCGATTCAGCAGTTCGAGGGAATTCGGGTCGTACCGCATCCGAACGGTCACCCTGTGTGGTGTGGACCAGGAGCGGAAACTCCCCGGAAAAGCGGGGGCGGCCGCCCGTAGGCTGGAGGCATGACCACGACGGGGGAAGAGCACGTGACGGCCCGCGGTGGGCCCTGGTGGTGGGCGCGGCGGCGCAGTGCGGCGCTGGACGTGGGTCTCGCGGCGGTGTCCGCGCTGGAGTGCGGGCTGCAGGGCGTGCCGTTCGCGCGGGAGACCGGGATCCCGGTGGTCGTGGGGGTGCTGTTCGGGCTGCTGGCGGGGTCGGTGCTGCTGGTGCGCCGGAGGTGGCCGATCGCCGTGGTGCTGGTGGCGATCGCGGTGACCCCGGCGCAGATGGGGTACGTGCTGGCGGTGGTCGGTCTGTACACGCTGGCGGCGTCGGAGCTGCCGCGGCGGGTGATCGGGCTGCTGGCGGGGATGTCGGTGGTCGGGACGCTGATCGTGACGTTCGTGATGGTGCGGCAGGACATGGCGCACGGGGATGTGGGCGTGGGGGCCTGGTTCCTGCCGTTCGCGTCGATCACGACGGCGCTGGGGCTGACGGCGCCGCCGGTGCTGCTGGGTCTGTACGTGGGTGCGCGGCGGCGGCTGATGGAGAGTCTGCGGGAGCGGGCGGACAGTCTGGAGCGGGAGCTGCAGTTGCTGGCGGAGCGTGCGGAGGAGCGCGCGGAGTGGGCCAGGAACGAGGAGCGGACGCGGATCGCGCGGGAGATGCACGACGTGGTGGCGCACCGGGTGAGTCTGATGGTGGTGCACGCGGCGGCGTTGCAGGCGGTGGCGCGGAAGGATCCGGAGAAGGCGGTGAAGAACGCGGCGCTGGTGGGGGACATGGGGCGGCAGGCGCTGACGGAGTTGCGGGAGATGCTGGGCGTGCTGCGGTCCGGCCGGGTGGCGGAGCCGGAGTCGGTGCCGTTGGTGGCGGTGGGTGCGGCGGCGGCCGCGGCGGCGTCGCGTGCGGCTCAGGCGGGGGAGGACGCGGGCGAGGGGCAGGGGCCGTGGCTGTCGGAGATCGACGAGTTGGTGGCGCAGTCGGCTGCCGCGGGGATGGTGGTCGATCTGTCGGTGGTGGGGGAGAGCCGGTCGTACGAGCCCCGGGTGGAGTCGACGGCGTACCGGGTGGTGCAGGAGGCGTTGACGAACGTGCACAAGCACGCGGCGGGGGCGAAGACGTATGTGCGTCTGGCGCACCGGGTGTCGGAGATCGCGATGCAGGTGGAGAACGAGCCGCCGCCGGAGGCGGCGTCGTCGGCGCGGTTGCCGTCCGGGGGGAACGGTCTGGTGGGGATGAAGGAGCGGGTGTCGGCGTTGGGCGGGGTGTTCGTGTCGGGGCCGACGGACGCGGGGGGTTTCCGGGTGTCGGCGGTGATTCCGGCGTCGTAGTCGGCGGTGTTTGCGGCGTGGCGGCCGGTGGTGTTTCCGGTGCCGTGGGGGCGTGGGGGTCGCCGCCGGGGGCGTGAAGGCGGTGTCCCTGGCTCGGCAGTGCGGGATGCCCGCCGAGCGCGAACCGGCCCGGTCCCTGTCGGTCGCCCGCACGGGGGTGCCGCCCCGGGTTGGTCGGGTCGGCGGCGTCCGGTGCTGTGGCCCGGCGGCGGGGGTGCCGGGTGCCGGGCCGGGTCAGCCGGTGGTGAGGCGGGTGGGCTGGGTGCCGGTGAGGAGTGCGGTGAGGGCGTGGTCGATGCCGGGGCCGAGGTACCAGTCGCCGGTGTGGTCGAGGGTGTAGACGCGGCCTTCGGCGTCGATGGCGAGGAGTGCGTCGGTGTCGGTCTCGGCGCCGAGGGGGCTGAGCCGGGTGTCGAGGGCGCGGCCGAGGTCGCCGAGGGTGCGGGCGAGGTGGAGGCCGTGGAGCGGGTCGAGGTGGAGGGTGGCGGGGGCGACCTGCCGGCCGGGTGCGGCGGGGTGGACGGTGAGTCCGCCGAATTCGGCCCAGGCTTCGACGGCGGCGGGGAAGACGTGGTGGCGGTGCCCGGCGGGTGAGGTGTGGTCGCGCAGGGAGTCGGCCCAGATCTCGGCTTGCTTGATGTCCCAGCGTCCCGGCTGCCAGCCCGCGGTGCGCAGGGCGGCGTCGACGGGTTCGGGGAAGCGGGCGGCGGGTGCCCCCTGCTCGATCGAGGCCGAGGGGCGGGGGGCGGGGGCGCTGTCGGTGTGCATCTGCCGTTCGTTCGTCGGGGACGGGGGCGGGGCCGGTTCGGTGGGCCCGGTGGTGCGGGTGCCTCGCGCGGGGGGTGGTGGACGGTGCGCCGGCGGGCCGGCGGGTCAGTCGCGGGTGGTGCCGGGGTCGACTATGCGGACCCCGAAGTGGGCGCTGAGGGCGGTGCAGGCGCGGCAGGGGGCGGCGAAGGCGCCGTGGAGGGGGTCGCCGTCCTCGCGGATGCGGCGGGTGGTGAGTTTGGCGTGCTTGAGGGCTTTGCGGGCCTCGCCGTTGGTCATGGGCTTGCGCGCGGCGCGCTTGCTGCGGGCTGCGTCGGCGGCGGTGAGGTGGCGGGAGATGAGGAGGGTTTCCGCGCAGCGGCCGGTGAAGCGGTCGCGCTGGGTGCTGGTGAGGGTGTCGAGGAAGTCCTGGACGAGGGGGTGCAGCGCGGGGGGTGTGTCGGCGCGGGCGGGGGTGCCGGTGAGGGTGGCGCCGCGGACGGAGAGGGCGGCGGCGACGGTGGGCAGGATGCCGTCGCGTCGGTGGTGGAGGAGGGGTGCGGGGGTGGCGTGGGTGGCGCTCCAGTCGATGCGGGGGTCGCCGGTCCGGGGGTCGCCGGTGTGCCCGGTGTGCGGTCCCGTTTGCGCCATGTTCATGATCGTCTTCCCCTCCCGAGCATCCCCCCGGTGGTCACAGAGTGCCAAATGGCGTGGCTGATGCGGAAGCTGGGGCGGAACGACACGCCCGGGTTTGGGCGGGCTGTCACCGGAGGGTGACGGTTGGTCACGGAAGCGGAGGGGTCGGGGGCTGGGGCCGGTGACCGGTGTCGTCGTACCGCTTAGGCTGTCGGCACCGCGATTCCGGCGGTGCGCCGCACGTCCGCGTGGGGTGCGCGGGCGGGGCGCGGGACGGTAAGCAGTCGAAACAGACGTGAGAGTCGAATACGTTCCGTAGTGGTCCACACGTGGTCG
Source organism: Streptomyces sp. enrichment culture (assembly GCF_964273255.1). Lineage (GTDB taxonomy): Bacteria > Actinomycetota > Actinomycetes > Streptomycetales > Streptomycetaceae > Streptomyces. The sequence continues at coordinate 4,254,368 of NZ_OZ186835.1, forward strand.
GTGCGGGTCGTACAGAGTGCCGCAGGGGGCAACCGCCATGACGACAGGTCGGCTCGGGCAGCAAGCCGCGCCGCCGAACGCGGCCTATGCCGGGCAGGTCGTGCACTTCCCGGATCCGGTGCGGGCGGCCCGTCACCCGAGAGGGGTACGGGTGGACGAGCGCGGTTACCCCGACTTCTCGCCCTACGCGCGCGCGGCGGTGCGGATCGCGGAGCCGCCGGAGGGTTTCGGTGTCGACGAGCTGCGGCTGACGGACTACGTGTCGGCGAACGCCGCCCTGTCGGCGAGCGGCCACCCGCTGTGGGACACGGTCCCGGCGGTGGCGACGCCGCACGGCTGGACGTGGCACCACGTGGTGGACTCGCGCCGGCTGGAGCTGGTGCCGGTCGAGGTGAAGGCGCTGCTGCGGCACCACGGCGGGGTGGCGACGTCGCACGTGGACCAGGCCAAGCGGGGCACGCGTCCGCTGCAGGAGACGCGGCCGGCGCACTTCGGGCTGCCGAAGTCGGGTGTGGCGGTGTCGGAGGCGCAGGTGCTGGGGGTCGAGGAGGACCTGGGGTACCGGCTGCCGGGTGCGTACCGCTCGTTCCTGAAGGCGGCGGGCGGCTGCGCCCCGGTGGGCACGGCGCTGGACGCCGAGCTGGGGCTGCTGGTGGACCAGCCGTTCTTCACGGTGCGGGACGAGGCGGCGGTCAACGACCTCGTGTACGTCAACAAGTGTCTGCGTGATCACCTGACGAAGGACTATCTGTGCGTCGGTTTCGTGCAGGGCGGTCTGCTGGCGGTGAAGGTGCGCGGTGACCGCGTGGGGTCGGTGTGGTTCTGCGCGTACGACGACGTGCGGGACGTGGACCCGGCGCTGCCTCCGGCCGAGCGGGTGGAGCGGCTGCTGCTGCCGTGCGGGGACGACTTCGACGTGTTCCTGTCCCGGCTGGCGGGGTCGCCGCCGGAGCTGGAGACGGTGGCGAATCTGATGGTGGACGGCGGCTTCGCGGAGGTCGTCCCGGTTTCTTCCGCGGGGAGTGAGCTGTAGCGATGGTGACGTTCGCGCAGGCGCAGGAGCGCGCGGAGGAGTGGGTCAACGGCGATGTGCCGGCGTACCAGCACCGTGAGGTGCGGGTGCGGGAGTTCGACCTGGGGTTCGTGGTGTGGGCGGAGGACCGTGCGGACGGTCCGCGTTCGGACGGGGGCGCGCACCGGCTGGTGATCGCCCGGGACAGCGGTGAGGCCACGTTGTGGCCGGCGCTGCCGGTGGGCGAGGTGATCCGCCGGTTCGAGGAGGAGTACGGCCGTGCGGAGGAGCAGCCGGAGCCGCTGCCCGCGCCGGCCGCCCGGGTGGATCTGAACCAGACGTCGTTCCTGCTGAGTCCGCCGGAGTGGCTGCAGGAGGCGGCGGACCGGATGGGCATCCCGGACCGTCGCGGGGAGCCGGCGTCCGGGGCGGCTCCGGCCGCCGGGACCGGCGGCGGGGACACGGGAGCGCCGGGGACGCCGGGGACTGCAGGGCCGGGTGCCGAGGTGCCCGAGGTGCCCGCGCCGACCCGGGCGACGGAGGTGCCCGCCGCCGACGCCGCCCCCGCGTCCGGCCCTTCCCCCTCCCCTTCGGCCGGGCCCGCTCCGTCCTCCCCCGGGACCGCGGCGCCCGCGCCCGCCCCCGTCTCCGACGCCTCGGCCGGCGGCGCGACCGCCTGGCCGGCCGCCGGGGGCGAGGAGCCGCGGGACGCGGTGCCGGGCGGAGCCGCCGGGGCGACCCCGTGGGCCGGTACCGACATCACCGCGGACGCCGGTGAGGACCGATCCGTCCCGCTGCCCGACACCGTGTTCGCGCCGTCGCTGAGCGAGTCCGGCGAGGACACGCCGCCGGGCCCGTCGGCGACGGCGGACGCCCAGACGGCGTTGATGTCCGGCGGCAGCCAGCTGCCGCCCACCGCCCTCGCGCCGGCGGTGCCGGAACCGGGCGCCCAGGCGCCCGCGGGCACGGACGCGCAGCGGGGCGGCACGCCCCCGCCGCCGCCCACCCAGGCGGGCCCCCCGTACGACGGGTCGCAGGGCGGGGGAACGGCGGCCCCGCAGCGGCCGCTCGCGCCGAACGCCGGGGACATCGCCGACGCCGCGACCAGCAAGGCCACCCCGCCGCCGCGCCGGAGCACGGGGCCGACGACTCCGCCTCCGCCGGGCGCTCCGGGCACCCCGGGCGCGCGGCCCGGCAGCACCCCGCCGCCGCCTCCGCCGCCTCCGGGCGTACCGGGCGCGTCCTCCGGCTCGTCCGGTGGGCCGGGCGCCGGGGATTCCGGCGCGTACGTGCCGACGCAGCTGGGCTCGGCGCTGCGGCTCGACGGGTCCGGGGCTCCGGACGCCTCGCAGGGTTCGGCGGGCGGTGTCCGGCCGCCCGGCCCCCCGACCCCGCCGCCCCCGGGTCCGCCGAACGCGCCCGGTACGCCGCCGGGCGGGGTGCACCACGCGGCGACGATGCTCGCCGGCCCGGGACCGCAGCAGCCGGGCGGCGCCCCGCAGCCCCCGGGTGCGCCCGGAGCTCCCGGCGCGCCGGGTGGTACCGGGCCCGTGCACCATGCCGAGACGGTGCTGGCCGCACCCCCGGTCGCCGGCCCCGGTGCGCCTCCGCCTCCCCCGCCGCCGCCCGCGCCGGCTCCGGGCGTGCCCGGCACGCCGCCGCAGGGCGTGCCCGGGGCGCCGGGTGCGCTCCACGGGATGCCGCCGGGCGGTCCGGTGCCCGGGCAGCCGCCGGCCTACGGCTACCCGCCGCAGCCGACGGGGCTGCCGACCGTCGGTCCGGGCTACCAGGCGGTGCTGCGCTACCGGGCGCAGGACGGGTCCGAGCAGCAGCTGATCCGGCGTTCGGCGCCGGGCACGCCGCACCCGGAGTGGCAGATCTTCCACGAGCTGCGGGGCATGAACGTGCCCCCGGACCAGGTGCTGGAGCTGCACACCGAGCTGGAGTCGTGCGAGCTGCCGGGCGCGTACTGTGCGCGGATGATCCGCGAGCAGTGGCCGCAGGCGCGGATCACGAGCATCGCACCGTACGGCACGGACCACGCGAGCCGGCAGCAGGGCATGCAGCAACTGCTGGCGCACCAGGGCGAGTTGCACCAGGTGGCGGACGGCCCGGCGCGGCCGGCGCCGGTGCGGGCGCCGATTCCTGCGGTGCCGCCGGTGCCGCCGGTGCCGCCGGAAGCCGTCGCGCAGGAGCTGGCGGCGGCGTTCGGCCCGGGGGTCTTCCGGTTCGAGCAGGCGGCGGTGTCCCGTCAGGGGGTGCCGCCGGTGGTGGCGCACACCCTGGTGGTGGCCGGTCTGCCGCTGGACATGGGCCCGTTCTTCTGGGCCCAGGCGCAGCCGGGCCGTCCGGTGCCGACGCTGGCGGAGCTGGCGGCGGAGCGGGGCGTGCAGCCCGCGCCGGACGCCGGGTCGTACCTGGTCATGGGCAGCGACTTCGGCAAGGCGCTCTGCGTCCAGTACGGCACGGCGAACATCGTCGCGGTGCCGGTGGAGGCGGGCCCGGGCGGGACGTCCGTGCCGCCGCAGTTCGTGAACACCGGGCTGCTGGAGTTCGCGCGCTGCCTCGCGCTGCTGGGCCGGATGTGGCGGCTGCGGTTCGGGCTGAACCAGGAGCAGGCGGGCCGCTGGACGGTCGACTTCCAGGCGCAGCTGGCCGCGCTGGACCCGGCCGCGCTGGGGTCGCCGGAGAGCTGGTGGTCGGTGCTGCTGGAGCAGATGTGGGACGGGCTGCTGTGAGGCGGCGTCCCTGAGGTGTGACGGGCCGGGCCCGGTCGGAGTGGTCCGACCGGGCCCGGCCCCGTTTCCCCCGGCGGCGGTTCAGTTCTTGCGGCGGGCGGCGCCGGCGAGGATCCAGCCCTCGACCGCCTCGTACCGGCGGCGGTGTTCCTCGGAGCGGGCGCGGCCGGAGGCGAGGGTGCCGAGCCAGCCGCACGCGAAGCCGATGGGGACGGTGAGGATGCCGGGAGTGGTGAGCGGCAGCCAGGCGAAGTCGGCCTCGGGGAAGGCGGACACGGGGGATCCGGAGACGAGGTTGGTGCCCGGCATGAGCAGCAGGACGGCGAGGGTGCCGCCGATGAGGGTGGCGAGCAGGCCGGTGCGGGTGTAGCGGCGCCAGAAGAGGCTGTAGACGAGGGCGGGGGCGATGGCGGAGGCGCCGAGGCAGAACGCCAGGGTGATCAGGGGGTGGAGGCTGCGGTGCTGCACCTGCGTGGCGATGAGGATGGCCGGGGCGCCGACGGCGAGGGCGGAGAGGCGGGCCAGGGCCATCTCGCGACGGGGGGACATCTCCCGCACGCGGGAGGCGAAGACGTCGTGGGCGAGGGAGTTGGCGCAGGCGAGGATCATGCCGGCGACGGAGGCGAGCAGGGTGAGGAAGACGGCGGTGGTGACCGTGGTGAAGAGAAAGGTCTCGGCGGTGGACACCTCCGCGCCGAACGCGGCCTGGGAGCCGAGCAGGTAGGCGGTGTTGCCCTGCGGGTCGATCCCGGCGATCGTCTCCCGTCCGATCATGGCGGTGGCGCCGAAGCCGACCACGGTGAGGACGAGGACGAACAGGGCGACGGTGGAGACGGCCCAGGTCATGGAGCGGCGTACCTGCCGGGCGCTGGAGGCGGTGTACATGCGCATGGTGACGTGGGGGAGGCAGGCGCCGCCGAGGACGACCGTCAGGTGTGAGCTGATCATGTCCAGGCGGGGGTGGGCGCTGCCGGTGAACTGCAGGCCGGAGGAGAGGAAGGCGTCGCCCACGCCGCTGCGGTCGGCGGCGGCGGCGAACAGGGCTCCGGGGCTCCAGTCGAAGCGGTTGAGGATCAGCGCGGCGACGACGAGGCCGGAGCCGAGCAGGATCACCATCTTCAGGAACTGGATGAGGGCGGTGCCCTTCATACCGCCGATGGCCGCGTAGCTGATCATCAGGGCGCCCACGCCGATGATGCAGCCGGTCTGCAGCGACTCGCCGGAGAAGCCGAGGATGAACGCCAGCAGCTGTCCGGTGCCGGCGAGCTGGACCACCATCAGGGGCAGCAGCGCGGCGAGGGTGACCGCGCAGGCGGTGATGCGTATGCCGCGTCCGGGCATGCGCCGGGTCAGTGCGTCGCCCATGGTGAACCGGCCCGCGTTGCGCAGGGGTTCGGCCAGCAGGAACATCAGCAGCATCAGGGACAGGGCGGTGCTCAGGGCGAGGACCGTGCCGTCGTAGCCGAAGAGGGCGATGATGCCGCTGGTGCCCAGCACGGTCGCGGCGGAGATGTAGTCGCCGGCGATGGCCAGCCCGTTGCGCAGCGGGGAGAGGGAGCCGTAGCCGGTGTAGAACTCGTCGAGGTCGTCGCGGTCGGGGCCGGTCATCACGCACAGCAGCAGGGTGACGGTGGCGACGGCGGAGAAGCCGACGAGGGACATCGCCTGGGCGTTTCCGCTGAATCCGGTGTTCATCGCGTCTCCCCCCGGCGGGCGTCGAGTTCGGCGTGCTTGCGGATGAGGTCGGCGAGGGGGTCGACGCGCCGCCGGGCGGTGCGCTCGTACAGGACGATGGCCAGCCAGGTGACCGGGACCTGGACGAGGGCGAGCAGCAGTCCGGCCGGGAGGCCGTCGGTGACCGTGGACGCCATGAACGAGGGGGCGAACGCGGACAGGACGAGGAAGAGGACGAAGTAGCCGAGCGCGGTGAGGGTCGCCACCCGCCGCTGCCACCGGTAGGCGGTGCGCAGGATCCGCAGGTCGCTGTGGTGGCCGAGAGCCGTCCGTTCCCGGGCGCGCCGCGGCGGCTCCGGCGGGGCGGGCGACGGCTGCCACGGGTACGTGGCGTGGGAGGGGGAGGAGGGCGGCGGCGGGGACGGGGCGAACGGGTCGTGAGCGGGGCGGGCGGGGACGCCCTGGTGGGGGGAGGACTGCGGGGACCGCGGTGGGGGCGGGTCCCAGTGGGACGTGTACGGATCGAAGGACATCCCGTACTCCTTGCGGGCTCGGGTCCGTGCGGGGACGGCAGGGAGGTGGGGGGCGGGATCGAGCCACGCGCACGTTACCCCCGCGTACCGGGTCGCGCTGCGTTTTGGCCGAACTGTTCGGCCGGTGGGTCCGGACCGTGCTGACCAGGGGTGTTACCGGCGTTAACCCGGACTTTTCGGCGGGTGAGGGACCGGCGGCGGACGGTGCGGCTGCCGTGGGACGCGGCCGGAACCGGGGGTGTGGAACCGGCCGGCGGAGGCGCGAAACGCGCGTCGGGCGCACGGCGGACGGCGGACGGCGGAGCGGCGGAGCGGCGGGGCGGGGACCCGTAGGGGGCAGGGGCTTCAGGCGGTCGGGTCCCGGCCTACGGGGCGCACGCCGGGGCTTCAGGCGGTCAGGTCCCGGCGGATGTAGCGCACGCCGGGGCGGCCGGAGAGGACGGTGTCCCCGGCGCGGGTGAAGCCGTTGCGGGTCAGGACGCGCAGGGACGCCGGGTTGTCGAGGGTGGTGGCCGCGGTCAGCGTGGTCAGGCCGTAGGACCGGGCGGCGAGCCGGCAGGTCTCGGCCACCGCGGCCGTCGCCACGCCCCGGCCGGTGGCGTCCGCGCCCACCCGGTACCCGAGTTCGGCGGAGCCGTCCGCCACGTCGACGAGGTTGACGCGGGCCACGAGCGTGCCGTCCTCCAGCGCGACGTGGAAGTGGCAGACGCCCGCGTCCTGTTCGGCCAGCAGGGCCGCGTGCCGGGCGGCGAAACCGGCCGGCGTGAAGTACGCGTCGCCCCGGTCGGGCACCGTGCGGGCGAAGTGGGCGCGGTGGGCGCGCTCGAACGCCAGCACGGCGGGCGCGTGTTCCGCGCGGAGGCGTTCCAGCGTCAGGGTGGCCATGCCGGGCAGCCTACGCAGCGGTCACTCCTTCAGCACGGGGAATGTCCGCGGGGCGAGGAACAGCAGCACCAGGAACGCCAGGGCCGCCGCGCCTGCCGCACCCAGGTAGACCGCCTCGACGGCGTCGGCGACGGCCCGGCGGGTCGCCTCCGTGACGGCGCCTCCGCCGAGGGAGCCGGTCGCCGTGTCCAGGTGGCCCGAGCCGCCGAGCCGGGCGGCCAGGACCCCGTTGGCCACGGCGCCGAACAGGGCCGCGCCGACGGTCTGGCCGGTCTGGCGGCAGAACAGCACCGACGCCGTGGCCGTGCCGCGCTCCTCCCACCGCACCGACGCCTGGACGCCCACCACCAACGGGAGCTGGAACAGGCCGAGGGCCGCGCCGAGTACCGTCATCAGCAGCATCGGCTGCCAGGCGTGGCCCGGGTAGGGCAGGAGCGGGAACGCGGCGAGGGTGAGGGCGGCCACGCCGATGCCGAGCAGGGCGGTGTCGCGGAAGCCGATCCGGCGGTAGACGTGCTGGCTGAGGGCCGCCGACACGGGCCAGGTCAGGGTCCACACCGACAGCACGAACCCGGCGGCCACGGGGGCCAGTCCGAGGACGGTCTGGGCGTAGGTGGGAAGGAACACGGCCGGGGCGATCATCAGCAGGCCGAGGGCGCCGAGGGCGAGGTTGACGGCGGCGATGGTGCGGCGCCGCCACACCCAGCCGGGGATGATGGGCTCGGCCGCCCGGCGTTCCACGGCGGCCAGGACCGCCACCAGCGCGAGTCCCGTGCCGAAGAGGGCGAGCGAGGGAGGCGACAGCCAGTCCCAGGCCACCCCGCCCTGCACCAGGGCGGTCAGGAGCGCGCCGCCGCAGGTGAACACGGTGAGGGCGCCCGCCCAGTCGATGCGCGGCCGGGACGGCGCGGGCGGGCGCACCTCGTGCAGGTGACGGACGATCAGCCACAGGGCGAGGGCCCCGACGGGCAGGTTGACGAGGAAGATCCAGCGCCAGTCGGCGTAGGTGGCGAGGAGCCCGCCCAGGCCGGGCCCGGCGACGGACGAGACCGCCCACACGGTGGACAGCCGGGCCTGGATCCTGGGGCGCTGCTCCAGCGGGTAGAGGTCGGCGGCGAGGGTCTGCACGGTGGCCTGGAGGGCTCCGCCGCCCAGGCCCTGCGCGATGCGGAAGGCGACCAGGGCGCCCATGTTCCAGGCCAGCGCGCACAGCAGGGAGCCGGCCAGGAACACCACCGCGCCCGCGACGAGGACGGGCTTGCGGCCGAAGGTGTCGGACAGCCTGCCGTAGACAGGGAGGGTCACCGTGACGGCGAGCAGGTAGCCGGAGAACAGCCAGGAGAAGTAGGAGAAGCCGCCGAGGTCGCCCACGATCTGGGGGACGGCCGTGGAGACGATCGTCGAGTCGAGGGCCGACAGGGCCATGGCCAGCATCAGGGCGGCGACGACGGTTCCGCGCCGGCCGGTCGCGGCGGTGCGCGCGGTGCCGCCGGCCGCGGGACCGGTGCCGTGCACCGCGCGGTCCCCTCCTGCTGCTCCGTGGCCGTCCCGCATCGTCCGGTGGTGTCCTCTCCGGTCCCGTCCGGTTTCTGTGCCCCTTGCATCTACCTGTCGCGGGACAGCTTCGCATTGACCCTGACGCAGCGGGAGGGTGCAGTCTGGGCGGACCCGTGGGCGGACGCGACCCCGAGTCCGTCTCCGCCCGTGGGGGGAGAGCCCTTAGGGGTCCCTCCGTACATCGGCTCGGGGAGGGTTCGTTCCGTCGGAGGACGTACGAGGCCGGGGGGCGTCCTTAACCTGGCTTTACGCCGCTGGGGGGCGGCCTGGCCCAGTAACGGGGGTGGGGTTTTCCTCAGCAGAAGACTGCGCTGAACACCAGGGCGCCCGACCCCCGTCCGCCGCCAGACTGAAGCACGTCGCACCACGAGAACGAGGAGCGGCCGTCCCGGGCACGACCGACGACGGCCGACGGCACCACCGCATTCATCTGATGACCGACATAGGAGACTTACCGTGACATCGGCTGTGACCATTCCCAGGCACGGGGGTACTGGAGGGCGTACGGCCGTTGCCGCGCGGGCGCGGCAGGTCGTGAAGGCGTACGGGTCCGGGGAGACCCGGGTCGTCGCCCTCGACCACGTCGACGTGGACATCGACCGCGGGCGGTTCACCGCGATCATGGGCCCCTCGGGGTCCGGCAAGTCCACGCTGATGCACTGCCTCGCCGGGCTCGACACCGTCACCAGCGGTCAGATCTATCTGGACGAGACCGAGATCACCGGCCTGAAGGACAAGAAGCTGACCCGGCTGCGCCGCGACCGCGTCGGCTTCATCTTCCAGGCGTTCAACCTGCTGCCCACGCTGAACGCGCTCGAGAACATCACGCTGCCCATGGACATCGCCGGCCGCAAGCCCGACAAGGCGTGGCTGGACCGGGTGGTGGAGACCGTCGGGCTCGCGGAGCGGCTGAAGCACCGGCCGACGCAGCTGTCCGGCGGGCAGCAGCAGCGCGTCGCCGTGGCGCGGGCACTGGCGGCCCGGCCGGAGATCATCTTCGGTGACGAGCCGACCGGGAACCTCGACTCCCGGGCGGGCGCCGAGGTTCTCGGCTTCCTGCGCCGCTCGGTGGACGAGCTGGGCCAGACCATCGTGATGGTCACCCACGACCCGGTCGCCGCCTCCTACGCGGACCGCGTGCTGTACCTGGCGGACGGCCGCATCGTCGACGAGATGCACCAGCCGACCGCCGAGCAGGTCCTGGACCGCATGAAGGACTTCGACGCCCGGGGGCGCACGTCATGACCGTCCTGAAGACCTCGATGCGCAACTTCTTCGCGCACAAGGGGCGGATGGCCCTGTCGGCGGTGGCGGTGCTGCTGTCGGTGGCGTTCGTCTGCGGCACCCTGGTGTTCACGGACACCATGTCCACCACCTTCGACAAGCTGTTCGCGGCCACCTCGGCGGACGTCACGGTGAGCGGGAAGGACGCCTCGAACACCGGCGAGACCACCTCCCGCAACGGCAAGCCGCCGGTGATCCCCGCGTCCGTCCTGGACGAGGTGCGCAAGGCGGACGGCGTGCGGGTCGCGGAGGGCACCGTGTTCTCCACCGCGGTCACCGTCGTCGACGCCGACCGCAACGACCTGTCCCCGACCAACGGCGGGCCCACCATCGTCGGCTCCTGGAACTCCAACGACGCCCGCACCATGGAGATCACCTCCGGCGCGGCGCCCAAGGGCCCGGACCAGATCATGGTGGACTCCGACACCGCCGACAAGCACGGCCTGGAGCTGGGTGACGAGATCGGCGTGATGGGCGCCGTCGGCACCCACCGCGCCAAGATCTCCGGCATCACCGACTTCACCGTCACCAACCCCGGCGCCGCGATCTTCTTCCTCGACACGAAGACCGCCCAGCAGGCCCTGGTCGGCAAGGGCGGCGTCTACACCAACGTCCAGGTCACCGCCGCCGACGGCGTCAGTCACGAGCAGCTCAAGAAGAACGTGCGGGCCGAGCTCGGCACCGGCTACAAGGTGCAGACCGCCGCGGAGACCGCGGAGGAGAACCAGAAGGACGTCGAGGGCTTCATGAGCGTCATGAAGTACGCCATGCTCGGCTTCGCCGGCATCGCCTTCCTCGTCGGCATCTTCCTGATCATCAACACCTTCTCCATGCTGGTCGCCCAGCGCACCCGGGAGATCGGCCTGATGCGGGCCATCGGATCCTCCCGCAAGCAGGTCAACCGCTCGGTCCTCGCGGAGGCACTCCTCCTCGGCCTGGTCGGCTCGGTGCTGGGCGTGGCCGCGGGCATCGGGCTGGCCATCGGGCTGATGAAGCTCATGGGCTCCATCGGCATGGAGTTGTCCACCAGGGACCTCACCGTCGCCTGGACCACCCCCGCGATCGGCCTGTTCCTCGGTGTCGTCGTCACCGTCCTCGCCGCCTACCTGCCCGCCCGCCGGGCCGGCCGGATCTCCCCGATGGCCGCCCTGCGCGACGCGGGCGCCCCCGCCGACGCCCGGGCCGGCTGGGTGCGCGGCATCATCGGCACGGTCCTGACCGGCGGCGGCGCGCTCTTCCTCTACCTGGCGGGCTCCGCCGACAAGGCCACCGAGGGCTCGCTGTGGCTGGGACTCGGCGTGGTGCTGTCGCTGGTCGGCTTCATCGCCGTCGGCCCGCTCCTCGCCGGGGGCGTGGTCCGGGTGCTCGGCGCGGTCCTGCTGCGGGCCTTCGGCCCCGTCGGCCGCATGGCGGAGCGCAACGCGCTGCGCAACCCGCGCCGCACCGGCGCGACCGGCGCCGCCCTGATGATCGGTCTCGCCCTGGTCGCCTGCCTGTCCGTGGTCGGCTCCTCCATGGTCGCCTCGGCCACCGAGGAACTCGACAAGACGGTCGGCACGGACTTCATCATCGGCAACGACCAGGGGGTGCTCCTCACCCCGGAGGCCGCCGCGGCCGTGAAGGCCACCCCGGGCCTGGACCACGTCACCGAGTACCGGTGGACCGACGCGGACTTCACCACGCCCGACGGGAAGACCACCAAGGACTCCTCGATCACGGCCGCCGACCCGACGTACGCGACCGACCTGCGGGTCGAGACCGTCGCCGGCAAGCTCTCGGACGCCTACCTGCCCGGCGCGATGTCCGTCCACGAGGACTTCGCGAAGGACCACGGCATCACGATCGGCTCGAAGGTGAAGGTCGCGTTCCGGGACGGCACGGCCGGTGACCTGACGGTCCGTGCCATCACCAGCAGCGAGAGCGTCATCGACGCCGGTGCGATGTACACGTCGATCGAGACGATGTCCCGGTACGTCCCGGCCGACCGGATGCCGCTGAACCAGATGATGTTCGCCGCGGCCGAGGACGGTCAGAAGGACGCCGCGTACGCCGCGCTCAAGAAGTCCCTCGACCCGTTCCCGAAGTACGACGTGCGCGACCAGACCGACTACAAGGAGGCCCTGAAGGACCAGATCGGCCAGCTGCTCAACATGATCTACGGCCTGCTGGCCCTGGCGATCGTCGTCGCGGTGCTCGGGGTGGTGAACACCCTGGCCCTGTCGGTCGTCGAGCGGACCCGGGAGATCGGCCTGATGCGGGCCATCGGCCTCTCGCGCCGGCAGCTGCGCCGCATGATCCGGATGGAGTCGGTCGTCATCGCCCTCTTCGGCGCCCTGCTGGGCCTCGGGCTGGGCCTGGGCTGGGGCGCGACCGCCCAGCAGCTCCTCGCCCTGGAGGGCCTGAAGGTCCTGGACATCCCGTGGCCGACGATCATCGGGGTCTTCGTCGGATCGGCCTTCGTGGGCCTGTTCGCCGCCCTGGTCCCGGCCTTCCGGGCGGGCCGGATGAACGTCCTGAACGCCATCGCCACCGACTAGCGCCGAAGGCGCCGGCCGGTACCGGAACGGGTACCGGCCGGCGGCCCGCCCACCACGGCACGGCCACCGCACCACCACGGCCACCGCCCCGACACGGCACGGCCACCGCACGACCACCGCACACGGGGGTTGCGGTGAACATCCGGCGCCGGGCGTCCCACGGGACCCCGGCGCCGGACGCGTGCGGCGGGGCGCAACGGCCGGGGGCCCCCGGCCCGCGTTTCGCGCCCCGCGATCCGCGCCGTGGAGACTCCCGAGGCGCCCCCGGCGACGCCTCGGGGGACGGCGGACCCCGTCGGTGCCACCGCCCCGGCGGGAGCCGGACCGCCTCGCGGTGACCGCCCCCGCGGCAGCCGGGACCGGTGCCGGCGCTCGACCGTGGCCGACGGACCAGGTCAGGCGGCATCGCAGGCCGTCTCCCGGGTACCCGTGCCGTCCTCGGCCCGCCGCACCCGCGGGCCCGGCGTCGTACGCTGGACACCCCCGGCCCGCAGCGCGTGTCGGGCCCGTCGTGTTGCACACCCCCGGAGGGATCCCGCCCCGCATGAGCCTGCACGGTCTGCTCGACGCCGTCGTCAAGGACGCCGCCCTCGCGGAAGCGATCGCGGCGGCCACCGACGGCAACCGCATGCACGTCGACCTGGTCGGGCCCCCCGCTGCCCGCCCCTTCGCGGTCGCCGCCCTGGCCCGAGACACCGGTCGGCCGGTCCTGGCGGTCACCGCGACCGGGCGGGAGGCCGAGGACCTGGCCGCGGCCCTGCGGTCGCTGCTGCCGCCCGAGGGGGTCGTGGAGTACCCGTCCTGGGAGACGCTGCCGCACGAGCGGCTCAGCCCGCGCAGCGACACCGTCGGCCGCCGCCTGGCCGTGCTGCGCCGGCTCGCCCACCCCCGCCCCGACGACCCGGAGACCGGTCCCGTCTCCGTCGTCGTGGCGCCGGTGCGTTCCGTGCTCCAGCCGCAGGTCAAAGGGCTCGGGGACCTGGAGCCGGTGGCGCTGAGCACCGGGCAGAGCGCCGACCTGGAGGAGGTCGTCGCAGGGCTCGCCGCCGCCGCGTACACGCGCGTGGAGCTGGTCGAGAAGCGCGGGGAGTTCGCCGTGCGCGGCGGCATCCTGGACGTCTTCCCGCCCACCGAGGAACACCCCCTGCGCGTCGAGTTCTGGGGCGACGACGTCGAGGAGATCCGCTACTTCAAGGTCGCCGACCAGCGGTCCCTGGAGATCGCCGAGCACGGCCTGTGGGCCCCGCCCTGCCGCGAGCTGCTGCTCACCGACGAGGTGCGCGAGCGTGCCCGGGCCCTCGCGGAGGAGCACCCCGAGCTGGGCGACCTGCTCGGCCGGATCGCCGAGGGCATCGCCGTGGAGGGCATGGAGTCCCTGGCGCCCGTCCTCGTCGACGACATGGAGCTCCTGCTCGACGTGCTGCCCGAGGGCGCCATGGCCGTCGTGTGCGACCCGGAGCGGGTCCGCACGCGCGCGTCGGACCTGGTGGCCACGTCCCAGGAGTTCCTGCAGGCGTCCTGGGCCGCCACGGCGGGCGGGGGCGAGGCGCCCATCGACGTCGGCGCCGCCTCCCTGTGGCCGCTCGCGGACGTCCGCGAGCGGGCCCGCGAGCTGGGCATGATGTGGTGGTCGGTGTCACCGTTCGCCGCCGACGAGGAACTCGACGAGACCACCCTGAAGCTGGGCATGCACGCCCCCGAGAGCTACCGCGGCGACACCGCGCGGGCGCTCGCCGACACCAAGGGCTGGCTGGCCGACGGCTGGCGCACGGTGTACCTCACCGAGGGACACGGCCCGGCGTCCCGCACCGTGGAGGTGCTGGGCGGGGAGGGCATCGCGGCCCGCCTGGAGGCCGACCTCGGGGAGATCGCCCCCTCCGTGGTGCACGTCTCCTGCGGCTGCATCGACCACGGCTTCGTCGACCCGGCGCTCAAGCTGGCCGTGCTCACCGAGACCGACCTGACCGGGCAGAAGGCGTCCGGCCGGGAGGGCGCGCGGATGCCCGCCCGGCGCCGCAAGACCATCGACCCGCTCACCCTGGAGGCGGGCGACTACATCGTCCACGAGCAGCACGGCGTCGGCCGATACATCGAGATGGTGCAGCGCACCGTGCAGGGCGCCACCCGCGAGTACCTCGTCGTCGAGTACGCGCCCGCCAAGCGGGGCCAGCCCGGCGACCGCCTCTACATCCCCACCGACCAGCTGGAACAGATCACCAAGTACGTCGGCGGCGAGGCCCCCACCCTGCACCGGCTCGGCGGCGCCGACTGGACCAAGACCAAGGCACGCGCCAAGAAGGCCGTCAAGGAGATCGCCGCCGACCTGATCAAGCTGTACAGCGCGCGCATGGCGGCCCCCGGGCACCCGTTCGGCCCGGACACCCCCTGGCAGCGTGAACTGGAGGACGCCTTCCCCTACGCGGAGACCCCCGACCAGCTGACCACCATCGCCGAGGTCAAGGAGGACATGGAGAAGACGGTCCCCATGGACCGCCTGATCTGCGGCGACGTCGGCTACGGCAAGACGGAGATCGCGGTGCGGGCCGCCTTCAAGGCCGTCCAGGACGGCAAGCAGGTCGCCGTCCTGGTGCCCACCACGCTGCTGGTGCAGCAGCACTTCGGCACCTTCAGCGAGCGGTACGCCCAGTTCCCGGTCGTCGTGAAGGCCCTGTCCCGCTTCCAGAGCGACACGGAGGCCAAGGCCGTCCTGGAGGGGCTGCGGGACGGCTCGGTCGACGTCGTCATCGGCACCCACCGCCTGTTCTCCTCGGAGACCAAGTTCAAGGACCTGGGCCTGGTCATCGTCGACGAGGAGCAGCGCTTCGGCGTCGAGCACAAGGAGCAGCTGAAGAAGCTGCGCGCCAACGTCGACGTGCTGACCATGTCCGCCACCCCCATCCCGCGCACCCTGGAGATGGCGGTAACCGGCATCCGCGAGATGTCGACGATCACCACGCCGCCGGAGGAGCGCCACCCGGTGCTCACCTTCGTCGGCCCCTACGAGCAGAAGCAGATCGGTGCCGCCATCCGCCGCGAACTGCTGCGCGAGGGCCAGGTCTTCTACATCCACAACCGGGTCGAGTCCATAGACCGGGCGGCGGCCCGGCTGCGCGAGATCGTGCCCGAGGCGCGCATCGCCACCGCCCACGGCCAGATGTCGGAGGCGGCGCTGGAGCAGGTCGTCGTCGACTTCTGGGAGAAGAAGTTCGACGTGCTGGTCTCCACGACGATCGTCGAGTCCGGCATCGACATCTCCAACGCCAACACCCTGATCGTGGAGCGCGGCGACAACTTCGGCCTCAGCCAGCTGCACCAGCTGCGCGGCCGGGTGGGCCGGGGCCGGGAACGCGGGTACGCGTACTTCCTGTACCCGCCGGAGAAGCCGCTGACGGAGACCGCGCACGAACGCCTCGCCACCATCGCCCAGCACACCGAGATGGGCGCGGGCATGTACGTGGCGATGAAGGACCTGGAGATCCGCGGCGCCGGAAACCTGCTCGGCGGCGAGCAGTCCGGCCACATCGCCGGCGTCGGCTTCGACCTGTACGTGCGGATGGTGGGCGAGGCGGTCGCGGACTACCGGCGGCAGCTGGAGACCGGCGAGATCGAGGAGGAGCCGCCGCTCGAGGTCAAGATCGAGCTGCCCGTCGACGCCCACGTCCCGCACGACTACGCGCCCGGCGAGCGGCTGCGCCTCCAGGCGTACCGCGCGATCGCGTCCGCCAACTCCGAGGAGGACATCAAGGGCGTACGGGAGGAACTCGTCGACCGCTACGGCAAGTTGCCGGAGCCGGTGGAGAACCTGCTGCTGGTGGCGGGGCTGCGGATGCTGGCCCGCGCGTGCGGGGTCGGGGAGATCGTGCTCCAGGGCAGCAACATCCGCTTCGCGCCGGTGGAGTTGCGCGAGTCGCAGGAGCTGCGCGTGAAGCGCCTCTACCCGGGCACGGTCATCAAACCGGCCGCGCACCAGGTGCTCGTGCCCCGTCCGAAGACGGCCAGGGTCGGCGGCAAGCCGTTGGTCGGGCGGGAGTTGCTGGGCTGGGTCGGCGAGTTCCTCACCTCGGTCCTCGGGTCCTGACGGGCTGACGGGAAGGCGAAGGCCCTGAGGGGAGGGCCCTTACGGGGCGGCTCCGACGTTGAGGGCGCGATACGCGCCACACGGGTCCGGGCAGACGGGTCCGGGCAGACGGGCCGGGGCACAGGGGACAGGGACCCGGACACACGGAAGCCGCCTCACGGCAGCAGGCCGTGAGGCGGCTCCGGTTCGGGTGTTCGGGTCACGACTGACACCTGGTGGGTCCCGGTCCGATGGCTGCGGGAGACCTACGGCTCGTCGGTACGGTCGCCCTCCATGCCGAGGCGGCGCTCAGCCTGTTGCTGCGCGGTGTCGACGTGCTTGGCGTGCTTGCCGCCGGTCCTCTCGTTGATCTTCTGTTCCGCGGCGTCGGAAGCCTGCTTGGCCTTGTCCTGCGCCGACTTGTTGCTCTTGAACTTGTCGAAGATGCCCATCCAGGAGCTCCTTCCGAGGTGACTCATCTACGACCATACGCGCCGGTTGCGAGGAATGCGCACTTTCGCCCTGATGTGGTCTGGACCTCCGACTCGCTACGGTGGGCCCGGCACCACCGGCCCGTGCGGGCCGGGCACGACAGCACCAGGGGAGGGGCCACCGTGACGTGGTACGCGAGGCGGCGGGGCAGAGGAGGAGCGGTCCGGTCGGCCGGGGCGGCGGTGTGCGCGGCCGTCGTCCTCCTGACGGGCTGCGAGGCGCTGGACGACGCGGAGGCTCCCGCACCGGGATCGGCCGCCGGCGCCGCGGGGAACGGCCGGGCCACGAGCCCGCTGGACAACCCCGACGGCACCGAGCCGGGACTCGCCCCCGTGACGGAGGGGGCGGACCGCGACCGGGCCGTCGCCCTCATCGAGAAGGTGGCCACCAAGGGCCGCGGTCCGAGGACCGGCTACGACCGCGACGAGTTCGGCTACGCCTGGATGGACACGGCCGACGGCGTCCCGTTCGCCAGGAACGGCTGCGACACCCGCAACGACCTGCTCAGACTCCACGGGCGCAACGTCGAGTTCCGCAGCGGCTCCGACTGCGTGGTCGTCTCCATGGACCTGTACGACCCGTACACGGGCAAGGACATCGCCTGGAAGAAGGCGAAGGCCGCGGAGGTCCAGATAGACCACGTCGTGCCGCTCTCCTACAGCTGGCAGATGGGCGCCTCGCGCTGGCCGGAGAGCAAGCGCCGGCAGCTCGCGAACGACGCCCTCAACCTCCTCCCCGTCGAGGGCCGCGCCAACTCCGCGAAGTCGGACTCCGGCCCGGCGTCCTGGCTGCCGCCGAGCCGGAGCATCCGGTGCGCGTACGCGGTCCGCTTCGCCCAGGTCGCCGTCAAGTACGAGATGCCGGTGACGAAGGCCGACAAGGAGATGATGCTGCGGCAGTGCGGCGGCTGACGTCCGGCCCGAGGGTCACCCCAGTCCGTCGAGGTCCCGGACCGGGCCGGACGGCTTGCGGGCCGGGACCGGCTCGTCGAACTCGCTGAAGGTGATGGACCCGGGGTCCTCGGGGGAGGTGTTGTCCAGCCGGAGCAGGTAGGGCTCGCCCTCGGTGGCCACGCAGAAGGTGCAGGCGTCCTGAGCGGCATGGCGACGCGGCCGGACACGACGGGTCATGACCGGCCGCCCGGGTGCGCCCCGCACCGGTCCGCACCGGTCTGCACCGCACCGCCCCCACAGCCCCGCTCCCGTCCGCACGGCCCTGCACGTCCCCGCACCGGGCACGCCGGGCACGGTCCGGACCGGTGTGCATCCCCAACGGGCGTGGCGCGCCCCGGACTCCGCCCGTCCGGGCGCACCCGGGGGCGCCCCCGTGCGCCTCGGCGGCCCCGGTGCCCGGCCCCGCGGACGGCCCCCGGCGCCCGGAGGGGAAGATGACGGAAGTGATCGGGTGGACAACGGTTCGGTACAACGCGGGACCAGTTGTCCCCCACGGCCTATACGCTCATGGCTCGACCGAGCTTCGACACTCGCACTACAGTCCTCGTCGGCCACACCGGTTCAGGAGCAGTCATGTACGGCCACGGCGCGCCGCAGCCCCCTCGCAGCGCGGCAACGGTGATCACCCTGCGCGTGCTGATCGCCGTCGCCGGATTCCTCTCGTGCGGCCTGCTGTCCTGCGTACCGCTGTTCCGGGTGGCGCTGCTGCGGGGCCGCGCCCTGGACTGGGCCGTCGCGTGGGTGAGCATCCCGCTGTCCATCGTCCTGCTGATGGTGGTCGGTTCGCTGCCGGAGTCGGACATCCGCACGGACATGGCCGTGGTGCTGATGCTGCTGCTGGGCGCCGGCGCCTCCGCCTACTACCTGACGATCGACATCCGTCACTACAGCCGGCCGCACCCCTACCCGGGCCCGCTGGGTCTCGGCCACGGCCACGGGGCCGCCCCGTACGGGTACCCGCAGCCCACGCCGCCCTCGCCGTACGCGACCACCGCCGTCTCCCCGCCCCCCGTGCCGCAGCACCCCGTGCACCCGCAGCCCCCCGTGCCGCAGCAGACCCCGCACCCGGGACCGGCCGCCCCCGTCCCGCCGACGACGCCGCCCCCCGCCCCGCAACGCATCGACCAGGTGCGCGCCGAACTCGACGAGCTCAGCGACTACCTGCGCAGACACGACGGTCCCGAGGGCCACCACGGCCCCGGCGGACCCCACGACAACGGAAGGTGAGCGTGACGGCGGGACGAGTCGTCGCCGGCCGCTACGAACTGTCCACGCTGATCGGGCAGGGCGGCATGGGACAGGTCTGGACGGCCTACGACAAGCGGCTGGACCGGCGGGTGGCGGTGAAGCTGCTGCGCCCGGACAAAGTGGCCGGCCAGGAGGCCGACGAACTGCGCCGCCGCTTCGTGCGCGAATGCCGGGTGACCGCCCAGGTCGACCACCCCGGCCTGGTCACGGTGCACGACGCGGGCAGCGAGGGCGAGGAACTGTTCCTCGTCATGCAGTACGTCGACGGCGCCGACCTCGGCGACCACCTCGCCGAGAACGCCCCGTACCCGTGGCAGTGGACGGTGGCCGTGGCCGCGCAGCTGTGCGCCGTGCTCAGCGCCGTGCACGCCGTGCCGATCGTCCACCGCGACCTCAAGCCGCGCAACGTCATGGTCAAGCAGGACGGCACGGTCACCGTGCTGGACCTCGGCGTCGCCTCCGTCATGGACAGCGACACCACCCGCCTCACCCACACCGGATCGCCCATCGGCTCGCCCGCCTACATGGCCCCCGAGCAGGCCATGGGCGGCGCGGTCGGCCCCTACACGGACCTGTACGCGCTCGGCGTCCTCATGCACGAGCTGCTCAGCGGGGACGTGCCCTTCGCCGGGTCCACCGCCCTCGGCGTGCTCCACCGGCACCTCTACGAGCCCCCGGTGCCCGTCCGCAGGCTCCGCCCGGAGGTCCCCGAGGCCCTGGAGTCGCTGGTGCTGCGCCTGCTGTCCAAGGACCCCCAGCACCGCCCGTCCTCCGCCCAGGAGGTCTACGAGCACCTGGCCCTGCTGCTGCCCTCCCGCGGGACACCCACCGGAGCCCCGCTCGACCCCACCCGCCCCTTCCTGCGCCCGCACGCCCCCTGGCCCGACCGCGCCCGCACCCCCGCGCCGCAGCCCGCCCCCGCCACGCCCCCGGCGCCCGCCGCGGAGAAGGCGGACGTCGCCGTCGCCGTCGACGAGGTCAAACGGCTCCTCGGCGAGGGCCGGATCACCCAGGCCGTCGACATCCTCGGCGGCATCCTGCCGGTCGCCGCCGAACAGCACGGCGAGCACTCCCCGGTCGTGCGCACCCTGCGCAAGCAGTACGCGGCCACCCTGCTGGACGACGGCCAGTACCGGCGCGCCCTGCCCGAGCTGCGCCGCCTCGCCGAGGAGCGCGCCGCCGAGGCGGGCCAGGCCGACCCGCAGTCGCTGCGCTACCGCTACGAGGCCGCCCAGTGCCTGGAGCAGCTCGGCGAACCGGCCGCGGCCCTCGCCGAATACCGGTCACTGCTGGGCTACTTCGAGAACCAGTACGTCTCGGGGGACCCGGAGCTCGCCCACGACGTCCGCCGCCGCATCGGCCACCTGCTGCTCGCCCTCGGCGACCGCGCCGCCGCCCACAGCACCCTGATGCGGCTGCTGCACGACGTCGAACGCCTCCAGGGCCCGGGCCACCCGACGGCCGCCGAGGTCCGGCGGACGCTGCAGTGGCTGGGACAAGTGCGCGGATAGCGGACGCAGGCCGGCGGACCGGACTCCCGGGCGCGCGGCGGTGCCGGAAGTGCCGGTGAATCGTTGGTCGAATGGGTTGGCCAGAGCTTGGCCGATGCCTACCATCGATCATCGCAAGACTTTGTGCACCGCCGCACAAGCTCCTCAGGAGGTTTCCTTGCACCGCCGCCGTCGCACCGCGCTCCTGCTCACCGCCGCGCTCGTCGCGGCGGCACCCCTGCTCACCGCGTGCGGGAACGACGCGCATCCGGGAGCGGCGGCCGTCGTGGGCGGCCAGCGGATCACCGTCGCGCAGCTGGAGGAGCGGGTCGACGAGGTCCGCGAGGCCCAGCGTGCGGCCGTGGCCGACGAGGCGCAGTACGAGCAGGCCGTCGCCCGCACCGGCAGCCTGACCCGGGACACCCTGAACGGCATGGTCCTGGACCGGGTGCTGGAGCGCGCCGCCGAGGACGCCGGGGTGACCGTCAGCGACCGCGAAGTCCAGCAGCTGCGCTCCGACCTCCAGGAGCAGGCGGGCGGCGCCGAGGCACTGGAAGCGGCCTGGCTCCAGCAGTACGGCATCCCGCCGCAGCGCCTCGACGCCAACCTCCGCCTCCAGGTCAAGGCGCAGAAGCTGGCCGAGAGCCTGGGCACCGACACCAGCAGGCCCGAGTTCTGGCAGGCCCTGTCCAAGGCGGGCAAGGAACTCGACGTGGACCTCAACCCGCGCTACGGCAGCTGGGACCCGGAGAAGAGCAGCCGCGTCGACGCCACGACCCCGTGGGTCCGCGACGTCACCGACGCCGGAGCCCCCCGGACCGCCTGACCGGCAGACCACCCGACCGGCCCCGCCCGCCCCCGCGAGCACGACGCCGGTACGACCGTACGACCGCGCCGACTGCCCTGTGGACAACCACCCGGGGCCGTCGGCGCCGTGCGTTAGTTTCGAAGCGTGAACGCAACCAGTGCCACGCCGACCAGCCCCGACGCCGCCGACCCCGGCCGCATCGTCCTGCTCACCACCACCCACCGGGTGGCCCCCGGCCTGCTGTCCTGGCCCGCCTGGCAGGCCCTGCACGCGGCCGACCGGGTGCTGTGCGCGGACGGCGCCCACCCGCAGCTGCCGTATCTGCGGGAGGCCGGCCTGGCCGTCGAGGAGGCGTCCCCGGCCGCCGAGGAACTCGTCGACGCCTGCGCGGGCGGCCGGACGGTGGCGGTCGTCGCCACGGGCGAGGGCGAGCCCGCACTGACCGACGGCCTGGCCCGCCTGGCCGGCAGCGGCCGGGTCCGCATGCCCGCGCTGGAACTGCTCCCCGGCTCCTACGACCTGCCGGGCGCCCGGGTCCTCGACCTCGTCCAGGTCATGGACCGGATCCGCGCCGAGTGCCCGTGGTCCTCCCTCCAGACCCACCAGGGTCTCGCCAAGTACGGCATCGAGGAGGCGTACGAACTCGTCGAGGCCATCGAGGAGGGCGACCGCGACGAACTGCGCGAGGAACTGGGCGACGTCCTCCTCCAGGTCGTCTTCCACGCCCGGATAGCCGAGGAGCACCCGGAGGCTCCCTTCTCCCTGGACGACGTGGCGGGCGGCATCGTCGCCAAGCTCGTCCACCGCCACCCGCACGTCTTCGGCGACGCCACCGCGACCACCCCGGAGGAGGTCAGGGAGCACTGGCTGCGCACCAAGGCCGAGGAGAAGCAGCGCACCTCGGTGACCGAGGGCATCCCCCTCGGCCAGCCCGGCCTGGCCCTCGCCGCCAAGCTGGCCTCCCGGGTGCGCACCGCCGGGCTCGACGTGCCGCTGCCCCGGGGCGAGGGCATCGGCTACGACCTGCTCGCCCTCGCCGCCCGCGCCGAGGCGGAGGGCACCGACCCGGAGGCGGCCCTGCGCGCGGCGGCCCGCGCCTACCGGGACGCGGTACGGGCTGCGGAGGGAGTGGGGAAGACGAACGGGGAGTAGCGGGAGCGAGGTGGCGGGGGAGGGAGGGGTGGGGGGAAGGGGGGAGGGGGAGGCCCCTCCAGAAAACGGACAGGCTCCGCCCCCGCCCCCACCCGCCCCGACCTCCTCCGCCGGGCCGGATACGGTCGGACGGTGACCGACCAGCTCCCGCCCGAGAACCCGGAATCACCGTCCCCCGTGCTGCCTCCTCCCTCTCCCTCTCCCACTCCCACTCCCACTCCCTCCACCTCTACGCGGCCCACGCCCGAACTGTTCAGCTGGGAGTTCGCCGCCGACCCCTACCCGGCCTACGCCTGGCTGCGCGAGCACGCGCCCGTGCACCGGACGCGGCTGCCGAGCGGGGTGGAGGCCTGGCTGGTCACCCGGTACGCCGACGCGCGCCGGACGCTCGCGGACAACCGCCTGTCGAAGAACCCGGCGCACCACGACGAGCCCGCGCACGCCAAGGGCAAGACCGGCATTCCGGGGGAGCGCAAGGCGGAGCTGATGACGCATCTGCTCAACATCGACCCGCCGGACCACACCCGGCTGCGCCGGCTGGTGAGCAAGGCGTTCACCCCGCGCCGGGTGGCCGAGTTCGCGCCCCGGGTGCAGGAGCTCACCGACGGGCTCATCGACGCCTTCGCCGCCCGCGGCTCCGCGGACCTGATCCACGAGTTCGCGTTCCCGCTCCCCATCTACGCCATCTGCGACCTGCTCGGCGTTCCCCGGGAGGACCAGGACGACTTCCGGGACTGGGCGGGCATGATGATCCGTCACCAGGGCGGCCCCCGGGGCGGAGTGGCGCGCTCGGTGAAGAAGATGCGGGGCTACCTCGCCGACCTGATCCACCGCAAGCGCGAGGCACTGCCCGCCCAGCCCGCCCCCGGCGAGGACCTCATCTCCGGTCTCATCCGGGCCTCGGACCACGGTGAGCACCTCACCGAGAACGAAGCCGCCGCGATGGCGTTCATCCTGCTGTTCGCCGGCTTCGAGACCACCGTCAACCTGATCGGCAACGGCACCTACGCCCTGCTCACCCATCCCGCCCAGCGCGCCCTGCTCCAGGACTCCCTGACCGCCGGGGACCGCGGACTGCTGGAGACCGGGGTCGAGGAACTGCTGCGCTACGACGGCCCGGTGGAGCTGGCGACCTGGCGGTTCGCGACCGAACCGGTCACCATCGGCGGGCAGCGGATCGCCACCGGGGACCCGGTGCTGGTCGTGCTCGCGGCGGCGGACCGCGATCCGGAGCGGTTCGACGGGCCGGACGTGCTCGACCTGGCGCGGCGTGACAATCCCCACCTGGGATACGGGCACGGCATCCACTACTGCCTGGGAGCCCCGTTGGCGCGCCTGGAGGGGCAGACCGCGCTCGCCACCCTGCTGACCCGGCTGCCGGACCTCCGGCTCGCGGCGGATCCGGCCGAACTGCGCTGGCGGGGCGGGCTCATCATGCGCGGACTGCGTACCCTGCCGGTGGAATTCACGCCTCCGCAAAGCTGAGCGAACCGGACGGCCCGGCCCTGCCCCCGATCCGACCAGCGGAAACGTGACACAGTCTCACACTCTGTGATCTTCACGTGATCTGCGCGGCATTAACTTGTGACAAGAGATCCTTCCCGATACGTTCACCCATCAACAGCGTGGCGCACGTGAGTTCGCGTCCGCCGCGTGGCAACCGCTGTCGTGTGAAAGGTCTCCGCATGCTCTCCGGGAACGGTCGGCACCGTCGCCCCCGCCAGGCACCGGCTTTCGTCGTCGCGGCCGGAGTCACCGGCTCCGCCATCGCTCTCCCGCTGCTGGCGGCCGGCAGTGCCAGTGCGGCCGACGGCAAGACGTGGGACCGGATCGCGGAGTGCGAGACCGGCGGCTCCTGGAGCGAGAACAGTGGCAACGGCTACTACGGCGGCCTCCAGATGAGCCAGGAGAAGTGGGAGAAGTACGGCGGGCTCGAGTACGCGGCGAGCGCCGACCTGGCCAGCCGCCGTCAGCAGATCGAGATAGCCGACAAGGCGCTCGCCGCCGAGGGCGTCGGCGACTGGGCGACCTGCGGGCTCATCGCGGGGCTCCAGTCCGACTCGCCCGACGGTGCCGCCGGGCAGGGCGAGACCGGTACCGGCGGGACGGACCTCCCGAACTCGCTGGGGCTGGGCGGCTCCTCGACTCCGCCCGCCACGCCCGAGACGGACGCTCCGTCCGCCTCCGCGTCCGCCACGCCGTCCCAGACGCCGGGCGGCCAGGGTGCGACCGACGCGCCGGCCGGCTCCGAGGCGTCCGGCGAGCCGTCGGCGGAGTCGAGCGCCTCGCCGTCCGCCTCCCCGTCGGCCAAGGGTGAGGAAAAGGGCAAGGCGGACACGAGTGACGCCCCGTCGGCGGCGGCCCCTTCGACCGAGGGCACCGGCCGCCATCGCGGCGCTCCCGCCCAGGAAGAGGTCGCGGCCGGCGACCAGGGCGCCGCGCCCGCCGCGCCCGACGCCGGAGCGGCGCGCGGCGTGATGGACGCGACGGCGGGCGTGAGTGCCGTGGTGGGCCTCTGGTCCCTCGCCGACACGCCCGCGCCCTCCGCCACCCCGACCGGACCCACCACCGCGCCGGAGACCTCCCCGTCGGCGCAGGGTGCGGGTCTCTCCGCCTGGAACCAGTAGGCCCCGCCTGGCCACGTGAACCACCACGCCCCCGGTCGGATGCCCCGGCCGGGGGCGTTCCGGGCGAAAGCCGCATGCGGCATCAGCCGCCGAACACGGCGAAAAGCGGCCGGAGTCCCCTCGGTCCGCGGAGCGAGGCCGCCGGCGTGCACCACGCGGCCGGCCGCCCCGGCGCGCCCCCGGCGTGACGGCGGTGACTGCTCAACGCACCCGGACGCGGCGGGAGTCCCCGGCGGAACGTGACCGCCCGGCCCGCAGAACGGCGCTCACCGCCCCTCGGAGCGCGACCGCCGACCGCCCCCGTGCGCGACGCGGAAATCCCCGGGGACGAGACCGCCCGACGCGCGGAACGACCCCACCGCGACGCGCGGAACGAGCCTGCTCCGCCGCACGGAGCAGCCCACCCGACGCGCGACGCAAGCCCACCCCGGCGCACGGTCAAGGCCGCCTCGACACGCGAGAACAAGCCCACCTCACGCACCGAACAAGCCCACCCGACCCCCGCAACCGGGCCACCCGAACCCGGAACCGGACCAATCGCCGGCCCCGGAACCGGACCACTCGCCGGCCCCGAAACCGGACCACTCGCCGCCCCGGAACCGAACCACTCGCCGGCCCCGGAACCGGACCACTCGCCGCCCCGGAACCGGGCCGCCCGGCTCGCGGAACGGTGCCGGCCGCCATGCCGGTCGGGGGCTCGCAGCGCCCCCGGCGACGAAAAGCGCGACACCCGCCACGACCGGCGAAAAGCCCCGAAAATGGCGCCAGTTGGCGTCATGATTCGCGCTGAATGTCCGGTTTAAAGTTTGTGAGACATAGGTCTCAGAAGCCGTGATCGTCTTTGAAATTCGGCCGAACGCGTGTCTACGGTCATGACCGCTCGCCATCGCGGGCCCCGGCTGCCGCCACGCCGAATCCTGCCAGTGGCAGCACGGGAACAGTCGTCGCATCAGTGCGCCGTAGGCAGGAGCGGGGGACCCAAGGTAAGCGCCGGAGCCGGTGGTTGACACCGGAGACGGCTTGGGGTGAAGCCGCGTCCCGCGAGGGACGTGGCCGGGCAACTCAACCGGCCCGAACCCGACAGCTCACCTCGTAGGCGTCGGTGAGGGGATCCAACCATGCTGTTTTCCGGCAAGGGCAAGCACCGTCGTCCGTCCAAGGCCACTCGCGCCATCGCCATCGCCGGTGTGACCGGCGCCGCCGTCGCCGCCCCGCTGATGGCGGCCGGCAACGCCTCCGCCGCCACCGCCGCCGAGTGGGACGCCGTCGCCCAGTGCGAGTCCGGCGGCAACTGGTCCATCAACACCGGCAACGGCTACTACGGCGGTCTGCAGTTCTCGGCCTCCACCTGGGCCGGCTACGGCGGCACGAAGTACGCCTCCACCGCCGACCAGGCCACCAAGGCCCAGCAGATCGAGATCGCCGAGAAGGTCCTCGCGGGCCAGGGCAAGGGTGCCTGGCCGGTGTGTGGCAAGGGCCTGTCCGGCGCCGCGTACACCGGTGGCGGCTCCACCCAGAACCAGGGCGGCGGCTCGCAGCAGAGCGCCCCGAAGCAGGACACCGGCTCCACCGCCGAGCGCTCCACCGAGCAGAAGGCGTCCCGCTCCGCCGAGCGTCCGGCCCAGAAGAAGACCGTCACCACCCCGACCGGCAAGAAGGTCAAGAAGGGCGACGGCGAGTACAAGGTCGTCAAGGGTGACACCCTCAGCTCGATCGCCGAGGAGCACGACGTCGAGGGCGGCTGGGCCAAGCTGTTCAAGCTGAACGACGACGTCGTCCAGGACGCCGACCTCATCTACCCGGGTCAGCAGCTGCACCTGAAGTAAGGAAGCGGCCGCAGGCCCCCTCCTCCCAGGCTCCCCGCCCCGGTGCGTGTTCCCCCGTACGCACCGGGGCGGGGTCATGTCCCGGGGCGCGTGCCGGGACACGACCGCGACGCGAAGCGACATCGCGGCCCGACCGCAGGGCCGTCCGCCGGGCACTTTCCGGTCACGGTCTCCCCGGACTCTTTGTTCCGCGAAGAAACAATCTAAGCTCTGCCCTGTCCCCCGCGGCACTCCGGGCACGAGCCACGGATGTCCAGGGGATGGGCGACCGGATGGCCGATCGCCCGGAGCCGGTTAGGCTCGGTCTCGCAGAGCCACCGCGGCCCTGCCCACGCGTCACATCCACGAAGGAGATGCTCGTGCCGTCCATCGACGTCGTCGTAGCCCGGGAAATCCTGGACTCCCGAGGCAACCCCACGGTCGAGGTCGAGGTCGGCCTCGACGACGGCAGCACGGGTCGTGCCGCCGTTCCCTCCGGCGCCTCCACGGGCGCCTTCGAGGCCGTCGAGCTGCGGGACGGGGACCCCGACCGCTACCAGGGCAAGGGCGTCGAGAAGGCCGTCCTCGCCGTCATCGAGCAGATCGGCCCGGAGCTGGTCGGCTACGACGCCACCGAGCAGCGCCTGATCGACCAGGCCATGTTCGACCTGGACGCCACCGACAACAAGGGCTCCCTCGGCGCCAACGCCATCCTGGGTGTCTCCCTCGCCGTCGCCCACGCCGCCTCCGAGGCGAGCGACCTGCCGCTGTTCCGCTACCTGGGCGGCCCCAACGCGCACCTGCTGCCGGTGCCGATGATGAACATCCTGAACGGCGGCTCGCACGCCGACTCCAACGTGGACATCCAGGAGTTCATGATCGCCCCCATCGGGGCGGAGTCCTTCTCCGAGGCCCTGCGCTGGGGCACCGAGGTCTACCACACGCTGAAGAAGGTCCTGAAGAGCAAGGGCCTGGCCACCGGCCTCGGCGACGAGGGCGGCTTCGCCCCGAACCTCGGCTCCAACCGTGAAGCCCTCGACCTCATCCTGGAGGCGATCAAGGAAGCCGGCTACACCCCCGGCGAGCAGATCGCGCTGGCGCTGGACGTCGCCGCCTCCGAGTTCTACAAGGACGGCTCCTACGTCTTCGAGGGCAAGGAGCGCACGGCCGCCGAGATGACCGAGTACTACGCCGAGCTCGTCGAGGCGTACCCGCTCGTGTCCATCGAGGACCCGCTGTTCGAGGACGACTGGGACGGCTGGAAGACCATCACCGCCAAGCTGGGCGACAAGGTGCAGCTCGTCGGTGACGACCTGTTCGTCACCAACCCCGAGCGCCTGGCCCGCGGCATCGACGAGGCCGCCGCCAACGCCCTGCTGGTCAAGGTCAACCAGATCGGCTCGCTCACCGAGACCCTGGACGCCGTCGAGCTGGCCCAGCGCAACGGCTTCAAGTGCATGATGTCCCACCGTTCCGGCGAGACCGAGGACGTCACCATCGCCGACCTGGCCGTCGCCACCAACTGCGGCCAGATCAAGACCGGCGCCCCGGCCCGCTCCGAGCGCGTGGCCAAGTACAACCAGCTGCTGCGCATCGAGGAGATCCTCGACGACGCCGCGGTGTACGCCGGCCGCAGCGCCTTCCCCCGCTTCAAGGGCTGAGCGCCCGCTCCCCAGGAAGCGTCGTCGTCACGTCCCCGTGCCCGGTCCCGTACCGTGTGCGGGGACGTACGCACGTAGACCCACGGACGACGGCGAACCGGAGGCGGGCACATGGCGGTGAAGGACCGGGACCGTTTCTCCACCGCGACCAGGATCCGGCTCATCGGTGAGCAGACCGCGGCCCGGGTCTACCGCTCGCAGACCAAGCGGCAGGCGCGCCGCTCCCGGCTCACCGGCCGGGCCGCGCTGCTCGCCCTGGTGGTCTGCTCGCTGATCGTGGCCCTCGCCTACCCGATGCGGCAGTACGTCTCCCAGCGCGCCGAGATCGCCGACCTCCAGCGGCAGCAGGAGGAGGCCCGGCAGCGCGTCGAGGAGCTGCGCGACCTCAAGGCGCGCTGGCAGGACGACGCCTACGCCGAGCAGGAGATCCGCCGCCGGCTGCACTACGTCATGCCCGGCGAGACCGGGTTCGTCGTGGTCGACCCGGGCCCGGTGAAGCGGTCGCGCGCCGACACGCGGGCGGCCGACCGCCCCTGGTACGCGAACGTCTGGGACGGGGTCGACAAGGCCGACGCGGCCGACCGGTGACCCCGCGCCCGTGACCGCCGCAGACCCGTGACCCGCGCCCGTGACCGCCGCCGTCCGGCGGTCCCGCACCCGTGACACCCCGAAGAAAGACAACGATGGACACTCCTCCGCCCACGACCCCGCGCACCGAGCCCACCGACGCGGACGTCGCGGCCTTCCGGCAGCAGCTGGGCCGGCCCCCGCGCGGACTGCGCGCGATCGCCCACCGCTGCCCCTGCGGACAGCCGGACGTCGTCGAGACGGCACCGAGGCTGCCCGACGGCACCCCCTTCCCCACGCTCTACTACCTGACCTGCCCGCGCGCCTCCTCGGCGATCGGGACGCTGGAGGCGAACGGCGTGATGAAGGAGATGACCGAACGCCTGGCCACCGACCCGGAACTGGCGGCCTCCTACCGGAAGGCGCACGAGGACTACATCCGCCGGCGCGACGAGATCGAGGAGCTGACGGGTTTCCCGAGCGCGGGCGGCATGCCGGACCGCGTGAAGTGCCTGCACGTCCTGGTGGCCCACTCGCTGGCCGCGGGCCCCGGCGTCAACCCGCTGGGCGACGAGGCGCTCGCCATGCTCCCCGAGTGGTGGCGCAAGGGTCCGTGCGTGACGCCGGAGGACACGGCCGCCGCGGAGCAGGAGGGCACCCGATGAACAGGGTCGCCGCCATCGACTGCGGCACGAACTCGATCCGGCTGCTGGTGGCCGACGTCGACCCCGGAACCGGTGAACTGACCGACCTCGACCGGCGCATGACGATCGTGCGGCTCGGCGAGGGCGTCGACCGCACCGGCCGGCTGGCGCCGCAGGCGCTGGAGCGCACGTTCGCCGCCTGCCGGGAGTACGCGGAGATCATCGAGCGGCACGGCGCGGAGCGCCTCCGCTTCGTCGCCACCTCCGCCTCCCGGGACGCCGAGAACCGGGACGACTTCGTGCGCGGCGTGGTGGACATCCTGGGCGTGGAGCCCGAGGTCATCACCGGCGACCAGGAGGCCGAGTTCTCGTTCACGGGCGCCACCAAGGAGCTGACCGGCCGCACCGACCTGCACCGCCCGTTCCTGGTCGTCGACATCGGCGGCGGCTCCACGGAGTTCGTCGTCGGCGACGACCGGGTCCGCGCCGCCCGCTCCGTCGACATCGGCTGCGTCCGGATGACCGAACGGCACCTGGTGCGGGACGGCGCGGTGACGGACCCGCCGACGCCGGAGCAGGTGGCGGCGATGCGCGCCGACATCGAGTCCGCCCTGGACCTAGCCGAGAAGACGGTCCCGCTGCGCGAAGCGCGGACGCTGGTGGGGCTCGCCGGCTCGGTCACCACCGTCTCGGCGATCGCCCAGGACCTGCCGGGCTACGACTCGGCGGCCATCCACCACTCCCGGATCTCCCGGGAGCGGGTGCGGGAGATCAGCGACCGGCTGCTGCGGTCCACGCACGCCGAGCGCGCCGCGATCCCGTCCATGCACCCGGGCAGGGTCGACGTGATCGCCGCGGGGGCGCTGGTGCTGCTGGCCGTGATGGAGCGCATGGACGCCCGGGAGGTCGTCGCCAGCGAGCACGACATCCTGGACGGCATCGCCTGGAGCTGCGCCGCCGGGGCGCGCTGAGGCGGCGCACCCGCGGCCGCTCGCTCGCCCGCCCCCTCGCCCGCACTGTCCCGCCGGGGCGCCGCCGGGGGTCACCGGGGGTCCACGCGGGGCCCTTTCCGGGTCCCCCGTCGAGCCGCCTCCCGTCCCTCCGTGGCGCTCCCCCGAGCAGGGTTGGGGAGCATCCGAGCGCTGGTGGGGGGCCCTGGGGGCGCTTCGGGCGGGGTTCCGGGCGGAAAGTTCGTGAAGTTCTTCACAAGGAAAGGGGCCCGGTGGTGCGCGAAATGGGGGCCGGTTGGCCCTTTCGGGGGCTCAACACCCGTTTGAACATGTTCAGAAGGCGGCCGGACGATCGCACCGGCAGCACACCGGGACGCCCGCGCGAGGAGCCTCACACCGGCTCCGAACTGCCGGAGAGGCAGCTCACGCGGCATTGACAACGTGACGACGACGGTGTGGGTTCCCGTTCGCGGCCATGGTCTGGGTCACAAGGGCCGCGGAGTGTAACACAGGGGGTGCCCGAGCTTGTGAAGGGGCGCACGAGGTACCCCCCTCGGGCGGGTGGATACTCGATGGCATGAGCACCACGGAGCGTCCCAGGATCCTCGTAGTAGGCGGTGGGTACGTAGGCCTGTACGCAGCTCGGCGCATCCAGAAGAAGATGCGTTACGGCGAGGCGACCGTCACCGTCGTCGACCCGCGGTCGTACATGACCTACCAGCCCTTCCTCCCGGAAACCGCCGCCGGCAACATCTCCCCGCGACACGTCGTCGTCCCGCTGCGGCGCGTGCTCCCCAAGGCGGAGGTGCTCACCGGCCGGGTCACCACCATCGACCAGGACCGCAAGGTCGCCACGATCGCCCCGCTGGTCGGCGAGGCGTACGAGCTGCCCTTCGACTACCTGGTGATCGCGCTCGGCGCGGTCTCCCGCACCTTCCCGATCCCCGGCCTCGCCGAGCAGGGCATCGGCATGAAGGGCGTCGAGGAGGCCATCGGCCTGCGCAACCACGTCCTCGAACAGCTCGACAAGGCCGACTCCACGACGGACGAGGAGATCCGCCGCAAGGCGCTCACGTTCGTCTTCGTCGGCGGTGGCTTCGCCGGCGCGGAGACCATCGGCGAGGTCGAGGACATGGCCCGGGACGCGGCCAAGTACTACAAGACGGTGTCCCGCGAGGACATGCGCTTCATCCTCGTCGACGCCGCCGACAAGATCCTCCCCGAGGTCGGTCCCAAGCTGGGGCAGTACGGCAAGGAGCACCTCGAGAGCCGCGGCGTCGAGGTCTACCTGTCCACGTCGATGGACTCCTGCGTCGACGGCCACGTGGTGCTGAAGAACGGCCTGGAGGTCGACTCCAACACCATCGTGTGGACCGCGGGCGTCAAGCCCAACCCGGCGCTGGCCCGCTTCGGCCTGCCGCTGGGTCCGCGCGGCCACGTCGACACCCAGCCCACCCTCCAGGTCACCGGCACCGACTACATCTGGGCCGCGGGCGACAACGCCCAGGTCCCGGACCTCGTCGGCCGCAAGGCGGGCAACGAGAACGCCTGGTGCCCGCCGAACGCCCAGCACGCGCTGCGCCAGGCCAAGGTCCTCGGCGACAACGTGATCGCCGGCATGCGGGGCTTCCGGCAGAAGGACTACCGCCACGCCAACAAGGGCGCGGTCGCGGGCCTCGGCCTGCACAAGGGCGTCGCGATGATCGTCGTCGGCAAGATGAAGATCAAGCTCAAGGGCCGGCTCGCCTGGTACATGCACCGCGCGTACCACGGCATGGCGATGCCGACCTTCAACCGCAAGATCCGCGTCTTCGCCGACTGGACCCTCGGCATGTTCCTCAAGCGCGAGGTCGTGTCCCTGGGCGCGATCGAGTCGCCGCGCGAGGAGTTCTACGAGGCGGCCAAGCCCGCCCCGGTGGCCGCCGCCGAGCCGAAGAAGACCGAGGCCAAGGCCTCCTGAGCCGCGCGGCCGTCCCCGCCCCGGGGACGCGCCGGCCGCCGCTGTGACGCCCGAAGGGGCCGCCCGCCATCCGTGGTGCGGGCGGCCCCTTCGGCATGCCCGGGACCGCCGGCGAGGACCTTCCCGGGACCGCCTCCGCGGACCTTTCCGGGAACCGCCGGCGAGGACCTTGCCGGGACCGCCTCCGCGGGCCTTTCCGCGGCCGCCCGCGCGGGCGGGACGCGCGCCGGGGGCTGCCAAGTCGCCGTGCGGGTGTTTACGTGGTGACGACATTCCGGGATTCCCCCACGGAGGTGCAGACCATGGCAGACGCCGCGTCGCGGCTGAAGGCCCACGTCGATCAGCTGCTGGGCACACCGCTTCCCGTCCGGATCCGGGCCTGGGACGGTTCCCAGGCAGGCCCCCCGTCCGCACCGGCCCTCGTGGTGCGCAACCGCCGGGCCGTGCGCCACCTGCTGTTCAAGCCGGGCGAACTCGGCCTCGCCCGCGCCTGGGTGGCCGGTGACCTGGACGTCGAGGGCGACCTCTACACCGCCCTGGACCTGCTCGCGGGACTCGTCTGGGAGCGTGACGAGGACGCCCCCGGCCTGGCCCGCTCCCTGCGCGACCCGGCGTTCCGCTCCGCCGTGCGCGGCCTGTTCGCCATGGCCGGGCCCCCGCTGCCGCCCGCACGGCCCGCCGAGGAGGTCCGCCGCCCCCGCCGCGGCCTGCACACCAGACGCAGCGACCGGGGCGCCGTCAGCCACCACTACGACGTCGGCAACGACTTCTACGAGATCGTCCTCGGCCCGTCGATGGTGTACTCGTGCGCCTACTGGTCCGCCCCGCCCCCGCGGACCACCCTCGAACAGGCCCAGTACGACAAGCTGGAACTGGTCTGCCGCAAACTCGCCCTGGAGCCCGGCCGGCGGCTGCTGGACGTGGGCTGCGGCTGGGGCGCGATGGCCGTGCACGCCGCCCGCGAGCACGGGGCGGACGTCGTCGGCATCACCCTCTCCCGGGAACAGGCCGCCTACGCCCGCAAGCGCGTCGCCGAGGAGGGCCTGGCCGACCGGGTGGAGATCCGCGTGCAGGACTACCGGGACGTCGCCGACGGCCCGTTCGACGCGATCTCCTCCATCGGCATGGCCGAGCACGTCGGCTCGCCCCGCTACCTGGAGTACGCCACCCGCCTGCACGGGCTCCTCGCGCCCGGCGGACGCCTGCTGAACCACCAGATCGGCCGCCGCCCCGAACGCGACGAAGGGGCGTACGACCTGGACCCGTTCATCGACGCCTACGTCTTCCCCGACGGTGAACTCGCCCCCGTCGGCACCACGGTGAGCCTGCTGGAACGCGCCGGGTTCGAGGTGCGGGACGTGGAGGCGCTGCGCGAGCACTACGCGCTCACCCTGCGCCGGTGGGTGGCGAACCTGGAGGCGGACCGGGACCGCGCGGCCCGTCTCGCCGGGCCCGGCCGGGCCCGCGTGTGGCGGCTCTACATGGCCGCCTCGGCCCTCGCCTTCGAGAAGAACCGCATCGGCGTCAACCAGGTCCTGGCCGTCCGCCCCGCCGGGTCGGGCGCGTCCGGGCTGCCCCTGCGCACCCGCACCTGGAACTGACGCGCCGCGCGCCGCCGCACCCGACGACGAGGCCCCGTCCACCGGAACGGGGCCCCGTTTACCGGAACGGGGCCCCGTCGTCGCGGCCGGACGGCCGGCCGCTACTCGGCCTTGATGGCCTGGAGCATGTTCAGCCGGGCCGCGCGGCGGGCCGGCCACAGCGCGGCCAGCACGCCCACCACGGCGGCCAGCGCCAGGAAGACGCCCATCCGGCCCCACGGCAGCACCAGTTCGTAGGTCTGGATGCTGTTGCCCATCAGTTCGCCCGCGGCCCAGCCGAAGAAGACCCCGAGCCCGACGCCGAGCACCCCGCCGAACAGCGAGATCACCAGCGACTCCAGCCGGACCATCCGCTTGATGCCGCCGCGGTCCAGGCCGATCGCCCGCAGCATGCCGATCTCCTGCGCGCGCTCGAACACCGACATCGCCAGGGTGTTGATCACCCCGAGGACCGCCACGATCACCGCCATCGCCAGCAGGCCGTAGACCATGTTGAGCACCACCGTGAACATCTGCGCGACCTCGGCGGAGAGGTCCTTCTTGTCCTGGACCTTGATGCCCGGGTTGTTGCCGAGGAGCTTCTCCAGCGACTCCTTCGACGCCTCGGACGGGCCGTCGGCGGTCTTGACCATGACCAGCATGTCGTTCGGCTCCGACTCGTGCGGAGCGAGCGTGGCGGTGTCGAGCATGATGCCGCTGATCATCTCGTTGCCCCGGTAGACGCCGGAGACCGTCAGCCGCTCCTTCTCGCCGTCCTCGAAGGCGGCCGTGAACTGCGAGCCCGCCTTCCAGCCGTACGAGGCGGCCGTGTCGTCGTCGACGACGACCCGCGAACCGCCGACCTCGAAGCGGCCGGACTCGATCTCGAACCGCGTCAGCCGGTCGAAGGTGGAGCCGTCCACGCCCGTCAGGTACTCCGTCCCACCGTCGATGCGGGACACGGCGTTGCGCATCGGGCTGGTGGCGGTGACGTCGTCGGCCTTCTTCAGCTTCTTCTCGACGTCCGGGGACAGCGCGTTCGCGTTCGCCATGGACACGATGTAGTCGGCCTCGATCGCCGAGGCCGCCATCTTGTCGATGGACTTCTGCAGGCTGCCGGCCGCCACCGTCATGCCGGTGATCAGGGTGAGCCCGATCATCAGCGCGGACGCGGTGGCCGCGGTGCGGCGCGGGTTGCGCACCGAGTTCTGCCGGGCCAGCTTGCCGGAGATCCCGAACACGCGCAGGACCGGGGCGGCCGCGGCGACCAGTGGACGGGACAGCAGCGGCGTCAGGACGAACACGCCGACGATCAGCAGCACCGCGCCGATGCCCATCGGTGCCTGGCCGTCGGAGCCCTTCATGCCGGTGGCCACCAGGACCACCGCGATGCCGGCCGCCGAGAGCAGTGCGCCCAGCGTGTTGCGCAGCACCAGCGACTTGGTGGTCGCCTTGGCGTGCACCGAGCTCATGGCCGCCACCGGCGGGATCTTCGCGGCCCGGCGGCCCGGCAGCCAGGCGGCGAGCATCGTGACCAGGATGCCGACGGCGAACGCGGAGACCACCGTGCCCGGACTGACCACCAGCGGGCCTTCCGGCATCGGGGCGTCCAGCGCGCCCATCAGGGAACGCAGCCCGACACCGATGCCCACGCCGGCGACCAGACCGGCGACCGCGGCGATCGTGCCGACCACGAACGCCTCGATCAGCACCGAGCGGGTGATCTGGCGGCGGGAGGCGCCGACGGCGCGCATCAGGGCCAGTTCCTTGGTGCGCTGGGCGACCAGCATGGTGAAGGTGTTGGCGATGATGAACGTCCCCACGAACAGCGCGATGCCGGCGAACACCAGCAGCGCCTGCTTCAGGCCGCTCATCGAGGAGGCGATCATCTCCGCCTGGTTGTCGGCCAGTTCGGTGCCGGTCGTCATCTCCACGACGCCGGACGGCAGCGCCTTCTCCAGCTGCGCCTGCAGCGCCGACTCGCTGACGCCGTCCTTCGCCCGGACCGCGATCTCGTCGAAGGTGCCGGTCTTGCCGAACAGCTTCTGCGCGGTCGCGGTGTCGAACAGCGCGAGGCTGCCCCCCGCCGCCACGTTGCCGTCGTCGGTGGTGAAGACGCCCGTGACGACCGGCTCCAGGACGGGGCCGTCGACGGACATGCGGATGGTGTCGCCGACCTCGTACCCGGCGCGCCGGGCCGTCTCGGAGTCGATGAGGATCTCGCCCTCGCCCTTGGGCGCGCGGCCCTCGGTCAGCGGGTACCGGGGGTCCTTCGTCCCCCAGTAGTTGCCGCCCTGCGACTGGAAGTCGTCGCCGATCAGACGGCCGTCCTTGTCGGCGAGCGCGGTGAAGCCGGTGACGATCCCGATGGCCTGCTCGGCCCCCGGCACCCTGGCGCTCTCGTCGACCAGGGCGCGGGTGAGTTCGTGCGGCTCGCCGACCCGGTCGCCCTCGGCGTCCTTCCAGCCCGGCGTGACGGCGACGTCGACGTGGTCGAAGCCCTTGGCGGACTGCTTCTGCAGGGCGGCGGAGACGGAGTTGGTGAAGACCAGGGTCCCCGACACGAAGGCCACGCCGAGCATCACGGCGAGCACGGTCATCAGGAGCCGGGCCTTGTGCGCGAGCACGTTGCGCAAGGCGGTACGGAACATGGGTGTCTTCTCGAGTCCAGACGGTGAGGGCGAAGGGCGGAGGCCGCCGGCCGGGCCGGCGGACCCGCCGGGGCACGCGGGCGCGGGTGCGGAGCCGCGCGCGGCGCACGCGGCGGCGCCCCGGGGCGGCGGGGCCGGGCCGGGCGCGG
Organism: Streptomyces sp. enrichment culture; assembly: GCF_964273255.1. Classification (GTDB taxonomy): domain Bacteria; phylum Actinomycetota; class Actinomycetes; order Streptomycetales; family Streptomycetaceae; genus Streptomyces. Next base: position 4,291,382 of record NZ_OZ186835.1, read on the forward strand.
CCCGCGGCGCCGTGGGGCGGCGGTGAGGAGAGGGGGCGGGGGCGGACGGGGCCGCGGGACGTCAGCTGGTGCGCCCCTGGGCGTCGAACTGCTTCATGCGGTCCAGCACCTTGTCGGCCGTGGGCCCGTACATCTCGTCCACGACCCTGCCGTCCGCGAGGAAGATCACGCGGTCGGCGTAGGCGGCGGCCACCGGGTCATGGGTCACCATGACCACCGTCTGGCCCAGCTCGCGCACCGAGTTGCGCAGGAAGCCCAGCACCTCGGCGCCGGAGCGGGAGTCCAGGTTCCCGGTGGGCTCGTCACCGAAGACGATGTCGGGCCGGGAGGCCAGTGCCCGTGCCACCGCCACCCGCTGCTGCTGGCCGCCCGACAGCTGCGCGGGCCGGTGGCCGAGCCGGTCGGACAGCCCGGTCATCCGGATCACGGTGTCCAGCCACTCCCGGTCGGGCTTGCGGCCCGCGATGTCCATCGGCAGCGTGATGTTCTCCAGCGCGTTCAGCGTCGGCAGCAGGTTGAACGCCTGGAAGATGAAGCCGATCTTGTCCCGGCGCAGCCGGGTGAGCTGCTTGTCCTTCAGCGACCCCAGTTCGGTCTCGCCGATGCGCACGGAGCCGGACGAGAAGGTGTCCAGGCCGGCCACGCAGTGCATCAGCGTGGACTTGCCGGAGCCGGAGGGGCCCATGATCGCGGTGAACTCCGCCTGCTGGAAGTCGACGGAGACCCGGTCCAGGGCGACGACCCGGGTCTCGCCCTGGCCGTAGATCTTGGACAGCTCCGCGGCGCGCGCGGCCACGGTGGTGGTCCGGGCGGCGGTTGGTGCGGTGGTCACGGGATGGCTCTCCTGACGGGCGACGTGGTTCTCGCTGACGTCTTCCATCGTTCCGTCCGTTTGCCGCCGCGTAGTCACCCGCAGCGCCGGTTCCGGGGGGCGACTGAGGGGGGACGGGCGGGCGCCGTGTCATACCTGGGGATGACGGGGTCCCCTGACGGGACGGATGACCGAGTGATGACCGGAACAGGTGGCGCGCCCTTGTTCGTACGGTGAAATTCCGTCATTCCGCACACGGCGTGTGCCATGACGCGCAACGCTGGTGGCACGTGCTGATGGCGCGTTCCCGTTGCTGATGCACCCTCAGACATCAATAAAATAAGACAACATCGGCCCACCGCCCCGTAGTTCGCGTGGGGCGGCCCGATAGGCTCGGCACGCTCGAAGCGGAGCCCATGGCCTGCCCGGATGGTGGAAAGCAGACACGGCGAGCTTAAACCTCGCTGCCCCTTCGCGGGCGTGCCGGTTCAAGTCCGGCTCCGGGCACCACCACGTCCTCCACCGCCGGAGGGCGGCACCGGCCGGAACGGCACACGGCCGCCCCCGGCTTCGGGAGCGCAACGCTCTCGCCCCCCCCGGCAGCGCCCGGCAACGCCCTCGCACCCCCCGGCGGCGCCCCCCCGGAACGCCCCGCACCGCCCTCGCGACGGCACCGGCGCCGCACCCGGACCGCCGGGCCCCTGCCTCGCCCCCCTCCCGCCCTTCCCCGCCCCACCGCGCGCCTCCGCGTCCCTCCCCGCCCGCCGCCGGCCCCTGAGCGGCCCGCCCGCCCGGCGGCGGGACGGCGGGCCCGGCACGCCCCCCGGCCGCGCCCGTCGGGGCCGGGGGGCGTGCCGCGCCGCTCACCGCACTGCACGGCACGGCACGGCACGGCACCCGAGCCTCCCGGTTCACCGCGGACTGATGCGAAGATCGGACCGCCCGGACGAACCGTGCGCCGGGCAGGAGCCGACGGGGGTGGGCGATGAGGCGTGGCAGGTGGCTGCGGACGCTGCTGGCGGGGCTCGTGGTGCTGGGCGCCGCGGGCTGCAGCAAGGCCGACCGGGCGGTGATGGCGGCACCGGACTGCCCCGAGGGGGCGTCCGGGCGCCCGCAGTCCGCCCGGGTCCAGCCCGGCGCCGTGTGGTCCGGGGGCCACCTGGGCGCCGGGGCGGCCGACCGGTGGGGCGGCGGGCTGGTGCCCGGCTGGACCGATGTCGTCTCCGTGGCCGACGACGGTTTCAGCACCGCCGCGGTACGGGCCGACGGGACCGTGTGGACGTACGGCCTCAACCACAAGGGCTCCCTCGGGCACGGTTCCCAGGAACGCGGCCACCTCGACACACCGCGCCAGGTGGCCGGGATCACCGACGCCCGCTCCGTGCACCACGGGGGCAGCACGTTCTTCGCCGTCCGCGCCGACGGCTCCGTGCTGGCCTGGGGTTCGGAGAACATCCTCGTCAACGCCGGACGCCGGGACGGCCACGCGGGGGTGCCCCGGCCCCGCCCCGTGCCGCGCGCCGACGGCGTCCACTCGATGGCGGCGGACTCGCTGACCGCGTTCGCGCTGCGCTCCGACGGACGGGTGATCGGCTGGGGCGTCAACCTCACCGACGTGCTGGGCGACACCGACAGCACCCGGCTCACCCGCATCGGCGGCGTCCGCAACGCCGTCTCCCTGGCCTCGACCGGCGGCGCCGTGGTCGTGGCCACGGCCGACGGCGCGGTCTGCGCCTGGGGCAACAACGTCCACGGCGTGCTCGGCGTCGAGCCCCGCGGCGGCCAGAGCGGCAAACCGGTGCGGGTGCCCGGTCTGAAGGACGTCGTCCAGGTCGCGGGCGGCAACGACGTCGCCTTCGCGCTCGACCGCAGCGGCACCGTCCGGGCGTGGGGCCGCGGCGTGAGCGGCACCCTCGGGGACGGCGACACCTCCGACCACCACACGGCCCGCCCGGTGAAGGTGCCCGGCCTGCCCGCCGTCCGGCACATCGCGGCCCACGGCTTCACCGGCTACGCCATCGACACCGACGGCCGCCTGTGGAGCTGGGGCTCCGGCGTGACGCTGGGCGACCACACCCGGGCCACCGGCGCCCCGCCCGAACGGGTCCCGCTGCCGGGCCGCGCCCTCGGCATCTCGGGCCGTCACGTGATCGTCGACACCGTCGGCTGATCTCCGGCAGGTCCCGGGAAGGTACCGGCTCGGTCATGGTCCGGCGCCCGCCGGTGAGGGGAATCACCCGGCCGCGTAGCGTGTTGAGCAGCACGACGAGGGAAAGATCCTCCCCAAGCACTGGGTCATTCCCTTTGCCTACCTATTACTCTTGAGCCAAGGCCGCGCAGTGCGGCCATGGAGGAGTGAAATGAGGAGCAGAAACCCGGTCTTCTCGCGACGGGGGTTCAGCCGCGACAACGGCTACGCGGGCTTCGGCACCGCGCCGCAGGCCGGGGGTCCCGCTGTCGCCACGCAGGGCAACCCGTACGCGCAGCCGACGGGCAACCCCTACGCGCAGAACCCGTACGCGCAGAACCCGTACGCCCAGCAGGACCTGCAGCACGGTGCGCCTCCGCAGGCTCCGGCCGCTCCCGGCCGGATGACCATGGACGACGTCATCATCCGTACCGGGTCGACCCTCGGTCTCCTGGTCGTCACCGCGGCGCTCGCCTGGGCCCTGCTGCCCGTGGACGACGCCAACATCAGCCGGTCGTACGGCATCGGCATCGGTGCCGCGCTGCTCGGCATGGTCCTGGCGCTGGTGCAGTCGTTCAAGCGCAAGGCCTCGCCGGCGCTGATCCTGACGTACGCGGCCGTCGAGGGTGTGTTCCTCGGCGTGATCTCCAGCATCGTCGACAACCGCATCGCCGACGGTGCGGCCATGCAGGCCGTGCTCGGCACCATGGCGGTCTTCGCCGGTGTGCTGGTCGCCTACAAGGCCGGCTGGATCCGCGTCAACCGCCGCTTCTACGGCTTCGTGATGGCGGCCGCGCTCGGCTTCATCCTGCTGATGGGCGTGAACCTGCTGTTCGCGGTCTTCGGCGGCGGTGACGGCCTCGGCTTCCGCAGCGGCCCGCTCGGCATCGTCTTCGGCATCGTCGGCATCATCCTCGGTGCCTGCTTCCTCGCCCTGGACTTCAAGCAGGTCGAGGACGGGCTGGCCTACGGCGCGCCGCGCGAGGAGGCGTGGTTCGCCGCCTTCGGCCTCACCCTGACGCTGGTGTGGATCTACCTCGAGTTCCTGCGACTCATCGCGATCTTCAACAGCAGCGACTGACGCGTCGCGCCGCACGGCACGCGGAAGGGCCCCGGGATCCGTCCCGGGGCCCTTCGTCGTGCCGCACCGCGGCCGGTGCCGGCGGGCGGCGCTAGCGCAGTTTGCGCGCGGCCCTTCTGAGGTCGTACTCGTGGACGATCGCCTTGGCGTGACCGTACGCCAGGTCGTATTCGTGACGGAGCCAGCTGACCTTCTCCTCGAAGCGGAGGGCCGGGCCGTCGTCGACGGTGCGCAGCCAGTCGGAGATCTCACGACCGGTGCACTGGGGGATGCGGGCGAGCAGGTTGCGATGGGTCTCCTCGGAGAAGACTTGGGACATCGGCGCCTCCGGACGCAGGGGATGAAAGCCGGTCCTTCAGGTCACCGTGCCCGAGCGTTCGTCCGTTGGCAACAGTCCTGCCGCGCCGCGTACGCTCGCCGCGTGGTTGATACGACATCCCTCACCCGTGCCGTGGATCACTTCGCCGACCGCCTGCGGGCCGCGCCGCAGAGCCGGCTGCAACGGGGGGCGGCCGCCGAGGCGCTCGCCCTGGCCAGGGAGTTCGCCCGGCGGACCCAGCTGGCGGAGGAGCCGGGATCCGAGCCCCGCGAGATGCCCGACGCCGGGATGTTCGCCGCCGCCGACCAGATCACCGTCGCCGGGCACGACCTGGCGCTCGTACTGAAGAACGAGGACGAGGTCGCCGAGGCGGCCCGGCTGGTGGAGGAGGCGCAGAAACGCGCCGGGGTCTGAGGGGGGACCCGGCGCCAAGCGGCCACGGCCGCGGGCGGGCCGGTCCGGCGGGCCGGCCGGGACGCGGACACGCGTACGGCGTCCGAGGCGGCGGTGACCCGGTGACCGGTGATCCCGTGACCGGTCCCGCGGCCGGGGGCCGGGGGGCCGGGGCGTCAGAGGGACGCTATGACCCGGTCCGCCAGGATGTACACGTTGTCCTCACCGCAGGAGAACGTCAGGGTGTACGCGCCCGAGATGCCGGAGCCGCCGAGCAGGAACGGGCTCTCGCCCGCCTGCAGCGCCGTCGCCAGGCGTTCCGCGGTCTCCCGGTGACCGGGCGTCATGCACAGGGTGGTGCCGTCGGCGAAGACGTAGACGTCCAGGGTGCCCAGCGGGCCCGGACGGACGTCCGCCAGCTCCACCCGGGTGGCCGCCAGCTCCTCCAGCGTCGCCACGGTGCGCTCGTGGTCGTTGACGGCCGGCGGCGGGTTCGGCACGAAGTCCGGGTGCGAGGGGTGGCGGCGGCGGGCGGCGGCCAGCTCCGGCGAGTCCGCGGGGTGCTCGTCGGCCTCGGGGCCCGCCTCGGTCACCGGCTCCAGGCCCACGAAGTCGGCCTGCCGGGGCAGGAACAGCTCACTGTCGGACAGTCCCAGCAGGGACGGCGCGTCGGAGGCGTCCCGCGCCTCCTGGGCGGCCCAGAAGGCCCGCGCCTCGGCCAGCTCCCGCTCCCGCTCCTCGGCGAGGGCTTCCGCGACGGCCGCGCGTATCTCGTCGGCGTCGGCCGTCCGGGCCGATGGAAGCAGCGCGCGGGTGGCGGCGGCTCGGCTTTCGACGAGCTCGGTGTGCAGGGCCGCGACCTGTCGCCGCAGCACCAAGATGCTGCGCAGGACCGCGACGCCCACGGCGCCGGTGGCGGCCGTGGTGATCAGCAGGGCGATCGGCATGGCGCTCACTGACGTACTCCCGGTTCAAAGTCGACCCCCGACTTCCTACATCAGCTTGAAGGGTGGACTAACCATCTGTCAGTGCGTAACGTCACGAAACGGACAGAGTGTTGTTTCCAGGGGGGTGAGGGGTGGGGCTCTGACCTGCGTGAATCCCTGTGGCGGGAGGGATAGGTCACATCCTGAGGGCGATTGGATCACAAATCGGCCCGGAGCCCCGGCAGTTCCGGGATTCCGGGCCGAACGCGGACGGAGGGTGCCGCCGCGGCTACGCTGCGCTGCTCAGCTCAGGCGCTCGATGACCATCGCCATGCCCTGCCCGCCGCCGACGCACATCGTCTCCAGCGCGAACTGCTTGTCGTGGTACTGCAGCGAGTTGATCAGCGTGGTGGTGATCCGGGCGCCCGTCATGCCGAAGGGGTGGCCGACGGCGATGGCGCCGCCGTTGACGTTCAGCTTCTCCAGCGGGATGCCCAGCTCGCGGTAGGACGGGATCACCTGGGCGGCGAACGCCTCGTTGATCTCGACCAGGTCGATGTCGTCGATGGTCAGGCCGGCCCGGCGCAGGGCCTGCTGCGACGCCTCGACCGGGCCGAGGCCCATGATCTCGGGGGAGAGACCGGAGACGCCGGTGGAGACGATCCGGGCCAGCGGCGTCAGGCCGAGCTCGCGGGCCTTGGTGTCGCTCATGATGACGAGCGCGGCGGCGCCGTCGTTGAGCGGGCAGCAGTTGCCTGCCGTGACCAGGCCGTCGGGGCGGAAGACGGGCTTGAGCCCGGCGACGCCCTCCATGGTGACCCCGGCGCGCGGGCCGTCGTCCTTGGCGACCACGGTGCCGTCCGGCGTCGTGACGGGAGTGATCTCGCGCTCCCAGAAGCCGTTCTTGATGGCCTCCTCGGCGAGGTTCTGCGACCGGACGCCGAACTCGTCCATCTCCTCGCGGGTGATCCCCTTGAGGCGGGCCAGGTTCTCGGCGGTCTGCCCCATCGCGATGTACGGGTCGGGCACCAGGCCGTCCTCGCGCGGGTCGTGCCAGGTGGAGCCCTCGGACTCGGCGACCGCGGCGGTGCGCGCCTCGGCCTCGGCGAACAGCGGGTTGCGGGTGTCGGGGAGGCTGTCGGAGTTGCCCTTGGCGAACCGGGAGACCGTCTCGACGCCGGCCGAGATGAACACGTCGCCCTCGCCGGCCTTGATGGCGTGCAGTGCCATCCGGGAGGTCTGCAGCGAGGACGAGCAGTAGCGGGTGACGGTGCAGCCCGGCAGGTGGTCCATGCCCATCTGCACGGCCACGATCCGGCCCAGGTTGTTGCCCTGCTCGCCGCCGGGCAGGCCGCAGCCGAGCATCAGGTCGTCGATGTCCCTCGGGTCCAGCTCGGGCACCTTGGCGAGGGCGGCCTGGACGATCGTGGCGGTGAGGTCGTCCGGACGCACGTCCTTCAGGGACCCCTTGAAGGCGCGGCCGATGGGGGAGCGGGCGGCGGAAACGATCACGGCTTCGGGCATCACGGCTCCTGAGGGAAGGGGCGGCGCTTCGCGCCGGTCGGGGTGGTGGTCGGGCGGCGGGACGCATACCGCGCGGTCGGGCAGGGCTGCCTGGGAAGTTACCCGGCCGTATCGGCGGGGTCACGGGGGGCGCGGTGTGACATGGGCCGCAACTGTCTAAGCGCTTGCTTTGTTTCTGTCCTCTCCGATGATACGGCGGGTACCGCCGATTGCACCGGCCCCTTCGCCCGGCCGGGCGGTCCGCCCCCGGCCGGGGGCCGTACCGCCTGCGGCGACCGGGCGGGCCGCGACGGTCCGACAGGCCCCGGTCACCGTGCAGGCCGGGCACTCGGTCGCGCCCGCCACGACCGTGCAGCCGGGGCGGCCGCCCCGTGACGCCCGCCCACGTGCCTCACCGGGGCGATGGGGCGCCGGCGTCCCCTCCCGGTTCCCGGGGCCACCGCGCCCGCCCGCTCGCCGGTGCACCGCCCGTGCCCCGCCCGATGCCCCGGGCCTGTCGCCCAGCACGCCGCACGCCAACCGCACCGGCCGGGCCCGCCCTCAGGGCTGCCGGGACGGGGACGTGGTGGGGGCCGCCGGGGCCGCGGGCTCCGTCTCCTGGACGCGGCGGCGCCTGCGGCGCTTGAGCAGGGCCCAGGGGCCGCGCGGGCCCGAGGGCATCGCCGCGGCGACCTCCGTACCGGCCTCCGACGCGGCCTCGGCCGCCGCCCGGGCCACCGGGAGGAACCCCTCGCGGCGGGAGGCGTCCGGACGCTCCTCCTCCGCGGGCCACAGGCCCAGCGCCGCGCACACGGTCGGCAGTACTGCCATCGCGGCCGTCGCGTACCCCTCGGCCGACGGGTGGTAGCTGTCGGGGCCGAACAGCTCGCGCGGGTTCTCGGCGAACTCGGGGCCCAGCAGGTCGCCCAGCGACACCGTCCGGCCGCCCTGCTCCACGGTGCCGATCGTCTGCGCCGCCGCCAGCTGCCGGGAAGCCCGCCGGGCCAGCCAGCGCAGGGGCTGCTGGACCGGCTCGATGGTGCCCAGGTCGGGGCAGGTGCCCACCACGACCTCCGCGCCCGCCGTCCGCAGCCGCCGGACCGCCGCCGACAGGTGGCGCACCGAGCGGGTGGCCGGCATGCGCTGCGTGACGTCGTTCGCCCCGATCATGATCACGCACATGTCCGGCACCCGGGACGGGTCCGCCAGCGCCCGCGACACCTGCCGGTCCAGGTCGTCGGAGCAGGCCCCGGGCACCGCGACCGTGCTCAGCCCCACCGGCCGCTCCGCGATCGCCGCCACGCCGGAGGCCAGCAGGGCCCCCGGGGTCTGCCCGGCCCGGTGCACGCCCTGCCCGGCGGCCGTGGAGTCGCCCAGCATGGTCAACCGCAGCGCCGGCCGTCCGGGCACCGTGTAGGCGGCGCCGTACAGGCCGTCCGCGTTCGGCACGTGCGGCGACCTGCCGTTGCCCACCCGGCGCCGCGCGAGCTGCGCCTGTGCCACCAGCAGTCCCACGGTGGCCGCCCCGGCGAGACCGATGCCCCCGCCGCCGTACGCCGCGCCGGCCGCGATCCGCCGGGCCGCTCTCGCCCTCGACATGCTCGTCATGCCTCGCCGCCACCTCCTCCGAAGCCCTCACCCAGTGCTTGCCCCGTACGCACGGTGGTCCAATCTCACCTGTGAGTGAACGACCCGGCCGGGGCCCGCGCCCGGCGCGGACCGTCCGTGTCGTGAAGGGCCTAGGCTGGCTGGACCACTACGACCGCATCTTTTGCAGCATCCGGAGACAACGGTGCAATTCCACGACTCGATGATCAGCCTCGTCGGCAACACCCCGCTCGTCAGGCTCAACAGCGTGACCAAGGGCATCAGGGCGACCGTCCTGGCCAAGGTCGAGTACTTCAACCCCGGCGGCTCCGTGAAGGACCGCATCGCCCTGCGCATGGTCGAGGCCGCCGAGAAGAGCGGGGAACTGCAGCCGGGCGGCACCATCGTCGAGCCGACCAGCGGCAACACGGGCGTGGGACTCGCCATCGTGGCCCAGCAGAAGGGCTACAAGTGCATCTTCGTGTGCCCGGACAAGGTGTCCCTGGACAAGATCAACGTCCTGCGGGCGTACGGGGCCGAGGTCGTGGTGTGCCCGACCGCCGTGGCGCCCGAGCACCCCGACTCGTACTACAACGTCTCCGACCGGCTGGTCCGTGAGACGCCCGGTGCCTGGAAGCCCGACCAGTACTCCAACCCGAACAACCCGCTGTCGCACTACCACTCCACCGGCCCCGAGCTGTGGGAGCAGACGGCGGGGAAGATCACCCACTTCGTGACGGGCGTCGGCACCGGCGGCACCATCTCCGGCACCGGCCGCTACCTGAAGGACGCCAGCGACGGCCGCGTCAAGGTCATCGGCGCCGACCCCGAGGGCTCCGTGTACTCCGGCGGCTCCGGGCGCCCGTACCTGGTCGAGGGCGTCGGCGAGGACTTCTGGCCGACCGCCTACGACCGGACCGTCGCGGACGAGATCGTCGCCGTGTCGGACAAGGACTCCTTCCAGATGACCCGCCGCCTCGCCAAGGAGGAGGGCCTGCTGGTCGGCGGCTCCTGCGGCATGGCGGTCGTGGCGGCCCTCGAAGTGGCCTCCCGGCTCGACGAGGACGACGTCGTCGTGGTCCTGCTGCCGGACAGCGGACGCGGCTACCTCAGCAAGATCTTCAACGACGAGTGGATGGCCGACTACGGCTTCCTGGAGGACGCGGGCCCCAGCGCCCGGGTCGGCGACGTCCTGGACGACAAGGCCGGCGACCACATGCCGTCCCTGGTCCACATGCACCCGGACGAGACGGTCGGCCAGGCCATCGAGGTGCTGCGCGAGTACGGCGTCTCGCAGATGCCGGTCGTCAAGCCCGGCGCCGGTCACCCGGACGTGATGGCCGCCGAGGTCGTCGGCTCCGTGGTGGAGCGGGAACTGCTGGACCACCTGTTCAGCAAGGGCGCCTCCCTGGACGACCCGCTGGAGAAGCACATGTCCGCCCCGCTGCCGCAGGTCGGCTCGGGCGAGCCGGTCGAGGACCTGATGGCCGTGCTGGGCAAGGCCGACGCGGCGATCGTCCTCGTCGAGGGCAAGCCGACCGGCGTGGTCAGCCGCCAGGACCTGCTGGCGTTCCTCGCCAAGGGCGGCAAGTGACGCACGGGCTCGCGCCCGCCGGCTGAACCCGCCGACCGCTCCGCCCGCTGCTCCGTGCCTGCCGGACGGCGGGCGGCAGGGGAGCCGTGAGCCGGACGGCGGGCGGCAGGGGAGCCGTGAGCCGGACGGCGGGCGGCCTCCCGCCTCGGGGCGGCGGCCGGGGCGACGGCCGCGCGGCCATGAGGACCCCGGGTTCCTCGGCCCCGCCGACCAGGGAAACCGTCGGCCGGCGGCAGGCGCGCCGGGGTCTTCGCGCACCTGGTACGCGGGTGTCACGTGCACGCAGCACGCGCTTAACACGCGTCCGGCACAGTCAGGGGTGTCGGCAAGGGGCGGTGGCGCACCTCCCGGGCACACAGCGCCGGGGAGACTTCGCTCCCGGCCGGCACCGAGCGGCGTCAGGACCTTCCGGAGCGGCTCCCGGATCTCCACCGACGCCACGGACGCGCTCCCGGCCGTGGGCCGGCCCGCGTCCCTCGCGGGGACCGTCGTCGTCCCGTCCCCCGGCAACGGGGGAACGACGGTCCCCGCGCATCCCGGTGGCGCCCGCCGCGGGCCCGTCCGGCCCGCCGCGGATCACTCCGTCCAGTCGTCGTCCCTGCGCGGCCCGCGGCCGCCCCGGCCGCCGAAGAGACCGGGATACATGCGGGCGGCCTGGACCACGTTGACGCCGACGATGCCCGCCCAGGCGACGAGCAGGCCGGGAAGCTGGCCCACGCCGCCGCCGATGGCGGACAGCGGCACCGCGAGCACCAGCGAGACGATCCCGAACCCGAACCGCTCGCCCCAGCTGTCCGTGGCCTTGGGCGCGCGGGAGTCGCGGGCCGCCGTCATCTGCTGTTCGGCCATCTGCCGGCGCACCCGCCGCTCCACCGCGCCGTCGATGCGCTGGTCGACCTTCTCCAGGAACGAGTCGACCAGCGCGGACTCGTACTCCTCGCCCAGTTCCCTGCGGGCCTGCAGGGTGGCGGCGAGTTCCTTCTTGACATCGGCGTCCCGCGCTTCCATTCCGGTCATGGGACCCACGGTAGGCAGGCCCCGCGCCGACGGCACTGGGGTTAGCCCCCGTCTGCGGCTCGGGCCTGCCGGGCTCCCGCGCGCCCGCGCGCCGGGGGGTGGGGCGCGGGGTCCCGGAGGACGGCCGGCCGGGGTACGGGGCCGGGAGCGGGGCCGCCGGGGTACGGCCGGCCCGGCCGGGCACGGAAAACCGGGCGGGGGCCGGGCCCCGTCCCGGCTATCCTGCGTCGTCGCCGCCGCCGTCCGCGCCGACCGCCGGCTGCCGGTTGCCGGTTGCCGACGGCCGAGTGCCGACTGCCACTGCCGACCGCCGACCGCCGACCAGGAAGGTCCCGCATCATGCCGAGCGCCGCCCCGCCCTTTCCGGCCCCCCTCGAACTGCGGGGCGAGGGGCTGGTCCTGCGGGACTGGACGGAGGACGACCTGCCCGCCATGCCCGCCCTCTTCGACCACCCGGACATCGCGTACTGGACGCCCCTCGCCAGCCCCTTCGACGAGGCCGCCGCCCGCGCCCGCCTGGAGCGGGACCGGCGCCTGCGGGCGGAGGGCAGCGTCATCCTGCTCGCGATCACGGTCGACGGCCGCACCCCGTGCGGCGAGGTGATGCTCCGCCGGAGCGACGCGGGCATCGAACTCGGCTACGCGGTGGGCCCGGCGCACCGCGGCCAGGGGCTCGCGGCGCGAGCGGTCCGGCTGATGGCCGCCTACGCGCACCAGCAGCTGGGTGCCGACCGCGTGATCCTTGAACTGGAGCCCGAGAACGCCGCCAGCGTCGCCGTCGCCACCCGCGCGGGCTTCCGGCCGCTCGACGTCCCGCTGATCGAGGGCGAGGAGAAGGGGCGCCCCTACGCCCTGCAGACCTGGGGCCGAAACCTTCCCTGACCCGCCCGCCCGGCGCCCGGTGCGGTTGTATGGAGTCATACAGGACCTGCGGGACGTGAAGAGGCCGCGAAGGTGAAGAGGTCGAGGGGGAGCCGCCCATGAGCGTCACCGACAGCCCCGCCGCGCGTCTGCAGGCGCTCTTCGAGGGGCACCGGCTGACGCCGACGCAGCGGCGCATCGCGCACAGCATGGTGCGGCGGGCCGCCGACGTGCCGTTCCTGTCCAGCGTGGAACTGGCCGAGCTGGCCGGGGTCAGCCAGCCCTCGGTGACCCGGTTCGCCGTGGCGCTCGGCTTCGACGGCTACCCGGCCCTGCGCCGCCACCTGCGCGAGGTGGCGCCCGCCGACCCCGCGCCCCCCGCCGCGGACGCCAACGAGTACCAGCAGGCCGTCGAGGCCGAGATCGAGAACCTGCGGCACCTGGCGGAGGCGCTGGCCGACCCGGAGCCGGTCCGCCGGGCGGGCCGGGTGCTCGCGCACAGCCGTCCCCTGCCCGTCCTCGGCCTGCGGGCCGCGGCGGCCCAGGCGCACGGGTTCGCCTACTTCGCCGCCAAGGTCCACCCCGACGTCCGGCTGCTGAACGAGGGCGGCACGATGCTCCACGACCGCATCGACGCCGCCGCCCGGGCCGGTGCGGACGCGCTGCTGTGCTTCGCCCTGCCCCGGCATCCCCGTGAGGTCGTCGACGCCCTCGCCCGCGCCAAGGAGGCGGGGCTGACCGTCGTCACCGTGGCCGACTCCGCCTTCGCGCCGGTCGCCAAGGTGTCCGACCTGCTGCTGCCCGCCGCCGTCGGCACCGGGCTCGCCTTCGACACGGCGTGCGCGCCGATGCTGCTGGGGCGGGTGCTGCTGGAGGCGATGTGCGACGGCCTGCCCGACGCGCAGGCCCGCCTGGAGGAGTTCGACACCCGGGCGGCGGCGCGCGGTCTGTTCGTGGAATGACGGCGGACGCGGGGCGCGCGGCGGCGGGGTCCGGCGACGGCTGTGGAGGTGACCGGGTGACGGGAGTGACGGTGGAGGCGGCGGGCCGCGCCGATTCTCAGACTCGTCTCACCTTGGCTCGCTAGCCTGCCTCTTCCGGGACGACCGCCCGGGAGCACCCCGACGGGTGGGACAGACGTGTGGGACGGGAGAACAGGAGGCCGGACGTGACGCGCGGAGGACAGGGGCTGGCCCGGGTGGCCGTCGTCGTACGGGCCGGAGCCGCGCCACTGTGGTGGACCGGGATCTGTGCGGCGGGCACCGGGGCGCTGGTGCCGGGCCTGACCGGGCGGCGGATCGGCGTGCTCGCCGGTGCGGCGCTGTTCCTCGTGGCGGTGGCCGCCGTGGCGTACACGCGCCGGGGCCGGTATCGCGCCCTGGCCCGTTCGGCGGCCCGCGCGGGCAAGCACGACGTGCTCCAGGACCGTGCGGTGACCGCGCGCAACTGGCGTCGCGGGCACCGCTGGTGGCTGCTGCTCGCCTTCCTCGCCGCCGTCGGCAGCGCGTTCGCGCTGCCCGCCGCGGGCGGTCTGCTGATGGCGGGCTGCGGCGTCGGCCTGTGGCTGAAGGCGGCCTGGGTCGGGCGTCTGGAGCAGGCCGGCGACACCCTGCTCTGGGTGCGCGTCGACTGGCTCGACCGCCGCGCGGGCGCTGCCGGCGGCAAGCGGGTCAAGGGCTACCGCACCACCGGCATCGCCGCGGGCGACGCGGCCCCCGGCGGCGCCCGCCGCCGCACCCCGGCAGGCGTCTGAGGGACGCCCGCGTCGAGCCGTGCGTCCGGCGCCCTACGGCCGGCCGCAGCCACTCCGAGGCCCGCGCCCGGTCCGGCGCCCAGCCGCCCAGCCGCCGGGGACACCGGCGCGCCACCGCCCCCGGCGCGCCACCGCCCCCGGCCGCCGACCGGTCCGGCCGACGCCTGATCCGGCCCCTGCCCGGCCCCGAGGCGCCCGGCGCTTGATCCGGCCCCTGCCCGGCCCCGAGGCCCCCGGCGCCCCGGCCCGGGCGCCTCGCCCGAACGAAACCGCTCACCGAGGACCGGGCCCGGTCGCGCCGCATGGCCCGGTCGCGCCGCATGGCCCGGTCCGGCAGCCCGGCCCCCGGTCCGGCCGCGCATTCCGCGAGGCAGGCCCCCGCGGAAGGCAGGCCGAGCCGGCGGGAAGCAGGTCAGCCCGGCGGGTAGCGGGTCAGCCCGGCGGGAAGCGGGTCAGGGCGTCCGGGGAGCCGCCGCCCGACTCGGCCACGACCTCCTCGACGGTCTGCGCGCGCCGGACCGGGGAGAAGACGATGCCGCCCCGGCCGTCGGGGGCGAAGCCGTGGACGGCCGGCCGGGGGAGCGAGTTGTAGGCGTAGTGGTGGGCGAAGTAGTACGCGCCGGTGTCCAGGGCGGCCGCGTGGTCGCCCTGTTCGAGCAGCGGCAGCGACTGTCCCCGGGCCAGCAGGTCGCCCGCGAAGCAGGCCGGGCCCGCCACGTCCTGCACCACGGCCGGGCCCTCCTTCGGTCGGCCCTTGGCGTCGTAGGCGGCGATCCTCAGCGGCCACGCCCCCGGCGCGTACACGGTGCGCGTCGCCACCTGCACGCCCGCGTGCGTCACCGCCACCGGCCGGCCGCCCGCGCTCTTGGTGTACTCGACCCGGGCCACGACCGTGCCGTGCTTGGCGACCAGAGACCGGCCGAACTCGGTGACCAGCCCGTACCGCCCGTCGAACAGGCCCGGGACCGCCTCGCTCAGCAGCCGCGCGTACTGCGCGTGGGTGGGGTCGGTGGCGTCGGAGGCGAAGTTCACCGGGAGCCCGCCGCCGATGTCGAGGGTGTCGACCTGCTGCCGCCCGGCACGCCGGTTGATCTCCTCGGCGAGCGCGTACACGTCCGCCACCCCGCGCGCCATCAGGGACAGGGCGACGCCCTGCGAGCCGGTGTGCGCGTGCAGCCGGGTCAGCCACGGCCGGTCCAGGTACGCCCGTACGACCCGCTCGCGCGCGCCCTCGTCGCGCAGTGCCACCCCGAACTTGGAGGTGGCCGTGGCCGTGGACAGGGCCTCGATGGAGCCGGCCCCGACCTGCGGATTCACCCGGAGGCCGAGCGGGGAGCGGCTGCCGGAGCGTGGGACGAGCCCGTCGAGCCGGGACAGCTCCTGCGGGTTGTCCGCGTTGACGGCGATGCCCAGGGCCAGCGCCTCGCGCAGTTCCCGCGGGGTCTTCGCGGGCGAGTCCAGCACGGTGTGCCGCGCGGGCACTCCCGCCGCCCGCGCGAGGGCCAGTTCGCCCGGGCTCGCGACCTCCGCGCCGATGCCCTCCTCGTACAGCAGCCGCAGCACGGGCACCAGCGGGGCGGCCTTCACCGCGAAGGCGTGCAGGACGGGCGTCCCGGGCGGTGTCACCGCCGCGAACGCGGCCCGCAGCGCCGCCGCCGACCGCCGGATCCCGGTGACGTCGAGCAGCGCCACCAGGGGGCGGTCCGGGTCGAGCAGCCCCTGCTCCACCGCGGCCCGCACCGCCGCGTTCCGCCGGTCCGCCGCGTCCCGGGCGGCACCGGGGGCGTCGCCGTCACCGTGGCCGAAGCCGCCGTCGTTCTTCCCGTCGGTGCCCATGGGTCCAGCCAAACATCCGGCGCGCGCCCGTGTCGGCACACCGATGTATTGACTAGTTCTATTCAGGCGACGAGGATGTGAATAACCGTAGGAGCAGCCGTGGCCGTCCCAGGAGGCAGACCATGTCAGGACCCCGCACCGTCCGAGCGCCGCGCGGCACCGAACCGAGCGCCTTGGGCTGGCAGCAGGAGGCCGCCCTGCGGATGCTGCAGAACAACCTCGACCCGGAGGTCGCCGAGCACCCCGACAAGCTGGTCGTCTACGGCGGCACCGGCAAGGCCGCCCGCGACTGGCGCTCCTTCGACGCCATGGTCCGCACGCTGAAGACCCTCAAGCAGGACGAGACGATGCTCGTCCAGTCCGGCCGGCCCGTCGGCGTCATGCAGACCCACGAGTGGGCGCCGCGCGTCCTCATCGCCAACTCCAACCTCGTCGGCGACTGGGCCACCTGGGAGGAGTTCCGCCGCCTGGAGGCCCTCGGCCTGACCATGTACGGGCAGATGACCGCCGGATCCTGGATCTACATCGGCACCCAGGGCATCCTCCAGGGCACCTACGAGACCTTCGCCGCCGTCGCCGCCAAGCGGTTCGGCGGCACGCTCGCCGGCACCATCACCCTCACCGCCGGACTCGGCGGCATGGGCGGCGCCCAGCCGCTCGCGGTGACCATGAACGACGGCGTGGCGATCTGCGTCGACTGCGACCCGCGCGCCATCGACCGCCGCATCGAGCACCGCTACCTGGACGTGAAGGCGGACTCGCCCGAGCACGCCCTCCGGCTGGCCGTCGAGGCCCGCGACGCCCGCCGCCCGCTGTCCATCGGCGTGCTCGGCAACGCGGCCGAACTGCTGCCGCAGTTCCTCGCCATGGGTGCGCCGGTCGACATCGTCACCGACCAGACCTCCGCCCACGACCCGCTCGCCTACCTGCCCGCCGGGACCGCCTTCGAGGACATGGCCGAGGCCGCCGAGAAGGACCCGGCCGGCTTCACCACCCGCGCCCGCGAGTCCATGGCCCGGCACGTCGAGGCGATGGTCGGCTTCCTGGACGCCGGCGCCGAGGTCTTCGACTACGGCAACTCCCTCCGCGGCGAGGCCCGGCTCGCCGGCTACGACCGGGCGTTCGCCTTCCCCGGCTTCGTCCCCGCCTACATCCGCCCGCTGTTCTGCGAGGGCAAGGGCCCCTTCCGCTGGGCCGCCCTCTCCGGCGACCCGGCCGACATCGCGAAGACCGACGGGGCGGTCCTCGACCTCTTCCCCGAGAACGAGTCGCTGGCCCGCTGGATCCGCATGGCCGGTGAACGCGTCCACTACCAGGGCCTGCCCGCCCGCATCTGCTGGCTCGGCTACGGCGAACGCGACCGGGCCGGCGAACGCTTCAACGACATGGTCGCCAGCGGCGAACTCTCCGCCCCGGTCGTCATCGGCCGCGACCACCTCGACTGCGGCTCCGTCGCCTCCCCGTACCGGGAGACCGAGGCCATGCGGGACGGCTCCGACGCCATCGCCGACTGGCCGCTGCTCAACGCCATGGTCAACGTGGCGTCCGGCGCCTCCTGGGTGTCCCTGCACCACGGCGGCGGCGTCGGCATGGGCCGCTCGATCCACGCCGGCCAGGTCACGGTCGCCGACGGCACCGCCCTGGCGGGCGAGAAGATCCGGCGCGTGCTGACCAACGACCCCGGCATGGGCGTGATCCGGCACGTCGACGCCGGGTACGACCTCGCGGAGTCGGTGGCGGACAGCCGGGGCGTGCGCATCCCCATGCGGGAGGGTGACCTGGCGTGAGCTTCCACCGCATGTGGGCCCAGCTGCTGCCCGTCGGCCGCGACGCCGGCACCGGCGGCTACCGCCGCTACGCCTGGACCGGGGCCGACGCCGACTGCCGGGCCTGGTTCGAGGAGCAGGCCCGCGCCCGCGGCCTGGCCCACGAGACCGACCGCAACGGCAACCAGTGGGCCTGGCTCGGCGACCCGGCCGCCGGGGACGCCGTCGTCACCGGCTCGCACCTGGACTCCGTGCCCGACGGCGGCGCCTTCGACGGCCCCCTCGGCGTGGTGTCCGCCTTCGCCGCCCTGGACGCACTCCGCGACCGGGGCGCCCGGCCCACCCGGCCGCTCGGCATCGTCAACTTCGGCGACGAGGAGGGCGCCCGCTTCGGCCTGGCCTGCGTCGGCTCCCGCCTCACCGCCGGGCAGCTCACCCGGGAACAGGCCCACCGGCTCACCGACGGCGAGGGCATCACCCTCCCCGAGGCCATGGAAGCCGCCGGGTACGACCCGGACGCGATCGGACCGGACCCCGAACGCCTCGCCCGCATCGGCGCCTTCGTGGAACTGCACGTGGAACAGGGCCGCGCCCTGGACCTGTCCGGCGACCCGGTCGGCATCGCCTCCGCCATCTGGCCGCACGGCCGCTGGCGCTACGATTTCCGGGGCGAGGCCAACCACGCCGGTACCACCCGCCTCGCCGACCGGCGCGACCCCATGCTGCCCTACGCCGAGACCGTCCTCGCCGCCCGCCGGGAGGCCCAACTCGCCGGTGCCGTCGCCACCTTCGGCAAGATCAGCGTGGAACCCAACGGGGTCAACGCCATCCCCTCCCTGGTGCGCGGCTGGCTCGACTCGCGCGCCGCCGACCAGGCGGCCCTCGACACCGTGACCGCGGCCGTGGAGAAGGCCGCCCGCGACCACGCCGCCGCGCACGGCGTGGACCTGGACGTGGTGCGCGAGTCCTTCACGCCCGAGGTCGGCTTCGACCACGCGCTGCGCGACGAACTCGGCCGCATCCTCGCCCGGGACACCGGCCACCGGGTGCCCGTCCTCGGCACCGGCGCGGGACACGACGCCGGAATCCTCTCCGCGAGCATCCCGACCGCCATGCTGTTCGTACGCAACCCCACCGGCGTCTCGCACTCCCCGGCCGAGTCCGCCGCCGAGGACGACTGCGTGGCCGGGGTGATCGCGCTCGCCGACGTACTGGAGGGACTGGCGTGCAGGTGACGCAGGGCAGCAGCACGGGCGGCAGCACCGCGCGGACCTACTGGCTGGAGCACGCCTGGCTGGGCGACCGGGTCGAACCGGGCGTCACGGCGGAGGTCCGGGACGGCGTCTTCACCGCCGTCGTCCCGGGCGTCACCGCCCCGCCGCCCGGCGCCGAGGTGTTGCGCGGACTCACCCTGCCCGGACTGGCGAACGCCCACTCGCACGCCTTCCACCGCGCCCTGCGCGGCATCGTCCAGGTCGGCAGCGGCACCTTCTGGACCTGGCGCGAGATGATGTACTCCGCCGCCGACCGGCTCACCCCCGACAGCTACCACGCCCTCGCCCGCGCGGTGTACGCCGAGATGGCCCTCGCCGGGATCACCTCCGTCGGCGAGTTCCACTACCTGCACCACGGCCCCGGCGGCACCCCCTACGCCGACCCCAACGCCATGGGCGAGGCCCTGATCGCCGCAGCCGCCGAGGCGGGCATCCGCATCACCCTCCTCGACACCTGCTACCTCTCGTCCGGCTTCGGGCAGCCCCCGAACCACCACCAACTGCGCTTCTCCGACGGCACCGCCGACGCCTGGGCCGACCGCGTCTCCCGCCTCACGGCGCCGGACCACGCACGGATCGGGGCCGCCGTGCACTCCGTACGGGCCGTGCCCGCCGGGCAGTTGGCGACCGTGGCGGGGTGGGCCGAGGAGCGGCGGGCCCCCCTGCACGTGCACCTGTCCGAGCAGACCGCCGAGAACGACGCCTGCCACCGGGCGCACGGCCGCACGCCGGCCCGACTGCTCGCCGACCACGGCGTGCTCGGCCCGCGCACCACCGGCGTCCACAACACCCACCTCACCGACGCGGACATCTCCCTGATCGGCGGCAGCGGCACCGGCACCTGCATGTGCCCCACCACCGAACGCGACCTCGCCGACGGCATCGGCCCCGCGGCGGCCCTGCAGAGCAAGGGCTCCCCGCTCTCCCTCGGCTCCGACAGCCACGCCGTCGTCGACCTGCTGGAGGAGGCCCGCGCACTGGAGCTGAACGAACGGCTGCGCACCCGCACCCGCGGCCACTGGACGGCCGCCGCCCTGCTGCGCGCCGCCACCGCCGACGGGCACGCCGCCCTCGGCTGGGACCGGGCCGGAACCCTCGCCACCGGAGCGCTCGCCGACCTCACCACCCTCGCGCTGGACTCGGTCAGGACCGCAGGGCCCCCACCGCGACTCGGCGCCGAGACGGCCGTCTTCGCCGCGACGGCGGCCGACGTGCGCCACACGGTCGTGGGCGGCCGGCACGTCGTGCGCGACGGGGAGCACACCCTCGTCCCCGACGTGCCGCGAGCCCTCGCGGACGCCGTCCGGGCCCTGCACTCCTGACGCCCGCACCCCCGACGCCCGCATCCCCGACGCCCCGCCCGACGTGCCCGCCGAGCCACCCACGAGGACACCATGAGCAGCACCGTCATCACCGGCATCGCCATGCTGGTCACCAACGACCCCTCCCTGGGACGGGACTCCCCCCTGGGCCTGATCCGCGACGCGGCCGTCGTCATCGAGGGCGAGCGCGTCGTGTGGACCGGTGAAGCAAGCACGGCACCCGCCACCGACCACCGGGTCGACGCCGGCGGCCGGGCGGTCCTGCCGGGCTTCGTGGACTCCCACTCCCACCTGGTCTTCGCGGGCGACCGCACCGAGGAGTTCAACGCCCGCATGTCCGGCCGCCCCTACAGCGCGGGCGGCATCCGCACCACCGTCGCCGCCACCCGCGCCGCCTCCGACGCGGAACTGGAGGCGAACCTCACCCGCTACCTCGCCGAGGCACTGCGGCAGGGCACCACCACCTTCGAGACCAAGTCCGGCTACGGCCTGACCGTCGCCGACGAGTCCCGCGCCCTGCGCCTGGCCGCTCGCCACACCGACGAGGTCACCTACCTCGGCGCCCACATCGTCGCCCCCGAGTTCGCGGACGACCCGGCCGCCTACGTGGACCTCGTCACCGGGGAGATGCTGGACGCCTGCGCGCCGCACGCCCGCTGGATCGACGTCTTCTGCGAGAAGGGCGCCTTCGACGGGGACCAGGCCCGCGCCGTCCTCACCGCCGGCCGGGCCAGGGGCCTGCACCCGCGCATCCACGCCAACCAGCTCACCCACGGCCCCGGCGTCCGGCTCGCCGTGGAGGTCGACGCCGCCAGCGCCGACCACTGCACCCACCTCACCGACGCCGACGTGGACGCCCTCGCGAACAGCCGGACCGTCGCCACGCTGCTGCCCGGCGCCGAGTTCTCCACCCGGGCCGCCTGGCCCGACGCGCGGCGCCTGCTGGACGCGGGGGCCACCGTCGCGCTGTCCACCGACTGCAACCCGGGCTCCTCGTTCACGTCCTCCGTCCCGTTCTGCATCGCCCTCGCGGTGCGGGACATGGGGATGTCCCCCGACGAGGCCGTCTGGTCGGCCACCGCGGGCGGCGCGGCGGCCCTGCGCCGCACCGACGTCGGGCGCATCGCCCCGGGGGCGTACGCGGACCTGGTGCTCCTCGACGCCCCCAGCCACGTGCACCTCGCCTACCGCCCCGGCGTCCCGCTGGTCGCGGGGGTGTGGCGGCGCGGCGCACGCGTGGTGTGACCGGCGGCGGGCCGACGCGGACGGCGGAGCAGGCGGCTCCCCCGCCGCGCAGCGCCCGTCGGCTCCCCGCCCACCACGCTGGCCGCCCTGCCCGACCGCCCCTCACGGACACGGCGTCACCGCCGGACGGGGGAGGGCGTGGCGCGGGGCACAGCAGGCCGGTCAGCCGGGTGGAGGAGACGGCGTGCGAGGACAAGGCTGACCATCGGTAACGAGAGCGTCCCGCGCCCGTCCGGAGCCCGGTGCCCCAGGAGGGCGCCGGTGCCGGACGGACGCGGGACGCTGCCGGGTCACTCCTCGACGGTCAGACCCTTGCGCAGTTTCACCAGGGTGCGGGAGAGCAGCCGGGAGACGTGCATCTGGGAGATGCCGAGCTCCTCGCCGATCTCCGACTGGGTCATGCCGGCCACGAAGCGCAGCGACAGGATCTTCCGGTCGCGCGACGGCAGTTCGGCGATGAGCGGCTTCAGGGACTCGACGTACTCGATGCCTTCGAGGCCGTGGTCCTCGTAGCCGATCCGGTCGGCCAGCGCGCCCTCGGCGTCGTCCTCCTCCGGCTGGGCGTCCAGTGAGGAGGCGGTGTAGGCGTTGGACGCGGCCATGCCCTCGACGACCTCGTCGTTGGTGATGCCCAGGTGGGCGGCGAGCTCGGCCACTGTCGGCGCGCGGTCGAGCTGCTGGGCCAGTTCGTCACCGGCCTTGGCCAGGTCCAGCCGGAGTTCCTGGAGCCTGCGCGGGACGCGCACGGACCACGAGGTGTCGCGGAAGAAGCGCTTGATCTCGCCGATGATCGTCGGCATGGCGAACGTGGGGAACTCCACCCCGCGCGACATCTCGAAGCGGTCGATCGCCTTGATCAGGCCGATGGTGCCGACCTGGATGATGTCTTCCATCGGCTCGCTGCGCGAGCGGAAGCGGGAGGCGGCGAACTTGACCAGGGCGAGATTGAGTTCGACGAGCGTGTTGCGTACGTACGAGTACTCGTGGGTGCCTTCGTCCAGCGATTCGAGGCGCTCGAAGAGGGTCTTGGACAGGGCCCGGGCGTCGACCGGGGCCACCTCGTCGTACGGGGGGATCTCCGGGAGACCGGCGAGCAGGTCGTCCAGGACGACGGGGTCGTCGTCCGGCTCGATGGGATCCAGATGTTCCGGAGTGCGTGTCGACGTCGCTGTATGGGTAGGCGATGCGTCGAGCCGGGGTGACATGATGTCCTCCATCGTTCTCGGCATATGGCTGCCGAAGCCAAATACGTGCACTGCGGTGTGCGGCGCCTCCAAAGCCGGCCGTGTCGGGTACGTGTCTTTACTAGCCCTACCCGCTTTGCCGAGCCCGCCGCAAGTGCGTTTTGTTGGTATATGTCCATTTGCGGGGGATTGTTCGGCTGTCGAAGCGCGGCGGGAAGGCGTAATGTTCGAGAGCGTCAGCAAGCAGTCACGACGGCAGGAGAGAGAGCGGCATGGACCGCGGGACGGTCGGCAGCGCACAGTCGGGCCGGCTTCTGGTCGAGGTGCGAGAAGAAGGCCCCAGTGCCGTCGTGACACCGGCGGGTGAGTTGGATCACCACACCGCCGACCTGTTGCGCGAGCCGCTGGAGGGCTGCCTCGCCAAGGGATTCAAGAGGCTGGTCATCGACTGCTCCCGGCTGGAGTTCTGCGACTCCACGGGACTCAATGTCCTGCTCGGCGCCCGGCTGAAGGCCGAGGCGGCCGGCGGCGGAGTGCACCTCGCGGGCATGCAGCCCGTGGTGGCGCGGGTGTTCGAGATCACGGGGGCGGACGCCGTGTTCGCCGTCCACGACACGCTCGAGGCGGCCCTGGCCGACGATTCCGCGTGACCCGGGCACGCGGGCCGGCCGCGGGCGACGGGCTCCCTGGCCGCCGCGGTGACACGCGTGATCCGGCCGTCGTGTCTTTTCGTGCGAATACGGGGGTGTCCCGTGCGTACCCCCGGGCAGGAGACATGCTGAACGGATCGGAAGCCGTGGTCGTGGCGCCGGCGGGAACCGGCCGGGCCGTCGCGGCGTGACTGACTGAACATGGACATTTTGAATGGTGAACTGGTGACACGGTGAGGTGAAGCGCTGATGAGCACCACCCGGCCCTACCCGCCGGGCGACCGCGGTGCGGAGCCCAGCGGCGCTTCCGGTGCGTCCGGGGGCACCGCGCGGATGACGAAGGCGTCCGGCGCGCGGGGCGCCCCGGCCGGGCAGCCCGCCGCGGAGAAGGCCACGGACGCCTCGTCGGCCGCAGCGGGCGGGACGCCCGGGCCGGGCGGACGGCAGACCCGCAGACTGAGCTTCGAGGACCAGAGCGGCGTCGTCCCGCTCGCCCGGGACTTCACCCGCCAGGCGCTGTACGCGTGGGGCTGGCTGCCCGCCGCGGGCGCCGAGCAGCGGGCCGCCGCCGAGGACGTCCTGCTCGTCGTGTCCGAACTGGTCACCAACGCCTGCCTGCACGCCGAAGGACCCGACCAGCTCGGCATCACCTGCGACAACAAGGTGATCCGGGTGGAGGTCACCGACCGGGGCACCGGACAGCCGGCCCCGCGCACCCCGCACCGGGCGGGCCGGCCCGGCGGCCACGGCATGTTCATCGTGCAGCGCCTCTGCCTGGACTGGGGCGTCGTCCGCACCCCGGGCATGCCCGGCAAGACCGTCTGGGCGGAACTCGGCGCCCCGGCCTGACGCCGCCCCGGCCCTTCCGCCCCTCGTCACCCCGCACGCACTCGCCGGATCACCACGGATCCGGCGTGCGCCGTCTCTCCCCCTGCGCTTCCGGTCACTCTCCCCAGCCTGCCCCCGGGCTCCAGCCGCCCGTTCCCTCCCCGCGCCCCGGCCACCCGGGACGGCCGTGTCCGGTCGTCCGTCCACGCTCCCCGGGCTCCACGCTCCCCGGGCTCCACTACCCCCGGGCTCCTGGCCACCGGTACAGCTTCACCCGGTCCTGGAGCGTGCAGACGAAGGCCTGACGGCCGAGCCGGCGCACGGGCACACGGGCGGGACGCCCGGATCCGCTCACGGCGAGGGCCGCCGCACCTTGAAGGTGCGGCGGCCCTCCGCGCGGTCGTGAGGTGGTGTCAGCGGACGTCGCCCATCCGCGCCTTGACGTTGCGCCGGTACATGAACACCGCGACACCGGCGAGTGCGGCGAGGGCCGCCTGCACGGCCACCGCGGCGGAGCCGCTGAGGTCCACCCCGCCGACGGCCGGGTTGGACATCAGGCCGGTGATCGAGTCGCCGGCGGTGACGGCGAGGAACCACACGCCCATCATCTGGCTGGCGTACTTGGCGGGAGCCATCTTCGTCGTCACCGACAGACCGACCGGGGAGAGGCACAGTTCGCCCACGGTCATGATGAAGTAGATGCCCACCAGCCACATCGGGCTGACCGCGGTGCCGTCGGCCGCCATCCCCAGCGGGATCAGGAAGAAGAAGAACGACACGCCGATCAGGACCAGCGCCATCGCGAACTTCACGATCGTGCTCGGCTCCTTGCCCTTGCGGTTCAGCCACAGCCACAGCGAGGCGAAGACCGGCGCCAGGGCCATGATGAACAACGGGTTCAGCGACTGGTACCACGAGGACGGGAAGTCGAAGCCCAGCAGCGAGCCGGAGGCCTTGCCCTCACCGAACGCCTGGACCGTGGACGCGCCCTGGTCGTAGATCATCCAGAACACGGCGGCCGCGACGAAGAACCAGATGTAGCCGGTCATCTTCGACTGCTCGTCGGAGGAGAGCTCCTTGTCCCGCTTGATGCGCACCAGCACGCCCGTCGGGACGAGCAGGCCGATGACGGTCAGCGGGATCATCGCCCAGTTCAGGGTGAAGTGGCCGGTGAAGCCGACGATGCCGTAGAAGACGGCGGTGACGGCCGTCCAGACGAGGCCCTTGCGCAGCCACGCGACGCGCTCCTCGGCCGCCAGCGGCTTGGGCACGACGCTGCTCTGCGGGCTCAGGTTGCGGGTGCCCAGAAGGAAGGCCGCGAGGCCGATCGCCATGCCGACCGCGGCCATGCCGAAGCCGAGGTGCCAGCTGACCTTCTGGCCGACGGTGCCGATGGCCAGCGGGGCGAAGAAGGCACCCATGTTGATGCCCATGTAGAAGATCGTGAAGCCGCCGTCGCGGCGCGGGTCCTCCGGGCCGTCGTACAGGTGGCCGACCATGGTCGAGATGTTGGCCTTGAGCAGGCCCGAACCCACCGCGACGAGCGCCAGGCCGGCGAAGAACGGAGCCTGGCCGCCGGGGAGGGCCAGCACCACGTGGCCGGACATGATCGTGACGGCGGCGATGGCCACCGTGCGGCGCGGGCCCCAGACGCGGTCGCCGAGCCAGCCGCCGGGCATCGCGAGCAGGTAGACCATCGCCGAGTAGACGGACACGATGACGGTGGTGGTGGCCACGTCCATGGCCAGGCCGCCGCCCATGCTGTCCTTGCCCGCGTCCGGACCGCCGGAGAGCAGGTAGACGGTGAGCAGGGCTTTCATGCCGTAGTAGGAGAACCGCTCCCACATCTCGGTCATGAACAAAGTGGCCAGTCCGCGGGGGTGGCCGAAGAAGGTCTTCTCGTTACCGGGGGTACCCGGACTGACCGAGTCCTTCGTCAGGCTGGACGCCATGGTCGTTCCTTGCTGGTCGGGACGCGTCCGCGCGAGGGTGCACGCGCCCGGTGGGGGGAGCCGGCACCGGCAGGCCGTGCGTCCCCCCCACGCCCGGGGGATCCCGCTCCGGATCGCGGAGCGGCGGACGGCGGCCACCGGGATCCACACCTTCCGCGCGGCGATGCGCGCGACAGGCCCGGCAACAGGTCATTCCTTCCGGGACCGGCGGGGCCGGAACCCGCACCGGCCCGCACACAAAAGAGACCTTCAGCGTCAACTGCGCCAAAGGTCCCCGTGGTGCAACAGGCGTTGGTTCACCATACGGCAGGACAGTACCGGACATGGAAGGACTTGAGACGTGAATCACAGGTTTCCGGGCACTTCGATCGCCCATTCGAAGGCCCGTCCCACCCTCGCACCCCACAGCCGCAGGACGCACGGCGGGGCACCACCGGCCGCCGCCCCCGCCCGGGCGGCCCCGGGAGCGGAAGCGGCACCGGAGGGCGGTCCGGCCCGGCGATCACGCCCCTGGCCTGGTGGCGGCGGGACTACCATCACTCCATGACCCGTGTACTGCTCGCCGAGGACGACGCGTCCATTTCGGAGCCGCTGGCCCGTGCCCTGCGCCGGGAGGGGTACGAGGTGGAGGTGCGCGAGGACGGCCCCAGCGCGCTCGACGCCGGACTGCGCGGCGGCGTCGACCTGGTGGTGCTGGACCTCGGGCTGCCCGGCATGGACGGGCTGGAGGTGGCCCGCCGGCTGCGTTCGGAGGGGCACACGGTCCCCGTGCTGATCCTGACCGCCCGCGCCGACGAGGTGGACACGGTCGTCGGACTCGACGCCGGCGCCGACGACTACGTCACCAAGCCGTTCCGCCTCGCCGAACTCCTCGCCCGGGTCCGGGCCCTGCTGCGGCGCGGCGCCGCCGAACCGCAGCAGCCGCCCGCCACGCACGGCGTCCGGATCGACGTCGAGTCGCACCGGGCCTGGATGGGCGAGGAGGAACTCCAGCTCACCGCCAAGGAGTTCGACCTGCTGCGGGTGCTGGTCCGGGACGCGGGCCGGGTCGTCACCCGCGACCAGCTCATGCGCGAGGTCTGGGACACCACCTGGTGGTCGTCGACCAAGACGCTCGACATGCACATCTCCTGGCTGCGCAAGAAGCTGGGTGACGACGCGGCCAACCCCCGCTACATCGCCACCGTGCGCGGTGTCGGTTTCCGCTTCGAGAAGAGCTGAGCCCCCGCCGGGGCCGCCGCCGGACGAGAGACATGCGTAACAGGCCATGCGTCGCCGTCTGATCCAGTCCACGCTCGCCGTGGTGCTCGTCGTGATCGCCGTCTTCGGCGTCTCCCTGGTGATCGTCGAGACGCGCACCATCAGCGAGACCGCGCGTGAACGCGTGGAGTCCGAGGCGGTGCGGCTGGCCAGCATCGTCGACAGCCGGCTGCTCGTCGAGGAGAAGATCAGCGCCGAGATCCTCAGCGACCAGATCACCGAGGACCGCTACGCCGTCGTCGCCATCCCCGGGCGCGCACCCATAGAGATCGGCACGAAACCCGACGGCGACGTCATCAGCGCCTCCGCCCCCGGCAAGGAGGGCGAGACGGTCACCGTGCAGGAGCCGCGCTCCTCCGTGACCCGCGAGGTCGGCCGCACCCTGCTGATCATCGGCCTGGTGGCGCTGCTCGCGGTGATCGCCGCGGTGCTGCTGGCCGTGCGCCAGGCCAACCGGCTCGCCTCCCCGCTCACCGACCTCGCGGAGACCGCCGAACGCCTCGGCTCCGGCGACCCCCGCCCCCGGCACCGACGCTACGGCGTACCGGAGCTGGACCGGGTCGCCGACGTGCTGGACTCCTCCGCCGAGCGCATCGCCCGCATGCTGACCGCCGAGCGGCGCCTGGCCGCCGACGCCTCCCACCAGCTGCGCACCCCGCTCACCGCGCTGTCCATGCGCCTGGAGGAGATCACCCTCACCGACGACCCGGACACCGTGAAGGAGGAGGCGACCATCGCGCTGACGCAGGTGGAACGGCTCACCGACGTGGTCGAGCGGCTGCTGACCAACGCCCGCGACCCGCGCACCGGCTCCGCCGTCACCTTCGAACTGGACGAGGTCATCCAGCAGCAGCTCGCCGAATGGCGCCCCGCCTACCGCAGCGCGGGCCGCGCCATCGTCAGCTCCGGCAAGCGCAACCTGCGGGCGGTGGGCACGCCCGGGGCGGTCGCCCAGGTGCTCGCCGCGCTGATCGAGAACTCCCTGATGCACGGCGGCGGCACGGTCGCCCTGCGCACCCGGGTCACCGGCAACCAGGTCGTCGTCGAGGTCACCGACGAGGGGCCGGGGGTGCCCGGCGAGCTGGGCGCCCGCATCTTCGAACGGGCGATCAGCGGTCACAACTCCACCGGCATCGGCCTCGCGGTCGCCCGGGACCTCGCGGAGGCGGACGGCGGACGGCTGGAGATGCTGCAGGCCAAGCCTCCGGTGTTCGGCCTGTTCCTGTCCCGGACACCCCCGCAGAAGTCCCCCGACGACCACGGCCGCACAGTCCGCTGACCGCAGGGACGGCGGGGGTCACGGCACGTGCCGCGCTGCCTTCCTACGGCACGCGCTGCCGGGCGGGGGCCCGCTGCGGACCGCCCCCGGCGACCGGACCCGCCGCGGGCTCGCGCACCGGCAGCGCCCGGAACACCCAGCTGCGGTAGGACCAGAAGCGGAACAGCGTGGCCACGCCGATGCCGAGGAACTTGAAGATGTTGCTCTGCAACGGGCTGTCCCAGCCGAAGCCGTACGTCGCCGTGTAGAGCACGCCGTTCTCGATGACCAGGCCGACCGCGCTGAACAGCAGGAACAGCGACATCTCCCGGGTGCGCCGGGACTTGTCGCGGTCGCGGTAGGTGAAGTAGCGGAAGCCCACGTAGTTGAAGACGATCGCCACGATCGTCGCGATCACACTCGCCCGCACCACCTGCAGGTCGGTCACCTGCCGTACCAGGTTGAACACACCCAGGTTGACCAGCACACCGGCCCCGCCCACCGCGCCGAACTTGGCCACTTCGCGGCAGAGCCGTCGGAGCCCCGAGGAACCGCGTTCCATCGCCAGCAGGCTCCCGTCCGTCGGATGCGTCAACCCAGCCATGCTAACCACCCGCTCGCGCGATCTTCCTGCGGACGGATGGACGAACCGGCCGGAAACCGCCGGTGGGCGGCCGGGCGAGGGGCCCCGCCGGGCGTGACGTGCGGCGGACCGGCCGGGCGGACCCGACGGAACCGGCCACCGGGCCGCGGCGGATACCCTGGGGAGGTGACATTCCCGGTAGTCGGCATGGTCGGCGGGGGTCAGCTCGCTCGTATGACACACGAGGCGGGCATCCCGCTCGGCATCAGGTTCAAGCTCCTCAGCGACACTCCGCAGGATTCCGCGGCGCAGGTCGTCGGTGACGTCGTCGTGGGCGACTACCGCGACCTGGACACGCTGCGCGCGTTCGCCCGCGGCTGCGACGTGATCACCTTCGATCACGAGCATGTCCCCACGGAACACCTCCGGGCCCTGGAGGCCGACGGCATCCCCGTCCGCCCCGGCCCCGACGCGCTGGTGCACGCCCAGGACAAGGGCGTCATGCGCGCGAAGCTCGACGCGATCGGCGTGCCCTGCCCGCGGCACCGCATCGTCGCCGACCCGCGGGACGTGGCCGCGTTCGCCGCGGAGGGCGACGGATTCCCCGTCGTGCTGAAGACCGTCCGCGGCGGCTACGACGGCAAGGGCGTGTGGGTCGTCGGCTCCGAGGCCGAGGCCGCCGAGCCGTTCAAGGCCGGCGTGCCCGTGCTCGCCGAGGAGAAGGTCGACTTCGTGCGCGAGCTGGCCGCCAACGTGGTGCGCTCCCCGCACGGCCAGGCCGTCGCCTACCCGGTCGTGGAGTCCCGGCAGGTCGGCGGCGTCTGCGACACGGTGATCGCGCCCGCTCCCGGCCTCGACGAGGAGCTCGCGCTGCGCGCCGAGGAGATGGCGCTGAACATCGCCAAGGAGCTGGGCGTCGTCGGCCACCTCGCGGTCGAGCTGTTCCAGACCCGCGACGGCCGCATCCTCGTCAACGAGCTGGCGATGCGCCCCCACAACTCGGGCCACTGGTCCATGGACGGCGCGATCACCTCGCAGTTCGCCAACCACGTGCGCGCCGTCCTCGACCTGCCGCTCGGCGACCCGCGCCCGCGCGCGCCGTGGACGGTCATGGTCAACGTCCTGGGCGGCGACTACCCGGACATGTACTCCGCGTACCTGCACTGCATGGCCCGCGACCCGCAGTTGAAGATCCACATGTACGGCAAGGACGTGAAGCCCGGCCGCAAGGTCGGCCACGTCAACACCTACGGCGACGACCTCGACGACGTGCTGGAGCGCGCCCGTCACGCAGCCGGTTACCTGAGAGGGACGATCACCGAATGAGCCCGAGCCCGGTCGTAGGCATCGTCATGGGGTCGGACTCCGACTGGCCCGTCATGGAGGCTGCCGCCAAGGCCCTCGACGAGTTCGAGATCGCCTACGAGGTCGACGTCGTCTCCGCGCACCGCATGCCCCGCGAGATGATCGCCTACGGCGAGCAGGCCGCGGACCGCGGGCTGAAGGCGATCATCGCCGGTGCGGGCGGCGCCGCCCACCTGCCCGGCATGCTCGCCTCGGTCACCCCGCTGCCCGTGATCGGCGTGCCCGTGCCGCTGAAGCACCTCGACGGCATGGACTCCCTGCTGTCCATCGTGCAGATGCCGGCCGGCGTCCCGGTCGCCACCGTCTCCGTGGCCGGCGCGCGCAACGCGGGCCTGCTCGCGGTCCGCATGCTCGCCGCCCACGACGAGGAACTCCTCGGCCGCATGCGGGAGTTCCAGCAGGAGCTCAACGACCAGGCCACCGAGAAGGGCAAGCGTCTGCGGGCCCGTGCCGAGGGCTCCGGCGCCGGCTTCGGCTTCGGCAAGTGAGCGGGGTGGGTGCCATGACGTCCCGCGACGACGCCCGCGCGCTGCTGGCCGAGTTCCCCGTCGTCGACGGGCACAACGACCTGCCCTGGGCGCTGCGCGAACAGGTCCGCTACGACCTCGACGCCCGCGACATCGCCGGCGACCAGTCCGCCCACCTGCACACCGACATCCCCCGGCTGCGGGCGGGCGGCGTCGGCGCGCAGTTCTGGTCGGTGTACGTCCGCGCGGACCAGCCGGACCCCGTGCCCGCCACCCTCGAACAGATCGACTGCGTACGCCAGTTGCTGGCACGCCACCCCAAGGACCTGGCGCCCGCGCTGACCGCCGCCGACATGGAGGCTGCCCGGGCCGACGGCCGCATCGCCTCCCTGATGGGCGCGGAGGGCGGCCACTCGATCGCCAACTCCCTGGGCACCCTGCGGGGGTTGTACGACCTCGGCGTGCGCTATCTGACGCTCACCCACAACGACAACGTGGACTGGGCCGACTCGGCGACCGACGAGCCCCGGGCGGGCGGCCTGACCGCGTTCGGCCGCGAGGTCGTGCGGGAGATGAACCGGCTCGGCATGCTGGTCGACCTCTCCCACGTCGCCGCCACCACCATGCGGGACGCGCTGGACGCCACCTCCGCGCCGGTGATCTTCTCGCACTCCTCCGCCCGCGCGGTCTGCGACCACCCGCGCAACATCCCCGACGACGTCCTGGAACGGCTGCCCGCCAACGGCGGCGTCGCGATGGTGACCTTCGTGCCGAAGTTCGTGCTGCAGGCCGCCGTCGACTGGACGGCCGCGGCCGACGAGAACATGCGGGCCCACGGCTTCCACCACCTCGACACCACCCCCGAGGCGATGAAGGTGCACCGCGCCTTCGAGGAGCGCCACCCGCGCCCCGTCGCCACGGTGGCCACGGTCGCCGACCACCTCGACCACATGCGCGAGGTCGCCGGCATCGACCACCTCGGCATCGGCGGCGACTACGACGGCACCGCCTTCACCCCCGACGGCCTGGACGACGTCTCCGGCTACCCCAACCTCCTCGCGGAACTGCTGGACCGCGGCTGGTCCCGCGCCGACCTGGCCAAGCTGACCTGGCAGAACGCGGTACGGGTCCTGGGCGCGGCGGAGGACGTTGCCCGCGGCCTGCGCACCACCCGCGCCCCGTCGAACGCCACGCTCGCGGCGCTCGACGGCTGAGGGGTGCGCTGGACGCAGGGACAATCGCCGGGGGCGGGCCGTCCGCCTCCACGGTGCCGGGTGAGGGGGCGCGGGCATGGGCACGGATCCTGACGGTGGTGGGTGGAGTGCGACCCGCTCCTGGGTGGAGAAGCAACTGTCGGGGGCGGAGCGCATCGACAGGGTGGTGCGGCTGCGCGGCGGCTGGACGTCACAGATGCGCCGCCTGGACCTCTGCGGTCCCGACGGCCGGCGCTCACTCGTCCTGCGGTCCTTCGTCAAGCCCTTCTTCGTCCGGCACGCGGAGGGTCTGCTGACCCGTGAGGCGACTGTCCTGCGCCTGCTCGGTGACACGGACGTGCCCGCGGCCACCCTCGCTGCGGTGGATGCGACGGCGCAGCACTGCGAGCACCCCTCGCTGCTGATGTCGCTGCTGCCGGGGACCGTGCGTCTGGGCGATCAGGGGGCCGACGACCGCGCCGACCTGCTGGCCCGGCAACTGGTGCGCATCCATCGGCTGCCGGTGACCGGGCAGCGACGCCCCCGCGCCTACCAGCCCTGGGCCGTGCCCGGGCGGGTGACTCCTCCCGCGGCCACCGAGCGGCCCGGGCTGTGGCAGCGGGCCGTCGACGTCATCCGCCGCGAACCCCCGGCCCACCAGGGATGCTTCCTGCACCGGGACTTCCATCCCGGCAACGTCCTTTTCACGGGAACCGGCGATGACCTCCGGATCAGTGGTGTCGTCGACTGGGTGGAGACGTCCTGGGGCCCGGCCGACCTGGATGTGGCGCATTGCTCGACGGCTCTCGCCCTGCTGCACGGGGTTCCTGCGGGTATGCGCTTCGCCGATCGCTACATCGCGGCGGGAGGGACACTGGCCGAGGACGGCACCGACCACCTCTACTGGCGCCTGCTGGACGCGCTGGGGTTCGCCCCGGACGCGGAGAAGGTCGCCGGTCCCTGGCGTGAACTGGGCCGCACCGATCTGACCACCCGTGTCCTGACGCACAGGCTGGAGGACTACATCGCGTCCCTGTTCGCCCGCTACGGCTGAACCCCGGCAGGCTGTCCGGGACCGTCTCCTCAGGCTGTGGCCGGATGTGGCCGTGACGGCCGGCAGCGGGGAAGCCGTCGGCCGGCCCAGCCGCCGGGGTTGCACCGGCAGCGTCGTCGATGCCCGGCCGCACGGCGCCGTCGGCCGCACCGGCCCCGGCCGCCCGTACCCCCATACGCCCCGCCCACCAGGCACTCTCGTGGGTCGTCGTGCCACGGTGGCCGTACTGCGAGCACTGCGAGCACACGGACACGCGGTCGGCCACGGCGACCGCGCCCCGAGGTCACGAGTACGGAGCCCGTCATGGCCGATCTCCAGGACGACCTGCACCCCGCGACCGAGGTCGGCCGCCTCGACGAGCGGGCCGAGCCGCCCTCCTTCGTGGACGAGGGGATCGTCGTCCCCCCGGACCCCGCCCCGCCCCTCTCCGGCCCGGACGACAGCCCGCTGACCCGTGCCCGCGCCGTCCTCGCCGTCCACCCGGTCGCCGACGGGTGCAGCGGGCTGCCGCAGGTGCTGCGGTCCCTGCCGTGGTACGACCTGGACCTCGGGGACAGCGCCGTCGAGGCGGACCTGCCGCGGCTGCGCGCGGGACACGTCGGTGCGGTGTTCTGGTCGCTGGACCTGCCGGACGCGGGGGACGGCGGACGCGCCGTCGTGGCCGCCCTGGACCAGCTGGACCTCGCCCGGTCGGTCGTCGCCGCGCACGACGAGGGCCTGCTCCCGGCCGGCAGCGCCGGTGAGGTCGCCGACGCCCGCCACCGGGGCAGGATCGCCGTGCTGTTCGGGCCCGTCCGGGCGGCGGCGATGGGTGACTCGCCGGCGGTGCTGCGCGCGCTGCACGGCCTCGGCCTGCGGGTGCTGTCCCTGCACGGCACCTCCTGGGCGGGCGCCGCCGGGCTGACCCGGTTCGGGGAGGAGGTGGTGCGCGAGATGAACCGGCTGGGCGTGCTGCCGGACCTCACCGACGCCTCCGCCCGGACGGTCCGCCGGGTCCTCGACGTCTCCCGGGCGCCCGTCCTCTTCACCCGGTCCGCCGCCCGCGCCCTGCGCCCCCACCCGGCGAACCTGCCCGACGACCTGCTCGCCGAGGTGGGCGCGGCCGGCGGGCTGTGCCTGGTGCCGCTGACCGCCGAACAGGCCGGCCCGACCGTCCGGGACGTCGCCGACCACCTCGACCACGTCCGCCGCACGGCCGGGCCCGAGTCCGTCGGCCTCTCCGGGACCTACGACACCGGCTCGGCCCACCCGCAGGAACTCCCCGACACCGCCGCCTACCCGACGCTGGTCGCCGAGCTGCTGCGGCGCGGCTGGTCGGAGGCCGAGGTGGGCCTCGTGACCTGGGGGAACGTGCAGCGGGTGCTGCGCGCCGCGGACTTCACCGCCCGCGCGGCCCGGCACCGGCGGCCCCCGTCGACGGCCACCCTCACCGACCTCGACGGGACGGGCCACGCATAGGGCTCCGCTACGGCTGCTCGACCCGGCACAGGCAGAACGGGTGCCCGGCCGGGTCGGCGTACACCCGGAAGCCCTTCTTCTCGTCGTCCTCCCGGTCCAGCACCCGCGCGCCGAGCGCCAGCACCTTGCCCTCGGCCTCGTCGACCTCCGCCCAGGTGCCCCCGGCGTCGAAGTCGAGGTGGAACTGCTGCGAGTCGTGATCGGCGCTCGGCCAGTCCGGCGGGGCGTACCCCTCGGCCCGCTGGAAGGCGAGCCGCGGCCCGGCGGGGATCTGGAGCACCACCCAGTCGGCGTCCTGTTCCTCGGGGACGCCGCCCCCGACGGCCGCGTAGAAGCGGGCCAGCTCACGGGGGTCGGGGCAGTCGACGACGACGGAGCGCAGACGCGCCACGGCGGCCATGGGTCCTCCCTGGGTCAGCAGGCGCAGAGGCAGAACGGGTGCCCCGCCGGGTCCGCGTAAACCCGGAAGGTCCGCGTGCGGTCCTCCGTGTCCAGCGGCCGGGCGCCGAGCGCCAGCACCTCCTTCTCGGCCGCGTCCAGGTCCTCCACCTCCAGGTCGAGATGGAACTGCTGCGAGTGGTCGGGCGCGGGCCACTGCGGCGGCACGTGACCGGGGGCGCCCTGGAAGGCGAGGAGCGGTCCGCCGGGCACCTGGACCTGCACCCAGTCGCCCTCTCCCTCCGGGGTGCCGCCGACCACGTCGGCGTAGAAACCGGCCAGGGCCCGCGGGTCCGGACAGTCCAGGACGACGGCGCCCACCTTGGCAACGGACATGATTCCTCCTCGGTTGTTACCCATTGAAGCGGGTAACCAGTAACGGTTACTGCATGCTCCCGTATAGCCGGTAACCTCGCAAGGGAAAAGACGAGAGGTACCGTCCAGCCATGAGTGAGAGAGCGGCCCCGCCCGGCGGGCCGGCGCTGATCCAGGCCCTGGTCAACACGGTGGACCTGGAGTCGGGCGCCGACGCCCTCGACACGGCGGACGGCCGCGCGCCCTTCGGACTCACCGAGGAGGACCTTCCCGCCGCCCGGGAACTGCGCGAATCGCTGCGCGCCACGCTGCTCGCCCACGCCGGCCACCCGCCGCACCGCCCGGTGAGCCCGCTCGGCGACCTGCTCGCCGGCGCCCCCCTCGTCGTCACCGTCGACCCCGCCGACGGCTCCGCCGCCCTCGCGCCCCTCGACGGCGCCCCCCTGCTCTCCCGGATCGCCGCGGCCGTGGCGGAAGCCGTCTCGGCGGGCACCTGGACCCGCCTCAAGGCCTGCGAGGCGGTCACCTGCCACTGGGCGTACTACGACCGCAGCCCCGCCGGACGCGGCCGCTGGTGCTCGATGCAGGTGTGCGGGGCCCGCGCCAAGATGCGCCGCTACCGGGCGAAGGACCCGCGGTAGCGGCGCCGGGCGGCCGGGACGCGGGGCGCGTCGGCACGACGAGGCGGGCCCGGGAGTGGCCGTGACCACACCCGGGCGGGGCCCCGTGGTGCAGAATGTGCAACGGGACGCCGGTTCGGCCGACTGAGCCTCGGCCGAACCGGCGTCCTTCCGTCGTCCTCGGAGCGTTCCGCCCGGTCACTTCTCAGACGGTGAGCCGCCCGTCGGCCCCCCGGGCAGTGAGCCGCCCATCGCCCCTCGGGCGGTCGGACGCACGCCCGTCGCCTCCCAGGCGGTTGGGCCACACGCCCGGTCGCGCCTCAGGCCGTGGGACGTCCCATCGCGCGGTAACGCCATCCCGCCCGCCGCCACACCTCGGCGTCCAGCGCGTTGCGCCCGTCCAGGATCAGCCGCTCCGCGGCCACCTCGCCCAGCGCCTGCGGATCCAGCTCCCGGAACTCCCGCCACTCCGTCAGGTGCAGCACCACGTCCGCACCCCGCACCGCCTCCAGCGCGGAATCGGCGTAGCCCAGGGTGGGGAAGACCGTACGGGCGTTGTCCATGCCCTTCGGGTCGTACACCGTGACCTGGCCGCCCTGCAGGTGGATCTGCCCGGCGACGTTCAGCGCGGGCGAGTCCCGCACGTCGTCCGAGTCCGGCTTGAACGTCGCGCCCAGCACCGCCACCCGCCTGCCCAGGAAGGGCCCGCCGCCCAGCTCCTGCCGGGTCAGCTCCACCATCCGGCCCCGCTGGCGCATGTTGATGGAGTCGATCTCCCGCAGGAACGTCAGCGCCTGGTCCGCGCCCAGCTCACCTGCGCGCGCCATGAACGCCCGGATGTCCTTCGGCAGGCAGCCCCCGCCGAAGCCGATCCCGGCCCGCAGGAACTTCGCCCCGATCCGGTCGTCGTACCCGATCGCCTCCGCCAGCTTGGCGACGTCACCGCCCGCGGTCTCGCACACCTCCGCCATGGCGTTGATGAAGGAGATCTTCGTCGCCAGGAAGGAGTTCGCGGACGTCTTGACCAGCTCCGCGGTCGGGAAGTCCGTCACCACGAACGGCGACCCCTCCTCGATCGGCGTCGCGTACACCTCGCGCAGCAGCTTCTCGCCCCGCTCGCCGCGCACCCCCACCACGATCCGGTCCGGGTGCAGCGTGTCCTGCACCGCGAAGCCCTCCCGCAGGAACTCCGGGTTCCACGCCAGCTCCGCGTCCCCGCCGGCCGGGGCGTGCTCCGCCAGGTAGGCCGCCAGCCGGTCCGCCGACCCCACCGGCACCGTCGACTTGCCGACGACCAGGGCCGGGCCCTTCAGGTGCGGGGCGAGCGAGGCGAAGGCGGCGTCCACGTACGACATGTCGCAGGCGTACTCGCCGTGCCGCTGCGGAGTGTTCACGCAGACGAAGTGGACGTCACCGAACTCGCCGACCTCGGCCCAGTCCGTGGTGAAGCGCAGCCGCCCGGTGGAGCCCTCGATCCCGGCGACGTGCCGGCGCAGCAGTTCATCGAGCCCCGGCTCGTACATCGGGACCTCGCCGCGGCGCAGCATGTCGATCTTCTCGGGGACCACGTCGAGGCCCAGCACCTCGAAACCGAGCTCCGCCATGGCCGCCGCGTGCGTCGCGCCGAGATAACCGGTCCCGATCACGGTGATCTTGAGGGCCATGGGGTGCTCCAGGGGTATACGGCACAGTGCGCGCCCGAGCATATCCGGGCCGCGGGGACGGGCCGCGCGGGGCAGGCGGGCCGCTGTCGTCAAGCTCACCTATCCACTGGGCGCGCGGAGTTCTAAAATTGGTGTTACTTAACAGTAGTTAGCGCCAGTACCGCCGCGTTTTGGAGCGTGAGAGACCTTGGCCGGATCGGCTGACTTCGACCTGTACCGCCCGTCCGAAGAGCACGACATGCTCCGCGACGCCGTCCGCTCCCTGGCCGAGGCGAAGATCTCGCCGCACGCCGCCGCGGTGGACGAGGAGGCACGCTTCCCGCAGGAGGCCCTCGACGCGCTGGTCGCGAACGACCTGCACGCCGTCCACGTGCCCGAGCAGTACGGCGGTGCCGGTGCCGACGCGCTCGCCACCGTCATCGTCATCGAGGAGGTGGCCCGCGCCTGCGCGTCCTCCTCCCTCATCCCGGCCGTCAACAAGCTGGGCTCGCTGCCCGTGCTGCTCTCCGGCTCCGAGGACCTCAAGAAGCGGTACATGACCCCGCTCGCCAAGGGCGACGCGATGTTCTCGTACTGCCTCTCCGAGCCGGACGCCGGCTCCGACGCGGCCGGCATGAAGACCAAGGCGGTCCGCGACGGCGACCACTACGTCCTCAACGGCGTGAAGCGCTGGATCACCAACGCGGG
Source organism: Streptomyces sp. enrichment culture (assembly GCF_964273255.1). Lineage (GTDB taxonomy): Bacteria > Actinomycetota > Actinomycetes > Streptomycetales > Streptomycetaceae > Streptomyces. Next base: position 4,329,834 of record NZ_OZ186835.1, read on the forward strand.
CGTCTCCGAGTACTACACCGTCATGGCGGTCACCGACCCCACCAAGCGCTCCAAGGGCATCTCCGCCTTCGTGGTGGAGAAGTCCGACGAGGGCGTCTCCTTCGGCGCGCCGGAGAAGAAGCTGGGCATCAAGGGCTCGCCCACCCGCGAGGTCTACCTGGACAACGTCCGCATCCCCGCCGACCGCATGATCGGCGAGGAGGGCACCGGCTTCGCCACGGCGATGAAGACCCTGGACCACACCCGCATCACCATCGCGGCCCAGGCCCTCGGCATCGCCCAGGGCGCCCTCGACTACGCCAAGGGCTACGTCCAGGAGCGCAAGCAGTTCGGCAAGCCGATCGCCGACTTCCAGGGCATCCAGTTCATGCTCGCCGACATGGCCATGAAGATCGAGGCCGCCCGCCAGCTCACCTACGCCGCCGCGGCCAAGTCCGAGCGCGTCGCCGCCGGAGGTGGAGAAGGGGACCTCACCTTCCAGGGCGCCGCCGCCAAGTGCTTCGCCTCCGACGTCGCCATGGAGGTCACCACGGACGCCGTCCAGCTCCTCGGCGGCTACGGCTACACCCGCGACTACCCGGTCGAGCGGATGATGCGGGACGCCAAGATCACGCAGATCTACGAGGGCACGAACCAGGTCCAGCGGATCGTGATGGCCCGCAACCTGCCGTAGCCGCGGCGGAGGCGGACAGGTGGGGGGTGCCCGGGCGACCGGGGCACCCCCCACTGCCGTTCGGTGACCCGCCCGCCGGCGGGCGGGTCACCGGCGCCAGAACAGGTGGTGCGTCACACCGCTCGGGCTGGGCACGACCTCCAGGTGATACCGGTCGAGCAGGTCGTCGGGGGGAGTCCCACAGCCGCAGCCCGGAGCCGAGCTCGATCGGGGAGACCGCCACGTGCAGGGTGTCGACGAGACCGGCGTCGAGGAACTGCCGCACGGTGGTGACCCCGCCGCCGAGCCGGACGTCCTTGCCGTCCGCCGCCTCCCGCGCCCGCTCCAGCACCGTCGCCGGGTCGCCGTCGACGAAGTGGAACGTCGTGTCGGACAGCCTGATCGACGGCCGCGGATGGTGGGTCAGGACGAACACCGGGGTGCGGAACGGGGGCTCGTCGCCCCACCAGCCCTGCCACGTGTGGTCCTGCCAGGGCCCGCGCTGGGGGCCGAACTTGTTGCGCCCCATGATCTCCGCGCCGATGTTGTTCGCGAAGTCCCGGGTGAAGTAGTCGTCGATGCCCCGGGTCCCGCCGGGCTCGGTGCGGTTCGGCCAGCTCGCGGTCGCGCCGGCCCAGGCGAAGAGCCGGCCGGGGTCCACATGGCCGAAGGGACGCTCCAGGCTCTGGTCCTCGCCCGCGCCGATCCCGTCACTCGAGACGTTGAAGTTCTGCACTCTCAGCAATTGCGGCACTGTCTCTCCCGCTGACCGGAAAAAGTGGTGACAGGGGGAGGACTCCCCGGGGCGGGGACACTCATCGCCTCCGGTTCACAGAAAACGCCGGATCGGGGTGACCGCGGCCTCGGCCAGCCGCGCGGGCAGGGGGCGGTGCCGCCAGCGGCCCGGGTCGAGCGGCTCGCTCAGCTTGCGGTCGGCGTCGAAGTCGGCGTCCAGGGCCGCCGTGAAGTCCTCGTCGAGGACGGCCAGCATGACCTCCTCGTCGTGCTCCAGGGAGCGCCGGTTGAAGTTGGTGGAGCCGATCAGGGAGCACACCCCGTCCACCGTGATGATCTTCGTGTGGAGCATCGTCGGCTGGTACTCCCGCACCTCCACGCCCGCGTCGGCCAGGGCCGCGTAGTGCTGCCGTCCGGCCAGCAGGCAGGCGCGCTGGTCGGTGTGCGGGCCGGGCAGCAGGATCTCCACCCGCACGCCCCGGCGGGCAGCGGCGCACAGCAGGCCGATGAAGTACGGGTCGGGCGCGAAGTAGGCGGTGGAGAGGCGGAAGCGCTCGCGGGCCGAGGTGATCATCACCCGCAGCAGCGTCTGCATGTCCTGCCAGCCGAAACTCGCCGAACCGCGCACCACCTGGACCGTGGCGGTGCCCGGCTGGTCCTGGTCGGTGAAGCGGTCGCGGTCGTCGTACAGCTCGTCGTGGCACTCCGCCCAGTTCTGGGCGAAGGCCGCGGCTATCCCGTCCACGGCGGGGCCCCTGACCCGTACGTGGGTGTCACGCCACTCGCCGGGGCCGCGGGCGTCGCCGCACCACTCCTCGGCGATGCCGACGCCGCCGGTGAACGCGGTGTGCTCGTCGGTGACCAGGACCTTGCGGTGGCAGCGGTGGTTCTGCCGCATCGGTGACAGCCGCGTCGGCTTGCGGAACCAGGCCACCTGGACGCCGGCCCGCCGCATGGCGTCCAGCAGGTCCGGCTCGATCTCCTTGGCGCCGAAGCCGTCCAGCAGCAGCCGCACGCGCACGCCCGCGCGGGCCCGTTCGGCCAGCGCGTCGGCGAACTCCCGCGCGATGTCGCCGCGCCAGTAGACGAAGGTCATCATGTCGACGGTGTGCTCCGCGGCCCGGACCGCCGCCAGCATCTCGGGGAAGATCCGGTCGCCGTTGCGCAACGGCACCAGCTCGTTGCCCTCGGTGGCCGCGATGCCGATCAGCCGCTCCAGCCGTCTGCGCAGCCGCTTCCGCTCCGTCTCCGGTGTCACCTGGGTCATGGATGGTCTCCTGTGCCGCTCGTCGAGGCCTCCCGGCGTCGTCGGTCCGGCCGGGGCGCCTCACCTCTTCTTGCCGTTGCGGCGGCTTCCAAGCAGGCCGCCCGCCCGCGGGCCGCTTCGCGGGGCGGCGGGGGCCGGGCCGCTCCTGTGGTGGTCATGGGGCGAGGAGCGTAGGACGGAGGGGCGGGGACCGACCCCCGGCCCTCGCCGGAGTCCCGGGAGGAACCATGACGCAGCAATCCGCCGCCGCCCCGATGAGCAAGGAGATGCAGGACTGCATCGACGCGTGCATGACCTGCCACAGCATGTGCGAACAGACCATGAGCCACTGCCTGCAGATGGGCGGCGAGGCCCCCGTCCGCATCATGCGCGCGCTGATGGACTGCGCCGAGACGACCCGGCTGTGCGCCGACATGATGATGCGCCGCTCGCCGCTCGCGCACGACATGTGCGCGATGTGCGCCACGGCGTGCGACACGTGCGCGGAGGCGTGTATGAGCATGCCGGACGACGAGCAGATGATGCGCTGCGCCGAGGCGTGCCGCCGCTGCGCCGACTCCTGCCGCACGATGGCCGGCGCCTCGATGTGACACCGTCCGCCGCCGCGGCGAGACGGCCGAGGGGCACCCCCGGGCGGGGGTGCCCCTCGGCCGTCGACGTGCCGTCAGTCTCCTCCGGTGGCCGTCAGTTGCCCTTGACGGTGACCTTCTCGTCGTTGTTGAGCTGGTTCACCAGCTGCTTGACCTTTGCCTTGTCCCAGAGCAGGTTGCCGCCGGTGGAACCCGCGACGGGCATGTTCATCGAGGTGCCGTCGCCGCCGCTGACGCCCTTCATCGCCCAGAACATCCCCGCGAGGTCGAACAGGCCCATGTCCTTGTCGACGATCAGCGAGTCCAGGCCGGCGCCCAGGGTCGGGTACAGCTTGAACGGGTTGAGCACCGTGCCGGGCGTGGCCACCTGGTTGGCCAGGGCGGAGAGGAACTTCTGCTGGTTCTTGGTGCGGTCCAGGTCCGAGCCCTTCAGCGCGTACCGGGTGCGGACGAAGGCGAGGGCCTGCTGGCCGTCCAGCGTCTGCTTGCCCTTCTTCAGGTCGGCGCCGGACTTGGTGTCCTTGATGTCCTGCGGGATGTCCATCTCCACGCCGCCGACCGCGTCCACGATGTTCGCGAAGCCGGCGAAGCCGATCTCGACGTAGTGGTCGATGCGCAGGCCGGTGTTGAACTCCACGGTGCGCACCAGCAGTTCGGGCCCGTCCTCGGAGTAGGCGGCGTTGAGCTTCACCTGACGGCCGGTGCCCGGGTACATCTTGCCGGAGTCGGAGCCCTTGAACGACGGGATCTCCACGTTGGAGTCGCGGGGGAGCGAGATCAGGGTGGGTCCGTTGTCGCCGGTGTGCAGGATCATCATCGAGTCGGTGCGCTTGCCCTCGGCGGACCCGGTGCGCAGCTCCTTCTTCTGCTCGGAGCTGAGCCCGGCGCGGCTGTCCGATCCGACGATCAGGTAGTTGGTGCCCGCGCCCTTCTCCGGCCGCTCGATCACCTTGGACAGGTCGACCTCGCGGTTCAGCTTGGAGTCGGCCCAGAAATAGGTGCCGACCAGAGTGACGATCAGCACAGTGGCGACGGTGATCGCGGTCACCTTGATGCGGCGCCGCCAGTCCGGCGCGGACTGCCGCGGGTACTCGCCGACGCCGCCCGGGCCGCCGGGACCGGAGGGCCGGCCGTAGACCTGGCCGGTGTTGTAGTCACCGCCCTGACCGCCGCCGTATCCGTCGTAGCCGCCGTGGCCCTGGCCGTCGACGTAGGAGGGCTGCTGCGGGACGCCGCCGTAACCGCCGTGTGCGGGCGGGGCGGTCGGGCCGCGGCGGACCTGCCGCATCACGCGGGCGCCTTCGGGCTGTGCGCTCGCGCTGCCGCGGCCGTAGCGGCTGCCGCGGTGGTCGTCGGGCCGTGCGTCGGGCCAATCAGTCATGCGCAACAGTGTGCAGGTCCGGACGCCGTGGCATACAGGGTCGTCGGAAAATAGGGCCGCCGCTGTTGCGAAGCTGACACAAATTCCCGGGATGTCCCTCGGCATAAGGTGGAGGCCATGACAGACCAGGCCCCCGCCCCTCAGACGGACAGTCCGGACATCCCGGGCAAGCCCACGTCCGCGTCCCGTACGACGCTCAGCCACATCATGACCCACAGCGACACCAACCTGCTGGGGACGGTGCACGGCGGCGTCATCATGAAACTGGTCGACGACGCGGCGGGCGCCGTCGCCGGGCGGCACTCCGGAGGGCCCGCGGTCACCGCGTCGATGGACGAGATGGCGTTCCTGGAGCCGGTCCGGGTGGGCGACCTCGTCCATGTCAAGGCCCAGGTCAACTGGACCGGCCGGACCTCGATGGAGGTCGGCGTGCGGGTGCTGGCGGAGCGCTGGAACGAGTCCGCCCCCGCCACCCAGGTCGGCTCCGCCTACCTGGTGTTCGCGGCCGTCGACGCGGACGGCAAGCCGCGCCGCGTGCCGCCGGTCCTGCCGGAGACCGAGCGGGACCGGCGCCGCTACCAGGAGGCGCAGATCCGCCGCACGCACCGGCTGGCCCGCCGCCGGGCGATCATGGAGCTGCGCGAGCGGCGGGCCGCCGAGGGGTACGAGGACTGAGCCGCGCGGGCCCCGGGCGGCCGCGGCCGGCGCACCCGGTCCGGTCAGGTGCAGCCGACCTCGTCGCCGCGCACCACACCGAACTCGTCCTGGCCGGGGTCCGCGGGCCGCACCTTGCGGACCTTCTCGAAGTCCGTCCCAGCGATCACCTTGAGCGTGGCGCCCTGGCCCTTGACCGCGCGCAGTTCACTGCCCGGCAGGGCCGCCGCCAGGGACTTGGCGGAGCGGTCCCAGCGCGGGTCGTAGGCGATGACGGTGCGCGTCACGTCCCGGGCCGCGGCGTTGGCCGGGGCCCGGGTGGTGGCGAAGCCGGTCGCCGCCAGGGCCGCGTCGACGCGGCGGCCCAGCCCGGCGGTCGTGGTGCCGTTCTCCACCTGGACCCGGATCTGCGCGGGGTCCACGGCCACCCGCAGCGCCCCGCCCTTCGTCGGGGGCGGGGACAGCGGGTCGTCCCGGCGCAGCGCCTCGAAGATGCGCTCCGACTTCTCCGGATCCCACTTCAGCGTGGACCCCACCCCCTCGACACGGTGGCCCATCTTCCCGATCGGGATCGTGGTGAACTCCGAGGAGGAGGGGGAGAAGTTCCGCATCGCCCGTCCCAGGTCGAGCAGTTCGTCGGTGCCGAAGCCCTTGTCGGCGCGGACCGAGCCGAGCACCGCCCGGGTCACGTCCCGGAACTTCATCGGGTTGAGCAGGATCCCGGAGGACGTGGCCCGTTCGACCAGGGCGGCCATGAAGCGCTGCTGGCGTTTCATCCGGCCCAGGTCGGCCGCGGCGTCGAGGTGGCGGGCGCGCACGTACTGCAGGGCCCGCCCGCCGTCCAGGGTGTGCCGGCCGGGGGCCAGGTCCAGGCCCGTGTGCGAGTCCTTCAGCCGCCGGTCGGTGCAGATCTCGACGCCGCCGACGACGTCGACGGTCTTCATGAAGCTGGTGAAGTCCAGTTCCAGGTAGTGGTCGATCTTCACCCGGGTCATCTTCTCGACCGTGCGCACGGTCAGCTGCGGCCCGCCCTCGGCGTAGGCGGCGTTCAGCTTCACGGGGTGCCCCTCGTGCTGCTCGCCGCTGACCCGGTCGGTGTGCGCGGGCGTCATGGCGTAGGAGTCGCGCGGCAGGCTCACCACGCTGGCCCGGTCCCGGTCCTCGGAGATGTGCACGATCATCATCGTGTCGGTGCAGTGGCAGGGCGCCCCGCCGAGGCGGTACTTGCGCCGCTCCTCCTTGCTGATCCCGTCGCGTCCGTCGGTGCCGACGACCAGGATGTTCATGCCGTGGCCGGCCTCGGGACGGTTCTTCATGTCCCGGAACGGGTCGACCCGGTCGATGCCCGACTCCAGGCCGGTGAGCACCGCGTGCCCGATGCCCGCCGACGCGAGCACCACCACCGAGACGGTGGTGACGGCCCGCATCGCCCAGCGCGCCCGGCGGCGGGCGGGGGGACGCGGGGCGCCGCGGGACGGTCGGTGCGGGCGCCGGGGCGTGGTACGGGGCCGGGGGGACCGCGGCGGCGTGGGCAAAGGGGACACCTCCGGACGACGGCCGTGCGTGGATCTTGAGCACCGTAGGCCGATACGATCTGCGGCCCGGCTCATCGCCCCCGGCGCGCGCATCGGTGTCCCCCGTACGCGGTAACGTGAGCCTCCTATGAACGCCAATCCCGACGTGCGGCACCCCGCCGTTTCCGTGATCATGCCGGTCCTCAACGAGGAGCGGCATCTGCGCGGCGCCGTCCGCGCGATCCTCGCCCAGGAGTACGACGGCGAGATGGAGGTCGTGATCGCCCTCGGTCCGTCCACGGACCGCACGGACGAGATCGCCGCCGAGCTCGTCGCCGAGGACCCGCGGGTGCACACCGTGCCCAACCCGACCGGCCGCACCCCGGCCGCCCTCAACGCGGCGATCAAGGCCTCGCGCCATCCGGTCGTGGTCCGCGTCGACGGGCACGGGATGCTCTCCCCGAACTACATCGCCACCGCCGTGCGGCTCCTGGAGGAGACCGGCGCGCAGAACGTGGGCGGCATCATGCACGCCGAGGGGGAGAACGACTGGGAGCACGCCGTCGCCGCCGCGATGACGTCCCGGATCGGCGTCGGCAACGCCGCCTTCCACACCGGCGGCGAGGCCGGTCCCGCCGACACGGTGTACCTGGGGGTGTTCCGGCGGGAGGCGCTGGAGCAGCAGGGCGGCTACAACGTGGAGTTCATCCGCGCCCAGGACTGGGAGCTGAACTTCCGCATCCGGGAGGCCGGCGGGCTGATCTGGTTCTCGCCGGAGCTCAAGGTGTCCTACCGCCCGCGGCCCACGGTGCGGGCCCTGGCCAAGCAGTACAAGGACTACGGCCGTTGGCGGCACGTGGTGGCCCGCTACCACGCGGGGTCCATCAACCTGCGCTACCTGGCCCCGCCGGCCGCGGTGTGCGCGATCGCGGCGGGCACCCTGGCCGGTGTCCTGGTGACCCCCTGGGGCTTCGTGGTGCCCGGCGGCTACCTGGCGGCGATCGTGCTGGGCTCGGTGCCGGCGGGCAAGGGCCTGCCGCTGACGGCGCGGCTGCGGATACCCGTGGCCCTGGCCACCATGCACATGTCGTGGGGGTGGGGCTTCCTGACCAGCCCGCGCTCGCTGGCGAAGAAGGTCATCGCCTCGCGCCGCCCGGCCGTCCGGGCGGACGCCCCGGCGGCCTGACGGACCGGCGGCCTGACGGACCGGCCGCCAGCGGGCCCTTCCCGGTGGGGGAGGGCCCCGCGCCGTGCCGGGCGTGGCCCGCGCCGGGACGGGCGCCCCGGCTACCAGCTGAAGGCCGGGTTGACCTCCATGCACGCCGAGTCGTCGGCGCCGTTGAGCGGCTGGGCCGACTCGGGGGTGCTGTCGTCCTTCTCCGGAGCCCGGTAGGTGTCGCCCTCGCGCCAGTCGGCGCCCACGACGAGCGTCACGCCGGACACCTCGGTGGACCGCTGCACCGCGTCCGACGGGATGCCCAGCACCTCGGCGACCCGCCGGGCGTCGCCCTCCAGGTCGGCGCTCGGGTAGCGCACCACGGTGCGCTTCGCCCGCGTGGCGCCGACGGTGTCGGCCGAGGCGCCGGTGAAGCCCTCCTCCTTGAGCAGCGCGGCCACGGTGCCGGCCCGTCCGGCCGCGGGCGCCAGGGTGTCGGTCCGGGTGCCGTTGCGGACCTGCACGGCGATCTCGTCGTCGGGGGCGGCCGGTTCGGCGGGGGCGTCCTCCACGGCCGGCTCGTCCTCGGTGGTCCCGGAGTCCCTGCCGTCCAGGGCGATGTCCTCGCGCACCAGCCGGAACAGCTGCTCGGCGTCCTCGGTGGGCTCCACGCGGGCGCCGACGTACCGGTTGGGCATGGTGGTCATGGTGATACGTTTCGGCTCCACCTTGCGCAGCTCGTTGCTGAGGTCGTAGAGCTTCTTGACGGTGTCCAGGCCGGGGTCGACGGTCAGCGCCGTGGTGGCCTTCTCGGCCAGTCTGCGGAGCTTGTTGGGGCTGCTCAGGGTGGCGTTCTCGCGCAGCTGACGGACCATCGCGTTCATGTACATGTGCTGGGCCTTGGCACGGGCCAGGTCGCTGCCGTCCTCGAAGCCGTACCGGGTGCGCAGCCATTGCAGGGCCTGCTCGCCCTTGATGTGGGTGGTGCCCTTCTCCAGCTTCAGGCCGGAGCCGTGACCCCGGCTGTCGCGGGAGTGGATGTTCCGGTCCACGCACACCGGGACGCCGCCGACCGCGTCGGCCATGGACACCACCCCGGCGAAGTCCACCATGACGAAGTGGTCGATGTGGATACCGGTGAGCTCCTGCCAGGTGGCCACCGTGCAGCCCGGACCGCCGTGCCCGAGGCTCTGGTTGGTCATCACCCGGCCGTTGCTCGCCGGATACACCGTCCCGTCCTCGGGGTCGGTGCACTTGGGGATCTGCACCAGGGTGTCGCGCGGCATGCTGACCACCGACATGTTGGAGCGGTCCGCCGACAGGTGCACCAGCATCTGCACGTCGGCCAGCGGGGTCGAGCCGAACGTCTCGCGGGCGCCGCCGAGTTGCTGGTTCTCCTCGGTGTCCCGGGCGTCCGAACCGATCAGCAGGATGTTCAGCGGGGTCTGCCCGGCGGCGTTGGGCGTGGGGGCGGCGATCTTGTTGTCGCCGAGGTTCAGGGTGTCCTTCTTGAGGTTGTCGTTGAGGTGCCGGTAGTAGAGGTAACCCGCCCCGGCGGAGCCGGTTATGAGCAGCGCGAGCACCGCCGCGGACCACTTGAGCACCCGCCGGCCGCGCCGCGCACGGCGGCGGTCGTCGCCGGCCGGGGCCGTGCCGCCGTCCCCGTCGGACGGGCCCCCCTCCCGGTCCGCGGCCGGATCGCCGTCACCGGGTGTGTCCGGGTCGGCGTTCCTCGTCACAGCCCCCGTTCTCGCCACTCCTGGCACCTCTCGTGTCGTGAAACAGGCCCGTCCTGCGTCCTGTTAGACGCACGACGGGCCCGTCAGTTGCACAGGAAACGACAACGACTTCAACACGGTGAAGCCGGCCGCCGCGACGCTCTCACCTGAGCGTCAGCTCGCACATTCGACCTTGTCGGCGGTGGACTTGTCGACCTTCGGCGGGGTCGCGCCCGAGCCGTCCAGCTTCACGCCGGGACGCTCGAAGTCCTTGCCGAGGGTGAGGGTCATCGCGGGCACGCCCTGGGAGTTGACGACGCTCTCGCCGGGCTTCATGGCCGACCCCGACAGGCCGAGGATCGCGGCGAGACGGCGGGCCTGGTCCGCCTGGTCGGGGGCGTACTCCAGGGTGGTCTTCTTCAGTTCCTCGGGCGCGTTGCCGCCGTTCTCGGACCTGGTGACGCCCTCCTCGACCTGGAGCCAGCTCAGGGTGCGCTGGGCGCTGCCCGAGGGGGCGCCGCCGTTGAGGATCTGCACCCGGACTTCGGAGGCGGGCGCCTTCGTCCCCTTCAACCGGGCGGCGACCGCGGCCTTCTCCTTCTTCCGCTTCTGCTTGACCTCGGTCAGCGACACGTCGTCGCGGATGGCGTCCAGCACCTGCGGCGCCCGCGCCTCGTCGAGGACGACGGTCGCCTTCACCCGCTCGGCGGGGTTGTCCTTCACCGGCACGGTGAGGAAGGAGATGTTCTTCGGCGGCACCTTCTTCAGTTCCAGGGCGACGTCCTTGAGCGTGTTGACGTTGCCGAGGGCCTTGTCGACGGTGAGCGCCTCGGTGGCGGCCTCGGCGAGCTTCAGCAGCTTGGTGGGGCTGGTCAGGGTGTCGCCGGAGGACATCTTGCGCATCAGCGAGCCCAGGAACTGCTGCTGCACCTTGATCCGGTCGAGATCGCCCTGGTTGCCGAAGCTGGAGCGGGTGCGGACGAACGCGAGGGCCTGCTCGCCCTCGACGACCGACTTCCCGGCGGGCAGCTTCAGGTGGGACTTCTTGTCGTCCACCGCCTTCGCCAGGCACACCTCGACCCCCTCGACGGCCGTGGTCAGGGTCTTCACCGCGTTGAAGTCCGCCATCATGAAGTGGTCCGGCTTGATGCCGGTGGCCGCCTCCACGGTGCGCATGGTGCAGCCCGGGTCCCGGCCGCCCTCGCCCAGGCTCCGGTTGAACCGGGCGCCCTGCACCCCGGGGACGACGGTCTCGGTGCCGTCCTCCAGTGTGGTCGGGCAGTCGGGGATGTCGACGATCAGGTCGCGCGGGATGCTCAACGCGGTCGCGTTCGTACGGTCCTTGGACACGTGCAGCAGCACGGTGGTGTCCGCGTGCCCGACGCTGCCGGCGTCGCCGTACCCCTTGTTGCCCTTGCCGGTGCGCTTGTCGGTGCCGAGGACGAGGATGTTGAACGCCTCGTCCTTGCTGAAGTTGCTCTTCGCGGCGTCACCGACGTCGGCCGTGGTGACGTTGCCCTCGAGGTGCTTGAGGTAGAAGTAGCCGACCGTGCCGGTGGCGAGCACCACGAACGCCATGGTGCCGCCGGTCCACAGCAGGATCCGCCTGCCCTTCGGCTTCTTCTGCGGGGCCCTGCCGGCGCGCCGCCCCGGGGACGGCTCCGCGGGCTCGCGCCGCCGCTGCGGCGGCACGGACTCCCGCCGCCCGGGCGCCCGCGTGCGGCCCGGCGCGCCGTCCTGCGCCCCCGCCCGGGGCCGGGGCACGGCCGGTTGCGGAGCGGAAGGGCCCAGTCGCAGTTCGTATTCCCCGGTGGCCGGATTGATTACCCACTGGTCTGCGGGATCGATGTCGTCCCCCCGCCCACGGCCTTGCGCGTCCATGGTGTCCGGATCCTTCGTCGGGACCACGTGGCGCCTTCCCCCCTCCGGAAGGCGCCCGCGGTGCTGGTCACCTCAGTGCACGACGCGAGGACGGCAGTCCTCGCGGCCGGGGGCACTGGAGCGCTCACATTAGCTGCCCCGCCGGTGATGGAGTGAAGGCAGTGACGAATTCCTCGCTCATGAAACGGGACATTCCCTGCCATCCGACCCTGGATCAAAGGGTTTTCCCACTACCGGCGACGGGGGCGGCCACCGGCGACAGGGCTCACGGACCTCCGCGGACCGCCCGGCCCGGGCGCCGGCGGGGGCGTCCACCGCCCGGAGGGGTCCTGCCCCCGGAGGGTGCGGGCAGCACGCGGGCGGCCCCGTCCGTCCCCCGCGGAGCGCCCTGCGGGCGACCGCGCCGGGGGCGGCAGCGCGCCGGGCCGCCGGACGCCCCCTGCGCCCCGAACGCGGGCCCGTCCCGCATCGCCCGAACGCGGGCCCGTCCCGCATCGCCCGAACGCGGGTCCGTCCCCGTCCCCCGGACACGGGTCCGCCCCGCGCCCGGGGGACGCGGGGCGGACCCGGCGGGTCACTCGGCGCACTCGACCTTGTCCGCCGTGGACTTCTCGATGTCGTCCGGCGCCTTGTCCGGCGGGGTCAGGGACACGCCCGGCCCCTTGAAGTCCTTGCCCAGCGTCAGCGTCATCGCCGGCACGCCCTGCGCGTTGGTGACGCTCTCGCCGGGCTTCATGGCCGACCCCGACAGGCCGAGGATCGCGGCGAGACGGCGGGCCTGGTCCGCCTGGTCGGGGTCGTACTCCAGGGTGGTCTTCTTCAGTTCCTCGGGCGCGTTGCCGCCGTTCTCGGACTTGGTGACGCCCTCCTCGACCTGGAGCCAGCTCAGGGTCTGCTGGGCGCTCCCCTGCGCCGCACCGCCGTTGAGGACCCGCACCCGCACCTCGGACGCCGGGGCCTTCTCGCCCTTGAGGCGGGCGGCGACGGCGGCCTTCTCCTTCTTCTTCCGCTTCTTGACCTCCGTGAACGACACGTCGTTGCGGATGAGGTCGAACACCTGCTCGGCCTTGGCCTCCTCCAGGACGACGGTGGCCTTCACCTGCTCCGTCGGGTTGTCCTTCACCGGCACCGTGGTGAACGTCAGGTTCTCGGTGTTGAGCTTGCCCAGCTCCAGGCCGAGGTCCTTCAGCTTGTTGATGCTGTCCAGCTGGGAGTCGACGGTCAGCGCCTCGGTCCCGGCCTCGGCCAGCTTGACCATCTTCGACGGGCTGGTCAGCGTGTCGCTGGACTTCAGCTTGCGCATCAGCGCGCTCAGGAACTGCTGTTGCAGCCCGATCCGGCTCAGGTCCCCGCCGAAACCGACCGAGTGACGGGTGCGCACGTAGGCCAGCGCCGTCTCGCCCTCGATGGTGTGGGTGCCCTTGGGCAGCTTCAGGTGCGAGTCCGGGTCGTCGATGTCCTTGCCGAGGCAGACCTCGACCCCGCCCACCGCCGAGGTCAGCGTCTTGACCGCGTTGAAGTCCGCCACCATGAAGTTGTCCGGCGTGATGCCGGTCAGCTCGGTCACCGTGCGCATGGTGCAGCTGGGCGTCCGGCCGTCCTGGCCGAGGCTGGTGTTGAAGCGGACCCCGGTGGTGCCCGCGATGACCTTCGTGCTGCCGTCCTCCTGCGTGGTCGGGCAGTCGGGGATGTCGACGATCAGGTCGCGCGGGATGCTCAACGCGGTCGCGTTGGAACGGTCCTTGGAGACGTGCAGCAGGATCGTGGTGTCGGCGTGCCCGGGGCTCCCGGCGTCGCCGTACCCCTTGTTGCCCTTGCCGGTGCGCTTGTCGGTGCCGATCAGCAGGATGTTGATGGCCTTGTCCTTGCTGAAGCCGCCCGTGCCCGCACCGTCGTCGGGGACCGAGGTGATGTTGTCGTTGAGGTGCTCCAGGTACAGGTACCCGGCGGCACCGGTGGCCAGCACCACGAACGCCATGACCCCGCCGGTCCACAGCAGGGCCCGCTTCGCCTTCGCCTTCTTCTTGACCGGGCGGCGTCCGCGCCGTCCCGGCGGCGGTTCCTCGGGCGCGCCCTTGCGCCGGCGCGGCGGCGGCACCTCGCGCTCGGGCGACCGGCGGCCGGGCGACTCGGGCGTCCTCGGCGGTGCCTCCGTCCGGCCGCGCGGCGCGGCCGGTGCGGCGCTGCGCGCCCGGCGGGGCTCGGGCACCGGTGACTGCGCCGCGGAAGGGCTCAGTCGCAGTTCGTATTCACCCGTCGTCGGGTTGAGCACCCACTGGTCTGCGGGGTCGATGTCGTCCGCCCGCCCACGGCCTTGCGCGTCCACGGTCGCCTGAATCCTCCGTCGGGGCCACGCGGCGCCTCTCCCCTCCCAAGGCGCTCGGGTCTCGGTGTCACGGCGCGCGATCTCGGGACCGAGCCCGAGGTGCCGCGCACCGGGTCGGCTCACACTAACGGCACGGATCCGTGTGCAGCGACGCCGGTGACACATTCCACGCGCCTACAAGCGGGCAATCCGCCCATTTCCTTGGACCGTGCCCGCCCGTCGGGGAGTTGCCGGGGCCCGTTCTCTACACGCAGCTGTCCTCGGCGGCCGTGTTGCCGGAGAACGTGGGGGCGGGGGAGGTGGTGTCGGACGCTTCCCCGGAGGTCTTTCCCGCGGCCTTTCCGTCACCCCGCACGGCGGTGCGGCCGGAGTTCTCGACCAAGGCGCCGGATCCGCTTTCCCCGGCCGGACTGCGCGCCGCTCCCCGCGCCACGACCAGCGGCGCGTCGGTGCGCAACCGCTCGAAGAGTTCCCGCGCGGCGGGCTGCACAAGCTGGTCCCGATTCGCGTCGTGGACGTAGGACTCCCGTGGCACGGTGAGGAATTGCACCCGTTCCGTGGGAATGTCGCGCAGGCCGCGCACGAGTTCGTACAAACCGCGCAGACTTGCCAGCGCCGGATCGGTGGTGAGGGAGGAGGTGGCCGCGTCCAGAACGGGATAGAGCTTCGCCGGATTCAGCAGAACGTCATTGCTGCGCACCTTGTTGACGAGCGCTCCGAGGAAGCGTTGCTGGCGTTCCATCCGGTCGGTGTCGCTTCCGTTCCCGAGGGACTTCCGGGCCCGCACATAACCGAGCGCCTGCTCGCCGTCGAGGGTCACCCGCCCGGCGGGCAGGCTCAGTCCGGCGTCCTCGTCGTCGATGGGCCGCCGCAGGCACACCTCCACGCCGTCGACGGCGTCGACCATCTTCTTGAAGCCCTGGAAGTCGACGACGACGTGGTGGTCGACGCGGATGTCGGTGAGTTTCTCCACGGTGCGGATGGCGCAGGCGGAACCGCCCATCGCGAACGCCTGGTTGAACATCGTGAACATCGGCCGGGTGCGGGTGCCGTCGGGGCGCAGGCAGCCCGGCACGTCCACCATCAGGTCGCGGGGCAGGGACACCGCGGTCGCGTCCCGCCGGCCGGCCGCCAGGTGCAGCAGGATGGCGGTGTCCGACCGCTCCGTCCCGGAGTCCCGGCCGTAGCGGGCGTTGCCGTCGCCGGCGCGCGAGTCCGAGCCGATGAGCAGGATGTTGCGGGCGTCCTTGACCAACGCGGTCGGCCGCTCCTTCTCGTACCGGGCGAGTTCGGCCGCGGCGGCCTCGTCCGGCGTGATGTTGCCCTCCAGCTTGGCGTACACCGCCCAGCCCGCACCGGCCGCCGCCACCAGCACACCGGCGGCCGACAGCGCGGTGATCCGGGTCCACCGCCGGCGCCTGCGCCGGGTGCGTCCGGTGCCGGTCGCCGAGGCCCCGGCGCCGGGGGCGAGACCGCGCCCGGCGGGCCCCGGCCCGCCGGGGGACGCGTCTGCGGTGTCGCTCATGACCGCCTCCACCCCTCCCTGGCGCGCGGGAACGTCGTACGGACCGGACGCCGCGCCGCAGCCGCCGCCCACCGTCTCGGCGGCGCACCGGGTGCGGTGCGTCCGGCGCGTGCCGTGCCGTGCCGTCGCCACGACGATGACCCGGCCGGGCGGCGGTGCGCGGGTGGAACTGCGCCGAACGGGGGACCGGCCGGCGCGAGCGGGTGAAGGGGGCGGCCACGGGGTTTGGGCCGGGCGGGCCGGGGAGGGCGGCCGGCTTCCCGGGCGGGGAGGGCGGGGCGCGGTGGGCGGCGCGGTGCCGGGGAGCGGGGACGGGCGGTCACGGGCCGCCCGGCGGCCGCGTCCCGGGACCGTCCTGTGCGGCTCCGGGGCGCGGCCGCCGCCCACGGCCTACGGCCGGGAGGTCCGGTGCGCGATGACCGAGACCCGTTCGCTCTCCACCCGCTTGTCCAGGCTCTCCGCGTCCAGCCGGTCCAGGTTGCGGCACAGCACCACCGAGCCGCCGGTCGCCAGCGGCCCGTACAGCCCCGCGTTGAGCCCGTCCCAGGTGTCGTACGGCAGCCCCGAGAGGATGCGCGTGCCCGGACCGGTCAGGCCCAGGCCGGCGGCCTCCGCCTCGGCGCGCTGCACCACCTCCGCGCCGCTGAACTCCCGCCCCGCCACGATCAGCGCCGGGTCGTCCGGGGAGACCGGCGCGTACGGCACGAAGCGGTCGCCCTGGCTGGGCACCTCCACCGCGTAGTCGGCGAAGCCCTCGGGAGGCTGCGGGAAGCGTCCGCCGAGCGGCCGCAGCGCCAGCGCGATCCGGGCGCCGGTGCACGCGCGGGCCGCCTCCAGCGTGTCCGGCCCGCTCACCACGACGTCGGCCGCGCCCGGATCGGCGGACGCCACGTCGGCGACCACGCCGACCGACGAGCAGGCCAGCAGCCACACGGCCGTCTGCCAGTGCGCGGGCAGCAGCAGCGCCACCCGGTCGCCCGGTTCGGCGGACAGTTCGTCCTGGAGGAGATTGGCGGTCTTGGCCACCCAATTGGCGAAGGTGGCCACGGACAATTCGACGCGTTCGCCCGTGGCGTCGTCGTAGAACGTCACCAGGGGGCGTCCCGGGTCCGCGGCGAGCGCGGAACTCAGCAGGTCGGCAGGGGTGCGGTCACGGGAGTTCACCCGGGCAAGCGTACGCGGGCGGGCCCCGGGGCACCGCTCGGGCGGTCCACCGGTTCGGCGGAACGGGGCCCGACGGCCCGTCATATCCGCGATGGACAGATTCATGCGCTTATGTCCAAGCTCAGGGGCATGCGTGGAATTCTTGCTTCCTCGATCGGTGTCACGTGTGCCGCCGCCCTCGCCCTCCCCCTCGCCCCGCCCGCCGCGGCGGCCGCGGGACCGGCGCCGACGGCTGAAGCGGCCACGCGTGCGTCGGGTACGGCCGAACCGGGCGTCCCCGGCAGCACCCAGTCCCTGTCCCTCCGTCCGCTCGGCGGCGACCGCGCCGCGGGCACCGCGGTCCAGGGCCTCGGCCCGCGGACCGTACGGCAGTTCTCCCTCCTCGGGGTCGTCTGGGACGACCCCGCCGCCCACCTCGACGGCCGGGTCCAGGTCCGCACCCGGTCCGTCACCACCGGAACCTGGTCCGACTGGCAGGACGTCGAGACCCACAACGCCGACCACGCGGCCGACCCGGGCACCCCGGAACGCGCCTCCGGTCCGCGGCGCGGCGCCACCGCGCCGCTGTGGACGGGCGCGTCGGACGGCGTCGAGATCCGCGTCCGCGCGGAGGCCGCCCCCGCGGCCGGCGAGACCGCCGGCGCCGCCCCGGGCGCGCGCACCGCCGCGGTCCCCCTGCTCCCCGCCGGACTCCAGGTCGAACTCATCGACCCCGGGGAGGGCACCTGGCCCGCGGCCGGTGCTCCGGACGACTCCCGGGCCGGCGCGACGACCGCCGAGGCGACAGCGGCCTCCGCCGCCAACGCCGGCCTGGCACCGCTCGGCGCGGCCGAGATCCCCGCCCTGAGCCGCGAGCAGACCGAGCGGGAACTCCTCGCCCAGCAGGCGGAGACCCGGCAGCAGGCGAAGCCGTACATCGGACCGCGCCCCGCCATCACCACCCGGCGCGGCTGGGGGGCGAGCGAGAGCCTGCGGGAGAAGGGCTTCTCCTACACCAAGAAGGTCAAGGCGGCCTTCGTCCACCACACCGCCTCCGGCAACAACTACACGTGCGCGCAGGCGCCTTCCCTCATCCGCGGCTTCTACCGCTACCACGTGGTGAGCCTCGGCTGGCGGGACATCGGCTACAACTTCCTCGTCGACAAGTGCGGACGCATCTACGAGGGCCGCGCCGGGGGAGTGGCCAAGCCGGTGCTGGGCGCGCACACGCTGGGCTTCAACAGCAACAGCATGGGCATCGCGGTCATCGGGTCCTACGGTGCCAAGAAGCCGTCGGCCTCCGCGGTGAAGGCGGTGTCCCGGCTGACGGCCTGGAAGCTGGGTCTGCACGGCATGAATCCCAAGGGGAAGACATACCTCACGTCGGCGGGTGGCAATCTCTACCGAAAAGGCAAGAAGGTGCGACTGAACGTGATCTCCGGTCACCGGGACGGGTTCAACACGGCGTGCCCAGGGGGGAAGCTCTACAAGAAGCTCGGCACCGCCCGTTCCACGGCGGCCCGTTACCAGGGCCGCTGAGGCACGCGGAGGCGCCGGGCCGCACGTTCCTTCCTGCCGGAGTCCACGGCCGTCGCATGCGCGGTGGAACGGTCTGCATACACTGACCGGCCGAAACACACCTTCGGCCGGTCCCGGCAGGAAGCAGAGACGACAGGTGACAGAAGCGATCCTCCTGGTCGGCGGCAAGGGCACGCGGCTGCGCCCGCTCACGGTGCACACGCCCAAGCCCATGGTCCCCGCGGCCGGAGTGCCCTTCCTGACGCACCAGCTGGCGAGAGCCAGAGCCGCGGGCGTCGAGCACATCGTCCTGGCCACGTCCTACCTGGCCGAGGTCTTCGAACCCCACTTCGGCGACGGCGCGTCGCTCGGGCTGCACATCGAGTACGTGACGGAGGAGGAACCGCTCGGCACGGGCGGCGCCATCCGCAACGTCGCCTCCCGGCTCCACTCGGGCCCCGACGAACCGGTGCTCATCTTCAACGGGGACATCCTGACGGGCCTGGACATCCGGGCGCTGGTGCGGACGCACGAGTCGACCGGCGCGGACGTCTCCCTGCACCTGACCAAGGTCACCGACCCCCGGGCTTACGGGCTGGTCCCCACCGACGACACCGGACGGGTCCTGGCGTTCCTGGAGAAGCCCCAGACACCCGAGGAGATCGTCACCGACCAGATCAACGCGGGCGCGTACGTCTTCCGCCGCTCGGTCATCGACACCATCCCCGCGGGGCGGCCGGTGTCCGTGGAGCGGGAGACCTTCCCCGGGCTGCTGGAGGCGGGGGCGCACCTGCAGGGCATGGTCGACTCCACCTACTGGCTCGACCTCGGCACCCCGGCGGCGTTCGTGCGCGGCTCGGCGGACCTGGTGCTCGGCCGGGCCCCGTCGCCGGCCGTCCCCGGGCGGTGCGGCGACCGGCTGGTGCTGCCCACGGCGACGGTGGCACCCGACGCGAAGCTGGCGGGCGGCACGGTGGTCGGCGAGGGCGCGTTCGTGGCGGAGGGCGCGCGCGTCTTCGGCAGCACCATCCTGCCGGGCGCGGTCATAGAACCGGGCGCGGTCGTCACCGACTCCCTGATCGGCACCCGGGCGCGGGTGGGGGAGCGGTCGGTGCTGACCGGGACGGTGATAGGGGACGGCGCGGTCGTCGGCGCCCGCAACGAGTTCCTGGACGGGGCCCGGGTCTGGTGCGACGCCCGCATCCCGGCCGGCGCGGTCCGCTTCTCGTCGGACCAGTGACACCCGCCAGGCGGTGACGCACCAGGGGCGGTCGTGCGCCGGCGCCCTCCCCGGTCGCGCCGGCGCGTGACACCGCGGCCGATGCCGCGGTGCGGGCGGCGGTCCGGGAGCGCGTGAGAGCGACGCCGGGCGGGACGGGCGAGGACGCCGGACGGGCGGGGCGGGAGCCCCGCCCGGACCCCGGCCGCCGGGCCGGCCGGCGGCCCCCGCCCGGTGCGACGGCCCCCGCCCCGGCCGCGGTCCGGGCTACAGGCGGCCGATGTCCCCGTGCGGCATGCGGGGCGCCCGGCGTTCCGGGACCCGGCCGCTGAGCAGGATCAGGCGCGCCGCCCGGTGCCGCTGGCCCGCGTACGGATCCAGCAGGTCCAGCATCACCGCGTCGTCCGCGTAGCGGTCCCCGGCGAGGGCCCAGCCGACGATGCCGGGCAGGTGCAGGTCCCCCACGGTCACCTCGTCGGGTGCGCCGTGACTGCGCTGCACGGTCTCCGCCGACGTCCACGGCCCGATGCCCGGCACCCGCTCCAGGCGCTCCCGCGCCGCCGGCGGCGGCATCCGCACCGCCTCCTCCAGCCGGGGCGCGACCCGCACCGCCCGCAGGATCGTCGACGCCCGCTTGTCGTCGACGCCTGCCCGGTGCCACTCCCAGGACGGGATCAGCGCCCACGTCCGCGGCGACGGCATCACGTACATCCGCTCCGGCGCCGGTCCGGGCGCCGGTTCGCCGAACCTCCGCACCAGGAGCCGCCAGGCCCGGTACGCCTCGCCGGTGGTGACCTTCTGTTCCAGGACCGACGGGATCAGCGACTCCAGCACCAGCCCCGTCCGGGTCAGCCGCAGTCCGGGCCGCCGGTGCCGGGTGTGCGCCAGCAGCCGGTGCCGGGGCACGAAGGCGTCGGGGTCGTCGGCGGAGCCGAGCAGTTCCGGCAGACGGTCCAGCAGCCAGTCGGCGCCCGGCCCCCACGCCTCGCCGCGCACCTCCTCGCCGCGCCGCGTGACCCGCAGCGTGCCGGGCCCGGCCGGGGTGAGGCTGGCCCGCCAGGCCGAGCCGTCCGGCAGGGTCCGGAACGTCGGGTCGCCGGTGCCGCGCCGCAGCGGGCCGAGGACGAGAGCGAGGTCCAGCGGACCGTCCGGCATCCAGGTGCGCACCCGGGGCGGCGCCGGTGCCTGCCGGGGTATCCCGGCGGCGGGCGCCACCACCCGGCCGCCGCGCCCGGGCACGGCTGCGGCCCCCGCGCCGTCGGGGCGCGGGGGGCCGGGAGCGAAACGTCCTGCCACGGGGACTTCCAGGGGAACGGGGGCAAGGGCGCGGCCGGGGCCGCGGAAGCACCCTACGAGGGTAGGCGCTCGCGGGACCGGCTCACCGCACCTCGACGAAGGCGTCCGCGTCCCGCGCGGGCCGCGGCCGGGGCTCCCCGGCGGGGTGACCGATGGCCACCGCGCCCATCGGATCCCAGTGGGCCGGCAGGTCCAGCACCTCGCGGACCACGTCGCGGCAGAACATCGTGGACGACACCCAGGCCGAGCCCAGCCGCTCCCCGGCCAGGGCGACCAGGAAGTTCTGCACCCCGGCGCCGGTCGCGACCACGAACATCTCGCGCTCGGCGCCGTCCCGCCGGGCGTCGCCGTAGGTGTGCGAACCGTCCGTCACCATGCACGGCACCGCCAGGAAGGGGGCGTTGCGCAGCACGTCCCCCCGGCGGATCCGCTTGGCGATGGACTCCTCCGACTTGCCGTCCCGGCGCAGGTCGGCGATCCAGGCGTCCCGCATGGCGTCCAGCAGACGGGTCCGGGACTCCGGCGACTGGAGCAGGACGAACCGCCAGGGGGTGGTGTGGTGCGGGGCGGGTGCCGTCACCGCGGCGGCCACGGCGCGGCGCACCGCCCCCGGGTCGACGGGCTCGTCCGTGAAGCTGCGCACCGTGCGGCGACCGGTGACCGCCTCGCGGACCGCCTCCGAGGTGCCGAGGCGGAACATGTCGTCGCGGGCGTCGCGGACCAGGGCCCGCGCGCCGGGGCCGTCCTCCGGGGTCACCAGGCGGGACAGCCCGCGCACGACCGCCACCGGCAGCCCGGCCGTCTTGCCCTTCACCAGGTCGCCCGCGGCGGCCAGTTCGTCGGCGGTGGCGACGATCGTGGCGCTCAGCGGATTGCCGTGGGTGTCCTCGCCGCCGCGCAGGTCGTCGGTCACCCGGACCCCCGCCGCGCCGATCGCGACGTCCGTGAGCCCCGCCCGCCAGGGGCGCCCGAAGGTGTCGGTGACCAGCACGCCGACCTCCACGCCGAGGGCGTCGCGCAGGCCGTCCCGGAGGAGACGGGCCGAGGCGTCGGGATCCTCCGGCAGCAACAGCACCGTGCCGGCCGGGGTGTTGGACGCGTCGACGCCGGCCGCGGCCATCACCAGGCCCTGCCGGTTCTCCACGATGCGCAGGGGGCCGCGCCGGGCCACCACCCGTACGGTCTCCGCGTCGATCGCCGCCTCCCGGTCGGCGGCCTCGGCGACACGGCCCTCCGCCTTGGAGACGATCTTCGAGGTGACGAGGAGGACGTCCCCGTCGGTGAGGCCGGGCTCGGCGTCCGCGATCAGCCGGGCCAGGTCGTCGCCCTTGCGGACCTCGGGCAGGCCCGCGACCGCCCAGACCCGGTAGCCGGGCTCCCGGTGCGTGCCGGTCACAGCGCGCGCACCTCCCCGGCGAGCGTCAGCGCCTCCCGGGCCATGGCCGCGGTCGCGTCGACGTCCGTCATCATCAGCGGGACGGCCCGGCAGCGGATGCCGGCCGCCTCCACGCGCTCCACCGAGGCCGTGTCGGCGGTGTCCACGAGCCAGCCGTCCAGCAGACCGGAGCCGTAGTGCTCGGCGACCGCCGCCGCCGTGCTTTCCACGCCGACCGCGGCCAGCACCTTGTCGGCCATCCCGCGCACCGGGGCGCCGCCGACGATCGGTGACAGACCCACCACGGGCACGCCCGCCTCGGCGATCGCCTCCCGGATGCCGGGCACGGCGAGGATCGTGCCGATGGACACCACCGGGTTGGACGGCGGGAAGAGGATCACGTCGGCCGCGCCGATCGCCTCCAGGACACCCGGCGCGGGCTTCGCCTGCTCGGCGCCGACCGGCACGATCGCCTCGGCGGGCACCGACGCCCGCAGCCGCACCCAGTACTCCTGGAAGTGGACCGCCCGGCGCTCGCCCGCGCCCTCGCCGTCGTCGTCGGGGAGGGTCACGGCGACGTGCGTCTCCACCCGGTCGTCGGTCATCGGGATCAGCCGCACCCCCGGCTGCCACCGGTCGCACAGCGCCTCGGTGACCGCGCTCAGCGGGTATCCCGCGCCGAGCATCTGGGTCCGCACGATGTGGGTGGCGAAGTCCCGGTCACCCAGCCCGAACCACTCGGGGCCGACGCCGTAGGCGGCGAGTTCCTCCTTGAGGTGGAAGGTCTCGTCGGCCCGCCCCCAGCCCTGCTCCTCGTTGATGCCGCCGCCGAGCGTGTACATCACCGTGTCGAGGTCGGGACAGATCTTGAGCCCGAAGAGGTGGATGTCGTCGCCGGTGTTGCCGATGACCGTGATGTCCGCGTCCTGCGCGGCCTGCTTCAGACCACGCAGGAAACGGGCACCGCCGATGCCGCCTGCCAGAACCACAATGCGCATGGGGCAAGTCTGGCAGGCGGCGCCGTCGCCGTGTCAGGCAGTCATGGACCCGGGCAGCGACCCGGACGCGCAACGGGCGGCGGCGGAGGGCCGTCCGGCCGCCCCGGACCCGGCCGCGGGGTGCATCGGCATCTCCGTCAGGCCGGGGAAGTACACGTGCAGGCTGACCGCCGGCTCCAGGGTGTCGTTGACCACCTCGTGGACGTAGCCCGGCGCGAACACCCGCTGCGAGCCCGGGGTCAGCACCCGCGTGCCGCGGGCGGTGCGCTCGGTGAGGGCGCCGTCCAGGACGGTGAGCACCCCGGAGGAGCGCCCGTGGTCGTGCCGTCCGCTGCCCTGGCCCGGCACCCAGGACAGCAGCCACACCTCGTACCCGGGGGTGCCGGGGACGGCGTGGGCGGCGGGACGGCCGGGGCCGTGCGGAGCGCGGCCGGCCGGCGGGGCCGGATCCGGGGCACCGGGGACGGCACGCAGGCGGTGGTACCAGCGGGTGGTGGCGTCGAAGCGGACCAGGGGCTCCCACTGGGAGCGGTCGGCGGCCAGCGAGCGGGCCAGGCCGACGAAGTCGGCGACGGTGGCCGGGTGCTCGCGCGGGGCCTGGAGCAGGTGGGGCACTTCGAGGATGTCGCCGGCGATCTGCAGGTCGCTGTCGCTGTTCATGGGTGCGGTGGTTCCTCGGCTCAGACGCGGGGGCAGGCGGTGGCAGGCGGTGCAGGGGGTGAAGGACGGTGCCGCGGGCGTCCGGATCGCGGACGGTGGCGCGGGGTGCCCTGGAGGGGAGCGGGGTCACAGCGGCCGGGTCGGGTACGACGCGGCGGCGGCCGGAGCGGGGGGAAGGCTCAACAGCCGCAGGAGCGACAGCTACAGCGGACGCGGGCAGCACCGGGGGACCCGGCGGAGCGGGTCGAGGTGAGTGCCGAGTTCGCGAGCATGCCCACAAGGACAGCGGTTCACACCCCCACTGTCAACTCGACGCCCCGTCCGTGGGACGTGGTTCACCTCATCCGGTTCATCTCGCAGGTGAAAGGTTTGCTCATGCGGATCCCGGGACACATGGTGCGCACGACCGGGAGCATGAACGTCGTTGTGATCCTGTGATCCGACTGTGATCAGGTTCGCTTCGCCGTGCGTGCCGGAACGAGTGCTTTCTGCCGGACGTCCTTCCCTGTGGAGGTTGCGCGCGGGGCGGGGTGCTTCGCGGGCCCAGTCTGTGTGTCAAGGTTTATGGCGATTTGAACACTTTCCGCTTGGCCTTGGTTCCGCAGAGTGAATAAGGGGCCCAATAGCAGATCTCGGCTTGACTCGCCCGGAGCAGCACACTTGTAATTTCACTCGTGTCGTTCAGCCGGAATCGGTAACGGCTGCATCACGGGGACGTGGAAGACGGACGAGGGGCGCACATGACCGAGCTGGTGCAGGAACTGCTGGTCGACGACGCGGACGAGGAGCTCGGCTGGCAGGAGCGCGCGCTGTGCGCCCAGACCGACCCCGAGTCCTTCTTCCCCGAGAAGGGCGGATCCACCCGGGAGGCCAAGAAGGTCTGCCTCGCCTGTGAAGTCCGTTCCGAGTGCCTCGAGTACGCCCTCGCCAACGACGAGCGCTTCGGCATCTGGGGCGGCCTGTCCGAGCGGGAACGCCGCCGCCTGAAGAAGGCCGCCGTCTGAACCCTCCGCGCGAGAGGCCGGGGCGCCGGGAGCGCACCGCCGCCCACCGGCCGCGGAGCACCGCGTCCGGACGCCGCACCGCCGTGCCGGCCCGGCCCCGGACCCGCCAGACCAGTACATACGTCACGATCGGCCCGTCGCCCGTGGGTTGTCCACAGGCGGCGGGCCGCCGTGCTGGCCAGCCGCTAGTGTGGTCGCTCGTCCGAGACGCCCCACCGCCCCCACCGGGCAGGGGCGTCCACCTCAGTCCACCGAACCGGGGCCCGTACCTCGATGTCCGTGCACAGCCACCCGGCAGCCGCCCAAGACGCCGCCGCCGCACCCGAGTTCCCGCGTCATGTGGTGACCGCGGTCCTCGTCTCCCACGACGGCACCCGCTGGCTGCCCGACGCGCTCTCCGGGCTGCTCGGCCAGGAGCGGCCCGTCCAGTACGCCATGGGCGCCGACACCGGAAGCGCCGACGACTCCGCCCGGCTGCTCGGCGACGCCCTCGGCGACGACCGCGTCCTGCACCTCGCCCGGCGCACCGGCTTCGGCCAGGCCGTCGAGGAGTGCGAGCGCACCGCCCCCCACCTCACCCCCGAGGACCTGCCCTACCTGAAGCGGCCCAGCGGCTGGGACCCGGTCACCCGCAGCTGGCGCGACGACGCCTACGACCTGCCCGAACTGCCCCACGGGGAACCGGTGCAGTGGCTGTGGCTGCTCCACGACGACTGCGCCCCCGAACCCGACGCCCTCGCCCAGCTGCTGCGCGTGGTGGAGAACGAGTACGAACTCGGCCGCGACGACGTGGCCGTCGTCGGACCCAAGCTGCGCGGCTGGTACGACCGCCGGCAGCTGCTGGAGGTCGGCGTCTCCATCGCCAACTCCGGCCGCCGCTGGACCGGCCTGGACCGCCGCGAACAGGACCAGGGCCAGCACGACCACGTCCGCACCGTGCTCTCGGTGTCCACCGCGGGCATGCTGGTCCGCCGCGACGTCTTCGAGGAACTCGGCGGGTTCGACCAGCACCTGCCCCTGATGCGCGACGACGTCGACCTGTGCTGGCGGGCGCACTCCGCCGGCTACCGCGTCCTCATCGCCCCCGAGGCGGTCGTCCGGCACGCCGAGGCCGCCTCGCGCGAGCGGCGCACCGTCGACTGCGTGGGCCGCACCGCCGCCTCCCCGCACAAGGTCGACAAGGCGGGCGCGGTCCACACCCTGCTCGTCAACACCCGTACCGCCGCGCTGCCCTGGGTCCTGCTGCGGCTCGTCCTCGGCACCCTGCTGCGCACCCTCGCCTACCTCGTGGGCAAGGTGCCCGGCCAGGCGCTCGACGAGATCCGCGGCCTGCTGGGCACCCTGCTGCGCCCCGAACGCATCCTCGCCGGACGGCGCCGCCGCGGCACCCCGCAGGTCGACAAGGCCGAACTGCGGCCGCTGTTCCCCCCGCCCGGGGCGACCGTCCGGGTCACCGTCGAGCAGGTCGCCGGCAGCCTCGTCGGACGCTCCGACCCGGAGACCGCCTCCGGCGCCGGACGGCACGGCGGTGCCGTCGAGTCCGGCCCCGGCGGCGACGACGCCGACTTCCTCGAGGTCGAGCAGTTCGCCCGCCTCAAGCGCATCGCCCGCAAGCCGGCCCCGGTGCTCTTCCTGGTGCTGCTGCTCGTCTCCCTCACCGCCTGCCGCCACCTCCTCGGCGGCGGAGCCCTCGCCGGCGGCGCCCTGCTCCCGGTCCCCGCCGACGCCGGTGACCTGTGGGCGCGCCACACCGACGCCTGGCACGCGGTGGGCACCGGCGGCACCGGCTCCGCCCCGCCCTACCTCGCCGTGCTCGCCGCGTTCGCGACCCTGCTGCTCGGCTCGACCGGCCTGACCGTCACCCTGCTGCTCGTCGGCTCGGTCCCGCTGGCCGGCCTCACCGCCTACTTCGCCTCCCGCTCGCTGGTCGAGTCCCGGCTGCTGCGCGCCTGGGCGGCCGTCGCCTACGCCTTCCTGCCCGCCGTCACCGGCGCGCTCGCCGACGGCCGCATCGGCACCGCCGTGCTCGCCGTCCTGCTGCCCCTGCTGGCCCGCGCGGGTGTCGCCGCCGCCGGTCTCACCCGGCCCGAGGACACCCGCGGCAGCTGGCGCGCCACCTGGGCGTACGCGCTGCTGCTGACCCTCACCACCGCCTTCACCCCGGTCGTCTGGCCCCTCGCGCTGGTCCTCGGCCTCGGCGTCCTCGCCCTGCGCCGCCGCGACCTCGCCGCCTACGGGCCCCGCTTCCTGGCCCAGCTCGGCGTGCCCCTGCTGGTCCTCGCCCCCTGGTCGCTGACCCTGCTGCCCTTCGGCTTCTTCCGCGAGGCCGGCCTGGACACCGGGACGTCCACCGCCTCCGCCCTCGACCTGCTGAGCGCCGACCCCGGCGGGCCCGGCACCGTCGGCGGCCCGGTGCTGATCGGCGTGGTGCTCGCCGCGCTCGCGGCCCTGCTGCGGGCCGACCGCCGGCTGGGCATCCTCACGGCCTGGGCGGCGGCCCTGGCGGGCCTGCTCTTCGCGGTCCTGTCCCAGGGCTCCGCCTGGTCCGGCCCCGCCACCCTGGCCTACGGCCTCGCCCTGCTCGCCGCCGCCCTGCTCGGCGCCGACGGGGCCCGCGCGCGGGTCGCCGAGCAGAGCTTCGGCTGGCGCCAGCCGGTCGCCGCGCTGATCGCCCTCGCCTGCGCCGTCGGCCCGGTGCTGCTCGCCGCCGGCTGGATGGTCCGCGGCGCCGACGGACCCCTGGAGCGCCGCGACCCCGTCCAGGTCCCCGCGTTCGTCGCCGAGGAGAGCCGCACCCGCGACCAGGCCCGCACCCTCGTCCTGGACAGCGACTCCGCCGCCCGGGTCCGCTACATGCTGGTCCGCGGCTCCGGCGCCCGCATGGGGGACGCCGAGATCGTCGCGGCGGCCGGCGGGAACGGCACGCTCGACAAGGTCGTCGCCAACCTCGTCGCCGGGTCCGGCGCCGACCAGGCCGACCAGCTCGGCGGCTTCGCCGTGCGCTACGTCCTGGTCCACCGGGGCGCGCCCCGCGAGGTCGCCCGCGTCCTGGACGCCACGCCCGGCCTGACCCGGCTCAGCCAGCAGGAGGGCGGCGCCCTGTGGCGGGTCGACCGCGAGGTCGCCCGCGCGGGCATCCTCTCCGCCGGGGACACCGGGGGCGGGGCACGGCCCGTCGCTGCCGGACCCGTCGAGATCCACACCGAGATCCCGGACGGGCCCCAGGGCCGGATCCTGCGCCTCGCCGACACCGCCGACGAGGGCTGGAGCGCCACCCTCGACGGCAAGCAGCTGCCCCGGACCACCGTCGACGGCTGGGCCCAGGGCTTCCGGCTGCCGGCCTCCGGCGGCCGCCTCGACGTGACCTACGACGAGCCGTTCACCCACACCGCCTGGCTCTGGGCGCAGGGCCTGCTCGCCGTCGTCCTGGTCGTCATGGCCCTGCCCGGCCGGCGCCGCGACATCGACGACGACCTGCCCGAGGAGCCCGCCGTCACCGCCGAGGACCTGGCCGGCGACGGGCGCCGCGCCCGCCGCCTGCGCGCCCAGGCCGAGGCGGAGGCCGCGGCCGGCGCCGCACCCCCCGCGGACGGGGACGCCCCCGCCCCGCCGCCCCAGCCGCCCGCGACCGTGCCGCCCCAGCCGGACCACGCCGCCTGGCAGGCGGACGAGTACCAGGACGCCGCCTACGCCACCGCCGGCCGGACCACCCCGGACGCCCCGGGCGGCGACGGCCACCAGCAGGCGTACGCGACGGACGAGTACGGGCAGCCGTACCGGCACGACGCGTACCCGTCCGACGGCCACCAGCAGGGCGGGTATCCGCCGGACGCCTACCAGGCCGATCCCTACCGGCAGGGCCAGTACGCCGCGTACCCCCAGGACGCCCACCAGCAGGGCCAGTACGACCCGTACGCCTACGGGGGCACGCCGCAGCAGGCGCCGTACGACCCGTCGGCGTACGGGCCGCAGGGCTACGGCCCGGCCGGGGCGCACGACTACGGCACGCCCTACGACCCGCAGCAGCAGAACGACCCGCACGGCACGGGCCCCGAGCGCCCCGACGGGAGCCAGCAGTGAACCGCCCCACCCTGTCCCTGATCGCCGTGGCGACCGCGCTCGCCGCCGTCACCGGTGTCGCCGCGCTGACGGCCCCGGAGCCGGCGGCGGACACCACGCCGACCACGGCCGCCCGCCGGCTGCCGGTGGAGCGCTCCAGCCTGCTGTGCCCCGCGCCCAGCACCTCCGACCTGGCCGAGACGACGTACACGTCCTTCACGCCCGTCACGGACGGCACCGACGACCAGGGCGCCGCCGCACTGCGCCCCGCCGGTGCGGACGCCCCGGACGAGGGCACGGCGGACGGGGACGGGAAGCAGGAGGGGACGGACGACGGCGAGGAGTCCGCGACCGGGGACGACGGGACGGCGGACGACGGGAAGTCCGGCGACGGGACGGGCGGTGGGAAGTCCGGTGACAAGGACGCCGAGCCCGTCCTGAAGCCGAAGGAGCCGGGCAAGCCGGTCACCGGCGACGCCGCCGGCGGCGAGGCGCCCGCCCTGGTCGGCACCGCCGAGGGCCGCTTCGCGCCCGGCTGGACGGTCCAGCAGACCACCGAGGTGGCCGCGGGCACCGGCCGCGGCCTGCACGGCGTCGCCTGCACCGCCCCGGACACCGAGTTCTGGTTCCCCGGCGCCAGCACCGGCACCGACCGCACCGACTACGTCCACCTCACCAACCCCGACGACTCCGCCGCCGTCGTGGACATCGAGCTGTACGGCAAGGACGGCGCCCTCGAGACGGTGGTCGACGACGGCATCACGGTGCAGCCGCACTCCAGCGAGCCGGTCCTGCTCTCCACGCTCACCAAGGCGGAGCAGACCGACGTGACCGTCCACATCGTCGTCCGCAGCGGCCGGGTGGGAGCGTCCGTGCAGGCGCTGGACGACAAGCTGGGCGGCGACTGGCTGGCCGCGTCCGCCGACCCGGCCGGCAGCCTGGTCCTGCCGGGCATTCCCGAGGACGCCACCGCCGTCCGCCTGGTCCTCTTCACGCCCGGCGACACCGACGCCGACCTGAAGGTGCGGCTGGCCTCGCCCTCCGGGCCGATCACCCCGGCCGGCCACGAGACCGTGCAGGTGAAGGCCGGGATGACGACCGCCGTCGACCTCGGCGAGGTCACCCGCGGCGAGGCGGGCTCCCTGATGCTCACCCCGGTCGGCCGCTCCGTGCCGGTGGTGGCGGCCGTCCGCGTCCTGCGCGGCAAGGGCGACGACCAGGAGTCGGCGTTCATCCCCGCCGCCCGCCCGGTGGGCGCCCGCGCGACGGCCGCCGGCAACACCGCGAAGGGCACCGTCCTGGCCGTCACCGCCCCCGAGGGCACCGCCAAGGTCAAGGTGACCGCGTCGGCGGGCAGCGAGGGCGGCAGCCCGGAGACCAGGACGTTCACGATCAAGTCCGGCACCACGCAGCACCTCGAAGGGCCGGTGCCGAGCGGGCTGAAGGGCACGTACGCGCTGACCGTCGAGCCGGAACCGGGCGCCGCGCCCGTCTACGCGTCCCGCACCCTCACCGCCCCCGACGACGGCCTCCCGGCGTTCACCGTGCAGCCGCTGCCGGACGACCGGGGCCTGGTGGCCGTGCCGCGGGCCGAGGAGGATCTGTCGGTCCTGCAGCGGTGAGGGCGCGGCGCCCGGGGAGCGGCGCCGGGGACGTGACGCCGCGGAGGCTGCGCCAGGCAGAGGCCGGGCGGTACGGGCGCGGACGGGCCGGGCCCGTCGGCCCTCCCTCCGCCGTGGCGGCCGTCAGTCCTCGCCGTACCGGGGGTCCACCGTCTCCGGGGTGAGCCCGAGCACCTCGGCGACCTGCTCCACCACGACCTCGTGGACCAGCGCGGCCCGCTCGTCGCGGCCCTTGGTGCGGATCTCCACCGGCCGCCGGTAGACCACCACCCGGGCGGGACGGCCGTCACGGGCCGGGGCCGTGCCGCCCAGCGGCACCGAGTCGCCGCTCCAGCCCGTGCCGCCGCCGGTGCGCCCGTCCAGCCGGGGCACCTCCAGCACCAGGAAGTCGACGTCGGCGAGCTGCGGCCACCGCCGCTCCAGCCGCTCCACCGAGTCCTGCACCAGATCCGCGAACAGCTCCGCCCGGCTCGCCGCGAGGGGCACCTGGGGAGGTGCGATCGGACCGCGCATGCCCCGTCCGTGGCGATCACGACGGCGGGGCCCGGGGCGGCCGGCGGCACGAGGCGTCACAGGGTTGTCCATCACAGTGCAGGGTAGTCGTCACCGGGCCCGGCCGCCCGGCCCCCCGCGGCTTCCCGCCGTGCCGCGCGGCATGTCACCGGATGACCATTTCAGCCAAGGTTGGGCTCGATTACGTATCCCCACGGGACCATCTCGGTCTCAACAATTGATGACGTTTGTGCCAGCTGGTGACAGCAATCAGAATCGTCCCGTGCCCCGGAACGGCGCGTCGCGGCAGCTCGGCGAGGCGGGAGCAGGGGGGCGTGTGGGGCGTTTCACGCCACGACACGGTGGAGTGACCTGGTGGAGAGTCGTCGCGGCCCGCTCAAGAGTGCGGTACCGTCCAACATCGTGAGCCCTGTACGTCGCTGTTCGCGCACCGCCTGCGGCCGTCCCGCCGTCGCGACGCTGACGTACGTCTACGCCGACTCGACCGCGGTCCTCGGCCCGCTCGCCACCTACGCGGAACCCCACTGCTACGACCTGTGCGCCGAGCACTCCGAGCGCCTCACCGCGCCCCGCGGCTGGGAGGTCGTCCGGCTCCTCGACGGCTCGGCCCCGGCCCAGCCCAGCGGGGACGACCTGGAAGCCCTGGCGAACGCCGTGCGCGAGGCCGCGCGTCCGCAGGAGCGGGCGGCCGGAGCCGGCGGCGGGGGACGGGCCGCGGATCCCATGGAGGTCGCCCGGCGCGGTCACCTGCGCGTTCTCCGCTCACCCGACAACTGACGGCACCGCACCGCACCGCACCGCACCGCCCCGGCGGGCGGGACGCCCGCACCCTCGCGGCCCCGCCCGCGCGTCCGCGGCCCACCGGGCCCGCCCTCACCACCGGACACCGGACACCGGGCTCAGCGGGCCCCGGCGGAACGATCCGCCGACGCTCCCGGAAACGGCCTCCCCCTCCCGCTCGGCAGCCGCCCGCCGTTCGCCGTTCCGCCCCTCCCCGCCGGTCGTCGCCCGCCCGTGGCCGCCGGCCGTCGCCCGTGGCCCCGCAGTCATTTCCGAACACCCCGGGTCGGTGTTCGAACCCTGCCGGTAGTTTGTGGGGGGTCCGATCGGACCCAGAGACTTCCGGAAAGGCTGGCCGTGGCTGCTGACCTGTCGCAGATCGTGAAGGCGTACGACGTGCGCGGAGTCGTCCCCGACCAGTGGGACGAGCCGCTCGCCGAACTGTTCGGCGCCGCCTTCGCCCGGGTGACCGGTGCCACCGCCCTCGTCACCGGACACGACATGCGGCCCTCGTCCCCCGGACTGTCCCGGGCCTTCGCCCGCGGCGCGGCGGCCCTCGGCGCCGACGTGACCGAGATCGGCCTGTGCTCCACCGACCAGCTGTACTACGCCTCGGGCGCGCTGGACCTGCCCGGCGCGATGTTCACCGCCTCGCACAACCCGGCCCGCTACAACGGCATCAAGTTGTGCCGCGCCGGAGCCGCCCCCGTCGGCCAGGACACCGGCCTCGCCGAGATCCGCGCCCTCGTCGAGCGGTGGAGCGAGGAGGGCACCCCCGAGCCGGCCGCCCGCCCCGGCACCGTCCGCTCGCGCGACACCCTGGACGACTACGCCGCCCACCTGCGCTCCCTGGTCGACCTGACCTCCGTGCGGCCCCTGAAGGTCGTCGTCGACGCGGGCAACGGCATGGGCGGCCACACCGTGCCCACCGTCCTCGCCGGGCTGCCGCTCACCGTCGTCCCGATGTACTTCGAGCTCGACGGCACCTTCCCCAACCACGAGGCCAACCCCCTCGACCCGGCCAACCTCGTCGACCTGCAGAAGCGGGTGCGCGAGGAGGACGCCGACCTCGGGCTCGCCTTCGACGGCGACGCCGACCGCTGCTTCGTCGTCGACGAACGGGGCGAACCGGTCTCCCCGTCCGCCATCACCGCCCTGGTCGCCGCCCGCGAACTGGCCCGCAACGGCGGCACCGGCCGGATCATCCACAACCTGATCACGTCCTGGTCCGTGCCGGAGGTCGTCGCCGAGCACGGCGGCACCCCCGTCCGCACCCGCGTCGGCCACTCCTTCATCAAGGCCGAGATGGCCGCCACCGGCGCGATCTTCGGCGGCGAGCACTCGGCCCACTACTACTTCCGGGACTTCTGGAACGCCGACACGGGCATGCTGGCCGCCCTGCACGTCCTCGCCGCGCTCGGCGGCCAGGACGGCACGCTCTCCGAGCTGGTCGCCCAGTACGACCGCTACGCCGGCTCCGGCGAGATCAACTCCACGGTCGACGACCAGACGGCCCGCCTCGCCGCCCTGCGGGCCGCCTACGAGGGCCGGGACGGCGTCACCCTGGACGAGCTCGACGGCCTCACCGTCACCGCCGCCGACTGGTGGTTCAACGTCCGGCCCTCCAACACCGAACCGCTGCTCCGCCTGAACGCCGAGGCCCGCGACGCCGCCACCATGGTCCGCGTCCGCGACGAGGCGCTGGCCATCATCCGCGGCTGACGTGCCGGGGCCCGGGGGCCGACCCGTCCCCGGGCGCCGCCCGCGCCCCCGCCACCGGCGGTACCCTGACCAGGCACATCCCCATACGTGCGCCCGTGCGCGCCGCCCGTCCCGAAGGGAACCCCCATGCCGCTCGAAGCCGGCCTCCTGGAGATCCTCGCCTGCCCGGCCTGCCACTCCGCCCTCGAGGAGCGGGACACCGAGCTGATCTGCACCGGTCAGGACTGCGGCCTGGTGTACCCGGTCCGCGACGGCATCCCCGTCCTGCTCGTCGACGAGGCCCGCCGCCCCGCCTGACCGGCGCTCCGGCGACCCGGCGCACCAGCGGCCGGCGCCCCCGCGTACCGACGCCCCGCCGATCGGAGGCTGCCGCCCCCATGTTCGACGAATCGCTGCTCGACTCACCGGAGGGCCTCGCCGAGGCCGACCACCGCGGGCTGCTCCGCGGGGCCGCCGAGGCCGGCGCCCGCGTGCGCACCGCCGCCCGGCACGCCGCCGAGGCCGGCGTGTCCGAGCTCAAACCCGACGGACGGCCCCGCGCGGTGCTCATCGCAGGCCCCGGCGCCGCCGCCACCCAGGCCGCCGACCTGCTCGGCACCCTGGCCGGCGCGGGCAGCCCCGTCACCCGGCTCGCCCCGACCGGCGTGGCGCCCGCCGCGGGCGCCCTGCGCTGGGAACTGCCCGGCTGGGCCGGCTCCGTCGACCTGCTGCTGATCGCCACGCCCGACGGCTCCGAGCCCGGCCTGTCCCTGCTGTGCGAGCAGGCCTACCGCCGCGGCTGCACCGTCGTCGCCGTCGCCCCCGCCCGCAGCCCGCTTGCCGACGCGGTGAGCGGCTCGCACGGCCTGTTCCTCCCCATGGCGACGGCCCCCTACGACCAGGACGAACCCCTCGCCGCCGCCGCGCCCGGCGTCCTGTGGGCCCTGCTCACCCCGCTGATCGCCCTGCTGGACCGCACCGGCCTGCTCACCGCCCCGCCCGAGGCCCTGACCGCCGTCGCCGACCGCCTCGACCGGGTCGCCGAGCACTGCGGCCCCGCCATCGTCACCTACAGCAACCCGGCCAAGACCCTCGCCGCCGAACTCGCCGACGCGCTCCCCGTGGTGTGGACCGAGGGCGTCTCGGCGGGCCCGGCCGGCCGCCGGTTCGCCGCCGCCCTCGCCGAACTCTCCGGCCGCCCCGCCGTCGTCGCCGAACTGCCCGAGGCGCTCGCCGCGCACAGCGCCCTGCTGGCCGGCCCGCTGGCCGCCAGCGCCGACCCGGACGACTTCTTCCGCGACCGCGTCGAGGAGACACCCGCCCTGCACGCCCGCGTGGTCCTGCTCCGCGACCGCCCCATCGGCGGGCTCACCGCGGCCCCCGCCGCCCGGGAACTCGCCCTCGGCCACGACACCCCGATCAGCGAGCTGGAACCCGAAGCGGGCGGCGAGCTGGAGACCCTCGCCGAACTGATCGCCGTCACGGATTTCGCCGCCGTCTACCTGGCGCTCACCTCGGCACGCTGAGCTCGCCCGGGACGGCCCGCCCTCCACCGCGTCCGCACCAGTACCGGCAGAAGGAACCCAGAACCACCATGGACCGCCTCGACAACACCATCCGCCCCTACGCCTGGGGGTCCACCACCGCCATCCCGCGGCTGCTCGGCACCGAACCGACCGGCGAGCCGCAGGCGGAGATGTGGATGGGAGCCCACCCGGGCGCCCCCTCCCGCACCGCGCGGGGCACGCTCGCCGAGATCATCGACGCCGCCCCCGAGCAGGAGCTCGGCGCCGCCGCGGTCGCCCGGTTCGGCCCCCGGCTGCCCTTCCTCCTGAAGCTGCTCGCCGCCGGCGCGCCCCTCTCCCTCCAGGTCCACCCCGACCTGGACCAGGCGAAGGAGGGCTACGCCGACGAGGAACGGCGCGGCGTCCCCGCCACCGCCGCCCACCGCAACTACAAGGACGCCAACCACAAGCCCGAACTGGTCTGCGCCCTCACCGAGTTCGACGGGCTGTGCGGCTTCCGCGAACCGCTGCGCGCCGCCGGACTCCTCGACGGCCTCGGCGTGGACTCCCTCAAGCCCTACGTCGACCTGCTGCGCGCCAGCCCCGAGGACGCCGCCCTGCGCGAGGTGCTCACCGCCGTCCTGACCGCCGACCCCGAGGAGATGGCCCGCACGGTCGCCGAGACCGCCGCCGCCTGCGACCGCCTCGGCGGCGACTACGCCCCCTACGCCGACATCGCCCACCACTACCCCGGCGACCCCGGCGTCATCGCCGCGATGCTCCTCAACCACGTCCGGCTCCAGCCCGGCGAGGCCCTCTACCTCGGCGCCGGAGTGCCGCACGCCTACCTCGACGGCCTCGCCGTCGAGATCATGGCCAACTCCGACAACGTGCTCCGCTGCGGCCTCACCCCCAAGCACGTCGACGTGCCCGAACTCCTGCGCATCGTCCGCTTCGAGGCCCGCGACGCGGGCATCCTGCGCCCGGAGGCCGCACCCGACGGTGAGGAGGTCTACGAGACCCCCACCGACGAGTTCCGGCTCTCCCGGTACGTCCTGACCGAGGGCGGCGCCGGCCACGACCTGACCCTGCACACCGCGCAGATCCTGCTCTGCACCGCCGGCACGGTCCGGGCCGGCGAGCACGACCTGACCCCCGGCACCTCGGTGTTCGTCCCGGCGGGGGAGAAGGCCGAGGTGACCGGCGCGGGAACCCTGTTCCGGGCCACCGTCGTCGTCTGACCTCCCGGTGACCGCGACCTGACACGCCGTACCCGACGGGGCTGCAACAATGGCGCCCCGTCCCGGACGGGACACCCACCGGGCGGGCGCACCCGCGCCCGCCCGGACCCGGCACATGGCACTCGGCACTCGGCACTCGGCACACGAAGGGACCACGCGACACATGAGCGCGTCAGGCGGGACCAAGGCGATCGTGGCGGCACTCGCCGCCAACCTCGCGATCGCGGTAGCGAAGTTCGTGGCGTTCCTCTTCAGCGGCTCCTCGTCGATGCTCGCCGAATCCGTCCACTCCCTCGCCGACTCCGGCAACCAGGCGCTGCTCCTGGTCGGCGGCAAGCGGGCCCGGCGCAAGGCCACCCCGGAGCACCCCTTCGGCTACGGCCGCGAGCGCTACATCTACGCCTTCCTCGTCTCCATCGTGCTGTTCTCCGTCGGCGGCATGTTCGCCCTCTACGAGGGCTACGAGAAGATCAAGCACCCGCACGAACTGACCCACTGGTACTGGCCCGTCGGCGTCCTGGTCTTCGCGATCATCGCGGAGACGTTCTCCTTCCGCACCGCCATCAAGGAGTCCAACGTCCTGCGCGGCAAGCGCTCATGGACGGAGTTCGTCCGCCACTCGAAGGCGCCCGAGCTGCCGGTGGTCCTCCTGGAGGACCTCGGTGCCCTCGTCGGCCTGATCCTCGCCCTCGGCGGCGTGGGGATGGCCCTGCTCACCGGCGACAGCGTCTGGGACGGCATCGGCACCCTCTGCATCGGTGTCCTGCTCATCGTGATCGCCCTGGTCCTCGCCCTGGAGACCAAGTCGCTGCTGCTCGGCGAGTCGGCCGGTCCCGACGAGACCCGCAGGATCGAGGCGGCCCTCGTCGACGGCGACACCGTCACCCGCATCATCCACATGCGCACCCTCCACCTCGGCCCGGAGGAACTGCTGGTCGCCGCGAAGATCGCGGTGCGCCACGACGACACGGCCACGCAGATCGCCAGCGCCATCGACGCCGCCGAGGCCCGCGTCCGCGAGGCCGTGCCGATCGCCCGCGTGATCTACCTGGAACCCGACGTCTACAAGGCGGCCGAGGCCGCCAAGGGCGCCGACCCCGAGGCCACCCCCGGCGGTCCGGCCCCGGACGCCTCCGCGCACTGACGCCCGCTGACGCCCGCGACGGCGCGACGCACGGGGAGCCGCCCGCACGGGCGGCTCCCCGCCGCCGTCTCCGCGCCGCCGGCCCCGGCCGACGGTGCGCTCGCCCCACCGGCCCCGCAGCACCCGGCCCGCCCGGCACCGTGCCGGGCCCGGGCGGGCGACCGCCGCGGGCCCGCCTGTCGATGACATCCCGTGTTCGGCTTGATGTGTACGGTGACGGACTGGGGGTCGCCGGTGGCCGCGGTGTAGCTTGGGACGGAGCCAGACGTCGCTGCTGATGGCGGTCGGGCGGTCCGCCTGCGGACCGGCCGAGGGAGAGAGGGCCTCCGACGGACTGCGCTGCGCGTACGCGGGCATGCCAGTGTCCTCCCCGGGCACCGTGGTGTCCGCCGCCGCGCAGACCAGCCGTACCCACCTCGACCCGATCCCGAGGAGCAGCTCGCAATGACGACTGTCGACAACCGACAGGACTTCAAGGTCGCCGACCTCTCCCTGGCCGACTTCGGCCGCAAGGAGATCACCCTCGCCGAGCACGAGATGCCGGGCCTGATGGCGATCCGCAAGGAGTACGCCGAGGCCCGCCCCCTGGCCGGCGCCCGCATCACCGGCTCCCTGCACATGACCGTGCAGACCGCCGTCCTCATCGAGACCCTCGTCGCCCTCGGCGCCGAGGTCCGCTGGGCGTCCTGCAACATCTTCTCCACCCAGGACCACGCGGCCGCCGCCATCGCCGTCGGCCCGAACGGCACGCCCGACAACCCGCAGGGCGTTCCGGTCTTCGCCTGGAAGGGCGAGACTCTCGAGGAGTACTGGTGGTGCACGGAGCAGGCGCTGACCTGGCCGGACACCCCCACCGGCGGCCCCAACATGATCCTCGACGACGGTGGTGACGCCACCCTCCTCGTGCACAAGGGCGTCGAGTACGAGAAGGACGGCAAGGCCCCCTCGCCCGACACCGCCGAGTCCGACGAGCACCGCGTCATCCTCGAACTGCTCAACCGCACCCTGAGCGAGAACCCGCAGAAGTGGACCCAGCTCTCCTCCGAGATCCGCGGGGTCACCGAGGAGACCACCACCGGCGTCCACCGCCTGTACGAGATGCAGCGCGACGGCACCCTGCTGTTCCCGGCGATCAACGTCAACGACGCCGTCACCAAGTCGAAGTTCGACAACAAGTACGGCTGCCGCCACTCCCTGATCGACGGCATCAACCGCGCCACCGACACCCTCATCGGCGGCAAGACCGCCGTGGTGTTCGGCTACGGCGACGTCGGCAAGGGCTGCGCGGAGTCCCTCCGCGGCCAGGGCGCCCGCGTGATCATCACCGAGATCGACCCGATCTGCGCCCTGCAGGCCGCGATGGACGGCTACCAGGTCACGACCCTCGACGAGGTCGTCGAGACGGCCGACATCTTCATCACCACGACCGGCAACAAGGACATCATCATGGCCTCGGACATGGCCAAGATGAAGCACCAGGCGATCGTGGGCAACATCGGCCACTTCGACAACGAGATCGACATGGCCGGCCTCGCCAAGGTCCCCGGCATCGTCAAGGACGAGATCAAGCCCCAGGTGCACACCTGGACCTTCCCCGACGGCAAGAAGATCATCGTCCTGTCCGAGGGCCGCCTGCTGAACCTGGGCAACGCCACCGGCCACCCGTCGTTCGTGATGTCCAACTCCTTCGCGGACCAGACCCTGGCCCAGATCGAGCTGTTCACCAAGCCCGACGCGTACCCGACCGGCGTCTACGTGCTGCCCAAGCACCTCGACGAGAAGGTCGCCCGCCTCCACCTCGACGCGCTCGACGTGAAGCTCACGACGCTCCGCCCCGAGCAGGCCGAGTACATCGGCGTGAAGGTCGAAGGCCCCTACAAGTCGGACCACTACCGCTACTGATCCGACCCCGGCCCAGCGCCGGGCGGAGCGCGTCCGAGCCGTCCCGCCCGCACGCGCCCACCGGCAGCAGGTCCACGCGACAGGCCCCCCCGCACCCCCGTGCCGGGGGGCCTGCCCGTGCCCCGCCCGCGCCGGCCACCGGCGCCCGGCGCCCCGGCACCGTCCTCAGCGGGACCGACCCGTCACGACCCAGGACCCACCCTCATGCCCCGCGGCCGCTACGCGCTCCACGATCCGCACGACCACACCCCCCTCGCCGAGGAACACTTCCAGTGCGCCCCCGGCCCCTCCGGCTGGCGCTACGTCTCCCGGCTCACCACGCCGTCCGGCGACGACCACGGCTCGGTCGACCTCGCGCTCGACGAACTCGGCCGTCCCATCCGCCTCGAACTGCACGCCGGCAACTGGCAGGTCCGCGGCGCCGCCCTCGACGGGGTCACCTGGGTCCGCACCGACCCCACCGGAACCCACGCCACCGAAGGCAACGTGCGCGCCCACGCCTTCACCGGCTCGTCCCCCGCGTTCCTCGTCGCCACCGCGTGTCTCCTGCGCCTCACCCCCTCCGCGTCGGCCACCCGCGTCCGCCTGGTCGCCCTCACCGACCCGGTCCTCGCCCCCCGCACCGTGGACCAGTCCTGGGCCTTGGTGGGAAGAGAAGCACACGCCACTGACAACGGCCCGCTGATCGTGGACGCGTACCAGGTCACCGCCCTGGACACCGGTGAACAGCACACCGTGCACCTCGCCGGTGACGTCGTCCTCGCGGCGCCGGGCGTCGAGCTGGAGGACCTGGAGTCACCGCCGTCGGTCTTCCCCTGACGGGCGGGGTCGCCGGCCCCGCAGAACAGCGGTGCAGGGGCACCGGTCTCACGGCCCCGCGCTCCGGGCCCCGCTAGGCGGGCGGTGCGAATCCTCCGCCGGGCCGGCCGGTGGAGGGCGTCTCCGACGGCTCCGACGGCGCGTCAGACGGCCCCGCCGACTCCGGCGGCGTCACGGGGGGCGCGGACGGCACGCCGGGAACGGCCGGCGCGGAAGCCGCGGAAGCCGCGGAGTGCGGCGCCGCCGGATGCCCGGGCGGGCCGTACGGCCCCGGGGGCGACGCGGGCGGCGCGTAGGGGCTCCGGGGCGACGCGGGCGGACGGTAGGGCCCCGCCGGTCCCGTCCCGCCCCCGGGCCGCCCATCGGCGGACGGACGGTTCGCGAAGGCGCGCCGGGCCTCCCGGACCTGCCGCTCCTGCAACACGGCCGCCAGGTAGGCGGCCGGGGGCACACCGGGCGGCGCCGGGGTGCCGGTGCGATCCGCCAGGTCCGAGGCCAGCCGCTCCGCCATGGCCCAGCCGACCTGCGGGTCCAGCTGCTGCATCCGCGTCAGGTACTGCCGCACCGCCAGCCAGAGCCCGTCGGGGACCGCCGACAGATCGAGCGCCTGGAACCGTCCGGCCAGCCACGGCGGCGGGGGTGGCACGAACCCGGCCCGCCCGGCCGGCACCCGCTCCCGGACGACGAGGGTGCCCGCGAACACGTCCCCGAGCCGCCGCCCCCGCGCCGACACCAGCGAGGCGATGCAGGCCACCACACCGAGCGTCATCAGGATCTCGATCACGCCGATCAGCCCGCGCACCAGGGCGTGCCGGAACCGGATCGGCCCCCCGTCGTCCCGCACGACCCGCAGGCCGCACGCCAGCTTGCCCAGCGACTTCCCGTGGGTCAGGGTCTCGACCACGATCGGGCCGCCCACCAGGGTCAGCAGGAACAGGGAGAGGGATATCGCCGTCTGCGCCGCCTGGTCCAGCGAGGCGGTGGCCATCACCACCACGACGGTCAGGATCACGTAGACCGTCATGGCGACCACCAGATCGAGCAGCACCGCCAGGGCCCGGCTGGGCAACCTCGCCGGGCGCAGCTCCAACGCCACTGCCTCGCCCGTCACCAGCTCACTCACGCCCGCCGCCCTTCCCTCGCATGCCCCTCACCCCGCCAGTCTGCCAAGCTGTTGCCGATCGCAGTACGACAAGCCCACCACGCCGACCAGTCGATCAGTCGAGGAGCAGGCACACCGATGGACCTGGACGTCTTCGTCTCCGCCCACCGCGCGGAGTGGGACCGCCTCGACGCCCTGCTCCGGCGCAGGCGCCGGCTCACCGGTGCCGAGGCCGACGAACTCGTCGTCCTCTACCAGCGGGCGGCCACCCATCTTTCCCTGATCCAGTCCGCCGCCCCCGACCCCCAGCTGACCGGACGGCTCAGCCAGCTGGTCGCCCGCGCGCGCAGCGCCGTGACCGGAGCCCGCCGCGCGTCGTGGCGGGACGTCACCCACTTCTTCGGCCACAGCTTCCCGGCGGCCGTCTACCGGTCCCGTCACTGGTGGGTGCCCACCGCACTCCTGTCCACGGCCGTCGCCGCGCTCCTCGGCTGGTGGATCGGCACCAGCCCGGAGGTGCAGGCGTCCATCGCCGCGCCGAGCGAACTGCGGGAGCTCACCCGGCCCGGCGGCCAGTACGAGTCGTACTACTCCAGCAATCCCGCCACGTCGTTCGCCGCCCAGGTGTGGACGAACAACGCCTGGGCGGCGGCCCTCTGTCTCATCCTGGGCGTGTTCCTCGGGCTGCCGGTGATCTGGATCCTCTTCCTGAACATGCTCAACCTGGGGGTCGGCTTCGGCCTGATGGGCTCGGCCGGGCGGCTCGACACCTTCCTCGGCCTGGTCCTGCCCCACGGCCTCCTCGAACTGACCGCGGTCTTCGTCGCCGCCGGCACGGGTCTCCGGCTCGGCTGGACCCTCATCGACCCCGGCCCACGCCTCCGCCGGCAGGCCCTCGCCGAGGAGGGCAGGGCGGCGCTCGCGATGGCCATCGGCCTCGCCGCGGTGCTGTTCGTCTCCGGCGCCATCGAAGGCTTCGTCACCCCGTCCGGCCTGCCCACCTGGGCCCGCATCACCATCGGCGTCGTGGCCGAGGTGGCCTTCCTGGCGTACGTCTACGTCGTGGGCGGACGTGCGGCCCGGTCCGGCGAGACCGGCGACCTCGACGCCTCGGAGCGGAGCGCCACCGTGCCGACCGCCGCCTGATGTGCATACGGCACGGGGGAGCTGCTAGTCTCCTCATCGCCCCACGGGAGCCGTTGACACGGAAGCTGTGGGGAGGTAGATTCGAACAGTTGCCTGGAGTCGGGTAGCCGTACG
The DNA here is from genome assembly GCF_964273255.1 of Streptomyces sp. enrichment culture. Lineage (GTDB taxonomy): Bacteria > Actinomycetota > Actinomycetes > Streptomycetales > Streptomycetaceae > Streptomyces. Next base: position 4,372,094 of record NZ_OZ186835.1, read on the forward strand.
GCGACCCTCCGGGACACAACAGTGAGCATCTGTCTGCTTCTCGAAAACACTTCTCCAGAAGACTTTCGAAGAAGCCTCTCCCGATGAATCGGAAAACGTGAGCCGGTCAGACCGGTCCGGAACTTCTGATAAAGTCGGGTCCGCCGGAAAGGAAAGCGCGAAAAGCGTCGACCTGGAAAGCACCGAGGAAATCGGATCGGAAAGATCTGATAGAGTCGGAAACACTGAAGGGAAGCGCCCGGAGGAAAGCCCGAGAGGGTGAGTACGAAGGAAGCGTCCGTTCCTTGAGAACTCAACAGCGTGCCAAAAGTCAACGCCAGATATGTTGATACCCCGTCTCCAGCGTCAGCTGGGGCGAGGTTCCTTTGAAAAAACACAGCGAGGACGCTGTGAACCATCGGACTATTCCTCCGGTGGTTCCGCTCTCGTGGTGTCGACCCGATCACGGGTACACATTCACGGAGAGTTTGATCCTGGCTCAGGACGAACGCTGGCGGCGTGCTTAACACATGCAAGTCGAACGATGAACCACCTTCGGGTGGGGATTAGTGGCGAACGGGTGAGTAACACGTGGGCAATCTGCCCTGCACTCTGGGACAAGCCCTGGAAACGGGGTCTAATACCGGATACTGAACCACTTGGGCATCCTGGTGGTTCGAAAGCTCCGGCGGTGCAGGATGAGCCCGCGGCCTATCAGCTTGTTGGTGAGGTAACGGCTCACCAAGGCGACGACGGGTAGCCGGCCTGAGAGGGCGACCGGCCACACTGGGACTGAGACACGGCCCAGACTCCTACGGGAGGCAGCAGTGGGGAATATTGCACAATGGGCGCAAGCCTGATGCAGCGACGCCGCGTGAGGGATGACGGCCTTCGGGTTGTAAACCTCTTTCAGCAGGGAAGAAGCGAAAGTGACGGTACCTGCAGAAGAAGCGCCGGCTAACTACGTGCCAGCAGCCGCGGTAATACGTAGGGCGCGAGCGTTGTCCGGAATTATTGGGCGTAAAGAGCTCGTAGGCGGCTTGTCGCGTCGGTTGTGAAAGCCCGGGGCTTAACCCCGGGTCTGCAGTCGATACGGGCAGGCTAGAGTTCGGTAGGGGAGATCGGAATTCCTGGTGTAGCGGTGAAATGCGCAGATATCAGGAGGAACACCGGTGGCGAAGGCGGATCTCTGGGCCGATACTGACGCTGAGGAGCGAAAGCGTGGGGAGCGAACAGGATTAGATACCCTGGTAGTCCACGCCGTAAACGGTGGGCACTAGGTGTGGGCGACATTCCACGTCGTCCGTGCCGCAGCTAACGCATTAAGTGCCCCGCCTGGGGAGTACGGCCGCAAGGCTAAAACTCAAAGGAATTGACGGGGGCCCGCACAAGCGGCGGAGCATGTGGCTTAATTCGACGCAACGCGAAGAACCTTACCAAGGCTTGACATACACCGGAAAGCATCAGAGATGGTGCCCCCCTTGTGGTCGGTGTACAGGTGGTGCATGGCTGTCGTCAGCTCGTGTCGTGAGATGTTGGGTTAAGTCCCGCAACGAGCGCAACCCTTGTCCCGTGTTGCCAGCAAGCCCTTCGGGGTGTTGGGGACTCACGGGAGACCGCCGGGGTCAACTCGGAGGAAGGTGGGGACGACGTCAAGTCATCATGCCCCTTATGTCTTGGGCTGCACACGTGCTACAATGGCCGGTACAATGAGCTGCGATACCGTGAGGTGGAGCGAATCTCAAAAAGCCGGTCTCAGTTCGGATTGGGGTCTGCAACTCGACCCCATGAAGTCGGAGTCGCTAGTAATCGCAGATCAGCATTGCTGCGGTGAATACGTTCCCGGGCCTTGTACACACCGCCCGTCACGTCACGAAAGTCGGTAACACCCGAAGCCGGTGGCCCAACCCCTTGTGGGAGGGAGCTGTCGAAGGTGGGACTGGCGATTGGGACGAAGTCGTAACAAGGTAGCCGTACCGGAAGGTGCGGCTGGATCACCTCCTTTCTAAGGAGCACTTCTCACCGGGTCCCTCGGGACACGGTCAGAGGCCAGCATGCGAGCGAACGTCTCGCACTGGTTGCTCATGGGTGGAACGTTGACTACTCGGCACACTCAGTCGACTCGGGCTGCCAGTACTGCTCTTCGGAGCGTGGAACGCGGATCACGGGTGGTGAGGGTGTCGGGCACGCTGTTGGGTGTCTGAGGGCACGGCCGTATGGTCGATGTCTTCGGTGCCGGCCCCAGTGAACTCGAGCTGTTGCTCGGGGTGGTGGGTGGTTGGTCGTTGTTTGAGAACTGCACAGTGGACGCGAGCATCTGTGGCCAAGTTTTTAAGGGCGCACGGTGGATGCCTTGGCACCAGGAACCGATGAAGGACGTGGGAGGCCACGATAGGCCCCGGGGAGTCGTCAACCAGGCTTTGATCCGGGGGTGTCCGAATGGGGAAACCCGGCAGTCGTCATGGGCTGTCACCCGCTGCTGAACACATAGGCAGTGTGGAGGGAACGCGGGGAAGTGAAACATCTCAGTACCCGCAGGAAGAGAAAACAACCGTGATTCCGGGAGTAGTGGCGAGCGAAACCGGATGAGGCCAAACCGTATGCGTGTGAGACCCGGCAGGGGTTGCGCATACGGGGTTGTGGGATCTCTCTTCTGTTGTCTGCCGGCAACAGGACGAGTCAGAAACCGTTGATGTAGGCGAAGGACATGCGAAAGGTCCGGCGTAGAGGGTAAGACCCCCGTAGTCGAAACGTCAGCGGCTCGTTTGAGAGACACCCAAGTAGCACGGGGCCCGAGAAATCCCGTGTGAATCTGGCGGGACCACCCGCTAAGCCTAAATATTCCCTGGTGACCGATAGCGGATAGTACCGTGAGGGAATGGTGAAAAGTACCCCGGGAGGGGAGTGAAATAGTACCTGAAACCGTGTGCCTACAAGCCGTGGGAGCGTCGGACATCAGCTTGCTGGTGTCTCGTGACTGCGTGCCTTTTGAAGAATGAGCCTGCGAGTTTGCGGTGTGTTGCGAGGTTAACCCGGGTGGGGAAGCCGTAGCGAAAGCGAGTCCTAATAGGGCGTTTGAGTAGCACGCTCAAGACCCGAAGCGGAGTGATCTAGCCATGGGCAGGTTGAAGCGGAGGTAAGACTTCGTGGAGGACCGAACCCACCAGGGTTGAAAACCTGGGGGATGACCTGTGGTTAGGGGTGAAAGGCCAATCAAACTCCGTGATAGCTGGTTCTCCCCGAAATGCATTTAGGTGCAGCGTCGTGTGTTTCTTGCCGGAGGTAGAGCACTGGATAGGCGATGGGCCCTACCGGGTTACTGACCTTAGCCAAACTCCGAATGCCGGTAAGTGAGAGCGCGGCAGTGAGACTGTGGGGGATAAGCTCCATGGTCGAGAGGGAAACAGCCCAGAGCATCGACTAAGGCCCCTAAGCGTACGCTAAGTGGGAAAGGATGTGGAGTCGCAGAGACAACCAGGAGGTTGGCTTAGAAGCAGCCACCCTTGAAAGAGTGCGTAATAGCTCACTGGTCTAGTGATTCCGCGCCGACAATGTAGCGGGGCTCAAGCGTACCGCCGAAGTCGTGTCATTGCAGTACATACTCCTAACGGAGACTGTGATGGGTAGGGGAGCGTCGTGTGCCGGGTGAAGCAGCGCCGGAAGGCAGTTGTGGACGGTTCACGAGTGAGAATGCAGGCATGAGTAGCGATTCACACGTGAGAAACGTGTGCGCCGATTGACTAAGGGTTCCTGGGTCAAGCTGATCTGCCCAGGGTAAGTCGGGACCTAAGGCGAGGCCGACAGGCGTAGTCGATGGATAACCGGTTGATATTCCGGTACCCGCTGTGGAGCGTCAAACATCGAGCATCGTGATGCTAAGGCCGTGAAGCCGCCGGCTGAGTCTTCGGACGAGGTCGGAGTGGTGGAGCCGCTGAACCAAGCGGTTAGTAGGTGAGTGATGGGGTGACGCAGGAAGGTAGTCCATCCCGGGCGGTGGTTGTCCCGGGGTAAGGGTGTAGCCCGAGTGGTAGGCAAATCCGCCACTCATCAAGGGTGAGACCTGATGCCGAGCCGATTGTGGTGAAGTGGATGATCCTATGCTGTCGAGAAAAGCCTCTAGCGAGTTTCATGGCGGCCCGTACCCTAAACCGACTCAGGTGGTCAGGTAGAGAATACCGAGGCGTTCGGGTGAACTATGGTTAAGGAACTCGGCAAAATGCCCCCGTAACTTCGGGAGAAGGGGGGCCATTCCTGGTGATCCGATTTACTCGGTGAGCTGGGGGTGGCCGCAGAGACCAGCGAGAAGCGACTGTTTACTAAAAACACAGGTCCGTGCGAAGCCGTAAGGCGATGTATACGGACTGACGCCTGCCCGGTGCTGGAACGTTAAGGGGACCGGTTAGCTCCATTTCGGTGGGGCGAAGCTGAGAACTTAAGCGCCAGTAAACGGCGGTGGTAACTATAACCATCCTAAGGTAGCGAAATTCCTTGTCGGGTAAGTTCCGACCTGCACGAATGGCGTAACGACTTCTTGACTGTCTCAACCATAGGCCCGGTGAAATTGCACTACGAGTAAAGATGCTCGTTTCGCGCAGCAGGACGGAAAGACCCCGGGACCTTTACTACAGTTTGATATTGGTGTTCGGTTCGGCTTGTGTAGGATAGCTGGGAGACTGTGAACTCTGGACGCCAGTTCAGGGGGAGTCGTCGTTGAAATACCAGTCTGGTCGTGCTGGATGTCTAACCTGGGTCCGTGATCCGGATCAGGGACAGTGTCTGATGGGTAGTTTAACTGGGGCGGTTGCCTCCTAAAGGGTAACGGAGGCGCCCAAAGGTTCCCTCAGCCTGGTTGGTAATCAGGTGTTGAGTGTAAGTGCACAAGGGAGCTTGACTGTGAGACCGACGGGTCGAGCAGGGACGAAAGTCGGGACTAGTGATCCGGCGGTGGCTTGTGGAAGCGCCGTCGCTCAACGGATAAAAGGTACCCCGGGGATAACAGGCTGATCTTCCCCAAGAGTCCATATCGACGGGATGGTTTGGCACCTCGATGTCGGCTCGTCGCATCCTGGGGCTGGAGTCGGTCCCAAGGGTTGGGCTGTTCGCCCATTAAAGCGGTACGCGAGCTGGGTTTAGAACGTCGTGAGACAGTTCGGTCCCTATCCGCTGTGCGCGTAGGAGTCTTGAGAAGGGCTGTCCCTAGTACGAGAGGACCGGGACGGACGAACCTCTGGTGTGCCAGTTGTTCTGCCAAGGGCATGGCTGGTTGGCTACGTTCGGGAGGGATAACCGCTGAAAGCATCTAAGCGGGAAGCCTGCTTCGAGATGAGGGCTCCCACCCACTTGATGGGGTAAGGCTCCCAGTAGACGACTGGGTTGATAGGCCGGATATGGAAGCACGGTAACGTGTGGAGTTGACCGGTACTAATAGGCCGAGGGCTTGTCCTCAGTTGCTCGCGTCCACTGTGTTGGTTCTGAAACCACGAACAACCCCACACCCGGGTTTCTGGGTGTGGTGCGGTTGAGTGTTTCATAGTGTTTCGGTGGTCATAGCGTAGGGGAAACGCCCGGTTACATTCCGAACCCGGAAGCTAAGCCTTACAGCGCCGATGGTACTGCAGGGGGGACCCTGTGGGAGAGTAGGACGCCGCCGAACAATACGTTGGGAAAGCCCCTGTGCCGTATGGCACGGGGGCTTTCTGCGTTCTCGGGGCTATGTTCCTGAAAGTGCCCGTGCATGTCACGCGGGCCCTCGCAGGTATGGACGGGAGTTACAGACGCCCCGCCGCCTTCAGGGCCAGGTAGGCGTCGGCCAGCGCGGGTGCCAGGGTGTCCGGGGTCGCGTCGACGACGGTGACACCGTGCCGGCGGAGTTGCTCCGCGGTGCGTTCGCGCTCGGCGTGGGACCGGGCGGCGGCCGCCGCCTCATACACCGCGTCCGTCGAACCCCGGGCCTCGGCCATCTCCGCGATGTGCGGGTCGGCCACCGAGGCCAGCAGAACCGTGTGGCGCTGGGTGAGCCGAGGCAGGACGGGCAGGAGCCCTTCCTCGATGGGAGCCGGGTCGAGGGTCGTCAGGAGCACGATCAGGGAACGGCGCGGTGTCGTGCGCAGTGCCGTGGCCGCCAGGCCCCGGGCGTCGGTCTCGACGAGCTCGGGTTCCAGCGTGGCCATCGCGTTGACCAGGGACGGGAGGACGTCGCCGGCGGAGCGGCCCTGGACGAGGGCACGGGTGCGGCGGTCGTGCGCGAGGAGCGCGACCCGGTCGCCCGCCCGGGAGGCGAGCGCGGCCAGGAGGAGCGCCGCGTCCATGGAGGCGTCCAGCCGGGGCACGTCGCCCACCCGGCCCGCGGACGTGCGGCCGGTGTCGAGGACCAGCAGGATGTGGCGGTCCCGCTCGGGACGCCAGGTGCGGACCGCGACGGCCGACTGACGGGCCGTGGCACGCCAGTCGATGGACCGGGTGTCGTCACCGGGAACGTACTCGCGCAGGCTGTCGAACTCCGTCCCCTCACCCCGGGTCAGCACACTGGTGCGGCCGTCGAGTTCACGCAGCCGGGCCAGCTTGGACGGCAGGTGCTTGCGGCTGGTGAACGGCGGCAGGACCCGCACCGCCCAGGGCACCCGGTGGGCACCCTGGCGGGCGAAGAGGCCGAGCGGACCGTAGGAGCGGATGGTGACGCGGTCGGCCGTGCGGTCGCCCCGGCGCGTGGGGCGCAGACGGGTGGTCAGACGGCGCCGTTCGCCCGGGGGGACGACCAGACGGTGCCGAGATGCGGTGGTCTCGGTGCCGGGCTGCCAGCTGCTCGGCGGCCAGGCGTCCCGGACCCGGGCGCGCAGGGGCCGCCCGGACGGGTTGGTGATCGTCAGGGTGACGTCGGCGGTGTCGCCCAGGCGTACCGAGGTGTCCCCGGAGCGGGTCAGCCCGAGGCGGCGTACGGGGGCGGCCAGGGCGTAGTCGCAGGCGCACGCCACCGCGAGGGGGGCGTTGACCGCGAGCAGGCCCGTCCAGCCGGGTTCCAGGATGCCGACCGGGAGGGAGCCGAGGGCCGCCAGGAGGGCGGTGCGTCCGGTGAGTGCCATCAGCGGGGGACGGGGACGTGGGCCAGGATGGCGTTGATGACCGAGTCGGCCGTGACGCCCTCCATCTCGGCCTCGGGGCGGAGCTGGACGCGGTGGCGGAGGGTGGGCAGGGCGAGGGCCTTGACGTCGTCCGGGATGACGTAGTCGCGGCCGGTCAGCCAGGCCCAGGCGCGGGCGGTGGCCAGCAGGGCGGTGGCGCCGCGGGGGGAGACGCCGAGCGCGAGGGACGGCGACTCGCGGGTGGCCCGGCAGATGTCCACCACGTAGGCGGTGATCTCGGGGGAGACGGTGGTGCGGGCGACCGCGGCGCGGGCCGCTTCCAGGTCGGCCGCCTTCGCCACGGGGCGGACGCCGGCGGCGTTCAGGTCGCGCGGGTCGAAGCCCTGTGCGTGGCGGGTGAGGACGTCGATCTCGTCCTGCCGGGACGGCAGGGGGATCGTCAGCTTGAGGAGGAAGCGGTCGAGCTGGGCCTCGGGCAGGGGGTAGGTGCCCTCGTACTCCACGGGGTTCTGGGTGGCGGCCACCAGGAACGGGTCGGGGAGGGTGCGGGGGGTGCCGTCGACGGTGACCTGGCGCTCCTCCATGGCCTCCAGCAGCGAGGACTGGGTCTTCGGCGGGGTGCGGTTGATCTCGTCCGCGAGGAGGAGGTTGGTGAACACCGGGCCGGGCTGGAAGGAGAACTCGGCGGTGCGGGCGTCGTAGACCAGGGAGCCGGTGACGTCGCTCGGCATCAGGTCGGGGGTGAACTGCACCCGTTTGGTGTCGAGTTCCAGGGTCGCGGCGAGCGCGCGCACGAGGAGGGTCTTGGCGACGCCGGGAACGCCTTCGAGGAGGACGTGGCCGCGGCACAGGAGGGCGACGACGAGGCCGGTCACGGCGGGGTCCTGGCCGACCACGGCTTTGGCGATCTCGGCGCGCAGGGCCTCCAGGGCGGCCCGGGCGGCGGCCGGGTCCCCGGTGTGCGCGGCGTTGTCAGTGGTCGGGTCCATCATGGACGGCGTACCTCTCTTTCGAGGGCGTCGAGTTGGTCGGCGAGCTGGATGAGTGCCGCGTCGTCGCCGGGCGGCGGGCCGAACAGGAGAGTGTGCAGGGACTGCCCGTCGTCCCCGCGGAAGCGGGTGGACAGGGCGGGGAGCAGGGCCTCGGGCGCGTGCGCCTGGGAGACGGGGACGCCGACGAGGGGGGCGAGGCGGGTGCGGACGGTGGAGCGCAGAGCGGTCGCCGCGCGGTCGCGGGCGTCGGCCCTGCGGTAGAGGCGGGCGCGGCCTTCGACGGTTTCGGAGGCGCGGATCGCGACGGGGAGGTTCTCCGGCACCAGAGGGCCCAGTCGGCGTGCCCGCCACAGGGCGGCCAGTGCTGCCGCGACGAAGAGCTGCAGGGTGCCCCAGAGCCATCCGGAGGGGACCAGGTCGAAGAAGCCGCGCTGGTCGTCCTCGGAGGCGGCGGAGGCGTCGGCGAGCGTGGGGAGGTACCAGACGAGATGGGGGCGGGAGCCGAGGAGTTGCAGGGCGAGCGAGGCGTTGCCCTGCTCGGCGAGCCGGTTGTTGAGGAGGATGTCCGGGGAGCCGAGGAGGACGGTGTCGCCGTCACCGGTGCCGTCCGGGATGCGCAGCAGGGTGGCCAGGCGCTCGCTGGGGTAGCACTCGTCGGCGTCGGGGTGGGTGGTGGTGTAGCGCAGGCCTCCGAGGTCGGCGCTGCCCGCGCGGCGGGCGGCGGCCAGGGCGCAGTCGGGGGAGAGGGTGGAGGCGCGGCTGGTGGCCGGGGCGGCGGTGACCCCGGGGGCCAGGCGTTCCACGGAGGCGCTGCCGGAGGCGACCAGGACGGTCCGGCCGCCGGAGTCGGCGGTGGCCGTGTGCAGGCGGGACTGCTGGCCGGGGGTCAGCAGGTCGGGGACGGCGACCAGGAGGGTGGTGTCGGGTCCGGCCGCGGCTCGCGCCTCGCCCAGGGTGGTGACCACGCGGGTGTCCACGCCGCGGTCGGCGAGGAGTTCGGCGACGGCGCGGCTGCCGTAGGGGTCGGCGGAGCGCGGGTCGAGTTCGCCGTGCCGGGTGTCGGAGCGGACCACGGCGATCGCGACGGCGGCCGCGAACAGCAGCACCAGGGCGAGGGCGATGCCGCGCGAGCGGGTCCACACCTGGCGGGCGGTGGGCGAGGCCGAGGTGGACGGGAGTGTGGCCTCGGTCGTCATCCGGCTGCTCCCCCGGTGGTGTCGTGGTCCGTGCCGTGGGTGCCTGCGGTGCTGCCGGCGAGCCGGGGCCTGCTGCGTTCCAGGTCGTCGTCGAGGCCGGCGATGTCGTGGTACGCCGCCTCGGTCGCGCTCCGGCCGCCGTACGTGACGTCGTCGAAGCCGCGGGCGGCGGCGTGGAGCCGGTCGGTGTGTCCGGGCAGGGCGCGGGCGGTCTCCGCGGCGGCCTCGTCCGCGGTGCGGCCGGGCCTGGGGTCGAGCAGGGCGCGTTCCTCCAGGGAGCGGACGATGGCCCGCATGCGCTCCTGGACGGCCCGGTTCCAGTGGCCCTGGGCGGCGTGCGCCTCGGCGGCGGCGCGGTGTTCGGCGGCGCTGCGGGGGCGGTCGTCGAAGAGGGCGGGTGCGGAGGCCGGTTCCCGGCGCGGGGTGCCCAGGCGCCACCACAGGGCGCCGAGGACGGCGATCACGGCGGCGATGACCACGACCAGGCCCAGGGTGCCGCCGGGGGTGGCGGTGGACGCGGTCTCGAAGAGTTCGCCGACCCAGTCCCAGAAGGCGTTGAGGAGTTTGTGGAACCAGCTGGGATCGTTCTCGTGGTACATGCGCTTGGACAGTTCGCGCTCGGCCGCCTCCCGCGCGGGGTCGCGCGGGAGGGTGACGGGCGGCTCCTCGGCGCCCAGGGCGGTGCGCAGGGCGCTGCCGGCGGCCGTCGGCAGCGCATGGACCGGTGTGAGAACTCCCCCCGCGGTGATCACCCCGTCAGCCCCCCGGGGTGGCGCCGGGGCCGTCGTGGCCGGGGAGGCCGGCGGCGCGGGCGAGTTCGAGGTCGAGCGCCTCGCGGCGGATGCGCTGGTCGACGTAGAGCAGCACGGTGACGCCGGCCGTGATCGGGAAGGTGATCGTGGAGCCGATGACCGAGCCGATGCCGCTGATGATGAGGAACGTCCAGCCGAAGCCGCCGGCGGTGCCGTCGAGGAAGCCGTTGACGCCGCCCTCGCCGAAGGCGGAGGCGACCGCGGTGAAGGGGATGACGATGATCGACGCCACGATGCCGGCGATGAGCATCGCGAGGAGCTGGATGCCGAACACGCGCCACCAGGCGCCGCGGACCAGCTTCGTGGAGCGGGCCAGGGCCTTGAGGACGCCCTGCTTCTCGAGCATCAGCACGGCCGAGGCGAGCGAGAAGCGGACCATGAGCCAGGCGGCGACGACCGCGGCGCCGAGGAGGCCGAGAACGGTCAGCGCCACGGCGCCTCCGCCGCCGCCCGCGAGGCCCACCAGCAGGCCGGGCAGCGCGCCGACGGTGACGACGGCCGCGGTGATCAGCATGAGCAGCAGCATCAGGCCCAGCAGCTTCACGACCTGCGGGCGGGCGTCGCGCCAGGCCTCGCCGATGGTGACCGGCCGGCCGAGCACCGCGCGGCTGGTGACGGTGGTGAGCAGGGCGGTGGCGGCGACGGTGCCGAGGAGCGTCACCACGAAGAGCACGCCGGAGCTGAGGAGGGCGTCGCTCAGGGCGCTGGTCAGTTCCTCGAGGGTGGCGCTCTCGTCCTCGAGGACCTCGACGCTGGAGTTGTCCAGGACGAAGCCCTGGAGCAGGACGGCGACCAGCTCGGTGAGGACGGCGACGGTCAGCGAGATGCCGAGCACCGTGCGCCAGTAGGTGCGCATGGTGGAGACGGCGCCGTCCAGGATCTCGCCCACGCCCAGCGGGCGGAGCGGGATGACGCCGGGCTTCGCGGCCGGCGGGGGACCGCCCCAGCCGCCGCCCCAGCCACCGGGGCCGTACCCGCCCGGGCCGTGTCCGCCGGGCGGGGTGCCGCCCCAGCCCGGTCCCTGCGGGGGCGGGGGAGCCTGGCCGTGGCCCGGGGCGCCCGAGGAGCCGGTGGGCGTGGACCACTGGCTCGGGGGCGGCTGCTCCTTCGACCACTTCACGCCCTGTTCCCCGGGGGCCTGGCCCTGCTGTCCGGGGTGCGGTGCCGGGCCGGCGGGGCCGGACGCGGACGGCTCCTGTCCGTCGGATGGTGTGGATCCGGGCGAGGCCCAGCCCGGAGTGTCGTTCATCATCGCTCCTTCACGGTGCGCGTCCGCGGGCGCGGCGGCAGTGTGGCAGCCATCGTGCCATGGGGTGGTTGTGCACGGTCCGGGCGAGGTCGGACCGGCACACCTTCAATTGTCCGCGCCGCAGGGGGCAGACTGACGACATGGCTGATCAGTACGCGCACAGCGCAGACCCCCGGCGGCCGACCGGCATCCCCGCGATCCGCTGGGACGAGCCGCCCGAAGGGCCCGTCCTGGTCCTGCTCGACCAGACGCGGCTGCCCGCCGAGGAGGTCGAGCTCGTCTGCACGGACGCGCCCGCCCTCGTGGAGGCGATCCGTTCGCTCGCGGTGCGCGGGGCGCCCCTGCTGGGCATCGCGGGCGCCTACGGCGTCGCGCTCGCCGCCGTGCGGGGCTACGACGTGGACGACGCGGCGGAGGCGCTGGAGAGCGCCCGGCCCACCGCGGTGAACCTCGCGGTCGGGGTGCGCCGGGCCCGGGAGGCGTACCGGGCGGCGCTGACCCGCACCGGCGATCCGCGGCAGGCGGCCGGGGCGGCGCTGGCCGCCGCGCGGCAGCTGCACCGGGAGGACGCCGAGGCCAGTGCCCGGATGGCGGAGCACGGGCTGGCGCTGCTGGACGAGATGCTGTCCGGCGGCGGGCACCGGATCCTCACCCACTGCAACACCGGTGCGCTGGTGTCGGGCGGGGAGGGGACGGCGTTCGCGGTGGCCCTCGCGGCGCACCGTGCGGGACGCTTGAGGCGGCTGTGGGTGGACGAAACGCGTCCGTTGCTGCAAGGTGCTCGCCTGACGGCATACGAGGCGGCTCGCAGCGGCATGGCGTACACCCTGCTCACCGACAACGCGGCGGGATCGCTGTTCGCGGCGGGCGAGGTGGACGCGGTTCTGATCGGGGCGGACCGCATCGCGGCCGACGGTTCGGTGGCGAACAAGGTGGGGAGCTATCCGCTCGCGGTGCTCGCGCGGTACCACCACGTGCCGTTCATCGTGGTGGCGCCGGTGACGACGGTCGATCCGGCGACACCGGACGGGGCGTCCATCGAGGTCGAGCAGCGTTCCGGCCACGAGGTGACCGAGGTCACGGCGCCGCAGGTGCCGGTGGCGGGGATGGAGGCGGGAGGCGGGATTCCGGTAGCACCCCTGGGGACCCAGGCGTACAACCCGGCGTTCGACGTGACACCACCGGAACTGGTGACGGCGATCGTCACCGAAGAGGGCGCGGTCTCGCCCGTGACCACCGAGGCCCTTGCCGAGCTGTGTGCCAGGTCACGCCAGGTAACGATGAGCTAATGGGATGATGTCGTTTATGAAGGGACGAGTCCTTGTCGTCGACGACGACACCGCACTGGCCGAGATGCTCGGCATCGTGCTGCGTGGTGAGGGTTTTGAGCCGTCTTTCGTCGCCGACGGTGACAAGGCGCTGGCCGCTTTCCGCGAGGCCAAACCCGATCTCGTGCTGCTGGACCTGATGCTGCCCGGCCGGGACGGCATCGAGGTGTGCCGCCTGATCAGGGCGGAGTCCGGGGTGCCGATCGTGATGCTCACGGCCAAGAGCGACACGGTCGACGTCGTCGTGGGCCTGGAGTCGGGCGCCGACGACTACATCGTGAAGCCGTTCAAGCCGAAGGAACTGGTCGCCCGCATCCGGGCGCGCCTGCGCCGGTCGGAGGAGCCGGCCCCGGAGCAGCTCGCCATCGGCGACCTGGTGATCGACGTGGCCGGTCACTCCGTGAAGCGGGACGGGCAGTCGATCGCCCTGACGCCCCTGGAGTTCGACCTGCTGGTCGCGCTCGCCCGCAAGCCGTGGCAGGTGTTCACCCGCGAGGTGCTGCTCGAGCAGGTCTGGGGCTACCGCCACGCGGCCGACACCCGGCTGGTGAACGTGCACGTGCAGCGGCTGCGCTCCAAGGTCGAGAAGGACCCGGAGAAGCCGGAGATCGTGGTGACCGTCCGTGGCGTCGGGTACAAGGCAGGACCGAGCTGACATGTCCGGTGACAGCGCCGCTTCGGCGTCCGGCCGCTCCGGGGGCCGTCCGGGGCGGCCTGTCGGCCGGGACAGTACGACGGGCTCCCGCTGGGGCCGCCTGCTGGAGGGCGGGCTGCTGCGGGGCGGGGTCCAGGGCAGCCCGGTCATCCGGCTGTTCGTGCGCTGGGTGCGCAGGCCGCTGCTGCCCGTCATGCGGCTGTGGCGCCGCAACATCCAGCTGAAGGTCGTCGCCACCACGCTGCTGATGTCGATGGGCGTGGTGCTGCTGCTGGGCTTCGTGGTGATCGGACAGGTGCGCAACGGCCTGCTCGACGCCAAGGTGAGGGCCTCGCAGAGCCAGGCCACCGGCGGTTTCGCCGTGGCCAAGCAGAAGTCCGACGAGGCGGCCAGCGTCATCGACGACGCCGGCGCGGTCGACGGGACGCGTTCCTCGACCAGCGTCATCCAGTGGATGAGCGATCTCGTGGAATCCCTCTCCAGCGGCGGCCAGGGCGCCTTCGACGTGGTCACCCTGCCCGCCGGCACCGAGAGCGGCAGCGGGCGCGGTCCCCGCGCCTCCGGGCACGTCGACCCGGCGCAGAGCGTCCCGGCGGCCCTGCGGGAGCGGCTCGACGGCAGCACCGCCGCGTCCCAGAGCTACACCCGGATCGTCTACTTCAACGGTGAGCCGTCCCAGCCCGGACTGGTCATCGGCAAGCAGGTCAACGACCCCAACGGCGACCCGTACCAGCTGTACTACCTCTTCCCGCTGACGCAGGAGGAGAAGTCGCTGAGCCTGGTCAAGACCACCCTGGCGACCGCCGGGCTGTTCGTCGTCGTGCTGCTCGGCGCCATCGCCTGGCTGGTGGTGCGGCAGGTGGTCACCCCGGTGCGGATGGCGGCCGGGATCGCCGAACGGCTCTCCGCGGGGCGCCTGCAGGAACGCATGAAGGTCACCGGCGAGGACGACATCGCCCGGCTCGGCGAGGCGTTCAACAAGATGGCCCAGAACCTCCAGCTGAAGATCAACCAGCTGGAGGACCTCTCGCGCATGCAGCGCCGGTTCGTCTCCGACGTCTCGCACGAGCTGCGGACGCCGTTGACCACGGTGCGGATGGCCGCCGACGTCATCCACGAGGCCCGGGAGGACTTCGACCCGGTGACCGCGCGGTCGGCCGAGCTGCTCGCCGACCAGCTGGACCGCTTCGAGTCGCTGCTCGCGGACCTCCTGGAGATCAGCCGCTTCGACGCGGGCGCGGCGGCGCTGGAGGCGGAGCCGATCGACCTGCGCGACGTCGTCCGCAGCGTGGTCGGCGGGGCCGAGCCGCTCGCCGAGCGCAAGGGCACCCGCATCCGGGTCCTCGGCGACCAGCAGCCCGTCGTCGCCGAGGCGGACGCGCGGCGCGTGGAACGCGTGCTGCGCAACCTCGTCGTCAACGCGGTGGAGCACGGCGAGGGCAAGGACGTCGTGGTGCGGCTGGCGGCCGCCGGCGGCGCGGTCGCGGTGGCCGTGCGCGACTACGGTGTCGGGCTCAAGCCGGGGGAGGCGACGCGCGTCTTCAGCCGCTTCTGGCGGGCCGACCCGGCGCGCGCCCGCACCACCGGAGGCACCGGCCTGGGGCTGTCCATCGCCCTGGAGGACGCCCGGCTGCACGGCGGCTGGCTCCAGGCGTGGGGCGAGCCCGGCGGCGGGTCGCAGTTCCGGCTCACGCTGCCGAGGACGGCCGACGAGCCCTTGCGGGGCTCCCCGATCGCGCTGGAACCCAAGGACTCGCGGCGCAACCGGGGCCTGGACGACGCCGGCCTGCCCCGGGGCGACGACGAGAAGCGGGCCACGGTGCCCGCCCACCAGCCCGGCACGGCCGGGCAGGCCCCCGCGTCCCGGGACCCGCTCGCCCCGCGCACGCCCGCCGGGCCGCCCACCGCCGACCCCACGGCGCTGCCCGGCAACGGCGCGCGCGTGGTGGCCCGGCCCGCGGCGGCCCCCCGCCGGACGGAGGACGCGCCGGACACCCCGTCGGCCGCCCCGCCCGGACCCGAGCACGGCGCCGCAGAGCCGCGCGGCCCGGTGTGGGAGCCGGGCGCGGACCCGCGGGACACCGGCGACGACGGCGCCCGCGACCCGGCCCGGGACGCGGGCCCGCGCCCCGGTGACGGGAGCGGCGACGCAGACGGGACCGGCACGACCAGGGACAGGACCGGGGACGAGGAGGCTTCGCGTGGGCGGCGGTGAGCGCGTGCGGCGCGGCCGGTGGACGCGGGGGCGGGTGACGGTGTTCACCGCCGGCGGCGCCGTCCTGCTGGCCGGGTGCGCGTCGATGCCGGACAGCGGCGACCTGCGGGGCGTGGAGTCCACGCCGCGCCGGGACGCCCAGGTCCGGGTGTTCGCCATGCCGCCGAGCGACGACGCGACCCCGACCCAGCTGGTGCAGGGCTTCCTCGAAGCCCTCACCAGTGACGACCCGCAGTACAAGACCGCCCGGATGTACCTGACGCCCCGGGCCGCGAAGACCTGGCAGCCGGAACGGTCCACCACCGTGCTGGCCGACGGGCCCAACGCCTCCGCCCGCACCCCGGTCCGGGACGACGACCAGGAGGTCGCCTTCACCCTGACCGGCCGCGAGGTCGCCACCGTGGACGCGCAGCAGGCGTTCACCCCGTCCTCGGGGGAGTACTCCGAGCTCCTGCGCCTCATACGTGACCCCGAGACCCGGCAGTGGCGGATCGACGCCGTGCCGCAGGGCGTCGTCATGGGGCAGTCGGACTTCGAGCGCAACTACATGTCCGTCAACAAGTTCTACTTCGCCTCGAACACCGGGGGCACGTCCCGCGACGAGCCGCCGATGGCCGTCGCCGACCCCGTCTACGTGCGCAGCCACGTGGACCCCACGACCCAGATGGTGCGTTCGCTCCTGACCGGTCCCACGACCTGGCTCGACCCGGTCGTGCGCTCCAGCTTCCCCACCGGCACGGCGCTCGCGAAGGGCGCCGGCCCGCTGACCCCGGACGACCGCGGCCGCCTGGTCGTGCCGCTGAACGACAGGGCCGCGGCGGTGGGCACCGGCCGCTGCGAGGAGATGGCGGCCCAGTTGCTGTTCACGGTGCGCAGCTCCACGCCCGCGGTGGACGAGGTCGAGCTGCGCTCCGGCGGCAAGGAGCTCTGCTCCCTGGCCCAGGAGAGCGCCGAGGCGGTGGCCACCCGCGGTTCCCTGCACAGCCCCGAGTACCTGTACTTCCTCGACGAGGAGCAGCGGGCGGTGCGGATCGCCGCCGGCGCCGAGGACACCGAACCCGAGCCGGTGCCCGGAGCGCTGGGCGAGGGGGAGAACCAGCTGCGCTCGGTGGGCGTGGCCTGGGACGAGCACACCGGCGCCGGGGTCACCGTCGACGGCAGGGCGCTGTACGTGGGGTCCCTGGTCTCGGGCGGGTCCCTCGGCGAGCCGGTGCTGCGCAGCGCCGGCAAGACCGAGACCGACCGGCTGACGGCGCCCAGCTGGGACGCCCGCGGCGGACTGTGGATCGCGGACCGCGATCCGGCGGCGCCCCGGCTGCTGTTCCTGGAGGAGGGCGCGGGCGAGCCGCTGGAGGTGCGCACGCCGGGGCTGGACGGCCGGATCCGGTCGGTCCGGGTCGCCGCCGACGGGGTGCGGATCGCCCTCGTCGTCGAGAAGGGCGACCGGCGGTCCCTGCTGATCGGGCGGATCGAGCGCAGCAGGCCCGACGGCGGGACGGCGGAACGCTCCGCGGTCACGGTGCTCGAACTGCGCTCCGCGGCCCCCGAGCTGGAGCAGGTCACCGCCATGTCGTGGACCGGGGACAGCCGGCTCGTCGTGGTCGGCCGCGAGCAGGGCGGCGTGGAGCAGATGCGGTACGTCGAGGTCGACGGCTCCACGCCCGACGTGACGCAGCCCGCGGCGCTGACCGGTGTCAAGGCGGTCACCGCCTCCCCGGACGACCGGGTGCCGCTGGTGGCGTATTCGGTGGACGGCATCGTCCGGCTGCCGTCGGCGGGCCAGTGGCAGAAGATCACGAAGGGGACGGCGCCGGTCTATCCCGGGTGAGTGGTTCCGGCCTGCCGGAGCCCGCCCGGTTCTGCCCGGGCGTTGTCCACAGGGCTGGCCGGGCACCGCGGGCGGGGGCACAGTGGCCTCATGCGCGCCTGGTGGCTGGACCTCACCGACCTGGTGCTCCCGCCCGAGTGCGGCGGGTGCGGCAGACCGCGCGCGGTGCTGTGCCCGCGGTGCCGCGCGGCGCTGGAGCGGACCGGGCCGCGCCGGGTGCGGCCCCGGCCGGAGCCGCTCGGCCTGCCCGAGGTGCACGCGGCCGCCCGGTACGGCGACGAGGTGCGCGCGGCGCTGCTCGCGCACAAGGAACGCGGCGCCCTCGCCCTGGCCGCGCCGCTGGGCGAGGCCCTGGCGGGCGCGGTGCGGGCGGCGCTGACCGCGTCCGGGGGGCAGCGGCAGCGGCAGGGGCAGCGGCAGGGGCAGGGACGGGAGCGGGCAGCCGGGGCCGGCGGCAGCGGTGTGCTGCTCGTGCCGGTGCCGTCGGCGCGGCGGGCGGTGCGGGCCCGCGGCCACGACCCCGCCCGGCGGATCGCGTTCGCCGCCGCGGGTGAGCTGCGGCGCGCGGGGGTACCCGCCCAGGTGCTTCCCGCGCTGCGGCAACGGCGGGCCGTGGCCGACCAGTCGGAGCTGGGCCCCCGGCAGCGGCTGGCCAACGTGGCCGGTGCGTTCGCGGTCGCTCCCGGCGCGGGGCGGCTGCTCGGTGAAGGGCGGGTGGTGCTCGTCGACGACGTGATGACCACGGGAGCCTCCCTGGCGGAGGCCGCGCGTGCGGTGCGCGCCGCGACGCGGACCGCGGCGGGGCCGGCGGGGGACGGGACGGGACCACCGGCACGGTCCGGCCGTCCCGGTGGGGACCATCGGCGGGCCGGATGGCCGGATACGGCGGCCGGAGCGGGGTACGGATCGAGCAATCCGGCGCTCGCGCTCGTGTACACGGGTGAGACAGGGGAAGGGAGAGGGCAACGACCGAACCGACCGCGACGAGGGAGAACGGGACGTCCGACGGGACGTCCGACGGGACGTCCGGCGCACACGGCGGCAACGGCGGGCGGGAGCCGCGCCGGAGGGAACGCCGACGGGAACACGGGAATCGGCACGGATGCGGTGGCAGCGGCGGTGGTCGCGGCATCGCCGGCTTCCTTCGAAATAAACCGGAACTGACAGGAAACTTGCGTCGTTGCAGGTAATGAGAGGCTGAATTCACCTGAACGGAGGTACGCCGCGGTAGAGGGTGACGACATCCGTCCGGGCGAGATATGTTCGGTTGTGAGGGAAAGCCGCAGGCCACACCTGACGAATCCGAATGCCGAGGCGTGGGTTTCCCGTTGTCACCCACGCCGGTGGAATGGGGATCTCGCCCGCGGGGGAGGAGGTGGAAGTCACCGAGTCCGAGGTTCCGGGGGTTACCGGAACCGGGTGCAAAAGGGAGACGCTCCGCACCGAGGCGGAGTGATCCGGGAACGGAGTTCTGCGTGGACATCGTCGTCAAGGGCCGCAAGACAGAGGTGCCCGAGCGGTTCCGGAAGCACGTGGCCGAGAAGCTGAAGCTGGAGAAGATCCAGAAGCTCGACGGCAAGGTGATCAGCCTGGACGTCGAGGTGTCCAAGGAGCCCAACCCCCGACAGGCCGACCGCTGCGACCGGGTGGAGATCACCCTGCGCACCCGCGGTCCGGTGATCCGGGCGGAAGCCGCGGCGAGCGACCCCTACGCGGCGCTCGACCTCGCGGCGGAGAAGCTGGACGCCCGGCTGCGCAAGCAGCACGACAAGCGCTTCTCGCGACGTGGCGCACGCAGGATCTCGGCCGCCGAGGTCCCCGACCACGTCCCGGGAGTGGCGACACTGAACGGGACCGGCGCACAGGCCCCCCAGGAGGAGTCCGACGCCGTCCCGACCAAGAAGATCGGCTCGCTGGAAGTACAGGGGGACGGCCCCCTCGTCGTCCGCGAGAAGACGCACGTGGCCGCTCCCATGACGCTCGACCAGGCCCTGTACGAGATGGAACTGGTGGGGCACGACTTCTATCTCTTCGTCGACTCCGAGACCAAGGAACCCAGCGTCGTCTACCGGCGCCACGCCTACGACTACGGCGTGATCCACCTTCAGACCGACACCATGGTCACGCAGACACACTCTCCCGAGGCGGGCGGGACGCTCGGCGGTTCATGACCGCCGGGTGACAGCCGGGCCGGTGCCCCTGGTGCGCGTGTGCGCCCCCAGGGGCACCGGTGTGCGCCCCCCAGGGGCGCCGCGCGCTGTCACCCCTGTGGCGTCCGGCATGGAATCATGGCGGCAGCGGCCCAACCGGTGGGTCGTTGCCTTGCGTTGGCGATGGCTCAGAACCACAGGCCACAGCCTTCAGGGGGAGGAACGATGGCGGACAGCTTTGGACCGATGCGTGACGAGGGCGCCGACGACGGCGCCGTCGGCATGGGCCCGGCTGCGGGCTCACCCCGCAAGGAACCGATCAGAGTCCTGGTGGTGGACGACCACGCGCTGTTCCGCCGTGGCCTGGAGATCGTCCTCGCCGCCGAGGAGGACATCCAGGTCGTGGGCGAGGCGGGGGACGGCGCCGAAGCCGTGGAGAAGGCCGCCGACCTGCTGCCCGACATCATCCTGATGGACGTGCGGATGCCCAAGCGGGGCGGAATCGAGGCGTGCACCTCCATCAAGGAGGTCGCCCCGAGCGCCAAAATCATCATGCTGACGATCAGCGACGAGGAAGCCGACCTCTACGACGCCATCAAGGCGGGCGCGACCGGTTACCTGCTCAAGGAGATCTCCACCGACGAGGTGGCCACCGCCATCCGCGCGGTCGCCGACGGACAGTCCCAGATCAGTCCGTCCATGGCGTCGAAACTCCTGACCGAGTTCAAGTCGATGATCCAGCGCACCGACGAACGCCGACTCGTTCCCGCACCCCGCCTGACGGACCGTGAGCTGGAAGTCCTGAAACTCGTCGCCACCGGAATGAACAACCGGGACATCGCCAAGGAACTGTTCATCTCCGAGAACACCGTGAAGAACCACGTCCGCAACATCCTGGAGAAGCTGCAACTGCACTCCAGGATGGAGGCCGTGGTCTACGCGATGCGGGAGAAGATCCTCGAAATCCGCTGACCGGACGGCGGAAGCGGCGGCGAGAGCGATCACGTCGGCTGAGGCCACCACCACCGCCCGCGCCCGCCACCGCCCGCGCCACGACCGCCCGCGTCGCCGGAACCGCTCGCGTCGCCGGAACCGCTCGCGTCGCGGCAGCGGGTCAGCCGAGGGCGCGGGCGAGTTCCGCCGCCAGCGGGCCCCGCAGCTCCTCGGGGTCCAGGCGCTCGACCCGGACGTCCGTGCAGCCCACCCAGCCGGCCGCCTCCACCAGCGCCCGCGCGAGCGCCGGGACCGCGGCGGGCCCGTCCAGCGACACCTGCCGCGCGACCAGCGTGCGCCCCTCGCGCGCCGGGTCCACCCGGCCCACGAGCCGGCCTCCCGACAGCAGCGGCATCGCGAAGTAGCCGTGCACCCGCTTCGGCCGGGGGACGTACGCCTCCAGCCGGTGGGTGAAGCCGAAGATCCGCTCCGTGCGCGCCCGTTCCCACACCAGGGAGTCGAACGGCGACAGCAGCGTCGTGCGGTGCCGCCCGCGCGGCGGGGCCGCCAGCGCCTCAGGATCCGCCCAGGCCGGCTTGGCCCAGCCCTCGACGGTCACCGGCACCAGACCCGAGTCGGCGATCACCGCGTCCACCTGCTCGCCCTTGAGGCGGTGGTAGTCGGCGATGTCCGCACGGGTCCCCACCCCCAGGGCGCGGCCCGCCAGGCCCACCAGACGGCGCAGGCACTCGGTGTCGTCCAGTGCGTCGTGCAGCAGCGCGGCGGGCACCGCGCGCTCGGCCAGGTCGTACACCCGCTTCCAGCCGCGCCGTTCCACGCACACCACCTCCCCGTACATCAGGGCGCGTTCGACGGCGACCTTGGCGCCGGACCAGTCCCACCACTCGCTGGTGCGCTTGGCGCCGCCCAGTTCCGTCGCCGTGAGCGGGCCCTGCGCGCGGAGCTGCTCGACGACCCGGTCGTAGGCGCCGTCGGGCAGGTCGTGGTGCCAGTGCGGGCGGTTGCGGTAGGCGCGGCGGCGGAAGGCGAAGTGCGGCCACTCCTCGATCGGCAGGATGCACGCGGCGTGCGACCAGTACTCGAAGGAGTGCGGCGGCTGCTGCTGTCCTCTCCTCCAGTACGCCTCCTCGACGGCCGCGCGGCCCACGGCGCCCAGCCGGGCGTAGGCGATGAGCTCGTGCGAGCGGGCGAGGACGGAGATCGTGTCGAGCTGCACGGCGCCCAGGTGGCGGAGCACCCCGCGCACCCCCGAGCGGCGGTCGGGCGCGCCGAGGAAGCCCTGGGCCCGCAGGGCGATGCGGCGGGCCTCGTCCGCCGACAGTTCCGTGGTGGGACGCGGGAGGGTCGTCGTCATACGTCCGCACGATAGACCGCGCCACCGACAACGCCCGCCCGCGCGGGCCTCACCCGGAGGCCGGGAGATACGGCGCGGACGACGGCAGGCCCAGGTCGGAGGGGAGCAGCGATCCCACCCAGCAGTCCCGCAGCACGCCCTTGTTGTTCAGCCCCGAGCGGAGCGTGCCCTCCACCACGAAGCCCGCGCGTTCGGCCACCGCGCGGGAGGCCCGGTTGCCCACCTCGGCACGCCACTCCACGCGGTCGACGGACAGCCGGGTGAAGGCCCAGCGGCACGCCGCGACGGCGGCCTCGGTGATGTGGCCCCTGCCGCGGTGCTCCTTGGCGCCCCAGAAGCCGATCTCGCCGACGCCCAGGGACCGCATCGTGATGCTGAGCATGCCGGTCAGCTCCCCGGACGGCAGGAAGACGCCGAAGGTGAACATCGAACCGTTCGCCCAGCCCTCCGGGGCCATCTGCTCCGTGAAGCCCCGCGCGTGCTCGGGCAGGTAGGGCGAGGGGATCGTGGTCCAGCGCTGGATCTCGGGGTCCTGGCAGGCCGCGTACACGGCGTCGGTGTCCTCGGGGCCCACGGTGCGCAGGACGAGACGGTCGGTGGTGAGGGTGACGGGGTCCATCGGCCGATTCTGCGCGCGGGACCCGTGCGGCGCCATCGGCTGCGCCGTGGGTGAGGCGCCGATCACCCTTCGCACAAATTCGCCGGGTCGATGCGGCACCATCGGCGGGGCCCGCCCGTTGTCCTCTGTGGAGCAGTCGTGCAACAGATGTGAAGCAGCCGACGGTCACCGCCCCGGCAGGCCTCCCGGCGTGGTGGGGTCCTCGCATACGATGGCCGTTGCCCCGTCAGTGGAACGAAACCGACCGTCCCAGGCCCGACCGGCAAGGAGACCAACCCCCGTGTCCGTCCTCTCGAAGATCATGCGTGCAGGCGAAGGCAAGATCCTGCGCAAGCTGCACCGCATCGCGGACCAGGTCAACTCCATCGAAGAGGACTTCGTCGACCTCTCCGACGCCGAGCTGCGGGCCCTCACCGACGAGTACAAGCAGCGGTACGCGGACGGTGAGAGCCTGGACGACCTGCTCCCCGAGGCCTACGCCACCGTGCGCGAGGCCGCCAAGCGCGTCCTCGGCCAGCGGCACTACGACGTGCAGATCATGGGCGGCGCCGCCCTGCACATGGGGTACGTCGCCGAGATGAAGACCGGTGAGGGCAAGACCCTCGTCGGCACCCTGCCCGCGTACCTGAACGCGCTGGCCGGCAAGGGCGTCCACATCATCACGGTCAACGACTACCTGGCCGAGCGCGACTCCGAGATGATGGGCCGCGTCCACAAGTTCCTGGGCCTGAGCGTCGGCTGCATCCTGGCCAACATGACGCCGGCCCAGCGCCGCGAGCAGTACGGCTGCGACATCACCTACGGCACGAACAACGAGTTCGGCTTCGACTACCTGCGCGACAACATGGCGTGGTCCAAGGACGAACTCGTCCAGCGCGGCCACAACTTCGCCATCGTCGACGAGGTGGACTCCATCCTCATCGACGAGGCCCGTACGCCGCTGATCATCTCCGGCCCGGCCGACCAGGCCACCAAGTGGTACGGCGACTTCGCCAAGCTGGTGAAGCGCCTCAAGCGCGGCGAGCCCGGCAACCCGCTCAAGGGCATCGAGGAGACCGGCGACTACGAGGTCGACGAGAAGAAGCGCACCGTCGCGATCCACGAGTCCGGTGTCGCCAAGGTCGAGGACTGGCTGGGCATCGACAACCTCTACGAGTCGGTGAACACCCCGCTGGTGGGCTACCTGAACAACGCCATCAAGGCCAAGGAGCTCTTCAAGCGCGACAAGGACTACGTCATCATCGACGACGAGGTCATGATCGTCGACGAGCACACCGGACGTATCCTCGCCGGCCGCCGCTACAACGAGGGCATGCACCAGGCCATCGAGGCCAAGGAAGGCGTGCCGATCAAGGACGAGAACCAGACGCTCGCCACGATCACGCTGCAGAACTTCTTCCGCCTCTACAAGCGCCGGGACCACGACGGCAAGGAGATCCCGGGCCTGTCCGGCATGACCGGTACGGCGATGACCGAGGCCGCCGAGTTCCACCAGATCTACAAGCTCGGCGTGGTGCCCATCCCGACCAACCGGCCGATGGTCCGCAAGGACCAGTCCGACCTGATCTACCGCACCGAGGTCGCCAAGTTCGAGGCGGTCGTCGACGACATCGAGGAGAAGCACCGCAAGGGGCAGCCGATCCTCGTCGGCACCACCTCCGTGGAGAAGTCCGAGTACCTCTCCCAGCAGCTCAGCAAGCGCGGCATCCAGCACGAGGTGCTCAACGCCAAGCACCACGAGCGGGAGGCGTCGATCGTCGCCCAGGCGGGCCGCAAGGGCAGCGTCACGGTCGCCACCAACATGGCCGGCCGCGGTACGGACATCAAGCTGGGCGGCAACCCCGAGGACCTCGCCGAGGCGGAGCTGCGCCAGCGCGGCCTCGACCCGGAGCAGCACATCGAGGAGTGGGCGCAGGCCCTCCCCGAGGCGCTGGAGCGGGCCGAGCAGGCGGTCAAGGCGGAGAAGGAGGAGGTCGAGCGGATCGGCGGCCTCTACGTCCTGGGCACCGAGCGGCACGAGTCGCGGCGCATCGACAACCAGCTGCGCGGTCGTTCCGGCCGTCAGGGCGACCCGGGCGAGTCCCGCTTCTACCTGTCGCTGGGCGACGACCTGATGCGGCTGTTCAAGGCCCAGATGGTCGAGCGCGTGATGTCCATGGCGAACGTGCCGGACGACGTGCCGATCGAGAACAAGATGGTCACGCGGGCCATCGCCTCCGCCCAGTCGCAGGTCGAGACGCAGAACTTCGAGACCCGCAAGAACGTCCTGAAGTACGACGAGGTCCTCAACCGCCAGCGCGAGGTCATCTACGGCGAGCGGCGCCGCGTCCTGGAGGGCGAGGACCTGCAGGAGCAGATCCACCACTTCATGGACGACACCATCGACGCCTACGTCCAGGCGGAGACCGCCGAGGGCTTCCCCGAGGACTGGGACCTGGACCGGCTGTGGGGCGCCTTCAAGCAGCTCTACCCGGTGAAGGTCACCGTCGAGGAGCTGGAGGAGGAGGCCGGCGACCGGGCCGGGCTGACCGCCGAGTTCATCGCCGACTCCGTCAAGGAGGACATTCGGCGCCAGTACGAGGAGCGCGAGGCGCAGCTCGGCTCCGAGATCATGCGTGAGCTGGAGCGCCGGGTCGTGCTGTCGGTCCTGGACCGCAAGTGGCGCGAGCACCTCTACGAGATGGACTACCTCCAGGAGGGCATCGGCCTGCGGGCCATGGCGCAGAAGGACCCGCTGGTCGAGTACCAGCGCGAGGGCTTCGACATGTTCCAGGCCATGATGGACGGCATCAAGGAGGAGTCCGTCGGCTACCTGTTCAACCTGGAGGTCCAGGTCGAGCAGCAGGTCGAGGAGGTCCCGGTCGAGGACGCCCCGCAGGCCGCCGCCCAGGACGCCGTGCCGGCGCAGGCCGGGGCCGCCCGCCCCGAGATCCGTGCCAAGGGCCTCGACGCCCCGCAGCGGCGCAACCTGCACTTCTCGGCGCCCACCGTGGACGGCGAGGGCGGCACGGTCGAGGGCGAGTTCGCCGAGGACGAGCCGGTGCGCTCCGAGGCCGACGGCCTCACCCGCGCCGAGCGCCGCAAGCAGGCGCGGGGCGGACGCCGCCGCAAGAAGTGACCGCCGGCACCCGCCTCGGCGGCGGGCCGCGGTGACCTGACCGGTCGAGGGCCGGGCACTCCAGGGGATCCTGCTCCTGGGGTGCCCGGCCCTTCGGCGTGCGGGGGTGCCGGCGGGCACCGAGGGGCGACCGGGGTGGGGAGGGCCGGCCGGGGTGCGGAGGGCCAGCCGGTGCTGCCCGTGACCCGTGAACGGTGACGCCGGCCGGCCGCTGGGGGCGCGGAACGGCGGGTGCGGGCCCCGGGCCCCCGGGAACAGCGTCCGGCCGTGCGGCGGGATTCAGGGGCCGTCGTGGCCGGAACGGCGCCGGCGAGGGCCGTCGAGTTCCACCGCGGTGCAGCGCCAGCGCAGGTCCCGGCCCCGTTCCAGGCGGAAGGCCATGGCGCGCAGCCGGTCGCCGGCGCCGATCCGGGCGAACACCTCCAGGGCCCCCTCGAAGGTCACTTCGTAGCCGATGTCCCGGACCACCGGGCGGTGCCCGAAGGCGAGGAGAGGGCCGTCCTCGGCGAGCCGGGCCAGGTCGTCGTAGGCGCGTCCGGCGGTGTGCCGCAGCATCGCGTGGACGGGGCGCTGCCCGCTGAGGACGGCGAGCAGCAGCTCGGCGAACCGGTCGGTGGGGCGGGGCTGCGGGACGGCGGCCGGCGGCCTGCGCGGGACCTGGGCGGGCACCCTCGGCAGGGCGGCGGGCACGGCCGGGGCCGCCGCCCCCGCGCTTCCGGCGCCGTACCCGCCGGCCGTGTGTCCGCCGGGCCCCGCATCGCCGCCCCGCCCCGGCCGGGGCCCGGCGGCCGGCGCTCCGGCGAGGACCCGGGCGGCCCGTACGGAGGCCGCCCGGGCGTCGGACGGCGGCGCGGCCGGAACCCGGGCGGGGGCCGGGGCGCCGGGGCGGACGGCCGTGGCGGTGGCGGGGCGGTTGTCCGCCGGCCGGGTGGGGGGTGCGGTGGCGGAGGGCCGCCCGCCGCCGGGGGACGTGGTGCGCGCGGGGCCTCCGGAGGGGGGGCGGGGCGGAGTGGTGCCGTGCGGGCGGCGCGGGTCGCGGCGCTGCGGAGGACGGGAGCCGGCGCGCTGCTGCGTCCTGGTCATGACCTTGTTCACGGGACCCCGTTTCGACGGGCCCGGCGGCCGCCCCGGCTCGGGGATCGGTGCGGTACCGGGCGGTAACTTCCTGGCTGGGGATCTTGTACGGGGCGCGGGGCGGCGGCGGCAACACGACGCGGGGCGCGTTCCGGGCCGGGCGGAATTCACTTATCCGGGTGACCGGACGGCCGCCGGGCCCGTGTCCGGGCGGGACCACCGGGTGAAGCGCTGGACGGAAGTGGACGACCGGTGACGCCGGGGGAGGGACTCGATGGGGGACACCCGCACGTATCCTGAAGGCCCTGCCGGACGGCTTCGCCGGCCTGCCCCCGCACCACGCACCCACCCCGGACCCGCCCGCTCCGGGCAACGCTTCGAGACAGGAAAACGCCCGACATGCGCGTCTACGTCCCCCTGACCCTTTCCGGTCTCGCCGAGGCCCACGCGGCGGGGCAGCTGGGCGACGGTCCGCTGGTCGCCCACGCCGTCACCCCGGCCCTGCGCGAGTGGTACCTCTCCGACGACATCGAGGAGCTGGAGTACGCCGCGCTGAACCGTGCCGCGCACGCCTCCCTGCGGCTGCTGGCGGGCGACCCCGCCGCACCGCGCCGCCGGGTCGTCGTCGCGGTGGACGTCCCCGACCGGTCGGCGTCCGTGGACCCGGGCCGGGGCCTGGACCCCGCCGCCCTCGGGGAGGTGCGCGTCGCCGGACCGGTGCCCCTGGCCAAGGCGGCGGCGGTGCACGTGGACGCGGAGGACGCCGAGGCGGACGTGACGGCCGCCGCGGAGGCGCTGCCCGCCGCCGACGCGGGGGACGACGACGCCCGCTTCACGGTGGACGGCGCCGAGGACCACGAACTGCTCTGGTTCGCCACGCAGGAGATCCCGGCCCTGGTGGACCGGGCGGACGCCGCGGACCGGGCGGACCGGGCGGACCGGGCGGACCGGCGGGACTGAGACCGCGGGCGCCGCCCGTAGGCGGACCCTCAGCGGACCGTGTGCGGTTCCCGGCGGTTCCCGGCGGGCCCCGGCGGTTCCCGGCGGGCCCCGGCGGGCTCCGGGAACGCCCCGGGACGGGCGCTCCGTGCCGGATGTCGGTGGTGCCGGGTATTTTTCCTGCATGGGGACGCACAGGGACGCGCACATCGTCTGGGACTGGAACGGCACGCTGTTCCACGACGTCGACGCCGTGATCGGGGCGACCAACGCCGCCTTCGCGGAACTCGGCCTGGAGCCGCTGACGCTGGAGCGGTACCGGGAGCTGTACTGCGTACCGGTGCCGAAGTTCTACGAACGGCTCCTGGGGCGGCTGCCGACCGAGACCGAGTGGGAGCGGATGGACACGATCTTCCACCGGTACTACACCGAGCACCGGGTGGCGTGCGGTCTCGCCGACGGCGTGGCGGAGCTGCTGGCGGGCTGGACGTCGTCGGGGCGCAGCCAGTCGATCCTCAGCATGTACGGGCACGAGGAGCTGGTGCCGCTGGTCCGCGGTTTCGGCATCGAGCCGCACTTCCTGCGCGTCGACGGGCGGACGGGGCCCTCCGGGGGCAGCAAGGCGGAGCACATGGTGCGGCACCTCGACGCGCTGACGGACATCGTCCCGGAGCGCACGGTGGTGATCGGGGACGCCGCCGACGACGCGCTGGCCGCCCGGCACGTGGGTGCGCGGGCCGTCCTCTACACCGGGGGCTCGCACAGCCGGGCCAGCCTGGAGTCCGTCGGGGTGCCGGTCGTCGACACGCTGGCGGAGGCGGTGGCCGAGGCGGAGCGCCTGGCCGCCTGACGCCCGGGCGGCCCGGTCCGACGACCGGAACGGCCGCCGTCCGGCACACGGCCCGCCCGCCGCACGCGCGGTGTGTCGGCCGCGGCGCCCGCAGCCCGCCCCAGGGCGAGGAGCCACTCCCCGCCCGCCGGTCTCCCGCCGTCCGTGCGGACGAACCGCCCGCCCCGGCCCCGCCCGCGGCGGGCCCGCCCGGACCGTGCCGGCCGCAGCGCCCCCCAGGGACCGGCCCCGCAGCGACAACCGCCCGCCTCGGTCCCGCCCGCCGGTCCCCGCCGGGACCGTGCCGGCCGCAGCGTCCCCCGGGGGCCCGCCCCGCAGCGACAGGCGCCCGCCCCGGCCCGCGCGGCCCGGTCCCGCCCTCGCCCTGATCCCCGATCCCCGATGCCCGACCCCCGCCCCCGCGCCCGCCCGCGATGCCCGACGCCCCGCCCCAGCGCCCGCCCGCGATGCCTGATCCCCGTGCCCGGGCACACTGTGCGAAACGTCAAACTTCCACCCCCGGTTTTGTACACATACGGCTCATGACGGGCCCCCTGTGGAGAGCGATAGCCTTGGTGGCGTGATCAGCGCGATACGTCGCGGGGACATGGCCGTCCCCGCTGTTCGCCCGGTGAGCACGGACCACAACCGTGACCGGGTGGCGGTCGCCGATCCCCACGAGCGGGACGGGGCCCGGAGGGCACCCGGGACGCGGATCGTCCCACCGAGGACGCCCTCAGCGGCGTCACACCGGCCGGATGCGCCGACATTGGCCGAGAAGCCCCCGCTCCACCCATCTCGCGGCATAGCGTCGGTACGGACCGGACATCCCGCGCCGTACCAGTCGAACACCGCGAGCGCGGGCACCGTATTTCCTTCTACGTCACGCAACGGCGCGCGACAGGAGTCAGAGGACAATGCAGACCAAGCTGGACGAAGCCAAGGCCGAGCTGCTCGAGAGGGCCGCCCGGGTAGCTGAGAACAGCCCGGCCGGGGGGAAACTACCGACTGGGACGACGGAGCAGAGCACGCCCGACCGGGAAGCCGTGCTCGCGTTCCTCCAGCGCTACTACCTGCACACCGCCCCGGAGGACCTCACCGACCGCGACCCGGTCGACGTCTTCGGAGCCGCTGTCTCGCACCACCGGCTGGCCGAGAACCGCCCGCAGGGCACGGCCAACGTCCGGGTGCACACCCCGACGGTCGAGGAGAACGGCTGGACGTGCAGCCACTCCGTCGTCGAGGTCGTCACCGACGACATGCCCTTCCTCGTCGACTCCGTCACCAACGAGCTGACCCGCCAGGGCCGCGGCATCCACGTCGTCATCCACCCGCAGGTGGTGGTGCGGCGGGACGTCACCGGCAAGCTGATCGAGGCGCTCCCGGTCCGGCCGGCCGGGGACCTCCCGCACGACGCCCACGTCGAGTCGTGGATCCACGTCGAGATCGACCGCGAGACCGACCGCGGCGACCTCAAGCAGATCACCGCCGACCTGCTGCGCGTGCTCTCCGACGTCCGCGAGGCCGTCGAGGACTGGGGCAAGATGCGCGAGGCGGCGACCCGGCTCGCCGGTGCGCTGCCCGACGAGCCCCTGCCGAAGGACGTGGCCGAACAGCAGGTCGACGAGGCCCGCGAGCTGCTGCGGTGGCTGGCCGACGACCACTTCACCTTCCTCGGCTACCGCGAGTACGAACTGCGCGACGACGACTCCCTCGGCGCCATCCCGGGCACCGGGCTCGGCATCCTGCGCTCCGACCCCGCCCACGCCACCGCCGAGGGCCACCCGGTCAGCCCGTCCTTCGAGCGGCTGCCCGCGGACGCCCGCGCCAAGGCGCGCGAGCACAAGCTGCTGGTGCTGACCAAGGCCAACAGCCGGGCCACCGTGCACCGGCCGTCGTACCTGGACTACATCGGCGTCAAGAAGTTCGACGCGGACGGCAACGTCGTCGGGGAGCGGCGCTTCCTGGGCCTGTTCTCCTCCGCCGCCTACACCGAGTCCGTCCGCCGGGTGCCGGTGATCCGCCGCAAGGTCGAGGAGGTCCTGGAGCGCGCCGGGTTCTCGCCGCACAGCCACGACGGACGCGACCTGCTGCAGATCCTGGAGACCTACCCGCGCGACGAGCTGTTCCAGACCCCGGTCGGGGAACTGCAGGCCATCGTCACCTCCGTGCTCTACCTCCAGGAGCGGCGGCGGCTGCGCCTCTACCTGCGCCAGGACGAGTACGGGCGCTACTACTCCGCCCTCGTCTACCTGCCGCGCGACCGCTACACCACGGGCGTCCGCCTGCGGATCATCGACATTCTCAAGGAGGAACTCGGCGGCGTCAGCGTCGACTTCACCGCCTGGAACACCGAGTCGATCCTCTCCCGGCTGCACTTCGTCGTCCGCGTGCCGCAGGGCACCGAACTGAAGCACCTGTCCGACGGCGACAAGGAGCGCATCGAGGGCCGGCTGGTCGAGGCCGCCCGCTCCTGGCACGACGGCTTCGGCGAGGCGCTGAACGCCGAGTTCGGCGAGGAGCGCGCCGCGGAGCTGCTCCGCCGCTACGCGGGCGCCTTCACCGAGGGCTACAAGGCCGACCACACCCCGCGCAGCGCCGTCGCCGACCTGGCCCGCCTGGAACAGCTCGACGAGGACAACGACTTCGAGCTGAGCCTGTACGAGCCGGTGGGCGCCGCCCCCGAGGAGCGCCGCTTCAAGATCTACCGCAAGGGCGAGGCCGTCTCCCTGTCCGCGGTGCTGCCCGTGCTGCAGCGGCTCGGCGTCGAGGTCGTCGACGAGCGGCCCTACGAACTGCGCTGCGACGACCGCGACATCGCCTGGATCTACGACTTCGGTCTGCGCCTGCCCAAGTCGCCCGCCGGGGGAGCCGACTACCTCGGCGACGACGCCCGCGAGCGGTTCCAGGAGGCGTTCGCCGCCACCTGGACCGGCAAGGCGGAGAACGACGGCTTCAACGCCCTCGTGCTGAGCGCCGGCCTCACCTGGCGCCAGGCCGTGGTCCTGCGCGCCTACGCCAAGTACCTGCGCCAGGCCAACTCCACGTTCAGCCAGGACTACATGGAGGACACCCTCCGCAACAACGTCCACACCACCCGGCTCCTCGTGTCCCTGTTCGAGGCGCGGATGTCGCCGGACCGGCAGCGCGCCGGGCACGAGCTGGTGGACGCCCTGCTGGAGGAGGTCGACGCCGCGCTCGACCAGGTGGCCTCGCTGGACGAGGACCGCATCCTGCGGTCCTTCCTCAACGTCATCAAGGCGACGCTGCGCACGAACTTCTTCCAGGAGGCCGGCGACGGCCGTCCGCACGACTACGTCGCCATGAAGTTCGACCCCACCGCCATCCCCGACCTGCCGGCCCCGCGCCCGGCGTTCGAGATCTGGGTGTACTCGCCGCGGGTCGAGGGCGTGCACCTGCGCTACGGCAAGGTCGCCCGCGGCGGTCTGCGCTGGTCGGACCGCCGGGAGGACTTCCGCACGGAGATCCTCGGCCTGGTCAAGGCGCAGATGGTGAAGAACACCGTCATCGTGCCGGTCGGCGCCAAGGGCGGGTTCGTCGCCAAGCAGCTCCCGGACCCCAGCGTGGACCGGGACGCCTGGATGGCCGAGGGCGTCGCCGCCTACAAGACCTTCATCTCGGCGCTGCTGGACATCACCGACAACATGGTGGCCGGCGAGGTCGTCCCCCCCACCGACGTCGTGCGGCACGACGAGGACGACACCTACCTCGTCGTCGCGGCCGACAAGGGCACCGCCCGGTTCTCCGACATCGCCAACGAGGTCGCCGCGTCGTACGACTTCTGGCTCGGCGACGCCTTCGCCTCCGGAGGCTCGGCCGGCTACGACCACAAGGGCATGGGCATCACCGCCCGCGGCGCCTGGGAGTCCGTCAAGCGGCACTTCCGCGAGCTGGGCGTGGACACCCAGAGCGAGGACTTCACGGTCGTCGGCATCGGCGACATGTCCGGTGACGTGTTCGGCAACGGCATGCTGCTGAGCGAGCACATCCGCCTGGTCGCCGCCTTCGACCACCGGCACGTCTTCGTCGACCCCGACCCGGACGCGGCCGTCTCCTACGCCGAGCGGCGCCGCCTGTTCGAGCTGCCCCGCAGCTCCTGGGCGGACTACAACACCGAGCTGATGTCGCCCGGCGGCGGGATCTTCCCCCGCACCGCCAAGTCGGTCCCGGTCAGCCCGCAGATGCGCGAGGTCCTCGGCATCGACGAGGGCGTCACCAAGATGACCCCGCCCGAGCTGATCCGGGCGGTCCTCAAGGCCCCGGTGGACCTGCTGTGGAACGGCGGCATCGGCACCTACGTCAAGGCGTCCACCGAGTCCCACGCGGACGTCGGCGACAAGGGCAACGACGCCATCCGCGTCGACGGCAAGGACCTGCGGGTCCGGGTGATCGGCGAGGGCGGCAACCTGGGCATGACCCAGCTCGGCCGCATCGAGGCCGCGCTGCACGGGATCAAGAACAACACCGACGCCATCGACAACAGCGCGGGCGTGGACACCTCCGACCACGAGGTGAACATCAAGATCCTGCTCAACGGCCTGGTCGCCGACGGCGACATGACCGTCAAGCAGCGCAACAAGCTGCTCGCCGAGATGACCGACGAGGTCGGCCGGATGGTGCTGCGCAGCAACTACGCGCAGAACACCGCCATCGCCAACGCCCTGGCCCAGTCCAAGGACATGCTCCACGCGCAGCAGCGCTTCCTGAAGCACCTGGTGCGCGAGGGGCACCTCGACCGGGCCCTGGAGTTCCTGCCCACCGACCGCCAGATCCGCGAGCGGCTCGCCAACGGGCAGGGTCTGACCGGCCCCGAGACGGCCGTCCTGCTGGCGTACACGAAGATCACGGTCGCCGAGGAGCTGCTGCACACCTCGCTGCCCGACGACCCGTACCTGAAGGTGCTGCTGCACGCCTACTTCCCGTCGGCGCTGCGCGAGCGGTTCCTGGACCGGATCGACGGCCACCCGCTGCGCCGCGAGATCACCACGACCGTCCTGGTCAACGACACGGTCAACACCGGCGGTACGACGTACCTGCACCGGATGCGGGAGGAGACGGGGGCCTCGCTGGAGGAGATCGTCCGGGCCCAGACCGCGGCCCGCGCGATCTTCCGCGCCGCGATGGTGTGGGACGGCGTCGAGGCGCTGGACAACAAGGTCGACGCCGACGTCCAGACCCGCATCCGGCTGCACTCGCGGCGGCTGGTCGAGCGCGGCACCCGCTGGCTGCTCAACAACCGGCCGCAGCCGCTGGAGCTCGGGGAGACGGTGTCGTTCTTCTCCGAGCGGGTGGAGCAGGTCTGGTCGCAGCTGCCCAAGCTGCTGCGCGGCGCGGACGCGGAGTGGTACCAGAAGATCCACGACGAGCTGACGGGCGTCGGCGTCGGCGACGAACTGGCCACCCGGGTGGCCGGCTTCTCCTCCGCCTTCCCGACCCTCGACATCGTGTCGGTGGCCGACCGGATGGGCAAGGAGCC
This sequence comes from Streptomyces sp. enrichment culture, assembly GCF_964273255.1. Lineage (GTDB taxonomy): Bacteria > Actinomycetota > Actinomycetes > Streptomycetales > Streptomycetaceae > Streptomyces. The sequence continues at coordinate 4,405,961 of NZ_OZ186835.1, forward strand.
GCTGGACGTCGCCGAGGTGTACTACGACCTCGCCGACCGGCTGCGCATCACCCGGCTGATGGACCGCATCAGCGAGCTGCCGCGCACCGACCGCTGGCAGTCCATGGCCCGCGCCGCGATCCGTGAGGACCTGTACGCGGCGCACGCGGCGCTGACCGCGGAGGTCCTGGCGGTGGGCGACGGCACGTCGACGCCGAGCCGGCGGTTCGAGATCTGGGAGCAGCGGAACGCGGCACTGCTGGGCCGCGCCCGCACCACGCTGGAGGAGATCCAGGGCTCCGACACGTTCGACCTGGCCAACCTGTCGGTGGCCATGCGGACGATGCGGACGCTGCTGCGCACCCACTCCTGACGGGACGGCCCACGGGGGCGCTCCGGGCCACACGGCCGGGGGCGCCCCCGTGGCGTTCGGCCGGGGTGTTCGGCCGTGGTGTTCGGCCGGGGCGTTCGGCGGGGGTGGGTTCCGGCCGGGCGGTGCGGGACCGCGGGGCTGGCGGGTGCACCGGCCGACCGGCTCACCGTCCGCCGGTTCGGGCGGTCGGTGGGCCGGTGAGCCGATCGGCTGTGGGCCGGCCGGGCGGTGAGCCGTTGCGACGGCGACGGGCTGCCGGGGAACGGTCGTCTCGGTGCTCGGTGCTCGGTGCTCGGTGCTCGGTGCTGGGTGCGCGGCGCGCGCCGCTGCGTGCCCGATGCCGGGGGCCGGGGCCGCCCGCCGCACGGGACGGTCTCGCCCCGGCCAGGTCGGCCCAGGTCGGCCCGGCCGGCGGGGGCGCCGGAACGGGCCGGGGCGGGGCCGGTGTCCGGCCCCGCCCCGTACACCAGCCGGCGGTCCGGTCAGGCGTCGGCGGGCTCCGCCTTCCGGGCGGGCTTGGCCGCCTTGGGGCGGGCCTTGCGGGGGCGCTCGCCGGTGTCGCCCGTGAACTTCTCGTACTCCGCGAGGACCTCCTCCGTCGGCCCGTCCATGCGCAGTTCGCCGCGCTCCAGCCAGAGCGCGCGGTCGCAGGTGTCGCGGATGGTCTTGTTGTTGTGGCTGACCAGGAAGACCGTGCCGGCCTGTTCGCGCAGTTCCCGGATGCGGGCCTCCGACCGCTTGCGGAAGGACCGGTCGCCGGTGGCCAGCGCCTCGTCGATGAGCAGCACGTCGTGGTCCTTGGCGGCGGCGATGGAGAACCGCAGGCGGGCCGCCATGCCGGAGGAGTAGGTGCGCATCGGCAGGGTGATGAAGTCGCCCTTCTCGTTGATGCCGGAGAAGTCGACGATCTCCTGGTAGCGCGCCCGGATCTGCTCGCGGGACATGCCCATCGCGAGGCCGCCCAGGTGGACGTTGCGCTCCCCGGTGAGGTCGCTCATCAGCGCGGCGTTGACGCCGAGCAGGGAGGGCTGGCCGTCGGTGTAGATGCGGCCGTTCTCCACCGGCAGGAGCCCGGCGACGGCCTTGAGCAGGGTCGACTTGCCGGAGCCGTTGGAGCCGATCAGGCCGATGGCCTCGCCCCGGTACGCCACGAACGACACGTTGCGCACGGCGTGCACCCGGCGTACGCCGGCCGCCTTGCGGGCCTTCTCGCGGCGCAGGATGCGGTTCAGGGCGGCGGTGGCGGAGCCGCGTCCGGCGCCGGTGCCGTTGACCTCGTAGACGATGTCCACGCCGTCGGCGATCACGGTGGGGATCTTCTCGTCGGTGTGCTCAGCCACGGCCGTAGGTCTCCTCAGCCTTCCAGAAGTAGATGAACCCGGTCCCGCCGACGAGCAGGGCCCAGCCGAGCCCGAAGGCCCACACGTGCGGGGGCAGGTAGGAGGAACCGTAGTCGTCGATCAGGGCGAAGCGGACCAGGTCCATGTAGACGGCCGCCGGGTTCCACTGGAGTACGTCGGCCAGCCAGGTGGGCACGTTCTTGTCGGCGAGCATGGCCGGGATGCTGAACATCACGCCCGAGGCGTACATCCAGGTGCGCAGCACGAACGGCATCAGCTGCGCCAGGTCCGGCGTACGGCTGCCCAGCCGGGCGAAGATCAGCGCCAGGCCGGTGTTGAAGACGAACTGCAGCAGCAGCACCGGCGCCACCAGCAGCCAGGACCAGGACGGCAGGGAGCCGAACGCCATCACCACCACGACCAGCACGATCATGGAGAACAGCAGCTGCTGGAGCTGCTGGAGCGCGAACGACACCGGCAGGGAGGCCCGCGGGAAGTGCAGCGCCCGCACCAGCCCCAGGTTCCCGGAGATCGCCCGGACCCCGGCCAGCACCGAGCTCTGGGTGAACGTGAACACGAACACGCCGGTCACCAGGAACGGCACGTAGATCTCGCTGGGTATGCCCTTCCGGGCGCCCAGCAGCAGGCCGAAGATGAAGAAGTACACGGCCGCGTTCAGCAGCGGCGTCGCCACCTGCCACAGCTGGCCCAGCTTGGCCTGGCTGTACTGCGCCGTCACCTTCGCCTGGGAGAACGCCAGGATGAAGTGCCGCCGTCCCCACAGCTGCCGGACGTACTCGGGCAGCGACGGCCGGGCGCCGCTGACCGTGAGGCCGTGCCGGGCGGCCAGGGCCGCGAGGTCGTCCTCGCCGGCCGGGCGGCCCGGGGACGCGGGGGGCGGTGTGTGGAGGGCCTGACTCACATCCGCTGCTTTCGCTAGGGGGCGGGGGCGCGAGGGGCGACGCGTCGGGACGGCACCGTATCGTCGCCACGCGAGAGTAAGTCGAAGTCACGTCGCAACGCAACCGTATCGTCGTCACGCCCTATGCTGGTCCGCATGACGACGAACGCCCAGGAGCCCCAGCCGCGTCCGCGCCGCCGGGCCCCCGCCGGGGCCGCCGTCCTGCGGGAGGACGTGACGGAGGCGATCCGGTCCGCCGTCTTCGAGGAGCTGGCCGCCGTCGGCTACGCGCGGATGTCCATCGAGGGCATCGCCCGCCGCGCGGGCGTCGGCAAGACCGCGGTCTACCGCCGCTGGCGCTCCAAACTGCACCTCGTCCTCGACCTCGTCTCCGCGCTCGCCGTCCAGGGGCTGCCCGCCCCGGACACCGGCTCGCTGGAGGGCGACCTGCGCCTGCTGTACGAGGTCACCGCCCGTGCCCTGCGCCACCCCGTCGCCTCGCAGATCCTCCCGGACCTCCAGGCCGAGGCGGCCCGCAACCCGGAGATCGCCGAGGCCCTGCAGAAGGCGCTCCGGGAGGGTCAGGACGGCGTCGCCCGGGGCATCGTCACCGCGGCACAGCAGCGCGGCGAACTCGCCCCCGGCCTCGACCACGCCCTGGCCCTCGACCTCATCTCCGGCCCGCTGTACTGGCGCTCCGTCGTCATCCGGGGCCCGAAGCCGCCCAAGGGGTACCTGACGGCCCTGACCCGGGCCACGACGGCGGCACTGAAGGCCCTGTGACCCGGGCGGAAGGCCCTGTGACCCGGGCGGAAGGCCCTGTGCCCCGGGCGTCGAGAGCCCGCTGACGCGGAGGGCGGAGAGCGGCGGACGGCGCTCCCCGGCACGGCGGGCCCCGGCCACGGCACCACGGGCCCTCCCGGCACGGCGGGCCACCCCGGCCACGGCACCACGGGCCCTCCCCGGCCGCCCGCCCGGCTCACGGCCGCGGGCCGGGGCGGCCCCCGGCTCAGCCCCGCCCCGCCCCCGGATGGCGCAGGAGCCAGCCGTCCCAGGCCGACGTGATCATGTCGTCGACACCGAGGCGGGCCTTCCAGCCGAGTTCGGCGGCGGCCCGGTCCGCCGAGGCGACCACGCGCGGCGGGTCTCCGGGGCGGCGGGCGGTGACGACGGGGGCGGGACCGAGCCCGGTGAGCGCCGTGACGCGCTGGATCATCTCCCGGACCGAGACGCCTTCGCCGCGGCCGATGTTGAGGGTGAGGTCCCGGCCGGGGGAGGAGCGCAGGGCGCGGGCGGCGGCCACGTGCGCCTCGGCCAGGTCGACGACGTGGACGTAGTCGCGGACGCAGGTGCCGTCCGGTGTCGGGTAGTCGTCGCCGAAGACGCGCGGCGGTTCGTGCGCCGTCAGCCGCTCGAACACCATGGGGACGAGGTTGGACACCCCGGTGTCGGCCAGGTCCGGGCGGGCGGTGCCGGCCACGTTGAAGTAGCGCAGGCAGGCGGTGGACAGTCCGGCGGCCCGGCCGGCCGCACGGACCAGCCACTCGCCGGCCAGCTTGGTCTCCCCGTAGGGCGACACGGGTACGCAGGGCGTCTCCTCCGTCACCAGGTCCACGTCCGGCACGCCGTAGACGGCCGCCGAGGAGGACAGGACGAAGGACGGCACCCGGGCCGCCGTCACCGCGTCGAGCAGGACGCGCAGGCCCTCGACGTTCTCCCGGTAGTAGTGCAGGGGGCGCTCCAGCGACTCGGCGACCTGCTTCTTGGCCGCGAGGTGGACGACGCCGGTGACCTGGTGGCCGGTGAGGGTGCTCGCCACCCGCTCGCCGTCCAGGGTGGAGCCGACGACGAGCGGCACCCCGTCCGGCACGCGGTCCGCGAGACCGGTGGACAGGTCGTCGTAGACCACCGTCCGTTCCCCCGCCTCGGTCATCGCCCTCACGATGTGCGCCCCGATGTACCCGGCGCCACCGGTGATCAACCAGGTCATGTGCGGCCGTCCCCTCGTCGTTGGCCCGTGCTGGTGCGTGTCCCTGCGTCTGCGTCGGCGTCTGCGTGTGCGTGTGCGCGTCCGGCCGTCCGGGCGTGCGTCCGGCCGCCGGTCGCGGACCTCAGTGAACCAGGCGCCGCAGCCGCGCGCGGGTGACCGCGGCGAGTCCCTGCACCCCGGCCGCCACCCGCACGGCCAGGGACCCGGAGTGCGTGGCGTACGGCCGGACCAGCAGCACACCGTGCCGGCGGCTCGGCAGCACCCGGCGGTCCAGCAGGCCGGGGCCGTCGACCGCGTGCGCGGTGACCTCCCGGTCCGAGCCGTCCCGGAAGCGCAGGCGCAGCCGCAGGTCCCAGGCGCCGGGGCCGAGCGCGGCCAGCCGGCCCGGGCGGACGGCCGTCTCCGCGGTCCAGCCGCCGCCGGTGGACGCCCGCAGCGGCACGGTGCGCCGGACGGCCGCGCCCTCCGGCCCGCGGTGCCGCCACTCCACGTCCACCGCCAGCGCGCCCACCAGCTCCACCCGGCCGTACAGGTCGTGCAGGTGCAGCCGCAGCGTGCCGGACCGCGGGGCGAGGTGCAGCTCCGCGTCGACGGCGAGCGGGAGCAGGGCGACCGGCCGGGTCAGCAGCGCGTCCAGCGCGATGCCGGGCAGGTCGTCGGACCAGCAGGGCGTGCCGTCCGCGGTGCGCGCGTAGGGCGGGAGCAGCCGGGCCGGGCGGGCGGCCAGTTCCCGGAGGCGGGCGAGGTCGCGGGGCTCGGCGGAGGCCAGCAGCACGCGGCCGGTCAGCCGGCCCGGGGCGGCCGGATCGCGGTCCCAGTCGGCCGCGTCGAACCCGGACAGGAAGGCGCGGGTGTGCGCCCACCACGCGCGCCGGTGGGTGTCGTCCCACTGCGGCAGCTCCCGCACGGACCTGCGCAGGTCGTGGTCGAGGAAGCCGGCCCGCACCGCCCGGGCCAGGCGGGGCTGCCCGGCCTCCAGCAGGGTCGCGTGGGCCGTCCGGCACGCGGCGGTGCGGGCGCGCCACGCGTCCAGGCCGGCGGGGCCGGATCCGTCCGCGGGGCCGGCGGGGGAGGCCGCCGGGGCGGCGGGCAGCTGCCAGGTGTACACCCGGTCGGGAATCAGGGCCGTCCGCGGGCGCGCCGCCCACACGCGCGCGGTGAGGACGGCGTCCTCGTGGGTGAAGGGGCTCTCGGGGAAGCGGATGCCGTGGTCGCGGAGGAAGGCGGTGTCGTACAGCTTGTTGACGTACAGGGTGTCGTGGACCAGGCGCGGCTGCCGCGCGGGTTCGGGGAGCACGGCCGGTGCCGCGTACAGGGAGGGCAGCCACCGGCTCTCGCGGCCCGAGGGCAGGTCCCGCCGGACGCACAGGCCGCTCACGACGTGGGCGCCGGTCGTGGCCGCGGCGCGCAGCAGCGCCTCCACCGCGCCCGGCGGCAGGACGTCACCGCCGTCGAGGAACATCACGTACGGCGCGCCCACCGCGCCGAGGCCGGTGTCGCGCGGGGTGGCGGGAGGGGCGTGGTGGCGGACCACCCGCAGGCGCGGGTCGTCGGGCAGTCCGGCGCCGGCGGCCCCGGAGACGACGATCACCTCGCGCACGGCCGGTCCCTGGGCCAGCGCGGAGCGCACGGCGTCGGGCACGGGGGTGCCGTCGCGTCCCAGGACGACGACGGCGGCGGTGGCGGGCGCACCCGGCGAGGCGGGCGGGGCCGGCGAGGCGGGCGAAGCGGACGAGGCGGGACGCGGGTCGGAAGCCATGGGGTTCCTGAGGGGCTCGGGGCCGGTGGTGTGGGCGGGTTACCCGGCTCTTTCCCGGCCCGGGCCGTTTCGTACCCCTCGGGGACCGGTCAGGCGCCCTCGGCCGCCGCCGCGTCCAGGGCCGCGGTGAGGTCGTCGAGACGGGCCCGCAGGTCGCGGATCCCGTCGAGGTCGAAGCCGGTCGCCGCGGTGACCCGCTGCGGCACCCGCAGGGCCCGTTCGCGCAGGGCGGCACCCTCCTCGGTCGGCCGCACCTCCACCGAGCGCTCGTCGCGGGCGCTGCGTTCGCGCACCACCAGTCCGGCCGCCTCCAGCCGCTTGAGCAGCGGGGACAGGGTGCCCGAGTCGAGGCGCAGGTGGGCGCCGAGCTGCTTCACGGGCAGCGCGCCGTGCTCCCAGAGCACCAGCATCACCAGGTACTGCGGGTAGGTGAGCCCGAGGTCCTTGAGCACCACCCGGTAGACGCCGTTGAACGCCCGGGACGCGGCGTGCAGGGAGAAGCAGATCTGCTGGTCGAGGCGGAGCCAGTCGCCGTGCGGCGGGTCCGGGGCCGGGGTGCTCGGTGGGGAGGTCGCTGCCATGTCTCCAGGGTAGCTCCGGCCGTCATTCAATTGTGCGCAACTCAATTGTGTGCTCTACTTGTGGCCGTGAGGCGGCCGGAAGCACGCACGGACGGCCGCCCGGACCGGACCGGACCACCACCCAGGGAGGGTTTCTTCATGGACGCGCTCTACACCGCCGTCGCCACCGCCACCCACGGCCGGGACGGCCGTGCCGTCACCTCCGACGGCACGCTGGACGTCGCCCTCACCGCCCCCACCGAGCTGGGCGGCAGCGGCACGGGCACCAACCCCGAGCAGCTGTTCGCCGCCGGGTACGCGGCCTGCTTCGGCAGCGCCCTCGGTGTCGTCGGCCGGGCCGCCAAGGTCGACGTGAGCGAGGCCGCGGTGACCGCCGAGGTGGATCTCGGCAAGCAGGGCGAGGGCTTCGCGCTCGCGGTGACCCTGCGCGTCGAACTGCCCGACGGCCTCGACGAGGCGACCGGGCGCAAGCTGGTCGAGCAGGCCCACCAGGTCTGCCCCTACTCCAACGCCACCCGCGGCAACATCCCGGTGGACCTCGTCATCGAGTGACCCCCTGCGGGCCGCCGGGACCGCGCCACCCGCCCTCCGGCGCCCCGGCCCGAGCCGCGGGCCATGCCCGGACGTCCGTGACCCCCAATCCGTGGCCCGCGGTCCGTGACCCCAATCCGTGGCCCGCGGTCAGTGACCCCTGGTCCGTGACCCGCGGTCCCGGACCGGGGATCGCGGACCGCCGAGCCCCGGAACGCCGGCCCCCGGGCCGCGGATCAGCCGCCGACGCGGGCCAGCACCTCCCCCGTCCGGTGGCTCCACGTCACCACCACCGCCTCCGGGGGCGCCGGTGTGCCGGGCGACAGCAGCAGCCAGCGCACCCCCAGGCGGCGCACCACGGCGGCGCGCTCCTCGCGGGCCGAGCCGGGGTCGAGCACGACCCGGACCTCCGCCAGCCGCCGCTGCCGCTCCCGCTCGTCCAGGGCCGGGTCCGGCACGGCCGGGGCGGCCAGGTTCGCCCCGTAGCCGGGGAGCGTGAGCGCGGCCCGGGGGCCGTCCGCGACCACCACCTCGCCCCGCCCGATGTACCGCGCCGCCCACGTGTAGTCCGGCCAGCGCGGCGGCCGCACGGCACCCACCGGATCCAGCGCCCGCGGCACCACCGCACCGGCGTGCACGGTCAGCAGCCCCACGCAGAACCCCGCCGCCGCCGCCCCGCCCAGCACCCGCCGTCCCGCCGGCCACGGCCGCGGCGCCGCCAGCTCCACCGCGAGCGCGCACAGCGACGCCACCACGGCGAGCCCCAGCGCCCTGGCGCACGCGGGCCGGCCGTCCGTCCAGCCGTACGCCGCCACCGCCGCGCCCAGGACGGCCATCAGCACCAGCGGATCGCGCGGTCCGCCGCGCCGCACCCGCAGCCACAGCGCGGGCAGCGCCGGCAGCACCGGCCAGAACACCCCGGCGAGCCCCCGGTACAGATGCCGCTGCTCCCCGCCCGCACCCCGCCAGACCGCCGGGTCGAACACGTCGAAGTACGGCCACACCGCCGCCGCCGACAGCGCCACCCCCACCGTGAGGGCCCAGCGCGCGGCGACCGCGGGCCGCCACCCGCGCTGCCCGGCGGCGACCAGTGCCACCGCGCCCAGCCCCGCCGCCACCGCGGTCCCCGGATGGACCAGCAGGATCAGCCCGTACAGCAGGCCCAGGGCCGCCCACCCGGACGGCCCGCGCAGCCCGCTCGGCCCGACGTGGCGCACGGGATCCGCGTCACGTGCCCGTGCCCCGGTCAGCGCCCACGCCCAGAACGTCAGCCCGACGGCGAGCACCGACGGGTACGCCAGGGTCGCGGCCGGCGGCAGCAGCCCGGGGCCGTCGCTCCACCCCGCCCCCTCCGCGCCCCACAGCGCCGTCACCGCCACCAGTGCCAGGACCGGCGCCCAGCGGCGCGGCGTCAGCATCCGCACGAAGCGGCCCAGCCCCACGATCAGCACCAGCAGGTGCAGCGGCCCCGCCGGCCGGAGCACCTCCCGGCCGCCCAGCCCGGTCAGCTGGGCGGCGACAGCCTGGGCCAGGGAGAGGGGCGAGTAGGCCGGGCTGCCCGCACCCGGCAGGTCCGCCGTCGGGTGCCGCGGGTGCAGCAGGTCGTCCCGCAGGCGTTCCACGGCCGCCGCGTGCAGTCCGGCGTCGCAGCACAGCGGCACCGCCCAGAACGCCAAGGACAGTCCGGCCCAGCACAGCAGGCCGGCGAGCTGGTACGGCGTGGGCCGCCACGAGCGGCCGCCGCGCAGCGCCGTGGCCCCGGTCAGGGCACGCCGGACCAGGACCGCGGCGGTCACCGGCGGAGGCGGGTGGGTCGGGAGACGGGGGGCACCTGCCGTACCTTCCCGTCCGGCCCGGCCGCCTGACCCGTGCTCACCTCATCGGGTGAGGGTGAGGGTGAGGGGAGCGCCCCCGCCGCAGCGGCCGTGACGGGGCCACGAGGACGGGCGGCGGAGGCCCGGGGCCCGGCCCGGCCGCCCCGGGGGCCGCCGGGTGGGCGGGCGGCTCGGGGCCGGCCGGGACGGACCGGGGCGCACGGCGGCTTCCCCCGAGGGGCGGTCAGTGGTCGGCCGCGGCCACCAGCAGGGCGGGCCGCGGCCCGGGCACGTCCGCGCCCGGGACGGGGGCGGACGCCGTGGTGAGCGGGGCGCCGGCGCGCGCGGCGGCGGCCGACGGCACCGGGCGGCGCTCCCCGGGCGGCACGACCACCGGCAGGCCGTCCTCCCCGAACAGCACCCGGCGCACCACCCGCTCCGCCGCGTGGCCGTCGTCATGCGGGCAGAACCGGGCCCGGAACGCGGCGCGCAGCTCGTCCGAGCGGGAGCCGCGCCAGTGGCCGGTGGCGAAGATGTCGGCCAGCTCGTCCGCACTGCGGGCCACCGCGCCCGGCGGGAACGCGCACGGGTCGGCCACGGTGCCGCGGACCGCCTCGAACGCCTCCCGGTCGGGCACGTGCAGCACGATCGGGCGGTCCAGCCCGGCGTAGTCGGCCATCAGCGGCGCGTAGTCGGTCACCAGCACGTCCGAGGCCAGGCAGAGCGTCTCCAGGTGCGGGTGCCCGGAGACGTCCAGCACCCGGCCGGTGGCAGCGAGCGGCGGGGCGTCGTGGCCGGCGGGGGAGCGGTCCAGGATCACGAAGCGCGGACCGAGCCGGCGGGCCAGGCGCTCCAGGTCCAGCAGCGGTGCCCGGGAGCGGCGGTAGTCGCGGTCGGCCGGCGCGTGCAGGATCGCCACCGCGCCGTCCGGGACGCCGAGGGCGTCCCGCAGCCGGGCCACGTCCGCCGCGGTCGCCGTGTGGAGGCGGTCGGCGCGCGGCCTGCCGTACTCCAGCACGGTGTAGCCACCCGGGAGCGTCCGCTCGAAGGTCAGCGTGGAGTGGAGGTCGGCGGACACCAGGTAGTCCCACCGGCCGGCGTCCCGCAGCAGGGCCGCGAGGGCGGCCTCCGAGGCCGCCGCCGGGCGCTCCGCCAGGTCCAGGCCGGTGCGCGCGAACGGGGTCCCCTGCTGTGTCTGCACCAGCACCTGGCGCTTCCGCTTGACCAGGCGCGGGTCGAAGGCGGTGTCGCTCACCAGGTGGGCGGCGCGGGCCAGGGCCGTCCAGTAGGCGGCGGTGCCCGGTCCGAGGCGGCGCGCGCCCGGCGGGACGGTGTGCAGGTGCTCGGGCCGGGAGACCCAGGCGGTGCGGATGTGGGGCGCGAGGGAGCGGAACGCGGACTCCAGCGCGCCCGGGTCGCCGCCGTGCCCGTGCCCGTCCCCGGAGCTGAACACCGCGAGGTCGTCGCGCAGCGGGAGCAGCCGCTGGGTGCGGTAGTGCAGCCGCAGGCCGGCGCCGCGCAGCGCGCGCAGCAGCCGGCCGCCGCGCCGCACCGCACCCCGCCGCAGGGCCGAGGCCAGCCGCAGGGCCGCGTAGGTGCGGCGCAGGCCGAGACGGATCAGGGCGTGGTGCACACGGGCCCCGGCGGGGACGGAGGCGCCGGGCGTGCGGTGGCGGCGGTAGTGCGAGCGCGCCCGGCGCAGGAACGCGCCCCGCGCGCCGCGCGGCAGCCGGTCGCGGTGCGCGTACACGGCCGTCAGGTGGTCGACCATGCGGCGGAACAGGACCGGCCGCCAGCGCGCGAGTTCCGGCCGCTCGTCGAGGAACGCGAAGACCCGGTCGTACTGGTCGAACACGTCGAAGTGCCGTGCCCCGGCGGTACGCATGAGGCCGCCGACGCGCCGCTGCCGGTGGCGCACGCACACCCGGTCCAGGGTGGCGACCGTCCGCGCCGTCATCAGCACCGGGTACGTCCACGGCGCGTCCTGGTGGAGGCCGGGCGGGAACGCGAAGCCCTCCCGCTCGACGAACTCCCGCCGGTACGCCTTGTCCCAGGCCACCGGCGGCAGGTTCAGCAGCGCCGGCCGGTCCGCCGTCCGGAACGGCGCCGGGCCGCACTCGGTGAGCGGCCCGGCGGCGGCCCGGGCGCCGGGGGCCTGGCCGGACCAGTGGGTGCGCGCGTGGCCGTAGACCAGGACGTCCGGCTCGTCGGTCTCCTTCAGCCGGTCGGCGAGCGCGAGCAGAGCCTCCGGGGCGAGGGTGTCGTCACCGTCGAGGAACAGCAGGTAGTCACCGGTGGCGCGCTCGATCCCGGCGTTGCGGGCCGGGCCGGGGCCGGTGTTCTGCGCCAGGTGCACGGCCCTCACGCGCGGGTCGCGGGCGGCGAACGCGTCGATCAGGGCGCCGCACGCGTCGGGAGAGGCGTCGTCGACGGCGATCAGTTCGAGATCCGGGTACGACTGGGACAGCACCGAATCCAGGCACTCGGAGAGGTACGCCTGGACCCGGTACGCGGGGACAATGACACTGAACCTGGGCACGGGCCATCCAACGGTCGCTGCGGACGTTCGGCCCGGGAACGGCCGTTGGGCCGATGTGGTTACTGCCCGCTGCGGCATCCGGGGGAATCCGCTCACCCGAAGGGGCGGACCTTCGGCGGTCCGCCCCCCGGTGCGTCGCCGCGTGCGCTACTTCACCGCGCCCGCCATCACCCCGGAGACGAACTGCCGCTGGAAGGCGAAGAAGACCACCAGCGGGATCGCCATCGAGATGAACGCGCCCGGCGCCAGCACGTCGATGTTGTTGCCGAACTGCCGTACCTGCGTCTGCAGGGCGACCGTGATCGGCTGGCTCCCCGAGTCGGAGAAGATCAGCGCGACCAGCAGGTCGTTCCACACCCACAGGAACTGGAAGATGCCGAGCGAGGCGACCGCCGGACCGGCCAGCGGCATCACCACCCGGGCGAACAGGCGCAGTTCACCGGCGCCGTCCAGCCGGGCCGCCTCCAGCAGTTCCCTGGGGATCTCCGCGAAGAAGTTCCGCAGCAGGAACACCGCGAACGGCAGGCCGAAGCCCACGTGGAACAGGACCACGCCGATCACCGAGCCGAAGACGCCGATCCGGCCGAAGAGTTCGGCGATCGGGATCAGCGCCACCTGGACCGGCACGACGAGCAGCCCCACCACGGCGAGGAACCACCAGTCCCGGCCCGGGAACTCCATCCAGGCGAAGGCGTAGCCCGCCAGCGCGCCGATGACCACGACCAGCAGGGTCGCGGGCACCGTGATCAGCACCGTGTTGAGCAGGGAGTCGGTGATGTCGTCGTTGCTCAGCAGCGTCTCGTAGGCGCCGAAGGTGAGCTGGGAGGGCTCGGTGAACACCGTCCACCAGCCGCTGGAGGCCATGTCCCGGGGGGTGCGCAGACTGGCCAGCAGCAGTCCGACGGTGGGCACCAGCCAGAACAGCCCGACCACGATCAGGAAGACCCGCACCGCCCCGCCGCTCACCCACCGGGCGAGACGGGACCCCAGCGGCTCCCCGGCCGCGCGGGCGGGCTGCGGTGCGGGGGACGCCGTCACCGGTGGGTCGGCCTTCACGGTCATCGCCTGACCTCCCGCCGCAGTCTGCGTACGTTGAACCACATCACCGGGATCACCAGCAGCAGCAGGAACACCGCGATGGCGCTGGCGATGCCCGGCTGGTCGGCGGAGAAGCCCTGGCGGTAGAGCTCCAGCGCGAGGACGTTGGCGTCGTCCTGGGAGGAGCCGGGGGCGATGATGAAGACCAGGTCGAACACCTTCAGCACGTTGATCATCAAGGTGACGACCACCACCGCGAGCACGGGCGCCAGCATCGGCACCGTGATCCGCCGGAACACCTGCCACTCGTTGGCCCCGTCGACCCGGGCGGCCTCCAGCAGCTCCCGCGGCATCCCGGCGAGCCCGGCGGCGATCAGCACCATCGCGAAACCGGCCCACATCCAGATGTACGCGCCGATGATCGACGGGGTCACCAGCGCCGGGCCGAGCCAGTCCAGGCCGTTGTAGGGGGCCGCGAAGTTGCTCGCGGGCAGCCGCAGGTGCGCGCCGTCGGCCTGCGCGGACAGCGAGAACGTGCCGTCGGCGGCGGCCGTGGTGCTCTCCACCACCTCGCCGTCCCTGACCGCCTCGATCCGCATCCCCGGATAGCCCAGTTCCGAGGCGTCCACCTCGTTGAGGGTGCCGACGCCCTTGCCCCGGGTGAAGTCCTGCCAGGTCGTCCCGGTGATCCGGTCCGGCTCCGGCGTCGCCGCCACCGCCCTGACGGCGTCGTCCGGCATCATGTCCGGGGCCACGCCGACCAGCGGCAGGGCGACGACGTCTCCCGGGCTGACCGTCGCCGTGGTGATGAACGCGCCCCCGCCGGCCGGTTCCAGCGGCGACTCACGGCCCGGGTGCGCCTTGGGGAACGCGGAGGACTGCGCGAAGGTGTCGTGCACCCCGACCCACACCGCGTTGGCGACGCCCTTGTCCGGCTCCTGGTCGTACACCAGCCGGAAGATGATCCCGGCGGCCAGCATCGAGATCGCCATCGGCATGAAGACGACCAGCTTGAACGCCGTGCCCCAGCGGATGCGTTCGGTCAGCACCGCGAAGACCAGGCCCAACGCGGTGGCGACCGTCGGGGCGAACACCACCCAGATCACGTTGTTCTTCAGCGCCGTGCGGATGCCGTCGTCGGTGAACAGCGCCCGGTAGTTGTCGAGTCCGGCGAAGGCGTCACCGGACTGGTCGTAGAAGCTGCGGACGACGGAGTACCCGATCGGGTAGACCACGAGCGCACCGAGCAGGACCAGCGCGGGCAGCAGGAACAGCGCCGCGACGGTCCCGCGGGTGCCGGTGACGCTCCTGCGCGACCTGGGGGCGGCGGCGGGGGTCGCACCGGGCGCCCCCGCCGTCTTGACCGACGTCATGCCGGATCAGTTCCCGTACGCCGCGGCCGCGTCGGCCTCCAACTGCCGTTGGGTGCCGGCGATGTCCGAGGGGTCCTTCAGGAAGTCCTGCAGCGCCTTCCACTCGCCCTTGCCGGGCGTGCCGCCGAACGCCTGCGGCGCCTGGTCGGACATGTCGAAGCGGAAGTCGTCGCCCGCGTCGATCAGCGCCTGGGCCGTCCTGCGCTGCACGTCGTTGGGGTACGCCGAGTTGGGCACGTTCTTGTTCGGCGAGAGGTAGCCGCCCAGCTTCGCCTGGATGCTCGCCGCGTCCGGGGAGGCCAGGAACGTGACCAGGGCCTGCGCCGCCTCGGAGTCCTCCAGGACCACCGCCGCGTCGCCGCCGGACACCACGGGCGCGGTGTCACCGACCGCGGGGAACGGGAAGACCTTCGCGTCGGTGCCGATCTCGGCCTCGGTCTCGGCGATGTTGACCTGCACGAAGTCGCCCTCGTAGACCATGCCCGCCTCGGGCTGGTCGCCGCCGGTGAACGTCTGCGTCACGGAGGCCGGGAACTCGGTCTGCAGCGCGCCCGACGGGCCGCCCGCGACGTAGTCCTTCTTGCCCCAGATCTCCGCCAGGGTGGTCAGCGCGTCCTTCACGGACGGGTCGGTCCACTTGATCTCGTGCGCGGCGAGCTGGTCGTACTTCTCCGGCCCGGCCTGCGAGAGGTAGATGTTCTCGAACCAGTCGGTCAGCGTCCAGCCGTCCGCCCCGGCGACCGAGAACGGGGTGACCCCGGAGTCGTACACCGTCTGCGCGGTGGTGAGCAGCTCGTCCCAGGTCTTGGGCTCGCTCGCGCCCGCGTTCTCGAAGACCTGGGCGTTGTACCAGATCAGCGACTTGTTGGCGGCCTTGTAGTAGACGCCGTACTGCTCGCCGCCGACCGAGCCGATGTCCTGCCAGCCCTGCGCGTAGTTCTTGGCCAGCTCCGCCTTCGCCTCGGCGCCCAGCGGCTTGGCCCACTTCTTCTCCACCGCCTGCTTGATGGCGCCGGGCTGCGGCAGCATCGCCACGTCCGGCGGGGCACCGCCGGCGATCTTCGAGCCGAGGAAGTTGATGATCGGGTCCTGGGCGGGGACGAAGGTCACCTTCGCTCCGGTGCGCTTCTCGAACTCGGCGAGGACCTTCTTGAAGTTGGCCTGCTCGGCGCCGGTCCACACGGCGGCCACTTCCAGGGTCTGCCCGTCCAGCTTGGGGAGGGTGACGGTGGAGCCGGTCTCCTCGGCGCCGCCGCCCTGTTCGTCGTCGCCGTCGTCCCCGCCCCCGCACGCGGTGAGCGAGACCGCGAGCACCCCCGCCGCGAGGGCCGCCGCCGCCCTCGTGGAACGGCGGGCGCGGGAGGGTGTGGTGGGGTTTCCGGGCGACTTGCGTATGCCGCTGATCCTGCTCGTCCTGCGCATCACTGCCCCGTTCTTCGCAACCTCGAACGTCGAGCGTGTCCCGTGCGCTCTGGTCTACCCCCGGGGTCGGGGGGCGGCAAGAGTGCGTCCTGTGTCAAGTGGACGATCGTGACCGCGTCGTGACGGCCAACACCGGGGCCTGGTGCGGGAGTTACAGAAGTGACGGAACGTGGGACGCGGCGACCTCCCGGGCGGCCCGCTCCAACGCGCTGGCGAGCAGCGCCAGATCGGTGGGGCCGTTGCCGAGCTCCCGGACCGGGCGGCGGGCCGGGGGGTCGCCCATGCGGTGCCACTCCAGCGGGACCACGGTGGGACGCAGGGTCGCCGTCCGCGGGATCCGGCCCGTCACCCGCCCGGCCTGGAGCGAGGTCACCCGGCCGTCCGCCCGGGTGAGCCGGCCCCGGCCGGGCGACGGCTCGTCCGGGCCCGCGGCGGGCGCGTCGAGCGAGACGCGCAGCGTGGCCTGCTTCACCGGCTCGCTCGCCGCCGTACGGGGGCACGGCGCGGTGGCCGCGACCAGGTGCACGCCGAGGCGGTGACCGTCCCGCGCGACGGCCTCCAGCGCCCGCAGCACCGACCCGGCCGCGGGCCGGCCCGGGGAACCGAGCGCGGGGGACACCAGCGCGTCCAGGTCGTCGACGACCACCACCAGCCGGGGCAGGGGCGGCGCCGCGTCCGCCGCGCGCCGGGCCGAGCCCGGCCGGAGCCGGAGGGTGGTGCTGGGCGGGGCGTCCAGGTCGCCGTGGTCGGCGCCGGGGGAGGAGGCGGTGCGGGTGCGCTGGGCGACCATGCGGTCCGCCAGGGCCCGCCCGGTGTGCCACTCGGTGAAGTCGGAACGGCCGAGCAGTTCGGCCCGCCGTTTCAGCTCGGCGGTCAGCGACTGCGCGAACTCCCGCATCCGGACGGGGTCGTGCGCGGCGAGGTGGGTGGTGACGTGGGGGACGTCGGTGCACACGCCCAGGCCGTCCACGGGGCCGTCGCCCGCACCGCCCGTGCCCCGGCCGTCGACGAGCACGACGCCCAGCCGGTCGGGGCGTTCCGCGGCGGCCAGCGACGCGACGACGGCGCGCAGCGTCTCGGTGCGGCCGCTGCCGGAGGGTCCTTCGACCAGCAGGTGCGGGCCGTCGGCGGCGAGGTCGGCGACGACCGGGCCGCGGGTCCCGGCGCCCAGCACGGCCCTGGCCCGCCCCCCGAGCGCCTCCGTGTCGTCGGCGGCGTCCGCCCAACGGGCCATCAGCGAGGCGGGGGTGGCCCGGGCCAGCCCCAGCTCGTCGAGCAGCCGCGCGGACTGCGGCAGCGGCGCGGACACCCGGGTGTGCCGCTCACCGGCCGCGCCGTCCGGGCGCAGCGGGGCCAGGGCGCGGGCGAAGCGCTCCGCCCAGGCCGGGGAGACCGCGTCGACCGTGGCGAGCGTGCCGTGCCCGACCGGGCCGGGCACGGCGCCGGGCGTCGTCCCGGCCACCCGCAGCAGCCGCAGCGTGGTCGCCACGTCCCCGCAGAGCAGGGCGACCGCCCCGCACGCGCGGAACGCCGGCGCCACCGCGCAGGCCGCCTCGTACGTCTCGGCCAGCGGGGAGGTGGGGGAGGCGGCGGGCGCCTCGGCCAGGCACACCAGGTGGATCCCGGCCCGCGGTCCCTCCACGGCGAGCCGCGCGACGGCCTCGCGCACATCGGCGCCCCCGGGGTCGCCGTCCACGACGACCACCGTGAACGGGCCGGGGCCCTGCGTGCCGTCGGTGCCGCGGGCCCAGGACGGGCGGCGGCCGGCCTGCCCCGGGTCGGCGGGCGCCGGGGCGGGCGGCTGCCCGGCGGGCGGCGCGGCCGCCTGGTCGTGGTCGGCCAGCCGGCGCAGCAGTTCCCCGGTGCGGGCGGTGGCCTGTTCCCGGTCGTGGGCCAGTAGCAGCCGGCAGTCCTGCCCGTGGCCGGGGCGGACGTGCGGCAGCCAGCCCAGCCAGGCCCACTCGGCGGTGCGCTCCGGCAGCGGACGGGAGCGGTCCGCGGCGATCAGGACGATCTCCAGGACGTCCGGCGCGTGCAGGGCGGCGAGCTGGGCGAGCACCGCGCGGGCCAGCCCGGCGAGCCGCGCGCGCGGGCCGGCCAGGCCGAGGGCGCCCACCTCGCGCAGACCGGACGTCACGGGAACGGCGGGCAGCAGGACCGAGCCGTCGGGCGCCGGCCGGTCGGCCGTGCCGAGGCGCACCGCCAGCGCCTCCGGATGGTCCGGCCCGCGCTCCCACAGCCGGGGGCCGGGGCCCAGCGCGGTCAGCAGCAGGGTCGCCGGGTCGGGCCAGGTGTCGGGCGGGACGGGAGCGGCGGCCGGGTCCGGCGCGGGGGCGTCCGGGGCGTCGCCGTGGTCGTCGGCCTCCGGCGCGGGCGGCTCGGGGCGCTTCCCGGCCAGCCGGCGCGCCCAGGCGCCGAGGCCGCCCCGCCGGCGTCCGTCGGGGGGCGGGGGGAGGTCGGTGCCGCGCAGCGGCGTGGCCTTGCGGTGGGCGGCGGGGGAGTCCGGGCCGTCGGCGGGGTCCCCGGTGGCGTACGGCGGCGGGACGGGGGCCGGGCCGGGGCCTGCCGGGCCGTGCTCCCGCGGGGCGGGGAAGGGGACGGTCCCGTCCGTGGCGCCGTCCTCCGGGCGGTGGGCCGGGCCGGCCCCCGTGCCCTCCGCGGGCGGCATGGCGGCCGCGGCGTCGTCGGCCGGCCGGGGCCGGGAGACCCGCCGTCCCTTGGGCACCCTCGGCAGCTCGCCGCGCGGTGCCACGTGCAGCGTGCGGCCGCCGGGAGCCGGGGGACGCCGGGTGTCCCGCTGTTCGATGCCGGGCGCCGCGGCCTGCTCCGGCACCATCGGCGGCCCGGCCGGTTCCCGGCCGCCGTCCGCGGAGCCGTCGCCCCAGCGGGCCGTGCCCCGGCCGTGCTCCGTGGGCGCGTCCGGCGCCGTCGCGGAACCGGCGGGTCCGCCCGGGTCCGCTGCTGCTGCCGCTGCCGCTGCCGCTGCCGCCGCCGGCGCGGGCACGGACGCGGGGGCGGCCGTCCCGTCGGTGTCCCCGTGCGTGCGGGGACCGGGCACGCGCACGTGGCCCTCGCCGTCCGGGGTGGTCCCGGTCCGGGCGCCGGGCCCGGCCGCCGGGGTGAGCCTCAGACCGGACTCGCCGACCCGCAGGAGCGCGCCCGGGGCCAGCCGGACCGGACGGGGGCCGACCGGGCGGCCGTCCAGCGTGGTGCCGTTGGTGGAGCCGAGGTCGGCGACCTGGACCCGGCCGTCGGGCCCCACGGTCACCGCGCAGTGCAGGCGGGAGACGTCCGGGTCGTCGAGCGGTACGTCGGCGTCGGCGGAGCGGCCGATGCGGATCTCGCCGCCGTGCAGCAGGTGCACCCCGCCCGCGTCGGGGCCGGCGACGACGTGCAGCCGGGTCGGGGCCTCGTCCAGCTCCGGGTGCGCCTCTGGCTCGCCGGGGGCGCCCACGGCCAGCACGGCGCCGTCGATCAGCGGCGGCTCGCCGAGCGTGCAGCGCTGGGCGTCCAGCCGGTGTCCGCCCGCGTACAGCACGGGGGTGCCCGAGGATCCGGAGCCCTCGGGGCCCGTCACCGCCGAGGCGAGGGCGGAGGCGACCGCGGCCAGGGCGGTGCCCGCGGGCGCCGTCACCAGCACGTCGCAGCTCGCGGCCCGGTCCCGCGCGGGGGAGGAGGATCCCGACGGGTCTACGACGGTCAGCCGGATCTGCATCGCCGTCAGCGGTCCCTTCTGCGCGGGCGCTCGCGACACGGGAGGACGAAAGCCGGTCCCGCGGTCCCCCACCGCGGACTTCCCCCACCGCCACACGCGCACGTACGGCCAGTTCTCCCGGCATCCTCGCACCTGCCACCGACAACGCGCCCGCCCCCCGCCTGCGAATGATCTTGATTGGTCGGCTCTGCCCCCAAAAATGCCTGACCAGTGACGCGCGGATGATCGTTCGGCGCCGACTTGAGATCGGTCACGTCCGCCCCGCGGCAACCAACGGACCATGTCGCACGTCTTTCCCCCGAACCTTCGAACGCCGGCGGGGACCGGCGCGTAAGGACCCACGAGGAGACGACGCAGAAAGTCGGCAGGCCGGTGCCCGGCGTGGCGGCACTACAGTGGGTCGGAACATTCCGTAGCACGGTGGACCACGGTGTACGCCAAGCAAGCAGCAGGGAGCATGACGTGCGGCCGGTAGGCAGCAAGTACCTGCTCGAGGAGCCGCTGGGACGCGGCGCCACGGGCACCGTCTGGCGAGCGCGCCAGCGGGAGACCGCGGGCGCCGAGGCGGCCGTGCCCGGACAGCCCGGCGAGACCGTCGCGATCAAGGTCCTCAAGGAGGAGCTGGCGAACGACGCGGACGTCGTGATGCGCTTCCTGCGGGAGCGCAACGTGCTGCTGCGGCTGACCCACCCGAACATCGTCCGGGTCCGCGACCTGGTCGTCGAGGGCGATCTGCTGGCCCTGGTCATGGACCTCGTCGAGGGCCCCGACCTGCACCGCTACCTCCGCGAGAACGGCCCGTTCACCCCGGTCGCCGCCGCGCTGCTGACGGCCCAGATCGCCGACGCGCTCGGCGCCAGCCACGCCGACGGCGTGGTGCACCGCGACCTGAAGCCCGCCAACGTGCTGCTCAAGCAGGACGGCGGCGAGATGCACCCGATGCTGACCGACTTCGGCATCGCCCGCCTCGCCGACTCCCCGGGGCTGACCCGCACCCACGAGTTCGTCGGCACGCCCGCCTACATCGCCCCCGAGTCCGCCGAGGGCCGTCCGCAGACCTCCGCCGTCGACATCTACGGCGCCGGCATCCTGCTGTACGAGCTGGTCACCGGCCGGCCGCCGTTCTCCGGCGGCTCCGCCCTGGAGGTGCTGCACCAGCACCTCAGCGCCGAACCGCGCCGCCCCTCCACCGTCCCGGACCCGCTGTGGACGGTCATCGAGCGCTGCCTGCGCAAGGACCCGGAGCAGCGGCCCAGCGCCGAGAACCTGGCCCGCGGCCTGCGCGTCGTCGCCGACGGCATCGGGGTGCACGCCAACTCCGCGCAGATCGGCGCCGCGGAGAACGTCGGCGTCCTGCTGATGCCGGACCCGGCGCCCGCCCAGGTACCCGGCACGCCCGGCACCCCCGGCGCCTCCGACCCCACCCAGGTGCTGCCGCACACCGCGGGGAACTACGACCCCAACGGCGCCACCAGCGTCCTGCCGCACACCGGCGCCCCGGGCGCGGCGGACCCCACGGCGGTCATGCCCCCGGTTCCCCAGGGCCCGCCCGGCGGGAACGGCCAGGGCGGCGGCCCCGAGGACCCCCACCCCTGGCAGAACCAGCTGCGCGCCGCCCGCGACCGCAACGAGCAGACGCAGGTCCAGTACCTGGACCCGGGCGAGGACCCGCTGCGCCGCCGCCCCCAGCGGCAGGTCGCCCGGCCCCAGCAGCCGCCGCCCCAGCAGCCGCCCCAGCGCCGGCCGCAGCCCCAGCAGGGGCCCGGCTACGGGCACCCGCAGCAGCACCGCCCGCAGCAGTACGCCCCGCCGCCGCCCCCGCCCCAGCCCCAGCCGCAGCGCTACGCACCGGCCCCGGAGCCGCAGCGGCCGCCGCGCGAGCCCCGGCAGCGGCAGCGCAGCGCCAACCCGATGCGCATCCCCGGGCTCGGCTGCCTGAAGGGCTGCCTGTTCACGCTCGTCATCCTGTTCGTCGCGGGCTGGCTGATCTGGGAGCTGACCCCGCTGCAGGACTGGATCGGCACCGGCAAGGGCTACTGGGCCCAGCTGACCGACTGGTTCAGCACGGCCGCGGACTGGGTCCAGGACCTGGGCAGCGGGTCGGACGGGGGCACGGGCACCCCCTGACGGACGGGTGACCGGGGCGCGGTCGGACTGCCCGGGGGTCCCGGGCGCGCGGACGCGGGCACGCGCGGACGCGGGCACGCGCGGACGCGGGCACGGCCGGGCGCCGGGAGCACGGCTGAAGCGTCCCAGGGCGGCCGGGGGCGGCAGGGCACGGCCGGCGGGCTCCGCCGGCTGTGGGGCTCCGGCGGCCGTCTGCCTTCTCCGGCCGCCGGGTTCCTCCGGCCGTCTGCCGTCTCCGGCCGTCTGCTTCCTCCGACCGTCTGCTTCCTTCCGGCCGTCGGGTGTCCGGGTTCAGTGGGCCCGCCGGGGGCCGCGCTCGCGCTGCCTCCGGTGCCCTGGCGCCCGGGTGCCAGGGCACCGGTCCCGTGAGGCGTCCGGTCCGCCGGGGCGGAGGCGTTCCGCCTGTCCGCCGGGACGGGACGATCTGCCGGAAGGGGGCGCTCCGCCGCGCCCCGGCCGGCCCCGCGGCCGGATTCCGACCCCCGGTCCTCGCCCCCGATCGCGTCCGAGGCGCACCGAGCCTGCCGATTTGTCGACACCCGGCGGGTGATTTCCGGCTCCGCCGTGAAGGTTGCCTCCCCGGACGCGTAGCTTTGGCGACAACACGCGTCGGTAGGAGCAGTCTTGGCACGGAAGATCGGCAGCCGGTACACCGCCCACCAGATCCTCGGGCGGGGCAGCGCCGGCACGGTGTGGCTGGGTGAGGGGCCCGAGGGGCCGGTGGCCATCAAGCTGCTGCGCGAGGACCTCTCCTCCGACGAGGAACTCGTCGGACGGTTCGTGCAGGAGCGGACGGCGCTGCTCGGCCTGGAGCACCCGCACGTGGTCTCGGTGCGCGACCTGGTGGTCGACGGCAACGACCTCGCGCTGGTCATGGATCTGGTCCGGGGCACCGACCTGCGCACCCGTCTCGACCGGGAGCGCAGGCTCGCCCCCGAGGCGGCCGTGGCGATCGTCGCGGACGTCGCCGACGGGCTGGCGGCCGCGCACGCCGCCGGCGTCGTGCACCGCGACGTCAAGCCGGAGAACGTCCTGCTGGACATGCAGGGCCCGCTCGGCCCCGGCGGCTCGCACCGCGCCCTGCTCACCGACTTCGGCGTGGCCAAGCTGATCGACACTCCCCGCCGCACCCGCGCCACGAAGATCATCGGAACGCCGGACTACCTGGCCCCGGAGATCGTCGAGGGCCTGCCGCCGCGCGCCTCCGTCGACATCTACGCCCTGGCCACGGTCCTGTACGAGCTGCTGGCGGGCTTCACGCCGTTCGGCGGCGGGCACCCGGGCGCGGTGCTGCGCCGGCACGTCACCGAGACGGTCGTCCCGCTGCCCGGGATCCCGGACGAGCTGTGGCAGCTGCTGGTGCAGTGCCTGGCGAAGGCCCCCGCCTCCCGGCTGCGCGCCTCCGAGCTCGGGTCCCGGCTGCGCGAACTGCTCCCGCTGCTGGCCGGCATGCCCCCGCTCGACGTGGACGAGCCGGGCACCGAACCGGCCGAGGAAGCACCGCAGGACGCCGCCGCCCCCGCCGCCCCGGCCCCCGGGCAGCCGGTGCGCCGCCGGGGCGCGGTGCCGCTGGTGCCGGGCGCCAAGCCCGCCGACTCCAACCGCGACACCCACACGTCGATGCGCGTCCCGGCCCCCGACGAACTGGCCGGCGGCGCCCACGGCACGGCCCGCGCGCCCCGGGCGGCCGGTGCCCCGCGCCCCGGCTCGGCCCGCAACCGCGCGGTCGCCCGGCGCCGCCGCCTCACCCTGGCCGCCGCGGCGGTGGCGCTGGCCGCGGCCCTCGGGGTCGGCGCCTGGCTGGCCGTGGCGGACGACGACACCACCACCCCCGAGGACACCCGGAACTCGGCCCCCTCGACGCCCTGACCGGCGCTCCGACGGCCCTCGCTGCCCCGCGGAGCGCCGCGGCGGGCCCGGCGCCGCCCCGCGGGGCCGTACAGGACCCTCGCCGATCCGGCGGCCGCCCCCGCCCTGCTCCGGACCGCCCCCGGCACCGCTCCGAGCTGCCCGCGAGCCTCCCGGGGCCGTCCCCGGACCCGCTCGGAGCCGCCCCCGAGGCGTCCCCGAGCCGTCCCCAGCCCGTCCGGCCCCGGCCCCGGCCCGGGTTCCGCCCGCCCCGGCCGCCTGCGGGCCGGGCCGCGGGCCGGGCGGTGCCGTGCCCGGCATGGGCCGGGCGGCGGAACCGTTACGCTGGAGGGCGTGGCAGTCGTCGATGTATCCGAAGAGCTGAAGTCCCTCTCCTCGACCATGGAGTCGATCGAGGCCGTCCTGGACCTCGACAGGATGAGGGCAGATATCGCCGTGCTCGAGGAGCAGGCGGCCGCGCCGTCCCTGTGGGACGACCCGGACGAGGCGCAGAAGATCACCAGCAAGCTCTCCCACCTCCAGGCCGAGGTCAGGAAGGCGGAGGCGCTGCGCAGCCGGATCGACGATCTCGGTGTGCTCTTCGAGATGGCCGAGGAGGAGGACGACCCGGACACCCGCGCCGAGGCCGAGTCCGAGCTGGAGGCCGTCCGCAAGGCGCTGGACGAGATGGAGGTCCGCACCCTCCTGTCCGGCGAGTACGACGCCCGTGAGGCCCTGGTCAACATCCGCGCCGAGGCCGGCGGCGTCGACGCCGCCGACTTCGCCGAGAAGCTCCAGCGCATGTACCTGCGCTGGGCCGAGCAGCACGGCTACAAGACGGAGATCTACGAGACGTCGTACGCCGAGGAGGCCGGCATCAAGTCGACCACCTTCGCCGTGCAGGCGCCCTACGCCTACGGCACGCTCTCCGTCGAGCAGGGCACGCACCGCCTGGTGCGCATCTCGCCCTTCGACAACCAGGGCCGCCGCCAGACCTCGTTCGCCGGCGTCGAGGTGCTCCCGGTCGTCGAGCAGTCCGACCACGTCGACATCGACGAGTCCGAGCTGCGCGTGGACGTCTACCGGTCGTCCGGCCCCGGCGGCCAGGGCGTGAACACCACCGACTCCGCGGTGCGCATCACGCACATCCCCACCGGCATCGTGGTCTCCTGCCAGAACGAGCGGTCCCAGATCCAGAACCGCGCCACCGCCATGAACGTCCTCCAGGCCAAGCTGCTGGAGCGGCGCCGCCAGGAGGAGCAGGCCAAGATGGACGCCCTCAAGGGCGACGGCGGCAACTCCTGGGGCAACCAGATGCGTTCGTACGTGCTGCACCCCTACCAGATGGTCAAGGACCTGCGCACCGAGCACGAGGTCGGCAACCCGGACTCCGTGTTCAACGGTGAGATCGACGGCTTCCTGGAGGCCGGGATTCGCTGGCGCAAGCAGCGGGAGAAGTAGGGACCCGCGCCTCTGAGCGCTTTGTCGACATGGCAACTGCCGCCCTCGTGGCGGCATTTGTCGTTCCGGCACCCGAACCGAGCGCCTTTTGCGTCACACTTGACCTTTCCTTGTTCGGCAAAGCGCACGTACGGGGACATCGCGTACGCAACGACCTTGACGTTCTTTTGGAAACTCGGAAGGCTGCGGGGTGGCATGCGCATCTCCGGGGCGCATGTGAACCGGGGGACGCGTCATCGCAGTTGCACCCCCGTCGATCACGGCCCCGGGCGCGGCCTCATCGACGATTCAGCTACTGGGGGTAGCACGTATGACGAAGAAGACGCGGGTCCGCGTCGCACGCATCGCCGCCGGCGCCGTGGTCGCCGCGGGTGCGTCGCTGATGGTGGCGGGTGTCGCTCAGGCCGACCCGATCGTGCCCGACCCGAGCTGCGGCATCGTCGGCACCGACCCGGCCTGCGAGGACGACGGCGGGGAGCCGGGCAACCCCGGCGGCGGTGACGGCGACGGCGAGCCGGGCAACCCCGGCGGCGGTGACGGCGGCGGCGAGCCGGGCAACCCCGGCGGCGGTGACGGCGGCGGCGAGCCGGGCAACCCCGGCGGCGGTGACGGGGAGCCGGGTGTTCCCGGCGGCGGTGACGGCGAGGAGCCGGGCAACCCCGGCGGCGGTGACGAGGACCCCGTCGAGGAGCCCACCGAGAAGCCGACCACCCCCGACGACAAGGGCGACGACGACGCCGGCACCACCCCGGCCGGGGGCAACGGCCCCTCCGCCCAGGAGCAGGGCTCCTCGGCCCTGACCGACACCGGCGACGCGCCCGCCACCTCCGCCCAGGGCAGCGGTGACGAGCTCGCCGAGACCGGTGCCGCCGAGACCACCTTCCTGGTGATCGGCGCCGCCACGATGATCGCCGGCGGCATCGGCTTCCGGGTGCTGCCGCGTCTGATGACCGGCCGCGGAGGCGCCGCCGCCTGACGGTGACGGCACCCGCACGCACCGTGCGCGGACGTGAAGGAGGGGCCCGGAGCGCAGCGCGCTCCGGGCCCCTCCTCGTGTTCTCGTGCGTCCCCGGCCGAGGGGACGGTGGCGGCTAGGCGGCCCGGTGGGCCAGCAGGGCCACCGCCGCCACCAGCACCGCCAGCAGCGCGATCAGCATCATGGGGTTGAGACCCGCGAAGAAGTTGTCCTGCTGCAGCCGCTCACGGTTCGCGCGGCACACCGGGCACCGGCCCTCGTTCACGGGCGCAGCGCAGTTCGCGCACACCAGCCGGTCGTACGTCATGCGCTCGCCTCCTCGCACCGGTCCCACTCGTACAACGTCCGCGGCGCCGCGAACGTTCCCTCTCCCACTGTGCCAGGTCCGACGGGGATCGGCGCGGCCCGCCCCCGGACCCGGGACCCCCGTGGTACCGGGTCCGCCCGCCGGTGCCGCCCCGGAGCACCGCTGGAGGAGACGGGCCGTCCCGGGGACCGCGCGGGGCGGCACATGCCTCACATACGGCGCAACTGCGGCGTAACCCCGGGCGGTGACTGCGGGCGGCCTTCCGCTTCGCGTAAGGTCACGCTCATCTACCCCCGGCGACCCGTGGTGCATCCGTGATCCGATTCGACAACGTCTCCAAGGTCTACCCCAAACAGAACCGTCCAGCCCTCCGGGACGTCTCCCTGGAGGTCGAGAAGGGCGAGTTCGTGTTCCTGGTGGGGTCCTCCGGCTCCGGAAAGTCCACCTTCCTGCGGCTGATCCTCCGCGAGGAGCGGGCCAGCCACGGCCAGGTGCACGTCCTGGGCAAGGACCTGGCCCGCGTCTCCAACTGGAAGGTGCCGCAGATCCGGCGCCAGCTGGGGACGGTGTTCCAGGACTTCCGCCTGCTGCCCAACAAGACGGTGGGCGAGAACGTGGCCTTCGCCCAGGAGGTCATCGGCAAGTCGCGCGGGGAGATCCGCAAGTCCGTGCCGCAGGTCCTCGACCTGGTCGGACTCGGCGGCAAGGAGGACCGGATGCCGGGCGAGCTGTCCGGCGGTGAGCAGCAGCGCGTGGCCATCGCCCGGGCCTTCGTCAACCGGCCCAAGCTGCTGATCTGCGACGAGCCCACCGGCAACCTCGACCCCCAGACGTCCGTCGGCATCATGAAGCTGCTCGACCGCATCAACCGGACGGGCACCACCGTGGTGATGGCGACGCACGACCAGAACATCGTGGACCAGATGCGCAAGCGCGTGATCGAGCTGGAGAAGGGCCGCCTCGTCCGCGACCAGGCCCGCGGTGTCTACGGGTACCAGCACTGATCACCCCCGTCGCGTCCCCACACAAGGCCTGAAGGACCCGCCATGCGCGCCCAGTTCGTTCTGTCGGAGATCGGCGTCGGTCTCCGCCGCAACCTGACCATGACCTTCGCGGTCGTCGTCTCCGTCGCCCTCTCGCTCGCCCTGTTCGGCGGCTCGCTCCTGATGAGCGACCAGGTCAGCACGATGAAGGGCTACTGGTACGACAAGGTCAACGTCTCGGTCTTCCTGTGCAACAAGAGCGACGCGGAGACCGACCCCAACTGCGCCAAGGGTGCGGTGACCGAGGACCAGAAGAAGCAGATCAAGACCGACCTGGAGAAGATGTCGGTCGTCGACTCGGTCGCCCACGAGACGCAGGACGAGGCCTACAAGCACTACAAGGAGCAGTTCGGCGACTCCCCGCTGGCCAGCTCGCTGACCCCGGACCAGATGCAGGAGTCCTACCGCATCAAGCTGACGGACCCGGAGAAGTACCAGGTCATCGCGACCGCCTTCGACGGCCGGGACGGCGTGCAGTCCGTGCAGGACCAGAAGGGCATCCTGGACAACCTCTTCGGGCTGCTGAACGGCATGAACTGGGCCGCCCGCATGGTGATGGCGCTGATGCTGGTCGTCGCCCTGATGCTGATCGTCAACACGGTGCGCGTCTCCGCGTTCAGCCGGCGGCGCGAGACCGGCATCATGCGCCTGGTCGGCGCCTCGGGCTTCTACATCCAGGCGCCGTTCATCATGGAGGCCGCCGTCGCCGGCCTCATCGGCGGCACGCTCGCCTGCGCCTTCCTGGTGGTCGGCCGGTACTTCATCATCGACAACGGGCTCGCCCTGTCGGAGAAGCTGAACCTGATCAACTTCATCGGCTGGGACGCCGTGTTGACGAAGTTGCCGCTCATCCTCGCCACGAGTCTCCTGATGCCGGCGGTGGCCGCGTTCTTCGCGCTGCGCAAGTACCTGAAGGTGTGACTCTTCCCAACGAGGGCGCGCGGCCAACGGGCCGTGCGCCCCTTGCCCTTGTCCTAGACTCACCGGCATGTCAGGTCGTGACCTGTTCTGTCGGCCCCGACGCCCGCGTCGCGGAGCCGCCCTGACCTTGGTGTTCGTGAGCGTGCTGGTCGCCGGTGCCGCCACCGGCAGCCTGCCCGGCGCCGACCCGGAGGCCGCGGCGGACGGCGCCCGCCCGGCGCTCCCCGCCGGGCACCACACCGAGGTGAGCGAGGCGGCCGCGGAGGCGGTGGCCGACGGCACCTCTCCCGTGGAGGCCGCGCGACGGGCCGTCAGCCGCAGCGGGGACCGCTGGGCCGCCGTCTACTCGCCGGGCGAGTACGAGGAGTTCGAGGAGTCCCTGGACGGGCAGTACACCGGCGTCGGCCTGTGGGCCCGCGCCCGGGACGGCCGCATCGAGGTGACCCGGGTGGGCGGCGGCACCCCCGCCGACCGCGCCGGCATCCGGGCGGGCGACCGGCTGCACAGCGTCGACGGTGCCCCGGTCGACGGACGGCCCGTCACCGAGGTCGTCTCCTTACTGCGCGGCGACGGCACGGACGCCGAGGCCGGCACGACCGTCCGCCTCGGCCTGGAACGGGACGGGCGGACCTGGAGCGAGACCGTGCGCCGGGTGCGGCTGTCACGGGACTCCGTCTCCACGCGGGACTTGGCGGCGGAGGTCACCCTCGTCACGGTCGGCGCCTTCACCAAGGGCTCCGGGGAGCAGGTGCGCACCGCCGTCCGGGAGGCCCCGGCCGGCGCCGGGATCGTCCTGGACCTGCGCGGCAACTCCGGCGGGCTGGTCGCCGAGGCCGTCACCGCCGCCTCCGCCTTCCTCGACGGCGGCCTGGTCGCCACCTACGACGTCGACGGCGAGGAGCGCGCCCTGCACGCCGAGCCCGGGGGCGACACCGGCAGACCGCTGGTCGCCCTCGTCGACGGCGGGACGATGAGCGCGGCCGAACTGCTCACCGGTGCCCTGCAGGACCGCGGCCGGGCGGTCGTGGTGGGCTCCCGCACCTTCGGCAAGGGCTCCGTCCAGATGCCGAGCCGGCTGCCGGGCGGCTCGGTCGCCGAGCTGACCGTCGGCCACTACCGCACCCCCTCCGGCCGCGGCGTGGACGGCCGCGGCATCACCCCCGACGTCGAGGCCGGGACCGCGGCGCTGGACCGGGCCACGACGGTTCTGAGGGGGCTCGGCCGGCAGGACCCGCCCCGCCCGTAAACGGCTTCCCCCCGACCCCCCGCTCAGTGCGAAGATGGCTGCACTATGGCTAAGGAAAAAGGGCGCAAGCTGATCGCACAGAACAAGAAGGCGCGGCACGACTACCACATCATCGACACCTACGAGGCCGGCCTGGTCCTCACCGGTACCGAGGTGAAGTCGCTGCGTCAGGGCAGGGCGTCGCTGGCGGACGGCTTCGTCCAGCTGAGCGACCACGAGGCGTGGCTGCACAACGTGCACGTACCGGAGTACAGCCAGGGCACCTGGACCAACCACAGCGCGCGGCGCAAGCGGAAGCTGCTGCTGCACCGTGAGGAGATCGACAAGCTGGAGTCCAAATCCCAGGAGACGGGGCACACCATCGTGCCGCTGGCCCTGTACTTCAAGGACGGCCGCGCGAAGATCGAGATCGCGCTGGCGAAGGGCAAGAAGGAGTACGACAAGCGGCAGACGCTGCGGGAGAAGCAGGACCGCCGCGAGGCCGAGCGGGCGATCTCGGCGGTCCGCCGCAAGCAGCGCGCGTAGCCGGTGCCCGGCGCGGGCCCTGGGCCCCGGCGCCGTGCCCGTCCGCCCGGCGCTCCGGTGGGCCCCGGCCTGCGGGGGAATACGCTGGCACGTACCCGCGTTGGTCACGTACGATGGCACCAGCGCCCCGCAGAGGGCGCGAGGCCCCTCCTCGGAGGGTTTGAAAAAACAACATGGGGATGATCGGTTTCGACAGCGGCTGTCGAAGCAGGGGAAGCGTGTCGAGGAAGCGGCCATGATCTCGTAAACCACAGGCCGAAAAAAATAATCGCCAATTCCAAGCGATCCATCTCCCAGGGCGAGCTCGCCCTCGCTGCCTGATCCAGGTAGCGAGTAGCGGCTCCCCTATCTAAGGGAGTGTCAGCCCGGGGGTGTTCCCGACCCGGATCCTGGCATCATTGAGGGAACTAAACCTTGATCCCGGTCACGGGGTGAAAAGGGAAAACACACAGTGACTGGGCCCGTCGGAGACTTGTCGGCGTGATCTCCGGGGCCGAGAAAAGCACAGCCGACTGCACACGGAGAAGCCCTGGTTCCGCACCGTTGGACGCGGGTTCGATTCCCGCCATCTCCACTTGCCCCATGTGGGCGAAGGCCCCGTCGCGTCAGCGGCGGGGCCTTCGTCGTTCCTCCGGGACGTCCACCGGAGGGCGCACGCGGCCGGCCCCTGGCCGGCCCGCAGCCGACAGGCGGCGGCGTGCGGCGCGGTGCGACCGGCACGGCGGTGTTCGTCCTGCGGTCGATCATGGCCGGATCCCAGCGGGCGGGGCCGGATCCGGCCGGGGCCGGCCGCTCCGGGCGGGCCGGTCCCCGCCGCCACCGGAGCCGCACGTCACCCCCGTGTCGCTCCTCGTCCCGCCGTACGGGCCCCTTCCGGGCATGTCCGGCATCGGGCGAGACATGGACCGAAAGAATCCGGCCACCCGTTCTGTCCTGGTGTCGTCCCCGGTCTGTCTCACGACCGCTACGAATCGCCACGTGGCAAACACAGGACCTTCGCGTGCGCTACATTCAACGCCCGAGCACAGTGTGATAAACGGGGCGCTCGGAGCGGGTGGGGGCCCGGTCCGCCGACGCGTGCTCGGGTCGAACGCGCACCCGGATCTGTCCCTGGGGGGAAGTGCGTGCGCGTGAAAGCTTGGCGAGAAGACGCCCAACCGGAGCGTTCCGACCGTGCGTCGGCGTCCGACACAGTGCGGAGGGCCGGCCGTGACGCCCCCTCCGCCACCTCCGGTACCTCCGAGAGGCCCGGCGCCTCGGAAGCCGGCCCCCGAGCCGGCACCGGCTCCGCGGCCGCCGACTCCCACACCGAGGACCGCACTCCGGACGACTCCGGTTCCGAGGACTCCGGTGCGGACGGCCACGTTCCCGGACTCTCCGAAGGCTCCGGCGGCTCCGACGTGTCGGACGTGCCCGGCGCTCCCGCCGTTCCCAGGGGCCCCGCGGACCACCGGACCACGGCCCTGCGCGTCCCCGCCCCGCGCCCCGCTCGGCCGGCGACGTCACTGCTGAAGACCCCGGCGACATCGCTGGGGAAGACGCCGGCGACGATGCTGCCGAAGACCCCGGCGGCCGGCCGTCTCCCCGGCGAGGCCGCCTCCGTCCCGCCGCCCGGCGGTGCCCCCGAGGGGACCGCCACCGTCGCGCCGCCCGGCTCCGGCCGCCCGGTGCGCGACCCGTGGCAGGAGGACGACGCGGCGGACGCCGAGCCGGGGGAGCACACCCACGACCCGCACGAGGTGACCGTCCAGCTCGACTCCGTGCAGTTCACGGACGGCGTGCTGCGCCGGACCCCCGGCGGCCGGGGCGGCGTGGCGGAGCCCTCGGACGGGCCCGTCTTCGTCGACGAGTCCGGCCGGCGTGGGCGCCGCTACCGCAGGATCGGCCTGACCGTCGGACTCGCCTGCGCCGGGTACGCCGTCGTCATCGTCGCCACCCTGCTGTCCGGCAACTCCGACGCCCCCTGGCTGCCCGTCCCGGGCCAGCAGCAGGACACGCCCGCCGGGAAGGTCGAGACCTCGCCGGACGCGGCGGAGTCCGACGGTGTCCCCGGCTCCGGCGCCAGCCTCGGCCCGGGCGGCCTGCCCGACGCGGGCGACCTCACCCTGCCGACGCCGGGCGCCAGCCTCCCCGCACCCGGGGCGACCGCCCGCCAGGACGCCGGCGGCGCACGCACCACGGCACCGGTCCCCGGCTCCTCCGGCCGCGCGACGAAGCCGGCCCCCGACGGCGCCGCCGACCCCACCCCGTCGGCCCCGCCCGCGACCACGGTCGCCCCTCCGCCCGCCAGCACCCCGGCGGAGGAGCCCCCGCCCGTGACGACCGACCCGGCAGGCGGTGGCGGGGACGACGGCGCGGACACCGACGACGTCGCCGACGCCCCCGCCGGCCCGCCCGTCGTGGCCGCGGAGAGCCCCGACGCCCCGCAGGCCCCGTCCGACCCGTCCGCCGCACCGTCCCCGGAGCACGTCCTCTGATGGCCATCCGCACCCGCCGCCCGGGAACCGCAGCCGCGGCCCGAGGCGGATCCCGGCGACGCCGCCTGCCCCTGCGCCTGCTGCTGCCGCTGCTGTTCCTCGTCGCCCTGATGGCGATGCTGCTGCTGCGCGGCTTCGTGCACAGCGAGATCCTCGCCGACCACCGCGTCCAGCCCCCGGTCGCCTCCGACCGGGTGCCGGACAAGGTCCTCGGCGGCGGCCCGGTCATCGACACCCGGGGCGGCCGCGCGGAGACCCTCCAGGTGCCCGACCGTCATCTCGTGCTCACCTTCGACGACGGTCCCGACCCGGTGTGGACGCCGCGGGTCCTCGACGTGCTCGAGCGGCACGACGCGCACGCCGTCTTCTTCGTCACCGGCACCATGGCCTCCCGCTACCCGGACCTCGTCGAGCGCATGGTCGACGAGGGCCACGAGGTGGGACTGCACACCTTCAACCACCCCGACCTCGCCCTCCAGTCGGACCGCCGCATCGACTTCGAGCTGTCCCAGACCCAGCTCGCCATCACGGGCGCGGCCGGCATCCGCACCTCCCTGTTCCGGCCGCCCTACTCCTCGCAGGCCGGCGCCATGGACAACAAGTCCTGGCCGGTGACGCAGTACATCGGGGAACGCGGCTACATCACCGTGGTCAACACCCACGACAGCGAGGACTGGCGCAAGCCCGGCGTCGAGGAGATCATCCGGCGTTCCACCCCCGAGGACGGCAAGGGCGGCATCGTCCTGATGCACGACTCCGGCGGCGACCGCGGGCAGACGGTGCGGGCGCTCGACCGGATGCTCCCCGACCTCAAGGACCGGGGCTACTCCTTCGACAACCTCACCGAGGCCCTGGACGCGCCCAGCGCGCACAGCCCGGTGACCGGCCCGGACCTGTGGAAGGGCAAGGCCTGGGTGTTCCTCGTCCAGGCCAGCGACTCGATCACCGGCGTGCTGGTGGTCGGCCTGGCCGTCGTCGGCTTCCTGGTCATCGCCCGGTTCCTGCTGATGCTGCTGCTGTCCGCCCTGCACGCCCGCAAGGTGCGCCGCAGGGGCTTCGCCTGGGGGCCGCCGGTCACCGAGCCGGTGTCGGTGCTGGTCCCGGCGTACAACGAGGCCAAGTGCATCGAGAACACGGTGCGTTCACTGATGGCGAGCGACCACCCCATCGAGGTGATCGTCATCGACGACGGCTCCAGCGACGGCACCGCGCGCATCGTGGAGAACCTCGGCCTGCCGAACGTCCGGGTGGTGCGCCAGCTCAACGCGGGCAAGCCCGCGGCGCTCAACCGCGGGGTGGCCAACGCCCGCCACGACATCATCGTGATGATGGACGGCGACACCGTCTTCGAACCGACCACCGTGCGCGAACTCGTGCAGCCCTTCGGCGACCCGCGCGTCGGCGCGGTCGCCGGCAACGCCAAGGTCGGCAACAAGGACAAGCTGATCGGCGCCTGGCAGCACATCGAGTACGTGATGGGCTTCAACCTCGACCGCCGGATGTACGACGTCCTGCGGTGCATGCCCACCATCCCCGGTGCCGTCGGCGCGTTCCGCCGCTCGGCGCTGGAGCGGGTCGGCGGCATGAGCGACGACACGCTCGCCGAGGACACCGACATCACGATGGCCATCCACCGCGACGGCTGGAAGGTGGTCTACGCCGAGAACGCCCGCGCCTGGACCGAGGCCCCGGAGTCGGTGCAGCAGCTGTGGTCCCAGCGCTACCGCTGGTCCTACGGCACCATGCAGGCCATCTGGAAGCACCGCAGGGCCCTGGTCGAACGGGGACCCTCGGGCCGCTTCGGCCGGGTCGGCCTGCCGCTGGTGTCGCTGTTCATGGTGCTGGCACCGCTGCTGGCCCCGCTGATCGACGTGTTCCTCATCTACGGCCTGGTCTTCGGCCCCACCGGCAAGACCGTCCTGGCCTGGTTCGGCGTCCTCGCCATCCAGGCGGCCTGCGCGGCCTACGCGTTCGTCCTCGACAAGGAGAAGCTCACCCCGCTGCTCTCCCTGCCGCTCCAGCAGATCCTCTACCGGCAGCTGATGTACGTCGTGCTGCTGCAGTCCTGGATCACCGCGCTCACCGGCGGCCGGCTGCGCTGGCAGAAGCTGCGCCGCAAGGGCGGTGTGTCCGCACCGCCGGGGGCCGCCGAGATCCCCTCCCAGCAGGTACGGGACGGCCGCCCGGTGGCCTGAGCGCCGTCCCCTCCCGCCCCCGGCCGGCGCCCGCCGGCCGGGGCACGACCAGGAAGTCCCGCACCGCATGACGACCACCGGCCTGCCGTCCCCCCGGGACGGCGCCACCGGCCCGGACGAACCGCCCGGGCCCCCGACCGTCGAACCGGCGGACCCGACCGGTCCGGCTGACCCGGCTCGACCGGCCGCACCGCCTCCCGCGCGCGACCGCTACTTCGACCTGCTGCGCGCGGTCGCCCTGTTCCGCGTCGTCCTCTACCACCTGACGGGCTGGGCCTGGCTGCCCGTCCTCTTCCCGTCCATGGGCGTGATGTTCGCCCTGGCCGGCCACCTCATGGCCCGCTCGCTGAAGCGGCCCGCCGTCCAGGTCGTCCGCGGGCGCCTGCGCCGTCTGCTGCCCCCGCTGTGGCTGCTCGGCGCGATCGGCGTGACCGGCATGCTGGCCCAGGGCTGGAGCCCGGACGACGACGGCCACCCCGGCTGGTGGTTCCTCCACCTCGGCTTCTGGATCCTGCCGCTCAGCGACCCGCCGTACGCCGAGGGCCTGCCCGGCGTCCACGGCGTCCTCGGCGAGGACTGGGCCGCGGAACTCGCCGGCCCGCTCTGGTACCTCCGCGCCTACCTGTGGTTCGTGCTGCTCTCCCCGTACCTGCTGAAGCTGCTGCGCGCGCTGCCCTGGGCGGCGATCCTCGCCCCGCTCGCACTGTCCGGCGTGCTCCACCTCGGCTGGATCTCCCTGCCGGGCGAGCGCGTCGACTCGGCGCTCACCGACTTCAGCACCTTCGGCGCCTGCTGGATCCTCGGCATGGCCCACCAGCAGGGCGTCCTCAGGCGCCTGCCGCAGTACGTGGTGCCGTCGCTGGCCCCGCTCATCGCCTGCGCGGGCCTGTGGTACGCCTTCCGCGACGGCTTCGGCACCGGCCACGACCTGGACTCCATCCCCCCGGCGCAGGCCCTGTGGTCCTTCGGCACCGTCCTGCTGCTCCTCCACCTGAGCCCCTCGTGGAGCGAGTGGCCGCGCCGGCTGCGCCGCTGGGACCGGCCGGTCACCCTGCTCAACTCCCGCGCGGTGACCGTCTACCTCTGGCACAACGTGTGCATCCTGACCGCCGCCACCCTCTACGACCGGCTGTGGGGCTTCGAGACGCTGGAACGCCATGTGCCCTGGCTGCTGGAGAGCATCTGGCCGGTGCTGCTCCTGACCTGGATCCTGATCGCCGGCTGCGTGGTGGCCTTCGGCTGGGCCGAGGACCTCGCCGCCAAGCGCCGGCCCCGCCTGTGGCCGGACGGACGCCGAGGGGGCCGCCGCCACGGAGGGCGCACCGGGGGTGAGAACGGAGGCGCCGCACGTCATGCCCTGCGCTGACGGCCGCAGCGGGCAACTCCGTGGCCTCACCGTTCACTTGGAGAGGTGAGCGAGGAAGGCGGCCCACGCGGCGGGGGAGAGGGCGAGGCGGGGGCCGGGCGCGGTCTTCGAGTCGCGTACGAGGACGGTGGCGGGAGCGGTGGCCACTTCGACGCAGTTGGAAGCATCCGGGCTGTAGGAGGACTTGCGCCAAGCGTGATCGGACATAGTGCCTCTCTCAGGTCTCCTGGGCGATGCGGTGGATCAGGTCGCGGGATGCGGCGGGCTTGAGGGCGTTCGACTCCATGCGGTCGAGTACGGAACGGTACTTCGTCAACTGGGCTTCTGCGTCGAGGAATTCGCACCCGTGGTGGGTGTCCAGCTGCACGGTGTCGAGCTGCGGGACGGGCCCCGACAGATAGTCGATCGACTGTCCCGTTCCCGGGCGAGGACCCTGGCCAGGGCGGCGGGCTCCGGGCCCTGGCCAAGCTGTTCAACTACCTGGTGCCGATCGGCGCCCCGCCCTACCCGCTCGAGGCCGGGGACCTTGGCCCGCTGGGCGCCCCGAGCGGGACCTACGACGGCACCGCCACCGGAAACACCCGTCACCGCCCCGGCGCCGACGGGACCCGGCAGGAACGCCTGGGCGGGCTGATCGTCGGCAAGGGACCGCAAGGTTCAGGGCCTCCTGGGCTCTCACGCTCTCGACTACGAGATCGTCAAAAGGGAGACACTTTGACTGTCGAATACAGGGCGTGGACCGACATCAACAACGCATCATTCGTCCCGGGTCATCAGGCGTGGCAAGAGGGGTTCAATGAGGCACCGCAGTACATGGGCGGTTACTTCGCCGGGTTCCGCGTCGACGTCAGACGGCAGGAAACGATCCACCAGTAGGCGGGCATGAAGGTACTTCGTGGGTGCACCACCGTCGTGGCCGTCCTCGGGCTCTGCGTGATCGGTCTGTTCGCACTGGTGCGGTGCGGGGCTGACGAGGGAGGCGAGCTCAGTTCCCGGCAGGTCGTCGGCGTATGGACGGGCGGCGGTGGCGGAAGGGTGGAGTTCCGGGCCGACGGGCGGTTCGAGATGTCGGGCATTCCCCGTAGTGCCGTCGTCTTCGCCTTCGCCGACCCCCCGCCGGGTGAGGGCAAGCTCTCCGGCGGGGGCGAGTGGGAGCTCGCCGACGGCGACAAGAGCGGCACCGTCGAGCTCGGGTTCCGCGCGGGAGGCTCGTTCCCGGACGACAGCCAGTCCGCGCTGCTCGAAGTCAAGGAAACGGGTGACCGGCCGGTGCTGTACTTCGCCGTCGACCCCGACAAGGAGTACGGCTACGAGGTGCGGCGCGTCCGGTCCGACGAGTAGGTCGCCGTCCGGACGACGGACGACCGGAGCACTGCCGCGGCCCGGCCCACTCACCAGGGGAGCCGGGCCGCGGGCATGACGGCGGCCTCTCACCCCGGCGCATCGGGGGGTGAGGGCAACGTTCCCGCACGGTCATCCACATGCCCCCCGGCCTGAAACGCCCCCTCCCTACGTTCGGCACGACCGAGCTGTGGAACACCGTGGAGGCGTCATGACAGCCCGCAGTAACCGCTGGATCCAGCAGTGGGATCCGGAGGACGAGACCTTCTGGAAGCGGGCCGGGGAGCGTATCGCCCGCCGCAATCTCCTCTTCTCCGTGCTGTCCGAGCACATCGGGTTCTCGGTCTGGACGATGTGGTCCGTGCTGGTGCTCTTCATGGGCCCGGAGTACGGGCTCACCCCGGCCGACAAGTTCCTGCTGACCTCGGTGGTCACCCTGGTCGGTGCCGTGGTCCGGGTGCCGTACACCTTCGCCGTCGCCGTCTTCGGCGGGCGGAACTGGACGGTGATCAGCGCCGGGCTGCTGCTGGTGCCGACCGTCGCCGCCTTCGCCGTGATGGAGCCGGGCACCTCCTTCTCCACGTTCCTGGCGGTCGGCCTGCTGGCCGGGATCGGCGGCGGCAACTTCGCCTCCTCCATGACCAACATCAACGCCTTCTTCCCGATCCGGAAGAAGGGCTGGGCGCTGGGCCTGAACGCCGGCGGCGGCAACATCGGCGTCCCGGTGATCCAGCTCGCCGCGCTCGCCGTCATCGGCGCGGGCGCCGGGCCGCGCGTGCTGCTCGGCCTCTACATCCCGCTGGTCGTCGTCGCCGCCGTGCTCGCCGCGCGGTACATGGACAACCTCGCCCCGGTGCGCAACGACACCGGCGCCGCCCGGGAGGCCGCGCGGGACCCGCAGACCTGGATCATGTCCTTCCTCTACATCGGCACCTTCGGCTCGTTCATCGGCTACAGCTTCGCCTTCGGCCAGGTGCTGCAGAGCCAGTTCGGCCGCACCCCGCTGCAGGCCGCGTACGTGACCTTCCTGGGCCCGCTGCTCGGGTCGCTGATCCGGCCGCTGGGCGGGTGGCTCGCCGACCGGTACGGCGGCGCGCGCATCACGCTGGGGAACTTCGTCGCCATGGGCGCGGCGGCCGCCGTGCTGATCGCCGCCTCCACCCGGCAGTCGCTCACGCTGTTCACCGCCGCCTTCGTCGTCCTGTTCGTGCTGACCGGCCTCGGCAACGGGTCGACGTACAAGATGATCCCGGGCATCTTCCGGGCGAAGGCGCTGGCCCGGGGGCTCACGGGGGAGGAGGCGGCGGTGTACGGGCGCCGGCTGTCCGGGGCGGCCATGGGGCTGATCGGCGCGGTGGGCGCGCTCGGCGGGGTCGGCATCAACCTGGCGTTCCGTCAGTCCTTCCTCGCCCACGGCTCCGGCACCGGCGCGTTCGTGGCCTTCCTCGCCTGCTACGCGGTCTGCTGCGCGGTCACCTGGGCCGTATACCTGCGCCGCCCGCCGGCCGGGCCGGCCGGACCGGAAACCGCCCGGCGGTCCGGCCCGCAGCCCAGCTACGCCGGCGTATGACGTAACACTGGTGACACGACGCCGAACCGAGCCCGTCATGGATCATTGGCAGGCTCGGCCCGGCGGGGAGGTGGAGCCGCACCTTCCCGCGGTACGCCGACTCCAGCCCGGGACGAGAACATGGACGACGACGCACGAGAGCAGCCACCCGCCCACGGGCCCCTCGCGGGCTTCACCGTGGGCGTGACCGCGGCGCGCCGGGCCGACGAGCTCGGCGCGCTGCTGGAGCGGCGGGGGGCCGTCGTGCTGCACGCGCCCGCCCTGCGGATCGTGCCGCTGGCCGACGACGGCGAACTGCTCGCCGCCACCGAGGAGATCATCGCCCGCGCCCCGGACGTGGTGGTCGCCACCACCGCGATCGGGTTCCGCGGCTGGATGTCGGCCGCCGACGGCTGGGGCCTGGGCGAGGACCTGCTGACCACCCTGCGCGGGGCGCGGATCCTGGCCCGCGGCCCCAAGGTGAAGGGCGCCGTGCGGGCCGCCGGGCTCACCGAGGAGTGGTCGCCCGCCTCGGAGTCGATGGCCGAGGTGCTCGACCGGCTGCTGGCGGAGGGCGTCGACGGGCTGCGCGTCGCGATCCAGCTGCACGGGGAACCGCTGCCCGGCTTCGTGGAGTCGCTGCGCGCCGGGGGAGCGGAGGTGATCGGGGTGCCGGTCTACCGGTGGCTGCCGCCGGAGGACCTCGGCCCCGTCGACCGGCTGCTGGACGCGGCCGTCACCCGGACGCTGGACGCGGTGACCTTCACCAGCGCGCCCGCCGCGGCCTCGCTGCTGGCCCGCGCCGAGGAGCGCGGCCGGCTCGACGACCTGCTGGCCGCGCTCGGCCAGGACGTGCTGCCCGCCTGCGTGGGCCCGGTCACCGCGCTGCCGTTGCAGGCCCGCGGCATCGGCACCGTGCATCCCGAGCGCTTCCGGCTCGGCCCGCTGGTCCAACTGCTCTGCCGGGACCTGCCCGCCCGCGCCTGCTCGCTGCCGGTCGCCGGGCACCGGCTGGAGATCCGCGGGCACGCGGCCGTCGTCGACGGCGCGCTGCGGCCGGTGCCGCCGGCCGGGATGGCCCTGCTGCGGGCGCTGGCCCGCCGGCCCGGCTGGGTCGTCGCGCGCGGCGACCTGCTGCGGGCGCTGCCCGGCGCGGGCCGGGACGAGCACGCGGTGGAGACGGCGATGGCCCGGCTCCGTGCCGCCCTCGGCACCCCGCAGCTGATCCAGACCGTCGTCAAGCGCGGCTACCGCCTCGCGCTGGACCCGCGGGCGGAGGAGAAGTACGCCGGTTCGTGAACGGGGTGCCGGCCGGCGGGGGCCCCTGGGGGCTTCCGGGCGGGCACGCGGACGGGCACTGTAGAAGGACGGTTTCCCGGCCCCCTCGCTCGCGCCGCACCGGCTTCCGGCCGGGGCGCACCCCAGGCGGTGACAGGCTCATGGCACTCGGCACGGCCACGGCGTCCCACGAGCTGCGGTTCGACACCGGACGGGTGTGTCTGGACCTGCTCGCCACCACGCATCCCGCCGAACGGCTCGACTCCCTCGCGGTCCTGCGCGCCTGGATCACCGGCTCCGGCCTGGTGCCGCCGGGCACCTCGCTCGCCCACGCCGACGCCTCCTGGCCGCCCGCGTTCAGTGAACTGCGGGGACTGCTGGTGCCGCTGCTGCGGGGCCGGCCCGCCCCCGGACGTCCCGCGCACGACCTCGCGCTGGCCCGGGTCAACGAACTCGCCCGCGTCGCACCGCCGGCCCCGCGGGCCGTCGCGGGGGCGGACGGCTCGCTGGTGCGGCGCCTGGACGGGCCGCCCCGGCGGGGCGCCCTGCTCGGCGCGATCGCCCGGGACGCGGTGGACCTGCTGACCGATCCGGTGGCGCGGGCGAGCCTGCGCCAGTGCGAGGGGGACAACTGCCCCATCGTGTACGTGGACACGTCCCGGGGACGCAGGAGGCGCTGGTGTTCCAGCGAGGTCTGCGGCAACCGCGAGCGGGTGGCCCGCCACCGCCGCCGCGCCGCCCTCACCCGCGCCTGACCACCCCCGCGGGGTCCCGGGAACGGCGTGCGGGGAGGTCCGCGCGCCGCGGCCGAGGTGCGCTCGCGGGGCCGGCCCGCGGCGCCCGTGTCCGGTATGCCGCTTGTGTGCTCCGCATCGCGAAGTGACGTTGCTTACACGCCGTTTGCCGTCCCGGGAGCGCGGGCAGCGATGCCCCTCCCGCCAGGTGTGTCGGAAATGTAAAGAGCGCGGGGGGAATATGTGGCTCCATGTCCCGGTCGTCACGTCACCCCGCAGAAATTGTCACCCCGCTTTGAACACCCGCCACTTGCCCTGCGTACCGGTAGTCGAGCGACCGACTGGGGGATCCCCCGGACACCGGAGGTGGGCGTGCGCAAGGATTCCGTCGTGGCCAATGAACGTGGAACGAGGGCCCGACATCGCGCGTCACAGCCCTCGGAACCTGACGAGGAGCTGATGCGTGCTCTGTATCGAGAGCACGCCGGACCCCTGCTGGCCTATGTCCTGCGGCTGGTCGCCGGAGACCGGCAGCGCGCCGAGGACGTCGTGCAGGAAACGCTCATCCGTGCCTGGAAGAACGCCGGTCAGCTCAATCGGGCGACCGGTTCGGTACGCCCCTGGCTGGTGACGGTCGCCCGGCGCATCGTCATCGACGGCCACCGCAGCCGGCAGGCCCGGCCGCAGGAGGTCGATCCGTCGCCGCTGGAGGTCATCCCCGCGGAGGACGAGATCGACAAGGCGCTGTGGCTGATGACGTTGTCGGACGCACTCGACGACCTGACCCCTGCCCACCGGGAGGTGCTCGTCGAGACGTACTTCAAGGGACGTACGGTCAACGAGGCGGCCGAAACGCTCGGGATACCCAGCGGTACGGTGCGCTCCAGGGTGTTCTACGCCCTGCGGTCGATGAAGCTGGCACTGGAGGAGCGGGGGGTGACGGCGTGATGAGTGTGTACGGGGGAAACCAGGGATTCGGCGCGGGTGGTACGGGTATGTCTGCTCCCATGGAGGGATCACCGGTGCCGAACGAGCACGAGACCGTCGGCGCCTACGCCCTCGGCATCCTGGACGACGCCGAGGCGGGCCGGTTCGAGATGCACCTCGCGACCTGCGAGTGGTGCGCCCAGCAGCTCGACGAACTCGCCGGGATGGAACCGATGCTGGCCGCGCTCGCGGACCTGCCCGGCTCCGGCACGCCGTCCATCGGCGAGTCGCTGTCCGCCAAGCCCTCCCCGCGCGTGGTGGAGAAGCTGGTCGACGAGGTCGCCGAACGCAGGGCCAAGAAGCGCCGCCGCAACTTCTACATGGTGGCGGCCGCCGGTGCGCTGATCGTCAGCGGCCCGTTCGTCGCCGTCGCGGCGAACAGCGGGGGCGGCGACGGCGGGGGCGACACCAACCGGACGCTCGCGGCGAACCCCGCCAAGGAAGCCTTCGACCAGATCCCCGACAAGATCACCGCCACCGACCCCACCACCAAGGTCTCCGTGACCGTCGCGCTCCAGGAGAAGGAGTGGGGCACCGGCACGGTCACCGAGCTGCGGAACGTCAAGGGTCCCGAG
Source organism: Streptomyces sp. enrichment culture (assembly GCF_964273255.1). Taxonomy (GTDB): domain Bacteria; phylum Actinomycetota; class Actinomycetes; order Streptomycetales; family Streptomycetaceae; genus Streptomyces. The sequence continues at coordinate 4,448,272 of NZ_OZ186835.1, forward strand.
AAGTGCTCGCTCATCGCCGTCGGCAAGAACGGCGAACGCGAGACGGTCACCTCGTGGTCCGTCCCGTCCGAGGGCTACGGCCTGCCCGACGGCAAGACGGACAAGTCCAAGCAGCCGCTCTACATCCAGGGCGGCGCGGCCTTCGAGATGAACGAGATCGACCACTTCGTCGTGGTGAACTTCGACGGCAAGCAGCTCGTCGAAGTGGACGCGTAGCCTCACCCGGCCCCCTTCGCGTACGGTTGACGGCTGCCCAGCACGTCAGAAGGGGGCCCGGTGGCCGCTCAGGCTCAACAGGAATCCGCGGTCGGACCGGTTCACGACTCCGTCCGCGACCGGGAGATCCGTGTCGAACAGGAACACCTGGACCGGGTGTACCGGCGCCTTGAGGAGAAGATCGACGAGGCCGAGTTCCTCATGCGGGACGCGGCCCGGCGCGGGCAGGTCGGCACGCCCGGCGCGCTCGCCGAGCGGGACGCCCAGGTCTTCCGGGCCGGCGTCCACCTCAACCGGCTGAACAACGAGTTCGAGGACTTCCTCTTCGGCCGCATCGACCTGCTCCTCGGCAAGGACGGCAAGCGGGGCCCCGACGGCGCCTACACCGCCGTCGAGCCCGCCGACGGCGCCGTGCGCCCCGACGGCACCGCCGACATCGCCGAGACCCTGCACATCGGCCGTATCGGCGTCCTCGACCAGGACTACAGCCCGCTCGTCATCGACTGGCGGGCCCCGGCCGCCGCCCCCTTCTACCGCTCCACCCCCGTCGACCCGGGCCGCGTGGTGCGCCGCCGCGTCATCCGCTCCAAGGGCCGCCGCGTCCTCGGCGTCGAGGACGACCTGATGCGCCCCGAGCTGACCGCGTACCTCGACGGCGAGGAACTGCCCGTGGTCGGCGACGGCGCCCTGATGGCGGCCCTCGGCCAGGCCCGGACCCACAGCATGCGGGACATCGTGGCCTCCATCCAGGCCGAGCAGGACCTGGTGATCCGCGCCCCCGCCGCCTCCGTCACCCACGTCGAGGGCGGCCCCGGCACCGGCAAGACCGCCGTGGCCCTGCACCGCGCGGCCTACCTGCTCTACCAGGACCGGCGCCGCTACGCGGGCGGCATCCTCATCGTCTCGCCGACCCCGCTGCTCGTCGCCTACACCGAGGGCGTGCTGCCCTCCCTCGGCGAGGAGGGCCAGGTCGCCATCCGCGCCCTCGGCTCCCTGGTGGAGGGCGTCGAGGCCACCGTCTACGACACGCCCGCCGTGGCCCGCGTCAAGGGCTCCGCCCGCATGCTCAAGGTGCTGCGCAAGGCGGCCCGCGGGGCGCTGGAGACGGACGACGCGCCCACCCGGCTGCGGGTCGTCGCCTTCGGCCGCCGCCTGGAACTGGACGCCGAGGACCTCAAGGAGATCCGCCGCAGCGCCCTCGGCGGCACCGCCCCCGTCAACCTGCTGCGCCCGCGCGCCCGCAAGCTGCTGCTCGACTCGCTGTGGGAGCGCTCCGGCGCCGGCACCCGGCACACCGACCCGGAACTCGCCGCCGAACTGCGCTCCTCCTTCGACGACGACATCACCTCCGAGGACGACTTCATCGCCTTCCTCGACGCCTGGTGGCCCGAGCTGACCCCGTCCGCCGTGCTCGACGCCATGGCCGACGAACGGCGCCTCGGCCGCTGGGCCCGCCGCGTCCTCAACCAGGGCGAGGTCCGCCGCCTCGCCCGCTCGCTGCGGCGCGACGGCCGCTCCGTGCACGACATCGCCCTGCTCGACGAACTCCAGGCCGTCCTCGGCACCCCCGCCCGCCCCCGCAAGCGGCGCGAACTCGACCCGCTGGACCAGCTCACCGGCCTGGAGGAGCTGATGCCGGTGCGCGAGGAGAGCCAGCGCGAGCGGGCCGAGCGGCTCGCCCAGGAACGCGTCGAGTACGCGCACGTCATCGTCGACGAGGCGCAGGACCTCACCCCCATGCAGTGGCGGATGGTGGGCCGCCGCGGCCGGCACGCCACCTGGACGGTCGTCGGCGACCCGGCCCAGTCCTCCTGGTCCGACCCCGACGAGGCCGCCGAGGCCCGCGACGAGGCCCTCGGCTCCCGGCCGCGCCGCCGCTTCGAACTCACCGTGAACTACCGCAACCCGGCCGAGATCGCCGACCTGGCGTCCCGGGTGCTCGCCCTCGCCATGCCGGGCTCCGCGGCCCCGCGCGCGGTGCGCTCCACCGGCGTGGAACCGCGGTTCGCCGTCGCCGGCGGTCCGCTCGGGGAGGCCGTGCGCGCCGAGGCGGAGCGCCTGCTGGACCGGGTGGACGGCACGATCGGCGTGGTCGTCGCCATGCAGCGCCGCGAGGAGGCCCGCCGCTGGCTCGACGGACTCGGCGACCGGGTGGTGGCCCTGGGCAGCCTGGAGGCCAAGGGCCTGGAGTACGACGCGACGGTCGTCGTCTCCCCGGCCGAGATCGCCGACGAGTCCCCCGCCGGACTGCGCGTGCTGTACGTCGCCCTGACCCGCGCCACCCAGCAGCTCACAGTGGTCTCCGGGGAGCGCGACGAGCCGGACGCGTCCGGGGTTCCGGACCTGCTGCGGGACTGAGGGGGCGCGCGGAAAATTCGTCTCCGCGCGGGAATGGCCGACGGCGATCCGTTTGTTAGCCTGGATGTGACACCGGCCCGATCCAAGCCCCCGGGCCCAACCTTCGTCGCTTCGAGCGACCACTTGCCGCGAGGCGAGCATGGCGGGTCGGTGTCGCCCAACCGTCAAAGAGGCCCCCTGTCACCACATGGCAGGGGGCCTCTTTTTCGTGGCCCCGTACGGTCCGTACTGTCGGGGACGTGCGAACACAACGTTCGCAATCCGAGGCGGCTACCGCGTACTCGCTGGTAGGTGCGACGATCGGACAGCACGACGCGCCGCTGTGGGGACATGGCGACGCAGTAACGGAAAAAGCAGAGGAAGTCGGCCATGGCAACGGCGCCCAGCGTCTCCTACTCGATGACGATCCGGCTGGAGGTGCCGGCGAGCGGAACCGCCGTGTCCCAGCTCACCACCGCCGTGGAGTCCTCAGGCGGTTCGGTGACCGGCCTCGACGTCACCGCCTCCGGCCACGAGAAGCTGCGCATCGACGTCACCATCGCCGCCACGTCCACCGCCCACGCCGACCAGATCGTGCAGCAGCTGCGCGGCATCGAGGGCGTCGTCCTGGGCAAGGTCTCCGACCGTACGTTCCTGATGCACCTCGGCGGCAAGATCGAGATGCAGGCCAAGCACCCCATCCGCAACCGTGACGACCTGTCCATGGTCTACACGCCGGGCGTGGCCCGGGTCTGCATGGCCATCGCCCAGAACCCCGAGGACGCCCGCCGCCTCACCATCAAGCGCAACTCCGTTGCGGTCGTGACGGACGGCTCGGCCGTGCTGGGCCTGGGCAACATCGGCCCGCAGGCCGCGCTGCCGGTGATGGAGGGCAAGGCGGCCCTGTTCAAGCGGTTCGCCGGCATCGACGCCTGGCCGATCTGCCTGGACACCCAGGACACCGACGCGATCGTCGAGATCGTCAAGGCCATCGCCCCGGGCTTCGCGGGCATCAACCTGGAGGACATCTCCGCGCCGCGCTGCTTCGAGATCGAGGCCCGGCTGCGCGAGGCCCTGGACATCCCCGTCTTCCACGACGACCAGCACGGCACCGCGATCGTCGTCCTCGCCGCCCTGACCAACGCCCTGCGGGTCACCGGCAAGTCGATCGAGAACATCCGCGTGGTCATGTCGGGCGCCGGCGCGGCCGGCACGGCCATCCTGAAGCTGCTGCTCGCCGCCGGGGTGAAGAACGCCGTGGTGGCCGACATCCACGGCGTGGTGCACGCGGGCCGCGAGGACCTCAAGCAGGCCGCGCCCGACTCCACGCTGTGCTGGATCGCCGAGCACACCAACCCGGAGAACCTCACCGGCACCCTCAAGGAGGCGGTGCGCGGCGCCGACGTCTTCATCGGCGTCTCGGCGCCGGACGTCCTCGGCGCCGAGGACGTGGCCGCGATGGCCGAGGGCGCGGTCGTCTTCGCGCTCGCGAACCCGGACCCGGAGGTGGACCCGGCGATCGCCCGCCAGACCGCGGCCGTGGTGGCCACCGGCCGCTCCGACTTCCCGAACCAGATCAACAACGTGCTGGTCTTCCCGGGCGTCTTCCGCGGCCTGCTGGACGCCCAGTCCAGCTCGGTGACCACCCAGATGATGCTGGCCGCCGCGCAGGCCCTGGCCGACGTGGTCACCCCGGACGAGCTGAACCCGAACTACATCATCCCCAGCGTCTTCAACGACAAGGTCGCGGGCGCGGTCGCCGGGGCGGTGCGCGAGGCCGCGAAGGCCGCCGCCGACGAGGCGCACCCGGGGGCGTAGGGGCCGGGGTACGGGCGCTGTGAGGATCGCCACGCGGGCCCCGGGCGGCGCGTCGTGGAACCCGCACGGCGCCGGTGCCCTCTAGGGTGGCGGCCGGTACGAGCTACCGGTCTCCTGCCGACCGCGGCCGCCGGCGGACGGTGGCGCCGTCACCGCCCGAAAGGGCGGGGCGCTCCGTCGTGTGACTCCCACGGGTGTACTCACGGCGCATGCGGGTGCCGGATTGGCATTCCCGCCGCAGGTAGAGGCAGGATGCTTCACCAAGGACTACGTCCGGGGGCACCCCCAGTGGCGCGTGGGTCCGGATGACGGACCCGGGTTCGGGGCCTTTTCCGGGGCCCTGGCAGCATCGGCCTGGCCGTGCGCACCATGCGGCCCCGCCGCGTGGCTCGCCTCAACAGCAAGAAGAACACGGGAGTAACAACATGAACCGCAGTGAGCTGGTGGCCGCGCTGGCCGACCGCGCCGAGGTGACTCGCAAGGACGCCGACGCCGTGCTGGCCGCGTTCGCCGACGTCGTCGGCGACATCGTCTCCAAGGGCGACGAGAAGGTCACCATCCCCGGTTTCCTCACCTTCGAGCGCACCCACCGTGCCGCCCGCACCGCCCGCAACCCGCAGACCGGCGAGCCGATCCAGATTCCGGCCGGCTACAGCGTGAAGGTCTCCGCGGGCTCCAAGCTGAAGGAAGCCGCCAAGGGCAAGTGATCCGGCAGTCCGTACGTCCCGGGACGGCGTACGGCGCACCGTGACGCCGGAAGGGGCGGCCACCCGGTTCGGGTGGCCGCCCCTTCTGCTGCCGTTACGCCGCCGTTCCGCCGGCGCCGCCGGTTCCGTCGGCCGGGGGCCCGACGGGCGCCGGACGCCGGCCGCGAGCCCTCGGGCGCCTCCTCGGCACGGCGGACGCCGTCAGCCGTGCGCCGCGGCCCGCCCGCGGTGCCCCGTCAGCCGTGCGCCGCGCCCGGCCCGCGGGGCCGTCAGCCCAGTGCCTTGCCCGGCAGCTCGACCTTGGCGCCCAGCTCCACCAGCTTCTCCATGAAGTTCTCGTAGCCCCGGTTGATGAGCCCGATGCCGTGGACCCGGGACGTGCCCTGGGCCGCCAGGGCGGCGATGAGGTAGGAGAAGCCGCCGCGCAGGTCCGGGATGACCAGGTCGGCGCCCTGCAGCCGGGTGGGGCCGGAGACGACCGCGGAGTGCAGGAAGTTGCGCTGGCCGAAGCGGCAGTCGGAGCCGCCCAGGCACTCGCGGTAGAGCTGGATGTGCGCGCCCATCTGGTTGAGCGCGGAGGTGAAGCCGAGCCGGGACTCGTAGACCGTCTCGTGGATGATCGACAGGCCGGTGGCCTGGGTCAGCGCCACCACCAGGGGCTGCTGCCAGTCGGTCTGGAAGCCGGGGTGCACGTCCGTCTCCAGCGCGATGGACTTCAGCTGCCCGCCCGGGTGCCAGAAGCGGATGCCCTCGTCGTCGATCTCGAAGGCGCCGCCCACCTTCCGGTAGGTGTTCAGGAACGTCATCATCGAGCGCTGCTGGGCGCCGTGGACGTAGATGTTGCCCTCGGTCGCCAGCGCCGCCGACGCCCAGGAGGCGGCCTCCAGGCGGTCCGGGAGGGCCCGGTGGGTGTAGCCGCCCAGCTTGTCGACACCGGTGATGCGGATGGTGCGGTCGGTGTCCATCGCGATGATGGCGCCCATCTTCTGCAGGACGCAGATCAGGTCCTCGATCTCGGGCTCCACCGCGGCGTTGGACAGTTCGGTGACGCCCTCGGCGAGGACCGCCGTCAGCAGCACCTGCTCCGTCGTGCCCACCGACGGGTACGGCAGCCGGATCTTCGTGCCGCGCAGCCGCTGCGGGGCCTCCAGGTACTGGCCGTCCGCCCGCTTCTCGATGGTCGCGCCGAACTGGCGCAGCACGTCGAAGTGGAAGTCGATGGGCCGGCCGCCGATGTCGCAGCCGCCGAGGCCGGGGATGAAGGCGTGGCCGAGGCGGTGCAGCAGCGGCCCGCAGAACAGGATCGGGATCCGCGAGGAGCCCGCGTGGGCATCGATGTCGGCGACGTTGGCGCTCTCCACGTGCGTGGGGTCGAGCACCAGCTCGCCGGGCTCGTCCCCCGGACGGACCGTCACGCCGTGCAGCTGCAGCAGGCCGCGTACGACGCGGACGTCACGGATGTCCGGAACATTGCGCAGCCGGCTCGGAGCGCTGCCCAGCAGGGCGGCGACCATGGCCTTCGGTACGAGGTTCTTCGCACCGCGGACCCGGATCTCGCCCTCCAGCGGGGTTCCGCCGTGGACCAGCAGTACGTCATCAGCGCCGTTGACGGTCATGGATCTCGCGTTCCGTGGGGTGGTGGGGCAGGGCCGAAAGGCACAGGGTAGTCGGCCCGGGGCCCGCTTCTGTATGCCCGGACGGGGTCCGGCCACGTCATGAATCCGTCACAACACGAACTGTCCGGCGGCGGCCACGGGCGGTCACCGGCGCGGCCGTGCGCCCCGGGTGCACCGGGCCGCCCTGAGCTGCGTCCACTCCCGTGCACCCGTTGCCTCCCCATCGGGCCGGTGGATGCGGGATCATGTCTGGCATGACCGAGGTGTCCTCGCTCACAGGGCGGTTGCTCGTGGCCACCCCCGCCCTGGCGGACCCGAATTTCGACCGTGCGGTGGTCCTCCTCCTCGACCACGACGAGGAGGGGTCGCTCGGCGTGGTCCTGAACCGGCCGACGCCGGTGGACGTCGGTGACATCCTCGAGGGCTGGGCGGACCTGGCCGGCGAGCCCGGCGTCGTCTTCCAGGGCGGCCCCGTCTCCCTGGACTCCGCCCTCGGTGTCGCCGTCGTCCCCGGGGAGCCGGCGGACCGGGCCGCGCCGCTGGGCTGGCGCCGGGTGCACGGCGCGATCGGCCTGGTGGACCTGGAGGCCCCGCCCGAGCTGCTGGCCTCGGCCCTCGGCTCGCTGCGCATCTTCGCCGGCTACGCGGGCTGGGGTCCCGGCCAGCTGGAGGACGAGCTGGCCGAGGGCGCCTGGTACGTGGTGGAGTCGGAGCCGGGGGACGTGTCCTCACCGGCGCCGGAGCGGCTCTGGCGCGAAGTGCTCCGCCGCCAGCGCAACGAGCTGGCGATGGTCGCGACGTATCCGGACGACCCTTCACTCAACTGAAGCGTGTGACCTTCAGTACCCTTTCTTGCATGAGCACTCTTGAGCCCGAGCGCGGGACTGGTACGGGGACCCTCGTCGAGCCGACGCCGCAGACCTCCCACGGCGACGGTGACCACGAGCGCTTCGCCCACTACGTCCAGAAGGACAAGATCATGGCGAGCGCCCTCGACGGCACCCCCGTCGTGGCGCTGTGCGGCAAGGTGTGGGTGCCCGGCCGCGACCCGAAGAAGTACCCGGTGTGTCCCATGTGCAAGGAGATCTACGAGTCCATGGGCTCCGGCGGCGACGACAAGGGCAAGGGCAAGGGCGACAAGTAGGCCCGACCCCGCCGGTCGCCCCCTTTTACGGACTTCCCGGGCCCCCGGAGCGTGTGCGCACGCCTCCGGGGGCCTTTGTGCTGCCTTTTGTGCGCCCGTGTGTTGCGCGGTGTGCGTCCGCCGGTCACAGAGTGGTTGAGACCTCTTGTGGCCCCGCTCACCCTGTCCCTAGCCTCCGGAGTGTTGTGCACAGCAAAACCGCCATTGCGCATGTTGCAACACCCCGGAGGAGCTCCATGAAGCTGTCCGTCCGTCTGGTCGCCGCCGCGGCCGTCCTCGCCGCCGCCGTCGCGTGCGCCCCCCAGACCTCCGGCGACTCCGCCTCCGACACGGACGAGCGGACCGGCACCCTGCGGGTGTGGCTCTTCCAGGAGGTCAACAACAAGCCCAAGCAGCAGGTCGTCGACTCCGTCGTCGCCGGGTTCGAGAAGGCCCACGAGGACGTCGAGGTCACCGTCGAGTACATCCCCGTCGAGACCCGCGCCCAGCGCATCAAGGCCGCCTTCAACGACCCCGCCTCGGCCCCCGACCTCATCGAGTACGGCAACACCGACACCGCCGGCTACGTGAAGGACGGCGGACTCGCCGACGTCACCGAGGAGTTCGCCGCCTGGGACGAGGCCGAGGACACCGACCCCACCGCCCGGACCTCGGTCACCGTGGACGGCAAGGTCTACGGCGCCCCCTACTTCGTCGGCGTCCGCGCGCTCTACTACCGCACCGACGTGTTCGACGACCTCGGCCTCGAACCCCCCACCGACCAGGCCGGACTGATCTCCACCGCCAAGGAGATCCGCGCCGCCCGCCCCGACCTCTACGGCATCGCCGTCGGCGGCGCCTACACCTACGGCGCGATGCCCTTCCTGTGGGCCCACGGCGGCGAACTCGCCACCGGCAAGGGGGGTTCGTACGCCGCCGCCGTCGACCGCCCCGAGGCCCGCAAGGGCATCGAGGCGTACACCTCCCTGTTCGGCGACGACAACTGCCCGGCCGCCAAGTGCGCGGGCATGGGCGGCAACGACACCGTGACCGCCTTCGCCTCGGGCAAGGCGGCCATGGCGATCGGCGGCGACTTCAGCCACGCGGCCATCGAGGCGGGCAAGGTCAAGGGCAAGTACGCCGTCGTGCCGCTGCCCGGAGTGGAGCCCGGATCCATCGCCCCCGCCTTCGCGGGCGGGAACAACCTCGGCGTCCTGAAGTCCACCTCCCACCGCACCCTCGCCGTCGACCTGATGAAGCGGCTCGCCTCCAAGGAGGCGCAGGGCGAGATGTTCGAGGCGATGGGCTTCCTGCCCACCTTCACGGACGTGCGCGAGCAGGCCGCCGACGACGAGCCCTTCCTGAAGCCGTTCGTCCGCACCCTCGCCGCCGGCACCGAGTTCGTGCCGGCCTCCCCGGCCTGGGCGCAGATCGACGCCTCGCAGGTCCTGCCGACGATGTTCCAGGAGATCGTCAGCGGCAAGAAGGACGTCGCCACCGCCGCCGGCGACGCGGCCGAGAAGATGAACGAGGCGTTCGGGTCGGCCGGATGACGGCGCCCGCCACTCCGCCGGCCGTGCGGGCGCGGCCGGCGGCCCTCCCCGGGAAGACCCGCCCCCGCGGCCGCCCCCGGCCCCCGGCGCCGCGCCGCCGCCCCGGGGCCTCCCGCACCCCCTGGCTCTACCTCGCCCCCGCCCTCGTCGTCCTCGGCGGACTGCTCGCCTACCCGATCTACCAACTCGGCCTGATCTCGCTGTTCCACTACACCCAGGCGCAGGTCAGCGGCGGCGAACCGACCACCTTCGAAGGGCTCGGCAACTACCGGGCGCTCGCCGCCGACGAGCAGTTCTGGCAGGTGCTGCTGGCCACCGTGGTGTTCGCGGCGGTCTGCGTCCTCTCCACGCTCGCCGTCGGCTGCGCGCTCGCCGTGCTCCTCACCCGGGTGCGGGCCGTGCCCCGCCTGGCGCTGATGCTGGCCGCCCTCGGCGCCTGGGCGACCCCCGCCATCACCGGCTCCACCGTGTGGCTGTTCCTCTTCGACGCCGACTTCGGCCCCGTCAACCGGGTCCTGGGCCTCGGCGACTTCTCCTGGACGTACGGGCGCTACAGCGCCTTCCTCCTGGTCCTGCTCGAAGTGGTCTGGTGCTCCTTCCCGTTCGTGATGGTCACCGTCTACGCCGGGATCCGCGCCGTCCCGGCCGAGGTGCTGGAGGCCGCCTCCCTCGACGGCGCCTCGCAGTGGCGCATCTGGCGCTCGGTGCTCGCCCCGATGCTGCGGCCGATCCTGGTGGTCGTCACCATCCAGTCCGTCATCTGGGACTTCAAGGTCTTCACCCAGATCTACGTCATGACGGGCGGCGGCGGCATCGCCGGGCAGAACCTCGTCCTCAACGTGTACGCCTACCAGCAGGCGTTCGCCTCCTCGCAGTACAGCCTCGGCGCCGCCATCGGCGTCGTGATGCTGCTGATCCTGCTCGCCGTGACGCTGGTGTACCTGCGGCTGCTGCGCCGACAGGGGGAGGAACTGTGACGCACCCGAGCCAGGTCCGCGAGCGCGAGGTGAAACCCGTGCGCGGGTTCGTCCGGCGCCCGGGACGGCTGGCGGCCGAGACCGCCGCCCTGCTGACCGCCGCGGTGGTCGCCTTCCCCCTGTACTGGATGGTGCTGGGCGCCTTCAAGCCGGCCGGGGAGATCGAGTCCACCACGCCCCGGCCCTGGACCCTCGCGCCCACCCTGGACTCCTTCCGGCGGGTCTTCGGGCAGGAGGACTTCGGCCGCTACTTCGTCAACAGCGTGGTCGTCGCGGTCGCCGTGGTGGTCGCCTCGGCCCTCATCGCCTTCCTCGCCGCCACCGCCGTGACCCGTTTCCGGTTCCGGCTGCGGACCACCCTGCTCATCATGTTCCTGGTGGCCCAGATGGTGCCCGTCGAGGCGCTGACGATCCCCCTGTTCTTCCAGATGCGGGACCTCGGTCAGCTCAACACCCTCTGGTCGCTGATCCTGCCCCACATCGCCTTCTCCCTGCCGTTCGCGATCTGGATGCTGCGGGGATTCGTGAAAGCCGTGCCCGAGGCCCTGGAGGAGGCCGCGTACATCGACGGGGCGAGCCGGGCCCGCTTCCTCTGGCAGATCCTCTTCCCGCTCGTGCTGCCGGGCCTGATCGCGACGAGCGTGTTCTCCTTCATCTCCACCTGGAACGACTTCCTGTTCGCCAAGTCCTTCATCATCAGCGACATCTCCCAGTCCACCCTGCCGATGGCGCTGCTGGTCTTCTACAAACCGGACGAGCCCGACTGGGGCGGCGTCATGGCGGCGTCCACGGTGATGACGATTCCCGTACTGGTCTTCTTCGTACTCGTGCAGCGGCGTCTGGTCTCCGGACTGGGCGGCGCGGTAAAGGACTGACGTGACCTCTCCGACCGAACTCCTGCCCGCCCCGCTGGCCGTCGAACGGCCCCGGGACGGCACCGTCGAACTGTCCCAGAACACCACCCTGTGGGCCGGGCCCGGCACCGGCACCGCCGAACGCTGGCTGCGCGCCACCCTCGGCTCGGCCCTGCGCCTGCCGCTGCGCCCCGGCCCCGAGCACGCCCCCGACGGCCTGCGGCTGCGCATCGACGACAGCCTCGCGCCCGAGGCGTACCGGCTCACCGTCGCGGCCGGCACCGGCACCGAGATCACCGGCGGCAGCGCGGCCGGGGTCTTCTGGGGCGCCCAGACCCTGCGCCAGCTGCTCGGCCCCGACGCCTTCCGCCGGGCCCCCGTCCGGCCGGACGGGCCCCCGCGCCTGGCGGAGCAGACCATCGAGGACGCCCCCCGCTTCCGCTGGCGCGGCCTGATGCTCGACGTCGCGCGGCACTTCATGCCCAAGGACGACGTGCTGCGCTACCTCGACCTGATGGCCGCCCACAAACTCAACGTCCTCCACCTCCACCTGACGGACGACCAGGGCTGGCGCATCGAGATCCGCCGCCACCCCCGGCTGACCACCGTCGGCTCCTGGCGGTCCCGGACGAAAATCGGCCACCGCGCCTCACCGCTGTGGGACGACCGTCCGCACGGCGGTTTCTACACCCAGGACGACATCCGGGAGATCGTCGCCTACGCCGCCGACCGGCACATCGGCGTCGTCCCCGAGATCGACGTGCCCGGGCACTCCCAGGCCGCCATCGCCGCCTACCCGGAACTCGGCAACGCCGACGTCGTGGACACCGCCGCCCTGACCGTCTGGGACACCTGGGGCATCAACCCCAACGTCCTCGCCCCCACCGACGCCACCCTGCGCTTCCTGGAGGAGGTGCTCGACGAGGTCCTCGACCTGTTCCCGGCGGACGCCGGCAGCCCGTTCTCGTCGTTCGTGCACCTCGGCGGCGACGAATGCCCCAAGGACCAGTGGCGTGCCTCACCCGCCGCGCAGCAGCAGCTGAGCCGGCTCGGACTCGCGGACGAGGACGCGCTCCAGGCGTGGTTCATGGCCCATTTCGACCGCTGGCTCACCGCGCGCGGACGCCGGCTCATCGGCTGGGACGAGATCCTGGAGGGCGGCCTCGCCCCGGGCGCCGCGGTGTCGTCCTGGCGCGGCTACGCGGGCGGGATCGCCGCCGCGCGCGCCGGCCACGACGTGGTCATGTGCCCCGAGCAGCAGGTGTACCTGGACCACCGTCAGGACGCGGGCCCCGACGAACCGGTGCCCATCGGGTACGTGCGCACCCTGGAGGACGTCTACCGCTTCGAACCCGTTCCCGCGGAGCTGACGCCCGAGGAGGCGGACCGGGTGCTCGGCACCCAGGCCAACCTGTGGAGCGAGGTGATGGAGGACCGGGCCCGCGTCGACTACCAGGCGTTCCCCCGGCTGTCCGCGCTCGCCGAGGTCGCCTGGAGCGCCCTGCCGGCTCCGCCGGAGCGCGACTTCGCCGGCTTCCAGCGGCGGATGGAGGCCCACTACCGGCGCCTGGACGCCCTCGGGGTCGCCTACCGGCCGCCCGCCGGGCCGCTGCCCTGGCAGAAGCGTCCGGGCGTCCTGGGGCGCCCGATCGACGGCACGCCCCCGAACCGGTAGCCCGCACGCCCGCCGCGCCCCCGGCGGGTCACGCGCCCGCGTCCGCCCCACCTCGAACAGGTCACGAAAAAAGGAACAAGGGTCACCGAAGAGTGCCGAACCGAGCACACTGGTGATGCCGTGCGAAATCGGACCATGTGCGGGGTGAGGTGGGCGAACGTCTCCTAGCGGACCCCTGTCCTCGGCACCCGCGAAGATGTGCCAGAGTTGCCACGTCCGCCCTGTCAGGTCGTACCGTACGGCAACACAGGTGGGACCAGGTGGGGCAGCGGGAAGGGGCAGCCGGTTTGACCACGCACGCACCACAGGCGGCGCAGACCGTCACGCTGCCCACGACGCTGGACGAGGCGGTGGCGGCGCTCACCGCCATGCCCGCCGCCGTGCCCGTCGCGGGCGGCACCGACCTCATGGCCGCCGTCAACTCCGGACAGCTCCGGCCCGCCGCCCTGGTCGGCCTGGGCCGGATCAGCGAGATCCGCGGCTGGCAGTACCTCGACGGGCACGCGCTGCTCGGCGCCGGGCTCACCCACGCACGCATGGGCCGCCCCGACTTCGCCGCCCTCATCCCGGCCCTCGCCGCCGCCGCGCGCGCGGCCGGACCGCCGCACATCCGCAACGCCGGCACCCTCGGCGGCAACATCGCCTCCGCCGCCCCCACCGGGGACGCGCTGCCGGTGCTGGCGGCCCTGGAGGCGACCCTGATCGTCGCCGGCCCGGGCGGCGCCCGCCGCGAGCTGCCCGTCTCCCACCTGCTGGCGGGCATGGAGATGCTGCGCCCCGGCGAACTCATCGGCTACGTCCGCGTGCCGCTGCTGCACGCCCCGCAGGTCTTCCTGAAGGCGACCGGGCGCACCGGACCCGGCCGCGCGACGGCGTCCGTCGCCCTGGTGCTCGACCCGGCCCGGCGCGGGGTGCGCTGCGCGGTGGGCGCCATCGCGCCGATGCCGCTACGGCCCGTGGACGCCGAGCAGTGGGTCGCCGGGCTCATCGACTGGGACAACAACCGCGCGATCGTGCCGGAGGCCCTGACGGCGTTCGGCGAGTACGTCGCCGCGGCCTGCATCCCCGACGCGGCCCCCGCCGAGGACGGCTCCCTCGCCCCGCTGCCGCCCGCCGTACTGCACCTGCGGCGCACCGTCGCCGCGCTGGCCCGACGAGCACTGGGGAGGGCGCTGTCGTGACCGACGACCAGCACGGAGAGGGCACCCCGCGCGCGGGCGGCCGCTGGGACCCGCTGCCGCAGGGCGAGTACGACGACGGCGCCACCGCGTTCGTGCAGCTGCCCGAGGGCGGCCTCGACGGCCTGCCCTCCTCCTCGGACACCCCGCTCGCCGCCCCCGGCGGCCACGGCTACGTGCCGCCGCAGATAACGGTCGCCCCGGCCACCACCGCGGGCACCGACCCGGCCGCCACCGGCACCTGGGCCGTGCCCGGCGCTCCCGTGGACGGGGCCGGGTGGAACGCCCCCGGGGCGGGGCAGGAGCAGCAGGACCCGCACACCGCGCCGCAGGCCGGGCACGACCGCTACGGGTACCGGCCCGGGGACACCGGACAGTGGTCCTTCGACGAGGCCTCCGCCGGGGAGGGCCGCGACGGCGGACCGGACCCGGCGGCCGGCCAGGACGTGACCGGACAGTGGTCGATCCCGGTCGCCCGCGGCGACATCCCGGACGAGTCGGGCGAGTTCACCACGTCCTCGCTGGTCGAGCAGTGGGGCGGCACCCCGCCTGCCACCCTCCCGGGCGGCGCGCCCGCCCCCTGGGCCCCGCCGCCGGAGGCCATCGGCCGCCCCTGGGGCCCCGGCGTGCCGGGCGTGCCGCAGGACGACGGCCCGGACGGCCCGCCGCACGGCCACGGCCCGGACGACGGGCCCGGCGGACGCCCCGCCCACGACGGCTCCGGCCACCCGCCGCACGCGTACACCCCCGGCGCCGGAACGGCCCCCGCCGGGGAGCCCGGCCGCCCGGACACGGCCGCGGAGCGCCCGTCCCCGGAGCACACCCGCCCGGCCGCCCACGGAACCGGTGAGCCCGAGGACGGCCACCGGCGCGCCGACGGCGCCCCCGAGGGCGCCGCGGACGCCGGGACGGACCCCCGCGGCCCCGCGGACGGCGCGGGCCACCCCGCCCCCGCGCAGGACCCGGACCCCGCCGGCCGCACGGACGCGCCGGGCCCGCGGGACGGCGACGCCCCGCGCGCGGACGCGGACGGCGACACCTCCGGCGAGCAGCCGGAGGCCGTCGCCGACGCCACCGCCCCGGACGCCACCGCCCCGGACGCCACCGCCCCGGACGCCACCGCCCCGGACGCCACCGCCCCGGACGCCACCGCCCCGGACGCCACCGCCCCGGACGCCACCGCCCCGGACACCACCGCCCCCGACGCCACCGCCCCCGACGGCGGACCCCCGCCGGGCGGCCCGCACGACGACCACCCGCTCGCCTCGTACGTGCTGCGGGTCAACGGCACCGACCGGCCCGTCACCGACGCCTGGATCGGCGAGTCCCTGCTGTACGTGCTGCGCGAGCGGCTCGGCCTCGCCGGTGCCAAGGACGGCTGCTCGCAGGGCGAGTGCGGCGCCTGCAACGTGCAGGTCGACGGCCGCCTCGTCGCCTCCTGCCTGGTCCCGGCCGTGACCGCGGCCGGCAGCGAGGTCCGCACCGTGGAGGGCCTCGCCCAGGACGGCCGGCCCTCGGACGTGCAGCGGGCGCTCGCCCGGTGCGGTGCCGTGCAGTGCGGCTTCTGCGTGCCCGGCATGGCGATGACCGTGCACGACCTGCTGGAGGGCAACCCCGCCCCCACCGAGCTGGAGACCCGCCAGGCCCTGTGCGGCAACCTGTGCCGCTGCTCCGGCTACCGGGGCGTGGTCGACGCCGTCCGGCAGGTCGTCGCCGAACGCGAGGCGCACGCGGCGCCCGACGACACCGGCCAGGACACCGGCCCCTCGGCGGACGAGGCCCGGATCCCGCACCAGGCGGGCCCCGGTGACGGCGGCGTGAACCCGCCGGCCCACCCGGCCGCCGGACCGGACGACCAGCCCCACGGCCAGGACGGAGGCCAGGCGTGACCGACGAAGCAGCCACCGCGCAGGCCGCGCGGCCCACCGGGGACCTGCCCGAGCCGGAGCCGCTGCCGCACGGGCTCGGGGCCTCCCTGCCCGCCGCCGACACGCGCGCCAAGACCGAGGGCACCTTCCCGTACGCCGCCGACCTGTGGGCCGAGGGCCTGCTGTGGGCGGCCGTACTGCGCTCCCCGCACCCGCACGCGCGCATCGTCTCCATCGACACCAGCCACGCCCGCGCGATGCCCGGCGTGCGCGCGGTCGTCACCCACGAGGACGTCCCCGGCCGTCCGGTGCACGGCCGCGGCACCTCCGACCGCCCGGTCTTCGCCAGCGAGGTCGTGCGGCACCACGGCGAGCCCATCGCCGCCGTGGCCGCCGACCACCCCGACACCGCGCGGATGGCGGCCGCCGCGGTC
This sequence comes from Streptomyces sp. enrichment culture, assembly GCF_964273255.1. Taxonomy (GTDB): domain Bacteria; phylum Actinomycetota; class Actinomycetes; order Streptomycetales; family Streptomycetaceae; genus Streptomyces. The sequence goes on from NZ_OZ186835.1 coordinate 4,464,628, forward strand.
ATCGTCGAGTACGAGGCGCTGGACCCGGTCACCGACCCGGAGCAGGCGTTCGAGGCCGAGCCGCTGCACCCCGACGGCAACCTGATCCGGCACATCCCGCTGCGCCACGGCGACCCCGACGCGACCGGCGACGTCGTCGTCGAGGGGCTGTACCGCATCGGGCGCCAGGACCCCGCCCCCATCGGCGCGGAGGCCGGACTCGCCGTGCCCCGCCCCGACGGCGGCGTCGAGCTGTACCTGGCGTCCACCGACCCGCACGCCGACCGCGACACGGCCGCCGCCGTCCTCGGCCTGGAGGCCGACCGCGTCAAGATCGTCGTCACCGGGGTGCCCGGCGCCACCGCCGACCGCGAGGACCAGGGCTTCCAGCTCCCGCTCGGACTGCTCGCGCTCCGCACCGGCTGCCCGGTGAAGCTCACCGCCACGCGCGAGGAGTCCTTCCTCGGCCACGCCCACCGCCACCCCACGCTGCTGCGCTACCGGCACCACGCCGACGCCAAGGGCCGGCTGGTGAAGGTCGAGGCGCAGATCCTGCTCGACGCGGGCGCCTACGCCGACACCTCCTCCGACGCCCTGGCCGCCGCCGTGTCCTTCGCCTGCGGCCCGTACGTCGTCCCCAACGCCTTCATCGAGGGCTGGGCCGTGCGCACCAACAACCCGCCCTCGGGCCACGTGCGCGGCGAGGGCGCGATGCAGGTGTGCGCCGCCTACGAGGCGCAGATGGACAAGCTCGCCAAGAAGCTCGGCACCGACCCGGCCGAGGTGCGCCTGCGCAACGTCCTGGCGACCGGCGACCTGCTGCCGACCGGCCAGACCGTCACCTGCCCCGCTCCCGTCGCCGAACTCCTCCAGGCGGTGCGGGACCACCCGCTGCCCCCGCTGCCCAAGGACACCCCCGAGGACGAGTGGCTGCTCCCCGGCGGCCCGGAGGGCGCGGGCGAACCGGGCGCCGTCCGCCGCGGCGTGGGCTACGGCCTGGGCATGGTGCACATGCTGGGCGCGGAGGGCGCCGACGAGGTCTCCACCGCCACCGTGAAGGTGCACGACGGCGTGGCGACCGTGCTGTGCGCGGCCGTCGAGACCGGGCAGGGCTTCACCACGCTGGCCCGGCAGATCGTCCAGGAGACCCTCGGCGTCGACGAGGTGCACGTGGCACCCGTGGACACCGACCAGCCCCCGGCCGGCGCGGGCTGCCGCGGCCGGCACACCTGGGTGTCGGGCGGCGCGGTGGAACGCGCGGCCAAGATGGTCCGCACCCAGCTCCTCCAGCCGCTGGCCCACAAGTTCGGCATGTCCACCGAACTGCTGCAGATCACCGACGGCAAGATCACCTCCTACGACGGCGTCCTGTCCACCACGGTCGCCGAAGCCCTGGAGGGCAAGGAACTGTGGGCCACCGCCCAGTGCCGCCCGCACCCCACGGAACCCCTGGACGAGTCCGGCCAGGGCGACGCGTTCGTCGGCCTCGCCTTCTGCGCGATCCGCGCGGTGGTCGACGTCGACATCGAGCTGGGCTCGGTACGGGTCGTGGAGCTGGCCGTCGCCCAGGACGTGGGCCGCGTGCTCAACCCGGCCCAGCTCGCCGCCCGGATCGAGGCGGGCGTCACCCAGGGCGTGGGCGCCGCCCTGACCGAGAACCTGCGCACCCCGCGCGGCCTGATCCGCCACCCCGACCTCACCGGCTACGCCCTGCCGACGGCGCTGGACGCCCCGGACATCCGGATCGTCAAGCTGGTCGAGGAGCGGGACGTCGTCGCCCCGTTCGGCGCGAAGGCGGTCAGCGCGGTGCCGGTGGTGACGTCCCCCGCGGCCGTCGCCTCCGCCGTCCGAGCCGCCACCGGCCGCCCGGTGAACCGCCTGCCGATCCGTCCGCAGGCGGCGGTGGTGACCTCGGGCTGAGGCCCCGGGAGCTGTGACGCGGTGCCGACCGCGGGCGGGGCCGCGCCGGGCTCCGGCGCCTTGCCGGACACCGACGGGTCCGGTCCGGGCCGCGTCGGTGAACCGGGGGCGAATTCCGGCCCCCTAGGCAACTCCCGGCCCCGTCCGGGCGTCTCCTGATACGGAACGTGCGGGTGCGCGTTCCCGGTCCGGGGGCGTTGTCAGTGGTGGCGCGTAATGTGCCGGGTCGTGGGGGACGGCTGCCGGGCACGGCGGCGGGCGTCCGACCGGGCGGAGCGTTCGCGGTCCGGGACCGAGCACACGTCATCGCGGGGGAAGCATGAGCACGAGGGACACCGTTGTCACGGCGATCGCCCTGACCGAGGACATCCTCGGCCCGCACGTCCTGCACGCCCCCGTCCGTCACCGGCCCGCCGAGCCTCACCGTCCCGGCGGCACGGCCCTGTTGACCTTCACCGGCCTCCGCGCGGCCGACACCGCCTGCTCCGGGACGCGCCGCGACCGCGCCGTCCTCGGCGACCGGCTCGCCGACACGCTGCGGGACCGGCTCGTCATCAGCGCACTGCTCGGTGCGGCGGGCGCCGGGGGCCCGGCGCCGCTCGCGGGCCCGCCCGCCGCGCTCGCCGGCGCGCGTCTCGCCTGCACCGGCCCCGACCCGATGGACCACCGGCCGCTGGCCCCGTCGCTGCCGACCCTGGTGCGGTTCGCGGCGGCCACCGACGAACTGGCGGGCCTCAGAAGCCGGTTCGCCGCCCGGGCGGCCCGCCGGGGCCCGCAGGCCGCGGCCGAGGCCTCACGCCGCCTCCTGGCCGCCTTCGAGGACGGCCCCGACGGCCGCCCGTCTCCGCCCTGCCGTCTGGCCGCCCTGATCCGCCCCCTGGCCCCGGCGGCCGGCCCGGACACGGCCTCCGGCCTCGCCCTCGACCTCCCGCCGCGCCTGCTGCACGAGACGTTCGGCCGGGGCCGCCTGGTCCGCTTCGAGGAGGTCGACCTCCCCGCCACCCTCACCCACGGGCCGACCCGCCGCTTCCTGCGGGACACCGGCCTGCCCGAGGAGAGCTTCCTCTTCCGCCAGGACACCGACCTGCCCCCGCGCACCCTCGCCGAGTTCCACGCCGACGAGGGCCACGACGACGCCGGCCTCCCCGCCCACGCCGACCGGCTGGTCCGCCTCGGGACCCCGGTCGCGCGGCACAGCCTGGTCGTGGACGGCGCCACGGGCGAGGTGCTGCTCTGGGACGAACGCGCGTCCGCCCTGCGCCCCCTGACCACGGACGTCTCCACCCTGGCCGCCACCCTCTGGCTCCTCCAGCGCGAACACACCCTGGACGCCGACGCGGAGGACGCCCTGACGGCACGGGCGTACGACCGGCTGGTGATGACGATGATCGAGGCCCTGTCCGCCTTCGACCCGGCCGAAGCGACCGCCGCAACCGACGAGCACGCCCGGCCCGGTCTCCTCCGCGACGAGGCGGACGGGGTGCTCTGAGCCGGGCGGTGCCCCGGGGCACCGGCGGTTGCACGTCGCCGGGTCGGCCGCCGCCGGCAGGGTCGAGCCTTGCCGTCCGCACCGGCGTCGCAGAGTGGACGCTTGCTCCCCCCCGCGAAAACCCACTACGCACGGCTGCGGGCAGAACCCATCACGAGTCTGACGGCTCTGCGGGGCGATCACCTCCAGTGCGCTGGATGCTCCGCTCTTTCCGGTGATCTCACGCATGCTGCGTTCCAGGGGAACCAGTGCAACAGTAGGGTGCCGCTCACTGCGCAAGTGTGGGGGTGAGTGGCGCTCGATGTGCAACGCTGAGGCGAAGGGAGGTGCCGCTGATGGTGGACAAGTTCCGGGATCCGATCATGACCCCTCTGGAGACGGCGCGGCATCTTCGGATCAACGAGCGAACGATGTACCGCTGGTTGCACGAGAAGGCCGCGGGAGAGCCTCTGGTGCACGCTGTCGAGGCCGAGAGACAGGGTTGGCCGTCGGTGCCGTTCGTCGCCGTGGTCGAAGCGTACGTGTTGCACGCACTACGGGATCTCGGGCTGAGCTTCCGCAAGATCCGCGAGGCCGCAACGGCCGTTCGCCGAGAGTTCGACGAGCCCTACGGGCTGGCTACCCGCAGGATTGCCACCGACGGCGTGGAGATCTTCGTGGACTACGCCGGCGACCTCGCCAGGGCGCGCGATGGGCAGCGTCCCATTCGCGAAGTCATCGGGGACTACCTGCGCTACATCACCTGGGAAGCGGACGGGCAAACCCCTCAGCGGTTGAGATTGAAGCAGTATCCAGATGTGGCGCCAGTGATCATCGACCCACGTTTCGGTTGGGGTGCACCGGTGGTCGCATCCAACAAGGTCCAAGTGGATGCCATCATGGATCTCTGGCAAGCGGGCGAGCCACTGGAAGTAGTGGGCGACGAGTACGGCCTGTCGCGTGACGAGGTCGAAGCCATTCTCCGAGCAGCCCAGGCAGCCTGAATTCCTCGTTGATCGAAACCTGGGCAAGAGCGTTCCGAAAAAGCTGGCGGAACTCGGCTGGTCCATTCATCTGATCGCCGTCGAATTCCCTGATGACGCTCAGGACATTGCTGACGAGGAGTGGATCGCGTACGGACTGTCGCGCGGTTGGCACCCGTTGTGCAAGGATGGGCGGATCAAGGCCCGCGCGCACGAGCGCCAGCCCCTTGTGGACAGCGCTGCGGTTCTCTTCTATCTCGACAATCAGCAACTGTCGATCTCTGAAATGGTGCGCCGCATCCACAGCGCCCAGTCAGAAATCTACCGAGCCGCTTCCAAGAAGGGGCCTGCCGCTTTTGCGATCGGCCGCGACGGCGTACGCAGGACATGGCCATGAGTGGCATCGACACGGATGCGGCGTCAACCAGCCACGCATGCTCGTCGCATGGCATGGGACGGCTGGTCGCCCAGAGGCCGTGGCGGGAATCGAACCCGCGTTACTCGCTTTGCAGGCGAGTCCCTGAACCACTCGGGCACACGGCCGGGCCGGAGGCGGAGTGCGCTGCGGCGCCCCGCCGTCGTGGACCGGTGGGACGACCGTAGGGCGGGGCGGGAGGCGGGCTCAAGGAGGTGGGCGGCGTTGCCACATGACCGCAACGCGCCGTTCACGAAGGGGCGGGCCGGCCGGTCCTAGGACCATGGTCCGGGAACCGGACCGACCACCGACAGGCGTGTAACCGCTTCGCGCCCCTTACCCTGGCGAGCATGACCCACCCCGACCCGCGCGACACGTCTGTCGCCGTGCCCGACGCCGTCCCGGGCGCCCCCGCCGGCCTGCCACCCGTCGAACGCGACGAGACCGTGCTGAGCCGTTCCTACCGGGCGCTCAGTATCGGCATCGTCTCCGTGGTGCTGCTGATCGCCTTCGAGGCGACGGCGGTCGGCACGGCGATGCCGGTGGCGGCGCGGGAGCTGGACGGGGTGTCGCTGTACGCGTTCGCCTTCTCCGGGTTCTTCACCACCAGCCTGTTCGCCATGGTGCTCTCCGGCCAGTGGTCCGACCGGCGGGGGCCGCTCGCACCCCTGACCACGGGCATCGCCGCCTTCGCGACCGGGCTGCTGCTGGCCGGCACGGCGGGCGCCATGTGGCTGTTCATCCTGGGGCGGGCCGTGCAGGGGCTCGGCGGCGGGCTGGTGATCGTCGCCCTGTACGTGGTCGTCGGCCGGGCCTACCCCGAGCGGCTGCGGCCCGCGATCATGGCGGCGTTCGCGGCGAGCTGGGTGGTGCCGTCGATCGTCGGCCCGCTCGCCTCGGGCGCGGTGACCGAGCACATCGGCTGGCGGTGGGTGTTCCTCGGGATCCCGGTGCTCGTGGTGTTCCCGCTGGCCCTGGCCCTGCCCCAGATACGGCGCCGGGCGGCCGGCCCGGTGGACCAGCCGGACGGGGCGGCGGGCCCGCCCGGCAAGCGGCGGCCGTCGTTCGACCGGCGCCGGATCCGCCTCGCCCTCGCCATCTCGTTCGGCGCGGGCCTGCTCCAGTACGCGGCGCAGGACCTGCGCTGGGTGTCCCTGCTGCCGGCCGCCGCGGGCGTGGCCCTGCTGGTCCCGGCCGTGCTCGGACTGCTCCCGCCGGGCACCTGGCGGGCGGCGCGCGGGCTGCCGTCGGTGGTGCTGCTGCGCGGGATCGCCGCCGGGTCGTTCATCGCCGCTGAGTCCTTCGTCCCGCTGATGCTCGTCACCCAGCGGGGCCTCAGCCCGACGCTCGCCGGGTTCTCCCTGGCGGCCGGCGGCGGCACCTGGGCGCTGGGCTCGTGGGTGCAGTCCCGGCCGCGCCTGGAGCCGCACCGGGAGCGGCTGATGAGCCTCGGCATGCTGCTGGTGGCCGGTGCCATCGCGGCGGCCCCGAGCGTGCTGATCCCGTCGGTGCCCGCCTGGACGCTGGCCGTGGCCTGGGCGTTCGGCTGCTTCGGCATGGGCCTGGTGATCTCCTCGACCAGCGTGCTCCTGCTCCAGCTCTCCGCCCCGGAGGAGGCGGGCACCAACTCCGCCGCCCTCCAGATCTCCGACGGCCTGTCCAACGTGCTCCTGCTCGCCGTCGGCGGCGCGGCCTTCGTCGCCCTCGGCGGCGGCACCGTCACCCACGTCGCCACCGAGGTGACGGGCTCCCACCCGGCTGCCTTCGCCGCGGTGTTCCTGCCGATGGCGGCGGTGGCGCTGGCGGGGGTGTGGGTGACGACGCGGCTGCGGTCGGCCTCCTGAAGGAGTGGTACCAGTCTGGTACCACTCGGGTACCGTTTTCAGTATGGCCATGAACCTGCGTCTTCGCGATGACCAGACGGAATCCCTGAGGCTGCGCGCCGAGGAGGAGGGCGTGAGTATGCACGCCATAGTGCTCCGAGCCGTGGACGACTACTTGGCCCGGACGGCGCACGAAGCTTTGGTGCGCAAGGCCGCCAAGGAGCAGACGGCCAAGTGGGCCGAACTGCTGGAGCGGCTCAGGTGAGCCGTGTCCATCTGACGGCGGAGGACGTTCTGGCCATCGCTGCGCTGGCTGTCGACGACCAGGAGATTGCGGTCCGGGACGCGGGCCTCCTGGTGTCCGCGGTCCATCGGCCGGCAGCCGTCATGTTCGGTCAGGAGGCGTACACGGATCTGTTCGACAAGGCCGCGGCTCTCCTGCAGTCCTTGGCGATCAACCCCTCTTTCGTCGACGGCAACAAGCGCACGGCGTGGACCTCCTGTGTGGTCTTCCTGGCGATGAACGACGTGCAGCTGCGCCCGGACATCGATGCCGCCGAGCGCCTGGTGATCGCGGTGGCCACCGGTGCAGTGAGCGAGGTCGAGGTCATTTCCAAGGGCTTGCGGGAGCTCTCCGGGCCGTCGGTGTGACGTCGGTCCCACCCCCGGCCGGCCCGGCCCGGTCCGCGTCCCCGTCCGCTCGGCCGCTCGGTAGGGTGGCTCGGTCGTCCGACGCAGCCGAGCCACCCCCGACGGAGACCGTGACTACCACCGCAGCCTCTGCCTCGCACCACCTGTCGCCCGCCTTCCCCGGCCGCGCCCCCTGGGGCACCGCCAGCAAGCTGCGGGCCTGGCAGCAGGGGGCGATGGAGAAGTACATCCAGGAGCAGCCGCGCGACTTCCTGGCGGTGGCGACCCCCGGCGCCGGAAAGACGACGTTCGCGCTGACGCTCGCGTCCTGGCTGCTGCACCACCACGTGGTGCAGCAGGTGACCGTCGTCGCGCCGACCGAGCACCTGAAGAAGCAGTGGGCCGACGCCGCCGCGCGCATAGGGATCAAGCTGGACCCGGAGTACAGCGCGGGCCCGCTCGGCAAGGAGTACCACGGCGTCGCCGTCACCTACGCGGGCGTCGGGGTGCGCCCGATGCTGCACCGCAACCGCGTCGAGCAGCGCAAGACCCTCGTCATCCTCGACGAGATCCACCACGCCGGTGACAGCAAGTCGTGGGGCGAGGCGTGCCTGGAGGCGTTCGAACCGGCCACCCGGCGGCTCGCCCTGACCGGTACACCGTTCCGGTCGGACACCAACCCGATCCCGTTCGTCACGTACGAGGAGGGCGACGACGGGATCCGCCGTTCGTCCGCCGACTACACCTACGGCTACGGCTCCGCGCTCGCCGACGGCGTCGTGCGGCCGGTCATCTTCATGAGCTACAGCGGCAACATGCGCTGGCGCACCAAGGCCGGCGACGAGATCGCCGCCCGGCTCGGCGAGCCCATGACGAAGGACGCCGTCAGCCAGGCGTGGCGCACCGCCCTCGATCCGCGCGGCGACTGGATGCCGTCCGTGCTGCGCGCCGCCGACCAGCGCCTGACCGAGGTCCGCAAGTCCGTCCCGGACGCGGGCGCCCTGGTGATCGCCTCCGACCAGGACTCCGCCCGGTCCTACGCCAAGCTGATCCGGGAGATCACCGGACACAAGGCCACCCTGGTGCTGTCCGACGACACGGGCGCGTCGAAGCGCATCGACGAGTTCAGCGGCAGCGACGACCGCTGGATGGTGGCGGTGCGGATGGTGTCCGAGGGCGTCGACGTGCCGCGCCTCGCGGTCGGGGTGTACGCCACGACCATCTCCACCCCGCTGTTCTTCGCCCAGGCCGTGGGCCGTTTCGTGCGGTCCCGGCGGCGCGGCGAGACCGCGTCCGTGTTCCTGCCGACCATCCCCGACCTGCTCGGCTTCGCCAATGAGATGGAGCGCGAACGCGACCACGTCCTGGACAAGCCGAAGAAGGACGGCGAGGAGGACCCCTACGCCGAGTCCGAGGCGGAGATGGACGAGGCGAACCGGGAGCAGGACGAGGACACCGGCGAGCAGGACATGCTGCCCTTCGAGGCGCTGGAGTCCGACGCCGTCTTCGACCGCGTCACCTACAACGGCGCCGACTTCGGCATGCAGGCCCACCCGGGCAGCGAGGAGGAGCAGGACTACCTCGGCATCCCCGGGCTCCTGGAGCCCGACCAGGTGCAGCTGCTGCTGCAGAAGCGCCAGGCCCGGCAGATCGCGCACAGCCGCAAGAAGCCGGACGCCGAGGCCGACCTGCTGGAACTGCCGGCCGAGCGGCGCCCGGTGGTCTCCCACAAGGAGATGATGGAGCTGCGCAAGCGGCTCAACACGATGGTCGGCGCCTACGTCCACCAGTCCGGCAAGCCGCACGGCGTCATCCACACCGAACTGCGCCGCGTGTGCGGCGGCCCGCCCGCCGCCGAGGCCACCGCCGGACAGTTGCGGGCGCGCATCGCCAAGGTGCAGGAGTGGGCCACCCGGATGCGGTGACGCGGGCTACGAGGGCCGGGTGCGCAGGAGCACGCACGGGCTTTTGCGGACAAAGGGCGGCACTTCACGCGCAGAGGTGACCGGATTCTGGACGGAGCCTTCCGCTGACCGGACCGGCTCGCTACTGTCCCCGCAACGCACACGCCCCGTGGCAGCGCTGCCGCGGAGCGCAGCCGTGAAGCGACTGTGCCCGGGACGACTGCCGGGCCGCCGGCCGATCGGCGGCCTCTGAAGCGCGTCTCCGACGGGACTCGGTGACGCACACGCCGCGAGGGGGCCGCCGACCTCACCACTAAGGAGTGGGCGTCGTGACCGCGGAGACCTCTCAGACGCTCGACAGGGGACTGCGTGTCCTCAAGCTGCTCGCCGACACGGACCACGGGCTGACCGTCACCGAGCTTTCCCACCGACTGGGCGTGAACCGGACCGTCGTGTACCGGTTGCTCGCCACCCTCGAACAGCACGCGCTGATACGCCGCGACCTGGGCGGGCGCGCCCGGGTCGGCCTCGGGGTGCTGCGCCTGGGACGGCAGGTGCACCCGCTGGTGCGCGAGGCCGCGATGCCCGCGCTGCGGTCCCTGGCCGAGGACATCGGCGCGACGGCCCACCTCACGCTGGTCGACGGCGCGGAGGCGCTCGCCGTGGCCGTGGTGGAACCCTCCTGGACCGACTACCACGTGGCCTACCGGGCCGGGTTCCGGCACCCGCTGGACCGGGGCGCGGCCGGCCGGGCCATCCTGTCGGCCCGGCAGCGCCTGGACGACCCCGGCTACACCCTCACCGCGGGGGAACTGGAGGCCGGGGCGTGCGGGGCGGCGGCGCCGCTGCTGGGGGTCACCGGGGTGGAGGGCAGTGTGGGCGTGGTCATGCTCGCCGACGTCGTCCCCGAACGGGTCGGCCTCCGGGTCGTGGACGCGGCTCGCGAGGTCGCGGAGGCCCTGCGCTGACCCGCTCCCGGCGGCCCCCGCCGGGAGCACAGCACCCTGACGGGGTCCGCCGCGGGCCAGGTCCCCGCGGCTTCGAACGGCCCCATCCCTGCCGGGTCCGTCCCCGGCGGGCCGCGTGGGCCCCGGAGACAGCCCCCGGGGTCCCGGTCAGGGGTCCCTGACCGGGGCCCCTGACCGGGACCCCATGGGGGACACCCCGCCCGGGCCACCCCGTAGATTGAACCCGTGCTCTCTCGTCTCACACGCCCCCGGGCCCTCGCCGTCTGTGCCGTCCCCGTCGTCGCCCTGCTGGCCACGGCGGTGTTCGCGCCGCTGCCGTTCTCGGTCGCCCAGCCGGGGCTGACGGCGGACGTGCTCGGCGAGAACAAGGGCACCCAGGTGATCACCATCTCCGGCGCCCCGGTCCGCGAGACGCGCGGCCAGCTGCGGATGACGACGATCGAGGCGACCTCGCCGGACACCCGGGTGAGCCTGCCCGACGTGGTCGACAGCTGGTTCAGCACCGACCGGGCGGTCATGCCGCGCGACGCGGTCTACCCGAGCGGGGACACGGTCAAGGAGATCGAGCGCTACAACCGCGAGCAGATGGAGGAGTCCCAGGACGAGGCCACGCAGGCCGCCCTCGGCTACCTCGGCGAGGACGGCAAGGGGATCGAGGTCGAGCTGAAGCTGGCCGACGTCGGCGGCCCGAGCGCCGGGCTGCTGTTCTCCCTCGGCATCGTCGACAAGCTGAACGGCGACGGCAGCGGCGGCGACCTCACCGGCGGCCGGGTCGTCGCCGGCACCGGCACCATCGACGCGGACGGCACGGTCGGCCCGGTGGGCGGCGTGCCCCTGAAGACCCAGGCCGCCCGGCGCGACGGCGCCACCGTCTTCCTGGTGCCCGAGGCCGAGTGCGCCGACGCGCAGGCCGAACGGCCCGAGGGCCTGCGCCTGATCCCGGTGACCACCCTGAAGGGCGCGGTCGACGCCCTGGTCTCCCTGGAGAGGGGCGGCAAGGTCCCCGCCTGCTGACCGGCCGACGCCCGGTGCCCGGCCCGGGCCGTGACGGCACGGCCTACCCCTCCTTGACGAAGCCCTCGTCCACCATCCAGTCCAGCGCGACCTGGTGCGGGTCCTCGCCGTCCACGTCCACCTTCGCGTTCAGGGTGCGCGCCACGTCGTTGTTCAGCTTCGCCGTGACCGGGTCGAGGACCTCGGTGATGGCCGGCCACTCCTTCAGGGTCTCGGTGTTGACCGTGGGCGCCGCGTTGTAGTTGGGGAAGAACTTCCTGTCGTCCGCCATCACCACCAGGTCCATGGACTTGATGCGGCCGTCGGTGGTGAACACCTCGCCGTAGGTGCAGGCGCCCTTGGCCGTCTGGGTGTAGATGATCCCGGTGTCCATCTGCGTGATGTTGCCCGCCGGGATGTCCATCCCGTACGCCTTCTCCAGGCCCGGCAGCCCGTCGGCCCGGTTGGCGAACTCGCCCTCCACGCACAGCGTCACCGCGCCCGGGTCGGACTTCGCCAGCTCGGCCACGTCCGACAGCGTCCTCGTGCCGTACTTCCTCGCGTTGGCCCGGTTCATCGCCAGGGCGTAGGTGTTGTTCAGGGCCGAGGGCTCCAGCCAGGTCACCCCGTTCTTCCGGTCCGCGTCGCGCACCGCCTCCCACTGCTCGCGCGGGTCGGGCAGCGGCTTGCTGTTGCCCTGGTACGTGATCCAGGCGGTGCCGGTGTACTCGAAGGCGGCGTCCGCGTCCCCGTTGACCACCGCCTCCCGGGAGCCCACGCTGCCCTGGATGCCGGTGCGGTCGATGACCTCCGCGCCGGCCGCCTGGAAGGCGATGCCCATGATCGCGCCGAGGATGAGCTGCTCGGTGAACTCCTTCGACGTGACGGTGAGTTCGGCGCCCTCCAGCGGCTTGCCCCGCCCGATGGAACCCGGCTCCACGTCGTCCACCATGGGGGAGCCGCTGGTCAGGCCGCAGGCGGCGGCCGACAGCAGGACCGCACCGGCCAGCAGGGCCCGCGTCCCCCGCCGCAGCCCCGGCGGCCGGGCGCCGTGCGCCGGCCGTGGTGCGTGCCGCCTCATGATCCGGCCTCCAGACCCCGGGGGCGCAGCAGCAGTTCGGCCAGCGAGGCCAGCCAGTCCACCAGCAGCGCCAGCGCGACGGTGAGGATCGATCCCAGCATCAGCACCGGCATCCGCTGGCTGGTGATGCCCGTGGTGATGAGCACGCCCAGGCCGCCGCCCCCGCCGAAGGTCGCCAGGGTGGCCGTGCCGACGTTCAGCACCAGGGCGGTGCGCACCCCGGCCAGGATCAGCGGCACGGCCAGCGGCAGTTCGACCCGGGTCAGCACGCCCAGCGGGGACATGCCGATGCCGCGGGCCGCCTCCAGCAGGGTCGGGTCGTTCGCCCGCAGGCCGGCGATGGTGTTGGCCAGCACCGGGAGGACCGCGTAGGCGATGATGCCGATCAGCGCGGCCCTGCGGCCGATGCCCAGCCAGATCACCAGCAGCGCGAGCAGACCGATCGCCGGGGTCGCCTGGCCGATGTTGGCCAGCGCCATGGCCACCGGGGTGGCCCGGCGCATCGCCCCGCGGGTGAGCAGGATGCCGAGCGGGATCGCGATGATCAGCACGAAGAACGTGGAGATCACGGTGAGTTCGATGTGCTGCCACAGTGCCTTGGAGACCTGTCCGTCGGACAGCGCGTTCTGCTCCAGCGGGTCGAGGTCGGCCTGGAGGAACCACAGCCAGGTGCCGAGCAGCAGCGCCACCAGCGCCAGCGGCAGGAACGTCAGCTTCCGCCACGTCACCCGGGGTGCCCGCGCCGTCTGCGGGGACCGCGGCGGGGCCCCCTCGTCGTCGTCGCTGCCGCCGCCCTCGTCGCGGAAGGCGAGCCCGCGGACGTCGTGCTCGCCGTCGGGCCGCCGCCCCGGGGCCGACCTCACGCCTTCTCCTCCCCGCCGTACCCCTCCTGCTCGGCGTGGGTGCGGTCGGCGCGGTGGGACTCCAGGTCGTGCTGCGCCTCCAGTGCCTCCAGCCGGTCCGCCTCCAGCAGCTCGTGCACCGAGTTCATCAGCGTCTCCACGTCCACGACCCCCTCGTAGACCCCGCGCGCACCGGTCACCACCACCCGTCCCGAGCTGTCGGTGAGCACCGCCTCCAGCGCGTCGCGCAGCGTCGCCGCCCGGGTCACGTGGTCGTGCACCAGGGTGCCCGCCCGGGCCAGCGACCCCTTGGCCCGCATCAGGTCGCCGCGCCGCAGCCACTTGTAGGGGCGGCCCCGCCGGTCGAGCAGCAGGATCTCGTTGGTGCCGCTGGAACGCAGCCGGTTGAAGATCTCCTGGAGCGGGTCGTCCACCGTCACCGTCGGGTAGTCGGTGATCGGCACGTCCCGCACCCGGGTGAGGTTGAGCCGCTTCAGCGCCGCGCCGGCCCCGACGAAGCCGGAGACGAAGTCGTCCGCCGGGTTGGTGAGGATCGCCTCCGGGGTGTCGAACTGGGCGATGTGCGAACGCTCGCGCAGCACCGCGATCCGGTCGCCCAGCTTGATCGCCTCGTCGAAGTCGTGGGTGACGAACACGATCGTCTTGTGCAGCTCGTGCTGGAGCCGGATCAGCTCGTCCTGGAGGTGGTCCCGGGTGATCGGGTCCACCGCCCCGAACGGCTCGTCCATCAGCAGCACGGGCGGGTCGGCCGCCAGCGCCCGGGCCACCCCGACGCGCTGCTGCTGCCCGCCGGACAGCTGGCGCGGGTAGCGGCCGTGGAACTCGCCGGGGTCCAGGCCGACCAGGTCCAGCATCTCCTCGACCCGGGCCCGTACCCGGGCGGCCGGCCAGCGGAGCATCTTCGGCACCAGCGCGATGTTCTGGGCCACCGTCATGTGCGGGAACAGCCCGCTGGCCTGGATCGCGTACCCGATCTTGCGGCGCAGCCGCACCGGGTCCATGTCGGTGACGTCCTCGCCGTCGATGCGGATCCGGCCGCCGGTGGGCTCGATCAGCCGGTTGATCATCTTCAGGGTGGTGGACTTCCCGCACCCGGACGGGCCGACGAAGATCACGGTCTCCCCGGCCCTGATGTCCATGGTCACGTCGTCCACGGCGGGCTGCGGGCTGCCCGGGTAGTGCTTGGTCAGGCCGTCCAGCTCGATGGTGGCGCCCGTGGCGCCGCCGCCGGAGGGCGCGGGGGCGTCGTCGGCTGCGGTGGTGGCGGTCGGCTCAGGCACGGATCCCCCTGGGGATGGTCAGCCGCCCGATCAGCACGTACGCGGCGTCGAACAGCAGCGCGAGGACGATGATGCCCAGGGTTCCGGCGAGGACCTGGTTGAGCGCGTTGCTGCTGCCCAGGGAGGCGATCCCGCGGAAGATCAGGTTGCCCAGGCCGGGCCCGGAGGCGTAGGCGGCGATGGCCGCGATGCCCATCAGCATCTGGGTGGAGACCCGGATGCCGGTCAGGATCGGCGGCCAGGCGAGCGGCAGCTCGATCCGGGCCAGCCGGGCCGGGCGGGACATGCCGATCCCGGTCGCCGCGTCCACCAGGGACGGGTCGACCCCGCGCAGGCCGACGATGGAGTTCCGCACGATCGGCAGCAGCCCGTACAGCGTCAGCGCGATCACCGTCGGCGGCACGCCCAGGCCCACCAGCGGGATGAGCAGACCGATCAGGGCCAGCGAGGGGATGGTCAGCAGGGTGGCGGTGGTGGTCGTGGCGAGGTTGCCCGCCCACTCGCTGCGGTAGGTGACGACACCGATCAGCACCCCGAGCACGGTCGCCACGACCATGCACTGGAACACCACACTGGCGTGCTGGTACGCGTCGACCAGCAACTGCTGGTGGCGGCTGCCCAGGTACTCGAGGAAGTTCACATCCGCTCACCCCAGCTCCGCCGCTTCAGTCCCCTCCGTGCCGCTCCGGCCCGGACGTCCCGCCCAGCGCCGCCTGCTCCACCAGCGGGATGATCCGCAGCGGAACGGGGTTCTCCATGACGATCGCCGTGGCGGCCCGGACGATGCCATCAAAACCGACGACGCGGTCGATCACCCGCTGGAGATCGGCGTTGGAGCGGGCCACCAGCCGGCACAGCATGTCCCCGGTACCGGTGGTGGTGTGCAGCTCCAGCACCTCCGGCACACTCGCCAAGTGGGCCCGGACGTCGGCGCCTTGGCCCTGCCGGATCTCCAGCGTGGCGAACGCCGTGACCGGGTAGCCGAGGGCGGCCGGGTCCACCTGCGGACCGAAGCCGCGGATGACTCCGTTCGACTGAAGCCGGTCCAGCCGCGCCTGCACGGTGCCCCGGGCGACCCCCAGCCGCCGGGACATCTCCAGCACGCCGATCCGCGGCTCCCGCGCCAGCAGCACGATGATCCGGCCGTCCAGATGATCGATCGCCATCTCCGCCTCCCCGGTGGTCATCCTGTACAGGAAGTCCGCCGAAGCCGGTCCGGCGCTGTACAGATTGCCCAGTGACCCAGCGAACTATTGCGCACCTTGCAGGGCTGCACCACCCTGCACCTATGACGCAGACCACACACCACACTCCCGACACCGCCCGGCAGGCCGACCCCTTCCCGGTCAAGGGAATGGACGCGGTCGTCTTCGCCGTGGGCAACGCCAAGCAGGCGGCGCACTACTACTCCACCGCCTTCGGCATGAAGCTGGTCGCCTACTCCGGCCCGGAGAACGGCAGCCGCGAGACCGCCTCCTACGTCCTGGAGAGCGGCTCCGCCCGCTTCGTGTTCACCTCGGTGATCAAGCAGTCCACCGAGTGGGGCGCCTTCCTCGCCGAGCACGTCGCCGCCCACGGCGACGGCGTCGTCGACCTCGCCATCGAGGTCCCGGACGCGCGCGCCGCCCACGCCTACGCCGTCGAGCACGGCGCCCGCTCGGTCGCCGAGCCGTACGAGATGAAGGACGAGCACGGCACCGTCGTCCTCGCCGCCATCGCCACCTACGGCAAGACCCGCCACACCCTGGTCGAGCGCCGCGGCTACGACGGCCCGTACCTGCCCGGCTACGTGGCCGCCGACCCGATCGTCGAGCCGCCCGCGCAGCGCACCTTCCAGGCCATCGACCACTGCGTCGGCAACGTCGAGCTCGGCCGGATGAACGAGTGGGTCGGGTTCTACAACAAGGTCATGGGCTTCACGAACATGAAGGAGTTCGTGGGCGACGACATCGCCACCGAGTACAGCGCCCTGATGTCCAAGGTGGTCGCCGACGGCACGCTCAAGGTCAAGTTCCCGATCAACGAGCCGGCCGTCGCCAAGAAGAAGTCCCAGATCGACGAGTACCTGGAGTTCTACGGCGGTGCCGGCGTCCAGCACATCGCGCTGAACACCAACGACATCGTGCAGACGGTCCGCCAGATGCGCGCCGCCGGCGTGCGCTTCCTGGACACCCCGGACTCCTACTACGACACGCTCGGCGAGTGGGCCGGGGAGACCCGGGTGCCGGTCGAGACCCTGCGCGAGCTGAAGATCCTCGTCGACCGGGACGAGGACGGCTACCTGCTGCAGATCTTCACCAAGCCGGTCCAGGACCGCCCGACGGTGTTCTTCGAACTCATCGAGCGGCACGGCTCCATGGGCTTCGGCAAGGGCAACTTCAAGGCCCTGTTCGAGGCCATCGAGCGGGAGCAGGCCAAGCGCGGCAACCTGTGAGGCGCTGAGCACCGCCCCCCGCCCGTGACGCGCGGCCGACGCCCGTCACGGGCGGGGCGGCCACGGCCCTGGGGCGGACACCGGAAGCGACCGGTGCCCGCCCTGACGCCGTGCCGGCACGATGTCGTGCCCGCCCCGTGGCTGTGCCGGCCCCAGGCCGTGCCCGCCCTGACGCGGTGCCCGCTTTGACGCCGTGCCGGCCCCGGGACCGTGCCCGCCCCGAGGCCGTCCCGGTCCCGAGGCCGTGCCCGCTCAGGACGGCTCCGGTCCCGCCGCCACCGACGGCTCGCCCAGCCGGGCCAGCGCCGCCTTCGCCTCCGGCACCCGCAGCGGCGAGAACCAGGGGTTGATGCGCAGCGCCTCCCGCAGGTGCCGCCGGGCCGGTCCGGGCCGCTCCAGGGCCTGCTCGATCATGCCCCGGTGGAACACGTGCAGCGCGCTGCGCGCCCCGCCGCCGTGCTCGCCCTCCGTCGCCCGTACCGCGTACCGCAACGCCTCCTCGTGCCGGCCCTCGCGGTGCAGCGCCCAGCCCAGCGCGTCCGCCACCGCCGCCGAGGGCCGCAGCCGGTACTCCGCGCGCAGCCGCCGCACGGCCGCCCCCGCGTCCCCGTGGTCCGCCTCCAGCCGGCCCAGCACCAGGTCCCCGGCCACCCCGTGCGCGGCGGCCTTCCGGACCAGCTCGCGCACCAGGCCGTACTGCGCCCCGGCCGCCCGCTCCCTGCCCAGCGACGCGTACAGCTCGCCCAGCTCCAGGGCGTACTCGGGCAGCGGCCGCTTCTCCAGGGCGATCCGGTAGGCGCTCACCGCCTCGGCCGTGCGGCCCAGCGCCGTCAGCGCCCTGGCCTCGCCCGCCAGGGCCGCCCGCTGGTCCGGGTCGGTCCGCACCGCCGCCCGGAAGTGCCGCAGCGCGTTCTCCCGCTCGCCGCGCTCCCACGCCAGCTGCCCGGCCCGCTCCAGGTACGCCGCCCGCTCCGCCGGGCCGGACGCCCCGGCCGCCGCGTCGGTGATCTGCGCCGCCGCGTCCTCCCGCCAGCCCCGGTCCCGGTACACGGCCGCCTTGCGCGCCTTCACGTCCGGCCCCTTGCGCAGTTTCACCAGGCGCTCCAGCAGCGGGCCCACCGCCTTGTGGTCACCCAGCCCCGCGCACGCCTCGATCAGCGGCGGGTACGACATCCAGCGCTCCGGCTCCAGCTTCCGCGCCGCCTCGCCCCAGGTGCGGGCCCTGCCGTGGTCCCCGCGGGCGTTGGCCAGCGCCGCCAGGCCACGCAGCGCCGGCGCGTTGCCCTCCGGCCGCACCTCCAGCGAGGTGCGCAGGGCCTCCTCCGCCCGGGAGTAGGACGCCGGGTCCGCCAGCCGCCGGCCCCGCTCCACCCGGGCCGCCCCGAGCACCGCCCAGGACGCGGCGTCCCGGGGGTCGTCCCGCACCCGGTGCCGGTGCTCCTCCAGCAGCGCCTCCAGATCGGGCAGCGCGGCCGGCACCCCGGCGATGACGGCGGCCCGGGCCCGCGCCCAGGGCTCCGGCTCCGGCGGACCGGCGGACCCCCGCCCCCAGGGCAGCAGCGCCAGCACGCCCCCGAGCACGGCGCACCCGGCGGCCGACGCGATCAGCACCCGGCGGCGCCGCCGTGCGGGCCCGCCGTCCGGGCCCGGATCCGGTCCGTCCCCCGCCGTTCCCGCGTCCCCCCGCTGCTCCGGCCGTGGTGGCGTGTCGTCCGTGGCGTCGTCCATGGCGCACACTGTGCGCCACGCCCCGTGCCGTACGACGATCACACTCCGGGGGCGGCCGACCGCCGCACGCGGGGTTCACACCGATGGCCCCGGATGTCACGCTGTGATCATGAGCCGTACCGAAGCGCGACACGACGCAGACCCGGACACGGCGGCGGCCGGGCCGCTCGTCGACCGCCTCCTGGGCGGCCTGCCGCCCGAGGCGGTGCTCACCGACCCCGACGTCACGGCCTCCTACGCCCACGACATGGCCGGCTTCTGCCCGGCCGGCAGCCCCGCCGTGGTCGTCCTGCCCTGGACGGCCGAACAGGTCCAGCACGTCCTGCGCACCGCCACCGCGCTGCGCGTGCCCGTCGTCCCGCAGGGCGCCCGCACCGGCCTGTCCGGCGCCGCCAACGCCACCGACGGCTGCATCGTGCTCTCCCTCACGAGGATGAACCGCATCCTGGAGATCAACCCGGTCGACCGGATCGCCGTCGTCGAACCCGGGGTCGTCAACGCCGCGCTCTCCCGTGCCGTCGGCGAACACGGACTCGCCTACCCGCCGGACCCCTCCAGCTGGGAGACCTGCACCATCGGCGGGAACATCGGCACCGCGTCCGGCGGGCTGTGCTGCGTGAAGTACGGGGTGACGGCCGAGTACGTGCTCGGCCTGGACGTCGTCCTCGCCGACGGCCGCCTGATGTCCACCGGCCGCCGCACCGCCAAGGGCGTCGCCGGGTACGACCTGACCCGCCTCTTCGTCGGCTCCGAGGGCACCCTCGGCGTCGTGGTCCGCGCCGTCCTCGCCCTGCGGCCCAAGCCGCCCCAGCAGCTCGTGCTCGCCGCCGAGTTCGCCTCCGGCGCCGCCGCCTGCGACGCCGTGTGCCGGATCATGGAGGGCGGTCACGTCCCCTCACTCCTCGAACTCATGGACCGCACCACCGTCCGCGCCGTCAACGACCTGACCCGCATGGGCCTGCCGGAGACCACCGAGGCCCTGCTGCTCGCCGCCTTCGACACCACCGACCCGGCCGCCGACCTCGCCGCCGTGGGCGCGCTGTGCGAGGCCGCGGGCGCCACCCAGGTCGTCCCGGCGGAGGACCCGGCCGAGTCCGACCTGCTGCTCCAGGCCCGGCGGGCGTCCCTGGTCGCCCTCGACGCCGTCCGGGGCACCACGATGATCGACGACGTGTGCGTGCCCCGCTCCCGGCTCGGCGAACTCATCGAGGGCGTCGAGCGGATCGCCGGCCGGCACCGGCTCACCATCGGCGTGGTCGCCCACGCGGGGGACGGCAACACCCACCCGACGGTGTGCTTCGACGCCACCGACGCGGACGAGTCGCGGCGCGCCCGGGCCTCCTTCGACGAGATCATGGCCCTCGGCCTGGAACTCGGCGGCACCATCACCGGCGAGCACGGTGTCGGCCTCCTGAAGAAGGAGTGGCTGGCCCGCGAGATCGGACCCGTCGGACTGGAGATGCAGCGGGCCGTGAAACGGGCCTTCGACCCGCTGGACCTCCTCAACCCGGGCAAGCTGTTCTGACCCGCCCGTCCGGCACCGCGCCGGCCCGGCGGTCACGGGGCGAGCAGCCCGGCCAGTTCCTCGTCCAGGTCCAACTGCTCGCCCTCACTGCCCGGCGGCACCAGCCGCAGTGTGCGCTCCAGCCAGGCCGACACCTGCGCCGCCGGCGCCTCCAGCAGCGCGTCTCCGTCGGGCGAGCTCAGCGCCATCAGCACGTGCGTGCGCCCGTCCGCCTTCGACGGCCACACCCGCACGTCCCCGTGCCCGCACGGCCGGAACACGCCCTCCACCAGCAGTTCGCGGGCGAACGTCCAGTGCACGGGCTGCTCGGAGGTGACGTGGAAGGCGACGTGCACGGCGTAGGGGTCGTCGGTGCGGTAGGTGATCCGGGCCGGCACGGGCAGCGCCCGCTCCGGCGACAGGATCAGCCGCAGTTCCAGTTCCCGCTCCACCACGGTGTTCATCGCATCTGGTCCTCTCTCGTGACCGGGCCCGTCGGGGGCCCGCACGAGGAGAGAGCGGCCGGGGCCGGGAGCATTACGCGGGTTCCGGGAACTTTCTCGCGCCCGTCGCCGGACTCACCGGACTCACCGGACGCGCCGACCTCGCGCACCTCGTCGGTGACGACGGCAAGGCGGCGGCGACGGCGACGAGAACGTCGCGGGCGTCGCGGGGTGCCGTGGGGGCCGCCGGCGTCGAGGACGGTCCGCGGACCGCGGGTGGCAGGGGCGTCACGGGCGTTGCGTGCGTACCACATCGGTCCCCGAAAGGGGCGGGTCCGGCAGGACGGGCGGTGGGGTGCCGGGCGGTCTGATAGATGTGTATCCCCCCATCCCACCCAACGAGCAGATACGGGACGACGGACATGAGCGCCCCAACCCCGGCCCCGGGCGACGACAGGCCCCGCGAAGGGTATTACCCGGACCCGTCCATTCCTGGATACGTCCGGTACTGGAACGGCGCCGCCTGGGTGCCCGGCACGAGCCGTCCCGCGCCCGCGGCCGGTGAGCGCCTCGCACCGCCGCCCGGTGCGGTCACCGCGCCGCCCGCCGTGGAGGAGACGGGCCCGCACTTCTTCGACGAGGACCCGGTCGAACCGCCCGCCGCCCCGGACTCCGCACCGCCCGCGGCCCCGGGCCCCGTACCGCCCGCCGCCGCCCCGGCGCCCGCGCCGTCCCCGGCCGAGGCGCAGCACGGCAGCCGTCCCGAGCCCGCCTCGGCCTGGGGCGCCGACCGCTCCCGTCAGTCGGGCTTCGGCGCGGGACCCGACCGCCGGATCTCCTGGGGCGCCGACCCCAGGGCACCGCTCGCGTCCGGCCCGGAGGCGGACGGCGGCGCGGGGACCGGCGGCCCGGCCGGGGCGCCGGCCCCCGCCGGGGGGCCCGCCGCACCGTCCGGGAGCACCCGCCAGGACGAGGGCACCATGACGTTCCGGGCCGCCACCGCCCCGGCCGGGGGCGGGCGTCCCGGGTTCGGCGCCGGCAAGGCGGCGGCCGCCCGGGCCGCCGCGGCCGGCGGGAGCGCTACGAGCCCGGCGGCTCCGGCGGCCGGGCCCGATCCGGCCGCCGCCGTTCCGCCGTCCGGCCCGCAGCAGGCGGCGGCCCCCACCGTCCCTCCGCAGGCAGCGGCCCCGCAGGCCGCCGCCCCGGCCGCCGCCTCGCCGACCGCGCCGCCCGCGGCGGCGGCCCCCGCGCCCGCACCTGCCCCCGCACCGGCTCCGGCGCCCGCCGCAACACCCGCCTCGCCGCCCCCCGCCGCCTCCGGGCCGCTGGCGGGCGGCGCGGGCGGCGGCCAGTCGTCGTGGGCGCAGCAGGTGCACCGGCTCGCGGGCGGGGACGAGCCGCCGGTCGTGCCGTGGAAGCCGCCGTCGGACGACCCGTTCCAGGCCGCCGCCCGGCGGCAGGCCGAGGCCCGGCCCGCCCCGCTGGGCAAGCGGTTCGCCGCCCGGCTGGTGGACACCGTCGTCCTCGGCGCCGTCACCGCGGTGGCCGCCGTGCCGCTGGGCAGCCGGGCGCTGGACCACATCGAGGCCAAGATCGAGGCCGCCAAGCTGTCCGGACGCACCGTCACGGTGTGGCTGCTCGACGGCACCACCGCGGTCCACCTCGGCATCGTGCTGGCCGTCCTGCTGCTCGCCGGGCTGCTCCTGGAGGTGCTGCCCACCGTCAAGTGGGGCCGCACGCTGGGCAAGAGGCTGATGGGGCTGGACGTCCGTGACATCGAGGGACACGAGAGCCCGGAGTTCGGCGCCGCGCTGCGCCGCTGGCTCGTCTACAGCGTCCCGGGACTGCTCGTCGTGGGGATCGCCGGCGTCCTGTGGTGCCTGTTCGACAAGCCGTGGCGCCAGTGCTGGCACGACAAGGCGGCCCACACGTTCGTGGCCGGCTGACCTCCCGGATCCCTCCCGGATCCCTCCCGGAGGCCCCTGGGAGCGGGCCGCCTCCCCGGTACTCCGGACGGCGGCGCGCCGGATGCGGAGCCGTGGGGTTCGGGGTCGACTCGGGCCATGAGCAGCACACCGCCTCCCGGTCCGGAGCAGCAGCCCCCGGACGACGACCCGTTGCGCAAGCACCCCCCGCCCGGCGGCCCCGGCGGCCCGGGAGCCCCCGGGCAGGGGCCCGGTCCGGGGCAGGGTTCCCCCTACGATCCGCCCCCCGGGCAGCAGCAGCCCCCGCCGTATCCCGGTGACCCGTACGGCGGCTCAGGCGGCCAGGGCGGCGGCCCCTACGGGGGCGGCGGCGGTTCCTACGGAGGGGGAGGGGGCGGCGGCCCCTACGGCGGAGGGGGCGGCCCCTACGGTCCCGGTGGCGCCGGCGGGCCGGGCGACCCGCTCGCCGGGATGCCGCCGCTCGCGGACAGCGGCCGGCGCACCCTGGCCCGCATCATCGACATGATCCTGGTCGGGATCGTCGTCTGGCTGCTCACCTGGCCGTTCGGGGTGAGCGAGTACAACGTCGACACCGATCAGATCAATGTGGGCAACTCCTTCTGGCAGTCCCTGGTCGCCGCGGTGCTGTACATCGCCTACGACACCTTGCTGACGGCCCGTCTGGGGCAGACCCTGGGCAAGAAGTGGCTGGGGCTCCGGGTGGCCAACCTGGACAACGGGGCGACCCCCTCGACGCAGACCTCGCTGACCCGCGCGGCCGTGCTGTGGCTGCCGTTCGCGTTCTGCTGCGCCTGTGTGTGGACCGTGATCGCCGGCGGCTGGAGCTTCTTCGACCGGCCGTACAAGCAGGGCCTGCACGACAAGGCGGCCAAGACCGTGGTGGTCAGCACCGGTTGACGCCGGCTCCGGGTCAGGAGGCCGCCCGCTCCCGTACGGGTTCGCGGACCGGTGCGCCGACCGTGGCCCGTACGGGGGCCGGGCGGGCGGTGCGCCCGGCCGCGGGCCGTACCGGCACCGGGCGGGGACGGGCGAGCGGGAGCTTCACCGCGGCCAGCAGGCCGAGGGCGAGGGCCGCGACGGCGACGGCCGCGACGCCGGGGCCCGAACTCGCCCCGGACAGCAGCAGCATGGCGAGGGTGGACAGGACCACGGTGCACGAACCGCAGGCGAGCTGAGCGACAGTCGGACGGGGCATGGCCATCGTGTCCTCGGAGGTCGGGGGCTGTCGGCCTGGCAACCGCCGGCTCATGGGCGATCCGCCATCCGACTCTAACGCCGAGGGTGCCCGAGGGGAACGGACAGTAAGCGTGACCTGACCGACAGGACCGGTGCACAGGGGGCGCACGGAGTCATGACGTCCACCCTGTGGACGGCAGTACGCGCCGTGCGGTTCGCGACGGTGTGTCCGCAATGCGAACCCCCGTTCCGCATAACGCCTTTGATCTGTTCAAGTCAAGGTCTGTTTTTTCGGCGGAACCTCTAGTCAAATGTCGTCACTTGATTACACGCGTTGATCACGTGTGCGCGGACTGCATCCATTACCGGAACCCCCCTGCCGCGCACACGCACGCGGGAGGGGATCTCTCAAGTGACCACGAGACCATGGACGTTCAGAGCGGCCGCGATAGGCGTGGCCGTCGCGGCGGCCACCGCCACCGGCTCTGCGTTCACCCTGGCCCAGGCCGACACGGCCGAACGGGCCGACCGGCCCGCCACCGTGGACCGGAAGGACCCGGCGGAGCTGACCCACGTCGAGCACGACCTCGAGGGCCCGCTCTCCAAGACCCAGGCCGCGCAGCGCGAGGAGGCGCTGAAGCAGGTCATCTCCGGCAAGAACACCGTGAAGAACCGTCACGGTTCCAAGGTCGTCGGCCTGAAGAGCAAGAAGGGCGACACCAAGTACGTCGAGCTCGGCCGCGAGAAGACCGACAAGATCTTCACGATCCTCGTCGAGTTCGGCGACCAGATCGACAGCCGCTACGGCGGCACGCCCGGCCCGCTGCACAACCAGATCGCCGAGCCGGACCGCAAGAAGGACAACTCCACCGCCTGGCAGGCGGACTACAACCGGAAGCACTTCGAGGACCTGTACTTCGGCGAGGGCAAGAACACCGAGTCGGTCAAGACGTACTTCGAGAAGCAGTCCTCCGGCCGCTACTCCGTCGAGGGCCAGGTCTCCGACTGGGTCAAGGTCCCGTACAACGAGGCCCGTTACGGCAACAACGCCTGCGGCCAGAGCAACTGCCCGAGCGTGTGGAACGTCGTCAGCGACGGCCTGAACGCCTGGGTCGCCCAGCAGAAGGCGGCCGGCAAGACCGACGCCGAGATCAAGGCGGACGTCGCCGAGTACGACCAGTGGGACCGCTACGACTTCGACGGCGACGGCGACTTCAACGAGCCCGACGGCTACATCGACCACTTCCAGATCGTGCACGCCGGCGAGGACGAGTCCGCGGGCGGCGGCGCCCAGGGCACGGACGCCATCTGGGCGCACCGCTGGTACGCCTTCGGCACCGACGCCGGCGCCACCGGCCCCGAGCAGAACAAGCTGGGCGGCGCGGCCATCGGCGACACCGGCATCTGGGTCGGCGACTACACCATCCAGCCGGAGAACGGCGGACTCGGCGTCTTCGCCCACGAGTACGGCCACGACCTCGGCCTGCCGGACCTCTACGACACCGCGGGCGGCGAGAACTCCACCGGCTTCTGGACCCTGATGTCCTCCGGTTCCTGGCTGGGCACCGGCAAGAAGGAGATCGGTGACCTGCCCGGCGACATGACCGCCTGGGACAAGCTGCAGCTGGGCTGGCTGAACTACGACCGGGCCAAGGCGGGTGTCAACTCCTGGCACAAGCTGGGCCTGGCCGAGTACAACACCAAGCACAAGCAGGCGCTGGTCGTCGAGCTGCCGAAGAAGGCCGTGACCACCGAGGTCGTCACCCCCGCCGAGGGGCAGACCCAGTGGTGGAGCGGCAGCGGTGACAACCTCAAGAACACCCTGACCCGTTCGGTGGACCTCACCGGCAAGGAGTCGGCGGAGCTGACCCTCGACGGCTGGTACGAGATCGAGGCCAACTACGACTACCTCTACACCGAGGTCTCCACCGACGGCGGCGCCAACTGGACCGCCCTGGACGGCACGGTGGACGGTCAGCCGCTCCCGCGCGACGGCAGCGACAAGCCGGCCCTGCACGGCACGGTCGACGGCTACAAGCCCATGGTCTTCCCGCTGGACGCCTACGCCGGCCAGAAGATCGACCTGCGCTTCCGCTACCAGACCGACGGTGGTGTGGCCCTCAAGGGCTTCGCGGCCGACCGCATCTCGGTGACCGCGGACGGCGAGGCCGTCTTCACCGACAACGCCGAGACCGCGGACGACGCGTGGAAGGCCACCGGCTTCTCCCGCATCGGCGCGTCCTTCACCAAGGACTACGCGCAGTACTACCTCGCCGAGAACCGTCAGTACGTCTCGTACGACAAGACCCTGAAGGTCGGCCCGTACAACTTCGGCTTCGCCAACAGCCGTCCGGACTGGGTGGAGCACTTCCCGTACCAGAACGGTCTGCTGATCTGGAAGTGGGACACCTCCCAGGCCGACAACAACACCAGCCAGCACCCGGGCACCGGTCTGATCCTGCCCGTCGACGCGCACCCGAAGGCCATGAAGTGGTCCGACGGCACGCTGATGCGCAACCGGATCCAGACCTACGACTCCACCTTCAGCACCTTCCGCACGGACGGCATCACGCTCCACAAGGACGGCGTCCGCACGAAGATCAAGTCGTCGAAGGGTGTGTCGGAGTTCAACGACCGCAAGCACACCTACTACGACCCCGCGAACCCGGGCGGCAGTGTCCAGATCACTGACACCAACACCAAGATCAAGATCACCAAGGAGGCCCGCGACGGCTCCACGATCGAGCTCGAGGTGCGTCCCGCGGTGAAGTAATCCGCGTTCTCGCAGGTCAGAGCATGATCGGCGGTGACCCCCTGGCGGGTCGCCGCCGATCCGTGTTTAGGTGCGTCCGTGGCTTTCTTATTGACACCGACGGACACGGGGGTCTGATCACATGGCCGCAGGAGGCTTCTGCAAGCTGCCGAACGGCACCGTGGTGGTGGCGCTGAACCTGCCCCGCCCGGCCGCCGACGGCGCCGGCGCGGTCCGCGTCCTCGTGCACGCCGGCAACCGGGCGCGCGCCCTGACCAGGCTGCGCAACCTGGGGCTGCGGGCGGTGTACCTGCGGGGCAACGCCGCCCCGCCGACCCCCGACGAGATCACCGCCGTGCTGCACCATCCCGACGGCCTGATATGGCGCACCGCGCCCTGCCCGGGCGTGCTGACCGGAGCGGAGCTGGCCGTGGAGCTGTGGCAGCCGATCCGGGCCCTGCTGAGGCGCCCCGCGGCCCCCGCCTGAGGCGCCGGCCGACGCGGCCCGCGGGGGCCGGCGCGTCCGGCCGACCGGGCGAAAGCCCAGGTCAGTGACCGACGACCGGCTTGCCGGTCAGCTCCACGCCCGCGGCGCGCATGTCTTCCAGGGCCCGCTCGGTGGTCTCCGGGGCCACCCCGGCGGTGAGGTCGAGCAGCACCTGGGCGCGGAAGCCCTCGCTCACCGCGTCCAGCGCGGTGGCGCGCACGCAGTGGTCGGTGGCTATGCCCACGATGTCGACCTCGTCGATGTCGCGGGCGCGCAGCCAGTCCGCCAGCGAGGTGCCGTCCTGGTCGGTGCCCTCGAAGCCGCTGTAGGCGGCCGAGTACGAGCCCTTGTCGAAGACGGCGTCGACCGCGCCGGAGAGCACCGCGGGGGCGAAGTTCGGGTGGAAGCCCGCGCCCTCGGTGCCGGCCACGCAGTGGGCGGGCCAGGTGTCGACGAAGTCCGGGTTGTCGGCGAAGTGGCCCCCGGGGGCGATGTGGTGGTCACGGGTGGTCACGACGTGCCGGTAGCCGGCCGGGGCCTGCCCGATCAGCTCGGTGATGGCGGCGGCCACGTCGGCCCCGCCGGTCACGCCGAGGCTGCCCCCCTCGCAGAAGTCGTTCTGCACGTCGACGACGATCAAGGCGCGGCGCATGGTGGGTTTCCTCCCGGTGGGAAGTCGGCTGAAGCGGCCCGGCCGGTGAACCACCGAGCCTAGGGAACGGCGGGCGGGGCGGACAGGGGCGCGGCACGGTCTGCCGTGCCCCGGTCCGGTGCGCCCGGTGAAGCGATGAGGTTCAGTGACCCGAGGGTCCGTGGTGGTACTCCGTCGGCAGGACGGCCTCCCCCCGGGAGAGCTGGGTGGCGGACAGCGGCAGACCCGCGCGGGCGGCGATGTGCCGTTCGCGGATCACGTCGAGCGGCTCGCGGACGAGCACCTCGCCGCCCTTGACCAGCTGTACCAGCAGCTGCCGGTCGGCCAGGTCGTCGGGCACCGGCCCGGTGCCGACCACCTCCGCCTCGGCGACGCCGTGCTCGTCCAGGCGCCGCGCGGCCCACTTGCGGCCGCCGACGGAGGTCTTGCCGCCGGTGGACTTCTTCGCCACCGGCACCAGCGGCGCCGCCGGGTCGTCCGACTCGGCCCGGGCGACCAGCTTGTAGACCATGGAGGCCGTGGGGTGCCCGGAGCCGGTCACCAGCTGGGTGCCCACGCCGTAGGCGTCCACCGGGGCGGCGGCGAGCGAGGCGATGGCGTACTCGTCCAGGTCCGAGGTCACGGTGATCTTCGTGCCGGTGGCGCCGAGCGCGTCGAGCTGCTGGCGGACCCGGTGCGCCACCAGCAGCAGGTCGCCGGAGTCGATGCGCACCGCGCCCAGCCCGGGACCGGCCACCTCGACGGCGGTACGGACGGCCTCGGCCACGTCGTAGGTGTCCACCAGCAGCGTGGTGCCCTCGCCGAGGGAGTCCACCTGGGCGCGGAAGGCGTCCCGCTCGCTGTCGTGCAGCAGGGTGAAGGCGTGCGCGGAGGTGCCCACCGTCGGGATGTCGTAGCGGAAGCCGGCCGCCAGGTCGGAGGTGGAGGCGAAGCCGCCGATGTAGGCGGCGCGGGAGGCGGCCACCGCGGCGAGTTCGTGGGTGCGCCGGGCGCCCATCTCGATCAGCGGGCGGTCCCCGGCGGCCGAGGCCATCCGGGAGGCCGCGGCGGCGATGGCGGAGTCGTGGTTGAGGATGGAGAGGATCACCGTCTCCAGCAGCACGCACTCCGCGAAGCTGCCCTCCACCCGCAGCAGCGGGGAGCCCGGGAAGTACACCTCGCCCTCGGGGTAGCCCCAGATGTCGCCGGTGAAGCGGTAGTCCGCCAGCCAGTCGAGGGTGTCGGCGTCGACGATCGCCTTGTCCCGCAGGAAGCCCAGGATCTCCGGGTCGAAGCGGAAGTTCTCCACCGCGTCCAGCACGCGTCCGGTGCCCGCCACCACGCCGTAGCGCCGGCCGCCGGGCAGCCGCCGGGTGAAGACCTCGAACACGCTGCGCCGTCCGGCGGTGCCGGCGCTGAGCGCGGCCTGCAGCATGGTCAGCTCGTACTGGTCCGTGAAGAGCGCCGTCGAGGGGACGCCCAGTCGCCGTCCGCCGCCGCCCGAGCGCTCGGACGCATCGCGTCCGGCAGCCGTCGACAGCCCTGGATCCGCTGTGTTCATACGACGATGCTACCCCCATTTCGTCAGTTTGACGATTTCCCGTCGGAGGCGTGTCGACTGCCGCTCTGGCGGGCCGGTTTGTGCGTCCACCCCCCTCCGGTGGCAGCATGGGCTGTGTGACGTCACCCGCACCCCTGGAGATCGAACGCACCGAGTCGGCGGAGGAGACCTTCGCCGTGCCGGAGCCCGACGTCCCCTGGGTCACCATCGTGCACAACGACCCGGTCAACCTCATGAGCTACGTGACGTACGTCTTCCAGACGTACTTCGGCTACTCCAAGGACAAGGCCACCAAGCTCATGCTCGACGTCCACCACAAGGGCCGGGCGGTCGTCTCCAGCGGCACCCGCGAGGAGATGGAACGCGACGTCCAGGCCATGCACGGCTACGGCCTGTGGGCCACCCTCCAGCACGACCGGAAGTGACCTTCCGGACCCCACCCGCCCCCTGCGAGGACCGGAAGTAGCGATCGCCTCCATGCCCGGACACTTCGAACCGCTCCCCGGCGGCGGTGCCGCCGTCGCCCTCGACGACGTAGAGATCTCCATCATCCGGTCGCTGGCCGTGCAGCTGATGGAGCTGATCGGCCCCGGACCCGCCGAGGACGCCGCCGGCGACCCGCTCGCCGAACTCTTCGCCGAAGGGCCGAGCGAACCGCCCTCCGATCCGGTGCTGCGCCGCCTCTTCCCCGACGCCTACAGCGACCCCGAGGGCCCGCCCTCGCCCGGCGAGGCCGAGGAGCAGCGGGCCCACTCCGCGGAGTTCCGCCGCTACACCGAGAACGACCTGCGCGCCGGCAAGCGGGAGAACGCCCTCGCGGTGATCCGCACCCTGGACGCCCTCAGCTCCGGCGGGGAGGGCGGGGCGGTGCTGAAGCTGTCGCCGGAGGAGTCCCGGCAGTGGCTCGGCGCCCTCAACGACCTGCGTCTGGCGATCGGCGCCCGGCTGGACATCGGCGACGAGGACGACACCGACGTGCTCTTCGGTCTGCCGGACGAGGACGCCCGCAAGCCGATGGTGATGGCCTACCTCTGGCTCGGGGGTCTGCAGGAGACGCTCGTCGCGACCCTCATGCCGTAAAGATGTCCCATACATCCATATAGATCCCGTCGAATCGTTCGCTCAGAGGAACCTCAAGTCCGCATAACGATCCCGTCACCGCCCTGTGGATTTATTCCGCATGGGCGGTGTTCTGTGATGCGTGTCACTCGGAGGCGGGTGAACGGCGTGGTAAAAATCGGCAACTTGTTTGCGGCCCACCCACGTCGCGGGCGAGGGAAGCCGGCTCCGGCCGGCTTGCAGGACCAGCACGGCAGGAAGCAAGCGGTCCCGCGTTGGTGACCGTCCCCCCACCGCCGCCGTACGGACCACGGCGTTCGCACGTCGCACCCGTTCTGCTGCGCTACGCCAGCACGTCCCCGTTCTTGAGGAAGCTCGATGTCACTCGACTCCATCACTCAAAACATCGACGACTCCGTCAGTGATTTCTTCGACCCCGTCGCGACCGCCGTCGGCGACATCGTCTTCTACACCGTCAAGGTGTTCGGCGCCGAACTCCCCCTCATCGTCGCCTGGCTCGCCATCGCGGGTCTCGTCTTCACGTGCTGGTTCGGTCTTGTCCAGGCCCGCCGCTTCAAGCTGGCCCTCGACGTCGTGCGCGGCAAGTACGACGAGCCCGACGCGCCCGGCGAGGTCAGCCACTTCCAGGCCCTCACCGCGGCCGTCTCCGGCACCGTCGGCCTCGGCAACATCGCCGGTGTGGCCGTCGCCGTCTCCGTCGGCGGCGCCGGCGCCACGTTCTGGATGATCGTCTGCGGTCTGCTCGGCATGGCGAGCAAGTTCGTCGAGGTCACCCTCGGTGTGAAGTACCGCGACGTGCACGCGGACGGCACCGTCTCCGGCGGTCCCATGCACTACCTGCCCAAGGGCCTCGCCGAGCGCTTCGGCCGCGGCGGCGCCAAGCTCGGCAAGGTGCTCGCCGTCCTCGCCGCGATCCTGATCCTCTTCTTCGGCCTCTTCGGCGGCAACCTCTTCCAGACCAACCAGAGCTACGCCCAGATCGCCTCCACCTTCGGCGGCGAGGACGGCTTCATGGCCTCCTCCTCCGGCGCGGTCCTCTTCGGTGTGCTGGTCGCCGTCCTGGTCGGCCTGGTGCTCCTCGGCGGCATCCGCTCCATCGCCTCCGTCACCAGCCGCCTGGTCCCCGCCATGGGCGTCATGTACGTGCTGGCCTGCCTGACCGTCATCCTGGTCAACATCACCTCCGTGCCGCACGCGATCGGCGACATCTTCACCGGCGCCTTCAACCCCCAGGGTGTCGCGGGCGGCATCCTCGGCGCCCTGATCGTCGGCTTCCAGCGCGCCGCCTTCTCCAACGAGGCCGGCATCGGCTCCGCGCCGATCGCCCACTCCGCGGTCAAGACCAAGCACCCCGCGAGCGAGGGCCTGGTCGCCCTGCTGGAGCCGTTCATCGACACGGTCATCGTCTGCACCATGACCGCGCTGACCATCGTCATCGCCAACCCGGCCAGCTGGGGCGAGGCCCGCGGGGGCGCGGGCATCGGCGGCGTCACCATCACCTCCGACGCCTTCGCCACCGTCATGCCCTGGTTCCCGCACCTGCTGACCGTCGCGGTGCTGTTGTTCGCCTTCTCCACGATCCTCACCTGGGGCTACTACGGCCTGAAGGCGTGGACGTACCTCTTCGGCCGCAGCAGGACCAGCGAGACGATCTTCAAGAGCGTCTGGAGCGTCTTCGTCGTGGCGGGCGCCCTGCTCTCCCTCGACTCCCTGATCAGCCTCGCCGACTCGGCCCTCTTCCTCCTCGCGGTCGTGAACATCGTGGGCCTCTACCTCCTGGCCCCCGTGGTCAAGCGGGAGCTCAACTCCTTCCTGGAGTTCGTCAGCCGGCGCAAGAGCGGCGAGGCCGCCGACGCCCGGCCCGAGGAGCCCGAGGTCCCCGCGACGAAGTCGCTCTGACCCTCCGGCACCGCCGACCGTCCCCTCCAGGACGCCCTGGCCGCGGGGAGCACTCGTGGGGCTCCCCGCGGCCGGCCGCTCACGGCGTCCGGCATCCGGGCCGTTCCGTACCACCCTTCGGTACGGAACGGCCCGTCTGCTTATGCTGAGCCTCATGCTGACCATCACCCAGGCGCTCTACGACCAGATCGTCGCCCACGCCCGCAAGGACCACCCGGACGAGGCGTGCGGAGTGGTGGCGGGCCCGGTGGGCTCCGGCCGCCCCGAACGCTTCATCCCCATGCTGAACGCCGCCCGCTCGCCCACGTTCTACGAGTTCGACTCCAAGGACCTGCTGCGGCTCTACCGCGAGATGGACGACAACGACGAAGAACCCGTGGTCATCTACCACTCGCACACCGCCACCGAGGCGCACCCCTCGCGCACCGACATCGAGCTGGCCAGCGAGCCCGGCGCCCACTACGTGCTGGTCTCCACCGCCGACACCGACGGCCTCGGCGAGTTCCAGTTCCGTTCGTTCCGCATCGTGGACGGCGAGGTCACGGAGGAGGAGGTCAAGGTCGTCGAGGCGTACTGACCGCCATGAGGCCCGCCCGGCGGGCCCGGGCGGCCCCGCCCACCTGCATCGTCTCGCTGTCCGGTCGGCAGCCGTCCGCAGAGTGAGATCACACTCGGATCCCCCGATCGGGAATCGATACGATGACCGCATGGTTCTCCCTGACGTGAGCGACAAGACGCCGGGCAGCATGCTCGTGGCGCGGCTGCACGTCGACCTGTGCAGGCTCGCCAGCGCCATCTGTTGACGACCCTGCCGCCGTACGGCCCGTGAGCCCCGGCGTCCGCACCGAGCACCACCCGCGTCACCACGCACCCCGCGCCGCCGCGCGCCCACCGACCAGACGACACCTTCCGACAGGAGCCCTCCGCCATGGCCATCGAGGTCCGCATCCCGACCATCCTCCGCCAGTACACCGACGGTCAGAAGGCGGTGGACGGCTCCGGGAACACCCTCGCCGAGCTCTTCGCCGACCTCGAGACCCGGCACACCGGCATCCAGGACCGCATCGTGGACGGCGAGCAGCTGCGCCGCTTCGTCAACGTGTACCTCAACGACGAGGACGTCCGCTTCCTCGACGGCATCAACACCAAGCTGACCGACGGCGACAGCGTGACGATCCTTCCGGCCGTCGCCGGGGGCTCGGCCGCCGCGGCCGGGCGACCGGCGCGAACGGCCTGATCGCCGATGCGCTACGACTCCCCGCTGGCCGCGGTGGGCAACACCCCCCTGGTGCGCCTGCCGCGGCTGTCGCCGTCCGAGGACGTGCGGATCTGGGCCAAGCTGGAGGACCGCAACCCCACCGGTTCCATCAAGGACCGTCCGGCCCTGTTCATGATCGAGCAGGCGGAGAAGGACGGCCGCCTCACCCCGGGCCGCACCATCCTCGAACCCACCTCCGGCAACACCGGCATCTCCCTGGCCATGGCCGCGAAGCTCAAGGGCTACCGCATCGTGTGCGTGATGCCCGAGAACACCTCGCAGGAGCGCCGGGACCTGCTCGCCATGTGGGGCGCGGAGATCGTCTCCTCCCCGGCCGCGGGCGGCTCCAACACCGCCGTCCGGGTCGCCAAGGAGCTCGCCGCCGAGCACCCGGACTGGGTGATGCTCTACCAGTACGGCAACCCCGACAACGCCGGCGCGCACTACGCCGGCACCGGCCCGGAGATCCTCGCCGACCTGCCGTCGATCACCCACTTCGTGGCCGGGCTCGGCACCACAGGCACCCTGATGGGCGTCGGCCGCTACCTGCGCGAGCACAAGCCCGACGTGAAGATCGTCGCCGCCGAGCCGCGCTACGACGACCTCGTCTACGGCCTGCGCAACCTCGACGAGGGCTTCGTCCCCGAGCTGTACGACGCCTCCGTGCTGACCACGCGCTTCTCGGTCGGCTCCGCCGACGCGGTCACCCGCACCCGTGAGCTCCTCCAGCAGGAGGGCATCTTCGCGGGCGTCTCCACCGGCGCCGCCCTGCACGCCGCGATCGGCGTGGCCCGGAAGGCGCTGAAGGCGGGGGAGAGCGCCGACGTGGTCTTCGTGGTCGCCGACGGCGGCTGGAAGTACCTCTCGACCGGCGTCTACACCGCCCCGACGACCGAGCAGGCCATCGAGGCACTGCAGGGGCAGCTCTGGGCCTGATCCCCGCCCGTCCGCACAGCCTTCCCGAAGGGGCCCGAGCAACGCTCCGGCCCCTTCACCGCTGCCCGGGGGCGTCTGCGCGGGCGAGGGCTCGGGCAGCCCCCGGCGGCCCGCCCGCCCCCGGCCGGGCTCACTGCGCCAGGTGGCGGACCTGGTCCCACAGGGCCGGGTCGATCACGCCGGCCCGGCGGCGGAACTCCCGCAGCGGCACGTCCCGCAACTCGTCCGTCTCCAGGTAACTGGTCCGTCCCTGGGCGTCGCCGACGGACCCCGGCGGCAGCGGGATCACCCCGGGCCGCCCGCCGCCGGACCTCGTCGTGATCTTGGCGACCGTGACCCGGTCCCGGCGCACCGCCAGCACCAGGCAGGGCCGGTCCTTGCTCCCCGGCCGGTCCTCGAAGGGCACCCCCGCCCACCAGATCTCCGCCGGCCGCGGCCCGCCCGCCCGGGTCCGGCTCCTTCTTCCGCGCGCCGGGGGCCGGTGACCCCGGCCCCAGCCGTCGACGAGCGCGGCGACCAGGGCGAGCAGGACGACCGCGGCGAGCGCGAGCCACCACCAGGACGTGTCCATGACCCCGACCGTACCGGCGCGGGCTCCGGGCGCGCGCCCCCTCACCCGCCCCATGCGCCCCGGTTCCAGCCGAACCGGTGACAGCGCAGGTGAGTTCCCCCACAACCGCCCCTGGCGAAGGAGCGACCACACGTTTTGCGTCTTACGCTCGACGGACCGCACAACCCCCGTTCTCACATCCCCGCAGCGGAGGTTTCTGCTCCATGAAGCTCACCGTCGTCGGCTGCTCGGGGTCGTTCCCGTCCGTGGATTCGGCCTGTTCGAGCTACCTCCTCGAGGCCGACGGCTTCCGGCTGCTCCTCGACATGGGCAACGGTGCCCTGGGCGAGCTGCAGCGCCACTGCGGTCTCTACGACCTCGACGCGATCTTCCTCAGCCATCTGCACGCGGACCACTGCATCGACATGTGCGGTTACTTCGTCGCGCGCTACTACCGGCACGACGGCGGCCGTTGCGACCCCCTCCCGGTCTACGGCCCCGAGGGCACCGAGCACCGGCTCACCACCGCCTACGCCGACACGCCCTCCGCCTCCTCCATGAGCGAGGTGTTCGACTTCCACACGGTCAAGCCGTCCACGTTCGAGATCGGCCCGTTCACCGTGCACACCGACCGGGTGGCGCACCCGGTGGAGGCGTACGGCATCCGCATCGAGCACGGCGGGCGCACGCTGACGTACTCCGGCGACACGGGCGTCACCCCGGTGCTGGACGAACTCGCGCGCGACGCCGACCTGTTCCTGTGCGAGGCCGCCTTCACCCATGGCAAGGAGAACATCCCCGACCTGCACCTGAACGGGCGCGAGGCGGGGGAGACGGCCGCCCGGGCCGGCGCCCGCCGCCTGGTCCTCACCCACATCGCCCCTTGGACCGACCCGCAGGTGAACCTGCGCGACGCCCGCGCGGTCTACGACGGCCCGGTGGAGCTGGCGGCGCCGGGGGCGGTGTACCAGGTCTGACGCCCGGAGGCGGGCCGCCGCCCGCACACGGGGAAGGCCCCCGGCACCGTCACGGTGCCGGGGGCCTTCGCACGGACCCGCCGCGCGGGCGGTCCTACGCCTTGGTGGTGTCCTCGACCTCCTCCTCCGGCTCACGGCCCGGAGTCGGCAGGTTGAACTTGACGATGGCGAAGCGGAAGACCACGTAGTAGATCGCCGCGAACACCAGGCCGATCGGGATGATCAGCCATGGCTTGGTCGCCAGGTTCCAGTTGAGCCCGTAGTCGATGGCGCCCGCCGAGAAGGTGAAGCCCGCGTGCACCCCGAGCGCCCAGGTGATCGCCATGGACAGGGCGGTGAGCACCGCGTGGATCACGTACAGCGCCGGGGCGATGAACATGAACGCGAACTCGATCGGCTCGGTCACGCCGGTCACGAAGGAGGTCAGCGCGAGGGAGACCATCATGCCCATCACGGCCTTGCGGCGCTCGGGGCGGGCGGCGTGCGCGATGGCGATCGCGGCGGCCGGCAGACCGAACATCATGATCGGGAAGAAGCCCGACATGAACAGGCCGGCGTCCGGGTCACCGGCGAAGAACCGGTTCAGGTCACCGTGGACGACCTCGCCCGCGGCGTTGGTGAAGTCACCGATCTGGAACCAGGAGACGGTGTTCACGAACTGGTGCATGCCGACCGGGATCAGCGCGCGGTTGATCAGACCGAACAGGCCGGCGCCCACGGCACCCAGGGAGGTGATCCACTCGCCGACGTTGGAGATGCCCTCACCGATCGGCTCCCAGACCAGGCCGAAGAAGACACCCATCGCGGTGCCGACGAAGGCCATGATGATCGGGACGAGACGGCGTCCGTTGAAGAAGCCGAGCCAGTCCACCAGCTTCTTGCGGTGGTAGCGCTGCCACAGCACCGCCGCCAGCAGACCCATGATGATGCCGCCGAGGACACCCGGGTTGTTGTAGGTCGCGGCTATGTCCTCGCCCGCCTGCACCTTCGCCTCGGTGACGGGGAAGGCCTTCAGGACGTTGCTGTAGACGAGGAAGCCGACCAGTGCGGCGAGCGCCGTGGAGCCGTCGGACTTCTTGGCGAAGCCGATGGCCACACCGACGCAGAACAGCAGCGGCAGGTTGTCGAAGATCGCGCCACCCGCGGTGGCGAAGACGGCCGCTACCCTGTCCCAGCCGAACCCGTCCTCGCCGAACACGTCCGGCTGGCCCAGGCGGAGCAGGATGCCCGCCGCCGGCAGCACGGCGATCGGGAGCTGAAGGCTGCGGCCCACCTTCTGCAGGCCCTGGAAAAGGCCGGATCCCCGCTTCTTCGCGGGGGCCGCCGATGCGGTGGCGGTGCTCATACGTCCTCCATCGGTGGTGGTCTACACCACTCAGTGGTGTAGACCTGTTCTAACACGATGTGGCCCATATAAGGAACCCGTCAGAATCGCAACCGCGGGGCTACGCACCGTGGCCGCAGGGGCGCGAAGCGGAACCTGATGCCGCCGTCTGCGGGACCGTCTTCCAGACACAGTGACAGACCCTCGGACCGACGAGGTCGGAGGGTCTGTCGGGGCTGCCTTCAGTCCGCGGGCACGTGCCCGGGTGGTGGTGGGACGCCGAGCTTCGGGCCACCGTTCATGGTCGTGCGGCGAGCGCCACGGCACGGGGGCGTCGTGCGTAGCGGGCCGCCGGCCTCGTCACCCAGAGGGCCTCGGGGTGTGTATCCCTGCGCCCGGCCGGGGGGAAAAGTGAATGGCCCGCAAAGTCTTCGTTACGGCAGCAGAGTCCACATAGCATGTGGTATCTCAGAGCATCTTGGCGTGAAGAAAAGCGGCGCCGAGTCTCCTGGATGCATTCGGGCTCCATGCTCCATGCCGGATCAGGCATCGGATGCTTGAGTCACCTGAGGCGACGCACCGCCCAGAGTGCTGCAATGGCCATCCCGCCTGCGGTCAAAATCCACTGACCTGCAGTGCCCGTCGGGGAATTCGGCAGCAGAACCTCCGAGAGGATCCGGCCGGCGAAGAGGAATGCGCCAGCGATGACAATGGTGACGAGTGCGGTTATCGCGATATCTGCTTCGTCTGCTTTGGCTGGCTTATTGTCCACTTGCCCTCCTTGATGTGTAAGTGGTTACCCTAGCCGTCGGTGTGTGGGTGAGGGCCACATCTGGGTGAGGTTGCCTTTCTGCCCGATGGGCAGGTGCGGCCGGGATGGGCGGAGATCTCCCCGCGTGTGACCCTCATCGCGGACAGCTCAGTGCCGTCTTGTCCACGCCCGTCTGGCGTTGCTCCCGTTTCCTGGTGAGCCGGGGCTGGGGGCCGCCTGGCCACCTCCGGGCGCACCCGGAACCCGGGCACCTCTCGTGCGGGGGTACAGCGGGGGGCACGGATACTCCGACCGACCGGCATCATGCGCTGAAGGCCAGTGGGGCGGGGAGGGGTGACGGGCCGGATCACGCCTTGGTGGTGTCCTCCACCTCTTCCTCCCGCTCCCGTCCCGGGGTCTTCAGGTCGAACTTGGTGATCGCGAAGCGGAAGATCACGTAGTACAGCGCGGCGAAGCACAGGCCGATGGGGATGATCAGCCACGGCTTGGTCGCCAGGTTCCAGTTGATGACGTAGTCGATCAGGCCCGCCGAGAAGCTGAAGCCGTCGTGCACGCCGAGGCCCCACGTCACGGCCATCGACACGCCCGTCAGCAGTGCGTGTATCACGTACAGCGCCGGCGCCACGAACAGGAAGGAGTACTCGATCGGTTCGGTGATGCCGGTGACGAACGACGTCAGCGCCACCGACAGCATCAGGCCGCCGACCTCCTTGCGCCGCTCCGGGCGCGCGCAGTGCGTGATCGCCAGCGCCGCCGCCGGCAGCGCGAACATCATGATCGGGAAGAAGCCCGACAGGAACTGCCCGGCGTTCGGGTCGCCCGCCAGGAACATGTTGATGTCGCCGTGGACCACCGTCCCGTCCGGCTTGGTGTAGCTGCCGAACTGGAACCAGATGGGCACGTTCAGGAACTGGTGCAGGCCCACCACCAGCAGTGCCCGGTTGGCGACGCCGAAGACGCCCGCGCCCCACGCGCCCAGGTCGCTCATCCAGTCGCTGAAGCTCTCCAGCGCGTCACCGATCGGCGGCCACACCCACAGGGCCAGCGCCGCGAACACGATCGCCGCGAACGCCATGATGATCGGCACCAGGCGGCGGCCGTTGAAGAAGCCCAGCCAGTCCACCAGCTTGGTGCGGTGGAAGCGCTGCCAGAAGTACGCCGCCATCAGGCCGATCACGATGCCGCCGAACACTCCCGGGTTCTGGAAGGTGAACGCCGTCACCGTCGCCGGGTCCTCCGTCACCTGGCAGCCGATGCCCTGCACCGCCGTGGAGCCTGCCGGGCAGTCCTCCGGGAACTGGCGCAGCACGTTGTAGTAGACGAGGAACCCCGCCACCGCCGCCAGCGCCGTCGAGCCGTCCGACTTCTTCGCCATGCCGATGGCCACGCCCACGCAGAACAGCAGCGGCAGGCCCAGCGACCCGTCCAGCAGCGCGCCGCCCGCGCCGACCATCACCTTGGAGACATTCGTCCAGCCCAGGCCGTCGTCGCCGAACACGTCCGGCTGTCCCAGCCGGTTGAGGATGCCCGCCGCCGGCAGCACGGCGATCGGGAGCTGCAGGCTGCGGCCCATCTTCTGCAGGCCCTGGAAGAACCGGTTCCACCGCTCGCGGGCGGGGCTGACCCCGTTCGCCGCAC
Source organism: Streptomyces sp. enrichment culture (assembly GCF_964273255.1). Classification (GTDB taxonomy): domain Bacteria; phylum Actinomycetota; class Actinomycetes; order Streptomycetales; family Streptomycetaceae; genus Streptomyces. Next base: position 4,504,031 of record NZ_OZ186835.1, read on the forward strand.
CCGCGGGACTGTCGGCACTCATCCGGTCCCCTTCGCTGGACGCTCGTCGGGTGTTCGTCCGATCCGGCGGTGCCCGGGCGCGAGCGCCGCCGGCCGCGGGTTTGTCGCCGGTCCACCGGGTGGTGTAGACCAGTTGGTGACGGTTCCGCTGTCGTGACGCCATCCTTGGGCACCCACGACATGACCGCTCGCAAAGTTGGGCCAACTGTGGGTTACTGCGACAAAGCGGTTCGGATCAGGGAGAACGAACATGGCCACCAAGGCTGAGAAGATCGTTGCCGGGCTCGGCGGCATCGACAACATCGAGGAAGTCGAAGGCTGCATCACCCGCCTGCGGACCGAGGTCGTCGACCCGGCCAAGGTCGACGAAGCCGCCCTGAAGGCCGCCGGAGCCCACGGCGTCGTCAAGATGGGCAGCGCCATCCAGGTCGTCATCGGCACCGACGCCGACCCCATCGCGGCGGAGATCGAAGACCTCATGTGAGACCCGCGGCGCGCACCCCGCGCCCGGGGTGCCGCACGAGAGGTCCCAGGGCCCCCTCCCCACGCCGGGCGGGGGCCCTGGCGCACCTCGGGCACGGGCGCCGCCCCGCGGACGGCTAGGCTCTGGCGCCATGTCACGCATCGACGGCCGCACCCCCGAACAGCTCCGCCCCGTCACCATCGAACGCGGCTGGAGCAAGCACGCCGAAGGCTCCGTCCTCGTCTCCTTCGGCGACACCAAGGTGCTGTGCACCGCCTCCGTCACCGAGGGCGTCCCCCGCTGGCGCAAGGGCAGCGGCGAGGGCTGGGTCACCGCCGAGTACTCCATGCTCCCGCGCGCCACCAACACCCGGGGCGACCGCGAGTCCGTCCGCGGCCGCATCGGCGGACGCACCCACGAGATCAGCCGCCTCATCGGGCGTTCGCTGCGCGCCGTCATCGACTACAAGGCCCTGGGCGAGAACACCATCGTCCTCGACTGCGACGTCCTCCAGGCCGACGGCGGCACCCGCACCGCCGCCATCACCGGCGCCTACGTCGCCCTCGCCGACGCGGTCGCCTGGGCCCAGGCGAACAAGCTGGTCCGCGCCAACCGCCGCCCCCTCACCGGCACCGTCAGCGCCGTCTCCGTCGGCATCGTCGACGGCACCCCCCTGCTCGACCTCCGCTACGAGGAGGACGTCAAGGCCGACACCGACATGAACGTCGTCTGCACCGGCGACGGCCGCTTCGTCGAGGTGCAGGGCACCGCCGAGGCCGAACCGTTCGCCCGCGACGAGCTCAACGCGCTCCTCGACCTCGCCGTGGCCGGCTGCGCCACCCTCGCCGACGCTCAGCGCGCCGCGCTCGCCACCGTCCTCGAAAGGTAAAGGGCACCCCAACTCCGGTGACCGGCGCGGGCAACCGCGCCGGTCACCGCCGCGTCTGAACCGGTAACGGGCGCACGGCCGACTCCGCGCGCCCGCCCAGCCACACGGGCCCACACGGCCCGCACGAGGGAGGAACCCCATGGCCGCGAGCCGCCGACGCCGCACCACAGCCGTCGCCGCCACCCTGGCGGCCGTCGCGCTGACCGCCGGACTCACCACCGGCTGTGCCGCCGTCGACAAGGCGCTGGACTGCGTCCAGACCGCCGACGCCATCGCCGACAGCGTGACGGAGATGCAGCAGGCCGTGGACAACGCCTCCAACGACGTCACCCAGCTCGAGGAGTCCCTCACCTCCATCGACAAGAACCTCGACGAGCTCGCCGACAAGACCGACAACGCCGACGTCGGCAAGGCCGTCGACGACCTCGACCGGGCCGTCGGCAACGTGCGCACCTCCATCGAGAACGGTGACAAGACCCCCGACATCAGCCCCGTCACCGACGCGGCCGGGGAGCTCACCAAGGTCTGCACACCGTGACCGGCGGCCCGCGACGGCCGGGATACTGGACGCCATGAACCGCCTGATCCTCGCCACCCGCAACGCCGGAAAGATCACCGAACTGCGGTCGATCCTCGCCGACGCGGGCCTGCCCCACGAACTCGTCGGCGCCGACGCCCACCCGGAGGTCCCCGACGTCAAGGAGACCGGCGTCACCTTCGCCGAGAACGCCCTGCTGAAGGCCCACGCCCTGGCCCGCGCCACCGGCCTGCCCGCCGTCGCCGACGACTCCGGTCTCTGCGTCGACGTCCTCGGCGGCGCCCCCGGCATCTTCTCCGCCCGCTGGGCCGGCACCCACGGCGACGACCGGGCCAACCTGGACCTGCTCCTCGCCCAGCTCTCCGACATCGCCGACGAGCACCGCGCCGCCCACTTCGCCTGCGCGGCGGCCCTGGCCCTGCCCGACGGCACGGAACGGGTCGTCGAGGGGCGCCTGACCGGCGTCCTGCGCCACAGCCCGTCCGGCACCGGCGGCTTCGGCTACGACCCGATCCTCCAGCCGGACGGCGAGAGCCGGACCTGCGCGGAGCTGACGGCGGCCGAGAAGAACGCGATCAGCCACCGCGGCAAGGCGTTCCGCGCGCTCGTGCCGGTGATCCGCGAACTGGTGGGCTGACGAACCGGTGGGCCGAACGCACCGGTGGGCTGAACACTGGTGCGGCCGGAGGGACTCGAACCCTCACGGGAGTTACCCCACTGGGACCTAAACCCAGCGTGACTGCCAGTTCCACCACGGCCGCTCGATGCTGCCCGGCCATGCTAGCGGCCGGGCAGCTCCCTCAGATGCCGAGATCCTTGATGATCTTGGCCACGTGGCCGGTGGCCCGGACGTTGTAGAAGGCGTGCTCCACCTTGCCCTCCTCGTCCACCACGATCGTGGAGCGGATGACGCCCAGGTACGTCCTGCCGTAGTTCTTCTTCTCCCGGAAGGCCCCGTACGCCTCCAGGGCCTTCTTGTCGGGGTCGGCGAGCAGGGTGACCTTCAGGGACTCCTTCTCGCGGAACGCGGCCAGCTTCTCGGGCTTGTCCGGCGAGACGCCGATCACGTCGTACCCCGCGCCGGCGAGCAGGTCGAGGTTGTCGGTGAAGTCGCAGGCCTGCTTGGTGCAGCCCGGGGTGAGGGCGGCCGGGTAGAAGTAGACGATGACCTTGCGGCCCCGGTGGTCGGCGAGGGACACCTCGTTGCCGTCGGCGTCCGGCAGGGTGAAGGCGGGGGCCTCGTCCCCGGGCTTGAGGCGTTCACTCATCGGTCTGTCTCCTCGTACGTGCGCGCTGGGTGGATCGGGTGCCGGGATCGAGGGTAACCGGGGGTGCTGACGGTGCGGCCCGGCGCGAAGCTGACAGACTGTCCGGCACAGGTATCAGCGGTATCAGCGAATTCAGCGGATTGAGCAGATTTCGGAGGCGACACGGTGGCGGACACGGCGGACACCAGAACCCCGGCGGAGATCGAGGCGGACATCCGGCGCCGTCGCGCGGTGCTGGCCGAGACCCTGGACGAGATCGGCGTGCGGGTGCACCCGAAGACGATCGTGGACGACGCGAAGGCCCGGGTCGTCTCCAACGTGGACCACACGCTGGGCCGCGCCTACGTCGGGGTCAACGCCGCGCTGAGCGAGGTGAAGGCCCAGTTCGTCGACGAGGAGGGATCCCCCCGTCTGGAGCGGGTCGTGCCGGTCGCGGTGCTGCTGGTCGGCGTCGTGGGACTGCTGGCGCTGGGCTCGCGCCGACGCAGGAGCTGACCCCGCCCGCGTGCGTGGTCGGTGAGGGCAGGTAGGTTTCAGAGCGTGAGCGCCAACAGTAACGACCACGGCTCCCAGCACGACAAGCTGCCCATCCGGATGCTGCACGACCGCGTGCTCGTCCGGCAGGACACCACCGAGGGCGAGCGGCGTTCCGGGGGCGGCATCCTGATTCCCGCGACCGCCGCGGTGGGCCGGCGCCTGGCCTGGGCGGAGGTGGTCGCCGTGGGGCAGAACGTCCGGACGGTGGAGCCCGGGGACCGGGTGCTGTTCGACCCGGAGGACCGCGCCGAGGTGGAGGTGCGGGGCGTGCCCTACGTATTGATGCGGGAGCGCGACCTGCACGCGGTGGCCGCGGACCGGTTCGAGGGCTCCGAGGACTCGACCGGCTTGTACCTGTAGCCGGGCCGGCTGTGTGACGAAGGGGGCCGGTGACCGTGGCGGTCACCGGCCCCCTCCGCCGTGCCCGGCCCCCGGGCGCGCGGCCCGGGGTTCACCGCCCGCGGTTCACTGTCGGCGGCCGCCGGTGAGCGTGCCGGTGAGGCCGCCCTGGTCGACGCCGCCGGTGCCGTCGGCGCCGCCGTCCCCGGTGCCGCCCGTGGGGTCCCCCGTGGTGCCGCCGGTCCCGGTGCCGCCGTCGGTGGTGCCGCCCTCCGTGGTGCCGCCGTCCGGGGTGCCGGTGCCGCCGTCGGTCTGGCCCTGCGTCTGGCCGCCGGTCTGGCCCTCGGTCTGCCCGGGCTCGTCCCCGGGGGACGCGGTGCCGCTCTCCGGCCCGTCGGGCGTGGGCGAGCGGTCCTCGTCCTCCTCGCCGGCGCCCGGGTCGGCGGTGGTGGCGTCGCTCGGCAGGGGCTGCACCTGGTCGGCCCCCACCTGGAGGTCGAGGTCGAACTCCTGCACCGGCTCACCCTCCAGGGCCTCCCGGGTGAACTGCGCCCAGATCTCGGCCGGGACGCCGCCGCCGTTGACCCGCGGCAGGCCCATGGCGCCGTACAGCTTCTTCTGGGCCCCGGTCTCGGGGTCCTGCCCCATCACGGCGACGACGGTGGCGAGGTCGGGGGTGTAGCCGGCGAACCAGGCCGCCTTGTCCTCCTCCGCCGTCCCGGTCTTGCCCGCGGCGGGCCGTCCGGCGTCGAGGGCGGCGGTGCCGGTGCCGTTCTGCACGACGCCGCGCAGCACGGCGGTGGTGGTGTCGGCGGCCTGGCGGCTGACGGCCTGCCGGGTCTGCCGCTTCGGCAGCTCCACCGTCTCCCGGCCGTCCTTCGTCACCTTCTCCACCATGGTGTACGTGCCGTGCCGGCCGTGGTTGGCGAGCGTCGCGTACGCCTCCGCCATGTCCAGCACGCTCGCGGTGGCCACCCCGAGCGCGATCGACGGGGTCGGCGTCAGCGACGGCGTCTTGGGCGGGATGCCCAGGTCGACGGCGGTCTGCAGCACCTTCTCGGAGCCCACGTCCACGGCCATCTGCGCGTACACCGAGTTGACGGACTTGTCGGTGGCCTCGCGCACGGTGACGCCACCGTAGGAGACGTGGTCCTCGTTCTCCGGGGCATAGTGCCCGGACCAGCCCTGCACGGGACGCTTGTTGGTGCCGTCGTAGACCGTGTTGGGCGTGATGAGCCGGCCGTCCTGGGTGCTGGACTTGTTCTCGACGGCGGAGGTGAAGACGATCGGCTTGAAGATCGAGCCGACCTGGTAGTCCCGGCGGGTCGCGTTCGGGGTGTACTGCTTGACGTAGTCGATGCCGTTGTACATCGCCACGACCTTGCCGGTCTTCGGGTCGACGGAGGCGCCGCCGGCCCGGACGTAGGTGTCGACCTTGCGGTTCTTCTTGTCGAGGCGGTCCATCAGCTTGTCGTTGACGGCATCGACGAAGGCGTCCTGCTTGTCCTTCTGGAGCGTGGTGGTGATCCGGTACCCGCCCCGGTCGAGCTCCTGCTCGGCGACGATCCGGTTCTGGACCAGGTGGTCCTTGACGATGCGGACGATGTAGCCGCGCTGCCCCGACATGCCGGTGGAGGTGGTGCTCTCCTTCGGCACCGGGAACTTCATCCCGGCCCGCTCGGACTCGCTGAGCCAGTCCTTCTCGACCATGCCGTCCAGGACGTAGTTCCAGCGGGACTCGGCGGCCCCGCGGTTCTCCGGGTGCGCGATCACGTCGTACTGGCTGGGCGCGTTGACCAGCGCGGCCAGGTAGGCGGCGCGGCCGGCGTCGAGGTCCTTGGCGTCCATGCCGTAGTAGGCCTGGGCGGCGGCCTGGATGCCGTAGGCGTTGCGGCCGAAGTAGCTGGTGTTGAGGTAGCCCTCCAGGATCTGGTCCTTGCTCTGCTCCCGGTCCAGCTTGATCGCGATGAAGAACTCCTTCACCTTGCGGGTGACGGTCTGCTCCTGCCGCAGGTAGTAGTTCTTCACGTACTGCTGGGTGATGGTCGAGCCGGACTGCTTGCCCTTGCCGGTGGCGGTGTTCCAGGCGGCCCGGACCATGGCCTTGGGGTCGACGGCGGACTGCGTGTAGAAGTCCCGGTCCTCGGCGGCGAGGACGGCGTGCCGGGCGGCCTTGGAGACGCGGTCGAGCGAGACGTTCTCCCGGTTGACCTCGCCGTCCCGGGCGATGACGGAGCCGTCGGCGTACAGGTAGACGTTGGCCTGCTTGGTGGCGAGGGCGTTGGCGGGCGGGATCTTCACCAGGTGGTAGCCGAGGAAGAAGGCCCCGATCAGCAGCAGGGTGCCGACGACGAAGGTGCCGAGCACCATCCGCCAGGTGGGGATCAGACGGCGCCAGCCGGTGCGCCTGCGCCCGCCCTCCGCCGTGCCCTGAGGGGCGTCGGCCGCCTGTGGCTCTCTCGGGGCCCAGCCCGGGCCGGGCTGTGGCTGCGGCTCGTCGCTCATGTCGTGCACGGACTCCTGTTTCGCCTCGTTCGTCGCTGTACGCCTGGTGCGCTCCTTCTATTGAAGACTGTCGCATCCGGGGAACAGTTCCGTGCCGAGGCGGCGCGTCCGCGTCGGATGCGGCTTGTCACACGCATGGGCCGGGGCGGGCAGGGGAGGACGGGGGCCGGTCGCGGTCCGAGGTGCCGGGTGCCGGGTGTCGGGTGCCGGGTGTGCCTGCGGCGGGGGCCGGGGCGGGGGCGGGCCCGTCCGTCGTCGTAGCCGACGGACGGAGGGAAATCGTAGGCTGACGCGTATGACCGACGACGCCGCCCCGGACCTGCGAGCCTCCGACAACGACCGCGAACGGGTCGCCGACATCCTGCGCGAGGCACTCGCCGAAGGGCGCCTGGACATGGAGGAGTTCGGGGAGCGGCTGGACGCGACCTACCGGGCGCGCACGTACGGCGAGCTGGCGCCGATCACCCGCGACCTGCCGGCCGCCGGTGTCACCGCTCCGGCGGTGTCGCTGACGAAGGACCCGGCCCCGTCCGACGACTGGGCGGGACGGATCGTGGGCGGCGACGACGCCGGCCGGTCGTCGTGGGCGGTCGCGGTGATGTCGGGGTTCCAGCGCAAGGGCCGCTGGACGGCGCCGCGGCAGTTCAACTGCTTCGCGTTCTGGGGCGGCGGCGACATCGACCTGCGGGAGGCGAACTTCGCGGACCGCGAGATCGTGATCAACGCGATCGCGATCATGGGCGGGGTGGACATCACCGTCCCGCCGGGCGTCGAGGTCGTCGTGCGCGGCATCGGCATCATGGGCGGCTTCGACCACCGGGAGGAGGGTGTCCCGGCCGAGCCGGGCGCGCCCCGGGTGATCGTCACCGGGTTCGCCTTCTGGGGCGGGGTCGGGGTGCAGCGCAAGCTGCCCCGCGCGGAGAAGCAGCGCCTGCGCGAGGAACGCCGCCGCCAGAAGCTGGAGCGCAAGGCGAACCGCCGGGAGCTGGACGCCTCCTCGCGCTCCGCGTCCTGGGACGGCGGCCTGCACGGCCTGCACGGATCGGGCGCGGAGGAGCACCCCGAGCGCCGTGACGGGCGGGGCGGACACGGCGGACACGGCGGGCACTGACGGCTGAGACCCCTGTGACGGCTATGACGGCCGTGACGGCCGTGACGGGGGCGGACAGGGTGGGCGCCGACCGCCGTGAAGGGGCGTGAAGGGTGCGGCGGACACGGCGGACACGGCGGCGCTTGCGACGACCGCCCCGGACCGCTCGCCACCCCAGGCACTCCCGTCGGCACCCCCGCACCCCCGGCCCGTCACCGGACGGGCCGGTGCCCCGTCACAGCTGCGCCGGGGCGCCGCCGCTCAGCTCGTCCAGGTCGAGGACCTGCGCCATCCGCGCATAGCCGCGGTCGCTGGGGTGGAGGTGGTCCCCGGAGTCGTAGACGGGGCGCAGGCGGCGCGGGTCGTAGGGGTCGCGGAGCGCCCGGTCGAAGTCGACGACGGCGTCGAAGACCCGCCCGGAGCGGATCTCGGCGTTGATCTGCTGCCGCACCGCCTCCCGCGCGTCGGTGTGGCCGCGATGCCCGCCGAACGGCATGAGGGTGGCGCCGACGACCTTCAGGCCGCGGGCGTGAGCCCGGTCGACCAGGGTGCGCAGGCCGTCGAGGATCAGGTCCGGGTCACCCGCGCCCGGGTGGCGCAGGATGTCGTTCACGCCGAGATCGACCACGACGGCACGCACGTTGGGGCGGCCGAGCACGTCGCGGCCGAAGCGGTTCAGTCCGCTCGGGTTCTCCGGCGGGCGGCCGAGGCCGTCGGTGAGCACCCGGTTGCCGCTGATGCCCTCGTTGACGACGCTGAGCCGGGGCACGTCCCGCCCCTCGTCGAGCGCGGCGCGCAGCCGGTCGGAGAGGACGTCCGGCCAGCGGCTGTTGGCCCCCGTGGTGGAGGTGACCCCGTCGGTCAGGGAGTCGCCGAACGCGACGAGGGTGCCGTCCGCCTCGCTGCTGAGCACGTCCAGCGCGGTCACGTACCGCCAGTAGCCGCTCGTGGTCGTGTACGGGGCGCCGGTGGTGTCCCCGGTGTGCTCCCCCTCGGCGACGTAGGAGATCTGGCGGGCGCGCGGGTGGTACGTGACGGGCCCGGACGGGGTGGGGGAGTAGGTGGTGATCAGGACGTCGCCGTCCCGGGGGACGGTGATGCGCACGGCGTCGCTGGCCACCTGGGCGCCCGCCGGGACGACGACGGAGCGGCTGCCGGTGAAGGTGAGCGGCCGCAGGGTGCCGGTGACGGCGGCGGCCCCGCCGGGTCCGGCCGCGACGGCGATCGACGCGTGCGTGACGGTCAGCGGCGACTGCCCGTAGAGATTGGACAGCGTGACGCGGGCACTCGTACCGCCGGCGCTGGTGTGGACGACGTTGCGCACCGAGCGGCCCGCCAGCCCGGTGGTCTCCGTGCCGGGTTCGCCGCCGACGGGCGCGGTGGCCCAGGAGGCGACCCACGTGCCGGTGGAGGCGGGTGCGGCCGGGTTGTGGGGTGTGCGGCCGCCGGCGAGGGTGTCGCGCCGCTCGGTGCCGTCGTCCGCCGCGACGACCCCGTACAGGGCGGCGGAGAGGGCCACGATCACGGCGAGGACGGCCGCCAGCAGGGCGCGTTGCTTCGCTGGGGGCGCGCCCGCGCCCCCGTCACGTCCCCGGGTCATGCTGTTCTGTTCTCCTCGGGAGGTGGGAGCCCCGAGGCTCCGGTCCGACGAACCCATGATGCGTCACGGGCGGGAGGCGGCCCGCGACACCCTCGCGGTCACCCCTCGGAACAGACGCCGGGAACTCCGGTTCCGTTCCGGGAGTCGGTCAGGAAGGGACAATGTGTGAGGGATCACCGAACGGGTGGAGTGGATGGAACGGACCGAAGCACCGGAGACCGGAGGAAGCGGCGCCGAGGGGCAGCATGCCCGTCCCGGCGCCGTGTCGAACCGCGCGATGACCGCGTTCAGCCCGGCGGACGAGGAGAAGCGGCGCGGTGTGCGCCGGATGAAGCTCACCGCCACCGGTCTGCTGGTCTTCGTGGCCGTGGTCTACGTCCTCGCCGAGTGGGCCTCGCACCGGGGCGCCGGAGCCTGGGCGGGCTACGTCGCCGCCGCGGCGGAGGCGGGCATGGTCGGCGCGATCGCCGACTGGTTCGCGGTCACCGCCCTCTTCCGGCACCCGCTGGGCCTGCCCATCCCGCACACGGCCATCATTCCCCGGAAGAAGGACCAGCTCGGCGTCTCCTTGGGGGAGTTCGTCGGTGAGAACTTCCTCTCCGAGGAGGTCGTACGGGGCCGGCTGCGCGCCGTCGGCATCGGCAGCCGGCTGGGAGCCTGGCTCGCCGTCCCCGAGCACGCCGACCGGGTCACCGCCGAACTCGCGGCGGCCCTGCGCGGAGCGCTGGCCGTGCTGCGCGACTCCGACGTCCAGGCCGTGGTCGGCGAGGCCATCACCCGCCGCGCCGACGCCCAGGAGATCGCCCCCGGCATGGGCAAGATGCTGGACCGGATCGTCGCCGACGGCGGCCACAAGCGGGCCGTCGACCTGGTGGTGAACCGGGCCCACGACTGGCTGGTGCTGCACGGCGACACGGTCATGGAGGCCGTCCACGTCGGCGCGCCCGGCTGGACCCCGCGGTTCGTGGACCGCAAGGTCGGCGAGCGCGTCTACAAGGAACTGCTGCGGTTCGTCACCGAGATGCGGGACATGCCGGGCCATCCCGCCCGGGGTGCCCTGGACCGCTTCCTCACCGACTTCGCCTCCGACCTCCAGTCCGACACCGAGACCCGCGCCCGGGTGGAACGCCTCAAGGGCGAGATCCTCGGCCGCGGCGAGGTCCAGGACCTCATCGCCTCCGCCTGGACCGCCGTCCGCGCGATGATCGTCGCGGCGGCCGAGGACGAGCGCAGCGAGCTGCGGCTGCGGGTGCGCGCCTCGCTGCTCTCCCTGGGATCCCGGATGTCCGCCGACCCCAAGCTGCAGGGCAAGGTCGACGGCTGGCTGGAGAGCGCCGCGGTGTACGTGGTCACCACCTACCGCAAGGAGATCACGTCCCTGATCACGGACACGGTGGCGAGCTGGGACGCCGAGCACACCACGAAGAAGATCGAGGCGAACATCGGCCGGGACCTGCAGTTCATCCGGATCAACGGCACGGTGGTGGGGTCGCTGGTCGGGCTGCTCATCCACACGGTGTCGCGGGCGCTGGGGGCGTAGGGCGCGGCCCCGCACGGGGGCGGGGCGGTGGTGGTCGCCCCCGCGCGTGGCGCGGACGGCCCCGGCCGACGCCGCCCGCCCGGGTTTTCACCGCTTCCGGGTCCTCTCCGCTTCCGGGTCTGCCCGCTTCCGGGCCCTGCCTACGTCCAGGTCGTCCTGCCTACGTCCGGGCCCTGCTTACCTCCGGGTCCTGCCCACGTCCGGGCCGGCCGCTGCCCCGCGTCCGTGCACTGCCCCGCGTCCGTGCACTGCCCCGCGTCCGGGCCGCACCGCATCCGTGCCCGGCAGCGGTGCCGTGCGGGGCGGGTCCGGGCGTGCCGGGCGTACGGGGCGGGGGCGTGCCCGGCGTACGGGGCGGGGCGTGCCGGGCGTGCGAGGCGGGTCGTCCCGGGCGGGGGCGTAAAGGGCCGTCCTCCGGGCACCTGACGGTGGTTCGCTCCCCGGGATCCGACGACGGCCCGTCACGGCATCGAGGACCCGGTCCGGGCGAGCCGTCGAGGAGCCGAGGAGGGGGCCATGACCACCGCGCGGTCCGGGACCGGACGCACCGTCACCACCAGCATTCCCGCCCGCCTGGACCGCCTGCCCTGGTCCCGCTGGCACTGGTCGATCGTGATCGGCCTCGGCACGGTGTGGATCCTCGACGGCTTCGAGGTGACCATCGTCGGCAACATCGCCGCCCGCCTGTCCGAGCCCGGCAGCGGACTGCCCATCACCTCCGGCGAGGTCACCGGCATCTCCGCCGCCCTCTACGTGGCCGGAGCCTGTACCGGCGCCCTGTTCTGGGGCCGCCTCACCGACCTGTGGGGCCGCAAGAAACTCTTCATGATCACCCTCGCGGTCTACCTGGGGGCCACCGCCCTGACCGCGCTGGCCTTCGACACGTGGTGGTTCTTCATCTTCCGCTTCCTGACCGGCTTCGGCATCGGCGGCGAGTACGCGGCCATCAACTCCGCCATCGACGAACTCATCCCCGCCCACTACCGGGGCCGCGTCGGCCTGCTCATCAACGGCAGCTACTGGCTCGGCGCGGTCGGCGGCGCCCTGCTGTCGATCGTCGCGCTCGACACGTCGATCTTCCCGGCCGACGTCGGCTGGCGGCTCACCTTCGCCCTCGGCGCGGTCCTCGCCCTGGTGATCCTCCTGGTCCGCCGGCACGTCCCGGAGAGCCCGCGCTGGCTGCTGATCCACGGCCGGGACGACGAGGCCGAACGCATCGTCTCCGAGATCGAACGCCGGGTGGAGGAGGAGCGGGGCGAAGCCCTGCCCGAGCCCGAGGGCGAGCTGACCATCCACCAGCGCCGCAGCGTGTCCTTCACGGAGATCGCCCGCACGATCCTCGCCCGGTACCGCAGGCGGGCGGCGCTCGGCTTCTCCCTCTTCATCGGCCAGGCGTTCCTCTACAACGCCATCACCTTCGGCTTCGGCGCCATCCTCACCCAGTTCTTCGACGTGGCGAGCGGCCACACCGGCTACTACTTCGCCGTCATCGCGCTCGGCAACTTCCTCGGCCCGCTGCTGCTGGGCAAGCTGTTCGACACCGTCGGCCGCCGGGTGATGATCTCCGGCACGTATCTGCTCTCCGGCATCCTGCTGTTCGGCACGGCCTGGCTGTTCGACCGCGGGTCCCTGGACGCGACCACGATGACGGCCTGCTGGTGCGCGGTGCTGTTCTTCGCCTCGGCGGGCGCCTCCAGCGCCTACCTCACGGTCTCCGAGATCTTCCCGATGGAGACCCGCGCCATGTCCATCGCCTTCTTCTACGCCATCGGCACCGCCGCCGGCGGTATCAGCGGCCCGCTGCTGTTCGCGGAACTCACCAACACCGGCAAGGTGGCCGACACCGTGCTGGCGTTCCAGATCGGCGCCGGCCTGATGTGCGCGGCGGGCCTGGTGGCCGTCTTCCTCGCGGTGAACGCGGAACGCCGCTCGCTGGAGGACATCGCCACACCGCTCACCGCGGCGGAGCCGGCGGACCGGGGCCCGGGGGACTCGGGGCCGACGGCGCAGCGGGTGGCGACCTGACGCGAAGCGAGGGGCCGGGGGCGGCGCGCGCACCGGGCGGCCGGCGGCCGTGACGTGCCCACCCCGCCCGCCCGTGGGGCGGGGTCAGCCGCGGCGGTCGGCCACCGCCCAGGACGCCAGCGCCACGGCACCGGCCACCCCGAACACGGCCGGCCAGGCGCCCACCCTCTTGGCCAGCGGGTGCGACCCGGCGAACGCGGCGACGTAGGCGGCGGTCAGCGCGCTCGCGGCCGCACCCCCGGCGCGCTGCTGCCACTGCCGGGCGGCGGCCGTCCCGGCGGCGGCCAGGACGACCCCGCCGAGCGGGCGCTGCCGCGTCCAGCGGGCCACTCCGTACCCGCCGACGATCCCGCTCGCGGCCACCACTGAACTGGGAACCCTCGCCATGCTGCCCGCCTCCCGGTGTTCCCCCGCAGGGGTCGTTCTCACTGACCTCACTGGCCGCCTCTGAGGTTACCGGCGCCCGTAGTTGAGTCGGCACTTGTCAAGTTTCCTCCTTCGGGCTATATAAGAAGTACGGGCATCGCAGAGATCGAACCCGAGGAAAGGAGTGACCGTGATGCTCATGCGCACCGACCCCTTCCGCGACCTCGACCGCCTCGCGCAGGAGTTCTTCGGGAACGGAACGGCCGGCCGTGCAGCCGCCATGCCGATGGACGCCTACCGGTCGGGTGACGAGTTCCTCGTCCACTTCGACCTCCCCGGCATCGACCCCGAGACGATCGAGCTGGACGTCGAGCGCAACGTCCTGAACGTGCGCGCCGAGCGCCGCTCCCCGGCCCCGGAGGGCGCCCAGACCCTCGTCGCCGAGCGCCCCAGCGGCACCTTCACCCGCCAGCTCTTCCTCGGCGACACCCTGGACACCGAGCGCATCGACGCCTCGTACGACGCCGGCGTCCTGACCCTGCGCATCCCGGTGGCCGAACAGGCCAAGCCGCGCCGCATCCGGATCACCGGCGGCGGACGCAAGCAGATCGGCCGCTGACCGCGGCCCGAGCGCGTCCCGCGGGAACGGCCGCCGCGGGACGCGGCCCCGCGCCCGCCGGTCCTCGGAGGGCGCCGCAGGCCTTCAGCAGGAGAGGAGTCCGAAGCAGCATGACGACGATGACCCCGAACAAGCCCGCGCCCTCGCACCGGGACCGGGTGATCCCGGCCCCGCACCCCGACCGCGCCGCCCGTGCGCCGCGCCGCGGGGACGACGAACGCTGGCTGGAACTCGTCGAGGCCGTACGCGAGTCGGGCCAGTACGCGACGAGGACGGAGGCGGAGAGCGTCACCCGTGTCGTCCTGTCGGCCCTCGGCGGCCACGTCGTCGGCGACGAGCGGGTCGAACTGGCCCGCGCCCTGCCCGAGGAGGCCGCGCGCGTGGTCGCCTCCCAGATCCCGGCGACCCGCCCGCTGACGGCGGCGGAGTTCGTCGACTCGGTGGCCACCCGCATCGAGGGCGCGACGGCGGCGACGGCCCGCTGGGACGTCAGCTCGGTCCTCAGCGTCCTCCCGGCGCTGGCCGGTGACGACCTGATCACCCGCATCCTGGACCAGCTGCCGCCCGGCTACGCCCTCCTCTTCGGCCGCGCGGAACTCTCCCCGGCGCAGTGACCCCCGGGCGTCCGCCCGCGCCCCCTCCGGCCGCCTGACCCGCCTCCCCCCGCCGCCGTCCCGTTCGTCCCCCGTGTACCCCTCCGAAACGGGACGGCGGCGACGACGGCGGCGACGGCGGGACAGGCTCCGGCGCGCTGCCCCGTGCAGGACCCGGGCCGGGGGGCGAGGCAGCGCGGGACCCGGGCCGGGGGCGAGGCAGTGCGGGGCCCGGGCCGGGGGCGAGGCGGTGCGGAGGGGGGCGGGCCGGCGAGCGAGCGGTGCTCGCGCGCGAAAACCGTTCGACGCCCCTCCCCGTGAAGGGACATGCTGCGGTGCGAGGAGCCCGGGACCGGAACGCCCGGGCCCCCCGAGGGCTCCGGTCCCGGAGCCCGCACCGCGCCGTCCGACCACCGGAGGACCGTTGCACCCCACCATCCGCCACATCACCTTCGACTGCACGGGTGACCCCTACGACCTCGCCCAGTTCTGGAGTGCCCTGCTGGGCAAGCCGGTGTCCGACGACGACAAGCCCGGTGACCCGGAGGCACTGATCGAGGACCCCGCCGGCGGACCCGGCCTGCTGTTCGTCCGGGTCGGGGAGGGCAAGACGGTCAAGAACCGCGTCCACTTCGACCTGAAGCCGGCCGGCCGTACCCGTGCCGAGGAAGTGGCCCGGGCGCTGTCCCTCGGTGCCCGCCAACTGGCCGACCACACCCGCCCGGACGGCAGGGGCTGGGTCACGATGGCCGACCCGGAGGGCAACGAATTCTGCGTGGAACGCGGCGACCTGGGCTGACCGCCCGCGCTCCGGCCCGGCCGCCCCGGGAACCACGCGTGCGAGCCCGCGCGTCCTGTTGATCGGGATCGGACAAGGGGCCGCGCATCGTGCAGGGAACGGACGGAACACCCGGGCGGGGCCGGACCCGGCGGGCGATGTGGGGCCGCGGACCGGCCCGGGCCGGGGGACTCCTCCGGGCACGCGGCCGCATCCTCGCGGCCCTCGCGGTCCTCACCGCCGGCCTCCTGACCTTCCACCGGGCGGTGCCCAACGCGGTGGGCCGCCTGGGGAGTCTGCTGGAGAGCTTCCTGCCCTGGCTCGGCCTGGCCGTGCCGGTGCTGCTCGTCCTGGCCCTGATCCGCCGCTCGGCCCTCGCCCTGGTCGCCCTCCTGCTGCCGGTGGCCGCCTGGACCCACCTCTTCGGCGGCCGGCTCCTGCCCGCCGGGAACCCGGGGCCCCGCGACCTGACCGTCGTCCAGCACAACGTGAGCGACGAGAACCCCGACCCGGCGTCCACGGCTCGCGCCCTGGCCGCCGCCGAGCCGGACCTCATCGCCCTGCAGGAACTGCTCCCGCAAGCCGTCCCGGCCTACGAGAAGGCCCTGCGGGCGGACTACCCGCACCACGAGGTCCGCGGCACCGTCGGCCTCTGGTCGAAGCACCCCCTCACCGGCGCCCGCGCCCTCGACATCAAGCCCCGGGGCATCACCGAGCCGTGGAACCGCGGCCTGCGCGCCGAGGTCCACACCCCGCACGGCCGCCTCGCCGCCTACGTCGTCCACCTGCCGTCGGTCCGCATCCGCCCGACCGGTCTCGCCTCCGCCCGGCGCGACGAGAGCGCCCGCCGCCTGGGCAGCGCCGTCGCCGCCGAGCCGGTACGGCACGTGATCCTCATGGGCGACCTCAACGCCACGGTCCACGACCGCGCCCTGACGCCCCTCACCTCCCGGCTCACCACCCCGCCCCGCGGCTTCGCCCTCTCCTTCCCGGCCGCCTTCCCCGTCGCCCGCATCGACCAGGTGATGGCCCGCTCGGCCACCGTCCACGGCATCCGCACGCTGCCCAGGACGGAGAGCGATCACCTGCCGGTCGCGGCCCGGATCACCCTGCGGTAGCACCGGCCGCCCGTCCGGGGCGCCCGCCCCGACGCGAAGCTGTCGCGGGCTGTGCCTCGGCGGGCGTGAGCACCATGCCTTGCACTGCCCTTGGAAGCCTCATACGAGCGCCGCCTCGGTCCGCGTAGCGCGCCGCATACTCCTGCCGGTGCCGGTGCCGGTGCCGGTGCCCGTACCCACGCCGTCCGCCGGACGGATCCGCTCCCGGCAGCTCCGGTTCAGTTCAGCAGGTTCCACACGACCGCCGACCGGGCCTCGGCGACAAGCTCGTCGAAGCCCGACCCGCCGACGGCACCCCGTGCCGAGGACGCGGCCGACCGCTGCGCGGGCTTCTCCGGTTCGATGACCCACAACGGGCGGCCGCCGGGCACGGCCGCCACCCCCTGGAACCGCAGATCACCGGCGATCCACAGCACCCCCCGCCCGTCGGTCATCCCGAGCCACACACTGTGCGGGACCACCGCCACGAACGAGGCGGCGACGCTCTTGTCCGGGGCCAGCAGCACCACGCGCCGCTGCACCGCCTTCCCCTCGATCTCCTCCAGACGGCACGGCCAGACCTGCCAGCGACTGTTCTCCAGGAGGGCCAGCAACTTCCGGGGGGCCTTCACACAGGCCGTGCGGTAGCCCGCCAGCAGACCCAGCACCATCGCGGTCAGGGGTATGAGCACGATCACGGGATCTTCACGGAAGATGGCGTAGAAGACACCGAGGAAGACGAGCGAGCCCAAGGCCAACCACAGCACCCGGCGCTGCGCACTCTTCCGGAACTCCTCCACCTGAGCCCGGACCCCCACCGTGTCCGCCGCGGGCCGCGGCGACACCTGGTACCCGTACTCCTCGGCCAGCATCCATTCCCCCCGACGTCACCACCCGCGCGCCTCGCGGCGGGGGCATCGTAGGACAGCAACTCGTGTGCGGCCAGAGGCGGTTGATCGCGAGCAGGGGACGCGGGCCTACTCGTCCAATTGTCCACGGAGTGACTCAGCAGTCGCCTCTTACGCCAGCGGTCCCCGACCCAGGTATTGCAAGAACGCCTTCCACGGCTCTGCCGCCACGTTGATCACCGGACTGTCCCGCCGACGCTTGGAATCACGTATCAGGATGCCGCTGCCGGCGCACGCGCACTCCACACACTCGGTAGCGTTACCGCCGCTGTACGACGACTTGAACCAGGCGGACGGAGTGTGGTTCTGGTGGTCGGCTGGCATCTACAGCTCCTTGCGGGCGCGATGGATCAGTTCGGAGGAAGCCTCCATGTCCAACGCTTGTGCCCGCAGGTACTCGAACGCAAGTCTGTATCGCTCCAGTTCGTCTTCCTTCTCAAGGAACAGGGAGCCTGTGTGAAAGTCGACGTAGACCACGTCTAGGGCCGCTTCTGTACCGCCGATGATGACGAAGCTGCCGAGTGCCGCTGCGTGAGCGCCCTTGGAGAAGGGCAGCACCTGAAGCCGGATGTGCGGCGACTCATTCGCGTCGAGCAGCCGGCCGAGCTGTTCCTTCATGATGGCTGGTGAACCGACGACCCTGCGGATCACCGACTCATCGAGAATCGCCCACAGGCGAGGCGGCTTGGGCCGGGTAAGGATCTCCTGGCGCTTCATGCGGATGTCGACCAGGCGCTCGATCTCACTGGCTTCCAGCGGTACTTCGTTCGCCTTCTGGAGTGCGGTGCTGTACGCACGGGTCTGCAGAAGCCCGGGGACGTAGACGCAGGAGAAGTGATCCTCGCGTACGGCCTCGTCCTCCAGTGTGAGCAGGAGGTTCATGCTCTCGGGGATGGTGTCGGCGAACGAGTTCCACCACCCCTGCTGCTTGGCGTCCTTGGCCAGCTTGACGACTGCTTCCCGCTCCGCTTCCGCAGCCCCGTACTCCCGGCACAGTGCGTCGACGACGATCCACTTCACCGGGCCCGCCTGCGTCTCGTACCGGCTGACCGTTGCCTTTGACACACCGACGAGCCGTCCGGCCTCTTCGAGGGTCATCCCTTGACGGGTGCGCAACTTGCGCAGCATCGCCCCCAGTTGACGACGGCGTGTGGTGGTCCTCACGGACATGGGGCTCCTCGGAGGTATAGGCCAGGTGACCGCTCGGGCGAGAACAGGCTAGATAGGGCGGGCTTACACCATCTTCGAATTCACCCGATCGAGGCTCGTGAGAAGTTACATGGAGAGAATTCTCTGTGTCATCCTCGGTAACGTACCGCCACGCAACGCATCCGTTCGGCCACGGTGTGCGCAAAGGAAGTGGCGCGGGAGGGAGAACTGCTGTGCCGGGGACCTACATGGAGGATGTGCAGCGCCGTTGCGTGCTGCCTTTCGAAGCGCTGCCCTGCGAAGTGCGCCTGCTGCGGCGGGCGGTGACCGTCCAGCTGGGCCAATGGGGCGTGCCGACTGCTGGAGACGCGGCGCGGCTCGTCGTGACGGAGCTGGCGACGAACGTCATCAAGCACGTCGGTGAAGGCTCTGCGGCAACGCTGATCCTTGAGCGGAAACGTGAGCGGCTGCGGGTCGAGATGCATGACAAGGCCGACTCGCTGCCTTCGGTGCGTGCTGCCGACTGCACTTCGGAGTGCGGCCGTGGCCTGCACATGTTGGCTGCGATGGCCGTGGACTGGGGAACGGTGGTCACGGCCATCGGCAAGGCGGTGTGGTGCGAGATCGAAATCGGACAGGACGCCGGCTGCCGCCGAATGGAGCGGGCCGCCGACGCATTGGAGACCTATCGGGCGCGCAGTGGGACGCTCCAGCAGGGCCAGCATGACGCCGTCCTGGCAGAGTCAGCCGTCGAGTTGATCGCCGACCTGCTGCACTGGAGCAGCGTACGCGGCCTGGACCCAGACGATGTGCTGGACCGCGCACAGATGCACTACGAGGCTGAGGCGGACGCGGCTTAGCCTCCCGGTGCACCGGGTCAAGCCAGTTGGCGCGGCTTCCCACCCTGGCCCCGCCGGGCAGTATCGGGAGCGCCGTTCACGGACGCGCCGCAGCCGCGCGCAGAAGCGCCTCCGCATCCGCGGCAACATCATGTTCGTGCAGTACTAGCGCGGCGTGCAGCACATCTCGGTCGCTCCTGTCCCGGCCGTAGATGTGCACGAAGTTTCCAACCAGCTCCTCTTGCCCGTTCGACCGCAGCAAAGCCACCAGCAAGGCCATCTCTTGAGAGGTGCAGGCGTCCACGGTGTGCCGCAATAGAGCGAGGACACGGTCTGGCTGGCCGCCGCCGGCGAGCTCCTCCGCGCGGCGTCTGATCCTCTGCGCCGCCGACACGTCTTTTGTACTCCGCTGCCGGTCCCCGTTCCGGCGGGGGACCGGCAGCGGAGTTGCGCCCGCGTCCTCTGGCCAACGATTCTGCTGGCCGGCTTCAGTAGCCAGGTGTATCCGCAGCGTCTCGTGCTCCAGGGCGGAGCACCGCTTCCGCAGAGCGCGCAATCTCGCGTCTTGGTCCTCCGCTTCTTTCGTGAGTCTCTTCTGCTCGTCGAGTGAAGCCTCTAGCTCGTGCCTGGCGGCTTGCGCTTCCTCTCTGTGGCGGGCGCAATTGATGCATCGTTCCTGCTCAGCTCGCGCCCGCAGTTCCAGCAGGTGCTCCTTGGTGATACCAAGGCCTTGATCGCCCCCGGCGTCCCGGCATGCGGTCTCAAAGATCGAAGTAGTCACCTTATTGGAAGGGATGTACTGCCCCGTGAGGTACCTGGTCAGGGAGCTTTCCCCTACGTAGAGGTGCTTCGCTGCCTGCGCCTGCGTGGGGTGGGTGAGAACTGTGCTGCCGTCCGGAGACCTGACGGCCAGGTGGCGGCAGACCTTCCGCAGCGCCATGGCCAGTTGTCGCCTGCCGGGTGGGATGTCGTCGTGGAGGTCTTTCTCCGTCCACGCGAATGGGGGGCGACTACTACTGCGCGCTGCCATGGCGGCATACCTCCGTAATCCTACCGACCGGCCTTAACGCCTGCCGCTGGTCGGCGTTGTCGAGCCTCATTGTGCCGGGAGTCAGCGGGGTACCGTCCGGCGTTTCCTGTTTCTCTTCTTGCTAGTTGGTGCGCAAGTTCGGTTGAGAGGGTTCGGCGGGGTTTCGATGTGTCACGCTTTACATGGCAGCCCCCGATTGTGCGGGGGGTGGTGTGAGGTGTGCCTAGGGGCAGCTGCAACTAGTCCATCTCACGCAATTCGCACAACCGGAGACAAGCGGGTCGAATCGCGTGCGCTGTGCGCGCCATTCTTAGTGGGAGGGACCCATCATGACGATGCCGTCATGGGAGGAGACCAGTGCCGGAGGTCACAAGCTCGGCAGCAAGGCGCGAGCCGCGCTCTGGCTGGTCCAGGAAGTAGGGGTGGGCGGAATCTTCACTGTGGCCGCTCTGCGCGAGGACTTCCCGGACATCGCGCAGATCGACCGGCGTATGCGCGATCTCAGGGACTACGGGTGGGAGATCGCGACGTCCCGCGAGGACCCTGAGCTGCGGCCCCAGGAGCGCCGGTTTGTGAAGCGCGGCGAGGATGTGTGGGTGCCGGGCCAGGCGAAGACTCCGAGTCACAAGTCCAGCATTACCAGCGCCCAACGCGCGAAGGTACTGCAGGAGGACGGATACCTGTGCCGTACGTGCGGCATCACCGGTGGTGAGGCGTATGACGACGGTGTCGCACTTGCGGTGCTGAACGTCGCCCGACGGCCGGTAACCCTGGTGGACGGCGGCGTCACGCATCAGCTGGTCACCGAATGCCAGCGGTGCGGACGTGGGACTGTGGAACGGTCCGTGCACCTGCCCGAGCTGCTCGCGAAGATCGAGGCGCTCGCGCCCTTGGAGCGCAGCGTACTGAGCGGCTGGGTGAGGAACGACAAGCGGACGTACAGCTCGCTGGAGTTGCTGTGGGCGTTGTACCGGACGTTGCCAGGCGAGTCCCGCAAGGCTGTGGCCGACGCCCTCGAATCCGCCAGCACCGACGACTGAAATCAGGACGGATACACGATGACGCGCGAGCTTCCTGCCCCGCCCCGTGCGGCCGAGTTCAGTGAGCTGATCAGCAAGAAGGTGGAGGAAGTCAGCTCCGCCCGCGGCACCCGGGAGACCGTGACTGTCGACTGGAACGGGCAGCAGGCCCATGTCGAAGTGATCGACCTGCCGCTCAGTAGCCTCTACTACAACCCGAGCACCCACCGAATCCGCGCTCAGCGTAGCCACGACCCTGTGCGCGACGAGTCGCTGGACAAGGATCCGTGGAGTGCGGAAAGCCAGGACTACCTGCAGTTCCTGCTCAAGGCGTCGCCGGCGAACCCGAACCTGCGGGACAAGGATTTTGACACTCTTAAGGACAGTCTCAGGGAGTTCGGGCAGAACGACCCCGGGCTGGTGACCCGTCACGGGGTGCTGGTGAACGGCAACACCCGGGCCGCCGCACTGCGCGAACTGGGCGAGCAGTCGATGCGAGTCGGCGTGCTGCCAGAGTCGTTCACCTGGGCCGACATCAACGCCGTTGAGCTGGCCTTGCAGCTGCGCAAGGACCACCGACGGGACTACTCCTACATCAACCGCCTCCTCGCCATGGAGGAACAGGCCGCGCTGGGGCGCACGCCGGAGCAGATCGCGAAGGACTTCCGGATTCAGGTCCGCACCTACCACCAGGAGCGCTGGATCCTGAGCACCATCCGTGAGCTCAACGAGCGCAGCCGCACGGGCGGTGGCAGCACCCTGCGCCTGGTGGACTGGGAAGGTGCCCAGGAGCGCCTCAAGGAACTTCACCGCCTCTACGTAAAGCTGGAAACGGTTGACCGTGACCAGGCGGACGTCCTGAGGGAGATGCGTCTGGCCGCCATCCTTCTCAACTTCTCGAAGACCGACGTCCGTCACATCGACGAGGACTTCCTCAAGGCAGGTTTCGACAAGCAGCTGCCCAGGGGTAGCGGCAGCGCGTCGCAGCCGCAGTCGGTGGCCGTCCCCGGTCTTGGCCTGGAGGTCCCCGCGGCCTCCTCCGCTGTGGCTGAGGCGCGTGCCATGAACGATGAGATTCTCCGAGCCGCCGCTGTGGTGCGGAGTGATGCGCCGGCCATCGGCGATGCGCAAAAGGCCTCCGCACAGGAAGTGTGGGACCGCGCGCAGATCGCCTTCGACAAGGCGATCGAAGCTGCTGGGCGCAGCGCTCGGCTGCGCAAGCGTAAGCAGCTCGCGCCGGCCCGGCTGGCCGACGCGTGCGCCAGCATTGATCAGTGCGTAAGTGACTTGGTGCAGGCGCGAACGTCCCGCAGCCTGGATGAGGAGCAGTTCGATGAGGCCGTGATCAAGTTGCGGGCCAGTCTGCTCAAGCTCGCGCAACAGGCGGGCCGTGGGCTGCCGCAGCCCGGCGAAGGAGTTGCCTGGCTGCTGCAGGCCGTCTCGGCGGAGGGCCCGCGTTGACCAACCTCAAGAAGTCACTGCGTCTGGGGTTTGACGAGACGCGGACCCGGGTCGTCCTGCGGACGACGGAAACGTATCAGCAGGACCTGGTCCAGCTGGCCGCCCGGTTCCGCACCGGCGGCCAGCTCGGCCCCGCGAGCGCCTCAGTCTCCTTGGACGAGCTGCTGGCGGATCTGGGAGTGCTCAGCACCTGGCCCGACCCGGCCGGTGTCGAGTGGGCGGATGACCTGCGGGACTTGGTGTCCGGGGTGGTCCGGGACGCTCAGACCGTTCAGGAACGGCTCGTGGGGCGTGAGACGCCGAGCGAAGTCTCGCCTGACGACGTCCCTGCGCTCCTCGGCGATGCCTGGAAGGGTGAACTCAGCTCGTTCCAACGCCGGGATATCGCCAAGCTCCTCTCTCTACAGCACGGTGCCAACTTCAGCGTCCCCGGCGCAGGGAAGACTCGTGTCGCGCTCGCTGTGTACGCGGCGCAGAAGGCGGCCGGCCGCGTGACCCGCCTGCTTGTCGTCTGCCCAAAGTCCGCGTACGAGTCGTGGCGTTATGAGACCGCCGAGTGCCTGATCCATCCTCTGCGGACCAACGTGCTGGACGGATCCATGGACCAGTGGGCTGAGGTGCTCGTGGTGAACTACGAGCGCCTCGACCGGTCGCTGCCCATGCTGGCCAGCTGGCTCAAGGCCGGACCGTCCATGATCATCCTCGATGAGGCTCATCGGATGAAGCTCGGGGCCCGGGGCACATACGGAGCGGCCTGCATGGCGCTGGGGCCGTTGGCGGCGCGCAGGCTCATCCTGACCGGTACACCGGCCCCGAACGGATCCCGGGACCTGGAAAACCTCCTCGGTTTCGTCTGGCCGGGTCACGGTCAGCGCGCGGTGGTTCAGGCGGTGGCAGGAGGAGACCTGGCTTACGCAAGCTCCGTCCTCCGGCCCCTGTTCACGCGTACGACGAAGCAGGAACTCGGCCTGCCGCCCATGCAGCTGGGGTTGCGCTACGTAGACATGCCGCCGCTGCACGACGAGATCTACGCATCTCTTGTGGGCGGTCTGGATGGCGGATCCGCACGTGAGGACCTGAGTGCGCTGGGCAGGACGGCGCTGCGGCTCCTCATGGCCGCGACGAGCCCGGCCCTGCTCCTGGAAGGAGGGAGCAAGTACGAGCCGCTTGCGTACCAGCTTCCGCCGCTGGAGGTCCCCGAGGGCAGTTCGCTGTACTCACTCATGCAGAACCTCCCTGACTACGAGCTGTCTCCCAAGTATCAGGAAGCTCTGGCGATCATCGCCGAGAACGCTGTCCAGGGCCGTAAGACGTTGGTATGGACAACGTTCGTCAGGAGCCTGACCACGCTGGAGCGCATGCTGGAGAAGTACAGCCCGGCTGTCGTCTACGGCGGCACCCCGGACCGGGAGGAGCAGCTGCGCCGCTTCCGGGAAGACCCGGCGTGCATGGTGCTCATCTCGAACCCGGCAACACTGGGTGAGGGAATCAGCCTCCACCATGTCTGCCATGACGCCGTGTACGTAGACAGGGACTTCATGGCTGGACGCTTCCTTCAGAGCCTTGACCGGATCCACCGTCTGGGGCTCGCCCCCGACACGGAGACACGGGTGACCGTCCTGGCCGTGCGGAACTCCATCGATGAGGTGGTGGCTGCCAGCTTGGAACGGAAACTTGAGTTCATGGGACGCATCCTGGACGACCCCACAGTGCAGCAGCTCGCCGACCTGGAAGAGGAACCAGCCGTCGCCGCCGGCCTGGCGCCGAGCGATGTCGAGGCGCTCTTGAGCCACATAGGAGGCCGCTGAGCCTCCGGCGTGCGGCGAGCAGCTTGGGGTTACCCTCTGCGGTGTGTCCCCCGAAGGTGAATGGCAAGCTCCGGAAGGTTCGTGGGCTTCCTCCGCAGCCCGCCGCCGCAATATGCAGGCCATCCGAAGCCGCGACACGAGGCCGGAGATCCTGATCCGGCGCCTCGTGCACGCCGCAGGACTGCGGTACCGGGTCGCGGCACGTCCTCTGCCAGACCTTCGCCGGACGGCTGACATGGTGTTTCGTCCGGCGAAGGTCGCGGTGTTCATAGACGGCTGCTATTGGCACGGTTGTCCAGAACACTATGTGCCGCCGAAAACAAATTCGGGATACTGGTCGGACAAGGTTACCCGGAACGTTAAGCGGGACCGCGAGACCGACCAGATCCTGAAAGAAACGGGCTGGCTCGTGCTCCGTTTCTGGGAGCACGAGCCCTCAGACTCCTGTGCTCACAAAATCGTCTTGACGGTGCTGGAGCGGCGCGGACATCGCCTGGCCCGTGGAAACTGAAATCTCCAGCTGCTGATTAATTTCATCTAGCGGCACAACACCGGCGGGCTCCATCGTATACATCTTCGTGAGAGTTTCACGGTATTCCGGACGCAGAACTGCAGCAATGGCCCGTCCTACGGCCTCCGCTACGGGAGGCGGGAAGGCGTTACCCACCTGACGATAGCGTGCTGTTTTGCGCCCCTGAAAATTCCAGTCCTCTGGAAATCCTTGGATGGCTGCAGCCTGTGTCACAGTGAGCATCGGGCCGGCCGGACGGAACAAATCACGCTCAGGGTCGCAGCTTTCAGGGTCATTAGCGATTCCCATGCCGTCTACGCCCAGCTCTTCCCAGGCGCGCTTGGCCCTGGTGGGGCCAAGGTCGGCACCACCATGCTTCCGTGACCCACCCACCAGCGTGGGAGCTACGGTCTTACCGGCTGCCGAGGCCTTGCTGATCTGTTCTCTCCACTTGTTATAGACCGCCTCGCCAGTTGCTTCGCCTGGGCCAGCTGGTTCGCCGTACCGGTTCTTGTCCCAAAATTCCTTGCAGCGGGCGAGCATGCTGCCCTCGAGCTTCTCAAGTACTGTTACTTCGTTTCCCTTGAGGCTGATGGGCCACTGGAATTCTGGGTCGCCTGGGCTGATTGCATCCCTGTGGATGGCGACCAGGATGGCGCGCGGACGAAGCTGCGGAACCCCGAAATGGCGTGCATCAAGCCGTCGCCATACTTTTCGCATGGCTAGGTCCTGGGTGTTCGCCGACAAATCTGGGTCTACAACGGGTACTAGATATCCGTACTGTCTAAGAGTGTCGAGGATTGAGGTCCTGTATTTGATGAAGACTTCCGGAGGCTCAAGAATGCCTCGAACGTTTTCAATCATCACAGCTTTAGGTCTGAGTGCATCGATGATGTCGAGTGCGGCCGGGAAAAGATCTCGTTCATCGTCCGGTCCGAGCCTGCGTCCCGCGAGAGAGAAGGGCGGGCACGGAACTCCGCCGGCGAGTAGGTCGAGTTCTCCCGGCTTCAAATCAAGGCTGCTGCATTCTTCGGATTCCAAAAAGTCCTTGACGTCCATCGGGCGGATGCTATTGGCCTTCTCGTCATCCCAGCCGGGCCAGCTGCCGACATTGGCTCGCAAGGTGGCCACGGCGTGAGCGTCCCACTCGACGAGGGCGCGGTGATCGAAGCCAGCGTTGTGCAGTCCGACGGCTTGCCCCCCGGCGCCCGCGCAGATCTCGATCGAGGTCAATGGCGAGGCGAACTGCGGTCGTTCCTGGCCGCTGCGGGGCATGCCGCTCCTCCTGAGGTCATGATCGTGCAAGGAGGAACAGTAATCGGAAGCTGTCCCTCGGTGCCAAGAGTCTCGCATCTTGCTCCCCGCGGTTGCCCGCGCCTCTATGTCAACAGAACAGTCATCGTGCGGAGAGACGCGCCAACCCGGCCCCGCATAAGCTGCCCCTATGGTGCAAAGCAACGCGACAGACGTCGACAGCTACCTCACTGCGGTCCCAGAAGACCGCCGAGGCGTCCTGGCGCGGGTGCGCGAGCTGTGCCGGGCCGAGCTCGGAGGGTTCGACGAGGTCATGGCCTACGGGATGCCCGCCTATGTGCGGGGCGGCGGTGGGGGGACCGCGGAGATCGCCTTCGCGAGTCAGAAGCAGTACATCTCCTTCTATCTCATGCGCGGCGACGTCCGGGAGGCGTTCGAGGAGCGCCTGGCCGGCCACGACATGGGCAAGGGGTGCCTGCGGTTCCGCAAGCCGGCGGACGTCGACTTCGAGCTGGTGCGGGATCTGCTGCGGGCGACCGCCGCGGAGCCGGGGGCGCCCTGCTGACGGGCACGTGACCGGGCGGCGCGGCGGACGCGAAGGCGGTGCGCCGCGGCTGTCGTCCCGCCCCGGCTGCCCTCCGCCCCGGCGGCCGGTGCGCCCCCGGCTGCCGTCCCGGCCCGGCGGACGGGCCGCCCCCGCAGGCCGCGCAGCCCGCGCAGGTCGCGCGGGCTGTCAGGCGGTGCCGTGGCACTCCCCGTACGTCCGGCCCGACCCGCACCAGCACGCCGCGCCCCGCTCCGGCGGCCAGGCCACCGCCCGGCCGCGGGCGGCGAGGGTGGTCGCGTACTGGGGGAGGAGGGCCGGGTCGTCGGGGGACGCGCCCTCCGAGGCGGCGAAGGCCTCGTAGGAGGGGACGGTGCCGGTGACGATGCCCAGGTTGGGGGTGCCGGAGGCGGCGAGTTCGCGCAGGGACGCCTCTATGGTCGCCAGGTGGCGTTCGGGGGAGGGGTACTCGGAGGCCAGCGACGGGCAGGCCGCAAGCAGTTCGGTCAGTTCGCCGGCCGGCCAGTGCAGGACGGCCACCGGGAAGGGGCGGGACAGGGCCTCGCGGAAGGCGCCCAGTTCCGCTCGCAGGCGGGTGATCTCGGCCTGCAGCTCCGCCGGGTTCTCCGAGCCGAGGGACCACACGCGCTTGGGGTCGTGCAGTTCGTCCAGGGTGATCGGCAGGGAGTGCACCGAGTCGGCGACGGCGTCCCACTCGTCGTGCGAGACGCCCAGCATCCGGCGCACGCGGTGGCGGCCGAAGAGGAGGGGGCGCGCGGCCCGGGTCGGCTCCGTGCCGGCGGGCAGGAGCAGGCGCACGGCCTCGGTGAACGTCTCCTGCGCGGCCTCCAGCTCGTCGTGCGCCTCCAGCGCCTCGGCGATGATCACCCAGGCCGCCGGGTCGTGCGGGGACGCCGTGCGGATGCCGTCGATGATGGCGCGGGCCTCCGCCTCGTGGCCGTACTCCCACAGGTTGGCCGCCTTGAGGGCGCGGACGAGGAACGGGCTCTCCAACGGGGCGCCGGAGGACAGCAGGCGGTCGTAGAGGGCGGAGGCGGCGGGGCGGTCGCCGGACAGTTCCCGGTGGGCGGCGGCCCGCAGCAGCAGGGCTTCGGCGTCCTCGGGGTACCGATCCGCGGTCCGTTCCAGGCGGTCCGCTTCCGCGATGTGGTCGACGTTCTCGGCAGGCGTGTCGGGGCGCATGGGGGACACCGTACTGCCGACGGGTGACGGGCGTGAGGCAGCGGTGGGCCTCTCCCGGCCTGCTGAGGCCTCTCCTGCCCCGCTGCGCGTTGCGTCCGCCCGGAGTCCGTGCTGTATAACGAAGAAGCCGGGACAGCCGGTGGCCGCGAGGAGCTGGTGGACGCCAGGAGCCGGGGCCCGCGGAGGCGGGGCCCAGACCGGGCGTCCGGACCACCGGCTCCGTGGGAACGGGCCGACAAGGCGGGCCGGCAGGACGGCCGGCAGAACGGTCCGGGAGAACGGGGCGGCGGACGAGCCCGGCAGTGCGGGCGTCTGCGGCATCCGGCGGGCCGTGGCCCATGGCCCGCGCACGCGTCCGGGGGCGAGGGGGAACGATGACGGAGGTGGCGGTCATGTCGCGTCGGCACGCGTGCCCGCGTGCCGTCCGTGGCCGTCTGCTCGCCGTGCTCCTCGCGCTCGTCCCGTTCGCGCTGCTGCTCGCCCTCCCCGACGCCGCCGGCGGGCTGTCCGCCGGTGTCGCGCTCGCCGCCACCACCGCCGCCGGGGCCGCGCTCACCGTCTGCGCGCTGGTCTCCGCGCGTTGCGCGCCCGCCGTGCCGCCCACGCGGGTGCGTACGGCGATGCGGGACCGGAAGCTGCGGACCGCCTTCCTGCCGCAGCGCGACCCCGACGCCCGGGGCCGCACCCGGCCACGGGCTCCCGGAGCCGCCCTCCCGGCGACCGCCGCCGCGTAGGGCCTTCCGGCGACCTCCACGTTCTTCCGCGTTCCGTGTTCCGTGTTCCGTGTTCCGCGGTGCGCGTTCCGTGCGCGTCTCTCCGGCCGGCCCTGTGCGGGGTCGTGTCGTCATGCCGTCCTTCCTCCCTCGGTGTCCCGCCCCCGCGGCCCGGGACGCCGTCCGGCACGACGAGACCCCCGGAGGGCTCACCCATGTCCGTCTTCGCCAGCCTGGTCGAGCATCTGGCCGACCTGCTCCAGCCGCTGTTCGGCGCCGCCTCGGCGGCCGCCGCGATCGTCCTGTTCACCGCGCTCGTACGCCTCCTCGTCCATCCCCTGTCCCGGGCCGCCGCGCGCGGCCAGAAGGCGCGGGCCGCGCTCCAGCCGCGCATCGCCGAACTGCGCGCCCGGCACCACCGTGATCCGGAACGGCTCCAGCGGGCCGTGCTCGCCCTGCACGCCGAGGAGAAGGTGTCTCCGCTGTCGGGGTGCCTGCCCAGCCTGTTCCAGCTCCCGGCGTTCTTCCTGCTCTACCACCTGTTCTCCAGCGAGACGGTCGGCGGGCGGGCCAACGCGCTGCTCGGGCACGAGCTGTTCGCGGCGCCGCTCGGCGGGCGCTGGACCGATGCGCTGGGCGACGGCGGGGTGTTCGGGGCGGCCGGGCTCGTGTACGTGGGGCTGTTCGCCGTGGTGGCGGTCGTCGCCGCGTTCGGCTACCGGCTGACCCGGCGGTCGATGGCCGCCCACCCCGCGCCGGCCGGGGGCGGCGGCGCGGCGGAACCGGTCCCGGCGCCCGGAGTGGCCGCGGTGACCCGGTTCCTGCCGTTCACGTCCTTCTTCACGCTGGTCACCGTGGCCGTCGTGCCGCTGGCCGCCGCGCTCTACGTGGTGACGAGCACGACGTGGAGCGTGGTGGAGCGGGCCGTCCTGTACCGGTGACGACGGGCCCGGCGCGCGGGCCGGGCGGGTCCAGTACGTGAACGGGGTCTTGCCGCGCGGACCCGCACTGTGGAGGATCGTCCGAGTCCGCCGAGGGGGGCGCGTCCCGCCGCACCGGTCGCTCCCGTCGGGCGGGCTCACGATCGAGCCCGTCCGACGGGCTCACGATCGAGGGAGACGTGACCATGAAGCTGCTGCGAGTCGGTACGGCGGGACGGGAGCGGCCCGCGCTGCTCGACGACAGCGGAATTCTGCGCGACCTGTCGGGCCTCGTCACGGACATCGACGGCACGCTGCTCTCCGACCCGGAGGCGCTCGCCCGGATCCGGACGGCCGCCGCTGCCGGTGAGCTGCCGGTGCTGGACGGGGTGGGGCTGGACGGGGCGGGGCTGCGGACCGGCCCGCCGTTGGCCCGGATCGGCAAGATCGTCTGCATCGGCCTCAACTACCACGACCACGCCCGGGAGACGGGGGCCGAGCCGCCCGCGGAACCCGTCGTCTTCCTCAAGGCGCCGGACACGGTCGTCGGGCCGGACGACCCGGTCCTGGTGCCGCGCGGTGCGCGCAAGACGGACTGGGAGGTCGAACTCGCCGTCGTCATCGGCCGTACGGCGCGCTACCTGGAGTCGGCGGAGGAGGGGCTGGCCCACGTCGCCGGATACACGATCGGGCACGACGTGTCCGAGCGGGAGTTCCAGATCGAGCGCGGCGGGACCTGGGACAAGGGGAAGAACTGCGAGACGTTCAACCCCCTCGGCCCCTGGCTGGTGACCGCCGACGAGGTCCCCGACCCGCAGGACCTGCGGCTGCGGCTGTGGGTCAACGGCACGCTGCGGCAGGACGGCACGACCGCCGAGCAGATCTTCCCGGTGAGCGAAGTCGTCCGCTACGTCAGCCACTTCATGGTGCTCCGCCCCGGCGACGTGATCAGCACCGGCACACCGGCCGGCGTCGCCATGGGCCGTCCCGAGCCGAAACCGTACCTGCGCGCGGGGGACGTGGTGGAGCTGGAGATCGACGGCCTGGGGCGGCAGCGGCAGGAGCTGCGCTCCGCCTGACCGGGCAGGGGCCCGTTGCCCGGTCCTGCAGGGTAGGCAGAGGGATCCCGCCCAGGTCGGGGCGGGTATAGCGCCGTGTTATCGCCAGCCGTTAGTACCCCGTTCGACGAATATCCGGGAACCTGTGCCGTACCCCACACCGAACTCCTGTGTCACGGGCCGGAGTTCGGATGGGGTGCGGTCCGGTGTTCCTCGCCGGGCCGCGTCCCCCACAGCAGAGCACGCGCCCCCTTGCGTGCCCGTCGAATCGAGGAACCTTGCGCATATCCCGGCTCGTTCCCGCGCTCGCCGCCGCCGCGGTGACCGTTCTCGCACTCCTCAGCCCCACCGCCGCCGCGGCCGAGGCACCGGCGGCGGCGCCCCCGGTCACCAAGGCGCCGCAGCCCATCATCGGCGGCGGCCACGCCTCCAGCGGTCCCTGGGCCGCGCGGCTGTTCTCCAACGGCAGAGAGACCTGCTCGGCCACCATCATCGCGCCGACCTGGATCCTCACCGCCAAGCACTGCGTCACCGGCGGCGGCCTGTCCTTCCGTATCGGCAGCCTGGACCAGCACAGCGGCGGCACCGTCGCCAACGGCGTCCAGACCTACACCCACGGCTCGGACCTCGCGCTCGTCCGCCTCGACCGCTCCGTGTCCGCGACCTACGCGCGCCTCGGCCAGCCGGGCACCGTCCGCGTCGGCCAGAACGTCCAGGTCTACGGCTGGGGCGCCACCTCCCGGTGCGGCTCCGAGGCCAACTGCCAGTCCCGGTACCTGAAGGTTGCCAACGTCACCGTCACCGGCGGCTGTTCGGACGCCTACGGAGGCTCCGCGATCTGCGCCCGCCGCGGTGACGGCATCACCGCCGGCGGCGACTCCGGCGGCCCGATGATGGCCAACGGCGTCCAGGTGGGCGTCGCCTCCACCAGCGACCGCCAGACGACCACGGCGTACACCAACGTGACGGCGTACCGCTCCTGGATCCAGTCGGTCGCGGGCGTCTGACCGGCCTGCCGGTCCCGCCTCCCGGTCCGCCTCCCGGTCCGCCTCCCGATCCCGGGCCCGGCCCGGAGCGCAGGTCGCTCCGGGCCGGAGGCGGACCGCCGACGGCCACGGGCCCTCACCGCTCTCGGTGCGGTGAGGGCCCGCTGTGCTCACTGGCTCACCGTGGGGCGCTCAACGGCTCACCGCGCGGCCAGGAACCGCTCCAGCGCCTCCACCACCATGCGGTGGTCCTGGAGCTGGGGCAGCCCCGACACCGTGACCGCGCCGATCACGCCCACGTCCGTCACGGTGATCGGGAACGAACCGCCGTGCGCCGCGTACGTGTCGGGGTCCAGGCGGGAGGATGCCTCGAACGTCGTCCCCTTGGCGCGGTGCCGGGCGCCCACGAGGTAGGAGGCGGAGCCGTAGCGCTCGACGACCCGGCGCTTGCGGGCGATCCAGGCGTCGTTGTCCGGCGTGGATCCGGGCAGCGCGGCGTGGAAGAGCTGCTGACCCGCGCGGTGGATGTCGATGGCGACCGGGGCCTGCCGCTCCCGGGCCATCTCCACCAGGAGGCAACCCAGCGCCCAGGCGTCGTCGTGGGTGAACCGGCGGAAGACCAGGCGCTGTTCCTGCGCCTCCAGCTCCTCGACGGTCGGGGTCACTTCGGGCTTGCTCACAGCGTCACCGTCACCTTCTCGGCGGCCGAACGGCGCGCCGCCTCCAGGACGTCGAGGGCGTCGGCCGCCTCCAGGGCGGTCACCGGGTTGGGGCCGCCGTCGCGCAGGGCCCGCGCCACGGCCGCGTAGTAGGCGGGGTAGTCGCCCGGCAGCGTCTCCACGGCACGTCCGCCGCCGGTCACCGGGGACTCCCCGGCGCCGACGCGGCCCCACAGCTCCTCCGGTTCCGTGCCCCAGGCGGTGGCGTCCGGGCCCGGCCGCGCACCGTCGCGCAGGGCGGCCTCCTGCGGGTCGAGGCCGTGCTTGACGTAGCCGGCCTTCGAACCGAGGACCCGGAAGCGCGGGCCGAGCTGGGCCGTCGTCGCGGAGACGTAGAGGTGGGAGCGGACCCCGTTCGCGTGCGTGAGCGCGAGGAACGTGTCGTCGTCGGCCATCGCGCCCTCCCGCCGGAGGTCCGACTCGGCGTAGACCGCGGTCACCGGGCCGAAGAGGACCAGCGCCTGGTCGACGACATGGCTGCCGAGGTCGTAGAGCAGCCCGCCGATCTCCGCCGGGTCGCCCGACTCCCGCCAGCCGCCCTTGAGTTGCGGCCGCCAGCGCTCGAAGCGGGACTCGAAGCGGTAGACGTCGCCGAGTTCGCCGTCGGCGAGGAGCTTGCGCAGGGTGAGGAAGTCGTTGTCCCAGCGGCGGTTCTGGAAGACGGAGAGCAGCAGCCCGCGTTCCTCGGCGAGCGCCCCCAGCTCCCGCGCCTCGGCCGCCGTACCGGCCAGCGGCTTGTCGACGACGACCGGCAGGCCGGCCTCGAGGGCGGTGGTGGCGAGCGGGACGTGGGTCCGGTTCGGGGACGCCACCACGATCAGATCCAGATCGGCGGCGCGGGCGAACAGCTCGTCGGGGGTCGCGGCGATCCGGACGTCCGGGTACGCGGCGCGGGCCTGCTGCTGCCGCTCCGGGTGGGAGGTGACCACCGTGTCGAGCGCGAGGCCCTCGGTGGCACCGATCAGCGGGGCGTGGAACACGGAGCCCGCGAGGCCGTAGCCGACGAGGCCGACGCGGAGGGGGTTGCCAGTCATGCCCCTACTTTCGCAACGCTGTTGCCAAAGTGCAAGCAGGAGGGACAATGGCCCCGTGAACAGGACGAACGGCGGACGGGAACCGGGAGCGGGGCAGGGGTCGGGAGCGGGGGCGCGGTCGGGGTCGGGGTCGGGCTCGCGCGGGGGACCGGGGCCGGGGCCGGGACCGGGCCTGCGGCCGGTGGCCGGCGGTGCGGCGATCGGCGGTGCAGGGACCGGCGCTGCGGCGATCGCCGGAGCGGCGGTCGGCGGAACTGTGGCCGACGGAGCGGCGGCGCGCGGTGCCGGGGGCGTCAACCTCCTGGCCCTGCGCAGCCACAACTCCGCGCTGGTGCTCGACTTGCTGCGGACCGCGGGCGCCGAGGGCATCAGCCGCCTGGAACTCGCCGAACGCACCGGGCTCACCCCGCAGGCCGTCAGCAAGATCACCGCACGGCTCCGGGAGGACGGCCTGGCGGTCGAGGCGGGGCGGCGGGCCTCCACCGGCGGCAAGCCGCGCACGGTGCTGCGCCTGGTCCCGGAGGCCGGGCACGCGGTCGGCGTGCACCTGGACCGGGACGGACTGCGCGCCGTCCTCGCCGACCTGGACGGCAGGGTGGTGGCCGAGCGGCGCACCCCGTTGGACCTGGGCGCCGGCGCGGAGGCGGTGCTCGCCCGGGTCGCTGCGGTGGCCCGGGAGCTGGTGGCGGGCCGTTCCGGCGGTGTGACCGAGGAACAGGTCGCGAGCCGATCCGGCCTGCCGGCCGGGGACCCGGTGACGAGCCGCACCGACGCGGTGGCCGGTGATCCGGCGGCCCGCGACCAGGCGACCGGCGACCAGGCGACCGGTGATCCGGCGACCGGTGATCCGGTGCCCGGTGACCCAGTGCCGGACCGCGCGGGCACCGGGGGCGGGCCGGTACGGACCCTGCTCGGGGTCGGCGTCGCGCTGCCCGGACCGCTCGACCACGCGCGGGGCGTGCTGCACCGGGTCACCGGCTACCCGGACTGGGACGGGTTCCCGCTGCGGGACGCCCTGGCGGAGCGGCTGGGGGCGCCGGTCGTCGTCGACAAGGACACCAACGCGGCGGCCCTCGGGCTGGCGGTCGGCGGCGAGGGCGGCTCCTTCGCCTACCTGCACCTCGGGACGGGACTGGGGGCCGGACTGGTGATCGGCGGGAGCGTGCACCGGGGGCCGCGGACCGGCGCGGGGGAGTTCGGTCACCAGGTCGTGCAGCTCGACGGACCGCGCTGCCCCTGCGGCGACCGGGGCTGCATCGAGGCGCTGTGCCTGGACGCGGTGGCCCGGGGCGACACGCGGGAGGCGGCCCGGGTGCTCGGCACGGGCGCGGCGAACCTCGTGGGACTGCTGGACATCGACCGCGTCCTGCTCGGCGGGCGCACGATCGAGGCCGCGCCGGACACCTTCGTGCGCGGTGTGCGCGCCGTGCTGGACGCCCGCGCCCGGCGCACGGGGGACCCGTCCGTCCCGGTGCGCCTCGCCTCCGGCGGCCGTGCGGGGGGCGGCGCCCCGGGCGGCGGCGGCGCCGGGCCCGGCGACCACGGCGGTGGCCGCGCCGACGGCGGCGACCGCGAAGGCAGTGGCGACCGCGAAGGCAGTGGCGACCGCGAAGGCAGCGGCAGCGTCGTCGGTCCGGGTACGGGGGACGGCGCCGCCGGGATCGCGGAGGGAGCGGCCCAGTTGATCCTGGCTCCGGTGTTCGGCCGGGGCGACGGCTAGCGCCCACTGCCACCCCCGGCAGGGGACGGCCGCCCCTCGGCCGGGCGGGGGGAATGCGGGGCCCGTCCGGGTGGACTTCCCGCGTGTCGGGGGACCGGTGGGGCCGCCGCGGCAAGGAGTCGTGGCATGCGCCCCTGCCTGCCCGCGGCTCTCTGCCTGGTGGCGGCGGCCGCCGTGCTCCCCGTCGCCGGGACGTCGGCTGCCGCCGCGCCCGCGGACGCCCTCCCCGCCGCGGTCGCCTGTGCCACCGCCGGCGACCGCGACTTCCCCCTCACCACCCGCCTCCACGGCGGCCCGGCCACCTACACCGCCGGCGGCGGCTTCGGCGTCTGGTACGTCGACCTCACCAACACCACCGACCGCACCTGCACCGCCGTCCACCCCGTGATCGTCCTCGTCGACGAGGCACGGTCCCTGAAGCCCGGCCAGGCCACCCTGGAGTTCTACGACCGCGGGAGAGTGACCGACGCGGCCGGACCGACCGACGGCCCCCAGGCAGCCGAGCCGACCGGGGGACGGGACGGAGCCGACGCAGCCGGGGAAGCGGAGGGGGCCGACGCAACCGGGGACGTCGACGGCGCGGAGGGCCTGCCGCATCCCGTCCGCTTCGAACGCACCGACCAGGACGAACTCGTCGGGGCCCTCGCCGACGACGAGGCGGGCTTCCCCGGCTTCACCGTCGGGCCCGGCCGGACGCTCACCGTGAAGCTGCGGCTCCAGTTCACCTCGGACGCCGGCCCCAACGAGGTCGTCGCCAACGCCGCCGTCGTCCAGCGGCACCAGGACGACGGCGACTGGGTGGGCCAGTCCGACGACTACCGCTTCCGTATCGACGCCGCCCCCGGCACCGGCCCGCGCGAACCCGCCCCGGACGGGTCGCGGGACCCCGGCGCCACCCGCGCCCCCAGCCCCGGCCCGCACCCCCGCCCCGGCGACAGCACCGGCCCGCCCGCCGTCACGACCCCGGACCCCGGCGCGACCACCGGCCCGCCCGGCACCTCCACGCCCACCCCCGCCACGTCCGACACCGCCCTCGCCGAGGAACTGGCCGCCAGCGGCATCGGCGACGGCGCCCGTGTCCTCGCCGGCGCGGCGGCGGCCCTGATCACCGGCGGCGCCGCGGTGCTGCTCGCCCGCCGGCGCGGCTGACCGGCAGGCGTGGCGGGCGGGTGGGCGCGAGACGGCGGGACCCGTCCCCGCGCACCCGGCGGCCCGCTCCCGGGCACCCCGGCCGGCCGTCCCCGCCCCCGCCGCCATTCCCACAAGATCCCGGTCTGTTTAGGCTGGGGCGCACGCAGCACCGCGTACGGCAGGAGATCCGGCACATGGCAGACCGCAAGCCCATCGAGTCCTGGCTGACCGACATGGACGGGGTGCTCATCCACGAGGGAGTCCCGATCCCCGGCGCCGACGCCTTCATCAAGAAGCTGCGCGAGTCGGGGAAGCCGTTCCTGGTCCTCACCAACAACTCGATCTACACCCCGCGCGACCTGCACGCCCGCCTGCGCCGCATGGGCCTGGAGGTGCCGATCGAGAACATCTGGACCTCGGCCCTCGCCACCGCGCAGTTCCTGGACGACCAGCGGCCCAACGGCTCCGCCTACGTCATCGGCGAGGCCGGGCTGACCACCGCGCTCCACGACATCGGCTACGTCCTCACCGACCACGAGCCGGACTACGTCGTCCTCGGGGAGACCCGCACCTACTCCTTCGAGGCCATGACCAAGGCCGTCCGGCTGATCAACAACGGCGCCCGGTTCATCGGCACCAACCCGGACGAGACGGGGCCGTCCACCGAGGGCCCGCTCCCGGCGACCGGCGCGGTGGCCGCGCTGATCACCAAGGCGACCGGCAAGCACCCGTACTTCGCGGGCAAGCCGAACCCGCTGATGATGCGCACCGGCCTCAACGTGCTCGGCGCGCACTCGGAGACCAGCGCCATGATCGGCGACCGCATGGACACCGACGTGCTGGCCGGCATCGAGGCGGGGATGCGGACCTTCCTGGTGCTCACCGGGCTGACCCGGGCCGACCAGGTCGAGGACTTCCCCTACCGGCCGTCGAAGGTCCTGGACTCCATCGCGGACCTCGTCGACCTCATCTGACCGGACGGCATCCGACCGGGCGGCACCTGACCGGTCGGCATCCGACCGGTCGTCATCCGACGGGAACGCATTCGACCGGACGGCATCCGACCGGACGGCCGCGACCGGTGTCCGACACGGACCGGTCGCGGCCGGGCCTGGCGTCCGACGGCTGACCGTCGCGGCCCCGCCCGCCCGGCGGCCGGGCGTGACCCTGTCCGCCTCGCCGAGGCCGGGCCCCGGAGCGCGTACCGCCAGGGCCCGGCCCAGCCGCCCAGCCGAGTTGCCCGGCCAAGTTGCCCAGCTGGCCGCCCGGCCGACCGCCCCGGCCGCCGACCGGGCCCTCCGACCCTCCGGGCCGCCGCGACCATCCGCGTCGGCAACCGCCGTCACACCCCCGCCGACCTGCGGCGTTCAAACCTCCCCCGAGACGGCCGCCACCCGGACGGCGTAATCGCGGCACCCGCGAGGATGCGTGCACCCCCCTCGCGGGGGAGGCTCCGGGTGTCTGGAGGTTCACGATGAGTTCCATGAGACTCACTCTCTGTACGGGCGCCCTGGCCGTGGCCGCGCTCACCCCGGTGACGGCGCACGCCGCGGACGGCGGTGGTGTGGCGGTGACCCCCGCGGCCCCCGCACCCGGCACGGACGTCACCCTGCGGGTGCCCGAGTGCGCCGAGCGGACGGCGGTGGCCGTGTCGGCGGCGTTCGTCTCCGAGGTCCGGCTCAGCGTGTCGGACGGTGTCCTCGTCGGCGAGAGCCGCGTCCGCTCCTCCCTCACCGCGGGTGTGTACGACGTGAAGGTGAACTGCGGCGGCACGGACCGCCGGGGCACCATCACCGTCTCCCCGGCCCGCACCCCGTCCGGCGGCCACGACGAACCGGCCACCGACCGTCCGACGGCCCCCGCCTCGCCGGTCGCACCGGTCGACGCGGGCGGCGGCGGCACCGCACGGCTGGCGGCCGCCGAGGCGGAGGACGGCCCCGGCACGGCGCAGGTGGTGACCGGCCTGGCGCTCGCGGGCGCCGCGGCGGTGGCCGTCGCCGGCGGCCGCGTCCGCCGGAGCAGCGGGACGGGCTGACCATGTCCGATCAGGAATCCGCCCGGTCCGGTTCGGGCCGGCTGCTCACCGGGGTGGCCTGGGTGGTGCTGCTGCTCGGCCTGTGGCTGTGGGGCCGCGACGCGACCGACGCGCGCCCGGGAGCGACCGGGCCCGCCACCGGTGACATGGCCGCGGCCGGGCGCCCGCCCATGGTGGAACTGCCCCCGGCCCACCGCCCGTTGGACGAGGCGCTGCCCGAGCGCCTGGTCATCCCCGGCCTCGACGTCCGGGCCCCGGTCGTCTCCCGCGGCCTGGACGAGCGGGGCGCGCTCGACCCGCCGCCCTTCGACCGCCCCGAGGCGGTCGGCTGGTACGCGGACGGCGTGACCCCGGGTGCGCCCGGCACCGCCCTGATGGTCGGTCACGTCGACACCGAGACCCGGCCCGCCGTCTTCTACCGGGTGAGCTCGCTGCAGGCGGGCCAGAAGATCCGGGTGGTCCGCGCGGACGACGAGGTCGCCGAGTTCACCATCGAAGGCGTCCAGGTCCTGGAACGGGACGGCTTCGACGCCCGGCAGGCGTACGGGCCCCGCCGGGACGGCCGGGCCGAACTGCGCCTGATCACCTGCGGAGGCACCTTCGACGAGGCCACCGACAGTTACACCGCCAACGTGGTCGTCTCCGCCTACCTGACCGGAACGACCACCGACACCGGCACCGACCCCGGCACCGGTTCGGACACCGGCACGGAAACGGACGGTGGCACGCACGACGGCACGGACGACGGCCCGGGCACGAGCACCGACGCCCGCGGCGCGGCCTGACGCACCGGCCGCGCGGTGCCCGGCCGCGGGGCCCCCGGCCCGGGGCGGCCGGGCCGGGGGCCCTGAGCGGATACCCCTCCCGCACGGAGCCGGCCACCCGGCCTCCCGCGGCCCCCTCCCCACCCGGGGCGGCCGTCCGGTCCCTTCGGCCCCCTCCCCGTGCGGCGCCGCCGCCCAGTCCCCGGCCCCTCCCGGCCCGGCGCCGCCGCCTCACTCCCCGTCCCCTTCCCTCCCGGCGGCCCGAGCCCGCCCCTCAGCCTCCTCCCGGCCCGGAGACCGGTCCGTTTCGATCGGCGCTCGTGGGTGTCCGGGCCCGTATGTCAGGATTGGGACCCGAACATCGGAACAGAAGACCGCAAGCAGCAGTCCGGAAACAGCGGTCCGGAAAACAGCACTCCGGAAACGCGGTCCGGAAAGCAGTCGGGGAGCAGTCCCCGAAGCGGGCCCGGCGCGGGCCCGAAGCGGGCCGGAAGGGTTCCGGAACGGCACCTGAGCACAGGGAATCAGTGCACCCAAGGGGGGTTGGATGTACGGCAGCAGGGGGGTCGGGGCGTTCGCCGGGAGGCGGGCGTCCGCAGCGGTGCTGGGGGCGGCACTGCTGATCACAGGGTGTTCCTCCGGCGGCGACGGCAAGGGGGACGACCCGGAGTCGGCCGGCACGGGGATCGCACAGCAGCCGAAGGAGGCCGACCCCTACTGGGTCAACCCGAACGGCACCGCGGCCCGCGAGGTGGCCGCGCTGACCGAGGCCGGCAAGAAGGACGAGGCGGCGCAGGTCCGCAAGATCGCCGAGCAGCCCGTGGCCGAGTGGATCAGCCCGGAGAACCCCGAGGAGCAGACCCGCGGCTTCACCGAGGCCTCCCAGAAGGCGGACCGCACCGCGCTGCTCGTCCTCTACAACATCCCGCACCGCGACTGCGGGCAGTACTCGCAGGGCGGCGCCGCCGACGGCGACGCCTACCGCGACTTCGTCGACGGCGTCGCCAAGGGCATCGGCGACCGCCCGGCCACCGTCATCCTGGAACCCGACGCGGTGCTCCACCTGGTCGACGGCTGCACCCCGCAGCAGTTCCACGAGGAGCGCTACGACCTCCTCAAGGGCGCCGTCGCCCAGCTGAAGGGCCTGAAGAACACCAAGGTCTACATCGACGCGGGCAACGCGGGCTGGGGGAACCCCGACCAGATCTTCGACCCGCTGAAGCGGGCCGGGATCGACCAGGCCGACGGCTTCTCGGTGAACGTCTCCAACTTCTACTCCACCGAGGACTCCATCGCCTACGGCAAGCAGCTGTCCGCCAAGGTCGGCAACAAGCCGTTCGTCATCGACACCAGCCGCAACGGCAACGGTCCCTACACCGAGGGCGCCGCGGACGAACGCTGGTGCAACCCGCCCGGCCGTGCCCTCGGCGAGACCCCGACCGTGAAGACGGACGATCCGCTGGTCGACGCGTACCTGTGGATCAAGCGCCCCGGCGAGTCGGACGGCGAGTGCAAGGGCGGCCCGAAGGCGGGCGAGTGGTGGGAGGACTACGCCCTCGGCCTCGCCCGGTCCGCCGGCTGACGGGACGCGAGCGACGGGCCGTCACCCGACGGCCCTGCCGGGGGACCACCGGAAGCACGGTGGACGATGAACCACCGGAGACACGACAAAGGGGCGCCCCCAGGGCGCCCCTTTCCCGTCGCGAAGGCCCCGGGACCGTCACCCGGCTCCGGGGCCACCGCATGCCGTATGGGCCTACGGCACCTGGACCCACTGGGCCTTGCTCGGCGTGCCGTCGGAGTCCGTGGCGAACAGCATGTACCAGCCCGCCTGGACCAGGTTGCGGTTCTTCGGCACGGTGACCGTCAGCTTGTCGCCGTCGGCCTCGAAGTCCAGCGCGATCGAGCGCTGGTCCACGTCGGTGACGTGGGTCGAGGCGCTCGGGCGGATCAGCCGGACGTTCTTGATCTTCGAGGCGTCCTTCGAGGTGAAGGTGCCGGACCCGCCGCGCTCGATGGTCTCCGGACCGTCGGACAGCTGGGGCTGCTCACGCTCGCCGTACAGGTACGGCGGGGTGTAGATCTCGATGCGCTGCTCGAACTCGCCCGGCTTGGTGTTGGCCTTGTCCGCGTAGAGCGAGTCGGAGCCGAAGAACATCACCCGGCCGTCGGGCAGCAGGATCGAGCCGGCGTGGTAGTTGCGGCCCACCAGCGGGTCGGCGACCTGCCTGAACTCGTTCTTCTCGGTGTCGTAGATCCGCGCCTCCAGGATGTTGGAGTCGCTCCGGCCGCGGTAGTCCTCCGAACCGCCCGAGACGAGGATGTCGTCGTTGGGCAGGATGGACGCCTGCGGGTAGCGGGTGCCCTTGTCCAGCGACGGGCCGTCGACGAACTTCGGGTCGTCGGCCTTGAGGTCCACGATCCGGGTCTTCTCGCTGGCCTTGCGGGACTCGCCGACGCCGCCGCCGCCGATCACCATGTAGCGCTCGTCCTGGGCGGGCGGCAGCAGCACCGTGTTGGACGTCTCCATCATGTCGGGGTCGCTGAGCCCGGGGATCTTGGTGAACTTGTTGGTCTCCACGTCCCAGACGCCCGGGTCGCGGCCCTCGTCGGCCGGCCCGTAGCCCGCGTTCGAACCCGAGTAGAAGACCTTGCCGTTCTGCATGAGGAACAGCGCCGGGTAGGTCGGGAACTGGCGGACCTTGTCGGTGTAGGTCCACTTCTTGGTCGCGGGGTCGTAGATCTCGTTCTTGCCCGGGACCAGCTGGCCGATGTCGTCGAGGCCGGAGACGCTGAGGATCTTGCCGTCGCTCAGGGTGGTGAGCGTCGGGTACCAGCGCGCCTCCTTCATCGGGTCGACCTTGATGTACTTCTCGGCGATCGGGTCGAACTCGAAGGCGTCGTCGATGCCCTGGAAGTCCTTCTTGTCCAGCGCCAGCTTCTCGGCGATGCCGTACGTGTTCTGCGCGTCCTCGCCGGTGAGACCCTGCACGGTGTAGTTGTCCTGCGTGCCGGTCTCGTACTTGGCGCCCTCCTTCTGCGCCTCGACGTAGGTCCGGCCGTAGCCCGGGGTGTTGCCCAGGAACTCGCCGGTCTGCTTGTCGAAGTTCTTCTTCGCGCGCGGGACGAGCACCGGGTCCTTGGAGACGAACGTCTTGCCGTTCTCCTTGCCGACGAACTTGGTGCCCGCCGGGAGGGTGATCGGCTTGTCCGGGTTCTCGTTGTGGACGACCATCAGGCCGCCCGCCTTCTTCACGTCACCCTTGAGCTTCTCGTACCGCTTGGTGCCGCCCGCGATCAGCAGGTTGCCGTTGGCGAGCTGGGTGTGTCCCGTGCAGAACAGGTCGCTCGGGGTCGGCACCTTCTTGATGGTCCCCTTGACCGGGTCCCAGATCCGGGTGTCGTACTTCTTCGCGTCGAAGTTGTCCTTGTTGTTGCCCGACCCCGCGACGAGCAGCACCTTGCCGGTGCGCAGCAGCGCCGCGTGGATCGTGTTCTGCCGGTACTTCTCCGGGAACTCGATGATCTCCCAGCGGCCGTTCTCGGCCTTGTACTCCGGCTGGTTGATCTTGTACGCGTGATACTTCTCCGTACCGAAGCGGTAGAGCCACGGCCCGTTCATTCCGGCCAGCGCGAGTACCACCGTCGTGCCTATCGCGATGCGACGTGCGCGACGACGGCCAGCACGGTCCTTCATTTCTTACGTCCCCCAAGTCCACCAAGGGCGATCTGCATGGTCTGGTCGTTACCGGGGTTGCCGCCCCCGGTCCCGCCCGGGCCTTCGGGGCCCCTTGATCCGCCCGGTGCTCCGTGCGAGCCGGCCCAGCTGGGGCCGGCCTGCGGCGTGTGCGGTGCGTGCTGCTGCTGCGGCATGGCCGGCGCCGGGGCCGCGGGATGGGCGGCCGCCGGCTGCCCCGCGGCGTGCGCGCCGGGCTTCTTCCTGTCCTGCCGCATGCCGTGGCGCCAGGCGAACATGGGCGCCGCCGTGATCAGCAGGGCGAACGTGGCCCAGATGACCATCGCCGGGTGGGCGTGTCCGTAGACGAAGCCCGCGGCGATGGAGCCACCGAAGATCGCGATGAAGTACCAGTGGTAGCGGAACGTGCCGAACAAGGTGTCCGGGCTGGCCGAGTCGCCCTTCGGGGTGACCACGAACTTGCTCTTGCGGCGCAGCACCGAGTCGATGAGGGCCTTGGCGTAGAGCGGGGCGGACAGCGCGGACATCACCATGCCGGCCACACCGCCGGAGCCCTCGGGCTCGTGCGGCGAGACGTTGTGGCGGCGGTTCCAGATGTACAGGCCGATCTGCAGCGCGGAGGCGTTGCCGTAGAGCATCAGCCAGATCGTCGGGTCGATGTTCACACCCGAGGCGCCCAGACCCAGGAACAGCGCACAGCTCAGCGCCGCCAGGATCCAGTTCATGGCCGCCATCGGGTAGAAGATGATCATCATCGTGTAGTTGAAGAGCTTGCTCGGCGGGAGCGAGTAGAAGCCCTTCCAGTACTGCCCGATGATCGTCTCGTAGGTACCGCGCGACCAGCGCATCTGCTGGGTGAAGAAGTCCGTCCAGGCGTTGGGGCCCTCACCGACGGCGAGCACGTCCGGGGTGTAGACCGAGCGCCACTTGCGGCCCGTCTCCGGGTTCTTGTGGCGGTGCATCTCGAAGCCGGTCGCCATGTCCTCGGTGATCGAGTCGTACAGACCGCCGATCTGCTTCAGCGCCTTGATGCGCACGGCGTTGGACGTGCCGACGAACATCGGCGAGCCGTAGCGGTTGCCGGCCCGCTGGATCAGGGCGTGGAAGAGGAACTGCTGCGACTCCGCCGCCTTGGTGACGAAGTTGTCGTAGTTGCCGTACACCTGCGGGCCGATGACGAAGCCGACGTCCGGGTCCCGGAAGAAGCCGAGCATCCGCTCCAGGTAGTTCGGCAGCGGGACGTGGTCGGTGTCGACCGAGGCGAAGAAGTCGTAGTCGTCACCGTGCGCCTCGAGCCAGGCGTTGTAGTTGCCGTGCTTGGTCTTGGCGCGGTGCGGCCCTTTGGGCATGTTCCACTTCGCGACCCCTTTGCGGGAGAAGTGGTGCACCCCCAGGCGCGCGCAGACCTCTTTGACCTCGGGGTCGTCGCCCTCGTCGAGCAGCCAGACGTGCATCAGGCCCCGGTGGCGGATCTTGACGGCCGCCTCCAGGGTCTTCGTCACCATCTCCAGCGGCTCCTTGCCGGGCACGAAGGAGGTGAGGAAGGCCACGCGGGTGCCGGTCTCCGGGACCACCGGGATCGGGTCGCGGGCCACGAGGGTGGCGTGCGCGTTCGACAGCACGTTCATGCACCGGAAGAACTCGATCAGACCGATCGAGACGAGCATCACGACGTCCAGGGCCGGCAGCCACTCGAACGCCGGGTAGTCGCGCTCGGTCCAGTGCGACGGCTGGAGCAGCCACACCAGCAGCACCAGCGACAGCACCGGCGCCGCGGCCAGCATCAGCGCGATGCGGATGCGGTGCGGCTCCTGGCCGATCAGCGAGCGGTACTGGACCTTGTACGGCTTGCCCGGATCCGGCTGGGTGAGGGGCCCCGCGAG
Source organism: Streptomyces sp. enrichment culture (assembly GCF_964273255.1). GTDB lineage: Bacteria > Actinomycetota > Actinomycetes > Streptomycetales > Streptomycetaceae > Streptomyces. Next base: position 4,548,664 of record NZ_OZ186835.1, read on the forward strand.
CCGGCTGTAGTGCTCGTAGTCGTACTTGGGCAGCGTCTTCTTGATCCGCCGGAACGCGCCCGTGTTGCCTGTCCGGTGGGCAGGCACCCTGAGCTGGGTTGTCTGGGACGGGTCGTCGTCCCTTTGGGCGCCCGTCGGCGTCGACGTCATGAGTCATCCCCCCACACGCGGGTCACCCGCGTGTTTCGTCGCTTTCTTCCGCCCGCGCCCGGTCCCCCTCGACCTTCACGGACGTATCAGTGGTAGACCGCTGTCACCACGTCCCGCACACCTTATAGACACGGCACAGCGCCTTTCCGGTTGCATGATGCCCCCCTTGGCATCGCCCCCGGACCGGTCCGCCGGACCCGTCCGGCGGCAACCGGATTCCCGCCCCCCAACAGCCGCGAACCCGCAGAATGTTGAAGAACCCAGGTTGTACGGTGTTCATCATGATCGCAAGGCGCGATACACGGTGTTCACCGGTCATACGCGCCCATTGTGACCTCTGGAACGGGTCCGCGGAGGCCGGTTGCGCACGATGGCCCGCAGTCCTGTACGGACGACGGGCACCGGCTGCTCACCGCGGGACGGAACCCGGCCAAACGCGGACGGGCCCCCCGGTCACGAGGAGCCCGTCCAGTCGGTGCGCCGCCAGGGACTCGAACCCCGGACCCGCTGATTAAGAGTCAGCTGCTCTAACCAACTGAGCTAGCGGCGCGCGCTGACGGAGACACTCTACAGGACCCCGCCGGGTGGTCCGGACCGCCGCGGAACCCCTCCCGGAGCACCCGGCCGGCCCCCCGCTTACATCATTCGGACCGTCAACATGCGCACGACGACGACAGTTGAGAAACTGATCACCGTGCACAGGTGCGGAGATTTTCACCGGAAGTGTGAGGGGTATCGCATGGAGTCCCCGGTATTCGAGGAATTCGATCCCGCGAGCGATTGCGAGTGCCCCGGCTGTGTTCACGGGCGTCGAATGCCGCCGCAGATTCCGGGCGCAGGTGCCGCCGGCCGCCCGGCCGCCCACCGGACGGTGGTCGTGGCGGCCGCCGCCTCGACGGTGCTGGGCGGGACCGCGGTACCGGCCCTGGCCGCCCCGCAGGCCGCCCAGCGGCCCGGCGGCCCGGACGTTCCCGCAGGTGATGTGCCCGACACCCCGCAGGGGCAGCGTGCCCCGCTGCACGGCCCGAGCGGCCAGGCGGCCCTGCCCGCCGCCCCCACGAGCACCCCGGCGACGACCCGGGCGGAGATCATCAACCGGGCGAAGACCTGGGTCGCCGCGAAGGTCCCGTACAGCATGACCGCGTACTGGTCCGACGGTTACCGGCAGGACTGTTCGGGTTATGTCTCGATGGCCTGGAACCTCGCCGGAAACGAATGGACCGGAAGTCTCGGAAAGTACGCCGACAAAATCACCAAGGACGAATTGCAGCCCGGCGACATGCTGCTCTTCCACAATCAGTCCGACCCGCACGCGGGATCCCACGTCGTCCTGTTCGGCGGCTGGACGGACCACACGCGCACCGCCTACGTGGCGTACGAGCAGACCCGGCCCCACACCCGCCGGCTGAACACCCCGTACGCCTACTGGAGCGACTCCGCGCGCTACGTCCCGTACCGGTACAAGGGTGTGACGAGCGGCACGGCCGGCTCCGAGCCGGACACCGCGAAACCGGCCACGCCGGCGGGCACCCCCTTCCCGGGGGCGGCGTACTTCGGGCCGGGGGCGAACAACGCCCACGTCACGCAGCTCGGCCGGATGCTGGTCGAGCGCGGCGGCGCCCGCTTCTACACCGTCGGCCCGGGGCCGCGCTGGACGGAGGCGGACCGCAGGGCGACCCGGGCGTTCCAGGAGGCCCAGGGCTGGCGGGGGGCCGAGGCGGACGGGCTGCCGGGACCGGTGACCTGGGAACTGCTGGTGACCGGTCGCGGCAAGGACGTGCGGGCCGTGACCCCCGGCGCCGGGGAGCCCTCCTCGCACGGGGTGCCCGGCTACCCGGGGCGGGCCTTCTTCCGGCCCGGCGCGCACAACGACCACGTCACCCGGCTGGGCCGGCAGCTGGTGAAGAAGGGGTTCGGCCGGCACTACACCACCGGACCCGGCCCCCGCTGGAGCGAGGCCGACCGCCGCAACGTCGAGGCGTTCCAGCGGGCCCAGGGCTGGCGGGGCGGAGCGGCCGACGGCTATCCGGGCCCGGAGACCTGGCGGCGGCTGTTCTCCTGACCGGCCGGCGAGACCCGGCCGTCCGCGCGCCCGCCGGTGGCGCGGGCGGCACCCGGTCGCCCGGCCCGGCCGGCCGGGCCCATCCCGACGTGACGCATCTGGCGCGGAGGCTGGAGGCACGCATGACCACGACCACGTCCCACACCCCGGAGTCCGAGCAGCCCGCGGAGGGCGGGCCGGCGACCCGTCCGGCCCGGCTCATCCACACCGAGTCCACCACCGAGATCCCCGTCCACCTGCTGTTCCGTGACGACCCCGACCCGGCGCCGGTGCCGTTGCGGCCCGCCGTGGTGGCGCGCCGGCAGGGCACCGGGGAGCAGCCCCGGCTGCGGCGCCCGGCCCCCGAGAGGCCCGAGGCGCTGCCCCGGGTCGACCCCGACCTGGTGGAGCGGCCCGCCCGCGTGCTGCCGGGAGCCGTGGGGGTGCTGGCCGGCGTGTGCGGGGCGGCCGGCTGCCTGGCCACCGCGTGGTGGACCGGCGCGCTCCCGCCGCTCGCGGCCGGTGCGCTGGGTCTGCCGCCGTCGCCCGGGGCCGGGGCCGGCCCCGCGCAGTGGGCGGCGTACGCGGCGGCGGGGGCGGCCGGCCTGTTCGGCTTCGGCGGGCTGGCCCGCGGGCGGACCGGCCGGGCCTGGGTGCTCGGCCTGTTCGGCCGCTACCGGGGGACGGTGCGCCGGACCGGGCTGCTGTGGGTGAACCCGCTGCTGCTGCGCCGGCGGGTCGACGTGCGGCTGCGGCACTGGCGCAGCGAGCCGATGCCGGCGGCGGACCGGGGCGGGGTCGCCCTGCGGGTGGTGGTCACGGTGGTGTGGCGGGTGCGGGACACCGCGCGGGCGACGCTCGGCGTGGAGGACCACGAGACGTACCTGCGCGAGTGCGTCGAGGCGGCGCTGCTGCGGCTGCCGGCGGAGGCGCCGGGCGCGGGCCAGGCGGTGATGGACGCCCTGCGTGACGCGCTGACCCGGCAGGTGGCGGCGGACACCGCGCCGGTCGGCCTGGAGGTGTTCGCGGTGCGGCCGGTCCGGGTGGAGTACGCGCCGGAGGTGGCCGCGGCGATGCACCGGCGCCGGATGGCCGCGCTGGACGCCCGGCACCGGGCGAGCGTGCTCAGCTCGGTCGTGGACTCGGTGGAGGACACGGTGACCCGGCTGACCGTGCGCGGGCTGGTCGAGCTGGACGACTACGAGCGCAAGGCGCTGGTGAAGGACCTGACGGTGGCGTTCTGCGCGGGGCGGGGCGAGGCGATGCCCTGACCCGCACGAGGGGCGTCCTCCCGAGGGTGGTGGAAACCGCCGTGCATCTGGTCTGGACATGTCCATGCCGCAGTCCTACGCTCAGACTTGGTCTAGACCTACTCGCACCACCCTGCACGGCTCACTGACACCCCCACGTTCACCAGGAGCGGCAGCATGCGCACACGGACCAAGCTGTACGCAGCCGCGGTGGGACTGGCCACGACCGGAGCGCTCGCGTTCTCCTCCGGCGGGGCCAGCGGCCACGGCTACACCGACCTGCCGGTCAGCCGGCAGAAGCTGTGCCAGAACGGCACGGTCACCAACTGCGGCGCCATCCAGTGGGAGCCGCAGAGCGTCGAGGGACCGAAGGGCTTCCCCTCCTCCGGGCCCGCCGACGGACGGATCTGTTCGGGCAACAACACCCGGTTCTCCCAGCTCGACGCCCCGCGCACGCCCTCGGGCGGCGCGTGGCCCACGACCCGGGTCAGTGGCGGCCAGAACTACACCTTCCGGTGGCAGTTCACGGCCATGCACGCCACGACCGACTTCAAGTACTACGTGACCAAGCCGGGCTGGAACCAGAACCACGCCCTGACCCGGGCCGACCTCAACCTCACCCCGTTCTTCACGGTGCCCTACAACGGGCAGCGGCCCCCGCAGACCCTCTCGCACACCGGGAGGCTGCCCTCGGGGCTGAGCGGGCACCACGTGATCGTGGCCGTCTGGACGGTCGCCGACACGAACAACGCGTTCTACGCCTGCTCGGACGTCACGTTCTGAGCGGTTCCGGCGGGCCGGACCTCGCACCGCCCGGCCCGCCGGAACCGGACCGCCCGGACGCCGATGCCGGGCACGGAGAAGCGCGGAGAAGCACGGAGAAACACCGGAGAAACACCGAAGGGCCTCCCGCTCCCACGAGAGGCCCTTCACCGTGCGCCGCCAGGGACTCGAACCCCGGACCCGCTGATTAAGAGTCAGCTGCTCTAACCAACTGAGCTAGCGGCGCATGACTCCCGCCGTCCGCTTCCGCGGCCGGCGACGCGAAAAATAATACCTGCTCCCCGGGGGTGCTCCCGACCACCGCTCCGGGCGCGGGGACCTCCCCGGGGAGACCTAGATCGTCAGCGACAGCAGCACCGGGGCGGCGCTGCGGTTGAGGGTCTCGGCGGCCCGGCGCAGCCGGTGGGCGTGCTCGACCGGCAGCGACAGGGCCAGGCAGCCCACCGAGGACCCCGCTGTGATCGGGACGGCCGCGCACACGGTGCCGACCGCGTACTCCTGGAGGTCCAGCACCGGGACCGAGGGCGGCTGGGTGGCCAGCTGGGACAGCAGCAGCTTGTCGCTGGTGATGGTGCGCGAGGTGAGCCGGGCCATCCGGTGCCGGGCGAGGTGGTCGCGCCGTCCGCTGTGGTCCAGCTGGGTGAGCAGGCTCTTGCCGACCGCCGTGGCGTGCGCGGAGCTGCGGAAGTCCACCCACTCGTTGACCTTCGGGGTGGCCGGGCTGTCGGCGTACTGGGTGACCTTGACCTCGCCGTCCACGTACCGGCTCATGTAGACGGCGGCGCCGACGCGGTCGCGCAGCCGGTCCAGGGTGCGCTGGAGGGTGTCCCGCACCGCCGCGTCGTGGCCCTCGGCGGCACCGAGGCGGGCGAACGCCTCCCCGGTGACGTAGGCGCCGTCGGCGATCTGCTCGACGTACGCCTCGCGGCGCAGCATCCGCAGCAGGGTGGTCAGCCGCTGCCCGTGGAGGCCGCTCTCGCGGGACAGGTCGTCGTCGGTGACTCCGGTGGTGTGCCGCGCCACCGTCTCCAGGACGCGCAGGGCGTCCTGGGCCGAGTGGTACGGCGCGGTCGGCTCGTGCTTCAGCGCCACGGTTTCCCCCTGCGCTCGCTCGGTGGGCCGCGATCCGGTCGGCGAACCCCGTCCACGATAGCCGCCGAACGGCCGTCGCAGAGGGGGTGTTGACAAGATTGCGGCCCCTCCGAACTGCGGCGCAGACCCTCTGGCATATGCCGACGACATGAGCCAAGGCCTGGACCTCGGCTCTTCGCCCGCACACGCCCCGTGGTCAGAGGACCGCGCTGAGGAATTCCCGGGTCCGGTCGTGCTCCGGTTCGCTGAAGATCTTCTCCGGCGCCCCGGACTCGATGACCCGGCCGGAGTCGAACATCAGGACCTGGTCGGAGATGTCCCGCGCGAAGTTCATCTCGTGGGTCACGCACAGCATCGTGATGTCCGTGGAGCGGGCGATGTCCCGCAGCACGTCCAGCACGCCCGCGACCAGCTCCGGGTCCAGCGCCGAGGTCACCTCGTCCAGCAGCAGCACCTGCGGCCGCATGGCCAGCGCCCGGGCGATGGCCACCCGCTGCTGCTGGCCGCCGGACAGCTGCGCGGGGTGCTTGTCGGTCTGGTCGGTCAGGCCGACCAGCTCCAGCAGGTCCCGCGCCCGCTCCTCCGCCTCGTCCTTGGACAGGCCGAGGACGGTGACCGGGGCCTCGGTGATGTTCCGCAGCACGGTCATGTTCGGGAACAGGTTGAACTGCTGGAACACCATCCCGATCTTCTTGCGGACCTCGCGGACCTGCTTCTCCGGCGCGGGGAAGAGCCGGTCCCCGTCGACGGTGATGGTGCCCTCGTCCGGCTTCAGCAGGGTCATCAGCAACCGCAGGATCGTGGTCTTGCCGGACCCCGACGGGCCGATCAGCGTCACGTGCTTGCCGGCGTCGACGGAGAAGTCCAGGTGGTCCAGGACCGTGTGGTCGCCGAACCGCTTGGTGACCTGCTCCAGCCGGATCAGCTCACCGGTGCTGCGCGGGCTCTCGGGCTTCTTCTCGAACGGTGCGTGGGTGTCAGTGGACAAGGCGTCGCTCCAGGGCTCGCAGGGCAAGGGATGCCAGGTAGGAGATGACGATGAAGGCGACGCCGATCACCGTCACGGGCTCGGTGAACTGGAAGTTCTGCTGGGAGAACAGCCGCGCCTGGCCGAGCATCTCCAGCACGGTGATGGCCATCAGCAGCGGCGTGTCCTTCAGCATCGAGATGACGTAGTTGCCGAGGGCGGGCACCACCCGGCGCACGGCCTGCGGCAGGATCACCACGGTCCACGTCCGGCGCAGCGGCAGGTTCAGCGCCGTCGCCGCCTCCCACTGGCCCACCGGCACGGCCTCGATGCCGGCCCGGTAGACCTGCATCGTGTACGTCGAGTAGTGCAGCCCGATGGCGAAGACACCGGTGGTCAGGGCCGAGAACGTGACCCCCCACTCCGGCATCACGTAGTAGAGGAAGAACAGCTGCACCAGCAGCGGGGTGTTGCGGATGAACTCCGTCACCGACCCCACCGGCCAGGTCACCCAGCGCGTCGGCACCCGCATCAGCAGCGCCCACACCAGTCCCAGCCCGAACGAGATCAGCGAGCCGAGGACCAGGATCTGCAGGGTGACCAGCAGACCGTCCCAGAAGTACGGCATGAAATCGGCGACCGCGCCCCAGTCCCACTTCACGAGACACCACTTCCCTCGGGCACGCGCACGGCGGTCTTCTTCGTCGGGGTCCGGCCGACCCCGGCCTTCAGCTTCTTCTCCAGCCCGCGCATGAGCCGGGTGAGCAGGAAGGCGATCACGAAGTAGATCAGCAGGATGTAGGTGTAGATCTCCGCGCTCTCCTGGAGCGCCAGACGCACCAGGTTAGCGCTGAACGCCAGGTCGCCCATGCCCATGATCGACACCAGGGCGGTGCCCTTGAGCAGCTCGATCAGCAGGTTGGAGAACGGCGGGATCATCTCCGGCACCGCCTGCGGCAGCAGGATCAGCCGCAGCCGCTGGGCGGGCGTGAAGCTGAGGGCGATGCCGCCCTCGCGCTGGGCCGGGTCGACCGCGGCGAGCGCGCCGCGCACGATCTCCGAGCCGTACGCCCCGTAGGTCAGGCCGAGTGCCAGCGTGCCCGCCCACAGCGGCACCAGCTGCCAGCCGAACGCCGGGGGCAGCACGAAGAACACCCAGAAGATCATCACCAGGGCCGAGGTGCCACGGAACACCTCGGTGTAGAAGCCCGCCAGGAAGCGGACGAACTTCAGCCGGTGCGTGCGCGCGATGCCGACGACGAACGACACGGCCGCCGCGAGCAGCGCGCTGAGGACGAGGAGCTGGATCGTGACCCAGACGCCTTCGAGTACGCGTTCCCAGAGTCCTGAGGTCATCCGCCGCACAACTCCTTCGCGGTCAGATCCGTCATCTCGTCCTCGGTGAACCCGAAGGGCTTCAGGATGCGGAGCAGCTCACCGCTCTTCTTCAGCTTGTGCAGCTCCTCGTTGAAGGCGTCCCGCAGCTTCGTCTCCGTCGGCCGGAAGGCGAAGGCGCCCCCGTCGACGTGCGGCTTCCCGCCGACGATCGGCTTGAACGGCTCGGTGACCTCCGCCTTCGTCGACTTCTTCACCACCTCACGGGTGGTGAGCGCGGTCCCCGCGAACACGTCGACCCGTCCGGCCTCGACGGCGTTCAGGCCGGCCACCTGGTCGGGGACGATCAGGATGTCGCTCTCCTTGTACCCGGCCTCCACCGCGTACGCGATCTCCGCGTACCCGGTGCCGGTGGCGAACTTCGCCCTCTTCTCGACGACGTCCTGGTAGTTGTGCAGTCCCTTCGGATTGCCCTTGCGGACGATGAAGGAGTCGAGCATCTGGTAGTCGGGATCGGAGAAGATGACCTGCTCGCAGCGCTCGGGGTTGACGTACATCCCGGCGGCCACGATGTCGAACTGCTGCGAGTTCAGTCCCGGGATCAGGGAGCCGAACTCGGTGGGGACGGGCTGCACCCGGTCCACACCCAGCCGCTTGAAGATGACCTCGGCGAGCTCCGGCGCCTCGCCGGTCAGCTCGCCGTCCTTGTTGATGTAGCCGAACGGTATCTCGCCGGCGATGCCGAGCCGGGCGACGCCCGCCGCCCGGAGCCGTTCCAGCAGGTCACCGCCGTCCGCGCTCGACTCCGTCGGCACCCGCGAGCAGCCCGCTGCGCCCAGTGCGCCGAGCGCCGCGACCCCCGCGAGCAGCGACCGGCGCGAGGGCCCGGAGGCAACTCCGTATCGTCTCAGTGGTTGTCCCAGTGGTGGAGCCATGGCGGCGCAGCTACCCGAAGCGATGACACTTATTCCGGCCAATTTCGGCCCCGTTCGGCGGTGGGGCGGTCTTGACCGGCACGGGACCATGGGACACATGGTCGACCGATACCTCGAGGTCTCGCTGGTCACACGCGGCATCACCGCGACCGCCCGGCTGCTCGACGACCGGGCCCCGGTCACGTGCGCGGCCGTCTGGGACGCGCTGCCCCTGAGCGGCGACGTCTACCACGCCAAATACGCCCGGAACGAGATCTACGCGCTGTTCGAGCCGTTCGCGCGGGCCGAGCCGCCCCTGGAGAACCCGACGGTCACGCCCATCCCCGGTGACCTGTGCTACTTCTCCTTCGCGGGCGCCGAGCTGGGCACCCAGGCGTACGGCTACGACCGCGAGGTCCGCCCCGGCGCCACCGTGGTGGACCTCGCCCTGTTCTACGAGCGCAACAACCTGCTGCTCAACGGCGACGTCGGCTGGGTGCCCGGCATCGTCTGGGGGCAGGTGGTGGACGGGCTGGCCGGGCTGGCCGAGGCGTGCAACGACCTGTGGCGCACCGGGGCGGCGGGCGAGACGCTCAGCTTCCGCCGGGCGTGACCGCGGTCCCCGCGCCGGCCCCGCGGGCCACGCCCGCCTCGTACAGCGCGTGCGCGGCCCGCAGCACCAGCGCGTCCCGGTGGCGGGCGGCCACCAGTTGCAGCCCGATGGGCAGACCGTCCGCGTCCGCGCCCACCGGTACGGTCGCCGCGGGCTGCTGGGTCATGTTGAACGGGTAGGTGAACGGGGTCCAGCCCGTCCAGCGGCGCAGCCCGGAGCCCCGGGGCACCTCCGCCCCCGCCTCGAACGCCGTGACCGGCATCGTCGGCGTGACCAACAGATCGTAGGTGTCGTGGAACAGGCCCATCCGGCGGCCCAGGTCCATGCGCACGTCCACCGCGGCCAGGTAGTCCAGCGCCGTCAGCCGCGCCCCCGCCGCGCACACCTCCCGCAGTCCCGGGTCCAGCCGGGCCCGCTGCTGCGGGCCGAGGTGCTGGGTCACGCGTGCCGCCCCGGCGAACCACAGCGTGTGGAAGGCGTCCACCGGGTCGGCGAGGTCCGGGTCGGTCTCCTCCACGTACGCGCCGAGTCCGGCCAGCGCCTCCACCGCCCGCCGTACCGCCGACGCCACGTCCGGCCGCACCGCCACCTGCCCGCCCAGCGCCGGTGAGAACGCCACCCGCAGCCCGCGCACCCCGCCCGCCAGCTGGGCCGAGAAGGAATCGGCGGGCGGGGCGAGCGCCGACCAGTCCCGCGAGTCCGCGCCGCCGATCACGTCCATCAGCAGCGCCGCGTCCGCCGCGTCCCGGGTCATCGGACCGACGTGCGCCAGCGTGCCGAACGCGCTCGCCGGATACAGCGGCACCCTGCCGTACGTCGGCTTCAGCGCGAAGATGCCGCAGAACGACGCCGGGATGCGGACACTGCCCCCGCCGTCCGTGCCCAGCGCCAGCGGGCCCGCGCCCCGCGCCACGGCCACCGCCGCGCCCCCGCTGGAGCCGCCCGCGGTGCGCGAGGGGTCGTGCGGGTTGCGGGTGACGCCGCTGAGCGGGGAGTCGGTCACGCCCTTCCAGCCGAACTCCGGGGTCGTCGTCTTGCCCAGGAACACCGCCCCGTGCTCCCGCAGCCGGGCCACCGACGGCGCGTCCTCCTCCCAGGGGCCCGCCGGACCGACGGTCAGCGACCCCTTCAGCGTCGGGGAGCCGCGCAGGAGCAGGATGTCCTTCACCGTGACCGGCACCCCGTCCAGCAGCCCGCACGGCTCACCGCGCCGCCACCGCTCCTCCGACCGGGCGGCCTGCTCCAGCGCCTCCTCGGGCATCAGCCGCACGAAGGCGTTCAGCTCCGGCTGGATCTCCTCGGCCCGCGCGAGCGCCGCCCGGGTCGCCGCCACCGGGCCGACGTCCCCCGCGCGGTAGCCGGCCAGCAGCTGCACGGCGGTCGGGCCGGCCGGGCCGGTGACGTCGGCCGGGCGGGCCGGGCCGGCGTGGCCGCCGGGGGTGCCGGGGCCGGTCGGTTCGCCGGACCTGCCGGACTCGATGGACTCGGTCATCCGCCCTCCCGGGGACATCAGTGGCCGGGTACATACCCGCGCTGCTTGTCGACCACGTTCGGCAGCGGCTCGCCCGCTGCCCACAGGTCGAAGAACTCCACGAACTGGGCGGCGAGTTCGTCCCGCCAGCCGACCGTGTCACCACTCATGTGGGGGGAAACGACCAGCCCCGGCACCTCCCACAGCGGGCTGTCCGCGGCGAGCGGCTCGGCCTCGAACACGTCCAGGGCCGCGCCCGCGATCCAGCGCCGCCGGAGCGCCTCGGCGAGGTCGTCCTCGACGACGAGCTGCCCCCGCCCGACGTTCACGAAGTACGCGGAGGGCTGCATCACGCCGAAGCGGCGCGCGTCGAACATGCTCCGCGTGGCGTCGGTCAGCGGCGCCGCGGCGACCACCCAGTCCGCGCGGGACAACAGCCGGTCCAGCTCCCCGGGCCCGTACACCCCCGGGCGCGCGGTCCGCCCGACCAGGGCCGTCGTCACGCCGAGCGCGCGCAGCGTCGCCGCGATCGCCCGGCCGATCGGCCCGGAACCGACCACACAGGCGCGGGTCCCGGCCACCCTGCGGGTCTCCCGGTGCCGCCAGGTCCGCCCGCGCTGGAGCTCCAGCGTCCGCGGCAGGTCCTTCGCGTGCGCCAGCACCAGGGCGGCGACGTACTCGGCGATCGCCCCGTCGAAGATGCCCCGGGCATTGGTGACGACCGTCTCGGAGCCGGCCAGTTCCGGCCCGAGCAGATGGTCCACGCCCGCGCTCGCCGTGTGCACCCAGCGCGGCCGGGGCCCCTCGCCCGGCCACGCGGCGCGCACCGCGTGCGAGGTGAAGTCCCACACCAGCAGCACGTCCGCGTCCGGCAGCCGCTCGGCGAGCGTCGCGGCGTCCGCGTGCTCGATCCGGGCCCGGCCGGTCAGCCGTCCGAGCCGGGGCGGCGGATCCGCGTCCAGTACGAGGACCGTGGGGACGGCCGGAACAGGGGGGACGGAAGGGGTGCGGGGGGTGGTCATGACCGCCGTTTCTGCGCTGTGGCCGAAAGTCTGAGATGCGCGGATTGACCACGCTGGCACCCGAACCTACCGTCGTCAACACGGGCGTTCCGACGATCCGTTGCGTGCTCCTTGCGTGCTCCTCACGGGCCGTTCGACGGTCCGTCGTGGGCTCGTCCCCCAGCGTGAGGCCGGTGCTGACATGGACGTCTCCCTTCTCGGTGGACCGGGTCCGCAGCGCGGGGTCGGTGTCGTGGCCCCCTTCGACTTCGCCCTGGACCGGGAGCTGTGGCGCTGGGTCCCCGACGAGGTGTCCCTGCACCTGACCCGCACGCCCTACGTGCCGGTCGAGGTGAGCCTGGACCTCGCCCGCCTGATCAGCGAGCACGAGACCCTCGGCAACGCGGTCCGCACCCTCACCGCCGTGGCCCCCGAGGTCGTCACCTACGCCTGCACCTCCGGCAGCTTCGTCGGCGGCGTCATGGGCGAACGCGCCATGTGCGAGGCCATGAGCCGCACCGGCCGGGTCCCGGCGATCACCACCTCGGGCGCCCTGCTGGAGGCGCTGGTGGAACTCGACGTGCGCCGGGTGGCCCTGGTGACGCCCTACACCGTGTCGGTGACCCGGGCGCTGGAACGGTACGTCGGCCAGGCGGGCGTCGCGGTCACCGGCTGCGCCTTCATGGGCCTGACCCGGCACATCTGGCAGGTCACCTACCGCGAGGTGGTCGACATGGCCCGGCAGGCGGCGGTGCGCGGACCCCTCGGCCCGGCCGACGCGCTGTTCCTGTCCTGCACCAACCTGCCGACCTACGACGTCATCCCGCAGCTCGAAGCCGAACTGCGCATCCCGGTCATCTCGGCCAACCAGGTGACCATGTGGGCGGCGTTGCGCCGATTGGGTACCCGGGCGGTGGGACCGTATCAGGCGCTGATCGACGTGTCGGCGCGCTCCGGGCCCGTACTGCCGGACCAGGCGTCCGGCTCCGTACTGCCGGACGTGCCGGAAGAGAAACAGCAGGAAGGCTGGACATGACCGCACTGGGATTCCTCTACCCGGGACACTCCGCCGAGGACGACTACCCGCGCATGGAGCAGTTGCTGGGCAGCGACGTACGGGTGGACCTGGTGCACACCGACATCGGTGAGGACGCGCACCGGGTCGACGCGCTGCGCGAGATGGGTTCCCCGGAGCGGCTCGCGGCCGGGGTGGAACAACTGCGGCTCACGGGCGCGGACGCCGTGGTGTGGGCGTGCACCAGCGGCAGCTTCGTGCACGGCTGGGACGGGGCCCAGCAGCAGGTGCGGTCCCTGGCCCTGGCGGCGGGCATGCCCGCCTCCTCCACCTCCTTCGCCTTCGTGCACGCGGTCCGGGAGATGGGCGCCCGCCGCGTGGCCGTCGGCGCGACCTACCCGGACGACGTGGCCGGGCTGTTCTCCGCGTTCCTGCGCACCGGCGGCATCGAGGTCACCGGCGTGCGCAGTTCCGGCATCGTCACGGCGGCGGAGGTCGGCACCTGGGAGGAGGCGGAGGTGTTCGCCCTGGCCCGCGCCGCCGACCGCCCCGACGCGGAGCTGCTGCTGCTCCCGGACACCGCCCTGCACACGGCCGCCCACATCCCGGCCCTGGAGAAGGAGCTGGGCAAGCCGGTCCTCACCGCCAACCAGGTCACCGTCTGGGAGGGCCTGCGCCTGGCCGACCGCCGGGTCAACGCCCCGTCCCTGGGTGCCCTGTTCACCCGGGAGCCGATCGTCCAGGCGTGAGCGCGGCCGGGGGTGCCGATGCCGCCGGGGCGGGGGCGGGGCGGGCGGCCGGGGGCTGCGGGGAGCGGGAGGGAGCGGGGCTTCGGTTCTCAGGTGCTCGGCGTCGCCGCCGCGCCGGTCGCCGTGGTGGGCGTTCCGGCCTCGACGTAGTCGGCCACGTCCGCCTCGACGCCGGCCCGCGCGAGGAAGTCGGCCGGACTGAACCCGGCGGCCCGGTGCGACGCCTCGACCACCGGCCGGGCCGCCGCCAGGTCGTCGGCGGAACGCCACCGGACCAGGGTGACCACGTTGAACCGGCCGGGCCCGGACCGCTGCTCCAGCAGGACGTCGTCCAGGAAGCCCGGCTGCTCCCGCAGCAGCGCGTGGGTGCGGCGGACCTGGCGCCAGAACTCCTCGCGGGCGGTGCCGGGCACCGCGAACTTGTCCACGCGGTAGACGGTCGTCATGGGAACCTCCGTGGGCAGGGGCAGGGGCAGGGGCAGGGGTGGCGCGGGGTCGGGGTGGGGCCCGGTCGAATCGGCCGGTAACAACCGGATGGGACAGGGCCGGACCGGACCGGACCGAACAGGACCGGACCGGACCGAACAGGAGCGGACCGGACAGGACCGGACCGGTCACGGCGGCCGGGGCGAGGGTCCTCGGCGCCCTCGGTGCGGAACCGGGCACGACGCTAGAAGCTCAAGCCGGGTTCAGGTCAAGCACCACGGCGCGCACAGCCCACACCCCGAGCGGCCGGCCACCGGGCGTACCCGCCTCCGGGCAGGCCGGCTCCCGGTCGCCGGGAATAACCGGGGACTGTCCCCTGTTCTGGGCGGAAGGCGCCGCGCAGCACGCGCACGCCCTCCCGGCGCACCCGCGCCGCAGTGTCCCGGCGGGACCGCGGCGCGGCAGTACCACGGCGGTACGTGCCGGGACCGGGCAGACCGAACGGCCGAGCACACAGGAGGCACCCCACCGTGGCCGCAGACGAGACCGCAGCCGACGAGATCCGCGGCACGGCGCGGGGGAGCGCCCCCGTCCCCCTCTCCGTCCTGGACCTGGTCACCGTGGGCGCCGGGAGCACCGCCACCGACGCCCTGCGCACCAGTGTCGAGCTGGCCCGGCTCGCGGAGTCCCGCGGCTTCCACCGCCACTGGGTCGCCGAGCACCACTCGATGCCGGGGGTGGCGTCCTCGTCCCCGGCCGTGATCCTGGCCCACCTCGCCGCCCACACCACCCGCATCCGGCTCGGGTCGGGCGGCGTGATGCTGCCCAACCACGCCCCGCTCGTCATCGCCGAGCAGTTCGGCACGCTGGAGGCCATGGCCCCGGGGCGGATCGACCTCGGGCTCGGCCGTGCCCCCGGCACGGACGGCGCCACCGCCGCCGCCCTGCGCCGCACCGACCGGCTCCACGAGGGCGCCGACGAGTTCCCCCAGCAGCTCGCCGAGCTCACCCGGTTCCTGGACGACGACTTCCCCGACGGCCACCCCTACCGCCGCATCCATGCCGTGCCCGGCCCGGTGCAGGCCACGTCGCCCGGCGGGGTGCAGTCCCCGCACCGGCCGCCGATCTGGCTGCTCGGTTCCTCCGGCTTCAGCGCCCGGCTGGCCGGCATGCTGGGCCTGCCGTTCGCCTTCGCCCACCACTTCTCCGCGCAGAACACCATCCCGGCGCTGGACCTGTACCGCGAGTCCTTCCGCCCGAGCGAGGTGCTCGACGCGCCCTACGCGCTGATCGGCGTCTCCGCGCTCGCGACCGAGGACGAGAAGGAGGCCCGCCGGCAGGTGCTGGCCGCCGCGCTGAACATGGTGCGGCTGCGCACCGGGCGCCCCGGACTCGTCCCCACCCCGGAGGAGGCCGAGGCGTACCCCTTCAGCCCGACGGAGCGGGACTTCGTCGACTCCTGGAACGCCAACGTCGTCTTCGGCACCCCGGACGAGGTCCGCGCCGGTCTCGACGACCTGCAGAAGCGCACCGGCGCCGACGAGCTGATGATCACCGCGAACACGCACGGCATGGACGTGCGCCTGCGTTCCTACGAACTCCTCGCCGACGCCTACGGGTTGCCCACGTCGCCCACGTCCACGGGGTGACCGCGTCGCCGACGCCTACGGGGTGACCGCGTCGCCGACGCCTACGGGGTGACCGCGTCGCCGACGCCTACGGGTTGACCGCGTCGCCGACGCCTACGGGTTGACCGCGACGTCCGCCTGGACCCCGGGCGCGGCCAGCAGTTCGGAGATGCGGTCGGGGGACACCGGGCGCGAGTACAGCCAGCCCTGCCCGGTGTCGCACCCGATCCGGCGCAGCCGGGTCGCCTGCGCCGAGGTCTCCACGCACTCGGCGGTGACGGTCAGGCCCAGCCGGTGGGCGAGCTGCACCATCGCCTCGACGATGACCTCGTCCGCCGGGTTGGGCGGGGCGGCCGCCCGCTCCTCGTACTGGAAGCCCCGGACGAAGGAGCCGTCCAGCTTGAGCACCGACACCGGCAGCCTGCTGAGGTAGGCCAGGTTGGAGTAGCCGGTGCCGAAGTCGTCGATGGCGATGCGCACCCCCATGTCGCTGAGCGCCTTCAGCGCCTGCAGCGGGCGGCCCGAGGAACCCATCACCGCCGACTCGGTCAGCTCCAGTTGCAGCAGGTGCGGGGCGAGTCCCGTCTCGTCGAGGGTCTCGGCGACGTCGGCCACCAGGTCCGAGTCCCAGACCTGGCGGACCGCCACGTTGACGCTGACGAAGATCGGCGGATCGTCGGGATGCTCCACCTGCCACCGGCGGGCCTGCTCGCAGGCGGTGCGCAGCACCCAACGGCCGAGCGGCACGATCGAGCCGTCCTCCTCCGCCAGCTGGATGAACCGATTCGGCGTCAGCGTGCCGAACTGCGGGTGGTGCCAGCGCAGCAGGGCCTCCACCCCGTGCACCCGGTCGTCCTCCATGCCGACCAGCGGCTGGTACTCCAGCGCGAACTCGCCCCGGTCGATGGCCGGGCGGAGGGTGGAGGCGAGGGCCTGCCGGGTCATGCGGTGGGCGTTGCGTTCCGGGTCGAAGAGGGTCCAGCGGGCCTTGCCGTCGGCCTTCGCCCAGTACAGCGTCGTGTCGGCGGCCTGCATCAGGGCGGTGGGCGTGGTTCCGGCGGCGTGCCGCTCGACCACCCCGATGGAGGCGGAGACCGACAGCCGCCGCCCGCAGAGGTCGAAGGGCTCCTGGACCGAGGCGAGCACCGACTCGGCCAGTTCGGCGAGCTGTTCGGTGCCGGTGGAGTCCTCCACCAGGACGGCGAACTCGTCGCCGCCGAGCCGTGCCACCAGCGGGGTGGCGGTCCGCGGCCGGCCCGCCTCCTCGGCGCAGCGGGTGAGGCGTTCGGCGACGGCGGTCAGCAGCCGGTCGCCGATGCGGTGGCCCAGGGTGTCGTTGATGGCCTTGAAGCCGTCCAGGTCGAGGTAGCACAGGCCGATGCGGCCGCTGCCGCCGCGCGTGGAGGAGTCCTCCTCCAGGGCGGCCGTCAGCCGTTCGAAGAACAGGGTGCGGTTGGGCAGCCGGGTCACCGGGTCGTGCATTTCCAGGTGCCGCAGCCGCTCCTGGAGTTCGCGCCGGGCACTGATGTCGGCCACGGCGAGCAGCACGCCGTCGTCGCCGTCCTCGCCGGGGGGCAGCTGGGTCACGGTCACCTGCACCCACAGGGCGCCGGCCGACGGGTGCTTGAGCCTGCGGGCGCAGCTCAGCTCGGGGCGGCGGCCGCGCAGGACCTCGAGGTAGGCGTGCCAGGTGTGGGCGTCGGAGGAGAGGTCCACCAGATCGGCGGCGACGGCGCCGGCCAGTGCGTCCGGGGTGCTGTCCAGCAGGGCGGCGAGAGTCGCGTTGACACCGACCACCATGCCCTCGCGGTCCACCACGGCCATCGCCAGCGGCGCGGCGGTGAAGACGGAGCGGTACGACGGCACGGACGGGGCCGGGGAGGCCGGGGACGACGCCGATGACGACGATGACGTGGCCGGGACCGGGGCCGGGGGCGGCGGGGAGGGCGGCCGGCCCGCGGGGGATTCCGGGGTGGAGCGGGCCGTGCCGGGCGGGGCGGGCGCCCGGTCCGCCGCGGGCGCGGTCGCCGGGGAGGGGCCGGTACGGGTGGACGCCACGATCTCACTCTCCGTGACGCTCGGACGGTCCAGACCCACTGCGGACGCCGGTCCTTCGGAGGTTCCGCTCACCGCTCGCTCCCGCCGTGCACTCGATTGCCGTTCGTGCAGGAAACTCTCAGGAAGTCTCAGAAAGTGTGCCGATCATAGAGCTCGGCGCCAGACCCTTCCAGCCGGTGTTCAGTCTCGGGCATGGTCCGCATCTCTGCCAGATCGTTTCTGCTCGCAGGTGGCGGCGTTCCGGAGCCCATCGACCGGTTGTGACGTTCCGTGAACACTCCGGGGGTGTCGCTCGGGCGCGAAAAGCGGCGCTCGCTCACCCGTCCGGTGCAGCCGAACAGGGCGTAGTACGACAAACCCCCACAGTCTGGGTGCGGTGTCCCGTGAACCGTCTTCCGGAGGTCTCCCGTGCCGCGTCGGCTGCCGCTGCGAGGACTCGGTCGTCAGGCACTGCGGGGGCTGGGCCGATCGGGGGTACGCCCCCGACTGCGGAGCACGGCCGCGGTGTTCACCACCATGTCGGCCCTCGCCGCGACCTCGACCCTCTCCGCCCCCTCGGCGGCCGAGCCCTTCTCCCCGGCGCCCTGCGCGCTGACCCGCACCGACGCCCACCACTCCGAGGGCCTGGACACCTGGAACGCGGCCTACCCCCGCCCCACCCGCCGGCTGGACGCGGTGATGGTGTTCCTGTCCTTCCCGGACTCGCACCCGCTGACCACCCCCGCCGACCTGACCGCCGACCACTTCCCGGCCACCACCGAGTTCTTCGAACGGTCCTCCTACGGCAGGTTCACCCTCCGGCCGCACGCCCTGAAGCACTGGATCCGGATGCCGAACCCGTCCACCGCCTACGCCGTACAACGCGACTGGACCCTCGCCCACCGGGCCGCCTACCTGCGGGACGCGCTCGCCGCGGCCGACCCCGAGGTCGACTTCTCGCAGTACGACATCGTGTACTTCGTCGCCGACCCGGACGCGCCGGGCGTGGACTCCGACGCCACCAAGGTCGTCAACCTGGACACCCCGCTGCGCGCCGACGGCACCGACATCCGCCGCGTCGTCACCGTGTTCGAGAACCATCCGCCGGACCGGCTGGTCCTCGCCCACGAGACCGGTCACGTCTTCGACCTGCCCGACCTCTACAACCGCCCCGTCGACGGCAAGGGGGACTGGGACACCTACGTGGGCGACTGGGACCTGATGGGCAGCCAGTTCGCGCTGGCGCCGGATCTGTTCGGCTGGCACAAGTGGAAGCTGGGCTGGCTGGAGCCCCGGCAGGTGCGGTGCGTACGGGGCACGGAGCCGGTGCGGCTGACCCTGGAACCGCTGGGCACGGGCCCGGGGGTGCAGGCGGCGGGGGCCGCCGGCGCCCCGGCGTTCGGCCTGGGGCGCGGGACCAAGCTGGCGGTCGTGCGCACCGGGCCCGACAGCGTCCTCGCCTTCGAGGTGCGCGACCGGCTGGGCAACGACGCGGCGGCCTGCCGGGCGGGGGTGCTGGTCTACCGGGTGCGCGGCGGCACCCGCTCGGGCGGCGGCCCCGTCGAGGTGATCGACGCCCACCCGCACACCGAGGCGTGCGGGGCGGACTCGGTGTACCCGCCCCTCGCGGACGCCCCGGTCGCCGTCGGCGAGAGCTTCACCGTGCCCGGGGAGAACGTGCGGGTGGAGGTCGAGGGGCGGACCGCGTCGGGGGCCTGGACGGTACGCATCACCCTGGGAGTTCCCCCGCGGAAGTCCTGACCGGAGGTACCCGCGGAGGGGTGCTGCGCCGGGCGGGCGGAGGAGGCCGCTCACGGGCACATGGAAAGGCCCCCTGCTTCCGCAGGGGGCCTTTCCATGTCGTGCGCCGCCAGGGACTCGAACCCCGGACCCGCTGATTAAGAGTCAGCTGCTCTAACCAACTGAGCTAGCGGCGCCTGCTGACGTCGTAGACATTAGCATCCTGATCGGCGGGAGGAAAAATCGATATCCGCACGGCCGCACGGGCCGCCCGGACGGCCGCCCAGAGCAGCACCTCCGGCCCCGGTAACCAGGGATGACGCGTGTCGGGGGCCACCAGCCAGCGCGCCCCGTGACCGCCCTGCGCGGCGGCCCCCACGGCGGGCGGAACGGTCACCGCGTCCCCCGTCCCGTGGCACAGCAGCGGCGGCACCGCCCCCGCCCGGCCCGCCTGGCGGGCGCCTCGGGCGGAGGTGCCGGGTGTCCGGGACGCACCGGAGCTCCGGGCCGTGTCGCGGACCGGCGTGGCGCCGGCGTCCGCACGGTCGGTGCCGAGGACGTGGTCCGTCCCGGGGGCGCCCCACTCCTCCCACTCCAGCAGCGCGGGCAGCCGCTGGGCGGTGCCGGGCGCGGCGAACAGCTGGATCCGGCCCCGGTACTGCGCGACCGGCCCCGACCCCGGCCCCTCGTCCCACATCCGGTCCAGCATCCGGCGGCCGAACAGGGCGGGCGCGCTCACCACGTCGAAGACGGCACCGCAGGGCAGAACCAGGGGGGCCTCCGGGCGCTCCTCCCACAGGGCGAGCGTGCTGCGCGGATACGCCCCCGCCGAGGCGAGCCAGGCGGCACCGTCCGGGGTGATGCCGCTGACGTCGGAGACCTTGCGTGTCCTGCTCATGGACACCAGGTCTACCCGCCGTGAGGGAACGGTTCTCCAGAGTTTCCGGAAACGGGGACAGGGTGCCGGGCGGCGGGGTATCTTGCCCGCCTGGCATATGCCACGCCTGTTCGAACCCGCGTCCCGGCCCGCGTTCCCGCGGCAGCCGGGCGGGCCGCACGCGTCACAGGGTGTCTACGGCCCCCGGGCCCTCCCCGGCACGCAGCAGGTCACGGCCGAACTCGACCATCTTCTTCGCGTAGTCCTCGGTCCACTGGGCGCGCTCCGCGATGTCGGCCGTCGTCAGCCGGTCGAAGCGCCGGGGATCGGCCAGCTGGGCGGCCGCCAGCGCCTGGAACTCCACGGCCCGGTCCGCCGCCGCCCGGAAGGCCAGCGTCAGCTCCGTCGCGCGCTCCAGCAGGGCGCGCGGGTCGTCGATCGACTCCAGGTCGAAGAAGTGCTCCGGATCGGCGGCCGACGCCGCCGGCTCGAACAGCAGGGGCGCGGGGCGTAGCCGCGGTGGGTCCTGACGCGGCCTGGGCTCCGCCATGTGCGTCTCCTTCTCGTACGTCGTCGCAGTCGTTCTCCCCGCGAGCGGGGACACCCCTGGGCAAGCGGGCCACCGTCCATTGTCCCGCGCCACCGCAAGGGGGCGTCGGGGCCAACGGCCCGCCTCCGCGTTCACCCCCGCCACCCCACCCGGTGTTCCCGCAGATGCGCCAGGACCGCGTGGTTGGCCTCCCAGCCGTCGGGGAACTTCACCAGCGTTCCGAGCTGGACCGGTTCCGTGGACGGGTAGGCGTCCAGGAGGTCGTCGACGCCTTCGCGGCAGACGACGATGCAGGCGTGCCGGTGGCGGGAGGCCAGGACGCAGAGGCGGCCGGTCTCCAGGTGGAAGGCGGTGGCGTCGGGGCGGCCGGAGAGCGGGTGGAGGACGACGGTGACGTCGTACTCGCGGCCCTGGAGGCGGTTGGCGGTGTCGACGACGACGTCGGTGACGCCGCGGGCGGCGAGGGCGGAGCGGACGGCGGCCGCCTGGTCGCGGTGGGCGGTGCCGACGGCGATGCGGTCGGCCGTCAACGGGGCCGGGTCCGGGGAGCGTTCGGAGGTGGCCGCGCCCTCGCGGTCCAGGAGGCGGCGGACCACCTGAGCGACGGCGTGCACCGCCTCCGGGTCGGTGCGCGGGGTGTGGGCGGCCGGGAGTTCCAGCAGGCCCCAGCCGGAGGCGGCGGCCTCGTCGATCACCCGGTCCGGGCCGGAGCCGTCCGACGGGACAGTGAAGGCGAGGGTCCGGTCGCCGTGGCCGGTGCCGCTGCGGAACGGGGTGTAGGGGTAGAAGGCGTCGGAGACCAGCGGGGCCGCGGAGGCGGGGAGGCGCCAGGAGACCGGGAGGCGGTGCTGGGGGAGGTCCGGGTTGTGCGCGAGGAGCGTGGTGACCGCCGACGCCGACGGGTCGTACGACAGGCCCGCCCACTGGTCGCCGCCCACGATGGAGAAGGGGTCCAGCTGGCCGGGGTCGCCCACGAACAGCGCCCGCTCGAACAGGTTGGCCACGGCGAGCAGGGCGTCCGAGCGCATCTGGTACGCCTCGTCGACGATCGCGTGCCCCCACGGCTCGACGCCCTTGACGTGCGCCCACTTCGCGGCCGTGGAGATCACCACGTCCAGGCCGGCCAGGTCGGCCGCCTTCGCTGAGGTCCGTACGTTGTCCAGGGCGTCGAGCGCCTTGTCGTAGGGGTCGGTGTCGCTGCTGTGCAGGCGGCCCACCGGCAGGTCCGGGTCCTTCTCGGCGAGGCGGAGGACGAGGTCGTCGACCTGGGCGTTCGTCTGCGCGACCACCATCAGGGGGCGGCCGGCGGAGGCCAGCTCCAGCGCGGCCCGCACCACCAGGGTGGACTTGCCCGCGCCGGGCGGGGAGTCCACGACGACGCCGCGCGCGGTGCCGTGCAGGGTGTCGTGGAGGATCGCGTCGGTGGCGCGGGTGGCCTCCGCTCCGGGGCGGAACACCGTCTTCTCGGCGGGGGCGGTCACAGCACGTCCTCCTCGGTCACCGGGTCGGCGGGCTCCGGCGCCCGCTCCTGGCCGGGCGGCCCGCCGTGCGTCCACGGGGTCTCCTCCGGGTCGGGCAGCGCGGCCCCGCCCCGCGGCTCGTGCTCGAACAGCGTGAAGCAGAGCCGGTCGCCCTTCTCCGGCACGGAACCCGGCGCGGGCTCCTTGCCCCGGCCCATCCGGTCCATGATCCGCAGCACCAGCAGCGCCCCGTCCTCCTCGGCCGCCACGAACTCCGCCGCCTGCGGCTTGCCGTCCAGCGACCGGTACACCCGGGCCCGCTCGGCGAGGTGCGGGCGGTCGTCGGTGCGGACGGTGACCAGCGGCCGCGGGCTGGGGCGCTTGCTCTCGCTGTACGCCATCACCACCTCCGTGACCTCGCCGGCGAACGCCTCCCCGGACAGCCGGCGGGCCGCCATCTCCAGCGGGTCGTCCAGGGCCTCCTGCGCCTGGAGCCGGGCCTGTTCGCGCTCGCGGGTGGCCAGCTTGTTGGCGGCGGTGACGGCGTCGTCGCGGCGGGGCTGGGGCGGTTCGCCGGCCGCCACGCGGTCCCGGTGCCCGGTGAAGGACCACCGGTCGCGCGTCCACCGCTCCTCGACGTGGGCGCCCTCGGGCAGCGTCCGCAGCAGGTCCAGGCCCCGCCACACCGCGTCCCAGGTGGGGCGCGTGCGGCTGGCGACCAGGTCGCGGATGCGCTGCTCGGCCGCGGTCAGGTCGCCGAGGCGGCCGTCGGCCTCCAGGCCGTCCTGGGCCGCCGCCAGGGCGGTGCGGGCGCGGTCGTAGCGTTCGATGGCCGGGGCGAGCAGCTTGTTGTCGAAGGCCGGGTCGGTCGCCGGGCCGGCGGGCGGATGCAGCAGTTGCCCCCGGTCGTCGCGGGCGAGCTCCGCCTCCTCGGCGGCCTCGGCGCCCGAGCGGCCCCCGGGCGGGTCGATCCAGGCGAGCAGCGCGCCCAGGTGCTGGTCCTCCAGGGTGGACTGGCCGGTGGCCCAGTGCCGGGACAGCACGTCGGTCAGCGCGAGCAGCAGGGACGAGCCGGGCACCCGCGCCCGCTCCCCGAAGTGGGTCAGCCAGCGCCCGAGCAGCGGCACCCGGGGCGGCGCCGGGAACGGCGCCTCCGGGTCCTGCTCGGCCGTGCGCCGGAACCGTGTGGAGCGGCCCAGGAGACGCACCAGATCGACACCGCCCCGGCTGGGCACGATCAGCTGGGGCGCGTCCGCGCACAGCTCCACCTCGACCTTGACCCGCTTGCCGGTCTCCGGGTCGGTCTCGGAACGCTCCGCGGCCTCCACCACGTCCGCGTACGTGTCGACGTAGGGCAGCACCACGTCGGCGAGGTCGGCGAGGAACGCGAACCGCTGGTCGCGGTCGCGCGGCTGCGGCACCACCAGCAGCCGGGGCGCGTCCCGGTCGGTGCCGACGAGGGCGCCGAGCGGGGCCCCGGCCTCACCGGCGGTGGTGAGCGGCACGAACACCAGCGGGCGGTCGGACAGGTGCCGGTGCCGGACGGTCGCGGCGGGCTGGGCGCGGCCGGTGCCCACGGCCTCCAGACGGGCCAGGGTGGTGATCAGGGACACGGGGCGACCTCCGCGGCGCGGGCCGCTTCCAGGGCCTCGGCCCGCAGGGCGGCCGCCCTGCGCAGCGCGGCCACCGCCGGGTCGCCGGCGTCACCCGCCTCGCCGCGGGCCGCGGCGAGCACGTCCTCCACGGTCGTCAGACCGCCCAGCTCGGCCCGCACCGGGCGGCCCAGGGCCGTGACCGCGCCGGCCTCGCGGGACCGGTCCCGGCAGTGGAACGCCAGCTCGCAGGAGGACAGGCACTCCGGCGCGTACGTCGCCGGGACCGCCTCCACCGCCGCGGTCAGCTCCTCGGCCGGCAGCTCCGGCGAGAAGCTGACGCCGTCCGGGAGGGCGGCGGCGATGTCCTCGACGCGGGTGAGCCGGGTCAGCTGGCGGGCGGTCACCGCGCGCTGCTTGCGCACGTCCACCGCGGAGGCGGTCGGCAGGTTGGAGAAGTCCTTGGGGCAGACCAGCAGGATCCGGTGCCGCACCCGGGGGGCCGGGTCGAGCCGCGCGGCCACCTCCTCCAGCGCCAGCACGTACACCGCGGCCTGCCGGGCCGCCGCGCCGACCTTCGCGGGATCGGCGGCGCCGTCCAGCAGGGGGAACGACTTGATCTCCACCACGGTCCAGCTGCCGTCCGGGTGCACGATCACCGCGTCCGGCTCCAGGAAGGCGACCGACCCCGCGACGTCGAGCGCCAGCATCGGGTGGTCCAGCAGCGTCCAGCCGCCCGGGTTCTCGGCGGCCTCGCGCAGGGCCAGCTCCGTACGGGCCGTGCGGCCCGCGGGGCCGGCGGCGGTCAGGTCGGGCACCAGGGCCTCGGTGGGCGGTTCGGCGGCGCGGTCCAGTCTCTCGTGCGCCAGGCGCAGCAGTTCGGTGCCGCCGTCCCCCTTGACCTTGGCCTCGAAGGCGTTGCCCCGCACGAGCGCGAACTGGGACTGACCGAAGGCCGACGGCGCGCCCAGGGCCCGGGCCAGCGCCGCCTTGTCCACCCCGGCGCCGTCGAGGAGCGCGCGCCGGCCGCAGCCCGGGTTGGCGGCCAGGGCGGCCAGGGCGCGCGCGTCCAGCGCCTTGGGCGGCACCTGCGGGCCGCCGCGCAGCTCAGCGAGCCGGTGCCGGAGCGCCTTCCCCTGTGTCCGCGGGGGCGGCACCCGGCTCGGCTCCTGGCCCGTACCGCGGCTCGTGGTGCCGCTGCCGTGGAATTCGCTCACCCGCGGAAGTCTGGCATCCGTCACTGACATTCGGGGAACCGGCGGCGGAACCGGTGCGGGCGGCGACCGCGGCGGGCAGCGCCGGGCGCGGCAGGAGCCGGGCCTTGACCCGGTCCGCGTACCGCATCGCGGGGGCGGCCAGCAGCAGCCCGGCGCCCATCACGGCGGCGCCCGCGACGGCGTCCAGGAAGTAGTGGTTGGCGGTGCCCATCACCACGATGGTGGTGACCAGCGGATAGACGACGGCGAACGTCTTCGCGGTGCGCGTCCGGCCGTGCCGCCACAGGATCACGCCGCACCACAGGGCCCAGCCCACGTGCAGGCTCGGCATCGCCGCGTACTGGTTCGTCATGCCGCCCAGGCCGCGCGGGGCGCTGGCCTCGCCGCCCCACCAGCCCCAGGAGCTGTAGTGGGCCATGGTGTCCACGAACCCGTGGCTCGCGTCGAGCAGCCGGGGCGGGCAGGTGGGCAGCAGGGTGAAGCCGATCAGGCCGATGAAGGTGGACACCATCAGCCAGGTGCGGGCCGCCCGGTAGTGCACGGCGCGGGACCGGAACAGCCAGACCAGGACCGCGGGGGTGACCAGGTAGTGCAGCGAGGCGTACCAGAAGTCGGCGGGTATCCCCAGCCAGGGCTCGTGCGTGAACCAGCGGTTCAGCGGGCTCTCCGCGTTCAGGTACAGCGCCTTCTCGATGCGCAGGATGGCCAGCCCGTGGTCCACCGCGTCCGAGACGTCGCCCCGGACGACCAGGCGCCCCAGCGAGTAGCAGGCGTACACCAGGACGATCAGCGGCAGCTCGGTCCACCAGCGCAGCCGGGTCACCGGGACCTCCTCGGTGCCCGGTTTCTCGCTGTGCGGCATCCGCTCGCCCTCCCCCTTCGTCCTCGCTCACGCCCGACGGCGGTCAGCCACTCTACGGCGTGGGTCAACGCCCCCCGTGAGGCGCCCTCGGCCCTGATAGACGCGGAGATCGGGCCCGGGGTTGCGCCTGACCAGGGTGCGCGATGATGGGCGGGATCCACCTGCGTTTCACCGGAAGGTCTCCCCCATGGCACCCCGCATTCTGCTGGCCCGGCACGGACAGACCGCCTGGTCGCTGTCCGGAAAGCACACCGGGCGGACCGACGTGCCGCTCCTGGACGAGGGACGGCGGGGCGCCGAGCTGCTCGGCGAACGCCTGCGCCGCGCCCCGTACGACGGGCTGCCCGGCGTGGAGGTGCGCACCAGCCCGCTCTCCCGCGCGCGGGAGACGTGCGAGCTGGCCGGGTTCGGGGAGCGCGCGCAGACCTGGGACACGCTCATGGAGTGGGACTACGGCGCCTACGAGGGGCTCACGCCGGGCGAGATACAGGCGCTGCGCCCCGGCTGGCTGATCTGGCGCGACGGCGTCCCCGAGGGCGGGGAGAGCCTGGCGGAGGTGACCGCCCGCGCGGACGAGGTGGTGGGCTGGGCCCGGTCCGCGGACCGGGACGTCATGATCTTCGCCCACGGCCACATCCTGCGCTCGATCGGCGCGCGCTGGCTGGGCCTGCCCCTGGAGTTCGCGGCCCGCATCCGGCTCAACCCGACGTCCCTGTCCGTCCTGGGCTGGGCCTACGGGGAGCCGGCCGTGGAGAGCTGGAACGACCAGGGGCACCTGGTGGCCTGACGCCGGGAGCCCGCCCGGAGGCGCCGGAAGCCCTCGCGGGGCCGCGCGGGCCCTGACCGGCGTCCGCGCGTGCCGGCCCCGCCGCGCCGGAGGTGCGGGGGCGCGGGCCTCGGCTCCCCGCCCGGCCGTCCTCGCACCCGCTGCCCGGCGGAGCCGGAACCCGGCGCGTGCCCCGCCACGGCGTCGGCGCCCGTGACGCAGGACACGCGCGCGGAACACCGCGCGGACCGTGGCGCGGGCGCCGACGCGGGTGGGCCGGGCCCCGTCACACCCCGCGCGGCACGGAGGCGTGACGGTCCAGGAAGGCCGAGACGCCCGAGGCGCGGCGGTGCGGGAGCAGGACGCGTGCGGTGCCGGCCAGCATGCTCTGGACCCGCGACGACTGCACCTCGTTCAGCAGGTCCAGCACGCGCATCCCGGCCGTGGCCGCCTCGTCGGGGCGTCCGCCGCGGGCCAGGTCGTCCGCCAGCTCCGCCGTGTAGAGCGCGATGTTGCGGGTGAAGTGCGGATCCTGCAGCTCCGCAGCCCGGCGGGCGTGCCGGGCGGCGCGCGGCCAGTCGCCCAGCATCGACCAGCACTGCGCCTCCAGACCCTCCAGCTCCGCCTCGCCGTAGAAGGTCATCCACTCCGGGTCGGCCTCCGAGGGGCCGCGCTCGAAGTACGCCTGGGCGCGGGCCAGGGCCTGCTCGCAGCCCGCGCGGTCGGCCAGTCCGGCCCAGCCGCCGGCCTCGCGCAGCGCCAGCAGCGACATCAGCCGCGGCGAGCCGAGCGGGCGCGCGGCCCGCTGCGCCGCCTGCGCCGCGCGGACCGCCTCCCGGGGCCGGCCCGCGTCCCGGGCGAGGAACGCCGTGTTGCAGAACGCGTGGGCCTCCAGGCCCGCGTCGCCGGTGACCCGGGCGGTGGCCAGCGCCTCCGCGTAGTGCGAGCGCGCGTCGTCGAACCGGCCGGAGTCGTGCGCCAGCCAGCCGACCGAGATGGCCAGCTCGCCGGCGCCGGAGTACAGCCGGTCGGCCGTCCGCCGGCGGGCCGTGCCGGCGTCGAGCAGGGCGTAGGCGGCGCGCAGGGGTGCCGCGGCCCGCCGGTAGAGGCCGTCCGCCCCGTGCCGGTCGTCGAGCAGGCGGATCCTGCGGACGGCCTCCTCCAGGGCACCCGCGTCACTGGCCTCGGCACGGCGCACCGAGCGCTGTGCGGCCGAGGCGTCCCGGGCGAACCCGAGGGGGCCCAGCGAGGCGGCGGCCACCGTGGCGCCCCCGCCGGTCATGAATGCGCGACGCAGCACGTCGCTCTCCTCGTAGTTGTCGTGCGTGTCGTACGGGTCCCGCGGCTCCGTATACGGATCCGGGGCCCCGCCGGTCTCACCGGTGTCACTCCTGGCGTCCGCCGGGCCCGCGGGGTGCGCCACCGGGGACGGGTCCCCGTGCTCCCCCTGCCGGGCCCCGCGACCGCGCACCGACGAGCGGGGCGCGAAGCCCAGATCGGTCAGCGTGCGGCCGGGGAACATGTGCAGGAAGACCCGTTCGTAGGCGTAGTTGGGGCAGCGGATCTCGCCCGTCTCGACCCGGTGCACGTACCGCGCGTCACAGCTGACGCGTTCGCCGATCTCGTGGGCGGCACGCCGTACCGCCGCGGCGAACTCGCCCGGCGAGCGCGCTCCGCGCAGTTGCCGGAAGACGAGGTTCGGCCGTGCCGGCCGGTCGGAGTTGGACGAGGGCACCGTTGACGACGCCATGGCCGGGTCCTCTCTGCGAACCGTCGAACCATGCCGGACGCGGGGCGGAATGTTCGGGTGCCGCCCTGTTTCCGGCGGGCAAGAACGTACCTGCTGTGACGGAGCCGGTACGCAGGGTTTGGCTACAAACCGGATATCTCATCCGCGATCCGCCATGAACTGCCATCCTTTGCGGCCAACTTCCGCCGTTGCCGTTGACGGCGTGGTGCGTTGAACCCTGTGGACCGGGAGCCCGCCGACTCCCGACCCGCTCGTCCGACAGGGATTTCGTGTGGTGGAGGCGTGGGATGGCGACCATCCGGAGCAGCGATCCTCGAGGAGTTCCGGACCCGCTCGGTACGGGGCCCGGCGCGGTGGGTGCGGCGAGTGCGCCGGACCCGTCGTGCGACGTGGTGACGGTGCCCGCCCGGCAGGGCCTGGAGGCGGTGGACATCCTGCGCCGCGGGGCCCGGGACGCGGTGGGGCCGGTGCTGCACGACGACGGCGGCGGCACGCTGGGCTTCCTGGTGCCCCCGGGCACGGCCGCGGCGTGGGACGTCCCCGGGAGCACCTGCACGCGGACGGACGGACGCGGCCTGCGGCTCGCACCGCAGCCCCCGGTGGAGGGCTCCGACTGGCTGCTGCCGCCCGGTGACGACCCGACGACCGACCCCGCGACGGACCCGGCGCTGCTGCGGGCCGCCCTGGACGAGGCCCAGCGTCTGATCGAGGCGGCGGACAGCTGCCGTTAGGCCCCCGGGGCCGCTCGCGGGAGCCATGCCGGGAGCCGCCGTGTGGGGGCCCGCCCTCGCGCCGCCCGGCTGTCGGGGGCGCGTGCCTGTCACCCTCGGGTCCCGGGGTGCCCCGGAGCGCGTGCGGGCGCGATGGACCCGGGCGGCCCGGGGCGACCTGAGGAGACCTGGGGCGGGTGTCCGCGACGGGCGCTTGGGACAATGCCGGCATGGGAAGGTCCAGGAACCCGGGGCGGCGGCAGACCGCGAGCGAGGACGTCACCGAGAGCGTCGACGGCGGGCTCGCCCGGCTCGTCCCCGACCGCGAGCGGCCGAGGGCCTGGACGCTGCTGATCGACGGGGCCCCGCAGTCGCACGTCGACCTGGACGACCCGCAGCACCTCTCCTTCGAGTACCAGCGCCGCTTCGGGCACGTCGTCGACCTCGCCGCCCCGCCCGGCAAGCCCCTGCACGCCGTGCACCTCGGGGGCGGCGCCTTCACCCTGGCCCGCTATGTCGCCGCCACCCGGCCGCGGTCCACCCAGCAGGTCGTCGAACGGGACGCCGCCCTCGTCCGGCTGGTCCGCCGGGAGCTGCCCCTGGACCCCAAGGCCCGCATCCGGGTGCGCTCGGTGGACGCGCGGGAAGGGCTCGCCAAGGTGCCCGACGGCTGGGCCGGGCTCGTCGTCACCGACGTGTTCGACGGCACCCGCACGCCCGCCCACCTCACCTCGACCGAGTTCCTCGACGAGGTCCGCCGCGCCCTCGCCCCCGGTGGCACCTACGCCGTCAACCTCGCCGACGGGCCGCCGCTGGCCCACCTGCGCGGCCAGATCGCCACCGCGGCCGCTCGGTTCGCCGAACTCGCCCTGATCGCGGACCCGGCCGTGCTGCGGGGCAAGCGCTTCGGCAACGCCGTCCTGGTCGCCTCGGACGCGCCGCTGCCGATCGCCGAACTCACCCGCCGTGCCGCGTCCGACCCGCACCCCGCCCGGGTCCAGCACGGCAGGGAGCTCACCGACTTCACCGGCGGTGCCCCCGCAGTGACCGACCTCGCGGCCGTCCCCTCGCCCGCCCCGCCCGCGTCGGTGTTCCGCTGACCGGGCCGGGCCGCGGGGCCTGCAGGACAGTGGCGGGGCGGCTCGGACGGCCCGCACGGCCTTCCCGGACCGAACGCCCTGCGCGGACCGCACGGCCCGCATGGCTCGGGCGGCGGCCGGACCACCGGCAGGCGGTCACCGGGCGCCGTACGGTCGGCGAACCCCGGTCTCCACGCGTGCCGCGAGCCGGCGGGCGCCGGTCTCCCGCGCGGGAGATGACCGGTGGGCGCCCATCTCCCCGCCCTGCGAACGGCCGTGGATGCCGTCCTCCCGCCCTGCGAACGGCCGTGGATGCCGTCCTCCCGCCCGGTGGGCGGTCAGTAGGTGCCGATCTCCACGCGCGGCGGGCCGTCGTGCCAGGTGCAGAACACCGAGACCCGGTCCGCACCCGAGCTGAACTCCACCCGGATCCACGACTCCGTCTTCCACACCTGCATCGACCAGCCCGGCCCGGGCGTCGCCGACACCAGGGACGCCGAGGCGGGGCCCAGGTCGAACACGGCCCGGCCGCCGTCGGTGTCGTAGCTCTTGACCTCACCGGAGGTGGCCGGCGCGGGGTCGCCGGCCGGCGGGGGCGGCGTCGTGCGGTCGGGGTGCGGTGAGGACGGACGGGAGGTCTCCCGCGGTGTCGCCGACGGCTTCGCCCCGTCCGGTTCGTCCGCCTCGGGCGTCCGCGGAGCCGGCGGGCCGGACGGGCGCCGGGTGGAGGACGACACCGGCTTCGACTCCTGCGCCGCGGCGTCCGCGGCCGCGACGGGCAGGGCCCGCGGCGGGTCGTAGACCGTGCCCGCCATCACCGTGTGGACACCCCACCACGACAACGTGACCGCCGCGCCCGTGGCGAGCAGCCAGGCCAGTACGTGTACGAGTCCTCTGCGCATCGTCGGCCCATACTGCCCCACCCGCCCCACGGGTGTCCCGCCCGAGGGCGGATCCGGAGTTGTCCACAGGCCCGGACCGGGCCTGCTCGCATGGCGTACGGTGCCGCCCATGGCAAGTGTTCTCGTGGTCGAGGACGACCAGTTCGTACGCTCGGCGCTCATCCGGCACCTGACCGACGCCGCACACCTCGTGCGCAGTGTCGGGACGGCGCTGGAGGCGCTGCGCGAGGTCGCCCACTTCCGGTTCGACGTGGTCATCCTGGACCTAGGACTGCCCGATCTGGACGGCTCCGAGGCCCTGAAGATGCTGCGCGGGATCACGGACGTGCCGGTGATCGTCGCCACCGCCCGGGACGACGAGTCGGAGATCGTACGGCTGTTGAACGCGGGCGCGGACGACTACCTCACCAAGCCCTTCTCCGTGGAGCACCTCTCCGCCCGGATGGCCGCCGTGCTGCGCCGGGCCCGGTCCGCCGCCGGTGAGGCGCCGTCGTCCACGGTGATCCGGGTCGGCGGCCTGACCGTCGACCCGCTGCGCCGACAGGCCGAACTGGACGGCGCGCGCCTGGACCTGACCCGCCGGGAGTTCGACCTGCTCGCCTTCCTCGCGGGGCGGCCGGGGGTCGTCGTGCCGCGCAAGGAACTGCTCGCCGAGGTGTGGCAGCAGTCCTACGGCGACGACCAGACCATCGACGTCCACCTGTCGTGGCTGCGCCGCAAACTGGGGGAGACCGCCGCCCGGCCGCGCTACCTGCACACCCTGCGGGGCGTCGGCGTGAAGCTCGAACCGCCCGCCGTCGAACGGCCGGTGGGCGGGGTCCCGGGGGCGGAGCCGCCGCGATGAGATGGGCCCTGGTGAAGGTGTCGCTGGCGGTGACCGCGATGGTCGTCATCGCCTTCGCCGTGCCGCTCGGCCTGGTCATCCGGGAACTCGCCGGCGACCGGGCCTTCTCCCGGGCGGAGCGGGAGGCCGCCGCCGTCGCCCCGGCCCTGTCCATCACGACCGACCGCGAACAGCTCGAACGCGTCGTCGCCTCCGCCGGTTCGGACGCCGCGATGGCCGTGCACGTACCCCTCGGCGAAGGCGAAGGCGAAGGCGGAGACGAGGGCCAAGGCGAAGGCCAAGGCCAAGGCGAAGGCGGGGGAGGGAGCCGGGGCGCGGGTGAGGGCCGCGGCGGCGGCGACGGCGAGGGGACGGCCCTCCACATCGGACGGCAGCGCGCCGCCGGGGCGGACATCGCGGCGGTACGGGAGATGGGCCGGGCCTCCACCACCACGGTGGACGGGGGATTCGCCCTGCTCCAGCCGGTCGCCCTCAGCTCCGGCGAGATCGCCGTGGTCGAGGTGTACGTCCCGGAGTCCGAGGTGACCAACGGCGTGGCCACCGCCTGGGCGGTGCTGGCGGCCGTCGGCATCGCCCTGATCCTCGGCTCGGTGGCCGTGGCCGACCGGCTCGGCGTACGGATGGTGCGGCCCGCGCAGCGGCTGGTCGAAGGCGCGCACGAACTGGGGGAGGGCAAGCTGGGCGCGCGCGTCCCCGAGGAGGGACCGACCGAACTGCGGCTGGCCGCCGTCGCGTTCAACTCCATGGCCGACCAGGTCGTCCAACTCCTCGCCAACGAGCGGGAACTGGCCGCCGACCTGTCCCACCGGCTGCGCACCCCGCTGACCGTGCTGCGGCTCAACGCGGCCTCCCTCGGCGACGGTCCGGCCGCCGAGCAGACCCGCGCCGCGGTCGAACAGCTGGAACGCGAGGTGGACACCATCATCCGCACCGCCCGCGACGCCAAACCGCAGACCGCGGCGGCCGGCCCGGGCGCCGGCTGCGACGCCGCCGAGGTGGTCCGGGAGCGGATGGGGTTCTGGTCCGCGCTCGCCGAGGACGAGGGCCGCAAGTGGCGCGTCGCCGGGGCCGACCGGCCGGTGCGCATCCCCGTCGCCCGCTCCGACCTCGCCGCCGCCCTCGACGCCCTGCTCGGCAACGTCTTCCGGCACACCGCGGAGGGCACCGCCTTCGCCGTCGACCTGCACAACGGGGAGGACGCCGTGATCGTGCTGGTCTCCGACGCGGGCCCCGGCATACCCGACCCCGAGGCGGCGATGGCCCGCGGCCGGGGATCGGGCACCGACGGCTCCACCGGCCTCGGCCTGGACATCGTGCGCCGCCTCGCGGAGTCCACCGGCGGCGACGTGCGCATCGGCTCCTCGGTGCTCGGCGGCACGGAGGTGCGCATCTGGATCCAGCTCGACGGCCGGGACGCGGCCCCGCGGCGGCGAGGTCACCGCGGAGGCGTCCGCCGCCGGGGCCCCGGGCGGCTGCTCCCCGCCCTCAACCGCTCGCGCACACCGGCCGCGAAGGGACGGTGACGTCACGCGTGCCCGCGGTCCGCCCGGCAGGGAGACGGACCGCGGGCACGCACGCGGGGCGCGGCGCTCCCCTAGGACACCGCGACCGCACGCCCCCGTTCCCGGGTGGTCAGAGCTGCTCCGGGGCCGGCAGGACACCCGTGCGGGCCGCCCGGCCGTACCAGAGCGCGCTGGACTTCGGGGTGCGCTGAAGCGTCGCGTAGTCGACGTACACCGCCCCGAAGCGCTTCTCGTAGCCGTACGCCCACTCGAAGTTGTCCAGCAGCGACCACAGGTAGTAGCCCCGCACGTCCGCGCCGTCGGCGAGGGCGCGGTGGACGGCGGAGAGGTGGCCGTGCAGGTAGGCCACCCGCTCCGGGTCGTGGACCGTGCCGTCCGCGCCGGGCTTGTCGGCGTAGGCGGCGCCGTTCTCGCTGATGTAGAGCGGCAGGCCGGGAGCCTCCCGGGTGTAGCGCATGATCAGCTCGTGCAGGCCGGTCGGGTCGACGGTCCAGCCCATCTCCGTGCGCTCGCCCGGGGGCTGGTGGAAGGTCACGTCCCCGGCGCCCGGCCAGGGCGAGTGCTCGCTCGCGCCGTGCCCGTCGGCACGCGGGGCGGGGGAGGACGGGTCGGCCGCCGACACCAGGGTGGGCGTGTAGTAGTTGAGGCAGAGCGCGTCCAGCGGCTGGTGGATCGTGTCGAGGTCGCCGTCCTCGATGCAGGACCAGTCGGTGAGCGAGGAGGTCTCCTCGAGCAGCGTCTCCGGGTAGGCGCCGTGCAGGATCGGGCCGTGGAAGATCCCACTGGCCAGGTCGTCGATCTTGCGGGCCGCCGCCAGGTCCGCGGGCTGCTGGGTCAGCGGCCGGACGGCGGCGCTGTTGAGGCTGATCGCGACCGAGTTGCGGGCCGGCATCACCGCGCGCAGGGCCTTGGTGCCCAGGCCGTGCGCGAGGTTCAGGTGGTGGGCGGCCCGCAGCGAGGCCGCGGCGTCGGTGCGGCCGGGCGCGTGCACGCCGGAGGCGTAGCCGAGGAAGGCGCTGCACCAGGGCTCGTTGAGCGTGATCCACTGCTCCACGCGGTCGCCGAGCGCCTCGCCGACGATCTGCGCGTACTCGGCGAACCGGTACGCGGTGTCGCGCTCGGGCCAGCCGCCCGCGTCCTCCAGTTCCTGGGGGAGGTCCCAGTGGTAGAGGGTGACGGCCGGCGCGATGTCGTGCTCCAGCAGCTCGTCGACGAGCCGGCGGTAGAAGTCCAGCCCGCGCTGCACGGCGGGGCCGCGCCCGGTCGGCTGCACCCGGGGCCAGGAGACGGAGAAGCGGTAGGCCGTCAGCCCCAGCTCCGCCATCAGCGCGACGTCCTCGCGGTAGCGGTGGTAGTGGTCGACGGCGACGTCACCGGTGTCGCCGCCGGCCGTCCGGCCCGGGGTGTGGCTGAAGGTGTCCCAGATGGACGGGGTCCGTCCGTCCTCCCGCACCGCACCCTCGATCTGGTACGCGGAGGTCGCGGCGCCCCAGAGGAAGACGG
The DNA here is from genome assembly GCF_964273255.1 of Streptomyces sp. enrichment culture. Taxonomy (GTDB): domain Bacteria; phylum Actinomycetota; class Actinomycetes; order Streptomycetales; family Streptomycetaceae; genus Streptomyces. The sequence continues at coordinate 4,583,511 of NZ_OZ186835.1, forward strand.
AAGGAAAGGCAGCCGGGGTCACCGGCGTTGCGGAGTCAGGCATGGAAGCGCTCCCATAGGTGGTCGTGGAGGACCGACGAGTCAGCGGACGGGGAAGACGGGCGAGGAAGTAGGACGGGAGGGGGACGGGAAGGGGAGGGGAGGGGAGGGGCGAAGGGGGTGAACGGCAAGGGCAAGGGCAAGGGCGAGGGAAAGGGAGACGGGCCGCCTTCGGCGGAGCCCGTCAGCCCTTGACGGCGCCCTGCATGATGCCGCCCACGATCTGCTTGCCGAAGATGGCGAAGACGATCAGCAGCGGCAGCGTGCCCAGCAGCGCACCCGCCATGATCAGGGACTGGTCCGGGGTGTAGCCGCGGCCGAGGGCCGCCACGGCGACCTGCACGGTCGGGTTGCCGTGCTGGGTCAGCACCAGGAACGGCCACAGGAAGTCGTTCCACGTCTGCACGAACATCAGCATGCCGAGGACCGCCATCGCGGGCCGCGCCGCCGGGAACACCACGTGCCACACCACGCGCCAGCTGCTCGCGCCGTCCACCCGGGCCGCCTCGATGATCTCGTCGGGCAGCGCCTGGATCAGGTACTGCCGCATGAAGAACACACCGAACGCGCTGACCAGCGACGGGAAGATGACCGCCTGCAACTGGTCGGTCCAGTCCAGCTTGGCGACCATCATGTACAGCGGGATGATGCTGAGCTGCGGCGGCACCATCATCGTGCCGATGACGATCAGCATCATCGCGCCCCGTCCCCGGAAGCGCAGCTTGGCGAAGGCGAACCCGGCGATCGTCGACAGCACCACGATGGTCACGGCCGAGATGCCCGCCACGATCGTGGTGTTGAGGAACGCCTCACCCAGGTTGGCCTCGGTCCAGGCGATCTCCAGGTTCTTGAAGAGGTTGGAGCCGAACCAGAACGGCGGCGGGGTCTGCGCCAGCCGCTGGTTGTCCCGGGAGGCGGCGATCGCGGTCCACACCAGCGGGAACAGCGACACCAGGGTGAACACGACCAGGATCGCGTAGGCGATCGGACCGCCGTGCAGCGTGCCGCCCGCGCGGGCGGACTTCGGCAGGCGCGAGCGCTTCTGCTCCTTGGCGGGTGAGGTCTCGGGGGGCGTCACAGTCGTCGTCACGGCCACACCTCCTTAACTGCTGGCGCGCAGCCGGCGCGAGATGACGTAGTTGATGATGCCGACGACGATCAGGATCGCGAACATCGTCCAGGCGATCGCCGAGGCCCGGCCCAGGTGCTGGTTCACCCAGCCCTGCTCGTACAGGTACAGGCCGAGCGTCTGGAACTGGTGCTCCGCGCCGCCGGACGCGCCCTTGTTGGCGTCGAACAGCAGCGGCTCGCCGAAGACCTGGCTGGCGCCGATCGTGGAGACGACCACGGTGAACAGGATCGTCGGGCGCAGCGAGGGCAGCGTCACGTGGAAGAACTGCTGCCACCGGTTGGCGCCGTCCAGCGCCGCCGACTCGTACAGGTCCTGCGGGATGGCCTGCATCGCGGCCAGGTAGATCAGCGCGTTGTAGCCGGTCCAGCGCCAGATGATGATCGTGGAGACGGCGAACTGCGAGGGCCACTTGTCGCCCTGCCAGTCCACGGGGTTGATCCCGACGAGGTCCAGGCCCCAGTTGATCATGCCGTAGTCACGCCCGAAGAGGAGCACGAACACCAGGGAGGCGGCGGCGATCGAGGTGGCGTACGGGGCGAGCATCGCGACCCGGTAGAAGGTCGAGGCGCGCAGCTTGTAGTTGAGGATGTGGGCGATGCCCATGGCCATCATCAGCTGCGGGACGGTGGAGATGATGCCGATGGTCAGCGTGTTGCGCGCCGCGTTCCAGAAGAAGTCGTCGTCGAAGATCCGGGTGTAGTTGCGCAGGCCCACCCAGTTCATGTCGGTGGGCGCGGTCAGCTCCACCTGGTGCAGCGAGGCCCAGCCGGTGTAGATCAGCGGGAACAGGCCGAAGGCGGCGAACAGCAGGAAGAACGGGGCGACGAACGCGTACGGGCTCCAGCGCTGGTCGCGCTGCCAGCGCCGGGAGAGCCGGTTGCGGCGCCGTTGTTCCTTGTCGACCGGCGCGGAGCGCTTGAGCTTGCGCGGACGGCCCGGGGCCGCGCCCCCCTTGACGGGGGACGCGGCGGTGTCGGAGCGGGTGGCCATGCCGGTCACTTGTCCAGGTTGTTGTCGATGGTCTTGGTGGCCGTCTCCCAGGCCTCCTCGGCGGACTTGCCCTTGGTCACCAGGATCACGCCGTTGTCACCCAGGCCCTGACCGATGATCTGGTCCTTCGGGCCGATGACCTGGACCGGGATCTGCTTCGCGGCCTCGGCGAAGATCTCACCGATGGGGGCGTCACCCGTCATGTCGTTCTTGGCGCCGGTGACCGCCGGACTGTCGTAGGCGCTCTGCGCGCTCGGGAAGCTGCCCTGCACCTCGAACAGCTTGGCCTGCTGCTCCGGCGCGGTCAGCCAGGCGACCAGCTTCTTGGCCTCGTCGACGTTCTTGCCGCTCTTGGGCACGGTCAGGAACGAGCCGCCCCAGTTGCCGGACTTGGGAGCCACGGCGACGTCCCACTTGCCGGCCGCGTCGGGCTGCGACTTGCCCTTGATGTAGCCGAGCATCCACGGCGGGCAGGAGATCGCGGCGAACTTGTTGTTGGCGATCGTCTGGTCCCAGGCGGGCTGGAACTGCGTCTGGGCGCCGACCAGTCCCTCCTCGGCGGCCTTGGCGGTCAGGTCGAAGGCGTTCTTCACGGCCGGGTTGGTCTTGTAGATGATCTCGCCGGACTTGTCGTAGAAGCGCTCCTCCTCACTGCTGAGGATGGCGTTGAGCAGGCCGCCGGGGGAGTCCATGAAGGTGGTGCCCTTGGGCGCCTTCTTCTGGTAGTCCTCGCCGACCTCGACCAGCTTCGCCCAGTCGCCGGCCCACAGCTTGCCGACCTCCTCGCGGTCGGTGGGCAGGCCCGCCTTCTCGAAGAGGTCCTTGCGGTAGCAGATCGCCATCGGGCCGATGTCGGTGCCGAGGCCGATGGTCGCGCCGTCCTTGGTGGTGGCCTGCTCCCACTTCCACTCGAGCCAGTCGGCCTTCTTCACGCCCGGCGCCTTGGAGAGGTCCTCCAGCTTGTCCGCCTGGGTGGCGACGATCTCCGCGATGTTGCCGACCTCGACGGCCTGGACGTCCTGCAGACCGCTGTTGGTGGTGAGGTGGTTGAGCAGCGCGGGGTAGTAGTTCTCGTTCCGCTCGATCACGTTCTCCGCGATCTTGATGCCGGGGTTCTGCTTCTCGTACTCGGCGTACAGACCGGCTTCCTTGAAGCCCATGGTGCCGAACAGACCAAGGGTGATCGTGGTCTTGCCCTTGCCCGACGAGGAGCCGGAGTCGCCGTCTCCGCCGTCGTCGGCGCAGCCGGCCAGCAGCCCGGTGCCGAGCGACACCACGGCCGCGACGGCCACGGCCCGTCGGACCACGGGCCTGCCCCCGCTCGAGCGCAGCCGAGTGTGAGGGAGGGTACGTGCTCGCATTGCGTCCTCCTGTTGCCCTGACGTGCCGACCCCCCGGCCAACGGCGTTGTCGGTCCCGTTGTTGCGTGCTGCGGCTCGGGCGGGGAACGTGCGGGTTGTGTATGTGTCAGGTACTGTGGGAGCGCTCCCACATGTGATGTGTTGAAGAGTCCCGGCTCGGGACGGGGGTGTCAAGGGAGCGGACACGGGGAGAAGCGTTCAGTTATCGGGCTGTTAACTGGAGCCGCCCGGGACCCCGTTCGCGGCTCGGCGGGCCCGCGGGGCAGGTGGCGACGGCGGTCACGCAGCGGCTTCGCCCGCCTACGGGGCTGTTACATTCCAGGCCGGGGAGACACATGACGGAAGGCGGGGCCCGATGGCAAGCCACGGAGCGCGGGGCCGTAGCGGCGGCCGGCCCACCCTCGAGGAGGTGGCGGCGCGCGCCGGTGTCGGCCGGGGCACGGTCTCCCGGGTGATCAACGGCTCGCCCCGGGTCAGCGACGCCACCCGCGCCGCCGTCGAGGCCGCCGTCGCGGAACTGGGCTACGTGCCGAACACCGCGGCCCGCGCCCTGGCCGCCAACCGCACCGACGCGATCGCGCTGGTGGTGCCGGAGCCGGAGACGCGGTTCTTCGCCGAGCCGTACTTCTCCGACATGCTGCGCGGGGTCGGCGCCGCCCTCGCGGACACCGAGTTGCAACTGCTGCTGATCTTCGCGGGCAGCGACCGGGAGCGGCAGCGGCTCGCCCAGTACCTGGCCGCCCACCGGGTCGACGGGGTCCTGCTGGTCTCGGTGCACGCCGACGACCCGCTGCCCGACATGCTGGCCCAGCTGGAGATCCCGGCGGTGATCAGCGGCCCGCGCTCCGCCGCCGAGACGCTGACCTCGGTGGACTCCGACAACTACGGCGGCGCCCGGCAGGCCGTCGAGCACCTGATCGGCCGGGGCCGGCGCGCCATAGCCCACATCACCGGGCGCCTCGACGTGTACGGCGCCCAGCGCCGCATCGACGGCTACCGGGACGCCCTGCGCGAGGCGGGCCACCCGGTGGACGAGCTGCTGGTGGAGCCCGGCGACTTCTCCGAGGAGGGCGGCCGGCGCGCCATGGCGGCCCTGCTGGAGCGCCGCCCCGGTCTCGACGCGGTGTTCGCGGCCTCCGACGTGACCGCGGCGGGCGCCCGCCAGGCCCTGCGCGAGGCAGGCCGCCGCATCCCGGACGACGTGGCCCTGGTCGGCTACGACGACTCCGCCATCGCCCGTCATCTGCACCCGCCGCTCACCAGTGTCCGCCAGCCCATCGAGGAGATGGGCCGCGCCATGATCGATCTGCTGCTGGCCGAGATCGCCGACCGGCGTCCCGCCGTCGTCCGCGGTGCGGACCGGCGCCATGTGGTGCTCGCCACCGAACTGGTGCCGCGGGCCTCCACCTGACGGCTCCGCGAGGGCGGCTCCGGGCGAGCCGTGCCGCAAGTACTCCCACGGCTCCTGAAACGGCTTCAGCCGGTGACTTCGTCGAAGTCACCGGCTGAAGACTCAGGGTGAGTGACGGGACTTGAACCCGCGACATCCTGGACCACAACCAGGTGCTCTACCAGCTGAGCTACACCCACCACGGCTGTCGGTCGGAAGTGGTGTACTTCCCGACCGGCCGAGAAAGAGTCTACAGGGTCTTCAGGGGTGCTCGCGCCAGGGTTTGCGCCGGGGCCGGGTAACGCCCCTCACACGCTACTGAGCAGGCAGGACGTGCTTCGCCGCGATCTTCCGCGCGGTCTCCGAGTCGGGGCCCGGCTGGGGGACGAACACGGCCTCGCGGTAGTAGCGCAGTTCCGCGATGGACTCGCGGATGTCGGCGAGGGCCCGGTGGTTGCCGTTCTTCTCGGGGCTGTTGAAGTACGCCCGCGGGTACCAGCGCCGGGCCAGCTCCTTGATGCTGGACACGTCGACGATCCGGTAGTGCAGGTAGTCCTCCAGCGTCGGCATGTCACGCAGCAGGAACCCGCGGTCGGTGCCGACGGAGTTGCCGCACAGCGGTGCCTTGCCGGGTTCCTTGACGTGCTCCCGGACGTAGGCGAGGACCTGCTCCTCGGCGTCCTGGAGGGTCGTGCCCCCGGACAGTTCGTCGAGCAGCCCCGACGCGGTGTGCATGGTGCGCACCACCTCCGGCATCGTCTCCAGGGCCCGTTCCGGCGGGCGGATGACGATGTCGACGCCCTCGCCGAGGATGTTCAGCTCGGAGTCGGTCACGAGGGCGGCCACCTCGATGAGCGCGTCGTCCGACAGCGAGAGGCCGGTCATCTCGCAGTCGATCCACACCATGCGATCGTTCATGTCCCCAACCCTACGGGCAGCGGGGGCGCCGGGGACCGGCCGGTTCCGCCTCCGTTCCGGGGAACCGGCCGCGCCCGCACCGCCAGGTGGCGCACCGGTGCCGCCGCCTCACCCGGGGTGATCACGGCGGACCGGGAGCCCGGGCCGGAAACGCGGAAGGGGCCGGAGGACGATCCCTCCGGCCCCTCCCCGGGGCGCCGGGCCCCTGCCTCACGTCACGCCCGGCCGCCCCGCGTCCGGTACCTGCCGGTCACGTCGCGCTCCGCTGTCCGGGCACGCTCGCCCGGGTCGGCACGAACGCCTCCCGGCCGCCCTCCGCCGAGGCCGCCAGTCCCAGGGCGCCGGCCGCCGCGGTCCGCCGGGACTGGTGCGGGACGGACCCCTCCGGGTGCAGGCCGACGGATGCCGGCTGGCCCGGATGGTGGCCGGGGTGGTTCGCCTGCCCCGGGGGCACGCCGCCCGGGACGTGCGCGCCGGTGTCCGCGCCACGGTCCCGCTCGGCCTGCGGCCGCCGGGCCCGGTACGCCGCCCGGTAGGCCGCCGGGGAGGAACCCAGCTGGCGCCGGAAGTGACCGCGCAGGGCCACCGGCGAACGGAAGCCGCAGCGCCCCGCGACCTCGTCCACCGAGTAGTCCGACGTCTCCAGCAGGCGCTGCGCCTGCAGCACCCGCTGGGTGATCAGCCACTGCAGGGGCGCGCTCCCGGTCAGCGAACGGAAGCGGCGGTCGAACGTACGGCGGCTCATGTACGCGCGGGCCGCCAGCGTCTCCACGTCGAACTGCTCGTGGAGGTGTTCCAGCGCCCAGGCGACGACCTCGGCGAGCGGGTCGGCGCCGATCTCCTCCGGTAAAGACCTGTCGAGGTAGCGCTCCTGACCGCCGGTCCGGCGCGGCGGGACCACCAGGCGGCGGGCCAGGGCCCCGGCCGCCTCGTTGCCGTGGTCCGTGCGCACGATGTGCAGGCACAGGTCGATGCCGGCCGCGGTGCCCGCCGACGTCAGCACGTCGCCGTCGTCCACGAAGAGTTCCCGCGGGTCGACGTGCACCGACGGATAGCGCTTCGCGAGCGTCGGCGCGTACATCCAGTGCGTGGTCGCCGGCCTGCTGTCCAGCAGTCCGGCCGCCGCGAGGACGAAGGCGCCGGTGCACAGCCCGACGATGCGGGCGCCCTCCTCGTGGGCCCGGCGCAGCGCGTCGAGCGCGGCGTCGGGCGGTGGTGAGGTGATCGAACGCCAGGCCGGCACCACGACGGTGCCCGCCCGGGAGATCGCCTCCAGGCCATGTGGCGCGGTGAGTTCCATGCCCCCTGTGGTCCGCAGCGGGCCGTCCTCGCCTCCGCACACCAACAGGCGGTAGCGCGGAACGCCGGCGTCCTGGCGGTCAACCCCGAACACCGACAACGGAATGGAACTCTCGAAGATGGGGCCGCCGCTGAACAGCAGCACCGCGACGATCTCCTTGCGGCGGCGTCCGGCGAGCTTCCGGCCCGCGGTGTCCTGCGTGGCAGTGGAGTCGTGGCTCATACTGCTAAGCCCCCCTCGGTGGTCGCGGCTCCTCGGTTGTGTCGCTCCTGCACGTTTCCCCTCGGTCCTGCACGAGTCCCCCGCCGTAGACAGTCAAGATCGAATCTACTGTGTCCCGTCGTGCACCGGTGGCCAGTTCGGCACCCGGCACATTGTCGACTTGGCAACTTGGCGTGAAGCATTCGATCACGAAGCGTTGCACTCGGGGAGGGTGTCGGGAAGTGCGCCTCGTCGCAGTGGCCAATCCCTGTGGGGTGCGCGTGCCCCGCGGGACCCTGTCCGTGCAGGTCGAACGGGGGTTGGGGGGTGGTTCGGGCCGCAGTTGCCCCCACCCCGGAAGTTGGCTGAAAAGCTTCGGCCGCGTGCATGGAAACCGGTCAGCCGACCGGTGATTTAACGCCGCCCCGGCGTCAGCCCCGGTGGGCCCCGCCGCCGTGCCGGTGACGCCGGCCACGACGTCCCGCGGAACCGGCCGCGGCCACGCGCCCGGAGCGGCGGATCAGCAGGTGGGCGGCGCCGGCCACGGCCCCCAGGCCCGCCGCGGTGCCCACCGCGTCCGCCGCGGGGACGCCGCACCACAGCATGACGGTGCAGGTCAGCACGGAGCCGAAGGCCGACCAGCCGGCCAGCTCCCCGGCCGCGTCCGGGCCCGGCGCGGCCGGGCGGGCCGTGGTGCGGGCGGGGACGGGTCCGGTCATGGCGTGCTCCCTCGGGCATGGTTCACGGGGTTCAACGCGCCGGCCGCCGGTCGGTCACCGCACGGTCCCGTACCCGCCCGGCGACAACGGCCGGCGCCCTGGCCGAACGGCACTGGTTGAATCGTGTGCGAACCAGCTGTACAACGCAGCAACCGTTGCGTCGCGGGCGCCCCCTCGTGCATGCTCCGGGAAACCCGCCCGCCGGCGGGGGCGAGGACTGGGCCGGGGAGGAGTGCCGCCGTACCCTTGGGGGTATGGGCCTGGGAAGATGATTCCCGGACACAGCTCCGCCGCACCCTGTCGTCCCCCGTCAAAGGATCCCGACGCCGAGACAGCCATGGCCGGTCACGAATTCTTCGAACCCGCGGACCGCAAGCGACCGGTCGCCGATCCCACGGCGGCCGAGTCCCCGGCGGCCGACGAGGCGCGCCGTCCGTGCGATCCCGCCTTCCGGCACGGCGTGGTGGTCGGCTTCGACGGCTCCACCTCCAGCGAGCGCGCGCTCGCCTACGCGATCGGCATGGCACGGCGCCTGAGCTCGGGCCTGATCATCGTGCACGTCGCCAACCGGCTGCCCACCACGGTGTGGGCGGGGTGCGAACCTCCGGTCTTCGTGGACGTCCCCGACCACCGCACCGAGGTGCTCGGGCTCGAACTCGCCTGCGCGGAGTACCTGGCCGAGGTGCCCTGGATCCTGGTGGAGCGCGGCGGGGACATCTGCCACGAACTGGAGGAAGTGGGGCAGGAGTACGAGGCCGACGCGATCGTCGTGGGGTCCACCCACGGTCTCGTGGGGCGGCTGTTCGGCTCCGTCGCCGGCCGCCTCGCCAAGCGCGCACGACGCCCGGTCGTCGTCATCCCCTGACGCCCGGCACGTCCCCGGCCGGGCTCCTGCTCCCGGCCGACTTTCAGACACCGCCGACGCGGGGCCTCGGAGCCCGGCCTTCCTCGCCGGCCGTCCTTCTCCCGGCGACGCCCGTCCCGCGGACGCCCGCCGCGTCTCCCGCGGACGCCCGCCACGACTCCCGCCGACGCCCGCCACGACTTCCGCCGCCGCGTCTCCACCGCCCGTCCCGTCCGCCGGTGACCGCCCTGCTCACGGGTGCCCCGCCGGTGTCCCCGCCGGCGGGGCCGTACCCCGTGTCCTCCGCGGCCGTCGGGTCCCCGGCCTCCGCCCGCGCAAACCCGGGCCCGACGGCCCGGACGGGCGCGGCCCAGGGCGGGGCGGCAGCCCGGGAGGGGACGAGGCGGCCGGCCCGGGGGAGCGGCCCCCCTCGCGCCGCGAGGGCGGGAGGGCGGGAGGGGGGGCCGGACGTCCTACTCGACCGTGACCGACTTCGCGAGGTTGCGCGGCTTGTCGATGTCCCGGCCCAGGGCCAACGCCGTGTGGTAGGCGAGGAGTTGGAGCGGGATGCCCATGAGGATGGGGTCCAGCTCGTCCTCGTTCTTCGGCACCACGATCGTGTGGTCGGCCTTCTCCTGCTCCTGGTGGGCGACGGCCAGGATCTGGCCGCTGCGGGCCTTGATCTCCTCCATGGCCGCGCGGTTCTTCTCCAGCAGGTCGTCGTCCGGCACGATCGCGACCGTGGGCAGCGCCGGCTCGATCAGGGCCAGCGGGCCGTGCTTGAGCTCTGAGGCGGGGTAGGCCTCGGCGTGGATGTACGAGACCTCCTTGAGCTTCAGGGACGCCTCGCGCGCCACCGGGTAGCCGCGCACCCGGCCGATGAAGAGCATCGAGCGGGCCTCGGCGTACTGCTGGGCCAGCTTCTCGATCTCGCCCTCCTGCTCCATGATCGCGGCGATCTGCTCCGGCAGCCGGCGCAGGCCCTCGATGATCCGCTTGCCGTCGCGCACCGACAGGTCACGGGTGCGGCCCAGGTGCAGGGCCAGCAGGGCGAACGCCACGGTGGTGTTGGTGAAGCACTTGGTGGACACCACGCAGACCTCGGGGCCGGCGTGCACGTACACGCCGCCGTCGGCCTCCCGGGCGATCGCGGAACCGACGACGTTGACCACGCCGAGCACCCGCGCGCCCTTGCGCTTGAGCTCCTGGACCGCCGCCAGCACGTCGTAGGTCTCGCCGGACTGGGAGACGGCGATGTACAGGGTGTCCGGGTCGACGACCGCGTCGCGGTAGCGGAACTCGGAGGCCGGCTCGGCGTCGGCGGGAATGCGCGCCAGCTCCTCGATCATCTGGGCGCCGATCATGCCGGCGTGGTACGAGGTGCCGCAGCCGAGGATCTTCACCCGGCGGATCCGGCGGGCCTCGCGGGCGTCCAGGTTCAGGCCGCCCAGGCGCACGGTGGCGAAGCGGTCCTCGATCCGGCCGCGCAGCACCCGGTCCACGGCCTCGGCCTGCTCGTGGATCTCCTTGTGCATGTAGGTGTCGTGGCCGCCCATGTCGTAGGAGGCCGCCTCCCACTCCACGGTGGTCGGCTCGGCGGTGGTGCGGGTGCCCTCGGTGGTGTACGTGCGGAAGTCGTCCGCCTTGAGGGTGGCCATCTCGCCGTCGTCGAGGGTGACGATCTGCCGGGTGTGGGCGACCAGGGCGGCGATGTCGGAGGCGACGAACATCTCCTTCTCGCCGATGCCGAGGACGACCGGCGAGCCGTTGCGGGCCACGACGATGCGGTCGGGGAAGTCGGCGTGCAGCACGGCGATGCCGTACGTGCCCTCGACGAGGCGCAGCGTGTCGCGGACCTTGTCCTCCAGCTCCGCGGCCTGCGAGCGGGCGATGAGGTGGGTGAGGACCTCGGTGTCCGTCTCGGAGAGGAACTCGACCCCGTCGGCCTCCAGCTTGCGCCGCAGGTCGGCGGCGTTGTCGATGATGCCGTTGTGGACGACGGCGACCTTGTTCTCGGCGTCCAGGTGGGGGTGGGCGTTGACGTCGGACGGGGCGCCGTGGGTGGCCCAGCGGGTGTGGGCGATGCCGGTGGTGCCCTTGAAGCGCGCCGGTACCTTCGCCTCCAGGTCGCGGACCCGGCCCTTGGCCTTGACCATCTTCAGGCCGGAGGCCTTGGGGGACGTGACGACGATGCCCGCCGAGTCGTAGCCCCGGTACTCCAGGCGCTGGAGGCCCTCCAGCAGCAGGGGCGCGACCTCGCGCCGCCCGATGTATCCGACAATTCCGCACATATGGGTTGTTCCTAGTCGTAGAGGTCGGCGTGGACGATGTCGCAGGGGTCAGCCGTAGACGATGCGGCGCAGTTGCCGGAGCGAGAGCTCCGGCGGGGCCACCGCCCGGTGTCCGAGGTCCGCCGCGATCCGTTCGAAGATCGCCGCGTTGACCAGGCCCTGGGCCTGGAGCTCCCGGTGGCGGCGACGGACGAACTGCTCGGTCGTCTCGTCGAAGTAGGCGAGCACGTCCTGGACCACACGCAGCGCCTCGCCCCGGCTGAGGGGCGTGGACCGCGCCAGGTGGTCAACAAGTTCGTCGTGCACCCGACGATCCTGAAGTATGACGGGGTCCTGCGCAAGAAATCTGCCCGATATCGGGCAGGGTTCCGTCCGATTGGGTGCGGAGGGCTTACATCCGCTTGAGGATGGCCTGCTTCGCCAGGGCGAACTCCTCGTCCGTCAGCACCCCGGACCGGTGCAGCTCACCCAGTTCGCGCAGCCGGCGCAGCAGGGCGTCGTGCCCGTCCTCGGCCGGTGCGGCGGGGCTCGGGACGACAGGCGCGGCGCCCGCGCCGGACAGGACCGGGACGCCGTCCCGCTCCGCCCGCGCGCCCTCAATGTCCCGGGCCGCCGGATGCGGCAGCCGGGCCTGCACGGCGGCGGCGACCAGCGCCATCAGCGGGTCCTTCTTGAACCCCCACAGCTCCACCGCGTTCGGGTCGTACTTGGCCGGCGCCTTGGTGGGGGCGTGGCGCACCACGAACCGCAGGTGGCCGTTCTCCAGGCCGGCCGCGGGCAGCCACTCCACGGCGGTGATCTCCGCGAGGCCGAGTTCGCGGGCACCGGAGGCCGCCTTGGCCTCCTCGGTCTTCCAGTTCCACTCCAGCCGCACCCGCTCGCCGTCGAAGCTCACCGTGCCGTCGCCGGCGGACACCGACAGCGGCAGGGACGGCCCGGGCAGCAGGTAGGAGTCGACCGGGTCGGCGGGCACCTGGTCCAGCAGCAGGGCATTGCGGACCTCCTCGGTGACGTACTCGGCGACGCCGTACCGGCTGGATTCGACGACCAGCTGGTAGGGGTCGTGCGGCTCGGTCAGCCGCCCCCCGGTGGCCTGCAGCAGCGGGTCGGCGCCGTCCCGCAGCCGCAGCCTGAGGCGGCCCGCCTTCTTGCCCTGCTCGAACGATATTCCCGCCAACGCGCGGAGCGGCACCTCGAGTTCACCGAGCGTACGGCGCAGCAGGCCGACGTTCTTGTCCCGGCCGGGGGTCAGCCGCAGGGTCTCCCCGTCGAAGGTCCAGGTCCCGTCCTTCTGGATGATTTCCGCCATGGGGCGATTCTTCCACCGGTGCGGCGGACCACGGGGCCCCGCAGCGGCGGCGGGCACCCGGAGGACCGTACTCCGGGTGCCCGCCGGGCCGGTGGGGTCAGCGTCCCGCGAGGGGGTTCTCCAGGGTGCCGACCAGCTGGAGCGCGCCGGAGGGGTCGGCGAGGTCCACCATCTGCCGGTTGTTGCGCAGTTGCAGCCGGTTGAGGCAGGACAGCGCGAACTCCGGTGCGAACAGGTCGTACTGGGCGAACTTGTCGGCGAGTTCGGGCACCGACGCCTGGTAGGCGCGGCTGACCTCGGCGACCGTCCGCCAGAAGCCGTCCTCGCTCAGGATGCCCGCGGCGGCCAGGTCGGAGGCCAGGAACCGGAAGAAGCAGTCGAAGACGTCGGTGAACACCGACAGCAGCTTCTGGTCGTCCGGCACCTCCACGCGGATGCGGGACACCTCCGGCGGCAGCACCGCGTCCGGGTCCATCACCGCGATCTCCTCGGCGATGTCCTTGTAGACCGCCCGCTGCACCACCCCGTCCCGCAGGACCAGGATCACGTTCTCGCCGTGCGGCATGAACACCAGGTCATAGGCGTAGAAGCAGTGCAGCAGCGGGACGTAGTAGGCGTCCAGGTAGCGCCGCAGCCACTCGGCCGGGGCCAGCCCCGACCGCTCGATCAGCGCGCCCGCGAACGACGTCCCCTCGTGGTCCACGTGGACCAGGGACGCCATGGTGGCCAGCGACTCGCCCTCGCCCAGCGAGGGCACCGGGCTCTCCCGCCACAGCGCGGCCAGCATCTTGCGGTACGGGGAGAAGCGGTCCGTCGCCCGCTCGTACTCCAGGTGCCGGTAGCCGACCGCGGCCCGCTCCCGGATGATCGACAGGCCCGTCGACCGCAGCACCGGGTCGCCCTCGATCAGCCGGGCCAGCCAGTCGTTGATGGCCGGGGTGGCCTCCATGTAGGCGGCGGACAGCCCCCGCATGAAGCCCATGTTCAGCACCGACAGGGCCGTCTTCACATAGTGCTTCTCGGGGTGCGAGGTGTTGAAGAAGGTCCGGATGGACTGCTGGGCCAGGTACTCGTCGTCGCCCTCGCCGAGGCACACGAGGTGGCGGCGGGCGACCTCGGCGGCGAAGGTGACGGTGAGCTTGTTCCACCACTGCCAGGGGTGCACCGGGATGAGCAGGTAGTCGGCCGGGTCCAGGCCCTGCCCGCGCAGCACGCCCTCGAAGCGGGCGACGGTCTCCGCGCCCAGCTCCTGGCGGACGAACGACTCGTAGTCGATGCCGACGCCCGCCGTGAACGCGGCCCGCGAGCGGTGCGCGGCCAGCCACACCAGCTTCACCGGGGCCGCCGCCTCGGGGGCGTACGCGGCGTACTCGTGGACGCCGAAGCCGAGGCGCCCGTTGTTGGCGACGAAGCAGGGGTGGCCCTCGGTCATGCCGGTCTCGATGGCCTGGAACCCGGCGCCGGCCAGCTCGGCCGCGGTGACCTGCGGCTTGGTCAGCTTGTAGCAGGTGCCGGAGAGGGTGGAGGAGATCTCCTCCAGGTACACCGGCAGCACCTCGTCGCTCAGGCCCAGCGACTTCTGCAGCTCGATGACGAAGTCCAGTGCCTCCAGGGGCAGTTCCGCGTCACCGCGGTGCCGGGATATGGACTCGGCGTCCACCTGCCAGTGGTCCAGGGCCCGGCGGACGGCGGTGAAGCGGTACTCCGTCAGCCCGTCGTCGGTCCGCACGACGTAGCCGCCGTCGCCGGTGGCCTCCGGCGTGATGAGCCGCTCGTGCGCGAACTCGGCGAGCGCCTTGCGGATCAGCAGACGGTTGGCCCGCGCCCAGCGGTGGGGGGACAGGTGCGCCACGGCGTCGGACAGGGTCATACGGTTCCTCCTCGGGCGGCCTCGAACTGCTCGCGCGTGCAGAAGCTCAGCAGTGCGCGCTTCTCCGGCTTGTCGATCTCGCGCTCCGGGACGAAGCCGACGGCCTCGTTCAGCGCGTGCACGGCCTTGTTGCCGACGTCCGGCTCCACCACGACCCTGCGGGTGGCCGGGTCGGCGAACAGTTCCTCCATCACGGCGGTGATCACGGCCCGGGTGAACCCGTGCACCGGCCGGTCGGTGGGGGCGACCAGGAAGTGCATGCCGACGTCCCCCGGCTCGGGGTCGTACAGGCCGGTGAGTTCGACGTACCGGGGGTCGTAGCGCTCCATCAGGAACGCCGGTTCGCCGTCGTGCAGGCCCAGGTGGGCGTGGTGGTGCTCGTGGGCGGCGATGCGCAGGTACTCGCGCTCGACGTCCTGCAGCTTGGCGTCCTGCATCATCCAGAACGCGGCCTTGGGGTGGGTGACCCAGCGGTGCAGCAGCTCCGCGTCCCGCAGCGGGTCCAGCGGGCGGAAGGTGAAGGTGCCGATGGTCATACGGAGAACTCCTGGAACGCGATGGACTTCTCGACCGGGTAGACCTCGCGGCCCAGCAGCTCGCGGATGATGGAGCTGTTGCGGTACGGGCCCATCCCCAGGTCGGGGCTGGTGACGCTGTGCGTGTGCACCCCGGCGTTCTGCAGGAAGACCCCGCGGCCGGTCACGTCGATGGCGTAGTTGCGGGCCACGTCGAAGCGGCCGTGGCCGTCCAGCCGGAGCCGGTCGCGGACCGGTTCGAGGAAGGCGGGCGGCTCGTAGTGGTAGCCGGTGGCCAGCACCAGGCCCTCGGTGCGGATCTCGAAGTCCTTATCCTGCTCGTCCTGGTGGAAGCCCAGCGTGTAGCCACCGCCCTCCCAACGCGCTTTCGTGAGCGTGGAGTTGGTGAGCAGGCGGGTGGCGACCCCCCGGCCGCGGCTCTCGACGTTCTTCTGGTACAGCAGGTCGAAGATCGCGTCGACGAGGTCGGAGTTGATGCCCTTGAACAGGCCCTTCTGCTGCTTCTCCAGCCGGTACCGGGTCTCCTCGGGCAGCGCGCGGAAGTAGTCGATGTAGTCCGGGGAGGTCATCTCCAGGGTCAGCTTGGTGTACTCCAGCGGGAAGAACCGCGGGGAGCGGGTGACCCAGTTGAGCCGGTAGCCGTGCTCGTCGATCCCGGACAGCAGCTCGTAGTAGATCTCGGCGGCGCTCTGTCCGCTGCCGACGATCGTGATCGACTCCTTGCCGAACAGCTCGTCCCGGCGGTGCACGTACTGCGCGTTGTGGAACAGGCCGCCCTCCAGCCCGCGGCACGGCTCGGGCACGTACGGGACGGTGCCGGTGCCCAGCACCAGGTGCCGGGCGCGGTAGGTGTCCCCGGCGCCGGTGCGGACCGCGTACACCCCGCCGGCCTCGTCGTACGTCACCTCGGTGACCGTGCTGCCGAAGCGGATGCTGCTCAGCTGCGCGGCGGCCCAGCGGCAGTAGTCGTCGTACTCCACGCGCAGCGGGTAGAAGTTCTCCCGGATGTAGAACGAGTACAGCCGGCCCTTCTCCTTCAGGTAGTTGAGGAAGGAGTACGGGGACGTCGGGTCGGCGAGCGTGACCAGGTCCGACATGAACGGCGTCTGCAGGTGGGCGCCGTCGAGGAACATCCCGGCGTGCCACTCGAAGTCCGGCTTGGACTCCAGGAACACCCCGTTCAGTTCGCTGATCGGCTCGGTGAGGCAGGCGAGACCCAGGTTGAAGGGGCCCAGCCCGATCCCCACGAAGTCGTGGACGGGGGCGGCGTCAGGAAGCGCGGTCAAGGGACTCTCCCAGGTACTGCTCGGCGTGGCCGGCGATCAGGTCGAGGACGGCGGTGATGTCGGCCGTCGTGGTCTCGGGGTTCAGCAGGGTGAACTTCAGGTAGTGCCGCCCGGCGACCTTGGTGCCCGCGACGACGGCGTCCCCGGAGGCGAACAGCGCTTTGCGGGCGTAGAGATTGGCCCGGTCGATCTCGGCCGGGTCGGTGACGGCGGCCGGGATGTAGCGGAAGACGAGCGTGGACAGCGAGGGCTCGACGACCACGTCGAAGCGGGGGTCGGCGGCCAGCAGCCGCCAGCCCTCGGCGGCCAGGTCGCACACCTCGTCGAACAGGGCGCCGATGCCGTCCGCGCCCATCACCCGCAGCGTCATCCACAGCTTGAGCGCGTCGAAGCGGCGGGTGGTCTGCAGGGACTTGTCGACCTGGTTGGGGATCCGCTCGGTCACCATGCGGCGCGGGTTGAGGTACTCCGCGTGGTAGGTGGCGTGTCGCAGGGTGGCCGCGTCGCGCACCAGGACGGCGGACGAACTCACGGGCTGGAAGAAGGACTTGTGGTAGTCGACGGTCACCGAGTCGGCGCGCTCGATGCCCGCGAGGCGGTCCCGGTGCTTCAGCGAGGTGAGCAGGCCGCAGCCGTAGGCGGCGTCCACGTGCATCCAGGCGCCGTGCCGTTCGCACAGTTCGGCGATCTCGGGCAGCGGGTCGATGGAGCCGAAGTCGGTGGTGCCCGCGGTGGCGACGACCGCCATGGGGACCAGGCCCTCGTCGGCGCAGCGCTCCAGTGCGCGGGCGAGGGCGACGGTCTGCAGGCGCTTGTCCTGGTCCACGGGCAGCGGCACCACGGCGTCCGGTCCCAGCCCCAGCAGCTTCGCGGACTTCTGCACGCTGAAGTGGCTGACCTCGGAGGCGAAGACGCGCAGCTTCGCCGTGTCGTCGGTCTTGGCCTCCTCGCGGGCCAGCAGCAGCGCCTGGAGGTTGGACTGGGTGCCGCCGGAGGTGAACACCCCGTCGGCGGCGGGGCCGAGGCCGATGCGGCCGGTCGTCCAGTCGATGAGTTTCCGCTCGATCAGCGTGCCGCCGGCGGACTGGTCCCAGGTGTCCAGCGAGGAGTTGACGGCGGACAGCACGGCCTCGCCGAGCACGGCCGGGATGACGACCGGGCAGTTGAGGTGGGCGAGGTAGCGGGGGTGGTGGAAGTAGACGGCGTCCCGGAGGTAGACGTCCTCCAGTTCGTCCAGGGCGGCCGTGGTGTCCAGCAGGGGCCGGTCGAGGTCGATCCGGTCGATGCGGGGGGACAGGTCGTCGGCCGTGACGCCGGTGAACGGCCGTTCTGTGGTGGCGAGTCTGGCTGCCACCCGCTCGACTCCTTGGGTGACGGACCGGCGGTACTGCTCCGCGGTGGTGTCGTTGAGCAGGTGCGAGCGCATGTGGGGGTCCTCCGATGGGGACGGTCCGGTGCGATGGGGGAGAGCGGGCCGGGCACGGTACGGCGCGGGTCGGTGAGCGGGCCGGGGGCGCTGCACGGCGCGAAGCCGAAGCGGGACTTAGGTTAGCCTAACCTCATCGTGATCGGGACCCTCGGGTGCCCATCGTGACCGCGATCACGGCCGAAGTGTCGTTCTCGCGCCAACTGCGGCTGGAATCAGCCCAGTTCGCGCAACTGATCCTCGGTCATCCCGTGCCGCCAGTACCCCACGAACGTCACCCGGCGCCGGTCGATGCCGCGTTCCTGGACGAAGTGCCGCCGCAGTCGCTTCACACAGCCGGACTCACCGGCGAGCCACACGTACGGCCGTTCGGCGCGGGGGAGTTCGGCCCCGCCGATGCCGTCCAGCGCCAAGGGGGAGCCGGGGGAGGGGGCCCGGTCCGGGGCGGTGCTCTCCCGCACGTACCAGGTGAGGTCGGCCTCGGCCCGGGTCGCGAGGTCCACGACGTCGCCGGCGCACGGCACTTCCAGCCAGGCGCGGACCCGGGTCCCGGGCGGCAGCGCCTCCAGGACGGCGGCCGCCGCGGGCAGCGCGGTCTCGTCGGCCCACAGCAGCACCAGGCCGGTGTCCTCGGGCAGCCGGAAACGGATCGCGCGGTTGTCGGCGACGGCGGGCCCGAGGAGCAGCACCCGGTCCCCGGGCGCGGCGGCGGCCGCCCAGCGGGAGGCGGGACCGGCCTGCTGACGGGAAGCGGCGCGAGGCTCCGCCCCGGGGCCGCCCGGCTCCTCGGGCGCCGGGTCACCGACGCCGTGCAGCACGAAGTCGATGTCGATCCCGGTGGTGACCCCGCGGGCGTCCCGGTGCAGCTCCCGCAGGGTGTAGGAGCGCATCACCGCCCGTACGTCCTCGGGGAGTTCGCGCCAGCCCTGCCACCACTGGCCGCCGCGTTCCAGCGGGACGACGGGGGCCTCCTGCCCCGGGTGCGGCAGGAACAGGGACAGGGACTGGTCGAGCCCGTCGGAGCGGAACTCCGCCAGGTCCGGCCCGGCGAAGCGGATCCGGACCAGGGACGGACCGAGCCGCCTCGTCCGTACCACCCGGAGGGCGAAGAAGCGGAACGGGGCGGCTGCGGCAGTGGTCACGGATGCGGCCTCGCGGGTCGGGTGCGGGCGGGGACGGGCCGGACGCAGGGTCAGCTGACCTTCTTGGCCTTCTCGATGGCCTCGGCGAGACGCTCGACGATCGGCACGCACTTGTCGTACGAGAGGATCGGCTCGGCGGCGCGCGGGATGACCTGGCCGGCCTTGACGGCGGGCAGCTTCTTCCAGGTCGCCTCGCTGATGTCGGCGGGCTGGATGGCCGAGGTGCGGTCGTCCATCATGATGATGTCGGCCGGGTACTTGTCGACGTTCTCCCAGCTCAGGGACTCGAACCAGCCGCCGCCCTCGGCCTTGGCCTTCTCCGGCGGCTCGACGAAGTCCACGCCGAGGGCCTTGAAGTACTCCAGGTCGATGGAGAGGTTGGTGCCGGAGACGTAGAAGATCTCCTGGCTCGCGGAGCCCGCCATCACCTTGATGCCGGGGTTCGCCTTGACGGCCTTGCGCAGCCGCTCGGAGGCCGCCTCGAAGCGCTTCTTGGCGTCGGTGGCCTTCGCGGCCTTCATGTCGCCGCCCAGCGACTCGGCGAGCTCCCACATCCGCTGCAGCGGGCCGGTCAGCTGACGGTCGTAGACGGAGATGCCGACGCTCGGGGCCAGCTTGGCGATCTTGTCCTTGGACGCCTCGGGGACGTACCAGAGGGTGCCGCTGTCGTCGAACATCGTGGAGATGAGGACGTCGGGCGCGAGGGTCGCGTACTTCTCGACGTTGAACTGGTCCCAGACGTTGCCGAGGATGGTCACCTTGCTGATGTCCATGTCGCCGGCCTGGACGTCCGCCTTGCCGTCCTTGGTCTCGGTCGGGCCGAACACGCCCTTGACCTGGATGCCGTAGTCGTACAGGGCGGCGGCGACACCGGTGAACGCCACGATGTTCGCGGGCGTCCTGTCCAGCTTCACCGTCGTGCCGCGGTCGTCCTCGAAGCTCCAGGGACCGGACCCGGTGTCCTTCTTCGACTCCGAGCCGCCGCTTTTCGCGTCGTCGCTCCCACAGGCCGCGAGCGCGGCGCCGAGTCCGAGGACGCCGCCTGCGGCGAGCAGTCCGCGACGGGAGAGGCGGGCGGTTCTGGCGTTCGACATGGGGCGGTCTGCTTTCGTGCGTACGGGAGCCGGAGGGTGCGCGGTCGCGGGCCCCCGGGCCGGAAACAGCCTTAGGTTAGCCTAACCTCAGAGCTTGTCCAGAGGGCCGTCGGATGCATCCCCCGCGGGGGCCCGGACAATGCCGTCCCGGTACCGTGATCCCGGTCACGCCGAGGGGGAGACGATGGACGCGATGCGCCGATGGGGCCCGCCCGTGGCCGTGCACCTGATCCTCGGCGTGGTGGCGCTCGTCCCGCTCTGGCTGTCGATGATGTTCCTGGTGAGCCACCCGCTCGCCGCATGGGGCCTCACGTCCCCCGAACCCACCGACAACGACGGCGCGTTGCCCTGGCTGGTGCTCCTGGTGCCGATGTGGGCCGTCTTCCTGGCCCTGTGGCTGCCCCTCGGCTCCCTCGCCCGCCGGACCGCCACGGGGGTCTCCCGAGCCCGCTACTGGACCGTCGGCGCGGCCCTGGTGCTCGCCCCCATGGTGTTCCTGACGACGCTGTTCTACGTCGTCGAGGGCTGAACGCAGAGGGTCCGGTGGGCGGGCCGTGGCGGCCCGCCCACCGGACCGGCGGAATCCCGGGATCAGCCCGTCAGGCCCAACTCCCGTGCGATCAGCATCCGCTGCACCTCGCTCGTGCCCTCGCCGATCTCCAGGATCTTCGAGTCGCGCCACATCCGCGCCACCGGGTACTCGTTCATGAAGCCGTACCCGCCGTGGATCTGCGTGGCCTCGCGCGCGTTGTCCACCGCGACCGTCGAGGAGTACAGCTTCGCCAGCGCCGCCTCCTTCTTGAACGGCTCCCCCGCGACCAGCCGGCTCGCCGCGTCCCGCCACGCCAGCCGGGCCGTGTGGGCCTTCATCTCCATGTCCGCGATCTTGAACTGGATCGCCTGGTTGGCGCCGATCGGCCGGCCGAAGGCGTGCCGCTCCTTGGCGTACTTCACCGACTCGTCCACACAGCCCTGCGCCAGGCCCGTGCCCAGCGCCGCGATGGCGATCCGGCCCTCGTCGAGGATCCGCAGGAACTGCGCGTAGCCGCGCCCCTCCTCGCCCAGCAGGTTCGCCGCCGGGACCCGCACGTCCTGGAACGACAGCTCCCGGGTGTCCGAGGCGTTCCAGCCGACCTTCGAGTACGGGGCGGCCACCGTGAACCCCGGAGTGCCCGACGGGACGATGATCGCCGAGATCAGCGGCTTGCCGTCCGGCTTGCGGCCGGTGACCGCGGTGACCGTCACCAACCCCGTGATGTCCGTGCCCGAGTTGGTGATGAAGCACTTGGTGCCGTTGATCACCCACTCGTCCGTCGACTCGTCCAGCCGGGCCGTGGTGCGGGTCGCGCCCGCGTCGCTGCCGCCGTCCGGCTCCGTCAGCCCGAACGCGCCCAGGATCTCGCCCGAGCACAGCCGGGGCAGCCACTCACGCTTCTGCTCCTCGGTGCCGAACAGGTGCAGCGGCATCGCGCCCAGCGACACCCCCGCCTCCAGCGTGATGGCCACCGACGAGTCCACCCGGGCCAGTTCCTCCAGGGCCACCCCGAGCGCGAAGTAGTCGCCGCCCATGCCGCCGTACTCCTCCGGGAACGGCAGGCCGAACAGGCCCATGCGGCCCATCTCCCGCACGATCTCGTAGGGGAACTCGTGCCGCTCGTAGAAGTCGCCGATCTTCGGCGCCACCACGTCGTGCGCGAACTCCTCGACGGTGCGGCGGAGTTCTTCCAGTTCGGGGGAGAGCTTGTGGTCCATGGTCGTCACTGCTCCTGGTGGGAGAGGGCTCGTACGGTGCGGGACGGGCTGGGTCGGCCCAGGTGTCCGGCCATCCACGCGCTGGTGGCGACGAGGCGGCCGAGGTCGACGCCGGTGTCGATGCCGAGACCGCGCAGCATCCACACCAGGTCTTCGGTGGCGAGGTTTCCGGTGGCGGACTTCGCGTACGGGCAGCCGCCGAGCCCGCCGGCCGAGGCGTCCACGGTGGTGACGCCGTGCCTCAGGGCGGTCAGGGTGTTGGACAGGGCCTGGCCGTAGGTGTCGTGGAAGTGCACGCCCACCACGCCCACCGGCACGCCCTCGTCGGCCAGGGCGTCGAGCAGCGCGCTCACATGGCCCGGGGTCGCCACCCCGATGGTGTCGCCGAGGCTGAGTTCGTCGCAGCCCATGTCCAGCAGGGCCCGGCAGACCCGGACCACCTGCCCGACGGGGACGGCGCCCTCCCACGGGTCGCCGAAGCACATCGACAGATAGCCCCGCACGTGCACGTCGTCCGCCTTGGCCCGCCGCACCACCGGCTCGAACATGGCGAGCGCCTCGTCCAGCGAGCGGTTGAGGTTGGCCCGGGCGAAGGACTCCGTGGCGCTGGCGAACACCGCCACCCGGCGGGCGCCGAGCGCCAGCGCTCGGTCCAGTCCGCGCTCGTTGGGCACCAGCACCGGCAGGTCCACGGGGAGGTCGCTCACCCGCGGGAACAACTCCTCGGCGTCCGCCAGTTGGGGCACCCACTTGGGGTGCACGAAGCTGGTCGCCTCGATCGTGGTCAGCCCGGCCCCGGCGAGACGGCGGACGAACTCCGCCTTCACCTCCACCGGGACGACGCCCTGCTCGTTCTGCAGGCCGTCGCGGGCGCCCACCTCGTGGATGCGGACCCGGGCGGGCAGCCCTTCGGCCGGTACGGCCATCGGCAGCCCCAGGTCGTGCGCGTTCATGCCGTCTCCTCCTCCGCCGGGGCGATGACCGCCAGCACCTGGTCCATGGCGACCGTGGTGCCCGGGGCCACGTCCAGTTCGGTGACCGTGCCGGCGTGCGGGGCGGAGACGACGTGCTCCATCTTCATCGCCTCCACCACCAGCAGGCTCTGCCCGGCGTCCACGGTGTCGCCGACGGCGACCTTCACCACCGTCACCGTGCCCGGCATCGGCGCGGTCAGCGAGTCGGCGCCGCCCCGGCCCGCCCGGCTGAGGGACTCCTCGACCGGGTCGTGGTCCCGCACCTGCCACGCGTCGCCGTCCCGGCCCAGCCAGGTGCCGTCCGGCAGCGCGGCGAAGGTGTGGGTGACACCGTCCAGCGCGAAGGTGAACCCGCTGCCGTCCAGGACGCCCGCGGAGCCCCGCACGGGGGCGTCGGCGCCCGGCAGCAGCAGTTCCCTGCCGCCGTCGGCCGTCTCGCGGACCCGCACGGTCACCGGGTCGTGGCCCGGGACGCGCAGGTGGTGCGTGGTCCACGCCCGCCGCCCGCCCAGCCGCCAGCCGCTCGTGGCGGCGAACGGGTCGGCCCAGCCGGAGCCGTCCGCCGGGGCCGCGAGAGCGCGCTGCCGCAGCAGGGCGGCCGCCGCGTACGCCGGGGCCGGCACCTCGACCGTCGTCAGGCCGTCCGCCTCGCGCTCGACCAGCCCGGTGTCCAGGTCGCCGGCCACCACCGCGGGGTGCGCGAGCAGCCGCCGCAGGAACCCGGCGTTGGTCTGCACGCCGAGGGTGACCGTCCGGGCCAGGGCTGCCCGCAGGGTGCGCAGCGCGCTCGCCCGGTCCGGGCCGTACGCGATCACCTTGGACAGCATCGGGTCGTACAGGCTGCCGACCTCGGTTCCCTCGCCGAGCCCGGAGTCGGTGCGCACGCCGTCCCCCTGCGGCTCGTGCAGCCGCAGCACGGTGCCGCCGGAGGGCAGGAAGCCGCGGGCCGGGTCCTCGGCGCAGATCCGCGCCTCCACCGCGTGGCCGGTGAGCCGGACGCCGTCCTGGCGGAACGCCAGCGGCTCGCCCGCCGCCACCCGCAGCTGCCACTCCACCAGGTCCAGGCCCGTGATCAGCTCGGTGACCGGGTGCTCCACCTGGAGGCGGGTGTTCATCTCCATGAAGTAGTAGGACGCGGGGTCGTCGCCCGGGACGATGAACTCCACCGTGCCCGCGCCGCGGTAGCCGCAGGAGCGGGCCGCCTGGACGGCCGCCTCGCCCATCGCGGCCCGGGTCCCCTCGTCGAGGAGCACACTGGGCGCCTCCTCGATGATCTTCTGGTGGCGGCGCTGGAGGGAGCACTCGCGCTCGCCCAGGTGCACCACGCCCCCGTGGCCGTCGGCCAGGACCTGGATCTCGATGTGCCGGGGGCGGTCGATCCACCGCTCCACCAGCAGCGTGTCGTCACCGAAGGAGGCGCGGGCCTCGCGGCGGGCGGCGGCGATCTCCTCGGCCAGCCGCTCCTCGTCCCGCACCAGCCGCATGCCCTTGCCGCCGCCGCCCGCCGACGGCTTCAGCAGCACCGGCATGCCGATCTCGCGGGCCGCCTCGACGAGCTGGGCGTCGGTCAGGCCGCTGCCGCTGGACCCGGGCACGACCGGCACCCCGGCCGCCCGCACCGTCTCCTTGGCGCGGATCTTGTCGCCCATCAGGGAGATCGCCTCGGCGGGCGGGCCGATGAACACCAGGCCGGCCTCGGCGCAGGCCCGCGCGAAGGCGGCGTTCTCGGCGAGGAAGCCGTACCCCGGGTGCACCGCCTGCGCGCCGGTGCGGGCGGCGGCCACCAGCAGCCGCTCCACCGACAGGTAGCTCTCCGCCGCCGGCGCCGGTCCGATCCGCACGGCCGTGTCGGCCTCCCGCACGTGCCGGGCGTCGGCGTCCGCGTCGGAGTACACCGCCACCGCGCGCACGCCCATCGACCGCAGGGTGCGGATCACGCGGACCGCGATCTCGCCCCGGTTGGCCACCAGGACCGTGTCGAACATCCGCGGCACCGTCCCGCCCGCGGCCGGGTCTGTCGTCCGAGCTGTCATCGTCATCGGTCCCCTCACATCCGGAAGACGCCGAACTGAGGGTCACTCAGTGGCGCGTTGGCGCACGCGGTCAGGGCCAGGCCCAGGACCTGCCGGGTCTCCATCGGGTCGATCACCCCGTCGTCCCACAGCCGGGCCGTCGCGTAGTAGGCGTTGCCCTGCTCCTCGTACTGGGCGCGGATCGGGGCCTTGAAGGCGTCCTCCTCCTCGGCGGACCACTCCTCGCCGCGGCCCTCCAGCTGGTCCCGCTTGACGGTGGCCAGCACCGAGGCGGCCTGCTCGCCGCCCATGACCGAGATCTTGGCGTTGGGCCACATCCACAGGAAGCGGGGCGAGTACGCCCTGCCGCACATCGAGTAGTTGCCCGCGCCGTACGACCCGCCGACCACCACCGTCAGCTTCGGCACGCGGGTGCACGCGACCGCCGTGACCATCTTGGCGCCGTGCTTGGCGATGCCGCCCGCCTCGTAGTCCCGGCCGACCATGAAGCCCGAGATGTTCTGCAGGAACACCAGCGGGATCCCGCGCTGGTCGCACAGCTCGATGAAGTGGGCGCCCTTCTGGGCCGACTCGGAGAACAGGATGCCGTTGTTGGCGACGATCCCCACCGGGTGGCCGTGGATCCGGGCGAAGCCGGTCACCAGGGTCTGCCCGAACTCCGCCTTGAACTCCGCGAACCGGGAGCCGTCCACCACCCGCGCGATGATCTCCCGCACGTCGTAGGGGGTGCGGGAGTCCACCGGCACCGCGCCGTACAGGCCCGCCGGGTCCACCTTGGGCTCGACCGGGGCCTCGACGCTCCAGGGCAGCGGGCCGCGCGCGGGCAGCGTGGAGACGATGGTGCGCACCGTGCGCAGCGCGTGCGCGTCGTCCTCGGCGAGGTGGTCGGTCACGCCGGACACCCGGGAGTGCACCTCACCGCCGCCCAGCTCCTCCGCCGTGACGACCTCGCCGGTGGCCGCCTTCACCAGCGGCGGGCCGCCGAGGAAGATCGTGCCCTGGTTGCGCACGATCACCGCCTCGTCGCTCATCGCCGGGACGTACGCCCCGCCCGCCGTGCACGAGCCGAGGACCGCCGCGATCTGCGGGATCCCGGCGCCGGACATGCGGGCCTGGTTGTAGAAGATCCGCCCGAAGTGGTCCCGGTCGGGGAACACCTCGTCCTGCATCGGCAGGAACGCGCCGCCGGAGTCGACCAGGTAGACGCAGGGCAGCCGGTTGTCGAGCGCCACCTCCTGCGCCCGCAGGTGCTTCTTCACCGTCATCGGGTAGTAGGTGCCGCCCTTGACGGTGGCGTCGTTGGCCACCACCACGCACTCGCGGCCGCTGATCCGGCCGACACCGGCGATCACCCCGGCCGCCGGGGCCTGCCCGTCGTACATCCCGTCGGCGGCCAGCGGGGCCAGCTCCAGGAAGGGCGAGCCGGGGTCGAGGAGCGTGTCCACGCGCTCGCGCGGCAGCAGCTTCCCGCGCGCGGTGTGCCGCGCGCGGGCCCGCTCGCCGCCGCCGAGCTCGGCGGCGGCCAGCTTGGCGCGCAGCTCCGCCACGAGGGCGCGGTGCGCCTCCTCGTTGGCCCGAAAGGCCTCGGACGCGGGATCGGCCGCGCTGTGAAGCTCCGGTGCCTCATGCATCCTGCGGGTCCCCTCACCTTGTTAATGAGCGTTAACGCATTTCCCTCAGGTTAACGACCGCTAACCTCGCTGTCTAGAATCGTCCTCATGGCCACCAGAACCGACGCCCCGACCCGCCGCGAGCAGATCCTCAAGGAGGCCGCGCGGCTGTTCGCCGAGCGCGGTTTCCACGGCGTCGGGGTCGACGAGATAGGCGCCGCGGTCGGCATCAGCGGACCCGGGCTGTACCGCCACTTCCCGGGCAAGGACGCGATGCTCGCCGAGCTGCTGGTGGGGATCAGCGGCTCGCTGCTCACCGGTGCCGAGCGGCGCCTCGCGGAGGCCGACGGGGTGCCCGCCTCGGAGGTCCTCGACTCCCTCATCGAGGGGCACATCGACTTCGCGCTCGACGACCGCCCCCTCATCACCCTGCACGACCGCGAGCTGGACCGGCTGCGCGAGACCGACCGCAAGCTGGTGCGCCGGCTCCAGCGCCGGTACGTGGAACTGTGGGTGGGCGTGGTGCGCGCCCTCCACCCGGACCTCGGCGAGCCCGCCGCCCGGTCCGCGGTGCACTCGGTGTTCGGGCTGCTCAACTCCACCCCGCACCTCGGCCGCCCCGGCGCCCTGCCCGGCCGCGCGGCCACCGCCGCGCTCCTGCACCGCATGGCCCGCGGCGCCTTCGAGGCGGCGGGAGCGGTGGAAGGGCGTGCGTGAGACGGCCGCGTGCGTGAGACGGCCGCGCGTGTGAGACGGCCGCGCGTGTGAGGGTGACCGCCCGCGTGAGGCGACCGTGCTGCAGGCGCCCCTCCGCGTGAGCGCTCGCGCACCCTGGGCCCTGGGGCCCACGCGCCCGACGGGGCCCACGCGGCGACAGGGCCCACGCGTCCGACGGGGCCTGCCGCGTGACGAGCGTTACGCCCGCCGCGCACTGGACGATCGCGGATACCCGCCGGTATCTTGGAATCTGAGCAAGCGCTTAGCCATGCGGGTGGACCCCGGCAGGGGAACCCGCGGCGAGCAACCCCGTACGCGAGAGCGGCGCCGGCAGGGCGCGAGGAAGGGCGGTGGGCGTTCGTGCGCCGTACGCTGTTCAACGAGGACCACGAGGCGTTCCGGGAGACCATCCGCGCCTTCATCGAGGCCGAGGTCGTCCCGGTTTACGACGACTGGTTCGCGGCCGGCCAGGCCCCCCGCGACTTCTACTACAAGCTGGGCGAGCTCGGTATCTTCGGCATCAGCGTGCCGGAGGAGTTCGGCGGCGCGGGCATGGACACCCACAAGTTCGAGGCCGTCCTCTACGAGGAGACCGCCCGCGCGGGCGTCCAGTTCGGCGGCTCCGGCGTGCACGTCCTGCTGGCCCTGCCCTACCTGAAGATGCTCGCCACCGACGAGCAGAAGAAGCGTTACCTCCCGAAGTTCGTCACCGGTGAGGAGATGTGGGCCATCGCGATGACCGAGCCGGGCACCGGCTCCGACCTCGCGGGCATGAAGACCTCCGCCAAGCTGTCCGAGGACGGCTCCCACTACGTCCTCAACGGCGCCAAGACCTTCATCACCGGCGGTGT
The DNA here is from genome assembly GCF_964273255.1 of Streptomyces sp. enrichment culture. Taxonomy (GTDB): domain Bacteria; phylum Actinomycetota; class Actinomycetes; order Streptomycetales; family Streptomycetaceae; genus Streptomyces. Next base: position 4,611,296 of record NZ_OZ186835.1, read on the forward strand.
CCACGCCGACAAGGTCATCGTCTGCGCCCGCACCGCCGCGCCGACCGCCGAGGACCGCCGCCACGGCATCTCCCTGTTCGCCGTGGACACCAGGTCCGAGGGCTACTCGGTGGGCCGCAAGCTGGACAAGCTGGGCCTGCGCACCTCCGACACGGCCGAGCTGGCCTTCGTCGACGTCAAGGTCCCCGTCGAGGACCTGCTCGGCGAGGAGAACAAGGGCTTCTCCTACCTCGGCCACAACCTGGCCTCCGAGCGCTGGGGCATCGCCTTCGGCGCCTACGCCCAGGCCAAGGCCGCCGTCCGCTTCGCCAAGCAGTACGTGCAGGAGCGCACCGTCTTCGGCAAGCCGGTCGCCCACTTCCAGAACACCAAGTTCGAACTGGCCGCCTGCCAGGCCGAGGTGGACGCCGCCGAGGCCGTCGCCGACCGCGCGACCGAGGCCCTGGACGCCGGCGAGCTCACCCCCGCCGAGGCCGCCTCCGCGAAGCTGTTCTGCACCGAGGTCGCCCACCGCGTCATCGACCGCTGCCTCCAGCTGCACGGCGGCTACGGATACATGAACGAGTACCCGATCGCCCGCCTGTACGCGGACAACCGCGTCAACCGCATCTACGGCGGCACCAGCGAGATCATGAAGTCGATCATCGCCAAGGACATGGGGCTGTAAGGTCCCGGAAATCCCTGCCGTATACAACTGATTCCATGAGTCAGGCACTTCAGGAACTCCTCGACCTGCTCGACCTCGAGCAGGTCGAGGAGAACATCTTCCGGGGCCGGTCCCGGGCCTCCGCCGTCCCCCGCGTCTTCGGCGGACAGGTGGCGGCGCAGGCCCTGGTCGCCGCGGGGCGCACCGTCCCCGCGGACCGGCCCGCCCACTCGCTGCACGCGTACTTCCTGCGCATCGGCGACCCGGGCGCGCCGATCGTCTACACCGTCGACCGGATCCGGGACGGCCGTTCCTTCACCACGCGTCGCGTGGTGGCGGTCCAGCACGGAAAGCCGATCTTCCACCTCTCGGCGTCCTTCCAGGCGCACGAGGAGGGCCTGGACCACCAGGCGCCCATGCCGCCCGCACCGGACCCGGACTCCCTGCCCACCTCCGAGGAACGGCTGAGCGGCTACCCGCACCTCTCCCCGGACGTCGTGCACCGCTACCTGGGCGCCCGCGCGGCGGTCGACCTGCGCTACGTCGACGACCCGCCCTACGGCCGCTTCGGCGAGCCGCGCGACCCGCACAGCCAGGTCTGGTTCCGGACCAACGGCAAGGTCGAGGGCGACGACCCGCTGCTGCACGTCGTGCTCGCCACATACGTCTCCGACATGACGCTGCTGGACTCCATCCTGCTCGCCCACGGGCGCGGCGGCTGGGCCGTCGGCGACGTCGTCGGCGCGTCCCTGGACCACGCGATGTGGTTCCACCGCCCGTTCCGCGCCGACGAGTGGCTGCTGTACGACCAGCAGTCCCCGTCCGCCCACGGCGGCCGGGGCCTCGGCCAGGGCCGCATCTACACCCAGGACGGCCGGCTGGCGGTCTCCGTCATCCAGGAGGGCGTGGTCCGGGTCCCGCGCGAGGACGGACCGGCCCCGGCGGCGGGAACCCGCTGACCTCACCGGCTCGGCGGCCTACGCTGCCCCGCCGAAGGGCGGCGCGCCGGGACCGGGCAGGCTGTCCCTGGTCTTCGCCCCCGGGCGAGCACCGCATCGTCTCGAACACCTACGTCGAGGCCGGCACCGTGAGGCGCCTCCCGGACCGCGCCGGTCTCGACCTCCGTGAGACGGACGCGGCCCGCCGCCTCACCGGACGCCGCGGCGCCGGCCCTGGACCTGCGGCCGGCCACCCAGGACGTCGAGGCTGACGGCCGGCCCTACTTCGACGCGGTCGTGGACCCCTCGGGGCCCAGCCCCGCCTCGGCCAGCAGGTACGCCGTCATCGGGTCGTAGTGGCGCGGGCTCACCACGTGGTCGTCGAGAGGGACCGTCACCTGCACGGTGCCCTCCGCCTCCGCGAGGAACAGCGCCGGGTCGTTGCAGTCGGCGTAGCCCACGGAATCCACGCCGTACTGTCCCGCCGCGCCCGCCCAGCCGTGGTCGGCGACGACCAGATCGGGCAGCGGGCGGCCCTCGCGCTCCAGCGCCGTCAGGATGGCCTTCATCGGCTCCCCGGAGTGCGTGTGCCACAGGGTGGCGCCGTGCTCCAGCATCGCCACGTCGGCGAACTGCATCACGTACCCCTCCTCCGTGGTCAGCCCGTCCGGGATGACGACGATCTCGCAGCCGGCCGCCCGCAGCGCGTCGGCGGTCGCCCGGTGCACGTCGAGCAGCCCGCCCGGGTGGCCGGTGGCCAGCAGCACCCGCTGCCGCCCGTCCGCCGCCTTGCGCAGCCGCGCCGCCATCCGCTCCAGGCCGGCCACCGTCAGCTCCGGGTCGATGGTGTCCTGCCCGTACCGGTACTCGGGGTCGTCGTTGACACCGACCCGTTCCGCCATCACCGCGAGCACGTCCTGCTCGTCGCTCCAGCGGTCGCCGAGCTCCAGCCCGAGCCAGTAGTGGCGGTCACCGTTCGCCAGCTTGCGGTAGTGGGAGAGGTTGTTCTCGCGCGGGGTGGCGACCTCGCCCGCGATGCGGGTGGCGGTGAGGTGGCCGAGCAGTTCGGCGCGGCTGGGGGTCCCGGGTATCGGCATGCCCCCCATTGTGGAGCAGCCACCGGTGGGCGTCTCGGCCGTATCGCGCGCTGGGATGTGCGTCACGTACTCGGACGACTGCGTACAGGTACTCAGGCCGGTACTCAGCCCTGGCGCAGCGCGAACCACAGCTCCATGCGCACGTCCGGGTCGTCCAGGTCCGCGTCCAGCAGGGCCGCGCAGCGGGCGATGCGCTGGCGGACCGTGTTGCGGTGCACCGACAGGGCCACCGCCGTGCGGTCCCAACTGCCGTGCAGCGACAGCCAGGTGCGCAGGGTCTCCGGGAGCGCGGGCACGGCGGCGAGCGGCGCGAGCAGCGCGCGGGCGTGGGCCTCCGCGTCCGGGCCCGCGACCAGGTCGGTCAGCGCGGGCCGCCCGCCGTGCCGGACCAGGGGCGCGCGGGTGGCGCGGGCCCGGGCCAGTGCGCGGGCCGCCTGGGTGTCGGCGGCGGGCCACTCCCGCGGGCCGACGGCGGCGCTGACGCCGAGGGTCCAGCCGGGCAGCGCCTCGACGGCCCGGTCGCCCGGCACCAGCACCCGGACCGTCCGCCCGTCCGCGTCCACCAGCGCCGAGCCGAGCGCCGCGCCCAGCGCCGAGGCGGCCACGTGGTCCGGGGCCGGCCCGTCCGGCCGCGCGTGCACCACCCGCCACTGCTGTCCGCCGAGCAGCCCGGCCACGTCCTCGGGCGTGCTGCCCAGCAGCAGCCGCACGAGCGCGGCCGAGCGGGCCGCGCCCCGCCCGCTCTGGTGCTCGCCGGTGAGCAGCGACAGCAGCACGGCGGCCACGGACGCGATGGTGTGGTCGCCCGGTTCCTGCCGCGGGGCGGCGACCCCGAGCACGAAACCCCGGCCGGCCCCGAGCGCGTACGCGGTCAGCCGTGTCCCGGCGACCGTGTCGGCGGCCGAGGCAGGACGGCCCGCCCCGCCGGTGGCCGTGCCCGGCCGGTCGCGTCCGGGGGCGGCGGGGGAGACGTCGGGCCGGACCACCTCCGCCAGTCCGGCCAGTGCGAGGCGGACCTCCTCGCCCGGTTCCCGGCCGGCCGCCGCGAGCCGGGTGTCCTCCGGGCCGTACAGCACCGCCCACCCGTCCAGCCGGCCCGCGAGCCGCCGCAGCACCGACGGCACCGGGTCCGGGCGGCCCGCCGCGGCCGCCAGGCCCTGCTGCGCCTCGGTCACCCGGCGCAGCTCCGCCAGCCGCGCCTGCGCCATCAGCCGCCACACCGCGCGGGCCACCCCGGAGAAGGTGGTCCGGGGCGGCACCTCCAGCAGCGGCAGGCCGTGCAGCGCGCACGCCTCCACCAGCGCGTCCGGCACCGTGTCGTGCACCGGCGCGACACCAAAACCGAGCGCCGCGCCGCCCGCCGCGACGATCCGGGAGACGTACGCGTCGAAGTAGCCCGCGCCCGCCCCGTCCGGGACGTGCACGCCCGCCGACAGCAGCAGCTCACCGCCGAGCAGGTACGGATACGGGTCCGCCATCTCGGAGGTGTGCACCCAGTGCACCACCAGCCCCGGGTCGTCCGGCCCGGCGATCCGGCGCAGGCCCAGGTCCGCGCGGGCCAGCAGCGCCTCCAGGGGGACGGGCGGGGTGGGCGGAACCGTCGGGTCCGGCATGGTGGACGTTTCCTCCATCCCGTTCGCTGCGAATGGATGAAACGTACACTTCGCAGTCGCTTTCCGGCCACCTAGGGTCAGGTCAGACCGGCGGCCCGTGGGTACGGGCGGATGTCCCCGCGACGAGCGGCCGGGCCACTCCCCGTGCACGACACGCCACCGAGTACCGCGTGAAGGAGGCCCCCGCATGGCCGTGGACTACCTGGTCATCGTCGTCTATCTGGTCGGCATGCTGGCCATGGGCTGGTGGGGCATGCGCCGCGCCCGGTCCAAGAGCGAGTTCCTGGTCGCGGGCCGCCGGCTCGGCCCCGCCATGTACTCCGGCACCATGGCCGCCATCGTCCTCGGCGGCGCCTCCACCATCGGCGGCGTGGGCCTCGGCTACCAGTACGGGCTGTCCGGCGCCTGGATGGTCTTCACCATCGGCCTCGGCCTGCTCGCCCTGTCGGTCTTCTTCTCCGCCCGCATCGCCCGGCTGAAGGTCTACACCGTCTCCGAGATGCTCGACCTGCGCTACGGCGGCCGGGCGGGCGTCATCTCCGGGCTCGTCATGTGGGCGTACACCCTCATGCTCGCGGTGACCTCGACGATCGCCTACGCCACGATCTTCGACGTCCTCTTCGACCTGAACCGCACCCTCGCCATCGTCCTCGGCGGCTCCATCGTCGTCGCCTACTCCACGCTCGGCGGCATGTGGTCGATCACCCTCACCGACATGGTGCAGTTCGTCGTCAAGACCATCGGCGTGCTGCTCCTGCTGCTGCCCATCGCCGTCGTCAAGGCCGGCGGCTTCGCCGAGATGAAGGCGCAGCTGCCCACCGAGTACTTCGACCCGCTGGGCATCGGCGGCGAGACGATCTTCACCTACGTGCTGATCTACACCTTCGGCATGCTCATCGGCCAGGACATCTGGCAGCGCGTGTTCACCGCCCGCAGCGACCGCACCGCCCGCTGGGGAGGCACCGTCGCGGGCACCTACTGCCTCGCCTACGCCCTCGCCGGCGCCGTCATCGGCACCGCGGCCAAGGTGCTCTACCCCGACCTGGCCAGCGCCGACGACGCCTTCGCCACCATCGTCAAGGACGAACTCCCCCTCGGGGTGCGCGGGCTGGTGCTGGCCGCCGCCCTCGCGGCGGTGATGTCCACCTCCTCCGGCGCGCTCATCGCCTGCGCCACCGTCGCCAACAACGACATCTGGGCCCGGCTGCGCGGCCTCGCCCGCGCACCGCAGGGCGACGACCACGACGAGGTCCGCGGCAACCGCCTGTTCATCCTGCTCATGGGCGTCGCCGTGATCCTCACCGCGATCGCGCTGAACGACGTCGTGCAGGCCCTGACCGTCGCCTACAACCTGCTCGTCGGCGGGCTGCTGGTGCCGATCCTCGGCGGACTGCTGTGGCGGCGCGGCACCGCCCAGGGCGCCCTCTCCGCCGTCGCCGTCGGCGGGCTCACCGTCGTCGTCCTGATGGCCGTCTTCGGCATCCTCGCCAACGAGCCCATCCTCTACGGCCTGCTGTCCTCCCTCGCCGTCTACGTCGTCGTCTCCCTGGCGACCCCGCCCACCGACGCGGCCGTGCTCGCCGCCTGGCGCGAACGCGTCGCCGGACGCGCCCCCGAAACCGAATCCGTGTCCGAACGGGTCCCCGCCGGCCAGTAGAGTCGTGCGGGCAGACATCACATACGCGACGAAGCGTAGGAAAGAAGGCAGTTCCATGAGCAGCAACGAGACCCCCCGCGGGCCCGTCGACTCGTCCCGCGTACCGCGGTACGCCGGGCCGGCGACCTTCGCCCGGCTGCCCCGCCTCGACGAGGTCGGCCGCGCCGACGTCGCCGTGGTCGGCATACCGTTCGACTCGGGTGTCTCCTACCGGCCGGGCGCCCGCTTCGGCGGCAACGCCATCCGCGAGGCGTCCCGGCTGCTGCGCCCCTACAACCCGGCCCAGGACGCCTCCCCCTTCGCCCTCGCCCAGGTCGCGGACGGCGGCGACATCGCCGTGAACCCGTTCAACATCAACGAGGCCGTCGAGACCATGGAGGCCGCCGCCGACGACCTGCTCGGCACCGGCGCCCGCCTGATGACCCTGGGCGGCGACCACACCGTCGCGCTGCCGCTGCTGCGCGCGGTCGCCAAGAAGCACGGCCCGGTCGCGCTGCTCCACTTCGACGCGCACCTGGACACCTGGGACACCTACTTCGGCGCCGAGTACACCCACGGCACCCCGTTCCGCCGGGCCGTCGAGGAGGGCATCCTCGACACCTCCGCCCTGTCCCACGTCGGCATCCGCGGCCCGCTGTACGGCAAGCAGGACCTCACCGACGACGAGAAGATGGGCTTCGGCATCGTCACCTCCGCCGACGTCTACCGGCGCGGCGCCGACGAGGTCGCCGACCAGCTCCGCCAGCGCATCGGCGACCGCCCGCTGTACATCTCCATCGACATCGACTGCCTCGACCCGGCGCACGCCCCCGGCACCGGCACGCCCGAGGCGGGCGGCATGACCTCCCGCGAGCTGCTGGAGATCCTGCGCGGCCTGGCGTCCTGCAACCTGGTCTCGGCGGACGTCGTCGAGGTGGCGCCCGCCTACGACCACGCGGAGATCACCTCGGTCGCCGCCTCGCACACCGCCTACGAGCTGACCACGATCATGTCCCGCCAGATTGCAGAGGCCCGCGCGAAGTGACTCACGACCACGACCTGGTGCTCCGCCCGACCGCCGCGCAGACGGAGGCGGCGCTGAACCCCCCGCCCGGCCGCACGGGCGGAGACCTGGTCGTGGAGGCCCTGGCCGGGCTCGGCGCGACCACCGTCTTCGGCCTGCCCGGCCAGCACGCCCTCGGCATGTTCGACGCCCTGCGCCGCTCCGACCTGCGCTACGTCGGCCTGCGGGTGGAGAACAACGCCGGCTTCGCCGCCGACGCGTACGGCCGGATCACCGGCGAGGCGGCCCCGCTGCTGCTGTCGACCGGCCCCGGCGCGCTGACCGCGCTGCCCGCGCTCCAGGAGGCGGCGGCCGCGTCCGCCCCCGTCCTGGCCATCAGCAGCCAGGTCCCCACGGCCGGACTCGGCGGCGGCCGCCACGGCTACCTGCACGAACTCCCCGACCAGTCGGCCTCGTTCCGCGGCGTGGTGAAGTCCGTCCACACCGTGCGCACGGCCTCCCAGATCCCGTCGGCGATCACCGAGGCGTGGAAGTCGGCGCTGACCGTCCCGCACGGCCCCGTCTGGGTGGAGGTCCCGCAGGACGTCCTGCTCGCCGAGACCCTCCTCCCGCCGGTGACGGCGATGGACGCCACCCCCGACGAGCTGCCCCCGCGCCCCGAGCTGACCGCGCTCGCCGCGCACCTGCTCGCCACCGCGGAACGCCCGGCGGTCATCGCGGGCGGCGGGGTGATCCGCTCCGACGCCTCCGGCAAGCTGCGGCAGCTCGCCGAACGCCTCCAGGCGCCCGTCGTCACCACCCCGGGCGGCAAGGGCGCCTTCCCGTGGACCCACCCCCTCTCGCTCCAGTCCTGGATCGAGGACCGGCACACCACGGACTTCCTGGAGGACGCCGACGTCCTCCTCGTCATCGGCTCCGGGCTCGGCGAACTCTCCTCGAACTACCACACGTTCAAGCCCCGCGGCCGAGTGATCCAGGTCGAGGCGGACCTCGGCAAACTGGAGTCCAACCACCCCGGCATCGGCATCCACGCCGACGCCCGGCTCGCCCTCCAGGCGCTGCTGGAGACCGTGGAACCCCGCGAGGACGCGACCGCGCCGCAGCGGGTCCGCGACCTGCTGGAACGGGTCCGCGCCCGCATCGCCGCCCAGGACCTCACCCTGGAGCAGCAGGTCCTCACGGCCGTCCGCCGCGCCCTGCCCACCAAGTCGCCGTCCTTCTGGGACATGACGATCCTGGCCTACTGGGCCTGGTCCGCCTTCGACGCCAGGGGCCCCAACCGGCTGCACTCCGCCCAGGGCGCCGGCGGACTCGGCTACGGCTTTCCCGCCGCCCTCGGCGCGGCCGTCGCGGACCCCACCCAGCCGGTGCTGGCGGTCTCCGGCGACGGCGGCGCCCTGTACTCCGTCGCCGAGCTGGCCACGGCACGGCAGTACGACCTGGACGTCACCTGGCTGATCGTCGACGACGGCGGCTACGGCATCCTGCGCGAGTACATGACCGACGCCTTCGGCGAGCCCACGGCGACGGAGCTGACCCGCCCCGACTACGTCGCCCTCGCGGAGTCCTTCGGCGTCCCCGGCACCCGGACGACGCCCGAGACCCTGGAGCGGGACCTCGCGAAGGCCCTGGCCGCCCCGGGCCCGTCCGTGGTCGTCCTCCCGGCGGTCCTGCGCATGTTCGCGCCGACGCATCTGGACGGAGGGAACGGCGGTTCACCGTAGGCTGCCCGCATGCTGAGGATCGGAATCCCCGTCGTCGGTGTCACGGACCTCCACCGGGCGGAGGCCTTCTGGACGCAGGCCCTGAACCTGGTGGTCGCCGAGGAGTGGTCCAGCGAGACGTGGCGGACGCTCCACCACGCCGACGGCTCCGGCCAGGCGCTCGGGCTGCTGCGCAGCACGTCACCCGCCGAGCCGCACCCACGCCTTCACCTCGACCTGTTCACCGACACCGCGGAGGAGCAGCAGGCCGAGGTCCGGCGGCTGACCGCGCTCGGCGCGCGCCTGGTCGACTGGGACCTCTACCCGCCGGACCCCGACTTCGTCGTCCTCGCGGACCCGGACGACAACATCTTCTGCGTCGTCGACCTGAGCCGCGGCCCCGGCGGCGGCGACCGCCCGGCCCCCTGAGGCGGCCGGTCCACGAGCAGACCCGGGCGCCGAGGACGCCTACGAGATCGCCCGCGCATGGGCTGGGCGGGAAGGGCGTGAGTGGAGGCGCTCAGGCGTCCGGGCGCGGGTCTCGGTTCTTGAGGCGGGTGACGAATGCCGCCCACGCCGTGCCCGGGAACACCAGCACCGGCCCGTGTCGGCGTGACGGTACGGGGAGGGTGTCCCGTCACGCCGACCCGGTCGAGGAGACCCCGCTCGCGATGGCCGCGGACCTGCTCGGCCGTGCGGCGGGCCTGCTCGGCCGTGCGGCGGACCTGCCGGCGGACCGCCGCACGACCCCGGAGCAGCTGCGGTTCCCGCCCGCCCGGATGCGCCGGGCGCTGACCGGCGTGTGCCGGGTCGCGGAGAGCGGGGGGCGGGCGGGCGGCTACCAGATCGACTCGACCCACTCCGGGTGGTCGATGAACGGGTTGCGGTTGTGCTGGAAGGAGTCGTGGATGACGTCGTTGCGGCGCTTCTCGAAGGCGTCCGGCGGGTCCTCCTGGTGCCAGGTCTTGAGCACGGAGAGCTTGCCCATGTAGGGGCTGCTGCCGTTGTTCACCTGGCCGTTGACCTCCAGGTCGGGCCAGCCGTCGGTGCCCTCGTAGCGGACCGCCATGTAGAAGATCATGCGGGCCACGTCGCCCTTGACGGCGTCGCGGGGCTCGAAGGAGTCGGAGTCGGTGAGGCTGCCGCCGCTGTCCGTGAAGGCGCTGCCGCCGTTGTCGAAGTCCTTGTTGCCCCGCACGCTGTTGACGCGGACGTCGGACGGGCGCAGGTGGTGGATGTCGGTGCCGGGGCCGATGGAGGTGCCGAAGCCGCCGTGGGACTTGGCCCATACGTGCTCCCGGTTCCAGTCGCCGGTGTCCCCGCCGTTCAGGGACTTGCTGCGGGAGATGCCCGAGTACAGCAGGATCACGTTGCTGCTGTTGCCCGGGTCCTGGTCGGTGACCTTCAGGGCGTCCCAGACCGCCGAGTACGACAGCTTGGTCTGGTCGCTGATGATGGTGTGCAGGGCGTCCTTGAGGGCCTCGCCGGTCTTGCCGGCGGCGTCGTCGTAGTAGGAGTCGTCGTAGGCGGCGGCGTGGGGGCCGTCCGTCGTCGTGGTGGCCGTGGCGGTGCCGGCCGTCAGGGCGGGGGCGGTCAGACCGGCCAGCACGGCGGCCGTGGCGAGGGCCACCGCCTTCCGGCGGCGGTTGCGTATCGCGAGCATGTGGGGGTCCCATCTACGCGGGTTGCACTGGGGTGATACCCGAGACAGTGACATGCACATGCGAGCCGACGAGTGGAGGGAACGTGGCGATTGCGTGACGGGAAACCGTCGCTCCGCCCGCGGTGCGCGGCCACGGACCGGCGTCCCCGCGCCGCCGGCCGTGACGGAGGGATGAAATCCGCGGCGGCCCGCGTTGGTGCTTGCGGAAGATCAGGACGACCGGAGGGCACCCGCGTGACACCGCAACGGGGATGGGCACGACGACTGACCGGGTACGCCTGGCGTCACCGAAAGGACGTCGTCCTCGCCCTCGGCGCCTCCCTCGGCGGGATGGCCGTGATGGCGCTGGTCCCGCTGATCACCAAGGTGATCATCGACGACGTGATCGGCGACAAGACCCGGTCCATGACCACCTGGGCGGGACTGCTCGTCGTCGCCGCGCTCGTCGTCTACGTCCTGACCTACGTCCGCCGCTACTACGGCGGCCGGCTCGCCCTGGACGTGCAGCACGACCTGCGCACCGACATGTACTCGACGATCACCCGGCTCGACGGCAGACGCCAGGACGAGCTGTCCACCGGGCAGGTCGTCGGCCGCGCCACCAGCGACCTCCAGCTGATCCAGGGCCTGCTGTTCATGCTGCCGATGACCATCGGCAACCTGCTGCTGTTCGCGATCTCCCTGGTGATCATGGCGTGGCTGTCCCTGCCGCTCACCGCCGTCGCCCTCGCCGTGGCGCCCGCCCTGTGGTGGATCGCCAAGCGCAGCCGCACCCGGCTGCACCCCTCCACCTGGTACGCGCAGGCGCAGGCCGGAGCGGTCGCCGGGGTGGTCGACGGCGCCGTCAGCGGCGTCCGCGTCGTCAAGGGCTTCGGGCAGGAGGACCAGGAGACCGGCAAGCTGCGCGAGGTCGGCCGGCGGCTGTACGCGGGGCGGCTGCGCACCGTCCGGCTGAACTCCCGCTACACCCCCGCCCTCCAGGCCGTGCCCGCCCTCGGCCAGGTGGCGATGCTGGCGCTGGGCGGCTGGCTGGCCGTGCGCGGCAACATCACCCTGGGCACCTTCGTCGCGTTCTCCACCTACCTCGCCCAGCTGGTCGGCCCGGTCCGGATGCTCGCCGTGGTGCTCACCGTCGGACAGCAGGCCCGGGCCGGCACCGAACGCGTCCTGGAACTGATCGACACCGAGCCGTCCCTCACCGACGGCACCAAGGACCTGCCCGCCGACGCGCCCGCCACCGTCGAGTTCGACGACGTCTCCTTCGGCTACGACCCGGACCGGCCGGTCCTGGACGGCCTGTCCTTCGAGATCCGCCCCGGCGAGACCCTCGCCGTCGTCGGCTCCTCCGGCTCCGGCAAGTCCACCGTCTCCCTGCTCCTGCCGCGCTTCTACGACGTGAGCCGGGGCGCCGTCCTCGTCGGCGGCCACGACGTGCGGGACCTGACCACCGCGTCCCTGCGCGCCGCGATCGGACTGGTCCCCGAGGACTCCTTCCTCTTCTCCGACACCGTCCGCAACAACATCGCGTACGGCCGTCCCGACGCCACCGACGAGCAGATCACCGCCGCCGCCCGCGCCGCCCAGGCCCACGGCTTCATCAGCGAGCTGCCCGACGGCTACGACACCACCGTCGGCGAGCACGGGCTGACCCTCTCCGGGGGCCAGCGCCAGCGCGTCGCCCTGGCCCGCGCGATCCTCAGCGACCCGCGCCTGCTGGTCCTGGACGACGCGACCTCCGCCGTGGACGCCCGCGTCGAGCACGAGATCCACGAGGCGCTGGGCAGCGTCATGCAGGGCCGCACGACGCTGCTCATCGCCCACCGCCGCTCCACCCTCAACCTCGCCGACCGCATCGCCGTCCTGGACGGCGGCCGGCTCGCCGACATCGGCACCCACGACGAACTCCAGCAGCGCTGCGCCCTCTACCGCAGGCTCCTCACCGACCCCGACGAACTGGGCGGCGTCTCCCCGGGCCACACCCCGCCCGCCCGGGAACAGGAGCCGGAGGAGGACACCTCCGTCCGCGCCGAGCTGGACGCCGAGTTCGACGCCGAGCGCGGGGTCACCCCCAGGCTGTGGACGGGCGACCGGGAGCCCCGCGACACCGCGCTGGCCGAGGCCCCGGCCACCCCGGAGCTCCTCGCCCAGGTGGCGGCCCTGCCCCCGGCCGACGACGTCCCCGACATCGACGAGGAACGCGCCGTCCGTCCCGAGGACTCCTACGGCCTGCGCCGGCTGCTGCGCGGCTTCCGCACCCCCCTGCTCATCAGCCTCGGCCTGGTCGCCGTGGACGCCGGGATGGGCCTGCTGCTGCCCGTGCTGATCCGGCACGGCATCGACCAGGGCGTCACCCAGGCCGCCCTCGGCGCCGTGTGGGCGGCGGCGCTGCTGGGCCTGGTCACCGTGCTCGCCCAGTGGGCGGCGCAGACCGGCGAGATCCGGATGACCGGCCGCACCGGCGAACGCGTCCTGTACTCGCTGCGCCTGAAGATCTTCGCCCAGCTCCAGCGGCTCGGCCTGGACTACTACGAGCGCGAGCTGACCGGCCGGATCATGACCCGGATGACGACCGACGTGGACGCCCTGTCCACGTTCCTCCAGACCGGCCTGGTCACGGCGTTCGTCTCGGTGGTCACCTTCTTCGGCATCATGGTCGCCCTGCTGGTGATCGACGTCGGGCTCGCCCTGGTCGTCTTCGCCACGCTGCCCCCGCTGATCATCGCCACGTTCTTCTTCCGCCGCGCCAGCGTCAAGGCGTACGAACTGGCCCGCGAGCGGGTGTCGGCGGTCAACGCCGACCTCCAGGAGTCGGTGTCCGGCCTGCGGATCGTGCAGGCGTTCCGCCGCGAGCGGGACGGCGAGCGCCGGTTCACCGAACGCAGCGCGAGCTACCGCAGCGCCCGGATACGGGGCCAGTGGCTGATCTCGGTGTACTTCCCCTTCGTGCAGTTCCTGTCCTCGGCGGCGGCCGCGGCGGTCCTGGTGGTGGGCGGCGCCCGGGTCGATTCCGGCACGCTCGCGATCGGTTCCCTGGTGGCGTACCTGCTGTACATCGACCTGTTCTTCGCGCCGGTGCAGCAGCTGTCCCAGGTCTTCGACGGCTACCAGCAGGCGTCCGTCTCGCTGGGCCGCATCCAGGAACTGCTGCGCGAGCCGACCTCGACCGAGCAGGCCGACGAGCCGCTCGGCGTGCCGTCCCTGCGCGGCGAGATCGCCTTCGAGGACGTGCACTTCTCCTACGGGGACGGCGAGGAGGCGCTGAGCGGCATCGACCTCGTCATCCCCGCCGGACAGACCGTCGCCTTCGTCGGCGAGACCGGCGCGGGCAAGTCCACCCTGGTCAAGCTCGTCGCCCGCTTCTACGACCCGACGAGCGGGCGGGTCACCGCCGACGGCACCGACCTCAGGGACCTCGACCTCACCGCGTACCGGCACCGGCTCGGTGTCGTACCGCAGGAGGCGTACCTGTTCCCGGGCACCGTCCGCGACGCGATCGCCTACGGCCGCCCGGACGCCACCGACGCGGAGGTCGAGGCGGCCGCCCGGGCGGTCGGCGCGCACGAGATGATCGCCACCCTGGAGGGCGGCTACCTGCACGAGGTCGCCGAACGGGGCCGCAACCTCTCCGCCGGGCAGCGGCAGCTGATCGCGCTGGCCCGCGCCGAACTCGTCGACCCCGACGTGCTGTTGCTCGACGAGGCCACGGCCGCGCTGGACCTGGCCACCGAGGCCCAGGTCAACCAGGCGACGGACCGCCTGGCGGGCCGGCGGACCACCCTGGTCGTCGCCCACCGGCTGACCACGGCGGCGCGCGCCGACCGGGTGGTCGTGATGGACCAGGGCCGGGTCGCCGAGGACGGCACACACGAGGAACTGCTCCGCCTCGACGGCACGTACGCGGCCCTGTGGCGCACCTTCGTCGGCGAGGACCTCCCGGCGGTGGCCTGACCGGGCCGTCCCCCGTGCAGCAGGAGACGGTCCCGGGGACGGCCCCGCAGGCGGGCGAGGCGGGGGCACGCCCCGGTGGTGCGGCGGGCGCGCGGCATGGGCGCTGACGGCGGGCCCCGTGGGGAAGGCACCGACGGCGGCGGGCACCCGGCGTGGGCGCCGACGGCGGACCCGTGGGGGAAGGCACGGACGCGGCGGCGGACGGGGGAGGAGGCCGGACGGACCGGAGCCGGCAGCTGTCGGACAGGCCCGAACCGGCCGCCGTCGGACAGGCGCCCACCAGCCGCCGTCGGACAGGCGCCCACCGGCCGCCGTCGACAGGCGCTCACCGGCCGCCGTCGACAGGCGCTCACCGGCAGCCGCCGCGGGGCCGGGGCAACCAACCGGACCGCGCCGGGCGTCCGTACACCCGTACGCCGTGGGGCGGATGAGGCGCGGGTGCGGGGAGGAACGACCGTGGACAGTGGACCGATATTCCGGCGGCTCGCGCTGTGCCTGGCCCTGCTGGCCGCGTCGGGGATGCTCGTGGTGACGGCGCCCGGCGAGGCACGGGCGGCGGCGGCGCACTGCCCCGGGCGCAAGGTCCGCACCGTGCCGTTCTCCACCGGCGCCGTCGTCGTGTACAAGCGCGGCGGGTACCTCTGCGCGGTCACCCTCGCCAAGAAGCCCGGCACGAAGCGGACCATGTCGGTGAGCATCCGGGCCCGCGGGGGCCGTGCGGTCGCCGACACCGGCCGCTTCCGGCGCCACGCCGGCCCGGTGACCGTGCACGCCGGGCAGCGCTGCGTGTGGGTCAAGGGCCGGGTCGGCGGCGGCTCGGCCGACTCCGGCTGGATCCTGTGCTGACCCGCCGTCCCGGGGTCCCGCCACCGGTCCGCGCGCCCCGTGCCCCGGGCCCGCGCCCGCGCCCCTGCGCGGAGGGTTTTCCCTATGTCCCCTGGTGCTGCGGGGAGTTGGTCCGCTAGCTTCCGGCGCACATCTGTCACACAGGGGAGTGCGCATGCGCAAAGCGCTCAGATGGCTTCTGACGCTCACGATGCTCATAGGCACGGTGGGCGCGGCGAGCGCGGCCACCGCCGCCGAGCCGGGGGCCGACGGCGTCACCGACATCGAGGAACGGCTGCTGGCCGTCCCGGGCATGAGCCTGGTCGAGGAGAAGCCGTACGCCGGGTACCGCTTCTTCGTCCTCGACTACACCCAGCCGGTCGACCACCGCAGACCCGGCAAGGGCACCTTCCAGCAGCGGATCACCGTGCTGCACAAGGACACCGCGCGGCCGACCGTCTTCCACACCGGCGGGTACCACGTCTCCACCACCCCGCGCCGCAGTGAGCCGACCCAGATCGTGGACGGCAACCAGGTCTCCATGGAGTACCGCTACTTCACCCCGTCCCGGCCCGAACCGGCCGACTGGTCCAAGCTGGACATCTGGCAGGCCGCCAGCGACCAGCACCGCATCTTCAAGGCGCTGAAGAAGATCTACCGCCAGAACTGGATCTCCACCGGCGGCTCCAAGGGCGGCATGACCGCCACCTACTACGAGCGCTTCTACCCGCGCGACATGGACGGCGTGGTCGCCTACGTCGCCCCCAACGACGTGGTGAACAAGGAGGATTCGGCCTACGACCGGTTCTTCCGCACGGTGGGCACCAAGGAGTGCCGCGACCGGCTGAACGGGGTGCAGCGCGAGGCGCTGGTCCGCCGGGCGCCGCTGCAGGAGAAGTACCGTGCCCTCGCCGCCGAGAACGGCTACACCTTCGACACCATCGGCAGCCTGGACCGCGCGTACGAGGCCGTCGTCCTCGACTACGTGTGGGGCTTCTGGCAGTACAGCACCGTGAAGGACTGCGAGCAGATCCCCGCGGACGCCGAGAACGCCACCGACGACGAGATCTGGACGTCCGTCGACACGATCTCCGGCTTCTCGTTCTACACCGACCAGGGCCTCAGCCCGTACACGCCGTACTACTACCAGGCCGGTACGCAGCTGGGGGCGCCGACGATCCGCTTCCCGCACATCGAGAAGAAGTACATCCGCTACGGCTACCAGGCGCCGCGCAACTTCGTGCCGCGTTCGATCCCGATGCGGTTCGAGCCGTGGGCGATGCGGGACGTCGACACCTGGGTGCGCCACCACGCCCGCAACATGCTGTTCGTCTACGGCGAGAACGACCCGTGGGGCGCCGAGCCGTTCCGCCTGGGACGCGGCGCGAAGGACTCCTACGTGTTCACCGCGCCCGGCATGAACCACGGCGCGAACGTGGCCGGGCTGAAGGAGAAGGAGCGGGCCCTCGCCACGGCCCGCATCCTCGACTGGGCGGGCGTCGCCCCGAGCGCGGTCCGTGAGGACCCGGCGGCGGCGAAGCCGCTGGCGGCGTTCCACGCCGGGCTGGACCGGTACGACCTCGAGCAGGAGCGGACGCTGCGTCCGTAGCCGGGCGGGCGCGGACCTACACCGGGCGGGCGCAGCCCACCGGTGAGGTCCCGCCGAGCCGGACGTAGAGGGCCGTGGACGCCGGGCACCGCGACCGGGCGTCCACGGCCTTCGTCACCCGGTACTGCGGTGCGTGCTCGCCCTCGCCGTCGCACCGGGTCTCGCGGACCTTGCCGTCGCCCAGGTCGTAGACGCAGTCGCCGACGATGGTGCGCGGCCCGCCCCCGCCGCCCGGATCGCCGGGGTGCGGCGGCTGGAGGTTGCGCATGCAGGCGTAGCCCCGCGGCACCGCGCCGTCGCCGTCCTCGTCGGCGGACGGGCGCTGCTCGCTGATGTGCAGCACGAAGTCGGTCGTCGCCGGGCAGCGCGGCCCGTCGCGCACGGTGCCGTCGTGCCGCGCGACCACCCGGGCCGCGGCCCGCTCACCGGTGCACGGCACCTCGGTGAAACTGGTCCGGCCGAACGAACTGCACTCGTCGACCGCGAGGAACACCGCCCCGTACCCGGACGTCCGGACCGGCACCGGTGACGTCGCCGCAGCCCGCCCGCCCGCCGGGTCCGCCGGCTCGCTGCCGCCGCCCGGTGGGCTCTGGCAGCCGGTCAGCAGCAGCGCGCCGAGCGCCCCGAGCGTGACGAGTGCGCGGACCGCACCCGGAGAACTGCTCACGTGCATCGTCATCCCCCCGAACCACCCCGACCAGCGTGACCGGCGGCGCCGGGCCATGCCAGGGATCTGGGATGCTTTGCGCACAATGGGGGGAGTGTGCCGGGTCCGAGGCGTACGGGATCTACGTCCGGCGCGCCCGCGCGCGTACGCACCCGGCCCGCCGGCACCCGCCGTACGGCGCGGCGGACGCGGCGGGCCGGGCGGCGCGTCAGTACCGCAGCCCGTGCCCGACCGGGTAGAGCACGGCCGCCGGGTCGTCGGCGCGCTGCACGGGCACCGGCAGCGTCCCGCGGGGCCGCACCCGGCCGGCGATCACGCGGGCCGCCGCCCGCAGTTCGACGTCCGTCCAGGAGTAGGCCGCCAGGTACGCCGGCACGCCGGGCAGGTGCGCCACGTCGTACGGGTTGCGGATCGCCACCGCCACCACCGGCCGCCCGGTGGCCAGCAGCCGCTCGACCAGCGTCCGCTGGCTGCTGCCCGCCGAGACGTTGTACGTGCCCACGACCACCGCGTCCGCCTCCCCGGCCGCGGCGACCGCCCGGTCGATGGCGGCCGCGGAGGGCGCCGTGCCCGTGGACAGCGCGGTGGCCGTGAAGCCCAGTCCGGTCAGGGCGTCCGCGAGCACCCCCGTCGGCGGGCCCGTGGTGCCCGACGGGGAGGCGGGATCGGCGCCGACGACGAGCACCCTCGGGTGCCTGCGCCTCGACAGCGGCAGCAGACCGCCCTCGTTGACCAGCAGCGTGGTGGTCCGCTCGGCGATCCGGTCGGCGGCGGCCAGGTGGGCGCGGGTGCCGACGGTGCGGTCCACGCCGCCGTGGGAGACGTACGGGTCCTCGAACAGGTCCAGCTTCGCCTTCAGCCTCAGAATGCGCAGGATCGATTCGTCGAGGCGTTCCTCGGTGAGTTCGCCGTCCCGCACCGCCTGCAGGACGGCGTTCCAGGCGACGTCCAGGGAGGGCGGGTTGAGCAGCTGGTCCACACCGGCCTGCAGCGCGAGCACCGGCACCCGGTCGTCGCCGTACTTGGTGCGCACGCCCTCCATGCCGAGGGAGTCGGTCACCACGACCCCGTCGTAGCCCAGTTCCTCGCGCAGGATGCCGGTGAGGATGGGCCGGGAGAGGGTGGCGGGGTCCTCGGAGGGGTCGAGGGCCGGGACGACGATGTGGGCGGTCATGATCGAGTCGATGCCCGCGGCGATCGCGGCGCGGAACGGCGGGGCGTCGAGCTGCCCCCACTGCTCCCGGGTGTGGTGGATGTAGGGCAGCTTGGCGTGGCTGTCGTCGACGGTGTCGCCGTGCCCGGGGAAGTGCTTGGCGGTCGCCGCCACCCCCGCGTGCTGGAACCCGGACACCTCGGCCGCCACCAGCCGCGCCACCGCCTCGGGCGCCGAGCCGAAGGACCGCACGCCGATGACCGGGTTGGCCGGGTTGACGTTCACGTCGGCCACCGGGGCGTAGTCCTGGCGGATGCCCAGGGCCCGCAGTTCGCGTCCGGCGATCCGGCCGAGGGTGCGGGCGTCGGACCGGGACCCGCCCGCCCCGACGGCCATCGCCCCCGGGAACAGGGTGGCCGGCTCACCGACCCGGGCGACGATGCCGTGCTCCTGGTCGGTGGAGATGAGCACCGGCAGCCCGCGCGGCAGGCCCAGGGACGCCTTCTGGATGCCGTTGGACAGGTCCGCGATCTGGTGCGGGTCCCGCGTGTTGTGGGCCCAGGCGAAGTAGATGATGCCGCCGACCCGGTACCGCTCCAGCAGTTCCGCGGCGGTGCGGACGCCGATTTCCTTCAGGTTGGCGTCGATGTCGGCCTGGTCGGGCTCGGTTGCGGAGTGGCCGTAGACCCGCATCACGAAGAGCTGGCCGACCTTCTCCTCCAGCGTCATGCGGGAGATCAGTCCGCGCAGTCTGCGCTCCTCGGCGGCGGAGCGGCCGGGGGCGGCGTGCACGGAACCCCCGGCGGCGAGGACGGTGCCGACCCCCGCCGTGGCGGCGAGGACCGCGCGTCTGGACGGCCGTGCGGCCCGTCCCGTGCCGCTGCCGCTTCCCGTGCTGCCGCTGTCGCTTCCCGTGCTTGCCGTGCTGCTGTCGGGCACGTGCGCTCCTTCCGGAGGTGATCCGCGGGGATCTGCTGAAGGAAACTTCCAGGGGGTCAGCAATATCCGGGAAGTTTCTGCCAGTCAAGGGAGTGCACAGTAACCAACGGGGGGCCGCCACCGGCGCAAGGGAGGGGGCGCGCCGATGGCGGCGTGCTGCCGGCCGTGGCACGGCGGAGAGGGTGGGTCAGCGATCGCAGCCAGCAGCGAGGGCCGACACCGTGCCACGCCAGACTCGTCCGGCAGCCTGCGGATGGGACGGACGACCCGGCCCGCGGGTTCCGCGACGGTCGGCGTGAGGGGCCGGAGTGACGGGGCGGCGTGAGGGGCCGGCGTGACGGGGCAGCTTGGCCTGCCGGCGTCACAGGGCGGCGTGACGGGCCGAAGCAGCGGGCCGAGATCCCCGGCCCGCGCCCGCGGCGACGCCCCGGGGCCGGACCGGCACCGCGACGTCCGGGCGGGGGGCCCGCTCCGGCCGCCCCTGTCACCGGCGGCTTCGGACGGCGGCCGGTGTCCGCCGCACGGTCACGCCGACTCGTTCAGCAGCCGGGCCAGATGCTCCCGCCCGGGAGCGAGCAGACCGCTCAGCTCCGGCACGTCCGGGTACCACCGCTTCTCGTACTCCCAGCACAGCCAGCCGTCCCAGCCGTGCCGGGACAGGATCTCCACGCAGTCCGCCAGCGGCAGGATGCCGTCGCCCAGCGCCAGCGGGGTCGTGTCGTCGGCGGAGGCGATGTCCTTGACCTGGACGTACCCCAGGTGGGGGGAGAGGGCGGCGAAACTGTCCGCGGGCTGCTCCCCGCCGAGCCAGGTGTGCATCACGTCCCAGAGCGCCCCGACCCGGCCGTGCCCCACCAGGCCCAGGATCCGCATCGCGTCGGCCGCCGTACGGTGCGAGTCGTGCGTCTCCAGCAGGATCCGCACCCCCAGGTCGCCCGCGTACTCGGCGGCCGTGCCGAGCCGGCGGGCGGCCGTCGCGTCGGCCTCCTCGGGGGTCTGCCCCGGGGTGCCGCCGGGGAAGACCCGGACGTAGGGGGCGCCGAGGTCGCGGGCCAGTTCCAGCAGGGCCCGCATCTCGGCCAGCACCGGTTCGTCGTCACCGGGAGCGGCCACCCGGACGTATCCGGCGGCACTCAGGATCTCGACACCGGCCGCCTTGAACGCGGCGGCCACATCGGCCCGTTCGGCCGGAGCGAGGCCGGGGTGCACCGGTTCCTCCGGGTGGGCGCGCAGTTCGACGCCGTGGTAGCCGTGCGCGGTCGCCAGCTCCAGCACGTCGGTGACGGGCAGGCCGGGGACGCCGAGGGTGGAGAACGCCAGCTTCATGCCCACGGACCCTACCCGCGGACCCCGACGCCGACTCCTCCCTGACACCCCGGTGTCGCACCGAGCCGCCGGCCCTGTGGCCGTCAGCCCTCGGCCGACGGCCGCGCCGGCCGGTACACGCACACCTGGGCGCCGGTCTTCGCGGCCGTGGTCGACACGAGTTCGAAGGGCCGCTTCGCGCCGTCGACGGGGAAGATCGACTTGCCGCCGCCGAGCATCACCGGCATGACGATCAGCTGGAGTTCGTCCACCAGGTCCTCGGCCAGCAGGGTGCGCACCAGCGAAGGGCTGCCCATCATCGCCAGGTCGCCGCCCTCGGCGGCGCGCAGCTCCCGGATCCGGTCCAGGGCCTCGCCGGCCGGGATCAGCCGGGAGTTGTTCCAGGTCAGGTCGGCCTCTCCGAGGGTGCCCGAGACGACGTACTTGCGCAGGCTGTTCATCCGGTCGGCGAACTCGTCACCGGCCCGCTCCGGCCACGCCGCCGCCATCGTCTGCCACGTCCGGCGCCCGAACAGCAGCGCGTCCGCCTTCCCCAGCCCCGCGGCGAACGCCCCGCCGAGCACCTCCGGGTCGAAGTACGGGTGCGACCACCCACCGTGCGCGAACCCCCCGTCGGTGTCTTCCTGCGGCCCTCCCGGGGCCTGCGACACACCGTCGAGGCTGATGAACTCGGTCACGACAATCCGCATGACGCCCACTCCCACAACGATCGACAACCACTGACGAACCTACAGACCGCCCCCCGCCCAGAAACTCATCGCCACCCACAATTCCCTGCCCCGCGTCGACCCCCACCCCACCGCACGCGAGCAGCCCGCACGCCCCCGAACACCAACGCCGGGCCTCCTCGGGGTCTGCCAGGGGCGCGGGATACTACGCGACCCCCGCGACGCACCGGCAGCGGTTCTTCAGGGGCGCGGGGAACTGCGCGAACCCCCCCACGGCCTGCAGACAACGACGAGCCCGCAGGGTCTCTCAGGGGCGCGAGGAACCGCGCGATCCCTCGCCACGCACCCCGCAGGGCCCCTCAGGGGCGCGAGGAACCGCGCACCCCTCGCCATGCACCGGCAGCGGTTCTTCAGGGGCGCGGGGAACTGCGCGAACTCCCCCCACGGCCTGCAGACAACGACGAGCCCGCAGGGTCTCTCAGGGGCGCGAGGAATTGCGCACCCCTCGCCATGCACCGGCAGCGGTTCTTCAGGGGCGCGGGGAACTGCGCGAACTCCCCCCACGGCCTGCAGACAACGACGAGCCCGCAGGGTCTCTCAGGGGCGCGAGGAACCGCGCGATCCCTCGCCACGCACCCCGCAGGGCCCCTCAGGGGCGCGAGGAACTGCGCGAACCCCCCCCCAAAGCCCGGCACGGCCCCTCACACCCGAGGCCCCGCCACAGACCCCCGCACCACCAACTCCACCCGCACAGACGCCACACCGCCCCCCGGCGCCTCCTCCCGCCCCATGGCGATCCGCCCCGCCCGGCCCCCCGCCTCCGCCAGCGGCACCCGCACCGTCGTCAGCCCCGGCACCGCGTCCACGCTGAACGGCAGATCGTCGAACCCGGCCACCGACACGTCCTCCGGGATCCGCCGCCCGGAGTCCCGCAGCGCCGCGCACGCCCCCAGCGCGACGGAGTCGTTCGCCGCCACCACCGCCGTCAGCGACGGATCCGCCCGCAGCAGCTCCAGCGTCCCCTCGTACCCGGACCGCCGGTCGTACTGCCCGTGCACCGTCCGGCGCGGGTCGTCCGCGACGCCGTGCGCGGCCAGCGCGTCCCGGTGGCCGTCCAGCCGGTCACGGGTGGTGGTGCGTTCCGGCGGGCCGGCGATGTAGCCGAGCCGGCGGTGGCCGAGGCCGAGCAGGTGCCCGGTGAGTTCCCGAGCGCCCTCGCGGTTGTCGAAGGTGAGCGCCACCGCTCCCGTCTCCGGCGCGGGCGGGCGCCCGCACAGCACGACCCGCGTCCCGGCGTCCACCAGTTTCCGCAGCTTCGCGTTCATCGCGGCCGTGTGCGCCGGGTCCTCGATCGCGCCGCCGGTGAGGACGACCGCCGCCGCCCGCTGCCGCTGGAGCAGCGTGAGGTAGGTCAGCTCCCGCTCGGGGGAGCCGCCGGTGTTGCAGACGACGGCGAGCCGTTCCCCGCCGGCGCGTCCGCCCGGCCCGCCGATCTCGCCCTGGATGGCGCTCGCCATGATGCCGAAGAAGGGGTCGGCGATGTCGTTGACGAGGATCCCGACGAGGTCGGAGGTGGAGGCGGCCAGGGCGCTGGCCGGACCGTTGAGGACGTAGTCGAGTTCGTCGACGGCTTTGAGGACGCGTTCGCGGGTGGACGCCGCCACCGGATAGTTGCCGTTCAGCACGCGCGACACCGTCGCCGGGGAGACCTGCGCACGGGCCGCCACGTCCGCCAGGGTCACCGTCATGTTCGTCCTCCGCCTCGCGCGCCTAGCCGTACGCCGTCGTACGCCGTAGTGGACCCCCGGCCCGGGGGCCGCGGTTCCGACCAGACGATAAGGCCACGCGCCGCGTTGTTCGCCCCCTCGAACAAGCCGGGGTTGCGGCGGTCTTGTCCTGCGGGCCGGGCAGGGGCTAACTTCTCTGCGTAGAAAGCGCTTGCTATTACGTTCACCAGTCAACGTTCGCCCGGTGAGTCACGCGGGACGAGGGGGACGTACGCGGCGCGCGGACCGCGTTCGAAGGGAACGACGTGACACGCAAGACGGTGCGTATCGCCATGAACGGTGTGACCGGCCGCATGGGCTACCGGCAACACCTCGTCCGCTCCATCCTGGCCCTGCGCGAGCAGGGCGGGCTCGACCTCGGCGACGGCACCGTGCTGTGGCCGGAGCCGGTCCTGGTCGGCCGCCGCGAGCACGCGCTGCGCGCCCTCGCAGACCGCCACGGCCTCGACCACGTCTCCACCGACCTGGACGCCGTCCTCGCCGACGACACCGTCGACATCTACTTCGACGCGCAGGTGACCTCCGCCCGCGAGGACGCCCTGAAGAAGGCGATCGCCGCCGGCAAGCACGTCTACACCGAGAAGCCCACCGCCACCGGCCTCGACGGCGCCCTGGAACTCGCCCGCCTGGCGAACGCGGCCGGCATCAAGCACGGCGTCGTCCAGGACAAGCTGTTCCTGCCCGGTCTGCTGAAGCTGAAGCGGCTCATCGACGGCGGCTTCTTCGGACGGATCCTGTCCGTGCGCGGCGAGTTCGGCTACTGGGTCTTCGAGGGCGACTGGCAGGACGCCCAGCGCCCGTCGTGGAACTACCGCGCCGAGGACGGCGGTGGCATCGTCGTCGACATGTTCCCGCACTGGGAGTACGTGCTGCACGAACTGTTCGGCCGCGTGCGGTCCGTCCAGGCCCTCACCGCCACCCACGTCCCGCAGCGCTGGGACGAACACGGCAAGCCCTACGACGCCACCGCCGACGACGCCGCCTACGGCATCTTCGAACTCGACGGCGGGACCGTCGCCCAGATCAACTCCTCCTGGACCGTCCGCGTCCACCGCGACGAGCTCGTCGAGTTCCAGGTCGACGGCACCGAGGGCTCCGCCGTCGCTGGCCTGCGCACCTGCCGCGTCCAGCACCGCTCGGCCACCCCCAAGCCGGTGTGGAACCCGGACATCCCCGCCACCGAGACCTTCCGTGCCCAGTGGCAGGAGGTCCCGGACAACGGGGAGTTCGACAACGGCTTCAAGGCCCAGTGGGAACTGTTCCTCAAGCACGTCCACACCGACGCCCCCTACCACTGGGACCTCGTCGCCGGGGCCCGCGGCGTCCAGCTCGCCGAACTGGGCCTGAGGTCCTCCGCCGAGGGCCGCCGCCTCGACGTCCCGGAGATCGCGCTGTGACCCTCCACCTGCCCGCCGCGGACGGCACCCTGCGCCCCTACGAACCCCGCACCGACCCCCTGGACCTCTCCCCGGGCGCCCCCTTCACCTCCCGTACGGTCTTCTCCGCCGCGCACGTCGTCGCCGACCCGTACGCCGACACCACCCCCGACGGCCCCGCCGCCGTCGACTGGGACGCCACCCTCGCCTTCCGCCGCCACCTGTGGTCGCACGGCCTGGGCGTCGCCGAGGCCATGGACACCGCCCAGCGCGGCATGGGCCTGGACTGGGCGGGCGCGGCCGAACTGATCCGCCGCTCCGCCGCCGAGGCGAAGGCCGTCGGAGGCCGCATCGCCTGCGGCGCCGGGACCGACCAGATCACCGGCGGCACCCTCGCCGAGGTGCGCGCCGCCTACGAGGAACAGCTCGCGCTCGTCGAGGAGTCCGGGGCGCGGGCCGTCCTCATGGCGTCCCGCGCCCTCGCCGCGGCGGCCCGCGGCCCCGAGGACTACCTGGAGGTCTACGGCCACCTCCTGCGCCAGGCCGCCGAGCCGGTGATCCTGCACTGGCTGGGCCCCATGTTCGACCCGGCCCTGGAGGGCTACTGGGGCTCGTCCGACCTCGACGCGGCCACCACCACCTTCCTGGAGATCATCGCCGCCCACCCCGACAAGGTCGACGGCGTCAAGGTCTCCCTCCTCGACGCCGCACGCGAGGTCGGCCTGCGCCGCCGCCTCCCGCAGGGGGTGCGCTGCTACACCGGCGACGACTTCCACTACCCCGGACTGATCGCCGGCGACGACCAGGGCTTCAGCCACGCCCTCCTCGGCGTCTTCGACCCCCTGGGCCCGCTGGCCGCGGAGGCGGTCCGTGTCCTCGACACCGGCGACACCGACGGCTTCCGCGCCCTCCTCGACCCCACCGTCGAACTCTCCCGGCACCTCTTCCAGACCCCCACCCGCTACTACAAGACGGGCGTCGTCCTCCTCGCCTGGCTGGCCGGCCACCAGGACCACTTCACGATGGTCGGCGGCCTCCAGTCGGCCCGCTCCCTGCCGCACCTCGCCCGCGCCTACGAACTCGCCGACCGCCTCGGCCTGTTCCCCGACCCGAAACGAGCCGAGGACCGGATGAGGACCCTGCTGCACCTGTACGGAGTGACCGCATGAGTGACCGCACGAGTGACCGCACGCGTGGCCGCGCGGCTGACCGCACGCGTGGCAGCACCACTGACCGCACGCGTGGCCGTGCGGGTGACGGCACGACGCCCGCACACGACCTCACCCGCTTCAGCATCAACCAGATGACGGTCAAGCAGCTCTCCCTGCCGGAACTCGTCGACGCCTGCCGGGACCTGGGCGTCCCGGGCGTGGGCCTGTGGCGTGAGCCCGTCCAGGAGTACGGCGTGGAGGGGGCCGCGAAACTGGTCCGCGACGCGGGCCTGGCGGTCACGACCCTGTGCCGGGGCGGCTTCCTCACCGCGACCGACCCCGTCGGCCGGGCCGCCGCCCTCGCCGACAACCGCCGCGCGGTCGAGGAGGCGGCCACCCTCGGCACCGACACCCTCGTCCTGGTCTCCGGCGGCCTGCCACCCGGCTCCAAGGACCTGCACGCCGCCCGCCGACGCATCGCGGACGCCCTCGCCGAACTCGCCCCCCACGCCGAGCAGCACGGGGTGCGCCTGGCCATCGAACCGCTCCACCCCATGTACGCCGCCGACCGCTGCGTGATCTCCACGCTCGCCCAGGCCCTGGACATCGCGGAACGTTTCCCCGCCCACCAGGTCGGCGTCACCGTCGACACGTACCACGTCTGGTGGGACGACACCGCCCCCGCCCAGATCGCCCGCGCGGGCGCCCAGGGCCGCATCCACTCCTTCCAGCTCGCCGACTGGACCACCCCGCTCCCCGAGGGCGTCCTCAACGGCCGCGGCCAGCTCGGCGACGGAGCGATCGACCTGCGCGCATGGCAGCGGCACGTGGACGCGGCCGGCTACACCGGCCCCATCGAGGTCGAACTGTTCAACGAGCCCCTGTGGTCCCGCGACGGCCAGGCGGTGCTGGCGGAGACGGCCCGCAGGTTCACGGAGTACGTCGGGTAGCCCCGCGACAGCCGACCCCGAACCGATACGGACCGGACCTCACGGCGTTCCACCGCCTTGGGGGCCGGGCCCGTAATCGGGCCGGAGCGCACTGAGTTGCTCAGGCACCAGCATCAGCCAGGTACGGCCAGACGCGGGCGGGTCGACTGCGTCAGCCAACGGTGGATGACATGCTCGTTGGAATCAACCGCCTGCTGGGTTGACCACTGAGCGGTGTCGTGGTCGGTATAAGTGGCTGAGCGCGTGCGCAAGATCCGGCCCTCAGTCCTCCCAGAATGCCCAGAATACGCCGATCTCGGCGTCGGATACGGCTACGAGCCCGCAGTCGGTGGTGTAGACCGAAAGGCAATCCCACTCGGTGTCAGGGTTCAAGAGATCGGCCTCGGGGTTTCTGTGAGCTTCGGTCGCATTCGTGAAGAAGCGACTTCCGGAGCCGAACCGTGCAAGGATAGTTCGAGAGCTGTCGAACAATGATTCTTTCCGGTTCTCGAAGTCAGGGATGCTGGCGGCCTGATAGAAGTCTCCCTTCAGTGCGACAAGGAGTCGAACTGCGGATTCTTCCCCAATCTCGTGCAAGGACTTGCCTGTCTCTTCGGGGCTCCAAGGAAAGAATGGTGAACCCGTGCCGCTGCGATTCTCGTCGATTTCGGGCGCATGATTCAGTGACGCCCAATTCCGTGGATCGGTGGCCTTCAGAGCCATTACCTCGGTAACGTCATAACGCCAGTCCTCGTGGCGTCTGACTCCCACCTGGGCGAAGGTCCATCCGCCATCGAAAAGATCGCGTACTGCAGAACTCCAGGAGTGGGCGTCAGTAACAGGTTCCTGCTCGGTCACATCGTTCCGTTTCACGAGGAGGGAAGGGAGTCGCTGGGCATTGCCGTCAGTACAACATACGGTGGGTGGCCGCCGGGGACAGGGCGAAGGGTGACCAGGACCTTGGTGGATTCGTGCGCCTGGTTATCGCCGCGTCCCCATGAACGGCCCACAGGATGATCGAACGCGAGGCCGATGTTCCTGGTTTGGTTGGGCTGCGTCGGGTTTCTGCTCAGCCATCTGTCAATTTTGCGCTGGTTGTCGGGATCGTCGAGCACGGCCTGGGTGTAGCGTTGCGCGTCGGCCAGGTTGTTGAACGTGGAGACGGCGATAGGTCTAGTCGTTCCGTCCGGGTACAGCCTTGCCTGGTCCCGAAGTCGCTGCTCCAGTTGGGCGTCAGTTTTTCCCACATGTTTATCGATGACGTGAGCGCCCGCCAGGCCTTCCTGGTTGGCCAAGTCCACGGGGAATCTGTGCTTTGCTTCGTCGTCCCCCGGGGCGGTGTATAGAGGATCGCCTTTGAAGTCCGTCAGTGCACGTGCTCCGTATGCCTCGGCTCGAGCTTCCTCTGCGTTGAAGGTGGGGGCACTCCTTGATGCCTCGTCCAAGGCATCAAGCAGGTCCTTGATGCGTCGCGTCTGTCGATCGATCCGGTTGTTGTACGCCGTCACCGCATTGTTCATCTCCTGTTCGTCAAGGTTCAGGACTATCCCTGATGACAGGTCGGTGACCAATCCCTTGCCGAGTCGCAGAAGCCCTTTGCCCAGATTTTTGACGTCCTTGAGGTCTACGCCGTCACTCACATTGATCTGGGGCAAGGTGTCAATCACCGCTTTGCGGTAGATCCGATGAAGGTCCTCGCGGACGTCTTCAGCGGCCTTGGCGAAGTGGTCGACGGCATCTACCATCACTTCACACGTATCGAACAAGACGGCGAAAACCGGATGGTTGGCCCCCGGGCTGCCGAAGGTGTCGTTCTTCCATTGGTAACCGTGTCGCTCTTTTCCCCAGGCCGAGGTGCCCCAGAGGGTGCTGCAGAAGGTGCGCATGGCACCGTACCACTCACTGTTGGACTGCTGAGTGATGCTCTGGACGAGGGAGATCAGCGTTCCTTCGACGGTCGACAAAGTTCTCTGCGGCATCCGCCACGATTCCGAGATCGACTTGACGCGGTGATGATTCGGCAGCGGCAGGATCTCGGCGGCTTTTCCCCAGCGGCAGGCATCTTCAAGGAGGGGGCGCAGGACGGTCAGGACCACGGCTTCAACGCCCTCCAGGGCACGTTGCACAAAGTCCTGGCCGTCGTCGATGTCCCCCCATTTGAAGTCCGTCACGGGGCCATACGTGGGAGCTGTGTCAAGGACGGCCGGCGGTGGTTGGTGTTGCGGCCGAGCCGATGGGGAGGGGTTGGTTGCGGCGTCGGCCGCTGCAAAATTGTTGCCGGTGACAGTGAAACCCACCGCGGCACCACCGACGGCGACCACGGACTTGGCCCACACTTCCAGGAGGCGTTCACTGACGTCCTTGTACGCACTGGTGAAGCTTTGAACGGCTGTGCCTCTACCTCCGCCGTCAGGGTACCGAGCCAACTCGGTCAGGAATGCTGCAACGCCTCGGTGCAGTACATCCTGCTGGTCTGCTATTCCTGTCGAGACGCTGTACAGAAGAGAGGGCGTGACATCCAGTGTTCCTTCAGCAGCTCCTCCGTGCGCTGGTGTCCCCATCAAGCGGCTCCCCAGCCGCGCAGCACCGCTTGATGGGCGGCTGTGTAGTTGACGTGACCCGTTGTCGCTATCTCATGCAGCCATTTCTGTGCCGCCTGGAGGTCTTGGGCTGAACGGTCCCATTCATCTAGTTTGTCGACGAAGGTCTCCCGCGTCTCTCCCTCCCAGGACAACACCACCGGGACTACGCGGTCGTACAGAGAGTCGAGCTTCTCGTTCAGTTTCTTGAGGATGTCCTCCAATTCGACGGCGAGCTCGCGGAGCGTGCCGAAGGAGACGGATATGTGGTCCTCGGCAGGGCTTCCGGTCGGCATGGCTTCCCCCGTGAGTTCAGTGAGAGTGGCTGAGGATGACGTGCGTTGTGTTCCTCATGGCCTCAGAAGGAGTCCAGGGAACTGCGTGGAGGGCTTGCTGGCGCAATGGTCCTGACGGGCTCTCCATGCGGTGTCGACAACCTGTCGACCTCGCTGTCGACATCTACTTGGATGCGCTGAAGTTGGGCGAGGACCTCTAGTTCGATCTCGGTGAAGCCGTCCTTGCTGAGGCGCACCGCTTGCTCGAGGTGCCGTATCACCTCGCGTATACGCACGGCGTCCTCGGCCGCTGCCCGGTGAAGTCTGCGATAGGCGGACCCGGCCGGACCACGCCACCCGGCCTCTATGCGGTCCACCACTCCGTCCATACGCTTGACTTGCTTGTCCAGGTGGTCCTGCATGTCGTCGAGATCGTCCGCGAGCTTGGTCAGGTCGTGGTCGGAGACACGCAGGTCTGGCTTCAGACCCGCCCCTGCTGGTGTGTTGGGCAATCCCATGGTGCGTCTCCCCGTCTGAGCGTCAGACAACCACTTCCCCTGACCCGACAGGTGATCATATTGAATCACCCGATCGGTGTGCGGTCGGTGCACCTCGATACGGTCCCGGAAAAATCCCCCGTCCCGTACAACCCTCTTACTGTCCGACGGGTCGTAGTGGGTGTCAGGACTTCTGGGAGGGGACCCGGGGGGGGGGGGGGGGATCGAGAGGTTCTGACGGGGGAGGGAACCGAAGGGGCCCGGTCGACGGACCGGGCCCCTTCGAAGTGCGTCCGCGGTTGCTCCCACGCGGTCGGCTCAGAAGAACACCCCGCACCGCAGCAGTACGTTCGCGTACGGCCGGGCTTCGCCCGTGCGGACGACGAGACGCGCGCCCGACGTCAGGACCTTCAGCTGCTCGTGCGGGACCAGGTGCAGTCCGGGGAAGTGGCCGGTGAGCAGCTTGGCGGCGGCCGGGTTGGCCTCGTGGACCTCGGTGGCGGCCGTCGCGCCCTCGACGACCAACTCCGCCAGCAGCCCGTCCAGGACCTCCGCGAACGACGGCACCCCGGCCCGGAAGGCGAGGTCGACGACGCGCGGCCCGTCGGGGATCGGCATGCCGACGTCGCACACCAGCACCCCGTCGCCGTGCCCGAGTTCGGCCAGGGCGCCGGAGAGGTGCCGGTTGAGGATTCCGTGCCTCTTCACAGGGCCGCGACCTCCGCCGCGGTCGGGAAGGACACCTGCGCCCCCTGCCGGGTGACCGTCACCGCGCCGACGCGAGCCGCGTACGCCGCCGCCTCGGCGAGGGATTCGCCCGTGCCGAGCCGCCAGGCCAGCGCGGCGGTGAACGCGTCGCCCGCGCCGGTGGTGTCGACGGCACGCACCTCGACCGACGGCACCCGGACGGTGCCCTCCGCGGAGGCCACCAGCGCGCCCTCGCCGCCCAGGGTCACCACCACCGAGCGCGGGCCTGCGGCCAGCAACTCCCGTGCCCAGTCCTCCGGTTCGTCGCCGAGGCCGCCCGCACCGCTGGTGCCGTCCAGGATGACCTTCGCCTCGTGCTCGTTGACGATGAGCGGGTCACAGGCCGCCAGCACCTCCGCGGGCAGCGGCTGGGGCGGCGACGGGTTGAGCACGAACCGGCTGCCGGGTGCGAGGGAGCGCACCACCTCCGCCACCGTCTCCAGCGGGATCTCGAGCTGCGTGGACACGACCCGGGCGCTCCGGAACAGGCTGCGGGCAGCCCGTACGTCCTCCGGCGTGAGCCGGCCGTTGGCGCCCGGCGAGACGACGATGCTGTTGTCGCCGGACGGGTCCACGGTGATCAGGGCGACCCCGGTCGGTGCCCCGCCGACCAGCACGCCCCCCGTGTCGACGCCGGCGGACCGCTGGGAGTCCACCAGCAGCCGCCCGTGCGCGTCGTCACCGACCCGGGCCAGCAGGGCCGTGTGAGCCCCGAGCCGGGCGGCCGCGACCGCCTGGTTGGCGCCCTTGCCGCCCGGGTGGACGGCGAGGTCGGAGCCGAGCACCGTCTCCCCGGCGGCCGGACGGCGCTCGACGCCGATCACCAGGTCGGCGTTGGCCGACCCCACGACCAGGAGGTCGTAGTCGTCGTTCATGTCGTGCTCCCCACGTGCGTGTGCGGGGCGGACGGCCGTCGTGGCCGCCCGCCCCGGTCCTGCCGGCTCCCGTCCCGTTCGGGCCGGGCCCGGCAGATCCTGTCGGTCTTGTTCGGTCCTGTCCGGTCCGGCTCGTGCAGGTCAGGTCCGGTCCGGTCGCTCGTTCGCTGTCCGGTCCGGCTCGTGCAGGTCAGGTCCGGTCCGGCCGGCGGTGGTCAGCCGCCGAAGTCGGCCACGTTCTCCTTCGTGACCACCTTCACCGGGACCTTCACCGTGTCGTCGAGCTTCTTGCCGTCGGCCGCGCGCAGCGCGTTGGTCACCGCGATCCTGCCGAGTTCCTTCGGCTGCTGCGCGACGGACGCGTACAGCGTGCCCGCCTCGACGGCCTTGAGTCCGTCCGGCGTGCCGTCGAAGCCGACGACCTGGACGGACGTGCCGGCCTTCGAGCCGAGCGCCTTGATGGCGCCCAGCGCCATCTCGTCGTTCTCGGCGAACACGCCGTCGATGTCGGGGTGCGCCTGGAGCAGGTTGGTCATCACGTCCAGGCCCTTGGTGCGGTCGAAGTCGGCCGGCTGCTTGGCGACGACCTTGATGCCCGGGTAGTCCTTCAGGCCCTCGGCGAAGCCCGCGCCGCGCTCGCGGCTGGCGGACGTGCCGGCCTGGCCCTGGAGGATCACGATGGTGCCCTCGCCGCCCAGCTTCTCGGCGAGCGCCTTGGCGCCCTGGCGGCCGCCGGCCACGTTGTCGGAGGCGACCAGTGCGTCCGTCTCGGCCTTGTTGACGCCCCGGTCCACGGCGATCACGGGGATGTCGGCCTGGTTGGCGGAGCGCACGGCCGGGCCGGCCGCGTCGGAGTCCACCGGGTTGACGATGATCGCGCCGAGGCTGCCGCTGGTGAAGTTCTGCAGCTGGTTGGCCTGCTGGGAGGCGTCGTTCTGGGCGTCGGTGACGGTCAGGTCGACGCCCTGCTTCTTCGCCTCCTCCTTCGCGCCGGCCTGGATCTGCACGAAGAACGGGTTGTTGAGTGTCGACAGGGACAGCCCGACCTTCTCGGACTTCGCCGCCGAGGAGCCGTTGTGCAGGAAGGACATCGCGCCGACGATCGCCGCCGCCACGACCGCGGCGAGGAGGTAGGTCGCCGCCTGCTTCTTCCGGTTGCCGCCGCCGGACGCCCCGGTCACCGGGGTGGCCCCGGCCTTGCGCCGGACCGTGTCCAGCAGCACGGCCAGTGCGATCACGACACCGATCACGACCTGCTGCCAGAACGCCGACACCGACAGCAGGTTGAGGCCGTTGCGCAGCACCGCCAGGATCAGCGCGCCGATCAGCGTGCCGGACGCCTTGCCCGTGCCGCCGGCCAGCGAGGCGCCGCCGATGACGACCGCGGCGATCGCGTCCAGTTCGTAGCCCTGCGCGGCCTGCGGCTGCGCGGAGGCCAGCCGGGAGGCGAGCACGATGCCCGCGGCGGCGGCGAACAGGCCGGACAGCGCGTAGATGGCCAGCTTCTGCTTCTTCACCCGCAGCCCGGACAGGCGGGCCGCCTCCTCGTTGCCGCCGATCGCGTACATGGAGCGGCCGATGTAGGTGCGGCCGAGGATGAACGCGGTGATCAGGCCCATGCCGACCATGACGAGCACCGGGACGGGCAGCCAGCCGCCGAGGGTGTCGCCGAGGTGCGACACGGAGTCGGGGAAGGCGATCGGGGAGCCCTGGGAGATCACCAGGGACAGGCCGCGGGCCACCGACAGCATGGCCAGCGTGGCGATGAACGACGGGAGTTTCCCGTACGACACGAGGATGCCGTTGACCAGGCCGCAGGCGATGCCGGTGGCGATGGCCAGCAGCACCGCGAGCACCACCGGGACGCCTGCGGACGTGGCGCTCCAGGCGAGCACGGTGGCCGACAGGGCGGCGACCGAGCCGACCGACAGGTCGATGCCCGCGGAGACGATGACGAAGGTGACGCCGAAGGCGAGGATCGCGACGACCGCGGCCTGGACGCCGATGTTGAGCAGGTTGTCGGCGGTCAGGAAGTCGCCGGACAGCGCCGACATGGCGATGACCAGGACGATGAGCGCGGTGAGCGCGCCGTTGTCGAGGAGCAGGCGGCGCAGGCCGCCCGGGGCGCCACCCTGCGCGCCCGGCTTGCTCTTGAGCGTGTCAGTGGCCACCGGTGGCCTCCGTTCCGTTGCTGTGGGGGCTGTCGTGCGGGCCGGCGGTGCCGGAAGCACCGGGCGGGCCGGCCTCATCGGGCGTGCCCGGCGTGCCGGGTGCACCGGCCGCGCCGGGGGTGCCGGCGGTGTCGGGGGACGTGCTGACGGCCAGGGCCATCACGGCGTCCTGCGTGGCGTCCTCGGCGGTCAGTTCACCGGCGACGCGGCCCTGGGCCATGACGACGACCCGGTCGCTCATCCCCAGCACCTCGGGAAGGTCGCTGGAGATCATGAGCACCGCGGCGCCGGCGGCCGTCAGTTCGTTGATGAGCTGGTAGATCTCGACCTTCGCGCCGACGTCGATGCCGCGCGTCGGCTCGTCGAGGATCAGCACCTTGGTGTTCGCCAGCAGCCACTTGCCGATGACGACCTTCTGCTGGTTGCCGCCGGACAGCGTCCGCACGTGCTGCCCGAGGCCCGCCATCCGCACGCCGAGCTGCCGCGCGATGCGGTCGGCCGCCTCGTGCTGCCCCTTGAGGTCGACGAGTCCGGCGCGGGAGGTGGACCGCAGGGTGACCAGACCGAGGTTCTCCTCGACGGACGCGTCGAGCACCAGGCCCTGCCCCTTGCGGTCCTCGGGCACCAGCCCGACCCCGGCCGCCATCGCGGCGTTCACGTCGTGTCCGCGCAGCGGCGCGCCGCCGACGCGCACCGTCCCGGTGTCGTACGGGTCCGCCCCGAACACCGCCCGGGCCACCTCCGTGCGCCCGGCGCCGACCAGCCCTGCGATGCCGACGACCTCACCGGCCCGCACCTCGAAGCTCACGTCGTGGAACACACCGTCCCGGGTGAGCCCTTCGACCTTGAGCAGGGCGTCGCCGGCGTCGGTGCGCTCGCGCGGGTACTGCTGCTCGATGGACCGCCCGACCATGAGCCGGACCAGTTCCTCCTCGCCGGCCGTGGCGGACACCTGTCCGACGCTGCGGCCGTCCCGGATGACGGTGACCCGGTCGCCCAGGGCGGCGATCTCCTCCAGGTGGTGGGTGATGAAGACGATGCCGACGCCGTCCTCGCGCAGCCGCCGCACGATCGCGAACAGCCTGTCGACCTCCTCGGAGGTCAGCACGGCGGTCGGCTCGTCCATGATGAGCACCCGCGCGTCCAGGCTGAGCGCCTTGGCGATCTCGACCATCTGGAGCCGGGCGATGCCGAGTTCACGCACCCGCGCCCGGGGCGACACGTCGACGCCGACCCGCTTCAGCAGCACCTCGGCGTCGGCCTCCATCGTCTTCCGGTCGATCATCCCGAAGCGGCGCGGCTGGCGGCCGAGGAAGATGTTCTCGGCGACGGTCAGGTCGGGCACCAGGTTGAACTCCTGGTAGATGGTGGCGATCCCGAGCCGCTCGGAGTCCTGCGCGCCTTGGATGCGCACCTCCTCGCCGTCGACCACGATCCGCCCGGCGTCGGGCGTGTAGGCACCGGAGAGCATTTTGATCAGCGTGCTCTTGCCGGCACCGTTCTCACCGAGGAGCACGTGCACCTCGCCCCGGCGCAGGTCGAAGTCGACGCTGTCGAGCGCGACCACGCCGGGGAAGGTCTTGCGGATGCCCTCGATGCGCAGCAACTCGTCCGGACTGCGGCTGCTCACGGCGTACTCCTTCGTACGGGGGAGGGGGACTGGGGGGAGGACTCGGCCGGCGACGGCGACGGCGACGGCGACGGCGACCGTGACGGTGCCGGGGGCGGGGTCGCGGACGGCGCCGGAGACGGGGTCGGTGGCTGCTGGCCCGTCGCCGGCGCAGGCTCGCCGCACGAGCGGCGCACGACCAGCCGGGCGGGAAGGGTGACCGACTCACCGGGCCGCCCCTCGATCCGGTCGACCAGCGCCCGCACGGCCGCGCGACCCAGCTCGCGGGTCGGCTGGGCGATGGCGGTGACCGGCGGATCGGTGTGCACGAACCAGGGGATGTCGTCGAACGCGGCCAGCGCGATGTCGTCGGGCACCCGCAGTCCGCGCTCCCGGATCGCGTCCAGCGCGCCGAGCGCCATCAGGTTGTCGGCGGCGAACAGCACGTCGGGCGGTTCGGCCAGCGCGAGGAAGCCCTCGGTGACCCGGCGTCCGCTCTCGGCCTGGAAGTCGCCCTGGCCGATGTGCGCGTCGGGGAGGTCGAGCCCGTACGCGCCCAGCGCCTCCCGGAAGGCGTCCACGCGCTCCCGGCCGGTGGTGGTGGCCGCGGGCCCGGCGATGATCGCCAGCCGCCGGTGCCCGAGCCCGTACAGGTGGGCGACGAGGTCGCGGACGGCGTCGCGTCCGTCCGACCGGACGACGGGCACGTCGACGCCGGGGATCCAGCGGTCGACGAACACCATGGGCGTCCCGGCGCGGGCGGCACCGAGCATGCCGGGCGACCCGCCGTCGGTGGGGGAGACGAGCAGCCCGTCGATGCGCCGGTCGAGGAGCGTGGTGACGTGGTGGTCCTGGAGGTCCGGCCGCTCGTCGGCGTTGCCGATGATCACGCTGTAACCGAGCGCGCGGGCCTCCTCCTCGACGGAGCGGGCCAGCTCGGTGAAGTACGGGTTCATCACGTCGCTGATGACCAGGCCGAGGGTGCGGGTCTGGTCGGTGCGCAGCGACCGGGCGACGGCGTTCGGCCGGTAGCCGAGCCGCTCGACGGCTGCCGTCACCCGCGTCCGGGCCTCCGCGCTGACCGAGGGGTGCCCGTTCAGCACCCGCGACACCGTGGCCACGGACACGCCTGCCTCGGCAGCGACGTCCTTGATGCTCGCCATCGCCGTTCCACCTCCTCGTGGAATCGATTACACGAGGGATTGGAATCGATTACACAGAGAAGGACAAGGGGGTGGCCGGTGGCCGAAACTGAATCGTGACCGACGGGGCGGGCCCAGGTCGGTCCCCGCCTCGCCTTTGCGCGCAGGCTGCGGGCGGGGCGGCGTCCTACCCGACCGCCCGCGGGACCGCGCCCGCCGCGACGAGCACGCCGGCCGTCTCCGGGTGGGGCCCGGCGTCGGCCCACTCCAGCGGGGTCCGTCCCGTGCCGTGGTCCTCGCGCAGGTTCGGGTCGGCGCCGTGCGCCAGCAGCTCCCGGACCGCCTCGGTGTGCCCCCAGCACGCGGCGGCGCACAGCGGCGTGCCCTCGGACCCGGCCCCGCGGCTCTCGGTGTCGGGGCGTGCCCCGGCTGCCAGGAGCAGGCGGACCGTCGCGGCGTCCCCGTTCACGGCGGCCACGTAGAGCGGGGTGGTGCCGTCACCGTCCCTGCCCTGAGGGTCGGCACCGGCCCGCAGAGCGGCCCGCGCTCCGTGCACGTCCTCCATGAGGACCGTCGCGAAGAGACGCCGGAAGTGCTTTTTCTGCTGCCGCTGTTTCATGCGCGCCGAGCCTACGGACCGGCGGGCCGGTCCCGCGAACCACTTTCGTCGCCGCTCCCGGCCGGGCCTCTGGGCTCCTGGCCTGTGCACTCGCCCCGGTCCCCGTCCGCTCAGTCCCAGAACTCCCCGTCCTTCGGCAGGGCGGCGAAGTCGTCGGGGTCGTGGGACAGGAAGACCGGCACCCCGGCCCGCTGCAGCGCGCGGAGTTGTCCGTAGGTGAGCAGCTTCCGCTGGACGTTCCAGTCGCTGAGCATCGGCACGTCCTTCTCCAGCCCCTCCCGCAGATGGGCGGCGTCGCCCAGGAAGCCGACCCGGCCGTGGTGGTCCAGGTCGAGGACCATGCCCTGGTGGCCGGGCGTGTGACCGGTGGTCCGCAGCACGGTCACGCTGCCGTCCAGGAACAGGTCGGTGTCACCGGTGAGTTCGAGGAACTCGTAGTCGCGGCAGGACCGGTAGTCGTTGAACGCGTAGCCCCGGGCGGTCCAGCGGTCCGGCCACCAGGCGTGGCGCAACTCCTCGTGCTGGGCGATGTGCACGGCGCCGGGGAAGTAGCTCATGCCGCCGGCGTGGTCGAGGTGCAGGTGGGAGTAGATGACGTACCGGACGTCCTCGGGGCGGTGACCGAGCCGCCGGAGCTGCGCGTCGATGGCGTGCTCCCGGGTGAACCCCTGAGCGCCGTACGCCTCCCGCAGCCCCGGACCCCACTACGCCTCTGCGGCATCCGGGTCCGCCACGTGGTGGTTGATGCCGGTGTCGAAGAGGATCAGCCCGTGCCGTGCGTGCTCGATGACGGCCACGGTGGACGGCACGGTGACCATGCCCTGTGCCCCGTACAGGAGATCCCCCTTCGGCATGGTGAAGGGGGAGGCGTCCACGGTCGTCACACGCAGTCTCGCGGGCACGGGTGCTCCTCCCGGAGGGGTGGCGGGGGTGATCGTGTCGCACTCTGCCGGACCCCGGGCAGGACAGTGGGCGCGCCACGCCACCGGCTCCCTCCGTGAGCGGATCCCGGCGCTCACGCGGCAGCCAGCTCACACCACACGTATTTGCCTCGGCTGCCGTCTCTGGCCAGCGGCTGCCACCCCCACACGTCGGCACAGGTCCGCACCAGCGCCAGCCCTCGCCCGTCCTCCCGCCCGGCCGCCGGCGCGAGCGGCTGGGGCGGCTCCGGCGGCCGGGGGGCCGCGTCCAAGGCCCCGATGCGCAACGTGCCCGGCGGCGACCAACCAGTGCACGCGCAGTGCGGCCGGGCCCTTGGTGTGGCGCACGGCGTTGGACACCAGGGGAGGGTGCCCAAGCTGGACACGGCGGTTCGCGATGCACCGCATGGCACTGGTTTCATCGATTCCGAGGCCCAACTCGGCGTTTTCCGCGCGGTCTTCCGTAGAGTGAAGGATGTGTCACTCGACCCCAGCCGATCGCGTGACTTCATCCAGAGACTGGCCAAGGAACTGTGAGGCTCCGTGTCCACCCCTGACAACTGGCGCAGGTCGTCCTACTCCGGTGGCGGCGACGGCAACAACTGCGTCGAGATCGCGAACGTCCCCACCCGCATAGCCGTCCGCGACTCCAAGGCCCCCGCCCGGGCCACCCTCACCTTCTCCGTCCCTGCCTTCGCGGTGTTCGTCGAGGAGCTGAAGAGGCCTACGAGCGGATCATGACGCACACCGCTCCTTCACCTGACGACTGACGTGAGCCGTCCTGCCGCGCGGACGGGATGGCAGCGGCTGTGTCCTGAGCGCGACTTGCCCCGCCCACACACCCGTCCGCGACAGCACGAACCCGGCCCGGTGAGTCGGCAAGCCTGGGACCGGTGGCAAGGCGACGGTGCGCCGGACGTGGTGACGTCCACAGCCTGACGAAAGAGGAGCCGTAGGACCTCATGGAGAACTGGCGGAAGTCGTCCTACTCCGGCCCGGGCGACGGCAACGAATGCGTAGAGATCGCGAACGCGCCCACCCGCATATCCGTCCGGGACTCCAAGGCCCCCGCCCGGGCCACTCTCTCCTTCACCGCCTCCGTCTGTGCCGTTTTCCTCGACGCGCTGAAGGAGCCGGCGCAGACACGGTGAAGCGCCCGGGGTGATGCGAAGCATGCCCTGTCGCGGGGGCCGACCGGGTCCGGTGGTCGCTTCGGGCCGCGTGCACGCGCGTGTGCCGGGCAGCGCAGGGCTGCCCGGCACACGCGGTCGTCTCCAGGAGTGCCGAGGCTGCCGGTGAAGTGGACCTCCGGCGGCCTCAGCACCCTGGGTCAGCGGCGGTTGCGGTTGTCGCGGTTGTCGCGGCGGTCGTCACGGTCACGACGGTCGTCGCGGCGGTCGTCACGGTCGAAGCGGCCGCGCCCCCACGACTCGGTGTCGACGACGCGCCCGCGGTCGTTGCGCAGGGTGGCCGTGTCGGAGCGGTTGTCCCAGATGTG
This sequence comes from Streptomyces sp. enrichment culture, assembly GCF_964273255.1. Classification (GTDB taxonomy): domain Bacteria; phylum Actinomycetota; class Actinomycetes; order Streptomycetales; family Streptomycetaceae; genus Streptomyces. Next base: position 4,650,926 of record NZ_OZ186835.1, read on the forward strand.
GTTGCGGCGGTCCTGGAACACCCGGGTGCGGGTGTCACGGCCGATGCCGGTGTGGACGTGGATCGAGCTGCGGCCGGCGAGGCGGACGTTGTTGAAGCGGTAGCGCTGGCCGTCCTCGTTGCGCAGCGTCCATCCCCTCAGGTTGACCGCGTGGCGGGTGGTGTTGGTGATCCGCACCCACTCACCGTTCACGGAGCGGTTGTTACGGGTGTCGGGACCCGGGGCGTTGTACTGCACGTCGGTGATCTGCACGGCCGGCCGGTGCGGCCGGTGCTCGGCCGCCGAGGCCGGCGCCGTCAGAACTGCCGTCAGGGCACCGACGCTCAGCGCGGCGGCGGTGAGGCGGCGAGCGTTGACTGACGTGGACTTGGACACAGGATCCCCCTGCTCGGTGCGGGCGCAGCCTCCCGGTCCGGCGTGCCGGCGAAGGGGGCTGTGCCTGGTGCGAAGGGCGGCCGGTCGGCTGCCCACGCACACCTTGCCCACCCGCGTGCGGCTGATGGAGGAGGCGTGAAGGGTCGTTACGGTCTGGCCACATCGCCGTGAATGTCGCCTGTAATGTCCATTTACCGGGCAAATGCATCAGATTGACGACCAAGGGGACATTGAGGCCTTGGGGGCGCTGGCCCCCAACCCGATTGCGCCACACCACGCCACCCCGGCCCTCGCAGCGACGTCACCCGAAAGTGGGTAACAACGCCCCGCCTCCGATCATTCACCGGCTGCCCGCTCCCCGCGGCGCGGCGGATGCCGAGCGCCTCCCGTGAGCTCGGGGCCCTGCCCCCTGTCACACCCCACCGGTACCGTCGGATCATGTCCAACCAGTCCGCAGCGGCGTCCGGGGGGCCGCGCCTCGCCGTGCTCGAAGGCGTCCTGGAGCGCATCACCTACGCCAACGAGGAGAACGGCTACACGGTCGCCCGCGTCGACACCGGCCGCGGGGCCGGGGATCTGCTCACCGTCGTCGGGGCGCTGCTCGGTGCCCAGGTGGGGGAGTCCCTGCGGATGGAGGGCCGTTGGGGGTCGCACCGCCAGTACGGCAAGCAGTTCCACGTGGAGAACTACACGACGCTGCTCCCGGCCACCGTGCAGGGCATCCGGCGCTACCTCGGCTCCGGGCTGGTCAAGGGCATCGGGCCGGCGTTCGCCGACCGGATCACGCAGCACTTCGGGCTGGACACGCTGAGGATCATCGAGGAGGAGCCGAAGCGGCTGATCGAGGTACCGGGCCTCGGTCCCAAGCGGACCAGGAAGATCGCCGACGCCTGGGAGGAGCAGAAGGCGATCAAGGAGGTCATGCTCTTCCTCCAGACGGTCGAGGTGTCGACGTCGATCGCCGTGCGCATCTACAAGAAGTACGGGGACGCCTCGATCTCCGTGGTGAAGAACCAGCCCTACCGGCTGGCCGCCGATGTCTGGGGCATCGGTTTCCTCACCGCCGACAAGATCGCCCAGTCCGTCGGCATCCCGCACGACAGCCCGGAACGGGTGAAGGCGGGCCTGCAGTACGCCCTGTCGCAGTCGGCCGACCAGGGCCACTGCTACCTGCCGGAGGAGAAGCTCATCGCCGACGCGGTGAAGCTGCTCCAGGTGGACACCGGCCTGGTCATCGAGTGCCTCGCCGAACTGGCCGCCGAACCGGAGGACGGCGAGGACCCCGGTGTCGTGCGCGAGAAGGTGCCCGGGCCGGACGGCGGCGAACCGGTGACCGCGATCTACCTCGTCCCCTTCCACCGCGCCGAACTCTCCCTCTCCGCCCAGCTGCTGCGCCTGCTGCGCACCGACGAGGACCGCCTGCCGGGCTTCGGCGACGTGGACTGGGACAAGGCGCTCGGCTGGCTGCGCGGCCGGACCGGCGCCGACCTCGCCCCGGAGCAGGAGGCCGCCGTGAAGCTGGCCCTGACCCGGAAGGTGGCCGTCCTCACCGGCGGCCCCGGCTGCGGCAAGTCCTTCACGGTCCGCTCGATCGTGGAGCTGGCCCGGGCCAAGAAGGCGAAGGTCGTCCTGGCCGCGCCCACCGGCCGGGCCGCCAAGCGCCTGGCCGAGCTCACCGGTGCCGAGGCGTCCACCGTGCACCGCCTGCTGGAGCTCAAGCCGGGCGGTGACGCCGCCTACGACCGGGACCGGCCCCTGGACGCCGACCTGGTGGTGGTCGACGAGGCGTCCATGCTGGACCTGCTGCTGGCGAACAAGCTGGTCAAGGCCGTGCCGCCGGGGGCGCACCTGCTTCTCGTCGGGGACGTCGACCAGCTGCCCAGCGTCGGCGCGGGGGAGGTGCTGCGGGACCTGCTCGCGGACGGCAGTCCCGTCCCGGCCGTGCGGCTGACCCGGATCTTCCGGCAGGCCCAGCAGTCGGGCGTGGTCACCAACGCGCACCGGATCAACGCCGGGCAGCATCCGCTCACCGACAACCTGAAGGACTTCTTCCTGTTCGTCGAGGACGACACCGAGGAGGCCGGCCGTCTCACCGTGGACGTGGCGGCCCGCCGCATCCCGGCACGCTTCGGCCTGGACCCGCGCCGGGACGTTCAGGTGCTGGCCCCCATGCACCGGGGCCCGGCCGGTGCGGGCACCCTGAACGGCCTGCTCCAGCAGGTGGTCACCCCCGGCCGGCCCGATGTCCCGGAGAAGCGGTTCGGCGGCCGGGTCTTCCGCGTCGGCGACAAGGTGACCCAGATCCGCAACAACTACGACAAGGGCGCCAACGGCGTCTTCAACGGCACCGTCGGCGTGGTCACCTCGCTCGACCCGGTCGAGCAGCGGCTGACGGTCCTGACCGACGAGGACGAGGAGGTGCCGTACGACTTCGACGAACTGGACGAGCTGGCCCACGCCTACGCGGTGACCATCCACCGCTCCCAGGGCAGCGAGTACCCGGCGGTCGTGATCCCGGTGACCACCGGCGCGTGGATGATGCTCCAGCGCAACCTGCTCTACACCGCCGTCACCCGGGCCAAGCGGCTGGTCGTCCTCGTCGGCTCCCGGAAGGCGATCGGGCAGGCGGTGCGCACCGTCTCCGCCGGCCGCCGCTGCACGGCACTCGACTTCCGCCTCTCGGGCCCTCGCGGCCCGGCCGCCCTCTGAGGCCGGGCGCCGATGGGGCCGATGGGGCCGATGGGGCCGAGGGGCCGGAGTGGCCCGCCGATGGTCTTCGATGGCCCGCCGTCGAGATGGCCGCCGGGGTCCTCCTGGGCGGCGGCAAAGCCGCCGAAACGGGCTCTGCGAGAAAAATGATCGATCAAATGAGTCGTGAAGGTCACAGAGCACTTCCGGATGGGGTACTCAGGGGGCAGGATGGGCAAGTTGGCGGCACTGAGTGCCGTCAATAGGCCCGATGGTCGACCCCGAGTGCACTCTCCTGGGCCAAGTGGGGGATGGTAGAGACAGTCAGGGCACCTCGAAGATGAGGCACAACGTCGGTGAGGGAAGACGTGAGCGACAACTCTGTAGTACTGCGGTACGACGGCAGCGAGTACACCTACCCGGTGATCGACAGCACTGTCGGTGACAAGGGCTTCGACATCGGGAAGCTCCGCGCCCAGTCGGGTCTGGTGACACTGGACAGCGGCTACGGCAACACCGCCGCCTACAAATCCGGGATCACCTACCTGGACGGCGAGGCCGGCATCCTCCGGTACCGCGGCTACCCCATCGAACAGCTGGCGGAGCGCTCCACCTTCCTGGAGGTCGCCTACCTGCTGATCAATGGTGAGCTGCCGACCGTCGACCAGCTCGGCACGTTCCAGCACAACATCACGCAGCACACCCTGCTGCACGAGGACGTCAAGAACTTCTACAAGGGCTTCCCGCGCGACGCCCACCCGATGGCCATGCTGTCGTCGGTGGTCTCCGCGCTGTCCACGTTCTACCAGGACAGCCACAACCCCTTCGACGAGGAACAGCGCAACCTCTCCACCATCCGGCTGCTCGCCAAGCTGCCGACGATCGCCGCGTACGCGTACAAGAAGTCGGTCGGTCACCCGTTCGTCTTCCCGCGCAACGACCTGAACTACGTCGAGAACTTCCTGCGCATGACCTTCTCGGTCCCCGCCCAGGAGTACGAGCTCGACCCGGTCGTCGTGGCCGCCCTGGACAAGCTGCTCATCCTGCACGCGGACCACGAGCAGAACTGTTCGACCTCCACCGTCCGCCTGGTGGGCTCCTCGCAGGCGAACATGTTCGCCTCGATCTCCGCGGGCATCTCCGCCCTCTGGGGCCCGCTGCACGGCGGTGCCAACCAGTCGGTGCTGGAGATGCTCGAGGGCATCCGCGACTCCGGCGGCGACGTCGACTCCTTCATCCGCAAGGTGAAGAACAAGGAGGACGGCGTCCGCCTGATGGGCTTCGGCCACCGGGTCTACAAGAACTTCGACCCGCGAGCCAAGATCATCAAGGCCGCCGCGCACGACGTGCTGTCCGCTCTCGGCAAGTCCGACGAGCTGCTCGACATCGCGCTGAAGCTCGAGGAGCACGCGCTCTCCGACGACTACTTCGTCTCGCGCAGCCTCTACCCGAACGTGGACTTCTACACCGGCCTGATCTACCGGGCCATGGGCTTCCCCACCGAGATGTTCACGGTCCTGTTCGCCCTCGGCCGCCTGCCGGGCTGGATCGCCCAGTGGCACGAGATGATCAAGGAGCCGGGCTCCCGCATCGGCCGTCCGCGCCAGATCTACACCGGCGTCGTCGAGCGGGACTTCGTGCCCGTCGAGGAGCGCTGACCGGCGGCACCGAGAGCGGCGCCGCACAGCCGGACCGCCGTACGAGCCGCGGCGCTCGTACGGCACCGTTCGTGCCGGGCCCCGTCCACGCCGGCCGTGGACGGGGCCCGGTCGTTTCCGCACGACTCTGCACGGCTCTGCACCGCTCCGCACCACGCCGCACGTCTCCGTACCCCTCCGCACGGCGACGGTCACGTGACCGGACACGCCGGGGGTCGTGAGCCCGGCGACGCCGGCGCCCGGCGCCCGGCGCCTGCCGGCCTCGCGGTGTGGTGGCCTGCTGCTCGCCGGGGCAGAGAAGGGTGCTGGTGCTCGCCGGGGCAGAGAAGGGTGCGCAGGGCTTCGCGAGAGGAGCGGAGCGCGCGGCGGCCCGCGGACGGATGCGTGGGGAGAGAGACCCCGCAGGATGCCCGCGTCGGGAGGACCTGCGTCGGAGGACCCCGGCGGGCTGCCGCTCGCACCGGGCAGGCGCCGCACCGAACCCGTCCGCCGCACCGAACCCGTCCGCCGCACCGGAGAGATCCGTCCGGACGAGTCCAGAGATCCGTCCGGACGAGTCCGCGGCGCACCGGGCACGTTCGCGAGCATGGGAGAAGGCGCCCTGGCGCCAGTCCCCCCACGGGCCGACGAACCAGGGCGCCTTCCCATGTCCCGGTACGGATTCCCCCCACGGGATCCGGCCGGGCGTCTGTGAGGACAGCGCCTGAATCGCTGTGCGAGTGCGGCGAGCGGACCCGCCGCACTCGTGCGGTGTGCGGTCTGCCGGGACAACGCACGGTCGGGAGGGCCGCTCAAAGCTCCCCGTGTACGTGCCCCGGCAACGCTCTCCGAGCTCTCCACTAGGTGCGAGCAGGGAGGTATCCCTACTACCTGGAGACGTCCCCCAAGACATCCCCAGATGTCAGGAAGCGCCCCCCAAGACGCTGCCTGACATCGCCAACTTAGACCTTCGAACCCCTTCGATGGTTACGTTCACATCACTGTGATCTGCGTCTCTTGCTTATGTCCGTTAGGTACGCAAGAGACCGTTTGGTGCTGGCGCGGCTCACGCGTAAGGATGAGGCGCGAGCCTTGTGTAGAGCTTATGTGAAAGGTCGTACCGGACTCCAGGGGTACTGCCGAGTATCCCCACTTGAGATCTCAATGGAATCCGTTTCAGGCGGAACCGGTCAGCTCGAAGCCCGCCTCGTCGACCGCCGCGCGCACCGCTTCCTCGTCGAGCGGGGCGGCGGAGGTGACGACGACCTCGCCGGTGGAGGCGGTCGCCCGCACCGAGCCGACGCCCTCGATCTTGGAGATCTCGCCGGAGACGGCGCCCTCGCAGTGCCCGCAGCTCATGCCGCTCACCTTGTAGGTGGTGGTGACGGAACCCTGGGTGTCGGTGTCGGCCTGCGTGCTCATGTCGTTGCTCCTCGGGGTGGGTGGGGTCGCCGGGGCCCGCGGGGCCCCGCGTCTCCCTTCACTCTATACCCCCCAGGGGTACTAATCGCCGACCAGCGGGGCGAGATAGCGGTACAGGACGTTCTTCAGTTCCCGGACGTAGGCCTCCCGCTCGGCGCCCTCGTGGGCGAGCACCAGTTCCAGGCCGGACATGTAGATGCCCACGCTCATCCGCGCGGTGCGGCTCACCTCGTCCGCGGGCATGTCCGGGAGGTACGGGAGGAGCATCGACTCGACCCGGGCGACCAGCGTGGCGTGCAGGGCGTCGTGCTCCTCGGCGATCCGGCCGGGGACGTCCGGGCCGTGCATCAGGGCGAAGAAGACCGGGTGGCGGCAGTTGAAGTCGATGAAGCGGTCCACGGCCGCGGCGACCACCTGCTCCAGCGGGGTGGCCGGGTCGACCGGGGCCAGGGCCTCGCCGTAGGTCTGCCGCATCTCGTGCATCAGGCGGCTGCCCAGTTCGATCGCGATCGCTTCCTTGTTCGGGAAGAACTGGTACAGCGTCCCGGGGGAGACGCCCGCCTCCCGGGCGATGGAGTTGGCGCTGGCGGCGGTGTAGCCGTTCGTGCTGAAGACGGAGGCGGCCGCCTCCAGCAGCTGGGCGATGCGCCGCTCGCCGCGCGCCTGCCGGCGGCGGGGCCGCTCCTCCGCCGCCGCCCCGGTTTTCCCGGCGCCCGTCCGTGCGGCGCCCGCGCCGGTGCCGCCGGAGGGCCTGCGGGCCTGGTCGGCGGTCGCCTCCCTCGCCTCGGCGGTCGCCTCCCTCGCCTCGGCGTCCGCCCGGTCCCTGTCGGGCGCGAGCTCCCTCTCGGGCTTTCCGGTCTGGTCCGGCACGTGTCATCCCCAGCTTTCGGCACGCGATTGACAAACGCGAGTGGTCGCTCGCATTCTTGTGAAACGCGAGCGATCTCTCGTGTTTGCCAGTCTATGGCAACGGCACAACCATGCCGCCTGCCCGTTTGCACCGCGTGGACCGCCAGGGCCCGGGGCGCGTGGGGGTGCGGGGCGCGGTTCACGGTGAAGGGGACACCGCAGGATGACCGAAGTCAACGATCCACCACGCGTCGGAGGCTGGACCCGCTTCGTCACGGCCCGCCCGAGACTGGCCCTGCTGGCCGGCCTCGTCCTGACCGTGCTCGCGGTGCTGGCCGGCAGCGGGGTCGCCGACCGCATGGGCAGCGGCGGCTGGGAGGACCCGGACGCCGAGTCCACCTACGCCACCCGTGCCCTGGAGAACGCCTTCCCCGCCTCGCAGCCCAACCTCCTGCTGCTCGTCGACGCCGGGGACGCCTCCGTCGACGACCCCGCGGTGGTCGCCGAAGCCACGCGGCTGACCGAGCGCCTGGCCGGCGAGCCCGGCATCACCGGCGTCGGCTCCTACTGGCAGACCCGCTCGCCCGCCCTGCGCGCCGAGGACGGACACGAGGCGCTGATCGCCGCCCGCATCACCGGCGACGAGACGACCATGAACGAGACGCTGGAACGCATGGCGCCGTCCTTCCGGGGCGAGCAGGGCGTGGTGGAGGTCGGCATCGGCGGCCCGGTCGCCGTGCGGCACGAGATGCAGACGATCATCCAGGAGGACCTGCTGCGGGCCGAGCTCATCGCCCTGCCGGTCACGCTCGTGCTGCTGGTGATGGTCTTCGGCAGCGCCGTCGCCGCCCTGCTCCCGCTGGGCATCGGCATCGTCGCGATCCTCGGCACCAATGCCGTCCTGCGCGGCCTCACCGAGATCACCGACGTCTCCGTCTTCGCGATGAACCTCACCACCGCGCTCGGCCTCGGCCTGGCGATCGACTACGCCCTGTTCATCGTCCGCCGCTTCCGCGAGGAACTGTCCGCGGGCGCCGACCCCCGGACGGCCGTCGGCACCACCCTGCGCACCGCCGGACGCACGGTGCTCTTCTCCGCCCTCACGGTCGCGGTGTCGCTGGCGGCCATGCTGCTCTTTCCGCAGTACTTCCTGCGGTCCTTCGCCTACGCCGGGATCGCGGTGGTGCTGCTGGCCGCGGCGGCGGCCCTGATCCTCCTGCCGGCCGCCCTGGTCCTCCTCGGCCACCGCGTCGACGCGCTCGACCTGCGCCGCCTCTTCCGCCGCCGCCGGCGCCGCAAGGCGGAGCAGCCGGAGGGAGCGGAGCAACCGGGCGGAGCGGAGCGGACGGGCCGTGCGCGGACGGGGCGTGCGCGGACGGACGGTGCGGCGAAGCCCGGCCCGGCAGTGGGTGCGGGCCGGGAGGAGGGGGCCGCGTGGGGCCGCGCGGCGACGGTGGTCATGCGCCGCGCCCCGTTCTTCGCCCTGGGCACCACGGCCGTGCTGGTGCTGCTCGGACTGCCCTTCCTCGGCGTGAAGTTCGGCACCGCCGACGACCGCCAACTGCCCGCCGACGCCGAGTCCCACGTCGTGCAGCAGCACATCCGCGACGGTTTCCCGGGCAGCCCGGGTGGCGGACTGGACGTCCTCGCCGAGGGCCCCGCGACCGAGGCCGAGTACGCCGCCTACAAGGAGCGCGTGGCCGCCCTGCCCGAGGTGGTGCGCGTCGACGGGCCGCTGGTCGAGGGCGACGCCGCCTACTTCACGGTGCTGCCGAAGGGCGAGGCCGTCGACGACGCGGCGCAGGCCCTGGTGGGTGACCTGCGGGCGCTGGACGCCTCCTTCGACACCAAGGTCACCGGCGCGGCGGCGGTGCTGGTCGACTCCAAGGACGCCATAGCGGAACAACTGCCCGCGGCGGCCGTCTTCATCGTCGTCGTCACGCTCTTCCTGGTGTTCCTGCTCACCGGCAGCGTGCTGATACCCGTCCAGGCGGTGGTGCTCAACGCGCTCAGTCTGACCGCCATGTTCGGCGCCGTGGTCTGGGTCTTCCAGGACGGCCACCTCTCCGGCCTGCTGGCCTTCACCGCCCCGGGCAACATCGAGACGACGCTGCCCGTCCTGATGTTCTGCGTCGCCTTCGGGCTCTCCATGGACTACGGCGTCTTCCTGCTCTCCCGCATCAAGGAGGAGTACGACCGGACCGGCGACCACGAGGGCTCCGTCCGCCACGGCCTGCAGCGCACGGGCGGGCTGATCACCGCGGCGGCGGTCATCCTCGCGGTGGTCATGGTCGCGATCGGTACCTCGCGGGTCACCAACACCAAGATGCTGGGCCTGGGCATCGCCCTGGCGGTGCTGATGGACGCGATGATCGTCCGCAGCCTCCTCGTCCCGTCCGTCATGCGCCTCACCGGCTGGGCCACCTGGTGGGCGCCGGCACCGCTGCGCCGGTTCCACACCCGGTTCGGCCTGAGCGAGGGCGAGTCCGCGCCGCCGCGCACGCCCACCGGAGCCGCCGCCGCTGCCGACGCACCTGCCGGAGCCGCCGCCGACGGCGCTGCCCCTCCCGGCACCGGTGCCGCCGCCGCTGCCGACGCACCTGCCGGAGCCGCCGCCGACGGCGCTGCCCCTCCCGGCACCGGTGCCGCCTCCGCACCGCACGGCGCCGGACCCGCCCCCGCCGCCCCGGAACCGCCCGGCGGCAGCGGCACGGAGGGCCGGACCGGCACCGAGGACGGCGGCGGCGCCGAGGACGGAACCGGCACCGCGGCCGGGGCCGGGCGCGGCACGGTCCGGGCCCGCGGATAGCGTTCCGCCGAAACGCGGTGTTCGCCGGAGAGGCGGGGAACCCGGGCGCGCCCGCCGCGGCCCGGGCCCGCCGCCGGCGCCGACGGAAGGCGGGCGGCCATGCGGGCGGTGGTGTTCGAACGGTACGGGGAACCGGCCGAGGTGCGGCAGGTGCCCGACCCGGAACCGGCCGGGCACGGGGTCGTGGTGCGCGTCGAGGCGACGGGGCTGTGCCGCAGCGACTGGCACGGCTGGCAGGGTCACGATCCCGGCATCGCCCTGCCGCACGTCCCGGGCCACGAACTCGCGGGCGTGGTCGAGGCGACCGGCGACCGGGTCACGCGCTGGCAGCCGGGGGACCGGGTCACGGTGCCGTTCGTCTGCGCCTGCGGCACCTGCGACGCCTGTGCGGCGGGCGACCAGCAGGTGTGCGAGCGGCAGACCCAGCCCGGCTTCACCCACTGGGGTTCCTTCGCCCAGTACGTGGCCCTGGACCACGCCGACGTCAACCTGGTCGCCGTCCCCGGGGACATGTCCTTCGCGACGGCCGCCTCCCTCGGCTGCCGGTTCGCCACCGCCTATCGCGCGGTCGTGCAGCAGGGCCGCCTGGCGGCGGGGGAGTGGGTGGCCGTGCACGGCTGCGGAGGGGTGGGGCTGTCGGCCGTGATGATCGCGGCGGCCTCCGGTGCGCGCGTCGTCGCCGTCGACGTGGCACCGGGCGCCCTGGAGATGGCCCGGCGGTTCGGCGCCGAGACATGCCTGGACGCCTCGTCCGTCGACGACCCGGCGGAAGCGGTCCGCGACCTCACCGGCGGGGGCGCCCACCTCTCCCTGGACGCCCTCGGCTCGCCCGCCACCTGCGCAGCCTCCGTGAACGGCCTGCGCCGACGCGGCCGGCACGTGCAGGTAGGCCTGCTTCCCTCGGCCACCGGCACCACCCCGGTACCCATGGCCCGGGCCGTCGCCCTGGAACTGGAACTCCTCGGCAGCCACGGCATGGCCGCCCACGCCTACCCGCCGATGCTGGACCTGGTCCGCACCGGGCGGCTCCGTCCCGACCTGCTGGTCACCCGGACCATCGGCCTGGACGCGGCCCCGGCCGCCCTCGCGGCCATGGACACGGCACCGGGCGCGGGCGTCACGGTCATCGCACCGTGGACGACGTGAGCGCCGCCCACTCCCGGTCCAGCAGCGCCATGATCACCTCGTCCACCCACACGCCGTCCCGGCACCGCGACTCCCGCCGCACCCCTTCCACCACGAAGCCGGCCTTCTCGTAGGCGCGCAGGGCGCGGGGGTTGTCGCCGTGCGCCTCCAGCTCGACCCGGTGCAGCCCCAGGTGCTCGAAGCCGTACCCGACGATCAGCCGCGTGGCCTCCGTGCCGAGCCCCCGGCCCCTGCCGCGCGGCCCGATCAGCGTGCGGAAGACACAGCTCCGGGCGTCCGGGTCGTAGGTGTTGAGCACGACCTCCCCGACGAGTTCGCCGGTGGCCCGGTCGGTGACGGCGAGATCCAGCCGGTCGGCCTGCGCGGACCGGGAGGCGTACCAGGAGCGCACCTGCCCGGGCGTCAGCTCGGTGGACGGGTCGAAGGTGAAGCGGACCACCTCGGGATCCTGCAGGATCTCCCACATGCCGGCGGCGTCGTCGGCGGTGAAGGGGCGCAGTACGGTGCGTTCCCCGGTCAGCGTGGGCTTGACGGCGAAACTCATGGCAGCACTGTGCCCCACCACCCGGGTGGGGCACAGCGGATTTACGGGTGCCGGAGCCCGGTCAGGTCACCCGTGGCCGCAGGTGAGCTCACCTGCGGCCACCCCGGTTGCCGGGGCGGGACGCCACCCAGGAGCGGACGGTGTCCGCGTACCAGTAGGGCTTGCCCGCCTCCACGTGGTCCGGCGGGGGCAGCAGGCCGTGCTTGCGGTAGGAGCGCACGGTGTCCGGCTGCACCTTGATGTGGGCCGCGATGTCCTTGTACGACCACAGCCGTCGGTCGGTCATGAATTGCACCTCCCCGCGCGCACCGCGGCGGCGGCCGAGGGGCGGCCGTCAGGGGGAGCCGGGTGCTGCGCTGGCGATCACCAAGCGTTGTGCCCGGTCAACGACGCCGACCGGGGCTGGGACGGGGGCTGTGGTGCGGATGTGACGGAAGGCCCGCGTAGGCGTGACAGGCGTGACACGACCGGGGCAACTGTGACGATCGTGACGCAAAGGCGTACGCCGGTCACCCCGGCGGGGCGCATGGACACGGGCCGGGCCACGCCGCCCATGGCTGACGGTCCCCTGCGCCGTGGTGTCGGGGGTGCACCGGGTGCCCCGCGGAAGAGGGGTGAGCGTCCGGCCGACGCGAAATCGTCAGTATGTCCGGACAAAACATTGACAGGGCGATGCGCCACGGATAGAAAGCCCGGAGAGCCGTGCGGTAGAGCGCCCGCATCCCGGGCACCGATCGCCTCCGGCGCGAACGGCCCCTTCGCTTTGGCAGGAGTGAAGAGGCGTGCGAAGACTCCCCGCCCGCCAAGGCCGCGCGCCGGAGGTCCCCGGCTTCCGCCCGCGCCCCCGGCCCTCACCGCCGTCACCCTCGCCCCTGCTCACCTGCGAAGCGGCCGCACTCCCGGATGCACGAACTCCCGCGCTCCCGTACCTCCCGACTTCAGGGCCCGGGTACCTCCGTACCTCCGTACCTCCGTACCTCCGCACGTCCGTACCTCCGTACGCCCACGCGCACAGGCCCGCACGGGCCCGCACAGGTCGGGGCAGGGCGGCGCAGGCATGGCCGCACGCGTGCCGTACCTGCCGCCGCACATGTGTCTACAAGGGGACCGCAACGGCCGACACTGTGTCGGGAGCGCCGCCCGTCCGCACCTGCTGGGATGGAACCGTGCCCGGAACCGCGGCGCCGCCGGAGGTGCGGCCGCCCCCGGTCAGGGGCACGCGAGCCGTACACCCGGCACGTCCCACCCGACGCCGTCCCTTGCGAAGGAGTTCTCGGTCATGACGAAGATCGTCAACCACTGGATCGGCGGGAAGACCGCCGAAGGCGCCTCGGGTACGCACGGGCCGGTGACGAATCCGGCGACCGGCGAGGTCACCACGAAGGTCGCCTTCGCCTCCGTCGAGGAGGTCGACGCGGCGGTCGCCGCCGCCAAGGACGCCTACCGGTCGTGGAGCCAGTCGTCGCTGGCCACCCGGACCTCGATCCTGTTCCGGTTCCGCGCGCTGGTGGACGCCCACCGCGACGAGATCGCCGAGCTGATCACCGCCGAGCACGGCAAGGTGCACTCCGACGCCCTCGGCGAGGTCGCGCGGGGCATGGAGATCGTCGACCTGGCCTGCGGCATCAACGTCCAGCTCAAGGGCGAGCTGTCCACCCAGGTCGCCAGCCGCGTCGACGTGGCGTCCATCCGTCAGCCGCTGGGCGTGGTGGCCGGCATCACCCCGTTCAACTTCCCGGCCATGGTGCCGATGTGGATGTTCCCGCTGGCCATCGCCTGCGGCAACACCTTCGTCCTGAAGCCGTCGGAGAAGGACCCGTCGGCCGCGGTCCGGCTCGCCGAGCTGATGGCCGAGGCCGGGCTCCCCGACGGCGTCTTCAACGTCGTCCACGGCGACAAGCTGGCCGTCGACCGCCTCCTGACCCACCCCGACGTCAAGGCGGTGTCCTTCGTCGGCTCCACCCCGATCGCCCGCTACATCCACACCACGGCCTCGGCCAACGGCAAGCGCGTTCAGGCCCTCGGCGGCGCCAAGAACCACATGCTGGTGCTGCCCGACGCCGACCTCGACGCGGCGGCCGACGCGGTCGTCTCGGCGGCCTACGGCTCCGCCGGCGAGCGCTGCATGGCGATCTCCGCGGTCGTCGCCGTCGGCGCGATCGGCGACACCCTGGTGGAGAAGATCCGCGAGCGTGCCGAGAAGATCAAGATCGGTCCCGGCGACGACCCCACGTCCGAGATGGGCCCCCTCATCACCAAGGCCCACCGCGACAAGGTCGCCTCCTACGTGGAGAACGCCGCCGCCGAGGGCGCCGAGGTCGTCCTGGACGGCACCGGTCACACCGTCGACGGGTACGAGGACGGCCACTGGATCGGCATCTCGCTCCTGGACAAGGTGCCGACGTCCGCCAAGGCCTACCAGGACGAGATCTTCGGCCCGGTCCTGTGCGTGTTGCGCACCGAGACCTACGAGGAGGCCGTCGACCTCATCAACGCCTCCCCGTACGGCAACGGCACCGCGATCTTCACCCGGGACGGCGGCGCCGCCCGCCGCTTCCAGCTGGAGGTGGAGGCGGGCATGGTCGGCGTCAACGTGCCGATCCCGGTGCCCGTCGGCTACCACAGCTTCGGCGGCTGGAAGGACTCGCTCTTCGGCGACCACCACATCTACGGCAACGACGGCACGCACTTCTACACCCGGGGCAAGGTCGTCACCACCCGCTGGCCCGACCCGGCCGACGCGCCGGCGGGCGTCGACCTCGGCTTCCCGCGCAACCACTGACCGCCCGCCGCCCGGCCGGAGTCCCGCCCATCCCGTCGCCGTCCCGCACCCGACGCGCGACATCCGGACTCCCGACCGACTCCGGCCCGGCACCCGGCCCACCGGCACCCCATCCGCCGGCCCGGCAACCCACTCACACCCGACCCACTCACACCCGACCCCCCCACCCAACTCACCCCCACCCGCCCCACCGACACCCCGAGGGCCGGGGCCGGGCTCACCGCCGCGGCCCCGGCCCTCGGGGTTGTTCCCCGGACCGAGCCGGGAGCACTCCGCCGGCGGCCTGTCCGTCCATCCGATGTGTTGATCGGAGCAATTGGGCGAAACGCAAGCATGTCGCCGCATCTTCACCCTTCCTTCACCTGGACGCTGTGGCGGGCGCGCGTTCGACCGGACGTCGGCGTGTGACCGATCCGTCGGCCGGGCGGTCGCCCGGCCCTCGACCACAGGCAAGGAGTGAGTGTGAACATGCGCTTTGGCATGAGACGCGGCAGGACGGCGGTGGCCACGGCCGTGGCCGCGATCGCCGCCGCGACCCTGCTGGGAGCGGCCCCCGCCACCGCGGACGGAGACCCGAACGGGAACCAGAACGGCAACGGGAACGCCACCCGCGCGGACCACTGGGGCGTGATCACCCGCAACACGATCGGCTCGCCCGTCGCCGCGCTCCGGGACGGCCCGTTCGGCTCGTTCGGCGTGACGGGCCCGTCCGCCCGCCCGCCCTACGGCCAGGGCAGCCTGGGCATCGAGGTGGCCGACAACTCCACCACGCTGAACCCGCCCAGCGAGAAGGTCGACTTCGGCAATGAGGTCGACTTCTTCGGCGACCGGGTCCGCGACCTGAACAAGCTCGGCTTCCACGTCTTCCAGACCGGTGAGAACGTCACCTACGGCGGCCCGGAGAACATGCCGAACATCAGGTTCGAGATCGACCCGAACCTGAGCGCCCACCCGATGGACAACTACTCCACGATGGTGTGGGTGCCGGACGCCTCCCCGGTGACGAACCGCTGGAGCCCGTTCCTCGACGCCACGAAGACCGGCTACTGGTACCTGACGGGCAACGAGACCTCGTGCAACCAGGCGGCCCAGTGCACGTTCGACCAGCTGAAGGCATCGCTCAACGACGGCGGCGACGAGGCCACGATTCTCACGGCCGCGGTCGGCAAGGGACGTGACCACATGTGGATCGGCGCCGTCGACGGTCTGCGCATCAACAACCGCGTCTACGACTTCGAGGCCGACGGAGTCAGGGCGCGTCGCGTGGGCTGACCTGCACGGCCCGCCCCCGAACGCAGGAGCCCCGGCCCGGCCACCACCGATCCGGGGTTCCGGCCTTCCCCCGGCCCACCTGAACTTCAAGCCCCACCGGGCCCCCGCCTACGGCCCACCCCAACTCCAAGCCCCACCGGGCCCCCGCCCCCGCCCCCTCCCCGCCCCCGCCGTACCGCGTCCGGTGTACGCGGCGGGCCGGTGTACGACCAGGGGTGGGGACCGGTATCCCCCTGGGGGCAACCGGCGGGCCCGGCGGTCTCCCTTAGGGTTCCAGGATGGACCTCCGAAAGTTCCGTCCGCGGGCCCGCGCACGAGGCGGCGGGAGCCGCCGGCGATGGGCCGCCGCGGCGGCCGCCGTCGTCGTGCTCGCCGGTGCCGGGACGTGGACCGCCGTCGCCTCGGAGGACGGGGCCGCCCCCGTCGAGCGCGCCGACCGGGCCCTGACCACGGCCGACGGAGTACGCATCGACACCTCGTACTTCACGTCCGGCCCGGAGGGCCGCCGGCCCGCCGTCCTGCTCGGGCACGGCTTCGGCGGGAGCAAGGAGGACGTGCGGCAGCAGGCCGAGGACCTCGCCCGGGACGGGTACGCGGTCCTCACCTGGTCCGCCCGCGGTTTCGGGAAGTCCACCGGGAAGATCGGGCTGAACGACCCCGAGGGCGAGGTCGCCGACGTGTCCCGGCTGCTCGACTGGCTGGCCGAGCAGCCCGAGGTCCGGCTCGACGAGGACGGCGACCCGCGCGTCGGCATGGCCGGCAGGTCCTACGGCGGGGCGATCGCCCTGCTCGCCGCCGGACACGACGACCGGGTCGACGCGATCGCCCCCTCCATCACCTACTTCGACCTGGCCGACGCGCTGTTCCCGAACGGCGTGTTCAAGAAGCTGTGGGCCGGCATGTTCGTCACCTCCGGCGGCGGCTGCGACCGGTTCGAGCCCGCCCTGTGCGCGATGTACGAGCGGGTCGCCGAGTCCGGGGTGCCGGACGACGAGGCCCGCACGCTGCTGGAGGCACGCTCGCCGGCGGCGGTCGCCGACCGCATCGACGTGCCCGCGCTCCTCGTGCAGGGCCAGTCCGACTCACTGTTCCCGCTCGGCCACGCCGACGCCGCCGCGCGGACGATCCGCGCCAACGGCGCCCCCGTGAGCGTCGACTGGATCGCGGGTGGCCACGACGGCGGCGCCCCCGAGACCGACCGCGTCGAGCGGCGCGTCCGCGCCTGGTTCGACCGCCACCTCAAGGGCGACGAGAACGCCGACACCGGCCCCGCCTTCCGCGTCAGCCGCACCGGCGGCGTCGACTCCACCGACGGGCAGGCCCAGTTGCGCGGCGCGAGCGCCGACCGGTACCCCGGGCTGAGCAGCGGGCCGCAGACCGTCCGCCTCACCGGTCTCGCGCAGCGCTTCGACAACCCGGCGGGAGCCAACCCGCCCGCCGTGTCCGCCCTCCCGGGCCTCTCCGGAGCAGGCGGCGGGCTCTCCCAGCTGTTCTCGCTCGGCGTCGGCGTCTCGCTGGACTTCCCCGGCCAGCACGCCCGCTTCCAGTCGGAGCCCCTGAACCGCGACCTGCGCATCACCGGCTCCCCGCAGATCACCGCGCGCGTCACCTCGACCAGCGACGACGCGGTGCTGTTCGGCAAGCTCTACGACGTCGGCCCCGACGGCCGGCAGCAGGTGCTGCCCTCCCAGCTCGTCACCCCGCTGCGGGTCGAGAACGCCAAGGCGGGCCAGGACGTGACGATCACGCTGCCCGCCGTCGACCACGAGGTGCGCAAGGGCCACCGCCTCCGCCTGGTCATCGCCTCGACCGACCTCGGCTACGCCTCCCCGGCCGCCCCCGCCACCTACACCGTCGACCTCGAAGGCCACCTGACGGTGCCGACCGCGCCCGCCGTGACCACCGCGGCGGCCCCGCTGCCCGCCTGGGTGTGGTGGCTGCCGATCGCCGGAGCCGTCGCCGCCCTGGTCCTGGTCCTCACCGGCCGCCGCCGCACCACCGCCCCGGCCCCCGACCCCGAACGGGCCGGCCTGCCGCTGGAGATCACCGGCCTGAGCAAGCGCTACGCCCGCTCCGCCGATCGGTACGCCGTGCGGGACCTCTCCTTCCGCGTCGAGCGGGGCCAGGTCCTGGGGCTCCTCGGCCCGAACGGCGCGGGCAAGACCACCACCCTGCGGATGCTGATGGGCCTGATCAAGCCGGACGCCGGCGAGATCCGGGTCTTCGGCCACGCCGTGCGGCCCGGCGCGCCGGTGCTGTCCCGGGTCGGGGCCTTCGTCGAGGGCGCGGGCTTCCTGCCGCACCTGTCCGGCCGGGAGAACCTGGAACTGTACTGGCGTGCCACCGGCCGTCCGGCCGAGGACGCCCACCTCGACGAGGCCCTGCGCATCGCGGGCCTCGGCGACGCCCTCTCCCGTGCGGTGCGCACCTACTCCCAGGGCATGCGCCAGCGCCTCGCCATCGCCCAGGCCATGCTCGGCCTGCCCGACCTGCTCATCCTGGACGAACCCACCAACGGCCTGGACCCGCCCCAGATCCGCGAGATGCGGGAGGTGATGATCCGTTACGCGGCCGACGGGCGCACCGTGATCGTCTCCAGCCACCTCCTCGCGGAGGTCGAGCAGTCCTGCACGCACCTCGTCGTCATGGACCGCGGACGGCTCGTCCAGGCGGGCCCGGTGCACGAGATCGTCGGCACCGGCGACACCCTGCTGGTCGGCACCGCCGCCCCCGTGGACGAGCCGCTCGCCGAGAAGGTGGCCGCGCTGCCCGGCGTCGCCTCGGCCGTGCGCGCCGAGGACGGGCTGCTGGTGCGGCTGGACGCGGACGGCACCGCCGCCCGCCTGGTCGCCGACCTCGTGCGGCTGGACGTGCCGGTGGAGTCGGTGGGCCCGCACGGCCGCCTGGAGGACGCCTTCCTCACCCTGATCGGAGGTTCCGCATGAGCACGCTCACCGAGCGGGACGAGCGCGACGGGGAGGCGGGCCCCGGGCCCGCCACCGCAACCGCCGTCGCCGACGGCTACCGCGCCGGCCGCACCCTGCCGCTGCGCGTCGAACTGGTCCGCCAGGTCAAGCGCCGCCGCACGCTGGTCATGGGCGGGATCCTCGCCGCCCTGCCGTTCGTGCTGGTCGTCGCGTTCGCCATCGGGGGCGAGCCGGACGGCCGGGACGGCCGCGTGACCCTGATGGACACGGCCACCGCGTCCGGCGCCAACTTCGTCGCCGTGAACCTGTTCGTGTCGGCCGGGTTCCTCCTCGTCATCCCCGTCGCCCTGTTCTGCGGGGACACGGTCGCCTCCGAGGCGGGCTGGTCGTCGCTGCGCTACCTGCTCGCCGCGCCGGTGCCCCGGATGCGGCTGCTGTGGTCGAAGCTGGCCGTCGGACTCGGGCTGAGCCTGGCCGCGATGGTGCTGCTGCCGGTGGTCGCGTTCGCCGTCGGCACCGCCGCCTACGGCTGGGGGCCGTTGCAGATCCCCACCGGCGGCTCGCTCGACCCCGGCACGGCGGCCCAGCGGCTCGTGGTGGTCGTGGCGTACCTGTTCGTCTCCAACCTGGTGACCGCCGGGCTCGCGTTCTGGCTGTCGACCCGCACCGACGCACCCCTGGGCGCGGTCGGCGGCGCGGTCGGCCTGACCATCGTCGGCAACGTCCTCGACGCGGTGACCGCGCTCGGCGACTGGCGCGACTTCCTGCCCGCGCACTGGCAGTTCGCCTGGGCGGACGCGGTCCAGCCCACCCCGGAGTGGTCCGGCATGATCCAGGGCTCCGCCGTCTCGGTCACGTACGCCCTGGTGCTGTTCGCGCTGGCCTTCCGGCACTTCACCAGGAAGGACGTGGTCTCCTGACCCGTCCGGCCGGCCGCCGCCCGCCCCTCCCCGGTCAACGGAAGGTCACCCACCGGTCTCGGCGGGCGGTTTCCGTGCCCTCTTCGCAACGCACCCGCAACACCCCGTACCGCACGTTCCGGCCCGCCCGGCCGTCACAGTCAAGGAAGTCGACGTCAACCGGCGGAGGGGACACGGGCGATGGAGCGGCACGGGGCACACACGGACCACGGGCACGGCAGGCGGGGCCGGGGCGGGCGGAGGTGGGGCGGTGCGCTCCTCGCCCTCACGGCGGCGGGCAGTCTCCTGCTCGCCGGCTGCTCCGCGGGGGACGACTCCGGCGGGAAGTCGGCGGCGGACTCGTCCTACGACCGGGGCGGCGGCCACCGGGCGCCGCACCCCGCACCCGACGGCCCCCGGGCCACCGACCGGCAGCGCGAGGGCGAGCAGGACTCCCGGGACGTCGCCCCCGAGCCGGACCCCGACCACCTGTCCACCTTCGCCCTCGACGTCGACACCGCCTCCTACGGCTACGCCCGCCGCACCCTGGCCGACGGCCGGCTGCCCGACCCGTCGACGGTGCGTCCCGAGGAGTTCGTCAACAGCTTCCGGCAGGACTACGAACGCCCCGGCGGGGACGGCTTCACGGTCACCGTGGACGGCGCCCGCACCCCCGAGGAGGACTGGTCCCTGGTCCGGGTCGGCCTGGCCACCCGGCCCGCCGAGGACTCCGGCGACCGGCCGCCCGCCTCCCTCACCTTCGTCGTCGACATCTCGGGCTCCATGGCCGAACCCGGCCGTCTGGACCTCGCCAGGAGTTCCCTGGCCACCATGACCGACCGGCTGCGCGACGACGACGCGGTGGCCCTCGTCACCTTCAGCGACGAGGCCGAGACGGTCCTGCCCATGACCCGTCTGGGCGGCCACCGCGGCCGGGTCCACGACGCCGTCGACAGCCTGCGGCCCGCGCAGTCCACCAACCTGGGCGCGGGCGTCGAGACCGGCTACGAGACCGCCGTCGAGGGCCTGCGCAAGGGTGCCACCAACCGGGTCGTGCTGGTCTCCGACGCGCTCGCCAACACCGGTGAGACGGACGCCGACGCCATCCTGGAACGCATCTCCGGCTCCCGCCGCGAACACGGCATCACCCTCTTCGGCGTCGGCGTGGGCAGCGACTACGGCGACGCGCTGATGGAACGCCTCGCCGACCGGGGCGACGGCCACACGGTGTACGTCTCCGACGAGGAGGAGGCCCGCGAGGTGTTCTGCGAGGACCTCCCCCGTTCCATCGACCTGACCGCGCGGGACGCCAAGGCCCAGGTCGCCTTCGACCCGGAGACGGTCGCCGAGTTCCGGCTCGTCGGCTACGACAACCGCCGGGTCGCCGACGAGGACTTCCGCGACGACCGGGTCGACGGCGGCGAGGTCGGCCCCGGTCACACCGTCACCGCGCTGTACGCGGTCCGCACCCGGCCCGGCGCCGAGGGGCACCTGGCCACCGCCACGGTCCGCTGGCTCGACCCCGACAGCCGGGCCCCGCACGAGGAGACCGGCGACCTGGAGACCGACGCCCTCGGCACCTCCGTGTGGCGCTCCGGTGACGGCCTCGCCGTCACCGCGACCGCGGCCTACTTCGCCGACGCCCTGCGCTCGCGCCACCCCGGCCGCCCGGGCGCCCTGCCGGGCGCGCCCGCCCTGGGCCTGCTCGCCGAACGCGCGGCGGACCTGGCGGCCCGGACCGAGGACGACGCCGTCCGCGGCCTGGCCGAGGCGATCCGCACGGCGGACCGGCTGACCTGACCGGCCCCGATCCGCCCGGGCCCGACCCGCATCGGCCCGCCCTGACCCGATCCGGCGTACGGCCGTGCGTACGCCAGGTGTGCGGACGCGGCACCCGGCCCGCCGCCCCCGCCGGCCCGCGCCCGTCCGTCCCCCGCCGGGCCCCTGGCGTCCGCCCCGTCCGCCCCGCCCATTGACTGGCTGCTACGCACCGGTAAGTTTACTCCGGAGTAAGTAACGGACTCGCAGAGCACGCCAGCACCAGCACGAGAGCCGCCAGCCGCGACCGGGAGCCGCCATGGGCGTACGCAGGGACCTGAAACGAGCCACACGACGCACCGGCCCGGCGGGAGGGGCCGGCGTCGAGACCACCGTGGACGGCGACGGCGTCGTCCGCGAGGTCCGCGCGGCCCCCCTGGCGGCGCGGCCGGCCTCCGGCAGCACCGCCGACATCCCGTACACCAACGCCGCCGAGGCGCCGGACGACGTCGTGCTGCGCCGCGAGCGCGACGGCGTCTGGCACCCCGTCACAGCGGCGGAGTTCACCCGGGAGGTCACCGCCGTCGCCAAGGGCCTGATCGCGGACGGCGTGGAGCCCGGCGACCGGGTCGCGGTGATGTCCCGCACCCGCTACGAGTGGGCGGTCCTGGACTTCGCCGTCTGGTCGGCGGGCGGCGTCACCGTGCCCGTGTACGCCACGTCCTCCGCCGACCAGGTGGAATGGATCGTCCGGGACTCCGGGGCCCGCCACGTCGTCACCGAGACCCCGCAGAACACCGCCACCGTCACCACCGCCACCGCGGACCACGCCGAACGGCCGCGCGTCCGGGAACTCGACGCCGGGGCCCTGGACGAGCTGACCTCCCTCGGCCGGGACGTCCCCGACGAGGAGGTCACCGGCCGCCGCGCCGCCCTCACCCCGGACACCGTCGCGACCCTGTGCTACACCTCCGGCACCACCGGCCGACCCAAGGGCTGCGTCCTCACCCACGCCAACCTGCACGCCGAGGCCGCCAACACGGTCGAGCTGCTGCACCCCATCTTCAAGGAGGTGACCGACCAGACCGCCTCCACCCTGCTGTTCCTCCCGCTCGCCCACATCCTCGGCCGCACGATCCAGATCGCCTGCCTGTCGGCGCGCATCGAGGTGGGCCACTTCCCGAGCATCAGACCGGACGAACTGCGCCCGGCGCTCAAGGCGTTCCGGCCGACCTTCCTCGTCGGCGTGCCCTACCTCTTCGAGAAGATCCACGACACCGGCCGCGCCACCGCCGAGAAGATCGGCCGCGGCTCCTCCTTCGAACGCGCCCACCGCATCGCCGTCCGCTTCGGCGCGGCCCACCTCGACAAGCTCCTGCACGGCGGCAAGGGGCCCGGACCCGGCCTGCACGCGGCGCGGGCCCTCTACGACCTGCTGGTCTACCGCCGCGTCCGCAAGGAGCTCGGCGGCCGCCTGCGGTACGCCATCAGCGGCGGCTCCCCGCTGGAACGCGACCTCAACCTCTTCTTCTACGCCGCCGGCATCCTCATCTACGAGGGCTACGGCCTGACCGAGACGACCGCCGCCGCCACCGTCGTCCCGCCGCTCGGCCCGCGCCCCGGCACCGTCGGCCTCCCGGTGCCCGGCACCGCCGTGCGCATCGCCGACGACGGGGAGGTCCACATCAAGGGCGGCATCGTCTTCGGCTCCTACTGGAACAACCCCGAGGCGAGCCGGCAGGTGCTCGACGACGGCTGGTTCGCCACCGGCGACCTCGGCTCCCTCGACGCGGACGGCTACCTCACCATCACCGGGCGCAAGAAGGACATCCTCGTCACCACCGGGGGGAAGAACGTCTCCCCGGCCGTCCTGGAGGACCGGCTGCGCAGCCGCCCTCCCGTCGGCCAGTGCCTCGTCGTCGGTGACAACCGGCCCTTCGTCGGCGCGCTGATCACCCTGGACCCGGAGACGGTGGCCCACTGGCTGTCCGTGCGGGGGCTGCCCGCCGGGACGCCGATGTCCGAGGTGATCGACGACCCGCGGATGCGGGCCGATGTGCAGAAGGCCGTCGACTACGCCAACGAGGCGGTGTCCCGGGCGGAGTCGATCCGCGCCTTCCGGCTGGTGGAAGGCGAGTTCACCGAGGAGAACGGACTGCTGACCCCGTCCCTGAAGGTCAAGCGGCAGGCCGCGCAGCAGGCGTTCGCGGCGGACATCGACAAGCTCTACTCCTGAGCGGTCCCGGGCCCCGCCGCCGGGGCACCGGCGGGGTCCGGCCGCCCGGACCCATGACGAGGGCGGGGCCACCGGCCGTACCGGTGACCCCGCCCTCGCGCGCGCCTTCTCCCGGCGCGTCGTGAACCGCTCAGCTCTCGCCGTTGGCCGACAGGATCGACACGTCCTCCAGCAGGTGCGACAGGGCACCGTCGCGCTTGGCCTGCGTGGAGTTCTCGGTGCACTGCTGGTTCGACTCGTCCGACAGGATGTTCAGACCCTGCAGCGGAACCAGGTTGAGCACCGAGACCGGGATGTCGTCGACCGCGATGCAGGGCTTGTTGAACGAGCCCTGGATCAGCGCCATCTGCGGGCTCATGTTGCCGTACGTGGAGGAGTTGCCGAAGCTCTGCATCGCTCCGTTGCCGTTGGCCACGCTCGGACCGGAGTCGTCCCCGATCGCCAGCGCCTGCGGCGCCATGGCGACACCGGTGCCCATGGCGGAAGCGGCGATCGCCGCAACGGCAATAGCCTTCTTGATCATTGGCCAAGTCCTTTCTGACGAAACCCCGTCCACCGAGGCGACCTGGTCAACTGCCCGTGCCCGCAAGGGTTTCTCCCCTTCACCCCGTCGGCGGACACCGGAGTGTGTTGTCGGCCCATATGAGAAATGAACCGATGGGCGGCGGAGGCCCCTTTTTCCCAGGTCCGGGGAAAGTCATGCGGGCCAACCGGGTGAACGCCCGCAACCAAAACCCGCGACGCCTGTTGATGCAGCCGTAGGACTTGCGTCGCTACGACATGCGTCGCTACGAGGAAAGGAACGCGAAGTGCTCAAGAAGGCTATGGTCGCCGCGGCGGTCATCGGTATGTCGGTGGCGGCCGCTCCCACGGCGCTGGCCATCGGTGACGACTCCGGCCCCAACGTCGCCAACGGCAACGGCGCCTCCTCGGCGTTCGGCAACTCGTCGACCGAGGGCGACATGAGCCCGCAGCTCTCGCTGGTCGACGGCACGCTGAACAAGCCGTGCCTGGGCGTCGAGGACGTCAACGTCGCCGTCATCAACCTGGTCCCGGTCCAGGACGTGCCGATCCTGTCGGACGAGCTGAACCAGCAGTGCGCCGACAACTCCACCCAGGCGAAGGGCGACGCCGCCCTGTCGCACATCCTGGAGGACCTGTCGGTCCTGTCGGCCAACGTCGAGGACTGAGCCGCACCGCACGCGGCCCGGGCGGCCCGCTCCCGTCGACGGAGGACGGGCCGCCCGGCCGCGCGCGGGCTTGTGCGGGGCCGGCCGGGCGGTGGACACCGCCCGCTCGGAGGTATGTCACCGACGTGGCGTGGAGCATCCGGGTGAATTCCCGGGTCCTGCCCGTTCCGTCGTTTCTTCGACCGTCAATTCCTCGTTTGCAGGCTGCAGGTCATGGTGCGAGCCGTCCAGCTGCGCTCGCTCGGTTTAGGCCGTCACACGGGCATGACCGCAGAGAAGGGAAACTTCATGAAGAAGAGCGCTGCTCTCGTCGCGGGCGCACTCATGGCCCTGGGCATGGCCGCCCCGGCCGTCGCCGACTCGGGCGCCCAGGGTGCCGCGATCGGTTCCCCCGGTGTCCTCTCCGGCAACGTGATCCAGGTCCCGGTCCACGTCCCGGTCAACGTCTGCGGCAACACCGTCAACGTGATCGGCCTGCTGAACCCGGCCTTCGGCAACGTGTGCGTGAACGACTGACGATGTCCCGCTCGGCCGTCACGGCCGGGCGTCACGGCCGGCCCGGCGAACAGTGATCGTTCCCGGGTCGGCCGTACCGCTTCTCCACCATTCTTCAAGCAGGAAGACAACGACAATGCGACAGACCCTGAGCAAGGGAATGGTCGCGGCGGCCGCCGCGACGGGCATTCTGTCCCTGTGCGGCGGCACCGCCCTCGCCGACTCGCAGGCGGAAGGCGCCGCGCACGGCTCGCCGGGCGTCGTGTCCGGCAACGACATCCAGGTTCCGGTGCACGTCCCGGTCAACGTCTGCGGCAACACGGTCGACGTGGCCGCCGCGCTGAACCCGGCGTTCGGCAACGAGTGCGCCAACGTGTCGGAGCAGCACCGGGACAGCGGCTCACCGGACCACGGCACCCCCGGTGCCCCCGGCGGCCACCACGACTCCGGCAGCCACCACGACTCCGGCCACGGGCCCGGCGGCGACTCCGGCCACCGCGGCCCCGAAGGCGACTCCGGACACGGCTCCGGTCACCACGGGAACGGCGACTCCGGACACGGCTCCGGTCACCACGGGAACGGCGACTCCGGCCACCACGGTCACGGCCCCGGCGGCGACGAGGGGTACGGCCCCGGCGGCGGCGCCTCCGCCGACGGGTACACCGAGGGCTCGCCCGGCGTCGGCTCCGGCAACAACGCCCAGCTCCCGGTCGACGTGCCCGTCAACGCCTGTGGCAACTCGGTGAACGTGATCGGCCTGCTCAACCCGGTCTTCGGCAACTCCTGCGCCAACGAGGAGCCTCCCGGCTACGGCGAGACCCCGCCGCCCACCACCCCGCCGACGACGCCGCCGACCACGCCCCCCACCACTCCGCCGACGACGCCTCCCACGACGCCGCCGACCACGCCTCCCACCACTCCGCCGACGACGCCGCCCACCACGCCGCCGTCCACCCCGCCCAGCCTGCCGGAGACCGGCAGCGAGAACATGGCCGGTGCCGCGGCCGCGAGCCTCGCCCTCATCGCGGGCGGTGCCGTCCTCTACCGTCGGTCCCGCACGGCCTCCCGCCACTGACCCCGACGCCCCCGCAGCCCCCGTTGCCGGGCACCCGCCGCCGCGCGTGCCCCGGAGCGGGGGCCCGCGCGTGTCAGCGGCGGCCCGCCCGCTCGTCGGCGTGTCCCGCGCCCTCCGGTGCCGCCCCCTGCCGCACCACCCGGACCGCGGGCTGCGGCACCGCCCGGCCGCCCGTCCGGCGCAGCCGCGCCGGCAGCCGCCCCGCCGCGTGCCGGGCCCACAGCCCCCACATCGCCCGCCCCGGCGCCCGGTCGTCCGGCGCCCACCAGGCCAGCTCCCGCCCGCCCGGCGCCCGCCGCAGCGCGCCGAGCGGGGCGTAGTTCTCCACCACGAACGCCCGCCCCGGCACCGGCTCCCCCTCCGGCAGCCGACGGTGCGTCAGGTCCAGGTGCTGTGCCCGCACGACGTCCAGTCCGGCCGTGTCCGTGAACAGCCGGAACTGGGCCCCGGGGCGGGGGTTGAAGTCGAGCAGGTGGTAGTCACCGGTGCCGGCGCACCGGCGGAAGTCCAGGTCGAGGATGCCGCGGTAGCCCAGCTCGACGGTGAGCCGCTCGGCCAGGGCCCGCACCCTCGGGTTCGGCTCCCACCGGCCGACCGCCGTCAGCCCCGCCCCGCGCGGCCGGGACCGCAGCTTGAGCCCGGCCCCGCCCGCCCGCACGCCGCCGGACCGGTCGGCGTACCCGTGGAAGAACCAGTCCCGGTCCGGGCCCGGCGGCAGGAACGCCTGCAACAGCAGCGGGCTGCCCGCCTCCGCGCGCCGCCCGTACAGCTCCCGCGCCTCCCCGGCACTGCGCAGCAGCACGGTGCTCCGCAGCCCGCTGCCCGGCGGCAGCAGCCACGGCCTGCTCCACTTCGCCACCACCGGCAGCCCCAGCCGCCACGCCGCGGCGGCGGCCTCGCCGGCGCTGTCCGGGGCGACGGTCGACGGGTGCGGGACGTCGAGCGTCCCGCACAGCCGGGACAGTCCGGCCTTGTCGGCCACCTGCTCGGGCAGGGCCCCGGACCGGTCCGGCAGCAGGTAGGCCGGCGCCAGCTCCCGCCGGGCACGGCTCACCGCGAGCGCGCCCGCGTCGTCCATCGGGATCAGCACGGCCGGCCGGGCGATGCGCGCCGCCACCCGCAGCAGGACCGCCGCCACCTCGGCCGGGTCCGCACCGGGCGGGGGAGGGGTGTGCAGCGCCGTCACGAAGCGGGAGGCGCGGACCGGGCTGCCCCCGCAGTCGGCGACCACGTGCACCTCCACGCCCGCCCGGCCGAGCGACCGCACGGCTCCCAGCGTTCCGTGGTGAAAGGGGTTCCGGTCGATCCGCAGCAGCACGGCGGGGACACGGGCGTCGAGCAGGGACACGGGTTCATTTCCTTCGATTCGGTCACCGGTGCGGGCGACGGCAGCACTCGAAAGCCGTAGCGGCGGTGGCGTGATGGCATTTCATATGACTGGGTGTCAGTACGGCAGGACGACCAGGAGACGTGGGGACAGCGGCGCACACCGGGCGCGGCGGCACCGCGGCGACGAATCTGAGGAGCAGGCATGGCCCCACAGCAGCGACGGCCCCGGCTGCGACGGCTGGCATGTGTCGCCGCGGCGGTCACCGCGGCCGCCACCCTGGCCGCCGGACCCGGTTTCGCCGCCGGCGGAAGCACGGACCCCGCCCCCGGAACGGCCACGCCGTCCCCGACGGTCCCGGAGTCGCCCGCCCCGTCGGCACCCTCGGCGTCCCCGGCACCCCCGGCATCCGGACAGCCCGAGCCCGCCTTCGGCGCCTACCTCGACTACGGCCCCCGCGGCGTCACCCGCATGGCCGAGCTCAGCCAGTGGCTGGGCGGCGCCCGCCTGCGGGTCGGCCACACGTACCTGCCCGGTGACCGCTGGAGCAACATCGAGGGCCGCCCCGGCTTCCTCGACGTCTGGGCGAACTGGCGGCGCGGCGCCGACGACCGGATGCTCGTCCTCAACGTGCCCATGCTGGAGCGCAACGAGGAGGGCCTGGACGACCACGAGGTGCGTCGGCTGCTGCGGGAGGGCGCCGCCGGCCGCTACGACCACCACTTCCGCGCGCTCGCCGAGCGGCTGGTGGAGCTGAGGGTGCCGGACACGGTCCTGGTGCTCGGCTGGGAGATGAACGGCATCACCTACACCCACCGCTGCGGGCCCGACCCGGAGGCCTGGAAGACGTACTGGAACCGCATCGTCACCACCATGCGCGCGGTCCCCGGCCAGGAGTTCCGGTTCGACTTCACCCCGAGCCGGGGGCGGGACGCGATCCCGTGGACCGAGTGCTACCCGGGCGACGACACGGTCGACATCATCGGCATGGACTCCTACGACCAGCCGCGCGGCATGCCGTTCGACGAACAGGTGACGGAACCCTACGGCCTGCGGCACCACGTCGAATTCGCGAAAGCCCGCGGCAAGCCCATCTCCTATCCCGAATGGGGACTGTTCCGCAACGGCGACAACGCGGAGTACATGAAGGGCATGCTCGCCTGGATGGACGAGCACAAACCCCTCTACAACACGCTCACCGACTACTGCCCGCACGGCGTGTGGCAGTGCGGCCACAACCCCGAGTCCTCCGCCGTCTACCGGTCCGTGCTGTCCGGCCGCGGCTCCGGCCCCGCCCCGTCGGCCACCCCGCAGCCGGTGCCGTCCGTCCCGCCGGCGGCCGCCGTACCGGCCGGCTGCACGCCGCTGGACCTGGGGCAGTGGGTCGAGTACTGGATGGGCGGCCGGCTCTGCCTGCGCCTCGACTGGTGGTCGCGGGCCGCCCGGTAGCCCCGCCCCGGGCGCGGCGGCGGACCCGGTCAGGGTCCGCCGCCCGCGTCGGGTCCGCGCCGCCGCAGCTCCCGGCCGCGCCGCCGGGCCGCCGCGTCCCCGAGCGCCGCCGCGAGCAGCGGTGCGGTGCGCCGCCGGGCGAGCAGCAGCCGGCCGTTGCGCACCGGTTCCGGCCGCCAGTGGTGCTTGTACGGCTCGTCGCCGCGCAGCAGGCTCAGCGTCGCGTGGGCACCGTCCTTGGTGTGCGTGGTGCACGCGTCCAGCAGCATCACCGCCACGTCCGCCCGGAGTTCCCGCAGCCGCGGATGCGCCCCGTACAGGTAACCGCCCGCCACCCGCGGCGACATCAGCGTCACGTCCACGGCGACCACCTCCCCGTCCAGCCGGAACTCGGTGACCACCGCGTCCCCGGCCCGCACCATCGGGCCGACGGCGCCGACCAGGTGCGCGCGGAAGCGCGGCCGCAGGTGCTCGGGGGTGACACGGCGGCCCGCCCACTGCAGCCGGTGCAGCTCCAGCAGCCGGGCCAGCGCCGCGTCCACCCCGTGGGGCGGGACCACGTGCCGCTGCACGCCCAGCCGGTCCAGCTTGCGCAGCTTGGCCCGCACCCGCTGCTGTGACTTCGCCGACGGCAGCCGGGCGACCAGTTCGTCCATCGGCACGGCGGGCAGCTCCAGGCACAGCGAGTCCTCCAGCCGCTGCCGGGGGCCCGGCCAGCGGGCGAGGACCCGTTCGGCGGCGGCGCCGGGCCGCACCTCCCGCAGGTCGACCAGCGCGGTCCGGGCGGCCCCGGCCAGCGCGTCCGTGAGCGCGTCCACCGCCCCCTGCCCGCACGTGCCGTCCAGCAGCACGTCGCCGTAGTCGGAGATCGCCCCGCCGAGCGTCACCAGCGCCGGCCACGGCCGCCGCACCCGCATCAGCGGGGCCGCGGCGACGAGCGCACCGCCCTCGCGCACCAGCAGCAGCCGCAGGTCCCCCGGGCGGCCGTAGGCGTGCCACCAGGACGACAGCCAGGCATGGCTCTGGAACGGGGTGGCCTCCCGGCACCGGCGGTACAGCCGGGTCCAGGCGTCACCGAGGGAGGCGAAGGCGTCGTCGTCGGTGACCCGTTCGACGCGGTACGTCACAGCTGCCCGTGCACGTCGGCGGCGGGCGCCGGACCCGGCACCGACGCCGCGGGCACCGGCCCCGGCACCGCACGCCGGGGGCGCGCGAGCAGCGCCAGGCCGCCCAGCAGACCCCCGGCGCTCGCCCCGACCGCCCCGGTCACCGTCCACGGCGCCGACGACGGCTCGGCGGGCGCGGTGGCCCGCGCGAACTGGCGCAGCTCCACGCGGGTGGCGTCCTCGGCGCCCGCCGCGTGCCGGGTCAGCGCGCGCGAGACGGCGTTGGCCATGTCGGCGGCCACGTCCGGGCGGGACGAGGTCGCGGTGACCGACACCATCGGCGCGTCCGGCGAGGTCGCCGTGCGCACGCCGTCCCGCAGCGTGCTCACCGGCACGCCTGCCCACACCTGGGCGTCGCCGAGCACCGCAAGCTGGCCCGCCACCCGGCCGTACGCCTGGGCGAAGCCGAGCGCGGTGCCCGGGTCGGAGTTCTCCTTCGGCACCGCCACCACGTAACTGGTGGCCGTGTACGTGGGGGTGGCGGTCAGCCCGTAGGCGGTGCCGAGCAGCGCTCCGGCGACGACACCGGCCGCGGGCAGCGACCAGGGCGGCAGGGCCCGCAGCCGGACCAGGGCGGCGGCCGGGCGGCGCCGCCCGGCGGGGTTCTCGGTCATGTCGAACTGACTCCCTCGGGTGACGGGGACGACGGCGACGGCACCGGGGGTGCCGGTGAGGGCGACGACGGTGCGGCCGCACCGGTCAGGGCGGCCGTGTAGACGTCCATGAGCAGGCCGGCGGTGCGGGTGACGGAGTAGTGCCGGACGGCCTCGGGCACCTCCCGGGAGAGCGGGACCCGTCCCCGCGCGCCCGGCGGGGCGCTCCCGTCCGGCCGGACCCGCGCGTCCGACAGGGCCCGTACGTCCGACAGGGCGCGCACGTCCGACAGGGCGCGCGCGAACGCCTCCGGTCCGCCCTCGATCCGGCGGGCCCGGGGCGCGGCGGACGCGGGCAGGTCCTCCAGCGCCGGGCAGGAGGCGTACAGCACCGGCAGGCCGGACGCCAGGGCCTCCACGACGGCCAGCCCGAACGCCTCCTGCGGGGACGGCGAGGCGAACACGTCCATCGCGGCGGTCAGCGAGGGCAGGCCGGGCCCCGGGGAACCGTCCGGCACCCCCGGCCGCTCGCCGGCGAACAGCACCCGGCCGGCCACCCCCGCCTCCCGCGCGGTGCGCCGCAGCACGCTCTCCTGCTCCCCGCCGCCGACCAGCAGCAGCCAGGTGTCGGCGGGCAGCAGGGCCAGGGCGCGGATCAGGACGTCGAAGCGCTTGCCCGGCACGAGCCGGCCGACCCCGCCGACGACGAACGCCCCGTCGGGCAGTCCGAGGCGGCGCCGGGTGCGCTCCCGGCCGGCCGGGTCGAAGCGGAAACGGTCCGCGTCCACGCCGTTGGGGACCACCGCGATCCGCGACGCGGGCACCCCCCACTCCTCCAGCCGGGCGGCGACGGTGGCGGACACGGCGACGGTCGTCCGGCCCAGCCGCTCCCCGGCCAGGTACAGGGCCCGCACGCCCGGCGTGAGCGGGCGCCCCTCCATCTGCGTCGTCCCGAGGGAGTGCTCGGTGGCGACGACGGCGCGGACGCCCGCGAGCCGCGCGGCGATCCTGCCGTACAGGCAGGCCCGGTAGAGGTGGGTGTGCACCAGGTCGTAGCCGCCCGCGCGGATCAGCCGCACCAGCCGGGGCAGCGCGCCCACGTCACGGTTGCCGGCCATCCCGAGGTGGGTGACCCGCACCCCGTCGGCCGCCAGGCCGTCGGCGACCGCGCCCGGGTTGGTCAGGGTCACCACGTCGCAGTCGGCGGGCAGGTGCCGCAGCAGCAGCCGCAGTTGCTGCTCGGCGCCGCCCACCCCCAGGCCGGTGATGACGTGCAGCGCCCTCACCGCGCGCCCTCCGCCGGACGGCGGCGCAACCGGTGCAGCCGGTACTTCAGGTACAGCCGCGCGGAGGTGTCCCGCTGGCCGACGTGGACGCGGGGCAGGGCGTGCGGGCCGGTCAGCGCGCCGGGGTCGATGGCGCAGGCGTAGGCGTACCCGGCGTCGCGCACCGCGTCCACGGCGCGGCGGTCCAGGGTGCCGTACGGGTAGCAGAAGCCCTCCACCGGAGCACCCGTCAGCTTCGTCAGCAGTGCTCTGCTGTCGGCGACCTCGGCGGTGAGCGTGGGGTCGTCGGCGCGGGTCAGGTCGACGTGGGTCAGCCCGTGCGAGCCGATCTCCACGCCCGCGGCGGCCGCACGCCGGACGCCGTCGGCGCTGAGCAGCGGCTTGCGCGGACCGAGCGGGTCCCAGGCGTTGTCGCCGCCGAGCCGGCCCGGCAGGACGAACAGGGTGGCCGTGCACCCGTGTTCCGTGAGCACCGGCAGGGCGCCGGTGAGGAAGTCGGCGTACCCGTCGTCGAAGGTGAGGCCGACCAGGCCGCCGCCCCCGCCCCGGGCGCGGGCGGCGAGCAGCTCGGCCATGGACACGCCCCGCAGCCCGCGCCGCCGCAGCCACGCCAGCTGGCGGTCCAGCCGTTCGGGCGTGACGGTGACGCGGTACGGGTCGTCGGCGCAGTCGCCGACGGAGTGGTACATCGCCACCCACGGCACGGGCCCGGCCGGGCGGTCGGCGGGTGCCGGGCGGTCTGCGGACACGGGTGCGGATGCGGACACGGGTGCGGGCATGGCGTCACCTTCGAGTGAGCGTGCGGGCAGGGGGCCGGGCCGCCCGGCGCGCGACGGCGCGGGCGGCGGAGCAGGCGGTGACACAGCCCTGGTCGCCCAGGGCCCGGCCGCACAGCAGGAACACGGCGGCCACGGTGAGGACTCCGGCGGACAGGGCGAGGACGGGAGAGCCGAACCGCTGGGCGACGGTCAGGCCGGCCGCCGTGGCGGCCGTCGCGGCGGCCACCGGCCGCAGCAGCCCGGCCACCACCCGGCGGGTGTGCACCGGGATGCCGCGCCGCCCCAGGCCGCGCAGCAGCAGCACGGCGGTGACGGTGATCCCGGCGGCGTTGGCGGCGGCGATCCCCGCCACCCCCCAGGGGCCCACCGCCCAGGCGCCGGCCCCGGCGGTGACCGCCAGCCCCACGGCCATCGCGGCGAGCGGGTACCAGGTGACGCGGCCGGCCGAGAAGTAGGAGCGGATCAGCGCGCCGACCAGCGTCTGGGCGAGCAGCCCGAGCGCGTACACCCGCAGCACACCGGCCGTGGCCGCCGTGTCGGCGGCCGTGAACGCGCCACGCTGGAAGAGGAGTGCGACGACCTGCGGGGCGCAGGCGACGACGGTGGCCGTCCCCAGCAGGACGACCGCGGCGGCCAGCGCCAGGTCGCGCTCCACCCGCGCCCGCGCCCGCTCGGTGTCCCCGTCGGCCAGCGCGCGGGCCACCACCGGGAAGGTGACGGTGACCAGCATCAGCGACCAGGTCATCGGCACCTGGGCCACCTTCTGGGCGTAGTTGAGGTGCGAGATGGAACCGGCGGGCAGCGACGAGCCGAGGAAACGCTCGACCAGCACCTGCGACTGGCGGCACAGCGCGAACAGCAGGACGGCGAGCAGCAGCCCCAGGCCCATCGACGGCCCCGGCCCGCCGGCCACCGCCGCCGTCGCCCGCGCCGCCCCCTTCCGCAACTGGCGCACCAGGCCGGGCAGTTGCACCGCCGCCATCAGGCAGCCGCCGACGGCCACCCCGACGGCCGCCGACCGCACCCCCCAACGCTCACCGAGGGTGAGCATCACCGCGATGATGCCGGTGTTGTAGACGACGTAGACGGCCGCCGGGGCGAGGTAGCGGTGGTGCGCGCGCAGGGCCGCGCTGCAGTACCCGGCGAGTCCGAAGCTCAGCACGCAGGTCGCGGTGAGCCGGGTGCAGTCCACGGCGAGACCGGGGTCGGACAGTCCGGGCGCGAGCACCGCGACGACCAGCGGGGCGGCGGCCACCAGCAGCGCGCCGGCCGCCACGAACGCCAGCGACAGCCGGGGCAGCGTGGTGGCCACCAGGGCGCGGACCGGGTCACCGGAGGCACCCCGTGCCTGCCGGGCGAGCGCCAGGCTGAACGCCGGGATCAGCGCGATGGCCAGCCCGTCCTCGATCAGCAGCGTCGCCCCGAACTCCGGCACGGTCCACGCCACCAGGAACGCGTCGGTCTCGCTCCCGGCCCCGAACAGCCGGGCCAGCGCCTGGTCCCGCAGCAGCCCGAGCAGCGCCCCGGCCACCGACAGCACGGCCGTGACCAGCGCCGCCCGGCCGAGGAACCCCCGGGGGAGGTGCCCGCCGGTGCCCCGGGGACGGTCCGCCGGGGGCGACGGAGGGCCGCCCCGCCCGGAGGCGGGCGTGCCGCAGCCGGTCACCGTGGACTGCGGGGAGGCGGGCGCGGAGGGGGGTGTGGTGGCCTGCGCGGAGGCGGGCGTGCCGCCGCCGGTGGCGATGCTCCCGCTCGGCGCGGTGCCCGTGGCCCGGCTCGTGGTCAGGCGGGCGGCGCGGCCCGTGCCGACGGCCGGGGCTGCCGCTTCCGCCGCGGCTGGCGCGACTGCCGCGGCTGCCGAGGCTGCCCGGCCCATCGGACCTCGCGGGATCACGCGGACTCGCGGGGTCGCGGGGCCGCCCGCACCCTCCGGGCCGCCCGGAGTCACCGGGCCGCCCGCGGCCACCGGACCCCCCGGAGTCACCCGGCCTCCCGGAGTCACCCGGCCTCCCGGGGCCGGACCGGAGCCCGCCGGGCCCGCCGTCCCGGTCCGGGGACCGGCGGGCGGCGTCCCGCCGACGGTCGCGTGCCAGCGGGCGGTGCCCGAGGCCGCGCGGGTGGTGCCCCAGGGCGAGGGCGGGGCGGCCGCCAGGGAGCGCGGCGGTGTCGCCGTCATCGCGCCCCCGCCCCCTCGGCCGTGCCGCGTGCCGCCGGGGCGGGACCCGGCCCGACAGGGCGCGGCACGGTGCTCCCGGTCAGCGCCCACCAGGCCGCCAGGCCCAGGCACACCGCCGTCAGCACGGTGGACGGACCCCCGATGTCCGCGTAGGAGAAGTCCGTCAGCAGCCGGACCAGCAGGCCGCAGGCGATCAGCCCGCAGTCCAGACCCGGCCCGCCGCTCCGGCGGACCCGCCACACCCTGCGCACCGCGCAGCCCAGCAGGGCCAGCCAGCCGCCCGCGAGGGCGAGCAGCCCGAGCAGCCCCTGTTCGGCGAGCACCAGCAGGTACATGTTGTGCGGGGACAGCAGGGGCTGCCGGCGGAACGCCGCGCCCGCGCCCTCCGTGTCGCTGCCCGAGGACAGCGCGAGCGAGGCGTGCGTGTCCCGGTGCTCCGGGAAACCCTTCAGGCCGACGCCGGTGAGCGGCTGTTCGCGCCACATCGCGGTCGCCGCCGCCCACATCGTGTACCGGTCGGTCACCGACTGGTCCGGCGCGTCGGTGACCCGGGTGATGCTGCCGACGCGCTCCTGGAGCATCGACGTGCCCACCCCGAACCCGCCGGCCAGGACGACCGCCGCCGCCACGGCCACCGCCCCCGCCGTCACCGCCCGCCGCAGCCCGGCGAGCACCAGCTGCGCCGTGCACGCCACCGCCGTCGCGATCCACGCGCCCCGGCTGAACGACAGGGCCAGCGGCGGCAGCAGCACCAGTACGAACCCGGCGGCCACCAGCCGCTCCCGCAGCGGCGACCGGCCCAGCGCGAGACCGAGGGCGCACACCAGGCCCAGCGACACCACCGTCGCCATGCCCATCACGTCCTGCGGGCCGAACGTGCCCACCGCCCGCACCGGCTGGCCCTGGTAGGAGGCGCCGGTGCGGGTCACGTACTGGTGCACCCCGACGGCCCCCTGCCACACGGCGAGCCCCACCATCGCCCAGGCGGGCAGCCGGAAGTCGCGCCGGTCGCGGATCAGCAGCAGCACGGCCAGCGGCACCAGCACGAACACCTGGAGGTAGCGGCCCATCCCCGACAGCCCGGCCGCCGGTGACACCGCGGTGACCGCGGCCACCGCCAGGCCCAGCACCGGCAGCCCGAACACCACGGCGGCCGTGCGCGGCAGGGGCCGGCGCCGGTCCCGCAGCAGCCGGACGGCGCAGACGAGCACCGCCAGCGCGGACACCGCGTCGGCGGGACCCGGGCCGTCCCCGCCGCTCTGGCCGAACGGCAGGGCGAGGACGACGACCACCGCCACCACGGGCAGCACCGGCGTGACGCCCCGCCCGCCGGGCGCGGGCACCGGGTGGGTCATGGGGTCAGCTCCCCGTCGGCCGGACGAGCGTGGCGGCGGTGCGCAGCAGGATGCAGACGTCCTGCCACAGCGACCAGTTGTCGATGTAGGCGTTGTCGAACCGCGCCCGGTCCTCGATCGAGGTGTCCCCGCGCAGCCCGTGCACCTGCGCGAGCCCGGTGATGCCGGTCCGCATGCGGTGCCGGGCCGCGTAGCCGGGATAGGTCTGGCTGAACTGGGCGACGAAGTAAGGCCGTTCGGGACGCGGCCCGACCAGGCTCATGTCGCCGCGCAGCACGTTCCACAGCTGGAGCAGTTCGTCCAGGGAGGTGCGGCGCAGGAAGCGGCAGAACCACGGCATCCGGCGTTCGTCCGCGACGCTCCACCGGGTCGCCGCCTCGTGCGCGTCGGCCGGCCGGTGGGTGCGGAACTTCAGCAGCGTGAACGGCCGCCCGTCCCGTCCGATCCGCTCCTGCCGGAACACCACCCCGGGGCCGCCGGTGGCTCGCAGCACCGCCGCGCACACCAGCAGCAGCGGGCTGACGAGCAGCAGCAGTACCGCCGACACCGTCACGTCCAGGGCCCGCTTGCCCGCGCCGCCCGGGTGCGCGGAGCCCGGGAACAGGCGGCGGCAGGAGAACCCGGCGAGCCGCTCGGGCGAGCCGGGCGAGGGACTGTCCGCGTCGACCTCGCGGACCGCGCACCCCGACTCGTCGAGTGCCCGCAGCAGCGGCCCCTGCCGCAGCCGGACCGAGGGGTGCACGACGACGACCTCACGCACCCCGTTCTGGATGAGGGCGCGCTCGACCTCCTCGCCGCTGGTGAGCACGGGCAGTCCGTCGACGCCGTCCGGTTCCTCCGTGACGATCCCCACCGGCCGCACCCCGCACGCCGGATGGCGCAGCAGGGCCGCGGCCACCCGGCGTGCGAGGGGCGCCGGGCCCACGACGAGTGCGGCGCGCGGCCGGCGCAGCAGCCGGACCCGCCGCCGGCGGTGGACCAGCCCCCGGCCCGCGCAGCCCGCCGCGGACTGGACGGCGAACCCCAGCAGCAGGGTCGGCGCGGCCAGCGCCTGCTGCGGTGCGTACGCGGCGACCAGCGCCCCGAGCGCCAGCCACACCACGGCGATCCGCCCGCAGACGGCGGGCAGTTCGTCCAGCACCCCGGTCACCCGGCGGCGCCGGTGCGGGACGAGCAGCAGGGAGGCGGTGACCAGCGCCGCCAGGAGTCCCGCCACGACCAGCGGTCCGCGCCGGTCGCCGGTGAGGGTGAGCGCCCCCAGCAGCGCGGCGGAGCCGTCCGCGGCCAGCAGCGGCAGCGGGGACTCCGGCCGGGCCGGTGGCCGCCGGGCGGGGAAGCGGAAGCCGGCCGGGCCGCGCGGCGGCATCACCGAGACGGCCGGGTGCCCCCCGGCGTCCCGGGGCCGGGCGGCAGGGGTGGCGGGGGTGGGGACGGTGCTTTCCGCGGTCACGAGGGGATCGGCTCCCTGCACTCGGTGGGCTCGACGGACGTCACGGGCACCGCGCCGAGGAGGTCGCGGTACAGGGCCGCGACCGCCCGCGTGGTGTGCCGTACGTCGTGCGTGGACAGGACGTGCCGGCGCCCCCGCTCGCCCAGCGAGGCGCGCAGCGGCGGGTCGAGCAGCAGAGCGGTGACGGCGGCGGCCAGCGCGGCCGGGTCCCGCGGCGGCACCAGGCAGTGCGGCGCGAGGGACGGCGGCAGGCTCTCCCGGGCGCCGTCCACGTCGCTCAGCACCACCGGACGCCCGCACGCCATCGCCTCCAGCGGCGCGAGCGCCATGCCCTCCCAGCGCGACGGCAGGACGACCAGGTCGGCCGCCCGGTACCAGGGCGCGGGGTCGGCGACGGCACCCGCGAACAGCACGGACTCCGGTGCCAGGGCGCGCAGCCGGTCGCGGTCCGGGCCGTCTCCGACCAGCACCAGCCGGGCGCCGGGCACCCGCCGCAGCACCGTGTCCCAGGCGTGCACGAGCAGATCCTGGCCCTTCTGGGGGCACAGCCGGCCCACGCACACCACCAGCGGGGCCGCCGGGTCGGCGCCGGGCACGCCGGCCAGGACGCTGGCCCGGGCGGACGAGACGGATGAGACCGAGGAGACGGAGCAAGCGGAGGGGGCTGAGGACGCGGACGGGGTGGCACGGGCGGAAGCCGGGGGTGGGGTGGTGGCCGTGTCCGGGGCGGGGGGCACGGCTGCCGTCGGGTGGAAGCGGGCGGTGTCGACGCCGTTGGGGACGACGTCGGCCGGGCCGCGGATCCCGGCTCGCGTGCCGCGCAGCCGTTCCGCCTCGCTGACGCACACGGTCCGCGCCGTCCAGCGCACCGCCCACCGTTCCCAGCGCACGGCCAGCGCGCCGGTGACCCCGCCGACCGCCTCGAACGACCAGGCGTGCGGCTGGAACACGGTCGGGATCCGGCCCCTGATCGCGAGCCGTCCGGCGAGCCCGGCCTTCGCACTGTGGGCGTGCACCAGGTCCGGTGCCACCTCCGCCACCAGCCGGGCCAGCCGCCGCACCTCACCGGCCAGGGACGGCCCGGGCGAGCGGGTGGCGGACCATGGCCGCACGTCGGCCCCGAGCGCGTCCAGTGCGCCGGCGAGGGGGGTCCCGCCCGGGCAGGCGACCGTCACCCGCCATCCGGCGGCCAGCTGAGCCCGGGTCAGGTCCGTCACGACCCGGGCGACGCCGCCGTCCACGGGCTGGGTCAGGTGCAGGACCCGCGGCCGGGGGTCGGTCGGTGACTGGTGCATGCGCGGATTCCTCGCTCACGGACGGTGCTCGGGACGGGCGGGAACGCGCCTCACTCGTGGGTGTCGGCGGCGGCACGGAGCGCGCCGTGCCCTGCCGCGTCCGGCTGGGCAACGATCAGGACGGCCACCTGGTCACCCGTGACCCCCGGCACCCGGGCGCGACCGAACCCGTTCGGGTCGTGGCCGGGGTTGTCCGCATCCGACGGGACGGGCCCGGCGGCCGCCCCCTCCGGTCCGGTGAGGGGCACATCGCGACCGCCCGACCGGAGGTGGCCGCGGCCGGTCGTCCGAGCGCCGGGGCAGCGGGTGCCGGCTGCGGCGGCCGGTGCGCGACGGAGGCGGCGGACCGCGCCGCCCGCCCCCGCGCGGTCACGGCGGGGCAGCGGAACCGGGGGAATGCACACGACCGGCGTCACCCTTTCGGAGAGCGCCCCCCGGCCGTCCGGCCGACCGGACGATGTCCCGAGCGGCGTCCGGCGGTGGGTCAGGGGGCCGTCATGAGTGCGGTGCGCCCGCGCCGGCAGGGCGTCGGGAGCGCCGCAACTCTAGCCCCAATGCGGATGGACCCTCACATATCGGGCGGAGTGTGTCGTAAACCGGACGTACGTGCGGATGGGTGTGGCTGTCCGGCGGGGGGCCGGCAGGGACGGGGCGGCCCTCGGGTGAGGGCGGGTGAGGGTCGGGTGAGGGCCGGGCGTGCGTCGGAGTGCCGGTCGGCGGAGGGCGCCCGAAGGGGGCGTGCGGTCGGCGAGGGCGCCGCGCCGCGCGAGATCACTCCTTTGGCGGCACAACCCGAGCGGGCGCCACGCGTTGACACAACGCCGGGTATCCGCCCGGATGTTTGTGTCAACTCCCAAGGAGCACCTCTCCATGTCGCGTATTGCGAAGGGCCTGGCCCTGACCTCCGTTGCCGCCGCCGCCGTCGCCGGCACCGCCGGTGTCGCCGCCGCCGACAGTGGCGCGCAGGCCGCCGCCGCCCACTCCCCGGGCGTGCTGTCGGGCAACGTCATCCAGGTGCCGGTCCACGTTCCGGTCAACCTCTGCGGCAACACCATCGACGTCATCGGCCTGCTGAACCCGGCGTTCGGCAACACGTGCGTGAACGACTGACGTCGTCACGGCTCATCCGCATCCGGCCGTCCGTCCGTGGGCTTCCCGCGGGCGGGCGGCCGGTTCGCGTGGCCCCCGATCGGGGGTGGGTGGACGGTGCGTCCGGGGACGTGCGGCAGGCCCCCGACCAGCGGTGACGAGACGGCCTCCGCCGGACGGGGGAGGCGGGGAGTATTCGAACGGTTGCGGAGCGTGGTCGGTGCTCCCACGGTGGGCTGAAGACCCGACGCACCATCGAAAGGACCTCCCATGCGTCTGCCCGCCCGCCGTATCGCGACCACCGCTCTCGGTGCCGCACTCGTCCTGGGTGTCACCGGACCGGCCGCCGTCGCGGCCCACGGCGACGCGCACCGGGAACGCGCCCACGTGACCGCCCAGGCGCCCGTACCGGAAGCCGACGCGCTGCTCGGCCAGGTCGGCAGCGTGGCCGGACTCGGCGGCGTCCTCACGCCCGTCACCCAACTCCTCGACACCGTGCTGAAGTCGGACAACGGCCAGCTCCCGGACGCGCAGGCGGCCGAACTGAGCACCGCGGTCAAGGAGGCCATCGCCGAGGCGACCGCCAACGCCCCGGCCGCCCAGCCCTCCACGACGACGCCCTCCACGACGACGCCCTCCACCACGACTCCGAGCGCCACGACCCCGTCCACGACGACTCCGGGCACCGCCACTCCGGGCACCACGACCCCGGACTCCACGGCCCCGAGTGCCGCTGTCCCCGACACCGCGACTCCCGGTGCGGCCACGCCCGGCGTGACGGTGCCGGAGGCGTCGACGCTGCCCGCCCCGGCGGTGCCCGCGGCCCCGGTGACACCGGCCGGCACCGCGGCCGGCGATGCCAAGGCCCCGGCGGCGGCCAGGGCGCAGGCCCCGGCCGACCTCACCACCGAGGCGCTCGCCGCCCTCCAGAAGGCCGTCGACGCGGTGGTCGCCGCCGCCACGGGTGACGACGCCGCCCAGGTCACCCCCGCGGTCACCGAGGCGGTGAACGGTCTCGTCAACGTCATCGCCGCCACCCTCGTCGGCAGCGGCCTGCCCGCCCCGACCCTGGAGGGCCTGCAGGCGCAGCCCGCCGCCCCGGAGTCCTCCACCTCGGAGTCCTCCACCACGGCTCCCTCGGCCACCGCCCCGTCGGCTGCCGTGCCGGCCGCCCCGGAGACGGTGGCACAGCCGCCCGCCTGAACCAGCGGCACGCACGCGCGAAGGGGCCGTGCCCGTAGGGCCGTTGCCAGCCCCCTGGCCGTCGCCCCGGTCCCCGTGACCGGGGCGACGGCCGTGCCGTCTGATGCCCTCCGCCTTCGGGCTCTGCCGGCCGTCCCCCGCCTCGGCGTCGGTCCTGCGCCCTTCTGCCTCTGCTCTCCCTCCCTCCGGCCCACACCTAAAGCCTCCTTCCGGCGGTGTTTTCGCCGTTCGGGGTTTCCCCAGCGGCCGGGGGTCGTTGGGCAGGGCGTCAGACCGCTTCCCTGGTGACGGCACCCCGAGGATCGAAGGATCGGCGGAGTCGCGGTCACCGCAGAAAGGACCGTGATGAAGTCCCTCAAGGCCGCCGCCGTCGTTGCCGGTTCCCTCGTCGTCGCCGGAGCGGCGGCGCCCGCGTTCGCCTACGACAGCACCTCCGACCTCACCCCCACCAGCCTCAACGGTGCCGTCAACACCCTGACCCAGGGGCCGATCGACGTCATGCCGCTCAAGCACCAGTCCGACGCGCTCAACACCGAGAACGAGAGCTCGCCGCTGAGCACCGTGAACGACGCGACCGACGCTCTGAACTCCACCGGTGGCCTCCTCGGCGGCCTGCCGCTGCCGAGCTGAGCCGTCCCGTCGCCCCGTCCGGCTTCGCAGGCGCGCCCGGGCGGGTTCACCCGGCGCACGTCGTGCCGGCCGCACCAGTCGTACTGCTCGTACTACTGCGGCACCCGGGGGAATTGTGCGTCGCGGGGTTTCCCGGCTCGTTACTCGGTACGCATGCCGAGCCCCGAACCATGGAAAGGGACCGTGTCGGAGATGAAGTCGACCACCCGAGGAACCCTCGCTGCCGTGCTCACGACGATGGCGGCGGCGGCCGGCGCGCTCGCGGCGACGCCCGCCGCCGCGGTCGGCACGGTTCCCGTGCCCGTGCCGCTGGGCGGGGCCGAGCAGGCGCTGGGCGTCGAACTGCCCGAGGTCGGCGGGGCGATCCCGGTGCCCACGGCGGGCACGCCGGAGGGGCCGCGGTTCACCGAGGGCCGCATCATGCCGGAGGAGACGCTTCCGCAGCTCCCGCTCGACGGCGGCCTCCCCGGCCTGGACGTGCGGTCCCCGCTGCCGCACCTCCTCGGGGACGGCTCCGACCGGATCGGCGTCGACGCCCCCGCCGCCGACCTGCGCACCCTCACCCCCGGCCTGGCCGTGGACGCGCCGCTCACCCGGCCGGCAGCCGAGAGCCCCGGACTGCCGCAGGTGAAGCTGCCGGAGGCCGGCGTCCTGACTCCGACGGTGCGGACCGTGCCGGCGCTGGGCCTGGCGCTCGGTACGGAGCGGTAGCGCGGGCGCGTCGCACCGGGGCGGGGAGCGGGGGGCGCCGCACGGTGGCGGGGCGTGCGGGTTCCGGCGGCGCACGGCTGTCGCGGCCCGCACGACGGGCGGGTTCCGGCTGCCCGGCGCCCGGAGGCCACGACCCGTACCGCAGGCGGCACGTCCGGGTCCCCGTGACTCGTACGGCCCCGCGGCGGTGACCACGGGGGCCTCCGCGCGGTTACCGCTGTGGACGCACCCACTCGAGGGAGGAGCAGAACATGGTCGTCACGGGCAGCGGTCGTGGCCGGGTCAGCGGTGACACGCCGACGAGACACGGGGAGCCTGGTGCCGGCGGGACCAGACGGCAAATGGCGCGCGGGCTGCTGGGCGCCGGGCTCGCGGCGGTGCTCGCCCCGGCCGTCGCGTCGTGCGGCTCCGGAACCACCACCGACCACGCCGGCCGCCACCCCGCCGACGACGGGCGCCCCGGCGACCCGCCGCCCGGTGACGCCTCCGGCCAGGTCGTCTTCGACGAGGTCTACCGGGGCCGCCGGCTGCGCGGGATCCGGTCGACGACCGACCGCGCGGCCGACGGGGACGCGGGCGGGGGCACCTGGCGGGTCACCGTGGACGACCGCCCCCTGCACCTGA
The DNA here is from genome assembly GCF_964273255.1 of Streptomyces sp. enrichment culture. GTDB lineage: Bacteria > Actinomycetota > Actinomycetes > Streptomycetales > Streptomycetaceae > Streptomyces. Next base: position 4,694,163 of record NZ_OZ186835.1, read on the forward strand.
TGCGCCGGGCCGATGGCACCTGGCTCACGATGGTCGACCACTACGCGTCCTACCCCACCCCGCTGGCCGCGGCCCGCGCGGCCGTCGACGAACTGGGCCCCGGGCGGCGGCTGCGCGACCCCGGCACGGGCCACGGACCGGGAGGAGGCAGCGACCGTGGCGTACACGCGTAAGAACGTCACCGCGCTGACCCGCACCGAGAAGCGGCGGTTCGTCGACGCGCTGCTGGCGGTCAAACGACGCGGCGAGTACGACGAGTTCGTGCGGATGCACATCGACTACTACACGGCCGACGGTGAACGCGGGCTGCGCGCCGCGCACATGACGCCGTCCTTCCTGCCCTGGCACCGCCGCTTCCTGCTGGACCTGGAGAACGCGCTGCGCCGGGTCGACGACTCGGTGACCGTGCCGTACTGGGACTGGACCCGAGACCGCAGCCCCGATGGGCCGCCCTGGACCGACGACCTGCTCGGCGGCAACGGCCGGCGCCCGGACCGCATGGTGACGACGGGCCCGTTCGCGTTCGCCGGGGGCAACTGGACGCTGCGGGAGAACGTCACCGACGAGAACTACCTCACCCGGGACCTGGGCCGGGCCCGCGACCCGATCGACCTGCCCACCCGGAGCGATCTGGAAGCGGCCCTGAAGGACCCGGTCTACGACGCCCCGCCCTGGGACTCGACGGCCACGAAGGGTTTCCGCAACAAGCTGGAGGGCTGGGGGAGCGGGCGCGGCAGCGTCTCCTGGCGCAACCACAACCGCGTGCACCGCTGGGTCGGCGGTGCCATGGTCGGCGGCGCCTCCGTCAACGACCCGGTCTTCTGGCTGCACCACGCCTTCATCGACCTGCAGTGGTCCCGCTGGCAGGAACGCCACCGCACGCACCGCTACCTGCCGGCCGAGCCCCCGGGGCGGAAGGACGCGCAGTACCGTCGCGTCGTGGCCCGCCACGAGCGGATGCCGCCGTGGAACGTGACCCCGGACTCCCTGGACAGCCACGAGCGGATCTACCGGTACGCCTGAGGCAGCCGCGCGCGGATGGAGAGCGGCGGGAACCGGGCTCCCCGACGCCCGCGCTCCCGGACCCGACGCCCGCGCTCCCGGACCCGAGGGCCGCGGTCCTGGACCCGAGGGTCGCGGTCCTGGACCCGAGGGTCGCGGTCCTGGACCCGAAGCCCACGCTCCCGGACCCGAGGGCCGCGTGGACGAGGCGGCCGCGTGGCCCAGGCGGTCGTGTGGAGCAGACGGGCGCGTGGACCGGACGCTCGCGGGAACCAGGCGGCCGCGTGGACCAAAGGGCGGAGCCCCGGCGCTCGAGGTGCCGGGGCTCCGCTCGTGGTGCGGGTACGGGGGTCAGTTCCCGTAGCCGTAACCGCCGTCGTGGCCGGGGCCGGGGTTGCCCTGGTGGTTGTCGCCGTCGACGTTGGCGCAGGTGTTGCCGAAGGCCGGGTTCAGCAGACCGACCACGTTGATGGTGTTCCCGCACAGGTTGACCGGCACGTGGACCGGAACCTGGATGGCGTTGCCCGACAGGACGCCGGGCGAGCCGACCGCCTTGCCCTGGGCGCCCGCGTCCGCCATGGCTCCACCGGCACCGGCCAGCACCACGGCACCCGTGCCGAGAGCGACACCGGCCACCTTCGCGATGCGCGACATCACGTTCTCCTTCTGGTTCGTTGAGCGCGGCGGCACAGGACGCTGCCGCACGCCCCGTTCAACGCGGGGGGACCCGGTGGGTCACGGGGGTTCCGGAGGGGATCACCCTTTTTGAACGGGTTGGGCCCGCCGTGCCCCTGTCCGTCGTGCCCCTGTCCGTCGTGCCCCTGTCCGTCGTGCTCCTGTGTGTCTGCCGTGCCCCGTCCGGCTCCGGCGCAGCCGGAACCGCCCCGCTCCGGACGGGGTGCCCGGGGAACGGCGAACGCCTCCCGGGCGTCCCCCTCTGTGGCTGGGGGCGCGAGGGTCGGGCCCGCGGAGAGGGGGCCAGGTGCCTGCGGCGGACTACGCCCGGTGGGTCGTACGGTTCGAGGACGAACGCGCACGCCGGGACGCCCTGGGCGACCCCGACTGGAGCCGCGGTGCGACGCTGCATCCCGCCGTCCGGGCCGGCATCCAGCGGTTCCAGGTGGGCGAGGACGGCGACGGCGCCAACCTCGTCGGCAAGGCGGACCGGGCGGGCGATGCCGACTACGCGCGGGCGGTCCGCCTCTTCGTCGCCGAGGAGCAGAACCACGCCCGCCTCCTGGCCCGGCTGCTGGCCGCCGCCGGCGCGCCGACGCTGCGCGGTCACTGGAGCGACGCGGTCTTCGTCCGGCTGCGGCGCCTGATGGGCCTGCGCACGGAACTGCTCGTCCTGATGGTCGCGGAAGTGGTCGCCCTGCGGTACTACCGCGCCCTGCGCGACGGCACCACCGACCCCCTGACCACCGAGGTCGCGGGCCGCATCCTCGCCGACGAGGAACGCCACGTGCCCTTCCACTGCGACCGGCTGCACGCCTCCCTGGCCGGCCTCCCCCGGCCGCTGCGCCGCCCGGTGATGGCCCTGTGGCGTCTGCTGCTGCTGGCCGCCGCCGTCGTGGTCGCCGCGGGACACGGCCGGGCCCTGCGCCGACTGGGCCCGGGCCGCCGCCGTTTCGTCTCCGACGTCCTGGCCTCGTCGGCCGGGGTGGTCACCGCGGTGCTGACCCCACGCCCTGCCGCAGACACTGCCCGGGGGTCCGGCCGCACTCCTTCCTGAACGCCTGGATGAAGGCCGACGGACTGGCGTAGTCCACCCGGTGGGCGACCTCCACGACGCCGTGGGACTCCTCCGGCAGCACCCGCGCGGGACGCAGCCGCAGCCTGGTGCGCCACCGGGAGAACGACATGCCGAGGCCCCGGAGAACATGGTGGTCCGCTGCCGGGTCGGGGACCTCTCCGGCGGGCAGCGGCAGCGCGTCCGGGTGGCGATGGTCCTGGCCCAGGAGACCGCGTACCTCCTCCTGGACGAGCCCACCACCTTCCTGGACATCACCCACCAGTACCTACTGCTCGCCCTCCTCGCCCGCCTGCGAGACGAGGGCCGCACCGTCGTCGCCGTCCTCCACGACATCAACCAGGCCTGCCGCTACGCCGACCACCTCAGCGCCATGCGCGCCGGTACCGTCGTCGCGGAGGGGCCCCCGTCCGGGATCGTCGACTCCCACCTGATCGAGAAGGTCTTCGACCTCCCCAACATCGTCGTCCCGGACCCGGTCAAGGGAACCCCGATGGTGGTGCCGGCGCTGTGAGGCGGGGCGTGGGCGAGCCTTTGAAGCCGTTGCCGTTGCCGTTGCCGTTGCCGTTGCCGTAGCCGTAGCCGTGGGCGGGCCGGAGCCGCCTTCCGCGAAGGACGGACGAAGGCAGCGGAGACGGATGCCGCCGGCTTCGCCGGCTTGGAGCTGTCCGCCGGGGGCATCCGTCGGAGCATGCTCGCAGCAGTGTCCTACCGGTCGTACCACGGCGCCACGACCGTGTGGGCCTTCGTGGTCGCCGTCCTCATCGTGCTGCTGGTCGGCTGGTACGTCCGGCGTCGACGCTGAGCGGGGCGCCGTACCCACGGGGGTGCCGCCGCAGGGGAGTGGCAACCGGCAACGCGCGGTACCGGCCCGTCAGGCGGGTCGGGGCGCGATGCTCACGGCTCGATAGCTGTACCCGTCCTGTTCGAAGCCGGGGGCTTCCCACTCGAGGTCCACGTGCTGCCCAGGCGACAGCGTCCGGAAACCCTCCACCTGGACGTCGGAGAGTGTGCCCAACAGCCGCCAGGAGTCTCGGGCGAGTCGAGCACGCCCCACCCTTCCTCGTCGTGCCACTCGCGGACCGTCGCAGCCACCATGCGGGAAATCCTATGGCTGCGTCTGTGTCTGCGCCGGTGCTCTGGGCTGGGACCGCGGCTCGGCGAGCGGAGGAGATCCACGGACGATGCGCGGGTGTCCCGTCCCGGCTCACGGACGGAGCCGTCCCGCGTCACCCCTGATACCAGTCGTCACCGCCGGTTCGGAGTGAACGGTCGAGGTAGTCCCGCAGGTTGTTGGCGACCCACCGACGACTGTCGCTCTCGTGCTCCCAGACGAAGATGTCGGGACGCGCCGGCTGCTGAACGAAGGCGAACTGGTCTCCGCCTCCGTTGTCCCCGAAGAAGAACAGGGCGTCGAACGGCATGTAGAGCTGCGCGAACGACGGATCCGACCAGAAGAGCAGGTTCGTCTCGACGATCTGATCCATCGACCAGACGGTGTCCACATGACCCTGCCCGACGACGCCGTTGCTCTCGAGGAGCAATTCCCGTAGCTCCGCGGGCAGCGTCCGCCCGAGCCGCTTCTCCGCCCCGACGAGATCGGATGTCTGAACGGGCTCTCGGAAACCAACGCCGGGGAAGATCTCTGCCGCTGCCTGTCTCCACATGATCCGGAGCCTAGCCACCCGCCACCCGGGTCCGTGTCCTGCACCGGCGGCCGCGGATGAGCCCGCACGCCATGCCGCCGGACGTCAGGAAGTACGCGGCCCCCCGACCGTGGCGCGCGTCCTGGACGCGACGCCCACACCGGCACCACGAAGAAACGGGGCGCTCCCAGCGGCTGGGGAGCCTGCCGACCGACGGGTCACGGGGGCCGCTGCCGACACCGCGTCGATTCCTGCGTCGGGGGAGCACCGTGTCCGAGGAGTGAGGCGGGCACGGACGAAACCGGCCGGATTCGAACCGGCGTCCTCGCGGTTTTGGAGACCGCGCGCGACGACCTCTGCGCTACGGCTTCGCCCGGCGGGGAAGCCTAACGCTTGGCCTCACAGTGATGTGCGTCCGGGCACTGAAGAACCCCCCACGCGTTCCCGCAGGGAGAGGGTGTTTGCGCCCCCGGCAGGACTCGAACCTGCGGCCAAGCGCTTAGAAGGCGCCTGCTCTATCCACTGAGCTACGGGGGCCGGTGTGGGTGGCCTGGCGTCGTGGTGCCCTGGCGGGAGCGGTCCACGACGGTGCCGGGGACAAGGATAGGGCTCCCGCATCCTCGTCCCTGTCGCCTCGCCTCCGTGGCTCGATGTGGAGGTTGAGTGAAGCGGTCACGATAATCGCAGGCAGGTGCGAATCGTGCATCGCTTTTTGGTGCCCTGTGCATCGGGTGTTGTGCACTCGTTATGCCTCCAGCGTGCCCATGTCCCAGTCGTCCCTTGCGCCCGATGTGTTCGATCGGCGCGCAGGCATGCTCATATGCTTCAGAATTCCCCTAAAATTGGGCATTCTTCCCATGTGGTGACCTTGGACGTACGGCCTCAGCTGCTCGACGCACTCTCCGCCCTGCGCGAGCGTGTCGCCGCCGCACGCTTCCCGCTGCCCCTGACGGGCGCGCCACGCGCGCGTGCCAACCGCGACGAACTGCTCGCGCAGCTCGACGACTATCTGGTGCCCCGGCTGAGAGAGCCGCAGGCCCCGCTGCTCGCCGTCGTCGGCGGTTCCACCGGTGCCGGGAAGTCCACGCTGGTGAACTCGCTCGTGGGGCGCCGGGTCAGCGAGGCCGGGGTGCTGCGGCCCACGACACGCACCCCGGTGCTCGTCTGCCATCCGGAGGATCAGCACTGGTTCAGCGGCATGCGGGTGCTGCCCGACCTCACACGCGTGTGGGTGCCCCAGCAGGAGCCGACGGACGACCTGCTCCTCCCGGGCGAGAACCCCACCCGCGTCTTGCGCATCGAGACGGCGGAGTCCCTGCCGCCCGGCCTCGCGCTGCTGGACGCGCCCGACATCGACTCCCTCGTCACCGACAACCGGGTCCTCGCCGCCGAGCTCATCTGCGCGGCCGACATCTGGATCATGGTGACCACCGCCGCCCGCTACGCCGACGCCGTGCCCTGGCACATGCTGCGCACCGCCAAGGAGTACGACGTCACCCTCGTCACCGTCCTGGACCGGGTACCCCACCAGGTCGTGGCCGAGGTCTCGCGACAGTACGGCGCCCTGCTCACCAAGGCCGGACTCGGCCACGTGCCCCGATTCACGGTGCCCGAGCTGCCCGAGTCGGCCTGGGGTGGCGGCCTGCTGCCCGCCAGCGCGGTGGCGTCCCTGCGCACCTGGCTCGTCCACCAGACGCAGGACCCCGCCGCCCGCCAGCAGGTCATGGCCCGCACCGCCTACGGGATCCTCGACTCCCTCAACTCCAGGATGCCCGAGCTGGCCGGCGCCGCCGCCGCGCAGTACGCCGCGGCGCTGCGTCTCACCGCGGCCGTCGAGAGCGCCTACGACAGTGAGTACACGCGGGTGCGCGGACGGCTCCAGGCCGGGGCCGTGCTCGCCGGGGACGCCCTGAAACGGTGGCGTGCCTTCCCCCTCGACTGCACGGCCGGCGAGCTGCTCGACACCCTCGTGGAGAGCCTCGGTGCCCTGCTGCTCTGCGCGGTCACTGCGGCCGACGAGCGCGTCGACGACGCCTGGCGGCGCGAACCGGCGGCCGAGGCCCCGGAGCTCGGCGCCCACCGCCACGGCCCCGCCGAGGACGAACCCGCCGAGAGCGCCGAGCACCGCATCGGCCTCGCCGTCCGGCGCTGGCGGCGGGAGCTGGAGGAGTACGCGGAGGAGGAGGTGCGCGAGCTCGACCGCAATCTCGCCCCCGAGCCCGAGACGGTCGCCGCGCTGGTGGCCACGGTTCTGCTGGGTGGCCGGCGCACCCGGACCGCGGGGGAGCGGCTCGCCGAGTGGATCGGCGCGCACGGCGCGCTGCGGCTCCGCGACAAGGGCGGGCGGCTGCTCCTGGAGCACATGGACCGGATCATGCACGCCGAGCGTGAGCGCCGTCTCGCCCCGCTCGACGGACTCGACGTGCACGCGGAACCCCAGGCCGAGCTCATCGCCGCGTTGTCCGTACTGCAGAAGGAGAGGTGACCGGTGACCGCCGTCACTGACCAGGACCACACCGAGCACCCCGACCACACCGAGCACCCCGAGAACCTCGCAGACTCCGAGAACCCCGTCAACGCCGAGAACGCCGACAACGCCGATAACTCCGAGTATTCGGAGAACCCCGAGCGCGCCGGACACCTCGGGAACCCTGAGGACTCCGGGCGTTCCGAGCACGCTGGGCCTTCTGGGTCTTCTGGGCTTTCTGGGGCTTCTGGGCGTGAGGAGCGTCCCGAGGAACCGGGCGGGTCACCGGGAGATGCCGGCCCAGGCGAGGACTCCAGCGGTTCCCGCGGCTCCGCGGGCTCCGACGGCCCCGGGGCTTCCGGGGAAGCCGGCCGCGGCAGCGCTTCCGGCATCTCGAAGGACGGCTCGAACGGGGCGGAATCCGGCAGTGCTGAGGCACGCGAGGGCGCCGCGGGCTCCGGCGGTGTCGAAGGCTCCCGTCCCGTCGAACGGGCCGGCCGGCTGGCCCGGTTCGGACGCTTCGGCCGGTCCGGAGCCGACGGGCGGCGTGACCGTCGGGACGGCCGCGGCGGTCACGACGACAACCGCGGCGACGAACGGGACGGCAACGGTGGCGACAGCCGTGACGATGGCCGCCATGACGAGCGTGGCGCCAAGGGCGGCCACGGCAGCGGCCACCAGGGCCGGGGCAGCGGTGACGGCGGACGCAGGGGAGCGCGGAAGAGCGCGGCCGGACGGGCCGGGCGGGCTGTCGCGGGCGATGGCAGGCCCGCGCGCGCGGACGCCGAGGAGCGCAACTCCGCCCAGGGGCCGTGGGACGACGGGCTCATCGCGCGGCGGGTGAACGGGGCGGCCCTCGCGGCCGAGCCGCACGCGACGGTGCCGCCGCCGGAGACGCGGGCACCCGCACCGCAGACCGTCACCCCCCTGACGTACGACCCGCCGCTGAGGTCACGGCTGGAGGCGCTGCGCGAACTGGTGGGGCTGTCCCGGACGCGGCTCGACAGCGGAACCCTCGCCGAGGCGGGCCGGGTCCTGGAGGAGGCCGCCGCCCGGCACCGCCTGTCGGGGCAGCACACCGTCGTCGCGATCGCGGGGGCGACCGGCAGCGGCAAGTCGCAACTGTTCAACGCGCTGGCCGGGGTGCCCATCTCGGAGACCGGGGTGCGACGCCCGACCACGGCCGCGCCCATCGCGTGCAGCTGGAGCGACGGCGCGGCCGGCCTCATCGAACGCCTCGGCATCCCGCCCCGGCTGCGCCGCCGCCCGTCCCAGGCCATGGCCGACGGGAACGACCAGCTGCGCGGGCTGGTCCTGGTGGACCTGCCCGATCACGACTCCGCAGCCGTGCGACACCGTGAACAGGTGGACCGCGTCCTGTCGTTGGTCGACGCCGTCATCTGGGTCGTCGACCCCGAGAAGTACGCCGACGCCATGCTGCACGAGCGGTATCTGCGGCCGATGGCGGCCCACGCCGAGGTCATGTTCGTGGTCCTCAATCAGATCGACCGGCTGCCCGGTGACGCCGCCGAGCAGGTCCTGGACGATCTGCGACGGCTGCTCGACGAGGACGGCGTCGCCCTGGGGGAGTACGGCGAACCCGGCACGACGGTGATGGCGCTCTCCGCGCTCACCGGGGACGGTGTGGGCGAACTGCGGGAGGCGCTCGGCCAGTTCGTGTCCGAGCGTGGGGCGCCCGGCCGCCGGATCGGTGCCGACGTGGACATCGCCGCCGCCCGGCTGTGGCCCGTGTACGCGACGCGCCGGCGCTGCGGGTTGAGCGAGGAGGCGCGGGACGAGTTCTCCGCCCGGCTCGCGGACGCCGTGGGCGCCACCGCGGCGGGCGAGGCGGCCGAACGCGCGTGGCTGCGCAACGCCAACCGCGCGTGCGGCACACCCTGGCTGCGGTTGTGGCGCTGGTACAACGACCGGCGCGAACCGCCCACGGGACGCCATTCGCTGCGCCTGCAGCAGCCCGACGAGGAGGCCACGGCCCGCCAGCGCGTGGAGCAGGCGGTCCGGACGGTGGCCGAGCGCGCCTCGGCCGGACTGCCGGTGCCCTGGGCGCAGGCGGTGCGCGAGGCCGCGGTGCGGGGAGCGCAGGGGCTGCCGGAGGCCCTGGACGAGCTGACGGTGCGCGCGGGGCTCCCCCCGGGGAAGCCGCCGCGGCCCGGATGGTGGCCGGCGGCCGTCCTGGCACAGGCGTCCATGACGATCCTGCAGTTCCTGGGCGGACTGTGGCTGCTGGGCCAGATCATCGGGTTCATGTCGCCCAACCTGGGGGTGCCGGTGCTGCTGATGCTGATCGGCATCATCGGCGGCCCGCTCATCGAATGGAGCTGCCGCATGGCGGCCCGCGGCCCGGCACGGCGCTACGGGCAGGAGGCGGAGAGACGGCTGCGGGAGGCGGCGGCCGGGTGCGGCCGGGCCCGGGTGCTGGACCCGGTGGCGGCGGAACTGCTGCGGTACCTGGAGGTGCGGGAGCAGTACGTACGCGTGGTGGGGACGGCCTCGACCCGCTGAGACCCCGGTTCACTCGCACGGGTGGCCGGGTTTTCCACAGTTCCGGAGGTGTCCACAGCGTTCAGCGGGCTCTTCCCGTTCACGGCAGTCTGGCTCTCGCGGTGGCCGCGGCACGACGCCCGGCCGGCGCACCGGACAGAGCCGTACGGGAGGGGCCCGTACGCGTATCCGCCCGAGCCGCGAGCGGCGCCGGGCCGGGGAGGAGACGCGATGAACGAGACGATGATCTGCGCGGTGGGCAACGTGGCGACGTCACCGGTGTACCGGGACCTGGCGTCGGGGCCGTCGGCGCGGTTCCGGCTCGCGGTGACCTCGCGGTACTGGGACCGTGAGAAGGGCATGTGGACGGACGGGCACACCAACTTCTTCACGGTGTGGGCGAGGCGCCAGCTCGCCGCGAACGCCGTGGCCTCCCTCTCGGTGGGTGACCCGGTCGTCGTCCAGGGCCGTCTGAAGGTGCGCACGGAGCAACGGGAGGGACAGCACCATCGCGTCTCCGCCGACATCGACGCCGTGACCATCGGCCACGACCTCGGGCGGGGGACATCCGCGTTCCGGCGCTCGGGGCGCCCGGAACAGCCGGGGGCCGCCGCCACCGCCGACGAGCGCCCCGAACCCACCTGGGAGACGCGGCCGGCCGATCCCGCTCCGCCCTCGGCGCCTGCCGGAACACCCGCGCCACCCGCCGCACCCGAGGCATCTCTTCCGTCCGCCGAACCTGTGGCCTCTCATCCGGTCGCATCGGCTGTGGCGCCTGCTCCGTCTGCCGCGGCCGGGGGCGGTCCGGACGCGATGGCCGGCTGGGCGCCTGCCAACGGCTCCGCAGCCTCGTCCACGGTCCCGCCGGCGACTGCGGCACCGACACCCCCTGGTCCCCTGCCCGCAGCGATCGGAGCCGGCAACTGATCAAGTGGGAGGCCAAGGTGACGCGCCGTCGGGTGCGGGCGCGCCCATGCTTGAGGTAACCGCTCTCTCCGCCCTCACCCCGTCCACCCGACGGCTGCCCTGCTGCCGCTGCTCTCCCGGCGCCGACCGAAGTGCGGCTTATCGGAGGCTGCATACCGAAGGCTCCCAAGGAGATTTGTCGACAATCCCTGCCCACGGGAGTCCTGGCGATAACGATTGCGGATCGGATCAGTCGTCCGAAGCGATCACCGGCAGGGGCGGTCCGTGGCCTCCTTAGGATGCCGGGCATGGCCACCGGGACTCTCGGGGCCGGTGATTCTGCTGGTGGGACCGTGCCCCCCACGTCAACGGGTCCTGCTCGGAAGGGAATTCGGTGTTTGCTTCGTTCTCTGCGTGGTCCGTGCGCGGGCGTGGACCGGTGCGTCTCGCCGCCGGGACGCTGGTGTGCGGACTCGCCGCCACGGGCGTGATGGCGGTGGGTGCGAGCCCGGCCGCCGCCGGTGAGACGGCGCCGCAACAGGGAGGGGCAACGGCGACCATAGGCGGACTGAAGACCTTCGGGGCGGCCGTCATACGCATGGAGGACGGCAGCGACCAGCAGGTGTCGGCGGGCCTGTTCGAGATGTCCGTCGACGGCGGGGGCATGCTCCAGACCTACTGCGTCGACGTCCACACGCCCACGCAGAAGGACGCCAAGTACCACGAGGCCGCGTGGAGCAGCACGTCCCTCGGCGTCAACGACGACGCGGGACGGATCCGTTGGATCCTGCAGAACTCCTACCCCCAGGTCAACGACCTGGCGGCGCTCGCGAAGAAGGCCGGCGTGCGCGGCCCGCTCACCGAGGAGGACGCGGCGGCCGGAACCCAGGTCGCCATCTGGCGGTACGCCGACGACGTCACCGTGGACGCCGTCGACCCGCAGGCCGAGCAGCTCGCCGACTATCTGGAGAAGAACGCCCGGAACCTGAAGGAGCCCAGGGCGTCACTCACCCTCGACCCGCCGGTCGTGTCCGGGCGCCCGGGAGAGCTGGTGGGTCCGGTGACGGTCCGCACGGACGCCCGCAGCGTGACGGTCGCGCCGCAGGCGAACGCCGCCCGGGACGAGGTGCGCCTCGTCGACAAGAACGGCGAGCCCGTCACCGAGGCCGTCAACGGCAGCCAGATCTTCTTCGAGGTGCCCGAGGACACGGAGGCCGGCACGGCTCGCCTCACCGCGCAGGCTGCCACCACCGTCCCGGTCGGCCGGGCCTTCTCCTCCGTGAGCCGTAGCCAGACCCAGATCCTGGCCGGCTCCAGCGAGTCGACCGTCTCCGCGTCGGCGAGCGTCACGTGGGCGGAGGAGGGCGCCGTCCCGGCCGTGTCCGCGCGCGAGAACTGCGCGAAGGGCGGTGTGGACGTCACCGCGTCCAACCAGGGGGACGAACCCTTCACCTTCGAAGTGGTCGGCCAGAAGCACACGGTGGCGCCGGGAGAGTCCCGCACGGTGACCGTCGCGCTCAGCGAGGACGCTCCCTACGACTTCACCGTCCAGGGGCCTGACGGCTTCCAGCAGCGCTTCACCGGCATGCTCGACTGTCTGACCCGGGCCGCCGAGACCGGCAACGCCGCGCGCACCTACAGCGCTCCGAGCCCCACCCCGCTGGGCGGCACGCCGTCCGACACCAACCTCGCCGCGACCGGCTCCTCCAGCGCCACCCCCTGGATCGCCGGCACGGCCATCGGCCTGGTCGTCCTCGGCGGCGCCGGACTCCTCGTCGCCCGCCGTCGCGAAACCCCGCCCGGCGACTGACCGGGGAAGGTTCCGCCCCGCCTTCTGATGTCTGACGGCGCGGGTCCGCCACCGGCCGGGGCGGGCCCGCCCCTCAGAACCCGGCCATGGATGCGTCGAGCACGCCGCCCAGCGCCCCGTAGGCGCTGCAGCGAAGCGTGTGCCGTGCCCTGCGGCGCCGTCCGAACGACACGGCGAACGACAGAACGAAGAGCCCACCGAGAACCACGGGCACGACGGGGCTGTAGACGAAGAAGGTGAAGCACGCGATGCCCGTCCAGACGAGGATCGGCAGCAGCGAGCAGCGCAGGACCGTCCAGAGCCCGATCCGGGCCCCGGCCGGGAGCGAGCCGCCGTGCCACGCCTCGATGTGGTTACTGGTCACACATGCCCCGGGTCGCATGCGGCCATCACACCACCGGTGGGGCGGCAAGCGTGCGGTCACCCCCGAAATCCAAGCGGTTCATGTGGTTCCAGCGGTTCCGGAGACACGCGAGCAGGACGGCTACCGAGGTGCCGTGTCCGTCGTCGCGCGGCTGCGCGCAGGGACGGACAGGCGGGCGCCGAGGCTCAGGAGTCCGAGGGAGCCGAGGGCGAGCCCGTGCCGAAGCCATCTCGTGCCGCCCTCCCAGTCCCGCGACGGACCGAGCGCCAGCCAGAAGGCGAGGGCGAAGGCGAGAAGGACGGCAGTGATGCCGGCGGCGCGGCGTAATGCGGGATGCATACGACCATGATCCCGAGGCCCCCATCCCTCCTCAAGGCGATTGCGGCGGGAGGGGCGTCATACGGCCAGGGCACCGAGCCAGGCGGTGAGGGCGCGGAAGTCGGCGTCGGTGAGGCCCCGGGCCGGGTCGACGCGGTGGAGCAGGGCGGGCCCGGGATGCCCGGCCTCGGCCCAGAGGCGGTCCGTCGGGCCGATCTCGTCGTCCACCCAGAGGAACGGCCGACGGCCGGCCCACTCCACGAGCGGCCGCGTCTTCCAGTGGAGCCCGCTCGGCCCGGCGGCGGCCCAGTCGTCCGGCCACGGTACGACGGGCAGCCGAGGCAGCCCGAGGCGCGGAGCGATGGCGTCGTTGGCGTCCTCGCCAGCGGTTCTCCCCGCCGACCCGACGAGGGGCGTCCCAGGCGGATCAGGCCCCCGGACCGTGGGGGGCGCGTTCGGCCCTCGGTTTCCCGCATGACGTTTTCGGCGGAGGGGGGCGGCGAACGGCCGTTCCGCTCGTCCCGGGCGGCCGTCAGGTTCCCGTCCGGTCGGGGAGGGTCACCCGGCGAGTGGTAGGGCAGCCGCTACCGCGTTCCGGTCACGGCGGCCGGCCAGCGGGAAGATGATTTTCAGGCTCTGTCCGGCGCCCGGCACGGAGACGACGAAGAACGAGTTGAGCAGACGCTCCCTGATCTCCGAGCGGACGAGCCCCGCGCGCGCGACCGTCATCACATGCTCCCGAGGCCGGGCGAACATCGGATCGGCCCGGAAGACGAGGAGGCGACGGTCGGTCATGGTGAGGTACATGGGAGCGGGCGTGGGAATCACCGCCATGCCGCCGCTCATGACGACCGAGGCTGCCGCGAACGCAGCGGTCCGGCCCACCGACACGGACGTCAGGTTCACGATGGTCGCGACCTCGACCCGCTCGTCGGGCTCGAGCAGGGGGCCGACGGTGGCCAGCAGCAGTCGGCGGCGTCTTGCGTTCACGGACGGTACTCCTGATGTCGGGCCGGCCGGGCGGGACACTTCCCTCCGGCGTGTGCCGGCCCGGCTCCCGGGCGTCGCCGCAGCCTACCGGGGCCCGGAAGGCCGCCCCGGGCGGGGCCTCGCGGGGCCGGTCGGCGAGAGCCGCCGCGACCTCCCATGAGGGTGACCACCGCCCGCGCCCGGGCGCGGAGTCCGGGAGGCACCCGTGGCCGTCCGGACGGTGGGAGACGGCGCGGAGCCCGGGAGGCATCCGTGGCGGCCCGGACGGTGGGAGACGGCCCCGGGCACTCGACGGCGACGGACAGTGACGGGGCGCGCACCGTAGCCTCGGACGAAGTCCCAGGTCAGAGGCGTCGCGCCGAACGCGTTTCCTCCCAGGGGTGGCGGTGCGGCAAGATGGGGTGTATCTGCCCACTGCCTGTTTCAAGCTGCCGGACGGTTTCTCTTGGCTGAGTTCATTTACACCATGCGCAAGGCGCGTAAGGCGCACGGCGACAAGGTGATCCTCGACGACGTCACCCTGAGCTTCCTGCCGGGAGCGAAGATCGGAGTCGTCGGCCCGAACGGTGCCGGTAAGTCGACCGTTCTCAAGATCATGGCCGGGCTGGAGCAGCCGTCGAACGGTGACGCCTTCCTCACGCCCGGCTACACCGTCGGCATCCTGCTGCAGGAACCGCCGCTGAACGAGGACAAGACCGTCCTGGAGAACGTCCAGGAGGGTGTCGCCGAGGTCAAGGGCAAGCTCGACCGGTTCAACGAGATCGCCGAGCAGATGGCGACCGAGTACACCGACGAGCTCATGGACGAGATGGGCAAGCTGCAGGAGCAGCTCGACCACGCCAACGCCTGGGACCTCGACGCGCAGCTGGAGCAGGCCATGGACGCGCTGGGCTGCCCGCCCGGCGACTGGCCCGTCAGCAACCTCTCCGGTGGTGAGAAGCGCCGCGTCGCGTTGTGCAAGCTGCTGCTGGAGGCGCCCGACCTGCTGCTCCTCGACGAGCCCACCAACCACCTGGACGCCGAGTCCGTGAACTGGCTGGAGCAGCACCTCGCCAAGTACGAGGGCACCGTCGTCGCCGTCACCCACGACCGGTACTTCCTGGACAACGTGGCCGGCTGGATCTGCGAGGTCGACCGCGGCCGCCTGCACGGCTACGAGGGCAACTACTCGAAGTACCTGGAGACCAAGGCGGCCCGCCTGAAGGTCGAGGGCGCGAAGGACGCCAAGCGGCAGAAGCGCCTGAAGGACGAGCTGGAGTGGGTGCGGTCGAACGCCAAGGGGCGGCAGGCCAAGTCCAAGGCGCGTCTGGCGCGCTACGAGGAGATGGCCGCCGAGGCCGAGAAGATGCGGAAGCTGGACTTCGAGGAGATCCAGATCCCGCCGGGCCCGCGCCTGGGCAACGTCGTCGTCGAGGTGAACAACCTCAGCAAGGGCTTCGGCGACAAGCTGCTGATCGACGACCTCAGCTTCACGCTGCCGCGCAACGGCATCGTCGGTGTCATCGGCCCCAACGGCGCCGGCAAGACGACGCTGTTCAAGATGATCCAGGGCCTCGAGGAGCCCGACTCCGGGACCATCAAGGTCGGCGACACGGTCAAGATCTCCTACGTCGACCAGAACCGCGCCAACATCGACCCCAAGAAGACGCTGTGGGCCGTCGTCTCCGACGAGCTGGACTACATCAACGTGGGCCAGGTCGAGATGCCGTCGCGCGCCTACGTGTCGGCGTTCGGCTTCAAGGGCCCCGACCAGCAGAAGCCGGCCGGTGTCCTGTCCGGCGGTGAGCGCAACCGCCTGAACCTGGCGCTCACCCTCAAGCAGGGCGGCAACCTGCTGCTCCTCGACGAGCCGACCAACGACCTGGACGTCGAGACCCTCAGCAGCCTGGAGAACGCCCTGCTGGAGTTCCCCGGCTGCGCCGTGGTCATCTCCCACGACCGGTGGTTCCTGGACCGCGTCGCCACGCACATCCTCGCCTACGAGGGTGAGTCGAAGTGGTTCTGGTTCGAGGGCAACTTCGAGTCGTACGAGAAGAACAAGATCGAGCGGCTCGGCCCGGACGCCTCGCGTCCGCACCGCGCCACCTACAAGAAGCTGACCCGGGGCTGATCGGTCTTGCGGCACATCTACCGCTGCCCGCTGCGCTGGGCGGACATGGACGCGTACGGCCACGTCAACAACGTGGTGTTCCTCCGCTACCTGGAGGAGGCCCGTATCGACTTCCTGTTCCGCCCGGAGAAGGATTTCCAGCAGGGGTCCGTGGTGGCGCGCCACGAGATCGACTACAAGCGCCAGCTTGTCCACCGGCACACGCCGGTCGACATCGAGCTGTGGGTCACCGAGATAAGGGCGGCGTCCTTCACCCTCACCTACGAGGTGAAGGACGACGACCTCGTCTACGTCCGAGCGTCGACGGTGATCGTGCCGTTCGACTTCGCGGCGCAGCGCCCGCGCCGCCTCACCGAGGAGGAGCGGGAGTTCCTGCGCGAGTACACGGACGACGCCGAGGAGGAGGCCGTCGCGGCATGACGGCACTCCAGCTCGCCGACGAGAGGGAGGCGGCGGACCTCGCGGCCTTCCTCTCGCGGCTGCTCCACTACGACCGTGCGGCGGCGGTGCGGCTCCAGGCGGCCGGCACCGCCCTCGCCGTGTTCGGGCGGCCGCCGTCCTTCGAGGTGCTGGCCATCCGCGCGGTGCGGCTGGCCAAGCCGTACGAGAACGGGCTCGACGTCACCCTCGACGTGACCGTGTCCGCCGGTGAGCTGCTGGAGTCGCTGGACCTCGCGGCTGCCACGGCGGACGTCCCGGCGGCGGTGACCGGCCCGCCCTGGGCCGGGGTGCTGCCGCCGCGCACGGGCTGGCGGGCCGCCGAACCGGGGCTGCCGGAACCGGACGCCCTGCGCGCGCTCGTCTCCGCCGCGGTCGCGGAATTCCGTACGCGGGCGGGGGAGTTGGCGCCCGAGGCGCGCACCCGCGCCCAACTCGACACGATCGGACGGGAGATCTGGTCCCGTACGGTCGGCGACACCGGCCTGCCGGTCCGTGCCGTGCACGCCGCGCAGTCGCTGGGCTTCCTCCGCGGCGCCGAACCCGCCGCCCTCCTCGCCTCGGGGGCCTGGCTGCGTCTGCGGACCCCGTACGGGTCGATCGCCGTGCGGAGCGCGGGCCTCGGCGCGGGACTGGGACTCAGCGTGCGCTGAGCCGGTCCGGTCCACCAGGGGCTCTCAGAGCGCGCCGAGTCGGCCCGTCCGCCGGGAGCCCGGACCGGTGCCAGCCTCCGTCCCCCTTTCCCGGCCCCCGGCGTCGACGGGGCCCGGCTTCGGCCTCCGAGCCTCACTTCGACCGACGAGCCTCACTTCGACCGACGAGCCTCACTTCGACCGACGAGCCCCGCCTCGATCGAGGAGCCTCGCCCCTGGCCGATGAGTCCGGACCCGGCCGGCGACTACCACTACAGCCCCGGCCGATGAGTTTGGACCCGGCCGACGGTCGTAGTCGGTGACAGCCGGTTCGGACCGAAGCAGGGAGCAGCACGTGGTGATCGTCGCGGGGCACATCGTCGTGGACCCCCAGCAGCGTGAGTCCTATGTGGCGGGCTGTGTGCCCGTCGTCGAACAGGCCCGCCGCGCGCCGGGCTGCCTCGACTTCGCCGTCACCGCGGACCCGGTGGACGCCGGGCGCGTCAACGTCTTCGAGCGGTGGGAGACGCAGGCGGCCGTGGAGGCGTTCCGGGGCGCTGGTCCCGGCGGCGAGCAGGGCGGGGCGATCCTCGCCGCCGCGGTGGCCGAGTACGACGTCGCTCAGGTGCGCCCGCTCACCTGAGCGGTGCGCTCAGTTCCGTTCGCTGTCGTCCGGGCGGACGGCGATGTGGTCGGGCTCCAGTTCCAGGGCCACCCGGTCCCGCATGCCCAGGGCCTGCGTGTACTCGGCGGGGAGCTGGAGGCGGCCCGCGCGGTCGAGCATCGCGTACTCGCGGGCGACCAGGGTCTCGTGACCGGTGGCCTCGTCGACCTCGCTGCGGCGCAGCACCTCGGTGGAGGTGCGGCCGTCGCGGATGGCGACCGTGCGGCGGACCTCGCTCGCGACGGCCTGGTCGTGGGTGACGATGACGATGGTCGTGCCGAGGCGTTCGTTCGCGGTGCGGAACGCGGCGAAGATCTGTTCCGCGGTGTGGGAGTCGAGTTCGCCGGTGGGCTCGTCGGCGAGCAGGACCGACGGCTCGTTGGCCAGGGCCACCGCGATGGCGACGCGTTGCTGCTGCCCGCCGGACATCTCGTGCGGGCGGCGGTCGCGGCAGTCGGCGACCTCCAGCAACTCCAGCAGTTCCAGCGCGCGTTCGGTGCCCGCCCGGCGTGCCGCCCGGCCTCGCCCGCCGCGCAGCCGTATGGGCAGCGCGACGTTCTGGGCGGCCGTCAGGTACGGCAGGAGGTTGCGCGAGGTCTGCTGCCAGACGAAGCCGACGACCTCGCGGCGGTAGGCGAGGCGGTCCTTCGCGGTCATCGTGAGCAGGTCCCGCCCGGCGACCCGGGCCGCTCCCGCCGTCGGGGTGTCGAGTCCGGCGAGGATGTTCATCAGCGTGGACTTGCCGCTGCCGGAGGCGCCCACCAGGGCCATCAGCTCGCCGTCCCGCACGAGGAGGTCGAGGCCCTGGAGTGCCTGGACCTCCACGCCGTCGGCGGTGAAGACCCGGACCAGCCGGTCGCAGGTGATCAGCGCGTCGTGGCCGAAGGCCGGGCGGTCGCGGTCGGCCGAGACGCGACGGGCGAGGTCGGCGAGCGTGGGCTGGGTCGTCATCGGCGGTCTCCTGGACGGGAGCCGGCCGGTCGCGGCCGGGGTGCGGTCCGTGGCGGACGGGATGCGGGACGGGGGTGGAGCGCAGGGCGGTGCGCAGGGCGGGCCCGCCGCGCGGGTGCGGTGCGCGGGGCGGGCTGCGGCTCGGACTGCGGCTCGGGGCAGGTGCCGGTGCGGTGCTGTCCGTCAGGGGTCATCTCGCGTCTCCTGCCCGTAGTTCCCGCACCGAGCCCCGCCGGCCCGTCCACCATGCCTGGGCGACGGCGACGCCGACGGTCAGGGCGACCACCACCACGGCCGGGACCAGCAGGGCCACCGGGTCGGTGCGCAGGACGGCGCGGCCGGGGGAGGTGACGGTGTCCGGGACGGCCATCGTCGTGAGGTCGATGCCGGGGGAGAGCAGGACGATGGTGGCCCACGCCGTGAGGGTGCCGCCGACCGCCGCGAGCAGGGCCTGCGGGAGGGACTCCAGCACGAGCAGGCGGCGGCCCTGGGCGCGGGTGAGGCCCATGGTGCGCAGCCGGGCCAGCAGGGCGGCGCGTTCGGGGGCCGCGCGCACCAGGGTCAGCAGCAGGGCGAGGACGGCGTACCCGGCGCCCGCGGTCACGGCGGCGGTGTAGACGCGCTCGGCGCCGGACTGGAGCGGGGAGTCGACGTAGCCGGCGCGTTCCTCCGCCCGGATCTGCACCAGTGTGTCGTCGCCCGCGGTCCGGCGCAGCGCCGCCGGGTCGAGGGCGTCGCCGGTGACGAGCAGCGTCGTGGGACGCGCGGCGCGGGCGCTGAGCCCGGACCGGTCCACCACCAGGAACTGGTCCCCGACGACCGCCGGTGTCCGGTCCCGGACCTCGACGATCCGCAGGGTGACGATGCTCCGGTCCTCCATGCGCACCGGGAAGGGCCGGGTGCCGAACCGCTTGGCCACCTTGGGCGACGCCACGGCGGGCAGCGGATCCGCCGCGCTCGCTGCCGGGGCGTCCGTCAGCGGCGCGGAGCCGGCGCGGTCGTCGTCGCCGTCACCGGCGCCGGTCCCGCTCCCGCCGCCGGTTCCCGGGGAGGCGCTCGCCCCCGACGGTGCGCCGGGCGCGCGCAGCACGCGCGCGTCGAAGGCGCCCATGTCCGTGCGCCGGGTGTGTGCGGCGTAGGGGGCGGGGTCGACGGCGACCACCGGCACCACGTCCCAGCCGTCCTGCGGACGGGCGTAGTGGGAGACGCCCGCCACGGTGACGTCCTCGACGCCCGCCGTGCGGCGCACCCGGTCGGCCAGGTCCGCCGGGAGGACGTGCAGGGACTCCACACGGGCGTCGGCGCCCACGGCCAGCAGGGCCGTGCGGTCGCGGGCGTCCGCCACGCCGGTGAGGACGGACCCGCCGAACGCGGCGGTGGTCAGCGCGGTCAGCAGGGCGAGCAGGGGCAGGACGGCGGAGCCGGAGCCGCGGCCCGCCCGGGCCAGCGACAGCGGGCCGACGACCCCCCGGAGCCTGCGGGCGGGCCGCGCCAGGGCGCGCAGCGGCAGCGGGTGGAGGCGCACCAGGACCAGCGCGGCGATCAAGCCGACCAGCACCGGGGCGAGCGACACCAGGTGGTCGCCGGACGCGCCGGACCCGTCCGTGGCGCCGCGCGTGCGCAGTGCCACGACGGCGCCCACGGCGAGGACGAGCAGGGTCAGCTCGGCGACGGTGCGCCGTCGGGACGGCCGGACCGCGGTGAGGTCCTCCCGGCCGGTGTGGACCCGCACGGCGCGGTGGGCGGCGACGGCCCGCAGCGGCAGGGCCAGGCAGCCGAGGAGGGCGACGGCACCGGCGGCGGCGACCGCGTACGGCAGCCGGGCCCCGGGGACGGCGAGGCAGGCCGCGGCCAGGCCCAGGGCCGCCGAGGGCAGCGCCACCACCGCGGTCTCGGCCAGCAGCCGGCCGCCGAGGCCGGTCAGTGAACCGCCGCGGGCCCGCAGCAGCGTCAGCTCGGCCCGCCTCCGGCCGGCGGCCAGCCCGCCCGCCATCAGCAGGACGACGGTGGCGACGGTGCCGGTGCCGAACGCGGCGACCGAGACGAGCGGGCCGATGGCCGCGCGCAGCTGTTCGTAGTGGATGAGCACCTCGTCCAGGTCGGTGCGCGCCGACACGGCGGACGAGGTCTCCTCGCGCACCCGCTGGAGCACCGGGCCGGACTCCGTGGCCGCCACCGCGGTCTGCAGCCGGGACACGTCGTGGGCGTGGAAGCCGTCGACGGCGGGGGCGAGGTTCCAGAAGCGGTGCGGGTCCGTGGCGGTGCCCAGCAGGGCGGGGGCGGCGTCCGGCGGCAGCAGCAGCGCGGCCTTCCAGTACTGCCGCAGTTCCGGGTCGCCGTGGAGGACCGTCAGCGCCGGGGTGCGCATCAGGGGCTCGACGGACCAGTAGGACCCCTGGGGGTCGCGGGGCGCGACGATGCCGGTGATCCGCACGGTGAGCGGGCCCCGCCGCTCCCCGGCGAAGCGCAGGACGGAGCCGACCTCGATGTTCAGGCGCCGGGCGGTCGCGGAGCTGACGGCGGCCTCCACCCGGGGGGTGCCGGCGGTGACGTCCCCTGCGGCGCGCGGCCACCGCCCCGCCTCCAGCCGGGCGTGCTCGTCGAGCCCGCTCTGGGCGATCAGGTCGAGCCGCGGGGGCAGCCCGTCGGGGCGGGGCAGCCAGGGCTCCCGCATCTCCTGCGGCTCGGTGCTGCGCACCCCGGACGCCGACTGGCCCGGGTCGAGGGGCAGGGAAGGGTCGGCCGCGCCGACGATGGCGGCGCGGTACTCCTCCAGCGCCGCCCCGCGCAGGCTCGCCGCGGCCTCCTGACCGGCCCCTTCGGCCTCCGGTGGGGCGGCGAACTGCAGGACGGTGCGTCCGGCCCCCGCCGACGTCACGGCCCGGCGCAGGCCGCCGTCGCCGGAGCGGTCGACCGCCCGGGGCAGTGCGGCGGCCAGGAACGCGGTCACCGCCACCAGCAGCGCCAGCGCCAATGCGGTGCCGGGCGCGGCCCGCAGGCGGGTGCGCACCCAGGGCGCGGCCACCCTCGGCCGCGGGGACCGGACGGTCACCTCACTCACCTCCCCGTTCCCGCAGCGACGTCACCGGGTCGGCGCGGCGCAGCGCCAGTACGGCCGTCACCGCCAGCGGGACGGCCGCGACCGCCGCCAGCAGGACGAGCACCCGGCCGGCGGGCAGTTCCACGAGCACCTGCGGCACCGGCCGGGCCGCCTCCGAGGTCAGCATGACCAGCGGGATCACGGCCCGGGCGAGGACCGCGCCGAGCACGACGCCCACGGCGAGCGCCAGACCCACCAGCACCCCGTGCTCGACGATCACCACCCGGGCCAGCCGGCGCCGGGACGTGCCCAGGGCGCGCAGCACCGCGAACTCCGCCGTCCGCTCGCGCAGCGCGCCCGCCGCGCTCACCGCGAAGCCGACCGCGGTCAGTGCCGCCGCCGCCAGGGCCGTCGCGCCGAAGGCCGCCTCGGGTCCGGCGCCGAACGGGTCGTCACGCAACTGTTCGGCGATCTCGTCGCGCACCACGACCCGGGACGGTTCGACGTCGGGCCGGTCCCGCAGCGCGGCGGCCACCCGGTCCGTGGCGCCGGACGCGGTCCGCAGCCACCACTCGGTGGGCGGCACGCCCTCGCCGTGACGGGTCTGGAGGTACCGGTTGACCGCCCGCAGGTCCAGCAGCAGCGCCCCGCCGTCGCCCGCGCCCCCGGTCGCCGTGGACGGCAGTTCCCGCACCGAGCGGACCAGGCGCACCGGGACGGTGGAGCCGTCGACGGTGACGTCCACCCGCTGCCCGGGGCGGGCGCCCGCGGACTCGAGGAACCGGTCCGTGGCGACGGCGGCGACCTCGGGCACGGCGGGCTGGGGGACCTGCATCCGCACGGTGAGCGGCGAGGGCGTCCCGGAGGAGTCCCGGGGGGCGTGGCCGGTGCCGTAGGTGAGGGTCAGCGGGCCGGTGGCGGTGACGCGCGGCCGGGTGGGGGCGGTGCCGGGGCCGGCGGACGGCTCCGCGGTGCCCGCCCGCGCGGTCGCCGTCCAGGTGGCGGGCAGGTCCGCCCGGTGGTCCCGGCCGGCGGTGTCGGTCGTCACCAGCCGGGAGACCGTGAACCGGTGCTCCTCGGACGCCCCGGCCGGCTGGGTGAGGTCGAGCTGCAGCGCGGTGAGCGTCATCGCCCCGGGCGGGGCGGCGGAGGCCGCGGCGAGGTCCAGCACGAGGGTGTGGGGCCGGCCGTCGGCGGCGAGGCGGCCCAGGGGGAGCTTGTAGGGGGTGCCGTGGGAGTCGACCAGCGTGGCCAGCACGGTGGCCGCCGGGGTGCCCGCCCCGCCGTCCGCGGCGTCCCCGTCCCCGGCCGCGGTGCCCGCACCCCGGATGCGCGCGGTCAGCGCCAGCCGCGCGGTGTCCGCCGGCACCGGCACGCCCGCCGTCGGGCCCTTCGGCGCCAGGGCGTCCAGCAGGCGCGCTCCGGGGCGGTCGGCGAGGTCGGAGCGCAGCAGCAGGGTGCCGGACGCGGACGCGGTGTCCAGGGCCAGCACGGTCGCGGACCGGTTGCCCGACAGCGGGACCGACGCGCGGTGGGCGGGCGCGACGGTCTCGACGCCGGGCACGGCCGCGTACGCCTGGGTGTGGCCCGGCTCGCTCTCCCCGGCGCCCAGCACCCGCACCTCGGCGCCCGCGCGGAAGTCCGCCTGGTCGCTCTGCGAGCGTTCCCACGACGACCCCTGGCCGATCGCCAGCATGCCCAGCGCCACCGCCAGCACCAGCAGCAGGACCGGGCCCGCCCCGCGCATCGGGCGGCGGCTGAGCTGCCAGCCCGCCAGCGCCCCCGGCAGCCCGCGTCCGCGGGCCGCCCGGCGCTCGGCGAGCCGCGCCACCGGCGGCAGCAGCCGCAGGGTCAGCACCGTACCCGCCAGCAGGGCCAGGGCGGGCGCGGTGACGAGCAGCGGGTCGACCTCCAGGTCGCGGCCGACGGCCCCGGACGGCTGCCGGCTCAGCTGCCAGAACGCGACGGCGGCCACCGCCAGCAGCCCCACGTCCGCGCCCGCCCGCACCGCCCCGGGCAGCGGCCGGGCCCGGCCGGCCGCGAACGACGAGGTGAGCGCCGGCACCGTCACGGCCAGCGCGCAGCCCAGGGCCACGCCCGCCGCCACCAGCCACACCGCGCCCCGTCCGGCCACCGCGCCGACCGTGGTGTCCAGGTGCAGACCGATCCGGGCCAGCGCGCCGCGCCCGGCCAGCAGTCCGGTGAGCGGGCCGGCCAGCAGGGGGGCCACGGCCGCGGCCGGCAGCGCCAGCAGCAGTGCCTCCAGGGCCGCGAAGCGGGCCAGCTGGGCGCGGGACGCGCCGCGGGCCCGCAGCAGCCGGTTCTCGCCGGCGCGTTCGGCGCTGAGCAGCCGGGCCACCAGGAACAGGGTGCAGGTGGCGAGGAGGGCGAGCTGTAGCCCGACGACGAGCAGCGTGGTGCGGGACACCAGCAGCGACCGTTCGATCCGGTCCAGGACGGTGGGCAGCGCGCTGGTGGCCTCGGCGGAGCCGCCGAGGGCCCGGTCCTCGCGCAGGGCGGCGGCGCCGTCCCGTACGGCGGTGCGCAGGGCGTCGATCCGGCCGGTGCGGGCCGCCGAGAAGTCCGCCGACGCCAGCCAGGCCGTCCCGCCGTCGCTGACCCGCCCCCCGGTGAGGACGGCGGGGTCGGCGAGCAGCGGACCGTACGTCGTGAAGTCGACCTCGACGGCGCCGCGGCCGCGCAGGTCGTCGAGCTGCCAGTAGGCGGCGGTGGCGTCCACCGGCCGGTACACGCCGGTGATGCGCACGTCGACCGCCGGTCCGCCGAGGCGGTCGGTCAGGCGCAGCCGAGCGCCGGGTTCCAGACCGAGCCGGCCGGCGGCGGCCTCGGGCAGCGCCGCCTCGACCGTGCCGCCGGCCGGCGCGGCGGGCATCCGGCCGGCGGTGATGCGGACCCGGTCGCGTTCCAGCGCGGCGAAGTGCGTGAGGTCGGGCTGCGCGGCGTCCGGGGAGCCGCCGTCGGCCGGTGCGTCCGCCTCCCCGGCCGGGGCCTCGCGCCCGTCGGTCCGGCCCGCGGTGGAGGGCAGCGCGTACGCGCCGGAGCGGGTCAGGGTGCCGAGGGTGACCGGCAGGCCGTCGAAGGACGCGCGGGCCCGGTCGCGCACGGCCTGCTCGGCGGCCTCCCGCTCTCCCGCGGGCACCTGGGACCGGACGACGAGCGCGGTGTCGGCGGCGTTGCGCGGGTCGCGCAGGGCGTGCCGCAGGGCGGCGTCGCCGATCGCCCCGGAGTAGGCGGTGAGGGTCGCCAGCACCGCCGTGGTCAGCAGGACGGTCAGCAGGGCGGCGGCGAGCAGGGGACGACGGGCACGTGCCCGGGCGAGGACGAACCGCGCGAACCCCCCGGCGCTTCCCACCCGTACCCCCCGTGTCATCCGATCCCCGGGGGATGGTGTCAGAGGCGACCGGTCGGAAGTAAGCGCTGTCGGACCGGCCTTGACCGGATCGTGACCGGAATGCGGTGCCGGGGGACCGGAATGCGTACGTCCGTGGCTGAAAACGTACGGTCGGGGCGGCTCCGCTTCCGCCGGCGCTCAGCGGGACCCGGTCGGCGGCAACCGGTCGGCGGTGACCGGACCAGGGCGACCGGTCGGCGGCGACCGGTCGGGGGCCGAAGGCGGCCGGCCGGCTCACGGGGCCGGTCGGTTCACCGGGCCGGGCCCGGCCGGCCCGTGACGGTCAGTCCGGCGAGTTGATCATGGAGGCCGCGGCGTACGTCAGGTAGTCCCACAGGGTGCGCTCGTGCTCCTCGGAGAGGTCCAGCTCGTCGACGGCGTCCCGCATGTGCTTCAGCCACGCGTCGTGCGCCGCCCGGTCGACCTTGAACGGGACGTGCCGCATCCGCAGTCGCGGGTGACCGCGGTTCTCGCTGTACGTCCGGGGGCCGCCCCAGTACTGCATGAGGAACAGCCGCAGCCGGTCCTCCGCCGGGCCGAGGTCCTCCTCCGGGTACATGGGCCGCAGCAGCGGGTCCTCGGCCACCCCCTGGTAGAAACGGTGGACCAGCCGGCGGAAGGTCTCCTCCCCGCCGACCTGCTCGTAGAACGTCTGCTCCTGAAGCGTGCCGCGCCGAATCTCTGTCACGCCGTCCATGCTCTCAGACGGCACGGCATAGGACTTCGGCCCTAGGTCCTGCCGCCCCCGCCCCGGCCGGGCGCCGGACGTGCCGCCGACCGCCCTCCTGGGCCCGCCGCCCGTACCGTGGAGGGATGGGCGGGCACGCGGGGCGGCAGGACGCCGGCGGCCGGGCCGACGGGGACGATCCCGCCGTCACGGCGCGGGCGGCGCTGGTGCGCGTGATCGACGCGAGCGGCGCCTTCGCCGCCGACCCGGTGTGGCGGGAGGTGTTCGCGGCGGTGCCGCGCCACCTGTTCCTGCCGTACTACTACGTCGGCGTCGTCGGCGGCCACGAACGGCGCTGGGGCGAGAGCCCGGACCCCCGGGAGCGGGAGCGGTGGCTGCACGGCGCCTACGAGGACATGCCGCTGGCGACCCGGCTGCGCGACGGGGAACTGCTCTCCTCCAGCAGCCAGCCCTCCCTGATGGCCCTGATGCTCGCCGCGCTGGCCGTGCGGGACGGGCAGCGGGTGCTGGAGATCGGCACCGGCAGCGGCTACAACGCCGCCCTCCTCGCCCACCGGCTCGGCGGCCACGACCCGGACACGCACGAGCTGGTCACGACCGTCGACCTCGACCCGGAGATCACCGAGTCGGCCCGCCGGCACCTCGCCGCCGCCGGGTACCGCCCGGCCGTCGTCACCGCCGACGGGGCGCGCGGAGTGCCCGCGCGCGCTCCCTTCGACCGGATCATCGCCACCTGCGCCCTGCCCGGGGTGCCGCTCCCGTGGCTCGGCCAGTGCCGGCCGGGAGCCCGCATCCTGGCGCCGTACGCCACCGGACTGATCGCCCTCACGGTGCGCGACGCGGACCACGCCGAGGGCCGGTTCCTGTCCACGCCCGCCTACTTCGTGCCGCTGCGCGGTGTGAGCCGGGCCCGGCCGGTGCTGCCCGACACGAGCGGACTGCCCCGCCGGGCCACCCGGCGCGAACTGTTCCGGTTCCTGCTGGCGCTGACCGCCGGAGCCGTCGACCCCCGGGAGGCGTACGCGCTGTGGGAGCGCGAGGGCGGCCCCGGCCGCGAGCGCTACGGCCTCACCGTCGGCGAGGACGGCACCCGGGCGTGGCTGGACGACCCCGCGGGGCCGCACGTCTGGACCCTGCCGCCCTGCTGAGGGCCCGCCGCGCAGGGCGGCCCGGCAGTCCGTTGGCACCCCGCGCCGCCCGCACCGCCGCAGTGGGCCCACGGTGTCGGCGGGCCCACGGAGTCCGTGGACCCACGACGTCGCCCGGGCGCAGGGCCTCAAACGCCGAGCGCGGCGGGATCGGAGCGACCGGCAGGACCGGTGGACCCGGGCCGCGCGACCCCGGCTCAGCTCAGCGGCCCCGTGACCCCGCGGCCCTGGCCCGGCGGATCCGTCAGGCGCGGCGGATGGTGATCGTCGTCCAGGCGCCCACGTGCACCCGGTCGCCGTCCTGGAGCGGGACGGGGACGAAGGGCTGGATGGGCTCCTCGCCGCCGTTGACCGTCGTGCCGTTGGTCGAGTTCTGGTCCACGACCGCCCAGCTGCCGTCCGGCTGCTGCACCAGCACCGCGTGCTGGTGCGAGACGCCCGGGTCCTCCGGAGGCGTCGACAGGTCGATGTCGGGGGTGTCGCCGGTGGAGTGCCGGCGGCGGCCGATCGTGATCTGGTTGCCGGTCAGCGTGCGCTGCTGCTCGGGCGAGTACGCGGGCAGGTTCAGCCCCGCGGCCTCGGGACCCGAGCGGTGCATCATCGCCATGAAGTACTCGCGGTCCGGGCCGATGGTCGCGATCCAGGTCGTCGGTCCCTGCGGCTGCTGCGGGTAGCCGGGACCGGGCGGGGCCTGGGTCGCGCCGGGCTGCGGGTAGCCGTAACCACCGCGCCCGCCGGGGCCGTTCGGGCCGCCGGGACCACCGCCGCCGGGGCCGCCGGAGGGCGGGGAGATGACCCAGTCGTCGTCACCGCCGCCGAAGGACGGGCCGCCCTGCTGGGGCCGGCCGGTGTCCTGCGGGTACGCGGGCGGCGCCGGGGGTCCGCCCTGGAACCCCTGCGGGGCACCGGGACCACCCTGTCCGCCGTGGCCGCCCGGACCACCGTGGCCGCCCGGGCCGCCGTGCCCGCCCGGACCGGGGGGCGGCGGGGCCTGCCGCGAGGGGTCGCCGCCGAAGCCGTGCGGGCCCGGCGGGATCGGCTCGGCGGGGCGGTTCACCTGGGACGGACGCGAGCCCTGGTAGTCGAAGGAGTCGGCACCGCCGTACGACGGGCCGGGCTGCTGCCCGAACGGCCCGCCCTGACCCTGACCCTGGCCGTGTCCCTGACCGTGCCCCTGGCCCTGACCCGGGTTGTGCCCCTGGCCGTGGCCCTGGGGCGGCGGGGGCGCGGCCGGGGTGTAGGAGGTGGCCGTGTTGGTCAGGAAGTTCCACCGGCACTCCTCGCAGAAGGGCGCGGCGCCCTCCCGCGGCGTGCGGCACTGGGGGCACAGCTCCGGCCCGCCGCCGTACCCGCCCGGACCACCGGGTCCGCCCGGGCCGGGCCGGCCCGCGGGGCCGGGAGGCGGGAAGCCGTAGCCGCCGCCGGGCGCGGGCGGCGGGGGAGGCGGTGGGGGCACGGCACCGGCCATGCGGTGACCGCACACCTCGCACCAGTCGTCGGAACCCGACTGGTGTCCGTTCGGGCAGGTCGGCATGTCGGCGCTTCCCCCTCTCCTTGTCCGGCCGGGTCGGCCGGTTTTCTCCGACCCCGGGGGGTCAGGCTCGTCTGGCTGTGGTCACTTCTTCACGCGGACGGTCTTGGTGGACCGGGTCTCGAGAGTCATCTCGTCGACCTCCTCGACCTTCGTCTTCAGTCGCACAGTACCGGTCGCGGCGTCGACCACGTCCACCACCTTCGCAAGCAGTTTCGCAGTATCGGCGTTGCCCGAGGCACTCGCGAGCTGGACCGCCCGGCCCAGTTTGGCCGTCGCCCCGTCGTTGTCTCCCGCTTTGCGCAGATCCAGCCCCTGTCGGATGACCTGTGCCAGTTCGGCCTGTCCCGTGTAGTGGGCGACCTGGGGATCGATGGCCGTCGAGGCGGCCATGTCGTCCGTCCACACGGCGCGCACCAGACCCTGCGCGCCGAGGCTCTCGGCGGCGCCCGCGCCCTCCCCGCCGGGGCCCGCGGGCCCGGGAATCACCAGGGACAGCCGGGCCGCCAGCATCTCCCGGCCGACGGCGGCGGGCGGGACCTCGACGCACAGGTGGTAGTCGCGGGACTCGTCGCCCCAGGACCCCAGCGGGTAGTCGCCCGCGCGCGGGCCCGCCTCGGTGCGGCGGCCGGTGAGTTCCTCGACGCTCGGCGCGACCTGCTTGACGAATCTCACAGTCGCCCCGGCCGGTGTCCACAGCCGCAGCGCGACGTCGGCGACCTCCTTGCCCATCGCCGCCTCCATCATGCGCGTGAAGTCGTCGGCGAGACCGGCCGGATCGGCGACGATGTCGGCGCTGCCGAGCAGGGCGGAGGCGACCGCTGTGACTTCTTTCACTTCCCAGTCGGTGCCCACCCCGCGGGCGTCGCAGGTGAAACGGCCCGCGCACGCCTCCAGGGCGGCCCGCAGCGCGTCGGGCGACTCGTGCTCGTTGCGCCCGTCGGTGAGCAGGATGCCGTGCCGGATCGCCACGTCCGCCGACGCCAGCAGCCGGTCGGCCAGCCGCAGCCAGGTGCCGATGGCCGTGCCGCCCCCCGCGCTCAGCGCGCGCAGCGCCTGCTTCGCCTGCTCCCGGGTGGTGGCATCCGCAACGGCGAGCCGTCCGGCGCCCGGGTAGACCTCCTTGGCCACGTGCGTGCCGCCGACCACCGCGAAGTGCACGCCGTCGCGCAGCGCGTCGATCGCGGCGGCCGTGGCGTCGCGCGCGTGGCGCATCTTCGTCGGCGGGTAGTCCATCGAGCCGGAGCAGTCGACCATCAGGACGACGGCCGCCGACGGGCCCTCCCCGGGCGCGTACAGGTGCGGGGCGGTCACCGCGCTGCCGATGGTGCCGCCGCCGGTCGCGGTCACCGTGACGATGGCGTTGACCTCGGTGCCGCCCTCCGGCAGGTACTCGTTCTGGTACACGTCCAGCGAGAACTGCGGCACGTTCGATTTCGCGAAGTTGGCCATGCCTGCTTCGATCCCCCTCCGATGCCCCGGTGACGCGGGACGGCGCGGCTGACGGGCCGGTCCCCTCCGGCCCGTTGAGGCTTCCCCGCCGGACGCCGGCCGTACTCCTCCCGCCGGCGCTCCTGTCGCCGCCCCCGCCTCTTCCGTACTCGGCCTCAGGCCGATCCTGCCCCCTGCGGGACGGCCGGGAACGGCACGAGCGCCACTGTTACGTTGTCGTGGCCCCCGCCGTCGAGGGCGTGGCCGACCAGCACCCGGGCCGCGTGCAGCGGGCGGGCGGCGGCGTCGAGGGGGACGACACGTGCCATCTCGTCGGCCGACTCGGCGTAGTTCCACAGTCCGTCCGTGCAGACCACGACCACACCGGGCCGGTCCGGTTTGAAGGACGCGGTGTGCGGCTCCACCTCGTAGGCGTCGGCGCCCAGCCAGCCGGTGATCGCGTGGGCCCGCTGGTCGGCGTACGCCTCCGCCTCGCCCATCAGGCCGGCGGCGACCATCTGCGCGGCCCAGGAGTCGTCCTCGGTGAGCCGGGCCGGGGGCGCGGAGCGGTCCACCGGCACCCAGTAGACGCGGCTGTCGCCGACCCAGCCGACGACCAGCAGACCGTCGGTGACCACCGCGCCGACGAGGGTGCAGGCGGGGGCGTTCTGGTGCGGGCCGCGTTCCTGGCCCGCGGCGGGCTCGTCGGCCAGCGCGTTGACCGCGTCGGCGGCGGCGAGGATCGCCTCGTGCATCGCCTGCTGCGGGTGCGTCCCGCGCGGCAGGGCGGCGAGCAGCACGTCCCCGGCCGTCCGGGACGCGGCCAGCGACGCCTCGTCGGGACGGGTCGCCGAGGAGACGCCGTCGCAGACGAGGGCGACGGACGCCGGGGAGCCGTCGGGCAGCGTGGTGGTGCCGACGGCGAAGGCGTCCTCGTTGCGGTGGTGGCGCAGGCCGCGGTCGCTGACCGCGGCGAGCGGGCCGCATTCCTGTTCCATGTGGTCCCGTTCGCGCGGCTGGGCGTGGCCGCAGTTCTCGCAGTAGCCGTCGTCGTCCACCCGGCCCGCGCGGCAGGCCACGCAGACCGCGGCTGCGGCGGCCGGGGCCGGCTCGGGCGCCACCCGCGGGTCCGGGGCCTGCAGGGGGTACTCGTCGGGCTGTGCGGGCCGGTGCGCGTCGCCGCCGGGGGCCGTGCCGGCCGGTGCCTGCGCCGCGCCGGACGCCTGCGGCTCCCGGGCGGCGGGGGCGTCTGCGGACGGGGGGCCCTCCCAGCCGGTTCCGGCCGCCTCGGGCGTGCGGCCCTCCCAGGCGGCTCCGGCCCCTTGGGGCGTGCGGTCGTCCCACACGGCTCCGGCCGCTCGGGGCGTGCGGTCGTCGCCGGCCGCCGGGGTGTCCCCGGACGCCTGCGCACGCCGGTCGAGACGCACGCCGGACGCCGCCGGGGCAGCCGCCGCCGCAGCCGGACCGGCCGGCGCAGGTGCGGCAGCCGCAGCCGGCGGGGGCGCGGCCGGCGGGGATGCCACCGGCGGGGGCGCGACCGGCGGAGCGGGAGCCGGGACCGTGGGTGCCGGTGCCGGTGCCGGCACCGGTGCTGGTGCTGCGGGCGGTGCCGTGGGCGGCGGGGGCACCTGGGCCGCTCCTGGCGGCTGGGCCCCGCCGGGTCCCTGGACGCCGTTCGCAGCGGCGGCCGGCGGCGGAACCGGTCCGGACGCCGGCGGAACCCCGGGCCGGGCCGGAGGGGCCACCGGGGCGGGCGGTGCCGCCGGGGCCGGCGGACGGCCGTGCTGCGCCGGGCGCGCGGCGGCGCCGTTCATGGCGATGGTCGGATGGTCGGCCGGGCGCGCGGGAACCGCGGACAGATCGTGTCCGCACGCACCGCAGAAACGATCACCCGACTCGAGGGGCTCCTCGCAGCTCGGGCACCTCGGCGAAGCGGCCTGCTGGGGCATCTGCGACATGAACTACACCCACGTCCGGGGGCGGTAACGGTTGGCACGTTCCACCAGGTCGATCCTCTCCTCACCACTGCGGGCCAGCCGGGCCAGCGTGCGGTACGCACGCTCCAGACCGAAACGCAGCCCCCGCTCGTCCAGCCCGCTGCCGAGCAGTGTCCGTCCCCCGGCGGCACCGGAGTTCACCGCTCCGGTCCCGGCCGCGGCCGGCACCGGAGCCGGAGCGGAACCCCGGCCCCCGGAGAGTACCCAGTCCAGCGCCGAGCCGAGGACCTCGGCCGCCAACTGCTCGCGGCGCGCCGGATCCAGACCGTACGCCTCCAGGGCCTCCACCTGCCCGGCCGCGGCCGACAGGTCGTCGAGGAACGGTACGTCACCCTCGGCCGCCGTCCGCCCACGCAGCCGGGCGCGTACCGCCGCCACCCGGGCCGCCGTGTAGTGGATCGACGACTCCGGCACCGACTCCAGCGCCCCCACCGCACCGCGCCGGTCGCCGGAGGCGAGCCGGACCCGGGCGAGGGCGAACGCGGCGCTGACGTGGCTCGGGTCGGTGGACCACACCAGGCGGTAGTACTCGGCGGCGTTGTCGAGCTGCCCCAGCACCTCCGCGCACAGCCCGAGCGCCAGCTTCGGCGCGATCTCGCCCGGGAAGGCGTCGTAGATCGCGTCGAACGCGAGGGCCGCGCCCTCGTGGTCGCCGGTCGCCAGGGACGTCACGCCCCGGTACCAGACCACCCGCCAGTCGTCCGGGTCCCGTTCCTCCAGGGCGCCCAGCACCGCCAGCGCGGCCGGCGCGTCGCCGGTCTCCAGCCGTGCCCGGACCTCACGCAGCCGGGTCTCGGTGGACGGTGCGGGCGCGGCGGCGAGCGCGTGCAGCAGGTCTCCGGGCGCGGAGGCCGACAGACCGGCCAGGAAACCGGCGTTGGGGTCGCCCGGGTCGACCAGCGGGACCGGCAGGGCCAGAGCGGCGGCGGCCGTGCCGACGGGCCTGACGAGTGCCGGGGAGAGGGCGGCCCGAGGGGGCGCGGCCGGGGCCGGGGCGCCGGGCCGTCTGCGCGGCCGGGGCACGCGTCCGCCGAGCCGGGTCACGTCACCGTCGAGCGCCGGGAACAACTCGGTGTCGGTCACCCGCAGTTCCGGTCCGAACAGCGTGGACAGCGCCGGGCGGGCACGGCCCGTCTGGAGCGACACCACCTCGCGCAGGACGCCCGTCAGCTGCTCGCCCATCTCCTGGGCGGAGGCGAACCTGCGGTCCGGGTCGGGGTCGGTGGCGCGCACCAGGAAGCGGTAGAAGGACTCGTACCGCCGGAACACCTCGATGGTGTCGGGGTCGGGCAGCGAGTCGGTGAAGACGGTGGTGTAGCCCTGGAAGTCGAAGGTGAGCACGGCGAGGGTCCGCGCGACCGTGTACAGGTCGGACGCCACCGACGGGCCCACCTCGGCCACTTCGGGGGCCTGGTAGCCGACGGTGCCGTAGATGGCCGACTCGTCGTCGTCCATGCGGCGCACCGCGCCCATGTCGATCAGCTTCAGCTCGTCCTCGGTCTGGATGGCGTTGTCGACCTTGAAGTCGCAGTACAGCAGGTTGCGGCTGTGCAGGTGCCCGAGCGCCTCCAGCGCCTCGATGCCGTACGCGCACGCCTGTTCCACCGGCAGCGGGTCCCGTCTGCCCTGCGGGGTGCGGCGGGCGTTGGCGATCTCCTTGAGCGACTTGCCGCCCACGTACTCCATGACGATGTAGCCGTCGAGGGAGCCGGTGCGCTGGTCCAGGTGCTCCACGAAGTTGTAGATCCGCACGATGTTGGCGTGCTCGATCTCCGCCAGGAAGCGCCGCTCGGAGATCGCCGCCGCCATCGCGTCCTGGTCACCGGTGTCCAGCAGGCCCTTGAGGACCACCCACCGGTCGGAGACGGCCCGGTCGACGGCGAGGTAGATCCAGCCCAGACCGCCGTGCGCCAGGCAGCCGACGACCTCGTACTGGCCGTGCACCACGTCCCCGGCCGACAGCTTCGGCACGAACGAGTACGGGTGGCCGCACTTGGTGCAGAACCCCTCGGTCCGGCCCGGCCGGTCACCCCGCGCCCGGCCGACCGGGGCGCCGCAGTCCGCGCGCGAGCAGAACCGCTTGCGCTCGGGCACCTCGGCACGGTCCAGCACCATCGCCCGCGGATCGGGGCGCGGGATCGGGGGCACCTGCACCAGGCCGGCGCCCAGCCGGCTCCGGCCGGAGGATCCCGCGCCGGAGCCCGAGCTGCGCACCGACACCGAACGGGCCGAGGACCGCCCGGACAGCGACCGCGACAGCCGCCCCGACACCGAACGCCGGGACTTCGACGACTGCGACGAGCGGGACGAGCGGGACGAGCGGGACGACTGCGACGAGTGCGGTGCGTACGGCGAGTGCGGCGAGCCGGCCGACGAGGGCGACGGGCGGGACGACGGGGACGCCGCCCCCGCGCCGCTGCCGCCCGTACCGCCGCCGGTGCCGCTGCCGGAGGTGCCGCTGCCCGACGTGCCGTGCGGGTCCCGGCCGCCGGCGGTGACCCCGGTCGGCGGCGAGACGACCGAGCCGGTCGGTGACACCACCGGGGCCAGACCGCAGGTGTCGCAGTACAGTTCGCCGCCGCCGACGTCCTCGTACGCGCCCCCGCAGTCGGGCCGCTGGCAGGCGCCCGGCCCCGCGCCCTGCACCCCGGTTTCCTCCTCGTTCCGCGCCTCGCTCACGACGCCGCCTCCCCGTTGACCCTCACGCGCCCGGCCCCGTCCGGTCGTCGGACATCCCGCGCCCGGGGCCCGCCTGGCCCGGCACCCGGGGAGCCGCGGCGAACAGTTCGGCCGCGGCCTGCTGGTAGCGCAGCACCGCCTGTTCGGCGGCGCGCAGATCGCAGGGCGCGCTCCACAGCATCCGGCGCGCCTTCTCGTACCGTTCGACCAGCAGCGGGTCCTCCGCCAGGCCGTGCCGGGCCACCTTGGCCCGGTACGCGTCCAGCCGGCCGCGCAGCTCGGCGCGGACCGCGAGCGGCGCGGTGACCGCGGTCAACGACTCACGGGCGCGCAGCAGTTCGTCCTCGGCCTTCTGCTCCAGCGACTCCAGCAGCGGGGACAGGCGGTGCCACTGCGCGTGCCGGCGGTACTCGGCGGCCGCCGCCAACTGCTCCTGCAGGGCCGTCGGCGGGCCGCTGACCACGGGCACCTCCGTCGCCGCGATCTTCGCCAGCACCTCGCCGCGCGCGGTGCGCGCCTCGGCCAGCGTGCGGTCGGCGCGGGACAGCACGTCCCGCAGCCGCACGATGCGCTGCTCCGCGTCCTGCCGCACCGTCAGCACCGCGTCGATCTCGCGCCGTACGTCCTCCAGGGCCCGCGCCTCCCGGTCGTACACCGTGGTGTCCGGCCGTCCGCCGCCCGGGGCGGAGCTGCCCTCGGCGGGCGTCCAGAACGCCAGCGGATCCGACACCACCTGCTCGCGCAGGCGCGTCAGGGTGCGGGTGATCCGTTCCAGGTCGTCGCCCGCCGGATGCTCGCCGGGGCGCACGCCCACGGAGTGCGCCAGCTTGCGGGTGCGGCCCAGTTCGGCGGCCAGCAGGTCGATCCGGGCGGGCAGCGCCGACCAGACCGCGTCCGCGGTGACCACGATGTCCAGGGAGGACGCGTACAGCTCGTTCATCCGGTCCACCAGCGTGGCGAGCGAATAGCGCTCGCTCAGCACTCCGCCCCCGCCGGACGGCCCGGCGGCGCCCGCGACGGCCGCCGCCGACCCGGCGAGCGTCACGCACTCGCCGCGCAGCAGGTGGCTGAGGTCCACCAGGTCCTCGCGGCTGGACCAGCGGCGGCGGGCCCGGATGTCGCGGGCGGTGCGCAGGGCGTCCGTGTACGCGTCGAAGTACGTCCACAGCAGCGTGATCGCCGCCTCGGTGGCCGCCCAGCGCTCCGCGGTCAGACCGGTCAGCCGGGCGCCCTCCAGGAGCCGTCTGCCCGCGTGGTCCTGCAGGGCGAGGAGCGAGGTCTCGATCGCCTCGTGCTCCGCGCCGAGCCGGGCCAGCGCACGGTCCACCTCGTCCCGGTCCAGCACCGGTCCGGCGGACTCCGAGTCGCCCATCGATCACCTTTCGCTGTGGGTCGGTCGTGGCCTGAGGGGTGGGTCGGCCGGATGCGGTGCGGTCGGTCTCGTCCTGCGGTCGGTCTCGTCCTCCGGTCGGGTCGGTCCTCCGGTCGTGCGTTCGTGCGGTCGTGCGGGCGGTTCTCGTGGTGCGGCCGGGCGGCCGGGCGGTCCGGGGCGCGGCTTCGTCCGGGACCGCTGCCGGTCCCGGGGAGCCTCAGTCCGTGCGCAGGTACGCCGGTGCCGGGGGCTCCGACTTCGATGAATCCCCGCCCAGTGTCGCCGACAACCATGTGTCGTAGGACTTCTGCCATCCCCCGGCCGTGTCCTCGCGGAAGTCCACCAGGATCCTGTTGACCCGGCGCACCAGATCGTCCGCGTCCTTCTTCATCGCCACGCCGTAATACTCGGTCGTGAAGGCGTCGCCCTTGAGCTCGACCGTCGGGTCCTGCGCGGCCTGACTCGCCGCGAGCGCCCCGTCGGTGACCACCGCGTCGACCTCGCCGAGCTGCAACCGCACCAGGCAGTCGAGCTGATTGGGGACCGTGGTGCCGATGTCCGCGGACCGCGGGAGCAGACCCGCCTCCTGGTCCGCCGTGAGCTTCGCGTGGGCCGTGGAGCCGGCCGCCGTGCAGATCTTGCGGTCCGCGAGCGTCGCATACCCCTTCACGGGCGAGGACTTGGGGGCGAGGACCTGCTGGCCGGTCTTGAAGTACGGGGCGGAGAAGGCCACGTCCCGGATGCGCGCGCAGTTGATGGTCATCGTCCGCACCACCATGTCCACGCGACCGTCCTGGATCGCCGGTATGCGCTGGTCGGTGGGGATCGCCTTGAACTGCACGGCGTCCGGGTCGCCGAGGATGTCCTCGGCTATCCGGTGCACCAGGTCGATGTCGAAGCCCTCCAGCCGGGCGGTGTCCGGGCCGTTGACGTCCCGGTAGCCCCACCGGTAGCTGCTCTGGTCGATGCCGACGACGAGCTTGCGCTTCTCGCCCGGCCGGTTCTTGATCGCCTCGATGGCCGGGCCGTCGTCGCCGGAGGGGGCCAGGGTCTGCTTCTCCGGGTCCGTGCAGTCGTCGGCGGCCACGGCCTGCCCGGCCTCGGCCACCCCGCCGCCGGACGGGCCCGCCGTCGCCCCGGACCGGGCCGGCTGACGGGCGGCGGAACCCGTGCAGGTCAGCAGGAACGCGAAGACCAGTGCGACGGCGCAGGCCGTCGCCATCGCGCCGACTCCGCCCCAGCCCCTCAGCCCGGCCCGCACCCGCTGTGCGGTACGCATCACGCCCCCTCTCACCGGTACTCCGACAGCCTGCGCCCGATGCCCAGGACCGCACCGGCTGCCCCGAGCACAGCGAGCACCGCCGCGCCCGCGGGCAGCCCCGTCAGCGCGTCCCGGCCGTCACCGGCCGCCTGTTGGAACTCCGACTCCTCGTGCGCGAGCGCGGCGGCCAGTTGCTCGTCGACGCCGTCGAAGCACTCGCCGGTCGCGCCCTCGGCGCCGATGACCATGTCCAGGGCCTGCTGGTAGTTGCCGTTCTCGTCCTGCTCGCGGGCGGCCCCGTGCCGCTTCTTCCACTCCTGCATGTTGGCGAGGGCCGCCGTGACCGGCCGGGCCCCGGCGTCGTCGTCCGCGAGGCGCCGCGCGTGGGCGAGTCCCTTGCCGAGGGCGTCCATCTCGCGCCCGAAGTCGTGGTCGTAGGCGTCGACGGTGTCGTCGCCGACCTTGCGGGTCTCGGCGCCCCGGGCCACCAGCGTGAGGTTCTCGTTGCCGCGGGCCTTCAGGGAGGCGATCCGGGCGTCGTGCAGCACTTCGAGCGAACGGACGCCCTGGTCGCGGGAGTCGTGGAGTCCGGAACGGGCCAGGGTGTGGCCGACGGCCAGCCACAGCAGAATCACCGAGGCGGCCGCCGTCGCCGCGACCAGCCCGTGGTTGAGCAGCCGGTTGGTGCGCCGGTACGTGCGGTGCTGGGCCCAGGCGAGCGCCGACAGCGCGACCACGCCCAGCGCGATGGCCGCCCAGGGGTACGGCGTCGCGTCCGCGTAGTCGGCCCGCAGCCGCTGGTTCTCCGTCCGGTACAGGTCCTCCGCGGCCGGGAGCATCTCCTTCTGCATCTTCTCGTTCGCGTACCGCAGGTAGGCGCCGCCCACGGGATAGCCCTGGCGGTTGTAGGTGCGGGCGCGCTCCACCAGGCCCTTGTACTCGGGCAGCAGCCGGTTGAGTTCGGTGATCGTGGCGGCCGACGGGGAGTCGGGGTCGGAGCTCGCCGCCGCGTTGACCAGTTTGGCCGCCGCCGTGCGGATGTCCCGCTCGTAGCGCTCGCGGGTGCCGGCGGTCTCCTGCCCGCCCGCCAGGAAGCCGCTGGAGGCGGCGGTGTTGGCGTCGGCGAGCGAGCGGTAGATGTCGGCGGCGTCCGAACTGAGGGGCTGGCTGCGGTGCAGGACGTCGTCCGCGGCGGCCGCCCGGTCGGTCATCTGCCAGGCCGAGACCGCGCCGAAGGCGAGGACGAGCGCGGCCAGCACGGCACCGATGATGCGCAGCCGTCCGGGCTCGGTGGTGGCGGCCCTGCGCAGCTGCTCGGCGCCCTCGGCGAACGCGGAGCGCCGCACGTCCGGCGCGGGCGCCGCCGGGCGGGGCCGGACACCGCCCGGGGGCGCGGGCTGACCGGGGACGGCGGGGAGACCGGGCGTGGGCGGGGAGGGTACGGCGGGCAGCGAAGTGCCCGGCGGTGCCGTGCCGCTGTCCGGCCTCGGTGTCACTGCTGACCTCCCCCATGGTCATCCGTCGCGGCAAGTATCGCTGCCGGGACCGTCCTTCGCACCGGGTGTGACGCGATCTTGATGTGATTGCAGCACTGTTGCCGGATATTCCCCCGGCGCCCCGGCCCGGTCGCGGTCCTTTTCTCCCCTTCTCGGAAACACGTCCGGGAACGCGCCATGGTTCCCGCGACACGCGGCACGGAGACAGAAACCGTCGGCGGACGCCCGGCGGAGGCGGGGGGAGGGCCCGGGGGTGGAGCCAGGGGCCGGGCCCCAGGGGCAAGGCCGGGCAGGAGGCCCGTGATGCAGCCGACGGCCGACCCGGAGGCCCACCCCACACCACCCCGCGCACCACCGCACGCCCTCTGCGCCCCACTACGCCCCACTACGCTCCCTGGGCCGACTACGCCCCCTGAGTCCGCCGAGCCGCCGAGGTCCCCCGCGCCCCGTAGTGCTTCCGCAGGCGCTGCCGGGCCGAGGGCGGGGCACCGAGCCGGTCCAGGGCCAGGAGGGCGGCGCCCAGCACCGGGGGCGCGGTGACGACCCGGGGGACCGCCTTCGGGGCCCGGACGGCGAGCAGGGCGTGGACCCGGTCGTCGAGCCGGGGGTGCCGGGCGGCCAGCACGCTGCCGCCGAGGACCACGGGCGCCTCCTCGCCGAGGAGGCCGAGCCGGTCCAGCGCCACGGTCGCCATCGTCACCACCTCGTCGGCCTGCCGGTCGACGATCGCCCCCGCGACGGCGTCGCCGCCGGCCGCCGCGGTGAACAGCACGGGTGTCATCTCGTGCCGTCGTGACGGCGGCAGGTCCCCCAGGTGCAGGGCCTCGATGAGCTCCGGCATGCCGGGCAGCCCGAAGCGGGCGGGCAGGGCCTCGGCCAGGACGGTGGGGGCGCCGCGGCCGTCGTGGGCCCGCGCCGCGTGCCACAGCGCCTCCTCCGCCAGTCCCCAACCGCCGCCCCAGTCACCGGAGACGCGGCCCAGCGCCGGGAAGCGGGCGGTGCGGCCGTCGGGCAGCATGCCGACGCAGTTGATCCCCGCGCCGCAGACCACGGCCACGCCCCGGGGCTCGGCGACCCCGGCACGCAGCACCGCGAAGGTGTCGTTGCGGACCTCGACGGAGCCGCCCCACGCCCGTGCGCTCAGCGCGGCGGTCAACTGCTCCTCCTCCGCCGGGAGATCGGCGTTGGCCAGGCAGGCCGACACGTGGGACACCGCGGGCAGGCCCGCCGCGGCGAGGGCCCGGCCGACCGTCTCGGCGAGCGCGTCCACGGCGGCGGTCACGCCCACGGCCGCCGGGCGGAACCCCCCTCCCCGGGCCGTGGCCGGCACCTCCCCGCGGCCGGTCACGACGGCCACGTCCGTCTTGCTGTTGCCGGCGTCGACGGCGAGGACGGCGGCCCGCACGTCGCCGAGCGCGCCGGCCCGGGCGTCCGCACCCGGGCGGCAGGCCACGGCGCCCCCGTCCGTGCCGGTCCGGGCGCCCGCGTTCAGGCCCACGCGAGGTGCTCCCGGTTGTGGGCGATCAGGTCGCCGGTGAGCCGCTCGGCATGGTCGTACTGCCCGACCAGCGGGTGGGCGAGGAGCGCGCGGAAGACCCGTTCCCGGGAGCCGTCGAGGGCGGCCTCCAGGGCGAGTTCCTCGTACGCGGTGACGCCGGCCATCAGGCCCGCGAACAGCGGGTCCACGGGCGGCACCGGCAGCGGTACCGGCCCCTTCGGGCCCACCGTCGCCTGCACCTCGATCACCGCGTCGTCGGGCAGGAAGGGGAGCGTGCCCTCGTTGAACGTGTTGACGGCCTGGTAGCGGCTGCCCGCGCCGCCCAGCAGGGCGGCCGCCAGGTCCACGGCGGCCTCCGAGTAATAGGCACCCCCGCGCCGGGCCAGCAGTTCCGGTTTCCGGTCGAGCGCCGGGTCGGCGTAGAGGGCGAGCAGGCGGCGCTCCATGTCGGCGACCTCGGCCGCGCGGGAGGGCCCGGTGCGCTGTTCCCGCACCACCTCGTCGTGGGCGTAGTAGTAGCGCAGGTAGTAGGAGGGGACCACGCCCAGCCGGTGCAGCAGGGCGGCGGGCAGCCGGAGGTCGGCGGCGATGGCGTCGCCGTGCCCGGCCAGCAGGCGGGGCAGCACGTCCTCGCCCTCCGGGCCGCCGAGGCGCACGCCGAACTCCCAGGTGAGGTGGTTCAGGCCCACGTGCTCCAGGTGCAGCAGGCCGGGGTCGGTGCCCAGGTGGGCGGCGAACCTGCGCTGGAGCCCGATGGCCACGTTGCACAGCCCGACCGCCTTGTGGCCGGCGCGCAGCAGGGCCCGGGTGACGATGCCCACCGGGTTGGTGAAGTCGATGATCCAGGCGGCCGGGTTGGCCCGGCGGACCCGGTCGGCGATGTCCAGGACGACCGGCACGGTGCGCAGCGCCTTGGCGAGACCGCCCGCGCCGGTGGTCTCCTGGCCCACGCAGCCGCACTCCAGGGGCCACGTCTCGTCCCGCATCCTGGCGGCCTGGCCGCCCACCCGCAGTTGCAGCAGCACGGCGTCGGCACCGTCCACGGCGGCGTCCAGGTCGGCGGTGGTGGTGACGGTGCCGGGGTGTCCCTGACGGGCGAGGATGCGGCGCGACAGGGCGCCGACCGGCTCCAGGCGGTCGGCGGCGGGGTCGACGAGGACCAGCTCGGTGACGGGGAGGGTCTCCCTCAACCGGGCGAAGCCGTCGACGAGTTCGGGGGTGTAGGTCGAGCCTCCGCCGACCACGGTGAGTTTCACAGCGGATTGCCTCGCTTTCGGTGCCGGGCACACGGGGGTGCCGTCGTGGTCCGGGGTCTGTCCGGGCGGTCCCGGGGGAGTGCGGCCGGTGCGGCTCCCCTCTTCACGCCGTCGCGGGTGACGCCCCGATGAACGCCTTCCGGCCGACGGGACGAGAAGGCGGGGAGGGGGGAAGGCCGCGGAGGCCGCGGGGCCCGGAGGGGGTAGGGGGCAGGGATCGGAGGCCGCCCACCCCGGAGGGCAGTGCCGGGGGGCACGGACCCCGGACGGGAGAGGGCGGGGAGGGCATGGACT
This sequence comes from Streptomyces sp. enrichment culture, assembly GCF_964273255.1. GTDB lineage: Bacteria > Actinomycetota > Actinomycetes > Streptomycetales > Streptomycetaceae > Streptomyces. The sequence continues at coordinate 4,735,816 of NZ_OZ186835.1, forward strand.
TCGGACGGGAGAGGGCGGGGAGGGCATGGGCCCCGGACGGGAGAGGGTCAGGAGGCCACGGACTCTGGACGGGGAGAGGGCAAGGAGGTGCGGAACCCGGACGGGGCGGGGGTCAGCGGGACGTGTCGAAGACCTCGTCGCGGGTGGCGGTCAGCGCGCTCTCCAACGCGCCGCGCAGCACGGGCTGTTCCCGCACGTCTCCCACCACGAGGCGGGGCCGGGAGGCGGCCAGTTCCTCCAGTTCGGACTGGACGAGCGCGCGCAGCACCTCACCGCCGGCGGTGAGGGAGCCGCCGCTCAGCACGACGAGTTCGGGGTCGAGGACGGAGACGAGCGAGGCCAGACCGGTGGCCAGCCGGGTGGCGTAGGCCCGCAGCAGGCGCTGGTGGCCCGGGTGGCCGGGGGCGGCGGCGGCCCGGGCCAGCAGTGCGGTGGCCACCTCGGCGTACGAGCCGTCCGGTACGTCCTGCAGGCCGGCCTCGCGGGCCAGGGCGGGAACCGCCTGGGAACCGGCGAGTTCCTGGAAGCCGCCGCTGTTGGCCCGGGTGACCTGACGGACCAGGGGCGTCCCCGGCACGGGCAGGAAGCCGACCTCGCCCGCACCGCCGGTCCACCCCCGGTGCAGCCGGCCGCCCAGCACGAGGGCGGCGCCGAGCCCGGCCTCGTTCCAGAGCAGGACGAAGTCCGTGTGGCCGCGCGCCGCGCCCAGCCGCTGCTCGGCCAGGGCGACGAGGTTGACGTCGTTCTCGTACTCGACGGGCATCGGCAGGGCCGCGGCCAGTTCGTCGAGCAGCGCGGGGGAGTGCCAGCCCGGCAGGTGGGAGGCGTAGCGCAGCCGGCCGGTCGTGGGGTCGAAAGCCCCGGGCGTGCCGATGACCAGCCGGTGGACGTCGGCGCGGGTCAGCCCCGCCGCCTTCGCCGCACCGTCCAGCGCGTCGGTGACCTGCCGCACGACGGGGACGCCGGAACGGCGCCCCGGGGCGGGCACGTCGTGCTCGCCGACGACACGGCCGGTCAGGTCGGCGACGGCGGCGCGGATCCGCTCGGGGGTGACGTCGAGCCCGGCGGCGTACGCGGCGGCAGGGTTCACCTCGTACAGCTGGGCGCCGGGCCCCGGGCGCCCCTCGGTGGTGCCGCCGGCCAGCACCAGCCCGGCCGCCTCCAGCCGCGCCAGCAACTGGGAGGCCGTGGGCTTGGACAGCCCGGTCAGCTTGCCGATCCGGGTGCGGGACAGCGGCCCGTGCTCCAGCAGGAGGTCCAGGGCCGCACGGTCGTTCATGGCCCGCAGCACACGCGGGGTGCCCGGCGTACCGGCGGTTCCTGCCATGGGGTGCCACACCTGCCCTTCCTGGGCCGCCAGCTTCTCAGCGGTCGCGGCGGGACGTCCATCCAGGGCGAGCCGCCCGGCGGGCGGACGCCCGTCCACTGTTAGGAAACTTTCCTGTCGACGGAGGGAAACGTACGACCCCGGCGCAGGGGCGTCAAGGGGGGCGTGCGAAGGGCGCGCACCCCCGCACGCGACAGGGCGGCACCCGAGGTTCCCGGATGCCGCCCTGTCATGTGCGAGCGGGGGAGGGGCGCGCCGTGCGGGCGCCCCCGGCGTCACTTGGTGGTGCTCGGCGGGGTCAGCGGGGAGGCCGCTATCGACTGCGGGGAGACGGAGCTGGCGTACGCCGACGGGGGCGCGACGGCCGCGGCCGGATCGGGGCCCGGCGCCGCGTCCACCGGGGTGGTGGCACCGCCCACGATGCGGATGCCGGCCTCGTCGAAGGCCCGCTTGATGCGCCAGCGCGCCTCGCGCTCCACGGTGAGGGACTTGCCGGGCATCGTCTTCGCCGAGATTCGCACGACCATCGAGTCCAGCAGCACGGAGTCCAGGCCGAGCACCTCGATCGGGCTCCACAGGAGCTCGTTCCAGGGCTCCTCCTTGCTCATCTTCCCGGCGACGTCGCTCAGGACGTCCTTCACCCGGTCCAGGTCCTCGTCGGAGCGGACGGTGACGTCGACGTTGGCGGTCGCCCAGCCCTGGGAGAGGTTCCCTATCCGCTTGACCTCGCCGTTGCGCACGTACCAGATCTCGCCGTTGTCGCCGCGCAGCTTGGTCACCCGCAGCCCGACCTCGATCACCTCACCGGAGGCCACGCCCGCGTCCACGGTGTCGCCGACGCCGTACTGGTCCTCCAGGATCATGAAGACGCCGGAGAGGAAGTCCGTCACCAGGTTGCGCGCCCCGAAGCCGATCGCCACACCGGCGACACCGGCCGAGGCGAGCAGCGGCGCCAGGTTGATCTGGAAGGTGCCGAGGATCATCAGCGCGGCCGTCCCCAGGATCAGGAACGAGGCCACCGAGCGCAGCACCGAGCCGATCGCCTGCGACCGCTGGCGCCGCCGCTCGGCGTTGACCAGCAGGCCGCCCAGCGAGGTGCCGCTCACGGGCTGGTCGCCCGTGCGGGACATGCGGTCGATCAGCTTGGTGATCGCCCGCCGCACCACCACTCTCAGCACCGCCGCGATCACCAGGATGAGCAGCACGCGCAGACCGATCGCGAGCCAGGTCGACCAGTTCTGCTCGACCCAGCTGGCGGCGTTCGTCGCCTGTTCCTGGGCGTCCCTGAGCGAGGGCACGGCCGGCGACGGACTCTCCGTGGGAGTCGGCGACGGGCCGTCGGCCTTGAGGACGGCGGGCACGGACACGGCAGGTACCTCCAGATGCACGATCTGCTGCCGGGCGGGGTCCGAGATCACGGAAAGGTCACCGGCGGGTGCAGAAGCACCACACTAACGGGGCATTGTGGGTGGATCCGGCGGTTGCGTGAAGGAGAGACGGGCCTCACCTGCGCTTGAACCGGCCATGATCGTGGGGATGCTCCGGAGTGTGGTCGAAAACACTCTCAGCCCGTTACCGGGACATGGTGGCGCATTCACCAGGCATGAGGGGAAACTGACTACGGATCGTCCCGGCGCGAGCCACGCGTCGCCGGCGTACAAGGAGGCATCCGTGCCGCATGTCCTGGTTCTCAACGCGTCGTACGAGCCACTCGGCGTCGTACCGCTCCGCCGCGCGCTCGTGCTCGTCCTCGAGAACAAGGCCGTGTGCCTCGAGGAGTCCGGCGCCTACCTGCACAGCACCACCGTCACCGTCCCCGCCCCCAGCGTGGTCCGGCTCAAGCGTTTCGTCCGGGTCCCCTACCGGGGGCCCGTTCCACTCACCCGCCGCGCCCTGTTCGCCCGCGACGGCGGCCGCTGCATGTACTGCGGCGGGGTCGCCACCAGCGTCGACCACGTCATCCCGCGCAGTCGCGGGGGACAGCACGTCTGGGACAACGTGGTGGCGTCCTGCCGCCGCTGCAACCACGTGAAGGCGGACCGTCACCTGTTCGAGCTGGGCTGGCGGCTGCGCCACAAGCCGGCTCCGCCGACCGGCCTCGCCTGGCGCATCATCGGCACCGGTCACCGTGATCCGCGCTGGCTGCCGTACCTCCAGCCGTACGGCGCGGACGACGCGATGGCGCGCATCGACGGCATCTCGGCCTGACGGGCCCGCGGACGCGGCCCGGTGAGGTTGACCGGACCGACTGGACCGACTGGACCGACTGGACCGACTGGACCGGGTGCGGGGGACGCGGGTGAGGCGGCGAGGCGGCCCCTGCCGCCCCGGCCCACAGGTTGCTCCCGAGCGGTCGGCTGCCGTGCCGAGCGGCGCCACGCAGCCGGACCTGTACCGGCGGGCCCGGGTTCACCGGTACGGGCCCGGTTCACCGGTACGCACCCGGCGAGGGGCGTGGTTCCGGCGAGGTGTCGGGTTCCGGTAAGGGTTCCGGTGAGGGATGACCGGGCCCCGGGGAGGGGACCGGTCATCCGCCGTCCGGTCGACGGCCCGTCCGCCCCGCACCGGGCGGGCGCCCCCCTGCCCGCCTCGACGCCCGGCCGGACCCGGCCCCGAGGCACCCCCGTACCCCCGGGAGGGGCCCGACCCGGCCGGCGCCCGGCACGGACACGGCGGGCGCCGGCCGGCCACCACGGCCGTCAACCGGACGCCCGCCTCGGCCGTCACCCGGCCGAGAACACGGCGGAGAACATGGCCGGAACCCGTCCGCCCCGGGTCACCCGTGGCGCAGCGCTCCCGGTGCGAGACTGCGGTGGTGCAGGGGGAGGGCGGTGGCCGCGGCCAGCAGGCACGCCGCGTAGATCCCGATCGGCACCAGCAGGGCCGCCCACGGCACGACGGACGCCGTCAGCACCGAGTAGCCCACGCCGATGACCAGGCCGCCGATCCCGGCCAGCAGCAGGGCGGGCGCGAGGGGCAGCGCCGTCTCCAGCAGCAGCGCCCGGTTCAGCACCGCCCGCGGCACACCGGCGGCGGCCTGCGCGGCCAGGGCCCTGCGGCGGCTGGAGAGCGACTCGGCCGTCCCCACGGCGAGGCCGCTCAGGGTGATCGCCAGAGCCACCGCGATCGCCACCGCCGTCAGATCCAGGCCGGCCTGGTAGAACGCCATGTCCTGCGCGTCACGGCCCTCCTGGTGCAGCAGCTCCAGCATCGACTGCCGCACCCCGACGAACCCGGTGCCGACGACCGTCACCAGCAGCACCGCGGCGTGAGTACGCGCCGGTGCCCACGGGTCGTCGCTCAGCCGCTCGGCGGCGATCAGCGTGGCGGCCGACCGGGCCCGCCGGGCCAGCGTCCGGCCCACGACCGCGGCCACGGTCCCGGACAGCCACACCGCCCCCGCACCCACCGTCAACAGGGCGACGGCCACCTCCAGGGGTGCTTTCCAGGCCGACACCATGCGGCCGGGTGCGGGCGGCGACGTGACGGCCGCGAACAGCGCCACCGCCGCCGTCGCCAGCAGCGACACCAGGAACAGCCGGGCCGGGCCCCGGCCCGAACGGGTGGTCACCCGGCGCACCTGGCCCAGCGGCGAGGCCACCACCCGGCGCAGCGCCAGCCCGCCGGCCACCGCGCCCAGCACCGGCACCGCCACCGCGACCACGACGACCGCGACCCAGGCCCCGGCCGTCGGCCGCTCCCCGAAGCGCAGCAGGACCACCACGGCGCACACGGTCGCCACCACCGAGCCCACCGCACAGGCCAGGCCCGTCTCCAGCGCGGCGATCCGCCGCACCTGGGCGGGCGTCGCCCCCGCCAGCCGCAGCCCGGCCAGCCGCCGGTCGCGGTGCACGGCCCCGATCCGCGCGCACTGCCCCAGGAAGCCCAGCACCGGCACCAGCAGGAGCAGCAGGGCGACGACCACCCCCGAGCGGGTGCCCGGCTCGTCCAGCACCCCCGAGGCCACGGGGACTGCATAGCGGCCGTCACCCAGGGACGCCAGGACGCCCGCCGCCAGCGCGCACCCGGCCGCCAGGGCGGCGCCGACCGCGGTGAGCGCGATCCGCCGGCCCTCCCCGCGGTCGGAGCCGCTGGTCAGCATCCAGGCCAGACGCAGATCGGAGCGCAGGGAGCCGCCGCTCACGCCGTCACCCCCAGCGGGACCACGGCGCCGTCGCGCAGCTGCACCTCGCGGTCCGCGTACGCGGCCACCCGGGCGTCGTGCGTGACCAGCAGCACCGCCGTGCCCGCCTCGCGCGCGGTGCCGACCAGGGACGTCATCACCTGCTCGGCCGCGAGCGAGTCCAGGGCACCGGTCGGCTCGTCGGCGAAGACCACCTTCGGGCCGGTCACCAGGGCCCGGGCCAGCGCGGCCCGCTGGGCCTGACCGCCGCTCATCCCACCGGGCCGCAGGTCACCCTGCCCGCGCACCCCGAAGCGTTCCAGCCACGCCCCGGCCGTCTCGCGCGCCTCCGCGCGGGTGGCGCCCCCGAGCATCAGCGGCAGGGCCACGTTGTCCAGCGCGGTCAGTTCCGGGATGAGCTGCCCGAACTGGAACACCACACCGAACTGGGTGCGCCGCAGCTCGCTCAGCCGCTCCTCCGGTGCTTCCTCCAGGCGGTCCCCGGCGTACGTCACCGAGCCCGCGTCCGGGCGGATGATGCCCGAAAGGCAGTGCAGCAGCGTTGACTTGCCGCTCCCGCTCGGCCCGGTCACCGCGACGATCTCGCCGGCCCGCAGCTCGACGGAGGCACCGCGCAGGGCCTCGGTGGTGCCGTACGTCCTGACCAGGCCGCGGGCCGCGAGGAGCGGTTCACTCCCCGGCGCGTGACTGCCGTGACCGCCGCCGCCCGCGCCGGTCCTGTCGTCGTCCCCGTGATTCATGCTGCGTCGACCTCCGCGGTCAGGGTGGTGAGCCGGGCCGCCGTGGTGGTCATCCAACGGAGGTCGGCATCCAGGTGGTTGAGGGCGAAGTCCGCCGAAAGCACGGTCGAGAGGTCCGCGCCCGGAGCCGTCTTCACGGCCGTGAGCTGCCGCATGCGCTCCATGTGCGCGGCCCGCTGGGCACGCAGGTAGGCGGCAGGGTCGCCGCCCGACAGGATCGACACCACGACCTTGGCGAAGATCTCGTTCGTCACGAACGGCGCGGGCGGGGCCACCTGCCCTGCCCAGAGGGCCAGTTCGCGCTCACCGCGCTCCGTCGCCCGGTACATGGTCCGCTCCGGACCGCCGTCCGACTCGGTGCCCTCGACCTCGGCCAGCCCGTCGCGGACCAGCCGCTGCAGGGTCGTGTAGACCTGCCCATAGGCCAACTGCCGGGCCTGCGGGAAACGTTCGTCGTGCCGCCGCTTCAGCTCGTACCCGTGGGTCGGCCCTGAGGCGAGCAGCCCCAACAGGATGTGACGGGTGCTCATGCGGACCAGTATGTACGACGTACATGTACTGAGTGAATAGTGGCGGGGAAAAACTGTGCGGACGACGCACCGCCGGGCCGAGCACGGGCCGAGCACGGGCCGAGACGTACGGAAGCCCCGCGGGGCAGCGGTACGTGCGGAAGAGGTGACCGCCGCGAGCGCGCGGGGCGAGCCGGGACTACGGAGGGGAGCCGGGACTACGGAGGAGAGCCGCGTGGCGGAGCGGTGCGCGAGGACCGCCTACACGGCCCGGGCCCATGCCCAGCGTGAGCACGGCCCAGGCCCAAGGACCGCGCGGGGGAGCCGCGGGACACCGCGCCGACGCCGGGGAGAATGCGAGGTCAGCAGCCGAGGCCGGGGGAGGCTCGCCACCCCGACGCGCAGGCGCACACCCGTCCGACCCGGCGGCCCGTCTGGCCCGTCCGGCTTGTCCGACCCATCCGACCCGGTCGGCCCGATCCGGCCCGCCCGCCCGCCCACGGAGCGGACGTCACGCGCCAACCCCGCGCGTCCACCGGCCCCGTGACCACCGGTCACGGCGCCTCGCCGGTGCCACGGGCCCCGGCCCGGCCCGGCCCCCGGGAGCGTCAGTCGCCCCCGCCCGCGCGGTCCGCCCCGGACGCGGCCCCGGGCCCCTCGCGGACCTGACGGTCCTCCCTGCCCCGGCGAGGGGCACCGCCCTCGCGGTCCCCGCGATCGGCCCGGCCCGAGCGGTCCGCTCGGTCCTCACCGTCCGCGCGGCCGTCCTGCTCCGCGACCGCGTACGCCTCCACCGACCACAGCGAATACCCGTACGGCGTCGCCCGCTTGTCGCCCTGGACGCGGATGTGACGCACGTCCCGCTCGTCCATCCGGACCGTCTCCCGGCCGCCGCGCCCGTCGCGCTCCGTGGCCGCCGTGCGCCACCGGCGGCCGTCCGGGGAGACCTGGATCCGGTACGCCGACGGGTACGCGTCCTGCCAGTGCAGCTCGACCCGGCCCAGCCGCACCGGCCGCTCCAGGTCGACCTGCCACCACGCGCCGTCCTCCACCGGCGAGGACCAGCGCGTTCTGGGGTCACCGTCGTTCGCCGCCGACGCCGGGAAGTCGGGCGTCTCGTCGGCCGAGGACCGCGCCCGGCCCGTGCGCGCGAGGTCCGGCCCCGACGTGGGCGGCACCGCCCGCACCGTCAGCGTGCGGCTGACCCCGCCGAAGCCCAGCCGGACCTCGAACGAGCGGGACGGCGTGCCGGACGGCACCCGCACCTCGACCGGCACCGCCACGGTCCCGCCGCGCGGCACCCGCAGCGTGCCCTCGGGAACCGTCACCCGGACGCCCTCCGGCGCCTCCACCGTCACCCGCCCCCGCACGTCGGCCGGGCGCAGCGAACCGAGGGTGGCCGTGAGCCGCTGGGTGCCGCCGATGTCGGCGTCGGCCCGGTCGCCGGGCAGCTCCAGGGACACGGCGGGCGCGTCCGCGTACCAGGGCACCAGATGCTGCACGCGGTTCCCGTCCGCCCCGGTGACCCGCACGGCGTCGGCCCGCCGGTCCGCGCGCAGCTCCGTGGCGCCCGACCGGTCGAGCGGCCCGATCCGCCGCCAGCCCTCCCCGGGGACGCGCAGCTCCACCGAACCCTCGGTACCGGGGTCGGCCAGGACCGTCACGGTGCTCACCGCGCGGGCGCGGGGCAGCCGCAGCACGCGGTCACCGGACGCCTCCCCGGGCTGGGCCGGCGGCTCGTGGCCGATCCCCGCCCACGTCCCGTACGCCTTCTGCGCCCGGCTCAGGAACGGGTCGAGCACCCCCTTGCCGACCGTCACCCGCGCCGCCTCCAGGCGGGCCCGCTCCCGGCCCAGCTCCCGGTACGCGGCCCAGGCGGCCCCCGTGTCCCCGGCGTCCTGCGCCCGCAGCATGTCCAGCGCCGCCGTGCCGGCCGCGCCGTAGCGGGCCAGCTTCTCCGTCCACGGCCCGGTCTCCGCCCCGAGCGGCGTGCCGGCCAGCCGCTCCGGCACCTCACGCAGCAGCGCGAAGGCGTCGCGCAGCCGCTGCTGCGCCCGGGCGCCCCGCTCACCGCCCTCGGCCCGGGAGTCCCAGAACTCCTTCAGCAGCGGCCGCAGATACGCCGACTCCTCGGCGCCGAGCACCGACGACGCGCCGTTGCGCGCGAGCGCCGCCACCGCCTCCTCGCGGTCCGGGTCACCGCCCGCCAGATCGGCGATCGCGGCCCGCCACGACTCCTGCGGGCGGTAGGCGCGCGGGTTCCAGGCGAAGTCGGCGGCGGTGAACAACGGGATCCGGGACGCCTGCGGCTGCTCCATCGCGTTGGCCAGCAGCGCGGCCGAACCGGAGGCGACGGCCGGTTCACGGCCCTGGTAGGGGCCGAGGAAGATCCGGCCCGGGGCGTAGTCGTTGACCGGGTAGTTGTCCATCGTCACCAGCGGGCGCTCGAACACGCTCTTCGCCTCGGCCAGTTCGCTCCCGGTGATGGTGCGCGGGACCACCCCGACCCCGGTCCACGCCACCTCCACCCCCGACGCCAGCCGGTCGGCCAGCGCCCGGCGGTAGGCGGTCGAGCCGTCCTCGTAGAACTCGGTCGGCATCAACGACAGGGGGGCCGCCTCGGGGTGGCGGTCCGCCAGGTGACGGGCCACCGCGTTCGCCACGTGCGCCTGCGCCCGCGCCGCGGCCTCGGGGCCGGAACCGAACCGGTCGGCGTCCTCCCCGCAGTGCCACTCGGTGTAGCTCACGTCCTGGAACTGGAGCTGGAACGCCCTGAAGCCCAGTGCCCACATCGCGTCCAGCTTGCGCGTCAGCGCCCGCAGGTCGGAGTCCGAGGCGAAGCACATCGCCTGTCCCGGAGCCACCGCCCAGGCGGGCGTGACGTGATTGCGCCGGGCCCGCTCGGTCAGCTCCCGGAACTCCGCCCGCCGCTCGGCCGGGTACGGCTCCCGCCAGCGCGCCTGCCGGTAGGGGTCCTCGCCCGGCGCGTACAGGTACCGGTTCAGCTTGGTGCGGCCCATGAAGTCGAGCTGGGCCAGCCGCTGCCCGTGCGTCCACGGGGTGCCGTAGAAGCCCTCCGTGACCCCGCGCACCGCGGTCGCCGGCCAGTCCCGCACGACGGCCGCACGGAACCGGCCGTCGGGGCGGAGCAGCGTGCGCAGTGTCTGCACGGCGTGGAACAGCCCGTCCGGCCCCGCCCCGGTGGCCGTCACCCGGCCGTCACCGACGGTCAAGGTGTAGCCGCCCGAAGGGAGGGAGCGCAGCGGGTCGTCGGACTGCCGGTGCGCGCCCAGCCGCACCACGAGCGCCCCCTCGGGCACCGGTGCGCCGGGGGCGGTGAACCGGCTCGCGCCCGCGCGCCGCAACAGCGCCCGCACCGCGTCGAGCGTCGCGCCGTCCGTGCCCGCCCCGGCGATCACGGCGACCTCCTCGGTGACCGCCACCGGAGCCCCGTTCGCCCGCAGCTCCTGCGGGCGCGGCCAGACCGACGGCTCCGCGGCCTCCGTGTCCCCGTCGGCATCCGGCACCGAGGTCGTCACGGGAACCGGCGGAGCCGCCCCCGCGGGAAGCGCACCCCCCAGGGATCCGGCCACGACGGCGACCGCGAGGGCGAGCGCCGACCTCCCACGCCGCAGCTGCACAGACTCCTCCTGTTGTGCTCGACGGACCCGGCCGACGGGCCACGGACCCGGGGCCGACCCACGGACCGGGCCGGGCCCGCCCCGGCGGCCGACGGGAACCGGCCGCCACGCGCACCCCGGCACCCGGCCGCCCGGTCACCACCCCACCGCCGTCCCGTCGGCTCCGACACCCCGACCGCACGGCGACCGTCCACGCGCCCACCACCGCACGCGTTGCCCGGCCACCGCGACCGTGACCAATTCGTTGTGAAGCAGCCCGAGCCCACCATTCCCGTGGTGAAGGTGTCAACGACGGGGGGCGATGTGCCGAGTTTGTCCGCCGCTCGCGGCGGGGTACGGAAACAAAATGTGAGCAGGACCACGTTGAACGGATTGGTGCGTCTGCTTTCGCGGCCCCTGGGTAGGGGCTGCGGGACGACCACCCCGCGCCGGCGTCCTCCGGCAGGAAGAACGACCGCACGCCCACGCCCGACCAGGAGGTTTTCCGTGCCCGCACCCGCCTATGTCCCCGCTCCCTCCCCCGCCCTGTCCAAACCCGGGGCGGACCGGCCCGCCGCATCCGCCGACCTCATGGATCCCTGGGATTCCTGGGACGACCCCTGGGACGAGGAACCCTGCGTCTTCAGCGCCGAGACCACCAGCACCGAACTCCCGCTGACCAGCGAGCCCCCGCTCCCCGACGCCGAACCCTTCACCAGCGAGCCCCCGCTCGCCGACGTCGGCCCCCTCTCCAACGAGACCGACGACAGCACCGACCCCTCCGGACTCGACGCCCCCGATCCGTCCGGACTCGACAGCACGGACCCCTCCGGTCTCGACAGCACGGACCCCTCCGGACTCGACTCCGGACTCGACGCGTTCCCGGCCCAGTACCGCCCGGAGGCGTAGATGGGCGCGCCCGGACCGGCCGACCACCCGTCCGAGGAGCTCGCCCGGCTCGCCGCCCTGCACGGCGTCGCCACCTCCTACCGGCCCTCACCGGACCGCACCGTCACCGCCTCGGCGACCGCCGTGGTCCGCGCGCTGGCCGCCCTCGACATCGACGCCCGCACCCCCGACGCCGTGCGCGCCGCGCTCACCGCCCGCGAGGAGGAACTGCGGACCCGGCTCCTGCCCTCGACCGTCGTCGGCCGCGGCACCGCCACCCCGCCCGCCCTCGCCGCCCTGCCCGACGGCACCCGCCTGCACATCACCACCGAACAGGGCGACACCCGCACCGACGCCGACGGGCTCCCGCCCGGCGTGCACCACGTCACCGCCACCGCCCCCGACGGCCGCACCGCCCACGCCCACCTGATCGTCGCCCCGCCCCGGCTGCCCACACCCCCCGGCCGCACCCACGGCCTCATGGTTCAGGTCTACTCCCTTCTCTCCCGGCGGTCCTGGGGCATGGGCGACCTCGGCGACCTCCGCGAACTCGCCGGCTGGGCCGGCCGCACCCTCGGCACCGGCTTCCTCCAGGTCAACCCCCTCCACGCGGCCGTCCCCGGCACCCCCACCGACCCTTCCCCCTACCGCCCCTCCTCCCGCCGCTTCCCCGACCCCGTCCACCTGCACGTCGAGGACATCCCCGAGTACGCCCACCTCGACGACCAGGACCGGGACCGGCTCCGCCCCCTCCTCGACCGCGCCGCCCACCTGCGCGACGCCGTCCTCCACCAGGACGCGCACATCGACCGCGACGCCGTCTGGGACACCAAGCGCGAAGCCCTCGAACTCGTCCGCCGCGTCCCCCTCGGCCCCGGCCGCCGCGCCGCCTACTGCGACTTCCTCGCCGCCCAGGGCCGCCCCCTGGAGGACCACGCCACCTGGTGCGCCCTCGCCGAACAGCACGGCCCCGACATGCAGCGCTGGCCCACGGCCCTGCGCGACCCCCGCTCACCCGAGACCGACCGCGCCCGGCGCGACCTCATGGACCGCGTCGACTTCCACACCTGGCTCGCCTGGCTCACCGACGAACAGCTCACCACCGCCCAGCGCACCGCCCGCGAGGCCGGCATGCCCCTCGGCATCGTCCACGACCTCGCCGTCGGTGTGCACCCGGGCGGTGCCGACGCCTGGGCCCAGCAGGACCACTTCGCCACCGGCATGTCCGCCGGAGCGCCCCCCGACGCCTTCAACGCCCGCGGCCAGGACTGGGGCCTGCCCCCCTGGCGCCCCGACCGCCTCGCCGCCTCCGGCTACGCCCTCTTCCGCGACCTGCTGCGCGCCCTCTTCCGCTACGCCGGCGCCCTGCGCATCGACCACGTCATGGGCCTCTTCCGCCTGTGGTGGGTCCCCGAGGGCCACCCGCCCACCGAGGGCACCTACGTCCACTACGACGCCGACGCCATGCTCGCCGTCCTCGTCCTGGAGGCCTCCCGCGCCGGCGCACCCGTCATCGGCGAGGACCTCGGCACCGTGGAACCCGGCGTCCGCGAGGAACTCCGCAGCCGTGGCGTCCTCGGCACCTCCGTCCTCTGGTTCGAACGGGACTGGGAGGGCGACGGCCGCCCCCTCCCCCCGGAACAGTGGCGCGCCGACTGCCTCGCCACCGCCACCACCCACGACCTCCCGCCCACCGCCTCCCGCCTCACCGGCGACCACGTCGAACTCCGCGACCGACTCGGCCTCCTCACCCGCCCCCTCGCCGTGGAGCGCTCCGAGGCCGCCGCCGACGTCTCCGAATGGCTCGACCTCCTCGCCCGCCTCGGCCTCCTCCAGGGCGCGGCCGGCAGCGGCGACCCCTCCTCCGAGGAAGCCCGCATCCAGGCCCTGCACCGCTACCTGGTCCGCACCCCGGCCCGCATGATCGGCGTCTGGCTCCCGGACGGCATCGGCGACCGCCGCCCCCAGAACCTCCCCGGCACCTGGGACCAGTACCCCAACTGGCGCCTCCCCATCGCCGACGCCACCGGCCACCCGGCCACCCTGGAGGACCTCACGGCCTCCCCGCGCCTGCGGGCGCTGATCGACGTGGTGCGCACGGACATGGGTGCCGCTGCGGATGCGGATGCCGGTTCCGGTGCCGCTGCGGATGCCGGTGCCGGTGTCGCGTCCGGCACCGACACCGGCGGGGCCCGCCCATGACCCCGGCGCGCACCGCCTCCACCGCTCCCACCAGCCCCGCAGCCCCGTATGGCACCCCGGGCGCGCGGCCCCGGAACGCGTTCGCTACCTTTTGCACCGTGGACAAGACGAACGCCCTGCGCGCCGGCGCCCTGGCAGCCGGTACGACGCTGATGATGCTGCTCATGACGTCCCCCGCGCTCGCGCTCACCCGCGACGACGGTGACGACCCCGGCACGGGCCTGAGCGTCATCGAGACGCTGGGCCTCTACGTCGCCGCTCCGATCGTGCTCTTCCTCGTCATCGCCGGCCTGGTGATGGTCCTGGACAAGTCGCACAAGCAGAAGGACGTGACGAGCTCCAACATCGACACCGCGACGCAGACCGAAGCCAAGGCCTGACGGCCCGACCGACGGCTGCCGTCCCGGGGGCATCGCCCCGGGGACGACCTGTGACTTCCGGGGCGCCGCTCCTGCCTGAGGGTGGGAGCGGCGCCTTTTTGGTGTGCGCGCTCCCTTCCGTAGCCGATGCTGCGCCTACGTGCTGGAGCAGCGGACTTTTAATCCATTGGTTGTGGGTTCGAGTCCCACAGGGCCTACCGGTGGCGGGGGAGGCAAAAAGCCTCTGACTTGCGAAGAAGGGCCCCGGCCAGCTTCGGCTGGCCAGGGCCTTGGACGGCAGGCTCTTTCGTGACCAGGGCAGGGGCTCAACCTCGGCGGAGGAATCTGCTCTGGCCGCGGTGCCTGCCGGTGCGCCGGGCCGGGGGTGGTCCCACGGCGGTGGCCTTGCTCGGCCGGTCGGAGCGGGCCGGTTCGTCCTTGCTGAGGAGGGACTGCCAGACCCGTTCCTGAAGCACGCGGATACAGGGCCCGCACGCGTACATGGGTGCCTGGGCGCCGGCGACACTCGCGGGGCCGATCCACAGGACGCGAGTCCACTGCTGCCCGCAGTAGAGCCAGCAGACCCCGTCGACCCATTCGTTGCCGTCGTCCGTGGCTGCTGGTGCGGGCAGCCCTCCGCGGGCGAACTCGGCGATCCCGGGGATCACCCTGTGCTGTAAGGCGACTTCCGTAGCATGGCTTGTCCGCCTTCCTGATCAACGGCCCTGGGCCGCCGAGGACGCGTCCCCCTGCTTCTCGGCGTCGGAGAACAGGAGGGTGGGCTCGGCGAGGATGTTGCGGCCGGTCTCGCTCTTGTAGATCTCGTCGACGCTGCCGAACCGGGCTTCGGAGTAGTCAAGGTCCAGAAGGGCGGCGGCCTGTCGGACCGACGCCTCGTCGGGCCCCTCGATCTCCAGGAAGGTGGGGAGGTCGGGCCAGGTGTCGAAGTCGAAGGCGACTTCTCCCAGGCGCCACTCCTCGCGGTAGTTCTCCTGGTAGCGGACCTCGGTGAGGCCGACCCGGCGCAGAATGTCGGCCATGGCGTGCAGGTCGGTGACCTCGGTCTCGATCTCCTTGGTGCCGTCGATCGTGGTGGCGTCGGTGACCTGCTTGAGGGTGATCGTCGAGCGGTTGCCCTCGTTCCGCAGGCGGAGCCATGTCCCTCCGTCGAGGGCGTCGTTCTCGAAGATCTTGCGGGTGAGAAGGGTGCGGGGCAGCGCCTGGACGGCGCCGAGGGCGGTCAGCTTGGCCTGCAGGCCGGCGGCGTCGACGGCCAGGAACTTCGCCTCGTACTCGTGCTTCATGGGCCCTTCTCTCAGAAACGGTGGATGGGGGTGGACGAACGGGCTGCCAAGAGCAGGCCCATGCGGTGGGTGTGGTCGTGCAGCTGGCCGACGTGGGGCCGTTCGGTGAACTCGTTCGTGCGCAGGGTGAGCAGGACATCCCAGTCACCGAGGAAGTGAGGGCGCAGGCGCTCAGGGGAGGTGTAGTGCTCCACCAGGTGGTGGCGTCTTTCGACGGGCATCATGAACTCCGCGCCGAACACACCGCCCGGACGGACCAGGCGCTGCATGCGGTCGACGAACTCGGCGAGCGGGCGGTGGTGGTTGGCACTGTAATGCCATGAGCAGCTCGTCCAGACCGCCTCGCACGGCACGTCCAGAGGCTCGCCCTCAAGGAAGTCCACCTCCACCACCTGGACACGGGCATGAAGTTCTTCGAGCTTCAGTCGATCAATCAGGCCCATCGCGTGCGCCTCGCTGTCACCCGGGAGACGGACATCCCCTCCGTGCAGGGCGAGCGCGTCGCGTTCGATGGCGACGACGCGGTATCCGGCGGCGGCGAGAGGCAGGACGAACTTGCCGTCGCTCGCGCCGACGACCGCGACGGTGGCGTCAGGGGCGACGCGTTCCCGCAGGGTGGCGAGGAACTGAGGGAAGAAGGTGAGGGTGTGCTCCCACAGGCTCCGTGTCTGCATGGGAGTGCGCTCCTTGCGTATCGGTGGCGGTGATCACGCGGAGGACCTCTCCGGGGCTGAGCCCCGTGGTGTCGATGCGATGCATCGGGAACGCGGCGTAGGCGTCCATCACGTGGTCCGTGACGGTTTCGACCAGCGCGTCCCATCGCGATGTCGGCTTGTTCCGCGCGGCGAGGCGGCGCCGGCGTTCGTCGTCGGCGCAGACGAGGTGGTAGGCGACGGGCTTGGGGAGCCAGGCCGGCAGAGTGACGCCGAGGCGGGCGCCCAGAGCGCGGTGGCTGGCCAGGCACCGAGCGAAGTAGCTCTCCACGACGACCGGGACGCCGTCTTCGAGGTGGTGCTGGATCTCGTCGGCCGCGGTGAACAGTGCGGAGAGGTACAGGCACATCCGTGCATCGACGTTGGTCCGCTTGTCCACCTCGTGTCTGAGGGGCTGGTACAGGGCAGGCACGGTGGGGACGAGGACGGCTTCGCGGGCAGCGGCGAGCATCGGTGCGATGGTCGACTTGCCGGTGCCCCGTAAGCCTTCCAGGCTCTCGAAGCGCGGGTGGTCAGGCACGGACGTACACCACGTCCGGTACCGGGCGCGTGAGTTCGTCCGTGGCGGAGGGGCTGTGGACGATGCGGTTCTCAGTCTTCTCGTACCAGAACGCGTGGGAGTCCTTGCCCACGGCCTTGCAGGACATGGTCAGCGCACCGCGTGGGTCGGCCTCGATCCGGTCGATCTCGCGAGGCCCACCGGACGGTGCGCAGACCTCCGGGGCGCCGTGCCCGGAGAGGTCCTCGTCGACGATCACCTCAAGGGGCAGCTCGGCCGCCGCGAGCTCTTCGCGGAGCCGGCCGTAGGCGGCCGGGTCGGTGACCAGCAGCTCGGGGTGCTCGGCGGCGTTGCCGACCGGACGCAGGTGGTGGAGCTTCAGTTGCTGGACGCCGAACTGCGCCAGGATGCGGGAGAGGGGGAGTACCTCGCCGATGTTCCGTGAGGTCACGGTCATGGTCGCGCCTGTCGGAACCCCGAGGTCCCGCGCCAGACTGAGCGAGCTGAGGGCGCTCTGATAGCTGCCGTGCTTGCGGATGCCGTCGTTGGTCGAGCCGACACCCTCCAGGGAGACCCGGAGCAGGTCCAGGTGTGGAGCGATCTCGGTCAGACGGCGCTCGATCCGGTACCCGTTGGTGCAGATCTCGACGCGCTGGCCCAGTTCCTCCTTGGCGTGGCGAACGACCTGAGGGAGATCCCGGTGGACGAACGGCTCCCCGCCGAGCAGGGTGACGGCCTCCGTGCCGTACTCGTCTCGCATCAGGGTGAGCAGGCTTGCGGCTTCGTCGGCGGTGAAGGCATCCGCGTATTGAAGCCGCTTGCCGTGGAAGCAATGCAGGCACGTGAAGTTGCAGCGGTACAGCAACTGCAGGTAGAGCATTCGGATCTTCCTGATCCCGGTGACTTCCCCGATCACATGGGCTCCTTCGGCCGGTTGCCTGGTGGGAACCCGATGGTGGCCGCCTTCCCCGGGACCTCGTCACCGCGTTCGGAGACGATCCGAGGACGTCCTGGGACGTTTTCCGCGACCTGCGAACGACTCCAGGACGCTGAGAACCCGCTTCGTGTCCGACAGGCTGGGCAGGACCTCGGGGGCGCCGGCGGCGGCCAGTTCCTCAGGACTGTGGATGCCGGAGGCGACCGCGACGATCCCGGAACTCGTGGCCAGGGCGGCCTCCACATCGCGGGGAGTGTCCCCCACCAGGACGGCGGGCACGTCGGCCGGAACGCCACGAAGCCGCTGTAGGCGCTCGCGGGCGACCGCGACAAGCTCAGGTCGGAGCTCGGCGTCCGCTCCGTAAGCGCCGACCGACAGGTCCAAGAGGGGGTCGAGGCCGAAGGCGGACAGCTTCACACGTGCGTTGGCGGCGATGTTGCCGGTCAAGACAGAGGAAACCCAACCGCTCTGCACGGAAGCGGCCTTCAGCGCCTCATGGACTCCTGGCAAGGTCGTCCCGCGCAAGCGCAGGTCGCCCAAGCGCTCCTGCCCCGCCTGGGCAAGGGCGGCCTCGATGGAGGGCCATTCAGGTACGGGCAGCCCGTCGCGAAGGAACATGTCGCGCATGATCAGTCGATCCGTACGCCCCTCGGTGCGCGCCGGCCCCGTCGGCGCGCGTCCCGACAGGGTCGAGAAAGCAGCGGCGTAGATTTCCTTGCTCACCCCCGCGTTCTCGATGAGGGTGTGGTCGATGTCCCACAGGACGATGAGCTCCATGGCGCCAGCGTAGGCAGTCGGCGGCGCTGGGCTTCCGTGACAACGTCCCGTAACGTCCTTGCGCGATCACGCAGTGCGCCGCTTCCATTATTTCTGTGAACGACCGACTGCACTCCGTGCTCGCACAACGCGGTGTCTCGCCCGAATTGCTTGCTGAACTCTGCGAGGTGGACCCCAAGACGGTGAGCCGATGGCTGGGCGGGCGGGTTCCACACGCACGGCATCGCTTCCGCGTCGCCCGCCACCTGCGCGTGGAAGAGACCTTCCTCTGGCCGGCGCCGCCTCGACGATCCGGCCGGTCGCGTGAGGGGTTAGGCGCCGAGCTGGTCGGCACCTATCAGAACCGGGCCAGCGTGCCGCGGGACGTCTGGCTCTCGCTGCTGCGAGAGGCGCAGCACGAGATCGGTGTCCTCGTCTTCTCCGGCACGTTCTTCGCGCAGTCCAACCCGCATGTCGCCAAGATGCTCTCCGAGCGCGTTGCTCAGGGCGTCCGGGTGCGCCTGTGCTTCGGTGACCCGGACGGTCAGGCAGTGGCCGTCCGGGGCCGCGAAGAGGGCATCGGCGACACCTTGGCCGCCAAGATCCGCGCTTCGCTGACGTACTACCGCCCCCTGCTGGATGAAGCCGGATGCGCCGTACGGCTCCACGACACCACGCTCTACACGTCCATGTTCCGTTACGACGACAACTTGCTGGTCAACCCGCACATCTGGGGACAACCGGCCAGCGCCAACCCCCTGCTCCACCTCAAGAGGACGGACGGCACCGGGTGGTTCGACAACTACGCTCAGAGCTTCGACGCCGTCTGGGCCGCCGCGCGGCCATGGACACCCGACCAGGAGAGGACCGCCGACCATGGGCAGGACTGAGTACTACAACGACCCGGCCGCCCCGAAGGCGAACACCCTCATCCCGGCCAGCAACCTGCTCGTCGTCGACGAGACCGGCGCCATCCTCCTCCAGCGCCGCCGCGACACGGGCCAGTGGGCACTCCCCGGTGGCGCCCAGGACATCGGCGAGACTGCGGCCGAGTGCGCTGTACGCGAGTGCCTGGAGGAGACCGGCGTCATCGCCGAGATCACTGGCTTCCTCGGCGTCTACACCAACCCGAACCACATCGTCGCCTACACCGACGGCGAGATCCGCCAGCAGTACGAGAACACCTACATCGGCCGCCCCATCGGCGGCGCGCCCACGATCAACGACGAGGCCGACGGGGTCCGCTTCGTCCAGACGGCCGACCTCGACCAGTACGACATCCACCCCAGCATGCGCCAGCAGATCGGGGACTACCTGGCCGGCACCTACCCCTACCTCGGCTGAGCCGCCAACGCCGCCTCGATCCTCTGTACAGAAGAGAGGATCTCCGGCGCCGCGCGGCGGATGAACCGGCCGACCACACTGTCCGCGCCATACCGGCTGATGATCTCCGCGATACGCTCCCGCGCACTGGTCCGGGCGCCGTCGGGCGTCGTCGTCATGTCGCAGTACACGAGAGCGTCCACCAGCAACGGCTCCTCCAGCAACGGAAACTCCGACGCCAACTCGTTCCGCAGCCCGCGCTCCTCAGCCTCCAGCAGGGCGTAAGAGTGGTTCGCGACCAGCCGCACCAGCCGCTCGTCGGCCCCATGCTCGTCGCGAAGGAACCTTGCCCCGTCCAGCGGATGGAACCCGGTCAGGG
Organism: Streptomyces sp. enrichment culture; assembly: GCF_964273255.1. Classification (GTDB taxonomy): domain Bacteria; phylum Actinomycetota; class Actinomycetes; order Streptomycetales; family Streptomycetaceae; genus Streptomyces. Next base: position 4,755,516 of record NZ_OZ186835.1, read on the forward strand.
CCAGCCGAGGTGCGTATCCGACGTCGTGGAGCGTGGCGGCAGCGACGAGAAGGTCGCTGCTCTCCCGGAGAAGCCGCCGGACTTCGGCGGCACGCTCGGCCACTCCTTGTGTATGCGCCCACCTACGCGGAAGCTCAGCAGCGAGTTCGGATTCTGCTACCTGCGTCGCCCATTTCGTGGTCAGATTGGCCATGTCTGGCTTCATTCCCCCAAGGTCTCGCGAACACACCACGACGGGCTGCCTTAGGCTGCCTTGCCAGTTGAGAAAGGCGATTCGCGGACTGAGGATACAAATGAACGAGAAAGGGGTGCTGCCTCGTTGAGGCAGCACCCCTTCCAAAACTTCCCGGCAGCGACCTACTCCCCCACGAGGTCCCCCTCGCAGTACCATCGGCGCAGTCAGGCTTAGCTTCCGGGTTCGGAATGTAACCGGGCGTTTCCCTGATGCTATGACCACCGAAGCCTCGCGGCTCATTACGCCTGCGCCGACGCCAGATTGGTGCACGCTTTGGCGGTGATGGCGACCGATCGCCACCGTGGCTGGTGAGAGACGTACCGTGGAGACCTGCCCACAGCGTTCCTTGACCTGTCGGAGCTGGAGCACCACGCGACCTTCCGGTGGGACGTCGATTTCCTGCACGTCCCCGGACTCCTGCAGACCGAGAGCTATGCGCGGCTCTGTTCTCCCGGCGGATCCCTCAACTGCCCTGCGATGAGCTGGACGTGCGAGTGCGCCATCGCATGCAGCGGCGCCGAATCCTCGAAGGTGCCGAGGAGGTGCCCTATGGGGCAGTGATTCATGAAGCCGCCCTGCGCATCAGAGAGGGTGGCAAAGACACTTGGCGTGCGCAGCTCGACCACATCCTGAAGCTGTCCGACCTCCCGCACGTGACGGTGCGCGTCATTCCCTTCGCTGGAGGACTTCGCCGACATGTCGGCAGCCATGGTGTACGTCGGTGGCCCCGTACCGAAGCTGGACACCGTGGTGCGAGACGGCCCGCACGGCACCTTCCTGGTGGATTCCGAAACTCAGCTTGAAGTGTTCAGAACGCTCTTCCGTAGGGTGGAGGCGGTAGCACTCGAGCCCGAGCGCTCACGCGACTTCATCCACGGACTGACGACGGACCTGGAGGCACCCGGCGACCGATCCTGACGCCTGGCGGAAGTCTTCCCACTCGGGCAGTGGTGACGGCAACGCGTGCGTGGAGATAGCCCAGGCAGCAGGCGCACGCATAGCCATCCGCGATTCCAAGTACCCCGCCCGCGCCACCCTCTCCGTCCCCGCCCCCGCCTTCGCCGCGTTCGTCGACGGGCTCAAGGGGCAACGCGAAGGGCGCCCGGCATAGCACCGGGCGCCCCAGAACACGTACCGCCGGAGGCTACGCCCCCGCTGCCGCAGCGTCCGCGGCCTGGGCGCGGAGGGCGCGTTCGATGCCGGCGCGGGATTCCGAGACCAGGCGGCGCAGGGCCGCGCTCGGGTCGGCGGAGGCCAGCCAGGCGTCCGTGCGGTCGAGGGTGTCGCGGGAGACCTGGACGGCCGGGTAGAGGCCGACGGCGATCTGCTGGGCCATCTCGTGCGAGCGGGAGTCCCAGACGTCCGCGAGGACCTCGAAGTAGCGCTCGGTGTACGGCGCGAGCAGTTCCCGCTGGTCGGTCTGGACGAAGCCGGCGATGACGGCTTCCTGGACGGCGTTCGGCAGCTTGTCGGAGTCGACGACCGAGGCCCACGCCTCCGCCTTGGCCTCCTCCGTGGGGCGGGCCGCGCGGGCGGTGGCGGCGTGGCGTTCGCCGGCCGCCGTGCGGTCGCGCTCGTACTCGCCGGCGATCTCCGTCTCGTCGTAGCGGCCCACCGCGGCCAGCCGCTGGACGAAGGTCCAGCGCAGCTCGGTGTCGACGGCGAGGCCCTCGACGGTCTTCTCGCCGGTGAGCAGGGCCTCCAGGAGGTCCAGCTGCTCGGGCGTGCGGGCCGTGGCGGCGAAGGCGCGGGCCCAGGCGAGCTGGTGGTCGCTGCCGGGGGCGGCGGCACGCAGCTGGGCGAGGGTGGCGTCGGTCCAGCGGCCGAGCAGGGTCTCGCGGGCGGCCGGGTCGGCGTACAGGTCGATGGCCAGCTTGACCTGGCGGTGCAGGGACTGCACGACGCCGATGTCGGACTCCTTGCCGATGCCCGACAGGACCAGGGAGAGGTAGTCGCGGGCGGCGAGTTCCGCGTCCCGGGTCATGTCCCAGGCGGAGGCCCAGCACAGGGCGCGCGGCAGGGACGCCTCGAAGTCGCCGAGGTGCTCGGTGACGAAGGCGAGGGACTGCTCGTCGAGGCGGACCTTGGCGTAGGAGAGGTCGTCGTCGTTGAGGAGGACGACGGCCGGGCGCCGCTTGCCGGTGAGCTGCGGGACCTGGGTCAGCTCACCGTCGACGTCGAGTTCGACGCGCTCGGTGCGCACCAGCTTGCCGCTGCCCTCGTCGAGGTCGTACAGGCCGACCGCGATGCGGTGGGGGCGCAGGGTGGGCTCGCCCTTGGCGCCGGCGGGGAGGGCGGGGGCCTCCTGCTGGACGGCGAAGGAGGTGATGACGCCGTCGGCGTCCGTCTCGATGCGGGGGCGCAGGATGTTGATGCCGGCCGTCTCCAGCCACTTCTTCGACCAGGTCCTCAGGTCGCGGCCGGAGGTCTCCTCCAGGGCGCCGAGCAGGTCGGAGAGGCGGGTGTTGCCGTAGGCGTGGCGCTTGAAGTACGCCTGGACGCCGCGGAAGAAGGCGTCCTCACCGACGTAGGCCACGAGCTGCTTGAGGACGGAGGCGCCCTTGGCGTACGTGATGCCGTCGAAGTTGACGAGCACGTCGTCCAGGTCGCTGATGTCGGCCATGATCGGGTGGGTCGACGGCAGCTGGTCCTGGCGGTACGCCCAGGTCTTCATGGAGTTGGCGAAGGTGGTCCACGAGTGGGGCCAGCGGGAGCCGGGCGCCGCGGCCATGCAGGCGATGGAGGTGTAGGTGGCGAACGACTCGTTCAGCCAGAGGTCGTTCCACCACTCCATGGTGACCAGGTCGCCGAACCACATGTGGGCCAGCTCGTGCAGGATGGTCTCGGCCCGCACCTCGTACGCCGCGTCCGTCACCTTGGAGCGGAAGACGTACTGGTCGCGGATGGTGACCGCGCCCGCGTTCTCCATGGCGCCCGCGTTGAACTCCGGGACGAACAGCTGGTCGTACTTGGCGAACGGGTAGGCGTAGTCGAACTTCTCCTGGAACCAGTCGAAGCCCTGCCGGGTGACCTCGAAGATGGCGTCGGCGTCGAGGTACTCGGCGAGCGAGGGCCGGCAGTAGATGCCGAGCGGGACGGACTGGCCGTCCTTCTCGTAGACGCTGTGGACGCTGTGGTACGGGCCGACGATCAGCGCGGTGATGTACGTCGAGATGCGCGGCGTCGGCTCGAACGTCCAGACGTTGTCCCGGGGTTCGGGCGTCGGGGAGTTCGAGATGACGGTCCAGCCCTCCGGCGCCTTCACGGTGAACTGGAAGGTCGCCTTGAGGTCCGGCTGTTCGAAGCTGGCGAAGACGCGGCGGGCGTCCGGCACTTCGAACTGGGTGTACAGGTAGGCCTGGTCGTCGACGGGGTCGACGAACCGGTGCAGGCCCTCACCGGTGTTGGTGTACGCGCAGTCGGCGCTCACCCGCAGCACGTTGCGGCCCTTGAGCAGCCCGGGCAGGGCGATGCGGGAGTCGGCGAAGACCTCGGCGGGGTCGAGGGCGTCCCCGTTCAGGGTGACCTCGTGCACAGTGGGAGCCACCAGGTCGATGAAGGACTGCGCGCCGTCGCCGTGCTCGGCGACGTCGAAGCGCACCGTGGTCACGGACCTGTAGGTGCCGCCCTCTTGCGCGCCGGAGAGATCGAGGTCGATCTCGTAGGAGTCAACGGTCAGCAGCTCCGCCCGCTGCCGTGCCTCTTCGCGAGTCAGGTTTGTGCCAGGCACGCGGTCATCTCCTCGTGATGTGTGGGTTGCGCCATCCTTCCACGGGACCTGCGGGAACGCGATGTCCGGATTCCGCCGGTGGCGCGTGGGGCGGGGGCGGGACGCTGGGGGCATGACGACCTCCACGACGACCTCCATGGGGCCCTCCACGACAGCCCTCGTCGCACGCCCGGTACCGGCCCTCGTGCTGAAGGAACTCCGACGGGTGGACGACGCGGGGCGTCCGCCGGTTCCGTTCACCGACGAGGAGGGCGGCGCGCCGCTGCGGTGCTGTCTGCGGCGCAGCCGGCCCGGTGAGTCGATCGCCCTCGTCTCGTACGCGCCGCTGCGGCGGTGGGCGGCCGCCACGGGCGCCGACCCGGGGGCCTACGACGAGCAGGGCCCGGTGTTCGTGCACGCGCGGGAGTGCGCGGGGCCCGCGGACGGCGCGGGACTGCCCTTCACGGGAGCGCACCGCACCGTGCGCCGCTACTCGGCCGAGGGCCGCATCGTGGGCGGGCGGCTGGTGGGGGCGGCGGAGGACCTGGCGGCCGCGCTGGCGGAGGCGTTCGCCGAACCGGGGGTGGCCCTGGTGCACGTACGGGCCGTGGAGCACGGCTGCTTCCTGTACGAGGTGCGGCGGGAGGACCACGCGGCGGCGGGCCCGGACAGCGGCCGGGGCTGAGTCACGTCCCGGAGGGCTGCCGTCCCGGCGGCGTCGGCGGTCCCGGTGGTCCCGGCGGTCCCGGCGGCGCCGTGCCGTCGCCGTGAGTGACGCGGATCTTGGACTGGCCGTGCGGCAGGCGTTCCCAGTCCTCCATGAGGCGGGCCGTCAGCCCGTGGCGGGCGGCCAGCGCGGTCAGGGTCTCGGTGCGGTAGTAGAAGTCCTCCCGCAGGACGTGGTGCTCCTCGCCCTCGGTGCGGTCGAAGGTGAAGTCGAACCAGCCGCCCGGGGCGAGCACCCGCCCGACGTTCGCCAGGCACTGCTCGATGACCGGCAGCGGGGAGTGCGAGAAGACGCTGTGGGCGTGGACGACGTCGAAGTGCGCCGGGGGCAGGAAGCGCAGCGTGAGGTCGCGGACGGGGGTGAGGGTGGGCATCCGGTCCTGGAGCCCGTGGGCGACCAGGGTGTCCTGGGCGGCGAAGAGGATGTCCGGGGAGATGTCGATGCCGTAGTAGTGGCCGGGGTGCAGGTGGGCGATGAAGTGGCGCCCGGCCCGCAGGTTGCCGCAGCCGATCTCCAGCATCCGGTGCTCGGGCCGCAGCCCGTGGTCCAGCAGGTAGTCGAATTGCAGGGCGCCCAGGGCGTGCCAGCGTTCGCGGCTGTGGCTGCCCACGGCGGCGTCCGGGTCGCGGCGCGTGTCGGAGCGCATCACGGCCCGGTAGTAGGCGATGTGGTCGGGGGAGCGGTACCGCAGCCAGGTGTCGCGGGCGGCGCGGCGCAGGTGCCGGGGTATGCGGTCCGGGTGACGCAGCGCGTAGGAGAGGCGGTGGGCGAGGGCGGCACGGTTGGCCTGGAGGTTCTTGGCGGTCGGCATGGCGGTGCTCGTCTCCGTCGGGCGGTGCCCGGCGGTCTCACCGGCCGGCCGGGCGGGACGCACTCCTCGGACGTGAGGGTACGGCGCGGGGCCGGGTCCGGCCATGGCGGACGGGACGGGGGTCTGCTGATCGGATGATGTGCCGGGGAGGGCGGAACCGGTTCCCGGACGCCTGCGTTCCAGGTCGGGAGGACGCCTGCCTTCCCGGTCGGAGGAGGCGTGCGTGTCCGGCCCACGGAGGCGTGCGTTCCCGGCCCACGGAGGCGTGCGTGCCCGGTCCGCGGGGCGGGACGGGACCCTGCCCGTGGGGCGGCGGAAGCCCCGGACGACAGCCCGTGGGGCGGCGGGAGCCCCGGACGACAGCGGCGGGCGCGCCCCCGAGGGGACGCGCCCGCCGCTCACGCCGGTGCGGTGCTCAGCCCTTCAGCTCGGCAGCCACCAGCTCCGCGATCTGGACGGCGTTCAGCGCGGCGCCCTTGCGGAGGTTGTCGTTGGAGACGAACAGCGACAGGCCGTTGTCCACCGTCTCGTCGCGGCGGATGCGGCCGACGAACGACGGGTCCTGGCCGGCGGCCTGGAGCGGCGTCGGGATGTCGCTGAGGACGACGCCGGGTGCGTCGCCCAGCAGCTCGGTGGCGCGCTCCGGGCTGATCGGGCGGGCGAAGCGGGCGTTGATCTGCAGGGAGTGACCGGAGAAGACCGGGACGCGGACGCAGGTGCCGGAGACCTTCAGCTCCGGGATGTCCAGGATCTTGCGGGACTCGTTGCGGAGCTTCTGCTCCTCGTCGGTCTCGTTCAGGCCGTCGTCGACGATGCTCCCGGCGAGGGGCAGCACGTTGAAGGCGATGGGGCGCGCGTAGACGGACGGTTCGGGGAAGTCGACCGCCGCGCCGTCGTGGGCGAGCTTGTCGGCCTCGTCGATCACCTTCCGCGCCTGGCCGTGCAGCTCCTCGACGCCCGCGACACCGGAGCCGGACACGGCCTGGTACGTGGCGACGACCAGTGCTTCCAGGCCCGCCTCGGCGTGCAGCGGACGCAGGACCGGCATGGCGGCCATGGTGGTGCAGTTCGGGTTGGCGATGATGCCCTTGGGACGGTCGGCGATCGCCTGCGGGTTCACCTCGGAGACGACCAGCGGGACCTCGGGGTCCTTGCGCCAGGCGGAGGAGTTGTCGATCACCACGGCGCCCTGCGAGGCGACCTTTTCGGCCAGCGCCCTGGAGGTCGCGCCGCCCGCGGAGAACAGCACGATGTCGAGGCCGGAGTAGTCGGCGGTGGACGCGTCCTCCACCGTGACGCCGTCCAGCTCGGTGCCCGCCGAACGGGCCGACGCGAACAGCCGCAGCTCGGTGACCGGGAAGTCGCGCTCCTTGAGGATCCCGCGCATGACCGTGCCCACCTGTCCGGTGGCTCCGACGATTCCGACCCTCACGACGACTCCCTACTGCGTCCTGTTGCGTACCTGAATGCCTGGCCGAGGCTCATCCATCATGCGGCCGACCCCGGCCCGACTGTCCAATTCTTTGCCGTTCTGCCCGCCCTTTGGGACGGCTCCGGCGGTGGACCCGGTCGGCGACCGGTTGCGGACCTCCGGCCGCCACCCTCCTGAACTGCAGGAATTCAGCCGCCGGAGGGCATGGGCCGCAAGGTCCCCTGCCCAACCCGGCCCGGCCCACACGAAGGTGTGACGTACGCCTCGGTGCGGTGTGACGTACGCCTCGGCCGGCTCCCGCGGGTCCGGGCGAACGTTCCGGGCGGCAGCGGCGTCGTAGGGGAAACAGCGTGAGGGGGGTGGGGCAGTGCTGCGCACAGGGGCCCGGCGCGGGCGGGGGACGGACCCCGCCGCGGGCGACGATCCGCTGGACGCCGCGCAGGAGCGCCGGGTACGGGCGGTGCTCGCCCTGGGCGGGGTGCCGCAGGCAGACCTGCCGGACGGGGTGCAGCAGGTCCGCCTGCGGCTGCTGGAACGGGCCGCGAGCGGACGGGAGGCCCCCCGGGACGTGTCGGCGTGGGCGGCCGTGGTCGCCTCCAACCTCGCCATGGACTGGCACCGGGCCAAGCGGCGCCAGGAACGCCTCGGCGAACGCCTGGCCGCGCTGCGCCCGGCGGAAGCGCCCTCCGGTGAGGAGAACAGCCTGCTCTCCCTCGCCGTCGCCCGCGGCCTGGACGCGCTGACCGACGCCCAGCGTCAGGTCGTCGTGCTGCGCTTCTACGCGGACCTGCCGGTGCGGTCGATCGCCGACCAGCTCGGCGTCCCCGAGGGCACGGTCAAGAGCAGGCTGCACACGGCGGTACGGGCCCTGCGCGCCCGCCTGCACGAGGACGAGGTGGTGTGACATGACCGCCCACGACGACGGCAAGCGCGGGGATGACATCCACGGGGACGCCGTTCGCCCGGACGGCACTCACGGTCAGGGCCCCTGCGACGACCGGACGTACGAGGACCGTCCCCCCGAGGACCGGGTGGACGCCGACGGCGGCTTTCAGGCGGGCCACGACCAGACCGCCCGCGACGCCGCTGGACACGGAGGCGCCCTCCGGCACGGCTCCGCCGACCCCCTCATGGCCGCGATCCTGGCCGAGGCGCCGTCCGAGGACGACCGGCGGGACCCGGCGTTCATGGCGGAACACGAGGCGGCCGTGGCCGACCTGGCGGTGCTCCGGGAGCAGCTGGCGTTCCTCGGGGAGGCGCTCGCCGCGCCGTCCGACGCGGTAGCCGAGCCGTCCGACGCGGTACCGGACACCGGAACGGGCGACGGGGCAGCGGCCGGGAACGCGGAGAACACGGTCGCCGAGGACACGGTCCCGGTCGGCCCAGCGCCCACCCCCACCAGACCCGCCGGGCTCTCCACCCCCGCCGGCCCCGGCGGAAGCACCGGGCCGGGCCGCTCGCGCGTGCCCCGCGGATCGCGTGGACCCGGCCGGGGCGACGGCCCCGGGCGCCGTCGGCGGTCCCTCCGGGTCGCCCTGGGAACGCTGGCAGTGGCCGCCGCGGCGACCGTCGTGACGGGGCTGGGGTGGCTCGTGGTCCAGCCCGGTGCGGGCCAGGAGACGTCGAGTGCCGACGCCGGGGCCCCCGCGGCGGGCCGGGACGACGCGGGTGCCGGTGAGGACGGTGCGAAGTCCGAGAGGGCCGATGAGAGGGCCCCCATCGGCGATCCCCGGTGGCTGGCCTGCGCCCGGCTCGTGGCCGAGGGCGTCGTCACGGCGACCCGGCCGGTGCCGGGATCGGAGGAGCAGCGGATCACGCTCACCGTGACCCGGGTCCACGCGGGGGAGGAGGCGACGACCGTCACGTTCCTCCACGGGACGGCCGGGTCGTCGGCCCCCGCCGTGGGCGACCGGCTGCTCGTCGGCCTGCCCCGGGAGGGCGACCGGCCGGATCTCGTCGTCACCGGCGTCCAGAACATCGCCCTCACCCGGACCTGGATCACCAGCGCGCTGCCGGAGGCGAACCGCCTGGCGTGCGAGTAGGCGGCGCCGGGCAGGAAACGGCGAGCAGAGGACCGGGGAACGGCGGGCCCGGGAGCAAGGGCGCCCACGACGAAGGGGCGGGTGCCCGGTGGTCCCGGACACCCGCCCCTCACCCGTGGCGGCGTACCGCCGTTACGGGATGACCTTCTCGATCGTCACGCTGCCCGCACCCGCGACCGTGCCGCGGGCGTTGACCAGCTGGACGCGGCCGAAGAACTCGCGGCCCTCCGGCGCCTCGGCCTCGGCCGTGACGGTGCCGGAGACGGTGGCGGTGCCGCCCGTGCCCAGCTTCACCGGCGCGGAGCCGTCGACCGTGACGGTGCCGAGCGTGTCGGAGAAGAACACGTCCCGGTAGTCGTACTCCGCGGTGCCGGCCGGGACGGAGTAGCCCACGACCTCGACGGTGTACGTGCCGGCGGCCGGCTCGGCGATGGACACCGACTCCTCGGAGTCGCCGTCGGCGGACTGGGCGACGCGGACGCCGTCCTTGTAGACCGCCAGGTCCAGGTCGGCGGCGGTGTCGGTGACGTTGCCGATGGCGACGTCCAGGGACGCGGCGCCCGCGGGCACCTCGACCGTGGTGGTGTGCGTGTCACCGGTCTTGATGGACGGCCGGTCGGTGTTGGCGGAGCCGAGCGGGCCCCCGACCAGCTTGCCGTCCAGGGCGGCGAAGCGGTTCGTCACCTTCCAGGAGGCGTCGGTCGGCTCGCCGGCCTTGGCCTCGGGCAGGGTCACGGTCTCCGGGTCGAAGGCCGCGCCGAGGACGGCGACGTCCAGCTTGTACGGGTTGTCGAGCAGCGGCGAGGTACGGCGCGACTCGACCTCGATCTCCCAGACACCCGGCTGCGGGTCCGCGTAGGAGCGCACGTCGGGGCGGCAGGTGTTGGCCGGGTTGCTGTAGTTCGGGTAGCAGTTGATCGTCGACGTCGGGTCGGCCGGGACCCCGTACGGGTGGATGGCGATGAACCGGGTCTGGCTGTCGGCCTTCAGGCCGCTCATCGCGATCTCCAGCGTCTTCGCGCCCTCGGGCACGGTGACGAAGTACGACGTGGTGTCGTTGCGCTGGGCCTTGCCGGACGCCGCGAAGGTGTACTTCAGCGGCGCCGAGACGACGACGGTGTTGAGGACCTGGTGGTCCACGCCCTCGGTGCGCGGGTCGTCGACCTCGAGGATGGCGCTCTTCAGGCCGGCCGACTTCGGGTGCGCCTGGACCTTGACGGTCACCGGCTTGTTCAGCGGCAGCCGCACCTCGTCGTCACCGACGATGCGGAAGGTGCGGTCGGCGTTGTTCTCCAGGTCGAGCTCGTGCTTGATCGCACGGTCCGGGCCGGACGTACGGGTGATCGTGATGTCGTACGTCTTCTTCTGGCGGACCTTCAGGCCGCCCTCGCGGTCGTAGAGGCCGGTGCCGAAGCCGGGGGTCTTCAGGAACTGGTCGATCGCGGTGTCGACCGGCGCCTTCACCGTGTACGTGTGCGCGGTGGCACCGTCCCGGATGGCGTCCCAGGCCTCCTCGATGTCGATGAGGCCGGCGCCCTGCTCGTAGGCCTGTACGTCCTTGATGCGCTCGGCCGTGGAGGTGAGGGCGGTGCGCAGCTTCGCGGGCGTCAGGTCGATGCGCTTCTGCTTCGCGGCGGACAGCAGCAGCGCGGCGGCGCCGGCGGCCTGCGGGGAGGCCATCGAGGTGCCCTGGAGCATGCCGTAGCCGGCGGGGAGGTCGTAGCCCGCCTCGGCGACCGGGGCGCCCGCGGACCACGTCTGGATGGTGTTGACCGCGGCGCCGGGGGCGACCAGCGTCGGCGTGAAGCCGCCGTCCTCACGCGGACCGCGCGAGGAGAAGGGCATCATGCCGTACTTCTTCCGCACCACGGAGCCGTAGTTGGCGGCCCAGGTCTCGCGGGAGACGGAGGCGCCGACGGAGATGACCTTGTCGGCCAGGGCCGGGTCGCCGATGGTGTTGGCGCCGGGGCCGGAGTTGCCGGCGGAGATGACGATCTGGACGCCGTAGGTGTCGATGAGCCGGCTGTACAGCTCGGCGCGGGCGTTGTTGCCGTCGTTGAGCGCCGGCAGGCCGCCGATGGACATGTTGACGATGTCGACGCCGCGGTTGGCGACGAGGTCGATCATGCCCTCGGTGAGCGCCACGTTGGTGCAGCCGCCGGACCAGGTGCAGGCGCGGGAGGAGACCAGCTTCGCGCCGGGCGCGGCACCGTTCATCTTGCCGCCGAACAGGCCGTTGGCGGCGGTGATGCCGGCCACGTGCGAGCCGTGGGAGCCCTCGATGAGGCCGATGTTGACGAAGTCGGCCTTCTTGCCGACCCAGTCGCCGCCGTAGGGGTCCATCGGGACGTCCTTGCGGATCTCCACGACGAACGGCTGGCGCTCGGCGACGTCGGTCTTCGGGTCGTCGGTGCCGAAGTACCCGACGTGGAACTTGTCCTTGTAGGGCTTCATCGGGGTGTCGTCCGAGAAGTCCTGGTTGTTGTTCAGGTCGACGCGGACCGTGCCGGCCTCGGCGTCGTAGAGGACGCCCCAGGAGTCGGTGGTGTCGCCGTCGAGGTTGGTGTCGCCGTTCGCGTCACCGCCGATGGTGTACGACTCCAGGAAGGTGCTGATCCGGTAGTCCCCGGCGGGGGCCTTCCAGGACTTGCCGTCGTAGCTGAAGCTCGGCCCGGACACGGACGACACCATCGGGCGCCAGGTCCGGTCGTTGTCCACGATCGGGTCGGTCGCCGTCACCCAGTCGACGATCTTGCGCTCGCCGGTGGTGGTCTTCTGCAGCGCCGGGTGGCCGAGGTCCACGCCGGAGTCCAGGATGCCGATGGTGACGCCGCGGCCGTCCGCCTTGCGGTTGTCCTTGACGAAGTCGACCGCACCGGTCTCGAAGGACGGGTTGTACGGGTTCTTGGCCGGGGTCCGCTTGTCCGGTGCCCGGTAGGTGCCCTTGCCGCCCTTGCCCTTGGCGCCCTTGGTGGTGTCGGCGCTCGGGGTCGGGTCGTCCAGCGGGATCTCCTCGCGCAGGTCGATGCCGTGCACGGTGGAGAGCTTGGCCGCGGCGGCGATGGCCGCGTCCGCCTTGGCGGTGGGGACGGTGGCCCGGACGTAGCCCAGCTTGTCGTGGGTCACGCCGACCGAGCCGCCCTTGACCGCGTCCAGCTTCTCGGCGACCTGCTGGGTCTTGCCGGGGGCGGTGGCGATCATCATCGTGACGTGCTTGGCGCCCTCGGCCTTCGCCTCGGCGAGCAGGTCGGCGTCCTTCGACCCCAGCTTGTCGGGCGCGGACTTGACGTCCCCGTCGACCGGGGCGGCGGGCGGCGCGTCGGCGGCGAGGGCCAGGGGGATCGGCCCGGCCGCGGACAGCGCGGCGACCAGGCCGGCTGCCACGGCGATGCGGGCGACGCGTCGTGCGCCCGATATCGAGTCGCGCTGAGGGGAATGGGTCATCGGCATCCCTTGTAAGTAAAGGAACGATCGTGGAGCGACCCGAGCCGATCCGCCCTGGTCGCGAACGTCCGGAACAGGAACCCGGACGATCGCAGAGCCTGTCGCAAGGGGCTGGTGTTTGGGGAGGGTTGACCGAAAACGAAATGGATGTATGGGGAAAACCCCCGATGCGCTTATGGGGTGTTGTCCCCTCAAGCGGGCAAGTCGCCCTCGCCTCCGCAGCACCGCCCCGGCGCGCGGACCGCCCGGAAATCCACCTGCCGAATCGCCCGGTCCGGCGCTAATGTCCCTGAGTGCGCAAGACGTTGAGGGTGGCGGCCTACGCCGTGGTGGTACGCGACGGACAGCTCCTGCTCGCCCGCTCTCCCGTGCCCGGCGGGCCCTCCGAGTGGGTCATGCCGGGCGGCGGCATGGAGCACGGCGAGGACCCCTACGACACCGTGCGCCGGGAGGTCGAGGAGGAGACCGGCTACCTCATCGAGGTCACCGGCCTGCTCGGCGTGCAGTCCTTCCGCCGCACGCTCCCGGCCCGCCGTCTCGGCCGCCCCGCCGACCACCACGCCGTCCAGCTGGTCTACGAGGGGCGGATCACCGGCGGTGACCTGCGCAACGAGGTCGGCGGCAGCACCGAACTCGCCGCCTGGCACCCCCTGGACGCCGTCCCCGGACTGGTCCACGTCCCCATGGTCGACATCGCCCTGGACCTGTGGCGGGAACGCCCGGCGGCGGGACGGGTCACCCCCGCCCTCGACTGACTGACCGGGCCCCGGGCCCCGCGCCCCGCCTCCCTCCGCCGGGGCCGTTGCCCATCCGTGCCGGGCACGCGTCTCCTCCGCGGACCAGGCCCGCGCCCCTCTGCGCGTCAGGCCGGAGCGCCCTGCGCGTGCCGGGGGTTCGCGCCCCCGGACGCGCGGAGGGGCCGCCGTGTGTCCGGCGGCCCCTCCGCTCCCCTCCTCGCGGGTGCTGCTCCGGCCCCCTACCGGGGCAGCACCACGACATAGGCGGCCGGCTCGCGGTCCGGCGCCGCCATCAGGGCGGTGCGGACCACGGCCGCCTGCTGGTCCGGGGCGTCGCGCAGCTTGCGCGGGGTGACGTGCACCACCGTGATGCCGAGGCGTTCCAGGACCTCGCGCTTGCGGGCGTGCTCCGACCACAGGACGTCGTCGTCGTGGCGGGGAGTGCGGGTGTCCAGTTCGACCGCGACCGCCTGGTCCGGCCAGTAGGCGTCGAGACCACCGAGGTGGGGGCCGCCGGGCAGCCGCAGGTCGACGTTCCACAGCGGGTCGGGCAGGCTCTGCTCGCGCACCATCGCGTACAGGCGGTCCTCCGCGACCGCCCGGCCCTCCGCCACCAGGGTGTCCACCGCGTCGACCACGTGGGGCCGGTTCAGCAGCCGCGCCCGCGTCAGCTCCCGCACCACCGACGCAGCGTCGCAGTGGCCGCCGCGCACCGCCTCGGTCAGCAGTCGGCGCACCGCCACGGCGTCGTCCAGCCGGGACACCGCGTCGGCCAGCGCCCGCGCCACCGGGGCCACCGGCAGGCCCGTGACCTGCTCGGCGGCCGGCAGCACGGAGGTGCGGACGATGCGGACGAAGCCCGTGGAGCGCAGGCGGCGCAACCGGGGCACCAGGACGTCGAAGGCGTCCAGCGAGGGCAGCGGAGGGGTGCTGCAGAAGCCGTGCAGGGTGAGCGCGGCCAGTCCGGTGATCATCGCCTCGCCGTAGGGGGAGGCGGGCGCGGTGTCCCGGCCGGGCTGGACGGGGACACTCACGGACCGCTCCCGCGCCGTGTACAGCAGCACCGCGTGCAGCCGCTCCTCGCTGGTCGGCGGCCCGGGGTGGAGCAGGACGACACCGGGGAGGAGCTGCTGCCAGGAACCGCCGGGACGGCACTGCTCGTTCGTCTCGGCGGCGGACACGCCGTGCGCGCGGAGCTGGGCGGTGGTCAGCACCCGGCGGCGGACGTCAGCGAGGTGGTGCAGGGGGCGGGGGGAGAGCGGGGTGTTGTGGGTCATGCCCGGCAATTTCCCGTGCCCCGGCGGCCTGCGAACGCGTGTTACACGTCCGTCGACAAACAGGGACAAGCCTGCACTAAAGGACGCGTGTTCGGATGCCGAAAACCCCTGGTCCATTCGGGTGCGGACCAGGGGTTACGGCCATGATTGCCTGAAGTTCGTAACGGTCGCGCAGAGCGAGGTCCGGCCCATAGCCCGGTCCTCGTCAGGCCTCCACGCGATCCTCGTCAGACCTCCGCACCGTCCCCGTCGGACCCGGAGCCGGCCTCCGCGTCCCGCCGCTGGCCCCGCAGGCCCCGTGCCAGGTCGTCCCGGGCCTCCAGGACCAGGCGCCGCAGGGCGGGCGGGGCGTCCTCGTGGGCGGCGAGCCAGGCGTCCGTCGCGGCCAGCGTCTCCGGCGAGTCCTGGTACGACGGGAACAGCCCCCGCACCACGTCCATGCCGATCTGGATCGACCGCTCCGCCCACACCCGCTCGATCGCCGCGAAGTACTTCGACGCGTACGGGGCGAGCAGGTCGCGCTGGGACGGCCGGGCGAAGCCCGCGATCGTGGCCTCCACCAGCGCGTTGGACAGCGCGTCGGACTCCACGACCTGCTCCCAGCAGCGCGCCTTGACCTCCGCCGACGGCCGGGCCGCCAGGCAGCGGACCTGGTGCCGCTTGCCGGAGGCGGTGTCGTCCCGGGCCAGCTCCTCGGCCAGCGCCTTCTCGTCCGCGACGCCGTGCGCGGCCAACGGCTCCAGGAACGCCCAGCGCAGCTCCTGGTCGACGTCCAGCCCGTCGACCGTGGCCGTGCCGGACAGCAGGTCCTGGAGCAGCTGCAGGTCACCCGGCGAGGAGGCCACCGAGGCGAAGAAGCGCGCCCAGGCCAGCTGCTGCTCACTGCCCGCCCCCGCGCTCTGCAGCTCGCGCCGGGCCCCCTCGGCGAGGCGCAGACCGGCCTCCTCCCGCCGGGCCGGCGCCGTGTAGTGGACGAGGGCCGACTCGGCCCAGGCGTGCAGCATCTGGAGCACGCCGATGTCGGTCTCCCGCCCGGCGAAGCGCAGCATCAGGCCGATGAAGTCCCGCGCGGGCAGCAGCGCGTCGCGGGTCATGTTCCACAGCGCCGACCAGCACAGGGCACGGGCCAGCGGGTCGGTGAGCGCGCCGAGGTGCTCGCGCAGGGTGGCCAGCGAGGTCGCGTCGAAGCGGATCTTGCAGTAGGTGAGGTCGTCGTCGTTGACCAGGACCAGCTCCGGCGCCTCGGCCCCGGCGAGTTCACCGACGACCGTGCGGGCGCCGTCCACGTCCGCCTCGGCGCGGGCGTACCGCTCCAGCGTGCCGGAGCCGGTGCGCCGGTACAGGCCGATCGCCACCCGGTGCGGGCGCAGTTCGGGGTGGGACTCGGCGGCCTCCTGCACCACGGCCAGCTCGTCGATCCGGCCGTCGGCGGTCAGCAGCACCTGCGGGGTGAGGGAGTTGACGCCGGCCGTCTGCAGCCAGCCGCGCGACCAGGCCGCCATGTCCCGGCCGCTGGTCTCCTCCAGCACCGACAGCAGGTCGTTCAGGCGCGTGTTGCCGTACGCGTGCCGCTTGAAGTAGCGCCGGGCGCCCTCCAGGAACGCGTCCTGGCCGACGTACGCCACCAGCTGCTTCAGCACGGAGGCGCCCTTGGCGTAGGTGATGCCGTCGAAGTTGAGCTTGGCGTCCTGCAGGTCGCGGATGTCGGCGGTGACCGGATGGGTGGAGGGCAGCTGGTCGGCGCGGTAGGCCCACGCCTTGCGGCGGTTGGCGAAGGTGATCCACCCGTCCGTGAAGCGGGTGGCGCCGACCAGCGCGAACGCGCCCATGAAGTCCGCGAAGGACTCCTTCAGCCACAGGTCGTCCCACCACTCCATGGTGACCAGGTCGCCGAACCACATGTGCGCCATCTCGTGCAGGACGACGTTGGCCCGGCCCTCGTACGACGCCTGGGTGACCTTGCCGCGGAAGATGAACTCCTCGCGGAAGGTCACCATCCCCGGGTTCTCCATGGCGCCCAGGTTGTACTCGGGCACGAACGCCTGGTCGTACTTGCCGAACGGGTACGGGTAGTCGACGTGGTCGTGGAAGAAGTCCAGGCCCTGCTTGGTCACCAGGAACACGTCGTCGGCGTCGAAGTGCGGTGCCAGCGCCTTGCGGCACATCGCGCCGAGCGGGATCCGAAGGCGGGTGCCGTCGTCGAAGACCCGCTCGTAGGAGTCCGTGACGTAGTGGTACGGGCCGGCGACGACGCAGGTGATGTACGTCGGGATCGGCTTGGTCTCGGCGAACCGCCACACCCCGTCGGTCTGTTCGCCGGCGCCGTTGCTCCACACCGTCCAGCCCTCCGGCGCGCGCACCTCGAAGCGGTACGGGGCCTTCAGGTCGGGCTGCTCGAAGTTGGCGAAGACCCGGCGGGCGTCGGCCGGCTCGTACTGGGTGTACAGGTACACCTCGCCGTCCTCGGGGTCGACGAAGCGGTGCATGCCCTCGCCGGTGCGGGAGTAGGCGCACTGCGCGTCGACGATCAGCTCGTTGTCGGCGTCCAGGTCCTCCAGCAGGATCCGGGTGCCGTCGAAGACCTCGCCCGGGTCCAGGTCCCGCCCGTTGAGCGACACGGCCGTCACCCGGGGGGCGATCAGGTCCGCGAAGCTGCTCGCGCCCGGCTCGGCGCAGCGGAACCGCAGGGTGGTGACCGAGCGGAAGGTCCGGGGGCCGTCGCCGCCCGCGTCCCCGGTCGCCGAGCGCAGGTCGAGGGACACCTCGTACCCGTCGACCGAGAGCAGGGCGGCCCGCTCCCGGGCCTCGTCGCGGGTCAGATTCTCACCGGGCACGGGTGGCACTCCTCATGCGTCGTCGACATGGCTGAACAGGACCGATCCTGCCATGCGCCCCTGTCGCCGGGCAGCCGGGAATGCCCGGGGGCCGCCCCGGTGTTCCCCGGGGAAGCACCCCCTTCGCAGTGAGGAGCGACATGTCCGAGCAGTCCACCCCCACCCCCGTCGACTTCTGGTTCGACCCGCTGTGCCCCTGGGCCTGGATGACCTCGCGCTGGGTGCTGGAGGTGGAGAAGGTACGGAACATCGAGGTGCGCTGGCACCTGATGAGCCTCGCCGTGCTGAACGAGGACCGGCTGGACGAGCTGCCGGAGGAGTACCGGGAGCTGCTCGAGACCAAGGCGTGGGGCCCGGTCCGGATCGTGATCGCCGCGCAGGAGGAGCACGGGGCCGGCGTCCTCGGCGACCTGTACACCGCGCTCGGCACCCGCATCCACAACCGTGACGAGGGCCCCGGCAAGGAGACCGTCGCCGCCGCCCTGGAGGACGTCGGCCTGCCCGGGTCGCTGATGGAGCACTGGGACGCCACCCCGTACGAGGCGCAGCTGCGCGCCTCCCACAAGGAGGGCATCGAGAAGGTCGGCCAGGACGTCGGCACCCCGGTCATCGCGGTGCCCGGCCCCGATGGCGAGCAGATCGCCTTCTTCGGCCCGGTCGTCACCCCGGCGCCGCAGGGCGAGGAGGCCGGCCGCCTGTGGGACGGCACCGTCGCGGTCGCCTCGGTCCCCGGCTTCTACGAGATCAAGCGCTCGCGCACCAAGGGGCCCGACTTCAGCAACCTGTGACCCCGTCGCCCCGGAGCGCGGCCGGCGTCCGGGCGGGGCGCGCACGGCGCGACGGCGCCGCCCGGAGGCCGCCCCGCCCTGCTCCGGTCACTCCGGGACGGGCGCGCGGACGGCCTTGGGGAACGGCTTCATGACGAATCCGGTGCGCAGGTTGCGGCACTGCCGGCCGGTGTCCGCGTCG
The DNA here is from genome assembly GCF_964273255.1 of Streptomyces sp. enrichment culture. GTDB lineage: Bacteria > Actinomycetota > Actinomycetes > Streptomycetales > Streptomycetaceae > Streptomyces. Next base: position 4,773,733 of record NZ_OZ186835.1, read on the forward strand.
AGGACGTTCTCGCAGAGCCAGAACTCGTTGACCCCCGCGCGGCCCAGCCGCTCCTTCAGCCAGTCCTGCTCCGTACGGGTCAGCTGACGGTGCCGCTGCTCCGTTCCGCACGTCCAGCAGGGCAGTTTCATGGTTCTCGGTGTCGGCATCGCCCCACTCTGCCCCGGGATGCCCGCAGCAGGAAGCCCCCGCGACTCACGTCGTCGCGGGGGCTTCCCTCTTTTCCGCCTGCCGGGTGAACGGTGAGAAGACGATCACGAGGCAGGACGCTCGTGGCTCCCGTCGGGGGACGGGCGGCGGCGCCGTCCGTTCAGGGAGCGAGCAGCAGGACGTCGGTGCGGGACCTGGCGGCCTCGTAGCGCCGGGCCACGTCCTGCCAGTTGACGACCTGCCACATGGCCTCGATGAAGTCGACCTTCTGGTTCCGGTACTGGAGGTAGAAGGCGTGCTCCCAGGCGTCGAAGACCAGGATCGGGGTGGCGCCCTGGCCGACGTTGCCCTGGTGGTCGTAGACCTGCTCCACGATCAGGCGCCCGCTCAGCGGCTCGTACGCCAGCACGCCCCAGCCGGAGCCCTGCGTGGTCGCCGCCGCCTTGGACAGCTGCGCCTTGAAACCGGCGAAGGAGCCGAAGGACTCGGTGATCGCGTCGGCCAGCTCGCCCACGCCGTCCTGCGCCAGGGGCTCGCCGCCGCCCTCCTTCGGGCCGGTCATGTTCTGCCAGTAGATCGAATGCAGGATGTGCCCGGAGAGGTGGAACGCCAGGTTCTTCTCCAGCCCGTTGACCGAGCCCCAGGACTCCTTGTCCCGGGCCTCGGCGAGCTGCTCCAGCGTGTCGTTGGCGCCCTTGACGTAGCCGGCGTGGTGCTTGTCGTGGTGCAGCTCGATGATCTCGGGGCTGATGACGGGGGCCAGCGCGGCGTAGTCGTAGGGCAGGTCGGGCAGCGTGTACACGGGCATGTGGGGTTCCCCTCCGAACCTCTTATTGCAAAGAGCTTGCAACTGCACGCTAACAGCAGAAGGGTCCGCGTGTGTCCCCGGGCACAGGAAAAGGCCCCCGCGTGTCCGCGAGGGCCTTCGCCGGGCCCCCGGGTGCGAGGGCCTCGGCAGGCCGTCGGGTCGCGAGGGCCTGCGGCGTGCCCCGCGTGTCCGCGAGGGCTTCGGTCGGAGGGGGAGCGCTCAGGCGCGGGCGCGCGCCCGTTGCCAGGCGTAGCCCACGGCCGACAGGAACAGCGTCATGCCGCCCGTCGAGTACAACTGCACGCGGGTGTCCGGCTCCCGGGCCATCAGCACGAACACCGCCGCCATACCGGCCAGCGCCACCCACGTCAGCAGCGGGAACGCCCACATTCGCACGACCAGCCGCTCCGGAGCCTCCCGCTCCGTCCGGCGCCGCAGCCGCAGCTGCGACACCGCGATGAAGATCCAGACGATGAGGATCACCGCGCCGATCATGTTCAGCAGCCAGGAGAACACGTCGTCGGGCCGCCAGTAGCTCAGCAGCACGCACAGGAAACCGAAGACCGAGGACGCCAGCACCGCCACCCGCGGCACTCCGCCCGACACCCGGCCGAGCACCTTCGGGCCCTGCCCGCGCTCCACCAGCGAGTAGCCGATCCGGGAGGCGCCGTAGATGTTCGCGTTCATCGCCGACAGCAGCGCGACCAGCACCACCACGTTCATCAGCTGACCGGCGCCCGGAATGCCCAGCCGGTCCAGGGCGGCGACGTACGGGCCGTGCTCGACCACCGCCGGGGAGTCCCAGGGGACCAGGGTGACGATGACCGCCATGGAGCCGATGTAGAACAGCGCGATCCGCCACATCGCCGTCCGCACGGCGCTCGCCACGCCCCGCACCGGGTTCTCCGACTCGGCCGCCGCGATCGTCACCGTCTCCAGGCCGCCGTATGCGAACACCGACGCCAGCAGCCCGATCACCAGCCCCTCGGCGCCGTTCGGCAGCAGCTCGGTGAGGTTCGAGCCGCCCGGCGAGTCAGTGCCCGGCAGCACGCCCGCCACGGCCAGCACGCCCAGCACCAGGAACAGCGTGATGGCGCCGACCTTCAGGGCCGCGAACCAGAACTCGAACTCGCCGAAGTTCTTCACGGCCGCGAGGTTCGTCGCGCAGAACACCACCATGAACAGCGCCACCCACGCCCACTCGGGCGTCCCGGGCAGCCAGCCGGTGACGATCTTCGCCGCGCCGATGCCCTCCAGGCCGACCGCCGTGCACAGCAGCACCCAGAACGACCAGCCCGCCGTGAACCCCGCCCACGGACCGATCGCCCGCTCGGCGTGCGCCGAGAACGAACCCGACGACGGATACGCGGCCGACATCTCGCCCAGCATCCGCATCACCAGCATCACCAGCAGGCCGGAGAGGGTGTAGGCGAGGACGATCGACGGCCCCGCGGCGGCGATGCCCGCGCCGGAGCCGACGAACAGCCCGGCGCCGATCACTCCGCCGAGGGCGATCATCGACAGATGACGCTGCTTCAGGCCGTGCGACAGGGAGGTGCCGTCCGGCTGCGGCGGCTTGGTCAGGGAGGTGTTGGACACGTGGTTCGTCCAATGCGTAGACGTGGGGGGCGTGCGGAACGGGCGGCCGGCCGCGGGCGGGACGGTACGGCCCCTCCGCGGCGGGCGGCGGGACTGCCCCGCCTTCCCGCGTGCGCGGCGAGGCGTGGGGTCCCTCCGCGTGTGCGGCGGGACGTGCGGCTTCCCGCGTGGACGGCGCCCGGCAAAACGCCGCCAGTCTGGGTGCCGGGACACCCGCCGGGCGGCGACCGCCCACGATACGGACACCCGGCGCACGCTCGGTACCCGCCCCATGACCTGCCGTGCGGGGACCGCGGGCGGCGGCGCGGGCCGGTCCCGCCCGGTACCGTCCGGCCCCCGGCGGCCCGATTGGCGAAACCCTACAGACGCCCGCGCCCCGCGCGGGGGTGAGAGAAGCCTCGGTGCCTCAGTGACCGGGGTCACCTCCCGTGAGGTGTGACCCGCCTACTTTGTCAGGAGCCCACCAACCCCGTGGTCCCGCCTTTGTCGACCGCTGACGGTGATCGGCGCGAGCGGGCCGGGATAGCGTCACGGTGTCCCCAACTGCCCTCACCCCGCGGAGTCCCGATGAGCACAGCCGCCGCCACCCCCGCCCGCCCCGGACTGGTCCTCGCCGACCTGCTCCCGGCCTCCCGTGTCCGGGACGCCGCCCTGGTCCTCGGCGGTGCCGCCCTCACCGGCGTCGCCGCGCAGATCGCCGTGCCCGTCCCCGGCTCCCCGGTTCCGGTGACCGGCCAGACCTTCGCCGCGCTGCTCGTCGGCACCGCCCTCGGCGCCCGCCGCGGCGTGCTCTCGCTCGCCTTCTACGCGCTGGCCGGCCTCGCGGGCGTGCCGTGGTTCGCCCAGGGCGCCTCCGGCTTCGGCATGCCGTCCTTCGGCTACGTGCTCGGCATGGTGCTCGCCGCCGCCCTGGTCGGCGCCCTCGCCCGGCGCGGCGCCGACCGCTCCGTGTGGCGCACGGCCGGCTCGATGCTGCTCGGCTCCGCCGTCATCTACGCCGTCGGCGTGCCCTACCTGGCCCTCGCCACCGGCATGTCCGCCTCCGCCGCCATCGCGGCCGGCCTCACCCCCTTCCTCATCGGCGACGCCCTGAAGGCCGCCCTGGCCATGGGCCTGCTGCCCACCGCCTGGAAGTTCGCCGACAAGCGCTGACCGACGGCCACGGCGGCCCGTCCACCGCGCCGCCCGCCACCGCCGCCGAGGGCCACGACCGCCAGGCCGTGCGCTCGCCGCGGCGACCGCCGCGAGGTGTGAAGGCCCGTCGGCCGTACCCGGTGGGCCGGGTACGGCCGACGGGCCTTCGTCGTGCCACCCGGCCCGTGCTGGCCGCGCGGGCCGGCGAGGGCAAGGGGGCCGGCCGGGTCCGCCGAGGCCGGCGAATGCCGCTCCCCGTGAGGCCCCTGCGCGCCTCCGTGCGCGGCCGGCGTATCCACCCCGCGCCGCCCCTCGGCGGTCGCCGTGTCACACTCTGTCCATGCGCGTGTACCTCGGTTCCGACCATGCCGGATACGAACTCAAGAACCACCTCGTCGAGTGGCTCAAGGGCGCCGGCCACGAGCCCGTCGACTGCGGGCCCCACATCCACGACGCCCAGGACGACTACCCGCCCTTCTGCCTGCGCGCCGCCGAGCGCACGGCCGCGGACCCCGACGCCCTCGGCATCGTGATCGGCGGCTCGGGCAACGGCGAGCAGATCGCCGCCAACAAGGTCAAGGGCGTGCGGGCAGCCCTGGCGTGGAGCGAGGAGACGGCCGCTCTGGGCCGCCAGCACAACAACGCCAACGTCGTCGCGGTCGGGGCGCGCATGCACAGCCTCGACGAGGCCGTGAAGTTCGTCGAGGTGTTCCTGGGGACGCCGTTCTCGGGCGACGAGCGCCACATCCGCCGGATCGACATGCTCTCCGCCTACGAGACCACCGGCGACCTCCCCCCGATCCCCGCCCACCACCCGCAGCAGTAACCGAGCAGCAGCCGGGCCGCGTGCCGCCCGCCGGGGACAGCAGGCTCCGGCGGGGCGGACGGGCGGGCCGGCCACCAGCCGTCCGGTCGAGACGGAACCGGCCGAGAGAGAGGACGCCGTGCCGGAGGGCCACACCATTCACCGGCTGGCCGAGGACTACGCGGCCGCCTTCGCGGGCCGCGGCCCGCTCCGGGTCACCAGTCCCCAGGGCAAGTTCAGCGACGCGGCCGCCCTGCTCGACGGCAGCCCCCTGCACTCGGCCGACGCCCATGGCAAGCACCTCTTCCTCGGCTTCCGCGACCCAGCGCCGGAGCACACCGACTGGGTCCACATCCACCTCGGCCTGTTCGGCAAGGTCGCCTTCGGGCCGGCCCCCGCGCCGCCGCCCACCGACACCGTGCGCCTGCGTCTCGCCGACGACCGCGGCTTCGTGGACCTGCGCGGCCCCACCACCTGCGCCCTCGTCACGGACGCCGAGAAGCGCGCGATACACGACCGCCTCGGGCCCGACCCGCTCCGCCCGGACGCCGACCCGGCCGCCGCGTACCGCAGGATCAGCCGCAGCCGTACGACGATCGCCGCGCTGCTGATGGACCAGAAGGTCATCGCGGGCGTGGGCAACGTCTACCGCGCCGAGGTCCTCTTCCGGCACGGCATCGACCCCTACCGCGCGGGCCGGGACATCACCCCGGCCGAGTGGGACGCGCTCTGGGCCGACCTGGCCGTGCTGATGCGGGAGGGCGTGCGCACCAACCGCATCGACACCGTGCGCCCGGAACACACCCCGGAGGCCATGGGACGCCCGCCGCGCGTCGACGACCACGGCGGCGAGGTCTACGTCTACCGCCGGGCCGCCCGGCCCTGCCACGTCTGCGGCGAGGAGATCCGCACGGCCGGACTGGCCGCCCGCAACCTCTTCTGGTGCCCGGGCTGCCAACGGGCCTGACGGCGCCCTCCGGCTCCCGTCCCGCCCTCGGACAGCCCGGCCGCCCCGACGCGGCCCCGACGGCCCGGGAGGCCCTGGAAGACCCGGTGTGCCCGGCTTCCCCGGCAAGGGGGCGGGCCCGGGCCGTGCCCCGCCCCGGACCTCGCCACACGGGCGCCGCTCAGAAGCCGTGCGGCGCCCCGGTCCGGCCCCCGCCGCCGCTCAGAAGCCGTGCGGCAGCCAGGGGGTGGTGGCGCCGAACGCGACGGACGCCTCCGCCAGCGCGCCCTGCCGCAGCTCCCGCACCCGGCCGGCACGCGCCAACGCCGCCAGGCTCACGCCACCCAGGTACGCCGCTCCCAACTCCCGTACCGACAGGGCGAGATCCGCGGCGTCCTGGGTCCGCTCGCAGGACGCCCCCTTGGCGTCCCCACTGAGCCGCCAGCGCCCCGCGTTCCACGGGCAGAAGTCGTCCTCGACCTCGAACACGACGTCCACCGGCGCCTGGTAGGTCCGCGCCGCCAGCGCGTCCCCCACCTCCACCAGCCGCACGTACAGCCCGTCGCGCAGTGTCGGCAGGCAGCGCCGGGTGTCGGACACCAGGTACTGCCAGGCGTCGTCGACCGGCCGGTTCCGCACCACCAGCGACGAGGTCAGGTCGATGTCGAACAGGAACCGCCACAGCGCCGCGTCGGCCGCCGGGTCCAGGGCGGCCACGTCCCGCAGCACCACCGTGCCGGCGGGCCCGGCCGGAGCCCACTCCGGCTTCACGTGGAAGCGCGCGTAGCCGACCGTCTCCCCGTCCCGCTCGGCGACGACGCACTGCAGGGGCGAACCGCCCGCCCGGTCGCCCGGCGGGTCCAGCACCGGCAACCGCTCCCAGCCGGGTCCGCGGGCCAGCATGCCCGGCCGCAGCGGCACCAGCCGGGCGTAGAGCGCCTCACAGGCGTCCAGGACACCGACGGGATCCGCGTAGCGCAGCCGTACGCCGTCCGTGCCGTCCGGAACGGACAGCCTGACCCTGCTGGTGTCGATCGTGGCGCCCAGCTGCTGGGTCGCCGCCGCGTAGCCGAACCGGCCGTAGATCGGCGGCTCGGAGGCCGTGAGCACCGCCAGCGGCTCGCCCCAGGCCCGCACGTCGTCCAGCTGCCGCCGCATCATCCGCGTGAGCAGTCCCCGCCGCCGGTGCGTGGGTGCCACGCCGACCATGGTGACGCCCGCGGCCGGCACGGCCGTCCCACCGGGCACGGTCATCCGGAACGAGAACGCGCCGGCCGTGGCCACGCACGCCTCGCCGTCCCACAGGCCGATGGACCGGTCGACCTCGGTCAGCGCCTTCCACAGCTCCGTCTCCTCGTCGGACTCGGGCGCTCCGCCGAAGGCGAGGACGAGGGTGCCGTACCACCGGTCCCACTCGTCCTGCCGCAGCACCCGCGGTCCGCCCGCCGTGTCCGCCGTGTCCGCCGTGCTCGTCCGTTCGCTTTGCATGCGCCATGCCTACCAGCCGCGACGACGGCGGAGCGAGGCAATTTCCGCCCGGCGGCCCCGCGACGCCGTCCGGTGAAGTTCACTGTGAAGCGGTCCCCGCTACGGGGGACAACCAGGACCTCCCGTGCCAAGCGGCCGGTCCGATCGATAGGGTCCCGAACCAATGGCAGCAGGACGAGAACGGCGCGCGGCCGCCGAGACGTTCACGGCACGGTGCAAGAAGCAGTGGCACCGGGCCCGCGTCGGCGTGCGCCGGGCCGCCGTGGACTACTTCCGCGGCAACGGGTCGGACTGGGTCGCCCTGGCGGGCCTGCTCCTGACCATCCCGCTGTTCACGGCCGGCACGCTCGCCAACTCCGTCTGGTGCCCGCCGGCCGCCCTGGTCCTGCCGATCGTCGCGGGCGGGCTGCTGCTCCGCCCGGCCAGCCTGCTCGGCCTGTACGCCGTCGCGGCCACCGCGCTCATCGTGGAGGCCGTCCAGCTGGGCCCGTACACCGAGGGCGCGGCCCGGGTCACCCCGGGCGTCGTCCTGACCGTCGCGGCCTGCGGGTTCTTCGGCCTGCTCGTCGCGCAGTTCCGCAGCCGCGTCGGCGTGCCCTGGCGGCGCGGCGGCACCATGCTGTTCGACCTGCGCGAGCGCATCAGGGTGCAGAGCCAGCTCCCGGCCCTGCCCGGCGGCTGGCACCAGGAGATGGCCCTGCGGCCCGCGGGCGGCCAGTCCTTCTCCGGCGACTTCGTCGTCGCGGCCCGCACCAACGGCGGCCGCACCCTGGAGGTCGTCCTCACCGACGTCTCCGGCAAGGGCATGGACGCCGGCTCCCGCGCCCTGCTGCTCTCCGGCGCCTTCGGCGGCCTCCTGGGCAGCCTGCCCCCGCACGCCTTCCTCCCGGCCGCCAACGGCTACCTCCTGCGCCAGGAGTGGGACGAGGGCTTCGCCACCTCCATCCACCTCGTCCTGGACCTGGACTCCGGCGACTACGAGCTGTACACCGCCGGTCACCCGCCGGGCCTCCAGCTCAGCGCGGGCACCGGCCGCTGGGAGGAGAAGGCCGCCGACGGCCCGCTGCTGGGCGTGTACGACGGTGCCCAGTTCGACCCGGTGAAGGGCTCCCTGCGCCCCGGTGACGTGCTGATGCTGTTCACCGACGGCCTGGTGGAGACCTCCGACCGGGACATCGTCGAAGGCATCGACCGCCTCACCGGCGAGGCCGACCGCTACGTCGCCGGCGGCTTCCACGGCGCGGCCTGGCACCTCATCGAGGCCGTCGCCAAGGACGTCAACGACGACCGCGCCCTGCTGCTGATCTGCCGCGAGGGCCCCACGGCCGCCCACCGCTGACCACCGGCCGGCCACCGCCGCCCACCGGTCGGCGGCCGCCGGCCCCGCCGGGCCGGGCGGTTCGCCCGCGGACGCGCAGGGCCGGCCGGGCGGCCGCCCGCCGCGGGGCGCCGGGAGCGGTGCACACTGATCGCGTGACCGAGACACCGCGCAGCAGCCCGTCGCCGTACCTGTCCCTGGCCGAGGTCGAGGCCGTCGCCCGCGCCGCGCACGACGGCCAGACCGACAAGGCGGGCCGCCCCTACGCCGAGCACCTGGCGGCCGTCGCCGACGGCGTCCGCACGCGCGGCGGCGACACCGCGCAGATCGCGGCGGCCTGGCTGCACGACGCGGTCGAGGACGACCGGCTGTCGCGGGAGTGGCTGGCCTGGGCCGCCCTGAGCGAGCGGACCAAGGACATCGTGCGCGCGGTCACCAAGCGCGCGGGGGAGCCCCCGGAGGCGTACGCGGCCCGCATCCTGGCCACCCCCGGCGCGCTGCTGGTCAAGGAGGCGGACCTGGCCCACAACGCCGACCCGGCCCGGCTGGCGGTGCTGGACGGGCCCACCCGCACACGGCTGACCGAGAAGTACGCGCGCATGCGCGCACTCCTCGGCCTGGCGGGCAACCGCCCGTGACACGGGGCACCGCGTGACGCGGCCCCCGCGCTCGGGCGGCCGGACGGGCCGAGCGCAGGGGCCGGACGAAGCGTGGGCCGGTGACGGCCCGGCTCAGGCGGAGACCTTCTCGCGCGTCTCCCGGGGCGCGTCCTGCCCCCGCTCGCGCGCCGGCTCGGCCCGGTCCCGCTTGAACGCCCAGTCCATGGCGGGCTCCATCACGGGCCGGAAGACCCGCCGCACCGGAGCGGTGCACAGCAGCGTCACCATCGCGGCGGCCAGCACGGTGACGAGGATCGCACCGGTCGGCCCCTGCAGCACGGACACCTCGAACCAGCCGCGGTAGTCGCCGGCCTTCACCACGAACCCGTGCAGCAGGTAGCCGCACAGGGTGCCCGCGCCGAGCGCGGTGAACCAGGTGCGCCGGCCCGGCACCCAGGCGAAGAAGCAGGCGGTCAGCACCAGCGAGCACCCGAAGAGGGCGAGCACCATCACCGGGCCCGCCCACCAGGGCGCACCCAGCTCCTGCGCGGAGTCACGGTGGTAGAACCAGCCGGTGTTCATCCGCGGAGCCGCCCACCAGGCGAAGGCCAGCGCGGCCGCGAACACCGGCACCGCGGCGATCCGCACCGACCGGCGGCGCACCAGGTGGAAGTGCTCCGGCTTCAGGCACAGCCCCAGCACGAAGAACGGCAGGAACTGCAGCACCCGCTGGAGGTCCAGGTCGTCCCCGATCTCCGGGGTGACGCTCGCCAGCGCCGCCACCAGCAGGGCCAGCGGCAGCGGGTACCGCACCATCTTCCAGATCGGCGTGGTGAGCCGCCAGATGAACAGGGCGCACAGGAACCAGGTCAGGTACCAGGGGTCGAGCAGGCTGATCTCCTGCTGCGGGTCGTTGTCCACGAACCGCTTGAACAGCGGGTACGCCGTCTCGAAGACGATGTACGGCACGGCGACACCGGTGATGAGCCGGCGCAGCCGGTCGGGGCGCATGTCGAAACTGCGCGAGAAGAAGCCGGAGATGAGGATGAACGCCGGCATGTGGAAGGCGTACACGACCATGTAGGCGGCCTCGAGGGACCGGCTGTCGCCCTTCAGGGGCTCCCAGGCGTGTCCGACCGCCACCAGCACGATGGCCAGGTACTTGGCGTTGTCGAAGAACGCGTCACGCCGTTTGCCCGCGGGGGCGGCCGTGCGGTGCGCGGTCCGCTCGGCCTCGGGCACGGAGGGCGGGCTCGGCACCCCGGACGCCGGGGACCGGTCCGGGGGGAGTGGCGTACCGCGATGGTTGCCGTTCGGTCGCGGCGAGGTCGTCACTGACCCTCCCTGGGAGAACTCGGGGTCAGGAACGGGAAGCTCGCTGCGCTTGCGGGGGACGAGGCAGCGTGAAACATCTGAGGCACCCTAGCGTTGTCCGCTCGTACTCGTAAAACGCCCGACGTCATTACCGGTAATCACTCCGGGTACCCCGGATTCGGTAATGCCGACGCCCCCGGACGCGTGACGGCCGACACATCCTCAACGGGCCGTTCCGGTACGGGACCTGTGCACCACCTGCGCCCCTCTTGTCTGGATTCATCCGGGTCGAAGGGGGCACAGGTGGGGCAGACCGCCCCCAACGGAACGATCGCTTCGGTCCACTTCCCGACCTTTCGGCGGACGAGCGGGAACACGCGTGACCGCAATTCGAATTGACTGCGAACGAGGTGTGGGGAATGTGAAACGATGCTGCCGAATTCCCGGTCCGGGTGGGCCTTCGAATTACCGTGCGACGCCGCGCCGTTCACGTGGCCGCCCGCCCCGTCGTCCGGCCCCTGCGGGCGGTCCCTCCGGGCGTCCGTGGCCCCCGCGGGGCGGATGATGCGTCACCTGCCGCATAGGGCGGCCTGGTTGGTGGCACGATGGTTCTGGCGGGGTGCGCGGGGTCGCGTGCCCCGGGCCGGGAGTGTGCGGACCGATCGAGGGTGTGATCAGTTGTGGCCATTTCACTGTCAGTGGTGCTGCTGTTGGCAATCATCCTTGTGGTGCTGATGAGAGGCGGCTCCATCAAGGCGGGCCCGGCGATCGTGGCGATCCTCTTCGGCTTCTTCCTCGCCTCCACCGGCATGGCCCCGTCCATCAACCGGTTCCTCAACTCGATAGCCGAGACGATCAACTCCATCAGCTTCTGACCCGGCCCGTGGCGCGGACCCCCGCCCCGCGGTGACGGACGGCCCGACGGCCCACGGACGGTCACCGGCGGCCCGCCGCGGCGCGGGCCCCGCCGCCGTCCTTACCTCCGGGGTCATCGACGCGGCAGGCGCCGGACCGGCACGCTCGGCCGTACGCAGCCGACCGACCGGAAGGACCCGGCCCATGCCCGCCTACGTCATCGCCCGTCTCCAGGAGGCCGCTCCGCACCCGGAGATCGCCGAGTACATCGAGCGCATCCCGGCGACCTTCGAACCGTACGGCGGGCGCTTCCTGGTGCACGGCACCGCGCACGAGGTGAAGGAGGGCGCCTGGCCCGGTCACGTGGTCATGATCGGCTTCCCCGGCCCCGCCGAGGCCCGCGCCTGGTGGGACTCGCCCGTCTACCGCGCCATCGCCCCCCTGCGCACCCGCCACATCGACGGCGACATCATCCTGGTCGAGGGCGTCCCCGACGGCTACGACCCGGCCACCACCGCCCGCGCCCTGCGCGCCTCCCTCCCCAACGGCTGAGCAGCCTCCCTCCCCACCGGCTGAGCGCAGGGCCCGCGGCCGCTACCGTCCGACCGGGAGCACGAGCACGAGCACGAGCCCCACGGCCGGCCGGCCGGGACCTGCCCGGTGACCGAACCGCCCGGCCGAAGCGTGGCGGTGACGGCCCTGTCGCCGGTGACGGCCCTGTCGTCGATGCCGCGTCCGGCCTTCGCGGATGCCGCGTCCGGCCTCGTCGGCAGGGCCGGATGAGGGCCGGAAGAAGGAGGAGGCCGGGGAAGGCAGGACCGAGAAGGATCGAGAGCCCGAGGGGCACGCGGGGGACACGGCCGACCGATCCGGACCCCGGGAACCGATCAGGGCCAGGCGGAGGATGAACCTCTGCCTGGCCCTGAGCCGTACCGAGCGGGCGACGGGAATCGAACCCGCGTAGCCAGTTTGGAAGACTGGGGCTCTACCATTGAGCTACGCCCGCACACGCGTGCCGCAGGCCGGGTGGCCGACGGCGCTGACAGGCATCGTAGCGGGTCGGAGGCCCTCGCCGCACACCCCCGCCCCCGCCGGCGCCCCGCCGCACCGCGCCCGGGAAATGCCGAGGCCGGAACGCGCGGGGGCATGTACCCTACTCGTCGCACCAGACGGGGTGTGGCGCAGCTTGGTAGCGCGTCCGCTTTGGGAGCGGAAGGCCGTGGGTTCAAATCCCGCCACCCCGACCAGTCACCCGATCGTCCACCGATGATCGCCTTTGGGCGCCGTAGTCGCTGCCGTTACTATCAAGCTGCACGCCCGTGTCTCTCAGCTCTCCGAGCGTCTGATGAAGTCCTCCGGGCGACGCATCGGCCGTGCCGTTCTGGTACCGGCGGAAACCAAGAAGTCAGCCACAAGGAGACCGAACCGTGAAGAGCGCCGTGGAGACCCTGAACCCGACCCGGGTTCGGCTCACTGTCGAGGTGCCCTTCGAGGAGCTCAAGGACAGCCTCGACGCGGCGTACAAGAAGATCAACCAGCAGGTCACGGTGAAGGGCTTCCGCAAGGGCAAGGTCCCGGCCCGGGTCATCGACCAGCGGTTCGGCCGCGGTGCCGTCCTGGAGGAGGCCGTCAACGACGCCCTCCCGAAGTTCTACACCGACGCGGTCAACGAGGCCGAGCTGAACCCGCTGGGCCAGCCCGAGGTCGACATCACGGAGCTGAAGGACGGCGAGACGCTGAACTTCACCGCCGAGGTCGACATCCGTCCCGCCATCGAGATCCCGGACTACTCCGGCATCGAGGTCGAGGTCGACGCCGTCGAGGTCACCGAGGAGGACGTCGACAAGTCGGTCGAGCAGCTGCGCGAGCGCTTCGCCTCCACCACCCCGGTGGAGCGCGCCGCCGGTGACGGCGACGTCGTCACCATCGACCTGAAGGCCAAGGTCGACGGCGAGGTGCTGGAGGACGGCGTCGCCGACGGCGTCTCCTACACCATCGGCTCCGGTGAACTGCTGGACGGCATCGACGACGCCGTGAAGGGCCTGTCCGCGGGCGAGGAGGCCACCTTCACCTCCGAGCTGAAGGGCGGCTCCGCGGCCGGCAAGGAGGCCGAGGTCACCGTGAAGGTCACCCAGGTCGCCGAGCGTGAACTGCCCGAGCTGGACGACGAGTTCGCGCAGCTCGCCTCCGAGTTCGACACGCTCGAGGAGATGCGCGCGGACAGCCGCAAGCGCCTGGAGAACATGAAGCAGTTCGACCAGGCCACGCAGGCCCAGGAGCGCGTCCTGGAGAAGCTGCTCGAGCTCGTCGAGGTGCCCGTCCCCGAGAAGCTGCTCGAGGACGAGATCAACACCCGCAAGCACAACCTCGAGCACCACCAGCTCGGCCAGATGGGCCTCGACCTCCCGAAGTACCTGGAGATCCAGGGCAAGACGGAGGAGGAGTTCGAGAACGAGACCCGCGAAGCCGCGATCAAGGGCATCAAGACCCAGTTCGTGCTGGACGAGCTCGTCAAGCAGGAGAAGCTGAACGTCAACCAGGAGGAGCTCACCGAGCACCTCATGCGGCGCGCCGCCTCCTCCGGCATGTCCCCGGACCAGTTCGCGCAGGCGGTCGTCGAGGGCGGTCAGGTCCCGCTCCTGGTCGGCGAGGTCGCCCGCGGCAAGGCCCTGGCCGTCGTGGTCGAGAAGGCCACGGTCAAGGACACCAACGGCGAGGTCATCGACCTGGACGACGAGGAGGACGAGACCGCGGAGGCCGGCGAGGCTGCCGAGGCCGTCGAGTCCGCCGAGGCGACGGAGTCCGCCGAGGAGAAGAAGTCCGAGGGCTGAGCCGTACGGCACCCTCGTGAGTGACGGACGGGCCCCGGGCACCCTGTGTGCCCGGGGCCCGTCCGTCCGTCTCCCCGGACGGGGACGCCCGGCCGCCGGCCGGGCCGCATGCCCCCACCGCCCCCGGCCCCGCCGGTGCGCCCTGCCCGTGCCCGGCTCCCTGCCCGGCCCCCGTGCCCGGCTCCCCGCACCGCGCCGCCCGTGGCCTGGCCGGCCCGTGAGAAGTACGCCCCCGGCGAACACTCCCGTTACCGGGATTCCCCGGCGAGGCCACCGCGTTAGGGTCCTTGAATACCAGGGCAGGTGAGTCACCGAAACGGCCCCAGCCCCGCAGGGAAACGTGAGACGGCCCGGCGCCGTCGTAAGACGAGCAGGTGGATACGTGACGAATCTGATGCCCTCAGCCGCCGGAGAGCCTTCCATCGGTGGTGGCCTCGGCGACCAGGTCTACAACCGGCTGCTGGGCGAGCGGATCATCTTCCTCGGCCAGCCGGTCGACGACGACATCGCCAACAAGATCACCGCACAGCTGCTGCTCCTTGCCTCCGACCCGGACAAGGACATCTACCTGTACATCAACAGCCCCGGCGGCTCGATCACGGCCGGCATGGCGATCTACGACACCATGCAGTACATCAAGAACGACGTGGTGACGATCGCCATGGGCCTGGCGGCCTCCATGGGTCAGTTCCTGCTGAGCGCCGGCACCCCCGGCAAGCGCTTCGCACTGCCGAACGCCGAGATCCTGATCCACCAGCCCTCCGCCGGTCTCGCCGGTTCGGCCTCGGACATCAAGATCCACGCCGAGCGGCTGCTGCACACCAAGAAGCGCATGGCCGAGCTCACGGCCCAGCACACCGGTCAGACGGTCGAGCAGATCACCCGCGACTCCGACCGTGACCGCTGGTTCGACGCCTTCGAGGCCAAGGAGTACGGCCTCATCGACGACGTGATCGCCACGGCCGCCGGTATGCCGGGCGGCGGCGGCACCGGGGCCTGACCGGCCCCACGGGGCCCGCCCGCCCCGTGGGCCCCACCGGCTCCGCCCGCCGGCGACCCGGTGCAGCCCCCCAGAGCCCCAGCCGACCGCCTCAGCCCCTTTCAGGAGAAACCGTGAACGACTTCCCCGGCCGCGGCCTGTACGACCGCATGTCCGCCCAGGACATGAGCGCCTCCCAGGCCCGGTACACCGGCCCGCAGGCCGAGTCCCGCTACGTCATCCCGCGCTTCGTCGAGCGCACCTCGCAGGGCATCCGCGAGTACGACCCGTACGCGAAGCTCTTCGAGGAGCGGGTCATCTTCCTCGGCGTCCAGATCGACGACGCCTCCGCCAACGACGTCATGGCGCAGCTGCTGTGCCTGGAGTCGATGGACCCCGACCGTGACATCTCGGTCTACATCAACAGCCCCGGCGGCTCGTTCACCGCGCTGACGGCGATCTACGACACCATGCAGTACGTGAAGCCGGACATCCAGACGGTGTGCATGGGCCAGGCCGCCTCCGCCGCCGCCGTCCTGCTCGCCGCCGGCACGCCCGGCAAGCGCATGGCCCTGCCGAACGCCCGCGTGCTGATCCACCAGCCCTACAGTGAGACCGGCCGCGGCCAGGTCTCCGACCTGGAGATCGCCGCCAACGAGATCCTGCGGATGCGGACCCAGCTGGAGGAGATGCTGGCCAAGCACTCCACCCGCCCGTTGGAGAAGATCCGCGAGGACATCGAGCGCGACAAGATCCTCACCGCCGAGGACGCGCTGGAGTACGGCCTGATCGACCAGATCATCACCACCCGCAAGTTGGACAACTCCAGCCTGCGCTGACGCGGGCGGGGCGTGACATCTGCCGCCCCTTGGCACGGTTTGACCCGGTCCACGTCACAGCGAACCGTGCCAAGGGGGGCCCGGACGAGGGGCCCGGCAAGGTACCGTCGGACATAAGGCAGCACCAGGAGCCGCTGGACGTTGACGTCCAGTCGTCTCCCAGGCGAAGGGGAAGCACACCGTGGCACGCATCGGTGACGGCGGCGATCTGCTCAAGTGCTCGTTCTGCGGCAAGAGCCAGAAGCAGGTCAAGAAGCTCATCGCAGGGCCCGGTGTGTACATCTGCGACGAGTGCATCGATCTCTGCAACGAGATCATCGAGGAGGAGCTGGCCGAGACCAGCGAGGTCCGCTGGGAGGAGCTCCCCAAGCCCCGCGAGATCTACGAGTTCCTCGAGGGGTACGTGGTCGGCCAGGAGGCGGCCAAGAAGGCCCTCTCCGTCGCGGTGTACAACCACTACAAGCGGGTCCAGGCCGGTGAGAACGGCGGCGCGCAGGGCCGCGAGGACGCCATCGAGCTGGCGAAGTCCAACATCCTCCTGCTGGGCCCCACGGGCTCCGGCAAGACCCTGCTGGCGCAGACGCTCGCCCGCATGCTGAACGTCCCCTTCGCGATCGCCGACGCCACGGCGCTCACCGAGGCCGGGTACGTGGGCGAGGACGTCGAGAACATCCTGCTGAAGCTGATCCAGGCGGCCGACTACGACGTCAAGAAGGCCGAGACCGGGATCATCTACATCGACGAGATCGACAAGGTCGCGCGGAAGAGTGAGAACCCGTCCATCACGCGCGACGTCTCCGGCGAGGGCGTCCAGCAGGCCCTGCTGAAGATCCTGGAGGGCACCACGGCCTCCGTCCCGCCGCAGGGCGGGCGCAAGCACCCGCACCAGGAGTTCATCCAGATCGACACGACGAACGTGCTGTTCATCGTGGGCGGTGCCTTCGCGGGCCTGGAGAAGATCATCGAGGGCCGGGCGGGCGCCAAGGGCATCGGCTTCGGCGCGACCATCCGCTCCAAGCGGGAGCTGGAGAGCAAGGACCAGTTCGAGCAGGTCATGCCGGAGGACCTGGTCAAGTTCGGCATGATCCCCGAGTTCATCGGCCGGCTCCCGGTCATCACCAGCGTCCACAACCTCGACCGCGAGGCCCTGCTCCAGATCCTCGTCGAGCCGCGCAACGCGCTCGTGAAGCAGTACCAGCGGCTGTTCGAACTCGACGGCGTGGAGCTCGACTTCGAGCGCGAGGCGCTGGAGGCCATCGCCGACCAGGCCATCCTGCGGCAGACCGGCGCGCGCGGCCTGCGCGCCATCATGGAGGAGGTCCTCCAGGGCGTGATGTACGAGGTGCCGTCCCGCAAGGACGTCGCCCGGGTCGTCATCACGGCCGACGTGGTCCTCTCCAACGTCAACCCCACCCTCATCCCGCGTGACGCGCGGGGCCGCGGGCCGGGGGAGCAGAAGACGGCGTAGCGGCCGGGCGCGGGCGCGCCGAGCCGCGGTACACATGGGAGGGGCCCCGGTCGTCGACCGGGGCCCCTCTCACGTCCGGCGCGTGCTCACGCCTTCTCGCGGACCTCCGCGCGCAGCTGGGTGGTGATGTCCACCGCGGTGTCCTTGTCGACGCCCGTGCCGGCGTTGTCGCCCGGCGAGACCATCGCGACGGTGCTGTAGTCGGCCCACGCGCAGAACCAGTCGGTCGACTTCTTCTTGGTGAGCGCGTTGTCGGCCCTGGTGGACTGGCACTTGGCGACCGCGCCGTCGATCTCGATCTCCTCGGGGTCGCCGATCAGCTCGACGTTCTGCATGCCGCCCGGCGAGCCCTTGGCGTTGTCCTTGACCTGCTTCTGGATGTTGGCGAAGAAACGGTCCAGCACCTGCTGCGGGTCATCGATCTTCCCGTAACCGCCCGCCATGGTGACGCCCTTGGCGGTCAGCAGCTCGGCCGTGCTCGGGAAGTCGCCGGCGGTGCTCGGGTCCGACGGGTCGTAGTCGCCGAAGTCGGCGGTCGACCACTGCCCGATGACGGCGGTGCCTTCCTTGACGCCGCTCTTGGCCATGTCGTCGACCATGTCCGAGTCGCTGTTCTCGGTGCCCTCGCCGAAGCGCTGGTACTCGCTGAGCACCGTCTTCGGCGTCGTGAGCTTGTGCGGCCCGTCGTCCTCCAGCCCGCCGCCCGCGCCGCCGCCCCCGCCTATGACGAAGTAGGCACCCACACCGATCGCGGCGACGACCGCGACCGCGCCGATGATGATGCCGGCCTTCTTGCCGCCCCCGCCCGCCGCGGGCGGCTGGGGCGGCATGCCGTACGGCGCCTGGCCGTAGGGAGGCTGCTGGCCGTACGGGGGCTGGTGGGGCGGGACACCGGGCTGGCCGGGCTGCTGCGGGTAGCCGTAGCCCGGCTGGGGCGCCTGCTGGGGGTAGCCGTAGCCGGGCTGGGGAGCCTGCGGCTGCTGGCCGTAGGGACCCGGCTGACCGTACGGACCGGGCTGCTGGGGCTGCCCGCCGTACGGGCCCGGCTGGTTGTAGCTCATCTTCTGGGTTCCCCTCCAGATGCTTACGTGTCGCTCACATCCTGGCTCAGGAGGAAACCCTTCAGACCGGCGGGGGGCGCACCGTTACAAAGGAATCGCGTTTCGGGACTGGGCCGTGACACCCGTAAACTCATGCCCGTGACCGAGAACACTCAGCAGCCAGCATCAGCGCCCACCACCGAACTGCCGACCCAGTACGCGCCGGCCGACGTAGAGGGGCCGCTGTACGAGCGCTGGGTAGAGCGGGGGTACTTCGAGGCCGACGCCAAGAGCGAGAAGCCTCCGTACACCGTCGTCATCCCCCCGCCCAACGTCACCGGCAGCCTGCACCTCGGGCACGCCTTCGAGCACACGCTCATCGACGCCCTGACCCGCCGCAAGCGCATGCAGGGCCACGAGACGCTGTGGCAGCCGGGCATGGACCACGCCGGCATCGCCACGCAGAACGTCGTCGAGCGGGAGCTGGCCAAGGAGGGCAAGTCCCGGCACGACCTCGGCCGTGAGGCGTTCGTCGAGCGGGTCTGGCAGTGGAAGGCCGAGTCCGGCGGGCAGATCTCCGGCCAGATGCGCCGCCTCGGCGACGGCGTCGCCTGGTCGCGCGAGCGCTTCACCATGGACGAGGGCCTGTCGAAGGCCGTCCAGACCATCTTCAAGCGGCTCTACGACGACGAGCTGATCTACCGCGCCGAGCGGATCATCAACTGGTGCCCGCGCTGCCTGACCGCGATCTCCGACATCGAGGTCAACTACCAGGACGACGACGGCGAGCTCGTCTCCATGAAGTACGGCGAGGGCGACGACACCATCGTCGTCGCCACCACCCGCGCGGAGACGATGCTCGGCGACACGGCCGTCGCCGTCCACCCCGACGACGAGCGCTACCGGCACCTGGTCGGCAAGCTGATCAAGCTGCCGCTGACCGACCGCTCGATCCCGGTCGTCGCGGACGAGCACGTCGACCCCGAGTTCGGCACCGGCGCCGTCAAGGTGACGCCCGCCCACGACCCGAACGACTTCGAGATCGGCCAGCGGCACGGCCTGCCCGCCATCACCGTCATGGACGAGCACGCGGTCATCACCGTGCACGGCCCCTTCCAGGGCCAGGACCGGCTGGAGGCCCGTTCCGCCATCGTCGCCGCGCTGCGTGCCGAGGGCCGGATCGTCGCCGAGAAGCGTCCCTACTCGCACTCGGTCGGCCACTGCTCGCGCTGCAGGACCACCATCGAGCCGCGGCTGTCCATGCAGTGGTGGGTCAAGGTCGGCCCGCTCGCCAAGGCGGCCGGGGACGCCGTCCGTGACGGCCGGGTGAAGATCCACCCGCAGGAGATGGAGAAGCGGTACTTCGACTGGGTCGACAACCTGCACGACTGGTGCATCTCGCGCCAGCTGTGGTGGGGCCACCGCATCCCGGTCTGGTACGGGCCGAACGGCGAGGTCGTCTGCGTCGGACCCGACGACGAGGCGCCCACCGGCGAGGGCTGGCACCAGGACACCGACGTCCTCGACACCTGGTTCTCCTCCGGCCTGTGGCCGTTCTCCACCCTCGGCTGGCCCGAACAGACCGAGTCGCTCGCGAAGTTCTACCCGAACTCCGTCCTGGTCACCGGCTACGACATCCTCTTCTTCTGGGTCGCCCGGATGATGATGTTCGGCCTGTACGCGATGGACGGCACCCCGCCGTTCCACACCATCGCCC
Organism: Streptomyces sp. enrichment culture; assembly: GCF_964273255.1. Classification (GTDB taxonomy): domain Bacteria; phylum Actinomycetota; class Actinomycetes; order Streptomycetales; family Streptomycetaceae; genus Streptomyces. The sequence goes on from NZ_OZ186835.1 coordinate 4,793,623, forward strand.
TGCACGGCATGGTCCGCGACCAGTTCGGCAAGAAGATGTCGAAGTCCTTCGGCAACGCGGTCAACCCGCTCGACTGGATGGACAAGTACGGCTCGGACGCCCTGCGCTTCACGCTCGCGCGCGGCGCCAACCCGGGCGTCGACGTGCCGATCGGCGAGGACTGGGTCCAGGGCTCGCGCAACTTCGCCAACAAGATCTGGAACGCGACCCGGTTCGCGCTGATGAACGGCGCGACCGTCGAGGGCCCGCTGCCGGACGCCTCGGCGATGGCGCCGACGGACCGCTGGATCCTGTCCCGGCTGAACACGGTCGTCGCCGAAGTCGACGCGTACTACGAGGACTTCCAGTTCGCCAAGTTGTCGGACACGCTGTTCCACTTCGCCTGGGACGAGGTCTTCGACTGGTACGTCGAGCTGTCCAAGACCACCTTCCAGGCGGGCGGCGAGGCCGCCGAGGTCAGCAAGCGGGTCCTGGGCGAGGTCCTCGACGTCACGCTCCGGCTGCTGCACCCGGTCGTCCCCTTCGTCACCGAGACGCTGTGGACCACGCTGACCGGGGGCGAGTCGGTCGTCATCGCGGACTGGCCCACCGACAGCGGCTTCCGGGACGCGGACGCCGAGCGCGAGATCGCCACGGTCCAGTCGGTGGTCACCGAGGTCCGCCGCTTCCGCCACGAGCAGGGCCTGCAGCCCGGCCAGCGGGTCCCGGCGCGGCTGACCCTCGACGGCACCGCGCTGGCCCGGCACGAGGCGGCCATCCGCCAGATGCTGCGGCTCCAGCCGGAGGGCGACGCCTTCACCGCCACGGCGACCCTGCCGGTCGGCGGCGCCGAGGTCGCGCTGGACCTGTCCGGCACGATCGACGTCGCCGCCGAGCGCAAGCGGCTCGCCAAGGACCTCGCCGCCGCGCAGAAGGAGCGGCAGCAGGCGCAGGCCAAGCTGGGCAACGAGGCGTTCCTCGCCAAGGCGCCCGACCACGTCGTGGACAAGATCCGCACCCGCCTCGCCAAGGCGGAGGAGGACATCGTCCGCATCGACAACCAGCTCGCGAAGCTGCCCGAGAGCTGACCCGGCCGGGGGAGTGCCGCGGCCTCCCCGGCTCCTCCTGCGGCAGGGCACCCGCGGGCCCGGCGCACACGCGCCGGGCCCGTTCCCGTCCCCGGCCGGACTCGTCCTCGTCCGCCCGCCGGGGCCCGTCCCGTGCCGCCGCCGACGTCCGCCGGAGCCTTCGCCGCGTCCGCCGGCGGCCCTTCCGTAGACTGGCCCCCGTGAGCGACCTCCCCCCGAACAGCGACGCCGACGAGCCCGACCCCCTCGACTCCTTCGAGGAGATCATCGAGGCCGAGACCAGCCGCGACCCCGACCTCGCGGTGATCGAGGCGGGCAGCCGCACCCTGCGCACCCAGGGCGGACCGCCCGAGGCCGACGTGCCCGCGCGGCCGGCCGATCCGGAGGTCGACAAGGCGCTCCGCGAGGTGGAGGCCGAACTGGCGACCCGCTGGGGCGAGACCAAGCTGGAGCCGTCGGTCGCCCGGATCGCCGCGCTGATGGACGTGCTCGGCGAGCCGCAGCGCGCCTACCCGTCGATCCACATCACCGGCACCAACGGCAAGACCTCCACCGCCCGCATGATCGAGGCCCTGCTCGGCGCCTTCGAACTGCGCACCGGCCGCTACACCTCCCCCCACGTGCAGTCGGTCACCGAGCGCATCAGTCTCGACGGGGCGCCGATCTCCGCCGAGCGCTTCGTGGAGACGTACCGGGACATCGCGCCCTACGTCGAGATGACCGACGCCCGGCAGGAGTACCGGCTGTCCTTCTTCGAGGTGCTGACCGGCATGGCGTACGCCGCCTTCGCCGACGCGCCGGTGGACGTCGCCGTCGTCGAGGTCGGCATGGGCGGCAGCTGGGACGCGACCAACGTCATCGACGGCAGCGTCGCCGTCGTCACGCCCATAGACCTCGACCACACCGACCGCCTCGGCGGCACGCCCGCCGAGATCGCCGGTGAGAAGGCCGGGATCATCAAGTCCGGCGCCACGGTGATCATGGCGCAGCAGCCGGTGGACGCGGCCCAGGTGCTGCTGAAGAAGGCCGTGGAGGAGGACGCCACCGTGGCCCGCGAGGGCCTGGAGTTCGGCGTGGTGTCCCGGCAGATCGCGGTCGGCGGCCAGCTGCTCACGCTGCGCGGCCTGGGCGGTGAGTACCCCGAGGTGTACCTGCCGCTGCACGGCGCCCACCAGGCGCACAACGCGGCCGTGGCGCTCGCCGCCGTGGAGGCGTTCTTCGGCGTGGGTGCCCAGCGTGCCGAGCCGCTCGACATCGACACCGTGCGCAAGGCGTTCGCCGCGGTGGCCTCGCCCGGCCGTCTGGAGGTCGTGCGCCGCTCGCCCACCGTGGTGCTGGACGCCGCCCACAACCCGGCGGGCGCGCGCGCTGCGGCCGCCGCGGTGGGGGAGGCGTTCCAGTTCACCCGGCTCATCGGCGTCGTCGGTGCCAGCGGCGACAAGAACGTGCGCGGGCTGCTGGAGGCGTTCGAGCCGGTCTTCGCCGAGGTCGTCGTCACCCAGAACTCCAGCCACCGCGCGATGGACGCCGACGCCCTGGCCGCGGTCGCCGTGGAGGTGTTCGGCGAGGACCGCGTCCAGGTGGAGCCGCGGCTGCCGGACGCGCTGGAGTCGGCGATCACGCTGGCCGAGGAGGAGGGCGAGTTCGCCGGCGGCGGTGTGCTCGTCACCGGTTCCGTCATCACGGTCGGCGAGGCCCGACTGCTCCTGGGGAAGGGCTGAGAAACCCGTGCGTACGCTCTGCGCCTCGACGCTGATCGGCGAGGTCTTCATCATCGGCTTCGCCGGACTCGTCGCCATGAAGGACCCGGACATGTCCATGAGCACGGTGTGGACGGTGTGCGGTGTCGCCATGGTCCTGTGCGTGCTGCTGTGCGGCATGATCACCCGGCCGGGCGGCGTCGCCCTCGGCTGGGCCCTGCAGATCGCGCTGATCGCCTCCGGGTTCGTCGTCCCGACGATGTTCTTCCTCGGCGCGGTGTTCGCGGCGCTGTGGTGGGCTTCGGTGCATTACGGGCGAAAGGTGGACGAGGCGAAGGCCCGGTTCGCCGCGCAGGCGGACCAGCCTGACGCTGCGTGACCGGGGGCGCGACACGCCGGGTAATCTCGTGTTCCCGCACATCGTTGACTGGCAAGGAGCTCCGCCGTGACCCAGCGCACCCTCGTCCTCCTCAAGCCCGACGCCGTCCGTCGTGGCCTGACCGGCGAGATCATCAGCCGCATCGAGCGCAAGGCCGGCTGGCGGATCACCGCGCTGGAGCTGCGCACCCTGGACCACGAGACGCTGGAGCAGCACTACGGCGAGCACCGCGGCAAGCCCTTCTACGAGCCGCTGATGGAGTTCATGGCGTCCGGTCCGGTGGTCGCCCTGATCGTCGAGGGTGACCGGGTCATCGAGGGCGTGCGCCAACTGGCCGGTCCGACCGACCCGATCGCCGCCGCGCCCGGCTCGATCCGCGGCGACTTCGGGGTCATCGTGCGGGAGAACCTGATCCACGCGTCGGACTCGGAGGAGTCCGCCGAGCGCGAGGTGAAGATCTTCTTCCCGGGCCGCGCGTAACGATCTCGTCGCGCCCGATCGCGGCGGAATCGGCCGCCGGTGGAATGGTCTGGGGGATTTGCCCCCGGACCATTTCTGGCATATGCGCGGCGTTCGGGGGAACGCATGCCCCCGATGGCCCGTCTCCACAAGCAGCGGGGGGCGCCATCTGATGACAATGGCGAAGACCCTCGCACAGTGTTCGCGAAGGCGCGTCTACCATGGAAGCCATCGCGTCACCGCACCCACCTCGCCAACCTGAAAAGCCCTCAAAAGCTCGTGGGAAGGCCAGACGAATCCTGATGGGGAACTCAATGTCGTTCATCGGCCGTGACATGGCTGTCGACCTCGGGACCGCCAACACGCTGGTGTACGTCAGGGGTCGCGGGATCGTACTCAACGAGCCGTCCGTCGTGGCGATCAACACCAACACCGGCGGCATTCTCGCCGTCGGTGCCGAAGCGAAGAAGATGATCGGGCGCACCCCGGGCAACATCGTCGCCGTGCGTCCGCTGAAGGACGGCGTCATCGCCGACTTCGAGATCACCGAGCGGATGCTCCGCTACTTCATCCTGAAGATCCACAAGCGGCGGTATCTGGCTCGTCCGCGGGTCGTCGTCTGTGTGCCCTCGGGCATCACGGGAGTCGAGCGCCGCGCCGTCATCGAGGCGTCGTCCCAGGCCGGCGCCCGTCAGGTGCACATCATCGAGGAGCCCATGGCCGCGGCCATCGGCTCCGGCCTGCCGGTCCACGAGGCCACGGGCAACATGGTGGTGGACATCGGCGGCGGCACCACGGAGGTCGCGGTCATCTCCCTCGGCGGCATCGTCACCGCCCAGTCCATCCGCGTCGCGGGCGACGAGCTGGACAACGCGATCATCCAGCACATCAAGAAGGAGTACTCGCTGCTGCTGGGTGAGCGGACGGCCGAACAGATCAAGATCACGATCGGTTCGGCGTACGACCTGGACACCGACGAGCACACCGAGATCCGTGGCCGTGACCTGGTCTCCGGACTGCCCAAGACCGTCGTCATCTCCGCCGCCGAGGTCCGCAAGGCGATCGAGGAGCCCGTCAACGCCATCGTCGACGCGGTGAAGACGACCCTCGACAAGTGCCCGCCGGAGCTGTCCGGCGACATCATGGACCGCGGAATCGTTCTGACCGGCGGCGGAGCCCTGCTGCGCGGCCTCGACGAACGGCTGCGCCGCGAGACCGGCATGCCGATCCACATCGCGGAGGACCCCCTGGACAGCGTGGCCCTCGGCTCCGGCAAGTGCGTCGAGGAGTTCGAGGCGCTGCAGCAGGTGCTGGACGCCCAGCCGCGCAGATGACACGACTCTTCGATTCCGCCGTACGGGACGATCTCCTCTCGTACGGCGGATCGTTGATATAGAGGCATCAGCTCCCGCCCCGGGCCGGCCGCCCGGGCGGGGGCGGCACCACCCGCACACCCCATCGCCCCATCCGAACCAACCGACACCTCATACCCGTTCTCGACGAGGAAGGCACGGCCGCCGCACGTGAGGGACACACGAGAGAGCCGGCTGCTCCTGGTGCTGCTGATCGCCATCGCGTTCGCACTGATCACGGTGGACATCCGCGGCGGGGAGGACTCGCCGGTCGACGGTGCCCGGGGGGCCGCGGCAACGGTCTTCGGTCCGATCGAGAACGGCGTCTCCAGCGCGGTCGATCCGATCGGCAACGCGGTCTCCGCGATCCGCGACTCCGGTGAGCGCCACGACCGGCTCGCCCGCCTGGAGCAGGAGAACGCGGCCCTCAAGGCCGAACTCGGCAGCGACGACCGCAACCGCAGCCGCCTCAAGCAGCTCGACAAGCTGCTCAAGGTCGCCGGCCAGGGCCAGTACGGCATCAAGGGCGCCCAGGTCATCGCCATAGGGGCGGCCCAGGGCTTCTCCTGGACCGTCACCATCGACGCCGGCGCCAACGACGGCATCGAACGCGACATGACCGTCCTCAACGGCGACGGCCTCGTCGGGCGGGTCACCACCGTGGGCCCCAACACCGCGACCGTGCTCCTCGCCAGCGACCCCGACTTCACCGTCGGCACCCGCATGGAGGCCAGCGACGAACTCGGCTTCGCCTCCGGGCAGGGCGACCGCCCGCTGCGCGTGGAACTGCTGAACGGCAAGGCCGAGATCAAGAAGGGCGACCGCCTGGTCACCTTCGGCTCGCAGGCCGACAAGCCCTTCGTGCCCGGCGTCCCGGTCGGCGTGGTCTCCCGCGTCGACCCCTCCGGCGGCGACCTGACCCGCACCGTCTACGTCACGCCCTTCGTCGGCTTCACCAAGCTGGACATCGTCGGCGTCGTCGTCCAGGCCCCCGAGAGGGACCCGCGCGACACGGTGCTGCCCCGCAAGGCCGAGCCGACCCCCACGCCGACCGTGACGGTGACGGTCACCCCGTCCGCCCCGGCCGACGGCCAGTACCAGCCAGAGCAGTAGGAGCTGTCACCTCATGCGCGTCAACCGGATCCTGCTCTCCAGCGCACTGATCGTCGTCGCCCTGGTGCTCCAGGTGAGCGTCCTCGCCCGCCTCCACCTGCCCGGTGCCGTCCCCGACCTGCTGCTGCTCACCGTCCTCGGCCTGGCCCTGGTCTACGGCCACGTCGGCGGCGCCCTCGTCGGCTTCGCCGCCGGACTCCTCGCCGACATCGCCCCGCCCGCCGACCACGCCGCCGGCCGCTACGCCCTCGTGCTGTGCGTCATCGGCTACCTGGCAGGACTGGTCAAACCCGAGACCGGCCAGGTCAAGTCGGCCACCGGCCCCATGGTCGTGGTCGTCGCCGCGGCCGTCGGCTCCACCCTGCTCTACGCCGGGGTCGGCGCCCTCGTCGGCGACACCGCCGCCCGCCACGTCGGCCTCGGCAGCCTGCTGTTCACCGCCGCCCTGTACGACCTGCTGCTCGCCCCGTTCGTCGTCCCCGGCGTCATGGCCCTGGCCAGACGCGCCGAGAACGACCCGCTCGCCGAGAACACCTCCACCAAGTCCGGCGGCGACATCGCCTCCGGCTGGCTCTCCGGCGGCACCGGCCTGCGCATCGGCGACCAGCGCGGCGGCGGCATGCGGGTGAAGGCCGCCCGGGCGCGCGTCGCCCGCGCGGGACGCATCAAGGGGGTCAAGCGCCTGTGAACAGGGCGAAGTTCACCCGCACGGGTGAAGCACGGTGGAACCCCGGCCCGGACGCCGGCCGTTCCACCCTCGTACGCACGCACACGTTCCGCACACACGCGTTCCACACCCGCACGTCACCCGCGTCCGCGCCGGCCGCACCGGCACCCACGTCCACGCAGCGAGAGGGGGAGAAGCCCGCGTGACCAACATCCCCGAGACCGGCCGCAGCCCACGCGTCCAGATCCGGCTCGTCGTCATCCAGGTCCTCGTCCTCTCCCTCCTCGGCACCCTCGGCGGGCGCCTGTGGTACCTCCAGATCCGTGAGGGCGCCGAGTACGCCAAGGAGGCCTCCGGCAACCACGTCCAGCAGGTCGTCCAGCCCGCCGTGCGCGGCTCCATCCTGGACGCCCGCGGCGTCGCCCTCGCCGACAACGAGACCCGGCTGGTCGTCTCCGCCTCCCGCACCGACCTCATGAAGATGAAGGACGACGGCAAGGCGGTCCTCACCAAGCTGGCCGGCGTCCTCGGCATGGCCCCCAAGGAGGTCATGGAGAAGGTCCGGCTGTGCGACGCCAAGACCCCCCAGCCCTGCTGGAACGGCTCGCCCTACCAGCCCATCCCCATCACCGACGAGGCCACCCCGAAGCAGGCCCTGCAGATCCGCGAGCGCGCCGAGGACTTCCCCGGCATCACCGCCGAACCCCAGGCCGTCCGCCGCTACGCGAGCCCCGGCAAGTCCAACACCGCCCAGGTCCTCGGCTATCTCTCACCCGTCACCGACGAGGAGATCACCAAGGCCCAGGACACCGACTCGCCCTACCTGCGCTCCGACATGGTCGGCCGCTCCGGCCTGGAACGGCAGTACGACAAGCAGCTGCGCGGCAAGGCCGGCGTCACCCGCTACGAGGTCGACAAGCTGGGCCGCGTCATCGGCCGGGCCGAGTCCGACCCCGCCGAGCCCGGCGCCAACCTCGTCACCAGCATCGACGCCCGGGTGCAGCGCGTCGCCGAGTACGAGCTGAACGAGGCGATGAAGGCCGCCCGCAAGGAGCACGACCGCAACACCAACCGCAACTACGAGGCCGACTCCGGGGCCGTCGTCGTCATGGAGGCCAAGACCGGCCGCGTCGTCGCCATGGCCTCCAACCCGACCTACGACCCCAACGCCTGGGTCGGCGGCATCTCCTCCAAGGACTACGCGCGCCTCACCGGCAAGAACAGCAACTACCCGCTGCTCAACCGCGCCATCCAGGGCCAGTCCGCACCCGGCTCCATCTTCAAGGTCATCCCCACGGCCGCCGCGATCAACGCCGGCTACTCCTTCGACGGCCCCTACGAGTGCTCCAGCTCGTACTCCATCGGCGGCCAAGTCTTCAAGAACTTCGAGTCCCAGAGCTTCGGCGGGATCAGCCTCGGCCGCGCCCTGGAGGTCTCCTGCGACACCGTCTTCTACCGCCTCTCCCACCAGGAGTGGAAGCGCGACGGCGGCAACAAGCCGAAGAAGAACGCCAACGACTGGTTCTACAAGACCGCCCACCAGTTCGGCCTCGGCCAGGAGACCGGCATCGACCTGCCCAACGAGGTCACCGGCCGCGTTCCCGACCGCCAGTGGAAGGCCGACTACTGGAAGGCCAACAAGGACGCCTGGTGCAAGACCGGCAAGAAGGGCGGCTCCTACGCCGAGCAGATCGCCTACGAGAACTGCCTCGAAGGCAACCGTCTGCGCGCCGGTGACTCCGTCAACTACTCCATCGGCCAGGGCGACACCCTCGTCACCCCCATCCAGATGGCCTCCGTCTACGCCGCCCTGTCCAACGGCGGCACCATGCACACCCCCACCGTCGGCAAGGCCGTCATCAGCCCCGACGGCAGGACCATCACGGAGATCAAGCCCGAGGCGCAGGGCAAGCTGCCGATGACCAAGGCGACCCTGAAGCGGATAGACGAAGCACTGGAGGGGGTCGCCACCCGCGGTACGGCCGCCTGGCGCTTCGGCGGCTGGCCGCAGGACAAGATCCCCATGCACGCCAAGACCGGTACCGCCGAGGTCTACGGCAAGCAGACCACCTCCTGGTTCGCCACCTACACCGAGGACTACGCGATCGTCATGACGATCGCCCAGGGCGGTACGGGCTCCGGCGCCTCCGGCCCCGCCGTCCGCAACATCTACAACGCGCTGTACGGCATCTCCGAGGACGGCGAGATCGACAAGAAGAAGGCGCTGCTGCCCAGCCCGCAGAAGAAGCTGCCCGCCATCCGCACGGACGGCACCATCGCCTCCCCGAAGATCGCCAAGGACCCGGTCAAGGAACTCCAGGCCGCCCGCGAGGCCGCCCAGGAGGGCGAGGGCACGCCGGACGGCACAACGGCCCCCGACGACGGCGGGCAGGACGCCACCGTCAACACGCCGCCACCCGCCAACCGCGACACCCGCCGCCGGGACGGCCGGCGCGGCCCGGGCCGACGCGGCACCGGACGCGGCGGACGCGGAGGAGGCCCCGCCCGCCCCGGCCACGGCGGCGGTGGTGACGGCCGCGGCGGTGACCAACGGACACCCGACGGCCCCCGGCACCGCGGCGCCCCGTTCCGGGCCACCGCACCACGGCGCCCGCGCGGCCAGGCACAGCGGAGGTCCGCGACATGACCGGCGGCGTCAACAGCTTCCAGGTCTCCGGATACGGACCCGAGCGGGGCGGATGGACCCGGATCTTCGCCCGCGACTCCGTGGCCCGGCGCCTCGACTGGCCGATACTGCTCTCGGCCCTCGCCCTGTCACTGCTCGGCTCCCTCCTGGTCTACTCGGCCACCCGCAACCGGACCGAACTCAACCAGGGCGACCCGTACTACTTCCTGGTCCGGCACTGGCTGAACACCGGCATCGGACTCGCCCTCATGATCGGCGCCATCTGGCTCGGGCACCGCACCCTGCGCACCGCCGTGCCCATCCTCTACGGCGCCTCCGTCTTCCTGATCCTGCTGGTCCTCACGCCCCTGGGCTCCACCATCAACGGCGCCCACTCCTGGATCAAACTGCCCGGCGGCTTCTCCCTGCAGCCCTCGGAGTTCGTCAAGCTGACGATCATCCTCGGCATGGCCATGCTGCTCGCGGCCCGGGTCGACGCCGGGGACAAACCCCATCCCGACCACCGCACCGTCCTGCAGGCCCTCGGCCTCGCCGTCGTCCCGATGCTGATCGTGATGCTCATGCCCGACCTCGGGTCGGTCATGGTCATGGTCATCATCGTGCTCGGTGTGCTGCTCGCCTCCGGGGCCTCCAACCGCTGGGTCTTCGGCCTGCTCGGCGCCGGAGCCATCGGCGCCGTCACCGTCTGGCAGCTCGGCATCCTGGACGAGTACCAGATCAACCGGTTCGCCGCCTTCGCCAACCCCGAACTCGACCCGGCCGGCGTCGGCTACAACACCAACCAGGCCCGCATCGCCATCGGCTCCGGCGGCCTGACCGGCTCCGGCCTCTTCAAGGGCTCCCAGACCACCGGCCAGTTCGTGCCCGAGCAGCAGACCGACTTCGTCTTCACCGTCGCCGGTGAGGAACTCGGCTTCGTGGGCGGCGCCCTCATCATCGCCCTGCTCGGCATCATCCTCTGGCGCGCCTGCCGCATCGCCCGCGACGCCACCGACCTCTACGGCACCATCATCGCCGCCGGCATCGTCGCCTGGTTCGCCTTCCAGACCTTCGAGAACATCGGCATGACCCTCGGCATCATGCCCGTCACCGGCCTGCCCCTGCCGTTCGTCTCCTACGGCGGTTCCTCCATGTTCGCCGTCTGGCTCGCCGTCGGACTCCTGCAGTCACTGCGCGTCCAACGCCCCATGTCCGCCTGACCGACGACATCACCCGGACAGCCGGGTGCGGAGCGGCGGCCCCCTGCCACTCCGCACCCCCGGCGACTACAGTCACGTCATGGCGGACACCAAGCGCGAGATCGAGCGGAAGTACGAATCGACCGACGGTCGGCTGCCCGACCTGACCGGCGTCCCCGGTGTCGCGTCCGTCGCCGACCGGGGCGTCGCCCACCTCGACGCCACGTACTACGACACCGCCGACGAACGCCTCGCCGCGGCCTCCATCACCCTGCGCCGCCGCACCGGAGGCTCCGACGCCGGCTGGCACCTGAAGTTCCCGGTCGCCCCCGGTGTACGGGACGAGATCCGGGCCCCCCTCTCCGACGAACTCCCCGAAAGCCTGGCCCGCCTCGTCCGCTCCCGCGTCCGCGACCGCGCCGTCACCCCCCTGGTCCGGCTGCGCTCCGACCGCGACGTGCGCCACCTCCTCGACAGCGACGGCCGGCTCCTGGCCGAAGCCAGCATCGACACCGTCCACGCCGAACGCCTCACCGGCCAGGGCGGCACCACCCGGTGGACCGAGATCGAGGTCGAACTCGCCGACGACGGCGACCCCGCCCTCCTCGACCAGATCGAGGAGCACCTGCGCGACGCCGGCCTGCGCCCCTCCGCCTCGCCCTCCAAACTGGCCCGCGCCCTCACCGCCACCGCCCCCGCCGCCACCACCCCGCGCGCACCCGACAGCGCGGCACCCGCCCCCGCCCCGTCCCCGGCCGCCGCCCCCCGCAAGAAGCGCAAGACCCGCGCCGTCGGCGAACCCGTCACCGCCGGCGACCACGTCCTCGCCTACGTCCGCGCCCAGCGCGACGCCCTGGTCGAGCTCGACCCCGCCGTACGCCAGGACGTCCCCGACGCCGTGCACCGCATGCGCGTCGCCACCCGCCGCCTGCGCAGCACCTTCCGCAGCTTCCGCTCCGTCCTGCACCGCGACACCACCGACCCCATCGGCGCCGACCTCAAATGGCTGGCCGGCGAACTCGGCCTGGAGCGCGACCAGGAAGTCCTCGCCGACCGCCTCACCACCGCCCTCGACGGCCTCCCCGACGACCTCGTCCGCGGTCCCGTCCACGACCGGCTGGCCACCTGGTCCCGCGCCCGCCGCAGCAGCGCCCACGGCCACGTCACCGGCGTCCTGGACTCCGCCCGCCACCTCGCCCTCCTCGACACCCTCGACGCCCTGCTCGCGGACCCGCCCCTGCGGAAGAAGGCCCACGCCAAGCCCGCCAAGGTCCTCACCCGGGCCGTCCGCAAGGACCTCGACAAGCTCTCCGGCCTCGTCACCCGGGCCCTGGACCTCCCGCCCGGCCACGACCGCGACCTCGCCCTCCACGACGCCCGCAAGAAGACCAAGCGCACCCGCTACGCCGCCGAAGCCGCCGTCCCCGCCCTCGGCGGAGACGCCAAGGACCTCGTCAAGGTCATGAAGTCCCTCCAGGAACTCCTCGGCGACCACCAGGACAGCGTCATGGCCCGCCACACCCTCCGCGAACTCGCCGCCGTCGCCCACGCCGCCGGGGAGGACACCTTCACCTACGGCGTCCTCCACGCCCGCGAGGAACGCCGCGCGGAGCTGACCGAAGCGGCCCTGCCGGACACCTGGAGGTCGATCACCCGGGGTATCGCGCTCTGAGGGGCGTACGGGGGACCCGCCCGACCGGGTTAGGCTGGATGGTCACCCCTCCCGGCAGCGCCGGGAGACCCCCGTCAGCACACGAAGGTTCGCGAGATGCCTGCCGAAGCCGCCGAGTCTGTGTTCCCGCAGCTCGAAGCGCTCCTCCCGCATGTGCAGAAGCCGATCCAGTACGTCGGCGGAGAGCTCAACTCCACGGTCAAGCCCTGGGACGGCTGCGACGTGCGGTGGGCGCTCATGTACCCCGACGCCTACGAGGTCGGACTGCCCAACCAGGGCGTCATGATCCTTTACGAGGTCCTCAACGAACAGGACGGCGTCCTGGCCGAGCGCACCTACAGCGTCTGGCCGGACCTCGAGGCGCTGATGCGGGAACACCGGGTCCCGCAGTTCACCGTCGACAGCCACCGCCCCGTGCGGGCCTTCGACGTGTTCGGCCTGAGCTTCTCCACCGAGCTCGGCTACACCAACATGCTCACCGCGCTGGACCTGGCGGGCATCCCCCTGGAGTCCAAGGACCGGACGCTCGACGACCCCATCGTCGTGGCCGGCGGCCACGCGGCCTTCAACCCCGAGCCCATCGCCGACTTCATCGACTGCGCCGTCATCGGCGACGGCGAGCAGGCCGTGCTCGAGGTCACGGGCATCATCCGCGCCTGGAAGGCGGAGGGCCGTCCCGGCGGCCGCGAGGAACTCCTCTTCCGCCTGGCGCGCACCGGCGGCGTCTACGTCCCCGGCTTCTACGACGTGGAGTACCTGCCCGACGGCCGCATCGCCCGCGTCGTCCCCAACCGCTCGGGCGTCCCGTGGCGCGTGTCCAAGCACACCGTCATGGACCTCGACGAGTGGCCCTACCCCAAGCAGCCCCTCGTCCCGCTCGCCGAGACGGTCCACGAGCGGATGTCCGTGGAGATCTTCCGCGGCTGCACCCGCGGCTGCCGCTTCTGCCAGGCCGGCATGATCACCCGCCCGGTCCGCGAGCGCTCGATCACCGGCATCGGCGACATGGTCGACAAGGGCCTGAAGGCCACCGGCTTCGAGGAGGTCGGCCTCCTCTCCCTGTCCTCCGCGGACCACTCGGAGATCGGCGACATCGCCAAGGGCCTCGCCGACCGCTACGAGGAAGACAAGATCGGTCTCTCCCTCCCGTCCACCCGCGTCGACGCCTTCAACATCGACCTGGCCAACGAACTGACCCGCAACGGCCGCCGTTCCGGCCTCACCTTCGCCCCCGAGGGCGGCTCGGAGCGCATCCGCAAGGTCATCAACAAGATGGTCTCCGAGGACGACCTCATCCGCACCGTCGCCACGGCCTACGGCAACGGCTGGCGCCAGGTCAAGCTGTACTTCATGTGCGGCCTGCCCACCGAGACCGACGACGACGTCCTCCAGATCGCCGACATGGCCACCCGCGTCATCGCCAAGGGTCGCGAGGTCTCCGGCTCCAACGACATCCGCTGCACGGTCTCCATCGGCGGCTTCGTCCCCAAGCCCCACACCCCCTTCCAGTGGGCCCCGCAGCTCTCCGCCGAGGAGACCGACGAGCGCCTGGGCAAGCTGCGCGACAAGATCCGCGGCGACAAGAAGTACGGCCGCTCCATCGGCTTCCGCTACCACGACGGCAAGCCCGGCATCGTCGAGGGCCTCCTCTCCCGCGGCGACCGCCGCATCGGCGCGGTCATCCGCGCGGTCTACGAGGACGGCGGCCGCTTCGACGGCTGGCGCGAGCACTTCTCCTACGACCGCTGGATGGCCTGCGCCGACAAGGCCCTCGCCCAGTTCGGCGTCGACGTCGACTGGTACACCACCCGCGAGCGCACCTACGAGGAGGTCCTGCCCTGGGACCACCTCGACTCCGGCCTCGACAAGGACTGGCTCTGGGAGGACTGGCAGGACGCCCTCGACGAGACCGAGGTCGACGACTGCCGCTGGACCCCGTGCTTCGACTGCGGCGTCTGCCCCCAGATGGACACCAGCATCCAGATCGGCCCCACCGGCAAGAAGCTGCTGCCGCTGACGGTCAAGAACAGCGGACCGGTACCGAGCGGTCACTCCCACTGACCTGACCACGGCTCCGGCCGTCCGAACCAACGCTCCGGCGGAGCGGGCCATCGCATCCTGCCCGCTCCGCCGGAGCTGTGTCGGGGCAGTTGGGGTCCGCGACGCCCTCAGCGACAGGTCGCAACGCCTGGCTTATTGTTCAATCTTGAATTCAATACCCGGGAATTTGAGCCTTTCTTGAGGAAAGGCATCTGGGCGGGAATGGTCTCCCTCTTCGTGAAGCGAAGACCCTGCTCGCACGCTTGCGCAATCGGTCGCCGGCTTCATATGATCTTCATGTGCGAGATCGGGGATCGTGTTCATGGCACGAAGGCTTGCGCAGACCGATGACATAGAGGAATAGTGGTGCGCGTATTGCGTGCCCGTCGCGGGCGGGGAACTGTGGCCGGAGGGGTCATATCTGCGACGGTATGAGCGGCGACTCTCTGGCGCCTCGCGCATGATCCGAATCGTATCCGAGTCGTACCGAGTTGAGGGTCGAGGAAGCCGTATTCGATGAGGACGGGAGTGCTGTCGGAGGCGACGGCAAGCCGTTGACTCCGGAGCGGTGGGCAGAGGTCGTGCCGCCTGGGGGCGCTGCGCTGAGCGTTCCGGACGAAGTCACCGTCACTCCCGAGGAGACTGAGGCCGATGGCGGCGAGAACAGCAGCAAGGTCGCCACGCCGCAGTTATCCGGGTGCGGTCATCTTCGAATATCACGCGTACGCCGAGTTCAATGACGCCGGCGGCAAGGTCCGCGCCTGGGGGTCTCGTGGCAGCGGTGCGTAGTCAGGAGCTATTGTGAAGCCTCTCGTAGCGAAAATGGCTCTGATTCTTGCCGTCTTCTTGGTCGTGCTGCTGTTCCTGGGTTCGGGATTCGGCCAGGTCGAGATCGGGCTTTGGTTCGCGGCCCTCGTTGCATCGCTTGCCTTCGTCGTCCAGCGATACCGGATCAAGCGGAATTCCTGAGCTGCATGGCGCAGCGCCGCTGTTCCAGTGGCCTGCCACGTGGGGGCGACCTGCCTGGCAGTGGCAGTGCTCAGGAGTTCAGGAGGTCAGGGGTTCTCGCGGGTGGAGGGCTCACTGTCCGCCGAGCCGGATGACGACCGACAGGTAGAGGCTCATGCCCACCGTCGTGCACAGAAACGCGAGGACGGTGTGGACGGCGAGTCCGCGCCCCCGGGTGAGACCGAGATACGCCGTGGCGGCACGGCTCACCCGGGGCCCGGTGCCCCCTCGTCCGGCGTGGCTCTCCGCCTGTTCGACGGCTCGGCGCAGGTGCTCGCGGCTCCTCCCCGTCGTCAGGCCCAGCCGCACACCATCAGCGTCACGCACCACCACGGTGCGGTACACCCCGGCCTGCGAGAAGGTCGTCACCAGCCGGACGGTGGTGATCCGGCCGAGGTCGACCGTGCGTGGGCCGGTCAGGGTGCGGGCCGTCAGACTCCGCGGTGCGTGCCGGAACGGGGAGCGTTCCTCCCACATCGCGGTGAGGAGTACGTATCCCGCGATCATGGCGAGCAGGCCGACGGGGATCGTGGTGGCTTCGGCGACCACTCCCGCCCGGGCCAGGGCCCCACTCCCGAAGGGCAGCAGGAGCACCGCCACCACCAGCCCCGACCCGACCCGCGCACGCATCACACTGCGCGCCGCCGCGGTTGCTCCCACGCCCTCCCCTTCCATCGGCGTGCATCCGCACGTGACCGGGGCTGACTCTACGCAGCGCCGGTCGCCGGCATGCTCCGGCCCCGGACTCGTCGGCGTCGCTGCTGCGGCCACTGCCGTCGGTGAGACACCTGCCCACGGGGACCGGGGCCGAGGAACGGGGGCGGACCTGCGCTGCGGTGTGCATCCGGGGAGCCGTCCGGGGCGTCCTCATGGGTATGGATCTGGAGAAGCAGGGGGATGTCCGGGCGCCGGAGGGTGAGGGCTGTCTGGTCGCGGCGGTGCGTCTGCCCGTCCGGATCGTGGCGCTGGTCGTGGTGCTGCCGGTGCGGATGCTGTGGGACGCGCTGGTGGTCGCCGGACGCGTGGTGAATGACGCAGTGCTGCGGCCGGTGGAGCGGGCGCTGCTGTGGCTGGGGCGGGCGGTGTTCGTGTGGCCGTTCGTGGGGCTGTGGCGGTACCTGCTCGTGCCGCTCGGCAAGGCGTTGGCCTGGCTGGTGCACGTGCTGGTCGTGGTGCCCGCCGGGTGGCTGTACCGGCACCTGTTGACACCGCTGGGCCACGCCGTGGTGTGGGTGTCGCGGGCGGTGGGTGCTGTGGTGGCCGCGGTGGGGGTCGGGGTGTATCGGGGGCTGGCGTGGCTGGTGAGGTGGCTGCTCGTGGTGCCGTCGGTGTGGCTGTACACGTGGGTGCTCACCCCGGTCGGGCATGCCGTGCTGTGGTGCGGGCGGGGCGTCGCCCGGGCGGGGAGTCTGCTCGCGGCCGGCATCGGCGCGGTGCTGTACTGGCTGGCCAGGGTGGTCCTGGTGCTGCCCGCGCTGGCCGTGTGGCGGTGGGTGCTGGTGCCGGTGGGCCGGGCGCTCGCCGTGGTGTGGCGTGAGGTCCGGGACGCGCTGGTGCAGGGCTGGCGTGTCGCCGGCCACATCTCGCTCGCCGTCGGGCGGTTCCTGCTGGCCCTTCTGCGGTGGGCCGTCTGGGAGCCGGCGCAGTGGGTGTACCGGAGCGTGCTGACGCCGGTCGGGCACGTCGTCCGGGATGGCGTGCTGCGGCCTGCGGTGCGGACGGCTCGGGGTGTGGGGCGAGCCGTCCGGGAGGCTCTGGCGTCGGCCCGCGCGTCGGCGGGGCGGGTGCGTGCCGACATCCGCCGGGCGCTCCTGGGTCCGGCGGGCGCGGCCCGGGCGGTCGACCGACGGAGTTCGGGCCGCTGATACCGGTGCCCTTTGGGCACGTGATGGTGTCGTATGCCTCGGACTGCATATCTGGACCTACTACTTCTCGTGCAGAAGTCGTACACGGTGCATACATATCGGGAGCCTCACCCCGGACGTCCCGGCTCATGGGCCGGGCGCCCATGGAGATCCCGCCCATGGAGTCCCCACCCATGGAGTCCCCACCCATGGAGGTCGAGCTCATGGGGTTCCTGCATACGGGTCCGCCGCCCGGGGTGGCGCTCCTCACGCCGTCGTCCCGGACGGCGGACACGCCCGCGGTGCCGTCCCGCAGGGCAGGCATGGCGGGCCCGGGCACGGGGAACCCGGCAGTAGCCGCTCCGTGGCCCCCGGAGGTGCCGGGGGAGCGGGGAGCGGTGATCCCGGCTGGTGACCGGGAACTCCGGGGGCCGTCTTGGACGTACTCTGGAGAGAGCAACGACCGCTGTCCCCGTGCCGGACCCGCAGGGGCCGGACAGCCGGAGTCGGTGGTCCGACCGCCGTACGACAGAGGGCGGCGCACACCGCGCCTCCCTTCCCACGAGGAGAAGAACCCCTGGGCAAGCGACAGCCCGAAGGCCCGCCGCCCGCACCCGCGGTGCAGCGCATCCGTCTGCGCTACACCAAGCGCGGCCGCCTCCGGTTCACCAGCCACCGTGACTTCCAGCGGGCCTTCGAGCGTGCCCTGCGCCGCGCCGAGGTACCGATGGCGTACTCCGCGGGCTTCACCCCGCACCCCAAGGTGTCGTACGCCAATGCCGCACCCACCGGCACGGGCAGCGAGGCGGAGTTCCTGGAGATCGCGCTCACCGAGCCGCGCGACCCCGAGCGGCTCAGGGCCCTGCTCGACGCGTCGATGCCCACCGGCCTCGACATCGTCGACGCGGTGGAGGCCCGCACCTCGGGCCTGGCCGACCGGCTGACGGCCTCCGTGTGGGAGATCCGGCTGGACGGTGTCGACCCCGAGGACGCCCGCCGCGCGGTGGACGCCTTCGAGGCGGCCGGGACGGTGGAGGTGCAGCGCCGCACCAAGAACGGCGTGCGCACGTTCGACGCCCGTTCCGCGGTCGTTGTCCTGGAGAGCGTGGAAACGCACACCTCCTCGGCCGATAGGCCGAGCGACCAGCCCTGTGCGATACTGCGGCTGGTTGTTCGGCACGTGACGCCTGCCGTACGACCCGACGACGTCCTGTCCGGTCTCCGCGCCGTGGCCGACCTGGCGCCGCCGGTCCCCGCTGCGGTGACCAGGCTGGCGCAGGGGCTGCTCGATGAAGAGGCCGGCACGGTGACCGACCCGCTCGCGCCCGACCGCGAGGCAGCAGTGACCGAGCCGCATCCGGCCGGCGCCACTGCCGCCGCGACGGCGCCGGTGTAAGGAAGGTCCCGCGTAGGGACGGACGTCGTAGCGCCGCCCTCGAACTCGGGAGCCACCTGGGTCGGGCAGCGCACCGACCAGAAGACTTTCGCCAGGCCGTGCGCATTCGGTGTACGGAACCGGCGAGACAGGACACAGAGAGCTCCCGTGCGGCGCCCGCGCCCCGGACGGCGGTCAACGCGCATCGCGCGGGCCGTGGACGTCACCGGCATCGCCGGACCAGGTGCGGCGCCCGGGAGCCTGACGGGAGAAACGCCCGCATGCTCGAACCGACCGAGCCCACCCAGGGCTCCGACCAGAACAGCCCCAGCGACACCCTGCCGCCGCGTCGGCGCAGGCGTGCCGCCTCACGCCCGGCGGGACCGCCGGCCGGGGCGACCGACAGCACCGCGGAGACCGTGGCACCGCCCGTGGCCGCCGCCGACGCGTCCGGCACCGGTGACCAGGCGGACCAGAAGGAAACCGAGGCCGCCACGGCCGAGGAGACCCCGGTAGCCGCCCCCGAGACCTCCGAGGCGCCCGCCGAGGCGCAGGAGCAGGCCGCTCCGCCCCGCCGCCGCCGTGTGGTCCGCCGTGCGGCCGCGCCCGCGGGGGCGCCCGCCTCGGCGGAGGCCGCCGAGACCGTCGTCCCGGCGACGCCCGCAGCGGCGCAGGAGACGCCCGGCTCCGAGGACGCCGACACCGCGGCCCCGGCCGCCGACGCCGCGCAGAGTTCCGCGGACGCCGCTCCCCGCCGCACCCGCCGCCGCGCCACGCGCACGGTGGCCTCGCCGGAGGAGAGCGCCGCGACGGCTCCCGAGGCCGCGGCCCCCGCCGCCGTGACGGACGCGGACGCGTCCTCGCAGGCCGCCGAGGACACTGCCGCGGCCGGTGACACGGCCGGCACCGCTTCCGCCGAGGCCGAGGCCGAGGCCGGGGACGAGGCCCCGCGCCGTACCCGCCGCCGGGCCACCCGCCGGGCGTCCGCGCCCGCCGGAGCACCCGCCGCGGCCGCCCCCGCGGAGACCGGGACCACCCCGTCGGCGACGGACGGCACAGCGGCCGCCACCGACGACACGGCCGCCACCGGCGACACCGCCGCTGCGGCCACCACGCCTGACGCCGCACCGTCCTCCTCCGCCGAGGAGGCGAAGCCCCGCGTGACCCGGAGCACCGGAAGGACGTCGGCCGCGGCCGACGACAGCGCCGCCGCAGAGGCCGAGGACACCGCCCCGCGCCGCCGTCGCCGCGTGGTCCGCAAGGCCGCCGCCGGGTTCGCCGAGCCCGCGCGTCCCGCCGCCGGGGAGCAGGCCGCGTCCGCCGCCGAGGCCGGGAGCGGGACCGGGGCGCGGTCGCGTCCCGCGCGTCCCGCGGTCGCCGTGTTCCAGCCGCCGGTCTTCACCGAGCCCCGGTTCCAGACCCCCGAGCGGGCCGCCGCCGAAGCGGCCGCCGAGGCCGTCGGCGCGGACGACACCGACAAGACGGCGGAGCTCCCCGAGGAGCAGCCGACCGCCTCCCGCCGCCGTCGTCGCCGCCGTGGCGCGGCCGACGAGGCCGAGGCGGCGCCGTCCGCCGCCCCGGTGCAGGAGACCCGGTCCGGCTCCGAGGACGACGACGAGGAGGACACGGACACCGACTCCTCCGCCGAGGACCACGCCGACGACGGCGACGACCAGGACGACAACGAGGCGTCCGGTTCGCGCCGCCGGCGCCGCCGCGGAGGCCGTCGCCGCCGGCGGGGCGACTCCGGCGAGCACGACACCGAGGGCGACGACTCCGCGGACGCGGACACCGGCCGGGTCGCCGCCGAGCAGGCCGCCCAGGACGCCGAGGACACCGCCGAGCAGGCCGAGGAGGACGCTGCGGACTCGGCGGACGACGACGAGTCGGCCGAGGACCACTCCGACTCGGGCTCCGGCAACGGCTCCAGCAGCAGCCGCAGGCGCCGTCGCCGCCGTCGCCGCGCCGGTGACAGCGGGGGCGAGGCCGAGACCACCGCCGACGACCCCGAGCGCACGGTCGTGAAGGTCCGTGAGCCCCGCAAGGCCGCCGAGCCGTCGGACGAGGTGCAGTCCATCAAGGGCTCGACCCGTCTGGAGGCGAAGAAGCAGCGCCGCCGCGAGGGCCGCGAGCAGGGCCGCCGCCGTGTCCCGATCATCACCGAGGCCGAGTTCCTGGCCCGCCGTGAGGCCGTCGAGCGCGTGATGGTGGTCCGCCAGCACGGCGACCGCACCCAGATCGGCGTGCTCGAGGACGGGGTGCTGGTCGAGCACTACGTCAACAAGGAGCAGTCGACCTCGTACGTCGGCAACGTCTACCTCGGCAAGGTGCAGAACGTGCTGCCGTCGATGGAGGCCGCCTTCATCGACATCGGCAAGGGCCGCAACGCCGTCCTGTACGCCGGTGAGGTCAACTTCGAGGCGCTGGGCATGGCCAACGGCCCGCGCCGCATCGAGTCCGCGCTGAAGTCGGGCCAGTCGGTGCTCGTCCAGGTCACCAAGGACCCGATCGGGCACAAGGGTGCCCGTCTGACCAGCCAGGTCTCCCTCCCGGGCCGCTACCTCGTGTACGTCCCCGAGGGCTCGATGACCGGCATCAGCCGCAAGCTGCCCGACACCGAGCGCTCCCGGCTGAAGACGATCCTCAAGAAGATCGTCCCCGAGGACGCGGGCGTCATCGTGCGCACCGCCGCCGAGGGCGCGAGCGAGGAGGAGCTGCGCCGGGACGTCGAACGCCTCCAGGGGCAGTGGGAGGAGATCCGCAAGAAGTCCAAGAGCAGCAGCGCCAGCGCGCCGTCCCTGCTCTACGGCGAGCCGGACATGACGGTCCGGGTCGTGCGGGACATCTTCAACGAGGACTTCACCAAGGTCGTCGTCAGCGGCGACGAGGCGTGGAAGACCATCCACGGCTACGTGTCGAACGTGGCGCCGGACCTCGCCGAGCGGCTGTCCCGCTGGACCAGTGAGGTCGACGTCTTCGCCACGTACCGGATCGACGAGCAGCTCGCCAAGGCGCTGGACCGCAAGGTGTGGCTGCCCAGCGGCGGTTCGCTGGTGATCGACCGGACCGAGGCGATGGTCGTCATCGACGTCAACACCGGGAAGTTCACCGGTCAGGGCGGCAACCTCGAGGAGACGGTCACCAGGAACAACCTGGAGGCGGCCGAGGAGATCGTGCGCCAGCTGCGGCTGCGCGACCTCGGCGGCATCATCGTCATCGACTTCATCGACATGGTGCTGGAGTCCAACCGGGACCTGGTGCTGCGGCGCCTGCTGGAGTGCCTGGGCCGGGACCGCACCAAGCACCAGGTGGCGGAGGTGACGTCGCTGGGCCTGGTCCAGATGACCCGCAAGCGGGTCGGCCAGGGCCTGCTGGAGTCGTTCTCCGAGACCTGCGTCCACTGCAACGGGCGCGGTGTGATCGTGCACCTGGACCAGCCGTCCTCCAACGGGGGCGGCGGCAAGCGCCGCAAGCGGGCGCGGGCCGGTGCCGCGGACCACACGCACGAGACCCACGAGCACGAGACGGCCGCCGCCGTGACCGCGCCGGACGTGGAGCAGGAGGCCGAGCGCGAGTCCGAGGCCGAGGTGGCGGCGGAGACCGCCGCCCCGGTCGCGCTGCCCGCGCCCGCCTTCGAGCCCGACGAGGAGCTGTACAGCAGCGCCGCCGAGGCGGAGGCCGCGGCCACCCGTGGCCGGAGCCGCCGCCGGGCGAGCCGGCGGGCCTCGGCCCCCGCGGGAGCGCCGAAGCGCGAGGAGGCCCGGCGCGAGCCGGCCGCCGAGGAGGTGCCGACGGCTCAGGACGTGACGGCGGAGGACGAGGCCGCGCGCCCCGTGCAGCCGGAGCGGGCCGCCGAGGCGCAGGCCGCACCGGCCGCCGCCGAGGACCCGGTCGTCGAGGCACCCGCCGCCGAGCAGGCCGACGGGAAGGACGCCGGGAAGGACGCCGGAGAGACGGCCGGGTCGGGCGAGGAGAAGCCCGGAGAGCGGTCCGAGCAGGCCGTCCCGTCCGCCGAGGACGCGGCGCCGAAGGGCCGTACGCGGCGCCGGGCCACGCGCAAGGTGTCCGCCCCGGCCGGTTCCCCCGCGGGTGCCGAGGCCGCCGTGGTGACGGTCGCCGAGACGGCCGCCACGACGCCGGAGCCGCAGGCCGAGGCGCAGGCCGAGGAGAGCGAGGCGGCACAGGAGGCGCCGGCCGAGGCCGCTGCCGCCCCGGCCCGCCCGCGCCGCCGCGCCGTGCGCAAGCCGGTCTCGTCCACCGCGTCCGAGGAGACGGCCGTCCTGGTCGTGCCGTCGGCTGCGGCCGAGGAGCCGGCCCCGCGGACGGAGGCCGAGCCGCCCGCCGCCGGTGAGGCGCCGGAGGGGGCCACCCCCGACGCGGGCGCCGAGGGCACCGCCGGTGAGGCGGCCGCCGAGGAGGCCGCTCCGGCCAAGAAGACCGCCCGCAAGGCGGCCAAGAAGGCCACGGCGAAGAAGGCGGCCACCAAGAAGACGGCCGCGAAGAAGACCACGGCCGCCAAGAAGACCACGGCCACCAAGGCGGCGAAGAGCACCACGACCGCCAAGAAGGCCACGGCGAAGAAGGCGACGACCAAGAAGGCGCCGGCGAAGAAGACGACCGCGAAGACCGCGGCCGCCGCCCAGCAGCCGTCCTCCTCGGTCACCGCCAGCACGGAGGACTGACCGGCTCCGCTCCCGACGGGAGCACAACGGCCTCCGGGCCCGGCATCACGAAGCGCAGGACACCGTCACCACCGGTGTCCTGCGCTTCGTCGTGCGGCGCGAACGGGCCAAGTCACTTAGGATGCAGAAAGCGTCACTCTCTGTACTGGTGTGGCCGACCCTTGACCGGGCGGAGGTTCCCCCGTGGCAACCCGAGCAGACAGCCCACCCCTGCACCGACGATGTCGCCGAGGCCCCCGTCGCGGGATCAGCCGCCGGCACGGCCGCCCGGATCAGCCGCTGCCGTCACTGAGGGCCGAGCCCTCTTCCCCGGGCGGCTGACAGCCGCCCTCCGGCAGGTTCCCGAGAGCGAGGCAGCATCCCGGACCGTCGGCGGCCGGTGCCTCCTCCCCCGACACGGGCACGGTGACGCGTCGCGTGCGTGACCGTCCCTTCCCGGTCCCCATCGTGGCGTGCCCCCGAGGCCGCCGTACGTGGAGGGGAGACGACGATGAACGACGCCCAGGAGTCGATACCGGCCGCACGGCCGGTCATCGGCGAGGAGGAGATCGAGGCCGCGGTACGCGTCCTGCGCGGCGGCCGCGTGGTGCAGGGGCCCGAGGTGGCCGCCTTCGAGGAGGAGTTCGGCGAGCTCGTCGCCGGCCGCCACTGCGTCGCGGTCAACTCCGGTACGTCCGCGCTGCACCTGGCGCTGCTCGCGCTGGGCATCGGTCCGGGCGACGAGGTCGTGGTGCCGTCGTTCTCCTTCGCCGCCTCCGCCAACGCCGTCCGGCTCGCCGGGGCCGACGTCGTGTTCGCCGACATCGAGGCGGACGGCTTCTGCCTGGACCCGGCGGCCGTCGAAGCGGCCCTGACCCCGCGCACCGCCGCGATCCTGCCGGTCCACCTCTACGGACACCCGGCCGCCATGGACCGCATCACCCGGCTGGCGCACCGGCACGGCCTGGCCGTCGTCGAGGACGCCTGCCAGGCCCACGCGGCCGCCCTGCACGGCACCCCGGTCGGTGCCTTCGGCGACGCCGGCGCCTTCAGCTTCTACCCGACCAAGAACATGCACAGCCTCGAGGGCGGCATGATCAGCACCGCCGACCCGGCGCTGGCCCGCACCCTGCGCCTGCTGCGCAACCAGGGCATGGAACAGCGCTACGCCCACGAGCTCGTCGGCGCCAACCTGCGCATGACCGACGTCTGCGCCGCCATCGGCCGGGTGCAGCGCGCCAGGCTGGCCGGCTGGACCGAACGGCGCATCGCCAACGCGGCGTACCTCACCGGGCACATCACCGCGGCGAACGTGGTCACGCCGGCCGTCGCCGAGGGCGCCCGGCACGTCTACCACCAGTACACCGTGCGGATCCGCGGCGACCGCGACGCCGCCGCGGCCCGCCTGACCGCGGCCGGCATCGGCACCGCCGTGTACTACCCGACGCCCGTCCACCGGCTGAAGCCGTACTGGGAGCCGGACCAGGAGGCGGGCCACACCCGGGACCTGCCCCGGACCGACGGCGCCGCCGCCGAGGTCGTCTCCCTGCCCGTCCATCCCGGCCTGTCGCAGGGGGACCTGGAGCGCATCGTGACGGCCGTGAACGCGCTGGAGGAGCTGTGAGCACCGGACGACGCCTGCGGGCCGGACTGGTCGGCCTCGGTTCCATGGGGCGTCACCACGCCCGCGTCCTGTCCGCCCTGGAAGGCGTCGACCTGGTCGCCGTCGTCGACCCCCTGGGCGACAAGCACGGTGCCGCGCAGGGCGTGCCCGTCCTGGACACCGTCGAGGACCTCCTCGGCCTCGGCATCGACTACGCGGTGGTGGCCTGCCCCACCGCCCTGCACGAGGAGGTCGGCCTGCAGCTCGCCGGGGCCGGGGTCTGCGCGCTGGTGGAGAAGCCGCTCGCCGACACGGTGGCCGGTGCGCGCCGCCTCGTCGACGCCTTCGAGGCGCGCTCTCTGGTCGCCGGTGTCGGCCACATCGAGCGCTGCAACCCGGCGCTGCGCTCGCTGCGGGCCCGGCTGGAGGCCGACGAGCTCGGCGACGTCTTCCAGGTCGTCACCCGCCGCCAGGGCCCCTTCCCGCACCGCGTCGCGGACGTCGGCGTGGTCAAGGACCTCGCCACCCACGACATCGACCTCACCAGCTGGGTCGCGGGCCGGGAGTACGTCTCCGTCGCGGCGCACACCGTCTCCAAGAGCGGGCGCGAGCACGAGGACATGGTCTCCGCGGTCGGACGCCTCGACGACGGCACCATGGTCAACCACCTCGTCAACTGGCTGAGCCCGCTCAAGGAGCGCTTCACCTCGGTCACCGGCGAGCGCGGCTGCTTCATCGCCGACACCCTCACGGCCGACCTGACCTTCCACTCCAACTCCGCCGTGGCCACCGAATGGGAGGCCTTGCGGGCCTTCCGCGGCGTCGCCGAGGGCGACATGATCCGGTACGCCATCCCCAAGCGGGAGCCGCTCCTCGTCGAGCACGAGCTGTTCCGGGACGCGGTCCTCGGCGTGCCCGCCGACATCTGCACCCTGCGCCAGGGGCTGCGGACGGTGCAGGTCGCGGCGGCGGTGCTCGCCTCCGCGGCGGGCAACCGCAGCGTCTCGCTCACCCCGGAGGGCCTGACCAGCCATGACAGCTGAGAACCGCACGCCGCGACGGTCCCGCGGGGGCCGGATCGTGATGCTCGTCGACAACGGGGTCACCGGCGACTCACGCGTGCAGAAGGAGGCCCGGTCGGCCGCCGAGGCAGGGTGGGACGTCGTCCTGCTGGGACGGGCCCGGAGCAGGAAGGACGTGGGCCGGACCTGGCGCCTCGGTGACGCCGAGGTCCGGCTGCTCGCCGTGCCGATGCCGCTGTTCCGGCGGCGCCACGAGTACCGCCGGGCGCCGCTGCGCTCCCCGCTCGCCTACCGTCCCGGGCCCCTGGCCGCGTACCGCAGGCAGAAGGTCAGGGCGTGGCGCGCCGACCTCCACGTCCGGTCGGGCCTCGCCCGGCGCGAGGGCTCGGCCCTCGGACGGCTGCGCCTGCTGCCGCCCCGCGTCCTCGCCCGGCTGCTGCACTCCTGGGTGGCCCTGCGGTACCGCAGGACGCAGCAGCTGCACCGGCGGCGCAGGGCCATGGACTCGGCGCTCGACCGCCTCACCACCGCGTTCTGGCGGACGACGATGGGGGTCAGGGCCTGGCGCCGTCTCGACCCGCACCTGTGGGACTTCGAGCTGGCGTACGGCAAGGTCGTCGACGCTCTGGAGCCGGACCTGATCCACGCCAACGACTTCCGCATGCTCGGGGTCGGGGCCCGCGCGGCCCTGCGCGCCCGCGCCCGGGGCCGTGACGTCAAGCTGGTCTGGGACGCCCACGAGTTCCTGCCCGGTATCAAGCCGTGGGACCCGCACCCGCGCTGGCACGTCGCCCAGTGCGCGCACGAGCGCGAGTACGCCCGCTTCGCGGACGCCGTGGTGACGGTGTCCGACACCCTCGCCGGCCTGCTCCAGGAGCGGCACGGCCTCGCCGAGCGCCCCACGGTCGTGCTCAACGCCCCCCACGGCGTGATCCCCGCCGAGCAGGCCGCGGAGCCGGTGCCGGACCTGCGGGAGCTGTGCGGGGTCGGGGATGACGTGCCGCTCGCCGTGTACAGCGGTTCCGCCGCCCCGCAGCGCGGACTGGACGTCATGGTGGAGTCGCTGGCGCTGGTGCCGGACGTGCACACCGTCCTCGTCGTGCCCGACCCCGGGTCCGGCTACATCCAGACGCTGCGGGCGCGGGCCGAGGCGCTGGGAGTCTCCGGCCGGCTGCACGTCCTGCCCTACGTGCCGCACCACCAGGTGACGCGCTTCCTCGCCGCGGCCGACGTGGGCGTCATCCCGATCCACCACTGGCCGAACCACGAGATCGCGCTGATCACCAAGTTCTTCGAGTACGCGCACGCTCGCCTGCCGCTGGTCGTCAGCGACGTGCGGACGATGGGCGCCACCGTCCAGCGGACCGGTCAGGGCGAGGTGTTCCGCGCCGGGGACCTGGAGGACTACGCCCGCGCCCTGAAGTCGGTGCTGGGGGACGCCGGACGGTACCGGACCGCTTACGACGCGTCCGGACTGCTCGACACCTGGACCTGGGAGGTCCAGGCTGAGCGGCTGGACGAGGTCTACTCGAAACTGCTGACGGGTTCCGGCGCCCGGTCCGGCGCCGCCCGGGGAGAGGCGGGGACACGGTCATGAGCGGGGTACCGGATGTCAGCGTGGTCGTCGCGGTCTACAACACGATGCCGTACCTCACCGAGTGCCTGGACTCCCTGGTGGGGCAGAGCATCGGGCGGGACCGGCTGGAGGTCGTCGCCGTCGACGACGGGTCCACCGACGGCAGCGGCGCCGAACTCGACCGCTTCGCCGAGCGGTATCCGGACACCGTCCGGGTGATCCACCAGGCGAACTCCGGCGGCCCGGCGGCGCCCAGCAACCGGGCCCTGGACATCGCCACCGGCCGGTACGTCTACTTCGTCGGCGCCGACGACCACCTGGGCGAGGAAGCCCTGGAGCGCCTGGTGGCCTACGCCGACGAGCACGGCTCGGACGTCGTCGCCGGCCGAATGGCCGGCGTCAACGGCCGGTACGTGCACCAGGCGCTCTACCGGGAGAACGCCCCGGACGTCGGCCTGCACGGCTCCGCCCTGCCGTTCACCCTCTCCAACACCAAGCTGTTCCGCCGCGAGCTGGTCGAACAGCACAAGCTGCGCTTCCCCGAGCACCTGCCCGTGGGCAGCGACCAGCCGTTCACCATCGAGGCGTGCGTGCGCGCCCGGAGGATATCGGTGCTGGCCGACTACACCTGCTACTACGCGGTCAGGCGCGGCGACGCCGGCAACATCACCTACCGGGCGGACCACCTGTCCCGGCTGCGGTGCACGGCGGAGATCATGGACTTCACCGCCGGTCTGATCGAGCCGGGACAGGAGCGCGACGCCGTCCTGCGCCGGCACTTCACCTGGGAGCTGGCCAAGCTCGTCCAGGACGACTTCCCCGGCCTGGACCGCGCCCTGCAGCGGGACCTCTGCGCGGGCATCGCCCGGCTCGCGGACGCCTACTTCACCGACGGCATCCGCGACGCCATGGACGTCAAGCGCCGGGTGCGGATCTGCCTGGCCCGCGCCGGGGCGGTCGACGAGCTGTGCGCGGCGATCACCTTCGAGAAGCTGCACGGCGCCCCGCCCTTCGTCCTGGACGGGGACCGCGCCTACGCCCGCTACCCGGGGTTCCGCGACCCCCGGGCGGGCCTGGCGGACCGGTGTTTCGAACTGGTCGGGGAGGCCGTTCCCGGCCGCCTCGCCCAGGGCACCGAGCTGCTCGCCTCCGGCTGGGAGCAGTCGGGCGGGGGCATCGCCTACACGGCCTCGGTGCGGGTGCCCGTCCTCGGTGACGTGGACGGCGCGGTGCTGCGGCTGGTCGAGGGGGCCGTGCCCGCGTCGGCCGACCGGCCCGGGGCGCGGCGTCTGCCCGCCGGTCACGCGCTGCCCGAGCCCGTGGGCGAACAGCGCACGGAGCCCGCCGAGGACGGTGCCGCCACCGTGCTGCACGCCCGCGTCCCGCTGCGACGGCGGGACGCCGAACTGTCGGTGCGGGTGTACCTGGACGTGGCCGGGTCGACGTACGAGATACCCGTGCGGGGCAGGGGCAGGCCCATGCCGCTGTCCCGCCGCTGGGGCGGGTCCGACGACCCCCGCCGGGCCGCCGCCACCGTCGACGGCAAGGGGCGTGTGGTGGTCGCCACCGCCCGGATGCACCCGCCGCGGACGTCCCGGGCCTCCCGGATGAGGTCCGCCGTCTCCCGCGTCCTGAAGAGCTCCCGTGTCCCGAAGAGGAGGTGACCCCCGGTCATGGACATCTGCGTCGTGGCGCTCGGCAAGATCGGGCTTCCGCTGGCCGTGCAGTTCGCCGCCAAGGGCCACCGGGTCGTCGGCGCGGACGTCGACGCGAGGGTCGTCGAGCGCGTCAACGCCGGCACCGAGCCGTTCCCGGGGGAGCACGGCCTGGACGTCGGGCTGAAGGCGGCCGTCGACGCCGGGCTGCTGCGTGCCACCACCGACACGGCCGCCGCGGTGGCGGGCGCGGAGGCGGTCGTCGTGGTCGTCCCGCTGTTCGTCGACGCGGACGGCGTACCGGACTTCGGCGGGATGGACTCCGCGACGAAGGCGATCGCGCAGGGCCTGAGGCCGGGCACCCTCGTCTCCTACGAGACCACGCTGCCGGTCGGCACCACCCGCACCCGCTGGGCGCCGATGCTCGCCGAGGGCTCCGGGCTGACCGCGGGCGAAGACTTCCACCTGGTCTTCTCGCCCGAACGGGTCCTCACCGGCCGGGTCTTCGCGGACCTGCGCCGCTACCCGAAACTGGTCGGCGGCATCGACGAGGCGTCCACCGCCCGGGGCGTCGCCTTCTACGAGGCGGTCCTCGACTTCGACCTCCGCGGCGACCTGCCCCGCCCGAACGGGGTCTGGGACCTGGGCACGGCCGAGGCGTCCGAGCTGGCCAAGCTCGCCGAGACCACCTACCGGGACGTCAACATCGGCCTGGCCAACCAGTTCGCGCGCTTCGCCGACGGCAACGGCATCGACGTCCGGAAGGTCATCGAGGCCTGCAACTCGCAGCCCTACAGCCACATCCACCAGCCGGGCATCGCGGTCGGCGGCCACTGCATCCCGGTCTACCCGCGGATGTACCTGTGGAACGACCCGGACGCGAGCGTCGTGCGCTCCGCCCGGGAGGCGAACGCGGCGATGCCCGGGTACGCCGTCGACCTGCTGGCCGCCGCCTACGGCGATCTGGCCGGGGCCCGGGTGCTGGTGCTGGGCGCGGCCTACCGCGGGGGAGTGAAGGAGACGGCGTTCTCCGGGGTCTTCCCGACGGTACGGGCGCTGGAGGACCGCGGCGCCGTCCCGTACGTCTCGGACCCGCTGTACAGCGCCGAGGAGCTGTCCGCCCTGGGGCTGACCCCGCACGCCGGTGAGGAGGTCACCGCGGCCGTCCTGCAGGCCGACCATCCGGAGTACCGCACGCTGACCCCCGCCGACCTGCCCGGCGTCAGGGTCCTGGTCGACGGCCGGCGCACCACCGACCCCGAGGCGTGGCGGGGGGTCCGCCGGGTGGTCATCGGCGGCGGGAGCGCCGGCCCGTGACGCGGCCGGCGGCCGGCCCGTCCGGCACGGCCGTGGGTCCGCGGGCCGGGCGGGTCAGGCGGTGCGCTCGGTGAGGGTGCCGTCCTTCTCGTCGTACAGGGCGCCGGTCGCGGGGCACTCCCACACGCCGGGCTCCCGCTCGGTCAGCCGCACCCCGGCGCGCCCCACCCAGCCCGCCTGCCGGGCCGGGACGCCGGCCACCAGGGCGAAGTCGGGCACGTCCCGGGTGACCACCGCCCCGGCGGCGACCATCGCCCAGCGCCCGATGCGCAGCGGCGCCACGCACACCGACCGGGCGCCGACCGAGGCGCCGTCCGCGATCCGCACGCCGACCGCCTCCCAGTCCCCGGCCCGTTTCTGCCGGCCCCCGGGGTCCACGGAACGCGGGTTGCGGTCGTTGGTGAGGACCACGGCCGGGCCGATGAACACACCGTCGCCCAGTTCCGCCGGTTCGTAGACGAGGGCGTGATTCTGCAGCTTGCAGTCGGCGCCCATGCGCACGCCCGGGCCCACGTAGGCGCCGCGGCCGATCACGCAGCCCTCGCCGAGGCGTGCGTCCTCCCGGATCTGCGCGAGGTCCCAGACGCTGCTGCCCGCTCCGATCTCCGCGCTGTCATCGACCTGTGCGCTGGGCTGGACCCTGTAGTTCACTTCGCCGCCTTCCGCCGTCCGCCTCGCGCGGTGAGCATAAGGGGCGCGACGCACGGCGCCGCGTCGCCTGGGCGGCGTCGGCGGGGCGGTGCGGCCGGTGCGGCCGGGGCGGTGGCCGGACGGCCTCAGGCGGCGCAGTCCGGGCAGATGCCGTGGTACGTCAGTTCGGCCTCGGAGACCGTGTAGCCGAAGCGCTCGGACTCCGGGAGGTCGGCGAGGGGGTCGCCGGTGGGGTGCACGTCGCGGATGGCGCCGCAGCCGTCGCAGAGCAGGTGCTGGTGGGTCCGGTGGGCGTTCGGGTCGTAGCGGATGGCGCGCTGGTCGGTCGAGACCTCGACGAGTTCGCCGAGCGAGACCAGCTCGCCCAGGGTGTTGTAGACCGTCGCGCGGGAGATCTCGGGCAGCCGCTGCGAGGCACGGGCGTGCACCTCGTCGGCGGTGAGGTGGACGTGCTCCCCGCCGAGGACCTCGGCCACGACGCGACGCTGAGCGGTCAGGCGCCAGCCGCGGTCGCGCAGCCTCTGCAGAAGATCAGTCATGGGTCCAGCCTAAGCCGCGATCGATCCCAGCTCAAGAGTGGGTATGATTCTGAAAACTGCCTTGACTTAGACTGAGTCCAACATAGGGTGGGACCCGACGGCGGGCCGCGCAGCAGCCCGCGCGGAGACTTCGGACGGCCGGCGGCCCCGCCGGGCCCGGTCCACCCGCGACGCATCACACGCCGAGGAGCGAGCTTTGACCGAGAACAACCAGAAGCCGATGACGACCGCCGCCGGTGCCCCCGTCGCCGACAACCAGAACTCGCTGACGGCCGGTCCGCGCGGCCCGATGCTGCTGCAGGACGTGTGGTTCCTCGAGAAGCTCGCGCACTTCGACCGCGAGGTCATCCCCGAGCGCCGGATGCACGCCAAGGGCTCGGGCGCCTTCGGCACCTTCACGGTCACGCACGACATCACGCGCTACACCAGCGCGAAGATCTTCTCCGAGATCGGCAAGAAGACCGACCTCTTCGTCCGCTTCTCCACCGTGGCCGGTGAGCGCGGCGCGGCCGACGCCGAGCGCGACATCCGCGGCTTCGCCGTGAAGTTCTACACGGAGGAGGGCAACTGGGACCTGGTCGGCAACAACACCCCGGTCTTCTTCTTCCGCGACCCGCTGAAGTTCCCGGACCTCAACCGCGCGGTGAAGCGCGACCCGCGCACCAACATGCGCGACCCCGAGAACAACTGGGACTTCTGGACCCACCTTCCCGAGGCGCTGCACCAGGTCACCATCGTCATGTCCGACCGCGGCATCCCCGCCTCGTACCGGCACATGCACGGCTTCGGCTCGCACACCTACAGCTTCATCAACGCCGAGGGCGAGCGCTTCTGGGTCAAGTTCCACCACCGCACCCAGCAGGGCATCAAGAACCTCACCGACGCCGAGGCCGAGGCCCTGGTCGGCAAGGACCGCGAGTCGCACCAGCGTGACCTCTACGAGGCGATCGAGCGGGGCGAGTTCCCGAAGTGGAAGCTGTACGTCCAGATCATGCCGGAGGCGGACGCGGAGAACTACCGCTTCCACCCCTTCGACCTGACCAAGGTCTGGTCGAAGAAGGACTACCCGCTGATCGAGGTCGGCGAGTGGGAGCTCAACCGCAACCCCGCGAACTACTTCGCCGACGTCGAGCAGGCCGCCTTCACCCCGGCCAACGTCGTCCCGGGCATCAGCTACTCGCCCGACAAGATGCTCCAGGGCCGCCTCTTCTCCTACGGTGACGCCCAGCGCTACCGCCTCGGCGTGAACCACCACCAGATCCCCGTCAACGCCCCCAAGGCCCCGGTGAACACCTACCACCGCGACGGCGCCATGCGGGTCGACGGCAACCAGGGCTCCGTCCCGGGCATCGAGCCCAACTCCTACGGGCGCTGGCAGGAGCAGCCGGCCTACCGCGAGCCGGCCCTGGCCGTGGGTGCCGTCGCCGACCGGTTCAACTTCCGCGAGGACGACGACAACTACTTCGAGCAGCCCGGCAACCTGTTCCGCCTGATGACGGCCGAGCAGCAGCAGGTGCTCTTCGAGAACACCGCGCGCGCCATCAACGGCGCCTCGGAGCAGACGGTCGCGCGCCACATCGCCAACTGCACCAAGGCCGACCCGGCCTACGGCGAGGGCGTGCGCAAGGCGATCGAGGCCCTGGCCGCCGGCACCCTCTGAGCCGAGCCCTCCGGGCCGGCCGCGGTACGCACGTGACCGCAGCGCGCCCGGGCGCGGACCACTCCAGGGTGGTCCGCGCCCGGGCGCGCGCCCGTCCCGCCCGCCCGCGGGCACCGCACCAGTACCAGATCAGTCGGAAGGGATCCCCCATGAGCAGCGGTGGTCTGACCGCCGAGCAGACGGAACGTGTCGTGGCCATCGCCATGGACCTGGCACGCGCCGGCGAGACCGAGGAGCTGTCCGGATTCGTCGGGCACGGCCTGCCCGTCGACGTGACCGACGCGGCCGGGAACACCCTCCTGATGCTCGCCGCCTACCACGGCCACGCCGACACCGTGCGCGCCCTGCTCCGGCTGGGCGCCGACCCGGACCTGCGCAACGACCGGGACCAGAGCCCGATCGCGGGTGCCCTGTTCAAGGGCGCGGACGAGGTCGTGCGGGTGCTGCTCGACGCCGGCGCCGACCTGGACGCCGGTACCCCGAGCGCGCGGGCCGCGGCGGAGATGTTCGGGCGCGCCCACCTGCTGGCGGCCTGATCCGCCGCGCGCGGGCCGCCGTCCGGCCGGGCGTGCACGGGCCGCCCTGGGCCTGGGGCCCGGCGCCCGGGGCCCGGCCGTTCGGCTCGGCGCGGTCGGCCCGGTGCCTTACGCTCGGCGTTCCCGGTCCGGCACCTTCGCCCCGCGTTCTCGCTGGGTGCCCACGGGCCGCGGGGAAGGCGGACCGGACGGCTCAGGGCGCGTCCGGGCCGCGGCACGCCCGCCGGGCGGCGGCGGGGCAGGGGGCGCTTGGCCCTGGCCGTCCGCGCGCCGCGGACCGTGCGCGGATCGCGGCGGACCGTGCGCGGGTCCCGCCCCCCGGGGCCCGGTTTGACCCGCCCCGCCCCGCCCCGTAACCTTGACCGTCGGCGTGTCGCCTGACCCGCCACATCCCCGTAAACCTCTTCCTTCCGGGTGCCGCGGTGCCCGGAAGAGGTCGTCCGTGTCCATGCCGGGCGGCTGGCCTGCGGGGGTGCCGTTCTTCGAGCGAAAGAGAGATCCGCGTGTACGCCATCGTGCGCAGCGGTGGTCGCCAGCACAAGGTTGCTGTCGGCGACATCGTTGAGGTTGACAAGATTTCCACCGCCAAGGTGGGCGACACGGTCGAGCTCTCGACCCTGCTCGTCGTCGACGGCGACTCCGTGACCAGCGACCCCTGGGTGCTGGCCGGCATCAAGGTCCAGGCCGAGGTCGTGGACCACCACAAGGGCCAGAAGATCGACATTCTGCGCTACAAGAACAAGACCGGCTACCGCCGTCGTCAGGGCCACCGCCAGCAGTACACGGCGATCAAGGTCACTGAGATCCCCGCGGCTGCGAAGTAAGGGACTGAGGAGAGATGGCACACAAGAAGGGCGCATCGTCCACCCGGAACGGTCGCGACTCGAACGCCCAGCGGCTCGGCGTGAAGCGCTTCGGCGGTCAGGTCGTCAGCGCGGGTGAGATCCTGGTCCGTCAGCGCGGCACCCACTTCCACCCCGGCGCCGGCGTCGGCCGTGGCGGCGACGACACCCTGTTCGCGCTGCTGCCGGGTGCCGTGGAGTTCGGCACCAGCCGTGGCCGCAAGGTCGTGAACATCGTTCCGGTCGCCTGATCGGACAGCTTGCGCGAGGCGGACCTCACTTCCCCCGGCGGGAAGGCGGGTCCGCCTTTCGCGTGTTAAGACAAGACACTCACCGGACGTCTCTGGAGGCACCCCACCATGACCACCTTCGTGGACCGCGTCGAGCTCCATGTCGCCGCGGGTAACGGAGGCCACGGCTGTGCCTCCGTCCACCGTGAGAAGTTCAAGCCGCTCGGCGGACCCGACGGCGGGAACGGCGGACGCGGCGGCGATGTGATCCTCACCGTCGACCAGTCCGTGACGACCCTCCTGGAGTACCACCACTCGCCGCACCGCAAGGCCACCAACGGCAAGCCCGGCGAGGGCGGCAACCGCAGCGGCAAGGACGGCCAGGACCTCGTGCTGACGGTGCCGGACGGCACCGTCGTCCTCGACAAGGCGGGCAACGTGCTCGCCGACCTGGTCGGGCAGGGCACCTCCTACGTCGCCGCCCAGGGCGGGCGCGGCGGGCTCGGCAACGCGGCCCTCGCCTCCGCGCGGCGCAAGGCCCCCGGCTTCGCGCTGCTCGGTGAGCCGGGCGACCTGCGGGACATCGTCCTGGAGCTCAAGACCGTCGCCGACGTGGCCCTGGTGGGGTATCCCAGCGCGGGCAAGTCCTCCCTCATCTCGGTGCTGTCGGCGGCCAAGCCCAAGATCGCCGACTACCCGTTCACCACGCTGGTGCCCAACCTCGGTGTCGTCACCGCCGGGTCGACGGTCTACACGATCGCCGACGTGCCCGGCCTGATCCCGGGCGCCAGCCAGGGCCGCGGGCTCGGACTGGAGTTCCTGCGGCACGTCGAGCGGTGCAGCGTGCTCGTGCACGTGCTGGACACGGCCACCCTGGAGTCCGACCGCGACCCCGCCTCCGACCTGGACGTGATCGAGGAGGAGCTGCGCCAGTACGGCGGCCTCGGCGACCGGCCCCGGATCGTGGTCCTCAACAAGATCGACGTGCCCGACGGCAAGGACCTAGCCGAGATGGTCCGGCCGGACCTGGAGGAGCGCGGCTACCGCGTGTTCGAGGTCTCCGCGGTCGCCCACACGGGCCTGAAGGAGCTGTCGTTCGCCCTCGCCGACCTGGTGGGCCGGGCACGCGCCGCCCGGCCGAAGGAGGAGGCGACGCGGATCGTCATCCGTCCCAAGGCCGTGGACGACGCCGGGTTCACCGTCACCCGTGAGGAGGCCGGCGGCGAGCCGCTGTTCCGGGTGCGCGGCGAGAAGCCCGAACGCTGGGTGCGGCAGACCGACTTCAACAACGACGAGGCCGTCGGCTACCTGGCGGACCGCCTCAACCGCCTCGGTGTCGAGGAGGAGTTGATGAAGGCCGGCGCCCGCCCCGGCGACGGCGTGGCCATCGGCCCCGAGGACAACGCGGTCGTCTTCGACTGGGAGCCGACGGTGATGGCCGGCGCCGAGATGCTCGGCCGCCGGGGCGAGGACCACCGCCTGGAGGCGCCCCGCCCGGCCGCCCAGCGCCGCCGCGACCGCCAGGCCGAACGGGACGAGGCCGAGCGGGAGTACGACGGCTTCGAGCCCTTCTAGGGCGGGCCCCGCCCCCCGGGGCACGGCGGAGAGCCCGCCCTCCCCGGTCTCCCGGGGGCGGAGGGCCCGCCCTCCGCGGCCTCCCGAGGGCGGAGAGCCCGCCCTCAGCGGCTTCCCGGTCCCGGGGGCGGGTGTCGCCCGCCGCTCACTCGCGTGACCCGTCGTGGCAACGGACCGTTCCCGTGCCGCGGCGGGTTTTCCGTTGTCCGGCTCCTTGTCATGAACGCGCACCGTTGCGTTCAGCGGGCGGACCGCCCCGACGGCGACCTTCCCCTTGTCCACGAGGGAGACGAGGCAAGGGAGTTCGCCGATGCCCGGAGCACTGCAGCCCGACCGCCGACGCGTCCTGACCGCCGGTGCCGCCGTCCTCGGCGCCGCGGCCTCCGCCCAGATCTGGGTGCCGGAACCCGCCCGCGCGGCGGTGCCCCTGCGGTTGCCCGACGGAGTGTTCACCCTAGGCGTCGCCTCCGGCGACCCGCTGCCCGACGGGGTCGTGCTCTGGACCCGCCTGGCCCCCGACCCGCTGCACGGCGGCGGCATGCCCGACCGCCGGGTGCCCGTGGAGTGGCAGGTCGCCGCCGACGACCGGTTCACGCGGATCGTGCGCCGGGGCACCGCGCAGGCGCGGCCCGCGTTCGGGCACAGCGTCCACGTCGACGTGCGCGGCCTGCGCCCCGGCACCCCGTACTGGTACCGCTTCCGCACCGGCGGGCAGGTCTCGCCCGTCGGCCGCACCCGCACCGCCCCCGCCCCGCACGCCGCCGGCGGACGGCTGCGGATGGCCCTGGCCTCCTGCCAGAACTGGCAGCACGGCTACTTCACCCCGTACGCCGACATGCGGGACCAGGACCCCGACGTGGTGGTCTTCGTCGGCGACTACATCTACGAGTCGGGTCCGTCCGCGACCGGCGTGCGGCGGCACGAGGGGACGGGCGAGCCGTACGGCCTGGAGCAGTACCGCAACCGGTACGCCCAGTACCGCTCGGACCCGGACCTGGCGGCGATGCACGCCCACGCGCCCTTCGTGGTCACCTTCGACGACCACGAGGTCGACAACGACTTCGCCGGACAGATCCCCCAGGACCCCGGCGCCCAGCCGCACGACGCGTTCGTCGCCCGGCTGACCGCGGCCTACCGGGCGTACTACGAGCACATGCCGGTCCGCGCCACCGCCGTGCCCGACGGGCCGAGCATCCGCATGTACCGGCGGCTGGAGTTCGGGCGCCTCGCCCGGCTGAACGTGCTGGACACCCGCCAGTACCGCAGTGACCAGGCGACCGGCCGGGAAGGGGCCGAGGACCCGTCGCGGACCATGCTCGGCGCCACGCAGAAGCGGTGGCTGGTGGAGGGCCTGCGCCGCTCGCCCGCCCGCTGGAACCTGATCGCCTCCCAGATCATGATGGCCGAGACGGACCTGCGGCCCGGCCCCGGCAAGCTCTGGTACTACGACGCCTGGGACGGCTACCAGGCCGAACGCAACGCCCTGCTGCGGGAGTTCCGCCGGGTGGCGAACCCCGTGGTGCTCACCGGCGACCGGCACCTGACCATGGTCAGCGACCTGAGGACCGACTTCGCCGACCCGCGCTCCCCGGTCGTCGGCGCCGAGTTCGTCGGCACCTCCATCTCCAGCAACGGAGACCAGGACCAGGCCGCGTTCCGTGCCCAGTGGGACCCGCGCCGCCCGGACAACCCGCACTGGAAGCTGCTCGACGCCCAGCGCGGCTACCACCTGTTCGACATCCGCCCCGACGGGATCGACGCCCGTGTGCGGGTCGTGGACACCGTGCTGCGCCCGCGGGCCGTCCCGCGCACCCTGGCCCGGCTCCGGGTCGACGCGGGCCGGCCCGGCGTCCGCCTGCTGTAGCGGCAGCGGCAGCGGCGCGGTGGCGCAGCGGCGGGCCTGCCGGCCGAACGGTCCGGCAGGCCCGCCGGGACGGGACGCCCGGGGCGCCCGGGACGTGACATCGTCCGCAGCCGTCCCTGTCGTCCCTTGCCGTCCCCCGCCGTCGTCGCCTCGGGCTCCGCCGTCCTCCGTCGTCCCCGCCGCACCACGGGCTGGCCGGCCCCGCACGACGCCCGCGCACCGCATTCCCGCGCCCCGCGCACCACCGCAAGCCCGGTCCCGCCCGCGCTCCGCACCCCGCGCCCCGTACCGCCCGCCCGCACCCGTGCCCGCCGTGCCGTGAGCCCGGGACCGCCCCGCCGCGGTCCCGGGCTCACGGCGTGGGAGCGGGCCCGCCGCACCCGGCGGGGGCCGAAAAGCTGCCGGATGCTAATAAATGAATTGCGCGGCAAAAGGGGCACGCCGCGAGTCGCATTCCACCCCGGGGCCGGACGGGCCGCCAGCAGGGTGTATGAAGAACTGGTGCACCAGGCCTTCGCGGCGGGACGTGAAGATCCCGCACCCCCGCGCCCACCGTCCGTCACCGTACGGCTACCGTCCCCCCTGCTCGACGGCCGTTCGGGAACACCGGCCGTGGTGCCCTCACGGGTGTCACACGCGTCAATCGAATGACTGTTGTGTACTTACTCACAACAATTCACCGAAGGTTCCGGGCAACCGTCACCGGCGGCCAGGGGTCTTCAGTGAATGACGGGTTGCGTGCAGATATGCGGCGGGGATCGCTCGCCTTGCACTGCGGTTACCCGGAGTGGGACCATTTCGAAGTTCCCTGTCGCCCCGAGGTAGGTCACCTGTGTCCCAGCACATAGCCAAGCCCCGTACCACCGCAGTGATCCTGGCCGGCGGTACCGGTCAGCGCGTGGGTCTGTCGATCCCCAAGCAGCTGCTGAAGATCGCCGGCAAGGCAGTCATCGAGCACACCCTGACCACTTTCGAGAAGGCCGACTCGATCGACGAGATCATCGTTCTGATGGCGCCGGGCTACGTGCCCGACGTCGAGCGGATCGTCGCCAAGGCCGGGTTCACGAAGGTCACCAAGGTCATCGAGGGCGGCTCGACGCGGAACGAGACGACCGAGCGCGCCATCTCCGCGCTCGGTGAGGGGCTGGCCGAGGGCGAGGACCTCAACGTCCTGTTCCACGACGCGGTGCGCCCGCTGCTGTCGCAGCGCGTCATCGACGACTGCGTGGCCGCGCTGGAGCGCTACCAGGCCGTCGACGTGGCGATCCCGTCCGCGGACACGATCATCGTCACGCGCACGCACGGCGAGGACGGCGAGTTCATCACCGAGATCCCGGACCGCTCCCGGCTGCGCCGCGGCCAGACCCCGCAGGCCTTCAAGCTGTCGACCATCCGCCGCGCCTACGAGGTCGCCTCCGGCGACCCCAACTTCCAGGCCACGGACGACTGTTCCGTCGTGCTCAAGTACCTGCCCGACGTGCCGATCCACGTCGTGGCGGGCGACGAGTACAACATGAAGGTCACCCAGCCGGTCGACGTCTTCATCGCCGACAAGCTGTTCCAGCTGGCGTCCACCGCCACGCCCGAGCAGAACGGCGAGGAGACCTACCGCAGGCTGCTCAGCGGCAAGACCCTGGTCGTCTTCGGCGGTTCCTACGGCATCGGCCAGGACATCGCGCGGATGGCCGAGGGCTACGGAGCGACCGTGTACGCGCTGGGCCGCTCCACCACCGGCACCCACGTCGAGAACCCGGAGGAGGTCGACGACGCGCTGTCCAGGGCGTACGCCGAGACCGGGCGCATCGACTTCGTCGTCAACACGGCGGGCGTGCTGCGCATCGGCAAGCTGGCCGAGACCGACAACGCCACCATCGAGGAGGCGCTGAAGGTCAACTACCTGGCCCCGGTGCAGATCGCCCGGTCCGCGTACAAGTACCTGGCCGAGACCAAGGGGCAGCTGCTGCTGTACACCTCCAGCAGTTACACCCGCGGGCGCGCCGAGTACAGCCTCTACTCCTCGACCAAGGCCGCGATGGTGAACCTCACCCAGGCCCTGTCCGACGAGTGGGCCGGCGAGGGCGTCCGGGTGAACTGCGTCAACCCGGAGCGCACCGCCACTCCGATGCGGACCAAGGCGTTCGGCCAGGAGCCGGCGGGCAGCCTGCTCTCCTCCGAGGCGGTGGCCCGCACCTCCCTCGACGTGCTGCTCTCCGAGCTCACCGGCCATGTCATCGACGTGCGCCAGCAGGACCCGACGGCGGGTGCCCAGCGGGCGTCCGGCTTCGAACAGGCCCTGGCCTCGGTGCTGGACCGTCAGGACGGCGTGTAATAATTGCTCGCAAATAGGCTCCGGTAATTCAGGCCCCTGCGGTCTCCCGTAAACACAACGGGGTTTCGCGGGGGCCTGAATCCGTCCTTCATGAAATAACCACAGGCACAGAACCGGAACTCCCCCTCCAAGAGCAGGTTTCCCCGTGATAACCACTGCTATTCGCGTCGCCCGGGTGGGCAGCGCGGCAGAACTGGCCGCCGCGGTCCTCATGTTGCTGGGTTATCCCGGCCTCATGGTGGCCGCGCTCGTCCCGAGCGTGCCCGCCTTCGCGGCGGCGGCCGCCGTCACGTACCTGGCGGACCACTATCTGCACCTCAAGGGCAGCTACCTGATCAACCGCCTCGGCAAGGTGCGCGCCGGGCTGCCGATCCGCTTCCTGATCAGGCAGCTGCTGCTGGTCCTGCTGCTGGCCCGCCTCGACCTCGCGGACAACCTGATCTACTACGGGGCGATCGCCTGCTTCATCGCCTTCTACGGTCTCCAGGCCGCGCAGGGCGCGCTCAGCACGCTGATCCGCAACCGGCGCCGCATGCCCGTCGCCACCCGCAACGTCGACTTGGCCGCCCGCATCCGCATCCCGGACGCGCCGCCGCAGCTGCTGCTGAACCGCTCCGGCGAGAAGATGCTGCACCTCGACCTCGCGGCGGTCGTGGGCATACTGGCGGCCGCCCAGCTCGACGCGTCGTTCATCGGTTTCGTCGGCATCGCCGCCACGGTCGTCCTCAGCGCCCTGTACGTGCTGGTGCTGGTGCCGTACCTGCGCAGCGGACGGATCCCGCCGAACGCCGACCGGGTGCTCGAGGCGCTCGACGACTGGCTGGGGGAGTACCGGCCCGAGACGGTGCTGTACTTCTCCGGTTCCAGGGACTCCGCCTACCAGGTCAACATGTGGCTGGAGACCATGGAGCAGCTGGACACGCGTCCGATGATCATCCTGCGTGAGCGCGTGATATTGGAGAAGCTGGCCCCGACCACGGTCCCCGTCGTCTGCGTGCCCGGAGGGGTGCACCTGATGAACATGGACCTGTCCACGGTGCGGGTGGCGCTGTACGCGGCCAACGTCGGCAAGAACATCCACCTGCTGCGCGTGCCCACCATGAAGCACGTCTTCATCGGCCACGGCGACAGCGACAAGATCGCCAGCGTCAACCCGTACAGCAAGGTCTACGACGAGGTGTGGACCGCCGGCCGGGCCGGCCGCGACCGCTACGCCATCGCCGACGTCGGTGTCCGCGACGACGACATCGTCGAGGTCGGCCGCCCCCAGCTGGCGCCGATCCAGACCTGGCAGGGCCCGCCCGCCGACCGCATGCCGACGGTCCTGTACGCCCCCACCTGGGAGGGCTGGGACGACAACCCGGGCAACACCTCGATCCTGCTGGCCGGCGAGAACATCGTGCGCGAGCTGATCCGGGCCGAGCCCGCGGTCCGGGTCCTGTACAAGCCGCACCCCTTCACCGGCACCCGCAGCCCGCGGGCGAAGGCCGCCCACCAGCGGATCACCGCGCTCGTGGAGAAGGCCGCCGCCGAGCGGGCCGCCGACCCGCGCTTCACCGCCGACGCCTCCGCCCAGGCGCGGGCCCGGGCGGACCTGGCGCGGATCGAGGCCCGGCTGGCGGAACTCACCGCCGGCGGTGACCGGGGCGACGAGGCCGAGATCACCCGCGACGCCCTGGTCGACATGGTCCGGCACGAGGAGACCGCCCGGCTGCGCGCCGAGTGGAACGCCGCCTACTGGCGCTCCTTCCCCGACTGGGAGCACCGCGTCATCACCGGCGCCGAGCCGCGCCTGTACGACTGCTTCAACGTCTGTGAGGCGATGGTCTCCGACATCTCCAGCGTGGTGTCCGACTTCATCGCGAGCGGCAAGCCGTACGCGGTCACGGACTCCGCCGAGCTGGGCACGGAGGAGTTCAAGCGGCAGAACACGGCGGTGCGGGCCGCGGTGATCCTCACCAACGACGCGGCCGGCCTGGAGGAGCTCCTCGACGCCGTCCGCAACCCCTCCGCCGACCCGCTGGCCGAGGACCGGCGGGAACTCAAGCGCTACCTGCTGGGCCCGGACGAGCCGCCGTCCATCACCCAGTTCAACACCGCGGTGGCGCAGCTCGCGCTGAAGGCCGAGACGCGCAACCTCGGCCAGCAGTCCCGGGTCACCACCGGGGGACCCGACGTCGAGATGGCGGACGCGGTCCCGGTCCAGCGGGCGACCGCGAACGGCGACGCGGACGACGTCGCCGCGGGCTGACCGGCCGGCAGCCAACAGGGCCCGGCCCGAAGGGGAGTTGCTCCTCTTCGGGCCGGGCCCTTCGTCGTTCCCGCCCGGCCTCGCGCCCGTGCACCGCCGCCGGCGACGACCACGTGTGACGTGCGGCACGGAAACAGGGGTGCGAGGCAACCGCCCTCCTCGAACTCCCGTCTTGCAGGTAGCGAATGCAGTGATACGGGGGAAATGTTCCATTGATGAGGGGGAAGTCATGAGGGGGAAGTCATGAGGGGGAAGTCGTGAGGGGGGAACGTGACCGTGGCGCAGCCTGATGTCAGCGTGGTCATCGGGGCGTACGAAGCGATGCCGTATCTGGTCGAGTGCCTCGCCTCGGTGGAGGCACAGACCATCGCACCGGAGCGCATCGAGGTCATCGCCGTCGACGACGGATCGACGGACGGCACGGGGGAGTACCTGGAGGAGTTCGCGAGCCGGGCGCCCATGCCGGTGACCGTGGTCCGGCAGCAGAACTCGGGCGGG
Source organism: Streptomyces sp. enrichment culture (assembly GCF_964273255.1). Lineage (GTDB taxonomy): Bacteria > Actinomycetota > Actinomycetes > Streptomycetales > Streptomycetaceae > Streptomyces. The sequence continues at coordinate 4,836,933 of NZ_OZ186835.1, forward strand.
CCGAGCGGCCCGCGCAACGTCGGCCTGGCCCGGGCGACCGGCCGCTACGTCTTCTTCCTGGACGCCGACGACCGGCTCGGCACCGAGGCCCTGGAGCGGATGGTCGCCCTGGCCGACCGGGCGGGCACCGACGTCGTCCTGGGCCGGGTGGAGGGCGTCAACCGCAACGCGCCGAAGTCCATGTGGGGCAGGACCCTGGAGCGCACCGACGTGCACTCCTCGCGCATCAAGTACACGCTCAGCGCACAGAAGTTGTTCCGCCGCGCCCTGCTCGACCGGCACGGCATGCGGTTCGACGAGTCGCTGTTCACGGGCGAGGACGCCCTGTTCACCATGGAGGCGTACCTGCGGGCGGACGGCGTGTCCGTGCTCGCCGACTACACCTGCTACTACCTGGTGGGCCGCGAGGACGGCAAGCACGTGACGAAGAGCGGGAGTTACACCCTGCGCTTCGACTCCGCGCGCATGCTGATGAACCTGATCGCCGACCTGGTACCGGAGGGGCCCCGGCGCGACGAGCTGATGCTGCGGCCCTTCACCATCACCCTGCTGCCCCAGTTCGGGCCCCGGTTCCTCAAGGACACCGACCAGGTGCGCCGGCACAAGCTGGAGCTGGCCCGGCCGATGACGGACGTCCACTTCACCGAGGGCGTCGCCCGGCGGCTGAAGGTCGAGGAGCGGCTGCGGCTGCACCTGGTGGCGGAGCAGCGGCTCGAACCGCTGCTGGACGTCGTGGAGTTCGTCCGGGCCAAGCGGCCGGCGCCGGCCGTGCTGGAGCGGCGGGGCCGCCGCGTGTACCTGGCGTACCCGCACTTCCGCGACCGCTTGGCCGGCGTGCCGGACGCCGTCTACCTCGCGGGCCCCCGGGAGGCGCGCGCCGTGCCGGGCTACCGGGAGGACACCGACGACACCCCGCTGCGCCGCGTGCTGCGCCGGACCCGCCGCCTGCTGTCCACCGGGGCGAAACCCGCCCGGGACCACACCACGGCGGCGGCGTGACCGGAGCGGGAAGCACCCGACGGGCGGACCGGGCCGGCCGGGGGTGCGGGCCGGTGCACACGGCCCCGCACACGGCCCCGCGCCCGGCCCGGCGGGCGGTCCCGGGGCCGTACCCGGGCCGGGCGGACGCGCACGGTGCACACGGCCCTCAGGGCGCCGCGGCCGCCGTGCGGGCCGGGTCGCCGCGGCCGGACGACGCGGGCCCGTGCGACGGCACGGGCCCGGACCCCCGGCGGCGCTGCGGCCCCCGTCCCCGGGCCGCAGCGCCGCGGTGGCACCCGCCCGCCCGGGCGGGCCGCCTCAGACGGTGGCCTGCGGCTGCGCGGCCGACTGACCGCGCTGGGCGGGGAGTTCGGCGATGAGGCGCTGGACGGTGCGCGCGCGGTGCTCCTCCGCGGCCTTGCACAGGGCCTGCACGGCGTCGTCGAAGCGCTGCTGGGAGCTCGGCTCGGCCGGGCCGAGCAGGCGCACCTTCAGCTCGGCGCGGGCCGCGGCCAGCTCGTCGAGCTCCGGGTTGCGCACCGACTCCAGCAGGGCCGGGATCCCGGCCGCGTCCGGCGTCAGCACCGTCGCCGCCACCACCGTCGGGAACGCGTGCCGGAACGCCTCCTCGGACAGCCCGCTGGTGTTGGCCACGGCGTACGGCTTCTCGCTGGCCAGGAAGTCGCTGATCACGCTGGAGACGTCGCTGATCAGCAGGTCGGCCACGTCGAAGCAGGAGTACAGCGCGGGGCGGACGTCCGTGACGATCTGGTGCTCCCACTCCGGCAGCGACGCCCAGTACGCCTCCTCCCAGGCCGCCGTCGTGCGCGCGACCGCCTCGGCCCGGCCGGGCTCGGGCGCGGACTGCGCCAGCATCCGCTCCACCTGGTCGGCGGAGTCGCGGTACGTGGCGGCGGTCAGCCGGTCCAGCTCGCCGGTCAGCCGGGCGAGTTCGCCCGACGGCGCGGGGCGCGGCCCGGAACGGCGGCGGTTCGCGGCCCGGATCAGCTCCCGGATGCGCAGGTCGGCGGCGCCCGCCCGGGGGTCCACCGAGCCGGTCAGCGGGTGCGGCTTGTACAGCAGCCGGACCCCCGGGTCCGCGAGCAGCGCCCGCACCAGGTTCTCCCCGGCCTCGACCACCGACGTGTTGCCCGGGTTGCCGTCCCAGCCCTCCCAGGTGGGGGCGTACAGCACGGTCGTGTACGTCCCGGTGGGCGGGCCCGCGTACGGCCGCACGGCGTCCAGCTGCGGCCGGCCGATCTCCACCACGTCCTTGTCCTCCACGCCGACCTCGGCCAGCGCGTACCGCTCGCGCGCCGCCGGACCGGCCACCCACACCTCGTCGTACGCCTTCGCGTAGGGGTTGCAGGAGGACAGCTTGTCGCTCTCGCCGTGGTTGACGAACGTGTTCTTGATCGTCGGGATGCGCAGCACCTGCGAGGTCTTGCCGGAGTTGGACGGGTGGATGAGGACCTGGAGCGTGGACTGCTCCAGCCGCATCAGCGTGGACACCTTGGGCAGGCACACGATGGGGATGTCGGTCGGCGCGAGCTTCGGCACCATGAACCGCTCACGGAGGATGATCACCGGCCGGGCGTCCAGCTTGGCGATCGGTTCCAGCCACATGTTCGCCTGGTACGCGGAGGAGAGACCGCCGGAGAAGTACAGGCCGACCGTCGGCCGGTACTCGGCCAGCCAGGCGTCGAACCAGTCGAGCACCTCCTGCTCGCCCGCCGGCCGCCGCCCGGGCAGCAGCCGGACCAGGAGCATGCCGAGGCCGGTCAGTCCCAGCAGCACGGACAGGGCCACACCGGCCTGCGCGACCCACCCGGGGGCGCCGTCCACCGCGGTGGAGGCGAGCCCGGCCGTGGCGGGCAGCCCGAACGTCAGCAGCCGGTGGCCGGGGCGGCGCAGCAGGGTGGCCGGTGCGGGCGACAGCCGCAGCGCGGAGGCGTCGATGTTGCGGGTCACCACGGGCAGCGTGCGGGTCCGGCGGACCAGGACGGACACCGCCTGGATGGCGCAGTGCAGGGCGTAGAAGACGAGCAGGCCCGCGACCAGCGGTGCGTACGCCGCCTCCCGGTCCTGCTCGTCCAGCCGGAGCAGGCCCACCACCAGCAGCAGATCGCGCAGCACGTGCCGGACGGTGACGTCCGCGTGGGACTTGGCGAAGAACGTCAGCAGGTGGGGCTGCCAGCGGTGGAGCAGGCCCTCCACCGCCAGGGACACGGCGGTCGCGCCCAGCAGCAGCGGTGCGTGCGGCAGCAGCGCACCGGCTGCCTGCGCGACGACGGCGGCCGCCGGGACGGCGAGGAGGAGGAGCTTGGCGGCGGTGTGCCGCCGTGGGGACGAGGGTTCGGGCACTGCGGTCACTCCAGGGTTGTCGCAGGACGGGCGCCCCAAGTTAACGCGCGACGGCCTCCTGACGACACGCAGGTGTCCTGAACACCCCGTGGTGGACCGGTCCGTGCTAGGAGGGTGTTCGTCACAGCCCCACGGTGTCGCGGTGCCCGGCTTCCGCTCCCTTCGAGGGGGATCCGGCCGCGGGCCCGCTCCGGCGCCGTGCGGTCGTCGGCGCCGGAGCGGGCCCGCGGGGGGGGCGTTAGTCGCCCCGACCGGTGTGGTCAGGCGGTCCCGTCGCCCTTCGAGGAGGGCTGCCGGCCCGGCTGGAGCGCCCGGCGCAGCGGGCCGCCCACGGCCCGGCGGGCCCGGCGGTAGACGGACGTCCTGGACGCGATGCCCGCTGCCGCGCTCGCCGCCTTGGCACTGGCCTTCGCGGACTTCACACGCGCGAGTTCGCGCTTCAGCTTGGTGTTGTCCGCGGTGAGTTGGGAGACCCGCCCGTACATCCAGGCGAGCCGCTCGGTGAGTTCGTCCGTGTCGTTGCGGAGCCAGGGCCGGACGCTCTCGGGGAAGGTCACGGACCGCATCTTCTCGTCGAAGGCGGCGCCGCCGTCGCCGTGCGTGAAGGTGTTCTGCAGCCCGTTCTTGTCGAGGAACGCCGTGAACCGGTCGAAGCGTTCGCGGTGGTTGCCCATCAGCGGACCGAAGTCGGCCTTCTCGTAAAGCTCGGCCGGGTCGGTGTCCGGGGCGGTCCGGTCGAGCTGCTGGTGCGGGATCTCGAAGTACCGGCACAGCTCCAGCGTGCGCGAGTCGAAGGCCAGCACGGTGGCGGGCGTGCCCGCGAGCAGCGCGGCGATGTTGCCGTGGATGCGCGAGCCGAAGGAGTAGTCGAAGTCCCGCAGGTCGTCGAACCACGTCCGCGGGTCGATGTACACGCGGACCTTGTCCTCCTGGTACATCGGGTGCTCCGGGTGGGTCGGCATCAGCTTGATGCGGCCCGCCGGGGAGTTGACGTCCCGCCAGTGCAGCTGCTTGGCGTCGGTCAGGTTCTGGCCGATGTAGCGGAGGTTGGGGTACCGCTGGTGGGCCAGGTCGACGATGCGGTGCAGTCCGCCGCTGCGCATCGCCGTGTGGGAGCCGTTGACCGCGATCCGCGAGTCGGGGGTGAGGGCGTCGGCCTTCTTCTCCACCCGCAGCTTGTCGCCGTGCAGGAACATCGACGGGCAGCCGATGACCTCCACGTCGCGGAAGCCCATCTCGTTGAGGTACTGCTCGGTGAACTCGCCCCGCACGCCGATGGACGCGCTGCGTTCCAGGACCGCCGAGCAGAAGGCGCGCACCGTCGGCTCCATGGCCTTCAGCCGGGCGGCGTCGTAGTTCACCCCGCTCTGCGCGCCGACGCCGAGGACCACGACCGGGATCCTGAGCTTGCCGATCAGCCGGGTCAGGCGCTGCAGGGAGGCCTCGAAGGAGGGCCGGAAGGCGTTGGCCAGCGGCACCACGAACGCGTCGTACTCCTCGTTGATGCGCCCGGCCGCCGCCGCGTCCGCCCCCATGCCGTTGGAGACGACCTCGGTGTCCGGCGTGGTGAGGATCTTGTGTGCGGCGTCACTGAAGATCAGGTTGCCCGAGTTGGTGGCGATGACATCCCGGTGGAGAGCCTCCTCCACGGGTACGACGTCGAACGGGTTCTTGCCCGAACGGATCAGGATGCGTCTCACGAAGGGCCCTTCACGATCTTGAAATGACACAGGTGTTCACAATATGTTTGTCAGTTCTTTAATTTCTAGAGGCAACCAATGCAACCTTTTTCACATGCGCGGTACGTGAGCTTCCGGTTACCGCCGGCACACCCTCCGGCGCCGCCCGCCCGCCGTCTTGGGGGATGGACCGACGCGCGACGGCGGGTCCCCTTCGCGTAGATTGCCGACCGGTGGCCGAACGCACATGAGGGGCAGTGGAACAGCGTGGCAGGGGCAAGACACACCGTGAGCGGGGCCCGCAGGATCGTCGTCAAGGTCGGGTCCTCCTCGCTGACCACCGCCTCGGGCGGCCTGGACGCGGACCGCGTCGACGCCCTGGTCGACGTGCTCGCCAAGGTGCGCAACCAGGGGACGGCCCCCAGTGCCCCGGCCGACGGCGGCGGGAAGCGGGGCGGCGGCGAGCGGGAGATCGTCCTCGTGTCCTCCGGTGCCATCGCCGCCGGGCTGGCCCCCCTCGGGCTGGCCCGACGCCCCCGCGACCTCGCCCGCCAGCAGGCCGCCGCCAGCGTCGGCCAGGGCCTGCTCGTCGCCCGCTACACCGCCTCCTTCGCCCGCTACGGCGTGCGGGTCGGCCAGGTGCTGCTCACCTCCGACGACATGAGCCGGCGCGCCCACCACCGCAACGCCTCGCGCACCCTGGACAAGCTCCTCGCCATGGGCGCCTTCCCGATCGTGAACGAGAACGACACGGTCGCCACCGACGAGATCCGCTTCGGCGACAACGACCGCCTCGCCGCCCTCGTCGCCCACCTCGTCCACGCCGACCTGCTGGTGCTGCTCTCGGACGTCGACGGCGTCTACGACGGCGACCCCGCCAGGCCCGGCACCTCCCGGATAGCGGAGGTGCGCCGCCCCGAGGACCTCGCCCACGTCGAGATCGGCAGCGCCGGGAAGGCGGGCGTCGGCACCGGCGGCATGGTGACCAAGGTCGAGGCCGCCCGCATCGCCGCCGCCGCGGGCATCCCGGTGGTGCTCACCAGCGCCGTCCACGCCGCCGACGCCCTCGCCGGCCACGACACCGGCACCTTCTTCCACCCCACCGGCCGGCGCTTCGCCGACCGGCTGCTGTGGCTGAAGCACGCGTCCACCCCGCAGGGTTCCCTCACCCTCGACGACGGGGCGGTGCGCGCGGTCGTGGACCGCCGCATGTCGCTGCTGCCGGCCGGCATCGCGGGCGTCGACGGCGACTTCAGTGCCGGTGACCCGGTCGAGCTGCGGGACACCACGGGCCGTGCGGTGGCCCGCGGACTGGTCAACTTCGACGCGAAGGAGATCCCCCGGCTGATCGGCCGCTCCACCCACGAACTCGCCCGGGATCTCGGACCCGCGTACGAACGGGAAGTCGTACACAGGGACGATCTGGTGCTTCTGCATCCGTAATCGGCCGAAACATCCGCCCTCGGTGGTGGACGTTCCGCAAAACCGCCCCGCGAGCCCCGGCGGCCTGCTCAACTTTGTCCCAGGGACACATCCGCCCGACCCGCGGGCCGGTCCGTGCGCGAAGGAGGCCGTCGTGAGACGAGTACGCCCTGGGACGACGGCGTCCCGCGGTGGTGCCGGCTCCCGGGCGGCCGGCGAGGAACGCACCCTCACCAGCGTCGCGGCCGGGGACCGCTTCGAGGGCGGCGAGCCCCGCGACCTGCCGCGGCTGTGGCACGTCACCCTCAGCGTCTCCGGCGCCCGCGCCCCCATCGAGGACGTCCGCCGCGCCCTGGAGCAGCTCGCCCACGACCACCCCTTCCTGCTGACCAGCCGCTACGCCGACGACCACGCGGAGATCCGCTACTGGGAGGAGGCCCGCGACCTGCACGACGCCGCGGCCGTGGCCCTGCGCCTGTGGGGCGAGCACCGGCTGACCGCGGGACTGCCGCCCTGGGAGATCGTCGGGCTGGAGGTCATCGACCGGACCACCTACCACCAGCGGGTCGCCGAGGGCCACGGCCCGGTCCGCGCCCATCCCGTCGGGGTGCACCCGTTCTGAACCCCTCCCGGCCCCCGTTCCGCGCCCGGCCACCTGCCTGCCGCCTGTCGGCGCGGCGGTGACGCCGGCTGATCCCCGCCGCCGCTGGTCCCCGCCGCCCGGGCGCGACGCGCGGGCCCTGACGGGGGACGTGACGGGGGACGTGACGGGGGACGTGACGGGATCCGCCCGGGGGAGCCGTCCCCGAGACCGTCCCGTGGTCGATCCATGACCGTCGCACGATCGCCCCGATGCCGTCCGATGCCGTCCGGGGCCGTCCGGGGCCGTCCGGGGGCGGTCCGGAGGCCGGGCCGGGGCCGCTCGGGAGCCTCCCCGGGGTCCGCCGCGGCACCGTCCGGGGGCAGAGATCCGCGTCTCGGCGTGTGGGACAAGAGCCGGGTCCCGCCCGCTTCCGCACTACCCTTCCCTCATGACCACGCTCTCGCCGCTCGATTCGATGTCCCCGGTCAATCAGGCCGCCTACCGGGCCAAGGGCGCCGCTGCCATCCTCGCGCCGCTCACGCGCGCCGAGAAGGACGACGCACTGCTCGCCATCGCGGACGCGCTGGAGGTCCGCGCCGGTGAGATCGTCGAGGCCAACACCCAGGACGTGGCCAAGGCCCGCGAGGCCGGTGTCGGCGACGGCATCATCGACCGGCTGACCCTGACCCCGGAGCGGGTCCGCGCCATCGCCTCCGACGTGCGCGACGTCGCCGCGCTGCCCGACCCCGTCGGCGAGGTCGTCCGCGGCTCGGCCCTGCCCAACGGCATCGACCTGCGCCAGGTCCGGGTGCCGCTCGGGGTGGTCGGCATGATCTACGAGGGCCGGCCCAACGTCACGGTCGACGCCGCCGCCCTGTGCCTGAAGTCCGGCAACGCCGTCCTGCTGCGCGGCTCGTCCTCCGCCTACCGGTCGAACACCGCCCTGGTGCGGGTGCTGCGCGACGCCGTGCACGGCGCCGGGCTGCCCGCCGACGCCGTCCAGATGGTGCCGGGCGAGAGCCGCGAGAGCGTCCGCGAGCTGATGCGGGCCCGCGGACTGGTCGACGTGCTCATCCCGCGCGGCGGCGCCTCCCTGATCAACACCGTGGTGCAGGAGTCCGTCGTCCCGGTCATCGAGACCGGCACCGGCAACTGCCACGTCTACGTCGACGCCCAGGCCGACCTCGACATGGCCGTCGAGATCCTGATCAACTCCAAGGCCCAGCGGGTCGGCGTGTGCAACGCCGCCGAGACCCTCCTGGTGCACCAGGACATCGCCGCCGACTTCCTGCCCCGCGCCCTGGACGCCCTGGCCGACGCCGGGGTCACCGTGCACGCCGACGAACGCGTCATGGCGTACGCCAAGGACTCCCGGGCCACCGTCGTGGAGGCCACCACGGAGGACTGGGAGACCGAGTACCTCTCCCTCGACATCGCCGCCGCCGTGGTCGACTCCCTCGACCGGGCGGTCGAGCACATCCGCCTGTGGACCTCCGGGCACACCGAGGCCATCGTCACGGCTTCGCAACAGTCCGCGCGGCGGTTCACCCAGCTGGTGGATTCCACCACCGTCGCGGTGAACGCCTCCACCCGCTTCACCGACGGCGGCCAGTTCGGCTTCGGCGCGGAGATCGGCATCTCCACCCAGAAGCTGCACGCCCGCGGCCCCATGGGCCTGCCCGAGCTGACCAGCACGAAGTACATCGTCACCGGCGACGGACACGTGCGGCGCTGACCGGACCGCGGCGGCGGACCGGCCGGGCGTCGCGGGCCGCAACCGGCGCGGACGGCGCGGACGGCGCGGACGAGTTTCCGTACCGTCTGCCCAAATTGACCCCCCAGGTCTACTCTGGATCCGTGCCGGAGGACGTGGGGGGCACGCCGTTCCCGGACGGCTGGGAGCCCGACGACGACCACGACCGCGGGGTGACGGACGAAGAGTTCGCCTCCGTGGTCTTCGACGAGGACTTCGTCCGCGCGGCCCGGGTGCACGAGCCGAGCGCCGTCGAGCGCCTGCTCGCCGCCGCCCGGGCCAGAGCCGAGGCCGCCGAGGCGGAGGCCGCCCGCGGGGGGCGGTACCCCGGCCGCCACGGCCACCGCGGCGCCCACGGCCCCGACGGCCCGGACGACGACCCGGACGTCCTGGAGGACCACCACGGGGCGCGGCCCTACGGCGGCCAGGCCCGCTGGCACCGTCCCGTCGCCTGGATCCTCGCCCTCGTGATGGGCATCGGCATGGTCGCGCTGGCCTTCTCCGCCGTCTACCGCGGCGGCTCCTCACACCGCCAGGAACCCGTACCGGCGCCCACCTCGACCGTCCCGGAGGGCGGCGGCACCGCCGCCCCGTCGGCCTCCGCCGACTACTCCCGGCCGACGGTCCCCGTGATCCCGCAGGGCCCCTGAGACCCGCCGCCGGCGCGGTGAGGACACGTCACGACGTGCGGCCCGGCGGGGCGTTTACCCGACGGCGCCGGGACCTACCCTGAAGGTATGGCAGGGCCTGCGGACCCACCCGAGGGGACCCCCGAGGGCGCCCCCGGGGGCGGTGAGGACGAGTACCGGTCCGTCGTCTTCGACGAGTCCTTCGTCCGTGCTGCCCGCCTCCAGGAGTTCTCCGCCGAGGAACGCATCACCGACCACGCGCCCGCCGTGCGCGACCGGCCCCCGCCGCGCCGGGCGGCCGGACCGTCCCGGCAGGCCCTGGTCCTCGTCGTGCTGATCGCCGTCGCCTTCGGCACGGCCCTCTACATGGGCGTGCGCCACCCGTACCAGTCGCCCGCGGCCCGGGAGCCCGCCGACCCCCTGCGCATGACCGTCGTCCCCCTCGCCCCCCGGGGGACGGTGCCCGGCGCCGCGGACGCCGCACGGCTCTACGCCCGCAGCCCGGCGGCCGCGTTCGCCACCGGCGCCGAGGGCATCACGCTGCCCGCCTCCCGGCGCACCGCGCACTTCTCCGACGGCCAGGTGGTGAGCGCCCTGACCACCGCGAAGGACTACATCGTGCGCTCGGCCCTCGACCCCCGGGTGCTGACCGGCGGGGACACCCGCCCGGTGCGGGTGCTGCTCGACCCCGACCAGCTGGCCCAGTTCGACCGCAGCTTCGCCCGCCCCACCGGGGACGGCCGGCACGCGCCCACCGGATGGCTGGTCCGCTTCGACCCCTCCCGCGCGGAGCTGGCCGACGACCGGGTCCGCGTCCGCGGCACGCTCCAGGCCGCCGAGACCGACGCCGACGCCCTGGAGGTCACCGCCGACCACACCTCCGTCTACGCGCTGCGGCCGCCCGGTGCCGGGGACGGAGCCGAGGTGTCGCTGTTCACCGTTCGGCGCGAGCTGCACTTCCGCTTCGACCACGACGACCTGCGCGCGCACCAGGCCCAGCTCGTCCTCGCCCACGTCCAGGCGGGCCCGCTGTCCTGCTCCGAGGACACCACCGGCCACCTGCGGCCGCTGCTCGCCGGCCAGAGCGCCGACCCGGACGGCCCGGCCGGCACCGACCCCTACGCCGGCGACGTCGCCCCCGCCCTGTGCGGCTCCCTGGCCGGGGCGGCCCAGCCGAGACCGTGAGCCGCCCCGCCCCCACCCCGAGCGCGCATCGCAGGGGACGGGACGGGGCCTCCCTGCCGGACTGTCCGCCGGGCCGCCGTACGCCCCGGGGGCCGGCGTTACGCCGTTACGCCGTTACGGCGATACGCCGGTACGCCGTTTCTGCGAACGCGCCGGACGCCGGACGCGCCGGACGCCGGACTGACGGAACCCGGGACCGGGACCCGCGCGCACGCCCGGCCCCGGAGCACCGTGAGCGCCGACGGGCGCCGGTCGCGCCCACGCCGGGAACCCGGAGCACGCGCCCGCCGCCGGGCGCCCGACGCGCGAACGCCGGGGGCGGGCAGGCCCCCGGCGTTCCGGGTGTCGCGTCACCGCCCCCGGCGGCTCAGGTGTCGTCGCCCGGCGGACGGCTGCCGTTCGCGCCGCCGCTGCCGTCCGTGCCGCCGGTGCCGTCCGACGGGCCCTTGTCCTCGGGCCCCCGCGAGGATCTCGTGCCCCCCGAGGCGAAGCCGCCGAAGCCCCGGCGGACGCGTTCGCCCAGGTCACCGGCGCCGCCCGCGATGTCGTTGACCAGCTTCATCAGCGGGTCCTTGGAGTTCTTCACCTCGCCGGCGTAGCTGCTCGCCGACTCCCGCCAGGAGTCCCGCACCGAGGCGTCCTTGTCCTCCTCGCGGCGCGGGTAGTGACCGTCCATGATCCGCTGGAAGTCGCGGGAGGCCTGCCACTTCTTCAGCTCGGCGGCGCGCACCGTCGTGAACGGGTGCGAGCGGGGCAGCACGTTGAGGATCTTGAGCACCGAGTCGCGCAGGTCGCCCGAGGCCTCGTACTCGTCGGCCTGCTCCAGGAACGCGTCCACATTCATCTCGTGCAGGTGGTTGCCGCCCGCGATCTTCATCAGGCCGCGCATCGACGCCGTCAGGTCCTGCCCGACCAGCAGCCCCGCCCGGTCCGCGGACAGTTCCGACTTGCGGAACCACTCGCGCAGCGCCGTCACGATGGCCATGATCGCGATGTTGCCCAGCGGGATCCAGGCGACCCGGACCGCCAGCGACGTCAGGAACAGCAGGATCGTCCGGTACACCGCGTGCCCGGACAGGGCGTGCCCGACCTCGTGGCCGACGACCGCCCGCATCTCCTCCTCGTCGAGCAGTTCGACCAGCCCGGTGGTCACCACGATGATCGGCTCGTCCAGGCCGATGCACATGGCGTTGGGGTTCGGGTCCTGCTTGACGTACATCGGCGGGACCTTCTCCAGGTCCAGGATGTAGCAGGCGTCCCGCAGCATGTCGTTCAGGTGCGCGAACTGGCGGTCGGAGACCCGCACCGAGTCGGACAGGAACAGCAGCCGCAGGCTGCGCTCGGGCAGCAGGCCGCTCAGGGCCTTGAAGACGGTGTCGAAACCGGTCAGCTTGCGCAGCGCCACCAGGGCGGAGCGGTCGGCCGGGTGTTCGTAGGCACGCGAGGAGATCCCGGGGAAGCGCCTGCGCTGCCTGCTCGGCACGCTCTCGTGCCCGTTGTGCTGATGGCCGTCGGACATCTTTCCCCCAGTGCGTCTGAGTGACTGTGCGGATCCCGTGCCGCCGTGTGCTCCTCCGAGGCGGTCCCAGCCTAGGCGGAGTCGGTGCGATCGGGCAGTGCGGACGGGCGTACGGCCGGGCGGACCGCCCCCGGAACACCGCCGGGCTCCAGGCACAAGGACGACGCAGCCCCGCGGATGGTTGCCTGCCCCGCCCGTCGCGGACGCGTCGCCGCACCACGACGGCGGAGTCGGCGTGATCACCGGAAGGGCCCCCGCTTACGATGTCCGGACGTCCTTGTCCCGCCCACAAGCGATAGGTCCTGCCGAAGATGAGCATCCAGAGCACCGCTGCCCAGTTGGTCACTCTCGCCGCCGAGGGCGGAGAGCACGGCGGCAACCACGAAAGTCTCAACCCCTACCTCGCCGGCGGCGGAGCCCTGTTCGTGCTCCTGCTGCTGCTGTTCATCACCACCCGCTTCAACCGCGACCGCTGAGCCCCTCGGCGGCTGCCGCCGCGACGGGCCCGGACGGGGCATCCGGAACGGGCCGGTAGGGTCTGCTCGCATGGAGCAGGACATGCCTACCGGCCCGGCGGACGGCACGGCCGGTGAGACGACACGCGGCGACGGCGGGCACCGCCCCGCGCCCCGCCGCGCGGCCGACGGCCCGGGGAGCGGCCCGGCCGGGCAGGGCAAGCGCCGTCTGGGCGTCATGGGCGGCACCTTCGACCCGATCCACCACGGCCACCTGGTCGCGGCCAGCGAGGTCGCCGCGCGCTTCCACCTCGACGAGGTGGTCTTCGTGCCCACCGGCCAGCCGTGGCAGAAGAGCCACCGCACGGTCACCCCGGCGGAGGACCGCTACCTGATGACGGTCGTCGCGACGGTGGAGAACCCGCAGTTCTCGGTGAGCCGCATCGACATCGACCGCGGCGGCCCCACCTACACCGTCGACACCCTGCGCGACCTGCGCGCGCTCAACCCCGACACCGACCTGTTCTTCATCACCGGCGCCGACGCCCTCGCCCAGATCCTGACCTGGCGCGACAGCGAGGAACTGTTCTCCCTGGCGCACTTCATCGGCGTCACCCGGCCCGGACACCACCTGAGCGACGCCGGACTCCCGGAGGGCGGCGTCTCCCTGGTCGAGGTGCCCGCCCTCGCCATCTCCTCCACGGACTGCCGTGCGAGAGTCGCCAAGGGAGACCCCGTCTGGTACCTGGTGCCGGACGGAGTCGTGCGCTACATCGCCAAACGCGAGCTGTATCGCGGCGAGTGAGCCGAGAGGGGCACCGGTGAACGACGGATACGACGCGGGGTACGGGAACGGCGGGGACGGCGCGCAGTACGAGCTGGTCGGCTACGACGCGTACGGACAGCCGGTCTACCGGCAGGTCCAGGCCCCGCAGCAGCCGCCCGCCCACGACCCGTACGGCTCCTACGACCCCTACCACCAGCAGCAGACCGCCGCCCCCCGGGCCCCGCACCAGCGGCAGGACGCGCCGGGCCACGGCTACGGCCACGACCCGTACGCCACCGGCGCCGGCCAGCAGCAGCCCGGCCACCACGACCCGTACGGCGACCCGCACCACCGGCCCGCCCACGACCCCTACGGGACCCCGCAGCAGCCGTCCGCCCAGGACCCGTACGACCCCTACGGCTCCTACGACCCCTACGGCTCCTACGGGCAGGGCGGCGGCCCGGCAGCCCCTTACGACCCCTACGGCGACCCCTACGCGCAAGGCGCACCCGGCGGCACCGGGCAGCAGGCCCGGGCCGCCGAGCAGACCGCGCACATCCCGCAGCAGGCCCGCCCGGTGGACGACGAGGACGCCCCGGCCCCGGACGACGGCGAACCGGAATACCGCACCGAGCAGTTCGCCTTCGTCGAGGAGCCGGACGGCGACTCCGAGGACGTCATCGACTGGCTGAAGTTCACCGAGAACCGCACCGAGCGCCGCGAGGAGGCCAAGCGCCGGGCCCGCAGCCGCGTCATCGCCCTGACTGTGGTGTTCGCCCTGGTCGTCGCCGGCGGCGTCGGCTACCTCTGGTACGCCGGGAAGCTGCCCGGCCTGTCCGGCTCCGGCACCGGTACCGGCACCACCACGGCCGCCGGCGCGCAGAAGCGGGACGTGATCGTGGTCCACCTGCACGACACCAAGAAGGGCGGCACCGCCACCGCCCTGCTGGTCGACAACACCACCACCAAGCAGGGCACCACCGTCCTGCTGCCGAACTCCCTCGCCCTCACCGCGGACGACGGCACCACCACCACGCTCGCCAAGTCCGTCGAGGACGACGGCTCCGGCGGCACCCGGGGCGCCCTAGACGCGGTCCTCGGCACCGACATCGAGGGCACCTGGCGCCTGGACACCCCCTACCTGCAGAACCTCGTCGACCTGGTCGGCAACATCGACATCGACACCGACGCCGACGTGCCCGACCCGTCCGCCAAGAAGAAGGGCGAGGCGCCCCTGGTCAGGAAGGGCAGCAGCCAGACCCTCAGCGGCAAGATGGCCGTCGCCTACGCGACCCACCGGGGCTCCGGCGAGACGCAGAACGCGCAGCTGGAGCGGTTCGGACAGGTCATGCAGGGCGTGCTGCGCAAGATGACCTCCGACCCGGACGCGGCGACGCTCACCGTCCAGACGCTGGGACAGATCATCGAGCCGCCGCTGACCGACAAGGACCTGGGTTCCTTCCTCGCCCGGCTCTCCGACCTCGCCAAGGGCGGCGACCACACGACCGCCCTGCTGCCCGTGGAGGACGACGGCACCCTCAGTGCCGAGGCGAGCGACGAGGTGGTCAAGAAGGTGCTGGGGGGCACCGCGAAGAGCCCCGACCAGGACGCCGCCGTCAGCGTCTCGGTGCGCAACGCCACCGGTGTGAAGGACCACACCGAGAAGGCCCGCGTGGTGCTCCTCAACGGCGGCTTCACCTTCCTGGAGGGCGGCACCGCGAGCGCCGAGGCGACCTCCGAGGTGGTCTACGCCGACGCCGCCGACAAGGAGAACGCCTCCGAGGTCGCCAAGACCCTGGGGCTGCCCGCCTCGGCCGTCACCAAGGGCAAGATCTCCGCCAACGCCCGCGTCGCGGTGGTCCTCGGCCAGGACTACGACCCCGGGTCGTAGAGGGGCGTGTCCCGGGGGCGCGGCGGAGTGCGCCCCCGGGCCGTGGGCGCGGCCGGGGCCCGGCGCACCCCGCCGTGGTCACGCGTTATCGCGTGGGGCGCGCCGGCCGGTCCGTGAGACCCTGGGGACAACCGACCACCGACCGAAAGCCGTGCAGTGACCGCAACCGACCGTTCCCTCCAGCTCGTCACCACCGCCGCCCAGGCGGCCGCCGACAAGCTGGCGCACGACATCGTCGCCTACGACGTCAGTGACGTGCTGTCCATCACCGACGCCTTCGTGCTCGCCTCCGCCCCCAACGACCGTCAGGTCAAGTCGATCGTCGACGAGATCGAGGAGCGGCTCGCCAAGGAGCTCGGCGCCAAGCCGGTGCGCCGCGAGGGCGACCGCGAGGCCCGCTGGGTGCTGCTCGACTACGTCGACATCGTCGTCCACGTGCAGCACAGCGAGGAGCGCGTTTTCTACGCCCTGGAGCGGCTGTGGAAGGACTGCCCCGAGCTGGAGCTGCCCGCCGACGCCGTGGCCTCCCGCGGCAAGGCCGAGGAGCACGCCAGGCAGCTGGAGGCCGACGCCGCCGAGGCCGTGGAGCCGGGTGGTGAGTGGCGGTGAGCGCCGCCACCGCCGACGCCGGCCGGGCCGGCCGGGGCCGCCGCGTCATCCTGTGGCGGCACGGCCAGACCTCCTGGAACGTGGAACGCCGCTTCCAGGGAACCACCGACGTGGAGCTCACCGAGACCGGTGTCTCCCAGGCCCGCCGCGCGGCCCGGCTGCTGGCGGGCCTGCAGCCGGACGCGATCGTCGCCTCCGACCTGAAGCGGGCCGCGGCGACCGCGGCCGAGCTCGCCGCGCTCACCGGCCTGCCGGTGACCCACGACGAGGCGCTGCGGGAGACCTACGCGGGCTCCTGGCAGGGGCTGACGCACGACGAGATCATCGCCCGCCACGGCGACGAGTACCGCGCCTGGAAGCGCGGTGAGCCGGTCCGCCGGGGCGGTGGCGAGCTGGAGAGCGAGGTCGCCGACCGCGCCGCTCCCGTGGTGCTGCGGCACGTGGAGAAGCTGCCCGAGGACGGCACGCTCGTCGTGGTCAGCCACGGCGGCACGATCCGCACCACCATCGGCCGCCTGCTCGGTCTCGCCCCGCGCGACTGGGAGAGCCTCGGCGGCCTCACCAACTGCTGCTGGTCGGTCCTGGGCCAGGGCGCCCGCGGGTGGCGCCTGCTGGAGCACAACGCCGGCACCCTGCCGGAACCGGTGCTCGGCGACGACGACTGACGGCCCGCGGCCCGGTCCCGGCGCGGCCCGGGGCCCGGATTTCACTTTCCGGCAGGTCGCAGGCTAAAGTTCTTCTTGTTCGCCCCGCCGAGCGGGGCGAAACACCATGTGAGCCGATCACATGGGGCAAGGGGCTATAGCTCAGTTGGTAGAGCGCCTGCATGGCATGCAGGAGGTCAGGAGTTCAATTCTCCTTAGCTCCACATCGCGAAGATCCCGTCCTCCCCCAGAGGGCGGGATTTTTCGTCGCCCTCGCTTTGAGCAGGAACGCTCCGCGAGGCGTATACCTCGACGAGGCGCCGGGCCGTGTCCCGAACGGTATCCCGGCGTCGCTGACCGTATTGGCCCGGTCGTGGCAGAATCAAACGGCCGAAGGGGGCGCGGCCCGACGGGAGGGAGTTGCGATGCCTGCGAGCATCTTCGGGGAGGGCGACCGCCTCCTCGGAGCGGTGGTGACCCGACGCACCTCGACCCGACTCGCCTGCCCTTCCTGCGGTTCCGCGCACGTCGCCCAGGTCCTCGGGGACAACGGAGGCATTTCCTACGTGTGCACGGCCTGCGGCCACAGCTGGAGCTGAGCGATGGGTGCACACAGGCGGAAGTGCGACTGGTGCGGCAGCGGGACGCCGATCGTACGGGACATGGAGCCGCTCAACCCCGAGTACCAGTACTGGTGCGAGGAGTGCGCGCGGGCGCTGATCATAAAGGGCGACCCCATCGAGACGTACCGCGAACTCGAGGGCGAACCGATCTACGGTCGGCTGCTGGAGGAACACTGCACGCTGAAGCGGTTCTACTCGTTCGTCACGGCCTGAGACGGCTGGGAGCCCCGCGGGCATTTGGGGCATAGCCGAGCGAAGCGAAACCGATTTGGTGTTGGCCCGGGTGGACCGTGTAAAGTTGGCGTCGCCGCCGGGGAAACCGGGCGGAACGCAACACGGGGCTATAGCTCAGTTGGTAGAGCGCCTGCATGGCATGCAGGAGGTCAGGAGTTCAATTCTCCTTAGCTCCACAGAAGTCGAAGGCGGATCATCCGGGAGGATGGTCCGCCTTCGGCGTTGTGTGCGGGGCCGACGGCCGGACGGCCCGGAGCCGGCCGAGCGGCCCGGGACCGACGGCCCCGGGCCCGGTCTCAGCGGCCCAGGGCGCGCCGGCCGCGGCCCTGGGAGAGCACCGGCAGGTTGCGCGAGGGCGCCTTGGCCCGCGGCGCCTCGTCCTCGATGCGCAGCGCCAGCGCGGGGCAACGGCGCACCGCCCGCAGGGCCTTGGCCTCCGCGAACCGCGGGACCTCGGCCTGCGCCACGGTCGGGAAGCCGTCCGCGCCGAGCTGGAAGACCTCGGGGAGGATGTCCGCGCACAGGCCGTGGCCCCGGCACAGCGTCCAGTCCACGTAGATCTTCTGGCGGCTGGGGCCGTTCTCCTCGCCTCCGCCCCCGGGGATGCCCGTAGGGGCCCTGCCGCCCTCGAACAGCGGCAGGACGCCCGCCACGGGCCGTCCGCAGCCGTTGCCGAGGACGTGGGCGGCGAGGTCGTCGGTGAACGCCTTGACGGTGGACTCCAGGAACATGGCGGAGCCGTCCGGGTGCGAGCACGCGCCGCGCCGCTTCACGTTCTTGGCGACCTGCTTGACGGCCTCCAGGGCGGCCGGGCCGCCGCCGTTGAGGATGTCCTCCAGACCGCGTGCGGCGGCCGGCAGGCCCAGGTAGCAGGGGCCGCACTGGCCGGCGCTCTCCTCGGCCAGCCACTTCGCCACCATCAGCGACTCGCCCAGCGGGCAGGTGTCCTGACTGATCGGCAGAATCGCCCCGGCGCCCAGCGAACCGCCCACCGCGTCCAGCGAGTTGCGGGAGACGATCGCCTCGTTGACGGTGGCCGCGTCGATCCACTTGCCGTGGTAGCCGCCGGTCAGCACGCCCTGCGGCACCGGGGGCGCCCCGGCCAGCTGGAGGACGTAGCGCAGCGGCACGCCCGTGGGCACCTCGACCACCATCGGGCGGGCCACCGCCCCGGACACCGTCAGCATGACGGTGCCGGGCTCGTCGTACAGGCCGGTGTTGCCGTAGCGCTCCGGGCCGATGCGGGCCGCGATGGCGAGCTGGGCGAACGTCTCGGCGTTGGACAGCAGGGTGGGGGCGCCGCCGACGCCGTTCTTCGAGGCGCTGGTCTTGCGGCCCGGCGGGATGGCCGGGCCGCCGTCGATCGAGCGGATCAGGGAGGCGGCGGCGCCGGTGACCATCCGCACCGGGTTGCGCTGCACGCGGGCGCGCAGCGCCGACCGGCGGCCGTTGTTCAGGCCGCGTTCGGCGAGCGCGGCCTCCATGGAGCGCTGGGTGGACTCCCGGGTGACCCCCACCACGAGCGTGCGGGCCCCCATGGCCTCGGCGCACAGCAACGCGCCGTCCAGGATCAGGTGGGGGGCACGGTTGATCATCACCGTGTCCTTGCGGCAGGCCGGTTCGTCCTCACTGCCGTTGACGACGACGACCGGCCGGACGCCGCGCTTGATGGCTGTCTCGGCGACCGAGCGCAGCTTCTTGTGGAAGGGGAAGCCCGCGCCGCCGCGGCCCCTGAGGTTGATGCGTTCGGCGAGCTGGGCGAGCTGTTCGCCGCCCATGGGTTCGAGCGGCCCGTGCACCTTGAGGTGCATGGGGAGGTCGAGCCGGTCGACAAGGTCGAAGCCCGACGTGAGCTGGGGAAGGCCGACGACGCGGACTTCGGGGACGTCGGGCAGGGCCTCGTTCACTTAAAGCCTCCGGAAGGCGTGTTCCAAGGTTCGCCCGATCCCGGTGCGTCGAAGTCGTAGGTGGACGACGGCGACGCACCGGGGCGTGTTTCAGTGGCGGGACCGCTGTTGTACGTGTCATCCGGGTTGTACGTGCCGTAGAGGCCGTTCGTCTCACCGGTGTCGTACACGTCACGTGAACCGTACGGCGCCGCGGGCGAATTGTCGTAGGTGGGGATGTTGTATCCGGTGTCCTGGAGGGGGTCGTAGGCCGACGGCGGTGCCTCGCCGACGGGGGGCGGGGACGGGATCGGCCAGTTGCCGGAGGTGCTGGAGGGCCCGTCCACCCGCGGGACGGCCTCCGTCACCTGGAGGTCCGGCGGCAGTTCCATGCGGGCGGTCCGGTCCGCCGCGAAGGGCTGCTGCGGCGCCGAGGGGGCGGAGGGCGCCGACACCGCGCGGTAGGCGGCGGCGAAGCCGTTCGCGGGTTCCGGGGCGGGCCGTTCGGCCGTCTCGTACAGCGACCCGGAGGCGCCGGACGGGCCGGCGAACCCGGACGGCGTGCCGCCGCGCGGCTGCCGGGACTCGCGCGGGCTGTCGTACCCGGCGAGCGCGCCCTCGGCGGCCCGGGAGCGGCTCTCCTCCAGCCGGTCCCGGCCGCCCTGCTGGTCGAGGCCGGCGACGAGGCCGGCGAGCCGGTCGGCGATCTTGCGCTTGACCGGGCGCGGGGCGGCGCGCAGGACGAGCGCGGTCATCACGCCGAGCACGGACAGGCCGTACAGGATCAGGAAGACCGGCTTGGCCTCGCGACCCGCGTAGAGCCCGTGCACGAGGGCGGCGCACCAGGCCGGGTAGGCCAGCATGTGCATCGCCCGCCAGCGCGCGGCGACCGGCGCCGGGGTGGCGAAGCGGTTGCGCAGGATGCCGGTGATGCCCACGAAGATCATCAGGAAGCCGGCCAGGGTGCCCAGGCCGATCAGGAAACTTCTCCCCATGACGGTCTCGTCGTCGGTGAGGGCCAGGCCGAAGGGGATCACCGCCGCGATCCAGGAGACGTGCTCCTGGCCGATCTTGATACCGATGTGCACCAGCAGGAAGACGATCGAGGCGACGGCGGTCGTCCGGTGGACCGCCTGGGCCAGGATCCGCTGGCGGGGGCCGAGCAGGATCCGGTCCTGGGCCACCAGTCCCCAGATCACCGAACAGCTCAGGCAGACCAGCGACAGGACGCCCACGCCGAAGCTCAGGAACTCGGCGAGCCAGTCGTCCGCGGTGCTGTCGTGCGGATTCATGACGCACCTCCCGGCGTCATGACTCGGAGCGGGCACAGCAAATCCGCAGCCGACCTGCCCCGTGCGGGAGGTGGGCTGCTGTCCGGGCGACGGTTCATGGGGCAACTCCGAGGTATCGGTAAAGCGGTCCCGGGGCGAACTCTAAGCCCGGTCGTACCGATCAGTACGAGGTTTGAGTTATTGCGCTGTTACCAAAGGATCATCGGCTTGTTGTGATGCCCCTTAGTGTCTGTTACGCGAAGTAACCTTTGACTGAACTTCAGTAAATACGGCGGGACACCGGCCCGGGAGGCGGCTTTCCCCGGCTTTCCCCGGCCCTTCCGGCGCCCGGAACGGCGTCGCGACCGCCCGCGGGCCTGCGGTACCCTTGCGCCATGCGTGCCGTACGCCTCCTGCTTAGCGAGCCGCGCTGATCAGTCCCGACCGCCGGTGATGGACGGTCGGAATCGGCGCGGCGTCCCCTCCTGTGCGAGGGGTTTTTTCATTTCCGGCAGCCGCAGGCGCAGGCAGAGACGATCGATGGAGCTTTGAGGATCATGAGCGAGACGAACCCCGCGGCCGCGGAGGCCGCGCCGTACCGCTACACGGCCGCCCTGGCCGCCGAGATCGAGGCACGCTGGCAGGACTTCTGGGACGCCGAGGGCACCTACGCCGCCCCCAACCCCAAGGGCGACCTGGCGGGCGACCCGGAGCTGGCCGCCCGGCCCAAGAAGTTCATCATGGACATGTTCCCGTACCCCTCCGGTGCGGGACTGCACGTCGGCCACCCCCTGGGCTACATCGCCACCGACGTCTACGCCCGCTTCCAGCGCATGACCGGGCACAACGTCCTGCACACGCTGGGCTTCGACGCCTTCGGCCTGCCCGCCGAGCAGTACGCCGTGCAGACCGGCACGCACCCGCGCGTGTCCACCGAGGCCAACATCGAGAACATGACGTCCCAGCTGCGCCGGCTGGGCCTGGGCCACGACAAGCGCCGGTCGTTCGCCACGATCGACCCGGACTACTACAAGTGGACCCAGTGGATCTTCCTGCAGATCTTCAACTCCTGGTACGACGAGGACGCCCGCCGGGCCCGCCCGATCGCCGAACTGGTCGAGCAGTTCGCCTCCGGTGAGCGCCCCGTGCCCGGCACCGACCGCGCCTGGGACGACCTGAGCGAGGCCGAGCGCGCCGAGGTCCTGGGCGAGTACCGGCTGGCCTACGCCTCCGACGCGCCGGTCAACTGGTGCCCCGGCCTGGGCACCGTGCTGGCCAACGAGGAGGTCACCGCCGAGGGCCGCTCCGAGCGCGGCAACTTCCCCGTGTTCAAGGCGAAGCTGCGCCAGTGGAACATGCGGATCACGGCCTACGCCGACCGCCTGCTGGACGACCTGGACGCCCTGGACTGGCCCGAGGCCATCAAGCTGCAGCAGCGCAACTGGATCGGCCGCTCCGAGGGCGCCCGCGTCGACTTCCCCATCGACGGCGAGAACATCACCGTCTTCACCACCCGCCCCGACACCCTGTTCGGCGCCACCTACATGGTGCTGGCGCCCGAGCACCCGCTGGTGGAGAAGTTCACCCCGGCCGCCTGGCCCGAGGGCACTCACGACGTGTGGACCGGCGGCCACGCCACCCCCGCCGAGGCCGTCGCCGCCTACCGCGCGCAGGCCGCCTCCAAGTCCGACGTCGAGCGGCAGGCCGAGGCCAAGGACAAGACCGGTGTCTTCACCGGCGCCTACGCCGTCAACCCGGTCAACGGCGAGCGGGTGCCCGTCTTCATCGCCGACTACGTCCTGATGGGCTACGGCACCGGCGCGATCATGGCCGTCCCCGCGCACGACTCCCGCGACTTCGCCTTCGCGCGCGCCTTCGAACTGCCCATCGTCTGCGTGGTGGAGCCCACCGACGGCCGCGGCACCGACCCGGCCGCCTGGGACGACGCCTTCGCCTCCTACGACGCGAAGGTCATCAACTCCACCGGCGACGGCGTCAGCCTGGACGGCCTGGGCGTCGCCGAGGCCAAGGCCCGCATCACCGAGTGGCTGGAGCGCGAGGGCCGCGGCGAGGGCACCGTCAACTTCCGCCTGCGCGACTGGCTGTTCAGCCGTCAGCGCTACTGGGGCGAGCCCTTCCCCATCGTCTACGACGAGGACGGCGTCGCCCACGCCCTGCCCGAGTCGATGCTGCCGCTGGAACTGCCCGAGGTCGACGACTACTCGCCGCGCACCTTCGACCCGGACGACGCCGACACCCAGCCCGAGACCCCGCTGTCCCGCAACGAGGACTGGGTGAACGTCACCCTGGACCTGGGCGACGGCCGCGGCCCGCGCCGCTTCCGCCGCGAGACCAACACCATGCCCAACTGGGCCGGTTCCTGCTGGTACGAGCTGCGCTACCTGGACCCGCACAACTCCGAGCAGCTGGTCGACCCGGAGATCGAGCAGTACTGGATGGGCCCGCGCGAGGGCATGCCGCACGGCGGCGTCGACCTGTACGTCGGCGGCGCCGAACACGCCGTGCTGCACCTGCTGTACGCCCGCTTCTGGTCCAAGGTGCTGTACGACCTGGGCCACGTCTCCTCGGCCGAGCCGTTCCACAAGCTGTTCAACCAGGGCATGATCCAGGCCTACGTCTACCGCGACAGCCGCGGCATCGCGGTGCCGGCCGCCGAGGTCGAGGAGCGCGACGGCGCCTACTGGTACCAGGGCGAGAAGGTCTCCCGGCTGCTGGGCAAGATGGGCAAGTCCCTGAAGAACGCGGTCACCCCGGACGAGATCTGCGCCGAGTACGGCGCCGACACCCTGCGCCTGTACGAGATGGCGATGGGCCCGCTGGACGTGTCCCGCCCCTGGGACACCCGCGCGGTCGTCGGCCAGTTCCGTCTGCTGCAGCGGCTGTGGCGCAACATCGTCGACGAGGCCACCGGCGAGCCGACCGTGGTCGACGCGGAGCCCGACGAGGACACCCTGCGCGCCCTGCACAAGGCCGTCGACGGCGTCCGACAGGACCTGGAGGGCCTGCGCTTCAACACCGCCATCGCCAAGGTCACCGAGCTGAACAACCACCTGACCAAGGCGAACGGCCCGATCGCGCGGTCCGTCGCCGAGGCCCTGGTGCTGCTGGCCGCGCCGCTGGCCCCGCACATCGCCGAGGAGCTGTGGCGCAAGCTGGGCCACACCGACTCGGTGGTCCACCAGGACTTCCCGGTCGCCGACCCGGCCTACGTCGTGGATGAGACGGTGACCTGCGTGGTCCAGGTCAAGGGCAAGGTCAAGGCCCGGCTGGAGGTGTCCCCGGACATCTCCGAGGACGAGCTGGAGAAGGTCGCGCTGGCCGACGAGAAGGTCGTGGCCGCGCTGAACGGTGCCGGGATCCGCAAGGTCATCGTGCGGGCGCCGAAGCTGGTGAACATCGTCCCGGCGTGAGCGCCGCGGGAGCCCTCCGAGGGCTCCCGTCCGCGGCCGGCCGTGTGCGTGACGCGGCTTTCGGGGTAGTCCCCTACGGGCAGGTTCGGGGTTCGGACGGAACTCCGCACCTGCCCGTTGCGTTTACCGTTGAAGAGCGGCGCGGAGCGTGCCGGAACTGGCCGAAGGGCCGAAGGAGGAGCCTCGTGGAAGCAGTGATCGCAGTCTTCGCCCTGCTTTTCGTGCTCTTCGTGGTACTCGGCGCCTACGCGACCGTGAAGGTGGTGGGCGCGGCCAAGCGCAGTGCCGACCGCCACATCACCCAGGCCCGCCGCACCGTCGAGGACCACACCCTCAAGGCCAAGGCGCTCGGCCGTCCCGGCCCCGCCGGCGAGATCGCCCAGCTCCGCCTGAAGCTGCGCACCTCCATGCGGGCCACCCAGGAGGCGCTGGAGGCCGCCGCCACCGAGGACGCGTCCGTCAAGGAGTCCCTCGGCCTCTTCGAGCGGCTCAGCGCACACGGCCGTGAACTGGACGACGAACTACGCCGCCTGGAGTCCGACCCGGACCGCGCCACGCTCGCCGCCCGCCTGCCCGAGCTGCGCGAGCGCACCGAACGCATCACCCACTCCGCGGACTCCTTGCGCTGGGCGGCCCGCGACCGCGCCCGCCGCTTCGCGGACGACGACCTGGACTCGCTGAGCGCCCAGATCGACATGGAGGCCGGCGCGCTGCGGCACTGGACCACCGGCGAGGAGGCCACCGCGTCCGCCGGCCCGCACCGCCCGGGAACCCCGGCCGCCGGCACCCCGCCCGCCCGCCCCACGGTGCAGGATTCCGCGCAGCAGACCCCGGCGCGGGACTCCGGCCCCGAGCCGGTGCGTCCCGCCATCACCCCGCCCGCCCCGCGGCCCGTCTACCCCTGGCAGAAGAAGGCCCGCCCCGAGAGCACCACCTGACGGTCCAGCGGTGATGCGGGGCAGCCCGCCTCACCGGGACGAACCGGTGCCCCGGCACTCGGCACCGGATGACGACGACCGCGTGCGCGGGGAGCGGCGCGTGCTCCGGGGGCGGTGCGCGATCCGGACACGGCCGCGCCCGGCGCACGGGGCCGGGCTGCCGCGAGCCCACCACGGCAGGTAACCTCCAGCTCATGTCCCGCCATGTCGCGATCGTCACCGATTCAACGGCCTACCTTCCGGCCCGGACGATGGAGCGGCATCGCATCACGGCGGTTCCCCTGACCGTGGTCCTCGGCGACCGCGCCCTGGAAGAGGGCACCGAGATCTCGACCCGCTCCCTCGCCCAGGCGCTGCAGAAGCGCCGCCCGGTCACCACCTCGCGTCCCGGCCCGGAGGTCTTCGCCGAGACCTACCGCAAGGTCGCCGAGGACGGCGCCGACGGCATCGTCTCCCTCCACCTGTCCGCCGAGCTGTCCGGCACCCACGACGCGGCCGTCGTCGCGGCCCGCACGGCGCCGGTCCCGGTGCGGGTGGTGGACACCGGCATGATCGCGATGGCCCTCGGCTTCTGCGCCCTGGCCGCCGCCGAGACCGCCGAGGCGGGCGGCACCGTGGACGAGGCGGTCACGGCCGCGGAGAAGCGCGCGGCCGGCACCTCCGCCTACTTCTACGTCGACACCCTCGACTACCTGCGCCGTGGTGGCCGGATCGGCGCGGCCCAGGCCCTGCTCGGTTCGGCCCTCGCCGTGAAGCCGCTGCTGCAGCTGGCGGGAGGGCGGATCGAGCCCCTGGAGAAGGTGCGCACCGCCTCCAAGGCCATCGCCCGCTTGGAGGAGATCGCCGCCGAGCGGGCGGGCGGGGCCGAGGTGGACGTCGCCGTCCACCACCTCGCCGCCCAGGAACGCGCGGACGCCCTCGCGGACCGCCTGCGCGCACGGCTGCCCGGCCTGTCCGAGCTGCACGTCAGTGAGGTGGGCGCGGTGATCGGCGCCCACACGGGGCCGGGGCTGCTGGGGGTCGTCGTCTCGGCGCGGTGACCGGGGCCGTACGGGACGGCCCCGGAGTCGTGGACCGGGGGCCGGCCCACGCCGTATGCCGCAGGCTGCCGGGCGGGCCCCGTGGCCACCCTCTCGCGAGGAGAGGCGTGTGGACGGCTACGGTCCGGGCTCTCCGGCCGCCAGGGCGTCGAGGTGGGTGGCGACGCGCTGGAGCAGTTCCATCAGGACCCCGTACTCGTCGGCCGAGAGGCACTCCATCATCCGCATCCTCAGGGCTCGGGCCCTCTCGGAGGCCCGCTCGTGGGCGCGTCGCCCCTCCTCGGTCAGCGTCACCCTTCCGTCGCCCGCCTGCCCCGCCCAACCGCGCTCGACGAATCGCTCGACCTGCGACCGCGTGGTCGGCTCGTCGGCGGACAGGAAGGCCGTCATGGTCTCGTCGAGCGCCGCGACGGTGATCGGGCCGTACGACAGCGTGTTCAGCACCTGCCAGGCCCGGCGGTCCAGGCCGTCCGCGGCCAACAGCCGGTCCATGTTCTCGGTGAGGGCTCCGTCGATGTGCTTCAGCCAGTAGCCGAGAGGCCGCTGCTCGCGGACGCTGGGCAGGCGGGTCGTGTCGGGCATGCCGATCACCCCTCATATGTATGTCTTATGACAATAGTTGTAAGCTAGCATGCATGTCGCAGAGGGATCAACAGGAAGCCGTCGCCGCGGTCGAGCGGGCGATGGTGGCCATTCGCCGCAGCCAGACCCGCAGATCGCTGGGGCGGCTGGCGCCGCCCGACGGAGGGAAGCCGATCGACCCCACCCTGTTCGGCGTGCTGGACGCCATCGAGGCCCGCGACCGGGAGTGTGCCGTCAGTGATGTCGCCGCCGCCCTCGGCGTGGACCAGCCGCGGGCGAGCCGCCTGGTGCTGCGCGCCGCCGAGGAAGGATGGATCACCCGCCGCACCGACCCGTCCGACGCCCGGCGCACCCTGCTCGCCCTGACCGACGAGGGACAAGAAGAAGTCGACCGCGCGCACCGCTTCCGGCAGGAGATCTTCGCCCGTGTGATGGCGGACTGGACGGACGCCGACCGAACCGAATTCGCCCGGCTCATCACCGCGTTCGTGACCTCGTACGCCCGGAGCGTCCCCGGCGCCGCATGAACTTCCCGTCCCCGAGGCCGTGGTCGTCGGGCTCGGCGTCGACCTCCCCCGGGCCGTGCCGGGCCTCCCGAGCAGGGACTCCCGTGCCGGGACTCCCATGCCGGGACGGGGAGCCCGGGCAGGCTGGGACACGCGCGCTGCTGTTCCCCGTTCGAGTGACGGGGTTGTCCACAACCCGTCGGTGATCCACGGAATTCGACCAAGATCATCGCGATTCGGCCGGGTGCCCGATGCTCCTCGCATGGCACTTCGATCACGTTCACGCACAGCGAGGGCGAGCAGCGGTCCCGGCCGGGGCGCGACGTCCGACGGCCGGGTCCGGCACGGCGGCCCCACCGGGCCCGGACGGCGGGGCGCACGGCAGGGGGGACGGGGACGGCACGGCTACCGGCGTGCGGACCGTGCGGCATCGGCGGTCCTGCTCCGGCAGCGCGCGCGGACGCTGTTCGGTGAGCGGCAGGCCGGTGACGCGGGCGTCGGCGGTGGGACCGGCGACCGCCGGATCGCGGATGACCGGACCGCGCCCGCGGTGTCCGTCGCTGACGCGGTGCCGGAATCGCCACCGGCCGGGGCTGCGGCCGCCGACGCCACCGCAGGGAGGCCGGCGAGGCGCGCCCCGCGCTGGGCGGTGACGGCGGCGACGGACGCCGTCACGCCGACGGGGCGGGGCGCGAGCGCGGGCCTCGGTGTACGCCCGGGAGCCCGTACGGGTGTGGACGCGGATGCGGCGGCGCACGCGGGGGCGAGGTGGCGCCAGGACACCGGCCCGGCGGTGAGGCACCCGAATCCCCTTGCGGCAGCCGAGGAGGACGCTGCCGGTGAGGAGGCTGACGTCCCCCGGCGCGGTGAACGGTTCGGACTCGCGCTGCGTGAGCGGCTGCCGTTGTGGGTCCGGACGCGCTGCGGGCTGGAGCGGCGCAACGTGATCGCGCTGACGGTGGTCTTCGTGATCGCGGTGGCGTTCGCCGCTCACCACTTCTGGTCCGGTCGGACCCAGCCGGTGCGGGCCCCGGAGGTGCTGCGCGCCGCCTCGTCCCATCCGCCGGCGGGTGGGAACGGGGTGCGGGGTGCGGAGGCCGGGTCTGACGCCGTCTCCGTTGCCCAGCCGCCGACCGGCTCCTCGGCCCCCGGCATCGTGGTCGACGTCTCCGGCAAGGTCCGCGACCCGGGCGTGCACCGGCTGCCCGCCGGATCCAGGGTCGAGGACGCGCTGCGCGCGGCGGGCGGAGTACGCCCCGGCACGAAGACGGACGGGCTCAACCGGGCCCGGTTCCTCGTGGACGGGGAGCAGGTGGTGGTCGGGGGCCCGGTGCCTCCGCCGGGAACTGGTGGCACGGGCGGTGCCCCGGCCGGCGCGGGCGGTCCCGGTGGCTCCGGTGGCCCGGGCGGCGCTGGACCCGTCACGCCGGTGTCGCTCAACACCGCCACCGCGGATCAGCTCGACACCCTGCCCGGAGTCGGCCCCGTCCTCGCGCAGCACATCATCGACTACCGCACCCGTCACGGCGGTTTCCGCTCGGTCGACGAGCTCCGCGAGGTCAACGGCATCGGTGACCGCCGCTTCGCGGACCTGCGGAACCTGGTGCGGCCATGAGGCACCCCGTCCACGCCGCCGCCGGGAACCGGCTCGGCGCGTCCCGTCCCCGGCAGGAGGCGCCGACCGACCTCCGTCTCGTCGTGCCCGCACTCGCCGTCTGGGCCACGGCCGCGCTCACCCTTCACGCCACGCCCCGCTGGGTGGCTGCCGTGGCGGTGCTCTCCGGCACGGGTGCGGGCGTCCTCCTGCTGATGCGTCGCAGCCGCCCCGGCAGGACTGGAGCAGCGGCCCGGGCACGCCCCGGCCCGGCACCCCGGTACGTTCCCGCCTCCGCCGGGGCCCGGATCACCGCCGTCGCCGTACTGCTCGGCATCGCCACCGCCGCCGTGGCGGCCGGTCTGCACGGCGCCGACCTGCGGCGCGGTCCGGTCCCGGACCTGGCGCGGGAGTACGCGCGGGTGACAGCCGAGGTGGAGGTCACCGCCGACCCCCGGCGCGCCCGGCCGGGCTCCGGTGGTGGCGGTTCCGCCCCGCCCTCCCTCCTGATCGAGGCCGACGTGCGGACGGTGGAGCGGGCGGGCGCGGCCCCCGTCGAGGTCCGCACCCCGGTCCTGGTGATCGTCGACGACCGCTCCTCCGCACGGGACGTTCCCGCCGCCCGGGCAGGCCGGGATGCGGAGGGTTCCCCCTGGCTCGCGCTCCTGCCCACCACCCGGTTACGCGTCGAGGCCCGCCTCGCGCCGACCACGTCCGGCGACCGGTTCGCCGCCGTGCTGAGGACCAAAGGCGCGGGTGGGCCGGACGTCGTGGGAGAGCCGTCGGGAGCACAACGGCTGGCGGGGGAGCTGCGCGCCGGGCTGCGCGAGGCCACCGACGACCTGCCCGCCGACGCCCGCGCCCTGCTGCCCGGGCTGGTCGTGGGCGACACCTCACGGATCGCGCCGGACCTGGACGAGGCGTTCCGGGAGACCGACCTCACCCACACGCTGGCGGTGTCCGGCGCCAACTTCACGATCCTCCTCGCCCTGTTCCTGGGCCCTCCCGGACTGGCGCAGCAGGCCGAGCGGCGCGGACTCGCCCCCCGGCTCGGCCTCACCCTGCGGGGGACGGCGGTGCTCGGCGCCGCGCTCTCGCTCGCCTTCGTGACCGTGTGCCGCCCCGACCCGAGCGTGCTGCGAGCCGCCGCCTGTGGCTCCGTCGCGCTGCTCGCGCTCGCCACCGGACGCCGCAGATCCCTGATCCCGGCCCTGGCCGCGGCGGTCCTGCTGCTCGTCCTCCACGACCCCTGGCTGTCGCGCAGTTACGGCTTCCTGCTCTCCGTCCTGGCCACCGGGGCGCTGCTCACCCTGGCCCCTCGCTGGAGCGCCGGACTGCGGCGGCGTGGTGTCCCGCCCCGGCTCGCGGAGGCGCTGGCCGCCGCCGGTGCCGCGCAGGCCGTGTGCGCACCGGTGGTGGCCGTGCTGTCGGCCCGGGTGAGCCTGGTCGCGGTGCCGTGCAACCTCCTCGCCGAGTTCGCGCTCGCCCCGGCCACCGTGCTGGGATTCCTGGCCCTGGCCGCCGCCCCGGTGGCCATGCCGGCGGCCAAGGCGGCGGCCTGGTGCGCCGGTTGGCCCGCCGAGTGGATCGCGGGCATCGCCCGCACCGGAGCCGCACTGCCCGGCGCGGGCGTGGACTGGCCGGGCAGTTGGGCCGGGGCGGCCCTGCTCGGTCTCGTCACCCTGGCCGTGCTCTTCCTCGGCCGACGCCTGCTGGGCCACCCCTGGTGGTGCGCGTTCTGTGCGCTGCTGCTGGTCCTGGTGGTGGTGCGGCCGCCCCCGCTGACCCGAGTGATCACCGGCTGGCCACCACCGGGCTGGCGGATGGTCATGTGCGACGTCGGCCAGGGGGACGCGCTGGTCCTGGCGGCGGGCGAGGACACCGCGGTGGTCGTGGACACCGGACCCGACCCGGCCGCCGTGGACCGTTGCCTGCGCTCCCTGGGCGTCACCGAGGTGCCGCTCGTCGTCCTCACCCACTTCCACGCCGACCACGTGGCCGGCCTGCCCGGAGTGCTCCGCGGGCGCTCGGTCGGCGCCGTCCAGACCACGGGGCTGGAGGAACCCGCCGGGCAGGCCGCGTTCGTCCGCCGGACCGCAGCCGCCGCCCGCGTCCCGGTGACCCGGGCCGCCGC
Organism: Streptomyces sp. enrichment culture; assembly: GCF_964273255.1. Taxonomy (GTDB): domain Bacteria; phylum Actinomycetota; class Actinomycetes; order Streptomycetales; family Streptomycetaceae; genus Streptomyces. Next base: position 4,867,652 of record NZ_OZ186835.1, read on the forward strand.
CACCGGGGAACGGCGACGCACCGGCGGACTCTCCTGGGAGGTGGTGTGGCCCCCGCCGGCCGCTCCCGAGGCCCCACCCGGACAGCCGTTCCCGGCACCGGTACCCGTGCCCGTGCCGGCGCCCGAGGGCCCGAACGACGCGAGCGTCGCCCTCCTCGTCCGCACCGGCGGCCTGCGCCTGCTCCTGCTCGGCGACCTGGAACCCCCGGCCCAGCGGGCCCTGGCGCGGTCACCGGCAGCCGCCTCCCTGAGCGGCGTCGACGTCCTGAAGGTCGCCCACCACGGCTCGGCTCATCAGGACCCGGCCCTGCTGCGCCGGGTGGCACCGAGGCTGGCGCTGATCAGCGCGGGCGAGGACAACCCCTACGGGCACCCCGCCCCGAGCACGGTGACCGCCCTGCGCGCGGGCGGCGCGGAGGTGCTGAGCACGGACCGGGAGGGGGACCTCGCGGTAGTGGGGGCGGGGGAGGAGCTGGGGGTGGCTGGGAACTGAGGAGCGGGTGGGCCGGTTCGGTCGGCCCGGACGGCCATCGTGAGCATCCATCGCCACCAGTGCCCTTGGCAAGGGACCGGCGCTTCCGGGGCGGTGTCCTCCGAGACCCTCCCAAGTGGCCCGGGACCCCCCACCGCGCATCCTCGGTGTGGGCCCAATGCTTGCTCGTGTGCGGGCGCGTCGGAGACCTGCCCCGCAGTGGCCCGGCATTCACCTGGAAGGCCCACAGGGAACGGCCTTGCCCCTACTCTTGCAGTGACGAAGCTGCGAGGAGGGACAAGGCCGTGATGCCTCGAGATGCTGCCCCCGATCCCTACGCCGACTCCCTGCGATTCGGTCAGCGAGTACAGATTCTGCGTGAGCGCCGCGGCATGACGCAGACTCAGCTGGCGGACCTGGTAGGCGTGTCACCGCACACCCTGCGGAAGATCGAGAACGGCCAGCAGAAGACCCCCAGCCTTGACATGGTGATGCGCATCGCCGAAGCGCTGAGGGTGCGCGACCTTGCGGATCTGACCGGCCGGCCGGAGACCCACGTCGATCTGTTCATCGGCCCAGGGCACCCCCGCTTGGCTGCCGTAAGGGCCGCCGTCGACAGCTTCCCGCTCACCAGCAGCGCGGAGCCGCCTCCTGTCGCACACCTCGAGGCACGGCTGCACGCAGCCTGGCGGGAGCGGCACGCGTCCAAGAACCACCGCGAAGCGATCGGTCGGCTGCTGCCGGACCTGATCCGGGACGCGCAGGCCCTTGTGCGCCACGCCGACACCGCTGCGGAGCGCCGCCGCGCCCAGGCCGTCCTCGCGGAGGTCTACAGCCTGAGCCAGTTCTTCATCGCCTACCAGCCGGACAGCTCCCTGCTGTGGCGGGTGGCAGAACGCGGCATGGTTGCCGCCCAGGAGAGCGGGGACCCGCACGCCATCGGTGTCGCCTCGTGGCTGCTCGCGCAAGCTCACAGGGACAGCGGGCCACGCCACTTCGAAGCAGCCGACGCGGTGAACCGGGAGGCGGTGTCCTACTTGAAGCCGCTGCTTGCGGACGCCGCCGACGATGTCCTCGCCATCGCGGGCGCTCTCGAGTTCGAGCTCGGATACACCGCGGCCCGCCGCCGGGAGACCGGCACGGCGTGGAGGCACTGGGACAAGGCCAACGACATGGCCAAGCGCCTGCCTGCCGACTACTACCATCCCGCCACCAGCTTCAGCAGGGCCATCATGGGCGCGCATGCCGTCACCGTGGCGGTGGAGCTCCACCAGGGCGGCGAGTCCGTGCGGCAAGCCGCGCGCGCGGACCAGAACGTCATCAAGTCCCGGCCGCGCCGCGCTCGCCACCGCATCGAAGAGGCCCGCGGCTATCAACTGGACAACCAGCCAGAGACCGCCGTCGCGTCGCTGGAGAAGGCTGCCGAGGCCGCGCCGGACACGATCCGCTACAACGGCTACGCCCGGGCGATCCTGCTCGAAGAGGTCGAGTCGACCCAGGCGGCTCGTCGGCGTCGTGCCGCTGAACTGGCCTCGCGCATCGGCATCCTTGCTGCCTGAGCGTAGCGACCGGATTACGGTCGGCGGTTGGGTGCTGGCGCTCCTACGTTCATAAGCGTCCGTCCCCGACGAGGTGGTGAGACCTCGCCGGGGGTGCCAACGCTGCAAGGAGCGCCGACACCATGAACCGTACAGCCCCTGCGAAGCGGGGCGTCAGGATGACCATCCAGGTCCTGCGAGTGGACCGGCACGGGAGGGTCCTCGAGGACCGCGGCACCGTCGTATCCGTGGGCACCGGCGAGACGCCGCCGCCGACCAGCTGCGCCTGGCCTCCGTGCAGGTGCCCCCGCCACCGCCAGGCGGTGACCTCGTGACCGCCACCCAGCCGCAGACCCCCGACTGCCGCATCACCGGCATCGGCTCGATGCGCAGCAACGCCGCCTGGTTCCTGGACCAGGTCACCCTGCCCCGGCACGGCCTGGTGGCCCTGTTCGCACGGGACCTCACCCGCAACCTCCAGGAGCTCATGCCGTGCATCGAGCAGCTCGCCGCGCGATGCGGTGACGACGACGTGCCCGCGCAGGTGGCGCTCGCCGGCGTCGGTGAGGCGCGCCGCCAGCTGACCGAGCCGGAGGCCGCCGGCCTCAGCGGGGAAGTGGCCCGCGTGAGACGGCTCGCCCGCTCGGTGCGCTGCCTGTGCGACCACTACGACGCGCTGACCGCGGTCCGCATGTGCGTGGCCTGCGACCGGTCGATCGAGAACGGCGACGACACCGTGCCGTACGACCAGATCTCGCCCACCGCCGGTGGCGGCCGGTCCGCCCTCATCCACGCCGGATGCGCCAAGAGGGCGCGCTTCAGCCGCTGACCGCGGCCCTTCCCCGCCCCTGGTGTGACGGGGCCCCACGGCGACCGCAGGGTCAGGGTCGCATCCCTCGAACGCCTCTCCCGTCGTGGTCCTCAAGCCGCGACGGGAGGGTCTCGCCCGTCCCGTCGGAAAGTACGCAAGCCTCCGGCGGGGTGGGTTCCGAAGATCCCCGCCAGGACCCCTAACCCTGGCAAACCCGGCCCTGAGGGCGGGTTCATTCCCAGTGCAGGAGAGAGGAAGAACCGTGTTCGTGCACTCTGATCGCTTCCCGGTCTCGTCGCCGCTTCCGTCCGGCGTGCCCACCGTCGCCCCGTGGGGTGTCAGCCGTATGGCTCCCTACCCGACGATGGCGCCTGGCTACGCGCGCGCCGAGCTCGACCCGACCTCCCAGACCGCCCGGTTCTACGACGAGACCGGCCAGGCCATGGAGATGGGGAGGCACAACACCAGCACCGGCACCAGTCCGTCCACGGGGACCAGCCCGGACGGCAACGGCTCCACGCAGGACAGCGACACGGGGAGCGACAGCGACCAATGAATGAGCCGCGTCCGGTGCTGGTCGTCACCAGCCTGTACGACCCCACCGCCGACGTGGTGATCAGCGAGCTGCACGACCGGGGCATCCCGATCGTGCGGCTCGACTCCGGGGACTTCCCCGCATCACTGTCGATGGAGGCAGAGGTCGCATCGAGCGGCTTGCAGGGGCGCCTTCGCACTCCGTCCCGCACGGCCGACCTGGCGAACGTGCGGGCGCTGTACTACCGGCGCCCGTCGGGCTTCGCCTTCCCCCATCTGGGCGCGCAGGACGCCCAGTTCGCCGTCACCCAGGCCCGGTACGGGCTCGGGGGCGTACTCGCCTCGCTGCCCGGCTGCCTGTACGTGAATCATCCACACCGGGTCGGGGACGCGGAGTTCAAGCCCTCTGGCCTGGCGGCCGCGACGGCGGCCGGCCTCCTGGTCCCGCCCACACTCATCACATCCAGTCCCGACGCCGCCAGGGCCTTCATCAAGCGGCACGGCCCGGTCATCTACAAGCCCCTGCACAATCCGGTGTACCTGGTCGACGGCGTCTCCAACGTGGTGAAGATCGCCGAGGTTGCCGCCGACGGCATCGACGACAGCGTGGCCGGGACGGCGCACCTGTTCCAGCAGCGGGTCGACAAGGCCGCGGACGTGCGGGTCACCGTCATCGGCGACGAGGTCTTCGCCGTCCGTATCGACTCGGACCTGCTGGACTGGCGCACCGACTACAGCTGCCTGCGCTACAGCGTCACCACACCCCCGCGCGGTATCACCGAGGCCGTGCACGCATACCTGTCCCACTTCCATCTCGTCTTCGGCGCTTTCGACTTCGCCGTCGACCGCCAGGGCAGATGGTGGTTCCTGGAGTGCAACCCAGCCGGCCAGTGGTACTGGCTGGAGACCGAGACCGGCCTGCCGATGCTCGCGTCCATGGCCGACCTGCTGGAGAGGACGATCCGCTGATGACCGTCATGAAGTCCGCCGCCCTGCGACGGGCGCTGGCCGACCGTCTTGCCGCGGGTGGTTCCCTGCGTACCGAGCAGTGGCGGCAGGCCGTCGAAGCCGTGCCCCGGCACGAGGTCCTGCGCGGCGGGTTCTTCGACCGCTCCGGGGATGCCTGGCGGTCGGTGCCGGCCGACACCGACGGCTGGCTGGAGCGCTGCTACGCGGACGAGTCGCTGGTCACCCAGATCGCGGGCACCGTCGTGCCCGGTGACATCCGCGGTGAGATCCTGCGCGAGCCCACCTCGTCCAGCACGCTGCCGAGCCTGGTCGTCCGGATGCTGGAGGACCTCCGGGTGGAGGACGGCGACCGGGTGCTGGAGATCGGCACCGGCACGGGCTACTCCACCGGGCTGCTGTGCCACCGGCTCGGAGACGACCTGGTGACGTCGGTGGAAGTGGATGCCGAGGTGTCCCGCCGTGCCGGTGACGGCCTGGCCGCGTGCGGCTACTTCCCGGAGCTGGTCGTCGGTGACGGCCTGGCCGGGCACAGGGACGGCGCCCCGTACGACCGGCTGGTGGCGACCTGCGGGGTACGGGAGCTGCCGCACACGTGGGTCGGGCAGACCAGGCCGGGCGGCACCATCCTGGCCACTGTGTGCGGCTGGATGCATGCCTCGGAGCTGGCCCGGCTGACCGTCGGCGACGAGGGGGTGGCCCGCGGCAGGTTCCTCGGCGGGCAGGTCTCGTTCATGCTCGCTCGGCCGCAGCTGCCGCCGCCGCTCGGCATGCTCCCCGACCTGGAGTCCGGGGAGGAGCGGCCGGCCCGGCTCGGTGCCGATGTCCTGGACGACTGGGACGCCCGCTTCGTGGCCCAGCTGGCGGCCCCGCGTGCACAGCGCCTCAGCCTGACACCGGCCGGCACGACGCGGCACGTCCTCGTCGACGTGGAGGCCGGCGCCTGGGCGGCCCTCACCCAGGACGGTGGCCAGTGGACCGTCCGTCAGGGCGGCCCCGGGCGGCTGTGGGACGAGGTGGAGGACCACCTGCTGCGCTGGCGGGCGGACGGCTCCCCGGACCTGGGCCGCTTCGAGATCGTCGTCACGTCCGAGGGGCAGCGCATCACCTGGCCGAAGGTCTGACCGGCCTGACCGGCCCCGCTCCGGTACCGCTCCCCGGCACCCCCGCCGGTCGTCGCGTCGGGCGGCCCGGGCCCGAGGGAGGCGGGAAGGGGGCCGTCTCGTGCGAAGGGGCCTGTGGGGTGCGCCACACGCCGTAAACTGCCGGGTGCGACGGCCCAGATGCGGAATCGGGTCGTCGGTGCTTCCGGGGGAGGGGTAGTGGAGCGGTGGGGACCACTGGTTCCGGCGGTGGCGGGCATCTGGCCGAAGGTGCCGGAACGGGTCGCCGACGAGGAGCTGAGCGACCTCGAGGACGACGTGCTCGACGGCTTACGGGCGTATGAACAGGCGTGCCGCGACGACGACGGGACGCCGGAGGACTTCGACGCGGTCGAGGCCGCCGCGCGGCGCGTGGAGAGCGCCCTGCGGGCCCGTCCGCCCCTGGGGGCCTGGCTGAACGAGGAGTTCGACCGGCTCGCCGACGGGCGGGAACGCTTCGGGCCCGCGGCGGCACCCGCATACTGGACCGAGTTCCGGCGCGCGCTGCTGGTGCCCGTCATGTACGCCACCGACCGTGCCCAGGAGGACGCCCGGAAGCCGGACGGGGTCCGCTACGGAGCCCGGCGCGGGGAACTGTCGCAGGGCAGGGCCACGGTGAGCGTGCCGGACGACCGGCCCGTCGGCGCGGTGACCAAACCCCGCTGGTGGCGCCTGCAGTTCCGGCCGGACCCGGAGCGCGACCTGGTCGTCGGCCCGCCCGAGCCGCTGGACGCGGACACCTTCGCCGCGCAGGTGCGCGAGCAGCTCGACCAGGGCACGGACCGGGAGGCGCTGGTCTTCGTGCACGGCTACAACGTCGGATTCCCCGCCGCCGTCCGGCAGGCCGCGCAGATCGCCTACGACCTCAACTTCACCGGTGTGGTCGCGCTCTACAGCTGGGCGTCGAAGGGGGCCGTTCACGACTACGTGGCGGACGGGGCGGCCGCGGCCCGGGCCGTGCCCCACTTCCAGGACTTCCTGCGGGCGCTACTCACCCGCACGGGCGTGCGCCGGACGCACGTCGTCGCGCACAGCATGGGCAACCGGGTGCTCACCGCGGGACTCGCCGGCCTGGACACCACCGCCCTGCCGGCGGGCTCCGGGCGGCTGGGACACGTCGTGTTCGCCGCCCCCGACGTCGACAGCGACGTGTTCCGGCAACGGCTGCCCGCCGCCTTGCGCCAGGCCGAGACCTGCACCCTGTACGTCTCCGACCGGGACCGGGCGCTCGCCGCGGCCCGCGGGCTGGCGGACTTCCCCCGTGCCGGGCAGGCCGGCCGGTCGGTGATCGTCGCGCCGGGGCTGGACACCGTCGACGTCACCGCGCTCGGCGCCGACCTCCTCGGCCACTCCTACGTGGGCCACCACACGTCGGTGCTCGCCGACCTCCACGGGCTGTTCCGGCACGGGCACCGGCCCGCTCAGCGCTACGGACTCACCCGGGTCCCGCACGCGGCCGGCGACCACTGGGCGTTCCAGCCGCAGAAGTGATCCTTCCCGGCGGACACCGCCCACGAGCGACAACGAGTGAAGAGACCATGACCCACTTCGTGGACCACGTGCCCTTCGACTGGACCGCGCCCGGTGCGCTGGAACTGCGCGACCTGCTGGCCGCGGTGTACGACCGGCCGGGCCGGGCCGAACAACTCGCCAAGGCGGCCGGGGTGCACACCGGGTACGTCGACTGGGAACGCCCCGTCATGACGGTCTGGTTCGACCTCATCGGGGTGGCGAGCAACCAGAAGCGGCTGCGGCCCCTGCTGGAGGCCGTCGTCGCCGGCCCGGACCGCGCCGCCGGCGACCGCGTACGGGAACTGCTCGACGCGCGTCCGGTCCTCGCGGCCCCCGGGAGCCGGGACGGGCCGGGCGACTTCGCGCACTTCACGGACCCCGACGCCCAGGAGCGGCAGATCTTCCGGTCCAGCACCCTGCAGGACGTGGACTTCCTGCGCAGGGGGACGCGCATGGCCACCGCGGTGTGCCGCCTGCTCGTCACGTCGGCCGACGGGTCCCCGTACCACGGCACCGGGTTCCGGATCACCGACGACCTGCTGCTGACCAACCACCACGTGCTGTTCGACGCCGAGGGACGGGCACCGTCCGCCGTGGAGGCGTGGTTCGGGTACGAGGCCGACCTCGACGGGCGGGTCCGGGAGCACCGGGTGGTGCCCTGCGACCCGGCGTCCGCCGTCGGCGAGGCGGGACCCGACTGGGCGGTGGTGCGGGCCGCCGAGGGACTGCCGGAGGACGCCGTCCGGGTGTCCCTGACGGACCCTGCCGAAGTGGCCGTCGACGACCGGGTGTACATCATCCAGCACCCGAACGGTGCCGTGAAGAAGCTCGCCGCCCGGCACAACGTGGTGCGGCACGTGGACGACACGGTGATCCAGTACTGGACCGACACGGAGAAGGGCTCGTCCGGCTCGCCGGTCTTCGACGACCACTGGCGGCCGGTCGCCCTGCACCGCCGGTGGCGGCGGATCGGCGGGGCCGACCAGCCCGCCGAGTTCCGCAACGAGGGCATCCGGATCGAGCGGGTCGTCGAAGGACTCGTCCGGAAGGCGCTGGTGTGAGCCGATGACCGCGTTGCTCGACGAAGGCGCGTTCCACCTCGACGACAAGCGCGCCAAGGAACTCCTCAAGGCACTCACCGCCGTGTACCCGGAGAAGCGGACCGCCCGTGAGCTGATCGTCGGCGCGGGGCTGAGGGCGGCCGACATCCACTGGGACACCTGCATGGCGGACGTGTGGCCGGAGGCGCTGGAGAAGGCCGCCGCCGGGGGCCACCTGCGCACCCTGGTGGCGCGGGCCGCGTCGGACGTCAACACCGCCGCGTACCCGGTCTTCGGGTACCTGCTGACCGAGGAGCCCTCGGCGCCGGAGGCGGAGCCCAGCGCGGCCCATCTGGTCAGCAACCGGCAGCGTGCCTTCTTCAACCGGGTGTCGTTCCGGAGCACACTGCACAAGATGGTCACCGGCGAGGGGAAACGGGTGCTGGCCGTACAGGGGCCGCGGCGCGTCGGCCGGACGCACAGCTGGTACCTGATCGCCCACGTCCTGGGCAGCCACCGGGTCGACTGCCGCCGCATCCGCATGAGCGACTACCTCTCTCCCGCCCGGGTCAAGGACATCGCGGACACCCTTCAGGAGCTGTTCGGGTGGCCCCTGACGATCGATCCGCACACCTCGGAGGACAGCCAGGCCCGCCGCCTGGTGCACCTGATCGAGCACCAGATGAACGGGGCGCGGGGAGGCTGCGACGCCAAGGACGGGCACTGGCTGGTGATCGACGACTCCCAGTCCGTGCGCTTCACCGAGCCCGCCCTCCGGGCCCTGACCCGGCTGGTGACGGCCGTCGTCGAGGACGAGATGGCCGACCGTCTCCGCATCGTGCTGCTGGCCTACGACGGCTGGCTGCCGTCCGACCTGTATCCCTACGTCTCGCACGAGGAGTTCGGGCCCCTCCTCGGCCGGGACCTGCACGCGTACGTGGCGGCGGTCACCCGGGAGGCCGGCCGCCCGGCGGACGACGAGGAGGTCCTCGGGCTCGCCAACGAACTGAGCAACAGCGCCGGAGGCGGTGACGTCGTCGCCGACGCCCCCCTGCCGGTGCCCGACAGGCTCCAGGTCGCGGCCGCCTCCTGGGCCCGCGAGCAGTACGGCCGGGGGCGGTGAGCCACGTGACGGGCACACCACCCGGGGGCGGGGTTCCGGAGCGGACGGCCGCGGACCGTCACTCGCTGCGGGAACGCACCGTCCTGCTGGGCTCGTTCACCGCACGCGACCTGGCCGGGCCACGGGAGGCGGACGCGGCCCTGCAGGACTTCCTCCTGGAGGACTGCCTGCGCATCACGACGTCCCGGGGCCGCCGCTGGTGCCTGGACCGGGACGTCCGGGCCCGCACCCTGGACGAACTGGGCACCCGTGACCGGCTGTTGTCGGCGGCCGTGGCGGCGCCGGACGCCGGGGACCCCGCGCGGGCGTGGAGCGAACGTCTGCTCAGGAGGGCCGCCCCGCCCCTGAGCGCACAGGGCTACGACGAGCTGTACACCGCACTGACGGTGGTCGGCTGGTTCGAGGACGCCCCGCGGGCCCGCGCGGGCCTGGCCCGGGAGGGTGTCGTCCTGCCCGAGCCACACGCCGTCGAACGGGCCATGGGGCGGGCGCGGCTGCTGCAGCCGCTGCACGCCCTGGCCGATGCCACCTTCACCGGGCGGCGCGACGAACTCGCCCGGCTCGACGCCCTGCTCGACGGGCCCGGCACCCCGCCCGGCGGCACCCGGGACCCGGCCGGCGGGCGGGGCGGCCGGGCCGAGGATGCGGCGGACGGCCCGAGCGCCGTGCCCGGACGGGGGGCGTCCCGCGGTGGGGCCCACGGACGGTGGCTGTTCGTGCAAGGGCCCGGCGGGGTCGGCAAGTCGACCCTGCTCGCCCGCTTCGTCCTGGACCGCGACGCCGGCTCCCGGCGGCCGGCGCACCGGGCCCCCGGCCGCACCCCCTGCCTCTACCTCACCTTCGACCGGCACGACCTGGTCGCCGTGAGACCGCTCACCCTGGCGGCCGAGGTGGTACGCCAACTGGGCCTGCTGTACCCGGAGTTCGCCCGGGAGGCGGCGGAGCTGGCCGGAGAGCTGGAGGTCACCCTGGCCGCCGACCGCCTCAGCGGGTCGGAGGAGGGCTCCCTCGGCGGCCGCACCGCCCGGCGGCGCGACGAACAGACCCTGGTCGACGCCCTGGCGGCCCTCGTCACCTCGATCACCGGCGACACCGGGGCGCGGTGGCTGCTCGCCCTGGACGCCGTCGAGCACGTGCAGCGCAGCGGGCCGGTCGCCGTGCGGCGGCTGCTGGACTTCCTGCACCTGCTGCACCGGGCCCACCCGGGCCTCCGGGTGCTGGCCGCGGGCCGGGCGCCCTTCGCGAACGACGCCTTCGAGGAACTGCCGCTGACGGGGTTCGACCCCGGAACCGCCCGTGCCTTTCTGCACCAACGGCTGACGGACGGCGCCGACGCCACGGACGGCGACGGACCCGTACTCGACCTCGACGAGGTCCTGGACATCGTCGGCACCAGCCCGCTCAACCTGAAACTGGCCGCCGCCCTGATCCGGCGGGACGGGGCCGGCACCCTGACCGAGGGACAGCTGCGCGCGGAACTCCTGTCCGAGGTGGGTGCCGAGACCCTGCAGGGAGTCCTCTACCGGCGCATCCTCGATCACCTGGAGGACCCGGACCTGCGCCGCCTCGCCAGCCCCGGCCTCGCCGTCCGCGTCCTCAGCCCGGAGATCATCCGTGACGTGCTGGCCGAGCCGTGCGGTCTGGGACGGGTGGACGACGAGCGGGCCCGACGGCTGTTCGCGGCCTTCGTGGCCGAAGCCACCCTGGTGCAGAAGGTGCCCGGCCGGGACGCCGCGGTGCACCGCAGCGACGTCCGCCGGATCATGCTGCCCATGATCCGCGTCGAGCACCGCCGGACCATGGACCGGATCCACCGCCGGGCCGTGCGCCACTACGAGCGGCTCGGCACGCGGGACGCCCCCGGACGTCTCCGGACGGAGATCAGGGTGGAGGAGCTGTACCACCGGCTGGCGCTGGCCCAGGCGACGCGCACCCTGGACCAGCGGTGGACCGACGAGGCGGGGCCCGCGCTGGAGAGCGCGATGGACGAGTTGCCGCCGCGCGCCCAGAGCTACCTCATGGAGCGCCTGGGCACCACGGCGACGGCCCTGCTGCGGGCCGAGGCGGACGACGACACCTGGCGCCGCCAGGCGGCACGCGTGGGCCTGGAACTGCTGGCGGCGGACGACCCCGACGGGGTGGTCCGCGTGCTCGGCGAACGCCGGCACCTGGTGGCCGGAGACCTGGACCTGACCCTGCTCGGGATGCGGGCCCGCATGGCCCAGCGCCGCCCCGCGGACGCCTACTTCATGCTCGACCGGGCCCGGACGCTGGCGCGGCAGGCACCCGACCCCGACGTCTTCGTCGACGTGGCCCTGCTCGGAGCCCGGGCCTGCGAGGACCTGGGCCGCTTCGACGACGCCCTGCAGCTGCTGGCGCAGGCCCGCCGCATCACCGACCGGCCGGGCGGGGAGATCCGGCTGCTGTCGGTGGCCGCCGCGCAGCTGCGCGCCCACCGGCGTGCCGGAACCTCAGACGGCCCGGAGGCGATCCGCCTGCGGGAGGACACCCTGGCGCGCGTCGACGCGCTGACCCTGCGGGCCCATCGGCGTCACCCCCTGCTGATCCGCGAACTGGCCGCCGAGATCGGCGACGCGATGCCGCGCCTGGTGACCGACACGGCGAGGTCCCTGGGCGTCGGCGGGAGCGAGGGCACCGACGACGCCCGGCTCGGTTCGCTCACCGGGGAGGTCGTCGCCACCCCGCGCCCCGAGCCGGTGCGGCCGGGGGACGGCGCCCCGGGGCGGGCGGTGCCCAGGAGAGCGGCGGAGACCGACCCGTCGGCGGGGCCGTTCGAGGCGGTGGCCGGCAGCGGGGGCAGTGTGAGCAGCGTGGGGCGGGGGGCCGCCATCGGCGACTATGTGGCCGCCTCCGGCGACAGCGTCGCTCGGTGGCACCGGGCTCTCATCGACTCCTACCGGCACGAGGTGGACCGCCCCTACACCGGGGACGCGGTGATCGTCCTGCCGGGCATCGGGGGGAGCACCCTGGTGGAGGCCGACGGAGACGGCAGGGCCGTCTGGCCGGGGGTCGGCTTCCTGCGCCTGCTCGCCTCGACCACCCTCCCCCAGCTCCCGGTGGGTCTGCCGAGCACCGGCCGCCGCGCCCCCGCGCGCTCCGCCCTCACGGTGACACGGGCGGAGCGCGAGGGGCGCACCCAGCGCCTGCGGGCCCAGCGGCTGCTCCCGGAACTCGCGTGGCTGCCGCTGGTGGGCGGCCAGGCTCCGTACCACGGCCTCGTCGAGGGCATCCGCTCCGTGGTGCTGCACGACGACGCGGTGCTGGAACACCCCTACGACTGGCGGCTGTCGGTGGCGGACACCGCGCGCCACTTCACCGAGGCCGCGCTGCGGCACCTGGCGCTGTGGAAGGCCCACCCGGCCCGGCGGGCGTCCGCGGTCCGGTCGCCCGCCGACCGGCCGAAGCTGGTGCTGGTCGCCCACTCCATGGGCGGCCTCGTCGTCCAGGCCGCCCTGGCGGCCTCCCCGGAACTGGCGGCGCGGACCCGGGACGTCATCACGGTCGGCACCCCCTTCCACGGCATCCCGGGCGTCCTGCAGCTGCTGTCCGCCCCGGGCCGGCGGCGGACGCTGCGCAACCCCCTCGGCCCGGCCGCGCGCACCATGCCGGGCCTGTACGACCTGCTGCCCGGCACCCGGTGCGTGCGGACACCCGACGGAGGGCTGCGCCGGCTCACGCCCGCCGATGTCGCCGCGGTCGGCGGGGACGCGGAGCTCGCCGAGGCGGCGGAGGAGGCGCGGCGCCGGAGGTCCCTGGCCACGTGGCGGGTGCACGCCGTCGCCGGCACGGAGCAGGCCACCCTGCAGAGCATGACCTTCCAGGACGGCACGGTGCAGTTCTTCACCCACGTGCCACGTCTGCGCGACGACGGGACGCCGCTGCGCGACGGACAGGGGCAGCCGGTGCTGGTGGACGAGGGCGGTGACGGCGTGGTGCCGACGCGGTCCGCCTGGCCGACCGGACCGGCCGCGTACCGGCCCGTCGTGGGGCATCACAACTCGCTCGCCACCAGCGCCACGGTGATCAACCTGATCCGGGAGATCCTGACGGACCGGCCGGGGTCCGGTGGACCGGACGCCCCGGCCGATGTCGCCTCCCTCGCGCCGTCCTTCGGCATCACCGCGCCGTCCGAGGTCGTCGTGGACCGGGACTGGAGCCTCACCGTCACCGGCGCGCAGACGAGCGCCCTCGCCTGCCGGCTGGTGCACGCCGAGACCGGTGAGGTGGTGGCGCGGATGCACCCGGCCCCCGTGATGGGGCAGCCCGGCACCTCGACGGCGTGGGCCCGCGTGCACACCCCCGGCTTCTACCAGATCGTCGCCCAGGCGGGCGGGCTGTCCGCGAGCGCCCTGGTCGTCGCGGTCGAGTACCCGGCGGACGACTGACCCCGGGACCCTTCGCGGGAGCGGCCGGGGGACGCGGGGTCAGCGGGCGGGGTCCAGACTCATGACGATCATGAACACGACGGTTGCCAGGAGCACGAACAGGACGCCCCCGGCCGTGACGACCTGCCACATCGGCAGCAGGAAGGGGCGGAAGGACGCCGGGGAGTGCCCGGAACCGTCGTCGGGCGGGCCGGACACGCTGCCGGCCCCGGCGAGGGCGGCGGCGTCCCCCGCCGGGCCCGCCGGACGCCGGCCGCCCGACGGATCCGGGACACCCGAGTGGTCCGGGACACCCGACGGACCCAGGACACCCGAGTGGTCCGGGGCACCCGACGGATCGGGGGCACCCGGCGGTTCCGGGCCGTCCGGCGGCTGCGGGCGGCCCGGTGACCGGGGGACGCCCGCCGCACCGGGCGGGGCCGGGGAGGCCCCCCGGGCCGCCCCGGCCCCGGCGTGCTCCCCGAGCAGGCCGAGGTCCAGGAAGGGCAGCGTCGAGGCCGGGGCACCGGTCCGGGAGCGCCACATCATGCCCGTCCGCACGCTCGTCGCCGGGGTGACCTCCGGTTGCGGTTCCAGATCGGGCTGCCGGCCGGCGGGGGTGTCGAGCAGGTCCCTCAGCCTGCGCGCCGTGGAACGGACCTCCTGGCGCCGGTGGTCGAGCAGGACGGGCCAGCGCTCCGACCCGGCCGGGTCACGGAAGTCCGTACGGGACACCAGCAGATGGTCGGCGCCCGGCTGGTGGAGCCTCTCCCAGAGCGACAGGTCGTGACTGAGCATCACCAGCGAGGCGTGGATGACGTGCGAGGGGAAACGGTCCCGGTGCAGCGCCACGAGCGCCGCCTGATCGTGGAACGGGGCCCGGGTCGAACTGCTCGCCGTGTGCCGCATCGCGGTGGCGCCGTCCGGCCCCCGCTCCGTCTCGCGCGGCAGGCGGAAGTCGGGGTGCCCGTCCTCGCGCGGCCGGGCCGACCAGGCGGGAACGGTCATCGCGTCGTAGTCCACGAACCGCACCTGCGTGTCGGAGGTCACCAGCACGTTGCCGCTCTGCAGATCGCCGTGACTGATCCCGGACCGGTGCATACGGTGGACGGCGCCGGCGAACCGGTGCGCCAGACGCCGCAGTTCGGCACCCGCCTGCTCCGGCCGTTCGTCGAGCAGCGCGTCGATCCAGTCGGTCAGGCGCGCCCCCGTCACCCACTCCATGAGCACCACCGGCCACCACCGCTCCCGCGCCCACAGCCCCTTGGCCAGGTAGCGGACCTCCGTCCGCCAGGTGCCCGGGGCGCCCGCCAGACAGGCGGCGATCGCGCGGTACCGGTGATCGCGGTCGGGTTCGGCCCGCAGGAAGCACTTCAGCGCCCAGTCCTGTCCGTACAGCGGGTCGTGCAGCCGGTAGACCGCGCCGAAGGACCCGCCGTCCGCGCCGGGCAGGCCGTCCGCGCCGAGCTCGGGCCGGCACCGCTTGAGCAGGGGGTCGTCACCGCACTGGTCGAGCCGGGCCACGGCCGCCTGGTACTCGGCGAGGGTGGGGCGCCCCACCGGTGGCGCGGTCACGGCCGGCACTCCGCTCTGAGCAGCGTCACGTCGTCGTCCTGCAGCGCCCGCCGGTCGCGCTGGGCCTCCACCCAGCCGGCGAAGCGGTCCGGGGCGGCGCACAGCTCCTCGGCGGTCTCCCACGGCCGGCCGCCGTCCCCGGCGAGGCGGACCCACCAGCGGGTCAGGGCGTCGGTCGTCAGGTAGAACACGTCCCCCGGCTCCCAGCCCCCCTCCCGCAGCACCGGGCCGGGAGGGGGCACGACACCGCGCACCCTGACCAGCTGCGGCACCCGGGTGAGCCGGCAGACCGAACCCACCAGCCGGCCGGCCCGGACCTGGAACAGGCACGTGTCCCCGACCGCCACCGCCTGCCACACCCCGCTCACCGGTCCGCCGGGGCCGGTGGGGGCGGCGGGCGGGAGCAGGCGGACGCCCAGGAGGGCCGAGGCCGGTCCGTTCGCCGCACGCTGGGCGGCCAGCCACGGCAGCGAGAGCTGCCGCCTGCTCCCGGCCACGGCCCTGCGGTGGCTGGGCCACCGCAGGGCGGCGAGGGCGACGACGTCCTGGAACGCCCGGCCGTCCCGGAAGGCCCGGCCGGGAGCCGCGCACAGGTCACGCGTCAACTGCCGTGCCCACCAGCCGCTTTCCGCCGAGCCGCTGCTGCCGTCCGCCACGGCCAGGCGGGCCTCGCCCGCGCCTCCCGGCGCGGGCAGCGCCGTATGAGCCGCGTCCTCGATCCGGTCGGCCGGCAGACGGGACTTGGGCGCCTGCAGCCGGGTGCAGCCCCGGATCACGACGGTGTGCCGACGTTCAGGAAGAGCATCAGGGCCTGCATGCCGGCGTTGAAGACGAAGCCACGTGCTCCCGGCTGGACGGGCAGACCGAGGTCCAGGGCGGTCTCCCGCATGTCCGGCGGGAGGACGTCCGACATGGAGAACAGCTTCACGCCCGCCGGGGGCAGCCCGTCGTCCGTGCTCGGGAACGCCATGGGCGTGGCGATGTCCGACGACAGATGGAGGTTGAACAGCAGGGTGCTGCCGTCCTCGGTCCCGAGGGACCGCAACCGCTGGGCGGCGCCCGCCGGGTCCCCGTCCGTCGACTCGCCGTCCGTGACGTTGAGGACGATGGGGGGAAAGGCGCTGGGGTGCTCGGTCACCCACCCGTCGACGACCTTGTGCGCGTACTCCAGCGCCGCGCACATCGGCGTGGTGCCCGAGGCGGCGGACTCGAGCCAGACGGGCAGGTCGGCGACGTGGTCGGTGGACGTGCCGTTCGGCAGCGTCTCGGTGACCACGTGCCGTTCGGTGCGGAGGCTGCCCTGGGCGAGAGCGCTGGCGGGCACGAGGTCGCGGCCGGAGAGCGGGCCCCCGAGCGCGGGGCCGACCTGGGCGCCGTAGCCGATGACGGCGACGTGGAAGAAGTCCCAGACCTCGTCCACGCCCCGAGCGCACCGCAGGATCAGCTCGCGGAGCAGGGTGTTGACCGCTGTGGCCACCGCCAGCTGCTTCGACTGACTCGTGTGGGGCATGGCTGCCCGCATGGAACTGGACTGGTCGATCAGGAACACGATGCACGCCGGGTTGGCCCGGCTGATCTCTGCCTCGTACACGGTGCTGGCGCCCTTCTGCTCGGACGGTCGATGACGGGTCGGCGGCGCGGCTCAGCCCTGGCGCAGCCAGGTGCTCAGGCGCCCGTCGGCGAAGCCGACGTGCAGGTGGTCCGGGGTGACGGTCACGCTCGTGGGGGCCGCGCCGTCCCGGGTCAGCGGCTCCAGCTCCCGGCCGGTCGCCGCGTCCAGCCGCCGGACGGCGCGGGCGCCGCACACGTGCACCACGCCGTCGAGCACGGCCACGGCCCGCTGCCCGTCGCCGTCCGTGGCGGCGCGCCACCGCGTCGTGCCGTCCCCGGGGGAGAGCGCGGTGACGGTGCCCCCGTGGTCGGTGACCAGGAGCAGGCCGTCGTGGGGGACGGGAGGCGCGGTGACCGGCAGGGCCGAGACCTGCCACTGGCCGCGCGTGGTCGCCTCGGTGTTCAGCCGGCGGACCGTACCGGTCGCGTCCCCGATGTACGCGCCGTCGGTGAGAAGGGCCGCCGCGCATCCCGCCGCGTCGAAGGCGGGGTGAGGGCCGCGGACCTCGCCCCGGGAGGGGTCCACCGCCGTCAGGCCGCCGCGCTCGGTGGGGACCCACAGGCGGATCCCGTCCGTGGCCAGGGGGGAGACCACGGGTTCGTCCCACCGGGGCAGCAGCCGTCCGGCGCCCTCCGAGGACGCCAGGGGCCGGAACTCGAACAGGCCGCCGGTGGTGCCCGTCCACAGCCGGCCGTCCAGGACGACCGGTGTGTGGGGGCCGGGATCCCCGTGCAGCTCCAGGCGGACGACGCCGTGCGGGTCGCTCAGGTCGTGTCCGCTCAGCGCGCCCTCCCGCAGGGCCCACCACATCCGGCCGTCCCAGCGGACCGGCGCCGATTCGGCCGTTCCGTGCAGGACGATGTCGAACTCACGGCTGCCGGTGGCGGTGT
The DNA here is from genome assembly GCF_964273255.1 of Streptomyces sp. enrichment culture. GTDB lineage: Bacteria > Actinomycetota > Actinomycetes > Streptomycetales > Streptomycetaceae > Streptomyces. The sequence goes on from NZ_OZ186835.1 coordinate 4,885,252, forward strand.
CGATCGCGTGGGCCTCGCTCCCGCACGTCAGCAGCAGGAGGCTGCCGAGGGACAGGGGCGGTGCCAGCAGGGGGCCGTCCGTCTCGATGGTCCAGACGGGCTCCGGTGTCCGCCCGGCGGCGCCGGTGGCGTGGTGCGCCGGGGCCGGCGTCCTGTCCACGGCGGTGTCCGGGGGACCCGGGGCCGCCGACGGGGCCGGGTGCCCGGGTGACGACGCGTCCCGGACGGTGGCCGGGCCCCGGGACCCGGCCGTGGCGGCGGTGTGCCCGGCGGCGTGTCCGGTGGCCGCCGCGTCGCGGAACGTCCCGCCCGGGAGGGTGCTGGCCGCGGAGACCACGGGGGCCCGCCGCCCGCCGGGAGGGGCGGCGGAGGGGGCGGGGGCGGGGGGCACCCGGAGCGCGGGCGGCTGAGCGGGGGCGCCGTGGCCGGGGTCCGTGCGCAGCAGGCGCCGCATCTCCTCCTCCCAGACCCTGCGGTACTCCTTGCGGTGGTGGTTGCCCCACAGGGGGGAGGCGATGATCCGTTCCAGGCGCCGGGGACCGGGCCGGGACCAGGGGCGGTGCCGGACCGAGCGCAACGCCGTCTTCTTCACCTTGAGCGCCACGTTGCCGTGGTCCACGGCCCAGCGGCCGAGGGCCTCCTCGGCCCGCCGGCGGGTGCTGCGGTGGTGCGTCAGCGCGTCGACGGCGTCCGTGGCGGGACGCAGCGGGGTGCGGGTGCAGGCGAAGACGGCGATCGCGCCCACCGCATGGACGCTGCCCGCGGTGCGGGCCCGGGAGCCGAACCGGCGGAGTTCCGGCGGCAGCCACGCCGGGTCCGCCCAGAGGAAGGCGTGGTGCGGCTCCGGGTTCGTGGAGGACCGGTCGTGCAGCAACTCGCGCAATGCCAGCGCCAGATGGACGTCGACCACCACCGGCCCGCGGGAGGTGAGGAAGAGATTGGACGGCTTCAGGCCGGAGAGGGAGAGTTCCGCCTCGTGCAACTGCCGTGCCAGCTGTGCGAGTTGGTACATCATGTGCAGAGTGGCCCCGGCCGGGAGCGGATGCCGCACGTCGGCGAGGGAGACCGCGGGGCCGCTGCCGCCGGGTTCCGTGGTGTCACCCAGCCAGGACGTGGCGACCCAGGCGCGGTCGGCCCCGGGGTCGTATCCGCCGACGGCGTGGACCGTGTGCCGGGCCACGGTGACGTCCTGAGTCGTGTCGCGGATCCGGGCGAAGCGGCGCAGGACCTCCTCGATCCGCCTCCCGGCCTCCCGCGGCGCGCCCCAGTCGGTGTGCACCTCCTTCACCGCCCGCCGCTGTCCGTCCGGCCCGATGCCGAGGTAGGTGTGGCCGAGCGTCCCGCTGCCCACCCGGTGCAGGAGGCGGTGCCCTCCGAGTTCGTGCATCTGTGCGCCCTCCCGCGCGGTGGTCGACGTACGTGGTGCGCTCCGGCCGGAACGTCCCGGCGGTGTGCCGTGTCCGGCCGGTTCACCGGGCCCCGCGCGGGGGGAGGGGTACGGCCTGCACCGTGCAGTTCCAGGTCCCGATGTAGGCGTGGTCGTGGGCGATGAGCGGGGGCGCGTGCATGCTCCCCTCGGTGATGCGCTGCCAGCGGACGGTGCCGGTCGAGGCGTCGAAGGCGGTCAGCGTGTCGTCGGTGCCGACGTACAGGGTGCCGTCGTGGTGCACGGGGAGACACGTGAGGCGCTTCGTGCTCGAGGAGCACCACACCGGGTGGCCGGTCGTCGTGGAGTGGGCCCGTACCGTGCCCTGGGCGGTCCCGACGTAGAGCAGGTCACCGCCGGGGACGGGCCCGGTGCGGACGGGTGGACCGTCCACCATGCGCCACTTCTCCCGTCCGGTACGGGCGTCGATGGCGCACAGCACGCCGGTCCGGCCGGCGACGAAGAGGGTCCCCCGGGACTGTGCGGGAGCGCCCACCGGATCCGGGACCTGCGGAAGCCGTGCCGTCTCCGTGCCGTCGAGCAGGGACAGGGCGCGCAGACGTCCCTGCCAGCCCGAGACGAACACGACGTCGTTGGCCACGGTGGGGCGGTGGAAGACCGGTCCCGTGTCCCGGTCGCTGATCCACAGGCGGGTGCCGGTGCGCGCCGAGACGCAGTGGACGGACCCGTCGCGCGCGCTCGCCACCAGGCGGTCACCGGTCACGGCCGGGGCGAAGAGACCGCTGTTCCCGGCGGGGTAGACCCAGCGGGTGGACCCGTCCGCGGTGTCCAGGGCGACCAGCGTGCGGTCCGAGCAGGGAACGTAGAGCAGGCCGTGGTCGGCGGCAGGGGTGTGCTCGATGCGGGCGGCGAGGGCGCGTTGCCACTTCAGGTGTCCGTCGAGGGCGTCCACCAGCGAGACGGATCCGTCGAGGGAGCACAGGGCGACGCCCCGGCCCGTGTCGACGGGGGAGGTGAAGTGGGCGCGCCCGCCGAGCGGGTGGAGCCAGCCGGACGGGGTGCGGCCGGAGCGGGCCGAGGCGGGAAGGAAGGAGCGGACCCGTTCCAGGTGACGCAGGACCGTGTCCCGGGCGCCCTCGGGCAGCCAGGGGGCGCGGCCGTCCGTGCCGTCGGGCGGCGGGACGCGGTGGTCCGCGAGCAGGGTGAGCAGGCCGGGGGCGGTCACGCGGTCGTCGCGATGCGGCCGGGTGCACGCCGACACGATCGCCCGCAGCGGTTCTGCCAGCCCGCTGAGGGCGTCGGCGGGCAGCCCGGCGCCCGGGTGCCGGTGGACGGCATCGGGATCGGTGCCGTCCAGGGAGGCCAGGTCGGTCCGGTCCATCGGGGTGCCGGTCGCCGCGTACCTGAGTGTCAGACCGAAGGAGAACACGTCGCTGGAGTAGTCCGCGATGCCGAGCATCTGCTCGGGTGCCATGTAGGCGCGGGTGCCGACGTTCTGGGTCGGCAAGGTCCAGGTGTGGTCCAGGCGGCGCACGATCCCGAAGTCGATGAGGCGCAGGGTGCCGTCCGCCAGGACCAGGATGTTCGACGGCTTGAGGTCGCGGTGCACGATCCTGTTGTTCCGCAGCCGCATCAGGAGGGGCGCGAGTTCCCCCGCCAGGCCGAGGGTCTGCGCGGTGTCGAGCGGACCGTGCGCGTCAAGAACCGATTGCAGGTCCATGCCGGGTACGTATTCGGTCGCGAACCACGGGCGTTCGCCGTTCGGGTCGGACGCGATGACTTCCAGCGTTCCTTCGGCGTCCATATCGCGCAGGGCGAGAATTTCCCGGCGGAAGAGACGCAACAGGTATTCGTCCGAGAGGCAGTCCTTTCGCAGCACCTTCACGACCGCCGGTGTGGCCCGCGCGCCGGGCCGGGCGTGGTGACTGCCCAGGTAGACGGTCGCCATTCCGCCCATTCCCAGGACGGCGTGCAAGGTGAACGGCCCCATGTGCGACGGATCGCCGGGCTGTAGTTCCTCCACGTCCTCTTCACTCCCCCCTGCTGAAAAGGACCGTACTTCCGGCTGCGTCGCAGCGCCCGGGGAATGAGACGTCCGAATGCGTTCGAAGCGACGGAAGCGTTCCCGGGAAGGTGAGGATACTGGATGACTGGCTTATATGTGTATGGAGGACGAGGTGAAGAGGGAGCGGGCAGGGGAGTGCGAAAGGATGGCGCTTTCTTTTTCTTTTACGGGCGTTGAATGATTGACCATGGTCGAATTGTGATCGCATGAGATCGTCTGCGGGCTTCAACAGGGCCCGAGGACGGACAAGACTGTCGGCATGGACGCAACGAGGATCGATGCCTACCTGTCCCGCCTCGGCGCCGAGCACCCTGCCCGGCCCACCTCGCAGGCGCTGCGCGACCTGCACCTGCGGCACCTGCGGACCGTGCCGTTCGAGAACCTCTCGCTGCACCTCGGCGAGGAGATCCTGCTGGACGAGAAGCGCCTCGTCGAGAAGGTGGTGGACGCGGGCCGGGGCGGGTTCTGCTACGAACTCAACGGCGCCTTCGGGGCGTTGCTCACCGCCCTCGGCTACGACGTCACCCTGCTCGCGGCGCGGGTGTACGGGGACGGGGGCCGGCTCGGCATCCCCTACGACCATCTCGCGCTGCGGGTGCGGACGGCGGACGGCGGTGACTGGCTGGCCGACGTCGGGTTCGGGGCGCACTGCCATCTGCCCCTGGCCTTCCAGGACCGGGGGGACCAGGCCGACCCCGGGGGCACGTTCCGGATCGCGGTGGCGGCACCGGACGCGGCCGGGGTGCGGGGCGGGCACCGGGACGCGCCCGAGGCGGCGGACCTGGACGTGAGCGTGGACGGCCGGCCCGTCTACCGGCTGGAGGTCCGGCCCCGGGCCCTCGGCGACTTCACCGCCGGGGTGTGGTGGCACAGCACGTCACCCGTCTCCCACTTCACCCGCTCCCTGGTCTGCTCCCGGCTCACCGACGACGGCGGCCGGATCACCCTCGCCGGACGGCGGCTCACGGTCACGGCCCCGGACGGCACCCGGCAGGAGCGCACCCTGGAGCGGGACGCGGAGGTGCTGGCGGTGTACCGGACGCGGTTCGGGATCGAGCCGGCCGCGGTGCCCGAGGTGCGGGGGGCCTGACCGGGCCGCCGGGGCCGTGCCCGACAATGACTCGTGTGAGCGATGTACGACATGTGCTGGTGCTGCCCGACCGGGACGCGGCGGAGGAGGTCGTCCAGGCCCTGGCGGAACGGTTCGGGACCGACGAGGAGCCGCTGGTCGTCCGGGACGCCCTGGCGGGTGAGGACGACGCCGAGGACGCCCAGTGGCTGGTCGTCCTGCGCGACGAACGCGGCGTGCTGGACCCCGGGGAGCTGGACGAGTTCGCCGGGGAATGGGAGGGCTGGCGCGAGGAGCCGTAGGGCGGCGGCCCGGCCGCCCCGGGGCCGCCCCCGCTGTCGGTGGCGCGTGGGATGCTGGTCGCGATGGCCAGGAAGAACGCATCCGACGACCCCCTCGCCCCGGTGACGCTCGCCGTGGGCCAGGAGGACCTGCTGCTGGACCGCGCCGTGCGGGAGGTGGTGGCCGCCGCGAAGGCCGCCGACGCCGACACGGACGTCCGGGACCTCACCCCCGACCAGCTCCAGCCCGGCACGCTCGCCGAGCTGACCAGCCCCTCGCTGTTCGCGGAGCGCAAGGTCGTGGTCGTGCGCAACGCGCAGGACCTGTCGGCCGACACGGTCAAGGACGTGAAGGCGTACCTCGGGGCGCCCGCCGAGGAGATCACGCTGGTCCTGCTGCACGCGGGCGGCGCCAAGGGCAAGGGGCTGCTGGACGCGGCCCGCAAGGCGGGGGCGCGGGAGGTGGCGTGCCCGAAGATGACCAAGCCGGCCGACCGGCTGGCCTTCGTGCGGGGCGAGTTCCGCACCGCAGGACGGTCCGCCACCCCGGAGGCCTGCCAGGCGCTGGTCGACGCCATCGGCAGCGACCTGCGGGAGCTCGCGTCGGCGGTCTCCCAGCTCGCCGCCGACGTCGAGGGCACCATCGACGAGGAAGTGGTCGGCCGGTACTACACGGGCCGGGCCGAGGCGTCCAGCTTCACCGTCGCCGACCGCGCGGTCGAGGGACGGGTGGCCGACGCGCTGGAGGCGCTGCGCTGGTCGCTGTCGACGGGGGTGGCGCCGGTGCTCCTCACCAGCGCCCTCGCCCAGGGCGTACGGGCCATCGGCAAGCTGTCGGCGGCGCGCGGCGGCCGGCCGGCCGACCTGGCCCGGGAGCTGGGCATGCCGCCGTGGAAGATCGACCGGGTGCGGCAGCAGGCGCGCGGCTGGACGCCGGACGGTGTCGCCGTGGCGCTGCGCGCGGTCGCCGAGGCGGACGCCGGTGTCAAGGGCGGCGGGGAGGACCCGGAGTACGCCCTGGAGAAGGCGGTCGTCACCATCGCCCGCGCGGCCCGCTCCCGCGGCAGGACCTGACCCGGCATGGAGCACGTCCTCGTCGACGGCCGGGGCCACGCGGTGGCCGTCCACCGCTTCCGGGCCGAGCGGCAGGGCCGCAGGATCGACGAGGCCGGCTGCATCGTCTTCCGCATCGTCGGTGACAGGATCACCGACCTCGACGAGTGCGTGGCGGACATCGACACGGCCGACGCGTTCTGGTCGTAGCGCCCGGGCCGCGTACCCGCCCCACGATCCTCCGGGGCGCACCCGAACCCGCAGAGCCGAAGGACCCCCGCCGAGCCGAAGGACCCCCGTCAAGCCGAAGGACCCCGCCGGCCCCCCGGGGAAGGGGGCGGACGGGGTCCTGCGGTGAAGCCGTTGAGCCCGTACCCGCGTGGCGAACGCAGGCCGCGTACGGGCTCGGGGTGCCGGTCGGGGGCGGATGAGAGAGGGCCCGCCCGGGTCCTTCCGGCGATCAGATCAAAGGAGTGGTTCAGCCCTTGACGGACGCGACCTTCTGCGCCAGCGCCGACTTCTTGTTGGCGGCCTGGTTCTTGTGGATGACGCCCTTGGAGACGGCCTTGTCGAGCTGACGCGCGGCGACGCGCTGGTACTCGGTGGCCTTCTCGACGTCACCCGCGGCAGCGGCCTCGCGGGCCTTGCGGATCGCGGTCTTCAGAGACGACTTGACGGCCTTGTTGCGCAGCCGCGCCTTCTCGTTGGTCTTGTTCCGCTTGATCTGGGACTTGATGTTCGCCACGAATGAGCCTCTACAGGTTCTGGCACGGCGCCGCCCGGTGCCGCGGGCATGCGGCGCCGCACGAATCCGTGCCGGGTGATTTTCCGATCGGTGTCCCGTGCTGAGAGGGCACGAGACACAGCCCCCCACACTAGCAGTGGCCCTTTCGGTGGCCCAAACCCGTCCCGGGTCCCCACCCGTGGGACCATGGAAGCTACGTAACGATCCGACCCGAGACCGCAGACGCACCAGCACACGTATGCGGACGCCTCAAGAATCAGGACCCTGCGTGCCCGCGATCCCTAGCCATGTGCCCGAGCCGAGCCGTACCGACCCGGCTCTGATCCGCAACTTCTGCATCATCGCGCACATCGACCACGGCAAGTCGACACTCGCCGACCGGATGCTCCAGCTGACCGGTGTGGTCGAGCAGCGGCAGATGCGCGCCCAGTACCTCGACCGCATGGACATCGAGCGCGAGCGCGGCATCACCATCAAGTCCCAGGCGGTGCGGCTGCCGTGGGCGCCGACCCACGACAAGAGCGCCACGCACATCCTCAACATGATCGACACCCCCGGGCACGTCGACTTCACGTACGAGGTGTCGCGCTCGCTCGCCGCCTGCGAGGGCACGATCCTCCTGGTGGACGCCGCCCAGGGCATCGAGGCCCAGACGCTCGCCAACCTGTACCTGGCGATGGAGAACGACCTCACCATCATCCCGGTGCTCAACAAGATCGACCTGCCGGCCGCGCAGCCCGAGAAGTTCGCGGAGGAGCTGGCGAACCTGGTCGGCTGCGAGCCCGACGACGTCCTGCGGGTCTCGGCGAAGACCGGACTGGGCGTGGAGACGCTGCTGGACAAGGTCGTCGCCGAGGTGCCCGCGCCGGTCGGCGTCAAGGACGCCCCCGCCCGCGCGATGATCTTCGACTCGGTGTACGACTCCTATCGCGGTGTCGTGACCTACGTGAGGGTCGTCGACGGCCAGCTCAACAAGCGCGAGCGGATCCGGATGATGTCGACCGGCGCCACGCACGAGCTGCTGGAGATCGGCACCAACTCGCCCGAGATGCTCTCCTCGGACGGCCTCGGCGTCGGCGAGGTGGGCTACCTCATCACCGGTGTGAAGGACGTCCGCCAGTCCAAGGTCGGTGACACCGTCACCACCCAGCACAAGGGCGCCGAGGAGCCGCTGGGCGGGTACAAGGACCCCAAGCCCATGGTCTTCTCGGGACTGTATCCACTGGACGGCTCCGACTACCCGCTGCTGCGCGAGGCCCTGGACAAGCTCCAGCTCAACGACGCCGCCCTGGTCTACGAGCCGGAGACCTCCGCCGCCCTCGGCTTCGGTTTCCGCGTCGGCTTCCTCGGTCTGCTGCACCTGGACGTGATCCGGGAGCGCCTGGAGCGCGAGTTCGGGCTCGACCTGATCGCCACCGCGCCCAACGTGGTCTACCGCGTGCTCATGGAGGACGGCACCGAGCACACCGTCACCAACCCGAGCGAGTTCCCCGAGGGCAAGATCGACGAGGTGTACGAGCCGGTCGTGCGGGCCACGATCCTCGCGCCCAGCGAGTTCATCGGCGGGATCATGGAGCTGTGCCAGAACCGGCGCGGCACCCTGCTCGGCATGGACTACCTCTCCGAGGACCGGGTGGAGATCCGCTACACCCTGCCGCTCGCGGAGATCGTCTTCGACTTCTTCGACCAGCTGAAGTCCAAGACCCGCGGCTACGCCTCCCTGGACTACGAGCCCACCGGCGAGCAGAGCTCCAGCCTGGTGAAGGTCGACATCCTGCTGCACGGCGACAAGGTGGACGCGTTCTCCGCGATCACCCACAAGGACCAGGCGTACGCGTACGGCGTGCGGCTCGTCGCCAAGCTGAAGGAGCTGATCCCGCGGCAGGCGTTCGAGGTGCCCGTGCAGGCCGCCATCGGCTCGCGCGTCATCGCCCGCGAGACCATCCGCGCCATCCGCAAGGACGTCCTCGCCAAGTGCTACGGCGGTGACATCAGCCGGAAGCGCAAGCTGCTGGAGAAGCAGAAGGAGGGCAAGAAGCGGATGAAGATGGTGGGCTCCGTGGAGGTGCCGCAGGAGGCCTTCATCGCCGTCCTCTCCAGTGACGACGGCGGGGGATCGGGCAAGGGCAAGAAGTAACCGGACGCCCGGTCCGGGGTTACTGCGGGTTACTACGCATATCGGGCGGAAAGGGGGCCCGTCGCACGCCAGTGCGGCGGGCCCCGCGCGTCGAATGGGTAGCTCTCCGTGAAAAGTGTCGGGTCGCAGCCCCTTACGCGGGCGGCGGTCGGCCTTTACTCTGTCCGTGCTCGATAGTTACTCGCGAGTTAAACAACGGCGTGCGAGTGAACCCAGCCGCACTGAGCCAGCCGCACCGTAGCGGGCCCCGGAGGATGTCTTGAGCGACACACAGACTTTGATCGAGAACCGTCCGCCGAGCGTGGCGGCCCTCTTCCTGGAGCGTGTGGCGTCCACACCGGAGGCGGAGGCGTACCGCTACCCCGTCCCGGCCGCCTCCGGCACCGGCCCGGACGACTGGAAGTCGCTGACCTGGAAGCAGACGGCGGACCGGGTCGGCGCCATCGCCGCCGGTCTGGTCGAGCTGGGGGTGAACCCCGAGGAGCGCGTCGCCCTGGCCTCCTCCACCCGGGTCGAGTGGATCCTCGCCGACCTCGGCATCCTCTGCGCGGGCGCCGCCACCACCACGGTCTACCCGCAGACCAACGCCGACGAGTCCGCCTACATCCTGTCCGACTCGCAGAGCAAGGTGCTCATCGCGGAGAACGCCGAGCAGGCCGCCAAGGCGGTCGCCAAGCGTGACGAGCTGCCCGACCTCACCCACGTCGTGGTGATCGACCCGGAGGGCGCGGCGACCGACGACTTCGTGATCACCCTCGGCGAGCTGGAGCGCCGCGGCGCGGCCCGGCTCGAGAAGGAACCGGAGCTGATCAAGGAACGCGTCGCCGCGATCACCAAGGACCAGCTCGCCACCCTCATCTACACCTCCGGCACCACCGGCCGCCCCAAGGGCGTCCGCCTGCCGCACGACAACTGGGCCTACATGGCCCGTGCGATCCCCGCCACCGGCATGGTCCACGGCGACGACGTGCAGTACCTCTGGCTGCCGCTGGCCCACGTCTTCGGTAAGGTGCTCATCTCCGGCCAGATCGCGGTCGGCCACGTCACCGCCGTCGACGGCCGCGTCGACAAGATCATCGAGAACCTGCCGGTGGTCCAGCCGACCTACATGGCGGCCGTGCCGCGCATCTTCGAGAAGGTCTACAACGGCGTGGCCGCCAAGGCGAAGGCCGGCGGCGGTGCCAAGTACAAGATCTTCCAGTGGGCCGCCGGGGTCGCCCGCGAGTACGCCAAGGTCACCCAGGACAACTTCCGCCGCACCGGCACCGCGAGCGCGCCCTTCGGCCTGCGCACGAAGCACGGCATCGCCGACAAGCTGGTGTACGCCAAGATCCGCGACGCCTTCGGCGGCAACCTGCGCGCCTGCATCTCCGGCTCCGCCGCGCTCGCCCCGGACATCGGCTTCTTCTTCGCCGGCGCCGGCGTGCACATCCTGGAGGGTTACGGGCTCACCGAGTCCTCCGCGGCCTCCTTCGTCAACCCCGGCGAGGCCTACCGCACCGGCACCGTCGGCAAGCCGCTGCCCGGCACCGAGGTGCGGATCGCCGACGACGGCGAGATCCTGCTGCGCGGCCCCGGCATCATGGAGGGCTACCACAACCTGCCCGACAAGACCTCCGAGGTCCTGGAGGAGGACGGCTGGTTCCACACCGGTGACATCGGCGAGCTGTCGCCCGACGGCTACCTGCGCATCACCGACCGCAAGAAGGACCTGATCAAGACCTCCAGCGGCAAGTACATCGCGCCCGCCGAGGTCGAGGGCCAGTTCAAGGCGGTCTGCCCCTACGTCTCCAACATCCTGGTGCACGGCGCCGACCGGAACTACTGCACCGCCCTCATCGCCCTCGACGAGGCCGCCCTCACCGCCTGGGCGGCGGAGAACGGCATGGAGGGCAAGTCCTACGCGGACATCGTCGCCGCCCCGGCCACCGTCGAGATGGTCGACGGCTACGTCCAGCAGCTCAACGAGGGCCTGCAGCGCTGGCAGACCATCAAGAAGTTCCGCCTCCTGCCGCGCGACCTCGACGTCGAGCACGGCGAGATCACCCCGAGCCTGAAGCTGAAGCGGCCCGTGGTGGAGCGCGAGTACAAGCACCTCATCGAGGAGATGTACGAGGGCACGCGCGAGGCGTGATCCCTGATGCAGGAGCGGGGCGGGGCTCCGGACCGGCACGGTCCGGGGCCCCGCCCCACTGCTGCCCCCTCCGCACGGCATCCTTCCCGTCCCTCCGCTCGTCTCGCCCTGCCCTCCGCCTCGCGCGTCGTCTCGCCCTTCGCTGTGCATCCTGATCGGAAACGAACGCCCTTCTGTCCGTTCCTGAGCATCCGGCGAGCACTGTTCCCCGTTCGGGCGGTCCACTTCGGTAACTCCTTGCTCATGGACCGGGTCGGTCTGTCACCCTGTCGGCAACGATCGGCGTGTCTTCGTACGAACTGCCCGGGGAGCTGCCCATGGGGGCCATTCCGACCCAACGGGAGACCACCTCGCGCGCCCGTGAGGCGCCGGAGTGCGCGCGGGCGGACGCGACGCTCACCGGAAGTCCCCTCGCGCCCGGCTCCGCCCGGGCCGTGGTGCGGGCGGCGCTCGCCGAGTGGACCGCGCACGCGCTGCCCGGCACCGAACACCTCACCGCCCGCGCCGGCGACGACGCCGAACTGATCGCCAGCGAACTCGTCACCAACGCCGTGGTCCACGCCGGGACCGAGGTACGGCTCACCTGCCGTCTGGAGGACGGCACCGGCGCGCTGGTCGTCGAGGTGAGCGACCGCCACCCCGCGCGCCCCCCGCGCGACGGCGAACCGGAGACGGCACCGCACCTCGTCCCCGAGTTCGGCCGGGGCCTGCGCCTGGTCGCCGCGCTCTGCGAGGTGTGGGGCGTGACCTACCGGCCCGGCGAGAAGACGGTGTGGGCCCGGCTGCGGCCCGGCGGCCGACCGGAGGCGGAGGGCGTCGAGGCGTACGCGGTGGAGCGCACTCCGGCGCACGACCGGAGCCCGGCGCGGGCGCCCGCGCGGCAGGCGCCGGGCGCCCCCGGGGGCCCGGCCGCCCCCGTGGCTCCGGACGCGCCGGGGGAGCGGCAGCCGCAGCCGGGGGACACCCGCGCCGGCGAGGACGCGTGGGCCGGCGGGGACCCCCGCGCCGGTGACGACGCCGGGCACGGCTCCCGGGCCGGGGCGGGCGCCCAGACCCCGGCCGGAACGAGCCCGCGGCCCGGGGACCCGGCCCAGGACGCCGGAACCGGCCCGGGGCACCCCGGCACCCCGGCCGGCGGGCGCTCACACGCCCCTCGCACCCCTTCCCACGCCCCCCACGCCCCCCAAGCCCCCCACGGCGCCCCGGCCGCCCCGGTCACCCATGACGCCCCCGGCGACCCCGGCACCCACGGCACCCAATGCACCGCAGCATTCCCCCGCTTCCCCGCCGACGACCGGCCCGCCCGCCGGGGCCGCGCCGACGGCGCCTGGCTCGGGCGCGGGGCGCTGTCCTTCCTGGCCGAGGCGTCCGACCTGCTCGCCGGGCAGCTGGACGAGGACCTGGTCACCGCCCTCACCGGCCAGCTGATCGTGCCCCGGCTGGCGGACTGGTGCGCGGTGTGGCTGGCCGACGAGGTCACCCCGCACGGCGGCTGGAGCGGCGGCCGGGCCGCCCACGCGGGCGGCCCGGCCCGGGTCTGGCACGCGGGCGAACACCTCATCGAGGAGCTGCGCGCGGCCCTGGACCGCGACCCGCCGCAGCTCCCCGACCCGTTACGCCCCGGGCCCGCCCCCTACCCGTGGCCCGCCAAGGCCCTCGACACCGGCGCGAACCCGTCGCCGGGCGCCGGGGCGTCCGGCACCGCCCTCGCCTACCCGCTCGTCGCCGGCGGGCGGTCCGTGGGGACCCTGGTCATCGGGCGGGCCGGCATCGAGCGTTTCCCCGACGAGATCACCGGACTCGTGGAGGACCTCGGCCGGCGCGTGGCGCTCGCCATCGGCGCCGCCCGCCAGTACGCCCGGCAGGCCACCATCAGCTCCGTGCTCCAGCGCGGGCTGCTGCCCGGCGCCGTCGCCGAGATCCCGGGCCTGCGCAGCGCCCTCGTCCACGAACCCTGCGACAAGGGCGGACCCAGCGGCGACTTCTACGACCTCTTCCCGGCCGGCCGCGGCCGCTGGTGCTTCGCGGTCGGCGACGTCCAGGGCAAGGGCCCGGAGGCGGCCGTCGTCATCGGCCTGGTCCGGCCCTGGCTGCGGTTGCTGGCCCGCGAGGGCTACCGCGTCGCGGACGTCCTGGACCGCCTCAACCAGCTGTTGTTGGACGACGCCACCGAGGCCGCCGACGCCGCGGCCCGCGCCCTCGTCGCCGCCGGGGCCCGCCCCACCGCGCCCGGCGACGGCCCCCAGACCCGCTTCCTCTCCCTCCTCTACGGCGAACTCGTCCCCGTCGACGGCGGCGTCCGCTGCACCGTCGCCTCCGCCGGGCACCCCCTGCCGCTGCTCCTAGGCCCCGACGGCACCGTCCGTACGGTGGCCCGGCCGCAGACCCTGCTCGGCGTCGTCGAGGACGCCACGTACGGCAGCGACTCCTTCGAGCTGCGTTCCGGCGACACCCTGCTCTGCGTCACCGACGGGGTCACCGAGCGGCGCTCCGGCTCGCGGCAACTGGACGACGGGGACGGGCTCGCCCTGGCGCTGGCGAGCTGCGCCGGCCTGGACGCCGGGACGACGGTGGAGCGCCTCACCCGCCTCGTGCACGACTTCGGGGACGATCCGCCCGCGGACGATCTCGCCCTGATGGTGCTCCAGGCCGAGTGACCCCACGGGTGCGGGACAATGGAGCACATGCCCTCCGCACTCCCCGACGGCGAGCCCGTCCCCGCCGACGGTGCCCTGCCCGCCCCCGCGCTCTCCGGGGCGGCCGGCCGCCCCCTCGGCTTCTACCTGCACGTCCCGTACTGCGCCACCCGCTGCGGCTACTGCGACTTCAACACCTACACCGCCACCGAGCTGCGCGGCTCCGGCGGTGTGCTGGCCTCCCGCGACAACTACGCCGCCACGCTCGTCGACGAGGTACGGCTGGCCCGGAAGGTGCTCGGGGACGACCCGCGCGAGGTCCGCACGGTGTTCGTCGGCGGCGGCACGCCCACCCTGCTGGCGGCCGGTGACCTGGTGCGGATGCTGGACGCGATCCGGGAGGAGTTCGGGCTGGCCGCCGACGCCGAGGTGACCACGGAGGCGAACCCGGAGTCCGTCGACCCGGCCTACCTGGCGGCCCTGCGCGAGGGCGGCTTCAACCGGATCTCCTTCGGCATGCAGAGCGCCCGGCAGCACGTGCTGAAGGTCCTGGACCGCACCCACACCCCCGGCCGTCCCGAGGCGTGCGTCGCCGAGGCCCGCGCCGCGGGTTTCGACCACGTCAACCTCGACCTGATCTACGGCACCCCCGGCGAGTCCGACGACGACTGGCGGGCCTCCCTGGACGCGGCCGTCGGCGCCGGCCCCGACCACGTCTCGGCGTACGCGCTCATCGTCGAGGAGGGCACGCAGCTCGCCCGCCGCATCCGGCGCGGCGAGGTCCCGATGACCGACGACGACGTGCACGCGGACCGCTACCTGATCGCCGAGGAGGCCCTGTCGGATGCCGGCTTCTCCTGGTACGAGGTGTCGAACTGGGCGGCCTCGGACGCCGGGCGCTGCCTGCACAACGAGCTGTACTGGCGCGGCGCCGACTGGTGGGGCGCGGGCCCCGGCGCGCACTCCCACGTGGGCGGGGTGCGCTGGTGGAACGTCAAGCACCCCGGCGCGTACGCGGCGGCGCTGGCGCAGGGGCGGTCCCCGGGCGCCGGGCGGGAGCTGCTGTCGGACGAGGACCGGCGGGTGGAGCGGATCCTGCTGGAGCTGCGGCTGGAGGAGGGCGTGCCCCTGTCGCTCCTGCGCGCGGACGGCCTGGCGGCGGCCGGCCGGGCGCTGCGCGACGGGCTGCTGCGCCCGGCCGCGTACGAGGAGGGCCGCGCGGCCCTCACCCTGCGCGGGCGGCTGCTGGCGGACGCGGTGGTGCGGGACCTGGTGGACTGACCGCGGGCGTCCGCCTCAGCCGGCGGGCGCCGTGACGAAGTCGATCAGCTCTTCGACCCGGCCCAGCAGCTCCGGCTCCAGGTCCTTGTACGAGCGGACCCGGCCCAGGATGTGCTGCCAGGCCGCCCCGGTGTTCTCCGGCCACCCCAGCGCCCGGCACACCCCCGTCTTCCAGTCCTGGCCGCGCGGCACCCGGGGCCAGCCGGGGATGCCCACCGCGGAGGGCTTCACCGCCTCCCAGACGTCGATGTACGGGTGGCCCACCACCAGCGCGTGTTCACTGGTCACGGCCTCGGCGATGCGCCACTCCTTGGAGCCCGGCACGAGGTGGTCGACCAGGACGCCCAGGCGCGCGTCGGGGCCGGGGGAGAAGTCCTCGACGACCGACGGCAGGTCGTCCACGCCCTCCAGGTACTCCACGACCACGCCCTCGATGCGCAGGTCGTCGCCCCACACCTTCTCGACCAGCTCCGCGTCGTGCCGCCCCTCGACGTAGATGCGGCCGGCGCGGGCGACCCGCGCGCGGGCGCCCGGCACCGCGACGGAGCCGGACGCCGTACGGCTGGGGCGCGACGGGCCGGAGGCGGGCCGCACCAGCGTCACCACACGGCCCTCCAGCAGGAAGCCGCGCGGCTCCAGCGGGAACACCCGGTGCTTGCCGAAACGGTCCTCCAGGGTCACCGTGCCGGCCTCGCAGCGGATCACCGCACCGCAGAAACCGGTGCCCGGCTCCTCGACCACCAGACCGGGGTCGGCGGGCACCTCGGGCACCGGACGGGACGTCTTCCAGGGAGGGGTCAGGTCGGCGGAGTACTGGCGCATCCTGCCGACGATACGGTGGCACGGCCGGTCACGAGTGCCCCGACACGCCGAACCGGGCCGCCAGCGCGTCGCGTTGGGCGCGCACGAACGCCGCGTCGACCACCGCCCCGTGACCGGGCACGTACCGGGCGTCCGCGCCGCCCAGCGCGAGCAGCCGGTCCAGGGCGTCCGGCCAGCGGGACGGCACCGCGTCCGGGCCCGCCTGCGGCTGTCCGGACTCCTCGACCAGATCGCCGCAGAACACCACGGGCGGGTCGCCCGGGACCAGGACGGCGAGGTCCCGCGCGGTGTGCCCGGGGCCCGCGTTCACCAGCACCGCCTCCCGGCCGCCGCCGAGGTCCACGACCACGTCGCCGGACACCTCGTGCCCCGGGCGGACCAGCGCGTCCGCCGCCCCGGCCGCCTCCCGCTCGTCCAGCCCGTGCCGCACCGCGTCGGCGCGCAGCCCCTCCGCCGACCACGCCGCCGCCGGACCGACGGCGGCGAACACCTCCGCGCCCGCGAACACCGCCGCCCCGAGGACGTGGTCGAAGTGGGGGTGGGTCAGCGCGAGATGCGTCACACGCCGGCCGGCGAGCAGCTGGGCGCCGGCCCGCACCCGCGCGCCCTCGCGCAGACTCGAACCGGCGTCGACCAGCAGCGCGCCGCCGGTACCGGTGACGAGTCCCACCGTGCAGTCCCACACCGGAAGGCGGCACCGGAAGACCCCCGGCGCCACCCGTTCCCATCCCGACACGTCCCGAACCGAGGTCATACCGCGACGCTAGCGGGCAGAACGCCCACCTGCGCGAACCGGTCGGGCCGGGCCTTGCCCGGGGCGTACTCCCCGGCCGTACACTGGGCCGGGGAAGTCTGGCACTCGCATGCGAAGAGTGCCAGGACCAGGAACGGGCAGCGGCGGATTGCTTCTGGAGGTGTGCGCGATGCTCAGTGAACGCAGGCTCCAGGTGCTGCGCGCCATCGTTCAGGACTATGTCGGCACCGAGGAGCCGGTGGGCTCCAAGGCGCTCACCGAACGGCACAACCTCGGCGTCTCCCCGGCCACCGTGCGCAACGACATGGCGGCCCTGGAGGACGAGGGCTACATCGCCCAGCCGCACACCAGCGCCGGGCGCATCCCCACCGACAAGGGCTACCGCCTCTTCGTCGACAAGCTCGCCGGGGTCAAGCCGATGAGCCCGCCCGAGCGGCGCGCCATCCAGAACTTCCTCGAGGGCGCCGTCGACCTGGACGACGTGGTGGCCCGGACGGTGCGGCTGCTCGCGCAGCTGACCCGGCAGGTGGCCGTCGTGCAGTACCCGTCGCTGACCCGCTCGACGGTGCGGCACGTGGAACTGCTCTCGCTCGCCCCGGCCCGCCTGATGCTCGTGCTGATCACGGACACCGGCCGGGTCGAGCAGCGCATGGTGGACTGCCCGGCGCCCTTCGGCGAGGCGGCCCTGGCGGACCTGCGGGCGCGGCTCAACAGCCGGGTCGCGGGCCGCCGGTTCACCGACGTGCCCAGCCTGGTCGAGGACCTCGCGGAGGCGTTCGAACCGGAGGACCGGGGCGCGGTGTCGACCGTGCTCTCCACCCTCCTGGAGACCCTCGTCGAGGACAACGAGGAACGGCTGATGATCGGCGGCACCGCCAATCTCACCCGCTTCGGGCACGACTTCCCCCTGGTGATCCGACCCGTCCTGGAGGCACTCGAGGAGCAGGTCGTGCTCCTCAAGCTGCTCGGCGAGGCGAAGGATCCGGGCGTGACCGTCCGTATCGGTCACGAGAACGCCCACGAAGGACTCAACTCCACGTCCGTCGTGTCGGTCGGCTACGGTTCGGGCGGCGAAGCAGTCGCCAAACTGGGTGTGGTCGGACCGACCCGCATGGACTACCCGGGAACGATGGGAGCGGTACGCGCAGTGGCACGGTACGTCGGACAGATCCTGGCGGAGTCGTAGTGGCCACGGACTACTACGCCGTACTCGGCGTGCGCCGCGACGCGTCGCAGGAAGAGATCAAGAAGGCCTTCCGGCGGCTCGCCCGCGAGCTCCACCCGGACGTCAACCCGGATCCCAAGACCCAGGAGCGGTTCAAGGAGATCAACGCCGCCTACGAGGTGCTGTCGGACCCGCAGAAGAAGCAGGTCTACGACCTCGGCGGCGACCCCCTGGCGCAGGCGGCCGGCGGCGGCGCGGGCGGCTTCGGGGCCGGCGGCTTCGGCAACTTCTCCGACATCATGGACGCGTTCTTCGGCACGGCGTCGCAGCGCGGACCGCGCTCGCGCACCCGCCGGGGCCAGGACGCGATGATCCGCATCGAGGTCGAGCTCGACGAGGCCGCGTTCGGCACCACCAAGGACATCCAGGTCGACACCGCCGTCGTCTGTACCACGTGCAGCGGCGAGGGCGCCGCGCCCGGCACCACCGCGCAGACCTGCGACATGTGCCGCGGCCGCGGTGAGGTCTCCCAGGTCACCCGGTCCTTCCTGGGCCAGGTCATGACCTCGCGCCCCTGCCCGCAGTGCCAGGGCTTCGGCACCGTCGTGCCCACGCCGTGCCCGGAATGCGCCGGCGACGGCCGCATCCGCTCCCGGCGCACCCTCACCGTCAAGATCCCGGCCGGTGTCGACAACGGCACCCGCATCCAGCTCGCCGGTGAGGGGGAGGTCGGCCCCGGCGGCGGTCCCGCCGGCGACCTCTACGTCGAGATCCACGAGCTGCCGCACCCCACCTTCCAGCGGCGCGGCGACGACCTGCACTGCACGGTGACCATCCCCATGACGGCGGCGGCCCTCGGTACCAAGGTGCCGCTGGAGACGCTGGACGGCATGGAGGAGGTCGACATCCGGCCCGGTACCCAGTCCGGCCAGTCGATCCCGCTGCACGGCAGGGGCGTCACGCACCTGCGCGGCGGCGGCCGGGGCGACCTCGTCGTGCACGTCGAGGTGCAGACCCCGTCCAAGCTGGACCCGGAGCAGGAGCGCCTGCTGCGGGAACTGGCCAAGCTGCGCGGCGAGGAGCGTCCCCAGGGGCAGTTCCAGCCCGGCCAGCAGGGCCTGTTCTCCCGCCTGAAGGACGCCTTCAACGGCCGCTGACCGGCGCCCCGGGACCGGTCCGTCACCGGTCCCGGCCCGGCCCCCGGCCGCTGCCGTGAGCCGGTCCCGCCGGCCGGTCCGGGCCCTCTCCGGCCCGCCCCACGGGCCTCGCGCCGAACGGAATGTGCCAGGGGGAAGGGCCAATTCGGACTCGTCCGGAGGACGTGACAACATGCCGTCATGTCCTCCGCGCTGACCGATCTCCTCCCGCACCCGATCGTGCAGGCCCCGATGGCGGGAGGGGTCGCCGTGCCGGGCCTCGCCGCCGCGGTGTCCGACGCCGGCGGGCTCGGGTTCCTGGCCGCCGGGTACAAGACCGCGGACGGGATGTACCAGGAGATCAAGCAGCTGCGCGGACTGACCGGCCGCCCCTTCGGCGTCAACGTGTTCATGCCGCAGCCCGAGACCCCCGACCCGGCCGCCGTCGGCGTCTACGCCCACCAGCTGGCCGGCGAGGCGACCTGGTACGACACCGAGCTGGGCGACCCCGACAGCGGCCGCGACGACGGCTACGACGCCAAGCTGGCCGTGCTGCTCGACAACCCCGTGCCGGTGGTGTCGTTCCACTTCGGCGTGCCCGCCCCCGAGGTCCTCGAAGCCCTCCGCCGGGCCGGCACGTACACGATGGCCACCGCCACCACCCCCGAGGAGGCCCTGGCGGTGGAACGGGCGGGCGCCGACGCGGTGATCGCCCAGGGCGCCGAGGCCGGCGGTCACCAGGGCACCCACCGGGACGCCCCCGAGGCCGACGGCTCCGCCCTGGGACTGCTGTCCCTGCTCGCCCAGGTCCGCGAGACCGTCTCGATCCCCGTGGTCGCCGCCGGGGGCATCATGCGGGGCAGCCAGATCGCTGCGGTGCTCGCCGCCGGGGCCGACGCCGCCCAGCTCGGCACGGCCTTCGTCGCCACCCACGAGTCCGGGGCGCACGAGGCGCACAAGCACGCCCTGACCGACCCCCTCTACGCTCGCACCGAGCTGACCCGGGCCTTCTCCGGCCGCCCGGCCCGCGCCCTGGTCAACCGCTTCCTGCGCGAACACGGCCCCTACGCGCCCGCCGCCTACCCCGACGTGCACCACCTCACCGCCCCGCTGCGCAAGGCGGCGGCCAAGGCCGGTGACCCGCAGGGCCTGGCGCTGTGGGCGGGCCAGGGCCACCGGCTGGCGCGGGACCTGCCCGCCGCACGGCTGGTGGAGGTCCTGGCCACCGAACTCGCCGCCGCCCGGACGGCGTTGTCCGACGGAGGTGCCCGATGACCGCGCCGGTCTTCCTCGTCGACGGCTTCGACGCCGGCCCGGTGGGCCGGTACGTGCTCGACGGGCCGGAGGGACGGCACGCCGTCTCCGTCAAACGCCTGCGGGCCGGGGAGGACGTCGTCCTCACCGACGGCACGGGACGCTGGGCGGAGGGACGGGTCGAGGCGACCGAGGGCAAGGACCGGCTGATCGTGCGGCTGGACGAGGTCGTCACCGAGGAGCCCGAGACGCCCCGCCTCACCGTCGTCCAGGCCCTGCCGAAGGGCGACCGGGGCGAGGTGGCCGTCGAGACGATGACCGAGGTCGGCGTCGACGCGATCGTGCCGTGGGCCGCCTCGCGCTGCATCACCCGGTGGAAGGGCGAGCGCGGGCTGAAGTCCCTCGGCAAGTGGCGGGCCACCGCGCGGGAGGCGGGCAAGCAGTCCCGCCGGGTGCGCTTCCCCGAGGTCGCGGACCCGGCCACCTCCCAGCAGGTCGCGGCCCTGCTCGCCGGGGCGGACTTCGCGGCGGTGCTGCACGAGACCGGGACCGAGCCGCTGGCGACCGCACCGCTGCCCGGCGCCGGGCACATCGTGCTGGTGGTCGGGCCCGAGGGCGGCGTGTCGCCCGAGGAGCTGGAACTGTTCGCCGGGGCCGGCGCGCGGGTGTGCCGCCTGGGCCGGAGCGTGCTGCGCACGTCGACCGCCGGGACGGCCGCGGCGGCCCTGCTGCTCGGCCGCACCGGACGCTGGGGCTGACCCGCCTCCACCGTGCGCGACCGGCCGGTGCCGTCCCGGCGCGCCGGGGGCCGCCCGACTCCCGCCCGCGACCCCGGCCCGCCACCGGAACGGCGCGGGCGGACGCCGCGCGCGGGGGCTCGTGGCGCGGCCGAATGCGCCCTACCGCCGGGCCCCGGAGGGTGGCAGTCTGCCGTTCATGCGGGTGCTGGTGAGGAGTTGGCTGCGGCCGGTGCTCATGGCGGGGGGTGCCGTGCTCGCCGTGGGCGGCCTCGTCGCGTGCGAGCCGGGCGGACTGAGCTCCGCCGCCGTGGCGTACACCACGGACGAGACCGCGACCGAGGAGCTGGAACGGCGCAAGGCCGGTGTCCGGTGGCTGAACTGCACCGCGGACTTCGGGGAGCGGAGCGGCGCCTCGGCGTCCTCCGGCGAGAGGACCGTGGCCTCCGTCGACTGCGAGGGCGAGACCGACGACGGCAAGGACATCACCGTGACCGGGCGGATCACGCACGCCGTCAACGGCGCCTGCGTGCGCGGGAACATCGTCGCGAAGGTGGACGGCAGACAACGCTTCCGGGTCGACGGACTCGGCGACTGCGACGCCTCCACCCCGTCACCCGTCGGACAGGCCCCGGACGACGGCCCCCGCCCCACCGTGACGGTGACCGTCACCACCACCGTGTGGTGCGAGCAGTACCCCTCCTGCCGTCCCGTCGAGGGCAAGTGATCGGAACCCCTGGCCGGGGCCGCCGCCGCGTGCGTAGGGTGATCGGGTGACACAGCCTGCATCGGACGCCTCCGCCGCGTATCTCCGGTTCCCGCATCCGCACGGCGAGTTGGTCGCCTTCACCGCCGAGGACGACGTGTGGCTCGCCCCGCTCGACGGCGGCCGGGCCTGGCGGGTGAGCGCCGAGAACGTGCCGGTGGCCCACCCGCGCATCTCGCCCGACGGCACCACCGTCGCCTGGACCTCCACCCGGGACGGCGCCCCCGAGGTGCACGTCGCCCCCGTGGACGGCGGCCCCGCCCGGCGGCTGACGTACTGGGGGAGCGTCAAGACCCAGGTGCGCGGCTGGACCGCCGACGGGCAGGTGCTCGCGGTCACCACCCACGGTCAGCCCGGCATCCGCCGCACCTGGGCGCACGCCGTCCCGCTCGACGGCGGACCCGCCACCCGGCTGCCCCACGGCCCCGTCGGAGACCTGGCGTTCGGCCCGGCCACCGTGCTGCTGTCGGCCCAGATGGGCCGCGAGGCCGCCTGGTGGAAGCGCTACCGGGGCGGCACGGCGGGCAAGCTGTGGATCGACCGCGAGGGCGACGGCGAGTTCGTCCGCCTCCACGAGGACTTCGACGGCAACATCGAGTACCCGCTGTGGGTGGGCGCGGACCGGATCGCCTTCCTCTCCGACCACGAGGGCACCGGCGCGCTGTACTCCTCCCTCGCCGACGGCTCCGACCTGCGCCGCCACACGCCCCTCGGGGGCTTCTACGCCCGCCACGCGGCCACCGACGGCACCCGCGTCGTGTACTCCAGCGCCGGTGAACTGTGGATCCTGGACGACCTGGACGGCGCCGAACCGCGCCGCCTCGACGTCCGGCTGGGCGGTCAGCGCGTCGACCTCCAGCCCTTCCCGGTCAACGCCGGCCGCTGGTTCGGCTCCGCCTCCCCCGACCACACCGCGCGCGGCAGCGCCGTCTGCGTCCGCGGCACCGTCCACTGGGTGACCCACCGCTCCGGCCCCGCCCGCGCCCTGGCCGCCACCCCCGGCGTCCGGGCCCGGCGCCCGCGCACCTTCCGCGCGGACGGCGAGGAGTGGGTGGTGTGGGTGACCGACGCCGAGGGCGACGACGCCCTGGAGTTCGCGCCCGCCACCGGGCTCGCCCCGGGCGCCACCCCTCGCCGGATCGCGGCCGGACGGCTCGGCCGCGTGCTGGAACTGGCCATGGCGCCCGACGGCAGCCGGGCCGCGGTCGCCTCCCACGACGGCCGGCTGCTCCTCGTCGAACGGGAGACCGGCGAGGTCCGCGAGGTCGACCGCAGCGAGAACGGCGACGTCTCCGGGCTGGTGTTCTCGCCCGACTCCGCCTGGCTCGCCTGGTCCCACCCCGGCCCGCGCCCGCTCAGCCAGCTCCGCCTCGCCAACACCACCGACCTGTCGGTCACCGAGGCCACCCCGCTGCGCTTCCAGGACTACGCGCCCGCCTTCACCCTCGACGGCAAGCACCTGGCGTTCCTGTCCACCCGCGCCTTCGACCCGGTCTACGACGAGCACGTCTTCGACCTGGCGTTCGTCGAGGGCGCACGGCCGCACCTGATCACCCTCGCCGCGACCACCCCGTCGCCGTTCGGCCCGCAGCGCCACGGCCGGCCCTTCGAGACGCCGGACCGCGAGGAGACCCCCGACAGCGAGGGCACCCCCACCACCCGGATCGACCTGGACGGGCTCGCCGACCGGATCGTGCCGTTCCCCGTCGAGGCCGCCCGCTACTCCAACCTGCGGGCCGCCAAGGACGGGGTGCTGTGGCTGCGGCACCCGGTGCGCGGCGTGCTCGGCGCCTCCCGCGCCACCCCCGACGACCCCGACCCCAGGACCGAGCTGGAGCGCTACGACCTCGCCCAGCACCGGGTCGAGCACCTCGCCGCCGACGCCGACCACTTCGAGGTCAGCGGCGACGGCAAGCGGGTGCTGCTGTGGACCGACGGGCGGCTCAAGGTCGTCCCGAGCGACCGGCGCGCCCCGAACGACGACGACAGCGACGGCAACATCACCGTCGACCTCGGCCGCGTCCGCCAGTTCGTCGACCCCGCCGCCGAGTGGCGGCAGATGTTCGACGAGGCGGGCCGCATCATGCGCGACCACTTCTGGCACCCGGAGCTCAACGGCGTCGACTGGGACGCCGTCCTGGACCGCTACCGCCCCGTCCTCGCCCGGCTCGCCACCCACGACGACCTGGTGGACCTGCTGTGGGAGGTGCAGGGCGAACTCGGCACCTCGCACGCCTACGTCACCCCGCGCGGCGGCCACGGCGACGGCCCCCGGCAGGGCCTGCTCGGCGCGGACCTCTCCCGTCACGAGGACGGCAGCTGGCGCGTCGACCGGATCCTGCCCTCGGAGACCTCCGACCCGGACGCCCGCTCCCCGCTCGCCGCGCCCGGCGTGGCCGTCCGCCCCGGCGACGCGATCGTCGCCGTCGCCGGGCAGCCCGTCGACCCCGTCACCGGGCCCGCCCCGCTGCTGGTGGGAACCGCGGGCAAGCCGGTCGAGCTGACCGTCTCCCCGGCCGGCGGCGGCGAACCCCGGCACGCCGTCGTCGTCCCCGTCGCCGACGAGGAACCACTGCGCTACCACGCCTGGGTCGCCGACCGGCGGGCCTACGTGCACGAGACGTCCGGCGGCCGCCTCGGCTACATCCACGTCCCCGACATGCAGGCCCCCGGCTGGGCGCAGATCCACCGCGACCTGCGCGTCGAGGTGACCCGCGAGGGCCTGGTCGTGGACGTGCGGGAGAACCGCGGCGGACACACCTCCCAGCTCGTGGTGGAGAAGCTGGCCCGGCGCATCGTCGGCTGGGACCTGCCGCGCGGCATGCGGCCCGAGTCCTACCCGCGGGACGCGCCGCGCGGACCGGTCGTCGCCGTCGCCAACGAGTTCTCCGGCTCCGACGGCGACATCGTCAACGCGGCGATCAAGGCGCTCGGCATCGGCCCCGTCGTCGGCACCCGCACCTGGGGCGGCGTCGTCGGCATCGACAGCCGCTACCGCCTGGTCGACGGCACGCTCGTCACCCAGCCCAAGTACGCCTTCTGGCTGGAGGGGTACGGCTGGGGCGTGGAGAACCACGGCGTGGACCCCGACGTCGAGGTGGTGCAGCGCCCGCAGGATTACGCGGCGGGCCGCGACCCCCAGCTCGACGAGGCCGTCCGGATCGCGCTCGCTGCCCTGGAGGAGAACCCGGCCAAGGAGCCGCCCGCGCTGCCCTGACCGCGGGCCCCCACGCGGCCCCGGCGGATACGATGCCCCGGTAAGCGATCATCCGGGGCCGAGGAGGCACACCCATGGCAGGCGAGCCGCAGGACGACTGCCTGTTCTGCAAGATCGTCGCAGGACAGATCCCGGCGACGATCGTCCGCGAGACGGACACGACCGTCGCGTTCCGGGACATCAACCCGCAGGCGCCGACCCACGTCCTGGTGATCCCCAAGGCGCACCACCAGGACGCGGCGGCCCTCGCCGCGGCGGCACCCGACATCGCGGCGGACGTGCTGCGCGAGACGCAGGCCGTCGCCGACCAGGAGCAACTGGACAGCTACCGCATCGTGTTCAACACCGGCAGCGGCGCCGGCCAGACCGTCTGGCACGCCCACGCCCACGTGCTGGGCGGCCGCGGCCTCGAGTGGCCCCCCGGATAGTCCGGAGCGTCACATGTCCGTACGCGAACTGGTCGTGCTCGGCACGGCCAGCCAGGTCCCCACACGCCACCGCAACCACAACGGCTACCTGCTGCGCTGGGACGGCGAGGGCATCCTGTTCGACCCCGGCGAGGGCACGCAGCGGCAGATGCTGCGCGCCGGGGTCGCCGCGCACGACCTGAACCGGATCTGCGTCACCCACTTCCACGGCGACCACAGCCTCGGCCTCGCCGGGGTCATCCAGCGCATCAACCTGGACCGGGTCCCGCACGAGATCACCGCCCACTACCCCCGCTCCGGGCAGCGCTTCTTCGACCGGCTGCGCTACGCCACCGCCTACCGCGAGACCGTCGCCCTCACCGAGGTGCCGGTGGACACCGACGGCCCGCTCGCCCGCACCCCCGGCTACACCCTCGATGCACGCCGCCTCTCCCACCCCGTGGAGTCCTACGGCTACCGGCTCACCGAGCCCGACGGGCGCCGCATGCTCCCGGACCGGCTCGCCGCGCACGGCATCACGGGCCCCGACGTCGGCCGCCTGCAGCGGGACGGCGTCCTCGGCGGGGTGCGGCTGGAGGACGTCAGCGAGGTGCGGCGCGGGCAGAGCTTCGCGTTCGTGATGGACACCCGGCTGTGCGAGGGGGTGCACGCGCTCGCCGAGGGCTGCGACCTGCTCGTCATCGAGTCGACCTTCCTCGACGAGGACGAGCAACTCGCCGCCGATCACGGTCACCTGACGGCAGGTCAGGCCGCCCGGGTCGCCCGGGACGCGGGCGTGCACCACCTCGTCCTCACCCACTTCAGCCAGCGCTACTCCGACCCGGCCGCGTTCGAACGGCAGGCCCGCGCCGCCGGGTTCGAGGGCGAGCTGACCGTGGCCCACGACCTGCTCAGGGTGCCGCTGCCCAAGCGCCGCTGACACGGTCCCCAGGCACCGGGTCGTACGATGCTTCGATGCCCGTACCCAAAGCCGAACTGCACCTTCACATCGAAGGCACCCTGGAACCCGAGCTGGCCTTCGAGCTCGCCGCCCGCAACGGCCTCACCCTGCCCTGGGCCGGCACCGGGGCGCTGCGCGAGGCGTACCGCTTCGAGGACCTGCAGTCCTTCCTCGACCTGTACTACGCGCTGATGGCGGTGCTGCGCACCGAACGGGACTTCGAGGACCTCGCCGACGCCTACCTCGCCCGCGCCGCCGCTCAGGGCGTACGGCACGCGGAGATCTTCTTCGACCCGCAGGCCCACCTCGCGCGCGGCGTCGCCCTGGACACGGTGGTCGACGGGCTCTGGCGGGCGCTGGGCCGCAGCGAGGAGCGGCACGGCGTCTCCACGCGCCTGATCATGTGCTTCCTGCGCGACGCGTCCGCCGCCTCCGCCCTGGCCACCCTGGAGGCCGCCCGCCCCCACCTGGACCGCATCACCGGCGTCGGCCTCGACTCGGCCGAGGTCGGCCACCCGCCGTCGAAGTTCCGCGAGGTGTACGAGGCCGCCGCCGCGCTGGGGCTGCGCCGGGTCGCCCACGCCGGGGAGGAGGGGCCGCCGGAGTACATCACCGAGGCCCTGGACGTGCTCGGCGTCGAACGCGTCGACCACGGGCTGCGCTGCGTGGAGGATCCCGCGCTGGTGGCACGGCTGGTGCGCGAGCGGGTGCCGCTGACGCTCTGCCCGCTGTCCAACGTCCGCCTGCGGGTGGTCGGCACGCTCGCCGACCACCCGCTGCCCGCGATGCTGGACGCCGGCCTGATGTGCACGGTGAACTCCGACGACCCGGCCTACTTCGGCGGTTACGTCGGTGACACCTTCGACGCGGTGCGCGAGACCCTGGGCCTGGGCCCGGAGCGCCTGCGCGAACTGGCCCGGAACTCCTTCCTCGCGGCCTTCCTCGACGACGACGAGGAGCGCCGGGCGCGGTACCTGGCCGAGGTGGAGGCGTACCGGTTCGACTAGGGCCCCGGTCCACCGGCCGGCGGTCCGGGGCCGACCCGGCACCGCCTGCCCTCAGCCCTGGTCGCCGCCCTTGTCGCCGGAGGCGCGCCAGGCGATGTGGCCCGCCTCCGCCCCGTCGGTCATCCAGAACGCAGCGGCCGGGCTGTCTCCCTCGGGCACCAGGTGGACCGAGCACTGGGTGACCTTGGCGCCCGGCTTGAGCATCTCGTCCGGAAGCCGGTCCGGGCACTGCTTCACCCCGGGGCCGCCGATGTCGATCAGGGTCAGCTTCCTGATCTGCTGCCCGGCGACGGTCTGCAGGAGCACATCGTCCTGCATGTCCGGGTAGAGGTCGTGCTCGCCCTTGTTGCCGTACTCGATCGTGACGTAGTACGGGACGAGCTTCCGGTCGCCGGTCTTGAGGGTGTACCGGCTCAGGTGGTCGAGGCTGCCCTTGCGCACGCTCTTCGCGACCGCCTCGACCCGTACCTTCTCGCCGTCGGAGTCCTCGACGTCGGCCTCCATCGGCTCGCCCAGCTCCGCCACGCCGTCGGAGCGGCCCTTCCCGTCGCCCGATTCCCAGAGGGCCGTGCCCGAGTCGTCCTGGTAGGCGACGGCCGCGGGCTCCAGGCCCTTCGCCAGCACGACCGGCGTGCAGACCTCCGCCGTCGCGCCGGCGGCGAGTGTCTCCGGGTTCCCCTTCGGGCAGTGGTCCGAGAGCGCCGAACCACCGCCGCCGAAGACCGTCAGACGTTTGCCGGGCCAGCCGTCCACGCCGGCCACCGAGAGGTGGCCCGCCAGGTCGGGGGAGGTCAGATCCGCCTCGCCCGCGTTGGTGACGGAGACCGTGAGGTAGTACGGCCGCCCGCCCTTGAGGCCGTCGTCGAGGCGGACCCCGGAGAGATCGGACTCCGACCCGCGGACGAGGCTCTTGGGGGTGACCCGGAGCCGATGCTCGGTGTCGTCGTCGGTGAAGACGACGTCCCGGGCTTCGGTCGTGAGGGCCACCGGGTCGGCCTTCGCCGATTCCTGCCGCGGTGTTCCCTTGCCGGCCGCGGGCTCTCCTCCGGTGCTGTCCGAGCCGCAGCCCGCGACCGCCATGAGGAGGAACCCGACTCCCGCCATACCGGCAACTCCCCGGTTCACAGACACACTTGCCCCCTGATCGACGTGAATGGAATCCACCCGCGCCCGGCACACCGCCGGACGGCGCGGGTGCCGATCACGCTATCGGTACGCCCGTGACCCCGGGCGGGCCGGGGCCACGGGCGGCGGACGTCCGCCCCCGGCTCACACCGCCCCGGGCGCCCGGGCGGCCGCCGCCGTGTCGTAGGCGCCCTGGGCGGGCGCGGGGGTGCCGTCGAGGGGGATCTCCACGACCTCCTGCTCGGGCGCGCCGACCTCCGGGACCGCGCCCGCCGGGGTGCCGGGGGCCGCGGCGACCACCACGGCCGCCGGGTGGCCGCCGCGGCGGCGGACCGCGCCGGGCAGCAGCGGCCGGCCGCCGGTGTGCAGGGCGACCGCCGTCATCGGCACGGCGACCACCAGCAGTCCGGCACCGAGCACCGCGCCCATCACCGGGAAGCCGGCCT
This sequence comes from Streptomyces sp. enrichment culture, assembly GCF_964273255.1. GTDB lineage: Bacteria > Actinomycetota > Actinomycetes > Streptomycetales > Streptomycetaceae > Streptomyces. Next base: position 4,913,837 of record NZ_OZ186835.1, read on the forward strand.
GCGCGGACAGCAGGCTCCCGGTCAGCGGACCGGCCGCCGTGCCCAGCGAGGAGGCCGAGCCGACCAGCACCGCCCAGCGGCCGCGCGAGTCCAGGGAGGCGGCGAGGCCGATCAGGTAGGACAGGACCGCCGGGTAGACGGTGTTCCAGGCGATCTCCCCGGCGGCGAAGCCGGCCAGCCCGGTCGCGGAGGCGCTGAGCGCGATGCAGCCCGCGATGAGGACCGTGCCGCCGCCGATCGGCAGCGCCCGCCCCAGCCGCGCGCCGAGCGCGCCCGCCGCCAGCACGCCCAGCAGTCCGGCGCCCAGGGACACCGCGAAGACGGCACCGACGGTGGGTTCGCTGAGGCGGGCCTGGGTGACGCCGATCCGTCCGCTCATGCCCCACAGGGCGTTCTGCGCGAGGGACCAGAACACCATGGCGCCCGCGAGCACCAGCCCCGAGCGCCGGTACGGCAGCCGGCCGGTGCCGGGGGCGGCGCGGTGGGCGACGGGTGCCGGGCCGGGCAGCCGGGACGTCAGCGGCCACACGGCGAGCGCGGTCAGCGCGATGGCCGCCAGGGTGAGGCCGTGGCCCGGGAGGTGGGGCACCGTCAGGTACACGACGCCGGCCAGCGCGGAGACGCTGAGCAGGCCGAGGGTGGACCCGCGGTGCGGGTCCGGTTCGGCGGCGATCCGGGTGGCCGCCACGGTCGTCGCCGTGCCGGAGCCGAAGCCGCCGATCACCGCGCCGGCGACGACGGCCGGGACGGCGGTGGTGAGCGCGGCCCCGCCGTAGCCGATCACGGCCAGGGCGAGACCGAGCCGGGCGAGGGTGCGGGCCCCGGCCCGTTCGACGCGGGCGGCGAGCAGGAAGCCGGCGAGGGCGGAGCTCAGCAGCAGGGCACTGCCGACGGCACCCGCCTGGGTGGGGGACAGGTCCAGCCCCCGTTCCAGCCGGCCCACGGTGGTCGGCAGCAGGTACGGGGCGAGGTACCCGGCCGTGAACAGGGCGACGAGGGGCCGGGGAGTGGTGCGAGGGGCGAACACGGGCGTTCCCGGGGCGTGCGAAGGGGACGGTACGAAAGGCGAGGTGGGAGCGACGACCGTCGACGGACAGGAACGCGCCGGCAATTTGTATCAAGCGGAGGGAGCGATTCGGGAGGATCCTGAGAGTGATCCACGTCACATTTGGTTTGCTGGTCACCTGCCCGGGTAACAGCGTTCGCCGGATCCCTTCCCGGGGCCCGCTCCGCCAGGTGGGAGCGACCGCGGCGGCACCACCGCGGCGCTGTCGGTGACGTGGTGCAGACTGGCCTGATCCGCACCATGTCAGGGAGCGCACCGTGATGGCGTCCACCGGACCGGCCGGAGAACGGAACATCGACGACACCGCCGCGCACAGGGCGCCGGCTCGGGACCGCACGCACCTCGACCCGCTCGCCGCCCTGCGCACCCGCGACGATCCCGCCTGCGACGTCTACCTCACCGGCACCGTCTTCCTCGACATCATCTTCACCGGCCTCGACTCCGCGCCGGTGCGGGGCACCGAGTCCTGGGCACGCGGCATGGGCTCCAGCCCCGGCGGCGTCGCCAACATGGCCACCGCCCTCGCCCGCCTCGGCCTGCGCACCACCCTCGCCGCCGCCTTCGGCGACGACCACTACGGGGAATACTGCTGGGACACCCTCGCCCAGGGCGAGGGCATCGACCTCGGCCCCTCCCGCACCGTCCCCGGCTGGCACTCCCCGGTCACCGTCTCGATGGCCTACGAGGGCGAGCGCACCATGGTCTCCCACGGCCACGAACCGCCCCCCGAGGAACCCGCCCCCACCTGCCCGCCCCGCGCCCGGGCCGCCGTCGCCTCCCTCACACCGGGCCGCAGCGCCCCCTGGATCGCCCAGGCGGCCCGGCGCGGCACCCGCGTCTTCGGCGACGTCGGCTGGGACGACACCGGCACCTGGTCCCTGGCCGGCCTGCCCGACCTGCGGCACTGCGAGGCGTTCCTGCCGAACGCCGAGGAGGCCATGCGCTACACCGGCACCGACTGCCCGCGGACCGCCGCGCACGACCTCACCGAGCACGTGCCGGTCGCCGTGGTCACCCTCGGCGCGGACGGCGCGTACGCGGTGGACCGGCGGACGGGGGAGACCGCCGAGGTGCCCGCCATCGCCGTCGAGGCGCTGGACCCGACCGGGGCGGGGGACGTGTTCGTGGCCGGGTTCGTCGCCGGCAGCCTGGCCGGCTGGCCGCTGGCCGACCGGCTCGCCTTCGGCGGCCTGACCGCGGCGCTCTCCGTCCAGGAGTTCGGCGGGTCGCTGTCGGCGCCCGGCTGGACCGAGATCGCGGCCTGGTGGCGCGAGGTGCGGTCGGTGCAGGGCGAGGACGCGGCCGAACTCGGGCGCTACGCGTTCCTGGACGACCTCGTCCCCCGCGCACCGGCCCCCGGCTGGCCGCTGCGCCGGGCGGTCCCCACGATCGGCTTCCGCAGCTCACCCTGACGGCGCGGCCGACGCCGGGCCGGGCGGGGCCGGGCACACCCGCCCGCGCCCCCGAGCCGCACCGCCGCCGGTCCGCGCGGGGTTCCCCGGGCGGCCCCGGGCCACCCCGGGGAACGCACGCGCGAAAAGCCCTTCGGCGTTGTCACCGACGCGTCGTACCCTGGGAGTCGCGAGGCCGCCCTCAGCTGCGCGGCCGCTGACGAGGAGGAACCGCAGGCCTTCAGCGCCGGCCCATGACTCAGACACCCACAGCTCACACCTCCGCGCAGGAGCAGGCGAGAGTCCAGCTCACCGTTCCCGCCCAGCACCCCATGGTGACCGTGCTGGGATCCGGCGACTCCCTCCTGCGCGTGATCGAGAAGGCCTTCCCGGGGGCCGACATCCACGTCCGGGGCAACGAGATCAGCGCGGTCGGCGATCCGGGCCAGGTGGCCCTCGTGTCCCGCGTGTTCGACGAGATGATGCTGGTGCTGCGCACCGGACAGCCGATGACGGAGGACGCGGTGGAACGCTCGATCGCCATGCTCAAGGCGACTGAGAGCGGGGAGAGCGACGGCCAGGAGACCCCGGCGCAGGTCCTCACCCAGAACATCCTCTCCTCGCGCGGGCGCACGATCCGCCCCAAGACGCTCAACCAGAAGCGTTACGTGGACGCGATCGACAAGCACACCATCGTCTTCGGCATCGGCCCGGCCGGTACCGGCAAGACGTACCTGGCCATGGCCAAGGCGGTGCAGGCCCTGCAGTCCAAGCAGGTCAACCGCATCATCCTGACCCGGCCGGCGGTCGAGGCGGGGGAGCGGCTCGGCTTCCTGCCGGGCACGCTGTACGAGAAGATCGACCCGTACCTGCGCCCGCTGTACGACGCGCTGCACGACATGCTCGACCCCGACTCCATCCCGCGCCTGATGGCGGCCGGCACCATCGAGGTCGCCCCGCTGGCGTACATGCGCGGCCGCACGCTCAACGACGCCTTCATCATCCTGGACGAGGCCCAGAACACCAGCCCCGAACAGATGAAGATGTTCCTCACCCGTCTCGGCTTCGACTCGAAGATCGTGATCACGGGTGACGTCACCCAGGTCGACCTGCCCACCGGCACCAAGTCCGGTCTGCGGCAGGTGCAGGAGATCCTGGAGGGCGTCGAGGACGTGCACTTCTCCCGCCTGTCGTCGCAGGACGTGGTCCGGCACAAGCTGGTGGGCCGTATCGTCGACGCGTACGAGCAGTACGACAGCGAGCACGGCACCCAGAACGGCGTCCACAAGGGCGGCCGGGGCAGGTCCGGGCACAAGGGGAAGTAGACCGAGCACCAGATGTCGATCGACGTCAACAACGAGTCCGGAACCGAGGTCGACGAGCAGGCGATCCTCGACATCGCCCGCTACGCGCTGGCGCGCATGCGCATCCACCCGCTCTCCGAGCTCTCGGTGATCGTCGTGGACGCGGCCGCCATGGAGCAGCTGCACATCCAGTGGATGGACCTGCCGGGGCCCACGGACGTCATGTCGTTCCCGATGGACGAGCTGCGCCCGCCGTCCAAGGACGACGACGAGCCCCCGCAGGGCCTGCTCGGCGACATCGTGCTCTGCCCCGAGGTCGCCGCCCGCCAGGGCGCCGAGGCGCCGACGCAGCACAGCATGGACGAGGAGCTGCAGCTGCTCACCGTCCACGGCGTGCTGCACCTGCTGGGCTACGACCACGAGGAGCCCGACGAGAAGGCCGAGATGTTCGGTCTGCAGGCCGCCATCGTGGACGGCTGGCGTGCGGAGAAGGGCCTGACCGGCCCGTCCCCGGCGCCGACCGTGTCATGAGTCCCGGGCTCCTCCTCGGCGCGGTCGCCCTGGTCGTCGCCGCCTGGCTGTTCGCCTGTGCGGAGGCCGGCATCGCGCGGATCTCCAGCTTCCGCGCCGAGGAGGCCGTCCGGTCGGGGCGGCGGGGCAGTTCCCGGCTCGCGCAGCTCGCCGCCGACCCCACCCGCTACCTCAACGTGGCCCTGCTGGTCCGGGTGGCCTGCGAGATGGCCGCCGCCGCCCTGGTCACGTACGCGTGCCTGCGCGAGTTCGACGGCACGGCCGAGGCCCTGCTGATCGCCATAGCGGTCATGGTGCTCGTCTCCTACGTGGCCGTCGGCGTGTCCCCGCGCACCATCGGCCGCCAGCACCCGCTGAACACCGCCACGGCGGCGGCGTACGTGCTGCTGCCGCTGGCCCGGATCATGGGCCCGGTCCCGTCGCTGCTGATCCTCATCGGCAACGCCTTCACCCCGGGCAGGGGCTTCCGGCGCGGCCCGTTCGCCTCCGAGGCGGAACTGCGTGCCCTGGTGGACCTCGCGGAGAAGGAGTCGCTGATCCAGGACGAGGAGCGCCGCATGGTGCACTCCGTCTTCGACCTGGGCGACACCCTGGTGCGCGAGGTGATGGTGCCGCGCACCGACCTGGTGGTCATCGAGCGCTACAAGACCATCCGCCAGGCCCTCACCCTCGCCCTGCGCTCCGGGTTCTCCCGCATACCGGTGACCGGGGAGAACGAGGACGACATCGTCGGGATCGTCTACCTCAAGGACCTGGCCCGCAAGACGCACATCAGCCGGGACGCGGAGAACGAGCTGGTGTCCACCGCGATGCGCCCCGCGTTCTTCGTGCCGGACACCAAGAACGCCGACGACCTGCTGCGCGAGATGCAGAAGCAGCGCAACCACGTCGCCGTCGCCGTCGACGAGTACGGCGGCACCGCGGGCATCGTGACCATCGAGGACATCCTGGAGGAGATCGTCGGCGAGATCACCGACGAGTACGACCGGGAGATCCCGCCGGTGGAGGAACTCGGCGACGACCGGTACCGGGTCAGCGCCCGCCTCGACATCACCGACCTCGGCGAGCTGTACGACCTCGGCGCGTACGACGACGAGGACGTGGAGACCGTCGGCGGGCTGCTCGCCAAGGCCCTCGGACGGGTGCCGATCGCCGAGGCGTCGTCGGTGGTCGAACTGCCCGACGGCCGCTCGCTGCGGCTGACGGCCGAGGCCGCGGCCGGCCGCCGGAACAAGATCGTCACGGTGCTGGTGGAGCCCGTCGGCCCACCGCCCCCGCCGGCCGAACCCGTGGAGGCGGTGGAATGACCCCCCAGGAGCTGCGCGCCCTGTGCCTGTCCTTCGAGGCGGCCGTGGAGGACTTCCCCTTCGGCCCCGAGACCTCGGTCTTCAAGGTCGTGGGCAAGCTGTTCGCGCTGTCGGCGCTGGACGCGCGGCCCCTGAAGGTCAACCTCAAGTGCGACCCGGACGACGCCGTCCGGCTGCGCGCCCAGCACCCGGGCCTGATCGTGCCCGGCTGGCACATGAACAAGCGCCACTGGAACACCGTGACGGTGGACGGCGGTCTCCCCGCCGGCCTGGTCCGGGAGCTGGTCGAGGACTCCTACGACCTGGTGGTGGCCGGGCTGCCGCGCGCCGAACGGCTGCGCCTGGACCGGCCGTGATCCGCACGGCCGGCTGCGTGGCGCACCGCTTGCGGGCCGCACGGCCGGCTGCGTGGCGCACCGCTCGCGAGCTGCACGGCCGGCTGCGTGGCGCACCGGCCGTGATCCGTATGCTCGGGGCATGACCGACAGCAGCGCGCTCGACCCCGAGGACCACAAGATCGTCACCCTGGCCCGTGCCACGCGGGCCCGCAACGGCGTGCCCGAGGGCGCCGCCGTGCGCGACGGGAACGGCCGCACGTACGCCGCGGGCACCGTGGCCCTGGATTCCCTCCGGCTCAGCGCGCTGCGCACGGCGGTGGCCATGGCGGTGGCGTCCGGGGCGACGACCCTGGAGGCGGCGGCCGTGGTGACCGAGGCGGGCGCGGTGCCGGACGAGGACCGCGCGGCGGTGCGGGACCTGGGCGGGCCCGCCACCCCGGTCCTGGTGGCCGGTCCCGACGGCACCGTGCGCGAGACCGTTCCGGCGGGCTGACCCCACCTGCTGTTACCGGCGGTAAATAGGCCGGATTTCCACCTTGTCGCGCACTGCCTCTCGCGCATCAATGGAACCGGGCGACCTGATGGCACGTCAGGTCGTCCGGTGTGCAGCGGGTCCGGACCCCACCTGCCGATCAGTTCCCGAACGTTCCCCCCACGGAGTCCCTCCCCACGGGACTCCCCCCACACGGAAAGGGAGCCGGAATTCCATGAGAGGCAAGCGAATCGGACTGGGCCTGTCCCTGGCGGCGGGCACCCTGGCGGTCTGCGGACTCGCCTTCGCCCCCGCCGCGGCGGCCGTCGCCCCCGGGTCGGCGACCGTCGACGCCGACTGCGGAAGCTGGGGCGGTGGCGCCGCCACCCTCACGGCCACCCAGAGCGGCACGTCGGCCACGATCACCATCAACACCTCCGCGGTCACCGCGCCGCTCGCGATCGGCAAGGACTCGCTGGTGTCCGAGCTGAAGATGGTCAAGGAGGGCGGCGGCACCACCGTCTTCAAGGGCACCAAGAACCCGGCCATGTCGACCGGCGACGCCCTGGAGGTCGGCCCGCTCACCGGCACGGTCGCCCCCGGGGACAGCCTGGAGGCCTTCGGCGGCACCCTGAAGGTGACGGCGTTCGGCTTCATCACCATCACCTGCACGGCCACGGGACCGCAGTCCCCGGGCCCGTTCGTGTTCGACTGATCCGACCGGCGGACCGCCGGGCCGGGACCCTCGGGTGCCCGGCCCGGTGCCCCGGCCGCGGGGCGAGGGGCCGGCCGCCGGCTCCGATGGTGCGGCGGGGCTCCGGGGATCAGCGACAATGGGCGCATGAGCGTTCGTACCCAGTCATCCGAGCAGCCGGTCGAAGCTGTACACCGGGCCGGCTTCGCCTGCTTCGTGGGCCGCCCCAACGCGGGGAAGTCCACCCTCACGAACGCGCTGGTCGGGCAGAAGGTGGCGATCACCTCCAACCGGCCGCAGACCACCCGGCACACCGTGCGCGGCATCGTGCACCGCCCCGACGCGCAGCTGATCCTGGTGGACACCCCGGGCCTGCACAAGCCGCGCACCCTGCTCGGCGAGCGGCTCAACGACGTGGTCCGCACCACCTGGGCCGAGGTCGACGTGATCGGCTTCTGCCTCCCCGCCGACCAGAAGATCGGCCCCGGCGACCGCTTCATCGCCAAGGAACTCGCCGGGATCAAGAAGACCCCCAAGATCGCCATCGTCACCAAGACCGACCTGGTCGACGGCAAGGCCCTCGCCGAGCAGCTGATCGCCGTGGACCGGCTGGGCGAGGAGCTGGGCATCACCTGGGCGGAGATCGTCCCGGTCTCCGCGACGGCGAACCAGCAGGTCGGCCTCCTCGCGGACCTCCTCATCCCGCTGATGCCCGAAGGCCCGGCGCTCTACCCCGAGGGCGACCTCACGGACGAGCCCGAGCAGGTCATGGTCGCCGAGCTGATCCGCGAGGCCGCCCTGGAGGGCGTCCGGGACGAGCTGCCGCACTCCATCGCGGTCGTCGTCGAGGAGATGCTGCCCCGCGAGGACCGCCCGGCCGACAAGCCCCTGCTGGACATCCACGCCAACCTCTTCATCGAGCGCTCCAGCCAGAAGGGCATCGTCATCGGCCCCAAGGGCAAGCGCCTGAAGGACGTCGGCATCAAGTCCCGCAAGCAGATCGAGGCCCTGCTCGGCACCCCGGTCTTCCTCGACCTGCATGTGAAGGTCGCCAAGGACTGGCAGCGGGACCCGAAGCAGTTGCGGCGGCTGGGGTTCTGACGCGGGTGGGCTGAGGCGGGCGCCCGGGGGAGGTGGGCGTCAGGTTCTGCCGGCAGGTCGAGGGCCTGCTCGGTACTCCGCCGCGCGGCGGTAGCCGCATGTCGATGCAGCCTCGACCTGCATGTGAAGGTCGCCAAGGACTGGCAGCGGGACCCGAAGCAGTTGCGGCGGCTGGGGTTCTGACGCGGGTGGGCCGAGGCGGGCGCCCGGGGTTCTGAGCCGGGCGGCGGCTCAGGCCCGCTGCTCCCGCAGCAGCTCCCGGAACCACGCGTAGGACGCCTTCGGCGTGCGCCGCTGCGTGGCGAAGTCCACGTGGACCAGCCCGAAGCGGCGGGCGTAGCCCTCGGCCCACTCGAAGTTGTCCAGCAGCGACCACACGAAGTAGCCGCGCACGTCCACGCCCGCCTCCAGCGCCCGGTGCAGGGCGCGGATGTGGCCGTCCAGGTAGGCGATGCGCTCCGGGTCGTCGACGCCCTCGTAGGAGCAGCCGTTCTCGGTGATCACGACCGGGGGGAGCCGGTCGCCGTAGCGGTCGCGGAAGGCCGTCAGGATCTCCGTCAGCGCCTCCGGCACCACCGGCCAGCCGAAGTCGGTCACCGGGCGCCCGGTGATCTCCCGTACGGAGAAGGGAAGTTCGGCCGGCATCCGGATGCCGCCGAAGTCGATCTCGGTGCCCTGCGGGGCGCCCACCCGGGTCGGCGCGTAGTAGTTGATCCCGTACCAGTCGAGCGGTGCGGAGATCACCTCCAGGTCCGCCGCCACGTCCCCGGGCATCAGCTCGCCGATGCCGTCCGGGTAGCGGCCCAGCAGCAGCGGGTCGGCGAACAGCCGGTTCAGCAGCAGGTCGTAGAAGCCGGCCGCCTCCACGTCCGCCGGGTCCTGCGAGGCAGGCCAGGTCGGGCCGTGGGAGTTGGCGATGCCGATGTCGTCCGCGCCGGCCGCGCGCAGCGCGCGCACCGCGAGACCGTGCGCGAGGAGCTGGTGGTGGGCCACCGGCAGCGCGTCGAACAGCAGCTTCAGGCCGGGCGCGTGGATGCCCAGGGCGTGGCCCAGCAGGGTGTGCTCGGCGGGCTCGTTGAGCGTGATCCACTTCGTCACCCGGTCGCCGAGCCGCCCGGCCACCTCGGACACGTACGCGGCGAACCGCTCGGCGGTGTCCCGCTCCCGCCAGTCCAGCCCGGCCGGCAGGTCCCAGTGGAACAGCGTGGGCACCGGCCGCACCCCCGCCGCGCACAGGTCGTCGACCAGCCGGTCGTAGAAGTCCAGCCCGCCCCGGGCCCGCACCCGCGGCCAGGACACCGAGAAGCGGTACGCGTCCACGCCCAGACCGGCCAGCAGCGCCACGTCCTCGCCGTGCCGGTGGACGTGGTCGCAGGCCACCTCCGCGGTCGCCCCGTCCCGCACCCGGCCCGGCTCGGCCGTGAACACGTCCCACACGGACCGCTCCCGCGTGTCCACCGCGCCCTCGATCTGGTGCGCCGAGGTCGACACACCCCACAGGAAGCCGTCCGGGAAGCGGGGAACCGCACGCGTCGTCGCCATGGGGTGGATCATCCGCACCGCCGGTGAGCGGAGTCAACGCCCGCGCGCCGAACGGCTGTTACGCGCCCTCCTTGAGCACGCGGGACACCAGCGCGCGCTGCTCCTCGGTCAGCCGGGGATCCGCGCAGTACACCGTCCGGCCGTCCACCGTGATCCGGTAGCCGAAGCCGTCCGGCACGCCGGCGGGCGGCGAACCGCTGCCCGCGGCCAGCGCCCGCTCGGCGAGCGCGTGCCACTCCGCGGCGTCGGGCCGCCCCGCGGTGTCCACCTCGGCCTGCCGCTCGATGCCCGCGAAGCCGCCCGAGCGCCGTACCTGAATACGCATGGCTCCCTGTCTAGTACGAGAACGGCCGGCCCGCCCACCCGGCGGGGCGCGCGGCTACAGCGTGCGCACCCCCACCCGCTCCCACGCCTTGGTCACCGCCAGCAGTTCCTCGCCCTCCCCGAACCGGGCCCGCGCCGCCTTCACCGTCAGCGTCGCGAAGTCCGTGAACATCGCGTCCTGCCGCAGCTCCCCGCCGGTCAGCACGTCGTACCAGATCTGCCCGGCCCGCTCCCAGGCGTGCCCGCCCAGCGTGGTCGCCGCGAGGTAGAAGGCGTGGTTGGGGATGCCGGAGTTGATGTGCACGCCGCCGTTGTCCCGGCCGGTGCGGACGTAGTCGTCCATCGTCGCGGGCTGCGGGTCCTTGCCGAGGACGTCGTCGTCGTACGCGGTGCCGGGTTCCTTCATCGACCGCAGCGCCGTGCCCGTGACCCGGGGCGCGAGCAGCCCGGCGCCGATCAGCCAGTCGGCCTCGGCGGCCGTCTGGCCGAGCGAGTACTGCTTGATGAGCGCGCCGAACACGTCCGACACCGACTCGTTGAGCGCGCCGGACTGGCCGAAGTAGTCCAGGTTCGCGGTGTGCTGGGTGACGCCGTGCGCCAATTCGTGGCCGATGACATCGATCGGGAGGGTGAAGTCGAGGAAGATCTCCCCGTCCCCGTCGCCGAACACCATCTGCTCGCCGTTCCAGAAGGCGTTGTTGTAGTCGCGGTCGTAGTGCACGGTCGCGACGAGGGGCATCCCGGCGCCGTCGATCGAGTCGCGCCCGTACGCCGACAGCAGCAGCTCGAAGGTGGCTCCCAGACCCGCGTAGGCGCGGTTGACGGTGGCGTCCTGGCCGGGTTCCTCGCCCTCGGTGCGCACGGCGCGCCCCGGCAGGTCGGTGCCGTGGCCGGCGTCGTGGACCGTGCGGTGCGGCGTCCCGGGCTCGGCGGCGAGCGGGGCGGCGGCGTGGGCGCCGACGACCGTGGTCAGGCGGCGCTGGGTGCGCTCGTAGGCGTCGCGCTGGAGGGTGCGGCGCGCCGGTCCGGCGAGCACCGGGTCGTCGGCCTGCGCGAGCCGGTCGAGGACGTGGGGCGGGACGATGGTGCAGAAGACGGGCTCGAAGCCCCCGTGAGCGGTCATGGACGCACCATCGCACCGCGTGTCCGTACTGTCACCCCCCGTGACGCGCGGGCAACCGTGACGGGTGAAATAGCCCGGCAATGCCCTTCTTGTCCGCTCTCGACGTGGTATTCAGCACTTTTTGCGCAGTTCATCGGTCCGATCCCGCATACTGATACACGCCCTCGCACGCAGCACGACTCGGTTAAGCTGCGGAGCATCATGCGTTTCGGGCTGCTTCTCCTTAGCTGCCGCGGCGAGGGCCTGTAGTAGAGGCCGACCCCCTCCCCGCGGAGTTTGGCGCTGCGCCGTCGGCCGTCCATCCGGACACCCCGCGGACCCCCGAGGAGCCCACGCACCATGGCAAACCGCCAGCAGCCCAGTTCCATGCCGTTCCACAAGTACGGCCGCTACGAGCAGGTCGACATCCCCGACCGCACGTGGCCGGCCAACCGGATCACCACCGCCCCGCGCTGGCTCTCCACCGACCTGCGGGACGGCAACCAGGCGCTGATCGACCCCATGTCGCCCGCCCGCAAGCGCGCGATGTTCGACCTGCTGGTCCGCATGGGCTACAAGGAGATCGAGGTCGGCTTCCCCGCCTCCGGCCAGACCGACTTCGACTTCGTCCGCTCCATCATCGAGGACCCGGACGCCATCCCGGACGACGTCACCATCTCCGTCCTGACCCAGGCCCGCGAGGACCTGATCGAGCGCACGGTGGAGTCCCTGAAGGGCGCCCGGCGGGCCACCGTCCACCTGTACAACGCCACCGCGCCCGTCTTCCGCCGCGTGGTCTTCCGCGGCTCCAAGGACGACATCAAGCAGATCGCCGTCGACGGCACCCGGCTGGTGATGGAGTACGCGGAGAAACTGCTGGGCGAGGAGACCGAGTTCGGCTACCAGTACAGCCCGGAGATCTTCACCGACACCGAGCTGGACTTCGCCCTGGAGGTCTGCGAGGCGGTGATGGACGTCTACCAGCCCGGCCCGGGCCGCGAGATCATCCTCAACCTGCCCGCCACCGTGGAGCGTTCCACCCCCTCCACGCACGCCGACCGCTTCGAGTGGATGGGCCGCAACCTGTCCCGCCGCGAGTACGTCTGCCTGTCCGTCCACCCGCACAACGACCGCGGCACCGCGGTGGCCGCCGCCGAGCTGGCCGTCATGGCCGGCGCCGACCGCGTCGAGGGCTGCCTGTTCGGGCAGGGCGAGCGCACCGGCAACGTCGACCTGGTCACCCTGGGCATGAACCTGTTCTCCCAGGGCGTCGACCCGCAGATCGACTTCTCCGACATCGACGAGATCCGTCGCACGTGGGAGTACTGCAACCAGATGGACGTCCACCCGCGCCACCCGTACGTGGGCGACCTGGTCTACACGTCCTTCTCCGGCTCCCACCAGGACGCCATCAAGAAGGGCTTCGACGCCATGGAGGCCGACGCGAAGGCCAAGGGCGTCACCGTCGACGACCTGGAGTGGGCGGTCCCGTACCTGCCGATCGACCCCAAGGACGTCGGCCGCTCCTACGAGGCCGTCATCCGCGTCAACTCGCAGTCCGGCAAGGGCGGCATCGCCTACGTCCTGAAGAACGACCACAAGCTGGACCTGCCGCGCCGGATGCAGATCGAGTTCTCGAAGATCATCCAGGCGAAGACGGACGCCGAGGGCGGCGAGGTCACCCCCGCCGACATCTGGGCCGTCTTCCAGGACGAGTACCTGCCCAACCCGGACAACCCCTGGGGCCGCATCCAGGTCGCCAACGGCCAGTCCACCACCGACCGGGACGGCGTGGACACCCTGACCGTCGAGGCCACCGTCGACGGTGAGCAGACCACCCTGACCGGCTCCGGCAACGGCCCGATCTCGGCCTTCTTCGACGCGCTGCAGGGCATCGGCGTCGACGTACGCCTGCTGGACTACCAGGAGCACACCATGAGCGAGGGCGCCTCCGCGCAGGCCGCCTCCTACATCGAGTGCGCCATCGGCGACAAGGTTCTGTGGGGGATCGGAATCGACGCGAACACCACGCGCGCCTCCCTGAAGGCGGTCGTCTCGGCCGTCAACCGGGCGGCCCGCTGACCTGCCGCTTCGACGGACCTCAGGGCTCCGTCCGCCCCCGTGGGCGGGCGGAGCCCCCGTCGTATACCGGCCAAAGACGTGTGGAGGTCACGGAGAGGTCTCGTCCGAGGTGCTGACTCCGGCTCGTGGATGTGGCTAACATCACGCAAGCGGCAATGGTGCCGCGGGGGCACCGCCCGCGCCGTCCGGCAGCGGGGGAGTTGTGGAGGTGCGACGTGCTGCCAGGACGGGAACCGAACGGCCGTGCCGCCTCCGGGCTGTCACGCCTGCTGGGCACCCGCACGGCGTGGACGCCCGTCGGCGACGGGGAGTTCTTCTGCCCGGGCTGCGGCGGCGACCGCAACTACCAGCGGCTGACCGGCCGACGCCGCTTCTGCCTCCTCGGCGTGCCCGTGCTGCCACGCGGCGCCACCGGCCCGGTCGTCGAGTGCGCCGCCTGCCGCCGCCACTTCGGCACCGACGTCCTGGACCACCCGACCACCACCCGCTTCTCCGCGATGCTCCGGGACGCCGTGCACACCGTCGCGCTGGCGGTCCTGGCGGCCGGCGGCACCGGTTCGCGCGCCGCCCTGGAGTCGGCCGTCACCGCCGTCCGCGCGGCCGGCTTCGACGACTGCACCGAGGAGCAACTGGAGTCCCTCGTGGAGGCGTTGGCCGACGACACCGGCCGCTTCACCGGGGAGCCGTGCGCTGCCGGCCTGGCCATCGAGCTGCACGAGGCCCTGGACCCGCTCGCCCCGCACCTCGCCGCCGCCGGCCGCGAGTCGATCCTCCTCCAGGGCGCCCGCATCGCCCTCGCCGACGGCCCCTACACCCCCGCCGAACGCGACGCCCTCGCCACCGTCGGCGCGGCCCTCACCATCTGCGCCGACGACGTCACCCGCCTGCTGACGGCGGCCAGGACGCCGTCGTAGTCATGCCCCGGCCGGGACCGCGCAGGATTCCGGCCGCCGGCGTCGTCGTCGGCCTCGTCGTCTGGGGCGCCGCCGCGCTGCTGGGCCCCGAGGACGGGGCGGGGCGGCAGGCGGGCGCCGCCGGGCTGTGCGCCCTGGGTGCGGTGGCCGTGGCGTACCTGCTGACGTCCCCCAGGCCGCCGGAGCGCGACAGGGACGGTGACGGGGACGGCGGGCTGCCGCCGGACGCCGCCCCGCCGGAGCGCGCCGACGGGCGGGCCGGGCCCGGGGCGGTGGCCGAAGGGCCCCCGCTGTTGCGGGAGTTCGCCCGGCTGGAGACGGAACGGGTCGCCCGGCAGGTCGCCGGTCTCGCCTCGCTGGCCGTGGAGTGCCCGGGGGAGAACCACGACTGGCTGCTCTCCCTCACCCGCGCCGCCGAGCAGTCCGTCCGGGCCGTCACCACCTCCGTCGACCCGGCGTACTGGAGCGGCGAGCCCGTCGGCCGCTGCCTCGATGCCCAGCACGAGGCGATCACCGACCGCGGGGTGCCGGTGCGGCGGCTGTTCCTGGTGGGCAGCGCCGCGCGGCTGGACGACGCGCTGCTGCGGCTGTGCGAGGAGCAGGAGCTGCTGCGCATCGACGTACGCGTCGTCGTCCTGCCGGAGCTGCCCCCGCACCTGGCGCGCGGGACCATGTTCGACGGCGTGGTCTTCGACGGGGAGGTGTCCTACGAGATCGAGCGGGATCCGGTCGGGGGCAACGTCCGGACGCGGATCGACGCCCGGCCCGCGCACGTGCGCGGCCGCGCACGGCGCTTCGAGGAGCTGTGGGAGGCCGGGATGGGCCTGCGCGAGCTGGAGGCGCGGGTGGACGACGGGGACGGCACCTGGACGCTCGACCTGACCTGAGCCTGCTCCGAACGGCCCGCCCCGCTTACTCCCCGGGGAGTAGTCCCGCCCCCGCGCCGCCCTCCGCAGTACCCCGCACCTCGCCCTCACGCCCGACGCGTCCGCCCGTCCCCGCCGGGAGTCTGGAGGCGACCGGACAGTCGAGCGGAGGGAGGCCCGTCGCATGGGGGCCGGAAGCAGTGTGACGCGGCGGCGGGCCGTGCCGTGGGCGGTGGTCGGCCTGTGGCTGGCCGCGCTCGTCCTCGTGGGGCCGCTGGCCGGGAAGTTCGGCGGCATCCAGCAGAACCGGGCCACGGACTACCTGCCGGACAGCGCCGACTCCACCCAGGTGGCGCGGATCCAGGACCGGTTGCCCGGCGGTGAGGCGACCGATCTGGTGCTGGTCTACCACCGCGACGGCGGACTGACCGCCGCCGACCGGAAGGCCGCCGCCGAGCAGGTCGCCGAGGTCGGGGACACCTACGAACTGGCGGACGCCCCGCGCGGTGTGCCCTCACAGGACGGCAGCACGCTGATGTTCCCGGTCTCCAGCACCGCACCCGGTCAGGACGAGGAGGCCCGGACGGAGTTCGTCGACGGGGTGCGGGAGATCGCCGAGGGCGGTGACGGGCTGCGCGTCGAGGTCGGCGGGCCCGGCGCGCTGACCACCGACATGAACAAGGTGTTCGAGACCATCGACGGCACCCTGTTGATGGCCACCCTCGGCGTCGTCACCGTGCTGCTGGTGCTGATCTACCGCAGCCCGTTCCTGTGGCTGGTCCCGCTGGCCGTCGCCGGTGCCGCCACCACCGTGGCGATGGCCGCCGGGTACGGGCTGCACGAGCTGTTCGACGTCACCGTCACCGGGCAGAGCGGCGGCATCATGACCGTCCTCGTCCTGGGCGCCGGAACCGACTACGCGCTGCTGCTCGTGTCCCGCTACCGGGAGGAACTGCGCCGCCACGAACGCCCCTACGACGCGATGCGCGTCGCCCTGCGCGGCTGCGGCCCGGCGATCCTCGCCTCCTCCGGCACGGTCGCGGCCGGACTGCTGTGCCTGCTCGCCGCCGACCTCAACAGCAGCAGCGGCATGGGCCCGGTCGGCACCATCGGTGTGCTGTCCGCGTTGATCGCCATGACCACCCTGCTGCCCGCCGTGCTGGTGCTCCTGGGCCGCCGCGTCTTCTGGCCGCTGATCCCCGCCTTCGGCAGCGAACCGAAGACCCGCCGCTCCGTGTTCGCCGTGATGGGCACCTCCGCCGCCCGCCGCCCACGGACCGTGCTCGCCACGGGCGGCCTCCTCCTCGGCACCCTCGCCCTCGGCGCGTTCGGCCTCACCGGCGACCTCAAGCAGGAGGACTCCTTCACCGACCGGCCCGAGTCCATCGCCGCCATGGACACGCTCGCCCGCGAGTACCCCGAGCGCGGCAGCCGCCCGCTGACCGTGATGGCACCCGTCGGGCGCGCGGACGCCGTGGTGGCCGAGGCCCGCGGCACCGAGGGCGTCGCGGAGGTCACGGCCGGCCGCGCGGGCGACGGGTGGACGGAGATCGCCGTGTTCACCACGGCCGCCCCCGAGTCCCCGGCGGAGACCCGCACCGTCGAGGCGCTGCGCGACGGACTCGACGACCACGGCGCCTACGTCGGCGGGCCCAGCGCCCAGCGGCTCGACCTCGCCGACAGCGAGGCCCGGGACCGCTCGGTCGTCGTCCCGCTGGTCCTGGCCGCCGTCTTCCTCATCCTGGTCGCCCTCCTCCGCAGCCTCGTCGCACCCTTGCTGCTGCTGGGCGCGGTGGTCGCGGTGTGGGGCGCGGCCCTCGGCCTCGGGGGCCTGGTCTTCGGGCCGCTGTTCGGCTTCGCGGGCACCGATCCCGGCCTGCCCCTGCTGTCCTTCGTCTTCCTCGTCGCGCTCGGCGTCGACTACGGCATCTTCCTGCTGCACCGGATGCGCGAGGAGTCGGCGAAGGGCGCCGAACCCGAGGCCGCGGCGCTGTCCGCGCTGCGCACCACCGGCGGGGTCATCGCCTCCGCGGGCATCGTGCTCGCGGCGACGTTCGCCGTGCTCACCACCCTGCCGCTGGTGGCCCTCGTCGAACTCGGCTTCGTCATCGCGGTCGGCGTCCTGCTGGACACCTTCCTCGTCCGGACGTACCTCGTCACCACGGCGAGCGTGCTGCTGCGCCGCCGGCTGTGGTGGCCGGGCCGGCTCTCCCGCGCGCCCGAGCCGGCCCGGCCGGAGCGGCAGCCCGAGCCGGTGTAGCGGCGGTGCGACGACGCGAGGACGCCCCGGCCTCCCGCCGGGGCGCCCTCTGCCGGGAGGATGGACCCGTGCAGCAGCCCACGACGACAGCCGAGCAGGCGCCGCCCGGCCGGTCCCGGATCGGCTACCGGGTGATGGCGGCGCTCAACCGCGACCCGCTGACCGCCCCGCACGCCGTCCGCAACGACACCGTGCTGGCCGGGTGCCTGGCCGTCGCGGCCCTGGTGCTGGGCCTGCTCGTCGACCCCGCCCGGTCGCCCGACGCGCTCGGCTGGACGCTGCTGCTGGCGGCGCATCTCCCGCTGCCGTGGCGCCGCCGGCGCCCGCTGACGGTGCTCTGGCTGGTGCTGGCCGCCGCCGCGCCGTACCACGCCCTGGACAACACCCACGCCGCGCCCGTCGCCGCCACCATGGTCGCCCTGTACACGGTGGCGGCGACCACCACCCCGCGCCGCACCCTGCTCATCGGCTCCGCCGTCATCGGCGGCACGCTCGCCGTGAACGCGCTGACCAACCCCGAGGGCCTGGCGGAGCTGCTGCGGATCATCGGCTGGGCGGTCGCCGTCCTGGTCTTCGGCGTCGACGTCCGCTTCTACCGCCAGTACGTCGCCGCGATCGTCGAACGAGCCGAGCGCGCCGAACGCACCCGGGAGGAGGAGGCCCGCCGCCGGGTCGCCGAGGAACGCCTGCGCATCGCCCGCGACCTGCACGATCTGCTGGCCCACAGCATCACCGTGATCGGGGTGCGGACCTCCGTCGCCGCGCACGTCCTGGCCGCCGACCCGGAACGGCTCGACCGGGAGGCCGTCGCCCGGTCCCTGGACGACATCGCCGAGGTCTGCCGCACCGCGCGCGGTGAACTCCGCTCCACCCTGGAGGTGTTGCGCGAGCACGACGCCGACGCCCGGGGTCCGCTGCCCGGCCTGGACGGCCTGCCCGACCTGGTGGCGACCGCCCGCCTCGCCGGGGCCCGTGTCGAGCGGACGGGCCGCGCCGGTGAGGTCCCCTCCGCCGTCGGGGCCGCCGCCTACCGCATCGTCCAGGAGGCCCTGACCAACGTGGTGCGGCACGCCGGGCCCGACCCGGCCGTGCTGGTCGAACTGCGCCAGGAGGACGGTACGTTGCACCTGTCCGTCACCGACGACGGCACCGGCCCCCCGCCCGGCCGTCCGCCCGGGTTCGGTCTGACCGGCATGCGCGAGAGGGCGCGCAGCGTGGGCGGCACACTCGATGCCGGGCCGGGTGAGAAGGGCGGCTTCCGGGTGACGGCTGCCCTGCCCGTCACGCAACCCGCGACCACGACTGCCGAGGGAGCCCGATGACCATCCGCGTGCTGCTCGCCGACGACCAGCGACTGGTGCGGGAGGCGTTCGCCCTGCTCGTCGACTCGGCCCCCGACATGGAGGTCGTCGGCCAGGCCGGAACGGGCCGTGAGGCCGTGGAACTGGCCCGCGCCCGGCGCGCCGACCTCGTCGTCATGGACATCCGCATGCCCGACCTGGACGGAATCGAGGCGACCCGTCTCATCGCGGCCGAGGAGGACCTGGCCGGGGTGAAGGTGCTCGTCCTCACCACCTACGACACCGACGAGAACATCGTCGACGCGCTCCGGGCCGGCGCCTCCGGGTTCCTGGTCAAGGACACCCGGCCGGCCGACCTCCTCGACGCCGTCCGCACGGTCGCCGCCGGCGACGCGCTGCTCTCCCCGGGGCCCACGGCCCGCCTCATCCAGCGTTTCCTCCGCCAGCCGGCACCCACACCGGCCCACGGCCCGGAGTGCCTGTCCGCCCGCGAGCGCGAGGTCCTCGCGCTGGTCGCCCGTGGCCTGAACAACACCGGGATCGCCGAGGCGTTGGGGCTGAGCCCGCTCACCGCGAAGACCCACGTCAGCCGCATCATGGGCAAGCTGGGCGCCCGGGACCGGGCCCAACTCGTCATCGTCGCCTACGAGTCGGGCCTGGTGGCCCCGGGCGCCCACTGACGGCCGTCCCGCCTCAGAGCGTGTGGTGCAGCCAGCGCTGGATGGTGGTGTTGATGCTGCCCGGCAGCGCGCTGAGGCTCTCGATCGCCTCCCGGTCCTCCGGGCGCGGCGGGATGCCGGCGGCGGTCAGGGCCGCGTGCAGGTCCAGCCGTCGCCGGTCGCGCGGGTCGAGGGTGATGTCGAGGCGGTCGGCCGGGTTCGGCGGGGACAGCAGGAAGTCGTCTCCGCAGGCGTAGGGGTCGACGAAGACATGCTCCGGGCCGTACTCGAAGGCGGTGGCGGTCATGTCGCTCTCCTCACCAAGGGGTGTCGGTTCTGCCGGTGAGGAGCGTCCGGGCCGCCGCCCCGGTTGCGCTCGCGGGGAAACGTCACGCCTACGGCGTCATCGCCAGTTCATCCTCCGGTCCGACGAACGGACGGCGGGCCGGTGGCGGGCCGGTGGCGGGCCGCCTGCGTCGGCGCCGTGCAGAGAACCCGCCGCAAAGGAGATGCCGCAAAGAGATCTATGCAAAGAAACCCTTGCAAGGGTTTCTTTGCATCGCTACGGTGGTGCCATGACCGACTCCCAGGAACCGCAGGAACCAGAGCTCCACAGCCTCGACGCCCGGTCGTTGCGCGGTCTCGCCCACCCGATGCGGATGCAGCTGCTCAACGAGCTGCGTCGCGGCGGACCCGCCACCGCCTCCCAACTGGCGGCCAGGCTGGGTGAGTCCAGCGGCGCCACCAGCTATCACCTGCGCCAACTGGCCTCCTACGGCTTCGTGGAGGACGCGCCGGACCGCGGCAAGGGCCGCGAACGGTGGTGGCGGGCCGTCCACGAGGGCGTCCGCTTCGACGCGGCCCTGCTCCAGGACAGCGACCCGGACGTGCGCGGCGCCGCCGACCTGTTCCTGCACGAGGTCGCCAACCAGCACACCAAGGAGCTGGCGACCTGGCTCGGCACCCGCGAGGACTGGTCACAGGAGTGGCGCGACAGCTCCGACATGAGCGACTGGACCCTCCACCTCACGCCGGAGACGGCCCGCGAGCTGCGCCGGAAGATGCACGACCTCGTCGCGAGCTACCGCACGCCGGACTCCGCCGAAGGCACACCGGAGACCGAGCAGGTGCGCATCCACACGCACCTCATCCCCGTTCACAAGAAGTGAGAGGCATGCCCGATGCATCCCGACATCCATCTCGTGCTGCACGGCATGCGCGCGGCGGAACTCCGCGCCGAGGCGGGTGGCCGCCGCCCGCCGGACGTCCCCCGGCGCCCGGGACCGCTGCGGACGCGGGTCGGCTGGACCCTGGTCGAGGTCGGCCTGCGGCTGGCCACGGTGCGCGGTACGGCTGCGCCGGCCGCCGTGTCCTGAGGCCGGCGCGGGCCGGGACGTGACCGTGGGGCCACCCGCTGCCCTGCCGGTGTCGCCTCTACACGGGACGCGGCGGCACGACACCGGTAAGTGAATGGGTGGCCCCCACGGCGCCGACGAACGCCGCCCAGGCCACCGCCCCCACCACGACCACCGGCCCTCCGGCCACCTTGCTGTCCCGCACGGGGACGACCCCGGGGACTCCGTCGGCGACTTCGAGGCAGGACTCGCCTCCGCTGCCCCCGCTGTAGGAACTCTTGCGCCAGCGGGCGGCTCCCGGGAAGTCGTGGGCCACTTCGAGGCAGTCGCCTCCATTGCCGTCGCTGTAGGAGCTCTTGCGCCAGCGGGCGTCGGTCAGGTCGTACCTGCGCATCGTCTGTAATCCTCCGCCACTGCTTCGACCAGAGCCAGGGACGCGTCCGGTGACAGCGCTACGGCCCTGAGCAGATCGTAATCAGCCCACACCTTCTTCACTACCGCCGGATCGTCCAGCAGGCTGCCCGACAGCACGCCCTCTGTATAGATGGTGGGCGGGGCGTCCTCGAACTCCATGAGCGTCATCATCTTGCCCATCTGCGGGTGCGCTCCCGCCGTGAAGGGCAGCACCTGCATCAGGATCTGGCGATCACGCACCAGCCCGGTGCTCTGATCCAGTTGCTCCGTCATGGTCGCCGGCGAGCCGACAGGCACACGCAGAGCGGATTCGTGCACGAGGAGCCAGTACACCGGGCGTGTGGCCTCCCTGAGGAGTTGTCCGCGTTCCATGCGGAGGCCGACCATCTCCTGGATGTACCGCTCCGGGGCGAGCGGGTTGCTCGCCACGTAGATCGCCCGCGCATAGGCGGGTGTCTGGAGAAGGCCCGGAACCACGGCGGGTGCCCAGTCGCGAATGCTTGTCGCCAACCGCTCAAGCTCCGCCGCATGGGCGAAGTATTCGGCATAGCGCTGCTCCTTGATGAGTTTGCGCCAAAGCCGTTCGAAAAAACCGTCGGTTTGCAGTGCTTCGTCGATCCGCTGCGCCACGTCCAATTGCGGCTTCCGAATGGCCTGTTCGAACTGCCCGATGTAGCCGCCGGAAACGAACACCCGCGCCCCCAGCTCCACCTGCGTGAACCCGGCGTCCTCACGCCGGCGCTTCAGTTCCGCGCCGAAGAACTCCCACGCCGCCTGGCGTGAACCGTTGGCCATCGATCAACCCCTTTGTGCAGCCCCGCACTTGTAGCGCCCGAAACTCTTCCGAGTGTAGGGAGGGCGCCCCACTCTTGGGGTGAGAAGAGTGAAAGCCGAAAAGAAAGGGGAGCACGGTGGAGGCACAGCACTCGGCGCTCTGCGTCGAAGAAGCGGAGGAAGTGGTGAAAGAATTGCGGGCGGCGTTCGCAAAGGCGGGAATTACGTTGCCGTCACTGGGGCTGGACCCGGTGAGTCTTGCGCGGGAGGCGCCCTGTCCGCTCGTCGACCTGGGGCGGATCCCGGTCCGCACCGCGCAGCGCCTCGCGGCGGTGGTGCGGTGAAGCCGGCCGTCGGCGCGTACGTCGTGGACACGGGGACCGGACGGATGGGGGTCGTGATGGGACACGAGGGGCCCTACGTGCAGCTGCGGCCGTACGGCGGGGGCAAGGAGTGGGACGCGGACCCCGGTGCCGTACGGCAGGCGACCGCGGCGGAGCGGCTGCGCGAGGCGACGGCGTACGCCAATGCCCGCAGCCGCGGTGAGGTGCCGTGAACGTAGGCGACAATGGGCGGCATGAGTCTGTTCCGCGACGACGGCATCGTGCTGCGCACCCAGAAGCTGGGTGAGGCGGACCGGATCATCACACTGCTCACGCGCGGTCACGGACGCGTACGCGCCGTGGCGAGGGGGGTGCGCCGGACGAAGTCCAAGTTCGGCGCGCGCCTCGAACCGTTCTCGCACGTGGACGTGCAGTTCTTCTCCCGGGGGAGCGAGCTGGTCGGCCGCGGCCTGCCGCTGTGCACGCAGAGCGAGACGATCGCCCCGTACGGCGGCGGGATCGTGACCGACTACGCGCGCTACACCGCCGGGACGGCCATGCTGGAGACGGCCGAGCGGTTCACCGACCACGAGGGGGAGCCGGCGGTGCAGCAGTACCTGCTGCTGGTCGGCGCCCTGCGGACGCTCGCCCGCGGCGAGCACGCGCCGCACCTGGTGCTCGACGCGTTCCTGCTGCGCTCGCTGGCCGTCAACGGCTACGCCCCCAGCTTCGGCGACTGCGCGAAGTGCGGGATGCCCGGCCCGAACCGGTTCTTCTCGGTCGCGTCGGGCGGGTCGGTGTGCGGCGACTGCCGGGTGCCCGGCAGCGTCGTACCCTCGCCGGAGGCGCTGGAACTGCTGGGCGCGCTGCTCACGGGGGACTGGGAGACCGCGGACGCGGCCGAGGCGCGGCACGTCCGGGAGGGCAGCGGGCTGGTCTCCGCGTACCTGCACTGGCACCTGGAGCGCGGGCTGCGCTCCCTGCGGTACGTCGAGAAGTAGCGAACAGAACGCGAACAGAACGAACAGCCAGAGGGAGACGAGAGACACATGGCCGTACGCGGGTTCCTGGGGCGTCAGCGCCGGGAGTACAGGACGCCGGAACCGCACCCCTCCGGCGCCCGGCCGCCCAGGATCCCCGGGGAGCTCGTGCCCCAGCACGTGGCGATCGTCATGGACGGCAACGGCCGGTGGGCCAAGGAGCGCGGGCTGCCGCGCACCGAGGGGCACAAGGTCGGCGCCGAGCGGGTGGTCGACGTGCTCCAGGGTGCCATCGAGATGGGCGTGGGGTCGATCTCCCTTTACGCCTTCTCCACCGAGAACTGGAAGCGGTCGCCGGACGAGGTGCGCTTCCTGATGAACTTCAACCGCGACTTCATCCGCAAGAGCCGCGACACGCTCGACGAACTGGGCGTGCGGGTGCGCTGGGTGGGGCGCATGCCCAAGCTGTGGAAGTCGGTGGCGAAGGAACTCCAGGTCGCCCAGGAGCAGACGAAGGACAACGACCGGCTCACGCTGTACTTCTGCATGAACTACGGCGGCCGGGCGGAGATCGCGGACGCGGCGCAGGCCATGGCGGAGGACGTGCGGGCCGGACGGCTCGACCCGTCGAAGATCGGCGAGAAGACGTTCGCGAAGTACCTCTACTACCCGGACATGCCGGACGTCGACCTGTTCCTGCGGCCCAGCGGGGAGCAGCGCACGTCCAACTACCTGCTGTGGCAGAGCGCGTACGCGGAGATGGTGTTCCAGGACGTGCTGTGGCCCGACTTCGACCGGCGCGACCTGTGGCGGGCCTGCCTGGAGTTCGCTTCCCGCGACCGCCGCTTCGGCGGGGCCGTCCCGAACGAGGAGCTGCTGGCCATGGAGGGCCGGCAGTAGCCGGAGGACGGAACGGACGACGTGCGCGGGGGCCCGGAAGCCGTCGGCTTCCGGGCCCCCGCGCACGTGCGCGCGCTCAGTCCGCGCGGGCCGCCGCGCACTCCGCGCAGGTGCCGAAGATCTCCACCGTGTGGTCCACGTCGACGAACCCGTGCTCGGCGGCGACGCCCTCGGCCCACTTCTCCACGGCCGGACCCTCCACCTCGACCGCCTTGCCGCAGGTGCGGCAGACCAGGTGGTGATGGTGGTCGTCGGTGGAGCAGCGCCGGTAGACGGACTCACCCTCGGCGTTGCGCAGGACGTCCACCTCGCCGGCGTCGGCGAGGGACTGCAGGGTGCGGTAGACCGTGGTGAGTCCCACCGAGTCGCCCCTGTGCTTGAGCATGTCGTGGAGTTCCTGCGCGCTGCGGAACTCGTCGACCTCCAGAAGCGCAGCCGCCACGGCGGCGCGCTGCCGAGTGGCGCGGCCCCTCACGGGCGGTCCAGCGGTGGTCACCGGTTGCCTCCTCACGTCTGCACTGCCTGCCCGGCCATTGTGCCAGTCGGGCTTCCGGGCGGTCAGACGCCTGCGCCGTCGGTGCTCGTCCGGCTGGCCGGAATGGCGCACTCGGCCGGTTCACCGGCCGGCCGCGCGGCCGCGGCGGCGCGGGCCCGGCGCCGGGCGAGGGGCGTGGCGAGGGCGGTGAGCGCGATGAACGCGCCGATGGTGAGCAGCACGATCGTCGCGCCGGGCGGCACGTCCTGGTAGTAGGAGGTGACCGTGCCGCCGACGGTCACGCTCACGCCGATCGCGACGGAGACGACGAAGGTGGCGGCGAAGCTGCGGCTGAGCTGCTGGGCCGCCGCGACCGGGACCACCATGAGCGCGCTGACCAGCAGCAGCCCCACCACCCGCATCGCCACCGTCACGGTCACCGCGGCGGTGATCGCGGTGAGCAGGTTCAACAACCGCACCGGCAGGCCGGTGACCCGGGCGAACTCCTCGTCCTGGCTGACCGCGAACAGCTGGCGGCGCAGGCCGACGGTGACCAGGATCACGAACGCGGCGAGGACGCCGATCGCGGTGACGTCGGAGGAGGACACCGTCGACAGGGAGCCGAACAGGTACGAGGTGAGGTTGGCGTTGGAGCCGGTCGGGGCGAGGTTGATGAACATGACGCCGCCGGCCATGCCGCCGTAGAACAGCATCGCGAGGGCGATGTCGCCGCGGGCCCTGCCGTACCAGCGGATCAGTTCCATCAGGACGGCACCGAGGACGGAGACCAGCGTCGCCATCCACACCGGGGACCAGGACAGCAGGAAGCCCAGGCCGACGCCGGTCATGGCGACATGGCCGATGCCGTCGCCCATCAGGGCCTGGCGGCGCTGCACGAGGTAGATGCCGACGGCGGGGGCGGTGATGCCGACCAGGACGGCGGCGATCAGGGCCCGTTGCATGAAGGCGTAGTCGAGGATGTCCATCGGATTCAGCTCAGCAGTCCCGTGCGGATCGGTTCGGCACCCTCGGGGGCGTGCGGGTGGACGTGGTCGTGGCCCGGCAGGGCATGCTGGCCGACGGCCTTCGGCGGCGGGCCGTCGTGCAGCACACAGCCGTCGCGCAGCACCACCGCGCGGTCGATCAGCGGCTCCAGCGGGCCCAGTTCGTGCAGGACGAGGAGGACGGTGGCGCCCTCGGCGACCTGGTGGCGCAGGGTGTCGGCGAGGACCTCCTGGCTGGCGAGGTCCACGCCGGCCATCGGCTCGTCCATGATCAGCAGTTCGGGCCCGGCGGCGAGCGCGCGGGCGATCAGCACGCGCTGGTGCTGGCCGCCGGAGAGGGCGTCGACGGAGTCCTTCGCGCGGTCCGCCAGCCCGACCAGGTCGAGGGCGCGGCGCACGGCCTCCCGGTCGGCCCTGCGGAAGAGGCCGAAGCGGGTGCGGGCCAGGCGGCCCGAGGAGACGACCTCGGTGACCGTGGCGGGCACGCCCCCGGCGGCCGTGGTGCGCTGCGGGACGTATCCCACGCGGGCCCAGTCGGTGAAGCGGCGGCGCGGGGTGCCGAACAGCTCGATCTCGCCGGCGCCGGGCTGCACCTGGCCGATGATGCTGCGCACGGCCGTGGACTTGCCGGAGCCGTTGGCGCCGAGCAGGGCGACGACCTCACCGCGGCGCACGGTGAGGTCGATGCCCCGCAGCACCGGGCGGGAGCCCAGTTCGGCGTGGACACCGCGCAGGGAGATCACGGGCTCGGGCATGGCGTCCTCCGGCGGTCGGACGGTCACTTCGCTCCCAGGGCCTTCTGGAGGGCCGCCAGGTTGGCGTCCATGACCTGGAAGTAGTCGTCGCCGCGGGAGGCGTCGGTGATGCCCTCGAGCGGGTCGAGGACGTCCGTCTTCAGTCCGGCGTCGGTGGCGAGGGTCTTGGCGGTCCGGTCGCTGACCAGCGTCTCGTAGAAGACGGTGGTGACGCCGTCGGCCTTCGCCGTGCGCTCCAGTTCCTTCACACGGGCGCCGCTCGGCTCGGACTCCGGGCCGAGGCCGTTGATGGCCTCCTCGGTGAGGCCGTAGCGGTCGGCGAGGTAGCCGAAAGCGGAGTGGGTGGTGATGAAGACGTCGGTGCTGCGGTTCTTCAGCCCGGCCTCGAAGCGGCCGTCCAGGTCTCCCAGTTCGGCGACGAGGGCCTCGGTGTTCTTGCGGTAGTCGGCCGCGTGGTCCGGGTCGGCCTCGGCGAAGGCCGCGCCGACGCCCTCGGCGACCTCGGCATACTTGACCGGGTCGAGCCAGACGTGGGGGTCCTTGCCGCCCTCGTGCTCGTGGCCGTGGTCGTCGGCGTGCTCGTCCCCGTGGCCGTGGTCGTCGCCGTGTTCGTCGTCGTGGCCGTGGTCGTCGCCGAGGGTGCGCAGGGACGTCAGGGCCGCCGCGTCGATCTTCGTCTTCAGCTCGGCCTGGCCGATGGCCTCGTCGACGGCAGGCTGCAGCCCCTTGAGGAAGAGGGCCGCGTCGGACTCCTGGAGCTGCGCGGTCTGCTGGGCGCTGATCTCCAGGTCGTGCGGCTCCTGGCCGGGCTGCGTGAGGCTGGTGACGTTCACGTGCTCGCCGCCGATCCGCTCGGCGAGGAACGCCATCGGGTAGAACGACGCGACGACGTCGAACTTGTCGGTGTTGCCCGCCGCCGCGCTGTCACCGGCGCAGGCGGAGAGGGTGCCGAGGCCGAGGAAGGTGACGGCGGTCACCGCGGCCGTCGGTATGAGTCGTCGTACGTTCATGACAGTCATTTTCAATGATGATGGAAACCGTTGTCAACAACGCACGTGAGGCCCGTGAACGGGGGGCCGAATTGGTCCCGGAGCAGGCCACGCCGGTAGCCTGAGAGCTTCGCTGGGAGCAATCTCGCTTCGCCCGCCCGTGTCCCGACGATCACCCCCCATCGAGGCGCTCCGCGCCGCATCAGTCAGTCACCGTCCGTCGTAATGAAGAGAGCACCGTGGCCGCCGACAAGATCGACACCATCGTCAGCCTGAGCAAGCGCCGTGGCTTCGTATTCCCCTGCAGTGAGATCTACGGCGGCCAGCGTGCCGCCTGGGACTACGGGCCTCTCGGTGTCGAGCTCAAGGAGAACCTCAAGCGCCAGTGGTGGCGTTACATGGTGACGTCGCGCGAGGACGTGGTCGGTATCGACTCGTCCGTGATCCTGGCTCCGGAGGTGTGGGTCGCCTCCGGCCACGTCGCCACCTTCACCGACCCGCTCACCGAGTGCACGGCCTGCCACAAGCGGTTCCGCGCGGACCACTTGGAGGAGGCCTACGAGGAGAAGAAGGGCCGCGCCCCGGAGAACGGCCTGGCCGACGTCAACTGCCCCAACTGCGGCAACAAGGGCCAGTTCACCGAGCCCAAGCAGTTCTCCGGCCTGCTGTCCACCCACCTCGGCCCGACCCAGGACTCCGGCTCCATCGCCTACCTGCGTCCCGAGACCGCCCAGGGCATCTTCACCAACTTCGCCCAGGTGCAGACCGCTTCGCGCAAGAAGCCGCCGTTCGGCATCGCCCAGATGGGCAAGTCCTTCCGCAACGAGATCACGCCCGGCAACTTCATCTTCCGCACCCGCGAGTTCGAGCAGATGGAGATGGAGTTCTTCGTCAAGCCGGGCGAGGACGAGAAGTGGCAGGAGTACTGGATGGAGCAGCGCTGGAACTGGTACACCGGTCTCGGCCTGCGCGAGGAGAACATGCGGTGGTACGAGCACCCGCAGGAGAAGCTCTCCCACTACTCCAAGCGCACCGCTGACATCGAGTACCGCTTCCAGTTCGGCGGCAGCGAGTGGGGCGAGCTGGAGGGCGTCGCCAACCGCACCGACTTCGACCTCGGCGCGCACTCCAAGGCCTCCGGCCAGGACCTCTCCTACTTCGACCAGGAGGCCGGCGAGCGCTGGACGCCGTACGTCATCGAGCCCGCGGCCGGTGTCGGCCGGGCGATGCTCGCCTTCCTGCTCGACGCCTACGTCGAGGACGAGGCGCCCAACGCCAAGGGCAAGATGGAGAAGCGCACCGTGCTGCGCCTCGACCACCGCCTCGCCCCGGTGAAGGTCGCCGTGCTGCCGCTGTCCCGCAACGCGGACCTGTCGCCCAAGGCGAAGGGCCTGGCCCAGACCCTGCGGCAGAACTGGAACATCGAGTTCGACGACGCGGGCGCCATCGGCCGCCGCTACCGCCGCCAGGACGAGATCGGCACGCCGTACTGCGTCACCGTCGACTTCGACACCCTGGACGACAACGCGGTGACCGTCCGCGAGCGCGACACCATGAAGCAGGAGCGCGTGTCGCTGGACCAGATCGAGGGCTACCTGGCCGCCCGCCTCGTCGGCGCCTGATCGCCCCCGCACCTCGTCGCAGGACCGGCCGAGCCGCTCGGGCCGAGGGGAACGCCGGGTCCCGGATCACTCCGGGGCCCGGCGTTCCGGCGTTTGCGGCCCGCTCGGCACCCGGGGCGGGCCGGCGGACGCGGGGGCCGCGCGGCTGCGCCTCCCGCCGCGCCTGCGCCGGGCAGCGTGGGGCAGGGCGCGGGGCGCGGCTCAGGCCGCCGTCGGGTCCACCGTGGCCTGGTGGGCCTCGGCGAGGTGCTCCTCGGCCTTCAGCCAGGGCAGGAACTGCGCCCCTCGGCGCCAGCCGCAGGTGTCGCAGCGGATGGTGCGCTGCACTCCGGTGCGCCGGACGCGCACGACGTGCTCACGCCCGTGCTGGTCCCAGCGGCTGACCTTGCTCGTGTCGATCTGCGGCATGACGCCTCCGGCATCCGCGTGCGGGTCTCGACCCTGGCCGTGCGTCCCGGTCCGGGGAACCGGGACGACAAGGAGTGTGCAGCAAGACCAACATCAACAGGGGTACGCGGGGCGGGAGTCGGGCTCCGGCGCGGTCAGCGCCCCGCTCCGGCGGCCTGGCGGATCTCCGCCGACTCCAGCCGCTCGGCCGTGCGCAGCGCCGTTCCCCGCGCCCAGCGGCCCGAGGTCAGCGCGCCCACCACCAGCACCGCCAGCCCGCACCCGGCGAGGATCCACCAGGCGGGCCGCGCCGCGGGGACGAAGGCGTCCGCGTACGACGACGACCCCACGCCCGCCGCCAGCACCGCGCCGACCACCGCCACGCCGAGGGTGCCGCCCAGCTGCCGGCTGGTGGACGCCACCGCCGAGGCCACGCCGGCCTGCGCGCGGGGCATCCCGGACACGGCGGTGTTGGTGATGGGGGCGTTGACGAAGCCGAAGCCGATGCCGAACAGCACGTAGCCCGCGAACAGGGTGCCGTCGGAGGTCTCCGCCTCGAAGAGGGCGAAGAGCAGCCCGCTCGCCGTCATCGCCACGCCCGCGATCAGCAGCGGGACGCGCGGCCCGTGACTGCCGACCAGCCGCCCGGACAGCGGGGCGCACAGGAACGTCGGGGCGGCCAGCGGAAGCATCCACAGCCCCGCCTCCAGGGCGCTCAGCCCGCGCACGTTCTGCAGGTACAGGGTGGACAGGAACAGGAACCCGGCCAGCGCGGCGAACGCGCTCACCGCGATCACCGTGGCCCCGCTGAACGGGGCGGAGCGGAAGAACCGCAGGTCGATCAGAGGTTCGTGGCGGCGCGGCTCGTAGTACAGGAGCCCGGCCAGGGCGGCCAGGGAGACGACGGCGACGGGGGCGACCGTGGACAGCGGCGCGTGCGGGGCCTCGATGATCGCGTAGGTCAGGGACCCGAACAGGACGATGACGAGCAGCTGCCCGACCGGATCGGCGCGGCGGGCCCGCGGCGCCCGGGACTCGGGGACGAAGCGCCAGGTCAGCAGCAGGGCGGCGAGGCCGACGGGCACGTTGACCCAGAAGATCGAGCGCCAGCCGACCGATTCCACCAGCAGGCCGCCGACGAGCGGGCCCGCGGCCATCGAGACGCCGACCACCGCGCCCCACACACCGATCGCGCGGGCCCGTTCGCGCGGGTCGGTGAAGGTGTTGGTGATGATCGACATGGCGACCGGATTGAGCATCGAACCGCCCACCGCCTGCACCATGCGGAAGGCGACCAGGGCCTCCAGGCTCGGGGCGAGGGAGCACAGCACCGAGCCCAGGGTGAAGACCACCAGGCCCGCGCGGAAGACCCGCTTGCGGCCGATGCGGTCGGCCGTGGAGCCCGCCAGCATCAGCAGCGACGCCAGGACCAGGGTGTAGGCGTCGATGGTCCACTGCAGGCCCGCGGTGCTCGCGCCGAACTCCCGCTGGAGCGCCGGCAGGGCGACGTTCAGCACGGTGTTGTCCAGGCTCACGATCAGCAGGCTCATGCAGCAGATCGCGAGCACCAGGAGCCGTCGGCGCGGGCTGAGCTCGGGCATGGATCCCATCGTACGCACGCATCAATAGTGCGACTAACTAATGGCCGATGCACGGGGAGCGCGCCGGGCACCGCGCGGATACGGGACAATGGGGGAATGCCCACGCCCACCGCCGCCCCCGGATCCACCCTGGCGATCGGCCCGCACACGGTGTCGCCGCCCGTCGTGCTGGCCCCCATGGCCGGGATCACCAACGCCCCCTTCCGTACCCTGTGCCGCGAGTTCAGCGGGGGCAAGGGGCTGTTCGTCAGCGAGATGATCACCACCCGGGCGCTGGTCGAGCGCAACGACAAGACCATGCAGCTGATCCACTTCGACGCGAGCGAGACGCCGCGCTCGATCCAGCTGTACGGCGTCGACCCGGCGACCGTCGGCAAGGCCGTCCGCATGATCGTCGACGAGGACCTCGCCGACCACATCGACCTCAACTTCGGCTGCCCGGTCCCCAAGGTCACCCGCAAGGGCGGCGGCTCCGCCCTGCCCTACAAGCGGAACCTGCTGCGCGCCATCCTGCGCGAGGCGGTCGCCGGGGCCGGGGACCTGCCGGTCACCATGAAGATGCGCAAGGGCATCGACGACGACCATCTGACCTACCTGGACGCCGGGCGCATCGCCGTCGAGGAGGGCGTGAGCGCCATCGCCCTGCACGGGCGCACCACCGCCCAGCACTACGGCGGCACGGCCGACTGGGACGCCATCGCCCGCCTGAAGGAGCACGTCCCGGAGATCCCCGTCCTCGGCAACGGCGACATCTGGTCGGCCGAGGACGCGCTGCGCATGGTGCGCGAGACCGGCTGCGACGGGGTCGTCGTGGGCCGCGGCTGCCTGGGCCGGCCGTGGCTGTTCGCGGACCTCGTGGCCGCCTTCGAGGGCCGCGCCCACGAGGCCGTGCGCCCCGGGCTGCGCGTGGTCGCCGACGCCATGGTGCGGCACGCCACCCTGCTCGGCGAGTGGATGGGCGACGAGGCCCGCGGGGTGACCGACTTCCGCAAGCACGTCGCCTGGTACCTCAAGGGCTTCGCCGTCGGCTCCGAGATGCGCCGGCGGCTCGCGCTCACGTCCTCCCTGGCCGGACTGCGGGCCGGGCTCGACGAACTCGACCTGGACCAGCCCTGGCCGGCGGGCGC
This sequence comes from Streptomyces sp. enrichment culture, assembly GCF_964273255.1. Taxonomy (GTDB): domain Bacteria; phylum Actinomycetota; class Actinomycetes; order Streptomycetales; family Streptomycetaceae; genus Streptomyces. The sequence goes on from NZ_OZ186835.1 coordinate 4,945,797, forward strand.
CGACGGCCCCCGCGGGCGCACCTCCGGCAACAACCGGGTGGCGCTGCCCGACGGCTGGCTGAACGACCCGTACGACTGCGCCGGGGTCGGCGAGGAAGCGGAACTGGACACCTCGGGCGGCTGAGCCCCGCCGGCCGGGCGATGTGCCGGGCCGGCCGGGCGGGGGTGTGCCGGGCCGGGCAGGGGTGTGCGGGATGCCGTACGGCTCCGCTCCGGGCGGGAGCGGAGCCGTACGGGGGTCACCGGACCGTTCAGGCCGTCGGCTTCGCCGCGGGCCCGTCGTCCTCGGGACGCTCGGGGTGCCGGCGCAGGTGGACGATGGCGCCCACCAGACCGCCCCAGACGATCACGATGGCCACGACCAGCATGATGATGGCACTCGTCGACATCAGTTCTTCCCCCCTTCAGGTGCCGCGGAGCCGGAACCGGAAACCACGCCCGCCTCCTCGGCGGGCTCGAGGCCGGCGGAGCGCCAGGGCAGCAGACTGAGGATCACGGCCACGATCACCGCGCCGGCGGCCACACCCCAGCCGGCCCAGAGCAGGAACGAGGTCGGGTAGCCCTCGTAGTTCTCCGAGAACTCCGCACGCAGGCTGTCGACCATCATCCAGCCGAGCACCAGCGGAGTGACGATGCCCAGGCAGATCAGCCACCAGCGGCCGAGCCGCATCGCGGACGCCTCGTTGGCGTGCTGCTGGAAGGCGGGCAGGCGGCGCAGGAGCCAGCCCACGACGACCAGCACGACCAGCGCGGCGAGCGCGACGCCGTACTGGTTGATGAAGTGGTCGGCCGCGTCCAGCAGGTAGATGCCGCTGTCGGTCGGGAAGAGGAGGACCGACACCAGGGCGATGGCCCCGCCGACGCCCAGCACCGCCGGGATCCGGCGCATGCCGGTGCGGTCCTGCACGGCGGCGATGACCACCTGCACGATGCTGATCAGCGAGGTCAGACCGGCGATCACCAGCGAGCCGAAGAACAGCGCGCCGAACAGCGCGCCCATCGGCATCTGCGAGATGACCGTCGGGAAGGCGATGAACGCCAGGCCGATGCCGGAGCTCGCGACCTCGTCCACCCCGACGCCCTGGGCCGCGGCCATGAAGCCGAGGGTGGCGAACACGCCGATGCCCGCGAGGATCTCGAAGGCGCTGTTGGCGAATCCGGCGACCATCGCGGTGCCGGTGAGGTCGGCCCGCCTCCGCAGGTAGGAGGCGTAGGTGATCATGATGCCGAAGCCGATGGAGAGCGAGAAGAAGATCTGCCCGTAGGCGGCGACCCACACGCTGCCGTCGCCGAGCGCCGACCAGTCCGGCCGGAACAGCCCGTCGAGCCCCTTGCCCGCACCGTCGAGCGTGAGCGCGCGGCCCACCAGGACGACGAAGAAGAGCACCAGCAGCGGGATGAAGAACTTGTTGGCCTTCTCGATGCCGTTGCGGATGCCGAGCGCCAGGATGACCAGCACCACCGCCCACACCGCGAGCAGCGGCCAGAACACCCCGCCGACGTAGGAGGAGACGAAGCCGGGCGCGTCGGCGGCCTGGAGGAAGTCGCCGAAGAAGAAGGCGTTGGCGTCGTCGCCCCACTGCTCGCCGAAGGAGTAGCCGATGTACCGGACCGCCCAGGCGATGATGACGGCGTAGTAGGCGGCGATCACGAAGCAGATCGCGACCTGCCACCAGCCGATCGCCTCCGCGGGCCGGGCGATCTGGCGGAAGGCCGCCGGGGGCGACTTCCGGTACTTGTGGCCGATCGAGTACTCGAGGATCAGCAGCGGGATGCCTGCGGTCAGCAGCGCGACGAGATACGGCAGCAGGAAGGCTCCGCCGCCGTTCTCGTAGGCAACGGCGGGGAAGCGCCAGATGTTGCCGAGCCCGATCGCCGATCCGATCGCGGCGAACAGGAAACCTGCGCGGCTCCCCCACTGCTCACGGGAAGGACTGGACATGATCACGGTTCCTTGGTCATTTTCTTTGCGTAGCGCGGCACGCTAGCAACAGGAACGCGTGTGGAACAGGGGGTTCCGTCCACCGGACGGGCGCGTCGGCGAAGGTCTGGCACGGGGTGTCGTCCGAGGTCACGGGCGGGTCGCGACGAGATCGCGGCCGGGTCGCGGCCTGGTCGCGGCCGGGTCGCTGCCGGTCGCGAACCTGCCGCGACTCCGGCCGGCCCCGGCCGTGTCACCCGGTCGGCCCACCCGGCGGTGGGGTGCGGGTGGTGCCCGGTCGGTTCACCCGGTGGTGATACCTGGTCGGTTCATCCGGCGGTGGGGTGCGGGGTGGAGCCGTAGGCGGTCAGGAAGCGGTCGCGGAAGGCGTCCATCCGCCACACCGGGGCGTCCTTCGCCGGGGTGAGTCCCTCCGTCCAGTTCCAGCCGGAGATCTTCTCCAGCACCTCCGGGTCCTTGGCGACCACCGACACGGGCACGTCCCGGCTCGCGCCGCTGCCGCTGACCCGGGCGATCGGCTGGTGGTCGCCGAGGAACACCAGCACCGTGTCGTCGGTGCCGTAGCGCTCCAGCCACTGGGTGAGGCTCTCGACCGAGTACGAGACGGCCTTCCCGTACGCCCGCCGGGATCCCGCGGAGTCGGTGACGAGGTCGCCGGGGTCCTCGCCCGCCTCCTGGATCGCCTGGAAGACGGAGCCGTCGCCCAGGTCCTCCCAGTCGACCATCTCGGGCAGCGGCGCCCACGGCTGGTGGCTGGAGGTCAGGATGATCTCCGCCATCAGGGGCCGGTCCCGCTTCCGGCCGTGCTCCAGCCGCTGATACGCCTCCAGCGCGTACTGGTCGGGCATCGTCGACCAGCTGAACTTCGGTCCCCGGTAGCCGAGCTGGAAGGCGTTGTAGACCGCGTCGAGGCCGTACCACTCGGCCTCCGGCCACGCCTTCTGCACGCCCGGCATCACCCCGACCGTGTCCCAGGCGCCGGTCCGGCGGAACGCCTCGGTGAGGGTGAGGTGGTCGCCGGCCGTGGTGACGGTGCGGTAGCGCTGCTGGTTGTCGATCCACAGGCCGGACAGCGCGGTCGAGTGGCCGAGCCAGCTGCTGCCGCCGTACGTGGAGGAGGTCAGCCAGCCGCTGCGGGCCCGGTACCCCGCCTTCGCCAGCGCCTCGGTGCGCGCCTCCAGGGTGCGGGTCACGCCGGGGGCGATGGCCGGGTCCTCGACGGCGCTGCGGCCGTAGCTCTCGATGAACGCCAGGACGACGTCCTTGCCCCGCAGGTCCGGCAGCAACTGGTCCGGGGGCGTCGCCCCGAAGGTGTCCGACCGCGCCTCCCGGGCGAACGCGGCCTCGTCGCGCAGCGTGTCCACGACCCGGTCGGCCTGCCGTCTCGCCGTGTCCACGGCCCGCTCGGAGGCGACCGGCACCCCGGCGATCTGCAGGCCGAGCGCGGTGCAGGCGATCCACGCCGTGCCCGCGACGAGCGTGCCCCGGGTGGCCCGTGAGCGGTGCCGGTCCAGCAGGGTGCCGAGCCGCACGGTGGCCAGCGCGGTGCCCACCACCACCAGCAGCACCAGGGCGACCGCCCCGACGGCGGCGGCAGCGGCGGCGGCACCGCCCAGGGTGTCCGCGACGTAGGCGTGCGCGTCGTCGAGCAGTTCCCAGTCGAGGACGAGGTTGAAGCCCCGGCCCAGGTACTCCGTGAAGCCCATGTCGAGCAGGTTCAGCACGGTCAGCAGCCCGATGCCGGTACCGCACACCGCGGCCACGACGGTCCGGGTCCGGCGGGGGAGGGCCAGCAGCAGCGCCGCGCCGACCACCGCCTCGGCCGGGATCCGGGTGAACCGGTTGGGGCGCAGCGCGCCGCCCACGTCGGGCAGCAGCAGGGCGCCCACGACGAGGACGGCGGCGAGGACGTGCACCGTGCGACGCAGGTTCCGGGCGGCACGCGGCCGGTCCCGGCGCCACCGGGCGAAGCGTCCGGGCGGCGCGTTCTCCGGGACGGGTGCGGCATCCTCCGGGACGGGTGCGGGGTCCTCCGGGACGGGTGCGGGGTCCCCCGGGGCGGGGGCTTGGCGCTCCGGGGTGGGGGACTGGCCGGCGGGGCCGGGGTCGGTCGGTCCGGAGCCGGTCGGACCGGGATCGGCCGGTTCGCGGTCGGGTGGACAGGGGTCGGCCGGACGGGAGCGGGCTGGACCGGGGTCGGCCGGTTCGGAGTCGGCTGAACCGGGGTCGGCCGGTTCGGAGTCGGCTGGACCGGGGTCGGCCGACCTGGGTCCCCCCGAACCGGTGGGGGCGGGACCGCGCTTCCCCGAACCGGGCTCGGCACCGACGGGCCCGTCGGTGCCGTCGGCGGCCTCCCGGCCTTCCGCCCGCCCGTCGGTGCCGTCCGCCTCCGAGTCCTGCTGCTCGTGAGGGCTGTCGGCCTCGTCCGCCCGCCCGTCGGTGCCGTCGGCGTCCCGGTCCTCCCGCCGGTCGGTGTCGTCGGGCTCCCGGCTGGCTTCCCGTCCGCCGGTGCCGTCGGTGCCGTCGGTCCTCCGGCTGTCGTCCGGTTCCGGGGTCCCGCCCGGCTCCTGCGCCGTCCCCGGTTCCCGGGTCCCGCCCGGCTCTTGCGCCGTCCCCGGCTTCCGGGTCCCGCCCGGTTCCCGGGTCTCGCCCGGCTGCCGGGTCCCGTCGGTCTCCTCGGACCGGTCGTCCTTCCCCCCGTCCCCGTCGGTCGTGCGTCGCGGCCGGAGCGAGCGTGTGTAGCCAGGCACCCGGAGGTCCTTCCGTACCCGTGCGGAACTCGGTTGGAGGGGCGGACCCGGCGTGGGGGTCCGGGTCCGCCACCGTTCCGTACGGGCGCGTCGGCCGGTGTGTTCAGCCGGACGTCCCGGGCCGGTCCGCATGGTGAAATCCGGGCCGGTGTGGCAGCGTGATTCTCGCCACCCTTGATCAGGGTTGCGCTCAGATGAGCGGATCTTGAGCGGCTGCACTTCTGGAAAGAATGGCACTCAGTGCCATTCGATGATCGTTCATCGAGCGAAAACAGACGTGGGAATCGCCGCTCAAGTGAGCGGACAAGGTGGCCTTATGTGCGGGGTTGCGTTCAAGAAGTGAAAACATGCGGCGGCCAGGGCTTGCCAAGCCTTGACTTTCGATCCACTGGCGAGCAGGTGGTTACAGGCGCATGACGCGTAAGTGGACGTACCCACGGGCCTTTGATCTGGGTACATTCCTCGCCGTCAGGGCAGCCACCGCGTCCTCGAGGAGTCGAGACCCGTGTCGGAAAACAAAGGTCCCCAGGTACCGGGACCCGGTAACAGTGTTGACAGCGTGAAGTTCGTCTACGACTTCACCGAGGGCAACAAGGACCTCAAGGACCTGCTGGGCGGCAAGGGTGCCAACCTCGCCGAGATGACCAATCTGGGTCTCCCGGTGCCACCCGGCTTCACGATCACCACGGAAGCCTGCAAGGTCTACCTGGACAGCGGCGAGGAGCCGCCCGCCCTCCGGGACGAGGTGAGTGCGCACCTCGACGCCCTGGAGAAGACCATGGGCAAGAAGCTGGGCCAGGCCGACGACCCCCTCCTCGTGTCGGTCCGCTCGGGCGCCAAGTTCTCCATGCCCGGCATGATGGACACCGTCCTGAACATCGGCCTGTCCGACAAGTCCGTGCAGGGCCTGGCCAAGCAGGCCGGGGACGACCGCTTCGCGTGGGACTCCTACCGGCGCCTCATCCAGATGTTCGGCAAGACCGTCCTCGGTGTCGACGGCGAGCTGTTCGAGGACGCGCTGGAGGCGGCGAAGGCGGCCAAGAAGGTCACGGTCGACACCGAACTGGAGGCCGCCGACCTCAAGAAGCTGGTCACCAGGTTCAAGAAGATCGTCAAGACCGAGTGCGGCCGGGACTTCCCGCAGGACCCGCGCGAGCAGATGGACCTCGCCATCAAGGCGGTCTTCGAGTCCTGGAACGGCGACCGCGCCAAGCTGTACCGGCGCCAGGAGCGCATCCCGCACGACCTGGGCACCGCCGTCAACGTCTGCTCCATGGTCTTCGGCAACCTCGGCCCCGACTCCGGCACCGGTGTCGCCTTCACCCGCGACCCCGCCTCCGGCCACCAGGGCGTGTACGGCGACTACCTCCAGAACGCGCAGGGCGAGGACGTCGTCGCCGGCATCCGCAACACCGTGCCGCTCGCCGAGCTGGAGTCGATCGACAAGAAGTCGTACGACCAGCTCATGCAGATCATGGAGACCCTGGAGAACCACTACAAGGATCTCTGCGACATCGAGTTCACCATCGAGCGCGGCCAGCTGTGGATGCTGCAGACCCGCGTCGGCAAGCGCACCGCGGGCGCCGCCTTCCGGATCGCCACGCAGCTCGTCGACCAGGGCCTGATCGACGAGGCCGAGGCCCTGTGCCGGGTCAACGGCGCCCAGCTCGCCCAGCTGATGTTCCCCCGCTTCGACGAGGAGGCCAAGGTCGCCCAGGTGGGCCGCGGCATCGCCGCCTCCCCGGGCGCGGCCGTCGGCAAGGCCGTCTTCGACTCCTACACCGCCGTCAAGTGGTCCCGTTCCGGTGAGAAGGTCATCCTGATCCGCCGCGAGACCAACCCCGACGACCTGGACGGCATGATCGCCGCCGAGGGCATCCTCACCTCGCGCGGCGGCAAGACCTCCCACGCGGCCGTCGTCGCCCGCGGCATGGGCAAGACCTGTGTCTGCGGCGCCGAGGAGCTGGAGGTCGACACCAAGCGCCGGCGGATGACCGTGCCCGGCGGGCACGTCGTCGAGGAGGGCGACCTGATCTCCATCGACGGCTCCTCCGGCAAGGTCTACCTGGGCGAGGTCCCGGTCGTGCCGTCCCCGGTCGTCGAGTACTTCGAGGGCCGGATGCACCCGGGCGCCGACGACGCCGACGAACTCGTCGAGGCCGTGCACCGGATGATGGCCTTCGCCGACCGCAAGCGCCGGCTGCGGGTGCGCGCCAACGCCGACAACGCCGAGGACGCGCTGCGCGCCCGCCGGTTCGGCGCCCAGGGCATCGGCCTGTGCCGCACCGAGCACATGTTCCTCGGTGACCGCCGCGAACTGGTCGAGCGGCTGATCCTGGCCGACACGGAGAACGAGCGCGAGGAGTCGCTGAAGGCGCTGCTGCCGCTACAGCGGCAGGACTTCGTGCAGCTCTTCGAGTCGATGGACGGCCTGCCGGTCACCATCCGCCTGCTCGACCCGCCGCTGCACGAGTTCCTGCCCGACATCACCGAGCTGTCGGTCCGCGTCGCCCTCGCCGAGTCCCGGCAGGAGCCGCACGAGAACGAGCTGCGGCTGCTCCAGGCCGTGCACCGGCTGCACGAGCAGAACCCGATGCTGGGCCTGCGCGGGGTACGCCTCGGCCTGGTCATCCCCGGCCTGTTCACCATGCAGGTCCGGGCCATCGCCGAGGCGGCGGCGGAGCGGCGCGGCGCCAAGGGCGACCCGCGCGCGGAGATCATGATCCCGCTGGTGGGCACCGTCCAGGAGCTGGAGATCGTCCGCGAGGAGGCCGACAAGGTCATCGCCGAGGTCGAGGCGGCCACCGGCACCTCGCTCAAGCTGTCCGTCGGCACGATGATCGAGCTGCCGCGCGCCGCGCTGACCGCCGGTCAGATCGCCGAGGCGGCCGAGTTCTTCTCCTTCGGCACCAACGACCTCACCCAGACGGTGTGGGGCTTCTCCCGGGACGACGTGGAGGCCAGCTTCTTCACGGCCTACCTGGAGAAGGGCATCTTCGGGGTGTCGCCGTTCGAGACCATCGACAAGGACGGCGTCGGCTCCCTGGTGAAGCTGGCCGCGAAGGCCGGCCGCGAGACCCGGCCCGACCTGAAGCTGGGCGTGTGCGGCGAGCACGGCGGCGACCCCGAGTCGGTCCACTTCTTCCACGAGGTCGGACTCGACTACGTCTCCTGCTCCCCGTTCCGCATCCCGGTCGCCCGCCTGGAGGCCGGCCGCGCCGCGGTCACCTCGGAGGGCAGCGACCACCGCTGACCCCTGACGGGGAACCGGACCCCGGAGCCGCTGTCTGTCACCCGACCACCCTCACCGATCGGCAGCGGCTCCGGATCACGAGAGGGCGGAGGGCGGCACCCGTGCGGGGGAGCCGCCCTCCGCCCTTGTGCGGGCTCGCCTCAGTGGGTGTCGCCGCGGCGCCGGCGGGCCGCGAACAGCACGCCGCCGCCCGCGAGCAGGACGGCCGCGCCGCCCGCCGCGAGGTACGGGGTGGCGCTGCTGCCGCCCGTCTCCGCGAGGTCCGCGCCGCCCTGCTCCCCGGCGTCGGAACCGGTGCCGGTGTCCTTGCCGGTGCCGCCGGCGGGCTTGTCGTCGTCGTTGTGCGGGACGAAGTCCGCGGGCGGCTGGTCGCAGCCGACGCCGTCGTTGTCGCGGTCCAGGTGCTTGCCGTAGTGGTCGTCGCCCTTGGCGATGCTCTCGTACCCGGCGGCGTACGCCTCGGAGCAGTTCTTGAACGGGTGGGTGCCGTCGTGGGCCACGGCGGTGGCCGGAACGACGGCGAGCGCGACGGCGGCGACGGCCACGGCGGCAGGCTTGCGGAACACGTTCACAGGGAGCCCCCCAGCTTTGTGCGGTATCCAGGGGCGGGACCGCTTCCGAGACGGCCCCGCAGGATGTGAGATGCCGACGTTAGGGGAGGGCCTGCGGAGCACTGTGCCGATATGGCGGACCCGTGATGCGAACGTGACGTGACCGTGCGGTAGCCGTCCGTCAGGACGAGGGCTGCCGGTCCGCGACAACTCCGTGGTCCTCAGACCTTGGCGATGCGGACGCCGGGAGCACACAGCAGGGTGAGATCCTCGGGGTCCGAGGTCAGGAGGGTGACGGGCGCGGGTGATGCCAGGGCGGTGGCGGCCACGATCGCGTCGAGGGCGTACGTGTGGCCGTGAAGTCCGGCCGCGGCGAGGAGCCTGCTGGCATGGCGTGCGATGGCCTCGGTGGGCGGGACGATGTTCACCCGGGAGACGGCGTAGTCGAAGCGTGCCTGGTCCGTCCCGGGGTCGCGGGCTTCGACGAGGGTGACCGAGCTGGTGATGACGCGCGTGTCCTCGGCCTCGGCCGCGGCGAGCCATTCGGTGAGCTCGGGTGTGCGTCGTACGAGTTGGGACAGGCCCTCGCAGTCCAGCACGAGTGTGCCGCTCACGCGGCGTCCGCCGAGTCGGCCGCGTCACCGCGCAGGATCGCTCGCTTGGCCTCCACGGCCGCAGGGTCGGCCGGTCCGTGTTCGGCCTCTGCCTCCGTGATGAGCTCGTGCAGCCGGTCCCGCTCCAGTTGGCGTTGGATGAGCGCTTCGACGTAGGCGGACATGCCCCGTTTGCCGGTCCGTGCCTTGAGGGCGGCGATGGTTCCTTCGTGGAGTGACACGGAGACCGGGCGGACGGGGCCTTCGCCGGGAGCGGGGTCGGGGGAAGGAGGAGTGGTCATGCCGGGCATTTTAACAAGACTTTTGTTATAAGGGGGTCACCCCGCCCTTACCTCGTACGTCCGCACCCGGACCGCCTCGTCGTCCAGGCAGCGGCCCGACTCCAGGTCGAAGCGCTGCTTCAGCAGCGGCGAGGCGACGAAGGGGTGGCCCCGGTGGGTGCCGGTCAGGCCGCGGGAGAGGACCGCGGCGCCGGTGAAGGGGTCGCGGTTGTCGATGGCGTACAGGCGTCCGGTGCGGTCGGCGAAGACGGCCACCTGGCGGCCGTCCGGGAGGAGGGCCGCCACCCCGCGGCCCGGGAGCAGCGCGCTCAGGTCGCAGACGGGGAACCAGGCGTCCGCCAGGCGGAGCCGGACCTTCAGATCGGTGGTCTCCAGTGCCAGGGTCATCGCGTGGCGCTTCCTTCCAGGAGGTCGTCGGCGGGCCGCCGGCCGATGGTCAGCAGGGGCAGGTCGGGCTTGATCTGGTCGCGCTCCGGCACGAAGGCGACCACCGGGTCGGGGGCGTCGGGGGCGTTCACGAAGGACACGAACCGGGCCAGCCTCTCCGGGTCGCCGATGGTCTCCGCCCACTCGTCGCGGTAGTGCGCGACATGGGCGGCCATCAGCGCCTCCAGCTCGTCGCAGATGCCGAGCGAGTCGTGGACGACCACGTCCCGCACGTGGTCCAGGCCGCCGGGGATCCGCTCCAGCCAGACGCTGGTGCGCTCCAGCCGGTCGGCGGTGCGAATGTAGAACATCAGGAACCGGTCGATCAGGCGCACCAGTTCGGCGTCGGAGAGGTCCTGGGCGAGCAGGTCGGCGTGGCGCGGGGTGGCGCCGCCGTTGCCGCCGACGTAGAGGTTCCAGCCGTGGGCGGTGGCGATGACGCCGAAGTCCTTGGACTGCGCCTCGGCGCACTCGCGCTGGCAGCCGGAGACGGCCGACTTGAGCTTGTGCGGGGAACGCAGCCCCCGGTAGCGCAGCTCCAGGTCGATCGCCATGCGCACCGAGTCCTGCACGCCGTACCGGCACCAGGTCTGTCCGACACAGGACTTCACCGTGCGCAGCGACTTGCCGTAGGCGTGGCCGGACTCGAAGCCCGCGTCGACCAGGCGCGCCCAGATCAGGGGCAGTTGCTCGACGCGGGCGCCGAACATGTCGATGCGCTGACCGCCGGTGATCTTCGTGTAGAGGCCGAAGTCGCGGGCGATCTCCCCGATGACGATGAGCTTCTCGGGGGCGATCTCCCCGCCGGGGATGCGCGGCACCACCGAATAGGAGCCGTTGCGCTGGAGGTTGGCCAGGAAGTGGTCGTTGGTGTCCTGCAACGCGGCCTGTTCGCCGTCGAGGACGTAGGTGCTGGCCCCGATCGCCGGGGCGAGGGAGGCGATGATCGAGCCGACCGCGGGTTTGCAGACCTCGCAGCCGTCGCCGCCCCGGGCCTCCTCGCGGCCGTACCGGTCCAGCAGTTCGCGGTAGGAGGTGAGGCGCAGGGCGAGGACGATCTCGTACAGCTCCTCGCGGGTGTGGCCGAAGCAGCCGCACAGGCCCTTGTCGACCTCGACGCCGTTCGCCTCCAGCTCCGCGTCGACCAGCTGACCGAGCACCTTGACGCAACTGCCGCAGCCCGTACCGGCCTTGGTGCACTTCTTCACCTCGGGCACCGTGGTGCACCGGTGCTCGGTGACCGCGCCGCGGACGGTGCCCTTGGTGACGTTGTGGCAGGAGCAGACGACGGCGTCGTCGGGCAGCGCGGACGGGCCGAGCCGGGCCGGGGCCCCGGCGCCCGCGGGCAGCACCAGCGCCTCGGGGGCGACGGGCGGCACCGAGCCGGTGAAGGCGCGCAGCGTGCCGTACGCCTCCGCGTCGCCGACCAGGATGCCGCCGAGCAGCGTGCCGTCCCGGCCGATGACCAGCTTCTTGTACAGGCCGGCCCGGGAGTCGGAGTAGACGACGTCGAGGCAGTCCCCGCCGGTGCCGTGCGCGTCGCCGAAGGACGCCACGTCCACACCGAGCAGCTTCAGCTTGGTGGACAGGTCGGCGCCGGTGAACGACGCCTCGGCGTCGGCGATGGCCGCGGCGGCGGTCTCCGCCTGCTCGTAGCCGGGCGCCACCAGGCCGTACACCCGGCCGTCGGCGGCCAGCGCGCACTCGCCGATCGCGAACACGTGCGGGTCGGTGACCGTGCGGCACTGCTCGTCCACCGCGATGCCGCCGCGCTCCCCGACGTCGAGGCCGCAGTCCCGGGCGAGCCGGTCGCGGGGGCGGACACCGGCGGAGAACACCACCAGGTCCGTGGCGAGTTCGGACCCGTCGGACAGCTTCATGCCGGTGACCGCGCCGTCCGCGCCGACCACGATCTCCTGGGTGCCGACTCCGGTGTGGACGGCGAGGCCCATCTCCTCGACGGTGCGCAGCAGTGCCGCGCCGCCGCCCTCGTCGACCTGGACGGGCATCAGCCGGGGCGCGAACTCCACGATGTGGGTGGTCAGCCCGAGGCCCTTGAGCGCGCCCGCCGCCTCCAGCCCGAGCAGCCCGCCGCCGACCACCGCGCCGGTCGTCGCCGTCCGCGCGTACTCCTCGATCGCGAGCAGGTCCTCGATGGTGCGGTAGACGAAGCAGCCCTCGGCGTCCTTGTTCGGCACCGGCGGCACGAACGGGTAGGAGCCGGTGGCGAGGACCAGGACGTCGTAGGCGACGACCAGCCCGGAGCGGGCGATCACCGTGCGCGCCGCGCGGTCGACGCTCACCGCAGGGTCGCCCACGCGCAGCTCGATGCCGTGCGCCTCGATGAAGGCCGCGTCCGTCAGCGACAGGTCCTCGGGGGTCCTCCCCGAGAAGTACGAGGTGAGCTGGACGCGGTCGTAGGCCGGACGCGGCTCCTCGCACAGCACGACCACGCGGTGCGTGGCGGTCAGACCGCGCTCGGCGAGCGCCTGGAGGAAACGCTGGCCGACCATGCCGTGGCCGATGAGCACGAGGGTCGGTGTGTCCGTGGGCATCAGGAGCCTCCGTCATGGGTGAGCAGGTGGAGCAGGGGCCCGCCGTCGGAGGGGAGCGGCTCCGCTCCCTCCCAGGCGCGCGCGAGGGCGCCGACGGTGCCGAGTTCGCCGACCAGGACCCCGCCGACCAGGCGGTCGTCGCGGACGACGACCTTGCGGTAGGTGCCGCGGGTGGCGTCGGCGAGCTGCACGACGTCGTCGCCCGGCAGCGCCTCCGTCTCGCCGAACGCGGCCAGGTCGAAGGGGCTGTCCGGCCCGGTGAGGGTGAGCCGGGTCAGGGAGCGGGTGCCGGTGTAACGGGCGGTGGTGTCCCCGGCGAGCAGCGCGGCGAGCGCGTCGGCCTGTTCGAGTGCCGGGGCGGCGAGCCCGTAGACCGTGCCGGCGTGCTGGGCGCAGTCGCCGACGGCGTGGATGTGCGGGTCGGAGGTGCGCAGCCGGTCGTCGACGACGACGCCCTTGCGGACGTCGAGCCCGGCGGCCTGCGCGAGACCCACCCTCGGGTGGACGCCGCAGGCCAGCACCACGAGGTCGGCGCCGAGGGCGTAGCCGTCGGCCAGCTCCACCGAGCGGACCGCGCCGCCGGCGCAGCGCACGTCCCGCACCCGGCACTCGGTGTGCACCTCCACCCCGAGGCCGGTCAGGTACCGCTCGACGAGCACCGAGGCGGCCGGGTCGAGCCGGCGTTCCATGAGGCGCTCGGACTGCTGGGCGAGCACCACCTGCGCACCGCGCGCCGCGAGCGCCCGGGCCGCGGACACGCCGAGCAGGCCGCCGCCGATCACCACCGCCCGCACGCCCGGCCGGACCGCCTCGGCCAGGCCCAGGCAGTCGTCCAGGGTGCGGAAGGCGTGCACGCCCCGGGGCAGCTCGGGGCCGGTGGTGAACAGGCCGCGCAGCGGCGGCAGGACGGGGTTGGAGCCGGTGGCCAGCACCAGGCGGCCGTACGCCAGCACCGTGCCGTCGGCGCAGGTGGCGGTCCGCGCGGCGCGGTCGATGCCGGTCACCCGGGCCCGGGTCAGCTCCGCGGGCGCCGGCAGGGCGATCACCTCGGGGCCGTACCGCCCGGCCAGCACCTCGGCGAGCAGCACCCGGTTGTACGGCGGGTGCCGCTCCTCGCCGATCAGCGTGACGGGCGTGCCCAGCTCGCCGAGCCGCCGGGCGAGGCGGACGCCCGCGAGGCCGGAGCCGATCACCACCACACGCTCGTTCCAGGTCATGTCCCCGAGCCTGCGCGGCAGGTGTTACCCGGCCGCATCCGAGCTGTTTCCCGCGCGGAACGCTGTGCTCAGCGGGGGAGCGAGGCTGCTGTGAGGCCCGCCGCAGGCGTGTGAGCAGCGTCAACCTCAGGAAACGCTCATCTTGATGGACGTGACAACTATCCGCTCCATAGGGTCGCGGGCATGCCCGACATCTCCCTGACCGCCGGCGTCCTGCTCTGCGTGGCGGCGCTCGCCGCCGGCTGGATCGACGCCGTGGTCGGCGGCGGCGGGCTGCTGCTCCTGCCGGCCCTGCTGCTCGGCCTGCCCGCCGGCACCCCGGCCGCGCACGCGCTGGGCACCAACAAGGCGGTCGCCATCGTCGGCACCACCGGCGCGGCGGTGACCTACGCCCGCAAGGCGCCGGTCGACGTCCGCACCGCCGTCCGCATCGGGCTGGCCGCCCTCGCGGGCTCCTCGGGCGGGGCGTTCCTCGCGGCCGGGATGAGCACCGAGGTCCTCAAGCCCGTGATCATGGTGGTGCTGCTCGCGGTCGCCGCCTTCGTCATCCTGCGTCCCGCCTTCGGCACCACCGCCCCCGCCCCCGGCCCGGTGAGCCGCCGCCGGACCCTGGCGGCGATCGGCCTGGCGGGCCTCGGCATCGGCTTCTACGACGGTCTCGTCGGCCCCGGCACGGGCACCTTCCTGGTCCTGGCGCTCACCGCGCTGCTTCACCTCGACCTGGTCACGGCCTCCGCCACCGCCAAGATCGTCAACTGCTGCACCAACGCCGGGGCGCTCACCATGTTCGCCTGGCAGGGCGCGGTGCTGTGGCAGCTGGCCGCGCTGATGGCCGTGTTCAACCTGGCCGGCGGCACCCTCGGCGCGCACACGGCGCTCAAGCGGGGCAGCGGCTTCGTCCGCGTCGTCCTGCTGGTGGTCGTCTTCGCCCTGGTGGCGAACCTCGCCTACGAGCAGTGGCTGGCCTGAGACACCGGGACGGGCACCGGCGGCGCCGCCAAGGGGCGGGAACCGCACCGTGACCGGGGGGCGCGCCGGGATCGGCGGGCCCTCCCGGGAGCGGCGCGTCCTCCCGGCACCGCCGGGTCCTCACGACCGCGCCGGGCCCTCCCGGCGGCGCCGCTTCCCCCGGCCGCGCCGGTTCAGCGGCTGCCCGTCAGGTGGGCGTACACCACCACGTTGCCCCGGTAGCCCGTGGTGCGGGAGTAGCCGCCCCCGCAGGTGATGACCCGGAGCTCGGGGCGGTGCGCGGCGCCGTAGACCTTCGCGTCGGGGAAGTCCCGCGCGTCGTACACCTCGACGGCGTGCACGGTGAACACGGCGACGCCGCCGTCCCGCCGGTCCACCTCGACGGTGCTGCCCTTGCGCAGCGCGCCCAGGGAGAAGAAGACGGCGGGCCCCTCGGCGTTGTCCACGTGGCCCGCGACGATCGCGGTGCCCGTCTCGCCGGGCGTGGTCCCGGCCTCGTACCAGCCGGCGAGGTTCTTCCGGGCGGCCGGGGGGACGTCCAGGCTGCCGGACGGGGTCAGGCCGAGCCCCGTCAGCGGGGCGTCGACGTCGATCGCGGGGATGCGGATCCGCTCCGGCGGGGACGGCGGCAGCGCGGGCGCCGCGGCCGGGCCGCTGCGGTCGTCGTCCCCGGTGTGGGCCTGGGCGGCGGACGGCTGGGGCGGGGCGTGCGGGGCGGGCCCGTCGCGCAGCAGCCACAGGCCGGAACAGAGGGCGAGCACGGTGACGGCCGCTATGGCCGTGTTCCCCGCTCCGCGCAACGGGCGGAGTCTTCGGCGCATGACGGACCGACCCCTTTCTGGATGCGGCCCCGTACCCCCCTCCGGGCCGCGAGGGGCGTCGGACCCGGAGGGGGAGGGGACATGCGGTACCGGCGGACGGGCAGCGGAGGGTGCCCGTCAGATCCCGTCGCCTCTCGCCCGGCGATGCAGGAGCCAGGTACCGCCCGCGGCGGCGACGGCAAGGGCCGCCACGCCGGCCGCGGTCCGCGCGGGATCGGGGCCCAGAGCGCCACCGACCCCCGTCTTCACACTGCCCCGGGGGGCCACCTGCTGGGCGGCGGACGTCAGGGTGACCACCAGGTCCCCCGTCACCCGCCGCCCGCTCTCGGAACACCGGGCGACGATCTCGTACGTCCCCGGCACCGCGCTCGGCGGCACCCGGAACCGGCCGATGAGGTTCTGCTCGTGCGTGGTCGGCGCGAGCGTGAACCGGCCCGCGCCCACGGCGGTCGCGTCGCCCGCCGCCGCACCGTCGTCCCCGCACGCCGCCGTGTTCACGCTGACGTGGTCCCCCGGCACGGCCGAGGAGGGGTACACCTCCAGGCCGCCCGCCGAGGTGCCGGACGGGTGGCCCGCCGGGGCGGCCTGCGCGGGGGAGACCAGGATCCCCGCGGTGGCCACGGCGAGCACGGTGCCGGCCAGCAGCCGGGCGGAACCTCGCATCGATGCTCCTCGAGCTCACGAACGGGCCGCGGCCCGCGGCACCCCCATGTGCCGCCGTCGGACGCGCCCTGCTCCTTAGAGGAAAGTGCCGACGGGCCCGGACCGCTCCCTGAGGGGGTGTCAGGAAGCGGGCTGAACGGGTGTCAGGCACCACCGGCCGTGTCCCGCCCGCGCCGCGTTTCGGCAGGTCACCGGCGTCCCGGCGGCCGAGCGGCGGAACGGCCCCCGAACGGACGGGTCCCGCGACGGTGAACGGGTGACCGGTCCCACCGCCCCGGGCGCGTCGGGCAGGCACTACCGTGCGGTACGGGGAGGGGGTGCAGCCGGTGGGACGGATGAGGACCAGGGCCCGGACCGCAGTGCTGTCGGCGCTGTGGGTCCTGGTGATCTGGGGTGCCGTCCAGTCCTGCGGGGGTGTGCTGGACGGGGCGGGCCGTGCCGACGTCCGCTGCCCCTGGTTCAACCTCGGCCCGGACGGCGAGTCGCACCCCGCGCTGATGCATCCCGGAGACACCTGCACTCCCGAACGGGGCTCCAGCGAGAGGCGGACCTACGCGGAGCAGCGGGAGGTGCAGCGCGCGGCGGGCGAGGACGTGGTCACCGGTGCGTGGATCCTCGGCGCCGGTGCGCTGGGCCTGGCCGGCGCGTACGCGCAGCCGCGTGTCCAGGAGGCCCTGACCCGGAGGAGCCGCGGGAGGCGCACGCCCGGCGGCACGCCCGGCGCGTGATGGGGCCGGGCCGGATCGGGGGCTCTGGACGGGGCCGGGGGCTACGGACGGGTCCGGGGGGCACGGGTGCGCCGCGGTGGACGGGCGCCCCCTCGACAGCAGCCTGAGCCGGTGGGGCGAGCGGGCCGGGGGGACCAGCGGGCCGGAGAGGCGACTCCTCCGGAGAGCCGGGCCGCTTCGGAGATACAACCCGCTTCGGAGAGACGACCCGCTCCGGAGAGACAACCCGCTCTGGAGAGGACACCCGCTCCGAAGGGTCGACCGGTTCCGGAGAGCCGACCGGCTCCGGCGTGACCACCCACGGGAGGCCGGTCCGCCGCGGGGAGGCCGGCGCACCGCGGAAGAGCGGCACGTCACCCCCGCGCCCCGCGCCAACGCGGGCCCGGGGGACGGCCGATGCCGTTCAGCGGGAGCGCGGGGACGGGTCCGGCCGACGGCCGAACCAGTCGCCGCCCTCGACGGGCCTGCCCCGGGAACGCAGCCGCGCGGCCACGGCGGGCGCGGCGACGTACACCCAGGCCCGGACGGCCGCCCCGTCCGCCGCCCGGACGACCTCCCGCGCCACCCGCTCGTAGAGGTTGCGCGGATCACCCGGCGTGTACTGCTCCAGCCGGTCCAGCTCGGCGAGCAGACCCGGGTACGCCTCCGGCAGCGCCGTCACCAGCTCCCCGCACACCCCCGGCCCGGGATCCTCCACGGCGAACGGGTAGCCGGGGCCGTCGTACAGCACCGCGTCCCGCAGCCGGCCCGGCTCCTCGCGCAGGGTGCGGCCGCGCAGGAACGGGCCGTGGTTGACCCCGCCGGGGCGGAGGGTGCCGTACACGAAGAACGGGAGAGGCGTCACGGGTCCACCAGCGCGGGTCGGGGCCGCCCCCCGGCGCGGTGCCGCCGAAGGGCCTGACGGCCCCGATTGTCACGCGCCGCCCGCGGCCCCGGCGACCGGCCCCGATTGTCACGCGCCGCCCGCGGCCCCGGCGACCGGCCCCGCCCGTTCCACGCGTACCGCGCAGGTCTTGAACTCCGGCATCCGCGACACCGGGTCGAGCGCCGGGTTGGTGAGGGTGTTGGCGCGGCCCCCGTCCGGCCAGTGGAACGGCATGAACACGGTGTCGGGGCGGATGGAGCCGGTGATCCGGGCCGGGGCCACCACCCGGCCCCGCCGGGACACCACCGCCACCGGGTCGCCCTCGGCCGCGCCCAGCCGCTCCGCCAGCCGCGGGTGCAGCTCGACGAAGGGACCGGGGGCCGCGTCGTTCAGCTCCGCCACCCGCCGGGTCTGCGCACCGGACTGGTACTGCGCCACGACCCGCCCGGTGGTGAGCAGCACCGGGTAGTCGTCGTCCGGCTCCTCGGCCGCCGCGCGGTGCGAGACGGCGACGAACCGGGCCCGGCCGTCGTCGGTGGCGAACCGGTCGAGGAAGAGGCGGGGCGTGCCGGGATGGGGGGTGCCCGGGCCCGCCGTCCCCTCGGCCGGGGCGGGGCACGGCCAGAAGACGCCCTGCTCGCGCTCCAGCCGGCCGTAGGTGATGCCGGAGTAGTCGGCGGGACCGCCCGCGCTCGCCCGGCGCAGCTCCTCGAACACCTGCTCCGGATCGGCCGGGAACCC
The DNA here is from genome assembly GCF_964273255.1 of Streptomyces sp. enrichment culture. Classification (GTDB taxonomy): domain Bacteria; phylum Actinomycetota; class Actinomycetes; order Streptomycetales; family Streptomycetaceae; genus Streptomyces. Next base: position 4,964,173 of record NZ_OZ186835.1, read on the forward strand.
CGTGTGCCGTCCCGTGCCGTCGTCCAGCCGGGCGGCCAGCTCGTGCAGCACCTCCAGGTCGCTGCGGACGCCCTCCGGCGCGGACACCGCCCGGCGCCGCAGCAGGACCCGGCCCTCCAGGTTCGTCGTCGTGCCGGTCTCCTCCGCCCACTGCGTCACCGGCAGGACGACGTCGGCGAGCGCGGCCGTCTCCGAGAGCACGACGTCGCACACCGCCAGGAAGTCCAGCGCCCGGATCCGCTCCTCGACGTGCGCGGCACGCGGCGCCGACACCACCGGGTTGGAGCCCATCAGCAGCAGCGCGCGGACGTCCGTGCCGAGCGCGTCCAGCAGTTCGTAGGCGCTGCGCCCCGGCCCGGGCAGCGTGCCGGGGTCCACCCCCCACACCCCGGCCACGTGCGCCCGCGCCGCCGGGTCCGTCAGCCGGCGGTAGCCGGGGAGCTGGTCGGCCTTCTGGCCGTGCTCGCGCCCGCCCTGCCCGTTGCCCTGCCCGGTCAGGCACCCGTACCCGGACAGCGGGCGCCCGGCGCGGCCCGTCGCCAGGCACAGGTTGATCCACGCGCTCACCGTGTCGGTGCCCTTGGACTGCTGCTCGGGCCCGCGCGCGGTGAGCACCATCGCGCCCTCCGGCGCGCAGAACAGCCGCACGGCCTCGCGCAGTTCCGGCACCGGCACGCCGGTGATCCGCTCCACGTACTCCGGCCAGTGCGCCATCGCCGCCGCCCGGGTCTCCTCCCAGCCGGCGGTGCGTTCGCGGATGTACGCCTCGTCGGTGCGGCCCTCGGCGACGACCAGGTGCAGCAGGCCCAGGGCCAGCGCGAGGTCGGTGCCGGGGCGGGGCGCGAGGTGCAGGTCGGCCTGCTCGGCGGTCCGGGTGCGGCGCGGGTCGACGACGATCAGGGTGCCGCCGTTCTCCTTCAGTTCGGTGACGTACCGCAGGAACGGCGGCATGGTCTCCGCCGGGTTGGAGCCGACGAGGATCACACAGCCGGTCCGCGGGATGTCCTCGAGCGGGAACGGCAGCCCGCGGTCCAGCCCGAAGGCCCTGCTGCCCGCGGCCGCCGCCGACGACATGCAGAACCGGCCGTTGTAGTCGATCTGCGAGGTGCCCAGCACCACCCGGGCGAACTTCCCCAGCGCGTACGCCTTCTCGTTGGTGAGCCCGCCCCCGCCGAACACCCCCACGGCGTCCGCACCGTGACCGGCGCGGGCCCGCCCGAGCCCGTCGGCGATCCGGTCCAGCGCCTCCTCCCAGGAGGCGGGCACCAGCGCGCCGTCCGCGGAGCGCACCAGGGGCGAGGTGAGCCGCGCGGCCGGGGAGAGGACGGCGGGAGCCGTGCGCCCCTTCCCGCACAGCGCCCCCCGGTTCACGGGGAAGTCCGCGCGCTCCGTCACCGCGAGGGTTCCGTCCGGGGCCGGGGCCAGGTTCATCCCGCACTGCAGGGCGCAGTAGGGACAGTGCGTGGGCGTCACGGTGCTGTGCATGCCGACCACCCTGCGCGCCCGGTGTTACGCACCGCACCGGCCCGTGTTACGCGCCCGGTACGACCGCCTCCTCACCGGCGACGGGCGGCGGTGAGGGCCGCCGGCGCCCACCGGCCGGACGCCGGCAGGGCGCCCGCGGCGCAGCGGTCACGGTGCGGTGCGGGCATCCGCCAGCGCCCGCTCCACCCCCGGTTCCTCGGGACCGAGGAAGGTGGGGTCGGGCCGCAACGCGGCGTCGACGGCGGCCTTTCCCGCCGCGAGGATCTCCCGTGCGCCCCCGTAGTACCAGGTGGCGTCGTGCCGTTCGTCGACCCCGACCCCGTGCGAGACGACCCCGGCCGCCTCGCACAGCGCCACCGCCCGCCGGACGTGGAAGCCCTGGCTGATCAGCACCGCCCGGTCCACCCCGAAGATCTTCTTCGCGCGGACGCAGGAGTCCCAGGTGTCGAAGCCCGCGTAGTCGCTGACGATCCGGGCGTCGGGCACGCCGTGCCGGGTCAGGTAGGCGCGCATCGCGTCCGGCTCGTCGTAGTCCTCGCGGCTGTTGTCGCCGGTGACCAGGACCACCCGGATCCGCCCCGCCCGGTACAGCTCGGCCGCCGCGTCCAGCCGGTGCGCGAGGTAGGGCGACGGCTCCCCGTCCCACAGGCCCGCGCCGAACACCACGGCCACGTCGGTGCGCGGCACGTCGGCCGCGGTGTGCAGCCGCCCGTCCGTCGTCAGGTGCAGCCACGTCGCCGGGAGCAGCGCCAGCGTGGCCAGGCCCGCCACCGCCTGCACCAGACGGCGCCGTCCCGCACGGGTGCGCGGCAGGCGGGGGCGGCGGACGGTGAAGCGGCGCGTCACGGGGGCACCTTCCGGGTCGGCTCTCGCTGGGCGAAGACGTCCCGGCGGCCCCGGCGGTTCGGCGGGCCGGGCGTGTCCGGCCTCACACCCCGGGCCGGATCCGCGGGCCACCGGGCCTCACCCGCCGCCCGGGGCGGTCGGTGAAGTGCCGGAAAACGCCCGTCACGCCCGCGCAACGGGGCGGCAACGTGCCCGGTCCAGCATGGGCGCATGACCGCGACCCACACCGCCGGCCCGGAGCCCTCCGGCGCCCCGGCGCACGCCGACGGCACGGCCCGCCCCGCCACCCCGCTCGACAGCTCGGGCGGCCTCCTGCACCGGATCGGCACCACGCTCGCCGGACAGCTCGGCCGCCTCGCCCCGGACGGGCGGCGCCTCGCGGAGCGGCCCGCCCTCGTCGTCGTGGCCCACGGCAGCCGCGACCCGCGCGCTCTCACCACGGTCACCGCCCTGCTCGACCGCGTGCGGGCACTGCGCCCCGGCCTGCCCGTGCACCTGGGCCACATCGAGCTCGACGCGCCCCTGCTGCCGGACACCCTCGCCGCCCTCGACGCGCGGGGCACCGGCGCGGCCGTGCTCGTCCCGCTGCTGTTCGGCCGCGGCCACCACGTCAAACGGGACATCCCCGCACTGGCCGCCGGCGCCCGGACGCCCGTGCGCGTCGCCGCCCCGCTCGGTTCCCACCCCCTGCTCGTGGACGCCCTGCACGAGCGGCTCACCGAGGCCGGCTGGCCCGTGCGGCCGGACGCCGCCACCCGCCGCACCGGCGCCGTGGTCCTCGCCTCCGCCGGATCGCGCGACCCCGAGGGACGGGCCGCCGTCGCCCGCACCGCGCGGCTGCTCGCCGCCCGGCTCGGCGTCCCCGTCGTCGCCGCCCACGCCACCGCCGCCGCACCCACCGTCCCGGACGCCGTGCGCGCCCTCGCCGCGCGGGGACGGCACCGGGTGGCCGTCGCCTCCTGCTTCACCGCGCCCGGCCGCTTCGCGACCGCGTGCGCCGCCGCCGCGCCCTGGATCGCCTCCGCCCCCCTCGGCACCCACCCGGCGCTCGCCCGCCTCCTCCTGCACCGCTACGACGAAGCCCTCGCGGCCCCCGGCCCGCGCCCCGTCCCGCAACTCGCCCCGGCCTGAACCGCTCTCCCGCCGGCCCGCCTTCCCGGGTCTCCGCCCGGCCCGCCTCCCGGGTCCCCGCCCGTCGGCGCCTGCGTCTACTGTCGGTGCATGGAAGGCATCCCGGCCGGCACCCCCGCCGCACCCGTCCCGTACGAGAACCACGTCCCGCCCGCCGGATACGACCCCGCGGCCGTCGAGCGCTGGGCCGCCGAGCCCGACAAGCGCCCCGGCCGCACCGCCTTCCAGCGCGACCGCGCCCGCGTGCTGCACTCCTCCGCCCTGCGCCGCCTGGCCGGCAAGACCCAGGTCGTCACCCCCGGCGAGGCCAACCCCGTGTGGGACGCCAGCCCCCGCACCCGCCTCACCCACTCGCTGGAGTGCGCCCAGGTCGGCCGGGAGCTCGGCGCCGCCCTCGGCTGCGATCCCGACCTGGTGGAGGCCGCCTGCCTCTCCCACGACCTCGGCCACCCGCCCTTCGGGCACAACGGGGAGCAGGCGCTGAACGAGTTCGCCGCGGACTGCGGCGGCTTCGAGGGCAACGCCCAGTCGCTGCGCCTGCTCACCCGCATCGAGCCCAAGCGGTTCGTCACCGACCCCGGCACCGGCGAGGCCACCGGCGTCGGGCTCAACCTCACCCGCGCCGCCCTGGACGCCGCCACCAAGTACCCCTGGTCCCGGGGCGCCCACCCCGACGACCCGGACTCGCCCAAGTTCGGCGTGTACGAGGACGACCGCCCGGTGTTCGACTGGGTCCGCAAGGGCGCCCCCGGAGCCCGCATCTGCTTCGAGGCGCAGGTCATGGACTGGTCCGACGACGTGGCCTACTCCGTGCACGACGTGGAGGACGGCCTGCACGCCGGTCACATCGACCCCAACTGCCTGCACGCCGACCCCGAACGGGAGGCGGTCTTCGCGGTCGCGGTCGGCCGCTACGTGCCCGCCGGCACCGACCCGGCCGAACTCGCCGAGGCCCTCGACCGGCTCCTCGCCCAGGAGTGGTGGCCGCACGGCTACGACGGGACCGCCGTCGCCCAGGCCCGGCTGAAGGACGCCACCAGCCAGCTCATCGGCCGGTTCTGCCTCGCCGCCGAGGGCGCCACCCGCCAGACCTGGGGCACCGGACGCCTCACCCGCTACGGGGCGGAGCTCGTGGTGCCCCGGGGCACCCGCATGGAGTGCGCCGTGCTCAAGGCGGTCGCCGACCGCTACGTCATGCAGCGCGCGGAACAGGAGCGGCTCCGCGCCGACCAGCGGATCGTCGTCCTGGAACTGGCCGAGGCGCTCACCGCCCGCGCCCCCGACGGGCTGGACCCCCAGTTCCGCTCCCTGTTCGACCGGGCCCCCGACGACCGCGCCCGCAAGCGCGTGATCGTCGACCAGCTGGCCTCCCTCACCGACGCCTCGGCCCGTTCGCTTCACGCCCGCCTCACCGGGGCAGGAACCAGAGGGGACCGCCACCACCGGGACCGGTGAGGCGCGAGGGGCGCGAGCCCGCCCGATCGTGACCCTGTGTGGCCTGATCGGGTCACTCCCCCTTCCCGCGGCTCGGCGGGTGCGGGAGGCTCGCACGTGGCGGCACGCTCAGGAGGAGGCATCACGTGGTCGACGCGGACCAGACATTCGTCATCGTCGGAGGCGGACTCGCCGGCGCGAAGGCGGCCGAGACGCTGCGAGCGGAGGGCTTCACCGGCCGGGTGATACTGATCGGCGACGAACGCGACCACCCCTACGAGCGCCCGCCGCTGTCCAAGGGCTACCTCCTCGGCAAGGACGCCCGCGAGAGCGCCCAGGTGCACGAGCCCGCCTGGTACGCCCGCCACGACATCGAGCTGCACCTCGGCCAGACCGTCGACGCCCTGGACCGCGCCGCGAAGACCGTCCGCTTCGGCGAGGACGGCACCACCGTCCGCTACGACAAGCTGCTGCTGGCCACCGGCGCCGAGCCCCGCCGCCTCGACATCCCCGGCACCGGCCTGGCCGGCGTGCACCACCTGCGCCGCCTCGCCCACGCCGACCGGCTCAAGGGCGTCCTGGCCTCCCTCGGCCGGGACAACGGCCACCTGGTGATCGCCGGGGCCGGGTGGATCGGCCTGGAGGTCGCCGCGGCCGCCCGCGGCTACGGCGCCGAGGTGACCGTCGTCCACCGCGGCCCCACCCCGCTGCACTCGGTCCTCGGCCCCGAGCTGGGCCAGCTCTTCGCCGACCTGCACCAGGCGCACGGCGTCCGCTTCCACTTCGGCGCCACCCTCACCGAGATCACCGGCCAGGACGGCATGGTGCTGGCCGTCCGCACCGACGACGGCGAGGAACACCCCGCGCACGCCGTCCTCGCGGCGATCGGCGCGGCCCCGCGCACCGCCGTCGCCGAGGCGGCCGGCCTGGAACTCGCCGGCCCGGCGGACGGCGGCGGCATCCTGGTCGACGCGCGGCTGCGCACCTCCGACCCCGACATCCACGCCGCCGGTGACGTGGCGTCCTTCCCGCACCCCCTGTTCGGCACCCGGCTGCGCGTCGAGCACTGGGCCAACGCCCTCAACGGCGGCCCCGCCGCGGCCCGCGCCATGCTCGGCCGGGACGAGCCCTACGAGCGCGTGCCGTACTTCTTCACCGACCAGTACGACCTGGGCATGGAGTACAGCGGGTGGGCCCCCGCCGGCTCCTACGACCAGGTGGTGGTCCGGGGCGACTCGGGCAAGCGGGAGTTCATCGCGTTCTGGGTGAGGGACGGCCGGGTGCTGGCGGGGATGAACGTCAACGTCTGGGACGTCACCGACACGATCCAGCGGCTGATCCGCTCCCGGGCGGCCGTGGACACCGACGCCCTGGCCGACCCGCACGTGCCGCTGGAGAGCCTGGTCCCCTGAGACCCGGCCGCACCGCCGCACCGCTGTGCGGCGGGTCCCGGGCCGGGGCCCCGGTCCCGGCCCGGGAGTGCCGGCCGGGCACCGTAGACTCGCGGTGTGGCCGGACGGATCAACGACGAGGACGTGAGGGCGGTACGGGACGCCGTCCCGATCGACGCCGTCGTCTCCGAGTACCTCCAGCTGCGCAACGCGGGCGGCGGCAACCTCAAGGGCCTGTGCCCCTTCCACGACGAGAAGTCGCCGTCCTTCCAGGTCAGCCCGGCCAAGGGCCTCTTCCACTGCTTCGGCTGCCAGGAGGGCGGCGACACCATCACGTTCGTGATGAAGGTCGACCACCTCTCCTTCTCCGAGGCCGTCGAGCGCCTCGCCGCCCAGGCCGGCATCACCCTGCGCTACGAGGAGGGCGGGTACAACCCCGCCCACCAGCGCGGCGAGCGGATCCGCCTGGTCGAGGCCCACAAGCTCGCCGCCGAGTGGTACGCGGAACAGCTCGCCGGCTCCCCGGAGGCCGAGACCGGCCGGGTCTTCCTCGCCGAGCGCGGCTTCGACCAGGCCGCCGCCGTCCACTTCGGCGTCGGCTACAGCCCCCAGGGCTGGGACCACCTCGTCCGCTTCCTGCGCGGCAAGGGCTTCAGCGACAAGGAGCTGATCCTCTCCGGCCTCGCCCAGGAGGGCCGCCGCGGCCCCATCGACCGCTTCCGCGGCCGGCTGATGTGGCCCATCCGCGACATCGGCGGCGACGTCGTCGGCTTCGGCGCCCGCAAGCTGTACGAGGCGGACAACGGCCCCAAGTACCTCAACACCCCCGAGACGGCGATCTACAAGAAGTCCCAGGTCCTGTACGGCATCGACCTGGCGAAGAAGGACATCGCGAAGTCCTCCCGCGCCGTCGTCGTCGAGGGCTACACCGACGTCATGGCCTGCCACCTGGCCGGCGTCACCACCGCCATCGCCACCTGCGGCACCGCCTTCGGCGGCGACCACATCAAGATCCTGCGCCGGCTGCTCATGGACAACGGCAGCGCACGCGTGATCTTCACCTTCGACGGCGACGCGGCCGGGCAGAAGGCCGCCCTGCGCGCCTTCGAGGACGACCAGAAGTTCGCCGCCGAGACCTACATCGCCATCGCCCCCGACGGCATGGACCCCTGCGACCTGCGCCTGGCCAAGGGCGACGAGGCGGTCGCCGACCTGGCCGAACCCCGCACCCCGCTCTTCGAGTTCGCGCTGCGCCAGATCGTCGGCCGCTACGACCTGGACACCCCCGCCGGGCGGGCCGCCGCGCTCGACGAGGCCGCGCCCGTCGTCGCCCGCATCAAGAACAGCGGGGCCCAGCACGAGGTCGCCGTCCAGCTCGCCGGCATGCTCGGCATCCTCGACACCCAGTTCGTCGTCCGGCGGGTCGCCCAGCTGGCCCGCTGGGCCCGCGAGCGCGGCGGCCGGGGCCCCGCCGCCGAGCGTCCGGCCCGGCCGCAGCACGGCGGCGCCCCCCAGCAGCAGGCCGCCGCCCCGGCCGGACCGCGCGGCCCCGCCCTCAACCTGCGCAACCCCGTCTTCGCCACCGAGCGCGAGCTGCTCAAGCTGGCCCTCCAGCGCCCCGAACTGGTCTCGCCGGCCTTCGACGCGTACGGCGTGGACGAGTTCACCGCCCCGCCCTACGCGGCCGTCCGCCAGGCGATCCTGGACGCCGGGGGCGCGGAGTACGGCACACAGGACCCGCAGCAGTACCTGATCCGGGTCCGCGACGCCGCCCCCGACGACACCGTCCGCGCCATGGTCACCGAGCTGGCCGTCGAGGCGATCCTGCTGCACCGCGGCGTCAAGGAGGTCGACGAGACCTACGCGGGCGCTCAGCTGGTCACCGTCCGCCGCCGCGCGGTGGAACGCCGCATCCGGGACATCACCAGCCGCCTCACCCGCCTGGGCACTCAGGCCGACCCGGCCGAACTGACCGCCGTGCAGAACGAGTTGTGGGTCCTCCAGCAGTACGACCAGTCCCTGCGGGAGCACGGCGCGGCAGCGCTGTAGTCCCCCCTCCCGGGGCCGCCGGGCCCCCGGACGGGCCGGTGCCCCCGAGCGCGCTCCGGGCGGCGCCGGTCACCCGCCCGTCACGGGCCGGTCGCAAAAAGTCATCGCACGCCCCTCGTGAGGACGATGTGTCGTACCCCACACTGGGGGACGGTGCCTGAGTCCTCGGAGCGCGGCCGGCCCGTCCCCGACGGTTCCCGGACCCCCGCGGTCGTGCTCCTCGCGTACGGGACGGACAGCGGCGAGGCCGTCGACTCCGCCCCCGAAGTACCGCTGCCGCCCTCCATGGCAGCGATCACCCAGGAGGTCGCCCCCGTGCAGACCCGGACCCTCACCCAGACCGGCCCGGCCCCGGCCGCCCCCCGGCCGGACGCGGACGTGCTCGTGGCGGTGCCCGCGCCGGACCGTGCCGGGCACCGGCCCGCGGCGGAGGAGGACACCTCCCCGGCCGGACCGCCCGAGCCGGAGCTCGACGCGCCCGACCCCCCGGAGGCCGTCGAGCCGGCCGAGCCCGAGGAGAGCGCGCCGCCGCCCGTGCGCGCCGAGACCTCGGGCCCCTCCGCCGACCTGTTCCGCCAGTACCTGCGGGAGATCGGCCGCATCCCCCTGCTCACCGCGGCCGAGGAGGTCGACCTGGCGCGGCGCGTCGAGGCCGGCCTGTTCGCCGAGGAGAAGCTGCGGCTCACCCCGGACCTCGACAGCCGGCTCGCCCTCGACCTGGACCGCCTCGTCGTCATGGGCCGGATGGCCAAGCGCCGGCTGATCGAGGCCAACCTGCGGCTCGTCGTCTCCGTGGCCAAGCGGTACGTCGGCCGCGGCCTGACCATGCTCGACCTCGTCCAGGAGGGCAACCTCGGCCTGATCCGCGCCGTGGAGAAGTTCGACTACGCCCGCGGCTACAAGTTCTCCACCTACGCCACCTGGTGGATCCGCCAGGCGATGTCCCGCGCGCTCGCCGACCAGGCCCGCACCATCCGGGTGCCGGTGCACGTGGTGGAACTGATCAACCGGGTGGTCCGCGTCCAGCGCCGCATGCTCCAGGAACGGGGCTACGAGCCGACGCCCGAGGAGGTCGCCGCGCACCTCGGCATCGCCCCCGAGCGGGTCGGCGAGGTGCTGCGGCTCGCCCAGGAACCGGTGTCCCTGCACGCGCCCGTCGGCGAGGAGGACGACGTCGCCCTCGGCGACCTCATCGAGGACGGGGACGCCGCCAGCCCGGTGGAGTCCGCCGCGTTCCTGCTGCTGCGGCAGCACCTGGAGGCGGTCCTGTCGACCCTGGGGGAGCGGGAGCGGAAGGTCGTGCAGCTCCGCTACGGGCTGGTCGACGGACGCCCGCGCACCCTGGAGGAGATCGGCCGGATCTTCGGCGTGACGCGCGAACGCATACGGCAGATCGAGTCCAAGACCCTCAACAAGCTGCGCGACCACGCCTTCGCCGACCAACTCCGCGGCTACCTCGACTGATCCCGCCCCGCGGTGGTCCGGCCGCCCCCGCGGAGCCCGCGCCCTACTCGACCTCCACCACGGCCTCGGCGAACTGGGCCCGGTACAGACGGGCGTAGGCGCCGCCGGCCGTCAGCAGGTCCTCGTGCGTGCCCTGCTCGACGATCGCGCCGTCCTCCATGACCAGGATGGTGTCCGCGTCCCGGACCGTCGACAGCCGGTGCGCGATGACGAACGACGTCCGGCCGTGGGCCAGCCGGGCCATCGCCTTCTGGATCAGCACCTCGGTGCGGGTGTCCACCGAGCTGGTCGCCTCGTCCAGCACCAGGATCACCGGATCGGACAGGAACGCCCGCGCGATGGTGATCAGCTGCTTCTCGCCGGCGCTGACCCCGCTGCCCTCCTCGTCGATCACCGTGTCGTAGCCGTCCGGCAGGGTGCGGATGAACCGGTCGGCGTGGGCGGCCCGGGCCGCCTCCTCGATCTCCTCGCGGCTCACCTCCCGCGCGGCGCCGTAGGCGATGTTCTCCGCGATGGTGCCGCCGAACAGCCAGGTGTCCTGGAGCACCATGCCGATGCCGGCGCGCAGGTCGTCGCGCGCCATCCGCGCGATGTCCACCCCGTCCAGGGTGATGCGCCCGCCCGAGACCTCGTAGAACCGCAGCAGCAGGTTCACCAGGGTGGTCTTGCCTGCGCCGGTCGGGCCGACGATCGCCACGGTCCGGCCCGGCTCCACGGTCAGCGACAGGTCCTCGATCAGCGGCTTGCCGGGGTCGTAGCGGAACGACACGTGCTCCAGCGCCACCCGCCCGCGCGGCGCCGCCGGACGCTCGGCCGGTTCGGTGTCGGCCCGCTGCTCCTCGGCGTCGAGCAGTTCGAAGACCCGCTCCGCCGACGCGACCCCCGACTGCACCAGGTTCGCCATGGACGCGATCTGCGTCAGCGGCATCGAGAACTGCCGCGAGTACTGGATGAACGCCTGCACGTCCCCGATGGACAGGGAACCGGACGCCACCCGCAGACCGCCGACGACCGCCACCAGCACGTAGTTCAGGTTCGACACGAAGAACATCAGCGGCTGCATCATGCCGCTGTTGAACTGCGCCCGGAACCCGGCCTCGTACAGGGCCTCGTTCTCCTCGGCGAACCGCCGGGCCGACTCCTCCTGCCGGCCGAACACCTTCACCAGCGTGTGCCCGGTGTACATCTCCTCGATGTGCGCGTTGAGCGCGCCGGTGCTGCGCCACTGCTGCACGAAGTGCGGCTGCGACCGCTTGCCGACGCGGGTGGCGACCACGAACGACAGGGGCACCGTCACCAGCGCGACCAGCGCCAGGATCCAGGAGACGTAGAACATCATGGCCAGCACGCCGAGGACGGTCAGCACCGAGTTGATCAGCTGCCCCATCGACTGCTGGAGCGTCTGCCCGATGTTGTCGATGTCGTTGGTGGCGCGGCTCAGCACCTCGCCGCGCTGCCGCCGGTCGAAGTAGGACAGCGGCAGCCGCGACAGCTTGCCCTGCACGTCCTCGCGCATCCGGAACATGGTGCGGTTCACGGCCCGGTTCACCAGCCGCGTCGCCACCGCCATCAGCAGCCCGGCTCCCAGGAACACCGCCAGCGCGAGCAGCAGGACCTGCCCGACGGCGGTGAAGTCGATGCCCTCGCCCGGCACGAAGGCGGTGCTGCGGAGCATGTCCGCGACGTCGCCGTCGCCCCGCTCCCGCATGCCGTCCAGCACCTGTTCCTTCGACGGCCCCGACGGCATGTCCCGGCCGACGATCCCGGCGAAGACCAGGTCCGTCGCCCGGCCGAGGATCTTCGGCCCGACCACGCTGAGCCCGACGCTCAGCACCACGCACGCCAGCAGTGCGTACAGGGTGAGACGTTCCGGCCCGAAGCGGGCCACGAGCCGCCTGGACGACCCCGTGAAGTCCATCGAGCGCTGGTCGGGTCCGCCCCCGGCCATCATCCGCCCCGCGGGCCCCGCCATCAGGCCGCCTCCGCTTCCGTCAGCTGGGAGAGCACGATCTCCCGGTACGTCTCGTTGTCCGCCATCAGCTCGTGGTGGCGTCCGGTGCCGACGACCCGGCCCCCGTCCAGCACCACGATCCGGTCGGCGTCCCGGATGGTCGACACCCGCTGGGCGACGATCACCACGGTCGCCTGAGAGGTCTCCCGCGCCAGCGCCTCCCGCAGGGCCGCGTCGGTCGCGTAGTCGAGCGCGGAGAAGGAGTCGTCGAACAGGTAGATCTCCGGGCGCTGCACCAGGGTCCGGGCGATCGCCAGCCGCTGCCGCTGACCGCCCGAGACGTTCGTCCCGCCCTGCGCGACGGGCGCGTCCAGCCCGCCCTCCAGCGCCGCCACGAACTCGGCGGCCTGCGCCACCTCCAGCGCCCGCCACAGCTCCTCGTCGGTGGCGTCGGGATTGCCGTACCGCAGGTTGGTCGCCACCGTTCCCGCGAACAGGTACGGCTTCTGCGGCACCAGGCCGACCGTCCGGGCCAGCAGCGCCGGGTCCAGGCCGGCCACCGGCACCCCGTCGACCAGCACCTCACCGGCGGTCGCGTCGAACAGCCGCGGCACCAGCCCCAGCAGGGTGGACTTGCCGCTGCCGGTGGACCCGATCACGGCGGTGACCTCCCCCGGACGGGCGACCAGGTCGACGGACCGGAGCACCGGCTCCTCGGCCCCCGGGTACCGGAAGCCCGCCCCGCGGATCTCCAGGTGCCCGTGCCGGCGCAGCGCGGTCACCGGCTCCGCCGGGGGCACCACGCTCGACGAGGTGTCCAGCACCTCGTGGATGCGCTCGGCGCACACCTCCGCGCGCGGCACCGACATGAACATGAAGGTGGCCATCATCACGGACATGACGATCTGCATCAGGTAGGCCAGGAAGGCGGTCAGGTCGCCGATCTGCATCCCGCCGCTGTCGATGCGGTGCGCGCCGAACCAGACCACCGCGATCGACGACAGGTTCACCACCGTCATGACCACCGGGAACATCAGCGCCAGCAGGTTGCCGGTGGCCAGCGACACGTCGGTGAGCTCGGTGTTGGCCCGGCCGAACCGCCGCCGCTCGTAGTCGTCCCGCACGAACGCCCGGATCACCCGGTTGCCGGTGATCTGCTCCCGCAGCACCCGGTTCACCGTGTCCAGCCGCACCTGCATGGAACGGAACAGCGGGCGCAGCCGCCGCACGATCAGCGTCACGCAGATCCCCAGCACCGGGACCACGGCGACCAGCACCCCGGACAGCGGCACGTCCAGCCCGAGCGCCATCACGATGCCGCCCACACACATGATCGGCGCCGACACCATCAGGGTGAACGCCATCAGCACCAGCATCTGCACCTGGAGGACGTCGTTCGTGGTCCGCGTGATCAGCGAGGGCGCGCCGAAGCGGCCCACCTCCCGCGCGGAGAAGGACTGCACCCGGTCGAACACCGCCGCCCGCACGTCCCTGCCGACCGCCGCCGCCGTCCTGGCGCCGTGGTACACGGCCCCGATGTTGCACCCCACCTGCACCAGCGAGACGACGAGCATCACGGCGCCGTACCGCACGATGTGACCGGCGTCGCCCCGGACGACGCCCTCGTCGATGATGTCCGCGTTCAGGGTGGGCAGGTAGAGCGTGGCACTGGTCTGCAGGAACTGCAGCAGCACCAGCAGGGCGATGGGTCTGCGGTAGGGCCCGAGGAAGGTCCGCAGAAGTCGTATGAGCACGCTGCTTCTTTCGGCAGGGAGTCGGCGGGGCACGGGGCGGCACGGGGCGCCGCCCGTGGGCCCATCGTCGTGCACCCCACCCGCGTTACCTCAACCGAATTTCCGCCGAGCCCTCACCGCTGACCGCCGAACGCCCCCGGGTGGGTCTGCTCCCGCACCGACACGAACTGCTGGCGCACCGCCTGACCCACCGCCAGCTCCTCGCCCGGGTCCAGCACCTGCGCCGCCGCGCCCTGCCAGACGGGCGGGGTCCGCGGATCCAGGGTGCCCTGCGAGGCCCCGAGCGCCCACGCCGCCTGCCGGGCCGCGCCGATCGCCGCGTAGTCCGCGGGCTGCGGCACCATCACCTGCGCCCCGAACAGCGCGGGCGCCGCCGCCTGCACGGCCGGCAGCTCCGCGACCGACCCGAGCAGGAACACCCGGCGCACCTCCACGCCCCGGCCGCGCAGCACGTCCAGCGCGTCCGCCAGCCCGCACAGCATGCCCTCGAACGCGGCCCGCGCCAGGTGCTCCGGCTTCATCGACTCCCGGCGCAGCCCCGCCAGGGTCCCGGCCGTGTGCGGCAGGTTCGGGGTCCGCTCACCCTCCAGATAGGGGAGCAGCACCAGTCCGTGCGCGCCCGGCGTCGACTTCATCGCCAGGTCGGACAGGCTCTCCAGGTCGGGCACGCCCAGCAGTTCCGCCGTGCCGCGCAGCGTGCGGACCGCGTTCAGCGTGGTGACCACCGGCAGGTGCATGCCGGTCGCGTCGGCCAGCGCGGTGATCATGCCGGTGTGGTCGAACAGCGCCTCGGGGTGGACGGCCATCACGGACCCGGAGGCCCCCAGCGACACCACCGCGTCGCCCAGCCCGATGCCCAGCCCGAAGGCCGCCGCCATCGTCTCGCCGGTACCGGCCGAGATCAGCAGGCCCTCCGGGGTCGCGCCCGCCGCCTCGGCCGGGCCGATCACCTCCGGCAGCATGGCCTGGTGCCCGAGCGCCAGCTCCACCAGGTCCGGGCGGTAACCCCCGGTGGCCGCCGCCCAGTAGCCGGTGCCGGAGGCGCCGCCGCGGTCGGTGGTGCGCCGCACCGGCCGGCCCAGCAGCTGCCACACCAGCCAGTCGTGCGCCTGCAGCGCCACGGCCGTGCGCAGCGCGTTGTCGGGTTCGGTGCGGGCCAGCCAGCGCAGCTTGGTCACCGGGTGAGCGGCCTGCGGCACGCAGCCCACCGCCTGCGCCCACGCCTCGCGCCCGCCGAGCGCGTCCACCAGGTCGGCCGCGGCGACCTGCGCCCGCTTGTCGCCGCCGACCATCGCGGGCCGCACGGTGTTGCCCTGGGAGTCCAGCGGGACGAGCGCGTTCTGCTGCGCGGAGACCCCGATGGCCTGCACGCCCTCCAGCAGCCCGCCGCCCGCCGCCTCGCCCAGCGACAGCAGCCAGGCCTGCGGGTCGACGTCGGAGGGGCGCTGACCGTCGGGGCTCTCCACCGGATGCGGCGCGTAGCCCTGCCTGAGCACGACTCCGGTGTCCGCGTCACAGACCACGATGCGAGTGAAATCGGGCGCACTGTCCAACCCGGCGACTATCCCCATGGCCGAAATTCTGCCGTATCACCGCACCCGGGGCGGCCCAGGGAGCCGTCCCGGTGCGGGAGCCGTCCCGGGCGCGCGGCCGCGGGGTGCGCCGGGCGGAGGGTTCAGGTGTTGCTGGTGCCCCAGTCGTCCTCGGCGGGACCGTGCGCGGAGCGCTCGCGCAGGGTGCGCACGCGCTGGGCGACCGAGTCGGGCATGCGGTCGCCGACCTTGTCGCTGACCACGTGGTACGCCTTGCCGGCGAACTCGCGGCTCTGCTGGGCGGCCGTCTCCGCGGTGTTGCGGACGGCGGGGTTCTGCGCGAACTGCTGGGCGGACTTCTTCAGCTGTTCGTAACGTTCCCGCCCGGCGCGCGTGCCCAGCACGTACCCCAGGACGACTCCGGCGACGAACGTGAGCCGGTACCGCATGGCGGCCACCCTTCCCTTGTGTAGGTCTGTGTGTCAGCGTCGGACTCGTGCGGCACGGCGCCGGGGAGTACCGATTGGCGGAGCACCCCCCTGCTTGCGCTAATGTATGTGTCGCAGCGAGCGCGCGCCCCCTGGCGGATACCCAGGGAGGTACGTTCGATGCAACGAGGCATTCCTCCGTAGCTCAATTGGCAGAGCAGCCGGCTGTTAACCGGCAGGTTACTGGTTCGAGTCCAGTCGGGGGAGCTCGGTCCTCCGTAGCTCAATTGGCAGAGCAGCCGGCTGTTAACCGGCAGGTTACTGGTTCGAGTCCAGTCGGGGGAGCATGCTGAACGAGGACCCCCACCGGGGTCCTTTTTCATGTCCGGGGGAACCGTTCGCCGTGCGGGGCAGTCCTCATGGACGGCAGGGCCGCACGCAGCCGATCAGCCGGAGCAGGAGATCGTATGAGCGGCTATGCTGCGGCAGACGGCGCGTACACATGTACGCGACACGCCGCTTGGGGCGGTAGCTCAGCCGGTTAGAGCAACGGACTCATAATCCGTCGGCCGTGGGTTCGAGTCCCACCCGCCCCACCAAGCAGAACGAGGGCACGTCCCCGGCCTCCGGCCGGATGCGGGCGCACCGGCTCGCGGTGCCGTGCCACCTCACCGCCCTCCGCCTCGGCGAGGAAGCCGAGCGGGTCACGGGCGTTCCCGGGAGAGCGCGGAAGGCGCACGGCACCGGTCCACGCGCTGAACCTTTCTCTTCGGAGGACGGCCACCACGGCAGCCCCCGGCCGCCGTCGCGCTCTGTCGCGCCGGCGCACCGGAGGGCCCGTCGGCGGGATGCCGACGGGCCGCGTGGGCCGGGGGCGGGCGGCGCCGGTCTCAGCCGCCGCGGACCTGCTCCTCGTCGTCGTCCCGTTCGCCTTCCGCCTGCGACGGGGTGGGGTGCGGCGGGGACGCCTCGGCGCCGGGGCGGTCGTCGTCGTCGCGTTCGCCCTCGGCCTGGGACGGGGTGGGGGGCTCGGTGATGCTCATCGGATGCCTCCTGGTCACGGGTCGGGGACCGTGTCCGTCCGCCGGGGACGGGGGTGTCCCCGCAGGGCGGGTACCGGGTACCCCGAACCGGCCGGGCGCACCCGGCGTCCCGCTCGCCCCGGTCAGGAGCGGCGGCGGGCCACCGCGCGGGCCAGGGCGGTGCGGACGGCCGGGGGAGGGGGCGCACCCTCCGCCCCGGCGCCCGCGGTGAGCGCGGCGGCGACCGTGCGCAGCTTGGTGTTGGACAGCTGGGACGCCTCGCGCAGGATGTGCCACGCCTCGTCGGAGGTGCAGCCGTGGGTGGCCATGAGGATGCCGCGGGCCTGGTCGATGACGGGACGGGAGACGATGGCCTGGCGCAGCTGCTCGACCTCCGCGCGGAGCACGTGCAGCTGCTCGGCGCGCTCCAGGGCCACCGCGGACGTGGTGGGCGCGCCGTCGGACACGGGCTCGGGGGCGGGGGTGCGCAGCGGGTCGGTGGTGTCGAGGCCGGCCAGTTCCAGGATGCGGCGCGGCTGGCCGTTCCAGCAGGTGGCGGTGACCGGGACGCCGTGGCGGTGGCCGTACGCGCGCAGGACGTCCAGGAAGCGGAGCCCGGCCGTGTCCATGAAGTGGACGCCGCTCATGTCCAGGTCGACGCGGGTGGCGTCGGGGGGCAGCGCCTCCAGCGTCCGGGCCAGGACGTCGGCGCAGCCCTCGACGAGTTCGCCGCGGGGCGTGAGCAGGGTGCCCCCGGCGTCCGTGTGTCCACCGATGACCAGGGTGTTGAGCCTGCCCGAGAGAGGGGGCGGGGTGGCCGCGGAGGTCATGTCACCGCCTTGTCGGTACTCGTGGGTGGTCGTCGGCCCTTCGTCCTTCCGCTGCCGGAACCGGGCGGTGGGCTGCGCACGGTCCCGGCGCACTGCGGTGCGCCTGCCCACCCTGCGGCCCGCTACACACCCGAGGGGGGATTGCGCCGCGGTCCGGCGGGGCAGACCTGCCCTGGTCCAGGAGTGTGGGGAGACGGGTGTTGGGCACTCACCAGCGAACGCCGAGCGGGCCCGGCACGCCGGGGCCCGTCCTGACGGTCCGCCCCCTCGACGGGCGCACGGGGGTGCGCGCCGCCGGGGAGGTCGGGCTGGCCACCCGGGCCGTCTGGGAGAACGTGCTGGACCGGGCGGTGCGCGAAGGGGACGCCGTGTACTGCCTGGAGCTGTCCGCCGTGACCTTCGTCGACGTGGCGGGTGCGGGGGCCCTGGCGGCCGCCGCGGGACGGCTCGGGGACGGCCGGCGGTTCGTGCTGCACCGGCCGCCGCAGGCTCTGCGCCGGGCGCTGGAGTTGTTCTGGCCGGACCTTCCGACGATCGAGGTGTCGATGTCATGAGTGCCCCGGCCGAGACCGCCGGGCCGACCGCAGGCCCGGACCCCTTCCGGCATCCGGCCCTCTTCTACGGGGACCGGGACGCGTACCGGGACGGCACGGTGACCTTCGTGCGCGAGGGACTGGCGGCCGGTGAGCCGGTCGCGGTCGCGGTGCCCGGGGAGAACCTGGAGCTGATCCGGGAGGCGCTCGGGGACGACGCGTCGGCCGTGCGCCTGCTGGACATGCGGGAGGCCGGACGCAACCCGGGGCGCATCCTGCCCCGGGTGCTGCACGGCTTCGCCGACGCGCAGCCGGACGGGCGGCGGGTGCGGATCGTCGGTGAGCCGGTCTGGGCCGGGCGGTCCGCCGTCGAGTACCCGGCCTGCGTCCAGCACGAGGCGCTGATCAACGCCGCGTTCCGGGGGCGTGCAGTGACGATTCTGTGCCCCTACGACGTGCGCACGCTGTCCCCGAGGGCGCTGGCCGACGCCCGCGTCACCCACCCGGTCGTCATCGAGGCGGGGGCCCGGACGCCCGTGGCGAGTGCGGCGTACGCGCCGGACGAGGCCGTCGCCCGCGCCAACGAGCCGCTGCCCCCGGCGCCGGAGGCGATGGTCTTCCCGTTCGTCGCCGAGACGCTGACGGCGGCCCGGCACGCCGCCTCGCGGGAGGGCCGGCGGCTCGGGCTGACCGGGGTTCCGCTGGAGGACCTGGCGCTGGCCACCGCCGAGCTGACGACGAACAGCGTGGTGCACGGCGGGGGTTCGGGCGTGCTGCGGGTCTGGGCGGAGGACGGCCGGGTGGTGTGCGAGGTGCGCGACGGGGGACGGTTCACCGACCCGCTCGCCGGCCGCCGCCCGGCGAGCCGGGACCAGCGCGGCGGGCGCGGCCTGCTGATGGTGCATCTGATCGCCGACCTGGTGCGCGTCCACACGGCCGAGGACGGCACCACGGTGCGGTGCTGGTTCACCGGCTGAGCACCGGGGCGTGGGCCCGCGGCCGGAACGCGGGCGGCGGTGTCAGGTCGCCAGCGGGTCCAGGACCAGCGGGGTGATCCGGCCCTCCAGCATCGCGCCGAGACCCTGCACGGCGCAGACGTCCGGGCGTTCGGCGATGTGCACGGGCATGCCGGTGGCCTCGCGCAGCATCTGGTCGAGGCCGGGCAGCAGGGCGCTGCCGCCGACCATCATGATCCCGCGGTCGGCGAGGTCGGCCACCAGATCGGGCGGGCAGTTGCGCAGCACCTTGCCGATGCCGTCCAGGACGGCGGTGAGCGGGGTCTGGATGGCCTGCCGCACGGCCGCGGTGTCGATGGTGACCGAGCGGGCCAGTCCGGTGGCGACGTCCCGGCCGTGGATCTCCGTGGAGTCGGGCCCCCGCGGCGTCAGGCCGTTGCCGGACAGGGCGATCTGCAGCGGCCGGACGGACTGGCTGGGCAGCATCAGTTCGTGCTGGTGGCGCAGGTGCTGCACGATCGCGTGGTCCACGGCCTCGCCGCCCACCGGGACGCGTTCGGCGGTCACGATGGAGCCGAGGGAGAGCACCGCGACCTGGGTGGCGGCCGCCCCGCAGACCATGATCATGGTCGCCTCGGGCTGTTCCACCGGCAGTCCGCAGCCGACGGCGGCGGCGATCAGGGTGTCGACCAGCTCCACCCGGCGGGCGCCGAGGCCGACCAGGGTCTCGATCGCGGCGCGCTGGGCGAGCGGGTCGGAGTCGTGCGGGGTGCAGGCGGCCGCGCGCAGCCGGGGCTTGCGCCGCAGGGTGCGGCGGATCTTGTCGCCGAGCAGGTGGCGCAGCATGCGCTGGGCCATCTCGATGTCCACGACCGTGCCGCCGGACACGGGCCGCACCACGCGGATGTAGCCCGGTGTGCGGCCGGTCATCTTCTCCGCGAACTCGCCGACCGCGATCAGCGCGCCGGTTCGGGTGTTCACGGCGGCGGCGGACGGCTGGTCGACGACGAGTCCGGCGCCCTTGACGTAGACCCGGGTGCGGGCCGCACCGAGATCGACGGCGAAGTGGCAGCGGCGCAACTGCTCCAGACTGGCGGTCACGGCAGATCCTCCCGAGTGCGGACCTCGTGGTCCGCCGGACGACGGACCTCTAGGGCATCGTGCGCGGCGGCGGGGGCGGCCGCCCGTTGTGGGGGGCCGGGCGGGGGGCCGCTGAACGGGGGGCGGACGCGCCGGGAATCGCGGGCGGCGCCGCCTCCCTGGGACGGGGGGACGGCGCCGCGGGCGGATTCCTCCGTACGTCAGACCAGCCAGCCGACGAAGTGGACGAGGCCGGCGAGGACGTCGGTGAGAACGTTCATGAGTGTGCTGTCTCCTTGCGGTGATGCATGAATGGGACCTGTGCCGACCACGGTCTGCAGCCCTCCGGTGGCACACCGTGAGTATCGTCAACGATGCGTGCCCCATGCACTCTCATGGGCGACGATCACCTGTTCCAGGGAACGGGTGATCGTGTGTTCGGTCGCGGTCGCGGTCCGGGTCGGTGCCGGTGCAGGTGCCGGTGTCGCGGTCGTGGTCGGGGGAGCTGGTGTCGCCGGTGCCGTCGGTGCCGTCCGTGCCGTCGGGGGCGTCGGTGCCGACGACACCGCGCACCACGCCCAGGTCCACCAGGTCCTGCGGACGCAGGCGCAGCTGGTCGGCCGTCAGCTCCACCTCGGAGCAGGGGCGTTTGAGGATGGCCGCCGCCATCTCCGGCCCGATCACCGAGAAGTAGCTGTCCGGCGTCACCCAGGTCCGGCCGGGCGCGGCCAGGGCCAGGGCGCCCCCGGAGCCGCCCTCGCCGATCACCAGCGTGGTCACCGGCGTACGGGCCTCGGCCACCGCCGCGAACAGGTCCGCGATGGCCGCCCCGGCGCCCTCGCGCTCCGCCGCCGCGTCGTTGGCCGCACCCGGGGTGTCCACCAGGGTCAGCACCGGGATGCCGAGCCGGTCCGCCAGCCGTATCAGCCGGGCGGCGGTGCGGTACCCGGCCGGACGGGTCGCCGTACCGGTCTGCGCGGCGAAGGCGACCGTGCGCCGCCCGCGGGTGCCGAAGCCGCACAGCATGCCCCCGGGGTCCGCGCCGCCGCCGCGGTCGCCGGACAGCGGCAGCCGGCGGGAGAAGTAGGCGTCCAGGTACGCGGCGGCGCGCGGGCGGTCGGGGGACCGGGCGCGGAGCACCGCCTCCCAGCCGGTGGCGGGCGGGCCGGCCGCCCCCAGCGCGGCGGGCGGCGGCGCCGGTTCGGCGGACGGGGAGGTCAGCAGCCGCAGCCATCCGCCCAGGGTCTCCCGCAGGTCCTCCGGCCGGACCACCGCGTCCGCCGCCCCCGCCGCCACCTGCGCCTCGGCCGTGTAGGCGGCCGGGTCGGCGTCCGGCGGGCGGACCCGTGAGCCCGCGAAGCCCACCTGGGCCCCGGGCAGCGCCAGGACCACGTCGGCGCCCGCCCCGAGGGTGGCCCAGCCGCCCCCGGTCGTCGGGTCCCGGAGCACCGCGATCTGCGGCAGCCCGGCGCGGCGGACCAGCGCGGAGGCGCGGGCGACGCGTTGGAGCTGGGTGAGCGCGAGCATGCCCTCCTGCATGCGGCTGCCGCCGGTGGCGACGAGCGCGACCACCGGCAGCCGGTGCTCACGGGCGTGGGCGTACGCCGCGACCAGCAGGTCGCCGGTGCGCTCGCCGAGCGACCCGCCGAGGAAACCGAACTCGAAGGCGACCAGCACGGCCGGGGTGCCCGCCACCCGGCCGGTGCCGCAGACCACCGACTCGTCCTCGCCGGTGCGTTCGGCGGCGCGGGCCAGGGCGGCTCCGTAGCCGGGCCAGCCGAGCGGGCCGTCGGGCGCGGACCGGCCCCCGGGGGCGGGGAGTCCGGCGAAGTCGTCGGCGACCAGGGAGAGGACCGCGCGGGCCGGGAGACGGTCAGTCACGGTCCAGCGCCCGCTTCATGATCTTGCCCATGTCGTTGCGCGGCAGCGCGTCGAGCAGCCGCAGCACCCGCGGGCGCTTGTGCGGGGCCAGCCGGCGGGCCACGTGAGCGGCCAGCTCCGGCAGACCGGGCGGGGACTGGGGATCGGCCGGGACCACCCAGGCCACGATCCGCTCGCCCAGGTCCGCGTCCGGCTCCCCGGTCACCGCCGCCTCCCGCACCGCCGGGTGCTCCAGCAGCGCGTTCTCGATCTCCCCGGCGCCGATCTTGTAACCGCCGCTCTTGATCAGGTCGGTGGCCTTGCGGCCGACGATCCGCACCGCACCGTCGTCCTCGCGCACCGCCATGTCGCCGGTGCGGAACCAGCCGTCGGCGGTGAAGGCGGCGGCGGTCGCGTCGGGGCGGTTGAGGTACCCGGTGAACAGGTGGGGGCCGCGCACCTGGATCTCGCCGACGGTCTCCCCGTCGTACGCCGTCACCGGCGACCCGTCCTCCTCCACCAGCCGCAGCTCCACCCCCGGCAGCGGCACGCCCACCGTGCCGGGGCGCGCGGGGGCGTCGACGCGGACGCTGGTGTTCATCAGCGTCTCCGTCATGCCGTACCGCTCGATCACCCGGCGCCCGGTCGCCTTCTCGATCCGCTCGTGGTCGTGCACCGGCAGCGCGGCGGAGCCCGACACCAGCAGCCGGGCCCCGGCCAGCGCCCGGGCCAGCGCGGGGTCGCCGGGCAGCGCCTCCGCGATGCGGTGGTACATCGTCGGCACCCCGAACAGCATGGTCGCGCCGGCGGCCAGCTCGCGGGCCACGCCGTCGGTGCTGAACCGGCCCAGGTGGCGCAGCGACCCGCCCCGGCGCAGCGGGCCCAGCACCCCCAGCACCAGGCCGTGCACGTGGAACAGCGGCAGCCCGTGCACCAGTACGTCGTCGCCGGTCCACCGCCAGGCGTCGGCCAGCGCGTCCAGGGTGACGGCGACGGCGCGGCGGGGGATCACGGCGCCCTTGGGCGGGCCGGTGGTGCCGGAGGTGTAGACGACCAGGGCCGGGTCCTCGCCGCCGGCCCCGTTGTCCCCGGGGAGGTGGCCGTCCAGGGCGTGGCGGTCCGTCACGTCGACCGTGCGGCGGGGCAGGTGCGCGAGCGGGCCGGGCAGGTCCGCTCCGGCCGGGGCCAGCACCAGGTCGGGGGCGCTGTCGGCGAGGATGTGGCCGAGCTCCCGGTCGCCCGACGCCGGGTTGAGCGGCACCACGGCCACCCCGGCGCGCAGCGCCCCGACGACGGCGACCGCGGTCTCGGCTCCGGGCGTCGCCCACACGGCGACCCGACGCGCCGTCCGCAGCCCGCCCGCGACGGCGGCGGTCGCCGCGGCGAGGTCCCCGTAGGTCAGGGAACAGCCGTCGAACCGCAGGGCGGGCCGGTCGGCCGGGGCGCCGGTCAGGGCGGGGAAAAGACTGGACACGCGTCGGACTCCTCGGGTCGGTGGCCGGTGAGGGGCGGTACCGGTGATTCTGGGCGGTGCCGCAGGGTCCCTACCCAAGGGGGTGCTCCGCACCCGGCTCCGGACCCGGCTCCGGATCGGGCGTGATCACCGGCCGGCCGCCGCCGACGCGCTAAGGGGCGCCTACATGTGGACGAGGATCTTCACTTCCTCGTCCTTGTGGTCCACCAGCCGCCGCATGCCCTCCGTGGCGAGGTCCTCGACGGCGATGCGCCGGGTGATGAAGGGGGCGAGGTCGATGCGGCCCTCCTGCACCATGCGGATCACGGCCGGGTGGTCGTCCGCGTACCCCATGCTGCCCTGGATCTCGATCTCCTTGAACAGCAGGGACATCGCGTCCAGGGTCGGGTTCTGCCCGTACAGGGCGACGACCTGGAGCCTCCCGCCGACCTTCAGCGCGTGCAGCAGGGTGTCGAGGACCGGCTGGACGCCCGCGCACTCGAAGGCGACGTCGACGCCCTTGCCGCCGGTGATCTCCATCGCGCGGGCGGCGACGTCCTCCTGGCCCGGGTCGAGGACGTGGTCGGCGACGCCGGTGTCCTTCGCCTTCTGCTTGCGCTGCCCGCTCATCTCGCTGACGATCACGGTCGCCCCCAGGGCCTTCAGCACGGCCGCGGTGAACAGGCCGATCGGGCCGGCGCCGCCGACCAGGGCCACGTCGCCCTCGCCCGCGCCGGCGAGCCGGACCGCGTGCGCGGACACGCTCAGCGGCTCGATCAGGGCCGCCTGGTCCAGCGGCAGGTCACCGACGGGGTGCACGAAGCGCCGTTCGACGACGATGTGCTCCGACATGCCGCCCCCGCCGCCGGAGAGGCCGATGAAGCCCAGCTTGGCGCAGATGTTGTAGCGGCCCTCGCGGCAGGCGAAGCACTCCCCGCAGACCAGCAGCGGCTCCACGACCACGGAGTCCCCGGGCGCCAGGCCCTCCACCCCGTCACCGACCTCCTCCACGGTCCCCGAGAACTCGTGGCCGAACACCAGCGGCGGCTCCTCGCCGGAGAGCGGGTGGGGGTTGCCCTCCGTCGGCATGGGACTGACCGGTCCGCCGAAGTAGACGTGCAGGTCGGAGCCGCAGATCCCGGTCCACGCGGGGGCGATCTTCACGGTCCCCGGCCGGACCTCGGGTTCCGGGATGTCGTCGACGCGGATGTCCTCCGTGCCGTAGTAGCGCGCGGCCTTCATGGCGGGGCTCCTTTCCGAGCCGGCGGCACACCGGGGTGCCGATGTGCCCGGTCGCCGCGCCGGGTACCCGGGCCGGGGCCGCGCGACACCCGTGGGGCGGGCGCGTTAGGTGGTGCCGTGGGGCCGTGCGAGGGGGCTTGCTAGCCTGCCGGACGGCCGCCCGCCGGCCGGGTGGCGGCGCTGCCCGGGAGGCCGCCGGCCGCCCAGGGTGCCCCGTCCGGCATCGTCCGCCCCGCCGGTTCCGTACACCCCGTGCGGTGCCCGGCCCGTCCGCACAGGAGTACGCCGTGCCCCGAGTCGCCCTCGTGACGTGCCGGCCCCGGCCCGGGATCGCCGAGGACCCGGACCTGCCGGTCCTGGTGCGGGAGCTGACCGGAGCCGGGGTGGAGGCGGCCGCCGTGGAGTGGGACGACCCGGCGGTGGACTGGGCCGGCTTCGACCTCGCCGTGATCCGGTCCACCTGGGACTACAGCTGGCGGGCCGCCGAGTTCACGGAATGGGCCGCGCGCTGCGGCACGCTCACCCGGCTGGCCAACCCCGCGGACGTGGTCCGCTGGAACACCGACAAGCGCTACCTCGGCGACCTCGCCGCGGCCGGGGTGCCCGTCGTCCCCACCCGCTACCTGGCGGCCGGGGACCCGCCGGACCTGCCGGCCGGGCACCCGTTCGTCGTCAAGCCCACCTCCGGCGCGGGCGCCCGGCTCGCCGCCCGCTACACCCCGGACGAGCGCGGCACGGCCCTGCGGCAGCTGCGGCGGATGCACGCCGAGGGGTACACCGCGATGGTGCAGCCCTACGTCACCGCCGTCGACCGGACCGGCGAGCGGGCGCTGCAGTTCTTCGGCGGGCGCCTGCTGCACGCCTCCCGCAAGGGCGCCGTCCTGCGGCCCGGCACGCCCTACGACGCCCGGAAGAGCGCGCACCCCGGCCTGGAGCCCTGGTCGCCGAGTGCGGCCGAGCGCGAGGTCGCCGAGCGGGCGCTGGCCGCCGTGCCGGGGGCCGCGGAGCTGCTGTACGCGCGCGTGGACCTGGTGGACGACGAGGACGGCCGGCCGCAGGTGATGGAACTGGAGCTGGTGGAGCCCAACCTGTTCCTGTGGCTGCACCCCGCCTCGCTGCCCGCGGTGACGGCCGCGATCGTCACGGCCGCCGCCGGTCCCCGACCGCGATCCGCTGGAGCAGGCCCCAGGTGAACTCCGCGGCCACCTCCCGGGGCACGCCGTCCGCGTCGGGGGCGGTGAACGCCAGGCCCCAGCGGGTCGGGGCGGAGCCCTGGAGCGGGCGGGCCGGGGCGAAGGCGCGGGCGGCCTCGTCGACGGTGCAGGACCAGGGCGTCAGATCGGCCACCGTGCGCAGGACGGGCGGCGCGGCCCCCGGCGCGCGCACCAGCCACTCGCTCCACACCGCGCCGCCGGGTGCCGTCAGCACCTCGAAGCGCAGGTCCGGCCAGAGCGGCAGCGGCCACCGCCACGCCTCGCAGTCGAGGTCGCCGATCCGGCGCGGGGTCCGGGACTCGGGGGCGCCCAGCACGGACCGGTAGCGGTCGAGCGCCGGGCGGGGGCGCGGGGAGCGGAGCATCGCCTGCCAGCGCCGGTTGGCCTCCCGCAGGTCGGCGGCGGAGGCGCCCAGAGCGCGCCGGGCGTCCTCCACCGGCCCGGGGTTGAAGTCGGCCATCCGGCGCAGCAGGACGAGCTGGAACTGCAGCGGGGTGAACGGGTCAGCGGGGCGTCGTCCGGTCGGCACGTGCTCCATCGTCGCGCACCGGGCCCCCGGGGCGGCGCCCGTCCGGGAGGAACAGCACCGAGTTGACGTAGCGCAGGCCGCGGGGCAGCACCCGGCGGAGCAGGCCGTGGGTGGCGACGTGGCAGGAGCGGGCCTGGTGCGCCTCCAGCGGGAACCGGGACAGCGGGATCCAGTCGCCGGCGGGCAGCACCCAGCCGTCGTAGCCCAGCTCGGACAGGTGGGTGACGACCGGGCCGACGGGCTGGATCCGGGCCTCCAGCTCCACGAAGAGCGCGGGCCGGTCGCGGGTGAGGATCCCGGTCGCGCCGCGCAGCACCGCGAGTTCGTTGCCGTCCACGTCGATCTTGACGAAGCCGACGTCCGTCAGGCCGAGGCCGTCCAGCGCGACGCAGGTGACGTCGACGGCGTCGCCGTGGATGTCCCGCCGCACCAGGGACGACACGCCCCGCTCGCCCCGGTCGCCGGGGGGCAGCCACAGGCGGGCGACGCCGGGCCGGTCGGAGGCGGCGGCGCGCACCACCCGGACGTTGGGCGGGGCGCCGGCGGCGAGCAGCCGGGCCAGCCGGGGGACCGGCTCCACGGTCACCACGCGCCGGGCCCGGGCGGCCAGGCGGTGCGTCCAGGGGCCGTACCAGCCGCCCACGTCGACCGCCGTGCCGCAGTCCGGCGGGCACAGGTCGGGCAGCCGGGCCAGTTCCGGCTCGAAGCGCGGATAGACGGCCCGGGCCGCCGCGGCCACCACCCGGCCGGGCAGGACGGAGGCCAGCCGCGCGGCCACCGTGCGGTCGCTCACGGCGCGGCCCCCGGCCGCGCCCCGGTCCCGTCGTCCGGCCCGCCGTCGCCGGGGCCGGCGGCCTCCCCGGCGTCGCCGTCCCCCGGCCCGCCGGCGTCCCCGCCCGCGGTCACCCGGGTCAGCAGCAGCTTCTCGTGCTCCTCGGCGGACACCTGCTCCCCGGAGGACGGCAGCAGTTGCGGGATGCCGTCGACGATGGGGTAGCGGCGGCGCAGCCGCGGGTTGTACAGGGCCTCCTCGCGGTCGGTGTCGGCGGCGAGCAGGTCCAGCGGGCCCTTGTCGAGCGGGCAGGCGAGGATCCTCAGCAGCGGGTCGTCGGCTTTCACGGCGGGGTCAACTCCTCGGCGGGGGCGGGGGACTGCGGAGCGGTGTCGTGCTTGGGCATGGCGAGCAGCACGGCGACGGCGAGCAGGGTGCCCGCCACCCGCAGGGCCAGCCGCAGCGGCTCGTCCGGCAGTTCCTCGCCGAACGACAGCGTGCCCAGCACGGCGGTGAACAGGCAGGACACGGTCGTGCACACCGGCACGATCAGCGACGCCCGGCTGCGCTGGAGCGCCGCCTGCGACATCACCAGACCGAACACCGCGGTGAACAGCAGCAGATACGGGTACGGCGAGCGCAGCAGGGCCGGCACCGCACTGCCGATGCCACCGGTCGTCAGGTGGCTCGACACGCCCTTGACGGCCAGCGAGCTGACGCCGTAGAGCAGGCCCACGGCCACGCCGTACTCCACGCCGGTCGTCGGACGGCGGTGCCGGCGGCGGGCGTTGCGCTCGGCCGATCCGTACAGCCCCACCCCGGCCGCCAGCGCGGGCACGCACACCAGCAGGATCAGCGGGTGGGGGGCGTCCCGGCCGACCGTGTCGGCGTCCGCGCCCCCCTCGCGCAGCGACAGCACGACCATCAGCAGCGCCAGCAGGATGGCGCCCAGCGCGTACCGCTCCCGGCCGCTGGTCTCCTCGCCCAGCAGCCGCGCCGACAGCAGCACCAGCAGCACCAGTCCCGACACGAAGATGCCCTGCGCGGCGGCGATCGGCAGCGTGGCGTACACCACGAGCTGGGCGGCGAACCCGGCCGCCAGCGCCAGCGAGCCGCCGATCCACAGCGGGCTGCCGAGCACCAGCCGCAACAGCCGGGCCGGCCGGCGGACCGACACCTCGGGCAGAGCGCCGAGCGCCCGCTTCTCCAGGACGAAACCGGCGCTGTACAGGACGTTCGCCGACAGGGCCGCGACCACTCCCCACCACATGGCCCCCCGCCCCCCTCACGTCCGGCGTGCGTGCAGCAGCAGGATCGACGCGAGCGGTGGCCGCGCGCAGGCGAGCCGGTCCACCGCGCGCAGCGGGCGCGGCACCCCGTGGAAGGGGGCGCCCCTCAGCGCCACCACGGTGAAGCCGGACGCGGCGACGAACTCCCGCAGCGCGCGGGCGGTGTACAGCCGCAGGTGGCCCACCACCTCGCTGCCCGGCCGGCCGTGGATGCCGCGCAGGCTGACCTCGGAGAACACCGGCTGCACCCCGGCCAGCAGCAGCGCCCGGTTGTACCAGGCGGCCAGGTTCGGCGTGGACAGCATCAGATGGCCGCCGGGGCGCAGCACCCGGCGGATCTCGTCCAGCGCCGCGTCCGGGTCCACGAGGTGTTCGAGCACCTCGCTGAACAACACCGCGTCGGCCGAGGCGTCCGCGAACGGCAGCCCGCCGTCGGTGAGTTCACCGCGCACCGCGTACGGCAGCCGGGTGCGGGCGCGGGCCAGCGCGTCCTGCGACCAGTCGACGCCGACGAGGCGGTGACCGCGCAGGAAGGGGGCGGCGGTGGCGGCGGCCGTGCCGTCCCCGCAGCCGATGTCCAGGACCGTCCGCGCGCCGCCGGGCCCGGCCGGGCCGAGCGCGCGGGCCAGCATCCGGGCCTGGCGGCGGCTGCGGGAGGCGCCGGAGGCCACCGGCACCGCCGGGTTCTCGTAGAAGTCCCGCAGACCGGGGGGCGGGGCAGCGGTGGTGGTCACGGCGTCGCCTCCGTCGCGTGCAGGTAGTGCGTGAACAGCTCCCGCAGCCGGACGGCGTCGCCGTGGCCGAGCAGCGTGCGCGACCAGCGCAGGGACAGGTGCAGCCGGCCCGCCGTGGACGCGGTGGTGAAGGTCAGGCCGCGGGGCATCCGGGCCGGTGCGGAGAACCACACCGCGAGCGCGCGGCCCGCCTCCTCGCCGAAGTCCAGCGGATAGGGGATCCGGCCGATGTTGCTCAGCAGGGTCGTCGACGTCCACGGCGCCGCCGTGCGCCGCAGGGCGCGGGTGAGGACGGCCCGGCACGCCACCGGGGCCCAGGGCGCGGTGAGCAGGGCGGCGCCGTGCCCGAGCTGCGGCCGGGACAGGGCCTTCAGGGCGCGGGTGCGCCGGGCGGTGCGCCGCAGCAGCTCCGGCATCAGGGCCGGGTCCAGTTCCTCCGGCGCGAAGGGCACCTCCACCAGCCGGGTGCCGTTGCCGATGGGCATGCCGGCGTCCCGGGGGCGGTCGTCCACCGGCATGGTGATGCGCAGCGGGCGGGGCCGGGCGCCGTGCTCCCGGTTCCAGTGCACCAGGGTCAGCGCGGTGGCGGCCATCAGCTGGTCGTTGACGGTGTACGGGGAGCCCTGGGGCCGGTGCGGCAGCGTCAGCTCGGTGACCAGCAGCCCGTTGCCGGGCACCGTCCCGGGCCGCCCGGGGGCCACCCGGGCGGGCGGCGACCAGTTCGACGGCAGGTCGGGCGGCGCCTGCGGCCGGTCGGCCGGCCGTACGGGCGGAGCCGCCGGGGCGTTGTCCCGGCCGCCGTAGATCTCCGCGGCGGTGGCGACGATCCGCAGGCAGGCGGGACCGTCCAGGGCGGTGTGGTTGAGGGTGAGGACCAGCGCGGTGCCGCCCGGCGGCGGGGCGGGGGAGTCCCCCTCCCCACCGCCCGCCCGGCCGCCGGAGGGGGCCCCGGCGGGGACCACCTCCAGGCGGACCGGCGGGGACGCGGTGAGCGGGGGCGCGTCGGTGAGCGCCCGGGTGCGCGCGTCCCGGAGGGCGGCGGCGCCCGGCGGCGCGAAGGTCACCACCTCCACGTCCGGGCCGTCCGTCAGCTCCCACTCGTAGCGCCGCCGGTACCAGGGGCCCCGGGCCTCGCGCATCAGGACGCGCGGGTGCCGGCGCAGCGCCTCGGTGAACGCCTTGCGCAGCCGGTCCTTGTCCAGCCGTCCCGGCAGGTGCACCTCGATGTGGACGGTCTCCGGCTCCGCCTCCTGGGCGCAGTGCCGGGAGACCTCGTCCACCACCGGGAACGGGATGCGCAGGGGTGCGGTCATCCGGGCTCCCCCCTTCCCTCGGCGTCCCGCCGGGTGCCGTCCGTCCGGACCGGGGGCGGCGGCGGGGGCGCCGTCGCCGGGACGGGCGGCAGGACCTCCGTCGTCCCCGCGTCCCGGTCCCCGGCGCCGCCGGGTTCCCGCCCGGCCGCCCGGCCGGGCGCCTCACCGATGCCCACCAGGGCCGCGAACAGGCCGATCAGCGCGAGGAGCTGGGCGACGTGCCCGAAGGCCCCGGAGCCCGCGCCCACCGGCTCGCCGGCCCCCAGGGCCGCCGCCACGCCCGCCCCGGCGAGGGACACCAGCGCGACCGGCACCAGCAGCGTGTGCCGCCGCGCCGCGAGCACCGCCAGCGCCGGCACCAGCAGCGCCCACCAGCCCGCCACGACCACGGCGACCAGGGTCAGCGCCACCGCGCCCAGCCACAGCCCCGGCTGCGGGGGCACCGGCTGCGGGGCGTCCGGGTTCGCGGCCCGGCGGCGCCACAGCACCAGCCCGATCAGCACCGCGATCCCGGCGCCGCTGCCGATCAGCGCGGCGTCGTAGGTGGTGGCCGGGCCGTAGGACAGCTTCACGGTGCCGCCCTCGCCCGCCGGGATCCGCCAGCCCTGCTGCCAGCCGTCCAGCCGCAGCGGGGTCAGCTCCTTGCCGTCGAGGGTGGCCGTCCAGCCCTCGTTGTAGTTCTCGTACGTCGTCAGGTACGACGCCGCGCCCGAACCGACCGTCACCTCCCGCTGGTCACCGAGCCAGTCCCGGATCTCCAGGTCCCGGCCGGTCGTCGCGGGCTGCGGGGCGGTGCCCCGGACGAGGGTGACGTCGGTCAGCACCAGCGGCCCGGCGTCCCCGCCCTCCACCAGGTGCTCCCCGGCCGACAGCTCCAGCCCGGAGGCGGACTCGCCGCCCTGGCAGAGCGTCACGTCGACCTGCCGGCGCTCGGTGAGGTCGCCCACGGTGCCCGCCACGGCCGTCTCGTACAGCCGGCCGTCCACCGCCACCACGGGCCCCTTGCCGCACTCCAGGGAGAACGCGCGGTTGGGCGACGGCTGTTCGGTGCGGGTCTCGTCCTCCAGGGCCGGGAGGTACGCCTCGGTCAGGCCGACCGGCAGCTGCAGGTCGTCGTCGACGACCGGGTTGTGCAGGGTCAGCGGGGCGGTCTGGGTGACGGTGATGTCCAGCCGGTCGGTGGTGATCGGCGGGAAGCGGACCATGCCGGTCTCGTCGACGGCGGCGATCGCCGCGCCGTCCGGTGAGCTGATGTGCACCTCGGCCGCTCTGGCCGACAGGCCCCCGGCGGGCGGCAGCACCAGCTCGCCGATCTCCTCCTTGCCGGACCAGCTCAGGTGGAACGTGGGCCGTTCGCCCGCGATCCACGCCGTGGTCAGGTCCCCGTCGGTGAGGTTGCGCGCCGACAGTCCGGCGCCGAGGCGCGCGGTGGAGTCCGCGGTGGCCACGACGCGCCGGCGCTGTTCCGGTGCCACCTCGTACAGCAGCCGGTCCAGTGCCTCGCCCGGGATGGCCACCGCCTTCGCGGACACCTCGTACGTGCCCGCGGTGCCGGTGGTGAACGCCCGGTGCAGCCCGGCCTCGCTGCCGCTCACGGACAGCCCGGTCGGGTCGGCGGCCCGGTGCAGCGACACCATCTGGACGGGGGAGGTGGAGCTCTCCGCGTCCTCGGGCAGCCGCAGCAGCCGGGTCACCTGCACGTCCGGCAGCTCGATCTCGGCGAAACCCGCCCCGGTCAGGCCGGGGCGCTCGGCGGTCGAGCCGACGATGGTGAGCTTCATCCAGGACGTCGGGCCCTCGGGCGCCCGGATCCGCTGCTTCTTGCCGTTGGCCTGGACGAAGGAGGTGACCGAACCCTTCTCGGTCTCCACCCGCACCCGGGTCGGGGCCGCCCGCACGCCGTCCTGCGGCAGCGGCAGGACACCGATCGCGTCCGGCATCGCGTAGTCGTCCTCGTCGAAGGCGATCCGCAGCCACTGCCCGTCGGGCGACTCGGCCGAGCCCTCCGCCCAGGCGGTGTCCGGGTTGCCGTCGAAGGCGTTCACCGGGTCGTACTGGGGCAGGTGGAACAGCCAGTTGCCGTACGAGGACGCGGTCACCGACTCCGCCCCCCGCAGTTCGGCCACCGTCTGGTGGCGCAGGCCCTCGGTGGGCAGGATCTGCCGCGGACGTTCACCCGGATCCTGCTCCGCGTCCGGGGCGTTGCGTTCGTCGCGGGTGTACGTGTACGAGGTGTTGGCGTTGACCAGGCCGAACCGGGTGTCCGCGTACCGCATGCCGTCGCCGTGGACCTGCACCGGCGCGGTACCGAGCCCCGGGTGCCGGTCGCCGGTCAGCACGGCCGGCCGGCCGCGCAGCGAGTCCGCCAGCGGCAGCAGTGCCTCGGGCCCGCCGGAGACCACGGCGGTGTCCGCGACCGGCGCGAGTCCCGCCGGGCCCGGACGCGGGACGTCCGCTCCGGCCGGGCGGTAGATCTCCACCGCCCGCTGCCGCGGGTACAGGCCCTCCACCGCCAGCGGGGCGTCCTGCGCGATGACCCCGCCGGTCATCACCGGCCCGAGCCCCTCGACCCGCTGGTACCCGGACTGCTCCAGGGTGCGCTTGACGACCGCCGTCGGCACCTGGCCGATCTGGTCCGGGTCGAGGTCGTTGCGGACCACCACGTGGAAGACGCCCGCGCGGCTCAGGTAGTCGGCCAGCCCCGGCACCTCGGAGCCGGTCAGCAGGGCCTGTTCGACGGCGTCCATGGCCCGCCGGTTGCCGGGCGTGCCGAACGGCACGTAGTCGCGCTGCGCCCAGCGGGACGCGGCGACCACGTCCAGCGGCTGGTCGATGGTCGAGCCCCAGGTGTGGATGCCGTGCGCGGTCGCCGGGACGACCAGGGCCCGGGAGTCGGGCGAGTGCTTCTTCAGCCAGTCGGCGGTGGCGTACCAGTACTTGGGGATCTCCTGGAACGAACCGGCGTTGAGGATCGAGCCGTTGAGGTACGGGAACACCAGCCCCGGCAGCACCAGCACCGCTGCCGCCAGCGGTGCGAAGCGCCGGCCGCGCACCGGGCGCCCGCCGCGCGCCCCGGCGGCTGCCGCGCCCACCAGGTGGGCCAGCCCCAGCACCAGCGCCAGCGCCAGGCCGGTCTGGAACTTGTAGATGTTGCGGAACGGGGCCAGCCAGCCGTCGAGCCAGTCCTGCACCACACCGTGGAAGGGCGCGCCGAACGCGCCGCCGTACCCGGCGAGCAGGATCAGCGCCGTCACCAGCACGGTCAGCACCAGCCAGCGCCGCTCCGGCATGTCCCGCCGGGCCAGGCCCGCGAGCCCGAAGCCGGCCGCGAGGGCCGAGCAGACGATCACCAGCACCGAGGAGGTGACGGTCCAGCCGGCCGGCAGCCACGCCTCACCGAAGTGCAGGTAGGCGACCCAGTTGCCGCCGCCGCGCAGTGCCTCGGTGGCGGACATGGTGTCGGTGGTGGTCTTCG
Source organism: Streptomyces sp. enrichment culture (assembly GCF_964273255.1). Classification (GTDB taxonomy): domain Bacteria; phylum Actinomycetota; class Actinomycetes; order Streptomycetales; family Streptomycetaceae; genus Streptomyces. The sequence goes on from NZ_OZ186835.1 coordinate 4,997,940, forward strand.
CGGTCTCGATGAACGGCAGGAAGTTCTCGCCGTAGACGCCCAGCAGGAGCAGCGGGACCCACCACCACGCCGTCGCCACGATCATCGCCGGGGTCCACCAGGCGATCAGCTTGCGCTGCCGCGGCCCGCGCGGGCGGGACAGCAGGTACAGGCCGACGGGCAGCAGGGACGCCAGCGTGGAGGCCGCGTTGACGCCGCCCATGAAGGGCACGATCAGCGCCGAGCGCAGCGCGGCGACCCGGGCCGTGTACCGTTCGTCGGCCAGCGGCAGCAGCACCCACGGCAGGAACGCGCCGGGCAGCGCGGCCGCCGAGGTGGAGCCGATGACGGCGGTGAACACCGGCCAGGTCGCGTACGCGGCCGCCGCGAGCAGCCGGGAGGCGCCGCTGCCCACCCGCAGCCGTTCCGCCAGGCGCAGCGCGCCCCAGAACGCGACCGCCACGATCAGCGACATCCACAGCCGCTCCGCCAGCCACACCGGCAGGTTCACCAGGTCGGCCAGCCAGTGGAACGGCAGCATCGGCCACACGTAGCCGATGTACTGGTCCTGGATGCCGCCGAAGCCGTTCCGGTCGTGCCACAACTGGCCGAGGTCCTCGAGGAACTGGCCCGGGTCGACCGTCACGCCCAGCTTGGTGTCGAAGGTCTGCCGTCCCGGCTGCACCGCGAGCAGCAGGGCGAACACCACCGCCCAGAAGCCCAGCAGCCAGCGGCGCGAGCGCGGGCCCTCGGGAGGGCCCGCGCTGGCCGCGCGCGTCGGGACGGCTGCCGGAGGGGGAGCCTGGACCGTGGTCGTCATTCGGGACACCGCCGGAGGATGAGAAGGAGGTTCCAGGTAGCGAACTCGCGCAGACCGGGCACTGCCACCACGGTCTCGGTGAGGAAGGGCCAGTAGCGGGACCGCGCCGACACGAGCGTCACGTCGTCGCGGGCGCGCACCAGCCGCAGGGTGCTGCCGATGTGCACGCGGAACAGGTTCTCGCCGAGCCGGTGCTTGGCGGGCCTGCCGGTGCGGCGCCGGTAGCGGGCACGGGCCCGCTCGGCGCCGAGGTAGTGCCAGGGGGCCCACTCGTGCCCGCCCCACGGCGACAGCCAGTTGGTGAAGGAGACGTAGATCAGCCCGCCGGGCCGGGTGACCCGGACCAGTTCGCTGAGGAAGGTCTGCGGATCGGCCACGTGCTCCAGCACGTTGGAGGAGAAGGTGACGTCCGCGGCACCGTCGCACAGCGGCAGCAGGTAGCCGTCGGCGATCACGGTCCCCTCGGGCGGCTTCTCCGCGAGCTCCCGCACGTCGGGCTCGAACAGGTGCGCCTGGGCGCCCCGGGCGCGGAACTCCCGGGTGAAGTGCCCGCTGCCGCCGCCGACGTCCACGACGACCCGGCCGGCCACCGGACCGTCGTACGCCTCGACCTGGTCGGCGGCGTCCCGGGCGAGCAGCGTGTAGCAGGCGTCGGGGTCCTCCTGCTCGCGCAGGAAGGCGCGGAAGAGGGCGAGGGAACGGCGTATCGAGGGGTCCTTCCGCCCTCTGCCGCTCATGGCTGCCAGCTCCGCACCGCCTCGGTCGCGACCGCGCGGAACTGACGGACCGTGCGGTCCCAGCGGAACCGGGCGGCGTGGTCCCGGGCGGCCTCGCCCATGCGTTCCCGGCGGGCCCCGGACAGGGCCAGGGTGCACCAGGCCGCCGCGAAGGAGGACTCGCCGGAGGCCAGGACGCCGGTCTCGCCGTCCACCACGGAGTCCCGCAGGCCCGGCACGTCGAAGGCGACGGCCGGGGTGCGGCGGGCGGCGGCCTCGGTGACCACCAGGCCCCAGCCCTCCACCGCGGACGGGTGCAGCAGCAGCCAGGCCGCGCACAGCAGCCGGTGCTTCTCGGCCTCGGAGACGTGTCCGGTGAACTCGACACCCGGTCCGGCCAGGCGCTCCAGGCGCTCCCGCTCCGGCCCGTCGCCGACGATCACCAGCCGGCCGCCGGTGACCGGGCGGACCCGTTCCCACAGCCGCAGCAGCAGGTCGATGCGCTTGTACTCGACCAGCCGGCCCACCGCCACGAACAGCGGCTCGGCGGAGCGGGCGGTGCGCGGGCCGGGTTCCTCCACACCGTTGTGCACGACCCGGATCCGGTCGCGCCGCACCCCGATCCCGCTCAGCGCGTCCGCGGTGGACGGGGAGACGGCGACCAGCAGGCCGCGCCGGCGCGCCCCGGTCAGCGCCCAGTGCTCCAGGCGCCGTCCGAGCCGCGCGGCCGGGGCCAGGGGGCCGCCGAACCGCATCGGCCACAGGTCGGTGTGCACGTGGTTGACCAGGCACAGGGTGGGCCCGCGGTGCCACAGCGGGGCCAGGTACGGCATGCCGTTGCACACCTCGACCAGCAGGTCGCAGTCGCCGACCTGGCGGGCGAAGGCGGAACGGGCCCGCAGGTAGTGGCCGTAGGTGCCGCCCGCCGACACCACGCGGTAGTCGCGGAAGGAGGCGGGGCCCCCGCACAGCAGGGTGACCTGGTGACCCAGCCGGGTCAGACCGCCGGCCAGCCGGTCCACCAGCAGCTCGGAGCCGCCGGCCGACGGGTTGTCCAGGTCGCGGTGGGCGAGGAAGACGATCCGGCGCGGATGCGGGGGGAGCGCCGGAGCGGGCGCCGCCGCGGTGACGGACGCGGCGCGCGGGGAGTCCCCCCGTCCGGCCGGGGCCGGCAGGGGAGGGTGGGACGGCACGTGCTGGGGCATCGGTGCTCCAACTCGTCTCGGAGTGCGGAACGTTGGCGTGGGGAACGCGGTGCCGGGAGCCGGCGCGGTGGGGTGCGCCGGTGTGCGGCGGGCGGGATCGGTGGCGCGGGTGGTCCGGTCGGTGGTGGGGTGGGATCCGGTCCGGAGGGTCCCGGGGCGGGACTCCCCGGACCGTGCGGGACGCGGGGTGCGGGCGTGCAGTGCTTGGGTGGAGTGGGACAGTTTTCGCCGCCTCGTTCCCCACGGCTACTCACCGATGTGACAATTTCACGCTTTGTTCAAGCCGATCCGGTGTCAGGGTGTGAGTACCGGCTGGGGCGTTTCGGGCGTACCGGTGGAATCGGGCCGGTCCTCTTCCTTTCGCCCACGGGCCACCAGGAGCCCTCCGGCGACCGCCAGCACCGAACCGGCCACCACGGCGCCCACCGGCAGCGTCTCGCCCACCATGCGCAGCCGCCCGCTGTCCCGCTCGGCCTGCCGCACCGCCTCGCGCTGCGTCTCGGGGGTGAACGCGATCTTCTCGGCGTCCAGCAGCACCGCCGCGTCCTCGTCCGCGCCGGGCGCGCGCAGCGTACGCTTCGGCCCGGTCTGCGCGTAGATCACCCGGCCGGTGCGCTGGTCCACGACCAGCTCCACGCCGTGGTTGGAGTACCACTCCTCGGCCAGCACCTGCGGCCGGTCCGGCTGGTCCACGATGCTGCCCGGCACCAGCCGGGTGCCGGCCTTGGTGGGCGGCACCGACCCGGTGAACCGGTAACCGGTGTAGCCCTGCACCTTCTTGGTGCCCCGGTACTTCATCACGACGGTGTCCCCGAGCGTGTTGTCCCACCACTGGTAGGAGCGTTTCTGCACGTCGAAGGGGAACTTCAGGTACGCCTCGCCCTCGATGCGCGGCGTCTCCCCGCAGCAGTGCACGGGCTTGGTGGTGCGGCGGTCCAGCACCCAGCGGTGCGGGTTGAAGTCCAGGGCGTCGTGCGGGTCCGCGGCGGGCAGCGAGTCGTCCGTGTCGACCGAGGTGATCACGTCCCACACGGCGTTCCCGCTGCGTTCGCTCGCCTCGACGTCGCCGCGCACCCGCTGGGTGACGGTGATCCGCTGGTCCGGCACGGTCTCGATCCTCCCGGTGTCGAACACGCTGCCCCGGCCGGTGTAGACCGCGGTGGTGTCGATGTCGACGGGATTGACCGCCGCCCGGGGTTTCACGTACCAGGCCAGCAGGGGGGCCAGCACCAGCAGGAAGGTGCCGAGACCCAGCAGGATCAGGGAAAACGGGGAAGCTGTACGACGCATCCGGGCACTCCAGGGGCTTGGGTCGGCGCGACGCGCGAGGGTCGCCACCGCGGGCATGAGCGCATGCGAGAGGGCTGGTCCACCCGACACCCCTTATGGGCCGGGAACGGTATGCGCCCCTTGACGGGGTGTCAATGTCGCGTCGACACTGGAGCGGGACGGGCGGGGTGGTCGGTCACGTGCGGGGGTGGGGAACCTCCCGACAGAGAGGCTGACCCAGCGATGTCCAGACTGATCGCCGCCACGCTGACCGTCGCGCTCGGCGCGGCCCTGGCCGTGGCCGCCGCGTTCGGCGCGGTCGCACTGCTCGACGCGGTGCCCGACCAGCCCAACACCCCGTTGATCACCTACGAGCAGGCCGGGCAGGGGAGCTGAGCCGTGACGGCTCCCTCCGGCCCGGTCAGGACGGTCACGGCCCGCTCCGCCTGGCACGACGTGCCGCGTCACCAGGTGCGCCGGTTCGCCGAGATCGCCATGGCCGAGGCGCCCGCGCTCGCGCAGGAGATCATGCACGAGATCCGGCGCGAGTACCCCCACCTGCCCGTGGTCCTCGACGACTCCGGCGAGCCGATGGCCCTGATCGGCATCCGCCGCGCCATCGAGGTCTTCGTGAGCCACCTGGAGCACGCCGACTACTCGGCCGGCCGGCCGACCGTACCGCCCGGCGTCTTCCAGGAGTTCGGGCGCGGAGAGGGCCTGCACGGCCGGTCCCTCGACTCGCTCCAGGCCATCTACCGCCTGGGGGTCCGGCTGGCCTGGCGCCGGTTCGCCGAGATCGGCCAGCGCATCGACATCCCGCCGCCCGCCATGTACGAACTCGTCGACGCGGGCTACGAGTACCTCGACGGCCTGGTCGACCAGTCCGTGCGCGGCTACGCCGAGGCCGCCGCCCGCCAGGCCGGCGAACGGCTGCGGCTGCAGCGCCGGCTGATGGAACTGCTGCTGACCGAGCACCACCGGGGCGACCCGGCCGAGGCGTTCGGCGAGCGGGCGGCCCGGATCGGCTGGCCGCTGCCGGACAAGGTGGGCGTCGGCGTCCTGCTGCGCCCCGCGCGCGAGGCGGTGGCCCCCGCCGTGGGGCAGGGCGTGCTGCTCGACATGGAGTACGAGCAGCCGCGCATGATCGTCCCCGAACCGGACGCCGCCGGCCGCTCCGACCTGCTGCACCGCGCGCTGGCCGGCTGGTCCGGCGCCATCGGGCCGCCGGTGCCGCTGGCCGACGCGGCGAAGTCGCTGCGCTGGGCGGAGGCCGCCGTCCGTCTGATGCGGCGCGGGCTGCTGCCCGCCGGGGAGGTGCTCCACTGCACCGAACACACCGAGGCGCTGGTGCTGCTCCAGCCCGAGGAACTGATCGACGACCTGGCGCAGCGCTGTCTGGCCCCGCTCGCCCACTGCGGCCCCACCCACGGCCGGCGGCTCGCGGAGACCCTGCTGGCCTGGCTGGAGACCCGGGGCGGGGCGCCCGAGGTGGCGGCCCGGCTCGGTGTCCACCCGCAGACCGTCCGCTACCGGCTGCGCCAGATACGGGAGTTGTGGGGCGACGAGATCGACGACCCGGACCGCCGCTTCGAGCTGGAACTGGTCCTGCGGGCACAGCGGTTGAGGGGCGAGCTGGGAGGCCCGCGGACGCGCCGCTGACCGGCGGAGGACCGCGCCGCCCGGCCGGTGCCCGCCCGTGCCTGTGGCGCGCCCGCCTCGCCGCCCGCTCGTGGCCGCCCGCCCGCCTGTGCCCGCGTGCCTGTGCCCGTGCCCTCGCGCTCATTTCGCGCCGCCGGGCCTCCGGCCGGTCCCGAGGGCCGGGGCGGATCGGCCACCGACGGCCCCTCGCGCCCCGCCTCGACCTGGTAGCGCCCCCGCCCGCCGTTCCGGCGGCGGGCAGCGGCGCCGTGCCGCACCGGCCCGCCGCCCGGTGCCTTGCTCCGGCAGCCCGCGACCGGCAGCCCGCAACCGGCCACCTGTGCCCGCCCGCCTGCGTCCGCCCCGCTCCGCCCGGGCCTCGTCCCGCCGGCCGGTGCCCCGCCCCGGCCGTCCGGCCGTCCGGCCGTCCGTCATCCCACCGTCCCTCGCGACGGGGCCATTGCCCGTCCGGGGGCGGGTGGTTAGCCTGTGTTCGTCATTCCGATCGCCTGTTGATATATCGAACGCCGGGCGTCGTCTCCGGCACCCCCGCGGCTCGAACCGCAGCGGGCGCCTGAGACACACAGGCCTGAGACACACAGGGAGGGGGGCCGGCCGTGGGACGCCTCGTACCAGCCGTGACCCGGGCTCTGGACATCCTCGAGCTCTTCCTCGACGGGGACGGGACGCTGTCCGCCCCCGACATCGTGCGCAGACTGCAGCTGCCGCGCACCACCGTCCACGAGCTGGTGACCACACTCGCCGCCCGCAAGTACCTGGTCCCCGTGCCGGGCGAGCCCGGGCGCTACCGGCTGGGCGTCCGCCCGTACCAGCTCGGCTCCCGCTACGCCGAACACCTCGACCTCGCCGCCGAGGGCCGGCAGGTGGCCCGCGCCATCGCGGAGACCTGCGACGAGACCGTGCACGTGGCGATCCTGGAGGACACCGACGTCATCTACATCGCCAAGGTCGACTCCACCCACGCCGTGCGGATGGTCTCCGCCGCCGGGCGGCGGCTGCCCGCCCACTGCACCTCCGTCGGCAAGATGCTGCTGGCCTCCCTGCCCGAGCAGGAACTCGCCGCGCGCATCCCCGACGACGCCGAGCTGACCGCGATGACCCCCGACAGCATCACCGACCCGGCCGAGCTGCGCGAGGCGCTCGCCGCGATCCGGGCCCGCGGCGTCGCCGTGGAGAACCGGGAGTCCAACCCCGACGTCAGTTGCGTGGCCGCGCCGGTGCGCGACCGCACCGGGCAGGTGGTGGCGGCGCTGTCCGTCTCCGTACCGATGATCCGCTGGAGCGGGGAACGCCAGGCCGAACTGGAACGGCTCGCCGTCAAGGGCGCCGCCGACCTGTCCGAGCGGCTCGGCCACCGGAGCGCGCCGTGACCGCCGGGCCCCGCGCCTACGAGGTGGCCGTCCGGGCCGCGGCGGCCCTGGGCGAAGGGCCGACGTGGGACGCCACCACCGGCCGCCTGCTGTGGGTCGACATCCTCGCCGCCCGCCTGCACGGCTACGATCCGGCCACCGGCCGGCGCACCGTGCGCACCGTGGACCAGCACGTGGGCGCCGCCAAGCCCCGCGCGGGCGGCGGCCTGGTGCTCAACCTGCGCGACGGCATCGGCCTGCTCGACCCCGACGGCGGCTTCCGCTGGCTGCACCGCGAGCCCGTCCCCGGCCGCCGCGGCAACGACGCCGCCGTGGCCCCCGACGGCACCCTCTGGGCCGGCACCATGCGCTACGACGAGACCGCCGGCGGCGGCACCCTCACCCGATTCCTGCCGGACGGCACCGCCGAGACCGTGCTGGACGACGTGACGGTGAGCAACGGCACCGGGTTCAGCCCCGACGGCCGGCGGATGTACTACATCGACACCCCGACCCGCCGCGTCGACGTCTTCGACGTCGGCCCCGACGGCCGGGTCACCGGCCGCCGTCCCCTGGCCGTGGTGGAGGAGGGCGCCGGCTACCCCGACGGCCTGACCGTCGACGCCGACGGCTGCGTCTGGGTCGCCCTGTGGGACGGCGCGGCGGTCCGCCGCTACACCCCTGACGGCACCCTGGACCGGGTCGTCCCGCTCCCCGTCCCCCGGGTGACCGCCTGCGCGTTCGGCGGGCCCGGCCTGAGCGACCTGTACCTCACCACGGCCCGCGTCGGCCTGGCCGACCCGCACCCGCTGGCCGGGTCCCTGCTGGTCCTGCCGGACGCCGGACGGGGCCTGGCCCAGCCGGTGTTCGGCGGCTGAGCCGCCGGCGGGGCACCCCGGCGGGGGTGCCGGCGAGGGCCGCACGCCCCGCCGGCGCCGTGGGCCGGGGTGCCCGCGCGGGCCGGGGCGCCCCGGCCGGACGCCCGTTCAGCCCCCGGTGCGGTCCAGGCGTTCCAGCAGGGCGCGTTCGGACGGGGTCAGCGGCGGTTCGTCGGACGGGGGCAGCGGTGAACCGGCCAGCACGGCCAGGACGGTGCCGGGGCGGAACATACGGGTCGCCGGGGTGCGCATGCTGGTGACGTCCCAGACCGCGCGGGCCGCCGGGTACGAGCCGGTGGCCGCCCGCATCATCCGCCGCGCGTACGCCCCGACGACCCGGTCGGCGACGCCCGGCCGGCCGCCCCGCACCTCCGGGTAGTGGATGTCCTGGCTGATGGCGGACGACCAGGCCGCGTCCACCGCGCGGGCGGCCCCGCGCAGCACCCGCCGGCCCAGCCCCGGCGCGGTCGGCTCCGCGCGCTCCAGCTCCCGGGCCAGTACCCGCGCCCCGAAGGCGGCCACCGACATGCCCTGCCCGTAGGCCGGGTTGAAGGTGCCCAGCGCGTCGCCGATCACCGTGAAGCCCTCGGGCCAGCGCGGCGCCCTCTCCAGGTAGCGCCGCACATTGCTGGTGGACCGGCTCAGGTGCACGTCGGTGAGCGGTTCGGCACCGGAGACCAGCCGCCCCACGATCGAGTCCCGCACCGACAGCGTGTAGCGCAGGAACCCCTCCGGGTCCGCCGGCGGCTCGCCGCCCCGGGTGCCGCCGCAGCTCACCAGCCAGCGGCCGCCCTCGATCGGCATGACCATGGCGCTGCGCCCCGGCCGGGAGGCGTACGGGTCCGACTGCACGACGGTCAGCGGGAACCGCTCCGCGCCCTCGGGCATCCGGTAGATGCGCGTGGCGTTGACCAGCCCGGCGTCCACGGTCCGCTCCCGGACGCCGGTCAGCCCGAGACGGTCCAGCCAGCCCACGACCCGGGTGCCGCGTCCGCTCGCGTCGACCACGAGGTCCGCCGGCAGGTCGGTGTCCCCGCCCGGCGTCGCCAGCCGCACCCCGTCCACCCGCGCGAGGGAGCCCGTCAGCCCGACCACGGCCGCCCGGCGGACGTGCACCGACGTCCGGTCGAGCACCGCCGAGCGCACCACCCAGTCCAGCAGCGCCCGGCTGCACGTGATCATGACCGGGCCCTCGTGCCGCCAGCGCCGCAGCCAGCCCTCCGAGGTCAGCGCGAGCATGCCGTTGCTGAGGGATATCTCGTGCGCCCCCGCGGCGAGCAGCCGCTTGCGCAGGTCCGCCGCGGGGAGGAGTTCCTCCAGGGCGCGGGCGCCCCCGTCCATGAGCAGGTGCGCGTGCCGTCCCTGGGGCAGCCCCCGGCGGTCCTGCGGGCCGTCGGGCAACTCGTCGCGGTCGAGCACGATCACCTCGTCCACGCCCGCGTCGGACAGGACGGCGGCGGCCAGCATGCCGGCCAGGCCCGCACCGATGACGACTGCTCTACGCGACATGGGGCTCCTCTGGTTCGGTGACGGGGCCGGCCGCGGCGGACGGCGTCGTGCCGTCGGGTGCCGCGGGCGGACGGTTCAGTTCCTGGGCCAGTTCCACCAGGCCGCCCGTGCCGGACACCTCGGTGGCGTGCAGCCGGTAGGTGGCGGCGGGCTCGGGGGGTTCCTCGCGGGCGGCGGCGCGGCGGGCGGCCTCGGTGAGCATGGCCGCCTCCGCCGCGAGCCGGGCGCGGTGCGGGGAGCGGCCCGCGTCCAGGGCGGCGTCCCGCACGCGTTCCCGGAGCCGGTGGTCGAAGTACGGTGCCAGCGCCAGCAGGGCGTCGTGGATGGCCACTTCGCGCCACTGCAGCCGCTCCTGCGGCAGCAGCCAGCGGGTCGCGGGCGGCCCGGGGGCGGTGGACGCCGGCCGCACCAGGGACCACAGCGGTTCCAGCCGCCGGTGGTCCTTCAGCGCCCGCCGGTGGGCCAGCACTGGTGGCAGCAGCCGGGGCAGCAGGAACCCCGCCGAGCACAGCAGGGCGGCCAGCGAGGCCATCTGCGGCGCCACCCGGGTGGACAGCACGTCCAGGTCGTGGCCCGTCCAACGGGCCACCACCGCGATGTACTTGGCCAGCTGGAAGCCCACCAGGTCCAGCAGCGCGCCCAGCACGATCAGCCGCAGCCCGGTGCGCAGCGAGCCGGTGACCTCCCGCCCCCACTTCCGGCACATCAGGCACAGCGCCAGCATGGCCGCGCTGTGTCCGAGCAGGTAGAGCACGATCATCTCGCGCAGGAACGTGGTGGTGGCGTAGTACGTGTCCAGGTCGGTCAGCCGCTCGGTGTCCGGGTCGGCGAGCGCGAACAGCACCACGAGGGCGACGGTCAGCGCCCCGTACGCGGCCACCGTGCGCAGCACCAGGCGCCGCACCCGACCCCGGGGCCCGCCCCGCCAGTTGATGATCAGCACCAGCACGGCGCAGCTGTACGCGTTGAGCATGCCGTAGGTCAGCGGCGCGCCGAAGTTGGGGATGCCGGTGAGGTCGTTGACGGCGGCCAGGGTGGGCGGGGCCGCGCACACGAAGACCAGGGCGCCCAGCACGATCGCCAGCCAGGTGGACAGGGTGAGCGGGTTGCGCAGCGCGGCCCGGGGGCGGCGGGCGATCAGCACCGACGTCAGCCCGAACACCAGGCCGCCGAGGTAGACGAGAAGGCTCACACGGTCCCCGCAGGGGTCGTGCCGCCCGCCACCGGCGCGGCCCGCCGCGGCGGCGCCACGCAGGCCAGCGCGTCGGCGATGCGGGCCAGCCCGGCCGGTCCGGGCACCCGGTCCAGGAGCCGTCCGCCGGTGTGCGGCGGGGGCGTGCCGGGCCGGGCGTCCGCCTCGTCCCGTGCCGCCGCGGTGATGACCGCCGCCCAGGCGGCGGCCTCCGCCCACTCCGGGTCGCCCGTCGTGCCGAGGGCCGCCGCGCGGGTCCGCTCGTACAGGTGCCGGTCGAAGTACGCGTCCAGGTGGCCCAGCGCGTTGTGGATGCTGGTCTGACGCCACATCAGCCGGGTGGCGGGGGTGGCACAGCGCGGACGGGGCAGCCGCAGCGCCCGGCGGGTGAGCAGGCCGTCCAGGACCCGCTCCAGAGGTGCCAGCCGGGCGTAGGTCCGCCGCGCCGTGCGCCACTCCGTCACCCGCGGTCCGACCAGCGGGATCAGCACGCCCACCACGGTCATCACCGCGCCGAGCCCGGCCGCGGCCGGGGAGACGGTGGTGCCGAGCGCCGACCAGTCCCGCCCGGTCCACCGGGCGCCCACCGCGACGAGCTTGGCCCCGCTGTACCCGACACCGCACAGGGACCCGGCGCCGAACAGCGTCAGCCCCACCCGCAGCCGGCCGCGCACCCGGCGTGCCCAGGCGAGCGACGAGGTGGTGGTGACGGCGACCGCGACCAGGTGGGCGAGCAGGTACAGCACGATCATCTGGGCGATCCACGGCGTGGTCGCGTAGTAGGTGTCCAGGTCGGTCCGGCGTTCCTCGGGCGCGTCGGCGAGCGCGAACGTCACCGCGATCCCGAGGATCACGCCGGTGTAGGCGAGGATCCAGCGCCGGGCGGTGCGGTGCACCCGGGGCCCGCCCCGCCAGTGGACGATCAGCACCTGCGAGGCGGCGCAGTACGCGGTGATCGCCGCGTAGGTGACCGGCGCCGCGAGGTTGGGCACCCCGCTGAGCCGGTTGACCGCGCCGACGGTCGGGGGCGCGCCCAGGGCGAAGCAGAGTCCGGCCAGGCCCAGCACCGCGCAGATGGCCCGCAGGTAGGGGTCGCCGCGGTGCCGCAGCAGGTCCGGCGCCCGGACCGTCAGGCCCAGCCACAGCAGCCCGCAACTGACGTAGTTGATCAGGCCGTTCATCGGCGGGTCCCGCGGTGGTTCAGCGCGGCCCCGATGCGTGCGGCGAGGTTCCGCGGCTCCTCGGCGGTGCCGCCCTCGGTGGCGAACACGGAGTCGGGGGTGGCCTCCAGCCAGGTGCGCAGCCGACGGCCCATCAGCATCCCGAAGCGGTCGGCCTCCTGCTCCTCCGCCTCGCTGAAGCAGGTGCGGGCGGCCACCCGTTCCCCCGGGACGCCGGCGGGCGCCGGCCCGGTGCCCCGCCGGTGCATGTGCCACACCTCGTGGCAGAGGATCACGATCTGGTGCCACACCGCGGCCCGTTCGTCCACCACCACGTCGTCGTGGCTCTCCCGGTCCAGCCACAGCCCGCTCGCCGTGTGCGGCGGGAACGCCGCCCGGTGGACGACGACCTCACGCCCCCGCCAGGCGCCGACCGAGGCGACCAGGGCGTCGAACAGGTCCTCCGGGTCGGCCGGGACCGCCACCCGGATGGGGTCGATGAGCGCGTCGGCGAGACGCCGCATCTCCTTCCTGGTACGCACCGCGGTCTCCCTGTTCTCCCGGAACCCCTGAGCCTGGTTCGGTCACCCGTGCAATATGCCAAGCGAGGTGCCGGTCCGGCCACCTCCGGGCACGGGTCAGTCGGTCAGGGCCACCGCCTCGCAGGCGTGGGCGCGCACCGTGCGGATGTCGTCGGGGCGGCGCAGGGCGCGGGAGACCGCCCCGATGCCCCGGAGCAGGTCGGTGGTGTCGGGGTCGCGTGCCGCCGTGCCGTCGTCCGCCTGCGGGCCGGCCTCCACGGCGTCCAGGATCGCCACGGCCGCGGCGAGCGCCCTGGCCCGCTCCGGCGCGAACCCCAGGGCGAGGGCGGCGGCGTGGGAGCGTTCGTGCAGCCGCTCGTCGATGCGCCGGGCCAGCGGCAGCAGCACGTCGCGGATGAAGGTCTCCCGGCGGGTCAGCCGCAGTTCGGGGCTGGCGTGCAGCGCGAAGGGGACGCCGGAGCCGTGCACCCGGCGCATCAGCAGGTACAGGGGCCGCAGTTGGTGGTGGGCCCGGCGCAGCCGCCACCGCTCGTGCAGGTACTGGCCGGCGTGCGGCAGGATGAAGCCGACGGCGATCGACACCGCGGACAGGCAGGCCAGCGCCGGCGCCACGTGGAGGTTCAGCCAGTCCAGGTCCCGGCCCGCCCACCGCGCGCCGACGGCGGTGAGTTTGGCGGCGTCGAAGCCCAGGTTCAGCGCGTAGCCGATGCCCAGGAACATCAGCCCCCAGCGCAGCAGGGCGTCGAGCCCGTCGGTGCGGATCCAGTTCCAGATCAGCTTCGAGGTGATGAGGGCGGCCACGGTGTGCGCGAGGAGGTAGAGCAGGATCTCCTCGCGCATGAACGGGGTGGTGGCGTAGTAGGTGTCCAGGTCCCGGGTGCGTTCCACGGGCACGTCCGCGAGGGCGAACAGCACCCACAGCAGCACGATGACGCCGCCGTAGCAGGACAGCACCCAGCGGGTGGCGCGGCGCGTCGAGGCCGAGTGCTCCGACAGGCCGTTGCGCCAGGCGATGATCAGCACCAGGCACGACCCGCAGAACGCGGTGAGCAGTGAATACACCCACGGCGCCGAGATGTTGGGCACGCCGGTGACCCGGTTGACCCAGACGATGGTCGACGGCGCCACGAACACGAAGACCGCGCACGCCAGCAGCAGCAGCCCGCCGACCGCGCGCAGCAGCGGATCCGTCCAGAGCCGGATGATGGTGGGCAGTTTGATCGCCAGGGCGGCGGCCAGCACGGCCGCCGGCACCCACCAGAACGACGGGTAGAAGTCGCTGAGGAACGAGGCCGGGCCCAGGGCCGCGTCCACGCGCTCCATGGCGTCCCCCGCTCTCGTCACCGCCGTGGTCACCGTCGTCCGAGACTACGCGCCCTGTCGCGCCCGCGTCAGGCGAAAACCGGCGACGTCCGTGCCCGTACGGCCGGTACGCGACGGCCCCGTGGCCCGGCCCCGCGCGGCGCCCGCCGGGTCCGCCGTGCCCGGGGCCGCCGCCGGACGGGGCCGCGGCGGGCTCACCGGCCCGGCGACTCCACCGGCTCGACCGGGATGCCGCCCGCGGCCGCCCCCAGCAGCGTCAGCCGCACGTCGCGCGGCCCCGAGGGGGTCGTCCCGTCGGACAGCACGGCCAGGGCGAGGGTGTTGGCCCCCCGGGTGCGCAGGATCCCGTTGGGCAGCACGAAGGTGTGCTGCGGGCCCACGTCGTTGATGTACTGGCCCAGGTTCCAGCCGTTGAGGAAGATCTGCACCCGGTAGGCGCGCCGCGGGTCGTCGTCGAGGGTGAGGCCGACGGAGGCGTCCACGTCCGGGTCGACGTCCAGCCGGAACCGGGTGCGGTACCAGGCCACTCCCTGCCGGCGGTCCGCGCGCAGGGAGTCCACGGCACGCCACGTCCCGTCGTCGTACCCGGGCAGGTGCCAGCCCGCCCGCTCGCCGGCCAGCCCGCCGTGGTTCAGCGCTCCGCGCACCGGGTCCGGCTTCCCGGCGCCCTGGATCCGCCACCGCACGGTGGCGTCGGCGCCCCCGAAGCCGACGGACGTCAGGCCGCGCGCCGCCCGGTACCCGTCGGGCCCCTCCCCGTCCGCGTGCTGCATCGGCCGCACCAGGACGGACAGCACGTGCCGGTCCCGTCCGCGCAGCTCCCGGGGCACGGCGAAGGACCCCGTGGCCTTCCAGCTGCCCCGGTCCGCGGTCCCGGCGTCCGGCACCGGCATCCGGTGGGTGCCCAGCGGCCGTCCGTCCAGCCAGGCCATCAACAGCCCCTGCGTACCGGTGCGGTAGGACAGCGACACCGACGTCAGGCCGTCCGCGTCGCGGATCCGTCCCCGGTACCAGACGTCGCCGTAGTGGAAGCCGTAGTCGTCGGCGAACAGCACCGGCTGCCCCTCGGGCACGGGCGTCGGGCCGGCGGAGGCGGTGAGGTCGGCCCGCCGCCACCCGGAGTCGTCGTACCCGGGGTCCGCCTCCGGGTTCTCCGCCCGCCGCCGCCAGCCCGTCAGGGCCGGCAGCTCCGGCGAGGGCGCCCCCGGCAGCAGTCCCTCCATCACCAGGCTCCCCGCCCGGCCGGCCGTGGTGCGCACCGGGCGGCCGTTCCAGGTCACGGCGGTGACGCCGCGCGGCGCCCACACCTCCATGCCGGTCTCCCCGAGGGTGTCCCCGGTGAGGTGGACGGTGGCGCCGCGCACCTCGGCCTTCCGCAGCAGGGCCGGGCCGTAGACGAGCAGGGAACCGGACGGGGTCTCGTACGGCCACATCCGCTGCGCGCTCGCGTCGTCCACGAACAGCAGCACCATCGGCGTGCCGGAGTCGCCGTCCTCCACCAGCACCCGGGCCAGCCCGCCCGCCCCGAGCGGTACGGCGACGTTCAGCCGGCCCTGGTCGTAGGACCACGCCGGTTCCGGGTCCAGGCGGTTGGTGAGCGGCTGGGTGTCGCAGTCCAGCGCGACCTGCGCCATCTCCCCGTGGCGGCCCGCGAACACGGCGATGTCGTGCCGGCCGGCGTTCAGGCTGAGCATGGGCTGCACGGTGGAGTACGCCAGCCTGCGGTGCCCGAGCCGGACGTCGCCGAGGAGCAGCTTGGCGTCGCGCGGGCCGACGCGCACCGGGGCGTCGACGGCGGTGCCCGGCAGGGACGTGGTGACCTGCTCGTCGGAGTCGTTGCGCAGCACGTACACCCGGGCGCCGGTGTCGGGGTTGGCCAGGTGGTACACGGTGACCCGGTCGTCCTGCGCGCGGACCGGCTTCGCCGGGTCGAGCCGGGCGAGGTCCGGCACGGTCCGCAGCAGGTGCCCCAGTTGCTGCATCGGGGCCAGCTTGGGCGAGACGCGGCGGGCCTCGTCGACGGCCGCGCCGTGGTCGTAGGAGGTGTAGACGCCGGTGCCGGGGAGCCAGCCCCAGGAGGTGCCGCCGAAGACCGTGCGGGCGTTGTGCACCGTCACCCCGCCGGCGAGCGCGGTGAGCGTGGTGCGCCGCTCGTAGGCCGCGTCGCGGACCCGGCGGATCTCCCCGTAGCCCTTGCCGCCGGAGACCGCGCCGCCCCACGGGTCGGCCGCGCCCACCGCCGCGGCGGCCACGATGCCGGGGGTGCGCGGCCGGGAACCGGCACCGCCCGCGAGGCGCACCGGGTCCGCCGGGACCCGGTCGGGCGCGGTGTCGGTGGCGACGGCGTACAGCCACGGCGCGTCGTCGGCGCCGCCGGGGCCGCCGGCGCGGAACACCGGGACGTCGATGCGGTCGGCGCGCAGTCTCGCGTACACGCGCTCGGCGGCGGCGCGGGCCCGGGACGGATCGGTGTCCGGCGCGTCCTCCAGCTGGTACAGCAGGACCGTGCCGCGGCCCCGGGTGTACAGGTGCCGGACCGCGACGGAGTTGACCGCGCCGAGCCAGGCGTCGGCGTGCCGCAGGTACTCCGGGTCGTCGCCGCGCGCGGCGCCCGCGGTGGCGGTCAGCCAGCCGGGGAGGCCGCCCGCGTCCAGGTCGGCGCCGATGCGGGGGCCGGGCCGCAGCACCACGTACAGCCGCTCCTCGGCGGCGGTGCGCAGGAACAGGTCCAGGTCGCGCACGCCGGTGAAGTCGTGCTCGCCGGGGGCGGGGGAGTGGTGGTTCCAGGCGACCGGGACGGTGACCGCGTTGTGCCCGTGGGCGCGGAGCTTCTGGAGCACGTCGCGCCACAGCGACGGGCTGGGCAGCCGGAACGGGTGCATCTCGCCGGACCACAGCACCAGGCGCCGGTGGTCGACGAGCAGCGAGTACCGGTCGTGGCCGACCCGGTGCCGCCTGCCGTCGGCGGTGGGCGGAGGGGGCGGCGGACCCGTCGGCACGGCGCGGGACCCGCGGGTGCCGGTCGCCGCCCCGCCGCTGCCGGCCAGGGCGAGACCGAGCGCCGCCGTCCCGGCCAGGGCGGTGAAGGTACGCCTGCTGAGCTCCAAGGGAGCGCCTCCTGCCGTGCTGCCCGCCGCCCTGCTGCCGAGGCGGGCGCCGTGGGTTGCCTGTGGTGCTGCGGGGTGTCCCATTGTCTACGAACCGGCTGCCCGCCGTTCACGCACGGTCCCCTTACGTCCCTTTCGTCACCGCGGGATCCGCCGGACGTGAATGGCCGGAGTTCGCCCTGTCCCCCGGACCGGGGTGCTCCGTACGATTCCACCGCTCCCGGCCTTCACCGCACCTTCACGCCTCCATCACGGGGCCGGGGGCCGTGCGTCCGCATGTTTGGCATGTACATGACGCTTCAACGAGTGTCGTGCGACAGGACGCCGCCCGCCCGATCCCGGCCGGGCGGCACACCCCCCACCGATCGGATGGAGAACCATGGCTGGTGGCCTGCTCATGAGCGCAGCGGTGGCCACGCTGCTCACCGCCGCGATCCCCGCCCACAACCCGTCCGCGGGCAGCAGCTTCGACGACCCGCCCCCGGACAGGATCGTCATCAAGGTCGCCACGGTGAACGGCTCCGGCTGTCCCGCGGGTACCGCCGCCGTCGCCGTCTCGGCGGACAACACCGCGTTCACGGTGACCTACAGCGACTACCTCGCCCAGGTGGGCGGCCCCTCCGCACCCACCGACTTCCGCAAGAACTGCCAGCTCAGCCTGCTCGTCCACGTCCCGCAGGGCTTCACCTACGCGGTGGCCAGCGCCGACTACCGCGGCTTCGCCTCGCTCCAGCCGGGCGCCCGGGGCACGCAGCGAGCCTCGTACTACTTCCAGGGCTCGCCCAACACCGAGTACCGCACCCACAACTACGCCGGCCCTTACAACGACAACTGGCAGGCCACCGACACCACCGACTGGGCCCAGCTGGTCTGGGCCCCCTGCGGAGTGCAGCGCAACTTCAACATCAACACGGAGCTGCGGCTGAACGCGGGCACCTCGTCCCCGCACAAGGTCAGCTTCATGACGATGGACTCCACCGACGGGGACATCAGCACGGTCTACCACCTCGCCTGGAAGCAGTGTCCGGGCAAGTCCTGAGGTGACCGGACGGACCGGCGCGCACCCCGCGGGACGCGCGCCGGTCCGTCCGCCCGCGCACCGTCCTCCCGCGCACCGGGCGGTCCGTGTGTCCCGGCCCGCGCACCGGGCGTCGCGTCGTCCGCCCGCGCGCCCGGCGTGCGTCCCGTGCCTCCCGCCCCGCTCAGCCCGCCGCGTTGGGCCAGGACTGCGCCCCCGGCCAGCCGGTCGCGGGTGCGGCGGAGAGGCCGTCGGTGCCCCGCACCTGGGCGGCGGTCAGTCCGCCGCGGGCGGGCACGCCGGGCGGGGTGAGTCCCGAGGGCTGCTGCGGCACCTGGGGCGCCGCGAACGCCGCCGCGGCGGCGGGCACCGGCTGCGGCTCGGGCACGGGCAGCGGTTCCGGCACGGGCAGCGGCACCGGTTCCGGGTGGGTGACCGGCCCCTGGGTGGCCGCCGGCTGCGGTACGGCCTGCGGCGCGGGCACCGGCTGCGGTGCCTGGAGCGGCCGTTGCTGCGGCAGCTGCGGTTCCGGGGAGGCTGCCGCCGGCACCGGCATCCCGCCGAAGGTGTCCGCCGGGGCGGCGGACGCGGCGGCGGGGAGCGGAATGCCGGTGCCGACGGCCGGAGCGGCGGCGAGCCCCGGGGCGCCGGCCCCGACGGCCTGCGCGGCCAGGCCCCGGGTGCCGGCCCCGTTGGTCTCGCTCACCAGGCGGTCCACCGCCGCCGTGCCCGAGCTGTAGCCGGTCCCGGTAGCGGGCTCGGACACGGCGGCTCCCCTCCTGGACGCCCCGTAGAGCACCTGTTCCAGGCCGGACACCAGGCGGCGCACGTCCACCTGGGGACGCACCACGAGACGCAGGAAGCGGCTGGAGGAACCGATCTTGTTGCCGCACTCGCGGACCAGGATCCGGTGCTCGGTGAGCATCCGGTCCCGGACCACGGTGCCCTCGGCGCCCACGGGGAGACGCACGAAGAGGAAGTTGCCCTGCGAGGGGTAGACCGTCAGGCCGGGCAGCGAGGAGAGTTGGCCGGACATGTCCATCCGGTCGCGGCGCACCTGGTGCAGGCTCTGGGCGTACTCGGCGCCGTGCTCCTTCAGCATGAACACCACGTGCTCGGCGAAGGAGTTGAGGTTCCACTTGGGGAGCATCGAGCGCACCCGCCCGGCCAGCGCCGGGTTGGCGACCAGGTAGCCGAAGCGGATGCCGTGCAGACCGAAGTTCTTGCCGAGGCTGCGCAGCACGATGACGTTGGGGCGCAGCATCGCCTCCTGCACCACGCTCGGCTCGTTCTCCGCGTCGGCGAACTCCAGGAACGACTCGTCGATCACCACCAGGTCCAGGTCGGCCATGGCGTCCATGAACTGCACGACCGCGTGCTTGTGCAGGAACCCGCCGTCGGGGTTGTTGGGGTTGCAGACGACGGCGACCCGGGTGCCGCGCGCCCGGATGAACTCGGCGTACTGCGCGAGATCGAGGGCGAAACCGCTGGACTCCTGGAGCGGGAACATGTCGACCCGCTTGCCGGTCTCCATGGGCTGGTCGGTCCAGCGGCCGAAGGTGGGCACGGGGACGGCGAGCGACTCGCGCACGAGGAGGTGGTCGATCCAGGTGATCAGCTCCGTGGAGCCGTTGCCCATGGCCACGCACTGCGGGGGCAGCTGGAGCAGGCTGCACAGCTCGGCCGTGATCGTGTCGGCGCCGCTCGGGTAGTACGTGATGATGTCGCGCAGCCGGGCCGCCATCTCCTCGAACATGGCCGGGGTGGGGAAGTACGGATTGCAGGGGATGCAGAAGTCCACCGGCCCGGCCCCGTCGCTCTCCCGCGCCAGCGCCGCCATCGACGGGCTGTGTGCCGCGGTGCTGCGGAACAACGAGGTGACGTTGCCGGCCATGGAACCTCCGTGTACGGCGGGCCCGCCGGGGACGAACCGGGCCCGTCATGCGTGGGTGGCCCGCGCGGGGGAGCACGGGCCACCGGTACATACGAAGGGGGGCGAGACGCCGTTCAACGGGTGTGAAAAAACTGTGACGGCGGGAACCCGGGGCGCGCCGGACGCGTCATGCGCCCGTGACGCACGGCTCAGCGCCCGGGCGCAGGGCCCCTGCCCTGGACCCGGGGCGTACGCCCCCCGCCCCGGTCCCTGGGGCGCACGCGCCGCAGCCCACCCGCACGGGCCCCGCCCCGAAGCCCCCGGCGCAGGCCTCAGACACCGAACGCGTGGACCGTCGTCGTCCGGTACACCTCGCCCGGCCGCAGCACGGTCGACGGGAACGACGGCTGGTTCGGCGAGTCGGGGAAGTGCTGGGTCTCCAGGCACAGCCCGTCGCCCTGCCGGTACACCCGGCCGCCGGTGCCCACCAGGGTGCCGTCGAGGAAGTTGCCGGAGTAGAACTGCAGGCCCGGCTCGTTCGTGGCGATCCGCAGGGTGCGTCCCGAGGACGGGTCGCGCAGCGTCGCCGCGTGCTGCGGCCGGGCGGTGATCCCCTTGTCGAGCACCCAGTTGTGGTCGAAGCCCTGCCCGTACAGCACCTGCTGGTGGGCGCTGCGGATGTCCCGGCCGATCGGCTTGCCCCGCCGGAAGTCGAAGGGGGTGGCCGCGACCCGGGCCCGCTCGCCGGTGGGGATGAGTCCCGCGTCGACCGGCGTGAACCGGGAGGCGTCGATGGTCAGTTCGTGGTCCAGGACGGTGCCGCTGCTCTCGCCGGCCAAATTCCAGTAGACGTGGCTGGTGAGGTTGACGACGGTGGCCCGGTCGGTGCGGGCCTCGTAGTCGACGCGCCAGTCGCCGTCGCGGGTCAGGGTGTAGGTGACCTTCACGCGGAGCGTGCCCGGGTAGCCCATCTCGCCGTCCGGGCTGGTGAGGCGCAGGTGCAGGCCGACGTCCGAGCCCCGGGTGAACGGCTCCACGTCCCAGACCCGCTTGTCGAAGCCCTTCTCCCCGCCGTGCAGGCTGTTCTCCCCGTCGTTGACGGAGAGCTGGTGCGTCCGGCCGTCCAGGGTGAAGCGGCCCCGGTCGATGCGGTTGCCGTAGCGGCCGATCAGGGCGCCGAAGTAGGGGCTGGAGGAGACGTACTGCTCCAGGCCGTCGAAGCCCAGGGAGACGTTCGCGTACCGCCCCCGGCGGTCGGGGATCTCCAGGGACTGCACGATGCCGCCGTAGGACAGCACGCGCATCCGGGTGCCGCCGTTCTGCAGGGCCCAGCTGTCGACCCGTGTGCCGTCCGCGAGCCGGCCGAAGGGCGTGCGGACCGGCCCCCGCCCGCCGCCGGACCGGCCGGAGGCCGCGTGGGCGGAGCCCCCGCCCACGGTGGCGGCGGCCAGGCCGGCCGCCGCGGCGCCCGCCATGATGGTGCGTCTGTTCAGTTCCATGAGCCACTCCGTCGAGGAGGGGCCCCGCCGTCCGGCGGGGCCCGGGGACTACGAACCGACCTTGCGCTTGTTCCACACGTCGAAGCCGACCGCCGCCAGCAGCACCAGGCCCTTGATGACCTGCTGCCAGTCGGTGCCGATGCCGACGAGGTTCATGCCGTTGTTCAGCACGCCCAGGACCAGACCGCCGATGATGGCGCCGAGCACGGTGCCCACCCCGCCGCTCATCGACGCGCCGCCGATGAACGCGGCGGCGATCGCCTCCAGTTCGAAGTTGAGTCCGGCCTTGGGGGAGGCCGCGTTGAAGCGGGCGGCGAACACCAGACCCGCCAGGGCCGCGAGCATGCCCATGTTCAGAAAGACCAGGAAGGTCACCTTCTTGTCCCGCACGCCCGACAGCTTGGCGGCGGGCAGGTTGCCGCCGATCGCGTAGATGTGCCGGCCGATGACGGCGTTGCGCATCACGTAACCGAAGCCGACCAGCAGCGCGCCCAGGATCAGCAGCACGATGGGGGCGCCCTTGTAGCTCGCCAGCAGCAGCGTCACGGTGAGCACCGCGGCCGACAGCGCGACCAGCTTCAGCAGGAACAGCCTGGCGGGCAGCACCTCCAGGGCGAACTCCTGCTGACGCCGGCGGTCGCGGATCTCCTGGAACACCACCAGCGCGATCAGCCCCAGCCCCAGGAGCAGGGTGAGATTGTGGTAGTTCGTCTCCGGCCCGACCTCCGGCATGAAGCCGTTGGCGACCTTCTGCAGACCCCTGGGGAACGGGCCGAGGGTCTGGCCCTCCAGGAAGATCTCGGTCAGCCCGCGGAAGGTCAGCATGCCCGCCAGGGTCACGATGAACGACGGGATGCCGCCGTAGGCGATGAAGAAGCCCTGGATCGCCCCCGCGATGGCGCCGACGGCCAGGCACAGCACCACGGCCATCGGCCACGGGATGTCGTTGCGGACCATGAACACGGCCGCCATGGAGCCCACGAACGCCGTCAGCGAGCCGACCGACAGGTCGATGTGACCCGCGATGATGACCAGCATCATGCCGATCGCGAGGATCAGGATGTAGCTGTTCTGCAGCACCAGGTTGGAGACGTTGCGGGGCAGCAGCAGGTCGCCGTCGGTCCACACCGCGAACAGCGCCACGATCAGACCGAGCGCGATCAGCATCCCGTACTGGCGCATGTTGCGGCGCATGCCGTCCAGCATCAGCCGGAGCAGGCCGTCACCGACCCCTGGCCCGCTCTTGCCCGGCGGCGCTGCGGCCGGGCTCTTGTCGGTGACTTCCGTGCTCATCGGGACACCTCTTTGTCCTTCGTCATCTGCCGCATCAGCGACTCCTGGGAGGCCTCGGCCCGCGAGAACTCACCGGTCAGCCGTCCCGCGGCCATCGTGTAGATGCGGTCGCACATGCCGAGCAGCTCCGGCAGCTCGGAGGAGATGAAGACGACCGCCTTGCCCTCGGCGGCCAGCCGGTCGATGACCGTGTAGATCTCGTACTTCGCCCCGACGTCGATGCCCCGGGTCGGCTCGTCGAGGATCAGCACCTCGGGGCCGGCGAAGATCCACTTGCTCAGGACGACCTTCTGCTGGTTCCCGCCGGACAGCTTCCCCACCGGCTCGAACACGGTGGGCGCCTTGATGTTCATGGACGTCCGGAAGCCCTCGGCGACCTGCCGTTCCCGGTGCTCGTCCACTACCCCGCGGCGGGCCACCTTGCCCAGGGCGCTGAGCGAGATGTTGCGGTTGATGGTGTCGATCAGGTTCAGCCCGTAGTGCTTGCGGTCCTCGGTGACGTACGCGATGCCGTGCGCCACCGCCTCGGGGACCGTCCGGGTGCGGATCTCCACGCCGTCCTTGAGGACGGTGCCGGAGGCGTGCCGGCCGTACGTGCGCCCGAACAGGCTCATCGCCAGCTCGGTCCGCCCGGCGCCCATCAGCCCGGCGATGCCGACGATCTCCCCGCGCCGCACGTGCAGCGACACGTCGTCGACGACCTTGCGCTGCTGGTCGATCGGGTGGTGCACGGTCCAGCCCCGCACCTCCAGCGCGGGGGCGGCGCCCTCCTCCGGGTGGTGCGGGGTGCGCTCGGGGAAGCGGTGCTCCAGGTCGCGGCCGACCATCCCGCTGATGATGCGGTCCTCGGTGGTGGCCGGGTGCGTCACGTCGAGCGTCTCGATGGTGCGCCCGTCGCGCAGGATCGTCACCGAGTCGGCCACCCGGCGGATCTCGTTCAGCTTGTGGGAGATGATGATCGCGGTGATGCCCTGTTCCTTCAGCTGCAGGATCAGGTCGAGGAGTTTGCCGCTGTCCTCGTCGTTGAGCGCCGCCGTCGGCTCGTCGAGGATGAGCAGCTTCACCTTCTTCGACAGCGCCTTGGCGATCTCCACCAGCTGCTGCTTGCCGACGCCGATGTCCGCCACCCGGGTCTCCGGGTGCTCGTTCAGCCCGACCCGGCGCAGCAGTTCGGTGGCGTGCCGCAGCGTCTCGTTCCAGTCGATCAGGCCCCGGGTGGCGTGCTCGTTGCCGAGGAAGATGTTCTCCGCGAGGGAGAGGTAGGGCACCAGGGCCAGCTCCTGGTGGATGATCACG
This sequence comes from Streptomyces sp. enrichment culture, assembly GCF_964273255.1. Classification (GTDB taxonomy): domain Bacteria; phylum Actinomycetota; class Actinomycetes; order Streptomycetales; family Streptomycetaceae; genus Streptomyces. The sequence goes on from NZ_OZ186835.1 coordinate 5,021,627, forward strand.
ATGCCGCGCTGCTCGCTGGCCCGGATGTCCTTGAACCGGCAGGGCTCCCCCTCGAAGAGGATCTCCCCCTCGTAGGTGCCGTGCGGGTGGACGCCGGAGAGGACCTTCATCAGGGTCGACTTGCCGGCGCCGTTCTCGCCGCAGATGGCGTGGACCTCGCCCTGCCGGACGGTCAGCGTGACGTCCGACAGCGCCTTGACGCCGGGAAAGGTCTTGACGATCGAGCGCATTTCCAGGACGGGTCCCGCCATGGTCGTGCCTTCCGGTCGGTGATGGGTCGTGGGGGACGGTTACGTGAGGTCGCTCTCCTTGATGTAGCCGGAGTCGACGACGACCTTCTGGTAGTTCGACTTGTCCACGGCGACCGGCTCCAGCAGGTAGGCCGGGACGACCTTCGCGCCGTTGTCGTAGGTCTTCTCGTCGTTGACCTCGGGCTTCTTGTCGTTCAGCAGCGCGTCGACCATGTTCGAGGCGACCTTGGCGAGTTCGCGGGTGTCCTTGTAGACGGTCATCGACTGCTCGTCGGCGATGATCGATTTCACCGAGGCGACCTCGGCGTCCTGGCCGCTGACGACCGGCAGCGGCTTGGCCTTGGAGCCGTAGTCGTCGGACTTCAGCGCGGACAGGATGCCGATGGAGATGCCGTCGTACGGGGAGAGCACGGCGTCCACCCGCTCGGTCTTGTACGACGAGGTGAGGATGTCGTCCATGCGCTTCTGCGCGGTGCCGCCGTCCCAGCGCAGGGTGGTGACCTGGTTGAGGTCGGTCTGGCCGGAGCGCACGACGAGCTGCTTCTTGTCGATGTAGGGCTTGAGGACGTTCATCGCGCCCTGGAAGAAGTAGCGCGTGTTGTTGTCGTCGTTGGAGCCGGCGAACAGCTCGATGTTGAAGGGGCCCTTCTCACTGCCGTCCTTCAGGCCCAGCTTCTCGACGATGTAGCTGCCCTGCAGCTCGCCGACCTTCTCGTTGTCGAAGGAGGCGTAGTAGTCGACGTTCTCGGTGCCGAGGATCAGGCGGTCGTAGGAGATGACCGGGATGTCGGCGTCCTTCGCCTGCTGGAGGACGTTGTTCATCGACTTGTTGTCGATGGCCGCGATGATCAGGGCCTTCACGCCCTGCGTGATCAGGTTCTCGACCTGGGAGACCTGCTGGTCGGGGTCGTCCTCACCGTAGACCAGCTTGGTCTCGTAGCCCTTGGACTTCAGGTTCTCGACGACGTTGTTGCCGTCGGCGATCCAGCGCTCGGAGGACTTGGTCGGCATCGCGACGCCGATGACGGCCCCCTCGGAGCCCTTCGCGTCCTCCTCGCTGCCGCCCTCGCTGTTCTGGCCGCAGGCGGACAGGGCGAGGGCGAGGGAGACGGCACCGGCCAGGGCGGTGAGTGCGGCTCTGCGGTTACGCATGATCATCATCCTTGACGTGTGGGACGGGTCGGACGGGAGGTGCTGCGGGGGGTGCGGAGACGGGTGCCGGACGGGCCCACGAAGGGTTGTGTGGGATTGTGCGCGACTGTGTCTACTTCTGTGAAGTCAGATTTCAAGAACGTTATGACCCGGCGTCGAATCGGCTCAGATCACCCGGGAGGCGCGAGCCGAGCGGGGCCATGTCCCCGTCGGCGCCGTGCCGGGCGAGCAGGTCCAGGGCGAGCCGGCCCCGGCGCACCCGCTCCTTGGCCGTGGCCAGGGTGAGCTCGCGCAGGTGGTGGCCGTACGGATAGATGCCGGGGGCCTTGGCCAGACCGAACTTCAGGTACAACGGGGCGCCCCGCCGGATGAGTTCGGCGATCTCGTACATCCGGACGTAGCCGCCGAGGTCGTCGGGGGCCTCGACGTACAGGTCCATCGGGGTGGCCGAAACCCGTCGGATCTCGGTGACATGACGCAGCGTCAGGTCGCTCGGCACGTTGATCGAGTCGGCGCCGAGCCGTTCGTACACCGCGTACGACGCCGGGTTGACCGGTCCCACGAGCGCGGAGAGCTTCAGCGTGGTGTCGGCGGGCAGCAGGCCGGCGGTCCGGGCGCGGTGCAGCGTCCACAGCACCCCCTCGTCGGCGACGAGCAGGCAGCGCACCCCCAGCTCCGTGGCCCGCAGGGCGTCCTCCACGCAGCCCGCGACCGCGTCGTGGCCCCGGGCGCGCGGCCCCGCCCCACGCGAGTCGGTGCGGGTGGAGCCGCCGATGTCCCAGGTGCCGCGCGGGCCGGTGAACAGGCAGAGCTCGATGTCCCGTTCGGCGGTGGCCTCGACCATCTCGGTGATCTCGGCGTCGGTCAGCATCCACACGCCGCTGCCCTGGCTGATCCGGTGCACCGGCACGTCCAGCCGCGACGCCTCCTTCAGTACCACAGCCAGCGCCTCGGGCCCCTCGCAGGACGGGATCTCGGTGCGCCAGCGGCCGCCGCCGGGGAAGGTGTGCGGCGAGGCGTCGGCCGGGTCCGGGGCGGGCGCGCCCAGCCCCAGCGCGGTGAGTGCCTGCTCACCGGGCCTGCGGGCCGTCCGGGCGGAAGCAACGGTCACAGCGTCGGTCACGGGGTGTCCTTTTGTGTTCGGTTTGCCGTTCGGTATCTCGGACGGTGTTCGCGGCTCGGGGTGCGGGCCGGGGCCGCCGGATCGTGCGCCGGCGCGGGAACCGTCAGCCGCCCCCGCACCGGCGCACCGTCAGTGGGGTTCCTCCGGGGGTTCCTCCGGGAGGAGCAGCACCTTGCCCACCCCGGGATCGCCCGCGCCCACCAGCTCCAGGGCGCGGGTGAACGCGGTGAGCGGAAGCCGGTGGGTGACCAGCGGCAGCGGATCGAGCAGCCCGGCGGCGAACACCCGCACGGTGTGCGCCCACGCGGCGGGCGGCGCCCCGAAGACGGTGTGCACCTCCAGCTGCCGGACCACCAGGTCCGTCGGGTCCAGACCGGCCGCGCCCGGCGCCGGGATGCCGGTGAGCACCAGCCGCCCGCCCCGCCGCAGCAGGGCCGCCGAGGTGCGCGCGGCGTCGGCGGACCCCGCGGTCTCGATCACCACGTCGACGTCGTCGGGGAGGTCCTGGTCCCGGGTGCGGAAGTCCGTCGCCCCGAACCGTCGCGCCAGGTCCTCGCGGTGCCGCCGGGTGCCGACGACCAGCAGCCCGGCCGGGGAGACGGCGCGCAGGAACTGCACGGCGAACATGCCGAGCGTGCCGGTGCCGACCACCGCGACCCGCTCGCCGGGCACCGCGCGGGCCTTGAGCGCGGCGGCGGCCACGCACGCGGCGGGCTCCAGGAGCGCGGCGGCCGTGAGGTCGGCGTCGTCGGGCAGGACGTGCAGGAGCCGGGCGGGCAGGGTGAGCGTGGGCGCCATCGCACCCGGCTCGGTGAAGCCGGTCTCCTCGTACCCGGCGGTGCACAGGGTGGTCTCGCCCGCGTGGCAGCGATCGCAGACCTGGCAGTTGCGGAACCCCTCGCCCACCACCTTGCGGCCGAGCAGGGCCGTCGGCACCCCGGCGCCCACCCGCTCCACCGTCCCGGACCACTCGTGCCCCGGCGTCAGCGGGTACCGCACGTAGCCCTCGGGGCGGTTGCCCTGGTACAGCTCGCGGTCGCTGCCGCAGATGCCGGTCGCGTGGACCCGGACCAGGGCCTCGCCGGGAGCCGGTTCGCGCGGCTCGTGCGGGGCGAGACGGTGCTCGCCGGGCGCCTCGACGACGACGCTCACCGCGCCGCCGGCCGGGCCCGCGCCCGCCGCGGGGCTCACGCCGTGCCCTTCGGCCTGCGCTGCTCCCAGCCCTCGGCCCACAGGTCGAACCGGGCCTGCTGCTGCGGGAACTCGGCCGCCGCGTCCACGTCCAGCTCGACCCCGAGGCCGGGGGCGTCGGACAGGTGGAAGCAGCCCGTCTCCGGGTCCACCTGCGGGGCTCCCCTGACGACCTTCTTGATCTCCGCGTCCGCGAAGTCGTTGAAGTGCTCCAGGATCTTGAAGTTGGGTGTGGTGAAACCGACCTGGAGGCTCGCGGCGGTCAGCACCGGGCCGCCGACGTTGTGCGGCGCGACCAGCATGTAGTGGGTCTCGGCGGTCGCGGCCAGCTTGCGCGTCTCCCAGATGCCGCCGATGTGGCCGACGTCCGGCTGGAGGATGTCGGCCGCCTGGCTCTCGAACAGCTCGCGGAACTCGATGCGGTCGTGGATGCGCTCGCCCGTGGCCACCGGCATGTCGACCTTCGCGGCCACCTTCTGCAGCGCCTTGAGGTTCTCCGGCGGCACCGGCTCCTCCAGCCAGGCCGGGTGGAACGGCGCCAGCTCACGCGCCAGACGCACCGCGGTGGCGGGGGAGAAGCGCCCGTGCATCTCCAGCATCAGCTCGGTCTCGGGCCCGATGGCGTCGCGCACCGCCTCGATGAGGGAGACGGCGTAACGGGTCTGCGCGTGGTCGAGTTCGTAGTGGCCGGTGCCGAACGGGTCGATCTTCAGGGCCCGGTAGCCGCGCTCCACGACCGCGCGGGCTGCCTTGTGGTACGCCTCCGGGGTGCGCTCGGTGGTGTACCAGCCGTTGGCGTACGCCTTGACCCGGTCGGTGACGCTGCCGCCGAGCAACTGCCAGACCGGCACGCCGAGGGCCTTGCCCTTGATGTCCCAGCACGCCATCTCCACGACCGCGATGCCGGACATCACGATCTCGCCCGCGCGCCCGAAGTCCCCGTACTTCATGCGCCGTACGAGGTCCTCGACCGCGAACGGGTCCGATCCGGCGATGTGGTTGGCCTCGGCCTCCTTCAAGTAGCCCAGCAGGGCGTCGGTGTGACCCAGCATCCGGGTCTCACCCACCCCGGTGAGGCCCTCGTCGGTGTGCACCCGCACGTAGGTCAGGTTGCGCCACGGCGTCCCGACCACATGGGTGCTGATTCCGGTGATGCGCACGGCAGTCGCCCCTCGTGTCCTCGGCCCGGCCCCGTCGGCTCGGCCCCGGCCCCGGCTGTTCGATATTTCGTCACGCGTTCGAAATGCTGGCGTGACAATAAGGAGGGGGTGGCGGGGTGTCAATGGGTCGCGCGCGCAGCGGTTTCGGGGGATTCCAAACCATTGGGCAACGGTCCTCACCGAACCTTCACCCAGAGCCCTGGGATCCCGACCCGAACGGAACTTAACCTTCCCGCGTCATGGACTACTGCCACCCCTGCCGACGGCACCTCAACGGCGCGCTCGCGTGCCCCGGGTGCGGCACTCCCGCCGAGACGTTCCGCGCCGCCGCGGAGGGGCCCGCCGGGTTCGCAGGACCCGCCGGTCCCGCCGCCGGATACGCCGCCGGGCAGCAGCCGGCTCCGCAGTCCGGGCCCGGACTGCATCCCGCCCCGGAGGCGGATACGGGACCGCAGGCCGGGCCGCAGACCGAGCCCCAGACGGAACCGGAAGCGCAACCGCCGTCACAGGCGGAGGTGGAAGCGGAACCGGAGGCGGATGCCGCCCGGGGCCCGCGCGGGAGGGCGGCGGAGGGCAGCCGCCGGGACCGCAAGGCCGCCGCGCACCGCCGCCGGCGGCGGCGCGTGCTGTTCACCACGGCCGGCCTCGTCCTCGCGGCGGGCGCGCTCGGCCTGGCCGCGCTGGGGTCGGGCGCCCAAGAACCGGGCCCGCCGCCCTCGACGGCGACGGACGAGACACCGGACGGCGGAGCGGCCGAACTGCCGCCGGGCGGGACGACGGACAGCGGTCCCGCTCCCAGTGCATCGCAGGCGTCACCGTCGGCGGAGCCGTCCACGTCGTCCTCGCCCTCGGCATCCGCGTCTCAGTCCGAGGAGGCGGAGCCGGAGGAGGCGGCGGAGACGGCCGGGCAGAGCGGACCGCCCGCCCAGCAGACCTCCGCGCCCCGCCCCACCCGGGAGCCCACCCGCACACCCCCCGCCGGCCCCGGCACCCCGGACGACCCGAAGCCGACGACCGGGAAACCGGACCCCGAACCGGAACCGGAACCCGAGCCGACGAAGACCTGCGACCGCTTCCTGTGGTGGTGCACGTAGGGCGGGCCGTACGGGCCGGTCACGAAGGTGCCGGTGACTCCGTCTTGCCCGAACCGTCAGCCGCCGCGCAGGTCCCGCAGCGTGGAACGCTGTGCGGACCATGCCCTGTCGGCGGCATCGTCAGCGAGAGAAGCCTGAACTGTGCTGTTCGTTCCCAGGGAGGCGGTCCATGTCCGGACCATCTCGGGGCTCTGCGTTTCAAGGACCTTGAGGAGATCGTCGGACGAGTCCGGGGGAAGCGCCCTCTTCCAGGAGGCGACCAGATGGTCGACAGGGTCTTTCCCGAAGGAAGGTACAGCCGTTGCCGGCGCCCTCGATGACAGACGGGTCCGGACCTTCGCCTCCCACGAGGCCCGCTCGTCCTCGCCCATGCCGTCCCGCGCCGCATGTGCCACCGCGTCCATGCTGCCGAGCGCCCACGCGGTGATCGGCGGATAGGGCGACAACTTCTTCTCGGATGTGGTGCGGGGTGCGGCGGCGAATTCCTGCGCCACCTCGTGGGTCACCGCCTCGCGCAGGGTCGCGTAGGCCTCGGGGCTCACGGAAAGGGACACCATGACGCGGATCAGCGCATCGTGCGAGACCGACATGTGCGCACCCTCGGAGTCTTCCCAAGCCCCTTGAGAGGGAAGGGCGCGGCGGACGTACTCCGTGTCGCCGGGCACCAGGATCGCGTACATGTCCCGGGCGTGACCGGCCAGCGCCTTCGCGACGGAGTCGGCCAATGGCCGGTCCAGGGTCGCGGGCTCGTCCTCGATGACGTCGCCCACGGCCACCAGTACGTCCTTCATCGCCTGGGCCTGGGGCAGTGATCGCTGTTCATGCCGTGACCCGGTTGTCGCGTGCTCGATGGCGCGGCCGAGGTCGCCGCACCTCAGGTCGGGCTGGTGCCCTGCCCCAAGAGCCGTGGACATGCGCTCGTGTTGCAGCAGTTGTCGGCACAGGTCCGGTTCCTCACGGGAATCGAGGTACAGCCACGAACCCAGCCCTGCCAGGAGGCCACTGACGCACAGAGCGGCCATGGCCGCTCTGGGACCCGAAATCCTTGCCTGCTTCACGCTGTCTTCCCTGTAGGGGTTCGGTCGTGCCGGATCGTCAGCAGCCTTCCCGAATCTCCGATCGCCCCTACGCCCGGCCTTCGACGGGGTGAGCGGCTTGCTGAGCGGCGCTGAGGTGTGTGTCCGCGATCCCGGCACGTGGAGCGGCGTCTTTCCCCGCCTTCGCGCAATGGCCGAGATCCGCGGATCGATCGGCCTCGAGACCCCGCGTTGGGGGGCGGAGCTTCACGACCAATCAAGGAACGATTCCTCAGCCGCACGGTAGAGATTCTGAACGCGCCAGTGCTTCCTGCTCACCCCCACCTTCTCGATCCGCTCGTCCAAGGCGTTCCGCAGTCGAGGGAACCCGTACTTCTCGGTATCGGTGAAGGATTCCTTCTCGGCGATCCTGTGGAGTATGCCGGTGGCCCGCCCGAATTGCCGCATCAGCCCGAGAGGTCTGTCTGTTGCCCCTGAGGGAGTGGCGGTAAAGTCCCTGCGCGTGAGCGTGTCGATTTGCCGAGAAATAATGTTGAACTGTGATTCATAGACGACGTCGAAGACGTCGGAATCCGCACCCAGCTTGAAAATGAAGTCGCTCAGATCAGCAACCGATACGCTCAGATTGTTCGGCTCGGTGGGAAAATCTTCGTCTGAGTAATCGACATCGACTTGGAGAATATCCGATACGTCGGAAGAGTAGTGGGAGAGTGCGTTCCCGAGATTCTTTCGAATGGCCTCCGGCACGACAGTCGTCTCGGACTCCGTGTAAGCGCTGATCACGCGCTCTGTCATCCTGACCTCTTCCACGGAGTGCCGATCAGTCGTCCGGGGAGCATCTTCTCCTGCAGGACGCCCTGTCATGGCAGACTCCAACGCTTCACCACACTTGGTGAGCGGTCCCGAATCCTCACTCGACTCCGACGAAACGAGACTCCAGCAGAGCTCCTCGCCAGGATCCGAGGCATCATCATCCGACAAGATGAAAATGCTGCCGCCCACGATCAGGGCAGCGATGACCGTTGCCGTGATCGCCAAGGGTGAGCGATACATCTTCCGTCTCTCCTCCACCGCTTCAGGCATCAGCCCTGCTCCCCCGTGGCTGCCTTGGATCCGCCAAGGCCGTCGTAATACGATCCTCTAGCCGTAGAGGTCACCTCTGAAATTCTCCCGCCCGTCTCCCTGATTTGGTCTACGGAGAAGCCTATGTCTTTGGCGTGCTCATGGATCATTTTTAGGATGCGAGGGTACCCGTTCTCTTCGTAGTGACTGATGAGCTCTTCTCTGGTTCGATTTGATATTGCATTATTGAGGGCTTCGGCTTCTTTCCCTGTCCCAATGTCGATGAGCCGCTGAAGGCTGTCGCCTATGACGGGAAGGCCGGTTACCGGGGCGCCGTAGATGTGATACTTGTAAACCTTTTTCCAGTTGTTGTCGCCGATCTCACTGTCTCTGTGATCGACCAGGACGTCTGCTCGGATCTGATCAAGAGATCCGATGACGTAACCAGCCTCCTGCGCCACTCCGTTCGCCTTGTCAGGCTGATGCTCACCCGGTCGGGAGAGTAGATCTTCCTTGGTGATTCCACCTATTTCCGTGGCAGCGAACGAAACCTGTGAATCATGAACGGTTCGATAGGCGCCACCATCTTCGGACACCTCGCGGAGGAATCTGGTCAGAGATGTTTCTTTGATGTCGAGACCGTTAGGTTCGGTGGAGAATCCAGGATCGGAGAAGTCGACGTTCTTACCGAGGATTTCGTAGACGTCGCTCGGGTAGGACGCGACTGCATTGGCGAAGTTCTTGCGCATGTTCGGCGGGACGGCACTCCCGTGATTCTCGATTCCTGCTTCCCCGTATGATTTCACTATCTCTTCGAATACTCGGGTCTCCGCAAGGGAGTGCTGCGAGTGGCTTCCCGGGGCGGAGTGGCTTCCGGGGGCGACGCCAGTCGCCGCAGCTTCCAGAGCTGCCCCGAAGCCCCTGTGGCTGTCGGCGTCCTGAATGTCGCGGTGGTATACCGGAACGCCGTCCTTCATGCTCGTCCGGTATTCGTTGACGAGCTCCCAGTCCCGGTCGACCTGAAGGTAGTGCAGTCGGTCCTTGCCGGCTTGATGAGCCGGGTCGAAGTACGCTGTTGCAGCCTCCGGGTTCCTGCTCATGACGCCGAGCAGGCCATCCAACGGGTCGTTGGCGAACCAGCCATCGGTCTTGTTCGGCGCTGCCGAATCAAACTTGTGGTCCAGGTCCCAGACGTCCTTGTTGCCGCCAAGGGCCGGATCCTCCACCGCGCGGATATCGTCGGCCAGTTCGTGAAGGAAGGCGCCGCTGTAATCGCCACCCTGCTGCATCAGAGTCACGATGCTTTGATACCCAAGCGCTTCGCCGCTTCCTGGCTGGACTCGGTGAACATCGGGAGCCATGAGCTCATATTCCTTGGTCCCGGTTTCCTTCATCGAGGAAAGCCACGTATTGTAAAATTCGGCGTCGGCGGTTTTCTTCCAGCTCTTGTGGGCGTCGGCGTACTCCTTCGTCCCAATCCTGAGCTGCTCGCTCTTCGAACCGGGAGGAAGTGGTTTTCCGTCAAGTCCAAAAGCAGGGACCCGGGTGGCGGACGCAAGGGTTTCCGCGAGGCCCTTCTGCAGCGCCAGGTGAACCCTTTTGTCGTCCTTGGCGTCAAAGTAGGCCAAGTCGCTGAGCCGGTTCGTGAGCTTGATGGTGCCGTCGGTTCCGAGACCGTTGAGGAAGGTTTGGCTGAATGCCTTGTTGTCGGAATTGTCGCGGAACGCGCGGTCGAGTTCGGCGAGTTCGGCCGCCGAGACCTTTCCACCGCTCGCGAGCCTGGTGGCGATGTCCTCGGCGTTCTCGGCCTCGTACTGCTCGATGTCGCTCTTGGCCTGGCCGTTGAAGCCGTTGAACGTGCCGTCCTGGAGGTCGGTGTCGACGACGACGGCCTTGAAGGCGATCTCGACGCCCTTGTCGGCGTCGGTGGTGTCCTTGACGAGCTGGTCTATGCGGTCCTGCCAGGAGCGGACGCTCTCGCGGACGTCTTCCTGGTAGTCGGGATCGTGGTGGTAGGCGGTGCGGGCGCCTTCGCTGAGCCGTTGGGTGTCGAAGGAGACGTGGCCCTGGTCGGACACTTTCATGCCGGCGTCGATGGCTTCCTGACGGGCGGTTCTGAGTTTGCCGCGCAGGTCGGTGAACTGGGTGTGCGCGTCACGCAGAAGGGAGGCGATGGCTTTCGCCTCGGTCTGGGCGTTCCTGTACTCGTTGAGGGTGGTGTCGAAGCGGCGGTTGGCGGCGTTCGCGGCCAGTCCCTGCCAGCCCGGGCCCAGGGAGACGCCGTGCACGTCCCGTTTGTAGGCCTTCTCCTGTTTGCCGAATTCCTTGGCCATGTCGTCCCAGCTCTTGGCCGCCGTGGTGAGGGTGGCCAGATCGGTCGTCATGATTTCGTGGTACGTCGGCATGAATTCCCCGTGGTGCAGCGTCGGTGTGACTGGCTGAAGGCGCGGCGGACGGCTCAGTAGCCGTCCAGGCTGGACGACTTGCGGATGCCCTGCCCGATGCCGAAGTCGGTGTTCTGAAACAGGGTGCCGGTGCTCCGCAGAGCTTCCTTCTCGGAACTCAGGCGGTTCATCAGGTTCTGCACCTGCTCACCCCAGGTCTTGTGCGCTTTCTTCAGCGCCGTCGAGGTGACCCACCCGTGCCCGTCCTTCGCGGCGAACGCCTTGACCGCGGCGCCGGTCTCCTCGTCCGCCCAGTCACCGGCCTTGCGGGTGTCGGGCTCGATGTGGTCCTGGATCGCCTTGGCGGCGGCCTTCTTCTGCGCGGGACTGGACGCCAGGTCCTTCGAACCACCGCGCGCGGGGCCCGACGAACCCCCGGCATCGGCCGGATACCCGTTCAGCTCCATACCGACCGGCCGCCCCGGGCCCCCACCGTCTCCGTACGCCACATCCGCCCCCGTTCAGTTGATTGGCGTGCACCGGCCAGGCTAACAACGCGACTTGGTTTCATGGATCACAGGGGTGCGCCACCGAACCGGATCCATCAACACGGTGATGCAACATGGCCATGGCCTGACGCGCCCGGACTCCCGCGTCGGCGAACCGCCTTTTGTCCGCTGGACATCGCGTAAGCCGCTGTGACGAACCCGGCGTCCTTGAGTTGGCCGGTCTGTCCGCAACCGTCGGCATTGCTCTTGCACGTCTCGACCATTGCCGTACGTCCGGCCAGACCGTCGAGGGATTCTGACCGTTGAGCGCAGAAGTCACCGCTCGACGCCCGCCATGAGGTCGGGCATCCGGGCCTTTCCGCGTGCTCGTCGAATTGCTCGGGAGTGTTGGTCAACCGTCCCGCAGCATCGTCCGCAGTGCGTCGCGCAGGGCGACGCGTTCCTGCTCGGACAGGCCTGCCAGAGGCTCCCGGGCGAACCGCAGGGACTCCTGGAGCCCGGCGGCCACCCGCCGTCCCTCGGCCGTCGCCGCCGCCAGCTTCACGCGGCGGTCGCCCGGGTCCGGGCGGCGCTCCACCAGGCCCCGTGACTCGAGCCGGTCCACGATGCCGGTGACGTTCGACGGCTCGCACTTCAGCCGCTGCGCCAGCCTGCGCATCGGCAGCGGCTCCAGGGACAGCAGGCTCAGCAGCCGTGCCTGGGCGCCGGTCAGCGCGTGCTCGGCGGCGGCCGACTCGTACTCCTCGTGGTACCGCGCCACGACCGCGCCGATCAGCTCGACGACCTCCAGGGTCAGGGCGTCGGGGCGGGGGCTGCGCGGTACGGACATGCCGTCCAGGGTACCCACTTGCTTGACATCCTGAAATATTCACGCGCATGGTTGTTTCAGGTAGTGAAGTATTCCGAGAGTTCCCAGGAGAGGTGCCCGCATGTCCGACGCCCCCACGCCCCCCGCCACCGGCCGCGCATGGCACCTGCTCAGCCGTCCCGTCGGCTGGCCCGAGCCCACGGACTTCGAGCTGGTCGAGGACGCGGTCCCCGCGCCCGGCGAGGGCGAGGTGCTGGTGCGCAACCTGTACCTCTCGGTCGACCCGTACATGCGCGGCCGGATGAGCGCCGCCAAGTCCTACGTCGCCCCCTACGAGCTGGGCAAGGCCATGCAGGGCGGCGCCGTCGGTGAGGTCGTCGCCTCCAACGCCGAGGGCGTGGCCGTCGGCGACCATGTGCTGCACTTCTACGGCTGGCGCGAGTACGCCGTCGTGGAGGCGAAGAACGCCGTCCGCGTCGACCCGGAGGCGGCGCCCCTGTCCGCCTACCTGGGCGTGCTCGGCATGACCGGGCTCACCGCGTACGCGGGACTGTTGCGCACCGCCGCCTTCAAGGAGGGCGACTCCGTCTTCGTGTCCGGTGCTGCGGGCGCCGTCGGCAGCCAGGTCGGGCAGATCGCCAAGCTCAAGGGCGCCTCGCGGGTCATCGGCTCCGCCGGCTCCGACGAGAAGGTCGAACTCCTCGTGAAGGAGTACGGCTTCGACGCCGCCTTCAACTACAAGAACGGCAAGGTCAGCGACCAGCTCCGCAAGGCCGCCCCGGACGGCGTCGACGTCTACTTCGACAACGTCGGCGGCGACCACCTGGAGGCGGCCATCGGCTCCCTCAACCGGGACGGCCGGATCGCCGTCTGCGGGGCGATCTCCGTCTACAACAACACCGAGCCCGCCCCCGGCCCCCGCAACCTCGCCCGGCTCATCCAGACCCGCGGCCGCATCGAGGGCTTCCTGGTCGGCGACCACTACGACCTGCAGCCGCAGTTCGTGGAGGAGGTCGGCCGCTGGGTCCGCTCGGGCGAGCTGAAGTACCGGGAGACCGTCGTCGAGGGCATCGGGAACACCCTGGAGGCGTTCCTCGGCGTCCTGCGCGGCGACAACACCGGGAAGATGATCGTCAAGCTCTGACGGCGCCGCCCGCCCGGTCACGACGAGGGCCGCACCCCGGATCCCGGGGTGCGGTCCCCGGCCTGTTCACCCCGCCAGGGCCGCCCGGTGCGCGGCCTGGACCAGCCGCTCGTTCTCCGGCGCCGGCCCGCCCGGGAAGGCGCAGCGGCGCCGGGTGAAGCCGTAGGCCAGACCGCTGCGCGGATCAGCGAACGCCAGGGAGCCCGCGTCCCCGGCCTGCCCGAAGGCGCCCGCGCCGAGGAAGCGGTACCAGACGTCCGCGACGGCCCGGAACCCCAGCCCGAACGCCGTGTGGTCGCCGGTCACCGGGTCCCGGCCGCAGGCGTGCAGCTGACCGGTCTCCGCGACCGTGTCCGGCTTCAGCAGCGGCTCGTGCTCCTCCGCCCCGCTGATCGCCGCCGCGTACAGCCCGGCCAGCCCGCGCGCCGAGGCCACCCCGCCCACCGACGCCTGACCGGCGGCGCGGATCAGCCGCTCGTTGGGCAGCAGGACCGGTCCGGCCGGTCCGGCCGGTCCGGCGGGGCCGGTGGCACCGTGGTTGAGGGCGATCGCCCGCAGGGTGTGCGGGCCGGTGGGCAGTGCGTCCAGCCGCACCTGCTGGGCGGGCGTGGGCACCAGCGGCTGCACGGAGCGGAACCGGGGCTCCTGGGACGCCGGCAGCCCCAGGTGGAAGTCCAGCGCGTACGGAGCCCGGATCCGTTCCTCGTACACCTCCTGGAGCCGGTGCCCGGTGGCGCGGCGGACCACCTCGCCGACGAGCGCGCCGATGACCAGCGGATGGGAGCCGCACAGCGTGCCGGCCCGCCAGAACGGCCGCTGGTCCGCGAGCCGTTCGGCCAGCGCCCGGTCGTCGGCCAGTTCCTGGAGGGTGAAGCCGCCGTCCGCGCCGACCACGCCCGCGCGGTGGGTGACCAGGTCCCGCAGCGTCAGCCCGCCCTTGCCCTCGGCGGCGAACTCCGGCCAGTAGTAGGTGACCTTGCGGTCCAGCTCCAGGGTGCCGTCCTGCACGAGGACCGCCACCACCAGGAACGTGGCGCCCTGGGTGGCCTCGTGGACCCCGTAGAGGGTGTCCGGGCCGATGCCCCCGGTCCACAGGTCGACGACCCTGCGGCCGTGCACGTGGACGCACACCTGACTCTCGTGGTCCGGCCGTTCCCCGGCCGTCACCGCCGCGAACTCCTCCCGGACCGCCTCGAAGCCGTCGGCCACGGTGCCATGGATCTCCTGGGTCATGCGCCCTCCTCAACAGAACGGCCGCCGAAAAGCTCTCCCGGGAAGCGGTACGGCGGGGCGGGCCCGTTCGACTCAACGGCGGACCGCGGCCGGGCCGGCGGGCCGGATACAGTTCCCCCATGCGTGATCTCGGGGTGGGTTTCGGATATCTGCTGAGAGGCCAGCGTTGGGTGGCCCGGCACGGGAAGCAGTACGGTTTCGGGCTGGTGCCGGGGCTCATCACCCTGGTGCTCTACGCGGCGGCCCTCGTCGCCCTCGCCCTGTGGGGACCGGACGCCGTGGCCTGGGCGACACCGTTCGCCGACGACTGGTCGAGTCCCTGGCAGGGCCTGTTCCGCGGCTTCCTCACCGCGGTGCTGTTCGCCCTCGGCCTGCTGCTGTCCGTCCTCACCTTCACCGCGATGACGCTGCTCGTCGGGCAGCCCTTCTACGAGAGCCTGTCCGAGAAGGTGGACCGCGACGTGTCGCCCGACGGCACCGCCCCCGAGTCGGACCTGCCGCTGATGCGGGAGCTGTGGATCTCCGCCCGCGACAGCCTGCGGATCATCGTGCGGGCCCTGGTGTGGGCGGTCCTGCTGTTCGCGCTCGGGCTCATCCCGTTCGCCGGGCAGACCGTCGTCCCGGTGATCGGCTTCTTCGTCACCGGGTTCTTCCTGACCGAGGAGCTCACCGCGGTCGCGCTGCAGCGGCGCGGGGTGGATCTCCGGGCCCGGCTCGCCCTCCTGCGCTCCCGCAAGAGCCTCGTGTGGGGCTTCGGCACGCCTCTCGGGCTGGCCTTCCTGGTGCCGTTCGTGGCGGTGTTCCTGATGCCGGGCGCGGTCGCCGGCGCCACCCTCATGGCCCGCGAACTCAGCGGCGAGGAGACCGACGAGGAGGGCGCCGCCCGCCGCGAGCCGGCCGCCGGCCCCGGCAACGGCGTCACGCCCTGACCTGCTCCGCTCTCCGGGCGGGCCGTCCCGCAGTCCCGGACACCGCCACCGCCACCGCCCGCCGGGACCCCCGGCGGGCGGTCCGCGTTCTCAGCCCCCCGAGGCCCCGGCGCCCCGCGGGCGCTCCGCCGCGCCCACCGCCACGGCCACGACCGACCGCACCTGCGCCACGATGTCCCGCCGGTTCCGCACGAACTCCTGGTCCGTGACCGTCCCCGTCGCCGGATCGGCGTTGTCCGCCCCGAACTGCAGCACCGGGGTGTGGACATGCCCGCCGGGCAGGGTGCCGTGCAGCCCGAGACGGTCCCGCAGCAGGGTCGCCCGGTAGGCGATCTCGTTCGACAGGTAGTCGCCGCCGCCCCCGGCCCGCGCCGTCGACCCGGGCGTCGGCCCGTCCGGCCGCACCACGGGCCGCGTCCCGCCGGCCGGTATCTCGGTCACGCTCGTGTTGTCGTACACCGGGAAGCGCCCGGTGTCCGCGGCCACCACCTCCGCGTAGGGCAGGGTCGTCGTCGTCCACTGGGGCTGGGAGGCCGGGTCGCTCACGGGGACCGTCTCCGTGCGCCCGACGTCGTCGTTGTCCGGGAAGCCGCCCCGCCAGGCCCCGTTGGTGCGCTCCAGGTCGAAGCGGCCCGCCCGGCCCTGGCTGACCGTGGCGAACAGGTCGGTCCGCGGCAGGTGGGGCCGCAGCGTCCGCTCCACGGTGCCGTCGCCGAAGTCCGCCCAGCGCACCGGGAACACGGCCGTCTCGATCCGCGCCGGACCGGCCGCCGTGTCGATCACCGTGCCGTCCAGGGCGAGCGCCGCCGCACCGGAGGGGTTGGAGATCCGGGTGTCCCGGTCCAGGGTGAACGGGTCGAATCCGGTGACCAGCACGCGCTTGAGGCCCTTGCCGCGCGGGAAGCTGATCGCGTCCTGCCCGCGCGAGGACCGCTCCAGCGCCCCCAGCAGCCGGGCCCGTTCCTCCGCGCCGAGGACGAACCGCGGCCGCCAGGTGCGCAGTTCCCGGGTCATCCCCAGCCGCGCCCAGTACAGCGGCCGGTCGTCGTCCCGGCTCAGGTCGCCGCCCGCCGGGCCGCGGCCCTGCACCCGGTCCACCGCGCGCCGCCACAACGCGCTCCCCTCCCGCAGGACCGCCGCGCGGGCCTGCGGATAGGAACGGGACCGTGCCAGGGTCCGCGCGAAGTCCGGGGCCACGTCGTCGAAGCCGGAGCGGCGCAGGATCTCCCGGGGCGCCGCCCGTTCCAGGCGCTGTTCCTCGACGGTGGGGGGCAGGACACCGCTCCCGACGGCGGCCCGGGCAGCGGGAGCGGGGACGGGAGCGGGGACGGGGGTGGGGGAGACGGGGGCGGCGAGGGCGGGCGTGGCGGCAGCGGTCAGCAGCGCCAGCCCGAGCACACCGGTGCGCACGGGGAGCAGACTCACGGGGGTCGGGGCCTTTCCGTCGTCGTGGGGTACGTACGTGACTGCCGGTGGCGCGCAGTATCGCGTGACGGGCGGGGACGGCGCCATGCGCCCGGGCGGCGCGCGGCCGGATCCCGACGGTCCCCGGGCGGCGGGAAACGGTTCGTTTGTGAAGGGTTCGTACGGGATCCCGGCCGGGAGCACGGATCGGGTAACCGGGGGTCACCTGGAGGATTAGCGTCTGATCCGGGTGGTAGCCATATGAGCAGCCCCGGTCCGGGACCCTGACCCCGGGCCGGGGCTCATCCGTGCCCCCCCGGCGGCCGTCAGCGCACGGAGAACGCGTACACCGTCTCCGAGCGGTACTCCTCGCCCGGCCGCAGCACCGTGCTCGGGAAGTCCGGCCGGTTCGGGGAGTCGGGGAAGTGCTGCGTCTCCAGCGCGATGCCCTCCCCGGGCGCGAAGGGCGGGCTCAGATGGTCCGCCGTGTACACCTGCATCCCCGGCTCGGTGGTCGACACCGTCAGCACGCGCCCCGACGCCGGGTCGAACAGCTCGGCGGCCTCCTCCGGCGCGGACGTCACGCCCTTGTCGAGGACGAAGTTGTGGTCGTACCCGTAGCCCGTCGGCCGCGCCCGGCGGAAGTCGAAGGGCGTGCCGCCGACGTCCCGCAGCTCCCCGGTCGGGATGAGACCGGCGTCGACGGGGGTGTAGCGGGAGGCGGCGAGCCGCAGTTCGTGCCCGCCGGCGCCGCCCGAGCCGGCCAGGTTCCAGTACGTGTGGCTGGTCAGGTTGACCACCGTCGGCGCGTCCGTCACCGCCTCGTAGCCGATGCTCAGCGCACCCCGCTCGTCCAGCGCGTACGTCACCGCCACCTGAAGGCGGCCCGGGAAGCCCTCCTCGCCGTCCGGGCTGACCCGGGTGAGCCGCAGCCGGTGCCCGCCGTCCGGCGTCACCTCCCAGGTCCGCCGGTCGAAGCCGCCCTCGCCGCCGTGCAGGGAGTGCGCCCCCTCGTTGGGGGTGAGCACGTGCTCCTGCCCGTCCAGCCGGAACCGGGCGCCGCCGATCCGGTTGGCGTACCGCCCGATCACGGCCCCCAGGAACAGCCCCCGGTGCTCCAGATAGCCCTCGGGGCCGGGGAACCCCAGCACCACGCTCCCGCTCCGGCCCGTGCGGTCCGGTATCTCGATGTCCTGCACGATGCCGCCGTGGGACAGCACCCGGACGCGGACCCCGGCCCGCTCCAGGGTCCAGCGGTGCACCGGCGTGCCGTCGGGAAGTGTGCCGAAGAGTTCGTTCATGTGCGGAACATTAGGTCACGGGCCCCTCGGCCGTGACCGCGCGGTGGGCGATCTCCGCGAGCCTGGCCTGCCCGTCGACGCTGGGGTGGAAATAGTCCCAGCGGCTCAACTGCCGCGTGCCGAACCGGAACGCGTGCACCGCGCCGCCGTCGTGACGGCACCGGCGGTCTTCGGCGCACACCTCCGCCAGCACCCGGTTGTAGTCCTCCACCCGCTGCCGCACCGTCTCCCGGCGCTGGACCGCCGCAGCGTCCACCGCGTCCGGGTCGGCCAGCATCGACGGGCAGATGCCCAGCTTCCACACCTGCTTGGCCATCGGGCTGGTGCGCCCCTGCGACCACAGCCGCTTCAGGTCCGGCACGCTCGCCACGTACACCTGCGTCTTCGGCAGGGCCGTGCGCAGCCGCCGCAGGGCGTCCTCGAAGTTGGCGCGGAACTCCTCGACCGGCGTCATGGCCGACGGGGTGGGCCGGCAGGCGTCGTTCGCCCCGATCATCACCGTCACCAGCTCCGGACGGCGCCGCACCGCCCGGTCCATCTGCCGGGGCAGGTCCGCCATCCGCGCGCCGCTCACCGCGTGGTTCCAGCTCCGCTCGGCGGCCCCGGCCCGGCCCAGCAGCCGGACGGCGAGACTGTCCACCTGCTCGCCGGTGCCCGTCGCCCACGACACCTCGGGGCAGTCCGACAGCACCCCGCACGCGTCGAACCCGGTGGTGATCGAGTCGCCGACGGCGGCCACCGACGCCGGGCCGGTGTCCCACGACGGCGTGGGGCTCGGCGACGGGCGCCCCTGCCGCGCTCCCGAGCCGGACGGCGCCGGATCACCACCGCCCACCGCGTCGCACCCCGCCACGCCCAGCACGGCGGCGGCCACCACGGCCAGGACGGCCCGCGCGCGGCCGCCGTGCCGCCGCCTGTCCTGCTCCATACCGCCGCCTCCCCGCGTGTCGCCCTGATCCGGTCGTGTCACCGCCGCGGGCCCGCCGCGCCGCGGACCGCCGCTCCCGTCATCGTCCCCAACTCCCGGCAAAGACCGAGGGTTCCCGCCGCGCGGAGGCAACGCCACCCGCCCGGGCACGCGTCCTGCCGGGTGAATGGCGGATGTTTCCCGGCTCCCGGACCGACGGTACGTCACACTCCTTGCGCCGACGCACGGTAGCCTCGCCATCAACGTGACCGGCCCGGTCGCGGCTGTTCCGCCCGCCTACGAGATGTCCCGCCCAGTCCGGAGGTTCCGGTGACGACACGTGGAGTTCTGTACGTGCACTCCGCTCCGCGCGCGCTGTGCCCGCACGTCGAGTGGGCCGTCGCCGGTGTGCTCGGCACGCGCGTCAGCCTCGACTGGATCCGCCAGCCGGCCGCCCCCGGCACCTGGCGCTCGGAGTTCTCCTGGCAGGGCCAGGCCGCCACCGCCTCCAAGCTCGCCTCCGCCCTGCGCGGCTGGCAGATGCTCCGCTTCGAGGTCACCGCCGAGCCCAGCCCCAACGCCGAGGGCGAGCGCTACAGCTGCACCCCCGACCTGGGCATCTTCCACGCGGTCACCGGCATCCACGGCGACATCCTCATCCCCGAGGACCGCCTGCGCGCCGCCCTCCTGCGCTCCACGACCGGCGAGACCGACCTCGAGTCCGAGATCGCCAAGCTCCTCGGCAAGCCCTGGGACGACGAACTCGAACCCTTCCGCTACGCAGGCGAAGGCGCCCCCGTCCGCTGGCTCCACCAGGTCGTCTGACCCCCCGGGTCACGCCCCCAGGGGCGCGGGGAACCGCGCACAGCACCGCACCCCCGTGCACAAGCGACCCCCGGGCCACGTCCCCAGGGGCGCGGGGAACCGCGCACGAGACCCGAACCCCCGGTTCACAGTCGACCCCCGGGTCACCACCCCAGGGCCGCCAGGCACCGCGCACAGAACACATCCCAACGGAAAGGGGGGCCCCGCCCACAGGCGAAACCCCCCACCCCGTCAAGCCGACGGCAGTCACACCGTGCGGAACGCCAACACCACGTTGTGCCCCCCGAACCCGAACGAGTCGTTCAGCGCAGCGATCCGCCCGTCCACCGGCAGCTTCCGCGCCTCCCCCCGCACGACGTCCGCGTTCGCGGCCGCCTCGGGGTCCAGGTTCTCCACGTTGATCGTCGGCGGAGCCACCCGGTGGTACAGCGCGAGCACCGTCGCCACCGACTCCACACCGCCCGCACCACCCAGCAGGTGCCCGGTCATCGACTTCGTCGCGGACACCGCCATGTGGTCGGTGTCGTCGCCGAACACCTTCCGCAGCGCCTTGAGCTCGGCGATGTCCCCGGCCGGCGTCGACGTCGCGTGCGCGTTGACGTGCACGATCTCCGCCGGGTCCAGGTCGGTGCGGTCCAGCAGGCTCTGCAGGGCGTGCGAGATGCCGCGCCCCTCCGGCTCGGGCTGCACGATGTCGTGCGAGTCGGCGGAGATGCCCTGGCCGACGGCCTCCGCGTAGACGCGGGCGCCGCGCGCGGCGGCGTGCTCGGCCGACTCCAGGACGATGACGCCCGCGCCCTCACCGAGCACGAAGCCGTCCCGGGCGACGTCGTAGGGGCGCGAGGCGCCCTCGGGGTCGTCGTTGTTCTTGGACATCGCCATCATGTTGCCGAACGCGGCGATGGGCAGCGGGTGGATCGCCGCCTCCGTGCCGCCCGCGACGACGACGTCGGCACGGCCGGTGCGGATCATCTCGATGGCGTAGCCGATGGCCTCCGCACCCGACGCGCACGCCGAGACCGGCGTGTGCACGCCCGCGCGGGCGCCCACGGCCAGGCCCACGTTCGCCGAGGGGCCGTTCGGCATCAGCATGGGGACGGTGTGCGGGGAGACGCGGCGGACGCCCTTCTCCTTCAGCACGTCGTACTGGTCCAGCAGGGTCGTCACGCCGCCGATGCCGGAGGCGATGACCGCGCCCAGCCGGTCCGGGTCGACCTTGGGGTCCTCACCGGCCGGACCTTCGTAACCGGCGTCGGCCCACGCCTCCTTGGCCGCGACCAGCGCGAACTGCGCCGAGCGGTCCAGGCGGCGGGCCTGCGGCCGGGGGATGACCTCGGTGGGCTCCACGGCCACCGGGGCCGCGATACGGACCGCCTGCTCGGCGGCCCACTCCTGCTCCAGGGGCTTGACGCCGGATCGTCCGGCGACCAGGCCCTCCCAGGTCGAGGCTGCGTCGCCACCCAGCGGTGTGGTTGCGCCGATACCGGTGACGACCACGGTGCGATTGGTCGGGCTCATCGGAATTCTTTCTCCAACGGATCTACGAGGATTCGTACGGCGCCACCGCCGGGTGGCGGGGCCGGGGGCTCCCGGCCCAAGCAGGGCTCAGGCCTGGTGCTTGAGGATGTACTCGGTCGCGTCGCCGACCGTCTTGAGGTTCTTGACGTCGTCGTCGGGGATCTTGACGTCGAAACGCTCTTCGGCGGCGACGACGACCTCGACCATGGACAGCGAGTCGACGTCCAGGTCGTCGGTGAAGGACTTGTCCAGCTGGACGTCCTCAACCGGGATGCCGGCGATCTCGTTCACGATCTCCGCGAGACCGGCGACGATCTCTTCCTGAGTGGCGGCCATGATGGCGCTCCTTCGCAGTGATTCCAGAGGGTGTGGCGCCCGCCGCGTCAGCGGCAGGTGTTGCGGTTCCCGTACCGGACCGGGTGATCCGGCACGGAGTGCCTAGGGGAGGGTAACGACCGTAGCGGCGTACACGAGACCCGCCCCGAAGCCGATGACGAGCGCGGTGTCGCCGCTCTTCGCCTCGCCGGTCGCCAGGAGCCGCTCCATCGCGAGCGGGATCGAGGCGGCCGAGGTGTTGCCGGTGGTGCGGATGTCACGGGCGACCGTGACGTGCTCCGGCAGCTTCAGGGTCTTCACCATCGAGTCGATGATCCGCACGTTGGCCTGGTGCGGGATGAAGACGTCCAGTTCGTCCGGGCTGACGCCGGCCGCGTCCAGCGCCTGCTGGGCGACCTTCGCCATCTCGAACACGGCCCAGCGGAACACCGCCTGGCCCTCCTGGGTGATCGCCGGGAACTTGATGTTCCCCTCGCTGTCCAGGGGCAGTTCGGAGACGTCGCCGACCCTGTACCGGTCCCATGGGACGGTCTGCTTGATGGTCTCGGACTTGTCGCCCTCCGAGCCCCACACCGTCGGGCCGATCGCCGGCTCCTGCGAGGGGCCGACGACGACGGCGCCCGCGCCGTCACCGAACAGGAAGGCCGTGGCCCGGTCCTCCAGGTCGGTCAGGTCGCTGAGCCGCTCCACGCCGATCACCAGCACGTACTCCGCCGATCCCTCGACGACCATGCCCTTGGCGAGGGTGAGTCCGTAGCCGAAGCCCGCGCAGCCCGCCGAGATGTCGAAGGCGGCGGCCTTGTCCGTGCCCAGCTTGTCCGCGATCTCGGTGGCGATCGCCGGGGTCTGGGCGAAGTGGGACACGGTGGAGACGACGACGGCGCCGATCTGGCCGGCGCTGATCCCGGCGTCGGCGATGGCCTTGCCGGACGCCTCGACCGACATCGCTGCGACGGTCTCCTCCGGCGACGCCCAGTGCCGGGTCTCGATGCCGGAGCGCGAACGGATCCACTCGTCGGAGGAGTCGATCGTCTCCAGGATCACCTCGTTGGGCACCACACGCGTGGGCCGGTAGCCGCCCACGCCGAGGATGCGCGCGTACGGGGCGCCCTTGCCGGGCTTGATCTTCGCCATGCGGGGCTCCTTAGGGCGATCAGGCGGCGTGCTCGGCGATGAGCTCGCGGGCCGCGTCGAGGTCGGCGGGGGTCTTCAGGGCCAGCGTCTTCACACCCGGCAGGGCGCGCTTGGCCAGTCCGGTCAGGGTGCCGCCGGGGCAGACCTCCAGCAGCGCGGTGACCCCGAGCTCCTTGAAGGTCTCCATGCACAGGTCCCAGCGGACCGGGTTCGCCACCTGGCCGACCAGGCGCTGGAGCACCTCGTCGCCGGTCGCGACCGCACGGCCGTCCTTGTTCGAGACGTAGGTGACCTTCGGGTCGCCCGGCGTGAGGGCCTCGGCGGCCTTCGCCAGCGTGTCGACGGCCGGACCCATGTGGTGGGTGTGGAACGCGCCGGCGACCTGGAGCATCACGACCCGGCGGACGCCCTCGGGCTTGTCCGCCTCCAGCGCGGCCAGCTGCTCCTTGGTGCCGGCCGCCACGATCTGGCCGGCGCCGTTGATGTTCGCCGGGGTCAGCCCCAGCTTCTCCAGGTGCGCCACGGTGGCGTCGGCGTCGCCGCCGAGCAGCGCCGCCATGCCGGTCTCGGTGATCGCGGCCGCGTCCGCCATGGCCAGGCCCCGCTTGCGGACCAGGGACAGCGCCGCGGTGTCGTCCAGCACGCCTGCGAAGGCGGCGGCGGTGATCTCACCGACGCTGTGACCGGCGACCGCCCCGGGGGCGACGTCCGACAGCTCGCCGAGCGCCGACGCGGACAGCAGCCCGGCCGCCACCAGCAGCGGCTGCGCGACGGCCGTGTCGCGGATCGCGTCGGCGTCGGCCTTCGTGCCGTAGTGGGCGAGGTCGAGTCCGATGGCGTCGGACCAGGCGGCGACGCGGTCCGCGGCACCGGGCAGGTCGAGCCATTCAGTCAGGAAGCCGGGCGTCTGAGCGCCCTGGCCGGGAGCGACGAGTACGAGCACTCTCACACTCTCTCTTGGGGACGGCCGGGGCCGCCCGTGAGGACAAGGACGAAGAACACGAGGGGCTTTTGTGGAGCCCCGACAAAAGACTATGACTGAAGATCGCCATCAGCCAGACGCCCCAGGATCAGGGCGATCCGCAGTGTGAACGCAGAGCGTACATCGGAGGGTGACCAACCGGTGACGTCCGTCACACGTCGGAGCCGGTACCGCACGGTGTTGGGGTGAACGAACAGCATCCGCGCGGCGCCCTCCAGACTGCTCGCCTGCTCCAGATAGACGCTCAGCGTCTCCAGCAGAGCGGCCCCGGCCTCCTCCAGCGGTCTGTAGATCTCCTCCACCAACTGCTCGCGCGCGGAAGGGTCTCCGGCCATGGCGCGTTCCGGCAGCAGGTCGTCGGCGAGGACCGGGCGCGGCGCGTCCTGCCAGGCGGTGCACGCCTTCAGACCGGCCGCCGCGGCCTGCGCGGAGCGGGTCGCCGCCAGCAGGTCCGGCACCACCGGGCCCGCCACCACCGGCCCGGCCGCGTACGGGCCGATCAGCGACTTCGCCACGGCGAGCGGGTTGTCGCTGCCGCCCGCGATCACCACCAGCCGGTGGCCGAGCACCCCGGTCAGCACCTGCAGCTTGGCGTGCCGGGCGGCCCGCCGGATCGCCTCCACCGTCAGCTCCGAGTCGCCGTCCGGCGCGGTCCCCAGCACGACGCACACGTGCTCCGGCGAGTTCCACCCCAGGGCGGCCGCCCGCGACACCGCGCCCTCGTCGGCCTCCCCGCTGAGCACGGCGTTCACCACCAGCGACTCCAGGCGCGCGTCCCAGGCACCCCGTGCCTCCGCGGCCTGCGCGTACACCTGGGCGGTCGCGAAGGCGATCTCCCGCGCGTAGACGAGGAGCGCCTCACGGAGGATCGACTCGTCGCCCGGGGCGGCCACCTCGTCGATGGCCGACTCCATGACCTCGATCGTCGTGCGCACCATCTCCACGGTCTGCCGCAGCGTGATCGCCCGGGTCAGCTCGCGCGGCGCCGTGCCGAAGACGTCGGTGGAGATGGCCTGCGGGGCGTCCGGCCGCCGGAACCACTCGGTGAACGCGGCGATACCCGCCTGCGCGACCAGCCCGATCCAGGAGCGGTTCTCCGGTGGCATCGCCCGGTACCAGGGCAGGGTCTCGTCCATGCGCGCGATGGCCTGCGCGGCGAGACTGCCGGAGGACTGCTCCAGCCGCTTCAGCGTCGCGGCATGCGGGTGGGCGGGGCGCACTGCGGCGTCGGGCTTACTGGTTTCGGGTTCGGGCACGGGGACAAGACTGCCTCATCCGGGCAACCGGGTGGCCCGCCGGGTCCGCGACGGCCCCCGCGGGCCCGGGGCTACGGTGGACGGCGTGATGCACGTACGGCGCGCCGACGAGCGCTACCGGGGCGGCGACCCGGCGGCCGGGATCACCACCCGGCACGCCTTCTCCTTCGGCCCCCACTACGACCCGGACAACCTCCGCTTCGGCGCGGTGATCGCCTGCAACGAGGAGCACCTCGCCCCCGGCGCCGGCTTCGACGAGCACCCGCACAGCCACACCGAGATCGTCACCTGGGTGGTCGAGGGCGAGCTGACCCACCGCGACTCCACGGGCGAGGAGACGGTCATCCGCCCCGGCGACGTCCAACGCCTGAGTGCCGCGTCCGGCGTCCGCCACGTCGAACGCAACGCCGGCCCGGAACCGCTGGTCTTCCTGCAGATGTGGCTGGCTCCGCTGGAACCGGGCGGCGAGCCCTCCTACGAGGTCGTCCGCGGCATAGCCGATTCCACCCCCTACGCCCTCCCCGAGGCCGGCGCCATGCTCCACGTCCGCCGCCTGGCGGCGGGGGAGCGGACGGCGGTACCGGACGCGGCGTACGTCTACGTGCACGTGGTGCGGGGTGAGGTGACTCTGGACGCCGACAGCCTGGGCCCGGGCGACTCTGCGCGCCTCACCGGTACCGAGGGGGTCGCGGCGGTCGCGGGTGACGCGCCGGCGGAACTGCTGCTGTGGGAGATGCGGGGAGCCTGAGGCCCGGAACGGGCGGCGCCCGTCCGCTCAGCGCAGCCCGTCGACGAACGCCTGCCAGGCACCGGCCCCGACGGTGACGACCGGCCCGGCCGGGTTCTTGCTGTCCCGGACGGGGACGGTGCCGGTGGGGCAGGCGGGGGCTGCCTCGACGCAGTCGCCGCCGTTCGACCCGCTGTACGAGGAGGTGCGCCAGGCCGCGCCGCCGGTGACGGTGCACTCCACGCAGTCACCGCCGTTCGGTCCGCTGTAGCTGGACTTACGCCACAGGGTCACGCTCTGTTCGGTCTTCATAGCGTTCCTCCACTACGCGGGCGATCAGCGCCGCCGAGTCCCGTACGGAGAGGGCGGCTGCCTGCAAGTGAGCGTAATGGAGACTGGCTTCCTTGATGGTGTCCGGGTTTGCCGTCATGTGGCCGGCCATCATGTCTTCGGTGTAGAAGACGTCCGGGTGGTCCTCGAAGCGCAGGATGTTGAAGGCCCCGGCGAGGCCGGGGTGTTCGCCGGCTGTCAGGGGGAGCACCTGGATGCGAATCCACCGGTGCGTGCTCAACTCCACCAGATGTTCCAGTTGGCCTCGCATCACATCACGCCCGCCGATCGGCCGGTGGAGTACTGCCTCGTCCAGGATCACCAGTGTCAGGGGCGGACGCTCCCAGTCCAGAATGCGTTGCCGTTCGATCCGGGCGGCGAGCAGCCTGTCCAGCTGCTCGTTCTTGCCGGCGGTCAGCACAGCCCGCGCGTACTCCTCCGTCTGCAGCAGCCCGTAGACCAACTGCGCCTGGTAGGTGGAGATGTACGCCGCCTTCGCCTCCATCTCCGCGTACGGCTGGAACCACGTGGGCAGTTGGCTGCGCAGGACCAGGCCGATCAGGCGGGAGAAGAGGCCGTCCGTGCCGAGTGCCGCGTCCACGCGTTCGGAGAAGTCGCGGGTGGGGACCTTCTTGGTGGTCTCGATCTGGCCGATCAGTGACCCCGTGCAGAAGATGATCTCGCCGAGCTGGCCTTGTTTGAGGCCGTGTGCCTCGCGCTGGCGGCGCAACTCCCAGCCGTAGTAGTCCAGCGGGGAGGCAGTGGGGTCGAGCGACTGGATGTTGACCACGGCGGCACCTCGGTTCAACGCCTCGCGGCGTTCGTTTCGTTCCGTAGTCGAGCGTATGCGTTGAGTTGCAGCATCGTGGTGTGAATCAGACAACTGGTCCGCAGGCGGCGGGCGTCCCCAGCGAGTACCGTGCCGAGTTCGCCGTGGGAAAGCACTCGGCACGGCATCTGCGCCGCATCCTGCGGCTGTATCTCGTCGGCTCGGGGCTGGCCGAGGTGGCCGACGCCGCCGAGCTGGCGCTCACCGAACTGGTCGCCAACGTCGTACGGCATGTGCCCGGCCGGCACTGCCGGATCTGCTTTCTGCTGTTGCCCGGTGGGGTGCGGGTGGAGGTCGCCGACGGCTGTCCGGAGCTGCCGGTGAGGGGCGCCGGGGACGGGCTTGGTGAGGGTGGGCGGGGGATGGTGATCGTCGACGCGGTGACGGACCGATGGGGGGTGAGTGTCCCGCCCGACCGTCACGGCAAAACGGTGTGGTTCGAGTGCCGGTGACCCGGGAGGCAGGGACCCGTTCCCGACTGCGCCACCCCTGGTCGCGGGGGTGCGCCCCCGGTCACCCGCGCTTCCGGTCGCCGCACACCGCCCGGTCCAGCAGGCGGACCGCGGCGTCCGCCTGCTCGAGGAACCGCTTCTCGTCACCGAAGCGCGTGGTGAAGACGGCGGCTGCGGCCGACACCCGGCCGTCGGACGTGACGGCGGTCTCGGAGGCGGTGCCGAAGGACGTGCCGCCGTGGTGCCAGATACCGCCCTCGCAGCCCTCGGCCGGGCGCCAGGCGAGGCCGAGCCCGTAGCGGGTCCTGCCGTCGGTGGCGTAGTCGGGCGCCGGGACGGTGGTGCGCATCTGCTTCAGCTGCTCCGGCGGCAGCAGCCGGCCGTCCATCAGGGCGCGCAGGAAGGTGTTCATGTCGCGGGTGGTGCTGATGATGCCGCCGTCCGCGCCGCCGCCCACGGCCAGCGTGGTGTCGGTGAGGTCGTCCTGGCCGGGGAACTGCGTGTACCCCGTGGCCGTCGGCATCGGCACGTACGGCGAGGTGTCCGGTATCAGCGTGCGGCGCAGCCCCAGCGGCTCGATGATCCGGTCGTGCACCTCCTGCGCCCAGGGGTTGCCCGTGGCCTTCTCGATGACCATCCCGAGCAGCACGTAGTTGGTGTTGGAGTACGCCCACCGCGTCTCGGCGCCCGGATCGTCCGCGTCCGGCAGCCAGCCGGGGGCGCGCTCCATCGCCAGGGCGACCTGCTCCTCGGGGGTCTGCGAGCGGAACCGCTGTGCGTGGAAGCGCTCGGGTGTCAGCTCCGCCGGGTCCTCGAAGGCGATGTCCGTGTAGTTGGCCAGGCCGCTGGTGTGCTGGAGCAGGTTGCGCAGGGTGATGCGGCTGCCGTCGTTGCCGTTGCCGGAGACCACCCCGGGCAGCCACTGCTCGACGGTGTCGTCCAGGCTCAGCGTGCCCTCGCCGACGAGCTGGAGCGCGGCCACGGCCGTGAAGGTCTTGGTGTCGCTGCCGATGCGGTAGTAGGCGTCGAAGGGGACCCGGCCCCCGTCCTTCAGGCTGGCGGTGCCGGACCGGGCCAGCGTCTCGCGCCCGGCCGCGTCACGGGCGCGCACCGTCAGCCCGGTGGCTCCCGTGTCCCGTACCGCGTCCGCGTCCCGCTGCAGCCGCGACCGCGCGTCCCGGTCGGCGCCCATGGCCTCGGCCGTGGTGCCCGGCCCGAGGAGCGATGCGGTCCCGATCGCGGCGAGCCCGGCCACGGCCAGCCCCGCACGCCACCGTCCGGACCGGCCCCACCGCGCACTCTTCGTCGTCTCCATGACAGGAACGCTACGGAGGGCCGGCGCCGCGGCCCATACGGCTGGCGGCCCGTTCCGGGGTGGTGCTGGCCCCCCTGCCACCCGGCGGCCACCACCCTCCTCGTGCGTCCTGGCAGGTGATCTGTGCTCGCCGCGTGGAATGCGGCCGTGCGGCCCTCTGACGGACCGCCGGCCGGACAGGGCTCCGCCCCGGCAGGGTGATCCCTGCCGGGGCGGAGTGGGCGGTGCGGGGCGTCAGAAGGTCAGGCCCCAGCTGTTGATGTAGCCGGTGTCGCCGGAGTAGCTGTCGGTGACGCGGAGCTTCCACGTGCCGTTGGCGGTCTCCGAGGAGGCGTTCACGGTGTACGTGGTGTTGATGTTGTCCGTGGAGCCGCCGGTGCCGGACGACTTGAGGGTGTAGACCGAGCCGTCGGGGGCGACCAGCTGGACCGTCAGGTCACCGATGTAGGTGTGGACGATGTTCACCGGCACCTTGAGGGCCGAAGGGGCGTTGCCGGAGACGCCGGTGACGGTGATCGGGGACTCGACGGTGGACCGGTCGTTGATCCGGTGGTCCGTGGAGTTGGTGAAGGTCTTGCCGGGGGGCGGAGTGGTGCCGCCGCTGCCGCCGACGTGGAGCAGGCGGTTCGGGGAGCCGGTGCCCGGGTTGCCGACGGCGCCGGAGACGGAGCCGGAGATGAGCGCGGAGGACACCTGGGCCGGGGTGGCCGAGGGGTTGTCCGCCAGGTACAGCGCCGCCGCGCCCGCGACGTGCGGGGTGGCCATCGAGGTACCGGAGATGGAGTTGGTGGCGCTGTCGCCGGTGTGCCAGGCGGAGGTGATGGAGGAGCCCGGCGCGAAGATGTCCAGGTTGGAGCCGTAGTTGGAGTAGCTCGCGCGGGCGTCGGTGCTGGTGGTGGCGCCGACGGTGATCGCCTCGGAGACCCGGGCCGGGGAACCGGTCGCCGTGGTCGACTCGTTGCCCGCGGCGACGGCGAAGGTGACACCGGCGGCGATGGCGTTGCGGACGGCGTTGTCGAGGCTGGTGCTGGCGCCGCCGCCGAGCGACATGTTGGCGACGGCCGGCAGGACCGCGTTGTCGGCGACCCAGTCGACGCCCGCGATCACGCCGGCGGTGGTGCCGGAGCCGTTGTTGTCGAGGACGCGGACGCCCACGATATTGGCCTTCTTGGCGACGCCGTGGGCGCTGCCCGCCACCGTGCCGGCGACGTGGGTGCCGTGGCCGTTGCCGTCCTGGGCGACGTTGTCGCCGTCCACGGCGTCGTAGCCGTTGCGGGCGCGTCCGCCGAAGTCGCTGTGGGAGATGCGCACACCGGTGTCGATGATGTACGCGGTGACGCCCTGGCCGGCCGTGTCGTCGTAGGTGTAGGAGCCGCTCAGCGGCAGCGCCGTCTGGTCGATGCGGTCCAGGCCCCAGGACGGCGGGTTGGTCTGCGTCGCCTGGATGGTGAAGGTGCGGTTCTGCTCGACCAGGGCGACCGACGGGTCGGCGGCGAGGCGGGCGGCCTCGGTCTCGGACGCCTCGACGGTGTAGCCGTTCAGGGCCTCGCGGAAGGTGTGGTCGACCTCGGCGCCGTGCTTCTTGGCGATGCCCTTGCCCTTGGCGGAGGCCGCCTCGGTGCCCGGCTTGAGGGTGACGATGTAGCTGTCCTCGACCGCGTTCGGGGCGTCCGCGTGGGCGATCGGTCCGGTCGCGGGTTCGGCGGCGTGCGCGGGCAGGGCGGTGAGCAGGCCGCCGGCCAGGGCGACCGCGGCGACGGATCCCATGCCGGCGATCGATCTGCGCTTGGCGTTTCGCTTCGCTGCCATCGGGGGGTTCCTCCTCGGAGGGTGGGGAGTGTGGGGGAGGTGCGCCCGCGGGGGACGCACGGGGCGGACGCCCGCCCGGATGCGTGGACGGACTTTAGTCAGGTACATGCCAAACGCGGACGCTTCGTCCGTGATCACGTGTGCCTGTCGCCAGGCGAAAGATTGATCGGTCTACGCGGATTGCACAAGAGGTGGACGGCAGCGTTAACGCCGCTGTCACGCAAGGGAACTGACGCAAGACGCCCATTGCAGCTGACACAAGGTCACCAAACGGTACAGGCGTGCCGGGTAAACGAGATCACTGTCACAGGGCGGACGTGGAACCGCTTCCCCGCATGTCACGTCCCCTTCGCACCGGTCCGTTCCGCGTGGCCCCATCTGGGCAGTCCCGGCCTTGCCGGTCCCGAGGAGGGCCCGGCGGGGGGACGGGGCTGCCGCCCACCGTCCCCCCGCCGGGCACCGTCTCACGCCTCGTCGCGCAGCTTCGCCGCCAGCTCGGTCAGCGCCGCCGCCTCCTCCGTGTGGCCGAGGCCCGTCAGCAGCGGCACCGCCGCGTCGAGCCGGGCCAGGGCGGGGGCGGTGCGCTCCAGGTAGATGCCCTCCACGGCACCCGCGAGGCGCACCGTCTCCGCCCATTCCCCGGCCTGCTCGGGATCCCCGCCCGGGTCCCCCAGCAGCCCGAGCGTCCGCTCCAGCGAGGCCAGGGCCTCCTCGTAGGCACCGGCGTAGGCGTTGACCCGCCCGTGCTCGTAGGCCAGGGCGGTGTCCAGGGACCGACCGTGCGCCTGGTAGCCGACGGCGCGGGCCTCGTCGGCGACCCGGGCGGCGTCGGCGAGGAAGGCACGGGCCTCGGCCAGGCCGTCCGGGCCCTCCTGCTGTGCCTTCAGCCGGGCGAGTTCGCGCAGGCAGTTGCTGAGGGGCTCGTAGCGGGGCTCGCGGGCGTGCGCGGCCAGCGCCTGGTCCACGACCTTGCGGGCCTGCCCGAACTCGCCCGCCTCACCGAGCAGTACGGCGGTCTCCGCGGCGATCATGGCGTGGCTGCCCGGATCGTCGTCCCAGCCCGCCGACTCGGCCGCGAGGGCGACGAACTCCGCCGTGGCGGCCTTCAGGTCGTCCCCCGCCCGCAGCGCGCGGGCCCGGGTCAGGCGCAGCTGGGCGACGAGCCGGTCGTCCAGCTCCCCGGCGACGACGTCCGGCTCGACGAGCAGGGAGTCGAGCAGCGCGATGGCGTCCTCGACGCGGCCGAGGTCCAGGCTGAGCTGCGCCGCGTTGCTGTACGTGCAGAACGCGTCGAACCGGTCGCCCCGGCGCAGGTCCTGCTCCGCCGCCCGGCTCAGGTGCCGCAGCGCCTCCTCCGGGCGGCCCAGGTGCATGCAGGTCTCGGCCAGGTCGGCGTGCAGCCGGGAGGTGTCCATCGCCCCGGCCGGCCACTCGGCGGCCAGCCGCAGCCCCTCGGACAGTTCGGAGTACGCGGCCTGCGGGTCCCCGAGCCCGAGGTGCAGTCGGCCGCGCAGGGCGAGCGCCCGGGGCAGGTGCCAGGCCGGGCCGTGCTCCTTCAGCCGGGCCAGGAGCCCGTCGGTCTCCGCGAGCGCGACCGGGAGCTCGCCCGTCAGGGCGTGGGTGGTCGCCCGCAGGATCAGCGCACCGGCGATCTGTCCCGCGAGGTCGTGCCGCGTGGCGAAGGCGTGCAGCAGGTCGATCTCGGCGCGGGCCGCCGCCGCGTGCTCCTCGTCGCGCGAGGTCTGCAGGCGCAGGCCCAGCGCGGTCGCCCGCAGCCGCAGCAGACGCCCTTCCTGGTACGGGGCCAGCCCGGCCGTCTCCTCGTGCAGCTCGACCAGGGCGGCGTGCGCGGCGGTGAGCGCCGCGACCTGCGCCGCCCTCGCCTCGTCGGCGCCGGTGGAGGGGGTGGGGGCGGGCGCGGGCGCGGGGGCCGGAGCACCGGCGGTGTCGGACGTGTCGGCCGCGGCACCGGCACGGGCATCAGCACCGGGACCGGTACCGGCATCAGCACCGGGACCGGCATCAGCACCGGGACCGGTACCGGCATCAGCACCGGGACCGGCACCGGCATCGGAGGTGTCCGGCGACGGCGGCAGCTGCGCGGCGGCCAGCAGGGCGTTCGCGCGGGCGAGGGCCGCGTGGCCCGGCAGGTCCGCGTCCTCGTACAGGCCCGCGGCCTCCTCGTGCAGGGCGACGGCCTCCGCGTAGGCGTCCCGCAGGCTCGCCCGGCCCGCCTCGTCGGACAGCAGGTCCGCGTGCAGCCGCACGCGCGGGCCCACCGCCGGGTCGTCGGGGTGCGCGTAGTCGCGGGCCGCGACGAGGGTGCGCAGCCGCTCCCAGCACGCCTCCGCGTCCGGATGCCCCTCCTCCTCCAGCGTCCGTGCCCGCACGACGAGGTCGGCCACCGACTCCTCCGCGTCACCGGCGCCCGCACGGGCCGCCGAAGCGGTCGCCGGGGCAGCCGCGGTCGGCGCCGGCGCCGGGGCCACGTCGTCCAGGCCGCGCGGGCGCAGGGTCAGCTCCAGCGCGTCGAGCAGCGGGGCGCGCTCCAGGCGGGCCCGGCGGCGGTCGGTGTGGGCCGGGGTCCCGTTGCGGGCGTCGAAGCGGGCGGCCAGGCCGTCGGCGCGGTCGCGTGCGTCGGCGCGCAGCGCGCTCACCGTCCAGGCGCGCCCCGCGGGCCCGGCGGCCGGCAGGTCACCGTGGCCGAGGTCCTCGACGCGCTGGAGCAGGACCTCCACCCCGGTGAGGAAGTCGAGCACGTCCCGCGGCGAGTCCACCTCGTCGAACAGGGTCCGGTTCTCCGCGAGCAGTTCCAGGCCGCGTGCCTCGTTGCCGGTCAGCGCGCAGAACTCCAGGTGCCGGCCCACCTCTCCGGCCATCGAGGGGTCGCGGCGGCAGGCCCGGTACCCGGCGAGGTGCAGGGAGCGCGCCTCGTCGGCGCGGCCCAGCCGCAGCAGCGGCAGCAGCGCGTAGGAGACGGACCGGGCCGGCTCCTCCCGGCAGGACTCCTCGCCGGCCAGGACGGGCTCCCAGGCGCGCAGCGCCCGCTCGTCGTCGCCCGCCGCCAGGTGGTACAGGGCGCGTTCGCAGGTCTCGCACGCCTCGCAGTCGCTGAGCCGGGAGCGGGACCGGCCCGCCCACAGCTCGTAGGCGAGGGCGGTGTCCTCCCCGGTGTGCGCGGCGAGCTGGTACGCCTGCCCGTAGTACGGCTGGAGGTCCAGCCCGGCCCTCTCGTAGCGGTCGCGCATCTCGGTCAGCCACTGGCGCAGGCTGGTCAGCGGTATCTCGGGCAGCGCGCGCAGGGCGTTCGCGACCCACTTGAACCGCCAGAACAGCTGGTGCCGCAGCCGCTCGTCGAAGACGTCGGGCTGCTCGTCGAAGAGGGAGAGCACCCGGGCGAAGACGACGGGCGACTTCCGGGGCTCGGCGCCGTAGGTGTACGCCTCGTGGAGCTCCAGCAGGGCGTCGATCAGCGGCCGGGTCTCCTGGAACTGCTCGGCGGCGTCGACGAGTTCCTCGGCGATGACGGTCCGGGTGCGGCCGTAGGGGCGCGCGTCGTTCTCCCGGAGGGCCTCGTACAGCTCGTCGGTGGTCTGGGGTGCGGTGGTCGGCATCGTCAGCTGTCCTTGCGCAGGGCGTGGGCGAGAAGGTCGAGGAAGGAACGGTTGATCAGACTGGACTCGGCGGGCCGGAGCGGACGCCGGGACAGCAGCGCCGCCTGCCCGTACAGCGCCTCGGCGCTGGTACGGGCCAGCTCCGGCTCGTCGATGGCGACGGCGGTGCGCACCAGCGGGTTCAGCTGGTTGAGGATCAGCTGGGCGCGGGGCGCCTCCTGCTGCAGGGCGCCCAGGATGTCGCCCCACAGGCCGCCCTCCTGCTCCCGGGCCAGGCGGGACCGGGTGCGTTCGTGCCGGGCCTCGCGGCTGTCCACCAGGAGCGCCGGGGCGGAGGCGGGCTGGAAGGTGCGCAGCGCGACGTCGCAGTCGAAGACGGCGAGGGCGTCCCGGGCCTGCGCGAGGTAGGCGGCGGCGGCCAGTTCGGTCTCCCGGTCGACGGGGTCGAGGTGGGCGGTGAGGGTCGCCGGGTCCAGGTCGGCGACGTTCGTCTCCGGCCGGATCTCGGGCAGCCGGTGGACCAGTTCCCGGTCGTAGGTGTAGCCGCCGTTGACGACGCCGAGCCCGGCGGCCGAGGCGATGGAGGCGACCTGCCGGAACTCCTCCACGCTGGACGTCACCAGCACGGTGGCGTGGGTGCGCGCGAACTCGTCGAGGGTGCAGTGCCCGTCGGTGGTCTCGAACGGCAGCCAGGGCAGCAGCATCCGCAGGATCTCGTCGTCGTGCACGGCGAGCGACTTCACGGCCAGGTGGTGCGCCTGGAGGAAGCGGCCGAGCAGCTCCGGGTCGCTCGCGGCGGCCCGGGCGATCCAGGCGCGCAGCCGGTCGGCGAGGGCGTCGCGGACCGCGGCGAGGGTGTCGTCCTCGTACAGCGCCTCCCGGGACGCGGTCGGGCGCAGGCTCTCGGCGTCCACGACGCAGCGGACGAAGAACGCCCACTCCGGCAGGATCTCCTCGGCCTGCTCGGACAGCAGCATGCCCTTCAGGTGCACCCGGTGGCCGTGGCGCCGGCCGGCGGGCACCGCCTCGGGCAGGACGCACGCGACACCCTTCAGCCCGACGGCCGGCAGGTCCAGTTCGATGGTGTCCAGCGGCGTGAACCCGAACACCTCCTCGCCGTACGCGGCCAGCGCGCGGGCCCGCGCCCCCGGCGTCGGGTACGACCGGGCCCAGGGTGCCGCCTCGGGGTTGACCGGGGTGCCGGTGCCGCCGCCCGGGCCGGCGTGGAAGGTCACCGGGTGGCGCAGCAGGGAGCCGAAGTGCCGGGCCAGGGTGAGCACGTGAGCCGGACGCGTCCACTCGGCCGCGTCGGCGCGCGGCGTCAGCGTGACGGTGGTGCCGGGCCGGGGGCGGGCGGAGGCCGGGAGGGCGCGCACGCTGTAGCTGCCGTCGCCGCGTCCCCGCCACTCGACGGCGGGCGCGTCGGGCGTGCGGGCGGAGCGGCTGAGCACGTGGATCTCGTCGGCGACCAGGAAGCAGGAGAGCAGGCCGATGCCGAACTGGCCGATGAAGTCGGCCCGTTGGTCGATGATCCGCCCCATGCCCCGGACGGGCTCGTCCGGGGAGGCTCCGGTGGCCCGCTTGCTGCTGCGGCCGATCGTGGCGAGGAAGGCGTGCACGTCGGCCTCGGTGAGCCCGACGCCGTCGTCCTCGACGCGCACCACCTCCCCGTCGGCGTACAGGCGGATGCCGAACGCGTCGGCGGGGGCGTCCGGGGCGAGAGCGTGCCGGGCGGTGAGCGCGTCCACCGCGTTCTGCATCAGTTCCCGCAGGTAGACGCGGGGGCTGGAGTAGAGGTGGTGGGAGAGGAGGTCGACGAGGCCGCGCAGGTCCACCTGGAAGGTGCGGTCGGCGCCGGCCGGGCCGGGGGCGGTGTCGGGCAGAGTCATCGGGCAGTCCGGGGGTGGGAGAGGGCGAACAGGGGAGCAAGGGCGAACAAGGGTGAGGAGGGCGAGCAAGGGCGAGGAGAGAGGAGAGGGGAGACAGGGCGGGAAGGGCGTGGAGACAGGGTGGGGCTGCCGACGACGGATACGGGATGGGCCGCGGGCGGCCGGAGGGACGGCGGGGGCTGCGGGCGGTCGCCCGTCTCCGTCCGTTGCCGTCGGACCTGCCGTCCTCGACCGGTTCCCGATCATCCGGCCTCGATCAGCCGGGCATGAACGGGCGGGACGGGCGACCTGGGCGGAACCGGCGGTCCGGGCGGGACGGTCGGCACCGGCGGTCCGGGCCGGACGGTTGGCGCAGCCACGCGCCGACGGCGCGAAGCACCGGACGCCTGCCGCGGATGCGGCCCCGTCCCGGTGGCGTCTGCCGTGGGATCAGGCGTGGCGCCGGTAGAGGGCGTACATCCTCTCGGGCCGCGCCATGTACGTCCACGGCCACTCGGTGTACGCGCCGTCCAGTTCGTGGAAGACCCGCCGGCACACGATGCTCTCGGAGGACAGGGCCAGCGCCATGGCGAAGAGGTTGAAGTCGCCGTGCCACCCCGGGCGCCGCTCGTAGTCGGGGTGCAGGATGCTGCGCCGGGCGGCTTCCGCCAGCTCGGACTGGATCTCCGGCCGGTCCAGGCACTGCTGGTCGTCCGACTCGACCCACTCCTCGATGTGGGCCATGGCGACCAGGCAGCCGAGGCGGTGGCCCTCGGGCGCGCGGGCGGACGCCTCGCGGGCGAACGCCAGGGCCGCGCCCTGCTCGCCGCCCCAGCGGGGCTGCAGGTGCGACAGCCACTCGGTGTGCAGCTCCAGGCCCAGCGGCTCGCGGCGCAGACCGGCCTCGAACCGCGTCTCGTTGACCGTGTCGCCGAGCGACATGCCGCGCCCCGAGGTCAGCAGCCGGCGCCACGGTGTGACCCACTCCGGCCGCAGCTCGGCGGCCTCGAACAACTGCTGCTCGGCGAGGTGGAGCCGCTCGTGGAAGACCTGCCACTGTTCCCGGGACACGTCCACGGCCCGCGCACTGGTCCGTGCCTCCCAGCCCCAGACGACGTGGCGCGCCCCGGATATGAGCAGTGCCTCGGGACGGTGCTCCTTGTCCTCCTCGACGGCCCGGCCGATCCACGCCTCCACGCCGTCCACGTCGGCCAGTTCGCTCAGGACCTGGTGGTCGCGGCCGAGGTCGAACGGGGCGAGCGCTGCCTTCACGGCCTCCCAGTCACCGGCCCGGGCCGCCTCCAGCAGCGTCAGCACCCGCGAGTCCCCGAGGGCCTGGAGCGTGTACGTCCCGTTCTTCTTCCGGGGGACCGGAAGGGCGTACGGATCCGCCGGTCTCTCCCCGCCCCTGCCGAACAGCCTGCCGAACATGCCGCGCCCTCCCCTTGGTCCGCGTGCGTCCGCGACGTGTCCGCGTGACGCGTCCGCGTGATCTTGCGGTGCAGCATAGAGCGCACCACCGACACCCTTTCCACAGGGTTTTCACCGCTGCTTCACGCCGCGGTCAGCGCGACGGCCGGGCCGCCCACAGGTCGCGCAGCAGCGCGACCTCCGCCATGTGGTGGATCAACTCCAGGTTGGCGCCCGCCAGGACGGAGACGAACGGGTCGTGGGGGTCGGACCCGTAGGGGTACTGGGAGAAGCCGACGGTGTCGAGCTGTTCCTCCGTCACCTCCGCCACGCTCGCGCGCCACCGGTCCAGCAGGGCCCAGAACGCCTCCAGCGCCGGACCGGCGGCGGGGCCGAAGCGGACGATCTGCTTCGGGTCGCGGCGGCGCTCGCCGAACGTCCACTCCCAGACGCCCGCGCAGCAGAAGTGCAGGTGGCCGAGCCGCCACGCGATGGTCGTCACCGGGTTCACGTCGGGCTCCGGCTCCCCCGGACGGGCGAGCACCTCCTCGACCCGCCCGGTGCTCACACTCCAGTCCTCGGCGATCTCCGCGACCGTCATCCCGGCGGCCCGCTGCCGGGCGATCTCGGCGTACTCGCTCGCCGGGATGTCCGGGGCGCCCTGGTCGAGCACCCACTCGCCCGGCCCGAACGCCCTGGGGGTGACCGCCTCGCTCCGGCGCCGCACCGACCACCAGCCGGGCACCGGCTCCCACAGGTACTCGTCGTCGCCGAGGCCCTTCAGCCGTACCCGCGCCATCTCCCTGGCCTGGTCGAACTGGTCGAGCAGCAGGTCCAGCCGGCCCGTTCGCGTGTCCCCGGTCGCCATAGCGGCCCCCTTCGCGTCGCGTGGAGCCGGAAGGTGGCGCCCGCCGAGGGGCGCCCGCGACCGGATTTTCCCCGTGGCCTCCGGGCCGCGGCGCCGCCTCAGCCCCGCGCCTCCGCCAGGACGGCGTCGGTGAACGGCGGCCACGCCTCGACGGCCCACGGGCCGAAGGCGAGGTCGGCCAGGGCGGCACAGGCGAGGCCCGCGTCCGGGTCGATCCACAGGAAGGTGCCGGACTGCCCGAAGTGGCCGAAGGTCCGGGGGGAGGACGCCGACCCCGTCCAGTGCGGGGACTTGCCGTCGCGGATCTCGAAGCCGAGGCCCCAGTCGTTGGGGTTCTGATGGCCGTAGCCCGGCAGGACGCCCTTGGTGCCCGGGTACTGCACGGTCATCGCCGCGGCGACGGTGCGCGGGTCCAGCAGGCGCGGCGCCTGGACCTCGGCGGCGAACCGCAGCAGGTCGTCCACGGTGGACACGCCGTCCTTCGCGGGCGAGCCCTCCAGCGAGGTGCCCGTCATGCCCAGCGGCTCCAGCACCGCCTGCCGCAGGTACTCGGCGAACGGGATGTCGGTCGCCTTCTCGACGTGGTCCCCGAGCTGCTCGAAGCCGGCGTTGGAGTACAGCCGCCGCTCCCCGGGCGCGGAGGTCACCCGGTGCTCGTCGAAGGCCAGGCCGGAGGTGTGCGCGAGCAGGTGGCGGACCGTGGAGCCGTCCGGCCCGGCCGGCTCGTCCAGCTCGATCGCGCCCTCCTCGTACGCCACGAGCACCGCGTACGCCGCGAGCGGCTTCGTCACCGAGGCCAGCGGGAAGCGGTGGCCGGCGGGCCCGTGCGTGCCCAGTACGGTGCCGTCCGCGCGGACGACGCCCGCGGCGGCGGTGGGCACCGGCCAGTTCTCGATC
Organism: Streptomyces sp. enrichment culture; assembly: GCF_964273255.1. Taxonomy (GTDB): domain Bacteria; phylum Actinomycetota; class Actinomycetes; order Streptomycetales; family Streptomycetaceae; genus Streptomyces. Next base: position 5,060,486 of record NZ_OZ186835.1, read on the forward strand.
AGCGTGAGGCTCTTCAGCGACATGCCATCGAGCCTAAGCGCTCAGAGCATCAGTTCCAGCAAGGGGTCGGGCCTGCGGGCGAAGCCGAGCGCCGTGTACAGCGGCTCGGCCTCCGGGGACGCCGTCAGCCGGACCCGTCCGGCGCCCCGCTCGCGGAACCACTCCAGCAGCGCCTCCACGCAGGCCCGCGCGTAGCCGCGGCGGCGCGCGGCCGGGTCGGTGGCCACACTGAACACGTAACCGTCCGTGCCCAGGGGGTTGCGCGCGCCGCCGATGCGGTACTCCAGCGAACCGGCGACCAGAGACGCCAGCGCGCCCGGCCGCTCCGGGTGGTCCACCACGAACGCGGCGAACGGGCCGTCCGGCTCCGCCAGCCGGGCCCGCAGCACCGGCAGCGCGTCGGCGTGCCAGAGCGTCGACGGGTCGGAACGGGCCATCGAGTCGATCATCACCTGGCGCAGACGCAGCACTTCCGGCGCGTCCTCGGGTACGGCACGGCGTACGACAGTCATACCGGGCACCGTAACGGCCGGACGGCGCGCCGCCCCACGTGTTTCCGCCGGGCTCCCGCCCGGCGTGCTTGCCCGGAGCGCACCCCGACGTTCTAGCGTGGTGGCATGACGGTGACGGAAACCACGGGCACCAGGACCGACACGGGCACCAGGACCGACACGGCCATCAAGACCGACACGGCTACGACGACCGGCACGGGGACGACGACCGACGCGGGCGCCACGACCGAGGCGAGCACGACGACCGACGCGAGCACCACGCCCGACGCGAGCACCACGCCCGGCCTCTGCGCCGGTCCGCCCCGGGACGACCGGCGGCCGGACGGCGCGGACCACTACACGATCAGCGAGGTCGCCGCCCTCACCGGGCTCAGCGCGCACACCCTGCGCTGGTACGAGCGGATCGGGCTGATGCCGCACGTCGACCGCTCGCACACCGGCCGGCGCCGCTACAGCAACCGCGACCTCGACTGGCTCGGCCTGGTCGGCAAGCTGCGGCTGACCGGGATGCCGGTCGCCGACATGGTGCGCTACGCGGAACTGGTACGCGCCGGCGACCACACCCACCCCGAGCGCCTGGAACTCCTGACGGCGACCCGCGAGAACGTGCGCACCCGGATCGCCGAGCTGCGGGGCACGCTGGCCCTGCTCGACCGGAAGATCGACTTCTACGCGGACGCCGGGGGCGCCCCGGCGACGACGCAGGGCGACGGCTGAGGGCGCAGGGCAACACCCCGACGGGCGGCCGTCCACACCCGAGCGGGAGCACACGGGCGGCCGTCCCCCCGAGGCGGGAGCGGACGGGCGGCCGGGAAGCAACGCCTGGCCGGGAGGCAATGCCCGGCCAGGCGTTGACTCCCGGCCGTCCCGCTACAGCTCCGCCAGCAACTCCGCCTTCTTGGACGAGAACTCCTCGTCCGTCACCAGTCCCGCCTGGTGCAGTTCCCCGAGGTGACGGATCCGCTCGGCGATGTCCGCCGGGTCGCGGCGGCGCGGGACCGCGGCCACCGCGGGCACCGGCTCGCTGGTGCGCGCCGCTGCCAGGACCGCCGCCGCGAACGGCAGCGACTCGTGCACCGGCCCGTACCCGAGGCCGAACACGACCGCCGCGGGATCCTGGTCGGCCTGTGCCGGCGCCTCCCGGCCGTCCCTCAGCAGCAGCCGCAGGTAGCCGTCGAAGACCTCCGGCGAGCGCCACTCCACGCCCGTCAGCTCGCCCACCGGGAAGCGCTGGTCACCGGCCTTCCACTTGGCGGAGGACGCGCCCGTCCAGAACCAGCGGAAGGACACGGCGGTGCCGTCGAACGTCGCCCGGCCGTCGTACGCCTTGAACCGGAGCGGGGCCGCCGGCGGTGCGACCAGATGGCGGTCGGCCGGACCGGACTCGGTGATGTGGTCGCACAGTTCGTCCGCGTAGTACTCGGCGAGCGTCTCCCGCTCCGCGGGCAGGACCAGCCGGTAGGGGTCGCTGTGTTCCTTCAACTGCCCGGCGGCCGCCTCCATCAGCGGGTCCGCGCCGGGCCGCGGCTCGATGCGCAGCACCACCGTGCCGCGCCGGCCGGCCGTCAGCGTGACCCCGGCGATCGCCTCGAACGGAACGCGCCGCGAGCCGAGTGCCTGAAACAACTTCGGTGTGCGAAGGCCCCTTTCGTAGCGGATGAGCACGGAGTCGGACTCGAACTCCCAGGCGGCATGAAATCCGGCCAGTACGTCACCCATGCGGCTCATCGTATGCGGCACGAGCATCTTCGTCCCCTCCCCTCGTCCAGGGCAGTTTCTCCGCTTCTACGCGCGTCCGGAAGTGTCCGTACCGGACAAACCCCTCCGGCACGCGTCGTCTTCGTGGGCACAGTCCACCGCGCGGTATGCGCCAACACCGATCTCGGCGAAATTGCGCAGACTGTCCGTGCCCGGCACGAAGTACCCGCTGTGCCCCTTCGCCTCGTGCGCGGACAGCACGCGCGCGCCGAACCCCGCGGACACCGGGTCGGCGCCGTGGCCCAGCCCGCCGACCTCCAGGTACGGCACGTCCTGCACCCAGTCGTCGGCGTCCCGCATCGCCCACACCCGTGCCGAGGTGTGCAGGTCGTCGGCCCGGTCGGCCCGCATGCCGGGGCTGCCGGCCACCGCGATGTCGGCCACCCGGCGGGGGAGCGCGTCCGCGGCCAGCCCGCACACCACCGAGCCGTAGCTGTGGCAGAACAGCGAGACGGGGGCCGTGCCGGGAAGGCCCCGCAGCAGCGCGTTCAGCCGCACCGCGCCGCTCTCCGCGCGCATCGCCGTGGCGGCGTCCATGCCGAGGCCGCGGGGTGCGGTGTAGTCGGCCCAGGCGATCACGGCGGTGCGGGTGCCGGGGGCCGCCTCGCGCTCGGCCGCGTACAGGGCCCGCGCCATGCCGACGGGGGCCGTGTGGGCGCGGCGGGTGCGCTGGAAGGTGAGCAGGTCGGTGTCGACGCCGGGGACGACGACCGAGATCCGGTCGGCGCGGCGCAGGCTGCCGAAGACCTCGGCGACCCGGCCCGAGCCGGCGGGGTCGAAGGCGAGGATGCGCCGCCCCGGACGCAGCAGCGCGTCGATGCGGTCCAGCCGCCGGGCCGCCTGGCGCCGTCCGGCGGGGGTGAGGTCTTGGTCGTGCACGCGTTTCCGTTCGACGTGGCGTGCCTGCTCCAGGGCGATCCGGTTGGCGCGGTACCGCAGTTCGACGGGGGCCCCGTTCATGTTTCCGACCGCGAGCGGGTAGCGGCGGGCGAGCAGCGCGCGCTGGGCGTCACCGAGGCCGGCGAAGAAGCGGGCCAGCCGGTCCGGCTCCGACCGCGGGTCGGGCAGCCGCTGCCCGGCGACCCGGCCGTGGGTCCACGCGTCGAGCGAGGCCGCCAGCGGGGCGGCCTCCCGCTGGCTGCGTATCGCCGTCCAGCCGGTGGTCGCCAGCATGACGAAGACGACGGCGAGCGCGAGGAGCGCCCGCCAGACGTTCAGCTGAGGGGAGGTGTCGAAGGAAGTCACTGGAAGGACACACTAGGAGAACGAGACGGTCTCGCGTCGGCCAAGTGACCGGTATCACGTTTCGGCGTGCCGGTATGGGGATGGGGTGCGGACGGTACGGGGATCGGGTGCCGATCACTCCGTGCGCCAGGTCCCCGCGAGGGCCGGACCCAGCCGTTCCAGGTACCGGGCGGTGAGGTTGCGCAGGGCGGCGGCGGTCGGCTCGTCCCCGGCGGACCACAGCCGTTCGGCGACCCGGATCCCGCCCGCGACGGCGGCGACCAGCAGGCGCGGCCGGGGGTCGTCGTCCACGTCGAGCCCCTCGCGCTCGGCGACGATGCGGGCCAGTTCCTCCTCCAGCTCCGCGGACCGCCGCAGGTGGGCGGCGAGCAGCGCGGGCGTGGACTCGATGACCCGGTGGACCCGGATGTGCAGCTCGACGGGGACGATCTGCTCCACGGCCTCGGTGATGCCGTCCCAGCTGCCCAGCACGGCCCAGCGCAGCGCGTCCAGCGGCGGCTCGCCCGGCGGGCGGGCGCGGAACGCCTCGACGACCCGCGCCTCCGCGAGCCGCTGGACGTGGAACGCGACGTCCTCCTTGCCGGCGAAGTAGCGGAAGAAGGTGCGCTGGGAGACGCCGACGGCGTCGGCGATGTCGTCGACGGTGGTGCCCTCGTACCCCCGGGAGGCGAACAGCTCCAGGGAGGCCCGGACCAGCGCGTCGCGGGTGCGCCGTTTCTTCAGCTCCCGCAGGCCCGGCCGCGGCACCCCGGTGACGACGCCACCGACCGGCTCCATGACTCCTCCTCGAACGGCTCCCCCCGCTCAGGCTATATGCGCGGGACGGCCGGCCGGCCGTCCCGCGAAATGGTTTGGCAACTGTCAGCGGCTGACATTAGTTTTTGTCCTATGACTGGTCAGACCACCATCGACAAGGGTGCGGGGGACGGCGGCGGCCCGGGCGCACCCCAGGGCGCGGAGCGCGGTACGGGACTGAGGGGTCATCCCTGGCTCACCCTGGTGACCGTGGCCGTGGGCGTCATGATGGTGGCCCTGGACGGCACCATCGTGGCGATCGCCAACCCGGCCATCGCCAAGGATCTCGGTGCCACCTGGTCCGACCTGCAGTGGATCACCAACGCCTACTTCCTCGCCCTCGCGGTCTCCCTGATCACCGCGGGCAAGCTGGGCGACCGCTTCGGCCACCGGCAGACGTTCCTCATCGGCGTGGCCGGCTTCGCCGTCTCCTCGGCCGCCATCGGCCTGTCCCAGGGCATCACCATGGTGATCGTCTTCCGGGTGTTCCAGGGCCTGTTCGGCGCGCTGCTGATGCCGGCCGCGCTCGGCCTGCTGCGGGCCACCTTCCCGGCCGAGCGGCTCAACATGGCCATCGGCATCTGGGGCATGGTCATCGGCGCCTCCACCGCGGGCGGGCCGATCCTCGGCGGCGTCCTCGTGGAGCACGTCAACTGGGAGTCGGTGTTCTTCATCAACGTGCCGGTCGGGGTGCTCGCGGTCGCCCTCGGCGCGTGGATCCTGCTCGACCACCGTGCGGAGAACGCCCCGCGCTCCTTCGACATCCCGGGCATCGTGCTGCTGTCCGCGGCGATGTTCTGCCTCGTCTGGGCGCTGATCAAGGCCCCCGAGTGGGGCTGGGGCGGCCTGTGGACGTGGGTGTTCATCGGTGCCTCGATCGCCCTGTTCATCGGCTTCGCCGGCTGGGAGACCCAGGTCCGCGAGCCGCTGATCCCGCTGACGCTCTTCCGGTCGGTCCCGCTCTCCGCGGGTGTGGTGCTGATGGTCCTGATGGCCATCGCCTTCATGGGCGGCCTGTTCTTCGTCACGTTCTACCTGCAGAACGTGCACGGCATGAGCCCGATCGACGCCGGCCTGCACCTGCTGCCGCTCACCGGCATGATGATCGTCGGCTCGCCGCTCGCCGGCGTGCTGATCACCAAGGCCGGCCCGCGCATCCCGCTGGCCGGCGGCATGGCGCTCACCGCGCTCGCCATGTACGGCATGTCGACCCTGGAGACGGACACCGGCAGCGGCCTGATGTCGCTGTGGTTCGCCGTGCTGGGCCTCGGCCTGGCGCCGGTCATGGTCGGCGCCACCGAAGTCATCGTGGGCAACGCCCCGATGGAGCTGTCCGGCGTGGCCGGCGGCCTCCAGCAGTCCGCGATGCAGATCGGCGGCAGCCTCGGGACGGCGGTGCTGGGCGCGGTGATGGCGTCCAAGGTGGACAGCGACCTGCCGGGCAACTGGCAGGAGGCCGGGCTCCCGCCGCTCAGTCCCGAACAGGCCGAAGCGACCGCGGAGGCCGTCCAGTTCGGCATCGCACCGGTCACCCCCGGTCTGCCGCCCGAGGTCGCCGGGACGATCACCGAGGTCGCGCACGACACCTTCATGTCCGGCATGCACCTGGCCTCCCTCACGGCCGCGGCGGTCGCCGCGGTGGCGATCGCGGTCGCGTTCCTCACCAAGCGCGGCGAGAACGCCCAGGCCGGTGCGGGCGTCGGCCACATCTGACGGATCCCGGGGCCGGGTTCGCTCGTCAGGGTGAACCAAGGCGGTGATCCCTCCCACGCGGGAGCACCGCAGGTCACATTGGGTCAAGTTCTCCGCAGGAATGGGAGGACGGGCCGCTGCCGCGCGCTGCTGGAGGGGGGCAGCGCGCGGGCGGCGGGCCACCGCCCGCGCGTCCGGCGTGAATTCACCGCCGAAGCCGGGGTACCCGCCATCTCAGCGAATCCTTCAGGGAGTTGATGATGGCGAGCTTCGGACACGGAACGCGCAGGCACCCCCGCACTCGTGGCCGGATGAGGTCACAGTCCGGGCCGGATCGCGCGACGCTGGGCATCATCGGACTCGTCTGCGCGGTCGCCGGGTTCTTCGTGCTGGGGATCGTCCTCGGCCCGGTGGCGATCGTCTGCGGATGGCTGGCCATGGGCCGCAGCTGGGCGGGGTCCCGCCCGGTACCGGCCCTGGTGGCCGTGGTCCTGGGGGCCATCGACACGCTGCTGGCCGTCCTCGCGCTGGCCGGGGCGACGACAATGGGGTACGGCATGGTCTGACCTGTCGCCGACAGCATTCGGGAGCGGGCCCCGGGCACGTCGCCGGGGCCCGCTTCCCTGCGCACGGCCCCGGCCACGGCCCCGGTCACGGCCACGGACGACGAGGACGGGACGGAGCACGGGGCGGGGCAGGGGCCCCTGCCCGAACCCCGGAGGGGAACCGACGCGACGCCGTGGCCAGGACCCGGAAACGCCCGGAGGCCGCCGAGACCGAGGCCCGGACCGTGACCGGCGCCGAGCGCTCGACGGCCGCAGCGGCCGCACAGGCCAGGCCACGACGCGGACCCGGAAGCGCCCGGAGGCCGCCGAGATCGAGACCGAGACCCGGACCGTGACCGGAACCGGAAGCGCCCCCAGCTCGCGGACCTGGAAGCTCCCCCAGCCCGCGGACCTGCCCCCTGCGTCCGCACGGAACAGGGGCCCCGGGCGGTCTCCCGCCGGGGCCCCTGTTCGCGTCAACCCGTGCCGCGCGGCCGCGCCTTGCGTCGTCCTACGCGTAGTCCCGCGCGCCGCGTCGCCCTACGCGTCGCCGCCCGCCACGCCCGGGTCGGCCGCCGTGACGTCGAGCAGCTGGTACCGGTCGATGGCCTGCTTCAGCACGGACCGGTCCAGGTGCCCCTCGCGGACCAGCTCCGTCAGCACCGCCACCACGATCGACTGGGCGTCGATGTGGAAGTAGCGCCGGGCCGCGCCGCGGGTGTCGGCGAAGCCGAAGCCGTCGGCGCCCAGCGACTGGTACGTCCCCGGCACCCACCGGGCGATCTGGTCCGGCACCGACCGCATCCAGTCGGACACCGCCACCACGGGCCCCTGCGCCGAGGCCAGCCGGCGCGTCACGTACGGGGTGCGCTGCTCCTCCTCGGGGTGCAGCAGGTTGTGCCGCTCGCAGTCCACCGCCTCGCGGCGCAGCTCGTTCCAGGACGTGGCCGACCAGACGTCCGCCTTGACGTTCCACTCCTCGGCGAGGATCTTCTGGGCCTCGACCGCCCACGGCACGGCGACACCCGAGGCGAGGATCTGCGCGGGCAGCGAGCCGCCGCGGCCCTCGCCGAACAGGTACAGCCCCTTGACGATGCCCTCGACGTCCACGTTCTCCGGCTCCGCCGGGTGCTGGATCGGCTCGTTGTAGACGGTCAGGTAGTAGAAGACGTCCTCGCCGTGCGGGTGCTGCTCGTCGCCGCCGTACATCCGGCGCAGGCCGTCCTTCACGATGTGCGCGATCTCGTACCCGAAGGCCGGGTCGTAGGCCACGCACGCCGGGTTGGTCGAGGCCAGCAGCTGCGAGTGGCCGTCCGCGTGCTGGAGCCCCTCACCGGTCAGCGTCGTCCGGCCGGCGGTCGCGCCCAGGACGAAGCCGCGGGACAGCTGGTCGGCCATCTGCCAGAACTGGTCGCCGGTGCGCTGGAAGCCGAACATCGAGTAGAAGACGTACACCGGGATGAGCGGCTCGCCGTGCGTGGCGTACGCGGAGCCGGCCGCGATCAACGACGCCGTGCAGCCGGCCTCGGAGATGCCGTCGTGCAGCATCTGCCCGTTCGGCGCCTCCTTGTAGGCGAGCAGCAGCTCCCGGTCCACGGCCTCGTACTGCTGGCCCAGCGGGTTGTAGATCTTGGCGCTCGGGAAGAAGGAGTCCATGCCGAACGTGCGGTACTCGTCCGGCGCGATCAGCACGAACCGCTTGCCGATCTCCTTGTCCCGCATGAGGTCCTTCAGCAGCCGCACGAAGGCCATGGTCGTCGCGATGGACTGCTGGCCCGAGCCCTTCTTCACCGTCGCGTAGGTCTTGTCGTCGGGCAGCGCCAGCGGCTTGGCGCGCACCACCCGGGTCGGCACGTAGCCGCCGCAGTTCCTGCGGCGGTCGTGCATGTACTGGATCTCCTCGGAGTCCCGGCCCGGGTGGTAGTAGGGCGGCACGCCGGACTCCAGGTCCTTGTCGGCGATCGGCAGGTGCAGCCGGTCCCGGAAGCGCTTGAGGTCGTCGACCGTCAGCTTCTTCATCTGGTGCGTGGCGTTGCGGCCCTCGAAGTTCGGGCCCAGCGTCCAGCCCTTGACGGTCTTGGCCAGGATCACCGTGGGCTGGCCCTTGTGCTCCTTGGCCGCCTGGTAGGCCGCGAAGATCTTGCGGTGGTCGTGGCCGCCGCGCCCGAGGTGCAGGATCTGGTCGTCGGTCATGTTCTCGACCATGGCGCGCAGCCGGTGGTCGTCACCGAAGAAGTGGTCGCGGATGTAGGCGCCGGACTCGGTGGCGTAGGTCTGGAACTGGCCGTCCGGCGTGGTGTTCATGCGGTTGACCAGCACGCCGTCCCGGTCCTGCGCGAGCAGCGGGTCCCACGAGCGGTCCCAGACCAGCTTGATGACGTTCCACCCGGCGCCCCGGAAGACCGACTCCAGCTCCTGGATGATCTTGCCGTTGCCGCGCACCGGCCCGTCGAGGCGCTGGAGGTTGCAGTTGACCACGAAGGTCAGGTTGTCCAGGCCCTCGCGGGCCGCGATGGACAGCTGCCCCAGCGACTCCGGTTCGTCCATCTCGCCGTCGCCGAGGAAGGCCCACACGTGCGACTTCGAGGTGTCCGCGATGCCGCGCGCGTGCATGTAGCGGTTCATCCGCGCCTGGTAGATCGCGCCGATCGCGCCGAGCCCCATCGACACCGTGGGGAACTCCCAGAAGTCCGGCATCGACCGGGGGTGCGGGTACGACGACAGCGCGTACGGGGCCTTCGACTTCTCCTGGCGGAACCCGTCGAGGTGCTGCTCGGTCAGCCGGTCCAGCAGGTAGGCGCGCGCGTAGATGCCGGGGGAGGCGTGTCCCTGGAAGAAGACCTGGTCGCCGCCGTCGCCCTCGTCCTTGCCGCGGAAGAAGTGGTTGAAGCCCACGTCGTACAGCGACGCCGAGGACGCGAAGGTGGCGATGTGGCCGCCCACCCCGATGCCGGGCCGCTGCGCGCGGGAGACCATCACGGCGGCGTTCCACCGCGTGGCGTTGAGGATCTTGCGCTCGATCTCCTCGTTGCCGGGGAAGAACGGCTCCGCCCGGGTGGGGATCGTGTTCACGTAGTCCGTGCTGCGCATCTCCGGCACGGCCACGCGCTTCTCACGGGCGCGCTCGATCAGCCGCAGCATCAGGTAGCGGGCCCTCTCCCGGCCGCGCGCGTCAACGGCGGCGTCGAGGGAGTCGAGCCACTCCTGGGTCTCCTCCGGGTCGAAGTCCGGGACCTGACTCGGAAGGCCGCCAATGATGATCGGGTTGCGATCGGATGCGGAAGCCACGCTGATCCTTACCTGTCGAGGGCCGTGAGGGACGGCCGGGTGGGTTGCAGCCGGGTCTGCGCCGCTCCCATGGTCCACCCGAGGGGCGTAAACGTCATCTCTACCGATAGGTAACCCGGATGTGCGGCCACGGCGGGACCCGGGAGGGGGTCTCCTCCGGGTCGCCTACCCACGGACGGTTCCCAAATGCCCAAACGGGGCACAAGGGTGTGGTGTACCTCACGACCTGCCGCAACGACGCGTATCGGGTTGCGGTGAACAGGCCCGGATCGTCACCGTTTCGGCGGTCTCGGCGGCCGGGTACTTGCGCGATCCGTCCCGCCCGTGTGGACTACGGCCAATGCTTCGCGCACGCGCGTGGCTGAGTTATTCCCAATCCATGATCAGGAGGCAACCCGTGAGCGCGACCGCGGACCACGCGGAGGAGCGGACGAACCCTGCCGCCAGGCTGGGGTTCCAGCCCGGGCAGGTGGTCCAGGAGATCGGCTACGACGACGACGTCGACCAGGAGCTCCGCGAGGCCATTGAAGGCGTCATCGAGACCGATCTGGTCGATGAGGACTACGACGACGTGGCTGACGCCGTTGTGCTGTGGTTCCGCGACGACGACGGCGACCTGACGGATGCGCTGGTGGATGCCGGCACGTACATCGAAGAGGGCGGCGCGATCCTGCTCCTCACGCCGAAGACGGGCCGCTCGGGATACGTCGAGCCGAGCGACATCTCGGAGGCCGCCACCACGGCGGGCCTGACGGCGTCCAAGAGCGTCAGCGTCGGCAAGGACTGGAGCGGCAGCCGCCTGGCGACGCCGAAGGCCGCCAAGTCCAGGCGGTAGTCCCGCCGCGACGACCCGACCCGGACGGGCTGACCTGGTCAGCCCGTCCGTCGGCCTGTCGTACCCCTTGCGTAGGGTGGGTCCCGGAAGCGGCACCGACCCCGCGGAAGGGACGACAGCGGCCATGGCGATCAGGCCCGGCGACGAGGCCCCCGAGTTCGAGCTCAAGGACAACCACGGCCGGACCGTGCGGCTGTCCGGCTTCCGGGGCCGGCACAACGTGCTGCTCGTCTTCTACCCCTTCGCCTTCACCGGTGTGTGCACCGGAGAACTGTCCGAGCTGCGGGAGAACCTCCCGCGCCTCACCGAGCGCGACACCCAGCTGCTCGCCGTGTCCAACGACTCCATCCACACCCTGCGCGTCTTCGGCGAGCAGGAGGGGCTGGAGTACCCGCTGCTCTCCGACTTCTGGCCGCACGGCGAGGTCTCGCGCGCCTACGGCGTCTTCGACGAGGCCAAGGGCTGCGCGGTGCGCGGCAGCTTCGTCATCGACAAGGAGGGTGTCGTCCGCTGGACCGTGGTCAACGGCCTGCCGGATGCCCGTGACACGAACGAGTACGTCGCGGCGCTCGACACCCTGTAATTGTTCATTCGCGGGGAATGCGAGCCCCGGGAACCCGTCACTAGGATCGACTCGTTGATCCGACAGCCAACGCACCAAGGGGCACCCCGCCCCCGGACACCAAGGGAGGACTCGTGGGAGTCAGCCTCAGCAAGGGCGGCAACGTATCGCTGAGCAAGGAGGCCCCGGGCCTCACCGCCATCGTCGTCGGACTGGGGTGGGACGTCCGTACCACGACCGGCACCGACTTCGACCTCGACGCCAGCGCCCTGCTTCTGAACAACGCGGGCAAGGTCGGCAGCGACGCCAACTTCGTCTTCTTCAACAACCTCAAGAGCCCGGACGGCTCCGTCGAGCACACCGGTGACAACCTCACCGGTGAGGGCGAGGGCGACGACGAGCAGATCAAGGTCAACCTCGCCGCGGTCCCCGCGGACGTCGAGAAGATCGTCTTCCCGGTCTCCATCTACGACGCCGAGAACCGCCAGCAGTCCTTCGGCCAGGTGCGCAACGCGTTCATCCGCGTCGTCAACCAGGCCGGCGGCGCCGAGATCGCCCGGTACGACCTGTCGGAGGACGCCTCCACCGAGACCGCCATGGTCTTCGGCGAGCTGTACCGGCACGGCGCGGAGTGGAAGTTCCGTGCCATCGGCCAGGGCTACGCCTCCGGCCTGCGCGGCATCGCGCAGGACTTCGGTGTGAACGTCTGAGCAGCACCGAGCGCAACGCTCACCGTCCCGGGCGGGCCCGCCCGGGGCCGGCCGTGTCGAACGGCCGTTCCGTCCGGCGCCGCACGGTTTACGTGTGGCGCCGGACGTGCAGGACCACCTGAGAAACAGAACCCGGGGAGGGACCAGCATCATGGGCGTCACACTCGCCAAGGGAGGAAACGTCTCCCTGTCCAAGGCCGCACCCAACCTCACGCAGGTCATGGTCGGTCTCGGCTGGGACGCGCGCTCCACCACCGGCGCCCCCTTCGACCTGGACGCCAGCGCGCTGGTCTGCAGCGACGGCCGGGTCATGGGGGACGAGTGGTTCGTCTTCTACAACCAGCTCAAGAGCCCCGACGGGTCCGTCGAGCACACGGGTGACAACCTGACCGGCGAGGGTGACGGCGACGACGAGTCGCTGCTGGTCGACCTCTCCAAGGTGCCGGTCCGGTGCGACAAGATCGTCTTTCCGGTCTCCATCCACATGGCCGACGAGCGCGGCCAGACGTTCGGGCAGGTCAGCAACGCGTTCATCCGCGTGGTCAACCAGGCCGACGGGCAGGAACTGGCCCGCTACGACCTGAGCGAGGACGCCTCCACCGAAACGGCGATGATCTTCGGTGAGCTGTACCGCTACCAGGGCGAGTGGAAGTTCCGTGCGGTCGGCCAGGGGTACGCGTCGGGCCTGCGCGGCATCGCTCTAGACTTCGGCGTCAACGTTTCGTAAAGCCGACTCACGGCGGCGGGGGAGCCCGTTCGCAACACAATGGGGTAGCCAGTGGTTCTGAAAACCTTCGGCTGGTCGTTCGCGGTCACCGCGGCCGGCCTGGTCGCAGCGATCCTCTTCGGGGGGTGGACCGCCTTCGGAATCGTGGCGATCCTCTCGATCCTCGAGATCTCGCTGTCCTTCGACAACGCGGTGGTCAACGCCGGAATCCTGAAGAAGATGAATGCCTTCTGGCAGAAGATCTTCCTCACGATCGGCATCCTGATCGCCGTCTTCGGCATGCGGCTGGTCTTTCCCGTCGTCATCGTCGCGGTCAGCGCCCAGATGGGTCCGATCGAGGCGGTCGACCTCGCGCTCAGCGACAAGGACCGCTACCAGGAACTCGTCACCGACGCGCACCCGGCGATCGCCGCCTTCGGTGGCATGTTCCTGCTCATGATCTTCCTGGACTTCATCTTCGAGGACCGGGAGATCAAGTGGCTGGCGTGGCTGGAGCGCCCGCTGGCCAAGCTCGGCAAGATCGACATGCTGTCGGTCTGCATCGCGCTGATCATCCTGCTCGTCTCCGCCATGACCTTCGCCGCCAACGCCCACCAGCACGGCGGCACCCATGTCGACAAGGCCGAGACGGTGATGCTCTCCGGCATCGCCGGTCTCATCACCTACATGATCGTCGGCGGACTCTCCGGCTTCTTCGAGGACAAACTGGAAGAGGAGGAGGAACGCGAACACGAGGAGGAGGAGAAGGCCGTACGCCAGGGCAAGCCCCGCTCCGCGGTCGCCCTGGCCGGCAAGGCCGCGTTCTTCATGTTCCTCTACCTCGAGGTGCTGGACGCGTCCTTCTCCTTCGACGGGGTGATCGGCGCCTTCGCCATCACCAACGACATCGTCCTGATGGCCCTCGGCCTCGGCATCGGCGCCATGTACGTCCGGTCCCTGACCGTCTACCTGGTCCGCCAGGGCACCCTGGACGACTACGTCTACCTGGAGCACGGCGCGCACTACGCCATCGGCGCCCTCGCGCTGATCCTCCTGATCACCATCCAGTACCAGATCCACGAGATCATCACCGGTCTCATCGGCGTGGTCCTGATCGGCTGGTCCTTCTGGTCGTCCGTGCGCCGCAACAAGCGGCTCGCGGCGGCCGAGGGGGACACGGAACAGAAGACGGAGGTGCCCTCCGGGGTGTGACGGCACCCCGCAGCAGGGAACGCTCTGGACGGGGCGGCGGGCCGAGGACCAGTTCTCGCGCCGGCCGCCCCGTCGGCCGTCCGGTGCCCTGGAGGCACCCGGGGCGGCGCTTGTCGGGCGGGGGATTCGAGGCACGAGGACGTGGGGCGGGACGGGATGGGTTTCCTGGACGGACTGTGGCGAGGACGCGGGACGGACTTCGACTCGGGCAACGTGGCCACCAACGCCATCGAACTGACCAAACGGCACGGCCAGGTCTCCCTCACCAAGCAGGGGGCGGCCACCGGCCATCTGCGCATCAACCTGAGCTGGCGCATGCGGACGTCCGACTTCGGCGGCCCCCAGCGGGAGAGCCTGCTGCGCCACCCCCTCAAGGCGCTCAAGCCGCCGGAGGTCGTCGCGCACAGCCAGAGCATGGTCAACGTCGACCTGGACCTGGGCTGCCTGTACGAGCTGCAGGACGGCACCAAGGGCGTGGTCCAGCCGCTGGGCGGCTACCTCGGTGAGGTCAACGCCCCGCCGTACGTCAAGCTCAGCGGCGACGACCGGTTCGGTTCGGCGTCCGGCGAGACGATGTACATCAACCTGGACCAGCGCGAGAACATCAAGCGCCTGCTGGTCTTCGCGTACATCTACGACCAGACGCCCGCCTTCGACCGCACCCAGGCGATGGTCACCCTCTACCCCAGCAACGGCCCGCGCATCGAGATCGGCCTGGACGAGCGCCATCCGCAGGCCCGCTCCTGCGCGGTGGTGATGATCGAGAACGTCAAGGACGAGATCATCGTCCGCCGCGAGGTGCGGTTCGTCTACGGCTTCCAGGCGGAGCTGGACCGGCTGTACGGGTGGGGGCTGCAGTGGGGGCGGGGCTTCAAGACGAAGGTCGACCGCTGACCGCCGGCGGCTGACCGCCGGCCGCGTCGACCGGCCGGCCCTGACCGGCGCCCGGCCTTTCCGGCTCCCGGCGGCCGGAGCAGGCGGCCCCCGGTGCGCGGCGCCCCGGCGGTGCGCCGTCCCGCCGGGCGCCCGCGGGCTGCCCAGGTCCTGTCGTCACATTCCCGTCGTCCGCCCGCACGGCAGACGGGAATGTGACGACAGGGCCTAACGGCCGATGAACTGCGGTCCCTGCGGCGGCAGCCGGAACTCCGGGTCGGGGGCCGAGCCGGCCGGCGGGAAGCCGTACGCGGCGGGTGCCGCGGCGGCGGGCTGCTGGGGGTAGCCGTAGGCGGGCTGCGCCGCCGGATGCGGATAGCCGTAGGCCGGCGGGGCGGCGGCCGGGGGCTGCTGCGGCGGATAGCCGTACGCGGGCTGCGACGGCACCCCGGCCGGCTGTTCCGGCGGCAGGGGACCGGAGACCTCGGGCGCGGCCGGGACGTGCGGCTGCGTCGGCGCCTCGGGGTGCGCCCGGGCCGGTGCGGGCGCCGGTGCGGGCGCCTGGTCGGCGGCGGGCTCCTCGGCGGCGGCCTCCGACTCGTCCACCGAGATGCCGAAGTCGGTGGCCAGGCCCTTCAGCCCGTTGGAATAGCCCTCGCCGAGCGCCCGGAACTTCCAGCCCTCGCCGCGCCGGTACAGCTCGCCGCAGATCAGCGCGGTCTCCTGTCCGGTCTCCGGCTTGATGTCGAAGTACGCGAGGGGCTCCGCGTCCGGGGTCTGGGCGTCGTACAGCAGGATGCGCAGGTCGCGCACCCGGTCGAAGGTGACGCCGTCCGCCGAGGCGACCAGCAGGATCCGTCCGACGCCGGGCTCGGTGCCGGCGAGGTCTGTCTGGATCGTGTCGGTCAGGCCGTCCGCGTCGCGCTTCTTGCCGAGCCGCCAGACGGTGCCCGAGGGGTGCCGCGGCTGGTTGTAGAAGACGAAGTCCTCGTCGGAGCGCACACGGTCGTCGGCGCCCAGCAGCAACGCCGAGGCGTCCACGTCGGGTACCCCCTGCCCGGGCGACCAGCGCAGCACGGCGCGTACCGTGGTGGCTTCGAGAGGGACGTTCGACCCCTTCAGCATCGCGTGCGTCATGCCGTCATCCTGCCTGCTGCGTCCTGGTCACGACAATGCGGGGGGCGGCCGACACGGCGGAGTCATACGCCGTTAACGCCCGGTGGGAACCGTCGACATCGTTCCGTACGTACTATTACCGGCCACCTTCTGACGTGTCACCGCCGTACCAAAGGCCCCGAGGGAGTCCAATGCATCATTTCGGTCACATAGCCCTCGAGGTGCGGAAACGTCTCTTCTACCGGGAGCCGTGCGCCTTCACGCCGGACTCCCCGGGCCGGCTGCTCTCCGCCGCCCTCGGGGCCACCCTCTACAGCCCGGCCATCCGCCCCCGCCTCGCCGACGACGTCGTGAAGCAGGCCGGACGCGGTGTCGTCTCGATGGTGCTGTGCCTGGAGGACTCCATCAGCGACGCGGACGTGACCGACGCCGAGGAGAACCTCGTGCGCCAGTTCGCCGACCTGGACGCCCGGACGGGCGTGGAACTCCCGCTGCTGTTCATCCGGGTGCGCACCCCGGAGCAGATACCCGACCTCGTGCGCCGCCTCGGCCCCGCCGTCCGCCTGCTGTCCGGATTCGTGCTGCCGAAGTTCACCCAGGAACACGGCATGCCCTTCCTGGAGGCCCTCACCGACGCCGAGGCGGCCAGCGGGCGGCGGCTGTTCGCCATGCCCGTGCTGGAGTCGCCCGAGCTGCTCTACCGCGAGTCCCGGGTGGAGGTCCTGGAGGGCATCTCCCGCACCGTCGACAAGTACCGCGACCGGGTCCTCGCCCTGCGCCTGGGCGTGACCGACTTCTGCTCCTCCTACGGCCTGCGCCGGGGCCCCGACATGACGGCCTACGACATACAGGTCGTCGCCTCGGTGATCTCCGACGTGGTGAACATGCTCGCCCGCGCCGACGGCACCGGGTTCACCGTGACCGGGCCGGTCTGGGAGTACTTCCGGGTCCAGGAGCGGATGTTCAAGCCGCAACTGCGGCAGAGCCCCTTCCTGGAGGGCCAGGCGGTCGCCCTGCGCGAACAGCTCATCAAGCACTCCATGGACGGGCTGCTGCGCGAGATCTCCCTGGACCAGGCCAACGGGCTGCTCGGCAAGACCTGCATCCACCCCTCCCATGTGCTGCCGGTGCACGCGCTGTCCGTCGTCAGCCACGAGGAGTACAGCGACGCCCAGGACATCCTGCGTCCGGAAAGGGGCGGTGGGGGTGTCATGAAGTCGGCGTACACCAACAAGATGAACGAGGTGAAGCCGCACCGGGCCTGGGCCGAGCGGACCCTGCTGCGGGCCGAGGTGTTCGGCGTGGCCAACGAGGACATCGGCTTCGTGGAACTGCTCGCCGCCGGTCTCACCAAGTGACGGCGGCCGACGGCGGGCCCGCCCGACGGCCGTGAGCCGCCGGGCCCGGCGGTCCCACGCCCGCCGGCGCCCGCCGGACCGGTCGGCCCGCCGGACCCCGGCCGCAGCCCGGCCGGGCGGTCCGCCGCCCGGCGGACGACTGCCGGACGCCGAAGGCCGGCGCCGGAAACGAACGCAAGGAATCCATGGAGAAGGCAGTGAACGAGGGGGCGCACCGCGCGGGGCGCGACGCCACGCCGGACGGCTCGGACGTCTGGTCCGGGACCTGGGTCGCGGAGCGGCTCGGGGTGGAGCTGGCCGGCGACGACACGCTGACCGGCCTGCTGGGCCTGGCGCTGCGGCGCAACCCCAAGCGGGCCCACCTGCTGGTGTCGAACGTCCTCGGCAAGCACGTACCCCGCTCCCCGTCCGTCGTCCACGACCACGGCGTCGCCCTGGGCCGCCGGGTCCGCGACCTGCTCGGCGACGCGGCCCGCCGGGCGGTGGTCCTCGGCTACGCGGAGACCGCGACCGGCCTCGGCCACTCGGTGGCGGACGGCCTGGGCACCGCCCCCTACCTGCACTCCACCCGCCGCCCCGTCCCCGGCGTCCCCACCGCGGGCGGCTTCGAGGAGTCCCACTCGCACGCCACGTCCCACCTGCTGCTCCCCGAGGACCCGCGGCTGCTGGCCGGCGACGGCCCCCTGGTCCTGGTGGACGACGAGTTCTCCACGGGCAACACGGTGCTCAACACCGTCCGCGCCCTGCACGCCCGCCACCCGCGCGGGCGGTACGTGATCGTGGCCCTCGTCGACATGCGCTCGCCCGCCGACGCCGGACGGCTGGACGCGTTCGCCCGGGAGATCGGGGCACGCATCGACCTGGTGACGACCGCCTCGGGCACCGTGCGGCTGCCCGAGGACGTCCTGGAGCGGGGACGGGCCCTGGTGGAGCGCCACGAACGCGCCGCCGCCGGGACGCGGGACGCCGGCGACGCGGCGCAGGCGGGACCGGCGGGACCGGCCGCGTCTCCGGCGTCCCCGGCCCCGGCCGCCGGGGACGGCCCGCACCCCGCCGCCCCCGGGACCGAGCAGGACGTACCGCCCGTCCTCCGTGTCGACCTCGGCTGGCCCGCCGGGCTCCCCGACGGCGGCCGCCACGGCTTCACCCCCGCGCACCGGGCGCGCCTGGAGGACGCCCTGCCCGCCATGGCCGCCCGCCTCGCCGGGGCGCTGCCGGCCGGCGCGCGCCGGGTCCTCGTCCTCGGCTGCGAGGAGCTGATGTACGCGCCGCTGCGCCTCGCCCGGGAACTCGAACGCCTGGCCCCGGACACCGACGTCCGCTTCTCGACCACCACCCGCTCGCCCGTCCTCGCCGTGGACGACCCCGGCTACGCGATCCGCACCCGCCTGGTCTTCCCGGCCCACGACGACCCGGCCGACGGCCCCGGCGAGCGCTACGCCTACAACGTGGCCGGCGCGGGCTTCGACGCCGTCGTCGCCGTCGTCGACTCGGCCGCCGACACGCCCGCCCTGCACGCGCCCGGCGGACTCACCGACCGGCTCGCCGCGCACACGCCGCACGTCCTCCTCGCGGTCGTACCGTCGTACGTGCCCGCCCCCCGGCGCACTGCCCGGGACGACGACCGACCGGACCGACCGGACGCCCCCGAAAGGCCCGCCGCCATGCTGCCCGACCCGCTCAGAGGTCCCGCCTTCTCCTCGTACGCGCCCGAGGAGGTCGGCTGGCTGCTCCAGGACCTCTCGGACGTCACGCTGGAGGCGCCGACCGAGGAGCGCGAGGAGGCCATCCAGAGCGGCGGCGCCCACTACGCGGAGTCCCTGCCGGTCGAGTACCAGCCCAGCGAGCAGTACCAGCAGCTGTTCCACGCCGCCCTGGACGCCTCGGCGGCCCGCCTGGCCCACGCGGTCGGCGTCGTCACCGAGACGGTGCTCGCCGAGCGGTCGCCCCGCCCCGTCCTCGTCTCGCTGGCCCGTGCGGGCACCCCCGTCGGCATCCTCATGCGCCGCTGGGCGCAGTACCGGCACGGCCTCGGCCTCCCGCACTACGCCGTCTCCATCGTCCGGGGCCGGGGCATCGACGCCAACGCGCTGCACTGGCTGGCCGCCCATCACGACCCGCGCGACGTGGTGTTCGTCGACGGCTGGACCGGCAAGGGCGCCATCACCCGTGAACTGGCCCAGGCCGTCACGGAGTTCGAGAAGGCCGGGGGTGCCGCCGGCTTCGACCCCGAGATCGCCGTCCTCGCCGACCCCGGCTCCTGCGTGCGCACCTACGGCACCCGCGAGGACTACCTGATCCCGTCCGCCTGCCTCAACTCCACCGTCTCCGGCCTGATCTCGCGCACCGTGCTCCGTGCCGACCTGGTCGGCCCGCACGACTTCCACGGGGCCAAGTTCTACCGCGAACTCGCCGGCGCCGACCTCTCGGTGGCCTTCCTCGACGCCGTCTCCGCCCGCTTCCCCGAGGTCACCGACGCCGCCTGCGCCCGCGCGGCGGAACTGCTCGCCACCGACCGCACCCCCACCTGGGAGGGCTGGGCCGCGGTGGAACGCATCAGCGAGGAGTACGGCATCCACGACGTCAACCTCGTCAAGCCCGGCGTCGGCGAGACCACCCGGGTGCTGCTGCGCCGGGTGCCGTGGAAGGTGCTCGCCCGCACCGGAGCGGGCAGCGACCTCGACCACGTGCGCCTGCTCGCCGAGCAGCGGGGGGTGCCCGTCGAGGAGGTCGACGGCCTGCCGTACACCTGCGTCGGACTCATCCACCCCCGCTACACCCGGGGCGCCACCGGCGCCGACGGCAAGGCGGTGACCCGCTGATGCCCGTCCTCGTCGCCAGCGACCTCGACCGCACCCTCATCTACTCCGCCGCCGCCCTCGCCCTGACCATGCCGGACGCACGGGCGCCCCGGCTGCTGTGCGTGGAGGTCTACGAGAGCAAGCCGCTGTGCTACATGACGGAGACGGCGGCCCGCCTGCTCACCGACCTCGGCGACAGCGCCGTCTTCGTCCCCACCACCACCCGGACCCGCGAGCAGTACCAGCGCATCAACCTGCCCGGCCCGCCCCCCGCCTACGCGATCTGCGCCAACGGCGGCCACCTGCTGGTCGACGGCGTGTCCGATCCGGACTGGCAGGCCCGGGTGACCGCCCGGCTCGCCGACGAGTGCGCGCCGCTCGCCGAGGTCCAGGAGCACCTGCTGCGCACCGCCGACCCGGTCTGGGTGCGCAAGCACCGGGTGGCCGAGGACCTGTTCGCCTACCTCGTCGTCGAACGCGACCTGCTGCCCGGCGACTGGGTGAAGGAGCTGGGCGCCTGGGCGGAGAACCTCGGCTGGACGGTCTCCCTCCAGGGCCGCAAGATCTACGCCGTGCCGAAGCCGCTCACCAAGAGCGCGGCCGTGCGCGAGGTCGCCCGCCGCACCGGCGCCGAGCTCACCCTCGCCGCCGGTGACTCCCTCCTCGACGCCGACCTGCTCCTCGCGGCGGACCGGGGCTGGCGCCCGGGCCACGGCGAACTGGCCGACGTCGGCTGGACCGCGCCCACGGTCACGTCCCTGCCCGAGCGGGGGGTCGCGGCCGGTGAGCGCATCCTGCGGGAGTTCCTGCGGACGGTGCGCCCGTCCGGATAGGGGCGACGGGGGCGTCCGGCTCCGGCGAGGGCCGGGGGGCGGGGGCGTCCGCCACGGGACGCGCCGAGGGAGGCGCCGCGGGCCGCCCGTCCGGCCGGCCGGCGGAACCCTGCCCGGGCGGTTCCGGGGGCACCACTCGGGGAAGGCGGCGAAGGTCGTGTACGCCAGTGCCCCACCGGTCCCGGGGCGGGTACCTCTGTCCCACCGGTCGGAGGGCGCGTGGCCCTCTCGGCGGGGGGCGTGTACCACGCTCGGCTCCGCCGACCGCAGGGTCCCGGGCGGCCGCCCTGCCCGTCCGACGGCTCCTGGCGGCCGTCCTACCGGTCCGAGGGTGCGTGGCGGCGGGGCCGCAGGGCGAGGGTGTCGGTGGTGCCGCCGCCACCGTGGCCGTCGGACTGGCAGGCGTCGGCGTCGGCGTCGTCCGCGTCGCCGGGGCCGTCGGTCCGCCCGGTCCGCCTGCGGCGGCCGGCCCCCGGGCGCAGCAGCCGCAGGACGAGGAAGGCCACCAGCGCCAGGGCGGCGACCCCCAGGACGACCTTCGAGTAGGTCGACGCGATGGCCGTGACCTGTTCCCAGTTGTCACCGAGGGCGTAACCGGCCAGCACGAACACGGTGTTCCAGATCGCGCTGCCGAGCGCGGTCAGACCGAGGAACACCGGCAGCCGCATGCGCTCCACACCGGCCGGCACCGAGATGAGGCTGCGGAAGATCGGGATCATCCGGCCGAAGAACACCGCTTTGGTCCCGTGCCGCAGGAACCACGCCTCGGTCCGTTCGATGTCCGCGACCTTCACCAGCGGCAGCCGGGCGGCGATGCCCAGGGTCCGGTCCCGGCCGAGCAGCGCGCCCACGCCGTACAGCGCCAGCGCCCCGATCACGGACCCGGCGGTCGTCCACAGCAGCACGCTGAGCAGCCCCATGCGTCCGCTGCTCGCGGTGAACCCCGCCAGCGGCAGGATCACCTCGCTCGGGATCGGCGGGAAGAGGTTCTCGAGCGCGATGGCGAGGCCCGCTCCGGGCGCGCCCAGCGTCTCCATGAGGTCGGTGACCCACTGGGGTCCGGGACTGTCGCCCGCGGCGGCGACGACCCCGTGTGCTGCGATGGCTGTCATGGGACCACGCTAGGGAAGGGGAGCTGAAGGGAGCCTGAGGACGACGCGCGGACGGGTGCCCGGACGGGGGTCCGCCACACCTCCGGTGCCGTTCGGCGCCGTCCCCGGCGCCTCAGCCGCAGCAGCCCCCGCCGCAGCAGCCGCCTCCGCCCCCGCCCGACGCGGGGGCCGGGGCCGGGGCGGCGGAGGTGCCGCCCACCGCGACGGTCGACAGGAGCTTCACGGTGTCGTCGTGACCCGCCGGGCAGGCCGCGGGTGCGGCGGACTCCGCCATGGGACGGCTCAGTTCGAAGGTGTCGCCGCAGGTCCGGCAGCGGTATTCGTAGCGAGGCATGGGCCCAGGTTAACCGGAGGGCGCCCGGCCGGGTACGGGCGCGCGGCGCCGGGGCGCGGACGCGCCGTGTCCCGCTCGGTCAGGACGCGCCGGCGCCGCGTTCCTCGCGGATCTGCGACACCACCCGGGCCACCGTCTGCCGGACCGTCTCCGTCTCCGTGAGGAAGTGCCAGTAGTCGGGGTGGCGGCCCTCCAGGGTGGTGACGGCGCGCTCCAGGCGGGCCACCGCGTCGTCCAGGGGGCGGGCGTGCCGCGGGTCGGGCGTGTTGCGTCCGGCCATCGCCAGCCGCTGGGCGTCGCGGATGGCGAACCGGGTGCGCTCGATCTCCTGCTCGGGGTCCTTCTGCACCGCGTTCAGCTGCTGCAGCCGGTCACCGGCCGCGGACACGGCCTCGTCGGTGGTGTTCAGCAGCGCCCGCACCGTCGACAGCAGGGCCGTCGCGTCCGCCCAGCGCTGTTCCTGCCGGGCGGTGCGCGCCTCGGCCAGCTTCGCCTCCGCCTGCCGGACGTTGTCCCGGGCGACCTCGGGGACCCGCTGGAGGTCCTGCCAGCAGGCCACGGTGAAGCGGCGGCGCAGCTCGCTGAGCACCGGGTCGACCTGCTCGGAACGGGTGGTGAGGGCCTGGGCGCGGGTGCGCAGGGAGACGAGCCGGCGGTCGATCTCGGCGGCCCGTTCCGGCAGCCGCACGGCCTCGGCGCGGACGGCCTCCGCCTCGCGGGTGACGCGCGCGGCGCGCTCCAGGGTCTGCGGCACCCCGTGCTGCCCGGCGCCCTGGTTCAGCGCGGTCAGCTCCGGGGAGAGCGCGGCGAGCCGGGCCGCGAGGTCGTCGGCCTTCAGCCCGGTGTCGCGGGTGGCGTCGAGCGCCTGGGAGGCCGCGAGCAGGGCCTGCCGGGCGCGCTCCACCGCGGGCGCCAGCCGGGCCAGCTGCGTCTCGGCCTTGTCGAGCAGCGGCCCGAGCCCGTCGGTGAAGCGGTCCAGCTCCTGCTTGACCCGCCCCAGCTCGTCCTTGGCGGCGGTCAGTTCGGCGCGGGCGCGGGAGGCCGCGGACGCGTCCAGGTCGTCGCGGTCGAGGTCGTGCGCGTCGACGGCGGCGATGTAGTGGTGGCTGGCCTCGTCGATGCGGCGGCCGATCGCCTCGAAGTCGGCGACGGCCTTGCGCGCGGCCGGGGAGGCGTCGACCGCGACGATCGTCTCGATGGAGATCCTGAGGTCGCGCTGGGCGGTGTCGAGCTCGTAGAAGGCGGCGGCCGCCGCGTCCTTCGCGGCCTGCGCCTCGGCCCGCTGGCTCTCCGCCCGCCCGCCGAACCAGCGCCGGGTGCCGCCGCCGGTGAACGCGGCCGGCACGGCCAGCACCGCGACCAACGGCAGCCCCACCAGGGCGAGCACGTCACCGAGGGCACCGCCGGTCCGGCGCGCCCGCGCCCGCGGCACGGACGCCGGCGGCGACGGCCGCACGGACGGCGGCCCCGGTGGGGGAGGGGGTACGGCGCCACGCGTGCGCGGCACGCATGGCATCGACGGCGAGTGCGGCTGCGCTGATGTCGCCGTCACATCCCTCTCCCGTACTGTCGTTCGCCCGGCCCGGTGCCATTGTCCCACCGGTGGAGGACGAACACACGGGCCGGTCAGTTCACTGTACGGACGGTCAGACTTCCGTCGCCGGTGCGCGCCGTCACCACATGGCGGCTGGCGTCGTCGCGGGGCACGGACACGCGCTCGGGGCCGTCACCGGTGCGGGTGTCCACCTTGTAGGCGGCCCGGGGCAGCTCGATGGTGACGGAGCCGTCCCCGCTGTGCGACTCCACCCGGTCCGGCACGGCCCGCAGTGCGAGGCGGACGGAGCCGTCACCGGAGCGGGTGCGCACCGTGCGGGAGGAGACCTCCGCGCGCACCGACCCGTCCCCGCTGTGCAGCTCCAGCGGCCCGGAGGTGTCGGTGACGTGCACGGAACCGTCCCCCGTGCGGACGTTCAGGGGATCCGTGAAGCCGCCGGCCCGCACGCTGCCGTCGCGGTTGTGCACGGTGACGGCGATCCCGCGGGGCACCTCCACCCGGTGCCGGGCGGCGCAGTCGGCGATGATGCCCGAGCACTTCAGCCGCAGGACCAGCCGGTCGTCCTTCAGGGACCAGCTGACCTTCGGGTCCGAGCCGATCACGACCCGCCCCCGGAACCACCGGGTGACCCGGATCTTCCCGGACGGGTGGGCGTCGGCGGCGACGATCTCCAGGGCGGAGTCGTCGGAGTCCACGGTGAGGGTCGTGCCCGTGAGGCCGAACGTCCGGCGCTCGGGTTCCGTGTCGTCGGCGGCCGACGCCCCGCAGCCCGCCAGCCCCGCCACCAGCACCGCGGCGGCCCCGACGACCGCCACGGCCCGCACCCGCCCCGTCCGGCGGCGGGGGAGGGGTGCTGGGGCGGCGGCGGTGGCGGCGGCGGTCGTGCGGTGCGTGCGGGTCATGCGGGTCATGACGGTCTCCCCTGGGACGGACGGCGGGCGCTCCTGGCGAGCGCACTACGACCGTAGGGATCAGGGGGCTCCCGGGGGATCCGGCGCGCTCCCGTATCGGGGGTGGGGAAAGCCCCCGGTACGGGTGTGCCGGGGCCCGTACGGGGCCATGTAGGCTGTCCACTCGACCTGGGGCACGGCCCTGGTCACGGGTGCGTAGCTCAGGGGTAGAGCGCCTGCCTTACAAGCAGGATGTCGGCGGTTCGAAACCGTCCGCGCCCACCGGTACGACGGCAGGGCCCCGGAGTGATTCCGGGGCCCTGCCGTCGTCATGGCGTGCCGTCGTCACGGCGTGCCGGGAGCCGCCTCGTC
The DNA here is from genome assembly GCF_964273255.1 of Streptomyces sp. enrichment culture. GTDB lineage: Bacteria > Actinomycetota > Actinomycetes > Streptomycetales > Streptomycetaceae > Streptomyces. Next base: position 5,085,590 of record NZ_OZ186835.1, read on the forward strand.
CGAGCCGCCGTCCCGGGCGGTGGCGTGTTTGAGCCGCGACCGGGCGTGCACGCGGTCGGCGCCGGTGAGGCTGTCCCAGTAGCGGTGGGTGCTGACGAAGACCGCGAGCTCGTGTTCGCGCCGGCGCAGCTTCTCCACCTCGGCCTGCTCGTCCTCGCTCCAGCCGGGCGAGGCGGGGCGTTCGACCCGGCGCCAGCCGGTGTCGTCGCTGAAGCCGTCGAGGGGCTCGACCGACCAGGGGAGGCGCTTCAGCAGGGCCGACAACTCGGCCCGGACCTGATGCAGTTCCTCCTGACCGGCGAGGAGGTCACTGGGGAAGTCATAGGTCGCAGCCACGGCCCAATGATACGCCTGTTCGAATCTGAGGGGCGAGTTCCCGACGGGTCCGCCGGGAGGTTCACCCGATCGTGAGCAGCCCGGCCGCGCCTTCGGCCGCGCCCGGTCGTACGGTGATCGCCATGGAGATCGTGGGTGGGGACAGCGGGAACGAGGAGCGGGACGGGGCGGTCGCCCCGGCGGCCGCGGGAACGGACGCGCGCGGGGTGGCGGTGCTGCTGGTGCCGTGGGCGCAGGACGACCTCTGGCTGCTGCGGCGCATCAACAGCCCCGAGATGACCGAGCAGCTGGGCGGCCCGGAGGACGAGGAACAGCTGCTCGCCCGGCACGAGCGGTACCTGACCCTGGAGCCGGGGCGGATGTACCGGGTCACCCTGGAGGGCGACGGGCAGACCGTGGGCTCCATCGGCTTCTGGGAACGGCAGTGGCGGGACGGGACGGTCTGGGAGACGGGCTGGGCCGTGCTGCCCGAGTTCCAGGGCCGCGGCCTCGCCTCGGCCGCCGCCCGCGCGGTCGTCGGCGCCGCCCGTGCCGCCGGCCGCCACCGCTGGCTGCACGCCTTCCCCAAGGCCACCCACGCGGCGTCCAACGCGGTGTGCCGCAAGGCGGGCTTCACCCTGCTGGGCGAGGTCACGTTCGAGTATCCGAAGGGCCGTCCGATCACGTCCAACGACTGGCGGGTCGACCTCGACGAGGACTGAGCCGGGGCCCGCCGGGCGCTGGTGCGGGGCGGGGGCGCGGAGCGAGACTGGGGTCATGTGCCGGAGTATCAAGACCCTGCGTCCGCCCGCCCTGCCCGAGGAGGCCACGGAGGAGGAGATCCGGGCCGCCGCCCTGCAGTACGTGCGGAAGGTGTCCGGCTTCCGGGCGCCCGCCGCCCACAACCGCGAGGTCTTCGACCGGGCCGTGGAGGCCGTCGCCGAGGCCACCGCCGAGCTGCTGGAGCGGCTGGAGGTGCGCGGCACGCCCGCACGGCACCGGCAGGCCGCGAGCTAGGGGGTGCGTGACAAGGGCCCGCGGGGCGGACACACCGTGGCCGCGGTGGAGCGCGGGTCCCACGGGTGGCGTACCGCTCGGGCAGTGCGGCCGGCGTGCGGTGCGGTCGGCGTGCGGTGCGGTGGCCGCCGGTGAGCCGTGGGACGTGAGCCGGTGCCGTCCGGCCGCCGGGTCCCGGCGCTACGACGCCTCGGTGGCCCGCGGCCGTCTGCGCACCAGGTACCCGGCGCCCGCGCCCGCCGCGAACAGCGCGCCCACGGACACCGCCGTGGCCAGCCAGGTGGCGCCCAGCCAGTGGGCGCCGAAGTAGCCGAGCGCCACGCTGTACCCGGCCCAGAACAGGCCCGCCAGCGCCGACCAGGGAAGGAACTCCCGTGCCCTGCGCCGGGCGGCGCCCGCACCGAGGGAGACGAGTGAGCGGCCCGCGGGGGCGAAGCGGGCCAGGATCACCAGGGCGCCGCCGCCTCTGGCGAGGGCCGCGCCGAGACGTTCCTGCGCGCCGGTGAGCCGCCGGGAGCGGGCGATCGCGCGGTCGAACCGGGCGCCGCCGCGCCAGGCGAGCCGATAGGCGACCAGGTCGCCCAGGACGGAGGCGGTGGCCGCGCAGAGGACGAGCGCCATGATGTCGGGGACGCCGGTCGCGGTGCTCGCCGCCGCCGCCGTGGCGGCGGTGATCACCAGGACCCCGCTGGGCAGCACGGGCAGGAACACGTCCAGCAGCACCGACAGGGCCACCACTGCGTAGATCCATGGGCTGCCGATCAGCGACCCGAAACTCTCCACCCGAAACTCCCGTGGCTCCCCCGTGGGGCCAGACCGTGCCGCGCTGTCGCGGGGGGAGCGGCAGGAGTGGCAGGAGTGGCCAATGACAGACAGCCATACAGCGTACGCCGGGCGAGTGACGAGAAGGTCACGGGGGGCTCGCACGTTCCGCATCGCCGGGGCGCCCGCAGGCGATGCGGTGGGGGACGGCGGCAGGCCGGGGTGACCGGGTGCGGCCCCCGAGGGCGGCCGTGGGGACGTGCCCCGGTGGGCGGTGAGGCCGACGGCCGGGCGGTCGCGGTCCGACGGCGCCGGGCGGTCGCGGTCCGGTACCGGCCCCGGCGGCCCCGGCGGCCCCGGCGGCCCCGGCGGCCCCGGCGGCTCTCAGCGGGTGAGGTCCGTCTCCATGATCGTTGCGAGGCGCGCCCCGGACTCCTCCGTGCGGGCGTGCTCCAGGCGCAGGGTGGCCGCGCGGCCCCGCGCCGTCAGGGTCATCAGCTGGTTGCCGAACCAGGGGCCGCCCGTCCGGCGCCAGGACACCGGCGGGCGCCCGCAGCCGCCGTGGCGGGCGAAGGCGCGGCCCAGCAGCCGGGCGAGGCCGCTCCAGCCGAAGCGGAAGCCGAGCTTGATCGTCATCGGGACGGAGTTGTGCACCGGGGAACAGGTCAGCTGCACCACGCGTGCGTCCGGGCCGCGCCGCCCGCGCCAGGCGGGCTCGGCGACGTAGGCGTGGTGGACGTCCCCGGACAGCACGCACACGGTGGCGGGCGCGTCCGGGCCGCTGCCCGCCTCCGCGACCAGCTCGCCCAGCCCGGCGAAGGAGTCCGGGAAGGCCGCCCAGTGCTCCAGGTCCGCCGCCCGCCGCAGCTTCTCCCCGAACCGCGCCCAGCGCGGCCCCTTGTCGCCCCGGCACAGCACGGAGCTCCACGCCTCGACGTCGTGCACCAGGTGCGGCAGCAGCCAGGGCAGGGACGTGCCGATGAGGAGGTGGTCGCAGGAGGCGCGGTCGTCCAGGGCCTGCTCGCGCAGCCAGGCGGCCTCGCCCGGGTCGAGCATGGACCGCTCGCCCTCGGCGAGGACCCGGGCCGCACGGCTGTCCACCATCAGCAGCCGCACCCGGCCGAGATCGCGCCGGTAGCTCCAGCGGACGGTCGTCGCGTCGGCCTCCGCGTCGGAGGCGAACGCGCGCAGCACGTCGGTGCCGTCCGGCTTCGCCCGGACGGCCGCGTACACCGGGTCGGCGGCCAGCTCGCGCGGGGAGAGGTTGCCCAGGTGCTGGTACACCCAGTACGACATCAGGCCGCTCAGCACCCGTTCCCGCCACCAGGACGTGGCGCGCATGTCCTCGACCCAGGAGGCGGAGGTGTTCCAGTCGTCGATCACGTCGTGGTCGTCGAAGATCATGCAGGTGGGGACGGTGGACAGCAGCCAGCGCACCTTCGGGTCGAGCCAGCTCTCGTAGTACAGGCGGGTGTACTCCTCGTAGTCCGCCACCTGGCTGCCGGGAGGGTCCCGCAGGTCGCGGCGGGCGGCCAGCCAGGCGCGGGTGGCCTCGGAGGTCTCGTCGGCGTACACCTGGTCGCCCAGCAGGAGCAGCACGTCCGGCCGTTCGCCTCCCGGGTCGGCCGCGATGCGGGCGGCGAGGGCGTCCAGCGCGTCCGGGCCGACGGGGTCGGGCTCACCCGTGGGCGGGGACGCCCAGCGGCAGGAGCCGAAGGCGATGCGCGTGTCGTCGGCCCGCCCGGGGGTGGCGATGACCGACGGCGGGAGACCGGGGAACGGGTCGTCGGGCAGCGGCCAGACGCGGGTGCCGTCGAGGTGCACCTCGTACGGCACGGCCGTGCCCGGGGTCAGGCCCGTCACCTCGACGAGCACGTAGTGGTGGCCGGCGATCTGGAAGGTGTCCGCCCGGCCGCCGGACCCGTCCGCGCAGCGTACGTCGACCGTGCCCGGGCGGCTCGTCTCGGCCCAGACGGTCGCGGACGAGCCGTCGACGTGCCGCAGCAGCGGTCCGAGTCGCAGTCCGGCCATGTGAAGACCCCTTCCTCCGTCGCCCCGTACGGTACGCAGCGACGGAGGCCGGCGGGAGAACGCTGCGGTCAGCAGTTCGCCAGGTGGCTCTGCAGAGCCGACTTCTCGGCCGAGTCGACCGAGAGGCCGTAGTAGTACTTCACGTGTACCCAGGCACGCGCGTACGTGCAGCGGTAGGCGGTGCGGGAGGGCATCCAGGCCGCAGGGTCCTTGTCGCCCTTGGACTGGTTGACGTTGTCCGTGACCGCGATCAGCTGCGGGCGGGTGAGGTCGTTGGCGAAGGACTGGCGCCGGGAGGTGGTCCACGCGTCGGCGCCGGAGTCCCACGCCTCGGCCAGCGGCACCACGTGGTCGATGTCGACGTCGGAGGCGGCGGACCAGGTCGCGCCGTCGTAGGGGGAGTACCAGCTGCCGCTGGTCGCGGCGCAGGAGGAGTTGGTGACGACGTTGGTGCCGTCGCGCTTGAGGACGGTCTCGCGGGTGTTGCAGGTGCCGCTGACCGTGCTCCAGTGCGGGAACAGGTCGCGGTGGTAGCCGGTGCGGTCCTCGGCGCGGACCGGGAGCGAGGCGAGGTAGCTGCGGGCGGTGGCGGCGCTGACCGGGGTGGGGAGCGCCGCGGAGGCGGCCGGGCCGTTGAACAGCCCGGCGGAGGCTATGAGTCCGGTGAGCGCCGCGACGATGCCGAGCCGTCGACGCGCGTAGACCTTGGGCATGCGAACTCCCTTGTGGGATGCGGGCGTTGGAGACGAGCAGGGGAATGCTCGCCACGCCGGGTTGCGGGGAGGGGTGGGCCCGGTGAGAAGCTAATGACGCGCCCATGACATGTCTATGGTTGAGACGTGAATCTTCCGCGGGGATGTCCGCGGGGATGTCCCGGCGGCCGGCTGCGGGGGATGTCCGCGGGGACGTTGCCGGGGAGGCTCCGCACGGAGTCCGGGAGGGCCGGGGAAGGCTGGGGAGGGCTGGGAAGGGCTCGGCTGTGAGGACCGGCCGAGGCCCTGCGCCGACGCCCGGGAGGGTGCGGACGGGGCGGGCCGGGAGGGCCCGGCGGGTCCGGCCGGAGGGTGGCGTACCCTGGAGGGCGCAGAAGGGGAGTAGCCCTACGCCGGACCGTCGACATACTGCTCAGCCCGCTGAGCCGGCGCCCGGAGGCCGACCACCGCGAGACCGCGTGGGTGGGCCGGCGAGACCTTCGGCATGCAGTGCACACCCGTGCCGCACGGTACGGGTGCCGTGCGCACTGCCGTGCCGAGGTGTCGCGGAATCGCACAGCACTCTCGGTGGGGCAGTCCCGACCGATTGAGGAACCGTTGATCAGCCTGACCGTGACGGCCGTCGTCTTCGGCGTCGTCTTTCTCGCCGAGCTGCCCGACAAGACGGCGCTCGCCGGACTCGTCCTCGGCACCCGCTACCGCGCCTCGTACGTGTTCGCCGGCGTCGCCGCCGCGTTCGCCCTGCACGTGGCGCTCGCGGTGGCCGCCGGCAGCGTGCTCACGCTGCTGCCGCAGCAGCTCGTGCAGGTGATCACGGGCCTGCTCTTCCTGGGCGGCGCCGCCGTGCTGACGTTCCGCAAGGACGAGGACGAGGAGGAGATCCGCAAGCCGGAGAACCAGTCCTTCTGGAAGGTCTCCGGGGCGGGCTTCATGCTGATCCTGGTCGCCGAGTTCGGTGACCTCACCCAGATCATGACCGCCAACCTCGCCGCCCGCTACGACGACCCGCTCTCCGTCGGCCTGGGCGCGGTGCTGGCCCTGTGGTCGGTGGCCGGGCTGGGCATCGTCGGCGGCAAGGCCCTGATGAAGAGGGTGCCGCTGCGGCTGATCACGCGGATCGCGGCCCTGCTGATGCTGGGCCTCGGCCTGTGGAGCCTGTGGGAGGCGGCGACGGCGTGACGTGTGCCGGCCCTCGCGGGCGGCCACGAGGGCGCGGGGCGGTCGCCGTGGGCCGGACGCCGTGGCGCACGGGTCCGCCTCCGCGCCATCCCGGGGTGGCCGGGTGGTCCCGGGGCGAACGTCCGGCGAACGGAGGGTGAAGCCGGTGGGGATCGGTGGCAGGTCCAGGGATTATTTTGTACCGTGGATGAACAAAGTGGCTCCCGCCCGTTTTCCCTGACCGGCGGGCGGGGCCGCCTTGTCCCCAGCCCCCGCCGGGGCCCGGTCCGATCCGTCCGGAGTCCGGCCCGTGTCTTCTGGAGCTGCCGATGACGGCCCCCCTCGTGCTCACCGCCCGTGCCCTGCTGCTCGACATGGACGGCACCCTGGTCAACTCCGACGCCTCCGTGGAGCGCGTCTGGCGGCGCTGGGCGGCGCGGCACGGGCTGGACGGGGACGAGGTCCTGAAGGTCGTCCACGGCCGCCAGGGCTACGCGTCCATGGCGCTGCTCCTCCCGGACCGGCCCATGGAGCAGAACCACGCCGACAACGCGCGCATGCTCGCCGAGGAGACCGCCGACACCGAGGGCGTCGTCGAGGTGCCGGGAGCGGCCGCCTTCCTCGCCTCGCTCGCCGGTCTGCCGCACGCCCTGGTGACCTCGGCCGACGTGGCCCTGTCGACCGCCCGGATGGCCGCCGCCGGGCTGGCCCTGCCCGACGTGCGGGTGACGGCGGAGTCCGTGGGCGCGAGCAAACCGCACCCCGAGGGCTTCCTCAAGGGGGCCGCCGAACTCGGGGTCGACCCCGCCGACTGTGTCGTCTTCGAGGACTCCGCCGCCGGGATCGCCGCGGGCCGTGCCGCCGGGATGCGGGTGGTGGGCGTCGGCCCCCGGGCGCCCTTCCTCGACCCGGACGTCGCGGTGCGCGACCTGACCGGGGTGCGGGTCGCGCCGGCTCCCGACGGCACGCTCCGGCTGACCGTCACCGACGCGGGACCCGCACACACCGGGCGCTGACTCCGTCGGGCGGGGTGCTGACCCCGTCGGGCCGGGCGCTGACCTCGCCGGGCCGGGCGCCGGGCGGGCCTCCGGGGCCGTTCGGGGGCGCGACGCCCCCGCCTCGGGCCGGCCGCCCCCGCCGGGCGCGGCCGGACGGGCTACGGCTGCCGAGTCTCCGACTCCAGCCGGCTCCGGGTCTGCGGGCCGTAGGTGCCCATCTCCCCGCGGAGGCCGCGGGCCCACTGGTAGGTGCGCAGGGCGTCCTCGACGCGCCGGTTGAACTGCCCGTGGATGTCGTCGTTGTACAGGAACAGCTGACGCAGCCTCAGCTGCAGTTCGACCACCTCGGGACCCCGGTCGCCGCGTCGCAGCACCGGACCGGCGGCGCCCTGGCCGCCCCCCTCGGCGTCGTCGTCCCCGGGGGCGGCTTCCGCGGGGGTGGCGGACGTGGCGCTCGCGGACGGTTCCGCCGACGGCGAGGCGCTCGCCGACGCCTCCGCGGACGCCGACTCCGAGGCGGACGGCGAGGCGGACGCGCTCGGGCTCCCCGACGCGGAGGCGGAGGCCGAGGCGGACGTCGGGGCGGCCGGGGACGTACCGGTGGCCGGTGCCGAGGAGGGCGGCGGCGCCGAGGCGTCCGGCACGCTCGCCCGGACGTCGTCCGGCAGCGCGCCGTCCCGCGAGGGCGTCTCGTAGGAGAACAGGCCGCTGGCCCAGCCGGCCGCCCCGATCACCAGGACCACGGCCCCGGCGGCCGAGATCAGCGCCGTCCGGCGGCGCCGGCCCGGCGCGGCGGCGGGGGCGGCTTCCGGCGGGACCCCCGTACCGCCGGACGCCGGTCCGGCGGTACGGGGGTGCTCGAACAGGTGCAGGTCGGTGGCGCTCGGCTCCGACGTGGGCGGGGCGAGGGGCGTGGGGAGCACCGTCGTGGCGTCGGTGGCCGCGAGGGGCGCGGGGAGCACGGTCGTGGCGTCGGCGGCCCCGGCCGGGGGGCCGGACGAACCGGGCTCACCGGACGGACCGGGGGAGCCGGACGGGCCGGACGGCCCCTGCGTCGCCGCCGGACCGTGTCCGTGCGGTTCCGTCGGCCCGGCGCCGGTCGCCCCGGCGGCCCGTGACGTCCGCGCCGCCGGGGTGCCCGGGGCGTCCGGGGCGTCCGGGGTGACGGCGCGCAGGGTCATCGTGGCGTCGGCGTCGGCGTCGGCGTCGGCGTCCGGACGGGGCCGGCCGTCCCGCGGAACGGCGCCGCCGCCCGGCAGGGCGCCCGCCACCGGGCCGTCGGCGCGACCGCCCGCGCGGCCGCCCGCCGGGCCCGCCGCCGGACCGTCGCCCGGAACCCCGGCCGTTGGTTGAACCGGACGTCCCGCAGCACCGTCCTCCGGGCGTCCCGCCGGACCCGCCGCCGGAAGCGCCGGGGCGTCTCCGGGCGGGCGCTCCGCCGGTGCGTCCAGTTCGACGTACGGCCGGATCCGGAGCGGGTCGAAGTCCTCGGCCGCCGCCGCCTCGGCCGTGCGGGCGTCGCGCAGGGCGTCGGAGGCGCGCTCGGTGCAGGTGCAGGAGGGGGTGTTGTCCCGGTTCCTGGGCGTGCCGCATTCAGGGCACGGGGTTCCCGTCGGTCGGTCCACGCGTCAGCCCTCCCCTCACGAACTCCAGAGATTATGCAGATCATCTCCACACCGCGGCCCTCAAGCCCCCGGAATGCAGGCTTCCGGGAGGACTCAACAGGCCATAACGGGTCACACCGATCACGATGGGGGAGGAATACCGGACTCTGTGGAGGGCTTCATGGCCGGGGACGGGCACGGATCGACCCACGACGCGGGCCGCGCGCAGCCCGCACCCGGCGCCGGGCGGCCGTCGGGTGCCACCGCCCGGCCCGTCCCGGCGGGCGCGGCGGGCGCGCCGCACGGCGTCGGCGGGGGCACGGCGCCCCCGGACCCGGACCGGGGGACGGCACCCGCGTCCGGCGGCGAGGCCCCCGGACGGGTGTCCGGCAGCATCGTCCTCCCCATCGGCGCCCTGCTGCTCGGGCTGCTCCTCGCGGCACTCGATCAGACCATCGTCGCCACCGCGCTGCCCACCATCGTCAGCGACCTCGGCGGTCTGGAGCACCTGTCCTGGGTGGTCACCGCCTACCTCCTCGCCTCGACCGCCGCGACCCCGCTGTGGGGCAAACTGGGCGACCAGTACGGGCGCAAGAAGCTGTTCCAGATCGCCATCGTGATCTTCCTGGTGGGGTCCGTGCTGTGCGGCGCGGCCCAGGACATGGCCCAGCTGATCATGTACCGCGCGCTCCAGGGACTCGGCGGCGGCGGACTCATCGTGCTGTCCATGGCGATCGTCGGGGACCTCGTGCCGCCCCGCGAACGCGGGCGCTACCAGGGCCTGTTCGGCGCGGTGTTCGGTACCACCAGCGTCCTCGGGCCGCTGCTCGGCGGGCTGTTCACCGAGCACCTGAGCTGGCGCTGGGTGTTCTACGTCAACCTGCCCGTCGGGGTCGTCGCGCTCGCCGTGATCGCGACGGTGCTGCACCTGCCGCGCGCCTCCTCCCGGCACGTCATCGACTACCTCGGCACCTTCCTGATCGCCTCCGTCGCCACCTGTCTCGTCCTGGTGGCCTCCCTCGGCGGGACCACCTGGGCCTGGGGGTCACCGCAGATCATCGGCCTGGCCCTGCTGGGAGCCGGCCTCGCCGTCGCCTTCGTGGCCGTGGAACGCCGGGCCGCCGAGCCGGTGATTCCGATGAAGCTGTTCGGCATCCGCACCTTCACCCTCGCCGCCGTGATCAGCTTCATCATCGGCTTCGCCATGTTCGGCGCGATGACCTACCTGCCGACGTTCCTCCAGGTGGTCAAGGGCGTCAGTCCGACCACCTCCGGTGTGTACATGCTGCCGATGGTGGCCGGCATGCTGCTGGCCTCGACCGGCTCCGGCCAGATCGTCAGCCGCACCGGCCGCTGGAAGGTGTTCCCGCTCGCCGGCACCGCCGTCACCACGCTCGGACTGGTCCTGCTCCACCAGCTCCACCCGGGCAGCAGCACCGCCGTGATGAGCACCTTCTTCTTCGTCTTCGGCCTCGGCCTCGGCCTGGTGATGCAGGTCCTGGTGCTGATCGTGCAGAACGCCGTCTCCTACCAGGACCTCGGTGTCGCCACCTCCGGGGCGACCTTCTTCCGGTCCATCGGCGCCTCCTTCGGGGTCGCCATCTTCGGCACGATCTTCGCCGGCCGGCTCGACGACAAGCTGCTCGACGCCTTCCGCGGCACCCCGCTGCCGCCCGGCGCGTCGGTGGAGGCCCTGGAGGCCGACCCGCGCGGCATCGCCGCCCTGCCGGCCGCGCTGCGCCCGGCGGCCGTCGACGCCTACAGCACCGCCATCACCGACGTCTTCCTGTACGCCGCCCCGGTCGCCTTCGTCGGCTTCGTCCTCGCCTGGTTCCTCAAGGAGGACAGGCTGCGCGGCTCGGTCACCGCCCCCGACGGCACCGAGACCCTGGCCAGCAACCCCGTGCACCGCTCGTCGTACGACGAGGTGTACCGCGCGCTGTCCCTGCTCGGCACCCGCGAGGGGCGGCGCGAGATCTACCGCACCATCACCGATCGCGCGGGCTACGACCTGCTGCCCGCGGCGAGTTGGCTGCTGCTGCGGATCCGGCGGCACGGCGAGGTGGAGCCGGCCCTGCTCGCCGAACGCAGCCCGGTCCCGCTGGACGTGGTCATCGAGGCCGCCCGCCAGGTGGAGGTACGGCGCCTCGCCGTCCGCCGGGGGCTCGGCCTCGTCCTCACCGACGAGGGCCGGCAGGCCGCCGAACGGCTGGCACGGGCCCGCGAGGAGTCCCTCGCCGAACTCCTCGGCGACTGGTGGGGACCGGACCGCCCCACCGACCTGGTCCACCTGGTCCACGAACTCACCGACGAGCTCTGCGGCTCCAGCAGCGAACGCCCGCACGACGAACGGGCGGTGACCCGGACGCCGTGAAGCGGCGGGGGGAGCGGGGCGCGGCGGACGCCAGAAGACGGCGCGGGGCGGGGACTCCGTGAAACGGGCGTGAGCCGGGGCGTCCGGCCGGTCAGCCCAGCGTCTTCGCGAACCAGTGCTCGGCCGTCGGCACCGCGTTGTGCGGTGCGGTCTCGGCGTACCCGAGACGGGCGTACAGGGTCCGGGCCTCGACGAGGTCGGTCCGGGTGTCGAGCACCATCCGGGTCGCCCCCGCCGCCCGGGCCGCCTCCTCCACCGCCCGGACGAGCAGCGCGGCGCCACCGGTGCCGCGCCGGTGCGCGTGCACGAACACCCGCGTCATCTCGGCGGTGGTGCCGTTCCCGAGCAGACGGAAGCCCGCCGTGCCGGCCGCCTCGCCCGCGTACCGGCCGACGAGCAGCCGCCCGGTCGGCGGGGCGAGGTCGCTGCCCGTAACGGCGGCGATCTCGCGCTCCCGTTCCTCCGGCGCGGTGCGGCGCCCCTCGTGCAGCAGGTACCAACGGTCGCTGACCTCGGTGTAGTACGCCCGCCAGAGGACCAGCGCGTCGGCGAAGTCGTACGGTTCGGGGGCCGCCGTCCAGTTCATGCACGTATCGTGCGGGGGGCGCGCGCCGGTCCGCAATCGTCCATAGGGGACGTGTCCTCCCGCTCCCGGGATGCGAACCGGCCCGGTTTGTGGCAGGGGCTTCGGGACACCCGGAAAACTGAACCGGCTCGCGAGGAGTGCCGGTTGGACCGGAACCCGGAAGGCATTCATGTCCACTGGCCTGATCATTGCGTTGATCGTGATTGTTGCGGTCGTCGCCGTCGCCGCGGCCCTGCTGATGCAGCGCACCCGCGGTCCCCGGCACGGTGTCGGCCTGAAGCGGCGCTTCGGCCCCGAGTACGACCGGGCGGTGGCCCGGCACGACGGGGACACGAAGGCGGCCGAACGGGAACTGGCCGCGCGCGTGGAGCGCCACGGCGACCTGCGGGCACGGCCGTTGGAGCCCGCCGAGCGGGAACACTACGAGGCGCGCTGGACGGCCGCGCAGGAGCGGTTCGTCGACTCGCCGGGTGACGCGGTGGCCGAGGCGGACCGGCTGCTCGCCGAAGTCGCCGGAGCCCGGGGCTTCCCGGACGGCGGCCAGTACGAGGAGCAGCTCGCCGCACTGTCCGTGCACCACGCCCACCACGTCGAGGGCTACCGGCGCGTGCACCGGGTGGCGCAGGCCCGCGTCAACGGCGCCCACGAGGGCGGCGCCGGCACCGAGGAGCTGCGCGAGGCCATGGTCGACGCCCGCGCCCTGTTCGAGGAACTGGTGCACACGTCCGGCCACGACGGCGGACGCCACCGCGCCGCCCACGACGGCGGACACCGGACCCCGGCCGCACGCGGCTCCCGGATGCCGTCCCTGCTGCACCGCCGCCAGGCGAAGGAGAGCTGATCCATGTCCGACACGACCCGCCGGCCCCTGACCGGACACCCCGGAACCGGCCACGGCCCCGACGTCCACCGCGATCCCGCCACGGGCCCGACCGGCACCACCGGCACCACCGGCACCACCGGCGTGCACGGCGGCACCCCCGGCCCCCGTGACGACGCGTACGGCCGCACCGACGGCACGGCCGGCCCCGGCCCGACGCCGGGCGACGGGCAGCCGTCCGGCCCGCAGGCGACGACCGGCCGCACGGCCGACCCGACCGCGACGGGCGCGGCCGCCGGAACCGACCCCTTCGGCGACGGCCGCACGGCATCCGCCCCGGGCGCGGGACACCGGCCGGGCCACGACGGTTCCGGCGCAACCCTGCTCCCGCACGGCGAACTCGACGCGCTCACCGCACAGTTGCACCACGCCGTCTCCGGGTTCGTCGACGCCCCGCGGGAAGCCGTCGAGGAGGCCGACCAGGTGCTCCAGGAACTCACCGCCCGCTTCACGGAGGCGGTGACCGAACGGCGGCGCACCCTGCGCCGGTCCTGGCAGACCGCGGAGGGCTCCCCGGAGCCGGCCGCCGCGGCGACCGACACCGAGCAACTGCGGCTCGCCCTGCGGGACTACCGCGAACTGGCGGAGCGGCTGCTGCACGTCTGAGGCGTCCGGGGCGGCTGCTACCCGCCCGCCCCGCCCGCGTCCGCCCGGCGCTCCCGCCACTGCCGTACGACGTCCTCGACGTCGTACGGCTTCCTGCCCAGCGGGGGGCCGGGCGGCGGCTTGTACATCATCTCGCGGATACGGGCGTTGATCTCCGTGAGGATCTTCCGCACGGCCTGTTCCGAGGGGGCCGCGAGGGCCGCCTCCAGGGCGTCCTCCGCCTCCTTGCGCAGGGCCAGCCCCGGCGGCAGGTACGAGATGCCCTCGCGGGCCATCTTCCGCTTCACCCACCACATCTCGTCGTAGGCGGTCTCCACGTCCGGCGGCAGCGGCTTGCCCGCGCCCGGCAGCCGCTCGAACTCCCCCCGGCGCTCGGCGTCCCGGATCTGCTTGTCCACCCAGGTCCCGAAGTCGACGCCCGGTGGCTTCCGCTCGGTCATGAGCCCCATTGTGCCGGACGCCGTGCCGCCGGGCGTTTTATCATGCGGCGGCAGCGAGCCGTTCCGGCCGCCGTACCGGGCCGACTCGGCCACCGGGGGCCGGGACCGTACCGGCCCGCCAGGACTGCTCAGGAGGAGCGCACGTGCTCGAACTCACCATGGCCGCCGTGTCCGCGGCGGAAGAGGGCGCCACGGCCGGGATGCTCATGGCCGACGCGCCCAGCGAGCCGGGCACCGTGCTGCGGGTGGGCCGCGACCGGGCGGTGTGCCGGCTGTCGACGCCGGACGACTGGCTGTTCGTCTCCCGGGTGCACCTGGAGTTCCAGTGCGGGCAGGACGGCGGCTGGCACCTGACCTGGCTGCGCGGATCCCTGCCGGAGCCGTCCTCCGAGGTCCGGATCACCGTCGGGGAGCACGCCCACCCCGTCCCGTACGGCGGCAGCGTCGCGCTGCCGCGGGGCGGGAGCGGCGAGGTCGTCATCCAGGACCGCGCCGCGCCGCGCAGCGTCAACGTGGGCTTCTACCACGAGGTGTGATCACGGGGCCCGCCCGGCCCGCCCGCGCCGGTGCCCGCTCCCCGTCCGCCCCCGTCGCTCACGCCACCACGCGGGCCAGGGCGAAGCCGTCGTAGCCCTTGACGCCGACCGTCTGGATCGCGGTGCCGTCCAGCCGCGGGTGGCCGCCGATGAGGTCGAGGGCCGCGCGGGTGCCGGTCACGTCGGGGGCGTCGTCGTCCGGGTCGGCGACCCGGCCGCCGCGGACCACGTTGTCGATGATGATCAGCGCACCGGCGGTGGTCAGCTTCAGGGCCCCCTCGACGTAGTGCGGGTTGTTGGCCTTGTCGGCGTCGACGAAGACCAGGTCGAACGGCTCCGCGCCCTCCTCGGCCAGCCGGTCCAGCGACTCCCGGGCCGCGCCCACCCGCACCTCCACGCGATCGGCGAGCCCGGCGCGGGCGAGGTTGCGGGTGGCGACCTCGGCGTGGTGCGGGTCGTACTCCAGGGTGATCAGCCGCCCGTCGTCCGGCAGCGCGCGGCCCAGCCAGATGGTGCTGTACCCGCCGAGCGTGCCGATCTCCAGGATGCGGCGGGCGCCCTGCACCCGGGCCAGGAGGTGCAGCAGCTTGCCGTGGGTGGGGGCCACGGCGATCGGGGGGAGCCCGGCCGCCTCGCTGTCGCTCAGAGCGGCCGCCAGGGCGTCGTCGGGGGCGTCGGTGAGGAGCCGGCCGGCGAAGTAGTCGTCCACGTCGTGCCACAGCTGCGCGTCGTTCAAGATCCCGTGCCTTCCGGTCAGATGAGGGCCTGCGCCCACCAGCGATCGCCGAGCAACATACGCCGGGCGCCCCGGGCCCGGCGCGGCTTTTCGCCGTGTCCCGGTGACCGGGTCCGGCCCGCGCCCCGCCGGTGCCGGGGACGGTCCCCTCGCCGCGCGCCCGCGTCGTGGGACCGGGAGGCGGCCCGGCGGTCCGCCGTCTATCGTCTTCCGGACAAAAGCGGAAGAGACGTCAGGTGAACCGGGGGTGCACCGCGTCTCTCTCCGGGGGCGGAGCGAGCCCCGTAGGGTTCGTGGAGGATCCCGCGCGCGGGAGCGCGCGGCGACGGGGCGGGAGGCCGACGAGGCGTGGCGAATGCGGAGCACAGAGGGCGGCCGGCACCTGCGGTGGGCGCGGCCGCCGTCAGCGGGAACCCGGCACGGCTGAACACGCTGCGTCTCGGACTGTGGCTGGTCGCCGCCCTCCTCGCGGCACGCCAGGTCGCCCTCGTCCTGACCTCCCCCCGCGGGGAGCGGCTCACCGACCTGGAGACCTGGCTCGGCCCGGAGGGCGTGCTGCGGGTCGGCGGCTCCCTCTACGACTCCACCAGCTTCACCGGTACCCCCTTCAGCGGTCTCGTCCTCAAGCCCTTCACTCGTTCGGCTGAACAGGCCCTCGGCTGGGGATGGACCTTCGGCACCCTGCTGCTGGTCGTCGCCCTCGGCCTGGTCGCCGTCCGCGCCCTGCCCCAGCCGGTCGGCCGCCGCACCGCCCTGCTGGCCGCGCCCGTCGCCGTCAGCCTGCTGATGCTCTCCCTGCCGGTGCGCAACGCCCTCTGGCTCGGGCAGACCAGCATCCTGCCCGTCCTGCTGGTCCTCCTCGGCTGCTTCGTCGCCCGGGGCTCGCGCACCAGCGGCGTCCTCGTCGGGCTCGCGGCGGCGCTCCAGCCCACCCTGCTGCTGTTCGCCCCGCTGCTGTGGTTCACCGACCGCCGCCGGGCCGCCGCCACCACCGGCCTCACCTTCGCCCTCGGCACCGCCCTGGCGTGGGCCGCGATGCCCGCGGACTCCGCCGCCTACTGGACGCGCCACATCTCCGGCGTCGGCCTCGGCGGCCCCGCCGACGCCCTCGCCAACCAGTCCCTGCACGGCGCCCTGCTCCGCCTCGGGCTGGAGGGCCCGCTGGAGATCGGCCTGTTCCTGCTGATCGGCGCGGCCGTCGTCGTGCTCGGGCTGCGCCGTGCCGTCCACTACGCCCGGGACGGCCAACTGCTCCTGGCGGTCGCCGTCACCGGCTGCGTCGCCATCGTCGTCTCCCCGGCCGCCTGGCAGCACCAGCTGCTGTGGCTGCTGCTCGCCGTCGTCGGCCGGGTCGGCAAGCGCGCCTCGGACCGGCTGCTGTGGCCCGTCGCCGTCGTCCTGGTGATGACCCTGCCGTCCACGATGATCCTGCCGAACCTGGCGGTGCTGCATCCGGTGCGGGACAACATCGTCCTGCTCGCCGCGCTGGCCGCCGCCACCGCGATCCCCTTCCTGTCCCGCACCTCCCGGTACTACGACGAGCCCGTGCCGACCCGGTACGCGCCGCCGGTCCCCACCCGCTTCCGGTTCGTCCCGCTGCTGCCGTTCCTGCGCCGGGTCCTCACCCGCCCCAACCTGCTGCTCGAACTGCTGCTGATCCGCGTCACCTACGCCGCGTACTCCCAGGTGCGGCTGGCCGCGACCGGCGGCAGCAACTCCGCGGGCCGGGCCCGCGCGGAGGAACACGGACAGCAGATCCTCGACCTCGAACGCGTCCTCCACCTGGACATCGAGTACGCCGTCAACCACGCCGTGGTGAAGATCGACTGGCTGCGGCATTTCTTCGACTTCTACTACACGTCGTTCCACTTCGTCGTCCCGCTCACCGTGCTGGGACTGCTGTACTGGCGGCGCCCCGTCGACTACCGCTGGGCCCGCTCCGCCCTCGGGTTCACCACCCTGCTCGCCCTGGTCGGCTTCTGGCTCTACCCGCTGGCCCCGCCCCGCCTGATGCCGGGCCTCGGCATCATCGACACCGTCCACGGCGTGCAGGACTTCAGCAAGCCGGACTACGGCACCCTCACCGCCCTCACCAACCAGTACGCGGCGATGCCTTCCCTGCACTTCGGCTGGTCCCTGTGGTGCGGTGTGGTCGTCGCGGTCATCGCGCCCCGGACCTGGATGAAGCTCGTCGGCCTGCTCCACCCCCTGTTCACCGCCGCCGCGATCGTGGCCACCGGCAACCACTGGATCCTGGACGCGGCCGGCGGCGCGCTGGTCGTCGCCGCGGGCTTCGGCCTGACCCACGTCCTGCAGGGGCCGCGCGCCCGCACGGTCACCGCCGCCGCCGTCAGCAGCGAGCGGCCACCGGTGCCGGAGAAGGACCGTACTCCGAGCTGATCCGGTACTCGCCCGGCGCGGGCACGGTCAGCCGGGTCATGGCGCCCTGCCGGCTCAGGCAGCCGCCGTCGGACCGCAGCCACGGCGAGTACGCCACCCGCACCGTCACCGGACCCGGCCGGGACACCAGGACCACGATCTCCGCGCCCGAGGTGCGCACCACGGAACCCGGGGCGGACACCAGCGGCACCGCGTCCCGCACCCGGAAGATCCGCCAGTGCGCGTCCCGCCAGACCGGCTCCAGCCAGTCGGGACGGTCCTTGCGGATCAGCCGCGCCTCCTGCGCGGCGAACCCGTCGGGCCTGGCCTCGGGCAGCACGACGAAGCCGACCGCCCAGCGGTCCAGCCACTCCCGGTAGGCCGCGGCGGAGAAGGACCCGTCGTAGAACAGACGGCCGCGCTCCACGTCGAGCTGGCGGTTCCAGCCGCGGGCCAGGTGCACGTGCGGGGCGAGCGCGACGGCCTCCCGGTGGTTGCGGGCGGGCACCACCTCGACGCGGGTGCGGTCGGCGCCGAGCCCCTTCAGCGCGCGCACCACTCCCTCCGTGTGCGCCGCCCAGGCCGGGACGGTGGTGGACACCTTCAGGTCGTCGACGGTCTTCTGGCCCGCCCACGCCGTCGCGAACACCAGCACGCCGATCAGCAGTGTCCGCCGCACGGCCCGCAGGCCCGGCCGGGCGAGCAGCGCGCCCAGCAGCACGACGGGGGCCGCGTACTCGGCGAACCGCTCGACGTTGGTGCCGATGGGCGAGGGCACCAGATACACCGCGACGGTCCCGGCGGCGTACACGGCGCCGCTGAAGCGGGCGACCCGCCAGTCGCGCGGGGCGAGCACGGTGACCGCCAGCCCCAGTAGCACCGGCGGCCAGATGCGCCCCGCGGGCATCAACTGCTCGCCGGAGAAGGGGAACAGCGCACTGGTCGTCGCGACGACGGCGGCGGGCGGCAGCAGCAGGGCCACGGCCCGGGCGCGCTGCCGGTCGAGCAGGTACCCGGCCCCGACGACCGCCAGGAACAGCCCGGCCACCGGGGACGCCATGGTGGCGAGGGCGGCGTGCGCACCGGCCAGGACGCACCGGTCGCCGCGGCTGAGCATCACCCACGCGGCCAGCGCGAAGGCGGTCCCGAGGGCGAAGGTGGTCCGCCCGGAGGCCACGTTGCACCACAGGGCGACGGAGGCGAGGAGGGCCGGGAGCAGCGGCTTCGGCAGCCCGGCCCGGACCACGAGGACGGCCGCCAGCCAGGACCCCGCGACGCCCGCCGCCACGGTGACCGTCCGCACCCCGAGGCCGGCCATCAGATACGGCGACAGCAGGCTGTAGTTGGCGGTGTGCATGCCCCCGTACCAGGACAGGTTGTACGCGGAACTCCCGTGCCGGTTCACGAAGGAGGCCCAGGCGTCCTGCGCGGCCAGGTCGCCGCCGCCGGTCGCGAGCAGGAGCACCCACAGGGCGTAGAGGGGGAGCACGGGGAGGGTGGCGAGGAGCGGGACGCGGTGCCGCCGGCCCCAGGAGCGGAGGGGAAGGTTCCGCCGCGGGGCCGGGTCCGCCCGCCAGGGCTGTCGGGGCAGGGTGAGATCGGCGTGGGGCACGTGAAGGAGGACGCGGAACGGGGCGCGGACGTTCAGTGCGCCGCCCGGGCACGGCGGGGCGCTTGGGCCGGACGGGCGCGGCGCGGGTCCCCGTTCCGCCCCCGCCCGGGGTGCGGGGGCCGGGGAGCCGTCGCTCCCCGGCCCGGGACCGCTCAGTGCTCGCAGAGGGAGAACTCCCGCTCGTAGACCTCCTCGTTGTGCTCGGCGACGAAGAACGTGCGTTCCGTCATGAGCTGTTGGCGGTACTCCCTCGCCTGCTCCAGCGTCATGGCCGCGGTGCCGGACCACGGCTGCTGTTCCGGCACGTCGGACGTCGAGACGATCCTCTCCGACGGGTCGATCAGGAAGAACGCGAGGATCTTCCGGTGCCCCGGGCGGGTGGGGTCCGCCAGGCGGAACGGTCCGACGCGGTGCTGCAGGACGTTGGGGAAGGCCAGGCAGCGGCCCGCCGGCGTCGACGCCGTCCCCAGGACCTGGTTCAGCGCGCCCTCGTTCTCGAGGCCGTAGACCTCCCGCATGCCCGGGCTGTCGTTCTGCTCGTACTGCGGGTCGTCCAGCGCCGTCCGGAAGCTCAGCGTGCTCTCGGTGATGTTCTCGCTGTCCCAGTAGTGGATGCCGGTCGAGACGATCCGCTCGTTCAGCATCCCCTCCACGTGCCAGGAACCGCCGGCGTACTCGGGCCGGTCCGGGGTCAGGTGGATGCTCGCCAGCTTGACGACGACCTGCAGCCGGCGGCCGCGCAGACCGACCCGGGCCGACGCCTCGGGCACCGGGGGCGGGGTGAACTCCGGGGCGTCCGGGATCACCGGGCGGCGGTTGTCCCACCAGTCGTCCATGGCCTCCTCCCACGCCTCGCACGCCTCGCGGTGGGCCTCCTCACTGGCGTAGGACTCCGCGTGCGGGTACTCCGGCTCCGAGTCGTACCAGCCGTAGGGGTCGGCCTCGATCCGCAGCGGCCGCGGGTGCCGCAGATCGGTCAGGACGTTCTCGAACAGCGGACGCAGCCGCCCGAACAGCTCCGGCAGGACGGCAGCCAGCTCCGCGTGCGCCACGGGGTGGACGTTGTTGACGTAGGAACGGAACACCACTTCGCCGTCCTCGCCCACGTCGGCGTCCGTCGGCAGCCACTGGAACCGCTCCGAGAACTCGTACGACGCGTAGCCGCCCGGTGCCTTCTCCCACACGTCCTCCGGCCCGCTGACCCCCCGCACCCGGCAGAAGAGGGAGGGGTGCACCAGGTCGAGCACCTGCCCCTCGGACCCGGGGTGCCAGTCCTTCTCCGCCTCCGGGACGTCCTCCAGGACGCGGACCGCCTCGCGCAGCCGGGATGCCAGTGCGTCGTCGATCAGCGTGTCCGACTGCCACACCCCGTCGACCGCGGACACCTCGATCCCGGTCCGGGCGTCCCGCAGCGCCGCGTAGTGCCGCAGCTCGGCCAGCACGTACCGCACCTGGGCCTCGGTCAGGCCCTGGGCGAGGGCTTCCCCCGCCCACCGGGCCGCGATCTCGGGGTCGTTCATCTTGTCGTACCACCCCGGCTTCGCCCGGATGTGCGCGCTGCACCGCATCATCCGGAGTTCCCCCAGCGTGCGGGGCGTCGCGAGCGGTACGGAGCGGGCGGCCCCGCGGAAGGGCAGCGGGAAGGCGGACGGGCGGCCGGTCACGTGTGTCGATCCTCCGGGTCGGTGTGCGATGGCGGGAACACTAGCGGGGAGGACTGACACGGCGGGCCGGGAGCGGGCCCGGGGCCGTCGGGCCCGCTCCCGGCCCGGAACGGGCGAAGGCGACGCCCCGGGGATCAGGGGGCGCCGCCTTCGGTATGGGGGGGACGTGCCGTGGTGTCGGCCGGGTGGGATCAGTACCAGCCGTTGGACTGCCAGAAGTCCCAGGCGCCGCAGGGGCTGCCGTAGCGGTCCTTCATGTAGTCCAGGCCCCACTCGATCTGGGTCTCGGGGTTGGTCCTCCAGTCGGAGCCGGCCGAGGCCATCTTGGAGGCCGGCAGGGCCTGCACCAGGCCGTACGCACCGCTGGAGGCGTTGGTGGCCCGCACGTCCCAGTTGCTCTCGTGCTGCACGATCCTGGAGAAGCACTGGTACTGGGCCGAGTTGCCGATCATCTTCTTCGCGGTCGCCTGCGCCGAGGCCTGAGCGGGGGCGGCCTGGGCGGGGGCCGCGGCGAACAGCGTGCCGCAGGCCGCGGCGGCCAGGGCGGCGCCGGCGACGGTCTTCTTCGGGGTGGCGAGGGAGCGCAGGAGGGAAGCGGCGGACACGCGCGGCCTTTCGGTCGGGAACAGTGGGTCGCCGCCGTGTGTGGGAGCCGCGGTCGTTCCGCGGGGCATACGGCGGCGCCGCGGCCCCGGAGGGCTCGTCGGCGCCTGACGACGTCGTCCAGAGAAACAGGCCGGGTAGATGTCCGCAAAGACCGTTTTTACTAGTTCGGGCGGTCATGTGGGGGGTGCCCCTCGACCGCTGCCGCTCCGCTTCGCCCAGGTCACGCCGGTGCGGAGCGGGGCCGGCGGCTACGGCCCCGCTTCGTACGTGATCCGCGTCATGTGGGGTGCTTCACGCCGGCCGGCCCGTCGAATGTGACCGGCGCCTCGAAGGCCGCCCGCCGGGTCGCTCTGCGCAGCGCCCTGAGCACGGCAGGGCCCAGGGTCAGCGTCAGGACGAGGGTGAGCAGGGCGCGCCCCAGGTCCCAGCCGAGGGACGTCGCCAGGCAGTAGGCCAGGAAGCGGGCCAGGTTGGCGGGGACGGACGCGTCCGGGTCGAAGGAGATGTTCGAGGCCAGGGCGGACATGAAGGGCCAGCCCGACATGTTCATCACCGTGCCGTAGACGAAGGCCGCCAGGAACCCGTAGACGGCGAGCATCACCACCTCCGTCCGGCCCCGGAGCCGGTCGGGGCCGGGGAGGAAGCCCGCGGCCATGGTGAACCAGCCCATCGCCAGCATCTGAAACGGCAGCCACGGCCCGACCCCGCCCGTGAGCAGGGCGGACGCGAACATGGTGATCGCACCGAGGACGAATCCGAAGCCGGGGCCGAGGACCCGGCCGCTGAGCACCATCAGGAAGAACATGGGCTCCAGCCCGGCCGTGCCCGCCCCGATCGGGCGCAGGGCCGCCCCCGTCGCCGCCAGGACGCCCAGCATGGCCACGGCCTTCGGGCCCAGCCCCGACTCCGAGATCGTCGCCGCCACCACCGCGACCAGCAGCACCAGCAGGCCGGCGAACAGCCAGGGGGCGTCCTGGGCGTGGGCGTTCAGGGTGGAGGCGGGCGGGGCGAGGAACGGCCACCCGAACCCGGCCACGCCCACCGCGCTGACCAGCGCCAGCGCGGCCAGGGATCGGGGGCCGAGACGGACCGCCCGCGCCTGCCGGTCCCGGGGCAGGCGCTCCGGGCGGGCGCCCGGCCGGGGCGTGCGCGGGGTCACGACAGCGCCTCGCGGACCTGGGGCACCGTGAGCCAGTGCTGCGGGGCGAGGATCTTGGCGACCTGCGGCGCGAAGGACGGGGACGCGACGACGACCTCCGCCGAGGGCCCGTCGGCGATCACCTCGCCCTCGGCGAGCAGGACCACCCGGTGCGCGAGGTCCGCCGCCAGCTCCACGTCGTGGGTGGCCATCACGATGGCGTGGCCGTCGGCGGCCAGCTCACGCAGCAGCGCCACCAGGCGGGCCTTCGCGCCGTAGTCCAGGCCGCGGGTCGGCTCGTCCAGCAGCAGCAGCGGCGGGCGGGCGGTGAGCACCACGGCCAGGGCGAGCGTCAGGCGCTGGCCCTCGGACAGGTCGCGGGGGTGGGTGTCGTCCGCGATGCCGGGCAGCAGCTCGGACAGCAGCGCCCGGCAGGTGCCCGGCTCGGCGTCCGCGTCCTCGTCGGCGGCGGCGCACTCCGCGGCGACCGTGTCGGCGTAGAGCAGGTCGCGGGGCTCCTGGGGGACGAGGCCGACCCGGCGGATCAGGTCGCGGGGGCGGGTGCGGTGCGGGACCGCGTCACCGGCGCGGACCGAGCCGCCGGACGGCTCCACCAGCCCCACCAGCGCGCTGAGCAGCGTCGACTTCCCGGCGCCGTTGCGGCCCATCAGGGCGACGGTCTCGCCGGGGACGACGGTGAGGTCGACCCGGCGCAGCGCCTGGACCCGGTCGCGGCGCACCGCCAGATCGCGGACCTCGGCCACGGTGGGCGCGGTGCGGGCGTCTGCGGCGGGCCGCTTGAACAGCCGCTTGCGGGCGGGGGAGGGGTCCGGGGTCCGGGTTCTTCCGGTCGCGGTCTCCTGGCGGGCCGCCGCGGCGTCCGCCAGCCGCTCCCGCAGCGGAGCGGCCCGGCGGCGGGCGTCGCGGACCGTCAGCGGCAGCGGGGTCCAGCCCGCCAGCCGCCCCAGGTCCACCACGGGCGGGAACACCGGGGAGACCGCCATGATCTCCGCCGGGCCGCCCAGCCGCGGGGGCTCGCCGGGGCCCGGCAGCAGGACGACCTGGTCGGCGTACTGGATGACGCGCTCCAGGCGGTGCTCGGCCATCAGGACCGTCGTGCCCAGGTCGTGCACCAGACGCTGGAGGACCGCCAGGACCTCCTCGGCCGCCGCGGGGTCCAGCGCGGAGGTCGGCTC
Source organism: Streptomyces sp. enrichment culture (assembly GCF_964273255.1). GTDB lineage: Bacteria > Actinomycetota > Actinomycetes > Streptomycetales > Streptomycetaceae > Streptomyces. Next base: position 5,108,941 of record NZ_OZ186835.1, read on the forward strand.
GTCCAGCACCAGCACCCGGGGGTGCGGGGTGAGGACCGAGCCGATGGCCACGCGCTGCTGCTGGCCGCCGGACAGGGTGGAGATGGACCGGTCGCGCAGGTCGGCGAGGCCCAGCAGGTCGAGGGTCTCCTCGACGCGGCGGCGCATCACGTCGGGGGCGAGGCCCAGCGACTCCATGCCGTAGGCGAGTTCGTCCTCGACGGTGTCGGTGACGAAGTGGGACAGCGGGTCCTGGCCCACCGTGCCGACGACGTCGGCGAGTTCACGCGGCTTGTGGGTGCGGGTGTCCCGGCCGGCGACCGTGACCCGGCCGCGCAGGGTGCCGCCGGTGAAGTGCGGCACCAGGCCGCTGACCGCGCCGAGCACGGTCGACTTGCCGACCCCCGACGGGCCGACGAGCAGGACGAGTTCACCCTCGGGGACCTCGAAGTCGACGCCCCGCACGGAGGGTTCGTCCGCGCCGTCGTACGTCACGGAGACGTTCTCGAAGCGGATCACACGGGCTCCTTGCGGTTGTCCTCGGGGGCGGGCGTCACGAAGGCGGGCAGCAGACCGATCAGCACGGCCGCCGCCGGCCACAGGGGCAGCGTCGGTGCCACCAGCGGCACCACGCCGGGGTGCAGGGCGGCCGGATCCCGCGCGGCGGCCACGAACAGGGCGGCGGCGACGGCCGCGCCGGAACCGGCGACCAGCCAGGCCCGGACGTCCCAGCGGTCCGGGCGGTACCGGGTCCGCAGGGATCTCCGGCCGCCCAGCCAGAGGCCCGTCAGGGCGGTGGCCAGCCCGGCCAGGAGGACGGGCAGACCGTACCGGCCCCCTTCGGCGGTGAGCAGCCCGTACGTCCCGGCGCACACCCCGAGCAGGCCGCCGAGGGTCAGGGCGGCGGTGGTGCGGCGGACGGCGGGCGGCACCTCGGCGGTGCGGCCGTAGCCGCGGGCGTCCATCGCGGCGGCCAGCGCCACGGACCGCTCCAGCGCGCCCTCCAGCACGGGCAGCCCCACCTGCAACAGGCCGCGGACCCCCTTGTCGGGCCGCCCCCGCAGGCGCCGGGCGGCGCGCAGCCGCTGCACGTCGGCGATCAGGTTCGGGGCGAAGGTCATCGCCACCACGACCGCCACGCCCATCTCGTACAGGGCGCCGGGCAGGGACTTCAGCAGGCGGGAGGGGTTGGCGAGGGCGTTCGCGGCGCCGACGCAGACGAGCAGGGTGGCCAGCTTCAGGCCGTCGTACAGGGCGAAGGTGAGGGCCTCGGCGGTGACGTCGCCGCCGAGCCGGATGCCCTGCGCCCACGCGGGCAGCGGGACCTCGGGGAGGGACACCAGTACGCGGCTGCCGGGGATGGGCGAACCGAGGACGATCGCGAACAGCAGCCGGATGACCAGCACGGCCAGCGCCAGCTTGACGAACGCGCCGTAGGAGCGGGCCCAGGGCGCGTTCGGGCGGCGCGTGGCCACGACGTACCCGGAGACGGTCGCCAGGAGGCAGAGCAGCAGCGGGTTGGTGGTGCGGGTGGCGGCGGTGCCGAGCCCCAGCGCCCACAGCCACCAGGCGCCGGGGTGCAGCGTCGGCCCGGACCGGCGCCCCCGGGCGGTCGTGCCCCCCGGGCGGCCGGAGCGCGGGGAGCCGCCCGGGGCGCGGCGGTCGCCGCCCTCGGGCCGGGTGCCGGCGGCCGGCGGCCGTCCGCCGCCGGCCGGGCGGGGCCGGGGCTCAGCCACGGCGGCGTACCTGCCAGACCGCCGCCCCGCCCAGCAGCGCCACGAGGGCGATGCCGGCGGCCAGTCCCAGCGCCGTACCGCCTCCGTCGCCGTCCGAGGCGTCCGAGGCGGACGAGGTGCCGGAGGACTCCGACCCGTCCCGCCCGGCCGCCGACGGGTCCTCGCCCGTGCGGTCCGGGCCCTGCGGGCTCTCCCGGTCCGCCTCCGTGCCGGAGACCTGCTCCCCGCAGCCCGACGTCGGGTAGCCCTCGATCGCGCAGAGCAGGGCGTTGGTGTTGTAGCGCAGCGGCTCGGCCACGGCGGCCAGGGCCTGGGCCGTCGTCGCGTTCCCGGCGACGCGGGCGCAGGCCGTCCGCCGCTCGGGCGGCCGCTCCCCGGACGGGGCGTCGGCGGCCGTGCCGAAGTCGATGACCAGCGCGACGCGCTTGCGGCCGTCCTGCGCCGGGGTGTCGGCGCAGATGGTGTCGAAGTCGGCGGCGCCCCGGGGCGTGGCCGCGTCGCCGGAGTCCTCGCTGACGGAGAAGCGGAAGCCCTGGACGTCGCCGTCGGCGGGGCGCGCCGTCGACGGGCCCTGGGTGGCGTAGGTCCACTGTCCGCCGTCGCGCTCCCAGAAGGACCAGTAGCGGTAGCCGACCGCCTGCGCCGGGCCCGCGCCCGCCAGGACGGCGGCGAGCGGGACCAGCGCGGCCAGGAGCAGGACGGTGAGGCGGCGGATCACGGCTGCTTCCGCTTGGCGCGGCCGCTGACGAGGAAGCCGACGCCGATGCCGGCGACCAGACAGACGCCCACGAACCACCAGATGCCGAAGCCGGAGCCCGACTCGTCCTTCTTCTCGTCCGCCGTCGCGTCCTTCGTCCCGTCCGCGCCGGCCCGGTCCGACCGCGTGCCGTCGGACGCCTCCGGGCCGGTCGCGCCGAGCTTCGCGACCAGGTCGGTGCCGCCGAAGGCGCGGGGGTCGGCGCCGGTCGCGTGGGCGGCGAGGATCAGCTGCGCGTACGCGGCGGGACCGCTCTGGGCGGCCCACTCGGCGGCGTTCTCTTCCAGCCAGGCCAGCGACTTCTTCGCGGGGGCGGTCGCCCCCTGCGCGGACAGCGCCACCACCGCGTCGGCGGTGTTGCCGTAGTCGGGCTGGTCCTCGGCGCCGGGGAGGGAGGAGACGAGGTGACCGTCCTCGGCCAGGGCCTCGGTGAGGTACGCGGCGCCGTTGGCGGCGGCCTGCTCGGGGGTGCCCGCCTTCGCGCAGCCGTCGGCCGTCGTCCCGTCGCCCTTGCCGGGCTCGACGACCAGGCCGGCGCCGAGGGCACCGAGCACACCGGCGGCGGTGGCGTCCGCGTTGGGGACCAGGGTGCCCTTCTTGTCGGGCTGGAAGGCGAAGGCGCCCGGGCCCTCCTTGTCGTCGCAGGGCAGCGCCAGTTTCAGCAGCGCGTCGTAGGGGGACTTGCCGTCCTTCGTCACCTCGGCGGGCTTCTCCCCGGCGGCGGCGAGCGCGCCGATCACGACGGAGGTGGAGTTGGTGTCGCTGGCCCCGCCCGCGGTGTAGCCCCAGCCGCCGTCCTTGTTCTGCACCGACTTCAGCCAGTCGACGGCCTTCGTGGTGACGGCGTCGTGCCCGCCGAGCGCGGTGAGCGCCTGCACGGCGGCGGCGGTCTGGTTGGTGTCCACCATCGTCTTGGCGTCGCACGCCTTCGAGGTGTCGGCCCGGTACGGGCCGAAGGAGCCGTCGGCGCACTGCTGGCCGGTCAGCCACTCGACGGCCGACGCGGCGGGCTCGACGCCGGCCGTGTCCTGGGCGAGGAGGGCGAGGGACTGGCGCCAGACGCCGTCGTACTGCGGGTCGCCGTCGCCGAACAGGGCGGCGGGCAGCTTCGCGGACGGCGAGGGCGACGGCGACGAGTCGGCTGCGGCCGGCGCGGCGGAGCCGATGACGGCGACGGCGGCCAGGGCCGCGGCGCCACGGCGGAAGTTCATGATGGGCGGGTGCCTCTCCCTGAGGGGAGTCGGGCAGCACGGGACACCCCGGCGGCTCGGCTCCGTATACCTCGACGGTGCCGTGCTCCGGCGGACTGCCGGGCACGTGAGCCGGTCACGATCCGTGCGGGGCATTCCGGCTCGCCGTCCGCTGGGACGGCTCACGGCTGCGGGTCAGCGCCGGATTCGCACCGGCTTCCCCCCGTACGGGTGTGAAACGACGCGGCCACTCTACCCGCCCCCGACCGGGCCACCAGGGGCGGTGGCGGGGAGGTGGCTGAGGTCACGCGGAGGGTGTGACGGGGGAGCGGCGGGGGTGTGACGGGCCGGGAGGCACCCCCGGCCGGCTCCGCTCCGGGAGTGCGGCCCTCGCCGTGCGGCGCCGGTCGGGGCCGTCCCCCGGGCCGTCGGGCCCCGGTCGGCGAGGTCCCGGTGGGGGAGCCGCCGCGGGGGAGTGCCCCTGTGCCTCGGGCACGTCTGCGCCTCGGTCAGGTCGTCGTCCGACGTCGTCGGCCACGTCGTCGGAATGCGTGCGGAGACCGGGGGGAGGGTCAGCGGTCCATGGCGGTGGCGGCCCCGGCGGATGCGTAGGCTGGTCGAGCGAGGTGTCAGGAGGCCGCCGGGAACGCTGCGAGGTGCGACAGTTGGCGCCGGGCACCGGACGAACGGGCTTGCCGGCCACGGGGGGTGGGATGGGTGGAGCGGATCTCCGAGGACCAGGTCGACCGATTGGTCCGCTTCGTGTCGGAGCGCATCCCTGACCCGGCCCCCCTCCACGGTGAAGCCCGCCGCGCGGCAACGGCCCTGCGTCTGGCCGCGGACAAGCAGATCGCCGCGGTGCGCTTCCATCGGGCCACTCCGCATCCGGGCGGGGCGACGCCGGATGTGGCCGCCGCCGCATGGAATCTTCTGGTCTCCTTCGCCCGGATCTGGCGCGATCATCCGGAGTTCCCCGCTGACGCCGCCCAGGAGACGTTCGGGTTCGAGTGCGACGCGCCCCTCTAGGCCGTTTCTTTCGGATCACCTCGTCGACCAGATGAAGATGGCGGCGAGGTGCAGTCCGGCTAGGTAAATGGTGGCCGTCTTGTCGTAGCGGGTGGCCAGGCCGCGCCATTGCTTGAGCTTGTTGATGCACCGCTCGACGGTGTTGCGCTGCTTGTAGGTCTCGCGGTCGAAGGCCGGGGGACGGCCCCCGAGCCGACCACGTCGCTTGCGGTTCGCAGCCTGGTCCGCCGGCTGCGGGATCACCGCTCGGATCTTCCGCTGTCGAAGATGGAGGCGGATCGCCCGGGACGAATACGCCTTGTCGGCCAGGACCACGTCTGGCGTGACCCTGGGGCGGCCGATCCGTCTGGGCACCCGTAACCGGGCCATGACCTGCTCGAAGGCGGGTGCGTCACCTGCTTGACCCGGCGTGATGACGAACGCCAGCGGTCGGCAACCGCCGTCCGCGACGAGGTGGATCTTCGTGGTCAGTCCGCCGCGGGACCGTCCGAGGGCATGGTCAGCCGGCTCGCCGGCCGGGGCCCCTTTTGACGGGCCCCGGCGGCGTGCTGGTGTGCGCGCACGACAGTGGAGTCGACTGCGACGACCCAGTCGAGGTCGCCTTCGGCGTCGGCCTGGGCGAGCAGGGCGGTGAAGACCTTCTCCCAAGTGCCGTCGGCGGCCCACTTCCGCAGCCGGTTGTACGCGCCCTTCCACGACCCGAACTGCTCGGGCAGGTCCATCCACGGGGTGCCGGTGCGGTACTTGAACGCGATCGCGTCGATCACCTGCCGGTGATCACGCCACCGACCACCGCGCCGAGGGGTCCGGTCCGGCAACAACGGCTCGATGCGGGCCCACTGGGCGTCAGTCAACGACACACCCAGACCAACGATCCGATGATCTGAAAGAAACGGCCTAGACGCGCCCCTCTGGCGGATCACATGCCACGGTGGCGGGCCGGGGTTCGTGGACGGTGCCGTCGGCGGAGGCATGGCGCAGAGGACGCCGGCCCGGCGTCCGGCGAGGCGGTGACGGGGTCCCGGTGGGGAGTTTCCGGGAGCGGGGAGCCCCGCGGGGGATCCCGGGTCGGGAGCCCCGGGTCGGGAGCCCGGGGGCCGGGAGCCCCGGGGGACGTGCCAGGGCGGGGCCCCTGTGGCGGGGTACCCTGGAGTGGGCCGCCCCTGGGGGACGAGCGCGCCCGCCCTCTCCGTCAGGGCCGCTCCGCCTCCGCGGCCGTCAGGTCGATCAGCCGGGACGCCGTCTCGATGTCGATCCGGACCTGCGCGATGGAGGCGCGGCCCGAGAGCCAGGTGATCAGGGCCGAGTGCCAGGTGTGCTCGATGACCCGGACCGCGGACAACTGCTCGGCGGTGGCGGCGGTGGGGTCCTCCAGGCCCATGGCGTCCAGGATGATCGCCGTGGTCTGGCGCGACACCTGGTCGACCTCGGGGCTCACGCTGCGGTCGGCGAAGGTCAGCGCCCGCACCATCGCGTCGGCCAGGTGCGGTTCCCGCTGGAGCGCGCGGAAGGCCCGCATCAGGGTCTCCGCGACCCGCTCGCCCGCCGTCTCCCCGGCCGGGGGCCTCTTGCCCAGGGTGCCGTGCAGGTGCTCCAACTGGTCCTGCATGGTGGCGACCAGCAGGTGGATCTTGGACGGGAAGTAGCGGTACAGCGTGCCCAGCGCCACGTGGGAGGACTCCGCGACCTCACGCATCTGGACCGCGTCGAAGCCGCCCCGGCAGGCCAGTTGGGCGGTCGCGTGCAGAATGCTGCGCCGGCGTGCCTCCTGCCGCTCGGTGAGCGGGGACGCCGGGGAGGAGAGCCGCGCGCCGTCGGCCCCCGCCGTCTGCTTGGCCGCCTTGTCCGCCTTGGCTTCCTTGGCCGCCTTGGTCGCCTTGTCTGGGTTGGCTTCCGCGGGCATGGGTCCCGTTCCGTGACAGTCGGTGAGGGTGGATGATCGGACAGCATGGCACGCCGTCGGCCGTGGCGTGAATCACCTGATCCACTGCACCGAGCGCTCCTACCTGCCGGTAGATTCGAAGCCTCCGAACGATCAACTCTGTAACTTGTTCTAGATTAGCGTCCCGGCGTAACCTCGCGGGACAGTGCAGGGAGAAGGGGGCCCTAAGTGACCGCTGAGGCCAGTCAGGCCGGGCCTTCGCAGGGCCCCGCAGCCGACGGCTCGCGACCGCTCCGCATCGCACTCCTCACCTACAAGGGAAACCCGTTCTGCGGCGGTCAGGGCGTCTACGTCCGCCACCTCTCGCGCGAACTCGCCCGGCTCGGGCACCGGGTCGAGGTCATCGGCGCCCAGCCCTATCCCGTCCTCGACGTCCTCGGGCCGGGCCACGACGGGCCGAGCCTGACCGAGCTGCCGAGCCTGGACCTCTACCGGCAGCCGGACCCCTTCCGCACCCCCGGCCGGGGCGAGTACCGCGACTGGATCGACGCCCTCGAGGTCGCCACCATGTGGACCGGCGGATTCCCCGAGCCGCTGACGTTCTCCCTGCGGGCCCGCCGCCATCTGCGCGCCCGGCGCGGCGACTTCGACGTCGTGCACGACAACCAGACCCTCGGCTACGGCCTCCTCGGTGACCTCGGCGCGCCCCTGGTGACCACGGTCCACCACCCCATCACCGTCGACCGGCAGCTGGAGCTCGACGCGGCGGACAGCCGGAAGCGGCGCTACGCGGTGCGCCGCTGGTACGCGTTCACGCGGATGCAGAAGCGCGTCGCCCGCCGCCTGCCCTCCGTGCTCACCGTCTCCGGCACCTCCCGCGACGAGATCGCCGACCACCTCGGTGTCCGGCAGGACCGCATCCACGTCGTCCACATCGGCGCCGACACCGACCTGTTCTCCCCGGACCCCTCGGTGCCCGTGGTGCCCGGCCGGATCGTGACGACGTCCAGCGCCGACGTGCCGCTCAAGGGCCTGGTCTTCCTGGTCGAGGCGCTGGCGAAGGTCCGCGTCGAACAGCCCGACGCCCACCTCGTCGTCGTCGGCAAGCGGCCCGAGAAGGGGCCCGTCGTGCAGGCGATGGAACGCTACGGCCTCGAAGGCGCCGTGGAGTTCGTCAAGGGCATCACCGACGCCGAACTGGTCGACCTGGTGCGCTCCGCGCAGGTGGCGTGCGTGCCGTCGCTCTACGAGGGCTTCTCGCTGCCCGCCGCCGAGGCCATGGCCACCGGCACCCCGCTGCTCGCCACCACCGGCGGCGCCATCCCCGAGGTGGCCGGCCGCGACGGCGAGACCTGCCTGGCGGTGCCGCCGGGCGACGCCGGGGCCCTGGCCGCCGGACTGACCCGCCTGCTGGGCGACGCCGCGCTGCGCGCCCGCCTCGGCGCGGCCGGACGGGACCGCGTGCTGCGGCACTTCACCTGGGCCCGCGCCGCGGAGGGCACCGTGGCCCGCTACCGCGAGGCGATGGACCGCGCCGCCGCCCCGGCGCCCGGACGTCCGCGCGGCCCGCGGACCGCCCCGGCGCCGTCCCCCGCCGCCCCGCCCGCGCCGGCCGCGCAGGCCGCGGCAGCCTCCGTTCCTCCCCACGCCGTTGAAGGTGCCGACTCTCCCGAAAGCAGGGCCACGTGCTGACCGTCGACTTCACCCGGTTCCCGCTCGCCCCGGGCGACCGCGTCCTGGACCTCGGATGCGGCGCCGGGCGGCACGCGTTCGAGTGTTACCGGCGCGGCGCGCAGGTCGTCGCGCTGGACCGGAACGCGGAGGAGATCCGCGAGGTCGCCAAGTGGTTCGCGGCGATGAAGGAGGCCGGTGAGGCGCCCGCCGGGGCCACCGCCACGGCCATGGAGGGCGACGCCCTCGCCCTGCCCTTCCCCGACGCGTCCTTCGACGTCGTGATCATCTCCGAGGTGATGGAGCACATCCACGACGACAAGGGCGTCCTCGCCGAGATGGTCCGCGTCCTCAAGCCCGGCGGCCGCATCGCCGTCACCGTGCCGCGCTACGGACCCGAGAAGGTCTGCTGGACGCTGTCCGACGCCTACCACGAGGTGGAGGGCGGCCACATCCGCATCTACCGCGCGGACGAACTGCTGGGCAGGATCCGCGAGGCGGGCCTCAAGCCGTACGGCACGCACCACGCGCACGCCCTGCACTCGCCGTACTGGTGGCTGAAGTGCGCCTTCGGCGTGGACAACGACCAGGCGCTGCCGGTGCGGGCGTACCACAAGCTGCTGGTCTGGGACATCATGAAGAAGCCGCTGGCCACCCGGGTCGCCGAGCGGGCGCTGAACCCGCTGATCGGCAAGAGCTTCGTGGCCTACGCGACCAAGCCGCACCTGCCGTCCACCGGAACCGGCGCGGACGCCGGGATCCCGGCCGGAGCCGGGGCCGCGACGGGTGCCGAGGCCGGTGCCGGGGCGGAGGCGGCGGCGACGTGACCACTCCCCGGACGGAACACCTGGTCCTGACCGGGGTCCTCACCGCGGGTCAGGCCGCCGAGACCGTCGCCGGCATCCTCGCCGGGCAGCGGGCCGACGGCGCGATCCCCTGGTTCCGCGGCCACCACCTGGACCCCTGGGACCACGTCGAGGCCGCCATGGCCCTGGACACGGCGGGCGCCCACGAGGCGGCCGAGCAGGCCTACCTGTGGCTGGCCCGGCACCAGAACGAGGACGGCTCGTGGTACGCCGCCTACGCCGACGGCGACCACCGCGACGTCACCGACCGCGGCCGGGAGACCAACTTCGTCGCCTACGTCGCGGTCGGCGTCTGGCACCACTACCTGTCCACCGGCGACGACGCCTTCCTGGACCGCATGTGGCCCTGCGTCTACGCGGCCGTGGAGTTCGTGCTGCGGCTGCAGCAGCCCGGCGGGCAGATCGGCTGGCGGCGCGACGACGACGGCACGGCCACCGCGGACGCGCTGCTCACCGGCTCGTCCTCGATCCACCACGCCCTGCGCTGCGCGCTCGCCATCGCCGAGCAGCGCGAAGAACCGCAGCCCGACTGGGAGTTGGCGGCCGGCGCGCTCCGGCACGCGATCCGGCACCACCCGGAGCGGTTCCTCGACAAGGACCGCTACTCCATGGACTGGTACTACCCGGTCCTGGGCGGCGCCCTTACCGACGAGGAGGCCAAGGCCCGCATCGAGGAGGGCTGGGACCGCTTCGTCGTCCCCGGACTCGGGGTGCGCTGCGTGATCCCCAACCCGTGGGTCACGGGCGGTGAGTCCGCCGAACTCGCCCTGGCACTGTGGGCGATCGGCGAGTCCGACCGCGCGCTGGAGGTGCTCCAGTCGATCCAGCACCTGCGGGACCCGGAGACCGGCCTGTACTGGACGGGCTACGTCTTCGACGACCGGGCCATCTGGCCGCGGGAGCTGACCACCTGGACGGCGGGTGCCCTGCTGCTGGCCGTCGCCGCGCTCGGCGGCCACGAGGCCACCTGCGCGGTCTTCGGCGGCGAGCACCTGCCCAGGGGCCTCGACCCGGACTGCTGCGCCCTGCGCTGAGCCGCCTTCGGCCGCCGCGCCCGCGCGCCTCGGCGGGCGGGCGCAGCGGCCGTGCGGATGCCGTCGGCGGCCCGTCATGGCCGGGGGCCGGGGGCCGAGGACCGGGGGCCGGGGGCGGCTCGGTCAGCGGCGGGCGGCCCGGTCAGTGGTGGGGGGCCCGGTCAGCGGCGGTGCAGGCGGTTGGCGATGGCGTGGCCGATGAACAGGTAGACCACCGCGGCCAGTCCGTAGCCCGCGACGACCCGTGCCCAGGCCTCGTCGAAGGTGAACAGGTCACGCGACCAGCCGGCCAGCCAGTTGGCCGCGTCGTGGACGAACTGCACCAGGGCGTTGGCCCGGTTGGCGTCCATCAGATACATCAGAATCCACAGGATCAGGATGACGGCCATGATGTCCGCGATCACCGCGACGACCGTCCCTGCCGACGTGGAACCAGTGCGATAGCGAGGGGACATGTTTTCCGTCTGGCCCCGGAACCCCGGTTGAAACCCGGAACCTCCCGGGCGCCAGGGCGGTTCGGCGACGGGACGGGGCCCCGCCACGGCCGCCCGGGGACGGACCGGGCGGCCGTGCGCGGTGCCCGTCGTGCGGGACCTTCCGCTCAGCGGTGGCTGAGCAGCAGGCGCCACGCCTCGGGGCCCCGCTCCAGGTACTCCACCGTGAACGTGTCGGGGTGCCGGCTCTCGATCTGCCGCAGCAGCGGCAGCGGGTCGTGCGGCGCCACCAGCACCAGCGCCCGGCCCGCGGGCACGGCGGACAGGGCCCCGAAGACCGTCGCGTGACGGATCGCGTGCGGGACCTCCCGCACGTCGAGTTCCGGCGCGTCGACGTCGTCCGAGCCGCCGCAGGCGCAGCTCCCGCCGCAGCCGCCGCCGGACCCGGCCTGCTCGCCCTCCGCGCCGTGCTCGTGGCCGTGGGAGTGGCCGTGCTCGTGACCGAGGAGTTCGTGCATGCCCGCGAGGAGCCCGGCCAGCGAGATGTCCGACGAGGCGGCCAGCAGGGGCAGGACCAGCGTGTTCTCCTTCTCCAGGTGCTCCTCGAACATCACCTGGAGTGCCCGGGCGTCGGCCGCCGTCCGCACCGGGGAGCCGGTGGCGCGCAGGGCGTCGACGAGAGCGGTCAGCCTGCGGTGCTCGGCCAGCATGCCGTCGATCAGCAGCCGCGCCTCGGGCAGGTCGCGGGCGGCCGGGTAGAGGGCCCGCTCCTCGGCGGCCGCGTGCGGCAGCAGGTCCCGGTCGCAGAAATCGACCAGCGCCGAACGCACGGTCTCCGCCTCGGCCGGGTCGCCCTCCGCCGCCGCGAGCAGCATCGTCACCCGCCCGGCCAACTCGCCCGCCAGCTGCTCGTGATGGGTCTCGACGGCCTCGGCGGCCGCCGCGTCCCGGGGGTCCGATGCGATGGTCAGGGTGCTCATGACGGCGCGTCCTTCCGGCGGTGGACGACCCGTCCCGGTCGGTCCGGGTCGATGTCTGCAATATAGTACGGACATGGCCGTGGAAAATAAGGGACCGCTTCCCGGCAGTGGCGCGGACCGGCTGCCGCTGTCCCGGCAGCGCCGGGGGGTCCTGCAGTACCTGCGCGGACAGTCCGGCCCGGTGACGGCCGCCGCCCTGGCGCGGGTCTGCGCGCTGCACGTCAACACCGTCCGGGAGCACCTGGACGCCCTGGTGGACGACGGTCTCGCCGTCCGCGAGCGGTCGGCCCCGGCCGGCCGGGGCCGACCTGCCCGGCTCTACCGGGCGCGGTCGCCGCAGGCGTCCCCCGCCCGGGAGTACGCCGGACTCGCCGCCGTCCTGGCCGCCCGCATCGCCCGGTCCGCCGCCGACCCGCGCGCGGAGGCCCTCGCGGCGGGCGAGGACTGGGGGCGCGTCCTCACCGCCGGGCAGGAGCCGAGCGCGGATCTGGGGGACGCCCGGCGCCGGGTGCTCGGGCTGCTAACGGAGATCGGCTTCGCGCCCGAGGCGGACGACGGGGCCCGCCGGGTGCGGCTGCCGCGCTGCCCCTTCGTCGAGACGGCCCGCGAACACCCCGGGGTGGTCTGCGGCGTCCACGAGGGACTGACCCGGGCCGCCCTGGCCGCCCTGGGCCCGGAGCCCCAGGACGTCGACCTGCTCCCCTTCGCCGAACCCGACGCCTGCCTGCTGCACCTGGCGGGCGGCCGGCCGGGCCCGGGACGCCCACCGCGCACGCGGTCGGCGGACGACGAACCCGGGGCGGCGGACAACGGCCCGGGGGTCGCGGGCGGCTCCACGAGGGCGGGCGGCTCCGCTGTTTACCCGGCGCCCGGCGGCTCCTCAGCCCCCGGAGCCCCCGGTGATCCCGGAGCCCCCGGTGGCCCGGAGGCAACCGGCGCACCCGGGGAGCCCCGGTGACGCCGGCGCCCGGCGCCGCCGGTCACGGAGTCCCCGGCCCGCCCCGGCCGGCCCCGGTGTCCCAGGCCCCCGGCCGGGCGGCCCGGCGCACCGGGGGCCGGAGGGGGCTGCGGCTGGCCGCCGGGATCCGCCTGTGCGCGGTCCCGACGCGTGCCTTCGGCCCTTCCCGGCCTCGGGGACTGAGTTCCGCGTTCGCCAGGGCCCGCAGCAGCGGGCCCTCCGGCGCCGGGGCGGGAAGGTCGGTCACCGGTCCCTCGCGCACCCCGCGCCACAGTGACCGGGGGAGGGGCGACGGCCCCAGGAGCCGGGCGGGAGACCGGGCCGCACGCACGCGTACTGACGGAGTGTCAGTTCATCTCTGCTCCGAGCAGGTGCCGACCGCACGGCAACGGCCCCCCGCCCGGAGGGGCGAGGGGCCGTGACGAGGGGCGGGCCCGGTCGGCCGGGTCAGCCGCGCTGGATGCCCGAGGTGTCCTGGAGGACCCCGCGGCGGCCGTCCTGCGTCTGGGCGACGAGCGCCTGACCGCGCTGCTCGACCGCGAGGTACCAGGTGCCGGGCGCCAGTTCGGCGATCGGGGCGGGCGAGCCGTCCTCCGCGAACAGCGGCCGGGTCACCGGCACGGCGAACCAGAACGGCGAGAAGTCACCGGCGGCCGGAGCGGCCGGCTGCCCCTGCGGCTGGCCGGGGAACGGCTGCTGCCCGGGCTGCCCGGGCTGCGGCTGACCGCCGAAGGACGCCTGCTGCGGCGCCCCCGGGTAGCCGTAACCACCGGGCGGCTGCGCACCGTAGGGCTGCGGGGCGGCGGGCCGCGCGGCCGGGATGAGGGCGCCCTTCAGGGCGGGCACCAGCGGCGTCGCGATCGCCGCGGCGGCCAGCAGCAGCGCCGCGATCAGACCGAGGATGAGACCGGCACCGGTGTCCGGCTCACGGCTGTTGAAGGCGGAGAAGACCTCGTCGAACGCGCCCATCGGGTCGATGATCGACCAGAAGGAGGTCCACGCGGCGAAGACCGTCAGGGCCACACCGAACTGGCCCAGGTCCAGACCGGCGACCTTGGGCGGCTGGGGCAGCGCGCGGGACACGACGATGAGGGCCGCACCGGCGATACCGGCGATGTACAGGCTCATCACCAGGCCGAGGTTGTCCCAGGCGTTGGGGATGTCGTCGCCGTCGCCGCCGAACGTGTCGAGGAAAGACGCGATGAACAGCAATACCGCTGCTCCGATCACCACGCCGTCGCCTCGAGTGAGGGAGCGGATATTCACTTCAGGTCCTTCGTAGGTCGTCTCGTCGTCGGAAGAGGCGTCGCTGTCACCTTGTCGCCCTCAGGCTCCGGTGTGAAGCGCGGGGGTGACCCCTCATCGTAGGAGGACACTACCGTCCGCACGCTGGAGCTGTCCGCCCGGATCAGCGCGCCGACCTCTGCCCGCGCAGGAAACTCACGATTCCGTCAGAGATCCCCCGCGCCGCTTTCTGCCGCCAGGCGCCACTGGTCAGCAGCGCCGCGTCCTTGCTATCGCGCATGTTGCCGCACTCGACGAACACCTTGGGAACCGTTGACAGATTGAGACCGCCCAAGTCCTTCCGCGTGACGAGACCGGTGCCGCCGCCGACGTAGTTGGACGGCGCGTTGCCCGTGACCCGGACGAAGTTCCCCGCGATGCGTTCACCCAGTTCGCGCGAAGGGCCCACGATGGCGCGGGTGTCGGCCCCGCCGGCGTTCACCGCGCCCGGCAGGATGACGTGGAAACCGCGCTGCCCGGCGCCCGCCCCGTCCGCGTGCAGGGAGACGACCGCGTCGGCCTTCGCCTCGTTGCCGATCCGCGCCCGCTCGTCGATGCACGGTCCGAAGGGCCGGTCGGCGTCCTGCGTCAGCTTCACCGTGGCGCCCTGCTCCTCCAGGAGGGCGCGCATCCGGTGGGCGAGGTCGAGGGTGAACTTCGCCTCCGGGTAACCGTCGTTGGTGGCGGTCCCGGTCGTGTCGCACTCCTTGCGGTTCGTCCCGATGTCCACCTGGCGGTTGATCTCGGCGGCGTGCTGGAAGTTGCCGGGGTTGTGCCCCGGGTCGATGACGACGACCTTCCCCTTCAACGCCCCCGAACCGGCCGGCGCCGAGGCCGGGGCGGACGGGGAGGACGAGGTCGCGGAGGCGCTCGGTGTCCCGTCGTCCGGACCGCCCGGCTCCGACGCGGAGGCCCCGGGCGAGGACGGCCCGCCCGACGACGCGGGCGCCGCCGCCGACGGCCGGGGCGCGGCGGACCCGTTGTCGCCGTCGTCGTCCGAACCGCCCACGGCCGCGTACACCGCCCAGCCGAGCAGCGCCCCGGGCACGAGTGCGGCGGCCGCCACGATCAGGGGGCGGCGCGGGGACCGGCGGGGCCGGGGCGGATCGAAGTCGGGGCCTGTGTACGACACGCAGCCACCCTAGCGGCCACGGCACCGCCCCTCCGGCTCATCGGCACGACGCCCGGCGCCCGGGACGCGGGAGCGGGTGACCTGACAGGGGCGCTGCCCCCGCCTGCTGCTCCTCGTACTGCCCCGCCCGTCGCCCTGGCGTTCAGGTCCCGGGCGCGGTGCGGCGCAGGACCCGCAGGGAGCCCGTGGCGGAGACCTCGGTGAAGGCCCCCGAGGCGAGGGCGCGCAGGTGGACCCGGTAGGGGGCCTGGCCGGTGAACTCGTCGACCGGGTCCGGGAAGACGTCGTGGATGACGAGGAGGCCGCCGTCGGCGACGTGCGGGGCCCAGCCCTCGTAGTCGGCGGTGGCGTGCTCGTCGGTGTGGCCGCCGTCGACGAACACCAGGCCGAGCGGGGTGTTCCAGAGCGCCGCGATCTGCGGGGAGCGTCCCACCAGGGCCACCACGTGCTCCTCCAGACCGGCCCGGTACAGGGTCCGGCGGAAGGCGGGCAGCGTGTCCATCACGCCCAGGTCCGGGTCGACCGTCTCCGGGTCGTGGTACTCCCAGCCGGGCTGCTGCTCCTCGCTGCCCCGGTGGTGGTCCACGGTCAGTACGGCGACCCCGGCGGCCCGCGCCGCGTCGGCCAGGAGCAGCGTGGAGCGCCCGCAGTAGGTGCCGATCTCGAGCAGCGGCAGGCCCAGCCGGCCGGCCTCCACGGCGGCCGCGTACAGGGCCAGGCCCTCGTCCACGGGCATGAAGCCCTTCGCCGCCTCGAACGCGGCCAGGATCTCGGGCTCGGGTGCCGGCGCCATCGGCGTCCTCTCGGGTGCTCGCTCGGGTCTCGCTGTCTCAGGGCGCCATGCTGCCCTACCGGCCGGGAGGCCGGACGACAGGGGTACCGGTCGGTAGCCGGGGCACACCCTCCGCCCGGGCCGGTCGGTAGCCGGGGCGTACCCCTCCGTCCGGGCCGGTCGCCGCCGCACCCCCGCCCGTCGGTCCCGTCTGCCCCGTCTGCCCCGTCCGCCCGTCCGGGCGAGCCCCTGGCGTCGGGTCCGGGCCGGACCTAGGTCCCCGGGCCGAGGACCTGCCCGGCGAAATCCCGATGCACGGCACATCCGGCACTTGAGAGCATGGCCCTCATGCTCGACGCCCAGGAAGCCCCCGCCGGAACCGCCCGCCGCCGTCCCTCACCTCCTGCCTGGATGGTGGTGGCGCTCGCGTGTGCGGGGCAGTTCCTCGTCGTGCTCGACGTCTCCGTCGTCAACGTCGCGCTGCCCTCGATGCGGACCGGCCTCGGCCTGAGCGAGCAGGGCCTGCAGTGGGTCGTCAACGCGTACGCCATCGCCTTCGCCGGGTTCATGCTGCTCGGCGGACGCGCGGGCGACCTGTTCGGGCGCAAGCGGATGTTCCTGGTCGGCCTCACCCTCTTCACGCTGGCCTCCCTGGCCGGCGGACTGGCGCAGGAGGGCTGGCAGCTGCTCCTGGCGCGGGCGGTGCAGGGCCTCGGGGCGGCCGTCCTCGCCCCGTCGACGCTGACCATCGTCACCGAGGCCGTGCCGGAGGGCGCCGCCCGCGCCCGGGCGATCGCCACCTGGACCGCCGTCGGCGCCGGGGGCGGCGCGGCGGGCGGGTTCGTCGGCGGCGTGCTGGTGGACCTGCTGTCCTGGCGCTGGGTCCTGCTGATCAACGTGCCGGTGGGCGCGGTGGTGCTGGCCGGTGCGCTGGCGTGGCTGGCGGAGAGCCGGGCGGGGGACGGGCGCCGGCTCGACCTGCCCGGCGCGCTCCTGGTCACCGGCGGCCTCGCCACCCTCGCCTACGGCATCTCGCAGACCGAGGCCGAGGGCTGGGCCGCGACCGCCACCCTGGTCCCGCTCACCGTCGGCCTGCTGCTGATCGCCCTGTTCCTGCTCGTGGAGGCCCGCACCCGGGCCCCGCTGATGCCGCTGGGCCTGCTCCGGCTGCGCTCGGTGTCGTCGGCCAACGTGGGGATGTTCCTGTCCGGCTCGGCGATGTTCTGCATGTGGTTCTTCATGACCCTGTACGCGCAGAACGTCCTCGGTTACACCCCGCTGGAGGCCGGGTTCGCGCTGGTGCCCAGCTCCCTCGCCGTGGTGCTCGGCTCCAAGCTGGCGCCCCGCCTGATGCACCGGCTCGGCTCCCGCGCCGTCGCCGTCCTCGGCACCCTGGTGGCGGTGGCGGGCTTCGCCTGGCAGTCGACGATGACCGCCGACGGGGCGTATCTGACGGCGATCATGTTCCCCGGCATCCTGATGATGCTGGGCGCGGGCCTCGCCGGAACCCCGCTCGCCAGCGTCGCCACCAGTGGCGCTGCCCCCGAGGAGGCCGGTCTGGTCTCCGGGATGATCAACACCTCCCGCACGATGGGCGGTTCCCTCGGCCTGGCGGTCATGTCGACCATCGCGGCCTCCCGCGCGGGCGGCAGCACCAGCCCCGAAGCCCTCACGGAGGGGTACGCCCTCGCCTTCCGCACCGGCACGGCGGTCCTGCTCGTCGGTGCCCTGCTGATGTGGCTGTGGCTGCCGCGGAAGGTGGCGGACCAGCACTGACGGCGGACGGCCGGCACCGGCCCACCGGCGTCCGGCCGGCTGAGAAAGCGTCGGCCGGGCCGCCGGGACATGGGTGCGGACGGCCTTCCGTCCCGTCCGTGAGAGCCTTTCCGCACCGGCGCGGGCAGGTGGTCCGGCACTCCGCCGGCCGCCCCGCAGCGGGCCGCCCAGGCTCCTCGCCTCGCCCTCGCGCACCCTGTCTGACCTGGGCTTTTACCTTCCCCGGCGGTAGTGTTGCCCTGCCTGGAAAGGGGACCGGATGGACCGGAGCACGCGCACTGTCGACGACGTACTGGACCTGCTGGACAACCTGTTCGCACCGGGGGCCGACCGCTGGACGGACCGGGGCGCCGACTGGTGGGACGGCTTCTACGCCGACCGCTCCCGCCCGGTGCCGTTCTTCGCCGCGAAACCCGACGCGCACCTCGTGTCCTGCGTGGAACGGGGACTCCTCACCGGGGGCCGGGCGCTGGAACTCGGCTGCGGGCCCGGACGCAACGCGCTGTACCTGGCGGCCCACGGTTACGACGTGGACGCCGTCGACCTGTCCCCGGCCGCCCTCGCCTGGGCCCGGGAGCGGGCGGCGGAAGCGGGGCGGACGTCCGCTTCCACCGCGGGGACGCCTTCACCCTGACCGGGGTACGCGCGACCGCCCCCGGCAGCAACCGGGACGAGGACACGGCCCCGCTGACCGGCCCCTACGACCTCGTGTACGACTCCGGCTGCTTCCACCACCTGCCCCCGCACCGCCGGATCACCTACCTGGCCCTCCTGGACCGGGTCCTCGCACCGGGCGGTCACTTCGCCCTCGCCTGCTTCGCGGCCGGCGGCATGGGCTCGGAACTCCCGGACGCCGCGTTCTACACGGGGGGCGGTCTCCGGGGCGGGCTCGCCTACACGGACGTGTCCCTGCGCCGGATCTTCTCCGGTCTGAGGGAGGTCGAACTGGGCCGGATGCGCGAGGAGCCCGAGGAGGCACCGGTCTTCGGCAGGGACTTTTTGTGGGCCGGGCTCTTCCGGCGCCCCGAGCAGCGGGGCACCAGCACCCCCGGCCCCCGGAACGGATGAAGCCGCCCCAAAGGCCCGTTGCTGTGCCGGAGTGCCGCCGTGCGGAGGAGGATTGGTCCCATGCCCGTCGACGCAACCGAGGCGCTCACCGCCCCGCCCCGTACCGGTGAGATCACCTGGGGCGTCCAGGACGTCCTGCTCTACCACCTCGCGATCGGGGCCGGGGTTCCCGCCACCGACCCGGGAGAACTGCGCTACGCCTTCGAGCGCGGGCTGCGCGTGCTGCCCGGCTTCGCCACCGTCGCGGGCGGCGGGCCGCCGGGCGTGATCGGCGCGCTGTCCCTGCCGGGGGTGGACGTGGACCTCGCCCGCGTGCTGCACGGCGGCCAGGCGCTGACGCTGCACCGACCGCTGCCGGCCGAGGGCAGGGCCACCGCCACCCGCCGGATCGTCGCGGTGTACGACAAGGGTACGGCGGCCGTCCTGGTGATGCGCACCGAAGTGGCGGACGCCGACGGGCCGTTGTGGACCGACGAGGCGTGGATCCACGTGCGCGGGGAGGGCGGTTGGGGCGGTGAGCGGGGCCCGTCCCTGCGCCGGGAACCGCCCGCCGGGGAACCCGACCTGGTCGTGGAACGCCCCGTGCGGGAGGACCAGGCCCTGCTCTACCGCCTCACCGGCGACCGGAACCCCCTGCACGCCGACCCGGAGTTCGCCGCGCGGGCCGGTTTCCCACGGCCCGTCCTGCATGGCCTGTGCACCTACGGCATGACCCTCAAGGCCGTCGTCGACTCCGTCCTCGGCGGCGACGTCACCCGGGTCCGGGAGTTCACGGCCCGGTTCACCGGAGTGGTCTACCCGGGCGAGACCCTGCGGATCCGTATCCGGCGGGCCACGGACGCCGGCGGGCGGGGCGCCGGTCCGGACCCGTCCGGCAGACGGGCCGGGGCGGCGGCCGGAAAAGCGGCCGGGGAGGCGGCCGGGGAGGCGCCCCGGGCAGGGGCGGGTCGGGTGCGCGTGGCCGTCGGCGTGGTGGAGCGGGACGACGCGCCCGTCCTCGTCGGCACCACCGTCGTCCCCCTCTGAACGCCGCCAGGCCGACCGGGTCAGGGGCGCCGTAGGCCGACCGGCGTTCCGGGCGGCGCACCACGACTCCGCCCGGAACGGGTCCGGCCCCGCCCGTCGTACGACGGGCGGGGCCGGACCGTGTTGTTTCCCACGGTGCGCTGTGTCAGGCGGCCGATTCGGTGCGCTCCTGCTCCTCCACCGGCCTGCGGTGCCGTCCGCGCGGAGCGGCCCCGCCGTCCTGGGTGGAGACCGGCCCGCGGTGCTTGCCGTGGCCGGGGGCGACCTGCCCGCCGTCGGCGGTCGGCGCCTGCTGCGTCATGGCGTCGTTCATCGAGAAGAATTCACCCCGTCATACTGATCTTTCCTACAGCCGGGCGAGTCTAACCGGCACCCGACCCCCCGGATCCAGGCGAACGCACCGACCGCCACTACTTCGTTACAAGCCGTGCCAGGGGCGCCTGTTGGAGCGGAACGGGCCGCGGCGCGGCGGGGGCGGCGGGAGGAGAAGCGGACGCCGAGGATCCCTCTCCGGACGCTCCTGCGAAGGCTCCGGACGACGTCCCGGATCCCTCTCCGGACGCTCCTTCGACGCCTCCGGACGACGCCCCGGAGGGCACCCCGGCCGCCCCGGTGTCCGAAGGGTCCCCGCCGTCCCCGCCGCCCCCGCCGCCCCCACAGTGCTTGCCGTTCCCGCCGTCCCCGCCGTCCGTCCCGTCCCGGCCCGCTGGGGACGCCGGCGCCCGCACCCGCGCCACCCCGCACGGCACGTCCCGGGTGGCGTACGGCAGGCCCAGCACCCCGTCCTCCGTCCACCAGCCGGTGCCGGTCAGCCACCCGTCCGGCGCCGGGAGATGACGGACCTGCCGCTCGGCCGGCCGCCACAGCCCCACCCAGCTGCCGAACGGGCCGTCGAGGCGCAGCGCCACCGCACAGCCCTCCGGCGTGAGCACCTGTCCCGGCTGGATCGCGAACGGCGTGACCGCGCAGTCCGGCACCCGCAGACACTCCGGGAACCGCACCGGCAGCGTGCTGCCCAGCACGCCCCAGCCCACGCGGGGGCTGCCCGGCGAGGGCGCGTCCGAGCTGATGAGCAGCAGCCCGCTGTCCGGGTCGGCGAGCAGCACCCGGTCGTCGCTCTCGGCCGCGATCTGCAGCAGCGGCGACACCTCGCCGTCGCGCTCCAGGTCCACCACGACCGCCTTGGTGCGCCCGCCGGTCTCCCGGTCCAGCGCCAGCATCCGGCCCGCGTGGTCCAGCCACACCCCGCCCGAGCAGCGCCCCGGCAGGTCGGCCACCCGTTCCGGCCCGAACGCGCCGCCCGCCACCATCCACACGGTCGTCGACCGTGGTCCCACGGCCAGCGCGTACGCCCGTTCCCCGTCCGGCGCGGGCGGCAGCAGCCGCAGCCGTGTCCCGGCGTCCGGGCACTCGACCGCGCCCAGCGGCAGTTCGCCGGTGCCGGGGCCGGTCGGGTAGAGCAGGAAGAAGACGTGCCGTCCGGCCACCGGCCGGTGGATCAGCACCCGTCCGTCGCTCAGGGGCTGGACCTCGGTGCCCGGCTCCTCGGGCCGGCTGCCGGGCAGGGGGACCGCGTAGGGCTCGGGACCGTCGAGGGTCCACCGCTCCGGCACCGGGGAGCCGTCGGCGGACGTGAGACGCGCGGCGTAGGAACGGTCCGCCGTGATCACGCAGCCCGTCGGCCCGGTCCGGGGCCCGGTCCCGTCGTCGTGACCGGTCGCAGGTTCGATCGCACAGGCCGTCATGGTTCGGTCACCTCCGGCGACGAACGTAGTTTTCGCACGCACGGGCGGGGGAGCGGCGGCACTCCGCTTCACACATACGGGTGTCCCAGAATCGATTCGCCTGAGGAAGCGGGAACGCGTGTGCTCACCGCGCCGCGCCGTGCCGTGCCGTGCCGCGCCGTGCCGCGCCGCGCCGCGCCGTGCCGTGCCGTGCCGTGCCGCGCCGCGCCGCGCCGCGCCGTGCCGCGCCGCACCGTGCAGCACCGCACCGCACCGGGCGGCGGGACGAGCCGGGCGGCCCTGCGCCGAGGGGCGGCCCCCGGTGCGCTCTCCGCACCGTCCTGGACAGGGCTGCCGTCCGTCCGCCCCCGGACCCGGCGCGTTCCGTACGGTCTGCGCGTTCCGGACGACCGGTGCGTCCCGTATGACCGGCGTGATCCGGTCGGGCCGACGTGATCCGGTCGGGCCGACGTGATCCGGTCGGGCCGACGTGATCCGGCCGGGCCGACGTGATCCGGCCGGGCCGGCGTCATCCGGACGGGCCGCCGTGACCCGGTCGGGTCGGCATGACCCGGACGACCGGTCCCCCTTGACGGGCCCCGCCGACCCGGATCCCGCGCACCGCACGCCTGTCCGTCCCGGCGCCCCGAACATCCGCCGCACTGCCGTCGAACATCCCGTTACGGCGGCGCCGAACAGCCAGGTAGCCTGTGCTGCGTGCCCCGTCTGTCTGAAGTCATCACCGCGCTGGAGAACCTGTGGCCCGCCGAACGGGCCGAGTCCTGGGACGCGGTCGGCACCGTCGTGGGCGACCCCGGCCAGGAGGTCTCCCGGGTCCTGTTCGCCGTCGACCCCGTCCAGGAGATCGTCGACGAGGCGGTGACGCTGGGCGCCGACCTGCTCGTCACCCACCACCCCCTCTACCTCCGCGGGACGACCACGGTCGCGGCCTCCACCTTCAAGGGCCGTGTGGTGCACACGCTGATCAAGAACGACATCGCGCTGCACGTCGCCCACACCAACGCCGACAAGGCCGACCCGGGTGTGAGCGACGCGCTGGCCGGTGCCCTGGACCTGCGCGTCGTGGGCCCGCTCGTCCCGGATCCCACCGACCCCGACGGCCGCCGCGGCCTGGGACGCGTCTGCGAACTCGACCGGCCGGTCACCGTCCGCGAACTCGCCGACCGCGCGGCGGCCCGGCTCCCCGCCACCGCCCAGGGCATCCGGGTCGCCGGGGACCCCGACGCCCCGGTGCGCAGGGTCGCCGTCAGCGGCGGATCCGGCGACAGCCTCTTCGACGACGTCCGGGCCGCCGGTGTGGACGCCTTCCTCACCGCGGACCTGCGCCACCACCCGGTGTCCGAGGCCCGCGCCCAGCACCCCCTCGCGCTGCTCGACGCGGCCCACTGGGCCACCGAGTGGCCCTGGTGCGAGCTGGCGGCGGCCCAGCTCGACGAGATCTCCGACCGCCACGGCTGGGGCCTGAGGGTCCACGTGTCCCGGACGGTCACGGACCCCTGGACCGCCCACGCGGCGTCCGCCGAACCGTCGCCCACCACCCCTCGGAGGACCGCTTCGCGCGCCGCCTCCGATTCCGATACCTCTGGAGCCCCCAACTGAACGCCGCGCCCGCCGACCAGATCCGACTCCTCGACGTCCAGGACCTCGACGTCCGCCTCCAGCAGCTGGCGCACAAGCGGAAGTCGCTCCCCGAGCACGCCGAGATCGAGTCGCTGACCAAGGACCTCACCCAGCTGCGCGACCTGCTGGTGGCCGCGCAGACCGAGGAGAGCGACTGCGCCCGCGAGCAGACGAAGGCCGAGCAGGACGTGGACCAGGTGCGCCAGCGCGCCGCCCGCGACCAGCAGCGCCTCGACTCCGGTGCCGTCTCCTCGCCCAAGGACCTGGAGAACCTCCAGCGCGAGATCGCCTCCCTCGCCAAGCGGCAGGGCGACCTGGAGGACGTCGTCCTGGAGGTCATGGAGCGCCGCGAGTCCGCTCAGGAGCGGGCCGGGGAGCTGACCGAGCGGGTCGCCTCCGTCCAGGCGAAGATCGACGACGCGACCGCCCGCCGGGACGCGGCGTTCGAGGAGATCGACGCGGAGGTCGCCGCCGCCACCAAGGAGCGCGAGGTCATCGCCGGGTCCGTCCCCGCCGACCTGCTCAAGCTGTACGACAAGCTGCGCGAGCAGCAGGGCGGCATCGGCGCGGCGAAGCTGTACGCCCGCTCCTGCCAGGGCTGCCGTCAGGAGCTCGCCATCACCGAGCTGAACGAGATCCGCCAGGCGGCCCCCGACACGGTGGTGCGCTGCGAGAACTGCCGCCGCATCCTGGTGCGCACCTCCGAGTCGGGCCTGTAGGGAGCCCTGCCGGTGCGGGAGTTCATCGTCGAGGCGGACGGCGGGTCGCGGGGCAACCCCGGGCCCGCCGGGTACGGGGCCGTGGTGAGCGACGCGGCGACGGGGGAGACCCTGGCGGAGGCCGCCGAGTACCTCGGCGTCGCCACCAACAACGTCGCCGAGTACCGGGGCCTGCTGGCCGGCCTGCGGGCCGCCCGCGACCTGGACCCGGAGGCCGTGGTCCGCGTGCGGATGGACTCCAAGCTGGTCGTCGAGCAGATGTCCGGCCGCTGGAAGATCAAGCACCCCGACATGAAGCCGCTGGCGGCCGAGGCGGCGCGGATCTTCCCGCGCGAGCGGGTGACCTACGAGTGGATCCCGCGCGAGCGCAACAAGCACGCCGACCGGCTGGCCAACGAGGCGATGGACGCGGGCGCACGCGGGGAGCAGTGGTCCGCGGCGGCCTCCACCGCCGACCTGGACACCCCTCCGGCCCGCCCCGCACGCCCGGCGGTCCCCGAACCGGACGGCCCGCCCGGGGACGCCGCGGCCGGAGCGGCCCGGGCCCGCGCCGCCCTCGCCGAGGGCGCGGCCCGCAACCGGACGGGAGCGGCCGGCCAGGAGCCGGAGGCGCCGACGACCGCACCGCGCCCGGCAGCGGCACCGTCCCCGGCGGCCTCTGACGACGACGTCCCGCCCGCCGCCGGCGCCGCAGACACCGACTCCGGGACCGGGCCGGCCTCCGAGGCCGCAGGGAAGGCCGACGCCGACGTCCGCGCCGCCGGGGTCGTCGCCACCCCCCGCTCGGGCTGGGCGCCCGCCGACATGGGCCCGCCGGCCACCTTCGTCCTGCTCCGGCACGGTGAGACGCCACTGACCCCGCAGAAGCGTTTCTCAGGCAGCGGCGGCAGCGATCCGTCCCTCTCCGACATCGGCCGGGAGCAGGCAGGGAGGGTCGCCGCGGCCCTGGCCCGGCGCGGCACCGTGCAGGCGGTCGTCGCGTCCCCGCTCGCCCGGACCCTGGAGACCGCACGGATCGTGGCCGCCCGGCTCGGCCTGGACGTGCAGGTCGAGGAGGGGCTGCGCGAGACGGACTTCGGCGCCTGGGAGGGCCTCACCTTCGGCGAAGTCCGCGAACGCCACCCGGAGGACCTGAACGCCTGGCTGGCCGCGCCCGATGCCGAACCCACCGGCGGCGGCGAGAGTTTCGCGGCCACCGCCGCCCGGGTCGCCGCGGCGCGGGACAAGCTGATCGCCGCCCACGCGGGCCGCACGGTCCTGCTCGTCACCCACGTCACGCCCATCAAGACGCTCGTCCGGCTCGCCCTGGGCGCCCCGCCCGAAGCCCTGTTCCGCATGGAACTGTCGGCGGCCTCCCTGTCGGCGATCGCCTACTACGGCGACGGCAACGCCAGCGTCCGCCTGTTCAACGAGACGTCGCACCTGCGCTGAGCCCGGCCGCGGCCCGGGCCAGCCGCTCGATCCGTGCCCAGTCCCCGGCGGCCACGGCGTCCGCCGGGACCATCCAACTACCGCCGACACAGCCGACGTTGGGCAGCGCCAGGTAGTCCGGCGCGTTGTCCGGCCCGACCCCGCCCGTCGGGCAGAAGCGCGCCTGCGGCAACGGCCCGGCGAGCGCCCGGAGATACGCCGTGCCGCCCGAGGGCTCCGCCGGGAAGAACTTCATCTCCCGCACCCCGCGCTCCAGCAGCGCGACCACCTCCGAGGCCGTGGACACCCCGGCCAGGAACGGCACCCCCGACGCCCGCATCGCCTCCAGCAGCCGCTCCGTCCAGCCGGGGCTGACCAGGAAGCGGGCACCGGCGCCCACCGCGTCGTCCACCTGCCCCGGCGTGAGCACCGTGCCCGCCCCGACCACGGCCCCGGGCACCTCGGCGGCGACCGCCCGGATCGCGTCGAGCGCGGCGGGCGTCCGCAGGGTCACCTCGACCGCCGGCAGCCCCCCGGCCACCAGCGCACGCGCCAGCGGCACGGCGTCGGCGGCGTCCTCGACCACCACCACGGGTACGACGGGAGCCAGATCCAGCAGGGAGGCGGCGGGGGCACCGGCACCCGGGTGGGAGTCAGCGGCGGGGGAGGGGCCCGAAGACGGGTCGGAAGACGGGTCGGAGGACGGGTCGGAAGAGGGCAGGGGTGAACTCATGCCGGTCATGCTGCCGCGCGAGAGCACCCTGCGCAAAGCGCATTGCACAGTGCGCAACGGAATGCCTGTGCCGCGCGCCCTCGGGCCTCAGTGCACGTCCGCCACCAGCACGTCCAGCGCCCACGCCGTCCCCGCCCTGGCGGGCGCCTCGCACTCCACCTCGTACCCGAGCTCCCGCAGCGCGTCGACCAGCTCGGCCGGGTTCCCCGGCGCCGACCCCGCCGACAGCAGGCTCCGGACGATCCGGCCCTTGGTCGCCTTGTTGAAGTGGCTGACCACCTTCCGGGTCGGCGCGTGCAGCACCCGCACGGTCGCCGTTCGCCCCGCGATCTCGCCCTTCGGCTTCCAGGCCGTCGCGTACGCCGCCGAGCGCAGGTCCAGGACCAGCCCGTTCCCCGCCGCCTCCGGCAGCACCTCCGCCATGGCCGACCGCCAGTGCGCGCCCAGCGCCCCGAGGCCCGGCAGCTTCACGCCCATCGAACACCGGTAGGACGGGATCCGGTCGATGACCCGGACCGCCCCCCACAGCCCCGAGAACACCAGCAGCGAGCGCGCCGCCCGCCGCTTCGCCGCCGCGTCGAGCGTGGCCAGGCCCAGCGCGTCGTACAGCACCCCGGTGTAGATCTCCCCGGCGGGCCGGGTCCCGGCCGTGCGCAGCTCCGCGTTCTTGGCGACCTCGCCCCGCAGCCCCTCGCTCAGCCCCAGCACCTCGCGCGCCTTGTCCTCGTCCCCGGCGCACAGGTCGACCAGCTCGGCGAGCACGGCCTCCCGGGCATCGGTCAGCCCCGGCAGCGACAGCGACTCCGTGCGCAGCGGGGCCCCGCGGCCGGAAGCGGCCTTGCCCTCGGACGGCGGCAGCAGGACAAGCACACGTACTCCTTCGACTTCGGCTCAGGCATCGGGGGTCCGCGGGCCCGAGGCTCCCGGGCAGCCCCGGTCGTCCCCGGCGCGCGGGCCTCGGCGACCCGGCCGGCGGCACCCCGCCGCAAGCGTACGGCGCCCGCTCCCCGGCCCCACCCGCCGGGACACCCGCGACCCACCCGCTCAGGCGCCCTGCCCCCGCCTGCCGGGACGCCCCCACGCCGCCGCCCGCTCACGCGCCCCGCCGCCACCTGCCGGGACGCCCCCACGCCGCCGCCCGCTCACGCGCCCCGCCGCCACCTGCCGGGAAACCCCGCGGCCCCACCGCTCACGGGCCCCGGCTCACCCGCCGGGGACACCCCCACGCCGCCGCCCGCTCACGCGCCCCGCTCCTCCCCGAGCCTCCGCAGCAGCCGCCGGATCACCTCCGCCTGGGCCGGAGCGAAATCGGCGTACAGGGCGCGCAGGAAACTGTGCTCCTGGTCGACGGAGCCCGCCCCCGGCGGCACCAGCCCCTCGGGCAGGCAGGCGACGAAGAGGCCGACGGCCTCGTCGATGCGCGGATCGTCCGTACCGGCGTCGGCGAGCGCGTCGAGCAGGGCGTACGCACGCTGCGCCCGCTCCACCCCGCCCGGCGCGGACAGCGCGCTGCCGAACATGGCGATGAACGCTTCCCGCTCCTCGGGCGCCGCCGTCGTCTCGATCAGCGCGAGCACCTCCCGGTCCTTGACCGCCGAGGGTGAGTCGGCGAGGCCGGCCAGCTCCTGGAACAGGCCGGCCAGCTCCGGGGACACCGGCCCGTCGGCGGTCAGCCCGCCCTCCGTCTCCAGCAGCGCCCGCAACCGAGCCCGCCGCTCCCGGAGCGCCGCCTCCTGCCGGGCCAGGTCCTCGTCCAGCTCCGTCAGCACCTCCATCAGGTCCTTCCCGGCGTCGTCCGCGAGCACGTCCCGCACCTCGGCCAGCCCCAGCCCCAGCTCCGTCAGCCGCCGGATCCGCGCCAGCACGACCGCGTGCCGCAGCGTGTAGTTCCGGTAGCCGTTGCTCAGCCGCTCCGGCTCCGGCAACAGCCCGAGGTGGTGGTAGTGCCGCACGGCCCGCGTGGTCACACCGACGGCCGCGGCGAGTTCTCCGATCCGCATGCCCCCAGTAGAAACGTTGACGCAGCGGCAGGGTCAACCGGCCACCGTCGCACCGCCCGCGGGGCCGCTCCGTGTGCCACGATCGAGGGAACGACTCCCGATCCACGACCAGGTGATCCCCCGATGCCCCACTCTGGCGAGCGACCGAGGGAGGGGCGTGACGTGACTGCCATGGCCCATGAGCCGCTCTCGCAGGCGGATGTCCTGCTCGAGGGCTTCCTCGCCCTGGACACCCCGGAGGGTTTTCGGGCGGAGCTGATCGAGGGGGAGATCGTTGTGACGCCGCCGCCGGACGGGGACCACGAGGACTACATCGGGCTGATCGTGACGCAGGTGATCAGGGAATCCCGGACCGCCATGCAGTTCTCCGGGAACAAGGGCCTGAGGCTGAGCAGCGGCGGGGCGTGCCCGAAGAACCACGTCATCCCGGACGGCGTCTTCGCGCCCGCGGCGTCGCGCCTGTACCGGGGAGCGGACTCCTGGATGCCGTGCGACGGCGTCGCGCTGGTCATGGAGGTGGTGACCTCCGGCAAACCCCGTACGGACCGCGAAGCCAAGCGCCACTGCTACGCCCGCGGAGCCATCCCCCTCTACCTGCTCGTCGACCGCGGCATCTCCTCGGTCACGCTGTTCAGCGACCCGGAGAAGGACGAGTACCGGGAGCAATGCACCCGCCCCTTCGGCAAACCGATTGCCCTGCCCGAACCCTTCGCCTTCGACCTGGACACCGCCGACTTCGTCTGATCCCCTGATCCGGGGGTGCGCGGTGGGGAACACGGAGAACGTACGGGAACAGGCACGCTGGACCAGGGCGCGGCTCGGCCGGTGCGGGCCGCCACTCGACCTGCTCACCGCCCGCTTCGACCGGCACGAGTACGCCCCGCACGCGCACGACGAGTACACGGTCGGCGTGACCGTCGGCGGCCTGGAGGTCATCGCCTACCGCGGCGGACGCATCGTCTCCGGCCCCGGATCGATCGTCGTCCTCGAACCCGGCGAGATGCACACCGGCGGCCCCGCCGCCCCCGACGGCTACGCCTACCGCGCCCTCTACGCCACCCCCGCCCTCCTCACCGACGGCACCCTCGGCACCGGCCTGCCGCACTTCCGCGAACCCGTCCTCGACGACCCCGAACTCGCCGCCGCCCTGCGCCGCACCCACACCGACCTCAGCGCCCACCCCGACCCCCTGGAGGCCGAGTCCCGGCTGCCCTGGCTGCTCACCGCCCTCGCCCGCCGCCACTCCACGGCCCGCCCGGGCGACGACACCCTCCCCGACGCCGGCCCCGTCGCCCGCGCCGTCCGGGACCGCCTCGCCGACGAACTGCTCGCTCCGCCTTCCCTCGCCGAACTGGCCGCCGGCCTCGGCCTGTCCCGCTACCAGCTCCTGCGCGCCTTCCGCACGACGATGGGGGTGCCCCCGTACGCGTGGCTCGCCCAGTACCGGGTGACCCGGGCCCGCGCCCTCCTCGACGCCGGACTGCGCCCGGCCGAGGCCGCCGCCCTCGTCGGCTTCGCCGACCAGGCCCACCTCACCCGCTGGTTCCGCCGCGTCCTCGGGGTGACCCCGGCCGCGTACCGCAACAGCGTTCAAGACGCCACACGCTGACCGCCGCGACACTCACCGCATGACTGCACGCGGCTGGCTCCTGTTCTCCCTGATGGGCCTGGTCTGGGGGATCCCCTACCTGCTGATCAAGGTGGCCGTGGACGAGGTGTCCCCGTCCACGGTCGTCTCCGCCCGCTGCGCCCTCGGCGCCGCCCTCCTGCTGCCCTTCGCCCTGCGCCAGCCGGGCCTGACCAGGAACGTGCGGGCGCACTGGAAACCTATGCTGGCCTTCGCCGTCATCGAGATCATCGCCCCCTGGTACACCCTCACCGACGCCGAACGGCACCTGTCCAGCTCCACGGCCGGCCTGCTGATCGCGGGCGTGCCGATCGTCGGCGTCCTGCTGTCCCGCTTCTTCGGCGCCGCCGAGACGCTGGGCGCCCGCCGCCTCACCGGCCTCGGTCTCGGCATCGGCGGCGTCGCCGTCCTCACCGCGCCCCACCTCACCGGCGGCGACGCCCTGTCCCTGGCGGAGGTCCTGGTCACCGTCGTCGGCTACGCCACGGCCCCCCTCATCGCCAACCGCCACCTCAAGGACGTCCCCACCCTGCACCTCATCACCCCCTGCCTGGCCCTGGCCGCCCTGGTGTACGCCCCCGCCGCGTACCTCACCCGCCCGGCCGCCCTGCCCTCGGCCGAGACCCTGGCCGCTCTCGCCGCCCTCGGGGTGGTCTGCACGGCGGTGGCCTTCGTCGCCTTCCTGGAACTGATCAAGGAGGCCGGCCCGATCCGCGCCTCGGTGATCACCTACCTCCACCCGGCGATCGCGGTCGCCGCCGGCACCGTCTTCCTGGACGAGGCCCTCACCGCCACCGTCCTGGCCGCCTTCGCCCTCATCCTCACCGGCTCGGTCCTGGCGACGGCCGCCTCCCCGAGGACGACGACCTCGAAGCCCACGCCGCCGGAAGCCGCGGCCCCGGCGGCCACGCCCGCGCAGCCCTCGCCCCCGCGGCCGGCGGCACCGGGACCCCGCCGGCGCCCGGTACCATGGTCCACACGGCAGACGAGCCGGGCGGACGGCCGCGTGGATTCCCTCACGGGACTCCCCGAGGAACGTCCGGGCTCCACAGGGCAGGGTGGTGGCTAACGGCCACCCGGGGTGACCCGCGGGACAGTGCCACAGAAAGCAGACCGCCGGGGACCTCGGTCCCCGGTAAGGGTGAAACGGTGGTGTAAGAGACCACCAGCGCCTGAGGTGACTCAGGCGGCTAGGTAAACCCCACCCGGAGCAAGGTCAAGAGGAGACGCCTCTTCGGAAGCGTCTCTGCGCGGACGTTCGAGGGCTGCCCGCCCGAGTCCGCGGGTAGACCGCACGAGGCCGGTGGCAACACCGGCCCTAGATGGATGGCCGTCGCCGGCGGGACCGCGAGGACCCGCCGGAACAGAACCCGGCGTACAGCCCGACTCGTCTGCCGCTCAGCTCGTGATCAGGTCGTCCGCGGACGGCCAGATGCGCAGAGCCAGAGAGGCCAGGTGGCTCCCGCGCGAGCGGATGCGGTGCTCGGCCCAACGATCGGCCCAGTCGGCCCAGTCGGCCCAGTCGGCCCAGTCGGTGCTGTCCGCGCTGGACGGAGGATTGAGCAGCGTTCCGTGGGTCAGCCGCAGAAGACTGTGCGGCGAGGCCGTCATGTGAGGGTGGCATGCGCTGGACGGGTACGTACCCGTACCCGTACCCTGTCGGTCGGGAACGAAGGAGGCACCATGTCCGACGCCAACGTCCGCATCCCCGCCGAGGCCCGCGACAGGCTCGCCCGGATAGCGTCCTCCGAGGGCATGTCCCTGCGGGGCTACCTTTCCCACCTGGCGGAGACGCTGCTCACTCCCGAGGAGCGTGCGGAACGGGCCGAGCGGGCGAAGGCAGCCCTGCGGGAGTGGAACGGTTACGACCCGAGCGCGAGCGAACAGGCGGCTCTGGACGCCGAGCTCGACCGGCGGTTGAGTGAGGCGGGCGCCCGGTGACGCCCGAAGCGCTGCACATCGTCCTGGACGACACCGCGATGGTTGCTGCCGGGAAAGGCAATGCGCTCGCCTCCCGGCTGATTCACCGCGCCCACGCCGAGGCGGGCTGGTTCCTCTACGCCCCGGCCTGCGCGCTGGTCTCGGCCGACCGCGTGCGGCCGGGCACGGCGGAGCACCTTGCCGCCCTCCCCGGCATCACCGTCCTGGAGTTGGATTTTCCCGCCACGCTTGCCGTCGCCCGCGAGACCACATGGGCGCTTGCCCACACCCGCTACGCCGCCGCACCGACGGCCGACCGGCCGGACGGCGCGGTGATCGCCACCACTGCACCCGAGGCGTGGAAGGGGCAGCCCGTACGCATCATCGACCTGGGCCCTTGACGGCCCGGTCCGAGGGGGCGGCCGCCTCGTGACCCTGTCGCTCGGCGGAAAATGGGGCGACAACGCGCGTACACCGTCGGTACGTTCTCCCTGTTCGAAGAGGGGGAACAACGCCGTGACCAAGCTCAACCAGATCATCGCCGTCGAGAAGGGCGTCAAGAACAAGGCGCTCCAGGACATCAACGCCGCCCACGCCAAGGTGCAGAAGCCCGCGCTGCTGGCCGGTATCTCGCGGACGTACCAGCCGAAGGACGAGGAGGGTGAGCAGCTGCCGCCCGAGTCGACGCGGGTGCAGGTGCAGGCCGAGGACGTGCTGCGGGAGATGGGGGCGTCGCTGACGCGGCTGTTCGACGTGACGGCGACCAAGGACTGGGCGAACTGCACGGCCCGTGCGGACGTCACGGTGGACGGGCGGACGATCGTCGCCGACGTGCCCGTCGCTTACCTGCTCTTCCTGGAGAAGCAGCTCGCCGACCTGCACACCTTCGTCAAGAAGCTGCCGACCCTCGACGCCGCCGAGTCCTGGTCCCAGGACCCGTCGACGGACTGGTGGAAGACGGACCCGGTGCGCACCATCCGCACGAAGAAGGTGCCGCGCAACCACGTGAAGGCGGAGGCGACCGAGAAGCACCCGGCGCAGGTCGAGGTGTACTACGAGGACGTGCCCATCGGGTACTGGACGACCGTGAAGTTCTCCGGGGCGCTGCCCGCGCGGCGGGTGAACGAGCTGGCCGAGCGGGTGGAGAAGCTGCAGCAGGCGGTGAAGTTCGCCCGCGAGGAGGCCAACGGCGCCGAGGTCACCGACCGGCGGGTGGGGGACGCGGTGTTCGGGTACCTTTTCGGCTGACGCGGACCACGCGTCGGCACCATGATCGCCCCCGCGTGCGAGCGCGGGGGTGCGCTACGGGGCGCGGGCCGGACTGAGGACCGGTTCGTGTCAGGAGCGCAAGCTGACACTGAAGTTCAGCCTGAAGGCGCGGCTCGCCGAAACGGCGGCCGCGGTCAATCTCAGACTCTCGCTCCAGTCTCAGCATTGCCGCCGATCGCCGGACCGACCGGGGACGGACAACGCCATCGGATGCGAGTTCGAATCTCGTCTGCGCCTCTTCCACGGCGCGGTAGTTCAAAGGAAGAACACGACGGCTTGACGACTGATCCGTCCTCTTCAACGCGCCGGCGTGCGCACGTGGGTGGCATCCCCAGGGGCCCGGGAGCTGGATACGACTCCCGGGCTCCGCCACGTCCGGACGCGCTTCGCGCGAACTCCCGCTCGACGGCGGGCAGTCGAGCTGTTGTTGAAGACCGTCCTACTGATGGGTTGACCGGCCGGAGGGCTGCCCCTAGGTTCCCCGCATCAACGTCCGTACGGCCTGCGCACATTCACCGCGACTCATCCAGGAGGCCCTGTGCGTCGTCTGCCAGCCGGGTTCGTTGCCCTCGCGTTGCTCGCGCTCACCGCGACGGCCTGCGGTTCCTCCTCGTCCGACTCCGACTCCGACGCCGACTCCGCTGCCTCCGGTACGTCCTCGGGCGGCCTGACCACCGTGAAGGTCGGCGTGATCCCCATCGTCGACGTCGCCCCCGTCTACCTGGGGGAGAAGCAGGGCTTCTACCGCAAACGCGGCCTCGACCTCACCCTGGAGACCGGCCAGGGCGGAGCGGCGATCGTGCCGGGCGTGGTCAGCGGCCAGTTCCAGTTCGGGTTCAGCAACACCACCTCGCTCATGATCGCCCAGAGCCGGAACGTGCCCGTGCGGGCCGTCGCCAACGGCGTCGCGTCGACCGGGAAGGACGGGGCGGACTTCGGCGGCGTCGTCGTCAAGGGCGACAGCCCTGTCAAGTCGCCGAAGGACCTGGCCGGCCGGAAGGTCGCGGTCAACACCCTGCAGAACATCGGCGACACCTCGGTACGGGAATCCGTGCGCAAGGCGGGCGGCGACCCCACGAAGGTCGAGTTCGTGGAACTCGCCTTCGACCAGATGCCCGCCGCCCTCGACGCCGGCCAGGTCGACGCGGCCTGGGTCGTCGAACCCTCGCTCGCGGTCGTCAAGGAACAGGGCGGCCGGGTCGTCGCCTCCAACTTCGTCGACGTCTCGCCCGACCTCACCATCGCCCTCTACTTCACCTCCGACAAGCTGGCCCGGCAGGACCCGGAGCTGGTGAAGAAGTTCGCCGAGGCGACCCGCGAGTCCCTCGCCTACGCCAACAGCCACCCGGACGAGGTCCGCGACATCCTCGCCACCTACACCAAGATCCCCGAGAAGACGCTGGCGGCCATGACCCTCCCCGAGTGGCCCGACGAGCCGGACCGCGCCTCACTGGAGCGGCTGGGCGAACTGGGCCGCCAGGACGGGCTGTTCGAGAAGGCGCCCGACCTGGACGCGCTGCTGCCGTGACCCGGGCGCCCGTGAGGACCGGCCCGCCGGGTGCCCACCGGCGGGGACGACCGGCCCACGCCCTCCTCGGCCTCGCCGGGCTCGGCGGCTTCCTCGCCGTGATCGAGGCGGTGCCCCGGCTCGGCCTGGTCTCCGCCGACCACCTGCCGCCCACCAGCACGATCGCCGCCGCGCTGGTGGACGAGGTGTCCGACACCGCGTTCTGGACCGCGCTCGGCGACACCCTGACCGGCTGGGCCCTCGGCCTGCTCATCGCCACCACCGCCGGCATCGCCGCGGGCGTCCTCATCAGCGTCGTCCCGTACCTGCGCGAGGCGACGGCCGGCACGGTCGAGTTCCTGCGGCCCATCCCCTCGGTGGCCCTGATCCCCCTCGCGGTGCTGCTGTTCGGCACCGATCTCCGCTCCACCCTGCTGCTGGTGGTGTACGCCTCCTTCTGGCAGGTGCTGGTGCAGGTCCTGTACGGAGTCCAGGACATCGACCCCGTGGCGGAGGAGACCGCCCGCTCCTACGGCCTCGGCACCTGGGCCCGCATCCGCCACGTGCTGTGGCCGACCGCCCTGCCCTACGTCATGACCGGCGTGCGGCTCGCCGCGGCCGTCGCCCTCGTGCTCGCGATCACCGCCGAACTCGTCATCGGCACGCCCGGCCTCGGCTCACGGATCGCCGTCGCGCAGACCTCCCACGCCGTGCCCGACATGTACGCGCTGGTCGCCGTCACCGGTCTGATCGGCGTCCTGATCAACGTAGGGGCCCGGGCCGTCGAGCGCCGCTCGCTGGCCTGGCACCAGTCCGTCCGCGGCGAGGTGGCCCCGTGAAACGCCCGGACTCACCGCCCCCGCCCCCGCACCCGCCTCTGCACCCGTCCCTGCATTCGCATCCGCACCCGGGTCCTCCCCTCCCGCCGCCCGTCACCGGCGGCCGTACGGCGTCCGCCGTCGCCGGCCCGCCGTTGCGCTCCGCGGCCCGGCGTCTGCGCGCTGCGGTGCTGCGGCTGCTGCTCGCGGTGGCCCTGCCCGTCCTCCTCGTCACCGTCTGGTGGTTCGCCTCCGCCGACAGCACCGACGTCTACTGGCCGCCGCTGAGCACCATCCTGGAGACCGGCCGCGAGGTGTGGACGGCCGAGCGGATCGCGACCGACGTGGTGCCCAGCCTCACCCGGCTCCTCCTCGGCTACGCCGTCGCGGCCGTCATCGGCGTGACCCTCGGTGTCGTCATCGGGTCCTTCCCCCGGGTGCGGGCCATCACGGAACCGGTGCTGGAGTTCCTGCGAGCCGTGCCCCCGCCCGTCCTGGTGCCCGTCATCATGCTCTTCGCCGGCATCGGCGACACCATGAAGGTCGTCGTCATCGCCTCCGGCTGCGTCTGGCCGGTGCTGCTCAACACCGTCGAGGGGGTACGGGCCGTCGACGCGGTGCTGGCCGAGACGGCCCGCTCGTACGGCATCGCGGGTCCGTCGCGCCTCGGGCACCTGGTCCTGCGGTCGGCCAGCCCACAGATCTTCGCCGGTCTGCGGCAGGCGCTGTCCATCGGCGTCATCCTGATGGTCATCAGCGAGATGTTCGCGGCCAGCAACGGCCTGGGCTTCGCCGTCGTGCAGTTCCAACGCGGGTTCGCCATCCCCGAGATGTGGAGCGGCATTCTGCTGCTCGGTCTGCTCGGCGTACTGCTCGCCGTGGTGTTCCGGGCCGTCGAACGCCGCGCCCTGTCCTGGTACCACGGCCTGCGCCGGTCCCGGAGGACGTCATGAGCGAGGAGAGCCGCGACCGCCGCGGGAACAGCCGCGCCGGTCGCCTGAGCCGCCCCAGTCGCCCCAGTCGCCTAGCCGGGCGGACCGCGGGAGCCGTGTGGGCCGTGTGGGCCGCGCACCCGGGGGGCGGGCAGCCGGCCGAGGAGGCAGGTGAGGGGCAGGGGAGGGGACCGGAAGCGGGCCAGGGACAGAGACCTGAACAGGAACTGGGACAGGAACAGGGACAGGAACAGGAACAGGCGCTGGAACAGGCGCTGGAACAGGAACAGGAACAGAGCCGGCAACAACCCCGGGGACGGGTAGGCGCAGAGGCAGGGCCAGCTGCGGAGGTGAGGACGGTCGCGAAGGCTAGGACAGTCGCGAGGGCAAGGACAGGGGCGGGCGCCGGCACAGAGGGCGGGGCGGGACAGCACATGCTCGACGTCAGGGGACTGCGGAAGGTCTACGAGGGACACGGCCGGTACGTCGAGGCGGTGCGCGACCTCACCTTCTCCCTGGACGCCGGCGAACTGGTCTGCGTCGTGGGTCCGTCCGGATGCGGCAAGACGACGCTCCTGAAGTGCGTCGCCGGACTGCTCGCCCCCACCTCCGGCGACGTCCTGCTCAAGGGCGACCGGATCACCGGGCCGCCGCCCGGCATGGCCGTGGTCTTCCAGGAGTACGGGCGCAGTCTCTTCCCCTGGCTGCGGGTGCGCGGCAACGTCGAACTGCCGCTGCGCCAGAAGAAGCACCTGACGAAGGCCCGGCGCCGCGAACTGGTCGACCACGCCCTGCACTCCGTCGGCCTCGGCGATGTCGCCGGCGCCTACCCCTGGCAGCTGTCCGGCGGCATGCAGCAGCGCGTCGCCATCGCACGGGCCGTCGCCTACGAGCCCGAAGTGCTGCTGATGGACGAGCCGTTCGCCGCCGTCGACGCCCAGACCCGCGCCGACCTCGAAGACCTGATCAGGCGCCTCTGGCAGGAACTCGGCGTGACCGTCCTGTTCGTCACCCACGACATCGACGAGGCCGTCTACCTGGGGGAACGGGTCGTCGTCCTGTCGTCGTCCCCGACCGTGGTCCAGGAACAGCTGACCATCGACCTCCCCGCCCGGCGCGACCAGCTCCACACGCGGGCGGATCCGCGGTTCACCGAGCTCCGCACGCGGGTCTACGAGCAGATCCAGGCGGCGAAGCGGGCACCGGGCGTCGTGCCGGCGCGGGAGGGCGACCCGGACGGAAACATGCCCGGGAACACGGACGGGAACATGGGCGGGGACCCAGACGCGGATGTGGAGGCCGGGTCGCCGCCGGCTCCGGTGCTGGACAAGGATCGCGGTCCGCGCGCGGGGGCAGGGCAGGAACGGCCCGACCACGGCGAGAAGGTCTGAGGGGGCGTCCCCAACAGCCACGGGGGCAGCGGGACACGGGAGGCATCGGGACAAGGGAGGCAGCAGGACAGGAGGGCAGCGGGGTGACGGAGGCCTGCCGACGGCTCCTTGCCTGCCAGGCCTCGGACGGGTCCGGTCAGGCCTCGGACGCGTCGGGCCGTCGGGCCCCGAGGGAGCGGTGTCTGACCTGTTCCAGGTGCCGGGC
This sequence comes from Streptomyces sp. enrichment culture, assembly GCF_964273255.1. GTDB lineage: Bacteria > Actinomycetota > Actinomycetes > Streptomycetales > Streptomycetaceae > Streptomyces. Next base: position 5,146,408 of record NZ_OZ186835.1, read on the forward strand.
GAACACCTCGGGGGCGTCCGGGGCCAGCGTCCGCAGCGCGATCAGGGCCGTGACGGCGACGTCGCACACCTCGGACCGGACGTCGTCCCAGGTGTGCGTGGTGCCCTTGCGCGGGTTCTGGCCGGTGGCGCCGACCACCGCCTGGGCCACTTCGCCCACCTCCTCCGACCGGGCGTTCGGCGTCCAGCCAGGCGCACAGGTCGTCGACGGACTCCCACAGGCCGGCCGGTGCGGGCGGGGGAGAGGACGGGTGATCGCTGTCGCTCATGGGGGGGGAGCCTGACACAGGGCACTGACAGCGACCCCTGACGCCGGGTTCCGACAGCGAGCCCTGAGGCCGCGGTACGAACAGCGAGCCGTGACTCCGGGCTCTGGCAAGGAGGGACTGACGGGGGCGCGGCGCCGGAAGGGCTGGCCGACCCGGAGGTCCCGGAGCCGTCACCGACTTGGGGCAGTTCCGGGAGGCGGGCGTGAGCGATGACCCGGTCCGGTGGTGTCGGTGGACGCTGGCCCGGCCGTCCTCGAGCAATGCTTCAGTCCTCGAACAATGCTTCAGTCGTCGAACAGTGCTTCCTGTTCGCCCTCCTTGGCCTTGCGCAGGCGGCGGCCCCGGGCCCCGATGACCGCCACGGTGGCCGCCGTGGTCACCGCGAACGCGGCCGGGAGCATCCAGCCCCGGTTGACCGTGTGGCCGAGCGCCTGGTCCAGGGAGAGGCGGCCGGGACCGGTCACCGCGAGGCCGGCGGCCATCAGGCCCAGGGTCGCCGCGTACTCGTAGCCGCCCGCCTGGTTGAAGAAGCCGCTGGGCGTGTGCACGGCCGCCGCGCCCGCCATCGCCCCGGCCGCCGCCGCGCCCGCGGCCGGGGTCGCCAGGCCGAGGGCCAGCAGGGTGCCGCCGCCGGTCTCGGCGACGCCGGCGGCCGTCGCGCTGACCTTCCCGGGCACGTAGCCGATGCTCTCCATGAACTGGCCGGTGCCCTCGATCCCGCCACCGCCGAACCAGCCAAAGAGTTTCTGCGCGCCGTGCGCCGCCAGCACGCCGCCGGTGCCCAGGCGGAGCAGCAACAGCCCCAGATCGCGTCGGTCGTAACAGGTCACGTCGTCTCCCGTCGTTTCCCGCGGCAGTGGTTCGGCCCCCGCCCGGTCCACCGTCCCACCCGCCCGGACGGCACGGCTCGCGGCGGGCGCCGTTCGGGTGGTGCGGGTGGCGGGGTGCCCGGTTCGGGACCACGCTGACTTGCATGGCGATTCAGACCACGCGACTCAGCGACCCGGCCGTCCGTGCCTTCGTGACGGCCGTCAACAACCACGACCGCGAGGCCTTCTCGGCGGTGCTCGCGCCGGGCGCGACGATGGCCGACGACGGTTCCGAGCGGGACCTCGCCGACTGGACCGACCGGGAGATCTTCTCCTCCAACGGTCACATGGACGTCGAGAAGGAGGTCAACGGCGGGCGCAGCCTCGTCGTCAGCTACCGCAACGACACGTGGGGCGAGATGCGCACCCGCTGGAGCTTCACCGTCGACGACGGCCGCATCTCCCGTTTCGAGACCGGGCAGGCCTGACTCGGTCCACCGACCCGCCGACCCGCCGGCCCGTCGGCGAGTGCGACCACCGCGCAGGACGGCAGCCGTTCCACGCACCGGTGCGCATCCGCGGTCCCGCGCGGATCCCCCCACCCGGTGACGTGGAGCGGCTGCCGTCTCCCCCCAGGAAATGGCCTGCGGAAGACCCCTGTGGAGGCCCCAGCGGAAGCCTCCTGCTCCACATGTGAAGCATTTGTGTAGGAGAGTTGAGCATAGATCCGCGTTCCGCCGCAATGGGGCGGACTCAATCAGTCCGTTTGTAAGGGTGGGCGCAGGGGTGGGGGTGGGGGGTGGGGAGCGGGGGTGCTGATGCGCCGACGCGGCATCGCCTCGACTGCGCCTCGGCATTGCCCCGGTACCGAGCCTGTGCCGACCCGGCAGCGAGCCTGTGCCGACCCGGCAGTGACTCGGCGCCGAGCCTGTGCCGGACCCGCCAACGACCCCGCCAGCGCCCCCGCGTTGGCGTGTGCCGGTCCATCGCTGCCACGGTGCCGGTCCGGTGTCGCCCCGGTGTCGGCATGTGCCGGTCCGTGGCTGCCACGGTGCCGGTCCGGCGTAGCCCCGACGTCGGGCTGACCTCGGGCTGACGCCGGGGTGCCGTCGTGCTGACGCCGGGGCAACGCCGTTGCCGTGGCGGTTCCGGTGTCGGCGGGGCCGGCGCGGCGGTTGTGCCGTTGGTCGCCTCGCCTCGCCTCGCCTCGTCTCGCCTCGCCGCGCCTAGCCTCGTCTGTCGGCGCGGCCGGCGGCGTGCCGTTGCGCCCGCCGCCGTGCCGGCTGCCGTTCTGCTTGCTCGTGTGCGGGGTCAGCGGGCTTCCCCCGGGTAGTGCACCCCGATGCCGTCCCGGATGGTGTCGAGCGTGCGCATCACGGCGAGCGTGCCGTCGAGCGGTACGAGCGGGGACTCCTTCTCGCCGGCCCGCAGGGCGCGCATCACCTCGGTGGCCTCGTGCTGGAGGCTGTCGCGCGGTCCGTCCGCCGGGTCCCCCGCGAACTCCTCCGGGTCCCGCCCGGTGCGGTGCAGCACGAACCGCTCCGGGGAGAAGAAGCCGTTCGGGATGTCGATGCGGCCCTCCGAGCCGGTGACCGAGGCGGAGGTGGCCGTGCCGCCCACGATGGAGCAGTGCACCGAAGCGAGAGCACCGCTCTCCCATGAGAACAGCGCACCTGTCTGGAGATCGACGCCCTCATCCGAGAGCGCTGCTCTCGCCGTGATCTCCGACGGCTCCCCGAGCAGCAGGTGCGCGAACGACACCGGGTACACGCCGAGATCCAGCAGGGCGCCCCCGCCCAGCGCCGGGTCCCGCAGCCGGTGCGAGGGCGGGAAGGGCCCGGCGAGCCCGAAGTCCGCGTGCACGCTGCGGACCTCGCCGATCGCTCCGTCGTCGACCAGTGCCTTCAGGCGACGCACCACGGGGTGGCAGTACATCCACATCGCCTCCATCAGGAAGCGTCCCTGCTGCCGCGCGAGCGCGACCAGCTCCTCGGCCTCCCGGGTGTTCAGCGTGAACGGCTTCTCGCAGAGCACGTTCCGCCCGGCCTCCAGGCACAGCCCGGCCGCCGCCCGGTGGGCGACGTGCGGGGTGGCCACGTAGACGACGTCCACGTCCTCGTCCCGGGCCAGCGACTCCCAGTCGCCGTACGCCCGGGGGATCCCGAACCGCTCGGCGAACGCCTTCGCCGACTCCTGCGACCGCGACGCCACCGCCACGACCTCAGCGTCCGGCAGATCGACCAGATCCGCCGTGAACGTCGCGGCCATCCCGCCCGTCGCCAGGATGCCCCACCGCACGTTCTGCCCTGTCATCCGTCCACCCTCGTTCGCACTGCCTCGGCGTGGAAGCGCTCCCACAGCGTCGCCGTCGACGCCGAGCACTCCGTATGAGCTGAGAGCATAGGGAGCGGATGACGCGAAAAGGGAGGGGGTCGCATGCCCGAGGGTGGGGCGTCCGCAGCGAACTCGACAGGGGAGACCGCGGCCGGGGACATACCCGGCACGACGGCCGGCGTGCCGGACACCGGGGGGAACTCCGTGACCGACACGGCGGCTGCCGACCGGGCGGCCGCGGACGAGGCGACTGAGGCGGGGCGTGGAGCGGTGCCGGACAGGGCGCCGACGCCGGTGGACGAGACGACGGCAGGCGCGGCCGACGCAGCAGGCGCGGCCGGCACGGCAGGCACGGCAGCGGGCAGGACGGCGACGGCTGCGGACGAGGCGACGGCAGCGGATGCGGCCTCGCGCGAGGTGACGGCACCCGATGCCGCATCGGGCGACGCGACGGACACCGCGCCGCCCACCGCGCCCACAGCGGACACCGCGCCGCCCACCGCGCCCACCCCACCCACCGCGGCCACAGCGGACACCGCACCCACCGCGGACACCGCGACGCCCCCGCCGACGGACGCCGTGACGGTCACGAAGGCCGTCCCCGCTCCGGCCGCCGTCACCCGCGCCCCCGACCCCCGTGTCGCCGCCGCGCTGGTCGGGCCCGCGGGCCGGGCCAGGCTGCTGGTGACGTTCATCCTGGGCAGCCTGACCGCCACCGCCCCGCTGGCGATGGACATGTACCTCCCCGCGCTGCCCGAGGTCACCCGGTCCCTGGGCGCCCCCGCCTCGACCGTGCAGCTCACCCTCACCGCCTGCCTGGCGGGCATGGCGCTGGGGCAGTTGCTCGTCGGGCCGTTGAGCGACCGGCTGGGACGCCGGCGCCCGCTGCTGGTGGGCCTGGTGGCCTACGTCGTGGCCACCGCGGTGTGCGCGTTCGCGCCGACGGTGGAACTCCTCATCGCCTTCCGGCTGGTCCAGGGACTCGCGGGCGCGGCCGGCATCGTGATCGCGCGGGCGGTGGTCCGCGATCTGTTCGACGGCGTGGCCGTGGCCCGCTTCTTCTCCACCCTGATGCTGATCTCCGGGGTCGCGCCGGTCGTCGCCCCGCTGATCGGCGGGCAGGTGCTGCGGGTGACGGACTGGCGCGGCGTGTTCGTCGTCCTCGCCGTCGTGGGCGCCGTGCTGACGGCGGTGGTCTGGGCGAAGCTGCCGGAGACCCTGGCACCCGCGCAACGGCACACCGGCGGCGTCCGGGAGACGTTCGGTGCGATGCGCCGGCTGCTCGCCGACCGGCCCTTCACCGGCTACCTCCTCGCCGGAGGCTTCGCGTTCGCGGCCCTGTTCGCCTACATCTCGGCCTCCCCGTTCGTCGTGCAGGAGATCTACGGCGCTTCCCCGCAGACGTTCAGCCTGCTGTTCGGGATCAACTCGCTGGGACTGGTGATCGTCGGACAGATCAACGGCAAGGTGCTCGTCGGCCGGGTGAGCCTCGACAAGGTGCTGGGCCTCGGACTCGCCGTCGTCATCCTCGCGGCCACCGCACTGCTGCTGATGTCGCTCGGCGTGTTCGGCGAGGTCGGCCTCGGGCCGGTGGCCGTGGCGCTGTTCGTGCTGATGTCCGCGATGGGCATCACCCTGCCCAACACCCAGGCGCTCGCCCTGATGCGCACCCGGTACGCCGCCGGGTCCGCCTCCGCGCTCCTCGGGACGGCCTCCTTCCTCGTCGGCGCGGTCGCCTCGCCGCTGGTCGGGATCGCCGGTGAGGACACCGCCGTCCCCATGGCGGTCGTCCAACTGGGCGCCGCCCTGGTGGCGCTGGCCTGCTTCCTGACACTGTGCCGCCCGGGACGGGGACGCGGTCGCGCGGACGCGCCCGCCGACGGAACCGGCAGCCCGGACGGGGTGGGCGGCACGGACGGGACGGGTACCCTCCGGACGGGCGACGGGCACGGGCCCGAGCGCCGGGCGAGGCAGGAACAGAGGGTGGGGGAGGAGCACTGAGCGCACCGAGACTGCGCCACGGCACGGCGGAGCGTGCCGGGCTGGATCCCGGGCAACTCCGGCACATGGTCCGGGAGATCCACGACGCGACCACCGGTGAGCGTCCCTGGGCGGCGGGCGCCGTCGCGTTCGCCGGCCGCGGTCCGGTGCTCGTCGTGCGGGAGGCGGCGGGCTGGGCGGTGCGCTTCGCGGCCTACGACGAGGAGACGGACACCGGCGTCGAACTGCCCCCGGCCGAACGCGTCCCGATGACCGTGGACACCCCGTTCGACCTCGCGTCCCTCACCAAGCTGTTCACCTCCGTGGCCGCCGTGCAGCAGATCGAGCGCGGCACCCTGGGCATCGACGCCCGCGTCGGCGCCTACCTCCCGGACTTCACCGGCGCCGCCCGGCACGGCATCACCGTCCGGCAGCTGCTCACCCACACCTCCGGGCTGCGTCCCGAACTCCCGCTGTACGACTGCGCGAACGACGCGGAACGGCTGGCGCTCCTGCGGGCGGAGGAACCCCTGGGCGTGCCCGGCACGTACTGCTACTCCGACCTGAACATGCTGCTGCTCCAGCACCTGCTGGAACGCCTCACCGGCCGCACGCTCGACGTCCTCGTCCACGACGGCATCACCCGGCCCCTGGGCATGACGGCCACGGACTTCGGCCCCTGCCCCGGCGCGGCGGCCACCGAGGACCAGCGGCGGCCGTGGGGGAAGGCGGACCGGGGGCTCGTGCGGGGCGAGGTGCACGACGAGAACGCCTGGGCACTCGGCGGGGTCGCGGGGCACGCCGGGCTGTTCTCCACCGGCCACGACCTGGCCGTGTTCTGCCGGACCCTGCTGGCCGGCGGCTCCCACGGTCCCGCCCGCATCCTCGGCCCCGACTTCGTGGACCTGCTGTTCACCCCGCCGGGCCTGGGATTCGCCCTGGACCAGCGGTGGTTCATGGGCGACCTGGCGGGCCGGGGCGCGGCGGGCCACACCGGCTTCACCGGTACGTCCCTGGTGCTGGACCGCGCGACGGACACCTTCCTGGTGCTGCTCGCCAACACCGTCCACCCACGCCGCCGCCCCACCCCGGACAACGGCCCCCGGGCCCGTGCGGCCACCCGCCTGGCACGGGCGGTGCGGGGGCGATAGCCGGGGGTGCGAGGCGGCGCCGGGCGGGCGGCGGGACCGCTCGGACGGTGGCGTGCGCAGCCCTCGGCCTCCGGGCCGCACCGCCGCATAGACTCGCCGGGTGAACGCCCCCGCCCCCGTGACCCCCGCCGACACCCTGCGCTCCGCCCTCGCCGGGCTGCTCGAAGGGCTGCCTCCCCGGCAGGCCGCGCAGGCCGTCGAGCGGCTGATCGCCACCTACCGGGGCGCGACCCCCACCGGCGCCCCCATCCTGCGGGACCGGGCCGATGTGGCGGCCTACGCCGCGTACCGGATGCCCGCGACGTTCGAGGCCGTGCGGTCGGCGCTGGCGGCGTTCGCGGATACCGTGCCCGACTGGGAACCGGACGACCACGTGGACGTCGGCGGCGGCACCGGCGCGGCGGCCTGGGCGGTGCAGGCCACCTGGGGCGGCCGGCGGCCGGTGACCGTTCTGGACTGGGCCGAGCCCGCTCTCGCCGTCGGACGGGAGCTCGCCGGGACGCATGCCGCGCTCCGGGACATCCGGTGGCAGCGCTCGCGTATCGGATCGGCGCTCACATTGGAGAGCACTGATCTCGTCACGGTGTCCTACGTCCTCAACGAACTGACCGAGGCCGACCGCACGGCCCTCGTGGACGCCGCCGCCGGAGCCGCCCGCACCGTGGTGATCGTCGAGCCCGGCACCCCCGACGGCTACGCCCGGGTGATCGAGGCACGGGACCGTCTGGTCTCCGCCGGTTTCCGGGTCGCCGCCCCCTGCCCGCACAGCGACACCTGCCCCATCGCACCGGGAACGGACTGGTGTCACTTCTCGGCGAGGGTGAGCCGCTCCTCGCTGCATCGCCAGGTCAAGGGCGGTTCCCTCGCCTACGAGGACGAGAAGTTCAGCTACGTCGCCGCGACCCGGCTGCCGGCCGCCCCGGCCACTGCCCGGGTCGTCCGCAAGCCGCAGATCCGCAAGGGGCAGGTCCTGCTCGACCTGTGCGAAACGCCTCCCTCCCTGCGCCGTGCCACGGTCACCAAGCGCCACGGCGACCAGTACCGGGCGGCCCGGGACACCGACTGGGGTGACCCCTGGCCGCCCGGCCCTCCGCCCTCGCCGTGATTCCGGCGTTCGCCCCTGACCCCGGCGTTCGCCCCTGGTTCCGGCGTTCGCCCTGATCGGACCCTTGTTTCGCTCTGATCGGGCCTTTGTGGTGACCTCGCTCTCACGGTCACCGTCGCCGGCGTGGAGCTTCCGCGCCGGTCACTGCGTCACTCGCGGTGCTCTCCGGGGGGCTCTGGCCGTTCACGGTGTCCTGCCGGTTCGGCGCCGTTCGCTGTCCCTGCCGCTTCTCCTGCAACTTGCGCAGCAGTTCCCGCTTCTGGGCCCGGGGGTCCAGGCCGCCACCGATGCGGTCACCGTTCCCGGCGCCGCGCAGGGCCTTGCGGCCCAGGTGGCGGCGGGTTCCTCCGACGCCCAGCATGTTTCCTCCGCCTCGACTCACGGCGTTCTCCCTTCAGTCGCTCAGTCGCTCAGTCGCGTCATGCGTAGTTCGTGGCCGGTAGCCGGTAGCCGGTAGCCGGTAGCCGGTAGCCGACAACCGGCAGCGGACAGTCGACAACCGGCAGTCGGCAGTCGGCAGCAGGCTTCCAGCAGCCGACGAACGACGGCCCGCGGGCCGTAGGCCGCACCCCGTGGGCCGCGCGCACACCGCAGTGTGTGGTCGCCCGGCCGTCACGGCACCCCGCATCGACAACGAGACGTTTCGTCTCGCATGGCCTGGTGTCCACTGTCCGGCGAGACGGAGCGTCTTGTCAACCTGTTAAATTCGGTTGCATGTCCCCGAACCAGACACCGCGCACCGCCCCCGACTCCACCCGCCGCAGCCAGCGCTCCCGGCGGGCCATCTACGACGCCGCCCTCGCCCTGGTCGTCGAGGTCGGCTACCCCCGCACCACGATCGAGGGCATCGCCGCCCGCGCGGGCGTCGGGAAGCAGACGATCTACCGCTGGTGGCCGTCGAAGGCGGACGTGCTCCTGGAAGCCTTCCTGGACCTGGCCGAGCAAGCCGCCGAGGCCGCCGCCTCCGAGGGGCAGCAGCCGCAGGGCATCCCGGACACCGGGGACCTCGCCGCCGACCTCAAGATGGTCCTGCGCGCCACCGTCGACGAACTGCGCGACCCGTCCTTCGAGGCCCCGTCCCGGGCCCTGGCCGCCGAAGGGGTGGTGAACGAGGAACTGGGCCGCCGGTTCGTGGCCCAGTTGCTCGAACCACAGCTCCAGCTCTACGTCGAGCGGCTGCGTTCCGCCCAGGCGGCCGGGCAGGTCCGGCCCGACGTCGACCCGCGCATCGCGCTCGAACTCTTCGTCGCGCCGCTGGCCCAGCGCTGGCTCCAGTACAGCGGCCCGATCAGCCACGAGTACACCGACACCCTCGTCGACTACGCCCTCCACGGCCTCGCCCCGCGCTGACCCAGGCCGTCACCCCGCCCCGGGCCCGGCGCTCGCGACCCCGCGTACGCCCGACCCCGCGTACGCCCGACCCCGCGTACGCCCGACCCCGCGTACGCCCGACCCCGCGTACGCCCGACTTCGCGTACGCCCGACTCCGCGTACGCCCGACCGCCCGGCCGTCGTACGCCCGCCGCCCGCCCGCCGTCCGCCCGGTCCGCGCGCCGGCGGCACGGGCCCCGTCAGGGTTGCGCCCGCGCGTGCGGACCGCCGGGCGTGGCCGAGAACGGACGGGCACGCTCCCGGCGTACTCCGGAGCGTGCCGGTCCGGTACGGGACCCCTCGTCCGACCTGCGCAGATTGTGGGCTCCGGCCCCCCGATGCGCCGGAAGGTGCGACCATAGGGCATGCTGTGGAAACAGGACGGCGAGGCGAGGGGATAGATGAGCGCGGAGTTCGGCGGTCGGACCGGCCGGCAGGGCAAACTCTCCCAGTGGCTGCGCGGACGCCGCCCGAAACCGGCCGCGGACGAAGGCGGCCGTGAGGCACTGCTGCTCGCCGCAGCCGGTGCGGGACTGCCCCTCGCGCCCGCCGCCCACCCGGCCGGATACCGCTGTTCCTGCGACCGCGTCGGCTGTCCCACCCCGGCCCGGCACCCGGTGTCCTTCGCCTGGCAGACGCAGTCCACGACGGACCGCGCCCAGATCGAACGCTGGGCCCGCCATCAGCCGCAGGCCAACTTCATCACCGCGACCGGCATGGTGCACGACGTCCTCGACGTGCCCCTGGATGCCGGTCGCGAGGCGTTGGAGCGGTTGCTCGCCGCCGGCGTCGAGGTCGGTCCGGTCGCCGAGAGCGACGACGGGCGGATGCTCTTCTTCACCCTCACCCGCGGCACCCCCGAGGACGAGGACGAGTGGTGGCCGTGCGAGCTGGACTGCCACCCCGAGACCATGGACGAGCATCCCGGCCTGCGCTGGCACTGCCGCGGTTCCTACGTCCTGGTACCGCCAGCCCGGCTCCCCGGGGACGACGGCCGGTCCGTGCACTGGGTCCGCGGTCCGGAGCATCCGCTGCCGGAGCCGCTGAGCCTGCTGGAGACGCTCACCGACGCCTGCGCCCGCCATGTCGGCGAGCAGCCCGACCAGGTGAACTCCGCCTGGCCCCTGCGCCGTTGAGCCTCAGCACGCCCCGGCACACCACCGTGCGGCGGGCCGCGTAGCACCACCGGGACACGTCACCGCACCTCACCCGCAGTCCACCGCGCCGCATCGCCCCCATCGTCGCGCAGCGCCGTGTCTCCCGAACCGCCGTCGGCAGCCGAGGCACTCTGCCCCCGTTGCCGTTGCCGTTGCCGCTGCCATCGCCGTTGCCGTCGCGGTTTGCCGTTCGCCCTCGCTCACGACCCTCTGCCCGCGCCACCCCGAGCGTCACCACGCCCCGGGCCCACGCCCGACCACTACTCGCCCTTGGCCGACGTCAGCCCCTGGGTCCGCCCGAGGATGCGCACCGCGTCCGAGGCCGCGCCGGAGGCCGGGGTCAGGGCCGCCCCGTTGGAGAGGAACTCCATCGTGAGGGACTGCCCGATGTCGCCGGTGGTCAGGGCCAGGACGTCCTTGTTCGGGGTCGGTACGGACGTCCCCGCCGCGGCCGTCTGCTTCTCGAAGTGCCGCGTGGTGAAGAACACCAGTGCCCCGCCGTCACGGGTGCGCAACGCCAGCGGCGCGTAGTCGCCGTTCGTCACGGACTCGTCGATGTACTGCGTGGCCAGCCCCGGCCGCGCCGACTGCTTCGAGCGCACGGCGCGCCACCCGCTGGTGTGCGGGCCCTCCTCGAAGGCGTCGCCGCCGTCCTTGAGGTAGGTGGCGTACGTGCGGCCCAACTCGCCGGGCGGCACGGCCAGATCGGTGGAGTTGACGGGCACCGGCTCGGCCCAGCCGTCGGCGTCCGTCTTGAACTCCGGTACGGCGTCCGGGGGGACCAGGGTGAGGTAGGCGGCCTCCCAGGTGTCGTCCACGCCGTCGCGGGTGAACACCAGCAGCCAGCGGTTCTGTCCGCCCTTGTTGCCGGCCGCGTCGGCGACGAACCAGCGCGGCCAGCCCGCCTTCTTGGGGATGGTGAACCTGGCGTCGGACAGTTCCAGCGGCGTGTGCCGGGGGTTGCCCTGCGGGTTGTTGGTGCGCCCCGCCTTCAGGCGTGCGGCGTCGATGTCGGCCAGCGCGCCGGTGGTGTACTCGGCGTCCAGGGAGCCGTCGTACGCCTTGTCCGCCCTGTTGTAGGCGGTGGTGAAATCCTGGAGTGCCTTCGCGGCCTCGTCCGCTGTGGTGGCCGGGCGCACCTCCCGTTCACCGTGCACGACGACGCATCCGCCGGCCGTCATCGACAGCACGGTAACCGAGGCCGCCAGCAGCACGCTCCGGTTCCGCCCGCGGAGCCTTCGAAGGCCGAGATCCCTGCTCATCCGGTTCCTTCACCTTCCCCTTCCCGGAGGCGAACCCTACCGGGGCGGCGGGTGCCGCATGTGCGGGGACCGGGGACAGCGGCCACACCGTGACTTCACGCCCCCGGAGGGTGGAGAGGAGGCGCGGGACAGGCCGTGCAGCCCGTCCTCCCGCCACCCGCACCCCACCCTCTGGCCTCTGCTCCCCGTCCCCGGTCCGCTGTCCCCGGCTGCCGCGGCTGCCCCCGGTCTGGGCTCACCCCTCCCGGGCCGGGAGGACCAGCACCGCCCCGGTGCGCGGGTGCGGGAAGACCTCGACGGGCTGGTCGTACACCTCCGACAGCAGCCGCTCGGAGAAGATCGTCGACGGCGGGCCGTCCGCCGCGACCCGGCCGCCGCGCAGCACCGCCACCCGGTGGGCGTAGGCCGCGGCCAGTCCCAGGTCGTGCAGCACGACGACCACCGCGTCGCCCGACCGGGCCCGCTCCCGGCACAGCCGCAGCACCAGCTCCTGGTGCCGGATGTCGAGGGCGGCGGTCGGCTCGTCCAGCAGCAGCACGGGGGTGTGCTGGGCGAGCACCCGGGCCAGCGCGACCCGGGCGCGTTCGCCGCCGCTGAGGGCGGAGAACGGGCGGGCGGCGAAGGGGGTCACCTCGGTGGCGGCCATCGCGGCGGCCACGGCCGCCTCGTCCTCGCCGGGGGCGGAGCCGGTCCAGGGGGCGCGGCCCATGCGCACCACCTCCTCGACCGTGAACGGGAAGGACAGCGAGGCGGACTGGGGCAGAACGGCCCGGCGCAGGGCGAGTTCGGGCGCCGACCAGGCGGCGGCGGGACGGCCGTGGATCCGTACCGTCCCGGCCGTCGGGGCCAGGTCGGCGGCGAGAGCGCTCAACAGGGTGGATTTGCCCGCCCCGTTGGGGCCGACGAGGGCGAGGACCTCGCCGGCCCGCGCGGTGACGTCGACGCCGGCGAGGACGTCCCGGCCGCCGAGCCGGACGGTGACCCGCTCGGCCTCGACGAGGACGTCGCCGGGCTCCGCGGCCGGCGGCGGGGCGGGACGGTGACGCAGCCGGATCATGCCCAGCCTCCCTGCTTGCGGCGGGTGCGGCGCAGCAGCCAGAAGAAGAACGGGCTGCCGATCAGCGCGGTGAGGACCCCGAGCGGCAGTTCGGCGGGTTCGGCGACGGTACGGGCCGTCAGGTCGGCGGCCAGCAGCACGAGCGCGCCGAGCAGCGCGCTGCCGGGCAGCAGGAACCGGTGGCCCGGTCCGGCCGCCATCCGCAGCAGGTGCGGGACGACCAGGCCGACGAAGCCGATGATGCCGGAGACGCTGACCGCCGCCGCCGTCAGCAGCGCGATGACCAGCACCAGCACGATGCGCAGCCGCTCCACGTCCACGCCCAGGTGCCGGGCGGGGCGTTCACCCAGCGAGAGCAGGTCCAGGCGGCGTGCGTAGAGGGGGGCGGCGACGAGGCCGAGGACCGCGCACGGCAGCACGGCGAGCACCTTCGGCCAGGTCGCCTGGGACAGCGAACCGAGCTGCCAGAAGGTGATCTGGTTGACGGCCGCGGTGTCCGCGAAGAACAGGAACAGGCCGATGAGCGCGCCCGCGAAGGCGTTGACGGCGATGCCGGTGAGGATCAGGGTCACCACCTCCGTCCGGCCGTTCGCGCGGGACATCACGTACACCAGCAGGACGGTGACCAGGCCGGCGACGAAGGCGAGCACCGACACCGTCCAGTTGCCCAGGAAGTCGAGCCCCAGCGCGATGGCGCCGACCGCGCCGACGGCGGCACCGGAGGACACCCCGATGACGCCCGGTTCGGCGAGCGGGTTGCCGAACACGCCCTGCATCAGGGCGCCGGCGCAGCCCAGGGAGGCGCCGACGAGCAGGGCGAGCACGATGCGGGGGAAGCGGACGTTCCACAGCACGGACTCGGCGACCCGGTCGAGTTCGCCGCCGCCGAGCCCCATGCGGTGCTGCACCGAGGCGAGGACGTCGCCGACGGGCACCGGATAGGCGCCCGTGCCGGCGGTGACCGGTATCAGGACGAGCAGGGCGGCGACCAGTCCGACGGTCAACAGCCAGGCGGTGGTGCGGTGTTGCCGGGACGGGGTCGCGGGGCCGGGCCCGGTGGCCGGCTTCGGCGCGGCCTTCTCCAGGACGCTCACGCGGCACCGCCGCCGGCGTAGAGCTGCTCCACGACCGAGGTGAGCACCTGGTCGGTGCGCGGCCCGTAGTTGAGCAGGATGCCGTCCTCCACGGAGACGATGCGCCGGTCCATCCCGGCCGGGGTCTGAGCGACGCCCGGGATCTTCACCAGGCCGTCCACGCCGCCGACGGATTCCAGACCCTTCGCCATCACGAGGATCGCGTCGGGGGCCGCCTTGACCAGGGCCTCGCTGGTGATGGCGGTGAAGTCCTTGGTCAGGCCCGAGGCGGCGCCCGCGTCGACCGCACCGGCCGCCTCGATCAGCGAGGTGGCGCCGGAGCCCTTGCCGCCGATGAGGTAGACGGAGGCGGAGCCGCGCAGGTAGAGGAACGCGACGCGGGGGCGCGGCCGTTCGTCGGGGACGGTGTCGGTGACGGCGGCGATGCGCTGTTCGGTGCGGCGGGTGAGGTCCCGTCCGGCGTCCGGGACGCCGAGCGCCTTCGCGACGGCCTCAATGCGCGGGCCCACGTCGTCGAGTCCGGCGGCCGGGTCGACCACCAGGACGGGTATGCCGGCCGCGCGGATCTGGTCCATGGCCTCGGCGGGGCCGCTGGTGGCCTCGGCGAGCACCAGGTCGGGGCGCAGCGACAGCACGCTCTCGGCGGACACGTCGTGGCCCCGGGTGACCACGGGCAGCTTCTCCGCCTGGGCGAAGGTGGCGGTGACGTCGCGGGCGACGACCCGGTCGCCGAGGCCGAGGGTGAAGACGATTTCGCTGAGGCTGCCCGAGAGCGGCACCAGCCGCTCCGCCTTGTCGACCGTCACCTTCCGCCCGTCCGCGGACCGGACGGTGACCGGGAGGTCGGGTGCCGGGGTCCCCGCGAGCGGTTCGACGCGGTCGGCGGCCGGGCTCGCGGAGCCGCCGGTCCGCTCGGGCGCGGACGCCTCCGAAGGGCCGCCGCAGGCGGTCGAGGTGAGGGTGAGGGCGAGCACGGACAGCAGTGCTCCCGCCAGTCGGGTGCGCAAGCGTCGCACGGTTCCGTCCGTTCCTTCCGTCCACTGCCGATGGTGTTCGGTTGATGTTGTTCGGTCGTAGCTTAGGTTAGCCTTACCTTCGCTCGCTACCGGTCGTCGTCTCCGGAGGACCCGTCATGCCCACCCGTCTACGTGCTCTCGTCACCGTGCTGTGCGCGGCCGTTCTCGGCGCGCTCCTGCCGGCCGCGACCGCGCACGCCGAGAACCGCGCCGTGCAGGGCGGACGCCTGGACTGGGGCATCAAGTCGTCCTTCCAGAGCTACGTCACCGGGCCCGTCGCCAAGGGCGGCTTCTCCCTCACCGGCGGCGCGGCCACCGTCGGCGGCAGCGGCTTCCGCTTCCACTCGGCGACCGGCACCTACGACGCCGACACCGGCACCTTCCGCGCGGCCTTCTCCGGCGGGGTGCGCTTCGTCGGCCACCGCTCGGACGACGGATCGCACGAGCTCGACCTCACCCTCAGCCGTCCCACTGTGAGCATCTCCGGGTCCTCCGGCACGCTCCACGTGGACGTCGTCAGCAAGGCGAGGGGCACCGGGACGGTCACGACGTCCCGTCAGGTGCCCTTCGCCTCCCTCTCCCTGGGCGGCATCGACATGCGCGGCGGCGGCACCTCCGTCGTCCTGAACAACCTCCCCGCCACCCTCACCGCCCAGGGGGCCAGGTCCTTCGCCGGGTACTACACCGCCGGGACCGCCCTGGACCCGGTCAGCCTCGCGGCCGACGTCCGGCCCGCCGCCGAGCAGCCGTCCACCGCACCGGACTCAGAGTCGCCCCGGCCGAAGAAGGACGCGAAGAAGAAGCCGGACGCCCAGGGGAAGCTGACCGACGGCGCCGTCGACTGGGGCGTGCGCCGCACCTTCCGCGAGTACGTCACCGGCGACATCGCCCGCGGCAAGTGGACCCTGTCCGCCGGCGCCCTCGACGGCGGCGCCCTCTACCGCTTCCCCGGCGGCTCCGGGACCTTCCGCGACGGCGACCTGACCGCCGCCTTCGACGGCACCGTCCGCTTCACCGGCGACGACGGCCTCGACCTCGCGCTGAGCGGCGTCCGCGTCACCGTCGAGGACGGCCGCGGCACCCTCTACGCCGACGTCAAGAGCCCGGAGTTCACCGGGAGGAAGGTCCCGCTGGTCACCTTCGCCGCCAAGGGGCTGGAACCCCGCAAGGGCCTGGTCACGGTGACCGAGGCACCCGCGAAGCTCACCGCCGAGGGTGCCGAGGCCCTCGGCGGGATGTACCCGAAGGGCACCGCGATGGACCCGGTGTCCGTGGCCGTCGCCCTCACCGACGACGCCGAACTCCCCGCCCTGCCCGACCTCGGCAGCACCGCCCCCTCGCCGTCCCCGTCCCCGTCCACGTCGGACGGTGCCTCCACCGAGCCCGTGGCCGCCGAGGCCCGGGACGACGCGGGCGGCCTCCCCGTCCTTCCCCTCACCCTCGCCGCGGGATCCCTGCTGGCGCTGGCCGCGGTGGCCGCGGTCACCGTCCGCAGGCGCCGCGCCCGCCCGGCCCCCGCGGACACCCCGCAGGCCGACTGATCACCCGACTCGCTGCACCCGACTCCCGAGGAGACACCCGACCATGCCCGCCAGACGCCGCCGTTCCACCGCCCTCGCCGCCGCCGTGGCGACGGCCGCCGCCCTCGGCGCCACCGCCCTGATCGGCGCACCCGCCGCCTCCGCGGCCGAAACACCGCTTTCCGGCTACGAGTTGACCTGGGGCATCAAGGAGACCTACCGCACCTACGTCACCGGCATGGCGAAGGGCTCCTTCACGCCCTCCGGCGGCGCCGTCCAGGCCGACGGCAACGGAGCCTTCACCTTCGTGGACGGCACCGGCGGCTACGACTCCACCGACCACACGGTCTCCCTCGGCTTCCAGGGCAGCCTCCGGATCGCCTCCGCGGCGCACCGCTTCGACATCACCCTGTCCGACATCAGGTTCGACAGCCGGGACGCCGAGATCACCGCGGACGTCACCCGCGACGGCACGACCACCGACGACGTCCCGCTTGCCAAGGTCACCGTGACCCGCGGCATGAAGGACATGGCGACCGAGCTGACGAAGGAGGCCGGCGAGGTCCTCGGCAGCGCGAGCTACGAAGGCGCGGCGGGCGATCCGCTGACGGTGCAGAAGACCGAACCCGCCCCCGCGCCCGACCCGGAGCCGTCGGACAAGCCGAGCGACAAGCCCTCGGACAAGCCGAGCGACAAGCCTTCTGACAAGCCGTCCGACAAGCCGAGCGACAAGCCCTCGGACAAGCCGAGCGACAAGCCCTCCGACGAGCAGTCGGACAAGCCGTCGGACAAGCCGTCCGACAAGCCCGCGACCCCCGGTGAGCCGGCCGCGCCCGCCACCCGGGGCCAGATAGCCGACGGCACCCTCGGCTGGGGCGTGAAGGACTCCTTCCGCGCCTACGTGGTGGGCCCGGTGGCCAAGGGCAAGGTCACCGTCTCGGCGGGCGCGAAGCAGGCCGCGGGCAACGGCGCCTTCACCTTCCCGGACGCCTCCGGGACGTACGACACCGAGGCGGGCAGCCTCCAGGCCGCCTTCAAGGGCGCCGTGAACTTCAAGGGCCACGAGTCCGGCGGCAGCCACTCCCTGGACCTCACCCTGACCGACCTCAAGGCCAGCCTGAAGGGCGGCACCGGCACGCTCTCCGCCGACGTCACCAGCCTCGGCAAGACGTCCCAGGACGTGGTGCTGGCCGAGCTGAAGGCGAAGTCGCCCCGGCTGACCGCCCGGAGCGACGTCATCACGGTCAACGACATCGCGGCGACCCTCACCAAGGCCGGTGCCACCGCCTTCGGCGACTTCTACACCGCCGGCACCGCGCTCGACCCGGTCGACCTCTCCGTCGCGCTGAAGGCCGGCGCGGTCCTGCCCGGCGGCAGCGGTTCGGGCGGCGGCACCGGAGGCTCCGGTGCCGGCGCCGGCTCGGGCTCCGCGGGCGGCCCCGGCCCCAGCGGCTCCACAACCGGCGGCCTGGGCGCGACGGGCGACCTGACCGGCGGCCTCGCCAGCACCGGCTCCGAGATCCCGGCCGCCGCGCTGGGCACGGCGGCCGCGGTGGCCGTCGCGGCGGGCGCGGGCGTGGTGGTGGCGGTGCGCAGGCGCCGCCCGGCGGCCGAGTAGCCGCGCCCCTGGCGAAGGGGTGCCCCGGTACGGTCCCGGGGCACCCCTTCCGCCGTCTCGTTCCGGTGTCCGCGCCGGCGCCGTGCTCCCGCGCTGACACCGTGCTCCCCACGGTGTCGCGTCGCCGCGTTGCCGTGCTCCCCGCGTCCCTGCCTTCCGGCTCCCGAGTGCCCGCGGAGGGGGCCTCAGCTGTCGAAGGCCGGCAGGGCGAAGCGGGCGACGAGGGGGAAGCCGTCCTCGCGGGCGCTCTTGGCGTTGACCGAGTACACCACCGTCCGGGACAGGTCCCGGGTGGCGGCCACCACCGTGTGGTAGCCCGGGCGGGAACCCGTCTTGCCCCAGATCTCCCGGCCGTTGTGCACGTAGCGCTCGAACGCCATGCCGTAGGTCGCCCCGTCGATCCGCGGCACGGTGAGCATCTGGTCCAGCAACCGCCGGGGCACCACCTCGCCCCGGAACAGACCGACCACGAGGCGTTCGAGGTCGGCGGTCGTGGAGATCATGTCCCCGGCCGCCCAGCGGTCGGACATGTTCCACTCGGTGACGTCGGTGGTCCGGCCGCCGATGTCGGCGTAGGCGCGGTGGTGGGGGCCGCGGATGCGCGGGTCGGGCCCGCCGGGGAATCCGGTGTGCCGCATGCCCAGGGGACGGAAGATCCGTGCGGCGGCCTGGTGTTCGTAGCGGTCTCCGGTCACCTTCTCGATCAGCAGACCGAGCACCGTGTAGTGGATGTTCCGGTACTCCTGGCGCTCGCCCGGCTCATGGGCCGGTCCCTTGGCGACCGCTGTGGCCACCACCCGCTCCGGAGTGAGGGTCCGGAACCGGTGCGGGTACATCTCCTCCGTGGTGGACCCGAGGTCGGCGCCCGGCCGCAGGCCGCTGGTGTAGGTGAGCAGGTGCCGCACGGTCGGCGGCTCGGTGAAGGACGGCGGCAGCAGGCCGGGCAGGTAGCGCGTCACGGGGGCGTCGAGGTGGACGCGCCCCTCGGCGACCAGTTGCAGCACGATGGCCGCGGTGACCACCTTGGTCGTCGACCCGGCCCGGAAACGGGCGTGCGCCAGCGCCGGGGCGCCCGTCCGCAGGTCCCGCACGCCGGCGGTGCCGGTCCAGCGGCCCTGGCCGCCGACCCGGACCAGGGCGGCGGAGATGTCACCGTCGGGCAGCCCGGTGAGCGCCTTCTCCAGGGCGGAGCCGTCGAAGTCCCCGGTGCCCCGGACGGCGGCGGACGCCCCGGGGGCGGGCTGGGCGGTGGCCGTCCCGGTGAGGGGGACGAGGAGCAGCGCGGGGGCGAGTAACGCGGACGTGACGGCGAGACGGGTGTGTCGGGCGCGTCGGGTGCGGACGGGGCTCATACGAGGCTCCTGGGGTCGGTCGGTCGGAAGGAAGGAAGGAAGAAAGGAAGGAGGAAGGAGGAAGGGGTCGGAACAGGGACCATCCTGGTGATCACCGCAGACCGCGGGATCCTGCGCGGTGACGAGAGCCGACCCCCACGGCCCCCTGAAGCCCCGCCCCGCCTTCTCGGGGTCATCCCCGGCACGCGACCCCGAGAGATGCGGGCACGCGACCCCGAGGGACGCGGGCACGCGGCCCCGAGGGCGGGGCGGTGCGGCGGACCGGGGAGAGGGCGGGAGGCGACCGGTGCTTGAATGCGTCGCGTGACTGACTACGACGTGCTGCGTGTCTTCTGCGGGCCCCGTGGCGAGTACGGCGACGAGGTCGGCGTCGTGCGCAACGGATCGTTGCTGCCCGAGGACGGTGAGAGGCAGGCGCTCGCCGTGAAACTCGGCTTCGGCCGGACCGTGTTCGTCGACGACCCCGAGCGCGGGGTGATCGACATCCGGACACCGGCCGGGCGCCCGTCCTTCACGGGCACGCCCTGCGTCGGCGCCGCCTGGCTGCTCGACGTACCCGAACTCACCACGGACGCCGGCGTGATGGGCGCGCGGCAGGACGGGGAGTTCTGCTGGATCGAGGCGCGGGCCGAGTGGGCGCCCCGGTACACCCTGCGCCAGTACGCGTCCGCCGCCGAGGTCGACGGGCTGGCGGTGCCGTCGATCGGGGCGGACGAGCCGCCTTTGTACGCCTGGGCCTGGGAGGACGAGCCGGGCGGCCGGGTCCGGGCCCGCGCCTTCACCCACCGCGACGAGGGACCGGGCCCCGACCCGGCCGCCCGGCTCGGGGACCCGGAAGGGGCCGCCGACGCGGGGGACACCGGGGGCGCCCCGACGGCCGTGGAGGAGGAGGCGACGGGCGCGGCGGCGATGCTGCTCACGGAGCGGTTGGGGCGGGCCCTGAACATCACCCAGGGGACCGGCTCCCAGCTTCTGACCGCGCCGCAGCCGCACGGGTGGACGGAGGTCGGCGGACGGGTCCTGCTGGAGCGCTGACCCGCCGGGAGCCACCGGTCGGGGCACACCGGCGCGTCCGTCCGGGTGGAAAGGTGTGTGTGGGCGGCGGTGAACGGGGACCACTGGGCGTGATCACTCACCCTCCCGAGAGGAACCCCATGCGCATCCGATCCGCCCTGGCCGTGGCCGTCCTGGCCGCCGCGCTGACCACCGGTGGCGTGGCCACGGCGAACGCGTCCGACCACCGGTCCGGCGACGACCACGCCACGTGCAGCCCGTACTTCGGCGAGATCGAGACGGACACCGCCGAGCTCGAGTGGGGCGGCGCGAACTGCCACGGCTTCTTCTGAGCCGCTCCCGACGGGCCCCCGCGCACGGTGCGCGGGGGCCCGTTCGCGTTCCGGCGCCGCCGCCCGCGCGGGCTACGCCGACAGCGGGAACTCCTCGCCCAGGGCCCGGAAGACGTCCGTGTTCAGGGAGAAGGCGCGCTTGCACTCGGTGACGATGCGCTGCTTCTCCAGGTCGTCCACCGGCACGGCGTCCAGCAGCTCGCGGTAGGACCGCTTGAAGGCGGCGGGGTTGCCGATCTCCTCGAAGACGTAGAACCGGACCCCGTCGCCCTTCTTGGCGAAGCCCCAGGTCTTCTCGGCCTTGTCGCGGATGATCTGACCGCCGGAGAGGTCACCCAGGTAGCGGGTGTAGTGGTGGGCGACGTAGCCCGCCGGCCAGTCCCGCACGCAGGTGGCGACCCGCTCCGCGTACGCGCGGGTGGCGGGCAGCGCGGTGAGACCGGAACGCCAGTCGGGGCCGCGCAGGTGCGCCAGGTCCCGCTCCAGCGACGGCAGCCGCATCAGCTCGGGGCGGATGAAGGGTCCGGCCACCGGGTCCGACGCCAGACCGGGGGCGCCGGACTCCAGGGCCTCGTAGACGAACCAGAGCTGTTCGGTGTAGCGCGCGTACGCGTCCACGCCCAGGCGGCCGCCCAGCAGGTCGCTCATGAACGTGGAGGTCTCCGCCTCCACGTGCTGCTCGTGCGACGCGGTGCGGATCAGGGTCGAGAAGGAGTCCATGAGTCCCGATCTTCTATGGTTAGGCTTACCTAAGTCAATACGTTGCCGACAGGTTGTCGGCATCTGCCGCCGACCACCCTCCTACCCACCCCGGCCACGAAAGAAGCCCGCCCTCCGAAGAGGGCGGGCTTCCATGTCCCAGCGGTCTCGGGCGGCTACGGCAGCGTCAGGATGTCCGCGCCGGTGCCGGTCACCACCAGGGTGTGCTCGAACTGTGCGGTGCGCTTACGGTCCTTGGTCACGACCGTCCAGCCGTCGTCCCACAGGTCGTACTCGTGGGTCCCCAGCGTCAGCATCGGCTCGATGGTGAACGTCATCCCCGGCTGCATGACCGTCGTCGCCTGCGGACTGTCGTAGTGCGGGACGATCAGCCCCGAGTGGAACGAGGTGTTGATGCCGTGCCCGGTGAAGTCCCGCACCACCCCGTAGCCGAACCGCTTGGCGTAGGACTCGATCACCCGGCCGATGATGTTGATCTGCCGACCCGGCTTGACCGCCTTGATCGCCCGGTTCAGCGCCTCCCGCGTGCGCTCCACCAGCAGCCGGCTCTCCTCGTCGACGTCGCCCACCAGGTACGTGGCGTTGTTGTCGCCGTGCACCCCGCCGATGTACGCCGTCACGTCGAGGTTGACGATGTCGCCGTCGCGCAGCACCGTCGAGTCCGGGATGCCGTGGCAGATCACCTCGTTGACCGACGTGCACAGCGACTTCGGGAAGCCGCGGTAGCCCAGCGTCGACGGGTAGGCGCCGTGGTCGCACAGGAACTCGTGCGCCACCCGGTCCAGCTCGTCCGTGGTCACCCCGGGCGCGATGTGCCGGGCCGCCTCCGCCATGGCCTGCGCGGCGATCCGCCCGGCGGTCCGCATCGCCTCGACGGTCTCGGGCGTCTGCACCTCCGGCCCGGTGTACGGCGTCGGGGCGGGCTTGCCGACGTACTCGGGACGACGGATGTTTCCGGGTACGGAACGGGTGGGGGACAGCTCCCCTGGGACGAGCAGCGACTGGCCAGACATGCCGGCGAGTCTAATTCAGCGCCGACGGGGGACCATCTTCCGAGGCGAAAGGAGCCGGTCATGCCCCTGTTCAAGAAGCGGACCGCCGGAAAACCGGGCGAGTGGTACTACTGCCTGGAGCACGGGAAGGTCGAGGAGGGCCCCGACTGCCCCGGCAAGGACCGCTTCGGTCCGTATGCCAGTCCGGACGAGGCACAGCGGGCCATGGAGACCGCCCGCGAGCGCAACCTCGAGTGGGAGAACGACCCGAGGTGGCACGACGCCGAGGAGCGCGAGCGCGACAACGAGTGAGACGGGCGGGACGGACGCGGCGGACGGTCCGGGACGGACGCGGCGGACGGTCCGGGACGGCGGACCGGTGCCCGCCTCCCGCACCGGAAGGGACGGCGGACCGGAGTCGGCCTCCCGCACCGGAAGGGCCCGCGGAGCCGAGTGCCGTCCCGCCGTCACCAGCGGGGCGGTGGGGGAGCGGTCAGCAGGTCCGCCAGCCGGGACAGCCGGTCGCGGAAGCGGCGCTGCCCGCGCGGGGCCGGCAGCGCGTTCTCCCCGGCCGCGGCGCTGACCAGGTGCTGCACGGTGTCCAGGTCCAGCTCCGCCCCCTCCGGGACGGCCAGCGTCTCGTGCGCGGTCCCCGGCAGCTCACCCCCGCCGGGGCCCAGCGCCAGCACCGTCGCCCCGGCCCGCCGGGCGTCCGACACCCGCTCCAGCAGCGGAGCGCCCGGATCCCCGGGCGCCACCACCAGCACCGTCTCCCCCCGGCGGGCCGCCGACAGCCGGCCCGGCCCCACCGCCAGGTGGGCCGGGTCCGTGGACCGCGCACCGTGCCGCACCAGCGTCGGCGCCAGCTCCGGGGTGCCCGACCAGGCCGCCTCGTCCACCAGGTGCGCCGCCAGGTGCCACGGCTCGTACGTCCGCGTCCCCACCAGCAGCAGCCCGCCCCCGTGGGACACCACCGACCCCCGCAGGACCCCCGCGAAGCGCCGGGTGGCGCCCAGCCACTCGGTCCCGGCGAGCACTTCCCGCAGCAGCGCGACCCGTACCGCATCCATGCGGCGCATCCTGCGCCAACCCGGCCGCCGCCGCCCGGTGTTCGGTGCGGGTTCACCCGACCGGGCAGGCCGGGCCGGTTCCGTCCGTCCCCTCCCGTGACGGCGCTCACGTGCGTCCGGTACGGCCCCGCCCCGGACGTAGAGTCGGGCCATGACCACTACCGACAGCGCACAGCAGCCCACCGGGGGCGCCGCGAAGGCCCCCGCCAAGGACCCCTGGGACCTGCCCGACGTCTCCGGGCTCGTCGTCGGCGTGCTCGGCGGCACCGGGCCGCAGGGCAAGGGCCTCGCCTTCCGCCTCGCCAAGGCGGGCCAGAAGGTGATCATCGGCTCCCGCGCCGCCGAGCGTGCCGTGGCCGCCGCCGAGGAACTCGGGCACGGCGTCGAGGGGGCCGACAACGCCGAGACGGCCCGCCGCAGCGACATCGTGATCGTCGCCGTGCCCTGGGACGGCCACGGCAAGACGCTGGAGTCCCTGCGCGAGGAACTCTCCGGCAAGCTGGTCGTCGACTGCGTCAACCCGCTCGGCTTCGACAAGAAGGGCGCCTACGCGCTGAAGCCGGAGGAGGGCAGCGCCGCCGAGCAGGCCGCCGCGCTGCTCCCGGACTCCCGCGTCACCGCCGCCTTCCACCACCTGTCCGCCGTGCTCCTGCAGGACCCGGAGATCGACGCCATCGACACCGACGTGATGGTGCTCGGCGAGGTCCGCGCCGACGTGGAGATCGTCCAGGCGCTGGCCGGCCGGATCCCCGGCATGCGGGGCATCTACGCGGGACGGCTGCGCAACGCCCACCAGGTCGAGTCCCTGGTCGCCAACCTGATCTCCGTCAACCGGCGCTACAAGGCGCACGCGGGGCTCCGCGTCACCGACGTGTGACCCGATGGGGGACACTGGACGGTGCAGGCAGTGCCTGTGAACCAACCGCAGTGTCCCCCGACAGGAGCCCGCCCCATGCCCCGTCTCGCCCTCTACGCCCTCGCCGTCTGTGTGCTCGCCGCCGTCGCGGCCGTCGTCTCCTTCGTGCGCGGCGGCGTCTTCGTGGGCATCGTGTGGGTGCTGCTCATGGGCCTGTCGTCCAACATGGCCTGGTACTACCTCCGGCGCGGCCGCGCCGCCCGGGAGGACGGCCCCGTCACCGGCTGACCGAACAGAAGGTGTCGGTCTCCTGCCAGAACCGGTAGAGGTTCTGGCCGCAGTACGTCTCCAGGTCGCTGATGCCCAGCGCCGACAGGATCCCGTCGACGGCGTCGAAGAACGCCCCGTTCAGTGCGGGCAGCCACAGCAGCGCGAACACGAACAACAGACCGAACGGCGCGAACGGCTCCACCTGCCGGCGCACGCCGTGCGACAGCCACGGCTCGATGACGCCGTAGCCGTCCAGTCCCGGCACCGGCAGGAAGTTCAGGATCGCGGCCGTGACCTGCAGCAGTGCGAGGAAGGCCAGGGCGAACCGGAAGTCGGCCGGGACGCCGTCCAGCGCGTCCAGCCAGAACGGCGCCGTGCACACCACCGCGAACAGCACGTTCGTCAGCGGCCCCACCGCCGAGATCAGGCTGTGCCGCCAGCGGCCCCGGATCCGCCCGCGCTCGATGAAGACCGCCCCGCCGGGCAGACCGATCCCGCCCATGATCACGAAGGCCACCGGGAGCACGATGCTCAGCAGGGCGTGGGTGTACTTCACCGGGTTCAGTGTGAGGTAGCCCTTCGCGGCGATCGAGATGTCGCCGCTGTGCAGGGCGGTGCGGGCGTGCGCGTACTCGTGCAGGCACAGCGAGACGACCCAGGCGGCCGTGACGAACAGGAAGACGGCGACACCGGGGCGCGCGGCGAACCCCGTCCAGGTGGCCCAGCCCGCCACCGCGGTCACGGCGAGGATGCCCAGGAAGACGGGACTGATCCGCCGGTCGCGGGGGCGGATGCTGGTGGCGGTCATGGAGCTCCCTGGACTGGCCGGACCGGTCGCCGCGGGCGGGCGGGCTGACGCTACCGGACTGGACGGAGTGGACTGGACTGGACGGACTGAGCGGACGGGACGGGCCGGGGGGAACGGCCGGGCGGGGCGGCACGGCCGGGCGGCCGCGCCGCGGGGGCGGACGGCTCACGCGCCACGCGCGCCGTACCGCGCGCCGCACCGGGGGCCGACCGTACCCGCCGCACCGGAAAACGTCTCGCGCGGGCCGCCGGTTCCGGGAAGGGTGGGCCGGGGCGCCGCATCGCGGCCGGAACGACCGGAGACAATGAACCACGTGCGCTACCGCATCCTCGGCACCACCCAGGCCCTTCGCGCCGACGGCACCGTCGTCCCGGTCGGCGGGGCACGCCTGCGCGCCCTGCTGACCGTGCTGGCCCTCCGCGCCGGGCGGACCGTCCCGGTGGGTGAGCTGGTCGACGGGGTCTGGGACGGCGATCCGCCCGCCGACGCCACCGGGGCGCTCCAGGCCCTGGTCGGGCGGCTGCGCCGGGTCCTCGGCGCCGACACGGTGGCCTCCGCCGACGGTGGCTACCGGCTCGCCGCCGCGCCCGACGACGTCGACCTGCACCGGTTCGAGCGGCTGGCCGCGGAGGGCCTGCGGGCGCTGGCCGACGGCGACCCGGCCAAGGCGGGGACGGTCCTCGACGACGCCCTCGCCCTGTGGCACGGCCCCGCCCTCGCCGACCTGCCCGACCGCACGGCGCAGGCGGCCCGCGCCGACACCCGGCGCCTGGACGCGCTGCGAGCCCGGCACACCGCCGCGCTGGCCGTCGGCGAAGCCGAGCGCTCCCTGCCCGAGCTGATCGCCCTCTGCGGCGCCCATCCCCTGGACGAGCCCCTCCAGGCCCTGCGGCTGCGCGCCCTGCGCGACACCGGCCGCACCGCCGAGGCGCTGGCCGCCTACGAGGACGTGCGACGCCTGCTCGCCGACCGGCTCGGCTCCGACCCCGGAGCGGAACTGCGGTCCCTGCACGCACAGTTGCTGAACCCGGAACAGGACGGGGCGCCGGGCCGGGGCCCGAAGGGGCCGACCGGGCCGGCTCCCTCCGGTGATCCCTCCGGTACCCCGGCCTCCCGTCCCACCCGCGCCCCGGCCCTGTCACCTGCCCCGTCGCCGTCGCCGTCACCGGCACCGTTCAACGGGCCGGGTCCGGCCTCCGACCGGGCCCGCGAGGCGCGGCAGGGGGCCGCCGCAGTGGACCGGACGGCGCGCCGCGGCAACCTGCGGGCCCGGCTCACCTCCTTCGTCGGCCGGGAGGCCGACATCGAGGCCATCCGCCACGACCTGGGGGCCGCCCGGCTGGTCACCCTGCTCGGACCGGGCGGATCGGGCAAGACGCGCCTGTCGCAGGAGGCCGCCGAAACCGTGCGCGCGACCGTCCCGGACGGCGTGTGGCTGGCCGAACTCGCCCCCGTGGACGACCCCGACGCGGTCCCCGAGGCCGTGCTCACCGCCGTCGGCGCCCGGGAGACCGTCCTGTTCGGGGCCGGAGCGGAGGGCATGCGGGCGGTCTCCGACCGGCCCGACGACCCGGTGGAGCGTCTCGCCGAGCACTGCGGCCGGCGCCGCATGCTGCTGATCCTGGACAACTGCGAGCACGTCGTGGCGGCGGCGGCCCGGCTCGCCGAGACGCTGCTGGAACGCTGCCCCGGACTCACCGTGCTCGCCACCAGCCGCGAACCCCTCGGCGTGCCCGGGGAGTTGATCCGCCCGGTCGAGCCGCTCCCGGAACCGGTCGCACTGCGGCTGCTCGCCGACCGCGGCGCGGCGGCCCGCCCCGGATTCCGGGTGTCGGACGACCCCGACGCCTGCGCCGAGATCTGCCGGCGGCTCGACGGCATGCCGCTCGCCGTCGAACTCGCCGCCGCCCGGCTGCGGATGCTCACCCCGCGCCAGATCGCCGACCGGCTCGACGACCGCTTCCGCCTGCTCACCTCCGGCAGCCGGACCGTGCGTCCCCGTCAGCAGACCCTGCGGGCCGTCGTCGACTGGTCCTGGGAGCTGCTCGACGCGGACGAACGGGACGTCCTGGGACGGCTGTCGGTGTTCGCGGGCGGCTGCGACCTGACCGCCGCCGAGGCGGTGTGCGGACCGGTCGCCCTGGAGGCGCTCGGCTCCCTCGTCGACAAGTCCCTCGTGGTGGCCGCCCCGGCGGGCGACGGCGAGATGCGCTACCGGCTGCTGGAGACCGTCGCCGAGTACGCGCGCGAACGCCTGGACGAGAGCGGCGCGCGCGCCGACGCCGAACGCGCCCACCTGACGTACTACCGCGAACTCGCGCGCACCACCGACCTGTTGCTGCGCGGGCCGCAGCAACTCACCGCCGTCGAACGGCTGGAACGCGAGTACGAGAACGTCCGCACCGCCCTGCGCCACGCCATCACCCTGCGCGACGAACAGGAGGCCCTGTGCCTGCTGCTGTCGCTGGTCTGGTACTGGCAGATGCGCGACCTGCGCATCGAGGCCCGCACCTGGTGCCGCGAGGTCATGGCTCTCGGCCCGGACCCGTTCACCGAACCGGTGCGCCCGGCCGAGGCGGTGTGGGAGCGCCCCACCGACGCGCCCCCGCCGATGAGCGGCGAACTCCTCGCCGAGGCCCGGCGCGGCGTCCACCTGGCGCACCTCGCCTGCATGGACACCGAGCTGGACGACTGGCAGAGTCCGCAGGCCCGGCGCAGGCTGCGGATCGTCGCCGCGACCTACCGGCCCGGCCTGCCGCAGGTCTGCCGCCTGCCCGGTATCTTCTGGTCCTTCGCGGTGATGCTCACCGGTGACCTGGACCGCCTCCACGAGGTCGTCGACGCGGCGGTGGAGACCTGCCGGACGACGCCCGGCTTCGAGTGGGAGCTGGCCGCCAACCTCCAGATGCGGGCCAACCTGCTCGCCAACCGCCGGGACCGGGCGGACGAGGCACGGGCCGACGCGGAGGAGGCACTGGCGATCACCAGCCGCCTCGGCGACACCTGGGGCGTGGCCGAGGCCCTCGCCGCGCGCGGCGAGGCGTACGAGGGCTCCGGTGCCTTCCGGGAGGCCGCGGCGGACTTCGAGGCGGCGATCGAGCGGGCCGAGCGCCTCGGCGCCCCCGCCCAGATGGCGGTGCTGACCGCCCGGCTGGGACACGTCCTGCTGGAGGCGGGTGACGCCGAACGCGGTGAACGGCTGCTGCGCGGGGTCATCGCGGACAGGCAGCACTGCGGCCACAACGAGGCGATGCCCGCAGCGCGGCTGTTCCTGGCCGCCTGGCTCGGCATGACCGGCCGCACGGGCGAGGCGCGGGAGCACCTGCGCGCGATGCGCGAGGAGTTCCGCATCGCGCACTACGTGGTGTTCGACGCGATCATCCTCGGCGCCGAGGCCTGGCTGGAGGAGGCCGACGGCCGGTACCGGGAGGCCCTCACCGTGACCCGCAGGGCCCTGGAGCGGGCCGGTGACCCGCTCTCCTCGGCGGTGGCGCCGCATCTGCGGCCGGCCCAGCTGACCACGGGCGCCGCCGCGCTGGCGGGCGCCCACGGCGTCGGCCGGGCCCGGGACGCCGCCCGCTGCCTCGGGGCCGCCGACGCCGGGCTGCCGTCCGGTCACCTGACCTCCGGCGCGGACCGCATGATGCGCGAGCGGGCGGAGCGGCGCATCCGGGCCCTCCTCGGCGACGACGACGCGTACGCCGCGGCGTACGCGGAGGGCGGCGGCCTCACGCTGGACGAAGCCGCCGCCCTGCTGGGGCCCGGGTGACCGGTTCCGGACACGCGGCCGGACCGCCGTCCACGCCCCGGGCCCGGCGGCCCCAGGGCCCGGGGGCCCGCCGGGAGGACGTGGCCGCCGAGCCCTGTGCGCGCCGAACGTCAGGTCTTCGTACGGAACTTGTGGATCGCGACCGGCGCCATCACCGCCGTGATGCCCACCGACCAGGCCAGCGTCAGCCACAGGTCGTGCGCCACCGGGCCGCCCACCATCAGCCCGCGGGCCGCGTCGGCCAGCGAGGACAACGGGTTGTAGGCGGTGAAGTTCTGCAGCCACCCGGGCATCGACTCCACGGGTGCGAAGATCGACGAACCGAACTGGAGCGGCATCAGCACCAGGAAGCCCATGCCCTGCACCGACTGGGCGTTCTTCATCACCACGCCCAGCGTGAGGAAGATCCACATCAGGGCCGAGCCGAACACCACGGACAGCCCCACCGCGGCGAACAGCCCCGCCCAGCGGGTGATGTCGAACCCGACGAGCACCCCGACCACCAGGAGGATGGTCGTCGCGATCAGCATCCGCACCAGTTCGACCGCGATCTTGGCGAACAGCACGGACCCCCGGCCGATCGGCAGCGAGCGGAAGCGGTCCATGACCCCGGTGTTGAAGTCCTGGTTGAAGCCGGTGCCCACCCCCTGGGCCATGTTCATGCCCATCATGGCCATGAGTCCGGGCACGATGTACTGCACGTAGGCGTCCTGCCCACCGCCCAGCGACTGCCCGATCGACCCGCCGAAGACGTACACGAACAGCAGGGTGAAGACGATCGGGAACAGCACGGCGTCGAACATCGACTCCGGGTCCTGGCGGATCCACAGCAGGTTGCGGCGCACCAGGGCACCGGTGTGCCGCAGGTGGGCCCGCAGCGGGATGCGCGCGTCGCCTCCGGCGTCGGCGGCCTGGGTGGCCTCGGCGGAGGGGACAACGGTGGCGGCACTCATACGGCGACGGCCTCCTCGGGCGTCTCGGCGGGCGCGGAGTCCTCGCCGGCACCGGCCCGGTGGCCGGTGAGGGACAGGAACACCTCGTCCAGGCTGGGCAGTTCGGTGGTGAGGGAGCTGAGCGTGATCCCGCGCGCGGTGACCGCTCCCACCACGGCGGTCAGCTGCTCGTCGCTGAGCACGGGGACGAGGACCGCCCCGCCCTCGGCGTCGACGGCCGTGCCGGCCAGGCCGGTGATGCCCAGCTCGTCCAGGGCGCCGGCCAGCGGACGCAGCTGCAGCGGGTCGGCCGGCCGGATGCGCAGCGTTCGTCCGCCCACCCGGGCCTTCAGCCGCTCGATGCCGCCGCTCGCGATGACCTTGCCCCGGTCCACCACGGTCAGTTCGTCGGCGAGCTGCTCGGCCTCCTCCATGTACTGGGTGGTGAGCAGCACCGTCACCCCGTCCGTGACCAGCCGCCGCACCTCGTCCCACACCTCGTTGCGGGTGCGCGGGTCCAGCCCGGTGGTCGGCTCGTCCAGGAACAGCACCGCCGGCCGGCCGATCATCGAGGCGGCCAGGTCCAGGCGCCGCCGCATGCCGCCGGAGTAGGTGGCCGCCGGGCGGCGGGCCGCCTCCGTCAGCGAGAACCGTTCCAGCAGCGCGTCGGCCCGGCCCCGCGCCTCCTTGCGCGGCAGATCGAGCAGCCGGCCGATCAGGTACAGGTTCTCCCGGCCGGAGAGCTTCTCGTCCACCGAGGCGTACTGGCCGGTCAGCCCGATCATCCGGCGCAGCTGCCGCGGCTGCCGGACCACGTCGATCCCGGCGACCGAGGCGCGGCCGGAGGTCGGGGCGAGCAGGGTGGAGAGGATGCGGACCAGGGTGGTCTTGCCCGCGCCGTTCGGCCCGAGCACCCCCATCACGGTGCCCTCGCGCACGTCCAGGTCGACGCCGTCCAGCGCCTTCGTGGCACCGTAGTGCTTGACCAGCCCCCGTACGGTGACGGCGCTGCCCGCGCCCCGCGGGTCGTTGTCGATTCGCTTCATGCCCCCGACGCTGTCAGCCGCCGCCGACATATCGCCGACAGGCCGCCGACAGCCGGCCCCCGCCGCCGGCCGGCCGCCGACACTCCGCCGACAGGCCGCCGACAGGCCGCCCCTCGCCCGCCGACCGCACCGCACACCGTGCACGCGCGGGCACCCGCCGTGCATCTGCCCTGTGCTCGCCGTGCGCCCGCTGTCGTCCGCTGTCACCCGTCGCCGCCCCCGTCCTCCCGATCCCGCTCCGTCCGCGCGCGGAAAGGCGGCAGCCCGCCGACGGGGGAGGATCGGCGGGCTGCCGCGGTGGTGCCGGGATGGTCCTGGGGTCCGGCCGGAGGGCCGGACGGATCGACGGCCGGTGTCGGAGCGGACGCCGGGCCGGGCCGGTGGTCCCGGCGGGGTCACCGGGACCGGGTCGGTGGTCCCGGCAGCGGGCACCGGGACCGTGGGCGGGTCAGTGGACGGAGTGCTCCTCCTGCGGGAACGTTCCGCCGACCACGTCCTCGGCGAACGCCTTCGCCGCGCCGGTCATCACCGCGCGCAGGTCGGCGTACTGCTTCACGAACTTCGGCACCCGGCCGCCGGTCAGTCCCAGCATGTCCGTCCACACCAGGACCTGTGCGTCCGTCTGAGGGCCCGCGCCGATCCCGACGGTCGGGATGTGCAGCGTCCGGGTCACCTCGGCGGCCAGCTCGGCCGGGACCAGCTCCAGCACCACCGCGAAGGCACCGGCGTCCTGCACGGCCTTGGCGTCGCGCAGCAGCTGCTGCGCCGCCTCCTCGCCGCGGCCCTGCACGCGGTAGCCCATCGCGTTCACGGACTGCGGGGTCAGGCCGATGTGGGCCATCACCGGGATGCCCGACTCGACCAGCAGCTCGATCTGCCGGTGCGAGCGCTCGCCGCCCTCCAGCTTCACGGCGCCCACCCCGGCCTCCTTCACCAGCCGGGTGGCCGAGCGCAGCGCCTGCACCGGACCCTCCTGGTACGTGCCGAAGGGCAGGTCGGCCACGATCAGCGCACGGCTCGTGCCGCGCACCACGGCGGCGGACAGCATGGTCATCTGGTCGAGCGTGACCGGCACCGTGGTGTCGTAGCCCAGGTGGCAGTTGCCCGCCGAGTCGCCGACCAGCATGACGGGGATGCCGGCCTCGTCGAAGACCGAGGCGGTCATCGCGTCGTAGGCGGTGAGCATGGGCCACTTCTCGCCGCGTTCCTTGGCGAGGGCGATGTCGCGGACGGTGATGCGGCGGGTGCCCTTGCCCCCGTACAGCGCTTTGTTTCCGCCGGAGGAGCCCGTCGCAGGCGTCTGGGCAGCCGAGAGCTGCGTCATGGTGATGTCTCCCAACACGTCGTCTCGAGGCGCCCTGACGGCGTCCCCGGATCGTTTTCCATGGTGGCACTTCGACCGGGGCGACACCAGGGGAGGCACGGCGGGTTTCCCCCGGCCGCCGGACCGGCCTTCGGGGCACGGTCCGTGGAGCGCACGGCCCGTGAGGCCGTCGGGGCGGACGGTGACCGGCGGTTGCCCGGGGGCCCCGGGGGGTGAGCGAGGGGGACGCGGTGCGCAAGGTGCCGGCGGTCGCAAGAGCACGGCAAGGGCACGGCAAGTGCACGGCGAGGGCGTGGCGAGGACATGGCAAGGACACTGGGCCCCGCCCCGCGGTCCCCGCCAGACGGAGACCGGACCGCGGCATATGTGCGCGTTCGGTCACAGAGCGCACTCCGGAGTGCCCGTCCTGGAACTCCCCGAGCGGCCGCGTACGTCCTCGCCCCCGTACGGCCGTCGCAGGACGGCGGGAAAGGAACCGATCATCCCCTAGGGTTCGTACGGACACGGGGGAGTCGGTGTGCACAGCGGGTTGTGAGGCGACGGTATGGCGCAGCAGGCGTACATGACGGAGACGGACCACGGCGGCTCGGGGCCCGAGCGCCGGACAACCCGGCTTCAGCGCCTGTTCGCCCGGCTGAGCAGAGGCTGGCGGGGGGACCCCCGCACCTGGCGCCGGGGCCTCGTCCTCGCCGCCTGCGCGGTGCTGCTGGCCCTGGTCATGGTGGCCCACGCGCAGATCCCCAACCGGATCGGCAACTTCGGCAGTCTGGTGGAGACCTTCCTGCCGTGGGTGGGCCTGTTCATCCCCGTGCTGCTGGTGCTCGCCCTGATCCGCAGGTCGGCGACGGCGCTCGTCGCGGTGCTGCTGCCGGCGGTCGTCTGGCTGAACCTCTTCGGCGGCCTCGTCACCGACAAGACCACCAAGGGCGGCGAACTCACGGTCGCCACCCACAACGTCAACGCGCAGAACCCGGACCCGGAGGGCACCGCCCGGGACGTGGCGGCCGCGGGCGCGGACATCCTGGCGCTGGAGGAGCTGAAGGCCTCGGCGGTGCCGGTCTACGAGAAGGCGCTGGCGTCGACGTACGAGTACCACGAGGTGGTCGGCACGGTCGGGCTGTGGAGCAAGTACCCGCTGACCGACGTGCGGGCCGTCGACATCCGGCTGGGCTGGAAGCGCGCGATGCGCGCGACCGTGGACTCCTCCGCCGGACCGGTCGCCGTCTACGTCGCCCATCTGCCGTCGGTGCGGGTCAAGATGGAGGCCGGCTTCACCGCGCACCAGCGCGACCGGAGCGCCGACGCGCTGGGCGAGGCCATCTCCCGCGAGCCCCTGGAGAACGTCGTCCTGCTCGGCGACCTGAACGGCACCATGAACGACCGCGCCCTCAACGCCGTGACCTCGCAGATGCGTTCCACCCAGGGGGCCGTGGGCAGCGGGTTCGGCTTCAGCTGGCCGGCGTCCTTCCCGATGGCCCGCATCGACCAGATCATGGTCAAGGGCGCCGAGCCGACCACCTCGTGGACCCTCCCCAGGACGGCGAGCGACCACCTCCCGATCGCGGCCCGCGTGAAGCTGGCACCGTCCTCCGGGGGCTGATGCCGGCGGAACGGCCGGACGGCCGGACGGCCGGACAGCCCGAACAGCCGGACGGCGTCGGACGTCGGTGAACGGCGAACGGTCCGCCCCGGTGAGGGACGGACCGTTCGGTCGTGGTCACGGTGGTCACGGTCACGGTCACGGACACGGACACGGCCGGCCGCGCCGAGGCGGCCGACGGGGCCCGCACACGGAACCCGTGCCGGGCCCGCTGCGGCCCGCGACCGCGGACCGCGACCCCGGGCCCGCGGGCGGCGGGAGCGGTCCGCCGACGGTCAGCCCGCCTCGGGGGCCTGCTCCCGCCAGCCGCTGGTCAGGGGAAGACGGCGGTCCTTGCCGAAGCCCTTCGGCGAGATCTTCGTGCCCGGCGGGTACTGGCGGCGCTTGTACTCCGCGCGGTCCACCATCCGCAGCGTCTTGGCCACCAACTCCGCGTCGTAACCGGCCGCGACGATCTCGTCGGCGCCCCGGTCGCGGTCCACGTACAGCTCCAGGATCGCGTCCAGCACCGGGTAGTCCGGCAGGGAGTCGGTGTCGACCTGCCCCGGCCGCAGTTCCGCGCTGGGCGGCTTGGAGATGGAGTTCTCCGGGATGGGCGGGGTCTGGCCGCGCTCCAGGGCCGCCCGGTTGCGCCATTCGGCCAGCCGGAACACCGACGTCTTGTACACGTCCTTGATGGGACCGTAGGCACCCACCGAGTCGCCGTACAGCGTCGAATAGCCCACCGCCAGCTCCGACTTGTTGCCGGGCGCGAGCACGATGTGCCCCTCCTGGTTGGAGACCGCCATCAGCACCACGCCGCGCAGCCGTGACTGGAGGTTCTCCTCGGCCAGCCCGGTCAGCTCCAGCGACCCCATGTACGCGTCGAACATCGGCTCGATGGCCACGGTGCGGTAGTTGAGCCCGGTCCGCCGCGCCAGTTCCGCGGCGTCGTCGCGGGAGTGATCGGAGGAGTACTTCGACGGCATCGACAGGCCGTACACGTTCTCCGCGCCCACCGCGTCGCAGGCGATCGCCGCGACCAGCGCCGAGTCGATGCCGCCGGACAGCCCGATCACCACGGACCGGAAGCCGTTCTTGACGACGTACGCCCGCAGCCCCACCACCAGCGCGGAGTACACCTCCTCGTCGTCGTCCAGCCGGGCCGCCTGTGAGCCGGTGTGCTCCGGCTCGTAGGCGGGCAGCGGCTCCTCGGACAGGACGACCCGGTCGATCCGCAGCCCGTCGTCGACGATCCCGGTGGGCGCCCCGGCGTCGGCCGCGGGCAGGTCCAGGTCGATGACGGCACAGCTCTCGGTGAACTGCGGCGCACGGGCCAGGACCTCGCCGTCACGGTCGACGACGATGGAGTCCCCGTCGAAGACCAGGTCGTCCTGGCCGCCCGTCAGTGCCAGGTAGGCGGTGGTGCAACCGGCCTCCTGGGCGCGCTTGCGCACCAGCTCCAGCCGCGTGTCGTCCTTGTTCCGCTCGTACGGCGAGGCGTTGACGGAGAGCAGCAGCCCGGCCCGCGCCGAGCGGGCGGCCGGCACGCGGCCCCCGTCCTGCCACAGGTCCTCGCAGATGGCGAGGGCGATGTCCACGCCGTGCAGCCGCAGCACGGGCAGCGTGTCACCGGGCACGAAGTAGCGGAACTCGTCGAACACGCCGTAGTTGGGCAGGTGGTGCTTGGCGAAGCTCAGCACGACCTCCCCGCGGTGCAGCACCGCGGCGGCGTTCTGCGGCGCTCCGGCCGGCTGCCCGTACTTGGGCTGGGCGACGGCACTGCGGTCGAGGTAGCCGACGACCACCGGGAGTTCGCCGAAGCCCTCCTCGGCGAGGCGCGCGGCGAGGGAGCGCAGGGCCGCGCGGGAGGCCTCGACGAAGGACGACCGGAGGGCGAGATCCTCGACGGGATACCCGGTCAGCGCCATCTCCGGGAACGCCACCAGGTGCGCTCCCTGCTCGGCGGAGTGCCGGGTCCAGCGGACGATCGTTTCGGCGTTGCCGGTGAGGTCACCGACACGGGAGTCGATCTGATTCATGGCGAGGCGTAGTTGAGGCACGCCGTCCAGTGTAATCGTCAGAGCGACGCGATGTGGAAGGGGAAACGGCGGAACGCGCACCGCCGACCGCCCGGCCGCCGCCCCCGCCCGGCCGTGGTCCCGCCGGGGCCGCCGGCCTGCTGGTGCCGTCCCGTCCGGCCACCGTACGGGTGGGGCCGCCCGCCCCCTCACCGGGTCAGCGGGGCGCCGCTCCCCGCTCCCGCAGCATCCCGGCCATCAGCTCGATCTCCGACCGCTGCGCCTCCACCATGCCCCTGGCCAGGCGTTTCTCCACGGCGACCTCGCACCTGCTGACACAGCCCTCGGCCATGTGGACCCCGCCCTCGTGGTGGTCCGTCATGAGCTGGAGGAAGAAGACCTCGGCCTGCTTCCCGTTCAGCCTCCCGAGCCGTTCCATCTCCGCGCGGGTGGCCATGCCGGGCATCAACGCCCCGTCCTCCCCGCCCGCCGCCCGGTCGCCCATGCCCATCCACGTCATCGGCGGATCGGCGGACACCTTCGGCAGCTCCCACAGGTCCAGCCAGCCGAGCATCATCCCGCGCTGGTTGGCCTGCGTCTGGGCGATGTCGTAGGCGAGCCGGCGGACCTCCTCGTCGTCCGTCCGGTCCCGGACGACGTACGACATCTCGACGGCCTGCTGGTGGTGCACGGCCATGTCCCGGGCGAACCCGGCGTCCGCGGAGCCGGCGGACGGGACCCGGTCCGCCCCCTGGTCGCCGGCGACCGCGTACGTCAGCGCCCCGGTCCCGACGAGCGCGAGCGCCGAGGCCGCCGCGATCAGGCCGTACGTCCTCACCGGCCGATCCCGCCCGTGCAGGCGGCCCCCGGCTCCGGGGTCTGCGGGCCCTGCACGAACTTCTCGAAGAACGCGTCGAGGGCGGGGTCGTCCGCCCCCGTGACGGTGCGCTGGTGCCCCCACGCCGACAGCATGACCGGGTCCTTCTGGTCGTCGACGGGGCTCATCAGCGTGTACGGGGTCTTCCTCACCTTGGCCGCCAGCGCCTTCACCTCCGCGTCGTCGGCCGCGGAGCTGTAGGTGACCCAGACCGCGCCGTGCTCCAGCGAGTGCACGGCGTTGGTCTCGCGGATCTCCTGGTCGTACACGTCGCCGTTGCAGTTCATCCAGACCGGGTTGTGGTCACCGCCGACCGGGGGCCGGACGGGGTAGTCGACCGCCTGCGTGACGTGGTTGCGGCCCAGCGTCCCCTCCCAGGTCCGCACGCCGTCCTTTCCGGTGACGAACCGGCCGGCGTTCTTCCCGTCGCCGCCCCCGGCGGTGGCGCCGCCGTCGTCGGACTGCGACCGGAGCACGAACACCCCGCCGACGACGAGCCCCGCGGCGACCACCGCACTTGCCGCGACCGTGAGGACGCGGTTGCGGCGCGCGCGGGCCTGCTCCGCCCGGCGCATCTCCTCTATGCGTGCCGTGCGTGCCGCGTTGCTCTTCTCGGCGGAGCCCATGGGGGTGCCCTTCGGGGTCTGTGGGACAAACGGGTGAGCAGATCGTAATGGTGCGGGAGGGGGAGGCGTAGGGGCCGTGAACCGGCCCCGCCCGGCCCGCCCGGCCCGGCCCGCCCGCCGCGTCTGCCGCGGGCGGTGCCGGGCGGGACGCCGGCCGGTCGCTGGGGAGGAGCGCGCCAGCCGGGTGCCCGGGCGGGACGCCAGCCGGATGAACGGGAGGGAGTCCAGCCGGACGCCAGGGACGGGCAAGAGCCGGACGCCGCGCCCACACCCCGCGCCGCGCCCATGCTGCCCGGATCCCGTTCGGCTTCCGGTCCCGTCCGAATAGTTGAATGCCGGATGCACATTACCTAGGGTCGACCTCATGCGGCTGCTGCGCTCCACCGACCTGGCCCTGCGGGTCCTCATGCGCCTCGCCGTGGCCGGTTCCACCACGCCCACCACGCGTCAGGTCGCGGAGGCCATGGACGTGCCCTACACGCACGCCGCGAAGGTCGTCGCCGAACTGCAGCACATGGGTCTGCTCACCGCCCGCCGCGGCCGGGGCGGCGGGCTGACCGTCACGGAGCGAGGCCGCACGGCCTCGGTCGGCGCCCTGGTGCGCACCTTCGAGGGGGAGGGCGAGGTCGTCGACTGCGAGGGCGTCGCGACCGGCGCGCCCTGCCCGCTGAGCCCCGCCTGCGGACTGCGCGGCGCGCTGCGCCGGGCCCAGGAGGCGTTCTTCGCCACCCTGGACCCGCTCACCGTCGCGGACCTCGTCGCCGGCCCGACGGGCCCCCTCCTGCTGGACCTCACCCCGAAGCCCCGCCAGGGACCCGCCTGACTCCGGCCGGCCGCCTCACGCACCGTTCCCCGCCGCTCCCCCGGCTCCCCCGGCCCGGTTCGCCCCCGGAGGACGCCGTCCGCGCCGTCCGGGATCACCCGGAAGCGGCCGGTGCTACGCAGCGGCCGCCAGCCACAGGTCCGGCCCGAACACCTCGTAGTGGATGTCGGCCGGGGCGACGCCCTTGCGGATCAGCTGCTCCCGCACCGTCCGCATGAAGGGCAGCGGCCCGCACAGGTACGCGCGGGTGCCCGACGCGACCGGCACCCGGCTGAGGTCGACGTAGCCGGTGCCCGCCCCGGCCGGGGCGTCCTGCTCGTACCAGAAGTGCACCGCCGCGTCCGGCAGCTTCGCCGCGTACGCCTCGTGGTCGGTGCGCAGCGCGTGGTCGGCGGGGGAGCGGTCGCCGTGCACGACGGTGACCGGGGCGCGGTGGCCGGTCTCGGCCAGGTGGGCGAGCATCGCGGTCATCGGCGTGACCCCGATCCCGGCGGAGGCGAGCAGCAGGGGCGTGTCGCCGTCGGCGTCGAGCACCAGGTCGCCGTAGGCCTCGGACAGTTCGACGACGTCACCGGCCCGGACGTGCGCGTACAGGTGCCCGGAGACCTCGCCGTCGGGCGCCGAGCCGTCGCGGACCCGCTTGACGCTGAACTGCCGCTCGTCCGGGGCGGGCGCGCCGGACAGGCTGTACTGGCGTATCTGCCGCGCGCCGTCGGGCAGGGGCACCCGGACGGAGACGTACTGGCCGGGGCGGAAGGGACGGACCGGGCCGCCGTCCGCCGGGCGCAGCCGGAAGGTGACCACGTCGGCGGTCTCGGCGACCCGCGCGACGACCTCCCAGGGCCGCCACCCCGGCCCGCCCTGCTCCTCGTACAGCCGCTTCTCGAGGGCGATGAGGGCGTTCGCCATCAGCCAGTAGACCTCGTCCCACGCGGCCGCGACCTCCGGTGTGACGGCCTCGCCCAGCACGTCGGCGATGGCCGCGAACAGGTGCTCGTGGACGATCTCGTACTGGTCCGGGGTGACTCCGAGGGAGGCGTGCTTGTGCGCGATGCGCCCGAGCATGGCGTCCGGCCGCTCGTCGGGGCGCTCCAGCAGGTGCGTGGCGAACGCCGCGATGGACCCGGCGAGGGCCTGGCGCTGGGTGCCGGCGGCCTGGTTGCCGCGGTTGAACAGGTCGCGCAGCAGTTCCGGACGGGCGGCGAACATCCCGGCGTAGAACCGCTCGGTGATCTCGCCCAGGGCGGCGCCCACGGCGGGAAGCGTGGCACGGATGGTGGCAGCGGACTGCACGGACAGCATCAGGTCTCCTCTGCATCGACTGTCTGCGTGTCCCATTAAACTTGCATCGGAAATACCAATTACGCGGGGGGTGGGTTGCGGGCCCTCGGACGGTGGGCTGCGGACCCGCTGGATCCCCTGACCGGCGGTTCCGTGAGGCGGGCGGCGCCCACGACCGGGCCCGAGCCCGTGCGGGGCTGGAGAGGGGGCGCGGTCCGGCGAGCCGGTGCAGCAGGGGGAGGGGGGAAGGACTGGACCGTTACGGGCACCGGGGCGAGCGGGCAGGATGGCCCCACGGGCGTACGCGGCCCCGAAGCGGCGCGGGGCCGCCGGGTGACCGGGGTCGGCAACGGCCCTGAGGCGGGTCGGGGCCGCCGGGTGATCCAGGTCGGCAACGTGCGCGAAACGCTGATGTGGTGTGATGCTCGGGTACCCGTCCGTCTCCCGTACGCGGAGGCGGGGCGGGCGGCCGGACCGGCAAGGATGGGGAAGCGGAAGATGGACAAGCAGCAGGAGTTCGTGCTCCGGACCCTGGAGGAGCGGGACATCCGGTTCGTACGCCTGTGGTTCACGGACGTCCTGGGCTTCCTGAAGTCCGTCGCCGTGGCCCCGGCCGAGCTGGAACAGGCCTTCGACGAGGGCATCGGCTTCGACGGCTCCGCCATCGAGGGCTTCGCCCGGGTGTACGAGTCGGACATGATCGCCAAGCCGGACCCGGCGACCTTCCAGGTCCTGCCCTGGCGCGCCGAGGCCCCCGGCACCGCGCGCATGTTCTGCGACATCCTGATGCCGGACGGCTCCCCGTCCTTCGCCGACCCGCGCTACGTCCTCAAGCGGGCCCTGGCCCACACCTCCGACCTGGGCTTCACGTTCTACACCCACCCGGAGATCGAGTTCTTCCTGCTGAAGGACAAGCCGGTCGACGGCAGCCGCCCCACCCCCGCGGACAACTCCGGCTACTTCGACCACACCCCGCAGAACGTGGGCATGGACTTCCGCCGCCAGGCGATCACCATGCTGGAGTCGATGGGCATCTCGGTGGAGTTCTCGCACCACGAGGGCGCCCCCGGCCAGCAGGAGATCGACCTGCGCTACGCGGACGCGCTCTCCACCGCCGACAACATCATGACGTTCCGCCTGATCATGAAGCAGGTGGCGCTGGAGCAGGGCGTCCAGGCGACGTTCATGCCCAAGCCGTTCTCGGAGTACCCCGGCTCCGGCATGCACACCCACCTCTCCCTCTTCGAGGGCGACCGCAACGCGTTCTACGAGTCCGGCGCCGAGTACCAGCTCTCCAAGGTCGGCCGCTCCTTCATCGCGGGCCTGCTGCGGCACGCCGCCGAGATCTCCGCGATCACCAACCAGTGGGTCAACTCCTACAAGCGCATCTGGGGCGGCTCGGAACGCACCGCGGGCGCGGGCGGCGAGGCCCCGTCCTACATCTGCTGGGGCCACAACAACCGCTCGGCCCTGGTCCGCGTCCCGATGTACAAGCCCGGCAAGACCGGTTCCGCCCGCGTGGAGGTCCGCTCCATCGACTCCGGCGCCAACCCCTACCTCACCTACGCCGTCCTCCTGGCGGCCGGCCTCAAGGGCGTCGAGGAGGGCTACGAACTCCCGCCCGGCGCCGAGGACGACGTCTGGGCCCTCTCCGACGCCGAGCGCCGCGCCCTCGGCATCGAACCGCTCCCGCAGAACCTCGGCGAGGCCCTCACCCTGATGGAACGCAGCGACCTCGTCGCCGAGACCCTCGGGGAGCACGTCTTCGACTTCTTCCTGCGCAACAAGAAGCAGGAGTGGGAGGCGTACCGGTCCGAGGTCACGGCGTTCGAGCTGAAGAACCTGCTGCCGGTGCTGTAAGGGCTCGTTAGAGCAGGTTTACGGCTGCTGCGGAGGACGGGGCCGACGGTCGTGGACCGTCGGCCCCGTAGCGTCTCACCGGCCCTGGGCCGTCTGTGGGCCGTCGGGCGCCGGATCGGTGGCCTCGTACAGGCCGTCGACGGCCTTCCGGGCCCGTGCGTCGCTGCTCGGCATGAGGTGTGTGTAGACCCGGAGCGTGAATCCTGGGTCGTTGTGGCCGAGGTAGGCACTCAACGCCTTGACGTTCTCGCCGGCGTCCAGCAGGACGGACGCGTAGAAGTGCCTGAGGGCGTGCATGCCGTGTTCGCGGGCGGCTTGGTGACGCTCTCCGGGCTTCGGCGCGGGGATGACCCCAGCAGCCACGAGAGCAGGCTTCCACGCGCGGTCGTTGAAGTCGGTACGCCGAACTGCGCCGGCGCCGTCGAGGCGGGTGAACAACAGCCGTTTCGTGACGGGCGGACCGTCCACCCGGAGCCATGGCAGGGTGATCTCCACCGGGGGGAACGCCTCTATGTGCTGCTTGAGGACGTGCGCCACACGGTCCGGCAAGGGGACGTCGCGGATTTTGGCTCGCTTCGGTGGGGCGAAGACGAGACCGTCTTTCGTCACCTTCACCTGGTTCGCGATGTGCAGCCATCCGGAGTCGAAGCCGATGGCGTCGACGGGCAACCCGAAGATCTCTCCTTGCCGGAGTCCGCAACCGCCTCCGAGGTCGATCATCGGGCGGTACTGCTCCGGCAGCGCCGCACGTACAGCGAAGACGCGCTCTGCGCTCCACGGCACGACACGGCCATTTCCCGCGGTCGGCGGACGGACCGATTGAGCGTGGCACGGGTTCTTCGACAGGTGACCGTCGTCCACTGCCGCGTTGAGGACCGTCGACACGTTGTTGTAGATCACGCGCCGGTATGACGACGCAGGGACGGCCCGTTCCAGTTCGCTGAGCCAATCCCGGATGTGTTCCGGCTTGAACGAGCCGAGAGGGCGCGGCCCCAGGTAGGGGATGGCGTGCCCGCGAATCGCAGACTCCACCGACTCTCGTGTGGTCATGTCGGTGGTCTGCGTGCTCAGCCACTTCTCGGCGTACTGCCGGAACGTCACTCGGCTCGCGGCCGGGTCCACGTACTGCCCCCGGGACATGTCCGCCTCGATGTGGGCGAGCCACTGATCGGCCAGTCGCTTCTGCCCGTCCGGAAACGACTTGCTCTTCTCGGTGCCGTCCGGGCCGATGTAGCGGGCGCGGTAGCGCATCCCGGTGCCGTAGCGGTCCGTGCGTACGCGGCGGGGCTTGCCGGCGGAGTCAGGTTCGGTTTTGTACCACCGGTCTTGGATGTGGCCTGCCATAGGGCAGCGGTCCTCTCGATATGAGGCAGGGAGAGCCGCACAGGCGGCTCTCCCTGCTGTGTGGTGAGTTTTCGGTTAGGCGGCGGTGGTGTCGGCGTGCTTCCGCTGGTCGACGTAGGCCCGTACGTCGGTGGGGTCGTAACGGAGGTGCTTGCCGATGCGGAAGCCTGGTGGGCCGGTGCGCTTCTTGCGCCACTGGTAGACGGTCTCCAGGGGCACCTCGAACATCTCGGCGATGTCGGCGGGGGTGAGGTACCGGTCCGGGAGGCCGCCCCGGAGAGTGGCCCGGGGGTCGGGGTCTGTCTGCTTTGGCATGAGACTCCAAGGGGGAGGGCGTGGCCGCATGTGTCCGAGGTGGGGATTTCTGCGTCATCTGCGTCATCTGCGTCACTAGCCGCTCTGACCTGCGGTTTCGCGGTGACACAGCGCGGTGGGGATGCGTCACCGGTGACACAGACCTGCGTCATCGTGGTGACGCAGGTGACGCGGGGTGACGCAGAAATCGGCTGTCTGCGTCACCTCTCTTTCGGCAGGTCAGGGGCCGTTTTCAGGGTGCTGGTGACGCAGGTGACGCAGCGTCTCTCTACTTCGGACAAAGGGGGGTGGTGTCTGTTGTGGTACGCGGCTCAGGACGTGAAGAAGGAGCCGCTTCGCGGCGCGTCCATGGCAGGGCGGCGTTGCCGCCGAACAGCAAGAGGAGCACGCGTCGACGGGTGCTCCTCTTGCTTGCGTGCGGTCGCGGGAGCCGGGCGGTCAGAAGGCCGCTTCCTGTTCCGGCGAGGGTGGCGCGGCAGACGGCCGGGCGATCTCGATGTAGCGGGATGTGTTGGTGCGTCCCCAGTCGATGAGGACGCCTCTGGCGGCGAGGGTGGGCTGTAGGCGCTTGAGGCGGTCTGAGAGCACCTTGCCGGTGGTCGGCCACCCTTTGGGCAGGGGACGGCACTCCTCGCCGCTGTAGAGGCCGGTGAGGCAGTGCAGCCATTCGGCGGACGTCATGCGCTGCTCGGTGCCTGGGTCGATGC
This sequence comes from Streptomyces sp. enrichment culture, assembly GCF_964273255.1. Lineage (GTDB taxonomy): Bacteria > Actinomycetota > Actinomycetes > Streptomycetales > Streptomycetaceae > Streptomyces. The sequence continues at coordinate 5,190,068 of NZ_OZ186835.1, forward strand.
CGGCGGCGTGCTTGAGGACGGTCTGTGCCAACAGGTCGCCCTCGATGACGTCGTCGTTGAGGTCGTCCAGGCTGGCCCGGTAGGCGGCGAGCGCTCCCAGACCGGTGGCCGCGTCGAGCTGTGCGCACAGGTGCGCGAAGTCCGCCATGCGCAGGTCGGTCGGGATGTCCGCCTCTGCCGCGCGCACCTGCACGGTGAGGTCCAGGAGCGAGCCGAGGATGACGGGCAGCACCTCGGCGAAGTCGGACCACAGTTCCGCCTCCGTGCGCCGCACCCGCGGGCGTTCCAGCCGCAGGGGCAGGAGCCGTTCGGCGAGGTCGGGCCGGATGACGCCGACGTCGATGCCGGTGAGGAGCAACGGGCGGCGGTAGCCGATGCGGAAGACGTCCCCGTCGGTGAACAGGGCGCGCTTGACGTCCTCGGCCCCGGTGACGATGCGGCACATCGCGTCGGAGAGATCCGGGGTCATGTGGGAGAGGTTGTCCAGGGCGGTGACCCATCCGGCCGCCACCGCCGTGATCAGGTTCTCCTCGTCCTTCGGGGCCCTGCGCAGGTCCCCGGTCATGCCCTCGATGATCCGCACGAGCATCCGCCCGCCGGTGGACTTGCCGGCGCCCTGCGGGCCGGTGAGGAACGGGGCCGGGACGGGCACGGACGGGGCGAGGCAGCCGATGAGCCAGGCGATGGCCAGGCACTCGGTCTCGGCGGTGGCGAAGTTGCACAGCCGCATCAGCAGGTCGATGCCCTTGCCGTTGGTGTCCTTGACCGGCAGGGGCAGTTCTCCGGTGAGCTGGGTGCGCCGCCAGCAGACTTCCTGCGGGTCCGGGGTGCGGATGTCCCAGCCGGTGGGGTGGATGCGCACCGACTGCCCGTCAGCCCGTCCGAGGTCCAGCCATGTGGCCCCGTCGTAGCCGGGGGCGACGCGGATGTGCACGGGCTGTACTTCCTCGGTCAGCGCCAATGCTTCGATCAGGTCCAGCGCCTCCTTCATGGCCGTGCCGTTGAACACGCCGATGCCGTCCTTGAACAGTCCGACCATGAGTTCCTGCCGGTGGCTTCCGGTGGTGCCTTGGGAGCGGATGGGGCGGGCCACGGGGTGGCCGTTGCGTTGGGCGTAGACGGTGCCGTCGGCGGTGCGGAAGTACCGGAAGTGGGATTGCGCGTAGTCGGTGATGATCTCGCGGGCGGGAGTCTTCTCGTCCTCGGACATGGTCACAGTCCCAACGTGGTGCGGGCGTTGGTCCACGCGTCCGCGCAGTGCCGGGCCGTCTCGCCCTTGGCCTGCGCGGCGGTGAACAAGCGGGCGACGTGGGTGTCGGTGAGGCAGCCGCACCGGCCGTGCCGGGACAGCACGGCCAGGAAGGTGCGATACACCGTCGCGTGGACCGCGCTGGACGCCTCGGTGATGCGCTGCTCTGCCATGGCGATGCCACGGGCGAGGTAGGCGGGCGTGCGGTGCGGGCACTCCCCGCCCACGCCGGCGGGCACGGCGACGGCCGCATGCGCCGCCGGGCGGGCCGCAGGAGGCTCCTTGACGGCCAGGGCTCGCACGGTGTCCGGCAGGTCGGCCAGGGTGCCGGTGCCGGGCCCGAGGTAGCGGGCGTAGGCCATCGTGGACTTGATGTCGACGCCGGGGCGTACCGCGTTCACGGAGCGCATGGCGCCTCGGTAGATCCAGTGCTCACCGCGAGTTGTTGGCACGGTCCGCGTGGCGGGCAGCGTGGTGCGGGCCCAGGCGATGGCGTCCGCGTCGTCCAGGTCGACGACGGTCAGGCCGGCGCCGCCGGGGTGGTAGCCGACGCAGACCGCCCGCTGCCACGCCGCCGCCCACGCGGGCGAGACGACGACAGCCGGCTCGGTGGTAGCGGCGGCCCACGCGTGGCAGACACTGGGGCAGTAGCAGGGGCCGGGGGTCTTCATGTTGGGCCGGCCGCCGCAGGCGTTGTCCGTGCACGTTGTGCAGTTGCCGAACGGGACCTTGCCCCGGCGCAGGGGCAGGACCGGCACCCCGGATGCCGCGAGGCTCAGCGCGGTCTTCAGGTGGTCGCTCATGCGGCCACCTCCAGTGCGGGCGTGAGGGTGGCGAGGTGGGCGCGGCCGATCCACTCGGTGTAGGCCGGGGGCAGGGCCTCGCGGAGTCGGAAGTGGTCGGTGGACCAGTCGATGCCCTTGGCGGCGCGGATTTCCTCGGTGGTGGCCTTGCCGCCGCCTTTGCCGTACGCGGCCACGTACGGGCCCTCGTGGTACTCGCCGTGCCGCCAGCCCCGCACCCGGCCCCGATGCCGAGGGTGGGTCGGCTGGACGGCGGTCCAGCCGCCCAACTCGAAGTAGCGGTGCATGAGCACCCCGAGCCCGAACATCTCGCCGCACAGGCGCAGGTCTTTGCGGACCTCGGAGCCGGCCACGTTCTCGATCACGTACGGCTGGCCGGTCGCCTCCAGCGCGGCGCGGGTCGGGGCGATGAGGCGGGGGTAGGTGCGGCCGATCGCGGCGTTGCGGGCCCGGTTGGTTCCCTTGGTCGGGGCGCCCTCGCCCTGGCAGGGCGGGGAGGTGTGGATGAAGTCGAACTCGTGGCCGTGGGCGCGGATGAACTCGATGGCGTCGCCCTGGTGGAAGACGTCGCCGCAGTAGTCCGGCTGCGCCTGGATGTCGACGCCGGTCACGTGCCAGCCGAGCCGCCGGTAGCCGGCGGTGGCGCCGCCGATGCAGCAGTAGGCGTCCAGCACCCGTAAGGGCCGGAACGTGCCCGGCACTCGCCGGATGTCGCTAAGTTCGGTCATGCTGAATCTCTCCAGTTCCTTCGTTGGGTTCTGGTTGGCAAGGGCGGCCCCGCGTTCATTGGCGTGAGGTGGGGGCCGCCCTTGGCGTAGCTAGCCGTGGAAGTGGTTGCGCTTGATCACGGCCCGGCGGATGTTCACGGTCGTGCCGCCCTTGTGGCCGCTCCCGCTGAGCACTTGGATGGCGATCCAGCCGCCGAAAATGACGGCGGCGAGGATGATGAGCTGGCCGATGAACGCGGTCAGGGCGGCGATGAACGAGGTGAGCAGGAGCAGTCCGCCGCACACCGCGAGGAACCCGACGCCTCCGAGGGCGACGTTCACCGCCGTCCGGGAGACGGCCGGCTTGGCCGCGACGGGCGCGGGCTGCGGGTGGTCGATTGCGTAGCCGGTGACGACGCGGCCGTCCGGGAGGACGATGCTCGCCACCGTGGGCACGGTGCCCGGCTGCACCGGGACGACCGGCGCGGAGTGGACGACTGGGGGCGGTATCGGGGTGGGCTGGTGGACTTCCACGGCCCGCTGAGGCGTGGGCTCGGGGTACATGCGGAATCCCTTCCGGCGCGTGGCCAGGGAGGCTGAGGCACCCCTTTCGGGGTGCCGTGTGGAGGGGGTGTCAGGGGGTCTGACCTGCGTGCCTCCCTGACTCCCTGGACGATCATTCGTGCAGGTCAGGGCCAGGGAGGTGGGTCAGGGAGGGGTTCAGGGAGTTCTCCCTGCCTCCCTGACCCGCACTGGTTCGGCTCCCTGCCGTTATTCGGCGGAAGTGGAACCCTCGCTGTTGCGGTTGGCGAGGGCGCGGGCGACGCGGTCGCGGGAGACGACCATGACGCCGTCGGACTTGTAGGGCTCGGCGCCGGCGTCGTCCAGGACGCGCTTGAGGTCGATGAACGACCACTCGCCATAGGCGCTGGGGTTGCGGGTGGCGAGGCGGGCGAGGACGTCCTTGGTGCGGACGCGGGGCGCGTCACCGATGACGGCGGCGACGTCGGCGAGCGGATCGTGTTCCTCGCCGCGGTCGATGGCGTGGAGGGTGGTGACGCCGTCGCGCATGGCCTTGGCCCGGTCGGTGATCGCGGTGGCCGCGTCGTCGTCGATGTAGTGCGTGCGCACCGTGATGGACGACTGCCCCGCCGGAATCGTGATCCCGTCGGAGGCGACGACCAGCGTGCCCCGGTCCAGGCCGGGACGCAGCAGGTTGGGGGCGGCGCCGCCGTCGACGGCCTTGTCCCCCAGCGCCATCCGCGCCTGCGACTCGGTGCCGAGGGCGAGGGAGGCGCGGGTGTGCGCGCCCTCACGCACGAGCTTGGGCAGGTTCTCGTTGGTGGGGTCCTGGGTGCCCTGCCACATGAGCACGTTCACCGCGCGGCCCTGGTTGTGAATCTTGCGGACGGCCATGAAGTACCGACTGTTGGCCTTGGAGCCGCCGTAGGGCCGCTTGTCCTCGTCCTTGGCCGGGCACATGAACGCCACCTGCGCCTCGTCGACCAGGACGATGAGCGGCGGGAAGGTGGTGCCGGGCGGGGCCTGGATGCGGCGGTTCATCTCGTCCACCGCGCTCTCGACCATCTCGGTCACCTGGATCACGTGCTCATCGGTCGGGCCCTGGATGAGGGTGGTGGCGAGCCCGTCGAACATGGCCCAGTCGCCCACGCCCTTGAGGTCGCCCATGAGGAACTGCACCGACTTGTCCAGCGACAGCCACAGGGCGAGGGAGCGCAGGGCCACGGTCTTGCCCTGGTTGGACAGACCGGTGATGAGCAGGTGCCGCTGGTAGAGGGAGAGGGCGGCGGCGTCGCCGCGCAGGTCCTGACCCCACGGAGCCTTGCCCTTGGGGTAGTCGGCGGTCATCGTCTCGTCGGTGACCAGCGGCGACGGGCCGATCGGCTCATCCAGAGCGCCGGAGTCGGCGATCCACAGGCGCACCGTGCGGGCGGCCTGCGGGATGGTGATGAACACCTCGTGTTCGTGCCGGGTCAGGTTCTCCGCGAGCTTGCGCCGCTTGCTCTGCACCTCGTTGGTCGACACCCCGGAAGGCAGGGTGACGTCGACTTCCACGCCGCATCCGGCAATGGTGATGGGCCCGAGCATGGACGCGCCGGCGTCGCCCATCTCCTTGATGGCCCGCGCGAGCGCGGGGACTCCGAGGTCGCGCAGGGCCTTGACCACGATGGACGGCGTGATCGGCTCCCCCTCACCCGAGCGGACGTTCGCGGGGAGCGCCCACTGGGGTGCGGCGTGTTGCTTGCGGCCGACCGACCACAGGGCGAGCAGTGCGAGGAACGGGCCGATGGTGATGGCCGGGCCCCACACCACTTGCACGATGCGGATCAGTAAGGCGATGAAGTCGATGGTCGCGGTCAGCGGCGTTACCACGTCGGCGGCCTGGCCGGTGCTGATGGCGAGGACGACGCCAAGGGCCACCAGCACACCGACGCTCATACCGGCCCCCACGGCGACGCCCTTGGCGGCGTCCACGGGCGAGTGCAGGAGGTCCATGCGGCGGTGGTGGCGGGCGGCGCGGAAGCGCTGCAACCGTTCCTCCCACTCCTCCGCCGCTTCCAGGTTCCCCGCGGCCTCAGCCGCCCGGATCATTCGCTCATACCGCGAGCCGGTGCGGCCGTCCCACGCCCGACGGGCGACGATCCTGCCGCCGTTGAACGTGTAGAGGCCGTGCCGGACGACGGCGCGGCCGGCCGACCGGGTGCGCTCGTGCGTGACGGCGGTCTTCACCGCGCGTCCGGAGCGCACCCACAGCGGCGCCGGCCGCGCGGCCGGCGCATCGGGCACGACAGTGAGCACCGTCGGGGCCGTGTCGCCGGTGGTGGGTTCGGCGGGCGGGTTGGTGTGCTTGTGGAGGTGAACGACGTTCTCAGACATGCTGGAACAGCTCCTACCTGCCCCCTTCACGGGGGCGGTTATGGGTGAGAGCCGGGGTGGCCGGGTCCGTGCAGGGAGGCGGCCACCCCGGCGCGTGATGGGGCTGGTCACCACCAGCCGGACGACTTCTTGGCCGCCTTCTCGCGGGCGGCCTCGGTGATGAGTCGCTGCCGCTCGCCGTGCAGCGCGTTCAGCTCGGCGGTCAACCGCATCTCGGCGGCCGATGAGGTGGACTCCATCTGCGTCTCGGCGCGGCCGGTGCTGCGGCCCTTCGCGGTGCGGTAGGTGCCGCTGGCGGCGGCGCGGAGCATGGCGCGGCGCTCGCGGCCGTTCAGCGGCCACAACTCACCCCGCCGCACGGCCTCCAGCTTCTTGCTGGTCGTCCGGATTTCGCGGTCCAGGCGGCGCAGGTCGGCGTTGCTCATCGGGTGCTCCCATCGGACCCGTGCGGGTCGGCATCGGCGCAGGGCACGCACGTGCCCAGCGAGGTGGGGATGACGTATCCGGCATCACGCCGGCAGACAGGGCAGAGACGGCGGGCGGCGTTCGCCTTGGCCAGCGCCGCCCGCCGTGCCGGGGTCATCGGACGCACCGGCACCGCGAGGTCGACGCGGTACAGGTAGGCCACCAGCGGCGGCCGACCACGGCGGCGGGGCCGTTCGAGTTGCGCGGCCACGTCCTGACCGCCGGGCCGCAAGCCCCGGGCGCGGAGTTGGCGGCGGGTGGCCAGCCCGTCCGGGGCGAGGCGCCACCGGAACACCGGCAGCGCCCCCATCACGCGGCCACGCGCTTCCACGCGGCCCGCAAGCGGACCTCGGACGCGGAATGCCCGGCGGCCCGGAACCGGGCGGCCATCTCCCGGTAGGACAGGGCGGGCGTCTCGCTGGTGCGGATCTCGTCGACGATGACGTCCAACGCCTCATCGGTGAGCGCCGGCGCGCTCTCCAGCGACCGGGCGGAGAGGGGTTCGCTTGGGCCCCACACGGGCAGTTCCCAGCGGGGCGTGACACCGGGTGTGACGCGGGTCGTCACGCTGGTCAGCGCCCTGCCGGTCTCCTCGCCCGCGCGGGCCGTCTCCAGCGTCGACCACGCCGACGAGAGTGTCTGTGCGGTCTTGGCCTGGACGCGTGCGACGCGGGCCCCGGCCTCCGTCACGGCCGTCAGCCGCGTTTCCTCGGTCGCGGCTTCAGCCCGCAGCCGGGCGCGGGCCACGGCCGCCTCGTCGCGCGCTTCCTGCTGGATCCCGCGGATCGCGTCCAGCGCGACGGGGGTGAGCGCGGTGCGCTCCCACATCGCGTGTACCAGCCACAGGGCTTTCGCGGCGATCGGCAGCCAGGCGACGGCCAGCCACGCCCCAGCGGACTCCTCAGCGGTGAGGGCGTGCGCGACCAGGACACCGGCGGCGAGGATGCCGAAGGACCAGCCGACGGCGGTCACGGCCCGGTTGTGGTCGCCTTGTGCGGCGAGGCGGCGTTCGTAGGCGAGGGTGGCCAGCCATCCCCCGTCGATACCGAGACCGACGACCAGAGCGACCGGCCACGGCACCGCCGTGCCCAGCCACATCACCACCACGGCGAGGGTTAGCACCATGGACACGGCCGTCATCGCGACGGCCGGCAGAACCGTCTTGGCCCTCATGCCGCACCTCCGTCCTGACCGCGCACCGCGATGGCCGCGATGAGGACGACCGGGGTGGAGTCGTCGCCGTGGTTTCGGCTGTCCTCCGTCCAGGACCACACCGCGCCCGGCGCCACCTCGTAGCCGAGGGAGGCCAGCGCCGCCCGGCGCTCCGCCCCGGTGGGGACCCGAGCGGTGCGCTCCCACTGGAAGGTGGGCCACTCGGTCTCGCCGTACAGCACGACGTACAGGTGCCACGCCCGGCCGGTGTTCGACATTTGCGCGGTCAGCGTCCCCATGCCGCACCCCCGGCGGTGAGCAGGGCAGCGACAATGAGCAGCGCCCCACCGGCGCGGATCAGGTCGACCGCGCGGCGTAGGCAGGTGAACTTGGCGACCGCCAGCCGGGACAGTCCGGCGATGTCGGCGGCCAGATCGACCGAGATAGCCTGGCTGATCTCCTCCGCCGTGAGTGTCGCCCACAGCGGGAAGCCATGACGGCCGGACAGGTTGGGGCGGACCGACCGCAGCAGAAGACCGGCCGCCACGATGAGCAGCATCATGCCGGGAGCTCCTGCGACGATGGCGGGCCAGTTCAGCGGCAGGTCACGGGCGACCGTCCACGATCCGGCGAGCACCGCGCCGACGAATGCCAGCAGCAGCGCCGTCTTGCTGTCCGTGCGCGTGATCTCCGCCTTCACCTCGGCGTGCGCGGCGAGCAGGTTCCGATCGGTGGCACTCACGCGGCACCACCCGGCAGGCTCGTAGGGGCGGTGCAGTTGAGCAGCGCGACGCGGGCGGCGAGTGCGCGGCGGCGGGCCCGGCGGATGCGCCGGGCGTCCATCTCCGTCGGCGTGCGGTCCAGCGTGACGATGTAGGCGTCCAGCAGGTCGACGTCCGCCAGAATGACGGGCATCTCCCGCTCGATCGCGTCCAACTCCGCGGCCGTCGGCTCCATGAAGTCGGCGAACGCGGTAACAGCGTCCTGAACAGTGACGATGGGGTTCATGGGTCGTGGTTCCTTCCAGGCTGGAACGGCCCGAATGCGGCTCCCGGGTGGCACCCCGGGAGCCGCTTGCCGTTGGAGTCGGTTCCGGCTCCCCTCAGCGCTGCACGTATGAGACGTGCAGCGGAGGCAACCGGCCGCCGCGTCCAGCGCGGCGGAAGGGTTGAGGTTGAAGCGCGGCGGATGCCGCGAAGGTTCTGCGGATGTCAGATCACGCAATGCCAGTCACCGCCCCAGCGGGGCGGATCCGGGCAGGTCACCCGGCCCGGCATGGGCGGTCGGGGTGGTGACCCGCACCCATCGACCGCACGTGTTCATGCGGCTGGGTCGGCACCCTGTTGAGTTCTTCGCAGTGCGGCATCCGGGCCTTGCTTCCGGGCACTGACACGGCTGGCCAAGCCCATTTGGGCCTGCTGCCGCTCTTCAGATTGACCTAGGTCAATCTGTCTGTCAAGGCAGTACGGCAGGAGAGCAAGAGATTGACCTAGGTCCGGTTACTCTCGGGGGTATGGATCAGAGCCCTGAAGCGCCCAAACCCACGCCGACGGCCAAGGAGATTGCGGCGCAGTTCCGCGAGAAGATCACGGGCCCAGATCGTGAGTACGGCCCCGGGGACCGGCTCCCGGCTGCTCGCTCGCTCGCCAAGGAACTTGGCGTGCAGCTCATGACCATCCAGAGCGCGTACGGTCAACTCCGTGACGAGGGGCTGGTCCTTACCCAGCAGGGACGTGGGACGTTCGTCCGTGATCCTGCGGTGCCCCTTGGCACCGAGCCGGGCAGCAGCCCCGCTTTCGTGGCTCTGGCCGCAGAGCTCAGCACGATCCATGACGCTCTCCGTTCGCTCGGGGAGCGGCTCGACCGACTTGAGCGGCTTGTGGGTAGCGAGACTCCACCGTCGCCGTGAGTTCGTCCGCGAGCCTCAGCAGTCGTTCGGCCTTGAGGCGTGCATCGCTCAAACTTGCTTTGATCAGATCGAGTTCAGCCGGAGTCATGTATTTCAGGTCGCCGCTTTGCTCATTGATCACTGGCATGCCAATGAGCATGTAGCCGTGAACGGCAGAGGACCCGGACAGAATGTCCGGGTCCTCTTTCCTTGCAGGTCAAAAAGGTTGACGACCCGTCACCTTGCGACTTCGTCCACGGCTTCCAGCACTGCTCCCCACGGGAGTTCACGCCCCGCCGGCGCTTCACGCGGCTCATACAGCGGCCATACCTCCGGGCCATCGATGATGCGCACGCCCCCCGCCCGAAGGGTGTCGATGTGGTGCTGCCATGCAGGGTGCCGGGCGTGCGCCGCATTCACCCGAGGGAAGACGACGACAGGCAACCCGATGGTGCCGATAGCCTCGCCCACCTGAGTCAGTGCCTGGTTGTCCATCAGGCCCGTGGCAAGCTTGGCCACCATGTTGGCCGACGCGGGGGCTACCACGTAGCAGTCAACCGGCGGGTGTGGTCGTGCCTCGCCGGGCAAACGTGGTTCATCGCGCACGGGTAGGCCGGTCAGCTTCTCCAACTGCTCGACCTCGCCACTCATCCGTAGCCACTGACCTGCGGTCGGCGTCAGAGTGACAGCCACCTGCCAGCCGCGCTCCATCGCGGGCTCAACCAGACCGGTGCGCAGCGTCTCTACGCCTCCAGCCGCCGACCCGACGACTCCGAGCACCCCACGCTTGCCTGAACTCACTGCACCGCCCTGCACCGTTGAGCCATCGCGAACACCTCGGACGATCGCGCGCCGCCGGTGACTGGTGATTGCTTGATCAGGTCCCGCAGCGTCTCGCGCACCCGGGGATTGTTGCGCACGAGCTGTGGCGATGTGCGTTCAGCCGTGCGCAGCTCCGTGAACGCCTCATCGCCCTGTCCGCTGAGCGAGAGAGCGCGTGCGAAGTCGATGCGGTGCGACACGCTGCGTTCCTGCGGCATGTGGTCGACATTGATCCGGCCGTGCTCCACCACGTACGACACGTTGTCGAGATCCAGCTCAACCGATAGGCGGTGAAGTAGGACGTTCGTGGGTCCGAAGCCGGTCTGCCAGTAGTTCTCATCCGAACCGAGGTCATCCGCGAGTTCCTCGGCTCGATCCAACAAGCTGGTTGCGGTGGGCCGGTCCTGGTGGCGAGCCGCTGCGACAGCGGCCCGCAGGTGGATCATTCCCAGCAAACTTAGTGCCGCAGGGTCGTTGGCAGTCACCCGAGACGAAAGCCATGCGGCGGCTGTGTTGCCCAGCTCCAACGCGTCGTCGTACCGGCCGTTGGCCAGTAGGGCGTGTGTGCCGGAGCGCGCGGCGGATGCCAACACGAGCGGGTCGTCAGACTCGTCAGCGGCACGCATCGCACGCTCGGCAGCGAGCCAGGAGATGTCCGATTCGCCGATCTTCGCGAGGGTCGTCGCCGCGAGGTGGTGGGTGCGGGCCGACACTGCCCAGCAGTCACTACGGTCCTCGCCGCGCCGTGCGGCTCGCTCCTCCAGCTCTTGCGCAGTCTGGAGGAGCGCGGGAAGTGCGGCGATGACTCTGCCGAGCCGCCCGCCCTGGTAGTCGTTCCATGCTTGCTCTACACGCACGGCCACGGGCGCCGGTGTGGGGAGCTGCACCTCAGCCTCGGGGCCGAAGAGCAGACGCGACAGTCGGCGCGGGCTCATGAGCGCATCGCGCACGGCCGGAACGTCGTCCTGCTGCTTCTCGTCCTCCATGAGCATGGTTTGACCGAGCAGGTCTCCGAGAGGCACGCGCAGGATGCGCGACAGCTCCGCGAGCATGTCAATTCGGGGAGGCTTCCGGCGCCCTGTCTCGATCTTCGCCAACCAGTCAGTGCTACGCCCGACCAGGCCGGCGAGCACCTCTTGCGTGTAGCCGCGACGCTTCCGGTAGAACGCGATGCGTTCGCCGATGCTGAGGTGATCTCCAAGACCACGCATTACGTGCTGCCTCCTGCTGGTCGTAGGGGCCCATCTCACGGTACAGAGCCGTTGATGGGGCAGATAAGGGCTGAACAAGGGTGGCCGGCTCGTGGCGGCGGGACCCGGACACAGTGTCCGGGTCCCGCCGCCACGAGCCGGCCATGAAGCAGTGCTTGCCGCATGTCCCCCGTGGGGGACCTGATCACTAAAAGTCGCTTTCTGACTCCCAGTTCGACACTAAGATGCCTACCACACTGCAAGAAGGGGGCTGACTGTTAATGAAAAATGTGAATATCCCCGCCGACCTGAGTGGCGGAGAAGCCGATCGGTTCGCTCTTTCGATCTCGTCAATCACCCTCGAAAATGGACTCACGGTTAACCCGCCGTCGACTGGTGTGACAGTCGTGGTCGGCGGAAACAATGTCGGGAAATCGACGCTGCTTAGGCAAGTCATGAATCTCGCGGCACGGGATTTTGGGACTCCTGCCGAAGTTTCTCGATGGCAGCTTGTCACGGACATTCGCTTCAATGCTCCAGGAGATCTTAAGGATCTTTCTGCATGGCTGCATGCGCACGTGGGCGTGTATGTGCAAAATGGACTGCTTTGGTTCGGCGCACGCGAACAGCCAAGTGTGCATGAGCACCAAGTGCGAAACTTCTTCAATCAGAGGCAAGACGGTGTCGACAGACTCACGCCGCAGCTTGCGAATTCTTTCATGCTATTCGCAGATCCGTGGCAACGGGTAAGCGTCATTCAGCCGCAAGAGATGAGGGAAAACGTAGAAGTCCCTCCGCGAAACGTGATGCATCGACTGGAGGAGTCGATGCAAATGTTGAATGAAGTGCGAAAAATTTGTCGCGAGGTTTTTCGCATCGACTTGACGCTCGATACGCTCGCGCGGATGATTCAGTTGCGCGTTGGCAGGGTTGCTATCCCAGCGCCGCCTGTCGATGCAGTTTCTCCGGAATATCGAAGAGAGGTCGCGAGCCTTCCCCCGCTCACTGAACAGGGGGACGGAATCAAGAGCTTGATCGCACTCATCCTGCCTCTCGTGACAGCCAATCATCCTATCGTCTTGATTGATGAGCCGGAAGCGTTCCTGCATCCACCGCAGGCCAGTGCGCTCGGTAGGATCTTGGGGGGACTTGCCAAGAAAAAGGGAATTCAAGTAATTCTAGCGACGCACGACAAAAATCTCCTGACGGGACTTTTGAGTTCTGATGCGGAGGTATCCATTGTTCGCTTGGATAGAGGATTGGACGGAGCTTCGCAGGCTCATCAGCTCGCTGTCGAAGATGTCCGGGATCTCTGGGGAGACCCTTTGTTGAGGTACACGAACGCCTTGGATTCTCTCTTTCATCGACTGACGATCGTCGCCGAGGCGGATCAAGACTGCCGATTCTATGCGGCGGCTCTAAATGAATATGAACCTCAGTCGGAGGTGCCGATTCCACCAAGCGATGTGTTGTTCATCCCGTCGTACGGCAAGGCGGCGATCTACAAGCTAGTCAGGGTACTTCGGGCGATCTTTGTTCCTGTTGTTGCGGTGCCCGACATTGACATATTGAACGATGAGGCAAACATCTCGCGATTGGTTGAAGCGTATGGTGCCGATTGGGATTTGCTGAAGCCTGACTACCGAGTGTCCACTCAGCCCTTTCGCATTGCCCGAACTCCGGCAACTCTAGGTGATGTGATCGCGGCAGTGCAATCTGTCTTCTCGGGGAGAGAGGGGGAGAGATATAGCGATGAGGCGAAGCGTGAGGTGCTTGCCCAACTTCGAGTGCAAGAGAGTCCGTGGAGTTTGCTGAAAAAATTCGGCGAGTCGGCATTCGAAGGTCAAGCTGCGGTATCGGCAAAGCGGCTGTTGGACCGTCTAGAAGAGATTGGGATTGTGCTTGTGAGGGTCGGGGAGCTTGAGAAATTCGCTCCGGCGCTGGGTGTCGCCAAGGGGCCGGCCTGGTTGACCGCAGCCCTTGCGGCTGGGTGGCACCGAGGGGACCGTGTGCGAGAGCACATGAGGCGCTGCCTATCAGTGCTCAGCGCGTCCCCTGAGTGACGTCTGATCTGCGTTGTGAGCCAGTGCCGCTGCCCTGTGCTCCATCTCCGGGCCGTCTGTGGGCCGTCGAAGGGCGGCCCACAGCGACCAACAAGGACCAAAGACGACCGTCTGATCATCGGTCAGCGCTGCGCCAACTTGGATCGAGCAAGGTCGCTCGGGGCCGACGTCACTTCCTGCGCAACAAGAAGCAGGAGTGGGAGGAGTACCGCTCGGAGGTCACCGCGTTCGAGCTGCGGAAGAACCTGCCCGTGCTGTAGGCGCGGGTCAGTGCGGGTCAGTCTCACCTGGACCGGGCAGGAACGTGATCCCTTGACGCAGTCTCCGAAACCCTCGCCCGCCGGCGGCCGTCGGGGGACCGGTCACTCCCGCCACCCGGCGGACGACCGGCCGCACCACCCCGACGACGACCGCACCCTGCTCCGCGTGATCCTCGCCGTTCCGGTGGTGCTGTTGACTCTGGCGGCGGCGTTCTTCTTCTGGCTGGGGATCAACACCCGTCCGGACGGTGACGGGGACCAGGCCGCGTACGGGGGGATGGAACTGGCCTGGGGCTTGACCATCGTCATGGCGGGCGCGGTGGGATCCCTGTGGCTGGCACCCTCGGTGAGGTGGGCGATGCGGTGGCCGTGGGTGGTGCCCGCTGCGGTGCTGGGTCTGGCGGCGGCGGTGCGGTGGGTGTCCAGCGGGGGGTGAACGCTCAACGCCCATGAGGCTTCGTCCGTGACCGCGTGCGTCGATTCTTCGGGCGGGCGGTCGGTGCCTGCTCTTCCCCGGCCTCGCTCGACACCGGTTCGGAATCCTTGCGCGGCCGGTTGCCGGGGCGAGGACGAGGACGGGCCCAGCGGGTCGGTCAGGGCGTCGAGCGGACCCGGCGGGTCGGTCAGGGCGTCGAGCGGACCGGCGCGTCCTCGCCCCCGGCGAAGAAGCATGCGGAGAGGCATATTCCGTAACGGTACGGGCTCTTGTCAGCCTTCCGGCGGCGCTCTACTGTCACCCGACAGAAAGCGCTTTCCCGCGCTGGTGCCTTCAGAAGTATGGGTCCGCGGCCACCTCCTCCGGTCGCTGATCTGTCATGCCCACGACAGTCAGGGCGGGTGTGTCGAGCACCCACCCCCTCCGGCGGGCGCAACGGAAGCCGCGAGGGCGAAGGGCAGCGACAAGCCCTGGAAGCACCACGGCGCGCACGCACACGCAAGGCGCGAACGCACACGCAAGGCGCGAACGCACACGCAAGGCGCGAACGCACACGCAAGACGCGAACGCACACGCAAGGCGCGCGACAGGCGTGGCGCGAGGTGCGCGCCGCGCGAGGTACGAGGCACACCCCGTCAACAGGACGAAAGGCAAGGCGAGATGAGACGAGCAGTCGCTCTGCGGGTTTCCGCGTTACTGACCACGGGCGCCCTCGCGGCGGCCGGGACGGTGGCGCTGTCGACGCCGGCGGCGGTCGCGGCGGCCTCCGGGCCCACCGGGTACGCCACCCAGAACGGGGGGACCACCGGAGGCGCCGGCGGGCAGACCGTGCGGGCCACCACCGGGACCGCGATCCATCAGGCCCTGTGCAGCCGGGCCTCCAGCGACACCCCCATCACCATCCAGGTCGAGGGGACCATCAACCACGGCAACACCAGCAAGGTGTCCGGCAGCAGTTGCAACACCGCCGCCGACAAGATCGAGCTCAAGCAGATCAGCAACGTCACCATCGTCGGGGTCGGCAACGGCGCCGTCTTCGACCAGCTGGGCATCCACATCCGTGAGGCCGGCAATATCGTCATCCAGAACGTCACCGTCCGGAACGTCAAGAAGTCGGGCTCGCCCACCTCCAACGGCGGCGACGCCATCGGTATGGAGAGCGACGTCCGCAACGTCTGGGTCGACCACGTCACCCTGGAGGCGTCCGGCGGGGAGTCGGAGGGCTTCGACGGGCTCTTCGACATGAAGGACAACACCCAGTACGTGACGCTGTCCTACAGCATCCTGCGCAACTCCGGGCGGGGCGGGCTCATCGGCTCCAGCGAGAGCGACCGGTCCAACGGCTACGTGACGTTCCACCACAACCTGTACGAGAACATCGACTCCCGGGCCCCGCTGCTGCGCGGCGGCATCGCCCACATCTACAACAACCACTACCGGAACCTGAACGACTCCGGCATCAACTCCCGGGCCGGAGCCCGCGCCAGGGTCGACAACAACTACTTCGAGGACTCCAAGGACGTCCTCGGCACCTTCTACACCGACCAGGCCGGCTACTGGCAGGTCGGCGGCAACGTCTTCGACAACGTGACGTGGTCCAGCCGCAGCGGCGACAACCAGCCCGCCGGGCCGAACCCGCAGTCCACGACCACCGTGAGCATCCCGTACCCGTACACCCTGGACGGGGCGAACTGCGTGCCGAGTCTGGTGAACCGGACGGCCGGCGCCGGCAAGGGCCTGCTGGTGTCGGACGGCAGCTGCTCGCCGCAGTCGCCCGGCCCCACCCCGACGGACCCGGAGCCCACCGATCCCGAGCCCACCGACCCGGAGCCGACCGACCCGACGCCGCCCACCGGCACCAACCTCAGCCTCGGGGCGGGCGCCGACGGTTCGTCCAAGGCGAGCGGGACCAGCTACGGCAACGTGCGGGACGGCGACCTGGCCACCTACTGGTCGCCGAACGGCACCACCGGGTCCGTCTCCGTCAAGTGGGGTTCGGCCACCACCGTCGCCAGGCTCCACATCCGTGAGGCGGCGGGCTCCCAGGGCACCATCCGGTCCTGGCGGGTCGTCAACGCCGACACCGGCGCCGTCCTGGCCTCCGGCAGCGGCGGAGCCGGCGTCATCGACATCCCGCGGACCTCGCTGAGGAAGGTCACCTTCGAGATCACGGCCGCCGACGGCACGCCCAGGGTCGCCGAGTTCGAGACCTACGCGAGCTGAGCCGGGGTCCGACTCCGCAGGAGAGCCCTGCTCCGGCCCGGCACACGGGGACGGAGCAGGGCTCAGGCTCACCGGCCCACGGGGGCGGAGCGGGACTCACGCGGCTCCCGCTCGCGCACACCCCTTCTCTCTCAGGAGGGGCCCGAGCGGTCGCGGGCCTCGTCCTTGAGGTGTCCGCCCGACTCCCGTGCCTGCTCCTGCACTTCGGAGGTCCGGTCGCGCGCCTCGTCCTGGGTGGTCCGGGCCGCTTGCGCCGCGGTGTCCTTGACCTCCGCGGCGGCGTTCTGCGTCACCTCCCGGGCGCCTTCCTTGAGGTGCTGCGCCGACTCGGCGGCCGCCTGCTTCACCGGCTCCAGTGCCTCACCGCCGCGCTCCATCAGCTCGGCGGCCTTCTCCCGCTCGGCCGTGGAGGCGGGCACCAGCGAGGACACCAGCAGGCCGACGCCGAAGGCCACCAGCCCGGCGGCCAGCGGGTTGCCCCGGGCCTGCTCGCGGGCCACCTCCGGGGCCTGCTGCACCGCCTGTCCGGCCTGGCCGGCCGTTTCCCGCGCCGAATCAGCCACGCGGCCGGTGCCGTCCTGCACCGAACCGGCCGCCGACCGCGCGGAGTCGGCCACACCGTGCGCGGTGTCCGCGACGCCGTGGGCGGTGTGCGAGGCGGTTCCCATCACGCGGTCCCGCAGGCCCCCCACCGCGCTGCGCACGCGTGCCTTGCGGCGCCGCGCGACACGTTTGGGGCTGGTGCGGTCGGCGAGCCGCTCCACGTCCGTGGACAGCTGGTGGCGAGTGGCCTCGATCTCGGCCCTCACCTGGTCGGGTGACGTGCCCATGCCGCGTTCTCCTTCAGGGTCTCGACGGTCTGCTCGGGCGTGGGGGAGACGGTGCGCATCCGCGCCCGCCCCATCAGGAAGAGCACACCCGCCACCACGGCCCACACCGCGGTGACGATCAGGGCGGCCCAGCCCCCGTCCATGACGTTGGACAGCCCCAGAACGGCTGCCAGGGACAGGAACAGCAGCACCATGTACCCGGCGAACCCGGCGCCCCCGTACATGCCGGCGGCCTTGCCCGCGGTGCTCGCCTCCTGCTTGACCTCGGCCTTGGCGAGTTCGACCTCCTTGCGGAAGAGCGTCTGGAGGTCCGAGGTCACCTGCGACAGCAACTGGCCCACGGACGGCTCCTGGTGCCCCGGCCGCTCCGCGTGCGCCGGCGCCTGTGCCCGGGTCGCCCCGGACGCGGGGGGCGGTGTGTACGTTCGGGACGGTGACGTCATGTCACACCCCCGGGTGCGGACGGCCCGGCGCACCGTTCGGCGGCGCCTCGGCCGGCAGCGAACCGGCACTCGGCGGCACGGCCGGCGGGGGCCCCGCGGCCAGAGCGGGCGGCTCGGACGCCCCCGACACGTCCCGGCCGGGCTCCGCTCCGCCCTGCGCGGACGCCCGGGACGCGCTCCCGGACGCCTTGGCCAGCCGCCCGACGGCGAGCCCGGCCAGCAGGGCGCCGCCGAGGAAGGCGCCGGGGCGCCGCCGCGCGAAGCCCTGGAGGTCGGCGACGAGTCCCTCGACGCCCTGCCGCTCCAGGTAGTCGGCGGCCCGGTGGCTGCGGTCGGCCGCCTCGGCGGCGAGGCCGCGGGCGGCGGAATCGTGACGGGCGTGGTCGGCCAGGTCGGACAGGTCGCCCGCCCACTGCCGCAGGGTGCCCGCGGCCCGCCGGGCCTGACCGTCCGCTTCCTCCACGGCCCGTCCGCGCAGGTCCCGCACGGCGGAACCGGCCTGCCGGCGCGCCTCACCGGCCACGCTCCGGGCCTGCTCCGCCGCGGTGCCCGCGACCTGACCGGCGGCTTCCTTGGCCTGACCGGCCGTCGCGGAGGCCTCCGCCCTGACTTTCTCCCGGGTGTCCCGGGTCCCGGTGTCTACGGACTCACTCATCGGCGCCTTCCCCTCATCGGATGTCCGGCGTGAGGTCCCGTGTCCCGGACGACCCGGCACCGTGCCGGAAGCCGTGCACCGGGAGTCCCACGTGACCGTCCGTCCCCGCACGAGTGGCCGGTTGAGGCCGATCGACACTCTTTGAGGGTGAATGTCGCGAATGTTTTCGCGGCAGCGTCCTCACCCCGCCACCGCCGCTCGCGGCACGTCATGGGCGGTCGCTGAGGGTGACGGACGGTCCGCGCCGGGACGGCCGACGGTCCGTGATGCGGCGGCGGTCAGCCGCGGCGCCCGAGCCGCACCGGCCCCGACGCACCGCACCCGCCCCGACGCACCGCACGGACCGCGCGAGCCGCACCGGATCCCGCCCACCGCACCCGACCGCGCGAGCCGCGACAGCCCCCGCGGGCCGCGCCGGAGCGCCCGGGTCACGACGTACCGCGACCGACGCGGCGGGCGGGCGCGGCGGGGGCGCGGCGGGGGCGCGGCGGGCGCGGCGGGCGCGGTCGGGTGCGACCGGCGGGACCCGCGCGCCCGGCGCCGAGAGTGTGGTGCCTACCCTGCGCCTGCTGCGCCTGCTGCGTCAGCAGCTTGTGCAGCGGCTCGGTCGCCCGGCGCCGGTACTCCTGCACCGCCCAGCCGTTGCCGTCCGGGTCCTTGAAGTACATGAACGTCGCGCCGTCGTCCGGGGCGTACTGCTGCGGCTCGCTGACCTCCAGCCCCCGGGCGGTCAGTTCGGCGTGGGCGGCCTTGATGTCGGCGACGCAGAGCTGCAGGCCCTGGTAGGAACCGGGGGCCGGGGTGGGGCCGGGCGTCGACTCCCAGAGGGTGTCGCCCAGGGCGATCGAGCAGCCGGAGCCGGGCGGCGTCAGCTGGACGATGCGCATGCCGGGCATGACCTCCTGGTCGATGTCGACGTGGAAGCCGACCTTGTCCCGGTAGAAGTCCCGGGCCCGGTCGATGTCGCTCACCGGCAGCGGGATCACTTCGAGGGTGAAGTCCATGGATCGTGGCTCCTTCGTGTGGAGAAACGGCGGGGGACGGACGCTTCCTCCTCACCGAATCGGAAAAAGGGGCCCGCCGCCACCGAAACGCCGCACCGCGCCACACGTCGCCTGCACACCGGGGGATGCGGACGCCGGACGCCACCCCGGGCGGCCGGCGGCGGAGCCGGACGCCATCCCAGCCGGCCGACGGCGGGGCCGGGCGCCGCACGGAGTCGCCGACCGAGGTGCCGGAAACCGCCCAGCGCCGCGGGGCCCGCCTGCGGATAGGCTCATGGCCGTACGACACGTTTCCGAGGCACGAGGGAGACCGGGGATGACGTCGGCGCCGGGGCGCAGGAGCAGTACCTTCACGCGGCTGCTGCGGCACGGCTTCACGGACCCCTCCGCCGCCGAGCGCCTGCTGGACGGCCCCGAGCTCACCCCCCTGCGCGACGACCCCGTGCTGCTCGACGCCCTCGGCGCCACCGCCGACCCCGACCTCGCGCTGCTCGGCCTGGTCCGTCTGCTGGAGGCGCAGCCGGACCCCACCGCCCGCCGCGAACTCCTGGACACGGTCATCGCCGCCAAGCCGCTGCGGGACCGGCTGCTCGGGGTGCTCGGGGCCTCCGCGGCCCTCGCCGACCACCTGGCCCGGCATCCCGGGGACTGGCGCGCCCTGGTCACCTACGAGCCGCGGGACCTGCACCCGGGCGTCGAGGAGTTCGTCGACGGCCTGGCCGGCGTCACCGACGCGGTGACGCTCCGGGTCGCCTACCGCCGCTGCCTTCTCTCCATCGCCGCCCGCGACGTCTGCGACACCATCGACGTCGCCGAGACCGCCGCCGAGCTGGCCGACCTGGCCACCGCCACCCTGCGCGCCGCCCTCCGGCTCGCCCGGGAGGCCGCGCCCGAGGACGCCGCGCTGTGCCGGCTCGCGGTGATCGCGCTCGGCAAGTGCGGCGGCCACGAGCTGAACTACGTCTCGGACGTCGACGTCGTCTTCGTCGGCGAGGCCGTCGACGGCGCCGACGAGGACAAGGCGCTGCGGGCCGCCACCCGGCTCGCCTCGCACCTGATGCGGCTGTGCTCCGAGACGACCGTCGAGGGCACCATCTGGCCCGTCGACGCCAACCTGCGGCCCGAGGGGCGCAACGGCCCGCTGGTGCGCACCCTGGCCTCCCACCTCGCCTACTACCAGCGCTGGGCCAAGACCTGGGAGTTCCAGGCGCTGCTCAAGGCCCGCCCGGTGGCCGGCGACGCGGAACTGGGCGAGGCGTACGTGGCCGCGCTGCAGCCCCTGGTGTGGCAGGCGGCCGAGCGGGACAACTTCGTCGCCGACGTGCAGAAGATGCGCCGCCGGGTGGTGGAGAACATCCCCGTCGCCGAGGTCGACCGCCAGCTCAAGCTCGGCCCGGGCGGTCTGCGGGACGTCGAGTTCGCCGTGCAGCTGCTCCAGCTGGTGCACGGACGCACCGACGCCTCCCTGCGCAGCGGCACCACCCTGGACGCCCTCAAGGCGCTCGCCGCCGGGGGGTACGTCGGACGCACGGACGCCGCCCGGCTCGACGAGGCGTACCGCTTCCTGCGCTCCATGGAGCACCGCATCCAGCTCCACCGGCTGCGCCGGACCCACCTGGTCCCGGACGACGAGGGCGACCTGCGCCGTCTCGGCCGCTCCCTCGGCCTGCGCACCGATCCCGTCGCCGCGCTGACCCGGGAGTGGAAGCGGCACGCCTCCGCGGTGCGGCGGCTGCACGAGAAGCTGTTCTACCGGCCGCTGCTCGACGCGGTCGCCCAGCTCGCGCCCGGCGAGGCCCGGCTCAGCGCGGAGGCGGCCCGGGAACGCCTGGTCGCCCTCGGTTACGCCGACCCCGCCGCCGCCCTGCGCCACCTGGAGGCCCTGGCCAGCGGCGTCACCCGCAAGGCGGCCATCCAGCGCACCCTGCTGCCCGTCCTGCTCGGCTGGTTCGCCGACTCCGCCGACCCGGACGCGGGACTGCTCAACTTCCGCAAGGTCTCCGACGCCCTCGGCAAGACCCCCTGGTACCTCAGGCTGCTGCGCGACGAGGGCGCGGCGGCCGAGAACCTCGCGCGGGTGCTGTCCGCCGGGCGGCTCGCCCCCGACCTGCTGATGCGTGCCCCCGAGGCGGTGGCGCTGCTCGGGGACGGCGATGGGGGAGGGCTCCGGCCGCGCTCCCGCACCCACCTGGAGCAGGAGGTCCTCGCCGCCGTCCGGCGCGCCGACAACGCGGCCCAGGGCGTCACCGCGGCCCGTGGCGTGCGCCGCCGGGAGCTGTTCCGCACGGCCGCCGCCGACATCGTCGGCTCCTACGGCACCGAGTCGCAGCCCGCCGAGGCCGACCAGGGCGCACTGGTCGACCTGGTCGGCGCCGCCGTGTCCGACCTGACGGCCGCCACCCTCGCCGGCACCCTCCGCGCCGTCGTCCGGGAGGGCTGGGGGGACGACCTCCCCACCCGGTTCGCGATCATCGGCATGGGCCGCTTCGGCGGTCACGAGCTGGGCTACGGGTCGGACGCCGACGTGCTGTTCGTGCACGAGCCCCGCGAGGGCGTGGACGAGCACGAGGCCGCCAAGGCGGCCGCCAAGGTCGTCGCGGAGATGCGCCGCCTGCTCCAGATCCCCAGCTCCGACCCGCCCCTGCTGGTCGACGCGGACCTCCGCCCGGAGGGCAGGAACGGACCGCTCGTGCGCACCCTCACCTCGTACGAGGCGTACTACCGGCGCTGGTCGCTGGTGTGGGAGCGGCACGCCCTGCTGCGCGCCGAGCACGTCGCCGGGGACGAGGACCTCGGCCGCCGCTTCATCGAGCTGATCGACCCGCTGCGCTACCCGTCCCGCGGGCTCGACGAGGACGCGGTCCGGGAGATCCGGCGGCTGAAGGCCCGCATGGAGTCCGAGCGGCTGCCGCGCGGCGCCGACCCCAAGCTGCACGCCAAACTGGGCCCGGGCGGGCTGTCGGACGTGGAGTGGACCGTGCAGCTGCTGCAACTGCGGCACGCGGCCCGCGAGCCGGGCCTGCGGACGACGCGGACCCGGCCGGCCCTGGCGGCGGCCCGGGAGGCGGGGCTGATGTCCGCCGAGGACGCCGCCACCCTGGACGAGGCGTGGGTCCTGGCCACCCGGGTGCGCAACGCGGTGATGCTGGTCCGGGGGCGGGCGGGCGACACCTTCCCCACCGTCCCCCGGGAACTGGCCGCCGTCGGCCGCTACCTCGGCCACGGCCCCGGCCACGCGGGCGACATGCTCGACGAGTACCGGCGCACGGCCCGACGGGCACGCGGCGTCATGGAGAAACTCTTCTACGGCGCGGACTGAACCGCCCAGCCGCCATAGGCCCTGTCGTCACATTCCTGTCTGCCGTGCGCCGCCAGGCACGCACTCTCGCCGCACCGGGCCCTGACCCGAGTACATCCAGTACGAGGCTCAGGGCCCGGCACGCCGAGAGCACGCACCTGACGCCGCACGGCCGCCCTGCGGGCGGACGACGGGAATGTGACGACAGGACCCAGCCCCAAGCGGCCGACCGCCCAAGCCCCCACGGCCCGCCCGGTCCCCCGGTCCTTCCGGGCGTTGTGGGCGGCTCCGTGATCACGTCGGTGCCCCGGCCGCCCGACCGACGGGCCCGGCCTACGGCGCCCCCCGTCCCGTGCCGGACAGCGCGTCGGCCCCGTCGGCCTCCCCGGGGCCGTCGGCCCCGCCTCCGGTGTCCGCGTCCTCCCCGCCGTCCGCCGCCGCTGCCGGTGCGGGTGCCGCTGCCGTGCCCCGGTCCGCGCCTCTGCCTGTCGCTCTCTCCGCACCCCTGCCCGCGCCGGCGCCCGCGTCCTCGACCGGGCCGCCGGCCCCCGCCGCTCCGGCCGCCGTCCGGACCGTGTCGTCGGCCGTCCGGGCGACCTGGGCCACGACACCGGGAGCCGCCGCGGCGGTGCCCCCGGCGCCGGCCCCCTCACCCGTGCGTCCCGGCCGCCGGTCCGGCACCCGCCGGGGCAGCGCGTACGGGCCGCTGCCGTACCAGAGGCGGGCCACCGCGTAGCCGAAGGCGAGGCAGAGCACGCCGCCCACCGCGTCCAGCCAGAAGTGGTTGGCCGTGGCGACGATGACCACCAGCGTGAGCGCCGGGTACAGCAGCCCCAGCACGCGCACCCACGGAACCTGCGCCAGCGCGAAGATCGTCACGCCGCACCACACCGACCAGCCGATGTGCATCGACGGCATCGCGGCGTACTGGTTGGACATGTTCTTCAGGTCGCCGGACGCCATGGAGCCCCACGTCTGGTGCACCATCACGGTGTCGATGAAGCCGCCGCCGTTCATCAGGCGGGGCGGGGCGAGCGGGAACAGGTAGTAGCCGACGAGAGCGACGCCTGTGGTCGCGAACAGCACCAGTCTGGTGGCCGCGTACCGTCCCGGGTGGCCGCGGTAGAGCCACACCAGCACACCCAGCGTCACCACGAAGTGCAGGGTGGCGTAGTAGTAGTTCATGCCGACGACCAGCCATGTCACGGAATTGACGGCGTGGTTGACGGACTGCTCGACCGCGATCCCCAGGTGCTGCTGGAGCTCCCAGATCCAGTCGGCGTTGCGCAGGGCCTGCGCCTTCTGCTCCGGCACGGCGTTGCGGACGAGGGAGTACGTCCAGTAACTCACCGCGATCAGAAGGATTTCGAACCAGAGCCGGGGTCGCCGTGGCCTGCGCAGCCGGCGCAGGAGCGCCCGCCCCGTCCGGTCAACGACGGGACGGGGAGCGGCCGATGTCCGGCCGTTCGGCGCAGTCACGGTCGTGTCACCCATAGGCACAGAGTCTGCCAGAAAAGACCTCGCCCACAGATCATCCCTCGGTCCGGCGGTACCCGCATGTTCTCCTGCGGACGGAGGCCCGCCGCCTCCTCCCGACGGACCGTCCGGTGAGCGGATCTCTCCTCCTCCAGGACGGTTTCGCCGCGGGCGGCGACGCGCGGTGACCGCGCCGTGCGCCTCGGGGGCGCTGATCGTCTTCGCCGGGCGTCACCCGAGTTCCGAGAGCCCCTTCCGCAGATCCTCCGCGTTCATCACCGGGGTCATCTCGACCTCGGCGCCGAGCTGCGCGAAGAAGGGCTCACCGGTGGGCGCGACCTGCGAGCTGTCCTCCAGGTCGAGAACGAGCAGACAGGTCCGCCGGCCGCCGAGCGGCCCGAAATAGGCGGCTTCGGGGTGCAGCCGGTCCAAGGTCTCCTTCATCAGCTCGGGCATCTTCCCGCTGCGGATGACCTCGTTCGCCTTCTCCGTGTCCAGCGTCGCCTTGAGCATCACGCGCATCGCACTCACCTTCTCCGGTCGACGCACGCCGCGGTACCCCCTCAGGCTATGCCGGTGCTCCGGCTCCCGCGCGGGCGCCGCAGCAGGACACGGCGCAATACGGCACAGACCCCGGCGCGTGACACGGCACGACGCGGGAGACCCACCAGGGCCTCTGGGGTCTCCAGGGCCTTCAGGGCCTTCAGGGCCTTCAGGGCTTCTCGTGCGGCCGGTTCCGGTCCCCGGGGGCGGAGGCGGTCGAGCCGCGGACCACCAGCTCCGGCATGAACACGAACTCGCTGTGCGGGGCCGGGGTTCCGCCGACCTCCTCCAGCAGGGTGCGCACCGCCGCCTGGCCCATGGCCGGGACGGGCTTGCGGACGGTGGTCAGCGGCGGGTCGGTGAAGGCGATCAGCGGGGAGTCGTCGAAGCCGACCACCGAGATGTCCTTCGGCACGTCCAGGCCGCGCTGCCGGGCGGCCCGTATCGCGCCCAGCGCCATCATGTCGCTGGCGCACACCACGGCCGTGCAGTCGCGGTCCATGAGCGAGGCGGCCGCGGCCTGCCCGCCCTCCAGGGTGTACAGCGAGTGCTGGATCAGTTCCGTCCGCACGGTCTCGGCGGCGAGGCCGAGTTGGTCCTGCATGATGTGCACGAACCCCTCGATCTTGCGCTGCACGGGCACGAACCGCTTCGGCCCGAGGGCCAGACCGATCCGGGTGTGGCCGAGGGAGACGAGGTGGGTGACGGCGAGGGCCATGGCCGCCCGGTCGTCGGGGGAGATGAACGGTGCCTGCACCTTCGGCGAGAAACCGTCCACCAGCACGAACGGCACGCCCTGGGCCCGCAGGCGGTCGTAGCGCTGGGTGTCGGCGGTGGTGTCCGCGTGCAGTCCGGAGACATAGATGATGCCCGCCACGCCGCGGTCCACGAGCATCTCGGTGAGCTCGTCCTCCGTCGATCCGCCGGGTGTCTGGGTGGCGAGCACCGGGGTGTAGCCCTGCCGGGTCAGTGCCTGGCCGATGACCTGGGCCAGGGCCGGGAAGATGGGGTTCTCCAGCTCCGGGGTGATCAGCCCCACCAGGCCCTCGCTGCGCTGGCGCAGCCGGACGGGCCGTTCGTAGCCGAGGACGTCGAGGGCGGCGAGGACGGACTGGCGCGTGGTGGCGGCGACACCCGGCTTGCCGTTGAGGACGCGGCTGACGGTGGCCTCGCTCACCCCCGCCTGGGCAGCGATGTCGGCAAGGCGTGTGGTCACAGCACCGGACTGTATCGGCCGCACCTCTCCCTGCACACCGGCGGGACGCCTGGCCCGTGCCGGGGAACGGCTCGCTGCGGGCTGCTGGGTCATCGCGGTCCTCACCTCGTGGTCGGCGTCCTCGCAACGGATGATTCCCGCGGCGGCAACGTATGGCAAGTGCTTGCAGAGTCTTGCACAAGCGTCCGAACCCGTGCCCTACGGGCGTTGACCATGGTTGCGCGGGGATCGAGGGGAGGTCACGACGGGGTAACCTTCGGTGCTTCTTGCAAAATTTTTCAGCAAGGCCTTTTGCAACGCTTGCATCGCTGTTACTTTCCAGTCGCCCGGCGGAACCGCGATTCCCGGCCACATCCGAGGACGCGGGCCCGCGGCGGCAGCCGGCAAGCCGGCGGGACGGCAGACGGGGCCGCTTCCTGTGCACGGCTTTCACCCTCAAGGAGAACTCATGCGGCGTGGCATAGCGGCCACCGCGCTGGTGGCGTCCCTCGCCCTCGCGGCGACGGCCTGCGGCGGAGACAGCGACAGCGGCGACAAGGCCGACGGCCCGGTCACCATCACCTGGTGGGACACCTCCAACGCGACCAACGAGGCGCCGACGTACAAGGCCCTGGTCAAGGAGTTCGAGGCCGCCAACAAGGACATCAAGGTCAACTTCGTCAACGTCCCCTTCGACCAGGCGCAGAACAAGTTCGACACCGCCGCCGGTTCCAAGGGCGCCCCCGACGTGCTGCGCTCCGAGGTCGGCTGGACCCCCGCCTTCGCCAAGAAGGGCTTCTTCCTGCCGCTGGACGGCACCGAGGCCCTCGCCGACCAGGACAAGTTCAAGTCCAACCTGATCGAGCAGGCCACGTACGAGGGCAAGACCTACGGCGTCCCCTTCACCACGGACACCCTGGCCTTCGTCTACAACAAGGAACTGTTCGAGAAGGCCGGCGTCGAGGTCCCCAAGACCTGGGACGACCTGAAGAAGGCCGCCGCCACCATCAAGGACAAGACCGGCGTCGACGGCTACTGGGGCTCCACCCAGGCCTACTACGCCCAGTCGTTCCTCTACGGCGAGGGCACCGACACGGTCGACGCGGACGGCAAGAAGATCACCGTCAAGTCGCCCGAGGCCGTCGAGGCGTACGGCACCTGGCTGAGCCTGTTCAAGGGCAAGGGCCTGCACAAGGCCGACGTCACCGCCGACGCCTACGCCCACATCCAGGACGCGTTCGTCAACGGCAAGGTCGCCTCGATCATCCAGGGCCCGTGGGAGATCACGAACTTCTACAAGGGCTCCGCGTTCAAGGACAAGAACAACC
Source organism: Streptomyces sp. enrichment culture (assembly GCF_964273255.1). Classification (GTDB taxonomy): domain Bacteria; phylum Actinomycetota; class Actinomycetes; order Streptomycetales; family Streptomycetaceae; genus Streptomyces. Next base: position 5,216,996 of record NZ_OZ186835.1, read on the forward strand.
TCGGCATCGCCACCGTCCCGGCCGGTTCCACCGGCAAGGCGGGCGCCCCGACCGGCGGCCACAACCTGTCCGTCTACGCCGGTTCCACCGAGGCCAAGCAGAAGGCCGCGCTGAAGTTCGTCAACTTCATGACCTCGGCCAAGGCGCAGGAGACCATCGCGCTGAAGAACGGCACGCTGCCCACGCGGGACGACGCCTACACCGACCAGGTCAAGGCCGACCCGGGCATCGCCGGCTACCAGACGGTCCTCGAGGCCGCCCAGCCGCGCCCGGCGCTGCCCGAGTACAGCTCCCTGTGGGGCCCGCTGGACGACGAGCTGCCGCAGATCGCCGGCGGCAAGAAGTCGCTGGACAAGGGGCTGAGCGACGCGGAGACCGCGATCGCGAAGCTGGTGCCGGACTTCAGCAAGTAACGCCCGGTCGGCCGCCGGACCCCGCTTCCAGGAGGGGAGGGTCCGGCGGCCTCCGGCCTGTGTGCCTACCCCTTGACCATCCAGAAGGTGCCGAACCATGACAGTCACCATCGACCGCGCGACCGGCAAGCGCCGCGGTGACCGCGCGCCCCGCCCCGGACCGGTCCGCAGGCTGAAGCACGCCTACCAGAGGCACTGGTACGCCTACGCCATGATCCTGCCGGTGGTCGTCGTGCTCGGCGTCATCGTGCTGTATCCGCTGGCCTACGGCTTCTACCTCACGCTCACCGACGCGGACAGCCTCAACTCGGCCCGCACCATCGGGGCCAACGAGATCGAGGCCACCTACAAGTTCATCGGCCTGGACAACTACGCCGAGATCCTGTGGGGCGAGACCGCCTACGAGCGCTTCTGGTCCAAGTTCGGCTGGACGATCTTCTGGACCGCGGCCTGCGTCGCCCTGCACTACGGCATCGGCCTGGGCCTCGCCCTGCTGCTGAACCAGAAGCTGCGCGGCCGCACCCTCTACCGGCTGATCCTGATCCTGCCGTGGGCCGTGCCCACCTTCGTCACCGTCTTCGGCTGGCGCTTCATGCTCGCCGACGCCGGCATCATCAACTCCGGCCTGGAATTCCTCGGCCTGCCCACCCCGGCGTGGCTGGAGGACACCTTCTGGCAGCGGTTCGCCGCCATCATGGTCAACACCTGGTGCGGTGTGCCGTTCATGATGGTCTCCCTGCTCGGCGGCCTGCAGTCCATCGACGCCAGCCTGTACGAGGCGGCCGAGATGGACGGCGCCAACGCCTGGCAGCGCTTCCGCCACGTCACCCTGCCCGGACTGCGTTCGGTCAGCTCCACCGTGGTGCTGCTCGGCGTCATCTGGACCTTCAACCAGTTCGCGATCATCTTCCTGCTGTTCGGCAACACCGCCCCGGACGCCCAGATCCTCGTGACCTGGGCATACCAGCTCGGCTTCGGGCAGCAGCCGCGCGAGTTCGCCGAGTCCGCCGCCTACGGCATGCTGCTGCTGGCCGTCCTCGTCGTCTTCACCTCCTTCTACCGCCGCTGGCTGAACCGCAATGACCAGCAGCTCGCGATCTGAGGCAGGAGCCCCCATGAGCACCACTACCGTCACCAAGGCCGCCCCGGCGGACCGGTCCGCTGGAGCGCCGGCCCCCACCGGGAAGGCGCGCCGGCGGGGGGAGACCGGCCCGCTCGGCAGGCTCACCTCGCACGGCATCCTGATCGTGGCGAGCCTCATCGCGCTGTTCCCGGTCGCCTGGCTGGTCTACCTGTCCCTCGGCCCGGACAAGGACGACTACCTGCGCCCCGGCGGCATCTGGGGCAAGATGACGCTCGACAACTACGTCTTCGTGCTCCAGGAGTCGAACTTCTTCCACTGGCTCAAGAGCTCGCTGATCGTCTCCCTGGGCACCACCGTCATCGGGGTGATGGTGGCCGCCACCACGGGGTACGCGGTGTCCCGGATGCGGTTCCCGGGATACAAGAAGTTCATGTGGGTACTCCTGGTGACCCAGATGTTCCCGGTGGCCGTCCTGATGGTCCCGATGTACCAGATCCTGTCGGAGTTCCAGCTCATCGACAGCTACCTCGGACTCATCCTCGTCTACTGCTCGACGGCGGTGCCCTACTGCGCCTGGCTGATGAAGGGCTACTTCGACACCATCCCGTTCGAGATCGACGAGGCCGGACGGGTCGACGGGCTGAACCCCTTCGGCACGTTCGTGCGGCTGATCCTGCCGCTCGCCAAGCCGGGTCTGGCGGTCGCCGCCTTCTACAGCTTCATCACGGCGTTCGGCGAGGTCGCGTTCGCCACGACGTTCATGCTGGACGATCAGAAGTACACACTCGCCGTCGGTCTGCAGAGCTTCATCAGCGAGCACGACGCCCAGCGCAACCTCATGGCCGCCACCGCGGTCCTGATCGCGATACCCGTCTCCGCGTTCTTCTACCTCGTGCAGAAGAACCTGGTGACCGGCCTCACGGCCGGCGGAACGAAGGGCTGACCTCCTTCGCGGACGACTCCCGCGCGCCCGGCGCGCGGGGTGGCGGCCGCGGTGTCGATTCCGACCCCGCAGGCACCGCGGCCGCCTCGTCACACCCCGCCCTCCCCACAAGCCTCTGAGTACAAGGACGACATGAGCCAGCAGCACTCCACCCCGGACCCCTCGGCCGACGCGGCCGTCGCCACCGTCGACGGGCGCCGTGACTGGTGGCGGGAAGCGGTGATCTACCAGGTCTACCCGCGCAGCTTCGCCGACAGCAACGGCGACGGCATGGGCGACCTGGAAGGCGTCCGCTCCCGCCTGCCGTACCTGCGCGACCTCGGCGTGGACGCGGTGTGGCTGAGCCCGTTCTACGCCTCGCCGCAGGCCGACGCGGGCTACGACGTCTCCGACTACCGGGCCGTCGACCCGATGTTCGGCAACCTGCTCGACGCCGACGCCCTGATCCGCGACGCCCACGCCCTGGGCCTGCGGATCATCGTCGACCTCGTGCCCAACCACTCCTCCGACCAGCACGAGTGGTTCAAGCGGGCGATCGCCGAAGGGCCGGGTTCGCCGCTGCGGGAGCGCTACTACTTCCGTCCCGGCAAGGGCGAGAACGGCGAACTGCCGCCCAACGACTGGGAGTCGATCTTCGGCGGCCCGGCCTGGACCCGGGTCACCGAGCCCGACGGCACCCCCGGCGAGTGGTACCTGCACCTGTTCGCCCCGGAGCAGCCCGACTTCAACTGGGAGCACCCGGCGGTCGGTGACGAGTTCCGCTCCATCCTGCGGTTCTGGCTCGACATGGGCGTGGACGGCTTCCGCATCGACGTCGCCCACGGCATGGTGAAGGCCGAGGGCCTGCCCGACCTGGGATCGCACGAGCAGCTGAAGCTGCTGGGCAACGATGTCATGCCGTTCTTCGACCAGGACGGCGTCCACGACATCTACCGCGAGTGGCGGCTGGTGCTGGACGAGTACGCGGGGGAGAGGATCTTCGTCGCCGAGGCGTGGACGCCGACGGTGGAGCGCACCGCGAACTACGTGCGCCCCGACGAGCTGCACCAGGCGTTCAACTTCCAGTACCTCTCCACCCCCTGGGACGCCGAGGAGCTGCGCGCCGTCATCGACCGCACGCTGGACTCGATGCGCCCGGTCGGTGCCCCCGCCACCTGGGTGCTGTCGAACCACGACGTCACCCGGCACGCCACCCGCTTCGGCAACCCGCCCGGCCTGGGCACCCAGCTCCGGGAGCCCGGCGACCGCGAGCTGGGCCTGCGCCGGGCCCGCGCGGCCACCCTGCTGATGCTGGCCCTGCCGGGGTCGGCCTACATCTACCAGGGTGAGGAGCTGGGCCTGCCGGACGTCGTCGACCTGCCGGACGAGGTGCGCCAGGACCCGGCGTACTTCCGCGGCGCGGGCCAGGACGGCTTCCGCGACGGCTGCCGGGTGCCGATCCCGTGGACCCGCGAGGGGTCGTCGTTCGGCTTCGGCGACGGCGGCAGCTGGCTCCCGCAGCCGGACAGCTGGGGCGGGCTGAGTGTCGAGGCGCAGACCGGCGTGCCGGGCTCCACCCTGGAGATGTACCGGGCGGCGCTGGCCCTGCGCCGGGAGCAGCCCGACCTGGGAGCGGGGGAGGCCGTGGAGTGGCTGCGGGCCCCCGAGGGCGTGCTGGCCTTCCGGCGCGGTGACTTCGTGTGCGTGGCGAACACCACCGGCGAGTCGGTGACCGTGCCGTCCTACGGTCGGGTGCTCATCAGCAACGCCGAGGTCGCCGAGACGGCGTCCGAGGCCAAGGTGCCGGCGGACACGACCGTGTGGTGGACCCGGGCCTGAGGTCCCGCTCCGCCAAGAGGTCCGTCCGGCAACTTTTTTGCTTCAACTTCGTACGGCCCGCTGCCCTTTCGGGTGGCGGGCCCTTAACATCTGCGTTGCCGCAAGGTTTCTGAAGGTTTCTGCAAGCGCCTTCACCCGGAAACCGGGCGGTTCCCCACATGCCTTCGACGAAGAAGGAACCCCACATGGCACGCAGAACCCTCTCCGGGGTGGCCGCCCTCGCCGCGGCCGCCCTTGTCATGACCCCGACGCAAGCGTCGGCCTCCCCTCCCGGTTCGAAGGACGTCACGGCCGTCCTCTTCGAGTGGAACTTCGCCTCCGTCGCCCGCGAGTGCACCACCACCCTCGGGCCGGCCGGATACGGCTACGTCCAGGTCTCCCCGCCCGCCGAGCACATACAGGGCTCGCAGTGGTGGACGTCCTACCAGCCGGTGAGCTACAAGATCGCCGGACGCCTCGGCGACCGCACCGCGTTCCGGAACATGGTGAACACCTGCCACGCGGCCGGCGTGAAGGTCGTCGTCGACACCGTCATCAACCACATGTCCGCGGGCGCCGGCAACGGCACCGGCACCGGCGGTTCGCGGTACACCAAGTACGACTACCCCGGCCTGTACTCGTCGTACGACTTCGACGACTGCACCACGCAGATCACCGACTACCGCAACCGGTGGAACGTCCAGAACTGCGAACTCGTCGGCCTCGCCGACCTCGACACCGGTGAGGAGTACGTCCGCCGGACCATCGCCGGGTACATGAACGACCTGCTCTCCCTCGGCGTGGACGGCTTCCGCATCGACGCGGCCAAGCACATGCCCGCCGCCGACCTGGCGAACATCAAGTCCCGGCTGACCAACCCGTCCGCCTACTGGAAGCAGGAGGTCATCTACGGCGCGGGCGAGGCGGTCCAGCCCGGCGAGTACACCGGCACCGGCGACGTCCAGGAGTTCCGCTACGCCTACGACCTCAAGCGGGTCTTCAACAACGAGAACCTCGCCTACCTGAAGAACTACGGTGAGGGCGGGGGCTACCTCAAGAGCTCCAGCGCCGGCGTCTTCGTCGACAACCACGACACCGAGCGCAACGGCAGCACCCTGTCCTACAAGGACAACGCCACCTACACCCTGGCCAACGTCTTCATGCTGGCCTGGCCCTACGGCGCCCCGGACATCAACTCCGGGTACGAGTTCTCCGACCACGACGCCGGACCGCCCAATGGCGGCCAGGTGAACGCCTGCTGGCAGAACGGCTGGAAGTGCCAGCACAACTGGCCGGAGATCAAGGCCATGGTCGGCTTCCGCAACGCCGTCCGCGGCCAGGCGGTCACCGACTGGTGGGACAACGGCGGTGACGCCATCGCCTTCGGCCGGGGCAGCAAGGGCTTCGTGGCCATCAACCACGAGTCCGGCTCCCTGACCCGCACCTACCGGACCTCCCTGCCCGCGGGCACGTACTGCAACGTGCAGAACAACACCCCGGTGACGGTGGACGGTTCGGGACAGCTGACCGCCACCCTGGGCGCCCACACCGCCCTCGCGGTCCACGCGGACCGGCGCGGCTGCTGAACACCGCCCGGCCGCCCCGCCGTTGACCGGGCGGCGCGGCGGCCGGGCCCTCCGGCGCCAACCGGGCATGAAATTGCTTGCCGCTTCTTTCACAACCCTTGCTGTAAACCTTTCAACGGCGGTACGGTCACGGCCGGTGCCCCGGCGATGTGGCCGAAACAGGCCGTCGCCGCGGCGTGGGGTCGGACCCAACGAGCCGTACGCACAAGGAGTTCACGCCTTGATACCCAGATGGCCCGCGCCCCCGGGGCGCCGCACCGCACGGGGCCGGCGCATCGCCGCCGTCACCGTCGCCGCCCTCGCCGCGGCGCTCGTGCAGCCGCTCGCCGCCCGCGCGGACGCCCCGCCGGCGCCGCCCTCGGACACGGCCCTCGCCACGTCCCCGGCCCGCCACGACCTGACCCGCGAGCAGTTCTACTTCGTCCTGCCGGACCGTTTCGCCAACGGCGACCGCACGAACGACCGCGGCGGCCTGACCGGCTCCCGCCTCACCCACGGGTACGACCCCACCGACAAGGGGTTCTACCAGGGCGGCGACCTCAAGGGCCTGACGCAGAAGCTGGACTACATCAAGGGGCTGGGCACCACCGCCATCTGGATGGCCCCGATCTTCAAGAACCAGCCCGTCCAGGGCACCGGCAAGGACGCCTCGGCCGGCTACCACGGCTACTGGATCACCGACTTCACCCAGGTCGACCCGCACTTCGGCACCAACAAGGACCTCGAACGGCTCATCGACAAGGCCCACGCCAAGGGCATGAAGGTCTTCTTCGACGTCATCACCAATCACACCGCCGACGTCATCGACTACGAGGAGAAGTCCTACGACTACCTGTCCAAGGGTGCCTTCCCGTACCTGACGAAGGACGGCCGGCCCTTCGACGACTCCGACTACGCCGACGGCACGCGCCGCTTCCCGCGCGTCGACAGCGGCTCCTTCCCCCGCACCCCCGTCGTCCCCGCCGCGAAGAAGCGGCTGAAGGTCCCGTCCTGGCTCAACGACCCGGCGATGTACCACAACCGGGGCGACTCCACCTTCGCCGGGGAGTCCAGCGAGTACGGCGACTTCTCCGGACTCGACGACCTGTGGACCGAGCGTCCCGAGGTCGTCAGCGGCATGGAGAAGATCTACCGGCGGTGGGTGAAGGACTTCGACATCGACGGCTTCCGGATCGACACCGTGAAGCACGTCAACATGGAGTTCTGGACCCAGTGGGCCACCGCCCTGGACGCCTACGCGGCCAAGAAGGGCCGCAAGGACTTCTTCATGTTCGGCGAGGTCTACTCCGCCGACCCGGACGTCACCGCCCCCTACGTCACCCAGGGCCGCCTCGACGCCACCCTCGACTTCCCCTTCCAGGAGGCGGCCCGCCAGTACGCCTCCCAGGGCGGCAGCGCGAAGAAGCTGGCCGCCGTCTTCGGCGCCGACCACAAGTACACGACCGACAAGGCCAACGCCTACGAACAGGTCACCTTCCTCGGCAACCACGACATGGGCCGCATCGGGACCTTCCTGAAGCAGGACAACCCGAAGGCGTCCGACGCGGAACTGCTGAGGAAGGGCAGGCTCGCCAACGAGCTGATGTTCCTCAGCCGCGGCAACCCGGTCGTCTACTACGGCGACGAGCAGGGCTTCACCGGCGCCGGCGGCGACAAGGACGCCCGCCAGACCCTCTTCGCCTCCCGCACCCCGGACTACCTCGACGACGACCTGATCGGCACCGGCCGCACCCACGCCGAGGACACCTACGACACCCGCTCGCCGTTCTACCGGCAGATCAGCGCCCTCGCGAAGCTCCGCAAGGCACACCCCGCCCTCACCGACGGCATCCAGCAGGAGCGCCACGCCGCCGACGGCCCCGGCGTCTACGCCTTCTCCCGCACGGCCACCGGCAAGGACACCACCGAGTACGTGGTCGCCTTCAACAACGCCGACGAGGCGAAGAAGGCCACCTTCGCCACCGGATCCGCCCGGATGCCGTTCAAGGGCATCCACGGCACCGACGCCACCGTCACCAGCGGCGCCGACCGGAACATCACCGTCACCGTCCCGGCGAACTCGGCGATCGTCCTCAAGGCCGCCCGCCCGCTCGCGAAGCCGGACGCGAAGCCCACGATCTCCCTGAAGGCCCCCGAGGCCGGCGCCACCGGCACCGTCGAGCTGACCGCCGACGTCGAGGGCGGACAGCTCAACCGGGTCGTCTTCGCCGCCCAGACCGGCAACGGGAAGTGGCGCGTCCTCGGCTCCTCCGACCACGCCCCGCACAAGGTCACCCACACCATCGGCGAGGACGTCCCCGCCGGCACCGCCCTGCGCTACAAGGCCGTCGTGACCGACTCCGCCGGCCGCACCGCGAGCGCCCTCGCCGCCTCCACCACCGGCACCGCGCCGGTGGAGACGCCGCCCTCCGCCGCCTCCCGCGACTACGCGATCGTCCACTACAAGCGGGCCGACGGCGACTACGACGACTGGGGCCTGTACGCCTGGGGCGACCTCGCCGAGGGCGAGGCCACCGAGTGGCCCGACAGCCACCCCTTCACCGGCCGCGACGCCTACGGCGCCTTCGCGTACGTCAAGCTGAAGCCGGGCGCCTCCGACCTGGGCTTCGTCGTCGTCGACAAGAACGGCACCAAGGACGTCGACACCGACCGCACCATCGACCTCACCCGCACCGGCGAGGTCTGGATCGAGCAGGGCAAGGAGACCGTCACCACCGAACGGCCCGAGTACCCCGCCCAGGACACCACCAAGGCGGTCCTGCACTACCACCGCGCCGACGGCGACTACGACGGCTGGGGCCTGCACACCTGGACCGGTGCCGCCGAGCCCACCGACTGGTCGAAGCCCCTGGAACCGGTGAAGACTGATGCCTATGGCGCGGTCTTCGAGGTGCCGCTCGCCGAGGGTGCCACCAGCCTCAGCTACATCGTCCACAAGGGCGACGAGAAGGACCTGCCGTCCGACCAGTCGCTCGACCTCAGGGCCAACGGCCACGAGGTGTGGCTGTTGAGCGGCCAGGAGAGGTATCTGCTGCCGCAGCCCGCCGGGTCCGCGGCAGCCCTCGACCTGTCCACCTCCAAGGCGGTCTGGATCGACCGGAACACCCTGGTCTGGGACGGCTCCGACGCCGCCGCCTCCACCCAGCTCCTCGCCTCGCCCACCGGCGGCATCACGGTCGAGGACGGCACGCTCCGCACCGGCGACGCCCGCTGGCTGCGTCTGGCGCGGACCACCCTCACCGACGCCCAGAAGGCCCGCTTCCCGCACCTGAAGGACGGCACCGCCTGGTCCGTCGACCCGCGCGACCGGGACCGGGTGCGCGCGGCCCTGCGCGGCCAGGTCGTCGCCACCCAGCACGCCGCCAACGGCGCCGTGCTCGCCGCCACCGGTGTGCAGCTCGCCGGGGTGCTCGACGACCTCTACGCCGCCCGCGCCACCAAGGCGGACCTCGGGCCGGTGTTCCGCCACGGCCGGCCGACGCTGTCCGTGTGGGCGCCCACCGCGCGGAACGTCGCCCTGGAGATCGACGGCCGCACCGTCCGCATGCACCGCGACGACGCCACCGGCGTCTGGTCCGCCACCGGCCCCGCCTCCTGGAAGGGCAAGCCGTACCGGTACGCCGTCACGGTGTGGGCGCCCAGCACCCGGAAGATCGTCACCAACAAGGTCACCGACCCCTACTCGGTCGCCCTCACCACCGACTCCGAGCGCAGCCTCGTCGTCGACCTCGGCGACCGGAACCTCGCCCCCAAGGGCTGGTCGGGGCTGACCAAGCCGAAGCCGGTGCCGCTCAAGGACGCCCAGATCCAGGAACTGCACATCCGCGACTTCTCCGTCGAGGACCGCACGGCGAAGCACCCGGGCACCTATCTCGCGTTCACCGACAAGGACAGCGACGGCAGCCGGCACCTGCGGAAGCTGGCGCGGTCCGGCACCTCCCACGTGCACCTGCTGCCCGCCTTCGACATCGCCACCATCCCCGAGAAGAAGTCCGACCGGGCGAGGGTCGACTGCGACCTCGCCGCCTACCCGGCCGACTCCCCGAAGCAGCAGGAGTGCGTGGCGAGGACCGCCGCCAAGGACGCCTACAACTGGGGCTACGACCCGTACCACTACACGGTCCCCGAGGGCTCCTACGCCACCGACCCGGAGGGCACCGCCCGCACCGTCGAGTTCCGCCGGATGGTGAAGGCGCTCAACGAGGAGGGCCTCGGCGTCGTCCTGGACGTGGTCTACAACCACACCGCCGCCCACGGCCAGGCGAAGACCTCCGTCCTGGACCGGATCGTGCCCGGCTACTACCAGCGGCTGCTCGCCGACGGCTCCGTCGCCGACAGCACCTGCTGCTCCAACACGGCGCCCGAGAACGCCATGATGGGCAAGCTGGTCGTCGACTCCGTCGTCACCTGGGCCAAGGAGTACAAGGTCGACGGCTTCCGCTTCGACCTCATGGGCCACCACCCGAAGGCGAACATGCTCGCCGTCCGCAAGGCCCTCGACGCCCTCACCCTCAGGAAGGACGGCGTCGACGGCAAGAAGATCATCCTGTACGGCGAGGGGTGGAACTTCGGCGAGATCGCCGACGACGCCCGCTTCGAGCAGGCCACGCAGGCGAACATGGCCGGCACCGGCATCGCCACCTTCTCCGACCGGGCCCGTGACGCCGTGCGCGGCGGCGGCCCCTTCGACGAGGACCCCGGCGTGCAGGGCTTCGCCTCCGGCCTCTACACCGACCCCAACACCTCGACGGCCAACGGCACCGAGGCCGAGCAGAAGGCCCGCCTGCTGCACTACCAGGACCTCATCAAGGTCGGCCTCTCCGGCAACCTCGCCGACTACACGTTCACCGACACCAGCGGCAAGGAGGTCAAGGGCTCCCAGGTCGACTACAACGGCTCACCCGCCGGATACGCGGCCGTCCCCGGCGACGCCCTCGCCTACGCGGACGCCCACGACAACGAGTCCCTGTTCGACGCGCTCGCCTTCAAGCTGCCGAAGGACACCCCGGCCGGCGACCGGGCCCGCATGCAGGTCCTCGCCATGGCGACGGCCACCCTCTCGCAGGGCCCGGCCCTCTCCCAGGCGGGCACCGACCTGCTGCGCTCCAAGTCCCTGGACCGCAACTCCTACGACAGCGGCGACTGGTTCAACGCCATCCACTGGAACTGCGCGGCGGGCAACGGCTTCGGCCGGGGGCTGCCGCCGGCCGCCGACAACGAGGACAAGTGGCCCTACGCCAAGCCCCTGCTGGGCACGGTGAAGGTCGGCTGCCCGCAGATCGAGGGCGCCTCGGCCGCCTACCGGGACCTGCTGAGGATCCGCACGTCGGAGAAGGCGTTCTCGCTCGGCACCGCGGACCGGGTGCAGTCCCGGCTCTCCTTCCCGCTGTCCGGGAAGGACGAGACCCCCGGGGTGATCACCATGCGCCTCGGTGACCTGGTCGTGGTCTTCAACGCCACGCCCGAGGCGCAGGACCAGCGCGTCACCGCCCTCGCCGGTACCGGCCACCGGCTGCACCCCGTGCAGGCGAAGGGCGGGGACCCGGTGGTGAAGGCGGCGTCCTACGAGCGGAGCACCGGCACGTTCACCGTCCCGGCCCGCACGGTCGCCGTGTTCACCGCGGCGGGCTGACCCCGCCGGGCCGGCGGACACGACGTAGGGTGAGCCCTCCTGGAACGATCACAGGAGGGCTCATGCCGCAGATCACCGTCGACTACTCCGACAGCCTGGCGGACGGCTTCGACCGGCCCGGCTTCGCGCGGGCCCTGCACACCGCGGTGGTCGACATCGCCGCCGCCAGGCCCCCGGCCTGCAAGACGCAGTTCCGCCGGACCGAGGACACCGTGGTCGGCCCCGACACCGAGGGCCACGCCGTCGTCCACGTCAGCCTCGGGCTGCTCGCGGGCCGCACCGAGGAGACCAAGGCCCGGCTCACCGAGGCCGTGCTGGACCTGCTGCGGCAGTTCGTGAAGCCCGCCGGGGGAGTGGCCGTGCACGCCTCCGCCGAGGTGCGCGAGCTCGACCCGTCGTACCGGAAGTACGAGAGCGAGTAACCCGGGCGCCCCGGCGGGCCCGTGCCCTCAGAGGTCCGGTCGGCCCAGCCACGACGGGCGGACGGGGACGCCGTCCTCGTCCAGCTCGCCGACGGCGTCCGGCTCAGCCGGGGGCGGCGGGTCCTGCGGTGCTGCCGGGGCGGGATCGAGCGCGGGGGCGGCCGGCGCGGGCTCCCGGGCCTCCTCGGGGCCGGGGTCCGGGGCGGCGGACGCGTCCGAGTCCGCCAGCAGCTCCGCCACCGTGAACCGGGTGCCGAACGACTGGTACGCCCCGTCGACGACGAGCAGGAAGCCGTCGTCCACCCGCAGCAGCCGACGGCGCTTCGGGCTCGTCGGGTGCCACGGCTGGTAGGTCCGGGCCCGTCGCTCCAGTTCCTCCAGCGCCTCCGCCCGAGAGCCGGTGACATGGGCCACCACCTGCGCCTCGGTGTGCTTGCGCTGCCCGGTGCCCACGGTCGTCTCCACGACCAGGCCCCACGTGGCCGTCCCGCTCACCCGGAGGCCAGGTGGATCAGCCGGGTGGCCAGATCGGTGAACGGGCCGTCGCCCGGCTCGTTCTTCAGCAGGCCCCGCAACAGCGCGGCCAGTTCCTCGTCGGCGGCGGCGGCCACCGCGGCCAGTGCCGCGAAGTCGTGCACCAGCTGCGTCTCCAGCTCGGCGCGGGGTATCCTCCGCCCGTCCAGCCAGATCAGCGCGGTGGACTCGGCCAGCGAGATCCAGGACCGGACCACCAGCTCCAGGCGCGCCGGTACCGGACCCACCACGCCCAGGTGCGACAGCATCTGGTCATAGGCGGCCTGCCGGACGGCGTCGATCAGCGCGTTGGTGGTGGAGGAACCGACCGCCGGGCCGCCGCGCATCAGCGCGGAGAAGCCCGGGCCGTGCTCGTCGACGAAGTCGAAGTAGCGGCCCATCACGCGCCGCAGCCGAGCGCCCAGCGGCCCCTCGTGGGGCTCCGCGAACCGCGACGCCAGATCGTCCGCGGCCCGCTGCAACGCGGCCTCGTACAGGCTGAGTTTGCCGGGGAAGTAGTGGTACACCAAGGGGCGCGAGATACCCGCCGCCGACGCTATCTCGTCGATGGACACCTCGTCGGGCGAGCGGCGGCTGAACAGTTCGAGGGCGACGCCGATCAACTGCTGCCGCCGCTCCTCGACTCCCATTCTGCGGCGTACCCCGGTAGTCATGCGAACACCATACCGATCGATTCCAGCCGCGAACGGTCCGGACCGAGCGCGGGTGTTCAGCGACCGGTCAGCCGAGCCCCCGGACCGTCCCGCCGTCCTTCAGGGTGCCCTCCAGGTCGGCGCGGGCGCCCTGTTCGGCCTCGACGGACAGCAGGTTGCCCTGCGCGGTGCCCCGGACGCCGCCCGTCGCCGTCACCGACGCCACGTCGCGGCTCCCGGCCGCCAACAGGTACCAGGTACCCGTCTCCTCCGCCTTCCACAGCACCCCGGCCAGCACGTGGGGGGAACGGGCCCCGCACGCCGGGACGTCCTCGGCCTTCGCCGTGACCGCGCCCGACGACCCGCCCGGCGTGCGGAACTGCGCCAGCACCCGCGCCCCTTCGCCGCGCCAGGTCTCGGCCCGGGTGCACACCCACTGCCCCGTCCCGGCCGCGCCCCCGGGCAGTACGGCGCCGCCCGGGGCCGCCTGGGCACCGGGCATCGGCTGCTCGGCGAACGCCCACACGTTCACGCTCCGCACCCCCGCCGACCGCATCGCGGTGAGCGAGCAGGCGTACGGCGCCCAGGTGCGCAGCGCCTCGGCCCCGGACGCCTCGCGCGGCGCGGAGGGCCGGCCGGCGGTCAGGCGGGCCGGGACCACCTCGCCGAGGTCGGTGACCAGCCGGCTGCCCGTGCCGTCGGTCAGCTCCAGCACGTTCCACGACGAGCACCCGCCCTGCTGCACGGCCGGGCTCGCCAGCGGCGAGGTCACCCCGTCGGTCAGGGTGAGCTCCATCGCGGCGGCCTGCGGCTCCCGCAGGTCCCGTTCGCCCGCCGACCGCACCCACGGTGCCGTCAGGTAGCGGACGTTGCCGTCGGACCGGCTCAGCACCAGCGCGCTCGCCTCCGCCCGGCCGGCGCCGTCGACCCGGGCGAAGTCCAGGGCGGCGCCCTCGGTGCCGTCCTTGGGTTCCGCGTACCGGGCGATGCGCAGCCCGTCGTGCAGGAGCACCACCCGCGCGTTGTCCACCACGCCCGCGTACAGCAGCTGGGGCGGCCCGGCCGGACCCCCGGTGGGCGTCCCCGGCGTCGCCGACACCTGCACCCGCTCGCCCGGCCGGGCCCACACCGCGAGGGCGCGGCGCAGCAGGGCGTCGTCGTCCACGCCGTCACCGCGGGCGGGCCAGACGGAGAAGTCGGTGCGCGCGGACGTCTTCCACGCGCTGGGGGCGACCCGGGTGAGCTGCCCGGGTTCGAGGGCGGCCTGCGCGGCCGGGTTGCGTGCGTACGGCGGCGCCGCGGCCCCGTCCGGGCCCCAGCCGTCACCGGGCAGCCCCAGCAGGGCGCCGCACACGACCAGCGCGGCCCCGGCGACCAGGGCGGCCTTCAGGTGCTGGCGGCGGCGCAGCAGGTCGGTCGGGCGGGCCTGGAGCGCGCACGGGTCGAACTCCGGGGAGCCGAGCAGCCGGTGCTCCGCGGGCACCCGGTCCGCCTCCCGCAGCGCGGCGTCCGGGTCGGCGACCCCGGCCGCGCCGAGCGCCTCGCGCACCTCGGCGTCCGGGAGCCGCTCCAGGCCGCGCAGCACGTACGCGGCACGCGCCGCCCCGGACAGCTCGCCCAGCCGCTGGTCCAGGGCGAGTTCCTCGGCCCCGCCGGACCGCGGGAACAGCCGCAGGCCCCACACCTGGGGCAGCAGCGGCGGGAGCTGCGCCCGCTTCGGCCACGCCCGACGCCGGAGCGGCCGCCCCGCCTCCAGCGCCGCCCGCAGCACCTTCAGCCGCACCAGCGCGTACCCGGGGTCGCCGTCCCGGCCGGTGGACTGGGCAGGGATCACGGGCGCCGCCGTACGGCTCCGGGGCAGCGCACGCTGGGTCAGCGCGTGCGCGGTCAGCACCCGGCGGCTGCGGCCGGGACCGGGCGGCAGCACCAGATAGGCGAGCCGGACGAGCCGCGGGTAGTGCTCGACGAGGGCGGCCTCGGCCTGCTCGACGTCGACGGCCGGTCCGGCGGGCGAGGAGGCTGCGGGGCGCTGGGCGACATCCTGTGACTGCACGTATCGCAGAACGAGCGAACCCGTGGTTGGTCACCGGACGGCACGTGTCACCACCGCCCGCTCCCGGCCGCACGGGCGCGGGGGCGCCGGTCCCGGTCCCGCCGGCCGGGGCCCGCCGGCGGGTGTTCCGCGGCCGGATGTGCCCGGGATTGAGCGTCCCGGGCGTTCGATCCGTATCGGAGACGGAGAGCCCCCGCCGGGGCTCCGTGCGGCATGTCGCCGGAAGGACCGGAGGAACATCATGAGGCTGACCCGACCGATGCTCGCGCTGACCGGCGTGGTGGCGGCACTGGCGCTGGCGGGCTGCGGGGCCGGCGACGACGGGGAGCGGGACGTGCCGCCCACCGCCACCGGCAGCCTGGAGCACCTGGCGGCCGAGGTGAAGTGCGACCCGGACATGCAGACCGACGCCGACACGATCCGCCAGGCGATCTGCAAGAAGGGCAAGGAGAAGTACATCCTCGCCACCTTCGCCACCGACCGCGGCCAGCGGGAGTGGATCGACACCGCCAAGGACTACGGCGGTCTCTACCTGGTGGGCCGCAAGTGGGTGGTGGTCGGCCACGAGAAGGTGCTGGAGGACCTGCGGGGCCGGCTCGGCGGTGACGTCGAGGAGGGCATCGACCACAGCGGCCACGGCGGCGACGGCGGCGGCTCGAAGGACGGCGGGACCGGGGGCGGGCACGCCGGCCACGCCGGGCACGGCGGCTGAGCCCTCCGTCACGCCCGCCGTCCCCGTCGTCCGCGTCGTCCGCGGTCCGCACCTCGGACGCCGGACACACCGAAGGGCCGGTGGCGGGAGATCACTCCCGCCACCGGCCCTTTCGCCTGCCGGCGACCGGTGGAACCGCGGACTACGTGCAGTCCTCACCGTTGTTGATGCACTGCACCACCTGGTTCATCAGGTCCTCGTCCATGACGTTGATGAAGTCGTTGTGGTCGGTGATCGGCTTGTGCAGCTGCTCCGGGAAGCTGTCCACGGCGTACGGGTTCTGCACCTGACCGTTCTCGATGGTCGGGGTGGGGATGTCGTACACCAGCTTGACCTGGAGCTGCGGAATGGCCTGGAAGCCGTTCGGGCAGCTGCCGTCGGCCTGGACGAAGGCCATGTGGTCCCGGTGGTTGGCGCTGTCGATGTTCTGGCCGTCCCAGCAGCTCTGGAAGTTGGACGTCCGGACCACCTGGCTGCCCTCGGGGCACAGCGGGTACTTGTCCGTCGACTGCCGGTCCTCGAAGCCGGTGCAGCTCCAGGAGGTGTTGGCGTTCGCGGTGCCGTTGACGAAGGACTTGGCGTCACCGGTGATGATGCGCAGGAACCTCGGCATCGCGACGACGTCACCCTGCTTGTTGCCGACGAACTTCAGCTCCGCCTGCGCCGGCTTGAGGATCCGGCCGATGTTGCCCTCGGCGCCGCCGCCCTGGTCGTTGGCGTCGAACTCCTCCGTGCCGTCCTGCAGGCGCAGCACCGGCCAGTAGTAGGTCGACTTGTCGCCCTGGTTCTGGCAGGAGGTCTCGGCGTTGGCGAGGTCCTCGTCGCTGGAGAACGCGTCGTTGTCCTGGTTGCCGACGTAGTCGTGCACGTGGTGCGCGCCGTTGTCGACGCCCGGGGCGGCGATCAGGTTGTCGCTGTTGAACAGGTTGTTCTCGTTGGTGCCGCACTCCGTGGTGAACGTGCCGGTGGAACCGGTGTCGCCGTTGGCGGGCAGACCGTTCGGCAGGTTGCGGGAGTTGGGCGGGACGTCCTTGATGTCGATGAAGTCGGCCGCCACCGGCCCGGCGACACCGTTGCCGTTGTCGTCCGGCTGGCCACCGTCGTTCTGACCGCCGCCGTTCTGACCGTCGTTCTGGCCGCCGCCGTTCTGGCCACCGCTCTGACCGCCGGCCGGGCGGCCGGTGCATCCGGCCAGCCGGTCCAGGTTGCCGGGAGCCTTGCCCCCGGCCCGGTTGATCTGCAGCTTGATGCGGTCGATCAGCACCTTCCGCCGGTCCTTGAGCGGACCCAGAATGGAGTTCTGGACGAAGTTCGCGTCGCCGGCCTGCGCGCGGCGCGTGGTGACCAGGCGCTGGTAGGCGTCGGTGATCTGCTGGTCCATCGAGGCCAGTTCACCGTCGACCTCGCCACGGGCCCGGTCCGGCACGTTGCGGAGCTTCTGGCCCACGTCCGGACAGTAGATCGTGACGACTTGCGACACGTTCCGTTTCGTCCGGTTGTCCGGCGCCTTCTCGTGCGCCGATGCGTAGAAGTTCGCCCAGATCAGCCCGCCCCCACCGAGCGCTAGGGCCGCCGATGCGGCAATGGCCTTGGTGGCCAGCGGCGTACGGCGTTTTCTTGTGTTGCGTCCCATGGAACTCCTCTGACTTCCTTGCGGGGCATCCCATTGCGGGGCATCGAGGCGCCCGACAGGAGTGAAGCGGCTCCCTTGAATACGGGAGCCGCCTCCGGGGTGTTCACCCGTCCCGGAAATCGATGGGAACTTCCTGCGCCCCAGGGGTTTCAACAGCCGCTGTCCTACGGGGAGTTGCCCGTCGTCCACCCCGGGTGAGGAGCCGGGGCGGCGGCCCGGCCACCGCCGGAACCCGCGCCCGCCGACGGCGGCCAGGGGAGCCGGCGGGCGGGGGAGCCGGCGGGTCGGCCGAGGCCGACGCCGTGGACCTCGGCGGGCGCCCTCGCCCGCCGGTGACTCCGCCCGGCCGGGCGGACCCCGGGAACGGCTCTCTGCCGTCGGGGGACGGGGACGTCCGGTCCCCGTCCCCCGACGGCGGACACGGGCGTCCGGTCCCCGTGCCGCGCTTCGACCGTTCTTCGGCCGTTCTCCGGCTGCTCTCCGGCCGTTCCTCGACGGCGGGCCGGGGCGGCCGGGAGGCAGGCCCCCGGCGGTCAGCGTCCGGTCGGCGGGACGTACTGGTAGCCGACCCGGCGCACCGTGCGGATGGCCTTCCGGTGCTCGGCCCCCAGCTTGCGGCGCAGCCGCGCGATGTGGACGTCGACGGTCCGGCCGTCGCCCACGTGGCCGTAGCCCCAGACCGTGCCGACCAGCTGCTCACGGGTGTGCACCCGGTGGGGGTGGCCGACGAGATGGGCCAGCAGCTCGAACTCCAGGTAGGTGAGGTCGAGTTCGCGGCCGTCCACGGAGGCGGTGCGCCGGCCTCGGTCGACGCGGACCAGGTCGTCGCCCCCGGTGGGCGCGGGCGCGTCCGCGCCGCCCCGGTCCGCCGGGTCCTGCGCGGCCACCGGGAACGGCGGCTGCCGGTCGGCGGGGACCAGCACCAGGTAGCCCACCATCGGGGGCTGCCCGGGCAGCACCGGCAGCGCGTGCCGCGGCGCGGGCAGCCAGGTGGCCCCCGGCGGCAGCAGGTCCGCGACGGTGACCACGTCGTCCCGGTCGACGGCGCGCAGCCGGTGCCGGGGACGGTCGGTGGCCGCGGCGGGGGAGACGGCGGGAGACGCCGGGTGGGCGGCGGGGACGGGGGCAGCGGCGGTGGACACGGGACGGGGGAGGGAACGGGGGGTCGCCATGACGGATCAGCTCTTTCGCGCGGAGGGACGTGCGTCGGGAGGGACGACGGCCGCGCGAGGAGAGGACCGGGGCGGACCGTCGTGGACGTACGCGGTGCGCGCCGGGAGACCGGGAGGTGGTGGTGTGCGGTGCTCTACCGGGCCGGCGCGTGCGACGCGCGACAACACACCCGGTCGAAGTCGTGGTGCTGCCGGGAGGGCCAGAAGGGCTCGAGGTCGTGGCGACCCGTCGCGACGGACTTCCGGTGGCTGGCCATGCCCCCCATTGAAGCAGACCCCGGCCGCCCGCAGGAGTCCGTTCCCACCGCTCGGACACCCGCCCCGGGCCCGTACCGCCCGCACGTCGTGAGGGGACGCCCGCCGGTACGGCGGACGCCCCCTCACGGACGGCTTTCGGTACGGACTTGGGACGGCTCAGACCGGGCCGGCCTTCTCCAGCGCGGTGCAGCAGGTGTCGACGAGCAGGCGCGTCACCACGTAGGGGTCGACGTTGGCGTTGGGCCGGCGGTCCTCGATGTAGCCCTTGCCGTCCTTCTCCACCTGCCACGGGATGCGCACCGAGGCACCGCGGTCGGAGACGCCGTAGGAGTACTGGTCCCACGGGGCCGTCTCGTGCAGGCCGGTGAGGCGGTCGTCGATGCCGGAACCGTAGTTCTTGACGTGGTCCAGCGGCTTGGAGCCCTCGCCCAGCGACTCGCAGGCCGTGATGATGGCGTCGTAGCCCTCGCGCATGGCCTTGGTGGAGAAGTTGGTGTGGGCGCCCGCGCCGTTCCAGTCGCCCTTGACCGGCTTGGGGTCGAGGGTCGCGGCGACGCCGAAGTCCTCCGCGGTGCGGTACAGCAGCCAGCGGGCCACCCACAGCTGGTCGGCGACCTCCAGCGGGGCCAGCGGGCCGACCTGGAACTCCCACTGGCCGGGCATGACCTCGGCGTTGATGCCGCTGATGCCGAGTCCCGCCTTCAGGCAGTTGTCCAGGTGCGCCTCGACGACGTCCCGGCCGAAGATCTCGTCGGAGCCGACACCGCAGTAGTAGCCGCCCTGCGGGGCGGGGAAGCCGCCCTTGGGGAAGCCGAGCGGGTGGCCGTCCCGGAAGAAGGTGTACTCCTGCTCGATGCCGAAGACCGGCTCCTGGGCGGCGAACCGCTCGGCCACCTCGGCCAGGGCGGCCCGGGTGTTCGACTCGTGGGGCGTCATGTCGGTGTGCAGGACCTCGCACAGCACCAGCACGTCGTCGCCGCCGCGGATCGGGTCCGGGCACACGAAGACCGGCTTGAGGACGCGGTCGGAGGCGTGCCCCTCGGCCTGGTTGGTGGACGACCCGTCGAAGCCCCAGACCGGCAGGCCGGCGCCCTTGTCGCCGTCACCGAGGATCTTCGTCTTGGAGCGCAGCTTGGCGGTCGGCTCGGTGCCGTCGATCCAGATGTACTCGGCCTTGAAGCTCACGGTCCACATCCTTCGGGGTGGTCGGGGCGCTGGTGCGGGTGCTGCCGCGCCGCGCCCGGCGGGGCGCCACGCTGATGTCCCGCAGCTTGTCAACAGGCGATTTCCCGTCCATTGCCCGCACGTGAATGCCGTGTTACCGACTCCGCCGTGCCCGCGTCGCCGTACGCCGGCCGGCGTACGCCCCCTGCTGGTGGCGCCGCCCGGAGGCCGTCCGCCGTGCGGCTGTCGTATGCCGTGCGGCCGGCGCGGGCAGTCGGGGGCACGGGCGGGGGCCCGCCGCTCCTGGCCGGAGCGGCGGGCCCCCGTGGGACGGCGGTCCTGAGCCGAGACGTGGCCGAAAAGCACGCCTCGCCCCCCTGTGAGGACCGCCGTCGGGGAATTCCTGACGGCCCGGGCGTCACCCCACCTTCTCGATCACGGCCCGGCGGATCAGGAACTTGCCGGGCTCCCGGACCTGCTCGAAGGCGGCGTCGTTGAGCAGGACACAGCTCCCGGAGGTGGAGGTCACCTCCACCGTCGTGGACTTGTTGTTGTCCAAGTTGGTGACCTTCAGCCGGGTCCCGGCCGGGAACTGGTTGCTGGACGCGGCCGGGGCGCCCGGCTCGCCGGAGAGGGTGACCGTCGAGCCGTTGCACACCTGCTCGCCCACGGCCGCGGCGCCGTCACCGCCCGGGTTCTGCGCGGCGTCACCGCCGCCCGCCTGCTCACCCTGCGCGGGCTGGGAGGGCGCCGCCGGCTGACCGGCCTGGGAGCCCTGAGCCGACTCCCCCACCGTGCACCCGGACGCCTCCTGCTTGCGCTTGATCTCCTCGATGACCGCCTCGCGGTTGGCGATCCTGGCCTCCGACTGGGCGTCGGGGGCGGCCCGCTGGCCCTCGATGAACTTCTGGTTGTTGCCGAGCGCGGTGGCCAGGCCCTGACACACGGTCGAGTCGCCCGCCGCCTTGACGGACGGCGTCTGGGCGGCGTTCGACGTCGTCGCCATGACGAAGGCGCCGCCTCCCGCCACCGTCGCCGCGCTCAGCAGGAGCGCCAGCTTCTTCTTCGGACCGAGAGTTCTCCTACGCGACATGCGCGCCTCCTGAAGAGGATGGGGGGGAGCGTACGCCGCTATGTACGAGATACCGAACGGAGTTGCTCAGCGGTCGGCCCAAGTCCGCGAAGTAACCTGCGTCACACCCCGGTTGGGGTGGACGGTGCTGCTAACGGGACAGCGCGTCCCGCACCGCCTCCTCGCTGCGGCCGACCACCGCCGTGCCGTCGTCGGCGGTGATGATGGGCCGCTGGATCAGCTTGGGGTGCTCCGCGAGCGCCGTGATCCACCGGTCCCGCGCACCGGCGTCCCGCGGCCACTCCTTGAGCCCCAGCTCCTTGGCCGCGGCCTCCTGGGTGCGCGTGATGTCCCACGGCTCCAGGCCGAGCCGTCCGAGCACCTCGCGGATCTCGTCCTCACTGGGCACGTCCTCCAGGTAGCGCCGGACGGTGTACTCGGCGCCCTCCGCGTCGAGCAGGCTGAGCGCGCTGCGGCACTTGGAACAGGCGGGGTTGATCCAGATCTCCATGGGCCCACCGTACGCCCGCCCGCGCGGGACCCGCTCTGTTCGAATTTCAGGCGCCCCGCGCGCCTCCCTCGAATCTCCCGTGACGCGCCCTCAAAATACGTCCTGAACTGGGCCTTTGTGGTTGTCCACAGGCCCCCGGAATGTCAGTGCCGGGCAGTACACTGGAAGCAGTGTTCGAGGGAATCGCCGGGGTCGCCGTCGACTTCGGAGCTGCCCCGTCCGCGACTGGAGGATGCCCGTGCCCGCTGCCGCCCTGAAGCCGAAGCCCCTGCCCACCCAGTCCACCGCCAAGCGCCCCGTCCTGCTCGAACTGCCCTGCGCTCCGGTCGAGAAGCGCCCGCTGCCGCCCGGCCGCCCCCGCGAGTGGTACGTCACGCACAACCGCCGGCTGAAGGCGATGCGCCTGGCCATAGCCCTGCTCGACTCCGGCGTCTACCTGCCCGGCCAGGCCCGCAACGAGACGATCCGCAGCGCCGCCGAGATGATCGGCGTGCACCCGCCGTCGGACACCACGTGCCACATGGTCCGCGCCTTCATGCGCTACAACCGCTGAAGCGGTGAGGGGCCCCGCACCGGCGGGGCTCCTCACCGGACCCTCGGCCGGCGGAGCCCCGGGTCCCGGTGCCCTGCTCGCCGGGGCACCGGAGGCACCGGGGACTCCCGGCTGCTCCCGGCTTCTCCCGGCAACTTCCGGCAACTTCCGGGAATCCCGGCAAGCCCCGGGAACCGAGCACCGGCCTCCGCGTCACTGGGTCACCGGGTCACCGGGGCAGGCCCGCCATCCATCTGCGCCGGGTGTAGGCGTCGTCGTCGAAGAGGTGCCGGGCGGCCTCCAGCAGCACGCCCACCTCCGGGTTCCCGGATTCCGTGGGCTGCCACCGCCGTACCGCCCGCTCCGCACGTTCCCGCAGTCCCTCGTCCGTGTCCCCCAGCAGTCCCACCGCCGTCCGCAGCCCCGCCACGTCCCCTCGGGCGACCAGCAGCCGGAACGCGCCCACGCGCGTCGCCCGGGGCCGGTGACCCGCCAGGCGGTCCGTCAACGTCCCGTCCGGCAGCGACCGGGCGGACGGCAGCAGCGCGGCCACCGTCTCCCGCACCACACCCGGCGCCGGGTCGTCGAGCAGCGGCAGCAGCCGTGCCGGGTCGACCGCGTCCAGGAGACGCAGTCCGGCCATCGCCCGCGCCCGGACCCGCGGCACCGGATGGCCGAGCAGCGGCCACAGCACGGCGGCGTCCCCCCGCTGCCCGCACTCCGCCAGCCCGATCACCGCGTCCGGCGGCACCTCCGGGCCGGCGCACCGCTCCCGGTACCAGGACAGCGGGTCCCGGCCGTCCTGCCGCACCACGTACCGCGCGCAGGCCCGCACGAGCGCCGACCGGTCGGCCAGGAACCCCTGGGCGCGCTCCGGCAGCCCCGCCCGCCGCAGCGCCGTGACCCCGGCCGCCCGGACCCGCGGACCGCGGGCGGTCAGCAGCGGTTCCAGCACCCCCTCCCGGTCGGCCCCGCGCGCCAGGGCCGCCAGTGCGGCGTCGGCGCACACCGACCGGACGACGACGTCGTGGTCCGCGTGGGCGCGACGGGCCAGCTCGGCGGGGGAGAACCGCCCCTCCCCGACGGCCAGCCGGACGGCGAACCGGCGCACGGCCCGTTCCGGGTGGGCGCACAGCCGCAGCACCTCCTCGCGCGGCGCCCGGCGCAGCACGGAGCCCAGCAGCTCGACCGCGAACGCCCCCCGCTCACGTTCCCCGGTGCGCAGGACCACCGGTGCCAGGGCGAACGCCGACCCCACGTCGAGCACCCCGGTCAGCAGCCGGCGGGCCCGCTCCCGCACCGGTGCGACCCAGTCGGCCGCCCGCAGGACCAGCAGGGGCAGCAGCACCGGGTGCGCCACGGCCTTGCCGAGCGCCGCCTCGCGCACGCGGCCGCCCGGATGACAGAGCGCCCGCGCGGCCCGCGCCACCGGGTCCGGGCCGGGCGCGTCCGGGCCGTCGGGCGGCGCCGCCCCGTACCGGATGTCCCACCGGAGCCTCAGGTCGAAGGCCGTCCAGGCCCCTGGATCACCGCCGTCCAGGCCCTCGGCCGGGAACGGCCCGCCGAGCAGCCGCACCGCCGCGCTCTCTCCACGCCCCACGTCCACCACGCCCCCCGCGAGCTGTTGTTCCCGCCGACCATAGGCGTGAGGGGGAGCGGCTGTCGCGGGAGAATCAGTACGGCTGGAAGCCGATGTACCCCAGCAGCAGGATCACCGCGACGATCCCGCCCAGGACCAGCACGGTCGACGTCCAGCGGGAGCGCCCGGCCGACCCGCGGTGCTCCGGTTCGGGGCGGAACGGGACCGGCCCGGGAGGGTTGTCCTTCCACCGGGCGGCGAGCATCCGGGCCCGCGCCGACGGCTCCTTGTGCGGGGCGTCGTCGGCCCACCTGATGTCGAACTCCCGCTCCTCTTCGTCCCTCTCGGACATCCCCGTGACCTCTCTCGAACAACCGTGTCAGGTCCCATGGTCCCCTGAAGGCCGCCCCCGGCGGAAGTGTTCCGGCCACCGGAGCGCCCGGAGAGCGGTCCTCCCACCCCCGCGCGCCCGCCCCCCACCACCGCCGGCCGCACCACGCCAGACACATGCGCCTGTTCCTCCGACGACCCGGGCGGGGCACTTGATCTCGACGTACTGCTCCCTCAACGGGTGGCCGGCCGACGATCGGCGGCCGCCAAGCGGGCGACGGCCCGGCAGAGGGCGACCTGCCGGCCTGACCAGCCGCCACGAAACAGGCCGTCGGCCGTGCTTCTCCCCAGCGGGAAGAGCACGGCCGACGGCCCACGGACGGCCCAGGCGAGCGGTTACCCGCTCCGGCCCGGGGCGGTGTCACACGTCGAAGTACAGCTCGAACTCGTGCGGGTGCGGGCGCAGCTGCAGCGGGGCGATCTCGCTGGTGCGCTTGAGGTCGATCCAGGTCTCGATCAGGTCGGACGTGAAGACGTCGCCCTGGAGGAGGAACTCGTGGTCGGCCTCGAGGTGGTCCAGCACCGCGCCGAGGGAGGTCGGGACCTGTGCCACGTTGGCGTGCTCCTCGGGAGCCAGCTCGTAGAGGTCCTTGTCGATCGGCTCGGCCGGCTCGATCTTGTTCTTGATGCCGTCCAGGCCCGCCAGCAGCAGCGCGGAGAACGCCAGGTACGGGTTGCCGGAGGCGTCCGGGGCGCGGAACTCGACGCGCTTGGCCTTCGGGTTGGAACCGGTGATCGGGATGCGCATCGCGGCGGAGCGGTTGCGCTGCGAGTACACCAGGTTGACCGGGGCCTCGAAGCCCGGCACCAGACGGTGGTAGGAGTTCACCGTCGGGTTGGTGAACGCCAGCAGCGACGGGGCGTGCTTGAGGATGCCGCCGATGTAGTACCGGGCCATGTCCGACAGGCCGGCGTAGCCCTGCTCGTCGTAGAACAGCGGCTCGCCGCCCGCCCACAGGGACTGGTGGACGTGCATGCCGGAGCCGTTGTCACCGAAGATCGGCTTCGGCATGAACGTCGCCGTCTTGCCGTTGCGCCAGGCGACGTTCTTCACGATGTACTTGAAGAGCTGGAGGTCGTCGGCCGCGGCGAGCAGCGTGTTGAACTTGTAGTTGATCTCGGCCTGGCCGGCGGTGCCCACCTCGTGGTGCTGGCGCTCGACCTTCAGGCCGGCCTTGGCCAGCTCCAGGGAGATCTCGGCGCGCAGGTCGGCGAAGTGGTCGACCGGCGGGACCGGGAAGTAGCCGCCCTTGTAGCGGACCTTGTAACCGCGGTTGTCCTCCAGCGCACCGGTGTTCCAGGCGCCGGCCTCGGAGTCGATGTGGTAGAAGGACTCGTTCTCGGAGGTCTTGAAACGCACGCTGTCGAAGACGTAGAACTCGGCCTCGGGACCGAAGAACGCGGTGTCCGCGATGCCGGTGGAGGCCAGGTACGCCTCGGCCTTCTTGGCCACGTTCCGCGGGTCGCGGGAGTACTGCTCGCCCGTGATCGGGTCGTGGATGAAGAAGTTGATGTTCAGCGTCTTGTCGCGGCGGAACGAGTCGACGCGGGCCGTGGACAGGTCGGCGCGCAGCGACATGTCGGACTCGTGGATGGCCTGGAACCCGCGGATCGAGGATCCGTCGAAGGCCAGCTCCTCGTCCGGGTCGAACGCTTCGGCGGGGACCGTGACGTGCTGCATCACACCCGGGAGGTCGCAGAACCGGACGTCGATGAACTTGACGTCCTCGTCCGCGATGAACTTCTTGGCCTCGTCGGCGTTCTGGAACATCCAGCTCCTCCTACTCCCGACCGTCCCGCCGGGGTGGTAGATCGTTCGTGCGGCCAGTGCGGGTGGCACACGCTGTGTTCGACCCTAAGGACGGGTGATTTCTCGGGCGTGACCCATTTGTTTCGCACAAGTTAACCGCGCGCCCGCCTGCGAGGTCCCGGACACACCCCGCCCCCCTCCGGTCATATGCGGGCGCAGTACCGTGGACGGGTGGACAACAGGCAAGCAATCGGATCATGGCTCTCCGGCCCCCGTGCGGCCATGGAGGACGCCGGTGCGGACTTCGGGTACCGGGGCGAGCAGCTCGGGCTTCCCGAGGACGGGCCGGGCTCGATCGCCCGCCCCGGCCGCAGGCTCGGTGCGCTGGCGGTGGACTGGGCGATGTGTGCTCTGATCGCGTCCCAGCTGATCACCGGCAGCTACGGCCAGACGTCGTCCAACTGGGCGCTGCTCATCTTCTTCGTCATGAGCGTGCTCACCGTCGGGACGATCGGCTGCACGCCCGGCAAGCGGCTGTTCGGGCTGCGCGTGGTCGCCCTGAACACCGGGGGCGTCCAGCCGGCGCGAGCGCTGCTGCGCAGCCTGCTGCTCTGCCTGGCCCTGCCCGCCCTGATCTGGGACCGCGACGGCCGGGGGCTGCACGACCGGATGGCCGGCACGGTCGAGGTGCGGATCTGAGGCTCCCGGCGGACCGGGTGCGGCTTCGACGGTCCGGTACGGACCGTCCCCTGGCCTCCTCACCCCAGACCCCTCGCACCCCCGACTGCCCACCCGACGGGCACGGCCCGGTGACGCCGTGGCCACAGCCCGACGCGCCGGGGTGCCGTATACGACAGGGCGGGGCAGGGCAGGGAACGTACAGGGCAGGGCAAGGACACGGAACGCGACGGAGCGCCGCGGCGCCCGACTCCCACGCGACGGCCCCGCACGACCGTCACGCGCAACTGCCCCCGCGCGACCGGTACGCGTGACCGCACCGCACAACCGGCACACGCGGCGTCCCGCGCATCCGTCACCCGAGGCGCACCGCGCATCCGTCACCCGAGGCGCAGCGCCCACCACACACCGCACCGCGCACCACAACACCGCACTCCCGCGCGGCACCGCACCCACGGGCAACGCACAACGCCGAGGGGCGCCCGGAGTGGTCCGGGCGCCCCTCGGCGCGTTGCCGTCCGTCGTCGCGGTGGGAGCTCAGCGCTGCCGCGGGCCGCCCTTCGGGAGCTTCATGCCCTTGGGCATCGGACCCTTCGGCAGCGGCATGTTGTTCATCAGGTCGCCGAGCGCGCGCAGCCGGTCGTTGGTCGCGGTGACCTGGGGGCCGGTGAGCACGCGGGGCTTCTTCAGCATGGTGGTGCGCAGCTTCTTCAGCGGGACCTGGCCCTCGCCCGTGCCGACGATCAGGTCGTGCACCGGCACGTCGGCGACGATGCGGTTCATCCGCTTCTTCTCCGCCGCCAGCAGGGTCTTCACCCGGTTCGGGTTGCCCTCGGCGACCAGGATGATGCCGGCCTTGCCGACCGCGCGGTGCACCACGTCCTGGTTGCGGTTCATGGCCACCGCCGGGGTGGTCGTCCAGCCCCGGCCGATGTTGTCCAGCACGGCCGCGGCGGCGCCCGGCTGGCCCTCCATCTGACCGAACGCGGCCCGCTCGGCCCGGCGCCCGAACACGATCGCCGTCGCGAGGAAGGCGAGCAGGAAGCCCAGGATGCCGAGATAGATGGGGTGCCCGATCAAGAAACCGATCGCGAGGAAGACACCGAAGGTGACGATTCCGACAGCCGCGAGTACAAGACCGATCTTCTTGTCGGCCCTGCGGGTCATCTTGTAGGTCAGGGCGATCTGCTTCAGTCGCCCGGGGTTCGCAGCGTCCGCTGCGGTTTCCTTCCTCGCCATGCCCCGAAGTCTACGTGGCCCCGCGAGCGCGATCGACGGCAGTGCCCGGCCGGGACGCGCACGCGACGGGGTGCGGGCGGGTCAGGGGCGCGTGAGCAGCGACTGCTGCAGCGCGCGCTCGGTCTCGACCCGGTCCTTGGCGCGGCGGCGGTCCTCCAGGACGGAGGTCCAGGCGTTGCGGCGGGCGGTGCGCTGGCCGCTGCTCATCAGCAGCGACTCGACGGCCCGCAGGGCGGTGGTGAAGGAGGGGAGGGCGTTGGCGCGGACGGGCGCGGCCTGCATGACGGGTGTCCCTCTCGGTACGGTTCCGCGGTCGTTGCACGTGCGGGTGTACGTGCTGTCGTTCCAGGGTCACTGCTTGGTGTTACCAGGACGTGACCCGCCGGTCAAACACCCATGAAGGCCCGGTACCGGGCCCACGAACGAGGACGCGGCCCCGTCGTGCGCCCTCATCTGCGAGGACGTGCGGGACCGCGCGCTCTCGGCCATTACTGGCCAGTAGTCTCTTGTGCGTCATTTCACAGGCGCGCACCCGGGCCGTTGGAGAACCGGGGCGCGCCGCCCCGCCGGACTCCCGGACCGTTCCGCCCCGCTCGACTGCCGTTCCGCCCCGCTCGACTGCCCCTCCGCCCCGCCGGACTCCCGGACCGGCCCCCGCCGGCGCGGGACGGGCCCGGCGAGCGGGACGGGTGCCCCGCCGCCGGGGCGGGGCCGGGGCGCCGGAGCCGTCAGACCGCCTGGGCGGCCACGTAGCTGCCGCGCTTCTCGACGGCCATCTGGTAGAGCCGCCCCGCGCGGTAGGAGGAGCGGACCAGCGGGCCGGACATGACGCCGGAGAAGCCGATCTGCTCGGCCTCCTCCTTCAGCTCCACGAACTCCTGCGGCTTGACCCAGCGTTCCACCGGGTGGTGCCGCACGGACGGGCGAAGGTACTGGGTGATGGTGACCAGCTCGCAGCCGGCGTCGTGCAGCTGCTTCAGTGCCTCGCTGACCTCCTCACGGGTCTCGCCCATGCCGAGGATCAGGTTGGACTTGGTGACCAGGCCGACGTCGCGGGCCTCGGTGATGACCTTCAGCGAGCGCTCGTAGCGGAAGCCGGGGCGGATCCGCTTGAAGATCCGGGGCACCGTCTCCACGTTGTGCGCGAACACCTCGGGCCGGGAGGAGAAGACCTCGGCCAGCTGCTCGGGCACGGCGTTGAAGTCGGGGGCCAGCAGTTCGACCTTGGTGCGGCCGTCGGCGCGCTGCGCGGTCTGCGCGTGGATCTGGCGCACGGTCTCCGCGTACAGCCAGGCGCCGCCGTCCTCCAGGTCGTCGCGGGCGACGCCGGTGATGGTGGCGTAGTTCAGGTCCATGGTGACCACGGACTCGCCCACCCGGCGGGGCTCGTCACGGTCGAGCGCCTCCGGCTTGCCGGTGTCGATCTGGCAGAAGTCGCAGCGCCGGGTGCACTGGTCGCCGCCGATCAGGAAGGTGGCCTCGCGGTCCTCCCAGCACTCGTAGATGTTCGGGCAGCCGGCTTCCTGGCAGACCGTGTGCAGACCCTCGCTCTTGACCAGGTTCTGCATCTTGGAGTACTCGGGGCCCATTTTGGCCCGGGTCTTGATCCACTCGGGCTTGCGCTCGATGGGGGTCTGGCTGTTGCGGACCTCCAGGCGCAGCATCTTGCGTCCGTCGGGTGCGACTGCGGACACATCGGCTCCCTAGCGTTTGATTCTTCGGCGTTCCCCAGGGTACGCCCGTTGATTTGGTGGCCGGAGGCGGCGTCCGGCCGGGCCGGTCAGGCCGCCGGTGTCCTCTCGATCTCCCGCGGCTTGAGGTCCGCGTTCTCCAGAATGTCCCGCAGGTGCCGCTCCACGACCGGCAGCACCTCGTCCAGGGTGACGTCACGCCCCAGCTCGTTCGCCAGGGAGGTCACGCCCGCGTCGCGGATGCCGCAGGGGATGATGCGGTCGAACCAGACGTTGTCCGGGTTCACGTTGAGCGCGAAGCCGTGCATGGTGACGCCTTTGGCCACCCGGATCCCGATGGCGGCGATCTTGCGGTCCTCGCGCCGCTGTCCGGCGTTGGACGGGGCGTACTCCGGGCCGTTCAGCCGGGGGTCGAACTCCTCGTCGTGCAGCCGGGGGTCGAAGTCGAGGGAGAGCCCGCCGAGCACGGGCCGCTGCTCGACCGGGTCGCCCAGCACCCACACGCCGCTGCGCCCCTCGACCCGGGTGGTTGTCAGGCCGAAGTCGGCGCAGGTACGGATCAGGGCCTCCTCCAGGCGGCGCACGTGGGCGACCACGTCCACGGGGCGGGGCAGCTTCTGGATCGGGTAGCCCACCAGCTGGCCGGGGCCGTGCCAGGTGATCTTGCCGCCGCGGTCCACGTCGATCACGGGGGTGCCGTCCAGGGGGCGTTCGCTCTCCTCGGTCCGGCGGCCCGCCGTGTAGACCGGGGGGTGCTCCAGGAGGAGCACGGTGTCCGGCACCTCGTCGGCGAAGCGGGCGGCGTGCACCCGGCGCTGTTCGTCCCAGGCCACCTGATAGTCCACGGCCTCGGCCCCGAAGCCCATCCGGACGAACCGCACGTCACCCACGGCAAGCGCCTCCCTAGAAAGCTCGTAAGGCACGCAACGCGCCCACGCCACTGTACGTCCGTCAGCCTTCCGGCCAATCCTCACACGATCGGATGAATGCCTGACGGAATGTGCGACCGCCCGCTTACTCTCCGCTACATTCGCGCCGACCGTGAGGCCATTCGGGCTGCTCACAGGCACCCCGGCTCACAGTTCGCCCGGAAGGCAGGAGACCGCACAGCAGATGACGGAACGACCCGCGCAGCGCACCCCCAACCGCCAGCTCGCCGCGCTCATCGCAGAAGCGGGGTTCTCCAACGCGGGGCTCGCCCGTCGCGTGGACCAGCTCGGTCTCGAACACGGGCTCGACCTGAGATACGACAAGACCTCCGTCACCCGCTGGCTGCGCGGACAGCAGCCCCGGGGCACCACCCCCGCCCTGATCGCCGAGGTCTTCACCCGCCGGCTCGGCCGCCGGCTCACCGCCCAGGACCTCGGCCTGGACGCCTGCGCGCCCGTCTACGCGGGCCTGGAGTTCGCGGCCACCCCCGAGGAGGCCGTCGACATCGTCAGCGGGCTGTGGCGCAAGGACTCCGGCAGCCACGCCGAACTCCGCAAGATCGCCTTCACCTCCGCGGGGCTCGTCGTGCCCAGCCGGGACTGGCTGATCGGCCGCCCCGACGAGAAGGTCGCCCGCGCGGAACCCCCCGTCCGGGTCCCCGCCCAGGGACGCCCGGCCGTCCGGCCCCCCGGGGCCGCCGGACTCGTCCCCCGCCGGGCCCGCGGCGCCGAACGCGGGCCGGGCCAGCGGGTCAGCGGCGGCGACATCGCCGCCCTGCGCTCCGTCGGGGAGCTGTTCCGCACCCTCGACGACGCCTACGGCGGCGGCCACGCCCGGCAGGCACTGGTGCGCTACCTGGAGCACGAGTGCGAACCGATGCTGCGCGGCACCTACGGCGAGCAGACCGGCCGCCGGCTGTTCGCGGCCGCCGCCGACCTGACCCGGCTGGCCGGCTGGACCTCGTACGACATCGCCGCGCACGGGCTCGCCCAGCGCTACTTCGTGCAGGCGCTGCGGCTCGCCCAGGCCGCCGGGGACCGGGCCTACGGCGCCTACGTCCTGGTGACGATGAGCCGCCAGGCCGTGTACCTCGGGCACGGGCGCGAGGCGGTGCAGCTCGCCCGCGTCGCCCAGCAGGGCGCGGGCGGCTCCGTCCCGCCGGCCGTGCAGGCGCTGCTGCACGCGGCCGAGGCCCGCGGACACGGCGTGCTCGGCGAGGTGCGCGCCTGCACCACCGCGCTGGTGCGCGCCGAACGCGCCCTGGCGGGCGCCCGGCCCGGCGACGAGGTGCCGCACTGGGCGCGGTTCTTCGACGAGGCGCAGCTGGCCGACGAGTTCGGCCACTGCCACCGCGACCTCCAGCAGTTCCGGGCCGCCGCCCAGCACGCCGAGCGCTCCCTGCAACTGCGCGCGCCGGCGTACGCCCGCAGCCGGCTGTTCAGCCGGGTCGTCCTGGCCACCGCCCGCCTCGGCCTCGGCGAACTCGACCAGGCGTGCCAGCTCGCGGTGGAGGCGGCCGGCCAGGCGGCGGAGATGCGGTCGGTGCGGGCCGTGGAGTACGTGCGCGACTTCGAGCGCCGTCTGGAGCCGTACCGCGACGCGGGCCCGGTGCGCACCTACCGGGACAAGGTGGCGGCCCTCGGATAGCGGGGCCCCCTGGCCGCATCCGCACGGCCCGGGGACCGGGAGCCGCCGGACGGCCCGTGCCCCGGGGAGCCGCCCGGGAGCCGCCGGGGGCCGCCCGCGCGCGTCGGGGGAGCGTCCGCGCCGCTCGGGTTGGCCCGCGGGCCGGGAGCCGGGTCGCGGCTCCGGGCCCGCGGAGGTCGGTCACCGCACCGTCAGGCCGCCCGCGGGGCCGTCGGCAGGGGGTCCGCGGTGTGCAGGGGGCGGCCCGCGCCGAGGTCGGTCAGCAGGGCGGTGGCCGCCCGGCGGCCGGAG
Organism: Streptomyces sp. enrichment culture; assembly: GCF_964273255.1. Classification (GTDB taxonomy): domain Bacteria; phylum Actinomycetota; class Actinomycetes; order Streptomycetales; family Streptomycetaceae; genus Streptomyces. The sequence goes on from NZ_OZ186835.1 coordinate 5,249,341, forward strand.
TGCAGCGCGCCCTGCACCGTGCTGGTGTCCCGGTGGTCGCCGCACACGTACAGCCCCGCCAGCAGCCGCACCGGCCGGCGCAGGTCGTGCGGGGCCCGCATGGCCGGGACGGCGTGCGGGGTGTGGTGCACGGCCAGCGTCTCCCAGCGGGCGGTCGACGTGCCGTAGAGCCGGTTCAGGTGCAGGCGGACGGCGGTGTCCACCTGGGCCGGGGGAGTGCCGAGCACCGTCGAGGCGACCAGCGCGCGCCCGGCCGGTGCCCGCGTGGGGTCCACCCGGCTGACCACGGCGGTGTGGCTCACCGGGCCGCCCCGGTCCGCGTCGAGCAGCAGCGCGGTGCCGGTCGCGGGCGGGTCGTCGGTCGCGTGGTGCACCACGGTCACCGGGTGGAAGTCCGGCACCCGCAGTCCGGGCAGCAGGTCGGCCGCGGAGCGGGCGTCGGTCGCGATCAGCACCGCCCGGCAGCGGAACTCGCCGTGCTCGGCGGTGGTCACCGAGGTGGTGGAGACGGACGTGACCCGCACGCCGGTGTGCACGGTGCCCGGCGGCAGCCCCCGCAGCAGCAGCTCCGGCAGCGCCTCGGCGCCGCCCTCCGGCAGGCACAGCCGTCCCCGCGCGAAGGAGCGCAGGGCGAGGTCCGCGCACCGGCTCGACGTGGTGAGGTCCGGGTCGCACAACAGCGCGGCCAGCAGCGGACGCAGGAAGCCGTCGATGGTGCGGGCGGGCAGGCCCCGCGCCACCAGCGCCTCGGCGGCGGTCAGTTCCGGCCGTGCCAGCAGCCGCTCCACGGGCGTCCCCGCGAGCCGGGTGAACGCGGCCCCCAGCCGGGCCTGGTCCACCGCGGTGCCCAGCGGGGCGCCGGTGCGGCTGCGGGGGACCGAGACCTGACGGCCGGGCACCGCGGCCGGCCGCCGGGGCACGCCCCGGGGATGGGGGGCGCTCGCGAAGGCGCGCACTGCATGGAGTGCGCCCCTCGCGCCCCCGGCGCCGGACGGAGCGCCCGCCCGGTGGTGCCGTCCGTCGCTGTGCAGCAGGACACCGGGCGCGAAGGGGTGCAGGACGAGTCCGTCCAGGCCTGCGTTCAGCCGTAGTTCGGGATACGCCGTCGACAGCAGCTGCCCGATCCGGTCGAGCCGGAAGCCGTCGGTCTTCTCGGTCGCCATGCGGCCGCCCACCTGCCGGGCGGTCTCCAGGACCAGGGTGCCGACTCCTGCGCTGGTCAGCCGACGCGCCGCGGCGAGGCCGGCGACACCGGCCCCCACGACGACGACGTCCGCCTGGTGCGTGGGCTCAAGCACGTGCCCCTCCTCGAGGTTGCGCGGGCGCTGGAGACGTCATGCCCTCAACAGGCCCCAGGGATACCCGAGTTCAGGTCGAGGTTAGGCCCGTGATCGGTCCCGGACAGTCGCGCATCGACAGGGCACGGGCGCACGACGGTCGCATGCCGACCGCACCCGGACGGAAAGAGGTCACAGGGGGCGCGGACCCGGGGACAAGCGGTCGCACCCGCTCACAGGGCCGCCCGCACCGCCCCCTCGACGTCCGGGAAGGCGAACCGGAAGCCCGACTCCAGCAGCCGTTTCGGCAGCACCCGCGCACTGCCCAGCACGTCCCCGGACATCTCCCCCAGCACCGTCCGCAGCACCGGGGCCGGCACCGCGAACACCGCGGGGCGGCGCAGCACCCGGGCCATCACCCGGGTGATCTCCGCGTTGGTCGCCGGCCGCGGCGCGGTCACGTTGAACGGCCCCGACAGCCCCTCGTGCTCCAGCAGATGGCGCAGCGCGGCCACCACGTCGTGCAGTGCCACGAACGACCAGTACTGCCGCCCGTCCCCCAGTCTGCCGCCCAGCCCGGCCCGGAACAGCGGGAAGAGACGGCCCCACGCCCCGCCGTCGCGCGACACCACCAGCCCGGTCCGCGGGAACACCGTGCGCACCCCCGCCCGTTCGGCCGGTGCCGCCGCGCCCTCCCACTCCCGGCACACCGACGGCAGGAAGCCCTCCCCGGCCGGGGCGCTCTCGTCGACCTCCCGGTCACCGGTCTCGCCGTAGTAGCCGATCGCGCTCCCGTTGACGAGGACCCGCGGCCGTCCGGCCTCCGCCAGCCCGGCCACCGCCGACGCGAGCGCCGCCGTGCCCCGCACCCGGCTCGACCGGATCCGCTCCTTGTACGCGGGCGTCCAGCGCCGGTCGCCGACCCCCGCCCCGGCCAGGTTCACCACGGCGTCGCACCCGGCCAGGCCGGGCGCGTCCACCGCGCCCGCCTCCGGGTCCCACCGGACCTCGTCCGGGCCCCGGGGCGCCCTGCGCACCAGCCGGACCACCTCGTGCCCGTCCGCGGCCAGCGACCGCGCCAGGGCACCACCGATGAGACCGGACGCACCGGCCACCGCGACTCGCGACTGTTCCATGCCGCCCATCCTGCCGTCCCGGGCACCGGAACGGGCGACCGCGGCGGCGCGTCCCGGACGTACAGTGGCCCCCATGCCCGAGGTGCACATACGCCCCGCCAGCCCCGACGACGAGGAGCCGCTCGCCCGCCTCGACCGGGACACCTGGTCCCCGCTGCACGCCGTCACGCCGCGGCCGGAGCCGCCGTACGGGCCCTTCTTCACCGAGCGGTGGGGCCCGCCGGACCACCTCGTCGCCGAGTACGCGGGCCGGGTCGTCGGCTACGTGCGGCTCGGCTTCCCCACGCCCCTCGCCTCCAACGCGCACGTCCGTCAGATCGCGGGCCTCGCCGTCGCCGAGGACGCCCGCGGCCTGGGCGTCGGACGGGCCCTGGTGCGGGCCGCCGTCGCCGAGGCCCGGGCCCGCGGCGCCCGCCGCATCACCCTGCGCGTCCTCGGCCACAACGCCCCGGCCCGCGCGCTCTACGCCTCCGAGGGCTTCGTCGTCGAGGGCGTCCAGCCGGAGGAGTTCCTCGTGGGCGGCGCCTACGTCGACGACGTCATGATGGGGCGGTCCCTGGTCTGAGGCCAGCGTGCTCCGGACGACGGGCCCTACGACGTGACCAGCTCGCCGGTGTCCACCGGCGCCGTCGCCTCCGCCGCCCGCTCCGCGTCCTCGGCGACCTCCGCCGCCGTGAGCACGTAGCCGGTCTCCGCGTCGGACGTCGAGCGGGCGAACACCACCCCGTACACCTTGCCGTCCGTGGTCAGCAGCGGTCCGCCGGAGTTGCCCGGACGGACGGTGGAGCGGATCGAGTAGATCTCGCGGGTGACGGTCGCGTCGTTGTAGATGGTGCGGCCCCGGGCCTGCACACGGTTGGCGACCGTCGCCGCCTGGAGGTTGAGGTCCCCGTCCTGCGGGTAGCCCGCCACGACCGCCGAGTCGCCGCGCCGGGCGTCGTCCTCGAACCGCAGCACCGGCGCCCGCAGCCCCGGCACCTCCAGCACCGCGACGTCCTTCGCCGGGTCGAACAGCACCACCTGCGCCCGGTACGCCCGCCCGACGCCGCCCACCTGCACCGTCGGACGGTCGATGCCCGCCACCACGTGCGCGTTGGTCATCACCCGCTCCGGCGCGTACACGAAGCCGCTGCCCTCGCGGCCCTGCGTGCCGGCCACGCCCTCGACCTTCACCGTGCTGCGCTGCGCGGCACGGGTGGCGGCGGCCGTCACGCTGTCCCCGGAGGGCTCGGCGACCTCGGCGGTCGACTCGTTCTCGAACGGGTTGAACACCTGCGGGAACCCGGCCTCGGTCAGCGCCGAGGTGGCCCGCGAGAACCAGCCCGGGGTGGTGTCCGGCATCGCGTCCTGCACCGCGCCGAGCAGCCGGGAGTCCCGGATCGCCGAGGTGACCAGCGGTGACGAGGAGGCGCCCAGCACCGACGCGGCCACCCACGCCACGATCAGCACCGCCACCGCGTTCGCCGCCGCGCCCCCGATCCCGTCCGCCACCCGCAGCGGGCCCCGGTCCAGCTCCCGCCGCAGCCGCAGCGCGAGCCGTCCGGCCAGTTCGTGGCCCACCACGGCCGGCAGCAGCACCGTGAGCACCGCCGTCACCGTCGCCCGGGTCGTCCCCGGCGTCACCAGGTCCATCACCCAGGGCAGGATCCACACGCCGATCACCGCACCGCCCACGAAGCCGGCCAGCGAGACACAGCCCGCCAGCAGCCCGCGCCGGTAGCCGGACGCGGCGTAGGCCAGGACGATCAGCAACAGCAGGATGTCGAGCAGGTCCACGCACGCCGCCTTTCTCTCGGACCCCCTCATACGTGGGGGAGGGGCCCGGTGATCAGCCACGCGCGCCGTCGGCCGTCGGAAAGGGGCCGGTCCGCGCGCGTACACCCGGGAAAACGCCGCGGACCCGGACGATGGTTCCACCGGGTGGCACAGTACACATCGCGGGCGGAGCCGATCGGTCCCACAGTGGACCCATGCGTGTCCCCAGGAGACCGCGAGGGGCGCGGAAGCGCCGCGCCTCCCGGATACCCGGCCGGCCCGGCACCCCGGGCCTGCCCAGGGCGGTCACGGTGCCGCTCGGCTGTCTGCCGGGCGTGGCAGCCGCCGTCGCCCTGGTGCTGTGCGCCCACGGCGTCGAACGCGCCGCCGAGGCCACCGCGCGGCCCGCCGCACGCGGGGCGCCCGTCCACACGGCGCCCCGGCCGCACATCCTGCCGCGCGCCACCTGGGTGGGCGAGGACGCGCGCGAGCAGCCGCCGCCGCGCTACGACGACGGCATCGTCGCCGTCTTCGTCCACCACACCGACTCGCCCAACGACTACGCCTGCGCCGAGACGCCCGAGGTCATCCGCCACCTGTACGAGGGACAGATCCTCGGCCGGGACTTCGACGACATCGGCTACAACTTCCTCGTCGACCGCTGCGGCGTGGTCTACGAGGGCCGGGCGGGCGGCACCGACCGGCCCGTCACCGGCGCCCACACCCAGGGCTTCAACCACCGCACCGTCGGCATCGCCGCCATCGGCACCTTCACCGCCGGCACCCCGGTGCCCAAGCCGATGCTGCACGCCATCGCCACCCTGGCGGCCTGGAAGCTGGGCCCCTCCGACACCGACCCGCGGGCCGAGGTGCGGCTGGTGTCGAGCAACGGCGGCAGCCGGTACGCGGCCGGCACCGCCGCCACCCTGCCCGCCGTCGCGGGTCACAACGACGGCTACGAGACCAGCTGCCCGGGCGCCGCCCTGCACGCCCGACTCCCGCAGATCCGGGAGATGGCGGCCGAGATGCAGGGGCGCGCGTCCGACGCGCGACGGGAGACCCGCCGGATCGGGGAGGCGTCCGCCGCCCTGCCGTCCGGCACGCAAGCAGACCGGAGAAGGGCCGATGAACGACAGTCATGATCGAAGTACCGTCCGGACCGGCGCCCTGCGCGCCCCCTGGACGGTCCTGTGCGCAGCCGCGGCCGTCATCCTGGGCCCCCCGGCCCACACCGCCTCCACACTCACCCAGGCCAACGCCGCGCCCCGCCACCCGGCCCTCACCCCGGTCCCGGCCCGCCACCGGCATCCGGTGCCCTGACCCCCCGGCCGGGGACGGCCGTCCCCGGCCCTCACCGGCTCCCGGGGCCCTCACCGGCTCCCGGGGCCCTCACCGGCTCCCGGGGCCCTCACCGGCTCCCGGGGCCCTCACCGGCCCCGCTACGGACCTCACCGGCCCTCACCGGCTCCCCCGACGGGCCCCGACCGGCGCCGCCGGGTTCCGGTGAGGACCGGCCCGGACCGCTCGGGGGTGGTCCGGGCGCCCGCGGTGGTCCGAGCGCCCCGGAACCGGACGCGCTCGACGCGCTCGACGCGCTTGACGCGCTTGACGCGCTCGACATGCGAAGGCCCCTCCGGACCCCACCACGCACGGGGCCCGGAGGGGCCTTCACCTCACACCGTGCCCGCGTCGGCGGGCGGGCGGCCTCAGTCCCGGAAGCGGGCCCACAGGCGCGGGTAGCGCTCCGCCAGGACCTTCTCGTTCTCGAAGTCGAGCGGGGCCCCCTCCGGTTCGGCGGGACCCGGGGGCAGTCCGAGGTCGGGCGCGACGGAACCGGTGAGCTGCTCGTACGCCTCGTCCGCCGCGTAGCCCAGTTCCTCGCCGTCGCCGTCGACCTCCTCGTCGAAGTCGTCGTCGAGCAGGTCGGCCAGCGCGTCCGGGTCGTGCAGGGCGCCCTCGAAGACCTCCCGGCCCTGCCCGATCAGCCAGCAGCGGAAGTAGTCGAACGCGTCGTCGCTCGCCCCGTCCAGCAGCACCCAGGCCGCGCCCCACAGGTCCCAGCGGTAGGCGCGGTGGTAGCGGGCCTCGAAGTGACGGGCGAAGTCCACGACCGCGTCCGGATCGAGCCGCAGCAGCCGCTCGACCAGCAGGTCGGCCTGCTCCTCCGGGTCGCCCTCGGCGTCCTCCCGGGCGGCGTCCACCAGCTCCCAGAACTCCGTCTCGTCCATCACGCTGTCCAGCATCGGCCCTGCGCCCCACCGACGCACCCGCAGTGCGCCACGCCGGGACACGCCCCGGACAACCGGGCCGCCCGGCCCGGGGCACGCGCAGGCACCGGGGCGGGCCCGGGGAGCGGGCGGGCCCGGGAAACAGGTGGGGCCCGGGGCTCCTGCCGCCCCGGTCGTGCTCCCGGCCCGGCAGGGCGCCCCTCAGCGCCGGTACAGGTCCGCCTGCCGTGCCGCCTGCTCGGCGAACCGTTCCCGCAGCGACGCCGGGGCCAGCACCTCCGCCTCCGCCCCCAGGGCCGTCAGCTGCGCGTGCGCGACGTCCTCGGACTCCACCGGCAGGGTCACCCGCACCCACCCCGCCGCGTCCGGGGCGTCCGCCTCCGACAGCGCCTCCCGGGCGGACAGCGGATCCACGGCGTGCGGCAGCCGCCGCACCCCCTCCGCGGAGAGCCGCACCACCACCTCCGCCCGCAGGATCGAGCGCGCGAACTGCTCCGCCCGCTCCTCCCAGAACGCCGGGAGGTCGAAGTCCGCCGCCCGCTCGAAGCGCTCCGCGGACGCCTCCACCGCCGTGAACCGGTCGATCCGGTACACCCGGAACGCCCCCTGCTCCGCCACCCGCGCGCACAGGTACCACACGCCCGCCTTGAGCACGAGGCCGTACGGCTCCAGGTGCCGCTCGACCTCGGCCTCCCCGCGCCGGTAGCGGGCGGTGACCGTCCGGTCGTCCCACACCGCGTCGGCGACGGCGGGCAGCAGCCCGGGGGTCGACGGCTCGCGGAACCAGTTCGGCGCGTCCAGGTGGAAGCGCTGCGCCGCCGTCCGGGAGGCGTCCCGCAGCGAGGGCAGCAGCGCGGCCGACACCTTCAGCCGGGCCGCCGAGGCCGCGTCCTCAAGCCCCATCTCCCGCAGCGCGCCCGGCACCCCGGACAGGAACAGCGCCTCCGCCTCCCCGCGGGCCAGCCCGGTCAGCCGGGTGCGGTAGCCGCCGATCAGCCGGTAGCCGCCGGCTCGCCCCCGGTCCGCGTACACCGGGACCCCCGCCTCCGACAGGGCCTGCGCGTCCCGGGTGACGGTGCGTTCCGACACCTGAAGCTCCCGCGCCAGTTCGGCCGCGGTCATGGACGGGCGGGACTGGAGCAACAGCACCATCTTGATCAGCCGGGCAGCACGCATGCGCCCATCATGCAAGAAGGCCCCCGCCTCGGCGGGGGCCTTCCCACAGGTCACGGTCACGCCGTCGGACGGCCGCGGTCACACGGCCTTCCGCCGGCCGTCACAGACCGTACTGCTCGCGCGCTTCCTTCACGGCGGTCGCCCGGACCTCGCCGCGCCGGGCGAGCTGGGCGAGCGCCGCGACGACGATCGACTCGGCGTCGACGCCGAAGTGACGGCGGGCGGCCTCCCGGGTGTCCGACAGGCCGAAGCCGTCGGCACCCAGCGAGGTGTAGTCCTGCTCGACCCACTGCGCGATCTGGTCGGGCACCTGGCGCATGTAGTCGGAGACCGCCAGCACCGGGCCCTGGGCACCCTGGAGCGCCTGGCGCACGTACGGCACCCGCTCCTCGCCGCGCAGCAGCGCCTCGTCCGCCTCCATGGCGTCCCGGCGCAGCTCCGTCCAGGAGGTGGCGGACCAGACGTCGGCGGCCACGCCCCACTCCTCGGCGAGCAGCTTCTGCGCCGTCAGCGCCCAGTGGATCGCCGTGCCGGAGCCCAGCAGCTGGATCCGCGGGGCGTTCGCCGCCGGGGTGAGCCCGGCCGACTCGGCCGTGTTGAAGCGGTACAGGCCCTTGACGATGCCCTCGTCGATGCCCGGCACCGACGGCTTGGCGGGCTGCGGCAGCGGCTCGTTGTAGACCGTCAGGTAGTAGAAGACGTTCTGGTCCTCGTCCGGCCGGCCCTCGCCGAACATCCGGCGCAGACCCTCCTTGACGACGACCGCGATCTCGTACGCGAACGCCGGGTCGTAGGTCAGCGCGGCCGGGTTGGTCGCCGCGATGACCGGCGAGTGGCCGTCCGCGTGCTGCAGGCCCTCGCCCGTCAGCGTGGTGCGGCCCGCCGTGGCGCCGACCAGGAAGCCGCGGCCCAGCTGGTCGCCGAGCTGCCACATCTGGTCGCCGGTGCGCTGCCAACCGAACATCGAGTAGTAGATGTAGAACGGGATCATCGTCTCGCCGTGCGTCGCGTAGGACGTCGAGGCGGCGATGAACTCGGCCATGGCCCCGGCCTCGGTGATCCCCTCGTTGAGGATCTGGCCGTTCTTGGCCTCCTTGTAGTACATCAGCTGGTCGCGGTCGACCGGCTCGTACGTCTGGCCCGCGGGCGAGTAGATGCCCAGCGACGGGAACAGCGACTCCATGCCGAAGGTGCGTGCCTCGTCGGGCACGATCGGCACCCAGCGCCTGCCGGTCTCCTTGTCGCGCACCAGGTCCTTGACCAGGCGGACGAACGCCATGGTGGTGGCGACGTTCTGCGAGCCGGAGCCCTTGTCGAAGGCGGTGAACGCCTTGTCGGCGGGCTGGGGCAGCGGCGCGACCGGGTGGACCCTGCGCGCCGGGGCGGGACCACCGAGGGCGGCCCGGCGCTCCTGGAGGTAGCGGACCTCGGGGGAGTCGGCGCCCGGGTGGGCGTAGGGGACCTCGCCGTCGGCGAAGGCGCTGTCGCTGATCGGCAGGCCGAGGCGGTCGCGCATCGCCTTGAACTCGTCCACCGAGAGCTTCTTCATCTGGTGGTTGGCGTTCTTCGACGCGAAGCCCTCGCCCAGGGTGTGGCCCTTGACCGTCTGGGCCAGGATCACCGTCGGCGCGCCCTTGTGGGAGACCGCGGCCCGGTAGGCGGCGTAGACCTTGCGGGCCTCGTGGCCGCCGCGCGAGACGTGGAAGCACTCGAGGATCTTGTCGTCGCTCAGCAGCTTCGCCATCTCGGCGAGCGCCGGGTCCTTGCCGAAGAAGTCCTCGCGGATGTAGGCCGCGTCGCGCGTCTGGTACGTCTGCACCTGCGCGTCCGGCACCTCGCGCAGGCGGCGGACCAGGGCGCCGGTGGTGTCCAGCTGGAACAGCTCGTCCCAGGCGGTGCCCCACAGCGTCTTGATCACGTTCCAGCCGGCGCCGCGGAACTGCGCCTCCAGCTCCTGCACGATCTTGAAGTTGGCGCGGACCGGGCCGTCGAGGCGCTGCAGGTTGCAGTTGACGACGAAGGTCAGGTTGTCCAGGCCCTCACGGGAGGCGAGGGTCAGCGCGCTGGTGGACTCCGGCTCGTCCATCTCGCCGTCGCCGAGGAACGCCCATACGTGGGAGTTGGACAGGTCCTTGATGCCGCGGCTGGTCAGGTAGCGGTTGAACCGCGCCTGGTAGACCGCGGAGATCGGGCCGAGGCCCATCGACACCGTGGGGAACTCCCACAGCCAGGGCAGGCGCCGCGGGTGCGGGTACGACGGGAGGCCGTCGCCGCCGGCCTCGCGGCGGAAGTTGTCCAGCTGGGCCTCGGTGAGCCGGCCGTCGAGGAAGGCGCGGGCGTAGATGCCGGGGGAGGCGTGGCCCTGGATGTAGAGCTGGTCGCCGGAGCCGTCCGCCTCCTTGCCCCTGAAGAAGTGGTTGAAGCCGGTCTCGTAGAGCCAGGCGGCGGAAGCGAAGGTGGCGATGTGGCCGCCGACGCCGTACTTGCTGCCGCGGGTGACCATCGCGGCCGCGTTCCAGCGGTTCCACGCGGTGATCCTGGCCTCCAGCTCCTCGTCACCGTCCACGGCGGGCTCGGCGGACGTGGGGATGGAGTTGACGTAGTCGGTCTCCAGCAGCTTCGGCAGCGGCACGCCGGCGCCCTCGGCACGCTCCAGGGTGCGGCGCATCAGGTACGCGGCACGGTGCGGGCCTGCCGCCTCGGTGACGGCGTCGAGGGAGGCCCGCCACTCGGCGGTCTCCTCGGGGTCGCGGTCCGGAAGCTGGTCGAGCTCGCTCGGACGGACAGCCTTGGGGTCGGTCATGTCGCCGCCTTCCTCAGTCGAAGGGGGTTCCCTCACAGCAAGGGTTCGGGGGTGCCCTAGGTCTTTGGCAGGACAGGGCTGGGGGCTCGGGTGCAAGCCCGCTGGCGACAATAACCCGCTGATCGATGATCGATCAAAGGTTCCCGGGCAAAATCTCTTGATGACGAGAAAGTCGGCACGCGGTGCCTCGCGGCCTGGCACTCGGTGACCTTGAAAGCGCTCCGTTCTCGCAGGTGGGAGCGCATATGAGCGCCCTCGGACCGAGGCGGCGACCCGGACCCACGACCCGCCCCGAGCCCACGGATCGGGCTCGCGCTCACGAACCGCCCTGAGCACGGATCGGGCTCGCGCCCACGACCCGCCCTGAGCACGGATCGGGCTCGCGCCCGCGACCCGGCCCGCGCCCGCGAGCCAGCGTCCGCGAGCCCGCGGTCGGTCCGCCGGGGCTCATGCCCGCGGGGCGCACCCCAGCACGTGGGCCTTGACCATCTCGGCGATGCGCGGGTCCCGGCGCCGGAACGCCGCCACCAGTTCCTCGTGCTCCTCCGCGTAGGACTGCTGGACGGTGCCCAGCCAGCGGATCGACAGCGCCGTGAACACCTCGATGCCCAGGCCCTCCCAGGTGTGCAGCAGCACCGAGTTCCCGGCCGCGCGCACCAGTTCGCGGTGGAAGGCGACCGTGTGCCGTACCTGGCCCGTGCCGTCGGCCAGGCGGTCCGCCTCGTACAGGGCCGCCACGTGCGGCTCCAGCGCCGAGCAGTCCTCGGCCAGCCGGTCCGCGGCGAGCTCGGCCGCGATCGCCTCCAGGCCGGCCCGCACGGGGTAGCTCTCCTCCAGGTCGGCGGCCGTCAGATTGCGGACCCGTACGCCTTTGTTCGGCGCCGACTCGATCAGCCGCAGCGACTCCAGCTCCCGCAGCGCCTCGCGCACCGGAGTCTGGCTGACCTCCAGCTCCGTCGCGATCCGCCGCTCCACGATCCGCTCACCCGGCTGCCAGCGCCCGCTGATGATCCCTTCCAGGATGTGCTCGCGGATCTGTTCGCGCAGCGAGTGGACGACGGGCGCGGTCATGAGAGCTCCTTACGCGGGGGCCCCACCGGTCCCCTGAGGGCGTTCGACGCTTAGACAATACGGCCGCCGCGCCGAACCGGTGGGGCGCACGGGGGCGCTTTCGCCCAGGTGAGACGAGACTTACACGACGACTGTGACGTCGCCCGGCCCGCGCCGCCCGTCTCCCGCCCCCCGCACGGCAGGTGCCCCCGGCCCGGAGACTCCGGACGGGGGCACCTGTTCCGCTGTACGGCGCCGGCTACAGGCCGAGCTCGACCTCGAACTCGCCCGCCTCCAGGATCGCCTTGACGGCCGTCAGGTAACGGGCCGCGTCGGCGCCGTCCACCAGACGGTGGTCGTAGGAGAGGGTCAGGTAGGTCATGTCGCGGACGCCGATGACCGTGCCCTCCTCCGTCTCGATGACGGCCGGACGCTTGACCGTGGCACCGATGCCGAGGATGGCGACCTGGCCCGGCGGCACGATGATCGTGTCGAACAGCGCGCCGCGCGAACCGGTGTTGCTGATGGTGAAGGTTGCCCCGGACAGCTCGTCCGGAGTGATCTTGCTGCCGCGGACCTTGCCCGCCAGCTCGGCCGTGGCCTTGGCGATGCCGGCGATGTTCAGGTCACCGGCGTTCTTGATGACCGGGGTCATCAGGCCCTTCTCGGAGTCCACCGCGATACCGATGTTCTCGGTGTCGAAGTAGGTGATGGTCCCCTCGGCCTCGTTGATCTTGGCGTTGATGACCGGGTGGGCCTTCAGCGCCTGCGCGGCGGCCTTGACGAAGAACGGCATCGGGGAGAGCTTGACGCCCTCGCGCGCCGCGAACGCGTCCTTGGCCTGGCCGCGCAGCTTCATCAGACGGGTGACGTCGACCTCGACGACCGAGGACAGCTGGGCCTGCTCCCGCAGGGCCTTGACCATGTTGTCGCCGATGACCTTGCGGATCCGCGGCATCTTCACGGTCTGGCCGCGCAGCGGGGACGCCTCCAGCACCGGGGTCTTCCGGGCGGCGGCCGGAGCGGCGGCGGCCGGGGCCGGAGCCGGGGCGGCCTTCGCGGCCTCGGCGGCGGCCTCCACGTCCTGCTTGCGGATCCGGCCGCCGACGCCGCTGCCCTTGACGGTGGACAGGTCGACGCCCTTCTCGGCGGCCAGCTTGCGCACCAGCGGGGTCACGTAGGCGCCCTCGTCCGCCGGCTTGGCGGCGGCCGGAGCGGGCTGCTGCGGGGCCGGGGCAGGTGCGGGCGCCGGAGCGGGAGCGGGAGCGGGAGCCGGGGCGGCCTGCTGCGGAGCCGGAGCCGGGGTGGGCGCCGGAGCCGGGGCCGGAGCGGGCTCGGGCTGGGCCGGGGCCTGCTGCTGCGGGGCCGGGGCGGGCTCGGGCTGGGCCGGGGCCTCGGGCGCGGCCGGAGCGGGAGCGGCCGCCGGAGCGGCACCCGCCTCGCCGATGACGGCCAGCTTGGCGCCGACCTCGGCGGTCTCGTCCTCGCCGACCACGATCTCCAGCAGGGTGCCGGACGCGGGGGCGGGGATCTCGGTGTCGACCTTGTCCGTCGACACCTCCAGCAGCGGCTCGTCGGCCTCGACGCTGTCACCGACCGACTTCAGCCAGCGGGTGACGGTGCCCTCGGTGACGGACTCGCCGAGCGCGGGCAGGACCACGTCCGTGCCCTCGGCGGAGCCGCCGCCCGCCGAGGCGTCGGCGGTGGGGGCCGGCGCCGGGGCGGACTGCTCGGTGGACGGCTGGGCCTGCGGCTCGGGGGCCGGGGCCGGGGGAGCGGCCTGCTCGGCCGCCGGGGCCTGCTCGGCGGCGGGCGCCTCGGCCGCGCTACCACCGCCGCTGCCGTCGTCGATCAGGGCCAGCTCGGCGCCGACCTCGACCGTCTCGTCCTCGGCGACCTTGATGGAGGACAGCACGCCGGAGGCGGGCGCCGGGATCTCGGTGTCGACCTTGTCGGTGGAGACCTCGAGCAGCGGCTCGTCGGCCTCGACGCGCTCACCCTCGGCCTTCAGCCAGCGGGTGACAGTGCCCTCGGTGACGCTCTCGCCGAGCGCCGGAAGGGTTACGGAAACCGCCATGGTTTCGGTTGCTCCTTACGAATTGCGGAAGTCTGTGTCGTCGCGCCCGAAGACGGAAGGCGTCAGTCGTGGGAGTGGAGGGGCTTGCCGGCCAGCGCCAGGTGGGCCTCCCCGAGCGCCTCGTTCTGCGTCGGGTGGGCGTGGATCAGCTGCGCGACCTCGGCCGGCAGCGCCTCCCAGTTGTAGATCAGCTGGGCCTCGCCGACCTGCTCGCCCATGCGGTCGCCGACCATGTGGACGCCGACCACGGCGCCGTCCTTGACCTGGACCAGCTTGATCTCGCCCGCGGTCTTGAGGATCTTGCTCCTGCCGTTGCCCGCCAGGTTGTACTTCAGGGCGACGACCTTGTCCGCGCCGTAGATCTCCTTGGCCTTGGCCTCGGTGATGCCCACGGAGGCGACCTCGGGGTGGCAGTACGTCACCCGCGGGACACCGTCGTAGTCGATCGGAACGGTCTTCAGGCCGGCCAGACGCTCCGCCACCAGGATGCCCTCGGCGAAGCCGACGTGCGCGAGCTGGAGCGTGGGGACCAGGTCACCGACGGCGGAGATGGTCGGGACGTTGGTGCGCATGTACTCGTCGACCAGGACGAAGCCGCGGTCCATGGCGACCCCGGCCTCCTCGTAGCCCAGGCCCTGGGAGACCGGGCCGCGGCCGATGGCGACGAGCAGGACCTCCGCCTCGAACTCCTTGCCGTCGGCGAGGGTGACCTTGACGCCGTCCTGGGTGTACTCGGCCTTCTCGAAGAAGGTGCCCAGGTTGAACTTGATGCCCCGCTTGCGGAAGGCGCGCTCCAGCAGCTTCGAGCTGTTCTCGTCCTCGACCGGCACGAGGTGCTTCAGGCCCTCGATGATGGTGACCTCGGTGCCGAAGGACTTCCACGCGGAGGCGAACTCGACGCCGATGACGCCGCCGCCCAGCACGATCGCGGACTTCGGCACGCGGTCCAGCACCAGGGCGTGGTCCGAGGAGAGGATGCGGTTGCCGTCGATCTCCAGGCCGGGCAGCGACTTGGGCACCGAACCGGTCGCCAGCAGGACGTGGCGGCCCTCGACGCGCTGGCCGTTCACGTCGACCGAGGTCGGCGAGGACAGCCGGCCCTCACCCTCGATGTAGGTGACCTTGCGCGAGGCGATCAGCCCCTGCAGGCCCTTGTACAGACCGGCGATCACGTCGTCCTTGTACTTGTGGACGGCCGCCATGTCGATGCCCTCGAAGGTGGCCTTCACACCGAACTGCTCGCTCTCGCGCGCCTGGTCGGCGATCTCGCCCGCGTGCAGCAGGGCCTTCGTGGGGATGCAACCGTTGTGCAGGCAGGTACCGCCGACCTTGCCCTTCTCGATCAGGGCGACGTCCAGGCCCAGCTGAGCCCCGCGCAGCGCCGCGGCGTAGCCACCGCTGCCACCGCCGAGAATCACTAGGTCGAAAACGGTGCTGGCGTCGTTCGCCACGTCACGTCCTCCATGCATGTGCGCCACGCCGGTCTCCAGTGACCGGTCGGCGGCTGGTGTCCGGCCGCTTTTAGGTTTTCGGCCCTTCGGTGGGGCCCTGTCCTGCCGAGCCCTATCCTCGCACTTGTCGAGGCCGTACGAGACGTGGGGCCGTGGTGTGAGACGTCCCACGTCCGCCGCCGGGGCCCCGCCCTACCCGCGTGCGAGGCCCCGGCGGCCGGACATCAGGCCAGGTCGCCGGACGCGGTCAGCTCCGCGAGCCGGACCAGCGTGCGGACGGCCGTGCCCGTGCCGCCCTTGGGCGTGTACCCGAAGGGGCCGCCTTCATTGAAGGCCGGGCCCGCGATGTCGAGGTGGGCCCAGGTGATGCCCTCGCCGACGAACTCGCGCAGGAACAGGCCGGCGACCAGGCCGCCGCCCATCCGCTCGCCCATGTTCGCGATGTCCGCGGTGGCCGAGTCCATGCCCTTGCGCAGGTGCTCGGGCAGCGGCATCGGCCAGGCCGGCTCGCCGACCTCCTCGGCGGCCTCGTGCACGGCGGTGCGGAAGGCGTCGTCGTTCGCCATGATCCCGAACGTGCGGCTGCCCAGCGCCAGCATCATGGCGCCGGTCAGGGTCGCCACGTCCACGATGGCGTCCGGCTTCTCCTGGGAGGCGGCCCACAGGGCGTCCGCGAGCACCAGGCGGCCCTCGGCGTCGGTGTTGAGCACCTCCACCGTCTTGCCGCTGTACATGCGCAGCACGTCACCGGGGCGGGTGGCGGAGCCGGAGGGCATGTTCTCGGCCAGCGCCAGCCAGCCGGTGACGTTGACGTCCAGGCCCAGGCGGGCGGCGGCGACGACCGCGGCGAACACGGCGGCGGCCCCGCTCATGTCGCACTTCATCGTCTCGTTGTGACCGGCCGGCTTCAGCGAGATGCCGCCCGAGTCGTAGGTGATGCCCTTGCCGACGAAGGCGAGGTGCTTCTTGGCCTTGCTGGAGGTGTAGGACAGCTTCACCAGCCGCGGACCGGAGGCGGAACCGGCGCCGACGCCGAGGATGCCGCCGTAGCCGCCCTTGGCGAGGGCCTTCTCGTCGAGCACCTGCACCTTGATGCCGTGCTCCTTGGCCGCCGCCTGCGCGACCGCCGCGAACGCCTCCGGATTCAGGTCGTTCGGCGGGGTGTTGATCAGGTCGCGCGCCCGGTTCAGCTCCTCGGCGACCGCGGTGGCCCGCTCCAGGGCGGCCTTGTAGGCGCGGTCGCGCGGCTTGCCGCCGAGCAGGACGGCCTCGGCGAGCGGCGCCTTGCCCTTCCTGGCGTCCTTGGTGTCGGCCTTGTCCTTGTACGCGTCGAAGGAGTACGCGCCGAGCAGGGCGCCCTCGGCGACCGCGCCGGCGTCGGCGGCGTCGGACAGGGGAAGGGCGAAGGCGGCCTTCTTGGCACCCGCCAGGGTCCGGGCCGCGACACCGGCCGCCTTGCGCAGGGCGTCCGGGGCGTAGCCGGAGTCCTTCTCGGGCTGGGCGCCCAGGCCCACCGCCACCACGAGGGGGGCCTTGAAGCCGGACGGCGCGGGGAGCTTCGTCACCTCGCCCTCGGCACCGGACGCGCCGAGCGTCTCCAGGACGCCGGCGAGCCCGCCGTCGTACGCGTGGTCCACGGCCTCGGCGCCCGGTGCGACGACCGGCGTCCCGGACCCGGACGCGGTGCCCTTGGCGACACCGATCACGATCGCGTCGGCCCGCAGGCCGGGCACCGCGGCGGTGCTGAGAGTGAGAGCAGTCACGGTGGTGAATTCTCGCTTCCGATGTGAAGTTGCTGTGGCCGAAAGGTGTGGGTCGACCGGGCCCGGCAGCCGACCCTAGTTGCGACCCGAGGGCGCGGTCACGGCGGGGCCTTCCCCGGTACGGCGGACACCCGGGACGAGACTACGCGCGTATGTACGCTCGCTCATTCCTGCGGTCCCCGATCCCCGGCGCCCCTCCCGCCCGCCGTTCCCTCCGCCCGCCCGCCGTGTTCCTCCGGCCTCCTTCCCCGTGTTCACCCCTCCGGCACGAAAGGCCCTCCCGGTGAGACGCCCCGCCCTCCCCGCCCTCCTGCTCGTCCTGTTCCTCCTGGCGGGCTGCGGCTCGGCGCCCGGCCGGCCGGCGCCCCAGGACGACGGACGCTGGCGGCCCCGGCCGGGGACCGGCTGGCAGTGGCAGCTCAGCGGACGGCTGGACACTGCCGTCGACGTGCCGGTCTACGACATCGACGGCTTCGACCACTCCCGGGAGACCGTCGCCGCCCTGCACCGCGACGGCCGGAAGGTGGTCTGCTACCTCTCCACCGGCGCCTGGGAGGACTTCCGGCCGGACGCCGAGGCCTTCCCCGAGGCGGTGATCGGCCGCGGCAACGGCTGGGAGGGCGAGCGCTGGCTGGACATCCGCCGCACCGACGTCCTGGAGCCGCTCATGGCCGAGCGCCTCGACATGTGCCGCGACAAGGGCTTCGACGCGGTGGAGCCGGACAACATGGACGGCTACCGCAACCGCACCGGCTTCCCCCTCACCGCCGGCGACCAGCTCCGCTACAACCGCCTGATCGCCCGGCTCGCCCACGCCCGCGGCCTGTCGGTGGGCCTGAAGAACGACCTGGACCAGATCCCGGAACTGGTCGGCGACTTCGACTTCGCGGTCAACGAGCAGTGCGCCCAGTACGGGGAGTGCGCCGAGCTGACCCCGTTCGTGGCGGCGGGCAAGGCCGTCTTCCACGTCGAGTACGAACTGCCCACCGACCGCTTCTGCGCCGACTCCCGGCGCCTGGGCCTGAGTTCGCTGCTCAAGAAGTACGACCTGGGGGCCTGGCGCCGCGCCTGCTGAGCCGCCGGGCACCCCCTGGCCGCCGAGGTCCCGCGGCAGGGGCGAATTCCGGCCACTGTCCACGGCTGCGTCACGTGCGGTAGGCCTCGTCACTCGAACGCCGTACGCCAGTCAACTGGACGCGCGCCACGACGCGCCGTTCCGCCCGGAGGTCTGACAGAGTCGGTCGCGGTCGCGCCATGCTGCCTCCCGGAAGCATCCCGAGCCCTCAGCGAGGAGCGGAACAGTGGCGAACGAGAGCACGGTGGGCTCCCTCGACAAGGAGTCCACGGAGTCCTACGAGGACGAGCTGCCGGTCCGCAGCAGAAGGCCCGGCCGGATCGTCGTCTCGTGGCTGACCACGACCGACCACAAGACGATCGGCACCCTGTACCTCGGCACGGCGTTCTCGTTCTTCGTCCTCGGCGGCATCATGGCGCTGGTCATCCGTGCCGAACTGGCCCGTCCGGGCCTGCAGATCGTGTCGAACGAGCAGTACAACCAGATGTTCACGATGCACGGCACGCTGATGCTGCTGATGTTCGCCACCCCGCTGTTCGTGGGCTTCGCGAACTGGATCATGCCGCTGCAGATCGGCGCGCCCGACGTGGCGTTCCCGCGGCTGAACATGTTCTCGTACTGGCTGTTCCTGTTCGGCTCGCTGATCGCGCTCGCCGGCTTCCTCACGCCGGACGGTGCGGCCAGCTTCGGGTGGACCGGCTACACCCCGCTGTCCGACGCGACGCGCTCGCCGGGTCTCGGCTCCGACCTGTGGATCATGGGCCTGGCCTTCCAGGGCTTCGGCACCATCCTCGGCTCGGTCAACTTCATCACCACGATCATCTGCATGCGGGCGCCCGGCATGACGATGTTCCGCATGCCGATCTTCACCTGGAACGTGCTGCTGACCGGTGTCCTGGTCCTGCTCGCCTTCCCGGTGCTGGCCGCCGCGCTGCTGACCCTGGAGGTGGACCGCAAGTTCGGCGCCCACGTCTTCGACGCGAGCAACGGCGGGGCCCTGCTGTGGCAGCACCTGTTCTGGTTCTTCGGCCACCCCGAGGTGTACATCATCGCGCTGCCGTTCTTCGGCATCGTCAGTGAGGTCATCCCGGTCTTCGCGCGCAAGCCGATCTTCGGCTACCTCGGGCTGATCGGTGCCACCATCGCCATCGCGGGCCTGTCGGTCACCGTGTGGGCGCACCACATGTTCGCCACCGGCGGCGTGCTGCTGCCGTTCTTCTCCTTCATGACCTTCCTCATCGCCATCCCCACGGGCGTGAAGTTCTTCAACTGGACCGGCACCATGTGGAAGGGCTCCCTCAGCTTCGAGACGCCGATGCTGTGGTCGCTGGGCTTCCTGCTCACCTTCCTCTTCGGCGGCCTGACCGGCGTCATCCTGGCCTCGCCGCCGCTGGACTTCCACGTGACCGACTCCTACTTCGTGGTCGCCCACTTCCACTACGTCGTCTTCGGCACCGTCGTCTTCGCGATGTTCTCCGGATTCCACTTCTGGTGGCCGAAGTTCACCGGCAAGATGCTCGACGAGCGGCTCGGCAAGATGACCTTCTGGACGCTGTTCATCGGCTTCCACGGCACCTTCCTGATCCAGCACTGGCTGGGCGCCGAGGGCATGCCCCGCCGCTACGCGGACTACCTGGCCGCCGACGGCTTCACCGCCCTGAACACCGTCTCCACGATCTCCGCGTTCCTCCTCGGCGCGTCCCTGCTGCCGTTCTTCTACAACATCTGGAAGACGGCCAAGTACGGCAAGCCGGTCGGCGTCGACGACCCGTGGGGCTACGGCCGCTCCCTGGAGTGGGCCACCTCCTGCCCGCCGCCCCGGCACAACTTCGTCACCCTGCCCCGGGTGCGCAGCGAATCCCCGGCCTTCGACCTGCACCACCCGCAGATCGCCGCGATCGACTGGGCGGACAACCGGCCCGACACCTCCGCGACGGTGGCCCCCGGGGACAAGCAGAGCTGACACCCACCGACCGGAGCGTGGAGGAAGCCCGTGGATCCCAGTCAGGAGAGCGCCCGCGGTCTGGTCCGGCTGGAAGGCCACCTCCTGTGGGCCGCGGAACTCGAGGACGCCCGACGGCGGGCCGCCGCCTTCGCCGAACAGCTGCCCTGGCTGACGACCGCTCAGCGCGAGGACGTGGAACGCGTCTACACCGCCGAACGGGTGGAGGCGTCCCGGGCGTACCTGCTGCGGATCCGCGACCGGGTGGCCGGGCTCCGGCTCGAGTACGAGGAGCGGTACCGGCGGCTGCGCGCCCGCTGCGTGGCCGCCGCGCTGGTGGCCGCGGCGAGCGGTGTCCTCACGGCGGCCGTCGCCGTCCTCACCCGCCACTGACGCCCCTGACCCGCCGCTGATCCGCCGCGGCGTGCGGCACCGCTGCCGTGGCCACCGCCGCCGGGTGCCGCGGGCCGGACCGGCGTGGGCGGCGGCGTCGCGGCGGCGGCCGGTGCCTCGCCGCCGGCCGTCCGGAGGGTGTCAGCCCAGCGCGAGGACGACGAGCGCCGTCGTCGCCGCCGTCTCCGCGAGCCCGCCGAACACGTCCCCCGTCACGCCGCCGAACCGGCGCACACAGTGCCGCAGCAGGAGTTCGGCGGCGGCCACCGACAGGGCGACGGCCAGGACCGCGCGGACCACGCCGTCCGCCCCGAGTGCCGTGCCGCCGGCCGCCGCCGCGAGCGCCACCGCCACCGCGGCCCCCGCCGCGCCCGCCACCGGCACGGCCCCCGCCACCGCCGCGCCCAGCCCGTCCGGACGGGCGGACGGCACGCCGGTGCGGGCGGCCAGCGTCATCACCAGCCGGGCCGCGGCGCCCGCGACCACCGCGGCGAGCGCGCCGCGCGTCCACGTGTCGTCGTAGGCGCGGGCCAGGGCGGCCGTCTGGGCCGCCAGCACCAGGACCAGGGTGATGACCCCGAACGGCCCGATGTCCGACTGCTTCATGATCCGCAGCGCGTCCCCGGCCGGTTTCCCGCTGCCCAGCCCGTCCGCCGTGTCGGCCAGCCCGTCCAGGTGCAGCCCGCGGGTCAGCACGGCGGGCACGGCGACGGTGGCGACGGCGGCGAGCGTGGCCCCGGAGCCGAGGAACAGCAGCAGCAGGCCGGCGGCGGCCGACGCGGCACCGACCGCCAGCCCCGTCAGCGGGGCGCACAGCATGCCGGCCCGGGCGGCCGGGCGGTCCCAGCGGGTCACCCGGACCGGGAGCACGGTGAGGGTGCCGAAGGCGAAACGGAGGCCGTCGGCGGGGGAGGCGGGGGAGGCGGAGGAGGGCGGGGGCACCGGCGCAGATTACCCGGCGGTCAGCAGGGCAGCCCGGGCGGGCATGGATAAAGTTCGCATATGGGACAGTGGTTGGAGCGGAACATCATCGAGCCGGGCAAGCTGCCGCTGCTCCTCGCGCTCGCCGCCTTCGTCCTCACCTTCGTCATCACCCGGGTCATCACCCGCATGATCCGGGCCGGCAAGGGCCCCTTCGGCAACGTCAAGGCCGGCGACCTGCACATCCACCACGTCGTGCCCGGAGTCATCCTCACCGTCGTCGGCGGCTTCGCCGCGGTGGCGGGCGGACGGCACGGCTTCGGCTCGGCGGTGGCCGCGGTGGTCTTCGGCATCGGCGCGGGCCTGGTGCTGGACGAGTTCGCGCTGATCCTGCACCTCGACGACGTGTACTGGAGCGAAGCGGGACGGCAGAGCGTGGAGGTGGTCGTCCTCACCGCGGCCCTGGTCGGCCTGCTGCTGGGCGGCTTCTCCCCGTTCGGTGTCGACGACCTCGACGCGGACGAGCAGCAGAACCGGGCGAACCTCATCAGCACCGTCACGGCGAACTTCCTCTTCTCCCTGATCGCCCTCAGCAAGGGCAAGGCGAGGATCGCCGTTCTCGGGGTCGTCGTCCCCGTCATCGCCCTGATCGGCGCGATCCGGCTGGCCCGGCCCGGTTCCCCGTGGGCCAAGCGCTTCTACCGGCGCCGTCACCGGGCCCGTGCCCGGTCCGTGCTGCGCGCCTACCACCACGACCGCCGGTGGTCCGGCCCCCGGCGCGCCGTGCAGGACTGGATCGGCGGCAAACCCGACCCCGATCCGCCGCGTTCCCTCGAACACCGCTGAGGGGCCGCACCGGGGCGGCCGGGCTCCGCGGCCGGGGCCGGGGGCCGGGGGTCCGCGCCGATGTCCGGCGGGCCCGGGCCCCCGGGTGCGGGACGCTAGGCGGTGACGTCCGGGGTTCCCGCCGCCTCCACCGCGTCGACCGCCTCGCCCTTCCCCGCTCCGGCCTCTGCCCCCGCCTGCGCCTCTGGCCCTGCCTCCGCCGGGCCGGTCCGTCCGGACCGCTCCGCCGGCTCCGGGCGCTCCGGCAGTTCGGCGGCGAGCGCGGCCGCCGCCTGCACCAGGGGGAGGGCCAGCAGGCCGCCCGTGCCCTCGCCGACGGTGACGCCGTGGGTGAGCAGCGGCTCCAGGGCCATCCGGTCCAGCGCCTTGGCCTGGCCCGGCTCACCGCTGTCGTGGGCGGCCAGCCACCAGTCCGGCGCCCGGAACGCCACCCGCTGGCCCACCAGCGCGCACGCCGCCGTCACCACGCCGTCCAGCAGGACCGGCATCCGCCGCACGGCCGCCTGCAGCAGGAAGCCCGTCATCGCGGCGAAGTCCGCACCGCCGACCGTCGCCAGCAGCCGCAGCTGGTCGCCGAGCACCGGCCGGGCCCGCCGCAGCGCGTCCCGGATCGCCGCGCACTTGCGCATCCACGCCAGGTCGTCGACGGCCAGCCCGCCCCGTCCGGTCACCACCGACGCGTCCGTCCCGCACAGGGCCGCCACGAGCACGCCCGCCACGGTGGTCCCGCCGACGCTCACGTCGCCCAGCACCACCAGGTCCGTACCGGAGTCGGCCTCCTCGTCGGCCACCGCCATCCCGGCCCGGAACGCCGCCTCGGTCTCCTCGAGGGTCAGCGCGTCCTCCCGGTCCACCCGGCCGCTGCCGCGCCGCACCCGGTGCCGCACGACGTCGGCGGGCAGCGACCCGGGCTCGCAGTCCAGGGCCATGTCGACCACCCGCACCGGCACGCCGAGGCGCCGGGCCAGCACGGCCACCGGACGGCCGCCCTCCAGCACCTCCCGCACCAGCTCCCCGGCGCTGCCCGCCGGGCGGGCGGACACCCCCAGCCCGGCGATGCCGTGATCACCGGCGAAGAGCACGACCCGGGGCCGCTCGACCGGCCGCACCGGCACCGAGGACTGGGCGGCCGCCAGCCACTCGCCCAGGTCGTCGAGCCGCCCCAGGGAACCGGGCGGCACCGCCAGGCGCTCCCGGCGCGCCTCCGCGTCACGGCGCACTCCGCCGTCCGGGCGCTCGATCAGATCGGTGAAGTCGTCGAGATTAAGCGAGCTCATTCGCCGAACAGTACCGGCCCGTGCCGAACGGGGCCGAGCCCCGGCCGCCCGCCCCGAGCCGCCCTTCACGCCCCCTTCGGGCCCCGCTCCGCCCCGCTGCCGGCCCACCACGCCGCCCCGGCGCCGTTGCACCCCGGACGGGTGCCCGGTACGCAATGCTTTGCGGTGGATTGCCGTACGCCCACCGCTCGGGAGCCGCCCATGTCCGTACTGCCGCCCGTGCCCCCGGTGCCTCCGGTACCTCCCGTCCCCCCGATGCCGACCGTCCCCCCGGCGGCCGCCGCGCCCGCCGCGCCGCCCGTTCCCCCGGCGCGGCCCGCGCCGCCGCCCCCGCCCGTGTCCCCGGCGGTCCCCGCGCCCGGGGCGAGCACGCGGGTGCACGAGCCGCGCCGCGACGACTGCCCCTGGTGCGGTTCCGCGCGGCTGCGGAACCGGCTGCGCACCGGCGACCTGAGACGCCACCGGCCGGGCCTGTTCACCGTCGACGCGTGCCGGGACTGCGGCCACACCTTCCAGAACCCCCGGCTCACCGCCGAAGGGCTGGCCTTCTACCGGCGGGCCGTGCGCGGCGCGCCCCGCGACCCCGCCACCGAGTGGGTCCTCAGGCTGAGCACCGCCCCACGCCGCCACCGCGCCACCGCGCGCGCCATGCTGCCCTTCGGCGAACCGGAGAGCTGGCTGGACGTCGGCACCGGCCACGCCCGGTTCCCCGCGCTCGCCCGGGAGTTCTTCCCCTACACCGCCTTCGACGGCACCGACCCCACCGCCCGCGTCGAACGCGCCCGCGGCCTCGGCCGCGTGGAGGAGGCCCACGTCGGCCCGCTGGCCCACCCGCGCCTGCGCGCCCGGCTGGCCGGGCGGTACGACGTCGTCAGCGTGCTCCACCACCTGGAACGCGTCCCCGACCCCCGCGCGGAACTCCACGCGGCCCTCGACGCCGTGCGCCCCGGCGGACACCTGCTCGTCGAGACCCTGGACCCGCGCTGCCTGTTCGCCGCCCTCCTCGGCCGCTGGTGGCTGCCCTACGACCAGCCCCGCCGGCTCCACCTGCTGCCGCCGCGCAACCTCCGCGCCGTCCTGGAGGAACGCGGCTGCGTGATCGTCGAGGCCTCGCGCCGTGCCGCCCACGTGCCGCACGACCTCGCCGGGGCGGCCGCCCTGGCCCTCGCCCACTCCCTGCCCGCCCCGGACACCCCGTGGCGCGCCGTCCCGCCCGCCGCCTTCGACCGGCACCTGCGCACGGTGCTGCTGCGCGCCGGGGCACCGCTGGTGGCGGGTGCCCTGGCGGCCGACCTCGTGCTCGCCCCCCTGCTGCGGCACACCCCGTTCGCCAACGGCCACCGGATCATCGCCCGCAAACCGGCCCGGACGGCCGGCTGACGGCCCGGAGCACGCCCCCGGGCCGGGGCGCGCCCCCGGGCCGGGCGCGGTCAGCCCCGCAGGACGAGCGCCTGGCCCGCCACCACCAGCAGCACCTGCTCGCACTCGTCGGCGAACGCCGCGTTCAGCCGCCCCAGCTCGTCCCGGTACCGGCGGCCGGACGCGGTGGCGGGCACGATGCCCGACCCGACCTCGTTGGACACGGCGACCACGGTCCGCCGGGTCTCCCGGACCGCGTCCGTCAGTTCCCGCACCCGCTCCCGCAGTGCCCGCTCCCCGCCGCCCGCCCACTCCGCGTCGTCCCACGCCCCGACCGCGTCCATCGCGTCGGTCAGCCACAGCGACAGGCAGTCCACCAGCAGCGGCGGCCCGTCGTCCTTGAGCAGCGGCACCAGGTCGCACGTCTCGACGGTCCGCCACGAACCCGGCCGCCGCTCCTGGTGCACGCACACCCGCGCCGCCCACTCGGTGTCCCCGTTGCGCGACCCGCCCGTCGCCACGTACAGCACCTCGGGGAAGGTCTCCAGCCGCCGTTCCGCCTCCACCGACTTGCCCGACCGGGCCCCGCCCAGCACCAGGGTGCGCTGCGGGACGTCCGGCACCTCCTCGTAGGCGCCCACCTCCAGGGTGGTGCCGTCCGGGACCGCCCGGGCCCCGGCCGCCGCCAGCCGCCGCCGGGTCTCCGGGCCCGGCGGCAGGTCGTGGCCGAGGTGGACGGCGACCACGTCGGTGGCCGCGCCGACCGCCCCCACCGCCCGCAGCCGGGCCAGCGCGTCGGGGCGCCCCACCACGTCCAGCAGCACCAGGCCGTAGGGCTCCGCCGGCTCCTCCAGCCCGGCCGGCGCCCCGCCCGGCGGCAGGTACAGCAGCCGGTGGCCGTCCGGGCCGGTCACCGCGTACCCGGTACCGGGCGCGTCCAGGGCCACCGCCCGGACCCGGTGGCCCGTCATCAGCGCCAGTTCGCGTCCGTCCGGCACCCGTCCGGGCTGCGGCAGCCCCGCGGGCACCTCCACGGCCGGACCGTCGTGCGGGTGCGACAGCAGCACCTGGCGCACGCCGCCGAGGGAGCGGCCCGCCCGGGCCGCCGTGAGCGCCGCGCCGGGTGTCAGGTCCAGCAGCAGCGCGCCGTCCAGAAGCAGTGAGGTGGCCGCGCGCGCGTCCGGCCCGAGGGCGCGGGCGCAGGCCGCGCAGGGGCAGTCGGGGCGGGGCAGGCCCGCGGGAGCACCGGTGCCGAGCAGAGTGAGTTCCACGCCCCGATTTTCACCCCTCCCCACAGGCCCTGCCCGCCCGACTAGGCTTCGGGCAGGAGCCGGACCGGGATCCGGCTTCTGTCGTGCAGTGTGCTCACACCCATGGGAGGCGTACGTGGCGGCATGGACGTGGCGGTTCGAGAAGGCCGACGGGACGCAGGTCGAGCCCGCGGTGCAGCCGGAGGACTTCACCACCCAGGGGGACGCCGAGTCCTGGATCGGGGAGAACTGGAAGGCCCTGCTGGAGGGCGGCGCCGACCAGGTGCGGCTGTTCGAGGACTCCACCGAGATCTACGGGCCGATGAGCCTGCACGCCCAGGACGCGTGAGTCCGGACGCGTGAGCCGGGACGCGTGAGGCGGGACGTGTGAGCCCGCGGGCGGGGGCCGCCGGGCCCTCGCCCCGTACCGCCCGGCTCCCCGCGCCCGGCCCTGCCCGGCTCAGGGTCCCCGCCCGCACCGGGCGGTCTCTGTGCCGGGCCGTGCTGCGTGGGGGTCAGCCGCGCACGCCGCACAGGTGCAGCAGTGCCGCCACCCCGCGGTAGGGGTCGGTGCGGCCGGCCTTCTCCTCGACCGCGAGCAGTGTCTCCAGGTCCTCCGGGAGGCCGGTGCCGTCCGCGGTGTCCGCGTCGTCCGCGGCGGTGTCGGTGAAGATCCGGACGCCGTACCAGGTCTGGAGCGGGGCTCCGATGCCCGCGAGGGTCGCCGTCATCTTCTGCAGCCGGTCGGCCCGGCCCTCCGCCCCGGGGCGCGGCGGAGCCTCCTCGTCGGAGCCGGTGCGCGAGTGCGGCAGCCGGGCGGTGGCGCGGAAGGCGGCCAGCGCGCCGGACCAGTCGCCCGACAGGCCGGGCCGCATCGCCAGCGCGTCGCCGTTGCGCACCAGCAGCGACAGCAGGCCGCCGGGCGCGAGCATTCTTGCCAGCCCCGCGACCAGCGGGTCCGGCTCCGCCACGTGCATCAGCACCCCGTGGCAGAGCACCACGTCGAAGCTGCCCGGGAGGAAGTGCACGCCGGTGTCCCGGCCGTCGCCCTCGACGATCCGCATCCGCTCCCGGATGCCCTCGGGCTCCCCGGCCAGGGCCTCGCGGGCCGCGGCGATCAGCTCCGGCTCCCGCTCCAGCCCCGTCACCTGGTGACCGGCCCGGGCCAGCCGCAGTGCCTGCGTGCCCCGGCCCATGCCTACGTCCAGCACGCGCAGCCGGCGGCCGACCGGGAAGCGCGCGACTATCTGCTCCTCCAGCTGGCGGGCGACCAGCTCCTGCCGGACGACGTCACGCAGCCCCCCGGACGGAGCCGGCCGGGTGGGGGCGGCGCCGTCCGCGAACGGCGTCGCGCTCAGGGCCGTTCCCCGCGCTTCACCTGGGGCTTGGGCAGCCGCAGCCGCCGCATCTGCAGCGACCGCATCAGCGCGTAGGCGACGGCGCCGCGACGGTTGTCGTCCGGGAAGCGCTCCGCCAGCCGCTTCTTCAGCCGGAAGGCGGTGACGATCGAGTCGAGCACGATCATCACGATGACGACCAGCCAGAGCAGCAGGGCCGCGTTCTGGACCTGCGGCACCCGGACCACGCTCAGCACCAGGATGATCACGGCCATCGGCAGGAAGTACTCGGCGATGTTGAACCGCGAGTCGACGAAGTCGCGGGCGAACCGCCGCACCGGACCCTTGTCACGGGCGGGCAGGTAACGCTCGTCGCCGGTGGCCAGCGCCTGGCGCTGCCGCTCCAGCGCGGCTCGGCGCTCCTCGCGCTGCCGCTTGGCGGCCTCCTTGCGCGTCATCGAGGTGTTGGCCACGCTGCGGCGCTGGGACTGGGCCACACTCCGCTTGGGCGTGGGACGCCCCTTGGGGGCCTCCGGGTGACGGGGCTGCTTGGAGTCGGTCACCGTCGCCTTGTCGGCGGCCGGGGCCTTCTCATCCTTGGCACGGCTTCGGAACACAAAACCCAAGGGTACGGGGTCCCCGGGGTTGGACCCCAGCCCGGTGGGGAACGATCCGGCAACACCGGACGTCTGTATGGGGACAGAGGGGACGTCGTACCCGAACTCCGGGTGTGTCACCGGGCCGGTACCCGGGGATCACCTACTCCTTGCGCGGGATCGGGAGAGCGGTCAGTCGTCCTTGGGGAGGAGCGCATCCGTCCCCGGACAGTGCGGTAATGGATGCAGGGCCCGTACTGTGGGTTCTGTCGCAGACCTGTGAGCTGGAGTCCGTCAGAAGGGGGCGCGCGAAGCCCATGAGCGGTGTCATGAAGCGTATGGGGATGATCTTCCGCGCGAAGGCGAACAAGGCCCTTGACCGGGCCGAGGACCCGCGCGAAACCCTCGATTACTCGTACCAGAAGCAGCTGGAGCTGCTCCAGAAGGTCCGCCGCGGTGTCGCCGACGTGGCGACGAGCCGCAAGCGTCTGGAGCTCCAGCTGAACCAGCTCCAGTCGCAGTCCTCCAAGCTGGAGGACCAGGGCCGCAAGGCGCTCGCGCTGGGCCGGGAGGACCTGGCCCGTGAGGCGCTGTCCCGCCGTGCCGCGCTCCAGCAGCAGGTGACGGACCTGGAGACGCAGCACGCGACGCTCCAGGGCGAGGAGGAGAAGCTCACCCTCGCGGCCCAGCGGCTCCAGGCCAAGGTGGACGCCTTCCGCACCAAGAAGGAGACCATCAAGGCGACGTACACCGCCGCCCAGGCACAGACCCGGATCGGCGAGGCCTTCTCCGGCATCTCCGAGGAGATGGGCGACGTGGGCCTGGCCATCCAGCGGGCCGAGGACAAGACGGCCCAGCTCCAGGCGCGGGCCGGTGCCATCGACGAACTGCTCGCCTCCGGTGCCCTGGACGACCCGTCCGGCACGCACAAGGACGACATCCAGGCCGAGCTGGACCGGCTCTCCGGTGGTACGGATGTGGAACTGGAACTGCAGCGGATGAAGGCCGAGCTGGCGGGCGGCCCGAGCGCGGGGCAGCAGGCCATCGAGGGCGGCACCGGTCAGGCCGACCCCCGGACCCAGCAGCAGCCGCAGGACACCCCGCGCTTCGACAAGCAGTAGCACCGCCGGCCGCCGGGATCCACGCCTGAGGAGGGCGACGTGATCGTACGGATCATGGGGGAGGGGCAGGTGGCTCTCGCCGAGAGTCACCTCTCCGAGCTCAACAAACTGGACGAGGAACTGCTCGCCGAGATGGACAACGGCGACGGTCCGGGCTTCCGGACCACGCTCCAGGCGCTGCTCGCCAGGGTCCACGAACTCGGTGAGCCCCTGCCGGACGACTCCCTGGAGCCCTCCGACCTCATCCTGCCGTCCCCGGACGCCACCATCGAGGAGGTCAGGGAACTGCTGAGCGACGACGGTCTGATCCCCGGCGTCTGAAGGCCCCGACGGACTCGCCGGCCCCCGGCCTCGTCCGACGCCGTCCGGGCTGTTGCGACGCCCGTCCGGGCCATTCCGACGCCGTCCGGGCCGTTCCTCTGCCGCCCGAGCCGCGCGATGCCGCCCGACGCCGTTCGACAGCGTCCGCACGCGACACGGAGCCGCCCCCGCACCACCGGGGCGGCTCCGTGCGCTCCCAGGGCCCCCGGGCCCCCGGGGCCCTCCCGCCGTCCGGGCTCCAGGCCCCTACGGCCGCCCTGCCCCGGCCGTTCCCCGGCGGCTCCCGGCCCTCCCCGCACCGATCGGGTACGGCACCGCGCCCGCTGCCGTGCCGCCTCCGCAGGCCCGCACCGCGGGTGCCGCGCCGACCGCCTCCCCGGCCGCCGGTGCCGCCCGCCCCGGCCGCCATCGCCTTCCGTCCCGGCGGCCGAGCCCGCCCGGGTACCGCGCCGGCCGGGCTACCGTAGACGGCCGTGAGCACCTTGACGCGCGCCCGGTGCCGGCTGCGGGCCCACCCCTTCGCCCTCGACACCGCCCTCGCCGCGGGCGTCCTGGTCTGCATGGTGGCCGGCTCCTTCGTCGACCCGCACGGCCCGGACGGCGTCACCTGGAGCCTGCGCACCCCCGGCCCGCTCGGACTGGCGCTGATGGCGCTCGGCGCCGTGGCCCTGGCCTTCCGGCGCCGAGCCCCGCGCACCGTCCTCGCCGTCACCGGCGCCGCCTCCGTGCTCGACTCCCTCACCGGTGACCCCCGCGCCCCCGTCGCGATGTGCGCGGTGATCGCGCTCTACACCGTCGCCTCCGCCACCGACCGCCCCACCACCTGGCGCCTCGGACTGCTCACCATGACGGTCCTGACCGGCACCGCCATGGCCGCCGGACCCCTGCCCTGGTACGCGCAGGAGAACCTCGCGATCTTCGCCTGGACCGGCATCGGGGCCTCCGCCGGTGACGCCGTCCGCAGCCGCCGCGCGGTCGTCCGGGCCATCCGGGAACGCGCCGAGCGCGCGGAACGCACCCGCGAGGAGGAGGCCCGGCGCCGGGTCGCCGAGGAGCGCCTGCGCATCGCCCGGGACCTGCACGACGTCGTCGCGCACCACATCGCCCTGGTCAACGTCCAGGCCGGGGTCGCCTCGCACGTCATGGACAAGCGGCCCGACCAGGCCAAGGAGGCGCTCGCGCACGTCCGGGAGGCCAGCCGGTCCGCGCTGGAGGAGCTGCGCGCCACCGTCGGCCTGCTCCGCCAGTCGGGCGACCCCGAGGCGCCCACCGAGCCCGCCCCCGGCCTGGACCGCCTCGACGACCTGGCGGGCACCTTCCGCAGTGCGGGGCTCCGGGTCGAGGTGGCCCGCGACCTGCGGGACACCACGCTGCCCGCCACCGTCGACTCGGCCGCGTACCGGATCGTGCAGGAGGCCCTCACCAACGTGCAGAAGCACGCCGGCTCCGGGGCCCGGGCGGAGATCAGCATCGTGCGCGTCGGACAGAACATCGAGATCACCGTGCTCGACGACGGAACCGACGAGGAACCCGCCCCGGCTCCCGGCGGCGGGCACGGACTGCTCGGCATGCGGGAACGGGTCACCGCCCTGCGCGGCACCCTGACCACCGGCCCCCGCTACGGCGGCGGCTTCCGGGTCCATGCGATCCTGCCCCTCCAGACCCGCACCACGCCCGCCGCCGGCACCACGCCCGCCCGCACCGGCCCGGCGGCGGCCACGGCCACCGCCGGCACCACCACCCATCCGCCCACCGCGACGGCCGCCGACGGCCCGTGAACCGCGCATCCCCGGGGGAGACCGCATGACCATCCGCGTCCTGCTCGCCGACGACCAGGCCCTGCTGCGCAGCGCCTTCCGCGTCCTCGTCGACTCGGAGCCGGACATGGAGGTGGTGGGAGAGGCGTCCGACGGAGCGGAGGCGGTGCGGCTGGCCCGCGAACAGCGGGCCGACGTGGTCCTCATGGACATCCGGATGCCCGGCACCGACGGACTCGCCGCCACCCGCCTGATCAGCGCGGATCCCGGCCTCGCCGCGGTCCGCGTGGTCATACTGACCACCTTCGAGGTCGACGACTACGTGGTGCAGTCGCTGCGCGCCGGCGCCTCCGGCTTCCTCGGCAAGGGCTCCGAACCCGAGGAACTGCTCAACGCCATCCGCATCGCCGCCGACGGCGAGGCCCTGCTGTCCCCGGCCGCCACCAAGGGCCTGATCGCCCGCTTCCTCGCCCAGCGCGACCCGGCCGACGGCACCGACCGCGACCCGGCCCGCGCCGAACGGCTCGACTCGCTCACCGTGCGCGAGCGCGAGGTGCTGGTCCAGGTGGCCGGGGGTCACTCCAACGACGAGATCGCCGAACGCCTGGAGGTGAGCCCGCTCACGGTGAAGACGCACGTCAACCGGGCCATGAGCAAGCTGGGCGCCCGCGACCGGGCCCAACTGGTGGTCATCGCCTACGAGTCCGGTCTGGTACGTCCGAGGGTGGACTGACCTCACCCCGGTGTACTGCGGGGGGAGTAGGGGCTGTGGAAGGAAATGGACCACGGGGCGACGGATCGCCCGTCCCCGATGGCCCAGTGTGTACAGCGGGCGCCGCCACGCCCGTCCATGCACTTCTGCCGCTCACAGAAGAGAGACCCGTAACCCATGTCCTGGCTGTCCAGATTCAGCCTCGCGCAACGGGCGCTGATCGGACTGATGTCGATCGTCGCGCTCGTCTTCGGGGCGATCGCGATACCCCAGCTCAAGCAGCAGCTGCTGCCCACCATCGAACTCCCGATGGTGTCCGTCCTCGCGCCCTACCAGGGCGCCTCCCCGGAGGTCGTCGAGAAGCAGGTCGTCGAGCCCCTCGAGGACAACCTCGAAGCCGTCGACGGCATCTCCGGCGTCACCTCCACCGCCAGCGAGGGCAACGCCGTCATCATGGCGTCCTTCGACTACGGCAACGACACCAAGCAGCTCGTCGCCGACGTCCAGCAGGCCGTCAACCGGGCCCGGGTCATGCTGCCGGACTCGGTCGACCCGCAGGTCGTGGCCGGTTCCACGGACGACATCCCGGCCGTGGTCCTCGCCGTCACCTCCGACAAGGACCAGCAGGCCCTCGCCGACCAGCTCGACCGGACCGTGGTGCCCGCCCTGAAGGACATCGACGGCGTCGGCCAGGTCATGGTCGACGGCGTGCGCGACCTCCAGGTCACCGTCACCCCCGACCCGAAGAAGCTGGCCGAGGCGGGGCTCACCCCGCAGTCGCTGTCCCAGGCCCTCCAGGCCGGCGGCGCGACCGTCCCGGCGGGCTCCTTCGACGAGGGCGGCGCCAACCGCACCGTCCAGGTCGGTGGCGGCTTCACCTCGCTGCAGCAGATCGAGGACCTCCGGGTCACCGCCGAGCCGGGCAAGGGCAAGCCGGTCCGGCTCGCCTCGGTCGCCGAGGTGAAGCAGGAGGAGGCCCGCGCCACCTCCCTGACCCGCACCAACGGCAGGCCCAGCCTCGCGGTGATGGTCACCATGGACCACGACGGCAGCGCGGTCGCCATCTCGGAGGCCGTCCAGGACAAGCTGCCCGGGCTGCGCGAGGACCTCGGGTCCGGGGCCTCGCTCACCGTCGTCAGCGACCAGGGCCCGGCCGTCTCCCAGGCCATCGAGGGCCTCACCACCGAGGGCGCCCTCGGTCTGGTCTTCGCCGTCCTGGTCATCCTGGTCTTCCTGGCCTCGATCCGGTCGACCCTGGTGACCGCGGTGTCCATCCCGCTGTCCGTGGTGCTCGCCCTGATCGTGCTGTGGACGCGTGACCTGTCGCTGAACATGCTGACGCTGGGCGCGCTCACCATCGCCATCGGCCGCGTCGTGGACGACTCCATCGTGGTCCTGGAGAACATCAAGCGGCACCTCGGCTACGGCGAGGAGCGCCACGAGGCGATCATGAAGGCGGTGCGCGAGGTGGCCGGGGCGGTGACGTCCGCGACGCTCACCACCGTCGCCGTCTTCCTGCCGATCGGCCTGGTCGGCGGCATGGTGGGCGAGCTGTTCGGCTCCTTCAGCCTCACCGTGACGGCCGCGCTGCTGGCGTCCCTGCTGGTGTCGCTGACGGTCGTGCCGGTGCTGTCGTACTGGTTCCTGCGTCCCCCGAAGGGCACCCCCGAGGACGCGGCGGAGGCCCGCCGGCTGGCCGAGGAGAAGGAGGCCCGGAGCCGTCTCCAGCAGGGCTACCTCGCCGTGCTGCGTTTCGCCACCCGGCGCCGGCTGGCCAGTCTGGCCATCGCCGTGGTCGTGCTGATCGGCACGCTCGCCATGGCCCCGCTGCTCAAGACCAACTTCTTCGACCAGGGCGAGCAGAAGGTCCTCACCGTCCGGCAGGAGCTGGACCCCGGCACCAGCCTCGCGGCGACCGACGCCCAGGCGAAGAAGGTCGAGAAGCTGCTCGGTGACACCGACGGCGTCAAGGACTTCCAGGTGACGGTCGGCTCGTCCGGCTTCATGGCGGCCTTCGGCGGCGGTACGGACACCAACCAGGCGACCTACCAGGTGATGCTGGAGGACTCCGCGTCCTCCGACGACGTCCAGGACGCCCTGAAGAAGGGCCTCGCCGGTCTCGACGGCCTCGGCACCACGACCGTGGCCGCCGGGGACGGCTTCTCCAGCCAGGACCTCGGCGTCGTCGTCAAGGCGGCCGACGCCCAGGTGCTGCGCAAGGCGACCGACCAGGTTCAGGAGGCCGTGGCCTCCCTGGACGACGTCACCGACGTCAGCAGCGACCTGGCGCAGAGCGTGCCCCGCATCTCGGTCCGGGCGAACGAGAAGGCCGCCGCGGCGGGCTTCGACGACCAGAGCCTCGGCGGCGTCGTCGCCCAGGCGGTGCGCGGCACCCCGGCCGCCAAGGTGCTCCTGGACGACGCCGAGCGCGACGTCGTCATCCGCTCGGCCCGGTCGGCCGGCACCCTGGCCGAGCTGAAGAAGCTGCCGCTGGGCCCGGTGGAGCTGGGTGACATCGCCACCGTCGAGCTGGTGGACGGCCCGGTCTCCATGACCCGGATCGACGGCCAGCGGTCGGCCACCGTCACCGCGACGCCGACCGGCGACAACACCGGCGCGGTCGGGTCGGCCCTCCAGGCGAAGATCAAGTCGCTGACGCTGCCGGCGGGAGCCTCCGCCGAGATCAGCGGCGTCACCGAGGACCAGGACGAGGCGTTCCTCAACCTGGGCCTGGCGATGCTCGCCGCGATCGCGATCGTCTTCATGCTGCTGGTGGGCACCTTCCGGTCGCTCGCCCAGCCGCTGATCCTGCTGGTGTCCGTGCCGTTCGCGGCGACCGGCGCCCTGGGTCTGCTGCTCGTCACCGGCATCCCGATGGGCGTCCCGGCGATGATCGGCATGCTGATGCTGATCGGCATCGTGGTGACCAACGCGATCGTCCTGATCGACCTGATCAACCAGTACCGCGCCCGGGGCCACGGCGTCATCGAGGCGGTCCTGGAGGGCGGCCGCCACCGGCTGCGGCCCATCCTGATGACGGCGCTGGCGACGATCTTCGCCCTGCTGCCGATGGCGCTCGGCGTCACCGGCGAGGGCGGCTTCATCGCCCAGCCGCTGGCCGTGGTGGTGATCGGCGGTCTGATCACGTCGACGCTGCTCACCCTGCTCCTGGTGCCGACGCTCTACGCAATGCTGGAGCTCCCCAGGGAGCGGCGTGCGAAGCGGAAGGCGCTGAGAAAGGGCGCGGCTGGTCCGGAGGAGGCGGAGTCCTCGTCCTCGGACACCTCCTCCTCGGACGAGGCGGCGCCGGCGCAGGTCTGACCCGGAGCACGAACGGCCCCGCACCGGTGCGATCCGGTGCGGGGCCGCTCCGGATCGCACCAGGGAGGCCGCGTCCGTCCGGCCGCGCACGGCCGGGCCCAAGCCGTGTCCGTCCGGCCGCCCACGAAGAAGGCCCACCCGGCATCGAGGTTCCGGGTGGGCCTTCGTCCTGGGCGGCCGGGCACGGGGCCCGTGCCGTTACGGCAGCGCCAGCATGCGCTCCAGCGCCAGCTTGGCGAAGGACTCCGTCTCCTTGTCGACCTCGATGCGGTTGACCAGGTTGCCCTCGGCGAGGGACTCCAGCGCCCACACCAGGTGCGGCAGGTCGATGCGGTTCATGGTCGAGCAGAAGCACACCGTGCGGTCGAGGAAGACGACTTCCTTGCCCTCGGGCGCGAACCGGTTCGCCAGCCGGCGGACCAGGTTCAGCTCGGTGCCGATGGCCCACTTGGAGCCGGCCGGGGCCGCCTCCAACGTCTTGATGATGTACTCGGTCGACCCGACGTAGTCGGCCGCGGCGACGACCTCGTGCCGGCACTCGGGGTGGACCAGCACGTTGACGTCCGGGATGCGCTCGCGCACGTCGTTGACCGAGTCCAGGCTGAACCGGCCGTG
Source organism: Streptomyces sp. enrichment culture (assembly GCF_964273255.1). Taxonomy (GTDB): domain Bacteria; phylum Actinomycetota; class Actinomycetes; order Streptomycetales; family Streptomycetaceae; genus Streptomyces. Next base: position 5,284,900 of record NZ_OZ186835.1, read on the forward strand.
CACCGAGCAGTGGCCGCGCCACAGGATCATCTTCGCGGCGCGCAGCTCGTCGGCGGTCAGCCCGCCGTTCGGCCTGTGCGGGTTGTAGACGACGCAGTCCTCCAGGGACATGCCCATGTCCCGCACCGCGGTGTTGCGGCCCAGGTGCTGGTCGGGCAGGAACAGCACCTTCTCGCCCTGCTCGAACGCCCAGTCGAGGGCGCGGCGGGCGTTGGAGGAGGTGCAGATCGTGCCGCCGTGCTTGCCCGTGAACGCCTTGATGTCGGCGGACGAGTTCATGTACGACACCGGCACGACCTGCTCGGCTATGCCGGCCTCGGTCAGCACGTCCCAGCACTCGGCGACCTGCTCGGCGGTGGCCATGTCGGCCATGGAGCAGCCGGCCGCGAGGTCCGGGAGGACCACCTTCTGGTCGTCGCCGGTCAGGATGTCGGCGGACTCGGCCATGAAGTGCACACCGCAGAAGACGATGTACTCGGCCTGCGGGCGGGCGGCGGCGTCCCGGGCCAGCTTGAAGGAGTCGCCCGTGACGTCGGCGAACTGGATGACCTCGTCGCGCTGGTAGTGGTGGCCGAGGACGAAGACCTTGTCGCCCAGCTTCTCCTTGGCCGCGCGGGCGCGTTCCACCAGGTCCGGGTCGGACGGCGAGGGCAGGTCGCCGGGACACTCCACACCGCGCTCGCTCTTCGGGTCGGCCTCACGGCCGAGGAGCAGCAGGGCGAGGGGCGTCGGCTGTACGTCGAGCTCCTGGGTCTGGGCGGTGGTCACGACACGCACCCTTTCTGTTCTGCGGCTCGCCGGGCCCGTCAGGACCGGATCCGGCGGGACATGCGGGACACCGTTGCGACTTTTCGTCGGATTGACGCTATCTATCATAACCGCTTCACGTCACTTTGACGACGGCCATAGCGTCCATGTGACGTGAATCCCGGCCGCGGGTACGGGTATTCCCGTGGACGGGCGGAAGGGGCCGTTCTCCCGACGCCGGGGGTGTGCGAGCATGAAGACGGAGCGGGAAAACGAGCTCCCGGCCCGGAATGAATCCGCGGCCCCGCCGGTTGCAACCGTCGGCAAGCAGTCTCCGTACAACCCGGGAGAGATGTAGATGTCCGTATCGGACGAGACCACCACCGTCACCGACGGCATCGTTCTGACCGACGCCGCCGCGGGCAAGGTCAAGGCCCTGCTCGACCAGGAAGGCCGTGACGACCTCGCCCTGCGCGTCGCCGTCCAGCCCGGCGGCTGCTCCGGCCTGCGGTACCAGCTCTTCTTCGACGAGCGCTCCCTCGACGGTGACGTGGTCAAGGACTTCGACGGCGTGAAGGTCGTCACCGACCGCATGAGCGCCCCGTACCTCGGCGGCGCCACCATCGACTTCGTGGACACCATCGAGAAGCAGGGCTTCACCATCGACAACCCGAACGCGACCGGTTCCTGCGCCTGCGGCGACTCCTTCAGCTGACCCGCAGCGCGGCCGGGCGACGACCGGGCCGGGACCTCCCGGAACGGCGCGCACGACGCGTACGACGAAGGCGGCGGCCCCCTCCACGGGGGTCGCCGCCTTCGTGCTGCCGCCGGACGCCGGGCCCGCGTCAGCGGCTCTCGCCGGACGGCGCCGGGAGCCGCGCGCCGTCCTTGTGCAGCGGCACGGCCTCGCCGTCCCGGTCCACGACCTCGCGGTCGCCGAGCGGGGCGTCCAGTTTCACCGTCTGCTGGTACTGCTTGGCGATCAGGATGCAGACCTCGCCGGGCCGCGTCTTCTCCGTGACGGTCACCGTGACCTTGCCGCCGCTCTCGCGCGCCGTCGTCGTGTAGTCCGCGCACACGCCGCCCGTGAACGTCACGGTCAGCTCGTCGCCCTCGGCGGTGTAGCCCTCCACGTCCACGGGGCGCTCGGCGGGCGCCGAGGTCGGCTCGTCGCCCGGCCCCGAGGGCGCCGGACTGCCCTCACCGGAGCGGGTGGCGGAGGACAGGTACTCCGGGTCGACCGCCGGGTACGTCACCGTCGACGTCTCCTGCACGCCCGGCGTACGCACCTCGAACAGCCAGGACGGCACCAGGGCCGGCTTCCCGTCCACGGAGTGCGAGGCCAGCCCGAACACGGCCCGGTCGACGGTCAGCGTCTCCTTGCCGTCCGCGCCGCCCCCGCCGTCCTTCGGCGGTACCGCGGAGGTCTCCTCGCAGGGTCCCTCCCGGCCCTCCGCGCCCTCGTCCAGCGGCGCGGGAGTGGCGCAGCCGCCGATGCCGCCGCGCCGGTCGGCTCCCGGCGCCGCGTTCATCAGCTTCAGCGCCTCCCCGGCGCCCACCACGGGGTAGGTGTCGGACTTCACCGGCTTCAGCAGCCGGCCCCGGGCGCCGCCCACGGCACCGTCGGCGCCGACCGTGACCACCGTGTCCCAGCCGGAGGTCGGCAGCCCGCCGACCTCCGGAGCGGCGTTCACCGTCCGGTCGGTGCCCACCGCACGGCTCGCGTCCAGCTTCGCCGTGTCCTGGCCGAGCGCCTTCAGCAGGGGCAGGGCGGCCTTCTCGGCGGCCTCCTCGGACACCGGCGGCCGGTCGGCCGGGGGCGCCTTGCAGGTGTCCCCCTTGCAGTTGTCGGTGGTCAGGGCGTTCCGGCTGAACGTCCAGGCGCCCGGCGCCCGCTGCTCCACCCGGAGCACGGGCCCGGAACCGTCCTTGCCGCCGATCCGCCAGCTCCCGCCCTCCGACACCGGCCTGCCCTCGACGCCGAGCGCCTTCGCCAGGCCGCTGACCTGCTCCTGCGTGACCTGTCCCGGCGTGCGGTACACCGGGGCCGAGCCGGGGCCCTCGGGCAGCGGGCCATCGGCACGGTAGACGGCCCCGTACGGGTTGGGCTCGCCCGGCGCGATACCGGGCACGCCGCCCTCGGCGTAGCCGTCCAGGGCGAGCGGCGGGGGAGTGGGGTCGCCGTTGGCCCCCGGGGTCGTGCCGCCACCGGAACCGGAACCGCCGGCCACGCTCGTGGCGAGGTACGCCCCGCCGCCCCCGACCAGCAGGACGGCGGCGGCCACGGAGGCGATCAGCACGGGCGTCCGCCGCCCCGCCCCGGGCCGGTGCCCCGGCCCGTCGGGGCCGTCGGCCCGCGAGGAGTCACCGGAGCCGCCGGAGTCACCGGAGCCGTCGGAGCCGTCGGAGCCGTCGGGCGAGCCGAGGGAGCGGGAGGAGCCGGGGGAGCCGGGGGAGCCGGGGGAGTCTGCGGCGCCGGACGGCTCGGACGAACCGGCGGGACGGGGCGGGGAGACCCCGGCCGCACCGCTTCCGCCGTCGCCCTCCACCGCCGGGCCCCCGGTGTCCCCGGTGCGCGCGGCCCCGGTGGGCGCGGCCCCGGTGGTCTCCGACCCGGTGGGCTCCGCCCCGGCGGGCGCGCGGTCCGCGTCCCCGTCGTCCGGCCCGCCGTCGGCCCGGACGTCGCCCGGGTCGTCGGCGGAGCCGCCGGAACCACCGGAGCCGCCGGTCTCGCCGGTCGCGCCGGAGGGTACGGAGACGTCGGATCCGCCGGTGTCACCGGACTCGCCGGGGCCGCCCTGGCCGCCCGCCTCACCGGACGCCCCGGCCCCGGCCGCACCGCTCGGCGCCCCGGCCCCGGCCTCGTTCCCGGCCTCCGGCCGCTCGGCGGGCTCCCCGTCGCCTCCGCCCGCCCCGGGCTCCGCCGGCGCCCCTGGTGCGTTCTGCTCCCCCTGTGCGTTCTGCTCCCGTTCCCGGGCGGCGGCGTTCCCGTCGTCGCCGCCACCGCCCGCCGGAGCGCCCCCGGTGTCGCGCGCGTTGCCGGCGGCCCGTGCCTCGGCGCCGGCGTCGTCGTTGTCGGGTCGCTCGGTGTTCACCGCATCGCTCCTTCGGCTGCACAGCTGTCCCGGAAGACCCTGCCCGGTCGTGCCCGGACTGCTGAGGGGTCGTATCCCGCATCCCCTTTACGGGGGACAGCGATGGGACGCAGCGGGGGAGCGCACGGTTCCCCCGGGGCCCGGCGGGCAGGCCCCGGGGTGCCGGACGGACGGGCCGTCGCGGCGGGGACCGCCTCAGTCGCCGTAGTCCGACATGGCGTCCAGCAGCCGGGCCGACGAGGTCGGCACCGACACACCGTGGATCAGGGAGGGGGACACCGGACGGGGGGCGCCCCGGTCGGGCACCGCCCAGTGGGGGGCCATCCGGGCGCAGTCACCGCGCAGCGACGCCAGATCGCCCTCGACATCGGCCTGCGTGGTCGTGTGGACCTTGAGGTTCGTCATGTTCGCACCGTAGGCACGCCGAAGGTCACGAAGAAAGATCTACTATCGGGTAGTTTTGGCTGCTTCTACGGGCGGTCCCCACCCGGTAGCGTGAAGTGTCAAGCCCCCTCCCCCTGGAGAGTCCACGCCGTGCGCATCGCAGTCACCGGCTCCATCGCCACCGACCACCTCATGACCTTCCCCGGCCGCTTCGCCGACCAGCTCGTCGCGGACCAGTTGCACACGGTCTCGCTGTCCTTCCTGGTCGACAACCTGGACGTGCGCCGGGGAGGTGTGGGCGCGAACATCGCCTTCGGCATGGGCCAGCTCGGCACCGAGCCGATCCTCGTCGGCGCCGCGGGTGCCGACTTCGACGAGTACCGGGCCTGGCTCGACCGGCACGGCGTCGACACCGACTCCGTCCGCATCTCCGAGACCCTGCACACCGCCCGGTTCGTGTGCACCACGGACGCCGACCACAACCAGATCGGCTCCTTCTACACCGGTGCCATGAGCGAGGCCCGCCTCATCGAGCTGAAGACCGTCGCCGACCGGGTGGGCGGGCTGGACCTGGTCCTCATCGGCGCCGACGACCCGGAGGGCATGCTCCGTCACACGGAGGAGTGCCGGGCCCGGAACATCCCGTTCGCCGCCGACTTCTCGCAGCAGATCGCCCGGATGAGCGGGGAGGAGATCCGGATACTGCTGGACGGGGCGACCTACCTCTTCTCCAACGAGTACGAGAAGGGGCTCATCGAGAGCAAGACGGGCTGGAGCGACGCGGAGATCCTCGACCGGGTCGGCCACCGGGTCACCACCCTCGGCGCGCGCGGCGTCCGCATCGAGCGGGCCGGCGAGCAGCCCGTCGAGGTCGGCTGCCCCGAGGAGGAGCGCAAGGCCGACCCGACCGGTGTCGGCGACGCCTTCCGCGCGGGCTTCCTGTCCGGCCTGGCCTGGGGTGTCTCCCTGGAGCGCGCCGCCCAGGTCGGCTGCATGCTCGCCACCCTGGTCATCGAGACCGTCGGCACCCAGGAGTACCAGCTGCGCCGCGCCCACTTCATGGACCGCTTCGCGCGGGCCTACGGCGACGAGGCCGCGGCCGAGGTGCAGAAGCACCTCTCCTGACACCCGCCCCCGCGGGAAGGCGCTACGACAGCCGGCGGACCACGTAGGCCGAGCCCCGGTCCGCCGGCTCCTCGCCGACGAACTCCTGGCCGCGCATCTCGCACCACGCGGGGATGTCGAGCCGGGCCGCCTCGTCGTCGGACAGCACCCGGACGGTGCCGCCCACCGGCACGTCCCCGATCACCTTGGCGAGCTCGATCACCGGGATCGGGCAGCGCCGCCCGAGCGCGTCCACCACCAGCGCGTCGTCCCCGCCGTCCACCGGGGCGGGGCCGGCGGCGCCCGGGGCGCCCAGCCGCTCCCGCACCCGGGCCACCACCGGGGGCAGCTCGGCCAGGAACCGCTCGACGTCCTCCGCCGGAGTCCCCGGCGGCAGCGAGACGCGGACGTTGCCCTCGCTGAGCACCCCCATCGCCTTCAGCACGTGGCTCGGCGTCAGGGTGCTGCTGGTGCAGGACGAACCGGACGAGACGGAGAAACCGGCACGGTCCAGCTCGTGCAGCACCGTCTCCCCGTCGACGTAGAGACAGGAGAAGGTGACGATCCCGGGCAGCCGCCGTTCCGCATCGCCCACCACCTCGGCGTCCGGCACCAGCCGCGGCACCCGTTCCCGGATCCGGTCCGTCAGCTCCCGCAGCCGCGCCGCCTCCTGGGCCGCCTCCGCCCGCACCGCCCGCAGCGAGGCCGCCGCGGCCACGATCGCCGGGATGTTCTCGAAGCCGGCGGCCCGCCCCGACTCCCGCTCGTCCGCGGGACCCTGGGGCGCGAAGCGCACCCCCTTGCGCACCGCGAGCAGGCCCACCCCGGGCGGCCCGCCCCACTTGTGGGCGCTCGCCGCCAGCAGCGACCAGCCCTCCGGCGCCGGACCCCAGCCCAGCGACTGGGCGGCGTCCACCAGCAGCGGGACGCCCGCCGCCCGGCAGTGCCCGGCCACCTCGGCCACCGGCTGCTCGGTCCCCACCTCGTGGTTGGCGGACTGCAGACAGGCCAGCGCGGTGTCCGGACGCAGCGCGGCGGCGTAGGCCGAGGCGTCGACGGCCCCGGTGCGGTCCACCGCCACCTCGGTGACCTCGCCGCCGCCGGTCCGGTGAACGTCCGCCGCGTGCAGCACCGAAGAGTGTTCGACCGCCGACACGATCAGGTGACGGCCGGTCCGCCGCCGCCCGGCCAGCGCGCCCGCCATGCCGGAGTGCACGGCCCGGGTGCCGGAGGAGGTGAACGTCAGTTCGTCGGGACGGCACCCCACGGCCTCCGCCGCCGCCTCGCGGGCCGCGTCGAGCAGCATCCGCGCCCGCCGCCCCTCCCGGTACAGCCGGGCGGGGTCGGCCCACCCCTCGTCGAGGGAGGCCAACAGCGCCTGACGGGCCACGGGATGGAGGGGAGCGGCGGAAGCGGCGTCGAAGTAACCCACACGGCAACGGTAGAGCGTGCGGGGCTCTCCCGGCAGCGCGGGGCGTCGTAGGATCGACCCGGCCGGGCCCCGTCCGGCCTTGTGAACGGGCCCCGGCAGGCGGCTCGTCCCACCCGTTCAGGGTGACCCCCGGCGCGTATGCCACCCTCCCCGCGACCCCCCGAAGGGCGTCGGCTAGGGTTTGGTCCGCATAAACATCCAAACCCCTGCCCGACGCAGGGCGGCGACCGACCAGCGAGAAGGCCAGGCCGCAGCCGTACAGCGCGGGCGAGACTCTCGGGAAGGCGCTACGTGAGTCCCAACGGCTCCGACCTCCCCCACCGCCTGAAGGGCGTGGGCGGTACCCCCAAGCCGCGGCGCCCGATGCGGCGGAAGCTGCTGCAGGCACTGACCGCGGGCCTGGTCCTGGCGACCGCCACCGGTTGCACATGGGAGGACTTCCCCCGCCTTGGTATGCCCACCCCGACCACGGAAGAGGCTCCCCTGATCCTCTCCCTGTGGCAGGGCTCGTGGGCGGCCGCGCTCGCCGTGGGCGTTCTGGTGTGGGGTCTGATCCTGTGGAGTGCTTTCTTCCACAGGCGCAGCCGCACCAAGGTGGAGGTCCCTCCGCAGACCCGGTACAACATGCCTCTCGAGGCGCTGTACACGGTGGTCCCCCTCCTCATCGTCTCGGTGCTGTTCTACTTCACGGCCCGTGACGAATCCGAGCTGATGAAGCTCGAAAGCAAGCCCGACGTCACGGTCAACGTGGTCGGCTTCCAGTGGAGCTGGTGCTTCAACTACGTCGAGAACGTGGACGGTTCCACCGGCGACGCCAAGAGCGCCAAGGAACTGGACGCGATCCCGGACCGCTACAGGGACGCCTTCCCGGCCGACGCCGGCGGTGTCCACGACTGCGGTACCCCCTCGACGAGGAACCCGCAGAACAACAACCCGGGCCCCACCATGTGGCTGCCCGAGGGCAAGCGGGTGCGCTTCATCCTGACGTCGCGGGATGTCATCCACTCCTTCTGGGTGGTGCCGTTCCTGATGAAGCAGGACGTCATCCCGGGCCACACCAACGCCTTCGAGGTGACCCCCAGCCGTGAGGGCACCTTCCTCGGCAAGTGCGCCGAGCTGTGCGGTGTGGACCACGCCCGGATGCTGTTCAACGTGAAGGTCGTCTCGCCCGAGCGCTACGAACAGCACCTCAACGACCTCGTCAAGAAGGGGCAGACCGGTTATGTGCCCGCGGGCATCGAGCAGTCGGGTCCCGAGAAGAACCGGGAGGTGAACGTCCTGTGAGCATCATCAACGAACCCCAGGGCGTCACGGCGGCCGAGGGCTCCTACGAGAGCGAACTGCCGGTCCGCGCCAAGCGGCCGGGCAGCATCGTGGTGAAGTGGCTGACGACCACCGACCACAAGACCATCGGCACGATGTACCTGACGACGTCGTTCATCTTCTTCGTCATCGGCGGCATCATGGCGCTGGTCATGCGCGCCGAGCTGGCCCGTCCGGGCCTGCAGATCCTGTCGAACGAGCAGTTCAACCAGGCGTTCACCATGCATGGCACGCTCATGCTGCTGATGTTCGCCACCCCGCTGTTCGTCGGCTTCGCGAACTGGATCATGCCGCTGCAGATCGGCGCGCCCGACGTGGCGTTCCCGCGGCTGAACATGTTCGCCTACTGGCTCTACCTGTTCGGCTCGCTGATCGCGCTCGCCGGCTTCCTCACGCCGGACGGCGCCGCCAGCTTCGGCTGGACCGGCTACGCCCCGCTCTCGGACGCGATCCGCTCGCCCGGCATGGGCTCCGACCTGTGGATCATGGGCCTGGCCTTCCAGGGCTTCGGCACCATCCTCGGCTCGGTCAACTTCATCACCACGATCATCTGCATGCGCGCACCGGGACTCACCATGTTCCGGCTGCCGATCTTCACCTGGAACGTGCTGCTGACCGGTGTCCTGGTCCTGCTCGCCTTCCCGGTGCTGGCGGCGGCACTGCTCGCGCTGGAGGTGGACCGGAAGTTCGGGGCGCACATCTTCGACCCGACCAACGGCGGGGCGCTGCTGTGGCAGCACCTGTTCTGGTTCTTCGGTCACCCCGAGGTGTACATCATCGCGCTGCCGTTCTTCGGCATCGTCAGTGAGATCGTCCCGGTCTTCTCCCGCAAGCCGATCTTCGGCTACATGGGTCTGGTCGGCGCGACGATCGCCATCGCCGGTCTGTCGGTGACGGTGTGGGCGCACCACATGTACGCCACGGGCGGCGTGCTGCTCCCGTTCTTCTCCTTCATGACCTTCCTGATCGCGGTCCCGACCGGTGTGAAGTTCTTCAACTGGGTCGGCACCATGTGGCGGGGCTCGCTGAGCTTCGAGACGCCGATGCTGTGGTCGCTGGGCTTCCTGGTCACCTTCCTCTTCGGTGGTCTGACCGGCGTCATCCTGGCGTCGCCGCCGCTGGACTTCCACGTGACGGACTCCTACTTCGTGGTGGCGCACTTCCACTACGTGGTGTTCGGCACCGTGGTGTTCGCGATGTTCGCCGGCTTCCACTTCTGGTGGCCGAAGTTCACCGGCAAGATGCTCGACGAGCGGCTCGGCAAGATCACCTTCTGGACGCTGTTCATCGGCTTCCACGGCACCTTCCTCGTCCAGCACTGGCTGGGTGCCGAGGGCATGCCGCGCCGGTACTCGGACTACCTGGCGGCCGACGGCTTCACCGCCCTGAACACGGTCTCCACGATCGCCTCGTTCCTGCTCGGCATGTCGCTGCTGCCGTTCTTCTACAACGTCTGGAAGACGGCCAAGTACGGCAAGCCGGTCGGTGTCGACGACCCGTGGGGTTACGGCCGCTCCCTGGAGTGGGCGACGTCCTGCCCGCCGCCGCGGCACAACTTCCTCACACTGCCGCGCATCCGCAGTGAATCCCCGGCCTTCGACCTGCACCACCCGGAGATCGCCGCCCTCGACGAGCTCGAGAACGTCGGTCACGGAGAGAAGGCCCTCTCCGGCGGCAAGGAGGCCGGCAAGTGAAGATCCAGGGCAAGATGTTCATGTGGCTGAGCGTCTTCCTGCTCATCGTGGCGGTCGTCTACGGTGTGTGGTCCAAGGAAGCGGTCGGCACCACAGCCCTCTTCCTGGCCTTCGGCCTGGCCGTCATGATCGGCTTCTACCTCGGCTTCACGGCCAAGCGGGTCGACGTCGGCGCCCAGGACAACAAGGAGGCGGACGTCGCGGACGACGCCGGCGAGGTCGGGTTCTTCAGCCCGCACAGCTGGCAGCCGCTGTTCCTGGCGCTCGGCGGTGCCTTCGCCTTCACGGCCATCGCCGTGGGCTGGTGGCTGATGTACTTCTCCATCCCGCTGATCGCGGCGGGCATCTGGGGCTGGACCTTCGAGTACTACCGCGGTGAGAACCGCACCCAGTAGGTCCCGTACCACGCCCGAGACACCCAGGGGCCCGGACACTCCGTCAGGAGCGTCCGGGCCCCTGCGTCTGCCGCAATCCCGTTCACTCGATCGAGTCGCCCAGCGCGCCACGGTTGACGCGGCTCCCTAGCGTGAGGTCATGAGAAACGACCCGCGCATCCGCACCGTCGTCGGCTGCACGCTGCTGGTGATCGCACTCGGTGCGGGCGTCACCGGCTGCTCCTCCGACGGCAACCCGCTGTCCGCCGAGCCCTACGACGCCGCGGACCAGATCTCCTTCAACGGCCCCACCGGTGACGACCGGCCGGCCGACCCCGACAAGCCGCTGGAGATCGTCGCCGAGGACTCCGACGGGCGCATCACGGACGTCACCGCCGTCGACGCCTCCGGCCGCTACCTGGCGGGCGAACTCGCCGCCGACGGCAGCCGCTGGCACAGCACCTCGCCGCTGGCCGCCGACTCCGCCTACACGGTGCGGGTGAGCACGGAGGACGGGGACGGGGCCCCCGGCCGCAAGGTCCTCACCTTCACCACCGGCAAGCCCTCCACGACCAAGCGCCTCGGGGTCGCCTTCGGGCCCGAGGCCGGCACCTACGGCGTCGGCCAGCCCGTCACCGCGGAACTCGACGCGCCCGTCCAGGACCCCGCCCAGCGGGCCGTGGTCGAACGCGCCCTCAAGGTCGAGTCCACGCCCGCGGTGAGCGGCGCCTGGCACTGGGTGGACGACAAGAAGCTCCACTACCGGCCCAAGGACTACTGGCCCGCCAACGCCACCGTCCGGGTCCGCAGCACCCTGGAGGGCATCAAGGTCAACGACCGCCTGCGCGGCGGCAGGGCCGAGCCGCTGACCTTCGGCACCGGCGACCGCGTCATAGCCGTGACCGACGCCGCCGCGCACCGGCTGACGGTCTACAAGAACGGCGAGGCGGTCAAGTCGATCCCCGTCACCACCGGCAAGCCGGGCTTCGAGACCCGCAACGGCGTCAAGGTGGTCCTCGCCAAGGAACGCTCCGTGCGCATGCGCAGCAGCACCGTCGGCATCGCCGAGGGCTCCTCCGAGTCCTACGACCTGAACGTCAGCTTCGCCACCCGCGTCACCTGGAGCGGCGAGTACGTGCACGCCGCCCCCTGGTCCGTCGGCTCCCAGGGCTACGCCAACGTCAGCCACGGCTGCGTGGGCATGAGCACCGGCAACGCGCAGTGGTTCTTCGAGACCGTGCGGGAGGGCGACCTGGTCGAGGTCGTGAACTCCGACGGCGACACCATGGAGCCCTTCGGCAACGGCTTCGGCGACTGGAACCTCACCTGGGCCCAGTGGCGCGAGGGCAGCGCCCTGGTCACCGGCAACCCGGAGTCCGCCGGACCGCAGGAACAGGCCCGGCTGCGCCCCCAGTCGGTCTGAGGCCCGGCCGCGGGGGAAAGCCCGGGCGAGGGCCCCGCGGCCGTCCTAGGCGCTCTGCAGCCGCTTCTGGCGCAGCAGGGAGGCCAGGGCCGAGGCGAACTCCACCGGCTCCACCGGCAGCGTCACAGCGGCCTCCGCACGGCTCCAGGTGGCCAGCCAGGCGTCCTGGGGCCGTCCGATGAGCAGCAGCACGGGCGGGCTGTTGAAGATCTCGTCCTTGATCTGCTTGGACAGCCCCATGCCGCCGATGGGCGTGGCCTCACCGTCGAACACGCAGACGTCGATGCCGCCGCGCTCCAGCTCCTTGATGACGGCCGCCTGGGTCGCGCACTCGACGAACTCCACGACGGGCACGTCCGGAGCGGGCCGCCGGCCGGTGGCGAGGCGCACCTGCTCCCGCGTGTTGGCGTTGTCGCTGTAGACCAGCACGGTGGCGGTCGCCTGCATGGTTCCTCCACACTCCGAGAGAGGGCAGCCTCGTCGGGGACGTCGGGTCCCCGATGGCGCGGATGCTACCCCTTCCGCACGCTCGTCAACACCGGTTCGGACAGGGCTTCGATGGGCCATCCGGGCAGTCCAGGAGGGGCGGACACTCCGAACGGCACCCCCCGGGGTGAGGGCGGGATAAGCGACCGACATAATGTCGGCGTGGCGACAGCAACGACAGTAGATACCGGGCACGCGCACCCGTCGGTCAACCGACCGAACCTCACCAGCGTCGGAACCATCATCTGGCTGAGTTCCGAGCTGATGTTCTTCGCGGCCCTCTTCGCGATGTACTTCACCCTGCGATCGGTGACCGGACCAGACTTCTGGTCGGAGAAGGCCGACACGCTGAACTTCCCGTTCGCGGCGACGAACACCACGATCCTGGTGCTCTCCTCGCTCACCTGCCAGCTCGGCGTCTTCGCCGCCGAGCGCGGTGACGTGAAGAAGCTCCGGATGTGGTTCATCGTCACCTTCATCATGGGATCGGTCTTCATCGGCGGTCAGATCGTCGAGTACACCGAGCTGGTCAAGCACGAGGGCCTGTCCCTCAGCTCCGACCCGTACGGCTCGGTGTTCTACCTGACCACCGGCTTCCACGGCCTGCACGTGACAGGCGGTCTCATCGCCTTCCTGCTGGTCCTGGGCCGGACCTACGCCGCCCGGAGGTTCACCCACGATCAGGCCACAGCCGCCATCGTCGTGTCCTATTACTGGCACTTCGTCGATGTCGTCTGGATCGGCCTGTTCGCCACGATCTACATGATCAAGTAGCCGGGCCCATCACCGTGCGCGCTCCTGTGGCGCACCAACCAGAAGCATCGACGCAGAAGATCCTGACACCGGGGTAATCCGTGAAAAAGCTCTCCGCACGACGACGCCACCCGTTGGCGGCGCTCGTGGTTCTCCTCCTCGCGCTGGCATGCACCGGGGGGCTGTACGCCGTGTTCGCACCCGCGGACAAGGCGCAGGCCGAAGAAACCGCCCAGTCCCTCACCATCGAGGAGGGAAAGAAGCTCTACGCGGTCGGCTGCGCCAGCTGCCACGGCACCGGCGGTCAGGGGACCTCCGACGGGCCGAGCCTGGTGGGCGTGGGCGCCGCGGCCGTGGACTTCCAGGTGGCCACCGGCCGCATGCCGGCCGCCACCTCGCAGAGCGCTCAGGCGCCGCGCAAGCCGGCGGTGTACAGCCAGGCCGAGATCGACCAGCTGGCCGCCTACGTGGCCTCGCTGGGCGCCGGCCCCGCCGTTCCGACGGAGGAGGAGTACGGCCCTCAGGGCGCCGACATCGCCAAGGGCGGTGAACTGTTCCGTACCAACTGCGCGCAGTGCCACAACTTCACCGGTAAGGGTGGCGCCCTGACGCACGGCAAGTACGCTCCGGACCTCGAGGACGTCGATCCGAAGCACGTGTACCAGGCCATGCTCACCGGCCCGCAGAACATGCCTTCGTTCCCCGACAGCGTGCTGACGGTGCAGAACAAGAAGGACATCATCGCGTACCTCCAGGAGGTCAACAGCGACGACTCCGAGAGCCCGGGCGGCCTCGCGCTGGGCTCGCTGGGCCCGGTCGCCGAAGGCCTCTTCGGCTGGGTCTTCGGCCTCGGCGGGCTGATCGCCGTCGCTGTGTGGGTCGCCGCTCGGACCGCAAAGGCCAAGAAGTCATGAGTAGCCAAGACATTCCCGAAGAGAACCTGCCCACCGCGCAGGACACCGCTCACGGCACCGTCGGCGTCGCGGACCAGAAGGACCCGTTCGCCGACCCGGGGCTGCCGCCCCACGAGCACCGGATCCAGGACATCGACGAGCGGGCCGCCAAGCGGTCCGAGCGCACGGTGGCCCTGATGTTCACGGTGTCGATGCTGGCGACCATCGGCTTCATCGTCGCCTTCGTGGCGATCCCGGTCGACAAGATCGTCTACATCTGGACGCTGGGCCACATCAGCGCGCTGAACCTCGCGCTCGGTGTGACGCTGGGCATCGCGCTGTTCGCCATCGGCGCCGGCGCCGTGCACTGGGCCCGCACCCTGATGTCGGACGTCGAGCTCACCGACGAACGGCACCCGATCCAGGCCGCGCCGGACGTCAAGGCCAAGGTCATGGACGACTTCCGGCAGGGCGCCAAGGAGTCGGCCATCGGGCGCCGCAAGCTCATCCGCAACACGATGTTCGGTGCGCTGACCCTGGTGCCGCTGTCCGGTGTCGTGCTGCTGCGCGACCTCGGCCCGCTGCCCGAGGACAAGCTGCGCCACACCGCCTGGTCGAAGGGCAAGCTGCTCATCAACCAGAACACCAACGAGCCGCTGCGTCCCTCGGACATCATCGTCGGCTCGCTCACCTTCGCCCAGCCCGAGGGCCTGGACCCGCACGAGCACGGGTTCCAGAACGAGATCGCCAAGGCCGCGCTGATGCTCGTCCGGATCCAGCCGGAGAACATCAAGGACAAGCGCTCTCTGGAGTGGTCGCACGAGGGGATCCTCGCGTACTCGAAGATCTGCACCCACGTCGGTTGCCCGATCTCGCTGTACGAGCAGCAGACGCACCACGCGCTGTGCCCCTGCCACCAGTCCACCTTCGATCTCTCCGACGGCGCCAAGGTGATCTTCGGTCCCGCCGGTCACGCGCTGCCGCAGCTGCGCATCGGCGTGAACGACGAGGGTTACCTCGAAGCGCAGAGCGACTTCGACGAGCCCGTCGGCCCTTCATTCTGGGAGCGCGGATGAGCACCACGACGACCACCGACTCCCGCTCTCGCGGGAAGGCACCGGCCGGCGAGCGCGTCGCCGACTGGGCCGACGGCCGGCTGGGGATCTACTCCCTGGCCAAGGCCAACATGCGGAAGATCTTCCCGGACCACTGGTCCTTCATGCTCGGTGAGATCTGCCTCTACAGCTTCATCATCATCATCCTCACGGGTGTGTACCTGACGCTGTTCTTCCACCCGTCGATGGCCGAGGTGGAGTACCACGGCAGCTACGTCCCGATGCAGGGTCAGCTGATGTCGCAGGCCTACGCCTCGACCCTCGACATCAGCTTCGACGTGCGCGGTGGCCTGCTCATCCGGCAGATCCACCACTGGGCAGCGGTCATCTTCCTGGCCGGCATGTTCGTGCACATGATGCGCGTCTTCTTCACGGGCGCGTTCCGCAAGCCGCGTGAGATCAACTGGCTGTTCGGCTTCCTGCTGTTCGTGCTGGGCATGTTCACCGGCTTCACCGGCTACTCGCTCCCGGACGACCTGCTGTCCGGTACGGGTGTCCGCTTCACGCAGGGCGCGATCCTGTCCGTGCCGATCGTCGGCACGTACATCTCGATGTTCCTGTTCGGCGGGGAGTTCCCGGGGACGGACTTCGTCGCCCGGTTCTACTCGATCCACATCCTGCTGCTGCCGGGCATCATGCTGGGTCTGGTGGTCGCCCACCTGATCCTGGTCTTCTACCACAAGCACACGCAGTTCGCGGGTCCCGGCCGGACCAACAAGAACGTCGTCGGCATGCCGCTGCTGCCGGTGTACATGGCCAAGGCGGGAGGCTTCTTCTTCCTGGTCTTCGGCTTCATCTCGCTGATCGCCGGCCTGGTCACCATCAACCCGATCTGGAACCTGGGCCCGTACCGGCCGGACCTCGTCTCGACGGGCGCCCAGCCGGACTGGTACATGGGCTTCGCCGAGGGTCTGGTCCGCGCCATGCCGGGCTGGGAGATCAACTTCTGGGGCCACACGCTGGTCCTGGGCGTCTTCGTCCCGCTGGTCCTGTTCGGTCTGTTCCTCGGGGTCCTGGCGCTCTACCCGTTCATCGAGTCCTGGATCACCGGCGACAAGCGCGAGCACCACATCCTGGACCGCCCGCGCAACGCCCCGACCCGGACCGGGCTCGGCGTCGCCTGGATCACCGCGTACCTGATCATGCTGGTGGGCGGTGGCAACGACATCGTCGCCACGCACTTCCACCTGTCGATCAACGCGGTCACCTGGTTCGTGCGCATCGGGTTCTTCGTCGGCCCGGTGGTGGCGTTCATCGTCACCAAGCGGATCTGCCTCGGCCTCCAGCGCCGCGACAAGGACAAGGTGCTGCACGGCCGCGAGGCGGGCATCATCAAGCGCCTGCCGCACGGTGAGTTCATCGAGGTGCACGAGCCGCTCAGCCAGGAGCAGCTCCACACGCTCACGGCGCACGAGCAGTACAAGCCGGCGGAGATCGGCCCGACGGTCGACGAGAACGGCGTCGAGCGCAAGGTCAAGGCCACCGAGAAGCTGCGCGCCAAGCTCAGCAAGGCGTACTACGGCCAGGAGTCGCAGATTCCGAAGCCGACCGCCGAGGAGTACAAGGAGATCACCAGCGGCCACGGCCACCACTGATCCCCTCCACCGCTGAGCGAAGCGTCGCCACACCACGGTCGAAGGCCCCCGTCCGGTCCGCGGACGGGGGCCTTCGCCGTGTCCGGGGCTGGATAGGGTGGGGGCGGAAAAGCGTGTGACGACCACAGGAGCGGCTGATGAGCGCTGTGACCCCCGCTGGAGGCGACACCGCGGCGGGCCGCTCCTGGCCCGCCCTGCTGAACGGTCTGCTGGAGGGCCGTGACCTGTCGGCCGACGACACCGCCTGGGCGATGGACCTGATCATGCGCGGGGAGGCCACCGACGCCCAGATCGCCGGCTTCGCGGTGTCCCTGCGCGCCAAGGGCGAGACCGTCGAGGAGATCTCCGGCTGCGTCCGCGCCCTGTACGACCACGCCAACGTGATCGAGGTGCCGGGCGCCACGGTCGACATCGTCGGCACCGGCGGGGACGGCGCCAAGACGGTCAATATCTCCACCATGTCCTCGATCGTCGTCGCCGGCACGGGGGCGAAGGTCGTCAAGCACGGCAACCGGGCCGCCTCCTCCGCGTCCGGCGCGTCCGACGTGCTGGAGAAGCTCGGCGTCAACCTGGAACTGACCCCGCGGCGGGTCGCCGAGGTCGCCGAGGAAGCCGGGATCACCTTCTGCTTCGCGGTGAAGTTCCACCCCGCGCTGCGCCACGTGGCGGCCGCCCGCGGCCAGCTGGGCATCCGCACCGTGTTCAACTTCCTGGGCCCCCTCGCCAACCCGGCCCGGGTGAAGGCGCAGGCGGTCGGGGTCGCCGACCCGCGGATGGCGCCCATCATGGCCGGCGTGTTCGCCGGACGCGGGCACTCCTCGCTGGTGTTCCGCGGCGACGACGGCCTGGACGAGCTGACCACCACCGGCACGTCCCACGTCTGGGTGGTCCGGGACGGATCGGTGACCGAGGAGGTCTTCGACCCGCGCGACGTGGGCCTCGACCTCGTGGACGTGACGGCGCTGCGCGGCGCCGACGCCTCCTACAACGCGGAGGTCGCCCGGCGGCTGCTGGACGGCGAACGCGGCCCGGTGCGCGACGCCGTCCTGCTGAACTCGGCGGCGGCGCTGGTGGCGCTGGAGCCCGGCACGGCCACCCTCGCGGAGCAGATCCGCGCCGGCATGGAGCGGGCGGCCGAGTCGATCGACTCGGGGGCCGCCCGGCGCGTCCTGGACCGGTGGGTGGCCGTCAGCAACGCATGACGCACCCGTTCTCGGGGGTCCCGCGATCCGGAACCGGGTTGCGGGACCCCGTTTTCTTCCCGTACGTTCCTGTGCAGGTCATGAGCGACAGCCATCAGGCCCCGGCCGGCTGTCCGGCAACCCTCCGTCCGTGGCGGGGTGCCCCGGGTGAGGACCAGGCCGTGGACAGCAAGGTCCCCGGCAAGCGCGGACCCCTCGCGAGCCAGGGGTCCTGGTCGTCGAGGAGCCGGACATGTGCAAGCGAATGAGCTAGGGCCACAGAGCCCCGCCTCCGCATCCCTTCTTTCCCCCTCACCACCGGGCTCGAGCCGTCGTCGCTCGCCCGGGGGATCCGCCTGCCGCGTACGGGAGTTCGCCATGTCCGTTGCCACCGCCGCCCCCTCCACGACCGCCACCGCCACCGCCGTCGCCGCCGACACCGACCCGGCCGTCCGCGCCCCGCTGCCCGTCCTCGGCCGGGACGTCACCGTTCCGCTCGTCACCGGCGGGGAGGTGACCTACGCGGCGCTCGACCAGGCCGCCAGCGCGCCTGCCCTCCAGCGGGTCTGGGACGACGTGGCCGCCTACGCGCCGTACTACGGCAGCGTCCACCGGGGCGCCGGGTACCTGTCCCAGCTCTCCACCGACCTGTTCGAGAACGCCCGCCGGACCGTCGCCGACTTCCTCGGCTGCCGGTCCGGCGACCAGGTGGTGTTCACCCGGTCCACCACCGACTCCCTCAATCTCCTCGCCTCCGCCCTGCCCGAGGACTGCCGGGTCTTCGTCTTCGAGACCGAGCACCACGCGGCCCTGCTGCCCTGGCGCCGACGCGACGTGACCGTCCTCGACGCGCCGGACAGCCCGCGGCAGGCCGTCGAGACCCTGGAGCGCGCCCTCGCCGACCGCGAGCCGTACGGGCCCGCGCTGGTGTGCGTCACCGGCGCCTCCAACGTCACCGGCGAGCTGTGGCCGGTGCGCGAACTGGCGGCCGCCGCCCACGCGCACGGCGCCCGGATCGTCCTGGACGCCGCCCAGCTGGCCCCGCACCACCCGGTGAGCGTGCGGGACCTGGACGTCGACTGGGTGGCCCTCTCCGGCCACAAGCTGTACGCCCCCTTCGGCTCCGGGGTGCTGGCCGGCCGGGCCGACTGGCTGCGCACGGCCGAGCCCTACCTCGCGGGCGGCGGCGCCAGCCGTCGGGTCGGCCGCCGCGCGGACGGGGGAGTGGAGGTGGAGTGGCACACCGACGCCGCCCGCCACGAGGCGGGTTCGCCGAACGTCATCGGCGTGCACGCCCTCGCCTCGGCGTGCCGGACGCTCACCGAGGCCGGGTTCGACACCCTCGTCGCCCGTGAGCGGCGGCTGATCCGCCGGGTGCGCGAGGGGCTCGCGGACGTGCCCGAGGTGCGGTGGCTGTCCCTGTTCGGGGACGACGCCCCGCGGGTCGGCGTGCTCTCCTTCGTCGTCGAGGGCTGGAACAGCTCCCACGTCGCCGCCGCGCTGTCCGCCGAGTACGGCATCGGCGTACGGGACGGCCTGTTCTGCGCCCACCCGCTGGTCCGCAGGCTGCTGGGCGGCGCGGCGGGGCACCGGGGCGAGTGCGGTGCCCCGGACGCCGCGCCCGGGGAGCGGGCCCTGAACGCGGTCCGGGTCAGCCTCGGGGCGGGCACCCCGGACGAGCACGTGGAGCGGTTCGTGCGCGCGGTCAAGGAACTCGTCCGGGACGGGGCGCGCTGGACCTACCGCACGGTGGACGGCCGCTGCGTCCCGGACGCCCCCGCGGCCTGAGCCGGCACCGCGTCCCTGACCGGCGGTGCCGCATCCCGAAGCGCCGGTCCGGGCGGTCCGGGCCGTCCGGGCGGTCCCCTCCGGCGGTCGCTCAGTTGTCCAGCCCGATGGCGAACGCCGCCTCGAGGTCGTGCTGGGAGTACGTACGGAACGCCACGTGCGTGTCCGTGCCCTCCACGCCCGGGATCTTGCTGATCCGGCCGGGGATGACCTCGGCCAGGTCCTCGTGCTCCCGGACCCGGACCATGGCGATCAGGTCGTAGGTCCCGGTGACCGAGAAGACCTCGCTGACGCTGTCCAGCGCGGCGATCCGCTCCGCGATCTCGGGGATCCGGTCCACGCTGGTCTTGATGAGGACGATCGCGGTGATCACGGCTGGTTCTCTCCCTCGGGGGCCGGAGCAGGGGGCGCCTTCACTGTAGTCGTCCGGCCCGAGCAGACCCACGCGCAGCCGAGGCCCAGCCCGAAGCCCACCAGGTGCGCGAGGTAGGCGACCCCCGGCCCGTCGGACGCCCGTCCCGCCCCCAGCCACTGCAGCGCCGCCCAGAACGGCAGCACCACCCAGGCGGGGAAGCGGACCGGCAGGAAGAACAGGAACGGCAGGAGACTGGTCACCCGGGCGCGGGGGAACAGGAACAGGAACGCGCCGAGCACCGCCGAGATCGCGCCCGAGGCCCCCACCAGGGACTGCTCGGAGCCGGGGTTGGCGAGGGCGTAACCGAGCAGGGCGAGGTATCCGCAGCAGACGTAGAACAGCGTGAAGCGCGGGCGGCCCATCCGTTGTTCGGTCATCGTGCCGAAGACGTGGAGGAACAGCATGTTGCCCAGCAGGTGCACCCAGCTGCCGTGCACGAACAGGGCCGTGGCCGGGGTGAGGGCCGCCCGGAGGGACCCGTCGAACAGGTCTGCGGGGATCACCCCCCAGCGCCGGAAGAACGCCCGCTGCACGGCGAGCAGCTCCTCCCCGGTCCCGTTGGCCGGGTTCAGCCCGGAGGCCGGGCCGAGCAGGAAGACCAGGCAGCACACGACGACCAGCGTGTGGGTCACCGGCGCCGACGGCCGCCGGACCGCCCGCGCGAGGGGTGCTCTCCAGTTGGGGACCATGGACACAGAGCATGACGTAACGGGACGCATCGGCGCAGACCGCCTCGCCGCCGTGGACGGGCGGGCGGCGGGGACCCGCCAGGCCGTAGGGTTACGACCCTGACCCACCGGGGTGCCCGGCGCGCCCCGAGACCGGAAGGAAGGCGAACAGCCACGATGACGGTTCCCCTGCCGACCGCCGCCACGCGGTGGCGCTGCACCCTCTGCGGCAACCTCACGCGCTTCGACGTGACCCGCTCCTCGAAGGTCGTCGAGTACGTCCACCTCGACCTGGCCGGGGAGCCGAAGGTCGAGGAGCGCGAGGTGCTCAGTGAGACCATCGAGTCGGTGCGGTGCCGCTGGTGCAACGCCGTGGACCAGGTGGAACTGGTGGACAGGCCGGGTGCCGGCTCCTGAACGAAGGGGATCCCTCCCTCTCGAGCGACGTCGTCGGAGGGGGAGGGCCCCGCTGACGGTGACCCCGTACACGGGGTGGCACACAGGCGATGAGGTGTGACGGATGGTGGAGACCACGGGCGGGGGGCCGCAGGACGGCGCCGCTGAGGTGCTCGACCGTCCGCTGCCCGACGGCGTGCGCCGGAGGGTCGTCCAGATCGTCTCGGACGGCTTCGGCGGCCTGACCGTCGCCGAGCTGCCCGCCCAGCTCCGCCAGTACGCGCGGTTCACGCCGAACCGCCGCGTCAAGTTCGCCGGGAACGCGATGGCCTCCGCGCTGGAGACCGACCCGCTGTTCCGGCAGCGCATCGGGGAGAAGCTCAGGCAGGCACAGCCGGAACTGACCGGCGCCCTGGACTCCGGCTCCCCGCCCCCGGCCGCCGACCCCCTGGACGTGGCGGCCGCGGCCTACGTGCTGCGCCCGGCCGGCTGGGTGAAGCTGGTCGCCGCGGCCGGCGAGGAGGCCCAGCGCGCCGACGCCGAACGCGCCGACGAGGAGAGCCGGGCCGAGCTGGAGCGGCTGCGCGCCGAGCTCGCCCGGGCCCGGGAGCACACCCGCGCCGAGACCGAGCGGCTGCGCTCCGAACTGGACGCGGCGCGCAAAGAGGCCGAGTCGCTGCACCGCAAGCTGCGGTCCGCGCTCAGCGACGTCAAACGCGGTCAGGCCGCCCTGCGCAAAGTGCAGGGCGAGCTGGAGGCGGTCCGCGCGGAGAGCCACGCGCAGGTGTCGGCCGCCGAGAGCGAGACCCGGCGGATCAAAGGGCGCCTCGGCGAGACGGAGGCCGCCCTGGAGGCCGCCCGCCGCGCGGCCCGCGAGGGGCGCAGCGTGGAGGACATGCGGGTGCGGCTGCTCCTGGACACCGTCCTGGACGCCGCCCAGGGGCTCCGGCGCGAACTGGCCCTGCCCCCGGTGTCCGTGCGCCCCGCCGAGACCGTGGACGCCGTGGAGCCCGGCCGGATGACCCCCAAGGACATCGCCGCCCGCGCGCTGTCCGAGGACGACCCGGCGATCCTCGACCAGTTGCTGGCGCTGCCGCAGGCGCATCTGGTGGTCGACGGCTACAACGTCACCAAGACCGGCTATCCCCAGATGCCGCTGGAGAAGCAGCGGTTGCGGCTGCTGGGCCAGCTCGCCCAGACGGCCGCGCAGACCGGCGCCGAGGTGACCTGCGTCTTCGACGGGGCCGAACTGGCCGCGCCGGTCCTGCTGGCCCCGCCGCGCGGGGTGCGGGTGCTGTTCTCCAAGCCGGGCGTCACGGCCGACGAGCTGATCCGCCAGCTGGTGCGCGCCGAGCCGCCGGGCCGGCCGGTCATCGTCGTCTCCACCGACCGCGAGGTCGCCGACGGGGTGGCCCGCGCGGGCGCCCGCCCGGTCGCCTCCGCGGTGCTCCTGAAGCGGTTCTCCAAGGCGTAGCGCCCTCCCGGACGCCGGATACGGCCCGCCGGACGTTAAGGAGCCCTACGCCCCATCAGGACCCTAAGACCCAACCGCAACGTACCCGCCGATTGCCCGAATTGGCGGGATCGTCACGCAACGTAGCGTCAGCTCCATATCACTGCACGTGAGTTCATGGCAAAGAAACACGCTGTGACGGAGATTTCGGGTCCAGGGATTTGAACTGATCACAAGAGAATCACTAGGGTCGGGCCTCGAACCTCCGCTCGGGTGATCGTTCACATGGGGTGGCGACGGCGGAGGCCCCCGCCCACCGGCGTGTCGGTAGGCGGCTGGAGGAAGAAGGAGCTCGCCTCCGTGGCGTCCCACCGTCGTCCCAAGCAGCCGAACCGCGCACGTGTGACCGTGCTCACCACCGCTGCCGCCGCAGCCGTCGTCCTCAGCTCGCAGGCCGCCAACGCCGCGCCCAGCGAGAAGCCGAGCAAGGACGAGGTGAAGGCCAAGGTCGACAAGCTCTACGAGCAGGCGGAGCAGGCCACCGAGAAGTACAACGGCGCCAAGGAGAAGCAGGAGAAGCTCCAGAAGGAGATCTCCACCATCCAGGACAACGTCGCCCGCGGCCAGCAGGAGCTCAACGAGCTGCGCGACGGCCTCGGTTCGATGGCCAGCGCCCAGTACCGCAGCGGCGGCATCGACCCCTCGGTGCAGCTGTTCCTCTCCGCCGATCCGGACGACTACCTCGACAAGGCGTCCACCCTCGACCAGCTCAGCACCCAGCAGGTCGACGCGCTGAAGAAGATCCAGAAGAAGCAGCGCGAGCTCGCCCAGCAGCGTTCCGAGGCCAGTGAGAAGCTCAAGGACCTCGCCTCCACGCGCACCGAACTGGGCAACAAGAAGAAGGAGGTCCAGGGCAAGCTGGCCTCCGCGCAGAAGCTGCTCAACAGCCTCACCGCCGAGCAGAAGGCACAGCTCGCCGACGAGGAGAACCGCGCCACCCGCGCCAGCCAGCGTGACGCGCTCTCCGTCAAGGTCCCGGCCGGCTCCGGCCGCGCCGCCGCCGCCTTCGCCGCCGCCCAGAGCAAGCTGGGCACCCCGTACGTCTACGGCGCCACCGGCCCGTCCTCCTTCGACTGCTCGGGCCTGACCTCCTGGGCCTACGCCCAGGCCGGCGTCGGCATCCCGCGCACCTCCGAGGCGCAGACCGGGGCCGGCACCAAGATCTACTCGGTCGGCGACCTCAAGGTCGGCGACCTGGTCTTCTTCTTCAACGACCTGCACCACGTGGGCCTCTACGCGGGCAACGGCCAGATCATCCACGCCCCCCGCACCGGCACCGTCGTGCGCTACGAGTCGATGAACACCATCGGCGGCCCGTTCATGTTCGGCGTCCGCGTCTGACCCGGACCGCTCCGCACCACCACCGCCCGGCGCCGCCGCGCCCGGTGTGACACCGGGACGAGGTGCCCCCGTTCGGGGGAATCCCGCCGTCGCCGTGCGGCCCACGCCCCGCCTGTGACCTGCGTCAGCGGCGGGGCGTCACCGTGCGTGCCCGCCGGGGTCGTTGGCCCGCCCACCGCCGCGGGGTTACTGTCTGCCGCGTTTCCCCGTCCGCCAGCGGAAGGAGCGCGGCTTCCCGTGGGGTCCCACCGCCGCCTTGCACCGTCCTCCGGGTCCGACCGGAGCACCACCGTCGCCGTCGGGCTGCTCTCCGCGGCCGCCGCCGTCCTGGGCGCCGTACCGGCCGCCGCCGCACCGCACGACGACGCCCGGGCCGAGGTGGACCGGCTCTACGAGGAGGCCGAGAAGGCCACCGAGGCGTACAACGAGGCCGACGAACGCGCCGACACCCTGCGCCGGCAGGTCCGCACCGCCCAGGACGGTCTCGCCCGGCAGCAGGAACGCGTCAACACCCTGCGCGACGCCCTCGGTTCGATGGCCGGCGCCCAGTACCGCTCCGGCGGCCTCGACCCGTCCCTGGAGCTGCTGCTCTCCGAGGACCCCGAGGACTACCTCGACAAGGCCTCCGTCCTGGACCGCATCGGCACCCGCCGGGCCGGCGAACTGCGCACCCTCCAGGAGGCCCTGCGCACCCTGGCCCAGGACCGCGCCGAGACCGCCCGCAAGCTCGGCGACCTGGAACGCAGCCGCAAGGCCGTCGCCCACCACAAGAAGACCGTCGAGCGCAAACTCGCCGAGGCCCGGCGGCTGCTGAACTCCCTCCCGGACGAGGCCCGCGCCGCCTACGACCGGGCCACCCGCTCGGGACGCGCCGGCCTGCCCGCCCCCGGCGACGCCGAACCGGTCTCCGGCCGCGCCGGAGCCGCCCTCGCCGCCGCCCGCTCCGCCCTGGGCAAGCCGTACGTCTGGGGCGCCAACGGCCCCAACGGCTTCGACTGTTCGGGCCTGATGCAGTGGTCGTACGCGCAGGCCGGCATCGCCCTCCCGCGCACCTCGCAGGCCCAGCGGTACGCCGGACGGCAGGTGCCGCTCTCCCAGGCCCGCCCCGGCGACCTGGTCGTCTACCGCTCCGACGCCAGCCACGTCGGCATGTACGTGGGCAACGGCCAGGTGATCCACGCGCCCTACCCCGGCGCCCCCGTGCGCTACGACCCGGTCGGGATGATGCCCGTCTCCTCGGTCACCAGGGTCTGACCGGAACGGCCGCGCGCCCGTACCCTCGACAACGTGGCAGGCCGTGTGCGGGGTCCGGGGGCGTGGGTGGTGGTGCTGTGCCTGCTGCTCGTGTCACTGGTCGCCTGCGGCGGACCGGCCGACGGCACCCGGGCCGAGGTGCAGTCCATGCTGGACCGGCGCGCGCGGGCCCTGCTCGACGCCGACGCCGCCGCCCACGCCCGCACCGGCACCCGGGCCGGGTACGACAACCTGCGCGCCGTGCCGCTGGCCGACTGGTCCTACCGGGTGACCGCCGTGCACCGCACCGGCGACACCGCCACGGCCGACGCCGACCTCCGCTACCGCATCGAGGGCTACGACCGTTCGCCGGTGACCACCGCCCGCACCCTGCGCCTCACCCGGGGCGGCGACGGCCGGTGGAGCGTCGACACCGACCGGCCGGCCGGGTCGTCGGGCCAGCAGCTGTGGGACCAGGGACGGGTCCGGGCCGTCCGCGGCGCGGGCGGCCTGGTGCTCGGCGTCGGGCAGTCGGACGAGCGGCTGCGCGACTACGCCCGGCTGGCCGGCCGGGCGGTGCCCGCGGTGTCCGACGCGTGGGGCCGGGAATGGTCCCGGCACCTCGTCGTCCTGGTGCCCACCTCCCTGGAGGGCATGGCCGGGCTGCTCAACTCGCCCGCCTCGTCCTACCGGGGCATCGCCGCGGTCACCACCGGCGAGACCGGCGCCGGGGAGCGCGCCCCCGCGGACCGGATCATCGTCAACCCCGAGGCGTTCGGGCTGCTCGGCGACTCCGGCCGCCAGGTGGTGCTCACCCACGAGGCGACCCACGTCGCCACCCGCGCCCACACCGGCGCCGCCACCCCGCTGTGGCTGTCGGAGGGCTTCGCCGACTGGGTCGGCTACCGCGGCGGCGACCGCACCCCGGCCCGGACCGCGCCCGAACTGGCGCGCGCGGTGGCCCGCGGCGACGTCCCGGACGCCCTCCCCGACGACGACGACTTCGGCTTCTCCGGCGACTCCGGGAGCCTGGCCCGGGCCTACGAGAGCGGCTGGACGGCCTGCCGCCTCGTCGCCGACCGCTGGGGCGAGGACCGTCTGCGCGCCTTCTACCGGGCGGTGGGCGCCCACGACCGGCGCGAGGGCGCGGTCGAACAGGCGCTGCACGAGGTCCTGGGCACCACCCTCGCGGACTTCACCGCCCAGTGGCGCGAGGACCTGCGGCGCACCCTGGGCTGACCGGCCCCCGGCGCGGTGGGCGGCAGGACGGCCGCACGAGGACACCCCGTGCCCCGCACGGCCGGGGGAGACACCCGGGTCCGGGTCCCCCTCCGCACGTCAGGAGGACACCCGGGCCTCCTCCGCAAGCCTCCTCCGCAAGGCCAGGGGGACACCTGGGCCCCGTCCCCACGGTCAGGAGGACACCCGGGCCCCGTCCGTACGGCTCGGCCGCGGTGACGGCGACGGCGTCGGCGGGGCCGGGCGGGGGGACACCGTCGCCGACCACAGGGCCCGGGCCGCCAGCAGCGTCGCGGCGACCAGGAGGCCGTTGCGCACCACCAGCAGCCCGATGCCGAGCCGGTCACTGGCCACCACGTGCGCGAACCACACCGGGAACTCCAGCACCGTCACCAGGCACGCGGCCAGCACCAGCCCCACCGGCAGCCGCATCCGGCCGCCCGCCCGGAAGCACAGGCACACCGCCCCGAGGCCGACCAGCCACACCATGTACTGCGGGCTGATCACCCGGCTCGTGGTGGTGAACACCAGCACCGCCGTGAACGCCGCGTCGGCCACGGTGTGCGGCGCGAACCGGGTCGCCCGCAGCCGCCACAGCACCAGCCAGCCGAACCCGGCCGCGCTCAGCAGCAGCGCGCCGGTGCTCACCCAGCCCACGTACGGGCCGACGAACTCCACCGAGCCGTAGTTGAGCAGCACCTGGCCCTCCCAGCCGAAGTGCCGCGCCGCGTGCAGGACGAGCGCGCCCAGCGACTCGACCTCCGTGCCCCGGTCGCGCTGGAACGTCAGGAAGGCGAACGCCCCCGGCATCACCGCCGCGAACAGCGCCGCCAGTCCGGCGCCGGTCAGCGCCGCCGACACCCAGGCGGAGCGCCGCCGCACCCCGAGCAGCAGCAGCGCCGGCCAGCCCTTCAGCAGCGCCCCGAACGCCACCAGGGCCCCCATCAGCCGCGGCCGGCCGGCCCCGGCCAGCAGGGCCGCCACCGCCACCGCGGTCACCATCACGTCGTAGCGCGCGTACACCGTCGGCCCGAGCAGCGGGACGCCGGCCACCCACACCCAGGCCCCGGCCCACGACCGCCCGCGGCGGCCCCCGGCCCGGCACAGCAGGCCCAGGGTGAGAAGGTCGGCCACGCACACCAGGACGTAGAACGCCGTGGCGTACTCCAGGAACGGCAGCAGCGCGGGAGAGAGGATCGCCAGGGCCGCGGCGGGCGGGTACTGCCAGGTGACGTCGTTCAGCGGAAACGTTCCGGTACGCAGCACCGCGAACCAGTCGTGGTAGATCACCGACACGTCGCTCGTGACGTCGGGACCGGGGAAGACGACGACCTTCAGCACGCACAGCAGAAGGAACGTCCTGGTCAAGGCCCAGACGGTCAGCAGTCCAAAGAGGGGCCGTGCCGCGCCCGTCGTCTTCACGTCGATCCTGTCCGTCGGTGTGGGGGGTCTCGGTGGGAGGCTCGGTGTGGGGGTGCCGAGGGAGCCATGATGTCCCGGAGCCCGCCCCCGGTGCCACAGCGGCCGGGCCCCGGGCGTGCCCCCGGGACGCCGCCGCGACCGGCCCCGGCCGCGGTTCGGTAGGGTCTGCGGCGATGCACAAGACCCTGATCGTGACCAACGACTTCCCGCCCCGCCCGGGCGGCATCCAGGCGTTCCTGCACAACATGGCGCTGCGTCTGGACCCCGGCCGGCTGGTCGTCTACGCCTCCACCTGGAAGCGGTCCCGGGAGGGCGTCGCGGCGACCGCCGCCTTCGACGCCGAGCAGCCCTTCACCGTCGTGCGCGACCGCACGACGATGCTGCTGCCGACCCCGGCGGTCACCCGGCGGGCCGTCGGCCTGCTGCGCGAGCACGGGTGCACCTCGGTCTGGTTCGGGGCGGCGGCCCCCCTCGGGCTGATGGCCCCGGCCCTGCGCCGGGCCGGCGCCGAGCGGATCGTGGCCACCACCCACGGCCACGAGGCGGGCTGGGCGCAGCTCCCCGCCGCCCGGCAGCTGCTGCGCCGCATCGGGGAGTCCACCGACACGCTCACCTACCTCGGCGCGTACACGCGCGAGCGCATCGCCGGCGCCCTGACACCCGAGGCGGCGGCCCGGATGGTGCAGCTGCCGCCCGGCGTCGACGAGAAGACCTTCCACCCCGGCTCGGGCGGCGACGAGGTCCGCGCCCGGCTCGGCCTGACGGACCGGCCGGTGGTGGTCTGCGTGTCCCGCCTGGTGCCGCGCAAGGGCCAGGACACCCTGATCCGTGCCCTGCCCGCGGTGCTGGCCGCCGAGCCGGACACCGTGCTGCTGATCGTCGGCGGCGGCCCCTACGAGAAGGACCTGCGCCGCCTGGCCCACGACACCGGGGTCGCCGGCTCGGTCCGCTTCACCGGCTCCGTCCCCTGGTCCGAGCTGCCCGCCCACTACGGCGCCGGCGACGTCTTCGCGATGCCCTGCCGCACCCGGCGGCGGGGCCTGGACGTGGAAGGGCTCGGCATCGTCTACCTGGAGGCCTCCGCGACCGGCCTCCCGGTCGTCGCCGGCGACTCCGGCGGCGCGCCCGACGCGGTCCTGGACGGCGAGACCGGCTGGGTCGTCCCCGGCGGAACCCCGGGACCCACCGCCGACCGCCTCATCACCCTCCTCGGCGACGCGGACCTGCGCCGCAGGATGGGCGAGCGCGGCCGGGAATGGGTGGAACAGAAGTGGCGCTGGGACCTCCTGGCAGAACACCTGAAGACCCTGCTGTAACCCCCCGGCCCCCGTCTCACCGACGGCTCCAGGGGTGCGGGGAACCGCGCGTCGGCCCTGGTCTGATCCGACGGTGGGGCAGCACCCCTCCAGGGGCGCGGGGAACCGCGCGTCGGCCCTGGTCTGATCCGACGGTGGGGCAGCGCCCCTCCAGGGGCGCGGGGAACTGCGCGCCCGGCCCCAACGCACGGGCCGCCCGCCCGACCACCCCCGCCACGATCCCCCGACTGGCGCCGAACCCCCGGCCCCGGTCTGATCCGCCGGCGGGGCAAATCACCCTCCAGGGGCGCGGGGAACTGCGCACCCAGCCCCAACGCACGGGCCGCCCGCCCGACCACCCTCGCCACGATCCCGCGGCCGGCGCCGAACCCCCGGCCCCGGTCTGATCCGACGGTGGGGCAGCGCCCCTCCAGGGGCGCGGGGAACTGCGCACTCAACCCCAACGCACGGGCCGCCCGCCCGACCACCCCCGCCACGATCCCGCAATCGCGCCCCACCCGAGGCCACGCCCACGCCCGACGGCGGGGGGAGGGGGCACAACACCCCCCGAGGGGGCGTGGGGAACCACGCAAACCCGCAGCCCCTACTTCGCGTAGATCGCCTCGATCTCGTGCGCGTAATCCTTGGCCACGACATTCCGCTTCAGCTTCAGCGACGGAGTCAGATGCCCCGACTCCTCCGTGAACTGCGCCGGCAGCACCCGGAACTTCCGCACCGACTCCGCCTTGGACACCGCCGCGTTCCCGTCGTCGATCGCCGTCTGGATCGCGGCCAGCAGGTCCGGGTCGTCCCGCAGCTCCGACGCCGTGGACCCCGCCGGCTTGCCGTGCTCGGCGCACCAGCGGCCCAGGAACTCCTCGTCGAGGGTGACCAGCGCGCCCACGAACGGCCGCCCGTCGCCCACCACCATGCACTCCGCGACCAGCGCGTGCGCCCGGATCCGGTCCTCGATCACCGCCGGGGCGACGTTCTTGCCGCCCGCGGTGACCAGGATCTCCTTCTTGCGGCCGGTGATCCGCAGGTAGCCGTCCTCGTCGAGGGTGCCGATGTCGCCGGTGTGGAACCAGCCGTCGGCCAGCGCCTCGGCCGTCGCGGCCGGGTTGTTCCAGTACTCCTTGAACAGGTGCTCGCCGTGCAGCAGCACCTCGCCGTCGTCGGCGATCCGCACCACGGAGCCGGGCAGCGGCTGTCCGACCGTGCCGATCTTCTGCCGGTCCCAGGGGTTGAACGCGGTGGCCGCGCAGGATTCGGTGAGGCCGTAGCCCTCCAGCACGCTGAAGCCGATGCCGCGGAAGAAGTGGCCCAGGCGCTCGCCGAGGGGCGCGCCGCCGGAGATGGCGTACTCGCCGCGCCCGCCGAGGACCGCGCGCAGCTTGCCGTAGACGAGCCGGTCGAAGACCTTGTGCTTCAGCTTCAGGCCGAGCGACGGCCCGGACGGCGTGTCCAGGGCGCGGCTGTAGGCGATCGCGGTGTCGGCCGCCTTGTCGAAGATCTTGCCCTTGCCGTCGGCCTGCGCCTTGGCGCGCGCCGAGTTGTAGACCTTCTCGAAGACCCGCGGCACGCCCAGGATCAGGGTCGGCCGGAACGAGGCCAGCTCGTCGGTGAGGTTCTTGATGTCGGGCACCAGGCCCAGCTTGATCGGCGCCACCATCGGAGCGATCTGCACCATCCGTCCGAAGACGTGGGCGAGGGGCAGGAACAGCAGCACGGAGCACTCGCCGGTGCGGAACAGCGGGCGCAGCCGCTCGACGATGTTGCCGCACTCGGCGAAGAAGCTGCGGTGGGTGAGCACGCAGCCCTTGGGGCGGCCGGTGGTGCCGGAGGTGTAGACGATGGTGGCCGGGTCGTCGGCCTTCGCGACGGAGCTGCGCTCGTCGACCGTGGCGTCGGCGACGTCCTGGCCGAGCCGGCCGAGCTCGTCCACGGCGCCCGCCTCGATCTGCCACACGTGCTTCAGCTCGGGCAGCCGGTCGCGCACCGACTCCACGGTGGCCTCGTGGGCGTCCAGTTCCACCACGCAGGCGGTGGCGCCGGAGTCGCCGAGGATCCAGGCCACCTGCTCCGGGGAGCTGGTCTCGTACACCGGCACGGTGATCGCGCCCGCGCTCCAGATCGCGAAGTCCAGCAGCGTCCACTCGTAACGGGTCCGCGACATCAGCGCCACCCGGTCCCCGGGCTGCACTCCGGCGGCGATCAGTCCCTTGGCGGCGGAGCGCACCTCGGCGAGGAACGCGGTGGCCGTCACGTCCTGCCAGTCTCCGCCGGCCTTGCGGGCGATGACCGCGACATCGGGGTGCTGCGCGGCGTTGCGGCGGACGATGTCACTCAGGTTGCCGTCCGCAGGGACCTCGTACAAAGCCGGAAGGCTGAACTCGCGCAAGACTGCTGCTCCTCTTAGGGCGCCGGCGCCACGACGTTGTGCGATGCGACGGTGCGGTCCAAGGCTCGGGAGAGTGCTCGCGAAGTCAACGGTTGAAATCCCGAGCACGACTGGACTGCCCGGACGTTACCCGCCGGTATGGCCTCTACGACAGGGGGTCCCGGTGAGATGTTCGCTGCGTCACACAGGCTGGTGCTTCTTTGCGGAGCGTAGTCCACCTGCCGGGCGACGGGCCAACGGCGGCGGCGCCGGGGGCCGCCACTGTTCACCGCCGGAAACGCTGTTTACGCTTGATCGGCATGGCAACCGCACAGCCCCCGAACGGGCGGACCCGCGTCCACGTGGTCAGCGACGTGCACGGCAACGCCCGTGACCTCGCCCGGGCGGGGGAGGGCGCCGACGCCCTGATCTGCCTGGGCGACCTGGTGCTCTTCCTCGACTACGCCGACCACTCCCGCGGCATCTTCCCCGACCTGTTCGGGGAGGAGAACGCGGACCGCATCGTCGAACTGCGCACCGCGCGCCGCTTCGAGGAGGCCCGCGCGTTCGGCGCCCGGCTGTGGGCGGGCATCGAGGGGGACCGGGCCACCGCGATCGAGAAGGCCGTGCGCAAGCAGTACGCCGAGCTGTTCGCCGCCTTCCCGACGCCGACGTACGCCACGTACGGCAACGTCGACATGCCCCCGCTCTGGCAGGAGTACGCCGGGCCCGGCGTCACCGTCCTGGACGGCGAGCGGGTGGAGATCGGCGGCCGGGTCTTCGGCTTCGTCGGCGGCGGACTGCGCACCCCGATGCGCACGCCGTACGAGGTCAGCGACGAGGAGTACGCGGCGAAGATCGAGGCGGTGGGCGAGGTCGACGTGCTGTGCACCCACATCCCGCCCGAGGTGCCGGACCTGGTCTACGACACCGTGGCCCGCCGCTTCGAACGCGGCAGCCGGGCGCTGCTGGACGCCATCCACCGCACCCGGCCCCGCTACGCCCTGTTCGGCCACGTCCACCAGCCGCTGGTGCGCCGGATGCGGGTCGGCGCCACCGAGTGCGTGAACGTCGGGCACTTCGCGAGCAGCGGCCGGCCCTGGGTCCTGCAGTGGTGAGCCGCTCCGGGCCCTCGGCCGTGGGTCCGCCTCGGAGCCTTCGGCCTGTGAGCCCGCTTCAGGCCTCACACGCGCGAGTCCCCATCGGAGCCTTCGGCCTGTGAGCCGGCTTCAGGCTTCACGCCCGCGAGTCCCCATCGGAGCCTTCGGCCCGTGGGTCCGCTTCAGGCCTCACGCCCGCGGGTGGCCATCGGAGCCTCCCGCCCGCGGGTCCGCCCCGGGCCCCCGGCCGGCCGCCGCCCGGATCCTTCGGCGGTGAGCCGGATCCGGCCAGGATGTCCCAGGTCGGGTGCGTTGTGCCGGTCGGGTGCGCGGTAGCCTTCCGCTGCACGGGCGTGCGCGGGGAGCCCGTGCACGGCGATCCGACGACCGGCCCGCACCTGGAGGAGCCACGGCGATGGCGGAACACACCAGCTCGAGCATCACGATCGAGGCGGCTCCGGCCGAGGTCATGGGGGTGATCGCCGACTTCGCCCGCTATCCGGACTGGACCGGCGAGGTGAAGGAGGCCGAGGTCCTTCGGACCGACGGGCAGGGCCGCGCCGAGCAGGTGCGCCTCGTCATGGACGCCGGTGCGATCAAGGACGACCAGACCCTCGCCTACACCTGGACCGGTGAGCACGAGGTCTCCTGGACCCTGGTGAAGTCCCAGATGCTGCGCTCCCTGGACGGCTCCTACGTCCTGCGGCCCGCGGGCGCGGCCACCACCGAGGTGACCTACCGGCTCACCGTGGACGTCAAGATCCCGATGCTCGGCATGATCAAGCGCAAGGCCGAGAAGGTCATCATCGACCGCGCCCTGGCCGGCCTGAAGAAGCGGGTCGAGTCCGGGGCGAAGTAGGCCCGGAGGGCAGGACCCGGCGCGGCTCCGGGCGCCGCCGGGGCACGCACGCACACCGTCCGTGCCGGCCGGCACCCGGGTACCGTTCACCCTCATGCGTACCCTCCTGATCACCGGCCCCGGCGGCAGTGGCCGTACCACCGTCGCGGCCGGCACCGCGCTCGCCGCCGCCCGCGCGGGCGCCCGCACCCTCGTCCTCGGCACCGACCGGACGGACACCCTGGGCGCGGTGCTGGGGGTACCGGTCGGCGCCGGGTCCGTCGAGGCCGCTCCCGGGCTCACCGCCCGGCGTGTCGACCCCGGCGCGGACTTCCGGGACGACCTGATCTCCCTCCAGGACCGCGCGGGAGCCGCCCTCGACCTGCTCGGCGCCTCCCGCCTCGAACCCGAGGAGCTGACCCCGCTGCCCGGGGCGGAGGAACTCGCCCTGCTGCGCGCCCTGCGGGACGCGGCCCTGTCCGAGGCCTACGACCTCCTCGTCGTCGACCTGCCGCCCGGCGAACGCGCCCTCGCGCTGTTCGCCCTTCCCGCGGAACTCCGCCGCTACCTGCGCCGCCTCCTGCCGCCCGAGCGGCAGGCGGCCCGCGCCCTGCGGCCCGTGCTCGGACGGCTCGCCGGGGTGCCGCTGCCCGCCGAGCGGCTGTACGAGACCGCCGCCCGCTGGGACCTGGAGCTGGCCGCCGTCGAGGCCGTCCTCGCCGACCGCTCCACCAGCGTGCGCCTGGTCGCCGAGCCCTCCCCGGCCGGCGCCGACGCGGTGCGCACCGCCGTCCTCGGCCTCGCCCTGCGGGGACTGCGCGCCGACGCCGTCGTCGCCAGCCGGGTCCTGCCCGAGAACCTCGACGACAGCTGGCTCGCCGGCCCCGTCGCCCAGCAGCGCAAGACCCTGGCCGACTGGCGGGAGACGTTCACCGTCCACCCCGTCGCCCACCTCGGACGCGACCCGCGCGGCACCGACGACCTCGCCGCCCTCCGCCTGCCCGGCGCGGGCGCGGCCCCGGCCGCCGTCGACTGGCCCGTCACCGACTGCCTCGCCGACGACGGGGTGCTGGTCTGGAGCATCCCCCTGCCCGGAGCCCGGCGCGAGGAACTGGACCTGATCCGGCGGGGCGACGAACTCGTTCTCGCCGCCGGACCGTTCCGCCGCATCGTCGCCCTGCCCTCCGCGCTGCGCCGCTGCACCGTCGACGGCGCCGCGCTGCGCGAGGGCGAGCTGCGCATCCGGTTCCGGCCCGATCCGGGGCTGTGGCCGCAGGCCCGGTGAAGCCGCCGGTGCCGGCGGGAGGGCCGGCCCGGGCCACGGGAGGAGCACCGCGGGGGACACGTGGACTCGTGGACTCCCGGGACAGCACCCGGAACGGGCCTGCCGGATCCGGCCTGCGCGCCGTCGTGCGCGGGCCGGGCCCCGAGCCCGTTCGGGTACCGTCGTAAGGGCCATCCGTAGTCAGGAGTCCGTCATGAGCGAACAGCTCCCCCCGTCCGACGACGCATGGAGCGAGGCCGTGCACGAGGCGCGGGACGCGGACGAGAAGCGGCCCGCGGCCGACGCCCGGCCCGCCCCGGCGGCCGACGTCCCGGTCGTCGACCACCCGGCCGCCGAGGCCCCGGCCGCGAGCACCGGCGCCGGCACCGCCGCCGGCCGGCGCGCCCCCGCCGACGCCGACGCCTGGGCGACCGCCTGCGCCGAGGACCTGGAGGCCGAGAAGGCCCGCCGCCGTGCCCAATACGGCCCGCCCGCCGGCTCGGCCGCCGAGGAGCTGCGGAAGCTGGTCGACGCCGTCGCCGACAAGCTCTCCGGTCTGCAGTCCCCGCTGCTCGGCGCGGTCGCCGGGCCGGCGGCGCAGCAGGTGGTGCGCCAGGTCGTCCAGCAGGCGAAGGCCGCCGTGGAGCCCGTCATCGAACGCAACCCGGACGTCTTCGACCACCTCGCCGCCGCGGGCGGTGAACTCCTCGCCGCCTACCGTGCCGCGGTCCAGGACCAGGAGCGCCGCTGGACCTCCCGCGACACCGGCGTCCGCGACACCGACCCCCGTGACCTGGGCGAGGGCCGGGACGGCGACGACGGCTCCGGACCCGGCGAGCGCATCGACCTCGACTGACACGGCGGCCGCCAGGAGCCCTCCCCGGCCGGCCGCCGCAGCGTCCCGAACCCCGGCCGGTGCCCGCC
The DNA here is from genome assembly GCF_964273255.1 of Streptomyces sp. enrichment culture. GTDB lineage: Bacteria > Actinomycetota > Actinomycetes > Streptomycetales > Streptomycetaceae > Streptomyces. Next base: position 5,320,315 of record NZ_OZ186835.1, read on the forward strand.
CACCGTGCGGACGCCGCGTAACCGCACGCAGTGCCTCGGGTACCGTGGGCGGTAGCGGGGCTCGACCGAAACTGAGGGATTCATGGGACTCACCATCGGCGTCGACATCGGCGGCACGAAGATCGCGGCCGGCGTGGTCGACGAGGAAGGCAACATCCTCTCGACCCACAAGGTGCCGACCCCGGGCACACCCGAGGGCATCGTGGACGCCATCGCCTCCGCGGTGGAGGGTGCGCGGGCCGGGCACGACATCGTCGGCGTGGGGATCGGTGCGGCCGGCTACGTCAACCGCCAGCGGTCCGAGGTCTACTTCGCCCCCAACATCGACTGGCGCAACGAGCCGCTGAAGGCGAAGGTCGAGGCCCGCGTCGACCTCCCGGTCGTCGTGGAGAACGACGCCAACGCGGCCGCCTGGGGCGAGTACAAGTTCGGTGCCGGCAAGGGCCACCGCAACGTCATCTGCATCACCCTCGGCACCGGCCTCGGCGGCGGCGTCATCATCGGCAACAAGCTGCGCCGCGGCCACTTCGGCGTGGCCGCCGAGTTCGGCCACATCCGCATGGTGCCCGACGGCCTCCTCTGCGGCTGCGGCTCCCAGGGCTGCTGGGAGCAGTACGCCTCCGGCCGCGCCCTGGTCCGCTACGCGCAGCAGCGCGCCAACGCCACGCCCGAGAACGCCGAGACGCTGCTCGCCCTGGGCGACGGCACGCCGGACGGCATCGAGGGCAAGCACGTGTCCATGGCCGCCCGGCAGGGCGACCGGGTGGCCGTCGACTCCTACCGCGAGCTGGCCCGCTGGGTCGGCGCGGGCCTCGCCGACCTCGCCTCCCTCTTCGACCCGTCCGCCTTCATCGTCGGCGGCGGGCTCTCCGAGGAGGGCGAGCTGGTCCTGGAGCCGATCCGCAAGTCCTACAAGCGGTGGCTGGTCGGCGGCAACTGGCGCCCGGTCGCCGACGTCCTCGGAGCCCGCCTCGGCAACAAGGCCGGCCTCGTCGGCGCGGCCGACCTGGCCCGGGAGCCGGACCCCATCATGTGACCGCCCCCCACCAGCCCGGCAGCGCCCGCCCCACCCCGATGAAGGGGACGGCGGGCGCAGCCGTTTTCGCGTGGATGAGGACCTTGGAGGACTGCTCCTGACCTATTTCCGCGTTACGTTCCCCGGAGCCGACCGCCGAGGGCCGGCCAGCGAGAGGGAGCGCGATGTCCGAGCAGAACAGCGCCGCACCGGCCGGCCGCACCACCGTCGAACCCTGGGTCGTCACCGACGACACGGGCGCCTTCCTGGACTTCGTCACCCGGGCGTTCGACGGGGAGGAACTCGGCCGGGTGGAGACCGAGGACGGCTCGATCGGCCACGGCGAGGTGCGGGTCGGGGACACCGTCGTCTCGGCCTTCGACCGGCGCCCGGACTGGCCGGTGATGCCGAGCCTGCTCACCGTCTTCGTCCCCGACGCGGACCGCGCCTGCGCACGGGCCGTCGAGGCCGGCGCCCACGTCGTCACAGCGGTGGCCGACGACGCCTTCGGGCAGCGCGGAGGGCGGGTGAGGGACCCGTTCGGCAACATCTGGTGGGTGACCTGCCACGTCGAGGATCTCAGCGAGGACGAGATGTGGAAGCGGCTCCAGCAGCCCGGGTACGCCGAGGCGATGCGGGTGGCCCAGGAGACCCTCGACGCCGAACTCGGCGGCCGGCACCGGGGACGGGCCAGTGCGCCCGTTGGGCCCACGTCCGGCTGAGGCGGGCCGACGGACCCGTACCGGCCCGCGTGTACGGGTCGCTGCCGCGTCTTGCGCGTAACCCCACCGGGACGACCGGGTGTTGTACGCCGTGCAAGGTGTGCACCAGCACGGCAAGGGAGTCGTGACCCATGGCGAACGGCAGCAGCAGCACACTCGACTCGTCCGACAGTCTCAAGGCGTTCGGGGCGGCCCTGAAGACCTTCCGGGAACGCGCCCTGCTCACCCAGGAACAGCTCGCGGAGCGGCTCAACTACTCGTACGCCTCCGTGGCCTCCGTCGAGCAGGGTCGGCGCATGCCGAGCGCGGCCTTCGTCGAACGCGCGGAGGAGGAACTGGAGGCGTTCGGCGTGCTGCGGGCCATGGTCCGCCACCTCGGGCGGCAACGGGGGCTCGCGGTCTGGTTCCGGGAATGGGCGCAGCTGGAGGAGGCCGCGGTCACCCTGTGCACGTACGAGTGCCGGGTGGTGCCGGGACTCCTCCAGACCGAGGCGTACACCCGCGCGGTCATGCTCAACGTCCCGCCCCCGCCCAGCGAGGAGCAACTGGAGCAGCGGATCGCCGCCCGTCGGGCCCGGCAGGAACTGCTCGGACGCAGACCGCCGATCGCGTTCAGCTTCATCGTCGAGGAGTCGGTCCTGCTGCGGCACACGGGCGGCGAGGAGGTCACCCGCGACCTCGTCGGCCATCTGCTGGCGTGCATGGAGCTGTGGAACGTGGAGCTGCAGATCATGCCGCTGCGCCAGCCGTACCACGCGGGGACGGATGGGCCCATGAGGCTGTTGGAGACGCCGGAGCGTCAGTGGGTGGGTTACGCGGAAGGCCAGAAGACGGGGCAGCTCATTCTTGACCGAGAAGCGGTGAGCGTCATGCAGATGCGCTATGCCAAGATGCGCTCGCAGGCCCTGTCCCCGGCGGACTCGGGCGAGTTGTTGCAGCGGATGCGAGGAGCGCTATGAGCACCCACGGTGGTCTTGATTGGTTCAAGAGCAGCTACAGCGGCTCCGAGGGGGACGACTGTGTGGAGGTGGCTGTCGTGCCGGGGACCGTGCACGTGCGGGATTCCAAGTCGGAGAACGGGCCGCGGTTCGAGGTGTCCGGTTCCGCCTGGCGTGAGTTCGTCGCGTTCGTGGACTGCTGAGGGGGCCAGATGGGTCACGGCGAGCTGAGCTGGTTCAAGAGCAGCTACAGCGGGTCCCAGGGAGACAGCTGTGTGGAGGTGGCCGTCACCCCCGGCTCCGTGCACGTGCGGGACTCCAAGACGAGGAACGGCCCCCGCTTCGCCGTCTCCGCGTCCGCCTGGCGGGACTTCCTCGCCGACCTGGCCGCCGCCCGCTGAGCGGGTTCCTTCCGGGGCGTGCCCGGCCCGTACGGCCCGTCGGATCGTGCGGGGCGGCGTATCTTGACCGGCATGGTGACGACTGGGCCGCTGCCCGACTCCCGTACCGAGCCCGACGGTTCGGCCGTGATCCGGGTGCTGAGCTACAACATCCGCTCGCTGCGCGACGACACGGCGGCGCTGGCCCGGGTGATCACCGCCTGCGCTCCCGATCTGGTCCTGGTGCAGGAGGCGCCGCGGTTCTTCCGGTGGCGCAAGAAGCTGGCCCGGCTGGCCTCGGACTCCGGACTGGTGATCCTCTCCGGGGGCGCCACGGCGGCCGGCCCCGCGCTGCTGTGCTCGCTGCGCGCGACCGTGGAGCGGACCGAGGACGTGCTGCTGCCGCTGCGTCCCGGGCAGCACCGGCGGGGGTTCGCCACCGCCGTCGTGCGGTTCGGCGGGGCCCGGCTCGGGGTGCTGAGCTGCCACCTGTCGCTGGACGCCGACGAGCGCTACGAGCAGGGCGGCATGCTCCTGGACCGGCTCGCCGGGATGGGGGCCGAGCACGCGGTCGCCGGGGGAGACGTCAACGAGCGGCCGGGCGGGCGGACCTTCCGGCGGCTGGCGGCGTCCCTCACCGACTGCCGGGCGGCGGCGCCCTGGGGCGGCGAGCACACCTGGACCAGGAACGAGCCGCACCGGCGCATCGACGCGGTCTTCGCGACCCCGGGTGTGGAGGCGCTGGGCTGCGGGGTGCCCCTGGACCACCCGGGCGTGACGGAGGCCGACCTGAGGGCGGCCACCGATCACCTTCCCGTACTGGCCGCCCTGAGGGTGCCGGCCGCCCCGGTGGCGTAGGCGCGCACGGTCAGACCACCGCGCCGCGGCCCGGGTCGTCGTCGTCCTCGTCGTCGGTGCGCATGCGCATGACCAGGGTGGCGCAGCCGCCCAGGAAGCCACCGATGCTGAGCGTGGTCAGCCACCAGGACATGTACCAGTCGAGCAGCACCGCGAGCAGGAGCAGCAGCGGGCCGCCCAGGACGCCCAGCCAGGCCAGCTTCACCGCGGGGTCCGTCTCCGGCAGCGGGGGCGGTTCGGGCGGGACGAAGTGGCCCTCGTCGGTCTCGTCGAGGTCGTCGTCGGAGGGCTCGGGCACCGTGTAGTCGCGGGGGCCGACACCCGGCGCGAACGAGACGGAGCCGCCCAGCGGGGTGGCCGGTTCCTCGTCCGCCTTGGCCGGTGCCGGGGCCTGCGTCTGCACCCCGTCGTCACGGGAGTCGGCCGGGTCGTTGGCCGTGCTCTCCAGCAGCGCGAGGTCCTCCACCGACTTGAACGGCTTGGCGCCCGGCGGGTCGGGCGGCTCGTCGCCGTACCCGGCGACGATCGCCCGCCACGCGGCGTCCTCGTCGAAGGGCACGTCCTTGTCGGCGCCCTTCTCCATCCCCTTCTCCTCCGGCTCGCGGCCCTCGTGACCTTCACGGCCCTCACGGTCCTCGCGGCCCGCGTCGTGCTCAGTCACCTGCGGTCGTCCCTTCCTTGCCGAGACCGGCCCCGTCGACGGCGCCGGGTGCGAGCCGCCCGATGAACGCGGTGCTCTCGTCGAAGACGCGCTCCGCGTCGTGGTCCAACGTCGCCACGTGGTAGCTCTGTTCCAGCAGGACCTCCGTCACGTCGGTCGAGGACACGCGGCCGAGGATCCGCGCCGAGTCCGCCGGGGGCACCACGTGGTCCTGCGGGCTGCGCATCAGCAGCAGGGGCTGCGTCACCTGGGGCAGCTCGCCGTCCACCGTCCGCAGGAACGTCCGCAGGGAGTGCGCGGCGTGCAGCGGCACCCGGTCGTAGCCCAGCTCGGTGACGCCGGGCCGGGCGATGTCGCTCGCGATGCCCCGCGTCGTCGGAACGAGGTGCCGCAGCACCGGGAGGGCGTGCGCGGCCACCCCGTGCATCCGGTTCGCCGGATTGACGACCAGGACGCCGCTCACCGCGTCCCCGTGCCGCGCGGCCAGCCGCAGGGCCAGCGCGCCGCCCATCGACAGCCCGGCCACGAACACCCGCTCGGAGCGCTCCCGCAGCAGCCGCAGCTCGCGGTCCACCTCGGCGTACCAGTCCTGCCAGCCGGTGACCCGCAGGTCCTCCCAGCGCGTGCCGTGTCCGGGCAGCAGGGGCAGCGAGACGGTCAGGCCGTGTCCGGCCAGGTGCTCCGCCCAGGGGCGCAGCGACTGGGGCGAACCGGTGAAGCCGTGGCACAGCAGCACAGCGGTCCCACCGCCCTCGTGGCGGAACGGCTCTGCTCCGGTCAGGAGCGGCACCTCGGCCTCCTGTTCGTGGGACGGACGGGCACACGCGCGGTGCGGCGACGGACGACGGGGCCGGCGCGCCCGGGCCGGGGGCCGCACGACGCGCAGGACCTTCACCGTACGCGACCGCACTGACACCGACCAGGGCCGTCGGGTCCATCGGCCGCTCGCCGGGATAAGGTTCGTGCCACACACACGGGAGGCACGCGGTTGTTGTACGGCACCATGAAGGTCACCATCGGGGGGCCGCTGAAGCTCGCCTTCAGGCCCTGGGTGGAGGGCCTGGAGAACGTACCCGCCGAGGGTCCCGCGATCCTGGCCAGCAACCACCTGTCCTTCTCGGACTCCTTCTTCCTGCCGGCCGTCCTGGACCGCAAGGTCACCTTCATCGCCAAGGCCGAGTACTTCACCACGCCCGGTGTGAAAGGGCGGCTCACCGCCGCCTTCTTCAAAGGGGTCGGCCAGCTCCCGGTCGACCGCTCCGGCACCCGGGGGGCCGGCGAGGCGGCGATCAAGAGCGGCATAGAGGTCCTCGAACGCGGTGAGCTGTTCGGGATCTACCCGGAGGGCACCCGCTCGCCCGACGGCCGCCTCTACCGCGGCAAGCCGGGCGGTCTGGCCCGCGTGGCACTGGCCACCGGCGCCCCCGTGCTGCCGGTCGCCATGATCGACACGGAGAAGATCCAGCCGCCCGGCAAGGTGATGCCCAAGCTCATGCGGCCGGGCATCCGCATCGGGCGCCCGCTGGACTTCCGCCGCTACCAGGGCATGGAGCACGACCGGTTCGTGCTCAGGGCGGTGACCGACGAGGTCATGTACGAAATCATGAAGCTGTCCGGCCAGGAGTACGTCGACATGTACGCCACCGCCATGAAGCGGCAGCTCGCGGAGGCGGCCAAGGCCGACAAGGAGGCCGAGAAGGCCGCCAGGGCCGCCCTCGCCCGCGCGGAGAAGGAGCAGGCGGCCAAGTTGCGGACGGCGATGGAAGAGGCGGGCCGGGACCGGCCGGAGCCGTCCGGCCGGGACCGCACCGAGTAGGCGGGCCGGCCGGCCCGGGCGCGGGCCGGACGTGGGGGGACGGGGACGATGCCGGGGCGCGAGAAGGTCATGAGGATGTCGGTCGAGCAGCCGCTGTGGCGCGCGCTCGCCGGCTACCGGGTGCTCACCATGCTCTACGCGGTCGGCCTGTTCGCCACCGCCCACGAGGAGTTCCGCCGCCCGTGGCTCGCCGTCGGCTACTTCGCGGTGCTGGCCGGCTGGACGCTCGCCACCCTGCCCAAGGTCGCCGGCGCGGCGGCCTGCACCAAGCGCTTCCTCGCCGCCGACCTCACCCTCGCCCTCACCGGCATCCTGCTCACCCCGCTGGCCGACGCGCCCGAGCGGGTCCACGCGGGCGGCCCCACCCTGCCGTCGATCTGGACGGCCGGAGCGGTGCTCGCGTTCGCGGTCAAGGGCGGCTGGCGCTGGGCGGCCCTCGCCTCCAGCCTCGTCGCCGTGGCCAACCTGGTGGAACGCGGCAGTCCGGCCCGCGACACCGTGCACAACGTGATCCTCGTCTGGGTCGCCTCCATCGCCATCGGCTACGTGGTCGAGGTCGCCCGCGCCTCCGAGCGGACCCTGGCCCGCGCCCTGGAGATCGAGGCCGCCACCAGGGAACGCGAGCGGCTGGCGCGGGACATCCACGACAGCGTGCTCCAGGTGCTCGCGATGGTGCAGCGGCGCGGCGCCGTGATCGGCGGCGAGGCGGCCGAGCTGGGCCGGATGGCCGGGGAACAGGAAGTGGCCCTGCGCACCCTCGTCTCCGGGGGGCTCGTCCCGGCCGGCCGCACGCCGGGGGACGCCGCCCCGAGCGCCGTCGCGGCCGCCGCGGACCCCGACGGCCGGGACGACGGCGCGCAGGCCGACCTGCGCGCGCTGCTCGCCCCGTTCGCCGGTTCCCGGACCGCCCTGTCCGGGCCCGGGGCCCCGGTCCTGCTGCCGGCGGCCGCCGCCCGCGAGCTGGCCGCGGCCGTCGGGGCCGCCCTGGACAACGTCCGCCGGCACGCCGGGGAGGAGGCGCGCGCCTGGATCCTGGTCGAGGACGAGCCGCACGAGGTGATCGTCTCGGTGCGCGACGACGGCCCCGGCATCCCCGAGGGGCGGCTCGCCGAGGCCGAGGGCGAGGGACGGCTCGGGGTGGCCCTGTCGATCCGGGGGCGGCTGCGCGACCTCGGCGGCCGGGCGGACTGGATCTCGGTCCCCGGGCAGGGCACGGAGGTGGAGCTGCGGCTCCCCAGGCCCGGCGGGGACGGCGCCGCCCGCGCGGGCGGCCGCACGGACCACGACGACAGCGACCACGGAGGACTCCCGGGCGGCCGGGAGCACGGCACCGACGGGGACCCCCGGGGGAAGGCGGAGCAGCGATGACGGACACGGCGGCACAGCGGCAGGACGACCGGGACCGGGAGCCGGTCAGGGTGATGGTGGTCGACGACCACCCGATGTGGCGCGACGCCGTCGCCCGCGACCTGGCGGAGTCCGGGTTCGAGGTGGTCGCCACGGCGGGCGACGGCGAACAGGCCGTGCGCCGCGCCCGGGCCACCACCCCCGACGTGCTGGTCCTCGACCTCAACCTGCCCGGCAAGCCCGGCGTCCAGGTCTGCAAGGAGGTCGTCGCCGCCCACCCCGCCCTGCGGGTGCTGGTGCTGTCGGCGAGCGGGGAGCACGCCGACGTGCTGGAGGCGGTGAAGTCGGGCGCGACCGGCTACCTGCTGAAGTCGGCGTCCACGCAGGAACTGCAGGAGGCGGTGCGCCGGACCGCCGACGGCGACCCCGTGTTCACCCCGGGCCTGGCCGGACTCGTCCTCGGCGAGTACCGCCGGCTCGCCGCCGAACCGGCGCCCGCGCCCGACGACCAGGAGTCGAAGGCCCCCCGGCTGACCGAGCGGGAGACGGAGGTGCTGCGCCTGGTCGCCAAGGGCCTCAGCTACAAGCAGATCGCCGAGCGGCTCGTCATCTCCCACCGCACGGTCCAGAACCACGTGCAGAACACCCTCGGCAAGCTCCAGCTGCACAACCGCGTCGAACTCGTCCGGTACGCCATAGAGCGCGGCCTCGACGACGCGTAGCCACCCGGCCCGCGAGCCCGGCGGGCCCGTCCCCGGGTCCACGGCCGGCCGGCTCACCCGCCGGGGCCGTCCGGCTCACGCACCGGGCGCCTCCCGGCCCGTATATTCGCCGCGACGGCAGCCGCAGGCACCGGCACGACCCCGGAGGGAACGCGTGGAGATCCTGGCATTCGGCGTGCAGGCCGACGAGAGTCCCCTGATCGAACGGGCCTTCGAGGGTCACCACGCGGTGCGCGGGCTGGGGGTCTTCCTCGACGAGGACACCGCCCCCATCGCCTCCGGCCACGAGGTGATCTCCACCAGCGTCAACTGCGACCTCGGCGGAGCCGTCCTGGAGCAGCTCGCCGCGGGCGGCACCCGGATGGTCGCCCAGCGGTCCACCGGCTTCAACAACATCGACCTCCGGGTGGCCGAACGCCTCGGCCTCACCGTCGCCCGGGTCTCGTCCTACTCGCCGTACTCGGTGGCCGAGTTCGCCTGGACCCTCGCCATGGCGGTCAACCGCCGCATCGTCCGCGCCTCCACCCGCACCCGCGACTTCGACTTCCGTCTCGACGGGCTGATGGGCCGCGACCTGCACGGCCGCACCGCCGGCATCCTCGGCACCGGCAAGATCGGCGAGGCGTTCGCCCGGATCGCCCATGGCTTCGGGATGCGCCTGCTCGGCTGGGACGTCACCGAGAACCCCGCCTGCCGGGAGCTGGGCCTGTCCTACGTCCCCAAGGAGCAGCTCCTCGCCGAGTCCGACCTCGTCACCCTGCACGTCCCGCTGCTGCCCGCCACCCGGCACCTGATCGACGCCGCCGCGCTGAGGTCGATGAAGGACGACGCCATCCTGATCAACTCCAGCCGCGGCGGCCTGGTGGACACCGCCGCCCTGGTCACCGAACTGCGCGCGGGCCGCTTCACCGGGGTCGGCCTCGACGTCTACGAGGCGGAGGCGGGCCTGTTCTTCCTCGACAAGTCCCTGGAGGCCGTCGAGGACGACACCCTGGCCCGCCTCGTCACCTTCCCCAACGTGCTGGTCACCTCCCACCAGGCGTACTACACCCGGGAGGCCGTCGGCCAGATCATCGGGACCACGGTGGACAACGTCCTCGACTACACCGCGGGCCGCCGCTCGGAGAACGTGCTGGTGCCGCGCAGCTGACCCATCAGCTCCCCGACCAGCGCCGCGCCGTTCAGCGTCAGCACGGACTCGGGGTGGAACTGCACCCCGGCGAACGCGCCGCCGGGTGCCCCGCCCGGCCCGCGCAGCGCGTGCACCTCGCCGTTGGCCGCCCGGCTCACCTCGATGCCGTGCGCGGCCAGCTCCGCCGCCGTCGAGTCGTCGCAGTGCGCGGCGAAGCTGTTGTAGAAGCCGACCGTCTCCGGCCGCCCGAAGAAGTCGATCTCCGTCTGCGCGCCCTGGTACGGCACCTCCTTGCGGACGATGTCCAGGCCCAGCTCGGCGGCGATCAGCTCGTGCCCCAGGCACACCCCGAGCACCCCGTGCCGGTGGCCGTGCAGGGCCTGGGCCGTCAGGGCGCGCAGGAACCGCATCCTCGGGTCGGTGGTGTCGGACGGGTCGCCGGGGCCGGGCCCCAGGACGATCGGGCCCTCGTGTACGCGGGCCGCCTCCCGCAGGCCGGGCTCGTCGTAGCGCCGCACGGTCACCTCCAGGCCGCCCGAACGGAGCACGTGCGCCAGCATCGCGGTGAAGGTGTCCTCGGCGTCCACCACCAGGGCGTGGCCCGTCGGCGGGCCCGACGGCTCCTGCATCCGCAGCCAGAACGGCGCGAGCGAGGCCCGGCGCCCGTCCAGGGCGGCCCGCACCCGGGGGTCGTCGGCGAGCCGGGGCCGCGCCCCCTCCGTGCGCGGGCGGCCCGGACGCACCCCCAGCGCGGCCAGCACACCGGCCGCCTTCGCATGCGTCTCGGCCACCTCGCCCGCCGGGTCGGACCCCCGCACCAGCGTCGCGCCGACCGGCACCCGCAGCCGCCCGTCCGCGTCGATGTCGGCGGTGCGGATGAGGATCGGCGAGTCCAGGGTCTGCGCGCCGCCCGCGTCCCGGCCGAGCAGCGCCAGCGCGCCCGCGTAGTAGCCGCGCCCGCCGGCCTCGTGCCGTTCGATCACCCGGCAGGCGTTCTGCACCGGCGACCCGGTGACGGTGGCCGCGAACAGGGTCTCCCGCAGCACCTCCCGCACGTCCAGCGAGGACCGGCCGCGCAGCTCGTACTCGGTGTGCGCGAGGTGCGCCATCTCCTTCAGCCGGGGGCCGACGACGACGCCGCCCCGGTCGCCGACCGTGCACATCATCTTCAGTTCCTCGTCGACGACCATCGACAGTTCCTCGATCTCCTTGCCGTCGGCGAGGAAGTCCAGCAGGTGCTCGGCGCTCGGCCCTGCGGCCGGGTAGCGGTACGTTCCGCTGATCGGGTTCATCACCACCGTCCCGCCGGACGCCCGCACGTGCACCTCCGGGCTGGCCCCGACCAGCGTCCGCCCGCCCGTCCCCCGCCCTTCCGGGGACGCGTCCGCGGGCCCCGCCCCGTCCCCGGTGTGCACGACGAACGTCCAGTACGCGCCCCGCTCGCCCTCCAGCAGCCGCCGGAACAGGGCGAGCGCGTCGGCCCGTCCGAAGCCGGGGACGCGGCCCTGGTAGGTCCGCCGGACGACGAAGTTGGCGCCCTCGCCCCGCCCGATCTCCTCGCGCAGCACCCGGCCGACGATGCCGGCGTACTCCTCGTCGTCCACGTCGAAGCCGCCGTCCTCCACGCGGACGTCGTGCGCCGGGAGGGCGGCGAGGGCGTCGGCCAGCGGGATCTCGTGGCGCTCCTCGGGGGTCAGCACCAGCAGCGGCGTGCCGTCGTCGCGCACGTCGAAGCCGCGCTCGCGGATCTGCCGGAACGGGACGAGTGCCAGGCCCTCGTCGGGCAGGTCGGCCAGGCGCTCGCGGGAGGTGACGGGGCCGCGCAGCAGCTCGACCACGTCGTGGTCGTGGCCGGGGGTGCGGCGGCGCAGCAGGGCGAACGGACGGGGGTCGGCGGCAAGGCCGGCGAGCAGGTCGGTCGGGTTCATCGGTGCGGGTCCCTCGGTGACGGGAGGCCGGCCGGCCGACGCCGCGAAACGCCGAAGGCCGCCCTCGGGCGGCCTTCGCGGAGTCTGTGCGTACGCGCAGTCAGTGGGCCGCCGGGGGAGCGGTCCACCACCAGGTGAGGTGCGAGTGCGCGAACATGCCGAGCACCTTAGCGCATGTCCGCGGGGCGTACGGTGCGTCTCACTTGCTGGGCATGGCCCGGAGCGGGCGGCTTCACCCCGTAATGTTGAGGCGTGACCGTGAACGCTGATTCCCGAAGTGTCGCCGCTCAGGCGACGTGGCGAGACCTGCCCGCGGCGCAGCAGCCCGAGTACCCGGATGCCCAGGCTCTGCGCGATGTGATCGCCGAGCTCGAAACGTATCCGCCGCTGGTGTTCGCCGGCGAGTGCGACCAGCTGCGTGCCCGGATGGCCGCCGTCGCGCGCGGAGAGGCGTTCCTGCTCCAGGGCGGCGACTGCGCCGAGTCCTTCGACGCCGTGTCCGCCGAGCACATCAGGGCCAAGCTGAAGACCCTGCTCCAGATGGGTGCCGTCCTCACCTACGCGGCCTCCGTGCCCGTGGTGAAGGTCGGCCGCATCGCCGGCCAGTACTCCAAGCCGCGCTCCAAGCCGACCGAGACCCGCGACGGCGTCACCCTGCCCACCTACCGGGGCGACTCCGTCAACGGCTTCGACTTCACCGAAGCGGCCCGCATCCCGGACCCCCAGCGCCTGAAGCGGATGTACCACGCCTCCGCCTCGACGCTGAACCTGGTGCGCGCCTTCACCACCGGCGGCTACGCCGACCTGCGGCAGGTGCACGCCTGGAACCAGGACTTCGTGAAGTCCTCCCCGTCCGGCCAGCGCTACGAGCAGCTGGCCCGGGAGATCGACCAGGCGCTGAACTTCATGCAGGCGTGCGGCGCCGAGCCGGAGGAGTTCAAGACCGTCGAGTTCTTCTCCTCGCACGAGGCCCTGCTGCTCGACTACGAGTCGGCGCTCACCCGCGTCGACTCGCGCACCGGCCACCTGTACGACGTCTCCGCGCACATGGTGTGGGTCGGCGAACGCACCCGGCAGCTGGACCACGCGCACATCGAGTTCGCCTCGAAGATCCGCAACCCGATCGGCATCAAGCTGGGCCCGACCACCACGGCGGAGGAGGCGCTGCAGTACATCGAGCGCCTCGACCCCGACCGGGAGCCCGGCCGGCTGACCTTCATCGTCCGGATGGGCGCGGACAAGATCCGCGACCGGCTCCCCGAGCTGGTCGAGAAGGTCACGGCGTCCGGTGCCACCGTCGCCTGGGTGACCGACCCGATGCACGGCAACACCTTCGAGGCGGCCTCCGGCCACAAGACCCGCCGCTTCGACGACGTGCTGGACGAGGTCAAGGGCTTCTTCGAGGTCCACAAGGAGCTCGGCACCCACCCGGGCGGCATCCACGTGGAGCTGACCGGCGACGACGTCACCGAGTGCGTGGGCGGCGGCGACGAGATCTTCGTCGACGACCTGCACCAGCGCTACGAGACGGCCTGCGACCCCCGGCTGAACCGCAGCCAGTCGCTGGACCTGGCCTTCCTCGTCGCCGAGATGTACCGCGACCAGTAGGCGCCGCACGGGGCCGGTGACCGGCCGTGCCGTGGCGGTGACCACGGGAAAGGGGTGGGGCCCGGATCACACCGATCCGGGCCCCACCCCTCTGTTGCACCCTCCGGGGCGACCAGTAAGGTTAGGTTTGCCTCACCGATCCGGGGTCGGGGATGGCACGACCCAGCACCACCGTCGGGAGGTGAACCCGCGTGTTCGTCTGCAGCTGCTTCGGCGTGACCGAGGAGCAAGTGAGGAGCCACGCGGAGGCGGGCGCCTGCACGCCCCGCCAGATCGCCTCGGCCTGCAAGGCGGGCACCGACTGCGGTGGCTGCGTCCGGCGCATCCAGGCACTGCTCGGCCGGGGCGCCTGCCCCCGCAGGCAGCTCGCCGACCAGGGCCGCCCGCCCCTCACCACGGACCTCCCGGAAGCCGCGTAGCGGGGTCCGTCCGGCAGGGGACGACGACGCACCCTCACTTCAGGCCGGGTCCCGGGGCCTCCGGCGAGGACTGCTCGATCACGGTCGACAGGTACAGCGCCTCGCCCAGCTTGTCGATGAGCTCCAGCTGCGTGTCGAGGTAGTCGATGTGCTGCTCCTCGTCGGCCAGGATCGCCTCGAAGATGTTCGCCGACGTGATGTCGTTCTTGCTCCGCATCACCTCCACGCCCCGCCGCAGCCGGTCGATGGCCTCGACCTCGATCTCCCGGTCCGCCTGGAACATCTCGGTCACCGTCTGCCCGACCCGGACGTGGAACAGCCGCTGGTAGTTGGGCAGCCCGTCGAGCAGCAGGATCCGGTCGGTGAGGACCTCCGCGTGGCGCATCTCGTCGAAGGACTCGGCGCGCGTGTACTCGGCGAGCCTGGTCCAGCCCTTGTGGTCCTGCAGCTTCGAGTGCAGGAAGTACTGGTTGATCGCGGTCAGCTCGGCGGTCAGCTGCTCGTTGAGGAATTCGATGACCTCGGGGTCGCCCTGCATGACGGGGGATCCTTCCGCGCGGAAACTGGCAGATTGCGCGCATGATTGCACCGCCGCGGGAAGATCGTCCAGTAAGCCCGCACTTAGTAAGTAAGGCCATGGTTAGTGTCATTTGGGCCGATTGTCCGTTCCTGCGTGGCCCGGGTCGGGTGCATCGGCCCCGGTCTGTCAGGATGGACACATGGGTCAGCCGGCGGAAAACGAACCGAGGGAGCGCACCGCACACGGAGCCGAACGGCTCGACCTCCCGCCCGGACAGCGCCTGCAGCGCGGCTGGCCGGTCACCCACTACGGTCCCGTCCCCAAGTTCCGGCCGGAACGCTGGGAGTTCCGGGTCTTCGGCGCCACCGCCGACGGCGACAAGCACTGCTGGAACCACGACGAGTTCACGGCCCTGCCGTACACCACGGTCGTCGCCGACCTGCACTGCGTCACCAAGTTCAGCATGCTCGGCGCCGAGTGGGGCGGCATCCCCGCCCGCACCGTGCTGGACCTCGCGCCGCCCGCCCCCGACGTCACCCATGTGATGGCGTGGGCCGAGTACGGCTACAGCTCCAACCTGCGGCTCGCGGACTTCGCCTCCGAGCGGAGCCTGTTCGCCACGCACAAGGACGGCGAGCTGCTGACCGCCGAGCACGGCTTCCCGCTGCGGCTGATCGTCCCCCACCTCTACGCCTGGAAGGGCCCGAAGTGGGTGCGCGGTGTCGAGTACATGACCGCCGACCGCCGCGGCTTCTGGGAGGAGCGCGGCTACCACAACATCGGCGACCCCTGGCGGGAGCAGCGCTACTCCTACCAGGAGGAACCGGGGGACGGCCCCGAGCTCTGAGGACGCCGCACGGCGGCGGGTCAGCCGTCCCGGAGCTTCTTCAGCCGCTCCACGTCGGCCGCGTGCCCCTCCTTGCCGCCGGGCGTCTCGATGACCAGCGGCACGCCCTCGGTCGCCGGATGGGTCATCAGGGCCCGGAACGGGTCCTCGCCGATGTGCCCGGCACCGATGTTGGCGTGCCGGTCCTTGTGGGCGCCCACCACGTCCATCGAGTCGTTGGCGTGGACCAGCTTCAGCCGCCCCGGGCCCACCGTGTCCACCAAAAGGTCCAGCGTCCGGTGCATGCCGTCCGGCCCGGTCAGGTCGTGACCGGCCGCGAAGACGTGGCAGGTGTCCAGGCACACGCCCAGCTTCGGGTGGGCGTCCAGCGCCTCGAAGTACGGCCCGAAGTCCCAGGTCCGCGAACACAGCGAGGAACCCTGCCCCGCCGTCGACTCCAGCAGCAGGAACGGGTCGTCGTCGTTAGTGAGCTCGTCGAGCAGCGGCAGCAGGTGCTCGCGCACCTGCGCCAGCGCCACCGGCCGCTCCCGGCCGCCGGTCGCACTGCCGGTGTGCACCACCACGCCCAGCGCCCCGATCGCCCGCCCCCGCCGCAGCGAGTGGCGCAGGGACGCGACGGACCGCTCCACGGTCGCCCCGGTGTGCGAACCGAAGTTGATCAGGTACGGGGCGTGCACGTACGCCGGCAGCGACTCGGCCGCGCAGGCCTCCCGGAAGGCCTCGTCCTGGGCCGGGTTGCCGGCCGGGGTGGCCCACCCGCGCGGATTGGCCACGAACACCTGCACGGCCTCCGCGCCCAGGTCACGGGCGTAGGACAGACCGACGGAATGCAGGCCGCCGGCCACGGGCACATGGCCGCCGATCGGGTTGCGGAGGCGGCCGGACGGGTGGTTCTTCACCCCTCCAGGGTGTCATGACCCCGCACGGAGCCCGGCGGGGGCCCGTGCGGGGCCGTCGTCGGGGCGTCCGGGGACGGTGCGGACCCGCCGCCGGGGCGGGCAGCCGGGGACGGCCGACGCCCGCGGCCACCGGCGGCCACGGGCACGACGGCGGGCGGGGGCGGGCCACGGCCGCCGGGGGTGCCCTGCCCGGGCGGCGCGGACGCCGGGGGCGCCCCCCGGTGCGCGGGCGGTGCGGACGCCGGGGGCGCCCCCCGGTACGCGGGCGGTGCGGACGCCGGGGGCGCCCCCGGTGCGCGGGCGGTGCGGACGTCGGCGGGGTCAGCGGATGCGGATCGTGATGGTCGAGCCCCGGGGCGCCGTGTCGCCGCCCTCCACCGACTGGCCCTTGACCGTGTCACCGAACAGACCGAGCAGCCCCCGGTCCTCCTTCACGTCGAACCCGGCGCCCGTCAGCTTCTCCTTGGCCTCGTCCACGCTGTCGCCGACGACGTCGGGGACCTCCACCATCTCCGGGCCCTTGGACAGCGTCAGCGTCACCGTGTCGCCCTCGGCCACCTCGCGGCCGGCGGCCGGGGACTGCCGGGCGACCTCGCCCGCGTCGTGCTCCGAGTTCACCCGCTCGGTGGCCACCTCGACCACGAGCCCGGCCTCCTCCAGCTCCGCGCGCGCGTCGTCCAGCTCGTCGCCGGTGACGTCCGGCACATCGACCGGGCGGCCCTTGCTCACCGTGAGCGCCACCGCCGAGCCCGCCCGGACCTTGGTGCCCTTGACCGGCTTCGTCGCGATCACCGAGCCGCGCGGTACGTCCTCGCTGAACTCCCGGGTGACCATGCCCGGCTCCAGCCCCTCGTCCTTCAGCAGCGACCGCGCCTCGTCCAGCCGGTACCCGTCGAGGTCGGGCAGCCGGACCGTCTGCGGGCCCTTGGACAGCACCAGCGACACCGAGTCGTTGCCCCGGATGCGGGCGCCCGTCCTCGGGTCCGTGCTGATCACGGTGCCCCGCTCCACGGTGTCGCTGAACTCCTCGTCCACCTGGCCGACGCCGAGCCCGGCGTCCTTCAGCCGGTCCCGGGCCTGCTGCTCGGTCTTGCCCAGCACCGGCGGGACCTTGGTGAACTGGCCGGAGTTGATGTACCAGACGCCGGTGCCGACGCCCAGCACCAGCAGGACGGCGACCACGATCGCCATCGGGCCGCCCCGCAGCGCCGGCCGGCGCCGGGGCGACGGCGGAAGGGGAGGCGGTGCCTGGAGCCGGCTGGTGCGGTGGTCGGAACCGGCCCCGCCGCCGGCGGCCGACGGGTCACCGTCGTCGTCCCCGTCGACCGGCAGCGGGCGCGGGATCGTCAGCGCGCGCGGGATGACGCTCGTCCGGTCCTCGGCGTTGTCGTGCTCCTCCGACCGGGCCTGCGGGGGCACGGCGTCCAGCTGCTCCCCGGTGAGCCCGGCCCGTGCCTCACGGGTCCGCGCGAGCAGCGCCACCGCGTCGTGCGGGCGGATGCCGGGGGTGCGGGCCGTCGCCGACGCGACCAGCTCGTCCAGCTCGTAGGCCATGCCGGGGACGGTGGCCGACGGCGGCGGCACGTCCTCGTGCAGGTGCTTGTAGAGGATCGTCGCGGGGGAGTCCCCGTCGTGCGGCTTCTCGCCGGTCAGCATCTCGTACAGCAGGATCCCGCACGCGTAGACGTCCACCCGCGGGTCGGCGGTGCCGTGCTCGATCTGCTCCGGTGCCAGGTAGGACACCGTGCCCAGCACCGTGCCGGTGGTGTTGGTGACCGTGTCGACCGCCCGGACCAGCCCGAAGTCGGCGACCTTGACCCTGCCGTCGTCCCCGATCAGCACGTTCTCGGGTTTCATGTCACGGTGCACGAACCCGGCCCGGTGCGCGGCGCCCAGCGCGGCCAGCACCGGTTCCAGGATGTCCAGCGCGGCCCGGGGCTGGAGCGCCCCGCGTTCGCGCAGCACGTCCCGCAGGGTGCAGCCCGCGATGTACTCCATCGCCAGGTAGACGTACGCCCCGTCGGTGCCCTGGTCGAAGACCTGCACCACGTTCGGGTGGGCCAGCCGGGCGACGGACTTGGCCTCGCGGATGAACCGCTCGACGAAGGAGGCGTCGGCGGCGAGGGCCGGGTGCATCACCTTGAGCGCGAGCACGCGGTCCAGCCGGGTGTCCACGGCCCGGTAGACCGTGGCCATACCGCCGACCGCGATCCGCGCCTCGACGCGATACCGGCCGTCGAGCACCTGCCCGACCAGAGGGTCCTGAAGGGTCGTGTCCACGCAGGGGAGTCTACGAGCCGTCGCCGGCACCCCCACCGGGTCGGCCCCGATCGGGGCGGGACTGCAGCCGTCCTGTGACGCAACACACGCGGGGCGCACGACTGCGCGGTCGCACGCAGGCGGGGCCGCATCCGCGGCCGCAGGGGGCGGGCGGGACCCGGTCGGCCCGGGCGGCGCCCGCCCCCGGTGACGGCGACGGCCCGCCGGGGCGGGCCCGCCCCGCCCCGCCCCGCGCCGATGCCGGCCCCGGTGCCGGACGTGCCGGTCGGGAGGCGCGGGTCGGGAGGCGCGGGTCGGGAGGCGCCCGCCGGAGGGCGCGGGTCGGAAGGCGCCGGCCGGAAGGCGCGGGGCGGGAGGCGCCGGTCAGAACGCGGGCCGCTCCGGGTCCAGGGCGGCCCGGCCCTCCGTGGGCGAGGACGCCTCCGCGAAGTGGCGCCGCGGGATGCGCCCCGCCAGCCGGGCCAGCCGCCCCGCGTCCACCGCGTACCGCATCGCGGCGGCCATCCGCACCGGCTCCTGCGCGCGGGTCACGGCCGAGGCCAGCATCACCCCCGCGCAGCCCAGCTCCATCGCCAGCGCGGCGTCGGAGGCCGTCCCCGCGCCCGCGTCCAGGATCACCGGCACGCCCGCCTGCTCCACGATGAGCTGGAAGTTGTGCGGGTTGCGGATGCCCAGACCGGAGCCGATGGGGGAGCCGAGCGGCATGACCGCCGCACAGCCGACGTCCTCCAGCTTCCGCGCCAGCACCGGATCGTCGTTGGTGTACGGCAGCACCGTGAAACCGTCGTCGACCAGCGTCTCCGCCGCGTCCAGCAGTTCGACCGGGTCCGGCAGCAGGGTGCGCTCGTCGGCGATGACCTCCAGTTTGACCAGGTCGGTGCCGAGCGCCTCGCGTGCCAGCCGCGCGGTCAGCACGGCCTCGCCCGCGGTGAAGCAGCCGGCCGTGTTCGGCAGCACCCGGATGCCGAGCCGCTCCAGGACGGACAGCACCGAGCCGTGCACCGAGGGGTCCACCCGGCGCATCGCCACGGTCGTCAGCTCGGTGCCCGAGGCCGTCAGGGCCCGCTCCAGCACGTCGAGGCTGGGGGCCCCTCCGGTGCCCATGATCAGCCGGGAGGTGAGGGTGAGGTCCCCGAGGACGAACGGATCGTCGGCCACGCTCAGCCTCCCTGCACCGCGGTCAGGACCTCCACCCGGTCCCCCTCCACGAGGGGGGTGGACGGCCACTGCGCGCGCGGGACGACGGTCTCGTTGACGGCGGCGGCCACCCCGGAGGGCGCCGCGGTGAGCGACCGCACGACGTGGTCGAGCACCGTGCCGGGCTCCACCGCGAGGGGGTCGCCGTTGACCGAGATGGTGAGTGCGGGGTTCATGCGGACTGCTCCAGAAGTGCGTCGGCGGCGAACCGCCGGGGGGTGAACGGACGTGCTTCCTCGGGGAGTTCACCGGTGGTCAGGGCGTGCGCGAGGACGTCCCCGGTGACCGGCGTGAGCAGGACCCCGTTGCGGTGGTGGCCGGTGGCCAGCAACAGTCCGGCCAGGCCGGTGGGGCCGAGGAGCGGCGCGTTGTCGGGGGAGCCGGGGCGCAGCCCGGCCCGCGTCTCGGTGAGCGGCAGCTCGGTGATGCCGGGCACGAGTTCGTGGGCGTCGCGCAGCAGCTGGTACACCCCGCCCGCGGTGACCGTGGTGTCCCAGCCGATCTCCTCGCTGGTCGCCCCGATCACCAGCTCACCGCTCTCCCGCGGCACCAGGTAGACGTGGCTGCCGCGCACCACGGCGCGGACCGTCCGGTTCAGGAACGGTGTGCGGTGCGCGGGCGCGGTCAGCCGCAGCACCTCGCCCTTCACGGGACGGACCGGGGGCCGCACCTCCTCCGGGATCCCCGCGAGCCGGCCGCTGAGACTGCCCGCCGCGAGCACCACCTGACCGGCGGTCAGCTGCGTGCCGTCGGCGGTGACCACGCCCGTCGCCCGGTCCCGCACCACGGTCAGCCGCTCCGCCCACGCGCGGTGCAGCACCACCCCGGCCCGCTCGCACGCGGTCACCAGGGCCGCTGCCAGCAGCCGCGGGTCGATGCCGTGGTCGCCGTCCACCCGCAGCCCGCCCCGGACCCCGGGTGCGAGCATCGGCTCCAGGCGCCGGCACTCCCGTCCGGTCAGCCACTGCGAGTCCAGGCCCGACCGCTCGTGCAGGGCGTGCAGTTCCCGCAGGTGCGCGCGGTCGTCGGCGTCGAGGGCGACCGCCAGGGTGCCGCACCTGCGGTAGCCGAGGTCCCGGCCGGTGACCTCGGTGAGCTCGGCCGCGAAGTCGGGGTAGCGGTCCGCCGAGGCGAGGTTCAGCCCCAGCAGGGTCTGCTCGCCGTAGTGGAGTTCGGTGACGGCGGCCAGCATGCCGGCGGCCACCTGGGCCGCGCCGCCGCCGGGTTCGGGGTCCACCACGGTCGTGGCCAGCCCGCGCTGCGCGGCCCGCCAGGCGGTCACCAGGCCGATGATGCCGCCGCCGACGACGAGGACGTCCGAGGTCGGTGGGGTGTCCGAGGCGGTCGGTGCGGTGCCCGGGGTGTGTGTGGGCGACATGGGCGTCCAGCCCCTCCCTTCGCCGGCATGACCCGGATCAGGTACGTACGGTCGGAGGCCGCCAGCCTCCCTCTCAGCCCGGTGCGTCCGGACTCCCGCGAGTGATTACGGCGGCCACCCTAGTCCCCGCGCGGGCACACCGGCAGGGGGGCCGGTGCCGGCGGGCCCGGCGGGCGCACGGGTGGGGCTGTGCGCCGGTTCACCACCCGACGGGACTGACCGGCGCGCCGACCGGTGCCTAAGGTGATCGGGTGAGCGAGCAGACGCAGGAAACCGCACCGTCCGACGCGCGCCGGGTGGTGGTGGCGGGCGCCGGCATGGCGGGGGTGCAGACCGCGGTCGCCCTGCGCGAGCAGGGTTTCACCGGCCCGGTGACCCTGATCGGCGCCGAACCCCACCAGCCCTACGACCGGCCGCCGTTGTCCAAGGCGGTGCTGCTCGGCAAGGCCGAGGACTCCGCCTTCGACGTCGACTTCGAGGACCTGGACATCGAACTGCGGCTCGGCTGCGAGGTCCTCGGCCTGCGCCCCGCCGACCGGGTGCTCGACACGGAGGCCGGGCCCGTCCCCTACGACGTCCTGGTGATCGCCACCGGGGCCGAACCGGTCCGGCTGCCCGGGGCCGAGGGCGTGCCCGGCGTCCATCTGCTGCGCACCCTGGACGACGCCGCCCGGCTCCGGCCGCTGCTGGCCGAGAAGCACGACGTGGTGGTGGTCGGCGCGGGCTGGATCGGCGCCGAGTTCGCCACCGCGGCACGCGAGGCGGGCTGCGTGGTCACGGTGGTCGAGGCCGCCGGCCTGCCCCTCGCCCAGGCCCTGCCGGCCGAGGTCGCCGCGCCGATGGCCCGCTGGTACGCCGACGCCGGCGTGGAACTGCGGACGCACACCCGCGTGCGGAGCGTCGAACCGGGGGCCGTCCTGCTCGACGACGGCACGCGGCTGCCCGCGGGCGCGGTGGTCGTCGGGATCGGCGCCCGCCCGGCCACCGGCTGGCTGACCGGCTCGGGCATCGAGCTCGGGGAGCAGGGCGAGGTCGTCGCCGACCACCGTCTGAGGACGTCCGCGCCGTCCGTGTACGCCGTCGGGGACTGCGCGTCCTTCCCCTCGCTGCGGTACGGCGGGCGCCTGCTGGTGCACCACTGGGACAACGCCCTGCAGGGGCCGCGCACGGTGGCCGCGAACATTCTCGGGGAGGCGGCCGGCGGGGAGCCGGCCGTCTACGACCCGGTGCCGTACTTCTGGTCCGAGCAGTTCGGACGCTTCGTCCAATATGCGGGACACCACGCGGACGCCGACCGGACCGTGTGGCGCGGCGACCCCGCGGACCAGGCTTGGACGGTCTGCTGGCTGCGAGACGGGCGCCTGGTCGCGCTGCTGGCGGTGGGGCGCCCGCGCGACCTCGCCCAGGGGCGCCGGCTGATCGAGGCGGGCACCCCCCTGGACCCGGACCTGGCGGCCGACCCGGCCCGGCCGCTGAAGTCGGCGGCGCGGTGAGCACGGGGGCGACGGGCGCGGACGCCACGGCGGGGTGACGGGTGCGTGGCGGGGCGTGACGGCGTACGGAGCCACGGGACCGTGGCGACGCTACGGGCGCCGGTGGGGGCCGACCCGGGCGGCGTATGTAAGGGCCAAGGGGCGTTGCGAGTCCGGGAGGGGTAGGGGGCCTGCCGATGCCGATGCCGATGCCGATGCCGTGCCGATGTCGACGCCGATGCCCGAGCCGGTGCCGGGTGTGTGCCCGGCCTCTCCGGGGTGCGGGCGGGCCGGGGACGCGACGCGCCCGTCGGCCCAGGTGGGCGGGCCCGGCTTCCGACTGTCGGCGCCGGGTGGCACGCTTGTCCCGTGACCGAGATTGACGCAAACATCGATGCTCTCGTCCCCGCCTGGCTCACCCTCCCCGACATCGCCGAGATGCTCGGCGTCGAGGTGACGCGCGTCCGGCAGCTGGTCAAGGAGGGCCAGCTCATCGCCGTCCGCCGTGGTGAGAACCGCGCGCTGCACGTCCCCGCCGCCTTCATCGACGGGGACAAGGTCGTCAAGGGCCTCGTCGGCACCCTGACGCTCCTGCGGGACGACGGTTTCACGGTCGAAGAGATGCTGGAGTGGCTCTTCACCCCCGACCCCAGCCTGCCGGGCACGCCCGCGCAGGCGCTGAGCGAGAACCGCGGCACGGAGGTGAAGCGCCGCGCCCAGGCGCTCGCCGTCTGACCCACCCGCACCATCCGCGGGCCGGGCCGTTCCGGCCGGGTCCCGCCGGGCCGCTCGGCGCTGCCCGGCGGGACCCGGCACCGGCCCGACGCACGGCACCGGCCCGACGCGCGGCACCGGCCCGACGCGCGGCGCCGGGCCACGGCCCGCGCGGCCGCGGCCACCGCGCGGCCGGGAGGGCGCCGGGGCGCCGGAACGCCACGGCGGCGCGCCCGCACCGCCGCGCCCGGCACCGCACACACCGCCCACACCGACGCCCGCTCCGGGACCTGGGGGAAGCACCGCATGCCCGACACCACCGCCGTCACCGCTCCGGCCGCCGCCGGCACCGTCCGGGGCCGACTCGCCGACGCCCGCCTGTACCTGTGCACCGACGCCCGCACGCGGCAGGGGGACCTCCCGCAGTTCCTGGACGCCGTCCTGGCGGGCGGCGTCGACATCGTGCAGCTGCGGGACAAGGGGATGGAGGCGGCCGAGGAACTGGAGCACCTCGCCGTGCTCGCCGACGCGTGCGCGCGGCACGGCAAGCTGCTCGCGGTGAACGACCGCGCCGACGTGGCCCACGCCGCCGGCGCCGACGTCCTCCACCTCGGCCAGGGCGACCTCCCGGTGCCCGCCGCCCGCGCGATCCTCGGGCCGGACACCCTGATCGGCCGCTCCACCCACGCCGAGTCCGAGGCCGCAGCGGCGGCCGTCCAGGAGGGCGTGGACTACTTCTGCACCGGCCCCTGCTGGCCCACCCCGACCAAGCCCGGCCGCCACGCCCCCGGTCTCGGCCTGGTCCGGTACACGGCCGGCCTCGGCACCGCGCGCCCGTGGTTCGCCATCGGCGGCATCGACCTCGGCAACCTCGACGAGGTCCTGGACACGGGCGCCCGCCGGGTCGTCGTGGTCCGCGCCCTCACCGAGGCGGACGACCCGGGCGCGGCGGCGGCCGAGTTCGCGAAGCGGCTCCGGCAGGCGGCCGAGGGGGACGCGGACGGGGCGGACCGGCGGACCGCGCCGGGCGCGGAATGACCCCGTTTCGTCTCAGCAGTGTCCAAAAGGTGGACAGCAACGCGGCAATTCCGGCAAATCTCCCCCATCCGGTTGGGGGACCGACAGGCCCTGGCTAACCTGCCGGTATGGCCCTCGGAACCGCATCCACCAGGACCGACCGCGCACGCACCGTGCGCGACATGCTCGCCGGTGGCAAGACGACGTACTCCTTCGAGTTCTCGGCACCGAAGACCCCCAAGGGCCAGCGGAACCTGTGGAGCGCGCTGCGCCGCGTCGAGGCCGTCGCCCCCGACTTCGTGTCCGTGACCTACGGCGCCGGCGGATCGACCCGTGCGGGCACCGTGCACGAGACCGAGCAGATCGTCGCCGACACCACCCTCACGCCCGTCGCGCACCTCACCGCCGTCAACCACTCCGTCGCCGAACTGCGCAACATCATCGGCCAGTACGCCGACGCCGGGATCCGCAACATGCTCGCGGTGCGCGGCGACCCGCCCGGCGACCCGATGGGCGACTGGGTCGCCCACCCGCAGGGCCTGACCTACGCCGCCGAACTCGTCCGGCTCATCAAGGAGTCGGGCGACTTCTGCGTGGGCGTCGCCGCCTTCCCGGAGATGCACCCGCGCTCGGCCGACTGGGACACGGACGTCGCGCACTTCGTCGACAAGTGCCGGGCCGGCGCCGACTACGCGATCACGCAGATGTTCTTCCAGCCGGAGTCCTACCTGCGGCTGCGTGACCGAGTCGACGCCGCGGGCTGTGAGACTCCGGTGATTCCCGAGGTCATGCCCGTGACCAGCGTGAAGATGCTGGAACGGTTGCCGAAGCTCAGCAACGCCGTGTTCCCCGACGCCCTGAAAGAGCGGATCCTCACAGCCAAGGACGATCCGGCGGCGGTACGCTCCATTGGCATCGAGTTCGCCACGGAGTTCTGTGCGCGGCTTCTGGCCGAGGGAGTGCCCGGACTGCACTTCATCACGCTCAACAACTCCACGGCGACGCTGGAAATCTACGAGAACCTGGGCCTGCACCACGCACCGCGGGCCTGGACCGGCCGCACCGGTGTACGACACACTGCGTAGCGGCCACTGGGAGAGGGGCGTACATGGGCTGGACGGTCCTCTACATCGCGTTCGGCATCGTCGCGCTGTGGTTGCTCGGCGAGGTGCTGCTGCAGTACAAGGCGCGGCTGCGCTGGCGGTTGCTCGCCTTCGGCGGGTTCCTCGGCGTGGTCGTCGGCGTGCTGATCCCGTCGGTGGTCGTCATCGGCCTGGGCGCCGCCGCCTTCGCGATCGGCCAGACCTACGTCACCCTGTCCTTCCGCCGCGGCTTCGCGGAGGGCTGGGCGGTCAACGCGCCGGGCCTGGCCGCCGTCAAGGGCCGCCGCGACGACCGCGAGGAGCCGGCCCTGGAGGTCTCAGGCCTGGAGGCGTCCGAGGGCTCCGAGGCCGCCTACCCGGACGAGTCCGCCGACCGCCGCCAGGACGACTCCTACGGCCAGGACGACGACTACGGCCGCGACGACGTGTTCACCCCCGCCGCCCGCCCCTCGGCCGCCGAGACCACCACGGTCTACGAGCCGCAGCCCATGCCCGACGACACCGGCTCCTACGGCACCTACGGGGACACCGGCGGGTACACCGTGCCCTCCCAGGACCCCTACCAGGACCAGTACGCGACCGCGGCCCAGGGCTACTCCTACGACTACTCCGGCTACGGCCAGCAGCAGGGCTACGACACCACCGGGCAGCAGCAGTACGCCGCCTACTCCGACCCGTACATCGGCAACGCGACCTACGGCGGGACCTCGTACGACACCGGCTACACCGAGGCCCAGCACTACGACCAGCAGACCTACGGCCAGGACGGCTACGCGGCCGGCTACGGCGGCGAGACCCCGGCCGGCGGGCTCTGGGTGCCGCAGCAGCGCACCGACGACACCTACGGCGGCGAACTCCCGGCCGAGCAGTCCTACCCGTACCAGGGCGACCAGCAGGTGCCGGGCAACGGCGCGGGCAACGGCTACGACGAGCAGTATCGTTACTGAGCGCACGCGGCGCGTGACAGTTCCGGCGCCGGACACGCGGCTCCTCCCCGGCGCCCGGCCCGCGCGAGCGCGACCCGAGCCCCGGAGCACCCGGGGCGGCTGAGGCCGGTGCCCGGCACGGCCCGGTACCGCGGTCCGGTGGCCGCCCGCGGACGCGCGGCACAGCTGCCCGGCCTCCTGGCGGTCCGGACCACACGCGGTCAGGCGTCTCCGACGACCCGGAGCGCACCCCGTCCGGCTTCCACGGCGCCCCCGGAGCACGCACCTCCGGCGTCACCGGTGCCCGGAGCGCGCCACGTCCGGCTGTCCTGTCCCGGCGGCCCCGAGCACACCCCGTCCGGCGATCGCCCTCCGGCGTTCACTGCGACCCGCGGAAGTCCGGGCCCTCCACGATCAGCCCGGCGACCAGCGCCCCCGACATCCCGGCGTGCGGCAGGCCGCCCCCCGGGTGGGACCAGCCGCCGACCGTGAACAGACCCGGCACGCGCGTGGTGTTGGCCGCGTGCAGCAGCCGCCCGCCGGCCGCCGCCAGGGCGGGCACCGGCACCGCTCCGCCCTCCGCCCCCGTCTCCGCCGCGATGTCGGCCGGCGTGCGCACCTCGTGCCACAGAAGGCGGTCGCGGAGCCCGGGCACGGCCCGTTCCGCGACCTCGATCAGCCGCCCGGCCCAGGCGGCCAGGTCCTCGGCGTCCTGCCCGTGCCCCCCGCCGGGCGGCACCGGCACGACCGCGGACAGGGTGACCGCCTCGTGGCCGGCGTCCGGGACGAGGGCCGGGTCGTCCGGCCGCAGCACCGTGACCGTCGGGCGGGCGGGCAGCCGGGGCCGGTCGCCGAACAGGGCCGCCAACTCGGCCCCGCGGTCCTCCGCGTGCACGACCGTGCGGTGCGCGGTGCCCTCCGGCCGCCCGCCGCGCAGCGCCAGCAGCACCGTGAGCCGGCTCGCCGCCGTCCGCAGGGATGGGGGCTCCCCGTCCCCGCGCACCGCGGTGTCCCCGCACAGCCGGTCCAGCACGCCGGGTGCCGCACCGGCGACCACGAACTCCGCGTCCTCGGCGCTGCCGTCGGCGAGCTCCACGCCCGCCGCGCGGCCGTCCTTCTCCCGCACCCGGACCACCTCGGCGCCGAAGCGGAACTCCACCCCGCGCGCCCGGCACCGGTCGTGCACCGCACGGGCCAGCTCCCGCAGACCGCCGCGCACGTACCACATGCCGAAGGCGTGCTCCATGTACGGCAGCACCGCCGCGTTGGCCGGGGTGGTCCGGGGGTCCAGGCCGAGGGCGAGCGCGTGGCTCTCCAGCAGGGCGGTCAGCCGGGGGTCGCGCAGCTCCCAGGCGCCCACCTCGGCGAGGGTGCCCGCGGTGCGGGTGCGCAGCAGCCGGCGGTGCGGGACGGCCGGGTAGGGCTCGCGTTCGGCCAGCACCTGCCAGTTCGGCCACAGGGGCTCCTCCAGCAGCGGGCGCCGGGTCCGGTCCCACGCCTGACGGGCCCGCACCAGGAAGTCGCCCCAGCGCCGGCTCGGGGTCGTGCCGAGGGCCCCGTCCAGAGCGGCGACCACACCCGCGCGCGAGGCGTTCGGCAGCGCGACGGCCGTGCCGTCCGCGAACACGTGCCGGGACGAGGGGTCGACCTGGACCAGCCCGACGCACTCCTCCAGCGGCTCCCGGCCCGTCTTCAGGAACAGGTCGCGGTACACCGCGGGCAGTGGGAGCAGGCCGGGCCCGGTGTCGAAGCGGAAGCCGTCCCGCTCCCGCCGGCGCAGCGCGCCCCCGTAGGTCTCCGTCCGCTCGTACACCGTCACCCGGTGGCCCGCCACGGCCAGCCGGGCGGCAGCCCCCATCGCGCCCATCCCGGCGCCGATCACCGCAATCCGTGCCATGCCTGGGACTGTATCCGGCGGCACCGGCGGGGCCCGGCCCGAGTACCGGGCCCCCATGACGCCACCCGGCGGGCGGCCCGCTGTGGGCGGGCGCGGTGCCCCAGGCGTGAGTACCCGTACTCAGGCGCCCGGATGAGTACCCGCGCGGATGGGCGCGGACCCCGGTGAACGGCAGAGTGGGGACCACGGAGAGGGGGCGCGGCTCCGGTACCGGCGACACGGGGCGCCGGAACGGAGGCGGCCCTCGTCCGCTCCTTCCGCCGGCGGGCGCCGGCGGGAGCGAGGCACGGGGGAGCCCGGGGGAGTGATCGCACGGGCTCCGACCGGGGGAACGCACGGGGGAGCAAGGAAGGCGCCGGACCGACGGTGGCCCGCGGGGGACGCGGCCACCGGCGGACCGGCGCCTTCGCTCATCGACCGCCGCTCACGGGCAGCCGCTCACGGGCAGCCGCTCACCGGCAGCCGCTCACCCGGCCCTGGAGCAGCCGGGACAGTGCCGCGTGCACGTCGTCCAGGGACCGCTCGGCCTGGAAGGACTTCCAGTCCAGCGCGGCGACCAGCACCATCCCGACCAGCGCCGCCGCGGTCAGCGGGACGTCGATCTCCTCGCTCAGCTCGCCGCGCTCCACGCCCTCCCGCAGCACCCCCTCGACGACCGCCACGGCCTGCTGGCGCACCACCATCAGCGTGGACTGCCACGCCCGGTTGGTGCGCCACAGCTCGGCAACGTACAACTGCGTGAAGGCCGGATAGCGGTCGATGAAGACCAGCCCCGCGCGGACCATCGCGTCCAGGGCGTCGACCGCGGAGCCGCCCGCCCCGGCCGAGCGGTCGGCCGCCTCCCGGAGCGAGGCGGTCAGCAGACCCACCCCGTGCCGCAACAGTTCCTCGAACAGGACCGACTTGCTGGCGAAGTTGTAGTAGACCGTTCCCTTGGCCACCCCCGCCCGCTCGGCGATCTCGTCCACGGTGGTGGCGGAGAAGCCCTGTTCGGCGATGAGGGTGACGGCCGCCTCGTAGAGTCTCTGCCGGGTGGCCTCGCGCCGGGCGCTGCCGCCCGACGCGGCGCTGCTGCTTTCCATGGCCCCGATTGTCACAGCACCGCCGCGCCGCCCGGTCACAGGCTCAGCTCCGGGTGCAGCTTGTCCAGGGTCCACACCTGGCGGCGCCGGGCCGACAGGGCGGTCAGCGCCAGCGCGCCGAGGGTGAACGCCGCCAGCACCAGGCACGCCTGCCACACCGGCCCGAGACCGCCGCCCGTGATCAGCCGCCGCAGCGCCTCCACCACGTAGCTCATCGGCAGGAACGGGTGCAGCGCCTCGAAGAAGCCGGGGCTGGTCTGCACGGGGTACGTGCCGCCCGCCGAGGTCAGCTGGAGCATCAGCAGCGCCAGCACCAGGATCCGGCCGGCCGCGCCGAACCGGGCGTTCAGCCACTGCACGATCGCCGCGAAGCACGCCGTGACCAGGCACAGGAAGCCCACCGTCCCGGCCGCCCGGGCCATCTGCAGCCCGATCGCCCAGTGCAGCACCGCCATCAGCGCCGCCGTCTGGAGCACTCCGACGGCCACCACCGGCAGCCAGCCCGCCAGCGCGATCCGCCACGCCGAGGCGCCCGCCGCCAGCGCCCGCCGGTTCATCGGCGCGATCAGCATGTACGCCACCATCGCGCCCACCCACAGCGACAGCGGGATGAAGTACGGGGCGAAACCGGTGCCGTAGTTGGGCGCCTCGTGCAGGTCGCGGGAGACCAGCTTCACCGGGTCGGCCATCACCTCGGCGCGCAGGCCGCGCTCGTCGGCGTCGTAGTCCGGGATGGCCTCGGCGCCGTCGTGCAGCCCGCCCGCCAGCTTGCCGGAGCCGTCGACCAGCTTGTAGATGCCGCCGTTCAGGTCGTCGGCACCGGTGCCCAGCTTGCCGATGCCCTTGTCGAGCCCCGACGCGCCCGACCCTGCCTTGCCCAGCTCCTCGTGCAGCTTCTTCAGGCCGGACGCCACCTTTCCGGCGCCCTTGTCCAGCGCGTTGATCCGGGTGACCGCGTCGTCCAGGTCCTCGGACAGGTTCGGCGCGCGCTCGGCGAGGGCCCCGGCCTGCTTCTCCAGGGTGCCCAGCCGGGTGTCCAGCTTCTTCAGCTCCTCGCGGTTCCCGGTGATCAGGGCGCCGACGTCCTCGGCGACACCGGCCGCGTCCGCCGCCGCGTCCTTCGCCTTGGCCAGGTCGGCGCAGGCGGCGTCGGGCTCCGCCGCCTCCTCGCAGCGGGCCCGGTGCACGCCGTCGAGGGCGGTGGAGGCGGTGCCGGCCTCCTCGGCGGCCCCCGGGGCGCGCTTCTGGAGGGCGTCGAGGTCGTCCCGGAGCTTCCCGGCCGACTCGGCGACCAGCCGTGCCGTGGAGCCGATGGCCTTCTCGTTCTTCTCCAGCACCGGCCCGACCGTGGTGTCCATCGCGTTCACCCGGTCGGCCAGGGCCCCCGTGCCGTCGGCGACCTTGCGCGAGCCGTCCTTGAGGCTGCCTGCCGCCTTGCCGAGGTCCTCCAGGCCCTTGGACAGCTTGCCGCTGACCCCCTTGGCGTCGGTGAGGCCGTCGGCGAGGTCCTTGGAGCCCTTCTCCGCCTTGCCGATGCCGCCGTTCAGCTCGTCGGCACCCTTGGCCGCCTTCTCCGTCCGGCCGTGGATGTCGGAGAACGAGACGAAGATCTTGTCCAGGAACGAGCGGGACGTCTTCGTCGACGCGGCCTGGCGGACCTCCCCGAACACCGTGCGGGAGATCTGCCCGACGATGTAGTTGTTGGCGTCGTTGGTCCGCACCTGGAGGGCGCCGGTCTCCGGCGTGTCCCCCGAACTGGAGGCGATGCGGCGGCTGAAGTCCGCGGGCATGGTCAACGACAGGTAGTACGTGCCGTCCTCGACACCGCGGCGCGCCTCCTCGGCGCTCACCTCGCGCCAGTCGAAGGTGCCGCTGTCGTGCAGCCCGTCCGCGATGTCGTCGCCCGCGGTGATCCTCTTCCCGTCCGCGGTCGCCCCCTCGTCGTCGTTGACCAGCGCCACCGGGATGCGGTCCAGACGGTCGTAGGGGTCCCAGAACGACCACAGGTACAGGGCGCCGTAGAGCAGCGGCAGCACCATCAGCGCGACCAGCGCGGCCCGCGGCAGCTTGCCCCGGCCGAACCGCCGGAGCTCAAGAGCGGCGAGTTTCGGCGAGCGCATCGGCCGCCTCCTCCTTCGTGTCGTGGTGCGGGGCGGGCGCGTCCGTGGCATCGGTGCGGTCCGGGGCGTCCGTCCCGTCCGTGCGGTTCGTGCCGTCCGTGGGGTCTGTACGGTCCGTGCCGTCCGTGCCGTCCGTGGCGTCCCCGGGCGCCGTGGGTGCGGGTGTGTCGCCGGTCTCGCTCCCGCCCTCCGCCCTTGCCTCCGCCTCCGCCTCCGTCTTGGCCTCGGCTGCGGACGCGTCGTCCGCAGTGGCGCCGGGGCGGGCGTCGTCCGCGGGGGTCTCGGGCGTGGTGCCGGCGTCCGTGCGGACGCGGACCGCGTCGTCGGGGGACTCGCTGCACACCGCCACGACCGTGGTGCCGGCGGCGGTGAGCGCCCTGAACAGGTCCCAGACCTCCTCCCGTTCGGCGGACGACAGCTTCAGGTCGACGTCGTCCACGGCGAGCAGCGCGGGCCCGCCGAGCAGCGCCAGCGCCACGGACAGGCGCAGCGCCTCCACCCGCTCCAGGTCCCGGACAGCGGTCCGCATGCCCTTGGGCAGGGTGTCCGGGACCAGTCCGGCCGACTCCAGCGCGGTGGCGACGCGCCGCTTCTCCTCCTCGGCCCGCGTGCCGCGCGGACGCAGCCACGCCGACAGCGTGTCGCCGAAGCGGCGCTGGAGCAGCGCCCGTTCCCGCAGGTGCTCGCCGACGGTCAGCGCCGGGTCGAGGTCCGTCACGCCCGTGACGTGTGCGAGCGCGCTGATCCGGCGCACCGCGGCCATCCGCTTCGGCAGGTCGAACCCGCCGACGCTCGCCCGCCCCCGGGAAGGCCGCATCCGCCCGGTGAGCGCCAGCAGCAGGCAGGTGCGCCCCGAGCCGGACGGTCCCTCCACCGCGATCAGCGCACCTGGTTCCGCGTCGACCGAGACGCCGCGGAACGCCCAGCCCCGCGGTCCCTTCAGGCCGAAGTCGCGGGCCGCCACGGCGGCTCCGCCCTGACCGTCCACTCATGCCCCCATGTTTTGAACTGTTTTTGAACTGACTGGTCAGTGCAAAAGCTAGCCCGAACGCCCGCTCGAAGCAAAGTCGCAGGTCAGAACGGATTGTCAGTGCCATACCTCACGATGTGTCATACGGCGTCCCGTCTCGGGGCGTGCCGTCACGAAGACGACAGGAGGTTCGTCATGGCCCACTCGTCCGCAGCCGCCGCCCGTCGGCGCCGCGCAGCCGGCCCTGCACCCTCACTGACCGGCCCGGCGAGCGACGTCCACCCCGTGCTGCGCCGCGCCGGGGCCCCGCCCGCCGCCCTCGACCTGCTCGCCCAGGCCCGTACCGGACTCGACGAGGCCACCGTCCTCGAAACCCCCAACGAGCGCTACGCGACGGCCCACCTCGCCGCCCTGCGCACCGCCGCCGCCGTGCTCGCCGCCCGGGGCCGGCCCGAGACCTCGCCCCGGGCGCGGGCGAAGATCCGGAGCGCCTGGGAAGTGCTCCCCGAGATAGCGCCGGAACTCACCGAGTGGAGCGCGCTGTTCGCGTCCGGGGCCCGGCGCCGCGCCCGGGCCGAGGCGGGCATCAGGGGCGCGGCGACGGAGCGGGACGCCGACGACCTCATACGGGACGTGGCGGTGTTCCTGCGCCTGGTGGAGCGGATGCTCGTCCTGCAGCCGGTCCTCCCGCAGCCCCGCCCCGACACCGACCGCCCCGACGCGGACCGTCCGCGCACCGGTCGCCCGCAGGCCCCGGACCCGGGCGGCGGTGCCGCACGGGAGATGCCGGACGCCGGCTGACGACACCGGGCCGTTCCGTCCGCGTCCGGGCCGGCCGCCCCGCCGCGGGGCCGGCCGCTCCGGCACGGACGCTCACCCGCTGCGGGACCGGACGGCCCGGTGCGGGCCGGGCCCCGGCCGCCCCGCCGCTGCTTGCCGTGCCGCCCGGTCGCCCGGTCGTACCGGACCCGGCAGGCCGGGCCCGGGCGGCGACGGCAGGTGACCGGATCCCGTGGCCGAGGCAATAGGGTGGAAGGCGCCTGAACCCCGCCCGTCCCGACCCCGGTCCGGGCGGACCGTCCGATCCGCCCCGCCCGAGGATGAAGGCGGTGCCGCGCCGAGGAGCAACTGCCGTGCCGGACCCGATGCGCCCGTCCGCCCCCCACTCCCACCCGCAGACGGGGTCGCCGCGCCCGGAACCCTCCCGGTCCCGGGCCGCGCTGCGGACCGCCGTGGTCTGGGAGGTCCTCCAGGAGGCCCTGGAGGCCCGGGTGAAGGCGACCGGCCGGCCGGCCCTGGACGTCCTCGACGCCGGCGGCGGCAGCGGCAACTTCGCCGTCCCCCTGGCCCGGCTCGGCCACCGGGTGACCGTCGTCGACCCCAGCCCCAACGCGCTGTTCGCCCTCGAACGCCGCGCCGCCGAGGCCGACGTCGCCGACCGGGTCCAGGGCCGCCAGGGCGACGCCCACGGCCTCTTCGACGTGGCCGAGCGGGGCGGCTACGACGTCGTGCTGTGCCACGGCGTCCTGGAGTACGTCGACGACCCCGCCCACGGCCTGCGCAACGCGGTGGCCGCCCTGCGTCCCGGAGGCGTGCTCAGCCTGCTCGCCGCGGGCCTCGGAGGCGCCGTGATCGCCCGCGCCCTGGCGGGCCACTTCTCGGAGGCCCACCAGGCCCTCGGCGACCCCGACGGCCGGTGGGGTGACGGCGACCCCATGCCCCGCCGCTTCACCGCCGACCAGCTCACCGCGCTCGCCGAGGGCACCGGGCTGCGGATCGCCGCCGTGCACGGCGTGCGGGTCTTCGCCGACCTCGTCCCCGGCGCCCTCGTGGACACCGAGCCCGGGGCACTGGACGCCCTGCTCCGGCTGGAGGCCGCGGCGGCGGAGCTGGCCGCCTTCCACGCCGTGGCCACCCAGCTCCACGTCCTGGGCGAGGCCCGCGAGGCCGACGGAGCCCCGGGGACGGACTGAACCACCTGGGATGCGGGGGGCCACCAGGACGGCCGGTGCTGCCGGTGCGGCCGGTGCCGCTGGGACCACCGGGGCCGCTGGTACCACGGGGGGCACCGGGGCCACCGTGGGCTGAGTCGTCAGGTGTGACGCGCCGCTGATCAGGGGCTCGTACGAAACCCCGCGCGCGCATGGAGTGCGCCACAGGCCCCCCGAATGGCGGCTGGGCGCCGTATGATCGAGGGAGACCGCCCCGGCATGACGGGACGGCCGCCGGGGAATGAGAGCCTCAGCGAGCCGGGACGTCCATGGCGGGTTCCGGTTGGCCCATTGGCGTAGAGGGGCGGGTTTCACGGGGGCGATTCCCTGCCTATCCTGTAGGGACCCCCCGGGTCGCCCCCGGCGACTGCACGATGAGGAGGACTCCGTGCCGCTCTCGGAGCACGAGCAGCGCATGCTCGAGCAAATGGAGCGAGCGCTGTACGCCGAAGATCCCAAGTTCGCGTCGGCGCTCGAGGGAAGCGGGCTGCGTACGTACACCCGGCGGCGGGTCTACCAGGCGGTCGTGGGCTTCCTCGTAGGTATTGCGCTCCTCATGGCCGGTATGGTCGCCCAGCAGGTCTGGCTCAGCGTGGTGGGATTCCTCGTCATGCTGGGCTGCGCGGTTCTCGCCGTGACCGGCTGGCGCAAGGCGCCCAAGCCCGGCGAGCAACAGACCGCCGGTGCGCCGGGCGCCCCGCAGGCAGGCCGTCAGGGCCGGCAGCGACGCTCGATGATGAACAGGATCGAGGAGCGCTGGCAGCGCCGCCGTGACGAACAGGGCGGCCATTAGGCCCGGACCGGTTCCACCGGCATCGCGCAGGCGCCAGAACAGCTGAAGACAGGCAGCAGGGGGTGACCGCCCGGACGGCGGCCACCCCCTGCCGCATGCCCTGACCCACCGGGCCACCCCTCCTCCGGTATCCGGGGCCCGCCCCCCGGCGCCCCACCGTCCTGCGGCACCGTGCGCCGCGCGGTCTCACGCGCCCGTCCCCGGCCCGTCGCACGCCGACCGCGCCACCTCACCGTGTGCCGTCCGCGGCCCCAGCGTGCGGTGGCCGTGAGAGGTGCGCTGATCCCCCCGCCGCGCTGCGGCCCGGCAAGTGCAAGGGGCCGACGCCCCGAACGCACCACGACGCCCACTGCCGTCCGAGCACAGCACGCGGCGCCCACAGTGCCCGGCAGCTCCGTCACCGCCCGGTCACGCCCGTGGCGCTCAGTGTCCGACCGGCTCCGTCCTCCCGGCCCGCTCACGCCCGTGGCGCTCAGTGTCCGACCGGCTCCGTCCTCCCGGCCCGCTCACGCCCGTGCCGCTCAGCGCCCAGCCGGCACCGCCCTCCCGGCCCGGTCACCCCCCTGCCGCTCAGCGCCCAGCCGCTGCACCCCCGCTCAGCCGCACCCACCCCCCCCCGCCCCGAACCCGCACCGAGGCCACCTGCCCCGCGCCCGGACGCCGAAGGGGGCGGGTCCAGCCGAAGCCGTACCCGCCCCCACGCGAACCCGGGAGAGCCCTGTCCTGCCGTCCTGCCGCTCTGCCGCTCTGCCGTCCGGCCGCCCGGCCCGTCCCCGTCAGCCCTGCTGCCGCGAGGTCCGGCGCCACGACGGGCGCCAGGACGGGCGCCACGTCGGCCGGAGTGCCGCGGCGCGGTCGCGGACCCCGGCCCACCACGCCGACGCCCGCCAGACCACGCGCACGGTGGAACGCGGGGCGAACCGGGCCCGCAGCCGGGTCCCGCGTCCCGACGCGGCCCGCAGGCCGGTGATCACGCGCCGGACGTCGTCCGCCAGACCGGCCGCAGGACGGGGACGCGGTGCGTAGAGCACCTGCTCCACCGCGTCCGCCACCCGGTGCACCGAGGCCGCGGCCTCGTCGTCGAGCCGGCCCAGCCGGACGATCCGGGCGGCTGCCTTGCGGGGCGTCAGGGAGTCGTCGGGGGAGACCCCGTGGTCCCAGGCCGAGTCCGTCAGCTCGTCCCAGAGGGCCAGGACGTACGGGGCCGCGTCGGCCTCCGAGCGTCCGTGGCCGCCCAGCCGCGCCGCACGGGTCCGCAGCCGCCACAGCATCGGCGACAGCGGCACCAGCAGCACCGCGAGCCCGCCCAGGGCCCACAGCAGCATCGCGTACCACCTCGGGCCGTCGTCACCGGCAGCCACCACGGCCTCGGCCGACTCGCTCGGGCAGGCACCGTCCAGCCGGATCCGCTCCAGCGTGCAGCCCTCGGTCGCCGACGGGGCCGCGGACGGGGCCGCCGAGGTCTCCTCCGACGGCGCGGCCGGGTCCGGGATCGCGTCGTCCGTCGTGTCGGGCTGGGTGTATGACGGGATCGAGCCCCGGGTGGGCGTCGGCTCGAAGCGCGTCCAGCCGATGCCCTCGAAGTACAGCTCGGGCCAGGCGTGCGCGTCGCGCAGCCCCACCGACACCGTGCCGTCCGCCTGTGGGGTGCCGGGCGCGAAACCGACCGCGACCCGGGCCGGTATCCCGAGGGACCGGGCCATCGAGGCCATGGCGAACGAGTAGTGCACGCAGAAGCCCTGCTTGTCGCGCAGGAAGCGGGCGATGGCCCGGGAGCCGCTGCCGACGTCCACCTGGGTGTCGTACTCGAAGCCGCCGCTCACCGCGAAGTAGTCCTGCAGCAGCACCGCGCGGTCGTAGTCGCTCGCCGCGCCCCTGGTCACCTCACGGGCGGTCCGGTGCACCACCTCCGGCAGCGAGTCCGGCAGCTGGGTGAACTCCCGCTTCAGCGCGGCCAGCGGTTCCGGCGCGCCGGCCAGCTGCTCCGCCGTGGGCCGGACGTCGAGGCTGCGCACCTCGTAGGTCAGGCCCCGGGTGCTCTGGCCGTGGTCGCCGACCAGCGTCATCCCGACCGGTTCGTAGCGCCAGTCGCCCCGGATGCTCACCCGGCTCGGCGGATACGGCATCGGCAGCCAGTCCTGGCCGTACCAGTCCGCGGCGGAGATCGTCGTGCCGACCTCGGTGCGCTCGATCTCCGGGCCCAGGCCCGGCGGGGTCGGGAACGTGCCGTCAGGCACCGTGGTGATGGACCGCTTGGACGGCTTCCAGGTCGTGCCGTCGAAGTCGTCCAGCGAGACGATCCGCAGGTACAGGTCGGAGGTGTCCTCCAGCTCGGTGCGCACCGACAACACCTGGCGGTCCTCGTTCACGTTCAGCGAGTCGCGCAGCGACACCAGCGGGTTCACCGCCGAGATCGTGCCGCCGCCCCCGCTGCCGCGTCCGACCCCCGAACCGGCCGGGTCCAGCAGGCCGCCGTCCATCGCGGGCAGCGCCAGCGGCACCACCAGGGCGATGCCGAGCGCGACCACGCCGATCCGCCGGCCCGTGCGCACCGGGGCGGACGCGCCGGACGACTCGCCGTCCATGCCGCGTGGGGCACCGCCGAAGACCCGCCCCCACTGGGACAGCCGGTCGCGTCCCTCGGCGAGCAGCAGCATCAGATAGCCCGCCGCCGCCAGCAGGAACCACAGCCAGTCGCTGCCGCCGTCGGCCAGTCCCGCCGCCACCGAGTACAGGGCGAGCAGCGGGAGCCCGGCCGGGGCGGCGCTGCGGAACGTCACCGCCAGCGCGTCCACCAGCAGACCGATGATCAGGACCCCGCCGATCAGCATCAGCCGGATGCCGTCGGACAGGGGAGCCGGTATCGCGTACCGGTTGACGTCGTTGCCGCCGCTCTCCAGCAGCTCGGCGAAGAACCGGATCGCCTCCGGCCCCGGGATCAGGCCCGCGAAGGCGTGCTCCCGGGCGAAGACCAGGGTCAGCAGGAACAGGGTGACGAGCAGCTGGGCCGCCACCGTCACCGGCCGGGCGAGCGGCACCCTGCGGGCCGCCGCCCCCACGCCCGCCTGCACGGCGAGCAGGAACGCCGCCTGCATCAGCCAGGTGGCCGGCCTGACCAGGGGCAGCAAGGCGCTCGCCGCGAGCAGCGTGGCCCCCCACGAGGCCAGCGTCAGCCGTATCCGCCCGCTCATCACGGTCCCTCCCCGCCGTTCGCCGAGGCCAGGCCGGAACGCTCCCGCTCCGCCAGCCGCCACAGCCCTTCCAGCGCCGCACCGCGGGGTACGCCGACCGCCGTCCAGCCCGCCTCGCGCAGCATCCGCAGGGTGTCCCCGCTCCCGCTCAACGTGCCGGACCCGGCGGCGGGTTCCCGCAGCCAGCTCTCCCGGCTCAGCACGAAGGCCAGGGCGCCGCCGCTGCGCTGCCGCATCCGGGCGCACACGGCCGCCTGCTCCTCGTCCAGGTCGCCGAGGAAGGCCACCAGCAGCCCCTCGTTCCCGCCGCGCAGCACGTCGTACGCGCGGGACAGGCCCGCGCCGTCGGAGTGGTCGACCACGGCGAGGGTGTCCATCATCAGACCGGCCGCATCGGCCGACTCCTGGCCGGCGCCCGCGAACCCGTCGGAACCGGCCTCGCCGGGCACCACGGTGCCCGTGTCGGTCAGCAGCCGCACCGAGAAGCCCCGCTCCAGCATGTGCACCAGCACCGAGGCGGCGCCCGACACCGCCCACTCGAAGGCCGAGTCGGGTCCGGCGCCCTCGAAGGCGATGGCCCGGGTGTCCAGCAGGACCGTGCAGCGGGCGCGCTGCGGCTGCTCCTCGCGGCGCACCATCAGCTCGCCGTAGCGGGCGGTGGAGCGCCAGTGCACCCGGCGCAGGTCGTCGCCGTAGCGGTACCCGCGCGGGATCACGTCGTCCTCGCCCGCCAGGGCCAGGGCCCGCAGCCGTCCGTCGCCGTAGCCCTTCGCCTCGCCGCCGAGCCGTACCGGCGGCAGCGGCTCCACCCGGGGCACGACGGTGAGCGTGTCGTACGTGGAGAAGGACCGGGTCAGCTCGCACATGCCGAAGGGGTCCGACAGGCGCAGCTGGAGCGGCCCCAGCGGGTACCGGCCGCGCAGGTCGGAGCGGACCCGGTAGGACACCTCGCGGCGCCCGCCCGCCTCCACCCGGTCCAGGACGAAGCGCGGGCGCGGACCGAGGACGTAGGGCACCCGGTCCTGGAGCATCAGCAGACCGGTGGGCAGCCGGGAGACGTTGTCCATCCGCAGGTGCACCCGGGCCTCCGACCCGGCCGGCACGCGCGCGGGGGAGAGCCGCCGGCTGGCCGCGACGCGGTAGCGGGTGCGGTACAGCACCCCCGCGCAGACCAGGGGCAGCACCGACAGCAGCAGCCCGACCCGCAGCAGGTCGCTCTGGCCGAGCACGTACGCGCAGATCGCGGCGGCCACCCCGGCGGCCAGGAAGGAGCGCCCGCGGGTGGTGAGTCCGGCCAGGGCGGTGCGCACACCGCCCTTCTCGCCGCGTCCGCCCTCGGCCCGGACCGCCCCCGCGGCGGACATCACAGCCTCCGCGGCGGGTGCTGGCCGTACCCCGGGACGCTCGGTGCCGGACCGAAGCCGGACTGCTGCGGGGCCGCCGCCGGGACCGGCGTGCTCTGCAGGATCTCCTGCACGACCTGCTCGGCGGTGCGGCGGTTGAGCTGCGCCTGGGCGGTGGGCAGCAGCCGGTGGGCGAGCACCGCCACCGCGAGGGCCTGCACGTCGTCCGGCAGGGCGTACTCCCTGCCGTTCAGGGCCGCCGCCGCCTTGGCCGCGCGCAGCAGGTGCAGGGTCGCGCGCGGCGAGGCGCCGAGTCTCAGGTCCGGGTGGGTGCGTGTGGCCCCGACCAGGTCCACCGCGTACCGGCGGACCGGCTCGGCGACGTGCACGCCGCGCACCGCCTCGATCAGCTTGAGGATCTCGTGCGCGTGCGCCACCGGCTGGAGGTCCTCCAGCGGGGAGACGCCGCCGTGCACGTCCAGCATCTGCAGTTCGGCCTCGGGACTCGGGTAGCCGACCGAGACACGGGCCATGAAGCGGTCGCGCTGGGCCTCCGGCAGCGGATACGTGCCCTCCATCTCGACCGGGTTCTGCGTCGCCACCACCATGAAGGGGCTGGGCAGCTCGTAGGTCTT
The DNA here is from genome assembly GCF_964273255.1 of Streptomyces sp. enrichment culture. GTDB lineage: Bacteria > Actinomycetota > Actinomycetes > Streptomycetales > Streptomycetaceae > Streptomyces. The sequence goes on from NZ_OZ186835.1 coordinate 5,360,236, forward strand.
GCCGTCGATGGTGACCTGGCGCTCCTCCATCGACTCCAGGAGCGCGGACTGCGTCTTGGGCGAGGCGCGGTTGATCTCGTCGCCGATCACCACCTGCGCGAAGATGGCGCCCGGCTTGAACTCGAAGTCGCGGCGCTGCTGGTCCCAGATGGACACCCCCGTGATGTCCGAGGGCAGCAGGTCCGGCGTGAACTGGATCCGCCGCACCGAGCAGTCGATGGACCGCGCCAGCGCCTTGGCCAGCATTGTCTTGCCGACTCCCGGGACGTCCTCGATGAGCAGGTGTCCCTCGGCGAGCAGCACGGTCAGCGAGAGCCGCACGACCTCGGGCTTGCCCTCGATCACGCCTTCCACCGACCCCCGCACGCGCTCCGCGACGGCGGTCAGATCATCCCCCACCCTCGAATACGCTCGGTCGGGGGCGCCCCCATGGCTCGCTCGATCGTCAAAGGTCGGCACCCGGCCCTCCTCGGCCTTTCCCCGCGCTCCCGCGGTGGGAGCGGGGGCACATGTTCCCGGGCCGACGCATCGCTGTGCGGACCGGCCCACCCCGAATCACGGATGCCACGCGGGAAAGGTTCCGCGCGACACCACTCCCGCATTCTTGCCGCCGTTACCGATTCGTGTCACTCGCCTGTGGACAACCGGCGGCGATATGTCAGGTCGTATGACCTTTGTACGTCCTGGGGTCTCCGGGGCGCGAACGGGCGGGCAGCAGGTCAGGCGGGGTCGATCTCCCGCAGCAGGCCGCTCTTGACGTCGAAGACGAAACCGCGGACGTCCCCGGTGTGCAGCAGGAACGGCGAGGTGCGCACCCGCTGCATCGACTGCCGCACGTCCTGGTCGACGTCCCGGAAGGCCTCCACCGCCCAGGCCGGGCGCTGGCCGACCTCCATCTCCAGGTCGTGCCGGAACTCCTCGGTGATCGACTCCAGGCCGCAGTTGGTGTGGTGGATCAGCACCACGCTGCGCGTGCCCAGGGCGCGCTGGCTGATGGTCAGCGAGCGGATCACGTCGTCCGTGACGACGCCGCCGGCGTTGCGGATGGTGTGGCAGTCACCGAGTTCGAGGCCGAGTGCCGCGTGCAGGTCGAGGCGGGCGTCCATGCAGGCCACGACCGCGACCCGCAGTACGGGGCGGGCGTCCATGCCGGGGTCGGTGAAGGCCGCGGCGTACCGATGGTTGGCGTCGACCAGGCGGTCGGTGACCGTCTCCTCGCCGAGTGCCGCGCCACCTGAGCCTGCGGGGACCGATGCAGAAGTCGTCATACTCATGACGGTAATGCTCACCTCCCGCCGGGGCGCGTCATGAGACGGGACAAAGAACCGCATCGGACTTTGTTGTGAGGTAATCCACAGGGGCGATGTGATCTGCCTCCTCTGGGTGAATTGTCCCCCTCCGGGGCTTGTTCCGCGCCCGGACGGGCGACGCGCAGGCCGGTTGATTGACCGGGCGACACCGTGGACTAAAGTGGCGCGAAGCGGGAGGCGAGGCCCTCCCGCCCGACTGTTTTTCCAGGGAGACCCGGGCCCGCCCGGGGATCTCCTCGCGTGCGCGGCGCGTACGCACGGCTCGGCCTCCTCCCGCTCCCGGCCTCCTCCCGCTTCCGGCGCCGACAGGCCGCCCCGTCACCGGGTCAGGGCGGGGACCCGGCGGTGCGTCACGGCCGGGCCGGATGTGAGAGGGCCCATCAGTGACAGGGCGCGAAGCGCTTGAGAACGCCGGCGACGGCGAGCGGGGGGCGGGGCCGGCCCGGCACGTCCCGGTCATGCTCGACCGCTGCCTGGACCTGCTCGCCCCCGCCCTTGAGCGGCCCGGAGCGGTGGTCGTCGACTGCACCCTCGGCCTCGGCGGCCACAGCGAGGCCCTGCTGCGGCGCTTCCCCGAGGCCCGGCTCGTCGCCCTGGACCGCGACAAGGAGGCCCTGCGCCTGTCCGGCGAACGGCTCGCCCCCTTCGGCGAGCGGGCCACCCTGGTGCACGCCGTCTACGACGAGCTGCCCGACGTCCTCGCCCGGCTCGGCCTGCCGCGCGTGCAGGGCGTGCTGTTCGACCTCGGGGTGTCCTCCATGCAGCTCGACGAGGCCGACCGCGGCTTCGCCTACGCCCAGGACGCCCCCCTCGACATGCGCATGGACCAGACGGCCGGCGTGAGCGCCGCCGAGGTCCTGAACACCTACCCGCCCGGCGACCTCGTGCGCATCCTGCGGACCTACGGCGAGGAGAAGCAGGCCAAGCGGATCGTCGCCGCCGTCGTCCGCGAGCGCGAGAAGGAGCCGTTCACCCGCAGCGCGCGCCTGGTGGAGCTGATCCGCGACGCCCTGCCGCAGGCCGCCAAGCGCACCGGCGGCAACCCGGCCAAGCGCACCTTCCAGGCCCTGCGGATCGAGGTCAACGGCGAGCTGGCCGTGCTGGAGCGGGCGGTCCCGGCCGCCGTCGCCGCCCTCGACGTCGGCGGACGCATCGCCGTGCTGTCGTACCACTCCCTGGAGGACCGGCTGGTCAAGCAGGTGTTCGCGGCCGGAGCCGCCACCACCGCCCCGCCCGGCCTGCCCGTCGTCCCCGAGCGGTACCAGCCCCGGCTCAAGCTGCTCACCCGAGGTGCCGAACTCCCCACCGAGGAGGAGATCGCCGAGAACCGGCGCGCGGCCCCCGCGCGGCTGCGCGGCGCCCAGCGCGTCAGGGAGCACCTGGAGTAACGGCGCCCGGCGAGGGGACGTGCACACGGGCAGGAAGAACGAACCCAGGGGAGCGTGAGTGAGCAGGAAACCCGAACTGAGGGGGAGGGCGGCCCGACTCGCGCGGCTCCTCCCCGCCGGACGGGCCAGGGCGGCCCGCACCCCCTTCGTCCTCCTCGTCGTCCTCCTCCTCGGCGGCGGACTGATCGGCCTGCTGGTGCTGAACTCCGCGCTCAGCGAGGGCGCCTTCGAGCTCGACGACCTCAAGCGGGACACCAAGAACCTCACCGACGAGGAACAGGCCCTCCAGCGGGACATCGACGCCCACTCCGCGCCCGACGCCCTCCAGCGCCGCGCCCGCGACCTCGGCATGGTCCCCGGCGGCGACCCCGCCTTCCTGGCGCCCGACGGCAGCATCAAGGGCGTCCCCGGGCCCGCCGCCTCCGGCGCGCCCCGCGTCCCGGCGCCCGAGGCGATGGCCACCGCGACGGTCCCGCTGCCCAGCGCCGCCGCGTCCGTCCCCACGGGCGCCCCCGCCCCCACGCCCGCCCCCTCGACGAACCCCGGCAGGTGACGGAAGTGTCCGACAGGCAACCGCCGCGCCGCCGGGTGCCCGGCCCCGCCAGGTCCGCCGGCCGGCCGGACGCGCGCCGCCGCCCGGCGCCCGGCGCCCGGCCCGCCCGGCGCCCGGGCCCCGCCCGCCCGGCCCCCAAGGCCATCCGGCTGGGCAGCCCGCGCCCCCGGCTGCGCCTGGTCGGCCTGGCCCTGACCCTGGTGCTCCTGGCCTTCGTCGTGCGCCTGGTGCAGGTGCAGGCCGTGGACGCGAGCACCTACGCCTCCAAGGCCGAACAGAACCGCTACGTCGGCCAGGTGCTGGCCGCCGAGCGCGGCGAGATCACCGACCGCCACGGGGTCGCCCTCGCCACCAGCGAGGACGCCTACGACATCACCGCCGACCCGACGATGTTCGCGCCCGACGAGCTGGAGATCCCCGACGGCCCCGAACAGGCGGCGGCCCTCCTCGCGCCGATCCTCGGCCAGAGCCAGGAGAAGCTGGTCGACAAGCTGCGGCCGGAGAACGAGAAGCTGCGCTACGTCAAGCTGGCCGGCCGGCAGACCCCGCAGGTGTGGAAACAGATCAAGGACCTGAGGTCCGCGCTGGCGAAGAAGACGGAGAGCGACGACGCGGCCGTCAACGTCCTCGCCGGCGTCTTCTCCGTGCCCACCAGCAAACGCGTGTACCCCAACAACGAGCTGGCCGCCGGGATACTGGGCTGGGTCAACGCCTCCGGCAAGGGCGGCGGCGGCATCGAGCTCCAGCTGAACGAGCAGCTGGCCGGCAAGGACGGCAAGATCCGCTACGCCCAGTCCGGCGGCCGGCTGGTCCCCACGGCCGGTTCCACCGAGACCCCGGCGGTGCCCGGCAGCGACATCGAGCTCACCATCGACCGCGACATCCAGTGGGCCGCGCAGAACGCGATCAGCAAGCAGGTGGAGAAGTCCCGGGCCGACCGGGGCTACGTCATCGTCCAGGACACCCGCACCGGCGAGGTCCTCGCGATGGCCAACGCCCCCGGGTTCGACCCCAACGACCTCTCCGACGCCGACCCCGCCACGCTCGGCAACGCCGCCCTCCAGGACGCTTTCGAGCCCGGCTCCACCGCCAAGGTGATGTCGATGGCGGCCGTGCTGGAGGAGAACGCCGCCACCCCGGACACCCACGTCGTGGTGCCCAACCGGCTGCACCGCGGCGACCGGCTGTTCAAGGACGACGTCGACCACCCCACCTGGTACCTGACGCTCAACGGCGTCCTCGCCAAGTCCAGCAACATCGGGACGATCCTGGCCACCGGACAGCTCGGCAAGACCCAGCCCGCCGCCAACAAGGTGCTGTACGACTACCTCCGCCGGTTCGGCCTCGGCAGCCACACCGGACTCGGCTTCCCGGGCGAGACCAAGGGCATCCTGGCACCGCCCGACCAGTGGTCGACCTCCCAGCAGTACACGATTCCTTTCGGCCAGGGCGTGTCCGTCAACGCCATGCAGGCGGCCTCGGTCTACTCCACCATCGCCAACGGCGGCGTGCGCATCGAGCCCACGCTGGTGCGCGGCAGCAAGGGCCCCGACGGCCGCTTCACCCCCGCGCCGAAGCCCGAGAAGCGGCGGGTGGTCAGCAAGAAGACCGCCACGACCCTGGCCCGGATGCTGGAGTCGGTGGTCGACGACGAGGAGGGCACCGGCACCAAGGCCCGCATCCCCGGCTACCGCGTCGCGGGCAAGACCGGCACCGCCAACCGCGTGGATCCGGCCACCGGCAAGTACCACGGCTACACCTCCTCCTTCGCCGGGTTCGCGCCCGCCGACAAGCCCCGGATCACCGTCTCCTGCGTGATCCAGAACGCCACCCGCGGCAGCTACTTCGGCGGCCAGATCTGCGGACCCGTCTACAAGCAGGTCATGGAGTTCGCCCTGAAGTCGCTCCAGGTCCCGCCGACCGGGGCCGAACCCGCCAGACTGCCGGTCACCTTCACCCCCTGACCGTCCGCCCCCGACCGCCGCCCCCCCGTCCGGCCCCCGTCCCGGGCCGGGCACTCCCCGGCCGTACGCCCGCGTACGCCGGCCGTCCCCCGTCCCTCCCGAGCCCCCGCGCCCCGCACACCGAGCCACCAGGAACCACCCCGTGACCACGAACCACCCGGACTCCGGAACACCGCACCTCCCGTCCACCCCGGCCGCCCGCCCGGCACCCCCGCCCGCCCGCGACGGAGGTGAGCCGGGGCCCCGCTTTGGCTCCGACGCGGCCGGGCCCGGTACGCTCACCGCCGTGCCACACCCTGATCAGTCGCAAACCACCCAGAAGGGCCACCCCGTGACCTATCCGGGACCGCCCCGGCCGGTGCAGCCGTCCGCCACACCCCTGGCGGACCTCGCCGGTCAGCTGGGTGCCCCCGCGCCGGAACACGCCCCCGAGGTCACGGGCATCACCCACGACTCGCGGGCCGTCCGGCCCGGTGACCTGTACGCCGCCCTCCCGGGCGCCCGGGTGCACGGCGCCGACTTCGTCACCCAGGCGGCGAGCCTCGGCGCGGTCGCCGTGCTCACCGACCCCGGCGGGGCCGAGCGCGTCGCCGCGGCCGGACTCCCGGCGCTGGTGGTCGACGACCCGCGGGCGCGGATGGGCGAACTGGCCGCCACCATCTACGGCCACCCGGGCCGCGACCTGCTGCAGATCGGCATCACCGGCACCTCGGGCAAGACCACCACCGCCTACCTCGTCGAGGGCGGCCTGCGGACCGTCCGCAGCACCGGGCTCATCGGCACCGTCGAGATGCGCATCGGCGACGAGCGGATCAAGTCCGAGCGCACCACCCCCGAAGCCACCGACCTCCAGGCCCTGTTCGCCGTCATGCGCGAACGCGGCACCGAGGCGGTCGCCATGGAGGTCTCCAGCCACGCCCTGGTGCTCGGCCGGGTCGACGGCTGTGTCTTCGACATCGCGGTCTTCACCAACCTCAGCCCGGAGCACATGGAGTTCCACTCCGGGATGGAGGACTACTTCCAGGCCAAGGCGCAGTTGTTCACCCCGGCCCGCAGCCGGTTCGGCGTGGTCAACGTGGACGACGAGTACGGCCGCCGGCTCGCCATGGAGTCCGGCGTCCCCGTCGTCACCTTCTCCGCCGAGGGCCATCCCGACGCCGACTGGCGGGCCGAGGACGTCAAGGTGGGCCCGCTGGACTCGACGTTCACCGTGGTCGGCCCGAAGGACGAGCGGATCTCGGCCACCTCCCCGCTGCCCGGGCCCTTCAACGTGGCCAACACCCTCGCCGCGATCGTCGCCCTGGCCGCCGCCGGGCTCGACCCGCAGGCCGCCGCCGACGGCATCGCCGCCGTCCCGGGCGTGCCGGGCCGCCTGGAGCGGGTGGACGAGGGGCAGCCGTACCTGGCGGTGGTGGACTACGCCCACAAGACCGACGCGGTCGAGTCGGTGCTGCGCGCCCTGCGCCGGATCACCGAGGGCAAGGTGCACGTCGTCCTCGGCTGCGGCGGCGACCGCGACCGCAGCAAACGGGAGCCGATGGGCGCCGCCGCCGCCCGGCTCGCCGACACCGCCGTCCTGACCTCCGACAACCCCCGCTCCGAGGACCCCCTGGCGATCCTCGCGGCCATGCTCCAGGGCGCCGCCTCCGTGCCCGCCCACGAGCGCGGCGAGGTGCAGGTCTTCGAGGACCGCGCCGCCGCGATCGCCGCCGCCGTCGCCCGCGCGGAGCCGGGCGACACCGTGCTGGTCGCCGGCAAGGGCCACGAGCAGGGACAGGACATCGCCGGGGTGGTGCGTCCGTTCGACGACCGCCAGGTGCTTCGCGAAGCCATCAAGAAGACCCAGGGATGAACTTGTGATCGCCCTCTCCCTCGCCGAGATCGCAGAAGTCGTCGGCGGGCAGCCGCACGACATACCGGATCCGTCCGTCCAGGTCACCGGCCCGGTCGTCCGGGACTCCCGGGAGGCGGTCCCCGGCAGCCTCTTCGTCGCCTTCGTCGGGGAACGCGTGGACGGCCACGACTTCGCCGCGTCGGTCGTGGAGGCCGGCGCGGCGGCCGTGCTCGGCTCCCGCCCGGTCGGAGTGCCCGCCATCGTCGTCGACGACGTCCAGGCGGCCCTCGGGGCCCTCGCCCGGCACGTCGTACGGCGCCTCGGCGCCACCCTCGTCGCCCTCACCGGCTCGGCCGGCAAGACCAGCACCAAGGACCTCATCGCCCAGGTGCTCCGGCAGAAGGCGCCGACCGTCTTCACCCCCGGCTCGCTCAACAACGAGATCGGGCTGCCGCTGACCGCGCTCACCGCCACCGAGGAGACCCGGTTCCTCGTCCTGGAGATGGGCGCGCGCGGAATCGGCCACATCCGCTACCTCACCGGTCTGACGCCCCCGCGGATCGGACTCGTCCTGAACGTCGGCTCCGCCCACATCGGGGAGTTCGGCGGACGCGAGCAGATCGCCCTGGCCAAGGGCGAACTCGTGGAGTCCCTCCCGGAGGACGGCACCGCGATCCTCAACGCGGACGACCCCCTCGTGCGCGCCATGGCCTCCCGAACGAAGGCGAAGGTACTCCTTTTCGGAGAGTCCGGCGAAGCGGACGTACGCGCCGAGAACGTGCGACTCACGGACAGCGGGCAGCCCTCCTTCAGACTTCACACACCCTCCGGTGCAAGTGATGTGACCATGCGCCTGTACGGTGAGCACCACGTGTCGAACGCGCTCGCCGCGGCCGCCGTCGCCCACGAGTTGGGCATGTCCGCAGACGAGATCGCCCGTGCGCTCTCCGAGGCGGGCTCCCTCTCCCGCTGGCGCATGGAGGTCACCGAGCGACCGGACGGCGTGACGGTCGTCAACGACGCCTACAACGCGAACCCCGAGTCCATGCGGGCCGCCCTGCGCGCCCTGGCAGCCATGGGCAGGGCCTCCCGGGCCGCAGGGGGACGCACGTGGGCGGTGCTCGGCAAGATGGCCGAGCTCGGGGACGAGGCGCTCGCCGAGCACGACGCGGTCGGACGGCTCGCCGTCCGGCTCAACGTCAACAAGCTCGTCGCGGTCGGGGGCAGGGAAGCCGCCTGGCTGCAACTGGGCGCATATAACGAGGGTTCGTGGGGTGAGGAGTCGGTGCACGTGTCCGACGCACAGGCGGCGGTCGACCTGTTGCGCAGTCAATTGCGCCCGGGAGACGTCGTACTCGTGAAGGCGTCCCGTTCGGTCGGGCTCGAGAGCGTGGCGCAGGCGCTCGTCGGGACCGGGGCCGAGGGTGAGGTCGCCGCCCGATGATGAAGCAGATCCTGTTCGCGGGAGTCATTGGCCTCTTCCTGACGCTGGTCGGCACCCCGCTGCTGATCAAGCTGCTGGCCCGCAAGGGCTACGGCCAGTACATCCGTGACGACGGCCCGCGCGAGCACGCCAGCAAGCGCGGTACGCCCACCATGGGCGGCATCGCCTTCATCCTGGCGACGGTCATCGCGTACTTCCTGGCCAAGATGATCACCGGCTACCTGGACGAGGACGTCGACGCCGGGCCGACGTTCTCCGGCCTGCTGGTGCTGGGCCTGATGGTCGGCATGGGTCTGGTCGGCTTCCTCGACGACTACATCAAGATCGTCAAACGGCGCTCGCTCGGCCTGCGGGCCAAGGCGAAGATGGCCGGCCAGCTGATCGTCGGCATCGCCTTCGCGGTCCTGGCGCTGCAGTTCGCCGACAACCGCGGCAACACCCCGGCGTCCACCAAGCTGTCGTTCATCACCGACTTCGGCTGGAGCATCGGCCCGGTGCTGTTCGTGGTGTGGGCGCTGTTCATGATCCTCGCCATGTCCAACGGCGTGAACCTCACCGACGGTCTGGACGGCCTCGCCACCGGCGCCTCCGTCCTGGTCTTCGGCGCCTACACCTTCATCGGCGTCTGGCAGTTCCAGGAGTCCTGCGCCAACGCGCAGACCCTCACCAACCCGGGCGCCTGCTACGAGGTGCGCGACCCCCTCGACCTGGCGGTCGTCTCCGCCGCCCTGATGGGCGCCTGCCTGGGCTTCCTGTGGTGGAACACCTCGCCGGCCAAGATCTTCATGGGCGACACCGGTTCGCTGGCGCTCGGCGGCGTGCTCGCGGGTCTCGCGATCTGCTCCCGCACCGAGCTGCTGCTCGCCATCCTCGGCGGCCTGTTCGTCCTCATCACCATGTCGGTGGTCATCCAGGTCGGTTCGTTCAAGCTCACCGGCAAGCGGGTCTTCCGCATGGCGCCACTCCAGCACCACTTCGAACTCAAAGGCTGGTCCGAAGTCCTCGTGGTGGTCCGCTTCTGGATCATCCAGGGCATCTGTGTGATCGTCGGACTCGGCCTCTTCTACGCGGGATGGGCAGCGGACAAGTGACCTCCACGGGGCCTGACGACTTCAGCGGCCGGCGCATCACCGTCGCCGGGCTCGGCGTGTCCGGCGTCCCGGCGGCGAAGGTGCTGCACGGCCTGGGCGCCCACGTCACCGTCGTCAACGACGGCGACGACGAGCGCGCCCGGGCCCAGGCGGCCGAACTGGAGAAGCTGGGCGTCACCGTCCGCCTCGGCGACGGGGACACCCTGCCCGAGGGCACCGGCCTCGTCGTCACCGCCCCCGGCTGGCGGCCGGACAAGCCGCTGTTCGCCGCCGCCGAGCGGGCCGGCGTCCCCGTCTGGGGCGACGTCGAACTGGCCTGGCGGCTGCGCGGCCCGGACGCCGCGCCCTGGCTCGCGGTCACCGGGACCAACGGCAAGACCACCACCGTGCGCATGCTCGCCGCCATCCTTGAGGCGGCGGGCCTGCGCACGGCCGCCGTCGGCAACATCGGCGTCTCGCTGCTGGACGCGGTGACCGGCGAGGAGACGTACGACGTCCTGGCGGTCGAGCTGTCCAGCTACCAGCTCCACTGGGCGCCGTCGCTGCGCGCCCACTCCGCCGCCGTGCTCAACCTCGCCCCCGACCACCTCGACTGGCACGGCTCCATGGCGGCCTACGCCGCCGACAAGGGCCGCGTCTACGAGGGCAACCGGGTCGCCTGCGTCTACAACGCGGACGCCACCGGCAAGCCGTCGACCGAGGACCTGGTCCGGGAGGCAGACGTCGAGGAGGGCTGCCGCGCCGTCGGCTTCACCCTCGGCGCGCCCGCGCCCTCCCAACTCGGCGTCGTCGAGGGCATCCTCGTCGACCGCGCCTTCGTCGAGGACCGGCACCGCAGCGCCCAGGAGCTCGCCGAGGTCTCCGACGTCCGCCCGCCCGCCCCGCACAACATCGCCAACGCCCTTGCGGCGGCGGCCCTCGCCCGCGCCTACGGCGTCCCGGCGAGCGCGGTGCGCGACGGACTGCGGGCCTTCACGCCGGACGCCCACCGCATCGCGCACGTGGCCGACGTGGACGGCGTCGCCTACGTCGACGACTCCAAGGCCACCAACACGCACGCGGCCGAAGCCTCGTTGGCGTCCTACGACCCGATCGTGTGGATCGCCGGCGGCCTGGCCAAGGGCGCGACCTTCGACGAACTGGTCGCGGGCGCCGCCCGGCGGCTGCGCGGCGTCGTCCTGATCGGCGAGGACCGCGCCCTGATCCGACAAGCCCTGGCGCGACACGCCCCCGAGGTACCAGTGGTCGACCTCGACCGGACCGACACTGGGGCCATGCTCCAGGCCGTCCAGGAGGCGCGGCGGCTCGCACGGCCCGGCGACACGGTGCTGCTGGCGCCGGCCTGCGCCTCGATGGACATGTTCGCCAACTACATCCGGCGCGGTGAGGCGTTCGCCCAGGCGGTGCGCGAACTCGGCGCCTGACCCGGCCGCCTGCGCCGGGCGACCTTGGGAGGGACGCGTGGGACCGTCGAGGGCCTGTTGTGCGGATCCGGCCGGCTCCGGCCGACGCCGCCCCGCGACCGGGCCGGGCGGCCGGTGCCGCGTACGCCCGCGGGACGGCCGGGCACCGGAGGCCGGCCGTCCGGGACACCGCGGGGGCCGCGATGCCCGGTAGCCGCACCGGCGGGCCCCCCGTGGCCCGCACCCGCCCGGCCGACGCGGGCCGTCCCCGGCGCGAGAACCCGGTACTCGCCTTCCACCTGCGCGCCCGGCGGGCCTGGGACCGCCCGCTGACCGCCTACTACCTCATCCTCGGCGGCAGCTCGCTGATCACCGTGCTCGGTCTGGTGATGGTCTACTCGGCCTCCCAGATCACCGCCCTGCAGATGTCGCTGCCCGGCTCCTACTTCTTCCGCAAGCAGCTGCTCGCCGCCGTGATCGGATCGGTGCTGCTGCTGGCCGCCTCCCGGATGCCGGTGCGGCTGCACCGCGCGCTGGCCTACCCGATCCTCGCGGGCGCCGTGTTCCTGATGGTGCTGGTCCAGGTGCCCGGGATAGGGGTCGCGGTCAAAGGCAACCAGAACTGGATCGCCCTCGGCGGCTCCTTCCAGATCCAGCCCAGCGAGTTCGGCAAGCTGGCCCTGGTGCTGTGGGGCGCGGACCTGCTCGCCCGCAAGCACGACAAGCGGCTGCTGACCCAGTGGAAGCACATGCTGGTGCCGCTGGTCCCGGCCGCGTTCATGCTGCTCGGACTGATCATGATCGGCGGCGACATGGGCACCGCGATCATCCTCACCGCGATCCTCTTCGGCCTGCTGTGGCTGGCCGGCGCCCCCACCCGGCTCTTCGTCGGCGTGCTGTCGGTCGCCGCGGTGATCGGCGCGATCCTCATCCGGACCAGCCCGAACCGCATGGCCCGGCTGGCCTGCCTCGGGGCCACCGAACCCCAGGCGGGGCCGGTGGACTGCTGGCAGGCGGTGCACGGGATCTACGCGCTGGCGTCCGGCGGCATCTTCGGATCCGGACTGGGCGCGAGTGTGGAGAAATGGGGCCAACTGCCAGAAGCCCACACCGACTTCATCTTCGCCGTCACCGGTGAGGAACTGGGCCTGGCGGGGACGCTGTCGGTGCTCGCCCTGTTCGCCGCTCTAGGCTATGCGGGTATCCGCGTGGCCGGACGCACGGAGGACCCCTTCGTGAGGTATGCCGCGGGAGGCGTGACCACCTGGATCACGGCCCAGGCCGTGATCAACCTCGGTGCGGTCCTCGGACTGCTGCCGATCGCCGGCGTCCCGCTCCCGCTGTTCTCCTACGGGGGATCCGCCCTGCTGCCGACCATGTTCGCCATCGGGTTGCTGATCGCCTTCGCGCGCGACGAACCCGCTGCGCGGGCGGCGCTTGCGATGCGGCAACCCCGCTTTGGTAGAAAGCGGGCCGGGGGTTCTCAGGGCCCCCGGAGATGGAACACGATGCGACGGCGTGCCCCGGGGGCGCGTCCGTCCGGAGAGCGGTGAATTTCGGTGCATGTCGTACTCGCCGGCGGAGGAACCGCGGGCCACATCGAGCCCGCGCTCGCCCTCGCGGACGCCCTGCGCAGGCAGGATCCGACCGTGGGCATCACGGCCCTGGGCACGGAGCGCGGCCTGGAGACCCGCCTGGTACCCGAGCGCGGGTACGAACTGGCGTTGATCCCCGCCGTTCCGCTGCCGCGCAAGCCCACTCCCGAGCTGATCACCGTGCCGGGCAGGCTGCGCGGCACCATCAAGGCGACCGAGCAGATCCTGGAGCGCACCAAGGCCGACGCCGTGGTCGGCTTCGGCGGCTACGTGGCGCTGCCCGGTTACCTCGCGGCCAAGCGGCTCGGCGTGCCGATCGTCGTCCACGAGGCCAACGCCCGCCCGGGACTGGCCAACAAGATCGGCTCGCGGTACGCGGCCCAGGTCGCGGTGTCCACGCCCGACAGCAAGCTGCGCAACGCCCGTTACATCGGCATCCCGCTGCGCCGGGCCGTCGCCACGCTGGACCGGGCGGCCGTGCGCCCCGAGGCCCGGGCCGCCTTCGGGCTGGACCCCAACCTGCCCACGCTGCTGGTCTCCGGCGGCTCGCAGGGCGCCCGCCGGCTCAACGAGGTCGTGCAGCAGGTCGCCCCGTGGCTCCAGCAGGCCGGGATCCAGATCCTGCACGCGGTCGGTCCGAAGAACGAACTGCCGCAGGTGCAGCAGATGCCGGGGATGCCCCCGTACATCCCGGTAAGTTACCTGGACCGGATGGACCTCGCGTACGCCGCGGCCGACATGATGCTCTGCCGCGCGGGCGCGATGACCGTCGCCGAACTCTCCGCCGTCGGACTCCCGGCCGCCTACGTCCCGCTGCCCATCGGCAACGGCGAACAGCGGCTGAACGCCCAGCCGGTGGTCAAGGCGGGCGGCGGACTGCTGGTCGACGACGCGGAGCTGACGCCCGAGTGGGTGCAGCAGAACGTACTGCCCGTGCTGGCCGACCCGCACCGGCTGTACGAGATGTCCCGCGCCGCCGCCGAGTTCGGCCGCCGGGACGCCGACGACCTGCTCGTCGGCATGGTGTACGAGGCGATCGCCGCCCGTGCGCCCCGTTAGACGCGTATGACGGAAGGCAGGGAGCGTGGCCGGATCGACGACCGCCGAGCGCGGTGAACGCCGGCGGGAGTCGTCCGGCCCGCCGCCCGTACGGCGCCTCGGCCTGAGGCGCCTGCGCCTGCTCGTCCTGCTCGGCATCGCCTTCGCCTTCCTCGGCAGCGGCAGCTTCTGGCTGCTGTACGGATCCGATCTGGCGCGGCTGGAGAAGGTGTCCGTCAGCGGCACCCGGGTCCTGACGCCGAAGCAGGTGCGCGAGGCGGCCGACGTCCCTCTCGGCGGGCCGCTGATCTCCGTGGACACCGGGGCGATCGAGGCCCGCCTGGCGCGTGAACTGCCCCGGATCGACACCGTCGAGGTGGTGCGCTCCTGGCCGCACGGCCTGGAGCTGAGGGTGACGGAACGCAGCCCCGTCCTGCTGGTGCGCAAGGGCGGGAAGTTCGTCGAAGTGGACGACGAGGGCGTCCGGTTCGCCACGGTGACCAAGGCCCCCCGCGGTGTCCCGGAGCTCGACCTGGACCTTCCCCGGCGCGGCTCCGCGGCCGCGAGCGTGCGCCGCTTCGGCGAGGACCGGCTGGTGCGGGAGGCGGTCCGGGTGGCCCGCGACCTCCCCGCGTCCGTGGCCCGCACCACCCGGAAGGTCGAAGTCCGTTCCTACGACGCCGTCTCGCTGGAGCTGAAGGACGGGCGGACGGTCGCCTGGGGGAGCAGCGAGAAGGGGCCGGACAAGGCCCGCACGCTCACCGCTCTCATGAAAGCCGTCCCGGACGCACGGCACTTCGACGTGAGTGTCCCCACCGCTCCGGCGTCATCAGGGAGTTGACGGGTATCCGTGCAGGCCAGCACCCTGGTTGGGCAGCGCTACGCCTGATCACATAGGGTGAAAAGAAAAACGGGAGGTTCGGCGTGTTCGTTGAACGTGCGCCACTTGTCGACTTAGTGTCCTGTTCAGAAGACTCCAGGGAACAGACACACTGGTAACCCTAAACTTCAACGTTAGGGTTCGGGTCGGCGATACGGACCGTCCCAATCGGCATCAGTCGTCGGATCGCGGCAAGGCCGTGAGGCGGCGACACGTAACTCGAGGCGAGAGGCCTTCGACGTGGCAGCACCGCAGAACTACCTCGCAGTCATCAAAGTCATCGGTGTCGGCGGCGGTGGTGTCAATGCCATCAACCGGATGATCGAGGTCGGTCTCAAGGGCGTCGAGTTCATCGCCATCAACACCGACGCGCAAGCTCTGTTGATGAGCGACGCCGACGTCAAGCTGGACGTCGGCCGCGAACTCACCCGCGGACTCGGCGCCGGAGCCAACCCGGCCGTCGGCCGCAAGGCCGCCGAGGACCACCGCGAGGAGATCGAGGAGGTCCTCAAGGGGGCCGACATGGTCTTCGTGACGGCCGGTGAAGGCGGCGGCACCGGCACCGGCGGCGCACCCGTCGTCGCCAACATCGCCCGCTCGCTCGGCGCCCTCACCATCGGTGTGGTCACGCGCCCGTTCACCTTCGAGGGGCGGCGGCGCGCGAACCAGGCCGAGGACGGCATCGCCGAGCTCCGCGAAGAGGTCGACACCCTCATCGTCATCCCCAACGACCGGCTGCTGTCCATCTCGGACCGCCAGGTCTCGGTGCTCGACGCGTTCAAGTCGGCGGACCAGGTCCTGCTGTCCGGTGTCCAGGGCATCACCGACCTCATCACCACCCCCGGCCTGATCAACCTCGACTTCGCCGACGTCAAGTCGGTCATGTCGGAGGCCGGTTCGGCCCTCATGGGCATCGGCTCCGCCCGCGGCGACGACCGCGCGGTGGCCGCGGCGGAGATGGCGATCTCCTCGCCGCTGCTCGAGGCCTCCATCGACGGCGCGCGGGGCGTGCTGCTGAGCATCTCCGGCGGCTCGGACCTCGGCCTGTTCGAGATCAACGAGGCCGCCCAGCTGGTGAGCGAGGCCGCCCACCCCGAGGCCAACATCATCTTCGGCGCGGTGATCGACGACGCCCTCGGCGACGAGGTCCGGGTCACCGTGATCGCGGCCGGCTTCGACGGCGGACAGCCGCCGGCCAAGCGGGACAACGTCCTCGGCTCGACCTCGGCCAAGCGTGAGGAGCCCGCCCCGGCCGCCCGGCCCGAGAGCCGCCCGTCCTTCGGGTCCCTCGGCAGCGTCACGCCGAAGGAGGACCCGGAGCCGGTCGCCCCGGAGCCGGTGACCGACCTGCCGATCGCCCAGCCGCCGGTGCCCCCGTCCCGGACCTACGCCGACAGCGCGGCCGAGGAGCTGGACGTACCGGACTTCCTGAAGTGATAGGTCTGCGCGAGAGCGTGAGCGGCGCGCACTTCGCCTTCACCGACCGGTGGGGCGGGGTGAGCGCCGCTCCGTATGAGGAGCTCAACCTCGGGGGAGCGGTCGGCGACGATCCCGGCGCCGTCCGCGCCAACCGGGAAGCGGCCGCGAAGCACCTGGGCCTGGATTCGTCCCGCGTGGTCTGGATGAACCAGGTGCACGGGGCCGCCACGGCCGTCGTCGACGAGCCCTGGGGCGACCGTCCGGTCCCCGAGGTCGACGCGGTCGTCACCGCCCGGCGGGGCCTCGCCCTCGCCGTGCTCACCGCCGACTGCGTTCCGGTGCTGCTCGCCGACCCGGTGGCCGGTGTCGTCGCGGCGGCCCACGCGGGCCGGCCCGGCCTGGTCGCCGGAGTGGTCCCGGCCGCCGTGCGGGCCATGACCGGACTCGGCGCCGACCCGGCGCGGATCGTCGCCCGCTCCGGCCCGGCCGTGTGCGGCCGGTGCTACGAGGTGCCCGGGGCGATGCGCGACGAGGTCGCCGCGGCAGAGCCCTCGGCGTACGCCGAGACGAGCTGGGGCACGCCGGCGGTCGACGTGGGCGCGGGCGTGCACGCGCAGCTCGAACGGTTGGGGGTGCGCGAGAGGGAGCACTCCCCGGTGTGCACACTGGAGTCCGATGATCACTTCTCGTACCGCCGCGACCGCACCACGGGTCGGCTCGCCGGCTATGTGTGGCTGGACTGATGGGGCATGACGGACCGTAAGCAGGAAATCGCCGCAAACCTGGCGGAAGTGGAACAGCGGATCGCTGCCGCGTGCGCCGCCGCCGGACGTGCGCGCGACGAGGTCACCCTCATCGTCGTCACCAAGACCTTCCCCGCGAGCGATGTGCGGATCCTGTCGGAACTCGGTGTGCGTCATGTGGCGGAGAACCGGGACCAGGACGCCGCCCCGAAGGCGGCCGCGTGCGCGGATCTGCCGCTGACGTGGCACTTCGTCGGTCAGTTGCAGACCAACAAGGTCCGCTCGGTGACCGGTTACGCGCACCTGGTGCAGTCCGTCGACCGGGCCCGGCTGGTGACCTCCCTCTCCAAGGAGGCGGTCCGCGCCGGGCGCGAGGTCGGGTGCCTGATCCAGGTCGCGCTGGACGCGGGCGAGGCCGCCCGGGGCGAGCGCGGCGGGGTCGCTCCCGGCGGGATCGGGGAGCTGGCCGACCTGGTCGCGGGGGCCGAAGGGCTGCGGCTGGACGGCCTGATGACCGTCGCCCCGCTCACCGGCGAGTACGCCGGGCGTCAACAGGCGGCGTTCGAGCGGTTGATGGATTTGTCGACCGACCTGCGCAGGGCCCATCCGGCTGCGAACATGGTCTCCGCGGGGATGAGCGCGGACCTCGAACAGGCCGTGGCCGCCGGTGCGACACATGTACGCGTCGGCAGTGCGGTACTCGGAGTCCGCCCCGCGCTCGGGTAACGTCGCCAAGAAGTCGGACCACAGCAGAAAATATGGTCAATACCGCCGGACAGCGGGGGTAAAGGACCTCGTGGATCGCGGGCACTTGGCGGTCGTCAGCGGATCCACCACAGAGCGGAGGACTCGAAGCATGGCCGGCGCGATGCGCAAGATGGCGGTCTACCTCGGCCTCGTGGAGGACGATGGGTACGACGGCCGCGGATTCGACCCAGACGACGACTTTGAACCCGAACTCGACCCCGAACCCGAGCGGGACCGCCGGCGGCACGAACCGTCGCACGCGTCACACGGCTCACTTCAGCCCCAAAGGGACGAAGAGGTACGAGTCGTACAGCCGCCCGCCCCCCGTGAACCGGTCGCCCGTGCCGCTTCGCTGCCCGCGGAATCGGCACGCCCGGCGCGCATCGCGCCCGTGGCATCCATCACACAAGAACGCGCAAGCCTGGAGAAGAACGCACCGGTGATCATGCCCAAGGTCGTGTCGGAACGAGAGCCTTACCGGATCACCACACTTCACCCCCGGACCTACAACGAGGCCCGTACCATCGGGGAACACTTCCGTGAGGGCACTCCGGTGATCATGAATCTGACTGAGATGGATGACACAGACGCGAAGCGACTTGTCGACTTTGCGGCCGGTTTGGTGTTTGGTCTTCACGGCAGCATCGAGCGGGTGACGCAGAAGGTGTTCCTGTTGTCGCCTGCTAACGTCGATGTCACGGCGGAGGACAAGGCCCGCATCGCAGAGGGCGGGTTCTTCAACCAGAGCTGAGACGTGAGACCGGACGAGCAGGACACAGGGGAGAGGGAACAGACAGGCCATGAGCGTGTTCTTGCAGGTGATCTACATCGCGCTGATGGTGTTCCTGATCGTCCTCATCTTCCGTCTGGTCATGGACTACGTCTTCCAGTTCGCCCGCTCATGGCAACCCGGCAAGGCGATGGTGGTCGTCCTGGAGGCCACCTACACTGTCACCGATCCACCGCTGAAGCTGTTGCGGCGGTTCATCCCGCCGCTGCGTCTCGGGGGCGTGGCGCTCGACCTGTCCTTCTTCGTATTGATGATCATCGTCTACATCCTGATCACCATCGTGGGCAATGCACTGAGGTGACTGTGGACGACATGGGCCTGCCGACTGCCGATGACTACGCTGAGGTGAAGAGATGCCGTTGACCCCCGAGGACGTGCGGAACAAGCAGTTCACGACCGTCCGCCTCCGAGAAGGCTATGACGAGGACGAGGTCGATGCCTTCCTCGACGAGGTCGAAGCCGAACTGACGCGCCTGCTGCGCGAGAACGAGGACCTGCGCGCCAAGCTGGCCGCGGCCACGCGCGCCGCCGCGCAGAACCAGCAGAACATGCGCAAACCACCGGAGCAGGACCAGCAGGGGCCACCCCAGGGTCCGCCCCAGGGCATGCCCCAGCAGGGCATGCGAGGTCCCGGTGCACCGGTGCCCGCCGGCATATCGGGCCCGCCGCAGCAGATGGGCGGCCCCATGGGGGGCCCGCCGCAGCTGCCCAGCGGCGCTCCGCAGCTGCCCGCCGGCCCCGGCGGTCAGGGCGGTCCGCAGGGTCCCGGCCCGATGGGTCAGGGTCCCGGACCGATGGGCCAGGGCGGCCCGATGCAGGGGCAGATGGGCCACGGCGGCCCGATGGGCGGCCCCATGGGCGGTCCTCCCGGTCTTCCCGGCCAGCAGGGCGGCCCCGGCGGCGACAGCGCCGCGCGCGTGCTGTCGCTGGCGCAGCAGACCGCCGACCAGGCGATCGCGGAGGCCCGCAGTGAGGCCAACAAGATCGTGGGCGAGGCGCGTTCGCGTGCCGAGGGCCTGGAGCGGGACGCCCGTGCCAAGGCCGACGCCCTGGAGCGGGACGCGCAGGAGAAGCACCGTGTCGCGATGGGCTCGCTGGAGTCCGCCCGCGCCACGCTGGAGCGCAAGGTCGAGGACCTGCGCGGCTTCGAGCGCGAGTACCGCACCCGCCTGAAGTCCTACCTGGAGTCGCAGCTGCGTCAGTTGGAGACCCAGGCGGACGACTCGCTCGCCCCGCCGCGTCAGCCCGCGAGCGCCGCTCCGTCGCTGCCGCCGTCCCCGGCGCCCTCGATGGCTCCGGCCGGTGCCGGTGCGCCGTCCTACGGCGGCAACCAGCCCATGGGCGGTCCCGGCCAGTCCGGCGGCCCGTCCTACGGCGGCGGCCAGCAGCAGATGCAGCCGGCGATGACCCAGCCGATGGCGCCGGTGCGTCCGCAGGGTCCGGGCCCGATGGGTCAGGCTCCCTCGCCGATGCGCGGCTTCCTCATCGACGAGGACGACAACTGACGGCCCCCGTGGCCATGAGTACGGCGTAGCGCTCGGCAGCGTTCAGGGCGGGGCCCCGGTCTTCACCAGACCGGGGCCCCGCCCTCGTGCTACGCGCGTCCACACGTCCGTGCGGCGTGTGTTCGACCACGGACCGGCTGTCCGACGTACGCAACGCCGAAGGGCGGGCCCCCGGGTGATTCCGGGGGCCCGCCCTTCGGGGTACGTGCGGTGCGGTGCCGCCGGGGCGTGAGGCGCCCGCCGGTCCGGCACCCGCACGGGGACGCGTCCCGCACCCCTCGGCGCGGGACGCGTCCCGTGGGTCACACCCGGCGCAGGCGGAACGTCAGGGCCAGGCCCGCGTCGGTGAACGGCGTACCGAACGTGTCGTCGGCCTCACCCCGGGCGAAGTCCGTCGCGAGGACCTCGTCGGAGATGAGGGCCGCGTGCTCCTCCAGCGCGGCGACGGTCGCGGGGTCCTCGGCCGTCCAGCGGAGCGCGATGCGGTCGGCGACGTCCAGGCCGCTGTTCTTGCGGGCCTCCTGGATCAGCCGGATCGCGTCCCGGGCCAGGCCCGCCCGGCGCAGCTCCTCGGTGATCTCCAGGTCCAGGGCGACCGTGGCACCGGCGTCGGAGGCCACCGACCAGCCCTCGCGCGGGGTCTCGGTGATGATCACCTCGTCCGGGGCGAGGTCGACCTTCTCCCCGTCGACCTCCACCGAGGCGGTGCCCTCGCGCAGTGCCTGGGACAGCGCGGCGGCGTCGGTCCGCGCGATCGCCTTGGCCACGTCCTGGACGCGCTTGCCGAACCGCTTGCCCAGCGCGCGGAAGTTGGCCTTGGCCGTCGTGTCCACCAGGGAGCCGCCCACCTCGGACAGCGACGCCAGGGACTCGACGTTCAGCTCCTCGGTGATCTGCGCGTGCAGCTCGGGGGAGAGCGCGGCGAAGCCGGACGCGGCCACCAGGGCGCGGCTGAGCGGCTGACGCGTCTTCACCCCCGACTCGGCACGCGTCGCCCGCCCCAGCTCCACCAGGCGGCGCACCAGCACCATCTGCCGCGACAGTTCGGGGTCGACGGCGCTGAGGTCGGCCTCCGGCCAGGACGACAGGTGCACCGACTCCGGCGCTCCCGGGGTGACCGGGACCACCAGGTCCTGCCAGACCCGCTCGGTGATGAACGGGGTGAGCGGCGCCATCAGCTGGGTGACCGTCTGCACCACCTCGTGGAGCGTGCGCAGCGCGGCCTTGTCGCCCTGCCAGAAGCGGCGGCGCGAGCGGCGCACGTACCAGTTGGACAGGTCGTCGACGAACGCGGACAGCAGCTTGCCGGCCCGCTGGGTGTCGTACCCCTCCAGCGCCTGGGTCACCTGCTCGGTGAGGGCGTGCAGTTCGGAGAGCAGCCAGCGGTCCAGCACCGGGCGGTCGGCCGGCGCCGGGTCGGCCTCGGACGGCGCCCAGCCGGACGTACGCGCGTACAGGGCCTGGAAGGCGACCGTGTTCCAGTACGTGAGCAGCGTCTTGCGGACCACCTCCTGGATGGTGCCGTGGCCCACCCGGCGGGCCGCCCAGGGGGAGCCGCCGGCCGCCATGAACCAGCGCACCGCGTCCGCGCCGTGCTGGTCCATCAACGGGATCGGCTGCAGGATGTTGCCCAGGTGCTTGGACATCTTGCGGCCGTCCTCGGCGAGGATGTGCCCGAGGCAGACGACGTTCTCGTAGGAGGACTTGTCGAAGACCAGGGTGCCGACCGCCATCAGCGTGTAGAACCAGCCGCGGGTCTGGTCGATGGCCTCGCAGATGAACTGCGCCGGGTAGCGGGACTCGAACAGCTCCTTGTTCTTGTACGGGTAGCCCCACTGCGCGAACGGCATCGAGCCCGAGTCGTACCAGGCGTCGATGACCTCCGGCACGCGGGTGGCCGTGGCGCCGCAGCCGTCCTCGGGGCAGGCGAAGGTGACCTCGTCGATGAACGGACGGTGCGGGTCGAGGCCCGACTGGTCGGTCCCGGTCAGCTCGGTCAGCTCGGCGAGCGAGCCGACGCAGGTGAGGTGGTCCTCGGCGCAGCGCCAGATGGGCAGCGGAGTGCCCCAGTAGCGGTTGCGGGACAGCGCCCAGTCGATGTTGTTGGTCAGCCAGTCGCCGTACCGGCCGTGCTTGACGGAGTCCGGGAACCAGTTGGTGCCCTCGTTCTCCTCCAGCAGCCGGTCCTTGATCGCCGTGGTGCGGATGTACCAGGACGGCTGCGCGTAGTAGAGCAGCGCGGTGTGGCAGCGCCAGCAGTGCGGGTAGCTGTGCTCGTACGGGGTGTGCCGGAAGAGCAGGCCGCGGGCGTCCAGGTCCTCGGTCAGCTTCTCGTCGGCCTTCTTGAAGAAGACGCCGCCGACCAGCGGGACGTCCTCCTCGAAGGTGCCGTCGGGACGGACCGGGTTCACCACGGGCAGGCCGTAGGCGCGGCACACCTTGAGGTCGTCCTCACCGAAGGCGGGGGACTGGTGGACCAGACCGGTGCCGTCCTCGGTGGTGACGTAGTCGGCGTTGACCACGTAGTGCGCGGGCTCGGGGAACTCCACCAGCTCGAAGGGGCGCCGGTAGGTCCAGCGCTCCATGTCGGCGCCGGTGAAGGTCTCGCCGGTGGCCTCCCAGCCCTCGCCGAGCGCCTTGGCGAGCAGCGGCTCGGCGACGACCAGCTTCTCTGTGCCCTCGGGGCCGTTCGTCGCGACGACGTAGCTGACCTCGGGGTGCGCGGCGACGGCGGTGTTCGACACCAGCGTCCAGGGCGTGGTCGTCCACACCAGCAGCGCCGCCTCGCCGGCCAGCGGGCCGGAGGTGAGCGGGAAGCGGACGTAGACGGACGGGTCGACGACCGTCTCGTAGCCCTGGGCCAGCTCGTGGTCGGACAGGCCGGTGCCGCAGCGCGGGCACCAGGGGGCGACGCGGTGGTCCTGGACCAGCAGTCCCTTGCCGAAGATCTCCTTCAGCGACCACCAGACGGACTCGATGTACTCGGGGTCCATGGTGCGGTAGGCGTCGTCGAGGTCGACCCAGTAGCCCATGCGGTGGGTCAGCTCGGTGAAGGCGTCCGTGTGCCGGGTCACCGACTCGCGGCACTTGGCGTTGAACTCGGCGATGCCGAACGCCTCGATGTCCTGCTTGCCGGAGAAGCCCAGCTCCTTCTCCACGGCCAGCTCGACCGGCAGGCCGTGGCAGTCCCAGCCCGCCTTGCGGCCGACGTGGTAGCCGCGCATGGTGCGGAAGCGGGGGAAGACGTCCTTGAAGACCCGGGCCTCGATGTGGTGGGCGCCGGGCATGCCGTTGGCGGTGGGCGGGCCCTCGTAGAACACCCACTCGGGGCGGCCCTGGGACTGCTCCAGGCTCTTGGCGAAGATCTTCTGCTCGCGCCAGAAGTCGAGCACCGCGTGTTCGAGCGCGGGCAGGTCGACCTGGGCGGGTACCGGTCGGTACGTCGGCGTTGTCATCAGCGGGCTTCCTCCGGCGGACTTGCTGCCTTCCGTCCGGAGGGACGAGAGCTGTGTCTGTGCGCCGCCGTCGGCGCGCTCCCGCGGTACCACCCTCCTTGGCCCCCCGGTGCGTGGTGTGCGCCGGTGAGCCCCCTCATTGGGGTCGCGATGCCGGGTCTACTCGCCGCGGCTGCTCGCTGCGGCTTTCTTCCGGCGGCTCCGGGGTGATCTTCACGTCGCGCTCGCCCCCGGGCTCACACCGTCCCCGGGTCGCTCTGGGCTGCCTACGCCGCTACTCGTCCCCATCCACGCTTTTCGCTGCGCCCAGTGTACGGCGCGCGGCGGACGGCGGCCGACCGGTTTCCGCGTGGCCGGGACGCGCGGCATGCCCCGAATGGCGACCCGTGCCGTTCCGGATCCCCGGGAGGTGCGTCCGGGCGGCATACCCGGCGGGGAGCTGGGCACAACGCATGCAGGCTCGCCGCGCGGTGCCCGCGGGGCGGGGGAATCGGGCGGTGTGCCCCGTTGCCGTGGGGGTCGAGTCGATTTATCGTCCCAGCACGATTCGCGCGCAAGATCACAAAATGTGAAGGGGCCGCGGCCATGGTGGCGAAGAAGACCGCCGTACAGCAGTCGGCGTCCGGCGACGCCGGGCACGCTGCCGACGGTGGAGCCGGGCGGAAGCGGGCGGCGGACCCGGCGCGGAAGACCGCGGCGCGGACGGCCCGCGGGCCGTCCGCGGGCCGGGCGGCGGGCGGGAGCGCCGGGGCGAAGAAGGCCGGGGCGCGTGCGCCGGACCCGGAGCGGAAGACGGGGACGGACACGGACGCCGGGACCGCGAAGGCACCCGGGACGGCCGAGGACGCCGGGACCACGAAGGCACCCGGGACGGCCGAGGATGCCGGGACCGCGAAGGGCACCGCGGCGGCGGACCGGGGGAGGGCGAAGGACCCGGCGAAGGCGAAGGCGAAGGCCGGCGGGACGGGACCGGCGGCTCGGAAGGCGCCTGCCGGGACGAAGGCCGCCCCGGGCGCCAAGGCGTCCGCGGGCAGGAAGGCGAGCGAGCGGAAGGCGACCCCCGGGAAGAAAGCGGCGGGCGCGAAGGCGTCCGCCGGATCCGGGGCAGCCGCGGGACGCACGGCCGCGGACGGCACCGCGGCCGCACGCGGGGGGACGGCCGCGGGCGGAAAGGCGGGCACGGGCATGAAGGCGACGGCGGACACCGGTACGGCCCGCGCGGGCACCCCGGAGGACGCCGCCGGGCAGCCGGCGGCGGGAAAGCGGGCATCCGCCGGACGGAAGGCCGCGGGCGCCGGGAAGGGCGCCCCGGAGAAGGAACCGCGGACCGGGCGGGACACCGCCGCCGCGGCGCCGGCGGACGCCGGGGCGCCCGCCCCGGGGAAGCGCACCGCAGCCGGGAAGGACACCGGGGCCGGGCGCGCGGCCGGGAAGACCCGTGGCGCCGCCGGGGGGCGGGCCGGCACCGGGGGAGCGGGCGGGGCGGGCAAGGGCACCACCGGGGACGACGGGGGCACACACGACACGGCCGGGCGCGGCACGGCCACTGACGCGGGCGCGGACACGACCGCACCGCAGACGGGAGCGACGACGGTGGGCGCTAAGAAGACTCCGGGCACGGCCACGGCGGCCACGACCGCCGTACCCAAGGCACGGATCGGCGCGGCGGAGCCCGGCGATCTCGCGGTGCGTCCGGGCGAGGAGCCCTGGACGCCGGAGGAGGTCGAGGAGGCACGCGCCGGGCTGATGTCCGAGGTGCTGCGGCTGCGCGAGGAGATCTCCTCCTCGGAGCGGTCCCTGGCCGGCCTGATGCGGGACTCCGGGGACGGCGCGGGCGACGACCAGGCCGACACCGGCACCAAGAACATCACGCGGGAGCACGAGCTGGCGCTGGCGGCCAACGCCCGCGAGATGCTGACCCAGTCCGAGCACGCCCTGCAGCGCCTGGACACCGGCACCTACGGCCTGTGCGAGAACTGCGGCAACCCCATCGGCAAGGCCCGCATGCAGGCGTTCCCCCGGGCCACGCTGTGCGTGGAGTGCAAGCAGAAGCAGGAGCGGCGCTACTGACCGGACCCGGATGCCGACTGAGCAGGTGGGCCGCGTACGGCGTGTCGTACCCTCGTCCTCAGTCAGGTACCTAGGTTGAGGGACTCACGTGGCAGAGGCGGAGCGCATCATCGGTACGCCGGAATCCCCGGACGCCGGCCGGGACGGGCAGGAGCGGGCCGATGCCCAGGACGCCGAGGCGCGGGAGGAGACCGGGCGTCCCCGGGGCAGGCGGAGGGTGATGGTGCTGTTCGCCGTCGCCGCCTTCGCCTACGCCCTCGACCTGATCAGCAAGATGATCGTGGTCGCGAAGCTGGAGCACCACGAGCCGATCGAGATCATCGGGGACTGGCTGAGGTTCGAGGCGATCCGCAACGCGGGCGCCGCGTTCGGCTTCGGCGAGGCCTTCACCGTGATCTTCACGGCGATCGCCGCCGTGGTGATCGTGGTGATCATCCGGCTGGCCCGGAAGCTGTACAGCCTGCCCTGGGCGATCGCGCTCGGCCTGCTGCTCGGCGGTGCCCTCGGCAACCTCACGGACCGGATCTTCCGCTCCCCGGGGGTCTTCCAGGGCGCGGTCGTCGACTTCATCGCGCCGAAGCACTTCGCCGTGTTCAACCTGGCCGACTCGGCGATCGTGTGCGGCGGCATCCTGATCGTGCTGCTGTCGTTCCGGGGCCTCGACCCGGACGGCACCGTCCACAAGGACTGAACGCGCGTACGGGGCGGTCGCCGCGGTCCGGCATACTCGACGGGGTGAGCACGCTTCCCGAGATCCGTACCCTGCCCGTGCCCGACGGCCTGGAGGGCGAGCGCGTCGACGCCGCCATCTCCCGCATGTTCGGCTTCTCCCGGACCAAGGCGGCCGAACTCGCCGCCGCGGGGAAGGTCACGGTCGACGGATCGGTGGTCGGCAAGTCGGAGCGGGTCAGCGGCGGCGCCTGGCTCGAGGTCGAGATGCCGCAGGCCCCCGCGCCGGTGCGGGTGGTCGCCGAGCCCGTCGAGGGCATGGTCATCGTGCACGACGACGACGACGTCGTGGTGATCGCCAAGCCCGTCGGGGTCGCCGCGCACCCCTCGCCGGGCTGGACCGGGCCGACGGTGATCGGCGGCCTCGCCGCCGCCGGGTACCGCATCTCGACGTCCGGCGCCGCCGAGCGCCAGGGCATCGTCCACCGCCTGGACGTCGGCACCTCCGGCCTCATGGTCGTCGCCAAGTCCGAGTACGCCTACACGTCGCTGAAGCGCCAGTTCAAGGAGCGCACGGTCGACAAGCGCTACCACACGCTCGTCCAGGGCCACCCCGACCCGACCAGCGGCACCATCGACGCCCCCATCGGCCGGCACCCGCACCACGACTACAAGTGGGCGGTCACCGCCGAGGGCAAGCCGTCCGTCACGCACTACGACCTGATCGAGGCGTTCCGCGCGGCCTCCCTGCTCGACGTGAAGCTGGAGACCGGGCGCACGCACCAGATCCGCGTGCACATGGCGGCCCACCGCCACCCCTGCGTCGGCGACCTGACCTACGGGGCCGACCCCACCCTCGCCAAGCGGCTCCGGCTGACCCGCCAGTGGCTGCACGCGGTGCGGCTCGGCTTCGAGCACCCCGGCGACGGGCAGTGGGTGGAGTACGCCAGCGACTACCCGGACGACCTCCAGCAGGCGCTGGACACGGTCCGGGAGGAGACCTACGCATGACGGCGACGACCGCCGGCCCCACGGTCCGCGAAGCGGTGGACGCCGCCGACCGGGAGGCGTGCTTCGCCGTGCGCAGGGAGGTCTTCGTCGCCGAACAGGGCGTTCCCGAGGACATCGAGTACGACGCCCACGACGCCGGTGCCGTGCACGTGCTGGCGGTCGGCGCGGACGGCCGCCCGCTGGGCACCGGCCGGCTGCTGCACGGCGCCGCCGCCGCGGAGCGCACCGGCGGCGGCCCGGAGGTCGGCTCCCTCGGCCGGCTGGCGGTGCTCCGCGAGGCGCGCGGCCTCGGCGTCGGGGCCGCCCTGGTGCGCGCCCTGGAGGACGCCGCCCGCGCCCGCGGGCTCACCGCCGTCGACCTGCACGCCCAGACGCACGCCCTGCGTTTCTACGAGCGACTGGGGTACGAGGCGTACGGACCGGAGTTCGCGGACGCGGGGATGCCGCACCGGGCCATGCGGCGCGCCCTGTAGGGCGCCCGGCGCAACCGGGCCCCGGGGCGGCGGCGTGGCAGGCTGGTGATCCGCTCGCGCTCGTGCCGGACAGCCCAGACCGTCGATTCGTTCCGGAGCCGTGACCGTGGATCAGCTGGCCCTGTTGTTCGCCCTGTTGCTCGCGGCCGTGGTGAGCGTTCCGGTCGCGGACCGGCTGGGGCTGCCGTCGCCGGTGCTGATGACGGTCTTCGGCATCGTCCTGGCGCTGCTGCCCTTCGTACCGAACGTGGACGTCCCGCCCGACCTGATCCTGCCGCTGCTGCTCCCGCCGCTGCTGTACGCGGCCGTGCGCCGCACCTCCTGGCGGCAGTTCGCGGCCAACGTCAGGCCCATCCTGCTGCTCGCGGTGGCGCTCGTCTTCGTCACCACCTTCTGCGTGGCCGCCGTCGCGCACACGATCGTGCCGGGCCTGCCGATCGCCGCCGCGGTCGCGCTGGGCGCGCTGGTGGCACCGCCCGACCCCATCGCGGCGACCGCCGTCGCCGGCAAGCTCGGCCTGCCCCGCCGCCTGGTGTCGATCCTGGAGGGCGAGGGCCTGTTCAACGACGTGACCGCCATCGTGCTCTACCACGTGGCGATCGCCGCCGCCGTCACCGGCTCCTTCTCCGCCTGGGAGGCCGGGCTGGACCTGGTCCTGTCCGCGGTGGTGGCGGTCGCCGTCGGGCTCGCCCTGGGCTGGGCCGCCAACCGGCTGATGGACCGGCTCGGCGACGCCACCCTGCAGATCGCCCTGAGCCTGCTGGTGCCCTTCGCCGCCTACGTCCTCGCCGAGGAGATGCACGGTTCCGGGGTGCTCGCGGTGCTCACCGCCGCCCTGTTCCTGGTCGAGTACGCCACCGACGCCGACGCCGTGATGACCCGGCTCGCCGGGCACGCCTTCTGGGACATCGTCGACACCCTCGTCACCGGGATCGCCTTCGGCCTGGTCGGCCTCGAACTGCACAACGCCGTCGACACCGCGGCCGGCCACTGGGGCGAACTGCTCGGCTGGGCCGGAGCGGTGGTGGCCGTGGTCGTGCTGGTCCGCCTCGCCTGGCTGCTGCCGGCGACCTGGCTGACGAAACGGCTGCACGTCGCCCGCGACACCGGCGAGGAGATCCCCCTCGGCTGGCGGGAGACCGTGGTCATGTGGTGGTCGGGCATGCGCGGCGTGGCCTCCGTCGCCCTGGCCCTCGCCATCCCCCTGGAGACGGAGTCCGGGGAGCCGTTCCCCGGACGCAGCGAGATCATCTTCATCGCGTTCGGCGTGATCATGGCGACGCTGCTGCTCCAGGGGGTGACCCTGCCCTGGATGGTCCGACGCCTGGGCGTCCGGGCCGACACCGCCCGCGAGCAGGCCTACGAGCGCGAACTCGCGATCCGGGCGGCCAGGGCGGCCAAAGCGCGGCTGCGGGAGCTGGAGGAGTCCGAGGAGCTGACGGAGGAACTCTCCGAGCAGATGCAGCGCACCGCGTTCGACATCGGGGTGCGCATCAGCCCGGACATGGCCGACGAGGAACGGCGCGAGGCGCACCGGCAGCGCGCCCGCCGGGCCAAGCGGATCCGCCGCATCCAGCAGGAACTGCTCAGCGCCGCACGGCACGAGGTGCTGGCCGCGCGCAGCGAGGCGGGCGCCCACCCGGAGGTCGTCGACCGGGTCCTGCGCCACCTGGACGTGCGCAGCCTGCGGTAGGCCGCGCACCGGCGGGCGTGTCCCGTGCGGCGCGCCGCGGCCGGGGCCCGTTCCGTTCGTAGGGTCGGGGCATGACGCGAAACGTGGTGATCAGCGGGGGCGGTACGGGGATCGGGCTGGCGGCGGCACGGACGTTCGCCGCGGACGGGGACCGGGTGCTGCTGCTCGGACGGCGCGGTGACGTGCTGGAGCGGGCGGAGGTGCCGGGCGCCCTGACGCACGCGGCCGACCTGGCCGACCCGGAGGCGGTACGGGGCGTGGCGGCCTTCGTCGGCCGGGAGTTCGGCGCCGTGGACGTCCTGATCCACAGCGCCGGCGGGAACGGCCTGCTCGAACCGCCGGCCGGCGGCGACGACCCGCTGGACGCCGTCGCCCGCCACTGGACGGTCAACTTCCGGCTCAACGTGCTCACCGCCGTCCTGCTCACCGAGGCACTGCGGGACCGGCTCGCCGAGCCCGGGGGGCGGGTCCTGTTCCTCAGCTCCATCGCCGCCTACCGAGGCTCCGGGCAGGTCGCCTACGCGGCGGCCAAGGCGGGACTGCACCCCTACGCGCACGACCTGGCCCGGCGGCTGGGCCCGCACGGCATCACCGTCAACGTGGTCGCGCCCGGCTACGTCGAGGACACCGCCTTCTTCGGCGACGGCATCGACGAGGAGCGGCGGGCCCGGCTGGCGGCCGAGACGTCCACCGGGCGGGTCGGGACGCCCGGGGACGTCGCCGCCACCCTGCACTGGCTCGCCTCCCCGGGCGCGGCGCACATCACCTCGCAGATCATCCAGGTCAACGGCGGCGCCGAACGCGGCCACTGAGGGCGGCCGTCGCCCTGCCCCGCGCGTACCCGGCCGTCCTCACCCGTCCTTCTTGGACAGGCGCGGGCGCCGGGCGGCCGGTACCGGGGCCGTGCGGCGGCGGCCGTCCGCGTCGGCCGGGGCACGCTCCGGAGCGCCCGCCGTGGTGACCCGCGGCAGGGCGTAGGGGTGCTCGGCGGCCAGCCAGCGGATCATCTGCTCGCGGACCGTGACCCGGACCGTCCATATGTCGTCGGCGTCCTTGGCGGTGACCAGGGCCCGCACCTCCATGGTGGTGGGCGTGGTGTCCGTCACGGTCAGGTTGTAGGCCCGGCCGTCCCAGGCCGGGCACTCCCGCAGGATGTCGCGCAGCTTCTCGCGCATCGCCTCCAGCGGGGCCCGGTGGTCGAAGTGCCAGAAGACGGTGCCGGTCATCTGCGGCGTACCGCGCGACCAGTTCTCGAACGGCTTCGACGTGAAGTAGGACACGGGCATGGTGATCCGGCGCTCGTCCCAGGTGCGGACGGTCAGGAAGGTGAGGGTGATCTCCTCGACCGTGCCCCACTCGCCGTCCACCACCACCGTGTCGCCGATGCGCACCATGTCGCCGAACGCGATCTGCAGCCCGGCGAACATGTTGCCCAGGGTGGACTGCGCCGCCACACCGGCGACGATGCCGAGGATGCCGGCCGAGGCCAGCAGCGAGGCGCCGGCGGCGCGCATCGCGGGGAAGGTCAGCAGCATCGCGGCCACCGCCACCACGCCGACGACCGCCGACACCACCCGCCTGATCAGCGTCACCTGGGTGCGCACCCGGCGCACCCGCGCCGGATCGCGGTGGTACTGCGCGTTGGCGTACCGGGTGTAGGTGGTCTCCACGACCGCCGCCGCGATCCTGATCACCAGATAGGCGGTGGACCCGATGAGCACCAGGGTCAGGATCCTGCCGACGCTCTCCCGGTGGTCGGGGAACACGCGGGCCTCGACGTAGGACGCTCTGAGCAGGGCGGCGCACAGCACCAGTTGCCAGGGAACGCGGGCACGGCGCAGCAGCCCCCACAACGGAGTGTCGTGGTGGCGTTCGTCGGCCTTGCGCAGCAGACGGTCGGTCGCCCAGCCGAGCAGCAGCGTCAGCAGGACCGAACCGCCGACCACGATCAGCGGGCGGAGCACGTCATCCATGTCTGCGAACCTAACCGGCCCGCGCCCGCGTGAACCTGTGACCTACGTCCGGTTCTGCCTCCCGCCGGGCGCCGCCGGGGCCGGACCGGCTGGCACCATGGGCGTCATGAACATCATGCTCTTTCACTCGACCTACGGCCTGAGGCCCGCCGTCCGGCAGGCCGCGGACCGGCTGCGCGCGGCCGGACACGAGGTGTGGACGCCGGACCTCTTCGAGGGCCGCACGTTCGAGACGGTCGAGGAGGGCATGGCCCACCAGGAGGAGACGGGCAAGGACGAGCTGCTCAAGCGGGCGGTCCTGGCCGCCGCGCCGTACTCCGAGCGCGGACTGGTCTACGCCGGGTTCTCCTTCGGCGCCTCCGTGGCCCAGACGCTCGCCCTGGGCGACGACAAGGCCCGCGGGCTGCTGCTCCTGC
Source organism: Streptomyces sp. enrichment culture (assembly GCF_964273255.1). Classification (GTDB taxonomy): domain Bacteria; phylum Actinomycetota; class Actinomycetes; order Streptomycetales; family Streptomycetaceae; genus Streptomyces. Next base: position 5,391,700 of record NZ_OZ186835.1, read on the forward strand.
ACGGCACCTCGGACATCGCCGCGAACGCCTCGGTGGACGAGCTGCCGGTGCAGCTGCACGTCGCCGAGCCGGACCCGTTCGAGACCGACGACTGGCTCAGCGCCTGGTACCTCCAGCTGGGCCGGGCCGGTGCCGACATCGAGGTGTACCGGTACGCCGGTGCCGGCCACCTCTACACCGACCCGGACCTGCCGGACTACGACGAGGAGGCCGCCGAGGCCACCTGGCGGGTGGCGCTCGGCTTCCTCGGCTCGCTCCAGGACTGAACCGGGCCGGGTACCCCGGCCGGGGCCGGTCAGACCGGGGTGTGGACGCGTTCGACCTTCTGCGTGCCGGTGAGCGTCCGGTACGAGCGGACCCACGTGGCGGCGGTGTTCCGGTCGGCGCGGTCGGCCAGCACGTAGTAGTCCATCTGCGCGCGCTGGGCCGTGAGGTCCAGGACGCCGTAGCCGTGGCGGTCGGTGTCGACCCAGCGGACGTGCCGGTTGGCGGCGCGGATCAGCGGGGAGGCGACGGCGGAGACGGTGCCCTCCGGCACCCGGACGATGTCGTCGAGGTTGTCGGAGGTGACCGACGTGACCACGAACTCCGTGGCGGCCGACGGGGAGGCGGGGTAGGTGCCCGCGTTCACCGGCACGTCGTTGGCCCACGCCATGTGGATGTCACCGGTGAGGAAGACGGTGTTGCGGATGCCGTTCGTCCGCAGGTGGGCGAGGAGTTCCCGGCGGTCGTCGGTGTAGCCGTCCCACTGGTCGGTGTTGAGGGCGATGCCCTCCTGCGGCAGGCCCAGCAGCTTGGCGAGCGGCTTCAACAGGCTGGCGGGCAGCGCCCCGACGGCGAACGGCGAGATCATCACCGAGGTGCCGACCAGCCGCCAGGCGGTGTCCGACGCGCTCAGGCCCGCCTTCAGCCAGTCCAGCTGGGCCCGGCCGGTGAGGGTGCGGTCGGGGTCGTCGACCTCGCCCTTGCCGACGGAAACCTGTTGGTCCCGGAACGAGCGCAGGTCCAGCAGCGACAGGTCGGCGAGCTTGCCGAAGCGCAGCCGCCGGTAGGTGGTGCCCGCCAGCGCGGGACGCACCGGCATCCACTCGAAGTACGCCTGCTTGGCGGCGGCCTGGCGCGCGGCCCAGGCGCCCTCGGGCCCCTCGGTGTGGTTCTCGGCGCCGCCGGACCAGGTGTCGTTGGCGAACTCGTGGTCGTCCCAGATCGCCACGACCGGTGCCGCCGCGTGCAGCGCCTGGAGGTCCGGGTCGGTCTTGTAGTGGGCGTGCCGCACGCGGTAGTCGGCGAGGGTGACGATCTCGTGGGCCGGGGCCTGCGGGCGGACGGCCCGGCCGCGGGAGCCGTACTCGCCGGTGCCGTACTCGTAGATGTAGTCGCCGAGGTGCAGCCAGGCGTCGAGGTCGCCGCGGGCCGCGAGGTGGCGGTAGGCGGCGAAGTGGCCGGCCTCGTAGTTGGAGCACGAGACCACGCCGAAGCGCAGCCCGCCCACGGCGGCGTCGGCGGCGGGGGCGGTGCGGGTGCGGGCGACGGGGGAGTCGGCCCCGCCGGCGGAGAAGCGGAACCAGTAGTCGGTGGCGGGCGACAGGCCGCGGATGTCCGCCTTCACGGTGTGGTCGGACGCGGCGGTGGCGAGGGTGGTCCCGCGCGCGACGACGTCGGTGAACGCCCGGTCCCGGGCGACGGTCCAGCTGACCTCGGTGTCCGGCCCGGCACCGGAGCCGGGTATCGCCTCGGGCGCCGGGGTCACGCGCGTCCAGAGCAGGACACCGTCCGGCAGGGGGTCACCGGAGGCCACGCCGTGCAGGAACGCGGGCGCCTGGGTGGCCGCGGCCCGCGCCGGCAGCGCCCCGGCGAGCGGCGCGGCGAGCACCGCGGTGGCGGCGGCCGCCTTCACCACCGTACGTCTGCGCGGGGAGGGGGAGGTGGCGCCGGCGGTGGCCGGGACGCCGTTCTCGGATGATCTGTATCGACTGGTCACAGCCGATCAGGTTACTGACAGGTACACGCCCGAGTGGGCGAACTCGCCAAAGTTCGCCCACTCTTCGTCCAGCGGATCCCGGACGTCCGGCCGGGAGGCCGGGTTACGCCTTGCCGCGCTTGGTGGCGCAGTACTTCGCCGTGCCCTTGGCGCCGTCCTTCAGGCAGATCTGCACCGTCACGGAGATGCCCTCGCCGATCGACAGGTTCTTGCGGGCGCAGGAGTTGCCGGAGCCGTTGGCGTCCTCCAGCTTGATCCAGTGCGAGGCCTTCGAGTCGATCCAGCCGATGTGGCCGCTCGCCCGCATGCCGTCGGCGCGGTTGTCGCAGACGGTGAAGATCTCACCGTCCGCGTGGAAGCCGGCGCCCCCGCCGTTGAACGGGTCCGTCGTGGCGACGAAGACATTGGTGCCCGCGGCCGCCGGAGCGGACGCGAGCATCACCGTGGCCGCTCCCGCGACCACGGCACCCAGGATGGACTTCACACGAAAAGACATGATGATTCCCCCTTTTCGAGAAATGGTCATGACATGTATATGTCAGACCCGGGGTCATCGTCAAAGATCATTCCGGCCGACCGCGACGGCCGTCACTCCCCGGGGCGACGGCCGTCGTGCGGCGGCGTCAGCCCTTCAGAGCCTTGTCGACGGCCGTCCTGAAGTCCTCGGGAGTCATGGGCGTGTTCTGCCCGTCCGCGCCCGTCAGCTTCTTGCCGTCCATGATCAGGCTGGGCGTGCCCTGCACGTCGTCCTTGTTGGTGTTGAAGGTGTACGACATCGCGAGCGCCCAGGCGTCGAACGTGCCGTTCTTGACGGCGTCCTGGAACTTCTTGTTGTTCTTCAGGGCGTCGGTCGAGTCGGCGATCTCGATCAGGTAGTCGTCGTCCTTGAACTTGTCCTGAGACTCCTGCGGGTGCCACTTCGCGGAGTAGAGGGCCTCCTTGAACTCGAGGAACGCCTCCGGGCTCACGTTCAGGGCCGCGCCCAGCGCGCTCATCGCGTTCTTGGAGCCCTCGCCGTGGGCACCGACCGCCATGCGGTCGCCCTCCCGGGTGTCGCCGTCGAGGAAGGTGCCGCCGATGAACTGGAGCTTGTACTTGCCGGCTTCGTAGTCCTCGAGGATGGTCGGGCCGACCGACTGTTCGAACGAGGCGCAGACCGGGCAGCGCGGGTCCTCGTACAGCTTCAGCGTCTTCTTGGCGCTGTCCTTGCCGATCACGACGGTCGTGCCGTTCTTGCCCGAGGTGTTGGCCGGGGCGACGACCTTCTCCTCGGCCGCCGCCTCCCAGGCGCCCGGCTTGTTGGCCTGGACGAGGGCGTAGCCGACGCCGCCGGCTATCGCCAGGACGCCGACGACCGAGCAGGCGACGACGATCTGCCGCTTGACCTTCGCCCGCTTCGCCTCGCGCTCGCGCTCGGCGCGCAGCCGCTCCCGGGCCGCCGTCCTCGCCGCCTGGCTGTTCCGCTTGCTCATGCTGGTGTTCTCCATGGGGGTCTCGCACACGCCGCGCGCGTGCGGTGGGTTGGGGGGAACTGCTGGTGCCCGGTGGGCCGTCGTCCTCAGGCGAGGGCGGCGGCGGTGGAGCACGGCGGTCCGCGCCGTCCCAGGGAGTGCACGAGGAGCAGGAGGCGGGCCGGGGTCGCGGGGGCCGCCGGGCGGGCCGGGCGGCCGGTGTCCGGGGTGCGGCGCGCCGACACCGCCGCGACGGCCAGCAGCAGCGGCCGGAAGGTGGTGGCCGCCACCGCGCGCAGCACCTGGCCCAGCGCCCGCTCGCCGCGCCGCAGCCAGGCGGCCGCGCACAGGCCGACCCCGACGTGCGCCCCGAGCAGCAGCCAGGCGGTGCCCTGGTCGGCGTGGGCCAGCAGGGCGGCCAGCCGGTCGCCGCCGTCGGCGGTGGCGCCGGTGACCCGGGCGAGCGGCGCGCCCACGCTGGTGCCGTCGCCGCACAGCAGGTCGAAGCCGACGGAGCGCAGCGGGCCGGCGACGGGGCCGCCCATCCGGCCGTAACAGACGTGCTGGCCGGTGGTGAAGACCGTGTCCGCGGCCAGCTCCAGCGGGATCAGCAGGGCGGCGATCCGCCCGAAGGACCGCTCCCGGCCGGCCAGCGCGTACGCCAGGACGAACACGGCGGCCGCGATCGCGGTCACCGTGTTCAGCGGCAGCGGGGCCCCGGACAGCAGCACGTGCGACGCGGTGCTGAGGGTCACGGCGACGGCCGTGAACAACGCCGCGCGTACGGCTCTGAGCGGGGTTCCGGTGAGGTCCATGGCGGTCACGAGTCTGTCATGCGTCCCCGTAAGGGGTTCCTAAAGGGTGCGGGTGCGGCCGGGACGTTACAGCCCCGGAATCCTGCCGTTGCGGAACAGGTCCAGGAAGATCTGGTGGTCGCGCCGGGCGCGGGCCCCGTAGGTGTGGGCGAAGTCGACCAGCAGGGGCGCCAGGCCCTCCTCGTCGGCGGCGATCGCCGCGTCGATGGCCCGCTCGGTGGAGAACGGCACCAGGGACTCGCCGGAGGTGTCGTCCGCCGCCGCGTGCATCGTCGCCGTGGCCCGGCCGAGGTCCGCGACGACCTGTGCCATCTCCTCCGGGTCGTCGATGTCGCCCCAGTCCAGGTCCACGGCGTACGGCGAGACCTCGGCGACCAGCTGTCCCGAGCCGTCCAGCTCCGTCCAGCCCAGCCACGGGTCGGCGTGCGCCTGGAGGGCGCGCTGGGAGATCACGGTGCGGTGGCCCTCGTGCTGGAAGTAGTCCCGGATCGCCGAGTCCGTGACGTGGCGGGAAACCGCCGGGGTCTGGGCCTGCTTGATGTAGATCACGACGTCGTTCTCCAGGGCGTCGCTGTGCCCCTCCAGCAGGATGTTGTACGACGGCAGCCCGGCCGAGCCGATGCCGATGCCGCGGCGGCCCACGACGTCCTTGACGCGGTAGGAGTCCGGGCGGGCCAGCGAGGAGTCGGGCAGGGTCTCCAGGTAGCCGTCGAAGGCCGCGAGCACCTTGTAGCGGGTGGCCGCGTCCAGCTCGACCGCGCCGCCGCCGGGGGCGAAACGGCGCTCGAAGTCGCGGATCTCGGTCATCGAGTCCAGCAGCCCGAAGCGGGTCAGCGACCGCGCGTCGCGCAGCGCGTCCAGCAGCGGGCCCTGGGCGGTGTCCAGCGTGAAGGGCGGCACCTCGTCGCTCTTGGCGCCGGTCGCCAGCGCGTGGATCCGCTCCCGGTAGGCGGCGGCGTAGATCTCCACCAGCTCGGTGATCTGCTCGTCGCTGAGCGCCTTCGCGTAGCCGATCAGCGCCATCGAGGCGGCGAAGCGCTTGAGGTCCCAGGTGAAGGGGCCGACGTACGCCTCGTCGAAGTCGTTGACGTTGAAGACCAGGCGGCCGTTGGAGTCCATGTACGTGCCGAAGTTCTCCGCGTGCAGGTCGCCGTGGATCCACACGCGCGAGGTGCGGTCGTCCAGGTACGAGCCGCCGCGCTTCTCGCTGTCCAAGTCGTGGTAATAGAGGCAGGCCGTCCCCCGGTAGAAGGCGAAGGCACTCGCCGCCATCTTGCGGAACTTCACGCGGAACGCGGCCGGATCGGCGGCCAGGAGCTCGCCGAAGGCGGTGTCGAGGACGGCGAGGATCTCCTCGCCGCGGTGCTCGTCATTGAGCTGCGGGACCGACATCGCGGGGTGCCTCCAGGTACGGGACGGTGAGGGACGGCTGATCCGTCCCCCGCCTAACGTGTGACGGGTCACGGGAGTGCCCGGGACCCCTGCCCGAAGGTACGCGGGTGAGGCACCCCGGTGTCAGTGCCGAGGCATAGACTTCGACGCTGACCACCCCACCGTCCGCCTGTCCGTCACCGCACGTCCCCCCAGGAGGCCGCACCGTGTCGAAGCCGCCGTTCACGCACCTGCACGTCCACACCCAGTACTCGCTGCTGGACGGTGCCGCGCGGCTCAAGGACATGTTCGACGCCTGCAACGAGATGGGCATGACGCACATCGCCATGTCCGACCACGGCAACCTGCACGGCGCGTACGACTTCTTCCACTCCGCCCAGAAGGCCGGGGTCACCCCGATCATCGGGATCGAGGCCTATGTCGCCCCCGAGTCCCGGCGCAACAAGCGCAAGATCCAGTGGGGTCAGCCGCACCAGAAGCGGGACGACGTCTCCGGTTCCGGCGGTTACACCCACAAGACGATGTGGGCGGTGAACAGCACCGGTCTGCACAACCTCTTCCGGCTGTCCTCCGACGCCTACGCCGAGGGCTGGCTGCAGAAGTGGCCCCGGATGGACAAGGAGACCATCGCCCAGTGGTCCGAGGGGATCGTGGCCTCCACCGGCTGCCCCTCCGGCGAGGTGCAGACCCGGCTGCGTCTCGGCCACTTCGACGAGGCGCTCAAGGCGGCCGCCGACTACCAGGACATCTTCGGCAAGGACCGCTACTTCCTGGAGCTGATGGACCACGGCATCGACATCGAGCACCGGGTCCGCGAGGACCTGCTGCGGATCGGCAAGAAGCTCGGCATCCCGCCCCTGGTCACCAACGACTCGCACTACACCTACGCGCACGAGGCGAGCGCGCACGACGCGCTGCTGTGCATCCAGACCGGCAAGAACCTCTCCGACCCGGACCGCTTCAAGTTCGACGGCACGGGCTACTACCTGAAGTCCACGGACGAGATGTACGCCATCGACTCCTCGGACGCCTGGCAGGAGGGCTGCGCCAACACCCGGCTGATCGCCGAGATGGTCGACACCACCGGCATGTTCGTCAAGCGCGACCTGATGCCGAAGTTCGACATCCCGGAGGGCTACACCGAGGTCACCTGGTTCCGCGAGGAGACCCTGCGCGGCATGCACCGCCGCTTCCCGGACGGCATCCCGGACGACCGCATGAAGCAGGTCGAGTACGAGATGGACACCATCATCTCGATGGGCTTCCCGGGCTACTTCCTCGTGGTCGCCGACTTCATCATGTGGGCCAAGAAGCAGGGCATCGCCGTCGGCCCCGGCCGAGGCTCCGCGGCCGGCTCGATCGTCGCCTACGCCCTCGGCATCACCGACCTCGACCCGATCCCGCACGGCCTGATCTTCGAGCGGTTCCTCAACCCCGAGCGCATCTCCATGCCCGACGTCGACATCGACTTCGACGAGCGCCGGCGCGTCGAGGTGATCCGCTACGTGACGGAGAAGTACGGCGCCGACAAGGTCGCCATGATCGGCACCTACGGCACCATCAAGGCCAAGAACGCGATCAAGGACTCCGCGCGCGTGCTGGGCTACCCGTACGCGATGGGCGACCGCATCACCAAGGCCATGCCCGCCGACGTCCTGGGCAAGGGCATCCCGCTGTCCGGCATCACCGACCCCGACCACCCCCGCTACTCGGAGGCGGGCGAGGTCCGGGCGATGTACGAGAACGAACCCGACGTGAAGAAGGTCATCGACACCGCCAAGGGCGTCGAGGGCCTGGTGAGGCAGATGGGCGTGCACGCCGCCGGCGTGATCATGTCCAGCGAGACCATCACCGACCACGTCCCCGTCTGGGTGCGGCACACCGACGGCGTGACCATCACGCAGTGGGACTACCCGAGCTGCGAGTCGCTCGGCCTGCTGAAGATGGACTTCCTGGGCCTGCGCAACCTGACCATCATGGACGACGCCGTCAAGATGGTGAAGGCCAACAAGGGCGTCGACATCGACCTGCTGTCGCTGCCCCTGGACGACCCGACGACCTTCGAACTGCTCCAGCGCGGCGACACCCTCGGCGTGTTCCAGTTCGACGGCGGGCCGATGCGCTCCCTGCTCCGGCTGATGAAGCCGGACAACTTCGAGGACATCTCCGCCGTCTCGGCCCTCTACCGGCCGGGCCCGATGGGCATGAACTCGCACACCAACTACGCCCTGCGCAAGAACGGTCAGCAGGAGATCACCCCGATCCACCCGGAGCTGGAGGCCCCGCTCAAGGAGGTCCTGGACGTCACCTACGGCCTGATCGTCTACCAGGAGCAGGTGCAGAAGGCCGCCCAGATCATCGCCGGCTACTCGCTCGGCGAGGCCGACATCCTCCGCCGCGTGATGGGCAAGAAGAAGCCCGAGGAACTGGCCAAGAACTTCACCATCTTCCAGGCCGGTGCCCGCAAGAACGGCTACAGCGACGAAGCCATCCAGGCGCTGTGGGACGTGCTGGTCCCCTTCGCCGGCTACGCGTTCAACAAGGCGCACTCCGCCGCGTACGGCCTGGTGTCGTACTGGACCGCCTACCTCAAGGCGAACCACCCCGCCGAGTACATGGCCGCGCTGCTCACCTCGGTCAAGGACGACAAGGACAAGTCGGCGGTCTACCTCAACGAGTGCCGCCGCATGGGCATCAAGGTGCTCCCGCCCAACGTCAACGAGTCCGAGTCCAACTTCGCCGCCCAGGGCGACGACGTGATCCTCTTCGGCCTCTCGGCGGTGCGCAACGTCGGCACCAACGTGGTCGAGTCGATCATCAAGTGCCGCAAGGCCAAGGGGAAGTACGCCTCCTTCCCGGACTACCTGGACAAGGTCGACGCGGTGGTCTGCAACAAGCGCACCACCGAGTCCCTGATCAAGGCCGGGGCCTTCGACTCCATGGGGCACACCCGCAAGGGCCTCACCGCCCAGTACGAGCCGATGATCGACAACGTGGTGGCGGTCAAGCGCAAGGAGGCCGAGGGCCAGTTCGACCTGTTCGGCGGCATGGGCGAGGCCGAGACCAGCGAGCCCGGCTTCGGTCTGGACGTCACCTTCACCGACGACGAGTGGGACAAGACCTACCTCCTCGCGCAGGAGCGCGAGATGCTCGGCCTCTACGTCTCCGACCACCCGCTGTTCGGCCTGGAGCACGTGCTGTCCGACAAGGCGGACGCGGGCATCTCCCAGCTCACCGGCGGCGACTTCGGTGACGGCGCGGTCGTCACCATCGGCGGCATCATCTCGGGCCTCCAGCGCAAGATGACCAAGCAGGGCAACGCCTGGGCGATCGCCACCGTGGAGGACCTCGCCGGATCCATCGAGTGCATGTTCTTCCCCGCGACCTACCAGCTCGTCTCGACGCAACTGGTCGAGGACGCCGTCGTGTTCGTCAAGGGCCGGCTGGACAAGCGCGAGGACGTGCCGCGCCTGGTCGCGATGGAGCTCCAGGTCCCCGACCTGTCCAACGCGGGCACCAACGCGCCCGTCGTGCTCACCATCCCGGCGACGCGCGTGACCCCGCCCATGGTCAGCCGGCTCGGCGAGATCCTCACCCACCACAAGGGCGAGAGCGAGGTCCGCATCAAGCTCCAGGGGCCGACGAGGACGACGGTGCTGCGGCTGGACCGCCACCGGGTGAAGCCCGACCCGGCGCTGTTCGGCGACCTGAAGGTCCTGCTGGGCCCCTCCTGCCTGGCGGGCTGAACCGCCCGGGAGACCCGCCGGGACGCCGGTGAGCCTCCACGGCAGGAACCGCGCCGCGGCAGGCGCGCCGGGCCGCCCCGCGGCAGCCGTACGACAGGAGGGGCACACCCGCCGGCGGGTGTGCCCCTCTTCCTGCCCCGTCCCGGGCGTCAACGTTCCGGGACGAAGGGGTCAGTTGTGGCCGAAGCGCTTCTGCCGGCCCTTGCCCCGGCCGACGTCGCCGGGGGTCACCTCCGTGGTGCGCTGCTCGTCGGGCGTCTCCATCGCGGTGGGCTGCGCCCCACGCGGGGCGCGCTCGGCCTGCGGCTGCTTACGGTCACGGTTCTTGTTCTTGGCCATGGTGGTGCCTCCTGTGGGTATCTAGGGGCCAGGGCCGGGATCAGATTCACATACCCTGATAACAAGCGCATGTTGGACAATTACCGTGCGTGACAGGGACGGTGGGGAGGAAGTGTGGAAACGCCACGCCGAAGATCGAGTTCGGGCCGTCAACCCCGGCGTGGTCGGGCAGACTCGAACCGAGCCCAGCCCGAAGCAAGCCTCCCGGAAAGAGGGTGGATCGCGTGGACCGCTGCATCGTCCTGGTGGACGCCGGCTATCTGCTGGGGGCGGCCGCCAGTCTCCTCGCCGGGGAGCCCTCCCGCTCCCGCATCACCGTCGACCACACCGCCCTGATCCAGGGCCTGCGCGAGCGCGCCGAATCGGACACCGAGCAGCCGCTGCTGCGCATCTACTGGTTCGACGGCGCCCCCGACCGCGTCCCCCAGCCCGAGCACCGCCGGCTGCGCGTGATGCCACGTGTCACCGTCCGGCTCGGTGCGCTGACCCGCAGCGACGGCCGCTGGGCGCAGAAGGGCGTGGACGCCGCGATGCACGCCGAGCTGACCGAGCTGGCCCGCAACCGCGCCTGCTCCGACATCGTCCTCGTCACCGGCGACGGCGACCTGCTGCCGGGCATGATGGCGGCCAAGGAACACGGTGTCGCCGTCCACCTGTGGGCCGTGCAGGCCGCCGACGGGGACTACAACCAGTCGGAGGACCTCGTCGCCGAGGCCGACGAGCGCCGGGTGCTGGACCGGGCCTGGATCACCCAGGCGGTACGGCCCAAGGAGCACCCCGGGACGTGCGCCCCGCCGCCCGCGCCCCGGCCCGAGATCGCCGCCATCCTGTCCGCGCCGCTGCCGGAGTCCGCGCTCGCCGCGGCGGCCGAGCGCACCGCCCAGGAGCCCCGCGAGGCGGCCCCCGCCGGGCGGAACGGCACGGCCGAGCGGCCCCCGGCGCCCGGCACCAAGGGGGTGCCCACCCCGAAGGACCTGGCGGCCCTGCGCGGGCCCGCCGCCGCGCACCCCCAGCCGCCCGCCTCCGCCACCCTGCGCTGGTCCTCCGACAGGGGCTGGGTCGACCGCCCGGCCGCCGAACCCGCCGAGGCCGCCTCCATGCCGACCCTCGCCCAGCTGACCACGGCCGAGCAGCGCTGGGCCGACCGCGAGGAGGACATCACCACCGTCGGCGGCGACCCCTACGAGGTGGGACAGGTGTTCGCCCGGCGCTGGGTGGAACGCCTGGGCGACCAGAGCCACATCCAGAAGCTGTCCGCCATGTACCCGCGCATCCCGCACCGCGTGGACGGCGAGCTGCTGCGCTACGCCGCCCGCTTCGGCCTGCTCGCCCACAAGGACGACCAGATCGACGAACGCGACCGCTACGCCATCCGGGCGGGCTTCTGGCGCGAACTCGACCTGCGGACGGGCACGGAACGGGCGGCCCCCTCCGGGGAATGACCCGGCTGTCGCTCCCGGCGCCGGGGAGTGGCCGGTCTTTCCCCTGGCCGGCGCCGTCCGCCGCCCGGTCCGCCGTCCGCTGCCGGGTTGATCGCGGTTGCGGCCGGTTGGGCACCCGGCGGGGGACATGCGGGCCCCGGGGCGACCCGAGGGCCGGCCGGGGTTCGCGACCCCGTAGTCTCGTGCCTTGTGAGTACGCGCGCGGCACAGGGAACCCGGCACGACGGCGAGGTCGTGTGTGCGGTGCGCGGGCTGACCAAGACCTATCCCGCGGTCCGCGGACGGCGCGGGGTGCCCGCGACACCCGAGGTCCGGGCCACCGACGACGTCCGGCTCGACATCCGCCGCGGGGAGATCTTCGGGCTGCTCGGACCCAACGGCGCCGGCAAGTCCACCCTCGTGCGCCAGCTCACCGGACTGATGCGCCCGGACCACGGCAGCGTGGAGATCCTCGGCCACGACATCGTGCGCCACCCCGAGCGGGCCTCCCGCATCCTCGCCTACCTCGGCCAGGAGTCCACCGCCCTCGACGACCTCACCGTGTCGCTCGCCGCCGAGACCACGGGCCGGCTGCGCGGCCTGGAGGCCCGGCGCGCGCGGGCGGAACGCGACGTCGTCCTGGAGGAACTGGGGCTCACCCCGCTCGCCGGGCGTCCGCTGCGCAAGCTGTCCGGCGGGCAGCGCCGGCTGGCCTGCTTCGCCGCCGCCCTGGTGGGCCGGCGGCCGCTGCTCGTGCTGGACGAGCCGACCACCGGCATGGACCCGGTGGCGCGCCGCGCGGTGTGGTCCGCCGTCGACCGGCGCCGGGCCGAGCACGGCACCACCGTGCTGCTGGTCACCCACAACGTCATCGAGGCCGAGACCGTCCTGGACCGGGTCGCCGTCCTGGACCGGGGCCGCGTCATCGCCTGCGACTCCCCGGCCGGGCTGAAGGAGCAGGTCGCCGGCGAGGTCCGGGTCGACCTGGTCTGGCGCGAGAAGGCACCGCTCCAGGTGCCCGAGGTGGCCGCCCTGCGGGACCGGGCCGTGGAGTCGGGCCGGCGCTGGACCCTGCGGCTCGCGCCCGAGGAGGCCCGCACGGTCGTCGCCACCGTCACCGGCGGTGCCGCCTTCGCCGCGCTGGACGACTTCACGCTGGCCACGCCCAGCCTGGAGGACGTGTACCTCGCGCTGGGCGGCGCCGTGCGGCAGGGGCTGGTGAAGGCGTGAGCACACGGGCCGCGGCATCCGTACGGAACGGGGCGACCACCTCCGCCGGGCCGGGCGAAACCCCGGCACGGCGGCCGGGCCGGCTTCCGGGCGAAGGTCCTAGCGAAGGAGAGCAGCGCGACGTGAGTGTCGTTCCCGCCGATGTCCTGCCGGGCGGTGCCCTGGCCGCCGAGGAGACCGCGCCGGCCGCCGCCGAGCTCGGTCCCCGGGCCCGGCTGTGGCCCTCGCTCGCGGCGGTGTACCGGGCCCAGCTCTCCCGGGCGCGGGTGGCGCGGATCCCCCTGCTGTTCGTCGCGACCTTCCAGTCCGTCGGGATCATGATCCTGATGCGCGGCGTGGTCGACGGCGGCGGCGAGGCGCGGGCCGTGGTCGCCGGATCGTCGGTCCTGGTCGTCGCCTTCGTCGCGCTGAACCTGCTCGCCCAGTACTTCGGGCAGCTGCGCTCCAGCGGCGGCCTCGACCACTACGCCACCCTGCCCGTCCCCCCGGCCGCCGTGGTGCTCGGCGCGGCCGGCGCGTACGCCTCGTTCACGGTGCCGGGGACCGTCGTCACCGCCGTGTTCGGCTGCCTGCTGTTCGGGCTGCCGCTGACCCACCTGTGGGTGCTGGCCGCGGTGATCCCGCTGGCGGGCGCCGCACTCGCCGGGCTCGGCGCGGCCCTGGGCCTGCTCGCCCCGCGGCCGGAGCTCGCCACCCTCCTCGGCCAGCTCGGCATGTCGGCGGCGCTGCTGCTGGGCGTGCTGCCCGCGGAGCGGATGCCGGAGGCGGTGCGGCTGGCGCGCGACCTGCTGCCGTCGACGTACGGCGTCGAGGCGTACGCGCGCACGTTCGCGCCGGATCCCGACTGGGCCTTCGTCCTCGGCGACCTCGCCGTCTGCGGAGTGGTCGGGGTGCTGTCCCTGGCCGTGGCGACCTGGGCCTACCGCAGGGCCGCCGTCCGGTGACGCGCCGCACAGCGACGCCTGGCACGATGTCAGGGTGAGCGCACCTCTGACACCACCACCGCCTCCGCACGAGCATTCCGCCTCCGGCGCGGGCCGGTCCGCGGCCGTCGACAGCACGACCGCCCCGGCCGAGGACGCGGCGCACACCGGACACCCCCAAGACGGCTGGTACGGACAGGACGGCCCCGGGATGAAGACGGAACTGCGGGAAGCCGCCGTGGCCGCGGTGGCGGTGGCGCTCGGCGGCGTGCTGCTCGGGGTGCTGTGGTGGTGGCTCGCGCCGCGCGTGCCGCTGGTCGGTGACGCGGTCGACGGCAACTGGGTCGTCTACGTCAAGGAGACCGAGGGCGAGCAGGCCGTCGGCGTCGACGGAACGTTCACGCTGCTCGCGCTGGCGTTCGGCGCGGTGAGCGCGCTCGCGGTGTTCCTGGTCCGCCGGCACGGAGGGGTGCCGCTGGTGGTGGCGCTGGCCGTCGGCGGTCTGCTCGGCTCGGTGCTGGCCTGGCGGCTCGGGGTGTGGCTGGGACCCGCCCAGGACGTGATCGCCGAGGCGCGCCGGGTGGGCGAGGGCGCCACGTTCGACGCCCCGATGAAGCTGGGCGCGGAGGGCGCGCTGCTGGCCTGGCCGCTGGCGGCCCTCGTCGTGCACCTCGGTCTGACCGCGCTGTTCGGCCCCCGCGACCCGGAGCCCTACCCGCCGGCCGACCCGCACCTGCCGCAGGGCCCGTACGGAGCGCCCGGAGCCTGAGCCGTGCCGGCGGCCGGGACAGCCCGGCGCCCGCCGCCGGTCTCACCCGGGCGGCCCGGTCCGCCGCCTCACCCGGGGCGCGCGGCTTGTCCGGCCCGTGTCCGGGCGGCGGCGCGCCCGATCCGTGGCGCGGCCCGTCCAGTCCGTCGCCCGCCCGTTCCCGAGGGGCCGGCTGACCGTGCCTGAGCGGCCCGTCCGGCCTGCCCGTGCCCGTCCGGCCCGTGCCCGTCCGGCCCGTGCCCGTCCGGCCCGGCTGACCGCGTCCGAGCGGCCCGCCTCACCCGCGCCCGATCGGCGCGACGACCGCGCCGGTCAGTGCCGCCAGGTCGTCCGGGGAGAGCTCGACCTCCAGACCGCGGCGCCCGGCCGAGACGCAGACGGTCGGGTGGCGGGCGGCGGACTCGTCCAGCACCGTGCGGAGCCGCTTGCGCTGGCCGAGCGGGGAGATGCCGCCGCGGACGTAGCCCGTGGTGCGCTCCGCCAGGGCCGGGTCGGCCATCGCGGCCCGCTTGCCGCCGACCGCCGAGGCCAGGGCCTTCAGGTCCAGCTGCCCGGCCACCGGGACCACCGCCACCGTCAGCGTGCCGTCGACGTCCGCCACCAGCGTCTTGAACACCCGGTCCGGCGGCACCCCCATGGCCTCGGCCGCCTCCTCCCCGTAGGACGGGTGCGCGGGGTCGTGCTCGTAGGTGTGCACCGTGTACTCCACGCCGGCCGCGGTGAGCGCCACCGTCGCGGGGGTGCCCCCCGGCTGCTGCTTCCTGGACTTCTTCGCCATCGCGGCGGGTACCTCCCGGTCCTCGTGGGTCTGCTGGGTGCCGCACGCTGCGGCGGGGCGTCGCGGGGCGTCGTGGGGCGTCGCGGGGCGTCGTGGGTCGGCCGGACGGCCGCCCCCGCCGGGGACGCGTGGCCGGCCGGCCCGGCGCGGGGAGTCAGTTGAGGCTCGTCGGCCCCCGGGTCAGGTCCGCCGCGGGCAGCGACGGCAGGTTGCGGATGATGGCCGTCTCCGCCCGCAGCAGGGTGAGTTCGTCCCGCAGCCGTGAGGCGGTGTCCGGGGCCTGGAGCAGCCGCTGCTTGGTCGGGACGTCCAGCATCATCGCGGCGGCGACCAGGTAGGACACGACGCCCGGCTCGTCCGGCAGCTCCGAGCCCGTGGACAGGGAACGCTCGCGCGCCCCGGCGAGCCGCTTCTGATACTGCTGGAACGACCGCAGCACGCCCTCCGCCAGGGCCCCGGCCTCGTCGCCCGGTTCCTCGGGGACGGTCTCCAGCTCCGCCTCCAGGTAGGGCCCCGAGGCGTCGACCGACAGCAGCCGCACCCGGGTGGTGCCGGTCGCCAGCACCTCGAAGGTGCCGTCGGGCCGTTCCCGGACGGTCGCCGCGTCGGCCACGCAGCCGACCTGGTGCAGGGCGCGCGCCGGGTCGGCGCCGAACCCGGCGGCCGCTCCGCGCTCCGGCACGGCCGTCGGGTCCGGCATGCCGGGGGCGCTGGGCGCGACCTCGTGGCCGTCGCGGATCGCCACGACGGCGAACCGGCGCGGCTCGTCCTCCGGGGTCTTCAGCAGCTCGCGCATCATGGCGCGATAACGCTCCTCGAAGACGTTGAGCGGGAGCACGAGCCCCGGGAACAGCACCGTGTTCAGGGGGAAGAGCGGGAGCCGGACGGTGGTCACGACGCAAAAGCCTAATGGTCGCCGCGGCCGGACCGGCCGCCCCGTTCACTCCGCGGATGGCCGGGTCCGCCGCGCAGGGGCGCGCGCCGGGTGGCGGGGGCGCCGGACGCCACCGCCTCGCGCACGGCCCGGCGCACCTCCAGGAACCGGCCCAGCGGGTCCTCCGCGTCCCGGTCCCACGGGAAGGAGGTGGCGTACGGGCCGGTGCGGCGCAGCTCCTCCAGGGCGTCCGTCCAGCGCTCCAGACGGACCAGGACGTGGATCAGCACGTTGCGCGGTCCGGCGGGCCAGGAGCGGCCCGCCGGGAGGCGGGCGGACAGGGCGACGGCGCGGTCGGCCGCCGCGTCGAGCCGGGCGCGCGGCACCTCGGGGCCGCAGCCGTCCGTCAGGTAGCCGTACGCCGCCAGCAGGGGCAGCGTCCGGGTGAGCGAGTCCTCCGGCGCGTCCTGGGCCGCCCGGTCGGCGAAGTCGAAGCACTCGCGGTGCGCGCCGTGCCAGGCGGACGCCAGGTAGCGCAGGGCGGCCACGTGGCTGCCGTAGTGGTGCGGGGCGCGGCGGACGGCCGCCGCCCACACCTCCTCGACGTACCGGTGCCCGGTGCGGGCCCCGCGCGCGTGGTCCAGGGCCAGGCGCCAGGGCACCGGGTCCCGTCGGTCCGCCCGGGCGGCGGCGGTGATCAGGTGGTTCAGCTCCCGCAGCAGTTCGGCGCGGGCGGGGGAGTCCCAGGCCCGGTCCACCGCCAGCTGGGCCTCCACCAGCAGCAGGTCCGCGTTCCCGGGGCCGAGGGCCCGCCAGGTGTCCAGCCAGTCCGGCCGGGAGCGCGCGAAGCCCGCCAGGCGGCGCACGTACCGGTCGCGGCGCTCCCAGGCACGGGTGCGCCGGGTCGCCGCGAGCAGGTCGGCGGCGGGCCGGTGGTCCCCGGCGGCGGCACCGACGAGGGCCGGGCCCAGCACGTCGTCGGGCGCGTCGAGCAGCACGTCGTCGTCGGCCGGCAGGACGACGGTGCCGGGGGAGGAGGGCGCGGGGCGCCGGAATCCCCTGAGCCCGCGGATCCGGGACGAACGGGTGGAGGGGTGCAGCGGGGTCATGGTGTCGACCATTGAAAGACCGCAGGTCACAGCGGCGCCACCCCTGGTGTGGAAGTCGCGGAAGGTTGTACGCCGCTCGGTCAAGGGACGGCAAAATGGCGCCCCGGGGACCTCGTGGGTTCCGCACGGGCCCGGACCGGGGCGCCCGGAAGCCCGCCGGGCGTGCCACCGGGCCCGGCCCCCGGTCGTCGCCGGCCGGTCGTCGACGGCCGGGGCGGCCACCGGAGTGCGGCGCCGCGCCCCCGCCGTCAGTGGCGCCGCAGGGTCCGGGTGGCGCCCGCAGCGACCGTGGTGGCCAGGATCCAGCCCAGCAGGACGAACGCTGCCGCGAGCCACTGCCAGCCGCCCCGCAGTTGCCAGAAGCCCACCTGGCCGAGGTCGATCACCGGCAGCAGCAGGTCCAGGGCGAACAGGGACGGGTTCCAGGCCGGGTGCTCGCCGCTCTTGATCGGCGGGTGGTGCGCGCGGGCGAACGCCAGCGACCCGCCCGCCCACAGCACCGCCATCCACACGGCGGCCCGGCCGGGCCGGTACCCGTAGGCCACCGTCCAGTCCTGGGCGTACCCCCAGAGCTTCGCCGCGACCGGGAGGCTCTCGCGGCGGCGACGCTGCTTGGCCAGCAGCACCTCGCGGGCGTCCTCGTCCTCGCCGCTCTCCCGCAGGACCGCGGCCAGCCGCTCGTACGGCTCCGGGTTGTACTCGGCGCTCGCCGCGGCCACCCACCTCAGCCGCATCTCCAGCGGGAACGGGCCGCGCGGCACCAGGTTCTCGTAGGTGAAGCCCCCCATGTGCAGGCGGCCGGGCCCCGGCCAGCTGTCCGCGCGGTCCATCAGGTTCACCACCCGGGCCCCGGACAGCACCACCCGGCCGCGTGCCGGCCGCTCCCCGAGGAAGCGCAGTTCGGACGTCTGCACCCGGCGCAGGGACAGCTCCTGGTCGTCGGTGAGGACGAACCGGGCCCGTTCGAAGTCGACCGCGTCCCCGAACCGCCCGTCGTCCAGGCGTATCCCGCCGCGGCAGTCGAAGCGCTGGATCCGCGTCCCGCGCGCCGGTGTCATGCCGCTGCGCGCCTGGGAACCGATCCCCGCCGGGGTCAGGTACAGCGACCGCTCCACCGTCAGCTGGGGCGCGTTCAGCGCGAGCCGGGCGTGCGGGTTGTTCAGCCGGGCGCCGCGCAGGCTCAGCGAGACGCCTATCTGCGCGCTGCGCAGGCTCAGCTCCCCGTGTGACTCCAGCATCTCCGCCGTCAGGTCCTGGCCCACCGTCATGCCGTCCCCGGCGATCGAGCGGCCGCTGCGGTCCCGGTGCACGACGGCCTGGTTGAGCAGCAGGTCCGTGCCGATCCGGGCGTCCGTCAGCCGTATGCCGCCCAGGAACCGGCAGCGCGGCAGGTGCAGGTCGCCCTCGGTGTGCAGGCGGGCCGCCTCCAGCCGCGGCACCGAGCAGTCCACCAGCCGCACCGTGGTGAACCGCGCCTCCGGCAGCAGCACGTCCCGCTCGAAGCGGCAGCCCCGCATCTCCAGGTACGGCACCACCGTGCCGCCCGCCAGGTCGAGGGTGCCGCTGATGCGCACCCCCACCAGCTTCAGCGAGGAGACCCGGCCGGTCAGCGCGGGCGGTCCGTCCAGCAGCAGCCAGCACACGACGCGGGCGCGCACGGTCCGTTCCGGTCCCCAGGGGTGCACCCCGTGGGGGTCGTCGACGCCCGGGTCACCGCTGCTGAGGTCGTACACGCTGCCGTCGCGGAACGCCTGCCACATGCCGGCCTCCACCGGCGTCAGGTCCTCCGGCGGCTCGCCCGTGCGTCCCGTGTCCGGTCCCGCCCCGTCGGTCACGGCCTTCCCCTCCCTCCCGGGTACTCGCCGGTTCGGTCCTTCGTACAATCGGTGATGCCCGATCCGGTGACCCGTTGAACACGGAAAGTGAAATCGACGGGAATCGCGTGTGCGGACGGTCACCGAGGGTGCTCCGTATCAGCCACTGGAACGGGCGCACGGCCTCCGGCGCGGGTCTGAGAGAATTGGTGCCGTGCTGCAACATTCCTTCCTGGCCCGAATCGATCTGCGCGGCGACGCCCTCCCCGAGGGCCCCGCGCTGCGCGACCTGCTGCCGCGCGCCGACTTCGACGTGGCGACCGCCCTGGAGAAGGTGCGGCCGATCGCCGAGGCCGTGCATCATCGCGGCGACGCGGCGCTGATCGACTTCGCCGAGAAGTTCGACGGGGTGCGCCTGGAGTCGGTCCGGGTCCCGGCCCGGGCGCTCGACGACGCCCTGGAAGGGCTCGATCCCGCCGTGCGCGCGGCCCTGGAGGAGTCCATCCGCCGCGCCCGCGTCGTCCACCGCGAGCAGCGCCGCAGCACCCGCACCACCCAGGTGGTGCCGGGCGGCACCGTCACCGAGAAGTGGGTCCCGGTCGACCGCGTCGGGCTGTACGCGCCCGGCGGCCGGTCCGTCTACCCCTCCTCCGTGATCATGAACGTGGTCCCGGCGCAGGAGGCGGGCGTCCCGTCGATCGCCCTCGCCTCCCCGGCCCAGGCCGACTTCGGCGGGCTGCCCCACCCGACCATCCTCGCCGCCTGCGCCCTGCTCGGCGTCGACGAGGTGTACGCGGCCGGCGGCGCCACCGCCGTCGCGATGTTCGCGCACGGCACCGAGTCCTGCCCGCCCGCCGCGATGGTCACCGGCCCCGGCAACATCTGGGTGGCCGCCGCCAAGCGCTACTTCACCGGGAAGATCGGCATCGACGCCGAGGCCGGCCCCACCGAGATCGCCATCCTCGCCGACGCCACCGCCGACCCGGTGCACGTCGCCGCCGACCTGATCAGCCAGGCCGAGCACGACCCGCTGGCCGCCGCCGTCCTGGTCACCGACTCGCCGGAGCTCGCCGACGCCGTCGACGCCGAGCTGGCCCGGCAGGTCGCGGCCACCAAGCACATCGACGACCGGATCGTGCCGGCCCTGTCCGGCAAGCAGTCCGCCACCGTCCTCGTCGACGGCGTCGAGGAGGGCCTGCGCGTGGTCGACGCCTACGGCGCCGAGCACCTGGAGATCCAGACCGTTGACGCCGCCGCGGTCGCCGACCGGGTGCGCAACGCGGGCGCCGTCTTCGTCGGCCCCTGGGCCCCGGTCTCCCTCGGCGACTACGCGGCCGGCTCCAACCACGTCCTGCCCACCGGCGGCTGCGCCTGCCACTCCTCGGGCCTGTCCGTCCAGTCCTTCCTGCGCGGCATCCACATCGTCGACTACGGCCAGGACGCGCTCGCCGACGTCGCCCACCACGTGGTGACCCTGGCGGAGGCGGAGGACCTGCCCGCGCACGGCGCGGCGATCAAGGCGAGGTTCGGCTGGAAGGTACCGACGAGCACGTGACCACTTCGATCGACGCACTCCCCGTACGGGACGAACTGCGGGGCAAGTCCCCCTACGGCGCGCCCCAGCTCGACGTGCCCGTACGGCTGAACACCAACGAGAACCCCTACCCGCTGCCCGAACCGCTCGTCGAGTCCATCGCCGCCCGGGTCCGCGAGGCCGCCCGCGACCTCAACCGCTACCCGGACCGCGACGCCGTCGAGCTGCGCACCCGGCTCGCCGCCTACCTGACCGAGACCTCCGGGTACCCCGTCGGCGTGGGCGAGGTCTGGGCGGCCAACGGCTCCAACGAGGTCATCCAGCAGCTGCTGCAGACCTTCGGCGGGCCCGGCCGCACCGCGCTCGGCTTCGAGCCGTCGTACTCCATGCACGCCCTGATCGCCCGGGGCACCGGCACCGGCTGGATCTCCGGGCCGCGCGAGGCCGACTTCTCGATCGGCGTCGCCGCGGCCGAGCGGGCGATCGCCGAGCACCGCCCCGACGTCGTCTTCGTCACCACCCCCAACAACCCCACCGGCAACGCCGTCCCCGCCGACACGGTCCGCGCCCTGTACGACGCCGCGCAGGCCGCCAAGCCGTCGATGGTGATCGTCGACGAGGCGTACGTCGAGTTCAGCCACGGCGACTCGCTGCTGCCGCTGCTCGACGGCCGGCCGCACCTCGTGGTCTCCCGCACCATGTCCAAGGCGTTCGGCGCGGCCGGACTGCGCCTCGGCTACCTCGCCGCGCACCCCGCGGTCGTGGACGCCGTCCAGCTCGTCCGGCTGCCCTACCACCTGTCGGCCGTCACCCAGGCGACCGCGCTGGCCGCCCTGGACCACACCGACCTGCTGCTGAAGTACGTGGAGCAGCTGAAGGCGGAGCGGGACCGGCTGGTCGCCGAGCTGCGTACCCTCGGCTACGAGGTGACCGCGTCGGACGCGAACTTCGTCCAGTTCGGCAGGTTCCCCGACGCGCACACCGCCTGGCAGCGGATCCTCGACCGGGGCGTCCTGGTCCGGGACAACGGAGTACCGGGCTGGCTGCGGGTCACCGCGGGCACCCCGGCGGAGAACGACGCGTTCCTCGACGCGGTCCGTGACAAGCAGTTGTTGACGGGGGACACCCCCACGTCCTCCCCGAAGGAGCAGAGCGCATGACCCGCGTAGGACGCGTGGAACGCACCACCAAGGAAACGTCCGTCCTCGTCGAGATCGACCTCGACGGCACCGGGAAGACCGAGATCTCCACCGGTGTCGGCTTCTACGACCACATGCTCGACCAGATCGGCCGGCACGGTCTGTTCGACCTGACCGTGAAGACCGAGGGCGACCTGCACATCGACTCGCACCACACCATCGAGGACACCGCCCTCGCCCTCGGTGCCGCCTTCAAGCAGGCCCTCGGCGACAAGAAGGGCATCTACCGCTTCGGCAACTGCACGGTGCCCCTCGACGAGTCCCTCGCCCAGGTCACCGTCGACCTCTCCGGCCGCCCCTACCTCGTGCACACCGAGCCCGAGAAGATGGCGCCGATGATCGGCGAGTACGACACCACGATGACCCGCCACATCCTGGAGTCCTTCGTGGCCCAGGCCCAGGTCGCGCTGCACGTCCACGTGCCCTACGGGCGCAACGCGCACCACATCGTGGAATGCCAGTTCAAGGCCCTGGCCCGCGCCCTGCGCTACGCCAGCGAGCGGGACCCGCGCTCCGCGGGCATCGTGCCCTCCACGAAGGGCGCCCTGTGAACGGCCTGTCCACCCTGCTGATCGTCGTCGGCCTGTTCTTCGTCGGCGGCATCATCTCCTTCGTCAAGCAGGGGATGCCCAAGGGCCTGGTCGCGGTGCTCGGCTTCGGGGCCGGACTGTGTCTGCTCGCGGGCGTCCTGCGGCTGGAGGTGTGACGTGAGCACCACCAAGAAGGTGGTGGTCTTCGACTACGGCTTCGGCAACGTGCGCTCCGCCGAGCGGGCCCTGGCCCGCGCCGGGGCCGAGGTCGAGATCACCCGCGACTACGACCGCGCGATGAACGCCGACGGCCTGCTGGTCCCCGGCGTCGGCGCCTTCGCCGCCTGCATGACGGGCCTGAAGGAGGCCCGCGGCGACTGGATCGTCGACCGCCGCCTGGCCGGCGGGCGCCCCGTGATGGGCATCTGCGTCGGCATGCAGATCCTCTTCGCGCGCGGCATCGAGCACGGCGTGGAGACCGACGGCCTCGACGAGTGGCCCGGCTCGGTCGAGCCGCTGCAGGCCGAGGTCGTGCCCCACATGGGCTGGAACACCGTCCGGGCGCCCGAGGACTCGCAGCTGTTCGCCGGCCTCGACGCGGACGCCCGGTTCTACTTCGTGCACTCCTACGCCGTGCACGACTGGTCCTTCGAGGCGCAGAACCCCGCGATGCGCCCGCCCTCGGTCACCTGGGCCACCCACGGCAAGCCCTTCGTGGCGGCGGTGGAGAACGGCGCCCTGTGGGCCACCCAGTTCCACCCCGAGAAGTCCGGCGACGCCGGTGCCCAGCTCCTCACCAACTGGATCGGAACCCTGTAGCGACATGGCCAAGCTCGAACTCCTCCCCGCCGTCGACGTCCGCGACGGCCAGGCCGTCCGTCTCGTGCACGGCGAGTCCGGCACCGAGACCTCCTACGGCTCCCCGCTCGACGCCGCCCTCGCCTGGCAGCGGGCCGGCGCCGAGTGGCTGCACCTGGTCGACCTGGACGCCGCGTTCGGGACCGGGGACAACCGGGAGCTGATCGCCGAGGTCACCGGCGCCATGGACATCAAGGTGGAGCTGTCCGGCGGCATCCGCGACGACGCCACCCTCGCCGCCGCCCTCGCCACCGGCTGCACCCGCGTCAACCTCGGCACCGCCGCCCTGGAGACCCCCGAGTGGGTCGCCGGGGTCATCGCCGAGCACGGCGACCGGATCGCCGTCGGCCTGGACGTGCGCGGCACCACCCTGCGCGGCCGCGGCTGGACCCGCGACGGAGGCGACCTGTACGAGACGCTGGAGCGCCTCGACAAGGAGGGCTGCGCCCGCTACGTCGTCACCGACATCGCCAAGGACGGCACCCTCCAGGGCCCCAACCTGGAGCTGCTGAAGAACGTGTGCGCCGCCACCGACCGCCCGGTCGTCGCCTCCGGCGGCGTCTCCTCCCTGGACGACCTGCGGGCCATCGCCGGCCTCGTCCCGCTGGGCGTCGAGGGCGCCATCGTCGGCAAGGCGCTGTACGCCAAGGCGTTCACCCTGGAGGAGGCCCTGGAGGCCGTGTCCCGATGACGTCGGATGCCGTGCGGCGCGTGCAGAGCGGGAGTCCCTGGGAGGAGTCCTTCGGCTTCGCACGCGCCGTCGCGGCGGGCGACCGCGTCCTTGTCGCGGGCACCACGGCCTTCCGGGGCGACGTGCTGCACGGCGAGGGCGACCCCTACGCCCAGGCCGTGGCGGCCTTCACCGGCGCCCTGGAGGCGATCGGTGAGTTCGGGCTCGGCCGCGAGTCGGTGATCCGCACCCGTGTGCACCTCGCACACTCCCGGGACATCGACGCCGTGGGCCGGGCCCACAAGGAGCTGTTCGACCCGGTGCGCCCGGTCACGACCTTCCTCGTGGTGGAGGGCTTCGTGGACCCGCGCGTCCTGGTGTCGGTGGAGATCGAAGCATTCAGAGGAGCCGTGGATTCATGACCCTGGCGGTCCGAGTCATCCCCTGCCTGGACGTGGACAACGGCCGGGTCGTCAAGGGCGTGAACTTCCAGAACCTGCGTGACGCGGGCGACCCCGTCGAGATGGCCAAGGTGTACGACGCCGAGGGCGCCGACGAGCTGACCTTCCTGGACATCACCGCCTCGTCGGGCAACCGCGAGACCACCTACGACGTGGTCCGCCGCACCGCCGAGCAGGTGTTCATCCCGCTCACCGTGGGCGGCGGCGTCCGCACCGCCGACGACGTGGACCGGCTGCTGCGGGCGGGCGCCGACAAGGTCGGCGTCAACACGGCGGCGATCGCCCGCCCGGACCTCATCCGGGAGATCGCCGAGCGCTTCGGCCGCCAGGTCCTGGTGCTGTCCGTGGACGCCCGGCGCACCCCCGAGGGCACGGACGGGCCCGCCTACGAGGTGACCACGCACGGCGGCCGTCGCGGCACCGGCATCGACGCCGTCGAGTGGGCCCACCGGGCGGCCGACCTGGGCGCCGGCGAGATCCTGCTCAACTCCATGGACGCCGACGGCACCAAGGACGGCTACGACCTGGAGATGATCGCCGCGGTCCGGGGGCACGTGACGGTCCCGGTGATCGCCTCCGGCGGCGCGGGCCGGCTCGCCGACTTCGCCCCCGCCGTCGACGCCGGGGCGGACGCGGTCCTGGCGGCTTCCGTCTTCCACTTCGGCGACCTGCGCATCGGCCAGGTCAAGGACAGCCTGCGCGAGGCGGGCCACCCGGTCCGCTGAGACCACGCCACCGGCCCGCCCGGGGGCCCCACCGGGAGCCCCCCGGCGGCCGGAGGTCCGCGGGCGGCCGGGTCGCGGCCCGGCACGGCCGGAACGAGACCCGGCGGGTCCGTCCCGGCCCGGCGGCTCAGATGCCGAGCTGCTTGCTCTCCCGCACCTTGGTGATGGCCTCCTCGTCACCGGCCAGATCCACCCGGGCGGCGCTCTGCCGGCCGTAGGCGAACAGCACCAGCTCCGACGGCTCCCCGGTCACCGTGACCACCGGCGTGCCCCGGTGCGCGACCACCGTCTGGCCGTCCGGCCGGCGCAGCACCAGGCCCGTCGGGACCGAGCGGCCCATCAGCCGGGCGGTGCGCTCCAGCCGGGACCACAGGGCGTTCTGGAACACCGGGTCGAGCTCCCGCGGCGTCCAGTCCGGCTGGGCCCGCCGGACGTCCTCGGTGTGCACGTAGAACTCGACGGTGTTCGACAGCTCGTCGACCTGCTTGAGGTTGAAGGGCGAGAAGCGGGGCGGGCCGGTGCGGATGAGCTGGATCAGCTCCTCGTACGGCTTGGCGGTGAACTCCGCCATCACCCGCTCCAGGCGGGGCGCGAGCTGTTTGACCAGCATCCCGCCCGCGGCGTCGGGGCGGCGCTCGCGCACCACCACATGGGCGGCCAGGTCCCGGGTCCGCCAGCCCTCGCACAGGCTGGGCGCGTCCGGCCCCGCGGTCTCCAGCAGATCGGCCAGGAGAAGTCGTTCACGCTTGGCATGGGTCGACATGCCGGCCAGCCTACGGCCGCCCGGGCGCCGCGCCCACCGGTCGCCCTCCGCAGGGGACCCCGGCGACGTCCGCAGGGGGAGCCGCCCACCAGTCGGACGGCGGCCGGGCCGGCCCGCCGGGCGCGGCACAATGGCCCGTATGACCAGCACGTCCCGGCCCAGCCCGCTCGCCCCCGAGATCGCCGCGCGCCTCAAGCGGACCCCCGACGGCCTCCTGCCCGCCATCGCCCAGCAGTACGACACCGGTGAGGTGCTGATGCTGGGCTGGATGGACGACGAGGCCCTGCACCGCACCCTCACCACCGGCCGCTGCACCTACTGGTCCCGCAGCCGCGGGGAGTACTGGGTCAAGGGCGACACCTCCGGCCACGTCCAGTGGGTGAAGTCCGTCGCCCTGGACTGCGACGCGGACACCGTGCTGGTCACGGTCGACCAGGTCGGCGCCGCCTGCCACACCGGGGCCCGGACCTGCTTCGACGCCGACGTGCTCCTCGCGGACGGCTCGGCCGGCGGCTCCCCGGACGCACCCGCCGACGGCGCCGGTTCCGGCGTGTCGGGCCCGGGTCAGTAGGGTCGGCCGCCATGGACCTCGAGACCTTCCGCAAGCTGGCCGGCGACCGCCGCGTCATCCCGGTCACCCGCAAGCTGCTCGCCGACGGCGACACGCCGGTCGCCCTCTACCGCAAGCTGGCCGCCGAGCGGCCGGGCACCTTCCTGCTGGAGTCCGCGGAGAACGGGCGCTCCTGGTCCCGCTACTCCTTCGTCGGCGTCCGCAGCGCCGCCACCCTCACCGAGCGGGACGGCCACGCCCACTGGGAGGGCACCCCACCGGTCGGCGTCCCCGTCGAAGGGGACCCGCTGGCCGCCCTGCGCGCCACCCTCGAAGCCCTGCACACCCCGCGCGACCTCGCCCACGACCTGGGCCTGCCGCCCTTCACCGGCGGCATGGTCGGCTACCTCGGCTACGACGTCGTGCGCCGCCTGGAGAAGGTCGGCGCCGGCGAGCGCGACGGCACCGACCCGACCAGCGTGCCCGAGCTGACCATGCTCCTCACCAGCGACCTCGCCGTCATGGACCACTGGGAGGGCGCCGTCTGGCTGATCGCCAACGCGATCAACCACAACGACCTGGAGACCGGCGTCGACGAGGCGTACGCCGACGCGGTAACCCGCCTGGACGCCATGCAGGCCGACCTCACCCGGGCCGTCGCCCAGCCCCCGGCGGTCCTGCCGCCCTCCGAACTGCCCGAGCACACCGCCCGCTGGGGCGGTGAGGCGTTCCGGGCGGCCGTCGAGGACATCAAGGAGCGCATCCGGGCCGGCGAGGCCTTCCAGGTGGTCCCCTCGCAGCGCTTCGAGACCCCGTGCACGGCGACCGCCCTGGACGTCTACCGGGTCCTGCGGGCCACCAACCCCTCGCCGTACATGTACCTGTTCCGCTTCGACGGCTTCGACGTGGTCGGTTCCTCCCCCGAGGCGCTGGTCAAGGTCGAGGACGGCCGCGCCCTGGTGCACCCCATCGCCGGCACCCGCTGGCGGGGGGCGACCCCGCAGGAGGACCAGGCCCTCGCCGACGAGCTGCTCGCCGACCCCAAGGAGCGGGCCGAGCACCTGATGCTGGTCGACCTGGGCCGCAACGACCTCGGACGGGTCTGCGAGCCCGGTTCGGTCGAGGTGGTCGACTTCATGTCGGTCGAGCGGTACTCGCACGTCATGCACATCGTCTCGACGGTGACCGGGCAGGTCGCGTCCGGCCGCACCGCCTTCGACGTGCTGACCGCCTGCTTCCCCGCGGGCACCCTGTCGGGCGCGCCCAAGCCCCGGGCGCTGCAGATCATCGACGAACTGGAGCCGTCCCGGCGCGGCCTGTACGGCGGCGCCGTCGGCTACCTCGACTTCGCCGGCGACTCCGACACGGCCATCGCCATCCGCACCGCCCTGCTCCGCGACGGCACCGCCTACGTGCAGGCGGGCGCCGGGATCGTCGCCGACTCCGACCCGGTCGCCGAGGACACCGAGTGCCGCAACAAGGCGGCGGCGGTGCTGCGTGCCGTGCACACCGCGAACCGGCTGGGCATGCCCTGAGCCGAACCCCGGGTGACACATCGCCCGGGGTTCGCGCGATAGTGGAGGGCGTGACTGCTGTACCTCACCCCCGTTCCGAAGCCGCCGGCCCCGCCCGGGCCGGCCGCCGCAGCCTCGCCCTCGCCCTGCTGAGCGGCGCCGCGGGCGCGGCCGTGGCCCTGCTCGCCACCCGGCAGCAGTGGTCGCAGGGCACCGCGACGGTGGCCGGCGGCGCCTTTCCCCTGACCGCCCGGGGCAGCGACGTCACCGGCGTCCCCGCCGCCCTCGCCGTGGTCGGCCTGGCCGCCCTGGTCGCCGTCTTCGCGGTCCGCCGCGCCGGCCGCCTCGCGGTGGCCGCGCTGCTCGCCCTGTCCGGCGCGGGCACCGTCGCGGCCGCCCTGCTCGGCGCCTCCGACCGGGCCGCGCTGGAGGCCAAGGCCGCCGAGGCCTCCGGCGACACCTCCGCCACCGTGGCGGCCCTCAGCCACACGGCCTGGCCCTACGTCGCCGCGGCGGGCGGCCTGCTGCTCCTGCTGGCCGGCGTGCTGGCCCTGCGCTACGGCAGGCTGTGGCCCGCGATGTCCGGCCGGTACGAGCGCGACGGCACGCCGCGCCCGCGCCGTCGGCCCGCCGCCGTCGATCCCGACCGGCCCGAGGACCTGTGGAAGGCCCTCGACCGGGGCGAGGACCCCACCGGCACCTGACCGCCCGCCGCACGGACGGACGGGGGGCCCCGGCGGGTGCGCGGCGCGCGGGGAACACCCCCGCTGACGCCGGACGCGCGCGTGCGGGACAATGTCGGCGAGCGTCCTGCTCAGACACGTACACAGCAACGAGGAGCAAGCAATGGCGGGCAGCAGCCACGGACACACCCCGGCCGCCTGGACCGGTGTCATCATCGCCTTCATCGGTTTCTGCGTCGCGGGAACGTTCATGGTGATGAGCCAGCCGGCGGGCTTCTGGGCCGGTATGGGCATCGTGTTCCTCGGCGCCCTGGTCGGCGGGATCATGAGCATGATGGGCATGGGCCAGCCGAAGCACGTCCACCCCGTGCACCAGGTCACCGGCGAGGGCACGCCGGCCCGCGCCGAGAGCTGACACGCCGAGGCACGGCCAGGGGCGGCACCGCCCCGGGGCGGGTGGGCACACGCGTGCCGACCCGCCCTTCGCGCGCGTGCGGGGCACAATGCACGGGATGAACGATGAAGGCGTCCACAGCCCGCCCGTGCCCCGCGGCACCGCCGCCCGCCTGGCCGTCCCCGGCGGAGTGCTGGCCGCCGTCGTGGCGGCCTTCGCCTACGTCGGCGCCGTGGACCCCAACGAACCCGGCCACTACCCCGCCTGCCCGCTGCTGCGCCTCACGGGCCTGTACTGCCCCGGCTGCGGCGGCCTGCGCAGCGCGCACGCCGTGGTGCACGGCGACCTGCCGGCGGCCCTGCAGGCCAACGCGCCCGCCGTCCTCGGCTACGCCGCCTTCGCCGTGCTGTGGACCGTCTGGGTGGTCCACGCCGCCCGCGGGAAGCGGCTGCGGATCGACCCCGGGCCGGTGCTCCTGTGGTCGCTCGGAGCGTTGCTGCTGGTCTTCACGGTTGTCCGGAACCTGCCGTTCGGTGGCTGGCTGCACCCTTGATCGACCGGGGGATGTCCAGCTAGTGGGACCGGCGTCAACCGGATGCGGGGCATACGCCCGGCTGCGGATACCATCGCAGTGACCACCGGTTCCGTCCGGCGGCCCGACCCTGTGAGGCGGGCACCACGTGACGGCAACGAACGCACCGAAGACCACCCGTCAGGAAGGGGGCCGCTCGCGTGAGTGTGCTCGACGAGATCATCGACGGAGTGCGGGCCGACCTCGCGGAGCGGCAGGCGCGCGTCAGCCTCGACGAGCTCAAGGAGCGCGCCGCGAAGGCCCCCGCCGCCAAGGACGGCGCCGCCGCCCTGCGCGGTGACGGCGTCAAGGTGATCTGCGAGGTCAAGCGCTCCAGCCCGTCCAAGGGCGCGCTCGCCGCGATCGCCGACCCGGCCGGCCTCGCCGCCGACTACGAGGCGGGCGGCGCGTCCGTGATCTCCGTGCTCACCGAGGAGCGCCGCTTCGGCGGCTCGCTGGCCGACCTGGAGGCGGTCCGCGCCCGGGTGGACGTCCCGGTCCTGCGCAAGGACTTCATCGTCACCTCGTACCAGCTCTGGGAGGCCCGCGCGCACGGCGCCGACCTCGCGCTGCTGATCGTCGCCGCCCTCGACCAGGCGGCCCTGGAGTCCCTCATCGAGCGCGCCGAGTCCATCGGTCTCACCCCGCTCGTCGAGGTGCACGACGAGGACGAGGTCGAGCGCGCGGTCGACGCCGGCGCCAAGGTCATCGGCGTCAACGCCCGCAACCTCAAGACCCTGGAGGTCGACCGCGGCACCTTCGAGCGGGTCGCCCCCGAGATCCCGGCCCACCTGGTCAAGGTCGCCGAGTCCGGTGTGCGCGGCCCGCACGACCTCATCGCCTACGCCAACGCCGGTGCCGACGCCGTCCTGGTCGGCGAATCGCTGGTCACGGGCAAGGACCCGAAGACGGCCGTCTCCGACCTGGTGGCCGCGGGGGAGCACCCCGCGCTGCGCCACGGGCGGGGCTGACCCTCCGACAGGCGGCCCCCGATGACCCTCGCTCCGATCCCCGCCCGGGACCCGTACGCCCGCCTCGCGCGCGGCTGCCGGCCCCGGGGCTGCCGGGCGCCCGCCCGCCGGGTGCACGGCCGCCGGGTCCGCTACGTCATCGGGGACGAACCGGGGCAGGTCAACGGCATGCGATGGCAGCGGTGCGCTCCCCGGGGACGCGGGGCCGTACCGCACCAGGCCCTGTCGTCACACTCCCGTCTGCCCTGCGGGCGGACGACGGGAATGTGACGACAGAACCTAGCGGCCGCGTCGCGCGAGCGCGACCGGCGGCCGCCCGGCCGGACATCCGGCCGTCGGCCCCCGTCCCCACGGCGAAACGTGCCCGTCAGACACACCCACCGTGAGGTTTTGGCATGCCCAGCAGTTTCTTCATCCCCGACCCGGAGGGCCGGGTCCCCACCGCCGAGGGCTACTTCGGCGCCTTCGGCGGCAAGTTCATCCCCGAGGCCCTCGTGGCGGCGGTCGACGAGGTCGCCGTCGAGTACGACAAGGCCAAGTCCGACCCGGAGTTCGCCCGGGAGCTCGACGACCTCCTGGTCCACTACACCGGCCGCCCCAGTGCCCTGACCGAGGTTCCCCGGTTCGCCGCGGAGGCGGGCGGCGCCCGGGTCTTCCTCAAGCGCGAGGACCTGAACCACACCGGCTCGCACAAGATCAACAACGTGCTGGGCCAGGCCCTGCTGACCAGGCGCATGGGCAAGACCCGCGTCATCGCCGAGACCGGCGCCGGACAGCACGGCGTGGCCACCGCCACCGCCTGCGCCCTGTTCGGCCTCGACTGCACGATCTACATGGGCGAGATCGACACGCAGCGCCAGGCCCTCAACGTGGCCCGCATGCGCATGCTCGGCGCCGAGGTCATCGCCGTGAAGTCCGGCAGCCGCACCCTGAAGGACGCCATCAACGAGGCGTTCCGCGACTGGGTCGCCAACGTCGACAGCACCCACTACCTGTTCGGCACCGTCGCCGGCCCGCACCCCTTCCCGGCCATGGTGCGCGACTTCCACCGGGTCATCGGTGTCGAGGCCCGCCGCCAGCTCCTGGAGCGGACCGGGCGGCTGCCCGACGCGGCCGTCGCCTGTGTGGGCGGCGGTTCCAACGCCATCGGCCTGTTCCACGCCTTCCTCCCCGACGAGGGCGTGCGGCTCATCGGCTGCGAGCCCGCGGGCCACGGCGTCGACACCGGCGAGCACGCGGCGACCCTCACCGCCGGCGAACCCGGCATCCTGCACGGCTCCCGCTCCTACGTCCTCCAGGACGACGAGGGCCAGATCACCGAGCCGTACTCCATCTCGGCCGGGCTGGACTACCCGGGCATCGGCCCCGAACACGCCTACCTCAAGGACTCCGGGCGCGGCGAGTACCGGGCGGTCACCGACGACGCCGCCATGCAGGCGCTGAGGCAGCTGTCCCGCACCGAGGGCATCATCCCGGCCATCGAGAGCGCCCACGCCCTCGCCGGGGCCCTGGAGGTCGGACGGGAGCTGGGCCCGGACGGGCTGATCGTGGTGAACCTGTCCGGCCGCGGCGACAAGGACATGGACACCGCCGCCCGCTACTTCGGCCTGTACGACACCGACGCCGAGGTCGCCGCCGACGAGGCCGGCGGCACCGCCGAGATCGAGGGGGACGTCAAGTGAGCGGGAACGTGCAGGTGCTGAACGACACCCTGGCCGCGGCGAAGGCCGAGGGGCGCGCCGCCCTGATCGCCTACCTCCCGGCCGGCTTCCCGACCGTCGACGGCGGCATCGACGCGGTCCGGGCCGCCCTCGACGGCGGCGCCGACGTGGTGGAGGTGGGCCTGCCGCACAGCGACCCGGTGCTCGACGGCCCGGTCATCCAGACCGCCGACGACATCGCCCTGCGCGGCGGCGTGCGGATCGCCGACGTGATGCGCACCGTCCGCGAGGCGCACGCCGCCACCGGCAAGCCGATCCTCGTCATGACGTACTGGAACCCCGTCGACCGCTACGGCGTCGAGCGATTCACCGCCGAGCTCGCCGAGGCGGGCGGCGCCGGGTGCATCCTGCCCGACCTGCCCGTGCAGGAGTCGGCGCTGTGGCGGGAGCACGCCGACAAGCACGGCCTGGCCACCGTGTTCGTCGTCGCGCCCAGCAGCCGGGACGCCCGCCTGGCCGAGATCACCGCGGCCGGCAGCGGCTTCGTCTACGCCGCCTCGCTGATGGGTGTCACCGGCACCCGGGAGTCGGTGGGGGAGCAGGCCGAGGACCTGGTGCGCCGCACCCGTGCCACCACGGACCTCCCGGTGTGCGTCGGGCTCGGCGTCTCGGACGCGGCCCAGGCCGCCGAGGTGGCCTCCTTCGCCGACGGCGTGATCGTGGGCTCGGCCTTCGTCAAGCGGATGCTGGACGCCCCCGACGCCGCCGCCGGCGTGGAGGCCGTCCGCGGTCTCGCCGGCGAGCTGGCCCGGGGCGTGCGCGGACAGGTCTGACCGGCCGGACGGCATCGGCCGTACGACCGGCGGGCCCGCCGGTCATACGGATCCCTCGTACGGGTGGACCTGGGGCCGGGGAGGCGCGGTGCGCCTCCCCGGTTCGTTCTGCGGGGTGTGAGCGAGAAGAACCGTGACGCGAGGAAGCGCACCGCCCGGGAACGGCTGGCGGCCGAGCGCGAGAAGCAGAAGGCCGCCGAGAAGCGGCGCCGCACCCTGATCGTCGGTGCGAGCGTGGTCTGTGTCCTGGCGCTGGCGGCGGTGATCGGCGTGGTCGCCGCCAACGCCGGCAAGGACGACGGCAGCGAGGCGGGGGGCCCGGTGGTCGCCCCGTCCGGTGCCCTGGGCAAGGACGGCCTCGCCATCCCGGTCGGGGAGGAGGGCGCCAAGTCCACGCTCACGGTGTGGGAGGACTTCCGCTGCCCGGCCTGCAAGTCCTTCGAGACGGCCTACGGCCCCACCATCCGGGAGCTGACCGACGCCGGTCAGCTGAGGGCGGAGTACCACCTGGTCACCCTCATCGACGGCAACATGGGCGGCAGCGGCTCCCGCACGTCCGCCAACGCCGCGGCCTGCGCCCAGGACGCGGGCAAATTCGCCCCGTACCACGACGTGCTGTTCGCCAACCAGCCGCCGGAGCCCGACGACGCCTTCGCCGACGAGTCCAGGCTGATCGAGCTGGCCGGCCAGGTCGACGGTCTGGACACGCCCGCGTTCCGCAGCTGCGTGGAGGACGGAACGCACAACAGCTGGGTCGTGAAGTCCAACGAGGCGTTTCAGAAGGGCGACTTCTCGGGCACGCCGACCGTCCTGCTGGACGGGAAGAACATCTACCAGGACCAGTCGATGACGCCGGCGAAGCTCAAGCAGCTGGTGCAGGAGGCCAACAAGGGGTGACGGCGGCGCGCGGCCCGGCCGACGGCGCCCTCGGGGCGCGGTCCCTGTTATGGAGACGTAGCCGGGCCACCCGGCGCGCGGCCGGTCGGGCAGGGTAGCGTCGACCCTGCCATGGAACTTGCCTACATTCCCAGCCCGTCGAGCGGGGTGCTGTACCTCGGCCCCGTCCCGCTGCGCGGCTACGCGTTCTGCATCATCATCGGTGTCTTCGTTGCCGTCTGGCTCGGCAACAAGCGCTGGATCGCCCGGGGCGGGCGGCCCGGGACGGTGGCCGACATCGCTGTCTGGGCCGTCCCGTTCGGCCTCGTGGGCGGCAGGCTCTACCACGTGATCACGGACTACCAGCTGTACTTCAGCGAGGGCCGTGACTGGGTGGACGCCTTCAAGATCTGGGAGGGCGGCCTCGGGATCTGGGGCGCGATCGCGTTCGGCGCGCTCGGCGCGTGGATCGGCTGCCGGCGCCGGGGCATCCCGCTGCCGGCCTACGCCGACGCCGTCGCCCCGGGCATCGCCTTCGCCCAGGCCATCGGCCGCTGGGGCAACTGGTTCAACCAGGAGCTGTACGGGCGGCCGACGGACCTGCCGTGGGCGGTGGAGATCACCTCCGCGGCGGACGGGCGGGTCCCGGGCACCTACCACCCGACGTTCCTGTACGAGTCCCTGTGGTGCATCGGGGTGGCGCTGCTGGTCATCTGGGCCGACCGCCGCTTCCGCCTCGGCCACGGCAGGGCGTTCGCCCTGTACGTCGCCGCGTACTGCGTGGGCCGGTTCTGGATCGAGTACATGCGCGTCGACGAGGCCCACGAGATCCTGGGCCTGCGGCTGAACAACTGGACCTCGGTCCTGGTGTTCCTGCTGGCGGTGCTCTACATCGTCCTGTCGGCGCGCAAGCGGCCGGGCCGCGAGCCCGTGGTCGAGCCGGGCGCGGAGGGCGCCGGGACGGGCGAGGCCACCGGCGAGGACACCGGCGACGAGGACGCCTCGGGCGCCGGGAGCGAGAAGGCCGCCGAGGACGCGGAGAAGCCGTCCCCGGACGGCGCGGGCGGGACCGGGCCGGACGCCGAGGACGGCTCCGGCGAGCGCGCCGCCTCGGCGGACCAGGCAGACGGCGGTGCCAAGGACGGGGCGGGTTCGGCGAAGAAGAGCTGACCGCCCGCCGTACGAGACCGAGGGCGCCCGGAGTGATCCGGGCGCCCTCGGCGTGTGTGCGGGGGGATGCTTCCGGGGGCGGTCCGGGGGCGGTCCGGGAGCGGTCGGGAGTTGTCCGGGAGGGGCTTGGGAGGGGGGTCTGGGAGCGGTCCAGGAGTGGTCCAGGGGTGTTCCGGGAGGTGCCTGGGAGGAGCCCGGGATTCGGCAAAACCGCAGGTTAGCCCAGCCTTTCCTTGCTGGCAGCGGAGCGGCGACCGGCGTACATTGGGTCATGTCGAAGACTGGAACCTGTCTAAGGTAAGCCTGAGTTAACTCCCTGGGGGACGGCATGGCGATCATCGAGACCGAGGCGGCGCTGCACGAGGCGCACCGTGACAACCACACGCACCGGGACGTGAACGGCGGCTGGCTGCGGCCCGCCGTGTTCGGGGCGATGGACGGTCTCGTCTCCAACCTGGCGCTGATGACCGGTGTCGCGGGCGGTGCGGCCGGGCAGCAGACGATCGTGCTCAGCGGCCTCGCCGGGCTCGCCGCCGGCGCCTTCTCCATGGCGGCCGGCGAGTACACCTCCGTGGCCTCCCAGCGTGAGCTGGTCGAGGCCGAACTGGACGTCGAGCGGCGCGAACTGCGCAAGCACCCCCAGGACGAGGAGGCCGAACTGGCCGCCCTCTACGAGGCCCGCGGCGTGGAGGTCGGGCTGGCCCGGGAGGTGGCCCGGCAGCTGTCGAAGGACCCCGAGCAGGCCCTGGAGATCCACGCCCGCGAGGAGCTGGGCATCGACCCGGGCGACCTGCCCTCGCCGACCGTCGCGGCGGTCTCCAGTTTCGGTTCCTTCGCGCTGGGTGCCCTGCTCCCGGTGCTGCCCTACCTGCTGGGCGCGAGCAGCCTCTGGCCTGCCGTCGTGGTCGCCCTGCTGGGCCTGTTCCTGTGCGGCGCGGTGGTGGCCAGGGTGACGGCGCGCAGCTGGTGGTACAGCGGTCTGCGCCAGCTCGCACTGGGCGGCGCGGCGGCCGGTGTGACGTACGCCCTGGGCGCGCTGATCGGTACGGCCCTAGGATGATCCGGCTCTCAGGTGTGCGGTCTTCCGCACACCTGAGGTTGATTGTGGCGGCAGAAGTCGTATTATGCGCGAGCCGCATCTGTCGTTACTCGCTGGTTTCGGCGATGTGACCGCTGGGCATGAGCCGTAAGCGTTGTGGGCAACGAGGCCCGCGGCGTCTCAGCGGGGCGGGTGAAGACGCCCGCCCCCTCCCGGGTCGACGCGGACATGGATCTGTTCCGTCCGGCCCGCCCCTTCCCACAGCCTCACCGCCGGTCGCGGGGACCCCGCCGTCGATCGCGCGACCCCTCGGGACCACGTCGTGTCCGCATGCTGGAACCGGATATCCCGGTAGGCGAGAATCGCGTCATCATGTAATCTGCCTGACATTTCCCACCTCACGCAGAGGGCCAACGTCGTCCCTCGGCACCTGACACATGCCAACAGACGACGACGGGAGAGCCGATGCGTACGCCGCGCCAGCCGTCCCAGCATTCCGCGAACGACCGGTCCAGCTGGTCCTTCATGGATGCTCGCCCTGCCCCGCAGGGCATGTACGACCCCCGCGACGAGCACGACGCCTGCGGCGTGGGCTTCGTCGCCACCCTCACCGGCGAGGCGTCCCACACCCTGGTCGAGCAGGCCCTGACCGTCCTGCGCAACCTCGAACACCGGGGTGCCACCGGCTCCGAGCCCGACTCGGGCGACGGCGCCGGCATCCTCTCCCAGGTCCCCGACGCCTTCTTCCGCGAGGTCGCCGGGTTCGAGCTGCCCGAGGCCGGGGGCTACGCCGTCGGCATCGCCTTCCTGCCGGCCGACGGCACCGAGGACGCCGTCGGCCGCATCGAGCGGATCGCCGCCGACGAGGGCCTGACCGTCCTCGGCTGGCGCGAGGTGCCGGTCGCGCCCCAACTGCTCGGCGCCACCGCCCGGTCCACCATGCCGGTCTTCCGCCAGATCTTCGTCACCGACGGCGCGTCCACGGGCATCGCCCTGGACCGCAGGGCCTTCGCGCTGCGCAAGCGCGCCGAGCGCGAGGCCGGCGTCTACTTCCCGTCGCTGTCCGCGCGGACCATCGTCTACAAGGGCATGCTGACCACCGGCCAGCTGGAGCCCTTCTTCCCGGACCTGTCCGACCGCCGCTTCGGCTCCGCGATCGCGCTCGTGCACTCCCGGTTCTCCACGAACACCTTCCCCTCGTGGCCGCTCGCCCACCCCTACCGGTTCGTCGCGCACAACGGTGAGATCAACACCGTCAAGGGCAACCGCAACTGGATGCGCGCCCGCGAGTCGCAGCTGATGTCCGACCTGTTCGGCACCGGCAAGGAGCTGGAGCGCGTCTTCCCGGTCTGCACCCCCGACGCCTCCGACTCCGCCTCCTTCGACGAGGTCCTGGAACTGCTGCACCTGGGCGGCCGGTCGCTGCCGCACTCGGTGCTGATGATGATCCCGGAGGCGTGGGAGAACCACCCCTCCATGGACCCCGCGCGACGCGCCTTCTACCAGTACCACTCCACGATGATGGAGCCCTGGGACGGCCCCGCCTGCGTCACCTTCACCGACGGCACCCAGGTCGGCGCCGTCCTCGACCGCAACGGGCTGCGCCCCGGCCGCTACTGGGTCACCGACGACGGCCTGGTCGTCCTCGGCTCCGAGGTCGGCGTCCTCGACATCGACCCCGCCAAGGTCGTCCGCAAGGGCCGCCTCCAGCCCGGCCGCATGTTCCTCGTCGACACCGCCGAGCACCGCATCATCGAGGACGACGAGATCAAGGCCGCCCTCGCCGCCGAGCACCCCTACGCGGAGTGGCTGGAGGCCGGCGAGATCGAGCTGTCCGACCTGCCCGAGCGCGAGCACATCGTGCACACCCACGCCTCGGTCACCCGCCGCCAGCAGACCTTCGGCTACACCGAGGAGGAGCTGCGCGTCATCCTCGCGCCGATGGCCAAGGCCGGTGCCGAGCCGATCGGTTCGATGGGCACCGACTCGCCGATCGCCGCCCTCAGCGACCGGCCGCGGCTGCTGTTCGACTACTTCACCCAGCTGTTCGCGCAGGTCACCAACCCGCCGCTGGACGCCATCCGGGAGGAGCTCGTCACCTCCCTGCGCTCCTCCCTCGGCCCGCAGGGCAACCTGCTGGAGCCGACCGCGGCCTCCTGCCGCAGCGTCGTCCTGCCCTTCCCGGTCATCGACAACGACGAACTCGCCAAGCTGATCCACATCAACGCCGACGGCGACATGCCCGGCTTCAAGGCCGCGACCCTGTCCGGCCTGTACCGGGTCTCCGGCGGCGGCGAGGCGCTCGCCGCGCGCATCGAGGCGATCTGCGCCGAGGCCGACGCGGCCATCGGCAACGGCGCCCGCCTGATCGTGCTGTCCGACCGGCACTCCGACGCCGAGCACGCGCCGATCCCGTCGCTGCTGCTCACCTCCGCGGTGCACCACCACCTCATCCGCACCAAGCAGCGCACCCAGGTGGGCCTGCTGGTCGAGGCCGGCGACGTCCGCGAGGTCCACCACGTGGCCCTGCTCATCGGCTACGGCGCCGCGGCGGTCAACCCCTACCTGGCGATGGAGTCCGTCGAGGACCTGGTGCGCGCCGGTACCTTCCTGCCCGGCATGGAGCCCGAGACGGCCATCCGCAACCTGATCCGCGCCCTCGGCAAGGGCGTGCTGAAGGTGATGTCCAAGATGGGCATCTCCACGGTCGCCTCCTACCGGGGCGCCCAGGTCTTCGAGGCCGTCGGCCTGGACCAGGGCTTCGTGGACCAGTACTTCCACGGCACCGCCAGCAAGATCGGCGGCGTCGGCATCGACGTCGTCGCCCGGGAGGTCGCCGCCCGCCACGCCAAGGCGTACCCCGTCTCCGGCATCGCCCCGGCGCACCGCGCGCTGGACATCGGCGGCGAGTACCAGTGGCGCCGCGAGGGCGAGCCGCACCTGTTCGACCCCGAGACGGTCTTCCGCCTCCAGCACTCCACCCGCTCCGGCCGCTACGACGTCTTCAAGCAGTACACCGAGCGCGTCAACGAGCAGTCCGAGCGGCTGATGACGCTGCGCGGCCTCTTCGGCTTCACGTCCGACCGGGCGCCGATCCCGATCGACGAGGTCGAACCGGCCTCCGAGATCGTCAAGCGGTTCTCCACCGGCGCCATGTCCTACGGCTCCATCTCCCAGGAGGCGCACGAGACCCTCGCCGTCGCCATGAACCGCCTCGGCGGCAAGTCCAACACCGGCGAGGGCGGCGAGGACCCCGAGCGCCTGTACGATCCGGCCCGGCGCTCCGCGATCAAGCAGGTCGCCTCCGGGCGCTTCGGTGTGACCTCCGAGTACCTGGTCAACGCCGACGACATCCAGATCAAGATGGCCCAGGGTGCCAAGCCCGGCGAGGGCGGCCAGCTGCCCGGCCACAAGGTCTACCCGTGGGTCGCGAAGACCCGGCACTCCACGCCGGGCGTGGGCCTCATCTCCCCGCCGCCGCACCACGACATCTACTCCATCGAGGACCTCGCCCAGCTCATCCACGACCTGAAGAACGCCAACCCCCGGGCGCGCATCCACGTCAAGCTGGTCTCCGAGGTCGGCGTCGGCACCGTCGCCGCGGGCGTCTCCAAGGCCCACGCCGACGTGGTGCTGATCTCCGGGCACGACGGCGGCACCGGCGCCTCCCCGCTGACCTCGCTGAAGCACGCGGGCGGCCCCTGGGAGCTGGGGCTCGCCGAGACCCAGCAGACCCTGCTGCTCAACGGCCTGCGGGACCGGATCGTCGTGCAGACCGACGGCCAGCTCAAGACCGGCCGCGACGTCGTCATCGCCGCCCTGCTCGGCGCCGAGGAGTTCGGCTTCGCGACCGCCCCGCTGGTGGTCTCCGGCTGCGTCATGATGCGCGTCTGCCACCTCGACACCTGCCCGGTCGGCATCGCCACCCAGAACCCGGTGCTCCGCGACCGCTACGCCGGCAAGGCGGAGTACGTGGTGAACTTCTTCGAGTTCATCGCCGAGGAGGTCCGCGAACTGCTGGCCGAGCTGGGCTTCCGCTCCGTCGAGGAGGCCGTCGGCCACGCCGAGGTGCTCGACGTGACCCGCGCGGTGGACCACTGGAAGGCCCAGGGCCTGGACCTCGCGCCGCTGTTCCACGTGCCGGAGCTGCCCGCGGACGCCGTCCGCCACCAGCGGGCCGAGCAGGACCACGGTCTGGAGAAGGCCCTGGACAACGAGCTGATCAGGCTCGCCGCCGACGCCCTGGCCGCGTCCGACGCCACCGGCGCCCACCCGGTGCGCGCCCAGGTCGCCATCCGCAACATCAACCGCACCGTCGGCACCATGCTCGGCCACGAGGTGACCCGGAAGTTCGGCGGCGCGGGCCTGCCCGACGACACCATCGACATCACCTTCACCGGTTCCGCGGGCCAGTCCTTCGGCGCCTTCGTCCCGCGCGGTGTCACCCTCCGTCTGGAGGGCGACGCCAACGACTACGTCGGCAAGGGCCTGTCCGGCGGCCGGATCGTGGTCCGCCCGGACCGCGGCGCCGACCACCTCGCCGAGTACAGCGTCATCGCCGGCAACACCCTCGCCTACGGCGCCACCGGCGGCGAGATGTTCCTGCGCGGCCGGGTCGGCGAGCGGTTCTGCGTCCGCAACTCCGGGGCCCTGGTGGTCTCCGAGGGCGTGGGCGACCACGGCTGCGAGTACATGACCGGCGGTCACGCGGTCGTCCTCGGCGAGACCGGCCGGAACTTCGCGGCCGGCATGTCCGGCGGTGTCGCCTACGTCATCGACCTGGACCGCGACCACGTCAACGCCGGCAACCTCGACGCCGTCCGGCCGCTCGACGACGCCGACCGGACCTGGCTGCACGACGTGGTGCGCCGCCACCAGGAGGAGACCGGCTCCACCGTCGCCGGGAAGCTGCTCGCGGAGTGGGACACCGCCGTGGAGCGCTTCAGCAAGATCATCCCCAGCACGTACCAGGCAGTGCTCGCCGCCAAGGACGCCGCCGAGCGAGCCGGGCTCTCCGAGTCCGAGACCCACGAGAAGATGATGGAGGCGGCGATCAATGGCTGACCCGAAGGGCTTTCTGAACCACGGCCGCGAACTCGCCCCGACCCGCCCGGTCCCGGAGCGCGTCAAGGACTGGAACGAGGTCTACGTCCCCGGCTCGCTGCTCCCCATCATCAGCAAGCAGGCCAGCCGGTGCATGGACTGCGGCATCCCGTTCTGCCACAACGGCTGCCCGCTGGGCAACCTCA
Source organism: Streptomyces sp. enrichment culture (assembly GCF_964273255.1). GTDB lineage: Bacteria > Actinomycetota > Actinomycetes > Streptomycetales > Streptomycetaceae > Streptomyces. The sequence continues at coordinate 5,432,593 of NZ_OZ186835.1, forward strand.
TCCCCGAGTGGAACGACTACGCCTACCGCGAGGACTGGGCGGCGGCGAGCGAACGCCTGCACGCGACGAACAACTTCCCCGAGTTCACCGGCCGTCTCTGCCCGGCCCCGTGCGAGTCGGCGTGCGTGCTCGGCATCAACCAGCCGCCGGTGACCATCAAGAACGTCGAGGTCTCCATCATCGACAAGGCGTGGGCGGCCGGTGACGTCGCCCCGCAGGTCCCCGAACGGCTCTCCGGCAAGACCGTCGCCGTCGTCGGCTCCGGCCCGGCCGGCCTGGCCGCCGCCCAGCAGCTGACCCGGGCGGGCCACACCGTCGCCGTCTACGAGCGGGCCGACCGCATCGGCGGCCTGCTGCGGTACGGGATCCCCGAGTTCAAGATGGAGAAGCGGCACATCAACCGCCGGATCGAGCAGATGCGCGCGGAGGGCACCAAGTTCCGCACCGGCATCGAGATCGGCCGGGACATGCCGGCCACCGCGCTGCGCAAGCGCTACGACGCGGTCGTCCTGGCCGTCGGTGCGACGACCGCGCGCGACCTGCCGGTGCCCGGCCGCGACCTCAAGGGCATCCACCAGGCCATGGAGTACCTGCCGCTGGCCAACAAGGTGCAGGAGGGCGACTACGTCGCTCCGCCGATCACCGCCGAGGGCAAGCACGTCGTCGTGATCGGCGGCGGTGACACCGGCGCCGACTGCGTGGGCACCGCCCACCGCCAGGGCGCCGCGTCCGTCACCCAGCTGGAGATCATGCCCCGCCCCGGCGAGGAGCGGAACCCGGTGAGCCAGCCCTGGCCGACCTTCCCGATGCTCTACAAGGTGACGTCCGCCCACGAGGAGGGCGGCGAGCGGGTCTACTCCGTCTCCACCACCCACTTCGAGGGCGACGAGGACGGCAACGTCCAGTGGCTGCACCTGACCGAGGTCGAGTTCACCGACGGCAGGCCGGTCCCGAAGCCGGGCACCGAGCGGAAGATCCCCGCCCAGCTGGTCACCCTCGCCATGGGCTTCACCGGAACCGACCGGGACAACGGGCTGGTGGAACAGTTCGGCCTGGAACTCGACGAGCGGGGTAACATCGCCCGGGACGCCGACTTCCAGACGAACGTGCCCGGCGTGTTCGTGGCCGGTGACGCCGGACGCGGACAGTCGCTCATCGTGTGGGCGATCGCCGAGGGCCGCTCGGCCGCGCGGGGCTGCGACCGCTTCCTCACGGGGGCGAGCGACCTGCCGGCCCCGATCCGTCCGACCGACCGCGCGCTGGCGGTCTGACGGCCCGCACCGGGACCTGACGGTCCCTCACACACGTGACGTACAAAGGCGTACGGACACAGACGGCGCCCGCCCCCGTCCCCGACCGGACACCGGGGCGGGCGCCGTAACACGTCCCCGGGGGCCGGACCGGCTCAGGTCACCTCGTAGGACGTGCCGTACATCTCCCACTCCAGCGGGGTGTCGAGGTCCAGGTTCCCCTCGTCCAGGAAGCGGCGCTGGGCGGTGACCCTGCTGGTGTCGTGCGCGGGGTGCAGCCGGTTCATGGCCGCGCGGCGGACGTCCAGGAACACGGAGAGGTACGCCGCCTCGTCGCCGCCGCCGGCCGGGGGCTCCGCCGCGCGCAGCGCCGCCGCGCGGATGCCGCCGAAGCTGGTGGGGCCGTCCCCGGGACCGTGGTAGACCATCGCGTCGTAGTAGACGAACTGGCCCAGCGCGGACAGCCCGTCCCGCTCGGCGCGGCGCACCGCCGGGCCGAAGTACACGGCGTCCCGCTCGGCGTCCTGCGCGGCGCGGAACGCCGGGCGCTCCGCCTCCGCCTTCCACGCCGCCGGGAAGCCCGGGTCCAGTCCCTCGTGCGAGTCGGTGCCGTCGACCGCGCGCAGGGCGGGCAGATAGCGGGCGAGGCCGTTGCCCGGGTGGTCGGCCGTGTACTTCTCGACCAGGGTCAGCAGGTCGTGGGTGCCGGTGCAGAAACCGATGATGCCCGCCGTGTAACCCTGGCCGTCGCCTATGTCCTCGACGTAGCCGTAGGCGCTGCGCCAGTCCAGCGTCCCGTTCTCCGCGCTCGCCACGATCTGCTGCGCCAGTTCCTTCTTCGCCGGGCTCGACAGGCTCGCCCCGTCCGCCTCCCGCCCGGCGGCGCCGCTTCCGGCCGACGAGCATCCCGACACCGCGACGACGACCACGCACAGGGCCGTGAGCAGGGCACGTTTCATGTGCCCAGCCTACGGAAGCGCGCTGTCCGGACGGTGTGAGCGTCCCGGCGCGCAGGCCGGGGCGCCGGGGCCCCACCCGGGCACCGTCAGGTGTCGCACTCCAGCACCGTCCGGCACAGGCCGCACCGGGCCCGCACCCGCCCCCGTACCGGCACCCGGATGCGCTGCCGGCACGTCGGGCAGGGGAAGGACACCTTCAGGGGACCGTGGCCGTCCGGCGCGAACCGGTACGGGACGCCGGGCCGGGCGGGCCCGCCGGCGTGCCGCTCCTGCGCCTGACGCCGGTCGCGGGCGTACCGGCGGCGGCCCGCCCAGCCGGCCGCCGTCAGCGGCGGCTGCTGCTCGTCCTGCCGGGCCAGCGCCAGGCCCCTGCCGTACGCCGTGTACGCCTGGGCGCTGGTGAACCACACCGAGGGGTCCTCGCCGAAGAACAGCGACCGCTTCGCCAGCACGTACCCGAACTCCTCCGGCGTGAGGTACCCCAGCTTCTGCGAGGACGCCCCGTCCTCGCGGAACGCGTCCAGCAGCAGCCACCCCGCGCCCAGGTAGGTCGCCGCCGTGTCGGTGAGGATCTCGTTCTCCCGTGTCGTGGGGAAGGACAGCCCCAGGCGGTGCAGGTACACGTGCATCACCTCGTGCGCCAGGGCCGCCCCGATGTCCCGCCGATGCGTGCGGAACCGGTCGTTCAGCTCCACGAAGTACTCCGGCCCCGCCGTCAGTTCGACGTTCGCCGCGTGCGTCATCGAGCGGAATCCGACGATCAGCCGCGCGTCGGGCAGCCGGTAGTGCCGCACCAGTTCCCGGGCCACCCGCTGCGCGCCCAGGTGCAGGTCGTCGGTGTCGCAGAACGCCACGTCGGCGGGCGCGACACTGGTCGAGAAGGTCCGGACGGTGTCGAGGGTGAGCCTGCGGTACAGCGCCGTGATGGACTCCCGCACCGTCTCCAGGTGCGGGTAGCCGTGCTCGACCGGACCGCCGTTCGCCACGTCTCACCCCCGCGGACGTCCCCACCGGGTACCACTGTACGGTCCGGACCGCCCCGGCACCCCGCCGGCGGCGCGGCACCCGCGAGCGGTGACCAGCAAGCGGACCGTTCCCGCCCCGGGAGCGCCCGGCCCGTAGGCTGACGCCCCATGACCACCAGCCCCACCGGCCCCTCGGACATCGACCCCGCCGTGCGCGAGGAACTCACCCGGCTGCGCGACAGCATCGACAACATCGACGCCGCCGTCGTCCACATGCTCGCCGAGCGCTTCAAGTGCACCCAGCAGGTCGGCCGGCTCAAGGCCGAGCACCGGCTGCCGCCCGCCGACCCGGCCCGGGAGGCCCGCCAGATCGCCCGGCTGCGCGATCTCGCCGAGGACGCCCGGCTCGACCCGGCCTTCGCAGAGAAGTTCCTGAACTTCATCGTCGCCGAGGTGATCCGCCACCACGAACGCATCGCCGAGGACGCCGCGGGCGGCGCCGGCCGTCCGAAGGACTGACCGAGCCGCACCCTCCCCCCGGGGAGTGACAGGAGCGCGTGCGCGGGGCATCCTATGGGCACTCCTTGTCAGCCGGCGGACACCTTCCGTCAGCGCCCGGCCGAGACTCCGGTCCCCTTACGAGGAGGGACGTCCGCCATGCCCCGGGATGCCAGGATCCTCATCGTCGACGGTCACGACGACACCCTGTACGCGCTGGAGAGCGCCCTCGCCCCGCTGGGTCGCCCGCTGGGCCGGGCCACCACCAGCGAGGCGGCCCTCAAGCAGCTGCTGCGCGGGAACGTCGGCCTGGTCCTGCTCAACCTGCGCGCCCCCGGCACCGGCGGCCTGGACGTGGTCGGCTACATGCGGCGGCTGGAACAGACCCAGCACATCCCGGTCGTCCTGCTCACCGCGCACGGCCGCGACCGCGAGTTCGGCGCCGCCGCCTACGCCCTCGGCGTCGCCGACGTGGTCGCCAAGCCCGTCGATCCCTGGACCCTGCGGATCAAGGTCCGCCATCTGTACGAGGCGCACCAGCGCCGCCTCGCCCTGGAAGGCGAACTCCGCGACCTGCGCGCCCGCCTCACCCCGGCCCCCGCCCCGGCCGCGGCCCGCCCCGCTCTGCCGCACCCACACCCGCACCCGCACCCCCACCCCCACCCGTCCCCGGGGCACCCCGCGGGGGCGCACGGGGAGCTCACTCCGGAGCGGACATAAGCCGCGTACCGAACCGCCCCTGTGCCGTGCCGACGCCATCGGGCAGCATGGCCTGCATGTCCGTACTGACGCGCGACGAAGCGCAGAACCGAGCACAGCTCCTCGACGTCCACCGCTACACGGTCGAACTCGACCTGACCGCCGGGGAGGAGACCTTCGACTCCCGCACCGCGATCTCCTTCACCGTCCTCGCGGACCGGGACGCCACGGACACCTTCGTCGAGGTCAAGCCCGCCGAGCTGCGCTCCGTCACCCTCGACGGACAGCCCCTGGACCCCGGGATCCTGGACGGCAACCGCCTGCCGCTGAAGGGCCTCACCCCCGGCGGGCACGAACTCCGCGTCGACGCGCGCATGCGCTACTCCCGCACCGGCGAGGGCATGCACCGCTTCACCGACCCCACCGACGGCGAGACCTACGTCTACACCCAGCTCTTCCTGGACGACGTCCAGCGCGTGTTCGCCGCGTTCGACCAGCCCGACCTCAAGGCCGTCTTCGAGCTGAGCGTCACCGCCCCGCCGGCCTGGACGGTCCTCGCCAACGGCGTCACCGAACACCTCGGCGACGGCCGCTGGCGGGCCGCGCCCACCCCGCTCATCCCGACCTACCTCGTCGCCGTCGCCGCCGGCCCCTGGCACAGCGTCCGCACCGAGCACCGCGGCCTGCCCTTCGGCCTGCACTGCCGCCGCTCGCTGGCCCCCCACCTCGACGCCGACGCCGACGAACTCCTCGACATCACCCGCGCCTGCTTCGACCGCTACCACGAGAAGTTCGAGGAGCCCTACCCCTTCGACTCCTACGACCAGGCGTTCGTCCCCGAGTTCAACGCCGGGGCCATGGAGAACCCAGGCCTGGTCACCTTCCGCGACGAGTTCGTCTACCGCTCCGCCGTCACCGACACCGAGCGCCAGACCCGCGCCATGGTCATCGCCCACGAGATGGCCCACATGTGGTTCGGCGACCTCGTCACCCTCAGCTGGTGGGACGACATCTGGCTCAACGAGTCCTTCGCCGAGTACATGGGCTACCAGGTCACCGCCGAGGCGACCCGCTTCACCGACACCTGGACCGACTTCGGCGTCGCCCGCAAGACCTGGGGCTACGACGCCGACCAGCGCCCCTCCACCCACCCCGTCGCCCCCGAACACGTCGAGGACACCGCCTCCGCGCTGCTCAACTTCGACGGCATCTCCTACGCCAAGGGCGCCTCGGCCCTGCGCCAGCTCGTCGCCTGGCTCGGTGAGAAGGACTTCCTGGCCGGCATCAACATCCACTTCGCCCGGCACCGGTTCGCCAACGCCACCCTCGCCGACTTCATCGACTCCCTCGCCGCCGCCACCGACCGCGACGTCCACGCCTGGGCCGACGCCTGGCTGCGCACCAGCGGCGTCGACCGGCTCACCGCCGCCGTCGGCTCCCGCCCCGGCCAGTGGACCCTCGCCCTCGACCGGGACGGCCACCGGCCGCACCGCGTCACCGTCGGCGTCTACGACCGCGACCTCGGCGACAACCGCGCCCTGGTCCTGCGGGAACGCTTCGAGACCGACGTCCCGGGCGACGCCGCCCCCGCGGCCCGCCCCGGCACCCACCCCGCCCTGGTCGTGCCCAACGACCTCGACCTCACCTACGCCAAGATCCGCCTCGACGACACCTCCCTGGAGACGGTGCTGCGCGGCCTGTCCGGCATCCCCGACGCCCTCACCCGGGCCGTCGTCTGGAACGCCCTGCGCGACATGGTCCGCGACGGCGAACTCGCCCCCGGCGACTACCTCGCCACCGCCTGCGCCCACCTCCCCGAGGAGACCGACCTCGCGCTGGTGCAGGGCGTCCTGGCGTTCGCCGCCACCCACCTCACCGACCGCTACCTCACCCCCGGCCAGCGGCCCGCCGCGCTCGGCGCCCTCACCGGCCTGTGCCGCGACCTGCTGCGCCGCACCGAGGACGGCGACCACCCCGGCCTGCGGCTGACCGCCGTGCGGCACTTCATCGCCGCCGCCGCCCACCCCGAGGCCATCACCACCTGGCTCGACGACGGCACCGTCCCCGGCGGCCCCGAACTCGACCCGGAACTGCGCTGGCGGGTCCTCGCCCGCCTCGCCGTCCTCGGCGCCACCGACGAGGCCGCCATCGCCGCCGAACTGGAACAGGACCCGAGCGCCACCGGGCACGAGGGCGCCGCCCGCTGCCGCGCCGCCCTGCCCGACGAGGACGCCAAGGCCCGCGCCTGGCAGGCCATGTTCGCGTCCGACGACCTGTCCAACTACCTGTTCACCGCCACCGCCCGGGGCTTCTGGCAGCCCGAACAGGCCGAGCTGGTCCGCCCGTACGTGGCCCGTTACTACGAGGACGTGGTGCCGCTCGCCGCCCGCCGCGGTCCCGCCATCGCGGAGGCCGCCGGGTACTGGGCGTTCCCGGCCCACGCCGTCGACGCCGAGCACCTGAGCCTGGGCGAGCGGTGCCTGCGCGAGGGCGACCCGGTGCCCGCCCTGCGCCGCAAGCTCACCGACCAGCTCGACGACCTCGCCCGCGCCCTGCGCGTCCAGCAGGCGTGAACCGGCGCCCGGCCGCGGACGCACCCCAAGGGCCGTCCGCGGCCGGGCGGCACGGTCAGAACACCGGCGTGCCGTCCCGGGTGAGCCGCCAGTCCACCGACGCGAAGTCCCGCGGGTCCAGCACCCCCTTGGCGGTGACCCACTCCGCGATCCGGGTCCGGATCTCCGTGGACTCCGCCCACAGCTCCGGCGCCGACGCCACGTGGGGGAACGCGCCGCCGCCGTTCGCCCGGTAGTTGTTCACCGCGAACACGAACCGCGCGGCGTCGTCCAGGGGCGCCCCCTCGAAGAGCAGGTCGCGGATCCGCGACCCCGGCGGCCGGGCGATGTCGATGTCGTACCGGAGCCCGGAGACGTAGTCGTAGTTGTAGTCCGGCCGGCCGCCCGCGTTCGTCAGCCGGTCCACGTCCACCGGCGCGCCGGCCGCCGTCTGCACGAAGTACTCCGCCGAGTACTCCAGGTACGCCCGGACCTGCGCCCCCGTCATCAGCTTCGCCACCAGCGTGTTGTCGTACACGTACAGGCTCGACAGGTCCCGGACGGTCACGTCGCCCGCCGGGATCTCGGAGGTCCGCGAGAACGGCGACGCCTGCGACAGCACCGGCAGACCGGCGTACTCCGTGCCCGCCAGCGCCTGGCGCACCACGTCCTCCTGCACCCGGCTGATCAGATCGATGACCGGGGCGTCCTTGTAGCGGGCCTCCACCGTGGTCAGCGTGTCGGTGGCGCGGCCCACCACCTGGTTGACGTACGCCACCACCTTCTGGTGCTCGTCCGTCAGCAGCCGCGTGATGCGCGGGTCGTCCTCGACCGTCGCCGAGTCCCGCAGCGACGCGGACACCGACTCCACCCGCCACCGGCCGCGTCCGAAGGCCAGCTCGATGTCGAACAGGGTCAGCCGCTCCGCGTAGCACAGCGGCTCCGACAGCACGACCTCCCGGCCGGTCTCCTCGTTGGTGACCCGCAACTCCGCGATCTCCGTGTGCGCGTGCCCCACCAGGATCGCGTCGATCCCGGGCACCTGGCGGGCCACGTTCGCCGCCGCGTTCTCCACGTACGGCAGCTGGTCCCCGTACGACGACGTCCCCGAGGTGCCCGAGTGCGCCGACACCACGACCACGTCCGCGCCCATCGACCGCAGCTTCGGCACCCACGTCGCCGCCTGCTCCTCCAGGCCCGGGAAGGCCAGCCGGCCCTGCACGTAGGCCTTGTCCCAGATCGCGATCCCCGGGTTCGTCAGGCCCAGCACCGCCACCTTCACCGGGGGTGCGCCCTTCACCCGGAACGTCTTCATGAAGTACGGCGGGAAGGCGGGCTTCAGCGTCCTGGCGTCGACCGCGTTCGCGCCGAGCAGCGGGAACCGGCACTGCCGCTCGAACGCCCGCAGCGTGTCGATGCCGTAGTTGAACTCGTGGTTGCCGAGGGCCACCGCGTCGTACCCGATGGCGTTCATCGCCTGCGCCATGGGGTGGACCGGGCCGCCCTTGGCGGTGATGGGGTCCACCTTGGCGTAGTAGTACGTCAGCGGCGTCCCCTGGATGGTGTCGCCCGCGTCGATCAGCAGGGTGTTGTGCCGGCCCTTCTCCGCGCGGACCTGGTTCACGAGCGCGGACACCCGCGCCAGGCCCTGCGCGTTGCCCGCCGGGTCGGTGTACTCCGCGTCCTTGAAGTAGTCCCAGTTGAAGACGTGCCCGTGCAGGTCGGTCGTGCCCATCACGGTCAGCGCGTAGCGCTTCACCGGCTTCCTGCCCCGGTGCCCGGCCGGCTCCGCGGCCGCGGCGGCGGGCACCGCCGCACCCGCCAGCGCCACCCCCGCTCCGGTCGCGGCCGATCTCTCCAGGAACGTCCGGCGGTCGAACGGCATAGCGGATCTCCTCGTCCCGACAGCGCACAACGCGCGTAGATTTCAGGCGTCGATTCTGACCTGAACACGTCCAGGAGCAACAGCCCCCTCGCGGTGGCGATCCGGTGACCGGCCCGCTGTGGAAACGGCAACGAGCTGACACAGTGGGACACATGGCCATCCCTCACGACGCACGTCCGGCAGCGCGGTCCGGTGCGCCCGGCACCCCGGCGGCCCCCCACCTCACCGTGCGCGGGGAGGCCCGTTTCGACGTCGCCCCCGAGCTCGCCCGCCTCGACATCACCGTCGGCGCCCGGGACCGCGACCGGCGCGCCACCCTCGACGCCCTGACCCGCCGCAACGCCGCCGCCCTCGACCTCGTCAGGTCCTGCGGCGACGGTGTCGAGCGCCTGGAGACCGGCAGTCTCACCGTGACGCCGGAGCTGGGCTCCCGGGGCCGGGGCGAGCGGGTCCGCGGCTACCACGGCACCGTCCGGCTCGCCGCCGAGCTGAGCGACTTCGCCGTGCTGGGCGACCTCGCCGCCCGCCTCGCCGACCTGGACCTCACCCGGGTCGACGGCCTGCGGTGGTCCCTGCGGCCCGACTCGCCCGCCCACCGCCGGGCCCGGCAGGAGGCGGTCCACGACGCCGTCCGCCGGGCCCGCGAGTACGCCGAGGCCCTGGGCACCGCTCTCGACGCCCTCGTGGAGCTGACCGACACCGGCGTCCCGGACCTGCCCCCGGAGACCTTCGCCGGGACGGCGCCGCGCGGCTTCGCCCGTTCCGCCGCCGACGAGGAGCCGCCGCCCCTGGACCTGGAGCCGCAGCGCCGGCGGGTCCAGGCGGAGGTCACCGCCCGCTTCACCCTGGTGCCGCCGGAGCTCTAGCCTTCCGGCGCGGCGGGGCAGGCCCCTGCGCCGTCCGTCCGGAGGCAGAAACGTGCTCATCGGAGCAGTCCCGCGCGCGTTCAGAAGGTGTCGGCCATGCTTCACCGGGGCGCTTTCGAACCGTCACCGGACGCCACGTGCCTACTCGACGGTAAGCCATAGGCTCGTACCATGCGCCGAGCGAAAATCGTCTGCACCCTGGGCCCTGCCACCGATACGTACGACCGGATCAAAGACCTGGTCGACGCGGGGATGGACGTGGCCCGTTTCAACCTCAGCCACGGCGGACACGCCGAGCACGAGGAGCGCTACCGACGGGTGCGCAAGGCCGCCGACGAGACCGGGCGCAGCGTGGGGCTCCTGGCCGATCTGCAAGGCCCGAAGATCCGGCTCGGCGAGTTCGCCGAGGGACCGGTACTCCTCGAACGCGGTGACACCTTCACCATCACCGTGGAGGAGGGCACCGAGGGCGACCGGCACCGGTGCGGCACCACCTACGCGGGTCTCGCCGACGACGTCACCCCGGGCGAGCGCATCCTCGTCGACGACGGCAGGGTCACCCTGGAGGTCACGGCCGTGGAGGGGCCGGAGGTCCGCACGGCCGTCGTGGAGGGCGGGGTCGTCTCCGACCACAAGGGACTCAACCTGCCCGGCGTCGCCGTGTCCGTGCCGGCCCTGTCCAAGAAGGACGAGGACGACCTCCGCTGGGCCCTGCGGACCGGATTCGACATCATCGCGCTCTCCTTCGTCCGCAGCGGCCGGGACATCAAGGAGGTCCACCGGATCATGGACGAGGAGGGCCGCCGTCTTCCGGTCGTCGCGAAGATCGAGAAGCCCCAGGCGGTCGAGAACATCGAGGACATCGTGGCCGCCTTCGACGCCATCATGGTGGCGCGCGGCGACCTCGGCGTCGAAATGCCCCTCGAACTCGTTCCCATCGTGCAGAAGCGCGCCATCAAGCTGGCCACACGCAATGCCAAACCGGTCATCGTCGCCACCCAGATGCTCGACTCGATGATCGACCACGTCCGGCCCACCCGGGCCGAGGCGTCGGACGTGGCGAACGCGGTCATCGACGGCACGGACGCCGTGATGCTCTCCGGCGAGACCAGTGTCGGCAAGCACGCCACCGGGACCGTCCGCACCATGGCCCGCATCATCGAGGCCGTCGAGGAGGACGTCCTCGCCAAGGGGCTGCCGCCGCTGACCGACCGCAACAAGCCCCGCACCCAGGGCGGGGCGGTGGCGCGCGCGGCGGCCGAGATCGGCGACTTCCTGGGCGCCCGCTTCCTCGTCGCCTTCACCCAGTCCGGCGACACCGCCCGCCGACTGTCCCGCTACCGCTCGCCGATCCCGCTGCTCGCCTTCACCCCGGACCCGGCCACCCGGTCCCAACTCAGCCTGTCCTGGGGGGTGGAGACCTTCCTGGGGCCGCACGTGGAGTCCACCGACGCCATGGTCGACCAGGTGGACGAGCTGCTGCTGAAGCACGCCCGGTGCGAGAAGGGGGAGACCGTCGTCATCACCGCGGGCTCCCCGCCGGGAGTCTCCGGCTCCACCAACCTGGTCCGCGTCCACCACGTCGGCGAGGACGACAGCCCGAAGTGAGGCGTCCGGGCCCCGGGCCGGCCGCGGTCCCGGGGCGCCCGCGGGGGACCACGAGGGGTGCCGCGGCGCTGCTGTGGGGGGTTCCGGAGAAAGCGCCGGGAGGTCCGGTCACGAGGGCTGGTCCGCCCACTCCCGGGAAGAGACCTTGCATTCGGAGGAAAAGTACCCCGGGTCGGATTCGAACCGACGCTGGATGGTGTTTGAGACCATTGCCTCTACCGCTGGGCTACCGGGGCGCCCTTCGAAACGAAGGTCGGCGGTCACCCGCCGTCCACCCACCTTACCGCAGCTCGGTACGCTCTTGTCAGCAGTACCGGCCTGCCCCGCACCAAGGAGCCCACGTGAGCGCCCCCGAGTCGCCCCAGCCCGTCGACGTGCCCGAAGACGACCAGTCGCACGTGCCCCCGATGACGACCCGCGTCGTCATCGCCGAGGACGAGGCGCTGATCCGGCTCGACCTCAAAGAGATGCTCGAGGAGGAGGGCTACACGGTCGTCGGCGAGGCCGGGGACGGCGAGCGGGCCGTCGAACTGGCCCGGGAGCACCACCCCGACCTGGTGATCCTCGACGTCAAGATGCCGAAACTGGACGGCATCTCGGCGGCCGAGAAGATCGCCGAGGAGCGCATCGCGCCGGTGCTGATGCTGACCGCCTTCTCCCAGCGCGAGCTGGTGGAGCGCGCCCGGGACGCCGGAGCGATGGCGTACCTGGTGAAGCCGTTCTCCAAGAGCGACGTGGTGCCGGCCATCGAGATGGCGGTGTCGCGGTTCACCGAGCTGAAGGAGCTGGAGCGCGAGGTCGCCGACCTGAGCCAGCGGCTGGAGACGCGCAAGCTGGTCGAGCGCGCCAAGTCGATCCTGCAGACCGAGTACGGGCTGACCGAGCCCGCGGCGTTCCGGTGGATCCAGAAGACCTCGATGGACCGGCGGATGTCCATGCAGCAGGTCGCGCAGGCGGTCATCGACGACGCCGAGGAGAAGAAGGCGGCCAAGGGCTGAGGCACCGCAGGCCCGGCACCACGGCACGAGGCCCGCGCCCCCCTCGGGGACGCGGGCCTCGCGTGGTCCGGTGCCGGTGTGTCAGTCCTCGCCGAGGTACGCCTTGCGCACGGACTCGTCGTGCAGCAGGTCGCGCCCGGTGCCGGACAGGACGATGTTGCCGGTCTCCATCACATGACCCTGGTCGGCCAGGGACAGCGCCGCCTGGGCGTTCTGCTCGACCAGCAGGATGGTGGTGCCCTGCGCCTTCAGCTCCGCGATGGTCGCCATGATCTTCTGCATCATGATCGGCGAGAGACCCATGGAGGGCTCGTCGAGCATCAGCAGCTTGGGCTGGGACATGAGGGCCCTGCCCATGGCGAGCATCTGCTGCTCACCGCCGGAGAGGGTTCCGGCGGCCTGCTTGCGGCGCTCCCCGAGGATGGGGAACAGGTCGTAGGCGCGCTTGATGTCCTTCTCGATGCCCGCCTTGTCGCTGCGCAGGAAGGCACCGAGGCGGAGGTTGTCCTCGATGGTCATGCGCGGGAAGATGTGCCGCCCCTCGGGGGAGTGGGCGAGCCCGTGCGACACGATGTCGTGGGCCGGCAGCTTCTTCAGCGACCTGCCGTTGAACCTGATCTGACCGCCGACCGGCTTCAGCAGGCCGGACAGGGTCCGCAGGGTGGTGGTCTTCCCGGCACCGTTGGTGCCGATGAGAGTGACCACTTCGCCCGCCTCGACCTTGAAGGAGATGCCCTTGACGGCCTGGATCTTGCCGTAGGCGACCTTGAGGTCTTCGACTTCGAGGAGTGCGGTCATCGGTCGGTCTCCTTGCCGGGCGCTGCGTCGGTGGTGGCCTCGGCGGCTGCTTCCGCCGCTTCGACCTCGGCCGCCTCCTCGGCGCCGGGGTCGTCCGCGATGGGCTCTCCGATGTAGGCGGCGATGACGCGTTCGTCGCCCTGGACGGTGGCGGGGTCGCCCTCCACCAGCTTCTGACCCTGGACCAGGACGGCCACACGGTCGCAGAGGTTGAAGATGAACCGCATGTCGTGCTCGATCACGAGGACGGCGATGCCCATGTCCCGGATGGCGAACACGAGCTCTTCCGTCTCGCGGGTCTCCTGCGGGTTCATGCCCGCGGTGGGCTCGTCCAGCAGGAGCAGCCCCGGCTCGCTGGCGAGGGCGCGAGAGATCTCCAGCCGCCGCTGCTCACCGTAGGGCAGGTTGCGCGCGAGGTGGTCGGCCTTGTCGGCGAGGCCGACGAACTCCAGCAGCTCCATGGCCCGTGCGCGGGAGGCGGCCTCGGCGCGGTGGAAGCCCGGACCGCGCAGGAGGGCGGACCAGAGCCCTTCCTTGGTGCGGGTGTGCCGGCCGACCAGGACGTTCTCCAGCACCGTCATGTTGCCGAACAGGCGGATGTTCTGGAACGTCCGGGCGATGCCGGCGGCGGTCACCTTGAAGGACTTGGGCGGCAAAACCCTGCCCTTGTAGCGGACTTCGCCCTCGGTGGGGATGTACAGGCCGGTCAGGCAGTTGAAGAAGGTGGTCTTCCCCGCGCCGTTGGGCCCGATGAGTCCGACGATCTCACCGCTGTGGACGGTGAGGTCGACCTCGCGGACGGCGGTGAGGCCGCCGAAGCGCATGGTCACGCCGCGGGCGTCGAGGATCGTCTCGCCCTTGGCGGCGCCGGCGGACGCGCTCTGGGTGGTGGTGTCGGTCGTCATGGTGGTCAGGCCCCTGCCTTGCTGAGGACTGTCGGCGCTTCGGCATCCTCGTGGAACTCGAGCTGCCGCCGCCGGTTGGGGATGAGGCCCTCGGGCCGGAAGCGCATGAGCAGGACGAGCGCGAGGCCGAAGGCGAGGAGCTGGAAGTCGCCGAGGAACTGGAGCTTGGCGGGGATCAGGTAGAGCAGCGCGGCGCCGACCAGCGGACCGCTGATGGTGCCCATGCCGCCCAGGACGACGGCCGCCAGCAGGAAGGCGCTGTTGGGCGGGACCACGTGGGCGAACATGTACTGCTCGGGCGTCACGGTGTAGGTGACGTGCGCCTGCACCGTGCCGGCCAGACCGGCGAGGGTGGCGCCGAGGGCGAAGGCGATCAGCTTCACGCGGAAGCCGTTGATGCCCATGGCGCGGGCGGCGGTCTCGTCCTCGCGGATGGCGACCCAGGCCCGGCCGATCCGGGAGTCGCTGCTGCGCCGGAAGACCACCACGACGACCAGCGTGATGAGCAGCATCAGCAGGAAGTAGTTGGCGAACCGGGCGATGGTGAACCCGAAGATGGTGTGCTCCTGGCCGAAGTCGAAGCCCAGGATGTTGAGGTTCGGGATCGAGGAGATGCCGTTGGAGCCGTTGGTGACGTCGGGTCCGGAGGTGCCGTCGGTGTTGAGGACCGCGATGCGGAAGATCTCACCGAAGCCCAGGGTGACGATGGCGAGGTAGTCGCCGCGCAGCCGGAGCGTCGGGGCGCCGATCAGGACACCGAAGATCATGGCGACGAAGGCGCCCAGGAGGGCGCTGGCCCAGAAGGGCAGGTGGATGTCGAACGGGCTGGACGGACTTCCGGAGACCATGGCGGCCGTGTAGGCGCCGACGCCGAGGAAGGCGACGTATCCGAGGTCGAGGAGGCCGGCCAGGCCGACGACGATGTTGAGGCCCAGGGCGACGGTGGCGAAGATCAGGATGTAGACGCCGATGGTGGCGTACTGGTCGTCGGACTGGGTGAAGGGGAAGGCCGCCGCCGCGACGAACGCGCCGATCATGGTGACGTTGCGGTGCTTGGCGGTGATCGCGGAGACCCGGTTGATCAGGCCCGCCTTGAGGAGGGCCGCGAAGCCGAACCCGGCCGTGATCAGGAAGCCGATGAACAGCTCGTCGTACTCGGTCGCGATGCCGTAGGTGAAGACCAGCAGGCCCATGGCGAGGGTGGCGACGATGATGAGGATCTCGGCGTAGGAGGGCAGGGGGCGCGGGGCGCGGGTCCGGCCGGTGGCGATGGAGGCGCGCACGACGGCGAAGCCGGCACGGGCGTCGTGGCGGAACTTCTCCCAGCCGGTGTCGTCCGGGTCGTGCGGGTCGGGCTCGGGCCGCTCGAACGGCAGGGACAGCGCGCCGAGGACGGCGAGCAGGCTGGCGACCGCGGCGACCCAGGCGCCCGGTTCGAGGTGGACCAGTCCGCCGAGGGTCGCGCTGATGGCGAGGACCGTGTACCAGGTCGTGACGAGGGCGGCGAGCGAGGACAGCTTGATGGCGCTGTCCGCGCCGGCGGGCGTCAGCCACTGCAGGCCCTTGACGCCGTAGGAGGCGAGGCCGAACAGCGCGGTCAGCGCGCCGCCGATGAGGACCAGGACCTGCAGGCCGCCGGGGTAGCCGTAGACCGTGAGGTCACCGGGGAACTGAGAGGTCCACGTCCAGGCGAGGAAGGTCGACAGGACGGTGAGGATGCCACCGCCGGTGGCGAGGGCGCGGCCGATGTGCTCCGGGAGGCCGATGAGGCCCCGGGGGGGCTCGACGGCGGGGGAGCCGGGGGTCTTCGCTGTGGTGGTCTGTGTCGTCATCGGTGTCACGCCCTGTCCGCGACGCGCTCGCCGAGCAGACCCTGCGGCCTGAACAGGAGCACGAGGATGAGGAGTACGAAGGCCCAGACGTCGGCCCAGGACTGGCTGCCGAACTGCTGCATGCCGGGGATGTCGGAGATGTAGGCGGTGGACAGCGCCTCGGCGACGCCGAGGACCAGACCGCCGAGCATGGCTCCGTAGATGTTGCCGATGCCCCCGAGGACGGCCGCGGTGAAGGCCTTCAGGCCGAGGATGAAGCCCATGCGGAAGTCGATCTGGCCGTACTTCAGGCCGTAGGCGACTCCTCCCACGGCGGCGAAGACGGCGCCGAGGGCGAACGCGATGACGATGATGCGGTCGGTGTTGACGCCCATCAGCTTGGCGGTGTCCGGGTCCTGGGCCGTGGCCTGCATGCCGCGCCCGGTCCGGGTGCGCATGACGAAGTAGCCGAGGATGGCCATGCTCAGCGGGGCGGCGCAGAACAGGAAGATGTCACCGGTCTGGATGGTGACGGAGCCGAACTCGAAGGGGCCGCCGGGGATGCTGGGGAAGGTCCGGGCGGACTTCGCCTCGGGGTACCAGGCCCAGACGGCCTGCTGGAGGGCCAGCGACAGGCCGATGGCCGTGATGAGCGGTGCCAGGCGGGGCGCGCCCCGCAGGGGACGGTAGGCGAACCGTTCCGCCCCGACGGCCACGGTGGTGGCCACGATCATGGCTCCGATGAGCATGAGGGGCAGAGCGATCAGCATGGAGGTGCCGTCGGGCAGGAGGTAGACGTAGACCGTGAGCGCGCCGAAGGCGCCGGTCATGAAGATCTCGCCGTGGGCGAAGTTGATGAGCTGGACAATGCCGTAGACCATTGTGTAGCCGAGGGCGACCAGCCCGTACATGGATCCCAGTAGCAGGCCGTTGACCAGCTGCTGCGGCAGTTCGTTCACCGCATGTCCTCCGAGACGTTCGGAAAGTTCGACGGATGGGGCCGGATGCGAGTCCGCGCGGGGCGCCAGTGGTGCGGCGCCCCGCGCGGCTCGTTGGTGCTGGGCTGGGTCAGCCGGTGAAGGTGCCGGACTTGACGTCCTTCCAGTCGCCGTTCTCGACGGCGTAGACGGTCAGCTGCTTGTTGGTCGCGTCGCCGAACTCGTCGAAGGAGACCTTGCCGGTGACTCCGTCGAAGGAGACGTCCTGCATGGCCGCGGTGACCTTCTCGCGGGCGTCGTCGGGCAGCTTGCCGTCGTTGTCCTCGACGACCTTCTTGACGGCCTCGATGATCGCCCAGGCCGAGTCGTAGGAGTAGCCGCCGTAGGCCTCGTAGGCGTCCTTGTAGCCCTCGGCCTTGTAGTTGGCCACGAACTCCTTGGCGGAGGGCAGTTCCTCGACCGGCGCGCCGACCGAGGTGGCGAGGTCACCGGTGCCGCTGGCGCCGGCCAGCTTGATGAAGTCGGCGCTGTAGATGCCGTCGCCGCCGACCAGCGGGATCTTGGCTCCGGCGGCCTTGATCTGCTTGCTGAGCGGGCCGGCCTGCGGGTACTCGCCGCCGTAGTAGACCACGTCGGCGCCGGAGTTCTTGACCTTGGTGGCGACCGCGGAGAAGTCCTTGGTCTCGGGGTTGATGTGCTCGGTGCCGACGACCTTCCCGCCGAGCTTCTTGAACTCCTCGGTGAAGGTGGCGGCCAGACCGGCGCCGTAGGTCTTCTTGTCGTCGATGACGAAGACCTTGCGCTTCTTGGAGTCGTTGTACAGGTACTGCGCGGCGAACGGGCCCTGGATGGCGTCCGTCGTCGACGTACGGAAGTACGACTTGTACGGACGGACCTTGTTCGTCTGCCAGTCCTGGCCCTGGGAGAGGGACGGGTTGGTGTTGGCCGGCGAGACCTGGACCAGCTTGGCGTCGTCGAAGACCTTCTGCATGGACTCGCCGACGGAGGAGTTCAGCGGGCCGACGACGCCGAGGACGTCGTCGTTGGCGACCAGCTTGGTGGCGTTCTGCTGGCCCGAGGAGGGCTGCGCCTGGTCGTCCAGCGCCTCGATCTTGAAGGTGACGCCCTCGACGACCTTCTCCTTGTTGGCGGTCTTGGCGGCGAGGTCGACGGAGTTCTTGATGCCCAGACCCAGTGCCGACAGGTCGCCGGTCAGCGGCGCGTCGACGCCGATGACGACGGTGGTGCCACCGTTCCCGGAGTCCGAGCCGCCGCCGTTGTCGTCGCGCGAGCCGCAGGCGGTGAGGGTGAGTGCTCCCGCTGCCAGCGCGGCGGTGATGGCGATGAGCGAACGTTGACGCACGATCCAGTCCTTTCCCCTGACAACCGCTTCCCGGTGGAAACGGCCGAGTCGAGCGCTGGGCCGAAGTGACAAGGTGACAATCGGGCGGCGCGGTGACTGGCCGTGACTCTAAGCGGGTGTGGGGAACGTGGAGGAGGGTCTGGCCAAGGCTGTGACTCTCTTGTTATGACACGACGTATTGCAGAGCGGTACTGAGTGGGGGGAACGGCGGAATTCCCGCCGTTTTGCCCTGTCCGCATCATGAGAAACCGCAGGACTGGAGCGGGTCCGTTCAGGCGTCTCGGGGGTTTTGGTGATTACCTGAATTCGTTGCCGCAGGCGACCTGCAGGGCCTGGGAGAGGTCCCGTGCGTAGCGTGTGCCGAGGATGAAGCTGTGGTCCTGCATTGCGCGCGTATTACGCAGAGTTACGTCCAGGAAAGGGAGTCCGGCGTTCCGTGGGACATTTCCGCAATCGTTCACGCGGAGAGTGATCATGATCTTGCGCGGGGAGCCCGCTTTTGTCCGGAAAGGCGTGCGTGGGGCGGAGATCACCGAAACCCCCGCGTAGGGCTGGGAAATGCGCGTGACCGTGACCGGAGGCCCGGAATCCACTTCGATCTCCACCTGGAAAACGAAGATCCGAATGTCTGATTCCGCCTCCCCTCCCGCCTCCGTGCCCGGAGGGCCCACCGGCCGTGGTTCCCGGTAGGACAGGGTGGTCACCTGCGCGGGGTACGGCGGCGCCGTAGGCGGCACCGGAACGGGGCGCGTCGCATACAGGTAGCCGCCGCCCGCCAGGACGGCCGAGACGGCGCACGCGCCGGCCAGGGCGCGGCGCTGACGCACCGACAGCCGTACGGCCGGGGCGGGCCGAAGGCGCCGGGAGGCGGACGCGGCGTCCCGGACCCGGGTGCCCTCGCCGGGCTCGACGGGGCCGACGCCGCTCATCGCCAGGGGCCTTCGGCGGGCCCGCCGCCCCGATGGCGGTCCGCGCACGCCTCGCCCACCTGACGGCCGATCACCCGGTGCGCCGCAGCCCTCCCGTGACGGTCCCTCACAGGGCGGGCGGCGGCCACGGCCGCGCGCAGGATCCCGTACTGGCCGTTGGACAGGCCCATGGACTGGTAGTCGCCGTACGCGGTGCCGTCCAGCACCTCCCGGGCCCAGTGGGTCACGAGCCGCACGCACACGTCCTCGGCGGACGTCGCCGACGGCGAGGGTGACGGCGACCGGGAGGGCGGTGGCGGGGCGGCGGGTGCGGACGCCCGCGGAGCCCCGGCGCGCTCCGGGCCCGGCGCACCGCAGCCGGCCGCCGGGGCGCCCGCCAGGAGCACCGCCATGAGCACGGCGGCTCCTGCCCCCGTGCCGGGCCGCGCGCGGCTTCCCCGCTCCATGCCCGAAGACGCTAGAGCGCCTGCCGCGCGGCGGCAACACGGGTGCACGGGGCAGGAGGTGCGGGGTGAGGGGCGCCGCGTGGCGCCCGCCTGACGGGGTGCCCGGGACGACGAGGGGGTGCGGGGCGCCGTGCCCCGCACCCCCTGGGTGTGCGGTGTCCGCGTCGCGGGCGTGCCGCCGCGGGATCAGCCCGTCGTGCCGGCCGGCTCCTTGCCGTCGGGGCCGCCGTGGTCCACGTCCCGCAGCAGGCAGGTCAGGCGTGCCGTGCACACCCGCTTGTCCGCCTCGTCGGTGATCACGATCTCGTACGTCGCCGTGGTCCGGCCGCGGTGCACGGGAGTGGCCACACCGGTCACCAGACCCGACCGCACCCCGCGGTGGTGCGTGCAGTTGAGGTCCACGCCCACGGCGATCCTGGAGACCCCGCCGTGCAGCATCGAGCCCACCGACCCCAGCGTCTCGGCCAGGACGGCCGAGGCCCCGCCGTGCAGCAGCCCGTACGGCTGGGTGTTGCCCTCCACCGGCATCGTCCCCACGACCCGCTCGGCCGACGCCTCGACGATCCGCACGCCCATCCGGTTGCCCAGGTGGCCCGCGGAGAAGAGCGCCTGCAGGTCCACGCCCAGGGCGGCGTACTCGTCGATGACCTCGCTCGGGAACTTCACGCTCTGCTGCTCGCCCATGGGCCGTGCTCCGTTCGTCGTCGTCAACTGCGGCCACCGCGCGGCAGGCCGGGCGCCGGTCCGGCCCATCGCACCGCGCGGTCGCTGAGCAAACGCTCAGTCGGTCGCCGATTGTTCCAGACGGACCACCACGGACTTGCTGGCCGGGGTGTTGCTGGTGTCCGCGGTGGCGTCCAGCGGCACCAGCACATTGGTCTCCGGGTAGTACGCGGCGGCGCAGCCCCGGGCCGTCGGGTAGTGCACGACACGGAAGCCGGGCGCCCGGCGTTCCACCCCGTCGCTCCACTCGCCCACCAGGTCGACGTACGAGCCGTCCGCGTGCCCCAGCGCCCGCGCGTCCTCCGGGTTCACCAGCACCACCCGGCGGCCGTTGCGGATGCCCCGGTAGCGGTCGTCCAGGCCGTAGATGGTGGTGTTGTACTGGTCGTGCGAGCGCAGCGTCTGCAGCAGCAGCCGCCCCTCGGGCACCTTCGGGTACTCCACCGGCGCGGCCGTGAAGTTGGCCCGGCCGGTGGCCGTCGGGAAGCGGCGCTCGTCGCGCGGGGCGTGCGGCAGGGCGAAGCCGCCCGGGCGGGCGACGCGCGCGTTGAAGTCCTCGAAGCCGGGGACCACGCGGGCGATGCGGTCCCGGATCGTCGCGTAGTCCTTCTCGAACTCCTCCCACGGCACCACGCTGTCCGCGCCGAGCACCCGGCGGGCCAGCCGGCACACGATGGACGGCTCCGACAGCAGCCGCGGGCCGGCCGGTTCCAGCCGCCCGCGCGAGGCGTGCACCATGCCCATCGAGTCCTCGACGGTGACGAACTGCTCGCCGCCGTCCTGGACGTCACGCTCCGTGCGGCCGAGGGTCGGCAGGATCAGTGCCCGCGCCCCGGTCACCGTGTGCGAGCGGTTCAGCTTCGTCGACACGTGCACGGTCAGCCGGGCCCGGCGCATCGCCGCCTCGGTGACCTCCGTGTCGGGGCTGGCGGAGACGAAGTTGCCGCCCATGGCGAAGAACACCTTGGCCCGTCCGTCGCGCAGGGCGCGGATGGCCCGGACGACGTCGTAGCCGTGCTCGCGGGGCGGCGCGAAGCCGAACTCCTTCTCCAGGGCGTCCAGGAAGGCCGGCGCGGGCCGCTCGAAGATGCCCATGGTGCGGTCGCCCTGCACGTTGGAGTGGCCGCGCACCGGGCACACGCCCGCGCCCGGGCGGCCGATGTTGCCGCGCAGCAGCAGGAAGTTGACGATCTCCCGGATCATCGGCACCGAGTGCTTGTGCTGGGTCAGGCCCATCGCCCAGCACACGATGATCCGCTCCGACTCCAGGACCATCCGCAGACACCGCTCGATGTCCTCGCGCGTCAGACCGGTCGCCGTCAGCGCCTCGTCCCAGTCGGCGGCGCGCGCGGTCTCGGCGAACTCCTCGAACCCGTGCGTGTGCTCCCGCACGAAGTCCTCGTCCACCGCACCCGGCGTCTGCAGGATCAGCTTGTTCAGGACCCGGAAGAGGGCCTGGTCGCCGCCCAGGCGGATCTGCAGGAACAGGTCGTTCAGGGCGGTGCCGGCGGTCAGGCCCTTGGCGGTCTGCGGGTTCTTGAACCGCTCCAGCCCGGCCTCGGGCAGCGGGTTGACGCTGATGATCCGCGCGCCGTTCGCCTTCGCCTTCTCCAGGGCGGACAGCATGCGCGGGTGGTTGGTCCCCGGGTTCTGTCCCGCCACGATGATCAGATCGGCCTGGTACAGGTCCTCCAGCAGGACGCTGCCCTTGCCGACCCCGATCGTCTCGGACAGGGCCGAGCCGGACGACTCGTGGCACAGGTTGGAACAGTCCGGCAGGTTGTTCGTGCCCAGCTCCCGCGCGAAGAGCTGGTAGAGGAAGGCCGCCTCGTTGCTGGTGCGGCCGGAGGTGTAGAAGACGGCCTCGTCCGGGGAGGACAGGGCGCCGATCTCCTCGGCGACGATGTCGAAGGCGCGCTCCCAGGTGACCGGCTCGTAGCGGTCCCCGCCCTCGGGCAGGTACACCGGGTGCGTCAGCCGCCCCTGCTGCCCCAGCCAGTAGCCGCTGCGGCCGGCCAGGTCGGACACCGGGTGCCGGGCGAAGAACTCCGGCGTGACCCGGCGCAGCGTGGCCTCCTCGGCCACCGCCTTCGCGCCGTTCTCGCAGAACTCCGCCCGGTGCGGGTGCTCCGGCTCGGGCCAGGCGCAGCCCGGGCAGTCGAAGCCGTCCTTCTGGTTGACGTTGAGCAGCGTCAGCGCGGTGCGCCGCACGCCCATCTGCTGGTGCGCCATGCGCAGGGTGTGCCCGATCGCGGGGAGCCCGGCCGCCGCCCGCTTCGGCTCCCCGACCTGCGGCGCGTCCTGAACCGGATCGCCCTTGGGCGGTTTCGTGGCCATCGCGCACTCCCCTTCGCGTACCCGTGTGACGTACCACTGTCGATCCTCGCACGTCGCGGGTGGGAGCAGCGGGGGCGGCGTACGCGGACCGCCGGACGGGAGCGAGGGGAGCGGGGTGCCGGGGTCGTCGGGGGCGCGGCGGGGCCGGGTGTCGGTGGGGCGTGGCAGGATCGGGGGCGTGGCAGAGACAGCATCGAAGAAGACCGACCAGACCTCCGGCGCCGACCGTCCCCGGCTGATGCTCATGGACGGGCATTCGCTGGCCTACCGCGCGTTCTTCGCGCTGCCCGCGGAGAACTTCACCACCGCGACCGGCCAGCCGACCAACGCGATCTACGGCTTCGCCTCGATGCTGGCCAACACCCTGCGTGACGAGGCGCCCACGCACTTCGCGGTGGCCTTCGACGTCTCCCGCAAGACCTGGCGCTCCGAGGAGTTCACCGAGTACAAGGCGAACCGCTCCAAGACCCCCGACGAGTTCCGGGGCCAGGTCGAGCTGATCGGCGAACTGCTCGACGCGATGCACGCCCAGCGCTTCGCCGTCGACGGCTTCGAGGCCGACGACGTCATCGCCACGCTCGCCACCCAGGCCGAGGCCGAGGGCTTCGAGGTCCTGATCGTCACCGGCGACCGGGACTCCTTCCAGCTGGTCTCCGAGCACACCACGGTGCTGTACCCCACCAAGGGCGTCTCCGAGCTGACCCGGTTCACCCCGGAGAAGGTCGTCGAGAAGTACGGGCTGACGCCCGCCCAGTACCCGGACTTCGCCGCGCTGCGCGGCGACCCCTCCGACAACCTGCCCGGCATCCCCGGCGTCGGCGAGAAGACGGCCGCGAAGTGGATCAACCAGTTCGGTTCCTTCGCGCAGCTCGTGGAGCGGGTCGACGAGGTCAAGGGCAAGGCCGGGCAGAATCTGCGCGACCACCTGGAGGCGGTCAAGCTCAACCGCCGCCTGACCGAGCTGGAGCGGCAGGTCGAGCTGCCCAAGGGCGTCGCCGACCTGGCGCGGATCCCGTACGACCGCAAGGCCGTCGCGATGCTCCTGGACACCCTGGAGATCCGCAACCCGTCGCTGCGCGAGCGCCTGTTCGCCGTCGACCCGGGCGCCGAGGAGGCCGAGGCCACCCCGGTGGTCGCGGAGGGCGTGGAGCTGGACGGAAGCGTGCTGGGCGCCGGCGAGCTGGCCGGCTGGCTCACCGAGCACGGCACCGCACCGCTCGGCGTCGCCACCGTCGACACCTGGGCGCTCGGCACCGGCTCGGTCGCCGAGGTCGCCCTGGCCTCGGCCGACGGACCGGCCGCCTGGTTCGACCCGGCCGAGCTGGACGAGGGCGACGAGCGCGCCTTCGCCGCCTGGCTCGCCGACGCGGACCGGCCCAAGGTGTTCCACAATGCCAAGGGCGCGATGCGGGTCTTCGCCGAGCACGGCTGGACCATCGAGGGCGTCACCATGGACACCGCGCTGGCCGCCTACCTCGTCAAGCCCGGCCGCCGCTCCTTCGACCTGGACGCGCTGTCCCTGGAGTACCTGCACCGCGAGCTGGCCCCCGCCGCGGCGGCCGACGGCCAGCTGGCCTTCGGGGCGGACGACGCCGCCGAGGCCGAGGCGCTCATGGTGCAGGCCCGCGCGGTCGTGGACCTCGGCGAGGCGTTCCGCACCCGTCTCGACGAGGTGGGCGCGTCCGACCTGCTCCGGGACATGGAACTGCCCACGTCGGCCCTGCTCGCCCGCATGGAGCGGCATGGCATCGCCGCCGACCGCGCCCACCTGGAAGCCATGGAGCAGATGTTCGCGGGCGCCGTCCAGCAGGCGGTGAAGGAGGCGCACGCGGCGGCCGGGCACGAGTTCAACCTGGGCTCGCCCAAGCAGCTCCAGGAAGTCCTCTTCGGTGAACTGGCTCTGCCCAAGACCAAGCGGACCAAGACCGGCTACACCACCGACGCCGACGCCCTCGCCTGGCTCGCCGGCCAGACCGACAACGAGCTGCCGGTGATCATGCTCCGCCACCGGGAGCAGGCCAAGCTGCGCGTGACGGTCGAGGGGCTGATCAAGACGATCGCCGCCGACGGCCGCATCCACACCACCTTCAACCAGACCGTCGCCGCGACCGGCCGGCTGTCCTCCACCGACCCCAACCTGCAGAACATCCCCGTCCGCACCGACGAGGGCCGCGCCATCCGCCGCGGCTTCGTCGTCGGCGAGGGGTACGAGTCGCTGATGACGGCCGACTACAGCCAGATCGAGCTGCGCGTGATGGCCCATCTCTCCGAGGACGCGGGGCTCATCGAGGCGTTCACCTCCGGCGAGGACCTGCACACCACGGCCGCCGCGCAGGTCTTCTCCGTCGACCCCACCGCGGTCGACGCGGAGATGCGCCGCAAGATCAAGGCCATGTCCTACGGCCTCGCGTACGGCCTGTCGGCGTTCGGCCTCTCCCAGCAGCTGAACATCGAGGCGGCCGAGGCCCGCGCCCTGATGGACGCCTACTTCGAGCGCTTCGGCGGGGTCCGCGACTACCTGCGCCGGGTCGTGGACGAAGCCCGGGCCACCGGCTACACGGCCACCCTCTTCGGCCGCCGCCGCTACCTGCCCGACCTCAACAGCGACAACCGCCAGCGGCGGGAGGCCGCCGAACGCATGGCGCTCAACGCCCCCATCCAGGGGACGGCCGCGGACATCGTCAAGATCGCCATGCTGAACCTGGACCGCGCCCTGCGCGAGGCCGGCCTGACGTCCCGCATGCTCCTCCAGGTCCACGACGAGATCGTCCTGGAGATCGCCCCGGGGGAGCGGGCCCGGGTGGAGGAACTGGTCCGCCGCGAAATGGGCGCCGCGGTCCAGCTCCGGGTGCCTCTCGGCGTCTCCGTCGGCGCGGGCCCGGACTGGGAGTCGGCCGCCCACTGACCGGCGGCGTACGAGACCGGACGCCGCCGGCCGGCGCCGCAGCGGGGACGCGGCCCCGCTGCAGTCCTGGGGGCGCCGGCTCGGGCGAGGCTGCGCTCGGGCGGCTGCGGGCCGGTCGGGACTGCGGGCCGGTCGCGGTTGCGGTCCCGGACGAGCCGGGCCGCGCCCCGGTGCGCCGTGCGTCGGCGGGCGAGGACGACGCCGTGCGACGCCGCCGGCCCAGCCGGACGGGACCTCCGGCACGCGCCGGACGGCCGCCCCGGTCGCGCCCGCCGGGCCCGCCGCCCGCCGGGCCCGCCTCCCGCCGGGCTCGCCTCCCGCCGGGCTCGCCGCCGCCCATGGCGCCGCACAGCGCCTGCCGGGGCGCCCGCGCCCGCCCCGTCGGCCCGCCCGGCGCGCCCCCGCGGGCCGCGTCTTCCGCCCCCGCCGGTCGCGCCGTCCCGTCCCCGCACGGGCCCGCCCGGTGCGTCACTCGCGTGGCCCTCGCGGAACGGCCGGGGGCGGACGCTGCGGCCAGGATGCGGGGCATGGGTATACGCATGCTTCACCGCACAGCGGGACCCCCGCCCCGGGCCGGCGCCGACAGCCCCGGACCCGAGGCGCAACCGGCGGTTCCCGTGTTCGCGGCCTCCGCGAGTACCGCACGCATCCCCGTCACCCTCGCCACCGCGCTGCGGCGCGCCTCCACCGGCCTCGGCCGGCGCATCTCCGGAGCGGCCGGGCCGGTCACCGCCGTCCTGCCCGAGGGACCGATCCCGTGGCGGCTGTGGGCCGAGGTGGCCCGCGGCTACCTCACCCTCGTCCTGACCCTGCTGCCACGGCCCCGCCCCGTCCGCACCATCACCGTGTTCGTCGCCGCGGGCGACCCCGTCAGCGTGCGGCCGTACGGCTCGGGGGCTCCGTACCGAGGGTTCCAGGGACCCGGCCGGCCGGAGCCGGGCGGCGCCACACCCTGACCGCCACGGCGAACAGCGGCAGGGCGACGGCCAGCCCCGCGCCCGCCCCGAAGCACACCGTCGGGATGATCTCCCAGGGCTTCGCGGACGGCCCCCAGTAGGCCCACCACCGCGCGGCCCGCTGCACCGCCCCCACCAGCACGCAGCCGCCGAGCAGACCGAGGGCGGCCCACCGGTCGGGGGCGGACAGCAGGGGCACTCCGGCCGCCCCGTCTCCACGCGGCATCCGGCGCAGGGCCCGCATCACGAACCAGACGATCACCACGGCGGCCACCGCCGAACCCCCGTACTGCAGGTACCAGTACAACGGCGACCCCGCGATCTCCTCGCCGAGCACCGGGAACACCCGCATCCCCCACCGGTCGAGATGGGTGAACGCGTCCCAGACCACGTGCGTCAGCGCACCCAGCACGGCCGACAGGTACCAGCGCGCCACCAGCGCCGGCCGCACCGCCGCGCGCGGCTCCCCGCACCGCAGCAGCGCCGCCGGGCGGCCCTGCCGGGACCGCGGGAGCAGGCCCACCAGCGGTTCGCGGACGAGCAGCCACAACCCCACCAGGGCCCAGGCGAGCAGCACGTCCACGGTGAACACGCCCGCGAACGCGTGCGTCACGTCCCCGAACTCCATCGCCGCGGGCACCGCGCTCGCCGCGTAGTAGGTGAGGTCGGGAGCGAAGGTGCCCGCGACGAGCACCGACGGCACGAGGGGGCCGCGTGCCCGTCCGTCGGCGCGGAGGGCGGGCAGGACCGCGGCCGCGTGACTCAGCGTGAACGGCAACTCGGCTCCTCGGGTGGGACCTTGACCGGCCGGGAGCCGGGCCGGTGATCTTCCGCGCCGGCGGAGCCCAGTATGCGGTACGGCCCGGACGCCGGTCCGGGGCCGGTGAACATGGTGAAGCGGTGAATGTCGGTCGGGAACGGGTGTCCGGTCCAGGGAAGTTGCCGTAGGGTCGCGAACGTCGCCGTGCCGGAGCGGGCCGGACGGGTGCGGACGGGGAACGACCGGGGCACCTTCCCTGCCGGCCGGGGAACCGGTGGGGCGGGCCGGCCGTCCCACGGGGCGGGCACGACACACGGGTCGACGGACGCCCCGCGCGTCCAGGGGAGGGGTTCACTGTATGGCGGCGCATTTCGGCAGGAGGCTGCGCAAGGGAGCGACCACCACCGCCGTGGCCGCGGCCGCGGTGGCGGCCCTGTCCGCCTCCCAGGCACCGGGGGTGACGGTCGACCAGCACGGCCGGCAGACCACCTCGGACGCCGCGCCCACCCCCGACGCGGCCGACGGCGCCGACAGCGCGACCGGCAACTCGCCGTACTACACGGACCTGCCGCCGCTCAACAGCCCGAACCCGTCCCCCTCCGCGGGCGACGGCCCGGCCGCGGGCGGCAGTGAGGCCGGGATCCCGGCGACCGTCCTCGACGCCTACAAGAAGGCCGAGGCGGCGCTGCGCGAGAAGAAGCCCGGCTGCAACCTGCCCTGGCAACTCCTCGCCGCCATCGGCAAGGTGGAGTCCGGACAGGCCCGCGGCGGCAAGGTCACCGCCGACGGCACCACGCTCTCCCCGATCCTCGGCCCCCAGCTCGACGGCAACGGCTTCGCCCTCATCAGGGACACCGACAACGGCGCCTACGACGGCAACAGCGCCTACGACCAGGCCGTCGGCCCCATGCAGTTCATCCCTTCCACCTGGGCATGGGCGGGCCGGGACGGCAACGGCGACGGGGTCGAGGACCCCAACAACGTCTACGACGCCGCCCTGGCGGCCGGCCACTACCTGTGCCGCTTCGGCTGGGACCTGTCCGACAGCAAGGACCTCAACCGGGCGATCCTCAGCTACAACCAGTCGACGGACTACCTGAACACGGTCCTGTCGTGGCTGGAGTTCTACCGCAAGGGCACCCACGAGATCCCGGACGGCACCGGAACCCTGCCCGAGGGCCGCAGCGACGACCGCACACCCCGCCCCGGCTCCCGCACGCCCGGCACCGCACCCGGCACCACCTCCCCGAAGCCGCCCCGGACCGAACGGCCCTCCGACGGCCGGCCGAGCCCCGGTCCGGCCAAGCCGGGCCCGGGCTCCTCCAAGCCGCCCGCCCAGCCGTCCCCGCCGCCGACCACCCCGCCCGGCACCCCGCAGACGCCCACCGACACGGTGCACCGCCTGAAGGACGCCGGCACCGCCGACCTCACCGCCCGGGCGGGCGACACGTTCGCCCACCGGGTCAGCGCCCGCGCGGAGACGAAGACCGGCACGTCCGTGGCCAAGGTGCGGATCAGGTTCACCGTCACCGGTGACACCGGCGCCGTCTTCAGCGGCGGGGAGAAGGTCGCCACCGTCGTCACCGACGGATCCGGCGTCGCCGAGGCACCCGCGCTGAAGGCCGGCGAGAAGGCGGGAACGTTCACGGTCCGCGCCACGGTCGCCGGCCGTTCGGTCCCGGCCCTCGAGTACCGGGCCACCGTCACCGAACGCACCGCCGACCGGCTCGTCCGGGTCGGGGACGAGCCGCTGACCTGCACGCCGGGCGGCGCGTTCGAGCACCGGGTCACGGTGAAGGCCACCCACGACGGCGCCGCCGCCGACCGGGTCGCCGCCACCGCCACACTCGTCACGCCGGCCGACGCGTCCGACGACTCTGCCGAGCCCGCCGAGAACGACCGGGGGCCGTACTTCAAGGACGCCGACGACCAGCCGGTGCGCACCCTCACCGGCCTGGAGACGGGCCCCGACGGCCTGCTGAAGCTGCCGCCCCTGTTCGCGGACGACACCACCGGCACCTTCCTGCTCCGCATCACCACCGCGGGCGGCGCCACCCTCACCGTCGAGCTGACCGTGGCCCCGGACGAGGACGACGAGGAGGAGACGGAGGCGTCACCGGCCCCGTCCGAGTCCACCGGCGACTGAGCCCGGCTCCGCACCCGGCGCGAACGGAAGCAGGGCGCCCCCGGAGCCGTCCGGGGGCGCCCTGATCCGTGCGCGCGAACTCCTCGGTCCGGCACGGCCGTCGAGGAGGGGGAGGCACGCGAGCCGCCGGCCCGTCAACGGCCGCCCGGCCGGGGGCGTCCGCTCGGACGCCGTTCCGCCGCCCGCGGTCACCTCCCGGCGTCCCCGGCTCCGCCCCCGGCGGCGTCCACTCCCGGGCACGGCCCGGGCCGCCGGTCACGGCTGAGCCGTCGGCTACCGCCCGGGCCGTCGGTCACCGTCCGGGCCGTCGGTCACCGCCCGAGCCGGGCGTTGGTGTGCCGGGTCGGCTCCGCCGTGGCGGGGTCCTCCGGCCACGGGTGCTTCGGGTACCGGCCCCGCAGTTCCGCCCGCACGCCCCGGTAGCCGTCCCGCCAGAAGGAGGCCAGATCGGCGGTGACCGCGGCCGGCCGCCCGGCCGGGGACAGCAGGTGCACCAGCAGGGGGACCCCGGCCACCCGGGGCGTCTCCCGCAGCCCGAACATCTCCTGCAGCTTCACCGCCAGCACCGGACGTTCGGGATCGGCGTAGTCGACCCGGATCGCGGAACCGCTCGGCACGGTGATCCGTTCGGGAGCCAGCTCGTCCAGCCGCGCCGCCTGACCGGACGCCCACGGCAGCAGCCGGGCGAGGGCCTGTCCCGCGTCGATCCGCGCCAGGTCGGCCCGCCGCCGGGCCCGCCCCAGCTCCGGCTCCAGCCACTCGTCCACCCGCGCGAGCAGTGCCTCCTCGGACACGTCGGGCCAGGGTGCGCCGCACCGCCGGTGCAGGAAGGCCAGCCGCTGCCGCAGCGTCACCGCTCCCGGCGGCCACCGCAGCAGCCCCGTGCCCTCCCGCCGCAGGCCGTCCAGCAGCGCGGCCCGGACGAGCACGGGGTCCGCGTCCCGCAGCGCGCGCACCGACAGCTCGACCGCCCCCAGCCGCTCGACCCGCCGGGCGACGACGTCCCCGTCGGCCCAGCGGACCTCCTCCGCCGACTCCGCGAACGCGCCCGCCGCGTACCGGGCGACGGCCTCGTCGACGGCCGTGCCCAGCCGCACGCGCGCGTGCCCGCGGCCCGCCGGCCGGTCGGCCACCGCGACCGAGATCCAGGGGGCGTCGCGCAGCGCGCTGCCCTCGCCCGCCTCGGCACGGGTCCCGGACACCATCAGATACGACCCGCCGTCCGCCCGGGCGACCCGTTCCGGGAAGGCCAGCGCGGCCACCAGCCCCGCGCGGGCGTCCGGCCCCGTCACCAGTCCGCCACCGGGGCCCCGTCCGTCGTCCAGGCCCTCCCGCGCTTCCCGGCCGGGCTCCTCGGCCTGTTCCCCGGCCTGCTCCCCGGCGGACGACCGCAGCCGCCGCACCTCCGCCCGCCAGCGCGCCGCGTAGCCGTCGCCGCCGCGCCGGGCCGCCCGCAGGGCGGCGGCCAGGTCGTCGCCGTACTCGCGCGGCGCCTCCTCGCTCAGCAGCGCCACCACCTCGGCGGCGGCCTCCGCGCCCATCACGGGCGCGGCGTCCAGCAGCGCCCGGCCCAGACGCGGGTGCAGCCCCAGCCGGGACAGCCGCGCACCGCGCCGGGTGGCGCGCCCGTCGGGGCCCACGGCACCGATCGCCGTCAGGACGGTCCGGGCGGCCGCCATGGCCCCGGCCGGCGGCGGGTCGAGCAGCGCCAGCCCGGCGGCGTCCGGATCGCCCCAGCAGGCCGCCTGCAGGGCGAACGCCGTCAGGTCGGCCACCGCGATCTCGGGGGAGGGGAACCGGGGCAGCCGCGCGTCCTCCGCCTGTGCCCAGCAGCGGTAGACCGCGCCCGGCGCCTCCCGGCCGGCCCGCCCCGCCCGCTGGCGGCCCGCCGCCCGGGAGGCCCGCACGGTGGTCAGCGCGCTCAGCCCGCGCGCGTGGTCCACCCGCGGCTCCCGCGCGAGACCGGAGTCCACCACGACCCGCACCCCCGGGACCGTCAGCGACGACTCCGCCACCGAGGTCGCCAGCACCACCCGGCGCCGCTGCCCGGGGGTGAGCACCGCGTCCTGCACGGCCGCCGGCGCCCTCCCGTGCACCTGGAGCACCTCCGCGCCCCCGGCGTCCCCCAGCAGCCCCGCCACGCGGGCGATCTCACCCACCCCGGGCAGGAACACCAGCACGTCCCCGTCCCGCTCGGCCAGCGCCCGCCGCACCACCGACGCCACATGGGCGAGGAACGCCGGGTCCACCCGCATGCCGTGCGGCGGCCGCACCGGCCGCGCGGGGGGCGCCCACACCACCTCCACCCCGAACGCCGTGCCGCTCGCCTCGACCACCGGCGCGTCGCCCAGCAGCCGGGCCCAGCCCTGCGCGTCGGTCGTCGCCGACGCGGCCACCAGCCGCAGCTCCGGCCGCAGGGTCTCGCGCACGTCCCACAGGAACGCGGCGGCCGTGTCCGCGTCCAGGTGCCGCTCGTGGCACTCGTCGAGCACCACCGCGTCCACCCCGGGCAGCTCCTGGTCGCGCTGCAGCCGCTGCAGGAGCACCCCGGTGGTGACCACCTCCACGCGCGTGTCCCGCCCGACGGCCCGTGCGCCGCGGACCGTGTAGCCGACGGCCCCGCCCACCTGCTCGCCCAGCAGCCATGCCATGCGGCGGGCCGCCGCCCGTGCGGCGATCCGGCGTGGCTCGGCCACCACCACCCGCCGTGCGGGACCGTCACCCACCAGCCCGGCCAGTTCCAGCGGCACCAGCGTCGTCTTGCCGGTGCCGGGCGGCGCCACCAGCACCGCGGTGCCCCGGTCGTCCAGCGCCTCCCGCAGCGCGGGCAGCGCGGCCCGGACCGGGAGGGCGGCCAGGGCGTCGTGACGGATCACCCGCCCGGTCCCGGTCGTCATCCGCTCCGTCTCCTCCGCCACCACTGATCCGCCTCCGAGCCCCGTCCCCGCCCGGCCCCGTCCCGTGCCCGGTCCCGGCTGCCGCTCAGTCCCGTGCGCACACGAAGATCGCCGTGCCGGGGATCAGGTTCCCGCGCAGCGGCGACCAGCCGCCCCACTCGGAGGTGTTCCAGGCCGGCCACTCCGGCTCCACCAGGTCCACCAGCCGGAAACCGGAGCCGACGACGTCCCGCACCCGGTCGCCGAGCGTGCGGTGGTGCTCCACGTAGACGGCGTGACCGCGCTCGTCCTGCTCCACGTAGGGCGTGCGGTCGAAGTAGGACCCGGACACGCTCAGGCCCTCCGGGCCGGGCTCGTCCGGGAAGGCCCAGCGGATCGGGTGCGTGACCGAGAAGACCAGCCGTCCGCCGGGACGCAGCACCCGGTGCACCTCGCGCAGCACCAGCCGCGGGTCGGCGACGAAGGGCAGCGCCCCGTACGCCGAGCAGGCCAGGTCGAAGGAGGCGTCCGGGAACGGCAGCGCGGACGCGTCCGCGCACACCAGCGGGAACGCCCCGCCGATGCGCAGCGCGTGCTGCAGCTGCCGGTGCGAGATGTCCAGGGCCACCGGACGGGCCCCCTGCGCGGCCAGCCAGCGCGAGCACTGGGCCGCTCCCGCCCCCAGCTCCAGCACGTCGCGGCCCTTGAGCTCCTCGGAAGGACCGAGCAGCTCGGCCTCCACCTCGTCCAGCCCCTCGGGACCCCACACGAAGCGGTCGTCGCCGAGGAACGTGCCGTGTTCCACCTGGTACTCGTCGGCGTTGCGGTCCCACCAGCCCCGATTGGCTCGGGCGCTCTCGGTGACGCCGGCCTCCCGCCGGGTCGCCTCCGGTTCGGGCGCTTCGGGCTCTTGGATGATCGGCTCCCTCGTCGTACTCTTCCGTCCAGCCGGACCCCGGCCGGCCGCCGGACGGCACCACCGGATCCCGTGCGGTCCGGTGCGGTGTCTGACGTGCGCCTTCCGCCGTGCGGGCGAATTGTGCCGGTTATGCGGCGATCCGCCCCGGGTGGGGGGCTTCGTGCATTGACCCTGCCCGGCTGCCCCCGTATGCTACAAGTTGCGCTGCGAGCCTGCGTGCCTCAGACGTAGCAGGCTGCGCTCGCGTCTGTTGTATGTCCCCTCGGTTCTCGAGGCGTCACCACCAGTTCCTGGTGGGGCGCTTCCTTGGCTGTCCGGCTTCTACAGAGCGAAACGGGCTCCGGCGTAGCAGTACCTACGACTTCAATGTCCGTACCGGAGCCCTTTCCCACATGACGAGCAGCACCGAGACCACCGCCACCACCCCGCAGGTAGCGGTCAACGACATCGGTAACGAGGAAGCATTCCTCGCAGCGATCGACGAGACGATCAAGTACTTCAACGACGGCGACATCGTCGACGGCGTCATCGTGAAGGTCGACCGGGACGAGGTCCTGCTCGACATCGGTTACAAGACCGAAGGTGTCATCCCGAGCCGCGAGCTCTCGATCAAGCACGACGTCGACCCGAACGAGGTCGTCGCCGTCGGCGACGAGATCGAGGCCCTTGTCCTCCAGAAGGAGGACAAGGAAGGCCGCCTGATCCTCTCGAAGAAGCGCGCGCAGTACGAGCGTGCCTGGGGCACCATCGAGAAGATCAAGGAAGAGGACGGCATCGTCACCGGTACCGTCATCGAGGTCGTCAAGGGTGGTCTCATCCTCGACATCGGCCTCCGCGGCTTCCTCCCGGCCTCCCTGGTCGAGATGCGCCGCGTCCGCGACCTCCAGCCCTACGTGGGCAAGGAGCTCGAGGCGAAGATCATCGAGCTGGACAAGAACCGCAACAACGTGGTCCTGTCCCGCCGTGCCTGGCTGGAGCAGACCCAGTCCGAGGTCCGCCAGACGTTCCTCACCACCCTCCAGAAGGGCCAGGTGCGTTCCGGCGTCGTCTCCTCGATCGTCAACTTCGGTGCCTTCGTGGACCTGGGTGGCGTCGACGGTCTGGTCCACGTCTCCGAGCTGTCCTGGAAGCACATCGACCACCCCTCCGAGGTCGTCGAGGTCGGCCAGGAGGTCACGGTCGAGGTCCTCGACGTCGACATGGACCGCGAGCGCGTCTCCCTGTCGCTGAAGGCGACGCAGGAAGACCCGTGGCAGCAGTTCGCCCGGACCCACCAGATCGGCCAGGTCGTGCCCGGCAAGGTCACGAAGCTGGTTCCGTTCGGTGCGTTCGTCCGCGTGGACGAGGGCATCGAGGGTCTGGTCCACATCTCCGAGCTGGCCGAGCGCCACGTGGAGATCCCGGAGCAGGTCGTCCAGGTCAACGACGAGATCTTCGTCAAGGTCATCGACATCGACCTCGAGCGTCGTCGCATCAGCCTCTCGCTGAAGCAGGCCAACGAGTCCTTCGGTGCCGACCCGTCGGCGGTCGAGTTCGACCCGACCCTGTACGGCATGGCCGCGTCCTACGACGACCAGGGCAACTACATCTACCCCGAGGGCTTCGACCCCGAGACCAACGACTGGCTCGAGGGCTACGAGAAGCAGCGCGAGGAGTGGGAGCGCCAGTACGCCGAGGCGCAGAGCCGCTTCGAGCAGCACCAGGCGCAGGTCATCAAGTCCCGCGAGGCGGACGAGAAGGCCGCTGCCGAGGGTGGCGGCGACGCCGCTGCTCCGGTCGCGTCCGGTGGCGGTTCGTACTCCTCCGAGGGCCCGGACAACTCCGGCGCGCTGGCCTCGGACGAGGCGCTGGCCGCCCTGCGCGAGAAGCTGGCCGGCGGCCAGAGCTGATCGCGGCCGCTGAGGCAAGCCGCAGAGGTCCGACCGATCTCTGACCGAGGGCCCGCACCTTCCGGGGTGCGGGCCCTCGGTGCTGCCCGGACGCACCCCCCGGCCCGACCGCGCGGCGGACTCGGCGCCGCCGTCCCCGTCGGCCGCCCCCCACCCGGCGCCCTCACACCGGCGCCCTCACACCGGCGCCCTCACACCGTCGGCCTCCACCACGCCCCGGCTCCCCGGCTCTCGGCAGCACCACGGAAGTCCCCCCACCTGGGAATGTCGGTGCCGCATGGCACGTTGTCCTGTACGGACACGAGGAGGAGCGGTCACTGTGCTTGATCCGCAGGGTTTGTACGCATGGGAGCCGAAGGGGCTGGCCGTCGTCGACATGGCGCTCGCCCAGGAGTCGGCCGGCCTGGTCATGCTCTACCACTTCGACGGCTACATCGATGCGGGGGAGACCGGCGACCAGATCGTCGACCGGGTGCTCGGCTCGCTGCCCCACCAGGTCGTCGCGCGCTTCGACCACGACCGGCTGATCGACTACCGCGCCCGCCGCCCGCTGCTGACCTTCACCCGCGACCGCTGGACGGAGTACGACGACCCCGCCCTGGAGGTCCGCCTCGTCCAGGACGCGACCGGAGCGCCCTTCCTGCTGCTGTCCGGGCCCGAGCCGGACGTGGAGTGGGAGAGGTTCGCCGCGGCCGTCCGCCAGATCGTCGAGCGGCTCGGCGTCCGCCTGGCCGTGAACTTCCACGGCATCCCGATGGGCGTCCCGCACACCCGCCCGGTCGGGCTCACGCCGCACGGCAACCGCACCGACCTCGTCCCGGGCCACAGCAGCCCCTTCGACGAGGCCCAGGTGCCCGGCAGCGCCGAGGCGCTCGTGGAGTACCGGCTGATGCAGGCCGGCCACGACGTCCTGGGTGTCGCCGCCCACGTCCCCCACTACATCGCCCGTTCCCCGTACCCGGACGCGGCGCTCACCGTCCTGGAGGCCGTCACCGCCGCCACCGGTCTGGTCCTGCCCGGCATCGCCCACACGCTGCGCACCGCCGCCCAGCGCACCCAGACCGAGATCGACCGGCAGGTCCAGGAGGGCGACGACGAGCTCACCGCTCTCATCCAGGGCCTGGAGCACCAGTACGACGCCGCCGCCGGCGCCGAGACCCGGGGCAACATGCTCGCCGAGCCGGTCGACATCCCGTCGGCGGACGAGATCGGCCGGGAGTTCGAACGCTTCCTGGCCGAGCGGGAGGGCGACGGCTGATCGGATACGCTGCCCCTCGCCCGGTCGGCTGCTCACCGGGTCACACCGTCCCCGCCCCGGCGGGACCGACAGAGGGGGAGGCGCGGTCGTGCTGTCCGTGGGCCTGACCGGCGGCATCGGCGCCGGCAAGAGTGAGGTGTCGCGGCTGCTCGCCGAGCGCGGCGCCGTGGTGATCGACGCGGACCGCATCGCACGGGAGGTCGTCGAACCCGGAACCCCCGGGCTCGCGGCGGTCGTGGAGGCGTTCGGCGAGGACGTGCTCGCCGGGGACGGCAGCCTGGACCGGCCCCGGCTGGGATCGATCGTCTTCGCCGACCCGGAGAAGCTCGCGACGCTGAACTCCATCGTCCACCCCCTGGTGGGCGCCCGCTCCGCGGAACTGTCCGAGGCCGCCCCCGACGACGCGGTGGTCGTGCACGACGTGCCGCTGCTCACGGAGAACGGCCTCGCCCCCCTCTACGACCTCGTGATCGTCGTGGAGGCGAGCCCGGACACCCAGCTCGACCGGCTCGTCCGGCTGCGCGGCATGACCGAGGAGGACGCCCGCGCGCGGATGGCCGCCCAGGCCACGCGCGAGCAGCGCCGGGACGTCGCGGACGTCGTCATCGACAACGACGTGCCGCTCGACGAGCTGGAGCGGCGGGTCGACGCCGTCTGGACCGACCTCGTCCGCCGGGCGAAGGAGTCGAAGGACCGGTCCCCGCGGCCGGGGGCCGGGTAGGGACGGGCGGACGGCGTCGGCCCGGCCGACGCCGGGACGGGACGCGCGGTGCGGGATGCGCGGTGCGAGGCGCGTGGTGCCGGATGCGTGGTGTGAGACCCGCGGTGCGAGACGCGCGGTGCGAGAGGCGTGCCCGGGAGGCGGGCGGGAATAGCGGGCCGGTCCGGAGGCGTTGAAAGACGTTCGACCAGGGGAAGGACGCCGCAGTGCCCGAGACCAGCGGTTCGACCGGACGTACGCCGGAGACGCACGTCATCGACTTCCGTGCCGCCGAGCAGTTGCTCGCCGCCCGGGACCCGCGGGGTGCGGTGAAACTGCTCGACGGCGTCATCGACATGCATCCGGAGAACACCGCGGCCCGCCTGCTGCGTGCCCGGGCCTTCTTCGCGGCGGCCCAGCTGCGCGCCGCCGAGCTGGAGTTCTCGCTCGTCCTGGAGCGGGAGCCGGACAACGCCTTCGCCCACTTCGCCCTGGCCCGCACCTACGAGCGGCAGGGCCGCGCCCACCCGGCCAAGCGCCACTTCCGCCTGGCGGCTGCCCTGGACCCCAACCCGGAGTACCTCCAGGCCGCCCGCTTCGACGCGTAGCGGGCGGGCCGCCGCCCGGCCGGGACGCCGCGGCCCGTCCGGCCGGTGTCACGGCGGGTCCCTGGGCGGCAGGTACGGGGGCACGTCGCGGCCCGGCTGGTAGTGCGGGCCCCGGCGGATGTGCCGGATCACGATGATCAGGTCGACCGTCATGACGAGCCACAGCAGACCGCAGGCCAGGGCCCAGCCCGGACGGTCCGTGAGCGCGAAGGCGGCGGTGCCGAACACCGTCCAGGCCACGCCCCACACACTCAGCCAGAACCGCAGCCGCAGAGCACTGCGCGCGGTCACCGGTTCACTGCCGGTACGCATCACGATCACCGTCCCGTCCGTGACCCCGAGATGTGCGGGTTCCCGGACCGGGAGCCCGTTCCCTTCACTGTCTCACTCGGTCGAGTGAATCCGTTCGGGCTGCGGAACGCACGTGCGGATTCTGCCCGTTGGAACGGACATGGAGACGAGCGTGCGCGAGGGATACGCGGGGACGGGGCCGGGGGCGATCACACCCGACGGCTGTGCGGTGGAGCTCTACGCCCGGCTCCCCGTGGGGGACGAGCCGGACGTCATCGCTGCCGCGGTGCCGCCCGGGGCGCGGCTGCTGGAACTGGGGAGCGGCGCCGGCCGTGTCACGCATGCGCTGGTCGAGCGCGGATTCCCGGTCACGGCGGTGGACGAGTCCGCCGAGATGCTGAAGCGGGTGCGCGGCGCCCGCACGGTGTGCGGCCCGATAGAGCGGCTCGCCCTGGGCGAGCGGTTCGACGTGGTGCTGCTGGGCTCCTTCCTGGTGCACGCGGGCGACCGTGCCGTGCGGCGGGGTCTGCTGCGGACCTGCGTGCGGCACGTGGCGGACGGGGGCTGCGTCCTCATCCAGCGCGAGGGCAAGGACTACCACGCCGATGTGCCGCGCGAGCGCGTGGACCCGGCCGGATTCACCGTGCGCATCCGCTCGGCCACACCGGTCGGCGACGGTGTCGTCTCCGTCCACGCGGAGTACGAGTTCCCCGACGCCACCTGGACCCAGACGTTCCGGTCCCGCCCGATGACGCGGGAGGAGTTCGAGCAGGCACTGGAGGAGGAGGGACTGAGAGTGGACCGGTATCTGACGGAGGACCGGACGTGGGTGCGGGCGGTTCCGGCCGGCGGAGCGGGAGGATCGGGCGGCGGAGGGGGTGAGGAGGGCCGAGGAACACTGCACGGGAACCCGGAGGGCTCAGAGACACAGCACGGGAACACGAAGGGCTGAGGGACACACCGCGGGAACAACGGTGCGCGCCGACCGATGAGTTCCGAGGCACGCACGGGTCCTACCTGTGACAGCGACACGACCACCGAACGCGTTCACCACAGGAGACCCCGATGTCCGAGACCACCGCCTCCGCCTCCGCCACCACCGCTTCCGCTGCTTCCACCTCGGCCACCACCGCCTCGGCCTCCATCGTCGGGCAGGGGCCCGTCCCGAGTCCCTCGGTGCCCCAGCGGGTACGGCGGGGTCGCGTCGCGCTCCGTGTCGTCCAGGTCCTGCTCGCCCTGTTCTTCGCGTTCGCCAGCGCACTGCCCAAGCTGATCGCCCATTCCTCGGCCGCCGAGTCCTTCGAGACGATGGGCTGGGGGAGCGCGGGGATGTACGCCATCGGGGCGCTGGAACTCGCCGGGGCGGTCGGCCTGTTGGTCCCGGTGCTGCAGTCGGCGGCGGCGACCGGACTGAGCGCGCTGATGGTGGGCGCCTTCGTGGTGCAGGTCGCCGTCTTCGACGGCGAGTTCGCGGCGACGCCGCTCATCCTGATGGTGCCGCTCGTCCTGATCGCCTGGTCGCGACGCGGCCACAATGCCGACCTGCTGAGCCTGCTGCGGGGGAAGAGGAGCGCGTCGGCGCAGGCGTAGCACCGGGCGTGGGGCGAGGAGGAGAGGCGGGGCCGGTCGGGCCCGAGCGGGGTGCGGCATGGGACCGATCCCGCCGGGCCTAGGGTCTGTCGTCAAATGATCTTCGATCGGGGATCATGGTCGGGTGATACGTCGCCATGAACTGTCCGATGCCGAGTGGGCCTTCGTGCAGCCGCTGCTGCCCCGGTCCGAGCGGGGCCGCAGACGGCTGGACGACCGGACGGTCCTCAACGGGATCGTGTGGAAGTTCCGGACCGGAACGGCCTGGCGGGACGTGCCCGAGCGGTATGGCTCCTGGGCGACGCTGCACACCCGCTTCCGCCGGTGGGCCAAGGACGGCACCTTCGAGCGGATGCTCCGGGCCGCCCAGGCCAGGGCTGACGCGGCCGGGGACATCGAGTGGCTGGTGTCGGTCGACTCCACGATCGTCCGAGCCCACCAGCACGCGGCCGGAGCGCGAAAAGGGGGCTCCACTCCCCGGGACTCGGCCGGTCCAGAGGCGGTCTGACCAGCAAGATCCACCTGGCCTGCGATGGCGTCGGCCGCCCGCTCGCCTTTACCGTCACCGGCGGGAACACCAACGACTGCACGCAGTTCACCGCCGTGATGGAGGCGATTCGGGTGCCCCGGCCGGGTCCGGGACGGCCCCGGGTCCGACCCGACCACGTCATCGGCGACAAGGGCTACAGCTCCAAGGCCATACGCACCTGGCTGCGGCGACGGAACATCCGGCACACCATTCCGGAACGGTCCGACCAGGTTCGCAACCGGATCCGGCGCGGCAGCCAGGGCGGACGTCCGCCGGCCTTCGACAAGCAGGTCTACAAGCGGCGCAACGTCGTCGAACGGTGCTTCAACCGCCTCAAGCAATGGCGTGGCATCGCCACCCGCTACGACAAGACCGCCGAGTCCTACCAAGCAGCCGTCACCCGCGCATCGCTGCTGATGTGGGCGTGACATTTGACGACAACTCCTAGTGCCGTAGCAGGCAACGTTTGCCCTGTAACCGCCTGGGGCGTCAGCTCGTGCTGAGTGGTGCGCTTTCCTCGGCGTCGAGCTGGTGGTCCGCCCAGATGTAACTTTCGGGAAGCAGGTCGGTGACGGGCACCATCCGGAGGCTGTCGTTTCTCCCGACGATGACCATCAAGGCTGGGAAGTAGTCACGAAGGACCTGGCGGCAGCGGCCGCATGGGGGCACGACGCCTCGGTAGCGGTCGCCCACGGCGACGATGGTGTCCAGGTCATAGGCGCCCTGGGCGGCAGCGGCGCCGATGAGGACCAGCTCCGCGCAGGGGCCTCCGGTGAAGTGATAGGCGTTCACCGCGGTGACGATCCGGCCGTCCCCGGCGCGGGCCGCAGCCGCCATGGTGTGGTTGTCGCCCCGGCAGCGTGTGGCCGCGACGTGCGCCGCCGCCCGGATCAGCTCGTGGTCGACACGGTCGGTCTCTGTGGTCATCTTCTCTGCCTTCATGCGGTTTCAGGCGACGCTGGCCCTGTTGACAACGGCGCGCAGGCGCTGGGTCGTCGGCGTGGCGGTCTCGCCAGATGATGTAGCGGCGGATCATGCTGCCCTGCTCCTTGTGGTCGGCGTGGTCGGTGCCGTCGAGGGTGAAGTAGCGCAGGGCGGTGAACTGGGCTGCTATGCGGTTGAGCCACACGCGCCGCCCGGCCCAGCGCCGGGACGGCGCGTCACATCGCAACAGGGCAAACGTTGCCTGCTACGGCACTAGAACGGCTTGTGAGGCGTCCGCTCACCATGCGGAGGGTGCCGGGATGCGCGGGGTCCCATCGCTTACCGCTTACCGCTTACCGCTTACCGCTTACCGCTTACCGCTTGCCGCGGGTGCGGCGGTCGGTGCCTTTGCGCCTGCCGCCTCGCTCACGGGGGCGACCGGCAGCGACCCCCGGACCGTCGTGGTCCCGGGGGGCAGTGAACGGGGAGGCCGGGTCCGCTGCGTCGGCGTCGCCGAAGGCACCGGGGCCGGGCGGCAGACCGCCCAGTCCGCCGGCTGCTCCGAGTCCGCGCAGCCGCTCCAGCTCACGCCGGTCACGCTTCGTCGGACGGCCCGCGCCACGGTCGCGGACACCGGCCGGAGCGAAGGCCTCACGGGGCGGGGGCGGCGGCGAGTTGTCGATGTAGCACTGAACGGCCACGGGGGCACCGACCCGCTTGCGGATCAGCCGTTTCACGACGACGACCCGCTCACGGCCCTCGTGCCGCAGCCGTACCTCGTCACCGACGCGTACCGCGTGGGCGGGCTTCACCCGCTCGCCGTTCACGCGTACATGTCCCCCGCGGCAGGCCGAGGCGCCGAGGGAACGCGTCTTGACCAGGCGCACGGACCAGATCCAGCTGTCGATCCGGACGCTGCCGCCCGCCGGCGGCCCGGCCGCCTCGGCGGCTGCCACGGCGGCGGCGACCTTGGGATCGGGGGCCGCAGTCGGCTCCGGACCGGTCGGCGCGTCCTGGGTCGCCGACGCGTCACCGGCTCCGTCCGTCCCCCGCGTCCGGTCGTCCTCCGCACCCTCAGAAGCCATGCTTCCGACCCTATCGCTCCCCGTTGCCCGCGTTCCCCGCGTTCCCCCCGTTCTTCCTGCTCCCCTCTCTCCCTGCTCTCCCCCTCTCCGTTCTCGCCCTACCGCTCCCCGGGCCGCTGTCCGTCTCCACCGGGGGCCGAGAGCCCGCATTCCCCAAAATAATTTTGCAAAATCTCTTTTGCAGACCGGTTCCGCTCCTCTACGCTCACCGCATGGTCAGTGACGAGCACAGGCGTGTCCTCGATCCCGAGCGCGACACCGCCGCGTTGAAGGCGCTCACGCACCCCCTGCGCATCCGGCTGCTGGGGCTGTTGCGTCAGGACGGGCCGGCCACCGCCAGTGAGCTGGCCGACCGGACGGGGGAGTCGTCGGCGTCGACCAGCTACCACCTGCGGGTGCTGGCGAAGCACGCCTTCATCGCCGAGGCGGAGCACCGTGACGGGCGGGAGCGGCGCTGGAAGGCGGTGCACACCGTGACGTCCTGGAGCAACGAGGCGATGGAGTCCTCCACGGTCGGCCGCGCCTACGTCGGATTGGCCCGGCGGCGCCAGGTCGCCCACCTGGACGCGTCGCTCACCCGGCACGAGGAGGACCTGGCCGCGGGGCGGCTGGGCCGGGAGTGGGTCGAGCCCTCCGGGATCAACGACTACATGCCCCTGCTGACCCCCGAATCGCTCACCGAACTGTGGGAGGTGCTGGCTCGCACGCTGGACGAACTGACCGCACGCGATGAGCACGACCCACGCGCCCGCCGGGTGGCGTTCGTCGCCGCGGGACTGCCCCTGGCCGCACCACCCGCAGAGGGAACCGACGACATCCCCCACCGCCACGACCACCACGGCGGCAAGGGCGGGGACGGCGGCGCAGGCAGTGACGGCAGTGACGTCCGGGACGGCGACGGCGGCACCGACCGGGCCGCCGGTGACGGGAGTGCTCCCGGCGGCACCCGGGACTCCGGGACCGGGGGTGCAGTGTGACCGGTACTCCGCGGCAGGGCTCGGGCGGCGTGCTCCACGGGGCGGCCGGGCACGGACCCGGGGCGGCGCTGAAGACCGCCCGCCGCCGGTACGTCATCGTCTGCGCGCTCTTCTGGCTGCCCCCGGGACTGGCCATGGCGCCGTTGGTGCTGTTGTTCACCGAGCGCGGCATGGCGCTCGCGGCCATCGCGGGGTTCTTCGCCGCCCACTCCCTCACCGTCGCGGCGGTGGAGTTGCCCACCGGTGGACTGTCCGACGCGCTCGGACGCCGGCCGGTGCTCGCCGCGGCGGGCGCCCTCAACGCCATCGCCCTGCTCATCGTGGGCCTTGCCGGGACCGCGTGGGTGCTCGTCCTCGGCATGGTGCTGATGGGGACCGCACGGGCCCTCGCCAGCGGCCCGGCGGAGGCGTGGTACGTGGACACCGTCCAGTCGGCCGCCGGACCCGACGCCGATCTGCGCACCGGCCTGGCCCGCGGCAGTTCCGCCACCTCGGCCGCCCTCGCGCTCGGGCTCGTGCTCGGCGGTTCCGTGCCCTGGCTGCTCGGCCGGACCGCGGATCTCGGCCCCCGGCTGACGCAGGCGACCTCCGGCCTGGTGCTGCCGCTGTCCGTCCCGGTGCTGCTGGGCGCCGCCGTCGAGGTCCTCTTCCTCTGTTATGTACTGGCCGCCCTGCGCGAGCTGCCACGGCCGCCGGTCACCGCCCGCTCGGTGCTGCGCGGCATCCCGGGAGTTGTGCTGAGCGGTGTGAGGCTGGGCGGGCGGGACGCGATGGTGCGCAGGGTCCTGCTCAGCGCGGCCGCCGCCGGCAGCGCCGTGGCCGCCATCGAACTGCTCATGCCGGGCCGCGCCGTGTCGCTCACCGGGGCGCCCGAGTCGGGTGCCCTGCTCTTCGCCGCGCTGGCCTGCGGAGGCTTCGTCTGTGCCGGCCTCGGCAGCCACCTGGCTCCGCCGGCGGCCCGGCTGACCGGCAGCGGCGAGCGCGCGGTGCTGGCCGGGCTGGGCACCGCCACGGTCGGTCTGCTGCTGCTCGGTGCGACGGCGGCCTGGTCGCACCCGGTTTCCACCGGACTCGTCGTCGCCGCATTCGGTCTGGTCTACCTCGGGCTCGGCATGGCGGGCCCGAACGAGAACGAACTGCTGCACCGGCGGACACCCGGAGACGCCCGGGCCACCGCCCTGTCGGTGCAGTCGCTCGCCCAGCAGTCGGTCGGGGCCGTCACCGGCGTGGTGGTCGGCGCTCTCGCCCCCGGCCCCCTGCCCTGGCTGCTGACCGCGTG
The DNA here is from genome assembly GCF_964273255.1 of Streptomyces sp. enrichment culture. Taxonomy (GTDB): domain Bacteria; phylum Actinomycetota; class Actinomycetes; order Streptomycetales; family Streptomycetaceae; genus Streptomyces. The sequence goes on from NZ_OZ186835.1 coordinate 5,476,815, forward strand.
TGTCCTGCTCGCCGGGACCCTGCTGTGGATTCGCCGTGGTGACGGACCGCCGGCTTCCGGCACACCCGGTGCACCGAACACATCCGGTACGTGCGGTGTACCGGGCGCATCCGGCACATCCGGCGGGTCCACCGGTCCCGCCGAGGCCGGGGAACGACCGATGCCCGCGCCGGCGCCCGCGGTCTCCACGGCCCCTACCGTGGAGACATGACCCCCAACGGCCCTTCCGGACCGGCCGGACCATCCGGCCCCTCGCCTGGTCCGTCCGGTTCCTCTTCCGGACCGTCCGGCCACGCCGGACGACCCCCGTCCGGTCAGTCCGGGTCCTCCGGTCAGTCCGGGTCCTCCGGTCAGTCCGGGTCCCCGGGCCCGCCCGGGTCCCCGGAGCGGCCCGGCGTCCCGAGTCGGTCCGGCTCCCCGGACGCCTCCGGCCTCGCCCGTCTCGACCGGCGCATCGCCGGCTGCCGTGCCTGCCCGCGGCTGGTCGACTGGCGGGAGGAGGTGGCCCGCACCAAGCGTGCCGCCTTCGCCGACCAGACGTACTGGGGCAGGCCGGTGCCCGGCTTCGGGCCCCCGGACGCCCGGCTGCTGATCGTCGGCCTCGCCCCCGCCGCACACGGCGGAAACCGCACGGGCCGGATGTTCACCGGGGACCGTTCCGGGGACGTGCTGTACCGCGCGCTGTACGACGTGGGCCTCGCCTCGCAGCCGACCGCCGTGCACGCGGACGACGGCCTCGCCCTGCACGGCGTGCGGGTCACCTCACCGGTGCACTGCGCGCCGCCCGCCAACAAGCCCACCCCCGAGGAGCGGGACACCTGCCGCCCGTGGCTGGTCCGCGAACTGCGGCTGCTGCGGCCGACCGTCCGGGCCGCGGTCGTCCTCGGCGCCTTCGGCTGGCAGGCCGCGCTGCCCGCGTTCGCCGAGGCGGGCTGGACCGTTCCCCGCCCCCGGCCGGCCTTCGCTCACGGCACCCGTGTCACGCTGCCCGCCCCGGACGGCGACGGCTTGGACGTCTTCGGCTGCTTCCACGTCAGCCAGCGCAACACCTTCACCGGCCGGCTCACCCCCGCCATGCTCCGCGAGGTCCTGCTCAGGGCGGCGTCGACGGCCGGGCTGCCCGCCGGGAAATGAGCTGAACCCGCCCGGTGCCACGCGCTACGGTGCGGCGATGAGCCTCTACCCGGAGATCGAACCCCACGACCACGGCATGCTCGACGTCGGCGACGGCAACCGCGTCCACTGGGCAACCTGCGGCAATCCCCGGGGCAAGCCCGCGGTGGTCCTGCACGGCGGCCCGGGCAGCGGCACCGGTCCACGGGCACGGCGCTACTTCGATCCCGCGCGGTATCGCATCGTGCTGCTGGACCAGCGCGGCGCCGGACGGTCCACGCCCCCGGCGAGTGATCCCGCCACCGACATGAGCGTGAACACGACCGCCCACCTGATGGCCGACCTGGAGCGCCTGCGTACGCACCTGGGCATCGAACGGTGGCTGGTGTGGGGCGCCTCCTGGGGGTCGGTGCTCGGTCTGCGCTACGCCCAGACGCACCCGGGTGTCGTGTCCGAACTGGTGCTGACGGCGGTCGCGACGGGGTCCCGGGCCGAAGTCGACCTGCTGACCAGGGGGCTGGGCAGGTTCTTCCCGGAGGCCTACGAACGGTTCCTCGCCGCACTGCCCGCCGACGAGCGGGACGGCAATCCGGCCGCCGCGTACAACAGGCTGCTGGAGTCACCGGATCCGCGGGTGCGGCACCGGGCGGCGCGGGCCTGGACCGACTGGGAGACGGCCACGATCCCCGCGCCGCCACGCTCGGTCGAGCGGTTCGAGGACCCGGACTTCCGCCAGGGTTTCGCCCGCACCGTCACCCACTACTGGGCCAACGACCACTTTCTCGGCGACGAGGACTGCGACGAGGGCGTGGTCCTGCGGGACGCGCACCTGCTGAAGGGCATCCCCGGCACCCTGGTCCAGGGCAGCCTCGACTTCGGCAACCTGCTCGGCATCGTGTGGCGGTTGCACCATGCCTGGCCCGACAGCGAGCTGGTGGTCGTGGACGAGGCCGGGCACGACGCCGGACCGGCCGGGGACGAGGCCCTGGTCGCCGCGACGGACGCCTACGCCGGCACCTACCGCTGACCGCCGCACGCGCCCGACGGAGCCCCGGCCCCACGGACACCGCGCCCCAGGCCGGCTGACCGAGGCCGCCGGGGCCGTCGCGACCGCCGCCCTGCACCACGGGCACGCGGTGCTCGCTGAGCGCGGGGAGCGGGTGACCGGCGAGAAACGTGACCGGCGAGAAACGGGGGCTCGACCGTGCGGGACCGGGGGAGGCGGACGGTGCCCTGGTACTCGGCCCTCCCCGACCCGGACGGCCGGGACTTCAACGAGGACTTCGAGGCGACCCGCGAGCACCACGGCCACCGCGTCGACCGGCCGGGCCTGAGCTGTTTCCTGCGGGACGGCGACCGGATCTTCCACACCTACTCGACCTACGAGCGCGGCCTCGACGGGCTCGGGTCGACCACCAGCCTGCTCGACCTCACCGCGCTCGGACGTCAGGAGCCGTGGGAGGAGCCGAAGGGGCGTGCGTCGTCCTACGGGGCGCCCGCGGGGAGGCGATCCGTTATCACGACGAGTACGACGACTGATACGAAAGGTGACCGGATACTCCGAAAAGCTGAGACCGGGCTCACACGTGGCGGTGAACGAGTGTCAACTACGTCTCAGTACCGTCACTGAACGAGGCATCCGCCCCATGGTTGGCGTTTAACTCTACGAGTACAGCGCTACATGGAGGTGGCAGGGTGAACGGGCGAACAGTGCTCGAACGCTTTCCCGCAGGTGGGCCGCGGGGGTCATGGCCCGCGGAGGAGTTCGCGCAGGCGCGACGCCTCGAGGGACTGCCCGCCGAAGTTGTCATGGACCTCGCTACCGACATGTTCCTGGTGATCGTACGGAGCGGCGACGGCAGCGGTGATGCCGCGGCGTGAGCCCGCTCCGCCCACCCCGGTCGGCCCCGGGGCCACGCCCTCCGGGTGGCGCGACCGGACCGGGCACCCGGATCACCCCGAGTACCTGATCACCAGCCCGGCGAAGCCCGCACGCACGCCCTTCGAGCCGGGCGGGGCTCCCACAGCCGTCGAGCCCCGTGAGGCCCGCACGTCCTACGAGTCCTGCGAGGCCCGCAGGTCCTACGAAGCCTGCACCCCGGGGTCCGGTTCCCGGTCCGGCCCCGCCGGGCCCGTCCGTCCGGGTCCCGGCTCTCCCGTGACCGGCCTCCGCCGGTCCTGTCGCCGGGGCCCTTCCGCGCCCGGTTCCCGTGTGGTTCCCACCGACGACCTCCCCCCCCTTCCGGACGCCCCTTCCGGACGAACGGTCACTCTTCCGGCGCGGGAACCGCAGGGGCAGGGCGTGGACCAGGGCGGACGATGCGCGCGGGCGCACGACCTCACGGGACGGGGCGGCGGAGGCGGTCCGAGGCGGGCCGGGAGCGCGGGACCGGCCCGCACGCCGTGCCGGAGGCAGGGGCGCACGGCCGGGTGTCACGGGGGCGGACGGGTGTCACGGACGCTGCGGGGGCCGTGGTCGCACACCGGGGGCGGCCGGGAGCAGGACGACGATGGGCGCCGGCCCGGACCGGTGGGCGGTGTTCGGTGGCTGTGGCCGGTGGCTGTGGCGGTGGTTCGGCGGGAGCGGGGCCTCAGGCGCTGATCGGGCGGGACCAGGTGGGCGTCGTCCCGGTCAGACGGCACACGGCCAGATAGAGAGGTATGGGCGGGGTGTAGGGGAGGGTGCCGTCGGGGCGGTGGATCAGCCCGGGCAGGTCCGGGGCGCCGGGGAGGAGCGCGCCGGTGGCGTAGCGGGCGGGGGCCGGCCACTCCAGCGCGTAGTCCGAGTCGGACGGGACCAGCCACCACCAGTGCGTCTCATCGGCGTAGACGCACCCCACCCGGGGCAGCCGGGGCATCACCATCGGGCCGAAACGGGCGGGCACCGCCACCGCGTCGCAGCCCATCGGAGCCGTCATCCCGTCCGGCACGGGCAGCCGCCGGGGGGTCCCCGGGGCCGTCGGCAGGGCGCGCCGCAGGCGGACCAGCGAGTCCAGGGTCAGGACCGGTGCACCCGTCACGCCCGCTCGCCTCCCCGGTGCCGGCTGTGCGGCACGCCGTGGCGGGCCCGGGGCCCGGGGTGGGTGCGGCTCGCCGTACGGGCGCCGTCGCCCTCGCCCTCGGGTTCGGCGTCGTCCGGCCCCTCGGCCGGCCCGGGCTTGGGGCGCGCGCCCCAGCCGAGGTCGTCGCGGGGTTCGCCGGAGTCGCGCGGCGCGCGGGGCCCGCGGGGCAGATCGGCCCAGACGAGCAGCCCGAGTCCCTGCTCGTGAGCGCCCCAGGACTGGCAGAGGGCCTCGACGAGAAGCAGGCCGCGCCCGTGTTCCTCGTCCGTCCCCTGCCGGGTGTTGGCCCGGGGTTTGCCCGGAGCGCAGCCCTCGTCCTGCACGGCGATGCGCAGCAGGTCGTCACCGTCGTGCAGCTCGCAGACCACACGGCTGCTCGCGGTGTGCACGATGGCATTGGTGACCAGTTCGGAGACGACCAGGGCCGCGGTGTCGCAGGTGTCCTCGCACACCGACCAGCCGTCCAGCCGGGCCCTCGTCAGGCGTCTGGCCTGTGCGGGGGAACCCGGGTGGGCGGCCAGTTCGAAGCGGAACCGGCGCTCGGCAGCGACCCCCGCAGGGGTGGCTTCCGGCGCGGCACCGAGAGCGACGGGGCCCGCGGCGGCGTCTGCTCCTAAGGGCACGGACGGAATCACGCTTGCCACTATCGCCCCGCCGGGAACACTTGGCAAGTGTCACTCTGAAAATTGCAGAGTGCTGTGTGACGGTCTGGACGGGCGTGGCACACTGCTCGCAACAGCACCTCGCGCGGCGCCAGTTGGGACCGTCGACGGCTCGATTCATTCGAATGGGGATTCGAATGAAAATGTCGTTCGAACGTGTCTTCGAATGGCGCCGCCGGGCTGTCAGGAATCCTTTGTCGTGGAGGTGGAGCGTGAGCGAACCGCGGTCCGCGCCGACGGTCGGGCAGGTCGTTCTCGGCAGGCGCCTGCTGGACCTGCGGGAGCGCGCGGGGCTCAAGCGCGAGGAGGCGGCCCGCATCCTCCGCGTCGCCCCGGCCACCGTCCGCCGCATGGAGACGGCCGAGGTCGCCCTCAAGATCCCCTACCTCCAGCTCCTGCTCAAGGCGTACGGGGTCGCCGACGAGGAGGCCGACGCCTTCGTGCGCCTCGCCGAGGACGCCAACCGCCCCGGCTGGTGGCAGCGCTTCCACGACATCCTGCCCGGCTGGTTCTCGATGTACGTCAGCCTGGAGGGAGCCGCCTCCCTCATCCGTGGCTACGAACCCCACTTCGTCCCCGGGCTGCTGCAGACGGAGGACTACGCCCGGGGCGTCCTGCGCTCGGGTGCCATCGGCCAGACCCGGCCCGAGGACATCGAACGCCACGTCGACCTGCGCATGCAGCGGCAGGACCTGCTCACCCGTGAGGACGCCCCCCGGCTGTGGTTCGTCATGGACGAGACCGCCCTCCTCCGCCCGGTCGGCGGGTCCGAGGTGATGCGGGCCCAGATCGACCGGCTCCTGGACGTCGCCCACCTGCCCCACGTGACCCTGCAGGTCGCCCCGTTCGCGGGCGGCCCGCACCCGGGCACGTACGGGCCCTTCGTGATCTTCCGGTTCGCCATGCCCGAACTTCCGGACATGGTCTACAGCGAGTACCTGACCGGCGCCGTCTACCTGGACGCGCGCAGCGAGGTGGCCACCCACCTCGAGGTCATGGACCGCATGGCGGCACAGGCCGCCGGCGCACATCGCACGAAGGAGATCCTCCGGGATCTCCGCAAGGAGCTCTGAATGAACGTCACATCCCTGCCCCAGCCGCGCGTTCCCGGCCGGCGCATCTACAACGGCATGCCCGCGCGGGAACTCGGCAGCGAGGGCTGGCACAAGCCGTGGAGCGGCGGCAACGGGGGCAACTGCCTGGAGGCCATGAAGCTCGACGACGGCCGGATCGCCGTCCGGCAGTCCACCGACCCGGACGGGCCCGCCCTCATCTACACCACCGCCGAGATGACGGCGTTCATCGAGGGCGCCAAGGCGGGAGAGGCGGACTTCCTGGTGGCCTGAGACCGACTTGGGTCCAGCCCGCCGCATCGTTCCTGCGCGCGTCCTCGCCTTGTATTCGTCGTATGCGTCACGTCGTCCCGGCCCCGTCGGTTCCGCACCGGCCCCCCGGCCCGCACCCGGCCCGTCCCCGACCTCGTCCGTTGTCCGTTCCGACCCGTCCGTCGCCCGTTCCGGTCCGTCCGTCGCCCGTTCCGACCCGTCCGTCGCCCGTTCCGGTCCGTCCGAACGGTCCGTCACGCACCACGGTCCCACTGATCCGCCCGAACCGACCCACCACGCTCCACCGGACACCGATGCGCCCCGGTGGGCCGTCCCCGTCCCCCACGACCGGCTCCCTGCCGGTACCGGAGGTGACCGAGTTGACTGAGCCGACTGAATCGATCACCGACCCCCACAGCCCGTTACGGAGTGCCTCATGAGCGAACGACCCCCTGTCGGCATCGACACCAGCAAGCCGCACCCGGCCCGCATGTACGACTGGTACCTGGGCGGGAAGGACAACTACCCCGTCGACGAGGCCATGGGCCGGCAGATGCTCGCCCTGGACCCGAGGGTGCCCGTGATGGCGCGGGTCAACCGCGCCTTCATGCACCGCGCCACCCGGTGGCTGGCCGACCGCGGCATACGCCAGTTCCTCGACGTCGGCACCGGGATCCCCACCGAGCCGAACCTCCACCAGATCGCCCAGCGGGCCGCGCCCGACGCACGGGTCGTGTACTGCGACAACGACCCCATCGTGCTGGCACATGCCGAGGCCCTGCTCAGGGGAACGGACGAGGGCGTCACGGAGTACCTCCAGGCGGACGTGCGGGAACCCGACACGATCGTGGAGGCCGCCCGGAAGGTCCTCGACTTCACGCAACCCGTCGCCCTCTCGCTGATCGCGCTGCTGCACTTCGTCCCCGACGAGGACGGCGCGCACGACCTGGTCGCCCGGCTGATGGCCGAACTGCCCTCCGGCAGCCACCTGGTCGTCTCCCACGCGACGGCGGACTTCACCCCCGAGGAGTCGAAGGCCGCCACCGACAAGCTCAAGGCCGCGGGCGTCACCCTGGCCCTGCGCTCCCGCGAGGAGTTCACCCGCTTCTTCGACGGTCTCGAACTGGTGGAGCCCGGCGTCCGGGTGCCCCACGAGTGGCACCCCGAGCTGGGGGAGCCGGTGGCCGGCCAGGACGACGGTGTGATCCCCGGCTACGGGGCCGTGGGGCGCAAGCCCTGACCCCACCCGGGCACACGGGGACCGCGCGGACGCGGTTCGGGCGCACCTGATCCGAGCGTGCACGTGATCCGAGGGTGCACGTGATCCGCGCGTGCACCTGAGACCCCGCGCGGGCCAGTGTGCCCGCGCGGGCCACGGGGCCGGCTGCCGTCGGGGCCCCGGCGTCCCGGCGCCGTGGTCCTCGGGGCCTCGCGTCCTCGCGGCCTCGCGCTGCTGGGGCTCCGCGGCCTCGGGTCTCGGGGCCTCACGCCGTCATCGGGCGGTCGTACGGTCCGATCGGTGCCGGGAGGCGGGAGGTGCCGCCGGTGAGGTGGCGGTCGACGGCCGCCGCGACGGCCCGGCCCTCCGCGATCGCCCACACGATCAGCGACTGCCCGCGCGCGGCGTCCCCGGCCGCGAACACCCCGGGCACGTTGGTCGCGAAGCCGGCGTCCCGGGCGATCGTGCCCCGGGGCGACACGTCCACGCCCAGCCCGTCGAGCAGACCGTCACCCCGGTCCGGCCCGGAGAACCCCAGGGCGAGCAGGACCAGATCGGCGGGGAGGGCCCGCTCGGTACCGGCCACCGGTCTGCGCCCCGCGTCCACCTCGACCAGGTGCGCCCACCGCACCCGCCCGTCCGCGTCACCGGAGAAGCGCACGGTGGACGCCGCGAACAGCCGCGCGTCGGCATCCGCCACCGGTGCGCTCCGCAGGTCGCGGGCCTCCTCGTGCGCCGCGGACATCCGGTGGACCTTCGGGTAGGTGGGCCAGGGCTCGGTGTCCTCGTCCCGCTCGTCACCGGGCCGGCCGTAGATGTCCAGCTGGGTCACCGACGCCGCTCCCTCCCGCAACGCGGTGCCCAGGCAGTCGGCGCCGGTGTCCCCGCCGCCGACGATGACGACGTGCCGTCCGGCCGCCGACAGCGGCGACACCTCCAGGTCGCCCTCGCCCACCCGGTTGGCCAACGGCAGGTACTCCATCGCCTGGTGGACCCCCGTCAGCTCGCGGCCGGGAACCGGGAGTTCGCGCCAGGCCGTCGCCCCGGTGGCGATCACCACGGCGTCGTGGCGGGCCCGCAGCGCGGCGGCGTCCAGGTCGCGGCCGACCGCCGTGCCCGTGCGGAACTTCGTGCCCTCGGCGCGCAGCTGCGCGATGCGCCGTTCCAGGTGCCGCTTCTCCATCTTGAACGCGGGGATGCCGTAGCGCATGAGCCCCCCGATCCGGTCGTCCCGCTCGTACACGGCGACCGTGTGCCCGGCCCGGGTCAGCTGCTGGGCGGCCGCGAGTCCGGCGGGGCCCGAGCCGATCACCGCCACCGTCCGTCCCGACAGACGGTCCGGCGGGGCGGGCGGGGCGAACCCCTCCTCGAAGGCCCGGTCGGCGACGGCGCACTCGACGTTCTTGATCGTGACCGCCGGCTGGTTGATGGCGAGCACGCATCCCGCCTCGCAGGGCGCCGGACACAACCGGCCGGTGAACTCGGGGAAGTTGTTGGTCGCGTGCAGCCGGTCCGCCGCCGCCCGCCAGTCCTCCCGGGAGACCAGGTCGTTCCACTCGGGGATCAGGTTGCCCAGCGGGCAGGCCTCGTGGCAGAACGGAACGCCGCAGTCCATGCAGCGGCCGGCCTGCGGGGCGATCAGCGGCAGCAGCGCGCCCGGGACGCAGACCTCGTCCCAGTCGCGGACCCGTTCCCCGACGGGCCTGCGCGGCCATTCCCGGCGGGGAGTGGTGAGGAAACCCTTGGGATCGGCCATGGCCGTGTTCCTTGCGTGGGCGGGGCAGGCCGTACGGCGTCGGGCGGCACTCTTCCGGCCACGATACGTCCCGGTCCGCCCCACCGCAGGGCGCCGCCGACCCCGCCGGCCCCGCCGGACCCTCGTCCGGAGGCCGCGGACGACGCCGGACACCACCGGACGCCTCCGGACGGCTCCCCGGGCCCCGTACCGCGCGGCCGGCCCTGTGCTCCCCACGGCCCCGGCGACGCTTCCTTCCGGCCGGGCGCCTCAGGTCAGGGCCAGGACGTACGCCAGGGCGGCCCCGGCGGAGGCGGCCGTGCGGACGTGGTTCCACCGGGTCCACTCCCGCACGTAGCCGGGCCAGTACGCGGCCGCCTCCGCGCTCCCCGGACCGAGCCGGGCCAGCGCCTCGTTGCGCGGCACGTTCGCCGCCGCCGTCACCCCGAACGAGCCACCGAGGTACAGCACGCTGCCCGCCAGCAGTGCCACGGCGCCGTCCCGCGGCCACACCACCGCCGTCACCACGGCGATCACCGCGCTCAGCACCGCCGAGCCGAGGAACAGCAGCATGAACGCCTTCGTCACCGCGGTCACGTTGAGCGCCCGCATCGCGGCCACCCCCTGCGCCGCCGGCAGCGCCGCCAGCCCCTTCATCACGAAGGCCGAGAAGGCGAAGAAGACGCCGGCCACCAGCCCGGTGCCCAGCACGGCCGACACCGTCAGCACGAAGTACGGTCCCTCGATCACGTCGTCGCCTCCCGCTCGTCGGCTCGGGGGCACCTTCACCTCCCGGCCTGCCGTCACTCCCCAGTGAAGCCGCCCGCCGAGCCACCGCCCATGGCCGGACGACGCACGGGCATGCGCGAGCGTCCACGCGCAACGTTCACGCGCGGCCGTTCACGCGAGGTCGCCATGGCGCGGGCCCTCCCGCTCTCACCCGGGGACGTCCGGCGCGGCCCCCGCCCAGCCGCGCAGCACCGTCTCCACGTCGGCGGCGATCCGCCGCCGCGCCTCGTGCCGTGGCACACCGCTCATCAACAGCCGGTCGTACGGCGTCTCCAGGTGCCGCACGGACGCCACCACCGCCGAGATCACCGCCCGCTCCGACAGGGCCCGCCCCGCCGCGCTGCGGCCCACCCGCCCGCTGCCGCGCACCGAGGCGTGTGCGGCCACGGCCCGCGCCCGCTCCGGCGGGCACCCGGGGAACAGGCGCCGTATCTCCTCCGCGAACGCCTCCGTGAACCGCGCGTCCTCGACCGCCCGGCGCCGGGCGTCCCGCATCCGGCGGCGTCGGCGCGCCTCGGCGTCCGCCAGGCACCGGCGTTCGGCCCGGGCCAGCGCCTCCTCCTCGACCAGCACCCCCTGACGCTCGTACCGGCCCTTGCGCCGGTTGAACCGTACGACCACCGCCGAGAGGGTGCTCTCCTCCCGCGACCTGCGGGTGAGCGCGGTGTCGCCGCGCGGCAGGAAGACGAGGTGTCCCAGGTCGGCGCAGTCGACACAGCGGGGCGTACCGCTCTCCAGGACGACCAGCGGCAGAGGGCCACGCCGGCAGGCGGCACAGTGACGTCGCCCGGCGGGCTGATGGACGACCAGGCCGGCGGGGAGGAGGGGCGATGCGCGCGACGAGGCCATGCGGGATTCGTTCCCCTCCCGGAGCCTGACGCATCATGGCCGTGTGCGACTGGAAGCGATCACCTGGGACCGGCTCCGCGACCACCTCGCCGACCGTCTGCTGGACCTGCGGACGGCCGATGCGAGCCCTTGGCCGCGCGTGGCCCTGGACGGTGCCCCGGCCGCCCGTCCCGGTGATCTCGCCGACGATCTGGCCGAGGCCCTGCGGGTGCGGGGGCGTCCCTCACTCGCCGTGGCGACCGAGGGCTTCCTGCGTCCCGCCTCGCTCCGGCTGGAGCACGGCCGCCGGGACGTCGACTCCTACTACGACGGCTGGTACGACACCGGGGCCCTGTGGCGCGAGGTCTTCGGCCCGCTCGAGCCGGACGGCAGCGGGCGGGTCCTCCCCGACCTGCGGGACCCGGCCACCGACCGGGCCACCCGCAGCCGGGCCGTGCCCCTCCCGCCCGGCGGCGTCCTGCTGTTGCACGGCCCCTTCCTGCTGCGCCACTGGTTCCCGTTCGACCTCAGCGTCCACCTCCAGCTGTCCCCGGGTGCCCTGCGCCGCCGCACCCCCGAGGCCGAGCACTGGACCCTCCCCGCCTTCGAGCGCTACGCCCAGGAGACCGACCCCGCCGGCATCGCCGACGTGCTGGTCCGGGCCGACGACCCGCGCCGCCCGGCATGGCGCGGCTGAACAAGGCGTCCCGCGCACGGCAGCCGGGGCGGAGCGCCGAGCCGGGACGTGCGCACGGCACCCGGCACGACGCGGTGGGGCGCGGCTCCGCGGCGCCCTGGGAACCGGTGCCTCCGCGTGCGGGCCGGGGAGCGCGAGACCAGAATGAGGGCGTCGGGACTCGCGGCGCGCCCCCGCGCCGCGCCGGCCGTCCGGCACCGGGAGGTACTCCATGACCACCGCCGGAGACATCATGCACCGCGGCGCCCAGTGGATCCCCGCCCACGAAACCCTCGACCGCGCGGCCCAGTTGATGCGCGAACTGAACGTCGGGGCCCTGCCGATCAGCGACGAGAACGAACGGCTGTGCGGCATCCTCACCGACCGCGACATCGTCGTCGGCTGTGTCGCCATGGGCCGTGACCCCGCCCGGGTCACCGCGGGGGAGATGGCCCAGGGCACCCCCCGCTGGATCGACGCGGACGCCGATGTCGGCGAGGTCCTCCGGGAGATGCAGGAGCACCGGATCCGCCGGCTGCCCGTCATCCGGGACAAGCGCCTGGTCGGCATGATCAGCGAGGCCGACCTCGCCCAGCACCTGACCGACGACCAGATCGCCACCTGGGCCGAGCAGGTCTACGCCCGTCGCTAGACGAAGCCCCCGCCGAGGACCGGTCCGCGACCGACGGCGCGTCGGGGCATCGGCCGAGCAACGCCGGAACCCCGGCTCCCGGCCTCCCGTTCGCCCGGCCATCCGTCCGCCCGGCCGCCGGCCCGTGCCGTTCGTTCCCCGCTACGGGGGCCCGTCCGCCCGGCCCTCCGTCCGTCCGGCCGCCGGCCCGTGCCGTTCGTTCCCCGCTACGGGGGCCCGTCCGCCCGGCCCTCCGGTGCACCCGCGGGCACGGATCCGTCCGCCCGTGGCCACGCCGTTCCGCCCCCGGCGCGGCCCCGTGTCCGTCAGGTGTCCGCCCAGGTGTCCGTCCGGATGTCCGCCTGCCGTCCGTCGCGTCCTCCGCCGGAGACGACCCGTGCAAATGGGATGATCCGGGCATGATGCGATCCGACGGGAACCTGCTCGACCACCGGCCGGACGAGGCGGCGCAACATCTCGACGCCTTCGCCGCACTCTTCGACCCCACCACCTTCCGCCACTTCGAGGCGGTCGGCGTCGGCCCCGGCTGGCGCTGCTGGGCGGTCGGAGCCTCCGGCGGGTCGGTGGCGTCATGGCTGGCCAGGCGGGTGGGGCCGACCGGCCGGGTGCTCGTGACGACCACCGAACCGGCCCGCCTGGCCTCCACCGCACGGCCGCCGGTGGAGGTGCGGGCACACGACATCGGCACCGAGGAACCCCCGGTGGAGGGCGGCTTCGACCTCGTGCACGCCCGGCTCCCGTTCATCGGCGCGGCGGACCCCGAACGGGTCCTGCGTCTCATGGTCCGCGTGCTGCGGCCCGGCGGACGTCTGCTCGTCGAGGACACCGACCCCGCACTGCAGCCCCTGCTGTGCCCCGACGAGCACGGCCCCGAGCAGCAACTCGCCAACCGGTTGCGCCAAGGGCTGCGCCGCCTCCTGGCCGACCGGGGGGCGGACCTCGCCCACGGCCGCAGGCTCCCGCGGCTGCTGCGGGAGGCGGGCCTGGGCGGAGTGCGGGCCGACGCGTACTTCCCGCTCGCCGAACCGGCCTGTGCGGCGCTGGAGTCGGCCACCATGCGACTGGCGCGCGACGGTCTCGTCGGAGCCGGCATCGCCACCGGCCAGGACATCGACCGCCACCTCGCGAACGTCGCCGCGGGCAGCCTGGACCTGTCCACCGCCCCGCTGATCACGGCCTGGGGCCGCAAGGGCTGACGGAGCCCGGGGCCGGCCGCCCTCCGACGAACCACCGGCCTCCGACGCGGGTCACCCGCCACCCCCCGCCGGCCACCCGGGTCCGCCCCGCGAACCGCCCGGACGCCCTCCCTCACCCCGAGGCGGACGCACAGGAGGCCGCCGGCTGCCCGCCCTCCGTGGGCCGGGGCGGGCGGCCGCCGACGACCTCCACCGCGCGCGCCCCCGCACGGCACCCCTGCCGGACCGCCTCCGGGGCGTCGGCCCCCGCGAGCAGCGCCGCGAGGAAGGCACCGGTGAAGGCGTCACCCGCGCCCGTGGTGTCCCGTGCGGTGGCCGCGACGGCGGGGACCCGGGCGCACACCTCGCCGGAACGCGCCAGCAGCGCCCCTCGCGCGCCCAGTGTGACCACGACCACCGGGATGTCCCGGCTCAGCGCCGCCGCCGCGTCGGCCGGGTCCGGCAGACCGGTGAGCAGACACGCCTCGTCCCGGCTGGGCAGCAGGACGTCCACCCCGCCGACGAGGGACAGGAACCGTTCCGCGCCCAGGCCGGCGAGGAAGCCCGCCGACGCCGGGTCCAGGCTCACCGGCACACCGCGCGCCCGGGCCGCCGCGAGAGCCGCCGCGACGAGGGCCCGGCCCGAGCCGGAGAACAGCAGGTAACCCGACAGGTGCAGCCGGGCCACGCCGTCCAGCAACGCCCCGGACCAGTCACCGGGGCCCAGCCGCAGGGACGCCCCGCTGTCCGTCAGGAAGGTCCGCTCGCCTCCGGCCTCCCCGTCGACGAGGCAGATCACCGTCCCGGTGGGGGCCATGTCGTCGACGACCAGCAGCGGGCGCACCCCGTGCACGGCCAGTTCCCGTTCGTGCCAGTCCGCCGAGTCGGCGCCCACCCGGCCGAACAGCCGCACCTCCGTGCCGCCCGCCCGGGCGGCCCAGCACGCCACGTTGGCCCCGGCGCCCCCGGGCACCCGGCGGATCGCCGCCACCGTGTCCGTCCCCGGCGCGAGCGGTCCACGGTGCCGGGCGACCACGTCCGTGACGACGTCACCGACGACCAGCAGCGCACCGCCACCCGCGGGCACCGCCGGGCGCCCCGGGGACCCGCTCACGTGCCGGCCCGCGCCGCGGCGATGCGGGCCGCCAGCCGCACGTTGCCCCGCACCGCCGCCAGGTTGGCGGCCAGGGAGGCGCCGTCGGTGTGCCGGACGAGGTGGTCCAGCAGGAACGGCGTGACCCCCTGGCCGGTGACACCCGCCTGCGCGCAGGCGCGCAGCGCCTCGTCGAGCACCCGTGCGTGCACCGCGGGGTCCAGCTGCTCGTCCTCGGGGACGGGGTTGGCCACGATCAGCGCCGACGGGGGCCCGCCCAGCGCGTCCTGGGCCCGCATGACCTCGGCCACCTGAGCGGGGGAGTCCAGCCGCCAGTCCACGGGGTGGCCCGAGTCGGACAGGTAGAAGCCGGGGAACCGGTCCGTGCCGTACCCGGCCACCGCCACCCCCAGGGTCTCCAGGCGCTGCAACGTCGCCGGCACGTCGAGGATCGACTTCACGCCCGCGCAGACCACCGTGATCCGCGTCCGCGCCAGCAGCCCCAGGTCGGCCGACTCGTCCTGGGTCACCGTCCACTCCCGGTGCACCCCGCCCAGACCACCCGTCGCGAACACCCGTACGCCCGCCCGCTCCGCCAGCAGGGCGGTGGCCGAGACGGTGGTGGCACCGCTGGCCCCCGACGCGACCGCGAGCGGGAGGTCGCGGTGGCCCAGCTTGCGGATCCCGTCCTCGTTGGCGACCCGCTCCAGCTGCTCCTTGTCCAGGCCGACCCGGGGCACGCCGTCCAGCACCGCGACCGTCGCGGGCACCGCGTCCTGCTCCCGCACGACCGCTTCCAGCTCCACGGCCACCTGGAGGTTCCGGGGCCGCGGCAGCCCGTGCGCGATGATCGTGGACTCCAGCGCCACCACGGGCCGGTCCGCGACGAGCGCCTCCCGCACCTCTTCCGACACCCTCAGCACCACGTGTCCGCCTCCCGTCAGCCGCTCCTTCCTCATCTCTGGCGACCCGCGCGGCCGGGCAAACCCCTTGCACGTCGGCACGGGGGTCCCGCAGCCTGGGACGCATGACGGAGCACACGGCACGCCTCGACCACGTCGTCCTCTGGGTGCGCGACCCCGTCGCCGCCGCGCGGTTCTACGCCGAGGCGGTGGGGCTCGAACCGGTGCGCCTGGCCGAGTTCTCCGCGGGAGGGGCCCCCTTCCCGTCGGTCCGCGTCAACGACGAGACGATCATCGACCTGATGCCGGCGGAGACGGCCCGGCGCATGACCATGCTGCCCGGCGCCGCCGACAGCTCGGGGCACCCCGTCAACCACGTGTGCCTGTCCCTGCCCGCCGCGGACTTCGACGCGCTCCGGGGACGGCTGGAGGAGCGCTCCGTGCCCCTGACGGACTTCTCCCACGACTCCTTCGGCGCGCGCGGCCCGGCCAGGCGCAGCTTCTACTTCCAGGACCCGGACGGCAACGTGTTCGAAGCGCGCCACTACGACTGACCCGCTACCGACCTGCGACGGATCCGCGACCGGCCCCGCCGGCCCCTGCCCGGCCCCGCCCGATTCCGACCGGCTGCGTCCACCGGGTCCACCGCGTCCCACCGGTCCGGCCGTCTCCACCGCGTCCGGTCCCCGCGGCCGTCGTGCCCGCGGGGACGAACAGGGCAAGGCGTGTGTGGGCCGCGCCCGGAGCCGGTGGGCGCCGCCCGGGTCAGAACAGCGGTTCGGGCAGGACGCCCTCCAGGGCGAGCAGGCGCCGCTTGGTCTCCAGCCCGCCGCCGAAGCCGCCGATCCCGCCGTCGCTCTCCACGACGCGGTGACAGGGCACCACCACCGGCAGCGGATTGGCCCCCATCGCCATGCCCACGGCCTGGGCGCCACCGGGGCGGCCCACCCGCCGGGCCAGGTCCCCGTAGCCGACCACCTCGCCGAAGGGCACGCCGGTGGCGAGCTCGCGCAGGACCGCCCGGTTGAAGCCCGAGATCAGCGACCAGTCGAGCGGCACGTCGAAGGTGTGCCGCTCACCCGCCAGATACGCCTCGACCTGGCGTATCGCCTCGGCCAGCAGGGGCGCGGCGGGGTCCTCGACCGGTGCGGTGCCCAGCCGCGCGGCCAGCCGCTCCAGCGCGCGGTCGCGCACCGCGTCGGTGGCGTGGAACACGACGTTGACCAGGCCCGCTCCGGTGGCGGCCAGCATCAGCGGGCCGATGTCCGTCTCCACCACGGCCCACACCGGGGCCCGGCCGTGCTGCCCGTGCTGCCCGTCCAGTCCGTCACTGCTCATGCGCCCACGGTACGGCCCCCCACCGACAACCCGGTCGCGACGGTGGCCCCGCCACCGGCACCCCGGTGTCCCGGGGCCGGCGCCACGCGCGGCGGGGGGTGCCGGGGCGGCGTCCGCCGCGGCGTCAGCCCACCGCGTCCCGCACCACGTCCGGGTGGTTGCTGATGATGCCGTCGACGCCGTAGCCGGCGACCCGCCGGGCGGCGGCCGCGTCGTTCACGGTCCAGGTGAGCACCTCGAGCGGCGAGCCGTGCGGGCCCCGGAAGGACTGCACGGCGGAGACGTAGCCGCTGGTCAGGGACGCGTGCGAGGGGTTGATCTGGTCGGCGAAGGCCGCGTACCCGGGCAGGTCGCCCACCGGGGGCGTGCCGAGCAGCCCCGTCCGCACCGCGGGCCGCAGCTCGTGGACGGTGCGCACACTGGCCGCGCTGAAGCTCTGCACGATCAGCCGGTCCGTCACGTGCTGCCGGTCCAGCCAGCCCTCGTTGGCGAGGACCTTCAGGGTGTCCTGCTCGATGCCGGGGTACAGCTCCGGGTTCTTGATCTCCAGCAGCAGGTTCTGGCCGTTCCGCTCCACCCGCCGCACGAACTGCTCCAGCGTCGGCACGCGCGTGCCCCGGTACGACGGCGAGAACCAGCTGCCCGCGTCGAGACGGGCGATCTCCGCTGCGGTGAAGTCCTTCACCTTCCACGGCGACCGGCCCGGGAAGACCTCCTCGGCGTCGGTGGTGCGCCGCAGGTTGTCGTCGTGGACGACCACGAGCGTGCCGTCCTTGGTGCGCTGTACGTCGTTCTCCACCCACTCGATGCCCAGCGCCGCCGCCCGGTCGACGGCTGCCAGCGTGTTCTCCGGCGCGTAACCGGAGGCCCCCCGGTGGGCGACGACCACCGGTGTGCCGCCGTCGGCGGCGCCGGCCGGTGACATGGGGAACAGGAGGGCGGCGGCTCCCAGGAGTGCGGTGATCGAGGCGGCGAAGGGGCGCGCGTGCATACGTACTCCTCACGTCCAGCAATCGGAACGTCACGGACGGTTCCACTGTGACACCGGAGGGCCAACGCGAAAGGGGCACAGGATGGCCACACGATGAACGCGACTTCCCCAACTCCGCACACCACCGGCCCACAACTGGGGCGAGGGCGTGTTTCTTTGCCGGAAAGTCGTTCGACCATTCCGGTGGGGGTCATACTCTCTGCGTCTACCCTGGCCGCCGGTGCGGTCCTGGGAGGGGGGTCGTATCAGGAGTTCCAGGGTGAAACAGAGGCGGGAAGGGCACCGCGCATGCAAGGCACCGTCGACGGCTTCAACTACGGCCTGGTCACGCCGCTCGTGGCCTACCTCATGGCCTGCCTCGGCGGCGCCCTGGGGCTGCGCTGCACGACCCGGTCCCTGACCGCCTCCCGGCACCGGCGGGCGGCCTGGCTGGCGCTGGGCTCGGCCGCCATCGGCTCGGGCATCTGGACCATGCACTTCATCGCCATGATGGGGTTCACCATCGAGGGCACCCCGATCCGCTACGACGTCCCGACGACCTTCGCGAGCCTCGCCGTCGCCGTCGTCATGGTCGGCATCGGCACGTTCATCGTCGGTTACCGGGGAGCGGCCGGCACCGCCCTGTTCACCGGCGGCACCATCACCGGGCTGGGCATCGCCTCCATGCACTACCTGGGCATGGCGAGCATGCACCTCGACGGGACGCTGGAGTACAACACCCTCCTCGTCGCGGCCTCCGTGCTCATCGCCATGGCCGCCGCCACTGCCGCCCTCTGGGCGGCCGGACAGGTCAAAGGCTTCCGGTGGAGCGTCGGCGCCGCCCTCGTGATGGGCCTCGCCGTCACCGGGATGCACTACACCGGCATGGCCGCCCTGGAGGTCCACGTCCACGGCAGCACCGCTCCCGCCACGGGCGAGTCCGCGGCCACCCTGCTCGGCCCGATGCTGATCGGGCCGCTGGCCTTCCTGGTCCTCCTCGGCCTGCTGGTGGTCCTCGATCCGCTGGTGATCACCGGCGGCCCCGCCCCGGTGCGCGAGCGCCGGCCCGGCATCCCCGCCCACCCGGACCTGCACCACTCCCCGGCGCGCCACCGGCCGCGCGCCCGCGGGCCCGTCGAGCACCGGTCCCGCACCCCGCAGAAGCGCTGACCGGCGGCGGGAAGGCCGCGCGCGAGCGCCGGCCGGGACCCGTTGTCAGTGGCGGGTCGTACCGTTGATGGCATGCGGCCCGTTTCCCACATCGAACGCACGGTGGCGCCCTTCGAGGTCGTCAGCCCCTACCAGCCGAACGGCGACCAGCCGGCGGCGATCGCCGACCTCGCCCGGCGCATCGAAGGCGGCGAGAAGGACGTCGTGCTGCTGGGTGCGACCGGCACCGGCAAGTCCGCCACCACCGCGTGGATGATCGAAAAGCTCCAGCGCCCCACCCTGGTGATGGCGCCGAACAAGACGCTGGCCGCCCAGCTGGCCAACGAGTTCCGCGAACTCCTGCCGAACAACGCGGTCGAGTACTTCGTCTCGTACTACGACTACTACCAGCCCGAGGCGTACGTCCCGCAGTCGGACACCTACATCGAGAAGGACTCCTCGATCAACGAGGAGGTGGAGCGGCTGCGGCACTCCGCGACCAACTCGCTGCTCACCCGCCGCGACGTCGTCGTGGTCGCCTCGGTGTCCTGCATCTACGGCCTGGGCACGCCCCAGGAGTACGTGGACCGCATGGTCCCGCTCCGGGTCGGCGAGGAGATCGACCGGGACCAGCTGCTGCGCCGCTTCGTCGACATCCAGTACACGCGCAACGACATGGCCTTCAGCCGCGGCACCTTCCGCGTCCGGGGCGACACCATCGAGATCTTCCCGGTGTACGAGGAGCTCGCCGTCCGCATCGAGATGTTCGGCGACGAGATCGAGGCGCTGTCCACCCTGCACCCCGTCACCGGCGAGATCGTCAGCGACGACCAGCAGCTGTACGTCTTCCCGGCCTCCCACTACGTCGCGGGCCCCGAGCGCATGGAGCGCGCGGTCAACGACATCGAGAAGGAGCTGGCCGAGCGCCTCACCGAGCTGGAGCGCCAGGGCAAGCTGCTGGAGGCGCAGCGGCTGCGCATGCGCACCACCTACGACCTGGAGATGCTCCGCCAGATCGGCACCTGCTCCGGCGTCGAGAACTACTCGATGCACTTCGACGGCCGCCTGCCCGGCTCACCGCCCAACACCCTGCTGGACTACTTCCCGGACGACTTCCTGCTCGTCATCGACGAGTCGCACGTCACCGTCCCGCAGATCGGCGCCATGTACGAGGGCGACGCCTCCCGCAAGCGGACCCTCGTCGACCACGGCTTCCGGCTGCCGTCCGCCCTGGACAACCGGCCCCTGAAGTGGGAGGAGTTCCAGGAGCGCATCGGCCAGACCGTCTACCTGTCGGCCACCCCCGGGCAGTACGAGCTCTCCCGCTCGGACGGCGTCGTCGAACAGATCATCCGCCCCACCGGCCTCGTCGACCCGGAAGTCGTCGTCAAGTCCACCGAGGGCCAGATCGACGACCTGGTGCACGAGATCCGCACCCGCGTCGAGAAGGACGAACGCGTCCTGGTCACCACCCTCACCAAGAAGATGGCCGAGGACCTCACCGACTACTTCCTGGAGCTCGGCATCCAGGTCCGCTACCTGCACAGCGACGTCGACACCCTGCGCCGCGTCGAACTGCTGCGGGAACTGCGCAGCGGTGAGTACGACGTCCTCGTCGGCATCAACCTGCTCCGTGAGGGCCTCGACCTGCCCGAGGTGTCCCTGGTCGCGATCCTGGACGCCGACAAGGAGGGCTTCCTGCGCTCCGGCACGTCCCTGATCCAGACCATCGGCCGGGCTGCGCGCAACGTCTCCGGGCAGGTCCACATGTACGCCGACAAGATCACCCCGGCGATGGAGAAGGCCATCGACGAGACCAACCGCCGCCGGGAGAAGCAGATCGCGTACAACCTGGAGAACGGCATCGACCCCCAGCCGCTCCGCAAGAAGATCAACGACATCGTCGCCCAGATCGCCCGCGAGGACGTCGACACCGAGCAGCTGCTCGGCACCGGGTACCGCAAGCAGCGCAAGGACGGCGGCGGCACCAAGGCCCCCGTGCCCGCCCTCGGTAGCGCGGCGGCCAACGGCGCGAAGGCGGCCAGGGGCAGGGCCGGGGCGAGCGTGCCGACGGACCGTCCCGCCGCCGAGCTCGCCGAGCAGATCGAGGAGCTCACCACGCGGATGCGCGCCGCCGCCGCGGACCTGCAGTTCGAGATCGCGGCCCGGCTGCGCGACGAGGTCTCCGAGATGAAGAAGGAACTGCGCCAGATGCGCGAGGCGGGCCTGTCCTGACGGCCCCGTGACGGCGCCGGCCCGCCACCGCGCGCGGCCGGCGCACCTCGCCCACCCGCCCGTCCGGGGGCGGGCACGGGCTGTGTTGCAAGACCGACACAAAGTCCGGGCCAGGGTACGTCGCTGTCAGTGTCCCTGCGTAGGGTTCTCGGCAACCGCGGCATTCGCGGCAACAGGGGACGTCCGAGAGGGGAATCAGCGCGTGACCGTCAACATGACCAAGGGTCAGGCCATCAGTCTGCAGAAGAACGACGGTGGCAGCCTGAGCGCGGTGCGCATGGGTCTCGGGTGGCAGGCGGCCCCCCGTCGCGGCCTCTTCGGCTCGCGCACCCGCGAGATCGACCTGGACGCCTCCGCCGTCCTGTTCGCGGACAAGCAGCCCGTCGACGTCGTCTTCTTCCGCCACCTCGTGAGCGACGACGGCTCGGTCCGCCACACCGGCGACAACCTCGTCGGCGGCGTCGGCCAGGGCGGCGACGACGAGGCCATCCTGGTCGACCTGTCCCGCGTCCCGGTCCACATCGACCAGATCGTCTTCACGGTGAACTCCTTCACCGGCCAGACCTTCCAGGAGGTGCAGAACGCCTTCTGCCGTCTGGTCGACGAGACCAACGGCCAGGAGCTGGCCCGCTACACGCTCGCCGGCGGTGGCGCCTACACCGCCCAGATCATGGCCAAGGTGCACCGCTCGGGCACCGGCTGGACGATGACGGCCCTCGGCAACCCGGCCAACGGCCGCACCTTCCAGGACCTGATGCCGGCGATCCTGCCGGTCCTCTAGGTTCCGGTGCCGGGGCGGCGGGCCCCGGCGGACCACACCACACACGCGACACAGGGGGACGAGGGCGATGACGGCCGAGCTGGTGCGGGGACAGAACCATCCGCTGTCCCGGTCCCGTCTGGAGGTCCGGATCTCGGCCGGCACACCGGTCGTGGCCGCGGCCGCACTGGGCGACGACGACGGACGCATCCACGGCGCGGACTGGGTCGCCCACCCGGGCGCACCCACCCGGCCCGGTCTCGAAGTGTCCCGGCAGGCCGCCGCCGACCACCGTCTCGCGGTCGACCTGGACGCCCTGCCGGACGCGGTGCACCGCGTCAGTGTGCTGCTCTCCCTGCCGGCCGCGGGCGGCGGCCCGGGACCGGCCCGGTTCGGCGCCGTGGCGGCGCCCTTCGTCGCCGTCACCGGGCTGGACGGCGCCGAGGTCGCCAGCTACACCATCACCGGTCTGGACAGCGAGTCCGCGGTCGTCGCCCTGGAGCTCTACCGGCGGCAGGGCGCCTGGAAGGTCCGCGCCATCGGCCAGGGATACGCCGGCGGACTCGCCGAACTCCTCGCCGACCAGGACCTGCCCGAGGCGCGGGACCTGGCGGCCGACGTGCACCGGGCCATCGCCCAGGGGCTCGCCCGCTCCGTGCAGGCCCCGCCGCCCCGCTCTGCGGAGGGCGGCCGGTCCCGGCAGGCCGCCGCCCCCGCGCTCGGTGCCGACCAGAGCGGCACGGCCTCCCCGGGCGCCTCCGGCCCGGCCACGCCGTCCTACGGCGACCGGCCGCAGCCGGGGGAGCCGCAGCCCGCCTACGGGAGCCCCGCCGACCCGGCCGACCCGGCCCCGGCGGGCGGACCCGTCGACTACCGCCATCCGCGGCGGCAGCACGCCGCCCCGCCCCCGCCGCCCCCCGCCGTCCCGCCGTCCCGGCCTGGGGAGCCGGCGCGTCCCGTGGCCGGCGACGCGACCGGCTGGTCCCTGGACGAACGGCTGTACAACCAGGTCTGGGGCATGTTCGAGGACCTGGCGCGCACCACGGCCGCCTACCGCAGCGCGGTCGACTTCGCCGAGTCGCGCAGGGACAAGGAGCTGGAGCAGGTCCTGTCCGACCCGCGCAGCCGCATCGGCGGCCAGGCCGACGCCGCGCGCGAGGCGGCCCAGGCCCGCCGGGACGACCTCGTCGGCCAGGCCCGTGAGGTCCTCGACCGGGACCTCGCCCAGCTGATCGCCGAGGCCGAGGTCGTCGAACCGGCGCTGCCCCCGGCCTTCGCGCGCTGGGACAGCCCCGTGTGGCAGGCCTACCGGGTGCCGATGGAGATCCCCATGGCCCTGCGCCTGGGCGACCTCCACCTCCCGGAGGCCGACGGGGTGCGCATCCCGATGCTGCTCCGGCTGCCCCTGGAGCGCGGCCTGTGGATCGACAGCGGACGCACCGGAGGGCTGGACGAGTCCTTCGCCGACGCGCACGACCTGCGGCGCCTGGCCGTGGAGACGGCCGTGGCGCACGCGGCCCGGCTGCTCGCCGTCTACCCGGCGGGCGAGTTCACGGTGCACGTCGTCGACCCGGCCGGTTCCGGGGCGCCGGCCCTCGCCCCGCTCACCCGGTCCGGGGCGCTCGCCGCTCCGCCGGCGCAGGGTGCCACCGGGGTGACGGACGTCCTGGGGCGGCTCACCCAGCGGGTCGACCTGGTGCAGATGGCGCTGCGGGCAGGAGCCCCCGACTCGCTGCCGCCCGGCTTCGACACCTCCCAGCACCTGCTGATCGTCAACGACTTCCCGCACGGCTTCGACGACCGGGCCGTCAACCAGCTGCGGTACCTCGCCGACGAGGGCCCCGCCGTGGGAGTGCACCTGATGATGGTGGCCGACCGCGAGGACGCCGCGGGGTACGGGCCGCTGCTCGATCCGCTGTGGCGGGGACTGCTGCGGCTGACGCCGGTGGCCGACGACCACCTCGCCGACCCGTGGGTCGGGCACGCCTGGACCTACGAGCCGCCGGTGGTGCCGCCCGGCAGCGCGGTGCTCGATCAGGTGCTCGGCCGGGTGACGCAGGCCCGGCGCTCCTGGAACCGGTGAGCCGGCGAAGGCCCGTGGGACGACCGTCACACAGCGGCTGACCTGGGCCTTTGGATTTTCTTTTACTCTGCTCTTTACCAATCCTTGGTGATGCCGGTACTGTTCAACGCACGGAGGGGAGTACTCCCCATCTGTGCGGTGACCCCGTCAGTACGGATCAGGCCAGATCCCGGGGCGTCGGCCCGGACCTCGTCGAGCGCTGTGGAAAGCGCCGGAGTTCCGGGTGGAAGAGACCTCCGGCAGCGACGACGCTGACTCTTGCCGTGAACGTATCTGCCGGAGGCGCAGTGGATGTTTCCGTGACCCTGTGGGTCCTGACGATCGTGGGCCTGGCGGCCCTGATCTCGGTCGACTTCTTCATCGGCCGCAAACCGCACGACGTGTCCATCAAGGAAGCCGGGATCTGGACGGTCGTCTGGATCGTCCTGGCCGTGCTCTTCGGTGTCGGCCTGCTGGTCTTCGGCGGCGGACAGCCCGCCGGCGAGTTCTTCGCCGGCTTCATCACCGAGAAGTCGCTGAGCGTCGACAACCTCTTCGTCTTCGTCCTGATCATGGCGAAGTTCGCGGTGCCCTCGCAGTACCAGCAGCGGGTGCTCCTCGTCGGCGTCCTGATCGCCCTGGTCCTGCGGGCCATCTTCATCGCCGCCGGCGCGGCGATCCTCGCCAGCTTCTCCTGGGTCTTCTACATCTTCGGTGCCTTCCTCATCTGGACCGCCTGGAAGCTCATCCAGGAGGCCCGCGCCGACGAGGAGGACGAGGAGTTCGAGGAGAACAAGCTGCTCAAGGCGGCCGAGCGGCGCTTCGGAGTCGCCGACCGCTACCACGGCACCAAGCTGTGGATCGAGCAGAACGGCAAGCGGGTCATGACGCCGATGCTCGTCGTCATGCTCGCCATCGGCACCACGGACGTGCTGTTCGCGCTCGACTCCATCCCCGCGATCTTCGGCCTGACCCAGGACCCGTACATCGTGTTCACGGCGAACGCGTTCGCCCTCATGGGACTGCGGCAGCTCTACTTCCTGATCGGCGGGCTGCTGAAGAAGCTGGTCCACCTCTCGTACGGCCTGTCCGTCATCCTCGGCTTCATCGGTGTGAAGCTGGTGCTGCACGCGCTGCACGAGTCCGGCGTCCACGTACCGGAGATCAGCATCCCGGTCTCCCTGGGCGTCATCTGCTCCGTCCTGGTGATCACGACGATCACCAGCCTCCGGGCCTCCCGCAAGCTGGCGGAAGCCGGCGCCGCGAAGGACGGCAGCGGCGACCAGGACAGCGGCGACAAGGACAGCGTCGGCGCCTGACCGCACGGGACCACGCCGGGAGCGGCGGCCGCGACGCGGCCCGCCGCTCCCGGCACCGGGCCGTCCACCGGGCCGTCCACCGGGCCCGGCCCTCACCGAGCACGCCCCACCGCATCACCCGGCGCCCCCGCGGGCGGCGCCCTGCGAACCACCACCCCCGACACGTACAGGAGGCCATGCGCCCTCATGACGGACCCCGAGGCGACCAGGACGGCGGAACGGACGGGTGCTCCGGGCGCCGGTGACCGGAGTGCGACGGGTCCGGAGGTCTGCGACGATCGCGGCATGAGCGCTCGGATCAGGTCGCTCGCGACGCGGTGGACGATCCTGGTCCCGGTGCTGGCGGCCGTCCTGCTCGTCCTCACCTGGGGACGCGACCTGCCCGGCTTCGTCGTGGGCGTGGCCACCGCCGTTCTCGCGGGCTCCGTCCTGGCGGCGGTGCACCACGCGGAGGTCGTCGCCCACCGGGTCGGAGAACCGTTCGGCTCCCTGGTCCTGGCCGTCGCCGTCACCGTCATCGAGGTGGCGCTGATCGTCACCCTGATGCTCGACGGCGGCGACAAGAGCGCCACCCTCGCCCGGGACACCGTCTTCGCCGCGGTGATGATCACCTGCAACGGCATCATGGGGCTCAGTCTCCTGGTGGGGTCGCTGCGCCACGGCACGGCGGTGTTCAACTCGGAGGGCACCGGAGCCGCCCTCGCCACGGTCGCCACCCTGGCGACCCTCAGCCTGGTGCTGCCGACCTTCACCACCAGCCAGCCCGGACCCGAGTTCTCCACCGTCCAGCTGACCTTCGCCGCGATCTCCTCACTGGTCCTCTACGGCCTGTTCGTGGCCACCCAGACCGTCAGACACCGGGACTACTTCCTGCCCCTCACCCGGCAGGGCGAGGTCATCTCGGGCGAGGAGCACGCCGAGGCCCCGTCGAACCGCACGGCCCTGATCAGCCTCGGCATGCTGGCACTCGCCCTGGTCGGAGTGGTCGGCCTCGCCAAAGGGGTCTCCCCGACCATCGAGTCCGGGGTGGACGCGGCCGGGCTCCATCACGCCGTCGTCGGTGTGATCATCGCCCTGCTGGTGCTCCTGCCCGAGACCATCGCCGCGGTCCGCGCCGCACGCCGTGACCGCGTGCAGACCAGCATGAACCTGGCGCTCGGCTCGGCGATGGCCAGCATCGGCCTGACCATCCCGGCGGTGGCCCTCGCCTCGCTGTGGCTCTCCGGCCCGCTGGTCCTCGGCCTCGGCAGCACCCACATGGTGCTGCTCGCGCTGACCGTCGTGGTGAGCGCCCTGACCGTCGTGCCGGGCCGGGCCACGCCCCTGCAGGGCGGGGTGCACCTGGTGCTGTTCGCCGCCTACCTGGAACTGGCGCTCAACCCGTAGCCCCCGTGGCTCCCGGTGGACCTCCGGGAGCCACGGGAGAACGCCCGGCCCTCAGTAGGTGACCGTGATGCGCCGGGCGGGCCCGTCGACGCGCGCCGTGCCCCCCGTAGGGGATCACCAGCTGCGGATCCGTGTGCCCGAGGTCGACGTCGAAGGCCACCACCGTGTCGGGCGCGTACGTCCCGCCGCAGACCCAGCTCGAACGGGAGCGGGAAGACCCGGGAGGCCGGAGGAGGGCGACACCACGGCCACCCGGTCCCCCGGTACGGGCTTCGGCGGGTACACGGGGTCGATCATGGGCCGAGGGTAGACCGCGACGGAGCCCCCGCGCACCGTGATAGACCGGGTCCACCGGCGGGCCCGGCCGGACCGCCCGCCTCATGCCGAACGGACCGGAGGAACCGAACCGTGCCCCGCACCCTGGCCAACGCCCCGATCATGATTCTCAACGGCCCCAACCTGAACCTGCTCGGACAGCGCCAGCCGGAGATCTACGGGTCCGACACGCTCGCCGACGTCGAGGCCCGGTGCGCGGCGGCGGCGGCCGCGCACGGTGGCACGGTGGACCTGCGCCAGTCCAACCACGAGGGCGTGCTGGTGGACTGGATCCAGGAGGCGCGGCTCGGCCACTGCGGGATCGTGATCAACCCCGGCGCCTACTCGCACACCTCCGTCGCGATCCTGGACGCCCTCAACGCCTGTGACGGACTGCCGGTGGTGGAGGTCCACATCTCCAACATCCACCGGCGCGAGTCGTTCCGGCACCACTCCTACGTCTCGCTGCGGGCCGACGGGGTCATCGCGGGATGCGGTGTGCAGGGGTACGTGTTCGCCGTCGAGCGGATCGCCGCCCTCGCCGGTCCCGCGCTGGCCGAGGCGTGACCGGTCCGGGGGAGGGGAGCCGAGGGGGAGGAAGGGCCCGGCCTCCGGGCACGCACCCCTGACACCACGCCCCCCCGACCTGCGACCCGGTCCGCGCGGCATGCTTCCCGGCGGTGAGCCGTCCGGTGACCCCGCCCGGAGCCGCCGGCCGAGGGCGGGGACGAGGACCGGCGGCCCGACCGCCGGGAAGCCGGCCTCCCGAGCGGAACGTCACCAGTTGACTCCGCTGGGCCACACACCGGGAGCGCGTGCGGGGCGAGAAAGCGTGCGAACCGTTCACACGGGGTGTGCGCCGGCCCGGGGCGTTCGGTCGTGGCGCTCGGACACCGGTGGCCGGGTGTGCCCCGGCGGTGTGCGCGTCTCACCAGCCCCGTGCGTCACCAGCCCCGTGCGCGCCACTCCGGCAGGTGCGGGCGCTCGGCGCCCAGGGTGGTGTCGTTCCCGTGGCCGGGATAGACCCAGGTCTCGTCCGGGAGCACGTCGAAGATCTTGGTCTCGACGTCGTGGATCAGGGAGGCGAACGCCTCCGGGTCCTGGCGGGTGTTGCCGACCCCGCCGGGGAACAGGCAGTCCCCGGTGAACACGTGCGGGTGCCCGTGCGGGTCGTCGTAGACGAGGGCGATGGAGCCCGGCGTGTGTCCGACCAGGTGCCGGGCGGTGAGTTCGACCTGCCCGACCCGGACCGTGTCGCCGTCGTCGAGCAGCACGTCGGTCGGCACCGGGATGCCCTCGGCGTCGTACCGGCCGGCGTGGGTGCGGGCGCCGGTGGCGGCCACCACCTCGGCGAGCGCCTGCCAGTGGTCCCCGTGCCGGTGGGTGGTGACGACCGCGGCGATGCCGTCGTCGCCGATCGTGCCGAGCAGCGTCTGCGCGTCGTTGGCCGCGTCGATCAGCAACTGCTCGTCGGTGGCCCGGCACCGCAGCAGATAGGCGTTGTTGTCCATGGGGCCGACCGCGACCTTGGTGATCATCAGGTCCTTGAGTTCGTGCACGTCGGCCGGACCGCCGACCGTCACCCGACCGCTGTACGTCATGGCCGTCAGCCTATAGCGCACGGCCCGCGCGGTCGCCCCCGCACATCGTCGGGGAGCGCACCGCGCGGGCCGCACGCGGGCACGGCGGGTTACAACGGGGGCAGCACCGGGAGCGCGCCGTCCTTGACCGTCAGCCCCGACCCGTCGCGCCGACCCGCGAGCCAGCCCATCAGGTCGGCCGGGGCCCCCTCGACGGTGACCGGCACGTCCCCCGTGCCGCCGGTCGTCCAGGAGCGGCCGTCGGCGGTCCGCAGCCGGGTGGCGGGCACGTCCGGGTGCCCGCGGAACCGCTCGGTCAGGAAGTCGATCTCCCGCTCGGTGAAGTCCGCGGGGAGATCCTCCAGTTCATGGCCGATGCCGAGGTCCACGTGGTGCAGGGCGACCTCGACCCAGCGCCGGAAGGGCAGGCGGGCCGCCCGGTCCGTGACGCCGTTGCGCAGTTCGACCGTGCGCTCCCAGTCGGACTCGGCCGCGCACAGTTCCTGGAAGCGGGCCGCGCTCTCCCGCACGTCGGCGAGCTGGTCGGCGAGCGGACGCGGGGCGTCCCGCTCGATGTCGGCCTCGCGTGTCTCGGCGGAGGCGTACATGGGGCGCCCCTGGAGAACGTTCACCAGGGCGTCCGCGTTGCGCGCGAGATGGGCCAGCACGTGGCCGCGGGTCCAGCCCGGCAGACGTGACGACTGGGTCACAGCGGCGTCGTCCAGTGCGGCGACGTCGCTCAGCAGCCGTTCGGTAGCGGCTTGTAGGGACGCCAGGTCATGAGCGTGATCATTCATGGAGCTGACACTAGTCGGGCCACACCTTCGGGTGAAGATGACAGGAAGCCGCCGTTATTCGAATGCACGTGCTATAAGGTCGTCGGTGGCGTCGGGCATGCTGGAGAGTCGGGGATTGTTGTCAACCCGTGAATCCGACCGGCGTTGTCAGTGGCTCCCCCTAGTCTGAGAAAGACGGGGGCCCCGCCCCTGTCACTTCTCTCAAGAAAGGTGCGGACCGGCGTGGCCGACCGTCTCATCGTCCGTGGAGCGCGCGAGCACAACCTCAAGAACGTCTCGCTCGACCTCCCGCGCGACTCGCTCATCGTCTTCACGGGCCTGTCGGGGTCGGGCAAGTCCTCGCTGGCCTTCGACACCATCTTCGCCGAGGGGCAGCGTCGCTACGTCGAGTCGCTCTCCTCGTACGCCCGGCAGTTCCTCGGCCAGATGGACAAGCCCGATGTCGACTTCATCGAGGGTCTCTCCCCGGCGGTCTCCATCGACCAGAAGTCGACCTCGCGCAACCCCCGCTCGACCGTCGGCACCATCACCGAGGTCTACGACTACCTCCGCCTGCTCTTCGCGCGCATCGGCAAGCCGCACTGCCCCGAGTGCGGCCGCCCCATCTCCCGCCAGTCGCCGCAGGCCATCGTCGACCGGGTCCTGGAGCTGCCGGAGGGGAGCCGCTTCCAGGTGCTGTCGCCGCTGGTGCGCGAGCGCAAGGGCGAGTTCGTCGACCTCTTCTCCGACCTCCAGACCAAGGGCTACTCCCGCGCCCGGGTGGACGGCGCGACCGTCCAGCTGTCCGACCCGCCCACCCTGAAGAAGCAGGAGAAGCACACCATCGAGGTGGTCGTCGACCGCCTCACCGTGAAGGACAGCGCCAAGCGCCGCCTCACCGACTCCGTCGAGACCGCCCTCGGGCTGTCCGGCGGCATGGTCGTGCTCGACTTCGTCGACCTCCCCGAGGACGACCCCGAGCGCGAGCGGATGTTCTCCGAGCACCTGTACTGCCCGTACGACGACCTGTCCTTCGAGGAGCTGGAGCCCCGCTCCTTCTCCTTCAACTCGCCCTTCGGCGCCTGCCCGGAGTGCACCGGCATCGGCACCCGCATGGAGGTCGACCCGGAGCTGATCGTGCCCGACGGGGACAAGAGTCTCGACGAGGGCGCCATCCACCCCTGGTCGCACGGCCACACCAAGGACTACTTCGACCGCCTGGTCGGAGCCCTGGCCGACGCGCTCGGCTTCCGCACCGACATCCCCTTCGCGGGCCTCCCGCAGCGCGCGAAGAAGGCCCTGCTGCACGGTCACAAGACGCAGGTCGAGGTCCGCTACCGCAATCGGTACGGCAGGGAGCGCCGCTACACCACGGCGTTCGAGGGCGCCATCCCCTTCGTCAAGCGCCGGCACAGCGAGGCCGAGAGCGACTCCAGCCGCGAGCGCTTCGAGGGCTACATGCGCGAGGTGCCGTGCCCCTCCTGCGAGGGCACCCGCCTCAAGCCGGTCGTCCTCGCGGTCACGGTCATGGGCAAGTCCATCGCCGAGGTCTCCGCGATGTCCATCAGCGACTGCGCGGACTTCCTGGGCGAGCTGAAGCTCACCGCCCGTGACAAGAAGATCGCCGAGCGCGTGCTGAAGGAGGTCAACGAGCGACTGCGCTTCCTGGTCGACGTCGGCCTGGACTACCTCTCCCTCAACCGGGCCGCGGGCACCCTGTCCGGCGGCGAGGCCCAGCGCATCCGCCTGGCCACCCAGATCGGCTCCGGTCTCGTCGGCGTGCTCTACGTCCTGGACGAGCCCTCCATCGGACTCCACCAGCGCGACAACCACCGGCTGATCGAGACCCTGGTCCGGCTGCGGGACATGGGCAACACGCTCATCGTCGTCGAGCACGACGAGGACACCATCAAGATGGCCGACTGGATCGTCGACATCGGCCCCGGCGCCGGTGAGCACGGCGGCCGGGTCGTGCACAGCGGCTCCCTCAAGGAACTCCTGGCCACCGAGGAGTCGCAGACCGGCCAGTACCTGTCGGGCCGCAAGGCCATCCCGCTGCCCGACGTCCGGCGGCCGCTGGACCCGTCCCGCATGCTCACCGTGCACGGGGCCCGCGAGAACAACCTCCAGGACATCGACGTGTCCTTCCCGCTGGGTGTGTTCACCGCGGTCACCGGCGTCTCCGGCTCGGGCAAGTCGACGCTGGTCAACGACATCCTCTACACCCACCTGGCCCGTGAGCTGAACGGCGCCCGCAGCGTGCCCGGACGGCACACCCGCGTGGACGGCGACGACCTCGTCGACAAGGTGGTGCACGTCGACCAGTCGCCCATCGGCCGCACGCCCCGCTCCAACCCGGCGACGTACACCGGCGTGTTCGACCACGTCCGCAAGCTGTTCGCCGAGACCACCGAGGCGAAGGTCCGCGGCTACATGCCCGGCCGCTTCTCCTTCAACGTCAAGGGCGGCCGCTGCGAGAACTGCGCGGGCGACGGCACCATCAAGATCGAGATGAACTTCCTCCCGGACGTGTACGTCCCGTGCGAGGTCTGCCACGGCGCCCGCTACAACCGGGAGACCCTGGAGGTCCACTACAAGGGCAAGTCCATCGCCGACGTGCTGAACATGCCGATCGAGGAAGCCATGCACTTCTTCGAGGCCGTCCCGGCGATCTCCCGCCACCTGAAGACGCTCAACGACGTGGGTCTCGGCTACGTCCGGCTCGGCCAGGCCGCGACGACCCTGTCCGGCGGCGAGGCCCAGCGCGTGAAGCTGGCCAGCGAGCTGCAGAAGCGCTCCACCGGCCGCACCGTCTACGTGCTGGACGAGCCGACCACCGGCCTGCACTTCGAGGACATCAACAAGCTCCTGAAGGTGCTGTCCGGACTGGTCGACAAGGGCAACACGGTCATCGTCATCGAGCACAACCTCGACGTGATCAAGACCGCCGACTGGATCGTCGACATGGGCCCCGAGGGCGGCTCCGGCGGCGGTCTGGTCGTCGCGGAGGGCACGCCCGAGGAGGTCGCCGCCGTACCGACCAGCCACACCGGCAAGTTCCTGCGGGAGGTCCTCGGCGCGGACCTGGTCAGCGACGCGACTCCCGCCCCGGCCCGGCGCAAGGCGGCGGCGAGGAAGACGGCCGCCGCGTCCGCGAGCGGCCGGACGGCCACCGTCAGGGCGACCAAGCCGGCCAGGGCAACCGCGGAGGCGGCGGCGCAGGCCGAGCCCGCGAAGCCGGTGAAGAAGACCGCGGCGAAGCGGACGACGCGGGCCGCCAAGGCCTGACCGGCGGACCACCGCCCGCCGGCACCGCACGCATGCGCGCCCCGTCCCGAGCTTTCCGGGACGGGGCGCGCATGCGTGCGGGGCCGGGCCCTTCGGTTCAGCCGCCCAGTTCGTGGGCGTACGGCGGTTCCGCACCCGCCCGGGAGCAGGTGACCGCCGCCGCGCGGGCGGCGAAGCCCAGCAGTCCCGTCCAGCCCTCGGCACCCAGCCCGGCCACTCCCGTGTCGCTCAGTGCTCCCCGGGCCGCGAGGCCGTGCAGCAGGGCGGCGTTCACCGTGTCGCCCGCACCGATGGTGTCCACCACCGGCACCCGCTCGCCCGGCACGGCGTACTCGCCGCCGTCCCGGGTGAAGGCGACCAGTCCGTCACCGCCCCGGGTGACCACGACCGCGGCCGGCCCGGCCGCCAGCCACTCCCGCGGGTTCCCTCCCAGCCACGTGGCGTCCTCCTCGGACAGCTTCAGCAGCGACACCGACGGCAGCCAGCCGCGGAACCGGGCCCGGTAGGCGTCGGCGTCCGGAATCAGCCCCGGCCGGATGTTGGGGTCGAGGGCGGTGAACACGCCCCGGGCCGACGCCGCGCGCATCAGCTCCTCGTAGGCCCCGGCGCCCGGCTCCAGCACCAGGGAGCAGGTGCCGAACGACACCGCCCGCGTGCCGGCCGGCAGGGCCTCGGGCGCCGTGAACAGCCGGTCGGCGGTCCCCTCCACGTAGAACGAGTACGCCGCCGAGCCGTCCGCGCCGACGGTGGCGACGGCGAGCGTCGTCGGCTCGTCGCCGCGCTGCACCGCGGACACGTCGACACCCGTCTCCCGCAGCCGGCCGAGCAGCGCTTCCCCGAAGGCGTCACGGGAGACGCGCGAGCAGAAGGCGGTGGGGGATCCGAGCCGCCCCAGCGCCACCGCCGTGTTGTACGGTCCGCCGCCCAGCGCGGGGGTCAACGGCGCGAGGGCGCCCGTTCCTCCCGGTACCAGGTCGATCAGTGCCTCACCGGCTACGACGATCACGAGGGGTTTCCTTTCCGGGAAGCGGGGGCTGTGTCACGGGACGTGCGGGGGCCGCGGGGAGCGCGGGACGCACCGGCCTCGCGACCGCCGGGTGCACGGCAGGAGCGGGGCCGGTCGACGGGGGTCCGCTCCTCCGGTCCGTCCGGGCAGCCGCACGAGGTGCGGTGCACGAAGGTGCACGGCAGCCGCACGGTCCGTGCGGGGGCGTCCGGTGCGGCGAGGCGGTCCAGGAGCACCTCGACCGCGCGGATGCCCATCTCCCTGCTGGGCTGCGCGATCGCGGTGAGCCGGGGGGAGAACAGATCCGCCCAGGCGAAGTCGTCGAAGCAGCACAGTGCGAGGTCGTCGGGCACGGCCAGGCCGTGGGTGCGCAGGGCGCGCAGGGCCCCGATGGTCATGGCGTTGTTGGCGGTGACCAGCGCGGTGGGGGAGGAGCCCGACGCCAGCAGCCGCCCGGTGGCACGCTCACCGCCCGCCGACTCGGAGTCGCCGTGCACCAGCAGCCGTTCGTCGAACGGAAGTCCGGCCGCCGTGAGTCCGTCGCGGTAACCGGTGATCCGCTCGTCGGTGGTGCTGAGCCCCGGCAGCCCCGCCACCATCCCGATGCGGCGGTGGCCGAGGCCGGCCAGGTGGGTGACCAGGCGGGCGGTGGGCTCCGTGTTCTCGGCGCACACCTGGTCGAAGCGCGGCCCGTCCTGGGCGGAGCCCGGTCCTTCGCGGGGGAGGACCGGCCCGTCGCCGACGACGCTCCGGCCTCCCGGGGGCGCCCCGTCGCCGATGACGCTCCGGCCTCCCCGGGGCGCCCCGTCGCCGCGTGGTCCGTCGTCGGGTGCCTGCCCTGCGGGCGGGGCGACCAGCCGGTCCAGGAACACCGCCGGAACGCGGTGGCGCGTGAGGTGGTCGACCAGCCCGTGCGGGCGGGGCGACGGGGCGACGATCACACCGTCCACCCGG
Source organism: Streptomyces sp. enrichment culture (assembly GCF_964273255.1). GTDB lineage: Bacteria > Actinomycetota > Actinomycetes > Streptomycetales > Streptomycetaceae > Streptomyces. The sequence goes on from NZ_OZ186835.1 coordinate 5,511,184, forward strand.
CGCTCGTGCAGCAGCCGGGCCGCCCGGAGCTCGTGCTCCGGGTCGTCGTGCGGGTCGGCGATGAGCAGGCTGTAGCCGTGCTCCAGGGCGGCGGCCTCGACGCCCTGCAGGATCTCGGTGAAGTACGGGTTGCTGATCGCCGAGACCGCCAGCCCGATCGAACGGGTCCGGGACGTCACCAGGGAGCGGGCCAGCGTGTTCCGGGTGTAGCCGAGTTCCTCGACGGCGTCCTGGACCGCCTGACGGGTGTGGGGGAGGACCGGGCGGGTGCCGTTCAGGACGTGGGAGACGGTCGCGACGGAGACACCGGCCCGCCGTGCCACGTCTGCCATGGTCGCCATCGCGGTCCTCCTTCTCCGTGTCCGGGGACGGACCCTCCGCCGTCCGGGACGCATGCTCCGCATCCCGGGACGGAACTGCTCCGTGTCCGGGACGGACGGTGACCGGCCGGCCTCCCGGGCCCACTGGTCCGTAGGCCGTAGGCCGAAGGCCTGAAGCCGAAGGGCCGCAAGGCCACGGGCTCCCGGGTCCCGGGCCTTGGGCCCCGTGCTCCCGGGCAGCGGGCGCGCGTCCCGTCCTCGCGCAGGACGGTAGCCCATCCGGTCGGGGGCGTAAACGCTTGCGCGAACGATTGCGCAAACGCTTACGCCTACGCCCCCGCCCGGACGGGCTACGCGCGGACCGGGAAGGCGGTGCCCTGAGCCGTCGGCCCGGCCCTGCGCCGGGGCGCCGGATGTCCCCGGGCCGCCCGGCCACCCGGCGCCCCGGCCACCCGCCCCCACCCGCCCGGCGGAATCCGCGCCCCCGGTATCGTCCCTGTCGACCCCCGCACGGCGCCGTCGCCGCGTCGCAGCAGTACCGCGTCGCAGCAGTGCTGTCGTGCCGCCGTGCCGCCATGCCGCCATGCCGTTGCCGTCCGACCAGCAGGAGCCCGTGATGTCCGCCCGTACCGCCGCGAGTCGCCGTACCGTCCTGAGGGGTGTGGCCCTCACGTCGGTCGCAGGGCTGGGGCTCACCGCCTGCGGCCGTGTCGAGGACAAGCCGGCCGGGCTGACGGAGCCGGTCGAACTCGGCGCCGAGACGGAGGTGGCCGCGGGCAGCGCCCGGCTCTACCCGGACCACCATGTCGTCGTCAGCCGGGCCGAGGACGGCACGCTCGCGGCGTACAGCACCATCTGCACCCACGCGCGGTGCCCCGCCGACAAGCTGGAGGAGACCAGGCTGATCTGTCCCTGCCACGGCAGCGAGTTCGACGTGACCACGGGCCGGGCGACCCGCGAACCGGCGGTCGCGCCCCTGGACCGCCTGTCGGTCGAGGTGAGGAACGGCACCATCGTCGCCGCCCCGGAAGCCTGACCCCGGCCGCCGTCGGTCACCGGCGGAACCGCCCCGCCGCGGCGCGTCGGCCCGTCACCACCACGGTGCGTTCACGGTGCGTTGCCTGCCGCTTTGCCGCTTTGCCGCTTGCCGCTTTGCCGCTTGCCGCTTGCCGCTTGCCGCTTGCCGCCTGCGCCTGCCGCCGCCCGTCGGGGCCGGGCCTCGCGCCCGGGGCGGCCGTCAGGCCCAGTCCCAGGCGATCCCCACGTAGCCCGACCGGGCGCGCGGTTCGACCAGGTGCACCGAGCGGTGTCGTCCGCTGAGCGGCAGGGACTGGCGTCCGCCGCGCGCGGCCGCCGCGGTGTGCTGGGTGAAGCGGTGGCAGCGCACGGGCATCGCCCCGGCGTCGAAGCTGACCTGGAGGGCGTACTGGCCCCCCGGCGTGTCGGTCCGGTGCACGTACTCGCGGGAGATGCCCGCCGTGCCGTCCTCCACGGCGTAGCGGAAGAGATAGGTGTCCCCGGCCCGCAGCCGGGTGTCGAAGAGCAGCTCGACGGCGAGTACGCCCGAGTCGTGGTGCCGGCGGACGCGCCCCGCGCGGCAGTTCTCCAGGGCGTGCACGGTCATCCGCGCGGGCGCCGCCCCCGGATCACCGTGGTGGACGGCCACGAAACGGTCGACGCCGTCCAGGTGGGCGCGCACGATGTGGTGCGACTCGCGTGCGGCCAGTTCACGGCGTGCGCCGATGCGGACCCGCTCGTGCTCGCCGAGGGTGTGCAGTCCGCTGTCCCGGGGGACGCCGAAGTCGGCGAGCAGCCGTTCCACGACCCCCGACGCCTCCACCAGCGAGCGGTAGGTCCGCCCGCCGCCCCGCTGGTCCCCCGGGCGCTCCCCGGACTCCGCCGGATCGGCGAGCAGCCGGATGAGTGACTCCTCGGGCAGCTGCAGGATCTCCTCCAGGGCCCGGACGGCCCGCAGTGACTCCGGGCGCTGCGGGCGTCGGGCGCCCTGCTGCCAGTAACTCAGGCTGGTGACACCGACCTTCACGCCGTGGCGCGACAGGTGGTGCTGCACGCGTTGCAGGGGGAGGCCGCGGGCGGCTATCGCGGCCCGCAGGGCGACGTGGAAGGGGCCGCCGCGCAGCGCCGCGTCCAGGTCCGCGGTGGCGACGTCCGCGTGCGGTGTGGCGTGCGGCATGCAGGGGCCTTTCTGTGAATGTCCACAACGGCGGGTCAGACCGTTCGCGCGCGCGTCCGGGCCGCTTCGCCGGCGGGGGTCTCACGCCCGTACGCCGCCGCCCGGAGCCCGGAGTTCCCCCGCATTGAAGCGTGTTGACCAGGTCCCGACAACACCTCCGTCCAACAGTTGCCGCACAGGGAGAGGGCCGCACCGGCCCCGGGGCCGGTGCGGCCTCTGGACCGTCCCGTGATGCACTCTTTGTCGCGGACGGGTGACAGGCCGTCCCGGAGGGCCGTATCGCTCCGTGTCGTTCCGCTCCGGGCCGTCCTCTCCGGCGACGGTCGCCCGCCCGACGGCCCGACGCGGCCCGACCGCCCGGCGGCCCAGCGGGCCCGGCGGCCCACCGGTCCCGACGGCCCAGCCGTCCCGGAGCGCCCCACGGCCCACCGGCCCACCGCCCTGCCCTCCGACCGTCCTCGCCGCCCCCGGTCCTCGCCCCCGGCCCCCGCCCCCGCCCCGCTCCTCAGCTCCGGCCGGGGGCGTCCGGCTCCCGTGCCAGCCGCTTGGCCCGCACGATGTCGGGGTCGCGCGGGTCGAGGGAGCCGGTGAAGGGCGGCGCCTCGTCCGCGTACCGGCGGGTCCGGGCCGGCCGTCGTGGTTTCTCGATCCGCATCCGTCGCATTCGACCAGCCCTCCGACTCATGACCGTCCGCCTCGCGGTGTCCCCGGTCGCCCGTCCCACCGCCGTTCCGCGGCCGTCCGGCTCGTGGCCGTCCGGCTGCCGTCCGGCGCACGGGCGTCCGTCTCCGCCCCGAGGCGCGGACCCCCCACCTTCCCGCTCCCGCGGCCGCTAACCCCTGCGGACCCGGCGGCCCCACGGCGCCCGCCCCCCGTCACCCCGTCGGCCCGCCGGGGTGTCCGTCCCCGCCAGTAGGGTGTGAGGCATGGCCGACCCCTCCAGCTACCGCCCCAAACCGGGCGAGATCCCCGACTCGCCGGGGGTCTACCGGTTCCGTGACGAGCACCGCCGGGTGATCTACGTCGGGAAGGCGAAGAGCCTGCGCCAGCGCCTGGCGAACTACTTCCAGGACCTGGCCGGTCTCCACCCGCGCACCCGCTCCATGGTCACCACGGCCGCGTCCGTGGAGTGGACGGTGGTGTCCACGGAGGTCGAGGCGCTCCAGCTGGAGTACTCCTGGATCAAGGAGTACGACCCCCGGTTCAACGTCAAGTACCGCGACGACAAGAGCTACCCGTACCTCGCGGTCACGATGAACGAGGAGTTCCCCCGCGTCCAGGTGATGCGCGGGCACAAGAAGAAGGGCGTGCGCTACTTCGGCCCGTACGCGCACGCCTGGGCGATCCGCGACACCGTGGACCTGCTGCTGCGGGTCTTCCCGGTGCGGACCTGCTCGGCCGGGGTCTTCAAGAACGCCGCCCGCACCGGCCGGCCGTGCCTGCTCGGCTACATCGACAAGTGCTCGGCGCCCTGCGTGGACCGCGTCTCCGCCGAAGACCACCGCGAACTGGCCGAGGAGTTCTGCGACTTCATGGCCGGCCGCACCGGCACCTACCTGCGCCGCCTGGAACAGCGGATGGCGCAGGCGGCCGAGGACATGGAGTACGAGCGGGCCGCCCGGCTGCGCGACGACATCGGCGCGCTGAAGAAGGCCATGGAGAAGAACGCGGTCGTGCTCGCCGACGCGACCGACGCCGACCTGATCGCGGTGGCCGAGGACGAGCTGGAGGCGGCGGTCCAGATCTTCCACGTGCGCGGCGGGCGGGTGCGCGGCCAGCGCGGCTGGGTCACCGACAAGGTGGAGGAGATCACCACCGGCGCCCTGGTGGAGCACGCCCTGCAGCAGCTCTACGGCGAGGAGACCGGCGACGCCGTCCCCCGCGAGGTCCTGGTCCCCGCCCTGCCCGACCCGGTCGAGCCGGTCCAGCAGTGGCTCACCGGCCGGCGCGGGGCGAACGTCTCGCTGCGCGTCCCGCAGCGCGGCGACAAGAAGGCGCTGATGGAGACGGTGCAGCGCAACGCCCAGCAGGCGCTGGTGCTGCACAAGACCAAGCGTGCGTCGGACCTGACCACGCGCTCGCGCGCGCTGGAGGAGATCGCCGACGCCCTGGAGCTGGACAGCGCACCCCTGCGGATCGAGTGCTACGACATCTCCCACCTGCAGGGCGACGACGTGGTGGCCTCGATGGTCGTCTTCGAGGACGGACTGGCCCGCAAGAGCGAGTACCGCCGCTTCCAGATCAAGAGCTTCGCCGGGCAGGACGACGTCCGCTCCATGCACGAGGTGATCACCCGGCGCTTCCGCCGCTACCTCGCCGAGAAGGAGCGGACGGGGGAGTGGACCGACGCCGGCCCCGGCGCCGCGGCAGAACCCGTCACGCCCGGGGACGGCACGGAGGGCGCGGCCCCCGACGGCCTCACCGAACCGCCGGCGAACACCCTCACCGAGGACGACGGGCGCCCCAAGCGCTTCGCGTACCCGCCCCAGCTCGTCGTCGTCGACGGCGGCGCACCGCAGGTCGCGGCGGCCCGGCGGGCGCTGGACGAGCTCGGCATCGACGACATCGCCGTGTGCGGCCTCGCCAAGCGGCTGGAGGAGGTCTGGCTGCCGGGCGACGACGACCCGGTGGTGATGCCCCGCACCAGCGAGGGCCTCTACCTGCTCCAGCGGGTCCGCGACGAGGCGCACCGCTTCGCCCTCACCTACCAGCGGACCCGGCGGGCCAAACGCTTCCGGGCCGGCCCGCTGGACGAGGTGCCCGGCCTGGGCGAGGCCCGCAAGCGGGCCCTGATCAAGCACTTCGGTTCGGTGAAGAAGCTGCGATCGGCGACAATCGAACAGATCTGTGAGGTTCCGGGCATAGGCCGCAAGACCGCCGAGGTGATCGCCGCGGCCTTCGCCCGGGCGGCACCCCCGGCCCCGGCCGTGAACACGGCCACGGGAGAGATCATGGATGACGAGGAGGAACCCGGGCAGGCGACGGGTTCTCCCGGGGAGCCCGTGTCCGCGGGCGCCCCGGACGACCGACGGGGGCAGGAGAGATGACGGAGCACGAGGAACGGCCCGGCACGCGGCAGGACCGCGTGGAGCACGAGCACGCGCACCGGGACGCCGCACCCCAGGACCGCCCGCACCAGGACCCCGCGGAGCAGGGGACCGGCGACAACCGGGCCGGCGACAACCGGGCCGGCGGCGACCGGGCCGGCGGCGACACCGGCCGGGACAGCGGCAAGGACGGCACCGGCCGGGACAGCGGCCGGAACGGCGCCGGCAGCGGCGACGACACGGGAACCGGCGGCGACAGCGGCACGGCCCAGGACAACGGAGCACAGGTGAGTACGGGCAAGGAAAAGGCCGGGGTGCCCGAGGCGGCCATCCCCGAGCTGGTGATCATCTCCGGCATGTCCGGAGCCGGCCGTTCCACGGCGGCCAAGTGTCTGGAGGACCTCGGCTGGTTCGTCGTCGACAACCTGCCGCCCGCGCTGATCCCCACCATGGTGGAGCTCGGCGCGCGCTCCCAGGGCAACGTGGCCCGCATCGCGGTCGTCGTCGACGTGCGCGGCCGGCGCTTCTTCGACAACCTGCGCGAATCCCTCGCCGACCTGGACTCCCGCGGCGTCACCCGGCGGATCGTCTTCCTGGAGTCCTCCGACGACACCCTGGTCCGCCGCTTCGAGGGCGTGCGCCGGCCCCACCCGCTCCAGGGCGACGGCCGCATCGTGGACGGCATCGCCGCCGAGCGCGAACTGCTGCGCGAGCTGCGCGGCGACGCCGATCTGGTGATCGACACCTCCAGCCTCAACGTGCACGAACTGCGCGCCAAGATGGACGCCCAGTTCGCGGGCGAGGAGGAGCCCGAGCTGCGGGCCACCGTGATGTCCTTCGGCTTCAAGTACGGCCTGCCCGTCGACGCCGACCTGGTCGTCGACATGCGCTTCCTGCCCAACCCGCACTGGGTCCCGGAACTGCGCCCGTACACCGGCCTCAACGAGGAGGTGGCGTCGTACGTCTTCGACCGGCCCGGCGCCAAGGAGTTCCTCGACCGGTACACCGAGCTGCTGCGCCTCGTCGCCGCGGGCTACCGCCGCGAGGGCAAGCGCTACGTCACCATCGCCGTCGGCTGCACCGGCGGCAAGCACCGTTCGGTCGCCATGTCGGAGAAGCTCGCCGCACGGCTCGTCGCCGAGGGCGTGGAGACGGTGGTCGTCCACCGGGACATGGGACGGGAATGACCGGACGTTCACCGCGGCTGAGCCGGCTGCGCCGGGCGGTGCCCGAGGGCCGCTCCGGACGGCCGGCCGACGCCCGTGGCGCCAGACCGCGGCGCCGGGGCACCCAGCCCAAGGTCGTGGCCCTCGGCGGCGGCATGGGCCTGTCGGCGTCGCTCGCCGCACTGCGCCGGATCACCGGCGACCTCACCGCCGTCGTCACGGTGGCCGACGACGGCGGCTCCAGCGGACGCCTGCGGGACGAGCTGGGCGTCCTGCCGCCCGGCGACCTGCGCAAGGCGCTGGCCGCGCTGTGCGGTGACGACGACTGGGGCCAGACCTGGGCCCGGGTCATCCAGCACCGCTTCCAGTCCCACGGCGACCTGCACGAACACGCGGTCGGCAACCTGCTGATCGTCGCCCTGTGGGAGCAGCTCGGCGACCACGTGCAGGCCCTGGACCTGGTGGGCCGGCTGCTCGGCGCGCACGGGCGGGTGCTGCCCATGTCCGCGGTGCCGCTGGAGCTCCAGGCCCTGGTCAGGGGCCACGACCCCGAGCGGCCGGACGACGTCGACACCGTCCGCGGGCAGGCGACCGTGGCGCTCACCCCCGGCGAGGTGCAGTCCGTGCACCTGGTGCCGAAGGACCCGCCCGCCGTGCCGGACGCGGTCGAGGCGGTGCTCGACGCGGACTGGGTGGTGCTCGGCCCCGGCTCGTGGTTCTCGTCGGTGATCCCGCACCTGCTCGTGCCGGATCTGCTCGACGCCCTCGTCCGGACGAAGGCACGCCGGGTGCTGTCGTTGAACCTCGCCCCGCAGCCCGGAGAAACCGAGGGCTTCTCCCCGCAGCGTCATTTGGAGGTTTTGGGACGACACGCCCCTAAACTCGCCCTGGACGTGGTGCTCGCCGACGAGGCCGCCGTACCCGACCGCGACTCGCTGACCGACGCCGCCAAGGGGTTCGGTGCGGCGGTCGAGCTGGCGCCGGTGGCCCGCCCCGACGGCAGTCCCCGGCACGACCCGGAACTGCTGGCCGCCGCGTACGACCGTATTTTTCGGATGCATGGAAGGATCGGCCCATGGCGATGACGGCAGCGGTGAAGGACGAGATCTCCCGGCTTCCCGTCACCCGGACCTGCTGCAGAAAGGCGGAGGTATCCGCCCTGCTGCGGTTCGCCGGCGGCCTCCACCTGGTGAGCGGGCGCATCGTGATCGAGGCGGAGCTGGACACCGCGATGGCGGCCCGCCGCCTCAAGCGGGACGTACTGGAGATTTTCGGCCACGGTTCGGAACTGATCGTGATGGCCCCCGGCGGACTGCGCCGGGGTTCGCGCTACGTCGTCCGGGTGGTCGCGGGCGGTGACCAGCTGGCCCGCCAGACGGGTCTGGTGGACGGCCGCGGGCGCCCGATCCGCGGCCTGCCCCCGCAGGTGGTCTCGGGGGCCACCTGCGACGCGGAGGCGGCCTGGCGGGGCGCCTTCCTGGCGCACGGCTCGCTCACCGAGCCCGGCCGCTCCTCCTCCCTGGAGGTGACCTGCCCCGGACCCGAGGCCGCCCTGGCCCTGGTCGGCGCCGCCCGGCGGCTGTCGATCGGCGCCAAGGCGCGCGAGGTGCGCGGCGTGGACCGGGTCGTCGTCCGTGACGGGGACGCCATCGGTGCCCTGCTCACCCGGCTGGGCGCGCACGAGTCGGTGCTGGCCTGGGAGGAGCGCCGGATGCGCCGCGAGGTGCGGGCCACGGCGAACCGGCTGGCCAACTTCGACGACGCCAACCTGCGCCGTTCCGCCCGCGCGGCGGTCGCCGCCGGTGCCCGGGTGCAGCGCGCCCTGGAGATCCTCGCCGACGACGTGCCCGAACACCTCGCCGCGGCCGGCCGGCTGCGGATGGAGCACAAGCAGGCGTCCCTGGAGGAACTGGGCGCGCTCGCCGACCCGCCGCTGACCAAGGACGCCGTCGCCGGCCGCATCCGCCGGCTGCTCGCCATGGCGGACAAGCGCGCCGCCGACCTGGGCATCCCGGGCACCGAGGCCAACCTCAGCGAGGAGCTGGCCGACAACCTCGTCGGCTGATCCGCACGGCCGCCGGGCGGGGCGCCCGTCCGGCGGCGGGCCGGCAGGACCCGGCCGCGGTCCGGCCCGTCCGCACGCCGTCCGCCCGGGCCGGACCGGCCGCCGGGGCCCCGCCTCCGTGCCCGCCCTCTCGCCCTCCCTCCGTCTTCCCCCACCTCCCCTGACACACCGTCAGGACGCCGGTGCCGCCGCCCACTCGGGTGACCCGCACCGGCGTTCGCGTGTCGATCTCGCGCCCTTGACTCGATCATGGACTGTCATGAGCCTGGCATCCGTTCGCTGCTGGGGCGGACACACGCTAGGGGGCTTCATGAGACACCGAGCGAGACCGATCCTCGCCGTCGCCGCGCTCCTGATCGGCGCAGCGGGCCTCGCGCCCGTGGCACACGCACGACCCGGCACCACAGCGACACCGGACGCGGACGAGGTCAAGGTCTTCCGCGCCGAGATCACCGGGCGGCAGGTACCCCTGCTGCTGGCCGCCGGCCAGGACGGCCACGAACTCGGCGAGCAGGTCCCCGACCGGGGCACCGCCACCGTCGAGGTCCAGCTCACCGAACCGCAGGCCGAGGCCCTGGAGCGCCAGGGCGTCGACCTCACCGAGCACACCCTGTCCACCACCGCGGAGAAGCGCGTCGAGAAGGCCGCCGAGGGCGTCTTCCGCCCGTACGGCGGCAAGGGCGGCCTCAAGGAGGAGGTCCTGCGCACCGCGCGGGAGCACCCGGACCTCACCAAGGTCGTCTCCATCGGCCGGACGGTCCGGGGCGAGGACATCCTCGCGCTGAAGCTGACCAAGCGGGCGAAGAAGACCCGGGACGGCTCCCGGCCCGCCGTCCTGTACATGTCCAACCAGCACGCGCGGGAGTGGATCACCCCGGAGATGACCCGGCGGCTGATGCACCACTACCTCGACTCCTACCGCACCGACCAGCGCGTCCGGCGGATCGTCGACTCCACCGAACTGTGGTTCGTCCTGTCGGCCAACCCCGACGGCTACGACCACACCTTCACCTCCGACGCCAACCGCCTGTGGCGCAAGAACCTGCGCGACGTCAACGGCGACGGGGTCATCGGCACCGGGGACGGCGTCGACCTGAACCGGAACTTCCCCTACAAGTGGGGCTACGACGACGAGGGGTCCTCCCCCAACCCGGCCGGCCAGACCTACCGCGGCCCCGCCCCCGGGTCCGAGCCGGAGACGAAGGCCATCGACGCCCTCCAGAAGCGGATCGGCTTCACCTACGGCATCAACTACCACTCCGCCGCCGAACTCCTGCTCTACGGCGTCGGCTGGCAGGTGGCCACCCCCACCCCCGACGACGTCCTCTACGAGGCCCTGGCCGGCACGCCCGGCAACTCGGCGATCCCCGGCTACCACCCGCAGCTCTCCTCCGAGCTGTACACCACCAACGGCGAGGCGGACGGGCACGCCTCCAACGTCAACGGCATGGCGATGTTCACCCCGGAGATGTCGACCTGCCAGACGGCCTCCCAGGCCGACCCGGACGACGCCTGGGAGCCCGGTGACTGCCGATCGATCTTCACCTTCCCGGACGACGAGAAGCTGATCCAGCAGGAGTTCGCCAAGAACGTCCCGTTCGCCCTGTCCGTCGCCGAGAGCGCCGCACACCCCGACCGGCCGTCCTCCGCGGTCGGCCTGGAGGCCGCCGACTTCACCCCGGCCGCCTTCGACACCTCCTACGCGCGCGGCGGCGAGCAGGAGGTCTCCGTGGTCGTGCGCCGGGCCGTGCGCGACAAGGAGCTGAAGTACCGCGTCAACGGCGGCCGGACGCACGAGGCCCGCCTGCGCGCCTGGAAGGGCGGTGAGCGGTTCGGCGGCGAGGACGACCTGTACTTCGACGAGTACCGCGCCCGGGTCCGCCACGGACGCCCGGGCGACCGGGTCGAGGTGTGGTTCACCGGCGAGGACCGGCGCGGCCGGGACGTCTCCAGCGAGCGCTTCACCTACACCGTGGCCGAGCGGCCCCGCGCGGACGTGCTCGTGGTCGCCGAGGAGGGCACCGCGGCGGTGCACGCGCGGACGTACGCCGACGCGCTGCGGGCGAACGGGCGCCGGGCGGCCGTCTGGGACGTCGCCGAGCGCGGCGCGCCCGACGCGCTGGGGGTGCTGAGCCACTTCCGCACCGTCGTCCACTCCACGGGGGCGAACGTCCCCGGCGTCGCCACCCAGCTCCAGCTGCGGGCCTTCCTCAACGAGGGCGGCAAGCTGATCGAGGCGGGGGAGCGGGCCGGCGGCAGCGTCGACCTCGGCGACGGGACGCCGTCGGACGACTTCAGCCAGTACTACCTGGGCGCCCACTCCCGTACGTCGACCCCGGACGCGGCCGGGTTCACCGGCAGCGGGGCGCTGCGCGGCTTCTCGGGCCCGCTCGGCGACGCCCCCGGGAACCCGCTGGACCAGGCGGGCACCTTCGCCGTCACCTCCGACGAACTGCCGCCGGAGCGGTTCCCGCAGTTCGCGAGCGCCGGCGCGGGCGCCTTCCCCGGCGCCGTGAACCCCTACGGGCCGTACGCCGGCTCCTTCATGGCGGCCGCGGTGCACACCGACGACGGCTACCAGCGCCTCACCCGGACGGTCGACCTCACCGGTGTCGGCGCGGGCGAGCGGCCCGCCCTGCGGGCGCAGCTGCTGTGGGACACCGAAAAGGGGTACGACCACGTCCTCGTCGAAGCGCGCACCGCCGGCGGCGACGACTGGACGACCCTGCCCGAGGCGGGCGGCGCCACCTCCACCGCCGTCCCCTCCGAGTGCGAGGCCGGGTTCTACGCCGCCGGGCACCCCTGGCTGAGGCACTATCTGACCGTCGCCGACGACGGCTGCGCCCCGGCCGGCAGCACCGGCACCTGGAACAGCCTGACCGGCTCCTCGGGCGGCTGGCGGCAGGTCGCGTTCGACCTCTCCGCCTATGCCGGGAAGCCGGTCGAGGTCTCGATCGCCTACGTCACCGACCCGGGCAGCGGCGGCCGGGGCGTCCTCGCCGACGAGACCTCCGTGGTGGTCGGCGGCACGGCGACGGGGACCGAGGGCTTCGAGACGTCCCTGGGCCCCTGGGCGGTCTCCGGGCCGCCCGCGGGCAGCCCGGCCGCGCCGAAGGAGTGGACGCGTACCGGAACGCTGTTCCGTACCTACGCGGCGGTGACCACCGAGGACACCGTGCTGCTGGGCTTCGGCCTGGAGCACCTGGCGTCCGCGGCGGACCGGGCGGCCCTGATGCGGAAGGCGCTGGTTGCGCTGGACGCCTGACGGGCACCCGGAAGGTCCCCGCCGCACCCGGCGAAACGGCGCGAAAAGCCCTCCCGGCCGGGCGGTCCGTACCCTACTGGCGGGTACGGACCGCACTGCCGGGTATGGGGCGACTCGATGTCACGGCCGGGGGCCCGGAGAGGTAGGGTCGACAGTGGTCGGGGACATCCCAAATACAGCTCGCCGGCATCACAGCCGGCGTACCAACGAGGAGATCGGTTCGTGACGATCCGCGTAGGCATCAACGGGTTTGGCCGCATCGGGCGCAATTACTTCCGCGCACTGCTGGAACAGGGCGCCGACATCGAGATCGTGGCTGTCAATGACCTGGGTGACACCGCGACCACCGCACACCTGCTGAAGTACGACACCATCCTGGGGCGCATCAAGCAGGAGGTCACCCACACCGAGGACTCCATCACGGTCGGGGACAAGACGGTCAAGGTGCTCTCCGAGCGCAACCCCGCCGACATCCCGTGGGGCGAGCTGGGCGTCGACGTCGTCATCGAGTCGACGGGCATCTTCACCAAGAAGGAAGACGCCGAGAAGCACATCACCGGCGGCGCCAAGAAGGTCATCATCTCCGCCCCGGCGAAGAACGAAGACGTCACCATCGTCATGGGCGTCAACCAGGACCAGTACGACCCGGCGAACCACCACGTCATCTCCAACGCCTCCTGCACCACCAACTGCGTGGCGCCGCTGGCGAAGGTGCTCGACGAGAACTTCGGCATCGTCAAGGGCCTGATGACGACGGTGCACGCCTACACCAACGACCAGCGGATCCTGGACTTCCCGCACAAGGACCTGCGTCGCGCGCGTGCCGCCGCCGAGAACATCATCCCCACCACCACCGGTGCCGCGAAGGCCACCGCGCTGGTGCTGCCGCAGCTCAAGGGCAAGCTGGACGGCATCGCGATGCGCGTGCCCGTCCCCACCGGCTCGGTCACCGACCTGGTCGTCGAGCTGGGCCGCGAGGTCACCAAGGAAGAGGTCAACGCCGCCTTCCAGAAGGCCGGCGAGGGCGAGCTCAAGGGTCTCCTCGAGTACACGGAGGACCCGATCGTCTCCTCCGACATCGTCAACTCCCCGGCCTCCTGCACCTTCGACTCGTCCCTGACCATGGTCCAGGACGGCAAGAACGTGAAGGTCATCGGCTGGTACGACAACGAGTGGGGCTACGCCAACCGTCTCGTCGACCTGACCGTCTTCGTGGGCAACCAGCTCTGAGCGTGGAGCAGGCGACCTGATATGAGTGCAGGGCTCGGCCGGCGCACCGACGCGTCGACCGGGCCCTGACGCACGTATCGGAGCAGCCGCGCTCTTTCGATCACGAGCGATCACGAGCGAACACAAAGCTCTACAGGGAGCCCTCATGAAGACGATCGACGAACTCCTCTCCGAGGGAGTCGCGGGCCGGCGGGTCTTCGTCCGCGCCGACCTCAACGTGCCGCTGGACGGCACGACCATCACCGACGACGGACGCATCCGCGCCGTGCTGCCCACCGTCGACGCGCTCGCCGAGGCGGGCGCCCGCGTGATCGTGGCCTCGCACCTGGGCCGCCCCAAGGGAGCCCCGGACCCGGCCTTCTCCCTCGCGCCCGCCGCCGCCCGTCTCGGTGAACTGCGCGGCTCCGACGTCGCGTTCGCGACCGACACGGTCGGCGAGTCCGCCGAGTCCACCGTCGCCGGGCTGGCCGACGGACAGGTCGCCGTCCTGGAGAACCTGCGCTTCAACGCCGGCGAGACCAGCAAGGACGACGCCGAGCGCGGCGCCTTCGCCGACCGCCTGGCCGCGCTCGCCGACCTCTACGTCGGCGACGGCTTCGGCGCCGTCCACCGCAAGCACGCCTCCGTCTACGACCTCCCGGCCCGCCTGCCGCACGCCGCCGGCTACCTCATCGCCACCGAGGTCGGCGTGCTGAAGAAGCTCACCGAGGACGTCGCGCGGCCCTACGTGGTCGCCCTCGGCGGCGCCAAGGTCTCCGACAAGCTCGCCGTCATCGACCAGCTGCTGGGCAAGGCCGACCGCATCCTCATCGGCGGCGGCATGGCGTACACCTTCCTCAAGGCCCAGGGCCACGAGGTGGGCGCCTCCCTGCTGCAGGAGGACCAGATCCCCGTCGTCCGCGAGTACCTGGAGCGCGCCGAGAAGACCGGCGTCGAGCTGGTCCTGCCGGTCGACACGCTGGTCACCGGCTCCTTCCCGGACATGAAGGCCAAGGCCCCGACCCACCCCGAGACCGTCGCCGCGGACGCCGTCCCGGCCGACCGGATGGGCCTGGACATCGGCCCGGAGACCCGCAAGCTGTACGCCTCGAAGCTGGCCGACGCCGCCACCGTCTTCTGGAACGGCCCCATGGGCGTCTTCGAGCACCCCGACTACGCCGAGGGCACCCGCGCGGTCGCCCAGGCCCTCATCGACTCCCCGGGCTTCACCGTGGTCGGCGGCGGCGACTCCGCCGCGGCGGTCCGTACCCTGGGCTTCGACGAGCAGGCATTCGGCCACATCTCGACCGGAGGCGGCGCCTCCCTCGAATACCTCGAGGGCAAGACGCTCCCCGGCCTCGCCGCACTGGAGGACTGACCCTCAATGACCACCCGTACGCCGCTGATGGCGGGCAACTGGAAGATGAACCTCAACCACCTCGAGGCCATCGCCCACGTCCAGAAGCTGGCCTTCGCCCTGGCCGACAAGGACTACGAGGCCGTCGAGGTCGCCGTCCTGCCGCCCTTCACCGACCTGCGGTCCGTGCAGACCCTGGTCGACGGCGACCAGCTGAAGATCAAGTACGGCGCCCAGGACATCTCGGCCCACGACGGCGGTGCCTACACCGGCGAGATCTCCGGCCCGATGCTGGCCAAGCTGAAGTGCACCTACGTCGCCGTCGGCCACTCCGAGCGCCGCCAGTACCACGCCGAGACCGACGAGATCGTCAACGCCAAGGTCAAGGCCGCCTACAAGCACGGCCTCACCCCCATCCTGTGCGTCGGCGAGGAGCTGGAGGTCCGCGAGGCGGGCAACCACGTCGCCCACACCCTCGCGCAGGTCGAGGGCGGTCTGAAGGACGTCCCGGCGGAGCAGGCCGAGACCGTGGTGGTCGCCTACGAGCCCGTCTGGGCCATCGGCACCGGCAAGGTCTGCGGCGCCGAGGACGCCCAGGAGGTCTGCGCCGCGATCCGGGGCAAGCTGGCCCAGCTGTACAGCCAGGACGTGGCCGACAAGATCCGTATCCAGTACGGCGGCTCCGTCAAGTCCGGCAACGTCGGCGAGATCATGGCGCAGGCCGACATCGACGGCGCGCTGGTCGGCGGTGCCTCGCTGGACGCCGACGAGTTCGTGAAGATCGTCCGCTTCCGCGACCAGTGAGCGCACCGGCGGGCCGGGCAGCGAGTATGCGCTGACGGCGATCCGTCGTACCCTTGCGGGGTCCGGCATCGTGCCGGGCCCCGCGTCGTCCGTCCGAATCCGAGGAAGTTGGTCCAGTCGTGGTCATGGGGTTCTCGATCGCCCTGATCGTCTTCAGCCTGCTGCTGATGCTGCTGGTGCTGATGCACAAGGGGAAGGGCGGCGGCCTCTCCGACATGTTCGGTGGCGGCATGCAGTCCTCCGTCGGCGGCTCCTCGGTCGCCGAGCGCAACCTCGACCGGATCACCGTCGTGGTCGGTCTGCTGTGGTTCGCCTGCATCGTCACGCTCGGCATCATGATGAAGATGAACAACTGAGCGACGCCCACCGTCCGGACACCGGTCCGGACTCCCCCCGTACCCATTCGGTACGTAAGGCCCCATGTTCGGTACGCGCGGCCACGCGCGGCCTATCATGGGGCTCGCGTCTGGAATGCGGGGGCGGTAACTCCCATCACTGGACGCGCGTTGGGCCTTACGTAAACTGAGGCGCTCGCAGTGAAGCGGAACGCCGACTCGCTTCGCGGCACCATCACGCAGGGAGTTACGACCGTGGCAAGTGGCAACGCGATCCGGGGAAGCCGGGTCGGGGCGGGGCCGATGGGCGAGGCCGAGCGCGGCGAGTCCGCGCCGCGGCTGCGCGTCTCCTTCTGGTGCTCCAACGGACACGAGACCCAGCCCAGCTTCGCGAGCGACGCGCAGGTCCCCGACACCTGGGACTGCCCCCGCTGCGGCTTTCCGGCCGGGCAGGACCGCGACAACCCGCCGGACCCGCCGCGCACCGAGCCCTACAAGACGCACCTCGCCTACGTGCGGGAACGGCGCAGCGACGCCGACGGTGAGGCGATCCTCGCCGAGGCCCTCGCCAAACTCCGGGGCGAGATCTAGCAGTTGACGGCCGGACGGCTCGGCCCGCACCGGCCGGACCGGACGGACCGGACGGACCGAGCCCCCACCGGCCCGGCCCTCCCCGGCAGCCGTCCCGGCAGCCGCCCGACCGTTCCCCGGCCCGTTCTTCGCGGCCGGTTGTCAGTGGCACCCCCTACGGTTCCGTCGTACCGGTGCACACGCACCGGGGGACCGTGAGGAGCGGCAGTGACGACGGGGGAGCCGGCGCGTGCGCGCGCACCGGGGTGGCGCGGGGGATTCGGGCGCCTGTGGAGCGCCGCCGTGCTCTCCAGCTTCGGGGACGCGCTGCGCACGGCCGCCCTGCCGCTGCTCGCGGTGACCCTGACCGACGATCCGCTGCTCATCGCGTCCGTCACCGCCTGCGGGTACCTCCCGTGGATCGTCTTCGGACTGCTCGGCGGCGCGGTCGCGGACCGGGTGGACCAGCGGCGCGCCATGTGGACCGTCGACGCCCTGCGCGGCCTCCTGGTCGCCGCCTTCGCCTTGGCCGTCGGACTGGGCCAGGCGTCCATCGGGCTGCTGATCGCCCTCGCCTTTACCCTCACCACCCTCCAGACCCTCTTCGACAACGCCGCCACCGCCCTGCTCCCGTCCCTGGTGGGCCGGGAGTCCCTGGGCAGCGCCAACGCCCGCCTGATGACCGGCCAGCGCCTCGCCGGCGGCCTGCTGGGCGGTCCCGTCGTGCCGGTGCTGCTGCTCGCGGGCGCCGCCGCGCCGTTCGCCGTGGACGCGGCCACCTACCTGCTGGCCGCCGCCCTGATCGCCACCCTGCGCGTCCCCCCGCCCGACCGCGCCCCGAGACCCGCGGGCAGCACCCTGCGCCGGGAGATCGCCGAGGGCCTGCGCACCCTGGTCCGGGACCGGACGCT
The DNA here is from genome assembly GCF_964273255.1 of Streptomyces sp. enrichment culture. Taxonomy (GTDB): domain Bacteria; phylum Actinomycetota; class Actinomycetes; order Streptomycetales; family Streptomycetaceae; genus Streptomyces. Next base: position 5,528,427 of record NZ_OZ186835.1, read on the forward strand.
GCGCGCCCTGTGCACCGCCACCGCCCTGTGCAACATCGGCATGGGCGCCCTCGTCGCGACCCTCGTCGTGGTGGTGACCGACTGGCTCGGCGCCGGGAACACCGGCTACGCGGTGGCCCTCACCGCGTACGCGGCCGGCAGCCTCGCCGGGGGAGCGGTCAACGGGCGCCTGTCCGACCGCCTCGGGCGGACCCGGGCCGTGCTCCTGGCCGGCACCACGCAGTGCGCCGCCCTCGTCGCCATGGGCACGGTCCGCCACCTCGGCGCCCTCACCGCCGCCCTGGCCGTGTTCGGCTTCATGGGCATGGTGTGGAACGTCAACACCACGACCCTGATGCAGGAGCGCAGCCCCGCCGCGATGCTCGGCCGGGTCAGCTCGGCCCACCGCACCCTCGCGGTCGCGGGGGCGCCGCTGGGCGCGCTGCTCGGCGGTGCCGTAGCCGCCGCCTGGGGTACCCGCACCCCGCCGCTGCTCGCCGCCGCCTTCTTCGCCCTGTCCGTCGCCGCGCTGATACCCGGGAGCCGCCCGGACGTACCCCTTGTTGCGCCGGACGACGGCGTCACGACAGCTCACGTCCACCGCTGATCAATTAGGTTGGTAAGGGCAGCGGGGCAGGTACGCACAGGCAGCAAGGAAGAAGGCTGAAGTCCCAGATGAACGCAGACGGCCGTACCAGGCTCAACCAGACGCCGGAGTGGACCGCACTGGCCAAGCACCGCGAGGAGCTGGGCGAGGTGGATCTGCGCGAACTGTTCGCCGCCGACCCCGGCCGCGGCACCGGGTACACCCTGAGCGTCGGCGACCTGTACGTCGACTACTCCAAGCACCTGGTCACCGACGACACGCTGCGGCTGCTACGGGAGCTGGCCGCCGCCACCGGCGTCGCCGGCCTGCGCGACGCCATGTTCCGCGGCGAGCGGATCAACACCACCGAGGACCGCGCCGTCCTGCACACCGCGCTGCGCGCCCCCCGCGACGCCGTCATCGAGGTCGACGGGGAGAACGTGGTGCCGGCCGTGCACGCCGTCCTCGACCGGATGACCGCCTTCGCCGACCGGGTCCGCTCCGGGGAGTGGACCGGCCACACCGGCAAGCGGATCCGCGCCGTCGTCAACGTCGGCATCGGCGGCTCCGACCTCGGCCCCGCCATGGCGTACGAGGTGCTGCGCGCCTACACCGACCGCGATCTCACCGTGCGCTTCGTGTCCAACGTGGACGGCGCCGACCTGCACGAGGCCACCCGCGACCTGGACCCGGCCGAGACGCTGTTCGTCATCGCGTCGAAGACGTTCACCACCATCGAGACCGTCACCAACGCCACCTCGGCGCGCAGCTGGCTGCTCGACGGGCTGGGCGGGGACGAGGCCGCCGTGGCGAAGCACTTCGTCGCGCTGTCCACCAACGCGGAGAAGGTCGCCGAGTTCGGCATCGACACCGCCAACATGTTCGAGTTCTGGGACTGGGTCGGCGGACGGTACTCCTACGACTCCGCGATCGGCCTGTCCCTGATGATCGCCATCGGCCCGGACCGCTTCCGGGAGATGCTCGACGGGTTCCGGATCGTCGACGAGCACTTCCGCACCGCGCCCCCCGAGTCCAACGTCCCGCTCCTGCTGGGCCTGTTGGGCATCTGGTACAACAACTTCCACGGCGCTCAGTCCCACGCCGTCCTGCCGTACTCGCACTACCTGTCGAAGTTCACGGCCTACCTCCAGCAGCTCGACATGGAGTCCAACGGCAAGTACGTCGACCGCGACGGGCGCGAGGTGGACTGGCAGACCGGCCCCGTCGTGTGGGGCACGCCCGGCACCAACGGGCAGCACGCCTACTACCAGTTGATCCACCAGGGCACCAAGCTGATCCCGGCGGACTTCATCGGCTTCGCCGAGCCGGTCGCCGAGCTGAGCGGCGAACTCAAGGCCCAGCACGACCTGCTGATGGCCAACTTCTTCGCCCAGACCCAGGCCCTGGCGTTCGGCAAGACGCCGGACGAGGTGCGTGGCGAGGGGGTGCCCGAGGAGCTGGTGCCGCACAAGACCTTCCGCGGCAACCACCCCACGACGACGATCCTGGCGCGCGAGCTGACGCCGTCGGTGCTCGGCCAGCTCGTCGCCCTCTACGAGCACAAGGTGTTCGTGCAGGGCGCCGTCTGGAACATCGACTCCTTCGACCAGTGGGGCGTCGAGCTGGGCAAGGTGCTCGCCAAGCGCGTGGAACCCGCGCTGACCGAGGGTGCCGACGTGCCGGGTCTGGACCCCTCCACCCGGAACCTCGTCGACCGTTACCGGGAGCTGCGCGGACGGAAGTGAGCACCCGGGCCTCCGGGAGACGGACCCCGGTCCGCCTCCCGGACTCCCGGGCCGGCCGCCCCGCTCCCGTCCGGGTGACCGCGAGCCGCGGAGGCCGGACGATCAGGCGACCGCGCTCAGGGTGTCCGCGAGCCGGCGGCGGGCGGCCCGCGCCGCCGGGACGGCCGCCAGCGCCGCGGCACCCACGACGGCCGCCGCCCCGAGGGCCAGCAGGAAGCCGGCGGAGGGCCCCTGGGCGATGCCGGCGCCGATCCCGCTCGACCGCCCCTGGGCGTCGATCAGCCAGTGCGCCAGCGGCAGCCCCAGGGCGACCGCGACGACCGCCGCCGCCAGGGCGGTCGCGGCCGTCGACGTGACGGTGACGGCCGTGATCTGCCGGGGGGAGAGACCGATCGCCTTGAGGGCCAGCAGGTCCCGCTCGCCCTCGCGCACCGCACCGCCGATCGCGGTGAGCACCTCGATCAGCCCGATCAGGGCGAGCACCACGACCAGCCCGAGCACCACCGCCCGCAGCGGGGACAGCCCGTCCGCGGGGTTCGCCACCGCGTGCACGTCGAGATGGCCGTCGCCCGCCGCGGTCAGCCGGTCGGCGACCGTCCCGGGATCGGCCCCGGGGGCCAGTTCCAGCTGGTAGAGCGTGGGCCGCAGCGTGGGGTCGTTGGCGCGCAGCGTGTCCAGCGGGGTGGAGATCACCCGGCCGGCGTTCTCCGGTTCGATGCTGCGGCCCACGATGTGCAGGATCTGCGGCCGGTCGCCGACGGTGACCCGCACCCAGTCGCCCACCCGGACGTGCAGCAGGTCCAGCAGCCCCTGACCGGCCACCGCCTCGTCGGGCCCGCGCGCGGCCCGGCCCTCGGCGAGGGTGAACGGGTAGGGCTCCGCGTGGGTGCCCAGGCCGCGCAGGGCGATGGTCGCGGTCTGCCCTGGCACCAGGGCGGCCACCTCCACCCCCGGGTGCGCGGCGACGACCTCCGGGTCGCGCTCCAGCAGGGCGCGGGCCCCGGCGTCGTCGAGGCCGGCGTCCGCACGGGCGCTCAGCGCCGCGGGCAGCCCCATCCGCTCGGGGGTGGCGTGGAAGCGGTCGATGGTGGTCCACGCGCTCATCGCCACCACGATCAGCAGCAGGGGCAGCGCCAGCCGCGCGATCGTGCCGAGGGAGCGCGGACGGCGCGAGAACGCCTTGTGCCAGCCCAGCACCAGGGCCGGCGGCACCCGCATCCCCAGCGCCCCCCGCGCCGCCTTCGTCAGCCGTCCGGCGGGCGGGGCGGCCGGCCGGGGCACCGGCACCGGGGGCACCCGGCCGGCCCGCCAGGCGGCCAGTCCCGTGGTCGCGCCGATGAACAGCACCGCCCCCGCCGGCACGGCGGCCAGGGCCGCCGTGTGGCCGGGCAGTCCCTGCCAGACGGCCAGCGCGTCCCCGAGGCGCCCCGGTACGGCCCCGCCCAGCGCCTCGATGAGGACGGCGGCGGCGACGGCGCCCAGCAGGGCGTAGAGCAGGTGCTGGACGAGGAAGACCCGCACCACCTGGCCCGGCGTGAAGCCGATGGCCTTCAGGATGGAGATGTCCCGCAGGTGGCCCCGGATCCGGGTGGTGATGGCGCCGTGCACGGCGAACCCGGCGGCCACCAGCGCGCCCAGCCCGAAGAGTCCGAGCACCTGCCCCAGCAGCCGGTTGTCGCCCTGCGCCTCGGCGCGCGCCTGCTGCCAGGTGGACACCTCGCCGATGGCCCCGGCCCCCAGCACGGTCACCGCCCGCTGCACCGCGTAGCCGGTGTCGCCGGGGTCGGCCAGGCGCAGCCCGATCACCTGCCCGTCCGGGTCGGCCAGGGCGGACGGCGGGGCCCAGACCACCCCCCGCTGCTCGCCCGGCCGGTAGCGCGGCTCGGCGCTGTCGGCGACGCCGACCACGGTCAGGGTGCGGTCCGTGCCGGGCACGGTCAAGGTGTCGCCGGGCGCGGTGAGCAGGGCCCGGGCGAGACGGCTCTCCAGGACCACGCCGTCCGGCACGGCCGGGTCCAGCCAGTGGCCGGAGACCAGCAGCGGGCGGCCGGTGCCGGGCCGCTCGGCGGTGCCGCGCAGCTCCACGGAGGCCCGGCTGCCGCGCGAGGCGAGCGTCACCGGCTCGGTCGGGTAGGGGCCGGCGACGGAGTCCACGCCGTCCAGGGCGGCCAGCTCGCCGGCGTCGGCCCCGGCGGTGGTGTGCAGGGTGACGTGCGCACCGCGGGCCTGGGCGAAGACCCGCTGCCACGGGTTGGTGGCGTAGCCGAACAGCGCGGTGGCCAGCAGCAGGGACGCCACGATGCCCGCGGTGGCGAGCACGAGGAACAGCGCCTCGCCGCGGTGCGTGCGCAGATCGGAGTGGGCCCAGCGCAGGGTGGCTCGCACGGGTCTCACCCCCTCGGCGCGCGGCGGTCGGACGGCGGCATGTCAGTCCTTGAGCTCCAGCACGCCGGAGATGCCCTTGCCGCGCGGCGCCGGGCCGTCGAGGCGGGCGTCGTCGGCGATCCGGCCGTCGAAGAAGCTGATCACCCGGTCCGCGGCACTCGCGAGCCGCGCGTCGTGGGTGACCATCACGATGGTCTGACCGCGCTGGTGGAAGCGGGACAGCAGCCGCATCACCTCGCGGGTGCCCTTGCTGTCCAGGCTGCCCGCAGGCTCGTCGGCCAGCAGCAGCGGCGGGTGGTTGACCAGGGCGCGCGCCAGCGCGACCCGCTGCTGCTCGCCGCCGGACAGCTCGCCCGGCATGCTGCGCTCCTTGCCCGTCAGGCCCAGCTCGGCGAGCAGCGCCTCGCGCTCCTCCCGGGCCTTGCGGGGCGGCACCCCGGCGAGCAGGGCCGGCAGCTCCACGTTGTCGGCCACGGACAGGTCGGAGACCAGGTTGAAGAACTGGAAGACGATCCCGATGCGCCTGCGGCGCTCCACGGCCCAGCGGGCCTCGCCGTAGCCGTCGGTGCACTCGCCGTCCAGCCAGAGGGTGCCCTCGTCCGGCCGCTGGAGCCCGCCGAGCAGGTGCAGCAGCGTCGACTTGCCCGCTCCGGAGGGGCCGGTGATCGCGACGAACTCGCCGCGGTCCACGGACAGGTCCACGCCCCGCACGGCACGGGCCGGGGCGCCCTCGCCGTGGTGGGTCTTGACCAGGCGTTCGGCGCGCAGCACGGGAGCGGTGCTCTCGCTCACTCCAGCTCCTCCAGCTCTTCCTGGCACCGTTCGAGCCAGTCGAGATCGGCCTGCAGGTGCAGCATCGCACCCTCGATCAGGAGGTGGGCGATGCGGTTGTCCCGGTCTTCGGCTGCGGCCAGCCTCGACAGCTCCCGCATGGTGTTGAGGTACTGCCGCCGCTGCTTGTTGATCAGGGTGACCTGGTCCACGGCACCGGACCGGGGGGCGAGGGCCAGCTTCATGAAGAACTCGTCCCGCACCCGCGGCTCGTCGGCGGTCTCCTCGAACCAGGCGTCCAGTGCCTCCCGCCCGGCGTCGGTGAGGTGGTAGACCTTCTTGTTGGGCCGGCTCGACTGCTCGACGTCCTCGCCCTCGATCAGCCCCGACTTCTCCAGGCGGCCGAGGGTCACGTAGATCTGGCCGACGTTCGGCTGAGGGTACGCGGAGCCCAGCAGTTGCTCAAGGTCCTGCTTGAGCTCGTATCCGTGCGCCGGGCCGCGCGCGAGCAGCGCCAGGAGGGGCAGCCGCACTCGTGCTCTCCTCCTCCTGTGGGTAATGTGCCGCAGGCCATGGGCCCTGTCGTCACCTTCCCGTCTGCCGTGCGCCGCCATGCTCGCACTCTCGCCGCACCGGGCCCTGACCCGAGTACATCCAGTACGAGGCTCAGGGCCCGGCACGCCGAGAGCACGCACCTGACGCCGCACGGCCGCCCTGCGGGCGGACGACGGGAATGTGACGACAGGCCTAGTATCGCCCATACCTAACCGGTATACATGGCCTCTGACTCCCGGACGAAGGTGACCGGGTGCCGGTGTACAGGGAGGAACCTATGCGGTGGATCCATGCCGCGGGTAGGGGCCTTCTCGTCCTCGTCGTCGTCCTCACCGGCTACGTGGCCTCCGGGGCGCGGGCGGACGAGGGTCCGGGGGACGGCCGCGGCCCGCTCACGCTGGCCACCGCGGGGGACCTCACCGGCTATCTCGGCCCCCTCCTGGAGGGCTGGAACCGCAGCCGTCCCGACGAGCGGGTCACCCTCGTCGAACTGCCCGACTCGGCCGACGAGACGCGCGCCCAGATGATCACCGACCTGCGGTCCCGGGACCGCGGGCGGTTCGACGTGCTCAACATCGACGTGAGCTGGACCTCGGAGTTCGCCGCGGCGGGCTGGATCCGTCCGCTGCCGCCGGAGAGCTTCCCGCTGGACACCTTCCTGCCCCGGGTCGTCGACACGGCGACCTACGACGACCGGCTCTACGCGGTGCCCTACGTGACCAACGCCGGACTGCTGCTCTACCGCAAGGACGTCCTCGCCGCCGAGGGCGTGGCGCCGCCGCGCACCTGGGCCGACCTGGAGCGGGCCGCGCGCACGCTCGCGCCCAAGCACGGACTGGACGGCTACGCGGGCCAGTTCCTGCCCTACGAGGGCCTGACCGTCAACGCGGCCGAGGCCGTCTACTCGGCGGGCGGCACCATCCTCGGCGACGAGGGCGAGCGGGTCACGGTGAACTCCCGCGCGGCCCGCGAGGGCATCGGCTTCCTCGCCCGCGGGGTCCGCGCGGGCTGGATCCCCGAGGAGGCGCTGGCCTACAAGGAGGAGGAGTCCAAGCAGGCGTTCCAGGACGGACGGCTGCTGTTCCTGCGGAACTGGCCCTACGCCTACGTCGCCGCCTCCGCCCCCGGGTCGAAGGTCGCCGGGAAGGTCGGCGCCGTGCCGCTGCCGGGGCCGGACGGGCCGGGGACCAGCGTGCTCGGCGGCTCCAACCTGGCCGTCAGCAGCAGCTCCCGGCACCCGGAGTCGGCCGCGCGCCTGATCGCCTATCTCACCAGCGAGTCCGTGCAGCGCCAGGTCCTCACCCGGGGGGCCCTGCCCCCGGTGCGGGCGGACCTGTACGACGACCCGGAGCTGGTCCGGCGGTTCCCCTACCTGCCGACCCTGCGCGAGAGCGTGCTGGCCGCCGCGCCGCGCCCCAAGAGCCCGCACTACGACCAGGTGAGCCTGGTGGTGCAGGCGGTCGTGCACGACGCGATGACCGGGCGGCAGACGCCCGAGGCCGCGGTGCGCCGGCTGGCGGCCGAGCTGGCCGCCGTCTCCTCCCGCTAGCCCTTCCGCGGCCCTCCGCCACCCCCTCCTAGTTACTTGTTAAGTAACGCGGGCATCTCAAATGTGCCCGCCCTGCCCGATTACATCCCTATTTGGGCAGGTCAACCCCTCGGTAGCTTCCGTACATTTCATTGACATCGCGCCGACACGCCTACCTAACATGCATGCATAACGAACAGCACTCCTCACAGACAGGTCAATGGGGTGAACAGGCACCACTGGTGGCGTGACGCGGTGATCTATCAGGTGTACGTCCGCAGCTTCCTGGACAGCACCGGTGACGGCATCGGCGATCTCGCCGGCGTCAGGGCGGGACTGCCGTACCTGAAGAAGCTCGGCGTGGACGGGATCTGGCTCAGCCCGTTCTACCCCTCGCCACAGCACGACCACGGCTACGACGTCGCCGACTACTGTGACGTCGACCCCGTCTTCGGCGACCTCGACGAGTTCGACCGCCTGGTCGGCACCGCCCGCCGGCTCGGCGTCAAGGTGCTGCTCGACATTGTCCCCAACCACTGCTCCAGTGAGCACCCCTGGTTCCGCGAGGCCCTCGCCGCCGCTCCCGGCAGCCCGGAGCGCGCCCGCTTCCACTTCGCCGACGGCCGCGGCCCGGACGGCTCCGAGCCGCCCAACAACTGGCACGCCATGTTCGGCGGGCCCGCCTGGACCCGGGTCACCGAGCCCGACGGCCGGCCCGGGCAGTGGTACCTGCACATGTTCACGCCCGAGCAGCCGGACTGGAACTGGCGCGACCCCGAGGTCGCGGCCGAGTTCGACCGCACCCTGCGGTTCTGGCTCGACCGGGGCGTCGACGGCTTCCGCATCGATGTCGCCGCCGGCCTGTTCAAGCACCCCGAGCTGCCCGACTCCCCGGACCCGGAGGCCGACGCCCGCACCCGCGACTCGGTCAACCCGCTCGCCTGGAACCAGCCCGAGGTCCACGACGTGTGGCGGCACTGGCGCGCGGTGTGCGAGGAGTACACCGCCCGCGACGGCCGCGAACGCCTCCTGGTCGGCGAGGTGTCCGTGCCGTCCGCTCGCGAGCACGCCCAGTACGTCCGCCCCGACGAACTGCACCAGGCGTTCTTCTTCGACCTGCTGGGCGCCCCCTGGGACGCCGACGCCTTCCGCAAGGTCATCTCCGAGGCCATGCAGGACATCGCCGGCACCGGCTCGACCGTCACCTGGGTCCTCAACAACCACGACCAGGTCCGCACCGTCACCCGCTACGGCGAACCCACCCCGGAGAGCAGCGGCCTCGGCCCCGCCCGCGCCCGGGCCGCCGCCCTGCTGATGCTGGCCCTGCCCGGCGCCGCCTACATCTACCAGGGCGAGGAACTGGGCCTGCCCGAGGTCGTCGACCTGCCCGACGACGTGCTCACCGACCCGATCTTCCGCCGCACCGGCAGCCGCGCCCGGATCCGCGACGGCTGCCGCGTCCCGCTGCCCTGGTCGGGCCAGGCCTCCCCGTTCGGCTTCACCTCCGGCACCGAGGCCGCCCGGCCCTGGCTGCCGCAGCCGGACTGGTTCGCCGAGTACGCCACCGACCGCGCCCTCGCCGACACCCGGTCCTTCTGGCACCTCTACCGCGACGGCCTCCAGCTGCGCGCCGCCCTCGACCAGCTGGGCGACGGCACGCTGCGCTGGCTGGACACCCAGCCCGGCGTCCTCGCCTTCGTCCGCGGCGACGACCTGGTCTGCGCCGTCAACTTCGGCACCGCCCCCGTACCCGCCCCGGTCGACGGCACCCCGCTGCTCGCCAGCGGCCCGTGCCCGCCCGGGGTGCTGCCCGGCTCCACCGCCGCCTGGTGGATCAGCGGCACCTGACCCCCCACACCCGCCGTCCCCCCGGCTCTTCCCGTCTCCCTCGTCTCCACGTATCCCGAAGGGACATCAACGATGATGCGACGACGTTCCACCCTGATCACCGGATGCACCGCCCTCGTCCTCGCCCTCGGCGCCACCGCCTGCGGCGGCGGCGACCCGGTCTCGGCCGGCGGCGGCGACAAGTCGCTCGACGGCCAGACCGTCACCGTCGCCGGCGTCTGGTCCGGCAGCGAGCAGCAGAACTTCCAGAAGGTGCTGGACGCCTTCACCGAGAAGACCGGCGCCAAGACGCAGTTCGTGTCCACCGGCGACAACGTCTCCACCGTCGTCGGCAGCAAGATCGAGGGCGGCAACGCCCCCGACGTCGTGATGGTCCCCCAGGTCGGCGTGCTCAAGCAGTTCGCCGAGAAGGGCTGGCTCAAGCCGCTGGACAAGGACGTCCGCTCCACGGTGGAGGACAACTTCGCCCAGGTGTGGCGCGACTACGGCACCGTCGACGACACCCTGTACGGCCTCTACTTCAAGGCCGCCCACAAGTCCACCGTCTGGTACAGCCCCGAAGCCCTCGAACAGGCCGGGGTGAAGGAGCCCAAGACCTTCGACGAGATGCTGGAGAACGGGAAGACGATCTCCGACTCCGGTCTCGCCGCGTTCTCCGTCGCCGGTCAGGACGGCTGGACGCTCACCGACTGGTTCGAGAACGTCTACCTCTCCCAGGCCGGGCCCGAGAAGTACGACGCCCTCGCCGCCCACGAGATCAAGTGGACCGACCCCACCGTGGTCGACGCGCTCACCACCCTCGGCACGCTGTTCAAGGACAAGCAGCTCATCGCCGGCGGCCAGAAGGGCGCCCTGAACACCGACTTCCCCGGCTCCGTGGAGAAGGTCTTCGGCCCCAAGGCCGAGGCCGCCATGGTCTACGAGGGAGACTTCGTCGCCGGTGTGGCCAAGGACCAGTTCGGCCGGACCATCGGCACCGACGCCGACTTCTTCCCCTTCCCGCCGGTCGGTGACGGCAAGGCGCCTGTGGTCAGCGGCGGCGACGCGGCCGTCGTGCTCAAGGACGGCAAGAACTCCGAGGCCGGCATGGCCCTCATGGAGTACCTCGCCACCCCCGAGGCCGCGGCCGTGTGGGCCGAGGCCGGCGGCTTCCTCTCCCCGAACAAGAAGCTGGACCTCGCCTCCTACGGCGACGACGTCACCCGCGCCACCGCCGAGTCCCTGATCAACGCCGGCGACTCGGTCCGCTTCGACATGTCCGACCAGGCCCCCGCCGCCTTCGGCGGCACCAAGGGCGCCGGCGAGTGGAAGATCCTGCAGGACTTCCTGCGCGACCCGGCCGACCCGGCGAAGACCGCCGCCGAGCTCGAGGCCGCCGCGGCCAAGGCCTACGGGAACTGACCGCCGTGACCGCCACCGTGGTGAAAGAGGCGAAGCCTCCGGCACCCGTGCATCCCGACGGCGCGCGCAGCCGGCGCGCGCGCCGCCGGGGGCGGGTCATCGCCCTGCTGTTCGTCCTGCCCGCACTGCTCCTGCTGGGCGCGCTCGTCGTCTACCCCGTGCTGTTCTCCATCGGCCGGAGCCTGTTCGACGCCTCCGGCTCGCAGTTCGTGGGGGCGGACAACTACACCGAGATGTTCCGCGACCCCACCACCCTCACCGCCGTGCGCAACACGGCGATCTGGGTGGTCGTCGCCCCCACCCTGCTCACCGGACTGGGCCTGATCCTGGCCGTGCTGGTGGAGAAGATCCGCTGGGCCACCGCCTTCAAGCTGCTGCTGTTCATGCCGATGGCGGTGTCCTTCCTGGCGGCCGGCATCATCTTCCGGCTCGCCTACGACGAGGACCCCGACAAGGGCGTCCTCAACGCGGCCGTCGTCGGCGTCCACGACGCCTTCCAGGGCACCTCGTCCTACCCGGACGCCCGCCCCCGCGACGACGAGGGCCTGACCCGGCAGCCGGACGGCTCGTACGCCACCGGCGCCGACGTCTCGCCCGGCGGCACGGCGGCCCTCGGCCTGGTCGGCATCGCCCCCAAGGACCTGCCCGGCGACGCCGAACCCGCCCGCGAGGCGGCGGCCCGCACGGCCGGCGCCGACGAGGTGAGCGGGGTCGTCTACCTGGACTTCACCCCCGGCGGGGGAGGCGAGCCCGGCGTGGTCGACGACCGGGAGAGCGGACTGCCCGGGATGAAGGTCGAGGCGGTCCGCGACGGGAAGACCGTCGCGAGCACCACCACCGCCGCCGACGGATCCTTCCGCTTCACCGGCCTCGAAGGCGGCGGCTACACCCTGAAGCTGCCCGCCGACAACTTCGCACCGCCCTACGAGGGCATCTCCTGGCTGGGCCCCACCCTCGTCACCCCGGCCATCATCGGCGCCTACCTGTGGATCTGGACCGGCTTCGCCATGGTGCTGATCGGCGCCGGCCTCGCCGCCCTGCCGCGGGACGCCCTGGAGGCCGCCCGGATGGACGGCGCCAACGAGTGGCAGATCTTCCGGAAGATCACCGTGCCGCTGCTCGCGCCCGTGCTCACCGTCGTGTTCGTCACCCTGGTGATCAACGTGATGAAGGTCTTCGACCTCGTCTACATCATCGCTCCGGGGCCGGTGCAGGAGGACGCGACCGTACTGGCCACCCAGATGTGGCTGGTCTCCTTCGGCGGCGGCAACGACCAGGGGCTGGGCAGCGCCCTCGGCGTGCTCCTGCTGCTGCTCGTCATCCCCGCCATGGTCTTCAACGTCCGACGCTTCCGAAGGAGCCAGCGATGAACGCGATCCGGCGCGGACTGAGCAGCGCCGTGGTGCAGGCCTTCCTGGTCGTCATCGGCCTGGTGTGGATGACCCCGCTGGCCGGACTGTTCCTGTCCTCGATGCGGTCCGCCGAGGACACCGCCAAGGGCGGCTGGTGGACGGTGTTCACCGAGCCCGGGCAGCTGTCCTTCGACAACTACTCGGCGCTGCTGAAGAACTCGGGCATGACCCAGGCGTTCTGGAACACCGTGCTGATCTCGGTGCCGACCACCGTGCTGGTCGTGGTCGTCGCCGCGCTCGCCGGATACGCCTTCGCCTGGCTGGACTTCCCCGGCCGCGAGCCCGTCTTCCTGCTCGTGGTCGCCCTGCTGGTCGTCCCGGTGCAGATCGGTCTGCTGCCGGTCGCCAAACTCTTCGGCCAGCTGGGGCTGTTCGGCACCATCCCCGGAGTCGTGCTGTTCCACGTGGCGTACGGGCTGCCGTTCGCCGTGTTCCTGCTGCGCAACTACTTCGCGGAGATGCCCAAGGAGATGCTGGAGGCCGCCCGGATGGACGGCGGCACCGAGTGGCGGATCTTCACCCGCCTGGTGCTGCCGGTGGGCCGTCCGGCCATCGCCAGCCTGGCCATCTTCCAGTTCCTGTGGGTGTGGAACGACATGCTGGTGGCGCTGCTGTTCGCGGACAGCTCCTCGCAGCCCCTGACGGTGGAACTGCAGTCGCAGATCCGCCAGTTCGGCAGCAACATCGACGTCCTGGCGCCGGGCGCGTTCCTGTCGCTGATCGTGCCGGTGGCCGTGTTCTTCGCGTTCCAGCGGCACTTCGTGCAGGGCGTCATGGCCGGTTCGGTCAAGTAGCGGGCCCGCGCGACGCGGAAGGGGCGGTGAGGAGGACATCCTCACCGCCCCTTCCGCTCGTGTGCCCGACGGCCGCTACACCGGCTCCGTCAGGAGCGCGTGCGGGACCTGCGACGCCGCCGCCGCGTCCAGCAGCCACAGGGTGCGGTCCCGGCCCCGGGCGCCCGCCGCCGGTGCCCGGACCTCGTCCGCGCCCGACAGGGCGACGGCCGCGGCCTCCGCCTTGTCCTCCCCGGCGGCCAGCAGCCACACCTCGCGGGCCGCCCGGATCGCCGGCAGGGTCAGCGAGACGCGGGTCGGCGGCGGCTTGGGCGCGTCGCGCACGCCCACCACGGTGCGCGCGGTCTCCCGCACCGCGGGCAGCTCCGGGAACAGGGACGCCACGTGCGTGTCCGGGCCCACGCCCAGCATCAGCACGTCGAACTCCGGCACCGCGCCGTGCCCCTCCGGGCCCGCGGCCCGTGCCAGCTCCTGCGCGTACGCGGCGGCCGCCGCGTCCACGTCGTCACCGTGCGGGCCGTCCGAGGCGGGCATGGCGTGCACCCGCTCCGGGTCCAGCGGCACCGCGTCGAGCAGCGCCTCACGGGCCTGGGTGACATTGCGCTCCGGGTCGCCCTCGGGCAGGAACCGCTCGTCACCCCACCACAGGTCGACCCGGCCCCAGTCCACCGCGTCCCGCGCGGGGGCCGCCGCCAGCGCGGCCAGCAGACCGTTGCCGTTGCGTCCCCCGGTCAGCACGACCGACGCCGAGCCCCGCGCGGACTGCGCGTCCACGACCGCGGTGATCAGCCGGGCCGCAGCCGCCTGCGCCATCAGCTCCTTGTCGCGGTGCACGACCAGCCGCGGTGCCGTACTCATGCAGACCTCATTTCGCCGCCGCCTTCTTCACCGGTGCTTCCTGCGCCGCCTGGGCCGCGGGTGCTTTCGCAGCCGACTCGACGGGAGCGGGGACCGCTCCGTCCCCGTCCCCTTTGGCGGGCTCGGCCTGCTCGGCGGGTTCGGCGGGCCCGCCACCGTCCGCCGCGCACACGCCCTGGTCCAGCCGCCCGATGCCGTACCGCAGTGCCGACGCGTAGGTGTCGTCCGGGTCCAGCCGGCGCAGCTCCTCCGCGATCAGCTCCGCGGTGTCCCGGCGCTTGAGCGCCACCGCGCGCTTGGGCTGGCCCTGGATGGACAGCGTCGCCAGCGAGCCGTCCGCCCGGTCCAGCACCACCGGCCCGCAGTCGGTGTCCATGCGGACCGCGGTCAGGCCGGGCCCGCTCGACACCGAACGCTTCACCGGCACGTCCAGCCGGTCCGCGAGCCACATCGCCAGCAGCTCGCAGCTCGGATTGAACTCCTCGCCCTCCACCTCGACCTGCTGCACCCGGCAGTCGACCTGGTCCAGCGCCGCGGCCAGCATCGAACGCCACGGCGTGATGCGGGTCCACGACAGGTCCGTGTCGCCCGGGGTGTAGGCGTCGGCACGGGCGGTGAGCTCCCGCACCGGGTGCTCGCAGGCGTAGGTGTCGGTGACCCGGCGCTGGGCCAGCGCGCCCAGCGGGTCACCGGCCGGGTCGAGCGGGGCGTTGACCGGCCACCACACCACCACCGGGGCGTCCGGCAGCAGCAGCGGCAGCACCACCGACTGGGCGTGGTCCACGACCTCGCCGTACAGCCGGAGCACCACCGTCTCGCCGGTGCCGGCGTCCGCGCCCACCCGCACCTCGGCGTCCAGTCGGGACTGGGTGCGGTCGCGGGGCGAGCGGGAGACGCGCCGGATGACGACCAGCATCCGCGAGGGGTGCTCGTGCGAGGCGTCGCCCGCCGCCTTCAGCGCGTCGTAGGCGTTCTCCTCGTCCGTCACGATGACCAGGGTGAGGACCATGCCGACGGCCGGGGTGCCGATCGCCCGGCGGCCCTGCACCAGCGCCTTGTTGATCTTGCTGGCCGTGGTGTCCGTGAGGTCTATCTTCATGGCCGGCGCCAGCTCCGTCCGTCTCGCTCGAGCATTTCGTCCGCCTCGACGGGCCCCCACGTGCCGGCCGGGTACTGGGCCGGCCTGCCGTGGGCGTCCCAGAACTCCTCGATCGGGTCGAGGATCTTCCAGGACAGCTCGACCTCCTCCGTGCGCGGGAAGAGGTTGGAGTCGCCGAGCAGCACGTCGAGGATGAGCCGTTCGTACGCCTCCGGGCTGGACTCGGTGAACGACTCGCCGTAGGCGAAGTCCATCGACACGTCCCGGATCTCCATCGACGTGCCCGGCACCTTCGAGCCGAAGCGCACCGTGACGCCCTCGTCGGGCTGCACCCGGATGACGATCGCGTTGGAGCCGAGCTCCTCGGTGGCCGTCGTGTCGAAGGGGGAGTGCGGGGCGCGCTGGAAGACCACCGCGATCTCGGTGACCCGGCGGCCCAGCCGCTTGCCGGTGCGCAGATAGAAGGGGACGCCCGCCCAGCGGCGGTTGTCGATGCCCAGCTTGATCGCGGCGTAGGTGTCGGTCGTGGAGGAGGCGTCGATGCCGTCCTCCTCCAGGTAGCCGACCGCCTTCGCGCCGCCCTGCCAGCCGGCCGCGTACTGGCCGCGCACGGTGTCGCGGCCCAGGTCCTTCGGCAGCCGCACCGCACCGAGCACCTTGGTCTTCTCGGCGGCCAGCGCGTCCGCGCCGAAGGAGGCGGGCTCCTCCATCGCGGTCAGCGCCAGCAGTTGCAGCAGGTGGTTCTGGATGACGTCGCGGGCCGCGCCGATGCCGTCGTAGTAGCCGGCCCGGCCGCCGATGCCGATGTCCTCGGCCATGGTGATCTGCACGTGGTCGACGAACGACCGGTTCCAGATCGGTTCGAACATGGTGTTGGCGAAGCGCAGCGCCAGGATGTTCTGGACCGTCTCCTTGCCCAGGTAGTGGTCGATCCGGAACACCTGGTCCGGGGCGAACACCTCGTGGACGATCGCGTTCAGTTCCTCGGCCGACTTCAGGTCGTGCCCGAACGGCTTCTCGATGACCGCCCGCCGCCAGGACCCGCCGGTCTGGTCGGCCAGGCCGTGCTTCTTCAGCTGCTGGATGACCACCGGGAAGGAGCGCGGCGGCACCGACAGGTAGAAGGCGAAGTTGCCGCCCGTGCCCTGTGCCTTGTCCAGCTCCTCGATGGTGCCGCGCAGCCGCTCGAAGGCGTCGTCGTCGTCGAAGGTGCCCTGGACGAACCGCATCCCCTGGATCAGTTGCTGCCAGACCTCCTCCCGGAAGGGAGTGCGGGCGTGCTCCTTGACCGCGTCGTGGACCTCCTGCGCGAAGTCCTCGTGGGCCCACTCCCGGCGGGCGAAGCCGACCAGCGAGAAGCCCGGCGGGAGCAGGCCGCGGTTGGCCAGGTCGTAGACCGCGGGCATGAGCTTCTTGCGCGACAGGTCGCCCGTGACGCCGAAGATGACCAGGCCCGACGGCCCCGCGATGCGCGGGAGCCGCCGGTCCGCGGGGTCACGCAGCGGGTTGCTGCTCGACAACGTGTCAGCCCTCCGAGGGGGCGAGGCGCGACAGCTCCGCCTCGGTCGACTTCAGCAGGTCGTTCCAGGACGCCTCGAACTTCTCGACGCCCTCCTCCTCCAGGAGCTGGACGACCTCGTCGTAGGAGATCCCCAGCGCCTCCACCGCGTCCAGGTCGGCGCGGGCCTGCTCGTAGGTGCCGGAGACGGTGTCGCCGGTGATCTCGCCGTGGTCCTCGGTGGCGAACAGGGTGGCCTCGGGCATGGTGTTGACCGTGTTCGGCGCGACCAACTCGGTGACGTACATGGTGTCCTGGTACGCCTTGTCCTTCACACCGGTGGACGCCCACAGCGGACGCTGCTTGTTGGCGCCCGCACGCTCCAGCGCGTTCCAGCGGTCGGAGGAGAAGACCTCCTCGTACGCCTGGTAGGCGAGGCGCGCGTTGGCGATCGCGGCCTTGCCGCGCAGCGCCTTGGCCTCGTCGGTGCCCAGGGCGTCGATCCGCTTGTCGATCTCGGTGTCCACCCGGGACACGAAGAACGAGGCCACGGAGTGGATCTCCGACAGGTCCAGGCCGCGCTCCTTGGCCTTCTCCAGGCCGGTCAGGAACGCGTCCATCACCTTGCGGTAGCGCTCCAGGGAGAAGATCAGTGTGACGTTCACGCTGATGCCCAGGCCGATGGTCTCGGCGATCGCCGGGATGCCGGCCTCGGTCGCCGGAATCTTGATCAGGGTGTTGGGGCGGTCCACCAGCCACGCCAGCTGCTTGGCCTCCGCGACGGTCGCCCGGGTGTCGTGCGCCAGGCGCGGGTCCACCTCGATCGAGACCCGGCCGTCCCGGCCGTCGGTGGAGTCGAACACCGGGCGCAGGATGTCGGCGGCGTCCCGGACGTCCGCCGTGGTGATCATGCGGATGGCCTCTTCGACGGTGACCTTGCGGGCGGCGAGGTCGGTGAGCTGCGTGTCGTAGCCGTCGCCCTCGCTGATCGCCTTCTGGAAGATCGTCGGGTTGGTGGTGACGCCCACGACGTGCTGCTGGTCCATCAGCTCGGCGAGGTTGCCGGACGTGATGCGCTTGCGCGACAGGTCGTCCAGCCAGATCGCGACGCCTTCCTCGGAGAGGCGCTTGAGTGCGTCGGTCATGGAATTTCCATCTCCTACGTGTCGTGTATGAGCGTCAGCGCTGAGCAGCGGTGAGCGATTCCCGGGCGACGGCGGCCACGTTGTCGGCCGTGAAGCCGAACTCCTCGAACAGCACCTTGCCGTCGGCCGACGCACCGAAGTGCTCCAGGGACACGATGCGCCCGGCGTCCCCGACGTACTTGTGCCAGGTGAGACCGATGCCGGCCTCCACCGCGACGCGCGCCCGCACGGACGGCGGCAGGACGCTGTCCCGGTACCCCTGGTCCTGCTCCTCGAACCACTCCACGGACGGCATGGACACCACGCGCGTCGGCACGCCCTCGGCCTGGAGCCGCTCGCGCGCCTCCACCGCCACGTGCACCTCGGAACCGGTCGCGATCAGGATCAGCTGCGGCTCGGCGCTCTGCCCGGAGGGCCCCTCGGCCTCGAACATCACGTAGCCGCCGCGGGCCGCGTCCTCGTTCGGCTCGTACGTCGGCACGCCCTGCCGGGTCAGCGCCAGGCCGTGCGGGGCGCCCACACCGAACTCCTTGGTCCAGCGCCTGAGGATCTCCCGCCAGGCGATCGCGGTCTCGTTGGCGTCCGCGGGGCGCACGACGTTCAGACCGGGGATGGCGCGCAGCGAGGCCAGGTGCTCGACCGGCTGGTGGGTCGGGCCGTCCTCGCCCAGGCCGATGGAGTCGTGCGTCCACACGTACGTCACCGGCAGGTGCATCAGGGCCGACAGCCGCACCGCGTTGCGCATGTAGTCGGAGAACACCAGGAAGGTGCCGCCGTAGATCCGGGTGTTGCCGTGCAGCGCGATGCCGTTCATCTGAGCGGCCATGGCGTGCTCGCGGATGCCGAAGTGGATCGTCCGGCCGTACGGGTCCGCCTCGGGCAGCGGGTTGTCCGCCGGGAGGAAGGACGACGTCTTGTCGATCGTGGTGTTGTTGGAGCCCGCCAGGTCGGCCGAGCCGCCCCACAGCTCCGGGATCACCCCGCCGAGCGCCTGGAGCACCTTGCCGGAGGCGGCGCGGGTGGCGACGCCCTTGCCCGGCTCGAAGACCGGGATGACGTCCTCCCAGCCCTTGGGCAGCTCACCGGCCGCGACCCGGTCGAACTCCGCCGCGCGCTCCGGGTTGGCCGAACGCCACTCCTGGAAGGACTTCTCCCACTCGGCCTTCGCGCGGCTGCCGCGCTCCAGGGCCTTGCGGGTGTGCGCGATGACCTCGTCGGAGACCTCGAAGCTCTGCTCCGGGTCGAAGCCCAGCACGCGCTTGGTGGCCGCGACCTCCTCCTCGCCGAGCGCCGAGCCGTGCGCGGCCTCGGTGTTCTGCGCGTTCGGCGCGGGCCAGGCGATGATCGAGCGCATCGCGATGAAGGACGGCCGGTCGGTGACCTTCTTCGCCGCCTCGATCGCGTCGTAGAGCGCGTGCGGGTCCAGGTCGCCGTCCGGCTTGGGGGCCACCCGCTGCACGTGCCAGCCGTACGCCTCGTACCGCTTGCAGGTGTCCTCCGAGACGGCCGTCTCGGTGTCGCCCTCGATGGAGATGTGGTTGTCGTCCCACAGCAGCACCAGGTTGCCCAGCTTCTGGTGCCCGGCCATCGAGGACGCCTCGGCGGAGATGCCCTCCTGGAGGCAGCCGTCACCGGCGATGCAGTAGACGTAGTGGTCGAAGGGGGACTCGCCCTGCGGCGCCTCCGGGTCGAACAGGCCGCGCTCGTACCGGGCGGCCATCGCCATGCCGACCGCGTTGGCGACACCCTGGCCCAGCGGGCCGGTCGTCGTCTCCACGCCCGTGGTGTGTCCGTACTCCGGGTGGCCCGGGGTCTTCGAGCCCCAGGTGCGGAAGGACTTCAGGTCGTCCAGCTCCAGGCCGAAGCCGGCCAGGTACAGCTGGGTGTAGAGGGTCAGGGACGAGTGGCCGGCGGACAGCACGAAACGGTCGCGTCCGACCCAGTTCGCGTCGGCCGGGTCGTGGCGCATCACCTTCTGGAAGAGGGTGTACGCAGCGGGCGCGAGGCTCATCGCCGTACCCGGATGGCCGTTGCCAACCTTCTGTACGGCATCGGCGGCCAGGACGCGGGCGGTGTCCACGGCCCGCTGGTCCAGTTCGGTCCACTCGAGGTCTGTGGTGGTCGGCTTG
The DNA here is from genome assembly GCF_964273255.1 of Streptomyces sp. enrichment culture. Taxonomy (GTDB): domain Bacteria; phylum Actinomycetota; class Actinomycetes; order Streptomycetales; family Streptomycetaceae; genus Streptomyces. The sequence goes on from NZ_OZ186835.1 coordinate 5,548,160, forward strand.
GTGCTCACCCTGAGTCAGGGCTCCTCTCCACATGATCGGATGCCGGTGATTTCCCACCGGCGTGGTCGAGCCTACCCCCGTAGTACGTGCGATTTTCCGAGCCATTCCAGACTGCCGGGCCTCCTCGGGATCCGCCTCCCGACCGGGAAGCACCGGCATTCGGCAGATGAATACGCAGCCGCTCATCCGGGTGCTCAATCGAGCTCGGATCCGCACCTCGGGGAGCCCCGCGCCACCCCTTCCGGCGGCGCCGTCCAACACGAGCCCACCCCCGCGAAGGCCGGGGTCTGGGCAACGTCTAGAGTGGCGTGGTACGCGCGGGCCTTTACCGCGGCTTCACACGCCGAGGCTCGCTGGGATGTCTCTGTAGGGGTGTGCGTGACGGCCGTTGAATCCCGTCCACCGGGAGTACTGGGGGCCAGCCAGAGCCCGGCCCGTCGGCCGTTCGGGGCCCGTGTGATGGCATTCGTGGCTCTCACCAAGCCGCGGATCATCGAGCTGCTCCTCATCACCACGGTTCCGGTGATGTTCCTGGCGCAGCAGGGCGTGCCCGACCTGACCCTGGTGCTGCTCACCTGTGTGGGCGGTTACCTCTCCGCGGGCGGCGCCAACGCGCTCAACATGTACATCGACCGCGACATCGACGCCCTGATGGACCGCACCGCGCAGCGGCCGCTGGTGACCGGCATGGTCAGCCCGCGCGAGTGCCTGGTCTTCGGCATCGGCCTCGCGGTCGTCTCCACCCTGCTGTTCGGCCTCACCGTCAACTGGCTGTCGGCCTGGCTCGCCCTCGGCGCGCTCCTCTTCTACGTCGTCGTCTACACGATGATCCTGAAGCGGCGCACCGCGCAGAACATCGTGTGGGGCGGCATCGCGGGCTGCATGCCGGTGCTGATCGGCTGGTCCGCGGTCACCAACTCGCTGTCCTGGGCGCCGGTCGTGCTCTTCCTCGTCATCTTCTTCTGGACGCCGCCGCACTACTGGCCGCTGTCCATGAAGGTGAAGGAGGACTACGCGCGGGTGGGCGTGCCGATGCTGCCGGTCATCGCCGGCAACAAGGCCGTCGCCAAGCAGATCGTCCTCTACAGCTGGGTCATGGTGGGCGTCTCCCTGCTGCTCACCCCGCTCGGCTACACCGGCTGGTTCTACACCGCGGTCGCCCTGGCTGCCGGCGGCTGGTGGCTGTGGGAGGCGCACGCGCTGCTGAACCGGGCCAAGGCCGAGGTGACGGGCGCCAAGCTCAAGGAGATGCGCCTGTTCCACTGGTCCATCACCTACGTCTCCCTGCTGTTCGTCGCGATCGCCGTGGATCCCTTCCTGCGCTAGCGATCAGCTCCCGGACGCCCGGCGGGCGGGGTGCAGTGGCCAAGGCCACGGACCCCGCCCGTCGCCGTTCGATCTACCCGTCGGTAGCATCCTGACCATGGCAGACACGCAGCAGGCGGACCCGAAGGCCGCGCAGAAGGCCGCACGCAAGGCGGACCGGATCGCCCAGCAGATCACCAGCTTCGCCAAGCGCCACGGCACGACCGAGGGCCACGTCGCGTACCTGGGCGAACGCGGCGCCCGCATCGTCCTGGTCGCCGAGAACGGCGACTGGGGCGACCTGGTGGCCCCCTCCACCGAGATCGCCCGGAAGGCCGTCGAGAAGGCCGGCATCACGGTCCATGAGGAGTTCGACGGCGAGTTCGCCGCCCGGGTGCGGACCGGCCCGTACGAGTGGTCCCGCATGGCGGGGATCCAGGTGGGCGGCCCGAGCAACACCTGAGGGCGCCCTCACCCGTTAGGACCGTAGGAGCGCGGGACCCGGCGACGGGTCGGTGGGGAGCGCACGGTCCGTCGCGGGGAGCCCGGATGATCGACACGCCGTCCCTGGTGGACCAGTACTGCCACGGCGTGCTGCGCACGGAGCTGGGCCTCGGCACCTTCGAGGCCCAGCTGGCGCGCACCGAGGGCCCGCCCGCCCCCGGCACCACCCTCTTCGACACCCAGACCGGCTTCGCCGTGCGCCGCTGGTGCCCGCCGCTGCTCGGCCTGGAGCCGCACTGCCCGCCCGCCCGGTACCTCGCCCGGCGCCGCGAACTGGGCGTCGCCGAGGCCGGGCGCCGGCTGCTGCGGGGCAGCGGCATCACCACCTACCTGGTCGACACCGGCCTGCCCGGCGACCTCACCGGCCCCGCCGAACTGGCCACCGCCGGGGGCGCCGCCGCCCACGAGATCGTGCGCCTGGAGCAGCTCGCCGAGCAGGTCGCCGACACCTCCGGCACCGTGGCGTCCTTCCTCGCCAACCTCGCCGAGTCCGTGCACGGCGCGGCGGCGCACGCGGTCGCCTTCGCCTCCGTCGCCGGTCTGCGGCACGGCCCGGCCCTGTGTCCCGAGCCGCCCGGGCCGGGCGAGGTGCGGGCCGCGGCGGGCCGCTGGCTGGCCGGCCGCCGGGCGGGCGACGAGCTGAGCGACCCGGTGCTGCTGCGGCACCTGCTGTGGAGCGCCGTCGCCTCCGGCCGGCCCCTGCAGCTGCACGCCGGGCTCGGCGCGCCCGGCGCCCTGGACCGCACCGATCCGGTGCTGCTCGGCGACTTCGTCCGGGCCACCGCCGGCCTCGGCACCGACCTGGTGCTGCTGCACGGCTACCCGTACCACCGGCACGCCGCCCACCTGGCCGGGGTGTTCCCGCACGTCTACGCCGACACCGGGGCCGCCCTGGTGCGCACCGGGGCCCGGGCGGCGACCGTGCTCGCGGAGATCCTGGAACTGGCCCCGTTCGGCAAGATCCTCTTCTCCAGCGGCGCCCGCGGACTGCCGGAACTGCACGTGGTGGGCGCCCGGCTGTTCCGGGAGGCGCTCGGCCGGGTGCTCGGCGGCTGGGTCGCCGAAGGCGCGTGGGCGCCCGCGGACGCGGAGCGCGTGGCGGCCCTGCTGGCGGAGGGGAACGCGCGGCGGGTCTACGGCCTCACCTGACCGGCCCGCCCCGGCCCCGGCCCGCTCGGATCCGGGTGGCCCGCTCGGACCGGCTCGCTCGGACCTTCCGGGGCCCCGCCGGAGGGGCGTCCGGTCAGGCCTTCGTCAGCGCGGCCTCGGCGGACGGGCCCGGCAGACCGGTCACCGCCTCCTCGGGGCGCTCCCGCAGGGACAGCAGCAGCCGCACGACCCAGATCCACATCACGCACGAGCCGAACATGTGCAGGCCGACCAGGACCTCGGGGAGGTCGGTGAAGTACTGGACGTAGCCGATGGCCCCCTGCAGCAGCAGGATGACGAACAGCTCACGCGTGCGGTGTAGCGGCCCCTTCGGCGCGTCGACCGCCTTGAGCACGAACCACAGCGCGAACGTCAGCGTGACCACGACCCACGCCAGGACGGCGTGCAGCTTGCTCACCATCTCCCAGTCCAGCGGCATCCGCTCGACCTCGCTGGAGTCGCCCGCGTGCGGCCCCGCACCGGTCACCACCGTGCCGACGGCGATCAGCAGCACGGCGGCGGCCACCAGGGACCACACCAGCTGCTGCACGGCCTTGCCGACCAGCGGCCGGGGCTCCCCGTCGCCCTCGCGGACCCGCTGCCACATCACCGTGGCCACCGCGATCAGCGCCGACGACAGCATGAAGTGCGCCGCGACCGTGTACGGGTTCAGCCCGACCAGGACCACGATCCCGCCGAGGATCGCGTTGCCCATGACGATCCAGAACTGCACCCAGCCCAGCCGGGTCACGCCCCGCCGGACCGGCTTCGCGGACCGCGCGGCCACGATCGCCCAGCCGACGGCCGCGCACAGCACGTACGTCAGCAGACGGTTGCCGAACTCGATGACGCCGTGCACGCCCATCTCGCGGGTCGCGGCGATGGAGTCGTCGGTGCACTTGGGCCAGGTCGGGCAGCCGAGGCCCGAGCCCGTCAGCCGCACGGCCCCGCCGGTGACCACGATGACCACCGACATGACGAGCGCGGCGAGGGCCGCCCGCCGGACGGTCCGGGGATCCGGGGTCCAGCGCGCGGCGATGAAGGCGAGCGGGTTGCGCAGGGCGCTCTGGGCGTCGGCGCGGGTCACGTTTGGCACGGGTCCATCGTAGGCCGCGGCTTGTGCACGCTTTCACGAGGGTCGGGGGTGGCGGGAGGTCCCGGCCGGTCCACCGCGGGCGCGCTCGCGCGGCCTCACTCCCAGCGGAAGAACCTCCCCGCGGCGGCCAGCCCCGCGACCGCCCACCCGGCCAGCACGGCCAGGCTGCCCCAGGGCATCCCGGCCCCGTGCTGCAGGACGTCCCGCAGCCCTTCCGACAGGGCGGAGATCGGCAGCAGGCCGAGCACGCCCTGCGCGGCGTCCGGGAACTTCTCCAGCGGGACCACGACCCCGCCGCCGATCAGCAGCAGCAGGAACACCAGGTTGGCCGCGGCGAGGGTGGCCTCCGCCTTCAGGGTGCCCGCCATCAGCAGGCCGAGCCCGGAGAAGGCGGCGGTGCCCAGCACCAGCAGCAGGAACACCGCGAACGGGTTGCCCCGCGGCGACCAGCCCAGGGCGAGGGCGATCACGGCCACCAGGAGCACCTGGAGGATCTCGGTGACCAGGACGGACAGCGACTTGGCGGTCATCAGGCCCCAGCGGGGCAGCGGGGACGCGGCGAGCCGCTTCAGCACCCCGTAGCGCCGCTCGAAGCCGGTCGCGATGGCCTGCCCGGTGAACGCCGTCGACATCACGGCGAGCGCCAGGATGCCGGGGGCGAGGAAGTCCACGGCCCGCCCCTCGCCGGTGTCGACGATGTCCACCGTGCTGAACAGCACCAGCAGCAGCGTCGGGATCACCACGGTGAGCAGCAGTTGCTCGCCGTTGCGCAGCAGCATCTTCGTCTCCAGCACCGCCTGCGCCGCGATCATCCGCGGCAGCGGGGCCGCACCCGGCCGGGGCGCGTAGGTACCGGTCGCCGTCATGAGCGCAACTCCTTGCCGGTCAGCTCCAGGCCGTGCTGTCCCGGGGGGCGACCCCCGGACCCCCGGCCGGTCGGTGTGCCGGTCGCCGTCATGAGCGCAGCTCCTTGCCCGTCAACTCCAGGAAGACGTCCTCCAGGGTGTGCCGTTCCACCGAGATCCGGTCCGGCATGACCCCGTTCTGCGCGCACCAGGACGTGACGGTGGCCAGCAGCTGCGGGTCGACCTTGCCGAGCACCCGGTAGGAGCCGGGGGCCGGTTCGTCGGCCGTCGTGTCAGGGGGGAGGGCCTTCAGCAGCGAGGCCACGTCCAGGCCGGGGCGCCCGCTGAAGCGCAGGGTGTTCTCGGCGCCGCCCCGGCACAGCTCCTCGGGGGAGCCCTGGGCGATCACCCGTCCCGCGTCGATGATCGCCACGTCGTCGGCGAGCTGTTCGGCCTCGTCCATGTGGTGCGTGGTGAGGATGACGGAGACGCCGTCGTCGCGCAGGTCGCGCACCAGGTCCCAGGTGGCGCGGCGGGCCTGGGGGTCGAGGCCGGCGGTCGGCTCGTCGAGGAACACCAGCTCGGGGCGTCCGACCACCGCCATGGCGAGGGCGAGCCGCTGCTGCTGGCCGCCGGAGAGCCGCCGGTAGGAGGTCCGTCCGCAGGAGCCGAGCCCGAGCCGTTCGATCAGGGCGTCCACGTCCAGCGGGTGGGCGTGCAGCTTCGCCACGTGCCGCAGCATCTCGTCGGCGCGGGCGCCGGAGTAGACGCCGCCGGACTGGAGCATGACGCCGATCCGGGGCCGCAGCAGGGCGGACTGGCGCACCGGGTCGAGGCCCAGGACGCGCACCGTGCCGGAGTCCGGCCGCCGGTAGCCCTCGCAGGTCTCGACCGTGGTCGTCTTGCCCGCGCCGTTGGGTCCGAGCACGGCGGTCACACCCTGCCCGGCCACCAGGTCGAGGCCGTCCACCGCGGTCTTCGGGCCGTACCGCTTCACCAGGGCCTGGACCTGGACCACGGGCTCGCTTCGCATGGGTCACGAGTCTAGGGAGGGCGCCGGGCGCCCCGGTCCGGGGGTGCGGGGAGCGGTGCGGGAGGATCTTCGGCGGACCGGCGGCGGGGGCGGCGGACCACCGCATGTGATCGATCAAAGATCGTTTCCGCAGGTCGGCTTAGGTTTGCCTAAGTGATGCAGCGCACCAGCACATGATCCGGACGCGGCTTGCCCGGGCCGGATGAATTACGCAACAATGGTGTTGTGAAAAACGTTGGCGAGGCTCCCCACGAGGAACTGGCAACCGGTGAGCGGTCCACCCGCAACCGCGTCGCCCGGTCCATCCTGGACCACGGCCCGTCGACCGTCGCCGAGCTGGCCGAGCGCCTCGGGCTCACCCAGGCGGCCGTGCGCCGCCACCTGGACGCCCTGGTCACGGACAACGTCGTGGCGGCACGCGAACGACGGGTCTACGGCGCGCGCACGCGCGGGCGCCCGGCCAAGGTGTTCGCGCTCACCGACTGCGGCCGGGACGCGTTCGACCAGTCCTACGACAAGCTGGCCGTGGACGCACTGCGCTGGATCGGCGAGCAGGAGGGCGGCAGCGACGCGATCACCGCGTTCGCCCGCGCCCGGATCGCCGCCCAGGCGGACACGTACCGGGCCGCGGTCGAGGCCGCTCCCCCCGAGGAGCGGACCGAGGCGCTGGCCAGGGCGCTGAGCGCGGACGGGTACGCTGCTACGGCGCGCAGCGCACCGGTCGGCGAGCAGCTCTGCCAGCACCATTGCCCCATCGCGCACGTCGCCGAACAGTTCCCGCAGCTCTGCGAGGCCGAGACGGAATTTTTCGCCGAACTTCTCGGTACGCATGTGCAGCGGCTGGCGACCATCGCGCACGGCGACGGCGTCTGCACGACGTACATCCCCAAGAATTCCCACCACGCACCTGCAAGCACGTCCGGGAGGAACCCCGCATGACTCTCCCCACGGAGACTGCCCACCCCGAGCTCGAAGGCCTGGGCAAGTACGAATACGGCTGGGCCGACTCCGACGAGGCCGGCGCTGCTGCCAAGCGTGGTCTCAACGAGGACGTCGTCAAGGACATCTCGTCGAAGAAGGACGAGGCGGAGTGGATGACCAAGCTCCGCCTCAAGGGCCTGCGCCTGTTCGAGAAGAAGCCCATGCCGAACTGGGGCTCGGACCTGTCGGGCATCGACTTCGACAACATCAAGTACTTCGTACGCTCCACGGAGAAGCAGGCGCAGTCCTGGGAGGACCTGCCCGAGGACATCAAGAACACCTACGACAAGCTGGGCATCCCGGAGGCGGAGAAGCAGCGCCTGGTCGCCGGTGTCGCCGCGCAGTACGAGTCGGAGGTCGTCTACCACCAGATCCGTGAGGACCTGGAGGAGCAGGGCGTCATCTTCCTGGACACCGACACCGCCCTCAAGGAGCACCCCGAGCTCTTCAAGGAGTACTTCGGCACGGTCATCCCGGCCGGTGACAACAAGTTCGCCGCGCTGAACACGGCCGTGTGGTCCGGCGGCTCCTTCATCTACGTGCCGCCGGGCGTGCACGTGGAGATCCCGCTCCAGGCCTACTTCCGGATCAACACCGAGAACATGGGCCAGTTCGAGCGGACCCTGATCATCGTCGACGAGGGTGCCTACGTGCACTACGTCGAGGGCTGCACCGCGCCGATCTACAAGTCGGACTCGCTGCACTCCGCGGTCGTCGAGATCATCGTCAAGAAGAACGCCCGCTGCCGCTACACGACCATCCAGAACTGGTCGAACAACGTCTACAACCTGGTCACCAAGCGCGCCGTGGCCTACGAGGGCGCGACCATGGAGTGGGTCGACGGCAACATCGGCTCCAAGGTGACGATGAAGTACCCGGCCGTCTACCTCATGGGCGAGCACGCCAAGGGCGAGACCCTGTCCATCGCCTTCGCCGGCGAGGGCCAGCACCAGGACGCGGGCGCCAAGATGGTCCACATGGCCCCGAACACCTCGTCCAACATCGTCTCCAAGTCGGTGGCCCGCGGCGGTGGCCGCACCTCCTACCGCGGTCTGATCGAGATCGGTGAGGGCGCCCCGGGCTCCAAGTCCAACGTGCTCTGCGACGCGCTGCTGGTCGACACGATCTCCCGCTCGGACACCTACCCCTACGTGGACGTCCGCGAGGACGACGTGTCCATGGGCCACGAGGCGACCGTCTCCAAGGTCTCCGAGGACCAGCTCTTCTACCTGATGAGCCGCGGTCTGAGCGAGGACGAGGCGATGGCCATGATCGTGCGCGGCTTCGTCGAGCCGATCGCCAAGGAGCTGCCGATGGAGTACGCCCTCGAGCTCAACCGGCTGATCGAGCTCCAGATGGAAGGCGCGGTCGGCTAGCCACCGGCGCCGTTCCGTCAAGCCCCCTTACGCAAAGGAAAGCGAGCACTACGACAGCCATGGCTGAGGCTCCTAACATCCCGGTCGGTTCCGCGACCGCTGGTTCGATCGCGGTGGCCGCCGAGTCGACCGTCGCCACCCGCATGAGCGCTCCCCCGTCCTTCGACGTGGCGGACTTCCCCGTCCCCCACGGCCGCGAGGAGGAGTGGCGGTTCACCCCGCTGGAGCGGCTGCGCGGGCTGCACGACGGCACCGCCACCGCCGACGGCGGCATCAAGGTCGCCGTCCAGGCTCCGGAGGGCGTCGTCGTCGAGACGGTCGGCCGGGACGACGCGCGGCTCGGCCGCGCCGGCACCCCGGTGGACCGCGTCGCCGCCCAGGCGTACTCCGCCTTCGAGCAGGCCTCGGTCGTGACCGTGCCCAAGGAGGCCGTCCTCACCGAGCCGATCCGCATCGCGGTGCACGGCGAGGGCGGCACCGCCTACGCCCACCAGGTCATCGAGCTCGGCGCCTTCGCCGAGGCCGTCGTGGTCATCGACCACACCGGCGACGCGGTGCTCGCCGCCAACGTCGAGTTCGTGCTCGGCGACGGCGCCAAGCTGACCGTCGTCTCGGTCCAGGACTGGGACGACAAGGCCGTGCACGCCGCCCAGCACAACGCGCTGGTCGGCCGCGACGCCACCTTCAAGTCGGTCGTCGTCACCTTCGGCGGCGACGTCGTCCGGCTGCACCCGCGGGTCGCCTACGCCGGCCCCGGCGGTGAGGCCGAGCTGTTCGGCCTGTACTTCACCGACGCCGGCCAGCACCAGGAGCACCGCCTCCTGGTCGACCACAACGTCCCGCACTGCAAGTCGAACGTCGTCTACAAGGGCGCGCTCCAGGGCGACGACGCGCACGCCGTGTGGATCGGCGACGTCCTCATCGAGGCCGCGGCCGAGGGCACCGACACCTACGAGATGAACCGCAACCTGGTGCTCACCGACGGCGCCCGGGTCGACTCCGTGCCCAACCTGGAGATCGAGACCGGCGAGATCGTCGGCGCCGGCCACGCCTCCGCGACCGGCCGCTTCGACGACGAGCAGCTGTTCTACCTGATGGCCCGCGGCATCCCGGAGAAGGACGCCCGCCGCCTGGTGGTGCGCGGCTTCTTCGCCGAGCTGGTCCAGCAGATCGGCGTCGCCGACCTCGAGGAGCGCCTGATCGCCAAGATCGAGGAGGAGCTGGAGGCGGCGGTCGGATGAGCTTCGTACGCGCCTGCGGGCTGAGCGAGCTGGAGGAGGACACCCCCAAGCGGGTGGAACTCGACGGCACGCCGGTCTCCATCGTGCAGACCTGCGGGGAGGTGTTCGCGATCAACGACATCTGCTCGCACGCGAACGTGTCCCTGTCGGAGGGCGAGGTGGACGACTGCCACATCGAGTGCTGGCTGCACGGTTCGCGTTTCGACCTCCGCTCCGGCAAGCCCGACGCCCTCCCCGCGACCCGCCCCGTTCCCGTATACCCCGTAAAGATCGAAGGGGACGACGTGCTCGTCTCCGTCACCCAGGAGTCCTGAGGCACCCATGGCAACGCTTGAAATCCGAGACCTGCACGTCACCGTCGAGGCCGACAACGCCACGAAGGAAATCCTCAAGGGCGTCGACCTCACCGTGAAGCAGGGCGAGACGCACGCCATCATGGGCCCCAACGGCTCGGGCAAGTCGACGCTCGCCTACGCGCTCGCCGGTCACCCCAAGTACACCGTCTCCAGCGGCTCCGTCACCCTCGACGGCGAGGACGTCCTGGAGATGTCCGTCGACGAGCGCGCCCGCGCCGGCGTGTTCCTCGCCATGCAGTACCCGGTCGAGGTCCCCGGTGTCTCGGTCTCCAACTTCCTGCGCACCTCCGCCACCGCGATCCGCGGCGAGGCCCCCAAGCTGCGCACCTGGGTGAAGGAGGTCAAGGAGGCCATGGAGCGCCTCAACATCGACCCGTCCTTCGCCGAGCGCAACGTCAACGAGGGCTTCTCCGGCGGTGAGAAGAAGCGCCACGAGATCCTCCAGCTGGAGCTGCTCAAGCCGAAGGTCGCCGTCCTCGACGAGACCGACTCCGGCCTGGACGTCGACGCCCTGCGCATCGTGTCCGAGGGCGTCAACCGGGTCCGCGAGTCCGGTGACGTGGGCACCCTGCTCATCACGCACTACACGCGCATCCTGCGCTACATCAAGCCCGACCACGTCCACGTGTTCGCCGACGGCCGTATCGTCGAGTCCGGCGGTGCCGAGCTGGCCGACAAGCTGGAGGCGGAGGGCTACGAGGCATACACGAAGGGTGGCGCATCCGCGTGACATTGCTGCCGGGCCTCCTCGACACCGAGGCGATCCGCAAGGACTTCCCCGTCCTGGACCGTCAGGTCCACGACGGCCGGAAGCTCGTGTACCTGGACAACGCGGCGACCTCGCAGAAGCCGCGCCAGGTGCTGGACGCACTCAGTGAGTACTACGAGCGCCACAACGCCAACGTCCACCGCGGTGTGCATGTGCTCGCCGAGGAGGCCACGGCGCTGTACGAGGGCGCGCGCGACAAGGTCGCCGCGTTCGTCAACGCGCCCAGCCGCGACGAGGTGATCTTCACCAAGAACGCCTCCGAGTCGCTCAACCTCGTGGCGAACATGCTCGGCTGGGCCGACGAGCCCTACCGCGTGGACCACGAGACCGAGATCGTCATCACGGAGATGGAGCACCACTCCAACATCGTGCCGTGGCAGCTGCTCGCGCAGCGCACCGGAGCGAAGCTGAAGTGGTTCGGCCTGACCGACGACGGCCGGCTCGACCTGTCCAACATCGACGAGGTCATCACCGAGAAGACGAAGATCGTCTCCTTCGTGCTGGTCTCCAACATCCTGGGCACCCTCAACCCGGTCGAGGCGATCGTCCGCCGCGCCCAGGAGGTCGGCGCGCTCGTCTGCATCGACGCCTCCCAGGCCGCCCCGCACATGCCGGTCGACGTGCAGGCGCTCCAGGCCGACTTCGTGGCCTTCACCGGCCACAAGATGTGCGGTCCGACCGGCATCGGCGTCCTGTGGGGCCGCCAGGAACTGCTGGAGGACCTGCCTCCGTTCCTCGGCGGCGGCGAGATGATCGAGACCGTGTCGATGCACTCGTCGACCTACGCGCCCGCCCCGCACAAGTTCGAGGCGGGCACCCCCCCGATCGCGCAGGCGGTCGGCCTCGGCGCGGCGATCGACTACCTCCAGGCCATCGGCATGGACAAGATCCTCGCCCACGAGCACGCGCTCACCGAGTACGCCGTCAAACGGCTGGGCGAGGTCCCCGACCTGCGCATCATCGGCCCCGCCACGGCCGAGGACCGCGCGGCGGCGATCTCCTTCACCCTCGGGGACATCCACCCGCACGACGTGGGCCAGGTCCTCGACGAACAGGGCCTCGCGGTCCGGGTCGGCCACCACTGCGCCCGCCCGGTCTGCCTCCGGTACGGAATTCCTGCGACCACGCGAGCGTCGTTCTATCTGTACTCCACGCCGGCCGAGATCGATGCTCTGGTCGACGGACTGGAGCACGTACGGAACTTCTTCGGCTGAGGGGCTGGCTGGGCGTGAAGCTGGATTCGATGTACCAGGAAGTCATCCTGGACCACTACAAGAACCCGCACGGGCGGGGCTTGCGGGATGGCGACGCCGAGGTGCACCACGTCAACCCGACGTGCGGTGACGAGATCACCCTCCGGGTCAAGTACGACGGCACGACCGTCCGGGACGTCAGCTACGAGGGGCAGGGCTGCTCGATCAGCCAGGCGAGCGCCTCCGTGCTGAACGAACTGCTGGTCGGCAAAGATCTGACCGACGCGCGGCGGGTCCAGGAGACCTTCCTGGAACTGATGCAGTCCAAGGGGAAGATCGAGCCGGACGACGCGATGGAGGAGATCCTGGAGGACGCGGTCGCGTTCGCCGGGGTCTCCAAGTACCCGGCCCGGGTGAAGTGCGCCCTCCTCAGCTGGATGGCGTGGAAGGACGCGACGGCCCAGGCTCTGGGCTCCGACGCCGAAAGGACAACGGCATGAGCGAGACCGTGCAGATGAAACCGGCCTCGGAGGAAGAGGTCCGCGAGGCCCTGATGGACGTCGTCGACCCCGAACTGGGCATCGACGTCGTCAACCTCGGCTTGATCTACGGCGTCCACGTCGACGAATCCAACGTGGCGACCATCGACATGACCCTGACCTCGGCGGCCTGTCCGCTGACGGATGTCATCGAGGACCAGGCCAAGTCCGCCACGGACGGCCTGGTCAACGAGCTGCGCATCAACTGGGTCTGGATGCCGCCGTGGGGCCCCGACAAGATCACGGACGACGGCCGTGAGCAGCTGCGGGCGCTCGGCTTCAACGTCTGAGACCCCCGCACACCGCGCACGACCGCACCCACCGCACGACGGCCCCCGGCGATCCCGCCGGGGGCCGTCGTCGTGTCCGGACGCGCCTTCGTCCGGCCGTTCGTCGGCCGAAGTGTGTACGCACGTCCACATCGATGGGTACGCTTGTACACATGGGATATCTGCTGCTGGCCGGGGCCATCGCCGCCGAAGTCGGTGCCACCACCGCCATGAAGTACAGCGACGGCTTCAGCCGGCTCTGGCCGTCGCTGCTCACCCTGATCGGCTACGTGATCTCCTTCAGCCTCCTCGCGCAGACCCTGCGCACCCTCTCGATCGGCACCGCCTACGCCATCTGGGCCGGGGTGGGCACCGCCGCCATCGCCGCCATCGGCGTGGCCTTCCTCGGGGAGGGCCTGACCGTGGTCAAGGCCGTCGGCATCGGCCTGATCATCGTCGGAGTGGTGGTGCTCAACCTGGGGGGCGCGCACTGATGGCCCGGCGCTACGACCCCGAACGCCGGCAGCGGATCATCGACGCGGCCATCCGCGTCGTGGGCCGCGACGGCATCGCCGGGCTGACCCACCGCACCGTGGCCGCCGAGGCCGACGTCCCGCTCGGCTCCACCACCTACCACTTCCGTACCCTCGACGAACTGCTGGTCGCCGCCCTGCGCCAGGCCAACGAGGGCTTCGCCAAGGTGGTCGCCGCCCACCCCGGCCTGCGCGACCCCCGCACCGACCTGGCGGCCGAACTCGCCTCCGTGATGGGGGAGTGGCTGGCCGGCGAACGCACCGGCGTCGAGCTGGAGTACGAGCTCTACCTCGCCGCCCTGCGCCGCCCCGCCCTGCGCCCGGTCGCCGCCGAGTGGAGCGAGGGCGTCGTCGCCGAACTCGCCCACCGCGTCGACCCCGTCACGGCCCGCGCCGTGGTCGCCCTGCTGGACGGCATCTGCCTCCAGGTGCTGCTGACGGACACGCCCTACGACGAGGCGTTCGCCCGCGAGGCGCTGGCCCGGATCATCCCGCCCGGCGCGCCGCACCCCGGCGAGGACGGCCGGGGGTGAGGTTCGGGAGGGCCCCGCTACTGACGCCCTGGAGCCGATGCCGTGGGCTGACATCCGGGGGCGACGCCCTGGAGCTGATGCCATGGGCTGACGTCCGGGCATGACGCCCTGGGCAACGTCCGGGGCCGGTCGGCGGACCGTCACCCGAGACGGCGGGCCCACCGGTTCGCCTCGCCGGGCCCCGGCCGGTTAGGTTGCCCTCATGACCGACACGACTGCTCAGAGCCCCTCCGGCGCAGTGGCCGCCGGCCTCGCCACCATCGCCGCCGACGGCACCGTCCTCGACACCTGGTACCCCGCGCCCGAACTGACCGCCGCGTCGGCCGAGGGCCCGTCCGGCACCGAGCGGCTGTCCGCCGAGCGCGCCGCCGAACTCCTCGGCGGGGGCGCCACCGCGGCGGTTGGCCCGGACGCCCGCCGCGGCGTCGACGTGGTCGCGGTCCGCACGGTCATCTCCTCGCTCGACGAGAAGCCGGTCGACGCCCACGACGCCTACCTGCGCCTCCACCTGCTCTCCCACCGCCTGGTCCGCCCGCACGGGCTGAACCTCGACGGCATCTTCGGCTGCCTCGCCAACGTCGCCTGGACCTCCCTCGGCCCGGTCGCCGTGGACGACGTCGAGAAGGTGCGCCTCAACGCCCGCGCCGAGGGCCTGCACCTGACCGTCACGTCCATCGACAAGTTCCCGCGCATGACGGACTACGTGGCCCCCAAGGGCGTCCGCATCGCCGATGCCGACCGGGTCCGCCTGGGCGCGCACCTCGCCGCCGGCACCACGGTCATGCACGAGGGCTTCGTCAACTTCAACGCCGGCACGCTCGGCACCTCGATGATCGAGGGCCGCGTCTCGGCCGGCGTGGTCATCGGCGACGGCTCCGACATCGGCGGCGGCGCGTCCACCATGGGCACGCTGTCCGGTGGCGGTGACGTGATCATCTCCATCGGCGAGCGCTGCCTGATCGGCGCCGAGGCGGGCGTCGGCATCGCCCTCGGCGACGAGTGCGTGGTGGAGGCCGGCCTGTACGTCACGGCGGGCACCCGCGTCACCATGCCCGACGGCGAGATCGTCAAGGCCCGCGTCCTGTCCGGCGCGTCCAACATCCTCTTCCGCCGCAATTCCGTCAGCGGCACGGTCGAGGCCCGGCCCAACCACGCCAACTGGGGCGGCCTGAACGAGGTGCTGCACAGCCACAACTGACCGGCGGCGGCCGTGAGCTGCGGCCGCCTGCCGTCCGACGCCTTCGGATCGACGCCCTCGGCCTGCTGCCGGGTTCCCGGTGGCTGTCGGCGTCGGTCATCGCCGAGCGCCCTTCCCGCGTCCCCACGACGCCCGGGAGGGCGCTCGCGCGTGTCGCGGGCGGGGCGGGGCGGGGCGGATGAGCGTTGCGGGGTGGGGAGGTGGCGGCGGCACCAGGGGCTGAGGGCCGGGAGCCGTGGGCCGAGGGCGGGAGGCTGGGGCCTGGGGGCTCGGAGACGCTCTCCGAGTGGCTGCCGAGGGCGCCGGCAGCCCGGAGCGGGAGGTCCTCGGAGGCGGGGCCGGGAGGCGGAATGCCGTCCGGTGTGCCGGTCCCGGGCGGCGGGGCGCCGTGGCACACGGGGCGGGCCCGCCGGGAGACCGAGGGTGTGGAGCAGGGCCTTGGCGGTGACGGTGCCGGGGAGGCCGCCCGCCGTCATCGCACCGGTCATCGGGAGCACCGCGTGCTGCAGGCTGGGGCCGCGCGGGAGGTGTCGCCCGCGTCGAAGGCGTCCGGGAGGGAGGCAGGGGAGGCCTGTGGGCCGTGGGAGTCATGGGTCCCAGTCCCGACCCGTGGACGGTGAAGTTCCCCTTACCTGTGCTTGCCGGTATGTGTAAGCACTGCTGCGTGGTCGGCGCGATGCGGGGCCAGGCGTAGTCGGGGCGCGGGGCGGGTACTCGGGTGCCTTCCTACCGAGAGGAGGCGGACCCCTGTGACCGGAACCATCAACCACCGGCCGGTTCGCGACGAGCACAGCGTGGGTGAGCTCGTCGGACAGGCCACCGAACAGCTTTCCCGGCTCGCCCGGCAGGAAGTGGCCCTGGCGAAGGAGGAGCTGGCCGCCAAGGGCAAGCGGGCCGGGCGGGGCGGCGGCATGCTGGGAGCGGCGGGAGCCTTCGCCTACGCCGGTCTGCTCGCGCTCGCCGGCACCGGTGCGGCGGCGCTGGCGCTGGTGCTGCCCGTCTGGCTGGCGGCACTGATCGTCACGGTCGTGCTGTTCGCCGTCGCGGGGGTGCTGGCCGTGGCCGGACGCGCGCAGTTGCGCCGGGCCACCCCGGCCACGCCCGAGGAGGCGTTGGGCAGCGTGAAGGCCGACGTGGAGGAGATCAAGGGAAGGGCACACCGATGACACAGGACGTGACGGGCGCGGGCGGGGCCGGCTCCGGTTCCACCGCGGGGGGTGAAGCCGCCGCACGGGGCGCCAAGGGGCCGGACGAACTGCGTCGGCAGATCGAGCGGACCCGCCACGAACTGGGCGACACCGTGGAGGAGTTGGCCGGGAAGATGGACGTCAAGGGGCGGGCCCGGGCCAGGGCGGAGGACCTGCGGGACAAGGCCGGGGCGATGTCCGTGCAACTGCGCAGCAGTGCCACGCACGTGGTCCGTGACGGGCGCCGGCACCCGCGTCCGGTGCTGATCGCGGGGGCGGCGGCCGGGGCGGTCGTGGCCGCCGGGGTCGTCCTGCGCCGCCAGAGCAGTCACCGCTGAGCGGGCCGCGTCCCGCGCGGGACGCGGCCCGGGGCCGGCCGGACGGAACCCCGGCCGGCCCGACGTGTGCCGTCAGTGCCGTGGAGCACGGCCGTCCGCGTCGGCGCTGCTGCGACGGCCGCGCGTCATCGCCTCATGCGACGGCCGGGCGTCATCGCCTCGTGCCCCGGCCGCCTCCGTTCATCGCCTCATGCCACGGCCTGCGTTCGCCGCCTCGTGCCACGGCCGCCTCCGTTCACCGCCTGGTGCCCCGGCCTCCGCCCACGGGCATCGCCCATACCCCTGCTCGCGGCGCCCGCGGCCCCCGCACACGGCCCCGGCTCACGGCCTGAAGCGCAGGACCTGCGGGTCGTGGTCGCTGATCTGGTCGTGGAACTCGGCGTTGATGTGCACGCTGTCGTAGCTGAACGTGCGGCCACGGCGGATCGACGGGCTGATCAGGATCTGGTCCAGCACCTGGCTGTTGCCCTGGTAGACGTAGGAGTACCGCTCGTTCCTCGGCAGGGACTTGATGGCCGGCCAGAGCACTCCGTCGCCCTGGAGTATCTCCGTCGTCCGGGAGAACTCGAAGTCGTTGATGTCGCCCAGGGCGACGACGCGCGCGTTCTTCTCGGTCTTCAGGACCTCGGCGGTGAAGTCGTGCACCGCCTGCGCCTGGAGGTGGCGCTGGGTCTCCGAACTGCGGGCCGGCGGCTGGTACTGCGAGGTCAGGCTCTGGTCGCCGCCCTTGGAGGCGAAGTGGTTGGCGATCACGATGACCGTCCGGCCGCGGAAGACGAACTCGCCGGCCAGGGGCTTGCGGCTGTCCTCGAACGCGGCGGCGGCCGGGTCGATGCGGCCCGGGGAGTGCGTCAGGGCCGCCTTGCCGCGGACCTTGGTGACGCCGACGGGGGTGGTGGCGTCGCCGCCGGGCCGGTCGGTGAAGGAGACCCGCTTCGGGTTGTAGAGGAACGCCTGGCGGATGTTACCGCCGGGCTGGCCGCCGTCCGCCTTGTCCGCCGGGTCCACCGAACGCCACGCGTAGCGGGGCCCGCCGGCCGCCTCGACGGCCTCGATCAGCTTCGTCAGGGTCAGGTCCGCGGCGACCGTGCCGTCGTCGGTGGCGCCGCTGTTGTCCTGGATCTCCTCCAGGGCCACGATGTCCGGCGAGCGCAGGTGGTCCACGATCGCGGCGGCGTGCGCGGCGAAGGTGTCGTCGGAGGGGTCGAGGTTCTCCACGTTGTAGGTGGCGACGGCGAGTTCGCCCGCCCGCTGCTTGCGGGTGCTCTCGCGCTCCAGGCCCCGCTCCCGGAGGGTGCCGAGTTCCTCGGCGACCAGCGTGTAGCCGCCGAACTGGTTGTAGTCCAGCGGGCCCGAGGTGGTGCCGGCGAGCCGGTCGCCGACGTTCGCGTCGGGGAACTCCGCGGCGCTGCCCAGCGACTGGATCTGCAGTCGGCCGGTGTTCTGGTCGTCGTAGGAGCCGTACACCGTGCCGCCCCGCGCGCTGCGGTTCTCCCACGGCTTCACCGTGACCCACAGCTCGGTGTACGGGTCGGTGGCGCCCACCACCCGGGCGTCGGCGACCCGGACGTTCATGCCCTCCAGGGACTCGTAGCGGTCCAGGGCGTAGCGGGACGGGCGCAGCCGGAGGGCGTTGACGGAGCCGTCCGCGGCCGGGTCCCCGGCGGGGGTGTAGGCGGCCGGCACGGACCGGGCGTCCAGGGTGAAGGGCGCCGGAACGGGGTTGCCGCTGGAGGTCACCGTGACCGTGGGGCGGCTGATCTGCGTCAGCGACTGGTTGCCGGAGGCGAGGCCGCCGGGGACGTATTCGGTCACCGTGCCGGAGACGGTGACGGCGTCGCCCACGGCGACGCCCTCGGGGGTCGAGCCGGTGTAGACGAACACGCCCTCACTGGTGGCCGGGTCGGCGTCCGGCCGCGGATCCTGGATCCAGAAACCGCGGGACGAGCCGTAGGTGCGCACGCCGGTGACGATTCCGGCCACATCGGCGACCTGACGGCCGACGAGCGGGGATATCCGGGTGTCGCCCTGGATGTCGTGGATGCGCACGGAGTCCGCGTGCGCCGGTGAACTGAGGACGACGGTCGTCGCCGCCGAGCAGACGGCGGCGACGGTGAGCGCGGCGAGACGCGCGGACGGTGTGATCGGCAACGGAATTCCCTCCGGGGACGTGTGGAGCGCCGGGACGAGGGTGGAACGAGGACGGCGGAGGCGACGGGGACAGCGGGGACAACGGCGACGGCGCGGACCGCACCCGAAGGGCGGTCCGACGCACGTGGAGGACCGACGGGTGCGCCGGGGTCCCCGCGGTTCCGGTGAACACCTGTCCGCCGATTTCTACGCGCGTCAATCTCCAGCCTGGCCACGCCACTTGTCAAGGTTTCGGCCATGTACGTCCGGCGACAGGGGGATGAAGCGGGCGGCATGGGTGCACATCCGTCTAGGCTGAGCGGTTGAGTCCTCACCAGGCGCGCTAGGAGATCCAGCCGATGTCAGACAGCTCCACCCTGCCGCCCGCGCGGCTGCACCCCGAAGCGGAGCTGGCGCGCGACGCGCTGTCCACCCCGTTGCTGTCCCGGGCCGTCCGGCTCGCCCGCTGGGCCGGTCCCGCCACCCGGGTCGACGCGGGCGGCGGACTCGTCGAGGAGCAGGTGCCGGCCGCCGCCGAGGAGCTGGGGCTGACCGGCGACGACGCGGCCGCCGAAGCCGCGGAGGCCTGGCGCGCCGCCGTGGACGCCGGGCTCGTCGAGGTGACCGACGAGGAGGAGGGCACGGTCGCGGCCGGTGCCGACCTCGGCACGGTCACCGGGGGCGGCTCCCCGCACGAGGTGCTGGAGGTGTGGCTCGCCGCCCTGGAGACCGTGCTCGCCGACGCGAGCGTCCCGGACCTCGGCGGACTCGTCGACGCCATCGCCGCCGACGAGGGCTCCGGCGAGCTGGACCTCTCCTCGCTCGACTGGGACCCCGAGGCCGACGCGGCGTTCCTCGACGGCGTCCTCGGCAACCTGTACCTGCTGACGGTCGGGGACGAGGGCGTGGAGCCGGCCGCGGTGCCGCTGCCCGCGCTCGCCGCGTCCGTCATCCTGCCGGACGACATGGGCGAACCCACCGACGACGTCCTGGAGCAGGTCTCCGAGGCGATGATGCGCCTGGACGACCAGTTCCGGATGCTGGAGCCGGCCGGACTCGTGGAGTACCAGCCGGTGGACGAGGCGCTGATGGCCGACGCCGACGAGGAACCGGCGGCGCCCGTGGACGACACCGAGGTCTCCCGCTACGGCATGGTGCGGCTCACCCCGCTCGGCCTGTACGGGCTGCGCGCCCGCCTGCTGGAGGCCGGGTTCGACGCACCCGCGGTCGGCGACCTGGCCGACAAGGGGGCCGACGCGCTGCTCGACGGCACCGCCGTCTTCCCCCCGGCGGCGGCCCACGCGGAGACCGAGCAGTGGCTGACCCGGCGTGAACCCCTCACGGCGGCGCGCGAGTTGCTCGCGGCGGCCCGGGGCGCGGACGAGGGGGCGCCGCTCAGGCGGCTGCGCTGCCAGCAGGCCCTGGCGCTGGTCGGCGGGACCGCCGAACCCGCCCTGCGGGAGGTGCTGGACGACGCCGAACTCGGCGGTCTGGCCCGCGTCTGGCTGACCGAGCACGGGGCGGCGGACGTGCCCCCGCCCTCCGAGGCCATGATCTTCTGGCTCACCATCGACACCGTGGCCGCCCAGCTCGCGGCCGAGGGCAACTCCGAGGAACTGCGCGCCCTGGTGGAGGGCCTGGCGGCCCAGCACAGCGGCTTCTTCGACACCGTCTGGCGCGTGGACCACCCGGCCACGGCGGACGTCCTGGAGGCGATGGGGCGGCTGCACCCGGACAAGAAGATCGCCAAGGAGGCCCGCAAGGCGGCGTTCAAGGCGCGCTCCCAGCACGGCGGCTGACCCGGGCGCCGCGGTCGCCCCCTACCGCGGCGCCGGTCCCCGCCCCCGGCGTTCCCACCGTCGGCCGCCTCCCGGCCGGACGGTGCTCCACCCCGGCCGTGCCCCCCGCGTCCCGTGCGGGGGGCACGGCCTTGTGCGCCGACAGGCTGACATCTAACATTTCAGTCATGAACGCCCTGCGCCCCGTCTCCCGCACCCTCCTCCGGGACCGCGCCCACGCGGCGATCCGGGACGCCATCGTGGCCGGCGAGATCGAACCCGGGGCCGTCGTACGGGACGCCGACCTCGCCGAGCGGCTGGGCCTGTCCCGGGCACCGGTGCGGGAGGCGTTCTCGCGGCTGATCGACGAGGGACTGCTGGAGCGCAAGCCGCAGAGCTACACCCGCGTGACCCCCCTGGTGGCCGCCGACGTGCGGGACGCCGCGGCCGTCGTCGGTGCCCTGCACGAACTGGTCACCCGGGTCGCGGTGCCGCGCCTGCGGAAGGCCGACACGGACGCGATGCGCGCCGCCAACGACCGGTTCGCGGCGGCCGTGCACGCCGGGGACGTGGACGCCGCACTGCTCGCCGACGACGCCCTCCACGACGTCCTGGTCCGGGTGAGCGGCAACCGGGCCGCCGCCGCGACCGTCGCCCGGTACACCCCGCTCATCCGGCGGCTGGAGCGGCAGCGCTTCGGCGAGGGCAGTGCCTGCCGCTCGGCCGGGCTGCACGACCGGCTGATCGACGCCTGCGCGAGCAGTGACACGGACGGGGCGGTGCGCATCACCGCCGAGATCTGGCGGGGCCTGGAGCAGCTCGCCGACACCCCCTGACCCGGCCCTGCCGGCCCGGCACGGCCCGAGTGGAAGGACCCCTCATGTCCCTCGCCTCCCACGCGCGTTACCCGCTGCTGTTCGGACCCTCGCCGGTGCACCCGCTGGAACGGCTCACCGCCCACCTCGGCGGCGCCACACTCTGGGCCAAGCGCGAGGACTGCAACTCGGGTGTGGCCTACGGCGGCAACAAGACCCGCAAGCTGGAGTACCTGGTCGCCGACGCCCTCGCCCAGGGCTGCGACACCCTCGTCTCCATCGGCGGCGTGCAGTCCAACCACACCCGTCAGGTGGCCGCCGTCGCCGCCCGCGCCGGGCTCAAGTGCGTCCTGGTGCAGGAGAGTTGGGTGGACTGGCCGGACGCCGTGTACGACAAGGTCGGCAACATCCTGATCAGCCGGCTCGCCGGGGCGGACGTACGGCTGGTGCGGGCCGGGTTCGGCATCGGGTTCAAGGAGAGCTGGGAGCAGGCCCTGCGGGAGGTCGAGGAGTCGGGCGGCAGGCCGTACGCCATCCCGGCCGGAGCCTCCGACCACCCGCTCGGCGGGCTGGGCTTCGCCGGCTGGGCGTACGAGGTGGCGGAGCAGGAGCGGGCGGCGGGCGTCTTCTTCGACACCGTGGTCGTGTGCTCGGTCACCGGCTCCACCCAGGCGGGCATGGTCGCCGGGTTCCGGGCGCTTCAGGAGGCGGGCGGCCGTCCCCGGCGGGTGATCGGCATCGACGCCTCGGCGGACCCGGCCCGCACCAGGGAGCAGATCGCCCGGATCGCGGACCGCACCGGACGGCTCATCGGCGTCGGGGCGGAGCTGACCGTCGACGACGTCGAACTGGACGAGCGGTACCACGCCGGGACCTACGGGATACCGGACGAGGCGACCCTGGACGCCATGCGGCTCGCCGCGCGGACCGAGGGGATGGTCACCGACCCGGTGTACGAGGGCAAGTCCATGGCCGGGATGGTCGATCTGGTGGCGCGGGGCGAGATCGGCCGCGACTCGACCGTCCTCTACGCCCACCTCGGCGGGCAGCCCGCGCTGAACGCCTACAGCGCCCTGTTCTGAGTCACGTCGGCGGTCCGCCGGCCCGCGCCCAGGCCCCGGGGCCCCTCCGCGCCCCTCGATAGGGTGAGGGCGGAGGGGACCCGCGGCGTACCAGGGAGGGCCGGTGGCACAGGTCAGGCCCCTGCGGGCCGATGCCCGGCGGAACCGCGAGCGGCTGCTCGCGGCGGCGGTCGAGGCGTTCGCCGCCCAGGGCGAGGGCGCCTCCCTCGACGACATCGCCAAGCGGGCCGGCGTCGGCTCCGGCACCCTCTACCGGCACTTCCCCACCCGGCGGGCCCTGCTGGAGGCCGTGTACGCCGACCGCATCGACGCCCTCGCGGCCCGGGCCGGCGACCTCGCGGAGCGCCTGCCGCCCGGCCCCGCCCTGCGCGCGTGGCTGGACGAACTCGGCGCCGGGATGATCCGGATCCGCGGCCTGCGGGCGCTGCTGGGTCCGGCCGTCGGGAGCGGCCCGGACGGCGGGCCGGGCTGCTGCGACCCGCTGCTGGACGCGGCGGAACTGCTGGTCCGAGCGGCGCGACGGGCGGGGGAGCTGCGCCCGGACGTCGGGGCGGTCGACGTGCTGCGGCTGGTGCACGGGGTGGCGGCGGCCTCCGAACTCGCGGACGGCGACGGCAGCCAACTGCGCCGGTACGTGGGTCTCCTGGTGGAGGGCCTCGCGCCCCGCCCCCCGGCATGAGCGCCCCGGCCCCCGGCATGAGCACCCCGGCCCCGGGCATGAACGGGACGGCCCCGAGCCCGGGACCGGCCGGCGGCAGACGGGTCCCCGCCCCGGGGAGGGGAACACCGGGGCGGGGACGTCGGCGGGCCGGCGGCGGTGGCCGCGCGGCCCCGGCGGCTACAGGGCCTGGGCGGCCGGCTTGACCATGCCGCGCACCGTGCGGGACTTGACGAAGTCGCCCATGGCGGTCATCTCCCACTCGCCGGAGAACTGGCGGATCAGCTTCGCCATCATCACGCCGGTCTGCGGCTCGGCGGAGGTGAGGTCGAAGCGGACCAGCTCCTCACCGGTGGTGCCGTCCAGCAGACGGCAGTACGCCTTGGCGACCTCGGTGAACTTCTGCCCCGAGAAGGAGTTGACGGTGAAGACCAGGCCGGAGACCTCCTGGGGGAGCCGGCCGAGGTCGACGGTGATCACCTCGTCGTCCCCGGCGCCCTCGCCGGTGAGATTGTCGCCGGAGTGCTGGATCGCGCCGTGCAGGATCTGCAGCTTGCCGAAGTAGCAGCTGTCGATGTGGTTGCGCTGCGGACCGTAGGCGATGACCGAGGCGTCCAGGTCGATGTCCTTGCCGCGGTACGCCGGCTCCCAGCCGAGGCCCATCCGCACCTGGGAGAGCAGCGGGCGGCCGCCCTTCATCAGGGAGACCGTCTGGTTCTTCTGAAGGCTGACCCGGCCCTTGTCCAGGTTGATCTTGCCCGAGCCGGGCGCCGGCGCGGGCGGGGCCGGGGGAGCGGCGGGCGCGGGCGGGGCCTGCGGGGCGGCCACCGGCGGCGCGGGCGGTGCCGGCGGCGGCTGGACGGCGGCGGGCGGCGGGGTCACGGGCTGGGCGGGGGCGGCGGGCTCCTCGACGGAGACGCCGAAGTCGGTGGCGATGCCGGCCAGGCCGTTGGCGTAGCCCTGGCCGACGGCGCGGGCCTTCCAGGCGCCGTTGCGCAGGTAGATCTCGACGACCACCAGGGCGGTCTCGGCGCCCAGGCGCGGCGGGGTGAAGGTGGCCAGGACCGCCTGGTCGTCGGCGCCGCGGAGGGTGGCCGTCGGTTCGATGCCCTGGAAGGTCTGGCCGGGGGCGTCGGGACTGGCGGTGATGACGATCTTCTCGATGCCGGGCGGGAGGGCGGTGGTGTCGACCGTGATCGCGTCGGGGGCGGTGCCGCCGCCGGAACGGTAGGTCACGCCGGGGCCCGAGGGCTGGTTGTAGAAGATGAAGTCGTCGTCGGAGCGCACCTTGCCGTCGGCGGTGAGCAGCAGGCCCGATACGTCGAGCCGCACCGGAGCGGCGACGTCCACCGTCACGCGGGCGGTGGGGAGGGGGATGTTCGAGCCGGGGGTCATAGCTGTCATGACCGGTGAACGAGCGGGGCGGTTTTGCCGTTCCCTTACCCGTGGCCCGAATGGAGCAGGCGGTTTCCGGCCTGGGTCAGCGGCGGTTGCGGGGGTGGTTGCGGGCGGTGCGTTCGTTGCCGTGCTGGTAGTTCCCGGTCCAGCGGGCCATGACCAGCTGGGGGTCGGGGGAGGTGGTGACCTCGGTGAGGAAACGGGCCGCCCGGTCGCCGTTCAGGGTGGTGGCGTGGCGGTTGTGGTGGGTGATGTCCACGCTGCCGTTGGCGTGGTCGGTGTAGGCGAAGCCGTGAGGTCGGGGCATGACCGGAGGGTAGGGCGGCCGGGGCGGGGCGGCCCAGCGGTTTTCCTCCGCCGTCCCGGCACCCGGCCCGTCCGCCCCGGCAGTCCCTGTGGTCAGGGCACCACCACGATCTTCCGGCCGACGCCCGACGCGAACTGCTCCAGGGCCTCCGGGTAGCGGTCCAGGGGGACCCGGTCGCTGATGAAGACCTCGGGGTCCAGCACGCCGTTGGCGAAGAGTTCGGCCGCGCGCTCGTAGCTGTGCAGCACGGCCATCGAGCCGGTGATGGTGATCTCGTGGTTGTAGATGCGGTACGGGTCGATGGTCACACGGGTCGCATAGTCGGCCACCCCGAACTGCAGGAACGTTCCGGCCTTCGCCACCCGCTCCAGGCCGTCCTGGATCGCCCCGGCGTTGCCGGTCGCGTCGATGACCAGGTCCCAGCCCTGCGGGCGGTCCAGCTCGTCGGGGTTGGCGGCGGAGGCGGAGACGCCCAGCCGGACCGCCGTCTCCAGCCGGGCCGGGTTCACGTCCACCACGTCGACGCTCGCCGCGCCGGTGCGCTTGGCCAGCTCCAGCATCATCAGGCCCATCGTGCCCGACCCGTAGATCAGCACGTGGGCGCCGAGGCGGGACTGCAGGACGTCGTAGCCGCGCACCGCGCAGGACAGCGGTTCGATCAGGGTCGCGTCCGCGGTGCGCACGTGCTCGGGGAGCTTCACGCAGTTCGCCACGGGGGCCACCGCGTACTGCGCGGCGCCGCCGGCCGTGGTGACGCCGATCGCCCCCCAGCGTTCGCACATGTTGTTGTGGCCGACACGGCAGTAGCGGCACTCGTGGCAGTACAGGGACGGGTCGACGGCGACCCGGTCGCCGACCGACACCTCCGTGACCGCGGAGCCGACACCGACCACCTCGCCCGCGAACTCGTGCCCCGGCACGATCGGCAGTTCGGGCGCGAACTCGCCCTGGAGGATGTGCAGATCGGTGCCGCACAACCCGCAGGCCGCGACCTCCACGACGACGTCGCGCGGCCCGGGCGTCGGGTCCGGGACCTCGGCGACGACGGCCCGGCCCACGGACTCGATGACGGCGGCCTTCATTTCACGGCTCCCAACGACAGGCCCTGGACGAGTTTGTCCTGGGCGGCGAACCCCGCGGCGAGCACCGGCAGGGAGATGACGAGCGACGCGGCGCACACCTTGGCCAGGAACAGGCCCTGGCTGGTGATGAAGGTGGTGAGGAAGACCGGGGCGGTCTCGGCGACCACGCCGGTGAGCACCCGCGCGAACATCAGCTCGTTCCAGCTGAAGATGAAACAGATCAGGGCGGTCGCCGCGATGCCGGGCAGGGCGATCGGGGCGACCACGCGGCCCAGCACGGTCGGCAGCCGGGCGCCGTCGATCTGGGCGGCCTCGATGATCGCCACCGGGACCTCGGACAGGAACGACTGCATCATCCAGACCGCGATCGGCAGGTTCATCGCGGTGTAGAGGACGACCAGCGTCCAGATGTTGTCGAGCATGCCGGTGTTCTTCGCGAACAGGTAGATCGGCAGCAGCGCGGCCACCAGCGGCAGCATCTTGGTGGACAGGAAGAAGAACAGGACGTCGGTCCACTTCTTCACCGGCCGGATGGACAGCGCGTAGGCGGCGGGCAGCGCGAGCAGCAGGGTCAGCAGGGTGGAGACCAGCGAGGCGGTCATGGAGTTGATCAGCGACGGCCAGGGGCTGGCACCGCCGGTGAGACCGAAGAACTCGCGGTAGCCGTCCAGGGTCAGCGTGGCCGCCACGGACGGCGGGTTGGTCGCCGCGTCCGCCTCCGAGTGCAGGGAGGTCAGCACCATCCACAGCAGGGGCGCGACGAAGACGAGACCGGCCAGCCAGGCGGCGACGCCCGCGGCGGCCCCCCGGACCCTGCCGGGCGCCCGGCGCTGCCGCGGGGCGGCGGGGGTGACGGTGGCCATCAGCGGGACACCTCCTCACGGAACAGCGACGACACCACGCGCAGCGCGAAGGTCGCCAGGACGAGCGAGCCGAGGACGACGATGACGCCCGCCGCGGAGGCGAGACCGTTCTCGTGCGCCTGGTAGAAGGTCTGGTAGATCGTGTACGGCAGGTTGGCCGTGCCCAGGCCGCCGGAGGTGAGGGTGAACACGGCGTCGAAGTTCTGCACGATGTAGATCGAGCCGAGCAGCACGCCGAGTTCGAGGTAGCGGCGCATGTGGGGCAGCGTGATGTGGACGAACACCTGCCAGTCGCTCGCGCCGTCCATCCGGGCCGCCTCGACGAGCTGGGGGTCGCGGCTCTGCAGCCCGGCCAGCAGGATCAGCATCATGAACGGGGTCCACTGCCAGATCAGCGCGGCCTCCACCGCCATCAGCGGCATCTCGGAGATCCAGTCCGGCTGCGGCGCCCCGTCCCCGCCGACGGCGTTCAGGATGCCGTTGAACAGCCCGTACTCCGGGTTGAACAGCAGGTGCTTCCACATCAGCGCGGCGGCGATCGGCACCAGCAGGAACGGGGCGATCAGCATCGTCCGCACGGCGCCCCGGCCGCGGAAGCGCCGGTCCAGCAGCAGCGCGAGCAGCAGCCCGAGCAGCAGGCTCACCAGCACCACGGTGACGGTGAGCAGGACGGTCGTCCACACCGACCTGCGCAGGTCCGGGTCGGTGAGCACCTCGCCGTAGTTGGCGAAGCCGGCGAAGCTGCGCTGGTCCGGGTAGAGCGCGTTCCAGTCGAAGAACGAGATCACCAGGGTGGCCACGAAGGGCAGCTGGGTGACGACGATCATGAAGATGAGCGCCGGCATCAGGGGCGCCCGGGTGGCCCAGGCGCGCATACGGTTCGGGCGGGGGGCCGCCGGCCGTCCGGGGACGGTGGCGGCGGCCCGCTCCGGGGACGTCACGGTCATGACGCCTCGTACTTCTCGGCGACGGCCTCGGCCAGCTTCTGCGACTTCTTCAGCGCGCTGTCCACGGACTGCCGGCCGGCGATGGCGGAGCTGATCTCCTGGGAGACCTTGGTGCCCAGGTCGGTGAACTCGGGGATGCCGACGAACTGGATGCCGGGCGCGGGCCGGGGCTGCACGCCCGGGTCCTCGGGCTTGGCGCCCGCGATGGCGTCCCGGGTGACGTCCGCGAAGGCGGCGGCCTCCTCGCGGTACTCCGGGATGTCGTACGTCGAGGCGCGCTTGCCGGCCGGCACGTTGGACCAGCCGACCTTCTCGCCGACCAGCTTCTCGTACTCCTTGCCGGAGGCCCAGGAGATGAACTTCCAGGCGTTGTCGGCGTTCTTGGACGCCTTCTGGATGCCCCACGCCCAGGTGTAGAGCCACCCCGAGCTGTCCGTCTTCTCGACCGGCGCCGGCACGTAACCGATCTTGCCCTTGACCGGGGAGCCGTCGGCCTCCAGGGAGCCCGCCCCGGCGGTGGCGTCGTACCACATGGCCGTCTTGCCCTGGGTCATGTTGTTCAGGCACTCCGCGTACCCGGACTGGGCGGCGCCGGCCTCGCCGTGCTCGCGGACCAGGTCGACGTAGAACCGCGTGGCCTCCTTGAACTCCTTGGAGTCCAGCCGGGCCGTCCAGTCCTCGTCGAACCAGGTGCCGCCGAAGGTGTTGACGACCGTGGTCAGCGGGGCCATGACCTCGCCCCAGCCGGGCAGCCCGCGCAGGCAGATGCCCTTCATGCCGGCACTGGAGCCGTCCACCTTCGCGGCGATGTCGGCGACCTGCTTCCAGGTGGGCTTGTCCGGCATGGTCAGGCCCTCCTTCTCCAGGACGTCCTTGCGGTACATCAGGAAGGAGGACTCGCCGTAGAAGGGCTCGCCGTACAGCTTGCCGTCCTCCGCGGTGAGCGCCTTGGTCATCGGGGGGAGGATGTCGTCCTGGTCGAAGGCGGCGTCCTTGGCGACGTGGTCGTCCAGGGCGTGCAGCCAGCCGTTCTCGGCGTAGATCGGGATCTCGTAGTTGCTGAGCGTGGCGACGTCGTACTGCCCGGCCTGGTTGGCGAAGTCCTGGCTGATCTTGTCGCGGACGTCGTTCTCCGGCAGCACGGTGAAGTTCACCTCGATCCCGGTGTCCTCGGTGAAGTTCGCGGCGGTCAGCTTCTGCAGCTCCACCATCTGCGGGTTGTTCACCATCAGGACGTTGATGGAGTCGCCGCCGGAGGATCCTTGGGAACCGCCGGCGCCCGAGCAGGCGGCGAGCGGAGCGATCAGCGTCACGGTCGCCACCGCGGCGAGGAGGTTCCGCGGCGAGCGTCGGCTCTGGGTGCGCATGGGTACTCCAGGAAATGTCGGTATGTGCGGAGGGCTGTGGGGGACGGGGGTGCCCTGCGGGGTGGGGCGGGCGTACTGCGGGGACGGTGTGGGGTGTGGTGGTGGCGGAGTGCGTGGATCGTGGGTCCGGCCGTCAGACGCGGACGACCTGGGGGCCGAGCAGCGCGTAACGGTGCGCCTCGGACGCGGGGAGCAGGGTGCTGGTGACGATCGCCTCCAGGGCGCCGACCTCGGCGAACCGGCAGAAGCTGACCGCCCCGAACTTGGTGTGGACCCCCGCGAACACCACGCGCCGTGCGGACCGGACCGCTTGGGCCTTGACGTCGCCGACCGCCGGGTCGGGTGTGGTCAGGCCGTGTTCGCGGGAGATCCCGTTGGCGCCGATGAACGCCAGGTCGATGACGAAGCCGGAGAGCATCCTCGTCGTCCAGTGGTCCACGGTGGCGAGGGTGCCCGAGCGCACCCGGCCGCCGAGGAGCAGGACGGAGAGGGTGCCGGTCTCGGCGAGCGCGCCCGCGACCGGCAGGGAGGCGGTGACCACGGTGAGCGGCCGGTCGGTGGGCAGGGCCTCGGCGATGAGCTGCGGGGTGAAGCCCTCGTCGATGAAGACCGTCTCGGCGTCCCCGAGGAGTTCGGCGGCGGCGGCCGCCACCCTGCGCTTCTCGGGGACGTGGCTGGTGGCGCGGAAGGCGAGGGTGGTCTCGAAGCCGGCGCTCTCCACGGGGTAGGCACCGCCGTGGGTGCGGCGCACCAGACCGTGGTCCTCCAGCGCGCGCAGATCCCGCCGCACGGTCTCCTTGGCCACGCCCAGATCGGCGGCGAGTGCGGTGACGTCGACCGAGCCGGTGGCGCGCGCCAGCCGCACGATCTCGCGCTGGCGCTCCTCGGCCGTCCACTGCCCCATGGGCCGACCACCTGCTTCCTGATCTCGCTGCCCGTTCGGGCCCGGTGCGGCCCTTGCAGGATGTTGTACAGCGGGCCCACGGTTCTGACCAGGCTTGTCATGGCTTCGTTCCTGCCCGCTTGTGCCCGTTCGGTTCGGGCTGTGCCCGCCTCGGACCTGCACGGGGGCGGCGCGGAACGTGAGAACGGGCGGCGTGCGTGCCCGAATGCGGTGGAGGGCGGGCCCGTTCGGTGCCCGCCCTCCGCCGGAGGTGACCATTTTCCGCCGTCGGGCGGGCCTGGTGGCCCGATTCCGTCCGGTCGCGCGGCGCCCTCGCGGCGGGTGCGATCCGTCCGCCGGCGCAGGCGGTGTGCGGCTGCGCCGCCGCGAGGGCGGGACGCCGCCGTGGTGTCCGGGGTGGGGACGGGCGCCGCTGCGGTGCTGTGGGGGGCGGGCCGTCGTGGTGTGGTGGGGCGGGCCCATCGGTGCTGCGGGGGCGGGCCCCCGTCGTACTGCCGGGCGGGCCGTCGCGCCGTCAGTGCCGTCGGCTCAGTGCGGCCAGAGGGGCGGGTCGGTGACGAAGTGGCCGCCGAGGCAGGCGTGGGCCGGGTCGTCGTCGTCCGGGGCGCCCTGCTCGGCGAGGAGCCGCGCCGCGTACGGCTCCGAGTCGTCCTGAGGTGCGTAGCCGAGCGCCCGCGCGGGACCGAGGTCCCACCACAGGCGGGTGTTGGCGGAGGAGCCGTACACGACGGTGTGGCCGACATCCTCGGCGGTCAGGGCCGCGTGAAGCAGGCGGGCGCCGTCCGCCGGGCTCAGCCAGAGCGACAGCATCCGCACGCTGGTCGGCTCGGGGAAGCAGGACCCGATGCGGACGGAGACGGTCTCCAGGCCGTGCCGGTCCCAGTAGAGCTGCGCGAGGTCCTCGCCGAAGGACTTGGACAGGCCGTAGAAGGTGTCGGGGCGGTGCGGCGTGCCGACGGGCACGAGCGGGTCGTCGCCGCGCGGCCGGGGGGTGAAGCCGACGGCGTGGTTGGAGGAGGCGAACACGATCCGCCGGACGCCCTCCTCGCGGGCGGCCTCGTAGAGGTGGTAGGTGCCCTCGATGTTCGCGCGGAGGATCTTCTCGAACGGAGCCTCCAGCGAGATGCCCGCCAGATGGACGATCGCGTCCACGCCGCGGACCGCCTCCCGGACGGCGTCCCGGTCGGCGAGGTCGGCGACGATCGCCTCCGGCTCGCCCTCGACCGGCCGCAGGTCCAGCAGCCGCAGCCGGTACCCGTGGGCGGGCAGCAGGTCCCGCATCAGGGTGCCCATCCCGCCGGCGGCGCCGGTGAGCAGAACGGTGCGGGGAGAGGGCATCCTCGGGGTCTCCTTGCCTCGCCGGCCGTGCACAGGTGCACACGTCATTCATGAGTGTGGACAAGCTAGAAGTCGGCGCCCGGCCCGTCAAGGGTCCGCCCCGGCTCTCTGGCCTGCTCCTGAACGGCGTTGGGAGGGAGGGAGGGGCGCTTGACCGGCCGTCGAACGGCGTCCTAGCGTGATTGCGTTCAGCCACATGGACATGCGGCGGCCCGCTGAATGCGCTCGCCGAGGCCCGAGGAGGACCGCCCGTGAAAGCGTCGGCATTCGTCTACCCGTGGGACGTCAACGGCGACCCCCGGGCCCCCGAGCGGATCGCCGGGCTCGGCGTCGGGCAGGTGACGCTCGCCTCGGCCTACCACTCCACCCGCGCCCTGACGCCCCGTCACCCCCGGCACCGCGTGGTCACCGCCGAGTACGCGGCCGTCCTCTACCCGCCGGGCCCGCACTGGTCCGGACGCACCCTGCGGCCCCACCGGGCCGGCGACTGGGCGCCCGGCGACGCCTTCGGCGAGGCCGCCGAAGCGCTGGCCGGCGCCGGGGTCGAGGTGCACACCTGGGTCGTCCTCGCCCACAACTCCCGCCTCGGCGCCGAGCACCCGGAGACTTCCGTGGTCAACGCCTACGGCGACCGCTACCCCTGGGCCCCGTGCATCGCCCGGCCCGCCACCCGCGCCTACCTCACCGGCCTGGCGGCGGAGGCCGCGGTCCGCCCCGGGGCGCGCGGCACCGAGCTGGAGTCCCTCGGCTGGTACGGCCTGGCCCACCTGCACGCCCACGACAAGACCGGCGGCGTCGCCCTCGGCGACGCCGGCCAGTACCTGATGTCCCTCTGCTTCTGCCCCGTCTGCCGGGACGGCTACGGCACCCGGGGGCAGGACGCCGACGCCCTGGCCGCCGCCGTGCGCACCGCCCTCGAACCGGTGTGGCGGGGCGCCCCCTCCGACGGAGGCTGGGCGGGCGTGCGCGACCTCCTCGGCGACGACCCCGCGGAGGCCACCCGCGCCTGGCGCGACACCACCGCCCGCAGCCTCCAGGAGGACGCCGTCCACGCGGTGCGCGCCGCCGCCCCCGAGGGCTTCCGGGTGCTGCTGCACGCCGACCCGGTGTCGTACCACTGCGGCGCCGACGCCGGCGTCGACCCCGCCCACATCCTGTCCGTGGCCGACGGCGTGGTGGTGCCCTGCACCGGCGGCCCCGGCCTCCTGGCCCCCTTCGCACGCGAGCGCCGCGCCGGCACGGTGCTCGCCGCCAACCTCACCATTGTCTCCGGCATGGGCGGCAGCCCCGGCACCCTCGCCGCCGACGCGGCCGGGGCCCGCTCGCTGGGGGCCGACGAACTCAGGCTCTATCACGCCGGGCTGGCGTCGGACGACGACCTCGCGGCGGTCCGCTCGGCGCTCGCCCGGCTGTGAGCCAGTGCCGCCGCCACCCCCACCAGCACCAGCCCCGCGACCACCAGTGGCGCCCGGTGGCCGAACGGTCCGACCAGGCCCGCCGCGCCCACCAGACCGAGCACGTTCGGGGTGAACACCAGGGTGTGGGCGGTGGCGGTGACCCGGCCCAGCAGCGGGCCGGGCGTCTCCCGCTGCACCGCGGTCAGCGCCGCCACCAGCACGGCGGGCAGCCCCGCCCCGATCGCCAGGCTGCACGCCAGTGCCGCGTGCTCGTCCGGCACGGCCCGCAGCGCGACCGCTGCCCCCAGCAGCCCGACGCCGCAGGCCGCGAACCGCCGCTCGCCCCACCGCCGCACGGCGGGCCCGGCCAGCAGACCGAGCACCACCGAGCCCGCGCCCTGCGCGGCGTACAGGACACCGGCGTAGGCGGGGGAGCGGCCCAGGTCCTCGACGACGGCGTACACCAGCCCTCCGCTCAGGCCCGCGCACAGCATGGTGGCCGCCCCCGCCGCCACCAGGGGACGCAGCCCGGGATGCGACCACAGGTGACGGGCGCCCGCCACGGTCTGCCGCCGGCCGCCCGCCGAGCCCCGGGCGGGCCGCTCCTCCCGCACCCGCAGCAACGCGTACAGGCCTGCCGCGAGCAGGAAGGTGAGGGCGTCCAGCAGGGCCACGCCCGCCCCGCCGCACGCGGTGTACAGGCCCGCGCCCGCCAGCGGGGCCAGGAGCTTCATCCCCTCGTCGGCGGTCGTGCGCAGGCCGTTGAGGTCGCCGAGCAGGGACCCGTCGACGGCGGTGGCGACCAGCGCCGACTCGGCCGCGTCGTGCACCACGCCCACCGCGCCGTACACGAACAGCACCGCGTGGAGCAGCCACACGCCGTGCGGTGCGTCCACGCCCAGGAGGGCCGGCAGCAGGGCCGCGAGCAGCAGGCTGGCGCCGATCAGCACCGGCTTGCGGCGCCACCGGTCGGCGAGTGCCCCCAGCAGCGGACCCGCCAGGACGGGGGCCCACAGGGCCGCCGTGCACAGCGCCGCCAGCGCGTCCGATCCGGTCAGGTCCTTGACCCAGATCCCGGAGACGAGCCACAGCGCGGACGTGCCGAAGCCCGACACCACCGCCCCGGCCAGGCAGAGCCCGGCGTTCCGCTCCCGCAGCACGCGTGCCGCGCTCCCGCCCCGGCCGCCCGCCGTCCGGCCCGTTCCCTCGGTCGTCGTCATACCGGCTCATCGTGGGACTGAGGCCCCCCGGCGCGCATCGGGCATCTGCCGGGGACGCGGGGTCCCGCGGGCGATGAGTCCGGGCCCCGGAACCGGTCATCCTCCCGAGGGCGGTGCCGGGACCCCGACGCCGCCGACACCGCCGACACGGCCTTGCACGGCGACACGGCCCTGCACGGCCGGCACCAGGAGCATCCGATGACCGACATCCCCCTCGACCTCGGACCGCAGGCACGGATCGTGGCCTGCCTGGCCGAGGCCGTCACCGACGACCAGCTGGCGGACTCCACCCCCTGCCCCGACTACCGGGTGAGCCACCTGCTCGGCCATCTGACCGGGCTGGCCGTCGCCTTCCGCGACGCGGCCCGCAAGGACCTGGGCGGGACCACCGACACCGACCCGGGGAGCACCCTGCCCGGCATCGGGCCGGACTGGCGCCGGGACCTGGCCGAGGCGCTGCACGAACTCGCCGAGGCGTGGCGGGACCCGCGCGCGTGGAGCGGCGCCACCCGGGCCGGCGGGGTGGACCTGCCGGGCGACGTCGCCGGCGCGGTGGCCGTCGACGAACTGCTCGTCCACGGCTGGGACCTCGCCCGTGCGACCGGCCGCGCGTACACCCCCGATCCGGCCGCCCTCGCCGTCGCCCACGCCTTCCTGCGGGACTCCGCCGAGGAGTCCGGCGGGGCGGGCAACGGGATCTTCGGCCCCGTCGTGCCCGTCCCCGCCGACGCCCCGCTGCTGGACCGGACGGTGGCCCTGAGCGGCCGCGACCCGCACTGGACCCGCCCGGGGAGCGGCGTGCGGCCGTAACCGGCCGCGACGGTCGCGCGGGAGACCCGCGACGGTCGCGCGGGGGGACCCGCGACGGTGAGCGGCGGGTGCCGCGGCGTCTCGGGGGCCGCCCGAGGCGGGCCACGGCGGCGGCATCCCGCGCCGCCCGAAGCCGCGGCCCGAGCGGTGTCTGTCGCTGTCCGGCGGTGCCCGGTGGTGTCCAGCGGTGACCGTCCCTGGCCGGCGGTGTCCGGGGGCGGCGGCCGGTGCCCGGGGCGGGCCGACCGCCGTCCCGGGCGGGCTCGGCCGCCCCCGCCCCCGTCGCCGTCCCGCCCCCGACGGGCCCGGCCGCCCCCGCCTCCGCCCTCCGCCGCGCCCCCCGCCTCGGCCCCCCTCCGCCTCGGCCCCCGGTCGCCGCCCCGCCGCCGACGAGCCCCGGCCGCCCCCGCCTCCGCCCTCCGCCTCGGCCCCCCGCCTCCGCTCCCGGTCGCCGCCCCGCCGCCGTCCCGCCCCGGACGGCCCCGGCCGCCCCGCCGCCGTCCCGCGCAGCCCGACGGCGCGAGTCGTCTCGCCGCTCCCGACGGCGGTCCGCACGCCGCCGCGGAGCCGGGCCGCGACGCGGCGGCCGCGGTCCCGGTCGCTCGTGCCCCGGCGCCCTTCCGCGCCCTTCCGCGTCCTCCCGCGTCCGGTCACGCCTCCCGGCAGCCCGGTCCTGCGTGCCACCGCCCCGCCCCTGCCGCCCTTCGGCGGCACCCCGCCCCCTCCGCCCCCGCCCCCTCCGTCCGCGCCCCCTCCGCCCGCGCCCCCTTGCGCCCGCGCCGTCCCCGCCCAGCCCCCGATCCCGCCCCTGACCTGCGGCTTCCTCTCCCTCCGCCGGGCCCCGTCACCGGCCGCCGCGCCGGACCGTCCCACCGGGGAAGCGATTTCCGAAAGCCTTTTCTGTCCGAACCATTGACGCGGCCGCGGCCCCCTCCTACCTTCAACGCGTCGTACTTCGTACGTCATATATGAGACGCGATACGCGAGATCCGAGAGGCGCGCATGACCTCTGTGCCCACCCCGATCCCCTCCCGCACGCAGTACGTGCTGGAGGAGATCAAACGACGCATCCTGACCGGCCTGCTGAGTCCGGGTCAGGCCCTCGTCGAGACCGACCTCGCCGCGCAGTTCGGGGTGTCCAAGACCCCCGTGCGGGAGGCGCTCAAGACGCTGGCCGGCACCGGTCTGGTCGTGATGAACCAGTACAAGGGCGTCACGGTGCGGACGGTCGACGCGGACATGGCCCGCGAGGTCTACGACGTGCGGCTGCTCCTCGAACCGGAGGCCCTGCGCCGCGCGGTGCGGCGCGGCGCCTCGCTCGATGCCGCCCGCGCGGCGCTGACCCGTGCCGACGACGCCACGGACCCCGCCGAACGCTCCCTGGCCAACCGTGAGTTCCACCGTGCCCTCTACCTGCCGTGCGGCAACCCGCTGCTCGGCCGGATGCTCGACGAGGTCCGGGACCAGGCCGCCCTGGTGTCCACCGTGGCCTGGGCCGCCGACCCCTCCTGGGACCGGGAGGCGGCGGAGCACCGCGAGATCCTGCGCCTCGCCCTCGGCGGGGACGCGGACGGTGCCGCGCGCGCCCTGCACACCCACATCGCGTCGTTCGTGCGACGGGCCTTCCCCGCGGCGGACGTCACCGCCGCGGCAGGCCCCGGAGCCCAGGAAGAGGACGGTCTGGCATGACTTCGACGTTCGAGACCCAACGGGCGGCCCTGGCCGGCGTGGTGGCGATCCCGGTGACCCCGTTCGCGGAGGACGGCACCGTGGCACCGGCCACCTACCGGTCGCTGGTGCGCCGCCTCCTCGACGCCGGCATCACCACCCTCACCCCCAACGGCAACACCGGCGAGTTCTACGCCCTCACCCCCGAGGAGCGGCGCCTGGTCGCCGAACTGACCGTCGAGGAGGCGGGCGACGGCTCGTCCGTCCTGGTCGGCGTCGGCCACGACGTGCCGACCGCCGTCGCCTCCGCGCGCCACGCCCAGCGGCTCGGCGCGCGGATGGTCATGGTGCACCAGCCCGTGCACCCCTACGTCTCGCAGAGCGGCTGGGTGGACTACCACCGGGCCATCGCCGCGGCCGTGCCCGACCTGGGGATCGTCCCCTACGTCCGCAACGACCGGCTCCCCGGCGCCCGTCTCGCCGAACTGGCCGACGCCTGCCCCAACGTCATCGGCGTGAAGTACGCGGTGCCGGACGCCGCCCGGTTCGCCGCCTTCGCGCGGGACGCGGGGCTGGAGAGGTTCGTGTGGGTGGCCGGGCTCGCGGAACCGTACGCGCCCTCCTACTTCTCCGCGGGCGCCACCGGCTTCACCTCCGGCCTGGTCAACGTCGCCCCGTCGGTCTCGCTCAACATGATCGAGGCGCTGCGGGCGGGGGACCACGCCGCCGCGATGAAGGTCTGGGAGCAGATCCGCCGCTTCGAGGAGATGCGGGCGGCCGACGGCTCCGCCAACAACGTCACCGTCGTCAAGGAGGCCCTCGCCTCCCTCGGGCTGTGCCGCCGCGAGGTGCGCCCGCCCAGCAAGCCCCTGCCCGAGAGCGAGCGCGCCGAGGTCGCCGCCATCGCCGCCGGATGGTCCATATGAGCACACCGGTGAACCGTCCCCCGACCCCCGCCGACACCCCGGCCGGGCCGCCGCGCAAGCGGCCCGAGGAGCTGCGCAGCCACCAGTGGTACGGCAGCGGCGTGGCGTCCGGGCTGCGGTCCTTCAGCCACCGTTCCCGCACCCGCCAGCTCGGCTACCTCCCCGAGGAGCACCTGGGCAAGCCGGTCGTGGCCATCCTCAACACCTGGTCCGACATCAACCCCTGTCACGTCCACCTCCGCGACCGGGCCCAGGCCGTCAAGCGGGGCGTCTGGCAGGCGGGCGGCTTCCCGCTGGAGTTCCCCGTCTCCACGCTCAGCGAGACCTTCCAGAAGCCGACCCCCATGCTCTACCGCAACCTCCTCGCCATGGAGACGGAGGAGCTGCTGCGGTCGTACCCGGTCGACGGCGCCGTCCTGATGGGCGGCTGCGACAAGTCGACGCCCGCCCTGCTGATGGGGGCGGCGAGCGTCGGCCTGCCCACCGTGTTCGTGCCGGCCGGGCCGATGCTCCCGGGGCACTGGCGCGGCGAGACCCTGGGCTCCGGCACCGACATGTGGAAGTACTGGGACGACAGGCGGGCCGGGATCATCGGCGACTGCGAGATGCAGGAGCTGGAGAGCGGCCTGGCGCGTTCCCCCGGTCACTGCATGACCATGGGGACGGCGTCCACGCTCACCGCCGCCGCCGAGGCCCTCGGCGTCACCGTCCCGGGCGCGTCCAGCATCCCGGCGGTCGACTCCGGGCACGACCGGATGGCCGCCAGGGCGGGCATGACCGCGGTCGGCCTGGTCCACCGGGGCCGGACATTGAGCGACATCCTCACCGCGGAGGCGTTCGAGGACGCCGTCACCACCGTCCTCGGGCTCGGCGGCTCCACCAACGCCGTCATCCACCTGATCGCCATGGCCGGGCGTGCCGGCGTCGGCCTGACCCTCGACGACTTCGACCGCATCGCCCGCACCGTCCCGGTGCTGGCCAACGTCCGGCCCGGCGGACGGACCCACCTGATGGAGGACTTCCACTTCGCCGGCGGCCTCCCCGGGTTCCTCTCCCGGATCCCCGACCTGCTGCACCTGGACCGGCCCACCGTCTGCCATGACACCCTGCGCGAGCAGCTCGCCGGCGCCCGCGTGCACGACGACGACGTCATCCGCACCCGCGACAACCCGGTCGCCGCGGAGGGCGGGGTCGCCGTGCTGCGCGGCAACCTCTGCCCGGACGGCGCCGTCATCAAGCACATCGCCGCCGAACCGCACCTGCTGAAGCACACCGGCCCCGCGGTCGTCTTCGACGACTACCGCGAGATGCAGCGGACCATCGACGACCCGGAGCTGGGCATCACCGCCGACCACGTGCTGGTGCTGCGCAACGCCGGCCCCAAGGGCGGACCCGGCATGCCCGAGTACGGCATGCTGCCGCTGCCGGACCACCTGCTGAAGCAGGGCGTGCGGGACATGGTCCGCATCTCCGACGCCCGGATGAGCGGCACCAGTTACGGCACCTGCGTGCTGCACGTCGCGCCCGAGTCCTACGTCGGCGGACCGCTCGCCCTGGTGCGCACCGGGGACCTGATCACCCTGGACGTGGCGAACCGGACGCTGCACCTCGACGTGAGCGACGAGGAGCTGGCCCGCCGGCGGGCGGCCTGGACGCCGCCGCCCGCCCGCTACGAGCGCGGATACGGCGCCCTCTACAACGAGCAGATCACCCAGGCCGACACCGGCTGCGACTTCGAGTTCCTCGCCCGTCCGGGCACGGTGCCGGACCCCTACGCGGGCTGAGGGGGCCGCCGCGGCCCGGCCGGCAGTCCCACGCCCGCTTGGAAAGCGCTTTCTGCCGGCCGGCGCCCCGTCACAGCCCTCGAACCCGGCCACCCGGCACGAGCCACCCGCACCCAGCCACCTGAGAAGCGCCACCCCCAGGCACCACCCCAGGCACCACCCCCGGGCACCCCAGGCCGCTCCCCGGCACCGCCGGCACCCGGGGCCGGCCGTCGGCCGCAGCACCGGAAGGACCCGTACGACCCGTACGACCCGTACGACCCGCACGACGACGTACCGAGAACGGAGAACAGTCATGGCCCAAGCCGCAGCCGTGGCGAAACCGCCCGCGCCACCCCGGCGGCGCCGTGCCTCCGCCACGCCCCGCAGGCTCCCGTACCTGCTGATCGCGCCGGCCGCCCTGCTCATGCTGGGCTTCATCGCCTACCCGGTCATCAGCGTCTTCTACTACAGCGTGCAGCACTACAACCCGACGAAGCCCTGGCGCAACGGCTTCGCGGGCATGGACAACTTCGTCCACCTCTTCACCGAGGACCCGCTGTTCTGGGACACCCTCGTCTTCAGCGCCAAGTGGGTCGTCGTCGAGGTCGGCCTGCAGCTGCTGTTCGGCCTCGCCCTGGCCCTCATCGTGAACCAGACCTTCGTCGGCCGCGGCATCGGGCGGGCCCTGGTCTTCTCCCCGTGGGCCGTCTCCGGCGTGCTCACCTCCGCGATCTGGGTGCTGCTCTACAACTCCCAGACGGGCATCACCCGTTACCTCGCGGACCTGGGGATCGGGGAGTACGGCACGAGCTGGCTGTCCGACACCGCCACCGTCTTCCCGGCCGCCGTCGTCGCGGATCTCTGGCGCGGGGTGCCCTTCTTCGCGATCCTCATCCTCGCCGACCTCCAGTCCGTCTCGAAGGACCTCTACGAGGCCGCCGAGGTCGACGGGGCGAGCCGCCTCAAGCAGTTCTGGCACATCACGCTGCCGCACCTGAAGGACGCCATCATCCTGTCCACGCTGCTGCGCGCGGTGTGGGAGTTCAACAACGTCGACCTCCTCTACACCCTCACCGGCGGCGGACCCGCCGGGGAGACCACGACGCTGCCGCTCTACATCGCGAACACCTCCGTCGACGCCCACGACTTCGGCTACGCGTCCGCCCTCACCACGGTCGCGTTCGTGATCCTGCTCTTCTGCTCGATCGTCTACCTGCGGCTGAGCAAGTTCGGAGGCGAAAGCAAGTGATCACCAAAGAGGCCGTCCCGGCCGCCCCCGTCTCCGCGCCCGCCCTCCCCGAGCCGCCCCGGCCGGCCAGGCGGCGCCGCGCCTGGGACGAAGCACCCCGCTGGCAGATCTACCTGCCGCTCGGGATCTACCTCGTCTTCACCCTGGTCCCCTTCTACTGGATCCTGCTGTTCGCGCTCCGCCCGGCGGGCTCCACCTCGCTGGTGCCCTGGCCGATGACCGGCGCCCACTTCGAGAAGGTGTGGACCGAGCGCGGATTCGGCACCTTCTTCCAGAACAGCGTGCTGGTCGGCATCGCCACCCTGTTCATGACCACCCTGGTCGCCCTGGCCGGCGGCTACGCCCTGGCCCGGTTCGACTTCCGCGTCAAACGGGCCTTCATGCTGGCGCTGCTCTGCTCGCAGTTCGTGCCCGGCGCGCTGCTGCTGGTCCCGCTGTTCGAGATCTTCGCCGAACTGCAGATGATCAACTCGCTGGGCAGCGTCATCATCGCCGAGACGGTCTTCCAGCTGCCCCTGTCGATGATCCTCATCAGCAACTTCATCAAGAACGTGCCCTATTCGCTGGAGGAGGCCGCCTGGGTCGACGGCTGCGACCGGTTCAGGGCGTTCCGCCTGGTGGTCCTGCCCCTGCTGAGGCCCGGGCTGATCGCCGTCGGCTCCTTCGCCTTCGTGCACTCCTGGAACCACTTCCTGTTCGCCCTGATGTTCCTCAACAACCAGGAGAAGCAGACCATCCCGGTCGGCCTCAACACCCTGATGAGCGCGGACAGCGTCGACCTCGGAGCGCTGGCCGCGGGCGGCATCGTCGCGGCCGTGCCGGTGGTGCTCGTGTTCGCCTTCATCCAGAAGTGGCTGATCACCGGCTTCAGCGCAGGGGCGGTGAAGGGATGACGACGCCCCCGACCACACCCCTGCCCCTCGTCCTCGCCGGGGTCCGCGGCCACGGCCGCTGGCACCTGGAGAACATCCGGCGGCTCCAGGCCCGCGGCCTGGTGCGGCTGGCCGGCCTGTGCGACCCGCACCCGCTCACCGCCTACGAGGCCGACGGCGAACTCCCCGAGCAGTCCGCCGACCTGGACGGCCTGCTCGCCTCCACGGGCGCCCGGATCGCGGTGATCTGCACCCCCATCCCGACCCACACGGACCTCGCCCTGACCGCCGCCCGGCGGGGCGCGCACATCCTGCTGGAGAAGCCGCCCGCGCCCTCCTACGCCGAGTTCCGCAGGATGGCCGACGGGGTCGCCGCCGCCGGCGTCGCCTGCCAGATCGGCTTCCAGTCGCTGGGCTCCCACGCCCTGCCGGCGATCCGCGCCATGGTCGCGGAGGGGCTGATCGGGCGGGTCACCGGCATCGGCGGAGCCGGCGCCTGGGTGCGCGAGGAGGGCTACTTCCGGCGCGCGCCCTGGGCGGGCCGCAGGCGCCTGGACGGCGCGGACGTGGTGGACGGCGCGCTCACCAACCCGCTCGCCCACGCCGTCGCCACCGCGCTCGCCCTCGCCGGCGGCGGGCGGGCCGGGGAGGTCGCCCGCATCGAGACGGAACTGCTGCGCGCCAACGACATCGAGTCCGACGACACCTCCTGCGTCCGCGTCACCACCGCGGACGGCCTGCCGGTCACGGTGGCGGCGACCCTGTGCGCCGAACGGGCCGGCGAACCGTACGTCCTGGTGCACGGCGAACGCGGCCGGATCACCTTCTGGTACAAGCAGGACCGCGTCCTGCTCCAGCGCGCGGACCACGGCCCCGAGGAGTTCGAGTTCGCCCGCACCGACCTGCTGGAGAACCTCGTCGCCCACCTCAACGCCGGCGCCCCGCTGCTGGTGACCCCCGAGGACACCGGCGGCTTCATGAAGGTCGTCGAGGCGATCCGGCGGGCCCCCGACCCGGTCGCGCTGCCCGACACGGCCTGGCACCGCGTCCCCGGTGAGGACCGCCGGGCCGTTCCCGGCGTCGACGCCCTCGTCGCACGGGCCGCCGAGACCCTCTCCCTCTACTCCGAGCTGGACGCGCCCTGGGCCCGCCCGGCCGGGGCACGTCCGAAGGCGGTGAGCCCCCGATGACCGGCGACCTCGGCGACGACTCCCTGGTCCTGCGCGTCGCGGACCGGCCGGTGGCGCGGTACGCCGTCCGGTCCGCGCTGCCGGCCCGTCTCTCGCCGCGGCCGTACCTGCACCCCGTCACCACCCTGGCCGGCACGGTCGTCACCGAACTGAGTCCCGCCGACCACCTGCACCACCTCGGCGTCGGTGTCGCCGTTCCCGACGTCGAGGGGCACAACTTCTGGGGCGGGCGCACCTTCGTCCGCGACCGGGGGCCGACCGAGCTGGACAACCACGGCGCCCAGCGCCACGTCTCCTTCGCGCACCGCGGCCCCGCCGGCTTCACCGAGGAACTGAGCTGGATGGCCGCCCCGGGCGAGCTGCTGCGCGAGCGCCGCACGGTCGCCGCCACCGCGCTCAGCGAGTCCGCCTGGGCGCTGGACCTGACCTTCGCGCTCACCAACGTCACCGGCGGCCCGCTCTCCCTCGGCAGCCCGGCCACCAACGGGCGGCCCGGCGCGGCCTACGGCGGCTTCTTCTGGCGGGCCGTCAAGGAGCAGGCGCCGCCGGAGGTGTTCACCGCCGACGCCGACGGGGAGAGCGCGGTGCACGGCCGGTGCGCCGACTGGCTGGCCCTGGCCGGGTCCGCCTGGACGCTGGTCTTCGCCGCGGCGGACGAGGCCACCCGCCGCGACCCGTGGTTCGTGCGCGGCGCCGGCTACCCGGGCGTCGGTTCCTCCCTCGCCCACGCCGCACGGCTCCCCCTGGCACCCGGCGAGACCGTCACCCGCCGCGTGGTCACCGTCGTCGTGGACGGCCGGCCGGGCCGCGAGGACGCCGCCGCGCTGGCCCGCAGGGCGGTGAGCCGATGACGCCCCCCGGCCCGGCGACTCCTGACCCGACGACTCCTGACCCTTCGGCCCCTGGCCCGACGACTCCCGGCCCGACGACTCCCGGCCCGACGGCTCCCGGGCCTTCGGCCCCCGGCCCGGGAGCCGCCTCCGCCGCCCGGGACGCCGCCGACGCCCCGGCCCTCGTCTACCGCAACCCCGTCCTGGACGCCGACTGGTCCGACCCGGACGTCGTCCGCGTCGGCGACGACCACTACCTGACCGCCTCCAGCTTCGGCCGCGTGCCCGGCCTG
Source organism: Streptomyces sp. enrichment culture (assembly GCF_964273255.1). Classification (GTDB taxonomy): domain Bacteria; phylum Actinomycetota; class Actinomycetes; order Streptomycetales; family Streptomycetaceae; genus Streptomyces. The sequence continues at coordinate 5,591,495 of NZ_OZ186835.1, forward strand.
CCCCTGCTGCACTCCCGGGACCTCGTGAACTGGACCCTGGTGGGCCACGCCCTGCAGCGCCTCGAACCCGAGGACGCCTTCGCGGTGCCGCGCATGGACGGCGGCGTGTGGGCTCCTGCCCTGCGCCACCACGACGACCGGTTCTGGATCTTCTGGGGGGACCCCGACCGGGGCATCCTCCAGGTCAACGCGCCGGCCGTCACCGGTCCATGGACCCGCCCCCGGCTGCTCAAGGCGGGCCGGGGACTGATCGACCCGTGCCCCCTGTGGGACGAGGAGACCGGCGAGGCGTACCTCGTGCACGCCTGGGCCCGGTCCCGGTCCGGGATCAACAACCGCCTCACCGGCCACCGCATGCACCCGGACGGCACCCGGCTCCTCGACGCGGGACGCACCCTCGTCGACGGCGACCGCCTCCCCGGCTGGTTCACCCTCGAAGGGCCCAAACTCCACCGCCACGACGGCTGGTTCTGGATCCTGGCGCCGGCCGGGGGAGTGGAGACCGGCTGGCAGGGCGCCTTCCGCTCCCGCTCCTTCGACGGCCCGTACGAGGAGCGGGTGATCCTGGAGCAGAAGGACACCGACGTCAACGGGCCGCACCAGGGCGCCTGGGTGCGCACCCGGGCGGGCGAGGACTGGTTCCTGCACTTCCAGCAGCGCGGCGCGTACGGCAGGGTCGTCCACCTCCAGCCGATGCGCTGGGACCGCGCGGGCTGGCCGGTGCCGGGCGACGACGGCGCTCCCGTCGCCGTGCACCGCCGCCCGGACCTGCCCCCGCAGCCGCCCGCCGCGCCGGCCACCGACGACGACTTCCCCGGCGGACGGTACGGCCTGCAGTGGCAGTGGACCGCCAACCCCCGGGAGGGCCTGACCGCCGGCCACGACGGCGACGGACTCCACCTGACCTGCGTCCGCTCCGCCGACGGCCACGACCTGCGCCGCGTCGGTCACGTCCTGACGCAGCGGCTGCCCGGTTCGCCGTGCACGGTCGAGGTGGACCTCGCGCTCGACAGCCGGGAGCCGGGAGCGCGGGCCGGGCTCGTCGTCCTCGGCGACGCCTACGCCTGGACCGGACTGGAGCGCGCCCCGGACGGCACGGCCCGGCTGGTCCACCGGTTCGCCGAGCCGGCCGCCGACGCCGAACGGGACGCCGCGCACCCGCGGCCCGCCCCCGGCGCACGGGCGAGGCTGCGCGTCGAGGTCGGCGCGCGGGCGCGCTGCCGCTTCTCCTACGACACCGGCGACGGGTTCCGCCCCCTCGGGCAGGTCTTCGCCGCCACCCCCTGGCGCTGGGTCGGCGCCCTGCTCGGTCTGGTCGCCCTGGCGCCCGCCGGGCAGGGGCCCGCCGGCACGGCCCGCTTCACCCGGTTCCGGATCAGCACCCCGTCCCACCCGCGCGGCTGACGGCCGCCGCGGTCCCGAACGACCCCCCACACCGTCAAGTTCCCTCGGATCCAGACGCGGAAGAGAGCCGATCAATGAGGATCACCAAGCGCAGCAGCAGCACAGGCGGGCGCCGCATGCCGGCCGCCGTCGCCCTGGGGGCGGTACTCGCCCTGACCGCCACCGCCTGCGGGGACGACGGCAGCGGGGCGGCCGGGGACAAGGGCGCCGAAGGCAGCGGCAAGGGCAGGATCGTCTTCTGGGACAACAACGGCGGTGTCCGCACGGACATCTGGAAGGAGATCATCGCCGACTTCGAGAAGGCGCACCCGGACATCGACGTCGAGTACGTCGGCATCGCCTCCACCGAGTACCAGTCCAAGGTCGACACCGCCATCCAGGGCGGCGGCCTGCCGGACGTCGGCGGGATCAGCGCCTCGATGCTGGCCGGCTTCGCCGCGCAGGGGGCGCTCGACCCGCTGGACGACCGGCTGGGCAAGTCGTCCCTGGACGGCAAGCTCAACAAGGACATGGTCGAGTCGCTGCGGGCCGCCGGGGGAGGCGACGACGAGCTGTACTCGATCCCCACCTCCGCCAACAACGGCGTCCTGTACTACCGCACCGACCTCTTCGAGAAGGCGGGCCTTCAGGAGCCGACCACCTGGGACCGCTTCTTCGAGGCCGCCGAGAAGCTCACCGACAAGGGCAGCAACAAGTTCGGCTACACCATCCGCGGCGGCGCCGGTTCCATCGCGCAGGCCCTGGACGCGATGTACGGGCAGTCGGGCATCACCTCGTTCTGGGACTCCACGGGCACCAGGACCACCGTCGACGACCCGAAGAACGTGGCCGCGCTGGAGAAGTACGCGGCCCTGTTCAAGAAGGTCACCCCGGCCGCCGACCTCAACAACGACTTCACCAAGATGGTCGCGCAGTGGGACTCGGGCACCATCGGCATGCTCAACCACAACCTCGGCTCCTACCAGGACCACGTGAAGGCGCTCGGCACCGACAGGTTCCGGGGCATCCCGCAGCCCACCGGGCCCGACGGCAAGCGCGTCCAGGTCTCCAACCCGGTCGACGGGCTGGGCCTGTTCAAGAGCTCCAGGAACAAGGAGGCGGCCTGGACGTTCATCGAGTTCGCCACCTCGCACGAGTCGGGCTCCAAGTTCAACGAGTCGGCCGGTCAGGTCCCGGCGCACCTGGACGCGGCGAAGGACCCCTGGATCGCCGAGGCCGAGCCCACCAAGCTCGCCGCCGAGGCGCTGACCGACGGGTCGACGACCATCGTGCAGCTGCCGTACTACCTGCCCGACTGGAACACCATCTCCAAGGCCGACAACGAGCCGAACTTCCAGAAGGTCCTGCTCGGGGACCTGAGCGCCGAGGACTTCCTGAGCACGCTCGCCGAGCAGCTCAACGAGGCCCAGGCGGAGTGGGACGAGCAGAAGGGCTGAGCCCGGCGGCGGTCCCGGAGGGGACGGCCCCGGCGGCGCCCTGCCGCCCGGGCCGTTCCCCGCCGGCCCGCCGGCCCTCCGACCCGTGCACCGTTCCGCGTCCCCTGCCGCACGGCGGCGCCCGTGCCGGCCGCCGAGGAGCAGGACCCCCGCACGTCGGTCCGCCGGGCGCGATCGCCGTGCCCGGCCGGCGGCCCGGGAGCCGTTGCGCACCCGGGTGCTCGCGCCGCGGGACGTGCGCCGGCCGGACGAGGTGATCCCCGAGGCGTGGATCACCCGGCCGGAGCCGACCGCGTAACACCCCGTCACCCCAAGGAGAGCCGCACCATGAACCGTAAGACGTGGCATGGGCATGCCATGATGAGAGCCGTCTCGCTGGCCGGCTGCACCGTCCTCGTGCTGGGCCTGACCGGCACCGCCGCCCAGGCCCACCCCGGCCACGGGCGCGACCTCGCCCGCCAGGTCCTGCCCGCCGGGGACGGCTGGGCCTCCCACGGCCCCGGCACCACCGGAGGCGCCGCCGCCGACGCAGCCCACGTGTACACCGTCCGGACCTGGGACGAGTTCCGGGCGGCCCTGGCGGACGCCGGCAGCGCACCCAGCATCGTCAGGGTCGAGGGCACCATCGACGCGGTCTCCCGCGGCTGCGCGTCGTTCGCCGCCCCCGGGTACGACTTCGACGCCTACCTCGACCGGTACGCCCCCGAGACCTGGGGCCTGGAGACGGACCTGAGCGGCGAACCCGACGACAGTCCGGAAGGGCTGCGCCGGGCCTCCGCCCGCAACCAGGACCGTGCCGTCAAGGCCGAGATCCCCTCGAACACCACCGTCATCGGCATCGGCCGCGACGCCGGCATCAAGGGTGCCAGCCTGCAGATCAAGGGTGTCAGCAACGTCATCGTCCGCAACCTCACGCTGGAGAGCCCGGTCGACTGCTTCCCGCAGTGGGACCCCACCGACGGCGCCACGGGCAACTGGAACTCCGAGTACGACACCGCCGTCGTCCACGGCTCGACCCACGTCTGGCTGGACCACAACACCTTCACCGACGGCGACCACCCCGACAGCCAGGCCCCCACCCACTTCGGGATGCTCTACCAGCAGCACGACGGCGAACTGGACATCGTCCGGGGCGCCGACCACATCACCGCCTCCTGGAACGTGTTCACCGAGCACGACAAGACCATCCTCATCGGCAACAGCGACAGCGAGTCCGCCGCGGCCGACGACCGGGGCAGGCTGAAGGCGACCTTCCACCACAACCTCTTCTCCGGGCTGAAGGAGCGCGCACCCCGGGTCCGCTTCGGCCAGGTCGACGTCTACAACAACCACTTCGTGGCCGGCGCCGGCCACTCCTACACCTTCGGCATCGGCAAGGAGTCCCGACTCGTCGCCGAACACAACGCGTTCACCCTGGCCAGGGGCATCGGCCCCGGCCAGCTCCTCAAGCGGTGGAACGACGCCCCGCTCACCGCACGGAACAACCTGGTCAACGGCAGGCGCGTCGACCTGGTCGCCGCGCACAACGCCGCCTTCCCCGACACCCCGCTGCGGTCCGGCGCCGGCTGGACCCCCGCCCTGCGCGCCCAGGTCCACCCGCCGCAGGCCGTCCCCGCGCTCGTCGCCCGGGGGGCGGGCGCCGGCCGCCTGCGCTGACCCGTCCCGACAAGCGCCCGGGGCGGCGCGCTCCCACCCCCACTGCGGGAGGCGCGCCGCCCCGGGTCCGGCCTGACCCCGAGGAGCATCCGCATGCCCGCACCCGCCCCCGCGCCACCCCTGTCCCGGCGGGGCCTCCTGCCCGCCGTCCCCGCCACCCGCTCCCGGCTCACCCGCGTCGGAGCCGCCGCGCCCACCCCCGCCGGGTCCCTCGGCGGCCGGCGCCCCCGGTGGCCCCGGTGACCCGCCCGGACGGGACCGGGACCGCCCGGCAGGGCGCCGGAACCGGTGCCGCCGTGCCCGGCCCGCCCGGTGTCCTGCCGTCCCTCAGGGACGGGCTCACCTTCCCGCTCGCCTGGGGCACCTCACCGGAACGCGACGTCGCCCGGTGGCGCCGGGCCGCCCGCGCCACCGTCGAGCGGCACCTCCTCGTCCCCGCCCAGGACGACGTGCCCCACGCCCCCGAGTTCACCCCGGGACCGCCGGGCGACGGCTGCACCCGCGAGCGGGTGACTCTCTCGCTGTCCCGCACCGCCCGTGCCTCCGCCGTCCTGCTCACCCCGCACGGCCGCGGGCCGTTCCCCGCGGTGCTGCTGCTGCACGACCACGGCTCCCGGTTCGACATCGGCAAGGAGAAGGCCGTCCGCCCCTGGTACGACGACACCCGGCTGGCCTCCGCCCGGGAATGGGCCGGCCGGTACTTCGACGGCCGTTTCGTCGGGGACGAACTCGCCCGGCGCGGATACGTCGTGCTCTGCCCGGACTCCTTCGGCTGGGGCGAACGAGGACCCCTCGACTACGAAGGCCAACAGGCCCTGGCCGCCAACCTGTTCCAGCTCGGCTCCTCCCTCGCCGGGCTGCACGCCCGCGAGGACCAGCGCGCGGTGGCGTTCCTGGCCGGGCTGGGGACGGTGGACCCGGACCGGATCGCCGTGCTGGGCTTCTCCATGGGCGGCTACCGGGCCTGGCAGGCCGCCGCGCTCAGCGACCGCGTCGCGGCGGCGGCGAGCGTGTGCTGGATGACCGGGCTGAAGGAGATGATGGTGCCCGGCAACAACACCCTGCGCGGGCAGTCCGCGTTCCACATGCTCCACCCGGGGCTGTCCCGGCACCTCGACATCCCGGACGTGGCGAGCATCGCCGCGCCCCGCCCGATGCTGTTCTTCCACGGCGAGCACGACGCCCTGTTCCCCGCCGACGGCGTGCGGGCGGCGTACCGGAAACTCCGGGCCGTCTGGCGGTCGCAGGGCGCCGCGGACCGGCTGACCCTGAGGACCTGGCCGGGGCGCGGTCACGTCTTCGACACGGCGATGCAGCGGGAGGTGTACGCCTGGCTCGACGCGGTCCTGTGAGCGGCCCCCGGCGGGCGGGCCGGCCTGCCGGGGGCCCGCACGGGGGTCCGCGCGATCCGTCGGCGGCCGGTGTCGGCGAGGGCGCCCGCACCGGCTTCGCCCACCTGGTCACCGGCGGCCTGTTCGCCCCGGACCTGTTCCTGACCCCGCTGCTCACCGTCGTCCCGCTCCAGGCGGCGGCGCCGGCCCCGGTCGCCGTCGGCTTCCTGATGACGACCCAGGTCCGGCACATCGCGTGGGACCGCTACGCCATCGCCGTACCGGCGTTCCTGACCACCACCGTCATGCCGTTCACCTACTCGATCACCAACGGCATCGGCGCGGGCTTCCTCGCCCACGGGGTCGTCAAGACCGTGCTCGGCCGGGCCCGGGAGGTGCACTGGCTGCTGTGGGGGACCTCGGCCCTGTGCGTGGTGTACTTCGCGATCGACCCGGTCGAGCAGCTGCCGGGCGTGAAGCAGCCCCCGCGGAACGCGGGACGGGCCGCCCCCGGGGGGAGGGGGGCGGCCCGCTCCTGTAGACGGTCACCGGGGCCCGGAGGTTGACTCGTCCGCCCGGGCGGACGCGATTTCCTCACGCGCCGAGCGTGAGGACCAGCTCCTCGATCTCCGCACCGCGCGCGGGGGCGTACCCCGAGACCCGCTCCGAGACCTCGAAGCCGCACGTGCGCAGCACCCGCAGCGACCCCGCGTTGTCCGCGGCCACCCGCGCGTACAGCGGGCGTTCGGTCACTTCGGCGAGCAGGGCCCGCAGCGCGGCGGTGGCGATGCCCCGGCCCCAGTACGCGCGGTCGACCCAGTACGTCACCTCGCGCTCGCCCGGTTCCCCGTACACCGCGGCGTTGCCGACCACGTCGCCGTCGGCCAGCACCGCACGCGGGATCACGTCCCGCGCGGCGCGGATGCGGGCCCAGTGGGCGTCGAAGGCGTCCCGGTCGGCCGGGTCCTCGGGGGTGAAGGCCGCCATGTGCAGGGCCTCCGGGTCGTTGAGCTGACGGAAGAACACCGGCAGGTCGCTGTCGTGCACCGGGCGCAGGGACACGTCCATGGTTCAGAGCCTCCGGGTGGCGAGCGTGAGCCGGTCGCGGGCGTCGAACAGGGCGTCCTTGACCGTCTGTTCGTGGGCGGGGGTGAGCCGGGCGACCGGCACCGAGCAGCTGATCGCGTCCCGTGCGGGCGTGCGGTACGGGATGGCCACGGCGTAGCAGCGCAGCCCGACGGTGTTCTCCTCGCGGTCCACGGCGAAGCCCTGCTCGCGCACCCGGTGCAGCTCCTCGATGAGCCGTTCCCGGTCGGTGACGGTGTTCCCGGTCGGGGCGGGCAGCGTCGGGGGCAGCAGCTCGCGCACCCGCTCGTCCGGGTAGGTGCTCAGCAGCGCCTTGCCCAGCGCCGTGGAGTGCGCGGGGAGCCGCCGGCCGACCCGGGTGAACGGGCGCAGGTGGTGCTGCGACTGGCGGGTGGCGAGGTGGACGACGTTGGTGCCGTCGAGCCGCGCGAGGTGGACGGTCTCCGCGGTGTCGTCCGCCAGCCGGTCCAGGGTGGGCCGGGCCGCGGCCACGACCTCGTCGCCGTCGATGTAGGAGGTGCCCACCAGCAGCGCCCGCACGCCGATGCCGTACCGCGTGCCCGTCGCGTCGGTCTCCACCCAGCCGAGGTCCACCAGGGTGCGCAGCAGCATGTACAGGCTGGACTTGGGGTAGCCGACGGCCTCCTGCACGGCGGCGAGGGAGTGCATGCCGGGGCGTCCGGCGAAGTACTCCAGCAGTTCGACGGTCCGCACGGCGGACTTGACCTGGGTCCCGCCGCCCGCCTCGCCAGCCGTCATCGCCCTCGACCCCTTCGTTCACCGCGACGGTCGAAGTTATAGTCTTCGACAGCAATTCATCATCATGGACGGCGTTCAGTATATCGAACGTCCCGTAGGTCGAACGCCGTCGGCCCGATGACGTACCTACTGCGGCAGCGCGAGCGGCAGTCAAGTGGAGGGATCCGCGGTGGCAGCAGCACCAGTGTGGAGTGTCGACCCGCGAACCGGGAAGCAGCGGGAGCAGGTCGCGGTGGAGGCCACGGCCCAGGAGGTGGACACCACCGTCCGGGCCGCGCACGAGGCGCGCGGAGCGCTGACCGACCGCACCGTGCGCGCCGCCTTCCTGCGCGCCGCCGCCGAGGAACTGGAGGCGGCCCGGGACGCCCTGGTGGAGACCGCGGACGCCGAGACCGCGCTCGGCCCCGTCCGCCTCACCGGCGAGCTCGCCCGCACCTGCTACCAGCTGCGGGCCTTCGCCGGCATCGTCGACGAGGGGGCCTTCCTCGACGTGGTCGTCGACCACCCCGACGACACCGCCACGCCGCCCGTCCCCGACCTGCGCCGCTACAAGGTGCCGCTGGGCGTCGTCGCCGTCTACTCGGCCTCCAACTTCCCCTTCGCCTTCTCCGTCCCGGGCGGCGACACGGCGAGCGCCCTCGCGGCGGGCTGCCCCGTCGTCGTCAAGGCCCACCCCGACCACCCGGCCCTGTCCGAGCTGGTCGCCGCGGTGCTGCGGCGGGCCGCCGCCCGGCACGGCATCCCCGCGGGCGTGGTCGGACTGGTGCACGGCTTCGACGCCGGGGTCGAACTGGTCCGGCACCCGCTGGTCACGGCGGCGGGCTTCACCGGCTCGGTGCGCGGCGGACGTGCCCTCTTCGACGCGGCGGCCGCCCGCCCCGTCCCCATCCCCTTCCACGGCGAACTCGGCTCCCTGAACCCGGTCGTCGTCACCGAGGCCGCCGCCGCCGAGCGGGCCGAGTCGATCGGCGCGGGCCTCGCCGGGTCCATGACCCTGGGCGTCGGCCAGTTCTGCGTCAAGCCCGGCCTCGTGCTGGTCCCGGCGGGCGGGGCGGGCGACCGGCTCGTGAAGTCGCTGACCGACGCCGTCAGCGCCACCGAGGCCGGCGTCCTGCTCGACCACCGCATGCGGGACGCCTTCGTCGCCGGCGTCACCGAGCGGGCCCAACTGCCCGACGTGCGAACCCCGGTGACCCCGGGCGCCGGCGGCGAGCACACCGTCAGCGCGGGCTTCCTCACCGTCCCGGCGGGCCGGCTCGCCGCCGACGGCCCGCACGACGTGCTCCTGGAGGAGTGCTTCGGCCCGGTCACCGTGGTCGCCCGGTACGAGGACGAGGCCGAGGTGCGGTCCGTGCTCGCCCGGCTGCCCGGCAACCTCACCGCGACCGTCCAGCTGTCCGAGGAGGAGGCCCGCGGCGAGGGCCGCGGCGCCGAACTGCTGGCGGAACTCACCCCGTTGGCCGGACGGGTCCTGGTCAACGGCTGGCCCACCGGAGTCGCCGTGGCCCCCGCCCAGCACCACGGCGGCCCCTACCCGGCGACCACCTCCACCTCCACGTCCGTCGGCGGCACCGCCATCGAGCGCTGGCTCAGGCCGGTGGTGTACCAGAACACCCCGGAGGCCCTGCTGCCGCCGGAACTGCGCGACGACAACCCGCTCGGGCTGCCGCGCCGCTTCAACGGGACACTGGAGCGCTGACCTCCGCGCGGCGGGCGGGGGAGGGGACCTGAGAGACTCCGGCGATGGACCTGACTCTGCCCGAACTCCCCTTCCCGCTGCGCACCTACGGCCCCGACGGCGCCTGGTCCCACGAGGACGGTGTCCTCACCGGATGGGCCGGCCCGCGCCAGGACCGGTTCGTCCCGCCCACCGACGAGGCCCTGGACCCCGCCGCCGACGCGCCGCGTCTGCTCGGCGCGCCCGAGGGCGACTTCCAGCTGATCGCCCGCGTCACCGTGGGCTTCGCCGCGGCCTTCGACGCGGGTGTGCTCTACGTCCACGTGGGGGAGCGGGCCTGGGCCAAGCTGTGCCTGGAGTACTCCCCGGACGTCCCGACCGTCTGCACGGTGGTCACCCGGGGCCACTCCGACGACGCCAACTCCTTCACCGTGGACGGCAGTTCGGTGTGGCTCCGGGTGAGCCGCACCGGCCGCGCCTTCGCCTTCCACGCCTCCCGGGACGGGAAGCGGTGGACCTTCGTCCGGCTGTTCACCCTCGGTGACGCGGACCGGTCGGGGGCGGCTCTGACCGGCTTCATGACCCAGTCCCCGATGGGCGAGGGCTGCGCGGTGACCTTCGACCACCTCGAGTTCCGCCCGCACTGGCCGGAGGACCTGCGCGACGGCAGCTGACGCCCGGCACTCCGGCCCGGGACACGGGCCGCGGAGGGGCCTCGGCGGGCACGGGCCGCGCCGGGCACGGGCGGCTCCGGGGCGTGGGCCCCTCCGGGCCCCGTGGGGCGGCCGGGGCGCGCAACCACCGCGGGCCACGGCGCGTCCTCCCCTTCATGATCGAACCGCACCGGACCGCCGCGCTCCCGCTGATCGTCAGGACGGCGCTGACCGCCGAGGCCGGGGACGTCGCAGCGCTGCACCACCGGGCCCGGTCGACGTACTACCCCGACGGCCTCCCGCAGGACGGCACCGACTGGCCGGCCCGCTGGCGGGAGACGATCGGCCGGCCCGACGCGACCGTGTTGTGCGCGGTGCGGGACGGGCACCTGGTGGGGATCGCGTCCTTCCGCGCCCCCGAGGGCGGCCCGGCGGACACGGTCAAGCTGTTCCAGTTCCACGTCGAGCCGGACCGCTGGGGCAGCGGCATCGGCACCGCCCTGCACCGCGCCTGCGCGGAACAGTGGCACGCCGAGGGCCGCCGGAGCGCCGTGCTGGACGTGCACGTCGGCAACCACCGCGCCCGCCGCTTCTACGCCCGCCACGGCTGGAACCCCGACCCTCGGCACCCGCCCGCCGCCGACGACCACCACCTCCACCTGCGCCTCTCCGTGCCCGCACCGGCCCGGGACGGCGGCACGGCGGGGCCCGGAGCGGGAATGAACCCGACCGATTGAATGTTCACGGGGTCGACGGAGAGTCTCCGTTCCGGGGCCACGGAGGGAGTGCGTTTCCGTAGCCCGTAGCCCGTAGCCCGTACGACGTGGAGAGTGTCTGCCCGATGCGTGTCGAGATCTGGTCCGATATCGCCTGCCCCTGGTGCTACGTCGGCAAGGCCCGCTTCGAGAAGGCACTGGCCGCCTTCCCGCACCGGGACCACGTCGAGGTCGTGCACCGCTCCTTCGAGCTGGACCCGGGCCGGGCCAAGGACGACATCGAGCCGGTGCTGACCATGCTCACCCGCAAGTACGGCATGAGCGAGGAACAGGCGCAGGCGGGCGAGGAGAACCTGGCCGCCCAGGCCGCCGCCGAGGGGCTGCCCTACCGCACCCGCGACCGCGACCACGGCAACACCTTCGACATGCACCGCCTGCTGCACCACGCCCGCGCCCGGGGCCGTCAGTCCGAACTGCTCGACGCGCTGTACCGGGCCAACTTCGCCGAGGAGCGGTCCGTCTTCGACGACGACGAGCGCCTCGTCGGCCTGGCCGTGGACGCCGGGCTCGACGCGGACGGCGCCCGCGAGGTCCTCGCCGACCCGGAGGCGTACGCGGAAGAGGTCCGCGAGGACGAGCGCGAGGCCGCACAGCTCGGGGCCCGCGGCGTGCCGTTCTTCGTCCTCGACCGCGCCTACGGCGTCTCCGGGGCCCAGCCCGTCGAGGTCTTCACCCGCGCGCTGACCCAGGCCTGGGGTGACCGCACGCCCCTGCGCGTCGTCGCCGGCGAGGACGACGACGCGGACGGCGCCGTCTGCGGCCCGGACGGGTGCGAGGTCCCGCAGCACTGACCCGCGACCGGAAGCCGCCCCGCACCGGCCCCGCCACCACGGCGCCTCCGGCCTCCGCGGCTCGCCGGGGCCGCGGCCTCTCCGGTTCCGTGGGCTCCGCCTCCGGGACCCCGCCCCGGCCGCACGAACCGTCCGGCCCGCACGATCGTCCAGCCGCGCGAACGGTCCGGCACCCGCGCGAACCGTCCGGCACCCGCGCCGAATCGTCCGGCACCCGCGCGCGCCGCGGGGGCCGGACCGCGCAGGTCAGGACCCACGCATGAGCGATGCTTGGCGGCACCGTGCGGGAACCGGTGATGGACGGGGAGATCCGGACGCCGCACAGTGGACGGATGGAGACCTTCGAGAGCCTCGTCCGCGCCGAGTTCACCCCGGAGAACACCTACCTCAACACCGCGAGCAACGCCCTCCTGCCGTCCCGTACCGTGACCGCGCTCGCCGAGGCCGCCCGGATGCGGGCCGGGGGCCGGTCCCTCGCCCCCCTGTACGAGGACGTCGAGGCGTCCCGCGCGGCCTACGCCCTGCTGGCCGGGGTCCCCGTCGAGCGGGTCGCCACGGGCTGCACGGCCGCCCTGTACACCGCGCTGGTCGCGGCCTCGCTGCCGCCGGGCGCCGATGTGCTCACCGCCGAGGACGACTTCGCGTCCGTCGTCAACGCCTTCCACGTCCGCGGCGACCTGAAGGTGCGGGCCGTGCCCCTGGAACGGCTCGCCGACTCCGTGCGGCCGGACACCGCCCTGGTCGCGGTCAGCGCCGTGCAGTCCGCCGACGGCCGGATCGCGGACCTGCCCGCGCTGCGCGAGGCGGCCCGCGCCCACGGGGCCCGCACGTACGTCGACTTCTCCCAGGGCGCCGGCTGGCTGGACATGGACGCCGGTGCCTTCGACTACAGCGTCTCCATCACCTACAAGTGGCTCCTCGGCCCGCACGGCGTGGCGTTCCTCGTGGTGCCCGAGGACTTCGGCGACCTGCGCCCGGTGCAGGCGGGCTGGGTCGCGGCGGAGGTGCCCTGGGAGAGCTGCTACGGGCCGGTCACCGAACTCGCCCGCTCGGCCCGGCGGTTCGACGCCAGCCCGGCGCTGTTCGCGTTCGCGGGGCTGCGCCCCTCCCTCGAACTCGTCGGAGAGCTGGGGGTGGACGCCGTACGCGCCCACGACCTGGCCCTGGCCGGCCGGTTCCGCGCGGGACTCGCCGAGGCCGGGCACACGCCGGTGCCCGCGCCCGGCTCACCGATCGTGTCGGTGCCCGGGCTGGGCCACCGGCAGGCGGAGCTGGCGGAGTCCGGCATCCAGGTGTCGGACCGCGCGGGCCACCTGCGGGCGTCCTTCCACCTCTACAACACGGCCGGTGACGTGGACCGGCTGCTGGACGCCCTGACCGGCTGACCGCACGGCAGCGGGCCGGTGCCCCCCAGTCCCACACCAGGGGGCCCGGCCCGCAGTCCCGGGTGCCGGCCGCGTCAGCGCACCGGCGTACCGCCTACTTCACCGGGGTGAAGTCGCGCGCCCCGATGAACTCGGGACGCCGCACGGGAGCCGCGAACGGCTCCACCGCCGTGTTCTCGACGCTGTTGAACACGATGAACACGTTGCTGCGCGGGAACGGCGTGATGTTGTCCCCGGAGCCGTGCATGGCGTTGCAGTCGAACCAGGTCGCCGAGCCGGCCTTGCCGGTGAACAGCTTGATGCCGTGCTCGGCCGCCATCGACGTGAGCGCCTCGTCCGACGGGGTGCCCGCGTCCTGCATCTGCAGGGACTTCTTGTAGTTGTCCTTCGGGGTCTCCCCGGCGCAGCCGAGGAACGTCTTGTGCGACCCCGGCATGATCATCAGGCCGCCGTTGGTGTCGAAGTTCTCGGTCAGCGCGATGGACACGGACACCGTCCGCATCCGGGGCAGACCGTCCTCGGCGTGCCAGGTCTCGAAGTCCGAGTGCCAGTAGAAGCCGCTGGCCCCGAAGCCCGGCTTGACGTTGATCCGCGACTGGTGGACGTACACGTCCGAGCCGAGGATCTGCCGGGCCCGGCCGACGACGCGCTCGTCGCGCACCAGGCGCGCGAACACCTCGCTGATCCGGTGGACCTCGAAGACCGAGCGGATCTCCTTGGACTTCGGCTCCACGATCGACCGCTCGTCGGCCCGGATGTCCGGGTCGTTCACCAGCCGGTTCAGCTCGTTCCGGTAGACGGCCACCTCGTCCGCGCCGATCAGTTCGTCGATGGCGAGGAAACCGTCCCGCTCGAACGACCCCAGCTCGGCCGGGGCGAGCGGCCCGGGCGCGTCCGGGGCGCCCCAGACAACCGGGTCCTGGCGCGGGGTGAGCACCTCGGTGGCCCCGCGCGTCGGGTAGAGGTCGGGGACCTTGGTGTCGGGAGTGGTCGCGGTGGTCATGTGAACCTCACACCTCCTCGGTGAGCAGCGGATAGACGCCGTTCTCGTCGTGGTCCTCCCGTCCGGTGACGGGCGGGTTGAAGACACAGATGCAGTGGAAGTCCTCCTTGACCTTGAGCGTGTGCCGCTCGTGGCCGTCCAGGAGGTACATGGTGCCGGGCGTGATGGTGTACGTCTTCCCGGTCTCCCGGTCGGTCAGCTCGGCTTCGCCCTGCGTGCAGACGACGGCCTCGATGTGGTTCGCGTACCACATGTCGGTCTCCGTACCCGCGTACAGGATCGTCTCGTGCAGGGAGAAGCCGACCTTCTCCTTGGCCAGGACGATGCGCTTGCTCTCCCACGTGCCCGACGCCGATTTCACGTGCCGGTCGGTGCCTTCGATCTCCTTGAACGAACGGACGATCACGGTTCTGCGATGCCTCCTAGGCTGTGGTGTGTGTGGGTCAGGCGGTTTCGCGGACGGCGCGGGCGAGCGTCGTCAGACCCTCGTCCAGCTCGTCCGGCGTGATGGTCAGGGCCGGCAGCAGCTTGGCCACCTCGCTCTCGGGGCCGGAGGTCTCGACCAGCAGCCCGAGCTCGAACGCCCGCTGGGCGACCTTCCCGGCGCGCTCCTTGTCGTGGAACTCCATGCCCCAGACCAGCCCGCGGCCCCGGTACTCCTTGACGTCGGCGAGGTTCTCCTCGGTGATGGAGATCAGCGCCTGCTCGACCTGCTCGCCGCGCGAACGGGTCTGCTTCTCCATCGCGGACCCGTCGGCCCAGTACGCCTCCAGGGCGGCGGTGGCCGTGACGAAGGCGGGGTTGTTGCCGCGGAAGGTGCCGTTGTGCTCGCCCGGCTCCCAGACGTCCAGCTCCGGCTTGAACAGGGTCAGCGCCATGGGCAGGCCGTAGCCGCTGATCGACTTGGACACGGTGACGATGTCCGGCGTGATGCCCGCCTCCTCGAAGGAGAAGAAGGCGCCGGTGCGGCCGCAGCCCATCTGGATGTCGTCGACGATCAGCAGCATGTCCTGGCGTTCGCACAGATCGGCCAGGGCGCGCAGCCACTCGGGCCGGGCGACGTTGATGCCGCCCTCGCCCTGCACGGTCTCGACGATCACCGCGGCGGGCTTGTTGAGGCCGGAGCCCTGGTCCTCCAGGATCCGCTCGAACCACAGGAAGTCCGGGACCTGGCCCTCGAAGTAGTTGTCGAAGGGCATCGGGGTGCCGTGCACCAGCGGGATGCCCGCGCCGGCCCGCTTGAAGGCGTTGCCGGTCACGGCGAGCGAGCCCAGCGACATGCCGTGGAAGGCGTTGGTGAAGGACACGATCGCCTCGCGGCCCTTGACCTTCCGGGCCAGCTTCAGCGCGGACTCCACGGCGTTGGTGCCCGTCGGGCCCGGGAACATGACCTTGTAGGGCAGGTCGCGCGGGCGCAGGATCCAGTTCTGGAAGGACTCCAGGAAGGTCCGCTTGGCCGTGGTCGACATGTCCAGGCCGTGCGTGACGCCGTCCCGCTCCAGGTAGTCGATCAGGGCGCGTTTCAGGACGGCGTTGTTGTGGCCGTAGTTGAGTGAGCCGGCTCCGGCGAAGAAGTCGAGGTACTCGTGGCCGTCCTCGTCGTACATGCGGCTGCCGTGCGCACGGTCGAAGACGGTGGGCCAGCCGCGGCAGTAGCTGCGCACCTCGGACTCAAGGGTCTCGAAGACGCTCAGGTCGGGCTGGGTGATGGTCACGACGAATCGCTCCTCGGTGGCGTGGGAGGTCAGAGGGAGTCGGGCGGCCGGCGGGCCGGCCGGCCGCTGGGGCCGGGCGGGCGCGCCGGATCGACCGGGCCGCGCGGGCGGCCGCGATCGACGGTCGGAAGGGGATCGGATCGGTCGGCTCCGTGGACCGGCCGGCGGGCCGGTCGGGCCGGTCAGGACGTGAGTGGTCCGATGCGGTACAGCACCTCGGGGTCGTGCGGGCCGTCGGGGAACTGGCCGGCCTCGAACAGCACCTCGCGCTCCAGCCCAGCGCCGTGGCGCTCGGCGAACGCGGTGAACAGGCGCTCGGAAGCGGTGTTGCCCGGCGTGATGGTGGTCTCCACGGTCGTCACCCCGCGCTCGGCGGCGGTCCTCGCGGCGAGGCTGTCGAGCATCGCCGCGGCCAGGCCCCGGCCGCGGTGCGCCCCGTCGACCGCGACCTGCCAGACGAGCAGGGTGTGCGGGCTGTCGGGGCGTACGTATCCGGTGACGAAGCCGATCGGCTCGCCGCTCTCGTCGCGAGCGACGGCCGAGGTGGCGGCGAAGTCCCGGCACCACAGCAGATAGCTGTACGACGAGTTCAGGTCGAGGACCTTCGAGTCCCTGGCTATCCGCCACAGCACGGCTCCGTCCGCCACGGTCGGGCGGTCGATTTGCAGGTCTGCTTGTGCGGCAGTCATGCGAATTGAATTTACCGAGGGAAATTCAAAATTGCATCGCCCGACGGGGTTACGTATGGGCCTGATCTGTGTTATCACGCGGGCGTGTAGGGACGCGCGAGCTCTGGGCGAGATGCCCCGATTCATCCCGGAAATACGTCGCAAATCCGACGACCTGTGAAGCCGGTCACAAGTATGTAACTCCGGTGACCGGTGTCCGGAATACGTCGTTTTCCGTTCTCGGAATCGTTGCGTTTAGGCCCGGGAAAAGCGGGCAGAAGAAGATGGGAAGCTGCTCTGGAATGTAATCACGGTATAAGCAGGAGAATGCGCTGGAGATTGCGTGTTCAGCATTTCCTATTATCCCTCCGATTCACGTTCCGGTCACCGCGCGGCCACGCTCCGGAAGGACCGCGGCCCACGGCGCCGGTCCGCCTGCTCACTCCTTCCGCCGGGAGCGGCCCGCCTCCTCGGCCGCGCGCAGCGCCTCGTCCAGGCGCACCGTGACACCCCGCTCGGTGAGCGCGGTCGCCAGCGCCGTCAGCGCGGCGCGGACCACGCCCGGCGTGGCGTCCGGCCCGTAGTGGTTCACACGGATCATCTCCTCGGCCAGCGCCCCGCCGCCCGCGCTCAGCGGCACTCCGGGATCGGCGGCCAGCGCACGGGCCACCAGCTCCGAGGCCGACGTCCCCGACGGGGTCCGCAGCGTCGTCGCCACCGGGGCCGCCTCCGCCGCGTCGTGCACGTACGGCTCCAGACCGCCGCCCAGCGCGAGCGCCCCCGCCCGGGTGGCCGCGGCGGCCGCCGCGTGCCGCGCCGTCACCGTGTCGAGGCCGGCCGCCTCGATCTCCGCCAGGCACGCCTCCAGCGCCAGCATCTCCAGCTGCGCCGGCGCGTGCGGCAGCGCCCGGCGGCCGGCGTCGACCCAGCGCTCCTTCCAGTCCAGCAGGGACAGGTAGGAGCGGCGCGGTGCTCCCGGATGGGCCGCCATCCGCGCCCAGGCCCGCTCGCTCACCGACACCGCCGACACCCCGGCCGGACCGCCCATCGCCTTCTGCGCGCCGATCACGCACAGGTCCACGCCCCACGCGTCCACCAGCAGCGGCTCCGCCCCGACCGACGCCACCGCGTCCAGGTAGAACAGCGCGCCGTGCTCCCGGACCACCGGGCCGATCTCCGCGACCGGATTGGTGTTCCCGGTCGCCGCCTCGGCGTGCACCAGGGACACGAAGTCGATCTCCGGGTTCCGCGCCAGGGCCTCGCGGATCCGCCCGGCCGTCACCGCCGTGTGGAACGGGACCGCCAGGTCGATCACCGTGGCACCGCAGTCCCGCAGCCAGTCGCCGAACGTCTGCCCGTAGGGGCCGGTGACGACGTTCAGGGCGGTCGTCGAGGGGCCCGCGGTCCCGCGGATCGCGGCCTCCAGCGGCAGCAGCGCCTCGCCCTGCATGATCACGACGTCCTGCCGGGTGCCCAGCAGCCGCGCCACCCGGTCCTCGATGGAGGCGAAACGCGCGGCGCTCAGCGGGGCCAGGCCGAGGAGGGGATGGGTCACTGCGGTGCTCTCTTCACTTCGCGGACGGCACGCGTACGGCACGGGGACGCGGGTACGGCGCACCAGGGGGCGTCATCGACTGTAACCGCACTCCACGGCCCTCCCTGCCGGGGGTTTCTCCCGCCCGGCGGCCCTGATTAGGGTGCGGGGCATGAGCGAACGCGCGGTGCTGCACGTGAAGGGGCGGATCCTCGCCGGGCCGGACGAGGACCGGGTCCACGACGAGCTGTGGGTGGTGGACGGGCGGATCACCTACGACCGCCCCGCGGGCGCCCGCGACGTGCGCACCGTCGAGGGCTGGGCGCTGCCCGGACTCGTCGACGCGCACTGCCACGTGGGCCTCGACCGGCACGGTGCCGTCCCCGACGAGGTGGCCGAGAAGCAGGCGCTCACCGACCGCGACGCCGGTGCCCTGCTGCTGCGGGACGCCGGTTCGCCCTCCGACACCCGCTGGGTCGACGACCGCGACGACCTCCCGAAGATCGTCCGGGCCGGCCGGCACATCGCCCGCACCCGCCGCTACATCCGCGGCTACGCCTGGGAGGTCGAGCCCGAGGACCTGGTGGCGTACGTCGCCCAGGAGGCCCGGCGCGGGGACGGCTGGGTCAAGCTGGTCGGCGACTGGATCGACCGCGACCTGGGCGACCTGTCGGCCTGCTGGCCGCGCGGCGCCGTCGAGGCCGCCATCGCCGAGGCGCACCGGCTGGGCGCCCGGGTCACCGCGCACTGCTTCGCGGAGGACTCCCTGCGGGACCTCGTCGAGGCCGGGATCGACTGCGTCGAGCACGCGACGGGCCTGACCGACGAGACCATCCCGCTGTTCGCCGAACGGGGCGTCGCGATCGTGCCGACGCTGGTCAACATCGCCACGTTCCCGGACCTCGCCGACGGCGGGGAGAGCAAGTTCCCCCGCTGGTCGGCCCACATGCGCCGGCTGCACGAGCGCCGCTACGAGACCGTGCGCTCGGCCTACGACGCCGGGATCCCCGTCTTCGTCGGCACGGACGCGGGCGGCACCCTCCCGCACGGCCTGGTCGCGGAGGAGGTCGGGGAACTGGTCCGCGCGGGCATCCCGCCCGCCGACGCCGTGGCGGCCGCCACCTGGGCCGCCCGCGACTGGCTCCGGCGCCCCGGCCTCGACGAGGGCGCCCCGGCGGACCTGGTCGTCTACGCCGGTGACCCGCGCGAGGACGTCCGGACCCTCAGGGACCCGCTCCGGGTGGTGCTCGACGGGAACGTGGTCGCCTAGAGGGTGTCCGGCACCGGGGCGCGGGACGCACAGGGTCGCCCCCGGGGGGCCTCCGTCCCGCTCCGTCCCGCCGGTGACGCGCCACCGTTCACCACCCCGCGCTCGCCCGCACGGGCGTACGCGGACCCCGGCCGGGGAACAGTCGTACTCCCGTAATCGAATGGATCCGCTAAACATCCCCGAAGGGGTGAAGTGTCCGAGGTTTGCTGACGGCCCGGGGCCGGTGTGGAGATTCTTTCGGGGTCCCACCCGAGTCTCATGGGGGTCCCACCACCTTGAACAGCATCAATCTCCGTATGCCCGCACGCCGTTGGGCCGTCGTCGCCGCTGCCACCGTCCTCGCCGCCGGTCCCGCGGCGCTGGCAGGAGCGGGCACCGCGCACGCCACCGGCGACCAGGGCTCGGCGAGCGCCGCCGTCCTGCGCACCGGCCTCGACGTGGCCCTGCTCAACAAGAGCGTGCAGGCCCCGCTCGCCGTCTCCCTCAACGCGGTGGAGGCGCCGCACAGTGCGCGGAAGACGGCCCTGACCGCCACCCTGGACGGCGTCGACGGCGGCAAGCCCTTCAGCGTGCTGCGCGCCGAAGTGGCCGACGCGCAGGCGACGGTGGAGGGGACGCGGGCGGAGGCGTCCACCACGCTCGCCAAGGCCCGCGTCCACGTGCCCGGCCTGCCCCTGCTGTCGCTGATCGAACTGGAGAAGGTCACCTCCAAGGCGGTCTGCGAGGCCGGGAGGACCCCGCTCGCCTCGGCGACCCTGCCCGGCTCGGTGACCGTGCTGGGCAAGCGCGTCACGCTGACCTCCGAGGGCACCACCGAGGTCCGGGTGCCGGGCGTCGGCGAGGTCCGGCTGGAGCTGTCGAAGACCGAGACCACCTCCCGCACCGCCGCCGCCACCGCACTGCGGCTCCAGGTGGCCGTCAACCCGGCGAAGCTGAACGTCGCCGAGGTCGACGGCACGGTCACCCTCGCCGAGGCCAGGTGCGAGGCCCCGGCGGCGGCCGAGCAGCAGGAGGCGGCGCCGGACACCGGCGAGAAGGCCGCCCCCGGCAACGAGGAGGCCGCCGAGGTGCGACCGCAGGGGGCTCCGGCGAAGGAGGCCGCCGCCCCCGAGGAGGGCAAGGACGGGGCCAACCTGGCCGAGACCGGCGGTGACTCCGCGACGCCGTACATCGCGGGCGGAGCGGTCGCGCTCCTCGCGGCGGGCGGCGCGGCGGTCGCCGTCTCCCGCCGGGGCCGCCGCACCTGACGCGCCGGATCCGGGAGCGCCGGGGCGGGCCGGGCGGACCCGCACGCGCGGGTCCGCCCCGACACCGCCGCCCAGGCCCGCCCGCCCCGCCGGCTGCCGTCCCCGTCGTCGTCGCCCGGTCGCCGTTCACGTGCCCGTCCCCGTCCCCGGGACGGGCACGTCCGGCGTCGGAGGCACGGTGGGGGAGCCGCATCGGCTACCGGGCGGCGGGCGCCGGGCCGTGGCGGACGTCCGCGGTCCCGCGGCCCGTTCCGGTCGCGGCCCGCCCGCGCAGGCCCGCCCGCCCCGGTCGCCCCGCCGCTGCCGCCCTCGTCGCCGTCACCCGGCCGCCGTTCACGTGCCCGTCCCCGTCCCCGGGACGGGCACGTCCGGCGTCGGAGGCACGGCGGGGGAGCCGCATCGGCTACCGGGCGGCGGGCGCCGGGCCGTGGCGGACGTCCGCGGTCCCGCGTCCGCTGCGGCCGCGGCCCGTTCTGCCGGGCCCGGGCACCCGCGGCTCGGCCGCCGCGCCCCGTCCTGCGCCCCCTCAGGTCGCCGTCAGCGACCGCTCCAGCGCCGACAGGAAGCCGTCCACCGTGTCCCGGTCCCGCACCGCCAGCCGCAGCCACTCCCGGTCCAGGCCGGGGAAGGTGTCGCCGCGGCGCACCGCGTAGCCCAGGTCCCGCAGCCGCTCCCGTACCGCGGCCGCGTCCGGGATCCGGACCAGGACGAAGGGGCCCTGCGCACCGGGCACCACCCGCACCCCGTGGGGGGCCAGCCGCCCGAGTCCCGCGACCAGGTGGGCCCGGTCCGCCGCCACCCGCAGGGCGGCGCGCTCCGCCTCCGCCAGGGCGTCGGCGCCCACGCACGCCTCGGCCGCCACCAGGGCCGGGGTCGACACCGGCCACAGCGGCTGCGCCCGCTCCAGCGCCGCCACGGTCTCCGGCGCGGCGAGCACGTAGCCGATCCGCAGGCCGGCCAGCCCCCACGTCTTGGTGAGACTGCGCAGGACCACCAGCCCCGGCACGTCCGTCCGCCCGGCCAGCGCCTCCCGCTCGTCCGGTACGGCGTCCATGAACGCCTCGTCCACCACCAGCGTCCGGCCGGGACGGGCGAGCCCGGCGAGGACGGCGGCCGGGTGCAGCACCGACGTCGGGTTGGTCGGGTTGCCGACGACCACCAGGTCCGCGTCCTCGGGCACCGCCGCCGGGTCCAGGCGGAACCCGTCCGCCTCCCGCAGCAGCACCCGCTCCACGGTGTGCCCGGCGTCCCGCAGGGCGGCCTCCGGTTCCGTGAACTGCGGGTGCACCACCACCGGCCGGCGGGCCCGCACCGCGCGCGCCAGCAGGACGAACGCCTCCGCCGCCCCCGCCGTCAGCAGCACCCGTTCCACCGGCACCCCGTGCCGCGCGGCCACCGCCGCCCGCGCCGCCCGCCCGTCGGGGTAGGCGGCGAGCCCGGTCAGCGAGGCGGCGACGCGCTCGCGCAGCCAGGCCGGAGGGGTGTCCGCGCGCACGTTCACGGCGAGGTCGACCAGGGCGGCCCCGCCGTCACGCACCTCGGCGTCTCCGTGGTGCCGCAGGTCGTGCGCGGCACCGGCGGAGGGCGACGCCGCCGACGGGACGGGCGGGACGACGGGAGGGGCGGCCGCCGGGACGACGGGCGGGGCGGCTGGCGGGGCGGTGCGCGACGGCGTGTGCGTGTCCATGCCCGTGATGGTGCCGGGGGCACCGCCCGGGACCGTCACCGGGGTGCCCGCGCCGGTCCGGGGCCTGCCGGGAGCCGCCGGCCGCCGGGCGACCGCGCACGTGGCCCGGGCCGGCCGCCCGTTCTCCGGCGCCGACACCCGCTTGGGCACCAGCAGCACACCGCCGCCCGCCAGCGCGGCGGCCTCCGCCACCGACGGGGTGCCGACCGCGGCCAGCGCGACGGCCGACGGGTGCGGGACCGCCACCCGGGCCAGTTCCCCGGCACCGCGGGCCACCAGCGGCACCCCGAGCCGCCGCGCCGCCGCCACGACACCGGGCTCGTCGGCCCGGGCGTCGACGGTGGCCAGTTCGGCGACGGACGTCACCGGCAGCCCAGCCTCCCGCAGGCAGCCCTCCACCAGCGCGAGCACCTCCGCGGCGTCGACACCCGTCGACGCGCCCACGCCCACCACGACGTCGGCGGGCGGTCCGGTCACCGTGCTGGCCTCGGCCATGGGGGTCGTCCTCTCCTGCTCCCGGTCACGACGCCGGGCGACATACGCCGTCACGCGTGCGCCCCGCGCACCGGATCCGCTACGAAGGGCGCATGCCCGTACTCGTCGCGCTCGGCGCGTTCCTGATGACGCTGGCCGGCGGCTGGACGGCGGACCGCGTGACCGACCGCCGCCACCTCGTGCTCGGCCTGGCCGGCGGACTGATGCTCGGCGTCGTGGGCCTGGAACTGCTCCCGGAGGCCCTGGAGGCCGCCGGGCGGGAGGTGTACGGGGTGCCCGCCGGACTGCTGCTGTTCGTGGGCGGCTTCCTGCTGGCCCACCTGGTGGAGCGGCTGCTCGCGCACCGGCAGGCCGCGCACGGCGCGGAGGAGCACCACGGCCGCACCCCCCAGGTGGGGCTCACGGCGGCCGCCGCGATGGTCGGGCACAGCGCCATGGACGGGGTGGCGATCGGCGCCGCCTTCCAGGTCGGCGGGGGGATGGGCGCCGCCGTCGCGGTGGCGGTCATCGCGCACGACTTCGCGGACGGCTTCAACACGTACACGCTCACCCGGGTGTACGGCAACGCCCGCCGCCGGGCGCTCGGCATGCTCGTCGCGGACGCCGCCGCACCCGTGCTGGGCGCCGCCTCCACCCTGTTCTTCACACTCCCCGAGCCCGTGCTCGGGGGCTACCTCGGGCTGTTCGCCGGCGCGCTGCTCTACCTGGCGGCGGCCGAGATCCTGCCCGAGGCCCATCACACCCACCCGGCCCGCTCGACCCTGCTGTGCACGGTCCTGGGCGTGCTGTTCATCTGGCTGGTGGCGGGCACCGCCCACTGACCGCCGCCGCCCACCGACCGCCGCAGCACACCGGCCCCCGGCGCGGACGACCCCGCCCGCGGCCCCGCCCCCGCCGCCGTCCCGGGGCCCCGGCCCGTCCTCCCGCGCCCGCTCACGACGCGCCGCCCACCACGGGCCCGCCCGGCAGGCGTGCGCCGACGGGCCGGCGCACGCGCCCGCTCACCACGCCCGGCACCGCTCGACGAACCGCCGGGCGACCCCGGGCTCGGCCGCCCAGTGCGTGTGCAGGTAGCTGGCGTGCACACCGTCCCGCACGAACCCCTCGACGCGCCGCTCGGGCGTCCGCATGCCCCAGGCGGGCGCGGGCCCGGCACCCGGCTCCACGACCGTCCGGTGGAACTCGTGCCCCCGCATCCGCGTCCCCGCCCCGGCCAGGGCACTGTCGGTCAGGGCCACGGCGTCGCGGTAGCCGAGCGTCAGCCGGCCCGTCATCCGCGCCGAGGCGTCCAGCACCCCGCACATGGGCAGACCGTCCAGCTCCCGGCACAGGTACAGCAGACCCCCGCACTCGGCCGCCACCGGCGCGCCGCCGAGGGCGAGGGCGGCCACGTCCTTGCGTAGCTGCTCGTTGGCCGACAGCTCAGCCGCGTGCACCTCGGGGAACCCGCCCCCGATCACCAGGCCGTCCACGCCGTCGGGCAGCCGCTCGTCGCGCAGCGGATCGAAGGGCACCACCTCCGCACCGGCGGCGGTGAGCAGTTCGGCGTGCTCGGCGTACGTGAAGGTGAACGCCCGGCCGCCGGCCACCGCCACGCGCACCGGACGGCCCGCGCGCCCGGGCCGGGCGGGTCCCGCCTCCCCGGACGCGGCGGGACCGGCGGCCGGAGCGGCGGCGTCCAGCGCCCGCCGGGGGTCCCAGGCCGCGCCGGGGAGCGCCCCCGCGCTGCGGGCGAGCGCCAGAAGCCCTTCCAGGTCGCACCCGGCCGCCACCTGCGCCGCCATCGCGGCGACCGCGTCCAGGGCCGCGGCCCCCCGCTCGGCCACCGGCACCAGCCCCAGGTGGCGCGACGGGGTCTCCACCCGCGCGGCCCGCCGCAGCACCCCCAGCACCGGCACGCCGACCGCCTCCAGGGCGTCCCGCAGCAGTGCCTCGTGCCGGTCGGAGGCCACCTTGTTCAGGACGACCCCGCCGACCCGCACCCCGGGGTCCCAGCTCACGAAGCCGTGCACCAGCGCCGCCACCGACCGCGACTGCGACGAGGCGTCGACGACCAGCACCACCGGCGCCCGCAGCAGCTTCGCCACCTGCGCGGTGGACGCCAGTTCGCCCTGCCCGGACACCCCGTCGTACAGGCCCATCACGCCCTCGACCACGGCGATGTCGCAGCCGCGCGCCCCGTGCGCGAACAGCGGGGCGATCCGCTCCGGTCCGCACAGATAGGCGTCCAGGTTGCGGCCCGCCCGGCCGGTGGCCAGCGCGTGATAGCCGGGGTCGATGTAGTCCGGCCCCACCTTGTGCGGGGACACGGCGAGCCCCCGCCCCGCCAGCGCGGCCATCAGCCCGGTGGCCACGGTCGTCTTGCCGCTGCCGGAGGCGGGCGCGGCGACGACCAGCCGGGGCACCGACGGGGACGCACTCACCACTCGATGCCCCTCTGCCCCTTCTGCCCGGCGTCCATCGGGTGCTTGACCTTCGACATGTCGGTCACCAGGTCGGCGAAGTCCAGCAGCGCCTGCGGCGCGTTGCGCCCGGTGATCACCACGTGCTGGGTCCCCGGGCGCCCGCGCAGCACCTCCACCACCTCGTCGGCGTCGACCCAGCCCCAGTGCAGCGGGTACGCGAACTCGTCGAGCACGTACAGCCGGTAGCGCTCGGCGGCCAGGTCCCGCTTGACCTGCTCCCAGCCCTCCCGAGCCTTGGCCTCGTTGTCCAGCTGCGCGTCCCGCTGCACCCAGGACCAGCCCTCGCCCATCTTGTGCCAGTCGACGCTCCCGCCCTCGCCGGTGGCGCCCAGCACCCGCAGCGCCCGCTCCTCGCCGACCTTCCACTTCGCCGACTTGACGAACTGGAACACCCCGACCGGCCAGCCCTGGTTCCACGCCCGCAGCGCGAGCCCGAAGGCGGCCGTCGACTTCCCCTTGCCGACCCCGGTGTGCACCATCACCAGCGGCCGGTTGCGTCGCTGACGGGTCGTCAGACCGTCGTCCGGCACCACACTCGGCTGTCCCTGCGGCACTACGCTGCCCTCCTCGTCCCGTTCCCACGGGCGTCCCGTACCTCACGCACATCCCTGACCAGCCCGGCGATCGCGTCCGCCCGCAGGTCGTCCAGCGTCACCGCGCTGCCCCCGAGTTCCCCGGCGAGCTGCCCCGCGAGGCCCAGCCGCACCGGTCCCGTCTCGCAGTCCACGACCACCGACGCCACGCCGTCGGCCGCGAACAGCCGGGCCGCCCGCCCGGCCAGCGCGACCGGCTCGGGCCCGCCGGTGGCCCGCCCGTCGGTCACCACGACGACCAGCGGCCGCCGCGCCGGGTCCCGCAACCGCTCCACCCGCAGCACGTCGTGCGCCGTGAGCAGACCGGCCGCCAGCGGCGTGCGGCCCCCGGTCGGCAGCGACTCCAGCCGGGCCGCCGCCGCGTCCACCGACGAGGTCGGCGGCAGTGCGACGTCCGCCCCCGAGCCCCGGAAGGTCACCAGGCCCACCTTGTCCCGCCGCTGGTAGGCGTCCAGCAGCAGCGACAGCACGGCGCCCTTGACCGCGCCCATCCGCTGCCGGGCCGCCATCGACCCCGAGGCGTCCACCACGAACAGCACGAGGTTGCCCTCCCGGCCCTCGCGCGCCGCCTGCCGCAGGTCGTCCCGGCGTACCACCAGCCCCGGCCCCGACCGGCCCCGGGCCCGCTGGTGCGGGGCCGCGGCCCGCACGGTCGCCGCCAGGTGCAGCTTCGTCAGCGCGCCCCGGGGCCGCCGGGCCCCGGTCGTGCGCCCGTGCTCCGTGCGCGCCCGGGACCGCCGCCCGGCGGTCCCCTCGCCGATGCCGGGCACGCTCAGCACCTTCGTCCGGAACGGCTCCGACGCCGTCGCCGGGGCCTGTTCGCCGGCGCCCGCACCACCGGGCGGCGGCCCGGCGGGGTCCTCGCCGTCACCGGCCCCGCCCTGCGCGGGGACCTCACCGTCCTGCGGACCGTCACCGGCCGGCGGCTGCCCGCCGCCTCCACCGCCCCCGCCGCCGTCGGGTCCGTCCGGGCCCGGATCCGGCTCGTCGTCGCCGAACTCCTCCAGCGTCTCGTCGAGCTTGTCCTCGTCGAGCCCCGGCGCGTCGAACGGGTTGCGCCGCCGCCGGTGCGGCAGCGCCAGCAGCGCCGCCCGGCGCACGTCCTCGGCGAGCACGTCCGTCCGCCCCGCCCAGGCCGCCAGCGCGGTCGCGGTGCGGGCCATCACGATGTCCGCCCGCATGCCGTCCACCTCGAAGGCCGCGCAGGTCGCCGCGATCTGCCGCAGCGCCCCGTCCCCGAGGCGCACCGACGGCAGCAGCTCCCGCGCCGCCACGATCCGGGCCCGCACGGCCGCCTCCTCGTCGGCCCACCGGGCGGCGAAGGCGGCAGGGTCGTCGTCGTGGGCGAGCCGCCGCCGTACGACCTCCACCCGCTCGTCGGGCTCCCGGGAGGCGGCCACCTCGACGGTCAGCCCGAACCGGTCCAGCAACTGCGGCCGCAGCTCGCCCTCTTCGGGGTTCATGGTCCCCACGAGCAGGAAACGCGCCGCGTGCCGCACGGACACGCCCTCCCGCTCGACGTACGAGGCGCCCATCGCGGCGGCGTCCAGCAGCAGGTCGACCAAGTGGTCGTGGAGCAGGTTCACCTCGTCCACGTACAGGATCCCGCGGTGCGCGTCCGCCAGCAGGCCCGGCTCGAACGCCTTCACGCCCTCCGCCAGCGCCCGCTCGATGTCCAGGGCGCCCACCAGCCGGTCCTCGGAGGCGCCGACGGGCAGTTCCACCATGCGCGCGGCCCGCCGGCTGCCGCCGCCGGCCTCGTGGGGGCCGTCCGGGCAGTCGGGGGCGGGCGCCGCCGGGTCGCAGGAGAAGCGGCAGCCCGGCACCACCGCCACGGGCGGCAGCAGCGCCGAAAGGGCGCGCACCGCCGTGGACTTGGCGGTGCCCTTCTCCCCGCGCACCAGCACACCGCCGACCGCCGGGGAGACGGCGTTCAGCAGCAGCGCCAGCCGCAGGTCGTCCTGCCCCACCACCGCGGTGAACGGAAAGGGAATGCTCACGTGTCCTCGCCCTCCGAGTCGCCGACGCGTCCGCCGTCGGGTCCGTGTCCGTACGGGAGTCGTTGCTGTTGCTCGTGCCGTCGCGGGTGCGCGTGCGGGTGTGTTCCCCCGCCCGGTGCCGCGCTCACGCGGGTGCTCCCGGCGGGACGAAGGGCAGCCCGCCGGGCGGGCCCGACTCGATGAGCCGCCACAGGGCGTCCGTGTCCGCGTGCTGTCCGATCAGGTCGCCCAGCCGGTCGAGCTGTTCCTCGCGCAGCGCGGCGAACGACGTGTCCGGAGCGGGCACGAAACGCCGCCCCGCCGCTGCCGCCACCTCGCGCAGGAAGGCCCGCCGGAAGCCGTCCGACTCCAGCGAGCCGTGCCAGTGCGTGCCCCAGGTCTGCCCGGAGCGGCAGCCGTCCAGGAAGGGCGTGCCGCCGGTGACCTCGGCGACCCCGTGGTGGATCTCGTACCCCTCGACCCGCTCGCCCAGGGCCTCACCGGACGGCCGGGCCAGGGTCTTCTCCCGCGCGAACCGCACCCGTACCGGCAGCAGCCCGAGCGCCTCCACCCGCCCGGCCCGGCTCTCCACGTCGTCCTCGATGTGCTCGCCGAGGATCTGGAAGCCGCCGCAGACGCCCAGCACCGGACGCCCCTCGGCGGCACGCCGCCGCAGGGCGTCGGCCAGGCCGCGCTCGCGCAGCCAGCGCAGGGCCCGCACCGTGCCGCGGGTGCCGGGCACCACGACGAGGTCGGCGTCGGCCAGCTCCTCCGGCCGGTCCACGAACCGCACCACCACGCCCGGTTCGGCGGCCAGCGCGTCGACGTCGGTGAAGTTGGACATCAGCGGCACCGCGCACACCGCGACCCGCAGCACGTCCTCGCCGACCGGCGCGGACACCGCGGACTCCCGCACGGCACCGCGCAGCGACACCCGCAGGCCGTCCTCCTCGTCGATGCCGAGCCCGTGCCGGAACGGCAGCACGCCGTACGTCCGCCGCCCGGTCAGGCCGTGCAGCATGTCCAGGCCCGGCTCCAGCAGCGACACGTCGCCCCGGAACTTGTTCACCAGGAACCCGGCGACCAGGTCCTGGTCCTCGCGGGACAGCAGGGCCAGCGTGCCGAAGAAGGAGGCGAACACCCCGCCCCGGTCGATGTCGCCCACCACCAGCACCGGCAGCCGCGCGCCCCGCGCGATGCCCATGTTGACGATGTCCGTGCGGCGCAGGTTGATCTCGGCCGGGCTGCCGGCCCCCTCGCAGATCACCGCGTCGTACGTGCCCCGCAACTGCTCCAGGCAGTCCAGCACCGTGCCGAGCAGCCGCTCCTGGCGCCCGGCGTGGTAGCCGCGGGCGCTCAGCTCGCCGACCGGCCTGCCGAGCAGCACCACCTGGCTGCTCCGTTCCCCGCCGGGCTTGAGCAGCACGGGGTTCATCAGCGCGGTCGGCTCGATCCGGCACGCCTGCGCCTGCATGGCCTGCGCCCGGCCGATCTCCGCCCCCTCGCGGGTGACGAAGGAGTTCAGCGACATGTTCTGCGCCTTGAACGGCGCCACCCGCACCCCCTGCCGGACCAGCCAGCGGCAGATGCCCGCGGTCACCACGCTCTTGCCCGCGTCCGACGTGGTCCCGGCGACCAGCAGACCGCCCCCGAGCCCGCTCACGGCCTGCGTCCCCTCACCAGGAGCCGTGCGGCGGCGCCGACGCCCAGTGCCAGCCAGCCCACCCGCCGGGACAGCCGTACCGCCCGGTCGATGTCCGGCACGGTCACCGGTCTGCCGCCGCCGTTGAGGACGGGCCGGTGCTCGACCCGCCCGGCGTACGAGAGCGTCCCGCCGAGCCGGACGCCGAGGGCGCCCGCGAACGACGCCTCCACCGGCCCGGCGTTGGGGCTCGGGTGCCGTCCGGCGTCGTCCCGCCAGGCCCGCACGGCGCCCCGCGGGTCGGGGCCGGCGGCCGCGGCGAGGGCGGCGGTCAGCCGCGCGCCGGGCCAGCCGGCGACGTCGTCCAGCCGGGCGGACGCCCAGCCGTAGCGCAGGTGACGGGGGGACCTGTGCCCGACCATCGCGTCCAGGGTGTTGACCGCCCGGAAGCCGAGCAGTCCGGGCACCCCCGCCACGGCGCCCCAGACCAGGGCCCCCACCACGGCGTCGGAGGTGTTCTCGGCGACGGACTCCACCACCGCGCGGGCGATCCCGTCGGCGTCCAGGGCCTGCGGGTCCCGCCCGCACAGGTGCGGCAGCCGCGCGCGGGCGGCCTCGACGTCCCCGTCCTGGAGCGCCCGCCCGACGGCGCGCGCCTCCCGGGCCAGCGAGGTCCCCCCGACGACGGCCCAGGTGGCGGCGGCGGTCAGGGCGACGGAGGCGGCGGGGGAGGAGCGGACGCGGCGGGCCGCGAGGCCGCCGAGGGCCACGGTCCCGCCCACGCAGACGGCGGTGTGCAGGGCGCCCGCGCCCCGGTGGTCCCGCCACAGCACTCGTTCCACGGCGGCCGCGGCCCGTCCGAACGCGGCGACCGGGTGCCCGCGGCGGGGATCGCCGAGGAGCTGGTCGCCGAGGAGGCCGGCGGCGGCGCCGTACGCGAACACGCGATCGGCACGCACGGGTTCAGCCGGTGACGGTTCCGGAGGGGGCGGCCCCGGCAGGGGGCGGGGAGGGAAGGGTCGACCTCGACTGGCAGCCGCGCATGGCGATGTGTCCTCACTCAGGGTGTCCGCGCCCTGGCTCGACGAGACCGGCGGCGAGAGTTCCTGGCTCCCGGGGGCGTCGACCCCCGGTGACAGTGGCGGGACCGCGCCGGAGTCGCACCGGCTTCCTCTCCTGCCGCCGTGTTGGCCCCGGCAGTCCACCACGGGCCCCGAACACCCGTCAACTTGCCGCTGACCTGCGGGACTGAAGTGTGCCGAGGCACACACGGGACGCGGCCGCCCGCCCCGGGGCCCGGGGCGGAACACGACGGCGGGCGGCCGCGGGCCGGGGCCCACGACCGCCCGCCGGGCGGAACAGCGCGATCAGGCGGTGCTCACGCCATGATCAGGTAGATGCCGTAGCCCACCGCCGCCGCGCAGGCGGCGAAGCAGGTGTACGCGCCGGTGACCGCCAGGGCCGCGGAGTGGCCCTGCTCGGCGGCCTGGTCACGGCGGGACAGGCCGGCGATGCCGAGGGTGAACAGGCCCACCAGGGCGACGGTGACCACGAGGCTGACGCCGAAGACGGAACCGAGGGCCGCCCAGTCGATTTCCATGGTGCTCTACTTCCTTCGTACCGGGTCGCGGTCAGACGGTGGTCGGGGCCGCGGGGGCCGCGGGGGCGGCCGGGTCGGCGACGGAGGCGGTCGCCTGGGCCGGGATGGTGGCCGAGAGGTCCTCGGCCAGGGCGCCCGCGGGGGGCGGGGTCACCGCGGCCATGGCCGTGGTCACCACACCGGCCGGCTCGTCGGCCGAGGCGCCGGTGCCGGGGTCGTCGGTGTCGTTGACGTTGGTGTGGTCCACGACCTCGCGCCGGGAGATCTTCCAGA
Source organism: Streptomyces sp. enrichment culture (assembly GCF_964273255.1). Lineage (GTDB taxonomy): Bacteria > Actinomycetota > Actinomycetes > Streptomycetales > Streptomycetaceae > Streptomyces. The sequence continues at coordinate 5,622,621 of NZ_OZ186835.1, forward strand.
TCGCCGCACTGGAGAGGACGAGGAAGGCGGCCACCAGGCCGGTGCCCCAGGCACCGAAGCCGCAGATCCACTCGGCGATCGCCGCGACGATGGCGGCGGCGGGCAGCGTCAGGCCCCAGGCGACGAACATCCGCGTCGCGGTCGACCAGCGGACGACACCGCCCTTGCGGCCCAGCCCCGCGCCCATCACGGCACCGGAGACGGAGTGGGTGGTGGAGAGGGAGAAGCCGAGGTGCGAGGAGGCCAGGATGACCGTCGCGGCGCTGGTCTGGGCGGCGAAGCCCTGCTGCGGCTGGAGGTCGGTGAGGCCCTTGCCCATGGTGCGGATGATGCGCCAGCCGCCGAGGTAGGTGCCGAGCGCGATGGCCACGCCCGCGGAGACGATGACCCACAGGGGCGGGTCGGAGTCCGGGACCAGCACACCGCCGGAGACCAGGGCCAGGGTGATGATGCCCATCGTCTTCTGGGCGTCGTTGGTGCCGTGGGCCAGGGAGACCAGGCCGGCGGAGGCGATCTGCCCGGCGCGGTAGCCCTTCTCGGCCGCCTTGCCGTTGGCCTTCTTGCCCATGCGGTAGGTCAGCTTGGTCGCGTACATCGCCGCGACACCGGCCACGATCGGGGCGGCGATCGCGGGGATCAGAACCTTGGTGACCAGCACGTCGCCGTGCACCGCGCCCAGGCCGGCCGAGGCGACGGTGGCGCCGATCAGACCGCCCATGAGGGCGTGCGAGGAGCTGGACGGCAGGCCGACCAGCCAGGTGAGGAGGTTCCAGAGGATCGCGCCGACCAGAGCGGCGAAGATGACCTCGGGACGGATGCCGGCCTCGTCGACGAGGCCCTTGGAGATCGTGTTGGCGACCTCCACCGAGAGAAAAGCACCGACAAGGTTCAGCACGGCGGACATGGCGACCGCCGTCTTGGGGCGCATGGCACCGGTCGAAATGGTCGTTGCCATCGCGTTCGCGGTGTCGTGGAAACCGTTCGTGAAATCGAACGCGAGTGCGGTCACCACCACAATCGCGAGGATCAGCGAGAAGCTTTCCATTTACCCAGGCAATCGTTCGAGGTCATTGGCGCGTCGAACGTAAGTAACCCGGGTGAACGGAAGATGAACTGGGACGGGCGCCGCGGTGACCGGAAGAGGGGGGTGCCGCTCCGCCGTACGGCCGCTCTGCGTGACCCTCCGAAAGCCCTCCGTCCGCACGCCGTTCGTCGACCGTTGTCCCGCCTGGGGCGAGGGGCCGGAGCGGGCCTGACAGGATCGCGCCATGACTGAGGAACCGGTGCGTGACGGACGGAACACAACGGATGAAAAGGACGCCGAGCGGCAGGGTGACATGCGTCACACCGAGGCCCGCGCGTGGGCCGAACTCGTCGCGACCGCCCGCCGGACGGTCGCCGACGGGCTCGTCGTCGGCACCTCCGGCAACGTGTCGGTGCGGGTCGGCGACATCGTCCTCGTCACCCCGTCCGGCGTTCCCTACGACCGGCTGACCCCTGGGGACCTGACCGGCGTCGACCTGGACGGGCGCCAGGTGCGCGGCTCGCTCGTCCCGACCAGCGAACTGCCCCTGCACCTGGCGGTGTACCGGACGACCGGCGCCCGCGCTGTGGTCCACACCCACGCCGTGCACGCGACGGCCGTCTCCACGCTCGTCGACGAGCTCCCGCTCGTCCACTACATGGCCGCCGCCCTCGGGGGCGCCGTCCGCGTCGCCCCGTACGCCCCCTACGGCTCCGACGAGCTGGCCGCCCACGCGCTGCGGGCCCTTCGGGACCGCTCCGGCTGCCTCCTGCGCAACCACGGCACCCTCACCCACGGCGCCACCCTCGATCAGGCCTACGACCGCACCGCCCAGCTGGAGTGGATGTGCCGCCTGTGGCTCACCGCCTCGTCCGTCCCCCACCTGACCCCGTCGCTGCTGACCCCGGAGCAGGTGGCCGAGGTGGGGGAGCGGCTGCGGGGATACGGGCAGCCGGGGTGAGCGGCCGGCCGGACGGCTGCCCGGGGTCGTGGCGGTGCGGGGGCCGGTGCGGCGGCCACCGGCGGCACGGGCCGACGGGCCCGCCCGGCCGCCGACCCGCCCGGCCGCCGACCCGCCCGGCCGGCGGGCCGTCGGCCGCGGGAGGTCACCCGCAACGCCCCGCCCACTGGCCCGGGGCGCGGTCGGCCAGGACACTGGACGGGTGCGCACTGTCAGAGCGACGGCCGCTGCCGTCACCGCCGTGATCGGGGCCGGCGCCGCCGCGGTGGCCGCCGGCCGACTCGCCAGCGATGCCGCCCTGAGGACACCCGCGGGCAGACCCCTGCCCACCGAACCCCGGCTCACCGTGCACGGCACGGCCGCGGGCCGCGTCGCCCTCACCCGGCACCTCGCCGCACTCCGGCCCGGCCGGTACGGCCTGTCCGGGGAGGGCGTCCACGCCGTCGTAGGCCCCGTGCTCGACGGGGCGTCGGACACCGCCGACACCGTCGTCCGGCGGCTGGAGGGCGTCGCGCGCGGCTCCCTGGAACCCGGCAACCGGGTGCGCCTCGTCCCGCACCTGCACCTCGGCGACCCCGGGTCCGCGCTCGGACTGGACCACACCGACGTCTCGCTCGCGGGCGAACTCGGCCCCCTGCCCGCCTGGTTCGTGCCCGGCCCCCGCGACACCTGGGTGATCGCCGTGCACGGCCTCGGGGCCGGCCGGGAGCACGCGCTGAACCTGCTGGACTTCCTGCACCGCCTCGGCTTCCCCGTGCTCGTACCGGCCTACCGCGGCGACCGCGGCGCCCCGCGCCCGCCGGACGGCCTGAACCACCTCGGCGAGACCGAGTGGCGGGACCTGGACGCGGCGATCCGGTACGCCGTGGACCGCGGCGCCCGGCAGGTCGTGCTGCACGGCTGGTCCACCGGCGCGACCATGGCGTTGCGCGCGGGCGCCCGCTCGGGCCTGCGCGAACGGGTGGCCGGGCTCGTCCTGGACTCCCCGGTGCTCAGCTGGGAGACGACCCTGCGCTCTCTGGCCACCGCCCGGCACACCCCCGGCGCCCTATTGCCGCTGGCGGTCCGCGCCGCTCAGGGCCGCACCGGCCTCTACGGCGACCGCCGCGCCGGAGCGGTCCGGCTGGACCGGGTCACGGTGCCCACCGTGATCTTCCACGGGCCCGGCGACACCGTGGCCCCCTGGTCGCTCTCCCGCCGGCTCGCCTCCGCGCAGCCGAACACGGTCACCCTGCGGACCGTCCCGGACGCGCCCCACGGCGCGATGTGGAACGCCGGCCCCGCCGCCTACGAGGAGTCCCTGCGCCGCTTCCTCACCCCGTTCATGACCCCCTTCGCGTGACGCGCGCGGGGCGCCGGCCGCCCGGCCGGGCAAACCGGCCGGGCGACCCGTCCCGGCCGGTGCGCACCACACCGTTCGAAGCCGTACGACTGGCCTGATATCGCCCCTCGACCGCCCGCGCGCGCCCGTGTGTCGGCCTCCCGCGGCACCGCTCGCCGCCCTCCGTTTGGGATTTCGGACCGTCACCCGCAAGACTGCATCCGTGACGTCCCGTATCCCGCGCGACTCCAGGCTTCGACTCGTTGGCCCACGTCCCCTGGCCGCCGCCCCCGCAGTGATGAACCAACGGCGCCCGCGCCGCCCCGCGCCGCGCCCTCCGGAGGGCACGCCCGCCCGCTCGGAACTGGCCGGAATGGCGCGTTCCGGTCTGGCCGGCGCGGCCCGCGTGGCCCGCTGGGCGGACACCGCCCTCGGCCCCGGCCGGGGCAGCCCCACCGACGACGGCAAGGCCACCCTCTCCGACGCGAGCGCCGAACGCGCCGCCGCAGACCTCGGCCTGACCCCGGCCCAGGTCCGCGCCGACTGGGACACCGCCCGCCTCGCCGGCCTCGTCGAGGTGCACGGCGGCAGCGCCCGCCCCGGCTGGCGGCTGCGCGCCTGGAACCGTGACGACAGCGCGGTGCTGCGCGGCTGGGTGGCGCTGTTCGACGCCTGGTCGCTCGCCGTCCCGGAGCCCGCGGACCAGGAGCCCGCGGCCGTCGCCGAGGTCGTCTCGGCCATGCCGCAGGTGCTCTCCTTCCTCCAGCTCTCCGCCGGCCCCGTCCCCGTGCCCCAGCTGCTCGACCTGCTCCAGCAGCGGGTGACCGAACTGCGCACCGCGCGCTGCGAGATCGACTACGCCGACCGCGCCGAACCGGACGAGCCCGGCGGTGCCCCGGCCCACGGGCTCCGCCTCGCCCCCGCCGCACCCGAACCCCCCGCCGCCGCGCCCGCGCCGCTGGAGCCCCTCCTCGACTGGGCGCTGCGCGCCCTCGCCTCCGTGGGCGCCCTCACCTACGGCGACGGACAGGCCACGCTCACCGCCCTCGGCAGCTGGGCGGTCTGGGTCAAGCTGGAGCAGATCTGCGTGGCCGCCCAGAGCCCCGCCGGCAACATCGAGCAGGGCGCCGAGGACATGCTCCGCGGCTGCGCCCAGCTGCGCCCCAACGCCGCCCGCGCCGAGTACCGCGCCTGGCTGGCCGCCCGCCCCGTCGGCAGTGCTGTCACGGAGCTGATCGGCGCCGCCCGCGGCGAGGACGCCCTGCTGCGCGGCCTCGCCTTCGAGGCGCTGCGCGTGGTCGGGGCCCCCGCGGAGCCCGAGGTCCGCGCCGCCCTCGACGACCCGGCGCTGCGCCCCTACGCGCTGCTGTGGCTCGCCGAGCACGACGGCGCCGACCCGGAGGACGCCCACGAGGTCCTCACCCGCGAGGAGGCGACGTGGCTGTGGGTGGACACCGCCGCCGCCGTCGCCGACCACGGTGAGGCGCCGCTGCTGGTGCGGCACCTGGAGTCCGCGGTGCAGCCGACCGTGCCCGCGCTGCTCAAGGAGGTCCGGGCGGTCGGACACCCGCGCACCGTGCAGGTCCTGGTCGCGCTCGCCGCCGCGCACCCCGACCCGGCGCTGGCCAAGGCCGTCCGCCGCGCCGCCTTCCAGGTGCACACCGGAGGCTGACGCCACCGGGCCGTTCCGGCCCGGCCGGCCGGTCCTCGGGCCCCCTCGCGGGGGCCGGGAGCGGGGTGCGTCAGTGCGTGACCTCGGGCGCGTACGTGCCGAAGCTCCAGATGTTGCCCTCGAGGTCGCGGGCCATGTAGTCGCGCGCGCCGTAGTCCTGGTCGGTCGGGGGCATGAGGATCTCCGCGCCCTGCTCCACCGCGCGGGCGTGGTGCCCGTCCACGTCCTCCACGACGATGTACGCCGCGGCCGGTCCGGCGTCCTTCATCGCGGTGTCGAACGCGCCGCCCCGCCCCTTGGAGCCGAGCATCACCACGCCGTTGCCGTGGGCCAGTTCCGCGTGCGTCACCGTGCCGCCCTCGCCCTCGTGGACCGCCAGCGCGCGGAACCCGAAGGCCTCGGTGAGCTGCCGGACGGCCGCCTTCGCGTCCGCGTACAGCAGGGTCGGGACGATGGTCGGACGTGCTGCGTCGGTGCCTGCCATGGCGATCACTTCCTCGTGTCTCGCTGCCGGTTGTGCCACTTCTCCTGATCCGCCGTCCAGTGTGACACCCGTCACTGACAGCGCCCCGCGGCCCGCCGGGCGCGCCCTCCCGTAACACCCGGACGCAGAAAAAGCGGTTGCCACGCCCCGTTAGAATGGCCCGCATGGCCATTCTCCTCGCGCATTAGACGGCGGAACCGTCCTCAGCAGCCCACCGCCACCCTCCCCGCTCGTGACTCCGACCGAGCCGGGGCCCCAACGCCCAGGAGTCTGACCGTGATCTCCGCCTCCGGCATCGAGCTGCGCGCCGGTGCCCGTGTCCTTCTCGAGAGCGCCACTTTCCGCGTCGCCAAGGGCGACCGCATCGGCCTGGTCGGCCGCAACGGCGCCGGCAAGACCACCCTCACCAAGGTCCTCGCCGGCCAGGGCATCCCCGCCGCCGGCACCGTCACCCGCTCCGGCGAGGTCGGTTACCTGCCCCAGGACCCCCGCACCGGCGACCTCGACGTCCTCGCGCGGGACCGCATCCTGTCCGCGCGCGGCCTGGACGTGCTGATCCGCAAGATGCGGGACAACGAGCAGCGCATCGCCGGCGGCCAGGGCGCCACCCGGGAGAAGGCGCTGCGCCAGTACGAGCGGCAGGAGACCGAGTTCCTCACCAAGGGCGGGTACGCCGCCGAGGCCGAGGCCGCCACCATCGCCGCCGCCCTGAACCTCCCCGACCGGGTGCTGAGCCAGCCGCTGCACACGCTCTCCGGCGGTCAGCGCCGCCGCATCGAACTCGCCCGCATCCTCTTCTCCGACGCCGACACCCTGCTGCTCGACGAGCCGACGAACCACCTCGACGCCGACTCGATCATCTGGCTGCGCGACTACCTCAAGACCTACCGCGGCGGCTTCATCGTGATCTCCCACGACGTCGACCTGGTCGAGACGGTCGTCAACAAGGTGTTCTACCTGGACGCCAACCGCGCGGCCATCGACATCTACAACATGGGCTGGAAGCTCTACCAGCAGCAGCGCGAGGCCGACGAGAAGCGCCGCAAGCGCGAGCGGGCCAACGCCGAGAAGAAGGCCGCCGCGCTGAACGCCCAGGCGGACAAGATGCGCGCCAAGGCCACCAAGACGGTCGCCGCGCAGAACATGGCCCGCCGCGCCGAGCGGCTGCTGTCGGGCCTGGAGGAGGTCCGCCAGTCCGACAAGGTGGCCAAGCTGCGCTTCCCCGAGCCCGCCCCCTGCGGCAGGACGCCGCTGATGGCCGAGGGCCTGTCGAAGTCGTACGGCTCGCTGGAGATCTTCACCGACGTCGACCTGGCCATCGACAAGGGCTCCCGGGTCGTCATCCTCGGCCTCAACGGCGCCGGCAAGACGACCCTGCTGCGCCTGCTCGCGGGCGTCGAGCAGCCCGACACCGGGGCCGTCGTCCCCGGTCACGGGCTCAAGCTCGGCTACTACGCGCAGGAGCACGAGACCCTCGACCAGGACCGCACGGTGCTGGAGAACATGCGCTCGGCGGCCCCGGACATGGACCTGGTCGAGGTCCGCAAGGTGCTCGGCTCCTTCCTGTTCTCCGGTGACGACGTCGACAAGCCGGCCCGGGTGCTCTCCGGCGGCGAGAAGACCCGTCTGGCGCTCGCCACCCTGGTGGTGTCCTCGGCGAACGTGCTGCTCCTCGACGAGCCCACCAACAACCTCGACCCGGCCAGCCGCGAGGAGATCCTCGGCGCGCTGCGCACGTACAAGGGCGCGGTGGTCCTGGTCACCCACGACGAGGGCGCCGTCGAGGCGCTCCAGCCGGAGCGGATCATCCTGCTTCCGGACGGCATCGAGGACCTGTGGGGCGCCGACTACGCGGATCTCGTCGCCCTCGCCTGAGCCACCCCCGGTGAGCGGCCGGTCACGCACCGCGGGTGCGGGGCCGGCCGTCGGTCGTGATCCACTCCCCATGGATCATTCGGCCCATCGGTGATCCACCATCTGTGTGAGATCTCCTCATCCCGAGGTGTGTCCTACACGGATTTCCCGGTCGCGTCCGGCATGGGGCGGGGTCCGGCGGGCGCGCCCTTCTGACCAGGAACTTCGCGGAGGAACCCGTTCGGCGGTGCCGTCGGCGCCGCCCGGAATCACTTCCTCCGGTTGTGGGGACGTGCTCCCGTCGTCACAACCTTGTCCCATCGACCTTGCCGAATGGGTGGCCATCGGGCCCGGTAGGGGTGATCATGAGAAGACCAGAGCGCACTTCCCATGAGGAGGCACGGGTGGCCGAGACTCTGAAGAAGGGCAGCCGGGTGACCGGCGCCGCGCGCGACAAGCTCGCGGCAGACCTGAAGAAGAAGTACGACGCCGGTGCAAGCATCCGGGCGTTGGCCGAGGAGACCGGCCGCTCGTATGGCTTCGTGCACCGCATGCTCAGCGAGTCGGGCGTCACGCTCCGAGGGCGTGGCGGGGCGACCCGGGGCAAGAAGGCCTCGTCGGCCTGATCCCGGCGCCACGGTTCCGAGGGTGACCACCCGGTCGGGCGACTGACCGGCCGGGTGGTTACTGTGCAGTCACTTAGGCGTGCCGCGGTCCGGGATCCTCGGGGTCCCGCCGTCCCGGTACGCACGACGACCGCACCCATCGGAGGCGCCCCATGGCTTCGCCCGCCCAGGACCTCGGTCCGGTACTCGACAAGGACGGCGTCCGGCTGACCGTGGACGACGCGATCGCCACGGTGACGCTGACCAACCCCGCCAAGCGCAACGCGCAGAGCCCGGCCCTGTGGCGGGCCCTGACCGAGGCGGGCCGGATGCTGCCGGGCTCCGTCCGGGTCGTGGTGCTGCGCGGGGAGGGCAAGTCCTTCTCCGCCGGACTCGACCGGCAGATGCTCTCGCCCGAGGGCATCGAGGGCGAACCGTCGTTCGTCGACATGGCGCGCGGCGACGAGGCCGCGCTCGACGCGATCATCGCCGAGTACCAGGACGCGTTCACCTGGTGGCGGCGCAGCGACCTGGTGTCCATCGCGGCCGTCCAGGGCCACGCCATCGGTGCCGGTTTCCAGCTGGCGCTCGCCTGTGACCTGCGCGTCGTCGCCGACGACGTGCAGTTCGCCATGCGCGAGACCAGCCTCGGCCTGGTCCCCGACCTGACCGGCACCCATCCGCTGGTCGGGCTCGTCGGCTACGCCCGCGCGCTGGAGATCTGCGCGACGGGCCGCTTCGTCCTGGCCGAGGAGGCCGTGAACACCGGCCTGGCCAATCTGGCGGTGCCCGGCGGCGAACTCGACGCCGCCGTCCAGGACCTGGCGGCGGCCCTGCTGGCCGCGCCCCGGGACGCCGTCATCGAGACCAAGGCGCTGCTGCGGGGCGCCCAGGAGCGCCCGTACGAGGAACAGCGCGTCGCCGAACGCGCCGCCCAGGGCCGCCGGCTGCGCGATCTGGCCGGCCTCGGCGACTGACGCCGCCCGGAACCGCCCGGCTCCGGGCGGTTCCGGCTCCGTCCGTTCCGGTCACGGCTCCGTCCGTCACGCCTCCGTCCGTCCGGTTCCGGCCGCCGCTCAGTCGGCGGCCGTGACCAGGACGGCCACCGCCGGACGGTCGGGCAGCGCCGCCCGTACCGCCGCGCGGACGGCCAGCGCCACGTCCAGGGCACGGTGACCCGCGCCCACGGCGAGGTCCACCCGCACCTGCCGGTGCGGCAGCGCGGCCTCGCCCGGCACCGAGGTCAGCCGCACCGCGCGGCCCGGCGAGCCGGCCAGCCGGGCGACGCCCGGCACGGCCAGCGCCGCCTCGGCCACCCGCCGCTCGTCGCCGTCGTCCGGGCCGCCCGCGTCCGCCGCGTCGCCGGCGCCGTCGGTGCCCCCGGCCGCCCCGGGCGGGGACGGCACGGACGGCGGGGCCTTCGCGTCCCGCCCTTCCCCCGCGTCCGGGCCGGTCGCGTCGCCGGGGCCGGCCGGTGCCTCCAGGAGGTCCGTGACCCGCAGGTCCACCTCCCCGACCACCAGGCCCACCCGTTCGGCGCAGGCCCGTGCCAGCGCCCTCCGCAGGCGCTCCGTGGTCACGGGCAGCGGCTCCGCGGCCGTGGCCGTGCACTGAGCCGTCACCCGCAGCGGGCCCGGCGGCAGGGCACTCGGCGGCGCCGGCACGACCGGCGCACCGGCCGGTCCGGGCGCGGCGAGTCCGATCCGCAGCGCGCCCAGGCGTACGCCGCCCACGTCCCGCACCGCCGACCGCAGGACCGCCGCCGCGGCCCGCTCGGCGATCCATGCCCCGTCGTGGGGCCCGCCCAGGGGCAGGAACCGGCCCAGCCCGACCTGCTCCCGCACCGCCCGCGTCCATTGCTGTGCCGTCATTCCTCCAGCCTGCCGCATCCCTGGCGCGCGACCACGCAACCGCGCTTACGGTGGTCGTGAGGACCACGACCGGAAGGACGCGCGGCATGACGGACATGACCGAGGGCGGCTCCACGAGGACCGCCGAGCTGGAGAAGACGTCGGGCGAGACCTCCCGCAAGGGGCAGCCCACCCGGCGAGGCGGCGGTGACCCGGCCGGCCGGGGCCGCACCACCATCGCGGACGGCGTCGTCGAGAAGATCGCGGGCATGGCCGCGAGGGACGTGCTGGGCGTGCACGCCATGGGCAGCGGGCTGTCCCGCACCTTCGGGGCCGTGCGCGACCGGGTGCCGGGCGGGTCGAAGTCGGTCACCCGGGGCGTGAAGGCCGAGGTGGGCGAGGTGCAGACCGCGCTCGACCTGGAGATCGTCGTCGACTACGGGGTGTCCATCAAGGACGTGGCCCGGGACGTCCGGGAGAACGTCGTGGCGGCCGTGGAGCGGATGACCGGTCTGGAGGTCGTGGAGGTCAACATCTCGGTGAGCGACGTCAAACTGCCCGACGAGGAGGACGACGAGGAGCCGGAGTCCCGGCTTCAGTGAGGCCGCGGCCGGGCAGGAACGCGGGACGGAGCGCGGCCGGCCCGGGCCGCTGACGGCGGCGCACGCGCGTCGGCCGCGCGGGCGGGCCCGAGGGCGCACGCGGGAACGGTCGCCCACCCGGGGACGGGGCGCGGCCCCGGCCCTGCGTGGTCACCGGGGCGCGCTGGTTCACGAGGGTCGCTGCCACGTCGGCCCCGCCCGGCGGCAGCGCGCACACGCACGGCCGCGCTCACGGGAGCGGCGGCGACGGGTACGGCTGGGGTACGGCTGAGGAGCTGAGGAGCGCACCATGAACATGGCCGTGGTCGGCATGATCGCCGGCATGGCACTGGGCTTCGCCGGATACTTCGGCGGGTTCGGAGCATTCCTGCTGGTGGCGGCCCTGGGCGCGGTGGGGTTCGTCGTCGGGAGGTTCCTCCAGGGAGACCTGGAACCGGGCGACCTCTTCCGCCCCCGTGACGAACGGCGCCGGTGACCCCGGTGACCGCCGCGAACACGGCCGCCGGTGAGCTCGGCCGGGGCCCGGGCGCCGTGGCCCCGGGCGACCGCGGTGCGACCCGGATCGCCGACCGGGTGATCGCCAAGATCGCCTCCCGGGCGGCGCGCGAGGCGGTCGGACCGCTGCCGCCGGACGCCGACCCGCCCCACGCCACGGTCGTCGTCCACCACGACACCGCCCGCTTCCGGGTCCACGTCGAACTCGACTACCCGGCCGACCTCGGCGACCGCTGCGCGCGGGTGCGCCGCCGGGTGACCGAACGGGTGACGGACCTGGTGGACCTGCACGTCACCGAGGTCGCGGTCCAGGTGGAGCGGTTGCACCTGACGGCGGCCCTCGGCGCGCCCCGGGGGAGGACCCGGTGAGCGGGGCCCACGACGCCGGGACGGGCACCGGCACCGCCCCGGTCACCCCCGGACGGCACGACCCGGGAGCACGATCCGGCCCCGGGGACCGGGACCTGCCGGGCGGGCACCGCCGCTTCTGGTCCACCCGCCGCGTTCCGGCCGCCCTGCTGGCCCTCCTGCTGCTGGTGGTCGCGGGCGCCTTCCTCTACGACGTGGCCGCGGTGCGGGCCGGCCGTCCCGCGATGGCCTGGCGCCGCGAACTCGCCCGGCAGCTCGCCGAACGCCCCCTGGACGACCTCTGGGTGCGGATCGGCGCCGGGGTCGCCGCGGCCCTCGGACTCTGGCTGCTGCTGCTCGCACTCACCCCCGGCCTGCGCGCCCTGCTGCCGATGCGGCGCACCCACCCCGACGTGCGGGCCGCGCTGCACCGGGACGCGGCCGCGATGGTCCTGCGGGACCGCGCCATGGAGGTGGCCGGTGTGCAGGCGGTACGGGTCCGCGTGGGGCGGCGCCGCGCCGACGTCCGCGCGGTGTCGCACTTCCGCGCCCTGGACGACGTCCGCCACGACCTGGACCTGGTGCTCGCCGAGGCGGTCCGGGGGCTGGGGCTCGCCCGGCCGCCCGCGCTGTCCCTGCGGGTGCGACGGCCCGGACGGAAGGGGTGACAGCCGTGCTCACGACCGTCAACCGGGTGCTGCTGGGCATCGCGGGACTCGTGCTGGCCGCACTCGGCGGCTCCGTGCTGGCGGTGGGCTTCGGAGCGCCGGCGCCCTCCTGGTGGATCCACGACGGACGGCACGACGTGCTGCTGGACGCGTCGGAGCGGACCCGGTGGCGGGCGGAGGACTGGTGGTGGCCGGCCGTCATCGCCGCGCTCGCGGTCCTCGTCCTGCTCGCCCTGTGGTGGCTGGTCGCGACGCTGCGCCGGCGGCGGCTGGGCGAGGTGTTCCTCGACACCGGCGACGGCGAGGGCGCGACGCTGCGCGGGCACGCCCTGGAGGACGCCCTGGTCCGGGACGCCGGCCAGGTGGACGGCGTCCACCAGGCACGGGTGCGGCTCACCGGCCGGCCCCACGCGCCGGCCGCCCGGGTACGGCTGCTGCTGGAACCCGACGTCGACCCCGGCACCGCCCTGGACACCCTGACCACCGGCGCCCTCACCCACGCCCGCACCTCGGCGGGCACGGCCGCGCTCCCCGCCGAGGTCCGCCTGCGCGCCGTCAAGCACGGGGCGGAACGGGTGAGTTGACCGGGCCCGCCGCGGGGGAGGGTGCGGCGGGTCAGAACCCGTGCCGCACGCCGCCGTCCACCGGCAGCATCACGCCGGACAGGTACGACGCCGCCGGGGACAGCACGAACGCCGCCGTGCGGCCAAACTCCTCCGGAGTGCCGTAGCGGCGCAGCGGGATGCGCGATTCGGCGGCCCGGCGGGTGGCCTCAGGGTCGGCGGACAGGGCGTCCAGCTCGCGCACGCGGTCGGTGTCGATCCGCCCGGGCAGCAGGCCCACCACGCGGATGCCGCGCGGGCCCAGCTCGTCCGCGAGGGACTTGGCGAACCCGGCGAGCCCGGGACGCAGGCCGTTGGAGATGGTCAGCCCCGGGATCGGCTCGTGCACCGAGCCGGACAGCACGAAGCCGATGACACCGCCCTCGCCGAGCTCCGCCGCGGCCGCGCGGGCCAGCCGCACCGCGCCCAGGAAGACCGACTCGAAGGCCGCCCGCCACTGCTCGTCGGTGGTGTCCGCGACGAACCCCGGCGGCGGTCCGCCCACGCTGACGAGGATGCCGTCCAGGCGGTGGAACCGCTCGCGGGCGGTCGCCACCAGCCGCCCAGGCGCCTCGGGGTCGGCGTTGTCGACGGCCACACCGACCGCGTTCGGCCCCAGGGCCGCGGCCGCCTCGGCGGCGTTCTTCTCCTCCCGGCCCGTGACGACCACCTTCGCGCCGTCGGCGACCAGCTCGCGCGCGGTGGCGTGGCCCAGCCCGCGGGTCGCCCCGGTGACGACGTACACCCGGTCCTTCAGTCCAAGATCCATGGCCCTATCCTGCCTCGTCCGCTTCTTCGCCGAACAGGGCGAGAGCGGTGTTCACCAGACCGATGTGGCTGAACGCCTGCGGCACGTTGCCGAGCTGCCGCCGGCCCACCGTGTCGTACTCCTCGGACAGCAGACCGACGTCGTTGGCGAGCCCCAGCAGCCGTTCGAACAGCTCGCGCGCCTCCCGCGTCCTGCCGGTCATGTGCAGGGCGTCCGCCAGCCAGAAGGAGCACACCAGGAAGGTGGCCTCGTCACCCGGCAGCCCGTCGACCGCGGTCGTCGCGGCGGGCGTGTACCGGCGCAGCAGCCCGTCCCGCCCGAGGTCCGCCCGGACCGCCTCGATGGTGCCGAGCACCCGCGGGTCGTCGGGGGGCAGGAAACCCACCCGCGGGATGAGCAGCAGCGCCGCGTCGAGCTCGCGCGAACCGTAGGACTGGGTGAAGGTGTTCCGCTCGGTGTCGAAACCCTTCTCGCACACCTCCCGGTGCACCCGGTCGCGCAGCTCGCGCCAGCCGTCGAGATCGCCGTGCAGGTCCGGGTCGTCCTCCAGGGCGCGCACCGCGCGGTCCGCGGCGACCCACACCATGACCTTGGAGTGCACGAAGTGCCGCCGTCCGCCGCGCACTTCCCACAGGCCCTCGTCCGGCTGCTGCCACACCGTGCGGAGGAAGTCCATCAGCACGGTCTGCAGGGCCCACACGTCGGGCTGCGCGGACAGGCCCGAACGGCGGGCCAGGTCCAGGGAGTCCATCACCTCGCCGTACACGTCGAGCTGGAGCTGGTTGACCGCCTCGTTGCCGACCCGTACCGGCGTGGCGCCGCCGAAGCCGGACAGCCAGGGCAGTTCGAACTCCGGCAGCCGCCGCTCGCCCGCCAGGCCGTACATGATCTGCAGGTCGGCCGGGTCGCCCGCGACCGCCCGCAGCAGCCAGTTCCGCCAGGCCTCCGCCTCCTCCTGGTACCCGGCCGCCAGCAGCACGTTCAGGGTCAGGGTGGAGTCCCGCAGCCAGCAGAACCGGTAGTCCCAGTTGCGCACCCCGCCCGGGTCCTCCGGCAGCGAGGTGGTGGCCGCGGCCACGATGCCGCCGGTGGGGGCGTAGGTCAGCGCCTTGAGCGTGATCAGCGACCGGACCACCATGTCCCGGTGCGGGCCGCGGTACCGGCAGCGCGACGCCCAGGCCCGCCAGTCCGCCAGGCTGTGCCGCAGCGAGGTGTACGGGTCGACGAGCGGCGGGCGCGGCTCGTGCGAGGGGTGCCAGGTCAGCACGAACGCGACCCGCTCACCCTCCTTCACCGTGAACTCCGAGACGGTGCTCATGTCCTCGCCCCAGGTGCGCACCCCCGGCTCGCTGCGCAGCCACACCGAGTCGGGCCCGGCGACCGCCACCCGGTGCCCGTCGTCCCGCCGCACCCAGGGCACGACCGAGCCGTAGTCGAAGCGCAGCTTGAGCACGCTGCGCACGGTGACCTCCCCCCTCACCCCCTGCACGATCCGCACCACGTCGGGGGCCCGGTGGCGCTGCGGCATCAGGTCGGTGACCCGGACCGTGCCGCCGTCGGTCTCCCACTCGGTGTCCAGGACCAGGGTGTCCTGCCGGTAGGCGCGGCGCGTGCAGCGCTCCGCCCCCACGGGGGCGATGCGCCAGTGCCCGTTGTCCTCGTCGCCGAGGAGCCGGGCGAAGCACGCCGCGGAGTCGAAGCGGGGCAGGCAGAGCCAGTCGATGGAGCCGTCCATGCCCACCAGGGCAGCGGTCTGCTCGTCGCCGATGAGCGCGTAGTCCTCGATACGGTGCACGAGGTGCGGGTTCCCGGCCTCCCCGGGCCGCAATCAGGTCGGGAGCCGGGGGAGTGACGGGCCGTCGGCGGACGGGGAGCCGTCGCCGGAGAAGATCACCCCGGGCTCGGCGGGCGCCTGGTTGAGCACCCACAGCCCGATCAGGACGGCCAGCGCGAAGACGACGGCGACGAGCACCGTGAGGACGAGCCGGCGGCGGCGTTCCCGGCGCAGCCACGCCCCGCGCGCCGTGCGGTACGCGTCCGGGTCGGGCAGCACGCCCCCGGCCAGCGCCGAGAGGGCGTCGCGCAGCTCCCGTTCGGTGCGGTCGGCGCCGGGCGGGCAGGGCTCGGGCCGGTCGTGGTGCGTACGGTCCGCACCGGTGCCACGCGGCCCGGTCGCGTCTCGATGTCTCATCGCCGGGCCTCCATCGCCTGGGTCAGCGCGGCGATGCCGCGCGAGGTGTGCGTCTTCACGGAGCCGCGCGTGATGCCCATCGCGGCGGCGATCTCGCTCTCCTTCAGCCCGAGCCAGTGCCGCAGCACCAGCGCCTCGCGCTGCCGGGTGGGCAGCCGCCGGAGCGCGTCGATCAGCACCCGCTGGTCGTCGCGGAGCAGCGCGGTGTTCTCGGCGGACGCGACGGTGTCGTCCGGCGGGGCCTGCGGCACGACGCGGCGCACCACCTGCAGGTGCCGCACCCGCGTCCGGGTCAGGTCGCAGACGGTGGAGCGCAGACAGGCCTCCGCCGCGCCCACGTCCTTCAGCCGCCGCCACTTGCGGTAGAGCTGGTAGAACGCCTCGGCCACCACGTTCTCCGGGTCGTCGGCGCCCAGCAGCACGGCCAGCCGCAGCATGGAGGAGTAGTGGGCCTCGAAGAGGCGGGCCACCCCGGCCTCCCGCTCCCGGTCGGCCGGATCGGCGGCCTGGGCGGGCGGCTGCCCGCGGACCGCCGTCGGGGGCGGCGCCGGGGGAGGGACCGCCGGGGCGGGCGGCAGGGTGTCGGGGGACTGCGGCCGGCGTCTCACGTGGTGTCGGCTCCCGTCTCCGGGCGCCGCCCGGCCATCGGGCGGGGCGGCAGGTCGGTGGCGTCCGCGCCGCGCGGGACGCCGAGGCGGTGCAGCGCCGGGGTGCAGGCCACCGCGACGGTCAGGTTCAGCAGCAGGGCGGCGACCCCGGCGTAGATCTCCACCGGCCCGCCGCCGGGGCCGAGCGGCACGATCGAGGAGAACCCCTCGCGCACCACCAGCCAGGTCCCGGCGGCCATGCCCGCGGTCCACCCGGCGAGCAGGGCCCGCGGGTGCAGCCAGCGTGTGTACAGGCCGACGGCCACCGCCGGGAACACCTGGAGCATCCACACCCCGCCCAGCAGATGCAGGTTGACGGCGTCCTGGTCGCGCAGCCCGAACACGAACGCCACGGCGCCCAGCTTCGCGGTGAGGGACACCGCCTTCGCGATGCGCACCTGGCGCTTCGGGGTGGCCGTCGGATGCACGTACTCCACGTACACGTTGCGCACGAAGCTCGTCGCCGCGGCGATCGACATGACCGCCGCCGGGACCAGCGCGCCCACCACGATCGCGCCGAACACCAGCCCCGCCAGCGGTCCCGGCATCAGCCGGTCGACGAGCATCGGCACGGCCGCCTCCGCGCCGCCCTCGGGGGCGCGCACCCCGGCGGCGAGGGCGGCGATGCCCAGGAAGCCGAAGAGCGCCAGCAGCGCGGTCCAGGCGGGCAGCCTCGCCGACACCTTGCGCAGGGTGCGCGGCCCGTCGGCCGCGAACCCTGCGGTGAGCACGTGCGGGTACATCAGCAGGGCCAGCGCGGAGCCGAGCGCGAGGGTGGCGTACGCGGGCTGCTGCCCGGGGGTCAGCACCAGCGGCGAGTGGGCCGTGTCCGTCCCGCCGAGCGCGCGGGCCGCACCGTCGAAGACGGCACCGGGCCCGCCGAACCGCCGCAGCACCAGCCAGCACACCGCGGTGAGCGAGACGAACACCGCGACCGCCTTCAGGGCCGCGATCACGGTGGGCGCCCGCAGTCCGTGCCGGTAGGTCGCCACCGCCAGGCCGGCGAAGACCGCCACCATCACCAGGTCGCCGGTGGCGCCGTGCGGGTACAGCCCGCCGGCGGTGAGCACCGCGCGGATCCCCAGCAGTTGCAGCGCCAGGTAGGGCATCGTCGCGAGGATCCCGGTCAGCGCCACCACCAGGGCCAGCGGCGGCGACCCGTAGCGTCCGCGCACGAAGTCGGCCGCGGTGACGTAGCCGTGCCGGCGGGCCACGCTCCACAGCCGGCTCAGCAGCACGAAGGCCAGCGGACAGACGATCACCGTGTACGGCACCGCGAAGAACGCCGGCGCCCCGTTGCCGTACGCCAGTCCCGGTACGGCGGTGAAGGTGTACGCGGTGTAGACGGTGCCGCCGAGCAGCAGCCAGGTCCAGCCGGCCCCGAGGCTGCGGTCGGCGAGCGCCCAGCCCTCCAGCGAGGGCAGCCGGTCGCTCGGCCGGAGCCGGCGCGCCGTGACGGCGAGCAGCGACGCCCCGCCGATCACGGCGAGGAACGTCGCGGTCATGGCGCCGTCGGCCATGCGTCACCGTCCTTGTGTGCCCCGTACCCGGTGAAGTGCCGCGCCGGGGACCGGTTCGCGGGACAGGGACCCCGGGGCCGTCCGCCCGGGGCGCCGCGACGGCCGGGCCCGGCGGCCCGCACACTCTCGCACACGGGGGCGGGCGGCCGGGAGGGGTGCGCGGGCCGGGGGCGGTTCAGACGGGGGCGGTCAGACGGAGGCCGGCTCCGACTCCGGGGCGCCGGCGGGCCCGGCCGCGGACCGGGCCGCCCGCTCCCGTGTCTCACGGCGCACCAGCACGACCCAGCCGACCGGCACGGCCGCGGCGAACAGCCACCACTGCAGGGCGTACGCGTAGTTCAGGGCGGCGTTCTCCTCGCCCGGGCCGCCGAGCAGCTGCGGGCTGCCGTCGCGCGGCTCGGGCGCCGTCTGCACCACGTGGCCGCCGAGCACCTCGGCGCCCAGGCGGCGGGCCTCCAGTTCACTGTTGATCAGCATGATCTGCCGGTCGGGCAGGCCCTGGAGGTTCTTGATGCCGCTGGCCTCGGTGGTCTCGTCGGGCATCAGCCGGCCCGTGATCGTGACCTCGCCGGAGGGCGGCGGGGGAACGTCCGGGAACACGGTCTGGCTGGGCCCGTCCGACGGGATCCAGCCGCGGTTGACCAGCAGGATCCTGCCGTCCCGGAGGACCAGCGGGGTGAGGACGTGGTAGCCGACCTCGTCGTCGGAGTTGGTGCGGCGGCGCACCACGACCTCGGCGTCGGTGTCGAACCGGCCCGTGGCGGTCACCGTGCGGTACCGCTCCTCGCGGGTCACGGCGTGCCCGGGGGAGGCGAGCCGCTGCACGGGCACCGGCTCCGCGTCCAGCGCCTCGGCGACGAGCCGGTTGCGCGCGGAGCGCTGGTCGTGGCGCTCCATCTGCCAGAAGCCCAGCCAGATCATCGTGGGGATGAGCAGCAGGGCGACCAGGGTGATGGTCACCCACTGGCGGGACAACAGGAAGCGGTACACCCCACGACCGTACAACTCGGTCGTGGGGTGCTCGGAGGCGGGTACGTCCGGTACGCCCTCATACCCGGTCCACGATGCCCGTCCTTCCCTCCGCCCGGGCGCAGTGGGCCCCGCAGTACCAGTGGCCCTCGGCCTCCACGCCCTGGCCGATGATCTGCACCCGGCAGTGCTCGCAGATCGGGGCCATGCGGTGGATCGCACAGGAGAAGCAGTCGAACACGTGCACGGCCCCCTGGGCGTGCACCTCGAAGGTCATTCCGTAACTGTTGCCGCATACTTCGCAGGTCGCCATGGGCCACAGGGTGGGCCGTCGGTCCGTGGGGGACGAGCGGGCGGCAGGCGAGTCGCCGGGCAATCACCCGTCCGTACGGTCGCCCGCCCGGCGGGGCCCGGTCAGCCCTCGGACGCGGGTTCGACGTTGCCGAGCAGCTGACCGAACGCCGCCTCGTCCACGACCGGTGTGCCGAACTGGCGGGCCTTGACCACCTTGGACGTCCCGGACCCGGGGTCGTTGGTGACCAGGAGGCTGGTCAGCCGGGACAGGCTGGTGGCCACGTGCAGTCCCGCCTCCGTCGCCCGGTCCTCCAGCAGTTCCCGGTCGACGGAGGTGTCGCCGGAGAAGGCCACCCGCATGCCCTGCTTGAGCGGCCTGCCCGGCTCGTACCGCCCCGGGTTGGGGTACGGGCAGGCGGGCCGCCTGCGCGAAGGGCGCCAGGTGGCCGGGCGCCCGGCGTAGGCGGCCTGCTGCCCGATCCGCGGCCGGTCCGTCCACTCCGTCAGCGGCCGGCACTCGTGCAGCGGCAGCCGGACGTTCGCCGCCGCGGCGGCCCGCAGGCTGGGACGGAACGCCTCCGCCAGCACCCGCGCGTCGTCCAGCGCGTGGTGCGCCCGCTGCTGCACGACGCCGAAGTGCGCGGCGAGCGACTCCAGCTTGTGGTTGGGCAGCGGCAGCCGCAGCTCCTTGGCGAGCGCGATGGTGCACAGCCGCTGCCGCACCGGCGCCTCGACACGCGCGCGGGCGTACTCCCGGGCGATCATCTGCCAGTCGAAGACCGCGTTGTGCGCCACCAGCACCCGGCCCCGCAGCCGGGCCGCGAACTCCGCGGCGATGTCGCCGAACAGGGGCGCGCCCTCCAGCGCCTCGCTCGTCAGGCCGTGGATCCACACCGGGCCGGGGTCCCGCTCCGGGTTGACCACGGTGTACCAGTGGTCCTCGACCTCGCCCTGCGCGTCCAGCCGGTACACGGCCGCCGAGATGATGCGGTCGTCCCGGGCCAGCCCCGTCGTCTCCACGTCAACGACCGCGTAACCCCGGGGATACGCCGCCGGCCACACGCCGGGGGAGGGGGCTGCGGTCGTCAGGTCTTCGAGCATGGTCACTGAGGATACGGGGCGCGGCCGACACTGCGGTCCGTCAGGTCCCCGGTCCCGCGCGGGCGTTCGGATGCCGGGAATGTCCGCGAGTGATCGATGTGTACGGGCGGCCGCGGTCCGGCGGCGGGCCGGTGCGGGAGGGCCGCGGCGCGGGGTGAGCGGGCGTGGGCGCGGCCGTGCGGAGCGCGGTCCGCGGTCCCGACGGACCGTCAGGTGCCGTGCGCCGTCCGTGCGTTGCGCGCGGAGCTCACCAGCGGATCGGGACCGGGAGGGCCGTGAGCAGTCCGGACACCGCCACCACCAGGCCCAGGGCGAACACCTCCGCCCGCGCGGGGGAGCAGGCGGACAGCGGATCGGCCGCCCGGCCGAGCCGGATCCGGGCCCACAGGGCGAGGGCGGCGACCCCCGCCATCAGCAGCACCTTGGCGAGCAGGACCCGGCCGTAGGCGGTCTCCGTCAGCTGCTCCATGATCGTCTCGGGCGGCATCCGGCGCAGCGAACTGCAGATGCCGGTCGCGGTGAGGGCGGCCAGGAGCAGGGCGGCCACCCGCGCGTAGAGGCCCAGCAGGGCGCTGCCCGCCTCGGCGGCCCGCCACCGCGCGATGGTGCGCAGGGTGTACACCAGGCCGCCCACCCACATCGAGGCACAGGTCAGGTGCACCAGCGTCAGACCGGAGCCCAGCAGGGGCGAGTACTCCGTCGTGGGGTGCGCGCGCAGCGCCTCCGCCACGACCACGGCGGCCAGCGGCCACGCCTGGGTGCCGGGCCGGGACGAGGCGGCGCACAGGGCGGCGGCGAGGAAGCCGTTGACCTCCAGGAGGGCGAGCTTGCCGTCCCGGGTGTCGTAGAGGCCGCCCACGTCGATGTCGGCGAGGCCGGCGGGGACGAGGTTGCCGGTGGCCACGACCGACGCCAGCCCCAGGGCGGCCACGAACCCCACCGAGTTGGCCACCGTGGACCAGCTGCGGGGCAGGACGGGGGGCGCGCCCGGTACGGAACGGGCCAGCCGCCGCACGAACAGTTCGCCGACGGGCACGGCCAGCGCCGCGAACAGCACCGTCCGCAGCAGGGCTATGCCTCCCGTGCCGGGAGCCGGGTCCTCCCCGGTGCCGTCCAGTGCCGGAGCCGGACCGAGCAGGGGTATGAGCGCGCCCAGCGTCACCAGGACGAGGACGGCGACGGCCGGGCCGACGCCGGAACGCCGCGCGCCCCTGTGCGCACCGGTCGTCCTGGACCGGGGGTTGGTCAGAGTCACCCCAGGATCTTCACAAGCACACACAGAGCCGGGCAAGCCCGGGACGGAAGTGGGCCCGGACATTCCGTGCGTGATGCATCTTTTCAGGACGGTTCCGTTCCGGAGCCGTTACACAGCCGGGGCTCCGAAGCCGATACACAGCCAGGGCTCCGGAGCCGTTACACGCCGGGGCGCGACACCGTGCCGCGGGCGCCGTACCCCCGGCCGCACGACGCCCGCCGGCGGCCCGTCGGTGCGCCGGGCCGTGCCTCGGGCCCTGCGGTCCGCCGCGTCCGCCTCGCCCGCCGCCGGTCACTCCCAGCGCGCCGCGTCGGCTCCCCACGGGCCGGGCGGACGGGCCCAGTCGCGCGGCCCGCCCGCGAACGTGACCGGGGGCAGGGCGTACCGCAGCCGGCCGAGCGGGCTGTCGGTCGCGGCCAGCCAGGGGCCGGGCACGAGGGCCGGGGCCTGCCCGGCCGGGGCGTCCGCCCGCGCGGCCGCGGCGGGCGCGGACTCCAGCAGCCACTGCGCCGTGCGGGCCAGCGCCACCCGGACCAGCCGGCTGCCGCCCGTCTCCGCACGGTCCGTCAGGGCCCGCAGCACGGCCGCCGCGAGGAGGTATCCGCTGCCGTGGTCGAGCGCCTGCGCCGGCAGCGCGCCCGGACGCCCGTCCCCGCCCTCGGCCGCCGCGATGCCCGTGGCCACCTGCACCAGGCTGTCGAAACCCCGCCGGCCGCCCCACGGTCCGTACGCGCCCCACGCCGACAACTGGGCCACCACCACTCCCGGCCGCCGCTCGGCCAGCGCCGGCGCGTCCAGCCCGAACCGGTCCAGGGCGCCCGGGCGGTAGCCGGTGACGACGACGTCCGCGCCGGCGAGCAACTCCTCGAAGGCGTCCCGGTCCGAGGCCAGGTCGAGCCGCGCGGACCGCTTCCCGAAGCCGGTGTCGGCGTGCTGGTCGGCGATCTCGGGCAGGCCCGGCGGATCCACCCGCAGCACGTCCGCGCCGAGCAGGCCGAGCACGCGGGTGGCGACGGGCCCGGCGATGACCCGGGTCAGGTCCAGCACTCGCACCCCGGCGGCGGGCAGCAGGGGCCGCCCGTCCACCCCCGGCAGGGCCCGGCCGGACGCGGAGTCCAGCCGGACGCGCTCCACCAGGAGCCGCCGCGCCACCGCCACGCCCTGCGGATGCGCCGCCCACTGCGCCGGCGTGCGCAGCGCGACCGCGAGCCCCCCGGCCGCGCACACCGTGTCCTCCACCTCCCGCGCGGACCGTCCGGCCAGCGCCGCCGCCACCGTCTCCGGGTCGCCGTCGCCGGTCACGCCCAGCGCGGCCAGCAACCGCTCCCAGTGGTGCGGGTAGTTGGCGTGGGTGCGCACCCAGCCGTCCGCCGTCCGCCAGAACCGCGACAGCGGCGCGAAGGGGACCGGGGCCCGCCCGTCCACCAGCAGGTGCCGCTCGCTGACGAACGCCGTCGCCACCGCGCCGTCGTCCACCCGTACGGCAGGCACCTCGGCGAGGCCCGCCCGCCGGGCCGCCAGCTCGGCGGCCGCCAGCGCGCACGCGGCCACGCACGCCCGCGCCGTCGCACGCACCGGGAGCCGCGCCGGCAGCACCTCAGGCCGCTCCACGGCCGACACCCGTGCGAGCAGAGCGGGATCCCCGCCGAGTGCGGACCAGGCGCCGGCCGTATCGCTCATCGTGCTTCCTCCGTGGGCCCCGGCCGCCCGGACCGGGGGTGATCGGGCCCCGCCGGAACGGGGCGGCCGGGACCGTGTGCCACCGCACACCCTGCCGCACGGCCGGAGGGCCGGGCGAACCGCCCGGCCCTCCGTGTGCCGCCCCGGGACCCGTGCCCCGGCGGGGGCCCTACTTCACGGCGCGCAGCGCGTTGACGATGCCGTAGCCGTAGAAGCCGTTGACACGCTTGCCGCCCTCGCAGGTGGCGTCCTGCGTGCCGTCGCCGTCCTGGTCGTAGGAGTCCGGGCAGCCCGGGTTGTCCGCCTGGGCCTTCAGCAGCGCCTGGATCACGGCGGGCGGGGCCCACGGGTGCTTGGACTTCAGCAGCGCGGCGACGCCGGCGGCGTGCGGCGAGGCCATCGACGTGCCCTGGAGGAAGGCGTACTGCCCGTTCGGCATGGTGGACAGGATGCGGCCGTCCTTCGACGGGGTGTCCGGCAGCTGGTAGCGGCGGTCACCGCCCGGCGCGGCCACGTCCACGACCCGGTGGCCGTAGGTCGAGTAGTAGGACTTCAGGTTGTCCACGCCCGTCGCGCTGACGGTGACCACGCCCGGCAGCTGGGTCGGCAGGTCCAGGCACTCGCTCGGGTCGATGGTGCGCTCGACCGGAGTGGTGTCGTTGGGGCTGGAGGCGTCGTCGATCGCGTCCGAGGCCAGGTCGTGGTTGGAGTTGCCGGCGGACGCCACGTGCAGGGTGCCCTTGCGCTGGGCGTACAGCTGGGCGCGGTTGACCGCGTCCAGGATCGCCTTCTGGTCCGGGTCGTCCTTGCAGTTGTACAGCCACGGGTCGACGTAGTAGCTGTTGTTCGTGATCTCCACGCCGTGGTCGGCGGCGAACACGAAGGCGCAGACGACGTTCTCCGGGTAGAAGAGGCCGTTGTCCGGGTCGCTCACCTTGATGCCGGACACCTTCACGCCCGGCGCGACACCGGCCACGCCGATGCCGTTGCGGGCGGCGGCGATCTCACCGGCCACGTGGGTGCCGTGGTAGTCCTCGTCCGTGTACGGGCGCCAGGCGCCCTCGCTGGTGTCCGCCACGCCGCCGACGCAGTTGGCGGACTGGGAGGCGGAGAAGTTCGGGGCGAGGTCCGGGTGGGTGTCGTCGACGCCGGTGTCGATGACGGCGACGGTCACCTTGCCGCTGCCCGGGTTGATCTTCGCGGCCTTGTCGGCGCCGATCGCCCTCAGGTCCCACTGGTCGGCCTCGAGCGGCTCGCTGCCCGGCGTCTTCGCCGAGGCGGCCCCGATGCGCGCGGCGTCCGCGGCCGTCACGTACTCGGCCGCGCCGACGTCGGTGGTGCCGGCCGGGGTCAGGGGCGCGGTGCGGGTGGCACCCGCCGACTGCACACCCCGGGCCTTGCGTATCTCCGTGCCGAAGTCCGGGTTCGCCGAATGGACGACGATGACACCGATCCTGTCGTGGGTGACCACGACCTTCCCGCCGGCCTTGGCGATCGCCTTCTCCACCGATGCGATCGTGCGGCGGTCCACCTTGGTGTTGACGACGTACGCCAAGGCGGGCGCGTCCGTCGCCTGCTCCGCCGTCGACGCGGTCCGCTCGGCGGCCGAGGCCGCCGCCGGCAGGAAGCCGAGCGAGGCGGTCAGCGACAGCGCGACGGGCACGGCGAGGGCGAGCCGGCGTCTGGAACGCAGATGAGCCATGGGGTCTCCACATCATCCGGAACGGAAGCTGCCCGAGACACAGGTGGTGCTCGGGCAGGTACATGACGGGTTGTGCAGGGTGAAGCTATCCCGCGAGGTCTCGGGCCAGCAACGTTTTCCCTCAAGGTCTTCACAGTCCGCGCCCGAATGTCCCGGAGGGTCCCGTGCGGTCCCCCGGACGGCCCTCTCCGTCCCCGGACACCCTCGCCGTGCCGGCCCCGCGGCGCCGGCGTCCGGGGACGCGCCGCCCGGGGGCCGTTCCCGCCCCGGCGGCCCGGCCGCCGCCCGTGCCCCGGCCCCCGTGACCGTGCCCCCGCGCCCGTGCCCCCGCGCCCGTGCCCCGGCCTCCGCGCCCGCCCTCGTCCGCCCGGCCGGAAGCCGTCGGCCGGAAAGAAGCAGAACCCGTTTGAACCACCCCCGGCCGGGCGCCGTGCCCTTGGGCAGGGAGCGCGAGGACACTCGCCTCCGTCCCTGTCGGACCGCACGATCGCGAGGAGACTCCGTGGCCGCCGAAGCACCGCCCCCCTCGACAGCAGAGACCAGACTCCCGACGCCGGAGGAGTTCACCGAGGTTCAGCAGAGCGCGGAGTTCGCCGAACTGCGCCGCACGCACCGCTCCTTCGCGTTCCCGCTGACCGTCGCCTTCATCGCCTGGTACCTGCTGTACGTCCTGCTGTCGAACTACGCGGGCGGCTTCATGGGCACCGAGCTGTTCGGCAACATCAACGTCGCCTTCGTCTTCGGCATCCTGCAGTTCGCCACCACCTTCTTCATCGCGTGGTGGTACTCCCGCCACGCCGCCGCCAAGCTCGACCCGAAGGCCGAAGCCATCAAGACCCGTATGGAGGGCGGCGCATGAGCCCCTCGATCGCCCACGTCACCCTCGCCGCGAACGAGGCCAGCGAACACCGCGGCCTGATCATCACCCTCTTCGCGCTGTTCGTCGTCGCCACCCTCGGCATCACCGTCTGGGCCGGGCGCCAGACCAAGAGCGCCTCCGACTTCTACGCCGGCGGGCGCCAGTTCAGCGCCTTCCAGAACGGGCTCGCCGTCTCCGGCGACTACATGTCCGCCGCGTCCTTCCTCGGCATCGCCGGCGCCATCGCCCTCTTCGGCTACGACGGCTTCCTGTACTCCATCGGCTTCCTGGTCGCCTGGCTGGTGGCGCTGCTGCTGGTCGCCGAACCGCTGCGCAACTCCGGCCGCTACACCATGGGCGACGTCCTCGCCTACCGCATGCGCCAGCGCCCGGTGCGCACCGCCGCCGGCACCTCGACCATCGTCGTGTCGATCTTCTACCTGCTCGCCCAGATGGCCGGCGCCGGCGTCCTCGTCTCGCTGCTGCTCGGCATCACCTCCGACGCCGGCAAGATCCTCATCGTCGCCCTGGTCGGCGTCCTGATGATCGTCTACGTGTCCATCGGCGGCATGAAGGGCACCACCTGGGTGCAGATGATCAAGGCCGTGCTGCTCATCGGCGGCACCATCCTGATCACCTTCCTGGTCCTGCTGAAGTTCAACTTCAACATCTCCGACCTGCTCGGCAAGGCCGCCGAGAACAGCGGAGCGGGCGCCGCCTTCCTGGAGCCCGGCCTGCAGTACGGCGCCAGCGGCACCACCAAGCTGGACTTCATCTCCCTCGGCATCGCCCTGGTGCTCGGCACCGCCGGCCTGCCGCACATCCTGATCCGCTTCTACACGGTGCCCAACGCCAAGGCCGCCCGGAAGTCCGTCAACTGGGCCATCGGCATCATCGGCGGCTTCTACCTGATGACCATCGCCCTCGGCTTCGGCGCCGCGGCCCTGATCTCGCGCACCGAGATCATCGAGTCCAACCCGTCCGGCAACACGGCGGCCCCGCTGCTCGCCCTGCACCTCGGCGGCGTCGACTCGACCTGGGGCGCGATCCTGCTCGCCACCATCTCGGCGGTCGCCTTCGCGACCATCCTGGCCGTGGTCGCGGGCCTCACCCTGGCCTCGTCCTCCTCCTTCGCGCACGACATCTACGCCAACGTCATCCGCAAGGGGAAGGCCACCGAGAAGGAGGAGATGCGGGCGGCCCGTCTGGCCACCGTCCTCATCGGTGTCGTCTCCATCGCCCTGGGCGCCCTCGCCCGCGACCTGAACGTGGCCGGCCTGGTCGCGCTCGCGTTCGCGGTCGCCGCCTCGGCCAACCTGCCGACCATCCTCTACAGCCTGTTCTGGAAGCGGTTCACCACCCAGGGCGCGCTGTGGTCGATCTACGGCGGTCTCGTCATCGCCGTCGGCCTGGTGCTGTTCTCGCCCGTCGTCTCCGGCGACCCCACGTCGATGTTCCCCGACGTCGACTTCTCCTGGTTCCCGCTGAAGAACCCGGGCCTGATCTCCATCCCGGCCGGCTTCCTGCTCGGCTGGCTCGGCACCGTGCTCTCCAAGGAGCAGCCGGACACCGAGAAGTACGCGGAGCTGGAGGTCCGGTCCCTCACCGGAACCGGCGCCCACTGATCCACCCCGCCAAACGGCCGCGTCGTAGGAACCTCCAGGTCCCCACGACGCGGCCGTCGTCGTTCTCGTCGCATCGGGCGGCTGTGGCCCGTCGGTGCCGTCACGTACGCTCGCAGGTACGGGATGTCAGCGATCCGCGTCGAGGGAGGGGGCCCACGTGCTCATCGACACCTATGGCCGAGTGGCCACCGATCTGAGGGTCTCGCTCACCGACCGGTGCAACCTGCGCTGCACCTACTGCATGCCCGAGGAGGGCCTGCAGTGGCTCGCCAAGCCCGACCTGCTCACCGACGACGAGATCGTCCGCCTGGTCGGCGTCGCCGTCACCGCCCTCGGCATCGAGGAGGTCCGCTTCACCGGCGGCGAGCCCCTGCTGCGGCCCGGCCTGGTCGGCATCGTCGAACGGGTCGCCGCCCTGGAGCCCCGTCCGCAGATCTCCCTCACCACCAACGGCATCGGCCTGCGCCGCACCGCCGGCGCCCTGAAGCGGGCGGGCCTGGACCGGGTGAACGTCTCCCTGGACACCCTGCGCCCGGACGTCTTCAAGCGCCTCACCCGCCGCGACCGCCACCAGGACGTCACCGACGGCCTGTACGCGGCCCGCGAGGCCGGTCTGACCCCCGTGAAGGTCAACTCCGTGCTCATGCCCGGACTCAACGACGACGAGGCGCCCGACCTGCTCGCCTGGGCCGTGGAGCACGACTACGAACTGCGGTTCATCGAGCAGATGCCGCTGGACGCCCAGCACGGCTGGAAGCGCGAGGGCATGGTCACGGCGGGGGACATCCTCGCCTCCCTGCGCACCCGTTTCGAGCTGACCCCCGAGGGCGCCGAGGCCCGCGGCTCCGCACCCGCCGAGCGCTGGCTGGTCGACGGCGGCCCGCACCGCGTGGGCGTCATCGCCTCCGTCACCCGCCCGTTCTGCTCCGCCTGCGACCGCACCCGCCTCACCGCCGACGGGCAGGTCCGCACCTGCCTGTTCGCCACCGAGGAGACCGACCTGCGCGCCGCCCTGCGCTCCGGCGCCCCGGACGAGGAGATCGCCCGTGTCTGGCGGCAGGCCATGTGGGGCAAGAAGGCCGGCGCGGGCCTGGACGACCCCTCCTTCGTCCAGCCGGACCGGCCGATGTCCGCCATCGGCGGCTGAGCCCCGAACGACCGGCCCCGGTAGCGCTCAGACCTCCCGGGCCTGCCACTCGGCGAAGGGGACGACGTCCTTCAGGAACCCCCGCACGCCCAGGAACTGCGACAGGTGCTCCCGGTGCTCCTCGCAGGCGAGCCACGTCTTGCGCCGCTCCGGCGTGTGCAGCTTCGGGTTGTTCCAGGCCAGCACCCAGGCGGCCGCGCTCCGGCAGCCCTTGGCGGAACAGATCGGCGTCTCGGGATCGGGGACCATCACACCGCGACCCTAACCCGGCCCCGCGGCGGCTTCCGGACCGGGCGGCCGTCCCCCGGAAAAGGCGACGCCGAGCAGCCACGGGGGGAGCTGCCCGGCGTCGGTCCGTCGCTCCGACGGGGGATGCGGAGCGCGTACGAAGTATGTCACGGGTCACCCCGGCACCGGCACCGGAACAGCATGA
Source organism: Streptomyces sp. enrichment culture (assembly GCF_964273255.1). Taxonomy (GTDB): domain Bacteria; phylum Actinomycetota; class Actinomycetes; order Streptomycetales; family Streptomycetaceae; genus Streptomyces. The sequence goes on from NZ_OZ186835.1 coordinate 5,651,299, forward strand.
TTGATCTGAGCTTTTCTTGAGCTTGGCGCAGAACCTGCTTCCGCTCCCGCCGCTCACCCGTCCGTACCCGGCGGTCACGGCCCTTCGGGACGCTCCGCACCCGCTTCCGCCGCGGCCCGCGCGTCCGTGTCCCGCGTGTCGCCGTCCTCCCCGGGCGGCGGCGTGATCATGGGCCGCATCGGCGTGGTCACGAAGGTCGACGGCAACGAGGGGGCGTTCTCCCGGCCCGCGTTGGCGATCACCACCGCGATGTACGGCAGCAGCGCGCCGAGGACCAGCGCCACGATCGCGACGTGCTTCTCCACGTTCCACAGCACCGCGGCGAGGATGACCGAGATCGTACGGATGGTCATCGAGATCACGTACCGGCGCTGCCGTCCCCGCACGTCGTCCTGGAGTCCCGCCCGGGCGCCGGTGATCCGGAACACCTCGGGGCCATGCTGCTTCCGCATCGTCATCCACCACCCGCCCGTACGAGACTTCCCCGTCCCTGACCGCTCCGCGACCGATCGGGGACACCGGGCCCGGACACCCACCACGTTACGCCCGCGCGGCCGCCGGGCCGCCACCGGGGCGCGCCCCGGTCCGCCCGCCGGGGGCCGCTCCGTCGCGCGGACGGCGCCGCCCGGCATGCGGTGCACCCGCTCCGGGCCGACACTGGCCGTAATGCTCGCGTCAAGCCGTACGAGGAGGCAGCCATGGGCTGGTTGTGGGCGATCATCGTGGGATTCGTGCTCGGCCTGCTCGCCAAGGCGGTGATCCCCGGCAAGCAGCACATCCCGCTGTGGCTGGCGACCATCTGCGGCATGATCGGCGCTGTCGTCGGCAACGCCATCGCACGGGGCTTCGGGATCGAGGAGACCCGGGGCATCGACTGGGGGCGGCACATCTTCCAGCTGGGCGCGGCCATCGTCGTCGTGCTCCTCGTGGAGATGATCTACAACGCGATGCAGCGCAGGAAGCACGGGACCCGGGGAGCCTGACCCGTCCCCGGGGGGCGGCCGGGGCGGACGGTCCCCGTGGGAACCGCCCCCCGGCCGACCGGGATCAGCCGGCCGTGACCTCGACGGCCGCCAGGTTCTTCTTGCCCCGGCGCAGCACCAGCCAGCGCCCGTGCAGCAGGTCCTCCCGCGCGGGGACGGCGTCCTCGGCGGCGACCTTCACGTTGTTCACGTAGGCGCCGCCCTCCTTCACCGTGCGCCGCGCGGCCGACTTGCTGGCCACCAGGCCGACCTCCGCGAAGAGGTCCACCACCGGGGCGGGCTCCGCGACCCGGACGTGCGGCACCTCGGAGAGCGCTGCGGCCAGCGTGCGCTCGTCCAGCTCCGCCAGCTCGCCCTGGCCGAACAGCGCCTTCGAGGCGGCGATCACGGCGGCCGTCTGGTCCGCGCCGTGCACCAGCGTCGTCAGCTCCTCGGCCAGCGCACGCTGCGCGGCCCGGGCCTGCGGCCGCTCCTCGGTCTGCCGCTCCAGCTCCTCCAGCTCCTCACGGGACCGGAAGGACAGGATGCGCATGTAGCCCGAGATGTCCCGGTCGTCCACGTTCAGCCAGAACTGGTAGAACGCGTACGGCGTCGTCATCTCCGGGTCCAGCCAGACGGCGCCGCTCGCGGTCTTGCCGAACTTGGTGCCGTCCGCCTTCGTCATCAGCGGCGTCGCGTACGCGTGCACCGTGGCGTCCGGCTCCAGCCGGTGGATCAGGTCCAGGCCCGCCGTGAGGTTGCCCCACTGGTCGCTGCCGCCCTGCTGGAGCGTGCAGCCGTACCTCCGGTAGAGCTGGAGGAAGTCCATGGCCTGCAGCAGCTGGTAACTGAACTCGGTGTAGCTGATGCCCTCGGAGGACTCCAGCCGCCGGGCGACCGAATCCTTCGTCAGCATCTTGTTGACGCGGAAGTGCTTGCCGACGTCCCGCAGGAACTCGATGGCCGACAGGTTCTGCGTCCAGTCCAGGTTGTTGACCATCTCGGCCGCGTTCTCGCCCTCGAAGGACAGGAACGGCTCGATCTGCCGGCGCAGCCGCTCCACCCAGCCCGCGACCGTCTCCGGCGAGTTCAGGGTGCGCTCCGCGGTCGGCCGCGGGTCGCCGATCTGGCCCGTGGCCCCGCCGACGAGCGCCAGCGGCCGGTGCCCGGCCTGCTGGAGCCGGCGCAGGGTGAGCACCTGCACCAGATGCCCCACGTGCAGGGACGGCGCGGTCGGGTCGAAGCCGCAATAGAAGGTGACGGGACCGTCCGCGAGCGCCTTGCGCAATGCGTCCTCGTCGGTGGACTGGGCGAACAGCCCGCGCCACTGCAGCTCGTCGACGATGTCCGTCACGGTTCTCGTGTCTCCTAGGTGATGCCGGAAGAAGGGCGCCGAGGGTGCTCGGCTCCGCGCGCCCGGCCGGCGGCCGGACGCGGACGCCTACGAGGTTATACGCCCCGGCTGACCGAGCTCATATTGAAATCGGGGATGCGCAGCGCGGGCATCGCGGCCCGGGTGAACCAGTCGCTCCACTCCCTGGGCAGCGTCTTCTCCGTCCGCCCCGCCTCGGCCGCCCGGCCCAGCAGGTCCACCGGCGACTCGTTGAACCGGAAGTTGTTCACCTCGCCGGTCACCTCGCCGTTCTCCACCAGGTAGACGCCGTCCCGGGTCAGGCCGGTCAGCAGCAGCGTCGCCGGGTCCACCTCGCGGATGTACCACAGGCAGGTCAGCAGCAGCCCCCGCCGGGTGTCCGCCACCATCTCCTCCAGCGAGCGGTCCCGGCCCCCCTCCAGGATCAGGTTGTCGATCCCCGGCGTCACCGGCAGCCCGGTCAGCTCCGCGCTGTGCCGACTGGTGGTCAGGTGCCTCAGCTCGCCCTCGCGCACCCACTCGGTGGCCGCCAGCGGCAGCCCGTTGTCGAACACCGAGCGGTCGCCCCCGGAGGAGTGCGCCAGCACGAACGGCGCCGACTGCAGCCCCGGCTCGTGCGGGTCGCTGCGCAGCGTCAGCGGCAGACCGGTGAGCCGCTCACCGATGCGGGTGCCGCCGCCGGGGGCGGAGAACACCGTGCGGCCCTCGGCCGCGTCCCGTCCGGAGGCCGACCACAGCTGGTAGATCAGCAGGTCCGCCACCGCGGTCGGCGGCAGCAGCGTCTCGTACCGGCCCGCGGGCAGCTCCAGGCGCCGCTCGGCCCAGCCCAGCCGCACCGCCAGTTCCGCGTCCAGCGCCCTCGGGTCCACGTCCGTGAAGTCGCAGGTGGAGCGGCCCGCCCACGCCGACCGGGTGCGGTCCGGCGACTTGGCGTTCAGCTCCAGCGTCCCGTTCGGCTGGTCGTGCCGCAGCCGCAGGCCCGTCGACGTGCCGAGGTAGCTGGACACCACCTCGTGGTGGGCGAACCCGTACAGCTCACGCCCGCCCGCCCGGGCCCGGGCGAACGACTCCCCGAGCGCCGGGGCGAAGTCCGTGAACACCGCCGATGAGGTCTCGGCGGGCGCCTGGGTGAAGTCCGCGGACGCGGGCACCCCGGCGACCAGCGGCCGGGCGTCCTCCGCCGGACCGGCCCCGCGCGCCGCCGCCTCGGCCGCCCGCACCAGGGGCTCCAGCTCGTCGGCGGTCACGGCGGACCGCGACACGACCCCGGACGCGGTGCCCTCCCTGCCGTCCACCGTGGCCACCACGGTCAGGGTGCGCCCGCGCGTGACCCCGTTCGTGGTGAGCGCGTTGCCCGCCCAGCGCAGATTGGCCGTCGACCGCTCGTCGGCGATCACCACGCACCCGTCGGTCCGGGACAGCGCGAGGGCGCGCTCGACGATCTCGTGCGGCTTGCTCGTGCGCCCGCTCATCGACCGGCCTCCTGAGTCGTGTTGAGGATGTTGACGCCCCGGAACAGGGCCGACGGGCAGCCGTGCGAGACCGCCGCGACCTGCCCCGGCTGCGCCTTGCCGCAGTTGAACGCCCCGCCCAGCACGTACGTCTGCGGACCGCCGACCGCCGCCATGGAGCCCCAGAAGTCGGTCGTCGTCGCCTGGTAGGCCACGTCCCGCAGCTGACCCGCCAGCCGCCCGTTCTCGATGCGGTGGAACCGCTGGCCGGTGAACTGGAAGTTGTAGCGCTGCATGTCGATGCTCCACGACCGGTCCCCGACCACGTAGATGCCCCGTTCCACACCGCCGATCAGGTCCTCCGTGGACATCCCGGCGGGATCGGGCCGCAACGACACGTTCGCCATCCGCTGCACCGGCACGTGTGCGGGGGAGTCCGCGAACGCGCACCCGTTGGACCGCTCGAAGCCGGTCAGCTTCGCGATCCGCCGGTCGAGCTGGTAGCCGACCAGCGTGCCGTCCTTCACCAGGTCCCAGGACTGGGCCTCGACACCCTCGTCGTCGTAGCCGATCGTCGCGAGCCCGTGCTCGGCGGTGCGGTCGCCCGTGACGTTCATCAGCTCGGAGCCGTACTTCAGCCTGCCCAGCTGGTCGAAGGTGGCGAACGAGGTGCCGGCGTACGCCGCCTCGTAGCCGAGCGCCCGGTCCAGCTCCGTGGCGTGCCCGATGGACTCGTGGATGGTCAGCCACAGGTTGGACGGGTCGACGACCAGGTCGTACAGGCCCGGCTCCACGCTCGGCGCCCGCATCTTCTCCGCGAGCAGCTCCGGCAGCCGCGCCAGCTCCTCGTCCCAGTCCCAGCCGGTCCCGGTCAGGTACTCCCAGCCGCGCCCGACGGGCGGCGCCAGGGTGCGCATGGAGTCGAACTCCCCGCTGGAGTCGTCCACCGACACGGCCGTGAACGACGGGTGCAGCCGGACCCGCTGCTGCGTGGTCACGGTCCCGGCGGTGTCGGCGTAGAACTTGTTCTCGTGCACGGTGAGCAGCGAGGCGTCCACGTGGTCGACCCCGGGCGCCGCCAGCAGCCGCGCGCTCCACTCGGCGAGCAGCCCGGCCTTCTCCTCGTCCGGCACCGAGAACGGGTCGACGTCGTACGACGACACCCAGGTCTTCTCCGCGTGCACCGGCTCCTCCGCCAGTTCCACCGGGCCGCCCGGCCCCGCCCCCGCCGCCCGGACCACCCGCGCGGACAGCTGCGCCATCGCCACCGCCTGCGAGGCGACCTTCGCGGCGGCGCCGGGCGTCAGGTCCACCCCGGAGGCGAACCCCCAGGCCCCGCCGTGCACCACCCGCACCGCGTACCCGAGGTCGGTGGTGTCCGACGTCCCGGCGGGCCGGGCGTCCCGCAGGCTCCAGGACGCGCTGCGCACCCGTTCCAGCCGGAAGTCGGCGTGCTCCGCCCCGAGCGAGCGCGCGCGGGCCAGCGCGGCGTCGGCGAGCGGGCGCAGCGGCAGCGCCAGGAACGACTGATCGACTTCATGGGGCACGGGTGGGTTTCCCTTCGGTGCGCGCCGGCCTGACCGTCACGGGCAGTGAATCATGCCGCACGGCCCGGGCCGCCGGAGCCCGTGCCGCCCCCTGTGGGGCTTCCACGCGCCGTTCCGTGCGCCTTCGCGCCCCCGCGCTCCGGACTCCCGGAGCTCCCGGAGCGCCCGGAGCGCCCGGACGGATCGGATCCGCTCGGCACGGCCCGACCGGGGCCGGCCGCACCCGTACCGGGCCGGAGCGAGGGGCCCGGAGCCGGGCGCGGCGGGCGGCCCGGGACGCCGGAGCGCCCGCTCACCGTCCGTCCGGACTGTAGGAACCCGACAGGAGGCCACGAGCGCCACTGTCGGTGCCCGAATGTCCCGGGGCACCTCCCGACCGATAGGTTTTCGGGGAAGCCGCCTGTCATCCAGGTGTTCGGGCGGGGGAATCCGACCGCTATCGAAAGGGTGATCCGTTGAGCCGCTCGGTTCTCGTCACCGGAGGCAACCGGGGCATCGGCCTCGCCATCGCCCGTGCATTCGCCGACGCCGGCGACCAGGTCGCCATCACGTACCGCTCGGGTGAGCCGCCGGCCGGCTTCCTCGCGGTCCGCTGCGACATCACCGACCCCGAGCAGGTGGAGCAGGCCTACAAGGAGATCGAGGCGCAGCACGGCCCGGTCGAGGTCCTCGTCGCCAACGCCGGCGTCACCAAGGACCAGCTCCTGATGCGCATGTCCGAGGAGGACTTCACCTCCGTCGTCGACACCAACCTCACCGGCACGTTCCGCATCGTGAAGCGGGCCAACCGGGGCATGCTGCGCGCCAAGAAGGGGCGCGTGGTGCTCATCTCCTCGGTCGTCGGCCTGGCGGGCTCCGCGGGGCAGGCGAACTACGCCGCCTCCAAGGCCGCCCTGGTCGGCTTCGCGCGCTCCCTCGCCCGTGAGCTGGGGTCGCGCAACATCACCTTCAACGTCGTGGCGCCCGGCTTCGTCGACACCGACATGACGAAGGTGCTCACCGAGGAACAGCGCACGAAGATCGTGTCGCAGGTGCCGCTCGGCCGGTACGCGCAGCCGGAGGAGGTCGCCGCGACGGTGCGGTTCCTCGCCTCCGACGACGCCTCGTACATCACTGGAGCCGTCATTCCCGTTGACGGCGGACTGGGAATGGGTCACTGAACGACATGAGCGGAATTCTCGAGGGCAAGCGCGTCCTGATCACCGGTGTCCTGATGGAGTCCTCCATCGCCTTCCACACCGCCAAGCTGGCCCAGGAGCAGGGCGCCGAGATCATCCTGACCGCGTTCCCGCGGCCGACCCTGACCGAGCGCATCGCCAAGAAGCTGCCCGAGCCCACCAAGGTCATCGAGCTCGACGTGACCAACGACGAGCACCTGGGCCGTCTCGCGGACGTCGTCGGCGAGGAACTGGGCGGCCTCGACGGCGTGGTGCACTCCATCGGCTTCGCGCCGCAGGACGCGCTCGGCGGCAACTTCCTCAACACGCCGTTCGAGTCGGTGTCCACCGCCATGCACGTCTCCGCCTTCTCCCTGAAGTCGCTGACCATGGCCTGCCTGCCGCTGATGCAGAACGGCGGCTCCGTCGTCGGCCTCACCTTCGACGCGCAGTACGCCTGGCCGCAGTACGACTGGATGGGGCCGGCCAAGGCCGCCCTGGAGGCCACCAACCGCTACATGGCGCGCGACCTGGGCAAGCAGAACATCCGCTGCAACCTCATCTCCGCGGGCCCGATCGGCTCCATGGCCGCCAAGTCCATCCCGGGCTTCAGCGAGCTGGCCTCCGTGTGGGACACCCGTGCCCCGCTGGAGTGGGACCTGAAGGACCCGGAGCCGGCCGGCCGCGGTGTCGTCGCCCTGCTGAGCGACTGGTTCCCCAAGACCACCGGTGAGATCGTGCACGTCGACGGCGGTCTGCACGCCGTCGGCGCCTGATCCGGAGGGGACCGCGCACGGTCCCCCGGCCGTCCACGGCGCGCGGGCCCGCACCCCACGGTGGGTGCGGGCCCGCGCCGTGTCCGGCGGCGCTCCGGGTCCCGGGCCGTGTCCCGTGGTGCTCCGGTCCCGAGCCGTGTCCCGTGGCGTGGCGCTCCGGTCCCGCCGGGGCGGCCGGGGGCCCCGTGCTGCGCTGCCCGTGCCGCTGTGCCGCCATGCTGCTGTGCCGCCATGCCGCCGTGTCGCTGGGCCGCGTGGCGGTCGCCGGAACGCCGCCTGCCGTGCTGCCGCGGACGGTGCCGAAGGCCGCTCGTGAGGCGCCCGCGGCCATCCGTCCCGTTCACCCGAACGGCCCACCAATCCGGGCGCGGGGCGCCGGGGACCGGGCACCGTGGAGGACACGTCCGTCGCGCTTTCCCCTCCCCAGCCACGCCGAGGAGGTCCCGTTGTGCGCGTGTACCGCCTGGCCTCAGCGACCCTTGCCGCCGCCCTCGTCCTGGCCCTGCCGTACGAGGCGTTCCCGCACACCCGCACGCGCCCCGCGCAGCCGGTGACGGACCGGCCGGCCGCGGACGATCCGTTCGGTGCCGAGTGCCGGATCCGTGTCGACGGCTCCAGCGTGACCGCGTACTGCCACAACCCCTATCCCGTCACCGACCGTGTGAGTCTGCACGTGGAGTGCGTCCGGTGGTGGGACCTCGACGCCGACAGCGCCCCGGTGGCCGCCGGGCCGGCCCAGACCGTGCGCCTGACCGGCCGCTGCTGGAAGGAGGTCGGCTCCGCCTGGGTCAGCCACCGGAGGACGGAGCCGTGATCCGGCCCGGCCGGCACGCCAGCGGATAGGCGGCGGCCACCTCGGCCGCCGCCGCGGCGTCCCCGGCGCGGATCGCGTCCACCAGCCTCCCGTGCTCCATGTGTGTCTCCGGGGACAGCTCCGGGCCCACGTCGCCGCGCAGCCAGTCCCGCAGCACCTCGCCCAGGTCCGCGTACATCGCGGTCATCACGTCGTTGTGCGAGGCCGCCACCACCGCCAGGTGGAACGTGGCGTCCGCCGCCACGAACGCCTCGGCCTCGCCCGACTCCCACGCCTCCTCGCGGCGCAGCAGCAGGGTGTCCAACTGTTTGAGGTCCTTCTCCGTCCGCCGCTCGGCGGCCAGCCGCGCGGCGGACGACTCCAGCGTGGAGCGCAGTTCGGCCACGTGCCGGGGATCGGCGTCGGCGAACCGGCGGTGCATGACGCCCGCCAGTTCACTCGTCGCCGCCACGTAGGTGCCCGACCCCTGGCGGATGTCCAGCAGGCCGTTGTGCGCGAGGGCGCGGACCGCCTCGCGGACCGTGTTCCGGGCCACCCCGAGCTGCTCGACCAGCTCCGGCTCGGTCGGGATCCGGGAGCCGACCGGCCACTCACCCGTGGTGATCTGCGCGCGCAGGGCGGCGATGACCTGCTCGGACAGGGCCGCACGACGCGGATGGCTCAGGGGCATGGTTCACCTTCGCACAGCGGGACCGCCGGGCGGGCGGCCCGACGCTGGACGGGAAATCATCCCATGATTCTATGATGGGTCCCATGGCTGGCGAAGAGACCCGGACGCTCGCGTCCACGACGACCGGAGACACACCGGCCGGATCCCGACCCGCACCGCCGTCCCGGACGCCCGGGCCGCCGGACGCGTCCTCCCGCCCGCGCGGGTGGACCGCCCGCCTGCTGGTCGTGGCCGTGGTCCTCGCCGCCCTCAATCTGCGGCCCGCCATCACCAGTCTCGGCGCGCTGCTCGAGGAGGTCCGCGCGGCGCTCGGCATGAGCGGCAGCGTGGCCGGACTGCTGACCTCCGTGCCCCCGCTGTGCTTCGCCGTCTTCGGCGTCACCGCTCCGCGCCTCGCCCGCCGCTTCGGGCCCGGCGCCGTGGTGTGCGGCGGCATGGCCGCCATCGCCGCCGGCCTGCTCGTCCGCCCGTTCGCGGGCGGCACGGCCGGGTTCCTCGCGGCCACCGCCCTGGCCCTGATGGGCATCGCCGTCAGCAACGTCCTGATGCCCGTCATCGTCAAGCGCTGGTTCCCGGACCGGATCGGCACCATGACGGGCCTGTACTCCATGGCGCTCGCCCTCGGCACCTCGACTGCCGCCGCCGTCACCGTGCCGGTGACCGACCTGCTCGGCGGGGACTGGCGGTCCGGACTCGTCCTGTGGTCCGCCCTCGCCGCCGCGGCCGTCCTGCCGTGGCTCGCGTTCGTCCGGGCCGACGGCCCGGACGCCTCCGGCCGCCGCGGCCGGGGCCGGACGGGCGCCGGCGCTCCGGGGACGGCGGGAGCCGGAAAGGCGGCCGCACCGTCGGGGGCCGCGGCTGCCGGGGCCCCTCCCGCCGGGGCGGTGTCCGCCGGGACGGCGTCTGCCGGGGCGGCGTCTGCCGGGGCGGCGTCTGCCGGGGCGGCGTCCGCCTCCGTGCCCGGCCCCCGCGCGGAGGCGGCCCCGCCGCGTATCTCCCGCAGCCCCACCGCCTGGGCACTGGCCGTCTTCTTCGGGCTCCAGGCCACCGCCGCCTACATCACCATGGGGTGGATGCCGCAGATCTTCCGGGACGCCGGTGTCCCCGCCGGCACGGCCGGGCTGCTGCTCGCCGTCACCATGGTGATGGGCGTACCGCTCGCCTTCGTCATACCCCGGCTCGCCACCCGGCTGCCCCACCAGGGCCCGATCGTGCTCGTCCTCGGCGCCAGCGGTCTCGCCGGGTACGCCGGTCTCCACTTCGCCCCGGCCGCCGGCGCCTGGGCCTGGGCACTGCTGCTGGGCATCGCCGGCTGCGCCTTCCCGCTCGCGCTGACCCTGGTCGGCATGCGGGCACGGACCGGCCCCGGCGTCGCCCAGCTGTCGGCCTTCGCCCAGAGCACCGGCTACCTGATCTCCATCCCGGGGCCGCTGCTGGTCGGTGTGCTCTACCAGCACAGCGGCGGCTGGGGGCTCCCGATCGGGCTGATGGCCGCCCTCATGGTGCCGCAGACCGTGTTCGGCTACCTGGCCGGCCGCCCCCGCACGGTGGAGGAGGAGACGGCGCGCTGAGCGCGCCCCCGCACCGGGTCACCGCGCCGGGGATGCGAGACTGGCCCCATGCCAGTCCTCGACCCGAACCCGCAGAACGGCCAGAAGAAGCTGCTCCTGGTCCTCGGCTCGTTCCTCGCGATCCTCGTCGTCATCGGCGTCGTCGCCAGTTTCCTCGCCCCCTGACGCCCGGGCCGTCCCGCGGGGCCGTCCGGACCGTTCTCCGGAGCCGGAGCCGGAGCCGGAGGACGGAGGACGGAGCCGGAGACGCGCCCCGGTGTCGGGCGGTGCTGTCGCCGCTCGCGCCGTCCACGGACGTACCGAGGCGGTCGTTCGGAATCCGGCCGGCGGCGCCTCCGGGTGGCCCGACCGCTCCCGGCCCCCGGGCCGACGTCCAGACAGGTCCAGGCCCCTCCCGGGCCGTTCCAGCGCCCCTGCCGTCCCGCCCGCCCGGTGGCGCCTCTGTCCCGGCGCCCCGTGCGTCCGTCCGCTGCGCTGCGGTCTTCGGGCCGCCCCGGCGGCCCCGGGCGGACCGTCCGTCCCGGAGGTCCGCGTCGTCCGCGTCGTCCGCCGCGTGGTGGGGCTGGCCCCCGTATCCCCTAGGGGGACAGGCTCAGGGTCAAGTGGGTGGATCACCGGATGGGTTGGCGCCCGTCGGGTCCGTACCTTCGAGATGTGGCCGCGGGAGCGGCCCCCGGAACGGATTCCTCGTGGAGCGGAGGCCCTCATGACGGCGCGCACCCATCCCCGGCCCCACCCCGCCCCACGGGGCGGCGGCCCCGGCATCCGGCTGCCCTGGTGGGCCCTGGCCCTGCCCACCCTCGCCTTCGTCACGCTGCTGACCCTCGTCCTGAACCCCTCCGAGGCCCACGCGGCGGCCGGCGAACCGGCGATCGCGCACCTCGTCGAACGCGCGCAGCAGCTCATGGGCCGGTGAGTCCCCGGGGGGAGGGCCGCCAACTCCCTGCGCCCCGTGGCCTGTTTCATGCGAAGCTGGGTGACATGAGCGTCGCAGAACCCCGCAGGATTGTCCTCTTCCGGCATGCGAAGGCCGACTGGCCCCCGGTGAACGACCATGAGCGCCCGCTCGCTGAGCGGGGCCGCATGGACGCGGCAGTCGCCGGACGCAAGCTGGCCGACTCCGCCATCGCCTTCGACCTGGCCCTGTGCTCCACCGCGACCCGCACCCGGGAAACCTGGAAGCTCGCGGTCCAGGAATTCCCGCAGCGACCGAAAACCGTCTACGAGGAGCGGATCTACGAGGCGTCGCCCGGCGAGCTGATCGCCCTGCTGAACGAGACCTCCGACGACGCGCAGAACGTCCTGCTGGTCGGCCACAACCCCGGCATCCAGGGCCTCGCGGACATCCTGGCCGGCTCGGACGAGGCGGACGCCCGCGAGCGGATGAACCGCCGGGGCTACCCGGCCGCCGCCTTCGCGGTGCTGACCTTCACCGGCTCCTGGAAGTCCCTGGAGCCGGGCGTCGGCACGCTGGTGGACTACTGGGCGCCCAGCGAGTGAGGCCCCGCGCCTGACGGCGTTCCGGCGACGAGCACGGCCGGACCCTCACACACGGTGCAGGCCCGGGCACGCGGCGTACCGCGCGTGTCCGGGCCGTGCCGTACCCGTGCTCGGCAGGGCGGGCCCCGCTCAGCCGAGGTCGACGGTGTCCGCCGCCTCGACCTCCTCGCGCGTGATCCCCAGCAGGTACAGCACCGTGTCCAGGAACGGCACGTTGACCGCCGTGTGCGCGGCCTCGCGCACCACCGGCTTGGCGTTGAAGGCCACGCCGAGACCGGCCGCGTTCAGCATGTCCAGGTCGTTGGCGCCGTCGCCGATCGCCACCGTCTGGGAGAGCGGCACCCCCGCCTCGGCCGCGAAACGACGCAGCAGGCGCGCCTTGCCCGCCCGGTCGACGATCTCCCCGGTGACCCGGCCCGTCAGCTTCCCGTCGACGATCTCCAGCGTGTTCGCCTGGGCGAAGTCCAGCCCCAGCCGCTCCTTCAGGTCGTCCGTGACCTGGGTGAACCCGCCCGACACCACGCCGACTTGGTAACCCAGCCGCTTCAGCGTGCGGATCAGGGTGCGCGCACCGGGCGTCAGCCGGACCTCGCTGCGCACCTTGTCCACCACGGAGGCGTCCAGCCCCTCCAGCAGCGCCACCCGTGCATGCAGGGACTGCTCGAAGTCCAACTCCCCGCGCATGGCCGCGGACGTCACGTCGGCCACTTTGTCCTCGCAGCCCGCGTGGGCGGCGAACAGTTCGATCACCTCGTCCTGGATGAGCGTGGAGTCCACGTCCATGACGACCAGGCGCTGCGCCCGCCGGTGCAGCCCGGCCGCGACGACCGCCACGTCGACCCCGAGCCGTGCGGACTCGGTCACCAGCGCGGTGCGCAGCGGCTCGGTCTCCACCCCCGACACCGCGAACTCCACGGCGGTCACCGGGTACTTGGCGAGCCGGAAGATGCGGTCGATGTTGCCGCCGGCGTCGGTGATGCGGGCGGCGATCGACGCCGCCGCCTCGGAGGTGAGGGGGTGGCCCAGCACGGTGATCAGGGAACGGCCCAGGCCGCGCGGAAGGTTGTCGCCGATGCCGGAGATGATCTCCGCCTGGAGCTTCATCGACTCGGCCCAGCTGTGCACGGTGGCCCGCAGGTTCCCCTCCAGGCCCCGCGGCGGCTCGGTCACGAGCGCGCACAGCACGATACGGCCACGGGTGACGACCTGCTCGATGTCGACGACGTCGACCGAGTAGGCGGCGAGGGTGTCGAAGAGGCCGGCCGTGATGCCCGGCCTGTCCTTGCCGAAGATCTTGACCAGGAGAGTGGGTACGTCGGTGGTCTGCGATGCGCTCATGGTGGTCTTACCGTATCCGGCACCCCGTGCCTCCCGCCGCCTCGGTCCGCCTGACGGACAGCCGGACCGGCCGCTGGACGGACCGCTGGACGCTGGACGGACTGATGGACGGACGGCCGGACGGGCGGCGGGACGGACCGCAGGACGCGAGCGCCCGGACGACGGTCGCGGCCGGGCCCGGAGGAACCGGGCGGGCCGGGGGCGGCCTTCCTCGCGGGCAGCGACCGGCGGGTGTGGCCCCGCCCGGGCGGCGGCGGCCGTGACCGCGTCCGGGCCACCGGGGCCGGGACCTGGGCCGGGGCAGCGCCCCGCCCGCTCGGCCGGCGTGTCCGGCGGCCGGGGCCGAGGTAGTGCCCCGCCCGCTCGGCCGGCCTGTCCTGCGGCCGGGACGGCGCGGTCCCGGGAGGGCGCGGTCCCGGGAGGGAGCCCCGGCCGCGGACGGCCCCCGGCGGCGGACGCCCTCCGGCGTGGGCCGGGCCGTAGGGTCAGCCGCCGTCCGGGAGGGGGCCGCGCCGCCGGGTCAGCCGCCGTCCGGGAGAGGGCCGCGCCGCCGCCTCAGCCCTTGCCCCCCGGCCCGCGCGGGGCCGGGGGAGGGGGCGGCGGGGGAGGGGGCGGTCCGTCGTCCGCCCGCCGCGTGAAGCGCTCCCGCGCGGCGCCGCCCCGCTGTCCGCGCCGGGGCGGCTCGACGGGCCGGACCACCGTGGGCGCCCCGGAGACGTCGTCCTCGCCCGGGGCGCCGGGAGGGGCGGGCTCCGCGGACTCCTCCGGAGCCGGGCCCCCACCGGGCGGCCGGGCGCTCCCGGGCGGTGGCGGGGCCACCCACGACGGCGGCCGGTACCCCCGCGCACCGGCGTCCCGGACGTCCGGCGGCCCAGCCGGCCGGGGCCGGGCCCCGGGGCCGTGCGCCTCCGGCCGGTCGTCCGCCGGTGCGGGCCACCCGTCGGACGGACCGGCGTCCCGCGGCTCGCCCGCCCCCTCCGTCCCGGGCATCCGCAGATACGGATTCGTGTCGGGGTTCGGCGGCCGGTACGGCGTTCCGGGCGTATACGGCCCACGCCGCACCCCACCCTCCGGGCCGTCCCCGCGCTGCGGGCCGTCCCCGCGCTGCGGGGCGTCCCTGTGCTCCCGGCCGTCCCGGCCCGCATCCGCCCGGCCCGCATCCGCCCGTCCTTCCCGGCCCGGTCCTTCCAGGCCCCGTCCTTCCCGGTCCCGTCCCTTCCCGCCCTGTTCGCCGGAGGCAGCCGCCTCTCCGCGGGCCGCCGACGCCGTACGTCCGCCGTCGTACCGCCTGCCGTCGGCGGGCGACCCGGATCCTGCAGGCGGCCCGGACCACCCGGACCCCACCGCGACGACCGTGCTCCCCGTGCCCCCGGGACCCGCCGCCTCCGCCCCCGCACCATCCTCCGTGGTGGCGCAGTCACCCCGTGCCGCCGGTGCCGCCCGGGCGCCCGCCGCGCCGGCCGCCCGGGCCAGCAGCGCCCCCGCACCTCCGGCACCCGCACCCCACGCGGCGCCCAGCAGCGCAGCCGTGCCCGCCTCGCCGTGCAGCTCCAGCCCGGCGCCGACGACATCGAACCCGAGGACGGTCAGCGAAGCGTCGACCGACACCCCCGTCAGCCGCACCAGCCCCGGCACGGTGACGGCGGTGACCGCACCCAGCCGCAGCGCGCACTGCCCGGCGAAGACGGCCGGCGTCCCCACGGCCGGCGTGCGCACCGCCGTCAGCACCCCCGCGAGCAGCATCGCCACGGCGGCCGCGACGCCCAGCAGCCACACCCGCCCGTCGAGCCCGGCCAGCCGCCCCAGGGTGACGGGCCCGCCGGCCCCGTGCCGCAGCAGGTCGTCCAGCGGATGCGGCAGCACCCCGAGCAGCACCCCCGAGGCGCGGCCGTCCCAGGGCACGAACAGACCGACCGGCAGGCCGAGCCACGCCCCGTTCGGCGCCCCCAGCAGCGCCGCCCCCACGATCCGCCGCGGCCGGCCGTCGCCCACGGCGGCGTACCCGGCCGCCGCGCAGCCTGCCGCCACCGTCAGCAGCAGCACCGTGACGACGGCGGACACCGCCGGGCGCACCACCCGGTGCACCGCGTCCCACCCGCGCGGCAGCGGCGTACGGCGGGAGGCCAGCAGGGCGACCACCAGGACGCAGACCGACCAGCCCGCGGCACCGAGCAGCGTCGGTGCGGTGTCGACGGTGAACCCCACCGCGGCCTCCGCGTCGACGAGGCCGGCGACCCGGTCCGGCAACAGCCCCTCCACGCCCGGGAGATCGACCGGGCCGGGGAGGCCGGTCCCGTCTCCGTCCCCGCCGGGGAGCCCGTCCAGCCCGAGGGACCTGCCGTCGAGGGTGACGACGTCGTGGCCGGCCCACACCAGCCCGCCCGCCATCGCCACGCACAGCGCGAGCACCGCACCGGCCCGCGCGAGGAGTTCGGCGGCCGTGACCACCGCCCCCGCCGTCCGCAGCGACCGCAGGAAGAAGAAGGCCAGCAGCAGCGCGCCGACCAGGCTCACGCCCAGTGGCGTGATCTCGACCGCGGTGGTCGCCTCCGCGCCCGACAGGCCGAACGCGGACACGTCGCCGGACGGCGTGACCGAACCGCCGGCCCCCAGCGCCACCACCGCCGCCGTCATCGGCCCGAGCGAACCCGCCGCGTCCGCGCGCAGCAGGTGGAGTCCCAGCGCCGCGGTGCCGGCCATCCCGATCAGCGCCCAGCTGACCGCCGCCACCGCGGAGACCAGGACGTCCACCCAGGGCACGCGCCCGTCGTCCCGTTCCGCGATGCCGGCCCGCGTGGCAGCACTCATGGCAGACCCCCCGGTCCCCGGCGCGGCACGGTTGCCGCGCATGTCCCCCTCGCCTGGATTACCACTCTCCGAGCCGATTTCAACCCCGTCGGCGGGGCGGATCGAAGCGTTGGTGCGGGCTCGTGACAAGGCCCGACTTTCGGTCAGGGGGACGACCCTGGAATAGTTCCCCCCGATGTTCGACATCCCTAGACTCCCTGCGACGGGGGAAATTCGGGGGACAACTCAGTGGGGCATGGAGTGCCGGAACTCGTACTGGAATCAAACGGACGTACCTGGACGCTCGATCCGTCCAGGACCTACGCCCTGGGACGCGATCCGCAGGGCGATGTCGTGCTCGACGACGCCAGGGTCTCCTGGCGGCACGCCACGATCAGCTTCAACGGCCACAGTTGGGTCATCGTGGATCACGGCAGCACCAACGGCACGTTCGTGCAGGGGCAACGGATCCACCATCTGGAGGTCGCCTCCGACACGGCGCTGAACCTGGGCAACGCCACCGACGGGCCGCGCGTGACGCTGACCGGTGTCGGGGCCGCCTCGCACCAGGCGCCGCCGCAGCAGGCGCCGCAGCACCAGCAGCCGTACGCGGCCCAGGGGGCTCAGGGCGCCCATGCGGGCTGGGCGCAGCAGGCGCCGCCGCAGCAGCCGGCCGCGCAGGCCGGCTACCAGCAGCCGCAGCAGGGCGCCCCGCAGCAGCCCGCGCCGCGGATCCCGCAGCAGCAGAGCCCCGGCGGCGGACCGGGCGCGCCGGTCTACGGCGACCGCAGCCCGACCACGTTCCACCAGTTCTCCCTCGGCCGGGTGATGCGCATCGGCCGCGCCCTGGAGAACGACCTCGTCGTCTCCGACCTCCAGGTGTCCCGCAACCACGCCGAGTTCCACTCGACGCCCGACGGGCGCATGGAGATCCGCGACCTCGGCTCGCACAACGGCACGTACGTCAACGGTCTGCCGATCCCCAAGGGCGGATCTCAGCTGCTGGGCCCGACCGACATCGTCGGTGTGGGCCACTCGACGTTCCGGATCGTCGGGGACCGGCTCGAGGAGTTCGTCGACACCGGTGAGGTGTCCTTCTCCGCGCGCCACCTGACCGTCACGGTCGACGGCGGCAAGCAGATCCTCAAGGACGTCTCCTTCGGCGTGCCGGAGAAGTCGCTGATCGCGGTCATCGGGCCCTCCGGCTCGGGCAAGTCGACCCTGCTCAAGGCGCTCACCGGCTACCGCCCCGCGAACCAGGGCGAGGTCCTCTACGACAACCGGAACCTCTACAAGCAGTTCGCCGAGCTGCGCCAGCGCATCGGGCTGGTCCCGCAGGACGACATCCTGCACAAGGAGCTGAGCGTCAAGAAGGCCCTCACCTACGCGGCGAAGCTGCGCTTCCCGGCCGACACCACGGCCGCCGAGCGCGCGTCCCGCATCGACGAGGTGCTGCGCGAGCTGAAGCTGGACATCCACAAGGACAAGAAGGTCACCTCCCTGTCCGGCGGCCAGCGCAAGCGCGTGTCCGTGGCGCTGGAGCTGCTGACCAAGCCCTCGCTGATCTTCCTGGACGAGCCGACGTCCGGTCTCGACCCGGGCATGGACCGCGACGTCATGCAGCTGCTGCGCGGCCTCGCCGACGACGGCCGCACCGTCCTGGTCGTCACGCACTCGGTGGCCGAGCTGGCGATCTGCGACAAGCTGCTGGTGATGGCGCCGGGCGGCTCGGTCGCCTACTTCGGCCCGCCCGAGGAGGCGCTGAACTTCTTCGGCTACGACACCTGGGCCGACGTCTTCTCCGCCTTCGAGAACTACCGCGACTACGACTGGGCGGGCCGCTGGAAGGGCTCGCAGCACTACCAGATGTACGCGGCGGACATCGACGCGGTCGCCCCGCAGTCCGTACAGGTGCCGGCGATGCAGGCGATGCGGCCCCCGAAGCCGCAGGGCTGGATGTCGCAGTTCGCCACCCTGGTGCGCCGCTACATCTCGGTGATCGCGTCCGACAAGGGCTTCCTCGCCCTGATGGTGATCCTGCCGGCGGTGCTCGGCGCGGTGAGCCTGCTCATCGACGCGGACAAGGGCCTCCTGCCGAACCCGCCCAACCCGCAGACCGGCCGGATCGTCCCGAACGGCACGGCGACGACGGTGCTGCTGATCCTGGCGGTCGGCGCCTGCTTCGCGGGCGCGGCGAACTCCGTGCGCGAGCTGATCAAGGAACGGGTCATCTACGAGCGGGAGCGCGCCACCGGCCTGTCCCGCTCGGCGTACCTGATGTCCAAGGTGTTCGTCCTCGGCATGATCACGGTGTTCCAGGGTCTGCTGGTCGGCGTGATCGGCTTCTCCAGCCGGGAGCTCCCGGAGGAGGGCCTGGTCCTCGGCGGCTTCACGCTGCTGGAGCTCTCCCTGCCGATCATGGCGCTCGGCTTCACCTCGATGATGTTCGGCCTGATCATCTCCTCGCTGGTGAAGACCGCCGAGAAGACCATGCCGCTGCTGGTGATGTTCGCGATCATCCAGGTGGTGTTCACGGGCTGTCTCTTCGCGCTGCACGGCTCGATCGGCGTCAACCAGTTCTCGTTCCTGATGCCGTCCCGCTGGGCGGTCGCCGCGGCGGGCGCCACGCTGGACTTCAACCGGATCAGCCCGCCGGAGACGCCCGGCGACACCGACCCGCTGTGGGAGCACACGGTCGGCGCGTGGGCGATGGACATGGGCGCGCTCATCGTGCTCGGCGTGATCTGCGGCTTCTTCGTGGCCCGCTTCCTGCGCCGCCACGAGCCGGAGGTCATGCGGAAGTAACCGCCGCGCCCACGGCACCACGACGACGCCCGAAGGGCGGCACCCGGTCAGGAGGGTGCCGCCCTTCGGCGTGTGCGTTCGCGTCGGACGCGAGGTACAGAGGTCCGCGCCGACCTCAGTACGCGCTGTCGACGTTGTCCATGGTGCCGTACCGGTCCGCCGCGTAGTTGCAGGCGGCCGTGATGTTGGCGACCGGGTCGTAGATGTTCTTCGAGGTGCCCGGGACGTGGTACGCCTCGAACGTCGGCGGGATCACCTGCAGCAGGCCCTTGGACGGGATGCCGTTGCGGGCGTTGATGTCCCACAGGTTGATCGCCTGCGGGTTGCCGGAGGACTCGCGCATGATGTTGCGGTGGATGCCCTCGTAGGAGCCCGGGATCCCGTGCTTCTTCATGATGTCGAGGGACTCGCGGATCCAGCCGTCGAGGTTGTTCGCGTAGGTCTTCTCGGCGGCCTTCTTCACCTGCGTGCGCTCGGCGGCGCGGCTGGCGCTCTCCTGGGCCTGGCGGGTCTTCTCCGCCTTCTTCGCCGCGGCGGCCTTCTTCTTCGCGGTGGCCTCGGCCTTCGCGCGGGCCTCGGCCTTCTTCTTCGCCGCGATCTGCTCGGCCTTCACGCTGGCGCCCGCGAGCTGGTCGGTGACGCTCGCCTTGACGTCCTTGATCTGCTCGTTGCTGTAGGCCACCTCGGCCACCGGAGCGGCCGCCTCGCTCGTGACGGTCGTCGACGCGTCGCTCGGCACGGCCGAGATCCCGATCGCGGCGGCACCGAGGGCGGCGACACCGGCGGCGGCGATCTTGTGATGCCGGCTCAGGGCGCGGCTGTGACCACGGGTGAGGATGTTCTTCGGCATGGGGGGTTGGACCTCTTCGAATAGCGCGGAGGTCGCTCGGCGTCCGGTGGGGACAGTGGTGCTTCCGGCACGAACGCCGCGGGTCGTACCCACGGCGCTGAGCGACGGCAGCCATTCTTAGCGGCCGCAAAATGGGGTGGCAAAGGTGTGACGTACGAAGCCGGGTAGTGGACCCGGGAGGGGCAAATCGGTACAAGCTGGACTGAACGGGCCGCTCACGTGGGCGGTATGTATCTCCTACTCCCGTTCGTACGTGATGTGCGCCCTATGCCCGGCCTCACACGGGGCCCACCCTCTTCTCACACGCAGTTGCTGCCGCAATGCACTGGGTGAGCCGCCCCGGTTCCCCCGGTGCCTGTGCCCCCGGCGCCCCCTACGACCGTCGCTGCGGCAGGAGCAGGTGCACATCCCCGAACTCGTGCCACAGGTACCGCGCACGCAGCGCCTCCTCGTAGCCGCGCTCGACGGCCGCCCGTCCCGCGACCGCCTCCAGCATCAGCAGGTGCGACGCCTCCGGCTCGTGCAGACCCGTCAGCAGGCCGTCCACCACCCGCACCCCGCGCGCCGGCGTCACGACCAGATCCGTCCAGCCCGCACGCGCCCGCACCACACCGTCCGCACCGGCCGCCGACTCCAGCGCCCGCACCACCGTCGTCCCCACCGCGACCACCCGCCCGCCGCGCGCCCGCACCGCGTTCACCAGCCACGCCGACGTCCTGGGCACCTCGAACCGCTCCGGGTACGGCGGCTCGTGCACCTCCGCCGACGCCACCCCGGTGTGCAGCCTGACCGGCGCGAACACGACCCCCCGGCTCACCAGCTCCGCCACCAGGCCGGCGGTGAACGGGCGCCCCGCACTCGGCATCTCCGCACTGCCCGCCCCGTCCGGCGACGGCAGCGCGAACACCGTCCGGTACGCCGACAGCGGCTGGTCCCGCTCCGTGTACGCGTACCGGATCGGCCGCCCGTACTCCCGCAGCAGCCCGGCCACGTCCCGGCTCACCCGCGCCCACCACAGCCTCTCGCCCCCGGCGGACAGCGGCTCCTCCAGGACCAGCCGCGCCCCGCCCGGCAGCCGCACCCCTGCCCCCGCGCGCCGCGCGGCACGCGCGCGCGTGGTGCCCCGCCCGTCCGGCTCCCGCAGCTCCACCGCCCAGCGGCCGTCGTCACCGCGCGTGGAGAAGTGCACCACCACCCGCTCGCGCCCCGCCCGCCCGTCGACGGCCGCCGCCAGCGTCGGCGAGGTGTTCACCACCAGCAGGTCCCCGGCCCGCAGCAGCCGCGGCAGCTCCGCGAAGACGTGGTGCGTCACCCGCGTGCCCCGGGACACCAGCAACCGCACGGCGTCCCGGCCCCGCCCCGGCCCCCGCTGCTCCGCGGGCACCCGGGCCGACAGCTCCTCGGGCACCCGCACCGCCACGGTCACGGCCGGACCCCCGCGAGCGCCGCCGCCGCGTGCCGCCCGCTCGCCGGCCGCTCGTCCAGCAGCCGCAGGAAGGCGGGCACCACGCCGGACGGCTCCGGCCGCGGAGCGTCGTCGTCCGGCACGGCCGCCGCGTACAGGTCCGTCGCCATGTCCCCCGGGTCCACCGCCCACACCCGCAGCGCCGGCTCCTCCACCCCCAGCACCGCCGCCACGTGGTCCAGCGCGGCCTTGGACGCCCCGTACCCGCCCCACCGCGGATACGCCTCGACGGCGGCGTCCGAACTCACCGTGATCACGGCGCCCTCCCGGGACGCCCGCAGCAGCGGCAGTGCCTCCTGGACCAGCCCCAGGGCCGCCACCAGGTTCACCTCCAGCGCCCGCCGCAGCCCGTCCAGCGGCAGCCGCTCCAACGGCTCCAGCGGCTCGGTCCCCAGCGCACTGGCGTTGTGCACCAGCAGGTCCGCCCCGCCCAGCCGCCGGGCCGCCGCCACCAGCTCCGCGCGGTGCCCGGCGTCCGCCACGTCACCCGGCAGGGCGGTCACGCGCGTGCCGTGCGCGGACACCCGCCGGGCCGCCTCCGCCAGCGGCACCGGACTCCGCGCGTCGAGCACCAGGCCCCAGCCGCGCTCCGCCAGCGCCCCCGCCAGCGCGTGCCCCAGCCCCTTGGACGCCCCCGTGATGATCGCCACCGGCATGTCGTACCCCTCTCGTCGTGCGCCGCTCGGACGGCGTGATCACAACGTAGGGACGGCGCCGCCCGCCGCGCCTCGGACGAGGGACGCACGCGCCGGGTCCGTTCGCCCTGCACCGCGCACCCGGGTACCCCGGCCCTACGCCCCGCCCCGCGACCGGCCCCGGGTCCGCCCCGCGACCTAGGTCCCGGGGCCCGCGGCGGGGGGCCACCGGGCCGATCCGCCACGCCCGCACCCGCCGGTACCGTGAGGACATGAGTCACGGCCCCCGGTCCGGCCTCGCCGCGGTCAGTTCCGCGCTGCTGGCCATGAGCAGGCACCTGGAGGTGCGCGACGTCCTCAAGACGATCGTCGCCTCGGCCCGCGAACTGCTCGACGCGCAGTACGCCGCGCTCGGCGTGCCCGACGACCACGGCGGATTCGCCCAGTTCGTGGTCGACGGCGTCAGCGAGGACCAGTGGAAGGCCATCGGCCCCCTCCCGCGACGGCACGGCATCCTCGCCGCGATGCTCGACGAGGCCGCCCCGCAGCGCCTCGCCGACGTGCGCCGCGACCCCCGCTTCGAGGGCTGGCCCAGCGCCCACCCCGACCTGGCCGACTTCCTGGGCCTGCCCATCCGCGACGGCGACGAGGTCATCGGCGCCCTCTTCCTGGCCAACAAGAACTGCCCCAGACCCGAGGGCACCTGCGGCTTCACCGAGGACGACGAGGAACTGCTCGGCATCCTCGCCCAGCACGCGGCGATCGCCCTCACCAACGCCCGTCTCTACGAGCGCAGCCGCGAGCTGACCATCGCCGAGGAACGTTCCCGGCTGGCCCACGAACTGCACGACGCCGTCAGCCAGAAACTGTTCTCCCTGCGCCTGACCGCCCAGGCCGCCGCCCGCCTCGTCGACCGCGACCCCTCCCGGGCCAAGGGCGAGCTCCAGCAGGTGGCCGCCCTCGCCGCCGAGGCCGCCGACGAACTGCGCGCCGCCGTGGTCGAGCTGCGCCCGGCGGCCCTGGACGAGGACGGACTCGTCGCCACCCTCCGCACCCAGGTCCAGGTCCTCGACCGCGCCCACACCGCCCGGGTCACCTTCACCGCCCACGGCGTACGGGCCCTGCCCGCCGCCCAGGAGGAGGCGGTGCTGCGGGTGGCCCAGGAAGCCCTGCACAACGCCCTGCGGCACGCCGACGCCGACCGGGTCGACGTCACCCTGGAGCGGCGGGGCGCCGGTGCCGTCCTGCGGGTGACCGACGACGGCGGCGGCTTCGACCCGCGCCTCGTGCGCCGTGCCGGACGCCACCTCGGACTGGTCTCCATGCGGGACCGGGCGGGCGGCGTCGGCGGCAGCCTCGACGTGACGTCCGAGCCCGGCAAGGGCACCACGATCGAAATGGAGGTCCCCGGTGGCTGACGCAATCAGGGTGCTCCTGGTCGACGACCACCAGGTGGTCCGCCGGGGACTGCGCACCTTCCTGGAGGTGCAGGACGACATCGAGGTCGTCGGCGAGGCCGCGGACGGCACCGAGGGCGTCGCCCTCGCCGGGGAACTGCGGCCGGACGTCATCCTCATGGACCTGAAGATGCCCGGCATGGACGGCGTGGAGGCGCTGCGCCGGCTGCGCGAGCTGGACCACCCCGCCCGCGTGCTGGTGGTCACCAGCTTCACCGAGCAGCGCACGGTGGTCCCGGCCCTGCGCGCGGGCGCCGCCGGATACGTGTACAAGGACGTCGACCCCGACGCCCTCGCCGGAGCCATCCGCTCCGTGCACGCGGGACACGTCCTGCTCCAGGCCGAGGTGGCCGGCGCGCTCCTGGCGCAGGAGGACACCGGGCCGGGGCACGGCCGGGCCGGTTCGCTCACCGACCGGGAGCGCGAGGTGCTGGGGCTGATCGCGGACGGCCGCTCCAACCGCGAGATCGCCCGCGCCCTGGTGCTCTCCGAGAAGACGGTGAAGACGCACGTCTCCAACATCCTCATGAAGCTGGACCTCGCGGACCGCACCCAGGCCGCCCTGTGGGCTGTGCGGCACGGGGTGAGCGGCTGAGCCGCGACGCCCCGGCCCGGCGGACGGTTCCCCTCCGGTGAGAGATTCATACCGTCGTGGGAATGTCCCCCGGATGGCGCATCCTTTTTCGGCCCCCCGCGTTGCTCAGTGCGTGCCGCGGCGCCTGCCGCGGTCCTCGCAAGGAGGGGTTGGAAAGTGAAGAACCTGAAGAAGGCAGCGGCCGTGACGATGATCGCCGGCGGTCTGCTCGCCGCCGGCACCGGCATGGCCTCCGCCACGGACGGCGCCCACGCCGACGGCATCGCGGCGGGCTCCCCGGGCGTCGTCTCGGGCAACGTCATCCAGGTCCCGGTCGACGTCCCGGTCAACGTCTCCGGCAACACCGTCAACGTCATCGGCCTGCTGAACCCGGCCTTCGGCAACCTGGCCGTCAACCACTGACGCGCCCCGCACCGACGCGGTGACCACGGCCTCCCGGCCCCACCCGGGAGGCCGTCCGCCGTCCGGGGCCGGGCGGCGTCGTCCACCGCGCGTCGTCGTCGATCACGCGTTCCTGCGCGGCTCCGGCGCCCCGTGCCCGCTGCCCGCGTCCTCATCGGCGGCGCGCAGTCCTGGGTCCGCGGCGGCCCGTGCCTCGGCGTCTGCGGGGCCGCTCGCACTCCGGCCCCTGCTGGACCGCTCGTGCCCCGGCGCCTGCGGCCGGGTGCGCTCCCGCGTCGGCGCCGCCGTGGTGTACCGGCGCACGCTCCGGACGCTGCCGCCCGCCGGCGGCCACCGGCGGCCGACCCCGGCCGCCCGCACGCCCCGGCCCGTGGGCTGTTCCCACCCTGTGACCCGCGTGCCCCCGGGCCTCCGGCCCGCACGCCCCGCCGCCTGTGGTTCGGGTCGCGCTCAGCGGACGCCGCGCTCGCGTTCCTCCACCGCCGCGTTGTACGCCGCGACCTGCGCCCGCCGCGCCGTCCGCTCCACCGGCCGCAGCGCCGACCCGCGCGCCGCCATCTCCGACGCGCTCACCGCACCACCGTGTCCGTGGGTCCCCGCCAGCGCCACCAGCGCCCCGACCCGCTGCGCCAGCTCCAGCACCCGCACCGCCCGCGGCGGATAGCCCGGCGCCAGCACCTCCCGCCCGCGTTCCGCCCGCGCCCGGTACGCGTCGATCGCCGCCTCGGCCACCGGCCCCGACCCGGCCACGTCCAGCCGCGTCAGCACCTCCGTCGCCTCCCTCAGCGCCTCCGCCAGCTCCCGCTCCGCCTCACCCAGCGACGGCACGTCGGCGGGCGGCGCCTCCCGCACCGGGAGGCAGTGCCAGACGACCTCCACATGGACATCGCCCTCGGGCCCCGCCTCGGCGACCTCCGGCACCAGGCCCAGCGCGGCCCCGTGACAGACCACCGCCTCCCCGGCCTCCAGCGCCCGCGCGTTGAACTCCGGCGGCCCGCTCAGCCCCAGCGGATGCCCCGGCGCGGGCAGCGCGACCCGCAGACCGGTCGCCCCCAGCGACCGCAGCCGCCCCAGCGCCAGCGTCAGCCCCACCGGGGCCGACTCGCCCGGCAGCCCCGCGACCCGGTGCACGGCGTCCTCGCCGACGATCTCCACAACGGCGTCATCCGGCGGGACAAGTCCGGCCAACAGGGCATTTCCCCATGCAGCAAGGCGTCCAGAGCGTGGTTCCGACAGCATCCCCCCACCTTAGGCGGGCCCCCGGCCCGCCGAGGCAGGCCCGCGGAAAGCCCAAGAACCGGACCGCGGGACCGCCCCGCCCGGCCGGTGGCGTAGATTTCAGGGAGGGCTGCGCCCGATCGGCGCGGCGGACCGAGCCACAGGCGTAAGCGACTGCCGAGACCGGCCACACTGCAAGGGGAGACAACGCGCTCATGAGCGATGTTCTGGAGCTTCAGGACGTATCCGTGGTCCGCGAGGGCCGGGCTCTGGTGGACCAGGTCTCCTGGTCGGTCAAGGAGGGTGAGCGCTGGGTCATCCTCGGCCCCAACGGAGCCGGCAAGACCACCCTCCTCAATATCGCGTCCAGCTACCTCTACCCCAGCAAGGGCACCGCCACCATCCTCGGCGAGACCCTCGGCAGGCCCGGCACGGACGTCTTCGAGCTGCGCCCCCGCATCGGCATGGCCGGCCTCGCCATGGCGGACAAGCTCCCCAAGAAGCAGACGGTCCTGCAGACCGTGCTCACCGCCGCCTACGGCATGACCGCCGGCTGGCAGGAGGAGTACGAGGACATCGACGAGCAGCGCGCCCGCGCCTTCCTCGACCGCCTCGGCATGTCCGAGTACCTCGACCGCAGGTTCGGCACCCTCTCCGAGGGCGAACGCAAGCGCACCCTCATCGCCCGCGCCCTGATGACCGACCCCGAACTGCTGCTCCTCGACGAGCCCGCCGCCGGCCTCGACCTCGGCGGCCGCGAGGACCTCGTCCGCCGCCTCGGCCGGCTCGCCCGCGACCCGATCGCCCCGTCCATGATCATGGTGACCCACCACGTCGAGGAGATCGCCCCCGGCTTCACCCACGTCCTGA
Source organism: Streptomyces sp. enrichment culture (assembly GCF_964273255.1). GTDB lineage: Bacteria > Actinomycetota > Actinomycetes > Streptomycetales > Streptomycetaceae > Streptomyces. The sequence goes on from NZ_OZ186835.1 coordinate 5,677,541, forward strand.
TGATCCGTCAGGGCAAGGTCCTCGCCGCCGGCCCGCTGGAGCTCGAACTCACCTCCCGCAACCTCTCCCTCTGCTTCGGGCTCCCCCTCGTGGTCGAGCAGGTCGGCGACCGCTGGACCGCCCAGGGCCTCCCGATGGGCTGAGCGGCACCTCCTTCCGCCAACCTCCCTGCCCTTGAACCCTTTTCGGACCGACAAGGGACACCGGTGCCCTGTCGGCGACGGGAGCGCGGTCCTACCATGACCATGTGGACATCGACGCATGGTTGTGGTGGCTGATCGGCGCGGCAGGACTCGGCATCGCCCTGGTGATCACCGCGATGCCCGAACTCGGCATGCTCGCGGTGGGAGCCGTCGCCGCGGCCGTGACCTCCGGCATCTTCGGCGGCGGCGCGGTCGCCCAGGTCGTCGTCTTCACCGTCGTCTCGACCGCCCTCATCGCCGTGGTACGCCCCATCGCCAACCGGCACCGTGCCGGACGCCCGCCCCAACTGTCCACGGGCGTCGACGCCCTGAAGGGCAGACAGGCCGTCGTCCTGGAACGCGTCGACCGCTCCGGCGGACGCATCAAGCTCGCCGGCGAGGTCTGGTCGGCCCGCGCCCTGGAGGCCGACCGCGCCTACGAAGTCGGCCAGGAAGTGGACGTCGTCGACATCGAGGGAGCCACGGCCATCGTCATGTGACCCGTCGTGCGACCTCGCACGACGCAACCGGGCCGATACGGCCCCGAGTTGCTCCGCGGTCTGTCAGACTCGACCAGCAAGATCTTTCCAGGCACACGACCTGCCGAAGGCGCCGAGGCGAAGAAGGGTACGGGGAACCGTCGATGGAACCGGTCATCATCGTCCTGATCATCCTGGTGGTGTTGGTCTTCATCGCCCTGATCAAGACGATCCAAGTCATCCCGCAGGCCAGCGCCGCCATCGTCGAGCGCTTCGGCCGCTACACGCGGACCCTGAACGCCGGCCTGAACATCGTCGTGCCGTTCATCGACACCATCCGCAACCGCATCGACCTGCGGGAACAGGTCGTCCCCTTCCCGCCCCAGCCCGTCATCACCCAGGACAACCTGGTCGTCAACATCGACACCGTCATCTACTACCAGGTGACCGACGCGCGCGCCGCGACCTACGAGGTCGCCAGCTACATCCAGGCCATCGAGCAGCTCACCGTCACCACCCTGCGCAACATCATCGGCGGAATGGACCTGGAGCGCACCCTGACCTCCCGCGAGGAGATCAACGCCGCCCTGCGCGGCGTCCTCGACGAGGCCACCGGCAAGTGGGGCATCCGCGTCAACCGCGTCGAACTCAAGGCCATCGAACCGCCCACCTCCATCCAGGACTCGATGGAGAAGCAGATGCGCGCCGACCGCGACAAGCGCGCCGCGATCCTCCAGGCCGAAGGTGTCCGCCAGTCCGAGATCCTGCGCGCCGAGGGCGAGAAGCAGTCCCAGATCCTGCGGGCCGAGGGTGAGGCCAAGGCCGCCGCCCTGCGCGCCGAGGGCGAGGCGCAGGCCGTCCGCACCGTCTTCGAGGCCATCCACGCCGGCGACCCGGACCAGAAGCTGCTGTCCTACCAGTACCTCCAGATGCTCCCGAAGATCGCCGAGGGCGACGCCAACAAGCTCTGGATCGTGCCCAGCGAGATCGGCGACGCCCTCAAGGGCCTCTCCGGCGCCGTGGGCAACTTCGGTGCCATGGGCGGCGGCGGGACGAGCGGCAACGGCGGCGGCTCCACCGGCAGCGTCCCGGCACAGGAGCGCCGGGAGAAGCCCTCCATCGACTGACCCGGCCTCCCGGTCCGCCCCGCGCCACGGCCCGTCGACCCACGGCCGGCCCACGGCCCCCCGCTCCCCGTACCCGTCGAGGTGCGAGGAGCGCAGGGGGGCGGCACCGGCCCCGCGGACCGGCCTCGGACGCGGCGGCCGCCCGCCGCCACGCACACCTGCCTACGCGGCGTCCACCGTCAGCCACTCCGGGAGCGCCTCGAACTCGGCGGCCCCCAGGGCCAGCAGCATCGCGTCGGCCGGCGTCGGCTCGAACGGCTCCCGCAGCAGCGGCATGCCCGCCTGCTCGGGCGTCCGGTTCGCCTTGCGGTGATTGTCCTCCGCACACGACGCCACCGTGTTCAGCCAGGTGTCCTGGCCCCCCTTGGACCGCGGCACCACATGGTCCACGGTCGTCGCCCGCCGCCCGCAGTACGCGCACCGGTGCCGGTCCCGCACCAGCACGCCCCGCCTGGACCAGGGCGCCCGTCTTCGGAACGGCACCCGCACGTAGTGGCAGAGCCTGATCACGCGGGGCGCCGGTATGTCGACCGCGGCTCCCCGCATGCGCAGTTCGGGGTGGGCCTGCTCGACGACGGCCTTGTCCTGGAGCACCAGAACGACGGCTCGGTTCAGCGTCACCGTCGACAGCGGCTCGAAGCTCGCGTTCAGCACCAGCGTGTCCCGCATACCAGCCCACCTCCTGTGCGCACCGGCCCACCCCCTGGCGGGCTGGGGTCAACTCTGGCCGGGCACGCCGAGATGGACAACGTAATATCCGCTGCTCCGCGGGAAGCCCCCGCGCCTTGCGACACCAAGAAAATGCCCGCCCCGGGTCAATTCCAAGACCAGGGGCGGGCAAACGTTCCGTGAACGCGGCAATCCGGTCAGGATCCCGTCAGGAGTCCGTCAGGATCCGGCGGGCACCTCGTACTCGGCGATCAGGTGCGCCCGCGCCAGCGTGTGGAAGCGCAGGTTGAAGCCCACGACCGCAGGACTGGCGTCCGCGTCCGGACCCAGCTCCTCCTGATCCACGGCGTACACCGTGAACACGTACCGGTGCGGCCCGTCGCCGGGCGGCGGCGCGGCACCGCCGAAGTCGCGGCTGCCGTAGTCGTTGCGCACGTGCACCGCGCCCTGGGGCAGGCCCTCGAACTTCCCGCTGCCCGCACCCGTCGGCAACTCGGTCACCGAGGCCGGGATGTCGAACACCACCCAGTGCCAGAACCCGCTGCCCGTCGGCGCGTCCGGGTCGAAGCACGTCACGGCGAAGCTCTTGGTCCTCTCCGGGAAACCCTCCCACCGCAGATGCGGCGAGGTGTTCCCGGCAGCGTGGACCTGGGCGTCCCCCAGCGTCGCCCCGTCCTCGACGTCCTCACTCGTCACCGTGAAGGACGGCACGGGCGGATGGAAGTCGTGGGGCAGCGGCCGCCGCTCGAGCTCGGTCACCTCGGTACCTCCTGAATCGTCAGCCTTCGGTCACCACCGAGCCTAGAACCAGTTGCGCTTGCTGCCGACCTCCGACAGCCACTGGTTCAGGTACGCGGCCCAGTCGGTGCCCTGGTAGTCGTTCAGACCCACGGTGAAGGAACGGAAGGTGTCGCTGCCCTCGCTGAACAGCCCGGGCTTCTTGTCCATCTCCAGCACGACGTCCATGGCCTGCTCGTCGGCCACGAAGCTCAGCTCGACCTGGTTCAGCCCGCGGTACTGCTGCGGCGGGAAGAACTCGATCTCCTGGTAGAACGGCAGCTTCTGCCGCGTCCCGCGGATGTGGCCGCGCTCCATGTCCGCGCTCTTGAAGCGGAACCCCAGCTGGATGAACGCGTCCAGGATCGCCTTCTGCGCCGGCAGCGGGTGCACGTTGATCGGGTCCAGATCACCGGAGTCCACCGCACGCGCGATCTCCAGCTCGGTGCTCACCCCGATGTTCATCCCGCGCAGGGCCTGACCGTCGATCATCGTGACCGGCGTCTCCCACGGGATCTCCAGACCGAACGGCACCGCGTGCACCGCCCCGGCCTGCAGCTCGAACGCGCCCCCGAGCCGCGACTTGGTGAACTCGATGTCCTGCTTGTACTCCTGGTCGCCGCTCTCCACCTCGACCTTGGCCTGCAGCCCGACCGACAGCGCCTCGATCTGCTGGTTCACCGAGCCGCCCTGGATCCGCACCTCACCCTGGACGACACCGCCCGGCACGACGTTGACCTCGTGCAGCACCGTCTCGACCGATGCGCCGCCGGCCCCCAGGCTCGCGAGCAGCTTCTTGAACGCCATGTGTCTCCCCTTGTCGCCCTACGGCCTGTGTGGCCCGTGGCTCGTCCGTGTCCTGCGGACCGTCGTGTCGTGCGGACCGTCGCTCCATAACAACGCGATCGGGCCGTGACCGGTTCCGTGGACGTCACCCTGACAAGAACGGCGCCCCCTGACCACCCCGCGGCACGAGCCGCCTCCAGTACCCTCGGACGGCATGATCGCGACCCCCGACCGTACGCCTCTGCCCAGAGAGTTCTTCGACCGCCCCGTCCTCGACGTGGCCCCCGATCTCCTCGGCCGGATCGTCGTACGCAGCACCCCGGACGGTCCGATCGCCCTCCGGCTCACCGAGGTCGAGGCGTACGACGGCGAGAACGACCCCGGCTCGCACGCCTACCGGGGCCGCACCGCACGCAACGCCGTGATGTTCGGCCCGCCCGGCCACGTCTACGTCTACTTCACGTACGGCATGTGGTTCTGCATGAATCTGGTCTGCGGCCCCGAGGGCCGTGCCAGTGGGGTCCTGCTGCGCGCCGGGGAGATCGTCGAGGGCGCGGAACTCGCCCGGGCCCGTCGCCTGTCGGCCCGCAACGACAAGGAACTGGCCAAGGGCCCGGCCCGCCTCGCCACCGCACTCGGGGTCGACCGCTCCTTCGACGGCACGGACGCCTGCACCCCGCACGACACCCCGCTGAGGGTGCTCGGCGGGCATCCCGTCCCGGCCCACCAGGTGCGCAACGGACCCCGCACCGGGGTGGCCGGCGAGGGGGCCGTGCATCCGTGGCGCTACTGGATCGCGGACGACCCGACCGTGAGTCCGTACCGCGCCCACGTGCCGAGGCGCCGCCGAAGTTGACTCGGCCCGGCGGGACGCGTAATGTACTCCGGGCCGCTTGAACCGGGTACGGCGATCGCCTGCAGCCGGAAGCGGCCAACCCAC
>NZ_OZ186835.1:5685000-6120000 GCF_964273255.1 Streptomyces sp. enrichment culture
AAGAGAAAACAACCGTGATTCCGGGAGTAGTGGCGAGCGAAACCGGATGAGGCCAAACCGTATGCGTGTGAGACCCGGCAGGGGTTGCGCATACGGGGTTGTGGGATCTCTCTTCTGTTGTCTGCCGGCAACAGGACGAGTCAGAAACCGTTGATGTAGGCGAAGGACATGCGAAAGGTCCGGCGTAGAGGGTAAGACCCCCGTAGTCGAAACGTCAGCGGCTCGTTTGAGAGACACCCAAGTAGCACGGGGCCCGAGAAATCCCGTGTGAATCTGGCGGGACCACCCGCTAAGCCTAAATATTCCCTGGTGACCGATAGCGGATAGTACCGTGAGGGAATGGTGAAAAGTACCCCGGGAGGGGAGTGAAATAGTACCTGAAACCGTGTGCCTACAAGCCGTGGGAGCGTCGGACATCAGCTTGCTGGTGTCTCGTGACTGCGTGCCTTTTGAAGAATGAGCCTGCGAGTTTGCGGTGTGTTGCGAGGTTAACCCGGGTGGGGAAGCCGTAGCGAAAGCGAGTCCTAATAGGGCGTTTGAGTAGCACGCTCAAGACCCGAAGCGGAGTGATCTAGCCATGGGCAGGTTGAAGCGGAGGTAAGACTTCGTGGAGGACCGAACCCACCAGGGTTGAAAACCTGGGGGATGACCTGTGGTTAGGGGTGAAAGGCCAATCAAACTCCGTGATAGCTGGTTCTCCCCGAAATGCATTTAGGTGCAGCGTCGTGTGTTTCTTGCCGGAGGTAGAGCACTGGATAGGCGATGGGCCCTACCGGGTTACTGACCTTAGCCAAACTCCGAATGCCGGTAAGTGAGAGCGCGGCAGTGAGACTGTGGGGGATAAGCTCCATGGTCGAGAGGGAAACAGCCCAGAGCATCGACTAAGGCCCCTAAGCGTACGCTAAGTGGGAAAGGATGTGGAGTCGCAGAGACAACCAGGAGGTTGGCTTAGAAGCAGCCACCCTTGAAAGAGTGCGTAATAGCTCACTGGTCTAGTGATTCCGCGCCGACAATGTAGCGGGGCTCAAGCGTACCGCCGAAGTCGTGTCATTGCAGTACATACTCCTAACGGAGACTGTGATGGGTAGGGGAGCGTCGTGTGCCGGGTGAAGCAGCGCCGGAAGGCAGTTGTGGACGGTTCACGAGTGAGAATGCAGGCATGAGTAGCGATTCACACGTGAGAAACGTGTGCGCCGATTGACTAAGGGTTCCTGGGTCAAGCTGATCTGCCCAGGGTAAGTCGGGACCTAAGGCGAGGCCGACAGGCGTAGTCGATGGATAACCGGTTGATATTCCGGTACCCGCTGTGGAGCGTCAAACATCGAGCATCGTGATGCTAAGGCCGTGAAGCCGCTGGCTGAGTCTTCGGACGAGGTCGGAGTGGTGGAGCCGCTGAACCAAGCGGTTAGTAGGTGAGTGATGGGGTGACGCAGGAAGGTAGTCCATCCCGGGCGGTGGTTGTCCCGGGGTAAGGGTGTAGCCCGAGTGGTAGGCAAATCCGCCACTCATCAAGGGTGAGACCTGATGCCGAGCCGATTGTGGTGAAGTGGATGATCCTATGCTGTCGAGAAAAGCCTCTAGCGAGTTTCATGGCGGCCCGTACCCTAAACCGACTCAGGTGGTCAGGTAGAGAATACCGAGGCGTTCGGGTGAACTATGGTTAAGGAACTCGGCAAAATGCCCCCGTAACTTCGGGAGAAGGGGGGCCATTCCTGGTGATCCGATTTACTCGGTGAGCTGGGGGTGGCCGCAGAGACCAGCGAGAAGCGACTGTTTACTAAAAACACAGGTCCGTGCGAAGCCGTAAGGCGATGTATACGGACTGACGCCTGCCCGGTGCTGGAACGTTAAGGGGACCGGTTAGCTCCATTTCGGTGGGGCGAAGCTGAGAACTTAAGCGCCAGTAAACGGCGGTGGTAACTATAACCATCCTAAGGTAGCGAAATTCCTTGTCGGGTAAGTTCCGACCTGCACGAATGGCGTAACGACTTCTTGACTGTCTCAACCATAGGCCCGGTGAAATTGCACTACGAGTAAAGATGCTCGTTTCGCGCAGCAGGACGGAAAGACCCCGGGACCTTTACTACAGTTTGATATTGGTGTTCGGTTCGGCTTGTGTAGGATAGCTGGGAGACTGTGAACTCTGGACGCCAGTTCAGGGGGAGTCGTCGTTGAAATACCAGTCTGGTCGTGCTGGATGTCTAACCTGGGTCCGTGATCCGGATCAGGGACAGTGTCTGATGGGTAGTTTAACTGGGGCGGTTGCCTCCTAAAGGGTAACGGAGGCGCCCAAAGGTTCCCTCAGCCTGGTTGGTAATCAGGTGTTGAGTGTAAGTGCACAAGGGAGCTTGACTGTGAGACCGACGGGTCGAGCAGGGACGAAAGTCGGGACTAGTGATCCGGCGGTGGCTTGTGGAAGCGCCGTCGCTCAACGGATAAAAGGTACCCCGGGGATAACAGGCTGATCTTCCCCAAGAGTCCATATCGACGGGATGGTTTGGCACCTCGATGTCGGCTCGTCGCATCCTGGGGCTGGAGTCGGTCCCAAGGGTTGGGCTGTTCGCCCATTAAAGCGGTACGCGAGCTGGGTTTAGAACGTCGTGAGACAGTTCGGTCCCTATCCGCTGTGCGCGTAGGAGTCTTGAGAAGGGCTGTCCCTAGTACGAGAGGACCGGGACGGACGAACCTCTGGTGTGCCAGTTGTTCTGCCAAGGGCATGGCTGGTTGGCTACGTTCGGGAGGGATAACCGCTGAAAGCATCTAAGCGGGAAGCCTGCTTCGAGATGAGGGCTCCCACCCACTTGATGGGGTAAGGCTCCCAGTAGACGACTGGGTTGATAGGCCGGATATGGAAGCACGGTAACGTGTGGAGTTGACCGGTACTAATAGGCCGAGGGCTTGTCCTCAGTTGCTCGCGTCCACTGTGTTAGTTCTGAGACAACGACCGTTGTCGGCTTTGAGCAGAACAGACAATAGAAGAGTGTGCTTGTTCGCTCGAAACCATTAGGGTTTCGGTGGTCATAGCGTAGGGGAAACGCCCGGTTACATTCCGAACCCGGAAGCTAAGCCTTACAGCGCCGATGGTACTGCAGGGGGGACCCTGTGGGAGAGTAGGACGCCGCCGAACAATTTTTATGGAAGGACCCCTGGTCACCAGCGTTCAGCTGGGGCCAGGGGTCCTTTTTCATTTTCTGAAGCGCGCTGGGTACCCGGCCGCGCGAGATACTTGCGGTACCGAAGACAGGAGTCACCATGTCCACCAACTCTCCCGACGACCGACCGGAACGCGATCAGCGGCGACGGGACAGTGGTGACCGGTCCGACCGTGGCGGCCGGCCGGCCGGTCCGCGTCGGAGCGACGACCGCGATCGCGGATTCCGCAGGGACGAGCGTCCTCCCTTCCGGCGCGACGACCGCGATCGCGACCGGGGTGGGGACAGGGAGCGAGGCTTCCGCCGTGACGACCGGGGCGACCGGCCCGAGCGGGGCGGCTACCGGGGGCGGGACGAGCACCGCGGTGGTGACCGAGGCGGCTACGGCGGCCGCGACGACCGCCGTGACGACCGTCGGGGCGGTGACCGGGAGCGGTACGGCCAACGCCGCGACGACGACCGTGGTTACGGTCGCCGCGACGACCGCCCGCGCGACGACCGGCGGGGCGATGACCGCCCGCGCGACGACCGCGGCTACCGGGGCGAGCGCGGCGGCTTCCGGCGCGACGACGCCCGTGGCGGCGACCGTGGTGGATTCCGGGGCGCGTACCGGGACCGGGGCGACGACCGGGGGCCCAGGAGCGGTGGCTTCCGGGACCGTGACGACCGGGCCGGGCGCGACGACCGCGGTGAGCGGGGTGACCGCGGCGGCTTCCGCGGACGGGACGATCGCGGAGGGTACCGCGGCCGGGACGACCAGCGCGGGGACAGCCGCGGAGGCGACCGCGGTGGATACCGTGGGCGTGACGACCGTGGTGGTTTCGGACGCGATGACAGCCGTGGGCGTGACGACTTCCGTGGGCGTGACGACCGTGGCGGTTTCCGTCGTGACGACTTCCGTGGCCGTGACGACCGCGGTGGTTTCCGTCGTGATGACAGCCGTGGGCGTGACGACCGTGGCGGTTTCCGCCGGGACGAGAACCGTGGCCGTCAGGATCGCGGTGGTTTCCGTCGCGATGACAGCCGTGGCCGTGACGACCGTGGCGGTTTCCGCCGTGACGACAACCGCGGCCGTGACGACTTCCGGAGCCGCGACGACCGCGGTGGCTCCCGCCGGGACGACTTCCGTGGCCGTGACGACAGCCGGGGCGGCCGTGACGACCGTGGCGGCTTCCGCCGCGACGACAGCCGTGGCCGTGAGGATCGCGGTGGTTTCCGCGGGCGGGACGACCGTGGCCGTGGCGGGCCGCGCCGTGACGACCGGGGCGGTCGGCCGGGTGGCTTCCGGGGGCGGGACGACCGGCACGGCGGCGGACGCTTCCGTGAGGAGCGGGACCGTGACCGCGACCGAGAGCCGATCAAGCGGCTGCCCATCCCGGAGGACGTCACCGGCGAGGAGATCGACAAGGACGTGCGGCAGGAGCTCCAGAGCCTGCCCAAGACGCTCGCGGACGACGTCGCCAGGAACCTGGTGATGGTGGCCCGGCTGATCGACGAGGACCCGGAGGGCGCCTACGGCTACTCCAGGGTGGCCCTGCGTCTCGCCTCGCGCGTGGCTGCCGTCCGGGAGGCCGCCGGGTTCGCCGCGTACGCCAGCCAGAAGTACGCGGAGGCGCTCGCCGAGTTCCGTGCCGCCCGGCGGATGACCGGCACCGTCGAGCTGTGGCCGCTGATGGCCGACTGCGAGCGCGGACTCGGCCGGCCCGAGAAGGCGCTGGACATGGCCGGCGCTCCCGAGGTGCACAAGCTGGACAAGGCCGGGCAGGTCGAGATGCGCCTGGTCGCCGCCGGCGCCCGCCGCGACATGGGACAGGTCGACGCCGCGATCGTGACCCTGCAGAGTTCCGAGCTGGCGTCCCACTCGGTCCAGCCGTGGACCGCACGCCTGCGGTACGCCTACGCCGATGCCCTGCTGGCCGCCGGGCGTGAGGGCGAGGCGCGCGAGTGGTTCGCGAAGGCCGTCGAGGCCGACCGGGACGGCAGCACGGACGCCTCCGACCGGCTGGCCGAGCTGGACGGCGTGGCCTTCGTCGACGCGCTGGCCGACGACGAGGAGGCCGACGCTGCCGACGCCCCCGCCGGCCCGGAGCAGGCACCCGCCGCCGAGGCCCCGTCCGCTCAGGCCCCCGCGGCCGAGGGGACCCCGGCCGGGAGCGGTGAAGGCGGTGACGCCACGGAGGAGGAGCCGAGCGGCGCGTCCTCCTCGGACGCCGAGAAGAACGACTGAGGCGCACGGGAGCACTGAGGCGCACGGGAGGACCGGGGCGCACGGGAGGACCGGGGCGCACGGGACGACCGAGGCGCACGGGAGAGGGGTGCGGGACCGCCGAGCGGTTCCGCACCCCTCTCCCGTCCTACCTGGGCGGTCAGAGGTCCAGGGCGCGCAGGACCAGGCCCGAGGCCGGTTTCGGGCCGAAGGACGTCGACTTGCGGGGCATGGTGACGCCCTGCTGCGCGAGGTCCCGGACCACCTCTTCGCGGACGGGGTGCATCAGCACGGCCGTTCCGCCGTCCCGTTCCGCCTTCTCGACCGTCGCGGCAGTGTCGTGGATGTAGGCGATGTGCTCGGGGGAGTCCTCGGGGATCCGCCAGACGTGGTCGAGGAGGGTGGCGTGCAGGACCGTCGCGTCCAGGGTGCGCCAGGCTTCCGGGCGGTCCGCGGGGACCGTGCGGGACAACAGCTCCGGCGACGGACGGTCGACGAGGTGGAAGGCGCCGTCCCCGGCCAGCAGGAAGGCGTTGCCGGCGCCGGCGGCTTCCGCGAGGGCCTCCAGGGCTGCGGGCAGCGACAGGCCGAGGCGGCGGACCCGGAAGAGTCCGTCGAGGGCGGCCAGGGCGTCCCCGACCGGCAGGCCGTGCAGCAGCCGGTGGATGGCGCGCACGCGCAGCGGATAGCGGGCGGTGTCGACGAGCAGCACCAGGCCGTGGTCCCACGGGCCGGGGGAGGGGTGTTCGGCGCGGAGCCTGCGGTAGGTCGCCCAGCGGTGGTGGCCGTCGGCGATCAGCGCCTGATGGCCGGTCAGTTCCTTGCGTACTGCGGCCAGTTCAGCCGGGTCGGTGACGGACCACAGACGGTGGCGGAAACCGTCCTCGGTGGTGGTCGCGAACAGCGGCGGTCCCGCCGCCGTGCGTTCGACGAGGTCGGCGGTCACGGCCGCGGAGGCCGGGCCGTCGCCGCGGTAGGTGAGGAGGAGGGGTTCAAGGTTCGCCGAGGTGGCGAGCATCAGGGCCGCGCGGTCGGCGACGATGTGCGGCATGACGTCCTCGTGCGGCAGGACCACCTGCTCCTCGGGGTCGGACACGCGCAGGGTGCCGATGAGGCCCCGTTGCAGCAGCCCGTCGTCGGCGCGCTGTTCGTAGACGTAGAGGCCGGGTTCCGGGTCGGGGGTCAGGACGCCCTGTTCGCGCCACCGGTTCAGTGTGTCGGCGGCCTGGGCGTTGCGGGCCTCGGGCGTGTCGGCCTCGGGCAGGATCAGCCGGACGATGTTGTACGGGTCCGCGGACTGGAGGTGGTGCAGGCCGTCGGGGCGGACGACGACGTCGTAGGGCGGGGATGTCACGGCGGCCAGGCTGCCGACCCGGTCGGGGTCGTAGCGGAGGCCTCGGAACGGGGTGAGTTCCAGGCCTCGGTGCGCCTTTGCTTCCGAGTGACCTGCAGTGTTCATCCCGGCATCGTACGGGTGCGGTGGGCATGGGGGATGATCGGGGGAAAGCCGTCGAACGAGGAGCGATGCCGAATGAGCGGGAGCGTCAGGACGAGGCCCGAGGGCAGTGGACAGGCCCTGGCCGAGGCGTACGACACGGCGCTGCTCGACCTCGACGGTGTGGTGTACGCGGGCGGGAACGCGATCGCGTACGCCGTGGAGTCGCTGGCGACCGCCCGCCAGGGGGGCATGCGGCTGGCGTACGTGACGAACAACGCGCTGCGTACCCCGGACACCGTGGCGGCGCATCTGACGGAGCTGGGCATACCGACCGGCGCCGACGAGGTGATCACCTCCGCGCAGGCGGTCGCGCGCCTCATCAGCGAGCAGGTGCCGCCGGGCGCCCGCATCCTCGTGGTGGGCGGCGAGGGGCTGCGGGTCGCGCTGCGCGAGCGCGGGCTGGAGCCCGTGGAGTCGGCGGACGACGACCCGGTGGCCGTGGTGCAGGGGTACGGCGGGCCCGATCTGCCCTGGGGCCGCTTCGCGGAGGCGAGTTACGCCGTCGCCCGGGGGCTGCCGTGGTTCGCGTCGAACACGGACCTGACGATCCCCAGCGGCCGGGGGATCGCGCCCGGCAACGGCGCGGCCGTGGAGGTGGTGCGGATCGCCACCGGGGCGGAGCCGCAGGTGGCGGGCAAGCCGTTGCCGCCCATGCACCGCGAGACGATCCTGCGGACCGGGGCCGAGCGGCCGCTGGTGGTGGGGGACCGTCTGGACACGGACATCGAGGGCGCGTTCAACGGCGGGGTCGACTCGCTGCTGGTGCTGACGGGCGTGACGGACGGCGCCCGGCTGCTGGCGGCGCCGCCGCGGCACCGGCCGACGTATGTCGACGCGGACCTGCGCGGGATGCTGACCGGGCAGCCGGAGGTCGTCGGGGCCGGGACGGGCTTCACGTGCGGTGGCTGGACGGCGGTGGCGGGTGCCGACCGGCTGGAGCTGGAGGGGGAGGGCGGCGCGCTGGACGGGCTGCGGGCGCTGTGCGCGGCGGCCTGGACGGCGGCCGGGGACGGTGTGTGCGCGCTGGACGCGGGCAAGGCGCTGGCCCGGCTGGGGCTGTGAGGCGCAGGGCCGGGGAGCGGCGCCGGCGAGGCCGGTGGTGTCCTGCGCGGCGGCCGTGCGCGACCGCCGGAGGCCGTCCAGGCCGTCCCGTGGCGGCGTTCGGAGCCGCGGGATCCGGTTCGCGGGGGAGCTGCGGGGATCGTGATCCAATAGGAGGGTAGGCTAACCTAACCGCGTGTTGGTCGAGAGTCCCCCAGAACAGCGCGCGGCACCTGCCCCCGCGTCCCGCAACCGCCGGGCGCCACGGGTCTTCGGGCTGCTGCTCTCCGTCGTCGTGCTGGCGCTGGTCGCCGTGGCGAGCATCGCGATCGGGGCGAAGGAGCTGTCCCTGGAGCAGGTGTGGCACGGCCTGTTCCACGACACGGGCACCTACGGGGACGTGGTCGTCGCCGACCGCCTGTCGCGGACGCTCCTCGGGGTGCTGGCCGGCGCGGCGCTCGGCCTGGCCGGTGCGGTGCTGCAGGCCCTCACCCGCAATCCGCTGGCCGACCCCGGGCTGCTCGGCATCAACGCGGGCGCCTCCGCGGCGGTCGTCACCGCCATCACCTTCTTCGGCGTCACCTCGCTGTCCGGCTACGTGTGGTTCGCCTTCTTCGGGGCGGCGGCGGTCGGGGCGCTGGTGTGGTTCCTCGGCGGCAGCCGGAGCGCGACCCCGGTGCGGCTGGTGCTCGCGGGCACGGCCATCACCGCCGCGCTGTTCGGCTACCTGCAGGCCGTGATGATCCTCGACGACGCGGCCCTCGGGAAGATGCGCTTCTGGACCGTGGGCTCGCTGTCCTCGGCCGACAATTCGACCATCGTCCAGGTGCTGCCGTTCCTGCTGGCCGGAACGCTGCTGGCGCTGTCGCTGGCCCGCCCGCTGAACGCCATGACCCTGGGCGACGACACCGCCCGGGCGCTGGGGGCGAACCTGAACCGCACCCGGGCGCTGTCCATGCTGGCCGCGACCGTGCTGTGCGGGGCCGCGACCGCCGCCTGCGGGCCGATCGTGTTCGTCGGACTGATGGTGCCGCACGCCGTGCGCTCCTTCACCGGCCCCGACCTGCGCTGGATCCTGCCCTACGCGGCGATCCTGTCGCCGGTGCTGCTGCTCGGCGCCGACGTGCTCGGGCGGATCGTGGCCCGGCCCGCGGAGCTCCAGGTGGGCATCGTGACCGCGGTCATCGGCGGCCCGCTCTTCATCTTCCTGGTACGACGGCGGAGGACGGCCCAGCTGTGAAGACCAACCGTGCGCTGCGCACTCCCGGCGGGCTCTCGGTCCGGCTGGACGTCCGCGCCGCCGTCGTCGTCGCGCTGCTGACGCTGGCGGCGCTCACCGCGAGCGTGGTGCTGATCGGCACGGGCGACTTCCCGATCCCGCCCGCCGACGTGGTCCGGACCCTGGTCGGGCAGGGGGACGCGGGCCAGGAGTTCATCATCAACGAGCTGCGGCTGCCGCGGGTCCTGGTCGGACTGCTGGTGGGTGCCTCGCTCGGGCTGGGCGGTGCGCTGTTCCAGTCCATCTCCCGCAATCCGCTGGGCAGTCCGGACGTGCTGGGTCTCGGGCAGGGCGCCACGGCCGGCGCGCTGGTGATGATCGTGCTGTTCTCCGGCTCGGCGAACCAGGTCGCCCTCGGCGCCCTGGCCGGCGGACTCGTCACCGGGTTCGCCATCTACGTGCTCGCCTGGAAGCGGGGCGTGCACGGGTACCGGCTGGTCCTGGTCGGCATCGGCGTGTCCGCGATCGTGACCGCGGTCAACGGCTACCTGCTCACCAAGTCCGACATCGTCGACGCGGCCCGCGCGATCGTCTGGATCACCGGTTCCCTGGACGGCCGCGACTGGGACCAGGTGTGGCCGCTGGCCGCCCTGTGCGCGGTGCTGGTGCCGTTCGTCCTCTCCCGGTCCAGGGGCCTGCGCATGATGGAGATGGGCGACGACATCTCGTACGCCCTCGGGGTGCGGGTGGAGCGCGTACGGCTGCTGCTGATGCTGTCGGCCGTGCTGCTCACCGCTTCGGCGACCGCCGCCGCCGGACCCGTCGGCTTCGTGGCGCTCACCTCGCCGCAGCTCGCCCGGCGGCTGACCCGCTCGCCGGGGCCGAACCTGGTGGCGTCGATGTGGATGGGCGCGGCCCTGCTGGTCACGGCCGACTGGGTGTCCCAGCGGGCGTTCGGCGCCGATCAGCTGCCGGTGGGCGTGGTCACCGGCGTGCTCGGCGGTGTCTACCTGCTGTGGCTGCTGGTCAGTGAGCGCCGGGCGGGCCGGATATGAGCGGGCCGGAGACCGACCGCAGCGGACCGAACAACCGGAGGAGCACCGTGAACCGACTGTCCGCCGAGGACGTCACCCTCGCCTACGACCAGCGCGTGATCGCCGAGCGGCTGTCGGTGGAGATACCGGACCACTCCTTCACCGTGATCGTCGGCCCCAACGCCTGCGGCAAGTCGACGCTGCTGCGGGCGCTGTCGCGGATGCTCAAGCCGCAGCAGGGCCGGGTGCTGCTCGACGGGCAGGCCATCCAGTCGATGCCGGCGAAGAAGGTGGCCCGCACCCTGGGCCTGCTGCCGCAGTCGTCGATCGCGCCCGACGGGATCACCGTGGGCGACCTCGTGGGCCGCGGCCGCTACCCGCACCAGGGCCTGCTGCGCCAGTGGTCGGCGGAGGACGAGCGGGTGGTCCGGGAGTCGATGGACCGCACCGGGGTGGGCGACCTCGCCGACCGTCACGTCGACGAGCTGTCCGGCGGTCAGCGCCAGCGGGTGTGGATCGCGATGGCGCTGGCCCAGCAGACCCCGCTGCTGCTGCTCGACGAACCGACGACCTACCTCGACATCCATCACCAGATCGACGTCCTCGACCTGTGCGCGGAACTGCACGAGGAGCACGGGCGGACCCTGGTCGCCGTGCTGCACGACCTCAACCACGCGGCGCGCTACGCCACCCACCTCATCGCGCTGCGGGACGGGAAGGTCGTGGCGGAGGGCGCTCCCGGCGACATCGTCACCGCGGAGCTGGTCGAGGAGGTGTTCGGGCTGCGCTGCCAGATCATCGACGACCCGGAGACGGGCACGCCCCTCATCGTGCCGGCGGCGCGCCGCTCACGTGCGGCGGCGGCCCGGAGCACGGAGCCGGTGAAGGCGTCCTGACCGCCGGGCGGGCGGGGCCGCGGGGTCGGTCACAGCAGCTTGCGGAGCCGGAACAGGTCGCGCAGGCCCGCCTCCAGCCGCACCCGGCCCGAGCCCCAGGCACGGGCGAAGTGCAGGTCGCCCCGGACGAGGGCCACCAGGTCGTCGCCCGTCATGGCGAGGCGGATGTCCGCCTTGTCGCGCGGCGGTCCGGGGTGGGTGTCGTGCACGTGGACGCGTCCGCCGCCGAGCCGGCCGGCGAAGGTCACGTCGAGGTCGGTGATGTGGCAGCTGACGGAGCGGTCCAGCGCGGCGGCGGCGCGGACGTCCCCCTCCGCGCCGCTCATGGAGTCCGAGAGCTGGTCGAGTGCCGCACGGCACTCCTCGATCGTGGCCATCGCGCACGACGGTACCCCAGGCGTTCGCGGTAGCGTCGGGGCATGAACGACGCAGTGCCGCAGTCCGGCGCCGACCGGACACCGCAGCGGCCGGCCGGAGCCCCGGTGTCCTGGCCGCGGCGGGACACCGGGGAGCAGCGCACGCCGGAACCACCGGGCGGAGAGCGGACGACGGGCGGCCCGGACGCAGGGGCGCCGCCGTCCGCCGGACCGGACACCACGGAGGAGGACACCGCGGGAGGGGCGCCGGCCGGGGAGCAGACCGGGGAGCAGGCCCCGCCCGCGTACCAGCCCGCCGGGCCCGCCCCGCTGGGGGTGCCGTCGGCGCCCACCGGTGACCCGGGGGTCGACACGCTGCTGCGGCGGCTGGCCGACGCCGACCACCTGACCACGGACGGGCACCTGGAGGTGTACGAGGATGTACACCGGGGGCTGCGCGACGCGCTGACCGCGCTCGACGCCCGTCCGGGACCACCCGCGCCCCCGTCGGCACACGGACACAGGAGCTGAACCGAACGTGGCAGGAGTCGCACGCCGCCGTCTCGACGCGGAGCTGGTACGCCGCAGGCTCGCGCGCTCGCGCGAGCACGCCGGCCAGCTGATCGCCGCCGGGCGGGTCACCGTCGGCAAGACCGTTGCGACCAAGTCGGCCACGCAGGTGGAGACCGGCGCCGCGATCGTCGTCGCCGAGGACGCCGGGGACCCGGACTACGTCTCGCGCGGCGGCCACAAGCTGGCCGGTGCCCTCGCGGTGTTCGGGCCCGCCGGGCTGGCCGTCGAGGGGCGCCGGGCGCTCGACGCCGGCGCCTCCACCGGTGGTTTCACCGACGTGCTGCTGCGGGCCGGGGCGGCGCACGTGGTCGCCGTGGACGTCGGATACGGCCAACTCGCCTGGTCTCTCCGCAACGATGAACGCGTCACCGTCAAGGACCGTACGAACGTACGGGAGTTGACGCTGGAAGCGATCGATGGGGAGCCTGTGGATCTTGTCGTGGGGGATCTGTCCTTCATTCCGCTGGGGCTGGTGCTGCCCGCCCTGAAGCGGTGCACGGGGCCGGACGCGGACCTCGTGATGATGGTGAAACCGCAGTTCGAGGTGGGCCGGGAACGGCTGGGCAGCGGCGGTGTCGTCCGCAGCCCCGAGCTGCGCGCCGAGGCCGTGCGGGGGGTGGCGGCCAAGGCGTGGGAGCTGGGGCTGGGGACGCGGGGCGTCACGGCCAGCCCGCTGCCCGGACCGTCCGGGAATGTCGAATACTTTCTGTGGCTGCGGGCCGGTGCTCCACGACCGGACGCGGCCGACATCGACCGTGCTGTGGCGGAGGGGCCGCGTTGACACAGAACCGAGCTCGTACTGTTTTCCTGCTCGCCCACACCGGGCGGCCCGCGGCCATCCGCAGCGCGGAGCTCGTGGTCAGGGGCCTGCTGCACTCCGGGCTCGGCGTGCGGGTGCTGGAGGACGAGGCGCGCGACCTGCCCCTGCCCGACGACGTGGAGACCGTCAAGGAGGCCACCCCGCAGAGCCTGGACGGCTGTGAGCTGCTGATCGTGCTGGGCGGCGACGGCACCCTGCTGCGCGGCGCCGAGTTCGCCCGGGCCTCCGGGGTGCCGATGCTCGGCGTCAACCTGGGCCGGGTCGGGTTCCTCGCCGAGGCCGAGCGGGACGACCTCGACAAGGTCGTCGACCGCGTGGTGAGCCGGGCCTACGAGGTCGAGGAGCGGATGACCGTCGACGTCGTCGTGCACCGCAACGGCGACATCGTGCACACGGACTGGGCGCTGAACGAGGCGGCCGTGCAGAAGGTGTCCGCCGAGCGGATGCTGGAGGTCGTGCTGGAGATCGACGGCCGGCCCGTCACCGGGTTCGGCTGCGACGGCATCGTCTGCGCGACCCCCACCGGGTCCACCGCCTACGCGTTCTCGGCCGGCGGACCCGTGGTGTGGCCGGAGGTGGAGGCACTGCTGATGGTGCCGATCAGCGCCCACGCCCTGTTCGCCAAGCCGCTGGTGACCTCGCCGGACTCGGTGCTGGCGGTGGAGATCCTGCCGCACGTCCCGCCCGGGGTGCTGTGGTGCGACGGGCGGCGGACCGTGGAGCTGCCGACCGGCGCCCGCGTCGAGGTGCGGCGCGGTGCGGTGCCGGTCCGGCTGGCCCGGCTGCACCACGCCTCGTTCACCGACCGGCTGGTGGCCAAGTTCGCGCTGCCGGTGTCGGGCTGGCGCGGCGCGCCGCACTGAGAGCCGGCCGGGCCGCTCCCGCGGCGGTCTCCCGCGGCCCGAAGGGGTGGTTCCGCCGGGCAGCCGACATCGGGGCGTTCATGACCGTTCGTCCTGCTCTGCGCGCCGGGGGACGACGTCCACTCCTGCGGGTGACGGGGGTGGGCCGCTCGCACGGGCGGGCTCGGACCTCGTAAGGTCTTCAGCGTGTTGGAGGAGATGCGGATACGGTCGCTCGGAGTGATCGACGACGCTGTCGTCGAGCTGTCACCAGGCTTCACGGCCGTCACCGGTGAGACGGGGGCGGGCAAGACCATGGTGGTCACCAGCCTCGGGCTGCTGCTCGGCGGGCGGGCGGACGCGGCGCTGGTGCGGATCGGGGCCCGGAACGCGGTCGTCGAGGGCCGGGTCGCGGTGCCCGGGGACGCCGCGGCCGCCGTGCGCGCGCAGGAGGCCGGGGCCGAGCTCGACGACGGGGCGCTGCTGATCAGCCGTACCGTTTCCGCCGAGGGGCGCTCGCGGGCCCACCTGGGCGGCCGGAGCGTGCCGGTGGGCGTGCTCGCCGAACTCGCCGACGAACTGGTGGCCGTGCACGGCCAGACCGACCAGCAGGGGCTGCTGAAGCTGTCGCGTCAGCGGCAGGCGCTCGACCGGTACGCCGGGTACGCGGTCGCCGTACCGCTGGGCAAGTACACCGAGGCCTACCGGCGGCTGCGCACCGTCTCCGCGGAACTCGAGCAGATCACCACGCGGGCCCGCGAGCGCGCCCAGGAGGCGGACCTGCTCCGGTTCGGGCTCGACGAGATCGCCGCCGTGGAGCCCCGGGCCGGCGAGGACGTGGAGCTGGCCGAGGAGGCGGAGCGGCTGGGCCACGCCGAGGCGCTGGCGTCGGCGGCCGCGGCCGCGCACGCCGCCCTGGCCGGGAACCCGGAGGACCTGGAGGGCGTCGACGCGGGCACCCTGGTCGCGGGCGCCCAGCGGGCCCTGGAGGCCGTGCGGGCGCACGACCCCGCGCTGGCCGCGCTCACCGACCGGATCGGCGAGATCGGCATCCTGCTGCGTGACGTGGCCGGGGAGCTGGCGGGCTACGCCGACGACCTGGACGCCGACCCGCTGCGGCTGGCGGCCGTCGAGGAGCGGCGGGCCGCGCTGACCGGACTGACCCGCAAGTACGGCGAGGACGTCACGGCCGTGCTGGCCTGGGCCGAGCAGGCGGCGGCCCGGCTGACCGAGCTGGACGGCGACGACGAGCGCATCGGTGAGCTGACCGCCGAACGTGACGCGCTCCGTGCCGAACTGGGCGAGCTGGCCACGGCGCTCTCCCGGGCGCGGGCCGAGGCCGCGGAGCGGTTCGCGGCCGCCGTGACGGCCGAGCTGGCCTCCCTGGCGATGCCGCACGCGCGGGTCTCCTTCGACCTGCGGCAGACCGAGGACCCCGACGGCATCGAGGTCGGCGGCCGCACGGTCGCCTACGGGCCGTCGGGCGTCGACGAGGTCGAGCTGCTGCTCGCCCCGCACCCGGGGGCGCCGCCCCGGCCCATCGCCAAGGGCGCCTCCGGAGGCGAGCTGTCCCGCGTGATGCTGGCCGTGGAGGTGGTGTTCGCGGGCACCGACCCGGTGCCGACGTACCTGTTCGACGAGGTCGACGCCGGCGTGGGCGGCAAGGCGGCGGTGGAGATCGGCCGGCGCCTCGCGCGGCTGGCGAAGACCGCGCAGGTCGTGGTCGTGACGCATCTGCCGCAGGTGGCGGCCTTCGCCGACCGGCAGCTGCTGGTGGAGAAGACCGACGACGGATCGGTCACCCGCTCCGGGGTGAAAGTCCTGGAGGGCGAGGAACGCATCCGGGAGCTGTCGCGGATGCTGGCCGGGCAGGAGGACTCCGAGACCGCCCGGGCGCACGCCGAGGAACTGCTGGAGACCGCCCGTGCGGAGGTCTGACGGGCGCCGCCCGGCGCCCGGGACGGCCGGATGACCGGCCGCGCCCGCCGCCGGGCCCTCCCGGCGCCGCTCGCCGCCCTGCTGACCGCCGCCACCGCCGGGGCGCTCACCCGGGCCGGCGCGGCCGCGCTCCGGGCCCGGCCGCCCGGTGGCCCGGCCCGCTGGGAGCGGCGCAACCACGCCGGGCGGGCCGTGACCCTCTACGCGGGACCCGCCGCCGCGCCGGCGGCCGCCGCGGGGGCGGGGGCGGTGCGGCCCGCGGCCGGGGCGGCGGTGCTGGTGGCCGGCGCGTGCGGCGCGTACGACGACTTCGCCGGGGCACGGGATCCGCGGCGCGGCTTCCGGGCCCATCTGGGCGCGTTGCGGGACGGCGAGGTGACCAGCGGGGCCGTGAAGCTGTTCGGGATCTCGGCGGCCGCTCTCGCGGCGGGCGCCACGCTCGTGGAACGGCCGCTCGACCGGCTGCTCGCCGGGATCGTGATCGCCGGGAGCGCGCACGCCGTGAACCTGGTGGACGTCCGGCCGGGCCGGGCCGCCGCGGCGGTGCTCGCCCTGGCGGTGCCGGGACTGGCGCGCCGCCGCACCGCGACGGCCGCCATGGCCGCCGCCGCTGCCGGGGCCGCCGCGGCCGTCCTGCCGGACGACCTCGCGGAACGCGGGATGCTCGGGGACGCGGGGGCGCACGCCCTGGGCGCGGCGCTCGGCGCGGCGATCGTCGCCGGCACCGGACGGGCCGGCCTCGCGGCGCACGCGGCCGCCCTGGTGGCCGCCGCGGCGTGCGGCGACCGGGTGAGCGCGCTGGCCCGCCGCCCGCTGCCGGCCGCCGTCCGGAACGGCACCCTCCTTCACTCGAACGGGTGATGGGCGGCTCCGTTCCGACGACGGTGGCCCCGGGCGCCGGGTCAGGAACGCCCGTACGCCCTGGCATCCTTGACGGAGTACGCGAAGGAAACGCGCGGTCCACCCCCTCCGCGTGATCCTTCTGTACGTTCGTCGTGACCGCCCGACCCGAACCAGGAGCCCGGCCACGTGACCCCCGCGAGCAGCCACTCACCGCACGGCCGGTCGCCGCTGCGCACCGTGCAGGTGCTGGGCGGGGGCAACGCCGCCACCGGCGCGCACGTGCGCTCGCTGGCCACAGGGCTCGTCGCGAGGGGCGTGCGGGTCACGGTGTGCGCCCCCGTCGAGGCGGAACACACCTACGACTTCACCGTGACCGGAGCCGCCCACCTGCACGTGCCCCGCAGCAGCGACCCGGCCTCGGTCGCCGCCCTGCGGGCCGCCTGCGCGCACGCCGACCTGGTCCACGCCCACGGGCTGCACGCCTCCTTCCGCGCCGCGCTCGCCCTCAGCGGCAGACCCACCCCGCTGGTCGTCACCTGGCACGACCGGGCGCACACCGAGGGACCGCGCGCCCACTTCCTGCGCCTGCTGGAACGCCGGGTCGCCAAGGCCGCCACCGTCGTGCTCGGGACGACGTCGGCGCTGGTGGACCTGGCCCGCCGCGCCGGCGCCCGCGACGCCCGGCTCGCGGCGGTCCCGCCGCCCGCCCGGCCCGCCCGGCCCGACTTCGGGGACCCGGACCGCCTGCGGCCCAAGGTGAGGGCGGAACTCGGCGCCACCGGACGCCCGTTGATGGTCGCCGTCGCCGCCCTGGAACGGCACCGGGGCCACCGTGCCCTGCTGGACGCCGCGCACGCGTGGCGGCGGCTCGACCCGTCCCCGCTGGTGGTGATCGCCGGCGAGGGACCGCTGCGGCCCGAACTCCAGCGGCGCATCGGGGCCGAGGACCTGCCGGTCCGGCTCCTCGGACGGCGTGACGACGTCACCGACCTGCTCGCCGCCGCCGACGTCGCCCTGCTGACCGGCCGCTGGGAGGCGCGCTCCCGGTTCGCCCAGCAGGCCCTGCAGGCGGGCGTGCCGCTGGTGGCGACCCGGGGCGGCGGCACCCCCGAACTCGTCGGGGACGCCGCCGAACTCGTCCCCTACGGCAACGCCCGCGCCCTCGCCGACGCCGCCATGCGGCTGCTCGCCGACCCCGGGCGCCGGGAGGAGCTCCGCGAACGGGGCACCCGGCAGGCGGCCGGCTGGCCCACCGAGGACGAGACCGTCGCCCAGGTGCTCAGCGTGTACGACGAACTCACCCGCCCCCTGCCGCTGACCTGACCTGACCGGGCCCGTGTCCCGTGCGGGTCCCGCGGCTGCCCGGGTCTGCGGTCCGTGCGGGCCCCTGACCTGCCCGGGCCCTGGGCCGTACGGGTCCCGGGGCCGTCCGCGCCCCGTCCGCCCGGGCCCCCGGTCCGTGCGTCCCCTGATCCGACCGGGCCTCGGACCGCCCAGATCCCGAGTCTCCGGTCCGTGCGGGCCCCTGACCTGCCCGGGCCCTGGGCCGTCCGCGGCCCCGTCCGTCCGGGCCCCCGGTCCGTGCGTCCCCTGATCCGACCGGGCCTCGGACCGCCCAGACCCCGGGTCTCCGGTCCGTGCGGGCCCCTGACCTGCCCGGGCCCTGGGCCGTACGGGTCCCGGGCCGTCCCAGTCCCTCGTCCGTCCGGGTCCCCGGCCCGTCCCGATTGCTCGTCCGCCCGGGTCCCCGGCCCGTCCGCGCCCCGGTCAGGGCACGTGCCGGCGGGCGCGCAGGGCCAGGCTGAGCGCCAGCACCGTGTGCGGGTCGTCGAGGTCGCTGCCCAGCAACTCGCCCAGACGCGCCAGCCGGTTGTAGAGCGTCTGCCGGTTCAGGTGCAGCTCGCGCGCCGTCTCCGCCTTGCGCCCCGCGTGCGCCAGATACGTCTGCAGCGTCGGCAGCAGCGGGGGCCGGGAGCGGCGGTCGTGCTCCAGGACCGGGCCGATCGCCCGGTTCACGAAGGCCGCCAGGTCCGGGTGGTCGCGCAGCCGCCACAGCAGCAGGTCGATGTCCAGCCGGCGGGCGTCGTACCAGGGCCGCTCCGGCAGCCCCTGCGCCGCCGTCGAGGTCTCCGCCGCGTGCCGCAGTCCGGCCGCCGCCGCGGCCCAGCCGCCCGCCGGCCCGACCACCACCACCGGCGGCTGCGCCCCCGCCCGCCGCATCCCCGCCCGCTCCACACCGGCCCGCAGCGCCGCCGCCACCCGGTCGGCGACCACCGGCCGTTCCTCCTCCGCGCGCAGCCCCAGCAGCAGCGGCACCCGCCCCTCCACCGGCCGCACCCCGAGCAGCACCGGTACCCCGAGCGCGGCCAGCTCCTCGGCGACCGCCCGGGCCAGCACCGCCCAGCCGCCCCCGTGCGGGGACAGGGCGTCACCGAGCCGCATCACCACCGGCAGCAGGGGACCGCCGCCCGGCTTGAAGCCCAGGACGCGGGCCTGCGCGGGCGCGTTCTGCGGCCCCACCCGGCCCTCGGCGAGGTCGGAGAGGAAGTCGCCGCGCCCCCGTGCCGCCAGCTCCTCCTCCTGGCGAGCCTGCATCAGCACCACCGCGAGGATGTCGGCGGTGCGCTCCGCGGCCATGCGGTGCACCGGCGCCGTCGGGCCGCGCACCGGCAGCAGCACCAGGCGGGCCCGCACCCCGCCGCTGCCCGGCCCGCCGCCGGGCACGTCCACCAGCACCGAACCGGCCGGCGGGTCGTCCTGGTGGCGGTCCCGCAGCCCCTCCCAGACCTGGAGGGGGTCGGTGCCCTCCGGCCCGTCCCCGGCGGCGTACAGCAACTGGCCGTCCGTCGTCTCCAGGAAGACCGGATTGCCGGTGAAGGCGGCCAGGATCTGCAGCACCTGCGGCGCCCCGCCGCCGCTCAGCAGCGCCTCGGTGCAGCGCCGGTGCACCTCGTCGGCGCGCCGCAGCAGCGCGTAGTGACCGTTGACGATCTCGGTGTGGATCTCCTCCGTGACCGTCACGAACGGGACCTGCCGGTGCAGTTGGACCAGCGGCAGTTCCGCCCCCCGGGCGGTGTCCACCAGAGCGGCCGGCAGCCGGGTGAAGCGGGTGCCGAGCTCCACCACCAGGGCGGCGATGTCCCGTTCGGCGAGCGTGCGCACGAACGCCCGCTGGTCGGCGGGCCGGTTGCCGATGCCGTAGCCGGTGGTCAGCAGCAGCTCGCCGCCCTTGAGCAGCGAGGCGATGTGGGGCACCTCGCCCGCGTGCACCCAGCGCACCGTGCGCTCCAGCCGGCCGGTGCCCGCCACCACCTCGGGCAGGCCGCTGCGCAGCCCGGGCAGCTCCAGGGCCCGCCGCACGGTGATCCCGGTGCTCCGGGCCCCCTGCTCCTCGTCCGTGCCGTTCCTGCCGCTGTCCATGCCCCGGACGCTACCCGCGCCCCGGGCCGCGGGGCACCTCCGGACGCGGCGCGGGGCGCCCGGGGCAGCGGCCCCGGGCGCCCCGCACGCGCCTCGGCTCAGCCCCCGTACGCGCCGGACGCCGTCAGACGCAGGGCCGTGTCGATCAGCGGGACGTGGCTGAACGCCTGCGGGAAGTTGCCGACCTGGCGCTGCAGACGCGGGTCCCACTCCTCCGCGAGCAGACCGAGGTCGTTGCGCAGGTCCAGCAGCTTCTCGAACAGCCGGCGGGCCTCGTCCACCCGGCCGATCATCGCCAGGTCGTCGGCCATCCAGAACGAGACGGCGAGGAACGCCCCCTCGTCCCCGGGGAGCCCGTCGACGCCCTCGTCCTTGCCCTCGGTCGGGTAGCGCAGGATGAAGCCGTCGGGGGTGGACAGCTCGCGCTGGATCGCCTCGATGGTGCCGATCACCCGCTTGTCGTCCGGCGGCAGGAACCCCACCTGCGGGATCAGCAGCAGGGCCGCGTCCAGCTCCTTGGAGCCGTAGGACTGGGTGAAGGTGTTGCGCTCCTTGTCGTAGCCCTTGTCGCACACGTCCCGGTGGATCTCGTCGCGCAGCTGCTTCCAGCGCTCCAGCGGGCCGTCCACGTCACCGGACTCGATCAGCTTGATGGTGCGGTCCACGGCGACCCAGGCCATCACCTTGGAGTGCACGAAGTGGCGGCGGGGGCCGCGCACCTCCCAGATGCCCTCGTCGGGCTCCTGCCAGTGCTTCTCCAGGTAGTGGATCAGCTTCAGCTGCAGCAGCGAGGCGTAGTCGTTGCGGGCCAGACCGGTCATGTGGGCCAGGTGCAGGGCCTCGGTGACCTCGCCGTAGACGTCCAGCTGGAGCTGGTGGGCGGCGCCGTTGCCGACCCGGACCGGGGCGGAGTTCTCGTAGCCGGGCAGCCAGTCCAGCTCCGCCTCGCCGAGCTCGCGCTCACCGGCGATGCCGTACATGATCTGCAGGTTCTCCGGGTCGCCCGCCACCGCCCGCAGCAGCCACTCGCGCCAGGCGCGGGCCTCCTCCCGGTAGCCGGTGCGCAGCAGCGAGGACAGGGTGATCGCGGCGTCCCGCAGCCAGGTGTAGCGGTAGTCCCAGTTGCGGACGCCGCCGATGTCCTCGGGCAGGGAGGTGGTGGGCGCCGCCACGATGCCGCCGGTCGGCGCGTAGGTCAGCGCCTTCAGGGTGATCAGGGAGCGGATCACGGCCTCGCGGTAGGGGCCGTGGTACGTGCAGTGCTCCACCCACTCGCGCCAGAAGTCCTCCGTCGCCACCAGAGACTGCTCCGGCTCCGGGAGCGCCGGGGGCTCCTTGTGCGAGGGCTCCCAGGACAGGGTGAACGCCATCCGCTCGCCCGGCGCGACCGTGAAGTCCGAGTACGTCGTCAGGTCCTTGCCGTAGGTGTCGGCGGCCGTGTCGTACCAGACGGAGTCCGGCCCGGCCACGGCGACCGTGCGGCCCTCGTGGCGGTGGACCCACGGCACCACCCGGCCGTAGGAGAACCGCATCCGCAGCGCCGAACGCATCGGCACCCGGCCGGAGACGCCCTCGACGATCCGGATCAGCTGGGGCGCGCCGTCACGCGGCGGCATGAAATCGGTCACCCGCACCGTGCCGCGCGGGGTGTCCCACTCCGACTCCAGGATCAGCGAGTCGCCCCGGTAGCGGCGCCGGGTGGCGGCGGGCGGCTGCTGCTCGTCGGCGTGGGCGGGACCGAGCCGCCAGAAGCCGTGTTCCTCGGTGCCCAGCAGACCGGCGAAGATGGCGTGGGAATCGAAGCGCGGCAGGCACAGCCAGTCCACTGTGCCGTCCCGGCAGACCAGCGCGGCGGTCTGCATGTCTCCGATGAGTGCGTAGTCTTCGATGCGCCCGGCCACGTGCAACTCCAGTCGAACGGCCACGTCACCCCGCAAGGGGGCTGTCGCTTGGTGCGGTCAAGGGGGTTTGTGCAATGCGTCGTTGAGCCACGAAGCAAAGCAGTTGCTGAGCCACGAGGGCAAAGCGTCCATTGTTGCTCAACGAACCGACGAGCTCCAGTTGTGCCGGTGCGACGGACGGGGGTGGTGCCGTTCGGCCGGCCCTGCTCGGCAGCGAGTGTCCGAGCAGGATACGACGCACGTAGATGATCTGTGTGCCGCTCCGGGCAACGCGGTTCGGCCGATCGGGTGAGCGGCGGACGGGGGGAACGTGCCCGGTCGGCGGCGGGTGCCCGGCCGTGCGCGGAGCGTGGCCGGACGCCGGGGCCGTCCGGCGCTGTTACGCTGGTAGCCCGTGGACCGGTGGGCGAGACATCCCCCGAACCGCACCCTCCAGACCGCGACCACGGGAGCCCCCCTTTGGCCATGCCGCCCGCTGCTTTTCGGAACAGCACAGCTTCGACGACCAAGCACATCTTCGTCACCGGGGGTGTCGCCTCCTCGCTCGGCAAGGGTCTGACCGCCTCCAGCCTCGGCATGCTGCTCAAGGCCCGCGGCCTGCGCGTGGTGATGCAGAAGCTGGACCCGTACCTCAACGTCGACCCCGGCACGATGAACCCCTTCCAGCACGGTGAGGTGTTCGTCACCAACGACGGCGCCGAGACCGATCTGGACATCGGCCACTACGAGCGCTTCCTCGACCGCGACCTGGACGGCTCGGCCAACGTCACCACCGGCCAGGTCTACTCGACGGTCATCGCCAAGGAGCGGCGCGGCGAGTACCTCGGCGACACGGTGCAGGTCATCCCGCACATCACCAACGAGATCAAGCACCGCATCCGCCGCATGGCGACGGACGAGGTCGACGTGGTGATCACCGAGGTCGGCGGGACGGTCGGCGACATCGAGTCGCTGCCGTTCCTGGAGACCGTCCGCCAGGTCCGGCACGAGGTCGGCCGGGACAACGTGTTCGTGGTGCACATCTCGCTCCTGCCGTACATCGGCCCCTCGGGTGAGCTGAAGACGAAGCCCACCCAGCACTCGGTCGCGGCCCTGCGCAACATCGGTATCCAGCCGGACGCGATCGTGCTGCGCTGCGACCGCGAGGTGCCGACCGCGATCAAGCGGAAGATCTCCCTGATGTGCGACGTGGACGAGGCGGCCGTGGTCGCCTGCCCCGACGCCCGCTCCATCTACGACATCCCGAAGACCGTGCACGGCGAGGGCCTGGACGCCTACGTGGTGCGCAAGCTGGACCTGCCGTTCCGGGACGTCGACTGGACCACCTGGGACGACCTGCTCGACCGCGTCCACAACCCCGACCACGAGATCACCCTCGCCCTGGTCGGCAAGTACATCGACCTGCCCGACGCCTACCTGTCGGTCACCGAGGCGCTGCGCGCGGGCGGCTTCGCCAACCGGGCCCGCGTGAAGATCAAGTGGGTCACCTCGGACGACTGCAAGACCCCGGCGGGTGCCGAGGCGCAGCTCGGGGACGTCGACGCCGTCTGCATCCCCGGCGGCTTCGGCGACCGCGGGGTGCTCGGCAAGGTCGGCGCGATCAAGTACGCCCGCGAGAACCGGATCCCGCTGCTGGGCCTGTGCCTGGGACTGCAGTGCATCGTCATCGAGGCCGCGCGCAACCTGGCCGGCGTCTCCGACGCCAACTCCACCGAGTTCGACCCGGCCACCGCCCACCCGGTCATCTCCACGATGGCCGAGCAGATGGACATCGTGGCCGGTGAGGGCGACATGGGCGGCACCATGCGGCTCGGCATGTACCCGGCCAAGCTGGCCGAGGGCTCGATCGTGCGCGAGGTGTACGACGGCAAGGAGTACGTCGAGGAGCGGCACCGGCACCGCTACGAGGTCAACAACGCCTACCGCGCGGAGCTGGAGAAGAAGGCGGGCATCGTCTTCTCCGGCACCTCCCCGGACGGCAAGCTGGTGGAGTACGTGGAGTACCCGCGCGACGTCCACCCGTACCTGGTCGCGACGCAGGCGCACCCCGAGCTGCGCTCCCGCCCGACCCGTCCGCACCCGCTCTTCGCCGGCCTGGTGAAGGCGGCGGTCGAGCGGAAGATCTCGAAGTAGCACACCCAGTTGTACGGTTGCCGGGGTGCGAACCTTCAAAAAGGGGCGCACCCCGGCCGCATTTCTCCGCCGGGCACGCGCGACCGCAGTACGTCGGGAAGGACAGGCATGACCATCAAGGACACCCCGGAGGAATGGGAGATCCGGGCGACCGCGACCCCCTTCACGGGCAACAAGACCTCCGTGCGCACCGACGACGTGGTCATGCCCGACGGCACCGTGGTGGGCCGCGACTACCAGGTCCACCCGGGGTCCGTGGCCGTGCTCGCCCTGGACGACGCCGACCGGGTCCTGGTGCTGCGCCAGTACCGCCACCCGGTACGCCACAAGCTGTGGGAGATCCCGGCCGGCCTGCTGGACGTGCCCGGGGAGAACCCGCTGCACGCCGCGCAGCGCGAGCTGTACGAGGAGGCGCACGTCAAGGCGGAGGACTGGCGGGTGCTCACCGACGTCTACACCACGCCCGGCGGCTGCGACGAGGCCGTGCGCATCTTCCTCGCCCGGGGGCTCTCCGAGGCCGCCGGCGACCGCTTCGAGGTCGAGCACGAGGAGGCCGACATGGAGCTCGCCCGGGTGCCGGTGGCGGACCTGGTGCGGGGGGTGCTGGCGGGCGAGCTGCACAACAACTGCCTGGTGGTGGGCGTGCTGTCGCTGGTCGCCGCGCGCACCGGGGACGGGCTGGACGCGCTGCGCCCGGCCGAGGCGCCCTGGCCGGCGCGCCCGTTCGACGCCTGATGCCGGGTGCCTGACGCCGGATGCCCGCCGCCGGGTGCCTGATTCCCGACGCCCGGACGGCCGACGGCCGGTGCGGGCGCCGCGCTGCCGGATCGTGGTGTGACCATCGGCTGATCCGATCGGGGGACGTGCGCGCGGCGCCCCGCACGGAACGTAGCGGAGCGTGAACTAGGCTCGGGAAAACGCCCGATCCGGAGTCCCGGCGGGCCTGCGCGTGCGGTGGGACGGGAGTGTGGCCCGTGACGGATCAGGCGGTGGACACGGACGGTGTGCGGGTCACCGGGGATGCTGCCGTGCCGGACCGGTTCCTCGGCCGTACCCGTGAACTGAAGGAACTGCGCGCCGACATCGAGCGGGCCGGACTCGACACCCTCTCCGGCCGCAAGGCCCCCCGCGCGCGCGTGCTGCTCATCGCCGGCCGCCCGGGCTCCGGCCGGACCACGCTCGCCGGGGAACTGGTGCGCCAGGTCGCCGGCCGCTACCCCGACGGGGTGCTGCGCACCCGGCTGAGCGAGCCCGACGGCAGCCGGGTGCCCGTGGAGCGCGCGGCACGCGAACTCCTCGCCGCCCTGGAGGTGCCCGCCCCCGCCGGAGCCGCCGAGGACGAGCTGAGCGACGCCCTGCGCACCGCCCTGGCCGGTCGCCGTGCCGTGCTCCTGCTGGACGACGCCGTCGACGCGGAGCAGGTCGACGCGCTGCTGCCCGACACCCCGGACTGCCTCGTCGTCGCGGTCTCCGAGGGCCCGCTGACCGGGATCAGCGACGTGCGTCCCTGCACGCTCGGCGGGCTCGACACCAAGTCCGCCGTGGAACTGCTCTCCCGGGCCGCCGGGTCGGTGCGCGTCACCGTCGACCCCCGCGCGGCGGAGGCCCTGGCCGAGCAGTGCCAGGGCCAGCCGGCCGCCCTGGTCGTGGCGGGCGGCTGGCTCGCCGCCCGGCCCAAGGCCGCCGTCGCCGACCTCGCCAAGCAGCTGCACGCGGGGACCGACGAGGGCACCCCGGTGGGCCGCGCCGTGCAGCTGGTGCACGCCGCGCTGCCCGCGCCCGCCGCCCGGACCCTGCGCCTGCTCGCCCTCGCCCCGGCCGGACTGGCCGACCCCCACACCGCCTCCGCGCTGGCCGGCTGCTCGGTGAGCAGCGCCCGCACCACCCTGGACGACTTCGTCTCGCTCGGCCTGCTGCACCGGGCGGACTCGCCGCTGCCCCAGTACGAGGTGCCGGGCTGTCTGCACCCGCTGCTGCGCGGGCTCGCGGAGGTCCACGAGCGGCCCGCCGAGCTCCAACTGGCCCGCGCCCGCATGCTGGAGCGCACCGTGCGGCTGCTCCAGTCGTGCCGGGCCATCACCGAGACCGACAGCGCCCTGGCCCGCGAGAAGCTGCTCGGCATGCCGCGCTCCCTGCGCTTCCCCCACCCCCGGGCCGCCGCCGACTGGCTGCGGCTGAGCAGGCCCGCGCTGCTGGCCTCGGCCCGGCTGGCGGTCGCCGACGGGGAGCTGGACACCCTGGCCCGGCGGCTGATGTCCCAGCTGGTGCGCGCCCTGGTGGCGCACTTCGGCACCCAGGCCGCCGCGGGCGACCTCTACGGCCTCCACGGCCTGGTCCTGGACGTGGCGGAGCGCCGTCACCTGCCCCGCGAGAAGGCGGCGGCCCTGCTGAACCTGGGCGACCTGGACGCCCGCACCGGCCGTACCGCCGACGCCCTGGCGCGCTACCGGGCGGCCCTGGACGCCGGCCGCGCCGCCCACGACCCCTACGCGGTCTGCCGGGCGATGGAGTCCGTCGGCGGCGCCCACCTGGAGCTGGGCGACTACGACCGGGCCTGCGACTGGTTCGGCCGCGCGCTGACCGAGCGGCTCGCACGCGACGAGCGCGCCGAGGCCGCCCGGCTGTACGGCCGGATCGGCGCCGCCCACACCTACGCCGGCCGGTACGGCGAGGCGCAGCGCAACTGGCGGGCGGCGGTCGCCGGGTACCGCAAGAACGGCGATCCGGCCGCCCAGGCACGGTCCCTGAGCGAACTCGCCCGGGTGCAGGAGTACGCGGGACGTCCGGAGGACTCGCTGCGCACCTGCCGGGAGGCCGTGGAGTGGGCCCGGCGGGCCGAGGACACCCGGCTGCAGGCGGCGCTGCATCTCCGGCTCGCCGACACGCTGGAACGCCTGGGCGACCCCGCGTCCGCCGCCGTGCACCGGGGCGTGGCGGAGCGGATCCTGGGAGAAGAGGCTCCGCAGGAGGACACGGACGCGGCCTCGGACCACACGGCCGACACCTAAGAAAGTGCAGCAGTTGCGTCAAAGTTTGATGCAAAAGAAGGCTGGACAGCGAGAAAACCTTCATTAAACTGGCGTAGCCGCACCGTCTCCCGCGGTCTGTCCCGGTGTGCCTCCATCGCCCGGGTCTGTGCGTCAGTGGCACCCCTTTCCCTTTTTCCTTCTGAACCGAGGACCGTGATCGACGTGAAGGTCGGCATCCCCCGCGAGGTCAAGAACAACGAGTTCCGGGTGGCCATCACCCCCGCAGGCGTGCACGAACTGGTGCGCCACGGCCATCAGGTGGTCGTCGAGCGCGGCGCCGGGGCCGGTTCGTCGATCCCGGACGAGGAGTACGCCGCCGCGGGCGGGCGGATACTCGACACGGCCGACGAGGTGTGGGCCACCGCCGACCTGCTGCTGAAGGTCAAGGAGCCGGTCGCGCAGGAGTACCACCGGATGCGCCGCGGCCAGACGCTCTTCACCTACCTGCACCTGGCGGCCTCCAAGGAGTGCACCGACGCCCTGCTGGAGGCCGGTACCACCGCCATCGCCTACGAGACGGTCGAGCTGGCGAGCCGCGCCCTGCCGCTGCTGGCGCCCATGTCCGAGGTGGCCGGCCGGCTGTCCGCCCAGGTCGGTGCCTACCACCTGATGCGGGGCAACGGCGGCCGGGGGGTGCTGCCCGGGGGCGTCCCCGGTGTGCTGGCCGGCCGGGCGGTGGTCATCGGCGGCGGCGTCTCCGGCTGGAACGCGGCCCAGATCGCCATCGGGATGGGCTTCCAGGTCACCCTGCTGGACAAGGACATCAACAAGCTCAAGGAGGCCGACAAGGTCTTCGGAACCCGGGTTCAGACCGTCGTCTCCAACGCCTACGAGCTGGAGAAGGCCTGCCTGGAGGCCGACCTCGTCATCGGCGCGGTGCTCATCCCCGGTGCCAAGGCCCCCACGCTGGTCTCCAACGAGCTGGTCTCCCGCATGAAGCCCGGAAGTGTCCTTGTCGACATCGCGATCGACCAGGGCGGCTGCTTCGAGGACTCCCGGCCGACGACCCACGCCGAACCGACCTTCCGGGTCCACGACTCGGTCTTCTACTGCGTCGCCAACATGCCCGGCGCGGTGCCCAACACGTCGACCTACGCGCTCACCAACGCCACGCTGCCGTACATCGTCGAACTCGCCGACCACGGCTGGACGGAGGCGCTGCGCCGGGACCCCGCCCTCGCCCGTGGCCTCAACACCCATGACGGCAAGGTGGTCTACCGCGAGGTCGCCGAGGCGCACGGCATGGAGCACGTGGAGCTCGCCTCGCTGCTGGTCTGACCCCGCGGCCCGGTTCTGCGGGACGCCAAGTCGACCAAGTCACCTTCTGTCAAAGGAGACAGGTCAATTCGCGACGTCAACGCGACGTCAACTCCGTACGTCCGGCCGCACCTTGTCCGACGAGGTGCGGCCGGATGTGTGTATGGTCACGTCGCGATTCCCGGACAACTCGCCTCGAACGTAACGCTTCAACCGATTCGCACACCGGTGAAACCTGCCGTGCGACGGCCGTACGCCCTTGACAGAGGGATGTTTCATTGCCGACACATCGGGCCGGGTCCGGCGGATTGTGTTGCTGTGGACGCCCGACACGCCATAGAGTCGCCAACCGTCGGCATGGTGCCACGCTGACCTGTCTAGAAGTTTCCTGGTCACCAAGGAGGTAAGACGACTTGTGAATGAGTCGACATTTACTCCCGGGGGTGGTCAACCAGGAATGCCCGCAGGGGGCCGGGGTCCCGCGGGGTTCGCTGCTGTCGGCTCCGTCGCTGTGCGCACCTTCGCAGCCCACCAGAGTCAGCAGACGACTCTCACTGCACACCAGAGCATGGATGGCCATCACGTGAACGCCATGGCCGGCGACGGAAGTGGCGCGTCCCACAACCAGTTCGCCGACTACGACGAACTGCCCGAGGGGCACTTCTACGATCCGGACGCCGAATACGAGCCCGATCCCGAGTACGCGGCCACCCTCGCGCCCGACGCGGCGCGCCAGCGCCGCGAGCGCATCGGGCCGACCGGCCGCCCGCTGCCCTACTTCCCGATCCCGGGTCCGCTGACCGATCACGGACCCGCGAAGATCATCGCGATGTGCAACCAGAAGGGCGGCGTCGGCAAGACCACGTCGACCATCAACCTGGGCGCCGCGCTGGCGGAGTACGGACGCAGGGTGCTGCTCGTCGACTTCGATCCGCAGGGCGCGCTGTCGGTCGGCCTCGGCGTCAACCCGATGGAACTCGACCTCACCGTCTACAACCTGCTCATGGAGCGGGGCATGGCGGCCGACGAGGTGCTGCTGAAGACCGCGGTCCCCAACATGGACCTGCTGCCCAGCAACATCGACCTCTCGGCCGCCGAGGTGCAGCTGGTGAGCGAGGTCGCGCGCGAGTCCACGCTGCAGCGGGCGCTGAAGCCGCTGCTGGACGACTACGACTACATCGTCATCGACTGCCAGCCCTCCCTCGGCCTGCTCACGGTCAACGCGCTGACCGCCGCTCACAAGGTGATCGTGCCGCTGGAGTGCGAGTTCTTCGCCCTGCGCGGTGTGGCGCTGCTGACCGAGACCATCGAGAAGGTCCAGGAGCGGCTCAACCCGGACCTGGAGCTCGACGGGATCCTCGCCACCATGTACGACTCGCGCACCGTGCACAGCCGTGAGGTGCTCGCGCGCGTGGTGGAGGCGTTCGACGACCACGTCTACCACACGGTCATCGGGCGCACGGTCCGCTTCCCGGAGACCACGGTCGCCGGTGAGCCGATCACCACGTACGCCTCCAACTCCGTCGGTGCCGCCGCCTACCGCCAGCTCGCCAGGGAGGTGCTCGCCCGGTGTCACGCCGAGTGAGTCTGCCCGGGGCCGACGAACTCTTCCGCACGACAGGGGGGATGGCGCTCCAGGCGTCCACGCCCAGGCGCCCGGCGGGCGGCGACGCCCGCGTCCCCGCTCCGGCGGGGGAGGGCGACGCGGCCGCGTCCGCCGAGGACGCGCCCCCGTCCGTGCCCGCCCAGGGCGGGGACGGCGAGGGGGCCGAACACGCGGCGGCCGGCGCGCAGCCGGCCGAGGCGGGGGAGTCCCGCAGCCGCACGGCCACCGGCCCCGCGGGCGCCCCGCGCCGGGCGGCGGCCCAGGACGGTGCCGCCGTGCCGCCGCGCAAGCGGGGCAGACCCGCGGCCCGCCGGCCCAGCGGCCGGGAGCGCCACGACGAGAAGATCACCGTCTACGTGTCGGCCGAGGAGCTCATGGACCTGGAGCACGCCCGTCTGGTGCTGCGGGGCGAGCACGGCCTGGCCGTCGACCGGGGCCGCATCGTCCGCGAGGCGGTCGCCGTGGTCCTCGCCGACCTGGAGACCCGCGGGGACGCCAGCATCCTCGTACGGCGCCTGCGAGGCCGCTAGGCCCTACTTGGGGGTGTCTGACACCCCCTGCCTGTAGCCTGCGGAGGCCATGACCTCGAACAACCCTCCCGCCCCCGCCCCCCGCGGCCGGCCGCAGCGCCGCCGCGCACTGGGGCGGGGCCCGGGAGCGGCGCCCGGCCCCGCCGACGCCCCGCGTCCGCACCGGGACGGGCAGACGCCCCGCCCGCAGGACGGGGGAAGCGCCCCGTCCCCCGTGGACGCCGACGCGGCCCCGGACACCGGTGCGGCGACGGAACCCGCGGGGCCCGCGCCCGGGGCGGAACCCGCGACGGACGGGCCGCCGACGACCGCACCCGGCGCCGGGTCCGCCCGGACCGCGCCCGGGCCCCCCGCCGACGCGCCCGCCGGGCCGGGGCGGGATGCCGCCGTGGCGGAGCCCGGAGAGCCGGACCCCCCTCCGGAGGAGGCCGCGCCGGCTCCTGACCGGGACGGGGCCGGAAAGGCGCCCGCCGAGGGCGGCGGTCCCGGGGCGGACACGGGCGCCGGGGAGGAGGCCGAGGACGGGCGGTTCACCGTCCGGCTGGCCAACTTCGAGGGGCCGTTCGACCTGCTGCTGCAGCTGATCGCCAAGCACAAGCTGGACGTCACCGAGGTCGCCCTGTCCCGGGTGACCGACGAGTTCATGGCGTACATCCGCGCGCTCGGCCCGGACTGGGACCTGGACGAGACGACGGAGTTCCTCGTCGTGGCGGCCACCCTGCTCGACCTCAAGGCCGCCCGGCTGCTGCCCGCCGCCGAGGTGGAGGACGAGGCCGACCTCGCCCTGCTGGAGGCCCGGGACCTGCTGTTCGCCCGGCTGCTGCAGTACCGCGCCTACAAGCGCATCGCCGAGATCTTCAGCGGGCGCCTCGACGCCGAGGCCCGGCGGTACCCCCGTACCGTCGGACTGGAACCGCACCACGCCGAGCTGCTGCCGGACGTGGTCATCAGCATCGGGGCGGAGGGCTTCGCGAAGCTGGCGGTGAAGGCGATGCAGCCCAGGCCGCGGCCCCAGGTGTACGTCGACCACATCCACGCCCCGCTGGTCAGCGTGCAGGAGCAGGCGGGGATCGTGGTGGCGCGGCTCAGGGAACTCGGGGAAGCCAGCTTCCGCGCGCTCGTCGAGGACACCGACGACACCCTCACCGTGGTGGCCAGGTTCCTGGCCCTGCTGGAGCTGTACCGGGAGAAGGCCGTCGCCCTCGACCAGGAGAGCGCGCTGGGGGAGCTGACCGTGCGCTGGACCGGCGGGGACGGGGACGCCGACCCCGCCGTCACGGACGAGTTCGACCGGCCGCCCGAGCAGCCCGCGGAGGGGACGAAGGAGGAGAAGCAGGCATGAGCGACGACACCGCCGGAGCGTCCGGCGACCCGGCCGGGCCCCCTGCCGTCGCGGACCTCGACCTCAAGCCGGCCCTGGAGGCCGTCCTCATGGTCGTCGACGAGCCCGCGACCGTGGAGCACCTGGCGAAGATACTCCAGCGCCCGAAGCGCCGGATCGCGGACGCGCTCGCCGAGCTGGCCGACGAGTACACCGCCCAGCGGCGCGGTTTCGAGCTGCGCCCGGTCGCGGGCGGCTGGCGCTTCTACAGCCGCCCGGAGTACGCGGCGGCCGTCGAGGGCTTCGTCCTGGACGGGCAGCACGCCCGCCTCACCCAGGCCGCGCTGGAGACCCTCGCGGTGGTCGCCTACCGCCAGCCGGTCAGCCGCAGCCGGGTCTCCGCCGTCCGGGGAGTCAACTGCGACGGTGTGATGCGCACCCTGTTGCAGCGGGGGCTGGTCGAGGAGGCGGGCACGGAACCCGAAACAGGTGCGATCCTGTACACGACGACGAACTACTTCCTGGAGCGGATGGGCCTGCGCGGTCTGGACGAGCTCCCGGAGCTCGCGCCCTTCCTGCCGGAGGCGGAGGCGATCGAGGCCGAGACCCAGGAAGGCGTGCCGTCGTTCGATCCGGACGCCCCGGACCCGGACGACGGTCCCCCGACGAACACGACGACGACGGACATGTGATGCGAAGCAGCGGCAGCGGACACAGCGGCGGACGCGGTAACCACCGCGGTGCCGGCAACAGCAGGGACCAGAAGCAGGGGCAGGGCCGCCCCCGCAAGCCCCGCCCCGAGGAGCGCCGCTACGACGTGGGACCCGGCGCCACCAAGGAGGGCCCCAAGGCGGGGCGCGGCGGCGCGGCGTCCGGGCGGAAGGGCCGCGGCCGTCCGGCCCCGGCCCGTTCGCGTGAGTACGAGACGCGGATCGAGGAGCGCAACCGGGAACGCTACGCCGGCAAGAAGCAGGTGAAGCTCCCGAAGACGTTCCCCGGCGCCGAGCAGGAGGGCGAGCGCCTGCAGAAGGTGCTGGCGCGGGCGGGCTACGGCTCGCGGCGGGCCTGCGAGGAGCTGATCGACCAGGCCAGGGTCGAGGTCAACGGCGAGATCGTGCTGGAGCAGGGCCGCCGCGTCGACCCGGAGAAGGACGAGGTCAAGGTCGACGGCCTGACCGTGGCCACGCAGTCCTATCAGTTCTTCTCGCTGAACAAGCCCGCCGGAGTGGTGTCCACGATGGAGGACCCCGAGGGCCGGCAGTGCCTCGGGGACTACGTCACCAACCGCGAGACCCGCCTGTTCCACGTGGGACGGCTGGACACCGAGACCGAGGGCGTCATCCTGCTGACCAACCACGGGGAGCTGGCGCACCGGCTGACGCACCCGCGGTACGGCGTGAAGAAGACCTACCTCGCGCACATCGTCGGCCCGATCCCGCGCGACCTCGGCAAGCGGCTGAAGGACGGCATCCAGCTGGAGGACGGTTACGCGCGGGCGGACCACTTCCGGGTGGTCGAGCAGACCGGCAAGAACTACCTGGTCGAGGTGACCCTGCACGAGGGCCGCAAGCACATCGTGCGGCGCATGCTCGCCGAGGCCGGGTTCCCGGTCGACAGGCTGGTGCGCACCGAGTTCGGGCCGATCACCCTGGGCGACCAGAAGTCGGGCTGGCTGCGGCGGCTGTCCAACACCGAGGTCGGGATGCTGATGCAGGAGGTCGACCTCTAGGACCCGTGCCGACCGAGCAGCAGGGCGGCCCGCCGGGAGGCCGGCGCGGCCGCCCGGCCGATTCACGTCCGTCGCCCGGCCTCCTTCACGCCCGTCGCCCGGCCCCCGCTCACGTCCGTCGGTCGACGGCAGGCGCAGCACGGCGGGCACGGCCGTACCGGGCCCGCGGGCCGTCCCTTCGGGGGCGGCCCGGACGTCTTCCCGGAGGGGAACCGGCCGCGGTCGCGATGCTCCGCGTCCCTGCGGGGCCTCCCGTACGGGGGCGAGGGCTCCAGCGCCCGCGAGGACGTCCGCGCGGGCGCCGGCCTCCCCGGGGCGCCGTCCTGTCGCCGGTCCTCGGCCGCGGCGGCACTCCCACGCGGTTCCGGTCCGGCTCCGGACGGGTCCCCGCACTGCCGGGACGGGCGTTCCCAGCCGACTCCGCCCTCCTCGGGTGCCTCCGGCCGCCGGCTGACCGGGGCCGTCAGCATTCCGGCGAGGGAGTCGGAGAGGAAGTCGCCCGCCTCGCGCCACCGAGGCGGCTCGCCGTCGTTCGCCGCGCTCCTCCATCTCCGCGCACGCCGACATGACGACATGGGACATCAGAGCGGCCCGGCGGCCCCGGACGATGTCACGGGGCAGGTGGCCGGGGCGGGCGGCCACCGACCGGACGATCAGCGTGGCGGTGGGTGCCTCCCCCGCCATGTCGTGGAACACCTTGGTGGCGAGGGGATGGTGCATCGCCTGGCTGACGAACCGGGCCCGCCAGGTCGGCGGGGGCAGCCCGGCGAGGGTGTCCGTCATCGGCACCACGAGGCTGCGTACGTCGTCCAGGAGTGAGTCGGAGCGCTCGAACATGGCCCTGCGCGGCCCCTCCAGGGCGCGCAGGTGGCGCGTGATCAGCGCGCGCAGCAGCCCCTCGCGCCCGCCGAAGCAGTAGCCCACGGCCGAGTGGTTGGTGTTCCCGGCGGCATCGAGTACCGCGATGATCTGCTCGCGCTGGGCGCCGCCCGGCCCCACCCGGGCCCCACAGCCCTGCAGCCCTGCAGTCCCGCCCCGGCTCACCGGCACTCCTCGGTGCCCGCGGTGCCGGCGTCCGGCCCGAGCGCCGAGGCGCGGCGGACGCGGACCAGGAATTCCTCCACCCGGCGGTGGTCCGGTTCCGCCGGGAGAGGGCTGCGGTGGGCGGCCTCCTCCGCCTCGCGCTCCAGGCGGGTCATCCGGGCCTCGACCTCGGACCACGGCACCTCGCCCCGCCTCACCGCGAGCAGGGCCTCACGCTCCTCGCCCAGGTCCAGGGTGAGCGTGCCGGTGCGCAGCAGGTCGCGGGCGGCGGTCAGCAGGCGCAGCAGATGCATCGCGTGCTTCCAGCGCGGGGCGCCGTGCGTGCGCACGCCGGCCTCCAGCCTGCGCCGCTGCGCGCGGGCGTACCCCGTGTAGGTGCCGTGGACCCGGCGGGACAGGAACGCCCCGCGCAGGTCCAGCAGTTCGCGGCCGGTGGCGTCGGCGTACTCCACCAGCGGGGAGTGCAGGCACTCCAGGATGTTCGGATTGCCTCG
Organism: Streptomyces sp. enrichment culture; assembly: GCF_964273255.1. GTDB lineage: Bacteria > Actinomycetota > Actinomycetes > Streptomycetales > Streptomycetaceae > Streptomyces. The sequence goes on from NZ_OZ186835.1 coordinate 5,719,883, forward strand.
CAGGGCCAGCTCGCAGAAGCGCTCCAGCTCCCAGCCGAACTGCTCCTCGGCCGGGCCCTCGACGTGTGTCGGCGGCTTCTCGAAGCGCCAGAACAGGGCGGTGGGGGCGAGGAACACGCCCCGGCGGTCGGTGTCGCTGTCCTCCGTCGCCAGACCGAAGGCACGCGACCCCATGACACAGGCGTAGATCGTGTGGTCACGGACCAGGGTCTCGGGAAGCATCCCGGGAGCGTACGCCGACGCGTCACGCCCTGCGGATCGATTTTCCGTCCACGGTGATCCGCTCCTCGGGCAGCGGCCGGGTCGCCGGCCCCTGCTCCACCGAGCCGTCGGCGATCCGGAACCGGCTGCCGTGGCACGGGCAGTCGATCGTGCCGTCGGCCACCGTCGACACCAGGCAGTTCTGGTGGGTGCAGATGGCCGAGAAGGCCTTGAACTCGCCCGCGGCGGGCTGGGTCACCACGATCTTCTCGTCCCCGAGGACGGTGCCCCCGCCCACCGGGACGTCGTCGGTCCGCAGCAGGTCCCCGCCGCCGGTGTCCGGGCCGGAGGTGGCGGAGCCGGTGTCCGCGCCCCCTCCGCCCCCGCCGTTCCCGCCGCACGCGGCGGTCAGTGCCGTCGCGCCGGCCGCGCCGGCGGTGAGGAGAACCGTGCGTCGCGTCGCGTGGTGGGTCATGGCGGACCTCCGTGGGCCGGGAAATGGGGGCGGGAGCCGGGACCTCACGGACACCGGGACGGGGCGGACGCCCCGGTGCATCTTTCCACCGAAGGGTCCGAAGGCGAAGCAAATCAGGGCAAGGCAGTAGGGAGAGGGGGATACCGCACGTCTCCTCCCGTCTCAGCGGGCGGGCGGCGGACACCCGGCGCGAGCGTCCTGACTAGGCTGGACGACCGAACAGCCGATACGCACGTCAGCAAGGAGCACCGTCGTGGCGGTACGAGCGGTCCGGGGCGCCGTCCAGCTGGAACGGGACGAAGCCGGACACATGGAGGAGCAGGTCGGCGCGCTGCTGACCGCCCTCCTGGAGCGCAACGGTCTGACCACGGACGACCTGATCAGCATCTGGTTCACGGCCACCCCCGACCTGCACAGCGACTTCCCCGCGGCAGCCGCCCGCAAGCTGGGCATCGTCGACGTGCCGCTCATCTGCGCCCAGGAACTCGACATCGAGGGCGCCATGCCGCGCGTCGTGCGCATCCTCGCCCACATCGAGTCCGACCTGCCCCGCTCCGGCATCGCCCACGTCTACCTCGGTGCCGCCGCCGCCCTGCGCAAGGACATCGCCCAGTGAGAACCGCACTCGTCATCGGCACCGGACTCATCGGCACGTCCGCCGCCCTCGCCCTCACCCGGCGGGGCATCACCGTGCACCTCTGCGACCCCGACCCCGAGCAGGCCCGGACCGCCGCCGCCCTCGGCGCCGGCACGGACCAGCCCCCGGACGGGGCCGTCGACCTGGCGATCGTCGCCGCACCGCCCGCCCACGTGGCCGACGTGCTCACCGACGTCATCCGCCGGGGCGTCGCCGGCGCGTACGCCGACGTCGCCAGCGTCAAGGGCGGCCCGCGCCGCGAACTGCAGCAGCGCGGCCTGGACCTGTCGGCCTACATCGGCACCCACCCCATGTCCGGCCGGGAGAAGTCCGGCCCGCTGGCCGCCAGCGCCGACCTCTTCGAGGGCCGCCCGTGGGTGCTCACCCCCACCCGGGACACCGACACCGAGGTGCTGAACCTCGCCCTGGAACTGGTCTCGCACTGCCGGGCCCTGCCGGTCGTCATGGACGCCGACGCGCACGACCGCGCCGTGGCCCTCGTCTCCCACATGCCCCACCTGGTGTCCAGCCTGGTCGCCGCCCGGCTGGAGCACGCCGAGGAAGCCGCCGTGCGGCTGTGCGGGCAGGGCATCCGGGACGTCACCCGCATCGCCGCCTCCGACCCCCGGATGTGGATCGACATCCTCTCCGCCAACCCCGGCCCGGTCGCCGACCTGCTCAACGACCTCGCCGGCGACCTCGACGAGACCGTCCGGGCCCTGCGCGCCCTGGAGTCCGCCGACGAGGCCAAGCGGCAGGACGGCGTCACCGGCATCCGCGACGTGCTGCGCCGCGGCAACGCCGGCCAGGTCCGGGTCCCCGGCAAGCACGGCACCGCGGCGCGCGTCTACGAGGTCGTCGCGGTCCTCATCGACGACCAGCCCGGCCAGCTGGCCAGCATCTTCGCCGACGCGGGCCGCGCCGGCGTCAACATCGAGGACGTCCGCATCGAGCACGCCACCGGACAGCAGACGGGCCTGGTGCAGCTCCTCGTGGAACCCAAGGCCGCCCCCGTCCTCACCGCGGCGCTGCGCGAGCGGGGCTGGGCGATCCGGCAGTGACCGGTCCCGCGGACGACGGGCCGGTCGGAGGGCATCCGGTGAGCCAGTAACCTTGTGCGGGGCCCTCTCGCGCCCCGCACTCCCTCTCCAGCGCACCAGGAAGGTGTTCCTCCGTGGAAAACGGCGCCGCCCGCCCCGTGATTGTCGCCATCGACGGTCCCTCCGGCACGGGCAAGTCGAGCACGTCGAAGGCCGTGGCGGCGCAGCTCGGCCTGAGCTACCTGGACACCGGCGCCCAGTACCGGGCGATCACCTGGTGGATGGTGACCAACGGCATCGACACCGACGACCCCGCCGCGATCGCCGCCGCCGCGGGCAAGCCGGAGATCGTCTCCGGCACCGACCCGAAGGCCCCGGCCATCACGGTCGACGGCACGGACGTGGCCGGCCCGATCCGCGAGCAGGACGTCACCGCCAAGGTCAGCGCGGTCAGCGCGGTGCCCGAGGTGCGCACCCGGATCACCGAGCTGCAGCGCGCGATCGCCGCCGCCGCGGTGACGGGCATCGTCGTGGAAGGCCGCGACATCGGCACCACCGTGCTGCCCGACGCCGACCTCAAGATCTTCCTCACCGCCTCCCCCGAGGCGCGGGCCGCCCGCCGCAGCGGTGAGCTCAAGGGCGCCGACGTCAAGGCCACCCGGGAGGCGCTGATCAAGCGGGACGCGGCCGACTCCAGCCGCAAGACCTCCCCGCTGGCCAAGGCGGACGACGCGGTCGAGGTGGACACCACCGAGCTGACCCTGCAGCAGGTCATCGAGTGCGTCGTCACCCTCGTCGAGGAGAAGCGGGCGGGGAAGTGACCGACGTCCCCTCGGCGCGGGGCGCCGAAGTCGGGCGGCGCATCGGCGTCGGCCTGATGTACGGGCTGTTCAGGCCGCGGGTGCTGGGCGCCTGGCGGGTGCCCGCGACCGGCCCGCTGATCTTCGCCGTCAACCACTCCCACAACCTCGACGGACCGATGGTCATGGGCGTGGCGCCCCGGGCCACGCACTTCCTGATCAAGAAGGAAGCCTTCGTCGGCCCGCTCGACCCGTTCCTGACCGGGATCGGCCAGCTCAAGGTGGACCGGGACACCACCGACCGCACCGCGATCTCGCGCGCCCTGAGCGTGCTGGAGAACGGCGGCGCCCTCGGCATATTCCCCGAGGGGACCCGGGGCGAGGGCGACTTCGCCGCGATCCGGGCCGGGCTGGCCTACTTCGCCGTGCGCGGCGGGGCACCCATCGTGCCCGTGGCCGTCCTGGGCAGCTCCGACCGGGCCGGACGGCTCGTCAAGGCGCTGCCCCCGCTGCGCTCCCGCGTCGACGTCGTCTTCGGCGACCCGTTCGAGGCCGGCGACGGCAGCGGACGGCGCACCCGCAAGGCGCTGGACGCGGCCACCGAACGCATCCAGAAGCAGCTCACCGCGCACCTGGAAAACGCGCGGCGCCTCACCGGGCGCTGAGCGACACTGAGTAGTGGCGTGCCCGTGACCGGGCGCGCCACCGACCACCACGATGAACGACGAGGTACGGACTTCATGAACGACCACATCCAGCCCGACGGCTCGGACGCGCACGAGGGCGCAGCCGAGCACGACCACGGGGCGCTCGGCGACGCCGAGTACGCGGAGTTCATGGAGCTCGCCGCGGAGGAGGGCTTCGACCTCGAGGACGTGGAGGGCGCCATCGAGGCCGCCGGACACGGCCCGCTTCCCGTGCTCGCCGTCGTCGGCCGCCCGAATGTCGGCAAGTCGACCCTGGTGAACCGCATCATCGGCCGCCGCGAGGCCGTCGTCGAGGACAAGCCCGGCGTCACCCGGGACCGGGTCACCTACGAGGCCGAGTGGGCCGGCCGCCGCTTCAAGGTCGTCGACACCGGCGGCTGGGAGCAGGACGTCCTCGGCATCGACGCCTCCGTCGCCGCGCAGGCCGAGTACGCCATCGAGGCCGCCGACGCCGTGGTGTTCGTGGTGGACGCCAAGGTCGGCGCCACCGACACCGACGAGGCCGTGGTCCGGCTGCTGCGCAAGGCCGGCAAGCCGGTCGTGCTGTGCGCCAACAAGGTCGACGGCCAGAGCGGCGAGGCCGACGCCTCCTACCTGTGGTCCCTCGGCCTCGGCGAGCCCCACCCGGTCTCCGCCCTGCACGGCCGCGGCACCGGCGACATGCTGGACAAGGTCCTGGAGGCCCTGCCGGAGGCGCCCGCGCAGACCTTCGGCACCGCCGTGGGCGGCCCGCGCCGGGTCGCCCTGATCGGCCGCCCGAACGTGGGCAAGTCCTCGCTGCTGAACAAGGTCGCCGGCGAGGAGCGGGTCGTCGTCAACGAGATCGCCGGCACCACCCGTGACCCCGTCGACGAGCTGATCGAACTGGGCGGGAAGACCTGGAAGTTCGTCGACACCGCGGGCATCCGCAAGCGGGTGCACCTCCAGCAGGGCGCCGACTACTACGCCTCGCTGCGCACCGCCGCCGCCGTGGAGAAGGCGGAGGTCGCCGTCGTGCTCATCGACGCGGCCGACTCCATCTCGGTGCAGGACCAGCGGATCGTCACCATGGCCGTCGAGGCGGGCCGTGCACTCGTCATGGCGTTCAACAAGTGGGACACCCTGGACGAGGAGCGCCGCTACTACCTGGAGCGGGAGATCGAGACCGAGCTGGGCCAGGTGGCCTGGGCGCCGCGGGTGAACGTCTCCGCGCGCACCGGACGCCACATGGAGAAGCTGGTGCCCGCGATCGAGACGGCCCTGGCGGGCTGGGAGACCCGGGTGCCGACGGGCAGGCTCAACGCCTTCCTCGGCGAGCTGGTCGCCGCCCACCCGCACCCGGTGCGGGGCGGCAAGCAGCCGCGCATCCTGTTCGGCACGCAGGCGGGCACCCGGCCGCCGCGCTTCGTGCTGTTCGCCTCCGGCTTCATCGAGGCGGGCTACCGGCGCTTCATCGAGCGCCGGCTGCGCGAGGAGTTCGGCTTCGAGGGCACCCCGATCCACATCTCGGTGCGGGTGCGCGAGAAGCGCGGCCGGAAGAAGTGAGGCGTCCGGCGACGGACCCGCGGACCTGACGAAGGGGCGGCCCGAGGGGGCCGCCCCTTCGCCGTGCTGGCCTCACGCGCCTTGGCGGGGGGCCGGGGGAAGCCCCGCGGGAACGTGCCGCATCCCGTGGGCGGACTGACCGATCGGCCCGACGCGCTGCCACTGGGGCTGCTGCTGACCCGCACCCTGCCGGGCGCTGTGCGCACCCGCGCTGTACGCGCTGTACGCACCGCCGCCCGGGGAACCGCCCGGCGCCGGGCCCTGGCCGCCGTACGCGCCGGCACCGTGCGGGATGCTCCCGAAGGCGGTGAAGCCCAGCTTCTCCTCGCCGCTGCGATCCCCCGGCAGGGAGCGGAAGGACTTGACGTACTCGGCGTAGAGGGCGTCGTAGATCGGCGTGGCCGAAGGGCCGCTCCGGAAGTCCTGCGCCGGGCGTACGGGGGCGGGGAGAGCGGAGCGGCGGGGAGCGTCGTATGCGTGCACATCTCTCCAAACGACCCGGTGCCGCAAGGGATGCGGGCACCCGCGGCTTTCGCCGCCCGTCCGTGCCGTACCGGTCCGCTCAGGTGCCGGCGAGCGGCAGGGCCGCCGCGACCAGGCGGCCGTTGGCCGCGGCCTTGTCCAGCGCGTCCCGCAGCAGGTCCTCGCGCGGCTGCCGGCCGATGGAGCCCACCGGGGCGGCGAACATCAGGACCTGCTGGTGCTTGTTGGCGGCCGTGCGCCAGCCCTCGGTGACCTGGAGCGGCTGGTGCGCCTGCCACCACGCCACCGGCTGGCCCCCGTTGGGGTTCGGCTGGAGGACGGCGTGCAGCTGTCCCACCGCGAGCAGCACCGACCAGCCGTGCAGCACGTGCGGCGTGGCCGACAGGTCGGCCACCTGCTGGAAGCCCTGCTCGACGAGCAGCGGCAGGAAGTCGTCCCCGGGGCCGAGGGAGCCGGGCCGGGCGACGGGGGCCGTCGGCTCGACGACCAGGGCCGGGTGCAGTTCGCCGGAGATCAGGACCAGCCCGCTGGTCACCCCGAGCACGGCCTGCTCCGGCGTGACCTGCTGCGGGCTCTGCTGCAGGTTCTGCTGCTGGGGCGCGGCGGCCTCGCCGGAGATGGACCGCACGGCCCCGCGCAGCTGTTCCTCGGTGACCTGCACGACCTGGGAGGGCAGACAGGTGGCGTGGGCGAAGGCGAGGACGGCGGTCTCGTCCCCGATGAACAGGACGGTGCTGGTGCGCTCCTGCTCCGGGTCGCCGGGGGTGCGGCAGGACGTGCAGTCGTAACCGCCCTGGGCGGACTCTCCGGTGAGCAGACGGTCGGCTTCTTCGTCGCCGATCTCGGCGCGTACCTCGTCGCTGACGTCGAGCATGCGCGGCACGGGTGGCTCCCTCGGGATGCGGTGCGTGACCGGGCCGGGTGGCTCCCGGTCCGTGGTCCGGGTGGGTCCCCGGCTCATGCAGAAGACAACGGGCGATCCGTGGCGGGAGTCACGCTCCGGGAGCAATCGAATCCACCCAACCGGCGCCTCCCCGCCGGACCGGACCGGAGTGGTTCCTTCAGCGTCAACTCCGCAGCACGAAAGCGCTGTTGTACAGTCCGCCGGGCCCGTCGGGCCGGGCCGGGGGTGCTCGACAAATCAGGAAATCAGCGAATGAAGGGGGTGGCCGGAAATCGCCGGTACGTGCGGCCGTCGGGCCCGCGTGCTGCCCCGGACGGGGGGCGTTTCTCCTCGGCACCCTGCCCGCCGCCCCGGACCCGCCCCACGGGACCCGCCGGGCCGGCCCCCGCGGCGGTGGGCGGCCTCCCGGAGTTCCGGACGGAACCTGACCGCAAGGTACGGCAGACTCCCGCCATGGTGGAGACCTCGGCACGTCTGCTGCGCCTGCTGTCCCTGCTCCAGACCCACCGGGAGTGGTCCGGCACCGAGCTGGCCGGCCGGCTCGGGATCAGCGCCCGCACCCTGCGCCGCGACGTCGACCGGCTGCGCGGGCTCGGCTACCCCGTCGACGCCAGCCCCGGCACCGGCGGCGGCTACCGGCTGGGCGCCGGGGCCGAGCTGCCGCCGCTGCTGCTGGACGACGACGAGGCGGTGGCCGTGGCCGTGGGGCTGCACACCGCCGCCGGCCAGGGCATCGAGGGCATCGGTGAGTCGTCCGTGCGGGCGCTGGCCAAGCTGGAGCAGGTCCTGCCGCAGCGGCTGCGCCGGCGGGTGGGCACCCTCAACGCCTACACCGTGCCCATGCTGCGCGGCCCGGGCGACGCCCGAGCCGACGGGGCCGTCCTGACCGAGCTGGCCCACCTCTGCCGGGACGCCGAGCGCCTGCGCTTCGTCTACCGGGACCACGACGGCGCCGAGAGCCGCCGCACCGTCGAGCCGCACCGGCTGGTGTGCTCGGAGAGCCGCTGGTACCTGGTGGCCTGGGACCTCGACCGTGCCGACTGGCGCACCTTCCGCGTGGACCGGGTCGAGCCCAGGCCGCCCCACGGGCCGCGCTTCGTCCCGCGCGACCCGCCCGCCGACGACCTGGCCGCCTACGTCTCCCAAGGCGTGTCCACGCGCGCGTACGCGGCCCACGCGGTGCTCCGGCTGCTGGTGCCCGCCGAGGAGGCGGCCCGGCGCGTCCCGCCGGACGTCGGGACGCTGGAGGCGGAGGGGCCGGACACCTGCGTCCTGCGCACCGGAGCGGCCGACCTGGAGGTCATGGTGCTGCACGTGCTGATGCTGGGCCTGGAGTTCGAGGTCCTGGAACCGGACGGCCTGACCGAGGCGATCGGGGCGGCGCAGGGCCTGCTCGCCCGGGCCCTCTCCCGGGCCGGGGCGGGGGCCGCACGGCCGCACGAGGTCTGAAGGCGGTGTGAAAGAAGCGTGCGATCCCTGTGTGCGGGAATTGCGGCGGGGTATTCCGGGGGCCGGCGGCGGGGACGGCCGAAAAGGCGGCCCGCGCATTCCGTCCGCATTTCCTCCCCGGCCGGTCGAATCCGGCCGGACCGGCCGTGCGGGAATTCCGTTCGAATACTGCGGAGGAGGGACGGAACCGCCCGTCCGTGTGACGCCCGCGGGCGCAAACGCCCGTCGTGATCCTGTGACAGAAGCGTGACCACCGTGGGGCATCGCCCGGCTGTCCGGGGGACGGACTACCGTGCCGGCGGGGCAGCGCCTAGCGTGACCGTATGGCATCCCTCCCGACACCTCCCGCGGAACCCGACGACAGCCCGGACGCCTACGTCGGCCTCGACGCCGGCCGGGCCGAGCACCGTGCGCGCGAGCGCGGCTGGTCCACCGTGCGGGCCCTGCCCCCCGGCGCGATCATCACCATGGAGTACCGCGTGGGCCGGCTGAACTTCGAGGTCAGCGACGGCCGGGTGGCCCGGGCCTGGAAGGGCTGAGGTCCGCCCGCCGACGACACGGCCCCGGCCTCCGCGGCAACGCGGTGACCGGGGCGCGGGTGCGCGGGACGGGCGGGCCGTCCGTCAGGGGCGGGCGGCCGGTGTGGTGCCGCGCGGGTGCCGGTCGGAGTGCGGGGGCCGTCGGCTCCCCGCCGGGGTGACCGGACTGCGCTCGGCGCGCGTGGTGTGCGGGCCGGGAGCCAGGTAGACCGGCGGTCTGGCGGACGGACGGCCCGCCGGGACCGGATCGGGGGCGGCGGTGCCCTCCCGGCCGGGGAGCGGCCTGACCACCACCGGCGGCGTGCCGCTGCCGGTCCGGCGCCGTGCCCCGCGCCTGCCCCAGCGGGCGAACAGGCGGTCCCGCCGCTGGAGGATCCGGGCCTCGGCGCGCGCGATCAGCGGCTCGAACCAGGGCAGCGCCAGCAGGATCAGCAGGCCCGCGGCCCAGCCGAGCAGCACGTCGCTGAGCCAGTGCGTACCGAGGTAGACGGTCGCCATCCCCACGCCGAGCGAGGTCACCGCCGACAGGGCGGACAGCCAGCGCCGGGCCCTGGGGGTGGAGGCCAGATAGGCCAGGATTCCCCAGGTCACCACGGCGTTCGCGGTGTGCCCGCTGGGAAATATGTCGCCGCCGAGCCACATCTCGTTGGAACCGACCTCGGTCGCGTAGTGCGGTCCGAGCCGCCCCATGCCGTACTTGGCTGCGCCGACGGTGGCGTTGAGCAGCAGCAGGGAGACCCCGAGCGCGAGCAGCGGGCGCAGGGTGTGCTGGCGCCACGAGCGCCAGCCGAGCCAGGCCGCGACCATCACGGCGGTCGGGCCGCGCTGGCCGAGGACGACGTAGTAGTCGACGAACGCGTGCAGCTCCGGCCACTGTTCGTAGGGGCGGAAGAACATCACCTGCCAGTCCAGCCGGACCAGCCAGGAGGTGATGACGACGGCCCACACGATCGCCAGGTAGAAGGCCAGGGTGGACCCGAAGAGCACCACCCGGTGCCGGCTCATGCGGGGCACGTCGATGTGGGCCGGTCGTTCCGGCTCACGATCCAGCCTCGCGAACACCCGGTCCAGACGGGTGGGCTTCCGTTCGGTACGCACCCAATCGACGTTACAGCGAGTGAGCGCCGAACCCCGTCGAATCAGCGGGGTTGTGATGACGATGTGATGTGGCATTCCTCTCAGGAAGGGCTATGGCCGGGACGGTTCCATAATGTTCGAACGCTTTCGGCTTTCTTTTGTCCGATGATTTGCGAGAGGCGTTTTACCACGCTTATCAATGCGTTCACGCGGACCTGGCGCGCCATTCCGCCGGAGGTCACGGCGGCCGCCGCGGGTCACGGCGGTGTCACGGCGGGCCCGAGCCGTTCAGCCAGAAGGCGCCGTACACCGCCGAGACAACCGCCAGGGACCCCAGCACCGCCGCCGACCTGGACGTACGCAGCCGGGCCAGGACCTGGGCGAGCGGCAGCAGCAGGGGGAAGGCGGGCATCAGCAGGCGCGGTTTGGAACCGAAGTAGCTCGACGCGCACAGGGCGAGCGCGGTCACCACTCCCGCGTACACCAGCAGCGCAAGCGGCTGCCGCTGCCGTACGCACACCACGTACAGCCACACCAGGAGAACCACCCCGACGGCCAGCGCCAGCCCGGCCGGGACCGTGGACAGGGCGGTGAACTTGCCGCCCACGAAACGCGCGAAGGCGTAGCCGCCGTCGAAACCGTTGCGCCAGCCCGCCTGGACATCGAGATATCCCAGCGGGCCCCTTCCGGTCCGGTGGCCCACCCACAGAACGTAACCGGCGGCCCCGAGCGGGGCCACGGCCGCACCCAGCAGCAGCGCGGCCCGCTCCCGGGGACCGGCGCGGTCCGCCGGGGCCGCGCGCCGGTCGCGCAGCAGGGCGGCGCAGCCCGCCGCCCACACCGCCGCGACCACCGCCAGGCCCACCGGCCGGGTCAGCCCGGCGCACGCCGCCAGCAGACCCGCCGTCACCCAGCGGCCGGTCAGCACCGCGTACAGCGACCAGGCCGCGAGGGCCGTGAACAGGGACTCGGTGTACGCCATCGACTGCACGATCCCGACCGGCAGGGCCGCCCACAGCAGCACCGCGCACACCCCCGCCCGCACGCCGTACAGCCGCTCCGCCACCGCGAAGATCCCCCCGGCCGCGGCGAGCGAGGCCAGGACGCCCACCAGGAAGCCGCCGTCGGCGTACGACAGCGGGGAGACGGCCGCGACCAGCCGTTCCAGCCACGGCAGCAGCGGGAAGAACGCCAGGTTGGAGTGCACGTCCCCGTTGGGCAGCCGCACCTCGTAGCCGTACCCCAGCCCGGCGACGCGGGTGTACCAGAGCGAGTCCCAGCGCGCGGTCAGCAGGGTGTACCAACTCGTGCCGCGCGCCGCGCTCCACAGGGCCAGCACCAGCAGCCCCAGGGCGCGTACGGCCGCGTACCCCAGCAGTGCCGGGGCCGCCCGGCGCAGCAGGTCCGGGCGGGCCGGCCGGACGCGCGTGTCGAGATCGTTCACGGGCCCGATTATCGACCGGGCGGGACGCCGGACCGCCCCGCGGTGCGGGCGCACGGCGGCGGGGAGTGGTGTACGCCACACCGATTCGCCGGATGTGTGAGAGACCCGCCACTCGACCCCGGCACGTCCTCGCGTACGCTGACGTGTCACTCGCCACTCGTTGCGCGGGCCGGGGACCTTCCGCTCCTCCCCGGCCGAGTCACGGGGAGTCCCCCACCCGTGTGCCCGCCGAGACGCGAGGGAGCATCTGGGAGGTACGTACATGTCCGGGACGACCACGGCCGCCTCCGTGCTGCGCCGTCGGGCGACCGGGGCCGGTGCCAACCGCTGGCTGGTACTGGTCGTCCTCTGCGTCAGCCTGCTGCTCGTCGCCGTCGACGCCACCGTCCTGCACGTGGCGGTCCCCGCCGTCACCGAGGACCTCCGGCCCGGCGCGATGGAGCTGCTCTGGATCGTCGACGCCTATCCGCTGGTCTGCGCCTCGCTGCTGATCCTGTTCGGCACGCTGGGCGACCGGGTCGGGCGCAGACGCGTCCTCCTGCTCGGCTACGCCCTGTTCGGCGTCGCCTCCGGCATGGCGGCCCTCGCGGACAACGGCCCGGTGCTCATCGCGGCCCGGGCGCTGCTCGGCGTCGGCGGCGCCATGATCATGCCGGCCACGCTGTCCATCCTGCGGCAGGTCTTCCCCGACCGCCGCGAACGGGCGCTCGCCATCGGCATCTGGAGTGCGGTCGCCGCGGTCGGCGCGGCCGTCGGCCCGCTGCTCGGCGGCTTCCTGCTGGAGCACTTCTGGTGGGGCTCGGTCTTCCTCGTCAACATCCCGCTGATGCTGGTGAGCCTCCCCGTGGGACGTCTGCTGCTGCCCGAGTCGAAGGGCGACGGCACCGGCCCCTGGGACCTGCTCGGCGCGCTGATGGCGGCCGCCGGACTCTTCGCGGTGGTCCTCGGCGTGAAGCGGCTGGGCGCCGCCGAGACGGCCGGGAGCGTGTGGACCGTACTGCCGCTGCTCGCCGGCGCTGCCCTGCTGGCCGCCTTCGTGCACAGGCAGCGGCGCCGCACCCACCCCCTGGTCGACCTGCGGATGTTCGCCCGCCCCGCGTTCAGCACGTCCGTGGGCTGCATCGTGCTGGCGATGCTGGCCCTGGTGGGCCTGCAGCTGATCGCCGCGCAGTACCTCCAGCTCGTGCTGGGGCTGTCCCCCCTGGAGACCGGCCTGCGGCTGCTGCCGCTGACCTTCGCCGCGATGGGCGCCGGCCTCGCGGGCGCCCGGCTGCTGCGCCGGTTCGGCCCGCGCCGCATGGTCTCGGCGGGCTTCTGCCTGACGGCCGCCGCGGTGGTGCTGCTCACCGCGATGGGCGCGCAGGACAACTGGCCGCTGCTGCTGGCCGGCTTCGTCCTGCTCGGCTGGGGCCTGGAGACGACGCTGTTCGGCGCCTACGAGTCGATGCTGAGCGACGCGCCCGCGGACCGGGCCGGCGGGGCGGCGGCGATCGGCGAGACCTCCTACCAGCTCGGCGCCGGCATCGGCATCGCCCTGCTCGGCAGCGTCATGAACGCCGCCTACGCGCCCGGCCTGACCGGGGTGCCCGGGGTGCCCCCCTCGGCGACCGCGGCGGCCCGGCACTCCCTGGGGGAGGCCTACGAGGTGGCCGCGCAGCTCGGCGGTCCCGCGGGAGTCGCCCTGCGGCAGGCGGCCCGCCAGTCCTTCGTGCACGGGCTGCACGTGACCCTGCTGGTGAGCGCCGGCCTGCTGCTGCTCGGCGCCGTGATGGCGCTCCGGCTGCCCCGGGCGATGCAGTGCGAGGCCACCGGAGCGGAACCGTCCGGCGGGAGCGGGCCCGCCGTGGCGGCCCCCGCCGGGGAGACGTCGGTGCCGGCCCTGCCCGCGCCCCGGGAGGCCACGGCCCCGCGGGTCGACGGGCTGAAGGTGTAGCGGTGGGCACCGGGCCGGGGTGGACGCGCGCGGGAGCGCGTCGTAACGTCGCCCCGAGCCGTGATCGCACGGCAGGCCGACCGTCCCCGGAGGGTGTTCCCGTGTCCGCGTCCGCGAAGTTGCCGCCCTTCGACCCCGCCGACCCCCTCGGGCTCGACGACCTGCTGGAGCCGGAGGACCTCGCCGTCCGGGACACCGTGCGCGGCTGGGCCGCGGACCGGGTGCTGCCGCACATCGCCGACTGGTACGAGAAGGGCGAGCTGCCGGGCATCCGGGAGCTGGCCCGCGAACTCGGCGCGATCGGCGCGCTGGGCATGTCCCTCGACGGGTACGGCTGCGCGGGCGCGAGCGCCGTCCAGTACGGGCTGGCGTGCCTGGAGCTGGAGGCGGCCGACTCCGGGATCCGCTCGCTGGTCTCGGTGCAGGGCTCCCTGGCCATGTACGCCATCCACCGGTTCGGCAGCGAGGAGCAGAAGCAGCGCTGGCTGCCGTCGATGGCCGCCGGCGAGGTCATCGGCTGCTTCGGTCTCACCGAGCCCGACCACGGCTCCGACCCCGCCGCCATGCGCACCTACGCCAAGCGCGACGGCACCGACTGGCGGCTCACCGGGCGCAAGATGTGGATCACCAACGGGTCCGTGGCCGGGGTCGCCGTGGTGTGGGCGCAGACCGACGAGGGCATCCGCGGCTTCGCCGTGCCCACCGACAGCGCCGGGTTCTCGGCGCCCGAGATCAGGCACAAGTGGTCGCTGCGCGCCTCCGTCACCAGCGAACTCGTCCTCGACGACGTGCGGCTGCCCGCCGACGCGGTACTGCCGGAGGTGACCGGACTGCGCGGCCCGCTCAGCTGCCTCTCGCACGCCCGGTACGGGATCGTCTGGGGCGCCATGGGCGCGGCCCGCAGCTGTTTCGAGACGGCCGTCGACTACGCGACGTCGCGGGAGCAGTTCGGGCGGCCCATCGGCGGGTTCCAGCTGACGCAGGCCAAACTCGCCGACATGGCGGTGGAACTGCACAAGGGGATTCTGCTCGCCCACCATCTGGGGCGGCGGATGGACGCCGGCCGGCTCCGTCCGGAGCAGGTCAGCTTCGGCAAGCTGAACAACGTCCGCGAGGCCATCGACATCTGCCGCACGGCCCGCACAATCCTCGGTGCCAACGGAATCTCGCTCGAGTACCCGGTCATGCGGCACGCGACGAACCTCGAATCGGTGCTCACCTACGAGGGCACCGTCGAGATGCACCAGCTCGTGCTGGGCAAGGCGCTCACCGGGCTCGACGCCTTCCGGTGATCCCGCGTCCGGCGGTGGGGCCCGGCGGCGGCGCCGGTGAGCGGCCCTGCCTCAGCTCTGGTTGTAGAAGCCGTCCGAACGGTGGGCGGCGGACTCCCCGCTGAGCACCTCGGTGTCGGCCGGGCTCAGCAGGAACACCCGGTGGGACACCCGCTCGATGGACCCGCGCAGACCGAAGATCAGCCCGGCGGCGAAGTCCACCACGCGCTTGGCGTCGGAGGCCTCCATGGCGGTGAGGTTGATGATGACGGGAACGCCGTCGCGGAACAGCTCGCCGATGGCGCGGGCGTCCCGGAAGCTGTCCGGGGTGACCGTGCCGATGCGACGGCCCTTCTCCTCGGCCACGTCGGCGGCCACCTTCACCCGCGGATCGGTGACCCAGGCGTCCCCGGAGTCGTTTCCGTCGGAGTAGTCGTCGTCGTAGTAACGCTCGTCTTCGTTGTCGTCGACGAGGCCGAGCCAGGCACTCGCCTTGCGTACCGATCCCATGGACGCCTCCTCTCACAGCGGTCTTTCTTGCTTTCCGCATCCCTATGGTCATCCATGATGCGGATGGCGCGCCAAGTGGATAGACGCCGCGCGGGGGGTTTGTGACGGTACTGGTGCACAGCGAATCCGTCGAGAGTCCGTGTTTCCCAAGGGTCTTGGTGTAAACGGCTGCTGACTGTGAGTGAAATAATATTCTTCTCGGCGTACGGGTGAGGGGCGGCGCGTACGGGTGAAAGACGCGGCCGGTCGGCGGCCCGATACGATGCCGCCGCTCATCTTGTACGACTCACGGGGGATGTCGTGTTCGGAATGGTCAGGCCCTGCCGGCATCGGCTGGGGGAGAAGCTCACGGCCCAGTGGATGGCGCATCTGTGCGGACTTTGTCTCGCGCTGCGCAAGGACCACGGGCAGTTCGCGCGGATCGTCACCAACTACGACGGCCTGCTCGTCTCGGTCCTGACGGAAGCTCAGTCGGAGCGCGCCGGCACGGGGCGGCGCACGGCGGGGCCCTGCCCGCTGCGCGGCATGCGCACCGCGTCCGTCGCGCACGGTGAGGGCGCCCGGCTCGCGGCGGCCGTGTCGCTGGTGCTCGCCTCGGCCAAGGTGCGCGACCACGTCGACGACGGGGACGGACTGCTGGCCCGCCGCCCCGTGGCGCTCGCCGCCCGCCGGGTCGCGGCGGGCTGGGACCGGGCCGGGGCGCGCTCCGGGGCGGACGTCGGCTTCGACACGGCCGTCCTCGTCGACGCCGTCGACCGCCAGAGCGGCATCGAGACGCTCGCCGGGCCCGGCACGCCCGTCCTCACCGTCACCGAACCGACCGAGACCGCCACCGCGGCGGCCTTCGCGCACACCGCCGTGCTCGCCGGCCGGCCGCACAACGCGGCACCCCTCGCCGAGGCCGGGCGCCTCTTCGGGCGGCTCGCGCACCTCCTCGACGCCGTGGAGGACCGGGAGGCCGACGCCGCCTCGGGCGCCTGGAACCCGCTCACCGCCACCGGCACCCCGCTGCGGGAGGCGCGCCGGCTCGCCGACGACGCCGTGCACGGCATCCGTCTCGCGCTGGACGAGGTGGACTGGGGGAGCGGCGCGCCGGGGGGACGGGGCGGCGACAGCCGTCTGGTGCACCGGCTCCTGGTGCACGAGCTGCCCCGCTCCGTCGACCGCGCCTTCGGCGCCGTCCCGGCCGTCCACGGCTCCCACCCCTACGCCCCGCCGGGCGGCCCGGCCGGCCCCGGCGCTCCGCCGCCGCCCCGGCCGCCGCGCCGGCGCGGTCTGCTCGCGGGCTGCGCGGTGTGGACGGGACTCGCCTGCACCTGCCAGCTGTGCTGCGGCAGTTACCACGACCCGTGGAGCGGCGAGTACAAGGAGGGCGTCTGCTCGCGGCACGACTGCAGCGGGTGCGGCGACTGCTGCAACTGCTGCGAGTGCTGCAACTGCTGCGGCGGGGACGGCGGCTGCGACTGCGGCTGCGACTGCGGCTGCGACTGCTGACCGGGTGGGGCGCCCCGGGGCGCCCCGGGGCACCTCCGGGCGCACCGGCGCGGGCGGTCACGCGGGCCGGGCGGTCCGCGCCTGCGGCGCGCGCGGGGGGCCGGAAGGCGTTCCGCGCGCGGTCGCGTGCGCCGGGACTCCAATCACGGACGGTCGCACGGGCCCGGGTGGCGCGCTCCGGCGCGGTCGTGCGGGCCGGGCGGAGGCGGATCCGGAGGGTCGACTTCCGGACACCCGTCCGGTGCGCCCGGGAGGCGTGACACAGGAGTGGCCACGGGTGACGCAGCGCATGTGAGGGGACCAAGGCGCACAGATGGTTCAAAGGTTGACGGCCGAAAGGCACCCTTGTGCCGACCGGCCGTTCGGCCGAATACTCACGGACAGCGCTTGTCAGGGGCACGGCACATCCGGAATCCGGACGGCCGTCCGCTGACTGCGCCTCACGGGCCCACAACCCCACGAGGGCCCCCTACTTCCTTTGTGGAGGACGAGAAGTGAGGATCAAGCGCACCACCCCCCGCAGCGGTATCACGAGACGTACCCGGCTGATCGCCGTCACGTCCGGCCTCGTGGCCGCTGCCGCGTTCGCGGTCCCCAGCGCGAACGCGGCCGACACCCCCACCACCTTCAGCTCCGCCGAGCTCAAGAGCGCGAGCAGTTCGGTGCTGAAGGCCGACGTCCCGGGCACCGCCTGGGCGGTCGACAGCAAGACCAACCGGGTCGTCGTGACCGTCGACAGCACGGTGTCCCAGGCCGAGATCAACAAGATCAGGCAGCAGGCCGGGGGCGACGCCGACGCGCTCACCATCAAGCGCACCCCGGGCAAGTTCACCAAGCTCATCCAGGGCGGCGACGCCATCTACTCCAACAGCGGCCGCTGCTCCCTGGGCTTCAACGTCCGCTCCAGCAGCGGGACCGAGTACTTCCTCACCGCCGGTCACTGCACCCAGGGCGCGGGCACCTGGTACGGCAACTCCTCCCGTACCCAGGTGCTGGGCTCGACCGCCGGCTCCAGCTTCCCGGGCAACGACTACGGCATCGTGCGCTACACCGGGTCCGTCAGCCGCCCCGGCACCGCGAACGGCGTGGACATCACCCGTGCGGCCACCCCGAGCGTGGGCACCACCGTCATCCGTGACGGCTCCACCACGGGCACCCACAGCGGCCGGGTCACCGCCCTCAACGCCACCGTCAACTACGGCGGCGGCGACATCGTCTACGGCCTCATCCAGACCACGGTCTGTGCCGAGCCCGGCGACTCCGGCGGTCCGCTCTACGGCAGCAACGGCACCGCGTACGGTCTGACCTCCGGTGGCAGCGGCAACTGCCGCACCGGCGGCACGACCTTCTTCCAGCCCGTCACGGAGGCCCTGAGCGCCTACGGCGTCAGCGTCTACTGACGGCCGGCCCGAGGACCGGCGGCCCGCGTCCGGAGCGGGTCCCACCGGCCCCACGGGTCACACCGCGGACGGTGATCACGGCGAGCCCCCGCACGCAACCGGCGTGCGGGGGCTCGCCCCTGCACGGGCCACGGAGTTACCGTCGAGGGACACACCAGGACGCGCCGGGCGGCGCCGGACGCGGGCTCACCTGATGCGCCACTTCGGACCCTGGGGGCCGTGATGGTCGAGGAACTGGTGACGGCGGGAGTCGCGCTGGCGTCCGCCGGAGCCGTCTACCTGATGGCGGCGGCGCGCGTCGTCAAGCAGTACGAGCGGGGCGTGGTGTTCCGCCTCGGCAGGCTCCAGCCCGGGGAACGGCCTCCCGGGTTCACGATGATCGTCCCGTTCGTGGACCGGCTGCACAAGGTGAACCTGCAGATCGTCACGCTGCCGGTGCCCGCCCAGGAGGGCATCACCCGGGACAACGTGACGGTGCGGGTGGACGCGGTGGTGTACTTCAAGGTGGTCGACGCCGCCGACGCCCTGGTGGAGGTCGAGGACTACCGCTTCGCCGTCTCCCAGATGGCCCAGACCTCGCTGCGCTCGATCATCGGCAAGAGCGACCTGGACGACCTGCTGTCCAACCGGGAGAAGCTCAACCAGGGCCTGGAGCTGATGATCGACAGCCCCGCCGTCGGCTGGGGCGTGCACGTCGACCGGGTCGAGATCAAGGACGTCTCCCTGCCCGAGACGATGAAGCGCTCCATGGCCCGCCAGGCCGAGGCCGACCGCGAACGCCGGGCCCGCATCATCAACGCCGACGCCGAACTCCAGGCGTCCAGGAAGCTGGCCGAGGCCGCCCAGCAGATGGAGGACACCCCCTCCGCGCTCCAACTGCGGCTGCTCCAGACGGTGGTGGCCGTCGCCGCCGAGAAGAACTCCACCCTCGTCCTGCCCTTCCCCGTCGAACTCCTGCGCTTCCTGGAACGCGCCCAGCAGCCGCTGCCGACGACGGCGCCCGAGGCCCCGCGGACCCGGCGGCCGGCCGCGGATCCGGTGCCCGCCGAGGAGGCCCCGGCGGACGCGGTGTCCGGGGAGCCGGCCCGCGACACGGTGTCCGGCATGGTGCGGGACGCGCTGTCCGGGGCGGCCCGGGAACCGGTGCCCGAGGCGGTGCGGGAGCAACCGCGCGCCGTTCCGGCCCGCGTGGAGCCGGACGGCGAAGGGTCGAATTCACGCCACACGTAGGCGGCGGGGGCGGCCTCCCGGGTTACTCGCTCGTAGTGTTTGCAGTCCGAACCACCCTGCGTGTCCATGACCTGTCAGGACATAGGGGGCGCACGGCCGTTGCCGTACGCGCGTCCTGAAGTCGACCTTGTGTGCTCCCCCGGGGGCTGGGAATAGTAGGCGGCGTTCAACCGGCACGAGCGCGGCTTTTTTCGTCTGCCGCCCTCGTGGCCGTACGCCTTCCGGCTCGTGAGGTCCCCACAACCTCCCGGGCCGTCCCCCCACAGGAGGACGTCAGTTGAAGCACCGACGCATACCCAGGCGCCGCGCAGCGCTGGCCGGGGCGGGCATCGCCGCCCTGGTCGCCGCGGGAGTCACCTTCCAGACTGCGAACGCCAGTGAGACGCCGAACGCCCCCGAGCCCCGGACCCTCTCGGTCACGGCGGCCGGAAAGCTCGCCTCGACGCTCGCCGAGGACCTCGGCGCCGACGCGGCGGGAACGTACTACGACGCGAAGAGCAAGAGCCTCGTGGTCAACGTGCTCGACGAGGCAGCCGCGGAGACCGTCGAGTCGGCGGGAGCCGAGGCGAGAGTCGTGGCGCACTCCCTGGCCGAACTGAAGGGGGCGCGCACCACCCTGGAGAAGGACGCGAGCATCCCGGGCACCGCCTGGGTGACCGACCCGACCACCAACAAGGTCGTCGTCACGGCGGACCGCACGGTCTCCGAGGCCGACTGGGCCAAGCTGACCGAGGTCGTCGAGGGGCTCGGCGCCAAGGCCGAACTCCAGCGCACCGAGGGCGAGTACCAGCCCTTCATCGCGGGCGGCGACGCCATCACCGGCAACGGCGGGCGCTGCTCGCTCGGCTTCAACGTGACCAAGGGCGGCGAGCCGCACTTCCTCACCGCGGGGCACTGCACCGAGGGCATCTCCACCTGGTCGGACTCCTCCGGCAACGTGATCGGCGAGAACGCGGCGTCCAGCTTCCCGGGCGACGACTACGGCCTGGTCAAGTACACCGCCGACGTGGACCACCCGAGCGAGGTGAACCTCTACAACGGCTCCACGCAGGCCATCTCCGGTGCCGCCGAGGCCACGGTCGGCATGCAGGTCACCCGCAGCGGCTCCACCACCCAGGTGCACTCGGGCACGGTCACCGGCCTGGACGCCACCGTGAACTACGGCAACGGCGACATCGTCAACGGCCTGATCCAGACCGACGTGTGCGCCGAGCCCGGCGACAGCGGCGGCTCGCTCTTCTCGGGCAGCAGCGCGGTCGGCCTCACCTCCGGCGGCAGCGGCGACTGCTCCTCGGGCGGTACGACCTTCTTCCAGCCGGTGACGGAGGCCCTGTCGGCCACCGGTACGCAGATCGGCTGATCCCGGGTTCCGTACGTGTCCGCGACGTCCCGTCCCGCCCGCGCGGGGCGGGACGTCCGCGTGCCGGGGGTCAGGCCGGCCGGCGGGTGTGCGCCAGCGCCGCCCCCATCGTGACCGCGACGCCCACGACGGCCCACGCCGACAGCACCAGCAGGGCGCCGGTCACCGCGTTCCCCTCGAAGTAGGTGATCGAGCGGGCCGCCCAGGTGCCCGCGCCCGGGGGCAGCGCCGGGCCGATCGCCGCCCAGAACGGCGGCAGCAGGGGAGGCGGCAGCGCGCCGCCGGAACTCGGGTTGCCCAGGATCACCACGATCAGGATGGCCACGCCGATGCCGACCACCCCGAGCAGGCTCTGCAGGGCGAGCGTGGCCGCGCCCACCGCGAACGTGATCAGCGTGCCCAGCCCCCACAGGGCGAAGAAGCCGCCCGGCAGCGCGTCCAGGACGGGCCCGGCGAGGAGCGCTCCGCCGAAACCGCCGACGATCGCGACCAGTACCAGGGTGCCGAGCCGGATCCCCGCCCGCCGTGGGGTGGAGGGGCGGGCGCCGGAGCTGATGGCCAGGATCGACGCGCACAGGTAGCCGCCCACGCACCAGCCGACGACGACGTAGAAGGACGACAGGCCGTTGGCGTCCCGTGAGGAGGCCGGGACCACGTCGACGACCCGCACCGTGCGCTGCTCGGCCTCCTCCAGGGTGACGGCCAGCTTCTCCAGGGCGGTGGCCAGCGAGGTGCCGCCGCCGGTGGCGACCAGCAGGGTGTCGGTGGTGCCGGCGGGGTCCACGATCAGCGCGCCGTCGATCTTCCGGTCCAGGATCTGCTGCCGCGCGCCCGCCTCGTCGGCCACCGCGCGCGGGTCCAGCGGGGAGCCGGGCAGCTGCTCCAGCCGGGTCACCGCCTGCTCGGCGGCGGCCTGCGGCGCGACCACCCCGAAGGGCGCGTCCCGCAGCTTCGGCTGGTGCAGCGCGCCCACGTAGGAGGTGATGAACAGCAGCTGGAGGGCGAGCACGCCGAGCACGAGGAGCGTGGCGCGCGGGGTGACGGCGTTCCTCACCTCCCGGAGGAACGAGGGGGAGGAGGGGGAGGGAGAGCGGGCGCCGGTGGTCTGCGTCATGTCCCCACGGTCCGGGGGTTCGCGCGTTCCCGCAGGTGGGAAGGGGCCGAAAGGGGGTCGCACATGCATTCGAGAATTGGTCTATGGTGGGGGTGAGGTAGCTGGGAACATAAGTTCGAGAGTCGTTCGGGGCTCACGAGTGCGGGAGGTGCGTGTGCCGGGTTTCACGCATCTGCACACCGTCTCCGGGTTCTCCCTGCGCCACGGCGCCTCCCACCCGGAACGGCTGGCCGAGCGTGCCGGGGAGCGGGGCATGGACGCCCTCGCCCTCACCGACCGCGACACCCTCGCCGGGAGCGTCCGCTTCGCCAAGGCCTGCGCCAGGGCGGGCGTCCGCCCCCTGTTCGGCGCCGAACTGGCGGTGGCGCCCCCTCCGGCGTCCCCGCCAGGTGGTGCGCCGGCGCCCGGCGGCGTCCGGGGGGACGAGGCGGTGCGCAGGGAGCGGCGCCGCACCCCGGTGCGCGGCGGTGCCTTCGTCGACGACTCGGCGCCCCGGGTCACCTTCCTCGCCCGGGACGGCGCCCGCGGCTGGGCCGACCTGTGCCGTCTGGTCTCCGCCGCCCACGCCACCGGGCCGGGCGTCCCGTCCGAGCGGGGCGGCCCCCCGTCCGGCGGGCTCCCGCTGCTGCCCTGGGAGGACAACCACGCCGACGGCCTGACCGTGCTGCTCGGCCCCGACTCCGACGTCGGCCGGGCCCTCGCCGCGGGCCGCCCCGACCGGGCGGCCCGGCTGCTCGCCCCCTGGCGGGAGGTCTACGGCGACGCCCTGCGCCTGGAGGCCGTGTGGCACGGCCGCGGCGGCACCGGCCCCGGCTCCCTGCGGCTGGCCGCCCGCACCCTCGGCTTCGCCGCCGAACAGCGCGTCCGCCCGGTGCTCAGCAACGCCGTCCGCTACGCCGACCCCGGTCTCGGGCCGGTCGCCGACGTCCTGGACGCCGCCCGCCGTCTCGTCCCGGTCGACCCGGCCAAAGGGCTGGACTCCGGCGAGGCCTGGCTCAAGGACGCGGACGCCATGGAGCGGGCCGCCGAGCGGATGGTGGAGGCCGCGGGCTTCCGGCGCGCCGCGGCCCGCCGGCTCCTGGAGCAGACGCAGGCCACGGCCGCCGAGTGCCTGGTCGACCCCGACGACGACCTCGGCATGGGAAGCGTCCACTTCCCCGAGCCGCACCTCGTCGGCGCCGGCCGCCGCACCGCCCAGCGGGCCCTGGCCTCCCGGGCGGCGGCGGGCATGGTGCTGCGCGGCTACGCCGGGCGCCGGGACTACTGGGAGCGGATGCACCACGAGCTGGACATCATCGCCCACCACGGGTTCGCCTCCTACTTCCTGACCGTCGCCCAGGTCGTCGACGACGTGCGGGACCTCGGCATCCGGGTGGCCGCGCGCGGCTCCGGCGCGGGCTCCCTGGTCAACCACCTGCTCGGCATCGCGCACGCCGACCCGGTCGAGCACGGACTGCTGATGGAGCGCTTCCTGTCCAAGGAGCGGGTCGTGCTGCCCGACATCGACATCGACGTGGAGTCCGCCCGCCGGCTGGAGGTCTACCGGGCGATCATCGGCCGGTTCGGCACCGAGCGGGTCGCCACCGTCGCGATGCCGGAGACCTACCGGGTGCGGCACGCCATCCGGGACGTCGGCGCGGCGCTGTCCATGGACCCGGCCGAGATCGACCGGATCGCCAAGTCCTTCCCGCACATCCGCGCCCGCGACGCCCGCGCGGCGCTCGAGGAACTGCCCGAACTGCGGGAACTGGCGGGAGAGAAGGACCGGTACGGCAGGCTCTGGGAGCTGGTCGAGGCCCTCGACGCGCTCCCGCGCGGCGTCGCCATGCACCCCTGCGGTGTCCTGCTGTCCGACGCCTCCCTGCTCACCCGCACGCCGGTGATGCCGACCAGCGGCGAGGGCTTCCCCATGGCGCAGTTCGACAAGGACGACGTCGAGGACCTCGGGCTGCTCAAGCTGGACGTGCTGGGGGTGCGGATGCAGTCGGCGATGGCGCACGCGGTCACCGAGGTGGAGCGGGCGACGGGGGAGCGGATCGACCTGGACGCGGTGCCGGAGGGCGACCCGGCGACGTACGGGCTCATCCGGTCCACCGAGACGCTCGGCTGCTTCCAGATCGAGTCGCCGGGCCAGCGGGACCTGGTCGGGCGGCTCCAGCCGGCCACCTTCCACGACCTCGTCGTGGACATCTCCCTCTTCCGGCCCGGGCCGGTCGCCGCCGACATGGTGCGGCCGTTCATCGAGGCCCGGCACGGGCGGGCGCCGGTGCGCTACCCGCACCCGGACCTGGAGGAACCGCTGAAGGGGACGTACGGGGTGGTGGTCTTCCACGAGCAGGTCATCGACATCGTCTCGATCATGACCGGCTGCGGACGCGGCGAGGCGGACCGGGTGCGGCGCGGGCTGTCCGACCCGGAGTCGCAGGGGCGGATCCAGGTGTGGTTCGCGCAGCACGCGGCGGCCCGGGGCTACGACGCGGAAACGATTCACCGCACCTGGGAGATCGTGGCCGCCTTCGGCTCCTACGGCTTCTGCAAGGCGCACGCGGTCGCCTTCGCCGTGCCCACCTACCAGTCGGCGTGGCTGAAGGCGCACCACCCGGCCGCCTTCTACGCGGGGCTGCTCACCCACGACCCCGGGATGTACCCGAAGCGGCTGCTGCTGGCGGACGCGCGGCGGCGCGGGGTGCCGATCCTGCCGTTGGACGTCAACGCGTCGGGTGTCACCCACCGGATCGAACTGGTGTCCGACGCAAAGGGGTTGAACGGGGCGAAAGGGCAAAAGGCGCCGGAGAGCGGGGAGGTGTGGGGGCTGCGGCTGGCGCTCTGTGACGTGCACGGCATCAGCGAGGCCGAGGCCGCGCGGATCGCCGACGGTCAGCCCTACGCCTCGCTGCTCGATTTCTGGGAGCGGGCCCGGCCCAGCAGGCCCGTCGCCCAGCGGCTGGCCCAGGTCGGCGCCCTGGACGCGTTCGGCGCCAACCGGCGCGACCTGCAACTGCACCTCACCGAACTGCACCGGGGCGCCCGGGGCGGACGCGGGGACCAGCTCCCCCTGCCCGGCGGGCGGCGGACCGCCCCGGCCGGGCTCCCCGACCTCACCGGACCGGAGCGGCTGAGCGCCGAACTGGGCGTGCTGTCCATGGACGCCTCGCGCAACCTGATGGACGACCACCGCACCTTCCTCGACGAGCTGGGCGTGGTCTCCGCACGGCGGCTGCGCGAGGCCCGGCACGGGGAGACGGTGCTGGTCGCGGGCGCCAAGGCGGCCACCCAGACCCCGCCCATCCGGTCCGGCAAGCGGGTCATCTTCTCCACCCTGGACGACGGCACGGGCCTGGTGGACCTCGCCTTCTTCGACGACTCCCACGACGCCTGCGCCCACACCGTCTTCCACTCCTGGCTGCTGCTGGTGCGCGGAGTGGTGCAGCGCCGCGGCCCGCGCAGCCTCAGCATCGTCGGCTCCGCCGCCTGGAACCTCGCCGACCTGCTGGAGGTGCGCCGGGAGGAAGGGCTGGAGGGCGTCGCGGCCCGGCTGGCCGGGACGGGCGGCACCGGCACCGGGGCCGGCGACGGCGACGGACCGGCCCGCCGGCGGCTCACCGGCTCGGACGGCCGCCCGGCACCCGCCGGTTCCGCGGCCCGGGACCCGATGGAGGACAGGGAGGGCCGGGAGACCGGAGGGAACCGGGAGGACCGGGAGGACCGGACGATCCGCATGCCCACGGGGTACGAGATGCACCCCTGGGCCGATCTGCGTCCCGCGGGCGAAGGGCCCGCGGTCGGAAGGAAGTTGTGGCACCAGAGTCCAGGGAGTGCGGGATGACCATCCTCTGCGTACGTTTCCAGGCGCCGTCGGCGGACGACACCGCCCTGCCCCGGCTGCTCGGCCTGCTCGAGGAGTTCACGCCCGTCGTGCAGGCCCTGCCGCCGGACGGGGCGCTGGCCGACCTGCGCGGCGCCGAACGGTACTTCGGGCGCACCGCACTGGAACTGGCCTCGGTGATCCGGGTCCGCGCCCTCGCCCTGCACGGTGTCGACTGCGTGATCGGCGCCGGGCCCGGCCCGATGCTCGCCCGCATGGCCCTGCGTGACGCCCGGCCGGGGCTGACCCGCGCGGTGGCCGAGGACGAGGTGCGCGAGTTCCTCGCCGGCCAGCCCGTCGTCGCGCTGCCCGGGGTCGGCACGAAGACCGCCCGCACCCTGTGCGAGTACGGCCTCGACACCCTCGGCCGGGTCGCCGCCGCCCCCCTGTCCACGCTCCAGCGGCTGGTGGGCGCCCGGGCCGGCCGCGAGCTGCACGAGAAGGCGAACGGCGTCGACCGCGGCCGGGTCGTGCCGAACGCGGTCTCTCGGTCACTGGCCGCCGAACGCCCCTTCACCCGCGACGAACTGGACCCCGGCCGGCACCGCCGCGCCCTGCTCTCCGCCGCCGGGGAACTGGGCGCCCGGCTGCGCGCCCTGGACAAGGTCTGCCGCAGCCTCACCCTCACCGTGCGTTACGCGGACCGGTCGGCCACCACCCGCACCCGCACCCTCCCCGAGCCGACCGGCCACTCGGCCGCGCTCACCGCGGCGGCGTACGGCCTGTACGAGGCGCTCGGCCTGCAACGCGCCCGGGTGCGGGCGATCGCGCTCCGGGCGGAAGGGCTCGACCCCGCCGAGCAGGCGTCCCACCAGCTCACCTTCGACCCGGTGGACGAGAAGCTCCGCAGGATCGAGGAGGTCGCGGACCGCGCGCGGGCGAAGTTCGGTCCCCGCGCGGTGATGCCGGGGACGCTGGCTGCCTGAGGAGATCCAGCCGGCGTGAGGGGTCGCTGTCAGCGGCCGTGCGCTTCGCGGAACCCCTCCATGCGCTGTCGGTTCTCGTCGATTCTTCCGGGTGAGCGCACCCCGGGGCGGCCGCCGACGGCAGACGCCGGGCCCGGGTCAGGAGGCGGCAGGCGGCCCGGGTGGCCTCGGCGGTGGGGCGTGCCCCGGCAGCCGGGGCCGAATTGCCGTTCCTGTCACGGTTGGTGACGTCATATCAGGTGTGAGGAGCGGCTCGGTGGCCGAAGCCGGAAGTTTTTACCGACCCGTAACCTCCAGGATTTCCTACTCGCCCGTAACTTGATGAGTGAACAGCATCCTCGTGATCCGGATCACAGGCGCACGCCGTCGCATCCTCCCCTTGAGCGCAAGGAGATCACCCGATGCTGCCCTGGAAGCGAGTGATCAGACCGCTGGCCGCGTTCCTGCTGGCCGCCGCCGCTGTCACCGTCCCCACCGCCACCAGTGCCCAGGCCGCCCCCGCCGCCCGGACCGCCGCCGCCCCGGACCGCGGCTGGAACGACTACTCCTGCAAGCCGTCCGCCGCCCACCCCCGTCCGGTCGTGCTGGTCCACGGCACCCTGGGCAACTCCGTCGACAACTGGCTGGGCCTCGCGCCCTACCTGAAGCACCGCGGCTACTGCGTCTTCTCCCTCGACTACGGACAGCTCCCCGGTGTCCCCTTCTTCCACGGGCTCGGCCCGGTCGAGAAGTCCGCGGAGCAGCTCGACGCCTACGTCGACCGGGTGCTCGCCGCCACCGGCGCCGACGAGGTCGACATCGTCGGCCATTCGCAGGGCGGCATGATGCCCCGCTACTACCTCAAGTTCCTCGGCGGGGCCGCCGAGGTGAACGCCCTCGTCGGGATCGCCCCCAACAACCACGGCACCACCCTCAGCGGGCTCGCCAACCTGCTGCCCTACTTCCCCGGCGCGGCCGACCTGCTGAAGAAGGCCACCCCCGCGCTCACCGACCAGGTCGTCGGCTCCGCCTTCCTCACCAGGCTCAACGCGGGCGGCGACACCGTGCCCGGAGTCCGCTACACCGTCATCGCCACCCGGTACGACCAGGTGCTCACCCCGTACCGCAACCAGTTCCTGAGCGGTCCGGACGTGCGCAACGTCCTGCTCCAGGACCTGTGCCCGCTCGACCTGTCCGAGCACCTGGCGATCGCCCTGGTCGACCGGATCGCCTTCCACGAGGTGGCCAACGCCCTCGACCCGGCGCGGGCCGAACGGACCACCTGCGCCTCGGTGTTCAGCTGACACGTGCTGACACGTGCCAGTGCGCACAGCACGACGGGGCCTGTCCGGCCTGAGCCGCCGGACAGGCCCCGGTCGTCGGGTCAGCGACCGTGCCGCGCGCCCGCCGCACGCCGGCGGGTGGACGCGAACAGCGCTGCCGAGCCGAGTGCCAGCGCCGCCGCACCGCCGACCATCAGGTACGGGGTCGTGCTGTCGCCGCCGGTCTCCGCCAGGTTCGCCGAGGCGCCCGCCGCCTTGGGCTGGTTGCCGGCGGAGCCGTCGTCGCCGTCGTCGCTCCTGGCCTCGGCCGGCGGCGTCGGGTCCGTCGTGGTGTGCGGGTCGTCGTCCCCGTGACCGTGGTTCTCGATGGTCGACTTCTCGGCGCCGTCCTTGATCTGCTGCTCGGACGGGGCGGACGCGACCGGGGCCGGGGCGGCCGCCTTCTTCGGCGTGTCGGCGGACGTGTCCCCGCCGGTCTCGCCGCCCGCCGCCTCGCCGCCGGCGTTGCCGCTGCCGCCGCCGAAGGTGACGTCCGAGCACGAGTAGAACGCCTCCGGGCTGTCCGAGCGCTGCCACACCGCGTACAGCAGCTGCTTGCCGGAGCGCTCCGGGAGGGTGCCGGAGAAGGTGTAGAAGCCGCCGGAGGGGGCGGGGTCGGTGGCCGTCGCGACCGGGTTCGCCAGGTCGAGGTCACCCCAGGCCAGCGGCTTGGACGGGTCGTAACCGGGCTTGGTGATGTACACCTTGAAGGTGCCCTTGTGCGGGGCCGTCACCCGGTACTTGAACGTGTACGAGCCGCTGCCCACGCTCGTCGCGGGCCAGTCGGCGCGGGCCAGGTCGAGCCCCTTGAACGCCGGGTCGCCGGCGCTGCACAGCTTGCCGTCCGGGATGAGTTCCTGGTGGCGTCCGGCCGCGTCGCCGATGCGGACGCCGTTCCAGTCGTAGAGCGCCTGGGTGCCGCCCGCCGCGACCGCGGCCTTGCAGGCGTCCGACTTGGGGCTCTCCGGACCCTCGGCGTAGCACTGCGCGACCCGGCTCACCGGGTCGCCCATCGAGCCGTGCGCGGACGCGGGCGCGGCGGACAGCCCGGCCAGGGCGAGCGGGACGATACCGACGACGGCGACAGCGGCCTTGCGGCGTGCGGGCATGGGGCACAACTCCTCGGAACGATCACAGGACTTGGGGAGGGGATCCCGTGGGGGATGGCTCAGAAGCTAGCCCCACGGAACCGGGAAATCGTCCGGTGAAAGCCGTCCGGGGTGATCCTTATGGCCCCGTTAAGGAAGTGCTCAGGCTGCGCTCAGGTACGCGGTCCGGGAACATCCGTTCCGGTCAGTCCTCGGGCCACCAGGTCCGGGCGATGTCCTTGCGGATCTCCGGACGCCCGGCGGGGCGCTCGTCGGTCTCCTCGCCGGTGCGGCGGGTGCCGGTCTTCTTCAGGGGCTTCTGCACGGTGGTGCGGCGCATGGCTGCCTCCTCCGGTCCGCCGGGTTCCGCGGTCCCACGGGGCAGACCTTTCGGGGGAGAGTTCCTCATCGGTCCCGGTCTGTCTGTGGCCCCGGTCACCCCGGCGGTGTCAGTGGCGGGTGTCACCCTGGAGCGCATGAGCCACGACAGTGACGGAGCGAGCACAACGGGTAGGGCAGGTAGGACGGGTACGACGGGGGCGGCGGGTACGGGCACGACGGGTACGGAGGGCGCCGACGGGGACGCGCTCGCCGCCGCCTTCGACGACGAACCCGACCACGGACTGCGCGATCCCGCCGTCCGCGCGGCCTGGGCGGCCCGGCTGCGCGCCTGGCTCCCCGGCCGGCCGGGCGACGTGCTGGACCTCGGCTGCGGCACCGGCAGCCTGGCGCTGCTCGCCGCCGAGCAGGGGCACCGGATGACCGGCGTGGACCGCTCCCCGGCCATGGTCGGCCTGGCCAGGGAGAAGCTGGCCGGACGCGACGCGGTGTTCCCCGACCGGCGACGCGGCGGCGCCGCCGGTCGGGGAGCAGCGCTTCGACGTGGTCCTGGTCCGCCACGTGCTGTGGACGCTGCCGGAACCGGGCAGGGCCCTGCGGCACTGGCGGGGACTGCTGCGCCCCGGCGGCCGGCTGGTCCTCGTCGAGGGGGTGTGGGGCACGGTCGCCCCGGCCGGCATACCGGCGGACCGGCTCACCGCGCTCCTCGCCCCGCTCACCGGCCGGGTCCGCCTGGAGCGGCTGTCGGACGACCCGGCCCTGGCGTCCCGGGCGCCGGACCGGAGCCCGTCCGCCGGGGCTGTCCGCCGGGGCCGTTCGCCGGGGGCCGGGCCGGCGGCGGAACGGGTCACACCAGCAGACCGGCGAAGCCGTCGGTGCCGCGGGCCAGCGACTCCAGCTCGTCCAGCGCCCGCGTGGCCGCGGCGGCCGCCTGCGGGTCCGCCGTCGCGAGGCCGCTCGCGGCGAACTCGTCCTCGTCCAGCCGCAGCACCTCCCCGCCGTCCGCGGAGCGCCACAGGTCCAGGTCGAGGTCCTCCACGACCAGTTCGCCGCCGGACCGCACGGCGGGCCGGGTGACATCGCAGTAGTGCCCCTTCAGCACACCCTCCGACGTGCGCACCTCCTTCACCGCGTACCACCGGTCGCGCCAGAAGTGCTCGGTGAAGACGTCGCCGGGCTCGAAGCGGACGAAGCCGAAGTCGCGCACGCCGTCGCCCGCCCAGGGCGCGCGCACGGTGATCCGGGTGCCGTCGTCGTGGAGCAGCCGCGCCGGGTAGCGGATCTTCGTGCGGCCCGCCTTGACGAGGACGACCTCCAGCCGGGCGGCCGGGCCGGGGTCAGCCGAGCTCGCGGACATACCGCACCTCCGTCGCGCAGATGTCGTAACCGAACCACTTGTTGACGGCGATCATCGGCTCGTTGCCGGTGTCGTTGCCGGTGAACGCCTCCGTGCACCCGGCGGCCCGGGCCCGGTGCAGGGACGTGTTCTTGATCAGCTTGGCGAGGCCCCGCCCCCGGTGGTCCCGGGCGGTGCCGGTCATGGCGGTGCCGTACCGGCCCTCCCCGTCGGTGTACGCGGCGGTGAAGGCCGCGGGACGGCCGTCGACCACCGCGACCGTGGTCAGCCGCAGGTCGAGCAGGGGGTGCCGCCAGGTGTCCGCCAGCCAGGCCGCGTAGTCGGAGAGCTCCGAGGCGACATCCCCCGGCTCGTCCGCCGTGACCTCGGCGTCCAGCTCGAACAGCGGGCGCGGGTCGTCCGCGAAGTCGGCTCCGGTGCGCAGTTCGACGCCGGGCGGGGGGTCGGCGAGCGGGGGGAGGGTGCCGTTCCCCAGCTCCAGGCGCAGGAAGTAGGCGGAACGCCCGGCGCGGTAGCCGTGCCGTTCGGCGAAGGCGCGGTTGCCCGGTTCGTCCGGCACCCAGCTGAAGACCTTCCGGACGCCCAGCGAGCCCAGCCGCTCCTCGGCGGTGCGCAGCAGCAGCGAACCGGCGCCCTGCCCGGTCCTCTCCGGGTGCACGTAGACGTTGGCGGAGCCCTGGCCGGGCTCGGGGCTGTCGTGGGCCACGCTGAGCTGCGTCGTGCCGACGATCTCGCCGTCGACCTCGGCGACGAGCTGGCCGAAGTGGGCGTCGGGGTGGGAGTGGCGCAGGTGGTGGAGGACGGACTCCGGGGTGGACAGCATGAAGGGGACGGCGAGGCGGCGGACGCGGGAGAACCCCTCGGCGTCCGCCCGGACCTCCGGTCGCAGATCGCGCACGATGACGGTCATGGAGGCGCACGCTATGCCGGGCGGACCGCCGGACGCCTCTCCTTTTCGACCGCGCGGACCGGGTGCGGGACAATCGGGCCGTGAGCCTGAAGATCCATATCGACGACAGTGCGCCGCCGTACGAGCAGGTACGGGCGCAGATCTCCGAGCAGGCCCGGTCCGGAGCGCTGCCCGTGGGCTACCGGCTGCCGACCGTGCGCGGGCTGGCTCAGACCCTCGGTCTCGCCGCGAACACGGTGGCCAAGGCGTACCGCGCCCTGGAGGCGGACGGGGTGATCGAGACCCGGGGACGCAACGGCACCCTGGTCGCCGCCGCGGGATCGGCGGCCGAGCGGGAGGCCGCGGCCGCGGCGCAGGCGTACGCCGAGCGCGCGCGCCGTCTGGGCCTGGACGAGGCGGACGCCCTCGCCGCGGTCCGGGACGCCCTGCGGGCGGCCTACGGCACGTGAGCCGACGGCGTGCCCGCCTCCCGCACCGGGTCAGGCGGGTGCGGGGAGCCGGGGGGTGCGGGTGACGTCGAGTCCGGCCGCCCGCGCCGTGCGGGCGAAGAGGGCCGCGTCGCCGACCGCCGCGGCGTTCGGGTCGTTGTTGAAGTAGGCGTACACGGTCCGGCCGCCGGGCCAGGTTTCCGCGACGCGTTCGGCCCAGGTCCGCAGCGACCGGCGCCCGTAGTGCGGCCACGCCCGGGCCCGGCCCTGGTGGAAGCGGACATACCCCCAGTCGGCCGTGCGCCACAGCGGGGTCGCCGGGCGGCCCAGGACGTCGGCCCAGCACAGGGCGGCGCCGCGGGCCTCCAGGACGCCGCGCACCGCGGGCGTCCACCAGGACGCGTGCCGCGGTTCGACGGCGATCCGCTGCGCGGCGGGGAAGCGGCGCAGGCAGGCGTCCAGGAGGGCCGGGTCGGCCTGCAGGCTGGGCGGCAGCTGGAGGAGGACCGGGCCGAGCCGGTCGCCGAGCCCCTCCGCGCGGCCCATCAGCCGCTCGACCGGCTCCTCGGGGTCCTTCAGCCGCTTGATGTGGGTGAGGTAGCGGCTGGCCTTCACCGCGACCACGAAGCCGGGCGGGGTGCGTTCCCGCCACGACGCGAAGGTCTCCCTGGACGGCAGCCGGTAGAAGGCGTTGTTGACCTCGACGGTGGCGAACCGGGCGGCGTACTCCTCCAGCCAGAGCCGCACCGGCAGTCCCGGCGGGTACAGCACGTCACGCCAGTCCCGGTACTGCCAGCCCGACGTCCCGACGAACACGGTCATACGGCCATCAGACCACCGGCCGGCCCGTCCGGCCCGCTCAGCGGCCCGTACCCCGGCACGCCCCGGCCGGAGCCCCGCGGGGGCGCCGCCCGACAGGCGCCGGCCGGCCGGGGTCGTGCCCCGTTCGGCCGTCGGCCTCCGGCCGGCCGGGGGTGCTCAGAGGTACAGCCCGGCGTCCGCGGTCGCGCGCGGCTCGGGCAGGGCGGTGGGGGAGGTGCCGCGGCGCAGCGCGTACAGCTCGGCCAGCGTGGCGCCCTCGCGGCCGATGCCCTCCTCGCGGCCCAGCCAGTCGACCGCCTCGGCCCGGGTCAGCGGTCCCACCTCGATCCGGGCCAGGCAGCGTCCCGGGCGGACGACGGCCGGGTGGAGGCGCTCCAGGTCCTCGTTGGTGGTCACCCCGACCAGGACGTTGCGGCCCTGGCCGAGCAGGCCGTCGGTGAGGTTCAGCAGCCGGGACAGGGCCTGGCCGGCCGCCTGCTTGGCCTCGCCGCGGATCAGTTCGTCGCAGTCCTCCAGGAGCAGCAGCCGCCAGCGGTCGTTGCCCTCCTCGTCCTCCTCGCCGATGGCGATGTCCATGAGGTAGCCGACGTCGGTGAACAGCCGCTCCGGGTCCAGCACGCAGTCCACCTGGCACCAGTCCTGCCAGGACCGGGCCAGGGTGCGCAGGGCGGAGGTCTTGCCGGTGCCCGGCGGGCCGTGCAGCAGCAGGAGCCGGCCGGAGATGTCCTGTGGCGTGGTCTTCATCAGCCGGTCCATGGCGTCCGCCACCGGACGGGTGTAGTTGGGCCGGACCTCCTCCCAGCTGCCGGCCGTGATCTGCCGGGTGGTGCGGTGCGGGCCGCGGGTCGGGGAGGAGTACCAGAAGCCCATGGGGACGTTGTCCGGCCGGGGCTCCTGCTCGTCCGCCGCGCCGTCGGTCGCCTCGTCCAGGACCTTCGCGGCCAGTTCGCCGGTGGTCGCGGTCACGGTGACGTCGGCGCCGCGCTTCCAGCGGGAGACGAGCAGGGTCCAGCCGTCGCCCTCGGCCAGGGTGGCGGCGCGGTTCTCCTCGCGGACGGCCCGCAGCAGGCGGGCGCCGGGGGGCAGCAGGCTCGCGGCGGAGCGCACGCGGTCGATGCTGACGCCGCGCGAATGGGGCTGCTCACCGGTGCGGAACCGGTCGAGGAACAGCGCGTTGACGACGTCGGTCGGGCAGTCGCTGTCGACGTAGAGCTGGATCGGCGGTGCGTCGTGCGGGTGCGCAGGCATGCCGACATGATCCGGCACGAGGCGCCGGGGACGCACCCGATTTCCCGCCCGGCCCCGCCCGCCCGCCCCGCCGCACCGTCCTGCCCGTGTGCCGCACCGTCCCGCCCGCGGTGGGCGCGGGCGGGGCGGCGGTGGGCGGGGCGGGGCGCGTTCCGTCACCCGCCCCGTCCCGTCCCCTCCTGTCCCGCTCCGTCCTGTCCCGTCCCGTCACGGAGCCCGCTCGGCACGGGCCCCGTCCGGCGCGCGGGCCGGGGCGGGCTTCAGCAGCTGTCCGGCGCGGCGGGCGCGCCGGACCACCGCGTAGCCCTTGGTCAGGGCGCGGTCACGGGCGAAGACGCGGGTCAGGGCCCGGCCGTCGAGCAGCCGTGCGAACTCGGCCGCGTCCGTCGACCGGCGCACCGTGACGCGGCGCAGGGCGTACGGGCCCTGCGCGCGCCGGGCGAGGCCGTTGCCGACCGCGAGCGCCTGGGCGTACCCCGTCTCCCGCACCGCCTGCCGGACCCGGCGGCTGGAGTAGCCGTAGGGGTAGGCGAACGAGACGGGCGGCCGGCCGAGCCGGTCGGAGAGGATCTCCTTGCTGTGGATCAGCTCGGTGCGCAGCCGCCGGTCGTCGAGCTGGTCGAGCTGCGGATGGCTGTGGGTGTGTCCGCCGATCTCGACGCCCGCGTCGGCCAGCTCCCGCACCTGGCCCCAGTCGAGCATCCGGTCCAGGGCCTCCCCGGTGTCGTGCGGGCCGCGCAGCCAGCCGGTGGTGACGAACAGGGTGGCGGAGAAGCCGTGCCGCGCGAGCACCGGCAGGGCGTGCCGGTGCACCCCCTCGTAGCCGTCGTCGAAGGTGATCAGGACCGGCCGGCGGGGCAGCGGGCGTCCGGCACGCCAGTGCGCCGCCAGGTCGGCGGTGCCGACCGGTGTGAGGCCCCGCTCGGCGATGAGCGCCATCTGCCCGGCGAACGCCTCCGGGGTGACGGACAGGGCCCGGGTGCTCGGGTGCGGGTCGGTGGCGACCGCGTGGTACATCAGGATCGGCACGCGGAGGTCGGTCACGAGTGGCCCCCTCGCCCGGCGGCGCCGTCCGCCGGCGCCGCCGCGACCGGGACCACCGAGAAGGTGACCCCGTCGCGCCGGGCCCGCAGGCTGCCCACCAGGTAGCCGCCCGCCGCCGTGAGGACCCCGGCGACGATCGCCCCCGCGCGTCCGGCGCCGCCGGGCCGGGCCAGCAGGGCGTCGCGCAGGCCCCGCACGACCCCGGCCGGCAGGACCCGCGTGGTGTAACGGCGTTCCGACTCCAGCCCCTTGGCGGCGCCGACGCTGCGCGCCACCAGTGCCTTCGACAGTCCCTCGGCGTAGGTG
This sequence comes from Streptomyces sp. enrichment culture, assembly GCF_964273255.1. Taxonomy (GTDB): domain Bacteria; phylum Actinomycetota; class Actinomycetes; order Streptomycetales; family Streptomycetaceae; genus Streptomyces. Next base: position 5,755,109 of record NZ_OZ186835.1, read on the forward strand.
CGGGTGCGGAAGTAGCGGAAGTTCTCCCGGACTTCGGGCACCCGGTGGTGGATCACCGCCCGGTCGTCGATCAGCAGGACGGCGTCGGGCCGGGCCCGGCTCAGGCGGATGCACAGCTCCGTCTCCTCCCCGCCGAGGGGGAGCTGGTCGCCGTCCCGCCCGATGCCGGTGGCGAAGCCGCCCGCCGCGTCGAACGCGGTGCGCCGGAAGGAGGCGTTGCCGCCGAGGACGTTGCGCACCCGGACCCGCCCGGGCGGCAGGCCGCGGTACGTGCAGCCCACCACCCAGTCGAACTCCTCCGGGAACCAGGCCGGGCGCCGCCCGGACGCCCACAGCGGTTCGGTGCGCCCGCCGACCGCCATCACGCGCGGGTCGGCGTACGCCTCGGCGAAGTGCCGGAGCCAGTCGCGTTCGGCGACGGCGTCGTCGTCGAGAAAGGCGACGACCTCACCGCGCGCCGCGGCGATGCCGGTGTTGCGGCCGGCGGACAGGCCGCGGGGGCCCGCGTTGGCGAGCACCCGCACCTCCTCGGTCTCCTTGAACTCCTTCTCCAGACGGTCCAGGAGGACCTGGTTGTGGTCCACGACCAGCAGGGTCTCCCGGGCCGGCCGTGACTGCGCCCGCACCGAGGCGACGGCCGCGAGGACGTCCGTCCAGCGGTCCTCGGTGTAGGCGCAGATCACGACCGAGACGTCCGGGGTGCCGGGTCCGCTCAAGACACCTTCCCCCGGACCGCGCCGGCCACCGGCGAGTCGTGCGTGCGACGGCGCAGGGCCCGCCGGTTGGACCGCTCCCCGAGGATGACCCCGAGCACCCGGAACCCGTCCCGCACGGCTCTCAGGTTGCTGGTGCCGTGGATGCGGAGGTACTCGTAGCTGGGTATCTCCTGCACCTTCAGGCCCGCCTTGACGACCCGGATGTTCATCAGGGTCTCGACCTCGAACCCGGTGCAGTCGAGGTCGATCTTGTCCAGGCAGTGCCTCCAGAACGCGTTGTAGCCGTAGCAGAGGTCGGTGTACCGGGCGCCGAACTTGCGGTTGACGACGGCGCACAGCACGCGGTTGCCCAGCTTGCGGATGAAGGTCATGTCGTCGGTGCCGCCGCCGTTGGCGAAGCGCGACCCCTTGGCGAAGTCCGCGCCCGAGACGAGGGCGGAGACGTAGGACACGATCTCGTTGCCGTCGGCCGAGCCGTCCGCGTCGACCATCACGATGATGTCGCCGGTGCACGCCTGGAACCCGGCGTTCAGGGCGTCGCCCTTGCCCTTGCCGCGCTGGGCGACGACCTTCACGCCGGGCCACAGCCCGCGGGCGACCTCGACGGTGTCGTCGGTGGAGTTGCCGTCGACCAGGACCACTTCGTGGATCCAGTCCGGAAGCGTCTTGAAGACGTACGGCAGGTTCTCCGCCTCGTTCATGGCCGGGATCACCACGCTCACCGGCGGTGCGATCGCCAGGTGCGAGGAGACGGGCCGGTACTTGCCGGCGGGCGGCGGATTCTGGTCCGCGGTCGCCGGCGGCAGAACGGAGCTCATGAGTTTGGTCCCTCTCGTCCGGTGGACCGCCCGCCCCTCGGGCGGCCCGGCTTTACTTCCGGTTCGAAAGGGGGGTTTTCACACACGGCACGACGGAACGGAGCTCCGTGCACGCCGGGTGAGCTGGCAGATCTGGCCGGCTGCGGACATACGGCCGCCGACCGCGCGGCACGGCCCGGTCACGCTGGCGCTCCCGAGCACGGCACCCCCCTACCGCGCCCCGCGCCGGTTCGTCGCGGTTCCGAGCCCTCCCCTGAAGCCGCGTACTGACGGACCGATGCGGGTGAGATGTATGACGGTTAAGACGGTATGGACGCTTGAACCCGAATGGCAAGACCGCGCATACGGCCTCACCTTGATACCGGTTTGGCCCCTGTGCACACATCGCGCCCCGATGCGGATGTCTGCATGGCCGACTTTGCCCCCCTAGGTGTCGGATGCCGGGCTTCAATGTGGCGCACCCCGTTGGGGGCGTCAAGAGCCGTAAGTCCCTCGGGCCGAATTTCGTTCCGGATTGAACGGGTGCACGTCGTGCGGCGGGTGCGCCGAGGTGCCGGCCGACCCCGCGCATCCTTGGCCCCGCCCCCTCTGCCGCGCGCCCCCTGCGCCGCGCGCCCCCTGCGCCGTGCGCCGCCTCCGCCGCGCGCCCCCTGTGCGTGCGCCGCGCCCGCGTGCGCAGCGCCGGCCCCGCCGGGCTGCGTTCGTCAAACGTCGAACATCTCGTGAAGAAGTCCGGCAGGTTCGGGAGATGCGGGAAAGAGCGTCCCAATCTTGACATGGACACTTCCTGTCAACACGCGTAGTTGGTACGACGGTTGCGGCAGAGATCCTGCTAAAGGGAGGTTCCATGAGACGTTCCCGACTTGTGCTCATTCTGAGCGCGTTCCTCCTCGCCCTCGCCACCGCCCTCACCGGTGCGGCTGCGGCCCAGGCGTCCCCACAGGCGGCGAACGGGGGCTACGTGGCCCTCGGCGACTCCTACTCCTCCGGTGTCGGAGCCGGCAGCTACATCTCCGGCAGCGGCGACTGCAAGCGCAGCACGAAGGCCTACCCGTACCTCTGGCAGGCCGCCAACTCACCCTCGTCCTTCGACTTCGTGGCCTGCTCGGGCGCTCGAACGGGTGATGTTCTGTCCGGGCAGCTCGGCCCTCTCAGCGCCACCACCTCACTGGTCTCCATCAGCATCGGCGGCAACGACGCCGGCTTCGCCGACGTCATGACGACCTGTGTGCTCCAGTCCGACAGCTCCTGCCTCTCGCGGATCGCCACCGCGAAGGCGTACGTCGACTCGACGCTGCCCGGCAAGCTGGACAGCGTCTACACCGCCATCCGCACCCGGGCCCCCAACGCGCACGTCGTGGTGCTCGGCTACCCCCGCTTCTACCAGCTCGGCACCACCTGCATCGGCCTGTCCGAGACGAAGCGGAAGGCGATCAACGGCGCCGCCGACCACCTCGCCGCCGCGCTCGCCCAGCGCGCCGGCGCCCACGGGTTCACCTTCGGCGACGTGCGCACCACCTTCGCCGGCCATGAGATCTGCTCCGGCAACTCCTGGCTGCACAGCGTCGACTGGCTCAACATCGGCAACTCGTACCACCCGAAGGCAGCCGGTCAGTCCGGCGGCTACCTCCCGGTCCTGGCCAACGCGGTCTGACCCCTCCGCGCCCTCGGCGCGTCAGCGAGCAGGCACCTGACCGGAAGCACCGGAAGCACCGGAAGCACCGGAAGCACCGGAAGGACGGGAAGGAGAGGAGGAGGCCCCGCCCGGCGGGGTCTCCGTCTCGCACGTCACGGAGAACGGCACCGAGCCGGACGTCACGCGCACCGGTTCCCGCACCTCCACCCCGATCCGGCTCGCGAACGTCCCCGCCCCCGCGTACGTCGTCACCACCACCGTGTCCCGCTTCTCGGTCCCGCCGCCCGCCGGGAACGACAGCGTCCGCCAGCCCGGGTCGGTCACCGAACCGTCCTCGGCCACCCACCGGTAGGACACCTCCGCCGGCAACCGCCCCACCGTGAACGTCGCCGTGAACGCGGGCGCCCCCTCCCGCGGCGGCGGACACGCGCCGGCGTACTCGGTGCGCGCCCCCGCCACCGTCACGTGCACCGACTGCGCCGGGGCCGTCGTCCGCTCCCCTCGGCTCTCCCCGCCCGACGTGGCCGTACCGCCGGCATCCTCCGTGCCGTCGTCGTCCCCCTCGCGCCCTGTGCGCCCCTCATCCCGGTCCTCCGCCTCGTCGCCGGTCCGGCCGGTCGCGGTGAGCCCGGTCCCCTTGCCGTCCACGCCCGCCGAGCCGTCGTCGCCCCCGCTGTTCAGCAGCCCGTACAGCAGTCCGGCCAGCGCCAGCGCCAGCACGGTCACCCCGGCCACCAGCACGGTCACGGCCCGCCGGTCGCGCCGGGGCCGGGCCGTCGCCGCGGCCGTCGTCGTCCCGGGCGGCGCGCCCGCGGGCAGGCCCGCCGTCGCGGCGGGCACCGGACCGGCGCCCGGCGGTCCGGGCCTGGACGGCTGCGGGTGAGCGGTCGTCAGGGTCGGCGCGTACGCCGACGGACCGCCCTCCCCGGGCGGCGGCCTGCGCCCGGCGGCGATCTCGCGCAGGTCCGCCTCCGCCCGTCCGGCCGGCAGCCGCTCCGCCGGATCCTTGCGCAACAGGCCCTCGACGACCGGACCCAGCGGCCCCGCCCGGCGCGGCGGCGGCACCTCCTCGTCCACGATCGCGCGCAGCGTGCTCAGCGGGGTGTCCCGCCGGAACGGTGAGCACCCTCGACGGCCGCGTACAGCAGCACGCCGAGCGACCACAGGTCCGACTCGGGGCCCGGCGTGCGGCCCAGCGCCCGTTCCGGAGCGAGGAACTCGGGCGATCCGACGACTTCACCGGTCATCGTCAGCGCCGAACTGCCCTCCACGGTCGCGATGCCGAAGTCGGTGAGCACGATGCGGTCGTCGTTCGAGAGCAGCACGTTGGCGGGCTTCACGTCCCGGTGCAGCACACCGGCCGCGTGCGCGGCCCGCAGCGCGGCCAGCACCTCCGCCCCGATCCGGGCGGCGCGTGCCGGGGGGAGAGGTCCCTCGGCCTCCAGCACCTCCGCCAGGGACAGCCCGCGGACCAGCTCCATCACGATCCACGGCCGCCCGCCCTCCGTCGCGACGTCGTACACCGTCACCACGCCGCGGTCGGCGATCCGGGCCGCCGCCCACGCCTCCCGTTCCAGCCGGGCGTACAGCCGCTCGACGTCCCCGGCCGGCAACCCGGCCGGGGCGCGCACCTCCTTGACGGCGACCTCGCGGTGCAGCACCTCGTCCCGGGCCCGCCACACCGTTCCCATACCGCCCTCGCCCAGCCGCCCCTGCAGCCGGTACCGGCCCGCGATCACCCGCTCACTGCCCGGTCCGTCGGACACGGCGCCCCCTTCGCATCGGGCGAATGCTGCGTTTCCTCATGAAAGTAGCTCAGCCGAGGGCGGATGCCGCCCCCCTGAACACCAATCCGGCCCCCACGACGACCACGACGACGGCCGATCCCAGCGGCGCGCTCCGGCGGAGCAGGCCGACCACCGGGCCGGCCGTCCAGCGGGGCCGGCGGTCCAGCAGCCGGGCCATGCCGCTGCCCGCCCTGACCACGGCGTACCCGGCCGCGGTGAGGGTGAGGGCCAGCCCGGCGCCGTAGGCGACGACCAGCAGCAGCCCGAACCACGCCTGGCCGAGTGCGGCGGCCCCGACCAGCACCACCACGGCGGACGGGCTCGGCACCAGCCCGCCCGCGAAACCGAGCAGGATCGTGCCGCGGAGGGTGGGCGCCGTCGGGTGGGCGTGGGTCCGTCCGCCGTGGGTGTGCACGACGGCGTGCGGGTGCGAGGGGCCGGGGGTGCCGTGGGGGTCATCGGGGTCGGCCGGGTGGGCGGGAGCCTTGCCGTGATCGTGATCGTGATGGTGAGGGTGGCCGTGGTGCCGGTGGTGGGGGTGGGGGGCGTGGCCGGGGGAGTGGGCGTGCTCGTGAGAGTGGTGGTGCTCATGGGAGTGACCGTGCGCGTGCGGGTGCCGGCCGTCGCGGTGGCGCAGCGCGCGGCGCAGCAGGGCCGCGCCCGCCACGGTGACCAGGACTCCGCTGGCCACACCCAGCCAGGCGACCACCGAGGGCGCGGCCGCCGAACCGCCCGCGACCAGCAGCCCCAGCGCCACCACCCCCAGCGTGTGGGTGACCGTCACCGAGGCGGCCATCGGCAGTACGTCCCGCAGCCGGGCCCGGCCGCCGCGGGCCGCCGCCGTCGCCGCCATCAGCGTCTTGCCGTGCCCCGGGGCGAGTGCGTGCAGGGCGCCCAGGACGACGGCGATCAGCAGAGCCAGGGCGGCGAAACCGGCGGTGAGGTCGTTCCGGGCCACCAGGTCGTCCAGGGCCCGGGTCCACCGGTCGGCGCCGCGCGGCAGGACGGAGCCGGCCGGGGCGTCCGCCTCCCGCTCGGCGAGCGCCGGACCGCCCGGGCGGATCCGCAGCTCGGCGGTGCGGGCGTCGGGCGGGGCGTCCAGCCGGTCCTGGGGGTAGCGGGTCAGCTCGCGCGACGAGGAGGCGCGCGGCACGTCCGAGGCGGCCAGCGTCATACGGTCACCGCGCGCGGTGATCTCCCGCCAGCCGGGCCCCGCGGAGGCGCCCGCCGCGCGGAAACCGACGCGCACGGGGCCCTCCTCGGGCAGCGGAGCGGTGAGCCGGCACTCCACGCGCAGGGTGCCCAGCCCCGCCTGCCCGGGCCGCACCTCGGCCCGGCTGCCGTCCACGCCGAGCGGCACCGCGCGTCCGTCGACACGGACCTCGCTGTCCCGGGCGGCCTCCGCGCAGCGGTCCCGGGCCCAGGCGTTCGGGCCGCCCCGCCGCTCGATGTCCCCGCCGGCCTGCGTGGCCGGGATCTCGGCGAGGTCCTCGACGTGACGCACCCGCAGTTCACCCGGCGCGGCGACCAGTCCGTCGTAGCGGTTGACGGTGAAGTTGCCCAGCGGGTGCGCGTCCGCCGGCGGGGCCGGGACCAGGACGAGCCCGCACGCGGCGGTCAGGACGGCCGCACCGGCGGCGAGCGAACGGAGGCCGGTCACCGTGCGGCCTCCAGTTCCCTCAGCGCCGCCCTCGCGTCCCGCGCGCCGAGGGGCGAGAACCCGGGGTTCAGGCGCAGGGCGGCGGTGAGGGAGGCGTGCGCGGCCCGGTCGTCGCCGACGGCCCGTTCGATCATGCCGCGGTGGTACAGGAAGGCGGCGTTGCGGTGACCGGTGGCGGTGGCGCGGCGGGCGTGGGGCAGGGCCTCCTCGGCGCGGCCCGTCCGGTAGAGCGCCCAGGCCAGGGCGTCCGCGGTGTGCACGCTGTGCCGCCGCGCCCACTCCGCGCGGGCGGAGCGCAGCGCCTCACCGGCGTCGCCGTGGTCGGCGGCGGCCAGCGCGGTGTCCAGGTCGGCGTGGACGCCGCCCGCGCGAGCGAGCGCGGTCCAGGCGTCCACCAGGGCGTACTGCTCCCGGGCCCGCGCCCGGTCACCGTCGGCGCCGCGGACCTCGTACAGCTCGCCGAGGGCGACCAGCGGTCCGGGCAGCGGGGAGCGCGCGACGACCGCCTCCAGGGTGCTGACGGCGCCCGCCCGGTCACCGCTCGCCGCCAGGGCCCTGGCCCGGCCCTCCAGCGCGGGCAGGTGGGTGTCGTCGGCGGCCAGGGCCCGGCCGAAGTGGCCCAAGGCCCGGTCGTACTCGCCCTGGTTCCATGCCAGTTGGCCGAGCGCGGTCGCCACGTACGCCACGTCCGCGCGCGACGCCGCGCCGGCCAGGGCCCGCTCCAGCACCGTGCGGGCGGTCGCGGTGTCGCCGCGCAGCTCGTGGACGTACGCGTACCGCGTGAAGACCGGCACCCCGGGACGCCGGGCGTCCGCGGTGGTGGCGGCCTCGGCGGCCTCGTCGTACCGGCCGAGCTCGACCAGGGCGTCGATCCGGGAGCACAGGGCCCGTTCGCTGTACGGGTTCTGCGCCAGGACCCGGTCCGCGTACCGCAGGGCGCCCGTGAAGTCGTGCCGGGCGGCGGCGAGCGCGGCGCGTCCGGCCAGGGCCGGTTCGTTGCCGGGGGCGAGGGCGAGCGAGCGGGTGAGGGCCCGTTCGGCCCGCGGGTAGTGCGAGGGGTCGCCCGTGGTCCGCGCCTGCTCGACATGGGCGAGGCCGAGGGTGGCCCACGAGCGGTGGTCCCGGGGCTGGGCCCGCAGATGGGCCCGCAGCGAGCGGATCCCCGCGTCGAGGTCGCCCCCGGTGAGCAGTCCGGGGGCGAGCGCCCCGGCCGCGGGCGCGGCGTCCGCCCCGGCCCGCGTCCCGTCCGGCCGACCCCCGACGGCGACGGCCCCGGCGGTCATGGCGACCGCCAGCAGCACGGCACAGGACGCCATGTGCACCCTACGCGCCCGCCGCCCGGCGGCGGCGAAGCGCCGGAGTGCCGCGATCCGGCGGGTGGCAGGGGTGGCGGGGGTGGCGGGGGTGGCGTTCCCGGTGCCGGCTGCGCCGTCGGCACCGGGGGCGGGCCCCGGGGCGGGTCCCGGGGCGGGCTCCGGGGCGGGCTTTGGGGCGGGCTTTGGACCGGGGCCGGTCTCCGGCGGGCTCCCGTTCCTGCCGGACCCGTCGTGCGCACCGTTCCCGCCGTTCGCGCCCTTCCCGCCGTTCTGGCCGAGCGCGCCGTTCCCGCCGCTCTCGCCCTTCTCGCCGTTCCCGCCGTGCCGGCCGGCGGCATCGTGCCGGGTGTTGTCGTTCGTTGCCGGAGGCATGCCTCTCCTCGGTCGTGCGTCACCCGCTCGGGTGCCGGAGTCGGCGGCGCGGCCCGTGCCGCAGGGGAAGGGAGGGGACGGGCCGCGCCTGTCGGTGGGGCGGGGGAGTGCTCCCGGCCGCCCGGGGGCGGGTCAGTACGCCCGGCCGCGCATCCGGCGCCACCACATCAGGGCCACGCCGATCAGCAGGATGCCGCCCGCGCCCGCACCCGCGGAGGCGGCGATCAGGGTGGTGTCGTCGGAACCCGCGGCGCCCGCCGGGCGCAGGGCGTCACCGAGCTGGTTGCGGACGTCGTTGCCGCTGTCCACGCCCTTCGCGAGCGGGCCGCGCGAGCCCTCCGTCGGGTTCGCCAGGTAGGGGAAGGTGTCGCCGAACTCCTTGTCGTTGGCGTCGACCGCGTCCCCCAGGTCGTTCTTCGCGCCGACGAGTTCGCCCTCGACGACCTGGAGCGAGGCGTCGATCACGTCGTCCGTCAGCCGCCGCCCGTTGGGGAAGCCCGCGTTGTCGCCGTCCAGGACGCCCAGCCGCTTCGGCTTGGCGGCCGGCTCGACCGACGTGTTGAGGCGCAGCATCTCCGACGGCGTCACGTGCGGCGGCCGGTTCAGTCCCTCCACGCCCTTGAGGAACACGTCGACGAGGTCGTCGCGCGGCTCGGCGGGGGCCTCGATCCGGTAGATCCCCTCGATCAGCTTCGGCAGTTCCGGTTCGGTGACGTTCTTCAGGAACTGCGCGTCGTCCCACGGCCCCGACGCGTTGAAGGTGTCCTTGTCCTTCAGGGGGTTGACGACCTCGTTGACCAGCGGGCTGCCCAGCCGGGACACCTGGACGAAGTCCCCGGCGGCGTTCTTGCGCTGGGTGGTCGACCAGACGCCGACGACGGGCTGGTCCGCCGACTCGGTGATCATGTCGGTGGGGACCTGGAGCGCCAGGGAGTTGACGTTGTAGCCCTTGAGGGTGTCGTTGCCGACCTCGGAGAGGTTCCCGCCGTACAGCAGATCGAAGACGCGCAGGTCGAGGAAGAACGGGTCGTCGGCCTGACCGGCGAACGTCGTGGCCCCGCCCGCCAGTTCGTGCACGGCCTCCTTGCGCAGGGCGTCGTAGTCCGGCATGGACGCCTTGCCGACGTTCGACGGCGCGACCGGCACGTCGTCGGCGATCTTCGTGCGGGACACGGCGTGCTGGTCCTTCAGCTTCAGCAGCTCGATGTCGTAGGTCTGCGTGATGTTGAGATCCTGGTCGTCGAGGCTGGTGACCGGACCGGTGTTGTAGAGGAACGACTTGTCGTTCTTCGTGTGGGTCGTGAACGTGTAGCGGAACAGCAGTTCGCCCTGCGCGTCCCCGTTGTTGTCGATGTGGATGTCGTACTGGGCGTCCTCGGCGAACGTGAAGAAGTTCGGCCCGCCGGCGGGCTCCTCGAACGGGATCCAGTTGGCGATGATCGTGGTGGTGTCCGGCTTGTCGGGGCTGACGAAGGCGTACAGATCCGTGTTGTCGTACTGCGGGGTGCCCGAGATCAGCGGGGCCTCGCGGTGACTGGAGGCGCCGGCCGGCCGCGGTTCCAGGGCGGTCGCCCCGGCGGCGGCGAGCCCGCCGGCGGCCAGTGCGCCACAGATCAGGGTCGCGAGGCCCCTGTGTCCCGCGGCGGTGCTCGAGATAGGTGTCATGCCGTCCGTCCTCCGTGCCGACTTGCCTCTGACGCAACGGAATTCGGAGCGGTTGCGGGAGCGGATTGGTCGGGTTTCCACGAGACCGGTCCGGGCCGCTGCCGTCCGGCCGGACCGGCCGTAGGATTTCTCGCCGCCCGACCCGCGTTTTCGGCCCGGTGATCCGTAGTTCCCATCCGGAGGCGCGCTCGCTGCGCATGCCTCGTGCGGCAGGGTGGCCCGGCGGGGCCCTGGAGAGGGGGGTAGGTGGCTGGTGGAGGCGGACGAGCTTCTGGTGCGCGTGGCGGGAGGCGACCAGAAGGCATTCGAGGACCTGTACGGACTGGTGTCCGGGCCGGTGTTCGGACTGGTGCGGCGCGTGGTGCGCGACCCCGCCCAGTCCGAGGAGGTGGCCCAGGAGGTGCTGCTCGAACTGTGGCGGTCCGCCGCGCGGTTCGACCCCGCCCGGGGCAGCGCGCTGTCCTGGGTCCTCACCCTGGCCCACCGCCGCGCCGTCGACCGGGTGCGCAGTGCCCGCGCCGCGGGGGAACGCGAGGAGCGGGAGGCCCGGCGCGGCAACGGCCCGGCCTTCGACCAGGTCGCCGAGGAGGTGGAGGCCGGCCTCGAACGCGAGTGGGTGCGGCGCTGCCTGGACCGGCTGACCGCCCTCCAGCGGCAGTCGGTCACCCTCGCCTACTACGACGGCTACACCTACCGTGAGGTGGCGGAGCGGCTCTCGCTGCCGCTGGGCACGGTCAAGACCCGTATGCGCGACGGTCTGACCCGGCTGCGCGACTGCCTGGGAGGCGCCGTATGAGCCTGTTCGACCGGCTGGGGCGCCGCGGCGACGTGCACTCGCTGGCCGCTCCCTACGCGCTCGACGCCCTGGAGCCCGCGGAACGGGTCCGCTTCGAACGGCACCTGCGCGGCTGCGGGCGCTGCCGGGCCGAGGTGCGCGACCTCGCCGAGGACGCCGTCCGCCTCGCCTGGTCCACCGCCGCCCCGCCGCCGGCCGCCCTGCGCGACCGGGTGCTGGCCGCCGTACGGACCACCCCGCAGGACCCGCCGCCCCCGGACGCGGCCCGCGCGCGGGCGCCGCAACTGCCGCCGCACGTGTGGGGCGCCGAACCGCCGCCGCGCGATCGCGGACCCCGCCGGGTGCCGCTGTTTGTGCCGTTCGCCACGGCGACCGCCGCGGCGGCGCTGGTCGTCGCCTCGCTGTTCGCCGTCCAGGCGCACCGCACCCAGGACGAACTGGCCGCGGAACGCGATCGGTCACGTGAGATCGCCCACGTTCTGTCGGCACCGGACGCGCGCGCGGGCAGCGGACGCGACGCGGACGGCCGCACCATCGGAGTGATCGCCTCCGCATCGACGGCGAGCGCGGTCGTCACCCTCGGCGGCTACGACGACCCGCCGAACGGACGTGTGCGTCAGCTCTGGCTCATGCGCCCCGGCGCACCACCGCGCTCGCTGGGCCTCTTCGAAGGCGACACGCCCCTGGTCGCCTCCGATCTGGAGACCTCCGCGACGTCACTCGCCGTAACCGTCGAACCGGACGGCGGCTCTCCGCAACCCACTGCGCAGCCCATCGTCCAACTCGCCCTGAAAACGGTCGGATTCGGAGAGTAATCGCCGAGTGTTCGTCAACCCCCTTGCGGGGAAGGTGAATCCCGTGGGCGCGATACACGTGTGCCGGTACGGGGCGATAGGGTTACCCTGCCCGGGCCGGGTGGACTCGTACGGGTGGGGAGTGACATGGAACAGATAACAGTGCGCAGCAGGGCCAGGGTCCCTGCGATCACCTGCGGGAGCAGCGCGACCAGTTCGCGCCTCGACCGCCATCTCGCGGTGCTGTCGGGACCGGCGGTCCCCCAGCGGGAGACGGCCGAGGCGACGTCACTGATGCGTGAGCTCACCGCGCGTGAGCCCGCGCACGACCGCGGTGCCCGCGGTGTCCGGGCCCGCACCAGCCGCGTCTCGCTCTTCGCGCCGCTGCGCAGGCTGCGCCGCACGCTCTTCGGCGGCCGTTAGGCCCCGCGCGCCCGGGCGGTCCGCCGCCCCCGGCGCGGCAGCGCCCCGGAGCACGCCACCCCACGCGCGCGGCACACCGGCCCGGTGCGCCATGCGCGGGCACGTCCCCTCCCGGAGCCCCCGACCCCACCCGGCAGCCGGCCGGGGGCCCGCCGACCGCCCCGCCAGGTCCCGCCCGGACCTCACCGCTCGCCGTGCCCGTACTGCCGCACGGCCAGCGGTGCGAACACGGCGAGCAGCACCGCGCACCACAGCAGTGACCCGGCCACGGGGTGCGCCACCGGCCACGCGGCGTCCGCGGGCACCGGGGCGTTGCCGAACAGGTCCCGCAGCGCCGTCGCCACCGCGCTGACCGGATTCCACTCCGCCACCGTGCGCAGCCCGCCCGGCAGCCCCTCGGTGGGGATGTACGCGCTGGAGAGCAACGGCAGCAGGAAGGTCGCGCCGCCCAGCTGGCCGGCGGCCTCCTCGTCGCGGGTCAGCGCCGGGTCGCCGCCGAACTGGGCTGCGGCACCATGTCGCTGTACAACTACGTCCCCCGCAAGGACGACCTCCACGAGCTGATGGTCGACGCGGCCGCCGGCGAGCACGAGCTGTCCGAACCCACGGGTGACTGGCGCGCCGACATGCTGCGGGTGGCCCACCGGACGCGGGCGCTGATGCACCGCCACCCCTGGCTGCCGCGGCTGATGTCACCGGTCCACGGCTTCAGCCCCAACTCCCTGCGTCTCGTGGAGCACTGCCTGGCCTGCCTGGAACCGCTGCCGGTGTCCCACAGCACGCGGATGGAACTCATCGCGATGCTGAACGCCGTGGTCACCCTGTACGTCACCAACGAGCTCGCGACCGCCGAGCGCAGCCGCTCGCTGCCCTGGACCGAGGAGCAGGAGAACGCCGCGCGGGCCGCCTACCTGGCCGGCCGGCTGGCCACCGGTGCGTACCCGCGCCTGGCCGCGGGGATCGCCGGGAGTGCCGGGGCGGTCGACATGGAGGCGATGTTCGAGCGGATGCTGGGCCGGGTGCTCGACGGGTTCGACCCGGGATCGTGACCCCGGTCGGTGACGCGGGGTCAGAGCAGGGCCAGCTGGCCCTCCGGGCCCTCCTCCTGCGTGTCCAGCACCGAGGCGGGCCGGCGGGTGGCGGACGGGACCGGCAGGACGCCCGCCGCGCGCAGTGCGGACCGGCCGACCGGGTCGGGCAGCGGGGCGTCGCTCAACGCGGCCCGGGCGGGGCCCAGTTCGGCGAGCAGGGTCAGCACCGTGATCAGCTCCAGCAGCTCCGACGTCCACTGCTGCGGCCAGGCCGCCGGGCGGACGGCGTCCAGGGTGCCGGGCTCGCCGGCATCCGTGCGCGCGGCGAACCACTGCTCCAGCACCCGCTCCCCGCCCGTCTCGAAGTCCCACGCCTCGGGCGGCACCGGCGCGATCCGGCCCTCGTCGAGGAGCAGGGCCTCCTCGTCGCGGTCGTAGTCCAGGGTCACCGGCCGGGCCGGCAGCGGGGCCCGGACGTAGGGGCGGCGCCCGCCGGGCAGCTTGGGCCGCTCGCCGTCGCGGCGCATCAGCCACAGCATCCGGCGGCCCGTCCCCACCCCGGTCGCCCACGCGTCGGCGTCGGCGGTGAGCGGAACCACCGGCCCGTTCGGCCCCGGCCGCGCCACGGCGAGGATCCAGGCCAGCACGTCCGTCGCGTCGACCGCCCCGCCGAGTCGGGCCGCCAGGTGTGCCGTCAGGCCGGGGGCCAGGTTCGGTTCGGCGCCCCGGGGCCTGCGGTACAGCGGCCGGATCCGGCCGGGGCGCAGCAGCGGCACGTGCGGGGTCGCGAGCAGCGGCAGGCCCGGCGCACCGGTGGGGGCCGGCGTCTCCACGACGAACGTCTGCCGTTCGTCCGCCACCCGCCACAGCTCGGGCCGGGCCGCGTCGATCAGGCGGTGGTCGGGGATCAGCCACTGCTCGTCGAAGGGGGCGCGCAGCACCCGCACCGGCTCGGGGCACGGCCCCGAGGCGCGGGCGAGCCGCTCGGTGCCACCGCCGCCTCCCGGCAGCTGTGCGACCGGGGTGTGCGGCGTACGGGCGCGCGTCGGCCGGAACAGCGCCTCGCGCTCGGGCCCCTGCGCGGCCAGCAGGGCGTTCCAACGGGCCTTCAGGGACCCCGCGTCGGGGCCCGCCGGCCACCCCCGGCCGAGCCGCGGCGGTGCGACGGACCACGGCATGAGGTCCGCCAGCGGCGGAGCGTCGTCGTGCGTCACGCAGGGCATCGTACGGCCTGGGCGGGGGCCCGGATCAGTGGGCGTCGAGGGTCACCGTGAAGGAGAAGCGGTCCCCCCGGTAGTGGATGACGGCCACGTCCAGGGGCCGCCCGTCGGCGCCGTGGGTGACGCCCGTGTAGTGCAGGATCGGGCTGAGCAGCGGGACCCGGAGCAGCCGGGCCGTCTCGGGATCGGCGAGCCGCGCCTCCACGGTGTCGGTGATGCGGCTGATCTCGGCGCCCACGACGTCCCGCAGCACCTTCGTCATCGGCCAGCGCACCAGGTCCTCGGGGTCGATGCGGGCGGCCAGCTCGGGACGGACCCAGTTGCGGGCGTGGTTGGTGGGCTCCCCGGTCTTCTCGTCGCTGCGCAGCCGGTGGTAGGCCGCGGCCTCGGTCAGGTCCGGGAAGTGCTCGGCGAGTTCGGCCGGCACCGGGGCGGGCCCGTGCTCCAGCAGCTCGGTGGTCATCCCGGACTGCTGGGCCACGATGGCGTCCACCGAGCCCAGCAGCCGCACCGGAGTGCCCCGGGTGGCGCCGGGCTCGATGAACGTGCCGCGCCGGCGGTGCCGGCTGATGAGCCCCTCGTCCTCCAGCTCCTTCAGCGCCTGGCGCATGGTCAGCACGCTCACGCCGTAGTGCCCGGCCAGTTGTTCCTCGGTGGGCAGGCGCAGCGGGTCCTGGGGCGAGCGGCCGAGGATCGAGGCGCGCAGCGACTGCGACACCTGGTACCAGAGCGGCAACTTGCGATTCAGGACGATCGAATCCGGAGCGAAGGAAGTCACGGGTCATCCGTATCGGTCGGGAACGCTCAGTGCAATCCGCGTACGGCGGACGCGGGCGTTCCGCCGTACGCGGCTGCCCGGCTCACTGGACGCGGAAGTGCCGTTCGAAGGAGTGCCACACGTCGTCGTACCCCTCCTGGAGGTGTTCCGCGCGCGCCGCGTGCGGAGTGAGCGACAGCGGCCAGCGGGTCTCGAACATGAAGGCCAGCCCGTCGTCGATCTTCTGCGGCCGCAGCTCGGCCGCGCTCGCCCGCTCGAAGGTCTCGTGGTCCGGTCCGTGCGCCGACATCATGTTGTGCAGCGAGCCGCCGCCCGGCACGAAGCCCTCCGCCTTCGCGTCGTAGGCGCCCTCGATCAGGCCCATGTACTCGCTCATCACGTTCCGGTGGAAGTACGGCGGCCGGAAGGTGTCCTCGCCCACCAGCCAGCGCGGCGCGAACACCACGAAGTCCACCCCGGCCAGCCCGGGGGTGTCGCTCGGCGAGGTCAGCACCGTGAAGATGGACGGGTCCGGGTGGTCGTAGGAGATGGTGCCCATCACATTGAAGCGACGCAGGTCATAGGCGTACGGCACATGGTTCCCGTGCCAGGCGACGACATCGAGCGGGGAGTGGCCGTAGGTCGCCGACCACAGGTTGCCGCAGAACTTGTTCACCACCTCCACCGGCCCCTCCACGTCCTCGTACGCGGCGACCGGCACCCGGAAGTCCCGCGGGTTGGCGAGGCCGTTGGCGCCGATCGGGCCGAGCTCGGGGAGCTCGAAGGGGGCGCCGTAGTTCTCGCACACGTAGCCGCGGGCGGTGTCGTCCAGCAGCTCCACCCGGAAGCGCACCCCCCGCGGGACGACCGCGATGTGGCCCGGCTCCACGTGCAGCAGCCCGAACTCGGTGCGCAGCAGCAGCCCGCCGAGCTCCGGGACGACGAGCAGCTCGCCGTCGGCGTTGCTGAACACCCGCTCCATCGAGGCGGTGGCGTGGTAGAGGTGCACGGCCATGCCCGTGCGCTGCGTGGCATCCCCGTTGCCGCCCAGCGTCCACAGGCCCGCCAGGAAGTCCGTGCCCTCGGCGGGCTCCGGGAGCGGGTCCCAGCGCAGCCGGTTGGGGTCCGGCACCGTCTGGTTGAAGGGCGCCGTGCGGAGCGTGCCGTTGCCCGTGCGGGTGAACGCCGGGTGGGCCGCCGAGGGGCGGATGCGGTACAGCCAGGAGCGGCGGTTGACGGCCCGCGGCTCGGTGAAGGCGGAACCGCTCAACTGCTCCGCGTACAGCCCGAGCGGTGCGCGCTGCGGCGAGTTCCGGCCCTCGGGGAGGGCGCCGGGGACCGCCTCGGAGCTGTGCTGGTTGCCGAAGCCGGTCAGGTGTTCCAGTCCTTCCACGGCCTTGCGCGCGCCCCCGCGCAGGTCCGTGCCCACGCGGGCGGTGCCCCCATCGGTCATGTCCGGTGCTCCCTTGCGTCCGATTCCTATGCAACACCGTAGGATTGCGATTTCCCGTGCGCAAGAGGGCCGTGCGAATCCGGGGCGTGTCGTCGCGGGCCCCCTCGTGGGATGCCTCCGGGGCGCCGGCCGGCTGAAGTGCTCCACCCGATGCGGCTCCTGCCGGTACCGTCCGGGCCCGGTGTCCTCCTCTCGGCGGAGGACACCGGGCGGACGGACCAGACTCCAGGGGGATTCGCGCGGTCGCACCCCTGTCCTACGCTCCCCGGCATGTCGTCGACGCGGACCCTGATCACCGCGCTCGCCGTCGGGCTGGCCCTGGCGGCCGGATCCGCCGGCTGCGCCTCCCCGGACGCCCGGGGGCAGGACGGAACGCCCCCGTCGGCCGGCCGGCTGCTGGAGACGCGGGATCCCGAGGGGCGGCCCTATCGCGAGGTGGACGCGGAGTCGGCGCCGCGGGTGGGCGTCGAGGTGACGCCGGACGCCGGCGGCGGCTGGGCCGTCCGCCTGCGGGTGCGCGGCTTCCGCTTCTCCCCGCGCGGCGCCACCGGGCCCGCCGTCCCCGGACGCGGTCTGGCCCACCTGTACGTCGACGACCGCCTCGTCGCGCGGCTGCGCACCCCCGGCCACCGGCTGTCCCCGGACTCCGTCCCCCGCGGCACGCACCGGGTCACCGCCCGGCTGTACGCCGACGACGGCTCGGTGTGGGCCGTGAACGGCGAGCCGGTGGAGAGCACCGCCGACGTCACGGTGTCCCAGCCGGACACGGAACCCCCGGCGACGGCGACGGGGACCGGGACAGGTGCCGGGGCCGTGGCCGGGACCAGCGGGCCCGGAGCCGGCCGGCCCGGTGGCTCCGGGCGGTGACGCGGTCCCGGCCTCCCGCTCCCGCGCGGTACGGGGGCGAAGGCGGCGGGCCGGGTGCCGGGGGAGCGGGAGGGCGGCAGGAGGCGGAGGGCGAGGTTCACTCGAACGTGCGGACGAGGCATCATGAGGGCGTGCCCCATCCGAGAACGCTCCGCCGTGCGCCCGTACAGCGGCGCAGCGCCGAACGGCTGACCCGCATCCTCGACGCCTGCGCCGAACTCCTCGACGAGGCCGGCTACGACGACCTGAGCACCCGGGCCGTCGCCGAGCGCGCCGGGGTGCCCATCGGCTCGGTGTACCGCTTCTTCGGCAACAAGCGCCAGATGGCCGACGCCCTGGCGCACCGCAACCTCGAACGGTTCACGGACCGGATCGCCGACCGGCTGCGGGGCACCGGCGACCGGGGCTGGCGCTACGCCCTGGACGCGGTGATCGGCGAGTACCTGCACATGAAGCGCACCGCACCCGGCTTCTCCCTCGTCGACTTCGGCAACCAGATCCCGGTCGGCTCCCCCCGCGCCGAACCCAACCTGCGGGTCGCCGACCGCCTCACCGACCTGCTCTCCGGGTACCTCGGCCGCACACCCGACGAGGACCTGCGCCGCACCTTCCTGGTCGCCGTCGAGACCGCCGACTCCGTGATCCACCTGGCCTTCCGGATGGCGCCCGACGGCGACGCGAAGGTCATCGAGGAACTGCGGGAGATGCTGCGGGCCTACCTGGCGGGCGTCCTGGACCGGCCCGCACCGGGGGCGGAGCAGCCGTAGGACACGGGCAGCCGTGGGCGCGTCCGGGTTCCGGCCGGGTGCGCCTCGGTCCGGGCCGTGCGCGCGTTCCCCTTGTGCGCCGCCCGGTCCGGGGCGTGAGCACGGCGGGTTTTCCGGTCCTGCTCCGGACGGCTTCCGGTCCGTCCTGTTCATTCCCTCCCTCACATGCGTACCGGTCGGTATGCTCGATCCGTCCGAGCGTCACCGCCGCCGTACCCGGGAGGCCCCGTGTCCCGCACCGCCCTGCGCATCTGCCCTCTGTGCGAGGCCACCTGCGGCCTGACGCTCACCATCGACGGCAGCCGCGTCACCGGCGCCCGCGGGGACCGGGACGACGTCTTCAGCAAGGGGTTCATCTGCCCCAAGGGCGCCGCCTTCCCGGCCCTCGACGCCGACCCCGACCGGCTGCGGGCCCCGCTCGTCCGGGTCGACGGCGTCCTGCGCGAGGCCGGCTGGGACGAGGCGTTCGACGCCGTCGCCGCCGGCCTCCGGCCCGTCGTGGAGCGGTACGGACCGCACGCCGTCGGGGTGGTCCTCGGCAATCCCAACGTGCACACCATGGCCGGCGCCCTCTACCCGCCGCTGCTCCTCGCCGGGCTCGGCACCCGCAGCCTGTTCACCGCCTCCACCGTCGACCAGATGCCCAAGCACGTCTCCAGCGGCCTGCTCTTCGGAGACGCCAACGCGATCCCGGTGCCCGACCTCGACCGCACCGACCACCTGCTGCTGATCGGCGCCAACCCGCTGGAGTCCAACGGGAGTCTGTGCACCGCCCCCGACTTCCCCGGCCGTCTCAGGGCGCTGCGGGCCCGCGGCGGAACGCTCACGGTGGTCGACCCGCGCCGCACCCGTACCGCCCGTCTCGCCGACCGGCACGTGGCCGTCCGGCCCGGGACCGACGCGCTGCTGCTCGCCGCCATGGTGACCGTCCTGCTGAGCGAGGACCTGACCGACCTCGGCGGACTCGCCCCGCACGTCCAGGGAGTGGACGAACTCGCCGCGGCGCTGGCCGCGTTCACGCCCGAGGCGGTCGCCCCGGCCTGCGACGTCGAGGCGGACACCGTCCGCGCCCTGGCCCGGGAACTCGCCGCCGCCCCCACCGCCGCCGTCTACGCCCGCATCGGCAGCTGCACCGTCCCGCACGGCACCCTCGCCAGCTGGCTCGTCGACGTGCTCAACACCCTCACCGGCAACCTCGACCGGCCCGGTGGCGCCCTGTTCCCCCAGGCCGCCACCGACCGGACCCCGCGCCCCGCCGGCCCCGGCCGCGGCTTCGCCCTCGGCCGGTGGCACTCCCGGGTGAGCCGCCACCCCGAGGCCAAGGGCGAACTGCCCCTGGCCGCCCTCGCCGAGGAGATCGACACCCCGGCCGACGCGGGCACCCCCGTCCGCGCCGTGATCGCCGTGGCCGCCAACCCCGTCCTGTCCGCGCCCGACGGCAACCGGCTCGACGAGGCGCTCGGCTCACTGGACTTCATGGTCAGCGTCGACCCGTACCTCAACGAGACCTCCCGCCACGCCGACGTCGTCCTGCCCCCGCCCCCGCCCGCGCAGAGCCCCCACCACGACTTCGCCTTCAACACCCTCGCCGTGCGCAACCAGGTCCGCTACACCCGCCCCGCCGTCCCGCTCGAACCCGGCCGCATGGCCGAGACGGAGATCATGGCCCGGCTGATCCTCGCGGCGACCGGGATGCACGGCACCGACCCGGCCGCCGTGGACGCGCTGGTCGTCGACCAGACGCTCGGCAAGGCGGTGCGGGACCCGAACTCCCCGGTGCACGGCCGCGATCCGAAGGAGCTGGCCGCCCGGCTCACCGGCGACGACGGCCCCGAACGGCGGCTCGACCTGATGCTGCGCCTCGGCCCCTACGGCGACGGTTTCGGCGCCCGGCCGGACGGCCTCACCCTGGAGCGGCTGCTGGCCCACCCGCACGGCATCGACCTCGGACCGCTGCGGCCCCGGCTGCCGCAGCCCCTCAAGACCGTGAGCGGCAAGGTCGAACTGCTGCCGGGACCGATCGCCGACGACCTGCCCCGGCTGCGCGCGGCCCTCGCCGAACGCCCCGCCGGACTCGTCCTCGTCGGACGGCGGCACCTGCGCTCCAACAACAGCTGGATGCACAACGTGCCCGCCCTCACCGGCGGCACCAACCGCTGCACCCTGCACATCCACCCGGACGACGCCGGGCGCCTCGGGGTCCGGGACGGCGAGCCGGTGCGCGTGAAGGGGGCCGGGGGCGAGGTGACCGCACCCGCCGAGGTCACCACCGACGTGCGCCGGGGCGTGGTGAGCCTGCCGCACGGCTGGGGCCACGACCGCCCCGGCACCCGTCTGCGCCACGCCGCCACGGACCCCGGCGTCAACGTCAACCAGCTCCTGGACGGCAGTCTGCTCGACCCGTTGTCGGGCAACGCCGTCCTCAACGGCGTCCCCGTGGAGGTCACCGCCCGGCCGGCGCACGGCCGTGACCTGAGCGGAGCCCCGAGGTGAGCGGAGCCCCGAGGTGAGCGGAGCCCCGACGCGAGCGGGCCCCGCTGTGAGCGAGGCCCCGACCTGAGGGGGCCGCGACCTGAGCAAAGCCCTGACCTGGAGTTTTGCGCTTATTGCTCGCGTCCCGACATCTTGCTCACGCTTTCTCGCACCGCCTAACGTCTCGTCGCACCGCCGGCCCTGGTGGGAGTTCAAGGGCGAACGTTAGGTGTCCACTCATGCTGACCATTCTCGGCTTCGCCATGATCGCGACCTTCCTGGTCCTGATCATGATGAAGAAGATGTCGCCGATCGCGGCGCTCGTGCTGATCCCCGCGCTGTTCTGCGTGTTCGTCGGCAAGGCCGCCCACCTGGGCGACTACGTCATCGACGGCGTCGTCGCACTCGCCCCCACGGCGGCGATGCTGATGTTCGCGATCGTCTACTTCGGGGTGATGATCGACGTCGGTCTGTTCGACCCGATCGTCCGCGGCATCCTCCGCTTCTGCCGGGCCGACCCGATGCGGATCGTCGTCGGCACCGCGCTGCTGGCCGCGATCGTCTCCCTCGACGGCGACGGGTCCACCACCTTCATGATCACTGTCTCGGCGATGTACCCGCTGTACAAGCGGCTGAAGATGAGCCTGGTCGTGATGACCGGTGTCGCCGCGATGGCCAACGGCGTGATGAACACGCTTCCCTGGGGCGGCCCGACCGCCCGCGCCGCCACCGCGCTGAAGCTGGACGCGAGCGACGTCTTCGTGCCGATGATCCCGGCGCTGCTGGTCGGCCTGCTGGGGGTCGTCGTGCTGGCCTACGTCCTCGGACTGCGCGAGCGCCGCCGCCTGGGCCTGCTGACGCTCGACGCGGAGGCCGCGGGGGAGGAGAAGGCGGCGCAGGCGGACGAGACGGTACTGACCGGCGTCGGTGCCGACGGCCACGCCGGTGCCGGTGCCGGTGCCGCTGCCGGTGCCACAGCCGCCGACGCCTCCCGGCCGGACCGGAGCGCGCCGCCCGCCGGCGGGGCCGGGGCCGGCCCGGACGCCGGGGAGCGGCGCGAGGACCGCCCTGGCGCACGGCCCGGAGAGCAGCACGGGGAACGGACCGGGGAACGGACCGGGGAGGACGACGACTTCCAGGGACTCGACCCCGCCCGCCCCACCCTGCGTCCCCGGCTGTACTGGTTCAACGCCCTGCTCACGGTCGGCCTGCTGACCGCCATGATCATGGAGTGGCTGCCGATCCCGGTGCTGTTCCTGCTCGGCGCGGCGCTCGCGCTCTCCGTCAACTTCCCGCACCTGCCCGACCAGAAAGCCCGGATCGCCGCCCACGCCGACAACGTCCTCAACGTCTCCGGGATGGTGTTCGCCGCCGCCGTCTTCACCGGCGTGCTCCAGGGCACCGGCATGGTCGACAGCATGGCCGAGTGGCTGGTCGGCGTCGTCCCCGAGGCGATGGGCCCGCACATGGCCCTGGTCACCGGCGTGCTGAGCCTCCCGCTGACCTACTTCATGTCCAACGACGGCTTCTACTTCGGCGTGCTGCCCGTCCTCGCCGAGGCGGGCGCCGCACACGGCGTCACCCCGCTGGAGATGGCCCGCGCGTCCCTCGTCGGCCAGCCCCTGCACATGTCCAGCCCGCTGGTGCCCGCCGTCTACGTGCTGGTCGGCATGGCGAAGGTCGAATTCGGCGACCACACGCGGTTCGTGGTGAAGTGGGCAGCGCTGACGTCCCTGCTGATCCTCGGCGCGGGACTCCTCTTCGGCATCGTCTGACGGCCCCCGGCGGGGCCCGGCCGACCGGATCGGCCGACCGGATCGGCCGACCGACCCGGCCGACCGGATCGGCCGACCCGACCGGCCGACCGGACCGGCCGATCCGCTCGACTGGACCGTACCGACCCCTCCGATCCCCTCCGATCCGCTCCGATTCCCTCCGATCCCATCCGCTCCGATCCGCCCAGGAGGATCCGACCATGACGCCCGGCGGGAACCGCGGCTGGCTGCTGCGCCTCGTCATCGCCTTCAGCTTCGCGCAGGGGGCCGTGTCGATGGCCCGGCCCGCCGTCTCCTACCGGGCGCTCGCCCTCGGTGCCGACGAACGGGCGGTCGGCGTGATCGCCGGGGTGTACGCGCTGCTGCCGCTGTTCGCCGCCGTCCCGCTCGGCCGGCGCACCGACCACGGCCGGTGCGCGCCGCTGCTGCCGGCCGGGGTGGTGCTCATCTCGGGAGGCTGCGCGCTGAGCGGCGTCGCCGGGTCGTTGGGGGCGATGGCCCTGTGGAGCGGGGTGATGGGGCTCGGGCACCTGTGCTTCGTCATCGGCGCCCAGTCGCTGGTCGCCCGCCAGTCGGCGCCGCACGAACAGGACCGCAACTTCGGCCACTTCACCATCGGCGCCTCCCTCGGCCAGCTCGTCGGCCCGATCGCGGCGGGCGCGCTGATCGGCGGCGCCGACATGGCCCGCACCAGCGCCCTCGCGCTGCTCGCCGCGGGTGCCGGGGCGGCGGTCGCGTTCACCTCGCTGTGGCGCATCGAGCGGCCCGGCGCCGGGGCGCCGCGCACCGGAGCGGACGAGCGCGTCCCCGTGGGGCGGATCCTGCGGGCCCGGGGCGTCCCCGCCGGCATGCTGATCAGCCTCGCCGTGCTGTCCGCGACCGACATCCTCACCGCCTACCTGCCGGTTGTCGGCGAGCAGCGCGGGATCGCCCCGGCCGTCGTCGGCCTGCTGCTCAGCCTGCGGGCGGCGGCCACCATCGCCTGCCGTCTGGTCCTCACCCCGCTGCTGCGCCTGCTCGGCCGGACCGCGCTGCTGACGGTGACGTGTCTCGTCGCGGCCCTGTTGTGCGCCGGCATCGCGCTGCCGCTGCCGGTGGGGGCGCTCGCGGTGCTGCTCGCGGTGCTCGGTTTCTGCCTGGGCGTGGGCCAGCCCCTGTCCATGACGACGGTCGTGCAGGCCGCCCCGGACGGGGCCCGCTCGACCGCTCTCGCCCTGCGCCTGACCGGCAACCGGCTGGGACAGGTCGCCGCCCCGGCCGCCGCGGGCCTGGTCGCCGGGGTCGCCGGCGTGGCGGCGCCGTTCGTGATGCTGGGAGCGTTGCTCCTGCTGTCCTCGGGCGTCGCCCTGCGCGCCCCGGGCGCCCCCGGCCCGGCTGCTTCGCCCCGCCCCGCCGCGGACCCCGGGTCCCGCGAGGGGTCCGGAGCCGTGCCCCGGCAGGAACGGGCCTACGGCTCGCCCCACCGGGACGACGCTCGCCGCACGTGAGGCCCTGCCCGCCGAAGCACCGCTCCACAACCGGGAGCCGGCCCGCCAGCGGGAGCCGGTCCACATCCGGAGCCGTCCGCCACCTGGAGCCGGTCCGCAGCGGGGAGGCGCCGGCCGGTCCGCCACCGGGAACCGATCCGTCACCGAGTGGCGGCGCGGCACCGAACGGCCTTCCACCCGGAGGGCGGCCCCGCCGTACGGCCGTGCGCCGCCCCCTCGGTACGGCCCGGACCACCTCCTCGGCACGGCCCGGACCGCTCCGCCGGAACGCGCGCCCCGCACGAGAACGCCCCTGTCCGCCGACCGGAATCCGGTCGTCCCGTATCTCACGGGCTGGGATCCGGGCAACGCGGCGTGTCCGGTCCCTTCCCCCGGCCGTGCACGATCCGTTAGCTTCCGTGACTCATACGCACCGCACGGCCCGACCGGCCCGACCGGCCCGGAGGACCCGACCGGCCCGACCGGCCCGGAGGACCCGGGCGGCCCGGACGGCCCGGGCGGTGCGTTCGACCGCGGAGCACCCGCGCCCTGCCGAACCCCATGGGGGCACCCTCATGACACGCGCCATCTCCCTGCACGACGTGAGCAAGTCCTACGCCAAGGGCCCACGAGTGGTGGACCGGCTGACGGTGGACATCACACCCGGCGAGTTCCTCGTCCTGCTCGGCCCTTCCGGCTGCGGCAAGTCCACCGTGCTGCGGATGATCGCCGGCCTGGAGGCGATCGACGAGGGGAACCTGTTCCTCGACGGCGAGTACGCCAACGACCTGCCGCCCGCCGACCGGGACATGGCGATGGTGTTCCAGAACTTCGCCCTCTACCCCAGCATGAGCAGCCGCGACAACATCGGCTTCCCGCTGCGCATCGAGGCGCCCGGCACCGATCCGTCCCCGCGGGTCGACGCCACCGCCCGCCTGCTGGGCATCGAGGACCTGCTCGACCGGTTCCCCGCGCAGCTCTCCGGCGGCGAACGGCAGCGCGTGGCCATGGGCCGGGCGATCGCGCGGCACCCCTCCGCGTTCCTGATGGACGAGCCGCTGTCCAACCTCGACGCCAAACTCCGCAACCACCTGCGCGCCGAGATCTCCCGGCTCACCCGCGACCTCGGCGTCACCACGGTGTACGTCACCCACGACCAGGCGGAGGCGATGTCGCTGGGCGACCGGGTCGCCGTGCTGCGCGGCGGACTCCTCCAGCAGGTCGGCAGTCCCCGCACGGTGTACGGGCTGCCCGCCAACGTCTTCGTCGCCGCGTTCATCGGCACCCCGCGCATCAACCTGCTGCGCGGCATGGTCCGGGCGCCGCTCGACGGGGCCATGACCATCAGCCTCGGCAAGCAGTTCCTGCGGCTGCCCGAACCCCTGTCGCTGGACCACCAGTTGCTGCGGGTGCAGCAGGGCCGGGAGGTGATCGTCGGCCTGCGGTCCGAGGCCGTCCGCATCGCCCGGGCGGACGCCGCCCGTCCGGGCGAGGTGGTGCTCACCGGGCTGGTCGAGCACCTGGAGTTCCAGGGGCACGAGGTGCTGGTGCACTTCGACACCGGGTCGCGCCCCGCCGTCGTCCCCGACCTGGAGGCGCCGCGCCCCCACCCCGGCCGCACCGACCGGCGGCGCCGCCGCGAGGGCACGGTCCTGGACCGCCTGCGGGAGCGGGCCGGGGCCCTGCGTCCGGGTGCGGTCGCCACCCTGGAGCCCGGCGGCCGGGCGCCGGAGTCCGCCGCGCCCGCCGGTGCCGACCCGCGGCAGCCCGGCGACCTCATCGTGCGCACCACCCCGGACGTGCGGCTCCGGCACGGCATGCAGGTGCCACTGCTGGTCGACCTCGCCCGCCTGTTCGTCTTCGACCAGCACGGCGAGCGCATCTGTCCGAACCCGGCGCGGCTGCCCGGCCTGGAGGAGTGACGCCCCTCTCAGGCACCGTCCCGCGGTTTCCCCTGGCGCCCGTAAATTACCACCGCTAGTTTATGTGGCGGCAGACGACAGGACGACGCCCCTCCCGGAGGAAGCGCGATGAAGTCTTACGACGGCATGTACATCGACGGCGCCTGGCGCCCGGCCGCCGGCCCGGAGGTGATCGAGGTCGTGAACCCGGCCGACGAGCAGGTGATCGCCACCGTGCCGGCGGGCACCGTCGAGGACGTCGACGCCGCCGTCCGGGCGGCCCGCGCCGCCCTCGCCGCGTGGGCCGCGACCCCGCCCGCCGGGCGCGCCGCCCGCCTCGCCGCCCTGCGGGACGCCCTCGACGCCCGACGGGAGGAGATCGCCGAGACCGTCACGGCCGAACTGGGCGCTCCCCTGAAGCTGTCGCGGACGGTCCACGCCGGGGTCCCCGTCGCCGTCGCCGGTTCCTACGCCGAACTGGCCGCGACGTACGCCTTCGAGGAGCGGATCGGCAACTCGACGGTGTTCCACGAGCCGGTGGGCGTGGTCGGCGCCATCACCCCCTGGAACTACCCGCTGCACCAGATCGTCGCCAAGGCCGCGCCCGCCCTCGCCGCCGGCTGCACGGTCGTCGTGAAGCCCGCCGAGGACACCCCGCTGGTGGCCCGGCTGTTCGCGGAGGCGGTGCACGAGGCCGGGATCCCGGCGGGCGTGTTCAACCTGGTCACCGGCCTCGGTCCGGTGGCCGGCCAGGCGCTCGCCGAGCACCCCGGGGTGGACCTGGTCTCCTTCACCGGCTCCACCGCCGTCGGCCGCCGGATCGGCGCGATCGCGGCGGGTGGGGTCAAGAAGGTCGCCCTGGAACTGGGCGGGAAGTCCGCCAACGTGATCCTGCCCGGCGCCGACCTGGCCCGCGCGGTCAACGTCGGCGTCGCCAACGTGATGTCCAACTCCGGCCAGACGTGCAGCGCGTGGACGCGCATGCTGGTCCACCGGGACCAGTACGACGAGGCCGTCGCCCTGGCCGCGGAGGCCGCCGCCAAGTACGGCGACCGCATCGGCCCCCTCGTCAACGCCCGGCAGCGCGACCGGGTGCGCGGCTACATCGAGAAGGGCGTCGCCGAGGGCGCCCGCCTGGTCGCCGGCGGGCCGGAGACTCCGCACGACAAGGGCTGCTTCGTCAGCCCGACGGTCCTCGCCGACGTCACCCCCTCGATGACCGTCGCCCAGGAGGAGATCTTCGGCCCCGTCCTGTGCGTCCTGCGCTACGAGGACGAGGAGGACGCCCTGCGCATCGCCAACGGCACCGTCTACGGACTGGCCGGGGCCGTCTGGGCCGGGGACGAGGAGCAGGCGGTCGCGTTCGCCCGCCGCCTGGAGACCGGACAGGTGGACATCAACGGGGGCCGCTTCAACCCGCTGGCTCCCTTCGGCGGTTACAAGCAGTCGGGCGTCGGCCGCGAACTCGGCGTGCACGGCCTGACCGAGTACCTCCAGACCAAGTCCCTCCAGTTCTAAGGGAGTCGTCACCGCCATGGCCGTACGTGCCGCTGTCCTGCCCGCCGTCTCCGCGCCCCTGGAGATCACCGGGATCGACCTGCCCGAGCCCGGTCCCGGCCAGGTGCGGGTGCGCCTCGCCGCCGCCGGGGTCTGCCACTCCGACCTGTCCCTCACCAACGGCACCATGCGCCTGCCGGTGCCGGCCGTCCTCGGTCACGAGGGCGCCGGCACGGTCGTCGCCGTCGGCGAGGACGTCACCGCCGTGGCGCCGGGCGACGCCGTCGTCCTCAACTGGGCGCCCTCCTGCGGCGCCTGCCCCGCCTGCGGACGCGGGGAGGTCTGGCTGTGCGCCGACGCCCTCGACGGCGCCGCGCGGGTGCACGCCCACCGGGCCGACGACGGCACCGGCCTGCACCCCGGCCTGAACGTCGCCGCCTTCGCGGAGGAGACCGTGGTGCCGCAGTCCTGCGTGCTGCCCGCCCCGGACGGAGTCCCGCTCACCGACGCGGCCCTGCTCGGCTGTGCGGTCCTCACCGGCTACGGCGCCGTCCACCACTCCGCCCGGGTCGCCCCCGGCGAGACGGTCGCCGTGTTCGGCGCCGGGGGAGTGGGCCTCGCGGCCCTGCAGTCCGCCCGCATCGCCGGCGCGTCGACGATCGTCGCGGTCGACGTCTCGCCGGACAAGGAGCCACTGGCCCGGTCGGCCGGGGCGACCCACTACCTCGTCGCCTCGGACACCACCGCCCGGGAGATCCGTGCCCTCACCGGGAAACAGGGGGTGGACGTGGCCGTCGAGTGCGTCGGCCGCGCCACCACGATCCGCACCGCCTGGGACTCCACCCGGCGCGGCGGCCGCACCACGGTCGTCGGGATCGGCGGCAAGGACCAGCAGGTCACCTTCAACGCCCTGGAGATCTTCCACTGGGGCCGCACCCTCTCGGGCTGCGTCTACGGCAATGCCGACCCCGCCCGGGACCTGCCGGTGCTCGCCGAGCACATCCGCGCGGGCCGCCTGGACCTGGACGCCCTGGTGACCGAACGGATCCCCCTGGACGGCGTCCCCGCCGCCTTCGACACCATGATTGCGGGCAAGGGGGCCCGCACCCTCGTCGTCTTCTGACGCCGGACACACGGGCGTTCACCGTCCCGGCGCCGGCGGGCCCGGTGAGGCTCCGGCGTCCGGGCCCGCCGGCGCCGGCTTACCGCCGACGCCCGCTGGCGTCGGCGGGCCGCGGGCGTTCCGGGGCCGTGCCGTGCCCCGGAACGCGGCGGCCGGGACGGCGCCGGGCTCAGGCGCGGTCCGGTGCCCGGTCCGGTGCCCGGTCCTGTGCCTCGCCGGCTCGCGGACCGGGAGCACGGCCCCGCTTCCGGACGGTCCTCCCCGCTGCCCTCCGGGAGGGCCCGCCGGAACCCGAACGGGACACCGCCACACCCGCCAGGCACAGGACGCCGCCGGCCAGCGTGATGACACCGGGCACCTCGCCGAGGGCCAGCCACGACATCAGCACGACCAGGGCGGGGACCGCGTACGTGGTCGCCCCCATCCGCCCGGCGGTCGTCCGGGCCAGCGCGTACGCCCAGGTGGTGAAGGCGAGCGCGGTGGGGAAGACGCCGAGGTACACCATGTTCAGCGTGGCGGACGCGGGCGCCCGGGCGGCCTCGCTCACCAGCTGCCCGGCGAACGGCAGGCACGCCACCGCCCCCACCAGGCACCCGTACGTCGTCACCTGCAGCGGGCTCGCCGCCCCCAGGGCGGGCTTCTGCGCGACGACCCCGCCCGCGTAGGCCACCGCGGCCAGCAGGCACAGCACCACGCCCAGCAGGGACGACCCGCCCTCCCCGGACATCGACAGGCCCACGGTCACCGCGCCCGCGAAGGACACGGCCATGCCCGCGAGCAGGCGCGGCGGCATCCCGTCGCCCAGCAGGCGTGCGCCGAGCAGGGCGATGAGAATCGGGCCGACGTTCACCACCAGGGCCGCCGTGCCCGCGTCGACCTGCTGTTCGCCCCAGTTGAGGGCCACCATGTAGAAGCCGAACCAGAGCAGCCCCGACAGCGCGATCCCGCGCCACGCCGCCCGCGGTGGCGGGCCCTCGCGCCGCCAGAGGCAGATCACCCCCAGCGTCAGCGCACCCGCCAGCAGCCGCCCCAGCGCGAGGGCGCCCGGCGAGTACGCGCTTCCGGCGCTGCGGATCGACACGAAGGCGGAGGCCCAGAGCACGACGGTGACGGTCGCGGCGCCCGCGGCGAGCAGTTCGCCGCGGCGCGCGGGGCGGGGGACGAGCTGGTTCATCATGCTCCCATGCTGGTCGGACGCGGCGCGGACGCGCTCGCGGATTTCGGACGGGGACCCGGCCGGACAGCGACACGGGTCGGACGGCGACATGGAGGGACGGAGCCCCGAAGCGGACGGAGACCTGGAACGGGGCGGGACGAGAACCGGGCGGGACGAGAACCGGGCGGCCGGCCAGGTGGCCTTCGAACTCCGCTGCCACGAGGGCCGGTTGGGCGGCGCCCGGAGTGGGGTGAGGCGGGTCCCGGGAGGATCAGCGCAGGGCGGCGGGGTCGATGCCCAGCAGGTCGGACAGGGCCCGTTCGCCCGCCTCCGTCACCCGCACCGCCCGCCCGGACCCGATCCGCAGGCACCACCCCACCGTCAGGGCGTGCCCGCACAGCGCGGCGCCGGCCGTCCCGGCGAGATGGGGGCGCCGCTCCGTCCGGTCCAGGCAGGCGCGGGCCAGCGGCCGTCTCCCGCCGCGGTCGAGGGCGATGCCGGCCCGGTCGAACCAGCGCAGGCCCGCGTCCGTGAGCGCGAACCCGGTGTCCTGCCGCAGCAGTCCGCGCTCCGTCAGGGCGTCGGTGACGGTGATCCCGAGCCGCCCGGCGAGGTGGTCGTAGCAGGTGCGGCCCCGGGCGGACGCCTGACCGGCACCGTGCTCCCGCAGGGTGCGCGGGCGGGCGGCGGCCTCGGGGGCGACCCGCGCGGCCAGGTCCTCCACCAGGTGGGCCACCCGCTCGTCGGCGAGCCGGACGTAACGGTGCCGGCCCTGCCGCTCCTCGGCCAGCAGGCCGCCCGCGACCAGCTTGCCGAGGTGCTCGCTCAGCGTGGACGCGGCGACCCCGCACGTCCGGGCCAGCTCGCCCGCGGTCCACGCCCGCCCGTCGAGCAGCGCCAGCAGGCAGGCCGCCCGCGTCTCGTCCGCGATCAGCGCCGTGAGCCGGGCGAGCCCCGGCGCGGCAGGGTCCC
This sequence comes from Streptomyces sp. enrichment culture, assembly GCF_964273255.1. Classification (GTDB taxonomy): domain Bacteria; phylum Actinomycetota; class Actinomycetes; order Streptomycetales; family Streptomycetaceae; genus Streptomyces. The sequence goes on from NZ_OZ186835.1 coordinate 5,785,549, forward strand.
TGTGGGTCATGTGCTCCAGCATGGGCCACGGACCGTTCGGTCCCGGCCGAAGTGTGCGCCGAGGGCGCGGGAGGCCCGCCGGGCAGGTGTCAGGGGGTGTCGCGCAGCTGCTCGTACTGCACGGCCAGCCCGTCGAGGAGCGCCCGCAGTCCCGTCTCGAAGGCGCGCTCGTCGATCTTCTCCTGCTTCTCGGCGAGCAGGTGGGCCTGGCCCAGGTGCGGGTAGTCGGCGGGGTCGTAGGCGCTGGCGTCGTCGACGAAACCGCCGGCGAAGGAGCCGAGGACGGAGCCCATGACGAAGTACCGCATCAGGGCGCCGATCGAGGTGGCCTGCGCGGGCGGCCAGCCGGCCGCGACCATCGCCCCGTAGACCGCGTCCGCCAGCCTGAGGGCCGCGGGACGGCGGCCCGGGCCGTGGGCCAGCACCGGCACGATGTTGGGGTGGTCGCGCAGGGCGGAGCGGTAGGAGACGGCCCAGTCGTGCAGCGCGGTGCGCCAGTCGCGGCCGTCCTCGAACATCGACAGGTCGACTTGTGCACTGACCGAGTCGGCGACCGCTTCGAGGATGTCGTCCTTGGTGCGGAAGTGGTTGTAGAGCGAGGGTCCGCTGACCCCCAGTTCCGCGGCGAGACGGCGGGTGGAGACGGCCGCCAGGCCCTCCGCGTCCACCAGCGCGCGGGCGGTGGCGACGATCCGGTCGGTACTCAGCAGGGGCTTGCGCGGTCGGGCCATGGCGCACATAGTAGGGCTGCGACCTAAAACTAGCAGTGGTAATTAAATCTGGTGGTGGTGACCCGCATGAACCTGGAGCTCAGCGAGGAGCAGAGCGCCGTCCGCAGGCTGGCCCGGGACTTCGTGGACCGCGAGGTCGTCCCGTACGCCACCGCCTGGGACCGCGCCGAGGAGGTCGACCGCGGCATCGTCAAGAAGCTGGGCGACCTGGGGTTCCTCGGGCTCACCGTCGACGAGGAGTACGGCGGCTCCGGCGGCGACCACCTCGCGTACTGCCTGGTCACCGAGGAACTGGGCCGGGGCGACTCCTCGGTGCGGGGCATCGTCTCCGTCTCCCTGGGACTGGTGGCCAAGACGATCGCCGCCTGGGGCGGCGAGGAGCAGAAGCGGGCCTGGCTGCCGGGGCTCACCTCCGGGGAGCTGGTCGGCTGCTTCGGGCTCACCGAGCCGGGCACCGGCTCCGACGCCGGCAGCCTCACCACCCGCGCCGTGCGGCAGGGCGACGACTACGTCGTCAACGGCACCAAGACCTTCATCACCAACGGCACCTGGGCGGACGTCGTGCTGGTCTTCGCCCGCTCCACCGACGCCCCCGGCCACCGGGGCGTGAGCGCGTTCCTGGTGCCGGCCGACACGCCCGGCCTCACCCGCCGTCCCCTCCACGGCAAACTGGGCCTGCGCGGACAGGCCACGGCCGAGCTGGTGTTCCAGGACGTGCGCGTCCCGGCGTCGGCGATGCTGGGCCCGGAGGGCAAGGGCTTCTCCGTCGCCATGTCCGCCCTGGCCAAGGGGCGGATGTCGGTGGCCGCGGGCTGCGTCGGCATCGCCCGTGCCGCGCTGGAGGCCGCCGTCGCCTACGCGGGGGAGCGGGAGCAGTTCGGCAGAACCATCGCCCACCACCAGCTGGTCCAGGAACTGCTCAGCGACATCGCCGTCGACGTGGACGCGGCCCGGCTGCTGACCTGGCGGGTCGCCGACCTCGTCGACCGGGGGCAGCCGTTCGCCGTGGAGTCGTCCAAGGCGAAGCTGTTCGCCTCCGAGGCGGCCGTCCGGGCCGCCAACAACGCCCTGCAGGTGTTCGGCGGATACGGCTTCATCGACGAGTACCCGGCGGGCAAACTCCTGCGCGACGCGCGGGTGATGACGCTCTACGAGGGCACCAGTCAGATCCAGAAGCTGCTGATCGGCCGTGACCTGACCGGGGTCTCCGCCTTCTGAGTACGTGACCTGAGTACCCCGGCGGATGTGGGCCCCGACACATCCGCCGATCCTTTCCCCATGAGCGACACACCGGTCAAGCAGCAGAGCACGGCCGCCTTCCACGCACAGGCCGTCGCCTCCTTCGCCATCGCCATGGTGGCCACCGCGTACGGCATCTTCCGCCTGGAGGCCGACGCCTGGGTGCGCGGTTTCCTCGGCATCGCCGTCCTGTACCTCGTCACCTCCGCCTTCACCCTCGCCAAGGTGATCCGCGACCGCCAGGAGGCCGGGCAGATCGTCTCCCGGGTGGACCAGGCGCGTTTGGAGAAGCTGCTCGCGGAGCACGACCCCTTCGAGAAGCTGTGACGCTGCCGCTCCGGGCCGCCGCGCCTCCCGCTAAGCGCCCGCTCACCCGTGCCGGTATGGTGTTACCCCTGCCAGCGGAAGAGGTGAGGGATGAGTACGGCGGAGGAGACGGCCGGCGCCGACGCGCAGCCGTGGGGTGAGGTCACGCCCGACGCAGCCCGGCGACTGCTGCTCGCCGCGGTCGAGGCGTTCGCGGAGCGCGGCTACCACGCCACGACGACGCGGGACATCGCGGGCCGCGCCGGCATGAGCCCGGCCGCGCTCTACATCCACTACAAGACCAAGGAAGAGCTGCTCCACCGCATCAGCAGGATCGGCCACGAGAAGGTCCTGCAGGTCCTGAGGTCGGCGTCCCGCGCCGAGGGCAGCCCCACCGAGCGGCTCGCGGGCGCGGTCAGCTCCTTCGTCCGCTGGCACGCCGGCGGCCGCACCACGGCCCGGGTCGTGCAGTACGAACTGGACTCGCTCGGCCCCGACGCCCGTGCGGAGATCCGGGAACTGCGCCGGCAGGTCGACGCCGAGGTGCGCACGATCATCGAGGAGGGGGCCCGCACCGGCGAGTTCGACGTCATCGACGTGCACGGCACCACCCTCGCGGTGCTCTCCCTCTGCGTCGACGTGGCCCGCTGGTTCAAGGTCGACGGGCCCAGCACCCCGGACGAGGTCGGCGCGCTCTACGCCGACCTCGTCCTGCGCATGGTCGGGGCCCGGAGCGCCCCGGAGGCTCAGAGGTAGTAGCGGGCCACCGACTCGGCCACGCACACCGGCTTGTCGCCGCCCTCGCGCTCCACGGTGAACGCCGTGGCCAGCTGCACGCCGCCGGGCACCTCGTCGACGGCGGCGATCGTCGCCGTCGCGCGCACCCGCGAGCCGACCGGGACGGGCGCGGGGAAACGCACCTTGTTGGTGCCGTAGTTGACGCCCATCCGCACGCCTTCGACGGTGAGCAGTTGCGGCCCGAACAGCGGCAGCAGGGAGAGCGTCAGGTAGCCGTGCGCGATGGTCGTGCCGAACGGGCCGGCGGCCGCCTTCTCCGGGTCGACGTGGATCCACTGGTGGTCGCCGGTGGCCTCGGCGAACAGGTCGATCCGCTTCTGGTCGATCTCCAGCCAGTCGGTGTACCCCAGCTGCTCGCCCACCGCTGCCTTCAGTTCGTCGACGGACGTGAAGATCCTCGGCTCTGCCATGTCCCGGCCTCTCGCGTCAGGGAAGGTCGCCGCGCATCCGGCTGCGCAACTCTAAGCGACTGCTTAGCATGGTCCGCCTGGCCGTCCCTGTCAACGGACCCGGCGGGACGCGCCGGGAGCCCGGAAGGCCGGAGGCCCGGGCCGGCCGGCACCCGGGGAGCGGCGCCGGGGGAGCGGGGCCCGGGGAGTGGGCCCTGGGGCGCGGGCCCTGGGGCCCGGGGCGGGGGAGCGGGGCCGGCCTGCGCGGTCACCGGCGGCAGGGGGACCGGCAGGGGGAGGGGCGGCGTGTGCGGAGCGGGGACCCGTGCCCGCCCGTCGTGTGCCGACCGGGTCCCCGGCCGGTCCCGGTCGACGGAGACCGCGGCCGGCGGCAGCCGGTGACGGGTCCTCGGCCGGTCTTCGGCCGGGCTGTGCCCCAGGTCTTCGGCCGGTCATCGACTGGCCTCCGCCTTCGCATCCGCCTCCGGTCTTCGGCCGGCCTCCGCCCCGGTCTTCGGCCGGTCTCCGCCCGGTCCGCTGCCGGGGCCCCGCCGCCCCGGTGCTGGGTAGGGTTCGAGGGGTGCCACAGATTCCAGAGAAGATCCACGAGCTCACGGTGGGCCAGCTCGCCGCCCGCAGCGGTGCGGCCGTCTCCGCCCTGCACTTCTACGAGTCCAAGGGCCTGATCAGCAGCCGCCGCACCTCGGGCAACCAGCGCCGGTTCAGCCGTGACACGCTGCGCCGGGTGGCCTTCATACGGGCCGCGCAGCGCGTCGGTATCCCGCTCGCGACGATCCGGGAGGCACTCGCCCGGCTGCCCGAGGAGCGCACGCCCACCCGGGACGACTGGGCCCGGCTCTCCGAGGCGTGGCGTGCGGAACTGGACGAGCGCATCCAGCAGCTCAACCGGCTGCGCGACCACCTCACCGACTGCATCGGCTGCGGCTGCCTGTCCCTGGACACCTGCGTCCTGTCCAACCCGGACGATGTCTTCGGCGACCGGCTCACGGGCTCCCGTCTGATGGCCGAGAAGCCCCGCCCGGCCCGGGGGCCGGCCCGTCCGCGAACGTGAACGCCCGGTTGCCTCGTCGTGCCCCGTCGTGCCCCGTCGTGCCCACGGCGGCCGTGGCCCCGGCGCCGTCGCGGACGTCGGCCACCACGCGGGCGGCGGCCACGGCTCCCGCGCGGCCGCCCGGTCCCGCCCGCCCCGTGACGGCCGGCCGTCCGGAGGACACCCGACCGTCGGGACCCGGAAGCGGGGTGTGCAGGCGCGGCGGCCCCGGAGCCGTGTCCTCGTGAGCCTGCGGCCAGCCGGTGAGAAGGGGGCCCGGGGCGGAGCCGGGCGCCGGGCCGGCGGCCGTTCCAGCGGGCGTGCGGCAAAGGAGCGCGACATCCCCGGCGCGCTCCCTGCCCCTGTGCCCTGCACCCATCGGTGCCTGTTCGTGGTCCCGGAGTCCCGGGACCCCGGGGTTCCGTCGTCCTGTCGTCTCGTCGCCCGGTTGTCCGGTTGTCCGGCTGTCCCGTTGGCGCCCGGGGTCGCCCCGCCGCCACCCGTCCTCCCCGTCGGCGGGGCCCGCTCCTGTCCCTCGTCCGTCGCGCACGGTGGCACCGCACGCGGTGGGCGGCTTCGGTCAGGCCGACACCAGCAGCCTGGCCCGGCGGGCGTCCGCCAGCGCGGCCGGGGTGAGCACCGGGCGCGGCACCAGGATCCCGCAGTCCGTGCAGACCGGTCCGGCCGACGGCTCGTGATCCAGGTCGTAACGCCAGGTCAGGCGCTCTCCCCGGCAGACCGGGCAGGCCGTGCCCGGCTCCCGCTCCAGTGCGGCGATCAGCCGCCGCAGCACCTCCGCCAGCGGCTCCGTCGGGTGCACCCGCGGGTCGTCGCACCAGGCCACACCGAACCCGCCCCAGGTCAGCCGGTGCCAGTCGTCCACGCTGCCCGGCCTGCGCAGCCCGTCCTGCTTCTCCTTCCTGCGCCGCGCGGCGAACTCGACCTCGTAGGCCAGCCAGACCGCCCGGGCCTCCTCCAGTTCGTCCAGTGCGGCCACGAGCCGCGCTGGGTCGACGGAGCGGTCCTCGGGGTCGAACCCGGCCCGTGAGCACAAGTGGTCCCACGTCGCCCTGTGCCCGTAGGGAGCGAACCGCTCCAGGCACTTGCGCAGCGAGTAGCGCCGCAGCGCCAGGTCGCACCGCGGATCACGCACCTGTCTCGCCAGACTTCGGAAACCGGCCATCCTCCTGCACCTCCGTCACACCTGCACCTGTAATCCGGTCACTTCGGCGTCGTCGAACGGACGTCGTCGAGTAGACGTGTCGACACGCGAATCGGCTCCATCCTTTTTCCGGCGACCGCTGGGCCGCCCGCGCCGGCGTCCCGGTCAACTCCCCCGATCCGCACTTCAGTTGTGGTCGACCACGGGGTTCCGGGCCAGGGACCGCGTGCCCCGGGAGGCGGAACCCCGCCGACCTGAGAACTCCCCGCAGGAGCCACGGGTTCCTGAACACCACGCCGATATGCCCGCCGATCGTGATCCGGGCGCCCCGGTGTCCGGGACCGACGGTGCCTGCCCGGCACCGTCCGTGCTGGTGGCAGACGCAAAGGGGTGGTGCCCGGCACCGTGCCGGACACCACCCCTTTCGGCGCGAAACCGCTCAGCGGTAGAGCAGGTACTCCCGCCGGGTCCGCCGGAACGCGGCGAGGTCCTGCTGCCAGCCCGCCACCACCTCGTCGGTGTCCGCCCCGGCGTCGATCATGGTGCGTACCCGCGCGGAACCGGTGAGCTTGTCGATCCAGTGGTCGGGGCGCCAGGCGAAGCCGCTCCACACCCGCTTGGCGGTGATCAGCAGCCCGATGCCGGTGCGCACCGGGTCGAACGCCTCCCGGTCGTGGACGTGGAGCTGCACGCCGCCGACCGTCCTCCCCTCGAACTTCGAGAAGACCGGCGCGAAGTACGCCTCCCGGAACCGCACGCCCGCCAGACCCAGCCCATTGGCCGCCTCCGCCCAGCGGCCGTCGACGCCCTCGGCGCCCAGCAGCTCGAAGGGCCTGGTGGTGCCGCGCCCCTCGGAGAGGTTGGTGCCCTCGAACAGGCACGTGCCCGAGTACACCAGGGCCGTCTCGGGGATCGGCATGTTCGGGCTCGGCGGTACCCAGGGCAGCCCCGAGGCGTCGAAGAAGTCCGACCGCTTCCAGCCCTTCATCCGGACCGTCTCCAGCGGCACGGGCGCGGTCAGGAACTCGCGGTTGAACAGCAGCGCCAGCTCCGCCACCGTCATGCCGTGGGCCTGGGAGACCGGCTCCCGTCCCACGAACGTCGCGAACTCCTTGTGCAGCACGGGCCCCAGCGCCGCCCGGCCGGTGACCGGGTTCGGCCGGTCCAGCACCACGAACCGCTTGCCCGCGAGCCGGGCGGCCTCCATGCAGTCGTAGAGGGTCCAGATGTAGGTGTAGAACCGCGCTCCGACGTCCTGGATGTCGAACACGACGGTGTCCACGCCCGAGGCGGTGAAGATATCGGCCAGCGGCCGGCCGCTCTTGAGGTAGGTGTCGTACACCGGCAGGCCGGTCGCGGGGTCGTCGTACCGGCCCTCCGAACCGCCCGCCTGGGCGGTGCCCCGGAACCCGTGCTCGGGGCCGAAGACGGCGGTCAGGTCGACCCGGTCGTCGGCGTGCATGACGTCCACGATGTGCCGCGCGTCCCGGGTGATGCCCGTCGGGTTGGTGACGACACCCACCCGCTGCCCGTCGAGCAGGGCGTAGCCGTCCGCCGCGAGGCGTTCGAAGCCGGTGGCCGTGCGCCGGCCGCGGCCCGCGGCGGCCGGCGGGGCGGCGGCGTGGGCCGGAGCGGCGGAAACCGCCATCGCTGCGGCGGTGGTGGTGGCGAGCAGGGTCCGTCTGGACAACCTCATGGGGCGGCCTCCGTGATCGCTGCGGATGTCATGCACACGCACGCTAGCGGGCGGTGGCCCGCCACGGAACGAACCGCACCGCACGGGACCGTCACGACCCTTCCGCACGACATACCGACCGGTTAGTCTGACGCCCGTCGGTTCCCGCCGCAGCCGCGGCCGCCGCCCGCACGCCGGATCCCCGGGCCGAGCGGGGGCACGGGAGCCGCGCCCGACCGACCGGAAGCCGCGTCAAGGAGACCAGGAGCCCCATGGTGGAAGCCGTACGAGGTGCGAAAGTGGTCGTCACGGGAGCCGCGGGCGGCATCGGGGCCGCCCTCGCCCGCCGCTTCGCCGCCCAGGGGGCCCAGGTGGCCGTCAACGACCTGGACGCCGACCGGGTGAAGGCGGTCGCGGAGGAGATCGGCGGCATCGCCGTCCCGGGCGACGCCTCCGCGGTCGTCACCGAGGCACGCGAGGCACTCGGCGGACGGGTCGACGTCTACTGCGCCAACGCCGGTGTCGGCCGCGACGGCGGGGAGCCCGGCGACCCCCTCGACGAGCAGGGCTGGGCGCTGTCCTGGGACGTCAACGTGATGGCCCACGTCCGCGCCGCCCACGCCCTGCTCCCCGACTGGCTGGAACGGGGCGCGGGACGGTTCGTGTCCACCGTCTCCGCGGCCGGGCTGCTCACCATGCTCGGCACCGCCCCGTACAGCGTCACCAAGCACGGCGCCTACGCGTTCGCCGAGTGGCTGTCCCTCACCTACCGCCACCGCGGCGTGAAGGTCCACGCGATCTGCCCGCAGGGCGTGCGCACCGACATGCTCACCGCCAGCGGCAGCGCGGGCCGCCTGGTGCTCGAACCCACCGCGATCGAGCCGGACGACGTGGCCGACGCCCTGTTCCGGGGCATCGAGGAGGACCGCTTCCTGATCCTGCCGCACCCGGAGGTCGCCGCCTACTACAAGGCCCGGGCCGACGACCCCGAGCGCTGGCTGGGCGGCATGAACCGCCTCCAGCAGCAGTGGGAGGCCACCCGCTGACCCGCCCGCGCCGCGCGGCGGCCGACGCCCGGGCGGGCCGCCCGGCAGGACCCGGCTGTGCCCGGCGGGCGGCGCGGGGGCAGACTGTGCGCCTGCGCCCCCGCGCGGACGGAGCCCGTCCCGCGTGTCCGGACGGGCGGTGGGAAGATCCTCCGTCGGGGACGGCGTCCCCGGCGCAGGACGCGCACGACGCGCACGACGACCAGAGCGACACGGAAAGCAGGTGGCGGCAGTGCCCAGGACGACGGACGGTGACGGGACTCCCGTACCCCAGCGGCTGCTGGCCGCCGCCACGCGCCTCTTCGCCGAGCAGGGCTACGACCGCACCTCGGTGCAGGAGATCGTCGAGGCGGCCGGCGTCACCAAGGGGGCGCTCTACCACTACTTCGGCTCCAAGGACGACCTGCTCCACGAGGTCTACGCCCGGGTGCTGCGGGTCCAGCAGGAACGCCTGGACGCCTTCGCGGACGCCGACGAGCCGATCGAGAAGCGGCTGCGCGGCGCGGCGGCCGACGTGGTCGTCACCACGATCGAGAACCTCGACGACGCGTCGATCTTCTTCCGCTCCATGCACCACCTGAGCCCCGAGAAGAACAAGCAGGTGCGCGCCGCGCGCCGCCGCTACCACGAACGCTTCCGCGCGCTGGTCGAGGAGGGCCAGGAGGCCGGCGTCTTCTCCCGGGCGACCCCGGCCGACCTCGTCGTCGACTACCACTTCGGCTCGGTGCACCACCTGTCGACCTGGTACCGCCCCGACGGTCCCCTCAGCCCGCAGCAGGTCGCCGACCACCTCGCCGACCTGCTCCTGCGCGCCCTGCGCCCCTGAGTCCCGGCCGTTCGCCCCGGGTGACCGCCCGGCCGTCAGCCGCGGGACGGCCGTACCGCGGCACCCGGTCCCGCGCCACCCCGGGGTCCCGGCAGTACCGCCGTACCGCCGTCCCGCCGGGGTGACCGCGCGGGACGGGCTCCCGTCGCCGTGCCGCGCGGAACACCGGCCGGACGGCGGTGCCCCGTGCCGCCGGCGCGGGTTTGCCGGCGGCCGGCCCGTCCGGAGGACCGGCCACCGACTCCGCCCGGCCGGTGGCCGGGCCCACACCCCCGGCGCTACTGCTGCGGCTCCGCGCGGTACCGCTTCAGCTCGCGGCGGGCCAGCGACCGCTGGTGCACCTCGTCCGGGCCGTCGGCGATCATCAGGGTGCGCGCCGCCGCGTAGAGCTCGGCCAGCGGGACGTCCTGGCTGACGCCGCCCGCCCCGTACAGCTGGATGGCGCGGTCGAGGATGCCGACGACCGTGCGCGGAGTGGCGATCTTGATGGCCTGGATCTCGGTGTGGGCCCCCCGGTTGCCGACCGTGTCCATCATCCAGGCCGTCTTCAGCACCAGCAGCCGCAGCTGCTCCACGGCGACCCGCGCGTCGGCGATCCAGTTCTGCACGACGCCCTGCGCGGCCAGCGGCTTGCCGAAGGCGTCACGGGAGACGGCGCGGCGGCACATCAGCTCGATCGCACGCTCGGCCATGCCGATCAGCCGCATGCAGTGGTGGATCCGGCCGGGACCGAGCCGGGCCTGGGCGATGGCGAACCCGCCGCCCTCCTCGCCGATCAGGTGGGTCACCGGTACGCGTGCCCCGTCGAAGAACACCTCGGCGTGGCCGCCGTGGTACTCGTCCTCGTAGCCGAAGACCCGCATCGCGCGCTCGATCCGGACGCCCGGGGTGTCGCGCGGGACCAGCACCATCGACTGCTGGCGGCGGATGTCGGCGCCGTCCGGGTCGGTCTTGCCCATGACGATGAAGATCCGGCAGTCGGGGTGCATGGCCCCGGAGATGTACCACTTGCGCCCGGTGACGACGTACTCGTCGCCCTCCCGCCGGATGTGCGTGGTGATGTTGGTGGCGTCCGACGAGGCCACCTCCGGCTCGGTCATCGCGAACGCCGAGCGGATCTCGCCCGCCAGCAGCGGCTCCAGCCACTGCTTCTTCTGCTGCTCGTCGCCGAACTGGGCCAGCACCTCCATGTTCCCGGTGTCGGGCGCGGCGCAGTTGGTGGCCGTGGGCGCCAGCTGGGGCGAGCGGCCCATGATCTCCGCGAGCGGGGCGTACTGCAGGTTGGTGAGGCCGGCTCCGTAGGGCGACTCGGGCAGGAACAGGTTCCACAGGCCCTGCCTGCGGGCCTCCGCCTTCAGTTCCTCCATGACGGGGACGGTGTCCCAGGGCGAGGCCAGGGCGGCGCGCTGCTCGTGGGCCACCCGCTCGGCGGGGTACACGTGCTCGTCCATGAAGGCGAGCAGCCTGCCCCGCAGTTCCTCGGTGCGCGCGTCGAACGCGAAATCCATGACGATCAGCCCTCCTGAAGGCCCTGCAGAGTGGTGAGGCCGTGCTCGATGAAGACGGGGACCAGGCCGCCGATGAGGTCGAACCCGGGGCCGACCGTCCGGCCCAGCGTGTAGCGGTAGTGGATGCCCTCGAGGATCACGGCGAGCTTGAACCAGGCGAAGGCCGTGTACCAGGAGACCGCCGCCACGTCGCGCCCCGAGCGGGCGGCGTAGCGCTCGATCAGCTCGGCGGGGGACGGGTGCCCCGGCGCCTCGGCGGTGGTGGAGACCGGCGAGTCCGGCAGGCCGAGCGGCGTGCTGTACATGACGAGCAGGCCGAGGTCGGTCAGCGGGTCGCCCAGCGTGGACATCTCCCAGTCGAGGATCGCCCGGATCGCGTCGTCCTCACCGATCAGCACGTTGTCGAGCCGGTAGTCGCCGTGCACCACCGTCGGCGCGGGGGAGCGGGGCAGGTCCCGGCCGAGCGCGGCCTGCAGCTCGTCGATCCCGGCCAGGTCGCGGTTGCGGGAGGCGTCCAGCTGCTTGCCCCAGCGCCGCAGCTGCCGGTCCAGGAATCCCTCGGGGCGGCCGAAGTCGGCCAGGCCCACCGCGGCCGGGTCCACCGCGTGCAGCTCCACCAGCGTGTCGACCAGATCCAGCACGGCTCCCCGGGTGCGGTCCGGGCCGAGCGGGGCGAGCTGGTCGGCGGTGCGGTACGGGGTGCCGTCGACGAACTCCATCAGGTAGAACGGTGCGCCCAGCACGTCCTCGTCCTCGCACAGCAGCAGGGGGCGGGGGACCGGGACGGAGGTCGGGTGCAGGGCCTCGATCACCCGGTGCTCGCGCTTCATGTCGTGCGCGGTCGCGAGGACGTGGCCGAGCGGCGGGCGCCGGACGACCCAGCGGGAGACGCCGTCGGTGACCCGGTACGTCAGGTTCGACCGTCCGCCCTCGATCAGCCGGCCGGACAGCGGGCCGTTCACCAGGCCGGGCCGTTCCCGTTCGAGCAGGCCGCGCAGCCGGTCGAGGTCGAGTCCGGGCGGGTGGTCGGGGCTCATCGTCGCTCCTGTGGGCAGGCGAACAGTGACCCGCACAATGATGCCGACCGGTCGGTATGCCGTCCAGAGGGCGAACCGGACGTGATCGGTCCCACGCCGGGACTCCGATCGCCCGGCGCCCGTCCCGGCCGTCGTGCGCGACCCCCCTGATTTGGCCGTTCCGCTTGCGCCGCGCGCCGCTCCCCCGGAGGGTCGAGACATGAAGGCGATCAGTTACGCAGAGTACGGCGGCCCCGAGGTGCTGACCTACGGCGAGGTCGACGAACCGAAGGTGGGGCCCGACTCGGTGCTCGTGAGGGTACGGGCGGCGGCCGTCAACCCGGTCGACTGGAAGTGCCGCGAGGGCTACCTCGACCCGGTGCTCCAGGCGGTGTTCCCGGTGGTCCCCGGCTGGGACGTCTCGGGCGAGGTCGTCCGGACCGGCGGGGCGGTGCCGGAGTTCGAGGCCGGTGACGAGGTGATCGGCTACGTCCGCGAGGACTTCCTGTCCCGGGGCACCTTCGCCGAGTACGTGGCGGCGCCGGTGCGCGCCCTCGCGCGCAAGCCGCGCAACCTCTCCTTCGAGGAGGCGGCCGGCATCCCCCTGGCCGGGCTCACCGCGTACCAGGTGCTGCACCACGTCCTCGCCGTCGGCCGCGGCGAGACCGTCCTGGTGCACGCCGCGGCCGGCGGCGTCGGCTCCCTCGCCGTCCAGATCGCCGTCCACCTCGGCGCCCGCGTCATCGGTACGGCGAGCGAGCGCAACCACGACTTCGTCCGCGGCCTCGGTGCCGAGCCGGTGAGCTACGGGGAGGGCCTCGGGGAGCGGGTGCGGGGGCTGGCGCCCGAAGGGGTGCACGCGGCGTTCGACACGGTCGGCGGCGACGCCCTGAAGGTGTCGGCCAACCTGCTCGCCCCCGAGGGCCGGCTCGCGTCGGTCGCCGACGGCGAGGTGGTGGACTACGGCGGCCGTTACCACTTCGTCCGTCCCGACCCCGGGGACCTGAGCCGCCTGACCGAACTCGCCGAGCAGGGCGCGCTGCGCGTGCACGTCTCCGAGACGTTCCCGCTGGAACGCACGGCGGAGGCACACCGGCGCAGCCAGGAGGGCCGCACCCGCGGAAAGATCGTCGTCACGGTCGCCGCCCCGGAGACGCCGGACGGGCCGTAGCCCGGGAAGTGCCGCGGGGGCGGTGGCCCGGGGCGTGCCAGAAGGGCAGTGGCCCGGCAAGAACCGGACGGGCAGCGGCGGCTCGGAAGGTGAGGCGCCTGAGGGGCGGTGCCCGCGAGGTGCCGGAGGTGCAGTGCCCGGCGGACGCGGCAGCCCCTCCCCGGCCCCGGCCCTGCGCCGGGCCCGATGGCCGGGCGGGCACCGGTGGCCGGGCGGCGCCCCGGCCCGGTGAGCCCCGGCCCGGTGAGCCCCGCCCGGCAGACCCCGTGCCGCCGCGCCCCGCCCCGTACACGACAGGCGCGCCAGTGAACGGCACGCCGCAGTGAACGGGCGCGCGGCGGTGGACGGAGGGGCCTGCCCCGGACGGGCGGGCCTGCACCCGGACAGGCGGCCCGCACGGGTGGGCCCCTACCGCACCAGAGCCGCCCCGCACACCGCCATCGCCACTGTGCAGAGCACCGCCGCCGCGGCGTACCGCGAGGGCGGGGCGGCCGGAAGCCCGGGGCCGGCGAGGGTGCGGATCCGGCGCTGCGCGACGCCGACGAGGCCGACCCAGCACAGGCAGCACAGGGCGCTCGCGACGACGCCGGCCGTCGACGCCCCGTCGTGCACCGCCGTCCGTACCGCCAGCACGGTCGCGACGGTGGCCGCCAGCGTGGTGCGCCGCCAGGCGAGCCGGGTCCGCTCGGGCTGCAGGCCGGGATCGCGGGGGCCGTCCGCGACGGACGGGCCGCTCACCCGTTCCTCCCCAGCAGCACCACGACGACCATGACGACCGCCACGCCGGCGATCACCAGACTCATCACCGCCGGGAACCGGGACAGCGGAAGGTCCTCGCCGCGCCGCATCGCCCGCTCGCAGCGCACCCAGTGGTTCACGGCGCGCAGCGCGCACAGGGCGCCCGACGCCAGCAGGACGAGCGCCAGACCGGTCCGCCAGGGTCCGGGCAGGTCCGGCAGGAACTGGTCGACGGCGAAGCCGCCGCCGATCAGCGCGAGCGCGGTGCGCAGCCAGGCCAGGAAGGTGCGCTCGTTCGCCAGGGAGAACCGGTAGTCGGGGGTCTCGCCCTCCTGCCGCGCGTCCTCGGGGGCGAACCACAACCGGACGTTCCGTACGAACTCGATCACCCGGCGACCCTAACCCGGGCGCCGGGACCGGCCGGGCGGCGGTCAGTCCGCCGGCCGGTGCGCCTCCAGCCGCCGCCAGGCCTCCAGCCCGTCCGGCACCCACTCCCAGGCGGACAGCTTCCGCCGCAGCTCCGCCTCGGGCAGGAAGGCGTACCAGGCGACCTCCTCGGCCTGCGGCCGGACCGGCAGCGCGCAGCACACCTCGTACACCGCCGACCACCAGGTGCGGCCCCCGCCGTCGTCGTAGAGGAAGGAGAAGCGGAACGCGGGCCGGGGCAGGCCGCTGACGCCCAGCTCCTCCTCGGCCTCCCGGAGGGCGGCGTCGTCGTAGCTCTCGCCCGCGCCGACGACGCCGCCGACGAACATGTCGTGGAGCGAGGGGTGGACGAGCTTGCCGGGTGTCCGGCGGTGCACGAAGACCCGGCCCTCGGCGTCCCTGGCCAGGACGAACACACACCGGTGCCGCAGACCGCGGGCGTAGACTTCGCCGCGCGGGGCCCGGCCCACCACCCGGTCGTGCTCGTCCACGATGTCGAGGATCTCGTCGGCGGAACGCATGCCGCCCATCCAAGCAGTCCGCCCCGCCGGCCGCCCCGGAGGTCAGCCCAGCCGGACGCTCCGCGTCGGGGCGCCCTGGAGGGAACCCCGGGGCATCGCCGGGTGCAGGGCCAGCAGGACGATGCCCGCCACGATCGCCGTCAGGCCGCACGCCTCCCCGGCCAGGGCGCCGGTGTCGGTGCGCAGCCGGTCGCCGAGGAAGCCGACGCCGCAGACGATGCCGGCCAGCGGCTGGGCGGCCGTGAGCGCGGGCAGCGACATGCGCAGCGGCGCCGTCTCGAAGGCGCTCTGCACCAGGAGCAGTCCGGTCACCCCGAGCACCGGCACCGCGTACGGCTGCCAGCCGGTCAGCACCCCGTCGAGTCCCCCCGCCTCGAACCGCTGGCCGGTGACCCGGGTGAGCGCGTCCTGCACCCCGTACAGCAGGCCCGCGGCGCCGGCCAGCAGCATCGGCGCCCAGGTCATCAGCCGCCGGCGTCTGGCGCACCCGGTCAGCAGCAGGGCGAGCCCGACCATGCCGCCGACGATCAGCCAGTGGCGCAGCGGATCGGTGAGCGCGGTGCCGCCCGTGGGACGGCCCGCGACGACGAACGCGGTGACGCCCCCGGCCAGCAGCGCCAGCCCCGCCCAGCCCTGCCGGCCGAGCGCCTGGCGCGTGCGGTGCCGGGAGAGGGCGAGAGCGAACAGCAGGTTCGTCGCGAGCAGCGGTTCCACCAGCGACAGCTCGCCCTGGCTCAGCGCCACCGCCCCGAGGACCATGCCGGCCACGACCAGTCCCATTCCGGCCAGCCACTCCGGCACCCTCATCAGATCGAGGAGGAGACGGGGACGGAGGAAGTCGCCGAGCGGCGCCCGCTGGGCGGCGTCCTGCTGGAGCACGAAACCGAAGCCCAGGCAGCATGCGGCGCCCAGGGCGAGCACCAGGACCGGAACCGACACGCTGCGTACCTCGTTGATCATGCGGGATCACGGACGGTGATGCCGACTCTAACCGCCGCGGGGTCCCGCCGCCTGCGGCCGCGGTCGCGAGGGGACCGTCACCCTGCGCCGGAACCCGCGCGCCGGTGCCCGGGCGGTCATGTCAATTCTCGGACGTGTGACGGGAGTTGACGCGTGTAAGGGCGGGGGCGCCCTTGACGTCGACTGTGGGCGGCCGGTTTGCTGTGCGTGATCAGTTCATGGCGTTCGGCAGCCGACCACTGCCGTACCGACCGCCGTCGTGAACCGAACCACGAAGAACGCGTGAGGAAGTCCCGCGGTGCCCCCACCCCCGCCACCCCTCGGCCGTGCCCGCAGACGCGCGGCTCCGGGCTTCGATGAGGCGCTCGACGACGCCGGCCTCGTCGCCGCGCGGGGCGCGCTCGCCCAGGGCCGCTGGCAGAACGCCCGCTCGCTGCTGGTGCGCACGGGCACCGACTGGGACCGCCGGGGGCACCGGGTCACGGTGCTGGCCCGCGAGTCGACCTGTGCCGCCTGGGCCCGCGAGTGGCTGCTCGCCGAACCCGACTCGGGTGACGCGGCGGTCCTGCTGGCGCTGGCCCAGGTCCGCCGGGTGCTGCGCGGCAAGGACACTCCCTCCCGGGCCCGCGCGTCGTGCGACCGCGCCGCCCGGCTCCGGCCGGCCGACCCCACCCCGTGGCTCGGGCTGCTGATGCTGGAGAACGCCCTCGGCGCGGACGGAGACGTCGTCCGGGTCTTCGAACAGGTCCGCGCCCGGCACGCCGACCACCACCACGCCCACCACCTGGTGGTCGCCTGGCTCGCCGAGCGCCGCGTCGAGGCCGGGGCGGACCCGCTGCACGAGGTCTACGACTTCGCCAACTGGGCCGCCGAGCAGGCCCCCGCCGACTCCCCGCTGGCGATCCTCCCGGTGATCGCGCACGCCGAGCGCTACCGCGCGCTGGCCGCCGCCGGACACGAACCCGCCGACCCGGTCGCCTCCGGGCACTGGACGGGCCGCCGGGCGCGGCAGGTGATGAAGGCCGCCTTCGACTGGTGGCTGGAGTGGGAGCACGAGGGCCATCCGCGGCGCCTGATCGACCTCAACTTCCTCGCCCACGCCAAGGTCTGCGAGGGGCGGGGCGCCGAGGCGGCCGCCCTGTTCCACCGCATCGGTGACCATGCCACCCCGGCGCCCTGGTCCTACCCCGCCCGCGACCCCGTCACGGCCTTCCGCACCGCCCGCGCGGCGGCCCTGGGCACGCCCTGACCGTCCCCGGTGCCCCACCCTCCGCCGCCGGCCCGCCCCTCCCGGACCCTCCGCCCGCAACCCGCCCTCCCCGATCCGCAACCCCCTGACCCGCTACTTCCGGACCCGTACCCCCCCGGACTCGCACTCCCCGACCGCGCACCCTCCGACCCCGCTCCGCTCCTCCGCTCCTCCGACCCGCTCAGCCCCGACCACCACCTCCGACCGAAGGACGGTCTCCGCATGACGACGGACAGTTCGAGCACGAGCAGAACACCGGCCGACGGCATCAGCACCTTCAAGGGCCGCGAGCGCGCGCTGCGCGCCGACCGTCTGGGCACGGGGGGCCTGCTGCTGTCGGTCCTGGCTGCGACGGCACCCCTCATGGTGGTCGCCGGCGTCATGCCCACCACCTTCGCGGTGATGGGCATCGTGGGCCAGCCCCTGCTCTTCGTGGTCCTCGGCACCGTGCTGATCCTCTTCAGCCTCGGTTACGCCGAGATGAGCCGGCACGTCCACAACGCCGGCGCCTTCTACGCCTACATCTCCCGAGGCCTCGGCGGCACGGCCGGAGCGGGCGCCGCCCTGGTCGCCCTCTTCGCCTACAACGCGCTCCAGATCGGCATCTACGGCATCTTCGGCTTCGAGGTCTCCGGTCTCCTCGCCACCTACGCCGGCCTGGAGGTCGCCTGGTGGATACCGGCCCTGGCGGGCGTCCTCGCGGTCGGCGTGCTGGGCTGGCTGAAGATCGACGTCAACGCCCGCGTGCTCGGCGTCCTGCTGGTCATCGAGGTGCTCCTGGTCGTCGTCTTCGACATCGCCGCCATCGCCGACCCCGGCAGCGAGGGCCTGTCCCTGCACGCCTTCAACCCCGACACGCTCACCGGCGCCGGCGTGGGCACCGCGCTGTGCTTCTGCATCGCCGCCTTCCTCGGCTTCGAACAGGCTCCGGTGTACGCGGAGGAGACCAGCAGGCCGCACGTCCTGGTGCCGCGCGTGATGTTCCTCGCGGTCGCCGGGGTCGCCGTGTTCTTCGCGATCAGCAGCTGGGCGCTCACCGTCGCCACCGGGCCCGCGCACATCGTCGGCACCTCCCAGGAGCAGAGCGCGGGCCTGCTGTTCTTCCTCACCGAGGCCCGGCTCGGCGGCACGTTCACCGACGTGCTGCACGTCCTCTTCGTCACCGGCATGTTCGCCGCGATGCTCAGCTTCCACAACGTCGTCGCCCGGTACGCCTTCGCCATGGGCCGCGAGGGCCTGCTGCCGTCCGCGTTCGGCCGCACCTCCGGGACCAGCGGGGCGCCCGGCACCGGCTCGCTGCTGCAGACCGCGGTCGCGACCGTGCTGGTGCTCGCCTTCGCCGTCACCGACGACAAGCCGGTCGGCGACCCGACCGCACCCGTGCTGCACCTGTTCACCTGGTTCGGCAACGTCGGCGCCCTCGGTGTCATCGTCCTGATGGCGATCGCCTCGCTGTCCGTCGTGGTCTTCTTCGTCCGCCGGGGAGCGGCCCGTGCCCAGGCCTGGCGGCTGGTCACCTCCGCGGTGGCCGGAACCGCCCTGGTCGTCATCGCGGGCTACACCGTCAAGGACTTCGACGTGCTCGTCGGTGCCGGTGCCGGCTCGGCGCTGAGCCGGCTCCTGCCCGGCATCATCGGTCTCGCCCTGGTGGCGGGGCTGGTGCAGGGGCTGGTGCTGCGCGCCCGCGCCCCGGAGAAGCACGCCCGGATCGGTCTGGGCAACGAGGCGTTCCAGCTCGACAAGGAGGCCGGCACACCGCAGGGGTGACGGTCCGGGGCGGCCCCCGTCCGCCGTGCCACGGCGGGGGCCGCCGGTGCGCGGGTCCTCAGGGCGCGGCCTCGACCAGGACGTCCTCGATGCCCTCGTCGAGGAAGACGGCCAGGTCCTGGCCCTCGGCACGGACGTCCTTCCGTTCCGCGGCGGTGAGGGGGCGGAGCGGGCTGACGCGCAGCGCTCGGTCGCGCACGGCCCAGGTGGCGGTGACGCGTCCGTCGACCAGGACCATGCGGTGGCCCGCCACGGACAGCCCGAGGTGGCGGTCGTCGATGATCCGGCTGCGGTCGTGGTGGCCGAGGACGACGTTGTCGAAGGCCGGGAGGAACCGGACGGGGGCCGGGGTGCCGGGGTCGGGCCGAGGCGCGTCGGGCAGGTCGAACAGTTCACGCCCGCGTTCGTCGCGGAAGACGAGGAGTTCGTCCCGGCACGCCTTGACGGCGGCGGGCAGCCCGGTGAGGCCGCACCAGGCCCGCAGGTCCGCGCCGGCGGCGGGCCCGTGGGCGGCCAGGTACCGGCGCAGCAGCCGCTGCCCGACGGGATCGCCGTCGCCCGAGGGCAGCGGCTCGACGTCCCGCCCCAGCCAGACGGGCAGCGACACGTTGCGCACCCCGGCCTTGCGCTGCCACAGACCGCGCGGCGGCAGCTGGACCGTGGGGACCAGCGCGGCGACCAGCAGCTCGCCCAGGGCGCGGCGCGGCGGGTCCGGCCAGCGGTCCCCGAGGGCGTCGACGAGTTCCCGCATGGTGCGGGGCCGCCCGTCGGCCATCACCGCACGGCCCGCCGCGGCGACCTCCTCCACGTCGAGTCCGGACAGTTCGCTCCGGTAGGTGCCCAGCACCCGCTGCCGCAGCATGGTGTCGTGGCGGGCCCGCCAGGCGAGCGCGTCGTCCGCGGTGACGAGGTGGAGGGTGCGGCGCATCAGGGGGGTGCGCACCACGGCGCGGCCGGTGAGCGCGTCGTCCAGGTGCCCGGGCCGAAAGCCGGCCAGGCGGGACCACAGCCCGATGAAGGGCTCCTGCGGTTCCTGTGCCTGGAGGCCGCACAGGTGGGCCACCGCCTCGGGCGTGGTGGTGTCGGCGCGGGCCAGCAGGAACTGGCGGGCGAGGGTGGCCCGGTTGAGGGCGCGGTGGTCGAGGATCGTCATGACAGGGCTCAGCTCGTGACTCGGTGGGGGCGACGGACGCCGGGGGCGGTCGTCGGTGCGGCCGGGGGGCGCGGGCGGGGGGACGGGGGGACGGAACCCCGGACCTGCGGACGCGTGGTGGTCGTGACGGACATCGTGGGCTCCTCGCCTCGTCGGGATCCGAGTACCGCCTGCCCGCTCGTCCGGGTGAACGGCCGCCGTGACCGGGGACGATGCCCCGGCCGGCGTGCGCACCACCCTGGCAGCCATAGCGGACAGGTGCTGTCCTCCACTGCGGGGCATCCTGGCAGGCATGCGGAAGACGTCCTCCCGGCTGCTCGCGCGGGCCGCCGTTCAGGCCGCCGGTCCGGTGCCCGTCCCGGAGGGTGAGGGAGCCGCCGGAGCGGGCGGTTCCACGACGGCGAAGGCCCGCTCCCGTACCGCCCGGACGTCCGCGTAGCCGACCGACAGGGCCACGGCCGGGGCGGCGGGCGTCCCCGCCGGCACGCGGAACGCCAGGGTGAGCCGCCCCCCGGGCCCGGTCTCCGCCACGAGCGGGCCGGGCACCGCCGGGTCCGTCACCGGGATGCCGCCGACCGACACCTCCCCCTCGCGGAGGAACTCCTCCGGGTCGAAGAACACGCCGTCCAGCTCGGCCGTCACCGCCTCGCCCGGCCGGGCCTCGCCGTCCCCGCCCACGTCCACCGACACCACCCGGAAGTCGCACGCGGCGCCCCCGCGTGACGGACTCACCGGCCGCACGGTCGCGCCCGGATGCCTCGCGTGGAACTCCAGCAGCCTGCCGAGCACCGCGTACGCGGCCCGGCCCTTGCAGCCCAGCGGCCGTCCCGCCAGCGCCGCGTGCTCCCGGGCCGCCTCCGCCCAGTCGCCGCCGCCCGCACCGCGCACCGCCAGGCACGCCCGCGCCAGCGCGCCCAGCACCCGCCACTCGGCGTCCGGTCCCGCGCCCGTCCCCGCCCCACGGGAATCCGCCCCCGCCCGCAGGACCTCGGCGCAGCGGTCCGGCGTCCGCAGCAGGTCGTAGACGCTCGCCGGGTCCGCCACCCCGTCGGTGTCCGGCGACCGCGGCCCCGCCGGGAGCCACACGGGCGCGGCGAGCGGCCGGGCGGGCGGGGCGGCGGGCTCCGGCCGTACGGGTGGGGGCGCGGCGGGGCGCGGCCGGGGGACCTCGGGGCCCGGGGCGACCGAGCGGCGTCCTCCGTCCGGGGACGTACGGCCCCCGGCGCCCGTGCCCGGCAGCGGCACCGCCGTCTCGGCCGTGCTCCGGCCGGGTGTGCTGTCCGGGGCGGCCTCCGGGATGCCCGCGCCGGGATCCGGTCCGGCCGGGGCGCCCCCCAGCGCGACCGTGAGGGAGACGGCCAGGGAGCCGGCGATCAGCAGCCCCGAGATCCGCGCCCCGAGCCATGCCCTCATGACGTCCCCCGCACGATGGTCGGCACCGGAGCCCCCATCATCCGGTGGTCCGCCGCTCACCGGAAGGCCCCCTCGCGGCCGGGACGGCCCCGGCCGGTGCCGTGCGCACAGCACCGTGCCGCGGACCGGTGACCGGTCCGCGGCACGGAAGGGGGTGGGCGGCCGCCGCCGCACCGCTCACCGCGGTGCCGCACGGCCGCCGGGCTAGATGACCAGGGACAGCAGCATCACCAGGCCGCCCGCCACCACCGAGATGATCGTCTCCATCACCGACCAGGTCTTCACGGTCTGGCCGACGGTGAGGCCGAAGTACTCCTTCACCAGCCAGAAGCCCGCGTCGTTGACGTGGCTGAAGAACAGCGAACCGGCGCCGATGGCCAGCACCAGCAGAGCCGCGTGGGTGGTCGACATGTCGGCCGCGAGCGGGGCCACCAGACCGGCCGCCGAGACCGTCGCCACCGTGGCGGAGCCGGTCGCGAGCCGGATCGCCACCGCGATCAGCCAGCCCAGCAGCAGGGCCGGGATCGACCAGTCCTCGGATATCTCCAGGACCATCTGACCGACCCCGGAGTCGATCAGCGTCTGCTTGAAGCCGCCGCCCGCGCCGACGATCAGCAGGATGCCCGCGATCGGCCAGAGGCTCTTGTCCACCAGCTGCTGCATCCGCTCCTTGCTGAACCCGGCGGGCATGCCGAGCGTGAAGAAGCCGACCAGCACGGCCGCCAGCAGCGCGATCAGCGGGGAGCCGATCACGTCGAAGACCCGCTGCACGCTGTTCCCGGTGTCGTCGATGACGATGTCGACCAGCGCCTTGGCCAGCATCAGCACGACCGGCAGCAGGATGGTGAACAGCGTCGGGCCGAAGCCGGGCCGCTTCTCCAGCTCCTCGGAGGGGCGCTGCGGGATCATCCGCTCCGGTGCCGGGACGTCCACCCAGCGGGCGGCGTACCGGGAGAACACCGGGCCGGAGATGACGACGGTCGGGACGGCGACCAGCACGCCGAGCGCCAGCGTCACACCGAGGTTGGCGTCCAGCGCGTCGATCGCGACCAGCGGGCCGGGGTGGGGCGGGACCAGGCCGTGCATCACGGACAGACCGGCGAGCGCCGGGATGCCGATGCGCATCAGGGAGTAGTTGCCCCGCTTGGCGACCATCAGGACGACGGGGATCAGCAGCACCACGCCGACCTCGAAGAACAGCGGCAGGCCGATCACGGAGGCGATCAGCACCATCGCCCAGGGCATCGCGCGTCCGCTCGCCCGGGCGAGGATGGTGTCGACGATCTGGTCGGCACCGCCGGAGTCGGCGAGCATCTTGCCGAGGATGGCGCCGAGGGCGATCAGCACACCGACGTTGGCGACGGTGGAGCCGAGCCCGGAACCGAAGCTGAGGATGGCCTTGTCCAGCGGCGCTCCGGCGAAGGCGCCGAGCGCGAGCGACCCGATGGTCAGCGCGAGGAAGGCGTGCAGCTTGTACTTGGTGATGAGCAGGACGATGACGGCGATGCCCGCCAGGACGGCGATGCCCAGCTGAGCGTGGCCGGCCGAGGTGATCGGCTCGGGTGCGTCCGCTGCCAGCATCTCGACGCTGAGTCTGGTCACGGTGGATCCCTTGTTTCTACGGGGTGGGGGACGTGGGGGAAATGACGTGGGGGGTGGGGACGGGGGGAGCGGCTCCGGAGCCGTGGGGGCGCTCCGGTACCGGGGCGGGGATGCCCGGCCCCTGTGCCCGTGTCGGGGAGGGGAAGGGAGGGGGAGGGGTCGGGGAGGGGAAGGGAGGGGGGAGCGGACTAGGCCGTTTCTTTCGGATCACCTCGTCGACCAGATGAAGATGGCGGCGAGGTGCAGTCCGGCTAGGTAAATGGTGGCCGTCTTGTCGTAGCGGGTGGCCAGGCCGCGCCATTGCTTGAGCTTGTTGATGCACCGCTCGACGGTGTTGCGCTGCTTGTAGGTCTCGCGGTCGAAGGCCGGGGGACGGCCCCCGAGCCGACCACGTCGCTTGCGGTTCGCAGCCTGGTCCGCCGGCTGCGGGATCACCGCTCGGATCTTCCGCTGTCGAAGATGGAGGCGGATCGCCCGGGACGAATACGCCTTGTCGGCCAGGACCACGTCTGGCGTGACCCTGGGGCGGCCGATCCGTCTGGGCACCCGTAACCGGGCCATGACCTGCTCGAAGGCGGGTGCGTCACCTGCTTGACCCGGCGTGATGACGAACGCCAGCGGTCGGCAACCGCCGTCCGCGACGAGGTGGATCTTCGTGGTCAGTCCGCCGCGGGACCGTCCGAGGGCATGGTCAGCCGGCTCGCCGGCCGGGGCCCCTTTTGACGGGCCCCGGCGGCGTGCTGGTGTGCGCGCACGACAGTGGAGTCGACTGCGACGACCCAGTCGAGGTCGCCTTCGGCGTCGGCCTGGGCGAGCAGGGCGGTGAAGACCTTCTCCCAAGTGCCGTCGGCGGCCCACTTCCGCAGCCGGTTGTACGCGCCCTTCCACGACCCGAACTGCTCGGGCAGGTCCATCCACGGGGTGCCGGTGCGGTACTTGAACGCGATCGCGTCGATCACCTGCCGGTGATCACGCCACCGACCACCGCGCCGAGGGGTCCGGTCCGGCAACAACGGCTCGATGCGGGCCCACTGGGCGTCAGTCAACGACACACCCAGACCAACGATCCGATGATCTGAAAGAAACGGCCTAGGCGGGGGGCTCGGGCAGTTCCGCCAGGGCCGCCAGCGCCCGCTCGGTGATCTCCGCCGGGGCGGGCGTCACGTCCACGGCGGCCCCCGCCTCGTCGGGTTCGAGCGGCTGGAGCGTGGCGAACTGCGAGTCGAGCAGGCCCGTGGGCATGAAGTGGCCCTTCCGCTGCGCGAGCCGCTCCGCGACGAGCGCGCGGTCACCCGTGAGGTGCAGGAAGACGAGGCCGGGGGCCGCGTCCCGCAGGCGGTCGCGGTAGGCGCGCTTGAGGGCCGAGCAGCTCACCACACCGCCGAGCCCGGCGCGTCCGCGCGCCCAGTCGCCGATGGCGTCCAGCCAGGGCCACCGGTCGTCGTCGGTGAGCGGGATCCCGGCCGACATCTTCTCGATGTTGGCCCGGGGGTGGAAGTCGTCCGCCTCGGCGTACGGGACGCCGAGCCGGTCCGCCAGCAGGTTTCCGACCGTGGTCTTGCCGGTGCCGGAGACCCCCATGACCACGACGACGCTGGGGATTTTCATCGCTGCCCTCACTGTCTGCATGTCCTCGTCGACACGTGATGTCGACGCAACTGAAGCTCATTGGTCAGACGAATTCAAGACTGTGTGACTTATAAGTCTGACTTTTTGTTTCCGTGATCCGCCCCGTACGCTGAGTGCATGAGCACAACCGGCCGGGGGCTGCACGGACGCGTACTGGACTCCCTCGGCCCCGAGATCACGGCGGGGAAGTACCCTGCGGGCAGCGTCCTGCGCACCGACGAACTCGCTCAGCGCTTCGACGTGTCGCGGTCCGTGATGCGCGAGGTGGTGCGCGTCCTGGAGTCGATGCACCTGGTCGAGTCCCGGCGCCGCGTGGGCGTGACGGTGCTGCCGGCCCAGGAGTGGAACGTCTACGACCCGCAGGTCATCCGCTGGCGGCTGGCCGGTGCCGACCGCCCCCGGCAGCTGCGGTCCCTGACCGTGCTCCGCTCGGCCGTCGAACCGGTCGCGGCCGGACTGGCCGCCCGGCACGCCACGCCCGAGCAGTGCGCCGAACTCACCCGCTGCGCCCTGGGGATGGTCGCCCACTCACGCGGTCAGCAGCTGGAGGGCTACCTGATCCACGACATCGCCTTCCACCGCGTGATCCTCACGGCCTCCGGCAACGAGATGTTCGCCCGCCTCGGCGGCGTCGTCGCCGAGGTCCTGACCGGCCGTACCCAGCACGACGTCATGTTCGACGACCCCGACCCGGCAGCCGTCACCCTGCACGTCCAGGTGGCGGAGGCGGTACGGGAGCGCGACGCCGACCGCGCCGAGCGGCTGACGCGGGAGATCACCGTGGGAGCCCTGGAGGAACTGGACGTCCTGGCCCCGTGACGCCGGCGTCCCGCGCGGCCGTGCCGCGGCACCGGGCGGACCCGCCCGCCACCGGGTTGCCGCCGGACGCCGGCCCCGCGGCACGGCGTCCTCGCACGGGCCCGCCGTCCGGCGCCCGCGCCCGGCCCGCGGTGTCCGTCCCCCGGTGTGCCGCGGGCCCGACCACGCGCCCCGGGCCCGGCTCCCGCGCGGCGGTCCGCACCTCGCGCTGGCGGCCGGAGCCGTCCCTCCGCCCGGCCTCCGCGGGGCCCTCGCCCCGCTACGCCTCGGTGACGTCCCCGTCGACGTACACCCACGCCCCGGCCACCCGCTCGAACCGGCTGCGCTCGTGCAGCGAACCGCCCCGGTGGGACGCCCGGAAGGTGACCGTTCCCGTCGCGTCGAAGGCGGATCCGTCGGTGGTGTCCAGGATCTCCAGCCCGGTCCAGCGCACGGCCGGATCGAGGTCGAGCCGGGCCGGCCGCGTCCGCGGGTGCCACGTCCGCAGCAGGTACCCGGTGTCCCGCAGGACGAAGGCGCTGTAGCGCGACCGCATCAGGCGCTCCGCCGTCGGTGCGGCGGCGGCCCCGGAGTGCAGACGGCCGCAGCAGGCCTCGTACGTCTCCGGGAGCCCGCAGGGGCAGGAACGAGTGGCCATGTCACCCTCCGCGACCAGTGGTGTCCGACAACGCCCGAGGGCCGCGACCTCGTGGTCGCGGCCCTCGCGCTTCATGTGTCCGAGGGGGGACTTGAACCCCCACGCCCGATAAAGGGCACTAGCACCTCAAGCTAGCGCGTCTGCCATTCCGCCACCCGGACAAGGTGTCTGTCGCGCGGGTTTCCCCCCGCGGCGACGACGTAAACATTACCAGGTGTTCAGGGGTGGCCGATCACCCCGCCGCCCCGCCCCGCGGCACCGGACCCGCGGGGCGGCACGCCCCGCGGGTCCGGTCCGGGGCTTGGGGCCCGGCCGCCGAGGGGGGAGGATGGGGGGACCCACCAGCGGGGCCGCCGCCGGGCGCCCCGGTGCACCAGCGGGAACGAGCGGGAGGAAGCACGTGAGCGGGACCGACACGGCCAGGAACGTCACCGGCGAGGACGAGGTCGTGGACCTCTGCCGCGAGCTGATCCGGATCGACACCAGCAACTACGGCGACCACTCGGGTCCCGGCGAGCGCAAGGCGGCCGAGTACGTCGCCGAGAAGCTCGCCGAAGTGGGACTGGAGCCGCAGATCTTCGAGTCGCACCCCGGACGGGCCTCCACGGTGGCCCGCATCGAGGGCGAGGACCCGTCCCGCCCCGCGCTGCTCATCCACGGTCACACCGACGTCGTACCGGCCGATGCCGGGGACTGGACCCACCACCCCTTCTCCGGCGAGATCGCCGACGGGTGCGTCTGGGGGCGCGGCGCCGTCGACATGAAGGACATGGACGCGATGACCCTCGCGGTCGTCCGCGAACGGATGCGCACCGGCCGCAAGCCGCCGCGCGACATCGTCCTCGCCTTCCTCGCGGACGAGGAGGCCGGCGGCACGTACGGGGCCAAACACCTGGTCCGCAAGCATCCCGAGCTGTTCGAGGGCGTCACGGAGGCCATCGGCGAGGTCGGCGGCTTCTCCTTCACGGTCAACGAGAAGCTGCGCCTCTACCTCGTCGAGACGGCCGAGAAGGGCATGCACTGGATGCGGCTCACCGTCGAGGGCACCGCCGGACACGGCTCGATGACCAACACGGACAACGCCATCACCGAGCTGAGCGAGGCCGTCGCGCGCCTCGGCCGGCACCAGTGGCCGGTCAGGGTGACCAAGACCGTCCGGGCCTTCCTCGACGAGCTCTCCGACGCCCTGGGCACCGAGCTCGACCCGGAGAACATGGACGAGACCCTCGCCAAGCTGGGCGGCATCGCCCGCATGATCGGCACCACCCTGCGCAACTCGGCGGCGCCCACCATGCTCGGTGCGGGCTACAAGGTCAACGTGATCCCCGGCCAGGCCACCGCCCACGTCGACGGACGCTTCCTGCCCGGTTACGAGGAGGAGTTCCTCGCCGACCTCGACCGCATCCTCGGCCCGCGCGTCAAGCGGGAGGACGTGCACGCCGACAAGGCCCTGGAGACCGACTTCGACGGCCGGCTGGTCGACGCGATGCAGCTGGCGCTCAGCGCCGAGGACCCGATCGCGCGGGCCGTGCCGTACATGCTCTCCGGCGGCACGGACGCCAAGTCCTTCGACGACCTGGGCATCCGCTGCTTCGGGTTCGCGCCGCTGCAGCTGCCGCCGGAGCTGGACTTCGCCGGGATGTTCCACGGGGTCGACGAGCGGGTGCCGGTGGACGGCCTCAAGTTCGGTGTCCGGGTCCTCGACCGCTTCCTCGACGCGTCCTGACGACGAGGCCGGCCGCGTGCCGGAAGGACCGCGTGCTGAACCGCCGCGTGCTGAAAGCGCCGGGGACGGGAAAGGACCGGCCCGCGCACGCGGTGGGCCGGTCACGAATCGCGCAGGCGTGCGGAGTTGACCGGGACGAGTGAATGCGACCATAAGCTCGTAGCCTCATTACTCCCTCCTCGTTACCCGTGATGTGATCCGCGCTTTTGGATCGCATTGCCAACAAGGAGGAATAATGATCAAGAAGGTCGTCGCTGCTGCGGCTGCCACGGGTGGTCTGGTTCTCGCGGGTGCGGGCATGGCCGTCGCCGACTCGGGTGCCCAGGGTGCCGCCGTGCACTCCCCGGGCGTCGTGTCCGGCAACGTCATCCAGGTTCCGGTGCACGTCCCGGTGAACGTCTGCGGCAACACGGTCTCCGTGATCGGGCTGCTGAACCCCGCCTTCGGCAACACCTGCGTCAACCAGTGACGTCATCCCTCGCTCGTTAGGGCGGGTTCTTTTCAGGGTTGAAACCGCCGGCCCCGGAGTGCGCGCCATGCACTCCGGGGCCGTCCGGTCTCGAGTACGTCCACTTCCCGGGAATCCGCCACGATCGGCATTCCCGGCACGAGGTCGAAGGCAGGAACACAGCAATGCGACAGGTCACCCGCAAGGGGCTGATGACCATGGCGGCCGCGACCGGCATGATCGCCGCCGCGGGCGGAGCCGCCCACGCCGACGCCGGGGCGCAGGGCGCCGCGGCGGGGTCGCCCGGCGTGCTCTCCGGCAACTCGGTGCAGGCGCCGGTGCACGTGCCGGTGAACGTCTGCGGCAACACGGTCGACGTCGTCGGCCTCCTCAACCCCGCGATGGGCAACGCCTGCGCCGACCGGAGCGCCCCCGCGCCGGACGGCTACGGCGACGCGGGCCACCACGGGGCCTCCTCCGGATCCCACGCCGGCGGGCACACCTCCGATTCGCCCGGAGTGGCCTCCGGCAACAACGTCCAGGTCCCCGTCCACGCCCCGGTGAACGTCTGCGGCAACAGCGTCGACATCATCGGTATCGGCAACCCCGCCTTCGGCAACGGCTGCGCCGACGGCGGCTCAGGCGACCCGGGAGAGCCGGGCACGCCCGGAACGCCGGGGCAGCCGGGAACGCCGGGCACGCCCGGAACGCCGGGGCAGCCGGGAGAGCCGGGCACGCCCGGAACGCCGGGGCAGCCGGGCACGCCGGGCACCCCGGGGCAGCCGGGAACGCCGGGGGCCGAGACCCCGGGCGGCTCCCACGGCGGCGACGACCGGGGCAACCGCTCCGTCGACGCGCACCAGGCCGAGGCGGCACTCGCCGCCACCGGCAGCGAGCTGCCCCTGGGCCTGGTGCTGCCGGTCGGCGCCGGTGCGCTGCTCGCCGGAGCCGTCCTGTACCGCAGGGCCCGCTCCGCGGCCTGACGGGCCGGCCGGGCACGGTCCGCCGCACACGGCAGGGAGCGGGACCCGCGCCCGCGGGACCCGCTCCCTGCCGCCTCACCCCGGGACGGCACGTCCCGACGGTGAGCCGGGTCTCACCAGGTGGCCCGTACCTGACGGATGATGCGCCGCCGCAGCCGCACCCTGCGGCTGCCGTCGCGCAACAGCGTCAGGCGGTACAACTCCCAGTGCCCGTACTCCGCGTGGTCGGTCAGCAGGCGTGCCGTCTCCTTGCGGGACACCCCGCGCGGCACGTACACGTCGACAAATTCGTATTCCGGCATCGCATCTATTGTGCGGGCTGGGCCCCGGTACGGATAGCGTCAGCACTATGTCTGATGCTGCGCAGCCCACCGCTGCCGAGGTACGCGCCGCCGCCGAGGCGGTCAAGACCGCGCTCGACCGCCACCTGGCCGCGGTCGAACGCCGGTCGGGCGAGGACGACCCGGCCGTCTACGAGGCGTTCAACGAGCTGGCCGCGGCCGCGGAGGAGTACGACGAACTGCTCTACGACCGGTACGACGAGGTCACCCCGTTCGAGATCCCCGGCGAGGAGCCGCTGCCGCCGTACACCGGCCCCGACGAGCCGAGCGCTCTGAGTGTGCTGATCCGACGCGACTACGCCGTCGCCGAACCCCAGCGGCTGCGCGCCCACGCCCAGCGGATCGAGGCGGCCGACGACGACGGCGGCGGGGAGGCGTCGGGCACGGTGCACGGTGCGCTCGGCCTGCTGTTCGGCGAGTTCGAGCCCGACGAGATCGCCTCCCGGCACGCGGAGTTCGGGCTGGAGGAGGGCGACTCCACCCTCTGGGTCACGGTCTCCGACGAACCGGCGGAACCGGGCGAGTGGCTCGAAGCCCCCTTCGAGGGCGCCGACCCGCAGCGGGTGATCTGCCGCTTCGACGTGAGCGCGGTGTTCGACGACGACCTCGACGACGACGAGGACGACGACCTCGACGACGCGCTCGCCCGGACCCTGACCGGGGACCCGGACGGGGACGAGGACCTGGAGCCGCTCGACGCCGACCGCTGACCGCCGCACCGGACACGCCCCACGGCGGTGACACCTCGGTGTCACCGCCGTCGGCGTGCCCGGCCCCTGACGTACGCGCTGCGTGACCGGCCGCGGCGTGGCCACCCGGGGCGTCCGCCGCGCGTCCCCGGCGCGTCCACGGCGTGTCTCCGGCGCGTCCACGGCGTGTGGCCGGTCCGCGGGCGTCCGTGTGGCGGCGCGCCCCGCGGGGGGCTCAGCCGTCCGCCGCGGCCGCCTGCGGGGCCAGCAGCACGGGCAGCCGGGTCGTGCGCGGCTTCGCCGGCACCTCGGCCACCGCGCGCGGCAGTGCCTGCTCCACGCCGTGCACCACCGACAGGTGCCGGTCCGCCCTGCCGAACGCGGTGTAGACCCAGGGACGGCTCAGTACGCCCGCCGCGTCCCCGGGCAGCACCACGACCACCGCGGGCCACCGGCAGCCCACCGCCTGGTGCGCGGTCAGCGCCCAGCCGTGCCGCACCGACCGCTCCACCCGGTCCCTGGGCACGGTCACGGCCTCGCCCGCGCAGGACAGGTGCAGCCCCTCGGCGTCGGCCCGCACCACCCGGCCCGGCACCGTGCGCCCCGGGGCGGGGGAGTAGGCGATGCGGTCACCGGGGTCGAAGCCGCCGAAGCGACCGGGGCCCGGGTTGAGCCGCTCCTTGAGCGCCGCGTTCAGCACCCGGGTGCCGACCGCGCCCCCGTGACCCGGGGTGATCACCTGCGTCTCCTCGGCGGGCACCCCGATCGCCCGGGGCACGGAGTCCACCACGAGCTGCACCGTCCGGTGCACGGCCTCGCCCGCGTCCCGCACCGGCACGATCACGACCTCCTTGCCGGGCGCCTCGACCCGGAGCAGCTCACCGGCCCCGATCCCCGAGACCAGCTCGCCCAGCGGGCCGGGATCCGGCCGCCGGGAAGCCACCTGCGGGCACACCCGCGAGGCCAGCAGGTCCGCGAACACCCGGCCCGGACCGGCCGATTCCAGCACCCCCGGATCCCCGGCCAGCACCAGCCGGGCCCCGTCCGGCAGCGACTCCGTGAGCAGCGCGGCGGCCTCGACGTCCAGCTGCGGTGCGTCGAGCACGACCAGCAGGTCCAGGGCGAGAGCCCCCTCGGCGTCCCGGCCCGGCCCCTCCGCTCCGGACAGCAGCCCGGTCACCGTGGCGACACCCGGCTCCTCACCGCCGCCGGGCCCGCCCAGCAGCGCGGCGAAGGAGCGCCGTCCAGCGGGGGCGTGCGTGGCCGCCCAGGCGCGCAGCCCGAGACCGTGCGCGGCCCGCAGCAGCGCCGCCGGCTCGGCGGCCGACGCGGCGCCGCCGGTGTGCAGCACCAGGCCATGTCCGGCGACGGCCCGGATCAGGTCGGCCGCGGCCCCCTCGGCGGCGCCGGCCGCCTGCTCCCAGCCGGCGGCGGAACCGCCTTGGTCCGGCACCGAGCCGGCCAGCCGGGCCAGACCGTCGGCCAGGCTCTCCTCGGCCAGCGCGTACCGCTCCAGACCCACCAGCACGCGGACCGGACGCTCCTCGCCGGCCTCCCCGGCCTCCGGGACCTCACCGTCGCCCCCGGTCTCCGCCGCCGCCCCGGACGGAGCCGCCGGCCGGCCGTCGTCCACGGCGTCCTGGAAGACCAGGACCTCCCCTTCCGCGATCGCGTCCTGCACGGCCGTCTCCGCGTCCGGCACGCCCTGCCGCGCGAGCGCGGCCGTCAGGGCCGGGAGGTCCAGGGCGGTGTGCCCGGCCGTCGCCGCCTGCTCCAGGAGCCAGACGGCGACCGCCCGCCCCCGGCGGCCGTCGTCCGGCCCGGTCCCCGGGCCGAGCAGGGACCGCGCGAAGCCGTCGGCCTGTTCCGGCCGCACCCCGGCGACCCGCAGCAGCTGCCAGGGATCCGTCCGCAGCGCCTCGGCGGCCCCCTCGCCCAGCACGGCGGCCGCGGGCCCCGCCAGCGCCTCGGGGGCGCCGCCCCGGACCAGGACCTCCCGCACGGCGCCGACGGCCTCGGGGGCGGGCGCCGCCTCGGCGGGCGCGGCCACCGGCGTCCGGCGCACCGGTTCGGGCGCCGGACGCCGGGGGGCGGGCTCGGCCTCCTCGAACACCGTGGCGCGCACCGGCCGCGCCCCGCTCTCCACGGCCCGCACGGCGGCCAGCAGGTCGGCCGCCGGCCCGCTGAGCTTCGCCCCGGCCTCGACCGGCCCCCGCTTCTGCGCCTTGCGCCGCTCGATCCGCTCCCGCTCGACCTGCTGCGCCAGCAGCTCCGCCTCGGCCTCGGACACCTGCGCGCCCCCGGCGGCGGTGCCCTCGTCCGGCGATCCGGCCGCCGCGGCCTCCCCCTCCGGCGCGTCCCCGCCCGCCGGGGCCGCCCCGAGGGCCTGCGCCGGGGCCGCCTCCGGAGGGTGCCGCTCCCCGGCGGCCGGTGCGTCCGGGTGTCCGCCGCTCTCCGCCCCGCCCGGCGTCCCCGGCCCGGTGTCCTGAGCGGTCTTGGGCGGCTCCGTGCTCACAGCGTGCTCCAGTCGTGATCGGGATAGCGGTGCACGGGCGCCGACACGTCGTCGAGCGCCCGGCAGATCTCGTCAGGAAGAGTAAGCGCCTCCACTGACAACGCCGCCGCGAGCTGCTGCGCGGTGCGCGCCCCCACCACGGGCGCGGTCACGCCGGGCCGGTCGCGCACCCACGCCAGGGCGACCTGGAGCGCGGTCACCGCGAGGCCGTCCGCCGCCGTGGTCACCGCGTCCACGATGCGGGCGGCCGTGTCGTCGAGGTACGGCGCGACGAACGGCGCCAGGTGCTCCGAGGCGCCGCGCGAGTCCGCCGGCGTGGCGTCGTTGCGGTACTTGCCGGTCAGTACGCCCCGGCCGAGCGGCGAGGACGGCAGCAGCCCGACCCCCAGGTCGATCGCGGCGGGCAGTACCTCCCGCTCCACGCCCCGCTGCAGCAGCGAGTACTCCATCTGGGTGCTCGCCAGCCGGGTGCGCGGACCCGGTGCGGCCAGCTGCCAGGTCGCCGCCTTGGCCAGCTGCCACCCGCAGAAGTTCGACACCCCGGCGTACCGGGCCCGCCCGCTGGCGACGGCCGTGTCGAGCGCCTGGAGGGTCTCCTCCAGCGGGGTGTCCGGGTCGTAGGCGTGGACGTGCCACACGTCCACGTACTCGGTGCCCAGCCGGGCGAGCGAGGCGTCCAGGGCGGAGAGCAGGTGCCCGCGCGAGCCGTCGAAGCGCCGGCCGGGGTCCCGGACGCTGCCCGCCTTGGTCGAGATGACCAGGTCCCGGCGCGGGACCAGGCCGTCCATCAGCTTGCCCAGCAGGTACTCGGACTCCCCGTCGCCGTACACGTCCGCGGTGTCGACGAGGGTGCCGCCCGCCTCCCAGAAGGTCTTCAGCAGGTCCGCGGCGTCGTGTTCGTCGGTGTCCCGGCCCCAGGTCAGGGTCCCGAGCCCGATCCGGGACACACGCAGGCCGGTACGGCCGAGATGCCTCTGCTCCATGGACGCCGAGATTACTGGCCGGGGACGGCGATG
Organism: Streptomyces sp. enrichment culture; assembly: GCF_964273255.1. Lineage (GTDB taxonomy): Bacteria > Actinomycetota > Actinomycetes > Streptomycetales > Streptomycetaceae > Streptomyces. Next base: position 5,819,099 of record NZ_OZ186835.1, read on the forward strand.
TGGGGGCCTGTGGACAACGATTTCCGGGGTGCCCGGGGCCGGCCCGGCGGGTCGCCGGACCGGGCCCGCGGGACGCCCGGGAGCACGCCCGCCCGGCCGCCGGCGGTATAGGGTCGGCGGACACGCGACGTTACTCATCGGTAAGGGGAGAGGGTCATGCAGCTCGGGATCAACCTCGGCTACTGGGGCGCCGGAATGGACGCGGACAATCTCGCCGTGGCGCAGGAGGCGGACCGCCTCGGCTACGCGGTCTGCTGGGCCGCCGAGGCCTACGGGTCCGACGCCGCCACCGTGCTCACCTGGGTCGCCGCCCAGACCGAACGGATCGACGTCGGCTCGGCCATCTTCCAGATCCCCGCCCGCCAGCCGGCGATGACCGCGATGACCGCGGCCACCCTCGACTCCCTCTCCGGCGGCCGCTTCCGCCTCGGCCTGGGCGTCTCCGGCCCGCAGGTCTCCGAGGGCTGGTACGGCGTCAAGTTCGACAAGCCCCTCGCCCGCACCCGCGAGTACGTCGAGATCGTCCGCAAGGCGATGACCCGCGAGCGGCTGACGCACGACGGCGAGCACTGGACCCTCCCGCTGCCCGGCGGCCCCGGCAAGCCGATCAAGCTCACCGTGCACCCGCAGCGCGAGCACATCCCGCTGTACATCGCCGCGATCGGCCCGAAGAACCTGGAGCAGACCGGCGAGATCGCCGACGGCGCCCTGCTCATCTTCCCGGCGGCGGAGCACCTGGAGGAGACCGCCGTACGGCACCTGCGCGCGGGCCGCGAGAAGGCGGGCAGGACCCTGGACGGCTTCGACATCTGCCCCACCGTCCCGCTCGCCGTGGGCGACGACAAGGACATCACCGCGCTCGCCGACACCTTCCGCCCCTACACCGCCCTCTACGTCGGCGGCATGGGCAGCCGCAAGCAGAACTTCTACAACCAGCTCGCCGGCCGCATGGGCTACGAGCGGGAGGCCGCCGAGATCCAGGACACGTACCTGTCCGGCGACAAGCAGGGTGCGGCCGCCGCCGTGCCGCACGACCTGATCGACAAGACGACGCTCCTCGGCTCCGTCGACCGCATCGCCGACCGGATGAAGGCCTACGCCGCCGCCGGGGTCACCACCCTGACCCTCGCCCCGGCGGGCTTCACGCTCGACGAGCGCCTCGCCTCCCTGCGCGCCGGCACCGAGGCGCTGGAGCGGGCCGGCCTCGCCTGAAAGACCCACGGCCGTGGTGGGGGCTCGGGGGTCTTCCCCGCCACGGCCGTCACGCGGTACAACGCCCCCGCGGCTCGGCGGTTACGGCCCCGGGCGCCGTCTTCCGGCCCGGACGGCCGCCCCGGGGGGCCCGCCCGGGCCGTACCGGGACGTCCCCCGTTCGGAGCAGTGGCCCCCGTACCCCTGTTGCGACCTCGCCCGCTCCCGCATTTGACTCTTCTCCTGCGAGCCCGCGGAAGAGGTGGTCACGATGCTTTCGGCCAGGAGTCTGTTCCAGGAGATCCTCGACAACGACGAGTCGTTCGCCCTGTTCTGCTCGATCGCCGCGAGCGGCGAGTCGCAGGGCGGCTGGGAGAACGCCCGCATCGCCGCGCTGGTCCCCGAGGACCAGCGGGACCTCGCCCCCAAGATCACGCGACACGGCGCCGACGAGGACAAGCACGGCCGCATCTTCAACGCCCTGATGAGGAAGCGCGGCGTGCAGCCCGTGCCCGTACCGCCCGAGACCGACTACACGATGCTGCTGGAACGGCACGGGATCGGCCTGGCCCACGCCAGGCTGCGGCGCGACGAGGCCCTCACCGCGGCGGACATCGTCACCTACCTCGCCCACAGCCGGGTGACCGAACAGCGCGCGTCCGAGCAGATGGAACTGCTGCGCACCCACTTCGCCGGCCATCCCGAACTCGGCCGCGCGGTCCGCATGATCTCCCGGGACGAGGACAACCACCTCGCCTACTGCCACGAGGAGCTGCTGCGGCTCGCCCGCGCCGGCCACGGGCGGGCCATCCAGCGCGCCCTGCGGGAGTGCGCGCTCGCCGAGATCGCCGTCCACCGGGACGTCAGCCTCGCGGTCATGGCCCACATGGGCCGCATCCTCGGCTGGTCCCGGCCCAGGGCCGCGATGCTGGCGGCGGGCATCCGCGCGAGGTACGTCTACGAGCGGCTGGCCGGCTGGCACCGCATGGTCTCGCTGAGGATGCCGGAACGCCGCGACGCCCTGGGCGGACCGGCGAGCACCGTCCCGGAGTTCGCCTGACGGCGGCCACGGCCCGGCCCGCCCGCCGGGACGGGCGGGCCGTGACCCGTCACATCCACCCGCGCCGCTTGAACGTCCGGTACAGCAGCACCTCCAGCACCACCATGAACAGCAGCACCACCGGATAGGCACCGGACCACCGGAGTTCCGGCATGTGCTCGAAGTTCATGCCGTAGATGCCCGCGATCATGGTCGGCACCACCGCCATGGCGGCCCACGCGGAGATCTTCCGCATGTCGTCGTTCTGCCGCACGCTCATCCGCGCCAGGTGCGCCGACAGGATGTCCGACACCAGCCGGTCCAGCCCCTCCACCGAGTCGTTGACCCGCGTGAGGTGGTCCTGCACGTCGCGGAAGAACGGCCGTGCCTCGTCCGCCACGAACGGCACCCCGGCGCCGAACGTGCCGATCCCGGCGAGCCGCGTCATCGGCATCGTCAGAGGGCCGGTGGCCCGCCGGAACTCCAGGATCTGCCGCTTGAACGTGTAGATCCTCGACGCGGTGTTCTTCGACCCCTCGCCCTCCGGGTCGAAGACCTCCGTCTCCAGCTCCTCCAGGTCGTTCTGCAGCTCGGCCGCCACCTCCAGGTAGTGGTCGACGGCCGCGTCGGCGACCCCGTACAGCACCGCCGTCGGCCCCGTCCCCAGCAGCTCCGGCTCGTGCTCCAGCCGGTCGCGCACGGCCGCGAGCGGGGCGCTCTCGCCGTGCCGGACGGTCACCACGAAGCCGTCACCGAGGAAGACCATGACCTCCCCCGAGGAGACCGTGTCGCTCTCCGGCTCGTAGTCGACCGGCTTGAGCACGACGAACAACGAGTCGTCGTAGACCTCCAGCTTCGGCCGCTGATGCGCCTTGAGGGCGTCCTCCACGGCCAGCGGGTGCAGCCCGAACTCCCGCGCCACCAGGTCGAACTCGCCCGCGTCGGGCTCGTGCAGCCCGATCCAGACGAAGCCGCCCGCCGCGCGGGCCTGCGCCAGCGCGTCGGAGTAGTCCCCGGGCGCTTCGGTCCGCCGCCCCTCCCGGTACACCGCACAGTCGACGATCACGGACCGCATTCCCCCTTCACCGGCACGGCACCGCACCGGTGCGTGCGCCTACCCTGGGCCGCATGCCCACCTTGCTCCTGGTCCGGCACGGACGCTCCACCGCCAACACCGAGGGACTGCTCGCCGGCCGCACGCCGGGTGTCGCCCTCGACGACCGCGGGGCCGAGCAGGCCGCCGCGCTGCCCGCCCGCCTGGCGGAACTCCCCCTCGACGAGGTCGTCGTCAGCCCGCTGCAGCGCTGCCAGGAGACCGTCCGGCCGCTGCTCGACGCCCGCCCGGGCCTCACCGCGCACACCGACGACCGCATCGGCGAGTGCGACTACGGCGACTGGACGGGACGCAAACTCGCCGAACTCAAGGACGAACCCCTCATGGAGGTGGTGCAGGCGCACCCCTCGGCCGCCGCCTTCCCCGGCGGCGAGTCCCTGCGCGCGATGCAGACCCGCGCCGCCGAGGCGGTGCGGGAGTGGAACGCGCGCGTGGAGCGCGAGCACGGCGCCGACGCCGTCTACCTCATGTGTTCGCACGGGGACATCATCAAGTCCCTCGTCGCGGAAGCACTCGGACTTCATCTCGACCTCTTCCAGCGGATCTCCGTGGAACCGTGTTCCATCACCGCGATCCGTTACACCCGGCTGCGCCCCTTCCTCGTCCGCCTGGGCGACACCGGGGATTTCGCCTCCCTGGCGCCGCGCGATCAGCCACCGGCGGAGGACGCCCCGGTCGGGGGCGGTGCGGGCGCACCGTGATCGTCGGCCGCAGTAGGGTGAAGCGGTCGCAGCCGTGGTCCCCATGAACCGACGCCCGTGCCCACCACTCTCAATGGAGACAGGACGTGTCCCGTCAGGTGTTCCTCTACGACCAGCCGGAACGTTTCGTGGCCGGTACGGTCGGACTGCCAGGGCGCCGTACGTTCTTCCTCCAGGCCTCAGCCGGTTCCCGCGTGACCAGCGTGGCCCTGGAGAAGACCCAGGTCGCGGCGCTCGCCGAGCGCATGGACGAACTGCTCGACGAGGTCGTACGCCGTAGCGGCGGCAACGCCGCCGTCCCGGCCGTGGCCCCCGCCGACGTTCCCGACACCGCTCCGCTGGAGACTCCGGTGGAGGAGGAGTTCCGGGTCGGGACCATGGCGCTGGCCTGGGACGGCGAGGAGCAGCGCATGATCGTCGAGGCGCAGGCCCTCGTCGAACTCGACGCCGAGTCCGAGGAGGACCTCGCCGAGGCCGAGGAGCGGATGCTCCAGGACGAGGAGAACGGACCCCCCATGCTGCGGGTCCGCCTCACCGGCGCGCAGGCCCGCGCCTTCGCCAAGCGCGCCCTGGACGTCGTCAACGCCGGGCGGCCGCCGTGCCCGCTGTGCAGCCTCCCGCTCGACCCGGAAGGACACGTATGTCCGCGCCAGAACGGATACCGCCGCGGAGCGTGACCACCACCGACCCCGCCGTCACGACGCTGCTCGCCGAGGGGGAGCTGACCGTGCGCGGCCGCATCCGCGAGGCGTCCAACACGGCGCTGTACTGCACCGTCACCCATGAGGGCCGCGAGGCCGCCTGCGTCTACAAGCCGGTCGCCGGGGAGCGCCCCCTGTGGGACTTTCCGACGGGGACGCTCGCCGGGCGGGAGGTCGCCGCCCACCTGGTCTGCGCGGCCACCGGCTGGGACCTCGTGCCGCCCACCGTGCTGCGCGACGGCCCCCACGGCGAGGGCATGTGCCAGCTGTGGGTGGAGACGGTGCCCGGGGACGCGCTGCTCGCCGTGGTGGAGGGCGAGGAGGCCGAGCCGGGCTGGAAGGCCATCGGCTTCGTCGACACCGGGGACGGCGGCACCGCCCTCCTGGTGCACGCCGACGACCCGCGGCTGCGCCGGCTGGCGGTGCTCGACGCCGTGATCAACAACGCCGACCGCAAGGGCGGTCACCTGCTCCCCGCGGCCGGCGGCCGGCTGTACGGCATCGACCACGGTGTCACCTTCCACACCGAGGACAAGCTGCGCACCCTGCTGTGGGGCTGGGCGGGGGAGCCGCTGACCGAGGAGGCCCGCGAGGTGCTCACCGGCCTCGGGGCGGCCCTGGCGGACGACGGCCCGCTGTCCGCGGCTCTCGCGCCGCTGCTCTCCGCCGAGGAGATCGACGCCACCCGGGCGCGCGTGGCCGCGCTGCTCGCCGCAGGGACCCACCCGGCGCCCGGCGGGCAGTGGCCCGCCATCCCCTGGCCCCCCGTGTGACCGCGGCGCACGCGGGCACATCGGGCGGCCACGCGCAAGAGTGCCTTCACGGCCATCCGGCCCGCTCCGGTTCGTATCCGGAACTCCGGTCCGGTTAGGCTCGCTCCATGCATGCCTGGCCCGCTTCCGAAGTCCCCGCCCTGCCCGGCCGGGGCCGCGACCTGAGGATCCACGACACCGCGACCGGCGGCCTCGTCACCCTCGATCCCGGTCCCGTCGCCCGCATCTACGTGTGCGGCATCACCCCGTACGACGCGACCCACATCGGGCACGCGGCGACGTACAACGCGTTCGACCTCGTGCAGCGCGTGTGGCTCGACACCGAGCGGCAGGTCCACTACGTCCAGAACGTCACCGACATCGACGATCCGCTGCTGGAGCGGGCGGACCGCGACGGCGTCGACTGGGCGGCCCTCGCCGAGCAGGAGACCTCCCTGTTCCGCGAGGACATGACGGCCCTGCGGATGCTGCCCCCGCGGGACTACATAGGCGCCGTGGAGGCCATACCGGGGATCGTTCCGCTGGTGGAGCGGCTGCGGGAGCTGGGCGCCGCCTACGAGGTCGACGGCGACATCTACTTCTCCGTCGAGTCCGACCCCCACTTCGGCGAGGTCTCCCGCCTGGACGCGGCCGCCATGCGGCTGCTGTCGGCCGAACGCGGCGGCGACCCGGACCGGCCCGGCAAGAAGGACCCCGTCGACCCCATGCTCTGGATGGCCGCCCGCGAGGGCGAGCCGAGCTGGGACGGCGGCTCGCTGGGCCGCGGCCGTCCCGGCTGGCACATCGAGTGCGTCGCCATCGCCCTCGACCGCCTCGGCATGGGCTTCGACGTCCAGGGCGGCGGCTCCGACCTCGTCTTCCCGCACCACGAGATGGGCGCCTCGCACGCCCAGGTGCTCACCGGCGAGTTCCCCATGGCCAAGGCCTACGTGCACGCCGGCATGGTCGCCCTGCACGGCGAGAAGATGTCCAAGTCCAAGGGCAACCTGGTCTTCGTGTCCGCCCTGCGGCGCGAGGGCGTCGACCCGGCCGCGATCCGCCTGGCCCTGCTCGCCCACCACTACCGGGCCGACTGGGAGTGGACCGACCAGGTCCTCCAGGACGCCCTGACCCGGCTCGGCCACTGGCGCGCGGCGGTCTCCCGCCCCGACGGCCCGCCCGCCGACGCCCTGGTCGAGGAGATCCGCGAGGCCCTGGCGAACGACCTGGACGCCCCGGCGGCCCTGGCGGCCGTCGACCGCTGGGTGGTCCTCCAGGAGAGCGAAGGGGGCACGGACGCGGGCGCGCCCGGCGTCGTCTCCCGCGCCGTCGACGCCCTGCTCGGCGTCGCCCTGTAGCGGGGCCGGGTCCGCGCGGTCCGGGCGGGCCCGGCAACGGCCGGGGCTCCCGTCCCCCCGGGGGGACGGGAGCCCCGGGCCCGTTCACTCCTCGGACGGCTCCTCGCCGTCCCGTTCGGTGCCGCCGGTCTCCGTCTCCGTCTCCGTCTCCGGCTTCGGCGGCCTCGACGGCCGGGCGCGGCCGCCCGGGCCCTCCCGCCGGTAGGAGGCCGGGCCCTCGCCGCCGTCGGTGGCGTGCCCGCCGGGCGCGGGGCCCGACGCCCCGTCACGACGCCGCAGGTACCGCTCGAACTCCCGGGCGATGGCCTCGCCCGACGCCTCGGGCAGCTCGGCGGTGTCCCGGGCCTCCTCCAGCGACTGCACGTACTCGGAGACCTCGCTGTCCTCCGCGGCCAGCTGGTCCACGCCCACCTGCCAGGCCCGCGCGTCCTCCGGCAGCTCGCCCAGCGGGATGCGCACGTCGATCAGGTCCTCCAGGCGGTTCAGGAGGGCCAGCGTGGCCTTCGGGTTGGGCGGCTGCGACACGTAGTGCGGGACCGCCGCCCACAGCGACACCGCCGGGACCCCGGCGTGCGTGCACGCCTCCTGGAGGATGCCGACGATGCCCGTGGGGCCCTCGTACCTGGTCTCCTCCAGGTCCATGCGCCGCGCCAGGTCCGGGTCGGACGTGGTCCCGCTGATCGGTACCGGACGGGTGTGCGGGGTGTCGCCGAGCAGGGCGCCCAGGACGACCACCATCTCCACGCCGAGCTCGTGGGCGAAGCCGAGGAGCTCGTTGCAGAACGAACGCCACCGCATCGACGGCTCGATCCCGCGGACTAGGACGAGGTCGCGCGGCTTGTCGCCGCCCACCCGGACCACGGACAGCCGCGTCGTCGGCCAGGTCACCTTGCGGACCCCGCCGTCCATGAACACCGTCGGACGGTTGACCTGGAAGTCGTAGTAGTCCTCGGCGTCCAGCGCCGCGAAGACCTCGCCCTTCCATTCCCGCTCCAGGTGCGCGACCGCGGTGGAGGCGGCGTCGCCGGCGTCGTTCCAGCCCTCGAACGCGGCCACCATGACCGGGTCGATCAGCTCGGGAACCCCCTCGAGCTCGATCACCCAGCGCCTCCTTCCGACGTGCCCTCGCGTACCCCCCAACCTTACGGCGTGCCGCGGGGACGCCCGCAGCCCCCGTGCGGGGGGAGTGACCCCATGACTGCCCCGGGAGTCACCCGGACACACCCCCGCCCCCCCGGGCGCGCCGCCCGGAGGACCGGGGCGAACTCCCGTGCGGTGCCGCCGGGGTGACGCCGCGTCCCGGCCCGGACGGCCGCCCGGACACCCGGCCTAGGACGCCGCGGCCGGACGTCGGCACAGCGGTGGGGGCGGCCCCCGTCGGCGTGGGACCGCCCCCTTCCCGGCCCCGCCCCCCGCGCGGAACCCGGGATCCGCACCCCGCTGCGGCGGGGCCGGTGTCTACTTCCTGTCGAGCAGGTCCTGGACACGTCCGCGGACCTCGTCCGTGGCCAGGCCGCGGATCGTCAGGGTGGTCCGGCGCCGCAGCACGTCGTCGGCGGTCTCGGCCCACTCGTGGTCCCGGGCCCACACGACCTGCGCCCAGATCTCCGGCGCGTCCGGGTGCACCCGCTGCGCCAGCGCCGGGTCGTCGTTGGCCAGCCGGGCGATGTCGAACGCCAGCGAACCGTAGTGGGTGGCCAGGTGCCGGGCGGTGTCCGCCGCCATGCGGGGACCGGGCGCCGGCCCGTCCACCAGCAGCCGGTGGGCGACCGCGCGCGGGTTGGCGACGCCCGGCAGCGGCAGCTTCTTCGGCAGCGACGCCACCGGCTCGAAGTCCTCGCCCAGCGGGTGCCCTGGCAGCGCCTGGAGCTTCTGCATGACGGTGCGGCCGATGTGCCGGAAGGTGGTCCACTTGCCGCCCGCGACCGACAGCATGCCGGCCCGGCCCTCGGTGACGACGGTCTCCCGCTTGGCCTTGGCGGTGTCGCCGGGGCCGCCGGGCAACACCCGCAGCCCGGCGAAGGCGTAGGTGATCAGGTCCCGGTCGAGCTGCTGGTCGCGGATGGAGAACGCGGCCTCGTCGAGTATCTGGGCGACGTCCTTGTCGTTGACGGCGACGTCCGCCGGGTCGCCCTCGAACTCCTCGTCGGTCGTGCCGAGGAGCAGCATGTCCTCCCAGGGGAGGGCGAAGGTGATGCGGTACTTGTCGATCGGCGTGGCGAGCGCGGCCTTCCAGGGCGAGGTGCGCTTGAGCACCAGGTGGGCGCCCTTCGACAGGCGGATCGACGGCGCGGCGCCCGGGTCCTCCATGCGGCGCAGGTGGTCGACCCACGGGCCGGTCGCGTTCAGCACCAGCCGGGCGTTCACCCCGAACTCGTCCCCGGAGAGCCGGTCGCGCAGCTCGGCGCCGGTGACCCGGCCCCGGGTGAAGCGCAGGCCGGTCACCTCGGCGTGGTTCAGGACGACCGCGCCCGACTCGGCGGCCGCGCGGACCGTCATCAGAGCCATGCGCGCGTCGTTCATCTGGTCGTCGCCGTACACGGCCACGGCCTTGAGGCCGTCGGTGCGCAGCTCCGGCACGTCGCGGGCGGCCTTGGCGGGCGACAGGAGGTGGCCGACGCCGTCGCCGAAGGCCGACAGCGCCGAGTAGGCGAAGACGCCGGCCCCCAGCTTCGCCGCGCCGTGCGGCCCGCCCTTGTACACGGGCAGGTAGAAGGTGAGCGGGTTCGACAGGTGCGGGGCCACCTGCCGGGAGACCGCACGGCGCTCGAAGTGGTTCTCCGCGACCAGCTTCACCGCGCCGGTCTGCAGGTAGCGCAGACCGCCGTGGAGCAGCTTGGAGGAGGCGGAGGAGGTGGCGCCGGCGAAGTCGCCGGCGTCCACCAGTGCCACCCTGAGACCGGACTGCGCGGCGTGCCAGGCGGTCGAGATGCCCAGGATGCCGCCGCCGATCACGAGGAGGTCGTACGACGCCTTGGTGAGCTGGTCCCGGGTCTCGGCCCGGCTCGGGTTCGAGCCGGAGGCCGGGTGCGTCCCCAGGGCAGGCACGGACTGCAGGGTGGACTGAGTGGTCATGTCGGGTTCTTGCTCCTCGTCAGTCTTCGTCGTCGATCCAGCCCATGGTCCGCTCGACGGCCTTGAGCCAGCTCTTGTACTCGCGGTCGCGGGTGTCCGCGTCCATCCGGGGCGTCCACTCGGCGGCCCGCCGCCAGTTGGCGCGCAGGTCGTCGGTGCTGTTCCAGAAGCCGACGGCGAGGCCGGCGGCGTAGGCGGCGCCGAGGCAGGTGGTCTCGGCGACCATCGGGCGCACCACGGGGGCGTCCAGGAAGTCCGAGAGGGTCTGCATCAACAGGTTGTTGGAGGTCATGCCGCCGTCGACCTTGAGGGCGGTCAGCTCCACCCCGGAGTCCTTCGTCATGGCGTCCGCGATCTCCCGCGTCTGCCAGGCGGTGGCCTCCAGGACGGCGCGCGCGAGGTGCGCCTTGGTCACGTACCGGGTGAGGCCGGCGATGACACCGCGGGCGTCGGAGCGCCAGTACGGGGCGAACAGGCCGGAGAAGGCCGGCACGAAGTAGGCGCCGCCGTTGTCCTCGACCGAGAGCGCGAGCGTCTCGATCTCGGCGGCGGTGGAGATCAGGCCCATCTGGTCGCGCATCCACTGCACCAGCGCGCCGGTGACGGCGATCGAGCCCTCCAGGGCGTAGACAGGCTTCTGCCCGCCGATCTGGTAGCCGACGGTGGTCAGCAGCCCGCTGTAGGAGTTGATGACCTTGTCGCCGGTGTTCATCACCATGAAGGTGCCGGTGCCGTAGGTGGACTTGGTCTCGCCCTCGGAGAAGCACGTCTGGCCGAACAGGGCCGCCTGCTGGTCGCCCAGGGCGGAGGCGACCGGGATGCCGCCGAGCAGGTCGCCCAGCTTGCCGCCCTTGATCTCGCCGTAGACCTCCGCGGAGGAGCGGATCTCGGGGAGCATCGCGGTGGGCACGCCGATGGACTCGGCGATCTTCTCGTCCCACTGCATGGTGTGCAGGTTCATCAGCATGGTGCGGGACGCGTTGGTGACGTCCGTGACGTGGTGGCCGCCGTCGGTGCCGCCGGTCAGGTTCCAGATGACCCAGGTGTCCATCGTGCCGAAGAGGATGTCGCCGGCCTCGGCGCGCTCCTTCAGGCCCTCGACGTTGTCGAGCAGCCACCGGGCCTTCGGGCCCGCGAAGTAGGAGGCCAGCGGCAGGCCGGTCTCGCGGCGGAAGCGGTCCTGGCCGACGTTGCGGCCCAGCTCGCGGCAGAGGGCGTCGGTACGGGTGTCCTGCCAGACGATGGCGTTGTGGACGGGCTCACCGGTGTTGCGGTCCCACAGCACGGTGGTCTCGCGCTGGTTGGTGATGCCGATGGCCTTGATGTCGTCGCGGGTGATGCCGGCCTTCTCGATCGCGCCGGCGACGACCTCCTGGACGTTGGTCCAGATCTCCGTGGCGTCGTGCTCGACCCAGCCCGGCTTGGGGAAGATCTGCTCGTGTTCCTTCTGGTCGACGGAGACGATCCGGCCGTCGCGGTCGAACACGATGCAGCGGGACGAGGTCGTGCCCTGGTCGATGGCTGCGATGAAGGGGCCGGCGGTGTGGGCGTCGGTCACTGTGTGCTCCTGGGAGTTCCTTGGTTACGGGGCTGAACGTACGGCGCTGCGGCGAAGTCCTGGCGGCGGCCGGCGGGCATACGGGGGCTCTCAGGCGAGAGCGACGTTGTAGATGCCCGCCGCGAGGGCGCCGCCGATGAGCGGACCGACCACCGGGACCCAGGCGTAGGACCAGTCCGAGCCGCCCTTGTTGGGCAGCGGCAGCAGGGCGTGCACGATGCGCGGACCGAGGTCGCGGGCCGGGTTGATCGCGTACCCGGTCGGGCCGCCGAGGGAGAGACCGATCGAGACGACCACGAGCGCGGTGATCAGTCCGCCCAGGACGCCGAGGCCGTTGCCCTCGTCGTTCAGGCCCTGCGTGAGCACGGCGAGCAGCAGCACCATGGTGCCGATGATCTCCGTGGCGAGGTTCTGCACCGGGTTCCGGATCTCGGGGCCGGTGGAGAAGACGCCCAGCACCGGGCCCGCGCCCTTCTCCTGGGCCTCGACCGCCTTGGCGGTGGTCGCCTGGGCGCCCGGCCCGCCGACGATCTCCTTGTCGGTCAGGTGGACCTGGAACTGCCCGTAGTACGCCATCCAGACCAGAGTGGCACCAATCATCGCGCCGAGGAACTCTCCGGCGAAGTAGACGGGAACGTTGCTCCAGTCGCCGTCCTTGATGGCGAGGGCCAGGGTGACGGCCGGGTTGAGGTGGGCGCCGGAGAGCGGCCCGGCGATGTAGACGGCCGTCATGACGGCGAACCCCCACCCGAAGGCGATGGCGAGCCAGCCGGCGTTGCGGGCCTTGGAGGCCTTCAGCGTCACGGCGGCACACACACCGCCGCCGAGCAGGATGAGTATGGCGGTACCGATGGTCTCGCCGATGAAGATGTCGGAGCTGGACACCCGCGACTCCTTTGTCCTTCGTCCAGGGAAGCCGACCCCCGGGTCCCTCCGGGGATGGGCGCCCTCGGAAATTGAGAGCGATGCCGGCCCTTGGCGTTGTCACACTCTAGCGCGTATTGCCGGTAGGTGTTCGACAATGCCGACCGATGGACGGGAGTCTCGCCGTGGCGTGTTCCGTGCGTCAAGGGTCTGGTTGTCGAAAACGCGATCGTTACTGATCACGGCCCGTCAGATGTCCCGGCGCACCGAGGGCACACCCTCCCGCGCGGGCGCGTCCTTCGTCCGCCGGGGTCCGGACGGGCGGCCGTCCCGCGAGCGCTCCGGCCCCGGGCACGACGGCGGCCGGAGCGCCGGCCCGGCGCCCCGGTCGAAGGTCCAACCTCGCTCAGAAGCGGCGCGCGCCCAGGTCCCGGGACACCGACCGGGCGCAGTCCCGCACCGCGGCGATCAGTTCCGGCCGCAGGTCGCCGTCCCCGCGCAGCCGCTCCACCGCACCGGTCACCCCGACCGCCCCCACCGGCATCCGCCGCCGGTCGTGGATGGGCGCCGCGATGGACGCCACGCCCTCCCAGGTCTCCTCCACGTCCGCCGCGTAGCCACGCGCGCGGGTCAGGTCCAGGATCTGCTCGAAGGCGTCCGGATCGCACACCGTGCGGTCGGTGAACGCCTTGCGGTCCGCGTCCAGGGCCTCGCTGTGCGCCACCGGGTCGTAGGCGGACAGCACCTTGCCCAGCGCGGTGGAGTGCAGCGGCTGCATGGCCCCGATCTCCAGGACCTGCCGGCTGTCGTCCGGCCGGAAGACGTGGTGCACGATCAGCACGCCCTGCTGGTGCAGCACGCCGAGGTAGACGCTCTCCCCGCTGGAGCGGGCCAGGTCGTCCGTCCACACCAGGGCCCGGGCCCGCAGCTCGTGCACGTCCAGGTAGGTGGTGCCCAGGCGCAGCAGTTCGGCGCCCAGCTGGTAGCGGCCGGAGGCGTCGTCCTGCTCCACGAAGCCCTCCTGCTGGAGGGTGCGCAGGATGCCGTGCGCGGTGCCCTTGGCCAGGCCCAGCGAGGAGGCGATGTCCGAGAGGCCGAGCCGCCGCTCGCCGCCCGCGAGCAGGCGCAGCATCGCCGCCGCCCGTTCGAGCGACTGGATGTTCCGTGCCATCGCCGTACTGCCTCCGTCCCCTTCGACCGTCGACCTGCGACGCCGCTGCCGCTGTTCGGCATTGCCGAACACTACCGGTCGATGCCGACCTCCCGCCAATGGTCGGAGGTCATCGGTCGCCTCACTCGTCCTGCGCAACGGGTGCCGCCCATCATGGTCCGGCCCGTGGACGCTCCGAACATCGGCACGCGGTCCCGGCTACCCTGGCCGCGTGCGCCCCTGCCGGGGAAGGCCCGTGACGCCTCCCCCCACGCAGCCGCAAAGCCGACAGCCGTCGCATCTGAGGGAGCCCTTCACATGGCCTCGTTGCCGCAGTCCCCTTCCGCCGACAGCCGGACCCGTGTGTCCGCCCTACGAGAGGCACTCGCCACCCGGGTGGTGGTCGCCGACGGTGCGATGGGCACCATGCTCCAGGCTCAGGACCCGACGCTCGAGGACTTCGAGAACCTCGAAGGCTGCAACGAGATCCTGAACCTGACACGCCCGGACATCGTCCGTTCGGTCCATGCCGAGTACTTCGCAGCGGGCGTCGACTGCGTCGAGACGAACACCTTCGGCGCCAACCTGACGGCCCTCGGCGAGTACGACATCGCCGAACGCGTCACCGAACTCTCCGAGGCCGGGGCGCGGATCGCCCGCGAGGCGGCGGACGAGTACACCGCCCGCGACGGCCGGCTCCGCTGGGTGCTGGGCTCGATGGGCCCCGGCACCAAGCTCCCCACGCTCGGCCACACCACCTTCGCCGCCATCCGCGACGCCTACCAGCAGAACGCCGAGGGCCTGCTCGCCGGAGGCGCGGACGCGCTGCTCGTGGAGACGACCCAGGACCTGCTGCAGACCAAGGCGAGCGTCGTCGCCGCCCGCCGCGCCATGGAGACCGCCGGCTTCGAGGTCCCGCTGATCGTGTCGGTCACGGTCGAGACCACCGGCACCATGCTCCTCGGCTCCGAGATCGGCGCCGCGCTCACCGCGCTGGAACCGCTCGGCATCGACATGATCGGGCTGAACTGCGCCACCGGCCCCGCCGAGATGAGCGAGCACCTGCGCCACCTGGCCCGCCACTCCCGCATCCGGCTGTCCTGCATGCCCAACGCCGGGCTGCCCGAACTCACCAAGGACGGCGCGCGGTACCCGCTGACCCCCGGTGAGCTGGCCGACGCCCAGGAGAACTTCGTCCGCGACTACGGCCTGTCCCTGGTCGGCGGCTGCTGCGGCACGACCCCCGAGCACCTGCGGCAACTGGTCGAGCGGGTGGGCGACCTGGCCCCGGCCGAGCGCGACCCGCGCCCCGAGCCCGGCGCCGCCTCCCTCTACCAGAGCGTCCCCTTCCGCCAGGACACCGCCTACCTGGCGATCGGCGAGCGGACCAACGCCAACGGCTCCAAGAAGTTCCGCGAGGCCATGCTGGAGGGCCGCTGGGACGCCTGCGTGGAACTGGCCCGCGAACAGATCCGCGAGGGCGCGCACATGCTCGACCTGTGCGTGGACTACGTCGGCCGCGACGGCGTCGCCGACATGAGCGAACTGGCCGGCCGGCTCGCCACCGCCTCCACCCTGCCGATCGTCCTGGACTCCACCGAGGTCGACGTCATCCGGGCCGGCCTGGAGCGGCTGGGCGGCCGGGCGGTCATCAACTCCGTCAACTACGAGGACGGCGCGGGTCCCGAGTCCCGGTTCGCCCGCGTCACCCGGCTGGCCCAGGAGCACGGCGCCGCCCTGATCGCGCTGACCATCGACGAGGAGGGCCAGGCCCGCACCGCCGAGAAGAAGGTCGAGATCGCCGAACGGCTGATCGAGGACCTCACCGGCAACTGGGGCATCCGTGAGGAGGACATCCTCATCGACTGCCTCACCTTCACGATCTGCACCGGCCAGGAGGAGTCCCGCAAGGACGGCGTCGCCACCATCGAGGGCATCCGCGAACTGAAGCGGCGTCACCCGGCGGTGCAGACCACGCTGGGCCTGTCGAACATCTCCTTCGGCCTCAACCCGGCCGCCCGCATCCTGCTCAACTCCGTCTTCCTGGACGAGTGCGTCAAGGCCGGGCTGGACTCGGCGATCGTGCACGCCTCGAAGATCCTCCCCATCGCCCGCTTCAGCGAGGAGGAGGTCCGGACCGCCCTCGACCTGATCTACGACCGCCGCCGCGAGGGCTACGACCCGCTGCAGAAGCTGATGCAGCTGTTCGAGGGCGCCACCGCCAAGTCCCTGAAGGCCGGCAAGGCCGAGGAACTGGCCGCCCTGCCGCTGGACGAGCGGCTCAAGCGCCGCATCATCGACGGCGAGCGCAAGGGCCTGGAGGCCGACCTCGACGAGGCCCTGCAGACCCGCAAGGCGCTCGACATCGTCAACGACACCCTCCTGGACGGCATGAAGGTGGTCGGCGAGCTGTTCGGCTCCGGCCAGATGCAGCTGCCGTTCGTGCTCCAGTCCGCCGAGGTGATGAAGTCCGCCGTGGCGCACCTCGAACCGCACATGGAGAAGACCGACGAGGCCGGCAAGGGCACCATCGTGCTGGCCACCGTCCGCGGCGACGTGCACGACATCGGCAAGAACCTGGTCGACATCATCCTGTCGAACAACGGCTACAACGTCGTCAACCTCGGCATCAAGCAGCCGGTCTCCGCGATCCTCGACGCCGCCGACGAGCACCGGGCCGACGTCATCGGCATGTCCGGCCTGCTGGTGAAGTCGACCGTGATCATGAAGGAGAACCTGGAGGAGCTCAACCAGCGCGGCCTGGCCGCCGACTACCCGGTCATCCTGGGCGGCGCCGCCCTGACCCGCGCCTACGTCGAGCAGGACCTGCACGAGATCTACCAGGGCGAGGTGCGCTACGCCCGCGACGCCTTCGAGGGCCTGCGCCTGATGGACGCCCTGATCGGCATCAAGCGCGGGGTGCCCGGGGCCAAGCTGCCCGAACTGCGCCAGCGGCGCGTGCGGGCGGCCACCGTGGAGATCGAGGAGCGCCCCGAGGACGGGCACGTGCGCTCCGACGTCGCCACCGACAACCCCGTGCCCACCCCGCCGTTCTGGGGCACCCGGGTCAGCAAGGGCATCCAGCTCAAGGAGTACGCCTCCTGGCTCGACGAGGGCGCCCTGTTCAAGGGCCAGTGGGGGCTCAAGCAGGCCCGCACCGGCGAGGGCCCGACGTACGAGGAGCTCGTCGAGAGCGAGGGGCGGCCCCGGCTGCGCGGCCTGCTGGACCGGCTCCAGACGGACAACCTGCTGGAGGCGGCCGTGGTCCACGGCTACTTCCCGTGTGTCTCCAAGGACGACGACCTGATCGTCCTCGACGAGGACGGCAACGAGCGGACCCGCTTCACCTTCCCGCGCCAGCGCCGCGGGCGCCGCCTGTGTCTCGCGGACTTCTTCCGGCCCGAGGAGTCCGGCGAGACCGACGTGGTGGGCTTCCAGGTCGTCACCGTCGGCTCCCGCATCGGCGAGGAGACGGCCCGGATGTTCGAGGCCAACGCCTACCGCGACTACCTCGAACTGCACGGTCTGTCGGTGCAGTTGGCGGAGGCGCTCGCCGAGTACTGGCACGCCCGCGTGCGCAGCGAGCTCGGCTTCGCGGGGGAGGACCCGGCCGACATGGAGGACATGTTCGCCCTGAAGTACCGGGGGGCCCGCTTCTCCCTCGGCTACGGCGCCTGCCCGGACCTGGAGGACCGCGCCAAGATCGCCGAGCTGCTCCAGCCCGAGCGGATCGGGGTCGTCCTGTCCGAGGAGTTCCAGCTGCACCCGGAGCAGTCCACGGACGCCATCGTGATCCACCACCCGGAGGCCAAGTACTTCAACGCCCGCTGAGGCACGCACCCGCCTCACCGCGCCCTTCGGGGCGCAGGTCCCCTGCGGCGTGTGGCGGGGGACCCACGGGGCAAATGAGGCATGTGCCCCACGCGCGACGTACACTGGTCGGTCCACTGCAGGCCGGCTCCCCGCACGGGGGGCCGGCCTGCTCGCCCCTCCAGGAGGTACGTGGATGACCAGTACGATCCCCGCTTTCGGCTCCGCCCCGGGGCCGCTGCCCCGGCCGTCCGGCCGCGCCCGGACGGCCGCCGCCCCCACCCGTTCGGCGGGCACCGGCCTGCAGGCCGTGCTCCTGGACATGGACGGCACGCTCGTCGACACCGAGGGCTTCTGGTGGGACGTCGAGGTCGAGGTCTTCGCCTCCCTCGGGCACACCCTCGACGAGTCCTGGCGCCACGTCGTGGTGGGCGGTCCCATGTCCCGCAGCGCCGGATTCCTGATCGAGGCGACCGGCGCCGACATCGCGCTCCCCGAGCTGACGGTCCTGCTCAACGACGGTTTCGAGGCCCGCATCGACCGGGCGCTGCCGCTGATGCCCGGGGCGGAGCGGCTGCTCGCCGAACTGTCGGAGCACCGCGTCCCCACGGCCCTGGTGTCCGCCTCGCACCGGCGGATCATCGACCGGGTCATGAACTCCCTCGGGCGGCGCCACTTCGCCCTCTCGGTCGCCGGTGACGAGGTCCCGCGCACCAAGCCGCACCCGGACCCGTACCTGTCCGCCGCCGCCGGACTCGGGGCCGACCCGGCCCGCTGCGCGGTCGTCGAGGACACCGCGACCGGGGTCGCGGCCGGGGAGGCCGCCGGCTGCCAGGTGGTGGCGGTGCCCTCCGTGGCGCCCATCCCGCCGGCCGCCGGCCGCACCGTCGTCCCCTCGCTGGAAGTGGTCGACCTGCCATTCCTGCGCGGTCTGATGACGGAAATGCGCTAGAAGTTCACCCAGCGTGCAACAACGCCGGCACCGGAATTCCGTTCCCGTGACCGCGTGATCACGGAACATGTGTACGGCGGAATTCGAATCATGGGTGATGGCTTAATTCCGTTACCATCGAGGCCGTTTTCACATGTGAGGTTCGCCACTTTCCGCGTGCGCGAGGGGGGTGCCGGGGCGTGCCGTCCGCCCCTTTTCGGCACCTGTGCTCGGACCCATGTGTACCGATTGGGGGGACGCTGCACGAATCATTCCCCGGACGCTTCTGCCGGTGCGTTCACACCCGATTCCACTGCGTGATGAACGCCCAACTCCGGTACTTGTCGGCCCCCCTGCGGTGGCGGACTAATCTCGTCGCGAGAACATCGCCCCCCTCTCGTGATCCGCTGCGCCACCCCTGCATGCCGGGTACACGGAGTCGACAGCTCTGGAGAAACTCGAGCATGAACCGCAAGACTTTGGTGCCGGCGGCCCTCCTGGGCCTGCTCGCGCCGGTGCTCGCCGGGTGCGGGGACACCGACGGCGGCAGCGGCGACAGCGACGCCATCGTGGTCGGCACCACGGACCGGTTCACCGCCTCGGAGGACGACCCGGCCCCGCTCGACCCCGCCTTCGCCTACGACGTCGGCACCTGGAACATCCTGCGCCAGACCGTCCAGACGCTGATGACCCAGCCGCGGGGGGCCGGCGAGCCCGTGCCCGAGGCGGCCGAGTCGTGCGAGTTCACCGACGCCGGCAACGAGCGCTACCGCTGCGTCCTCCGCGAGGGCCTGAAGTTCGCCGACGGCGACGCGATCACCGCCGAGGACGTGAAGTACTCCATCGACCGGGCCCTGGCCATCAAGGCGGACAGCGAGGTCCACGCGCTGCTGTCCACCGTGGACACCGTGGAGACCCAGGGCGACCGCGAGGTGATCTTCCACCTGAAGACCGCCGACGCCACCTTCCCCTACAAGCTCTCCACGCCCGTCGCCGGCATCGTCCAGCCCGAGAGCTACGCCAAGGACAAGCTGCGCGACGGCTTCGACGTCGACGGCTCCGGCCCCTACACCCTGGACGCCGAGGTCGACAAGGGCGAGATGGTCCGCGCCACCTTCACCAGGAACCCGCACTACAAGGGCTCGCTGAAGGTGAACAGCGACAAGGTCCAGATCGTCTCCTTCCCGGACCCCGACGCCATGGGCGACGCGCTGGAGCACGGTGACATCGACGTCATGACCCGGACGATGTCGCCCGAGCAGATCGACGAACTCGCGGGCAACGCCGACGACGACATCGACCTCGTCGAGATGCCCGGCCTGGAGATCCGCTACCTGGCCTTCAACACCGACGCCCCGACCGTGAAGTCCAAGGCGGTCCGGCAGGCCATGGCCCGGATCGTCGACCGCGGAGCACTGGTCGACGCGGTCTACGGCTCCCAGGCCCAGCCGCTGTACTCGCTCGTCCCGGCGACCATCACCGGGCACTCGAACTCCTTCTTCAACCAGTACGGCGACCCCGACCCCGCTAAGGCCCGGCGACTGCTCGAGGACGCCGGCGTCAGCACCCCGGTGAAGCTGACGCTGCACTACAACACCGACCACTACGGGACGGGCACCAAGGCGGAGTTCGAGCAGCTCCGCAAGCAGCTCGACGACAGCGGACTGTTCGAGGCCGACATCGAGGGCCACCCCTGGTCGGAATACCGGGCGGCCGGCCAGAAGGGCCGTTACGACGTCTACGGCATGGGCTGGTTCCCGGACTTCCCCGACGCCGACAACTTCCTCGCGCCCTTCCTGGACGAGAACAACTTCCTCCGCTCGCCCTACGCCAACGACAAGATCCGCGAGGACCTCATCCCCGCGTCCCGCCGCCAGGCCGACCGGCTGGGCGCCGCGGGCAGCCTGACGGACATTCAGGACATCGTCGCCGACGACGTGCCCGTGCTGCCGCTGTGGCAGGGCAAGCAGTACGTCGCCGCGCGCGACGACATCACCGGCACCGCCTACTCGCTCAACTCCTCGGCCACGCTCCAGTTGTGGGAGCTCGGCCGGGGAGTGGACGGCTGACCCGAACCGACCGCCCGGGCCGGCACCTCCGCGACCGGGACCTACCGAGGACGAAGCACACGTGAACCTGCGCAAGAAGTGGCCGGTCCTGCCCCTGGTGGCCGGTCTGGCGTCCGGCCTGCTGACCGGCTGTGGATCAGAGAACGGCGACTCCGGGTCGGACGGCTCCGGCGTGGTGGTGGGGATGTCCGACGACGTCCTCGCCACCGACCCGGCCTCCGGCTACGACCCGGGTTCCTGGCTGCTGTTCAACAACGTCTTCCAGTCGCTGCTCAGCTTCCCCAAGGGAGCCACCGAGCCGCGGCCCGAGGCGGCCGAGGAGTGCGCCTTCACCGACTCCGAGAGCTCGGTCTACCGCTGCACGCTCAAGGACGGTCTCAAGTTCAGCAACGGTGACTCCCTCACCTCGAAGGACGTCAAGTTCTCCTTCGACCGCATGCTGAAGATCGACGACCCGGACGGCCCGGCGGTGATGTTCTCCACCCTCGAAGAGGTCGAGACGCCCGACGAGAAGACGGTCGTCTTCCGGCTCAACACCTCGGACGCCACCTTCCCCAGCAAGATCGCCTCCGGCGCCGGGTCCATCGTCGACCACCGCCAGTACGACGAGGGCAAGCTGCGCGAGGACGGGAAGGCGTCCGGCTCCGGGCCGTACAAGCTGGACTCCTACGGCAAGGACCAGGCCGTCTTCTCCGTCAACGAGTACTACAAGGGCACGGTCGAGACGAAGAACTCCGGCGTCACGCTGAAGTTCTTCCGCGGTGACCAGTCCGCCCTCCAGAAGGCCGTGCAGGGCGGCGACGTCGACATCGCCTACCGCGGTCTGACCGCCAAGGCCATCGCCGACATCGAGGAGTCCTCGAACGGCACCGGCGAGGTCGAGGTCGTCGAGGGCAGCAGCGCCGAGGTCCAGCACCTCGTCTTCAACATGGACGACCCCGTGGCCGGAAAGACCGGCGTTCGCAAGGCCATCGCCCACCTGCTCGACCGCGAGGCGCTGATCCAGGACGTCTACCGGGGCACCGCCACCCCGCTGTACTCGATCATCCCGGCCGGCATCGCGGGCCACAACACCGCCTTCTTCGACACCTACGGCGCCCGACCCTCCCGCGCCAAGGCGGCCGCCGCGCTCCAGGAGGAGGGCATCACCGGCAAGGTGAAGCTGACCCTGTGGTCCACGCCGTCCCGCTACGGCCCGGCCACCGACCAGGAGCTCACCGCGATAGCGGAGCAGCTCAACGCCAGCGGGCTGTTCGACGCCGAGATGAAGTCCGTCGACTTCGAGCAGTACGAGAAGGACATCGAGGCCGGCAAGTACGGTGTCTACGTCAAGGGCTGGGTGCCCGACTACCCGGACGCCGACAACTTCACCGGGCCCTTCTTCGGTGAGGGCAACGTGCTGGGCAACAACTACAGCAACCGCACCATCACCGGCACGCTCATCCCCCGCACCGCCGCCATCAGCGACCGTGCCGCGACCGACAAGGAGTACGGCGAACTCCAGGACATCGTCGCCGACGAGCTGCCGGTCCTGCCCGTCTGGCAGGCCAAGCAGTACGCGGTCGTCCGTGACGGCGTCGCCGGCGTGGAGTACTGCCTGGACGCCTCCACCGTGTTCCGGTTCTGGGAACTGAGCAAGAACTGACGCGGACCCGCGTCACGAGACGAAGGGTGGTCCCTCCCGGCCGGGAGGGACCACCCTTCGTCGTACGTCCTGTGCCTCGCGTCCGGTGTCCTCCGGCCCGGCTTCCCGCTGCCCGTCGGCTTGCCGCCGCCGGCCGCCGTGCCGGCCGGCCTACTGGGCGCCGGGGCGCACCAGCCCGCTCTCGTAGGCGTACACCGCGGCCTGCACCCGGTCCCGCAGCCCCAGCTTGGTCAGCACGTGGCCCACGTGCGTCTTGACCGTGGTCTCGCTGACGAACAGGTCGGCGGCGATCTCCGCGTTGGACAGGCCGCGGGCCACCAGCTTCAGCACCTCGACCTCACGGTCGGTCAGCGTGTGCAGGGTGTCCGGCACCGCCTCCTCGCCGGACGGCAGGTGCGTGGCGTACTTGTCGAGCAGCCGGCGCGTGATGCTCGGCGCGAGCATCGCCTCCCCGGCCGCCACGACCCGGATCGCCTGCACCAGTTCGTTGGCCGGGGCGTCCTTCAGCAGGAACCCGCTGGCGCCCGCCTTCAGGGCCTCCACCACGTACTCGTCGAGGTCGAACGTCGTCAGCACCAGCACCTTGGCCGGGCCGTTGCGCTCGGGGCCGGTGATCTGCCGGGTCGCCTCCACCCCGTCCATCCGCGGCATGCGGATGTCCATCAGCACCACATCGGGCTGCAGCGCCCGCACCTGGTCCAGGGCCTGGAGGCCGTCCCCGGCCTCGCCGACGACCGCGAGGTCCTGCTCGGCCTCCAGGATCATCCGGAAGCCCGTGCGCAGCAGGGGCTGGTCGTCGACCAGTAGGACGCGGATGGCCACGTAAGTCTCCTTCGCTAGTCCGGTCCCATTCTGCCCTGCGGCGGGGGACCGGTCCGCGGCCGGGGCACGGCGGAGAGCGGGCGCCCGGTCAGGGACCGCGCGGCGCGGGGGGCGGCACCACCGGCAGGGGGTAGGGCGGGGGAGTGCCGCCGAACTCGGGGCAGTGGGCCCGGTGGTCGCACCAGCCGCACAGCTTGGTGGGCCGCGGACGCCAGTCACCGGTCTCGGTGGCGCGCGAGATCGCGTCCCACAGCGCCAGCAGCTTGCGCTCGACCCGCTCCAGGTCGGCGACCACGGGGTCGTAGGTCAGGACGTCACCGCTGCCCAGGTACACCAGCTGCAGGCGGCGGGGGACGACGTTCTTCAGCCGCCAGACGACCAGGGCGTAGAACTTCATCTGGAACAGCGCGCCCTCGGCGTACTCCGGGCGCGGTGCCTTCCCGGTCTTGTAGTCGACGATCCGCACGTCACCGGTGGGGGCCACGTCGACCCGGTCGATGATGCCGCGCAGGGTCAGCCCCGACTCCAGCCGCGCCTCGACGAACAGCTCCCGCTCCGCCGGTTCCAGCCGCCGGGGGTCCTCCAGGGTGAACCAGCGCTCGACCAGCTGCTCCGCCTCCGCCAGCCACCGTGCGAGCCGCTCGCCCTGGGGATCCTCGGCGAACAGCTCCGCCACCTCGGGCCTGCTCTCCCGCAGCCGCTCCCACTGGCCCGGGAGCAGTGCCTTGGCGCGCGGCGCGGTGCGCTCGGCCGCCGGGGCGTCGAACAGGCGCTCCAGCACGGCGTGCACCAGGGTGCCCCGGGTCGCCGCCTCGCTGGGCTTCTCCGGCAGCCGGTCGATCACCCGGAACCGGTAGAGCAGGGGGCACTGCATGAAGTCACCGGCACGGGAAGGGGACAGCGAGACGGGCGGCAGCGCGGGGGCCCTCTCCGCACCGGTCCCCTCCGCCACCGTGCCCTCCGTGGCCGCGGTCTCCGTGACGGCCGTCTGCGCCGTCCCGGTCTCCGCGGTCCCGGTCGCCGCGACGGCCGTCTGCGCCGTCCCGGTCAACGCGGTCCCGGACGGCAGTGCGTCCGGGGCCGGCGGTGCCGCCGCCGGTGCCGCCGGGCCGCTCGCCGGCCGTGCCGGGTCCTCCGTGCTCGTCTCCATGCCCCAGACCTTACGGCCCGGCACCGACACGGGGCACGAGGCGGTCGCCGCCTGTGGACAACCGCCCGGGGTGACCGCGGAGGAAGAACGGGAAGGAGACGGGAACCAGAGGGGCAGTCGGCGCGGGAGACGCGGGGAGACGCGGGGGAGGGGACTGGGGTGCCGAGGGGAAACGGGTGGCGACGGCCGCATACCATCGACACGAGACCCTCCCGCCCGGCAGGCGCGGGAGACGCAGCGAGCGAGGGGACACCGGTGGAGGCAAGTGGCGGGCGCGGGCGGCCGCGGTCCGGCGACGGCGAATCGACCGAGCACCGCCCGGGCCGCTCGGACCCGGCCCCCGACGACACCACCACCCGGGACGGCGGCCAGGGCCCCGCCCCGGACGGTCACGGCCGGCCCGAGGCGGCCCGGCCCGGAACCGCCCCCGCCACCGGCACCGCCCCCGGACCCGGAGACGACGGGGCGCCGCACCCGGCACCCCCCGCCCCCGGCGCCCCGGCCGGCGACCCCGGCCGGACCGCCCCGGAGGCCCCCGCCGGCGGCCCTCCGCCCCCGACGGAACCTTCCGCCGCACCCGGCGGCCCCGACCGCCCCGGCGGCGCACCCGGCGGCCCCGCCGCCCCCGGCCGACCCACGGACCCCGGCGGACCCACCGACCCCCGCGACGGCACGGCCCCGCTCCCGGCATCCGATGAGGCCCCCCGCCCGGGGGTTCCCCCGGCGCCCCCCGGCCCTCCGGCTGGCCCGCAGGGCACCCCGCACGGCACCGACGACCGCGCACGCGCCGCCTCCGGCTCCGGCAGGGGTCCGCAGCGGCCCCCCGAGCAGCAGCGCGGCGGCCTGCTGATGGGACGGCCGTTCGGCGTGCCGGTGTACGTCGCGCCGAGCTGGTTCCTCGTCGCCATCCTCATCACCTGGGTCTTCGGCGGGCAGATCGACCGCGTCCTGCCCGAGCTCGGCGCCGCCAGCTACCTGGTCTCCCTGTTCTTCGCCGTCGCCTTCTACGCCTCGGTCCTCGTCCACGAGCTGGCCCACACCCTCGCCGCGCTCCGCTTCAAGCTGCCGGTGCGCCGCATCCAGCTCCAGTTCTTCGGCGGCGTCTCCGAGATCGAGAAGGAGGCCGAGACCCCCGGCCGCGAGTTCGTACTCGCCTTCGTCGGCCCGCTGCTGTCCCTGGTGCTGTCCGGCGTCTTCTACCTGGGCCTCCTCGTCGTCGACCCCGCCTCCGTGCCCGGTGTCCTGCTGGCCGGCCTGATGATCTCCAACCTCATCGTGGCCGTCTTCAACCTCCTGCCCGGCCTCCCCCTCGACGGCGGCCGCATGCTCCGCGCGGTGGTCTGGAAACTCACCGGCAAGCCGATGAGCGGCACGGTCGCCGCCGCCTGGGTCGGCCGCGCCCTCGCCGTCTCCGTGCTGATCGGGCTGCCGCTGCTCACCCAGACCGGCGCGCTCGGCTCCGACGCGCAGGACGGCGTCGGCATGGACACCGTCCTGGACGCCCTGCTCGCCGCCATCCTGGCCGCCATCATCTGGACCGGAGCGGGCAACAGCCTGCGCGTGGCCCGGCTGCGCGAGCACCTTCCCGAGCTGCGCGCCCGCACCCTCACCCGGCGTGCGGTGCCGGTGGAGAACGACACCCCGCTGTCCGAGGCCCTGCGCCGCGCCAACGCCGCCGGCGCCCGCGCCCTGGTCGTCGTCGACCCCGACGGCACCCCGCTGTCCCTGGTGCGCGAGGCCGCCATCGTCGGCGTGCCCGAGCACCGCCGCCCGTGGGTCCCGGTCAGCGGTCTGTCCCAGGACATCACCGACGGCATGCGGGTGTCCGCCGAGCTGGCGGGCGAGGACCTGCTGGAGGTGCTGCGGGCGACCCCGGCCACCGAGTACCTGGTCGTCGAGGACACCGGCGAGATCTACGGCGTGCTGTCCGCGGCGGACGTGGAGCGGGCCTTCGTGAAGGCGATGGCACGGCCCAGCTGACGCGGGCGGAGCCGAGGCCCGCCCGCGCCGTCCCGGTCCGCGCCCGTCCGGGAGGTGGTCGGTGGCCCCTCCGGGGACCGGTAGGCTGGTCACATGTCCGAACCGACCGGTGCCGCCCGCAGGCGCGGGCCCTTCAAGGTCGGGGACCAGGTTCAGCTGACCGACCCCAAGGGCCGCCACTACACGTTCACGCTCGAGGCCGGGAAGAACTTCCACACCCACAAGGGTTCCTTCCCGCACGACGAGCTGATCGGCGCACCCGAGGGCAGCGTTGTCCGCACCACCGGTAACGTCGCCTACCTCGCGCTGCGCCCCCTGCTCCCCGACTACGTCCTGTCCATGCCCCGCGGGGCAGCCGTCGTCTATCCGAAGGACGCGGGGCAGATCCTCGCCTTCGCCGACATCTTCCCCGGCGCGCGCGTCGTGGAGGCGGGTGTCGGGTCCGGCTCGCTGAGCAGCTTCCTGCTGCGGGCCATCGGCGACCAGGGCATGCTGCACAGCTACGAGCGCCGGGAGGACTTCGCCGACATCGCCCGGCAGAACGTCGAGCGCTACTTCGGCGGGCCGCACCCCGCCTGGCAGCTGACCGTCGGTGACCTCCAGGACAACCTGTCCGACGCCGACGTGGACCGCGTCATCCTCGACATGCTCGCCCCCTGGGAGTGCCTGGAGGCCGTCTCCAAGGCCCTCGTCCCCGGCGGCATCCTGTGCTGCTACGTGGCGACCACCACCCAGCTCGCCCGGACCGTGGAGTCCATCCGCGAGATCGGCTGCTTCAACGAGCCGACCTCGTGGGAGACGATGATCCGCAACTGGCACATCGAGGGTCTGGCCGTCCGCCCGGACCACCGGATGATCGGCCACACCGGCTTCCTGCTCACCGCCCGCCGTCTCGCCGACGGCGTCGAGCCGCCCATGCGCCGCCGCCGTCCCGCGAAGGGCGCCTACGGCGAGGACTACTCCGGCCCCAACGCCGACGGCGGCACCGCCCGCTGACGGCTTTCGCCACGACGCCCGCTGACGGCTTACGCCACGACGCCCGCTGACGGCTTACGCCACGACAACGCACCGGCGCCGTGGCCCAGTTCCCCGGCATCCGCCGGAACTGTGCCACGGCGCCGCCGCGTTGACCGGCGCTCCGGCCGGCCGGCCGCCGGGGTCCGGGGTCCGGGGTCCGGGGTCCGAGGGCCGCCGGCGGACCCGCCCCGGTACCCCCGCACCACAACGGCACACCCCCGCCGTTCCCTCGGTCGTGTGACGTGTGGCACGATGCTGGCCACCCCACCGGCACAGCCCTCACAGGAGGCACTCCCCGTGCAGCCTTCCGCCGTCCCGGAACTGGCCCACACGCACGCCCGCCCGATCCACTGGGTCGCCACCGCGACGGCCCTGGCCGGTGTCGTCGCGCTGTCGTCGCTGTTCCAGCCCGGCTCCGCGACCGCGGCCCAGACCCCGGCCCCGCAGACGAAGAGTGCGCCGGCGCAGGGCGCTCCGCCGGATCCGGCGGGTGTGGACTTCCCGTTCGACTGCGGTCCGGTGGAACAGGTGGTGGAGCGGCAGGCGTCCGGCGACCTCGACGGGGACGGCCGGCCCGAGACGGTGGCCGTCGTCCACTGCGACGCCCCCATGGGCACTCCGCCGGACGGCGTGTACGTGCTCACCCGCGCCGACGGCGACGACACCGCGCGCGTGGTCGCCACGCTCGTCGACCCCCGTGACCGCACCAACGTCGAGGAGTTCGCCGTGCGCGCGGGCGATGTCCGCGCCACCCTCCTCGGCTACTCGTCCGACGACGTGCCGAGTTGCTGCCCCGATGTGCGCGAGGACGTGAAGTGGCACTGGGACGACGGTGCGTTCGTGCGCTCCGAGCCGTCCGGCGCCCGCAGCGTGTGACGGAGGTAGGGCGATCCGCGGCGTGCGCGCGGGAGCGTGAGCCCGGCGCGCACTCCGGCGCCCGCGGATTTCCGGACAGCCATGACGGGCCGTGCCGCGCCGGTCACCCGGCGTCCGGCCCGTACACCTCCACGCCGTCCGTCGTCCGGCGGACGTGGATGCACTCGCCGGGACACTCCTTCGCCGAGTCGACGACGTCGGTGAGGAGCGGCAGCGGAACGGGCGTTGCCGCTCCCTTGTCCTGGAGCAGTTCGTCGTCCGGGCCCTTGACGTAGGCCAGCCCGTCGATGTCGAGTTCGAACACCTCCGGCGCGTACTGGGCGCAGATGCCGTCGCCCGTACACAGGTCCTGGTCGATCCAGACCTCCAGCGGCTCCTCGCGGACCCCGGCCTCCTGCTGCACGCTCATCCCTCCTGCCGCTTTCCCGCGCCGGACCGGACGGGAATCCGGCCAGCTCCGACGGGTGTTGAACACGTCGAGCCTACCCGCGCCGGGATTCCAATCTTCGTCGGTGGGTATTCCCCTGGCGTGAGGGAGAGCGCAAGGGTGAAGATCGGACACACCCCGACCGTGTTTGTGATCTAGGGGTTTCAATCGACACCCGCCCAGGTAGGGTCTGGAAGCGTCCAGCTCCCCTTGGAGGAGGTGAGGACCGTGGCAGCCCACGACGACGACATGAACCGCGGCATCCGCCCGGGACGCGGGTCCGACGACCCGGCCGGGCAGATCGCCTACCTTGAGCAGGAGATCGCCGTCCTGCGACGTAAGCTCGCCGACTCTCCGCGACACACGAGGATTCTCGAAGAGCGGATCGTCGAGCTGCAGACCAACCTGGCCGGCGTGTCCGCCCAGAACGAACGACTCGCCAGCACGCTCCGTGAGGCCCGCGACCAGATCGTGGCCCTCAAGGAGGAGGTCGACCGGCTGGCGCAGCCCCCGGCCGGTTTCGGAGTCTTCCTCACGGCGAACGAGGACGGCACCGCCGACATCTTCACCGGCGGCCGCAAGCTCCGGGTGAACGTCAGCCCGGGCGTGGAGCTCGACGGGCTCCGGCGTGGCCAGGAGGTCATGCTCAACGAGGCGCTCAACGTGGTCGAGGCCATGGAGTTCGAGCGCGTCGGCGACATCGTCACCCTCAAGGAGATCCTCGAGGACGGCGAGCGCGCCCTGGTGGTCGGGCACACCGACGAGGAGCGGGTGGTGCGGCTCGCGGAGCCGCTGCTGGACATCACCATCCGCCCCGGCGACGCCCTGCTCATGGAGCCGCGCTCCGGCTACGTCTACGAGGTCGTGCCCAAGAGCGAGGTCGAGGAGCTCGTCCTCGAAGAGGTCCCCGACATCGGGTACGAGCAGATCGGCGGCCTCGGCAACCAGATCGAGGCCATCCGGGACGCGGTCGAGCTGCCGTACCTCTACCCGGACCTGTTCCGCGAGCACGAACTGCGCCCGCCCAAGGGCGTCCTGCTCTACGGGCCCCCCGGATGCGGAAAGACGCTCATCGCCAAGGCCGTCGCCAACTCGCTCGCCAAGAAGGTGGCCGAGGTGACCGGGCAGGCCGCCGGCAAGAGCTTCTTCCTCAACATCAAGGGCCCGGAGCTGCTCAACAAGTACGTCGGCGAGACCGAGCGGCAGATCCGCCTGGTCTTCCAGCGGGCCCGTGAGAAGGCCAGCGAGGGCACGCCCGTCATCGTCTTCTTCGACGAGATGGAGTCCCTCTTCCGCACCCGTGGCTCCGGTGTCAGCTCGGACGTGGAGAACACCATCGTCCCGCAGCTGCTGGCCGAGATCGACGGTGTGGAGGGCCTGGAGAATGTCGTGGTCATCGGTGCCTCCAACCGTGAGGACATGATCGACCCCGCGATCCTGCGGCCCGGCCGGCTCGACGTGAAGATCAAGATCGAGCGTCCGGACGCCGAAGCGGCGAAGGACATCTTCGGCAAGTACCTCACCGAGCGCCTCCCGCTGCACGGCGACGACCTCGCCGAGCACGGCGGCGACAAGGGCATGACGGTCCAGAGCATGATCCAGACCGCCGTGGAACAGATGTACGCCGAATCCGAGGAGAACCGCTTCCTGGAGGTCACCTACGCCAATGGTGACAAGGAAGTCCTCTACTTCAAGGACTTCAATTCCGGCGCCATGATCGAGAACATCGTGGGCCGGGCCAAGAAGATGGCCATCAAGGACTTCCTCGAGAAGAACCAGAAGGGCCTGCGCGTCTCGCACCTGCTCCAGGCATGCGTGGACGAGTTCAAGGAGAACGAGGACCTGCCCAACACCACCAACCCGGACGACTGGGCGCGCATCTCCGGAAAGAAGGGCGAGCGGATCGTGTACATCCGTACGCTCATCACCGGAAAGCAGGGCGCGGACACCGGTCGCTCCATCGACACGGTGGCGAATACCGGTCAGTACCTGTAAAAAGCAGGGTGGCTGCGGGTGCCCTGAACGGGTACCCGCAGCCGACTGTTTTCCGGGCCACGGCTGGAGCACAGCAATGACGCAAATGATCTCCCCACCGGCGCAGAGGCGTTCTAGGCTCTTCCATACCGCCGAGTCGCGCGGTGCGGGGACGGGCACCGCACGCGCACCTGAGCGACGGCGGTACTTGAGCGGCGCCCCCGACCGGGAGTGCCGCCGGGCAAGGAGGGCCGCATGACCGTACGGCGAGTAATGGGCATCGAGACGGAGTACGGGATCTCCGTCCCCGGCCACCCGAACGCCAATGCCATGCTCACCTCGTCCCAGATCGTGAACGCCTACGCGGCGGCGATGCACCGGGCCCGCCGGGCCCGCTGGGACTTCGAGGAGGAGAATCCGCTGCGGGACGCCCGGGGCTTCGACCTCGCCCGGGAGGCCGCCGACGCCAGCCAGCTCACCGACGAGGACATCGGCCTGGCGAACGTGATCCTCACCAACGGCGCCCGGCTCTACGTGGACCACGCGCATCCCGAGTACAGCGCGCCCGAGGTCACCAACCCGCGGGACGCCGTGCTGTGGGACAAGGCCGGTGAGCGCATCATGGCCGAGGCCGCCGAGCGGGCCGCCGCGCTGCCCGGTGCCCAGCCGATCCACCTCTACAAGAACAACACCGACAACAAGGGCGCCTCCTACGGCACGCACGAGAACTACCTGATGAAGCGGGCCACCCCGTTCTCGGACATCGTGCGCCACCTGACGCCCTTCTTCGTCTCCCGGCAGGTCTTCGCCGGTGCCGGCCGTGTCGGCATCGGCCAGGACGGCCACGAGCACGGGTTCCAGATCAGCCAGCGGGCGGACTACTTCGAGGTTGAGGTGGGCCTGGAGACGACGCTGAAGCGCCCCATCATCAACACCCGCGACGAACCGCACGCCGACGCCGAGAAGTACCGGCGCCTGCACGTGATCATCGGGGACGCCAACCTGTCGGAGATCTCGACCTACCTGAAGCTGGGCACGACGGCCCTGGTGCTGTCGATGATCGAGGACGGCTTCATCGCGGTCGACCTCGCCGTCGACCAGCCGGTCCGCACCCTGCACCAGGTCTCGCACGACCCGTCGCTGAAGCGCCTGGTCACTCTCCGCAGCGGGCGGACACTGACCGCGGTGCAGCTGCAGATGGAGTACTACGAGCTGTCCCGCAAGTACGTGGAGGAGCGGTTCGGCGCCGACGCGGACGAGCAGACCAAGGACGTCCTGGCGCGCTGGGAGGACACCCTCACCCGTCTGGAGAACGACCCGATGAGCCTGGCCGGCGAGCTGGACTGGGTCGCCAAGCGGGAGCTGATGGAGGGCTACCGGCGCCGTGACGACCTGGACTGGGACGCCGCCCGGCTGCACCTGGTGGACCTCCAGTACGCCGACGTACGCCCCGACAAGGGCCTCTACAACCGGCTGGTGGCCCGCGGCCGGATGAAGCGGCTGCTGGACGAGGCGGAGGTCGAGCGGGCCCGTACGAAGCCGCCGGAGGACACCCGCGCCTACTTCCGCGGCCGCTGCCTGGAGCAGTACGCGGACGACGTGGCGGCCGCCTCCTGGGACTCGGTCATCTTCGACCTCCCGGGCCGGGACTCGCTCCAGCGCGTCCCGACCCTGGAGCCGCTGCGCGGGACGCGTCACCACGTCAAGGAACTCCTCGACCGCTGCCGCACCGCGGAAGACCTGGTCAGGGTTCTCTCCGGCAACTGAGCCGGAACCTCCCGGGTACCCGGGAGGCGGCAACGGCCCGTCGGAGGGTGGAACGACCCGCCGGCGGGAATCATCGAGGTGGTCCCCGTACGTTGGAGCAAGTACGGGGGCATTGTCGGACCCGGCTTGTAGGGTCTGATCATCACCAATCGGCGTCATGCCGACCATGTCGGGCGAACTGAGCGGGGTGAGGGTTATGGCGACCAAGGACACCGGCGGCGGGCAGCAGAAGGCCACGCGTTCCACCGAGGAGGTCGAGGAGCAGGCGCAGGACGCGCAGGTTTCCGAGGACCTCAAGGAGCGCCAGGAGGCGCTGAGCGAGGACGTGGACGACGTCCTCGACGAGATCGACGACGTCCTGGAGGCCAACGCCGAGGACTTCGTCAGGTCCTTCGTCCAAAAGGGCGGCGAGTAACCTTCGGCCCGCAGGCCGAGCAGGTGCCGTACTTCGCAATCGAAGAAGGTGTGAACGCTGTCCGCGGTGCGTCGGCACGGGCCGGGGACAGCGTTCGCGCTGCGGCAGGCCGCGTGGTCCGCTCGCGGAGGACGCGTGACGGAACGACCCGCATCGAACCCGTATCCCATGTGGATCATTGCCGCGAGGCGGGTAGGGTCCGTGACGTACTGTGCTTCAACTGCAATTCGGCCATCGGCAAGTTGGGAGACGATCCCGACAGCATCCGTCGGGCTGCCGCCTACCTGGAGGGAACCTCGTGGAAGCCAACACTCGTGACACCGGGCGTCTGCCGGCTGCCTTCCTGACGCCCGGGTCCTCCTCCTTCATGGACTTCCTCTCCGAACACCAGCCGGACCTGCTGCCGGGGCGCAGGAAGCTGCCGCCCGTCCAGGGCGCGATCGAGGCCCCGCACGGCACCACCATCGTCTCCGTGACCTTCCCCGGCGGGGTCGTCCTCGCCGGTGACCGGCGGGCCACGATGGGCAACGTCATCGCCCAGCGGGACATCGAGAAGGTCTTCCCGGCGGACGAGTACTCCGCGGTGGGCATCGCGGGCACGGCGGGCCTGGCCGTGGAGATGGTGAAGCTGTTCCAGCTGGAGCTGGAGCACTTCGAGAAGGTCGAGGGGGCACAGCTGTCGCTGGAGGGCAAGGCGAACCGGCTGTCGACCATGATCCGTTCCAACCTCGGCATGGCCATGCAGGGCCTGGCCGTGGTGCCGCTGTTCGCCGGGTACGACGTGGACCGCGAGCAGGGGCGGATCTTCTCCTACGACGTCACGGGCGGCCGTTCCGAGGAGCAGGGGTACGCCGCCACCGGTTCCGGCTCGATCTTCGCGCGCGGCGCGATGAAGAAGCTGTTCCGGGAGGACCTGAGCGAGGCCGAGGCCACCACGCTGGTGGTCCAGGCCCTGTACGACGCGGCAGACGACGACTCGGCGACCGGTGGTCCCGATGTCGCCCGCCGGATCTACCCGATCGTCACCGTGATCACCGAGGACGGCTTCCGCCGGCTCACCGAGGACGAGGCGTCCGCGATCGCCCGGTCCGTGCTGGAACGGCGGCTGGAGCAGCCCGACGGTCCGCGGGCCTCGCTGCTGTAGCGGGCGGTCCGGATGTTTCAAGGTGGTCCAGTGACTTCGACAGAAAGGGACGGATAACCGGTGTCGACGCCGTTCTATGTCTCCCCCCAGCAGGCGATGGCCGACCGGGCCGAGTACGCCCGCAAAGGCATCGCCCGCGGCCGCAGCCTGGTCGTGCTGCAGTACGCCGACGGCATCGTCTTCGTCGGCGAGAACCCGTCCCGCGCGCTGCACAAGTTCAGCGAGATCTACGACCGGATCGGCTTCGCCGCCGCCGGGAAGTACAACGAGTACGAGAACCTCCGCATCGGCGGCGTCCGCTACGCCGACCTGCGCGGGTACACCTACGCCCGGCACGACGTGACCGCCCGGGGCCTGGCCAACGTCTACGCGCAGACGCTCGGCACCATCTTCTCCAGCGTCGGGGAGAAGCCCTACGAGGTGGAGCTGGTGGTCGCCGAGGTCGGCGAGACCGCGGAGCAGGACCAGATCTACCGGCTGCCGCACGACGGCTCCATCGTCGACGAGCACGGCTCGGTGGCGGTCGGCGGCAACGCCGAGCAGATCAGCGGCTACCTCGACCAGCGCCACCGGGACGGCATGACGCTGGCCGAGGCGCTCAAGCTGGCCGTGCAGTCCCTGTCGCGGGACACCAACGGCAGTGAGCGGGAGATCCCCGCGGAGCGGCTGGAGGTCGCGGTGCTGGACCGCACCCGGCCGCAGAAGCGCAAGTTCAAGCGGATCACCGGCCGGCAGCTGGCCCGGTTGCTGGAGGCCGGCGGCGCCGAGACGGCGTCGGAGGCGGAAGCGGACGCCGAGGCGGAGACGGAGTCCGGCACGGACACCGAGTAGTCCCGTACGGGTGCGCCGCGTGCCGCCGGATCCGCGGGTCCGGGCACGCGGCGCACGCGTGCCCGGACCCGGATCAGTCCCGGGCCGGACCGGTGGAACCGCGCACCACCAGGTCCACCGGGATGTCGTCCGCCCGGGGCTCGCGCTGCTCCAGGACGGCCAGCAGGGCCCGCATGCCCCGCTCGCCGAACAGCTCCGCGTCGAACCGCACGGTGGTGAGCTCGGGGTCGATGGCCGTGGCCAGGGCCAGGTCGTCGAGCCCGGTGACGGAGAGGTCGCCGGGGATCGCCAGGCCCAGTCGGCGGGCCGCCTTGTAGACGCCGGCCGCCAACTGGTCGTCGTCGCAGACGACGGCCGTGGGCCGGTCCCCCTCCGCCAGGGCGGCCGCGGCGGCGGCCTCGGCGCCCCGGATGGAGATGGGGGAGGAGACGGTGCGCAGGGACGTGCCCGGGGCGCCCGCCAGCCGGGCGGCCAGTTCGCGGGCGCGTACCTCGAAGGTCCAGGACGCCACGTCCGCGGCCAGGTGCAGGAAGCGGCGGTGGCCGAGGTCCAGCAGGTGCCGGGCGACCTGGCGGACGCCGTCGGCGATGTCGAGGTTCACCGTGGCCGCGCCGGGGCCGGCCTCCGGATCGCTGTCCAGCATCACCAGGGGGAGCTGGTCGCCCCGGATCGCGCTGAGGGCGTCGGCGGCCATGGAGGAGGCGATGACGCCGTCCAGGGCCGCCTGTGCGGACGCGAACGGATCGCGGGCCGGCCCGATGCCCTCCGGCGAGGGGTAGAGGACCACGCCGAAGCCGTGCTGCGCGGCGACCCGTGCCGCGCCCGTGTAGACCCCGGCGAAGAACTCCGTGGTGAGGGCCGGCACCACCAGCAGCACGGTGCGGGTGCGCCCCAGGCGCAGATTGCGGGCGGCCAGGTTGGGCCGGTAGCCGAGGTCGTGCGCGGCGTCGCGGACCCGCTGCGCGGTGGCCTCCGAGACCCGTCCGCGCCACTTCTCCCCGAGTACCAGGGAGACGGCGGCCTGGGAGACACCGGCGGCCCGGGCGACGTCCCGGCTCGTGGGTCGGGTGCTGGCTCGGGCCACCGCGGACCGCTCCTTCGTCTGGACTGGCGAACAGCCGACATGGTACGTATGGAAGCGGCCGTTATACGTACAACCCCCCGTCCGGCGCAGTCCGGCAGGTGAGTGGAGGGCTCGGCATGGCCACGGGATACCTGGAGATCCTCCGGGTGCGGCACGCCGCCCGGCTGCTCGTCGGCACGCTGGTGGGCCGGCTGCCCAACGCGACCGCGGCCATCGCGATCGTGCTGTTCGTGCGCGCCGAGGGAGGCTCCTTCAGCCTGGCCGGTGCGCTCGCCGCCGTGTACGGCGTCTCCAACGCCGTGGGCCAGCCCGTGCTGGGGCGGCTGGTGGACCTGAAGGGGCAGCCCCGCGTCCAGCTCCCCGCCGCCGTCCTCTCCGCCCTCGCCATGGCCGTCTTCGCCTTCGCCGGCATCGGCCCGCTGCCGCTGGCCTGCGCCGCCGTGGCCGCCGCCGGCCTGTTCACGCCGCCGCTGGAGGGCGGGCTGCGCGCGCTGTGGGCCACGGTGCTGCCCCGGGAGGACCACGTGCACCGGGCGTACGCCCTGGACGCCGTGGCCCAGGAGGTGATGTTCACCGTCGGGCCGCTGCTGGTGACGGTGTGCGCCGCCCTGTGGTCGGCCCAGGCGGCCCTGCTCGTGCTCAACGTCATCGGGGTGCTCGGCGCGCTGTCCGTGGTCGTCTCGGCGCCCTCCCGCGCCTGGCGCTCCGCCCCGCGCGAGGCGCACTGGCTCGGCGCCCTGCGCTCACCGGGGCTCCTCGCCCTGCTGGCCGCCTTCCTGTTCGTCGGCATGGCGCTGGGCTCCATCACCGTGGCGGCCGTCTCCTACGGGGACGACCACGGCGGCGATGTGGTGTACGGCTGGCTGATGGCGGGCCTCGGCTTCGGCGCCCTGGCCGGGGGCCTCGCCTACGGGGCGCGCGGGTGGCGGGGCGAGCCGGCACGGCGACTGCGGGTGCTGGTGGCCCTTCTGGCGGTGTGTTACCTGCCGCTGATGCTGATGCCGGGCCCGGTCGCCATGACGCTGCTCGCCGCCCTCGCCGGGGTCTTCCTCGCCCCGGCCATCGCCTGCGCCTTCGTCCTGGTGGACCGGCACGCGCCGCGCGGGACGGTCACCGAGGCGTTCTCCTGGCTGGTGACCACCTTCACCGTCGGCGCGTCGGCCGGAACGGGCGTGGCGGGACCCGTCGTCGAGGCGGGCGGTGCGCTGTGGGGTTTCGCGGTGCCCGGGGTGGCGGGTGGCGTGTCCCTGCTGGTTTTGATCGCGACAGGAAGGGTAATGGCAGTTCCGGTGGGCGGGGCGGTAGTTGCGGCCCGCTCCGAAAATGATCCGAACCGTGCCCTCGAACCCCGTTTCAGTTCCGGGAAACGGGCGTAATGTTCAGTCATGGACCGCCGCATTTTCGGGCTGGAGAACGAGTACGGCGTCACGTGCACGTTCAGGGGACAGCGGCGCCTGTCTCCTGACGAGGTGGCGCGGTACCTCTTCCGCCGTGTCGTGTCATGGGGCCGAAGCAGCAACGTCTTTCTGCGCAACGGTGCCCGCCTTTATCTCGACGTGGGTTCGCATCCGGAATACGCCACACCCGAATGCGACAACGTGACCGAGCTGGTCACCCACGACAAGGCCGGCGAGCGCATTCTCGAAGGACTCCTGGTGGACGCCGAACGACGCCTGCACGAGGAGGGAATCGCGGGCGACGTCTACCTCTTCAAGAACAACACCGACTCCGCGGGAAACTCCTACGGGTGTCACGAGAACTTCCTCGTCGCCCGGCACGGGGAGTTCTCCCGGCTCGCGGACATCCTCATCCCCTTCCTGGTGACCCGCCAACTGCTGTGCGGCGCGGGCAAGGTGCTGCAGACACCGCGCGGAGCCGTGTACTGCGTCAGCCAGCGGGCCGAACACATCTGGGAGGGCGTCTCCTCGGCGACCACCCGCTCCCGTCCGATCATCAACACCCGGGACGAGCCGCACGCGGACGCCGAGCGCTACCGCCGGCTGCACGTCATCGTGGGCGACTCGAACATGTCCGAGACGACCATGCTGCTCAAGGTCGGTGCCACCGACCTGGTGCTGCGCATGATCGAGGCGGGCACGGTCATGCGGGACCTGACCCTGGAGAACCCGATCCGGGCGATCCGCGAGGTCAGCCACGACATCACCGGCCGGCGCAAGGTGCGCCTGGCCAGCGGCCGCGAGGCGTCCGCGCTGGAGGTGCAGCGCGAGTACTACGAGAAGGCGCTGGACTTCTGCGAGCGCCGCGGGATCCGCACCGGCACGGTGGAGCAGGTGCTGGAGCTGTGGGGCCGCACCCTGGACGCCATCGAGGAGGAGGACCTCGACCGCATCGGCACCGAGATCGACTGGGTCATGAAGTACAAGCTCATCGAGCGGTACCGGGCCAAGCACAACATGACCATGTCGAATCCGCGGGTCGCGCAGATAGACCTCGCGTACCACGACATCCACCGCCGTCGTGGCCTCTACTACCTGCTCGAGAAGAGGGGGCAGGCCGCCCGGATCTGCAACGACCTCAAGATCTTCGAGGGCAAGTCGGTGCCGCCGCAGACCACCCGGGCGCGGCTGCGCGGCGACTTCATCCGCCGGGCCCAGGAGCAGCGCCGGGACTTCACCGTCGACTGGGTCCACCTCAAGCTGAACGACCAGGCGCAGCGCACCGTGCTGTGCAAGGACCCGTTCCGTTCGGTGGACGAACGGGTGGAGAAGCTGATCGCCGGCATGTGACCGCACCGGCCGGCCGCCCCGGCGGCCGCAGGACGCCCGATGCCCCCGGGAGCGACACCCCGGGGGCATCGGGCGTCCGCGGTGCGCGGTGCGTCTCTTTCGCGGGAGGCGTCGGCGGATACTCGTGGTCCGCGGGGTCACAGGTCGTAGAGTGGCCGGATCGCCCCCACGCCCCCGATTCCCAGTTGGACTGATGAACCACAACACGTACCGGCGCCTCGCGGCGCTGCTGGCCGTCCCCGCCCTGCTGTTCACCGCCGCGTGCGGCGGTGACGACGACAAGAACAGCGACTCCGCGGACGGCGTCGCCCGGATCGAGGGGACGTTCGGCCAGAAGCCCGAGATCTCCGACCCCAAGGACACCGAACCGACCGAGAAGACCGTGGTCGAGACGGTGTCGGCGGGCGACGGCAAGACCGTCGAGGCGTCCGACTTCGTCCGGCTCGACTGGTCCCTCGTGAAGTGGGGCGAGGACCAGGAGCTCGGCGGCACCTGGGCCACCGCGGCCGGCAAGAACCCCCGGCCGCAGTCCGTCGCCCAGCTGGGCAAGGAGGGCGGGCAGCTGCCCCCCAAGGTCCTGGACGCCCTGAAGGGCAAGAAGGTCGGCAGCCGCACCCTCGTGCAGGGCACCGCGGGCGACCTGATCGGGCCCGGGCTGAACCCCGCCTCCGGCGTCACCGAGAAGGACGTCCTGGTCTGGGTGGTCGACACCGTCGCCGCCGCCCCCGTCGACGCCAAGGCCGAGGCCAAGGGTGAGCAGGCGGCCACCGAGGACGGTCTGCCCGAGGTGAAGGCGCCGTCCCAGAAGGCCGCCACCATCACCGTCCCGAAGGGCGCCAAGGCCCCGAAGGAACTGCAGGACCAGGTCCTGATCAAGGGCGACGGCAAGAAGGTCGAGGCCGGTCAGGGCCTCATCGCCCAGTACACCGGTGTCAAGTGGGAGGACGGCAAGAAGTTCGACTCCTCCTGGGACCACGGCGGCGCCACCGCCTTCCAGATCGGCACCGGCTCGGTCGTGGCCGGCTGGGACCAGGGCCTGGTCGGCAAGAACGTCGGCGACCGGGTGCTGCTGGTGATCCCGCCGTCCCTCGGCTACGGCGCCAACCCCAGCAGCGAGCTGGCCAAGAACACGCTGGTCTTCGTCGTCGACATCCTGGGCACCGTCTGACCCGTGCGTCTGTGAAACTGTCAGGGTTCGCAGGTCACGCAACAAGGAGAAATGTAGTGAGCATCGACAAGCCCGAGATCGACTTCCCGGGCGGCGAGCCCCCGGCGGACCTCGAGATCAAGGACATCTGGGAGGGCGACGGACCGGTGGCCGAGGCGGGCCAGACCGTCACCGTGCACTACGTCGGTGTCGCCTTCAGCACCGGCGAGGAGTTCGACGCCAGCTGGAACCGCGGCACCCCGTTCCGCTTCCCGCTGGGCGGCGGCCGGGTCATCAAGGGCTGGGACCAGGGTGTGCAGGGCATGAAGGTCGGCGGCCGCCGCCAGCTGACCATCCCCGCCCACCTCGCCTACGGCGACCAGAGCCCCACGCCGGCGATCAAGCCCGGCGAGACGCTGATCTTCGTGGTCGACCTGCTCGGCGTCTGACCGTCGCACCGCCGGCCGGCGCGCGGCGATCGAGATGATCGCCGTACCGTCGGTTCGTCGTACGACGTCCGGTCGGAAACCGATCGGAGCCGATCATTCGGGGTCCATGCCCGTCCGGGCATGGACCCTCGGCTTTTGCCGCGCCACCACGGAGCGGTACGGTCATCGGTCGTAAGCACCATAGGGAGGCGAAGGGCGTCGATGGCCATTGCCAAGGCCGAGCGGCTGATGAACCTGGCGCTGTGTCTGCTCGGGACGCGGCGGCCGCTCAGCAAGCGCGAGCTGCGTGAGTCCATCGAGGCCTACCTGGAAGCGGGCTCCACCGACTCCTTCAACCGCATGTTCGAGCGCGACAAGGACGACCTGCGCGAACTCGGACTGGTCATCGAGACCGTCGAGAACCTCGACGGCGAGACCGGCTACCTCGCCCGCCGCGACAGCAACCGGCTGCCGCCCATCACCCTGGACGCCGAGGAGGCCGCGGCGCTCGGACTCGCCGCCAAGGTCTGGCAGCAGGCCCGGCTGGCCGGGGCCGCCAGCGGCGCCCTGCAGAAGCTGCGCGCCGCCGGACTGCCCGACGACGTCGACCCGCACGGCACCCACAGCGCCCTCGAACCCCGCATCCCGGTGCACGAGGCCGCCTTCGAGCCGCTGATGCTGGCCTGCCGCGACCGCCGTCCGGTC
Source organism: Streptomyces sp. enrichment culture (assembly GCF_964273255.1). Taxonomy (GTDB): domain Bacteria; phylum Actinomycetota; class Actinomycetes; order Streptomycetales; family Streptomycetaceae; genus Streptomyces. Next base: position 5,859,571 of record NZ_OZ186835.1, read on the forward strand.
GTCTTCGACTACCGCAAGGCCACCGCCGTCCAGCCCGAACAGCGGCACGTCGAGCCGTGGGCGCTGGAGTGCTGGCGCGGCCACTGGTACCTCGCCGGGTGGGACCGCGACCGGGGCGCCGAACGCGTCTTCCGGCTGTCCCGGATCACCGGCAAGGTCCGCTCGCGCAGCGGCCGGTTCACCGCCCCGGTGCCGGACGTCGTCACCGTGCGGGAGACCGTGGCGAGCTGGGCGGGGGAGACCGCCGACCGCACGGCCCGCATCCGGCTGCGCGCCGACGCCGGATACCCGCTGCGGGCCCGGGCCACGGCCGTGCGGGAACTCGGCGACGGCTGGGACGAGCTGGAGATCCCGTACGGGCACGGCCTGGACGCGTGGCTGGTGGAGTTCGGACCGGACGTGGTGGTCCTGGAGCCCGCGGAGCTGCGGGCCGACGTGGTGGACCGGCTGCGCGCCGTCGCCAAGGGCTGAGGGGGAGCGGACACAACGTGGCAGGCAAACCGGTCAGGCCCGGGAACGCCATCGACCAGACCCGGCGGATGCTCTCGCTGGTGACCTACCTGCGCGAGCGCCCCGGCGCCCGGGTGGAGGACGTGGCGCGCGCCTTCGGCATCACCGAGGACGAACTGGTCTCCGACCTCGACGTGCTGCCCATGTGCGGCACCAGCTTCCGGGGCGGCGACCTGCTGGACATCGACACCGACGGCGAGCGCATCTGGTGGCACAACCCCGCCGCCCTGGGCGCCGAGACGGCCGAGCCGCTGCGCCTCGCGGCCGACGAGGCCACCGCCCTGCTGGTCGCCGCCCGCGCCGTGGCCACCCTGCCCGGCCTGCGCGAGAGCGACCGCCAGGCACTGCTGCGGGCCACCGCCAAGGTGGAGGCCGCGGCCGGCGAGGCCGCCGGGGCCAGCTCCCGGCTGTCGGTGACGTTCGAGTCCGAGGGCGGGGTGTTCGCCGACGTCGACCGCGCCATCGCCGAACGCCGCCGCCTGTGGATCCGCTACTACTCACCCGCGCGGGACGAGATCACCGAGCGCGAGATCGACCCGATCCGCCTCGTCAGCGTCGGCCACACCTACGTCGAGGCGTGGTGCCGCCGTTCCGAGGCGCGCCGCACCTTCCGGCTGGACCGGGTGGCCGAGATCAAGATCCTCGACGAGCCGTCGGCACCCCCGGAGATCGAGCTGCGGGACCTCTCCGAAGGGCTGGTGCAGCCCGCCGCCGAGGACCCCGAGGTGGTCGTCGAGGTCGGGCCGCGCGGACGCTGGGTCGCCGAGTACTACCCGCACGACAGCGCGGAGGAGCTCCCCGACGGCGGGCTGCGCATCACCCTGCGCACTCCCGACCCGGCCTCGCTGAGACGCCTGGCCCTGCGGCTCGGGCGCGACGGCCGCATCGTCGAGCCGCGTGGCCTCGCCGACAGCGCCCGGCAGGCCGCCCGCGACGCGCTCGCGGCCTACGACGGGGTCGAGGCGGCCGGATGAGCGGGGACCGCGCACGGCAGGCGGCGCGGGACGGACAGGACGACAGGCAGGAGCGAGTGCTTTGAGCGAGTCGGCGACGTCTGGTGTGCGGGGGATGACGGTGGCGTCCGCGTTCGCCGGGATGAGAAGCGTGGCCCCGGTCGTGTTCCGGGCGGGCTGCCCGGACTGCCGGGGACGGTTCGAACTCGCCGCGAGCGCCCTGCGCCTCGTCGTCGGCGCGAGCAGCCGCACCACCTTCTACTCGTTCACCTGCCCCGAGTGCGCGGCCGCGGTCCGCAAGCCGGCCGGGGAGCGCATCGTGGAACTGCTCACCGGCGGCGGCGTCAGCACCCTGCGGCTGCACTCCACCGCGTAGGTCCCCGGCCCGCACCGCGCGGGCGCGGGGCGGGAGCCCGCCGCCCGCCGCGACGGTCTAGGCTCGCCCCATGGTCTGGCCGATGATCGCTGTTGCCGTGGGTTTCCTGGGTCTCGTCGTGCTCGGTGTGCTGGCCGTGCGGGTGTTCGTCGAGGCGGAACGCCTCGGCCGGCAGGTCACGGACTCCGCGCAGCGCATCGGCCGCGCCGCCGAGGACCTGGAGCGGTCGGCGGCCGGCGCGGCCCGCTCCGCCGAGGCCCTCTGAGCGGGCCTGCCGGGGCCGGCCGGGGCCCCTCACCCTGTCGGGCGCGTGTCACCGGCAGGTACGCTGCTGCACGCGACCGGAGAACGAGGCCCGGCCGCGGAAGGGGAGTACGCACGGGGATTGCCTCGCGTTCACCCCTGAGCGTTACGATCGCTGTCACGTACCATCGTCCGGATGTGTGTCCGGTCGGACAGCACCCCCGCAGCCTCGGTGAGAAGGTAAAGACTTATGTTCGGTGGCAAGATCGGCGCTCCCGAGATCATTCTCATCCTCGTCGTCGTCATCCTGTTGTTCGGCGCGAAGAAGCTGCCGGACATGGCGCGTTCGCTCGGCAAGTCGGCCCGCATCCTCAAGAGCGAGGCCAAGGCGATGAAGGAGGACAAGTCCTCCGCCCCCGCCGACCCGCCGGCCCCCGAGGAGCCCTCGGCGCAGCGCACCATCCAGGCCGCCCCCGGTGACGTGACCAGCTCCCGCCCGGTGGCGGAGCCGACGGACACGACCAAGCGCTGACGCAGGGCCGGGGGGACTCCGGCCCGCCGCACGAGATGGGGAACGTGGGTTGCTGAAGTCTGCCCGCAAACAGGAGAAGGATCCGGAAGGGCGGATGCCCCTCGCGGAACACCTGCGTGAGCTCCGCAACCGGCTCGCGAAGGCGCTGCTGGCCATCGTCCTGGTGACGGTCGTCGCGGCCTTCTTCTACACCGACATCATCAACTTCTTCACCGACCCGATCCTCAGGTCGGTCGGCTGCGGCCAGTCCTTCGAGGAACTGGCGCGCACCACGCAGGACAAGGCGCAGCCCTGCGCCATGATCACGATCAACGGCCTGCTCACGCCATTCACGCTGGCGCTGAAGGTCTCGCTGATGGCCGGCATCGTGTTCGCCGCGCCGGTCTGGCTGTACCAGCTGTGGGCGTTCGTCGCCCCCGGTCTGCACCGGCACGAGAAGAAGTACGCCTACGCGTTCGTCGCCACCGGCTTCCCGCTGTTCCTCGGCGGCGCCTACTTCGCGTACCGGGTGCTGCCGACCACCGCCAAGGTGCTCATCGACTTCACGCCCGGCAACGTCGACAACCTGCTGCCGCTGGACGACCTGCTCGACCTCGTGACGCGCATGGTGGTCGTCTTCGGGCTCTCCTTCGAGCTGCCGCTGCTGCTGATCATGCTCAACTTCACCGGGGCGCTGAGCGGCAAGCGGATGCTCGGCTGGTGGCGCGGCATGATCCTGGGCATCACGCTCTTCGCGGCCATCGCCACGCCCAGCACCGACCCGCTGACCATGATGGCGCTCGCCGGACCGATCTGGCTCCTGTACTTCGCCGCGGTCAGCGTGGCCCTGCTCAACGATCGGCGCAAGCGGCGCCTGGAGGCCCTGGGCCCCGCCGACGACGAGGCCTCCGAGCTGGACCTGACCCCCGAGGCCGTCGAGCCCGCGGAACCCGTCTCGGCCCTCCCCGAGCAGACGAACAGGGACCGGGTCAACGGTTATGACGACGTGACCTAGCCGGGGGGACACACCTCGTAGGGTCACTGCGTGGCCAGCGAGATCACCCTCTTCGTCAACCCCACCGCGGGCCGCGGCCGGGGCGCCCGGGCGGCGCAACCGGCCGCCGCCGCGCTGCGGGACGCCGGCTACGCGGTGCGCACCGTCCTCGGCGAGAACGCCGAGGATGCACTCGCCCGGGCCCGGGCCGCCGTCGCGGACGGCACCGGCGCGCTGATCGCTGTGGGCGGCGACGGCATGGTGCACCTGGCGCTGCAGACCGTCGCCGGCACCGGTACCCCGCTCGGCCTGGTCCCCGCGGGCACCGGCAACGACTTCGCCCGGGCCGTCGGCCTGCCGCTGCGGGACCCGGCCGCCGCCGGACGGATGACCGCCGACGCCCTCAAGTGCGGCCGGGTACGCGACATCGACCTCGGACAGGTCGGCGACCGCTGGTTCGCCAACGTCCTCGCCTCCGGCTTCGACTCCCGGGTCAACGACCGCGGCAACCGCATGCGGCTGCCCGTGGGCCGGTTCAAGTACGACCTCGCGATGCTCGCCGAGCTGTCCGCGCTGCGGCCGGTCCCGTACCGGATCACCCTCGACGGCGGCGAGGTCCGCGAGGTCGAGGCGACGCTGGTCGCGGTGGGCAACGGGCCGTCCTACGGCGGCGGCATGCGGGTCTGCCACGGCGCGGACCTCACCGACGGCCTGCTCGACGTCACGGTGGTCGGCGCGTGCAGCCGCAGCACCCTGCTGCGGGTGTTCCCCACCGTGTACAAGGGGACGCATGTCGGGCACCCGGTGGTCACCGTCCTGCGGGCGGCGCGGGTGGAGCTGGCCGCCGACGGGGTCACCGGGTACGCGGACGGCGAACCGGTCGGGGCACTGCCGCTGACCGTGCGCTGCGTGCCCGCCGCAGTGCGGGTCGTGGGCCCCTGATCAGGACTCCGGGGCCCCTGATCAGGGCGGGACGCCCCCGGCCGGGACCGGTCCGGTTAATGATCGTCCTGTTGTCGGTGCGGCCCGGTAGGCTCGAAAGCACGATGACAGAGGACCTCTCACCGGCCGAGCGGTACGCGGCAGCACGCAGGCGCGCTGCCGAGCAGGCCACCGCGCTCGCCCCTTTCCGCGAGATGTACGACTTCGGCCTCGACCCGTTCCAGATCGAGGCCTGCCAGGCGCTCGAGGCGGGCAAGGGCGTGCTGGTGGCGGCCCCCACCGGCTCGGGCAAGACGATCGTCGGCGAGTTCGCCGTCCACCTCGCCCTGGAACAGGGCAAGAAATGCTTCTACACCACCCCCATCAAGGCGCTGTCCAACCAGAAGTACGCCGACCTGTGCCGTCGCTACGGCAGCGGCAAGGTGGGCCTGCTCACCGGTGACAACAGCGTCAACTCCGACGCCCCGGTGGTCGTGATGACCACCGAGGTGCTGCGGAACATGCTGTACGCGGGCTCGCAGACCCTGCTCGGCCTCGGCTACGTGGTCATGGACGAGGTGCACTACCTCTCCGACCGCTTCCGCGGCGCCGTGTGGGAGGAAGTGATCATCCACCTCCCCGAGTCGGTGACCCTGGTCTCCCTGTCGGCGACGGTGTCGAACGCCGAGGAGTTCGGCGACTGGCTCGACACCGTGCGCGGCGACACCGAGGTGATCGTCTCCGAGCACCGCCCGGTGCCGCTGTTCCAGCACGTGCTCGCCGGGCGGCGGATCTACGACCTGTTCGAGGAGGGCGAGGGCCGCAAGAAGGCCGTCAACCCCGACCTGACCCGCATGGCGCGGCTGGAGGCGAGCCGTCCCCCGTGGGGCGACCGCCGCCGCGGGCGGGGGAACATGCGCGAGGCCGACCGCGAGCGGGAGCGCAGACAGCGCTCGCGCGTGTGGACACCGAGCCGGCCGGAGGTCATCGAACGGCTCGACGCCGAGGGCCTGCTGCCCGCCATCACGTTCATCTTCAGCCGGGCCGGCTGCGAGTCCGCGGTCCAGCAGTGCCTGTACGCGGGACTGCGGCTCAACGACGAGGAGGCGCGCGCCCGGGTGCGCGCCCTGGTCGAGGAGCGCACCGCGTCCATCCCGCCCGAGGACCTGCACGTCCTGGGGTACTACGAGTGGCTGGAGGGCCTGGAGCGCGGCATCGCGGCCCATCACGCGGGCATGCTGCCGACGTTCAAGGAGGTCGTCGAGGAGCTGTTCGTCCAGGGCCTGGTCAAGGCCGTGTTCGCCACCGAGACCCTCGCCCTGGGCATCAACATGCCCGCCCGCTCGGTGGTGCTGGAGAAGCTGGTCAAGTGGAACGGCGAGCAGCACGCCGACATCACCCCCGGCGAGTACACCCAGCTGACCGGCCGGGCCGGCCGGCGCGGCATCGACGTCGAGGGCCACGCGGTGGTCCTGTGGCAGCGCGGCATGAACCCCGAGCACCTCGCGGGGCTGGCGGGCACCCGCACCTATCCGCTGCGCTCCAGCTTCAAGCCGTCGTACAACATGGCGGTCAACCTGGTGGAGCAGTTCGGGCGGCACCGCTCGCGCGAGCTGCTGGAGACCTCGTTCGCCCAGTTCCAGGCGGACAAGTCGGTCGTCGGCATCTCCCGCCAGGTGCAGCGCAACGAGGAGGGTCTGGAGGGCTACAAGGCCTCCATGACCTGTCACCTCGGCGACTTCGAGGAGTACGCGCGGCTGCGCCGCGAGCTGAAGGACCGCGAGACGGAGCTGGCCCGGCAGGGCGCCGTGCAGCGCCGTGCGGAGGCCGCCGTCGCGCTGGAGAAGCTGAAGCCGGGCGACGTCATCCACGTGCCGACGGGCAAGTACGCGGGCCTGGCCCTGGTGCTGGATCCGGGGCTGCCCGCGGGCCGGTCCAACGGCCACCGCGGTTTCGACCACCACGACGGCCCGCGCCCGCTGGTGCTGACCGCAGAGCGGCAGGTCAAGCGGCTGGCGTCGATCGACTTCCCGGTGCCCGTCGAGGCGTTGGAGCGGATGCGGATCCCGAAGTCCTTCAACCCGCGCTCGCCGCAGTCCCGTCGCGACCTCGCCTCGGCGCTGCGCACCAAGGCCGGGCACATCGCGCCCGAGCGGCACCGCAAGCGGCGCTCGCAGGCGGCCGACGACCGGGAGATCGCCCGGCTGCGCAAGGCGATCCGGGCGCACCCCTGCCACGGCTGCGACGACCGGGAGGACCACGCCCGCTGGGCCGAGCGCTACCACCGGCTGCTGCGCGACACCTCGCAGCTGGAGCGGCGGATCGAGGGCCGGACGAACACCATCGCCCGCACCTTCGACCGCATCGTGGCGCTGCTGACCGAGATGGACTACCTGCGCGGCGACGAGGTCACCGAGCACGGCAGGCGGCTGGCCCGGCTCTACGGCGAGCTCGACCTGCTGGCCAGCGAGTGCCTGCGCGAGGGCGTCTGGGAGGGGCTGGCCCCGGCCGAACTGGCCGCCTGTGTCTCCGCGCTGGTCTTCGAGGCCCGGGTCGCCGACGACGCGATGGCGCCGAAGCTGCCGTCCGGCAAGGCCAAGGCGGCCCTCGGCGACATGGTCCGCATCTGGGGGCGGCTGGACGCCCTGGAGGAGGACTTCCGGATCTCCCAGACGGAGGGCGTGGGCCAGCGGGAGCCGGACCTCGGTTTCGCCTGGGCCGCCTACATGTGGGCGTCCGGCAAGGGCCTCGACGAGGTGCTGCGCGAGGCGGAGATGCCGGCCGGTGACTTCGTGCGCTGGTGCAAGCAGGTCATCGACGTGCTCGGGCAGATCTCGGCCGCGGCTCCCGCCGTCGAGGGGTCCACGGTCGCGAAGAACGCCCGCAAGGCGGTGGACGGACTGCTGCGCGGGGTGGTGGCCTACTCCTCCGTGGGCTGACGTCCGCGTCCCCGACGTCGTTCGGTCCCCCGAAGCCCGGTGCGCCCCGTGCGCGCCGGGCTTCTGCATCGTGTGCGCCCCCGTGGTGTGCATCGGACGCGGCGTGCGCGGGCAGGACTGGGCCGGACGCCGATCCGTACGGGCCCCGGCGGGACACGGTGCCGGGCCGCCCGAGGACGGTTCTTCACCCGTGACGGTGAGTGGGGTTCGTACGCCCGTACGGCGTTACGGTGTGCGTTCGAACGGACGCGCGGCGTGTAAATGGACTCCAGCGTACCGCTGCCCGGGGGTCGTTTCCGGCAGATGCCGAATATGACTCGGCGATGATCCGCTCGGACTAAGCTCGCCCGCAGCGCACCCAGTTGGGATGAAATCGTGCGCCTGTTCCCCTTTGCGTGGAATTCTCCGCAGTGACCGCACGGTCCGTTCCCGCAGCGCCCCCCGACCACCAGCCGATTCCTTCCAGAGGGCCCACATGGTGAGTGTCCAATCCCCGCCCGGACGACGTGAGTTGCCGTACACGCGCGTCCTGCTGATCCCGGCGATACTGATGGCCGCGGCGACCGGAGCCGCCGTCGCCCTGGTGACCGAACCCGCCCGGTTCGCCGTCGCCGTCTGCGGTGCCGTCGCCACCGCGCTGGTGATCGCCTCCGCGGCGGAGGCGACGCGCCGCGGCCGCGCCCTGCGCAGCGCACGGGCCGAGTACGAGCGTCACCGCGCGTGCCTGGAGGCGCGGATCGCCGCCCACGACACCGAGACGCTGCACTTCGCCGAGGAGGTCACCCCCGGCGCGCTGGAGTACCTGCACCGGGGCAACACCCCCCACGAGGTGATCCGCGACCTGCCCAAGCTGAACCCGGCATGGCGCGACCTGCCCGAGTACCAGATCAAGCTGCTGCGCATCATGCTGCGGATCATCGACGACGAGGAAGCCCTGCGCGACTCCTCCGCGCGCTCCTTCGTCAGCATCGCCCGCCGGGTGCAGGCCATCGTCCACCAGCAGGCCAAGGAACTGCGGGAGATGGAGGAGGACCACGGCCGCAACCCCGAGGTCTTCGACGACCTGCTGCGCATCGACCACGGCACCGCCCTGATCGGCCGCCTCGCCGACTCCATCTCCGTCCTCGGCGGCGGCCGCCCCGGACGCCAGTGGCCGCAGCCGGTCGCGCTCTACAGCGTGCTGCGCGGCGCCATGTCCCGCATCCTCGAGTACCGCCGCATCGACCTGAAGTCGATCGCCAAGGTCAACGTCAAGGGCATCTCGGTCGAGCCCGTCATCCACGCCGCCGCCGAACTCCTCGACAACGCCACCCGCTACTCGCCGCCCCAGACCAAGGTGCACGTCACCGCCGTCGAGGTGCAGACCGGTGTCGCCATCGAGATCGAGGACGCCGGCGTCAGCCTCGACGAGCAGGCCCGCGCCCGCATCGAGGGCATGTTGGACCGCGCCCAGCGCGGTGTCGACCTCCAGGACCTCGGCGAGAGCCCGCGCCTGGGCATCGCCGTCGTCGGGCGGCTCTGCGCCGCCTACAACATGCAGGTGTCGCTGCGCGCCTCCGCCTACGGAGGCGTCCGGGCCGTCCTCGTCGTCCCCAGCGAGATGCTCACCGACCAGCCCGGCGTCGGCCTCGCCCACGGCATCGGGGCGACCGCCGTCCCCATGCAGGTCGACGCGCTCCCCGGCCCGGAGCGGGCCCCCAAGAAGCGCCGGCCCACCAGCCCGCGCATCCCCGCCACGGTCTCCATGGAGGACGAGGTCCCGGAGGTCACCGAGTGGACCGCCGGCGGCCTCCCGCAGCGCCGCAGCCGGGTGAAGACCTCCCTGACCCAGCGGTACGCCGAGCAGGCCGCCGCGGAGCGCGCCGAGCGCGAGGCCGCCGCACGCGGCGAGACGACGCCCTGGACCACCCCCGAACCGGAGCCCGCGCCGAAGGACGACCGCGAGCCCGGCCTGTGGGTCGACGCGTTCTGGGACGGCCTGAAGAAGGACCTCGACCCGGGGGTCCACCCCACCGACTTCACCCGCAACCCGACCGCCTACCTGCATCTCATCAACGACCCGGCCCGTACCGAGGCCGACGACGAGGGGAACCTCAAGTGATCCAGCAGCGAGCCAACTTCGACTGGATGCTCAAGGAGCTCGCCGACGGTGTGCCCGGCGTGGAAATGATCGTGGTCCTGTCGGCCGACGGTCTGCGCATCGCCCGCTACGGAGGTGAGCCGGACGCCGCCGACCGGGTGGCCGCCGCCTGCGCGGGCGTGCAGAGCCTGGCCGGCGCGGTCGCCCAGGAACTGCCGCGCAGCGACGGCGAGATGAAGATGGTGGTCATCGAGATCAACGGCGGCTACTTCTACCTGATGGCGGCCGGCGCCAACGCCTACCTCGCGGTCCTGTCGGACATGACCTGTGAGCCCGGCCGGATGGGCGGCATGATGCGCGACCTCGTCGTGCGCATCGGCGCCCATCTGACCAGCCCGCCCCGACGGAACGGGCAGGCCGTATGACTCCTCCGCAACGCCAGAGGCGCAGTCCCCAGGAGGGCCCCCCTCCCCGCCCCCCGGCCACCGGCAAGGACGGCGAGGGCGGCAACCCGGAGCGGCTGTACGTCGTCGCCGGCGCGGACGGCGGCCGGGCGGACCTCGACCTCGTCACCCTCATCGTGGCGCGCGCCGAGGACCCCCCGCCGTCGGCCACACCCGAGCAGGCGGCCGTGCTCCGGCTCTGCTCCGCACCCCTGTCCGTGGCCGAACTGTCGGCCTACCTCAGCCTGCCGTTCAGCGTCGTGACGGTGCTGCTCACCGAGATGCTGACGGCGGAACTGGTCCAGGCGCGCGCCCCGATCGTCCGTCAGGCGCTCCCGGACCGTTCCCTTCTCGAAGCGGTGATGCATGGACTTCAAAGGCTCTGACACCGTCCCCGGCCCTCGCACCGAGGACCAACTGCCGCTCACGGCGCAGGCCGCGGCGAAGATCGTGATCGTCGGGGGATTCGGGGTCGGCAAGACGACCATGGTCGGCTCGGTCAGCGAGATCCGCCCGCTGACCACCGAGGAGACCATGACCCAGGCCGGGATCGGGGTCGACGACAACTTCGGCTCGGCGACCAAGACGGCCACCACCGTGGCCATGGACTTCGGGCGCATCAAGATCACCGACCAGCTGGTGCTCTACCTGTTCGGCACCCCGGGACAGGAACGCTTCTGGTTCCTGTGGAACGGCCTGTTCGAAGGGGCGCTCGGCGCGGTGGTGCTGGTCGACACCCGCCGGCTCGAGGTGAGCTTCGACGTCATGGGGCGCCTGGAGGAACGCGGCGTGCCCTTCGTCGTCGCCGTCAACTCCTTCCCCGACGCGCCCCGTTACCCGCTGGCGGACCTGCGCACCGCGCTCGACCTGTCCGAGGACGTCCCGATCATGGAGTGCGACGTGCGGCGGCGGGCCTCCAGCCGTGACGTGCTGATGACCCTCATGCGGTTCCTGCACTCGCTCGCCATGACCGGCTCGCTCACCTGACCCCGGCCCGCCACCCCGACCCCTCGCGTTTCCCCAGTTTGCGGAGCGACCACAGTGACGCCTGAATCCCACGCACCGACCAGCCCGGACACCTCCCGGACCGGCCCGCCCCCCGGCTGCCCGGCCCACGGCCTCGGCCCCGGGGGGCTGCGCCGGCTGCACGAGTCGGACGACCTGAAGAAGCTGTACGAGGAACTGCGGGCCGAGCACGGCCCGGTGGCCCCCGCCCTGCTCCACGACGACGTGCCGGTGTGGGTGGTCCTCGGTCATGCCGAGAGCCTGCACATGGTGCGCACCCCGGCCCAGTTCTGCCGGGACAGCCGCATCTGGTCGCCGCTGCGCGAAGGGCTGGTCAAGCCCGACCACCCGCTGATGCCGCACATCGCCTGGCAGCCGATGTGCTCGCACGTCGAGGGCGACGAGCACAAGCGGCTGCGCGGCGCGCTCGACAGCGCCATGGCGACCATCGACTTCCGCACGCTGCGCCGCCAGATCAACCGCTACACCCAGCGCCTGGTCAACGCCTTCTGCGAGGAGGGCGAGGCCGAACTCGTCGGCCAGTACGCCGAGCACCTGCCGATGGCCGTCATGTGCCAGATCCTCGGCATGCCCGACGAGTACAACGACCGCATCGTCGAGGCCGCCCGCGACATGCTCAAGGGCACCGAGACGGCGATCGCCAGCAACGCCTACATCATGGACGCGCTGGCGCGGCTGACCGCCCGCCGCCGGGCCGAACCGCAGGACGACTTCGCCAGCCACCTCGTCACCCACCCGGCCCGGCTCACCGACGACGAGGTCAGGGAGCACCTGCGGGTGGTGCTCATCGCGGCCTACGAGACCACCGCCAACCTGCTCGCCAACGTGCTGCTCACCGTGCTGACCGACCCGCGCTTCCGCGCCCAGCTCAACGGCGGGCAGATGACGGTCCCGGAAGCGGTGGAGCAACTGCTGTGGGACGAACCGCCGTTCAGCACCGTCTTCGCCTACTTCGCCAAGCAGGAGACCGAGCTGGGCGGGCAGCGCATCCGGCGCGGCGACGGACTGCTGTTCGCCCCCGCCCCGGCCAACGTGGACCCCCGGGTGCGCCCCGACCCGACCGCCAACATGCAGGGCAACCGCTCCCACGTGGCGTTCGGGGGCGGGCCGCACGAGTGCCCGGGACAGGACATCGGCCGCGCCATCGCCGAGATCGGCGTCGACGCGCTGCTGATGCGCCTGCCGGACGTCGAACTCGACGTCGGCGTGGACGAGCTGGAGTACACCGAGTCCATCGCGTCCCGCCACCTGGTGGCGCTGCCGGTGCGGTTCGTGCCGCGTGCGCCGCAGGACGTGAACCAGCGGCCCAACCACGACAAGGAGCCGCAACGCCGCGCCTCCGCCTGGCACATCGGTGCCCCCGACCCGGAACCGGCCGCCGCGTCCCCGGCGGCCTCCACCCCGGCCGCACCGCCCGTCGGCACCCCGGCGCCCCTGCCCCCGCAGCCGCCGCAGCCGGCCGGGGAACCGGCTCGCCCGCGCGGTGCCTGGCAGCGCTTCCTGAGCTGGTGGCGGGGCTACTGACCGGCGGCCCACTGGCCGGGTGAGTCCCAGGCCGCGAGCGTCCGGCCGCTGCGGAAGCGGTGCTCCACGCCCGTCACCGGATCGGTGAACTCCAGTGCCCGCGCCAGCAGTTGCAGCGGCCGCCGGAAGTCGCCGGCCGGGACGGGCGCGGCCACCTCCGGATAGAGCGGGTCGCCGAGCAGCGGGACGCCGAGGGCGCTCATGTGGACCCGCAGCTGGTGGGTCTGTCCGGTGCGGGGCACCAGCCGGTACCGGCCGAGGCCGTCCGCCCGGTGGGCGAGGAGTTCGACACGGGTCTCGGCGTTCGGCTCGCCCCCGACCTCCCGGGCGGCGAGGACCCCGCGCTCCTTCAGGATCCGGCTGCGCACGGTCCGCGGGAGCACCAGGGCGGGGTCGTGCGGGGCGACGGCCTCGTACTCCTTGTGCACCAGCCGGTCGCGGAACAGGGTCTGGTAGGCGCCGCGCACCTCCGGCCGCACGGTGAACAGCACCAGGCCCGCGGTGAGCCGGTCCAGGCGGTGCGCGGCGCCGAGTTCCGGGATGCCGAGGTCCTGGCGCAGCCGGGCCAGCGCGGTCTCGGCGACGTGGCTGCCGCGCGGGGTGGTGGCCAGGAAGTGCGGCTTGTCGGCGACGACGATGTTGTCGTCGCGGTGCACGACCTCCACCTCGAACGGCACCGGGACCTCGGCGGGCAGGTCCCGGTGGAACCACAGGTGGGTCCCGGCGGCGTACGGGGTGTCCGGGGGGACCGGCCGCCCGTCCGCGCCGACGATCCGTTCCTCGGCGAACAGGGCGTCGACGGCCTCGGGACCGGCCGCCAGCCGCTCGGCCAGGTGGTCGCGCACCGTGGCCCACGACCCGCCCGCGGGCAGCCGGACCCGTACGGGGTCCACGCCGTCGCGCTGCGGCAGGGGAGAGGGCGGGGTCCGGCGTCTGCGTCTCACGGCGGCAAGCGTACGAGGAGCGGCCCGGCCCGTGCCGCCGGCCGCCCACGGGGTGCCGGGGGAGTGCTGATCAGGCGGCGCGCCCGTCCCCGTCGCCGTGGCGGGCGGCCCGCTTCACCCGGGCCTCGACCTCGTTGCGCGGAATGCCCTCGGCGCGGGCGAACTCGCTCACCGCCAGCTGCACGTCCCGGGCCAGGTCGCGCCAGGCCCGCCAGGCGGTCTCCCAGGCGCTGGTCTGCTCGCCGCTCCACGGCGCCCGGGTCGGCGGGCCGAAGGACTCCTGCAGGTGCCGCACGCGCACGTGCGCCTCGTCCGCCGCGCGCTGCTTGGCCACGAGCTCGTCGAAGGTGTGTGCCACGCGCCCGGATCCTGGGCCGACGGCCCCGTTCCGGTGCCCCGCCACGCCGCCCGGACCGGCGGGGGCGGCGGGACTTCACCCGACCAGGCGCCGACGGCACCGGCCGCAACGGAGGTCAGGCGGACGCCGGGGTCCGCTCCTGCTCGGCCTCGATGCGCGCGTTCCACTCCGGCTTCGACGCCTGCCAGCCGTCCTCGTTGTGACCGCGGCGCCAGTACCCGGAGATCGACAGGTCCTCGCGCGCGATGCCGCGCTCCACCCGCAGCAGGTGCCGCAGTTCCTTCACGAAGTGCGCCTCGCCGTGCACGAAGGCGTGCACCCGGCCCTCGGGGAACTCCAGCCCGCGCACGGCCTCAACCAACGCCTCGCCGACGGGGCGTTCCCCCCGGTGCAGCCAGACGACCTCGACGTCGGAGTCGATCTTCTGTTCCTCCTGCGGACCGGCGATCTCCACGAACGCGTGCGCCCGCGACCCGGGCGGCAGCGCCTCCAGGGCCCGCGCGATGGCCGGCAGCGCGCTCTCGTCACCGGCCAGCAGATGCCAGTCGGCCGCCGGGTCGGGGGCGTAGGCGCCGCCCGGACCCACGAAACGCACCGTCTCGCCCGGCCGGGCGCGCAGCGCCCACGGGCCGGCCAGCCCCTGGTCACCGTGCACCACGAAGTCCAGGGTCAGCTCGCGCTGGACGGCGTCCCAGTGCCGCACGGTGTACGTCCGGGTCACCGGCCACTGCTCGCGGGGGAACTCCGCCCGGATCCGCTCCACGTCGAACGGCTCCGGGTAGGTCACGCCCTCGGCGGGGAACAGCACCTTCACGTAGTGGTCGGTGCAGGTGTCGGCGGCGAAGTCCGCGAGGCCGTCGCCGCCCAGGACCACGCGCTGCATGCCCGGGGTCAGGCGCTCGGTGCGGACGACCTGCGCGCTGTGCGTCCTGCGCTGCCGACGGACCGGTCGCTCTGCCATGGGGCCTCCCTGCCGCGTGGTTAGGTATACCTAAGTTAGCACCTTCCGCCGGGAAACACCCGCAGCTCATCGCCGCACGGGGCGCCGCGGACGCCGCCCGGCCCCGCCCGCGGCGGCGCGGTCGCCCTACGGCGGGCGTCAGCGCGCGAGCGTCGTCAGCAGCCGCTCCAGCGACCCGCCCAGACCCCAGCGGTCCGCCAGCGCCCGGAGCCCGTCGGGGTCGCGCGGGGTGCGCGGCACCTCGGTGCCGACGTCCGGGAGCGGCACGTCGTCCGCGACCCGGACGACCTTCGGTGCGACCGCCAGGTACGGCCGCGCCTCGTCCAGGCGCCTGCGCTGCGTCGGCGTGAGCTTCGCCTTCCGGTCGTCCACGGCCGCGAGGATCCCGGCCAGGTCGCCGAACTCCGCGAGGAGCTTGGCGGCCGTCTTCTCCCCGATGCCCGGCACGCCCGGCAGACCGTCGCTCGGGTCGCCGCGCAGCAGCGCCAGGTCCGCGTACCCCGGGCCGCCCACGCCATACTTCTCCCGCAGCGCGGCCTCGTCGGTGATCTGCAGGGTGCCGACCCCCTTGACCGGGTACAGCACCCGCACCCCGCGCACGTCGTCCACCAGCTGGTAGAGGTCCCGGTCACCGGTGACGATGTCCACCGGCCCCCGGGCCCGCGCGGTGAACGTGCCGATGACGTCGTCCGCCTCGTACCCGGCGACGCCGACGCGGGCGATGCCGACCGCGTCCAGGACCTCCTCGATCACCGGGACCTGGGGGGAGAGGGTGTCGGGCACCTCCTCCTCGTCCGGGCCCGTCTCGCGCTCCTCGGCGACCCGGTGCGCCTTGTAGGAGGGGATCAGGTCCACCCGCCACTGCGGGCGCCAGTCGGCGTCCATGCAGGCCACCAGGTGGTCGGGCTGGTGGTCCTTCACGAGGCGGTCGATGAAGTCGAGCAGTCCCCGCACGGCGTTCACCGGGGTGCCGTCCGGGGCGCGGACGGACTCCGGGACGCCGAAGTAGGCGCGGAAGTACAGGGAGGCGGTGTCGAGGAGCATCAGTCGTCCGGTCACGGACCGCATCATGCCGCACCCCGCCGACCGTGCCCCGGCGGCGCGGACACAGCCGCCGCGCGCGGCGCAACGCGTTGCGCAGGACGCCGCCCCTGTGAAGCGCACCACGAACGTGTTTCGGCCCGGGGAATCCGGGGAGGCGCGGGCCCGGAGCGATGCCGGTACCGGATTCAACTGTTTCGCAGCGTTGATTCCGTTCCGCGTATCGCTCCCTTCCCTTGCCGTCGAGAGCTAGAGGTACGCGTGTCATCCAGGCTAGAGGCCGAGCATCTGTACAAGGTGTTCGGCAGACGACCCGACCAGGCGGTCGCACGACTGCGCCAGAACGAGGCCGACCGGGAGGAACTGCGCTCCGAGGGCGTCACGGCCGCCGTGGTCGACGCCTCCTTCACCGTCGAGCCGGGCGAGATCTTCGTGGTCATGGGCCTGTCCGGCTCCGGGAAGTCCACCCTGCTGCGCATGCTCAACGGACTGCTGGAGCCGACCGCCGGCCACGTGCGCTTCGACGGCCAGGACCTCACGGCCCTGTCCGACCGCGAGCTGCGCCAGGTCCGCGCACGGAAGATCAGCATGGTCTTCCAGCACTTCGCGCTCTTCCCGCACCGCAGCGTCCGGGAGAACGCCGCGTACGGCCTGGAAGTGCAGGGCGTGCCCCGCGCCGAGCGCGAACGCCGCGCCGACGAGGCGCTCGCCCTGTGTGGCCTGGCCGGCTGGGAGAAGTCCTGGCCCGACGAGCTGTCCGGCGGCATGCAGCAGCGCGTCGGACTGGCACGTGCCCTGGCCACCGACGCCGACCTGCTGCTGATGGACGAGTCCTTCAGCGCCCTCGACCCGCTGATCCGCCGCGACATGCAGGACCAGCTGATCGAGCTGCAGAAGAAGCTGAAGAAGACGATCGTCTTCATCACCCACGACCTGAACGAGGCCATGCGCCTGGGCGACCGCATCGCCGTCATGCGGGACGGCCGCATCGTGCAGATCGGCACCGCGCAGGACATCCTGATCCGTCCCGCCAACGACTACGTGGCCTCCTTCACCCAGGACGTCGACCGCTCGCGCGTGCTCACCGCCGGCGCGGTGATGGAGCGCGACACCCGCGGCGACGAGGCCGACTGCGGCTGCGAGACCGCCACCCCGCAGACCCCGTTCAACGAGCTGTGCGCGATCAGCGCCCGCGTCCCGCACTCGGTGGCCGTCCTCGACGGCGCCCGGGAACTGGTGGGCGTCGTGCCCCGCCAGCGCCTGATCGGCTTCCTCGGGGACGAGGCCGCCGCGCCCGGTGTCTGTGACACCCCGCGCGACAAGGGCGGGAAGGTGATGGCCCGTGCCTAGGATCCCGCTCGGCGACTGGGTCAACACGACCGTCGACTGGCTGCTGGACAACGTCACCTGGCTGTTCGACTTCTTCAAGGCCGTCTTCACCGGCGCCTACGACGGGGTCAACGCCGTCCTGCAGGCCCCGCACCCGCTGATCCTCTGCGGCATCTTCGCGGTGATCGCCTTCTGGCTGCGCGGCACCTTCGCCGGCCTCCTCACCTTCGTCGGCTTCGCCTTCCTCGACTCCATGGAGTTGTGGGAGGACTCGATGGTGACGCTGGCCCTGGTCGTCGTCGCCACCGTGATCGCGCTGGTCGTCGCGGTGCCCGTGGGCATCTGGGCGGCCCGCTCGGACCGGGTGAGCGCCGTGGTGCGGCCGGTCCTGGACTTCATGCAGACGCTGCCCGCGATGATCTACCTCATCCCGGCGATCCTGTTCTTCGGAACGGGCTCCGCGCCCGGCATCGTCGCCACCCTGATCTTCGCGCTCGCCCCGGGCGTGCGCATGACCGAGCTGGGCATCCGGCAGGTCGACAAGGAACTCGTCGAGGCCGCCGAGGCCTTCGGCACCTCGCCCCGCAACACCCTGCTGCGCGTCCAGCTCCCGCTGGCCCTGCCCACGGTGATGGCGGGCGTCAACCAGGTCATCATGCTGGGCCTGTCCATGGCCGCCATCGCGGGCATGGTCGGCACCGGCGGCCTCGGCGGTGCCGTCATCGAGGCCATCGGCCAGCTGAACATCGGTCTCGGCGCCGAGTCGGGCCTCGCCATCGTCATCCTGGCGATCTACCTGGACCGCATGACCAGCGCGCTGGGCACCCAGGTCTCCCCGCTCGGCCGCCGGGCCGCCGCCCGCACCCGGGCCGCCGCCCAGGGCGGCCTGCGGATCTGGTCCTACCGCCCGCGTCCGCAGGTCGCGGTGGTCGGCGTCGTCGTCCTGGCCCTGGTGGCCGGCGGCATGGGCATCTTCGGCGGCAGCGGCGGCGGCACCGCCCCGGCCGCCGACGCCAAGGACGTCGGCGGCGGCAAGAAGATCAGCATCGGCTACATCCCCTGGGACGAGGGCGTCGCGTCCACGTTCCTGTGGAAGGAGATCCTCGAACGGCGCGGCTTCAAGGTCGAGGCCAAGCAGTTCGAGGCGGGCCCGCTGTACACCTCGCTCGCCCAGGGCACCATGGACTTCCAGACCGACGCCTGGCTGCCCACCACGCACGAGGCGTACTGGAAGAAGTACGGCGACCGCATGGAGGACCTCGGCACCTGGTACGAGGAGACCACGCTGGAGCTGTCCGTCCCCGCGTACATGGACGGCATCGACTCCCTGGAGGACCTCAAGGGCGAGGCCGGCACCTTCGGCGGCAAGATCACCGGCATCGAGTCCAGCGCCGGCATGATGGGCCTGCTCAAGGACAAGGTCCTGAAGGACTACGGCCTCGACAAGGAGTACGAGGTCGTCGACAGCTCCACGCCGGCGATGCTGGCCGAGCTGAAGCGCGCCTACAGCAAGAAGGAGCCCGTCCTCGTCACCCTCTGGTCGCCGCACTGGGCCTACAGCGACTACGACCTGAAGAAGCTCAAGGACCCCAAGGGCAGCTGGGGCAAGGGCGACGGCGTGCACACGGTGTCCCGCAAGGGCTTCTCCGACGACCACCCGGTGGTCGGGCAGTGGCTGCGCGACTTCTCCATGTCGGAGAAGGAGCTCACCGGCCTGGAGGCCGAGATCAACAAGGCCGGCAAGGGCAAGCAGCAGGAGGCCGTGAGGACCTGGCTGAAGGCCAACCCGGACATCGTCGACAAGCTGGCCCCGGTCTCCTCCGGCTCCGGCGACACCCCGGCCGAGGCGAAGCGGACGCTGGACGTGGCGTGGTTCCCCTGGGAGGAGGACGTCGCCATCACCTACCTGTGGAAGAACGTCCTCGAACGGCGCGGCTACAAGCTGAACCTCAAGCAGATGGACGTCGGCCCGGTCTACACCGGCCTCGCCTCCGGGGACCTCGACCTCAACTTCGACGCCTGGCTGCCGCACTCGCAGAAGAACTTCTACGAGCCGAACAAGGACAAGCTCACCGACCTGGGGACGTGGTACGAACCGGTCTCCCTGGAGCTCTCCGTCCCGTCCTACGTCAAGGACGTGAAGTCGCTCGCCGACCTCAAGGGCAAGTCCGACCTGTTCGGCGGGCGGATCATCGGCATCGAGCCGGGCACCGGGCAGATGGACCTCCTCAAGAACAAGGTCCTGCCCGCCTACGGCCTCGACAAGGAGTACGAGGTCGTCGACGGCTCCTCGCCGGCGATGCTGGCCGAGCTCAAGCGGGCCTACGCCAAGAAGAAGCCCGTCGCCGTCACCCTCTGGTCGCCGCACTGGTCCTACAGCGAGTACGCGCTGACGAAGCTGAAGGACCCGAAGCAGGCCTGGGGCCCGAGCAACACCATCCACACCATCGCGAGCAAGAAGTTCCCCGAGCAGTACCCCCGGCTCACGGAGTGGATCAAGGGCTTCACGATGAGTGAGGACGAGCTCGGCACCCTAGAGAAGGAGATCAAGGACCGGGGCCAGGGCAACGAGGAGGCGGCCGTCGCCGCCTGGCTCGAGGATCACCCGGGCATCGTGGGCCGGATGACCCCCGGCTGACCTCCGCACCACCGCCCCCGGGGGCGGGCCCGCACCGTGCCCCCGGGCACGGCGGGGCCCGCCCCCCGGCGCGTTCTCCGCCGCGCGGCCCCCGCCCGTCGTGCGGGGCCGGCGCTTCGTCCGGTGCGTGCCCGCGCGACACCCGGGCCCCCGGGCGGCGCACGGAAGGATTCCGGACAACCACGGACCGCAAGGCCCTGCCCGGACCTCCCCGTGACCTTCCGCCGCGGACAGGGAAGAATGGCGGGAACACTCCCGTCGCACACGCGCGGGAACGCCGGCGGCCCGCCGATCCGCCGGCGTGATCCGTCGGGTCGGGCCCGGCCCGCGGTGACGGTGACGTGACAGGCGCGTGAATCGGTTTGCCGACCATGCGTAGGGTGCAGACACCTCAGCAGACGGGGTGCGCCGGAACCGCCGGCACACCGGGCACGGGACGACGGCGAAGGAGGGAGCCGGAGCGATGGGCGACCACAAAGAACAGCCCCTGCGGGTGGGCGCCGCCGTGCGCCGCCGACGCCGCGCCCTCGACCTCACGCTCGCCGTCGTGGCGGAGCGCAGCGGCCTGTCGGTGCCGTTCCTGAGCCAGATCGAGAACGAGCGGGCGCGCCCCAGCCAGAGTTCCCTGGAGAAGGTCGCCGACGCCCTGCGCACCACGGCGGTGGAACTCCTCGCCGCCGCCGACCCCGCCTGCAGCGTCGACGTCGTCCGTGCCGAGGACACCGGACCGCCCCTGGTGCCGCGCACCCGGTCCCTGGTGCGCGGCCACCACCAGATGCACGCCTCCGAGTTCACCGGCGACCACGACGCCGGACGTGAACTGCAGTTCCGCAACGACCAGTTGATGTACGTGGCCGACGGCGCCGTGGAGATCGAGGCGGAGGGCCGCGCCTACCGCCTCGGCCGCGGCGACACCCTGTACCTCACCGGCGGCGTCCGGCACCGCTGGCGGGCCACCGTCGCGGAGACCCGGCTCGTCGTCGTCGCCGTCGCCGAGCACATCGAGGCCCTCCACGACAGGCAGCAGCGCCCATGAGCACCCCCCGGATCGTCTCCCTCGTCCCGTCCCTCACCGAAGCGGTGGCACACTCCGTCCCCGGGGCCCTGGTGGGGGCCACCGACTGGTGCAGCCATCCGGCGCCGCTGGACGTGGAGCGGATCGGCGGCACCAAGAACCCCAAGGTGGAGCGCATCGTCGGCCTCGCGCCCGACCTGGTCGTCGCCAACGAGGAGGAGAACCGCGAGCCGGACCTGGCCGCCCTGCGCGCCGCCGGCCTGGACGTCCTGGTCACCGAGGTGCGGACGCTGCCGCAGGCGTTCGGCGAACTGGACCGCGTGCTCACGGCGTGCGGCCTGACCGCGCGCCCGCGCTGGCTGGACGAGGCCGAGGCGGCCTGGAACGCCGTCCGCCCGCCCGAGCGGCGCCGCACGGCGGTGGTGCCGATCTGGCGGCGGCCCTGGATGGTCCTCGGCCGGGACACCTTCGCGGGCGACCTGCTCTCCCGTCTCGGCTTCGACCACGTCCACGCCGGGCATCCCGAGCGCTACCCGCGCGTCCCGCTGGACGAGCTGCGCGCGGCGGCCCCGGACGTCGTGGTGCTGCCCGACGAGCCGTACCGGTTCTCCTCCGAGGACGGGCCCGACGCCTTCCCGGGCCTGCCCTGCGCGCCGGTCAGCGGCCGGCACCTCACCTGGTACGGACCGTCCCTCGCCGAGGCACCCGCCGTCCTCACCACCGCCCTGCGGACGGCGCTGGGCTGACGGCCGGGAAGGGGCCGGGAAGGGGCCGGGAAGGGGCCGGGACGGGCCGAAGGCCCGGGAGGCTCTGGAGGCGCCCGCCCGCCCGCCCGGCCGCCGCAGCCGCAGGGTGCCGCAGCCGCAGGGCGGCACGGACGTCCACGCGAGCGGCATAAGCTGGACTTATGAGCCCGACGGACGACGCCCACCCCACCGGCCCCGCCGCGCACGCTCCGGGCGCCCTCGCCCACCGCGTGCCGGACCTGGGGGCGTTGCAGCTCCTGCTGGCCGTGGCACGGCTGGGCAGCCTCGGCGGGGCGGCCCGCGACCTGGGCATCACCCAGCCCGCGGCCAGCAGCCGGATCCGCTCGATGGAACGGCAGCTCGGCGTGGCCCTGGTGGACCGCTCACCGCGCGGATCCCGGCTCACGGACGCCGGTGCCCTGGTCACCGACTGGGCGCGGCGCGTCGTGGAGGCCGCCGAGGCCTTCGACGCCGGGGCGCAGGCGTTGCGCGACCGGCGCGACTCCCGTCTGCGCGTCGCCGCCAGCATGACCATCGCCGAGTACCTGCTCCCGGGCTGGCTGCTGGCGCTGCGCGCGGAACGGCCGGACACGGCGGTGTCCCTGCTCGCGGGCAACTCGGCGGCGGTCGCCCAGCGGCTGCTGTCGGGGGAGGCGGACGTGGGCTTCGTGGAGGGCCTCACCGTGCCGTCCGGGCTGGAGTCGGCGGTCGTCGCCCACGACCGGCTGATCGTGGTGACCGCTCCGTCCCACCCGTGGGCCCGCCGCCGTACCCCGGTGGCCGCGGCGGAACTCGCGACCACCCCGCTGATCCTCCGCGAGGAGGGTTCCGGGACCCGGCAGGTGCTCCAGGCCGCCCTGGGGGGCCTGGCCCGCCCGCTGATCGAACTGTCCTCGACGACCGCGGTGAAGGCCGCCGCGGTGAGCGGCGCGGGGCCGTCGGTGCTCAGCGAACTGGCCGTGGGGGAGGAGCTGGCCCTGCGCCGGCTGATCCGCGTCCCCGTGAACGGCATGGCCCTGGCCCGCGACCTGCGCGCCGTCTGGCCCACCGGCCACCGCCCGACCGGTCCGGCCAGGGACCTGCTCGCCCTGACGAGGGCCTGACGAGGGCGTGACCAGGGCGTGGCGCCGGCGCGGCGGCCACCCGGTCCCGTCCCGCGTGACGACGGCGTGAGACGGCGCCGGCGCGGCGGGCACCCGGCCCCGTCCCGGCGACGGCCGCACCGGGACCCGTCAGGCGCGGCACCGGCGTCCCCGCCACGGGGCGTGTCGCCGCGGGCCCGCGCGGGGTTCACGCCGCGACGCGCGTCGCCGCCGCCCGCGTCAGCCCGCGCAGCACCCGCAGGTCCTCGGCCATCTCCGGATGCCACTGCACGCCCAGGACCCAGTGGGGGCCGGGCAGTTCGACCGCCTCCACGGTGCCGTCGGCCGCGTGGGCCGACGGCACCAGGCCCCGGCCGAGGCGGTCCACGGCCTGGTGGTGGAAGGACGGGACGGAGCTCTCCTCGGGCACCAGCCCGGCGTAGCGGGTCCCCGGCACCGGGGTCACCGGATGGCGGCCGAAGGCGCCCGGTGCGCCCGCGTGGCCGTCGACGTGCTGCACCAGGGTGCCGCCGAGCGCGACGTTCAGCAGCTGCATGCCGCGGCAGATGCCCAGCAGCGGGACGCGCAGGTCCAGGGCCGCCCGGATCAGCGCCAGTTCCCAGGCGTCCCGGGCCCGGGCGGGCGGCCCGGTGCGCGGGCCGGGCTCGGCGCCGTAGTGGACCGGCTCGACGTCCGGTCCGCCGGCGATCACCAGCCCGTCGACGCGGGCGACGGTCGCCGCCGCCCGCTCGGGCGCGTCCGGCGGCAGCATCGCCACCAGTCCGCCCGCCCGCTGGACCACCTGCGGGTAGCCGGCCGGCAGCAGCGCCGAGTCCAGCTGCCACGCGCCCCAGCGCACCCCCGGCTCCGCGTACGTGCTGATGCCGATCAGCGGCCCGTCCGCCATGCTGCCTCCTTCCGTCCCCGCACCGGCCGGGCCGGGGCCCCTCGGTGCGCCGTCAGTCCCGGGACAACTCTGCCTCGGCCGCCGCCAGTGCCGCGAACTCCTCCTCCGGTGCCTGCGCCGACAAGCCGACCAGCGGGTAATGGCGTGGATCCAGACCTTTGCGGGTCCTTGCCTTCGTGGCGGGGACGCCGGGAGCGCAAGCCCCCTGCGTCACACGCCGGTGAACACCGTGGTGCGGGCCGCCGCGCCCCGCACGCCCCCGGCTCGCCCCCTCACGCCAGGAAGCCCCGCAGCAGCGCGGCCGTCCCCGCGCAGTGCTCGCGCATCACCTCGCGCGCCCCGTCCGCGTCCCCCTCCAGCACCGCCTCGACCAGGGCGGTGTGCTGCGCCTGCGAGTGCTCCAGGTTGCGCACCAGCAGCGGGATGCAGTCCAGCAGGTCGTTCACCGTGGCCCGCACGGCCGCGTACTGCGCCGTCAGCGACGGCGAACCGCACAGCTCCGCCAGCGTCAGGTGGAACAGCGTGTCCAGGCGCCGGTACTCGGACAGCGGCGCGTCCCGCGTGCCGGCCAGGGCCTCGCGCAGCCGCGCCGCCGGTCCCGCGGCCAGCCCGTGCGCCGCGCACAGGCCCGCCGCGCCCACCTCCAGCACCTCGCGGAAGCGCAGCACGTCCTCGATGTCCACCCCGGCGATCCGCCGCCGCAGCTCCCCCTGGCCGGTGTCGGTCGGCCGGGGCAGCACGAACGTGCCGCCGTAGCGCCCCCGCCGGGCCTCCACCAGCCCCTGGTCCTGGAGCACCTTCAGCACCTCGCGCAGCGTCACCCGGCTGATCCCGAGCCGCTCCGCCAGCTCCCGCTCGGCCGGCAGCCGTTCCCCGCCCGCCACCAGCCCCAGGCGCACCACCTGGAGGATCTGCTCCAGTGCCTCCTCGAAGCCGTTGCCCGCGCGCACCGGCCGGAGCACCGGCGCCAGCCGGTCCCCGACCGTTCCGGCCGACTCCTCCCGCATGCGGTCGCGCCCCCTTCCCAAGCAATGGTTCCCCGCCATACCTTATGGCTCCCGGCCCGCCGAAGCAGCCGAAGGAGCTCCCCCGTGGCAGACCGCACCCCACCCCTCGGCGTCGAGGAGCTGCGCGCCCTCGTCGCGAGCGGTGAGATCGACACTGTCGTCCTGGCCTTTCCCGATATGCAAGGGCGGCTCCAGGGCAAGCGGTTCGCCGCCCGCTTCTTCCTCGACGAGGTGCTCCGGCACGGCACGGAGGGCTGCAACTACCTGCTCGCCGTCGACGCCGACATGAACACCGTCGACGGCTACGCCATGTCCTCCTGGGAGACGGGATACGGCGACTTCGCCATGTTCCCCGACCTGGACACCCTGCGCCGCCTGCCCTGGAACGAGGGCACCGCCCTGGCCGTCGCCGACCTGGCCTGGGCCGACGGCTCCCCGGTCGTCGCCGCGCCCCGGCAGATCCTGCGCCGTCAGCTCGACCGCCTGGCCGCCCTCGGCCACACCGCCCGGGCCGGCACCGAGCTGGAGTTCATCGTCTTCCGCGACACCTACGAACAGGCCTGGGACGCGGGCTACCGGGGGCTCACCCCGGCCAACCGGTACAACGTCGACTACTCCGTGCTCGGCACCGGCCGCATCGAACCCCTGCTGCGCCGCATCCGCAACGAGATGGCCGGGGCCGGACTCGTCGTCGAGTCCGCCAAGGGCGAGTGCAACCCCGGCCAGCACGAGATCGCCTTCCGCTACGACGAGGCCCTGGTCACCTGCGACCAGCACGCCGTCTACAAGACCGGCGCCAAGGAGATCGCCGCCCAGGAGGGCGTGTCGCTCACCTTCATGGCCAAGTACAACGAGCGCGAGGGCAACTCCTGTCACATCCACCTCTCCCTCGCCGACGCCGACGGGCGCAGCCTGATGCCCGCCTCCGCCGACGACCCCGAGGCCATGTCGGACGTCATGCGCCACTTCCTGGCCGGGCAGCTGGTCGCCCTGCGCGAGTTCTCCCTCCTCTTCGCCCCGCACATCAACTCCTACAAGCGATTCCAGCGGGGCTCCTTCGCCCCCACCGCCGTCGCCTGGGGACGCGACAACCGCACCTGCGCGCTGCGCGTGGTGGGCCACGGCCCGTCCCTGCGCTTCGAGAACCGCCTCCCCGGCGGTGACGTCAACCCCCACCTCGCCGTCGCGGGCATGGTCGCCGCCGGACTGCACGGCATCGAGCAGCGGCTGGAGCTGCCCGAACCCTGTACCGGCAACGCCTACACCGCCGACTACGAGCACGTCCCCACCACCCTGCGCGAGGCCGCCGAACTGTGGGAGACCAGCGCCCTCGCCAAGGCCGCCTTCGGCGACGAGGTCGTCGCCCACTACCTGAACATGGCGCGCGTCGAGGTGGACGCCTTCGACGCCGCGGTCACCGACTGGGAACTGCGCCGCTCCTTCGAACGCATGTGAGGCCGACACCGTGTCCCACGACTCCACCGGGCTCCAGGTCGCCAACCCCGCCACCGAGGAGGTGATCGCCACCGTCGAGGCCGTCGGCCCCGCCGGCGTGGACGCCGCAGTCCGGCGCGCCGCCCGCGCCCAGACCGCCTGGGCCGCCCTCCCGCCCGGCGACCGGGCCCGGCTGCTGCGCCGGTTCGCCGCCACCGTCGACGCCCATGTCGAGGAACTGGCCCGGCTGGAGGTCCGCGAGGCCGGACACACCCTCGGCAACGCCCGCTGGGAGGCGGCCAACGTGCGCGACCTGCTCGACTACGCGGCCGGCGGAGTGGAACGCCTGACCGGACGTCAGATCCCGGTGGCCGGCGGCCTGGACGTCACGTTCCCCGAACCCCTCGGCGTCGTCGGCGTCATCGCCCCCTGGAACTTCCCCCTGCCCATCGCGGCCTGGGGGACCGCCCCCGCGCTCGCCGCCGGCAACGCCGTCCTCCTCAAACCGGCCGAGGCCACCCCCCTCACCGCGCTGCGCCTGGCCCACCTCGCCCTGGAGTCGGGACTCCCCGAGCACCTGTTCCAGGTGCTGCCCGGACACGGTCCCGTCACCGGCGACGCCCTCGTCGGGCACCCCGGCGTCGCCAAGATCGTCTTCACCGGTTCGACCGACGTCGGCAGACGGGTGTGGGCCAAGGGGGCGGACCACCTCAAACGCGTCACCCTCGAACTCGGCGGCAAGAGCCCCAACGTCGTCTTCGCCGACGCCGACCTGGAGGCCGCCGCTGCCGCCGCCCCCATGTCCTTCCTCGACAACGCCGGACAGGACTGCTGCGCCCGCACCCGCATCCTCGTCCAGCGGTCCGTGCACGACCGGTTCCTCGACCTCCTCGCCCCGCGCATCGCGGCCGTCCGGGTGGGTGATCCGGCCGACGAGAACGTGGACATGGGCCCGCTCATCTCCCGCACCCAGCTGGAGCGCGTCCGCGCGTACGTCCCCGACGGCCTCGAAGGCATCCGCGGCAAGGCCCCCGGCGGGCCCGGCCACTGGTTCCCGCCCACCGTGCTCACCGGCGTGGCACCGGACGCACGGGTGGCCGTCGAGGAGGTCTTCGGCCCCGTGGCCGTCGTCCTGCCCTTCGACGACGAGGACGACGCCGTCCGCCTGGCCAACGCCACCGCCTACGGCCTCTCCGGCTCGATCTGGACCCGGGACGTCGGCCGTGCCCTGCGCGTCTCCCGCGCCGTCCGCGCCGGGAACCTCTCGGTCAACTCCCACTCCAGCGTCCGCTACTGGACCCCGTTCGGCGGGTTCAAGCAGTCCGGCGTCGGACGCGAACTGGGTCCGGACGCGCTGGCCGCCTTCACCGAGACCAAGAACGTCTTCATCAGCACGGAGGCCTGACCGCACATGAGCGAAGAAGTCGTCTGCCGCCGCCTCGTCGGCCGCACCGCCGTCGTCACCGGGGCCGGCAGCGGAATCGGCCGGGCCGCCGCCCGCCGCCTCGCCACCGAGGGCGCGCACGTGGTCTGCGCCGACGTGGACGAGGTGCGCGGCACAGCGGTCGCCGAGGAGACCGGCGGCCTCCACGTCACCGTGGACGTCACCGACCCCGAACAGGTCGACGCCCTCTTCCGGACCACGGTGGACACCTACGGCGCCGTCGACGTGGCCTTCAACAACGCCGGCATCTCACCGCCGGACGACGACTCCATCCTGGAGACCGGCCTGGACGCCTGGCGGCGGGTGCAGGAGGTCAACCTCACCTCCGTGTACCTGTGCTGCAAGGCCGCCATCCCCCACATGCGCCGCCAGGGCCGGGGCTCCATCATCAACACCGCCTCCTTCGTCGCCCGGATGGGCGCGGCCACCAGCCAGATCTCCTACACCGCCTCCAAGGGCGGTGTCCTCGCCCTGTCCCGCGAACTCGGCGTGCAGTTCGCCCGCGAGGGCATCCGCGTCAACGCCCTGTGCCCCGGCCCCGTCAACACCCCGCTGCTGCGGGAGCTGTTCGCCAAGGACCCGGAACGCGCCGCCCGCCGTCTGGTGCACATCCCGCTGGGCCGGTTCGCCGAGGCCGAGGAGATCGCCGCCGCCGTCGCGTTCCTCGCCAGCGACGACTCCTCCTTCGTCAACGCCACCGACTTCCTGGTGGACGGCGGGATCTCGGGCGCGTACGTCACCCCGCTGTAGCGGGCGTGCGTCACACCGCCCGGGTCCGGTCGTCACCGCCCCGCCGGTCGCCCTACAGTGCCGGAATGAGCATGACGCCCCCGCCCGGCTGGTACCCCGACCCCCACGCCCCGCACCTGGAACGCTGGTGGGACGGCACCGCCTGGACCGACCACCGGCGCACCCCCGGGGCACCCGGGACGGAGGGCGCCCCGGGCGCCTTCGGCCCGGCGGGCACGTTCGGTCCGGCGGGCGCTCCCGGCGGCCCTGTGCCGCCGACGCACCAGGGCGACCCCGGCGTTCACGGCGCCCGGGGCGCGCACGGCGTGCCCGGCGGTCCGCCGGGAGGCGGAGCGGGCGGGCCGGGGCGCGCCAAGGCGGTCGCCGTCGTCACCGCGGCCGCCGTGCTCGTCGCGGCGATCGTCACCGGCGTCGTGCTGCTGCGCGAGGACGACGGCCGGACCCAGGTGCGGACCGGGCCCACCACCCCGACCGCGGCCGCCCCGACGAGCGGACCCCCCTCGTCGCCGTCGCCCTCCGGCCCGGAGCCGTCCGCGGACGCCCCGGCCGTCGTCGAGGACCAGCTCAACGGCATCACGTTCCCCCTGCTCGACGGCTGGGTCCGCCCCCGGCACATCGCCGAGGACGACGTCGTCATGACCACCGACGGCACCTACGACTGCCCCGGCGAGGGCAGCGTCTGCCGCCACGGCACGGTCATCTCCCGCACCGTGACCGGCAGCGACGAGACCTCCCCCGAACGGCTCGCCAAGGAGGACATCTCCGACGCGGCCGACGACGCCTACGACCGCGACCTCATCGGCAACCGCCCCCACGGCGGCATCACGTCCCGCACCACGGTCAAGTCCGGCCCGGTCGCGGTCGCGGGCCGCGCGGGCTACCTCGTGCGCTGGCGCGTGAAGACGGCCAAGGGCCCGGGCGGGTACGTGCAGTCGATGGTCTTCCCCTCCAGCGTCGGCACGGAGTCCCCGGTGCTCGTCCGCTACGTCGTCGACGCCGGCGAGGACGCGCCGCCCCTGGCGGACATGGACCGCATCACCCGCGGCATCCGCTCGACCGGCGCGACCGGGTCCGGCGGCGGGGTGGGCAGCAGCATCGGCCCCGCGGACTGACCCGCGCACCGGCCCCCTCCGCGGCCGGCCGCGAGGCGGCGGCGACGGACCCCGCCGGGGGCCGGGACGGCACGCACCCGGCGAGCACCGCCCGGCCGCGCGCCCGCGCCCTCACAGGAACGTCAGACCCTCGCCCCGGTACGTCGGCACGGTGTCCGTCACGGTGTCGCCCTCGACCAGGTGCAGCGCGTCGAACCGCTCGCACAGCTCACCCGCTTTGGCGTGCCGGAACCACACCGTGTCCCCGATCAGCAGGTCGTCGGCCGGCGACCCCAGCAGCGGCGTCTGCACCTCGCCGGCGCCCTCCTGGGGGTCGTAGCGCAGCCCCGGCGGCAGACACGGCACCGGCAGCCGGTCGGCGCCGGGCGCGCCCGACGCCGGGTAGCCGCCGCCCAGCACGGTCACCACGCCGACCCCGGGCCGTCGTACGACGGGCAGCCCGAACAGCGCCGCCGGACGGCCGGTGAACGACGTGTAGTTGTCGAACAGCCGCGGCACGTACAGCCCCGACCCGGCCGCGACCTCGGTGACCGCGTCCTCGGCGGCCGTGTGCTGCACGCTGCCGGTGCCGCCGCCGTTGACGAACTCCAGGTCCGGGGCGACTTCCCGCACCGCCCGGACCACGGCCGCGCGCCGCTCGGCCAGTTCGCGCCGGGCCGCGGACTGCATCAGCCGTACCGCCCGCGACCGCAGCGGCCTGCCCGCCACCGCGTCACCGACCCCGGCGACGTGCCCCTCGTACGCCATCAGGCCCACCACCCGGAACCCGGGGCGCCGCGCCACCGCCCGCGCCACCTCGGCGACCTCCGCGGGGGAGTGCAGCGGGGAACGCCGGGCGCCGACCCGCACCCGGCCGCCGAACAGCCGCAGCGACGTGTCGAGTTCCAGGCAGACCCGCACCACTTCGCCGCCGCCCGCGCGCGCCGCGTCGATGAGGTCCAGCTGGGCCGGGTCGTCGACCATCACGGTGACCGCCGCGGCCAGTTTCGGGTCCGCGGTGAGCTCCGCGTAGGCGGCCCGGTCCGCCGACGGGTAGGCGAGCAGCACGTCGTCGAAGCCCGACCGGGCCAGCCACAGCGACTCGGCCAGGGTGAACGACATGATGCCCGCGAAACCGTCCCGGCCCAGGACGCGTTCGAGCAGGGCACGGCAGCGCACCGACTTGGACGCCACCCGCACCGGCTTCCCGCCCGCCCGGCGGACCAGGTCGTCGGCGTTGGCGTCGAAGGCGTCCAGGTCCACGATCGCCAGGGGGGCGTCGAGATGGGCGGTGGCCCGGTCGTAACGGGCCCGGTCGGAGGCGCGCGCAGTCATGAACGCAGCCTGCCAGACAGGATTACCGCAGGGTAGGGGGACGTTCCGGGCAGATGCCGCGGCTGCGCGGACTGGTTCCCGCCCGACCCGGATCACGCCGTAGAGTGACGCGCACGCCCGGACGGAGGACACCGGGCCCGGGCCGCGCCGGGATGACACCTCACCCCTGCGGGTATCCCTGCCCGGGACGGCTCCGCGCCGGGCCGGACAGCCGGACACCGGCCCGCGACGAGGACGCGAGCCCGAGGAAACAGGGGGGTGCATGAGCACGGAAGCACCGCGCGCCTCCCACCCCCCGCGCCCCAGCACCCCGCCGCCCGCTCCGGCGGCGCCCCCACGCCCGTCGCACCCCCCTCGAACCGAGGAGGACCGCGCCGCCTCCGGTGCGTCCGGCGACGCGGCACGGCCCGGCACCGGTGCCCTCGGCCGCACCTCGGGCGGCGCCGGCGCCTTCGCCCCCCGCCGCCCCGCCGGCCCCCCTGCAGGGGCTCCGCCGGCCTCCGGCCCCGCGGACCGTCCGGCCCCCGGTCCGGCCGCACCCGCCGCCGCGCCTCCCGGCTCCCCGGCCGCCGGCGACTTCTCCGCCCCGCGCACGTCCGGGGGACGGCCCGCCGCCCCGGCCTCCCGGCACCCGTCCGCCGCCCCGGCGCCCGGCCGCGGCGACACCCCGGCCGCACCCGCCGCAGCGCCGGCCGCACCCGCCGCCGCGCCGACCGCACCCGCCGCCGCGCCGACCACGTCCGCGGCCGACCCCGCGCACACCGGCTCCCGCGGCCCGCAGCCCCGCCCCGCCCCGCCGGCCGGCGGGAGCACCCCCGCCGCGCCGCCCCCGCACGCCTCCGCACGCTTCCCGGACGCGCCGCCGACCGTCGGCGGCGGTCTGCGCAGCCCCGCGCCCCCCGCCCGCGAGGCGGACAGCGGCGACGGCACCCGCCGGGCCGCCGAGGCCCGGTCCGTCGTCCCGCCCCAGCCGTCCCAGCGCCCGGCGGAGCCCTCCTCCCGCCCACGGCCGTCCTCCGACCGCACGGGGGAACGGCCCACCGCCCGACGTCCCGGCGCACCGGCCGAGACGCCGACGGAGACGACCACCCGCCTGCGCCCCGTCCCCGCCGGACCGTCCCCGGCGTCCGCCTCCCGGCCCGCCGGTCCCGGCGAGCCCCGCACCGAGACCCGCACGGACCGCCCCGGCCGCGCTCCCGGCCACCCGCACGCCGGGCCGGGCGCCCCGTACGGCTTCCCCGACCCGGCCCGGTCCTGGAGCGCCCCGACGCCCCCCGGCAGCACCCCGCCCGCCGAACGGCCGGTCGTGTCCTTCGGACGGCCTCAGGGCCACGACGGCCCGGCACGGCCCCGCCTCCTCGGACGGCGGCCCCGGCCGCACGTCGTGGCCGCCGCCGTCTGTCTCGTCCTCGGCGTCGGCCTCATCGGCGGTGCCGCCACGGGCAGTTGGCTCACCGACGACTCCACCGACACCGCCCGGGACGGCGGGTTCAGCTCCGCCGCGTCCCTGTGGCACAGCGTCCCGGTCGACGAACTCTTCCCGCCCACCCTCGACGGCAAGGGAGCGGGCCCCGGCGACGCCGACCGCACCTGGACCCGGATCGCGGTGGCCCCCGACAGCGGCTGCAAAGGCGCCTTCGACCCGCTGCTGACCGAGGTCCTGCGCCCCGTCGGCTGCGAACGCCTGCTGCGGGCCACCTACACCGACGCCACCCAGAGCCACGTCACCACCGTGGGCCTGCTGTTCACCGAGGCCGACCCGGCCGGCATGACGTCCCTCGCCGCACGCTTCGACAAGGAGGACCTCGGCCGCCGCACCGACCTGATGCCCCTGCCCTACGCGGCGAAGGGCACCGCGGCCGAGGACTTCGGCGCCCGGCAGCGGGCGGCCTGGGCGGTCTCCGTGCTCACCGACGCCCCCGTCGTCGTCTACGCCGTCTCCGGCTGGGCCGACGGCCGCACCGTCGCCGAGCCGCAGTCCGCCGAGGAGGCCATGGAGTCCGGCGCCACCGGCGCGGTCGCCCAGGCCGGCCTCGGGAACGAGGCGAAGGGCCTCGCCGACCGTGTCGAACGCGGTCTGCGGGGGCACGTCCGCGCGGCCACGGAGCGACCGTCATGAACCCGTTCACCGTTCGCCGGCGCGGCACCGCCGCCCTCGCCGTCCTGCTGACCACCGCCCTCACCCTGCTGACGGCCGCCCCGGCGCACGCCGACGGCATCCGCGCCCGGCAGTGGGGCCTGGAGGCGATGAACACCCAGCAGGCGTGGCAGACCACCAAGGGCGCCGGCGTCACCGTCGCCGTGCTGGACACCGGCGTGGACGCCGACCACCCCGACCTGGCCGGCAACGTCGCTCCCGGCAAGGACCTCGTCGGCTTCGGCGCCCGCCGCGGCGACCGCGCCTGGGCCCGGCACGGCACCGCCATGGCCGGGATCATCGCCGGGCACGGCCACGGCCCCGGCAACACCGAGGGCGTCCTGGGCATCGCGCCCGAGGCCCGCATCCTCCCCGTCCGCGTCATCCTCGAGGACGGCGACCCGTCCCGCTCCAAGGCCCGCAGCACCCGCGGCAGAGCCCTCGCCGAGGGCATCCGCTGGGCCGCCGACCACGGGGCCGACGTCATCAACCTCTCCCTCGGCGACGACTCTGCCTCCGCGCACCCCGACGCCGGCGAGGACGAGGCCATCCAGTACGCCCTGCGCAAGGGCGTCGCCGTGGTCGCCTCGGCGGGCAACGGCGGCGAGAAGGGCGACCGCGTCTCCTACCCGGCCGCCTACCCCGGCGTCATCACCGCCACCGCCGTCGACCGCTACGGCACCCGCGCCGCCTTCTCCACCCGCCGCTGGTACGCGACGGTCAGCGCCCCGGGCGTCGACGTGATCATCGCCGACCCCGACCGCAAGTACTACGAGGGCTGGGGCACCAGCGCCGCCGCCGCCTTCGTCTCCGGCGCCGTCGCCCTGCTCCGCTCGGCCCACCCCGACCTGACCCCCGCACAGCTGAAGACCCTGCTGGCCGACACCGCCCGCGACGCGCCCGCCGGCGGCCGGGACGACTCCCGGGGCTTCGGCTTCGTCGACCCGGCCGCCGCCCTGCGGGCGGCCGAACGCCTCACGCCCGAGGGCCTGAAGGCGGCCTCCCACGACCGGCGGTACTTCGGCCCCGGCCCGGACGCCGCCGCCTCCGACGGCGGAGCCGCCGCGTGGGCCGCCCCCCTGGCCGGCGGCGCGGGCGCGGTGCTCCTCGTGGCGACCGTCGTCCTCTGGCGCGGCCGGCGCCCGGATCCCGACGCCCACTGAGCCGGCCCCGGCACGCCTCACCCGTCGTCGCCCGCGCGTCGGGCCTCGCCGCCCACGGCCCGCCCCCGCCCGCCCCGTGCCGCGGACCGCAGGGCCGCCACCGCCGTGCGCGCCGCGGCCTCCACCCGGACGACACCCTCCGCCATCGTCGCGTGGCCGTCGGACAGCACCGCCAGCAGCACGTCGCGTCCGCCCGAGGTGACCCGGCCGACGCTGTGCACCACCCACAGCCCCGTCGCGTCGCGCGGCATCCAGCCGTTCTTCACCGCCCAGGCGGATCCGTCCGCCACCACCGGCACCCCCCACGCCTGCGCGGGGACCACCTGCGCCATCAGCCGGCGGGCGCTGTCGCGGGCCTCCTGGTCCAGGAGGCCCCGGCCCGCCTCGCCGTCCCGGCCGAGCAGCTCCCGCAGCAGGACCAGCCGGTCCGGGGCCGTCGTCCGGGTCAGCCCCCAGTAACCGCCGTCGCCGGCCACCGTCTCCGTGAGCCCGATCCGGGCGTTGGCCGCGTCCAGCCCGGCAGCCGAGCCGATCGTCCGCCACAGGACCGACGCCGCGTCGTTGTCACTGTGCCCGATCATCGCCGCCGCCCGGGACCACTCCGCGGCGGTGACGGCGCGTCCGGTGTCCCGCGCCCGCAGCAGCAGGGCCGCCAGGATGTCGGCCTTCACCACGCTCGCGGTGACGAACACCCCGTCCCCCCGGCGCACGCCCTCCCCGGTCACCGGGTCCAGGGCGGCGACGGACACCCGCGCCGGGCTCACCGCACCCCGCCCGCCACCCCCGCGACCCGGCCCGGCCTCCGTCGCGCCCGCGGGGATCACCGGCCACACGGCATCCGTCGCAGCCCGCGGTTGCTGCGCAGCGCCCCCGGGCTTCCCGGGCCGCCCTCCGTCCCGACCGCTCACCACGTCCCTCAGGTCTCCCACGCCCCTCGCCTCCCCCTCTGCCGTCCGTTCCGCACCCGGCACGCCCACCGAGCCGTCCGGCGGGCCCGCCTGACCGCCCGCCCGCGTCGGGGCCCGCCTCCCGTGGCCGATAGGGTCGGTGACCGTGGCGAACAAGAACATCCCCGACCCCGGCTACCGCGACGACGACGGCTCCGCCGACCCCCGGCTGAGCGCGGCGCTCGCTGCCTGGGCCGAGGACCGCGAGGCGGTCGGCCCCGTCCTGGAGGCCCTCGAGGGCACCCGTCTGCTGGTGCCCGTCGTGGCGATCCTCGGCGAGGTCGAGGAGGACGAGAACGGACTGCGCCGCGAGAAGACCAGTGACATGGCGGTTCCCACCCTGAAGGCCGGGAACCGCACCGCGCTGCCCGCCTTCACCTCCACCGACTCGCTCGCCCGCTGGGACCCGCAGGCCCGCCCCGTCGCCGTCCCCCTGCACCAGGCGCTCCAGGCCGCCGCCCACGAGAAGGCCGACACCGTCGTCCTCGACGTGGCCGGGCCGGTGCCGTTCGAGCTGACCGGCCACACCCTGCTCGCGCTCGCCGAAGGGCGCACGACGACCGACCCGCTCGCCGACCCGGCGGTCACCGAGGCCGTCCGCGCGGTCGTCGCCGCCGAGCCCGCCGTCCTGCGCGCCCACCTCGGTCCCGGACAGGCGGACGGCACCCTCGCCCTCGTCCTCGACCCGGCCGCCTCCGTCGCCGAGGCCGCACGCGACGTGGCCCAGCGGCTCGCGGCCGACGAGACACTGCGGGCCCGCCTGGTGCGCGGCCTCGACCTGGCCGTGCTGCCGGCCGAGGTGACGCCACCGGGCGAGCCCCTCTACGTCCGGGCCTGAGACGGGCCCGGACCCGAGACGGGCCCGGGTCCGGGACGGGTCCGGGTCCGGGACGGGTCCCGGGGCCTTGGACGAGCCGGGGGCCGGGAAGGGCGCCGGGGCCCGGGAAGGACCGGGCCGCGGACACGGACCCCCTATATGCGCCGCGGACACGGACCCCGGGATGCGGAGACGTGCCCCGCGGGCCCGGGTCCCGGAACCGCGCGTGGGCGCGCCGGAGCTCCCGCATCCGGGTACGGAAGCGGGAGCGGGATCGGCGGACTGGATCGGCAGGACGGGTCCGGGCAGCTCCGGACCGCCCCGGACCGGACCGGACCGGACGGATCCAGGAGGAGCCGACCGGACGGATGCGGCGGAGAGCCGGACCGGACGGCCGGGGCCGGGACCCCGGCGGCACGACCGGCGGCGGGAGGGTCAGCTGTAGAGCGGTCCCGTGTA
Organism: Streptomyces sp. enrichment culture; assembly: GCF_964273255.1. Lineage (GTDB taxonomy): Bacteria > Actinomycetota > Actinomycetes > Streptomycetales > Streptomycetaceae > Streptomyces. The sequence goes on from NZ_OZ186835.1 coordinate 5,895,696, forward strand.
CTTCTCGCCCGGCCCCTTGCCCGGCTCGTCCGGCACGAGCGAGGCCTCGCGGAACGCCAGCTGCAGGGACTTCAGCCCGTCGCGCAGCGGGGCCGCGTGGAAGGAGCTGATCTCCGTGGTGGACGCGTCCAGCAGCCCGGCCAGGGCGTGGACCAGCTTGCGGGCCTCGTCCAGGTCCTTGTGCTGGTCGCCCTCCTCGGTCAGCCCCAGCTTCACGGCGGCGGCGCTCATCAGGTTCACGGCGACCGTCACGATCACCTCGACCGCCGGGACCTCGGCGATGTCGCGGGCCATGGCGTCGAAGTCCGGGTTGCCGTCCGGGCCGTCCGTGATGTCCGTGCTGTCCGGGCCGGCGGGGGTCTCGGGGGTGTCCGAGGCGGGGCTCTCACTCATGCCCTCACGATAGGCGCTGCCCCGGGACCGCCCGACGGCAGGAGCCGCTGCGGGAACCGGGGCAGGAGTTGTGCCCCGGTGGTTAGCACCACCTCGCGGGAGCTGCTAACCTTGTGTAACGACCGGTCGGACCCGTATGCCCACGCGTACGAGCCCGGCCCACAAGTGGAGGCTTCGAACTCCCACCTTCCGCCCTCAGGGCGGCGGGTCACCGGTCAGGCGGTGCCGCTCCACGGCGAACCGCCCGAGAGTGCGCCCCGCGATCTCCGCGGCGGTGTTCCGGTAGTTCGAGGAACCCCGCCTGTGATCGTCCGGGGCATTTTTGTTGCTTCGGCGCGGTTAGGTCTTACGAGAACACAGACGTTACGCGGCTGTCCGCCAGACCGCCGTGTGGTGCTACCGAGGAGGATCCATCAGCGCCGAGCCCCGCATCAACGACCGGATTCGCGTTCCCGAGGTGCGACTTGTCGGTCCCAGTGGCGAGCAGGTGGGCATCGTCCCGCTGGCCAAGGCACTGGAGCTTGCGCAGGAGTACGACCTGGACCTGGTCGAGGTCGCGGCGAACGCCCGTCCGCCCGTGTGCAAGCTCATGGACTACGGGAAGTTCAAGTACGAGTCGGCCATGAAGGCCCGTGAGGCGCGCAAGAACCAGGCGCACACGGTCATCAAGGAGATGAAGCTCCGGCCGAAGATCGACCCGCACGACTACGACACCAAGAAGGGTCACGTCGTCCGGTTCCTCAAGCAGGGCGACAAGGTCAAGATCACGATCATGTTCCGTGGTCGCGAGCAGTCCCGGCCGGAGCTCGGCTACCGACTGCTGCAGCGTCTCGCGGAGGACGTGGCCGACCTCGGGTTCGTGGAGTCGAACCCGAAGCAGGACGGCCGCAACATGATCATGGTCCTCGGTCCGCACAAGAAGAAGACCGAGGCGATGGCCGAGGCCCGCCAGGCGCAGGAAGCCCGCAAGGCAGACGCGAAGGCCAACCCCGGCAAGTCGCAGAATGCCGCGGAGAACGAGGCCGCCCAGGCGGCCGAGGAGCCTGCCGAGGCGTGACTCCCCGGGGCGCGAGCCCCAGGAAGCAACCGAAACAAGTACGACGCTCCACCGTGCCCGGTTTTCGTGACCGGGCATCGGAGCGCCACCGACGAGGAGAGAACGGCGCTATGCCGAAGAACAAGTCGCACAGCGGTGCCAGCAAGCGCTTCAAGGTCACCGGCTCCGGCAAGGTGCTCCGCGAGCGCGCCGGCAAGCGCCACCTGCTCGAGCACAAGTCGTCCCGTGTGACGCGTCGCCTCACCGGCAACGCCGAGATGGCCCCGGGCGACGCCAAGAAGATCAAGAAGCTTCTCGGCAAGTGACGCGTCGGCGCCCCGCAGGCGCCGTCCGACAGTCAGGACCGGGACCCAATCGATTTCGGGCCGTGTGAGCGACAACCACGGCCCCGCTACAAGGAGTTAACAAGTGGCACGCGTCAAGCGGGCAGTCAACGCCCACAAGAAGCGCCGGGCGATCCTCGAGCAGGCCTCCGGCTACCGCGGTCAGCGTTCGCGCCTGTACCGCAAGGCCAAGGAGCAGGTCACCCACTCGCTGGTCTACAACTACAACGACCGCAAGAAGCGCAAGGGTGACTTCCGCCAGCTGTGGATCCAGCGCATCAACGCCGCTGCCCGCGCCAACGGCATCACATACAACCGCTTCATCCAGGGTCTGAAGGCCGCGAACATCGAGGTCGACCGCAAGATCCTGGCCGAGCTGGCCGTGAACGACGCGACGGCGTTCGCCGCTCTCGTCGAGGTCGCGCAGAAGGCCCTGCCCGCGGACGTGAACGCGCCCAAGGCCGCGTGACGCCGCGCCGGCCCTGAGCCGACGTGACCGGAGGACCCGCAGGCCGCATGGCTTGCGGGTCCTGCTGTTGCGCGACCGCCCGCGACCGCCCGCGACGGCCCGCGACCGCAGGGGAGGGCCCGGCCCGCGGCTCCCCGCTGACGGCCCCGCCCCCGGGTGATGACCGCGCGGCGCCGCCGCCGTGCCGCGACCCGTCCTCCCGCACCGCAACCGCGCGGCGCCGCCGCCGGCCGCCCGCGCCCCGACCGGAACGGCGTCCCGGCCGCCCTGCCGCTCCCCGCGCGAGCGGCACCACGCCGGAGAACCCGCGTCCGAGACTCCACGAAGGTGACGACAGATGCCCTCCGTCAGCCCCGAGCTGATCTCCCCCCGTTCCTCCCGGGTCCTCGCCGCCCGGCGGCTGGCCAAACGGAACGTCCGGAGCAAGGAGCGGCTGTTCCTCGCCGAGGGCCCCCAGGCCGTACGGGAGGCGGCGGGCCACCGCGGCGCGGACACCGCCACCGCCACCCTCGTCGAACTCTTCGCCACCCCCGAGGCCGCCGACCGCTACGCCGACATCATCGGCGCCGCCCGGGACGCCGGCGCCCGCGTCCACCTCGCCGCCGAGCAGGTCGTCGCCGACATCTCCACCACCGTCACCCCGCAGGGCCTGGTCGGCGTCTGCCGGTTCCTCGACACCCCGTTCGAGGAGATCCTCGCCGCGCGCCCCCGCCTCGTCGCCGTCCTCGCCCACGTGCGCGACCCCGGCAACGCGGGCACCGTCCTGCGCAGCGCGGACGCCGCCGGGGCCGAGGCCGTCGTCCTCACCGACGCCTCCGTCGACGTCTACAACCCCAAGGCCGTCCGCGCCTCCGTCGGCTCGCTGTTCCACCTGCCCGTCGCCGTCGGCGTGCCCGTCGAGCAGGCCGTGGACGGGCTGCGGGCCGCCGGGATCCGGGTGCTCGCCGCCGACGGCGCCGGGGACCGCGACATCGACGACGAGCTCGACCGCGGCACCATGGGCGGACCCACCGCCTGGGTCTTCGGCAACGAGGCGTGGGGACTGCCCGAGGAGACCCGGGCCCTCGCCGACGCCGCCGTCCGCGTCCCGATCCACGGAAAGGCCGAGAGCCTGAACCTCGCCACCGCCGCGGCCGTATGTCTCTACGCGTCGGCACGTGCACAGCGCGCCGCCGGAGGGTGCCGCTCCGTCACCGGGAACTAGTAGGGTGACCAGCTCGGAGAGCCCCTGAGCAAGTCGAGAGGCGGGGTACGGGGATGAGCGTCGGCACGGGCAGCGCACCGGGGGCACGACAGGTGGCGCGTCCGCCCGCCCCCCGGCCCGGTGAACTGAGCGACCTCGGCATCGACCCCGACCAGCTGCCCGACGGACTCGTCGTCGCCGACGAACACGGACGGGTGATCTGCTTCAACCGGGCCGCCGTCCGCATCGCCGCCCTGCCCGCCGAACAGGCCCTCGGCCGCCGCATCGAGAGCGCGCTGCCCTTACAGGACCTGGAGGGCCGTCACTGGTGGCAGATCACCGACCCCTACGGCGGCCTCGCCATCCGCAACGGCCACCCCGAACGCAACCTGCTGCTGCCCGGCGGCCGGGAGGTCCTGGTCGCCGCCCGTTACGTCCGCACCCGGCCCACCGGACCGCTGCGCCGCCTCGTCGTCACCCTGCGTGACACGGAGGCCCGTCGCCGCACCGAGCGCAGTCACGCCGAGCTGATCGCCACCGTCGCCCACGAACTGCGCTCCCCGCTCACCTCCGTCAAGGGCTTCACCGCCACCCTGCTGCGGAAGTGGGAGCGGTTCACCGACGACCAGAAGCGGCTCATGCTGGAGACCGTCGACGCCGACGCCGACCGCGTCACCCGGCTCATCGCCGAGCTGCTCGACATATCGCGCATCGACTCCGGCCGGCTGGAGGTGCGCCGCCAGCCCGTCGACATCGGCGCCGCCGTCGGACGGCACATCCAGGCCTACGTGGCCGCCGGACAGAACGCCGACCGGTTCCTGCTGCGGGTCCAGCACCCGCTGCCCGACCTGTGGGCGGACCCGGACAAGATCGACCAGGTGCTGAGCAACCTGCTGGAAAATGCCGTGCGCCACGGCGAGGGAACGGTCACCATCGACATCACGCCCGCGCCGTCCCCGAGGGAACCGGAGGACGGCGAGCACGCGGCCACGTCGGTCACCGTGAGCGACGAGGGCCCCGGCATCCCGGAGGACTCCATGAACCGCGTCTTCACCCGCTTCTGGCGGGGCAGCAAGCGCGGCGGCACCGGGCTCGGGCTGTACATCGTCAAGGGCATCGTCGAGGCCCACGGCGGCACCATCACGGTCGGGCGGGCCCGCGCCGGCGGCGCCCAGTTCCGATTTACGCTGCCCGTGGGGGCCCCGGCCTTCGCCCGCGACCTGCCGCGCAGCGCGCGCTAGGGGAGGCGGGCCCCGGACCCCACGGGCGCATTCGTTCATCCCCGCCCCGTTAGACTCGACCCCTGGCACCTTTGTGTCCCCGGGCCAGGACGTGTCGTGCACGAGCCGGTGGCGGGGACCATCAGCCCCGGGGGCACCTCCCAGTGGCAACTGGGGGACAAATCGGAAGCACGGGAAGAGATGTCGGCACCCAATAAGTCGTACGACCCTGTCGAGGTCGAGGCGTTGAAACCGGAAGAGATCGAGCGCATGCGGGACGAGGCGCTCGCCGCCTTCGCCGCCGCGGACTCCCTGGACGCGCTCCACGAGGCCAAGGTCGCCCACACCGGCCCCGCCTCCCCGCTGGCCCTCGCCAACCGCGAGATCGGCGCCCTGCCCCCGCACGCCAAGGCCGACGCCGGCAAGCGGGTGGGCCAGGCGCGCGGTGCCGTGAACAAGGGCCTCGCCGCCCGCCAGGCCGAGCTGGAGGCCGAGCGGGACGCCCGCGTCCTGGTCGAGGAGTCCGTGGACGTCACGCTGCCCCACGACCGGACGGCGGCGGGTGCCCGGCACCCGCTGACCACCCTGTCGGAGCGCATCGAGGACATCTTCGTGGCCATGGGCTACGAGGTGGCCGAGGGCCCGCAGGTCGAGGCCGAGTGGTTCAACTTCGACGCCCTCAACATCGGCCCGGACCACCCCGCCCGCGGCGAGCACGACACCTTCTTCGTACAGGGCCCCGAGGGCGGCACGGAGTCCGGTGTCGTCCTGCGCACCCACACCTCGCCGGTGCAGATCCGCTCGCTGCTCGACCGTGAGCTGCCGGTGTACGTGATCTGCCCCGGCCGCGTCTACCGCACCGACGAGCTGGACGCGACCCACACCCCCGTCTTCCACCAGGTGGAGCTGCTCGCCGTCGACGAGGGCCTCACCATGGCCGACCTCAAGGGCACGCTGGACCACATGGTGCAGTCCCTGTTCGGCGAGGGCATGAAGACCCGGCTGCGGCCCAACTTCTTCCCCTTCACCGAGCCGAGCGGCGAGATGGACATGCTCTGCTACGTCTGCAAGGGCGCGTCCGTCGGCAACCCCGACCGGCCCTGCCGCACCTGCTCCAGCGAGGGCTGGATCGAGCTGGGCGGCTGCGGCATGGTCAACCCGCGGGTGCTCACCGCCTGCGGCGTCGACCCCGAGAAGTACAGCGGCTTCGCCTTCGGGTTCGGCATCGAGCGGATGCTGATGTTCCGCCACAACGTCGAGGACATGCGAGACATGGTCGAGGGTGACGTCCGGTTCACCCGGCCGTTCGGGATGGAGATCTGATGCGGGTCCCGCTTTCCTGGCTGCGGGAGTACGTCGACCTGCCGGCCACCGAGACCGGCCGTGACGTACAGGCCAAGCTGATCGCCGCGGGCCTCGAGGTCGAGACCGTCGAGCACCTCGGCGCCGACCTCAAGGGCCCTCTCGTCGTCGGTCAGGTGCTGACCATCGAGGAGCTGGAGGGCTTCAAGAAGCCGATCCGCTTCTGCACCGTCGACGTCGGAGCCGCCAACGGCACCGGTGAGCCGCAGGAGATCGTCTGCGGCGCCCGCAACTTCGCCGTGGGCGACAAGGTCGTCGTGGTGCTCCCCGGCGCCGTGCTGCCCGGCGGCTTCGCGATCTCCGCCCGCAAGACCTACGGCAAGGTCTCGCACGGCATGATCTGCTCCAGCGACGAGCTGGGCATGGGCGACGACGGCAGCAAGGGCATCATCGTGCTGCCGCCGGAGACCGAGGTCGGCAAGGACGCCATCGAGCTGCTCGAACTGGTCGACGAGGTCCTCGACATCGCCGTCACCCCGGACCGCGGCTACTGCCTGTCGATGCGCGGCGTGGCACGCGAGACCGCCACCGCCTACGGGCTGCCGCTGCGCGACCCGGCCCTGCTGGACGTGCCCGGCCCGAACGCCTTCGGCCACCCGGTCAAGGTCTCCGACCCGGCCGGCTGCGACCGCTTCACCGCCCGTACCGTCACCGGCCTGAGCCCCGAGGCGCGCTCCCCGATCTGGCTCCAGCGGCGGCTGCAGAAGGTCGGCATGCGCCCGATCTCGCTGGCCGTCGACATCACCAACTACGTGATGATGGAACTCGGCCAGCCGCTGCACGCCTACGACCGCGCCCAGGTCCAGGGCACCATCGGGGTGCGCCGCGCCGAGCCGGGCGAGAAGCTCACCACCCTCGACGGCGTCGAGCGCACCCTGGACGCCGAGGACCTGGTGATCACCGACGACCGGGGTCCCATCGGCCTCGCCGGTGTCATGGGCGGCGCCGACACGGAGATCGCGGACGTCAACGGCGGCGGCGCCGGGTCGACCGACGTGGTCATCGAGGCCGCGCACTTCGACGCGGTGTCCGTCGCGCGCACCGCCCGGCGCCACCGGCTGTCCTCCGAGGCGTCCCGGCGCTTCGAGCGCGGCGTCGACCCGCAGGCCGCCGCCGCTGCCGCGCAGCGCACCGTCGACCTGCTCGTGCTGCTGGCCGGCGGCACCGCCGAGGCCGGGGTCACCGAGGTCGTCGCGCCCAGCGCGCCGCACACCATCACGCTCCCGGCCGACCACCCGGACAAGGTGGCCGGCGTCGCCTACGGGCGGGAGACGGTCGTCCGGCGGCTGCAGCAGGTCGGCTGCGACGTCTACGGCCAGGACGAGCTGATCGTCACCGTGCCGTCCTGGCGGCCCGACCTCACCGACCCCAACGACCTGGCCGAAGAGGTCATCCGGCTGGAGGGCTACGAGAACCTGCCCGCCACCCTGCCCCGGCCGCCCGCCGGGCGTGGCCTGAGCAGCCGGCAGCGGCTGCACCGCCGCATCGGCCGGACCCTGGCCGGCGCCGGATACGTCGAGGCGCCGACCTACCCGTTCGTCAGCGAGCAGGTCTTCGACCAGCTCGGCCTGGCCGCCGACGACCCCGCCCGCCGCGTGGTGCGGCTGACCAACCCGCTCAACGACGAGGAGCCCGCCCTGCGGACCTCGCTGCTGCCGGGTCTGCTCGGCGCGCTGCGGCGCAACGACGGCCGCGGCACGCACGACCTGGCCCTGTTCGAGACGGGTCTGGTCTTCCACCCGCGCGACGAGCAGCGGATCGCCGTCCGGCTGCCCGTGGACCGTCGCCCCACCGACGAGGAACTGGCCGGCCTCGACGCCGCGCTGCCCGAGCAGCCGCGGCACGTGGCGGTCGTCCTCGCCGGTGCCCGTGAGCGGGACGGCTGGTGGGGCAAGGGCCGCCCGGCCGACTGGGCGGACGCCATCGAGGCCGCCCGGACCGTCGCCCGCGAGGCCGGGGCCGAGCTGATCATCCGCAAGGGCCAGTACGGGCCCTGGCACCCCGGCCGCTGCGCCGAGCTCGCGGTGGTCGTCGACGGCGCGGAGCGGGTCGTCGGCCACGCCGGCGAGCTGCACCCCGGCGTGCTCAAGACCCTGGGCCTGCCCGAGCGCACCTGCGCCGCGGAACTGGACCTGGACGCCGTGGAGCGGGCCGGTGAGGGCATCCCGCAGGCGCCGGCCATCTCCACGTTCCCGGTCGCCACGCAGGACGTCGCGCTCGTCGTCGACGCGTTCGTGCCGGCCGCCGACGTGGAGGCCGCGCTGCGGGAGGGCGCCGGTGAACTGCTGGAGTCCATCCGCCTGTTCGACGTCTACGAGAACGCCGAGCAGCTGGGCGAGGGCCGCAAGTCCCTGGCCTACGCCCTCCGGTTCCGCGCGGCCGACCGGACGCTGACCGTCGACGAGGCGTCGGCGGCCAGGGAGACGGCCGTCGCGCTGGCGGGTGAGCGCACCGGCGCGGTCCTGCGCGGCTGAGCGCACCAAGGGGCGCACGTCATCCCGGGGTTCATCCGGGATGACGTGCGCCCCTTGTGCTCCCCTCCGCCGGTCACCTCACTCGTTCGGGTGACAATGGCGGGTGATCCGTCCGGATGCGGGCGGTGCTCGACAGAATCGGACCGGCCGCACGGGGCCGGTCCGCGCGCCGTCAGGGGCCTGTCTGGGGGGCCAACCGCATGATCCGCTTCAAGGCCGGAGTCCCCCGAAGGGGCCGGACCCCGACCACCTCACGGGCAGCCACCTCAGGGGCGGCCACCTCAGGGGCGGCCACCTCAGGGGCGGCCACCGCAGGGGCAGCCACCCCTTCGCCCCGCCGCCGTCTTCCCGGCCGGCCCACCCCGTTCCCCGCCCGGGACCGGCCGCGGGGGAACCGGCTGCGCGCGGTCGGCGTTCCCACGGCCTGGGCCGCCGCCGCGCTCGCCTACCGGCTGACCTGCCCGCTCGCCCACGACGACCGCCTCAGCTCCCAGCTCGTCAGCAGTGCCGTCCTGTGCGCGATCGGCACCGGCATGGTCCTGCACGTCCGCCGCGGCCTGCTGCGGGAACTGCGCCGGGCCCGCCGGGCCGCCCAGGCCGCACACGGCATCCTGCTGCGGCAGCCCCCGCCCCACGTCGACGGACTGGCCATCGCCGCCGTCCAGCTGTCCGCCGACACGGCGGCCCGCATCGGCGGCGACCTCTACGAGGTGGTCGCCACCGACCACGGAGTGCGCGCCGTCATCGGCGACGTGCGCGGCCACGGCCCGGCCGCCGCCCAGGCCGCCGCGGCCGTCCTCGGCTGCTTCCGCGAGGCGGCGCACGACGAGGGGGAACTGGCCGGCGTGCTGCGCCGGCTGGAGCGGGCCATGGCCCGCCGGACCCGGGCCCGCACCCACGGCGCGCCCACCGCCGCGGACCACGACGACCCGGCCGGCGAGGACTTCGTCACCGTCCTGCTGCTGGAGATCCTCCCGGACGGCACCACCCGGGCCCTGAACTGCGGACACCCCTGGCCCCACCTGCTGAGCGGCACGGGCGCCGAACCGCTCGCCACGGCCGATCCGCTGCCCCCGCTCGGCCCGTTCCCTCTGCCGCCCGACCTGCCCGCCGTCCGCTGCGCGCCCCTGCTGCCCGAAACCGCCGTCGTGCTGCACACCGACGGTGCCGAGGACGCCCGGGACCCCGGCGGCCGCTTCTTCCCGCTGGCCCGCGTCCTCGACGAGGCCGCCCGCGGGACCCCGCTCACCCCGCAGTCCGTGCTGCGCACGGTCCTCGCGGCGCTGCTGCGGCACACCGACGGCCCTCCGCAGGACGACGTGGCCCTGCTGATCCTCACCAACGACCGCCCCGCGCCGCCCGCTCCGGCCGTCGGCTGCGCGAGCGAGCTGGGCGCGCCGCCCCTCGGGGCCGGCCCCCGGCCGCCACCCCGGGACACGTCCGCGTCCCCGACCCGTCCCGCGCCGTGAGCGGCCCGGCGCCGCGCCGCCGAGCGCGGCCCCGGGCAGCCGTACGCCGTCCGCCCCGCCACGGAATGTCGGGCAGGCAGCTGGGCGGACGGCGCGTATCGGGCCGTCGCACTGTACGAGGGGGAGCCGACGGCCCGGCCGGCCTCTTTCGAGGCACCTCAGTCAAGCGGATGGAAACTCTCCGCGACAGCGCGCACACCCTGCGGATGCGCGCACTCGGTTCACACCCCGTGTGAACCGGTTGACGCTACTCTGTCCGGCACTGAGTCACCGGGGGGCCCGACATGCAGCCCAACACCTTGCTCGACGCGATCCTGGACGAGGCAGGCATCTCCCACGCGGGATTCGCCGCCCACGTCAACCAGGCGGGCCGGGCGCGCGGACTGTCCTTGCGGTACGAACACACCGCCGTGGCCCGCTGGTTGAAGGGCCAGCGCCCCCGCGGCCAAGTGCCCGACCTGATCTGCGAGGTGCTCGCCCGCCGGCTGCAGCGCCCGGTCACCCTCGACGACATCGGCCTCGGCGTCCCCGGCGAACCCTCCGCCCCGCACACCGGCTCCCTGTCCGGGTTCGTGGAGCGGGCCACCGCACTGTGGCGGTCCGACCAGCAGCAGCGGCCCCACCTGATGGGCGCGCCCGCCGTCACCGGCACGCCGGCGGTCATGCCCGTCTGGGAGTGGGAGAACCCGCCGGAGGACGTGGACGTCTCCCGCGGCGGACGCCACCGCGTCACGGCCGGTGACCTGTCGATGCTGCGCGCCGCCCGCGCGCACTACGAGCAGCTGTACCGCAAGGCCGGGGGAGTGGCAACCCGCGCCCGCATCGTCGGCTTCCTCAACGCCGAGGCGGCGCCCCTGCTGCGCGGCAACTACACCGACTCCACCGGCCGTCAACTGCACCGCGCCACCGGCGGGCTGGTCGCCATCGCCGGCATCTGCGCCTACGACTCCGACGCCCACGGCCTCGCCCAGCGGTACTTCCACCAGGCGCTCCGGCTCGCCAAGGCCAGCGGGGACCGGGGACTGGGCGCGTACGTCATCGCGCTGCTCGTCAACCAGTCGCTGTTCATGCGGGAGTTCCGCCAGGCCGTGGCGTTCGCGGAGGCCGCGCTGCGCACCGCCGGGCCCCACATCACGCCCGCGCTCGCCTCCGACCTGTACGCGATGCAGGCGAAGGCGTACGCCCATCTCGGCGACGGCAGCAGTGCGTTGGCCTGCATCCGGCGCGCCGAAGCGGCCGCCGAACGCATCCGGCGCGGCCACGAACCCGACGAGACCGGCTACGTCCAGCCCGGCCTGGTCAACGTCCAGGTGGCGGAGGCGCTGCTCAGCCTGGGCGAGCTGGCGGCGGCCGGGGAGCACGCGGCGGCGGCCGTGGACACCCCCGCGCACGACCGGGGCCGGGTGCACCGGCTGGCCATGCTGAGCACCATCGAGCTGCGGCAGGGCAACGCCGACCGGGCGGTGGCCATCGCGGTGCAGATGGCCGAACAGGCGCGGGGCATGGAGTCGCAGCGCCTGCGCGACCGCCTGCGCGCGGTCCGCGACCACCTCGTGCGCAGCGGCTGCGCGGGCACGGACGAGGCGGCCGAACTCATCGACGGGGCGCTGCGCGTGCCGCTGTAGCCGCTCGGACGGTGCTTGCGCGCGGTCCGCTGCGGCACCCCGCGGCCGGTACCTCCGTCACCCGCCGTCCGCCCTGCCGCCCGTCGCGCAACGGTGCGGCGCGCTCCGCCCGCCGTGCGCCCCCGCACGTGCTCCCTCCGCGCTGTCCACTGCTCCCCGGGCGGCCGATTGTGCGCCTGCTGCCGGGACGCTTCTGCTGCGATATTGCCCCTTACTCATCGGAAGGCGGCAGAACCGTGCAGTGGACGAAGCAGTGCGAACAAACTGTGTATGCCAACCGCTGGTTCCAGGTGAACCTCGCGGACGTCGAACTTCCGGACGGCCGTCACCTCGACCACTTCCTCATACGACTGAGGCCCGTCGCCGTCGCCACGGTGGTGAACGAGGCCAACGAGGTCCTCCTGCTCTGGCGCCACCGCTTCATCACCGACAGCTGGGGGTGGGAACTGCCCGCGGGCGTCGTCGAGGACGGGGAGGACGTGGCCGGAGCGGCCGCACGGGAGCTGGAGGAGGAGACGGGCTGGCGCGCCGGCCCCCTGCACCACCTGCTGACCGTCGAACCGTCCAACGGCCTCACCGATGCCCGGCACCACGTCTACTGGGCGGACGAGGGCGAGTACGTCGGCCACCCCGTCGACGCCTTCGAGTCGGACCGCCGCGAGTGGGTCCCCCTCAAACTGGTCCCCGACCTCGTCGCCCACGGCGACGTCCCGGGCGGCTCGATGGCCGCGGCGTTACTCCTGCTGCACCACCTCCGCCTGGGCCAGGACCCGAGGCCCGGCCCCTGACCGGCCCTCCGTCCGGCACCGCGCCCGCGCTCCGCGTAGAAAGCGCCGGACCCGCCGGACCCGCCGGACCCGCCGGACCCGCCGGACCCGCCGGACCCGCCGGACCCGCCGGACCCGCCGGACCCGCCGGACCCGCCGGAACCGCCGGAACCGCCGGAACCGCCGGAACCGCCGGAACCGCCGGAACCGCCGGACCCATCGGAACCGGGGACCCATCAGAACCGCCGGAAGCCCGGCACCGGGCGTGTTCCGGTGCCGGGCTCCCGGCGGCGGTGAAGGAAACGGTGAAGGAAAGGGCTCGGCGTCTCAGCCGTAGGTGTAGAAGCCCGACCCCGTCTTCCGGCCCAGCCGCCCCGCGTCGACCATCCGCTGGAGCAGCGGGGGAGCGGCGTACAGGGGCTCCTTGTACTCCTCGTACATCGAGTAGGCGACCGAGGCCACGGTGTCCAGGCCGATCAGGTCGGACAGCTTCAGCGGCCCCATCGGGTGGGCGCAGCCCATCTCCATGCCGTTGTCGATGTCCTCGCGGCTGGCGATGCCCGACTCGAACATCCGGATCGCGGAGAGCAGATAGGGGATCAGCAGCGCGTTGACCACGAAGCCGGAGCGGTCCTGGGCACGGATGGCGTGCTTGCCCAGCACCTTCTCCGTGAAGACCTGGGCGCGGCTGAGCGTGCCCTCGGAGGTGGTGAGCGCGGGGATCAGCTCGACCAGCTTCTGCACCGGCGCCGGGTTGAAGAAGTGGATGCCGATGACGTGGTCGGGGCGGGCGGTGGCCACCGCCAGCTTCACCAGCGGGATGGAGGAGGTGTTGGAGGCCAGGATCGCGTCCTGGCGGGTCACCACCTGGTCGAGCACCTGGAAGATCTCGGTCTTCACCTGCTCGTTCTCCACCACGGCCTCGATCACCAGGTCGCGGTCGGCGAACTCGCCGAGGTCCGTGGTGAAGGTCAGCCGGGCCTGGGTGGCCTCCAGCTCCTCCGCGGTGATCTTCCCGCGCTCGGCCGCCTTGGTCAGGGAGTTGAACAGCCGGGTACGGCCGATCTCCAGGGCCTCGCCGGTCGTCTCGGCCACCATGACGTCCAGGCCGGCCCGGGCGCACACCTCGGCGATTCCCGCGCCCATCTGGCCACAGCCCACCACTCCGACGCGTTCGATGTCGGTCACATCGTCCCTTTCGCTCATTTTGGGCGACTCATTCGTTATGGCGGTGGCAGGTTGCCGGGTCCCGGAGCCTGCTCCGTTCGTGCACGTTACTCCGAGGTATCGATGATCGATCGCCGGGGTCGGGCATCCTGGGGCACGAAACCGTCCACGACCGGCGGTATCGCCGGAATGTCGGGGTGTGGAAATGCGACCAGTGTCACGCAGGACGTTCGCGGCGGCCGCGGTGTCCGTGCTCACGATGCTGCCGGAGGCGTCGGCGGCGCACGGCCGGAAGCAGCCGCTGCCGTCCGCCGGACCGGAACGCGGCGGCGCCGCCGCCGGGGAGATGCGCGGGGTCTGGGTGGCGAGCGTGAGCAACCGCGACTGGCCGTCCGCGCCCGGACTGAGCCCCGCGCGGCAGCGGGCGGAACTGATCGCCCACCTGGACACCGCCGTCCGGCGACGGCTCAACACGGTGATCTTCCAGGTCCGGCCCACCGCGGACGCCCTGTGGCCCTCACCGCACGAGCCCTGGTCGCAGTACCTGACCGGCACCCAGGGCCGGGACCCCGGCTGGGACCCGCTGGGCACCGCCGTGGAGGAGGCCCACGCCCGGGGCCTGCACCTGCACGCCTGGTTCAACCCCTACCGCGTCGCCCTGCACGCCGACCCCGGCCGCCTGGCGGCCTCCCACCCCGCGCGCCGCAACCCGGGCTGGGTCGTGCCGTACGCCGGGCGGCTGTACTACAACCCCGGGCTGCCCGAGGTCCGCGCCTTCGTGCGGGAGGCCATGCTCGACGCGGTGCGCCGCTACCCCGTGGACGCCGTCCACTTCGACGACTACTTCTACCCGTACCCGGTCGCGGGGCAGACCTTCGACGACACCGCCGCCTACCGCGCGCACGGCGGCGGCTTCTCCGACCGGGGCGCCTGGCGGCGGGACAACATCGACCTGCTGGTGCGCGAGACGGCGGCCGGGATCAAGGAGATCCGGCCCGGCACCCGGTTCGGCATCAGCCCGTTCGGCGTGTGGCGCAACGCCACGACCGATTCCCGCGGTTCGGCCACCGCCGCGGGCGTGCAGACCTACGACGACCTGCACGCGGACACCCGCCGGTGGGCCCGGGAGAACTGGATCGACTACATCTGCCCGCAGCTGTACTGGAACATCGGCTTCACCGCCGCCGACTACGCCACGCTGCTGCCCTGGTGGGCCGAGGTGGTGCGCGGCACCGGCACCCGGCTGTACGTGGGGGAGGCGCTGTACAAGGCGGGCGACCCGGCCCAGCCCGCCGCCTGGCAGGACCCGGCCGAACTGTCGCGGCACCTCACCCTCGCCGCACGCCATCCGGAGGCACGCGGTCACGTGTACTTCGCCGCGCGGGAGGTGGCGGACGACCCCGTCGGGGCCATGGCCCGGGTGGTCGCCGACCACTACGGCCGGCCGGCGGACCCCCCGGCCTGAGTCACTGCTGATGGTGGTGGGCCCGGTGCCGGATCTCGGAGTCGGGTCCGGGCGAGCACACGGCCTCGTGCCCGTCCTCGAAACGCACCCGGTAGGGCGGGTTGCCCTCCGGGCCCATCACCTCGACGATCTCGGCGACTCTGTCGTGCTGACCGACCACCCTGCCGTGCTGGACAAGCTGGTCGCCCACGGTTGCGCGCATCGGTGTCTCCTCACCACGTGCGGGAGCAGCGGTCCGTCCTGTCGAGTCTACGGCCGGGACCGCGGCGCGGCAGCGGGCCGGACGCCGGCCCGGCGCCCGGGGCCGACCGCCCGTCGAAGGGCTGCCGGACCCGCGGGAGTGGTTCACCCGCACCATCGGCGGCACCCGCACCATCGGCGGCGCCCTCACCGCCGTGGACGTGCTGATCACCGCCGGCGGGCAGTCCGCGCCGGCCACCGCCCGGTCCGCGCTCGCCCCACCGGGCGCCCCCGTCCTCGTGGAGCCGCCGACCTACCCCGGGATGCCCTCCGTCGCCCGCGCGGCCGGACTGCGCCCGGTGCCCGTACCGGTGGGCCCCGACGGCGTCCGGCCGGACCTGCTCGCGGACGCCTTCCGCGCGCGGCCCCCGCGTCTTCGTCTGCCGGCCGTTGTTCCAGCATCCCGCCGGCGCCGTGCCCGCCCCCGGCCGGCGCGGCGAGGCGGTACTTCATCGCCGAGCCCCCCGCCGAGCCCCGCCGGGCACATCCGCCTCTGCTTCGCCGCCGTGGCGGGACCGGAGGAGATCACCGAGGGCGTCCGGCGTCTGCGCACCGCCTGCGAGCGGGCGGCGACGTCCCCCGCCGCGCGGTGATCCCTGGACGTCACGGCCGCCCGGCTGGGAGCATCCCGCCATGACCGCCACCCCACGACTGCCCGAGGGGTACACCCTCACCACCGATCCGTCCCGCCTCGACACCGGGCGCGTGCACCACTGGCTCTCCACCGACGCGTACTGGGCGCTCGGCCGCGCCCCCGCCACGCAGCGGGCGGCGATCGAGGGCTCCCTCAACTTCGCTGTCCACGAGGCCACCACGGACGAACAGGTGGCCTACGCCCGCGTGGTCACCGACCGGGCCACCTTCGCCTGGCTGTGCGACGTGTACGTCGACCCCTCCGTCCGCGGCAAGGGCATCGGCAGCGCCCTGGTCGCCGCGGCCCTCGAGGAGCTGCGGTCGTTCGGGGTGCGCCGCGTCATGCTCGCCACCCACGACGCGCACGCCGTGTACGCCCGGCTCGGCTTCCGGCCACTGGACCGGCCCGACCAGTGGATGGCGCTGGCTCTCGACTGACCGCCGAGCGAGCGTCCGTCACTGCGTTCACCTGCGCCGTTGCGGCATTTGCCCGGCAGGTCCCCACCGGTGGGTGCCCCGCGGGTCACGCCGGGTGACGGGCCGAACGGTCCCCTTGACCTGCCCTCTCCCCGGGATGAACATCGCGGCATGGCACTTCGGGTCACGTTCGTCGCCGCAGCGGGGAGCTCCTCGCTGCTCGCCGAGCGTTTCCAGGACGACCGGCCTCTGGACCAGGCCGGGTGGCACGAGGTGCAGCGCGTCGCCCACGAACTGGTGCCGCTCGCCGCGGCCGACCTGCGCTACTGCTCCCCGAATCCCCGCAGCCGCGCCACGGGTGACGGCCTCGGCTACACCCCGCTGGTCCAGCTCGCCCTGCGCGACTGCGACATGGGCCGCTGGCGCGGACTGAGCCTCGGCGAGGCGATGGCGCGGGAGCCGGAGGCCGTGGACGCCTGGCTCGCCGACCCGCGCTCCACCGTGCACGGCGGGGAGTCCCTGCTCGACTTCATCACCCGGGTCGGCGGCTGGCTGGACACCCGCCCCGCGGACGACGGCTGCCGGGTCGTCGCGGTGGCCGAACCGTCCGTCATCCGGGCCGCCCTGGTGTACGTCCTGAAGGCGCCGCCCGCCACGTACTGGAGCATCGACGTCCGTTCGCTGTCGACGACCACCGTCGCCGGACGGGCGGGGCGTTGGAGCCTGCGCCTGGACCCGGTGTCCGTTCAGCCCACCCGGGCGTAGCCGGTGCTCAGCTCCAGGTCCTTGGCCGGGCCGCGCACCCGCCAGACGGTCCGCCAGTGGTCCGCGTCGCGCACGGTGAACTCGCCCCGGTAGAGATCCGCCGAGCAGGGGTGGTCGGCCACGTAGCGGCCCGCCGTCAGGTCGAGGTGGTGGAACGGCCGGCCGTCGGCGAACCGCACGTCGGCGGTGCCGCCCGGCCCCGGCAGGAAGCGCAGCGTCCGCTCGGCGGGGCGGGTCTCCCCGCGCCAGGTGAACGCGCCCGCCTCCTCGTGCAGCAGCCCGCCCGCCGGGTCCGGCCGGAAGACCGTGGCCCCGGTGAAGGTGCCGGTCTCCCCGCTCGCCAGGTCCCGCACGACCCGCTCCACCCGCCACCGTCCGCCGAGGAACGCCAGCACGTCCGGAACCGGCCAGAAGTCCTCCATGCCGCCTGCCGCCCTTCCTCGTCTGCCGTCCCCGGGCACCGGGCCCCAGCAGACGGTACCCCCGGGAACGCACCCGTCGGCCGTCGGCTCCGGGGGAGCGGCCACGGGCGGCCGACGGCGGCCGGCCGGGCGGCAGCCGGTCACGGGGGCACGCCGGCTGCGAGGGCAGGCGGCGCGGAGCCGCTCCGTCACCACTGCCGGTGCACGGTCGCCTTCGCGCCGGTCACCAGGCTCGCGGGCGGCACGTCGTCGGCCACGACCGCTCCGGCGGCGACGACGGCGTCCCGGCCGATGGTGACGCCGGGCAGGATCGTGGCCCCGGCGCCGATCCACACGTTCTCCGCCACGTCGATGGGCGCGCCCGTCAGGTACAGCCGCCGCTCCTCGGGATCGACGGGGTGGCCGCTGGTGATGAACGTGACCTTCGGCCCGATCATCACGCGCTTGCCGATCCGGATACCGGCGTAGTCCAGGAACGTGCAGTTCTGGTTGATGAAGACGCGCTCGGCGAGATCGAGGTTCAGGCCGTGGTCCGTGTAGAAGGGCGGATGGATCGTGACTCCCGGCGGCAGCGGCCGGCCGAGGATCTGCTCGAACAGTTCCGCCTTGCCCGCTTCGTCCGCGAACGGCAGGACGTTGAGGCGAGAGGTGAGCTCGGTGACGCGCAGGACCCTTTCGGACATGGCCCGGAACTCGGCGCTGCGGATGAGCATGAGGCGGTCGCTGGACATGCCCCGATCCTTTCCGTCTCCCCGGCGGCGGGACAAGACGGCGGCGGGACAAGACGGCGGTGAGACGCACGGCACGACCTGGGTGAGCGGGTTGTCGTCGGCAGGCGTCACGCGTGGCTGAGAATCACCAGCAGCGCCGCACACTCCGCGAGGACCTGGACGGCCACCGCCGCCTGCCGAAGCCGCACCACGGGCGCGATCAGCGCGGTGAGACAGGCGACGGCGCCGATGCCCACGCTCCAGTCGAACACCGCGACGGGCAGCGCCGGAGCACACTGCGTGCCGTAGGTCAGGCACCGCGAGGCCCGCTCGGAGGCCAGCGTCACCACCCCGGCCGCCAGCACGCCCGGCAGGAACAGGACGGCACCGAGGACGGCCAGGAGGCGGGAGCGGTCCCGGCGAGCGGTCGGCCGGGAACCGGTCGGCCGGGGAACGGAGCCGGTCGGGGCCGCGGCCGGAGTCGAGGCCGGGAGCGCGTTCGGTGCGTGGGTGCGTGGGTTCACCCCTCGATCGAACGCCCTCCGGCCGGCTCGCCCCACTGATCAGGTACTCATCCGGCACGGGGCGCCGTACTCAGTCCGCCGCCGCGCCGACGGTCGTCCGGTAGGTCCGGCACATTCAGTACGTCCAGCGCAACCGGTGCGTCCAGCACGCCGGTACGCCCGGGCGGGCGGCGTCGGAGGAGCGGGCGGTCCGGCCGCTGCCGCCCCGCACCACCCGTGGTCAGCCGGCCGCCGGACCCGGCCCGGGCGGCAGTCCGCGCACGGCCCGTGCCACGGCCTCCTCCGCGGTGGGGAACAGGCCGAGGTCCGGAGTCAGGAAGCCCTCGCCCACCCCGAACGTGCCGTCCCCGTGCGTCGTCAGACACGGGCCCGTCGGGGTCAGGTGCGGGCGGGGGGTGGTCGAGAAGCGGAGCGCCCAGTGGCTGGTGAACGGGTACAGGCGGCGCAGGAGCGGCTCGGCGTACGCGGCCTCGACCAGTGCCCGGTAGGCGGGAGCCCAGGAGTGGGGCAGCCCGCCCGCCTCCCGGCGGAGCCGCTGCCACGCGTCGTCCACCAGGCGTGCGTGACCGCTGTGCGGAGGTGTCGGCATGACGCCCGAGTATGCAGGACCCCGCACCGGCCCGGATGCACGCGGCGCTCCGACGCCGCACCCGCCTCTGTGGCGGGGCGCGCGACGACGGGACCGCCGTCCCGCCCGCCCGCCGAGCCGCTGGGTCCCGCCGACCCACGTGCACACCCGAGGGATCGGCTGCCCAGCCGCACGGGGTCCGCGGTGATACGGGCGCCACTGGATCTCATTGCATAAAACTGCACGCAAGCGTATAGTCATGCTCCCTAAGGAGGAGGTTCCATGACGGTACGAGCCGCAGTGGCCGGGGCGAGCGGATACGCGGGCGGGGAACTGCTGCGCCTGCTGCTGGCCCACCCGGAGGTCGAGATCGGCGCCCTGACCGGCAACTCCAACGCCGGGCAGCCGCTCGGGGCGCTGCAGCCGCACCTGCGACCGCTGGCCGGGCGGATCCTGGAGCCGACCACCGCCGAGGTGCTCGCCGGGCACGACGTGGTCTTCCTCGCGCTGCCGCACGGGCAGTCCGCCGCCGTCGCCGAGCAGCTCGGCCCCGACGTGCTGGTGATCGACATGGGCGCCGACTTCCGGCTCTCCGACGCCGCCGACTGGGAGCGTTTCTACGGCTCCCCGCACGCCGGCACCTGGCCCTACGGCCTGCCCGAGCTGCCGGGCCGCCGCGCCGCGCTGGAGGGGTCCAAGCGCATCGCGGTGCCCGGTTGCTACCCGACGGCCGTCTCGCTCGCCCTCTACCCGGCCTACGCGGCCGGACTCGCCGAGGCCGAGGCGGTGATCGTCGCCGCCTCCGGGACCTCCGGGGCGGGCAAGGCGCTCAAGCCGCACCTGCTGGGCAGCGAGGTCATGGGCTCCATGTCGCCCTACGGCGTCGGAGGCGGCCACCGGCACACCCCGGAGATGATCCAGAACCTCTCCGCCGCGGCGGGGGAGCGGGTCACCGTCTCCTTCACGCCGACCCTGGCCCCCATGCCCCGCGGCATCCTCGCCACCTGCACGGCGCAGGCGAGGCCCGGCGTCACCGCCGACGCGCTGCGCGCCGCCTACGAGAAGGCGTTCGCCGACGAACCGTTCGTGGACCTGCTCCCCGAGGGGCAGTGGCCCGCGACCGCCTCCGTGTACGGCTCCAACGCCGTGGCGGTGCAGGTCGCCCTGGACGAGGCGGCCGGGCGGATCGTCGCGATCAGCGCCATCGACAACCTGACCAAGGGCACCGCCGGCGGTGCCGTCCAGAGCATGAACATCGCCCTGGGTCTCGACGAGACCACCGGGCTGACGACGATCGGAGTGGCGCCGTGAGTGTGACGGCAGCGAAGGGATTCACGGCGGCGGGCATCGCCGCCGGGATCAAGGAGAACGGCAACCCCGACCTGGCCCTCGTGGTCAACAACGGTCCCCGCCGCGCCGCCGCCGGTGTCTTCACCTCCAACCGCGTCAAGGCCGCTCCGGTGCTCTGGTCCGAACAGGTCCTCAAGAGCGGGCGGTTGACCGCCGTCGTCCTCAACTCCGGCGGCGCCAACGCCTGCACCGGCCCCAAGGGCTTCCAGGACACCCACGCCACCGCCGAGAAGGCCGCCGAGGTCCTCGGCACCGGCGCCGGCGAGATCGCCGTGTGCTCCACCGGACTCATCGGCGTCCTGCTCCCGATGGACAAGCTGCTGCCCGGCATCGAGACCGCCGCCGGCCGGCTCACCGAGCACGGCGGCGAGAAGGCCGCCATCGCCATCAAGACCACCGACACCGTCCACAAGACGTCCGTCGTCACCCGCGACGGCTGGACCGTCGGCGGCATGGCCAAGGGCGCCGGCATGCTCGCCCCCGGCCTCGCCACCATGCTCGTCGTCCTCACCACCGACGCCGACCTCGACGCCGAGAGCCTGGACCGCGCCCTGCGCGACGCCACCCGGGTCACCTTCGACCGGGTCGACTCCGACGGCTGCATGTCCACCAACGACACCGTGCTCCTGCTCGCCTCCGGCGCCTCCGGCGTCACCCCCGAGTACGGCACCTTCGCCGAGGCCGTACGGGCCGTCTGCGACGACCTCGGGCAGCAGCTCATCCGCGACGCCGAGGGGGCCAGCAAGGACATCAAGGTCGAGGTGGTGGGCGCCGCCACCGAGGACGACGCCGTCGAGGTGGGCCGCTCCATCGCCCGCAACAACCTCCTCAAGTGCGCCATCCACGGCGAGGACCCCAACTGGGGCCGGGTGCTCTCCGCGATCGGCACCACGCAGGCCGCCTTCGAGCCCGACGAGCTGAACGTCGCCATCAACGGCGTCTGGGTGTGCAAGAACGGCGGCGTCGGCGAGGACCGCGAGAAGGTCGACATGCGCTACCGCGAGGTGCACATCGTCGCCGACCTCGGCGCCGGCGACGCCACGGCCACCATCTGGACCAACGACCTCACCGCCGACTACGTCCACGAGAACAGCGCCTACTCCTCATGAGCGACACACCCACCCGGAAGCACACCGCGCTGCCCAAGGCGCAGATCCTCATCGAGGCGCTGCCCTGGCTGACCCGGCACCACGGCAAGACCGTCGTCATCAAGTTCGGCGGCAACGCCATGGTGGACGAGGACCTCAAGGCCGCCTTCGCCCAGGACGTCGTCTTCCTGCGCCACGCCGGACTCAAGCCGGTCGTCGTGCACGGCGGCGGCCCGCAGATCAGCGCCGCCCTCGACCGGCACGGCATCGTCAGCGAGTTCAAGGCGGGGCTGCGCGTCACCACCGAGGACGCCATGGACGTCGTCCGCATGGTGCTGGCCGGCCAGGTCCAGCGCGAACTCGTCGGGCTGCTCAACCAGCACGGCCCGTTCGCCGTCGGCCTCACCGGCGAGGACGCCCACACCATCACCGCCACCCGGCACCGGCCCGAGATCGACGGCGAGCTGGTCGACATCGGCCGGGTCGGCGAGATCACCGAGATCGACACCGGTGCCATCGAGGCGCTGCTCGCCGACGGCCGCATCCCGGTCGTCTCCTCGATCGCCCGTTCCCAGGACGACGGACATGTCTACAACGTCAATGCTGATACGGCGGCTGCGGCACTCGCTGCGGCGCTCGACGCCGAGACTCTCATGGTCCTCACCGACGTCGAGGGCCTCTACGAGGACTGGCCGCACTCCGACGAGGTGATCAGCCGCCTCACCGCGTCCCAGCTGGAGAAACTCCTGCCGGAGCTCTCCTTGGGCATGGTGCCGAAGATGGAGGGCTGCCTGCACGCCGTACGCAACGGCGTCACCACCGCCCGCGTCATCGACGGCCGGGTCCAGCACTCGATCCTGCTGGAGATCTTCACCGACGAGGGCATCGGCACCATGGTCGTGCCCGACGACACACCGGACACACCGGTCACCCAGGGGGAGTCGTGAGCAACGAGGAACTGACGGCGCGCTGGCAGGGCGCGCTGATGAACAACTACGGCACGCCGCGCCTGCCCCTGGTCCGCGGCGAGGGCGCCACCGTGTGGGACGCCGACGGCACCGCCTACACGGACTTCGTCGGCGGCATCGCCGTCAACGCGCTCGGCCACGCCCACCCCGCCGTCGTCGAGGCCGTCACCGCGCAGATCGCCACCCTCGGCCACATCTCCAACCTCTACGTCGCCGAGCCGCCCGTCGCCCTCGCCGAACGGCTGCTGCAGCTCTTCGGCCGCGACGGCAAGGTCTACTTCTGCAACTCCGGCGCCGAGGCCAACGAGGCCGCCTTCAAGATCGGCCGCATGACCGGACGCGGCCACGTCGTCGCCACCGACGGCGCCTTCCACGGCCGCACCATGGGCGCCCTCGCCCTCACCGGCCAGCCCGGCAAGCGGGACCCGTTCCTGCCGCTGCCCGGCGACGTCACCCACGTCCCCTACGGCGACGCCCAGGCCCTGGCCGCCGCGGTCACCGAGGACACCGCCATGGTGATCATCGAGCCGATCCAGGGCGAGAACGGGGTCGTCGTCCCGCCGCCCGGCTACCTCAAGGCCGCCCGCGCCATCACCGCCGCCACCGGCGCGCTGCTCGTCCTCGACGAGGTGCAGACCGGTATCGGCCGCACCGGCACCTGGTTCGAGTACCAGGCGCACGACGGCGTCCTGCCCGACGTCGTCACCCTCGCCAAGGGCCTCGGCGGCGGACTGCCGCTCGGCGCCACCGTCGCCTTCGGCCGGGCCGCCGACCTGATCGCACCGGGCGGCCACGGCACCACCTTCGGCGGCAACCCCGTCGTCTGCGCCGCCGCGCTCGCCGTCCTCGACACCATCGAACGCGACGGACTCCTGGACCACGTCAAGCGGCAGGGCGAACGCCTCCGCGCCGGAACCGAGGCGCTCGGCCACCCGCTGGTCGACCATGTCCGGGGTGCCGGGCTCCTCCTGGGTATCGTGCTCACCGAGCCGCTCGCGCCGCAGGCGCAACAGGCGGCTCAGGACGCCGGATTCCTCGTGAACGCGCCCGCCCCCGATGTCGTACGGCTCATGCCGCCGCTCACCCTCGGGGACGACGCGGTGGACGCCTTCCTCGGGGCGCTCCCCGGCATCCTGGACGAGGCCGGCCGGCCGGCGGGCGGGGAAGGACGATCCGGAGAATGAGACGACGATGAGCCAGGAGCGGGACCACGCACCGCACGCCGGGCCTGCCGTACCGCAGACCCGCACCGCACGCCACCGCCGGATCGTGGACATCCTCAACCGGCAGCCCGTGCGGAGCCAGAGCCAGCTGGCGAAGCTGCTCGCCGACGACGGGCTGACCGTCACCCAGGCGACGCTCAGCCGGGACCTGGACGAGCTGAACGCGGTGAAGATCCGCAACACCGACGGCGACCTCATCTACGCGGTGCCCAGCGAGGGCGGCTTCCGCACGCCGCGCGCGCCGCTGGGGGAGTCGGCGAAGGAGGAGCGGATGCGCAGGCTCTCCGCGGAGCTGCTGATCTCCGCGGAGGCCTCCGCCAACCTCGTGGTCCTGCGCACCCCGCCGGGCGCCGCCCAGTTCCTGGCCTCCGCCATCGACCAGGCCGAACTCCACGACATCCTCGGCACGATCGCCGGCGACGACACGCTGCTGCTGATCAGCCGGGAGGCGACGGGGGGTCAGGCACTGGCCGACCATCTGCTGCGGCTGGCCCAGAACGGCCACTGAGCGCTCCGCGGGTGCTGGGGTTTTTGCGCAGTTCCCCGCGCCCCCCTGGGGGTGGCTCTGCCGGTGGTGACCTGCGGGTTGTGGGGGGCTTTCGCGCAGTTCCCCGCGCCCCTGAGGGGCTGGGGGGTACGCCAGATGGCCATCTGCGCGTCCGCTGTGGCCACTCGCGCAGTTCCCCGCGCCCCTTGAACCGCCCCCGAGCACGCACGTCCCCCGCGGGCCCCGGAGAGAACTCCCAGGACCGCGAAAACGCCCCCCACCCCACCACGACCGACAGCCCCACTCCCCAGGGGCGCGGGGAACTGCGCGAAAAGCCCCCCACGGCCCGCAGCCCTCACCCCAGCCACCCCGCAAGCCCCGCCGTACAGCGCACCTCATCGCCCGCGGTGATGAGCAGCGCCTCGACGTCCGGCAGCGACTCCAGCCACGCGAGCCCGGCCCGCGAGCCCATCGCGAACGCCGCGGTGGCCCAGCAGTCCGCCCAGGTCAGGCTGGGGGCGACGACCGTCACCGCGACCAGGTCGGTCACCGCGGAGCGCCCCGTGCGCGGGTCGACGATGTGGTCGCCGCGCTCGGACGTGCCCGAGGTCGCCACGGCCAGTTCGGCCACTCCCGCGGCGGACACCACCGCCGCGAGCCCGCCCGGCCGCAGCGGGTCCGACACGCCCACCCGCCAGGGCCGCTCCGGCCCGGGCGCGCCGAGGAGTTGGACGTCGCCGCCCCCGTTGACGTTCACGCCCGCGGCCCCCGCGGCGGCCAGGGCCCGCGCAGCCCGCTCGGTCGCCCAGCCCTTGACGATGCCGGTGGGGTCGAGCCGGCCCCGGTAGCGGGGGCTGAACCAGCCCTCGCTGACCCGTTCCGCCTCCTCCGCCAGGCCCAGGACCTCGGCGACCTCGGGGTCGCACTCCTCGACGGTCAGTTCCCCGCGGGCGAGCCGGGAGAGCTGACTGTCGTCCCGGTAGGTGCTGAACACCTCGTCGACCCGGTGCAGTCCGGCGACGGCGTCCGACAGGGCCGCCCGCACGGCGTCGGGTTGCCCGCCGCGGACGTCGAAGGAGAAGACGGTCCCCATCGTCTCCTCCACGTGACGCACCGCGGCGGGAGTCTGTGCCGGCTCGGCCACCGTGTCAGCCACCGGCCTGGTCCAGGGCCGACTGGAGCGACTTCTTGTAGCCGGCGCTGGTGTAGGTGGCCCCGGAGACGGCGTCGATGTCGGCGCTCCCGGCCTCGACGACGGCCTTGTTCAGGCGGGGCACGGAGTTGAAGGTGACCTGGTCGCTCTGGCCGCCCTTGGGCGCCTGGACCGCCTCGGCCCTGCTGATCTTCCCGCCGGCGACGGTGATCCGGACCTGCACCGTCCCGTACTGGGTCTTCTCGGCGTCCCCGGTGAAGGTGCCGTTCTTCAGGGCCTTCGCCCCGCCGCCCTGCTGCTTCCCGCCACCGTCCGAGCCCGAGGAGCCGGACGACCCCGCCGAGCCCGAGCCCGACGAGCCCGAGGAGCCGGAGGAGCCGGAGGACGCCGGGGGTGCCTCCTTCTTCGCCTTGTCGAGCGCGGACTGCAGCGACTTCTTGTAGCCGGTGCTGGTGTAGGTCGCCCCGGAGACGGCGTCGATGTCGGCGGACCCGGCGGCCACCGCCGCCTGGTTCAGCTTGGGCACGGCGTTGGCGGTGATCTGGTCGCTCTGGCCGCCCTTGGGCGCCTGCACGGCCTCCGCCTTGGTGATCTTCCCGCCGGCGACGGTGATCCGGACCTGGACCGCCCCGTACTGGGTCTGCGCCGCGTCCCCGGTGACCGTGCGCGCCTGGGCGCTGCCGCCGCCCTGCCCGGAGCCGGCGGCCGCCTTCGCCGCCTTGTCGAGCGCGGACTGCAGCGACTTCTTGTAGCCGGTGCTGGTGTAGGTCGCCCCGGACACGCTGTCGATGTCCGCGCTCTGCGCCGCGACGGCGGCCTGGTTCAGCTTGGGTACGGCGTT
The DNA here is from genome assembly GCF_964273255.1 of Streptomyces sp. enrichment culture. Classification (GTDB taxonomy): domain Bacteria; phylum Actinomycetota; class Actinomycetes; order Streptomycetales; family Streptomycetaceae; genus Streptomyces. Next base: position 5,922,059 of record NZ_OZ186835.1, read on the forward strand.
GGCGGTGATCTGGTCGCTCTGGCCGCCCTTGGGGGCCTGCACCGCCTCCGCCTTGGTGATCTTTCCGTCGCTCACGGTCAGCCGGACCTGGACCGCGCCGTACTGGGTCTGCTCCGCGTCACCGGTGACCGAGCCGTCGCCGATGGTCCGTGCGCCGCCCTGCGGGGACTGGGCCGCCGCGGGCGGGACCGCGCCGCCCGCCGCGTCGGCCGACCCGGGGTCCGAACCCGGCTTCAGCGACAGCAGCAGCACGATGCCCGAGACGGTGGCGGCGGTGGCCAGCACGGCACGCCGGACGGGGTGAGACTTCCTCATCGTTTTCCCAAGCTCCTGAAAGGGTGTGGACGGCCCGTCGCTCACATCTCGAACGACTCGTGGTGGATGCGGCGAGCGGGGACTCCCGCGCCGCGCAGTGCCTCGTACACGGACTGCGCGAATCCGGGCGGCCCGCACATGAAGACGTCGTGCCGGTCGATGTCCGGGATCTTGCGCTGCAGGCTCTCCGCCGAGATGTCGGGCCGCTCGCCCTCCGGGCTGTTCACCGCGTACATCAGGCGCGCGCCGCGCTCGTCGGCGATCTTCGCCAGCTCGCCCCACAGGGCCAGGTCCTGCGTGGTGTTGGCCCGGTACAGCAGCGTGATGTCGCCCGCCGCGCCGGGCAACGTCTCGAACAGCGCCCGCATCGGGGTGATGCCCACCCCGCCGGCCACCAGCAGCACCTTGCCGCGGCTGCGCCGCTGGGCGGTGAGCGCCCCGTAGGGGCCCTCGGCCCACACCCGGGTGCCGGGCTCCAGCTCGCGCAGCCGGGAGCTGTGGTCGCCGATCGCCTTGACGGTGATGCGCAGCATGTCGGGGCGGGGCGCCGCCGACAGCGAGTACGGGTGGGAACTGAAGCGCATGCCCGGCGCCAGGAAGCGCCAGCGGAAGAACTGCCCCGCCTCCGCGCCCATCCGGTGCAGCTTGCGCCCGCTGATCAGCACCGACGTGATGCCGGGCGTCTCCTCGACGACCGCCTCGACCCGCATCCGGTGCCGCAGGTTGAGGCGGATCGGCGTGATCACCCGGTACCACAGGACGAGCGCGGTCACGCCGCCGTAGAGCCCGTACCAGAACGTCTTCGCCGACGGTTCCACGGCGAACTCGTTGCCGGTGGTGATCTGGTGCCAGAACGTCAAGTACACCGCGGCGTAGGTGAGCAGGTGCACGTGGTACCAGCCGTCGTACGGCAGGCGGCGCCGGATCGGGCCGATGGAGATGAAGGCGATCACGAACAGCAGGCCGGTCCCGATGGCCGCCTTGCCCATGTCCGGCAGCTCGTTGACCGAGGTGATCGTCTGCTGGACGATGTCGCCGAGCGTCCTGCCCGCCTGGAGGGCGTACCCCCACATGATGAGGAAGACGTGGGCGATGACGAGGCTCACGGTGTAGCGGCCGCTCATGGCGTGCCAGCGGGCGACCCGGTCGGAGCCGACCCGGCGTTCCAGCGCGGGCACCCGCGCCATCTGCAGCACCACGAGGGCCATCAGGTAGCCGGCGAGCAGGCCGGTGATGCGGCCCGCGGCGATCACCCGGCCGGTGGTGTCCGCGATGGACGGGGTGTTCGTCCACCACAGCCACAGCACGGCCACCGCGCCCGCCCCCACGGCGAGCAGCAGGGGCACGGCGGGGGAGCGGCGCGGGCGGATGCGGCGCATCGTCTGGCGGCGGGCGGCACGGCCGCCGGCGAGCGTGGTGGTCACGGTTCCTCCGTGGGGACTTGGCCCTTGGCCCACAGATACGTGCCGTGACGCTGCAGCGTTCAGCGGAATTCGAGGTCAGTGGCGCGTGATCGCGGTGGCCCCGCCGCGGGTGCCGATCGCCAGGTGCGGCCGCCGCTCCGGCACGGCCCAGCGCAGGATCCGCCGCATGTCCGCGGCGGGCACCGAGACGCACCCCGCCGTCGCGCCCCTGCCGTTGACGTGCAGGAAGATGCCGGCGCCCCGGCCGCGCTCCGGCTCGCGGTAGTTGAAGGCGACGACGAGGGCGTGCGCGTACTGCTCGCGGTAGGTGATCAGGTGCTCGGCCTCGGCCGCCCGGCAGTCGGCGGCGCGGGGCTCGGTCCAGCGGTTGTAGTGGCGGGAGTCGTTGTCCTGGCACCACCAGGAGTCCTCGCGCACCGGCCGGTAGGGGTAGGTGGTCCCGGCCGGCGCCGGGCGGATGCCGAAGGCGTACGGCAGCCGGTACAGGCCGGTCGGGGTGGTGCTGGTGCCCTGCCGGCGGGTGGCGCCGTCGGCCAGCCCGTTGGCCCCGAAGCGGGCCGGGGCGGAACCGGCCGCCACCCAGCGCCCGCCCCGGCGGTCCCACCAGGTCACGGTGCCGGTGGTCGAGCGGGTGTCCCGGGCCACCGCGGTGATCAGCTGGGTGCCGCCCCCGGTGTCCGCCATCCGCTCCGGCAGCGGTGCCGCGGCGGATGCCGGCCGGCCGGCGGGCGGGCGGCCCGCGCCGAGCACGAGGAGGCAGAGGCAGACGAGGACGGCGGCGGGGGCGGCACCTGGGCGCATGGCTCAGACGGTAGACGGGGGCAGCGGCAACGGCAGCCCGGGCAGTCCGTCCATGCTCGTGGCGATGTGCTCCTTCTTGGTGAAGTAGGCGTCGAGTGAGGCGTCGTCCTCCCGGGCGAACCGCTTGGCATGCAGGTCGCGTTCCGCCTCGTACGCCATGAAGGGCACCGCGTAGCCGCAGGTGTCGCGGATCAGTTCGGCCGTCACGACGATGACGGCGCGCAGGCCGTGGGAGCCGTGGTCGATGTCGGGGAAGCGGGCCAGCAGCCCGGGGAAGCGGGGGTCGTCCCGGAAGACCGGTTCCCCCCGGCCGTGGACCCGCACGATGTTCGGCGGGCCCTGGAAGGCGCACCACATGAGGGTGATCCGGCCGTTCTCCCGGAGGTGGGCGATGGTCTCGGCGTTGGAACCGGCGAAGTCGAGGTAGGCGACGGTGTGTTCGTCCAGGACGGCGAAGGAGCCGCGCAGTCCCTTGGGTGAGAGGTTGACGGTGCCGTCGGCGGACAGGGGAGCGGTGGCGGTGAAGAAGACCGGCTGTTCCTCGATGAAGGTGCGCAGCCGTCCCTCGATGCGCTCATAGGTCTTTCCCATGGTCACGAGTATGGGTGAAAGTCTTTCGGCTGTCTAAGGATTTGCCCGGCCTCGGCGGGCCGGTGGCCGGTCCGTGGCCGGTCCTGGCCGGTTCCCGGCGCGTTCCCGCGGTCGTCTCCGGGGTCGTCCCGGGCTTCCGGCCGGCCTCCGCCCGCACCGCCGCCTCCTTCCGCCGGGCGGCGTCGCCGCACTCCGTCGCGAGGGAGGCGCACGTCCGTGGCCGCCCCGGCCGGCGCTCACACGGGGCGGCCACAGCGCCTGGCACGTCACCGGGTGAGCGTGCAGGCGGCCCTGCGTCCGGCGAGTGGTACGTGCGGACGGCCGCCGCCGTTCATTTCCGGGGGCCCGGGGGAGTGGTCGATGCCCGACCCCCTCGCCGTACACCCCGTATGCACCGCTCCGACCAGCTGGATTGACGAATCATGCGTGGTTCTGCATACTCATGCATATCAGCGAATGCACTGTAAGGAGAAACCCGTGACCGAGCGCGTCGTACTCGCCTACTCGGGCGGTCTGGACACCTCCGTCGCCATCGGCTGGATCGCCGAGGAGACGGGCGCCGAGGTCATCGCCGTTGCGGTCGACGTCGGCCAGGGCGGCGAGGACCTGGACGTCATCCGCAAGCGCGCCCTGGCCTGTGGCGCGGTCGAGGCCGAGGTCGCGGACGCCAAGGACGAGTTCGCCGACGAGTACTGCCTCCCGGCGATCAAGGCCAACGCCCTCTACATGGACCGCTACCCGCTGGTCTCCGCGCTGTCGCGGCCCACCATCGTCAAGCACCTGGTGGCCGCCGCCCAGAAGCACGGCGCGACCACGGTCGCCCACGGCTGCACCGGCAAGGGCAACGACCAGGTCCGCTTCGAGGCCGGCATCGTCGCCCTCGCCCCCGACCTGAAGTGCATCGCCCCGGTCCGCGACTACGCCATGACCCGCGACAAGGCCATCGCCTTCTGCGAGGACAAGGGCCTGCCCATCGCGACCACCAAGAAGTCGCCGTACTCCATCGACCAGAACGTCTTCGGCCGCGCCGTCGAGACCGGCTTCCTCGAGGACATCTGGAACGCCCCGATCGAGGACGTCTACGAGTACACCCAGAACCCGGCCCTCGCCCGCGAGCCCGACGAGGTCGTCATCACCTTCAAGCAGGGTGTCCCGGTGGCCATCGACGGCAAGCCGGTCACCGTGCTCCAGGCGATCCAGCAGCTCAACGAGCGCGCGGGCGCCCAGGGCGTCGGCCGGATCGACATGGTCGAGGACCGCCTCGTCGGCATCAAGTCCCGCGAGGTGTACGAGGCGCCCGGCGCCATCGCCCTGATCACCGCCCACCAGGAGCTGGAGAACGTCACCGTCGAGCGCGAACTGGCCCGCTACAAGCGGCAGGTCGAGCAGCGGTGGGGCGAACTGGTCTACGACGGCCAGTGGTTCTCCCCGCTCAAGCGCGCCCTGGACGGCTTCATCGACGAGGCCAACCAGCACGTCGACGGCGACATCCGGATGACCCTGCACGGCGGCCGGGCCGTCGTCACGGGCCGCCGCTCCGAGTCGTCGCTGTACGACTTCAACCTGGCCACCTACGACACCGGCGACAGCTTCGACCAGTCCGCCGCCAAGGGCTTCATCGACATCTACAGCCTGTCGTCGAAGATCGCGGCGAAGCGGGACCTGGCGTAGCCGTCCGACGGCCCTCACACGCACTAGCCTGGCTGCCGCCTCCTCACCCCACGTGAGGAGGCGGCGGCACTTCCACAGCCTTCGAGGAGCAACGCAAGTGAGCAGCAACAGCGGTGACGTACGGCTCTGGGGCGGCCGTTTCGCCGACGGTCCCGCCGAGGCCCTGGCGAAACTGTCCGCGTCCGTCCACTTCGACTGGCGCCTCGCCCCCTACGACATCGCCGGCTCGCGAGCGCACGCGCGCGTGCTGCACTCCGCGGGACTCCTCACCGAGGACGAGCTGACCAGGATGATCGCCGGCCTCGACCGGCTGGAGGCGGACGTCGCCGACGGCTCCTTCACCGGCACCATCGCCGACGAGGACGTGCACACCGCACTGGAACGCGGCCTCCTGGAGCGCCTCGGCCCCGACCTCGGCGGCAAGCTCCGCGCGGGCCGCTCCCGCAACGACCAGGTGGCCACCCTCTTCCGGATGTACCTGCGGGACCACGCCCGGGTCATCGGCGGCCTGGTCGCCGAACTCCAGGACGCGCTGATCGGCCTCGCCGAGGCCCACCCGGACGTGGCCATGCCCGGCCGCACGCACCTCCAGCACGCCCAGCCGGTCCTCTTCGCCCACCACGTCCTCGCCCACGTCCAGGCGCTGTCCCGGGACGCGGAGCGGCTGCGCCAGTGGGACGAGCGCACGGCCGTCTCCCCGTACGGCTCGGGTGCGCTGGCCGGCTCCTCCCTCGGGCTGGACCCGGAGGCGGTCGCGAAGGACCTCGGCTTCGAGCACGGCAGCGCCGCCAACTCCATCGACGGCACGGCCTCCCGCGACTTCGTGGCCGAGTTCGCCTTCATCACCGCGATGATCGGGGTGAACCTCTCCCGGATCGCCGAGGAGGTCATCATCTGGAACACGAAGGAGTTCTCCTTCGTGACCCTGCACGACGCCTTCTCCACCGGGTCGTCGATCATGCCGCAGAAGAAGAACCCGGACATCGCGGAACTCGCGCGCGGCAAGTCGGGACGCCTGATCGGCAACCTGACCGGCCTGCTGGCCACCCTCAAGGCCCTCCCGCTCGCCTACAACCGGGACCTCCAGGAGGACAAGGAGCCGGTCTTCGACTCCATCGACCAGCTGGAGATCCTGCTGCCCGCCTTCACCGGCATGATGGCCACCCTCACCGTGCACCGCGAGCGCATGGAGGAACTGGCCCCGGCCGGGTTCTCGCTGGCCACCGACATCGCCGAGTGGCTGGTCCGGCAGGGGGTCCCGTTCCGCGTCGCGCACGAGGTGGCCGGCGAGTGCGTCAAGGCCGCCGAGGCCGAGGGTAAGGAACTCGACCAGCTCACCGACGAGCAGTTCGCGAAGATCTCCGCCCACCTCACGCCCGAGGTGCGGTCCGTGCTGGACGTTCCCGGCGCCCTGGCCTCCCGCAACGGCCGGGGCGGCACGGCCCCGGAGGCGGTCGCGGTGCAGCTGGCCGAGGTCAGGGCGGACGTGGCGGCCCAGCACGCGTGGGCCACCGCCAAGCGGAGGAGCTGACCCGTACGCCGGCGGGGAGGGCCGCGGGCTCTCCGCGCGCGGCGCCGTACCGCCGTACCGGCCCGCATCCCCGGGGCGTCTCGGTGGCGTCCCGGCGGGGGTGCCCGGTACGGGACGCGGGCCCCGGCCGGCTGCGCCCGTCCGCCCGCCGGACACCCGGCGGGCGGGGGACGGCCGGGCGGACCGCCGACGGACGCAGGACCGACCGTGCGCAGGGGGCGCGTCCCCCCTGCCCCGTCGGCCCGCCCCGGGCGGGACGGACCGCCGTCGGCCCACCCCCGATGCCGTTCCGGCGGACCCCGGGGGCGGCGCGGGTTACGTTGGGTCGGACGTCCGTACCGGAGCCGACCGACGGAGCCCCCGATGCCCTTCGCCCGCCTGGCCACAGCGACGACCCCCACCTGCCACATCGGCCTCGGCCTCGCCGCGGTCGGCCGCCCCGGCTACATCAACCTCGGCCGGGACCACGACCTCGGCGGGAACCGCACCGTCGAGGCCCTGCGCGCCCGTACCCACGACCTGCTCGACGCGGCCTACGCCCAGGGCGTGCGCTACATCGACGCGGCCCGTTCGTACGGCCGCGCGGAGGAGTTCCTCGCCGACTGGCTCAGGCGGCGTCCCGACGCCGACGACGTGGTCGTGGGCAGCAAGTGGGGCTACACCTACACCGCCGACTGGTCCACGGACGCCGAGCGGCACGAGGTCAAGGACCACTCCCTGGCCGCCTACGAACGGCAGCGCGCCGAGTCCGCGGCCCTGCTCGGCGACCGGCTCGACCTGTACCAGATCCACTCCGTGACCCCGGACAGCCCCGCCCTCGGCGACAAGGAACTGCACGCCCGGCTCGCCGAGGCGGCGGCCGGCGGGCTCACCGTCGGCTTCTCCACCAGCGGCCCCGCCCAGGCCGACGCCATCCGGGCCGCGCTGGCCGTCACCGTCGACGGCGAGCCCCTCTTCCGTACCGTCCAGGCCACGTACAACGTGCTGGAGACCTCCGCCGGTCCGGCGCTCGCCGAGGCCCACGACGCCGGGCTCACCGTGATCGTCAAGGAGGCCGTGGCGAACGGGCGGCTGGCCGGCCCCGACGCCCCGGAGCCGCTGCGGGCGGTCGCCGAGGAGGCCGGCCTGGGCAGCGACGCGGTGGCCCTCGCCCATGTCCTGCGGCACCCCTGGGCGGGCGTGGTGCTGTCCGGGGCAGCGACCGTGGTGCAGTTGGCGTCCAACCTGCACGCCCCGCTGGTCGACCTCGACGACGACCGCCTCGCGGGCCTCGCGGCGCTGGCCGAGACACCGGACGCCTACTGGGAGCGGCGCGCACGGCTGCCCTGGCACTGATCACCGGGCCGGGCCTCGCCCGCGCCGCCTGTCCGTGGCCGGCTCCGGCGCTCGTCCGAGCGGCCCTGTTCCCTGTTCCCGGGCCAGGGCCAGGGCGCTCGTCGCCGTCACCCCGTGCGCCGGCCCGGCGCGGGCCCGGCGCCGGTCCGGGCCGTCTGTGCGTCGGTCCAGCCGGTCCGGCCCTGTCCATGCCGTCTGATCGCGGGCCCGGCGCCGCTGCCGGTGGCCGCCCGGTCGCCGGACCGCGCCGCCGCACCGGAAGCCCGGACCGGCGGCCCCTGCGCTCCCGCTCCCTCCCACGCCTGGCCGCCGCCGGTCGCCGACCGCCGCTGATCCGAACCGGCCGGCGGGCGGCTCAGGTGACACCGGTCTCACTCTGAGACGTTGCCGCCCCGGGTGAGACGAGAATGTCTCACGTGCGCTAATCTCGTCCCATGGCCATCGACCCCGAACAGGTGCTGCGCGCAGCCGCCTCCCAGCTGACCCGGAAGCCCACCTCGACCATGGACGAGGTCGCCCGGTCGGCCGGCATCAGCCGTGCCACCCTCCACCGGCACTTCGCCGGCCGGGACGCGCTGGTGCGGGCGCTGGAGGCGCTCGCCATCGAGGAGTGCGAGGCCGCGCTGCAGGACGCCCGGCCGGATGAGGGCCCCGCGAGCGACGCGGTGCGCCGCCTGGTCGGCCGGATCGAACCCCACGCCGGCCTGCTGGCCTTCCTCTACACCGAGAACCAGCTCTTCGAGGGCGGGGAGCAGAACGAGGGCTGGACCAGGATCGACGACGCGGTCGCCGCCCTGTTCCTGCGCGGCCAGGAGAGCGGCGAGTTCCGCGTCGACCTGAGCCCGGCCTGGCTCACCGAGGCGCTCTACGGCCTGCTCGCCTCCGCCGCCTGGGCCGTGGCCGAGGGCCGCGTCGCCCCCAAGGACTTCACCCACATGATCGTCGAACTGCTGCTCGGCGGCGTCCGGCGCCCCGACACCGCGCAGGCGAGGAAGAAGAACCACTCATGACCAGCACCGTCCGACCCGCCGGGACCGACGAGGTGAGGAAACGACCGGGCCGGTGGCTGGCGCTCGGCGTGCTCGTGCTCGCCGTGCTGCTGGTGGCCGTCGACGCGACCGTCCTCGGCCTCGCCACCCCCTACATCAGCGAGGACCTGGCCCCGTCGGGCACCCAGCTGCTCTGGATCGGGGACATCTACTCCTTCGTGATCGCCGGTCTGCTCGTCTCCATGGGCAGCCTCGGCGACCGCATCGGCCGCAAGCGGATCCTGCTCGTGGGCGCCACCGCCTTCGGAGCCGTCTCCGTCCTGAACGCCTACGCCACCAGCCCCGAGATGCTGATCGTCGCCAGGGCCCTGCTCGGCGTCGCCGGTGCGACGCTGATGCCGGCCACCCTCGCCCTGATCCGCAACCTCTTCCACGATCCGCGCGAACGCAGCCTCGCCATCGGCATCTGGGGGGCGACCGCCTCGGCGGGCACCGCCGTCGGGCCGATCCTGGGCGGGTTCCTGCTCGAACACTTCTGGTGGGGCTCGGTCTTCCTGATCAACCTCCCCGTGATGGCCGTCCTGGTCCTCGTCGGCATCAGGATGCTCCCCGAGTCCCGCACCGCGGACCCCGGCCCTTGGGACCTGGCCAGCGTCGTGCTGTCCCTGGTCGGCATGGTCGGCGTGGTCTACGCGGTGAAGGAGACCGCCTCGCACGGCTTCGGCCCGGCCGCCACCGGTGCCGGCCTGCTCGGCGCCGCCGCCCTGTACGGCTTCGTCCGCCGGCAGCTCCGGCTCCCGGTACCGCTGCTGGACATGCGGCTGTTCCGGCACCGCGGCTTCAGCGGAGCCGTACTGGCCGACCTCCTCACCATCCTCGGGCTGTCCGGGCTGGTGTTCTTCCTGTCGCAGTACCTGCAACTCGTCCAGGGCAGGCGCCCGTTGGAGGCCGGTCTCGCCGAACTGCCCGCCGCGATCGGTGCGGTGACCGCCGGACTGGTAGCCGGCCGGGCCGCCCGGCGCCTGTCGGTGCGCGCCGTCGTCTCCGGCGGGCTCGCCGCCATCGGCCTGTCCCTGGCCGCCCTCACGGTCATCGGCCAGTCGACCGGCTACCCGCTGCTCGGCACCGCGCTCCTGGTGGTCGGGCTCGGCGCCGGCTTCGCCTTCACGGTGACGGCCGACGTGATCCTCTCCAGCGTGCCCAAGGAGCAGGCGGGCGCCGCCTCGGCCGTGTCCGAGACGGCCTACGAACTCGGCGCCGCCCTCGGCATCGCCGTCCTGGGCTCCATCGTGACCGGTGTCTACCGCGGGTTCCCCGGCCCGGAGGGCACCCCCGCCGCCGCGCACGAGTCGCTCGGCGGTGCGGTGGAGGCCGCCGCCGCCCTGCCCGCCGACACTGCCGCGGCCATGCTCGAATCGGCCCGGCAGGCCTTCGTGGACGGCCTGACCCTGGCCGCGGGCGTGGGCGCCACGGTGCTGCTGGCGGCAGCGGTGGCGGCCTGGTTCATGCTCCGCGGGCAGCGCCTGGAGGAGGCGGCCGAGGGCTGACGGGCCGGCCGGTCCGGTGCACCGGACGGGTCTCCCGCGCCCGCGGGCCGGGGCGGCCACGCCCGGCAGCCGCCGACTCGGCCACCGACGCGATGTGCCCCGCATCCCACCGTCCCGGACGGTGGGATGCGGGGCACATCGCGGTGTCCCTCGGCGCGTCCGGCGCGCGGGGCCCGGTGCCCCCGGCCGTCGACGCGGTGCTACGCGGCCTTCGCCTTGCTCGCGTACATGTCGACGTACTCCTGACCCGACAGCCGCATGACCTCGGTCATCACCGAGTCGGTCACCGCGCGCAGCACGTAGCGGTCGCGGTCCATGCCCTCGTAGCGGGAGAACTCCATCGCCTCGCCGAACCGCACCGTGACCCGTCCCGGCCGCGGCAGGCCCGCGCCGCCGGGCTGGAGCTTGTCGGTGCCGATCATCGCGAACGGGACGACGGGCGCGCCGGTCATCAGGGTGAGCCGGGCGATGCCGGTGCGGCCCCGGTAGAGGCGGCCGTCGGGGGAGCGGGTGCCCTCCGGGTAGATGCCGAAGACGTTGCCCTCCTCCAGCACGCGCCGGCCCGTCATCAGCGCGGCCACACCGCCCCGGCCGCCGTCCCGGTCGACCGGGATCATGCCGACGCCGGTGAAGAACCAGGCCATCAGGCGGCCTTTGAGGCCTTTGCCGGTGACGTACTCGTCCTTGCCGATGAAGAAGACCTGACGGTCGCAGACGAGGGGCAGGACGATCGAGTCGATGAATGTCAGGTGGTTGCCGGCCAGGATGACCGGACCGTCGGACGGGATGTGCTCCGCGCCTTCCACCCGTGGGCGGAACATCAGGCGCATGATCGGACCGAGCACTGCCTTGATGAGCGCGAACCGGGACAACGGGCCCTCCGGTGGGAACGGGTTGGCGGTATGGACGAGTCTGTGCAGGTGAGGACATTACTCGCGGCGCCGGGGGGCGCGCACATCGGGATCAAGGGGTTCACCGAGGTCTTACGCCCCCTTGACACTGTTTTACCTGCGGCGCCCGTCATGCCCCGCCGGCAACACTCCCGTCACCGTGTGACGGACGTCGCCCGCACCCGCACGTCCGGCCGGGTGCCCCGCTCCGCCCGGCCGAACCGGACGATCCATCATGTTCCCGGCCCGGGCACGGGCGCGGGCACAGGCCCGGGCGCGGGCGCGGGCACCGGCACCGCGCCGGCACCGGTTCGGCGGGCCCACGGCGCCCGCCGGGCAGCACGACGGACGGGCGGCCGGGCCCACGACGTCCCCACCACGCCCCACGACACCCACGTCCACGACACCACGCCCCACGACATCCCCACGGCACCCCACCTACGACGTCCCTACGGCGGAAGACGACACGCGGCGTCACCCATGTGTTCGGTCCGGGGTCTCCCGTCCGTCACCCGCGCCCCCCTACGATCGGCCCCGCACCGGACCAGCCGACGGCAGGAGAGAGCGCTCATGGGAACGCGGGAGTCGCGGGAGTCGAACGAGCAGGCGGGCGGAACCGGACGGCGCGCGCTGCTGGGCGCGGCGGTGGTGGGTGCCGGGGCCACGGTCCTCGGCGCGGGCGGTACCGCGGCGGCCGCCCCGCGCGCGGACCGCGGCAGAGGGCTGGAGGACCTGCCCGTCCCCACCGTGATCGGGCACCGGGGCGCCAGCGGGTACCGGCCCGAACACACCCTCGCCGCCTACCAGCTCGCCCTCGACCTGGGCGCCGACATCGTCGAGGCGGGCGACCTGGTCCCCACCCGGGACGGCCACGTCGTCTGCCGCCACGAACCGGAGATCGGCGGCACGACCGACGTCGCCGACCATCCCGAGTTCGCCGGCCGCCGGACCACCAAGACCCTCGACGGCGTGCGGGTCACCGGCTGGTTCACCGAGGACTTCACCCTCGCCGAGCTGAAGCGGCTGCGCGCGGTCGAGCGCATCCCGGCCAACCGCCCCCACAACACCCTCTACGACGGCCGCTGGGAGATCCCCACCTTCGAGGAGGTGCTGCGCTGGCAGGACGAGCAGACCCGCAGGCGCGGCAAGCAGGTGTGGATCTACCCCGAGATCAAGCACCCGACCTACTTCCGGGCGCTCGGCCTCGGCCTGGAGGAGCGGGTCGCCCGGCTGCTGCGCAAGCACCGCAAGGACCGCCGGAACTCCCCGGTGATCCTGCAGTCCTTCGAGCCGACCAGCGTCCAGCGCCTGAACCGGCTGGTGGACAACCCGCTCGTCGTCCTGCTGTCCGGCGCCGACACCCGCCCCTGGGACTTCGTCGAGTCCGGCGACCCGCGGACCGTCGCCGACCTGATCACCCGCCGCGGGCTGAAGGAGATCGCCTCCTACGCCCAGGGCATCGGCCCCACCCTCGACCTCGTCGTCCCGCGCGACTCCGCGGGCCGGCTCACCGAGCCGACCACCCTGGTCCGCGACGCGCACCGGGCGGGGCTGATCCTGCACCCGTACACGATGCGCAACGAGAACCCCTTCCTGCCGGCCGACTTCCGCAGGGGCTCCGAGCCGGACGCCTACGGTGACGTCTTCGGCGCCTACCGGGCCTACTTCGCCACCGGCATCGACGGTGTCTTCACCGACCACCCGGACACCGCCGTGCTGGCCCGCGAGGACTTCGTCAACCGCTGAACCCGCCCGCCCCGGAAGGGGTGAGGAACGGCCGCCCCGGGCAACCCCGCCCGGGGCGGCCGCGTCGTCGGTCACATGACCCACGACCTGGTCACCTCCCTGCGTCCGCTGCTCGCCGCGGAGGCGTCGGCCGAGGCGTACGCGTCCGGCGGCGAACCGGCCGACCTGGAACAGGCCGTCTGGCTGCGCCTGCTGGAGCGCCTCGACGCCGAGGGCCCGCCGCCCGACCCCGGCCGCTGGCTGCGCCGGGCCGTCCGCGCGGAGGCGCGCCGCGGCCGTCGCGCCGCCCGCCGCGAGGCGTCGCTGCCGGCCGATGCCGCCGACCCGGGCGCCGCGGACCCCGAACGCCTCGCGCTCGCCGCCGCGCGCGGCCGGGCCCTGCGGGACGCCGTGCGCCGGCTGCCCGGCAGGTGCCCCCGCCTGATCGGGGCGTTGCTGGCGCCGCATGACCCGACATACCGGGAAATCGCAGGCGAGTTGGGTATCTCACAGGGCAGTCTCGGCCCGGAACGTTCCCGATGCCTGGGATGTCTGCGTCGTTTGCTCGCGCCGGAGGTTGCGGCCGGCGAACGAGGGGGATAGGAGTGAGGGACAACAGGTGATCAGATGAGCGGGAGGCGTGCGCACATGGGCATGAGCGTGACCATCTCTGCGGCGACCGGGCAGGACGCGGAGCAGATCTTCAGGCTGCAGTACCTGTGCTTCCAGAGCGAGGCGGCCCTCTACGGCAACTACCGCATCGACCCGCTGGTGCAGACCCTCGAATCGGTCCGCGCGGAGGTCGCCGCCGACTGCGTCTACGTCGCCCGGCTCGGCGACGAGGTCGTCGGCTCGGTGCGCGGCACGATCACCGAGGAGGGCGCCGCCGCCATCGGCAAGCTCTGCGTCCACCCGCGGCTCCAGGGCCATGGCATCGGCGCGCGGCTGCTGCGGGCCGCCGAAGCGGCGCTCGCCGAGGAGCGGGGTGCCCGCACCTTCCGCCTGCACACCGGGCACCGCAGCGAGAGCAACCTGCGGCTGTACAGCAAGGTCGGCTACCAGCGCGTGGGCACCTCCCAGGGCGCCGACGGCGTCCCGATGATCGTCCTGGAGAAGACGGCCGAGTCGTACGCGACGACCGCCTGACCCCTCCCGACGCCCCGGCCGCCCTCCCGCGTCCGGTCCTGCGGCTCCGCCGTCCCCGGGTGCGCCCCGCGGACCGCGGAGCCGCTCGCGCGAGGGGGCCGGCCCGGCCGGTCAGGGGGTGCGGGCCCGGCGCAGCCAGTACACCGCGGTGAGCGGCAGCAGGACGGGGATGAACAGGTATCCCATGCCGTAGTCCGACCACACGGTCGCGTCGGGGAAGGCGGACGGGTCGAGCAGGGTCCAGGTGCCCACCGTCAGCACGCCCGCCAGTTCGGCGGCGCAGCACACCAGCGCCGCCCTGCGGGCCGTCTCGCCGCCGCGTACCAGCGTGTAGGTGATGAACCCGTAGACCACGCCGGCCAGCGCCGACAGCGTGTAGGCGAGCGGCGCCCGGTCGAACTCGGTGGCGATCTGGTACACCGAACGCGACACCGCGCCGACCACCATCACCCCGTACAGCCACACCAGGAGCAGCCCGGGGCCGCCGATCAGCCGGGCCCGTGCCGGCTTCTCACGCGTCACGGTCACCTCAGCCTCCCCAGATGTCATAGAGCCTGACCTCCAGCACGGCCAGCACGAAGCCGCTCGCCGCGACCGTCACCGAACCCCACCGGGTGCGCTCGCCCAGCGACATGAAGCCCGCGGCGGGCACGCACGCGAAGGCGCCCAGCAGGTACGCCACGAAGATCGTCGTCCCCTGTTCCGGCTTCTCGCCCCGGGCCAGCTGGACGACTCCGACGATCAGCTGCACCAGCGCGAGCAGCGTGACCACGGCCATGCCGATGAAGTGCCAGTCCTTCGTCGGCTGGTCCCGGTAGGCGGCCCAGCCGCACCAGGCGGCGAGCAGCAGCGCGGCGACGCCGGTCACCAGCGTCAGGACATCAAGCATGGCAGTGACCTTATTACGCCCGAAAACCCCCGCCGTGCGCGGCCCCGGTACAGGACCGGCGAGGGGGCCGCCGGTCCTTCGGGGTCCCGGGCCCCGAACCCGTAAGGTCGATGGCATGACCATTCATGCGCAAGCCCTCCTGTTCGACAACGACGGAACCCTGGTGTCCACCCTGGAGTCCGTGCGCCGCTGCTGGACCCGGTGGGCCGCGGAGTACGGGATCACGGCGGACCGGTTCGGCCGGGTCGAGCTGCACGGGCGCACGGCCGCCGAGATCGCCGCCGACCTGCTGCCCGCCGACGTGGTCGCCCAGGCCGTCGCGCGCATCGAGGACCTGGAGGTCGAGGACGTCCCGAACGGGGGAGTGCGCCTGCTGCCCGGCACCCGGGACCTGCTCGACGCCCTGCCCGCGGAACGCTGGGCCGTGGTCACCTCCGCGACCCGGAGGCTCGCCGAGGCCCGCCTGGACGCCGTCGGTGTCCTGCCCAAGACGCTCGTCGCCGCCGACGACGTGACCCGGGGCAAGCCCGACCCCGAGCCCTACCTGCTCGCCGCCCGCACCCTCGGCGTGGACCCGGCGCACTGCGTGGTCTTCGAGGACGCTCCCGCCGGACTGCGGGCCGGACGGGCCGCCGGCATGCGGACCGTGGCCTTGGCCACAACCCACCGGGCCGAAGAGCTCACGGCCGACCTGGTGGTGCCGGACCTGTCCGCCGTGTCCGTACAGGTCACCGGCGCGGGCATCGAGATCACGGCACGCCACTGAAGTGCGCGGATGGGTGTCCACGGCGGTCCACATGCTGGACAGCGGTGGCCGGTCAGCAGCGAATGTCTGGTTTACTGCTCTCATGACCACGACGAGCGACCGCACTCCTGCGACCGAGGCGCACCAGCCGCCCGGTGCTCGTTGTATGGGTTCGCTCCGAATGTGCGCCTTCTAGAGGGCCCCCGCACCACCTGAGCCTCGCGCCCCGAAGCGAGAGCCGGCTCGTGTCCGGCCGCATGTCCCGCATGCCCGTCCGAGCCACGCCCCCGCGCGCATCCTCCCCCCGGCCGGCATCCCGCCGGTCCGCCCCGGAGGACACCGCCGCGCCCGGCCGCCCCGATTCCCGCATGCACGTGCCCGGTGCCCCCGACGCGCCGCGCACTCAAGAGTGACGGATACCCACGTGATCACCACCTCCGGCCTGACCAAGGTCTACCGCTCACGCGGTCGCGAGGTCACCGCCCTGGACGGCGTCGACCTGCACGTCCGCGAAGGCGAGGTCTACGGCGTCATCGGCCAGTCCGGCGCCGGCAAGTCCTCCCTGATCCGCTGCGTCAACCTGCTCGAGCGCCCCACCTCCGGCACCGTGACCGTCGCCGGGCAGGACCTCACCGCCCTCGCCGGCCGCGGCCCCCGCGCCGGACGCGAACTGCGCCGGGCCCGCAGCCGTATCGGGATGGTCTTCCAGCACTTCAACCTGCTGTCCTCGCGCACCGTGCAGGACAATGTCGAACTGCCCCTGGAGATCCTCGGCACGTCGGGGAAGGAACGTTCCCGCAGGGCGCTGGAACTGCTCGACCTGGTCGGCCTCGCCGACAAGGCGAAGTCCTACCCGGCGCAGCTGTCCGGCGGCCAGAAGCAGCGCGTCGGCATCGCCCGCGCCCTGGCCGGCGACCCCAAGGTGCTGCTCTCCGACGAGGCGACCAGCGCGCTCGACCCGGAGACCACCCGCTCCATCCTGTCCCTGCTGCGCGACCTCAACCGCCAGCTCGGCCTGACCGTCCTGCTCATCACGCACGAGATGGACGTCGTGAAGTCCATCTGCGACTCGGCCGCCCTCATGGAGCACGGCCGGATCGTGGAGTCCGGCACCGTCACCGACCTGCTCGCCACCCCCGGCTCCCAGCTCGCCGCCGCCCTCTTCCCGCTCGGCGGCGAGGCGACCGGCGAGGAGCGCACGGTCGTCGACGTCACCTTCCAGGGCGAGAGCGCCACCCAGCCGGTCATCTCGCAGCTCTCCCGCACCTACAACATCGACATATCGATCCTGGGCGCGGCCATCGACACCGTCGGCGGCCTCCAGGTCGGCCGGATGCGCATCGAGCTCCCCGGCCGCTACGAGGACAACGTCGTCCCGGTCGGCTTCCTGCGCGAGCAGGGCCTGCAGATCGACGTCATCGGCCAGGAACGGCCCCAGCTCGTCAAGGAGGGCGCCCAGTGACCTGGTCCGAGATGCAGCCGCTGCTGGAGCAGGCGTCCGTCGAGACCCTGATCATGGTCGGCTGGTCCACCGCGATCTCCGTCGTCGTCGGCCTGCCGATCGGCGTGCTCCTCGTCCTCACCGACAAGGGCGGCCTGATCCAGAACACCGTGGTGAACAAGGTGACCGGCCAGATCGTGAACGTCGGCCGTTCCATGCCGTTCATCATCCTGATGGTCGCCCTGATGAGCTTCACCCGCTGGGTCACCGGCACCACCATCGGCAGCGAGGCCGCCATCGTGCCCCTCGCCATCGGCGGCATCCCCTTCTTCGCCCGGCTCGTCGAGACCGCCGTGCGCGAGGTGGACCACGGGCTCGTCGAGGCCGTGCAGTCGATGGGCGGCAGCACCTGGACGATCGTCCGCAAGGTCCTGGTCCCCGAGGCGCTGCCCTCGCTGATCGCCAGCACCACCACCACGGTCATCGCCCTCATCGGCTACTCCGCCATGGCGGGCACCGTCGGCGGCGGCGGCCTCGGCGACCTCGCGGTGCGCTACGGCTACCAGCGCTTCGAGTCCGGCCTGATGTGGGTCACCGTCGCCCTGCTCGCCGTGGTCATCTCCCTGATCCAGTTCGCCGGCGACTACGCGGCCCGCTCCCTGCACCGCCGGGGAGCCCGCTCAGGCCCCGGACCCAGGCTGCGCCTGCTGAAGGCCGGCGAACCCGCCGCGGCCGACATCAGCAAGGTCGCCTGACCCCCCACCCCAGAACGACGGCGCTTCGCGCCGCGCCCCTTGCCCCAAGGGGTCGTACCACCCAAGGAAAGGCACTTTTCGTGCGTAACACCGCCAAGATCACCACCGCCCTCCTCGCCACCGGCGCCCTCGCCCTCGGCCTCACCGCCTGCGGCTCCGACCAGGACAGCGCCTCCTCCGACGGTTCCGGCCCCCTGGTCGTCGCCGCCAGCCCCGTGCCGCACGCCGAGATCCTCACCTTCGTGAAGGACAACCTGGCCGAGGAGGCCGGCCTGGAGCTGGAGGTCAAGGAGTTCACCGACTACGTCACGCCGAACACGGCGACCGAGGACGGCTCCGTCGGCGCGAACTTCTTCCAGACCCAGCCCTACCTCGACGACTTCAACAAGAAGAACGGCACCCACATCACGTCCGTCGTCGACGTGCACCTGGAGCCGCTCGGCCTGTACTCCAACAAGGTCGACAAGGCCGATGCCCTGAAGAACGGCGCCACCATCGCCGTTCCCAACGACACCGTCAACGAGGGCCGCGCCCTGCAGCTGCTTGCCGCCAACGGCCTGATCACCCTCAAGGACGGCGTCGGCACCGCCGCCACCCCCGCGGACATCACCGACAACCCCAAGAACCTCACGTTCAAGGAGCTGGAGGCGGCCCAGACGCCGCGCTCCCTGGACGACGTCGACGCCGCGGTGGTCAACGGCAACTACGCCATCGAGGCCGACCTCAAGCCCGCCGAGGACGCCCTCGTCCTGGAGTCCGCGAAGAACAACCCCAACAGCAACCTCCTCGCCGTCAAGGAGGGGCAGGAGGACGACCCGCGCGTCAAGAAGCTGGCCGATCTCCTCACCTCGCCCGAGGTGAAGAAGTTCATCGACGACACGTACGCCGGCTCCGTGGTCGCCTCCTTCTGACCGGGACCCGCCGTCCGGGAACACCCACGAGGGGCACTCCGCCGCAGGGCGGGGTGCCCCTCGCGCCGTCGTGCGAGCGGGGGCGCACCCCGTGGTGCGGCGGAGTGCTTTCATGCTGCATGCTGGGCAGTTCAGCAGCACCCGACGGTCTCTCAGTTACGGAGCGGCGCATGACGAGCACCTTCCCCGACATCTCCATCAGCACGGAGCGGTTGGTGCTGCGTCCCCTCGATGCGGACGACGTGCCCTCCTTCACCGCCATGATGAACGACGAGCAGGTCGCCGCCTGGACCGACGTCCCCCAGCCGTTCTCCGAACAGGCGGCCCGCACCTGGATCACCGAGTCCGCGCCCGCCGAACGCGCCGCCGGACGCGGACTCGACCTCGCCGTCGCCGAGTTCCTCACCCAGCGCCTCGTCGGCGTCGTCCGGCTCTCCCGGACCAACTGGCACATCCGGTCCACCGAACTGTCCTACATCGTCGCCCCCTGGGCCCGCGGCGAGGGCTACGCCTCCGAGGCCGCCCTGGCCACCGCCCGGTGGCTGTTCGGCGACCAGGGCCTGCAGCGCATCGAACTGCGCACCGCCGCCGACAACACCGCCGCCCAGCAGGTCGCCCAGAAGATCGGCTGCATCAGCGAGGGCGTCCTGCGCAACGCCTGCATAGCCCACCTGCGCACCGAGGACGGCGGATGGACCGACGTGCGCACCGACTTCATCGTCTGGAGCCTGCTCCCCGAGGATCTCGACGGCACCTCCGAGCACCTCGCCGACACCGGCGGCTACACCTCGTTCCCCGACTGGAACTGATCCCCGCCCCCGTCGACGGCACCACCGCCGGCCCCGGCCCGCGACCGCACCGGGTACCCTCACGGGGCCCGCCCTCCTGCCGGGCGCACCACCCCGACCTGCGCGAACCTGGAGACTGACGACGATGGCCGACCGGGTCACGGTGATCGGCTGGGACGGCTCGCCGCTGACCGCCGCGGCGCGCTCCGCGCTGGGCGCCGCCACCCTGGTGGCCGGCGCCGCCCACCACCTGGCACTCCCCGAGGTGCCCGCCGGCGCCGAACGCATCCGGCTCGGCTCCCTCGCGCTCGCCGCCCGCCGCATCGCCGGCCACCGCGGCACCGCCGTCGTCCTCGCCGACGGCGACCCCGGCTTCTTCGGTGTCGTCCGCACCCTGCGCGCCCCCGAGTTCGGGCTCGAGGTCGAGGTCGTCCCCGCCGTCTCCTCCGTCGCCGCCGCCTTCGCCCGGGCCGGCATGCCCTGGGACGACGCCCAGGTGGTGGTCGCCCACCCCCGCACCCTGCGCCGCGCGGTGAACGTCTGCCGGGCCCACCCCAAGGTGGCCGTCCTGACCTCGCCCGGCGCCGGGCCCGCCGAACTCGGCCTGCTCATGGACGGCGTCCACCGCACCTTCGTGATCTGCGAGGAACTCGGCACCGCCCGCGAACAGGTCAGCGTCGTCACCTCCGACAAGGCCGCCGACCACACCTGGCGCGACCCCAACGTCGTCATCGTCGTCGGCGGTGCCGCGGGCCCCGCCGACCCCGGCTGGATCGCCGGACGCGACCCCGCCGCCGGCCCGCGCGGCTGGACGCTGCCCGCCGAGGCCCACGGCGGCGACCTCGGGGAGGGCGAACGGGACCTCCTGCGGGTCTCCCAACTCGCCCGCCTGGGGCCCCGCGTGGGCGACCTCGTCTGGGACATCGGCTGCGGCAGCGGGACCTTCGCCACCGAGGCCGCCCGGGCCGGCGCCGCCGTCATCGCCGTCGACACCGACCCCCGGGCCTGCGCCCGCACCGACGCCACCGCCCGCCGCTACGGCGTCCAGCTCCAGGTCGTCCACGGCACCGCCCCGCACGTCCTGGAGAACCTGCCCGAACCCGACGTGGTCCGGGTCGGCGGCGGGGGAGCGGCCGTGGTCTCCGCGGTCGCCGACCGGCGTCCCCAGCGCATCGTCACGCACGCCGCCACCCGCGACGCCGCCGAACGCGTCGGCCGCGACCTGACCGAACACGGCTACCGGGTCGAGTGCGCCCTGCTCCAGTCCGTCGAACTCGACACCCGGGCCTGGACGGAGACCGAGCGGAGCGTCGCGTTCCTGCTCAGCGGCGTGCTGCCCGCCCGCGAGGCCTGATCCCCGGGCCCGTCCCCCTGATCGGCTTGTCGTACCGCGCGCGGTAGGCTGACCGACCGTTGTACCGCAACTCGGACGCTCGCCGGCTCGTCGGCCAATGTCCCGAAAACGCGCCTGTTTTGGGGCGTGTGTGGTACGGCACAACCGGAGGGCGCGCAACGTGGCGCAGTCCACAGCGGAACCGTCGCCGATCAAGCTGACGCGACGGCCGAAGGGCCGCGAGAATGCCAGTGAATGGCTTTGTCGCCTTTTTTGGACCGGCCGTTCGTGCCGCTGGGGACGCACGCTCGTTCTTCAGTGTGGGGCGGTCGGTGCGCCGTTCCGGGCGAGCGGGTCGTAGGAGCACTAACCGATGGGCGAGGGGTACGCATGACCGACACCGGCCAGGTTCCGGGCGAGGGACAGCCGGAGAACGCAGGCACGGTGGAGCAGCAGGGCGTCCAGGCGCCCGGCGCGTACACCTACCTCTCCGAGCCCTCCCCCGAGGAAGAAGACCTGCTGCTCCCCGGCGCCCAGGGCGCCTGGGGCAACGAGGTGGCGCCGCCCGCGCCCGAGCCGGTCGTCGAGACCGTGCACCAGCCGGGCCCGCACGAGACCGACGGCCGCGACAGCGGATCGGTCGACCTCGGCGGCGTCCGCCTGCCCGACCCGGCGCAGCAGCGGACGCCCGGGCACGCCGCCCCGCACGAGCAGGCGGCCGCCGCGCCGCGCCGCCCGCTGCACCTGGGCCCGCCCATCCCCACCCCGTCCGCGAGCCCGGTCCGTTCGCTCGCCGACCGCGGCCCCGCCGACGTGCCGGCCCGCCACACGGGCCCGGCGACCGTCGGCCCCGAGTACCTGGACGTGCCCCGGGCTTCGGAGGCCGCCCCCCAGGGAGCCGCCCCCTGGACCGCGCAGGCCGCGGTGCCCGCCGGGGCCGCCGGCGTGGGCACCGTCCACCCGCAGGCCGCCTCCGCCGCCCCCACGGCCGCGGTGCCCGGCGAGACCTGGCAGCAGGGCCCGCAGACGGGCGGGACGGCCGAGGCGCCCGCGCCGGACCCCGGTGCGCCCGCCGAGCCCGGCGTCGTGACCACCGCGGACCCCGCCCCGGCGGCGGTCGTCCCGCAGCAGGACCCGGCGAGCGGGGACGTTCCCGCGCCGGACGGCCCGCAGGCCGTCGCCGGCCCGGTGCCGGACGCCGGACCCGGCGCGGACGCCGGCGGGGCCGACGAGACCGGGACCGACGCGACCGGGGCCGACGAGCCCATGGCTGCCGAGGGCGGCACCGACGGGGAGGGCGCCCGGACCGCGGTGCGGGAGCCCGCGCAGGACGCGCCGGCCGGCCCCACGGTTCCGGCCCAGGACGCGCAGGCGCCCGTCCCGGCGGACGCGGCCGACGCCGCCTCCGGGCCCGAGGCCGAGCCCGCTCCCGCCGGGCCCGAGCCCGAGGCCGCTCCCGTCGTCCCCGAGGCCGAGCATGCTTCCGTCGTGTCCGACGCGGAGGTCCTGGCCGACGGCCCCACGGCCGAGTCCCCGGACGCGGCGGACGCTGCCGCGTGTCCCGCCCCCGTCGCGGACTCCGCCCCCGTCGAGCCGGCGGCCTCCGCCGAGCCCGCCGAGCCGTCCGACCCCTCCGCGGCCGACGCCGTCCCCGTGACCGCCGAGCCCTCCGGCGCGGAGCCCGCCGACCGCCCCGAGACCGCGACGCCCGACGCCGCCCCCGAGGCGGCGCACCAAGCCCCCGCCGCCCCCGAGGCGGCCCTGGCGCCCGACCCGACCGGCGCGCCCGACCCGACCGCCGCGCCCTCCCCGGCCGGCCCGGCGAGCCCCGGCACCGCCGCGCCCGACGGCGCGACCGCGGCCCCGGAGACGCCGGGCGCCCAGGCCCCGGAGCCCGGCCCGCACGCCCCGGACCCGGCGGCCCCGGCCGACGCGTCCGCGCCGGTGGAGCCCGCGCTGCCCGCCGCCCCGGCTGCCGACGGAGCCGTCGCCGCGCCCGGGGCCACCCCGCCCGGCCCGGCCGCCCCGCACCAGGACCCCGGCCTGTCCGCCGAGCCGGCGGCTCCGGGCGCCGACGCCCAGGACGCCCCCGCAGCGGTGCCGGAGACGACCACCGTCCCGGCGGTCACCGACGTACCCCTCCCGGCGCAGGACGGCGTCCCGGCCGTCCCGGAGGCGGACCAGGAGACCTCCGTCCCGCAGGGCCCGCAGCACACACCGCCCGCCGCGTCGGCCGTGCCGGGGGCGGAGGGGTCGCCCGAGCAGCCCGCGCCCGCGGGCCCGCCCGCCGGCCCCGCGCAGCCCGGCCCCGACGCCTGGGTGACGCAGCCCCCGCAGGCCGCCGACGCCCCGGCACCGACGGCCGAGGCCCCAGGGGACCAGAACCAGGACCAGGGCCAGGACGTCACCGCCGGTACGCCCGCCGAGCAGGCGTCCCCGGCCGCACCCGTCCCCCCGGCCGTGGAACCGGCGCAGCCCGTCGGCGCGTTCGTCCCGGTGGACGGGGCCGTGCCCACCACCCCGCACCTCGCGCCGACGCCGCCGCACCCGCAGAGCCACGCCGAGGAGCAGCCCGTAGCCGCCGTGCCCGCGCCCCGCGCACCGCAGGGCGCGGCCGACGCGGCCGACGGCGACGAGGCACTGCTCCAGCAGGCCGACGACATGGACACCCGGGGTGCCGGCGCGGACGGGGCGCCGGCACCGGACCACGACGCGTCCGGCACCGGCCCCGCGCCGGACGGGGCCGCGGACCCGCGTCCCGCCGGTCCGGCCGCCCCCGGGTACGACGACGCCGAGCGCGAGGCCGTGCTCCGGGTGATGCGCGAACGGCGTGACATCCGCAACGGCTTCCGCAGCGACCCCATCCCGCACGAGGTGCTGCTCCGGGTCCTGGAGGCCGCGCACACCGCGCCCTCGGTCGGCCACTCGCAGCCCTGGGACTTCGTCGTCATCCGCTCCGCCGAGACCCGGCGCGGCATGCACGAACTGGCCATGCGCCAGCGCGAGGCCTACGCCAAGTCCCTCCCCAAGGGCCGGGCGAAGCAGTTCAAGGAAATGAAGATCGAGGCCATCCTCGACACCCCGGTGAACATCGTCGTCACCGCCGACCCCACCCGCGGCGGCCGCCACACCCTCGGTCGGCACACCCAGCCGCAGATGGCCCCCTACTCCTCCGCGCTCGCGGTGGAGAACCTGTGGCTCGCCGCCCGCGCCGAGGGCCTCGGCGTCGGCTGGGTCAGCTTCTTCGACGAGCGGGAGATGGTCCGCGCCCTCGGCCTCCCGGAACACCTGGAGGTCGTCGCCTACCTGTGCGTGGGCTACGTCGACGAGTTCCCGGACGAGCCCGAGCTGATGCAGGCCGGCTGGTCCAAGCGCCGTCCGCTGTCCTGGGTCGTGCACGAGGAGACGTACGGCCGTCGCGCCCTGCCCGGAGAGGACCCCCACGACCTGCTCGCCGAAACCGTCGCACAGATCCGCCCGCTGGACGCCAAGGCCCTCGGGGAAGCCTGGGAGCGCCAGAAGCGCATGACCAAGCCGGCCGGCGCGCTCGGCATGCTGGAGATCATCTCCGCGCAGCTGTCGGGCCTGTCCCGGCAGTGCCCGCCGCCGATCCCGGAGCCCGCCGCCGTCGCCGTCTTCGCCGGCGACCACGGGGTGCACGCCCAGGGCGTCACCCCCTGGCCGCAGGAGGTCACCGCGCAGATGGTGGCCAACTTCCTCGGCGGGGGAGCGGTCTGCAACGCCTTCGCCGCCCAGGTCGGCGCCGAGGTGTGCGTCGTCGACGTCGGCGTCGTGGCCGACCTGCCGGCCACCCCGGGCCTGCTGCCGCGCAAGATCCGCGCCGGTACCTCCGACATGACGACCGGGCCCGCGATGACCCGCGAGGAGGCCAAGCAGGCCATCGAGGTGGGCATCGAGACGGCCCGTGACCTGGTCGCGGCCGGCAACAAGGCGCTGCTCACCGGTGAGATGGGCATCGCCAACACCACCGCGTCCGCGGCCCTGATCTCGGTGTTCACCGGCGCCGACCCGGCGGAGGTCACCGGCCGCGGCACCGGCATCAACGACGAGACCCTGGTCCGCAAGACCGACGTGGTCCGCCGTGCCCTCGAACTCCACCAGCCGGACCCGGCCGACCCGCTCGGCGCCCTCGCCGCGGTCGGCGGCTTCGAGCACGCCGCCATGGTCGGACTGCTGCTCGGGGGCGCGTCCCTGCGGACGCCGGTCATCCTCGACGGCGTCAGCGCCGGAGCCGCCGCCCTGGTGGCCCGCGCCATCGCCCCCGAGGTGCTGGCCGCGTGCATCGCGGGACACCGCAGCGCGGAGCCGGGCCACGTGGCCGCCCTCAACAAGCTGGGTCTGCGCCCGCTGGTCGACCTCGACCTGCGCCTCGGCGAGGGCACCGGCGCGCTGCTGGCCCTGCCGCTCGTGCAGAGCACGGCCCGCGCCATGCACGAGGTGGCCACGTTCGACTCGGCGGGGGTCACCGAGAAGTAGTCCGTCCCGTCCGGGGCCCGCCGACCGCCCGGCGGGGCCCCGCCTCCCGGCGCCCGCGCGGCGTCCCGCCGCGGAGGCGGCCCCCGGCCGGGGCTCCCGGCGCCGTGCCGCTCGCCCGCCGCATGCCGGGCACCCCGCCGGGGCCCTCCCGCGGTGGGTCTAGAATCCGCACGTCAGGGCCGCTCCAGTGCCGTAGCGCCCACCGCACGCCGCCCGTACGAGGAGCCGACCCTCATGGCCGAACACCCCGCCTACCCCGTGGGCCTCCGTCTTGCCGGGCGCCGCGTGGTCGTCCTCGGCGGCGGCCAGGTCGCCCAGCGGCGCCTGCCCGCGCTGATCGCGGCCGGAGCCGACATCGTCCTGGTGTCGCCCTCGGCCACCCCCTCCGTGGAGGCCATGGCCGACGCCGGCGAGATCACCTGGGAGCGGCGCCGCTACGCCGAGGGCGACCTCACCGACGCCTGGTACGCCCTCATCGCCACCAGCGACCCCGACGCCAACACCCGCGCCTCCGCCGAGGGCGAGCGCCACCGCGTGTGGTGCGTGCGCGCCGACGACGCCGACGAGGCCACCGCCTGGACCCCGGCGACCGGTCACAGCGCGGGCGTCACCGTGGCCGTCCTGACCACGGAGGCCAAGGACCGCGACCCCCGCCACACCGCGGCCGTCCGCGACGCCGTGGTCGAGGGCCTGCGCGACGGCACCCTCGTCGCCCCGCAGCACCGCCGCCGCACCCCGGGCGTCGCCCTCGTCGGCGGCGGCCCCGGCGACCCCGACCTGATCACCGTGCGCGGCAGGCGCCTGCTCGCCGAGGCCGACGTGGTGATCGCCGACCGGCTCGGACCGCGCGACCTGCTGGCCGAACTGCCCCCGCATGTCGAGGTGATCGACGCGGCGAAGATCCCCTACGGGCGGTTCATGGCCCAGGAGGCCATCAACAACGCGCTGATCGAGCACGCCCGGCAGGGCAAGGCCGTGGTCCGGCTCAAGGGCGGCGACCCGTACGTCTTCGGGCGGGGCATGGAGGAACTCGTGGCGCTCGCCGAGGCGGGTGTCCCGTGCACCGTCGTCCCCGGCATCTCCAGCTCCATCTCGGTCCCGGGCGCCGCCGGCATCCCGGTCACCCACCGCGGGGTGGCGCACGAGTTCACCGTGGTCAGCGGCCACGTCGCGCCCGACGACGAGCGCTCCCTGGTCGACTGGCCGTCCCTGGCGAAGCTGGGCGGCACCCTGGTCGTCCTGATGGGCGTCGACAAGATCGGCCGGATCGCCGAGGCCCTGATCGCGCACGGCAAGTCCCCGGACACCCCGGTCGCCCTCGTCCAGGAGGGCACCACGGCCGCCCAGCGCCGCGTCGACGCGACCCTCGCCACCGTCGGCGAGACCGTCGTGCGGCAGGAGGTCAGGCCGCCCGCCGTCATCGTCATCGGCGACGTCGTCGGCGTCGGCCCCGCAGACCCGAAGTGACCGCAGGTGCCCGATGGCCGGTCCCCGCCGTCGGCACCCGACCCAGGACAAGGCAGTATCACCCCGTGGCCGATCCCATCACCGTCTCGGACCCCGACGACCCCCGCCTGCACGACTACACGGGCCTGACCGACGTCGAACTGCGCCGCCGGCGCGAGCCCGCCGAGGGACTCTTCATCGCCGAGGGCGAGAAGGTCATCAGACGGGCCAGGGAGACCGGCTACGAGATGCGGTCCATGCTGCTCTCGGCCAAGTGGGTCGACGTGATGCGCGACGTCATCGACGAACTGCCCGCCCCCGTCTACGTCGTCGCCCCCGACCTGGCGGAACGCGTCACCGGCTACCACGTGCACCGCGGGGCACTCGCCTCCATGCGGCGCAAGCCCCTGCCCGCGGCGGACGCACTGCTGCGCACGGCCCGCCGCGTGGTCGTCATGGAGTCCGTCAACGACCACACCAACATCGGCGCCGTCTTCCGGTCCGCCGCAGCGCTCGGCATGGACGCGGTGCTGCTCTCCCCGGACTGCGCCGACCCGCTGTACCGCCGCAGCGTCAAGGTCTCCATGGGCGCCGTCTTCTCCGTCCCCTACGCCCGGCTCCAGGCGTGGCCCAAGGGGCTGGAGTCGGTCCGCGAGGCGGGCTTCACCCTGCTCGCCCTCACCCCCGACGAGAAGGCGCGCCCCCTCGACGAGGCCGCCCCGCACCGGATGGACCGGGTGGCGCTGATGCTGGGGGCGGAAGGGGACGGGCTGTCCACCCAGGCCCTGGTCGCGGCCGACGAGTGGGTGCGCATCCCGATGTCGCACGGCGTCGACTCCCTCAACGTCGGTGCCGCCGCCGCGGTCGCCTTCTACGCGGTCGCCACCGGACACCCCGGCACCTGACACCCGCGGTACGGCACGGCTCTCACCGCCCGCCGCTCAGGTGCCGTCCGGCCCGTGCGGCCGGGCGGGCGGCGGCCCTGCGGACTCCGGACGGCCGGGCGCGGGTCAGTCGTCCCGCTCCAGCGTGGAGTGGTACCGCTGGGACATCATCGGACCCCGGTCCGCCGGGGGCTCCCACTGCTCGCCCCGGTGCTGTGTCCCGGTGTCCCCGCCGCCGGGACCGCCGTGCCCCTGCGCGGCGGCCTGGCAGCCCTGCACCAGGGCGATGCCCAGCGCCACCACCAGGGTCACCACCACGAACACGAACAGCCGTTGCCGCAGCAGCCGCGGATTGGCCGGCCGCAGCCGGGGCCCCGTCGGCCGCTGCCCCGGACGGCGCGCCCCGGTTCCCGGCCGCGTGCCGCGACCCCCGGTCTGCCCTCCGGTCCGCGACCCGGACCGCGACGGCGTACCGCCGCGCGCCGCGCCGCCCCGCGAGGCGGACCCCCCGCGCGAGGCGGGCACACCGCCCCCGCGGCGGGGGCCGGACCCGCCCCGGGACGGCACGGAACTCCGGTCGGACGCACCCGGGCGCGGCGCGGGCGTGCCCGGCTGGTCGCCCCGGCCGGCCTGCTGCCCCTGCGGGCGCCGCCGTTCCGGCTCCGGGTAGGTGTCCGCCGGCCGCCCGGCCGCCCGGTCCGTCTCGGCGCCGCGCGGCGCCGGGGGACGGAAGTCGGACAGGCCCTGCGCCTCGCGCGCCGCGATCTCCTTGAGCCGCAGCGACAGTTGGAGCGTGCTGGGCCGCTCCTCGGGGTCCTTCGCCAGGCAGGCCCGCACCAGGGGCGCGAGCGCGTCCGGCACCCCGTCCAGCTGCGCCTCCTCGTGCACGACCCGGTACAGCATCACCTCGGAACTCCCGTGCCCGAAGGGGGAGTCGCCCATCGAGGCGTAGGCGAGCGTGGCGCCCAGCGAGAACACGTCCGTGGCGGGCGTGACGGCCGCTCCCCGCACCTGCTCCGGAGCGAGGAACCCGGGCGAGCCCACCGCCGTGCCCACGTGGGTGAGGGTCGAGGCGCCGGTGGCCCAGGCGATGCCGAAGTCGATGATCCGCGGCCCCTTCGGGGACAGCAGGATGTTGGACGGCTTCAGGTCCCGGTGCACCACACCGGCCTCGTGGACCGCGACCAGCCCCTCGGACAGCGCCGCCCCGATCGCGGCGACCTCGGCCGCGCCCAGCGCGCCCTCCCCGGCGACCTTGTCGTGCAGCGACGGCCCGGGCACGTACTGCGTGGCGAACCACGGGCGGTCCGCGTCCAGATCGGCGGCCACCAGCCGGGCCGTGCAGCCCCCGCGGATACGACGGGCGGCCGAGACCTCGCGCGCGAACCGGGAGCGGAACTCCTGGTCCTCGGCCAGATCCGGCCGGATGACCTTCAACGCGACCCGTTGCCCCTTCTTGTCGGAGCCCAGGTAGACCACGCCCATCCCGCCCGCGCCGAGCCGTCGGTGAAGCCTGAAAGAGCCGACGACGCGCGGGTCCTCGCGCCTCAGGCGCATCATCGCCATGTTCATCCCCGCTGCCCGGTCCTGTGACGTGCCACAGCTTACGTTTCCACACCCGCCGGTGCGCAGAGGCCGCGCCCTCCCGCGGCGGCCGATTGTCCCTGGCGGGCTGCACACTTGAGCACGGGTCAGCCCCCGCGGCCGCGCGCCGCCGAGCCCGCCCACCGGTGCCAACCGGCCGACCCCGTACGGACGTTGATCATTGGGGAACCGTTCGCGACGCGGCGCCCGGACCCGTCGCCCGCCCGGCGTCCACCGGCCGCGCACCGGCCGGCGGAGCGGCGCGCGGACGGCGCCGCGCCCGGCCAGCGACCGGAAGGAGTGAGTGACGTCACTCCCCGTCCCCTCGGGGATCTCCCTGAGTCACCGCGGTCCGTCTCCACCCAGGGGAGTACACCGCGGGGCATGGCTCATCCCCTGGGAGGCCCGGCATTCGGTACGAGGGCATGACGCCCGGGCGGCCCCGGGAGCCTAGATTCGATGTCGAAGCGGCGGGTGCAGCACTCGTCCCCCGAGGTTCGACGCCCGCCGCTGCCAAGGACAACAGAAACGGTTCAGGAGAGGGACCATCATGGCCCACACGGCACCGCGGACCCTGGTCCGCACGCGGGAACGGATGGCCGGCGCCGTCGCGTTCCGGCCGCGCCGCGAGGGCCGCCGCCACCCGCTGGTGGCGACCTTGATGGCCCTTCCCCTGGCGGTCCTGCTCCTCCTCGTCTTCGACGGGTGGGAGACAGTGGCCACACAGGCGTCGTCCGTGGGCGAGATGCTGGGGCGCTGAACAGCGGCCCCAGGCCCGGAAGAGCGGTCCGGGCGGGGACATCGGCCCATGAAACCCCGTGGGGACGGGGGTGCGGCGGACGGCAGGATGCCGGCGCAGCTGGGGAGCTGCGCCGGCATCGTCCTGTCCGCACACCGCACACACGGCACACCGCCCCGCCTGGCATCCTGCCCCCGTGACCACCGCCTCCGCCGACCCCCTCACCACCGCGCTCGCCGCGCAGGCGCGCGCCGCCGCGCACCCGGACGGCCCGCCCCCTCGCTGCCGCTGCCCCGAGGGCACGCTCGCCGACCGCCCCGACGGTCTCGTCGTGCGCCACGGCCGCATCGTCGCCAAAGCGCACGCCCCGGACGACGACCCCGCCCGGCTGACGCGCCGGCTCGCCGCCGCCGCACGGCTCCCCGGCGTGTTCCTCGCCCCGCTCGACCGGGCCCCCGTGCCGTTGCACGGCCGCCCCGTGACCCGCTGGCCGTACGCGGAGCCCGTCGACCCGGACGACCCCGACGCCGCCCCCTGGGAAGCCGCCGCCACGCTGCTCGCGCGGCTGCACCGGGCGCCCGTGCCGGCCGCCGCCGCGGTGCCCGTGAGCCGCGGCCCGGCCAAGGCGGCCCAGGCCGTGGCCCACCTCGGGGACGCGGCGGGCGGTCACCCGGCCGCCGTCGCGGTGCTGCGCGCCTGGGCGGCGCTGCCGGGCCGGGTCCGGGGCGCGGGACCGGCGCCGGGCCCGGCCGCCCTCTGCCACGGCGACTTCCACCTGGGCCAGCTGGTCCGCCTCCCGGACGGGACCTGGCGGCTGATCGACGTGGACGACGTGGGGCTGGGCGCCCCCGCCTGGGACCTCGCCCGGCCCGCCGCCTGGTTCGCCTGCGGCCTGCTGGCCCCGGCGGAGTGGGCGCGGTTCCTCGGCGCCTACCGGGCCTCGGGCGGACCGGCCGTCCCCGCCGCCGGCGACCCCTGGCCCGTGCTCGACGTCCCGGCGCGGGCGCTGACCGTGCAGACCGCCGCCCGCGTGATCGCCGCCTGCCTGGCGGAGGGCCGTGCGCCGGACGACGTCGAGGAGGCGTTCGTCGACGCCTGCGCCCGGATGGCGGAGGTACCGGAGCCCGCCGCGGGGGAGTTGGCGCCGGAACCGACGCCGTAGGGTGCAACCGACCGGAGTCCGGACGGAGTCTGTCCTGGCGACAGGTGAAGCGGGACCGAACAGCAGGGAGTTGGAGCCGACATGCAGTGTCCGAAGTGCCACGCGCCGATGCACACCTACAACCGCAACGGCGTTCAGATCGAGCAGTGCAGCGGGTGCCGGGGGATCTTCCTGGACTACGGCGAACTGGAGTCGCTGACCCGGCTGGAGGCCCAGTGGGCGCAGCCCGCCCCGCCGCCGCCCGCGGCTCCGCAGGCATACCCGGCGGCCCCGCAGCCGCCCGCCTGGGGTGCCGCGCCGCACGGCGCCCACTACGGCCACCGCCGCCAGAAGAGCTTCGGCCGCATGCTGTTCTCCAGCTGAGTCCCGGCCCCGCCGTCCCCCGGGACGGCAAAACCCCCGGCCGCGACGGCGGCCGGGGGTTCCGGTGGTGTGGACGATACTGGGATTGAACCAGTGACCTCTTCCGTGTCAGGGAAGCGCTCTCCCGCTGAGCTAATCGTCCTCGGGTCCACGGTCACCGGCCGTGGCCGGGCGTGGGCACTGCGTGCGCGATACTGGGATTGAACCAGTGACCTCTTCCGTGTCAGGGAAGCGCTCTCCCGCTGAGCTAATCGCGCGGGACGGACCGTCGATGATCTGTCGAAGATCCAGTGGACGATACTGGGATTGAACCAGTGACCTCTTCCGTGTCAGGGAAGCGCTCTCCCGCTGAGCTAATCGTCCTTGGAGGTGGAGACGGGATTTGAACCCGTGTAGACGGCTTTGCAGGCCGTTGCCTCGCCTCTCGGCCACTCCACCAGGAGTGTAGGGGACC
The DNA here is from genome assembly GCF_964273255.1 of Streptomyces sp. enrichment culture. Classification (GTDB taxonomy): domain Bacteria; phylum Actinomycetota; class Actinomycetes; order Streptomycetales; family Streptomycetaceae; genus Streptomyces. The sequence goes on from NZ_OZ186835.1 coordinate 5,954,015, forward strand.
GGGAAGACCCCTCTTCCTTCGAGCGGACGACGAGGTTCGAACTCGCGACCTCAACCTTGGCAAGGTTGCGCTCTACCAACTGAGCTACGTCCGCCTGTCGTTTCGGTCGGCTTGCGCGTCCCGGCGACGAGGTGAACTCTAGCGGATTCCGGGGCCAGCACAAAAACGCGTTTGTGCAGCGTGCTGCGCTGCGCCCGCTCACGTCCCTGGTCAGCGCGCCGTGACGGACGTGACGACGTCACCGCAACGGCGCCCGCCCTACACTCGTCGGGTGCACGACCTCCCACCTCTCGCCCGCTTCGGCACCCGCGTCGCCACCGGTCTCCTCGACGTCACCGACGACCCCTCGGCGCTGGACTCGACGGGTTTCTGGGCCGTCTGCGCGGACTTCGAGGGCCGTCTGACCTGCGCACGCTTCCGGGACGTGCGCGAGGAGGCGGTGCCCGCACCGGCGCCGGACGCCTGGCGGGGACCGGCCCCGGACGACTGGACGTCGTCCCTCGGCCACGCCGCGTACACGGCGGGCGTCCGGGCGATCCGCGACCGCATAGCGGCCGGCGAGGTGTACCAGGCGAACCTCTGCCGGGTGCTGTCCGCGCCCGTCCCGGCCGACGCCGACGTGGACCGGCTCACCGCCCTGCTGGCGCGCGGCAACCCCGCCCCCTACGCAGGAACGATCCGCCTCCCCGCGCACGGCGTGGAGATCGCCACCGCCTCGCCCGAACTCTTCCTCCGCCGCCACGGCCGCACCGTCGAGTCCGGACCGATCAAGGGCACCGGCCGCACCGAGGCCGACCTGCTGGAGAAGGACTACACCGAGAACGTGATGATCGTGGACCTGGTCCGCAACGACCTCGGCCGGGTCTGCGCCACCGGCACCGTCTCCGTGCCCGACCTGTGTGCCGTCGAGAAGCACCCGGGACTCGTGCACCTGGTGTCCACGGTCCGCGGGGAACTGCGCGACGGGGCGGGCTGGCCCGAGCTGCTCGCCGCCGCCTTCCCGCCCGGCTCCGTCACCGGCGCCCCCAAGTCGAGCGCCCTGCGGATCATCGACGCGCTGGAGAACGGCCCCCGCGGACCGTACTGCGGGGGCATCGGCTGGGTGGACGCCGACCGCGGCACCGCCGAACTGGCCGTGGGCATCCGCACCTTCTGGATCGAACGCCGGGCGGACGGCGGCGCGGTGCTCCGGTTCGGCACCGGCGCCGGCATCACCTGGGGGTCCGACCCCGAGGGGGAGTGGCGGGAGACCGAACTGAAGGCGTCCAGGCTGCTCGCGGTAGCGTCGGGCACCCACGCGGTGAGTGAAGGGATCCGATAGGTGAAGATCTGGCTCGACGGCGGGCTGCAGGACATCGACTCCGCCCGCGTCTCCGTCCTCGACCACGGGCTGACCGTGGGCGACGGCATCTTCGAGACGGTCAAGGCCGTGGACGGCCGGCCGTTCGCGCTCACCCGCCATCTCGACCGGCTGACCCGCTCGGCCCGGGGACTCGGCCTGCCCGACCCCGACCTCGACGAGGTGCGCCGCGCGTGCGCCGCCGTCCTGGACGCCAATCCGATGCCGCTCGGCCGGCTGCGGATCACCTACACCGGTGGCCACGGCCCGCTCGGCTCCGACCGGGGCGAGCACGGCACCACCCTCGTCGTCGCCCTCGGGGAGACCACCCGCCGCCCCGACACCACCGCCGTCGTCACGGTCCCCTGGACCCGCAACGAACGCGGCGCCCTCACCGGCCTGAAGACCACCTCCTACGCGGAGAACGTCGTCGCCCTCGCCCGGGCCCGGGAACGGGGCGCCAGCGAGGCGCTGTTCGCCAACACGGTGGGGCAGCTCTGCGAGGGCACCGGCTCCAACGTGTTCGTCGTCCTCGACGGGACGCTGCACACCCCGCCCGTCGCCTCCGGCTGCCTCGCCGGGATCACCCGGGCCCTGGCCGTCGAGTGGACCGGCGCCGAGGAGACCGACCTGCCCCTGGACGTCCTGGACCGGGCCGAGGAGATCTTCCTGACCTCCACCCTCCGCGACGTCCAGGCCGTGCACCGCGTCGACGACCGCGAACTGCCCGCCGCACCCGGCCCGGTGACCGCCAAGGCGATGCGCGTCTTCGACGAGCGCTCGGCGGCCGACCTCGACCCGTGAGCGTGTCCGACAGCACCCCGGAATTCGGCTGACCCGGCGCCCGGCAGCGGGTAGAACTCCCGTGATGACCACCACCCTGCGGCCGGCCGAGCCGCTTCAGCAGAACGCCGACGGGACCCGCTCGCGCCACTACCAGGTGTGCGTCAACAGCCGCCCGGTCGGCGCGGTCCACCTCGGCACCGACCCCGTCTTCGGTGACGCGGTGGCCCGCATCATGACCCTGCGCATCCAGGAACCGGACCGCCGCCGGGGCCGCGGCACGGTGGCCGCGCTCGCCGCCGAGGAGGTGGCACGCAGCTGGGGCTGCCGCCGCATCGAGGTGTCCGTTCCCGCCGGTTCCACCGCGGGACTGGGGCTGGCCACGGCGCTCGGCTACGTGGTGCGCAACCGGAACATGGAGAAGACCCTCGACGGCCCCCCGCCCGCCCTTCCCGCGGGCAGCCGGGTCCGTCCGATGACCGACGACGAGTTCGGGCCCTACCTCGAACAGGGCAAGACCGACTACGCGCACAGCTGGAGCGAGCGCGGGGTGCCGGGCGCCGAGGCCCGCGCCAAGTCGGAGCGGGACCACGCCGTCCTGCTGCCCGACGGACGCACCAGCGAGGGCATGATCTTCAGCGTGCTGGAGCACGAGAGCACCCGGGTGGGCACCCTCTGGCTCTCCGTCCGCGGGCAGGGCGCCTACGTCTTCGACGTCGAGACCGACGCCCGCCACCGCGGCCGGGGCCACGGCCGCAGCCTGATGCTGACGGCCGAGGCCCAGGCGCTCGCCGCCGGCAAGCGCCTCATCGGGCTCAACGTCTTCGCGGACAACACCCCGGCCGAGCGCCTCTACGACTCGCTCGGCTACACGACCACGCAGTACGCGATGTACAAGCCCCTGCTCTGACGGGGCGCCCGGGCCGGGGGCGCGCGGCCCGGGCCCGGGCACACGCTCAGTCCGACCGGGCGGCGAGGAGACGGTCCGCGATCTCCTCGACGCGCTCGCGCAGGCCCTCCTGGCTCCGGCCCCCGTCGAGCCGCTCCCCGCCGATCACGTACGTCGGCGTCCCGGTCACGCCGATCGCCTTGCCCTCGGCGTGGTCGGCGTCGACGATCAGGATGTGCCGCCCGTCGATCAGGGCGGTGTCGAACTCCTCGGCGTCCAGCCCCAGCTCCCGCGCGGTCTCGACCAGGACGGACTCGCCCGCCCGTTCCAGCTGGGCGGTCCGCCCGAGCACGGCCTCCGCGTACTCCCAGCCCCGGCCCTGGACCAGCGCCTCCTCGGCGGCCTGGGCGGCGGCGAAGGCATGCTTGTGCTTCTCCAGCGGGAAGTGCCGCAGGCGTACCTCCAGACGGTCGCCGTAGCGGGCGCGCAGCGCGCGCACGTCGTCCAGGGCGGTACGGCAGTCCGGGCACTGCAGCTCGCACCACACGTCGAGCACGGGCGCGGAGGGGGCGGCGGGGGAGGACTCACTCATGGCCACAGTCTCCCAGCCGCCGCCCGCGACGCCCACAACGGCCCCGACGGCCCGCCCCCGAGGGCTCCGCGCCGGAACGGTTCCGGCGGGCGGCGTTCTGCGTGAGGGCTCCGCGCGGCGGCCCCGGGCCCTGTGCCGCGCCCGCCCTGCCGGGCCACCCGCCCTGCCGGTCCACTCCGCCCTGCCGGGCCACCCCGCCCTGCCGGGCCACCCGCCCGGTCCGCACCCCGCCGCGGGCCGGCCCGGACCGTGGCCGGGGGAGCGCCCCACTCCGGACGGACTCGTGCCGCGCTCGGCCGCGGCGCACCCTCCTCCGGTACCGGCACAGACCCTCCTCCGGCACCGGCACGCGCGGCACCGGCACCTGGGGAGGAGCCGACCCGGAGATGTCCCTGATCTCGCACCCCGGCATGGCCCGGCGGGGGCCGGAAGGTGCAGGATGGAAGGGACGAAGGGCCCACAGCGCCCGCACTCCCAGCCTGGAGGACCGGATGATTGCCGAGACCGTCTGCTCCGCCGTGTCCGCGGCCGGCCTGGGCATCGCGGTGATCACGGCCTACCGCAGGCGCTTCCTGACCGCGACGCGGATCGCCGCCTACTCCCTGGTCCCCATCGGCCTCGTCATGGCGGGCGTGGTGGAGTGGCTGGCCGACACCGCCTTCAGCCCTCTGGCCTGGGCGGGCTTCGGGCTGCTCGGTCTGTCCTGGGTGATGTTCGCGACGACCCGTGCGGTGGAGCGCCGCCGCGGCGGCACGCGCAAGGAGCGCAAGGCGGCCCGGGCGGCGGCCCAGCAGGGCGCGGTGGCCCCGGCCGCCTCGGCGCCCTCCCTCGGCCAGGGCGGCCCCCGCCAGGAGACCCGGCCCGCACCGGCCGCCCGCGGCGGCGACGACGACTTCAGCGACATCGAGGCCATCCTGAAGAAGCACGGCATCTGACCTTGCACACCGCCCGCCGGCACCACCCCGGAGGCCGGGCCGGGGCGCTCGGTGATCCGCCGGATCCCGCGGGCCCCGGCCGGGCAGAAACGTCACAGGGGGACGCGGCACGGCCGGAAGTGATCACAACCCGAAGCGTTGATCACGCAATCGGCGGTCCAGCGTTCACCCGGTGAGCGTTGATCGCTTCGCCGCGGCCGATGCGTCATTATCGCGGCGAGATGCTGGACACGACACAGAGCGATGCCGCGAGGCAGCAGGACGAGCCGCGCGGATGCCTCTTCGCCCTTTCCCAGCCACCGCTGATGATCTTCCTGGCGGTGATCGGGTGTCTGCTGCTCACGGCTGCCCTGCACGACCTGCTGTGGCTGTGAGCCGTACCCGCGGTACCCGGCGCCACCCGTCGGGGCCGCGTCGGCACGGCACCGCGCCCCCTGCCGCCGAGGCCGGGCGGTCAGCCCGCCGACGCCTCCTTGCGCCGCGCCCGGTACGCGGCCACGTGCAGGCGGTTGCCGCAGGTCCGGCTGTCGCAGTAGCGCCGCGAGCGGTTGCGGGACAGGTCGACGAAGGCGTGCCGGCAGTCGGGCGCCTCGCAGCGCCGCAGCCGCTCCTGCTCCCCGGCGACCACGAAGAAGGCGAGGGCCATGCCGCAGTCGGCGGCCAGGTGGTCGGCCACGGACGCGCCGGGGGCGAAGTAGTGCACGTGCCAGTCGTAGCCATCGTGGTCGGTGAGCCGGGGCGTGGTGCCGGCGGCGGCGATCAGCTCGTTGATCAGCCCCGCCGCCGTGCGGGCGTCGGAGGCCGCGAAGACGGCGGCGAAGCGGGACCGCAGCGTGCGCACGGCCGACAGGTCGAAGTCCGAGAGCGTCCCGACCTCACTGATGGCGTGTTTCTGGACGAAGAGCTCGAGAGCCGCGACATCCGGCAGTCCGTCCGGCGCCGTGTCGTCCTCCGGCGCGGAGTTCACCAGATCCACCACGGTGTCGAGCGCACACCGGGTGTCGTGGGTGATCAGCACGATTCGCTCCCTGGCCTGGGGTCGGGCGGGCGCCCGCCGATTGCTGGCCGATGGTAGTGGCTCCGCCCCGGGGGAACACCCGTACCGACCCGCACATGGTTTCGAGTACAACGTCCGGCGGCGGCCGCGAGTTCCCGCCCCGCGACCCGGCGTGACCGGACGCGCACGTTCCGGCATCGTGCCACGACGCTGCGGCCCCAGGGAGCCGTAGGGGCGGCCCACACGACGCGACGGCGTCGGCACCGCGGAGATCCGCGGTGCCGACGCCGTCGCGTGCCGTGATGCACGGCTGTCCTGGCCCGAGCCGTCACCCCGAGTCGACGGCGCCGGGCTGCTGGGGGAGTCCCGCCTAGCTTTCCGCCAGGATGTGCGAGAGCTCCTGATCGAGGTCGAAGTGCCGGTGTTCCGTGCCGGGCGGCACGGCGGCGTCGGTGCGCTTCAGGAAGGACTCCAGGGCCCGCGCCGGGGCCTCGAGCAGTGCCTCGCCCTCCGGGGAGCTGAGCGCGATGCAGACGACGCCCTGGCCATGGCTGCGCGACGGCCAGACGCGGACGTCGCCGGTGCCCGTGGGGCGGTGAAGTCCCTCGGCGAGGAGGTCGCGGGCGAACACCCACTCGACGGTTTCCTCGGCTCCGGTGTGGAAGGTGGCGTGCACGGCGTAGGGGTCGGCCGTGTCGTACCGCAGGCCTGCGGGGACAGGCAGGGAGGACTCGCTCGACACAACGAGGCGCAGGTGCAGCTCGCAGCTGACCGTGGTGTTCATAAGCGCCAGGGCCTTTCGCTCAGTGTGCGCTCGGGGATTCGCACGTCGGCGAAATCGACATGCCACCTACGGTGCCGTTGTAAACCCCTCTGCGTGTTTTGCGTGCGTTTACGTAACCCTTCCGGCCGAGAGATCGATCGTCCGCTGCGCCCATTCCGGTGATGCGAATCGCTCCGGTAGGGTTTGGGCGTATGAACACGGGGAGTGACAAGGCCGGCGAGGCGACCATGACAGCTGACCGAGCGGGCCGGGCCGAGGAGGACGGGGAACCCCAGGGGCGGCCGCTCGGCTCCCGGGCGCCCGCCTTCATCCAGGCCCGCAGGACCCTTCACGTCAGCTGGCAGGTCGGCGTCTTCGTCGTCGGCCTGGCCGTCGTGGCCGCGGGCGCCGCGATGCTGGTGCTGCCGGGGCCCGGCTGGGTCGTGATCTTCGCGGGCATGGCGATCTGGGGGACCGAGTTCGCCTGGGCCCAGCTGGTGCTGCGCTGGACCAAGCGCAAGGTCACCGAGGCCGCCCAGCGGGCCCTGGACCCGAAAGTGCGCCGCCGCAACCTCATCCTGACCTCGGTCGGCCTGGTGATCGCGGGCGCGCTGGCCGGCGTCTACCTGTGGAAGTTCGGCCTGGAGATGCCCTGGAAGATCAAGGACCAGTGACCCCGCGGCTCGGCCGGCCGCTCCCGTGACCGGGGAGCGGCGGCCCGGCCTCCGGTGGTCATGAGCACCCCCTGACATGGGGTAATGTTCTTCCTGCGTCCGGGCGATTAGCTCAGTGGGAGAGCGCTTCGTTCACACCGAAGAGGTCACTGGTTCGAACCCAGTATCGCCCACCGGAACACGACGGCCCGGCTCACGATCAGTGGGCCGGGCCGCTGACGTGGGGGAGGAACACTCACAGCCGTTCCCGCGCTGCGGTGACGGCCCGTTACTTTTCGTGCGGGGCGCCGCACCGGCCGCACCGCGCCCGCGAGAGCGCGGGGGCACCGGGAAGCGGAATCCGCAGAACGCCTCCGACAGCGACTTCCGGCCGCTCCCGGACTTCCCCGAAGAAGCCAACACTCGCGTATCCGGCGGGAATCCACCCCTTCCGCGCACGCGTTGCGGAATACCGGCGAATTCCCGGCACCGCCGCCGCCCGAATGCCGCACACCGTCGTCCGGAACGGCTCGGCCCCACCCAACGGCACGCCCCGCCGGACCACTTCGGACACCACGCCGGACCACGTTCCGGAGAGATCCCGCCCCGCGCGGGCACACTCCGGGCATGGACCCCAACCACTACCGCTTCCGCAGCCGGTGGGCCCTGCCCGCACCCGCACCCGTCGTCTACCGGATCCTGGAACGCGTCGAGGACTACCCCCGCTGGTGGCCCCAGGTCCGTGAGGTCACCCGGACCGACGCCACCGCGGGCACCGCCCGGATCCGCTCCGTCCTGCCCTACGACCTCGTCGTCGTCCTGCGCACGCGCCGGCGCGACCCCGCGGCCGGAATCCTGGAGGTCGGCCTCGACGGAGACATCACCGGCCGCGCCCGCTGGACCGTGACCCCCGTGCGCACCGGCGGCTGCCTCGCCCGGTACGAGCAGGAGGCCGAGGTCCGCAAGCCGCTGCTGCGCCGCCTCGCCCTGCCCGCGCACTGCCTCTTCCGCGCCAACCACGCCCTGATGATGCGCGCCGGGCGGCGCGGCCTGGCCTGGCACCTCGAAGCGGTTTGAAGGAAGCGTCCCGGGACCTGTATGGTTCAGTCCGTTCCCGGGCGATTAGCTCAGTGGGAGAGCGCTTCGTTCACACCGAAGAGGTCACTGGTTCGAACCCAGTATCGCCCACCGGGAAAGCCGGTCCGTCCCCGACGGACCGGCTTCGTCGTTCCCGGGCACCGTCTCCCCTAAGCGGCCGCCGGCAGGTCCGGGCGCAGGGGCCAGGCCGGGTCCACGGCCTCCTGGGAACCGTTGCGCGCGAACCACGTCTGCAGCCCGCGCGCCTGCGCCGCGTGCCACACCGCCTGCAGGGTGTGCAGCTCGCCCGGCGAGAGCCGCTCCAGCCGCGCCGCGAACCGCCGGCCGACCGCCCGCGTCACCTCCAGCGCCGCCACCGCGTCCGCCGCCGCGTCGTGCGCCCCGTCCAGGGGCACCTCGTAGTGCGCGCACAGGTCCGTCAGCGTGCGGCGGCCCTTGCGGTACCGGTCGAGGTGCTTGTCCAGCACCCGCGGATCCAGCACCAGCAGCGGCGTCCGGTCGAACCACCGGTTCAGCGACGACGCCCGGTGCCGGCGCAACTCCCGGTCCAGCAGCGTCAGGTCGAACGGCGCGTTCATCACCACCAACGGCCGTCCCACCCGCGCCTGTTCCGCGAGCACCTGGGCTATCTCGTACATCACCGGAGCCGGCCAGCGCCCGTGGCGCTGCACCTGCTCGTCCGTCAGACCGTGCACCTCCGTCGCGGCGGCCGGCACCGGAACACCCGGATTCACCAGCCACCGGCTGATCCGCGGACGGCTGCCCGGAGCCTCCTGGATCGCGACGGCGGCCGACACGATCCGGTCCGTCTCCACGTCCACGCCCGTCGTCTCCGTGTCGAAAGCGGCCAACGGCCCCTCGTACCAGCACGCCATACCCAACAACCCCTCGTTCACCTTCGGCAGTTGACGCACCGTCCGCTGCCCCGCCCGGGTGATACCCGCCCCGTTTGCGCCGTACGCCGGAAGGAGACAACAGGAGTACGGGTCCGCGCAGTTCAGCGGCCCGGTACGGGGAAACACTGGTTCTGGAAGGCTGTTGGCCATGGCCGTAGCGCAGCCCGAACGGGGCGGGCTGCTGCCCGGGCGCACGGCCCCCTCCCGCGGCTCCCTCGCCACCACCGCCTGCATGGAGACCCTGCAGGTCGCCTACCTGCACGCCGTCGCCGCGGCGGCCGGCTGCTCGCTGTCCCAGCCCTTCCCGGACAACGGCATCGACTGGCACGTCAGCCACAGCGCCCCGGGGCACACCGTCGACGACGAGATCACCATCAAGGTGCAGCTCAAGGCGACGTACCAGGTCGCGCCCGGCCCGCCGGGCCGCTCCTTCTCCTTCACGCTCGACAACGCGCACCTGGTCAAGCTGGCCCGCACCCCCGTGACCGTGCACAAGATCCTCGTCGTCATGCTCGTCCCGCGTTCCCCGGACGACTGGCTGCGGGCGGGCCACGACCGCCTCGAACTGCGGCACTGCTGCTACTGGGCGAACCTCGCCGGACACCCCGTCACCGGCCGCACCCGCACCACCGTGCGCATCCCCACCACGCACGTCTTCGACGACCGCGCGCTGTGCGAGATCATGGCCCGGGTCGGGACCGGAGGGACACCGTGACCCACCGCCCCACCGGCGAGCCCCCGCGCCCCGCCCGCCCGCACCCCGCCGACGCCGCCTGGCACGGCCGGCCGCCCGCACCCGGCGACGCCGACCCCGCCGTGCTCGCCGCACTCCTGCACCGCCACGGCTGGCTGCGCCGCGGCGGCACCCCCGGACGCTACGGCCGCTGGACCCCGCCCGGGCCCGCCCACGGCACGACCAGCCTGCTGGTGCCGGTGAGCCGCGCCTTCCCCGACAGCGACGACCTGCTCGCCGAGGCCCTCACCGCACTGGCCCGCGCCGGCACCCCCGCCGCCCGCGAGATCCTCGTCGCCCTCGCCGTCCCCAGCGACGAGATCCGCTGGTGGCGCGACGCCCCGACGGCTCCCGGCGGCGCCAGTGGCTGGACCACCGAGGAGGACCTGCGCGGCGCGGCCCGCCGCACCCTGCTCGCCGCCGCCCTCGCCGCCCGCGCCCGGGCCGGCTACCACGGCGCCCGCCACCGCCGCCCGGCCGCCGCCGCCCTCGACGACGTCCTGGTCGCCCCCGCGCCCGGCGGCCGCCGCCTCACCGCCTTCGTCCCCGTCCACACCGGCCGCGCCCTCGCCGTCCGCCTCCACCACGCCCTGTACGCGGCCCGCGAAGCCGTCGACTACCGCCGCGCCACCGGCTCGCCCGACGCCTTCGACACCGCCGTCGCCGCCGGGGTCTGCCACGACCTCACCGAAGCACTCGTCGCCCTCGTCCAGGGCACCGAGGGCGCCCGCGTCGGCGTCGCCTGGGCCCCGGCGGCGGGGGTGCCCGACGGCTGCACGGACCTGGCCGACCCCGTCGAGTTCTCCCCCGGGGACCTGCCCGCCCTGCGCGAGGCCGGCGCCCGCTACCGGCAGGCCGAGCCCTCCGTGCCGGTGCGGATCACCGGCACCGTGGTCCGCCTGCACCGGCCGGGCCCGGGCGGCGGCGGCACCGTGCGCCTGCGCGTCCTGGCCGGCGCCGCCCTCGGCTCCGTACGGCTCGCCCTCGACGAGACGGACTACCGCACCGCCGGCGAGGCCCACCTCGCCGGACTGCCCGTCCGGGTGCGCGGCCGGCTGGAGAGCCGGAGCGGCTTCCGCCGGATGACCGGCGTCGAGGAGGTCGTGCCCCTGGAGGGCGAGGAGGCCGAACGCGACCGGCTCATGAAGGCACTGAAGGAACACGCGGAGGCGGCGGGCGGCTTCGGCGGGATTCCCGGAGCCGCCCCCGACGGGACCGGCCCGGGCACCCGGGCCGGCGGCGACGGCGGGCGGCCGGGGGCGGCCGCGGCGGAATGATTTCGCACAGGCCCCGCCCGGGTCGGTACGATCGCACCCATGCGTGCGCTCCGGTACGGCGCCGCGACCACAGCCTTCAGTCAGGAGAGACCGGTGTCAGACGTCCGTGTGATCATCCAACGCGATTCCGAGCGGGAAGAACGCGTGGTGACGACGGGCACTACGGCCGCCGAGCTCTTCGCCGGCGACCGCTCGGTCATCGCCGCCCGTGTGTCCGGCGAGCTCAAGGACCTCTCCTGGGAAGTGCGCGACGGCGAGACCGTCGAGGGCGTCGAGATCTCCTCCGAGGACGGCCTGAACATCCTCCGTCACTCCACCGCCCACGTCATGGCCCAGGCCGTGCAGGAACTGTTCCCCGAGGCCAAGCTGGGCATCGGCCCGCCGGTCCGGGACGGCTTCTACTACGACTTCGACGTGGACCGGCCGTTCCACCCCGATGACCTCAAGGCCATCGAGAAGAAGATGCAGGAGATCCAGAAGCGCGGGCAGCGCTTCGTCCGCCGCGTCGTCACCGACGACGAGGCCCGCGCGGAACTCGCCGACGAGCCCTACAAGCTGGAGCTGATCGGCCTCAAGGGCGCCGCCTCGCACGACGACGGCGCGGACGTCGAGGTCGGCGCCGGCGAGCTGACCATCTACGACAACCTGGACGCCAAGACCGGCGAACTGTGCTGGAAGGACCTCTGCCGGGGCCCCCACCTGCCCACCACCCGGAACATCCCGGCGTTCAAGCTGATGCGCAACGCCTCGGCCTACTGGCGCGGCAGCGAGAAGAACAAGCAGCTCCAGCGCATCTACGGCACCGCCTGGCCGTCCAAGGACGAGCTGAAGGCGCACCTGGAGTTCCTCGCCGAGGCCGAGAAGCGCGACCACCGCAAGCTCGGCTCCGAGCTGGACCTGTTCTCCGTCCCGGAGCAGATCGGCTCCGGCCTCGCCGTCTTCCACCCCAAGGGCGGCATCGTCCGCCGGGTCATGGAGGACTACTCGCGCCGCCGGCACGAGGAGGAGGGCTACGAGTTCGTCTACACCCCGCACGCGACCAAGGGAAAGCTCTTCGAGATCTCGGGCCACCTGGACTGGTACGCCGACGGCATGTACCCGCCCATGCAGCTCGACGAGGGCGTGGACTACTACCTCAAGCCCATGAACTGCCCGATGCACAACCTGATCTTCGACGCGCGCGGGCGTTCCTACCGTGAACTGCCCCTGCGCTTGTTCGAGTTCGGCACCGTGTACCGGTACGAGAAGTCGGGCGTCGTGCACGGCCTGACCCGCGCCCGCGGCTTCACCCAGGACGACGCGCACATCTACTGCACCCGCGAGCAGATGTCGGAGGAGCTCGACAAGACCCTCACCTTCGTCCTGAACCTGCTGCGCGACTACGGCCTGAACGACTTCTACCTGGAGCTGTCCACCAAGGACCCGGAGAAGTTCGTCGGCACCGACGAGGCGTGGGAGGAGGCCACCGAGACGCTGCGCCAGGTCGCCGAGAAGCAGAACCTGGAACTCGTGGCCGACCCGGGCGGCGCCGCCTTCTACGGACCGAAGATCTCCGTGCAGGCCAAGGACGCCATCGGCCGCACCTGGCAGATGTCGACCATCCAGCTCGACTTCAACCTGCCGGAGCGCTTCGACCTGGAGTACACGGCCGCGGACGGCTCCAAGACCCGCCCGGTCATGATCCACCGCGCGCTGTTCGGCTCCATCGAGCGCTTCTTCGCGGTGCTCCTGGAGCACTACGCGGGCGCCTTCCCGGCGTGGCTGGCCCCGGTGCAGGCGACCGGCATCCCGATCGGCGACGCGCACGTCGAGTACCTGGAGCGGTTCGCGGCCCAGGCGCGGACCCGCGGGCTGCGGGTCGAGGTGGACTCCTCCTCGGACCGCATGCAGAAGAAGATCCGCAACGCCCAGAAGCAGAAGGTGCCGTTCATGGTCATCGCGGGCGACGAGGACATGGCCAACGGGGCCGTCTCCTTCCGCTACCGCGACGGCTCCCAGGAGAACGGCATCCCCGTCGACGAGGCCATCGCGAAGATCGTGAAGGCCGTCGAGGAGCGCGCACAGGTCTGACCCGCCCGACCCGCCACGGTACGGGCCCCCGGGAGTTCGATCCCCCGGGGGCCCGTCCCGTACTCCCCCCGGGACGCCATATGCTGCACGCATGACGAGTGAGCCGGAGCAGCAGTGGGGAGTGGGGACGCAGGACGCGTTCCAGCGTCTGTGGACGCCGCACCGGATGGCCTACATCCAGGGCGAGAACAAGCCGACCGGTCCCGGTGCCGACGACGGCTGCCCCTTCTGCTCGATCCCGGCCAAGTCCGACGAGGACGGACTGGTGCTGCGGCGCGGTGAGCGCGTCTACGCGGTGCTCAACCTGTACCCGTACACGGGGGGCCACCTCATGGTGGTGCCGTACCGGCACGTGGCCGACTACACGGACCTCACCGCCGAGGAGACGGCCGAGCTCGGCGAGCTGACCAAGCAGGCGATGACCGCGCTGCGGGCCGCCTCCGGCGCGCACGGCTTCAACATCGGCATGAACCAGGGCACCGTGGCCGGCGCCGGGATCGCCGCTCACCTGCACCAGCACGTCGTCCCGCGCTGGGGCGGCGACACCAATTTCATGCCGGTCGTGGGGCACACCAAGGTGCTGCCGCAACTGCTGGGCGACACCCGCAAGATGCTGGCGGACGCCTGGCCCTCGGCCTGAATGCCTGAACCGGCGACGAGCGAGCCGGCGACGACGACGCGACGCGACGCGAGGACACAAGGCGACGACGCGACGAGGGCGGCCGGAGGGCGCGGCGCCGGCGGGTGCCCCGGCCGGGGCACCCGCCTCAGGCGTCGTAGAGGTCGGCCTTCTTGGGCGCCGCCTCCTGCACCGCCCCGCTGAGGGCCGAGGAGCGGGCGCCGAACTTCTCGGTGTCCACGCCGTTCTCCGCCAGGACCTTGATCGCGGCGGAGTGCACCGCGCGCAGAACGGGCGTCGCGGCGCGCAGCGCGTCGTCGGCCATGAAGCGGTGCCGCCACGGCTTGTCCGCCCAGGCGTGCCGCAGGCCGAACGGCTCGGGCAGGGTCAGCTTGCCGCCCAGCCAGTACAGCAGCGGCGGGTACCAGGTCAGCGGCGCTCGGGCGGCGAGGCGCACCACCTCGTCCGCGTCGACGAGCGGGAGCTTGACCGTGCGGGTCTCCCAGAACTTCACCGACTTCTGGACCGTCTTCTCCTTGGCGGCCGGTTTCGTGGTGAACAGGGGGTGCACGGGGCCCAGTGCGTGGCCGGTGACCTCGATGCGCAGGGTCTCGTGGAGGACGGTCACCGTGATCAGCATGGTGATGACGAGCTGGCCGTCCCACAGGGTCCACTGGACCCCGAGGTAGTGGCGGTCGCCGGCGCCGAACTGCTGCTTGTTGCAGATCTCCTGTATGGCGTGCGGCTTGACCTGGTACGCCTCCACGTCGGTGCCCTCGGGCCGGGACACGGCGGTGGCGTTCTCGCCGATCGGCGTGACGATCCAGTGGCGGACGGAGGGCTTGGTGAAACCGCCGGTGTGCAGCGGACCGCGCTCCAGCATGCGCAGCCGGTCGTGGATCGCCTTGATGACGTCCCAGCTGCGGAAGGGGTTGATCTCGCGGTCCGGGTCGGCGGGGACCAGTTCCTCGGCGAGCTGCCAGCTGCCCCACCGGGTGCCCATGCCGAGTATGCCCTTGGGGCCCGCGTAGAAGACCGAGTTGGACTGCTGCTCGGCGCTGAGCCGGGCCAGGGACTGGCGCAGCTGTTCGGCGGCGGTCTCGCCGGGGCTGCTGGGCACCGCCTCGGGGACCTTGGCGCCCACGCTGCCGCCGGAGAGCAGGCTCTCCCAGCGTTCCCGCAGGTCGTGCGCGGTGCGCTCGCAGATCCGCTTCGCCCAGAACCAGCCGATGACGGGGGCGACGACGCAGGCGCGGGCGTACCAGCCCCAGAACCCGTCGAAGGGCATGCGCAGCAGGAAGAGGACCGCGAGGGCGCCCACGCCGACGAGCAGCGTGGTGGCCAGGGCCCCGGCGCGCTTGTCCTCGCGTTTGGTCATGGTGGTGCGGATCTGGAACACCAGCAGCCAGACGAGCAGGCCCGGCAGGAAGAGCACGCCGCACAGGACCATGACGGCGCTGAGCCAGTTGTCGCGCTCCCGGCGGATGCGGTGGGCGGCGAGGCTGTGCTCGACGACCACGTGCGGCTGCGTGCCGAACGACTGGACGAGCGGCGCCCGTCCGGAGCCCAGCATCCGGTCGATGACCGCCCGGGAGAACGCCTCGCCCAGGTTCGGCCGGAACAGCTTGATCCGGGGCGGTGAGACGGCCGACGCGTGCCACTCGTTGTTGGCCTTGAGGATCTCGTCGGCCTCGTTGTCCCGGTAGGCCGCCGAGGCCAGCGCGAAGGTCGGCGTGTGCCCCTCGTCACCCGTGCGCGGCACCTGCGGACCGAAGAAGTCCGCGTAACCGCTCTCAACGGTCATTCCCGCCCCCGATCGCCGCGACTGTCGTCTTGCGGCCTTCCCGACTTCCCTGCTGCGCACACCTGTTGATCAGGTCTTCAGCGTATCCGCCGCCGGGCCCGTTCGTCTGCGGACGGTGACAAACCGTGCGCGGACGGGGCCGGCCCGCTGCGGCACGGGGTGAAGCGTTCCGCGGCGCGCGGAGCGGGAGGCGCGTGCGCGGGCGCCCGGCGACGGTTCGCGCGGGCGCCGGGCGCCGCCCCACGCCGCCGCCCGGGCCGCACCCACCGCACCGCGCGCGCCACGGAGCACGACGAGGCCGCCGCTCGCCCTACGACGCCGCCCGGACCTCCTGACGGAGGCGCTGCGCGACCTGCGGCGGCATCGGCTCGTGCCGTGCGTAGCGGCGGCTGAAGCGGGCGGTGCCGTGCGAGAGCGAGCGCAGGTCCACGGCGTACCGGCCGATCTCGATCTCGGGCACCTCGGCGCGGACGAGGGTGCGCCCGGCAGCGGACTGTTCGGTGCCCAGGACCCGGCCGCGGCGGCCCGACAGGTCGCTCATCACCGGGCCCACGTAGTCGTCGCCGACCAGGACCGTGACCTCGGCGACGGGTTCCAGGAGGTGGATCGTCGCCTGGGCCGCGGCCTCCCGCAGGGCCAGCGCGCCGGCCGTCTGGAAGGCGGCGTCGGAGGAGTCCACCGAGTGCGCCTTGCCGTCCAGCAGGGTCACCCGCACGTCGATCAGCGGATGCCCGTCGGCCACACCCCTCGCCGCCTGCGCCCGCACGCCCTTCTCCACGGAGGGGATGAACTGCCGCGGCACCGCGCCGCCGACGACCTTGTCGACGAACTCGATGCCGGAGCCGCCGGGCAGGGGCTCCACCTCGATCTCGCAGATCGCGAACTGGCCGTGCCCGCCGGACTGCTTGACGTGCCGGCCCCGCCCGGACGCGGGGGAGCCGAAGGTCTCCCGCAGCGCCACCTGGTGCGGCACCACGTCGACCTGGACGCCGTAGCGGCTGCGCAGCCGCTCCAGGGCGACGTCGGCGTGCGCCTCGCCCAGGCACCACAGGACCACCTGGTGGGTGTCCTGGTTCTGTTCGAGCCGCATGGTGGGGTCCTCGGCGACGAGCCGGGACAGCCCCTGGGAGAGTTTGTCCTCGTCGGGCTTGCTGTGGGCCCGGATGGCCAGCGGGAGCAGCGGGTCGGGCATCTCCCACGGTTCCATCAGCAGCGGGTCGTCCTTGGCGGACAGGGTGTCGCCGGTCTCGGCGCGGCCGAGCTTCGCCACGCACGCCAGGTCCCCGGCGACGACGTGCGGCACCGGGCGCTGCTGCTTGCCGAACGGCGTGGTCAGGGCGCCGATGCGTTCGTCGACGTCGTGATCCTCGTGACCGCGGTCGGCCAGGCCGTGCCCGGAGACGTGGACGGTCTGGTCGGCGCGCAGGGTGCCGGAGAAGACGCGGACGAGGGACAGCCGGCCCACGTAGGGGTCGGAGGAGGTCTTCACGACCTCGGCGACCAGCGGGGCCCCGGGGTCGCAGGGCGTCAGCTCGCGCGGCCTGCCGTCGACCGTGGTGACCCGGGGCGTGCCGTGCTCCAGGGGCGTCGGGAACCCGCCCGTGACCAGGTCCAGCAGCTCGACCGTGCCCAGGCCCTGGCGGGCCCCGTCGGCGGCGGGGGCGGCGGCCAGGACGGGGAAGAACACCCCGCGGGCCACGGCGCGCTCCAGGTCCTCGATCAGGATGCCGGTGTCGATGTCCTCGCCGCCGAGGTAGCGGTCCATGAGGGTCTCGTCCTCGCTCTCGGCGATGATCCCCTCGATGAGCCGGTTGCGGGCGTCCGCGATGAGCGGCAGCTGGTCCGGGCCGGGCTCGGACTCCTTGCGCTCGCCGGTGGAGTAGTCGAACAGCTTCTGCGACAGCAGCCCGGTCAGGCCGGTCACGGGGGCGTGCCCGTCGGGTCCCTCCGGGCCGCGCAGCGGCAGGTAGAGCGGCAGGACGGCGTCGGGGTCGTCACCGCCGAACGCCTCGGCGCACACCCGGGTCATCTCCTCGAAGTCGGCGCGGGCCGCCTCCAGGTGGGTGACGACGATGGCGCGGGGCATGCCGACGGCCGCGCACTCGTCCCAGACCATGCGGGTGGAGCCGTCCACGCCGTCGGAGGCGGAGACGACGAAGAGGGCCGCGTCCGCCGCGCGCAGACCGGCCCTGAGCTCACCGACGAAGTCGGCGTATCCGGGGGTGTCGAGGAGGTTGACCTTGATGCCGTCCCATTCGACGGGCACCAGGGAGAGCTGCACCGAGCGCTGCTGCCGGTGCTCGATCTCGTCGTAGTCGGAGAGCGTGCCGCCGTCCTCCACGCGGCCCGCCCGGTTCACCGCTCCCGCGGTCAGTGCGAGAGCTTCCACCAGGGTTGTCTTGCCCGCTCCGGAGTGGCCGACCAGCACCACATTCCGTACGGACGCGGGGTGGTCGGCCGCCTGTGCCCTGCCGGCGGCTCCGGGGTGTGTGTGCGCCTTGTCGCCCATGGTCCTGCCTCCCGTGCACGGTGAGGTCGCTGTGGGCGCGGACCGGCGGAATCCGCGTGCGGTGCGGCTCCGGCGGCGCCCGCGGTATTCCGAGCTTTCCACTCCGGTCACGGTGCGTCCATACGGAGGACGCGCGCCGTGCGCCGGGACGGCTGCGCGCAGCGCTCCCGCGTCCCGATGTCCCGTGCCCCCGCGGGCCGTCGGGGCGGGTGCCCGGCCGCCCGTGCGGCCGCGTGACTACGATGGGCCAGCCGGTGGCCAGCAGGGGCCGCGCGGCCACACCGACCGTCGGGAAGGCCATGCTGAACAAGTACGCGCGTGCATTCTTCACGCGTGTCCTCACGCCGTTCGCCGCGTTTCTCATCCGGCGGGGGGTCAGCCCCGACACGGTCACGCTCATCGGTACCGCCGGCGTGGTCGCGGGTGCGCTGGTCTTCTACCCCATGGGCGAGTTCTTCTGGGGCACGGTCGTGATCACGCTCTTCGTGTTCTCCGACCTGGTCGACGGCAACATGGCCCGCCAGCTGGGCCGCTCCAGCCGCTGGGGCGCCTTCCTGGACTCCACCCTCGACCGGGTCGCCGACGGGGCGATCTTCGGCGGCTTCGCCCTGTGGTACGCGGCCGGGGGCGACGACACGGTGCTGTGCGCCGTCTCGATCTTCTGCCTGGCCAGCGGCCAGGTCGTGTCGTACACCAAGGCGCGCGGCGAGTCGATCGGCCTGCCGGTCGCGGTGAACGGACTGGTGGAGCGGGCCGAGCGGCTGGTGATCTCCCTGGTCGCCGCCGGTCTCGCCGGACTGCACGCGTTCGGCGTGCCCGGCATCCAGTACCTGCTGCCGGTCGCCCTGTGGATCGTCGCCGTCGGCAGCCTCGTCACGCTGGTCCAGCGGGTCGTCACGGTGCGCCGGGAGGCCGCCGAGGCGGACGCGGCGGCCGACGGCACCGCGGCCGGGGACGCGGCCGCCGGTGACGCGACGGCGCCGGACACCGGTGCGGCCGGCCCGCGCACCGGCGAGGAGGGCACCGCGGGCGGCGCGGTCGCGGACCGCGGCGGCCGCCGGGGGAGCGGGGCGGCGACGTGAGTGCCCGGGAGCGCCTGACCGACGGCCTGTACGGCGCCGGCTGGAGCACGGTGAAGAAGCTGCCCGAGCCCGTCGCCGCCGGACTGGGCCGGACCATCGCCGACCTCGCGTGGCGGCGGCGCGGCACCGGCGTGCTGCGCCTGGAGGGCAACTACGCGCGGGTGGTGCCCGACGCGGGCCCGCGGCGGCTCGCCGAACTGTCCCGCGCGGGCATGCGGTCCTACCTGCGCTACTGGATGGAGTCCTTCCGGCTGCCCGCCTGGAGCGAGGAGCGCATCAGGAACGGCTTCGAACCCGACGACCTGCACCACCTCACCGAGGGCATGGCGGCCGGGAAGGGCGTCGTCCTGGCACTGCCGCACCTCGCCAACTGGGACCTCGCCGGCGCCTGGGTCACCACCCGGCTGGGCATCCCGTTCACCACCGTCGCCGAGCGCCTGAAGCCGGAGACGCTGTACGACCGGTTCGTCGCCTACCGCGAGGGCCTGGGCATGGAGGTCCTGCCGCACAGCGGCGGCACGGCCTTCGGCACCCTGGCCCGACGGCTGCGCGACGGCGGCCTGGTCTGCCTGGTCGCCGACCGGGACCTGTCCGCCTCGGGCGTCGAGGTGGACTTCTTCGGCGAGACCGCGCGGATGCCGGCCGGCCCCGCCCTGCTCGCGCAGCAGACCGGGGCGCGGCTGCTGCCCGTGACCCTCTGGTACGACGACTCGCCCGTGATGCGGGGCCGTGTGCACCCGCCGGTCGAGGTGCCCGAGTCAGGTACGCGCGCCGAGAAGACGTCCGTCATGACACAGGCGCTGGCCGACGCCTACGCCACCGGGATCGCCGCCCATCCGGAGGACTGGCACATGCTCCAGCGCTTGTGGCTCAAGGACCTCGACCCCGCCCGTGACCCCGCCCGGCGAACCCCGCAGGCCCGGGAGGACACCCCGTGAGAATCGGCATCGTCTGCCCGTACTCGTGGGACGTCCCCGGCGGCGTCCAGTTCCACATCCGGGACCTGGCCGAGTACTTCATCCGCCTGGGCCACGAGGTCTCCGTGCTCGCCCCCGCCGACGACGACACCCCGCTCCCGCCGTACGTCGTCTCCGCCGGCCGTGCGGTACCGGTGCCCTACAACGGCTCGGTGGCCCGGCTGAACTTCGGCTTCCTGTCGGCGGCCCGGGTACGGCGCTGGCTGCACGAGGGCGCCTTCGACGTCATCCACATCCACGAGCCGACCTCTCCGTCGCTGGGCCTGCTGACCTGCTGGGCCGCCCAGGGGCCGATCGTCGCCACCTTCCACACGTCCAACCCGCGGTCGCGCGCCATGATCGCCGCGTACGCGATCCTCCAGGCGGCCCTGGAGAAGATCAGCGCGCGGATCGCGGTCAGCGAGTACGCCCGGCGCACCCTCGTCGAGCACCTGGGCGGCGACGCGGTGGTCATCCCCAACGGCGTCGACGTGGACTTCTTCGCGCGGGCCGAGCCGAAGCCCGAGTGGCAGGGCGACACCATCGGCTTCATCGGCCGGATCGACGAACCCCGCAAGGGCCTGCCCGTGCTGATGCGGGCCCTGCCGAAGATCCTCGCCGCCCGCCCGCAGACCCGGCTCCTGGTGGCCGGACGCGGCGACGAGGAGGAGGCCGTGGAGACGCTTCCCGCACAGCTGCGCTCGCGGGTGGAGTTCCTCGGCATGATCAGCGACGAGGACAAGGCGCGCCTGCTCCGCAGCGTCGACCTCTACGTGGCCCCCAACACCGGCGGCGAGAGCTTCGGCATCATCCTCGTCGAGGCCATGTCCGCCGGCGCCCCCGTCCTCGCCTCCGACCTCGACGCCTTCGCGCAGGTCCTCGACCGCGGCGAGGCCGGCGAGCTGTTCCCCAACGAGGACGCCGACGCACTCGCCTCGGCGGCCGTACGGCTCCTCGGGGACCCCGAGCGCCGCGCCAAGCTTCGCGACCGAGGCAGCACCCACGTCCGCCGCTTCGACTGGTCCACCGTGGGCGCCGACATCCTCTCCGTCTACGAGACGGTCACCGCCGGCGCGGCAGCCGTAGCGGCCGACGACCGCACCACGGGCCTGTGGTCCCGCTTCGGCCTGGCCCGGGACTGAACCTTCCGGGGGTGCCCGCAGGTCAGGGGGCGGGCTCATCCACCGCCCGTCCGGCGTGGGGCCGAGGCTTGGGGCGCCTGTTGTCAGGGGGCTCACCCTGCCCGTCCGGCGTGCGGCGGAGCTTGCGGGCGCCCCTGGTGCCGATGGGTGGGGCTCCTTCTGCCCGTCCGGCGTGCGGGCGGAGCTTCGGGGTGTCGTCGTCGCCGCAGGGTGTGGCTTTTCAGCCCGTCCGGCGTTTGAGGACGAGGCCGTTGAGGCCGATGCGGGGGTCCGGGGGCGGCAGCCCCTGAGGGCGGTGCCTGCGGCGGGGGTGCGCTCACTCCGCCCGTCCGGCGCGCGGCGGAGCCCCGGGGTGCCGTCGTCGCCGCGGGGTGTGGCTTTTCAGCCCGTCCGGCGTTTGAGGACGAGGCCGTTGAGGCCGACGCGGGGGTCCGGGGACGGCAGCCCCCGGGGACGGCGCGCCGACAGCCGACGGCACGTCACACCACCCGCACCCCCAGCGGAGCGCCCCGGTAGCCTTGCCGCCCGTGACCGCAACCCTCATCTGGATCCTCGTCGCCCTCGTCCTGATCGGCCTGTACCTGAGCTGGACGGCCGGACGCCTGGACCGGCTGCACGCGCGGATCGACGCCGCGCGGGCCGCGCTGGACGCCCAGTTGCTGCGCCGCGCCTCGGTGACGCAGGAACTGGCCACCTCGGGCGTGCTCGACCCCGCCGCCTCGATCGTGTTGTACGAGGCGGCGCACGCCGCCCGGCAGGCGGTGGAGGAGCAGCGCGAGGTCGCCGAGAGCGAGCTGAGCCAGGCCCTGCGCGCGGTGTTCGCGGAGGCGCCGCAGGTCGACGTGGTCCGTGAGGCGCCCGGGGGAGAGGCCGCGGCCCAGGAGCTCTCCGAGGCCGTGCGCCGGGTGCCGATGGCCCGCCGCTTCCACAACGACGCCGTGCGGGCGGCCCGCGCGCTGCGCCGCCACCGCAAGGTGCGCTGGTTCCGGCTGGCGGGGCACGCACCGTTCCCGATGGCCTTCGAGATGGACGACGAGCCCCCCGCCCCCCTGGTGGAACGGGCGGCCTGACGGGCGGCCTGGCGACGACATCCGCCCGTCCCGTCCCGTACCGGCCGGCGGCCCGCGAAAACGATCCACCGGCTTCCCATTGGCCCTTGCTGTGGACTGGTCCGCTCACGTTTCCTCGGTGCAGCAGGAATCCTCCCCATCCCCTCAGTGAGGTCACTCGTGTCCAGCACGCTCTCCGAGAACCAGGCCCCCGAGACCGGCACCGCCCGCGTGAAGCGCGGCATGGCCGAGCAGCTCAAGGGCGGTGTGATCATGGACGTCGTCACGCCGGAGCAGGCGAAGATCGCCGAGGACGCCGGTGCGGTCGCCGTCATGGCCCTGGAGCGGGTCCCGGCGGACATCCGCAAGGACGGCGGCGTGGCCCGCATGTCCGACCCGGACATGATCGAGGGCATCATCGACGCGGTGTCCATCCCGGTGATGGCCAAGTCCCGCATCGGCCACTTCGTCGAGGCCCAGGTGCTGCAGTCGCTCGGTGTCGACTACATCGACGAGTCCGAGGTCCTGACCCCGGCCGACGAGGTCAACCACTCCGACAAGTGGTCGTTCACCACGCCGTTCGTGTGCGGCGCCACCAACCTGGGCGAGGCCCTGCGCCGGATCGCCGAGGGCGCCGCGATGATCCGCTCCAAGGGCGAGGCCGGCACCGGCAACGTCGTCGAGGCGGTACGCCACCTGCGCCAGATCAAGAACGAGATCGCCAGGCTGCGCGGCTACGACAACCACGAGCTGTACGCCGCCGCCAAGGAGCTGCGCGCCCCGTACGAGCTGGTCAAGGAGGTCTCCGAGCTGGGCAGGCTGCCCGTCGTGCTGTTCTCCGCCGGCGGTGTGGCCACGCCCGCCGACGCCGCCCTGATGCGTCAGCTCGGCGCCGAGGGCGTCTTCGTGGGCTCCGGCATCTTCAAGTCCGGCGACCCGGCCAAGCGCGCCGCCGCCATCGTGAAGGCGACCACCTTCTACGACGACCCGAAGATCATCGCGGACGCGTCCCGCAACCTCGGTGAGGCCATGGTCGGCATCAACTGCGACACCCTCCCCGAGGCCGAGCGCTACGCCAACCGCGGCTGGTAGGCGCCCGGATGCCCGCTTCACCTGTGATCGGCGTCCTGGCCCTCCAGGGCGACGTACGGGAGCACCTGGTGGCCCTGGCCGCGGCCGACGCCGTGGCCAGGCCCGTGCGGCGCCCCGAGGAACTCGCCGGGGTGGACGGCCTCGTCCTGCCCGGCGGCGAGTCGACCACCATCTCCAAGCTGGCCATCCTCTTCGGCCTGCTGGAGCCGCTGCGCGCCCGCGTCCGCGAGGGCCTGCCCGTGTACGGCACCTGCGCCGGGATGATCCTGCTCGCCGACAAGATCCTGGACCCGCGCTCCGGGCAGGAGACCGTCGGCGGCATCGACATGATCGTGCGCCGCAACGCCTTCGGACGGCAGAACGAGTCCTTCGAGGCGGCCGTCGACGTGCGGGGCGTCCCGGGCGATCCGGTGCACGGGGTGTTCATCCGTGCCCCGTGGGTCGAGTCCGTCGGGGCCGGCGCGGAGGTGCTCGCCGAGCACGACGGCCACATCGTCGCGGTCCGTCAGGGCAACGCGCTCGCCACCTCGTTCCACCCCGAGCTGACCGGCGACCACCGCGTGCACGCACTGTTCGTCCGGATGACGCGCGCGTGGAGCGGGGCCGGGTCCTTGTAGGATTCCATGCGTTCGTTGCAGGGATGGGTTACGCGAAGGAGACAGGCAGATGTCCGGCCACTCTAAATGGGCCACGACGAAGCACAAGAAGGCCGTCATCGATGCCAAGCGCGGCAAACTCTTCGCGAAGCTGATCAAGAACATCGAGGTCGCGGCCCGGATGGGTGGTGCCGACCCCGAAGGCAACCCCACGCTCTACGACGCCATCCAGAAGGCCAAGAAGCAGTCGGTTCCCAACAAGAACATCGACTCCGCGGTCAAGCGTGGCGCGGGCCTGGAGGCCGGCGGAGCGGACTACGAGACGATCATGTACGAGGGCTACGGCCCGAACGGTGTCGCGGTGCTCATCGAGTGCCTCACCGACAACCGCAACCGTGCCGCCTCCGAGGTCCGCGTGGCCATGACCCGCAACGGCGGCTCCATGGCCGACCCGGGCTCCGTGTCGTACCTGTTCAACCGCAAGGGCGTGGTGATCGTCCCCAAGGGCGAACTGTCCGAGGACGACGTGCTCGGTGCGGTGCTCGACGCGGGCGCCGAGGAGGTCAACGACCTCGGTGAGTCCTTCGAGGTCATCAGCGAGCCGACCGACCTGGTCGCGGTGCGCACCGCGCTCCAGGACGCCGGCATCGACTACGAGTCCGCCGACGCCAACTTCGTCCCGACCATGCAGGTCGAACTGGACGAGGAGGGCGCGAAGAAGATCTTCAAGCTGATCGACGCGCTGGAGGACAGCGACGACGTGCAGAACGTCTTCGCCAACTTCGACGTCAGCGACGAGATCATGGAGAAGGTCGACGCGTAGCCGTAGCCGTAGCCCGCACCGGGACGGCGCGGTACGGACGCGGTGGAACGGCACACCGGGCCGACGGGAGATCCCGTCGGCCCGTCGCCTTGCCCGGCGTTGTCGGTGGCAGCGGATAGCCTGCACGGACGGACGACGGCCAGGGAAGGTGGAGCGTGCGCGTACTGGGGGTGGACCCGGGGCTGACCCGGTGCGGCGTCGGGGTGGTCGAGGGAGTCGCCGGACGGCCGCTCACCATGCTCGGCGTCGGGGTCGTGCGGACGCCCGCCGACGCCGACCTGGGCCGGCGCCTGGTCGCCCTGGAGGAGGGCCTGGAGCAGTGGCTGGACGAGCACCGGCCGGAGTTCGTCGCCGTGGAACGCGTCTTCAGCCAGCACAACGTGCGCACGGTCATGGGCACCGCCCAGGCCAGCGCCGTCGCCCTGCTGTGCGCCTCCCGTCGCGGCCTGCCCGTCGCCCTGCACACCCCGAGCGAGGTCAAGGCCGCCGTCACCGGCTCGGGCCGCGCCGACAAGGCCCAGGTCGGCGCCATGGTGACCCGGCTGCTGCGACTCGACGCGCCCCCGAAGCCCGCCGACGCCGCCGACGCCCTCGCCCTCGCCATCTGTCACATCTGGCGGGCCCCCGCCCAGAACCGCCTCCAGCAGGCGGTCGCCCGGCACGCCGGGGCGGCAGCCGCGGAGAGACGACCCGCCGCGCGGCGCCCGGCCGCGCGCACACCCGCCGCGGGGACCACCGCGGCACCGAACCCACCGAAGGGGCGCCCCGCATGATCGCCTTCGTCAGCGGCACGGTCGCCGCACTCGCCCCCGACGCCGCGGTCGTCGAGGTCGGCGGCGTCGGCATGGCCGTCCAGTGCACGCCGAACACGCTGTCCTCCCTGCGCGTCGGACAGCAGGCCCGGCTGGCCACCTCCCTGGTGGTCCGGGAGGACTCCCTGACGCTGTACGGCTTCGCGGACGACGACGAACGCCAGACGTTCGAGCTGCTCCAGACCGCCAGCGGCGTCGGCCCCCGCCTCGCCCAGGCCATGCTGGCGGTGCACAGCCCCGACGCCCTGCGCCGGGCGATCGCCACCGCCGACGAGAAGGCGCTCACCGCCGTCCCCGGCATCGGCAAGAAGGGCGCCCAGAAGCTGCTCCTCGAACTGAAGGACCGGCTCGGCGAACCCGTCGGCGCCCCGGCCGTCGGCGCCCCCGTCACCAGCGGCTGGCGCGACCAGCTGCACGCGGCCCTGATCGGCCTCGGGTACGCGACCCGCGAGGCCGACGAGGCCGTCGCCGCCGTCACCCCCCAGGCCGAGGCGGCCGGCGGCACTCCCCAGGTCGGCGCCCTGCTGAAGGCCGCCCTGCAGACCCTGAACCGCGCCCGATAGCCCCCGGCCCATCCGCTAGGAGACCTTTTCAGTGAACTGGGACGACACGACCGACACCCCCGCTCCCGAGCGGCTGGTGGGCCCTGTCGCCGACCGGGAGGACCAGGCCGTCGAGGCCGCCCTGCGCCCGAAGGACCTGGGCGAGTTCATCGGCCAGGAGAAGGTGCGCGAGCAGCTCGACCTGGTGCTGCGGGCCGCGCGGGCGCGCGGCGCCACCGCCGACCACGTGCTGCTCTCCGGCGCCCCGGGCCTCGGCAAGACCACCCTCTCGATGATCATCGCGGCGGAGATGGAAGCGCCCATCCGCATCACCTCCGGGCCCGCGATCCAGCACGCGGGCGACCTCGCGGCGATCCTGTCCTCCCTCCAGGAGGGCGAGGTCCTCTTCCTCGACGAGATCCACCGCATGTCCCGGCCCGCCGAGGAGATGCTGTACATGGCGATGGAGGACTTCCGCGTCGACGTCATCGTCGGCAAGGGCCCCGGCGCCACCGCCATCCCGCTGGAGCTGCCCCCCTTCACCCTGGTCGGCGCCACCACCCGGGCCGGCCTGCTGCCGCCCCCGCTGCGCGACCGCTTCGGCTTCACCGCGCACATGGAGTTCTACGAGCCCGCCGAGCTGGAGCGGGTCGTGCACCGCTCGGCGAGCCTGCTCGACGTGGAGATCGACGCCGACGGGGCCGCCGAGATCGCGGGCCGCTCCCGCGGCACCCCCCGCATCGCCAACCGCCTGCTGCGCCGCGTCCGCGACTACGCGCAGGTCAAGGCCGACGGCCGGATCGACCGGGAGATCGCCGCGGCGGCCCTGAAGGTCTACGAGGTGGACACCCGCGGCCTGGACCGGCTCGACCGGGCGGTGCTCGAAGCGCTGCTCAAGCTGTTCGGCGGAGGACCCGTCGGCCTGTCCACGCTCGCCGTCGCGGTGGGCGAGGAACGTGAGACCGTGGAAGAGGTGGCCGAACCGTTCCTGGTGCGGGAGGGCCTGCTGGCCCGCACCCCGCGCGGCCGGATCGCCACCCCGGCGGCGTGGACGCACCTCGGCCTGGTGCCGCCCCGTTCACAGGCCGCCGGAAACGGACAAGGGGACCTGTTCGGGACCTGACCGCGACGACGCTGGTCCGACCAGGAACCCGGGTGCCATGCTGAGCGTTGTTCCCTGCGCGCGGACTCGCCTAGACTCCGCCGATGCCGCCCCCCGTGGGCGGCGCCACACACCCCCAACCAACAGGCCGTTCACCAGCGCGGTCATGTGAAGGAAGTTCCGACCCGTGAGTCTCCTGACCCTCCTCCCGTTCATTGTGCTCATCGGGGCCATGTTCCTGATGACCCGGTCGGCCAAGAAGAAGCAGCAGCAGGCCATCGACATGCGGAACCAGATGCAGCCGGGTTCCGGCGTCCGCACCATCGGGGGCATGTACGCCACGGTCAAGGAGGTCAGCGAGGACACCGTCCTGCTCGACGCCGGACCGGGCGTCGAGCTGCTGTTCGCCAAGAACGCCATCGGTGCCGTCCTCAGTGACGAGGAGTACAACCAGATCGTCCACGGCATCGAGCACGACCTGAAGTCCGACGGCGACCTCGTGCCGGACGACGCCTCCTCCCTCACGGAGACCGACGCGTCCTCCGACGCCGCCACCGACGACAAGCCCGTCGACTTCGGCAAGAAGGACGCGGCCGACGAGCCGGCCGACGCCGTCGACGAGGCCGGTGCGGACGGCACGGCCAAGAAGTCCGACGGCGGTTCCGACGCCAAGTAGGCGCAGCACGCGTGGGCGGGCGGGGGCGCGGGCCCGGCCCGCGCCCCCGCCCGCACACGTCCCGGTCCGCTGTTCACCGGTGGCGGCGTCCACGGCGCCGGCCCGCTGAACGACTTCTCGCTCTCGCTGTCCGTCGGCCTCACCGCGGGCGCGTACTCCCCGGACTTCATTGTTCCCCCCGCTCGTCGCAGGCGTCGCGGAGCGCGCGCCGCCGTGAAGTCCCCGAGGAGGCGCGCGCTCGCCCGGCGGGCCCACCGCCGCCCGGGCGAGCCCTCGCACCCCCCGCCCGCCGGAGCGGGACCCCACGACGGCCCGGAGGCCGTGGCCCCCGCTGTCGTCGGCCCACGCAACCAGCCTGCCTCCCGCAGCCGCGGGCGCGGCCGGCCCTCAGGAAAGCGACGATGACCGACATCCGAGAACTGCTGCTCAGCCGCATCCGGGACGTGCCGGACCACCCGGAGCCGGGGGTGATGTTCAAGGACATCACCCCGCTCCTCGCGGACCCCGCGGCCTTCACCGCCCTCACCGACGCCCTCGCCGGGATCGCGGCGCGTGCGGGCGCCACGAAGATCGTCGGCCTGGAGGCCCGGGGCTTCATCCTGGGCGCCCCGGTCGCCGTCCGCGCGGGCCTGGGCTTCATCCCCGTGCGCAAGGCGGGCAAGCTCCCCGGAGCCACCCTCAGCCAGGCGTACGACCTGGAGTACGGCTCCGCCGAGATCGAGGTGCACGCCGAGGACATCTGCGCCGGCGACCGGATCCTGGTGGTGGACGACGTGCTCGCCACCGGCGGCACCGCCGAGGCGTCCCTCCAGCTCGTCCGCCGGGCGGGCGCCGAGGTCGCGGGTCTCGCCGTGCTGATGGAGCTGGGCTTCCTCGGCGGCCGTGCCCGCGTGGAACCGGCCCTGTCCGGCGCCCCGCTGGACGCGCTGCTCACGGTCTGAGCCACGGCCGCCGTGCCGTCGCGCACCGGGGCCGGGGGCATCGCCGCCGCTGACCGGTGCCGGCGGCTCCGTGCGGCCCTGGGCCGCACCCGGCCCGGCGGGCGGGGCCGTCCCCGGGGTGAGGGCGGCTCCGGGGAGTGCGCCCCCGGCGCCGCCGGGCAGCCGGCGGACGGAGGGCCACGTCCCGTGCGTCCCGGGATCGGACCGGTCTCACACCGCTCCCCGGGCGATCCGCGGGCGCGGCATGGCTACCATGGACTCTTCCGGAGCCTGACCGGGGGACCCGGACCGCGCACGAGGAGTCCTCTTGCCAGACGAGGCCCAGCACCTGACCGCCGCCAAGCCCGAGCCAGCCTCGGCGCCCGCGGCCAAGCCCGCGCCCAGCGCGCCGCAGGCCAAGAACGACACCCGCGGTCCGGTCCAGCACGCCCAGGCCACCCCCGTCGACAAGCCCGAGCAGCCGCGGCCCAAGCCGTCCCCGCCCCCGGAGCGCTCCGTTCCCGCGGTCCGCCCGAACACCGGCCAGCCGGCCCGCTCCGGCTCCTCCAACCGTGTCCGCGCCCGTCTCGCCCGGCTCGGCGTGCAGCGCGCCAACCCGTACAACCCGGTGCTGGAGCCCCTGCTGCGGATCGTGCGCGGCAACGACCCCAAGATCGAGAACTCCACGCTCCGCCAGATCGAGAAGGCCTACCAGGTCGCCGAGCGCTGGCACCGCGGCCAGAAGCGCAAGAGCGGCGACCCCTACATCACGCATCCGCTGGCCGTCACCACCATCCTTGCCGAGCTGGGCATGGACCCGGCCACGCTGATGGCCGGCCTGCTGCACGACACGGTGGAGGACACCGAGTACGGCCTGGAGGACCTGCGGCGCGACTTCGGCGACGTGGTCACCCTGCTCGTCGACGGCGTCACCAAGCTGGACAAGGTCAAGTTCGGCGAGGCCGCCCAGGCCGAGACGGTGCGCAAGATGGTCGTCGCGATGGCCAAGGACCCCCGCGTCCTGGTCATCAAGCTCGCCGACCGCCTGCACAACATGCGCACCATGCGCTACCTCAAGCGCGAGAAGCAGGAGAAGAAGGCGCGCGAGACCCTGGAGATCTACGCGCCGCTCGCCCACCGCCTGGGCATGAACACCATCAAGTGGGAGCTGGAGGACCTCGCCTTCGCGATCCTCTACCCCAAGATGTACGACGAGATCGTCCGCCTGGTCGCCGAGCGCGCCCCCAAGCGCGACGAGTACCTCGCCGTCGTCACCGACGAGGTGCAGCAGGACCTGCGGGCCGCCCGCATCAAGGCCACCGTCACCGGCCGCCCCAAGCACTACTACAGCGTCTACCAGAAGATGATCGTCCGCGGCCGCGACTTCGCGGAGATCTACGACCTGGTGGGCATCCGCGTCCTCGTGGACACCGTCCGCGACTGCTACGCGGCCCTCGGCACGGTGCACGCGCGATGGAACCCGGTCCCCGGCCGGTTCAAGGACTACATCGCGATGCCCAAGTTCAACATGTACCAGTCGCTGCACACGACGGTGATCGGACCGGGCGGCAAGCCCGTCGAGCTGCAGATCCGCACCTTCGACATGCACCGCCGCGCCGAGTACGGCATCGCCGCGCACTGGAAGTACAAGCAGGAGGCCGTGGCCGGTGCCTCCAAGATCCGCACCGACGCGCCCAAGTCGTCCGGCAAGAGCAAGGACGACCACCTCAACGACATGGCGTGGCTGCGGCAGTTGCTGGACTGGCAGAAGGAGACCGAGGACCCGGGCGAGTTCCTGGAGTCCCTGCGCTTCGACCTCTCCCGCAACGAGGTCTTCGTCTTCACCCCGAAGGGCGACGTCATAGCGCTGCCCGCCGGCGCCACCCCCGTGGACTTCGCCTACGCGGTGCACACCGAGGTCGGCCACCGCACCATAGGGGCACGGGTCAACGGCCGCCTCGTCCCGCTGGAGTCCACCCTCGACAACGGCGACCTGGTGGAGGTCTTCACCTCCAAGGCGGCCGGCGCCGGCCCCTCCCGGGACTGGCTCGGCTTCGTCAAGTCGCCCCGCGCCCGCAACAAGATCCGCGGCTGGTTCTCCAAGGAGCGCCGTGACGAGGCGATCGAGCAGGGCAAGGACTCCATCGTCCGCGCCATGCGCAAGCAGAACCTGCCCATCCAGCGCATCCTCACCGGCGACTCCCTGGTGACCCTGGCGCACGAGATGCGCTACTCCGACATCTCCGCCCTGTACGCGGCGATCGGCGAGGGCCACGTCTCCGCGCAGAACATCGTGCAGAAGCTGGTGCAGGCCCTCGGCGGCGAGGAGGCGGCCACCGAGGAGATCGACGAGTCGGTGCCGCCGGCCCGCAGCCGCAAGCGCCGCTCCAGCGCCGACCCCGGCGTGGTCGTCAAGGGCGTCGAGGACGTGTGGGTGAAGCTGGCCCGCTGCTGCACCCCGGTGCCCGGCGACCCGATCATCGGCTTCGTCACCCGCGGCAGCGGCGTCTCGGTGCACCGCAGCGACTGCGTGAACGTCGACTCGCTGTCCCGGGAGCCCGAGCGCATCCTCGACGTCGAGTGGGCGCCGACCCAGTCGTCGGTGTTCCTGGTCGCCATCCAGGTCGAGGCGCTGGACCGCTCCCGGCTGCTCTCGGACGTCACGCGCGTGCTGTCCGACCAGCACGTCAACATCCTGTCCGCGGCCGTGCAGACCTCCCGCGACCGGGTCGCCACCTCCCGCTTCACCTTCGAGATGGGCGACCCCAAGCACCTGGGACACGTCCTGAAGGCGGTCCGGGGCGTGGAGGGCGTCTACGACGTCTACCGGGTCACCTCGGCCCGCAACCGCACCTGAGGGACGGGCAGCCGCACCTCGGGGACGGCACACGGAAGGGGGCTGCCGCACCGGCCGGTGCGGCAGCCCCCTTCCGTGTGTCCGGGCGGACCGGCGGCTCAGCCGCCGAACTCCTGCAGACCCTTCAGCGCCTGGTCGAGCAGCGCCTGACGGCCCTCGAGCTCCCGCTCCAGCTTCTGCGCCTTCGCGTCGTTGCCCTGCGCCCGGGCCTGCTCGATCTGGCCCTTCAGCTTGTCGACCGCGGCCTGCAACTGACCGGTCAGCCCCGCGGCACGCGCCCGCGCCTCCGGGTTGGTCCGGCGCCACTCGGCCTCCTCGGCCTCCTGCAGCGCCCGCTCCACGGCCTGCATCCGGCCCTCGACCTTCGGGCGGGCGTCCCTCGGCACGTGACCGATGGCCTCCCAGCGCTCGTTGAGCGTCCGGAACGCGGCCCGGGCTGCCTTCAGGTCGGTGACCGGCAGGAGCTTCTCGGCCTCCCCGGCCAGCTCCTCCTTCAGCTTCAGGTTCTCCGCCTGCTCGGCGTCCCGCTCGGCGAACACCGAACTGCGCGCGGCGAAGAAGACGTCCTGGGCACCGCGGAAGCGGTTCCACAGGTCGTCCTCGTGCTCGCGCTGGGCCCGGCCGGCTGCCTTCCACTGCGCCATCAGGTCGCGGTAGCGCGCGGCCGTCGCACCCCAGTCCGTCGAGTTCGACAGCGACTCGGCCTCGGCGACCAGCTGTTCCTTGGTCCGGCGCGCCTCCTCGCGCTGCGCGTCGAGTTGCGCGAAGTGCTGCTTGCGCCGCTTGGAGAACGCCGAGCGCGCATGCGAGAAGCGGTGCCACAGCTCGTCGTCGGACTTGCGGTCCAGCCGCGGCAGGCTCTTCCAGGTGTCCACCAGGGCCCGCAGCCGCTCACCCGCCGCCCGCCACTGGTCGGACTGCGCCAGCTCCTCGGCCTCGGCGACCAGGGCCTCCTTGGACCGGCGGGCCTCCTCGGCCTGCCGGGCCCGCTGCGCCTTGCGCTCCTCGCGCCGCGCCTCCACCAGCTCCACCAGCTTGTCCAGCCGGACCCGCAGGGCGTCCAGGTCGCCCACCGCGTGGTGGGCGTCGACCTGCTCGCGCAGGTGGTCGATGGCGGTCCGGGCGTCCTTGGAGGACAGGTCGGTGGTCTTCACTCGCTTCTCGAGGAGGCCGATCTCGACAACCAGGCCCTCGTACTTGCGCTCGAAGTAGGCCAGGGCTTCCTCGGGGGAACCCGCCTGCCAGGAACCGACGACCTTCTCACCGTCGGCCGTACGCACGTACACGGTGCCCGTCTCGTCGACGCGGCCCCACGGGTCGCTGCTCACAGCGCCTCCTCCACATGATGCCGTCGAGGGGCATCGAAGCTCCCCCGGGCATCGTCCACAGTTTCGTCACGGCCAACATAAGCGACCGACGGGACCCCTGTCCGCATCCCGCGCGACCGGGATTGCCCAGTTGACGGTCAGGATTCCGTCACCGTCGCCCTGTTGATCACGACCGTCGCGTGGGGCGCGGTGTTGCCCGTGGTGGGGTCGGGTCCGGAGGCGCCCGCCGCGGCGATCTTCTTCAGCACCTTCATGCCCGCGGCGGAGACGGTGCCGAACGGGGTGTAGCTGGGCGGGAGCTGGCTGTCCTGGTAGACCAGGAAGAACTGGCTGCCGCCACTGTCCTTCTGCCCGGTGTTGGCCATCGCGACCGTGCCCGCCGGGTACGTGTTGTCCTTGAGGCTCTTGTCCTTGAGGTTCTCGTCCGGGATCGTGTAGCCCGGTCCGCCGGTCCCGGTGGCCGTCGGGTCACCGCACTGCAGCACGTAGATGCCCTCGGTGGTGAGCCGGTGGCACCTGGTGTGGTCCAGGTAACCCTGGTCCAGCAGGAAGCGGAACGAGTTGACCGTGTGCGGGGCGGCCTTCGCCTTGAGGTCCACGTCGATGTCGCCGCAGGTGGTCTCCAGCTTCATCGTGTACGAGGCCGACGTGTCGAGCTCGAGCGCCGGCTCCTTCTTCCACGTCTTCGTCTTCGGCTTGCCCGGCGCCGGCTTCTCGCACGGGTCGGGCGCCTTGCTCGTCGGGGCCGCGCTCGGGGTGACCTCCGAGCCCGCGTTGGCGCTGGTGTCGTCGTCCTGCTGGAACACCCCGGCCGTGTACAGCGCCCCGCTGCCGATCAGCACCACGCCGAGCACCGACGCGATCACCGCGTTGCGCGTCCGCGCCTTGCGCCGTGCCTCGGTGCGCCGCTGCTGCTGGCGCAAGAACTTCTCCCGGGCGAGCTGACGCCGCCGCTGTTCCTGGCTGACCACCGGGTTGTCTCCTCATGCGTCTCGTGTGCCGGCCGGTACGCGTGCGTGCGGTGAAGCCGACCGCCTGCGTCTGCCCCGTACCGTATATGGGTTCGCTGAGGAATCGGCAGCGCCGGTAGGCTCTGACCACGGGCGCAGCCCGCCGCAAGCCTCCCGTACCCACACAACGAAGGACGATCGTGCTCATTGCCGGGTTCCCCGCCGGGGCCTGGGGGACGAACTGTTATCTCGTCGCCCCCGCCGCCGGTGAGGAGTGCGTGATCATCGACCCCGGCCACCAGGCCGCCGACGGCGTCGCGGAGGCGGTCCGCAAGCACCGGCTGAAGCCGGTCGCCGTCGTCCTCACCCACGGCCACATCGACCACGTCGCCTCGGTCGTCCCGGTCTGCGGAGCGCACGACGTGCCGGCCTGGATCCACCCGCAGGACCGGTACATGATGAGCGACCCGGAGAAGGGCATCGGCCGCGCCATCGGCATGCCGCTGATGGGCGAGCTGACCGTGGGCGAGCCGGACGACCTCCGCGAACTCACCGACGGCGCGCGGCTGAAGCTGGCGGGCCTGGAGTTCTCCGTCGCGCACGCACCGGGCCATACCAAGGGGTCGGTGACCTTCGGCCTGCCCGAGGCGGCGGACATCCCGCCGGTCATGTTCTCGGGCGACCTGCTGTTCGCCGGCTCCATCGGACGCACCGACCTGCCCGGCGGTGACATGGCCGAGATGCTCGACTCGCTGGCACGCGTCTGCCTGCCGCTCGACGACTCGACCGTGGTGCTGTCCGGCCACGGCCCCCAGACGACCATCGGCCGGGAGCGCGCCACCAACCCGTATCTGCGGCAGGTGGCGGACGCCGGCCAGGGAGCGGACCTGGACGCTCCCCGACGAGGAATGTGACGACTACTTCCGTGAGCACCTTCAAGGCCCCCAAGGGCACCTACGACCTGATCCCGCCGGACAGCGCCACCTACCTCGCCGTGCGCGAGGCCATCGCCGCGCCGCTGCGGGGCTCCGGCTACGGCTACATCGAGACGCCGGGCTTCGAGAACGTCGAGCTGTTCGCGCGCGGTGTCGGTGAGTCCACCGACATCGTCACCAAGGAGATGTACGCCTTCGAGACCAAGGGCGGCGACCGGCTCGCCCTGCGCCCCGAGGGCACCGCGTCCGTGCTGCGCGCCGCGCTGGAGGCCAACCTGCACAAGGCGGGCAACCTCCCGGTCAAGCTCTGGTACTCCGGCTCCTACTACCGCTACGAGCGCCCGCAGAAGGGCCGCTACCGCCACTTCTCGCAGGTCGGTGCCGAGGCGATCGGCGCGGAGGACCCGGCGCTGGACGCCGAGCTGATCATCCTCGCCGACCAGGCGTACCGCTCGCTGGGCCTGAGCCGGTTCCGCATCCTGCTCAACAGCCTCGGCGACCAGGAGTGCCGCCCGGTGTACCGGGCCGCGCTGCAGGACTTCCTGCGCGGCCTGGACCTGGACGAGGACACCCTGCGCCGCGCGGAGATCAACCCGCTGCGCGTGCTGGACGACAAGCGGGAGTCGGTGCAGAAGCAGCTGGCCGGCGCCCCCCTGCTGCGCGACTTCCTCTGCGACGCCTGCAAGGCGTACCACGAGGAGGTCCGCGAGCTGATCACGGCGGCCGGCGTCGCCTTCGAGGACGACGCCCGGCTGGTGCGCGGCCTGGACTACTACACCCGCACCACCTTCGAGTTCGTCCACGACGGCCTGGGCTCGCAGTCCGCGGTGGGCGGCGGCGGCCGCTACGACGGGCTGTCCGAGATGATCGGCGGCCCCGCCCTGCCGTCCGTCGGCTGGGCCCTCGGCGTCGACCGCACCGTGCTGGCCCTCCAGGCGGAGGGCGTCGAGCTGGAACTCCCGGCCACCACCAGCGTGTTCGCCGTGCCGCTCGGCGAGGAGGCCCGCCGGGTGCTGTTCACCAAGGTCACCGAGCTGCGCAAGAACGGCGTCGCCGCCGACTTCGCCTACGGCGGCAAGGGGCTCAAGGCCGCCATGAAGGCCGCCCACCGCTCCGGTGCGCGCTACGCGCTGGTGCTGGGCGAGCGCGACCTCGCCGAGGGCGTCGTCCAGCTCAAGGACATGGAGTCCGGTGAGCAGAGCGCGGTCGGTGTCAACGAGATCGTCGCCGAGCTGGAGTCACGGCTCGGCTGACACGGCGTTCCCGGCGCCGGGTGTCGACGCACCCGGCGCCGCCGCCGTCAGCCCGGGGACCGTCGTCAACCCCAGGGCCGTCGTCACCCGCC
Organism: Streptomyces sp. enrichment culture; assembly: GCF_964273255.1. Lineage (GTDB taxonomy): Bacteria > Actinomycetota > Actinomycetes > Streptomycetales > Streptomycetaceae > Streptomyces. The sequence goes on from NZ_OZ186835.1 coordinate 5,990,179, forward strand.
GGAGTGGTCCGGGGGGAGCGGGTGTGCGATCCGGGTACGGACGTTGGCCGGAACCGCACGCTTCAGGGCGGGTATCCGTATGTTCATGTGTTCGCGGGGTCGGGCGTGCACAGGGGGGTGCGGCACAATGGCCGTGCCCGAAGCAGGTCCACCACCCAGTGACGGAATCGGCGTGATGAGCAAGACGACAGTCAAGGACGTCTCGATGGAGCCCCAGTCCTCGCCGGAACCCGCCGGAGCACCACGCAGGGAGGGCGCGAGCCGGGCCCTCGCCCTGCTCCTGGTGATCACCGGCGCCGCGGGCGTGCTCGCGGGCTGGGTCATCACGCTCGACAAGTTCAAGATCCTCGAGGCCAAGGCGCGCGGCGAGACGTACACGCCGGCGTGCAGCATCAACCCCATCGTCTCCTGCGGCAGCGTCATGGAGAGCGACCAGGCCTCGGTGTTCGGCTTCCCGAACCCGATGCTCGGCCTCGTCACCTACGGCATCGTGATCTGCGTCGGCATGAGCCTGCTGGCCGGCGCCCGCTTCCCCCGCTGGTACTGGCTCACCCTCAACGCCGGCATGCTGTTCGGCACGGTGTTCTGCGCCTGGCTGATGTACCAGTCCCTGTACCGGATCAACGCCCTGTGCCTGTGGTGCTGCCTGGCCTGGGTCGCCACGATCCTCATGTTCTGGTACGTCACCTCCTTCAACGTCCGCCAGGGCTTCCTGCCCGCCCCGGCCGGGGTGAGGAACTTCTTCGGCGACTTCACCTGGGTCCTGCCGGTGCTGCACATCGGCGTGATCGGCATGCTGATCCTGACCCGCTGGTGGACCCTCTGGACGGGCTGACCGCCCCGCCGCACTGTCGGCGCGGTCCTTTAGGGTTGCCCACGTGGAGCCCGACCTGTTCACCGCCGCAGCAGAAGAACGCCAGGAGAAGGACCCGGCCGGCAGTCCCCTGGCGGTCCGGATGCGCCCCCGCACCCTCGACGAGGTGGTGGGGCAGCAGCACCTGCTCAAGCCGGGATCACCACTGCGCCGGCTGGTCGGCGAGGGCTCCGGGGGCCCCGCCGGCCCCTCCTCGGTGATCCTCTGGGGCCCGCCCGGCACGGGCAAGACCACCCTGGCCTACGTCGTCTCCAAGGCGACCAACAAACGGTTCGTCGAACTGTCCGCGATCACCGCCGGGGTCAAGGAGGTCCGCACGGTCATCGACGGCGCCCGCCGCGCCTCCGGCGGGTACGGCCAGGAGACCGTCCTGTTCCTGGACGAGATCCACCGCTTCAGCAAGGCCCAGCAGGACTCCCTGCTGCCCGCCGTCGAGAACCGCTGGGTCACCCTGATCGCGGCCACCACCGAGAACCCCTACTTCTCGGTCATCTCCCCGCTGCTGTCGCGCTCGCTCCTGCTCACCCTGGAGCCCCTCACCGACGACGACCTGCGTGGCCTGCTGGCCCGCGCCCTGACCGACGACCGCGGCCTGAAGGGCTCCCTCACCCTCCCCGAGGACACCGCGGAGCACCTGCTGCGCATCGCCGGCGGCGACGCCCGCCGCGCCCTCACCGCCCTGGAGGCCGCCGCCGGGGCCGCGCTCGACAAGGGTGAGCCGGAGATCTCCCTGACCACCCTGGAGGAGACCGTCGACCGGGCGGCGGTGACCTACGACCGGGACGGCGACCAGCACTACGACGTCGCCAGCGCCCTGATCAAGTCCATCCGCGGCTCCGACGTGGACGCCGCCCTGCACTACCTGGCCCGGATGATCGAGGCCGGCGAGGACCCCCGCTTCATCGCCCGCCGCCTGATGATCTCCGCCAGCGAGGACATCGGACTGGCCGACCCGAACGCGCTGCCCCTCGCGGTCGCCGCCGCCCAGGCCGTCGCCATGATCGGCTTCCCCGAGGCCGCGCTCACCCTCAGCCACGCCACCATCGCCCTCGCCCTCGCGCCCAAGTCCAACGCCGCCACCACCGCCATCGGCGCCGCCCTGGACGACGTGCGCAAGGGCCTGGCCGGCCCCGTGCCGCAGCACCTGCGCGACGGGCACTACAAGGGCGCCGCCAAGCTGGGCCACGCCCAGGGCTACGTCTACCCGCACGACCTGCCCGAGGGCATCGCCGAGCAGCAGTACGCCCCGGACGCCCTGAAGGACCGCGCCTACTACGCACCCACCCGGCACGGCGCCGAGGCGCGGTACGCGGACGCCGTCGAATGGACCAGGAAGCACCTCGGTCGGAAGCGGTCCTGAGCACCCTGTAGAATCTCCTGAGCGCTGCGTCCCGTTGTCCGGTCCCGTCAGGAGAGCCGGCGTCACCAGAGCGGGACATCCAGCCGGAGACCCGGCCCCCGGGCGGGGATCTCCAGGAGCGTCGCGCACCGGCGAACGGTGTCGCGGGCAGCCCACCACCACCCGGAACCCGGGAGCGGTCGGTGGGCCACTCGCGTGCTGCACGTATGTGCCCAGACCAGGGGAGCGGCTGCCCGGCAGGTCCACAGCGGACCCGCGGGGTTTCCCCGGCTGCGGATGCGACCTCCCTCAACCCTGGTGAGCCGACGCAACGGAAAGCGAAAAGAGACAGTGGCGAATCAGTCCCGCCCCAAGGTCAAGAAGTCACGTGCCCTCGGTATCGCGCTGACCCCGAAGGCCGTCAAGTACTTCGAGGCCCGCCCCTACCCGCCGGGCGAGCACGGCCGCGGCCGCAAGCAGAACTCGGACTACAAGGTCCGTCTGCTGGAGAAGCAGCGTCTGCGCGCGCAGTACGACGTGAGCGAGCGCCAGCTCGTCCGCGCCTACGAGCGGGCCGCCAAGACGACCATGAAGACCGGTGACGCCCTCGTCATCGAGCTGGAGCGTCGCCTCGACGCGCTGGTCCTGCGTTCGGGCATCGCCCGCACGATCTACCAGGCCCGCCAGATGGTCACGCACGGCCACATCCAGGTCAACGGCAAGAAGGTCGACAAGCCCTCCTTCCGTGTCCGCCCGGACGACGTCGTGCAGGTCCGTGAGCGCAGCAAGGACAAGACCCTCTTCACGATCGCCCGTGAGGGTGGCTTCGCCCCCGACGGCGAGACCCCGCGCTACCTCCAGGTGAACCTCAAGGCCCTGGCGTTCCGCCTGGACCGTGAGCCGAACCGCAAGGAGATCCCGGTGATCTGCGACGAGCAGCTCGTCGTCGAGTACTACGCCCGCTGACCCCAGCAGGCACGCGGTACCTCAGCCCGCCGTCTCCCCGCCCCCACGGGCGGGCGAGGCGGCGGGTTCGTGCGGTCCGGAGGCCGACCGCGCGGGCGGCACGGCCCGGTGCGCCGCCCCCGCGGCCCGCGGGGTCCCCGGCCGGCCGAGCGCCCGGGACACCGCGGCGTCCCGGTCCAGCAGCGCCCCCCGGCGCACGCACTCCTCGTACACCGCGTCGCCGAGCTCCCGCCGGGCCCGCGCCTCGCACATCACCCGCGGCGCCCCGTAGTGGGCCGAGCCGAACAGCCGCAGCCCCACCGGGCGCCACATCGCGCCCGCCGCCCCCTGGAGCACCGCCGCCTCGGCGGCGTCCCCCTCGGACACCGTCACCAGCGCCAGCAGCTCCAGCGCCAGCACCGACCCGAGCAGGTCACGGAAGCCGTGCGCCCCGGCCAGGCAGTCCCCGAGCAGCGCGCGGGCCGACGCCCGGTCACCGTCCCGCCAGGCCGCGTACGCCAGGACGTAGAGGGCGTACCCCCGGGCCCACCGCTCGCCGTGGTCGTCGCACACCCGCCGGACCTCCTCGCACCGGCGCACCGCCTCCGGCAGGTGCCCCTGGAACGCCCGGGCCATGGCCAGTTCCACCTGGCCCATGAGCACGTTGCTGTTGAGCTCCCCGGCCTCCCCGTACCGTTCCAGCGCCGAACCCAGCAGCCGTTCCGCCCGGGACAGGTCGTCGGTCACCAGTGCCACGCACCCGGTCCGGTGCTCCGCGTAGGCCGCCGCGAGAGGGCTCGCGGTCCGCTCCGCCTCCCGGCCGCACTCCTGCAGCGCGGCCAGCGCCGGCCCGGTGTCGCCCTGGAGGATCGCCACGTGACCGAGCACCCACAGGGCCTTCAGCCGCGGCGGCTCGTGACCGGAGTCGACGCGGGCGGCCTGCTCCAGCCAGTGCCGCCCCTCCGCGAGCCGTCCGCAGCCGACCCAGTAGAACCACAGCGAACCCGCGAGGTGCTGGCCCAGGTGCGCCTCGTCCGGATCGGTGAGCGCCAGCTCCAGCGCGCCGCGCAGATTGGGCAGCTCCGCCTCCGCCCGGGCGGCGATCTCCGCCTGGCGCGGGGAGAACCAGTCCAGCTCCCACCAGGTGGCCAGACCCACGTACCAGTCCCGGTGCCGTCTGCGCAGCCGCTCCTCGTCCCCCGTCCCGGCCAGCCACTCGGCGCCGTACTCCCGCAGGGTGTCCAGCATCCGGTAGCGCACCCCGGCGGGCGTCTCCTCGCGGCCCACCACCGACTGGGCGAGCAGGGCCGAGAGCACGTCCAGCACGTCCTGCGCGGGCAGACCGTCCCCGCCGCACACGTACTCGGCCGCCTCCAGGTCGAAGCCGCCCGCGAACACCGACAGCCGCGCCCACAGCAACCGCTCCCGGGGCGTGCACAGTTCGTGACTCCACCCGATCGCGGTGCGCAGCGCCCGGTGCCGGGCAAGGGCGTCCCGGTTCCCCCCGCTCAGCAGCCGGAACCGGTCGTCGAGCCGCTCCAGCAACTGCCCGGCCGACAGCGTGCCCAGCCGCCCAGCGGCCAGTTCCACCGCCAGCGGGAACCCCTCCAGCCGCCGGCACAGCTCCCGCGCCACCGCCTCGTCCCCGACCGGCGCCCCCTGCCGCTCCGCCCGCTCGGCCAGCAGCCGCACCGCCTCGTCCTCGGCCATCGGTGCCAGCGGGAACACCCGCTCCCCGGCCACCGCCAGCGGCCGACGCCCCACCGCCAGCACCCGCAGCCCCGGCGCCCGGGCGAGCAGGGCGGACACCAGCTCGGCGCAGGCGTCCACCAGGTGCTCGAAGCCGTCCAGGACCAGCAGCAGGCGACGGCCCGCGAGATGGCCGGCCAGCACCTCGCGCGGCGGGCGACGCGTGTGGTCGGTGATGCCCAGGGCCGCCACCGCCACGTGGTCGACGCACTCCGGATCGGTGAGGTCGGCCAGCTCCACCCGCCACACCCCGTCCCGGGGCGCCCCGAGCGCGGCGGCCCGGACGGCCAGCCGGGACTTGCCGATCCCGCCCGGCCCGGTCACCGTCACCAGACGCGACGCCCCGAGAGCCCGGGAGAGGGAGGCGAGTTCTGCCGAGCGCCCGACGAAGACGTCCGGTTCCAGGGGGAGATTGCCGTTGACCGGGGTGCCGGAACACCGAATCGACTGCATGGAACACGGAGCGTACTGGCCCGTATTCGCCCCGTACAATCGCTTCCCGCGATTCCCGCACCGCCGCACGGTAATGCGGTACGGAGTCCCACCACCGGCGCGATAGGCTCGGTGCCACGACTTTCGCGATGTCCAGGCAGGTAACAGGGAGCGGGTGCACAGTGTCCGGTGGAGAGGTGGCCGGCATTCTGGTGGCCGTGTTCTGGGCGATTCTGGTCTCCTTCCTCGCGGTGGCTCTCGCGAGGCTGGCCCAGACGCTCAGGGCGACCACCAAGCTGGTCGCGGACGTGACCGACCAGGCCGTTCCGCTGCTCGCCGACGCCTCCGCGGCGGTGCGCTCCGCGCAGACCCAGATCGAGCGGGTCGACGCGATCGCCTCCGACGTCCAGGAGGTCACCTCCAACGCCTCCGCCCTGTCCACCACCGTCGCCTCCACCTTCGGCGGCCCCCTGGTGAAGGTCGCCGCCTTCGGCTACGGCGTGCGCCGTGCCATCGGCGGCCGCAAGGAGGAGGACGCACCGGCCCGGGCGTCGCGGCGCACCGTGATCGTCGGCCGCACCGTCCCCGGTGCGCGACGGGCCAAGCGCACCCGCGGAAAGAGGGACTGACCCAGCGATGTTCCGCCGTACCTTCTGGTTCAGCACCGGCGTCGCCGCCGGCGTGTGGGCCACCACCAAGGTCAACCGCAAACTCCGGCAGCTCACGCCCGAGCACCTCGCCGTCACCGTGGCGAACAAGGCGCTGGAGGCGGGCGGCCGGCTGCGCGAGAGGGCCGCCGACTTCGCCGTCGAGGTCCGCGACAACATGGCCCGGCGGGAGGCCGAACTGGGCGACGCCCTCGGCCTCTCCGCCCCCGTGGACCGCGAACTGCCCCCGCCCCGGCGCCACACCGCCATCGAGAACCGCAACACCGCCCCGTACGTCGAGGGTTCGGCGATCCGGCCGACGCACCAGACGTACACGACGTACCCGTACAACCGGAATGAGGACCACTGATGGAGTCGGCCGAGATCCGCCGCCGCTGGCTGAGCTTCTTCGAGGAGCGCGGGCACACCGTCGTCCCTTCGGCGTCGCTCATCGCGGACGACCCGACTCTGCTGCTCGTCCCGGCCGGCATGGTCCCGTTCAAGCCCTACTTCCTGGGCGAGGTCAAGCCGCCCTACGCCCGCGCCACCAGCGTGCAGAAGTGCGTGCGCACCCCGGACATCGAAGAGGTCGGCAAGACCACCCGGCACGGCACGTTCTTCCAGATGTGCGGCAACTTCTCCTTCGGCGACTACTTCAAGCAGGGCGCCGTCGAGCTGGCCTGGGAACTGCTCACCAGCCCCCAGGACAAGGGCGGTTACGGCCTCGACCCGGAGCGCCTGTGGATCACCGTCTACGAGGAGGACGACGAGGCCGAGCGCCTGTGGCGCGACGTCGTCGGCGTGCCCGCCGAGCGGATCCAGCGCCTGGGCAAGAAGGACAACTACTGGGACATGGGCGTCCCCGGCCCCTGCGGGCCGTGCTCCGAGATCAACTACGACCGCGGCCCCGAGTTCGGCCCCGAGGGCGGCCCCGCCGTCAACGACGAGCGGTACGTGGAGATCTGGAACCTCGTCTTCATGCAGTACGAGCGGGGCGAGGGGTCCGGCAAGGACTACCCGATCCTCGGCGAGCTGCCCAGCAAGAACATCGACACCGGCCTCGGCCTGGAACGCCTCGCCATGATTCTGCAGGGTGTGCAGAACATGTACGAGATCGACACCTCCATGGCCGTCATCGACAAGGCCACCGAGCTGACCGGCGTCCGCTACGGCGACGCCCAGCACTCCGACGTGTCGCTGCGCGTGGTCACCGACCACATGCGCACCTCGGTCATGCTCATCGGCGACGGCGTCACCCCGGGCAACGAGGGCCGCGGCTACGTGCTGCGCCGCATCATGCGCCGCGCCATCCGCAACATGCGGCTGCTCGGCGCCACCGGCCCGGTCGTCAAGGACCTGGTCGACGTCGTCATCGACATGATGGGACAGCAGTACCCCGAGCTGATCACCGACCGCGAGCGCATCGAGAAGGTCGCCCTCGCCGAGGAGAACGCCTTCCTCAAGACGCTGAAGGCCGGCACCAACATCCTGGACACGGCCGTCAGCGAGACCAAGGCCGCCGGTTCCACCGTGCTGCCCGGCGACAAGGCCTTCCTGCTGCACGACACCTGGGGCTTTCCCATCGACCTGACCCTGGAGATGGCCGCCGAGCAGGGCCTGTCCGTGGACGAGGACGGCTTCCGCCGCCTGATGAAGGAGCAGCGGGAGCGCGCCAAGGCCGACGCCAAGGCCAAGAAGACCGGCCACGCCGACCTCGGCGCCTACCGCGAGATCGCCGACCGCGCCGGGACCACCGACTTCATCGGCTACACCGACACCGAGGGCGAGTCCACGGTCGTCGGCATCCTCGTCGACGGCGTCTCCTCGCCGGCCGCCACCGAGGGCGACGAGGTCGAGATCGTCCTCGACCGCACCCCGTTCTACGCCGAGGGCGGCGGTCAGATCGGTGACACCGGCCGGATCCGCACCGACTCCGGCGCCGTCGTCGAGGTCCGCGACTGCCAGACGCCGGTCCCGGGCGTCCACGTCCACAAGGGCGTCGTCCAGGTCGGCGAGGTCACCGTCGGCTCCCGGGCCCACGCCTCCATCGACGACCGCCGCCGCAAGGCCATCGCCCGCGCCCACTCGGCCACCCACCTCACCCACCAGGCGCTGCGCGACGCGCTCGGCCCGACGGCCGCCCAGGCCGGTTCGGAGAACCAGCCGGGCCGCTTCCGCTTCGACTTCGGCTCGCCGTCCGCCGTGCCGCAGACGGTGATGCTGGACGTCGAGCAGAAGATCAACGAGGTGCTCGCCCGCGACCTCGATGTGCGCGCGGACATCATGGGCATCGACGAGGCCAAGAAGCAGGGCGCCATCGCCGAGTTCGGCGAGAAGTACGGCGACCGGGTCCGCGTGGTCACCATCGGCGACTTCTCCAAGGAGCTGTGCGGCGGCACCCACGTGCACAACACCGCCCAGCTGGGTCTGGTGAAGCTGCTCGGTGAGTCCTCCATCGGGTCCGGCGTGCGCCGCATCGAGGCCCTGGTCGGGGTCGACGCCTACACCTTCCTGGCCCGCGAGCACACCGTGGTCAACCAGCTCACCGAGCTGCTGAAGGGCCGCCCGGAGGAGCTGCCGGAGAAGGTCTCCGCCATGCTCGGCAAGCTGAAGGACGCCGAGAAGGAGATCGAGAAGTTCCGCGCCGAGAAGGTGCTCCAGGCCGCCGCCGGGCTGGCCGAGGGCGCCAAGGACGTCCGCGGGGTCGCTGTGGTCACCGGCCGGGTGCCGGACGGCACGACCGCCGACGACCTGCGCAAGCTGGTCCTCGACGTGCGCGGCCGGATCCAGGGCGGCCGGGCCGCCGTCGTGGCCCTCTTCACGGTGAACAACGGCCGGCCGCTGACGGTGATCGCCACCAACGAGGCCGCCCGCGAGCGCGGCCTCAAGGCCGGCGAGCTGGTCCGCACGGCCGCCAAGACCCTCGGCGGCGGCGGTGGCGGCAAGCCCGACGTGGCCCAGGGCGGCGGTCAGAACCCGGCCGCCGTCGGCGAGGCCGTCGAGGCCGTCGAGCGGCTCGTCGCCGACACGGCCGCGTAGGACGGCCGACGATGCGCAGAGGACGCCGGCTCGCGATCGACGTCGGGGACGCCCGGATCGGGGTCGCCTCGTGCGACCCCGACGGGATCCTCGCCACGCCCGTGGAGACCGTCCCCGGCCGGGACGTGCCGGCCGCCCACCGGCGGCTGAAGCAGCTGGCCGAGGAGTACGAGCCGATCGAGGTCGTCGTCGGACTGCCCCGCTCCCTCAAGGGGGGCGAGGGCCCGGCGGCGGCCAAGGTCCGGGGCTTCGCCCGGGAACTGGCGGGCATGATCGCCCCGATTCCGGTGAGGCTCCTCGACGAGCGCATGACGACCGTGACGGCGAGTCAAGGGCTGCGGGCGTCGGGCGTGAAGTCCAGGAAGGGACGTTCCGTCATCGATCAGGCGGCCGCTGTGATCATCCTCCAGCAGGCCCTCGAATCCGAACGGGTGTCAGGTACACCACCCGGTGAGGGCGTCGAAGTGGTCATCTGATCGCGATACGGTAACGTTCCGCGCGATGCGGCGGTGTTCGAACAGCCGCCGCACAGAAAGAGGCGGGGCGGACGCCGGAACCAGAGCCGCGCGACCGCCACCTCGCGGCTCTAGGGGATCGATGACTGAGTATGGCCGGGGCCGGGGCTCCGAACCGTGGCATCCGGACGACCCGTTGTACGGGGACGGCGGATGGGCAGGCCGGCAGGCCCCGGAGGGCCCGCAGTCCTACGACGGCCGGCAGCAGTACCCGCAGCAGCCGCAGACGCAGCAGCAGTACGGCGAGTGGGGCGCGGGAGACCGGACCGGCTACGGCCGTCACCCCCAGTACGACGCGTACGGCCGGCCCTACGAGCAGCAGCAGTACGGCGGACAGCAGCCGCAGCACGACCCCTACGGCCCTCCCTACGCCGCCCAGCAGCAACAGCAGCAGCACCAGCAACCTCACCAGCACCAACAGCCGTACGACAGCGGCAGTTGGCCGGCCGCCGCCCACCCGCAGGACCCGTACGCCGTCGGCCCCGACCCCTACGGGCAGCAGGCCGGGGCCTACGCGGCCCAGCAGGCCGACTACTACGGCACCTCCGAGGCCTACCCGCCGCCCGAACCCCCCGGCCGCCGGGGCGCCCGTCCCGGACCCGGGCCCGAACCGGAACCGGAAGCGGAAGCAGAAGCGGAACCGGAAGCGGAGGGCCGCACCGACTGGGACCCGGGACCGGACCGGGGCGAGCACGCCTTCTTCGCCGGCGATGACGACGACGGCGACGCCGACGACGCCGACGACGGCCGGGGACGCGACGAGCGACGGGGCCGGGGCGGCAAGGAGAAGAAGAAACGCGCCGGCTGCGCCTGCCTCGTGGTGGCCCTGGTCCTCGGCGGCGGTCTGGCCGGGGTGAGCTATGTCGGCTGGCAGTTCTACCAGGATCGTTTCGGCGGTGCCGAGGACTTCGCGGGTGACGGCAACGGCCAGCAGGTCACCGTGTCGATCCCCAAGGGCGCGTTCGGCAACCGCATCGGCCAGCTGCTCAAGGACGCCGGCGTGGTCGCCAGCGTCGACGCCTTCGTCGCCGCCCAGGCGGGCAATCCGGAGGGCAAGTCGATCCAGGACGGCGTGTACACCCTGGAGAAGGAGATGTCGGCCGAGAGTGCCGTCGCCCTGATGCTCAGCCCCAAGAGCCGCAACAACCTGGTCATCGCCGAGGGCTGGCGCAACGCCAAGATCTACGAGCTCATCGACCAGCGCCTGGAGGTCGAGAAGGGCACCACCGCCAAGGTCGCCAAGGAGGACTGGGAGAAGCTGGGTCTGCCGGAGTGGGCGCAGGGCCACGAGAACGTCAAGGACCCGCTCGAGGGCTTCCTCTTCCCGTCCAGCTACGGCGTGACCGAGGACCAGAAGCCCGAGGACGTCCTCAAGCGGATGGTCGAGCAGGCCACCAGGACCTACGAGAAGCTGGGCGTCGAGAAGAAGGCCGAGAGCCTCGGGCTGGAGAACCCCTGGCAGCTCATCACGGTCGCCAGCCTGGTCCAGGCGGAGGGCACCAGCCACAGCGACTTCCGCAAGATGGCCGAGGTCATCTACAACCGGCTGGAACCCGGCAACACCGAGACCAACGGGATGCTGGAGTTCGACTCGACGTACAACTACGTCAAGAACCAGAGCAAGATCGACCTCTCGCTCAAGGAACTCCGCAACTACGACAACCCCTACAACACCTACTTCCACAAGGGCCTGCCGCCCGGGCCCATCGGCAACCCGGGCGAGGACGCGGTCAAGGGCGCCCTCAAGCCCACCGACGACGGCTGGTTCTACTTCATCTCGATGGACGGCAAGACCAGCCAGTTCACCAAGACCAACGCCGAGCACCAGAGACTGGTCGACCAGTGGAACGCCTCGAGGAAGAACTGATGACCGCACCGCGCCGGGCCGCCGTGCTCGGTTCCCCGATCGCCCACTCGCTCTCCCCGGTGCTGCACCGTGCCGCGTACGCGGAGCTGGGGCTGGAGGGCTGGCGGTACGACCGCTTCGAGGTCGACGAGAAGGCGCTGCCGGGATTCTTCGAGACGCTCGGCCGTGAGTGGGCGGGGCTGTCACTGACCATGCCGCTGAAGCGGGCGGTGATCCCGTTGCTGGACGACATCAGTGCCACCGCCGCCTCCGTCGACGCGGTCAACACCGTCGTGTTCGCCGAGGACGGCCGCCGCACCGGGGACAACACCGACATCCCGGGCATGGTCGCCGCGCTGCGCGAGCACGGCATCGAGAAGGTCGACACCGCGGCGATCCTCGGCGCCGGGGCCACCGCCTCCTCCGCCCTGGCCGCGCTGTCCCGGGTCTGCACCGGTGAGGTGGCGGTCTACGTCCGCAGTGAGGCCCGCGCCGCCGAGATGCGCGAGTGGGCCGAGCGGCTGGAGGTCACCGTCCGCATCGCCGCCTGGGACGACGCCCGGGAAGCCCTGCACGCCCCGCTGGTGGTCACCACGACCCCGGCCGGCGTCACCGACCCGCTGGCGGCGGCCGTTCCGGAACGCCCGGCGGCCCTCTTCGACGTCCTCTACGACCCCTGGCCCACCGTCCTCGCCGCCCGCTGGTCGGCGTACGGCGGCGCCGTGGTCGGCGGACTCGACCTGCTGGTGCACCAGGCGGTGCTCCAGGTCGAGCAGATGACCGGGCGTGCCCCGGCCCCGCTGGGCGCCATGCGCGCGGCGGGTGAGCGGGCCCTCGCCGCCCGCTGACGCCCGCCCCGCCCCGGCGCCCGTACGGTCTCCGCCGCGCGCCGGTGCGGTCCCCGGGGCCGTACGGCCCCAGCACCCGTGCCCTTCCCGCGCGTTCCGGCCCCGCGTCCGGCCGCACGTCCGACTGATGGACCGACGACCGGGACCGGCGCCCGGACGTGGGAGGATCGGACATGGCGGACCGGGGCCCGCGCACCCCGTCCCCGCCGCAGCCGCACGCGACCACGCGTGTGCGCAGGGCAGTACCGGGGCGCGAGCACGGAGGAGCACACCGTTGAGCAGGTTGCGCTGGCTGACCGCGGGGGAGTCCCACGGTCCCGCACTCGTCGCGACGCTGGAGGGCCTGCCCGCCGGCGTGCCGATCACCACGGAGATGGTGGCGGACCACCTGGCGCGGCGGCGGCTGGGCTACGGCCGTGGTGCCCGGATGAAGTTCGAGCGCGACGAGATCACCTTCCTCGGCGGTGTGCGGCACGGCCTGACGCTGGGGTCCCCGGTCGCGATCATGGTGGGCAACACCGAGTGGCCGAAGTGGGAGCAGGTCATGGCGGCCGATCCGGTGGACCCGGAGGTGCTGGCCGGCCTCGCCCGCAACGCCCCGCTGACCCGCCCCCGCCCCGGTCACGCCGACCTGGCGGGCATGCAGAAGTACGGGTTCGACGAGGCGCGTCCGGTGCTGGAGCGGGCCTCGGCCCGTGAGACGGCGGCGCGGGTGGCGCTGGGCGCGGTGGCCCGGTCGTACCTGAAGGAGACGGCCGGGATCGAGATCGTCTCGCACGTGGTGGAGCTGGCGGCGGCGAAGGCCCCGTACGGGGTGTACCCGAAGCCCGAGGACGTCGAGCGGCTGGACGCGGACCCGGTGCGCTGCCTGGACGCGGACGCCTCCAAGGCGATGGTCGCGGAGATCGACCAGGCCCACAAGGACGGCGACACCCTCGGCGGTGTGGTGGAGGTCCTGGCCTACGGGGTGCCGGTGGGGCTGGGCTCGCACGTGCACTGGGACCGGCGTCTGGACGCCCGGCTGGCCGCGGCCCTGATGGGCATCCAGGCCATCAAGGGCGTGGAGGTCGGCGACGGCTTCGACCTGGCCCGGGTGCCCGGCTCGAAGGCGCACGACGAGATCCTCGCCACCGACGACGGCATCCGGCGCGCCACCGGCCGGTCCGGCGGCACCGAGGGCGGGCTGAGCACCGGCGAGCTGCTGCGGGTGCGCGCCGCGATGAAGCCGATCGCGACCGTGCCCCGGGCGCTGCGCACGGTGGACGTGGCCACCGGCGAGGCGGCGGCCGCCCACCACCAGCGTTCCGACGTGTGCGCGGTGCCGGCCGCCGGGATCGTGGCCGAGGCCATGGTGGCGCTGGTGCTGGCCGACGCGGTCGCGGAGAAGTTCGGCGGTGACAGTGTCACCGAGACCCGCCGCAACGTGCGCTCCTACCTCGACGCGCTGGCCGTCCGGTGAGCCCGCTCCTCGTCCTGGTCGGCCCGATGGGGGTGGGCAAGTCCACCGTGGGCCGGCTGCTGGCCGACCGTCTCGGCGTGGGACACCGCGACACCGACGACGACATCGTCGCCGCGCAGGGCCGCAGCATCGCCGACATCTTCGTCGAGGAGGGCGAGGACGCCTTCCGCGCCCTGGAGAAGGACGCCGTGCGGGCGGCCCTGGAGGACCACGACGGCGTGCTGTCGCTCGGCGGCGGCGCCGTCCTCGACGCCGGCACCCGCGCCCTGCTCGCCGCGCAGCGGGTCGTCTACCTCTCGATGGACGTCGAGGAGGCGGTCCGGCGCACCGGCCTGAACACCGCCCGCCCGCTGCTCGCGGTCAACCCGCGCAAGCAGTGGCGCGAGCTGATGCAGGCCCGGCGGCACCTGTACGAGGAGGTCGCCACGGCCGTCGTCCCGACCGACGGCCGCACGCCCGAAGAGGTCACCGAAGCCGCCCTGGACGCACTGGAGTTGAAGCAAGCATGAGCAGCGAGGCCGTGACCCGCATCGCCATCGGCGGCACCGCGGGAACCGAACCCTACGACGTCCTGGTGGGCCGGCAGCTCCTCGGCGAACTCGCCGGGCTGGTCGGCGACCGGGCCAAGCGGGTCGCCGTGCTGCACCCCGAGGCGCTCGCCGAGACCGGGGAGGCGCTCCGCGCCGACCTGGCGGAGCAGGGCTACGAGGCGATCGCGATCCAGGTGCCCAACGCCGAGGAGGCCAAGACCGCCGAGGTGGCCGCCTACTGCTGGAAGGCGCTGGGCCAGTCCGGGTTCACCCGCACCGACGTCATCGTCGGCGTGGGCGGCGGGGCCACCACCGACCTGGCCGGGTTCGTCGCCGCGACCTGGCTGCGGGGGGTGCGCTGGATCGCCGTCCCCACCACCGTGCTCGCCATGGTCGACGCCGCCGTCGGCGGGAAGACCGGCATCAACACCGCCGAGGGCAAGAACCTCGTGGGCGCCTTCCACCCGCCCGCCGGCGTGCTGTGCGACCTCGCCGCCCTGGACTCCCTCTCCGTCAACGACTACGTCTCCGGTCTGGCCGAGGTCATCAAGGCCGGCTTCATCGCCGACCCGGTGATCCTGGACCTCATCGAGGCCGACCCGCAGGCCGCCCGCACCCCCGCCGGCCCGCACACCGCCGAGCTCATCGAGCGGTCCATCCGCGTCAAGGCCGACGTCGTCTCCGAGGACCTCAAGGAGTCCGGCCGCCGGGAGATCCTCAACTACGGCCACACGCTCGGCCACGCCATCGAGAAGAACGAGCGCTACAAGTGGCGCCACGGCGCCGCGGTCTCGGTCGGCATGCACTTCGCCGCCGAACTCGGCCGCCTCGCAGGCCGCCTGGACGACGCCACCGCCGACCGTCACCGCACGGTCCTGCAGTCCGTCGGACTGCCGCTGCACTACCGTCACGACCAGTGGCCCCGGCTGCTGGAGACCATGAAGGTCGACAAGAAGTCCCGCGGCGACCTGCTGCGCTTCGTCGTCCTCGACGGCCTCGCCAAGCCCACCGTCCTGGAGGGGCCCGACCCGGCCGTCCTGCTCGCCGCCTACGGCGAGGTGGGGGAGTAGCACCCGCGGCCCGGCCGTCCCGCCGCACGCACGGACGGCGGGCCCGAGGGAGCCCCGGCGGGCCGCCGCCGGGCCGCCGGACCATCCCGCGCGGGAACATCTCCCCCGGAACCGGGCACTCCGGATCGCCCCCGGCCGTTGCCACAACAACGGCTGGGGGCGGTCCTGTTCGAACGGCGGTGCCCATGCCTTTAGTCTGTGGGCCAGCGGGGTACCCCCTGCTGTCAGCGCCCATCGCCTGTACGAGACGGAGTGGCACCGGATGCAGCACGCAGTGGGTTCTCCGCTGCCGCCGCCCCATCAGCAGGGGCACGGACCGGCCGGAGGCTGGTCACCGGCCGCACACCACCCCGGGCCCCACCCGGGAGCGCCCCAGGGCCCCCCGCGCGCCCCCGCGCCGCCCCCGCCGCCGGGCTACCCCGTGCCCCCGCCGGGACCGGCCCCGCACGCCCCGGCCCCCCAGCCCGCCCCCGGCCCCCGGCACGCCTCCGCCGCGCCGCCGCCGGACACCACGGGCCACGTGCCGCTGCCGCCCGGCGCCCCGGTCGCCGTCCCCGCCCCGCCGCAGACCGCCGCGGCGCCCGCCGATCCCTCGGCGACGGCCATCGCGGTGCTCCTCATAGGCCCCGCGGGAGCCGGCAAGACCAGCGTGGCCAAGTACTGGGCGGACCACCGCCGGGTGCCGACCGCCCACATCAGCCTCGACGACGTACGGGAATGGGTCCGCTCCGGGTTCGCCGACCCCCAGACCGGGTGGAACGACAACTCCGAGGCCCAGTACCGCCTGGCCCGCCGCACCTGCGGCTTCGCCGCGCGCAACTTCCTGGCCAACGGGATCTCCTGCATCCTCGACGACGCCGTCTTCCCCGACCGCCCCGTGGTGGGCCTCGGCGGCTGGAAGCGGCACGTGGGACCCGGACTGCTGCCCGTCGTCCTGCTGCCCGGCCTGGACATCGTGCTGGAGCGCAACGCCGAACGCAGCGGCAACCGGCGCCTGAGCGACGAGGAGGTCGCCCGCATCCACGGCCGCATGGCCGGCTGGTACGGCTCCGGATTGCCCATCATCGACAACTCCCAGCTCGGCATCCCGGAGACCGCCAAGCTCCTGGACGAGGTCCTCGCCCGCTCGCTCGCCAGCCCGCCGGCCTGGTGACCCGGGCCGGCGGGCTGGCGAGCGCCCGGGGGACCGCCCGTCACCCGCTCGGTCGGCCGCCCCGGCCGCCCCACCTGGAGCCATGCCGGGACGGCCCCCGCTCGGCCCCTCCCGACCGGCGGCATCCGGCCCGCGCTCATAGGCTCGGGTCATGTCAGAGGTGTACGCGGCCCGCCGGGCGCGGCTCAGGGAATGCTGCAACGCGGGGGGCAGCGCGGCGGCGCTCGTCTCCCGGCCCGCCAATGTGCGCTACCTCGCGGGTGCCGCGCCCGAGGGCGCGGTCCTCCTGCTCGGCCCGGCCGAAGACCTGCTGGTCTGCGCCGGCCCGCCCGAGGACCGGTTCCCGCAGGCCCGGCCGGACGAGGCACTGCGCCGGCACGTCGTGCCCGGCGGCGCGGCCGACCCCGCGGTCGCCGCCACCGAGCTCGCCGCCGGCCAGGGCGCCGACGCCCTCGCCGTCGAGGAACACCACCTCACCGTCGCCCGCCACCGCGCCCTCGGCTCCGTCGCACCCGGCCTGCGCCTGGCCGACGTCGGGGGTGCCGTCGAGCAGCTGCGCGTGATCAAGGACGAGGAGGAGATCTCCTGCCTGCGCATCGGCGCCGAGATCACCGACCAGGCGCTCGGCGAACTGCTGGAGTCCATCCTCGTCGGCCGCACCGAACGGCACCTCGCCCTGGAGCTGGAGCGCCGCCTCGTCGACCACGGGGCGGACGGCCCGGCCTTCCCCACCTCCGTCGCCACCGGCCCCCATGCCGGCCGACGCGGGCACCGGCCCACCGACCGCCGGGTGGAGGAGGGCGACTTCCTCTCCGTCTGCCTCGGCGCCGCCTACCGCGGCTACCGCTGCGAGATCGGCCGTACGTTCGTCATCGGCACCGCCCCGGCGGCCTGGCAGATCGAGCTGTACGACCTCGTGTTCGCAGCCCAGCGGGCGGGCCGGGAGTCCCTCGTGCCCGGTGCCGCCTGCCGCGACGTGGACCACGCGGCACGCCAGGTCCTGGACTCCGCCGGGTACGCGGAGGCCCTTCCGGAGCTCACCGGTCACGGTGTCGGACTGGAAATCGACGAGGACCCTCAGTTGGGCCCCGCGGCCATGGGTAAACTGGACGCTTGCGTGCCGGTCACCGTCGAACCGGGGGTCCACCTCCCGGGCCGGGGCGGTGTCCGGATCGATGACACGCTCGTCGTGCGCCCCGAGGCGGACGGCGGACCCGAGCTACTCACCATCACGACCAAGGGGCTGCTCGCGCTGTAGCCGCGCCGAGTGCCTGCCCCGGGTCGTCTCACGTCAGTCCAGGAGATTCCGCAACGTGGCTTCCACGAACGACCTCAAGAACGGCATGGTGCTCAAGCTGGAAGGCGGCCAGCTCTGGTCCGTCGTCGAGTTCCAGCACGTCAAGCCCGGCAAGGGCCCGGCCTTCGTGCGCACCAAGCTGAAGAACGTGCTGTCCGGCAAGACCGTCGACAAGACCTTCAACGCCGGCGTCAAGGTCGAAACGGCCACCGTCGACAAGCGCGACATGCAGTTCTCCTACATGGACGGCGACTACTTCGTCTTCATGGACATGGAGACCTACGACCAGCTGCACATCGACCGCAAGGTCGTCGGCGACGCCGCCCACTTCCTCGTCGAGGGCTTCGAGGCCACCGTGGCCACCCACGAGGGCGAGGTGCTCTCGGTCGAGCTGCCGGCCGCCGTCGAGCTGACCGTCCAGGAGACCGAGCCCGGCGTGCAGGGCGACCGCTCCACCGGCGGCACCAAGCCCGCCACGCTGGAGACCGGCCACCAGATCCAGGTCCCGCTCTTCATCGTCACCGGCGAGAAGATCAAGGTCGACACCCGCACCAGCGACTACCTCGGCCGGGTGAACGGCTAACCGTGGCTGCCCGCAACACGGCCCGCAAGCGCGCCTTCCAGATCATCTTCGAGGGCGACCAGCGCGGTGCCGACGTCCTGACGGTCCTCGCGGACTGGATCCGGCACTCCCGGACCGACACCCGGCAGCCGCCGGTGAGCGAGTACACGATGCAGCTGGTCGAGGGCTACGCGGAGCACGCGCAGCGCATCGACGAGCTGATCGCCCAGTACTCGGTCGGCTGGACGCTCGACCGCATGCCCGTCGTCGACCGCAGCATCCTCCGCCTGGGCGCCTACGAGCTGCTCTGGGTCGACGGGACGCCGGACGCGGTCGTGCTGGACGAGATGGTGCAGCTGGCCAAGGAGTTCTCCACCGACGAGTCGCCGTCGTTCATCAACGGCCTGCTCGGCCGGCTCAAGGAGCTCAAGCCCTCGCTGCGCCGCGACTAGAGGGGTACCGGCAGCCGGAGCGCGTTCCGCACCCGACGCCGGGCACCGCCCGCTCAGCCACCGACGGCCCGCGGCCCCCAAAGGCGCCGCGGGCCGTTCGCACGCCGGGAGCGGGGGCGGCCGGCCGCCGCCGGGTACCCGTCCGGCCGAGCCCTGCGAGGGCCCAGGGTGTGGCCGGGGCCGGGGCCGGGGCGACACCCTGGGCCGGGGCGCTTCCGGCCCCCCCCCGCGCCCGCCGCGGGCCCCCGGGGCCGCACCCCGTCACGAAAAATTGCCGGGGCGGCCGGAACCCTCTCACAGGGTTCCGGCCGCCCCGGCGGTACGTTTCTGCTCTCCGCGCGACGCGGCGCGGTCAGCTCTCCTCGTGCACGGCGACCGCGCGCCGCGCGTCCGCGTCCAGCACGCCCCAGCTGATCAGCTGCTCGGTGAGGACCGACGGCGACTGGTCGTAGATGACGGCGAGGGTGCGCAGGTCGTCCTGGCGGATCGAGAGCACCTTGCCGTTGTAGTCGCCGCGTTGCGACTGGATCGTCGCCGCGTAGCGCTGCAGGGGACCCGCCTTCTCGGCCGGCACCGTGGCCAGCCGCTCCAGGTCCAGGACCAGCTTGGGCGGCGGCTCGGCGGCACCGCCGGGGGTCGTACCCGGCAGCAGCTCCTGCACCGGCACGCCGTAGAAGTCCGCCAGCTCCGCGAGGCGCTGCACGGTCACGGCGCGGTCACCGCGCTCGTAGGACCCGACCACGACCGCCTTCCAGCGTCCCTGGGACTTCTCCTCGACACCGTGGAGGGAAAGGCCCTGCTGGGTGCGGATCGCCCGGAGCTTGGCCCCGAGCTGTTTGGCGTATTCGCTGGACATATAGCTCCCCGGCACTGTGTCTACGCGGTCGGTCTGGATTCCGGGCCGCGCGGCTGGTAACTCACTGTGAGGTTACGCAGCGTTACTCTCGCCCGTCAAGCCGAATGGTCCACACCGACTCTTCCGTGCTACTCGCCGCCGGTTGCTCCGAACGGGTGATTCAGGGACGGCTCGGGGGTGATCGGGCGGTGACCGGGCCGCGTGTCGGCACGTGGTCGGCACCTGATAGCGTAGGGCCGCACATCCGACGTCCTTTAAGGTCCGTCCCGTGAGGCGGAGAAGGAGGTCCGTTTCCCATGGACGAACAGCAGGACGCGCCCCCCGGTGCGCGGCCGGTTCTCGAAGGCCCCGACATCGCGCGGGTCCTGACCCGCATCGCCCACGAGATCGTCGAGCGCGCCAAGGGCGCCGACGACGTGGTGCTCCTCGGCATCCCGACGCGGGGTGTCTTCCTCGCCCAGCGGCTGGCCGCCAAGCTGGAGCAGATCACCGAGCGCAAGGTCCCGGTCGGCTCGCTCGACATCACCATGTACCGCGACGACCTGCGCATGCACCCCCCGCGTGCCCTGGCCCGCACCGAGATCCCCGGTGACGGCATCGACGGCCGCCTGGTCGTCCTCGTCGACGACGTGCTCTTCTCCGGCCGGACCATCCGCGCCGCCCTCGACGCGCTGAACGACATCGGGCGCCCGCGCGCGGTGCAGCTCGCCGTGCTCGTCGACCGCGGCCACCGCGAGCTGCCCATCCGCGCCGACTACGTCGGCAAGAACCTCCCCACGTCGCTGCGGGAGACGGTCAAGGTCCTGGTCGCCGAGGAGGACGGTCGCGACACCGTGCTGCTCGGCGCGAAGCAGACCACCCAGTAGCGCTGCGCACCCCCGTCGGCGGCCGTGCCCGGCAGGCGACGCCCTGCCCTGCCCCCGGCTGCCCGGATCGCCCGGTTTCCCCCGCTTCTTCCGCTGAACCCTCCCACGGAGCCTGACAGATGCAGCGTCATCTCATCTCGGCCGCCGACCTCTCCCGCGACGACGCCGTCCTGATCCTCGACACCGCCGAGGAGATGGCCCGGGTCGCCGACCGGCCGATCAAGAAACTGCCCACCCTGCGCGGACGCACCGTCGTCAACCTCTTCTTCGAGGACTCCACCCGCACCCGGATCTCCTTCGAGGCAGCCGAGAAGCGGCTGTCCGCGGACGTCATCAACTTCACCGCCAAGGGCTCCAGCGTCTCCAAGGGCGAGTCCCTGAAGGACACCGCCCAGACCCTGGAGGCCATGGGCGTCGACGCGGTCGTCATCCGGCACAGCGCCTCCGGCGCCCCCTACCGGCTGGCCACCTCCGGCTGGATCGACGCCACCGTCGTCAACGCCGGGGACGGCACCCACCAGCACCCCACCCAGGCCCTGCTGGACGCCTTCACCATGCGCCGCCGCCTGGTCGGCCGGGACGCCGGACTGGGCAAGGACCTCGGCGGCCGCCGCATCACCCTGGTCGGCGACATCCTGCACAGCAGGGTCGCCCGGTCCAACGTCGACCTGCTGCACACCCTCGGCGCCGAGGTCACCCTCGTCGCCCCGCCCACCCTGCTGCCGGTCGGCGTCGAGACGTGGCCCTGCCAGGTCTCCTACGACCTCGACTCCACGCTCACCAAGTCCGACGCCGTGATGCTGCTGCGCGTGCAGCGCGAGCGGATGAACGCCGCGTTCTTCCCGACCGAGCGCGAGTACTCCCGGCGCTACGGCCTCGACGGCGACCGGATGGGCCGGATGCCCGACCACGCGATCGTGATGCACCCCGGCCCGATGGTCCGCGGCATGGAGATCACCGCCGACGTCGCCGACTCCGACCGCTGCACCGTCGTGGAGCAGGTCGCCAACGGCGTCTCCATCCGGATGGCCGTCCTCTACCTGCTGCTCGGCGGCAACGAACCCGCCCTGACCCACGCCCGCGCGACGGAGGAGAAGTAAGACCATGAGCAAGACCCTGATCCGCGGTGCGAAGGTGCTCGGCGGCCCGCCCAAGGACGTCCTGATCGACGGCGGCACCGTCGCCGAGACCGGCACCGGCCTGTCCGCCGAGGGCGCCGAGGTCGTCGAGGCCGACGGCAAGGTGCTGCTGCCCGGTCTCGTCGACCTGCACACCCACCTGCGCGAGCCCGGCCGCGAGGACTCCGAGACCGTCCTCACCGGCACCCGGGCCGCCGCGAGCGGCGGCTACACCGCGGTGTTCGCCATGGCCAACACCTTCCCCGTCGCCGACACCGCCGGCGTCGTCGAGCAGGTCTGGCGGCTCGGCAAGGAGCACGGCTACTGCGACGTGCGGCCGGTCGGCGCCGTCACCGTCGGCCTGGAGGGGCAGAAGCTGGCCGAGCTGGGCGCCATGCACGAGTCCGCGGCCGGCGTCACCGTCTTCTCCGACGACGGCAAGTGCGTCCACGACGCCGTGATCATGCGCCGGGCCCTGGAGTACGTGAAGGCGTTCGACGGCGTCGTCGCCCAGCACGCCCAGGAGCCGCGCCTGACCGAGGGCGCCGAGATGAACGAGGGCGTCGTCTCCGCCGAACTCGGGCTCGGCGGCTGGCCGGCCGTCGCCGAGGAGTCGATCATCGCCCGGGACGTGCTGCTCGCCGACCACGTCGGCTCCCGCGTCCACATCTGCCACCTGTCGACCGCCGGCTCCGTCGAGATCGTCCGCTGGGCCAAGGCCCGCGGCATCCGCGTCACCGCCGAGGTCACCCCGCACCACCTGCTCCTCACCGACGAACTGGTGCGCACCTACAACCCGGTCTACAAGGTCAACCCGCCGCTGCGCACCGAGCGGGACGTGCTCGCCCTGCGCGAGGCGCTGGCCGACGGCACCATCGACATCGTCGCCACCGACCACGCCCCGCACCCGCACGAGGACAAGGACTGCGAGTGGGCCGCCGCCGCCATGGGCATGGTCGGCCTGGAGACCGCCCTGTCGGTGGTGCAGGAGACCATGGTCGACACCGGCCTGCTGGACTGGGCCGGCGTCGCCGACCGGATGTCCTTCGCACCCGCCCGGATCGGCCGGGCCGCCGGCCACGGCCGCCCCGTCTCGGCTGGTGAGCCCGCCAACCTCGTGCTCGTCGACACGGCATACCGTGGATCCGTGGACCCCGCGGGCTTCGCCTCGCGCAGCCGCAACACCCCCTACGAGGGCCGCGAGCTGCCGGGCCGTGTCACCCACACCTGGCTCCGGGGCAAGGCCACGCTCGTCGACGGGAAGCTCACGTGACACCTGTAATCCTGCTGGCCGCCGAAAAGCAATCGGCGGAAGTGACCGACTGGGCCGCCCGCATCGGCTGGATCGTCGGCCTCGCCCTCTTCGTCGCCTTCCTCTACTGGCTGATGCGTGAGGGCTGGAAGTGGCGCGGCACCCTCCAGGGCGACCTGCCCGAGCTGCCGTCCGCGCCGGACGACCCCGGCCCCGCCACGCTGACGATGAGCGGCCGGTACCACGGCTCCACCACCGCCGGCCAGTGGCTCGACCGCATCGTGGCCCGCGGCCTGGGCACCCGCAGCCGGGCCGAGCTCACGCTCACCGAGGCGGGACTGGACGTCGTCCGTCCCGGGGCCGGCGACTTCTTCGTCCCCGCCGCCGCCCTGCGCGGCGCCCGCCTCGACAAGGGCATCGCCGGCAAGGTCCTCACCGAGGGCGGCCTGCTGGTGGTGACCTGGGCCCACGGCGAACGGGTCATCGACTCCGGGTTCCGCTCCGACCGGGCGGCCGAGCACACCGAGTGGGTCGACGCCCTCAACCACATGATCTCCACGACGGAAGGCGCACGATGACAACCTCCACCAGGGGGACCGCCAGGGTTCCCGCCGTACTCGTCCTGGAGGACGGCCGGATCTTCCGCGGCCGTGCCTACGGGGCGGTGGGGGAGACCTTCGGCGAAGCGGTGTTCTCCACCGGCATGACCGGCTACCAGGAAACCCTCACCGACCCGTCGTACCACCGCCAGGTCGTCGTGATGACCGCCCCGCACGTCGGCAACACCGGCGTCAACGACGACGACCCCGAGTCGAAGCGCATCTGGGTCGCCGGCTACGTCGTGCGCGACCCCGCCCGGGTGCCCTCCAACTGGCGCTCCCGCCGCACCCTGGACGACGAGCTGTCCGCCCAGGGCATCGTCGGCATCAGCGGCATCGACACCCGCGCCCTCACCCGGCACCTGCGCGAGCGGGGCGCCATGCGCGTCGGCATCTTCAGCGGCGACGCCGTGCGCGACGACGCGGCGCTGCTGGCGAGCGTGCGGGAGGTGCCCGCGATGGAGGGCGCCGACCTGGCCGGCGAGGTCGCCACCACCGAGCCGTACGTGGTCCCCGCGGAGGGCGAGAAGAAGTTCACCGTCGCCGCGATCGACCTCGGCATCAAGGGCATGACGGCCCAGCGCATGACCCAGCGCGGCATCGAGGTGCACATCCTGCCCCCGACCGCCACCCTCGACGACGTGTACGCCGTCGCACCCGACGGGGTGTTCTTCTCCAACGGCCCCGGCGACCCCGCCACCGCCGACCACGCGGTCTCCGTCATGCGGGGCGTGCTGGAGCGCGGCACCCCGCTGTTCGGGATCTGCTTCGGCAACCAGATCCTCGGCCGAGCCCTCGGCTTCGACACCTACAAGCTGAAGTACGGCCACCGCGGCATCAACCAGCCGGTGCAGGACCGCGCGACCGGCAAGGTCGAGGTCACCTCGCACAACCACGGCTTCGCCGTCGACGCCCCCCTCGACACGGTCTCCGACACCCCGTTCGGCCGCGCCGAGGTGTCCCACGTGTGTCTCAACGACAACGTGGTGGAGGGGCTGCGGCTGCTCGACCGGCCGGCCTTCAGCGTCCAGTACCACCCCGAAGCGGCGGCAGGCCCGCACGACGCCGCGTACCTGTTCGACCGCTTCGTCTCCCTGATGGAGGGCCAGCGTGCCTAAGCGCTCCGATATCCGGTCCGTCCTGGTCATCGGCTCCGGCCCGATCGTCATCGGACAGGCCGCCGAGTTCGACTACTCCGGCACCCAGGCGTGCCGCGTCCTCAAGGCCGAGGGCCTGCGGGTCGTCCTGGTGAACTCCAACCCGGCGACGATCATGACCGACCCGGAGATCGCCGACGCCACCTACGTCGAGCCGATCACCCCCGAGTTCGTCGAGAAGATCATCGCCAAGGAGCGGCCGGACGCCCTGCTGCCCACCCTGGGCGGCCAGACGGCCCTCAACACGGCCATCTCCCTGCACGACAACGGCGTCCTTCAGAAGTACGGCGTCGAGCTGATCGGCGCCAACGTGGAGGCGATCCACAAGGGCGAGGACCGCGACCGCTTCAAGGAGGTCGTCGAGGCCGTCCGCCGCAAGATCGGCCACGGCGAGTCCGCCCGCTCCTACATCTGCCACTCCATGGACGACGTCCTCAAGGGCGTCGAGGAACTCGGCGGCTACCCGGTCGTGGTCCGCCCCTCCTTCACCATGGGCGGCGCCGGCTCCGGCTTCGCCCACGACGAGGACGAACTGCGCCGCATCGCCGGCCAGGGCCTCACCCTCTCGCCGACCACCGAGGTGCTCCTGGAGGAGTCGATCCTCGGCTGGAAGGAGTACGAGCTGGAGCTGATGCGCGACAAGCACGACAACGTCGTGGTCGTCTGCTCCATCGAGAACTTCGACCCCATGGGCGTGCACACCGGCGACTCCATCACCGTCGCGCCCGCCATGACGCTCACCGACCGCGAGTACCAGACCCTGCGGGACATCGGCATCGCGGTCATCCGCGAGGTCGGCGTCGACACCGGCGGCTGCAACATCCAGTTCGCGGTGAACCCCGAGGACGGGCGGATCATCGTCATCGAGATGAACCCCCGCGTCTCCCGCTCCTCCGCGCTCGCCTCCAAGGCGACCGGCTTCCCGATCGCCAAGATCGCCGCCAAGCTGGCCGTCGGCTACACCCTCGACGAGATCCCCAACGACATCACGCGCGAGACCCCGGCCTCCTTCGAGCCGACCCTCGACTACGTCGTCGTCAAGGCCCCCCGGTTCGCCTTCGAGAAGTTCCCCAGCGCCGACTCCACCCTCACCACCACCATGAAGTCGGTCGGCGAGGCCATGGCCATCGGCCGCAACTTCACCGAGGCGTTCCAGAAGGCGCTGCGCTCGTTGGAGAAGAAGGGCAGCCAGTTCACCTTCGTCGGCGAGCCCGGCGACAAGGCCGAGCTGCTGCGCGAGGCGGTCCGCCCCACCGACGGCCGGATCAACGCGGTCATGGGGGCCATCCGCGCGGGCGCCACGCCCGAGGAGGTCTTCGAGGCCACGAAGATCGACCCCTGGTTCGTGGACCAGCTCTTCCTCATCAAGGAGATCGCCGACGAGCTGGCCGCCGCCCCCGAGCTGAACCGCGAGCTGCTCGCCGAGGCCAAGCGGCACGGCTTCTCCGACCAGCAGATCGCGGAGATCCGCGGGCTGCGCGAGGACGTCGTCCGCGAGGTCCGCCAGGTCCTCGGCATCCGCCCCGTCTACAAGACGGTCGACACCTGCGCCGCCGAGTTCGCCGCGAAGACTCCGTACTTCTACTCCTCCTACGACGAGGAGAGCGAGGTCGCGCCCCGCGAGAAGCCCGCCGTCATCATCCTGGGCTCCGGCCCGAACCGCATCGGCCAGGGCATCGAGTTCGACTACTCCTGCGTCCACGCCTCCTTCGCGCTGTCCGACGCCGGGTACGAGACCGTGATGGTCAACTGCAACCCGGAGACCGTCTCCACCGACTACGACACCTCCGACCGGCTCTACTTCGAGCCGCTCACCCTGGAGGACGTCCTGGAGATCGTCCACGCCGAGCAGCAGGCCGGCCCGGTCGCCGGCGTCGTCGTCCAGCTCGGCGGGCAGACCCCGCTCGGCCTCGCCCAGGCGCTCAAGGACAACGGCGTGCCCATCGTCGGCACCCCGCCGGAGGCCATCCACGCCGCCGAGGACCGCGGCGCCTTCGGCCGGGTCCTGAAGGAGGCCGGTCTGCCCGCCCCCAAGCACGGCACCGCCACCGCCTTCGCCGAGGCCAAGGCCATCGCCGACGAGATCGGCTACCCCGTGCTGGTCCGCCCGTCCTACGTGCTCGGCGGACGCGGCATGGAGATCGTCTACGACGAGGCCCGGCTGGAGTCCTACATCGCCGAGTCGACGGAGATCAGCCCCGACCGGCCGGTGCTGGTCGACCGGTTCCTCGACGACGCGGTCGAGATCGACGTGGACGCCCTGTACGACGGCCAGGAGCTCTACCTCGGCGGCGTCATGGAGCACATCGAGGAGGCCGGCATCCACTCCGGCGACTCGGCGTGCGCCCTGCCCCCGATCACCCTCGGCGGCCACGACATCAAGCGGCTGCGCGCCTCCACCGAGGGCATCGCCCGCGGCGTCGGCGTGCGCGGACTGATCAACATCCAGTTCGCCCTCTCCGGCGACATCCTCTACGTGCTGGAGGCCAACCCGCGCGCCTCGCGCACCGTGCCCTTCACCTCGAAGGCCACCGCGGTGCCGCTGGCCAAGGCCGCCGCCCGGATCTCGCTGGGCGCCACCATCGCCGAACTGCGCGCCGAGGGCCTGCTGCCGGCCACCGGCGACGGCGGCGCGCTGCCGCTGGACGCGCCGATCTCCGTCAAGGAGGCCGTGCTGCCCTGGACCCGCTTCCGGGACATCCACGGCCGCGGCGTGGACACCGTCCTCGGCCCGGAGATGCGCTCCACCGGCGAGGTCATGGGCATCGACTCCCTCTTCGGCACCGCCTACGCCAAGTCGCAGGCGGGCGCCTACGGGCCGCTGCCGACCAAGGGCCGGGCCTTCATCTCGGTCGCCAACCGCGACAAGCGCTCGATGATCTTCCCGGCGCGCGAGCTGGTCGCCCACGGCTTCGAGCTGCTCGCCACCTCCGGCACCGCCGAGGTCCTCAAGCGCAACGGCATCAACGCCACGGTGGTGCGCAAGCAGTCCGAGGGCACCGGGCCGAACGGCGAGAAGACCATCGTGCAGCTCATCCACGACGGCGAGGTCGACCTCATCGTCAACACCCCCTACGGCACCGGCGGCCGCCTCGACGGCTACGACATCCGTACCGCGGCGGTGGCCCGCTCCGTGCCCTGCCTGACCACCGTGCAGGCGCTCGCCGCCGCCGTGCAGGGCATCGACGCCCTGCACCGGGGCGAGGTGGGCGTCCGCTCGCTCCAGGAACACGCGGAACACCTGACCGCCGCCCGCGACTAGCAGCGAGCAGGGGGACACCGTCGACGCGGTGTCCCCCTCCTCATGAGGACACTGGGACACATTCGACGATGTACGACCTCTTCTTCCGCCTGTTCTTCCAGCGGATGGACCCGGAGCGGGCGCACCACCTCGCCTTCCGCTGGATCCGCAGGGTGGCGGGCGTGCCGGTGCTGCGCACCTTCGTCGCCGCCGTGCTCGCCCCCCGCCGCCGGGAACTGCGCACCGAGGCTCTCGGGCTGCGCCTGCACAGCCCCCTGGGGCTCGCGGCCGGGTTCGACAAGAACGCCGTCGGCATCGACGGCATGGCCATGCTCGGCTTCGACCACGTCGAGATCGGCACGGTGACCGGGCAGCCGCAGTCCGGCAACCCCCGGCAGCGGCTGTTCCGGCTGGTGCCGGACCGGGCCCTGATCAACCGCATGGGCTTCAACAACGAGGGCTCGCTGGCCGTCGCCGCCCGCCTCGCCTCCCGCACGCCCGTCTTCCGCACGGTCGTCGGGGTCAACATCGGCAAGACGAAGGTGGTCCCCGAGGCGGAGGCGGTCGCCGACTACGTGACGTCGGCGGAGCGTCTGGCGCCGCACGCCGACTACCTCGTGGTCAACGTCTCCTCGCCGAACACGCCCGGCCTGCGCGACCTCCAGGCCGTGGACCACCTGCGCCCGCTGCTGACCGCCGTCCGCGAGGCCGCCGACCGGGCGGTCCCGGCCCGCCGGGTTCCGCTGCTGGTCAAGATCGCGCCGGACCTCGCCGACGAGGACATCGATGCCGTGGCCGATCTCGCCGTGGAACTCGGCCTGGACGGGATCATCGCCACCAACACCACCATCGCCCGCGACGGCCTCGGCCTGCGCTCCGACGAGACGCTCGTGCAGGAGACCGGCGGCCTGTCCGGCGCCCCGCTCAAGGAACGCTCCCTCCAGGTGCTGCGACGGCTGTACGCGCGCGTGGGCGACCGCATCACCCTGGTGGGCGTCGGCGGCATCGAGACCGCCGAGGACGCCTGGCAGCGCATCCTGGCCGGCGCCACGCTGGTCCAGGGCTACAGCGCGCTCGTCTACCGGGGCCCGTTCTGGTGCCGCGGCCTGACCAGGGGGCTGGCCGCCCGGCTGCGCACCAGCCCGTACGACACGCTCGCCGACGCGGTGGGCGCCGACGTGAGGAGCACGGCATGAGCGGACTCGACCCCTTCGGCCTGCGGCTGCGCCGGGCGATGGACGAACGAGGCCCGCTGTGCGTCGGCATCGACCCGCACGCTTCCCTGCTCGCCCAGTGGGGCCTGGACGACAGCGTCGCCGGCCTGGAGCGGTTCAGCCGCACCGTCGTCGAGGCGGTCGCGGACCGGGTGGCCGTGCTGAAGCCGCAGAGCGCGTTCTTCGAGCGGTTCGGCTCCCGGGGCGTGGCCGTGCTGGAACGGACGGTGCGCGAGGCCCGGGAGGCCGGTGCCCTGGTCGTCATGGACGCCAAGCGCGGCGACATCGGATCCACCATGGCCGCCTACGCCGAGTCGTTCCTGGCCGAGGACGCCCCGCTGTTCTCCGACGCCCTCACCGTCTCCCCGTACCTGGGCTACGGCTCGCTCGCCCCGGCGGTCGCGCTGGCCCGGGAGAGCGGCACCGGCCTGTTCGTGCTGGCGCTCACCTCCAACCCGGAGGGCCACGAGGTGCAGCACGCGGTGCGCGCCGACGGCCGGACCGTCGCGGCCACCGTGCTCGGGCACCTCGCCGCCGAGAACGCGGGGGAGGAGCCGCTGGGTTCCTTCGGCGCGGTGGTCGGCGCCACCCTCGGCGACCTCGCGGCCTACGACCTGGACGTCAACGGCCCCCTGCTGGCCCCCGGCATCGGCGCGCAGGGCGCCACGGCGGCCGACCTGCCGGCGGTGTTCGGGAGCGCGGTGCGCAACGTCGTGCCGAACGTCAGCCGGGGCGTGCTGCGTCACGGTGCCGACGTCGTCGCGCTGCGTGACGCCACCGACCGTTTCGCGGAGGAGATCAGGACCGCCGTCGCGTCCGCGTGAGCTCCCGACGAGGGGTTCCGTGGGAGCCGGTGACCTGGAGACACCCACAAATCCGGTGCGATTTGTCCCGATTGTCGGCTCTCATGAGAGCTGACCTGGACTTTTCCGCTGTTCTCGCTGACTCTGGCCGAGTTGGCCGCTAGTCTCCGACGCAGAGTGAACGGGCAAGCGTGTTGCTCGTGGCTCCCCAGGTGTGGGGCGACTAGGTTCCTCACCGGTCCGTATCCGACAGTTCGACATCCGAGGTGACGTAGGCGTGGCTCTTCCGCCCCTTACCCCTGAACAGCGCGCAGCCGCGCTCGAAAAGGCCGCCGCGGCTCGCCGGGAGCGGGCCGAGGTCAAGAATCGACTCAAGCACTCCGGCGCCTCCCTCCACGAGGTCATCAAGCAGGGCCAGGAGAACGACGTCATCGGCAAGATGAAGGTCTCCGCCCTGCTCGAGTCCCTGCCCGGCGTCGGCAAAGTCCGTGCCAAGCAGATCATGGAGCGTCTGGGCATCTCCGAAAGCCGCCGCGTGCGGGGTCTCGGGTCCAACCAGATCGCGTCCCTGGAGCGCGAGTTCGGGAGCACCGGCTCCTGAGTCCCGGGCACTGAGGGACAGCTGGAATAATCGCCGTATGGCAGCAACACCCCGGGGGACGACCCCCGAACCCCCGGACGCAGGTCCGCGGCTGACCGTGCTCTCCGGCCCCTCCGGGGTCGGCAAGAGCACGGTCGTCGCCCATATGCGCAAGGAACACCCCGAGGTCTGGCTCTCGGTGTCGGCGACCACCCGCACGCCCCGCCCCGGCGAGCAGCACGGCGTCCAGTACTACTTCGTCAGCGACGAGGAGATGGACAAGCTGATCGCCAACGGCGAGCTGCTGGAGTGGGCCGAGTTCGCCGGCAACCGCTACGGCACGCCCCGCGCGGCCGTGCTGGAGCGCCTGGAGGCGGGCGTGCCCGTCCTGCTGGAGATCGACCTCCAGGGGGCCCGGCAGGTCCGCGAGACGATGCGCGAGGCCCAGCTGGTGTTCCTGGCCCCGCCCTCCTGGGAGGAGCTGGTGCGCAGACTCACCGGCCGGGGCACCGAGTCGCCCGAGGTCATCGAGCGCCGTCTGCTGGCCGCGAAGACCGAACTGGCGGCGGAACCGGAGTTCGACGCGACCCTGGTCAACACCTCCGTCGAGGACGTGGCCCGCGAGCTGCTAGCCTTGATGAACGTCGAGTGATCCTGAGCGATCGTGCAGTGATCATCCGCACAGCATCTTTCCCATCCATCGGAAGGTAGAGCGTGTCCTCTTCCATCTCCGCGCCCGAGGGCATCATCAACCCGCCGATCGACGAGCTCCTCGAGGCCACGGACTCGAAGTACAGCCTCGTGATCTACGCGGCCAAGCGGGCCCGCCAGATCAACGCGTACTACTCGCAGCTCGGTGAGGGTCTCCTCGAGTACGTCGGTCCCCTCGTGGACACCCACGTCCACGAGAAGCCGCTCTCGATCGCGCTGCGCGAGATCAACGCGGGACTGCTGACCTCCGAGGCCGTCGAGGGCCCCGGTCAGTAAGCGGGCGTTGCAGCGTTCAGCTGACATCACCACAGACCCGGCAGGGTGCCTGCCGGGTCTGTGGTGTGTCATGGGGTCGTACGTTTTCCGGATCGGGGAGTGACGGTGGACAAGCCGAAGGTCGTCCTGGGCGTCAGCGGCGGCATCGCCGCCTACAAGGCGTGCGAGCTGCTGAGGAGGCTGACCGAGTCCGGGCACGACGTCCGGGTCGTGCCCACCGCCTCCGCGCTGCACTTCGTCGGCGCCGCCACCTGGTCCGCGCTGTCCGGGAACCCGGTGTCCACCGAGGTGTGGGACGACGTGCACGAGGTGCCGCACGTCCGCATCGGCCAGCAGGCCGACCTCGTGGTCGTCGCCCCGGCCACCGCCGACACGCTCGCCCGGGCCGCCCACGGCCTGGCCGACGACCTGCTCACCAACACCCTGCTCACCGCCCGCTGCCCGGTGGTCTTCGCCCCCGCCATGCACACCGAGATGTGGGAGCACCCGGCCACCCAGGACAACGTGGCGACCCTCCGCGCGCGCGGCGCCGTGGTCGTCGAACCGGCCGTCGGCCGCCTCACCGGCGTCGACACCGGCAAGGGCCGGCTGCCCGACCCCGCGGAGATCTTCGAGGTCTGCCGCCGGGTCCTCGCCCGCGGCACCGCCGGCCCCGACCTCGCCGGGCGGCACGTCGTCGTCAGCGCCGGCGGCACCCGCGAGCCGCTGGACCCCGTCCGCTTCCTCGGCAACCGCTCCTCCGGCAAGCAGGGCTACGCCCTCGCCCGCACCGCCGCCGCGCGGGGCGCCCGGGTCACCCTGGTCGCCGCCAACGCCGCCCTGCCGGACCCGGCCGGGGTGGACGTCGTCCCCGTCGGTACGGCCCTGGAACTGCGCGAGGCGGTGCTCCGGGCGGCCGCGGACGCCGACGCCGTGGTGATGGCGGCGGCGGTCGCCGACTTCCGCCCGGCCGCCTACGCCGCCGGGAAGATCAAGAAGCAGGACGGCCGGGAGCCCGAGCCGGTCGCCCTGGTCCGCAACCCCGACGTGCTGGCCGAGATCGCCGCCGACCGGGCCCGCCCCGGCCAGGTGGTCGTCGGCTTCGCCGCCGAGACCGACGACGTCCTCGCCAACGGCCGCGCCAAGCTCAAGCGCAAGGGCTGCGACCTGCTCGTGGTCAACGAGGTGGGCGAGCGCCGCACCTTCGGGTCGGAGGAGAACGAGGCCGTGGTGCTGGGCGCCGACGGCAGCGAGACACCCGTCCCGCACGGGCCCAAGGAGGCCCTGGCCGACACCGTGTGGGACCTCGTGGCCCGCCGCCTGGCGTGAGGGCGCCCCGGCGCCCGGGGCTCCCCCGAAAGGCCCCGTGCGCGGGCGTGGCGCCTCTGGTCAATGACCCCCGGCTGCGGGCAGAATGCCCGTGCCGCAGGTCACAGCACTCCCGAGAGGCGAGACGGGATGACCCGTGGCCGAGTGCGACCGATAAACTGTCCGACGGACGGCGCCGGGTGCAGCCCCCGCCGTCCGCCCATGATCAGCCAGCAGCCGCTGCAACCCCAGGGAGCATCGTGTCCCGTCGTCTGTTCACCTCGGAGTCCGTGACCGAGGGTCACCCCGACAAGATCGCTGACCAGATCAGCGACACCATCCTCGACGCCCTCCTGCGCGAGGACCCCACCTCCCGCGTCGCCGTCGAGACCCTGATCACGACCGGACTGGTGCACGTCGCCGGCGAGGTCACGACCAAGACGTACGCGGACATCGCGACGCTGGTCCGCAACAAGATCCTCGAGATCGGCTACGACTCGTCCAAGAAGGGCTTCGACGGCGCCTCCTGCGGCGTCTCGGTGTCCATCGGCGCGCAGTCCCCGGACATCGCGCAGGGCGTCGACACGGCCTACGAGACCCGCGTCGAGGGCGACGACGACGAACTGGACCGGCAGGGCGCCGGCGACCAGGGCCTGATGTTCGGCTACGCGACGGACGAGACGCCGACACTGATGCCGCTGCCCGTCTTCCTCGCGCACCGCCTGGCCAAGCGTCTGTCCGACGTGCGCAAGAACGGCACGATCCCCTACCTCCGCCCCGACGGCAAGACCCAGGTCACCATCGAGTACGACGGCGACAAGGCCGTCCGGCTGGACACCGTCGTGGTCTCCTCCCAGCACGCCAGCGACATCGACCTGGAGTCGCTGCTGGCCCCCGACATCCGCGAGTTCGTGGTGGAGCCGGAGCTGAAGGCGCTGCTCGACGAGGGCATCAAGCTGGACACGGAGAACTACCGGCTGCTGGTCAACCCCACCGGCCGCTTCGAGATCGGCGGCCCGATGGGCGACGCCGGCCTCACCGGCCGCAAGATCATCATCGACACCTACGGCGGCATGGCCCGCCACGGCGGCGGCGCCTTCTCCGGCAAGGACCCGTCCAAGGTGGACCGCTCGGCCGCGTACGCGATGCGCTGGGTCGCCAAGAACGTGGTGGCGGCCGGACTGGCCTCGCGCTGCGAGGTCCAGGTGGCGTACGCCATCGGCAAGGCGGAGCCGGTCGGCCTGTTCGTGGAGACCTTCGGCACCGCCAAGGTCGACACCGACCGGATCGAGCGGGCCATCGACGAGGTCTTCGACCTGCGCCCGGCCGCGATCATCCGCGACCTGAACCTGCTCCGCCCGATCTACTCCCAGACCGCCGCCTACGGCCACTTCGGCCGTGAGCTGCCCGACTTCACCTGGGAGCGCACCGACCGCGTCGACGCGCTGCGCAAGGCCGCGGGGCTGTAACCCCTCGCCCGTCCGCCGCGTCCGCCGGGGCCCGGCATCCCACCGCCGGGGTGCCGGGCCCCGGCGCGTCGGCCCGGCGGTGCCGGCCGGGCGAATCGGGCGGGACGGCCTCGGGACCGCCGGAACCTGAGTATCAGCATCAATGTCGGTGCCGTTTGGTAAGAATGCAGGCGTGAGCAGCGAGAACGACCGGCCGGACGGCGATGCGCGGGACGCACCGCCGGAACAGCTCGCGCTCATCCGGGAGACCGTGCGCACGGCCCGCGTGCCCCGCGCCAAGCCCCGGACCTGGCGGGGCGCCGCGCTCGCCGGGTCGCTGCCGGTCGCCCGGGTCCTCGTCGACAAGGGCGTCCTGCACCTCGACCGCTACTTCGACTACGCCGTGCCCGAGGAGCTGGACGCCGACGCGCAGCCGGGCGTCCGCGTCCGCGTGCGCTTCGGCGCCGGACGGCACCGGGTCCGCGACGGGCGGCGCGAGGGCGGCGGACTGATCGACGGCTTCCTCGTCGAGCGGCGCGCCGACTCCGACTACTCCGGGCCCCTCGCGGCGCTCGCCCAGGTCGTCTCCCCCGAGCCGGTCCTCAGCGAGGAACTGCTCGGCCTCGCCCGCGCCGTCGCCGACCGCTACGCGGGCAGCGTCGCCGACGTCCTCCAGCTCGCGGTGCCCCCGCGCAACGCCCGCGCCGAGAAGCGTCCCTCGCCCGACCCGCTGCCACCACCCGAAGCGCCCGGGCCGGGCTCCTGGGCGCGCTACGAGCAGGGGCCCGGGTTCCTGCGGGCCCTGGCGGGCGGCGGGGCGCCACGGGCCGTGTGGAACGCCCTGCCGGGCCCGCAGTGGAGCGACGAGCTCGCCCGGGCCGTCGCCGCCACCCTCGCCTCCGGACGCGGCGCCCTCGTCGTCCTGCCGGACGGCCGGAGCGTCGCCCGCCTCGACGCCGCGCTCACCGCCCTGCTCGGCGAGGGACGGCACGCGGTGCTCACCGCCGACGCCGGGCCCGAGAAGCGGTACGCCCGCTGGCTCGCGGTCCGCCGCGGGGCGGTACGGGCCGTCATCGGGACCCGGGCCGCGATGTTCGCGCCCGTGGCCGACCTGGGGCTGGTCGCCCTGTGGGACGACGGCGACGACAGCCACAGCGAGCCGCACGCCCCGCAGCCGCACGCCCGGGAGGTCCTGCTGCTGCGCGCCGCCCAGGACGGCTGCGGCTTCCTGCTGGGCGGCCTCGGCTGCACCGTGGAGGCCGCCCAGCTGGTCGAGACGGGCTGGGCCGGGCCCCTCGTCGCCGGACGGGACCGGGCCCGCGAGGCGGCCCCGCTGGTGCGGACCGTCGGCGACACCGACCTCGCGCGGGACGAGGCCGCCCGCGCCGCCCGGCTGCCGACGCTCGCCTGGCAGGCGGTGCGCGACGGCCTGCGGCACGGACCGGTGCTGGTGCAGGTGCCCCGGCGCGGTTACGTGCCGCGGATGGCCTGCGCCCGCTGCCGGGAGCCCGCGCGCTGCCGCCACTGCTCCGGGCCGCTCGAGGCACCCGGCGCGGGTGACCTGCGCTGCGGCTGGTGCGGGCGCGAGGAGGGCGGCTGGCACTGCCCGGAGTGCGGCGGCTTCCGCCTGCGCGCCCAGGTGGTCGGGGCGCGGCGCACCGCCGAGGAGCTGGGCCGGGCCTTCCCCGCCGTCCCGGTGCGCACCTCGGGGCGCGAACACGTGCTCGACACGGTGCCGGGGGCGCCCGCGCTGGTGGTGAGCACCCCGGGCGCCGAACCGGTGGCCGAGGGCGGGTACGCGGCGGCGCTGCTGCTCGACGGCTGGGCCATGCTGAACCGGCCCGATCTGCGGGCCGGGGAGGACGCCCTGCGGCGCTGGATCGGTGCCGCCGCCCTGGTCCGGCCGCAGTCGGCGGGCGGCACGGTGGTGGTGGTCGCCGAGCCGACGCTGCGGCCGGTGCAGGCCCTGGTGCGCTGGGACCCGGTGGGGCACGCCCTGCGGGAACTGGCCGAGCGCGCCGAGCTGGGCTTCCCGCCGGTCTCCCGGATGGCGGCGGTCGCGGGTCCTCCCGAGGCGGTGGCGGCCTTCCTGGCCGCCGTCGAGCTCCCCGCCGAGGCCGAGGTCCTCGGCCCGGTCCCGCTCCCCGTCACCCCGCCCGGGCGCCCCCGCCGCCCCGGGGCCCCACCGCCCGGCGAGCACTGGGAACGGGCCCTGATCCGCGTCCCCCCGGGCCGCGGCGCCGTCCTGGCCCGCGCCCTGAAGACCGCCCAGGCCGCCCGCACGGCCCGGGCGGGCGGTGACCCCGTCTGGGTCCGCATCGATCCGCCGGACATCGGCTGAGGGCCGCGGTGGACGGCCGGCCAATGGCCGACCACCGGCCCGCCTCGGGCCGACGAGCGGCGGGGCGACTGGCGGGCCCGTTCCCGGAGGGCGTTTCCCGGGGTGTCCGGGGCGTCCGGGGCGTTCCGGCGCAAGCCGGGGTGCCCCTGGAAGCGCCCTGGCCATGGGGGAAGCCGGGGGAGCCGGTGCACGGCCGGTGCCTCCGGCCCCGGTGAAGTCGCGGTCGCCTTGTCGCCTTCTCGCTGTGTCGCTCTCCGGCTTCGTCGTCCCGGTCGGCAGGACCACGGGCCCGCCGGGTGGGCCTGCACAGGTGCGCCACGACCGGCCGTGAGGATCCGCGGGCGAAGACGGCGAGGGAGATCCGGACGACGACGGGGACGAGAACGAAACCGAAGCCGTGCGAGGGGAGCACGCGGACGCCGGCGCGAACGAAGAACGAAGACGCGACCGAAGACGCGACCGAAGGCGCGAGGCCGGCTCCGGCACACCGGACGAACGCCGAACGCCGGGCGCGTCGGCCCGCGGTGCCGAGGCGGCGACGGGTGACCGCGGCAGCCGCCATGGCGGCCCGGGCCCGGAGCCCGGGGCGTCACCCGGAGCCGGGAGCGGGCGCGAGCGGGGCACGTACGCCGGCGCGCGTGATCCCGGGCTCCGGGACCGCTGCACGCAGGCTGCACTCCCGCTGCACCCCGCGCCACGGCCCGCGCCCGGCGTCGGACGTGAGGCAGGCGCGCCCAAGCCCGTGGCCCTCCGCCCCGGCGGGCGGGGAACCCCGGAACACGCCGCCGCCCTCCCGGCGTTGGGGCGGGAGGGCGGTGTGTCCGGAGGCGGCGTCAGCCGTTGCGGGGGCCGGGGAAGGCGGTCGGGCGGGGCTCGTCGCGCAGTGACGGGCTGCCTGCCGTGGGCTGGGTCGGCATGGAGCGCGCGGCGGGCACGGACGGGACCGCGGCGCCCACGTTGACCGTGCGGGTGCCGGACGGCTCCGCGCCGCGCTCGGCGGGTTCCGCGGCCGGGGGTTGTGCCGGGGGCCTGCGGGCGCCGTAACGGCGGTGCACCGCCTGCTTGGTGACGCCGAGGGCGGAGCCGACCGCGTCCCACGAGAAGCCCAGGGAGCGGTCGAAGTCCACGGCCGCCGTCACCAGCGTCTCGACGCTGTCCCGCAGTTCCTGGGCGAGCCGGACCGTGGGGGCGGGCGCGCGTCCGTAGACGACGAAGCCCGTGGAGGGGCCGGGGCGGCGCGGGCGGTAGACGTTGCCCAGCTGGGCGGTGAGGGTGCGCAGTGCGTCCACCTGCCGGCGGACCCGCTCGATGTCCCGCACCAGCAAGTGCAGGCTGGCCCGAGCCTGGGCGTCGTGGGTTGCGTGGTCGGCCATGAACAAGCCTCTCGAACCGGCGTTGAAAGGGAGGGGCCCGCCTCGGGCCCGGTGTGGTCAACTCTTTCTTGACCAACGCCCGTCCGGTCCGCGGGTCACGGGGAGCCCGGCCTTCGGCCCAGGAAATTTTCGCCGCTCGCGCCGCGCCGGCGTCCCGCCCACCGGGCGCCGGGACGGTGGGGCGCACCCGTCTGCCGGGGTTTCTCCCGGTCCGGTTCACCCGTCTCGGTGAGGGGCGCGGACCGCGCCCGCCATAGACTGGTGCGCTGCCCGCACCGTCCCCGCCCGAGAGGCCCGAACCACCCCATGAAGCTGGTCTTCGCCGGCACCCCCGAGGTCGCCGTTCCCGCCCTGGACGCCCTCCTTGCCTCCGGACGGCACGAGGTGGCCGCCGTCGTCACCCGGCCCGACGCCCCGGCGGGGCGCGGGCGCAGGCTCGTCGCCTCACCCGTCGCCGAACGGGCCGCCGACGCGGGGATCGAGGTGCTGAAGCCCGCCAGGCCGAAGGACCCGGAGTTCCTGGAGCGGCTCGCGCGGATCGCGCCGGACTGCTGCCCCGTCGTCGCCTACGGCGCCCTGCTGCCCCGCGTCGCGCTCGACATCCCCGCCCGGGGCTGGGTCAACCTGCACTTCTCGCTGCTGCCCGCCTGGCGCGGCGCCGCGCCCGTGCAGCACGCCCTGATGGCGGGGGACGAGATCACCGGCGCGTCCACCTTCCTCATCGAGGAGGGCCTCGACTCCGGGCCGGTGTACGGCACGGTCACCGAGGAGATCCGCCCCACCGACACCAGCGGGGACCTGCTCACCCGGCTCGCGTTCGCCGGCGCCGGGCTCCTCGCCGCCACCATGGACGGCATCGAGGACGGCACCCTGCAGGCCGTGCCGCAGCCCGCCGAGGGCGTCACCCACGCCCCCAAGGTGACCGTCGAGGACGCCCGCGTCGACTGGCGCGCCCCGGCGCTGCGCGTCGACCGGGTGGTGCGCGGCTGCACGCCCGCCCCCGGCGCCTGGACCACCTTCCGGGGCGAGCGGCTGAAGCTGGTCCAGGTCGCCCCCGCGCCCGGCCGCACCGGCCTGGCGCCCGGCGAGCTGTCCGCGGGCAAGAACGACGTGCACGTCGGCACCGGTTCGCACGCCGTGGAGCTGCTGTGGGTGCAGGCCCAGGGCAAGAAGCCGATGCGGGCGGCGGACTGGGCGCGCGGCGTGCGGATCGGGCCGGGGGAGACCGTCGGCGCCTGACCGCACGGACCGGCCGCGGACCACGACGACGTAGGCTGGAACGCGCACGTCATCCCACACCCGGAGCACCTTTTCGTGAGCGACCAGCCCCGTCGGCCCCGCAGGCCCGGCAAGCCGTACCGTCGGCCCCAGAAGGACCCCGTCCGCATCCTCGCCTTCGAGGCCCTGCGGGCCGTGGACGAGCGGGACGCCTACGCCAACCTGGTGCTGCCGCCGCTGCTGCGCGCGGCGCGCGAGAAGGGCGAACTGGACGCCCGGGACGCGGCGCTCGCCACCGAGCTGGTGTACGGCACGCTGCGCCGCCAGGGCACCTACGACGCCGTCGTCGCGGCCTGCGTCGACCGGCCGCTGCGCGAGGTCGACCCGCCGGTGCTGGACGTGCTGACGCTCGGCGTCCACCAGCTGCTCGGCACCCGGA
This sequence comes from Streptomyces sp. enrichment culture, assembly GCF_964273255.1. GTDB lineage: Bacteria > Actinomycetota > Actinomycetes > Streptomycetales > Streptomycetaceae > Streptomyces. Next base: position 6,029,715 of record NZ_OZ186835.1, read on the forward strand.
TCCCGGCGCATGCCGCCGTGTCCGCCTCCGTCGAGCTGGCCCGTGTGGTGCTCGGCGACGGACGGGCCACGTTCGTCAACGCCGTGCTGCGCAAGGTCGCCCGGCAGGACCTCGACACCTGGCTGGAGCAGATCGCCCCGCCCTACGACGAGGACCCCGAGGACCACCTCGCCGTCGTCCACGCGCACCCGCGCTGGGTCGTCTCGGCGCTGTGGGACTCCCTCGGCGGCGGCCGGGACGGCATCGAGGACCTGCTGCGCGCCGACAACGAGCGTCCCGAGGTGACCCTGGTGGCCCGGCCGGGCCGGGCCACCCCCGCCGAGCTGCTCGAGGAGCAGGCCGCCGTGCCGGGGCGCTGGTCCCCGTACGCCGTGCGCCTGTCCGAGGGCGGCGAACCCGGCGCCGTGCCGGCCGTCGCGGAGGGCCGGGCCGGCGTGCAGGACGAGGGCAGCCAGCTGGTGGCCCTCGCGCTCGCCGCCGCTCCCCTGGACGGCCCCGACCGGTTCTGGCTGGACGGCTGCGCGGGCCCCGGCGGCAAGGCCGCACTGCTCGGCGCGCTCGCCGCCGAACGCGGTGCCGTGCTGCTCGCCTCCGAGAAGCAGCCGCACCGGGCCGGGCTGGTCGCCCGGGCGCTGTCCGGGAACCCCGGCCCGTACCAGGTGATCGCCGCCGACGGCACCCGCCCGCCGTGGCGGCCGGGCAGCTTCGACCGGGTGCTGGTCGACGTGCCGTGCACCGGGCTCGGGGCCCTGCGCCGCCGCCCCGAGGCGCGCTGGCGGCGCCGCCCGGACGACCTGGACGGCTTCGCGCCCCTCCAGCGCGGCCTGCTGCGCAGCGCCCTGGAATCCGTACGGGTCGGCGGAGTGGTCGGCTACGCCACCTGCTCCCCGCACCTCGCCGAGACCCGGGCCGTGGTGGCCGACCTGCTCAAGCAGTTCCCGGACACCGAGCTGATCGACGCCCGGCCGCTGCTGGCGGACGTGCCCCACCTGGGTGAGGGCCCCGACGTCCAGCTCTGGCCGCACCTGCACGGGACGGACGCCATGTACCTGGCGCTGATCCGCCGCACCGGCTGACCCCCCGGCTCCGCCCGTGGTGGCCCGCCGCGGGCGGCCGGAGGTCACGAAGCGGCGGCAGTGGTCTGGACCGGCGCGGGGCGGCGGCGCCGGGCATGGCAGGCTTGGTGCATGGCCGCGCAGATCAACCCCAGCATCCTGTCCGCCGATTTCGCCCGCCTCGCGGACGAGGCGAGGGCGGTCGAGGGAGCCGACTGGCTCCACGTCGACGTCATGGACAACCACTTCGTCCCGAACCTCACGCTCGGCGTGCCGGTCGTGGAGTCGCTCGCCCGCGCCACGGACACCCCGCTGGACTGCCACCTGATGATCGAGGCCCCCGACCGGTGGGCGCCCCAGTACGTGGAGGCCGGCGCCGGATCCGTCACCTTCCACGTGGAGGCCGCAGCCGCCCCCGTGCGACTCGCCCGCGAGATCCGGGCCAAGGGCGCCCGGGCCTCGATGGCGCTCAAGCCGGCGACGCCGGTCGAGCCGTACGAGGACCTGCTCCCCGAGCTCGACATGCTGCTGATCATGACGGTTGAGCCGGGCTTCGGCGGGCAGGCGTTCCTCGACATCATGCTGCCGAAGATCCGCCGGACGCGGGAGCTGATCCGCAAGCACGGTCTGGAGCTGTGGCTGCAGGTCGACGGCGGGGTCTCGGCGTCCACCATCGAGCAGTGCGCGGACGCGGGCGCCGACGTCTTCGTGGCCGGCTCCGCCGTGTACGGGGCCGAGGACCCGGCCGAGGCGGTCCGCGCCCTGCGCAGCCGGGCGGAGGCCGCCACGGCCAAGGCGTCCTGGGCGTGCGACCACTGAGCGTACGGAACGTGAACGGCGCCCGGCAGGGCTGATCGACAGCGCCGCATCTGCAAGGATGAACGGCGAACCCAGAGTGTGAACAAGCAGTGAGGAGATCGCCGTGTCGGGTATGTCGGCGGGCCGGTCAGCCATGCGGATGGGACCCGCTGAGCTGGTGCAGGCGGCGGCCATGGCCCGCCGCTTCTACCTCGAGGGGAAGTCCAAGATCCAGATCGCCGAGGAGTTCGGCGTCAGCCGCTTCAAGGTGGCCCGGGTCCTGGAGACCGCCCTCGAACGGGATCTGGTGCGCATCGAGATCCGGGTGCCGGCCGAACTGGACGCGGACCGCTCGGACGCGCTGAGGGCCCGCTACGGCCTGCGGCACGCCGTGGTGGTCGAGTCCCCGGCCGACGCCGAGGAGACGCCCGACCCCGAGAACCTGGGAGAGGTGGCCGCCGACCTGCTCGGCGAGCTGGTCGACGAGGGGGACGTGCTGGGCCTGGCCTGGGGCCGGTCCACCATCCACATGGCCGCGGCCCTGGACCGGCTGCCCCCGTGCACCGTCGTGCAGCTGACGGGCGTGTACGACGCCGGGACCGCCGAACGCGGCTCGGTGGAGGCCGTGCGCCGGGCCGCCCAGGTGTCGGGCGGGGACGCCCACCCCATCTACGCGCCGATGCTGCTCCCGGACGCGGCCACCGCCCAGGCGCTGCGGCACCAGACCGGCATCGCGCGGGCCTTCGAGTACTTCGACAAGGTCACCGTGGCGTGCGTGTCCATCGGCTCCTGGGAGCCGGGGATCTCCACGGTGCACGACATGCTCAGTGACGAGGAGCGGGCCCACTACGCCTCCCTCGGGGTCGCCGCCGAGATGTCCGCCCACCTCTTCGACTCCGCGGGGCGCCGGGTCGGGCGCGACCTGGGGGAGCGGTGCATCACCGTCAAGGCCGACCAGCTCCGCCGCATCCCCGAGGTGGTCGCCATCGCGGGCGGGCAGCGCAAGGGCCCGGCGATCGACGCGGTGCTGCGCTCCGGCCTCGTCACCAGCCTGGTGACCGACACCTCGGCCGCCGACCACCTGCTGGCGGCCGGCCCGGCACCGAAGCCGGCCCTCAACCGGACGGACCCCGACGGCATCTGACACCCCGTCATCCCTGAGCGGCGGGTCCGGGCCGGACCCGCCGCGGGCGGGCGGCCCGGTGCCCGGTCGGCGGTTCCTCCAAAGCGGTGCCGGGCGGGCTGGACGATGCGACCAGGTGGGAGCGGGCGCCCGGCGTGAGAGAATGAAGTACGTGCTCTTTCCCCCTGGCAGACCTGTCCGGGGGCCACCTCTGATCGACTGGGATGTGCAGCACGTGCGTTTCCTCAACGACATCCAGCCCCCGTACGACCTGACGTACGACGACGTCTTCATGGTGCCGAGCCGCTCCGCGGTCGGCTCGCGGCAGGGCGTGGACCTCAGCTCCCCGGACGGCACGGGCACCACCATCCCGCTCGTCGTCGCCAACATGACCGCCATCGCCGGGCGCCGCATGGCCGAGACCGTGGCCCGCCGCGGCGGCCTGGTGGTCATCCCGCAGGACATCCCGATCGAGGTCGTCACCGAGGTCGTGGCCTGGGTCAAGAGCCGCCACCTGGTCCTCGACACCCCGATCGTGCTCGCCCCGCACCAGACCGTGGCCGACGCCCTGGCCCTGCTGCCCAAGCGGGCGCACAACGCCGGCGTCGTGGTGGACGACGAGGGGCGCCCGGTCGGCGTCGTCACCGACCAGGACCTGTCCGGCGTCGACCGCTTCACCCAGCTCGCCGAGGTCATGTCCCGGGACCTGCTGCTCATCGACGCCGCCATGGACCCCCGCGAGGCCTTCAACACCCTCGACGGCGCCAACCGCCGCTACGCCCCGGCCGTCGACTCCGGCGGGCGCCTGGCGGGCATCCTGACCCGCAAGGGAGCCCTGCGCGCCACGCTGTACACGCCGGCCACCGACGCCCGGGGACGGCTGCGCATCGCCGCCGCCGTCGGCATCAACGGCGACGTCGCGGGCAGGGCCCGGCAGCTGCTGGAGGCGGGCGTCGACACCCTCGTCATCGACACCGCGCACGGCCACCAGGAGTCGATGATCAACGCGCTGAAGCTGGTGCGCGACCTCGACCCGCAGGTCCCCGTCGCCGCGGGCAACGTCGTCGCCGCGGACGGCGTGCGCGACCTGATCGAGGCCGGCGCGGACATCGTCAAGGTCGGGGTCGGCCCCGGCGCCATGTGCACCACCCGCATGATGACCGGCGTCGGGCGGCCGCAGTTCTCCGCCGTGCTGGAGTGCGCCGCGGAGGCGGCGAGGCACGGCAAGCACGTCTGGGCCGACGGCGGCATCCGCCACCCGCGCGACGTGGCGATGGCCCTCGCGGCCGGCGCGTCCAACGTGATGGTCGGCTCCTGGTTCGCCGGGACCTACGAGTCCCCCGGCGACCTCCAGCACGACGCGAACGGCCGCCCCTACAAGGAGTCCTTCGGCATGGCCTCCGCGCGCGCCGTGCGCAACCGCACCTCGGAGGAGTCCGCCTACGACCGCGCCCGCAAGGCGCTGTTCGAGGAGGGCATCTCCACCTCCCGGATGTTCCTGGACCCGGACCGCCCCGGCGTCGAGGACCTCATCGACTCGATCATCGCGGGCGTCCGCTCCTCCTGCACCTACGCCGGCGCCGGCTCGCTGGAGGAGTTCGCCGAGCGGGCCGTCGTCGGCGTCCAGAGCGCCGCCGGCTACGCCGAGGGCAAGCCGCTGCACGCCAGCTGGACCTGACCGGCCCACCCCCTCTTCGGCTCCTCCGTCCCGTCCCACGGGCCGGAGGAGCCCCCTTCCCGCGCCCGGAACCGGCCGCAGGAGTCCCGTCGCGCGCGCCCGGAACCGGCCGGCGGGTGGCGATGCGCAACGAACATCCGTCCCGCCCCGGTGAACGCAATGATCTTGCGGAGGTGCGCAAGGTTGCTGCATTTCAAAGGCAACGCGCGAACTCGTAGGGTTACGCGCTGTACGTGGTGCGGCAGGGACCCGCTCGACGGGTCCCCGGCATGCCGCCGGAGCCGTCGGTCCCTGGCGCGGCAGACCGGCAGTGACGAAGGAGTCAGCGCGTGCTCGACCAAGGCGCACCCCCGCTCAACCCGCCTTCCCCGACCCCGCCCGGCCGGGGCGTCGGCGCGCGCCTGATGCGCCGCAAGCCGGTGGAACGCCTGGTCGCGGAGGGCGGTCAGGGGGAGGGCGGGTCGCTGCGCCGCTCCCTGGGGCTGTGGCAGCTCACCATGATCAGCATCGGCGCCACCCTGGGCACCGGCATCTTCGTGGTGCTGGGCGAGGCCGTTCCCAAGGCCGGCCCCGCCGTCACCCTGTCCTTCGTCATCGCGGGGTTCACCGCCCTGTTCTCCGCCCTGTCCTACGCGGAACTGGCGGGCACCATCCCCGTCTCCGGGTCCTCCTACTCGTACGCGTACGCAACGATGGGCGAACTCGTCGCCTGGGTCTGCGGCTGGTGCCTGATGCTGGAGTACGGCGTCTCGGTCGCCGCCGTCGCCGTCGGCTGGGGCGAGTACCTCAACGAACTGCTCGACGGCACCATCGGCGTCACCATCCCCGCCGCGCTGTCCGCGCCCCCCGGCGACGGCGGCGTCTTCAATCTGCCGGCGCTGATCGTCGTCCTGCTCGCCATGGCGTTCCTGATGGGCGGCGCCCGCGAGTCCGCCCGGGCCAACACGATCATGGTCGTGGTGAAGGTCGGCGCCCTCGTCCTGTTCTGCGCCATCGGCGTCCAGGGCTTCCGGTCCGGCAACTACGACAACTTCATGCCGCTCGGCATGGCCGGCGTCAGCGCCGCCGGAGCGACCCTGTTCTTCTCCTACATCGGCTTCGACGCCGCCTCCACCGCCGGCGAGGAGGCCAGGAACGCCCAGCGCGACCTGCCCCGCGCCATCCTGCTGTCGCTCGCCATCATCACCGCCCTGTACGTGCTGGTCGCCGCCGTCGCCGTGGGCGCCAAGCCCTGGCAGGACTTCACCGAGTCGGAGGCCGACCTCGCCCAGATCATGAGCGAGGTCACCGGCCAGGCCTTCTGGGGCACCCTGCTGGCGTTCTGCGCCGTCATCGCCATCGCCAGCGTCGTGCTGACCGTGCTCTACGGCCAGACCCGCATCCTGTTCGCGATGTCCCGCGACGGGCTCGTGCCCAAGGTGTTCGGCAAGGTCAGCCGGAAGACCGGCACGCCCCGCCGCAACACCCTGATCGTCTCCCTGTTCTGCGGAGTGCTCGCCGCCGCCATCCCGCTCGGCCAGCTCGCCGACGCCACCAGCATCGGCACCCTGTTCGCGTTCGCCCTGGTCAACGTGGCCGTCGTGGTGCTGCGCCGGACCCGCCCCGACATGCCGCGCACCTTCCGGGTGCCGCTGTCGCCGGTGCTGCCCGCCGTCGGGCTCGGCTTCTGCCTGTGGATGATGGGCAGCCTGTCCGCCGTCACCTGGGCGGTCTTCGGCGTCTGGATGGCCGCCGGTCTCGTGTTCTACTTCGGGTACGGCCACCGCCACTCCCGGCTCGCCGCATCGGACCCCTCGGAAGCAAAGTGAACGACCCGCAGTGCTGAACGATCTCGACGAACGCATCGTGCACGCTCTCGCCGAGGACGCCCGCCGGTCCTACGCGGACATCGGCCAGCTCGTCGGCCTGTCCGCGCCCGCCGTGAAGCGGCGGGTGGACCGGCTGCGCGCCACCGGGGCCATCACCGGCTTCACCGTCCGGGTCGACCCGGCGGCCCTCGGCTGGCAGACCGAGGGGTTCGTCGAGATCTACTGCCGCGGCAACACCTCCCCGGAGACCATCCAGCGCGGGCTGGAGCGCTACCAGGAGGTGGTGTCCGCCTCCACCGTCACCGGGGAGGCGGACGCGGTCGCGCAGGTCTTCGCCTCCGACATGCGCCACTTCGAACGGGTGCTGGAACGCATCGCCGGAGAGCCCTTCGTCGAGCGGACCAAGTCCGTGCTGGTGCTCTCCCCGCTGCTGCGCCGCTTCTCCTCCGGGTCGCCCACCTAGGGTCCGGCCCTCCGCGGGCCGGTCCCCGGCACCGCCCGGTCCCCGGCACCGCCGGGGCCCGCCGCCACCCGGTCCCGCCGCCACCCGGTCCCGGCCGTCCGCAAAGGCCGGGACACGACCGGGCCCGCCGGACTACCATCGGTGTCATGACCTGGCGACATTGATCCACCGCCCACGCCTCCCGAGGGCCGCCCCGGGCGCCGTACGTCCTCCACGTCCGGTGTCCGCACCGCCCCTACGGGAAGGCCCCATGACCTCCACGTCCACGCGTGCGCCCCGCGGCCCCGTCCGCCGGCTGACCCGCACGCTGTACGGCTACGCGTTCCTCGAGGAATGCGTCCTGCTCTACCCGGTGTACGCCCTGCTGTTCAGCGACACCGGCCTCTCCGTCCCCCAGATCTCGTCCCTGTTCGCCCTCTGGTCGATCACCGGCATCCTGCTGGAGATCCCGTCCGGCGCCTGGGCCGACACCGTCTCCCGCCGCCTGCTGCTGTGGACCGGCCCGCTGTTCACCGCCGCCGGGTTCGCCCTGTGGATCCTCCTGCCCTCCTACGGGGCCTTCGCGGCCGGCTTCGTGCTGTGGGGCGTCGGCGGGGCGCTCGTCTCCGGCGCGCTGGAGGCGCTGGTCCACGACGAACTGGACCGGCTCGGCGCCGCTGGGAGCTACGCCCGCGTCATGGGCCGGGCCCGCGCGGCCGGGCTGGCCGCCGTGATGGCGGCGATGCTGCTGGCCGGCCCCGTCCTCACCTGGGGCGGCCACGGTGCCGTCGGCGCCGCCAGCGTCCTGGCGTGCCTGCTGGCGTCGGCCACGGCCACCCGGTTCCCCGAGCACCGCACCCCGGCGGCCGGCCGCACAGGCTGGGCCGCGACCCTGCGCACCGGGCTCGCCGAGGCGCGGGCGGACCGGTCGGTGCGGGGCGCCCTGTTCCTGGTCCCGGCGGTCGGCGCGGTCTGGGGCGCCCTCGACGAGTACACCCCCCTGTTGGTCCGCGACACCGGCGTGGCCGACGGCACCGTGCCCCTCCTGCTGCTGCTGATCTGGGCCGGAGCCACCGCCGGGAGCCTGCTGGCGGGGGAGGGCGAACGGTTCGGCACCGCCGGCCTCGCCCTGCTGCTGGCGGGCGGCGGACTCGCCCTGGCCGCCGGCTCCGCCGCCGGCACCCCGGCCGCCCTGCTGCTGGTGGCCGTCGCCTTCGGCGGCTTCCAGGCGGCCACCGTCCTGGCCGACGCCCGGCTCCAGCGCCGCATCGGCAGCGCGGGCCGGGCCACCCTGACCTCGGTGGCGGGCCTGGGCACCGAACTGGCGACGGTCGCCGTCTTCGGCGGCTACGCCCTGCTCGCCTCCCACGCCCCGCACGGCACCGTCTTCGCGGTCCTCGCGGTGCCGTACCTGGCGACGGCGCTGTGCCTCGTCCTCGCCCGGCCGCGCCGGGCCCGCCCCGGCCTCAGCGAGGAGGCATCGCCGGGGACGGCCGCCGGCGACGGGACCGAGGCCGTGAAGGCCCCGGGGGACGCCGACCGCTGAGCGGACCCGCCCGCGCCCGGACCGCTGGCCCGAGCGCGGGCGGAACCTCGCCGGGCACGCCCCCCATCCCCGCCCTGACCTGCGTTTCCGTCCCTCCGGACGCCGCGGCGGGGCCCGCGCAACGAATCACCGCGGACCGGCCCCGACACGCAACGAACCGCTCACCGGCGCGCAACGGGTCCGTCTTGTCCGGGTGAGCGGGCCGACCGTACGGTCTAGCTGACCCCCAGAAGCCCGCGTACCGGTGAGGAACACGCATGCGCACCGCCCTGCTCCAGAGCTCCGGACGGCCCGGATCCGTCGCCGGGAACCTCAAGGTCCTCGACGAGGCCGCCGGCCGTGCCGCCGCCGCGGGAGCCGGGCTGCTCGTGACCTCGGAGATGTTCCTCACCGGCTACGCCATCGGCGACGACATCGCCCGGCTCGCCGAGCCCGCCGACGGGGACGCCGCCGACGCCGTCGCGGAGACCGCCGTGCGGCACGGCCTGGCCATCGCCTACTCCTACCCCGAGCGCGCCGGCGACGTGGTGCACAACTCCGTGCAGCTCATCCGCGCCGACGGAACCCGGATGGCGAACTACCGCAAGACGCACCTCTACGGCAGCTTCGAGCGGGAGCACTTCACCCCGGGCGACCGTCCCGTCGTGCAGGCCGAACTCGACGGCCTCACCGTCGGCCTGGTGATCTGCTACGACGTGGAGTTCCCGGAGTACGTGCGGGCCCACGCCCTGGCCGGCACCGACCTGCTGCTGGTGCCCACCGCGGTGATGCACCCGTACCAGTTCGTCGCCGAGTCGGTCGTGCCGGTGCGCGCCTTCGAGAACCAGATGTACATCGCCTACGCCAACCGGGTCGGCACGGAAGGCGAGTTCGAGTTCGCCGGCCTGTCCGTGCTCGCCGGTCCCGACGGAGTCGCCCGCGCCCGGGCGGGCCGCGGCGAGGAACTGGTCTGCGCCGACGCCGACCCGGAGTTCCTGGCCGCCTCCCGCGAGGCCAACCCGTACCTGAGCGACCGCCGTCCGGAGCTCTACGGGCCGCCGGCCGCCTGAGCCGCCGCAGCCCCCCCCTCCCGGCCGCACCCCGGCCGTCCCCCACCCGCCGTACCCCGGTCCCACCCGTGCAAGGAGTCCGCACCCCATGACGTCCACGGTGCCCAACGCCGTCGAGCACGCCGACGAGCAGCAGCCGCCGATCACCATGTTCGGCCCGGACTTCCCGTACGCCTACGACGACTTCCTCGCCCACCCGGCCGGTCTCGGGCAGGTGCCCGCGACCGAGCACGGCACCGAGGTCGCCGTCATCGGCGGCGGCCTGTCGGGCATCGTCGCCGCGTACGAGCTGATGAAGATGGGCCTCAAGCCGGTCGTCTACGAGGCCGACCGGATCGGCGGACGGCTGCGCACCGTCGGCTTCGACGGGTGCGACCCCTCCCTGACCGCGGAGATGGGCGCGATGCGCTTCCCGCCCTCCTCCACGGCGCTCCAGCACTACATCGACCTCGTGGGACTGGAGACCCGCCCGTTCCCCAACCCGCTCGCGGAGGCCACGCCGTCGACCGTCGTCGACCTCAAGGGCGAGTCCCACTACGCCGAGACGATCGACGACCTGCCGCAGGTCTACCGGGACGTGGCCGACGCCTGGGCCCGCTGCCTGGAGGAGGGCGCCGACTTCTCCGACATGAACCGCGCGCTGCGCGAGCGGGACGTCCCGCGCATCCGGGAGATCTGGTCGCGGCTGGTGGAGAAGCTCGACCACCAGACCTTCTACGGCTTCCTCTGCGAGTCCGAGGCCTTCAGGTCCTTCCGGCACCGCGAGATCTTCGGCCAGGTCGGCTTCGGCACCGGCGGCTGGGACACCGACTTCCCCAACTCCATCCTGGAGATCCTGCGCGTCGTCTACACCGAGGCCGACGACCACCACCGCGGCATCGTCGGCGGCTCCCAGCAGCTGCCGCTGCGGCTGTGGGAGCGCGAGCCGGAGAAGATCGTCCACTGGCCGTACGGCACCTCGCTGAAGTCCCTGCACGTGGACGGCGAGCCCCGCCCCGCGGTCACCCGGCTGCACCGCACCGCGGGCAACCGCATCACGGTGACCGACGCGGACGGCGACATCCGCACCTACCGGGCCGCGATCTTCACCGCCCAGTCCTGGATGCTGCTGTCCAAGGTGGCCTGCGACGACGCGCTGTTCCCGATCGACCACTGGACCGCGATCGAGCGCACCCACTACATGGAGAGCTCCAAGCTGTTCGTGCCCGTCGACCGGCCCTTCTGGCTGGACAAGGACGAGGAGACGGGCCGGGACGTCATGTCGATGACGCTCACCGACCGGATGACCCGCGGCACCTACCTGCTGGACGACGGCCCGGACCGGCCCGCTGTCATCTGCCTGTCCTACACCTGGTGCGACGACAGCCTGAAGTGGCTGCCGCTGTCCGCGAACGAGCGGATGGAGGTGATGCTGAAGTCGCTCGGCGAGATCTACCCGAAGGTGGACATCCGCAAGCACATCATCGGCAACCCGGTCACCGTCTCCTGGGAGAACGAGCCCTACTTCATGGGCGCGTTCAAGGCCAACCTGCCCGGCCACTACCGCTACCAGCGGCGGCTGTTCACCCACTTCATGCAGGACCGGCTGCCCGAGGACAAGCGGGGCATCTTCCTCGCCGGCGACGACATCTCCTGGACGGCCGGCTGGGCGGAGGGCGCCGTGCAGACCGCCCTGAACGCCGTCTGGGGCGTCATGCACCACCTCGGCGGGGAGACCGACCCCACCAACCCCGGCCCCGGCGACGTCTACGACGAGATCGCGCCGGTGGAACTCCCGGAGGACTGAACCCCCCTGCCCGGCCGGACGGCCTTCCCCTCCGGCCGGCCGGGCAGCGGCGTGAGCAGCATGCGGCCCGCGAAGCCCACCGCCGTGTCCAGCCGGGCGGTGAGATCGGCGGCGACCTCCGGCAGCCCGCGCAGCGCCCACAGCGCGCGGGCCGCGGTCCACGCCGCGTCACGGGCCCGCTCCAGGCTCCAGGCGCCCAGCAGATGGGTCAGCGGGTCCGCGAGCTCCAGCAGGTCGGGACCCGGCATCAGCTCCTCGCGGATCTGCTCCTCCAGCGAGACGAGGAGGTCGCCCACGCGGTCGAAGTCGTCCTCCAGGCGCGCCGGTTCGCACTCGAGCGTACGGCAGGTGTCCACCACGGCGAGCGCCAGGTCGTGGCCGATGTGCGCGTTGATGCCCGCCAGCGCGAACTGCAGCGGGCGTACCCCGGGATGACGGCGGAACTGGAACAGCGGGCGCCAGCAGGCCGGCGGACGGCGGTCCTCGAACACCGCGTCGAGCGCCGCCAGGTAGCGCTCCGCGAACCGCACGTCCAGGGTCGTCGCGGCCGGCGCGTCGGCGAACCGGCCCGCGTCGAGGTGCCGGTCCACCGACTCGGTGACGGCGAGGTAGACACGGTTGAAGACACCCACCCCGTCCCCCGGGGGCAGGGCGGCGTCGACGGCGCGCATCCGGGCGATGACCGTGTCCACCGGCGTCAGGACTTGTTCGCACTGCGGCATGGGCGCAGAGTCGCACGTTTAGGGTGAGCCCAGTGGCGGCGGGCCCGGCGCTTCCCCGGAACGGGGGAACGCGCCCGCCGCGGGGGAGGGGGACCACCACGGTGTCAGGCTCACGTGCCCAGCGCCTGGCCGGCCGGCGGGCCGCGCGCCGGCGTGCCGTCCGGCGCGGCGCCATGGTCGCGGCCGCGTCCGTCGTCGTCGCCGTCGGCACCGCGGCCGGCCTGCTCTCCGCGGCCGGCGACGGCCCCGGCTCCGACGAGGCGGGGCCGGAGGCGACCGGCACCGTCCTGGTGCACCCGCTGCCCGCCGTGCCGTCGGCGTCCCCCTCGCCCACGTCCGCCCCGCCCTCCGCCACGCCGTCCAGGACGCCGGAGGCGAAGGCGTCGCCCACGCCCACGGCCGGGAAGCGGCGGGCGGCGCCGGTGTCCGCCCGGCTGTACCGCCACCCGGAGTCGCGGGTGCTGGACTGGGTGCGGGCCAACCCGGGCGACCCTCGGCGCGCGGTCATCGAGTCCCGGATCGCCGAGCAGCCGGCGGCGGTGTGGTTCGCCGACTACTCCCCGGACACCGTCACCGCACGGGTGCGGGCGGTCACCTCGGGCGGCGCCGCCCGGGGACGGGTGCCCGTGCTGGTGCCGTACGCGATACCGGACCGGGACTGCGGCGGGCACTCGCAGGGCGGCGCGCCCGGCCTGGACGCCTACGACCGGTGGATCGACCGGTTCGCGGCCGGGCTGGGCGGCGGCGAGGTCGTCGTCGTGCTGGAGCCCGACTCCGTGGCGCAGGCCGCGTGCCTGTCGGCGGGGGACCGGGCCGACCGCTTCGCCTCGCTGGCGCGGGCGGGACGCGTGATGAAGCAGGCCAACCCCCGCGCCCGGGTCTACTTCGACGCGGGACACTCCGGCTGGAACCCGCCCGCCCGGCAGGCCGCCTGGCTGCGGCAGGCCGGTGCCGCCTCGGCCGCCTCCTCCGACGGCATCTTCAGCAACGTCTCCAACTTCCACAGCACCGCCGACGAGATCGCGTACGACCGCCGGGTGCTGGACGCCCTCGGCGGCTCGGGGCTCGGCGCGGTCATCGACACCAGCCGCAACGGCGCCGGTGCCCCGGCCGGCGGCGAGTGGTGCGACCCGGCCGGGCGCAAGCTCGGCCGGGCCCCCACCCTCGACACCGGCGAGGCCGGGATCGACGCCTACCTCTGGGTGAAGCTGCCGGGGGAGTCCGACGGGTGCAAGGGGGCGCCGGGCACGTTCACGGCGTCGTACGCCTACGACCTGGCGCGCTGAGCGCCCCCGGCGTCCGGGTCGTCCCCGGGCCCGCCGTCGGCGGTCTCCGTGTAGGAGGAGGTGCCCTCGTCGAGCAGCGGCTCCTGCGTCTTCAGGTGCGCCGGGGCGAAGGCGCGCAGGGCGTGGTAGCCGGTGATGACCACGATCGTGCCCAGGGCGATGCCGCTCAGCGAGAAGGTGTCGGTGAACTCCATCGTCACGTTGCCGACGCCGATGATGATGCCCGCCGCGGCCGGGACGAGGTTCAGCGGATTGCGCAGGTCCACCTTGGCGTTGATCCAGATCTGCGCCCCGAGCAGGCCGATCATGCCGTACAGGATGACGGTGATGCCGCCCAGCACCCCGCCGGGGATCGCCGCCACGACCGCGCCGAACTTCGGGCAGAGCCCGAACAGCAGGGCGAAGAGGGCGGCGGCCCAGTAGGCGGCGGTCGAGTAGACGCGCGTCGCGGCCATGACGCCGATGTTCTCGGAGTAGGTGGTGGTCGGCGGGCCGCCGGCGGCGGTGGACAGCATCGAGCCGACGCCGTCGGCGGAGATGGCGGTGCCCAGCTTGTCGTCGAGGTCGTCGCCGGTCATCTCGCCGACCGCCTTGACGTGCCCGGCGTTCTCCGCGATCAGGGCGATCACCACCGGCAGCGCGACCAGGATCGCGGACCACTCGAAGGACGGGGCGTGCAGCGTGGGCAGCCCGATCCAGTCGGCCTGACCGACCCCGGACAGGTCCAGCCGCCAGTGGTCGGTGACCTGGCCGCTCCCGTCGGCGGAGTGGATCTTCCCGAAGACGCGGTCCAGCGCCCAGGACAGGACGTAGCCGAAGACCAGGCCGAGGAAGATCGCGATCCGGGACCAGAAGCCGCGCAGGCACACCACCGCGAGCCCGGTGAACAGCATGACGAACAGGGCGGTCCACTGGTCCTGCGGCCAGTAGGTGGACGCGGTGACCGGCGCCAGGTTGAAGCCGATCAGCATCACCACCGCGCCCGTGACGACCGGCGGCATCGTGGCGTGGATGATCCGCGCCCCGAAGCGCTGCACGGCGAGCCCGACCAGGAACAGCGCGGCACCCACGACGAAGACGGCGCCCGTGACGGTGGCGCTGGAGCCGCCCTGCGCCCGGATCACCGCGGCGACGCCGACGAACGACAGGGAGCACCCCAGATAGCTGGGCACCCGGCCGCGGGTCGCCAGCAGGAAGACCATCGTCGCGACCCCGGACATCATGATGGCCAGGTTCGGGTCCAGCCCCATCAGGACCGGTGCGACGAACGACGCACCGAACATCGCGACGACGTGCTGGGCACCGAGTCCCGCGGTGCGGGGCCAGGAGAGCCGTTCGTCGGGGCGGACCACCGCACCGGGTGCGGGGGTGCGCCCGTCACCGTGCAGTCTCCAGCGGACGCCGAGATCCATGGGGAGTCGCTTTCGTTCGTACGTGCAGCGTGTCCGGACCATTGTCGGGGCTGAAAAGGAGTGCTCAGGACGGCGCGGCGGGGTTCCCTCACCCTGGCTGAGCATCTGCTTAGGATGGGCTCGTGCCGCACGTCGCTGTATGCGGCATTGATCCCGCACGCCCCAGGAGCACCACTGTGACCGTCGAAGCCCCGCCCGCCCCCACCGCCGTCCCCTACGGGCTGCTGATGCCCGCCACCGTCCACTTCGACGACCTCGACGCGCTGGGCCTGATGCACAACTCCCGCTACCCGCTGCTGGTCGAGCGGGCCTGGTCGGCCTACTGGGAGCGGCACGGCATCCGCTTCGCCGGGGACTGGACGGCGGCCGGCGACGCCTGCAACGCGGTCAAGGAGCTGCGCATCACCTACGAGGCGCCGGTGGCCCGGGCCGGCACCTACGCCGTCCACCTGTGGCTGGAGCGGCTGGGCCGGACCGGGCTCACGTACGGCTTCCGGGTCTGCTCGCCGGACGGCACGGTCACCTACGCGCGGGGCAGCCGCGTGCTGGTCCGGCTGGACGCGGCGACGCTGCGCCCGACGCCCTGGACCGGGGACTTCAGGGCCGCGGCCCGGGAGCTGCTGCCGCCGGACGCGTGACCTTCGTACGGTCGCCCGCCCGCAGCACGCCGGCGAGCCCCGCGACACCGCACGACAGGACCGTGACCACCGCGAACGACACCATCAGACTGGTCGCCTGGGCCACCAGGCCGATCGCGCTCGGGGCGACCAGGCCCGAGGTGTAGGTGATGGTCGCGACGCCCGCGATGGCCAGGCTCGGGTTGCTGCCGCTGCGGCCCGCGGCGGCGAAGCACAGCGGGACCACGACGGCGATGCCCAGACCGGTCAGCGCGAAGCCCGCCATGGCCGTCGCGGGGCCGTCCGCCAGGACGATCATCAGGCCGCCGAGGACCGCGAGGGCTCCGCTCGCCCGGACCGTGCGCACCGCGCCGAAGCGGTCCACCACCCGGTCCCCGGCGATCCGCGCGATCGCCATGGTGAGCGTGAACCCCGTGGTGCAGGCGGCGGCCAGGCCCGCCGAGGCGTCCATCCGGTCGCGCAGGTAGACCGCCGACCAGTCCAGGCTCGCCCCCTCCGCGAACACCGCGCAGAAGCCGATCGCGCCGATCAGCAGCGCGGAACGGGGCGGCAGCGCGAACCGCGGGGGCGGGTCCTCGTCCTCGGCCGGCTGCAGGTCGAGCACCCAGCGGCAGGCGGCGACGCCCAGCGCCGTCAGGACGGCGGCGGCCAGCAGGTGGTGCAGCCGTGCGTCCGCGCCGAGGTGGGCGGCGAGCGCGCCGGCCGCCGAGCCGGTGAGAGCGCCGGCGCTCCACATCCCGTGCAGCCCCGACATGATCGAGCGGTCCAGCCGGTTCTCCACCTCCACGCCGAGGGCGTTCATCGCCACGTCGGACATGCCGGCCGTGGCGCCGTAGGCGAACAGCGCCAGGCAGAGCGTGAGCATGCCCGGGGCGAGGGAGGGCAGCACCAGCGAGGCGGTCCACAGGGCGAGCAGCCCGCGCAGCGCGGCACGGGCGCCGAAGCGGTGGCTGACGCGCCCGGCGAGGGGCATCGCGAGCGACGCGCCGAGGGCGGGGAAGGCCAGCGCCAGTCCCAACTGCCCGGCGCTCACCCCGGCGTGGTCCTGGATCCACGGCACGCGGGTGGCGAACGAGCCCGTGACCGCCCCGTGCACCGCGAACACCGCGGCCACGGCGTACCGGGCCCTCCTCAGCTCCTGCCCCCTGTGCCGTCCGTGCCGCTCCCGCTGTCCGTGCACCCCTGGACCCATGTCGTGCCCCCTCCGGCCGTCCTGCGCCGTCTGCGCCGGGGTAAATTATCAGGAACCCTGCCTGATGGATAAGTGGGTTTCCGGAGCGGCTGCCCGCCCGTGGTCGGACCGCCCCCGCCGATCTGGGAGGATCCCGGCATGGCCGCATCCCCGAGCACCGCTCGCGCCATCAACGACCGGCTCGCCCTGCGCCTGCTCCAACGCGAGGGCCCGCTGACCGCGGGCCGGCTGAAGGAACTCACCGGGCTGTCCCGCCCGACCGTCGCCGACCTCGTCGAGCGCCTCACCGCCGCCGGACTGATCACGGTCGCCGGGGAGGCCGGCGAACAGCGGCGCGGACCGAAGGCCAAGCTCTACGGCATCGTCGCCGACCGGGCGCACCTGGCCGCCCTCGACGTGCGCACCGAGGGCGTCGCCGTGGTCGTCTCCGACCTCGTCGGCCGGGTCCTGGCCCGGTCCGCCGCCCCGATCACCGGCGACACCGCGACCGGACCGGCCGTGGAGCAGGCGGTCACGCTGGTCGAGCGGACCGTGAAGGAGGCCGGCGCCGACCGGCTGCACACCGTCGGCATCGGCGCCCCCGGCCTCATCGACCCGGCGACGGGCGAACTGCGGGACAGCACCGGCCTGCCCGCATGGCACCGCCGGCTGGTGGCCGCGCTCCAGGAGCGCCACCCCGGGACCCGGGTCAGCGTCGGCAACGAGACCAACCTCGCCGCACTGGCCGAACAGCGCGAGGGCGCCGCCCGGGACCGGGACACCTTCGTCCTGCTGTGGCTCGGGCACGGCACCGGCGCCGCCGTGGTCCTCGACGGCGTACTGCGCCGGGGCGCCTCCGGCGGCACCGGTGAGATCGGCTTCCTGCCGGTCCCGGGCACCGACGGCCTCCCCTCGGCGACCGACTGCGCGGGCGGCTTCCACTCCCTGGCCGGGGCACCGGCGGTCGCGGCCCTCGCCGCGGAGCACGGCGTGGCCGCGGATCCGGGAGCCGAACCCGTCGCCGCCGGAGCCGTACGGGCGGCCGTGCGGGCCCTGGAGGACGCCGGAAACCCCGCCCGGGCCGCCGCGTCGGGGGCCCACCACTTCCTGGACGCCCTGGCCGGCCGTGTCGTGGTGGGCGTGGCGTCCGCGGTGGCGGTGCTGGACCCCGGCTGCGTGGTCCTGGGCGGCGAGATCGGGCAGGCGGGCGGCGAGCCGCTGGCCGCCCGGGTGCGGGACCGCCTGGCCCGGATGTCACCGCTGCCGACGGAGGTGCGCCCCGGCACGCTGGGCGGCCGGGCCGTGCTGCAGGGGGCCCTGCTCACCGCGCGCGACCAGGCCCAGGACGAACTCTTCGGCGCGCAGCGGGGATAGGGACGGGCAGCGGGGGAGCGAGGCCGGGCCCGCCGGGGCCCGCTGGACGGTTCCGACGCCGCCCCGGCAGCAGATCTGCGGACGTCGGTGGCGGCGGATTCGGGCGTGGTCCGCGGACGGCGGACCGCGGACGTCGACGGCGGCCGATCCGGGCGCGGTCCGCGGACCGCGGACCGGGGACCGCGGACGTCACCGGCGGCCTCGGGCGGCTCCGGTGCTGCGGTGGCTCCGCCGGTCCCGACGTGCGCGCTCCGGGGCGGCGGCGCGCACCCGGAGCCGCGGTCCGCCGAGCAGCCCGCTCCGCGCGGGGGCCGAGAGTCCGCCGCTCACCCGTGCGCCCGCGCGGGGGGTGAGGGCCCGCCCCTCAGCCGTGCGCCCGCGCGGCCGCTGCCTCCCGCCGCCGGGCCAGGAACTCCTCGAAGGTGCGCGTGCCCACCGCGTGGTCCGGCGCCAGGTGCCCGCCCGCGCGGAACGCCCGGTAGGCGGCTCCCCTGAGCGGCACCTTCACCACCGCGCGGCGGCGGCCCGTGGCCTGCAGGTAGGAGCGCAGGAGCGAGTCCATCGTCCGGATCTCCGGCCCGCCCATGTCGGCCACCCGCCCCGCCGGTGCCTCCCGGGCCAGCTCGCACAGCCGGTCCGCGACCTCGGTGACCTCGACCGGCTGGTCCTTCACCCGGGCCGGCAGCGGCACGACCGGCAGCCGCGACATCCCCTGGAACACCGTCAGCAGCAGGTCGTGGAACTGGGTGGCCCGCAGCACCGTCCAGCCGATACCGGAGTCCTCGACGAGCCGTTCCACCGCCAGCTTGGACCGGTAGTAGCCGAACGGCACCCGGTCCACGCCCACGATCGAGATGTAGACGAGGTGCCCCACGCCGGCCCGCCGGGCCGCCGTGATCAGGTTCCGGGCGGCCTGCTCGTCCCCGCCGCGCGGGGAGGTGGCGCAGTGGACGACCGTGTCCACGCCCGTGACAGCCGCGTCCAGGGCACCGCCGCCCTGGCGCAGGTCGACGGAGTAGGGCACGGCGCGCCGGCTGAGCACCCGCACGTCGTGCCCCTGCGCGCGCAGCCGCTCGGTCACGGGCCGGCCGAGCGCGCCGGTCCCTCCGGTCACCAACGTCGTGGTCATGTGCAATCCCTTCGGAGACCGGGGGCACCGGGCGGGCACCCCTCACCGGGGAGGACGAGCGGGCGCCATCGATGGTGACGGCGCACGGTGCACCACGTCCAGCTTGTCCGAAGGGCTGCTGCGCCGCACGCGCGGCCGGCCGGGGCACGGCCGCCGCGCGGCACCATGGGGTGCGCCGCGCGGCGGGGTGCGGCGGCGCCGAGCGGCGGGCGCGCCGTGGTGAGGCCCGGCGGCGGGCAAGGGCCGTCGTCACCGCCGCCGGGCCGGTCCGGTGGGCGTCAGCAGGCTCCCTGGTCCCGCCAGGCGCCCCATTCGCCGGTGCTGCCGGGCTCCTCGCCCTGCGTCCACCACTGGGACTTCCAGACGTGTCCCTCGTGCGAGACCACACTGCCCCCGCCGTACGCGGTCGAGGCGTTCCACGCCGGGTCCGTGCAGTCGCCGGGCTCACCGGGCGGTGTGGTGGGCGGGTCGGTGGGGGTGCCGCCGCCCGGTTCCACGACGGTGGTGCCGCGCGCCAGGTCACCCGCCAGGGCGTAGGTCTTCCCGCCGAACGTCACCGTCCAGTTCGACGGCGTGGACACCGGCAGGTAGTAGACGAAGTCCAGTTCCACCGAGGTCCCGGGAGCCAGCGACTGCCAGGCCGGCAGCTTCAGCGACACCCGGTGGTGGTCGCCCTTCAGGCCGCCCACGTTGTCCCCGGTGTGGTCCGAGCGGATCACCGTGGTGCCCCAGCCGGACTGGTCCTTGGCGTTGCCGGGCGCGGAGGTGGCGTAGTCGAACTGGAACTCCGTGCCGCCGGGCAGGGCCGTGGAGGTGTTGTTGGTGATCTTCAGCTTGGGGCTGATCGGGTAGTTGGAGTCGCCGAGCGGGAACTGGCCGAACTCGACGTCGACGTCCAGGGCCTGCGACGGCATGTCGGTGGTGGCCCGGGTCGCCCCGTAGGGGGCGGCGGACCGGAACTTCTCGTACATCGCGGTGGTCAGCGTCGAGCCCGGCTCGTACTGGCCGGTGGCCGCGTTCCAGTCGTAGTCGCCGGCCAGCTCCCACACCATCGTGCCGCCGATGCCGCGGTCGACGACGTAGTCGGCCTTGGCCTTCACCGACTGCTCGTCCTCGGTGGACAGGAAGACCTTCTTCTCCGCGTTCCACAGCCAGGGCGCGACCAGGGTGGAGTCGTACTTGCGGGTGTAGGTGCCGGTCAGCTGCGTGTCGGCGGGGAAGCCGTAGTCGGTGAGGTAGTCCCCGACGACGCCCTTCTCCAGGTTCTTGGCGTGCCACATCGGGTTGGAGCCGGCGGGTGACTCCTCGCCGTTGTCGTCCAGGTCGTGCCAGAGGTTGTCGATGCCGGTGGCGCCGTCGCCGCACTTGGTGAGCCCGGATCCGGCGGGGCAGTCCGTCGAGGGGGCCTTGCCCCACAGGCCGTCGGTGCCGCCGGTGACGTTCTTGAAGCCGCGGGTGTAGTACGGCAGGCCGATGTTGATGCGGCCGGCCGGCATCGAGCCCCGGAAGTAGTGGTAGGCCCAGTCGGTGTTGAGGTAGCCGATCCCGCCGTACTGGGACGTCGTGTAGACGCCCGACGCGGCCAGTTCGGCGTCCTTGCCGTCGTCGAAGAGCGAGGCGTTGGGGCCGACGTACTCGTTCCAGGCGCCGTGCAGGTCGTAGGACATGATGTTGACGTAGTCCAGGTACTTCTGGACCTGGAAGGTCTCCATGCCGCGCAGCAGGTAGCCGGAGGAGGGGGCCGCCACCGTCAGCAGGTAGTGCCTGCCGTCCTCCTCGCCCGCGCGGTCCAGCTTCTCGCGCAGGGTCTTCATCAGCTCCGCGTATCCCTTGACCAGGCCGGCCCGGCGGGCGTTGGCGAAGGACCAGTCGAGCGGGTTGCCCGCGTCCTTCATGGTGGTCGGGTACTCGTAGTCGATGTCGAGGCCGTTGAAGCCGTACGTGCGCAGGAAGTCGACCGCCGAGTCGGCGAAGGTGTCGATGCCGGCGTGGTTGACCGAACCGTCGGCGTTGGTGGCCATGGAGTAGAAGCCGCCGGAGTCCACCCGGTCGCCGTCGGCGTCGAAGTAGCCGCCGGTCTCGGCCCAACCGCCCACCGAGATCAGCGTTTTGACATCGGGGTGCTGCTTCTTGAACTTCGTCAGCAGGTTGAAGTGGCCCTTGTAGGGCAGCGCCGGGTCCATCTCCGCGCCGGACACTCCCGGCCAGGTCATCCCGGTCGCCGGGTTGGTGGCGCCGTCCGGGCCGACGGAGAGCTTGTTGCCCTTGTCGACGTGGGCGAACGCGTAGTTGATGTGGGTGATCTTCTCCCACGGGATGTCGGAGGCCAGGTAGGCGGGCTTCCCGTCCTTGCCGGTGCGCCAGCCGGTGAAGTAGCCGATCACCCGGCGCTGGTGGTCGGCGCCCATCTTCTCGCGCCCGTCCGCGTCGTAGACCGAGCAGTAGGGGACCTCGACCCCCGGTGTCCGGTACAGCCCGTCGGGGCGACAGGACTCCTGGTCGGCGGCGTGGGAGACGGTGGCGGGAAGGGCGGTGAGCAGCAGCCCCGCGACGGCGGCGGCGGAGGCGAGCAGGGCAGGTCTCGCCCCGGTGCGTGAGGGGGACGGCACAGTCGGTTCCTCTCCACTGAAGGTGGCGCAGAATCTAAGAGGACTAGACCACAGCGTCAATAGGTATGGACCAATTCGACGGAGCGTCAGGGCGCACGCCCCGGGGCGGAGTTCACCTTCCCGCGGGCTCCGCGACGGGTGCGGTCCGCAGGTCACGGCGAGGGTCCCGTCCCGTCCGGTGCGCCGGGACCCCTCGGCCTGTGAGCCACTCCACAGCGGCCGCCTGTCTGGACCGTGGACGGTCATGGCAGACTGGCCCTGTACCAGTAGCAGCGCACTCCGGGGTCGGTGAAAGTCCGAACCGGCGGTTACAGTCCGCGACCCGGTCGCCTCCAGCGACCGGTTGACCAGGTGAAATTCCTGGACCGACGGTTAAAGTCCGGATGGGAGGCAGTGCGCGGCGGGCGGGCATCCATGCGCGCCGCCGTACCGGTCCGTCCTCGCGGCGGGCTCCGTCCGGCGTCGCCCCCGGTGTCCTCGCCCGTACGATCTGTCGTCATCGACAGCCCCGGAGTCCGTGCCCGAAGAGGCAGGAGGACCCGGGAAGTGTTCACCGGAATCGTCGAAGAGCTGGGCGAGGTCACCGCCGTCGAGACCCTCGACGACGCCTGTCGCTTCCGGCTGCGCGGCCCCGTCGTCACCCAGGACGCGAAGCACGGGGACTCCATCGCCGTCAACGGCGTCTGCCTCACCGTGGTCGAGCACGAGGGCGACGAGTTCACCGCCGACGTGATGGCCGAGACCCTGAACCGCTCCAGCCTCGGCGCCCTCGGCGTCGGCTCCCGCGTCAACCTCGAACGCCCCATGGCCCTCGGCGCCCGCCTCGGCGGCCACATCGTCCAGGGCCACGTCGACGGCACCGGCGAGATCCTCGACCGCAAGCCCTCCGAGCACTGGGAACTGGTCCGGATCTCGCTGCCCGCCGGCCTCTCCCGCTACGTCGTCGAGAAGGGCTCCATCACCGTCGACGGCATCAGCCTCACCGTCGTCGACGCCGGACCCGACTTCTTCACCGTCAGCCTCATCCCCACCACCCTCGACCTGACCACGCTCGGCCTCAAGCAGCCCGGCGACCCGGTCAACCTCGAGGTGGACGTCATCGCCAAGTACGTCGAGCGCATGATCGGCGACCGGGCCCTCGGCGGGGAGGACGCGCGGTGAACTGGCTCAACGCGGAGGCGTTCACCGTCCTCGGCCAGCACATCAAGTGGTCCGACATGATCGGCAACGTGATCGGCCTGCTGGCCCTCGCCCTCGGCTGGCGGCGCTCCCTGTGGACCTGGCCCGCCCAGTTCCTCTCCGGCCTGATCCTCTTCGCCGCCTTCGCCACCGCCCACCTCTCCGGCAGCGCCGGCAAGCAGATCGTCGTCATGCTCGTCGCCGCCTGGGGGTTCGCGCAGTGGAACCGCGGCCGGCAGCAGGCCCAGGACGGCTCCATCGCCGTCCGCTTCGCCACCGGCCGTGAACGCCTCCTCCTGGCGGGCGCCGCGGCCGCCGGCACCCTGGCCGTCGGCGGACTGTTCACGCTCTACCCGTCCCTGTCCTGGGACCCCTGGCCCGACGCCTACATCTTCGTCGGCACCATCGTCGCCATGTACGCGCAGGCCCGCGGCATGGTCGAGTTCTGGTTCGCCTGGCTGCTGGTCGACCTCGTCGGCGTCCCGCTGAACTTCGCCAACGGCTTCGCCTTCTCCGGTTTCGTCTACGTCATCTACGGCGCACTGGTCCTGTGGGGCCTGCGCGACTGGTGGCTGCGCTCCCGCGAGGACGTGCGGCCCGCCCTGGAAGGAGCGCCGGCATGAGCGCCAGTCCGTCCCCCGTCACCGCCCTCGGCGAGGCCGCCCCGCCGCAGCGGACCCCGACGGCCGCCCGCCCCGCCGTGCCGCCGGTCCCGCACGGCCTCGACGACGCAGAGGACCTCGCCCTCGACCCGGTCGAGCAGGCCGTCGCCGACATCGCGGCCGGCCGCCCGGTCGTCGTCGTCGACGACGAGGACCGCGAGAACGAGGGCGACCTCGTCATCGCCGCCGAGATGGCCACCCCCGAGATCGTCGCCTTCATGATGAGCGAGTGCCGCGGCCTGATCTGCGCCCCCATGGAGGGCGACGAACTGGACCGCCTGCGGCTGCCGCAGATGGTCGACGACAACACCGAGTCGATGAAGACCGCCTTCACCGTCTCCGTCGACGCCTCCGCCGCCCACGGCGTCACCACCGGCATCTCCGCCGCCGACCGCGCCACCACCCTCCGCCTCCTGGCGGGCGGCACCGCCGAACCCTCCGACCTGGTCCGCCCCGGACACGTCTTCCCCCTGCGCGCCCGCCCCGGCGGCGTCCTGGTGCGCAACGGCCACACCGAGGCCGCCGTCGACCTCGCCCGCCTCGCCGGACTGCGTCCGGCCGGCGCCATCGTCGAGATCGCCGGCGAGGACGGCAGCATGCTGCGGCTGCCCGAACTCGTCCCGTTCGCCCGCAAGCACGGCCTGACGATCATCTCCATCGAGGACCTCATCGCCTACCGCCGCAGCAGTGAGCCCACCGTGCGCCGGGAGGCCGAGGTCCGCCTGCCCACCGCGCACGGCACCTTCACCGCGCACGGCTACCGCTCCACCGTCGACGGCGTCGAGCACGTCGCCCTGGTCCACGGCGACGTCGGCGACGGCGAGGACGTCCTCGTGCGCGTCCACTCCGAATGCCTCACCGGCGACGTCTTCGGCTCCCAGCGCTGCGACTGCGGCCCCCAGCTGGACGCCTCCCTGGCCCGCATCCGGGCCGAGGGCCGCGGCGTGGTGGTCTACCTGCGCGGACACGAGGGGCGCGGCATCGGCCTGATGTCCAAGCTGCGCGCCTACGAACTCCAGGAGCGCGGCCGGGACACCCTCGACGCCAACCTCGAACTCGGCCTGCCCGCCGACGCCCGCGACTACGGCGCCGGCGCGCAGATCCTCGCCGACCTCGGCGTGCGCGGGGTGCGGCTGATGACCAACAACCCCGACAAGGCCGACGCGCTCGTCCGCCACGGCATCGCCGTCACCGCCCGCGAGCCGATGCCCGTCACCGCGAGCGAGCACAACCTCCGCTACCTGCGCACCAAGCGGGACCGGATGGGCCACGACCTGCCCTGGCTGGACGCACCGACGGTGCCGGCCTGCGGCAACCAGTAAGCGACGAACCGAGGAGAGACGTGAGCGGCAAGGGTGCACCGGAACTGTCCGTACGCGACGTGGGCGACCTGCGGGTCGCCGTCATCGCCGCGCAGTGGCACGAGAAGGTGATGGACGGACTGGTCGACGGCGCCCTGCGCGCCCTGCACGACCTCGGCATCGACGAGCCGACCCTGCTCCGGGTCCCCGGCAGCTGGGAACTCCCGGTCGTCGCCAAGGTCCTCGCCGGACGCGGCTACGACGCGGTCGTCGCCCTCGGCGTCGTCATCCGGGGCGGCACCCCCCACTTCGACTACGTGTGCCAGGGCGTCACCCAGGGCCTCACCCAGGTCTCGGTCGACACCGGTGTGCCCGTCGGTTTCGGCGTCCTCACCTGCGACACCGAGGAGCAGGCCCTGGACCGTGCCGGACTGCCCGGTTCCAGCGAGGACAAGGGGCACGAGGCCGTCACCGCCGCCGTGGCGACCGCCGCCTGCCTGCGTTCAGTATCCGAACCCTGGCGGTGAGCAGGGCCCGTCAGCGCGTAGGGTAAGGACCACCATGTCCAAGAAGACGTTCGAGGAGCTCTTCACCGAGCTCCAGCACAAGGCCGCCCACGGCGACCCCGCCACCTCCCGCACGGCCGAACTGGTGGACAAGGGCGTCCATGCCATCGGCAAGAAGGTCGTCGAAGAGGCCGCCGAGGTCTGGATGGCCGCCGAGTACGAGGGCAAGGAAGCGGCCGCCGAGGAGATCTCCCAGCTGCTGTACCACGTCCAGGTGATGATGGTCGCCCGCGGCATCTCCCTCGACGACGTCTACGCCCACCTCTGACCGTTCCG
The DNA here is from genome assembly GCF_964273255.1 of Streptomyces sp. enrichment culture. Taxonomy (GTDB): domain Bacteria; phylum Actinomycetota; class Actinomycetes; order Streptomycetales; family Streptomycetaceae; genus Streptomyces. The sequence continues at coordinate 6,055,325 of NZ_OZ186835.1, forward strand.
CACGCCCCCACCACCCCGACACCGCGAAGGAAGCCGACCTCATGCTGCGCATCGCCCTCCCCAACAAGGGTTCACTGTCCGGCCCTGCGGCGGAGATGCTGCATGAGGCCGGCTACCAGCAGCGCCGGGAGTCCAAGGAACTGCGGGTCGTCGACCCGACCAACGAGGTCGAGTTCTTCTACCTCCGCCCGCGCGACATCGCCATCTACGTCTCCTCCGGCCGCCTCGACATCGGCATCACCGGACGGGACCTGCTCGTCGACTCCGGGGCCCGCGCCGAGGAGATCCTGCCGCTGGGCTTCGCCCGCTCCACGTTCCGCTTCGCCACCCGCCCCGGCACGGCGAACGGCGTCACCGACCTGACCGGCATGACCATCGCCACCTCCTACGAGGGCATCGTCGCCCGGCACCTGGAGGAGAAGGGCATCGACGCCTCCGTCGTCCACCTCGACGGCGCAGTGGAGACCGCCATCGAACTCGGCGTCGCCGAGGTCATCGCCGACGTCGTCGAGACCGGCACCTCGCTGCGCAACGCGGGCCTGCAGGTCATCGGCGAGCCCATCATGACGTCCGAGGCGGTCGTCATCCGCCGTTCCGGAGCGGCGGACGAGCCGGACGACACCGTCGAGCCCAAGGTGCAGCAGTTCCTGCGGCGCCTCCAGGGCGTCCTGGTGGCCCGCACCTACGTGATGATGGACTACGACTGCCGGGTCGAACAGCTGGAGAAGGCCGTCGCCCTGACCCCGGGACTGGAGTCCCCGACGGTGTCGCCGCTGCACAACGAGGGCTGGGTCGCCGTCCGCGCCATGGTCCCCTCCAAGGAGGCCCAGCGCATCATGGACGACCTCTACGACATCGGGGCGCGGGCCATCCTCACCACCGCCATCCACGCCTGCCGCCTCTGACCGGGCCGGGAGCGAGACCATGTCGGATGCCACCCCGTCCGGGCTGCCCGCCCTGCCCGTCACCTTCCGCCCGAGCCGCACCCGCGCGGTGCTGCTCACGATGGGCGTCGCGATCTTCCTCGTCGTCAGCCTGATCGGCGTCCTCCTCACCCGGCTGGGTCCGGGCGAACGCCTCAGCTTCGTGTTCACCGGCGCCCTGCTGGGCGGAGTCCTCTACCTCCTGGCCCGCCCCCGGGTCGAGTGCGACGAGACGGGCGTCACCGTCGTCAACATCGTCACCAGCCGCCGCCTGGAGTGGCCGGAGATCATCCAGGTGCACCTCCGGCCCGGCGACCCCTGGGTCTTCCTCGACCTCAGCGACGGCACCAGCATGCCCGCGCTCGGCATCCAGCCGGGCATCGCCAAGCAGCACGCCATCGCCGACGCCCGCGCCCTGCGCGCCCTGGCCGCGGCCCGCTCCACGGCCGGCCCCGACACGCCCCGCGGCTGACCCGGGCCGGCCACCGCACCCACGCCGGCGCGGGCCCCTCCCGCCGCCCACCGCACCGCACACCACGGCCCGTCCCGGCACCCCGCGGGGACGGGCCGTGGTGCGCGGCGGGACCCGTCCGGGTCCCTCGCCCTGCCGCAGGGGCACGGGTCCCGATTAATCTGGTGGGCGCGGGCGCGACGACCACGCCCGCGCCCCTGCCGCCCGCCCGGCGCGCCAGGGGCTTCCTGCGACCCGAGGAGTGACTCCCTCCGGCGATGGACGGATCGTCCTGCAGTACCTGCGCCGCCCCCTCCCGACATAGCGCCGGCCGGCTCCGCCCGGTCCGCGTCCCACGGGAGGCGGTGGCACCATGACCACCCCCCTGCTGCTCCTGGCAGCCGCCCTCCTGCTGATTCTCGCCAACGGCTTCTTCGTGGCCGCCGAGTTCGGCCTCGTCACCGTCGAGCGACCCGACGCCGAACGGGCCGCCGCGACCGGCGACCGGCGCGCCCGCCGGGTCGTCGCCTCGCTGAAGGAGCTGTCCTTCCAGCTCTCCGGCACCCAGCTCGGCATCACCCTCACCTCCCTGGTCGTCGGCATGCTCGCCGAACCGGCCCTCGCCCGGCTGCTGCACGGCCCGGTCACCTCTCTCGGCGTCCCCGGCGGCGCGGTCTCCGGCATCTGCGTGATCGTCGGCGTCCTGCTGGCCTCGGCCGTGCAGATGGTGATCGGTGAACTCGTGCCCAAGAACTGGGCCGTCTCCCGCCCGCTGCAGGTCGCCCGCTTCGTCGCCGGCCCCCAGCACCTCTTCGCCCGGCTGTTCCGGCCGGTCATCGCCGCACTGAACGCCGTGGCCAACCGCCTGGTGCGCCTGTTCGGCATCGAACCCGCCCAGGAACTCGCCTCCGCCCGCTCCCCGGGCGAACTGGTCTCCCTGGCCCGGCATTCCGCCCGGGCCGGAGCCCTGGAGCAGGACACGGCCGACCTCTTCGTGCGCACCCTGTCCCTGGCGGAGCTGGCCGCGCAGCACGTGATGACGCCGCGCGTGAAGGTGAGCGCCCTGCAGTCCTCGGCCACCGCCCAGGACGTCGTCAACCTCACGCGGGCCACCGGCCTGTCCCGCTTCCCCGTCTACCGGGAGCGGATCGACGAGGTGACCGGCCTGGTCCACCTCAAGGACGCGCTGGCCGTGCCCGCCCGCGAGCGGCTCCGCACGCCCGTCGAGGCCATCGCCCGGCCCCCGCTGCTCGTGCCCGAGACCCTGCGCGTGCCGGCCCTGCTGGCCCGGCTGCGCAGCGAGCAGCCCATCGCCGTGGTCGTCGACGAGTACGGCGGCACCGCCGGGGTCGTCACCCTGGAGGACATCGTCGAGGAGATCGTCGGCGAGGTCCGCGACGAGCACGACGACCCGGACGCCCCCCAGCTCACCGCGGCGCCGCCGCAGGACGGCAACCCCGCGTGGGACGTCGACGGCGGCGTCCGCGTCGACCTGCTGCGGCGCATCGGCCTGGAGACGCCCGACGGCCCCTACGAGACCGTCGCCGGGCTGGTGGCCGACCGGCTCGGCCGCATCCCCGTCGTCGGCGACCACGTGGACCTGCCCGGCTGGCGGCTGTCGGTGCGCCGGGTCGGCCACTACCGTGCCGACTGCGTCCGCCTGGTCAGAACCGCGCCCCTGCCCCTGGTGGAGGCGGCGGGATGAGCGTCCTCCACCTCTCGTTCGCCGCCCTGCTGGTGCTCGCCAACGGCTTCTTCGTCGGCGCCGAGTTCGCCCTCGTCTCCGTGCGCCGCAGCCAGATCGAACCGCTCGGCACCGCCCGCGCCCGCCAGGTCCTGCACGGGCTGGAACACCTGCCGCAGATGATGGCGGCGGCCCAGTTCGGCATCACCGTCTGCTCCCTGACCCTCGGCGCGGTCGCCGAACCCACCGTGGCCCGCCTGCTGGAGCCCTTCTTCACCTGGATCCAGCTGCCGGCCGGCCTGGTCCACCCCCTCGGCTACGTCATCGCGCTCGCCGCGGTGGTCTTCTTCCACCTCGTCATCGGGGAGATGCTGCCGAAGAACCTCGCCCTGGCGGCCCCCGAGAAGGCCGCGCTGTGGCTCAGCCCGGGCCTGGTCTGGTTCGCCCGCCTGTGCCGCCCGGTCACGGCCGCGCTCGGCACCTGCTCGGCGGCCGTCCTGCGGCTGTTCCGGGTCGAGCCGAAGGACGAGGTCGAGGCCGTCTTCACCAGCGAGCAGCTCAACCGGCTGGTGGAGCACTCCGGCCGGGCCGGCCTGCTCGACCCGGAGGCGGCCGAACGCCTGGAGGACGCCCTGCGGCTGGGCTCCCGCCCGGTGACGGACGTCCTGCTGGAGCCGGCCTCGCTGGTGACCGTCCCCCCGGCGGCCACCCCGGCCCGCGTCGTGGAACTCACCGCCCGCACCGGCTACTCCCGCTTCCCCGTCACCACGGACGACGGCAGGGCCTTCCTGGGCTACCTGCACGTCAAGGACGTCCTCGACGTGGAGGACGACGAGCGCCCGGTGCCGCGCCGGCTGTGGCGGCCCATGACCACCCTGCGCTCCGACATGCCGCTGGACGACGCGCTCACGGTGATGCGCCGCGCCGCCACCCACCTGGCCCAGGTCGCCGACGCCTCCGGCCGGATCCTCGGCCTGGTCGCGCTGGAGGACGTCCTGGAGGTGCTGGTCGGAGAGGTCCACGACCCCGCCCACCGGCGGCTTCCCGAGGTGCGGCTGACCGAGCCGCGCGCCGGCGGCGCACCGGAACAGGCCCTGGCGACGTAGGAGGCGTGCCGCGGGGGCCGGCCGGACCACCGGCGTCCCCCGCCGCCGCGCCCCGGCGTCGGGGACGGGCCGAGGAGGTGCCGTCGCCGGGGAACGTCACCCGGCCGGGGGATCCTGCGGGCTCCGGCCCGACAGGACCTCCCCGTACGCCTGCATCAGGTCCGGCAGCCGCAGCGTCGCCAGGTCGTCGCGGGTCAGCGTGCCCGGCACGGTGGACAGCCGCAGGTCGCGGTACGCGCAGCTCTTCTCGTACAGGGTGCGCAGGAAACGCCCGTTGCCCAGCTCGTCGATCCACTGCTGGTCCACCACGTGACCGGCGATGGAGCGCAGCTCCTCCAGTGCCTCCTCGTCCCACACGTCCCCGTTGTCGGCGGCGAGCACCTTGCCGATCTCGGTGAGCTCCAGCGGCCGGTACGACGGGAAGTCGACCCGGGTGGTGAAGCGCGAGGACAGCCCCGGGTTGGCGGTCAGCAGCCGGTCCATGCCCTCCGGGTAGCCGGCCAGGATCACCACCAGGTGGTCGCGGTTGTCCTCGGCGCGCTTGAGCAGCACCTGGAGGGCCTCGTCGCCGTACGCGTCGCCCTTGCCGTACCCGGAGTTGGACAGCGCGTACGCCTCGTCGACGAACAGGACGCCGCCGAGCGCGGAGTCGATCAGCTCGTTGGCCTTCACCGCCGTCTGCCCGAGGTACTCGCCGACCAGGTCGGCGCGCTGTGCCTCCACGAGGTGGTCGCCGCCGAGCAGCCCCAGGGCGTAGAAGACCCGGCCCAGGATGCGGGCCACCGTGGTCTTACCGGTGCCCGACGGGCCGGAGAAGACGAAGTGCCGTTTGGGCGGCTGCACCGGCAACCCCTGCCCGGCCCGCAGCCGCGCCATGTTCAACTGCGCCGACAGCGCCTTGACCTGGCGCTTCACCGGCTCCAGGCCGACCATGCGCTCCAGTTCGGCGAGGGCTTCCTCCAGTAACGCCGGATCGGTGGGCCCCGTCGGCAGGGGCACGGGCGGCGCCCCGGCCCGCTCCCGCACGGGGGCGCCGGACAGCGGGGGCAGCGGGGCGGGCGGCGGCTCCGGGTCGGACAGCCGCAGATCCCGGCCCTCCGCGCCGAACAGCGGGTCCAGGGTGTCGGGCAGGTCCATCGCGTCCTGACCCGCGCCGGCGAGGGTGACGGCGGCCAGGCCCGCGTCGTCGTAGCCGTCCCCCTCGGAGATCGCCGCGAGCCGTGCCGAGGTGTCCATGAACGCCGGGTCCACCCGGTGCACCGCCCGGTACAGGGGGAGCGCGGCGGCGCTGCGGCCGGTCCCCTCGTGCGCCCGGGCCAGCCAGTAGCGCAGCTCCTTGCGCTGCGGCTGCTCGCTGCGGCAGCGCATCAGGGCCGCGGACAGCAGGGGTTCGGCCTGTCCGTACATCTCCAGCCGGACCCGCGCCATGCCGCCGAACAGGCCCGCCTCGATGCCGAGCACCGGGTCGCCGAGCAGCGGATCGGTGTGCCGGACCAACTGCTCCCAGTCCTTGACCAGGTAGGCCCGGCAGGCGTGCAGGAAGCGGACCTGGGGTTCGGTGTCCACGGGCGGCAGGCCGGCGAGGGCCCGGTCCAGTTCGGGGACGTGCCGGCCGTCGAGCCAGTGCGAGGCGTGCGCGAGCAGCAGGTCCCGCGGGCTCTCCAACACCGGCTGCACCCACCACCCCAGCCAGTACCAGGAGTTGAGCGGGCGCCGGTGCCGGGTGCGCTGCTCGCCGAACCGGTCCCGGTGCCGGAACATGCGCAGCAGCGCGGTCGTCGTGTCGACCCGCAGGGCGTGCAGCCCGAGCCAGCCGTCGGCCATCCCGGGGTCGATGCGCACCGCGTTGCGGAACTCCTCCTCCGCCTGCGGGTACGCGCCCATGGTGTAGGCGTCGACACCCCGCAGCCAGGCCAGGTCGGCCGGGGCCTGCGGGCCCTGCGTGCCGAAGTCCATCGCGTCCCCCACGAACCGTGCCCCCGTCGTGTGCCGGCCGGTCCTCGTCCGTCGGCCCCCGAAGGTCGAACCGCTGTGCCGCGGACCGGAGTTGCAGGTGCGCGAAGCAGCGTCCCCGGATCGCACCGAGGTGCATCGTACCCGCGCCGGCGCCCCCTCCACAGAGCGCCGCCGGGCCGTGGACGTGCGGGGGGAGCGGTACGCGGGGCCGTCGTGCGGTGACGCAGGGTGATCATCCGGAGTGCTCGACGGCCCGGAGAGGCCGGAGCGGGCAGAACGAAGCCCCCGATCACGGGGGAACAACCGGGGGCTTCGCGTCCGCGAGCGGCTCCGAAGGGCCGCACACGGAGAACGTAAGACCTGTACGGCCCGCGGGTCAAGCCGAGTTGGGGTCCTGCGGCAACTTGTCCGACGAGGCGTTTTCACAGGTTCACCACACTGCTGGCGGTCCGTCACCGAGCGTGAACGGAGGGGCCGTTCCACCGGTCACGGCAGGTCCCGGACGCACCTCGTACCCCTCGTGCCCCTCCTCGCGCTGCCGCACCAGAACGTGCGCGAACGGCCGCGACGGGTCCTCGGCGAAATGCCGGCGTTCCGCCGGCACCCACCCGTCCCAGAACGCGCGCTGCTCCGCGCCGTCCCGGGCCCGGCCCCGCGCCCAGGACCGCGGAGCGGGCAGGTCCATCCACGCCAGCAGCGCCAGGTGCGGGCGCAGGGACCGGCGCCCCGCTCCGACGCCCTCCACGAGGATCACCGGCGCGGGGGGCAGGGGCCGGGGCGGCCCGAAGCGCCGGGCGCGCCAGTCGTAGGGGCGGTAGTGCGCCGTGACGCCGCGGCCGAGGGGTTCGACGACCTGGGCGAACAGCCGCCCGGTCCAGCCGAACAGCTCCTCGTGGCTGGCGATGTCGTCGAGCCGCAGCACCGGGGCGCCGCCGAGGGCCGCCGCCAGCCGGTCGGCGAACGTGGACTTCCCGGAGCCCGCGTGCCCGTCGACGCCGACGAGCCGGACCGGGCCGCAGGAGGGCGGGAGCCGGCGGATGCGGGGGGCGAGGTCCGGGACGTCGGGTTCCCGGGGCGGGGGTGCGGTGGACATGACGTCAGCACTGTAGGCGGTCCGCGGGGCGGACGGCCCGTTCGTGCCCCCGTGCCACCCCCAGCGGGGCGCGACGGTGCGGTGCCGCGCGCCTGGGTCCGTCAGAGGTCCAGTCCCTTGTTGCCCGGCGCGGCACGGCCCCGGGTGCTGGCCGGACCGGCGCGGCTGCGTCCATAGTGGGCGCACAGCCGCGCCCGCCGGTGGACGCACGCGGTCCGACCGGCCGCGCACCGGACCTGAACCGACTCGGACCCCTGGGGGCATCCACCCATGAGCAGAGCCGAACAGCCGTCCCGCAGAACCCTGTTGACGGCCGCCGTCGCCGTCACCGTCGCCGGCGGCGCGACCTCGGCGTCCGCCGCCGCGGGCCCGCCCGGCGCCGGTGCCGTCGACGGCCGCGCCCCCGGGCGCCACGTCGACAACCGGGCCTGGACCTCCTACGCCGACTGGCGCGGGGGAACCGCGCGGGGCACCCGGCCCGTCGCCGGCACCCGCCCCGGACTGGTGCTCGCCCGCCCCGCCGGGACCACCGCGTACACCGACCCCCACACCGGCCGCACCGAGTCCTGGGAGTACGCGACCTGGACCTCCCCGGACCACCGGCTCGCCGTCCCCGCGACCGAGGCGATCGCCTCCTGGAACGCGCACACCCCCGAGGGCACCTGGCTGGGCATCGAGCTGCGCGGCACCTACGACGACGGCACCCGCACCCCCTGGTACGTCATGGGCCGCTGGGCGTCCGGCGACCAGGACATCCGGCGGACCTCGGTGGACGACCAGGGCGACGGCCGGAGCACCGTGTGGACCGACACCCTGGCCGTCGACGACCCGGCCTCGGGGCAGCGCCTGACCGCCCTCCGGCTGCGGCTCACCCTGTACCGCCGCCCCGGCACCCGGCTCACCCCCACCGTGTGGCGGCTCGGCGTGATGGGCTCCGACGTCCCCGACCGCTTCACCGTCCCCGCCTCCACGCCCCGCGTGGCCCGGGAGCTCGACGTCCCGCGCTACTCCCAGGAGATCCACCGGGGCCGGTACCCGGAGTACGACAACGGGGGCGAGGCGTGGTGCAGCCCCACCTCCTCGCAGATGATCGTCGAGTACTGGGGCGGGCGGCTCACCGAGGAGGACCTCGCCTGGGTCGACCCGTCGTACGACGACCCGCAGGTGTGCCACGCGGCCCGCCACACCTACGACCACGCCTACGCCGGCTGCGGCAACTGGCCCTTCAACGCGGCCTACGCGGCCTCCTTCGAGGGCATCCGGGGCGTGGTCACCCGGCTCTCCTCCCTGACCGACCTGGAGACCCTGATCGCGGCGGGCATCCCGGCGATCACCTCCCAGTCCTTCCTGGAGGAGGAGCTCACCGGCGCCGGGTACGGCACCGCCGGCCACCTGATGACCGTCATCGGCTTCACCGCCGACGGCGACGTGATCGCCAACGACCCGGCCTCGCCGAGCGACGAGGCCGTGCGGCGCGTCTACCGGCGGCGCGAGTGGGAGAACATCTGGCTGCGGACCAAGCGGTACAACGCCTCCGGCAAGGTCGTCTCCGGCACGGGCGGGATCTGCTACCTGTACTTCCCGGCCCGCCCATCGGCGCGCCAGCGCAGGGCGCTGGCGGCGGTGGGCGTGCGCTGACCCGGCGTGCGGAGCGGCGGGCGCGGGCCGGACGGACCGGGCGGGCGGTACCCCGGAACACGGGGACCAGTCGCCGGTGTGACCAACGTCTCGGCCGCACCCGCCGTTTCCGGTGGCAAAGTGGACAACTCCGCACGGGGGATCCACCGCACCACCGACACCAGTGAGATGCCATGACCGCCAGCGCAGCCACCGTCACCGCCACCCGCGTCCGCACCGGGGGTCCCCAGGAGGACGGCCCGAAGATCCTCGAGCACGTCATGGGGTGGACGCTCGTCGTCGTCCTGGCCATGCTCGTCACCCGGCTCGGACTGCTCTGACCCCGTCGCGGACCGACCTGCCATACTGCGGGGGTCCCGCCCCCCCCCGCAGAAGACCAGGGTCACCTTGAGTGTCAGCCGACAACCGGCCCCGCGGCCCCGCGTGCGCGGTACCGAGCGCTCCCTGACGCGCCGGGCAGAGCTCATCGCCATCGGGCGGCGTCTGTTCGCCGACACGTCGTACGACGCGCTCTCCATGGACGACATCGCCCGTCAGGCGAACGTCGCGAAGGGGCTGATCTACTACTACTTCCACTCCAAGCGGGGCTACTACCTGGCGATCATCGAGGACTCCGTCGCCGACCTGGTGACCTTCGCGGCGAGCGGGACGGACCGGCCGCCGGTGGACCGGGTGCACCGCACCATCGACGGCTACCTGCGCTACGCCGAGCACAACCAGGCCGCCTACCGCACGATCGTCAGCGGCGGTGTCGGGTTCGACACCGAGGTGCAGGCCGTCCGCGACCGGGTGCGCGAGGCGATCGTGGCCACGATCGCCGAGGGCGCCTACGGCCCCGTCGACGCGATCGGCCCGGTCGCCCGGATGGGACTGCTGTCCTGGGTGTGCAGCGTCGAGGGAGCCACCCTGGCCTGGATCGACCGGCCCGAGCTGCCCCGCGACGTCATGGCCGAACTGCTGGTCAAGACGCTCGGCGGCGCGCTGCGGGCCATCGAGGAACTGGATCCCGCCCGTCCGGCGCCGGAGCCCGCCCGCCGGGACACGTGACCCCGGTCCGCCGCGACGCCCCGGCGCACCGGCCGCGGGCCGTCCGGGGACGCGGACGGGGCGGAGGTCCCCCCGTGGAAACCCCCGCCCCCGGTGTCCCGCGCGCCCGGCGTGGTCCGGGCGCGCGGCCCTAGCGGATCGCCCGGATCAGTTCGCCGTCGGCGGTGTCGCCGCTCAGCTCCCAGAAGAACGTCCCGGCCAGGCCCTCGCGGTCCTTGTAGTCCATCTTGTCCGCGATGGTCGCCGGGGTGTCGTAACTCCACCACTGCTCGCCGCACTTGGCGTAGGCGGTGCCGCCGACGGTGCCGGTGGCCGGGCACTTCTCCTTGAGCACCTTGTAGTCGTCGATGCCGGGCTCATAGGTGCCGGGGGCCGGCCCGGTGGCCGTACCGCCGGGCGCCGACGCGGTGACGCCGGTCCAGCCGCGCCCGTAGAAGCCGATCCCGAGCAGCAGCTTGGACGACGGGATGCCGAGGCCCTTGAGCTTGGCGATGGTGGCGGCGCTGTGGAAGTCCGCCTCCGGGATGCCGTCGTACGACGTCAGCGGTGAGTGCGGGGCGGTGGGGCCGGTGGCGTCCCAGGCGCCGAAGAAGTCGTACGTCATCGGGTTGTACCAGTCGACGTACTGGGCGGCACCCGCGTAGTCGGCCGCGTCGATCTTGCCGCCCGGTGTGGCGTCGGCCGGGATCGCGGCGGTGACCAGGCCGTCGGGACCGAACCTGCCGCGCAGCGCCGCCATCAGGTCGCCGAACGCCTCCCGGCCGCTGGTGTCGCAGGTGGCCCCGCAGGCGTTCGGGTACTCCCAGTCGATGTCGATGCCGTCGAAGACGTCGGCCCAGCGGGGGTCCTCGACCAGGTCGTGGCAGGACCGGGCGAACGCCTCCGGATCCTTCGCCGCCTCGCCGAACCCGCCGGACCAGGTCCAGCCGCCGAAGGACCACAGGACCTTGAGGCCCGGGTGCTTCGCCTTGAGTTCGCGCAGCTGGTTGAAGGTGCCGCGCAGCGGCTGGTCCCAGGTGTCGGCGACGCCGTCGACGGACTGCTCGGCGGTGTAGGCGCGTTCGGTGGCCGCGTAGGCGTCGCCCATGGCGCACCGGCCGCCGGTCACGTTGCCGAAGGCGTAGTTGATGTGGGTGAGCTTCTCCGCGGAGCCCGAGGTGTCGATGTTCTTGACGAGATAGCCGCGGTCGTAGGTGCCCCATTCGGTGAAGTAGCCGATGACCTTCGATCCGGCGGCGGCCTCCTGAGCCGAGGTCGCCGCGGTCGCGGCCGGGGTGCCCGCGCCGGCCAGCAGTCCGGCGCCGAGGACGGCGGCACAGGCGGTGGACAGGAGCGCCCGCAGGGTGCGGGGGCGGTGGGGGGATGGCATCCGGTGTCTCCTCGTGGGGGAGGGGAGCCCGGGTCGTTTGGCATGAACGCGATGACCCGGTGGGAAGCGAAACACTAGGAGGACTAGACCACTCCGGTCAATGGTGCGGACCATTCGCGGCCACCGCGGGTTTCCCCGAGTAAGCGGTCGTTAACTGGTGACGCGTCGCCGCCGATCGGGCATACTCACAGCGCAAGCCGCTGATCAGCAGCTTCCGAGACCCGGGAGCGCGAGCATCGGCAACGCACCGCAATGACCCGGCGGAGCCGCCCCACCCAAGGCGCACGTCCGCCGATGTGCCCGACAGGGAGGAGAGCGTCGCCATGCCCGACCACGCCCCGCAGCCGGTGGACCGGCAACTGCCCACGGACGAGGCCCGGGACCTGCTCGCCCTCGTCCGGGACATCGCACAGCGCGAGATCGCGCCCCGGGCGGCCGAGGAGGAGGACGCCGGCCGCTTCCCGCGCGAGCTGTTCACCCTCCTGTCCGAGTCCGGGCTCCTCGGCCTCCCCTACGACTCCGAGTACGGCGGCGGCGACCAGCCGTACGAGGTCTACCTGCAGGTCCTCGAGGAACTCGCGGCCGCCCGCCTCACCGTCGGCCTCGGCGTCAGCGTGCACACCCTGGCCTCCTACGCCCTGGCCGCCTACGGGACCAAGGAGCAGCAGGCCGAACACCTGCCCGCCCTGCTCGGCGGCGGCCTGCTGGGCGGCTACTGCCTCTCCGAGCCCGCCTCGGGCTCCGACGCCGCCTCCCTGCGGACCCGGGCGGTGCGCGACGGCGACGACTGGGTGATCACCGGCACCAAGGCGTGGATCACCCACGGCGGCATCGCCGACTTCTACACGGTCATGGCGCGCACCGGCGAGGACGGCCCGCGCGGCATCTCCGCCTTCCTGGTGCCCGGCGACGCCGAGGGGCTGAGCGGGGCGGCGCCCGAGAAGAAGATGGGCATGCGGGGCTCGCCCACCGCCCAGGTCCACCTCGACGGCGTCCGGGTCGGCGACGACCGGCGCATCGGCGAGGAGGGCCAGGGCTTCGCCATCGCCCTGTCCGCGCTGGACGGCGGGCGGCTCGGCATCGCGGCCTGCGCCGTCGGCCTGGCCCAGGCGGCGCTCGACGAGGCCCTGCGGTACGCGGCGGAGCGGCGGCAGTTCGGCCGGCCGATCGCGGACTTCCAGGGGCTGCGGTTCATGCTCGCCGACATGGCGACCCAGATCGAGGCCGGCCGCGCCCTGTACCTCGCGGCGGCCCGGCTGCGGGACGCCGGACGCCCCTTCGCCAAGCAGGCGGCCATGGCGAAGCTGCACTGCACCGACACGGCGATGCGGGTCACCACCGACGCCGTGCAGATCCTCGGCGGCTACGGCTACACCGCGGACTTCCCGGCCGAGCGCTACATGCGCGAGGCCAAGGTGCTGCAGATCGTCGAGGGCACCAACCAGATCCAGCGCATGGTCATCGCACGTCATCTCGCGGGTCCGGAGACCCGCTGAACTGACCCAGCCCCCGGAAGGGCGCCGCCAGCCGGGCCCACTCCGGGTCGTGCTGCCCCGGCAGGGTCCGGCCGCGGTCGGCCCAGGCGCGCAGCAGATCGCGGTAGATCGGCGGATCGGGCAGCCGCGGAGGTGCCGGGGCGGGCGGCGGGACGTAGAGACGGCGCTGACGCCCGGTCGTCGAGTACGTGGGGGTCGTCATACCCGGGCAACGCGGGAGCGACCGGGCACGTCACCCGGGGACGGAATAGGCCGTGCGTTCGCCCCTGTCCGCCACGCGGTGCGGAGCCCGGCCGTGAGCCGGGCGCCGGGGGCCAAGTGCCGTCCCCGGCGGCGCCGTTGCGGAGTCCCGCGGGGCGCGGACGCCTCGCGCGGCGCCCCGGTGCCGTCCTGCGGTGTCCGGCACGTTCACGCTTACGGGTGAGGGCGGGGCGCCGGTCCGCCGCCCTCCGCCGGAACCGCCCTCAGGCGGCGCTGCGGCGCATGGCGGGAACCCTGATCGGGCGCGAGCCCGGCCCGCCGACGTGCGAGAACGGCTGCGTCCGCCAGTCGAGCCCCTGCGGCAGCGTGAGCAGCAGGGCGGTGTCCTGCTCCTGCGGCGTCACGGAGGCGTCCGCGGGAAGCGCGTCGGTGGCCCGGCGTCCGGTCCCGGAGCAGACCGTGAGCCCGAACGGGTTCCACGGCGAGGCGCACAGCGCGTGCTCCGGCAGCACCTCCTCGTCCGCCAGCAACGCGATGGGCTGCGCGCAGTCCGGGCAGACCACCCGGTACATCTCGAAGGTGTCGTAGGTGTCCGACTCGTCGTCCAGGGCGTCCGGTTCGACGCCCTCCGGGTACAGCTCCACGACCGGCTGCTGCCGCTTGGACGCGGTACGGCGCTTCACACTCTGCATGGGTTCTCCCCCTCGGGCTGGGCCGTGACGGCACTGCGGCCTCGACCACAGCAAGCACTTCCCGTCCCCCCTGGGGGGTAATCACGAGAACATCACGGAGAGCGTTCGAACGGTGTGGCGTTCGTCACATGCCGGTCGCAGGTGCCCCCTGCGCGGGTCTTTGTCCCCCGGTGCGGCCCGCGCCCTGCGCCCGGCGCGGAACGCACCGGCCATGACCCGGGCCGCTCAGGTATCCGGAGAGATCACCCGCACTGTAGGTTCTCCGCCATGGAGGAGCTGGACCGACAGATCGTGCAGCTGCTCGTCAAGGACGGGCGGATGAGCTACACCGACCTGGGCAGGGCCACGGGCCTGTCCACCTCGGCCGTGCACCAGCGGGTGCGCCGGCTGGAACAGCGGGGCGTGCTCCGCGGATACGCCGCGGTCGTCGACCCGGAGGCCGTCGGTCTGCCCATCACCGCCTTCATCTCGGTCAAACCCTTCGACCCCAGCGCCCCCGACGACATCGCGGACCGCCTCTCCCACGTGCCCGAGATCGAGGCCTGCCACAGCGTCGCGGGCGACGAGAACTACATCCTCAAGGTGCGCGTGGCCACACCGCACGAACTGGAGGAACTGCTCGCCCGGGTGCGCACGCTGGCCGGCGTCTCGACCCGCACCACGGTGGTCCTCTCCACCCCCTACGAGGCCCGCCCGCCGCGCATCTGACGGCACCGCCGCACCCGGTCCGCCGTCCGGCGGCGGGCCGGACCGGACCTGGCTGCGGGCCGGCCCGTCCGAGGGGCGAGACTGTGGACATGAGCGAACGCACCGTCCCGAGCCGTACCGTCCTGCTCCGCCGCGGAGAGGTCCACAGCCCCGCCGACCCGTTCGCCACCGCGATGGTCGTCGAGCGCGGCCAGGTGGCGTGGGTCGGCTCGGAGGGGGCCGCCGACGCCTTCGCCGACGGGGTGGACGAGGTGGTCGACCTCGACGGCGCCCTGGTCACCCCCGCCTTCACCGACGCGCACGTGCACACCACCGCCACCGGCCTCGCGCTCACCGGCCTCGACCTGTCCGACGCCCCCTCGCTGGAGGCCGCGCTGGCGCGCGTGCGGGACTTCGCCGCGGCCCGCCCCCACGACCGGGTGCTGCTCGGCCACGGCTGGGACGCCGCCCGCTGGCCCGGCGGCCGGCCGCCGACCCGGGCCGAACTCGACGCCGCCACCGGCGGGCGCCCCCTCTACCTGAGCCGCATCGACGTGCACTCCGCGGTCGTCACCACCGCCCTGCTCGACCTCGTCCCCGGCCCGGTCGCCCGGCAGGACGCCCCGCTCACCGGCGACGACCACCACGCGGTGCGCGCCACCGCCCTCGGCGCCGTCACCCCCGCACAGCGCACCGAGGCCCAGCGCGCCGCCCTCACCCACGCCGCCTCGCTGGGCATCGGCACCGTCCACGAGTGCGGCGGCCCGGAGATCTCCGACGAGGACGACTTCACCGGCCTGCTCCGCCTCGCCGCCGAGGAGGACGTGCCGCGCGTGGTCGGGTACTGGGCCGAGCGCGACGTCGCCAAGGCACGCGAGCTGGGCGCCCTGGGCGCGGCCGGGGACCTGTTCGCCGACGGCGCCCTCGGCTCGCACACCGCCTGCCTGCACGAGCCGTACGCCGACGCCGCCCACACCGGCACCGCCCACCTGGACGCCGCGGCCGTCGCCGCCCACGTCGTCGACTGCACGGAGGCGGGGCTCCAGGCCGGCTTCCACGCCATCGGTGACGCCGCGATCGGCGCCGTGACCGACGGGATGCGGGCCGCCGCCGACAAGCTGGGCCTCGCCCGGATCCGGGCCGCGCGGCACCGCGTCGAGCACGCCGAGATGCTCACGCCCGACACCGTCGCCGCGTTCGCCGAGCTCGGGCTCACCGCGTCCGTCCAGCCGGCCTTCGACGCCCTGTGGGGCGGCGAGGACGGCATGTACGCCCGGCGCCTGGGAGCGGAGCGGGCCCGCACCCTGAACCCGTACGCGGCCCTGCTGCGCGCCGGGGTGCCCCTCGCCTTCGGCTCCGACAGTCCGGTCACGCCCCTCGACCCGTGGGGCACCGTCCGGGCCGCCGCCTTCCACCGCACCCCGGAGCACCGCGTCTCGGTGCGCGCCGCGTTCACCGCCCACACCCGGGGCGGCTGGCGGGCGGTCGGACGGGACGACGCGGGCGTCCTGGTGCCCGGCGCGCCAGCGGACTACGCGGTGTGGCGCACCGGCGAGCTGATCGTCCAGGCCCCCGACGACCGGGTGGCGCGCTGGTCCACCGACCCGCGCTCCGGCACCCCGGGCCTGCCCGACCTCTCCCCGGGCCGTGACCTGCCGGTCTGCCTGCGCACCGTGGTCGGCGGGCGCACCGTCCACGTACGGCCGGGCGAGTGATCCGCACGGCCGGAGCGGTGACGATCATGTCCCGCGGCAGGGTCGCCCGACCTGCGCATCCTCCCCGCTGACCAGGGGTTTCGCGGGAGAGGCCCAGGTCGGAGGGCTGTTGACAGGCAGCCGTCGGCGACCGGTAGGTTCGGCCGGGTCCACCACCGGACGCCCGACCGGGGAACTTCCGGCCACTCGTGGCGGCGCCGCTGGGTCAGGGACGGTGTGCTGCACCGGAACACCGTCGCTGGGAGCCAGGCACAGCGCCCGCGCAGCCCGGGGGGAACGTTCCGGCGGTCGGGGAGGTGCGACCCGGGTGGGGCCGGGCGCTCAGTAGACAACGGCTCAGGTCGATCCGCAGCCGGCGGGTCCCGGGCCGGCCCGAAGAGCGCCGGGCCCCCATCCGCCGCATCCCGTCGTCCCGCCGCATCCCGCCGTCCCGCCGCGTCCGCCGTGCCCCGCCTCCGCTCCGCGCCCCGGCGGGTACCGCCTCGGACGCCCCGCACCCCGCCCGCACCCCGCCCCGCGAGAGCGGGGTGCCGCCGGGGGCCGGGGACCGAAGGGCCGGGGGCCGAGGGGCTCTCCTACCCGATCATCGGAAAGTGACACCGCGTTGCGCACGTCCTGTCACGTCGGCGCAGGCCGCGGCCATTATGGTGGGACCCTGCGCACAGGAGATGAAGGGGCAGCAGTGAACGACGGCGACGGGATCCTCGCGGCAGGAGCCCAGGCGAGGACTTTCGGCCCGCTCGGCACGGCCTTGGTGATCATCCCGACCTACAACGAGGCGGAGAACATCAAGGCGATCGTGCGGCGGGTGCGCGCGGCCGTTCCCGAGGCCCACGTCCTGGTGGCCGACGACAACAGCCCCGACGGCACCGGCAAGCTGGCCGACGAACTGGCGGCCGACGACGACCTGGTGAAGGTCCTGCACCGCACCGGCAAGGAAGGGCTGGGCGCCGCCTACCTCGCGGGGTTCCGCTGGGGCATGGAGCACGGCTACGGCGTCCTGATCGAGATGGACGCCGACGGCTCCCACCAGCCCGAGGAACTGCCGCGCCTCCTCACCGCCCTGAAGGGCGCGGACCTCGTGCTCGGCTCGCGCTGGGTGCCCGGCGGCCGGGTGGTCAACTGGCCCAAGTCCCGCGAGATCATCTCGCGCGGCGGGAGCCTCTACTCCCGCGTCGCGCTCGACCTGCCCCTGCGGGACATCACCGGCGGCTTCCGGGCCTTCCGCACCGAGACCCTCCGGGGTCTCGGTCTCGACGAGGTCGCCTCCCAGGGCTACTGCTTCCAGGTCGACCTGGCGCGCCGCGCGGTGAAGGCGGGCTATCACGTGGTCGAGGTGCCCATCACCTTCGTCGAGCGCGAACTGGGCGACTCCAAGATGAGCCGCGACATCCTCGTCGAGGCGCTGTGGCGGGTCACCGCCTGGGGCGTGGGCGAGCGGGTGGGCAAGGTCCTCGGGCGCACGGACGGCAGGACCGGGAACCAGAGGGTCGGGGATGCCGGGGAGCCCGGGGACCGGAAGCCCGCGGACGGCAGGTCCGCCGGCAGCGGATCCGCCGCCGACGAGGCCGCCGCGAGCGGGCCGGGCACCGGGGCGCCCACGGGGGACCGGCCCCCCGCGACCGCGGACCCCCGGCCCGGCGAAGACGGCACCGGGGCCGGCGGGAGCGGCCGGCGGGACGCGGCGCCGCAGGACACCTGATCAGCCCCTTATCCCGCACTGAGACGGGCCCAGGCACACTGGAAGCATGACGACAGGCGCTCCGACCCCGCATCCCGCCCGGCCCCGGCGCTCCCGGCTCCGCACCGTGCTGCCGTTGGCCGTCGCCGCTTGGCTCGTGCTGGAGATCTGGCTGCTGACCCTGCTCGCCGGCGCGACGAACGGCCTGGTGGTGCTGCTGGTGCTGGTGGCCGGCCTGGTCCTCGGCTCGATGGTTGTCAAGCGGGCGGGCCGACGGGCCCTGAGGAACCTCACCGAGACCCTGCAACAGCAGCAGAGCGGTGCCGTCTCCGGGCCCCGGCCGAACAGCGAGGGCAACGGCCTGCTCATGCTGGGCGGCCTGCTGCTGATCCTGCCCGGCCTGGCTTCGGACGCGCTGGGCCTGCTCCTGCTGGTCCCCCCGGTCCAGAAGGCCGTCGGCCGGGCCGCCGAGCGCACCGTCGAACGCAAGCTCCGCGAAGCCGCGCGGGGCTCCCTGGGCGGCGCCTTCCAGCAGGCGCGCATCCACCGGCCCGACGGCAAGGTGGTGCAGGGCGAGGTGATCCGGGACGAGCCCGGGTCCGGCACCGGCGGGTCGTCGCAGGAACCGCGGCCTCCGCTCACCCGCTGACGCACCGTGCCCCCACGGGGGCCGGAGCCGTGCCCGCCGGTAGGGGCCGGAGAGGCGCCGGTCACCGGCCGGTGCGGGCGCCGGCGGAACGGCCGGGGTGCCGATGCCGGGACGAATGTCCGGGCGAACGCACACAGGACCGCGGGCGCTCCACCTTCAGGTGGGGCGCCCGCGGTCCTGTACTCACGTACTCACGTGCGGGGTGCGGATCGTCCGAGCCGCGCTGGGATCAGGCCGACTTCCGGCTGTCCCGCGGATGAACCGCGATGTTCATCGCACCGGAACGCAGAACGGCCAGACGCTCCTCGAGGACCTCTTCGAGTTCCTCTCGGGTCCGCCGCTCCATCAGCATGTCCCAGTGCGTACGCGCGGGCTTGGCCTTCTTCTCCTCGGGGCCGTCGCCGTCCACCAGGAGTGCCTGGGCACCGCAGACCTTGCACTCCCACTCCGGCGGGATCTCCGCCTCGACCGAGAAGGGCATCTCGAAGCGGTGCCCCTTCTCGCATGCGTACTCCACGGCCTGGCGCGGGGCCAGGTCGATGCCGCGGTCCGTCTCGTAGCTGGTCACCACGAGGCGCGTGCCGCGAAGAGCTCGCTCACTCATGAATCGTGCCTCCCGGGCTGGTCGCCCACAGGACAGGTGTCGCTGTCGTCGTCATCCGGTCAACGTCCGGGCGGCGGTAAAGATTCCCCGTTCCGAGATCCGATCCGGGTCATGCGTCGCCGTCGTAGCCGCAGCCTTTGTCAACCAGTGCAGTACCCCCCGACGTCCGGTTTGTCACCTCTGGCGCTGGATGTGACCCAGCGTTTCGGCTTCTTTGACGCGCAGTAACGGTACGCCTGGCAGGCCAAACGCGTACACTACCGCCCTTTCGTGCGCGGCGCTAAATCCGCTCGGGAACCGGGTTGCCCGCGTCGGCGATCGCCCGCCGCACCGGGACCCGCGCGAGCAGCACGAACCCGAGGACGAAGAAGCCCACCAGCGAGATGATCGCGTCACGGTAGCTCCCGGTCAGCTGGTAGGTGAGGCCGAACAGCAGCGGGCCGAGCCAGCTCATCCCGCGGTCGCTCAGCTCGTACGCGGCGAAGTACTCCGCCTCCTTGCCGGGCGGGACCATGTGGGAGAACAGCGAGCGGGACAGGGCCTGGCTGCCGCCCAGCACCAGCCCGATGCCCGCGGCCAGCACGAAGAACCACACCGGCGCGTTCGCGGGCAGGAAGTACCCGGCCGCCAGAGTGAGCGTCCACGCGACCAGGGAACCGAGGACGGTGCGCTTGGCGCCGTAGGTCCGGGCCAGCCTGCCCAGTGCGAGGGCGCCCGCCACCGCCAGCACCTGGACCAGCAGGACCGCCGTGATGAGCGTCGACTGCCCGAGCCCGAGCTCCTTCGAGCCGTACAGGGACGCCTGGGTGATCACCGTCTGGATGCCGTCGTTGTAGACCAGGTAGGCCAGCAGGAACGCGAGCGTCAGCGGGTGGCGGCGCATGTCGCGGAGCGTTGCCGCGAGCTGCCGGAACCCCGACCGGGGGCCGCCCGCCGCCACTGCCGGGGCCCGGCGGTCGCGCAGCCGGCGCAGCGGCACCAGAGTGAAGGCGCCCCACCACAGCCCGGCCGACGCCAGGCAGATGCGCACGGCCATGCCCTCCGACAGCCCGAAGGAGTCGTGCGCGGAGTAGAGGACCAGGTTGGCCACCAGCACCAGGGCCCCGGCGGCGTAGCCGAACGCCCAGCCCCGCGACGACACGGCGTCGCGTTCCTCGGGCGTGGCGATCTGCGGCAGGTAGGAGTTGTAGAGCATCATCGCCACCGACTGGGCCGCGTTCGCGACCACGAGCAGCAGCCCGCCGAGCAGGTACCGCTCGCCGCCGAGGAAGAACATCCCGGCGGTGGCGGCCGCCCCGGTGTACGCGGCGGCCGCCAGCAGCGGCTTCTTCCGGCCCGTCCGGTCGGCGGCGGCGCCCGCCAGCGGCATCAGCACGACCGCCAGGATCACCGACAGGGACACCGCGTACGCGAAGAAGGAACCGGCGCGCACCGGGATCCCCAGCGGGTGCACGAACCCGTCGGCGTCCGCCGCGGCCTCGGCGACCGACGTCAGGTACGGACCCAGGAACACCGTGACCACGCTGGTGGAGTAGACCGAGCAGGCCCAGTCGTAGACGTACCAGCCGTGCTGCTCGCGCCGTCGGCCGGCCGCGTCGTCCGGTGCCGGTGATCGCACGGTGTCGGTGCCCACCCGCGCCCCTCGCTTCCCCGTGATCGCGCCAGGGCCGGGGGAGGGGACTCAGACCCAGAGGCCGCGGTCCTCCAGAACCTTGCGCAGTGTGTCGATGTGATCGGTCATGATGCCATCCACCCCCAGGTCCAGGAGCCGGTGCATCCGCTCGGGTTCGTTGACCGTCCAGACGTGCACCTGGAGCCCGAGCGCGTGGGCGGTCCGCACGAAGCGGCGGTCCACGACCGGGACGCCCGACTGCGCCTCGGGCACCTGGGCCGCCACCGCCGACCGGCGGACCGCGGCGGGCAGCCCCCAGGAGCGCAGCCGCAGGCCCAGCACCCCCCGCGTGCCGTACGACGTCGCCAGGCGCGGGCCGGCCAGCCGCTGCGCCCGCACCACCCGTGCCTCGGAGAACGAGCCGAGACAGACCCGGTCCCAGGCGTTCGCGCGCTCGACCAGTTCCAGGAAGGGCACCAGCGCCGGCTCGGCCTTGACGTCGACGTTCCACCGCGCCTCGGGGAACGTCTGGAGCAGTTCCTCGAACAGCGGCACCGGCTCCGCGCCCCCCACCCGCGCCTGCGCCACCTCCCGCCAGGGCAGGTCGGCGATCCGCCCCGCCCCGTCCGTCACCCGGTCCAGCGTGGCGTCGTGGAAGGCGACCAGCCGTCCGTCGCGGGTGGCGTGGACGTCGGTCTCCAGGTACCGGTAGCCCGCCCCGACGGCGGCCCGGAACTGCCGGACGGTGTTCTCCAGGCCGTCGGCCGCGCCGCCCCGGTGGGCGAACGCGAGCGGGCCGGGATGGTCGAGGTAGGGGTGGCGTATCGGCGGGGTCACCGTCGCAGTATCGCGCGCCCCGGCCGGCCGCCGGCAACGGCCCGGCCTGCGGCCGGTGACACGGGGACGGCGAACAGCCGGAGGAACAGCTGCGCGAGCGGGCCGATGGTCAGCGCGTACAGCAGGGTGGCGACGCCCACGGTGCCGCCGAGGACGAAGCCGGTGGCGACCACGGTGATCTCCAGCGCCGTGCGCACCACCCGGACCGACACCCCGGTGCGCTGGTGCAGCCCGGTCATCAGGCCGTCCCGCGGGCCCGGACCGAAACGGGCGGCGATGTACAGCCCCGTCGCCGCCCCGTTCAGCACGACCCCCGCCACCATCAGCGGCACCCGCACGACCAGGGCGTGCGCGTCCGGCACCAGTGCCAGGGTGGCGTCCATCGCGATGCCGATCACCAGCACGTTGGAGACGGTGCCCAGCCCCGGCCGCTGGCGCAGCGGGATCCACAGCAGGAGCACGATCGCGCCCACGATGATCAGCACTACCCCGATCGACAGCCCGGTCCGCTCGGCGAGGCCCTGGTGCAGCACGTTCCACGGTTCCATGCCCAGCCCGGAGCGGACGAGCAGCGCGGAGCTGGCGCCGTACAGGGCGAGGCCCGCGTACAGCTGGAACAGCCGCCGTGCGAGCTGTCCGGAGCGGGACGGGTGGCTGGACAAGGATGCCCCCTGTGGTGGAAGTGGACCGACGCATGACACCCTGTGGCGTGGATGGACACCTCATCCATGGCCAATCCGCGGAAGGTGGACTGATTTCGATGGCACAGTGGACCTCGGCGGTGGGAGCCGCGCAACTGTCCCGGCTGCTGAAGTCCCAGCAGGACCGTCCGGCGGGCCCGGGCACCCGGCGTCCGCCGGCCTACCGCGCGCTGGCCGACGGCATCCGGCTGCTCGTCCTGGAGGGCCGCGTGCCGGTGGCCGCGCGGCTGCCCGCCGAGCGCGAACTGGCCCTGTCTCTGTCCGTCAGCCGCACGACCGTGGCCGCCGCGTACGAGGCGCTGCGCGGCGAGGGCTTCCTGGAGTCCCGGCGCGGCGCCGGCAGCTGGACCTCGGCCCCGGCGGGCAACCCCGTGCCGGCGCGCGGTCTCGAACCGCTGCCGCCCGAGGCCCTCGGCGCGATGATCGACCTCGGCTGCGCCGCGCTGCCCGCCCCCGAACCCTGGCTGACCCGCGCCGTCCAGGGCGCCCTGGAGGAACTGCCGCCGTACGCGCACACCCACGGCGACTACCCCGCCGGACTGCCCGCGCTGCGCTCGATGATCGCCGACCGCTACACCGCCCGGGGCATCCCCACCATGCCCGAGCAGATCATGGTGACCACCGGCGCCATGGGAGCCATCGACGCCATCTGCCACCTCTTCGGCGGCCGCGGCGAGCGCATCGCCGTCGAGTCCCCGTCCTACGCCAACATCCTCCAGCTGATGCGGGAGGCCGGCGCCCGGCTCGTGCCCGTGGCCATGGCGCGGGGACTGGACGGCTGGGACGTGGACCGCTGGCGCCAGGTGCTGCGCGAGGCGTCGCCCCGGATCGCCTACGTCGTCGCCGACTTCCACAACCCCACCGGGGCGCTCGCCGACGAGGACCAGCGCCGCCGTCTGGTGGACGCGGCCCGGTCGGCGGGCACGGTGGTGGTCGCCGACGAGACCATGAGCGAGCTGTGGCTGGACGCCGACGTCGACATGCCGCGCCCGGTCTGCGCCTTCGACCCGGCCGGGTCCACGGTGGTCACGGTCGGCTCCGCCAGCAAGGCCTTCTGGGCGGGCATGCGCATCGGCTGGGTGCGGGCGGCCCCCGACGTGATCCGCAGCCTGGTCGCGGCCCGGGCCTACGCCGACATGGGAACGCCCGTGCTGGAGCAGCTGGCGGTGAACTGGCTGTTCGGCACCGGCGGCTGGGAGCAGGCCGTGGAGCTGCGCCGGGCCCAGGCCCGCGACAACCGCGACGCCCTGGTGGAGGCGGTGCGGCGCGAGCTGCCCGACTGGGAGTTCGAGGTGCCGGGCGGTGGCCTCACGCTGTGGGTGCGCACCGCCGGGCTGTCCGGCTCGCGGATCGCCGAGGCGGGGGAGCGGGTCGGGGTCCGGGTGCCGTCCGGGCCGCGCTTCGGGGTCGACGGCGCGTTCGAGGGGTATGTGCGGCTGCCGTTCACGGTGGGCGGCGCGGTGGCGGAGGAGGCCGCGGCCCGGCTCGCCGCGGCGGCCCGGCTCGTGGAGAGCGGCGGTACGACCGGCGCGGAGGCGCCGCGCTCGTTCGTGGCGTAGCGAACGGGCACGGCGCCCCCGGTGTCTGCGGTCCGGGAAGTCCCGGCGCCCCCGGTGTCTCCGGTTCAGGAGGACTCGGCGAGGCCCGCCTCCGCGGCCACGGCGTCCGCGGGCACCTTCCGGGCGGACGCGTCGTCCGGTCCGGCCGGCTCCGCTGCCGGCCCGGCCGCGGCGGCAGGGGGGCGCGGCTCGTGCGGGGACGGCTTCTCCATGGAGATCTTCAGCTCCTCGCCCACCGCGGTCGGGGCCGGGTCCGGCGGTTCGTGGTCCGCCGCCCCCGCCTCCCGCGGCCGCGGCTCCGCGTCGGCGGGCACCGAACGGGGCGGCAGCAGATCGAGGACCGCCCGCCGGTGGGACTCGGCGGCCGCGTCGTCGTACGGGTTGGGCGTGGCCGGCACCTGCAGCCGCAGCACCGGGCCCGTGCCCAGCCGGGCGTAGCCGCGGCCCGGCGGGACCTCGTCGACGGTGCTGGTGGGCGGGGGCGCGCCGAGCGCGGCCGTCAGCTGCTCCGCCGTCGCGGGGCCGAGGACGACGCGCGCGCGGGTGTGCTGCCGTACCGCGTCGCTGAGGTGGTGCAGGCAGTCGAGCTGTTCGGCGACCACCACGGTGACGTTCGCCGGCCGGCCGTGCCGCAGCGGGACCTGGAGCAGGGACTGCGGGTCCGGCGCGCCGTCGGCCGCGGCCAGGTGCGTGAACGTGCTGGGGCGGTCGAGCAGCAGCCACAGGGGCCGGCGGGTGTCCTCGGGCGGCGGGTCGCCCGCCTGGTGCGCCCGGTTCGCGGCGATCAGCCGGCGCTCGGTCTCCCGCGTCGCCCACTCCAGCGAGGTGAGCGCGCCGGCGGGGGCGCACTCGACGGCCAGCACGCCGTCCCGGCCCGTCAGGCAGGCGTACTCGCCGGTGCCGCCGCCGTCGATGATCATCACGTCGCCGTGCCGGAGGGCCTGCAGGGCGATGGAGCGCAGCAGCGTGGAGGTGCCGCTGCCGGGCTGGCCGGCCGCCAGCAGGTGCGGCTCGGTGGACCGGATGCCGGTGCGCCACACGACGGGGGGCACGTCGCGCTGCTCGGTGCCGTGGGCCAGCGGCAGCGTCCGCCGGACCCGGCTGGGGTCGGTCAGGCCCAGCACCGTCTCGCCCGGCGCCGTGACGAAACGCTGGGCGGTCACACCGGCGGGCAGCGGGTCCAGGACGCGCACCGTGAGGCGGTTGCCCTCCTCGTCCCAGTCGAAGTGGTACTCGCGGCAGCGCCCCGACTTGGCGGCGAGCAGGTGCTCGATGCGGGCCCGCGCCTGCGGTTCGCCGTCGGGGAAGTAGGCGGGGTAGGCGATCACCAGGTGGGAGATCCGGCCGGTGCCGTCGAACTCGTACTCCGGGAAGGCGCTCTCCCACGGCCCGCCGTGGAGGTAGAGCGGTTCCGGGTCGTCGGCGGCCGAGAAGCAGGGCACGAGGGCCTCGTAGAGGGACTTCAGCCGCTGGACCTGCGACGGGTCGGGGCCCTCGGGTGTTCGCGGGGTGCGGTCCCGGCCCTGCCAGGCCGCCGCCGCCATCAGGGTGATGCCCGCGAGGAGCGGGCCGTACGGCACCAGTGCCACGACCAGGATCACCGACGCCACCAGGAAGAGCAGCGCGCCGCGCTTGTCCTTGGGGGTGTCGGCCCATCTGCGCCGTCCGGCGGAGGCCAGCCGGCGCAGACCGCGCGTGATCGTGATCAGCGGGTGGAGGACGTCGGTGGCGCTGTCGGCCGCCGTCCGGGCCAGCTCCCGGCTCCGGGCGAGCTGTGCGCTGCCGTTGCTCAGGATGCGGGGGAGGGGGCGCCGGGCCACTGCTGTCTCCAGGGGGTGCGTACGGGCGGGGCGGGGGTGGGGCGGATCAGAACTTGATGCCGCCGAGCAGGCTGGCCAGGCTCTCGCCGCCGGCCTTGATGCTCGGCGCGATGGCCGTACTGGCCAGGTAGAAGCCGAAGAGCATCGCCACGATGGCGTGCAGCGGCTTCAGGCCGTCCTTGCGGCAGAAGATGAACAGGACGATGCCGAGCAGGACGACGCCGGAGATCGAGAGGATCATGTGAGTTCTCCTGGTTTGCGGGGACAGTCACCATGAGTACTTCCAGGCTCACAGAATGTATCTATGCTATTAAAGGTGCAAGTGGGTGATTTGTGGGGGTTTTCGCCCATCAGGCCGAGTGTCCGGGAGGCGCCCGCGCGCGGGCGGGTGTCCGCGGACGGAACCTGGGTGATCTTTACCTCGGGCACCCCGGCTCATGTGCCGCGCGAGCCAGTACCCTGGCGATTCACCCGTACGACCGCACCGCTCGCAGCCGTACGACCTGTCCCCACCCGTACGACGTGATCCGCAGTGAGAGGCGGTCCGGCCGATGACCGAAGCCTTCGACCCAGGGGTCGTGGAGCTGGCGACCAAGATCTTCCAGCTCGCCCGGCGAGGCCGGGCCGACGAACTCGCGGCCTACGTGGACGCCGGCGTTCCGGCCAACCTCACCAACGACCGGGGCGACTCGCTCGTGATGCTCGCCGCCTACCACGGCCACCCCGAGGCGGTGCGCGTGCTCCTGGAGCGCGGCGCCGACCCCGACCGCGTCAACGACCGGGGCCAGACGCCCCTCGCCGGAGCGGTCTTCAAGGGGGAGACCGAAGTGATCGACGCCCTCCTCCAGGCCGGCGCCGATCCCGCGCTCGGCACGCCGTCGGCCGTGGACACGGCCCGGATGTTCGAACGGACGGAACTGCTGGAGCGGTTCGAAGCGCGCTGAGACGGGCGCGCCGGACGGGACGCACGAGGACGACGGGGGAGGCGGTACGGGGCCGCCGGTATTTCGGTCGCGGCGGAAGTGACCGCCGGGTCATCATGACGACGTGATTCACGGACGCGATGGCCGGGCAGGTGTTGCCGCACCGCGCGGGCCGTGACGCGGCCCGTATGGGCCACCGACGAGAGGCAGAGGAACATGGTCTACAGCAAGCAGGAAACGGCGGGCGCCCCGACGTGTTGTCACGCGGCCAGGTAATGCACGTCCCCGGTTGCGTCGACGCTTGATGTGAGGCTGTTTCCCATGTTCGATCCGGACATAGCGCCCAGCGGTACGCTGCTCGGCCTGCTCCAGCGAGGTCGCGGCGACGGCACGCTCCACGCGCTCACCGCGCCGCGCCCGGAAGCGCTCGCGGCCCTCAACCACTGCGTGCTCAACGACCCGCGCCACGACTGGCAGGTCGAGAACCGCTCCCTCTACTACGCCCGCCTCTGCCTCGATCTGCGTGCCGACCTGGACGCCGTCGAGGCCCACCTCTTCGGTCCCGAGGACGTCCTGGACACCGACGAGTCCCGCACCGGGCTCGCCCTCGCCGTCCTCGGCCACCTCGCCTCCTACGGCAGGCCGGACGCCCTCCACCTGTTGCGCAGGTACGCGGCCCACGGCTCCAACTGGGCCTGGGCGCTGGACGAACTCGCGCTGCGCGACGACGACGCGGGGCTGCGCGCCCTCGCCCAGCCCGTGCTCGACCGGTTCGGCACCGACCCCGACGGGGAGGCGGAACTCGCCGCCACCGTCCGGGACGCGTTCGAACCCCGGCCCTGGCGCCTGTGGGCCGACGATCCCCGCCCCGCCGTCTCCGCCCGCGTCCGCGCCGCCCAGGAGGCGGGGTGCTTCGACCGCTGGCAGCGGCAGCTGCGGCCCACCGGGCCGCGCCCCGGCTGGAGCGTCCGGGCGGTGCTCGACTGGGCCGAACAGGGCCTGGAGCGCGGTGCCGCCCTCCACGTACCCGCCGCCCGCTGCCTGGCCGCCGTCGCGGGCCCCGACGACCGGCCCGAGATCCTCCGGGCCGCCGACGACGGCGCCGACGGGGCCCGGTGCGCCGCCCTGAGGTACCTCGCCGACCACCACGATCCCGACGCCCTCACCCTGATCGAGCGCGCCGTCGTCACCGGCTCGGCAGCCGTCGCCGACGCGGCGGTCGACGCCTTCGAACGCATGCGGAGCCTCGCGGCCGTCGACCGGGCCCGCCGCTGGGCCGGCCGGCCCGACCGGCTCGGCGCCGCCGCCGGACGCGTCCTCGCCTGCCGGGGCGGCGTCCACGACCGCGAACAGGTCCTGGCCGCGCTCCGCGAAGCCGTCCGGGGCGAGGGTCCCGACGCCACCTCCCTGCTCACCCTCGTCGACGGCGCCGGACGCCTCGGCATCACCTGCGCGGCCCCCGTCCTGCGCCACGTCTACCGCGAGACCGCCTCGTCCCACCTGCGCGGCCGGACCGCCCGGGCCCTGGCCGCGACCGACCCCTCCTTCGCCGCGGGCCTCGCCGTCGAGTGCCTCTGGGACTGCGAGGAGTCCACCCGCGAGATCGCCGCCCGCCACGCCGGGACCGGTGACACCCGCGTCGTCGAGCGCCTGCGCCGGCTGGCGGCCGACCCGGCCGAGGAGGCCGAGGTGCAGACCGCGGTCCGCAGCCGCATCGGCCCGGAGGAGCCCGCCGTGTGACGGGGCCGTCCCCGCGGCCCCGGCGGGGTCAGGGCCGGCGGCGCACCGCCACGAACCGGACCGGCGTCCCGGGTGCCGCCTGGGCGGCGGCCGGGAGGTCGGCCGGGTGCACCACCGCGATCACCGGATAGCCCCCGGTCGTCGGATGATCGGCCAGGAACACCACCGGCGTCCCGTCGGGCGGCACCTGGACCGCGCCCAGCACCATGCCCTCGCTCGGCAGCTCCTCCGTCCGGGCCCGCTCGAGCGCCGGCCCGGTCGTGCGCAGCCCGATCCGGTTGCTCGCGGAGGAGACGCGGTACGTCCGGGACGTGAAGGTCCGTACCGCCCCCGGGGTGAACCAGTCGTCCCGGGGGCCGGGCATCACGCGCAGCACCAGCTCGGCGGGGGGCGCGGGCAGCGGGGCGACGTCCACGCGTGCGGCGGGCGCCGCCGGGGAGCCCAGCGGCAGCACCGCACCGTCCGACAGGGGCGCCGGGCCGAGCCCGGAGAGCAGGTCCGCCGAACGGCTGCCGAGCACCGGATCGACGGCGATCCCGCCGCTGACGCCCACGTAGGAGCGCACACCGGCACGGGCGGAACCCACCTCCAGCACCTCTCCGGCCCGCACCCGGACCGGCGCCCCCCACGCGGCCGGACGGCCGCCGACGGTGACCGGGCAGGGCGCGCCGGCCACCGCCACGGTCACGGCCGACCGGGGGCGCAGCGCGCAGCCGTCGACGGTGGTCTCCAGCACGGCCGCGTCCCCGCGGTTGCCGACCAGCCGGTTGACGAGCGCCGCGGCGGGCGCGTCCAGAGCCCCGGAGCGCGGGACGCCGAGGTGGGCGTGGCCGGGGCGGCCGCGGTCCTGCACCGTGGTGAGCGCCCCGGCCCGCACCACGGCGAGCGCACGGTCCGTCATGCCGCACCTGCCGGGTCCGCCGTACGCGCGGCGGTGGGCGTGCCCGCCGCGCCCGGCGCCTCCCCGTGCCCCGCCGGGTGCTCCGGCACGGGGGCCTCGTCCGGGCCGACCGGGACGAAACGCACCCGCGTGCCCGGCGTCAGCAGCGCCGCGGGCTCACGCTCCGGGTCCCACAGCACCAGGTCCGTCGTGCCGATCAGCTGCCAGCCGCCCGGTGACGTCCTCGGATACACGCCCGTGTACGGACCGGCCAGCGCCACCGCACCCGCCGGGACCGCCGTGCGCGGTGTCGCCCGGCGCGGGGTGCCGTAGCGCTCCGGCAGCCCCGTGAGATAGCCGAAGCCGGGCGCGAAGCCGCAGAAGGCGACCCGGAACGTGCAGCCCGCGTGGATCCGGGCCGCCTCCCGGGGCGGCACTCCCCAGTGGGCGGCGACCTCGGCCAGATCGGGACCGTCGTAGCGCACCGGGACCTCGACCGTCCGCCGCGCCGGGGGAGCCACGGGGGAGGGCCGGGCGCCGGCCAGTTCGGCGGCCAGCCGGGCGGGGTCGGCCAGGCCGTCCAGCAGGACCGTGCGGGCGGCCGGCACGATCTCACGGACCGTCAGCGTGCCGTCCGCCCGGCGGCGCAGCAGCTCGGCGTGCAGCGCCTGGGCCTCCTCACCCGTGGAGACCTCGACGAGCAGGGCGTCCGTACCGACCGGCAGCACGTTCACGCGAACCCCTCCAGCCGCACCCCGGCCGCCTCCAGCCGCTCCCGCACCAGACGCGCCAGGCCCACCGCCCCGGCCGTGTCACCGTGCAGGCACAGGGAGCGCGCCCGCACCTCGATCCGCCGCCCCGACAGCGCCTCCACCCGCCCCGAGCGGGCGAGTTCCACGGAACGGGCCACCACGGCCGCCGGATCGGTGACCAGGGCGCCGCTCACCCCGCGCGGGACCAGTGTGCCCTCGTCGGTGTACGCGCGGTCGGCGAACGCCTCCGGGACCGTGGGCAGGCCCGCCTTCGCCGCCAGTTCCAGCAGCCGGGAGCCGGGCAGGCCGAGCACGGGCAGCGTGGCGTCCGCCAGCAGGACGCCGTCGACGACGGCACCGGCCTGGTCCTCGTCGTGCACGACCCGGTTGTAGAGCGCGCCGTGCGGCTTGACGTAGGACACCCGGCTGCCGGCCGCGCGGGCGAAGACCTCCAGGGCGCCGATCTGGTAGGCGACTTCGGCCGCCAGTTCGGCGGGCGGCACGTCCATCGCGCGCCGCCCGAAGCCGGCCAGGTCGCGGTAGGCGACCTGGGCGCCGATCCGCACCCCGCGCTCGGCGGCGAGGTCGCACACCCGGCGCATGGTGGCGGGGTCCCCGGCGTGGAAGCCGCAGGCGACGTTGGCGCTGGTGACCACCGACAGCAGCCGGTCGTCGTCGGTGAGGGTCCAGCGGCCGAAGCCTTCGCCGAGGTCGGCGTTGAGATCGATCGCGGTCATGGGTCCTTCGGTTCTCCTTCGGGGCGATGCGTCGGGCGATGGGCGATGGGCGATGGGTGACGGATGACGGGCGATGGTCGCGGGTCGCGGGTCGCGGGGGACGGGAGAGGGCCGGGATGGAGGGGCGGGGAGCGCAGGCCGGCCGGACGGCGGGTCATATCACCCGGTACCGGTCGTCGCGGGCGTCGGTGACGAACATGCGGCCCGGCGCGTGCGTGATGGCGAACGGCGGGCGCGAGGCCGTCAGCGCGGCCTGCGGGGTCACCCCGCAGGCCCAGAACACCGGGATGTCGTCGGCCTCGGCGTCCACCGCCTCGCCGAAGTCGGGACGGGCCAGGTCGCCGATGCCCAGACCGGCGGGGTCACCGCAGTGCACGGGACCGCCGTGCGCCGCCGGCAGCAGGCTGCTCTCCCGGATGGCCGCCGCGAGGTGCCGGGGCGGGACCGGCCGCATGGAGACCACCAGCGGGCCGCGCAGCCGGCCGGCCGGACGGCACTGCCGGTCGGTCACGTACATGGGCACGTTGCGCCCCTGCTCCACGTGCCGGACGGGCACACCGGCCGCCGAGAGGGCCCACTCGAAGGTGAAGCTGCACCCGATGAGGAACGAGACCAGGTCGCCGCGCCAGTGCGCGCGCACGTCGGCCGGCTCGTCGACGAGTTCGCCGTGCTCCCACACCCGGTACCGGGGCAGGTCGGTCCGCAGGTCCGCGCCGTCCGCGAGGACGGTGGTGACGGCCCCCGCGTCGGTCACGTCCAGCACCGGACACGGCTTGGGGTTGCGCTGGCAGAACAGCAGCATGTCGTACGCCCAGTCCGCCGGCACCGCGATCAGGTTCGCCTGTGTGTGACCCGCGGCGACCCCGGCGGTCGGGCCCGACAGCCCGGCCCGCACCCGGGCGCGCGCCGTCGCGGGGCTCCAGTCACGCGCGTGTTCGTCGGCCAGGAC
Source organism: Streptomyces sp. enrichment culture (assembly GCF_964273255.1). Classification (GTDB taxonomy): domain Bacteria; phylum Actinomycetota; class Actinomycetes; order Streptomycetales; family Streptomycetaceae; genus Streptomyces. The sequence continues at coordinate 6,086,827 of NZ_OZ186835.1, forward strand.
CAGCGGACGGTCGTCCGCGGCGCTCGCCGGGCGGTCCCCCCGGCGGCCCGCCGGGCTGCCGGCGTCCGGCCGCCCGGCGGGACGGGTGACGGCCGCCGCGCCCGGCCGCTTCTCGGTGCGGTTCACACCAGCTCCTTCCCGCGCGTCTCCGGCAGGCCCAGCAGCGCCAGCGCGGCCACGCCGTAGCCGATGGCGCCGAAGACCAGCGCGCCGCCCACGCCCCAGCTGTCGGCGAGGAAGCCGACCGTCGTCGGGAAGACCGCGCCCACCGCGCGCCCGGTGTTGTAGGTGAAGCCCTGCCCGGTGCCGCGCACCGCCGTGGGGTACAGCTCGCTGAGGTACGAGCCGAAACCGCTGAAGATCGCCGACATGCAGAAGCCGAGGGGGAAGCCGAGCACCAGGACGAGGGTGTCCGCGCCGCTCGGCAGGTTGGCGTACGCCAGGATGCAGACGGCCGACAGCAGGGCGAACAGCCATATGTTGCGCCGCCGTCCGAGCCGGTCGGTCAGGTAACCACCGGTGAGGTACCCGAGGAACGCGCCCGAGATCAGGAACGTCAGGTAGCCGCCGGTACCGACGACCGACAGGTCCCGCTCGGTCTTCAGGTACGTCGGCACCCAGGTGGCCAGGGTGTAGTACCCGCCCTGGACGCCCGTGGAGAGCAGCACGGCGAAGACGGTGGTGCGCAGCAGCCCCGGTGCCCCCGGCCGGCCGGGACGCAGGATCGCCGCGAACGAGCCCTTTTGCGGGCTCCGTTCCCGCGCGGCGGCCGCCTCGGGCGCGTCCTGCACGCTGCGCCGGACCCACACCACGAGCAGGGCGGGCAGGGCGCCGGTCCAGAACATGACCCGCCAGGCCAGGTCGGGGTCGAGCAGCGAGAAGATGACCGTGTACACCACCACGGCCAGGGCCCAGCCGACGGCCCAGGAGCTCTGGATCGCGCCCAGCGTGCGGCCCCGGTGCCTCGCGCTCGCGTACTCGGCGACCAGGATCGCGCCGACCGCCCACTCGCCGCCGAAGCCCAGGCCCTGGAGCGCGCGGAAGACCAGCAGCGTCTCGTAGTTGGGGGCGAATCCGCAGGCGACGGTGAAGACCGCGTAGGTGATCACCGTCAGCAGGAGGGCCTTGACCCGGCCGATCCGGTCCGCCAGGACGCCGGCGAGGGCGCCGCCCACGGCGGAGACCACGAGGGTCACGGTGGTGAGCAGCCCGGTCTCGGAGCTGTTCAGGCCGAAGTAGGCCGACAGCGCGACCATGGTGAGCGGCAGCGTGAAGTAGTCGTAGGAGTCGAGGGCGTAGCCGCCGAACGCGCCGCCGAAGGCGCGCCGGCCGCGCGGTCCCAGGGCGCGCAGCCAGCCGAACGGCCCGTCGTCGGGGGTGCGTTCGGCCGGAAGGGGGTGCGGCTTTCCGGTCAGGGTGCGGGGCTTGGGGGTCGTGCTCATGAGCACCTCGCAGGGTGAGGAGGGCGTGCGGAGGGCGGTGATGAGCCGGTCGGGCGGAAGCGTGCGGCATCCGTGCGCGCCGCCCCGGTGCGGGACGACGCCGTGAGGACGACGTCGTACGCGCCCGCTTGGTGCAGGACGCCGCGTGGGGCGACGCGTGGGGCGACGCCGTGCCGAGCAACGTAGAGGATCGTTGAACGATCCTTCAATACCCCTGTTGTTTCGCCTTCCCTCATACGATTGAATTCCGGGCATGGCAGAGCAGCTGAGCGGACTGGCCGGCGACCGTGCCCTGCTGGGCCGCACCAGTACCGCGGAGCGGGTGTCGGACATCCTCCGGAGCCGGATCGCCGACGGCTACTTCCCGCCCGGGACGCGGCTGTCGGAGGACAGCATCGGCGGTGCGCTCGGTGTGTCCCGCAACACACTGCGCGAGGCGTTCCGGCTGCTCACGCACGAGAGGCTGCTCGTCCACGAGTTGAACCGGGGCGTGTTCGTGCGCGTGCTGGCCGTCGAGGACGTCGAGGACATCTACCGCACCCGGCGGCTCGTCGAGTGCGCCGTCGTGCGCGGGCTCGGCGACCCTCCCCACCCGCTCGACGCGCTCGCCGCGGCGGTGCAGGAGGGGCGTACGGCGGCCCGCGAAGGTGACTGGAAAGCAGTGGGTACGGCCAATATCCACTTCCACAGCGAACTGGTGGCCCTGGCCGGCAGCGAGCGCACCGACGAGCTGATGCGCAGCGTCTTCGCCGAACTCCGGCTGGCCTTCCACGTGGTGGACGAGCCGCGGCGACTGCACGAACCGTACATCGCGCGCAATGTCGCGATACTGCAGGCGTTGCGCGCGGGGGAGACCCGACGCGCCGAGGAGTTGCTCGCCGGGTACCTCGACGACTCGCTCGAACGCGTGGTGGAGGTCTACCGGCGGCGCGTCGGGGAGGACGTCCGGGCGGACTGAACCGGCCGCCTGATCCCGGCCGGCCGAGCCGGGTCACCGGACCTGGCCGGCCGAGCCGGGTGGAGCGGGGCCGCGGGCGGAGCGGGCCGCGTCGGCCGGTGGCCCGCTGCGGGGCGGGGCGGACGGGTGGCCGGGCGGACGGGACTGTGGGCCGCGGACGGGACTGCGGGCTCGCGGGGCCGGCGGGCCGGGACCCCGGAGGACGCGCGACGGCCGTCCGGGGTGGCGCGGAACGGCTGTGCCGCGCGGCGCGCCGCGTGCGGCCCGGAGGGGGAGACCGGGGTGGGGGCACGGGTGGCACGACAACCGTGACGCCGGGGCGCATCTGCCTCGTTTGGGTCCTTGTCAGACCGAGGATCTAGTCTGTGCACCGTGACTTCGCCAGCATCGACGGACAGCGTTCCGCCCCAGCTCAGCGCGGGGCCGCGGCCCGCACCGGGCCCGGCCGCCGACGAAGGGCTGGCGCGGCGGCTGCGCGCGCTCGCGTGCACCGCCCCGCTGCACGACCTCGACGCCCGCAAGGCCAACCTGGCCGGCGAGTACTCGGTGTACGGGATGGCGGAGATCGCCCTCGCCGCCATCGACCTGGTCACCCTGAACATGGACTTCGACACGGGCGCCGACCACGACCAGATAGTGGCCCGGCTGATCCCGCGCATCGCCGCCCAGGCCCCGCAGCGGCCCGCCGCGGAACACGAGCGGGTGGCGGGCTGGGTCCTGGAGAACCTGATCAACGTCGGCAGCGTCGACCGCGGCTTCCGCGCGGTGTACGGGGTGTTCGGCGCGGACGGCACCTACGTCCGCCGGGACTACGACTTCAAGCTGATCGAGGAGGTCCCCGGCCCGGGCGGCACCGTCTACCTGCGGACCACGGACGAGGCGGTGAACGTCCTCGTCGGCGCCCTGGACACCGACGTCACCAGCGCCCAGATCGCCGCCGAGGTCAAACTGGAGGTACTGATCAGCAGGGGCCGGCTCGCCGACGCCCAACTGGCCGCCGAGCAGGCCCGTTACCGGACCGTGCAGTACAGCGAGACGCTGCGCAGGGCCCTGGACGCCACCCGGCGCAACGTCCGCGCGGTCGACTGGCTGAGCGCCGTGCCGGACATGATCGCGGAGGCCCTGGACCACGTGGCGGACCGGTACCGCCACGAGAACGCCATCCTCACCAACATCCGCAAGGCCCGCGACGAGTCGGAGGACCCCGAGCACAAGCGGCGCGCCGCCGAACTGGTCGACATCGTCAAGGACTGCATCCGGCGCCACACGCAGCTGCAGTCCCGGCTGCTGGAGGCCGGCCCCCTGTTCCGTGCCGAACAGGACCGGCAGGCCTTCGCCACGCCCACCGCCACCTCGGGCACCGACCTGTACGGACACCTGCTGTCCCCGCTGCTCCCGCTGCCCGTGGAGCGGGCGGCCCGGGTCACCGACGCCTTCTTCTCCCACGGGACCGGACTGCGCACTCCCGTGTCGGTCCGCCTCGTCGACCTCGTGGACATCCTGCTGACACCGCCCGTGGAGCGGGAACACCTGGGCGCCGAGATGCCGGAGCCCGACCTGATCGCCACCCCGGACGACAGCCGCTTCAGCGAGGAACAGCTGGCCGCCGCGACCGCGCTGCTGGACCTGCCCGCCGACGCACCCCGCAGACTCTCCGGACTGCTCGCCGACGCCCGCCGCCAGGACCCCGAACTGCCCTATCTGGTCGCCCTGCTGGCCGTCCACGCCGCCAGCCCGCCGGTCGGCACCGCCTACCGGCAGGGCGAGCGGACCCTGCTGTTCGCCGTCGACGACGGCACCGAACTCGACGACCCCGAGTTCGGCGGCGCCGACCTCATCGTCGGGACCGCGCTGCTGGACGCGGCGGGCATGGCGGCGGACCGGACGGAGGCCGCGTGAACCGCACCCCGCCGGCCCGGCTCCGGCCGGCACCTCCAGGGCGGACCCGGTCCCAGCCGCCGCCCGCGGGGCCGGACCGCCACCCGCTGCCGGCTTCCGGGCGGCCCCGCCTCCTGCCGCCGTCCCCGAGGCCGCCCCGCCTCCTGCCGTCGTCCCGCGGGCCGTCGCGGACCGGCCGCGCCCCCGTCGGGCGCCCCGGCCGCGCCGGCTCCCCCCACCGCAGCGACCCCCACATCCACACCGAGGAGCCCCGACCGTGACCGAGCATGCCGAGTGGAGCGACACCGAGACCGGTGCGGTGGCCGCCGGCGGCGCCGTCACGCCCGCCGACGCCGCCGACGCGGCGCGGCTCGTCGCCTTCGGCCTCCAGCCCAAGCTGCAGCCCGCCCGCGACCAGGAGTACGCGGACCTGCTGCGCCGCTACCGCGAGGACCCGCCGTTCGCGCGGCTCGCCGATGCCGTGGCCACCGGCCTCGGCCTGGTCGTGCTGGAGGTGTCGCCCCGCGCGGGCATGGCGGTGACCGCGGCCGAGGACTCGGTGTTCGCCGTCCGCATGGGCGACTACGCGCGACGCACCTCCGCCGACGGCGGCGACCGGTTCCTGCACGGACTGGCCCACCTCGCCGTCGCGGCCCTCGCCTTCCCCCGCCCCGAGGACCTCGCCGACGACGGCTACATCGGGCGGGTCACGGTCAACGGCGTGGACGCCTTCGTCCGCCAGGCCTGCCGCCGGCTCGAGGAACGGGCCGCCGAGCAGGGCGAGATCACCGACCCCGCCAGCGACGCGCCCGGCCTGGAGGCCGCCTGGCGGGTGTGGGCCCGGCGCAGCGCGACCGGCGCCACCAAGGACGCCCGCCGGCTGGCCGGCTCCACCACCGGCATCGTCGCCAAGGCCGTCACCTTCCTCACCGACTCCGGCTTCCTGCAGCGCACCGGCGACGACGGCGGCGGCACGTACCGCACCACGGCCCGCTACCAGCTCCAGGTGCGCGACATGGCCGGCAGCGCCGCCCTCGCCGAACTGCTGGAGCTGGGCGTCGTCCCGGTCACCGACGGCACCCCCACCCTGCTGCCCGCCGAGGACGGCGACGACCTGGACCCCGTGGCCGACGCGGGCCTGCCGTTCCACTCCGCCTGACCGCCTGACCGCCCGACCGCCTGACCGACCGCCCCCCACTCACGACGCCTCACGAGAGTCCGCCATGTACGAGCTGTCCCGGGTCCGCCTCTACTCCATCGGACCCGCCGGTGCGCGCTACGCCGACACCGTGCTTGACCTGCGCGGCGTCGGCGGCACCGTGCCCCGCCCCGCCCCCACGCAGGCGGAGTTCTTCGAGGAGGAGCCCGTCGGCCCGCCCCGCCGGCCCGCGCCCGCCGGAGTGCTCTTCCTGGAGAACGGCGGCGGCAAGTCCGTCCTGCTCAAGCTGATCTTCTCGGTGATGCTCCCCGGCCACCGCAACACCCTCGGCGGCGCCAGCTCCGGCGTGCTGCGCAAGTTCCTGCTCGCCGACGACTGCGGTCACGTGGCCCTGGAGTGGCAGCACGTGCAGACCGGTGAATGCGTCGTCGTCGGCAAGGTCAGCGAATGGCGCGGCCGCCAGGTCTCCAACGACCCGCGCAAGTTCGCCGAAGCCTGGTACTCCTTCCGGCCCGGCCCCGGGCTGAGCCTCGACAACCTCCCCGTCGCCGAAGCCACCGCCGTACGGCCGCCCGTGGAGGGGCAGTCGGGCGCGCGCGGCCGGCGCCGCACCATGAAGGGCTTCCGGGACGCCCTCACCGAGGCCGGAAAGACCTACCCGCACCTGGAGGTGCACTGGGAGGAGATCCACGAGCGCTGGACCGAACACCTCGGCGACCTCGGTCTCGACCCCGAACTCTTCCGCTACCAGCGGGAGATGAACGCCGACGAGGGCGAGGCCGCCGGACTCTTCGCGGTCAAGAAGGACTCCGACTTCACCGACCTGCTGCTGCGCGCCGTCACCGACACCCGGGACACCGACGGACTCGCCGACCTCGTCGGCGGATTCGGCAACAAGCTCGGCCGGCGCGCCGAACTCATCGCCGAACGGGACTTCACGGCGGGGTCCGTCGACCTGCTCGGCCGGATCGTCGAGGCCGCCGACGCCCGCGCCCGCGCCCGCGAGATCCACACCGCCGCCGAGCGCCGCACCCGCACCCTCGCCCGCCGCCTCTCCGCCCGCGGCGCCCGCGAACGCCTGCGGGCCGCCGACCTGGCCCACCGGGTCACCGCCGCCGCCCACACCGTCACCGAAGCGGGAACGGCCCGGGAGCACAGTGCGCTGATCGCCGCCGAACTCGCCTACCGGCACGCCTCCCTGGCCCTCGCCGCCGCCGAGAAGTCGGCCGCCGCGCAGAAGCGCGAACTCGCCGACGCCCGCACCCTGCACGCCGCCTGGCAGGCCGCCGAGGCGGTGCTCAGGCACCGCGCCGCCGCCGACCGGGTGGCCAGGGTGTCCGCCGCGATCCAGGAGGCCGAGCGGGACGCGGCCCCGGCCCTCGCCGCCCGCACCCGGGCCGCCGTGGACCTCGTCCGCGCCCTGCACGCGGCCGCGCGCGACGCCGAGCAGCTCGCCAACGAGGGCGACGAGCGGTCCGCCGCGCTCCAGGAGGCCGGCGACACCGCCCACCGCGACTCCACCGCCGCCGCCACCGAGGCACAGCGCGCCCGCAGCGAACTCGGGCACCTCAAGCAGCGCCTGGCCGAGGTCGAGCAGGAGACCGCCGAGGCCGTCCGGGCGGGCTGGCTCGACGACAGCGCACCCGACGCCGACCCCGCCCGCGCCGCCCTCGCGGCCAGCGACGCCGAGAAGACCGCCGTCGAGGCATGGGACACCGCCCGCGAGGCGGCCCGCCGGGCCGGCGAGCACGCCCGCGAGGCCGCGGCCGCCGAGGCCCGCGCCGAACTCACCGCGGCCCGTGCGGCCGACGCCGCCACCGCGGCCGAGCGGGCCCACGAGGCCGAACGCCGCACCGCCGCCGCCCTGGCCGCCGAGGAACGGGCCGCCGAACTGCTGGGCCTCACCGGCGGCACCGCCCGGCCCCCGGTCCCGCGCCCGCGGCACGACACCGACGCCGACACCACCGCCCACGCCGCCCCGGCCGAGGGCACCCTCACCGCCGAGGAGCTGGACCGCTTCGCCGACGAGCTGCGCGCTCTCCTCGACGACACCGTCTCCTCCGCCGAGCGGCAGCTGTTCGAGCTGCGGACCGCCGCCGCCGACGACGCCCGCATCCTCGGCGCCCTCGGCGACGGTGGCCTGCTGCCACCCGGCCCGGACGTCCTGGCCACCGTGGAGTTCCTCGGCGAACACGGCATCCCCGCCCTGCCCGGCTGGCGCTACCTCGCCCAGGCCGTCGACCCCACCGACCACGCGCGGGTCCTGGCCGCCCGGCCCGAGCTGGTGGACGGCGTCGTCATCACCGACCCCGGCTCGCACGCCCGCGCCCGCGAAGTCCTCGGCGACGCCGCCCTGCTGCCCCGCTCCGCCGTCGCCGTCGGCACGGCGGCCGCCCTGCTCGCCCCGGCCCCGGCGCCCGGCACGGACACCGGGGACGTCTTCCTCGTGCCGCCCAACCCGGCCATGCACGACGAGCACGCCGCCGACGAGGAACGGCAGGCGCTGCGCGCCCGGGCCGCCGAACGCGACGAGGAGATCCGGGCCCTCGCCGCACGGCTCGCCAAGGACCGCGAGCTCGCGGCACGCCTCGCCTCCTGGCGCAGCGGCTGCCCGGCCGGCCGGCTCGCCGAACTCGCCCGGGCGGCCGACGAGGCCCGGACGTTCGCCGCGGAGGCCGAGGCGGAGCTCACCGAGGCCCGTACCGTGCGCGCGGAGGCCGAGGAGGCCGCCACCGAGGCCGCCCGGGTGCGTGACGAACGGCAGGAGGCCGCCCAGAAGGCCCGCCGCGCCGCCGACGCCCTGGCCGGCCTCGCCTTCCGGCTGCGCGAACGGGCCGGCTGGCAGGCGAAGCTCCGGGAACTGGCCGACGACGCCGCCGAGGCCGAGGCCCGCGCCCACACCTGCCTGGAGCGCGCCCGGGCCGCCGACGAGGACCGGCGCGCGGCACAGCGGGCCGCGGACGACGCCCGCCGCACCGCGCGCGCCCTGCGCGCCGAACGCGCCGAGATCGCCGGGGCATCCGACGACGTGTCCGACGAGCTGCCCGACGGGACGGCGGACGGCGCCGACGGACCCTCCGCCGACCCCGCACAGGACGACCGGGCCCCGCGGAGCCCCCGGGACACGCCGCCGCAGGCGTCCCTGCCGGCGCTGCGCGAGGCCTACCGGGCCGCCTCCCAGGTGTACGAGAAGGTCGGCGTCGGCGCCGACCTGCGCGCCGAACAGGCACGGGCGGAGAGCGACGAGAGCGCTGCCCGAGCGGAACTCGACCGCCTCAGCAACAAGGTCCGCAACCGGGCCGGGCAACTGCTCCAGTCGCCCGACGGCTCCGACGGCCCCAGCCGGCAGGCCGCCGCCGCCCGTGCCGAGGAACTCGTGCAGCTGCTGGAGACCCGTATGTCGGCGGCGAGCGAGCAGCTCGGCCGTCTGCGCGGCGAGGCCGAGCGGCTCGCCCCCGACGACGGCGGGGAACACACCGCGCTCCCCGAGGACCTGACCCCCGGCGACGCCGAGCACGCCCAGGCCCTGCTGCGCACCGCCACCGCCGAACTCGCCTCGCGCACCGAGGCGTTGGACCAGGCTCGGGAGGCCCACGCCGAACTCCTCGACGCCCACCGCGCCGCCGAGGACGCGGCCGGCGGCTTCGACGAGATCGCCGCCCTGCTCCGCGACCTGCTGCGGGAGCACACCCCCGACGAGGAAGCCGACGAGCCCGAGCCCTACCCGGGCACCCCCGAGGAGGCGCGGCAGGCCGCCGCCGAGGCGCGCCGCTCCCTGCGCGGCTGCGCCGCCGACCTGACCGCCGCGGAGGCGGCCGTGCGTGAGGCGAGCGACGTCCTCGTCCGGCACGCCAACTCCACCCGTTACGAGCAGGTTCGCACCCCCGCACGGCAGCAGATCCGCGAACTGCCCGCCTCCGCGCTGCCCGAGCACGCCCAGAAGTGGGCGGACGCCTTCGCCCCCCGGCTGCGCGTGCTCACCGACGAGCTCGAACAGCTGGAGCGCAACCGCGACTCGATCGTGGACCGGCTGCGCGGGCTGGTCGAGTCGGCCCTCGCCACCCTGCGGTCGGCGCAGCGGCTCTCCCGGCTGCCCGAGGGGCTCGGTGAGTGGTCGGGACAGGAGTTCCTCCGCATCCGCTTCGAGGAGCCGGACCAGGCCACCCTCACCGAACGGCTGGGCGAGGTCGTCGACGAGGCCACCCGCGCCGCCGTGCGCAAGAACTCCGACCTGCGGCGCGACGGCATGTCCCTGCTGCTGCGCGGTGTCGCGGCCGCGCTCCGGCCGAAGGGCGTCTCCGTCGAGATCCTCAAGCCGGACGCCGTGCTGCGCGCCGAGCGTGTCCCCGTGGGACAGATGGGCGACGTGTTCTCCGGCGGTCAGCTGCTCACCGCGGCCATCGCCCTGTACTGCACGATGGCCGCCCTGCGCTCCAACGACCGGGGCCGGGACCGGCACCGGCACGCGGGCACCCTGTTCCTGGACAACCCCATCGGCCGGGCCAACGCCACCTACCTGCTCGAACTCCAGCGGGCCGTCGCGGACGCGCTGGGCGTGCAGCTCCTCTACACCACCGGCCTGTTCGACACCACGGCGCTCGCCGAGTTCCCGCTGGTCATCCGACTGCGCAACGACGCCGACCTGCGGGCCGGCCTGAAGTACATCAGCGTCGAGGAGCACCTGCGGCCCGGCCTCCCCCAGCAGGACCCGGGGCAGGAGGCGGTGCACAGCGAGATCACGGCGACCCGCATGTTCAAGCGCCCGACGGCGGCACCGGGCCGGGACGACGACCACGGCCAGGGGCCCGGGCGGGGGCAGGAGGAGGAAGAGGAACAGGACCGGGGGACAGCCGGCGGGGGAGAGGTGCCGGACCGGAACGCTGTGGTGCGGGAGCAGCGGCAGGGCCCGGCTCCTGCCGCGGCCGCGGTCCGCACCGAGGGCTGACCCGTCGGCGGAGGCCGGGGCGTGACACCGAACGGGTGCCGGGCGCCCGGGCGGACGGTCGGCAGGCGTGCCCGGGCGGACGGTCGGTGGGCCCTGCCGGTCACACCGGCACCGTCACGCTCGTACAGCCTTACCGGTTGCGCCGGCACCGTCACTGCTGCGCGTCCCACCGGTAGCCCGGCACGGTCACGTGCGCCCGACCGCCGGGCCGGCCCCGTCGGCACGGTCACGCCGGACCGGCCACGCCCGAACCGTCGGGCCGCGCCGTCCGCGCCTCGCGTACCAGCGGGCCGTCATGTGCGGACCGCCGTGCCAGCGGGCCGTCATGCCCGAACCGTGGGGCCGCCGGGCTGGCCGCGGTGCGGTGGGGCTCAGCGCACCCAGCGCGCCCCCGTCGCCCGCCTCGCCGCTGAGGTGCGCCCCACCCGGTGCCCGCCGCAGGCCTGACGACATGAGACCTGACGCGACGTCAGAAGCCGTAGCCCATCCGCCGGGACAGGCCGTCCGCCGCGTCGGCCGTCCGCCGTCCCAGCGTGGGCAGGCGCTCGGGGGTCAGCCGGTAGACCGGTCCGGAGACGCTCAGTGCGGCGATGACCTTGCCCTCGTGCGACCGGACCGGCGCGGCCACGGCCGCGAGACCGAGTTCGAGCTCCTCGAGAGTGGACGCGTAGCCCTCCTCCACCACCGCGTCCACCTCGCGCCGCAGTGCGGCGGCCCCGGTGACCGTGCGCTCGGTGAACCGTTGCATCGGACGGGCCAGCAGCCCCTCCCGCAGGGTGGCCGGAAGGTGGGCGAGCAGTACCTTGCCGCTGGACGTGGCGTGCAGCGGGGTGCGCCGGCCGAGCCAGTTCTGCGCGGTCACGGCCGCCGTGCCGCGGGCCTGCATGATGTTGACGGCGGCGTCGTCGTCCAGCACCGCCAGGTTCACGGTCTCGCACAGCTCGTCGGCCAGTTCCCGGCACACCGGGACGCCCTCCTGCGAGATGTCCATCCGGACGGCCGCCGCGCCCGCGAGGCGCAGCACGCCGGCCCCCAGGCGGTACTTGCCCCGGCCGTGACTCTGGCTCACCAGGCCGCGGTTCTCCAGGACACCGATCAGCCGGGACGCCGTCGACTTGTGCACACCGACCTCGGCGGCGATCTCGGTCACGCCCGCCTCACCGTGCCGCGCGAGGATCTCCAGCACGGTCACCGCGCGGTCCACCGACTGCACCGCACTCGCCGAGCCGCCCGCCCGGGCCGACGCGGCCGCATCCGCCTCATCCGCCGTATCCGCCGCACCGGCCGAGGCGGTCGAACCCGTCGGACCGGTCGGCTCCGTCGGACCGCCGGAGAGGGTCGCGGCGTCCGGGGTCTGCGCCATCGGACCGGTGCCGTGCCTGTGGGCCTCGTCGCGACGGACCTGCTCACGCGTCGGGATCATGGCTGAAAAACTCCTGCCGCCGGGCGGCCCGGCGAGGGCGGCCGCACGGCGCGGAATCCCTGTCCCGCCCCCATTCCACCGGGTTGTCGTTGCGCACGGCGCACGGAAGGCGCGCGATGCGAACCAGCAGATTATCGGAGGAGTAGTGGCGGGATGTCCCCGGTGTAGCGCAGAGGGGCGGGCGAGCGGTCGGGTCCGCAGACCCGGCCCCGCGGGCCCGCCCCCATGCGGACGCTCAGGGGTGGGACAGCTGCCCGGTGCCGCCCCGGCGGCGTATGCGCGCCTGGGCCCGCTGCGCGGACCGTGCCTCGCGCCGGGCCCGGCGGCGCTCCCGGCGCAGCGCCCGGGCGGTGCTGCTGGGCACGGACACCACGCCGTGACGCTGGTTCCAGACCTGTCGGGTGACCCAGACGTCGAGCACCCCCCAGGTGGCCAGGATCGTGCTGACCACGCTGCTGATCACCATCGGGAACGCCAGCCACGAGCCGGCCAGGGTGCACAGGAAGGCCACCATGGCCTGGATCAGCGTCACCGCGATGACCAGCACCGCCCGAACGGCCGCCGTCCGGACCGGATCGGGCAGCCGGCGCCGGCGTGCGGGCTCCTCGACCCACAGGGGCCGGGAGAACCTGGCCGGTTCGGGCTCCGCCGGTGCGGGGCCGTGCTCCGCCGCCGCGTCCCCGTCCGGCTCGCGGACCCGGTCCGGCCGTGCGGTCCGCACCGGCGGCACCGGCTCCTCGCGGGCAGCCCCCGGACGGCCGCTTCCGCCGGCCGGGACCCGCTCGCGGCCGTGCGCACCCTCCTCGGGCGCGTCCGCCTCCGTACGGGTCATCACCTGGACCGCCCCGCCCTCCTCCGGCGCCTCGCGCCGCTCCGCCGTGCCCATCACCGTCGTCACTCCCCACCGCCGCCAGTCCGCTGCCGGATCCGCGGACCCGTACTTCCCGTGACTGCCCGGCTTGCGCTGTTTTACGCCCCCAGGTGCGGGACGCGGCTCCTGTGGCCGCTTCCGCCCCCATGTCCCACTGAGGAGGACGAACGGAACGTCACAAAGATTCCCGGCGAGGCGGAATTCAGCCAACACCTGGGCGATCGGGCCGGGATGACCCACCCGCGGCACTGGCCAGGACCGCGCGCGCCCGCGGGGCGGCACACCCGCACGGCCGGGCGGCCACCGCCCCCGCACGCGCCGGAACGGCCGGGCGGCCGCCGCCCGTACGCACCCCGGAGCGTCCGGCGGCCACCGCCCGCACCCACCCGGGAGTCCGGGGCGGCAAACGCCCGCAATGCCCGGACACCTCCCCGTCGCGCAGCGACACTTCGGACGTTCGGCCACCGGACGGGTCTTCGAGTTGGCCGCGCCTCGGTAGTAGGCTCGCGCCGTTTGTTGACGCACCTGTGCGCCCCCGGTCCGGACGGGGGCCGAGCTGGGGGAGGCCATGCGCTTTCGCGGGAAGTCCATCCGCCGGAAGATCGTGGCGCTGCTCCTCGTGCCGCTGTTGTCCCTGACCACCATCTGGGCCTTCGCCACGGTGCTCACGGGGCGGGAGGCGAGCCGCCTCTTCGACGTCTCCTCGGTGATGGAGGAAGTCGGCTACCCCGTGGAGGACACCGTTCGCGTCCTGCAACAGGAGCGCCGCCAGACACTCGTCCACCTCGCCGACCCCCGCGCCTCCGACGGACTCGCCGCCCTGCGCAGGAGCCGGGCGGCCACCGACCGGGCCGTCAGCAGCGTGCGCGCCAACGCGGCGAAGGACGAGGTGCGCGAGGCGATGGGGGAGGACGGCGGGAACCTCAGCGCGGTCCTCGACGCCTTCGACGGCCTTGAGTCGCTGCGGCGCAGCGTGGAGGACGGTACCGTCGACCGCGCCCAGGCGCTCGACCTGTACAACCGGCTCGTCGACCCCTGCTACGTCCTGCTCGCCAACCTCCACGTGGTCGAGGACGTGAACCTGGACAAGCAGTACCGGGCCCTGGTGAACCTGGCCCGGGCCCGTGAACTGCTCTCCCGGGAGGACGCCCTGCTCGGGTCCGCCCTCGTCGTGGGCCGGCTCTCCCGCGCCGAAGTGCGCGACGTCTCCGACCTCGTCGCCCAGCGCACGCTGCTGTACGAGGCGAGCCTGCCGCAGCTGCCGACCGCCGAGCGCGACCGCTACGAGAGCTTCTGGAAGAACGCCTCGTCCGCCCCGCTGCGCGTCGGGGAGGAGGCCGCCGTCGCCTCCGGCACCGGCCCGCCCCGCGGAATCACCGCCAAGAGCTGGGACACCGCGGCGGGCACCGTGCTGGAGGAGCTCGGCTCCCTCAACGACCAGGCCACCGACCGCTACCAGGACCGCGTCCGGCCCGTCGCGATGGAGGTCATCACCCAGGCCGTCGTCGCCGGCGTGCTGGGTCTGCTGGCCCTGTTGCTGTCCCTCTTCCTCTCCGTGCGCGTCGGCCGCGGCCTCATCCGCGACCTGCGGCAACTCCGGCTGGAGGCCCACGAGGCGTCCGGGGTGCGGCTGCCCGGTGTGATGCGCCGCCTCTCCGCCGGCGAACAGGTCGACGTCGAGACCGAGGTGCCGCGCCTGGAGTACGACAGGAACGAGATCGGCGAGGTCGGCCAGGCGCTCAACACCCTCCACCGGGCCGCCGTCGAGGCCGCCGTGAAGCAGGCCGAACTGCGCGCCGGTGTCTCCGAGGTCTTCGTCAACCTCGCCCGGCGCAGCCAGGTCCTGCTGCACAAGCAGCTCACCCTGCTGGACACCATGGAGCGCAGGACCGAGGACACCGACGAACTGGCCGACCTGTTCCGCCTGGACCACCTCACCACCCGGATGCGCCGCCACGCCGAGGGACTGGTGATCCTCTCCGGTGCGGCGCCCTCCAGGCAGTGGCGCAAGCCGGTCCAGCTCATGGACATCGTGCGGGCCGCCGTCGCCGAGGTGGAGGACTACGAACGCATCGAGGTGCGCCGGCTGCCGCGCGTGGCCGTCACCGGCCCCGCCGTCACCGACCTCACCCACCTCGTGGCCGAACTCATGGAGAACGCCACGGTGTTCTCGCCGCCGCACACCGCGGTGCAGGTCCTCGGCGAGCGCGTCGCCAACGGCTTCACGCTGGAGATCCACGACCGCGGCCTCGGGATGGCGGCCGAGGCGCTGCTGGACGCCAACCTCCGGCTCGCCGAGACCCCCGAGTTCGAACTCTCCGACACCGACCGGCTCGGCCTGTTCGTGGTCAGCCGCCTCGCCCAGCGGCAGAACGTCCGGGTGTCGCTGCAGCCCTCCCCGTACGGCGGCACCACCGCCGTCGTGTTCATCCCGGACGCGCTGCTCACGGACGACGTCCCCGACACCAACGGCGTCGGCTTCCGGCTCGACCGCCCGCAGCGCGCCAAGGACCCGCGGGACGGCCGGGACGACGAGGACGCGAGGAGCCGTCGCGCCGCCCTGTCGCAGAGGCCCGTGGCCCTGCCCGGACTGCCCGCGGGCCTGCTCGACGGCCCGGTCGAACTGGAGGCGCCCGTCGGCCTGGAGGCCGCCGGAACGCTGGACCCCCTCGACGGCTTCCCCGGGGCACTGGACGAGGACGGCGAGCACGGCGGGCTGTTCCGCCCGCGCCGGTCCCCGGGCCGCAGCGGGGACGAGCGTGCCGACGGCCGGCGCGAGCCGCAGCCGGAACGCCAGGAGCGCCAGGAGCGTTCGGTGGTCCCCGGCCCGGAGGACACCGAGGACGACCGGGTGAGCGCCCCCGTCCCGCTGATGCGCCGGACCAGCCCCAAGCTGGTGAGTTCGCACGGCCGGCCGGTCGGTGACCAGCGCGCCCGCCGGGAACGGGCGGGCCGCGGCGGCCCCGCCCCCGCCTCCCGCCCCGAGCGGGACGGGCTCCCCTCTCTCGCGGAGCGGCGGCGCGACGACGACGCGGCCGGGCCCGCCTCCGGCCGGCCGTACCCGGAGCCCGCCACCCCGCTGCCCAGCCGGCGCCGCACCCCGCGTCCCGCCATCGGCACGCGGGCGGAAGGACCGGCGGAAGGACCGAGGGAGTCCGGACGCGGCGACACCGGGCCGGGCGACGCCGAGCGGTCCCCGCTGCCGGCCCTGCCCGCCCGGCGCCGGGGCGGCTCCCGCCGCGCCGCCGGCGAGTCGGGCCGGGAGCGGGGCGCCCGGACGGACGACGAACCGCCCCGCACACCGCCGGACCGCGACGACGGCGCCCGGACGCTCTCCGGTCTTCCCCGGCGCGCCCGCGGCGCCACCGCCCGGCCGGGGAAGGCGCAGGGCGGCACGCCGGCGGCCCGCCCGCAGCCGGGCGGCGAGACCCCCACGGCCCCCACCGGACCCGACGCACCCGACCCACCCGGAGGATCCGGAGGACCCGAGGGCCCCGCAGGCACCCCCGGGACCGCATCACCCCGAGCACCCGAAGGACGCGGCGGAGCGCTGCCCCGCCGCGTCCGGCAGGCCAGTCTCGCCCCGCAGCTTCGACGCGACGCGGAACGGCCCGCCGGGAACACCGCACCACCCGCCGAGCGGGACGCGGACGAAGTACGCAGCCGCATGGCCTCGCTCCAGCGGGGCTGGCAGCGCGGCCGCGCCGAGAACGCCGCCGACGACCAGGACCACGGCGGACCAGCACCAGACGCGACGACTGAGGGGGACGGTCGATGACCGCACCGCACACGACCGGCCACGACGCGACCGACAAGGGGCAGCTGAACTGGCTCCTCGACGACCTCGTGGACCGCGTCGCCAGCATCCGCAAGGCCGTCGTCCTCTCCGGCGACGGCCTGGCCACCGGGGCGTCCCGGGACCTCACCCGGGAGGACAGCGAGCACCTGGCCGCCGTCGCCTCCGGCTTCCACAGCCTCGCCAAGGGCGTGGGCCGGCACTTCGAGGCGGGCAGCGTCCGCCAGACCGTGGTGGAACTCGACGAGGCGTTCCTGTTCGTCACGGCGGCCGGCGACGGCAGCTGCCTGGCCGTCCTCGCCGACGCCGACTCCGACGTCGGCCAGGTCGCCTACGAGATGACGCTCCTGGTCAAGCGGGTCGGCGCACATCTGGCCGCCGCACCGCGCACCGATCTGCCCTCCGGCGGGTAGTGGGATGACATGAGCTTCGACGGGCAGGGAAGCAGCCACTGGTTCGACGACGAGGCCGGACCGGTGGTCCGCCCCTACGCCATGACCCGCGGCCGTACCACGAGCACGGCCCAGCACCGCCTCGACCTGATCGCGGTGGTCGTCACCGAACGCCACGCCGACGACCCGGAAACCGACCCGACGCTCGCCCCGGAACACGTGGACATCGTCGGCCTGTGCCGGGACACGCCCCAGACGGTCGCCGAACTGGCCGCCGGGCTGGACCTGCCGGTCGGCGTGGTCCGCGTGCTGGTCGGCGATCTCGTCGACACCGGGTTCGTCCACGTCAACCGTCCGATTCCGCCTGCCGAACTGCCGGACGAGAGTATTCTGCGCGACGTGATCGACGGCCTCCGGGCGCTGTGAGCGGCGCGGAAGCGGGGTACTGACATGACCGGCTGGCAGTTCTGGGTCGACCGGGGCGGCACGTTCACCGACATCGTCGCGCGCCGGCCCGACGGCCGGCTGTTCACCCGCAAGGTGCTCTCCGACACCCCGGCCGCCGCCTCCCCGGGTGCCGCGGCGCCCGCCGACGCGGCGGTCGCGGGCATCCGGCAGCTCCTCGGGGACTCGGGGGAGCCGGTCGAGGCCGTCCGCATGGGGACGACCGTCGCCACCAACGCGCTCCTGGAACACACCGGCGAACGCACCCTGCTCGTCATCACCCGGGGCTTCGGCGACGCCCTGCGCATCGCCTACCAGAACCGCCCGCACATCTTCGCCCGCCGCATCGACCTGCCCGAGATGCTGCACGAACGGGTCGTCGAGGTCGACGAACGGATCGCCGCCGACGGCACCGTGCTGCGGCCGCCCGACCTCGACGCCCTGGCCGGACCGCTGCGGCAGGCGTACGACGACGGCATCCGGGCCGTGGCCGTGGTCTGCCTGCACAGCCACCTCCACCCCGCCCACGAACGGGCCGTGGGGGACCTCGCCGCCCGCATCGGCTTCCCGCAGATCTCCCTGTCCAGCGAGGTCAGCCCGCTGATGAAACTGGTGCCCCGGGGAGACACCGCCGTCGTCGACGCCTACCTCTCGCCCGGGCTGCGCCGTCACGTCCGGCGCGTCGCCGACGCCCTCGGCGGGGCGCGCCTGATGTTCATGCAGTCCAACGGAGGGCTCACCGAGGCCGGGCAGTTCCGCGGCAAGGACGCCATCCTCTCCGGACCGGCCGGCGGCATCGTCGGGATGGCACGCATGTCGCAGCTCGCCGGATTCGACCGCGTCATCGGCTTCGACATGGGCGGCACCTCCACCGACGTCTCGCACTTCGCGGGCGAGTACGAACGCGTCTTCACCACCCTGATCGCCGGCGTCCGGCTGCGCGCGCCCATGCTGGACATCCACACCGTCGCCGCCGGCGGCGGTTCCGTCCTGCACTTCGACGGCTCCCGCTACCGGGTCGGCCCCGACTCGGCGGGCGCCGACCCGGGGCCGGCCTGCTACCGGGGCGGCGGGCCGCTCGCCGTCACCGACGCCAACGTGATGCTCGGCCGCATCCAGGCGGCGCACTTCCCGGCCGTCTTCGGCCCGGACCGCGACCAGCCGCTCGACACCGCGCTCGTGCGGGACCGCTTCACCGCCCTCGCCCGCGAGATCCGTGAGCGGACCGGGGACGACCGCACCCCGGAACAGGTCGCCGAGGGCTATCTGCGGATCGCCGTCGCCAACATCGCGGCCGCGGTCAAGCGGATCTCCGTGCAGAAGGGCCACGACGTCACCCGCTACGCCCTGACGACCTTCGGGGGCGCCGGCGGCCAGCACGCCTGCAAGGTGGCCGAATCGCTCGGCATCCGCACCGTCCTCGTGCCGCCCGCCGCGGGCGTCCTCTCCGCCCTCGGCATCGGGCTCGCCGACACCACGGCCATGCGCGAGCAGTCCGTCGAGGCACCGCTGGAACCTGCCTCGATGCCGGGCGTCGAGCGGACCGCCGACGACCTGGAGGCCGCCGCCCGCGCCGAACTGCGCGCCGAGGACGTCCCGGACGACCGGATCGAGGTCACCCGCCGCGCCCAGCTCCGCTACGACGGCACCGACACCACGCTGACCGTGGAACTGGTCCCTCCCGGGGCGATGCGTCGCGCCTTCGAGGACCGTCACCGCGCCACGTACTCCTTCACCCTCGACCGCCCCCTCGTGGTCGAAGCCCTCTCCGTCGAAGCCACCGGCCGCACCGAACCCCCCGATCTCTCGTCGCTCGCCCCTCGCACCCGGGCCGCCGGGCCACCGCGGACCGTCCGGCTCCACACCGGCGGCGCGTGGCGCGACGTCCCCCTGTACCACCGGGAGGAACTCCCTCCCGGCGGGACCGTCACCGGACCCGCGATCATCACCGAGGCCGGCTCGACCACCGTCGTCGACGACGGCTGGCGCGCCGCCGCCACGGACGACGGGCACCTGGTCATGGAACGCGTGACGGTCACACAGAGTTCCGACGCCGTCACACGGGCGGACCCGGTGCTCCTGGAGGTCTTCAACAACCTCTTCATGTCGATCGCCGAACAGATGGGCGCCCGCCTGGAGTCGACCGCCCAGTCCGTCAACATCAAGGAGCGCCTGGACTTCTCCTGCGCCCTGTTCGACCCGGACGGCAACCTCGTCGCCAACGCGCCCCACATCCCCGTCCACCTGGGCTCCATGGGCACCAGCGTCAAGGGGGTCATCCGGCGGCGCGGCCCCCGCATGCGCCCCGGCGACACCTACGCCGTCAACGACCCGTACCACGGCGGCACCCACCTGCCCGACGTCACCGTGATCACCCCCGTCTTCGGCACCCGCCCCGCCCGCCCCGACGCCACCGCGGCGGACGGCGGCACGGACGAGGCGCCCGAGGTGCTGTTCCACGTCGCCTCACGCGGCCACCACGCCGAGATCGGCGGCATCGCCCCCGGCTCCATGCCCGCCGGCAGCCGCACCATCGAGGAGGAGGGCGTCCTCTTCGACACCTGGCTGCTCGCCGAGGACGGTCGCCTCCGGGAGGAGGAGACCCTCCGCCTGCTGACCGGGGCACCCCACCCCTCCCGCAACCCGGCGACCAACCTCGCCGACCTGCGGGCCCAGATCGCCGCCAACCAGAAGGGCGTCGACGAGGTCCGCCGCATGATCGACGTCTTCGGCCTCGACGTCGTCCAGGCGTACATGCGGCACGTCCAGGACAACGCCGAGGAGGCGGTCCGGCGCGTCATCGACACCCTCGACGACGGCGCGTACACCTACGAGACCGACTCGGGCGCCGTCATCCGCGTGCGCGTGGCCGTGGACCGCGCCCGGCGCTCGGCGACCGTCGACTTCACCGGGACGTCCGCGCAGCTGCCCACCAACTTCAACGCCCCGTTCGCCGTCGTCAACGCGGCCGTGCTGTACGTCTTCCGCACCCTCGTCGCCGACGACATCCCCCTCAACGACGGCTGTCTGCGCCCCCTGACGATCGTCGTGCCGCCCGGGTCCATGCTGGCGCCCGAGCCGCCGGCGGCCGTCGTCGCGGGCAACGTCGAGACCTCGCAGGCCATCACCGGCGCCCTCTACGCCGCGCTCGGCGTCCAGGCGGAGGGGTCCGGCACCATGAACAACGTCACCTTCGGCAACGACCGCCACCAGTACTACGAGACCCTCGCCTCCGGATCCGGTGCCGGCGACGGCTTCCCCGGTGCCAGTGTCGTGCAGACCCACATGACCAACTCGCGGCTCACCGACCCCGAGGTGCTCGAATGGCGGCTGCCGGTCCGGCTCGAGGAGTTCGCCGTCCGCCGGGGCAGTGGCGGCGCCGGACGGTGGCGCGGCGGGGACGGCGCGGTGCGCCGCCTCCGCTTCCTGGAGCCCATGACCGTCTCCACCCTGTCCCAGCACCGCCGGGTCCCGCCCTACGGCATGGCCGGCGGCGAGCCCGGGGCGCCCGGAGCCAACCGGATCGAACGGGCGGACGGCAGCGTCCTCCCCCTCGCCGGGAGCGACTCGGCCGAGGTCCGGCCCGGGGACGTCCTCGTCATCGAAACCCCCGGCGGCGGCGGCTACGGCCCGCCGGCCGCCCCGTCGAGCAGGAGAGAAGACCGATGATCTTCGGCCGTTCCGAGCGCGGCAAGCCCCCGGTCGAGCCCGTCACGCTCAAGATCCTCGTGGCCGGCGGCTTCGGCGTGGGCAAGACCACCCTCGTCGGCGCGGTCAGCGAGATCCGGCCGCTGCGCACCGAGGAGCTGCTCACCGAGGCCGGGCGCCCGGTCGACGACGTCCGCGGGGTGGAGGCGAAGAACACCACCACCGTGGCCATGGACTTCGGCCGCATCACCCTGCGCGAGGACCTCGTGCTGTACCTGTTCGGCACCCCCGGCCAGGAACGGTTCTGGTTCATGTGGGACGAACTGTCCGAGGGCGCCCTCGGCGCCGTCGTCCTCGCCGACACCCGGCGGCTGGAGGACTGCTTCGCCGCCGTCGACTACTTCGAACGCCGCGCCATCCCCTTCGTCGTCGGCGTCAACTGCTTCGAGGGAGCGGACCGTCACCCCGCCGAGGACGTCCGGCAGGCGCTCGACCTGGACGACCACGTCCCCCTGCTGATGTGCGACGCCCGGGCCCGCGAGTCGGTCAAGGAGGTCCTGGTCGGCGTGGTCCGGCACGCCATGACCCAGGCCGCGCGCAGCCGCCCCGCGGTCACCACCTGACGCGCCCCGGCGGCCGTCACCGGAGCCGCCGCCCGTGGTCCCGCCGCGCCGCGGCGGCAGGACCACGCGGGACGGCCCCACGCGGGGACGCCGGTCAGTCGTCGCCCTCCTCGATCCAGCCGAAGCTCCGCTCCACGGCCCGGCGCCAGTTGCGGTACTCGCGCTCGCGCACCGCGGCCGCCATGGACGGCTCCCACTCGGCGTCCCTCTGCCAGTGGGACGTGAGCTCGTCGAGCCCGTTCCACACCCCCGTGGCGAGCCCGGCGGCGTACGCGGCCCCCAGGCAGGTCGTCTCGGACACCCTGGGCCGGATCACCGGCACGCCGAGCACGTCGGCCTGATGCTGCATCAGCAGGTTGTTCCGCGTCATGCCGCCGTCGACCTTCAGGGTGCTGATCCGGACCCCGGAGTCCTGGTACATGGCGTCCACCACCTCCCGGGTCTGCCAGCTCGTCGCCTCCAGCACCGCCCGCGCGAGGTGCGCCTTGGTGACGTAGCGGGTCAGCCCGGTCACCACGCCCCGCGCGTCCGAACGCCAGTAGGGCGCGAACAGGCCGGAGAACGCGGGGACCACGTACGAGCCACCGTTGTCCTCCACGCTCGCCGCCAGCGGCTCGATCTCGTCCGCGCTGCGGATGATGCCGAGCTGGTCGCGGAACCACTGGACCAGCGCCCCCGTGATGGCGATCGACCCCTCCAGGCAGTAGACGGGCGCCTCGTCACCGATCTTGTAGCCCATCGTGGTCAGCAGCCCGCTCTTGGACGGCACCGGCCGGTCCCCCGTGTTCAGCAGCAGGAAGCTGCCGGTGCCGTAGGTGTTCTTCGCCGTGCCCACCTCGTAGCAGGCCTGGCCGAACACCGCGGCCTGCTGGTCCCCGAGCGCCGACGCCACCGGCACGCCCGCGAGTCGGCCCACGGCGGTGCCGTAGACCTCCGCCGAGGAGCGGATCTCCGGCAGGACCGCCTCGGGCACGTCCATCGCCGCCAGGATCGCCGGGTCCCACTGGAGCGTGTGCAGGTTCATCAGCATCGTCCGGCCCGCGTTGGTCACGTCCGTGACGTGCCGGCCGCCGTCCGTGCCGCCCGTCAGGTTCCAGATCAGCCAGGAGTCGATGGTGCCGAACGCGATCTCGCCGTTGACCGCCCGGGCCCTCAGCCCCGGCACGTTGTCCAGCAGCCAGGCCGCCTTGGGCCCGGAGAAGTAGCTGGCCAGCGGCAGCCCCGTCGCCTCGCGGAAACGGTCCTGCCCGTCGGTGCCGCCCAGTCGGTGACAGAGCGCGGCCGTCCGCGTGTCCTGCCACACGATCGCGTTGTGCACCGGCTTGCCCGTGCTGCGGTCCCACAGCACCGTGGTCTCCCGCTGGTTGGTGATGCCCAGCGCGCTCAGCTCGTCGGCCCGCAGACCGGCCTTCGCGAGCGCCCCGGCCACCACCGCCTGCACCTTGGACCAGATCTCGGTGGCGTCGTGCTCCACCCAGCCGGGCTTCGGGAAGATCTGGCGGTGCTCCCGCTGGTCCACGGCGACGATCGCGCCGTGCTGGTCGAAGACGATGCAACGACTGGAGGTGGTGCCCTGATCGATCGCGGCGACGAACTTGTCCGTCATGACGTCCCCTTCGTCGGTTCGTTCAGAAGGCTGCGTTGAAGACGACCCCGGACAGGGCCGCCCCGATCAGGGGCCCCACCACGGGAACCCAGGCGTAACCCCAGTCCGAGGTGCCCTTGTTGGGGATCGGCAGCAGCGCGTGCACCACGCGCGGCCCCAGGTCGCGGGCGGGATTGATGGCGTACCCGGTCGGACCGCCGAGCGAGAGGCCGATGCCGACCACCAGGAACGACACGATCAGGATCGACGTACCGGACTCGCCGAGCCCCTCGGTCAGACCGAAGGCCAGCACCGGCAGCACCAGACCCACGGTCGCGATGATCTCGGTGACGAGGTTGGCGAGGGGATGGCGGATCGCCGGCGTCGTGGCGAAGACACCGAGCGTCGGCTGGGCCAGGTCCTCGTCCGCGTTGGCCCGGAACTGCGCGTAGTAGACCAGCCAGCACAGCACCGCGCCGAGCATCGCGCCCACCAACTGCCCGGCCACGTACACGTGGACCTGGTCCCAGGTGCCGGTGTCGATGGCGATGCCCAGGGTGACCGCCGGGTTGAGGTGCCCGCCGGACAGCGGCGCGGCGGTGTAGGCCCCCGCCATCACACCGAAACCCCAGCCCAGGGCGATGACGACCCAGCCGGCGTCCTTCGCCTTCGAATGATTGAGGACGACCGCCGCGACGACCCCCGCACCGAAGAGGATGAGGATCGCGGTACCGATGATCTCCCCGACGAATACGTCTCCATTGCTCATGGCGGCTCCTCGGCCCGGCCCGGGAGCGCCTCGTCCCGGACCTCACGTGCAGGATGCGTTTCCCATGGCGGCGTCGGCCGAGGACGGGGACCTCCCGTGCCCCGCCCGGCCTCCGTGACGAGCGTGCCGTGGTCCTGGCACCGCCCGTGGGGAGCGGGCCCCGGCCCGTGGGGCCCCGCTGCGGCGTGCTGGAGAAGCGCCGGGACGAGCGGCGGTGCCGACCGACACGGGAAGTGTTCACCGGCGCCCGGGGGGCGTCAAGGTCGCCGACCGCACCGGTTGCCGCCCCCTCGGCGGCGCGACGCGCCCGGCACCGAACCGACGGTCCGATGATCGGATACAGTCCGCGCGTGTCCACAACTCACCCACCCGCCCCCGGGCCCGCGCCGGGCTCCCACTGTTCGAGCTGCGGCACGCCCTACGGAGAGGGCGTCTCCGGCTGGCCGCGCACCTGTCCGGCCTGCGGCACCACGGCCTACCGCAACCCGCTGCCCGTCGCGGTGGCCCTCCAGCCCGTGTACGACACCCAGGGCACCGGCCTGGTCGTCATCACCCGTACCGTGCCCCCCGCGCGCGGCCAGGTGGCGCTGCCCGGCGGCTTCGTCGACGACCGGGAGGACTGGCGGCAGGCCGTGGTGCGCGAACTCCTGGAGGAGACCGGCATCGACGCGGCCCCGCGCGACGTGCGGCTCGCGGACGCCATGAGCTCCCCGGACGGCCACCTGCTCCTGTTCGGGCTCCTCCCGGAACGCTCCGCCGACGTCCTGCCGCCCTTCGCCGCCACCGACGAGACCGACGGCCGCCGCCTGCTCCGCCGCCCGGAGGAACTGGCCTTCCCGCTGCACACCCTCGCCGCCCGCGCCTGGTTCGAGGGCCGCTACATCTGACCCGGGCGCACCTGCCGCCCCGCCCCGCGACCGCCCACGTCAGCGCGGCCCGTCACCGCGCAGCCGCACCGGGTGGGGCGGCTCCGCCCCGCCCAGGCCGCCCTCGCGCTCGACGACGAGCCGGTGCCCCGCCCACCGCACGCTGTACCGCTCCGGCTCCGGCTCCTTCCACCCGTCACCGGCGTCCGGCACCACCGTGCCGCCGCCCGTGCGGCCCCGGGCGGGTGCCCAGACCTCGAGTTCCAGCCCGCCGTGCGCACCCCGCACCGGCAGCACCGCCCCGGCCCGGGCGAACACCGGTATCCGCTCCGGCGGCGCCCCGGCCGTCACCCGGGCCGGACCCTCGTACGCCCGCCCCGTCGCCGTGTCGTACCAGCGCCCGCGCGGCAGCGGCACGACCCTGCCGGTGGCACCGGGCTCCAGCACCGGCGCCACCAGCAGGGCGTCCCCCAGCAGGAAGGCGTCCTCGCAGTCGCGCAGCACACGGTCCTCCGGCGCCGACCACCACACCGGCCGCACCACCGGCGCCCCCGTGCGCCGGGCCAGCCGGGCCAGCGTCGTCACGTACGGCAGCAGACGCCGCCGCTCCAGCAGCGCCGCCCGGACCGCGGACGCCACGCCGACGCCCGGCCCGCCCCCGTGCGCACCCCCGGCCGGCGGCTCCCCACGGGTGCGCAGCAGCGGCAGATACGCCCCCAACTGCAGCCACCGCACGTACAGTTCCCCGGACACCTCGGCACCGGCCCCGCCGACGTCCGCACCCGAGAAGGGGACGCCGCACAGACCGAGCCCCACCACCAGCGCCAACGACGCCCGCAGCCCCGCCCAGTCCGCCGGCACCGCCCCCGGCCGCACCCCCGCGTACCGCTGCTGCCCCGCCCACCCCGACCGCGAGACGATCCACGGCCGCTCGTCGGGCGACGACCGCCGCAGCCCCTCGTACGCGGCCCGGGCCATGCACAGCGCGTACACGTTGTGGGCCTCGCGATGGTCCCCGCCCGCGCCGTCCAGGGCATGGCGCGCCGACCGGGGCAGGCCCGCCCCGCCGAAGGCCGCGCACGACGCCGGCTCGTCCGCCTCGTGCCAGAAGCCCGCGAACCCCTGCGCCACGCCGTCCCCGTACAGGCCGCCCCACCAGCCCCGCACCCGCGAATCGGTGAAGTCCGGGAAGACGACGTCCCCCGCCTCGCCCACGCCCCGCACCACCGCGCCCGACGCGTCCCGCACGAACACGTCCGCGGCCGCGCCCGCCGCGTGGACCTCGTCGGCACGTCCCACCCCCACCGCCGGGGCGACGGCCGACACCAGCCGCACACCGTCCTGCCGCAACGCCTCCGCCAGGTCCGCCAGACCGGGGAACCGGTGCCGGTCCACGGTGAACGCCCGGTGCCGGTCCAGGTGGGACGCACCGAGGTGCACGGCGTCCAGCGGCAGCCCCCGCTCGCGGTGCGCGGCCACGATCTCGCGGACCTCCGCCTCGTCGACGGCCCCGGCCACCACGTGATGGTGGCCGAACGCCCACGCGGGCGGCACCGCGGGCGCACCGCTCAGCGAGGCCCACGCCAGCAGCACCCGCGCCGGCGTCCCCACCAGCACCCAGCAGCGCAGCGGCCCCCCGTCCACCCGCAGCTCACTCGTCCCGGCCCGGTCGTGCCCCGAGCCGTTGCCCTCCTCACCCTCCCGCAGCGTCACCGTGCCGTCCCACGTGGTGTCGTGGAAGACCAGATGCGTGCCCGCGTCGGCCACCACCATCTGGAGCGGCATCGTGACGTGCGCGGACGCCTCACCGGTCCCCGCGGCACCCCCGGGGCCGGCGTTCCACAGCCGGTACCGGCCCGAGCGCAGCCGGGGCCCCGATGCCTGCCCGCCCAGCCCGAAGAAACGGGCGTCGGCCGGCACCTCCGCACGCAGCATCCAACGGGCCGGGCCCCCGCCCTCGGGCTCCCACCAGCGGGGCGGAGACTCCCGGCGCAGCAGCACACCACCCGGGGTGAGCACCGCCACCGCACCCTCCCGGGACACGGCCACGGTCACCCGCTCGGCCACCACCCGCCAGCCGCCGTCCGTGTCCGGTTCGAGCACCGCCCGCGGATCCGGCTCCGGACACGCCCCGGCCAGCGCGTACGACGGTTCGGCAGCCGCCCCGTCCCAGCCCCAGAAGACCGCCCCGTTCACCGCGACCAGTACGCGCACCTCGGAACGGGTGAACCGCACCACGCCCCCGCCCGGCCCCGGCACCACCTCCCGGACCACGCCCGGCGTCCGCGCCCGTTCACGACCGCGGGCGGGCAGCCCCGCGGCGTCCGCGCGCCACCGGCGCCACGCCGCCCGCACGGTCCGCACCCCCCGAGCCGCCCCCGACGAGCCGACCGACCGCACCGAACGCACCAGGTCACGACCGTCCATGCTGTTCACCCTGCCACTCGCCGCTCCCCGCAGACGTGCCGTTCAACTGCCGTTCACCCACGAAGGGAGCACACCCGCACGCCACGGATCACGCGGGGCACCCTGGTGCGGAAGTCGATCACATGGCATCGTCCCTGTCAGCCGCGTCACGCGCACACCCCAGCCCGTGCGCGCGGGACGCACACCATGCGCACAGTCCGGGAGCCGCAATGCCGACCGCGAACGACCAGCCCCTCTGGCAGCCCGATCCGGAACGAATCGCCCGCGCGCGGATCACCCGGTTCCAGGCGTGGGCCGCCCAGCACCACGATGCCCCCGCCGAGGGCGGCTACGCGGCCCTGCACCGCTGGTCCGTGGACGAGCTCGAGACGTTCTGGACGGCCGTCGCCCAATGGTTCGACGTCCGCTTCACGACGCCTCCCACGCGCGTCCTCGCCGACCGCTCCATGCCGGGCGCCCAGTGGTTCCCCGGAGCCACGCTCAACTACGCCGAGCACGCCCTGCGCGCAGCCGCGGACCGCCCCGACGCCCCCGCCCTGCTGCACGTCGACGAGACGCACGAGCCACGCCCCGTCACCTGGTCCGAACTCAACCGCCAGGTCGGCTCCCTGGCCGCCGAACTGCGCGCCCTGGGCGTGCGCCCCGGCGACCGCGTCAGCGGCTACCTGCCCAACATCCCGCAGGCCGTCGTCGCCCTCCTCGCCACGGCCGCCCTCGGCGGCGTATGGACCTCCTGCGCGCCCGACTTCGGCGCCCGCAGCGTCCTCGACCGCTTCCAGCAGGTCGAGCCGGTCGTCCTGTTCACCGTCGACGGCTACCGCTACGGCGGCAAGGAGCACGACCGCCGGGACGTCGTCGCCGAACTGCGCCGCGAACTGCCCACCCTGCGCGCCGTCGTGCACATCCCGCTGCTCGGCACCGACGCCCCGGACGGCGCGCTGGAGTGGGCGGCCCTGACCTCCGCGGACACCGCACCCGTCTTCGACCCCGTGCCCTTCGACCACCCGTTGTGGGTGCTCTACTCCTCCGGCACCACCGGCCTGCCCAAGGCGATCGTCCAGTCCCAGGGCGGCATCCTGCTGGAACACCTCAAGCAACTGGGCCTGCACTGTGACCTCGGCCCGGACGACCGGTTCTTCTGGTACACGTCGACCGGCTGGATGATGTGGAACTTCCTCGTCTCCGGCCTCCTCACCGGCACGACGCTCGTCCTGTACGACGGCAGCCCCGGCTTCCCGGACACCGCCGCCCAGTGGCGGATCGCCGAACGCACCGGCGCCACCCTGTACGGCACCTCCGCCGCCTACGTGATGGCCTGCCGCAAGGCCGGCGTGCACCCCTCGCGCGACTTCGACCTGTCCGCCGTACAGTGCGTGGCCACCACCGGCTCACCGCTCCCGCCCGACGGCTTCAGGTGGCTGCACGACGAGGTCCGCGACGACTTGTGGATCGCCTCCGTCAGCGGCGGCACGGACGTCTGCTCCTGCTTCGCCGGAGCCGTCCCGACCCTGCCCGTCCACATCGGTGAGCTGCAGGCCCCCTGCCTGGGCACCGACCTCCAGTCCTGGGACCCCAGCGGCCGTCCGCTGACCGACGAGGTCGGCGAACTCGTGGTCACCAACCCCATGCCGTCGATGCCGGTCCACTTCTGGAACGACCCGGACGGCAGCCGCTACCACGACAGCTACTTCGACGTGTACCCCGGCGTGTGGCGGCACGGCGACTGGATCACCGTCACCTCCCGCGGCTCGGTGATCATCCACGGCCGGTCGGACTCCACGCTCAACCGCCAGGGCGTGCGCATGGGCTCCGCCGACATCTACGAAGCCGTCGAACGGCTCCCCGAGATCAGGGAATCCCTCGTCGTCGGCATCGAGCAGCCCGACGGCGGCTACTGGATGCCGCTGTTCGTCCACCTCGCCCCTGGCGCCGTGCTCGACGACGCCCTGCTGGACCGCATCAGGGCCACCATCCGCCGCGAACTGTCACCGCGCCACGTCCCCGACGAGGTCATCGAGGTGCCCGGCGTCCCGCACACCCTCACCGGCAAGCGCATCGAGGTCCCGGTCAAACGACTCCTCCAGGGCACCCCGCTGGAGAAGGCCGTCAACCCGGGCTCCATCGACGACCTCGGCCTCCTCGCCTTCTACGAGGACCTGGCCCGCAAGCGCGCCTGAGCGCCCGGGCGGACCGCCCGCCAGGGACCCGCCGGCACACCGGCGAGGTCCGGGGCCGCCGCCTCCTCGAGGGACCCATTGTCAGTGCCGCCGATTACGGTGAGTGAGCATTGATCGACCTGCAGCACAGGGGGACCCATGACCGCCACCGACCACCGCACCCTGCGACGCGTCCTGCGCCGTGAGATCGCGGGCACCATCGGCCTGCTCACCGACGAGCACGACTTCCGCACCATGCGGCGCTACCGCACCTTCGCCTTCCAGGACCACGCCACCTACCTGCACCACGTGGAAGCCCTCCTCAGGTCCCGGGCCCTGCAGGGCGGCTTCACCACCCTGGCCCTCTTCGACCCCGAGGAGTACGCCGACTACTGCTCCCGCGGCGGCCTCGATCCCGACAGCCCCGCCAGCCGCACCCGGTTCACCGCCGACATCGCTGCCACCGGACCGACCGTCCCCTACGACGGCGAACCCCTCACCGACCTCGTGCCCGCCCTCGTCGACGAAGCCGTCCGCCGGGCCACCTGGGACTACGCGGCCTCCCTCCTCGCCCGCCTCGGCGCCTGCGCCACCTGCGGCGAGGACCTCGGGCGTGCGGCCTTCGCCCGCGCCTCCCGACTCCTCACCCGCATCCTGGACACCTCCCCGCCCGGCCGCCGGCACCTGGTGTGCAGCGTCGCCGGACCGGACGAGACACTCGTCGCCGTCCTCCACACCGACCCCGCCGAACACGCCGGCCCCACCAGCGGCACTCCGGGCCCGGACGAGGCGGAGGCACTGGAGTTCACCGCCGTCCTGGCGGTCGGCCTCGCCACCCACAGCCCCGGCGGACTCGTCGTCCGCGTCACCGCCCCCGGCGCCCCCGACCGCGTCCACGGCTGGCGGCTGCGCGGCTACGGCCTCGTCCCGCTCACCGCTGGCGAGGTCTTCGACGCCTACTGCACCGACGCGGCCTCCGGGGAACCCATCCCGCCCGAGTCCAACGTCGACTACTGCGCACCCCCTGACCTCGGGGACCCGGATCCGGGACCGCTCCACGGGCACTGAGCACCGGCACCGGAGCGAGCGCACCCACGGACGGTGCAGGGGCACCCCCACACGGAGGTGCCCCTGCACCGGGCCGCACGAGCGGCCCGCCGTCTCCCGGGTACGGGCCCGACTACTCGCCCGACAGCACCGACCGGGCCGCGTCACGCGCCTCCTCGGCGCTGTCCGCGGCGCGCGCCGCGGACGCGGCCCGCTCGCACTGCGCCAGCGTGTACTGCGCCAGCGTCGCCCGCACATACGGAATGGACGCCGCCCCCATGGACAGAGAGGTGACCCCCAGACCGGTCAGCACACAGGCCAGCAGCGGGTCGGACGCCGCCTCGCCGCAGACACCGCAGCTCTTGCCCTCGGCCCGCGCCGCCTCCGCGGACAGCGCCACCAGGTCGAGCAGCGCGGGCTGCCACGGATCCTGCAGCCGGGACACCGCACCCACCTGACGGTCGGCGGCGAACGTGTACTGGGCGAGGTCGTTCGTCCCCAGCGACAGGAACTCCACCTCCTGCAGCACCGAACGCGCCCGCAGGGCCGCCGACGGGATCTCGACCATCGCCCCGACCTTCGCCCGCAGCCCGGCCTCCCGGCACGCCTCGGCGAACGCCCGGGCGTCGGCGCGGTCGGCCACCATCGGGGCCATGACCTCCAGGTAGACCGACAGCCCTTCGGCCGCCTCGGCCAGCGCGGACAGCTGCGTCCGCAGCACCTCCGGGTGGTCGAGCAGCGACCGCAGGCCCCGCACACCCAGAGCGGGGTTCGGCTCGTCGGCCGGGGTCAGGAAGTCCAGCGGCTTGTCCGCACCAGCGTCCAGCACACGCACGACGACCCGGCCCTCGGGGAACGCTTCCAGCACCTGACGGTAGGCCGCGACCTGCTTCTCCTGCGACGGAGCGTTCTTGCTGTCGTCCAGGAACAGGAACTCGGTACGGAACAGACCGACACCCTCGGCGCCCGCCGCCACGGCGGCCTCCACGTCGGCCGGACCGCCGATGTTGGCCAGCAACGGCACCTTGTGCCCGTCGGCGGTCGCACCGGGCCCCGTCGCCGAGGCCAGTGCCGCCCTGCGCTCGGCGGCCGCCGCCTCCAGCCGGGCCTTCCTCTCCTCGCCCGGATTCACGAAGATCTCACCGGAGCTGCCGTCCACGGCGATCACCGTGCCCTCGGCGAGCTCACCGGCGCCGGGCAGCGCGACCACGGCGGGGACACCGAGCGCCCGGGCCAGGATGGCACTGTGGCTGGTGGGCCCGCCCTCCTCGGTGACGAAGCCGAGCACCAGCGTGGGATCGAGCAGCGCGGTGTCCGCCGGCGCCAGGTCACGGGCCACCAGGACATACGGCTCGTCGCTGTCGGGAACGCCCGGCATCGGCACGCCCAGCAGCCGCGCCACGATGCGGTTCCGCACGTCGTCGAGGTCGGCGACCCGGCCCGCCATGTACTCACCGGCGCCGGCCAGCAGCTCCCGGTACGCCGCGAACGCGTCGTACACCGCCCGCTCCGCCGTGCTCCCGGACGTGATGCGCCGCTCCACGTCCGTCATCAGCTCGGGGTCCTGCGCCATCATCGCCTGCGCCTCGAGCACGGCCTGGGCCTCGCCGCCCGCCAGGTTGCCGCGCGCCGTCAGGTCGGCGGCGACGGCCTCCACGGCCTTGCGGGCCCTTCCCTGCTCGCGCTCCGCCTCGTCCGCGGCGATCTGCCTGGCCGGCGGTTCGAGCACGGCCGTGCCCATGTGCCGCACCTCGCCGATCGCCACCCCGTGGCTCACGCCCACGCCCTGCAGCGTTGTCTCCATCTCACCCGTCTCCGATAGTGCGGCGCGCCCCGCCGCTGCGTTGCTTGTCCTTCTCGCCGGTCACGCCAGGAGCGACGGCACCGGCACGGTGGTCACTTCCAGAGGAAGAGGGTGTCACCGGCCTTGACGTCGTCACTCTCCCGCAGCTCGGAGAGCGCGTCCGCGGTGGCCTCCAGCGCCACGACCGGGCACACCGGGGACTTGCCCGCCGCCTCGACGGCGGCGGGGTCCCACCGCACGATGCTCTGGCCCCGGGTGACCGTGTCGCCCTTGTTGACCAGGAGTTCGAAGCCCTCGCCGTTGAGCTGGACCGTGTCGATGCCGAGGTGGGTCAGGACGCCGTGCCCGCTGCCGTCGACGACGACGAAGGCGTGCGGGTGCAGCGAGACGATGACGCCGTCGACGGGGGAGACGGCCGTGGAGGGCTCCCGTACGGGGTCGATCGCGGTACCCGGGCCGACCATGGCCCCGGAGAAGACAGGATCGGGCACGGCTGCCAGTCCGATGGCCCGTCCTTCGAGCGGGGCGGTCACGGTGGTCATGGGAAGCCTCCCAGGTGGAGATCTGTAGGGGTGGCGGTCACAACCTGTTCCGGACCGCGCACTGTCCAGCAGCGTATGTCATGGGACGTGCCGGTTCGGGCGGAAGATCCGAACCAGAGGTCTAGACCACATACCCTAATGGATTTGCACGCGGTCCGCGACCCCGTGTACAGTCGTGACTCCTGCTTGGGAATGAGTGACGCGAACGAGCGTCCTGCCCAGCAGGCAAACCAACTCGTCAGATCCTACTCCTGGGATCGTCTTCTGCATGCCTGCAGGTGATGGTCAAAGGGTCGGAAGAACACTGATAGAGTCGGAAACACCGAAGGGAAGCGCCCGGAGGAAAGCCCGAAAGGGTGAGTACGAAGGAAGCGTCCGTTCCTTGAGAACTCAACAGCG
>NZ_OZ186835.1:6122500-6922575 GCF_964273255.1 Streptomyces sp. enrichment culture
CCGCTAAGCCTAAATATTCCCTGGTGACCGATAGCGGATAGTACCGTGAGGGAATGGTGAAAAGTACCCCGGGAGGGGAGTGAAATAGTACCTGAAACCGTGTGCCTACAAGCCGTGGGAGCGTCGCGCAAGGACTTGTCCTTGCGTCGTGACTGCGTGCCTTTTGAAGAATGAGCCTGCGAGTTTGCGGTGTGTTGCGAGGTTAACCCGGGTGGGGAAGCCGTAGCGAAAGCGAGTCCTAATAGGGCGTTTGAGTAGCACGCTCAAGACCCGAAGCGGAGTGATCTAGCCATGGGCAGGTTGAAGCGGAGGTAAGACTTCGTGGAGGACCGAACCCACCAGGGTTGAAAACCTGGGGGATGACCTGTGGTTAGGGGTGAAAGGCCAATCAAACTCCGTGATAGCTGGTTCTCCCCGAAATGCATTTAGGTGCAGCGTCGTGTGTTTCTTGCCGGAGGTAGAGCACTGGATAGGCGATGGGCCCTACCGGGTTACTGACCTTAGCCAAACTCCGAATGCCGGTAAGTGAGAGCGCGGCAGTGAGACTGTGGGGGATAAGCTCCATGGTCGAGAGGGAAACAGCCCAGAGCATCGACTAAGGCCCCTAAGCGTACGCTAAGTGGGAAAGGATGTGGAGTCGCAGAGACAACCAGGAGGTTGGCTTAGAAGCAGCCACCCTTGAAAGAGTGCGTAATAGCTCACTGGTCTAGTGATTCCGCGCCGACAATGTAGCGGGGCTCAAGCGTACCGCCGAAGTCGTGTCATTGCAGTACATACTCCTAAAGGAGACTGTGATGGGTAGGGGAGCGTCGTGTGCCGGGTGAAGCAGCGCCGGAAGGCAGTTGTGGACGGTTCACGAGTGAGAATGCAGGCATGAGTAGCGATTCACACGTGAGAAACGTGTGCGCCGATTGACTAAGGGTTCCTGGGTCAAGCTGATCTGCCCAGGGTAAGTCGGGACCTAAGGCGAGGCCGACAGGCGTAGTCGATGGATAACCGGTTGATATTCC
This sequence comes from Streptomyces sp. enrichment culture, assembly GCF_964273255.1. GTDB lineage: Bacteria > Actinomycetota > Actinomycetes > Streptomycetales > Streptomycetaceae > Streptomyces. The sequence goes on from NZ_OZ186835.1 coordinate 6,123,511, forward strand.
GGTACCCGCTGTGGAGCGTCAAACATCGAGCATCGTGATGCTAAGGCCGTGAAGCCGCCGGCTGAGTCTTCGGACGAGGTCGGAGTGGTGGAGCCGCTGAACCAAGCGGTTAGTAGGTGAGTGATGGGGTGACGCAGGAAGGTAGTCCATCCCGGGCGGTGGTTGTCCCGGGGTAAGGGTGTAGCCCGAGTGGTAGGCAAATCCGCCACTCATCAAGGGTGAGACCTGATGCCGAGCCGATTGTGGTGAAGTGGATGATCCTATGCTGTCGAGAAAAGCCTCTAGCGAGTTTCATGGCGGCCCGTACCCTAAACCGACTCAGGTGGTCAGGTAGAGAATACCGAGGCGTTCGGGTGAACTATGGTTAAGGAACTCGGCAAAATGCCCCCGTAACTTCGGGAGAAGGGGGGCCATTCCTGGTGATGGGCTTCGCGCTCTGAGCTGGGGGTGGCCGCAGAGACCAGCGAGAAGCGACTGTTTACTAAAAACACAGGTCCGTGCGAAGCCGTAAGGCGATGTATACGGACTGACGCCTGCCCGGTGCTGGAACGTTAAGGGGACCGGTTAGCTCCATTTCGGTGGGGCGAAGCTGAGAACTTAAGCGCCAGTAAACGGCGGTGGTAACTATAACCATCCTAAGGTAGCGAAATTCCTTGTCGGGTAAGTTCCGACCTGCACGAATGGCGTAACGACTTCTTGACTGTCTCAACCATAGGCCCGGTGAAATTGCACTACGAGTAAAGATGCTCGTTTCGCGCAGCAGGACGGAAAGACCCCGGGACCTTTACTACAGTTTGATATTGGTGTTCGGTTCGGCTTGTGTAGGATAGCTGGGAGACTGTGAACTCTGGACGCCAGTTCAGGGGGAGTCGTCGTTGAAATACCAGTCTGGTCGTGCTGGATGTCTAACCTGGGTCCGTGATCCGGATCAGGGACAGTGTCTGATGGGTAGTTTAACTGGGGCGGTTGCCTCCTAAAGGGTAACGGAGGCGCCCAAAGGTTCCCTCAGCCTGGTTGGTAATCAGGTGTTGAGTGTAAGTGCACAAGGGAGCTTGACTGTGAGACCGACGGGTCGAGCAGGGACGAAAGTCGGGACTAGTGATCCGGCGGTGGCTTGTGGAAGCGCCGTCGCTCAACGGATAAAAGGTACCCCGGGGATAACAGGCTGATCTTCCCCAAGAGTCCATATCGACGGGATGGTTTGGCACCTCGATGTCGGCTCGTCGCATCCTGGGGCTGGAGTCGGTCCCAAGGGTTGGGCTGTTCGCCCATTAAAGCGGTACGCGAGCTGGGTTTAGAACGTCGTGAGACAGTTCGGTCCCTATCCGCTGTGCGCGTAGGAGTCTTGAGAAGGGCTGTCCCTAGTACGAGAGGACCGGGACGGACGAACCTCTGGTGTGCCAGTTGTTCTGCCAAGGGCATGGCTGGTTGGCTACGTTCGGGAGGGATAACCGCTGAAAGCATCTAAGCGGGAAGCCTGCTTCGAGATGAGGGCTCCCACCCACTTGATGGGGTAAGGCTCCCAGTAGACGACTGGGTTGATAGGCCGGATATGGAAGCACGGTAACGTGTGGAGTTGACCGGTACTAATAGGCCGAGGGCTTGTCCTCAGTTGCTCGCGTCCACTGTGTTGGTTCTGAAACCACGAACAACCCCACATCCGGGTTTTTTGGTGTGGTGCGGTTGAGTGTTTCATAGTGTTTCGGTGGTCATAGCGTAGGGGAAACGCCCGGTTACATTCCGAACCCGGAAGCTAAGCCTTACAGCGCCGATGGTACTGCAGGGGGGACCCTGTGGGAGAGTAGGACGCCGCCGAACTCCTCTTGAGCTCCGGCTCTCGGGCATACAGCCCGGGAGCCGGAGCTTTTTTGCGTTGAGGTAAAGTCATGGAGCATCGTTGACACGTTTTCCCACAGGAGGCTCCCGGGTGGAGGTCCAGGAGACGCGCGTCCAGACGGACCGCGTCCTCACCATCCCCAACATCCTCAGCATGGCGCGGCTCCTTGGCGTGCCGCTCTTCCTGTGGCTCATCCTCAGGCCGGAGTTCGGAGGCCCCAACAGCGACGGCTGGGCGCTGCTCGTCCTCGCACTGAGCGGAATCAGCGACTACCTCGACGGCAAGCTGGCGCGTCGCTGGAACCAGATCAGCAATCTGGGCCGGCTCCTCGACCCCGCGGCGGACCGGCTCTACATTCTGTCGACATTGTTCGGTCTGACGTGGCGCGAGATTCTGCCGCTGTGGCTCACCGCCGTTCTTCTGGCCCGGGAGCTGGTCCTGCTGGTGATGGTGGGCATCCTCCGGCGCCACGGCTATCCGCCGCCGCAGGTGAACTTCCTGGGCAAGGCCGCCACGTTCAACCTGATGTATGCCTTCCCGTTGCTCCTGCTCAGTGACGGATCCGGCTGGATCGCGTCACTCGCCGCAATCTTCGGATGGGCGTTCGCCGGATGGGGTACAACCCTGTATTGGTGGGCAGGAGTTCTCTACGTGATACAAGTCCGCCGTCTGGTTCGTGCGGACGCCATGGCCGATTGAACTCGCTGATTCGCAAGCGCAGCGTTGCGCCTTGTCTCGCAGGTGATCCTGCGGACCATCTCTGCGGGTGACGTCGGCCAGACCGTCGTCTCTTCGAGGAGGACGCTTCCGACATGAAGGCCGTCGTGATGGCCGGGGGCGAGGGCACGCGCCTTCGCCCCATGACCTCAAGCATGCCCAAGCCGCTCCTGCCGGTCGCCAACCGGCCGATCATGGAGCACGTGCTGCGGCTGCTCAAAAAGCACGGGCTCAATGAAACCGTGGTGACCGTCCAGTTCCTGGCGTCGCTCGTCAAGAACTACTTCGGTGACGGCGAGGAGCTCGGCATGGAGCTCTCGTATGCGAATGAGGAGAAGCCACTCGGAACTGCCGGAAGCGTCAAGAACGCCGAGGAGGCGCTGAAGGACGACGCCTTTCTCGTCATTTCCGGTGACGCGCTGACCGACTTCGACCTCACCGAGCTCATCAATTTCCACAAGGAAAAGGGCGCGCTGGTCACCGTCTGTCTGACGCGTGTTCCCAACCCCCTCGAATTCGGCATCACCATCGTGGACGAGGAGGGCAAGGTCGAGCGCTTCCTCGAGAAGCCGACCTGGGGCCAGGTCTTCTCGGACACGGTCAACACCGGCATCTACGTGATGGAGCCGGAGGTCTTCGACTACGTCGAGGCCGACGTGCCCGTCGACTGGTCCGGCGACGTCTTCCCGCAGCTGATGAAGGAAGGCAAGCCCGTCTACGGGTACATCGCCGAGGGCTATTGGGAAGACGTCGGCACCCACGAGAGCTATGTGAAGGCGCAGGCCGACGTCCTCGAGGGCAAGGTCGACGTCGACATCGACGGGTTCGAGATCTCGCCCGGTGTGTGGGTTGCCGAGGGGGCCGAGGTGCACCCGGACGCCGATCTGCGCGGGCCGCTGTACATCGGCGACTACGCCAAGGTCGAAGCGGGCGCCGAGATCCGTGAGCACACGGTCGTGGGCTCCAACGTCGTCGTCAAGAGCGGTGCCTTCCTGCACAAGGCCGTCGTCCACGACAACGTGTACGTCGGACCGCACAGCAACCTGCGCGGCTGCGTGGTCGGCAAGAACACCGACATCATGCGCGCGGCGCGGATCGAGGACGGCGCGGTCATCGGTGACGAGTGCCTGGTCGGTGAGGAATCGATCGTCCAGGGCAATGTGCGGGTCTACCCGTTCAAGACCATCGAGGCGGGTGCGTTCGTCAACACGTCCGTCATCTGGGAGTCCCGGGGGCAGGCCCACCTCTTCGGTGCCCGCGGGGTCTCCGGCATCCTCAACGTCGAGATCACGCCCGAACTGGCCGTGCGCCTCGCCGGCGCCTACGCGACGACCCTGAAGAAGGGGTCGACGGTCACCACGGCCCGCGACCACTCCCGCGGTGCCCGCGCACTGAAGCGAGCGGTGATCTCCGCGCTGCAGGCGAGCGCCATCGACGTCCGGGACCTGGAGAACGTTCCGCTGCCCGTGGCCCGGCAGCAGACCGCACGGGGCAGCGCCGGCGGCATCATGATCCGGACCACGCCAGGGGTTCCGGACTCGGTCGACATCATGTTCTTCGACGGACAGGGCGCCGACCTGTCGCAGGGCAGCCAGCGCAAGCTGGACCGGGTGTTCGCACGCCAGGAGTACCGGCGTGCCTTCCCGGGTGAGATCGGCGACCTGCGCTTCCCGGCCAGCGTCTTCGACTCGTACACCGGATCGCTGCTGCGCAACGTGGACATCACCGGCATCGCCGAGTCCGGGCTGAAGGTCGTCGTCGACGCGTCCAACGGAAGCGCCGGTCTCGTCCTGCCGAGCCTGCTCGGGAAGCTGGGCGTGGACTCGCTGACGATCAACCCCGGCCTCGACGAGTCCCGTCCGACCGAGACGGCCGACGTGCGTCGCTCGGGCCTGGTACGCCTCGGGGAGATCGTGGCGTCGTCCCGGGCCGCGTTCGGGGTGCGGTTCGACCCGGTGGGCGAGCGGTTGTCCCTGGTGGACGAGAAGGGCCGGATCATCGAGGACGACCGGGCCCTGCTGGTCATGCTCGACCTCATCGCCGCCGAGCGCCGCAGCGGCCGGGTCGCGCTCCCGGTGACGACCACCCGGATCGCCGAGCAGGTCGCCGCCTACCACGGCACCCAGGTCGAGTGGACGACGACATCGCCCGACGACCTCACCCGCGTGGGCCGCGAGGAGGGGACGATCTTCGGCGGCGACGGCAAGGGCGGCTTCATCGTCCCCGAGTTCAGCAGCGTCTACGACGGCACGGCGGCCTTCGTGCGGCTCATCGGCCTGGTGGCCAGGACGCAGCTCACGCTCAGTCAGATCGACGCCCGCATCCCGCGGGCCCACGTCATCCGGCGGGACCTCGCCACGCCGTGGGCCGTCAAGGGCCTGGTCATGCGGCGCGTCGTCGAGGAGGCGGGTGACCGCTCCGTCGACACCACCGACGGTGTGCGCGTCGTCGAAGCCGACGGCCGCTGGGTGATGGTCCTGCCGGACCCGGCCGAGGCGGTCACCCACCTGTGGGCGGAGGGCCCCGACGACGCCTCCGCGCAGGCGCTGCTCGACGAATGGTCCGCCGTCGTGGACAGCGCGGGACGCTAGGCGGCCCGACCCCGGCCGGCGCCACCGGGCGCCGGCCGGCCGGGACAAGCCGCGGTATGCGTGCGTGCCGGACAAGCCTCCCCAAGGGGGCCTGTCCGGCACCGGGCCAGGGCCGTTCGGAGGTACCGGCCGCGACGTGCGACGATGTCCGGCATGCCGCAGCAACCCCCCGTTCGGAGCACACCGACGCGGCCGCCACGCCCGGACGCGTCCATGTCGTTGCTCACCAACGTCATGGACCACAGCCTCGACGACGGATACGCCGAGGCCGCGGAGCGCAGGAAGGCCGCCGGTGAGGGCGGCCTGCCGAAGACCCTCCGCGCCAAACTGGGGCTCGCCGTCGGGCTGGTGCTGGCGGCCCTGGTCGTCACCGTGGGGGCGGCCCAGGCCCGCGTCAGCGCCCCGGTCGTGGCGAAGGAACGCGAGGAACTGATCGACCGCATCGACCAGGAGACCGAGGCGGCCGACGATCTGGAGAGCCGGGTCGACGCGCTGCGCGCGGACGTGGACGCCCGCAGGCAGGAGGCCCTCAGGGACAGCGGCGGTGACCGCTCCCGGCTGGTGGGCGTACTCGCCGGCTCGGTCGCCGTGCACGGGCCGGGGGTGCGGCTCGTCGTGAACGACGCCAAGGACGCCGGCACCGGCGGAAACGGTGACCCGCGTTCGGTTTCCGGTTTCTCCGACACCGGGCGGGTCCGGGACCGCGACATGCAGCGCGTGGTCAACGGGCTGTGGGAGTCCGGGGCCGAGGCGATCTCGATCAACGGGCAGCGGCTGACCGCCCTGTCGGCCATCAGGGCCGCGGGCGACGCGATACTGGTCGACAACAAGCCGCTGGTGCCGCCGTACACGGTGCTCGCGGTGGGGGACGGACCGTCGCTCAGCGAACGGTTCCGGAACAGCGCCGACGGGCTGTACCTGCACGCCCTGCAGGAGAACTACGGAATCCGCACCGCCCTCTCCACGGCGGACGACCTCCGGCTGCCCGCCGCACCGAGTGTGATCGTACGAACCGCGCAGCCGATAACCGGGAAGGGCACATCGTGATCGCCGTACTGGGCCTCGTCGTGGGAGTCGTGGCCGGCCTGTTGGTCCGGCCCGAGGTTCCGGCGGTCGTCGAGCCGTATCTGCCGATTGCCGTCGTGGCGGCGCTCGACGCCGTGTTCGGCGGGCTGCGCGCCATGCTGGACGGCATCTTCGACGACAAGGTCTTCGTGGTGTCGTTCCTGTCCAACGTGGTCGTCGCCGCACTGATCGTCTTCCTCGGCGACGAGCTGGGCGTGGGGGCCCAGTTGTCCACCGGTGTGGTCGTCGTCCTCGGCATCCGCATCTTCTCCAACGCCGCGGCGATCCGCCGCCACGTCTTCCGGGCGTGAGGCCGATGAAGGAGCGCGAGCAGGACCACGGAACCGGCCGCCCCGACGAGCCGGGGAGCGAGGCCGGCGACGCGGTGGCGCGGACCGGAGCGGGGCCCGCGGCCGAGGGCCGTCCGGACCCGGCGCGCGGGGCTGACGACCGGCCCGGCCCGATCCCGGGCCAGGGCGACCGTCCCGGGGCCGAGCGCGGAACCGCCGGACGACCGGGAACCGGGCCCGCACCCGACGCGGAGCACCGTCCTGGGCCGGCGCACGGGGAGGGGATACGACCGGGGGAGGCTCCCGGGACCGGGGACCGTCCGGGGCCGGCGGCACGCGGCGGCGAGGGCCGTCCCGGACCGGCCCTCGGTCCGCAGAACCGTCGTGGCCCGGTGCGCGGGACCGACGGCCGCCCCGAGCCGGCCCCTGGACCGGGGAACCGGCCCGAGCCGACTCCCGGGCCGGAGGGCCGTCCCGCCCCGGTGCGTGGGGCCGGCGGACGACCGCCCGGGCCCGGCCCGAACCCCGGGCCGCAGGGGCGCCCCGCGCCGCCGCGCGCGGGCGACGGCCGCCCCGGACCGACTCCCGGCCCGGAGAACCGCCCGGGCCCGCAGAACCACCCGGGCCCGCAGCATCGTCCCGGTCCGCCGAACCGTCCCGGCCCGGTGCACGGGACCGACCGGCGACCGGAGCCGGCGCCTGGCCCGGGGAACCGTCCCGGTCCGGCAGCAGGGCCGGGGAACCGCCCCGGGCGCCTGCCGGGCCCCGGCGCGCGTCCCGGTCCGCAGCAGGCGGCGCCCCACGCCGGGCCGCGGGCCCCGCAAGCCCCCCGGGCCGGGCAGCGGCCCCCGCAGGCGGGGCCGCCCGGACCGGCCCCGGCGGAGCGCGGGAGCCGTCTGCGTGAGGAGTTGCCCCAGGAGGTGCCCGCGGGCGCGCCAGGGGCGGTGGAGGGCGCTGCGGAGGCGGAGGCCGTACCCGAGCTGACCGGTCGGCAGCGGCTGGTGAAGGGGCTGTGGCCGCCGAGGCTGACGCGGGCCCAACTGATCGTCGCGGTGCTGCTGTTCGGCCTCGGGTTCGGCCTGGCCGTGCAGGTGGCCTCGTACAGCGACGGCGACAGCGCGCTGCGCGGAGCACGTCAGGAGGATCTCGTCCGCATCCTCGATGAACTCGACGACCGCACTCAGCGTCTTGAGGACGAGAAGGCGGGCCTGGAGGAACAGCGCGACGAACTGGAGAACAGCTCCGACCAGGCCGAGGAGGCCCGGCGGCAGACGGCCGAGCGGGAACGGCAACTCGGCATCCTGGCAGGCACCGTGGCGGCCCAGGGGCCCGGCATCACGATGACCGTCGAGGACCCGAAGGAGGCGGTCGAGGCGGACATGCTGCTGGACGCCGTCCAGGAGCTGCGTGCGGCGGGTGCGGAGGCGATCCAGGTGAACGGCGTACGGGTCGTGGCCAACACCTATCTGACGGATTCCGGCAACGGCGTGGGGGTGGACGGGAACAAGATCACCGCCCCCTATCGTTTCAAGGTCATCGGCAAGCCGCAGGACCTCGAGCCGGCGCTCAACATCCCTGGAGGCGTGGTGCAGACTCTCGAGAAGGAACAGGCCACCGTGACCGTGGAGAGGTCGACCAAGATCGTCGTGGATGCCTTGCGAGCGGCGAAGCGGCCTGACTACGCTCGGTCGTCCTCCCGGTGAACCGGGGGTGCATGTGGCCCGTCCGGCGAGGGCATGAGGTTGCGGGGGGTCGGCGCACCGATTGGGCGGTGCGTGGTGGAAACTGTCTGGTGGATACGGACGTTGTGAGGATGTCCGGGTCGTCGGCCAGTGTGTTCAGTCAGGGTTCGTCCTGCCCCACGGGCGGGTCTGTTTCGGTCAAGGGGAATCGCCCGTGAAGTTGTTTGCGAAGTTGTTCGGCAAGAGCGCGCGAGAGGACAACGCCAACGCGACCGCTCGCCATCGCGCGCAGCCCGAGGAGGACGGCGGACGTCCGCTGTTCCGGGACCAGGTCGCTGGTCCGGGCGCGCCGTCGGTTGACCCTGCGCAGCAGGGCGGCATAGGTTTCGGGCAACCGTCAACCTCAGGTACGGGTGGAGACTTTTCCGGCCCGTACGCGTCCCAAGCCCCCGGTGGGCAGCCGCGGCAGGAGGATCCGTCCATGTCGGCCCTGGTGTGTACGAGGTGCGGTAACCGCAACGCGGAGAACAGCCGCTTCTGCTCCAACTGCGGCGCGCCGCTGAGGCCCGGGGTCACCCCGGAGCGTCCGTCGGAGACGACGTCGACCATCTCGATCTCCGGTCTCGAGGCGTACGACTCCGAGACGACCGGGCAGACCCAGATGCCGATGCTGTCGCCCGAGGCGCAGGCGGCGGTCGACGCGCTGCCGCTGGGCTCGGCGCTGCTGGTGGTGCGCCGGGGTCCCAACTCGGGCAGCCGGTTCCTGCTCGACGGCGACCTGACGACGGCCGGGCGTCATCCGCAGAGCGACATCTTCCTCGACGACGTGACGGTCTCCCGGCGGCACGTGGAGTTCCGCCGGGGCCAGGACGGTTCGTTCACGGTGGCCGACGTCGGCAGCCTCAACGGCACCTACGTCAACCGGGAGCGGATCGACCAGGTCGCCCTGTCCAACGGGGACGAAGTGCAGATCGGCAAGTACCGGCTGGTCTTCTACGCGAGCCAGCGGGGCTACTGAGGTCCCCGGGCCGCGGCCCGGGGACCCGAGGGAAGGTCCATGCCTCACACACCGAGCGGCGGTACCGGACACGGTGCCGCCGCCGCGGACACCGGACTGATGAGCATCGGCACGGTGCTGAACGTGCTGCGCGAGGAGTTCCCCGAGGTCACCATCTCGAAGATCCGCTTCCTGGAGGCGGAGGGGCTCATCGAGCCGCAGCGGACCCCCTCGGGGTACCGCAAGTTCAGCGCCCAGGACGTGGAGCGCCTGGGCCACGTGCTGCGCATGCAGCGCGACCACTACCTGCCGCTCAAGGTCATCCGGGAGCACCTGGACGCCGTGGAGCGCGGCGAGGCGGTGTCCCTGCCCGTCGTGGGCCGGCAGCGGGACGGCGAGGGTGTCGAGCCCGTGGTGGCCGAGGCGTCGACGGCCGCGCGGATCGGCCGGGCGCAGCTGCTGGCCGCCGCCGGGGTCGACGAGCGGGAGCTGGCGGAGTGGGAGTCGTACGGACTCGTCACCCCGGTGGAGGACGGCGTCTACGACGCCGAGGCGGTGACCGTGGCCGGGCTGGTCCGCGAGCTGGGCCGGCACGGGATCGAGCCGCGGCACCTGCGGGCGATGAAGGCCGCCGCCGACCGGGAGGCCGGCCTGGTGGACCAGGTCGTCGCCCCCCTGCGGCGGCACCGCAACCCGCAGACCAGGGCCCATGCGGAGGCCCGTACGAAGGAACTGGCCGGCCTCACGGCCCGGCTGCACGCCGCCCTGGTCCACCTGGCCCTCGGCGTGCGCACCCCCTAAGGCCCTGTCGTCACTTCCCGTCTGCCGTGCGCCGCCATGCACGCACTCTCGCCGCACCGGGCCCTGATCCGAGTACATCCAGTACGAGGCTCAGGGCCCGGCATGCCGAGAGCACGGAGCTGACGCCGCACGGCCGCCCTGCGGGCGGACGACGGGAATGTGACGACAGGACGTAGGACGGGCGCACGGCGTCCGCTCGGGCCGTCCCGCGCCCGGGGTGCGGACGGCCCCGTACCGCGCCCGTCGAGGGGCCGGATCGCTCACCCGTTCCCGGCCCGACTACCCAAACATCCCGGGCACGGCCTAGGGTTGCTGTGTGAACGAGCTCGATGTCGTAGGTGTCCGGGTCGAAATGCCCTCCAACCAACCGATCGTGCTGCTGCGTGAAGTGGGAGGGGACCGTTACCTCCCCATCTGGATCGGACCCGGGGAGGCGACGGCCATCGCCTTCGCCCAGCAGGGCATGGCCCCCGCACGGCCGCTGACCCACGACCTGTTCAAGGACGTGCTGGAAGCCGTCGGACAGGAGCTCACGGAAGTGCGCATCACCGATCTGCGTGAGGGCGTCTTCTACGCGGAGCTGGTCTTCGCCAGTGGCGTGGAGGTGAGCGCCCGCCCGTCCGACGCGATAGCGCTGGCGCTGCGCACGGGGACGCCGATCTACGGCAGCGACACCGTGCTCGACGACGCCGGCATCGCCATTCCGGACGAGCAGGAGGACGAGGTGGAGAAGTTCCGCGAGTTCCTCGACCAGATCTCGCCGGAGGACTTCGGCACGAGCAGTCAGTGAGCGGCGCCGCTCCGGGCCGCCGCGGCGGCCGCACCGGGGGCGCTTTCCGGCCCGTGCGGAGCGCATTCGGCTAGCCTTTCCCCGCGACGGGGCACGGGAAACCACTCTTAGGGTGATTATCACTCGGCGTGCCGAGTGTGGCGATCGTTGACGCACCCTTGGTGACTGCCTACCGTCGAGGAGGCAGGTCAAGGACGGAGGTCGGCGTGAGAAGCAGCGGCGACGGTACGGCTGGGGGTGCCCCCGGACTGGGGGCGAGCAGCCCGTACCCTCCCATGGGCTCTCGGCTCCGCGCGGGCGGGGTGTATGCCCCGCACAGCAGCACGGCCGATCACGCGCGACATCTGACGGCCGCCACGGCGGACACCGGAAGGGCCACGTCCATGGCGTCCGACGAGATCGGCTACCGGGGTCCCACCGCCTGCGCCGCCGCGGGCATCACCTATCGCCAGCTCGACTACTGGGCCCGCACCGGCCTGGTGGAACCGAGCGTGCGCCCCGCCCACGGCTCCGGCACCCAACGGCTCTACAGCTTCCGTGACGTCGTCGTCCTGAAGATCGTCAAACGCTTCCTGGACACCGGTGTGTCCCTCCAGAACATCCGCACCGCCGTCCAGCACCTGCGGGAGCGCGGCTTCAGCGACCTGGAGCGGATGACCCTGATGAGCGACGGGGCCACCGTCTACGAGTGCACCTCGCCCGACGAGGTCCACGCACTGCTCCAGGGCGGTCAGGGCATCTTCGGCATCGCCGTGGGTGTGGTGTGGCGGGACGTCGAGGGCGCGCTGTCCCAGCTGCACGGCGAACGCGTCGACACCGGCGAGACGCTGGTCGGCCACAACCCCGCGGACGAGCTGGCCCGGCGGCGGAACCGGGCCGTCTGAGACCGGGCCTCTCGGCTCCTCGCCCGGCGGCGTCCGCACCGGCCCGCAACCGTGGACTCCGGCCGGAACCGTCCCGGATCCGGAACCCGACCCGGTTCCGGAACCAGCGCGGCCCCGGAACCCGCCCCCGGTTCCGGAACCAAAAGCGGCCCCGGAACCAGCGCGGACCCCGAACCGATCCCCATCCGGCCACGCCCCCGCACCGGACACACCCCGGCCGTGGAGCGCCCCCCGACAGGGCATTGTCAGTGGTGTAGGGCAGCATCGGAGACGTGAGGTCCGCGCCCACGATCCTGCATCTCGACATGGATGCCTTCTTCGCCTCGGTGGAGCAGGCGTCCAAACCGAGTCTGCGCGGGAAGGCCGTCGTGGTGGGCGGTCTCGGGCCGCGCGGGGTGGTGGCCACGGCCTCCTACGAGGCCCGGGTCTTCGGCGTGCACTCCGCGATGCCCATGGCGCAGGCCCGGCGTCTGGCGCCGCACGCCGCCTACCTCGTGCCGCGCTTCGCCTTCTACCGGTCCCTCAGCGAGCAGGTCATGACCCTGCTCAGGGCCCTGTCCCCGCTGGTGGAGCCGCTGAGCCTGGACGAGGCGTTCGTGGATCTGGAGGCCGCCGGCGCCGCCTGGGACGAGCCGTCGGCGCGCCGCGTCGGGGCCGGTCTGCGCGCCGACATCCGCCGGGTCACCGGGCTCACGGGCTCGGTGGGCCTCGCCGCGTCCAAGATGCTCGCCAAGATCGCCTCCGAGCGGGCCAAGCCGGACGGACTGGTGGTCATCGAGCCGGGGACCGAGCGGGCCCTGCTCGCCCCCCTGTCGGTGCGCACCCTGCCGGGCGTCGGCCCGGCCACCGGCGACCATCTGCGCCGTGCCGGCATGCACACGGTCCGGGACCTCGCCGAGGCGGGCGAGGACGAACTGGTGCGGCTGCTGGGCAAGGCGCACGGCCACGCGCTGTACGCCATGGCGCTGGCGCACGACGAACGGCCCGTGGTCGCCGAGCGGGAGGCGAAGTCGGTGTCGGTGGAGGACACCTACGACGTCGACATCCACGACCGGGTCCGGGTCGGTACGGAGGTGCGGCGGCTCGCCGACCGGTGTGTGCGCCGGCTGCGCGGCGCGGGCCTGTCGGGCCGCACCATCGTGCTGAAGGTGCGCCGCTACGACTTCTCGACGCTCACCCGGTCCGAGACCCTGCGCGGGCCCACGGACGACCCGGCGGTGGTGCGGGAGGCCGCCGCCCGGCTGCTCGACTCGGTCGACACCACGGGCGGGGTGCGGCTCCTCGGTGTCGGGGTCACCGGACTGGCCGACTACACGCAGGAGGACCTGTTCGCGCAGGCAGCCGGGGAACGGGAACAGACCGTGCCCGAGGAGAGCGACACCGCGCCCGCTCCCGAGGACCGGCCCGCGGCGGAGCGGCGCTGGCCCGCCGGACACGACGTGCGGCACACGGTCTTCGGGCACGGCTGGGTGCAGGGCAGCGGGCTGGGCCGGGTCACGGTGCGTTTCGAGACGCCCGACTCTGCACCGGGCCGGGTGAGGACCTTCCGCACCGACGACCCCGACCTGGAGCCCGGGGATCCGCTCCCGCTGGTCCCTCGCGGCCCCGGCGCACAGGACGCCGCACCGGCCGCACCGGCCGCACCGGCCGCGGCGGACGGCAGCGGGTGACCTCGACGTCGTCGGCGCGGGGGCACCCCGTACGGCGTCGTCGGCGCGGGAGCACCCCGTACGGAGCCGACGGCGCTGGGGGCAGGGGGACCCGGAGCGCACGGCGGGGGACCGTGCGCGCGGCCTCCGGGAGGGCGGGGTCGGGCGGCGGGACGGTCAGGCCGGTTCGTCCTGGCCCGCCAGCTTGCCGAAGTCGCGGTCCGGCAGCGGCGGCGGGGCGGCGACGTCCAGGCCGTAGTGGTGGTAGAGCTGCAGCTCCTGCTCGGGGGAGAGGTGACGCCCGACGCCGAAGTCGGGGGCCTCCTTGATCAGGGCGCGGTCGAAGGGGACGTGGAGGGCGCCCTCCACCAGTTCGCTCGGTTCCAGCGGGACGAAGGCGTCACGGCCGAACAGGCCGGTGCGTATCGCCGCCCACTCGGGGACTCCCGTGGCGTCGTCGAGGTAGACCTCGTCGATCGTTCCGATGCGGTGTCCGTTGCGGTCGAACGCCTTGCGGCCGATCAGGTGGCGCGGGTCGATGTCGGTACGCACGGGCCCTCCACAGGTCGCACTCATCAGTAAGCACTACAGAACGGCACATTCGGTCCGACGGCCACTCGAAGGTCCGTGCGGGGCCCTCGCTGGTACGCTGGCTTTCGGCCGCTGACCCCGTGCGGGAGAGTCCTCCAGGCACCATCGGAGGCGCCGAAGGAGCAAATCCTCCCCGGAATCTCTCAGGCCCACGTACCGCACGGACGAGGTCACTCTGGAAAGCAGGGCGGGTGTCGACGGCTTCCGCTCTCACCGACGGTGAAAGCCGGGCGTCCCTGGGGCGGTCCGGTGAAGCTCTCAGGTCGAGATGACAGAGGGGGAGGCCGTCCGGGTACCCGTGCCGTGGTGCCCCACGAAGGTCGTCAGACCAGGAGGCCTCCGCAATGACCGCCCATCGCACTCCGCTCTCCGAGCTCGAGCAGGGGATCCCGTTCGAGCAGCGCCACATCGGACCCGACCACGAAGCCCGGGCCAAGATGCTCGCCCAGGTCGGCTACGGCTCGCTGGACGAGCTGACGGCCGCCGCGGTGCCGGACGTCATCAAGAACGCCGACGCCCTGGACCTGCCCGGCGCCCGCAGCGAGGCCGAGGTGCTCGCAGAACTGCGCTCCCTGGCCGGACGCAACCAGGTGCTCGGCTCGATGATCGGGCTCGGCTACTACGGGACGTTCACGCCGCCCGTCATCCTGCGCAACGTCATGGAGAACCCGGCCTGGTACACGGCGTACACGCCCTACCAGCCGGAGATCTCCCAGGGCCGCCTCGAAGCCCTGCTGAACTTCCAGACCACCGTCGCCGAGCTCACCGGGCTGCCGACCTCCGGTGCCTCGCTGCTCGACGAGGGCACCGCCGCCGCCGAGGCGATGGCCCTCTCGCGGCGCATGGGCAAGAACAAGAAGGGCCTGTTCCTGGTCGACGCGGACGCGCTGCCGCAGACCGTCGCCGTGATCCGCACCCGCGCCGTGCCGACCGGCGTCGAGGTCGTCGTCGCCGACCTGAGCGACGGCATCCCCGCCGAGATCGCCGAGCGGGAGATCAACGGCGTGCTGCTGCAGTACCCGGGCGCCTCCGGCGCCGTCCGCGACCTCAAGCCGGTCATCGACCAGGCGCACGAGCTCGGCGCCCTGGTCACGGTGGCCGCCGACCTGCTGGCGCTCACGCTGCTGACGTCGCCCGGCGAGCTCGGCGCGGACATCGCCGTCGGCACCACCCAGCGCTTCGGTGTGCCGATGGGCTTCGGCGGGCCGCACGCCGGCTACATGGCCGTCCAGGAGAAGATGGCCCGCAGCCTGCCCGGCCGCCTCGTCGGCGTCTCCGTCGACGTCGACGGCAGCCAGGCCTACCGGCTGGCGCTGCAGACCCGCGAGCAGCACATCCGCCGCGAGAAGGCCACCAGCAACATCTGCACCGCCCAGGTGCTGCTCGCCGTCATGGCCGGCATGTACGCCGTCTACCACGGTCCGGAGGGTCTGCGCACCATCGCCCGGCGCACCCACCGCTACGCCACGATCCTGGCCGAGGGCCTGCGGGCCGGCGGCGTGGAGATCGTGCACGACTCCTACTTCGACACCGTGACCGCGCGGGTTCCCGGCCGGGCCGGCGAGGTCGTGGCCGCCGCGCGGGACAACGGCGTCAACCTGCGTCTCGTCGACGCCGACCACGTCTCGGCAGCCTGTGACGAGACCACCACCCGGGACCAGCTGACGGCCGTCTGGCGGGCCTTCGGGGTCGACGGCGACGTCGAGTCCCTCGACGGCACCGCGCGGGACACGCTGCCGGAGGCGCTGCTGCGCTCCGACGAGTTCCTGACCCACCCGGTCTTCCACCAGCACCGCTCCGAGACGGCCATGCTGCGCTACCTGCGCCGGCTCGCCGACCGCGACTACGCGCTGGACCGCGGCATGATCCCGCTGGGCTCCTGCACCATGAAGCTCAACGCGACCACCGAGATGGAGCCGGTCACCTGGCCCGAGTTCGGTCAGCTGCACCCCTTCGCGCCCGCCGAGCAGGCCGCCGGGTACCTCACGCTCATCCGTGAGCTGGAGGACCGGCTCGCCGAGGTCACCGGCTACGACAAGGTGTCCCTCCAGCCCAACGCCGGCTCCCAGGGCGAGCTGGCCGGACTCCTCGCGGTGCGCGGCTACCACCGCGCCAACGGCGACGAGCAGCGCACGGTCTGCCTCATCCCGTCCTCCGCGCACGGCACCAACGCGGCCAGCGCGGTCATGGCCGGCATGAAGGTCGTCGTCGTCAGGACCGCCGACGACGGCGAGGTCGACGTCGAGGACCTGCGCGCCAAGATCGAGCAGTACCGCGACCAGCTCGCCGTGCTGATGATCACCTACCCGTCCACGCACGGGGTGTTCGAGGAGCACGTCGCCGACATCTGCGCCGCGGTGCACGAGGCCGGCGGCCAGGTCTACGTGGACGGCGCCAACCTCAACGCCCTGGTCGGTCTGGCCAAGCCGGGCCACTTCGGCGGCGACGTCTCCCACCTGAACCTGCACAAGACGTTCTGCATCCCGCACGGCGGCGGTGGCCCCGGCGTCGGCCCGGTCGGCGTCCGCGCCCATCTGGCGCCCTACCTGCCGAACCACCCCATGCAGCCGGAGGCGGGCCCTCAGACCGGGGTCGGCCCGATCTCGGCGGCGCCCTGGGGCTCGGCGGGCATCCTGCCCATCTCCTGGGCGTACGTCCGGCTCATGGGCGGCGAGGGGCTGAAGCGGGCCACGCAGGTGGCGGTGCTCAGCGCCAACTACATCGCCAAGCGCCTGGAGCCGCACTACCCGGTGCTCTACACCGGGCCCGGCGGGCTGGTGGCGCACGAGTGCATCATCGACCTGCGCCCGCTGACCAAGGCGACCGGCGTCAGCGTCGACGACGTGGCCAAGCGGCTGATCGACTACGGCTTCCACGCGCCGACGATGTCCTTCCCGGTGGCCGGCACGCTGATGATCGAGCCGACCGAGTCGGAGGACCTGGCCGAACTGGACCGGTTCTGCGAGACGATGATCGCCATCCGTGCGGAGATCGAGAAGGTCGGGTCGGGCGAGTGGCCCGCCGAGGACAACCCGCTGCGCAACGCCCCGCACACCGCGGCCGCGCTCGGCGGGGAGTGGGACCACGCGTACAGCCGCGAGGAGGCCGTGTTCCCGGCCGGCGTGAATGCCGCCGACAAGTACTGGCCGCCGGTGCGCCGCATCGACCAGGCCTACGGCGACCGCAACCTGGTGTGCTCCTGCCCGCCGCTGGACGCGTACGAGGACTGACGCCCTGGTGGGAGCACCGTCCCGGGGGCCCGGCGTGGCACGGGGACGGTGCTGTCGGGGCAGGTGAGCGCCCGGCCGGGGATTCCCGGCCGGGCGCTCCCGCGTCCGGGGGCCTCACGGGGCGGGGCCGTCAGGCGGTGCCGAGGGTGCCGAGGGACGGTTCCAGCAGGTCGAAGGCGCGGGCCGCCTCCGGCGCGACCGTCGCCTCGATCTCGTCGGCGGGCAGCCCGGCGAGGGTGAGCTGCTGGATGCGCCGGAACAGCAGACGGTGGACCGTGCCCAGGAGACCGGCGGCCGTGCGGATCACGATGTCGTCGGAGGGCAGGTCCTCGGCCGCGGCGAGCGCCTCGGCCAGTGCCTCCTCCCGGCGGTCGTGCAGGCCCCGCACGCACGCGGTGAGGGTGGCGCTGTCGGCCACCATCCGGGCGAACTCCGGGCCGGTGAAGCCGCTCACCGGATCGTGGGCGGCGAGCGCCTCGGTGAACGCGCGGCGCAGCGCGGCCAGGGCGGACTCGCCGGGCCCGCGCGCGGCCACCGACGAGGCCAGGGCGGCGACGAAGGAGTCCTGGTGGTCGAGCGCCAGGTCCTCCTTGCGGGCGAAGTAGTTGGTGACCGTCTTCTTCGAGACCCGCGCCGCGTCGGCGATCTCCGCGATGGTCGTGGCGTCGAAGCCCTGGCGGAGGAAGAGACGGGTGGCCTGATCGGAGATGTGCTGACGGGTCTCCTGCTTCTTGACCTCGCGCAGGCCGCCCCCGGACCGTGACGGCGCGCTGTCGTGGTGACTGCTCATGGGCGAATCTTACCCCCGTAGTAATATTTTGTTGACACGCTTCCTTCGGCGAGGGTAATTTTACGTCCGACGTAAAGAGCGACCAGCGTTACGGGGACCCCATGACCGACCCTTCCGTCCTGCACCCGCTGCCCGGGCACGAGCGCGTCGTGTTCCTCAAGCCGCTGATCACCTCACCGTCGATCGAGGTCGGCGAGTTCACCTACTACGACGATCCCGACGCGGCGACGGACTTCGAGCGGCGCAACGTCCTCTACGCCTACGGTCCCGAGAAGCTGGTCATCGGGCGGTTCTGCGCCGTGGCGAGCGGTACCCGCTTCCTGATGGCCGGGGCGGAACACCCGACGATGGGCGTGTCCACCTACCCCTTCACCATGTTCGGCGGGGAGTGGACCGACCGGACCCTCGATCTGGTGACCGGCATGCCCAGCCGCGGCGACACGGTCGTCGGCAACGACGTCTGGTTCGGCTACGGGGCCACCGTCATGCCGGGCGTGCGCATCGGGGACGGCGCCATCATCGCCGCCGGAGCCGTCGTCACGGCCGACGTGCCGCCGTACACCGTGGTCGGCGGCAACCCGGCCCGCCCGATCCGGCAGCGCTACGGCGACGCGGACGTGGCGCTGCTGCTGGAAGCGGCCTGGTGGGACTGGCCCGTCGACGTGATCACCCGCCATGTGCGCACGATCATGGCCGGCACACCGGCCGAGATCCACGCGATCGCCGCCCGCGGGACCGGCGGCCGCGGCGACGCCCCCGGCACGTCCTGACCGCGCCGGCGCGCCCTTCCACCGTCTCCTCACCGCCCGGAACTCCCCGCAAGGAGCACGCGTTGACCGACACCCCGACCACCGCCACCGGCCCGCTGTCCCCGCTGCCGCCGCTGTCCGCCCAGGCGGACCGCCTGATCGCCCTCGGCCTGCACACGCACGCGGGGATACCGGCCGAGGAGGTCCGCTCGTTCGCGGCACGGCACTCCGCCGCGGGCCGTCACACCCTGCTGGCACTCCACCCCGACCGTGTCCCCGCCTCGGTCCTCGCGCCGTTGCTGCGCCGCGCCGGCAAGTCCGGCTTCGTCGTCACGGACATGCCGGACGTCGACCGGTTCGCGCCCCAGGGGGTCGACCTGCCCGACGCCCCCCTCTACACCGTCACCGGCGTCGACCGGGGCGATCACCTGGCGAACTGGAGCCCCGAGGAGGCGCTGCCCGAACTCACCGGCAAGGGCCGCACCCCGTTGCTGCTGAGCGAGGGCATCCACTGGGTGCTCCAGCAGCCCGAGGCCCTGGAGCGCAACCGCTGCTTCATGACCATCGCGTCCCGGCTGCGCAAGCCCAACGGGAGGTTCGACGCCCGCACGCCCGCGCTCTGGATCAGCAACGGCACTGGCCGCGACGGCCGGGACCGGCGCGACGCCCCGAAGGTCGGCTGGTGCTGGTGGGGCAACCGCCACACCTGGCTCGGCTTCGCCTCCGCCGCGGTCCGCGAGACCTGACGCTCCGCCTCCCGGTCCGCGAAGCCTGACGTCCTGCCTGCCCGGCCACGGACGTCCGGTCGGTCGGGCGACCGGTCACTCGGGCGACCGGTCACTCGGGCGACCGGTCACCCCGGCGAGCGGGCGGCCGGGCACCGCGCCCGGCGGACGGGGAGCGCGCCGGGCGGACGGGCGTCACGCCGGGTAGGCGTGGGTCTGGGTCGCCTTGACGGCCGCCCAGACCGGAGCGCCCGGCCGCAGGCCGAGCTCGGCGGCGGCCACTGTGGTCAGGTCGGCGGCCAGCGACAGGTCGCCGGTCAGGTCGGCGCGGACCCGGTCGCCGTGGACCTCCAGGCCGACGACCTCGCAGCGCCACAGGTTGCGGGCGCTGGACCCGCCGGGACGCTCCGCGTGCAGGGTCACCGCACTCGGCGGGAACGCGACGAAGGCGGCCCCGGTGAGCTGCTCGTCGGTGGCCACGGCGGGGCCCCCGGCGAGGCGGACGGTGTGGCCCTCGGCCCGGCCGCGGTACAGGTTCAGCCCGACCAGCCGGGCGATGTACTCGCTGCGGGGGTGACGGGCGATGTCGGAGGGCGTGCCCTCCTGGACGGTCCGGCCCTCCTCGACCACCACCAGACGGTCGGCGAGCACCATCGCGTCCAGCGGATCGTGCGTCACCAGGACGGCGACGGCCTCGAAGGCGGCCAGGTGGCGGCGGAGCTCCGCCCGCACCTCCAGCCGGGTCCGGGCGTCCAGCGCCGCCAGCGGTTCGTCCAGGAGCAGCAGCCGCGGACGCGTGGCGAGGGCCCGGGCGAGCGCCACGCGCTGGGCCTGCCCGCCGGACAGGCGGCGGGGTTTGGCGCCGGCGTGTCCGGCCAGCCCCATGCGGTCCAGCCACGCGGCGGCCAGCGCTCGCGCCTCCGCCTTCCCGGCGCCCCGGCAGCGTGGCCCGAAGGCCACGTTGTCGAGCGCGGTCAGGTGCGGGAAGAGCAGGTAGTCCTGGAAGACCACGCCGACCGGGCGGTCCTCGGGCGGCGCGTCCCGCAGGTCCCGTCCGTCCAGCCGCAGGTGGCCGTCGGTGAGCGGGGCGAGGCCGGCCAGGGCGCGCAACGCGGTGGACTTCCCGGCACCGTTCGGGCCCAGCAGCGCGATGACGTCCCCGGGTGCGGCGCGCAGCCGGACGTCCAGCCGGAAGGAGCCCCGGTCCACCACGAGCCGGGCGTCGAGTCCGTCGCCGGGGGCGCGACCGGCAGGGGGGCGGGCTCCGGCCGGGGCCGCTCCGGCGGTGGGGTCGCCGGAACGCTCCGGCAGCTTCCCGGCCGTCACGTCACACCGCCCTCGTCCAGCGGTCGCGCAGCCCGGCCAGCACGGCGACGGACACCGCCAGCAGGACCAGGCTCAGGGCGATCGCCGCCGCCGGGTCGTTCTGCAGGGCGAGGTAGACGGCGAGCGGCATCGTCTGGGTGCGGCCGGGGAAGTTGCCCGCGAAGGTGATCGTGGCGCCGAACTCGCCGAGGGCCCTGGCCCAGGCCAGCACGGCGCCGGCCGCGACGCCGGGGACGATCAGGGGCAGGGTGACCCGGCGGAAGGCGGTGAACCGGGAGGCGCCCAGCGTCGCGGCGGCCTCCTCGAAGCGCGGGTCCGCGGCCCGCAGGGTGCCTTCGACGCTGATGACGAGGAACGGCATCGCCACGAACGTCTCGGCGACCACGACCCCGGCGGTGGAGAAGGGCAGCGTGACGCCGAACCAGGCGTCCAGCCACTGGCCGACGACACCGTTGCGGCCGAGGGCGAGCAGCAGCGCCACACCGCCCACCACCGGCGGAAGGACCAGGGGCAGCGTGACCAGGGCCCGGACCACGGCCCGCCCGGGGAAGTCGGTGCGCGCGAGCAGCCAGGCGAGGGGCACGCCGAACAGCAGGCTCAGCGCGGTCGCCGCGGTGGCGCAGATCAGCGAGAGCCGCAGCGCCTCCCACACCTCGGGGCTGCGCAGCTGCTCGGGCAGACTGCTCCAGGGTGCGCGCAGCAGCAGGGCGAGGAGGGGCACCAGCAGGAAGGCGAGCCCCAGCACGGCGGGCACCAGGAGCGGCAGCGGGACGCCCCGGCCGGGCGGGCGCCGTGCCTTGCCGGCACCCGGGGCCGGGCCGGCTCCGGGCGGGACGGCCGCCCGGTCCGCGGGACGCGGGGACTCGCCGGCGCCGGTCATGGCGCGAGGAACCCGGCGCCGTTCAGGACCCGCTGCCCCTCGGCGGACCGCACCAGCGCGAGGAATGCCCGCGCGGCCGTGGGGTTGGGCGCGTTCTTCAGCACGGTGGCCGGGTAGGCGTTGACGGCTTCGGCCGACTCGGGGAACTCCACGCCCTCCACCCTGTCACCCGCCGCCCTCACATCCGTGCGGTACACGACGGCGGCGTCGGCCTCCTTGAGCTCGACCTTCGTCAGGGCGCTCTTGACGTCCTGCTCGTACGAGACCGGGGTGAGGCCGACACCGGCGGCGTCCAGCGCGGTCCGGGCGGCGGCACCGCAGGGGACCGCGCGGTCGCACAGGACGACCTTCAGGCCGGGCCGGGTCAGGTCGCTCAGGGAGCGGATGCTGCGCGGGTTGCCCGGGAGGGTGGCGATCGCCAGGCGGTTGCGGGCGAACGGGGCGGGGGTGCCGTCGGCGTCGCCGTGGCGGGTGACGACCTCCATGGTCCTGGTGCTGGCGGCGGCGAAGACGTCGGCCGGGGCGCCGTTGGTGATGCCGGCGGCCAGGCTGTCGCTGCCGCCGAAGTTGAAGGTGACCTCCGTGCCGGGGTGGGCCTTCTCGAACCGTTCGCCCAGGACCGTGAAGCTCTCCTCGAGCGAGGCGGCGGCGAAGACGGTGACCGTCCCCGTGGGATTGCCGTCGCGGGCCCCGGGCTCGCCCGGCGCGGTGCCGGCGCACCCACCGGTGAGCAGCAGGGCGGCGGCTGCCGCGGCGCCGGTGAGCACCCTGCGGCCACGGCGTGTCCCCAGGGCCGTACGGGGCCGGGGCCGCCGAGGCGGGTGCGCGGTACGACGGGTCATCTCGGAGCCGCTCCCTCGGGTGCGAGGCGGAGGGAAGGCACCGCGAGACGGCCTTCCACACGTCCGACCATGATGGCGCAGATGCCAGGGAGAAGTCATCCGTGGCATCGCATGAGCGAGGCTGAGGGGCGATCGGGTGGGTGTGTGCGTTCGTCCAACGAGCAGTGGGCCGGTGCGCACCCCGGCGGGGGCGAGGGCGCGGACCGGGAACCGAGCCGGTGCCGGCCCCCGGCGGCCGGATGCCGGTGCCGGGACGTCGGTGTCAGGACGTGGGCGGACCCGGCCGGGGTGGCACGGGACCCGGCGTCAGACCCGGTCGATGTGGACGTTCGTCGACTTCACGCGGGCGGTGGCCTCCATGCCGACCTCCAGGCCCAGGTCCTCGACGGCTTCCCGGGTGAGCAGCGAGACGAGGCGGTGCGGCCCGGCCTGGATCTCCACCTGGGCGGCGACGTCGCCCAGCTTGATCGCGGTGACGATGCCGGGGAAGGCGTTGCGGGCCGAGGTGTAGGGGGCGTCCTCCTCGTCCGTGGCCGCCCTGGCGAGCTCGACCGAGAAGGCGGCCAGGTCCCGCCCGTCGACGAGGCGGCGTCCGCCGCGGTCGCGGTGGGTGGTGATCCGCCCGGCGTCGGCCCAGCGGCGGGCGGTGTCGGGGCTCACGCCGAGCAGCCGTGCTGCCTGGCCGATGGTGTAGGACTGCATGCCGGTCACCCTATGGGCGGGCCCCGGGTGCCGCCGATACGCCGACGGGCCGGGCCGTGCCCCGTGACCGGTGTTCCCGACGGGCGGAGGGCGTCGCGCGGACGGCTGTGCCGGACGGGGCGCGCGGGACGTGCGGCCGGGGGCGATGGTGCCGGGCGGGCGGGGCAGGAAAGGCTGCCGGGGGCGATGTGCCGGACGGACGGGCGGGCGAGGCGTGCGCGAGGGCCGGGCGGCGGGGGAGTCCCGTCGCCCGGCCCCTGTGTGTCTCCGTCGGCGCGACCGTGTGTGCCGCCGCCGCCGTCGGGACGGTCCGGTCAGGCCGTGGTCATGACCGGGCCGGTGTCCCGGGGACGCTGCGGCGCGACGACGCTGCCGTCGGGCAGCAGCTCACCGAGGTCCTCGAAGAGCACGACACCGTTGCACAGCAGACTCCAGCCCTGTTCCGGGTGGTGCGCCGCGAGGCGTGCCGACTCCCGGTCGGCGGAGTCGGCTGAGGGGCACGGTGGCTGGTGCTGGCACATGGGTGGGTTCTCTCGCTCTGTGGTGTCCTGTGGCATGGCGGTTCGTGCAGTCGCGCGGCTCGAAGCGTCGGTCATGGCCGCCCCCCGTCGTGACGAGTCGGTCGGGAACCAGTGTTGCCGCAAGGGCGTCGATCCGCAGGGATATCGCGGTACCGCCCCTCCTGCCGTGAGGACGCGTCACCCGCGCGGACGGTTCATCCCAACTGCACTGTCACTTCGGGGGGTTCGAGGGGGCCGGATCGGGCTAGTCACCGCCGGGGGTCCCGCCCCACGGCGCGCACCCCGCCGCGTCCGGTACGTCCGGAGCGGCGGGGTGCGCGGTGCGAGGGGAACGGTGCGCTCACGCGCGGCGGCGCGAGCGGCACCGGGCGGCGGTCACGCCGGGGAGCCCAGCAGCCGGGGCCGGGTCACCCGGTGGGTCAGCACCGGGAGCAGGTCGGCCACCCGGTGGGGGCGGTGCGCCGCGATCCCGGGAGGCGCCGGGGCCAGCGGGACGAGCAGGTCGGTGGCCGCCGGACGGCCCGCGGCCCCGTCCGCGGCGCGGTCGCCGTGCAGCCACAGCGTCAGCATGTACAGCTCCGGCACGGACAGCAGCCGGGGCTGGTACGGCTCCGCCAACGCCTCGGCCTGTCGCAGCGCCAGCTCGGTGGAGGTGACGTAGGGGCCCTCGAAGAAGCGGGAGAACGTCCAGCCGTCGGCGGTGAGCACGGTGTCCGCGGCGGCCACCGCGTGCTCACCGGAGCGGATCAGGAACCGCCAGCCGGTCAGGCGGGTCGCCGATCCGCCCTGGGCGGTGATCCCGTCCAGGACGTGCACGGGCAGCGGCAGCTCGGGTGCGAGGGGGCGTGGGGCGTCCAGGAGGGAGGGCGTGCGGGCGTCGCGGACCGCGGTGGGGGAGGAGAGCGCGGTCAGGACGGACCGCAGGGCCGGCGCGGGAGCCGGAGGGACATGCAGGGGCATGGTGGGTCGCCTCTCATTCGAAGGCACGGTGGCACGAGGGCGGGGGGTGGCGTGGCGGACGGCGCTGTCTGCTCGCGGAAGTCAGAGAGGCGGGGGCCGGGCCGGAGCCCGAGAGGTGGGGGTGAGGACTGCCGGACGTCACCTCGTCGGCTGGATCGCTCGACCGCGGCGCCAGCTCTCTGCCTTGTTCACGGAGTTTATACGAAACGTGTTAGGGCTATGTTTCGGCTAGCCGTTTCGCGTACGGAAAACAAGGGTACTTCCGGTCGATGAAATGCGTGAACCATCCCGGTTCCGCGGTGGCTGCGAGGCGGTGACCTGGAGAAATGCGTGAAGCGCGGTCGGCCCATTTCGATCGGCGTTTTTCACGATTTCTCAATGGCCGCGTGACGTCTGTTGCGCTTCATGCCCCGTGAATGTGCCACTGGTCACAACCAACAGGGTAGCGGGTGCCGGGTCGGTCGGGGACGTTATCGATCGCATCGGCTGGGCATCCTCCTCTGTGCACCAGGACCCCGGCGGCCGATCTGTGGCCCGCCCATCCGAGGAGGGACTTCGATGGGGGAAAAGGTCGTGGCGGGTCAGTTCGACCTGTCCGATCGCCAGCTCTACCGCGACAAGCTGCGCAGGTGTCTGACCGGCTTGGAGCGACTGCTGGCGGAGAAGCGGTTCGACCGCCCCAAGAACCTCATGGGCGTCGAGATCGAATTGAACCTCGCGGGCGCCGACGGCATGCCGAGAATGCTCAACGCGCAAGTCCTCGAACGCATCGCGAGTCGTGACTTCCAGACGGAACTCGCCATGTTCAACCTGGAAGTCAACATCGCCCCCCACCGGGTGGACGGCCGGGTTTTCGACCGGCTCGCCGAGGAACTGCGCACCTCGCTCGCGTACGCGGACCGGAAAGCCGCGGAGGTGGACGCCGGCATTGTGATGATCGGTATTCTGCCGACGCTGGACCGGGACGACCTGGTGTCCTCGAACCTGTCCGCCGTCGACCGTTACACCCTTCTCAACGACCAGATCGTGGCCGCCCGGGGCGAGGACTTCACCCTCGACATCGAAGGGGTCGAGCACCTCACCTGCACGTCGAAGTCCATCGCCCCCGAGGCCGCCTGCACGTCCGTGCAGCTCCACCTCCAGGTGACCCCCTCCCGCTTCGCCGACGTGTGGAACGCGGCCCAGGCCGTGGCCGCCGCGCAGATCGCGCTGGGGGCCAACTCGCCGTTCCTGTTCGGCCGGGAGCTGTGGCGGGAGTCCCGGCCCCCGTTGTTCCAGCAGTCCACCGACACCCGGCCGCCCGAGCTGCAGGCCCAGGGCGTGCGCCCGCGCACCTGGTTCGGCGAGCGCTGGGTGACCTCGGCGTACGACCTGTTCGAGGAGAACCTGCGGTACTACCCGGCCCTGCTGCCGATCTGCGACGACGAGGACCCGCTGGAGGTGCTCGACAAGGGCGGAGTACCGTCGCTGGCCGAGCTGGTCCTGCACAACGGCACGGTCTACCGGTGGAACCGCCCGGTCTACGGCATCGCCGACGGCGTCCCGCACCTGCGGGTGGAGAACCGGGTGCTGCCGGCCGGCCCCACCGTCGTCGACGTGGTGGCCAACGCCGCGTTCTACTACGGGGTCGTGCGCGCCCTCGCCGAGGAGAGCCGCCCGGTGTGGACCCGGCTGCCCTTCGAGGCCGCCGCCGCCAACTTCGACGCCGCCTGCCGGTACGGGATCGACGCGCGCCTGACCTGGCCCCGGCGCGGCCGCTACGGCGGGACGACCGAGGTCGACGCGGTCGCCCTGGTGCGCGACGAACTGCTGCCGCTGGCCGAGGCGGGGCTGGACGCCTGGGGCATCGAACCGGCCGACCGCGACCTGTACCTCGGGGTGATCGAGGAGCGCTGCCGCCGCCGGACGAACGGCGCGAGCTGGCAGGCCGCGACCTTCCACCGGGCGCTGGACGCCGGCCTGGGCCGGGAGGCCGCCCTGGCCGCCACCACCCGCCGCTACCGCGAGCTGATGGTGCAGGGCGATCCGGTGCACAGCTGGCCCGTCGGACTGCCCGAACCGGTCCCGGCGACCTGACCGCACCCCCGGACGGCACCCGCGCGTCACCGCCCGGGACGGCCGACCGGCCCGGGAGGGGCGCCCCGGGCCCGTCGTGGGCGGGGCCGCCGGGGGCCGCCGGGCCGTCGCCCCGCATACTGACCTGCATACTGATCCGGACCGGTCGGTGATGGGGAGGCAGACGTGCAGGCGGAGGCGGGCCCGGGGGACGTGTCCCCTCCTCGGCGGGAGCCCTCCCGCAGGACCCTGCGGGACGAGACGCTGCTGGTACTGGCGCTGTCCCTGGGCGCGAGCGCGGTCTCCGCGCTGATCAGCTTCGTCGGCTCGGTCACCCGGCCCGGGGGCCTCAAGGACCAGGCCGCCACGCTCAACGCCTCGGCCGCGCCCGGCCGCCCGTGGCTGGACCTGGCCTGGCAGCTGTTCGGGATCAGCACGGCGCTCGTGCCGGTGGCCCTCGTCGCGCACTTCCTGCTGCGTGAGGGCGCCGGGCTGCGCACCCTCGGCTTCGACCGCACCCGGCCCTGGTCCGACCTGGGCCGCGGGGCCGCCGTCGCCGCGGTCATCGGCAGCAGCGGCATCGCCTTCTACCTGGCCGCGCGCGGCCTCGGCTTCAACCTCACCGTGGTGCCCGAGGCGCTGCCCGAGGTGTGGTGGAAGTTCCCGGTGCTGATCCTCGCGGCGATGGAGAACTCCGTCGTCGAGGAGGTCATCGTCCTGGCCTATCTGCTGCGGCGGCTCGACCAGCTGGGCTGGGGGCCGGGGGCCGCGCTGGCGGCCAGCGCGGTGCTGCGCGGCTCCTACCACCTCTACCAGGGCATCGGCGGCTTCATCGGCAACATGGTGATGGGCGTGGTGTTCGTCCTGCTGTACCGCCGGTGGGGCCGGGTGGGGCCGCTGGTGGTCGCCCACACCCTGCTCGACATCGGGGCGTTCGTCGGCTACGCCCTGCTGGCCGGCAAGGTCGACTGGCTCCCGACCGCCTGAGCGGGCGGGCGCGCCGCTCCCCGCCGCGCCCGGCCCGCTCCGTCAGGCGCCCGGCTCCGCCACCAGATCGCCGGCGATCACCGTGACGGCGTGCCCGTGCAGCAGGGTGCGCGCGCCCCGGACCTGGGTGCGGACCCTCCCGGAACGGTGCGAGGCCTGGAGCCCGGTGAGGACCGTCCGGCCGAGCCGCCCGGACCAGAAGGGCGCGAGCGCGGTGTGGGCGCTGCCGGTCACCGGGTCCTCGTCGACGCCCACGTTCGGGAAGAAGCAGCGCGAGACGAAGTCGTAGCCCCGCGCCGGGTCCGCCGCGCGGGCGGTGGCGATGATGCCGCGCGTGGAGTGGGCGGCCAGGGACGGCAGATCCGGGCGCAGCGCGTGCACCGTCTCCTCGTCGGCGACCTCGACGAGCAGGTCCCCGACGTCGGGACCGGTGTCGAAGGCCGACAGCACGGCGGTGCCCAGCGCGTCGTCGAGACCGGGCGGGACGGCTGCCGGGGTGAGCGGAGCCGTGGGGAAGTCCAGGGTGAGCAAGCCGTCCTCCGCGCTGTCCGCGCGCAGCACCCCGCTGCGGGTGGCGAACCGCACGGGGCCCCGGTGCGCCCCGGTGGTGTACAGCACGTGCGCGGTGGCCAGGGTGGCGTGCCCGCACATCGCCACCTCGGTGACCGGGGTGAACCAGCGCAGCGCCCAGTCGGCCTCCCCGCCCCGGCTCATGGGGTGCGCGAAGGCGGTCTCGGCGTGGTTGACCTCGCGTGCGACGTCCTGCATCCAGGCGTCGTCGGGGAAGCCGCCGTCCAGGAGCAGCACACCGGCGGGGTTGCCGGCGAAGGGGCGGTCGGTGAAGGCGTCGACGATGTGAATCCGCATGACGCGACCGTAGGGCCTGCGGGAACGCCCGCGCCAAGGCCGATCGTGGAGCGCCGGCCTCGATGCCCCGAATGATCGCCCGGCGCTGGGGAGGCCGTCCGGTGTCAGCCGAGTCCGACGGCTCGACCGGCCCGGCGAAGGGCACACGCTGTGACATCTGCCGGCGGACGAGGGGCGCACGCCGTGAGACCTGCCGGCGGAGCGGGCAGCAGCGGCCCGGTGAGATCCGGGCGCCGGGGGCGGACGGGTGCGGAGGAAGATCGTTACTCTGAACGGGTGCTTTCATACGAGGAGTTGACCCCACCGGAACGTGCGCTGTGGGACGCGTTCCCCGAGGGACGCCGGGTGGACCTGCGCACGGGCGACCCGGACGACGACCGGGTCGCCGAGGGTGGCCGGTGGGGTGCGGAACGGACGGTCCGGGCCGCCGTCCTGGCGGCACTCCTGCTGGGCGGGAACGGCACGCGGCCGGGCGCTGTCGCTGGTCTGCGGCTCGCCGGGGCACGCGTGTCCGGGCGGCTCGACCTGGCCGGTGCCCGGATCGAGCACGCCCTGTGGCTCGAGGACTGCTGGTTCGAGGAACCGGTGAACCTTCTCGGAGCGTCCTCGCAGACTCTCGTGATCACGGGCAGCCGGATCCCGGGCGTCGAAGCGGATTCGGCCTGTGTCGAGGGGGTCCTCGACCTGCGGCGGTCTAGCGTGGAAAGTTTCGGCCACTCCCCCTTCCACCGGGTGAGCACCGCCCTGTCGCTCAGCGATGCCCGGGTGACCAACGGCCTGCTGCTCGACGGGGCGGAGCTGCACGCACCCGGAGGATGCGCCGTGGCCGCCGGCGGCCTGGTCCTGGAAGGGGGCATGTTCTGTCAGGACGGGTTCGTCGCACACGGTGAAGTACGGCTGCCGGGGGCTCAGTTGCCGGGCGGCCTGTTCATGCGGGGCGCGCGGCTCGCGGCCCCCGGACCACGCGGGACGGTTCTCGCCCTGGACAACGCCGCCGCTTCGACCCTCGACCTCTCCGACGGGTTCGTCGCGAACGGGACCGTACGGCTGCGGGGTGCCCGGATCTCGGGCACCGTGACCTTCGCCGGAGCCGTGCTGAACGGACCTCCCGGCGGAGCCGGCCCGGCCCTGCTCGGCACGCTGATGCAGGCCGTCGACTTCGACCTGACCCTCGCCCGGCCACCGGCCGCCGCCGTGGACCTCGGGGGCGCCCAGGTGTCCTCCCTCCACGACAGCGAACACAGCTGGCCGGACGTGGTGGAACTGGACGGCTTCGTCTACGGCTCCCTCAAGACGGCCGGGCCGGGCACGCGGGGGGAGGCCGTGGGGTGGCGCGACTCGGTGGCCGCCCGTGTGGCATGGATACGCCGCTGCCCCGGCTACAACCCCCAGCCCTACGAGCAGCTGGCGGGCTGGTACCGCAAGGCCGGCCATGACGACGAGGCCCGCCGTGTGCTGCTGGCCAAGCAGCGCCATCGGCGCCGGACCCTCTCCCCGGCCGCTCGCGCCTGGGGGCACCTGCTCGACCTGACGGTCGGCTACGGCTACCGCCCCTGGCTGGCCGGCGTCTGGCTGCTCGCGCTGACCTTGCTGGGCACCCTGTCGTTCAGCACGCACACCCCGACTCCGGTCCAGCCGGGCGAAGGCGTCCCTTTCCAGCCCTTCGTCTACACGCTCGACCTGTTGATGCCCATCGGCGGCCTGGGGCAGCGCACGGCCTGGTACTGGACGGACGGTGCCCTCCAGTGGCTGGCCTACCTGCTGATCGCCTTCGGCTGGGTGCTGACGACCGCCGTCATCGCGGGCGTGACCCGCGCGCTGCAGAAGAACTAGACCGACGCTCCCGGTCGTCGCCGGAGCCCCGTCGGCCACGACCGCGGCGGGAGCACGGGCGGCGGGACGGCCATCGCGACGGCCGTCGCGACGGCCTCCTGTGCCGTCGCCGCCGGCCGACGCTCTCGCTGCGCGAGACCCGCACACCCAGGAGCCGTCCTCGGCGGCGGGCAGGACGCAGGGGATGTCCCACGTCCACGGCCACCCGGTGCAGCGGCTGAAGCACAGTCCGCCCATGCCGGGTCAGGGGAAAAGCCGGCGTGGGCGGGGCCCGGCGCACGCGGCTTCGAGCAACCCGGGGCGGCACCCGCCCGTCATCACGCACCCTCCGCCGTCCTGCTTCGACCAGGGCCCGGCCGGATGGCGTCGTCTGCGTGGTGACTGTCATCGCCGTCGACCGCCGAGGGATGCCCTGGCGGCGAGCTCGGCGTCTGCGCCTGCGTGATCGCGTGACTCGCGTGACCTGCGTCGACCGGACGGGGCGAGACACCGTGGACGTCAGTGCCCCGCCTCACGGCGCGACCGGGGGCGGCGCGTGCGCGGGGGAGAGCCTCTGACCGATACGAACAGGGAGGGGCACCGCACGGGTGTTGGCGTTCGAGTATTTAGCGATATATCGTTGAGTTATCGCGACGGGTCAATGGTCAATGATGAGATGAAGGGAGTGGTTGCCATGCGTACTCGCGGACACCGCTGCGACGAGCACGGTCACGCCGGCCCGTGGGGCGGCGGCCGGGGTGACTTCCAGCGTCTGCGCGCCGCCTTCGGTCCGTTCGGCCCCGGTGGCCCGGGCGGGGGCGGACCCGGCTTCGGCTTCGGTCACGGCGGGCCCTGGGGCGGACGGGGGCGCGGAGGGCCGAGGGGCGGGAGGGCGCGGCGCGGTGACGTGCGCGCCTCGATCCTCGCCCTGCTGCGGGAGCGGCCGATGCACGGCTACGAGATGATCCGGGAGATCGCCGAGCGCAGCGGCGGGGCGTGGAAGCCCAGCCCCGGCTCCGTCTACCCCACCCTTCAGTTGCTGGAGGACGAGGGGCTGATCGCCAGCGAGGCGGACGGCGGCAAGAAGCTGTTCGCGCTCACCGACGACGGCCGCGCAGCCGCCGACGACGGGCCCGAGGCGCCGTGGGAGGACGTCTCGCGCGGAGTGGACTGGGAGGCTCTGAACGAGATCCGGCAGGCCGGCTTCGGGCTGATGGAAGCGTTCGGACAGGTCTGGAAGACCGGCAGCGAGGAGCAGCGGGAGAAGGCGCTGGCCGTCATCAACGAGGCCCGCAAGAAGCTGTACCTGATTCTGGCCGACGAGGACTGAGTCCCCCCACCCCGGCCTGGGGCCGGACCGGTCCGGCCCCAGGGCCCTGGTCCCGGACCCCGCCGGAGCGTCGGCGGCGCCCCACGTCGGGTACGTGGGGGCCGCCCGTGTGCCGGGCCGTGAAGGCCGGGGCGGGTTGCGCCAGGGCGGGAGGCGAAGCGCGGTGAGGGGCGGCGCGGTGCGGCGAGGTGTCAGGGGCGGGCCGGGCCGCCGGGGGTGCCGACCCTGCGTATGACCGCCGCGTCGAACAGGTCGCAGGCCCGGGGGAAGGGGCCCTCGTCGTGGTGGTGCCAGGCCTCCCAGAACAGGTCGGCGGGCAGGGCGTCGTCCGGGGCGTAGACCCGGTAGACGTACTGCCTGCCGTCCACCGCCGGCAGGACGACCAGCCAGCACCTGCTCTCCATGCCCGTGTGGGACGAGCGGCGGGCCCCTTCCGGTTGCCGTGCGGGCGCGGGTCAAGGCGGCGCGCGCCCCCGCGGGGCCCGGCGGGGCCGATCTCGTTCGCAAGGAGGAGGGGCGGCCGCCCGGGTCCGCTTCCCGTGGGACGCGAAGATGCTTCCCGCCGGGGATGCCCGCGGCCGGGTGCGGCTGATGGGGTGGAGACGTGCACCCCCGTATACCCCGGCAGACGGCCCGCGAGCCCGCGGAGGCGGGTACCCGCCGTGCGGACGACGCCGCGGGGCTGAGCGAGGAGCTGGCGGCCGTGGTCGCCGGTGCCCGCCGCCGCGCCCTCAGGGACGGGGACCGGCAGATCGACACGGCCCACCTGCTGCACTCCCTCCTGGAGTCCGACGCGGAGGTGAGCGAGGTGTTCGGTGAGGGGCCCGGGAGTGCCCGGCTGCTCGGTTACCTGGTGCAGCGCAGCATCGGGTACGGCCTGCGCTGGCAGACCGCGGTGGAGGACTCCGGCACCGTCCCGGTGGTGAGCGGCACCGCCGCGGGCCTGTCACCGCTGGCCGCCGCGTGCATGGAACGCGCCCGGGAGCATGCCGCGCGGCGCGGCGGTCCCGCCCGCGGGGTGGACCTCCTCGCGGCGATCGTCGTCGATCCACGGGCGCGCGCCGTGGAGGTGCTCGAACGGGCGGGCATCGACGTTCCCGGGCTGACCGTCAGGACCGAGGCACGGGCCGCGGATCCGGGGCGGCCCCGGGAGTGTCCCGCGGGCCGCGCCGCCGACCGCACCGTCGGGGACGGGACGCGCTGAAGCGCCGCAGCGCTGAAGCACGAGCCCTTGAGAAGCACGAGCGTCTGAGGCACGAGCCCTTGAGGCACGAGCCCCGGCCGTCCGCCTGCCCTGCCGGCCTGCCGTCCGCCCGCCCCGCTCGCCCGCCCCGCTCGCCCGGCCGCGCCGGTCCCGCCCGCCCCGCTCGCCCGGCCAGGAAGCCCGGCGGAGCCGTCCACTCGGTGAGACAGGTGCCACCGGGGGTGACGCTCCTGTCGACGCCTGCCATCATGAGGCGGTGCATACGACTGTCAGCGCGCCGGGCGGTCGCGGCAGGGGCGTCGGACTGGGTCTGGCGCTGCTGTCCGCGGTGGCCTTCGGCGGATCCGGTGTCGCGGCCAAGCCGTTGATCGAGGCGGGGCTCGATCCGCTGCACGTGGTGTGGCTCCGGGTCGCCGGCGCCGCCCTCGTCATGGCTCCGCTGGCCGTCCGTCACCGGAGCCTGCTGCGCCGCCACCCGGCCCTGCTCGCGGGGTTCGGTCTGCTCGCCGTCGCCGGGGTCCAGGCCTTCTACTTCGCCGCCATCTCCCGCATCCCGGTCGGGGTCGCGCTGCTGGTGGAGTACCTGGCGCCCGCGCTGGTGCTCGGCTGGGTCCGGTTCGTGCAGCGGCGGCCGGTCACCCGGGCCGCGGCGGTCGGTGTGGTCCTCGCCGTGGGCGGCCTGGCCTGTGTCGTCGAGGTGTGGGCGGGTCTCGGCTTCGACGCTCTGGGCCTGCTGCTCGCGCTCGGCGCCGCCTGCTGCCAGGTCGGCTACTTCGTCCTGTCCGACCAGGGCAGTGACGCCGGCGACCGGGCTCCCGACCCGCTGGGCGTGATCGCCTTCGGCCTGCTCATCGGCGCCGCCGTCCTCACCGTGATCGCCCGGCCCTGGTCCATGGACTGGTCCGTGCTCGCGGGCACCGCGCACATGGACGGCACCCCGGTCGCCGCGGGCCTGCTGGTGGCCTGGGTCGTGCTGCTCGCGACGGTGCTCGCCTACGGCACCGGCGTGCTGGCCGTGCGCCGGCTGTCGCCGCAGGTGGCGGGGGTGGTCGCCTGCCTGGAGGCGGTCATCGCCACCGTCCTGGCCTGGTTCCTGCTCGGCGAGCACCTCTCCGCTCCGCAGATCCTGGGCGGCGCGGTGGTGCTGGCCGGCGCGTTCATCGCGCAGTCCTCGGCTCCGGCCAAGGGCTCCGGCGGACCGGTGGCCCGGGGCGGCCCGGACCGGGAGTTGTCCTCGCCGGGGAAGGCCGTCTAGGGTGCCGATCATGCATGCGCGTGCTCTCGTTCTTCCGCCTCCGGCCGCCTGAGGCGGGCCTCCGTCCCCGCGCCCGGCCGGTCGCCGGGTGCAACGGTGCTGCCCGCAGATGAAGTCCGCGGATCCCGCCGCCCCGGCCCCGGCCGGGACCGCCGGATCCCTTCCCGAACTTCCGCACCCACGCCGCCGGGCGGGGTGCGCGCGTCTGCGGAGAGAACACGTGTCGAACGCCGTCTCCGGTCTGCCCGTCGGGCGAGGCCTGCTCTACCTCATCGTCGCCGGTGCCGCCTGGGGCACCGCGGGCGCCGCCGCGTCACTGGTCTACCGGACCGGTGACATGGGGCCCGTCGCCCTGTCCTTCTGGCGCTGCGCGCTGGGACTGGTGCTGCTGTTCGCGGCCCGGCAGCTGACGCGGCGCCCGCGCGGCGCCGCCGCCGAGCCGCTGCGCCGCCGGGCGCTGCGGGCCGGAGCCACCGGCCTCGGGCTCGCGGTCTTCCAGACCGCCTATTTCGCTGCGGTCTCGGCCACGGGTCTGGCCGTGGCCACCGTCGTCACGCTCGGCGCCGGGCCCGTGCTCATCGCCCTCGGCGCCCGGCTGACCCTCGGCGAGCGGCTGGGGCGCGGCGGTCTGGCCGCCGTCGCGGGCGCGCTCGCCGGGCTGGTCGTGCTCGTCCTCGGCGGCGGGGAGACGACCGTCGACACCTGGGGCGTGCTGCTCGCCCTGCTGTCCGCCGCCGGGTACTCGGCGGTGACCCTGCTCACCCGCTGGTGGGGCCGCGACGGTGCCGCCGACGCCACCGGCACGACCATGGGTGCCTTCGCCGTCACCAGCCTGGTGCTGCTGCCCCTCTCCGCGATCGAGGGGCTGGTGCCGCACACCGACCAGCCGGGCACGCTGCTGCTCCTGGTCGTGTACGTGGCGACGGTGCCGACGGCGCTCGCCTACGGCCTGTACTTCGCGGGTGCCGCCGTCGTCCGCTCGGCCACCGTGTCCGTGATCATGCTGTTGGAGCCGGTGAGCGCCGCCGTGCTGGCCGTCGCCGTGCTCGGCGAACGGCTGACCGCGGCCACCCTGGTCGGCACGCTGCTGATGCTGGGGTCGGTCGCCGGGCTCGCCGCGGGCGAGGCCCGGAGCGCCCGGAGCCGCAGGACGGAACCGGAGGCAGTGGTACCGGTCTGACCCGTCGGTCTGACGGTCGGTCCGGAGGGTGGTCCGCCGGATGCCGGGGTGCCCCCGGGCCCTGCGTCCCCCCATCCCTCCCCATGGGCGCGGGCCCGCGCGTCCGGCGGGCCGTCCGGTCGGCCGGACCGGCCGGACCGGCCGCGATCCGCTCGCGCACGGCCGCCGACCGCTTGCCGGCGTACGTGAACTCCGCCCGCGCGCCCGGTCCGTCTCCAGCCGGAGCCCGCTGCCCCCCGGCAGCCCGCCGAACGGGGCCGCGCCGGCCGCGACGGGCGCGGATCCGCACTCCGGCCGGAGGGATCGGGCCGACGGTTCAGCAGCTCCGCCTTGCCTTCTGCGCCGTGTCGTCCACCGCGGGGCCCGGCACCACGGTCGCACGGCCGCGCAGAGGCTCCTCGGGACGCCGTGCTCGGGCGGGGTGCCGGGTTCCGCCTGCCGGGGAGCGACGGGCGAGGACGTAGGCATCGACGACGCCCAGCGGGACGTCGGGTCACGCCTGCCGGCCCGGCCGGAGCGGGGCCGGCCGGGCCGGGTGGGTGGCCGCCTCGCCGCTCCCTGCGTCGCGGGCGAAGGTGCCGGGCGCCGGACCGGCGGCGGCCCCCCGGGAACGCCGTTGCCCGCGGGCTGCCCGGAGTCGTGCACGGCCGGCGGGCTGCCAGGGGTCGTCCCGCGTGTCCCACGGATGATCAGCCCCCCAGGGCCGCCAGATAGCCGGGCAGGACCGTGCCGGGGGCGAGCCGGGAGTCGGGGACGGGGGGCTCGTAGCCCGTGCGCAGCGGGAGGACGCCGGCCCAGTGGGGGAGGGCGAGGTCCTCGGGCTCGTCGTCGGCGCCGCCGGTGCGGACCTTGGCGGAAACCTCGCGGAGGTCGAGCCGGACCACGGCGGTGGCGGCGAGTTCCTTCTGGTCGGCGGGGCGGCAGTCGGCGGCCCGCCCGGGTACGGCGTGGTCGACGAGGGAGTCCAGCGCCCGGCGCTTCTCGTCCGGGTCGGTCACGTCGTGGGCGAGCCCGTGCACCACCACGGACCGGTAGTTGACCGAGTGGTGGAAGGCCGAGCGGGCCAGCACCAGACCGTCGACGTGGGTGACCGTCAGGCACACGGGCAGACCGGCGTCCTCACCGCGCGCGGCGCGCAGCGGTCGCGAGCCGGTCGAGCCGTGGACGTAGAGGCGTTCCCCGACGCGGCTGTAGAGGGTGGGCAGCACCACCGGCGCGCCGTCGCGGACGAAACCGAGGTGGCAGACGCAGCCCGCGTCGAGTATCGCGTGCACCGACTCCCTGTCGTAGGCCGCGCGGTGGGCGGAGCGGGTGGGGACGGTCCGTCCGGTGGGCGGGTACGACGGCGGTGGCTGGTGCGGCGGTGTTCCCGGCATGGCGTTCTCCATTGCACTAGTGCATAATGAGCTTTGTGCTAGGAGAATATACGATCACTGGGAGCGGTGCGGCCGAGATCGCGGCGAGCATCGAGCGCGGCGTCGGCGAGGGTGCCCTGCCCCCCGGCCGGCCGCTGCCGCCGCTCCGCTCCCTGGCGGAGCAGCTCGGCGTGAACCCCAACACGGTCGCGGCGGCCTACCGGACCCTGCGTGAGCGCGGGGTCATCGAGACCGCGGGCCGGCGCGGCAGCCGGGTGCGGGCCAAACCGGCCACCACCGCGCGCGACCTGATCCGCGTGGAGGTGCCGGACGGCGTGCGGAACCTGTCCGACGGCAACCCCGACCCCGCCCTCCTCCCGCCGCTCGCCGAGGTGATCGCGGCCGCGGCGGCGCAGGGCGACCGGGACCCGGTGCTCTACGGCTGCGACCCGGTCGCCGCCGAACTGGCCGGGCCCGCCCGCGCGGGCCTCGACGCCGACGGCGTCCCGGACGGGCCGCTCGCCGTCACCTCCGGTGCCCTGGACGCCATCGAACGGGTGCTCGCGGCCCACCTCCGGCCCGGGGACGCGGTGGCCGTGGAAGACCCCGGCTGGGGGAGCCTGCTTGACCTGGT
The DNA here is from genome assembly GCF_964273255.1 of Streptomyces sp. enrichment culture. Taxonomy (GTDB): domain Bacteria; phylum Actinomycetota; class Actinomycetes; order Streptomycetales; family Streptomycetaceae; genus Streptomyces. Next base: position 6,160,809 of record NZ_OZ186835.1, read on the forward strand.
CCCCGCGCTCGGGCTGCGCACCGTGCCGGTCGGCGTGGACGACGAGGGCCCGCTCCCGGACGACGTGCGGCGCGCCCTCGCGGCCGGAGCGCGGGCCCTGGTGGTCACGGCCCGGGCGCAGAACCCCACCGGCGCCGCGGTGAGCGCCGACCGGGCGCGGGCCCTGCGGTCCGTGCTCGCCGGACGTCCGGGCACCCTGCTGATCGAGGACGACCACGGTCACCACATCGTCGACCTCCCGCCGCACCCCCTCGCCGGGGCCACCCCGGCCTGGGCGTTCGTCCGGTCGGCGGCCAAGGCGTACGGCCCCGACCTGCGGCTCGCCGTGCTCACCGGAGACCCCGTCACCCTCGACCGGGTCCGGGGCCGGCAGCGGCTCGGCCCCGGCTGGGTGCCCCTGCTGCTCCAGCGCGCGGCCGGCCGGCTGTGGGCCGGCGGTGCGGTGGACCCGGGCGCGGTCGCCGCGGCCTACGGCAGGCGCCGCGACGCCCTGATCGCGGCCCTGGCCCGGCGCGGGATCGCCGCCCACGGGCGCAGCGGCATGAACGTGTGGGTGCCTGTGCCGGACGAGACCGGTGCCGTCGCCCGGCTGCTGCACGCGGGCTGGGCGGTCGCCCCCGGAGCCCGCTTCCGGTCCCACGCACCGCAGGGCATCCGGGTCACCGTCTCTACCCTCACCGCCGACGAGACCGAACCGGTCGCGGAGGCGATCGCGTCGGCGCTCCACCCCCCGGGCGGGGCGGGCAGGACCTACGTGTGACGCCGTCCGGCCGCTGCTCCCGGAGGTGCCCGCGTGCCCGGTGCCTCACCCGGAGGAGCGCGGCTTGACCTGGGTGAGGGCGGCGCCGGCCAGGACGATCACCGCGCCGACCGGGACCGACCAGGTCAGCCGCTCGCCCAGGATCGTGACGCCGGCCACCGCCGCGATCACCGGGACGAAGTACGTCACCATCTGACCGGTCGTCGGGCCGACCTCGGCGACCAGACCGTACTGGACGAGCATCGCCAGGCCCGTGCCCAGGGTGCCCAGCGCGGCGATCGCCAACAGCGGGACGACGGCCAGCCCGGTCGGCGCGGACGTGAACAGCGCGGTGACCACGGCGAGTTGCAGGGTCGCCAGGAGCAGTTGCCCGCCCGTCAGCGACAGGTGGGAGTGGGTGCTGCCGGCGAGGGTGCGCCGGACGTAGATCCAGCCGACCGGGTAGCTGAGCGAAGCCAGCAGTGCCAGGGCCGTGCCCCGGGCGTCCAGGCCCTGGAAGCCCTGCCAGGCGCCCAGCACGGTCAGCACCCCCACGAACCCCACGGCGAGCCCCGCCAGCCGCACCCGGGTCGGCCGGTCCTCGGAGAGGGCCACGAGCGACAGGGCCATGCCCCACAGCGGGGAGGTGGCGTTGCAGATGCCCGCCAGGGTGGACGGAATGGTCAGCTCCGCGAACGCGAACAGGGAGAACGGCAGGGCGTTGAGCAGGAACCCGGCCACGGCGAGGTGACCCCAGGTGCGCAGCCCGCGCGGCAGCCGCTCGCGCCGCACGGCCATCACGGTGGCGAGCACGGCCGTCCCGAAGGCCAGCCGGCCGAGGGTGACCTGGAAGGGGGCGTAGCCCTCGGTGCCGACCTTGATCAACAGGAAGCTGAATCCCCAGATCAAGGACAGGGCGCCGAAGCGGAGCCGCCAGTCCGTCCGGTGGCGGATCCGGCCGGATGCGGGGTGGGCGGCGCCCGGGGTGGTCGTCGTGGTCGTCGCGGTCGTCCTGCTCATGGAGGCCACGATGAAGGACCGTCACGTCGTAGCACAATCGAGAATACGCACCGGGTATCTCGTAGCATCGCTTACATGTTGAACCTGGAGCGCCTGCGGACCCTCGACGCCCTCGCCCGGCACGGCTCGGTCAGCGGCGCCGCCGCGGGACTGCACATCACCACCTCGGCCGTCTCCCAGCAGATGGCCAAACTGGAGCGCGAGGTCGGGCAGCGCCTGCTGGCGAAGAACGGCCGCGGCGTGCGGCTCACCGACGCGGGCCGGCTGCTCGCCGAACACGCCGGCCGCATCCTGTCCCAGGTCGAGCTGGCCCAGGCCGACCTGGAGGCGCAACGCGGGCAGGTCGTCGGGGAACTGCGGGTGTCCGCCTTCCCGACCGCCGCGCGGGGCCTGTTCCCGCTCGCGCTGGCGGCCCTGCGCGAGCAGCACCCCGCGCTGCGCGTGCGCTCCCGCGAGCTGGAACCCGAGCGGGGCATCGCCGGTGTGGTGCGCGGGGACCTCGACCTGGCGGTGGTGCTCGACTGGTACAACAAGCCGATGCCGCTGCCGGACGGCCTCGTGAAGGCACCCCTGCTGGACGACCCCGCCGACGTGGCGGTGCCGGCCGGGCACCGGCTCGCCGGCCGGGACGAGGTGGACCTCGCCGAGCTCGCCGACGACGAGTGGATCACCTGGGGAGAGGGCGAGTTCTGCCACGAGTGGCTGATGTTCACGCTGCGTTCGCGCGGCATCGAGCCCGTCGTCGGCCACCGCGCCGCCGAGAGCCACACCCAGCTCGGGCTCGTCGCGGCGGGCCTCGGCGTGTGCGTCGTCCCGCTGCTGGGCCGCGATCCGCTGCCCGACCGCGTGGTCACCGTCCCGCTGCGACAGCGGGTCCGGCGGCACGTGTACGTCGTCTGGCGCGCGGACGCCGACCGCCGCCCGTCGATCCGGGCGGCGGTGCGGGAACTGCGGGCGGCGGGGGAGCGCGTCGGCTGAGCGGCGGAGCCGCCGCGGGGGCCTGCCCGCCGGAGGGCCGCCCTCGACGCGGGGCGCCGTCGTCCGGCGGGCGCGTCGCCGGGCGGCCGCCGGCGGTCCGTGCGGTGCGCCGGCCCGTTCCGTGCGGTTACCGGGGGGTGCGCCGCAGGGGTGCCGAGCGGTGTGGGGCGGCGGGCGTCATCCGGCGGCACCCAGCTTCCTGAAGTCCCAGGACACGACCTTCTCCGGGGTCAGCCGCACCCAGGCGTGCCGGCCGTCGTGCGGCAGATCCTCCAGGCCGAAGTACTTCCGGGCGAACAGCGTCTCCGGAACGTCCAGTTCGGCGTGCAGATCCCCGACGCGGGGCACCTCGCCCACGAACTCGGCCCGTCCCGACAGCTCCGCCCCGCGCAGCTCGTCGTACTCCTCGCCGGTGTCCACCACGATCGCGACCCGGGGGTCACGGCGCAGCTGCGTCCAGCGCTTGCTGCGCACCACCGAGTACAGCCAGATCGAGACGCCGTCCCAGGCGAACCAGAGCGCACTGACGTGCGGTGCGCCGTCGGCCGACACCGTGGCCACCCGGCAGGTGCGCTGGGCGGTGAGGAAATCGTCCAGCTCGCCGGGCGTCATCATGATTCTCCGGCCCCGGCGTTGCGTGGCGCTCATACGGCCCCTCTTTCTCTCACGTCGTGCCAGAGAAGATCCTCTGACATCACGTCAGAAAAGGATGGGTCGTTCTCCCCCTCCGCGCAACGTCCCTCCGCCCACCCGGCCGCCGGTGACCAGGAAGGAACCGTGCCCGGACGCGCCGGACACGGCCCCGCTCCGTGCCGCCCGGGACACCCCCCGCCGCCCCGCGGGAGCGCGACCGGGCGGCGGGCCCGGCCGCCGGTCACCACCCCGGCGGCCGCCGGACGGGCTGCCGGCCGCCCGGTGCGGCCGGGGCCGTACGGTCCGGCCCCGGCCGCTCAGGCCAGCGTGATCGAGTCCCCGTCGACGCTGATGGGCACGGACGCCAGCGGCTCGGGCGCGGGACCGCCCTGCACGCTGCCGTCGGTGATCGAGAAGTTGCTGTTGTGGCAGGGGCAGTTGATGACTCCGTCGGCGACGCTCTGCACCGCGCAGCCCTGATGGGTGCAGGTCGCCGAGAAGGCCTTGAACTCCCCGGCCGACGGCTGGGTGACCACGACCTTCCGGTCGGCGAAGACCTTGCCGCCGCCCTCGGGGATCTCGGCGGTGGTCGCGAGTGCGGCACCGGCGGCGCCGCCACCACCGCCGTCGTCCGCCGAGCCGCCGGCGGAGTCGTCGGTGCCGGCGGACGAGGAGTCGCCGGAAGCCCCGGCGGACGGCGAGTCGTCGGACCCTCCGCACGCGGTCAGCGCCACGGTGAGACCCGCGGCGGTGACCGCCGCCACCACGGCCCGGCGCCCCGGGCCGGCGGCCGGACCGTCCTGCTCGGATGCGGCCGGGGTCTCGGTGGAGGGTGTGAGCGATGCGCTGGTCATGCGGTGCGTCCCTTCCGGGGAGGTTGATCCGTGGACAGGTACGGCCGGCGGGCCCACGCCGTTCAGCGGTCCCCAGCTTGGCCGTCCGGGGGTCGGGGGGACGTAAGCCACAGCTGTCGGTTGCCTGTCGGGACCGGCCGCCGCTTCCCGGGCCGCGCACCCCCGCCGGACCCGTCGGGCCGGCCCCGCCCCGGCGGGGCGGGGTGCGGCGAGGCTCCCCGGCCGCCCGTCCTCCCGCGGACGGGCGGGCCCGGGAGATCGCGTAGCCTGACGCAGTGCTGTCCGACGTCACCGCCACCCGCTACATCACGCCCCTGCGCGAGGGCGGTTCCCTGCCCGGGCTGATCGAGGCCGACGACCTGAGCGCCTACGTGCTGAAGTTCACCGGCGCGGGCCAGGGCCGCAAGACGCTGGTCGCCGAGGTCGTGTGCGGGGAACTGGCCCGCCGGCTGGGGTTCAGGGTGCCGCGCCTGGTGACGGTGGGCGTCGATCCGGTGCTCGGCCTGGGGGAGCCCGACCAGGAGGTGCAGGCGCTCCTCCGCGGCAGCGGCGGCACCAATCTGGGCATGGAATTCCTCTCCGGTGCCCTCGGCTTCGATCCGGTGGCCTTCGACGTGGACCCGGAGGAGGCCGGGAGGATTGTCTGGTTCGACGCGCTGGTGAACAACGTCGACCGCTCCTGGCGCAACCCCAACCTGCTGCGGTGGCAGGGCGGCCTCTGGCTCATCGACCACGGCGCGACCATGATCTGGCACCACCACTGGCCCGGCGCCGAGGCCTCCGCGGCCCGCCCCTACGACGCCTCCGACCACGCGCTGCGCACCTTCGCACCGGACGTCGGGGCCGCCGCCGAGCATCTCGCGCCGCTGGTCACCGAGGAGCTGCTCGCCGAGGTCACCGCCGCCGTCCCCGACGCCTGGCTCGACGGCGAGCCCGGCTTCGGCACCCCGGACGAGCTGCGGCGGGCCTACGCGCGCCCGCTGCTCGCCCGCGCGGCCACCGTCCACCACCACGTCCACGGCATCGAGGAGGACCGGTGAGCGGCCGGCACGTCTACGAGTACGCGCTGCTGCGGGTGGTGCCGCGCGTCGAACGCGGTGAGTGCGTCAACGCCGGGGTCCTGCTGTACTGCCGGCCGCTGTCCTACGTCGCGGCCCGCACCCACCTGGACGAGGCCCGCCTGCTGGCCCTCGACCCGGACGTCGACCTCGCGGGCGTGCGGGCGGCGCTGCGGGCGGTCGAGCGGGTGTGCGCGGGCGGGGACGGGGCCGGCCAGGCAGCGCAGGACGACGCCGGCCGCCGGTTCCGCTGGCTGATCGCGCCCCGTTCCACCGTCGTGCAGCCCGGCCCGGTGCACACCGGTCTCACCGCCGACCCGGCGGCCGAGACGGAACGGTTGCTCGGCCTGCTGGTGCGGTGACCCGGCTCAGGAGCGCCGCCGCCTGAGCAGGTGACCGCCGACCGCGAGGGCGCCAACCACGAAGGCCGCCCCGATGCCCGTCTCCAGGCCGCCCGGGCCGTCGTCGGAGGAGCCGCCCAGCCCGCCCCGCACCCCGCGCGAGGCGACCGCGGCGGGGGACGACGAGGTGACGGCGGGCGGGGTCGGCGCCGTGGACGCCGTCGTGGTGACGGTGGTGGGCACCGTGCTCGGGACGGCGGTGGGTCCGGTGGTGGGTCCGGCGGGCGACGTGGACGGGGCGGCCGTCGTCGGACGGGGCGAACTGGTCGAGGAGGCCGTGCCGTCGGTGCGCCGGGGCAGTGCCTCGCAGGCGATGCCGTCGTCCGGGCCCTGGTCCTCGTCGAGGCGGTGCGGGTCCCGGGGGTCGGAGTCGAACAGGGCCTGCGCGTCCTCCTGATGGGTGAAGTCGCGGCAGTCCAGGTCCTGGGCGTGCGCGGGAGCGGCCAACGGCAGGACCGCGGTGAGCGCGATCAGCATGCCTGCGGTACCGGTGCGACGGCGCATGGAGCGCCTCCTTTCGGCCACGGACGGCTCGGCCTCCGACGCTAGGCCCGCCGGTGCCCGGGGGCGCGCAGCCGTGGGCCGATCGGGTGCCGTGCCGGTACCGCGGTCCCGGGCGCGGGCCCCGCCGTTCCCCGCCGCCGGGGCGTCCGGACGACGGGTGATGGATCACACGGGCCGGACGTGCCGTTGACACCGCGTGCCAGGGCTTCTAGCGTCACGTCTGCTGAAGGTACTAAGCGGTCGCTCACCGATGGGCCGGACCGCTGGAGCCGCACCCCAAGGGCGAGGAGAAGCAGCAATGTCCACCACTGAGCAGCGGGTCGCGGTCGTCACCGGTGCCGCGCGCGGCATCGGCGCCGCCACCGCCGTACGACTGGCCGCCGAGGGCCGGGCCGTCGCCGTGATCGACCTCGACGAGGCCGCCTGCAAGGACACCGTGGAGAAGATCACCGCCGCCGGCGGGAAGGCGATCGCCGTCGGCTGCGACGTCTCCGACGAGGCGCAGGTCGAGGCCGCCGTCGCGCGGATCGCCGAGGAGCTCGGCGCTCCCACCATCCTGGTCAACAACGCGGGCGTGCTGCGCGACAACCTGCTGTTCAAGATGAGCGTCTCCGACTGGGACACGGTCATGAACGTGCACCTGCGCGGTGCCTTCCTGATGTCGAAGGCCTGCCAGAAGCACATGGTCGACGCTGGCTTCGGCCGCATCGTCAACCTCTCGTCCTCCTCCGCGCTCGGCAACCGCGGCCAGGTCAACTACTCCGCCGCCAAGGCCGGCCTCCAGGGCTTCACCAAGACCCTCGCCAAGGAGCTCGGCAAGTTCGGCGTCACCGCCAACGCCGTGGCCCCGGGCTTCATCGCCACCGAGATGACCAAGGCCACCGCCGACCGCGTCGGCATGGGCTTCGAGGACTTCAAGGCCGCCGCCGCCACCCAGATCCCCGTCGCCCGGGTCGGCGAGCCCGACGACATCGCCAACGCCATCGCCTTCTTCACCGGCGAGGCGGCCGGCTTCGTCTCCGGCCAGGTGCTGTACGTGGCCGGCGGGCCGCTCGACTAGGACGACCGGGACGAACTGGAGCACAGGACATGACCGCAGTGGAACTCTCGGGCAAGGTCGCCCTGATCACCGGGGCCAGCCGGGGCATCGGCTACGGCGTCGCCGAGGCGCTGATCGCACGCGGCGACCGGGTGTGCATCACCGGCCGCAACGAGGACGCCCTGAAGGAGGCCGTCGAGGCGCTGGGCGCCGACCGGGCCATGTACGTGGCCGGCAAGGCGCACGACGAGAGCCACCAGGCCGCCGCCGTCGAGCGCACCATGGAGACCTTCGGCCGGATCGACCACCTGGTCAACAACGCCGGGACCAACCCGGTGTTCGGGCCGATCGCCGACCTCGACCTCAATGTGGCCCGCAAGGTCTTCGAGACCAACGTGGTCTCCGCGCTCGGCTTCGCCCAGCGCACCTGGCACGCCTGGCAGAAGGACAACGGCGGCGCGATCGTGAACATCGCGTCCGTCGCGGGCCTCGCGCCCTCGCCGTTCATCGGCGCGTACGGCGTCAGCAAGGCCGCGCTGATCAACCTGACCGTGCAGCTCGCCCACGAGTTCGCGCCGAAGGTCCGGGTCAACGCCATCGCCCCGGCCGTGGTGAAGACGAAGTTCGCGCAGGCCCTGTACGAGGGGCGGGAGGAGGAGGCCGCCGCCGGCTACCCGCTGGGGCGGCTCGGCGTGCCCTCCGACATCGGCGGCGCTGCCGCCTTCCTCACCTCTCAGCAGTCGGACTGGGTGACCGGCCAGACCCTCGTGGTCGACGGCGGTGTCTTCCTGAAAGCCGGAGTCTGACCTCCCGCCCCGGACGGCGGAGCAACCGCCTCCGGGGCGGGTCCGACGGTTTCGGCACGGGCGTCCCTCGACGGAAGGGCCGCCCGTGTCGGCGTTCCGGGGCTTGTGGGGGGATATGGCGACGCCGTCGGTTGCGGGTCGATCTCAACTGTCGTTCAGGGGAGGGTCAGCACGCGGAACACTGCGGTATCGTCTGCCGACCCTTGGTACGGCAGATCGAGGAGCGTGCGCGTGTTCAACCGGAACCGAGGCCTGCGGCGGATGGCGGCCATCGCGTCCATATCGTCGTTGGTCGCCGGATGTGGCGTCCTGTCGTCCGATACCCCGGATGACGAGGAGCCAATCGTCGTGGGGACGACCAGTGCGCCCAGCACGCTGGATCCTGCCGCTTCCTGGGACAGCTCCTGGGAGCTGTTCCGCAACATCTACCAGACCCTGCTGAGTTACCCGGTCGGTGCGACGACGCCCCAGCCCGACGCCGCCGAGAGCTGCGCGTTCTCCGACGACTCCAACCAGGTCTTCCGCTGCGAACTGCGCGAGGGACTGAAGTTCTCCGACGGCGCCACCCTCGACGCCAAGGCGGTCAAGCACTCCATCGACCGCATCCGCAAGATCAACGTCAACGGCGGCCCGGCCGGTCTCCTCGGCAGCCTGGAGCGGGTGCAGGCGCCGAGCGAGCGCGAGGTGGTCTTCTACCTCAACAAGCCCGATGCGACCTTCCCCTTCGTCCTGGCCACGCCCGCCATGTCGATCGTCGCCCCGGACGACTACCCGGCCGACGCCCTGCGCGAGGAGAGCGGCATCGTCGGATCGGGACCGTACGGCCTGAAGTCCTACGACGAGGGCAAGACGGCCGAACTCGTCCGCAACGACAAGTACAAGGGCTTCGCCAAGCCGCGGAACCAGGCGGTCACCGTCCGCTACTTCCAGGACTCCCAGACGATGGTCGAGGCCCTGCGCGGCAAGGAGGTGGACATCACCTACCGCGGTCTGGCCGCCGACGACATCATCGAGATCCAGAGCAAGACCAGCTCGGAGGAGGAGATCCAGCTCGTCGAGGGCACCGGGACCGACATCAGCTACCTGGTGTTCAACCCCAAGGACCCCTGGGCGGGCAAGAAGGAGGTGCGCCAGGCCATCGCGCAGGTCATCGACCGCGGGGCCATCGCGCACAAGGTCTACAAGGACACCGTCGACCCGCTGTACTCCATGGTCCCCAAGGGCCTGACCGGCCACACCACGGGCTTCTTCGACAACTACGGCGAACCCAGCGTGACCAAGGCCCGGCAGATCCTCACCGACGCGGGCATCACCCAGAAGGTCCCGCTGACCCTCTGGTACACCACCGACCGCTACGGTTCCGCGACGGCCGCGGAGTTCAAGGAGCTCGAACGGCAGCTGGAGGCGTCCAAGCTGTTCGACATCACGCTCAAGAGCCGGCCGTGGAAGACGTACGTCACCGGCTACCAGAAGGGCGAGTACCCGGTCTTCGGGCGCGGCTGGTTCCCCGACTTCCCGGACGCGGACAACTTCATCGCCCCGTTCGTCGGCAAGCAGAACGCGCTCGGCACGCCCTACGAGGCGAACGAGATCACCAACGTGCTGCTGCCCCGTTCCCGCCGGGAGAGCGACCGCGGCAACGTGGTGCGCGAGTTCGAGGAGGCCCAGGAGATCCTGGTCGACGACGCGCGGCTGCTCCCGCTGTGGCAGGGCCGGCAGTACGTCGCGGCCAGCCGGGACATCTCGGGCGGCGAGCGGGCCCTGGACCCCTCGACGATCATGATGATGTGGGAGCTGTCCCGCAAGACCAGCTGGTGACGGGCCGGGCAGCCTGCGCGGAGTCGGTTGTCAGTGGTCGCCGGTAGGTTTCAGTCACCGGCAAGTGACCGCAATCGTGAGGACGTTGACGTGACCGACATCGCCATGCTGCCCGAGTCCTGGCGCGGGGTTCTGGGCGACGAACTGCAGCAGCCCTACTTCAAGGAGCTGGTGGAGTTCGTCGAGGAGGAGCGGGCGAAGGGCCCCGTGTACCCGCCTCGCGAAGAGGTCTTCGCGGCGCTGGACGCGACGCCCTACGACGAGGTCAAGGTCCTGGTCCTCGGCCAGGACCCCTACCACGGCGAGGGCCAGGGCCACGGCCTGTGCTTCTCGGTGCGGCCGGGTGTGCGCACCCCGCCGTCGCTGCGCAACATCTACAAGGAGATGCACGCGGAGCTGGGCACGCCCGTCCCGGACAACGGCTACCTGATGCCGTGGGCCCGGCAGGGCGTGCTGCTGTTGAACGCGGTGCTCACGGTGCGCGGCGGCGAGGCCAACTCGCACAAGGGCCGGGGCTGGGAGAAGTTCACCGACGCGGTCATCCGCGCGGTGGCGGACCGGCCCGAGCCGGCCGTCTTCGTGCTGTGGGGCAACTACGCGCAGAAGAAGCTGCCCTTGATCGACGCGTCCCGTCACACGGTGGTGAAGGGCGCGCACCCCTCCCCGCTCTCGGCGAAGAAGTTCTTCGGCTCCCGCCCGTTCACGCAGATCAACCAGGCCCTCGCCGCCCAGGGCCACGCCCCGGTCGACTGGACCATCCCCGACCTGGGCTGAGCGGGCACCGGGTGCGGGACCACGGGGATGCCCGCACCCGGACGACCCGCCGGTGCGTTGCGGGGCGCCCTGTCCGCCGTCCGCGCCGGCTGCGGTTAGCGTCGGGAGCGACATCCGGCGAGCGGTGCGGAGGGCGCGGTGGCGGAACGACAGGGCCGGGCGGCAGCCGACGCCGTGCTGACCCGCATCGGGCAGGTCGTGATGCTGCACCACGCGGGCGACCGCGAGGAGGCGCGCCACCGGCTGCTGGGCCTGTGGGCGGAGATCGGCGAGCACGGGGACCCGCTGCACCGCTGCACCCTGGCCCACTACCTGGCCGACACGCAGGACGACCCCGAGGCCGAACTCGCCTGGGACCTGCGCGCGTTGACGGCCGCCGAGGAGGTGCGCGCGGGCCGGCCGGACGCACCGGGGGCGTCGGCCGAGGTGCGCGCCCTCTACCCGGCGCTGCACCTGAGCCTCGCCACCGACTACGCCGGTCTGGGCCGCACCGACGCCGCCCGCAGCCACCTCCGGCGGGCCAGAGGAGCGGCCGTCGCCCTGGCCGACGACCCCTACGGCGACGGCGTCCGGGCGGCCATCCGGCGGCTGGAGATCCGGCTGGGGGAGGCCGAGGGCCCGCCCGGCGGCGGAGGGGGCCCGCCGAGGCAGCGAACGTAGGCGGGACGGGCGTCCCGGACCGGGGCGGCGCCCTCCCGGAGCGGGGAGCCGAGGGCCGTCGGCCGTCCCTCCGGCCGATCACCTGCCCGGGTGTCAGTGGTGCACGCCATGATGACCGGCGTGAACCCGGAGACTCTGATCGACGTGTGGCAGCGGCTTCTCGCCGACCCCGGTAAGTCCTATGTGCTGTTCGAGCACGGCACCTGTGTCGTGCTGACGGCTCCGGAGGGGGAACTCGCCGAGCAGGCCGTCGCACTCCTCCGGCAGTTCGGGCCCGTGCGCGCCGGGTCCTCGGCGGGGGACTTCGGGGTCATCGACCCCCGGGACGCGGACGGATGGATCGTCACCGGGCACCACAACGACGTCCTCACCTATGTCGGCCCCGACGAGCCGCAGGACCGGTCGGACCTCGCCGTCGGGCTGCTCGGACGGTCCAAGCGCCACCGGGACGCCACCGGGCTGAACGTCGTCCACGTCCGGGACGGGCGGGGCCGGGCTGAACCCGCCTGAGGAGGGCACCGCGCCGCCGGGTGGCCGCCGGTGCACCGGCTCCGCCGGACCGCGCGTGATCCGGCGGGACACCGCCCGCGGGGCCGTCGGCGGCCGCACCGGCCCGCCCGGCCCGGGAGCGCCCGCCCGGTGCGGGTGTCGCCGGGGCACGGGCGGCCGCCGCTGACCGGCGACGGGCCCCCTCCGCCTCACCGCCCGTAGACCTCCCGGCAGATCGCCGCCTGCGGGCTGTCCTGCGGCCAGTGGCCGTACTCCCTGCCCAGCGCGCACACGTCCGCCCCGCCGCGGCCCGCCTGCCCCGGCCCGCCGCGCCCGCCGGCGGCCGGGCCGGGTGCGGGGGCCTCGCCCCGCGGGGCGGGACGGTCCGGACGGGCGGGGTCGCGGTCCGGGGCCGGGGCGGGAGGCTCCGGCGCGGCGGACGGCGGACCGGAGTGCCGCGGGGGAGCGGCGGACGGCCGCTCCGTGCCCGACGGGCCGATCATCTCCAGGGCCTCACGGGCCGGCGCCTGCACGGCCGGCGTCCGCACCACCCCGTCCGGGCCGGGAGCGGGCGGCACCGGCGGCTCGGCCGGGGCCGTCGGAGGCCGTGGGGCGGAGGGAGGAGGCGGGACCGTGACACAGCCCGAGAGGGCCGACATCGCCACGGTCAGCAGCAGGGCCGCTGTCGTCGTCGTTCGATGCACCCGGGCCAGTCTGCTGGCTCCGGGCGTCGCCGTGGAGGCGATCGCCGTCACGCGTGCCCCGCACGGGTGATGTCCTGCCCCGTACGGGGGCCGGGCGGGCGCCGGGCTGACGTCAGTCGCCGGTGGCGCCGTCCAGGGCCTCGCGGATCAGGTCGGCGTGGCCGTTGTGCCGCGCGTACTCCTCGATCATGTGGGTGTGCAGCCAGCGCAGGCTGAAGCGTTCGCCGGTGCGGGCGTGCCTGCCCCGCGACATGTCGTCCAGCGCGAACCCGGCCGCGTTGCGGCGGGCGACCGCGATCTCCTCCTGCCAGGTCGCGTACGCCTCCTTCCAGTTGTCCGCCGGCGTGACACGGAAGTCGCCGTCGGGGTCGGCCTCGCTGTAGTGGATCGGTCCGGCGTCCTCGTCCATCAGCACCCGGCGGTACCAGCCACGCTCCACGTCGGCCATGTGCCGGACGAGCCCGAGCAGGGTGAGTGAGGACGGGGACACCGACGCGGTGCGCAACTGGGCGTCGGTCAGGCCCTCGCACTTCCAGGCCAGGGTGCTGCGGTGGTAGTCGAGCCAGCCCTCCAGCATGGCCCGTTCGTCGGCGTCGGTGGCGGGTTCACGGCGATCGGTCGTCATGGGGGCATCCTCACGCATGCCGCGCCGCGCCACGACGCGTTTTCAGCCGTCGAGCATCCCCTGCAGCACCTCACGCAAGCTGTCCCGCAGTTCCTGCGGACCGGGCGGGCGCGAGCCGAAGGACCCGGCCACGCAGGAGAACAGCAGCCCGTCGGCCCAGGCGATCAGGGACAGGGCGTGCCGGCCGGGGTCGGTGGAGCCGAGTCCGGTGACGAGGGCGGTCAACAGGTCGCGGAACCGGGCGCCGGTGGCGTCGAAGTGGGCGCGCAGTTCGGGGCGGCGGGTCGCCTCCAGGGCGAGTTCGTAGCGGGCGAGGGTGAGGTCGCGGTTGCCGGTCAGGGCGCGGTGGGTGGCCAGGGCGAGCGCGTCCACCACCGCGCCGGTGCCCTGGCCGGGGTCCGGCAGGGCGTCCAGGGCGAGGACCCGGGCCTCCCGCTCGGCGAGCCGCCGCACCGCCAGTTCCAGCAGCGCCTGACGGGTGCGCGCCACGTTCGAGGTGGAGCCCTGCGGCAGTCCGGCGGCCTCGTCGACCGCCCGGTGCGTCAGGCCGCGCATCCCGCGCTCGGCGAGCAGGGACAGGGCGGCGTCGGCGACAAGATCGGCGCGGGAGGCGCCTGCGGTGCTCACGGACATGGGCTCAACCTACCGTCCGCACTACCGCTGTAGTACAGTCGTGCCCACGGGCACTACAGGTGTAGTCACCGTCGGGAGGAGTCAGCCATGGCACAGGTCGAGCGGGCCGTCGTGATCGGCGGCGGGATCGGCGGACTGACCGCCGCGTCCGCGCTGCACCGGCGCGGGATCCGGGTGACGGTCCTGGAGCGGGCCGCATCGCTCGCCCCGGCCGGCGCGGCGATCTCCCTGGCCCCCAACGCGTTGCGCGCCCTGGACCTGATCGGCGTCGGCGACGCCGTCCGCGCCCTGGCCGCGTTCCAGGGCGACGGAGGAGTGCGCGCACCCGACGGGCGGTGGCTGGTCCGCTCCAGCGCCGCCGCCGCCAGCGAACGCTTCGGCGGCCCGCTCGTCCTCCTGTCCCGCGCCACCCTCGTCGGCCACCTGGCGGCCACCCTGCCGCCGGACGCCGTCCGCACGGCCGCCGACGCCCGCGTCCTGGACCCCGGCGACCCGGCCGACCCCGGCCGGCCGGCCCGCGTGTCGACCCCCGACGGGGAGCTGACGGCGGACCTCGTGGTGGCCGCCGACGGCATCCGCTCGGCCGTGCGCGGCACCCTCTTCCCGGACCGTCCCGGCCCCGTCTACGCCGGGTTCACCACCTGGCGGGTCCTGATCCCCGTACCGGGCGCCGACTTCGCCTCCCACGAGACGTGGGGCCCGGGCCGCATCTGGGGCACGCATCCGCTGCGGGACGGCCGGGTCTACGCCTACGCCGCCGCCCGGACGCCCGAGGGCGGCCGGGCCCCCGACGACGAGAAGGCCGAACTGCTGCGGCTCTACGGCGACTGGCACGACCCGGTCCCCGCCGTCCTGGCCGCCGCCCGCCCCGAGGACGTGCTGCGGCACGACGTGCACCACCTCGCCCGGCCGCTGCCCGCCCTCCACCACGGCCGGGTCGCACTCGTCGGCGACGCGGCGCACGCCATGCCGCCCAACCTCGGCCAGGGCGGCAACCAGGCCATCGAGGACGCCGTCGTCCTCGCCCACCACAGCGGTGACCTCACCGCCTACACGGCGGCCCGGCTGCCGCGCACCACCGCGATCGCCCGCCAGGCGGTCCGGGCGGCCCGGCTGAACCTGATGACCAGCCGGGCCGGCATCGCCCTGCGCGACCACGCCCTGGCGGCGGTGTCCAGGGCAGCCCCCGGACTCCTGCTGCGCACCTTCGACGGCATCGCCGACTGGCATCCGCCCCGGCCGCCGTATGCTTCCCGGCAGACCACGCCAGGCGACGGCTAGAGGAGAACACCCCGTGAAGGTCGGCTGCATCGGACTCGGCGACATCGCGCAGAAGGCCTACCTCCCGGTGCTGGGCACCCTGCCCGACGTGACGCTGCACCTGCAGACCCGGACGCCCGCCACGCTCACCCGCGTCGCCGACGGCCTCCACCTGCCGCCGGACCGGCGCCACGCCGACCTCGACTCCCTGCTCGCCCAGGATCTCGACGCGGCCTTCGTGCACGCGCCCACCACGGCCCACCCGGACATCGTGGCCCGGCTGCTCGACGCCGGCGTCCCCACCTACGTCGACAAGCCCCTCGCCTACGACCTCGCCGACTCCACCCGTCTCGTGGACCTCGCGGAGGCGCGCGGTGTGAGCCTCGCGGTCGGCTTCAACCGGCGCTTCGCCCCGGGCTACGCCCAGTGCGCCGAGCACCCGCGCGACCTGATCCTCCTGCAGAAGAACCGGGTCGGCCTGCCCGAGGATCCGCGCACCATGGTCCTCGACGACTTCATCCACGTCGTCGACACCCTGCGCTTCCTCGTGCCCGGCACGGTCGACGACGTGACCGTGCGCGGCCGCACCGAGGGCGGACTGCTGCACCACGTCGTCCTCCAGCTCACCGGAGACGGCTTCACCGCGCTCGGGGTGATGAACCGGCTCAGCGGATCCGCCGAGGAGATCCTGGAGGTCTCGGGGCAGGACTCCAAGCGCCAGGTCCTCAACCTGGCGGAGGTCGTCGACCACAAGGGCCAGCCCACCGTGCGGCGGCGCGGGGACTGGGTCCCGGTGGCCCGGCAGCGCGGCATCGAACAGGCCGTGCTCGCCTTCCTCGACGCGGTCCGCGCCGGACGGGTGCTCAGCGCCCGGGACGCGCTGGAGACCCATGAACTGTGCGAGCGCGTGGTGCGCGCGGTGACCCGTCCCGCCGCCGCCTGACCCGCAGGGCCTCCACGACGCACCAGGCCGCGACGACGACCGGGGCCGCCTGCGGCACCCGGTCGCCGAACCGGACGTAGGGCGTCGTACCGTGCGCCAGCGGCACGTCGTAGACATGGGTGCCGGACGTTCCCGTGCCCAGCCACGGCCCGGCCCGCCGGCCGTCCGGGCCGTACACGGCGGACACGCCCGTCAGCGTCGCGTGCACCATCGGCCGGCCGGTCTCCGCGGCCCGCAGCGCGGCGATCGACGCGTGCTGCTCCGGCGCCCAGCTCTGCTGGAACGTCGACGTCGACGACTGGGCCAGCAGCACGTCCGCGCCGTCCTCGGCGAGACTCCGGCCCATGTCCGGGAACGCGGTCTCGAAGCACACCATCGGGCCGATCCGCAGCCCGCCGCCCGCGTCCATCACCACCTGCTCCGTACCGCGCCTGCGGTCCTCGCCCGCCGCCTTGCCGACCGAGGTCGCCCAGCCCAGCAGGGAACGGGCCGGGATGTACTCCCCGAACGGCACCAGCCGCATCTTGTCGTACCGGTCACCGGTCGGGCCGTCGGGGCCGACCAGCACCGAGCTCTTGAAGATGCCGGGCCGGTCGGACCTCCGGGCGTCCACGTTCACCAGCAGTGCGGCGCCCGTGTCCCGGGACAGCGCGGCGAGCCGCCGGGCCAGGCCGGGGCGGTCGCCCAGGTCGAAGCCCACGCTGCTCTCGCCCCACACCACGAGGTCCACGTCCTGGCCCGCCAGCCGGCGGGTGAGCTGTTCCTGCCGGTCGAACCGGCGGTCCGCGCTCGCGGGCCCGGCGACCACCCCCGGCTGCACGACCGCGATCCGGACCCGTTCGTCGGTGTGCGGCCGCGGCGACCACACCCAGGCCGCCGAACCCGCCGCGGCCACCGTCACCAGCGCGGCCACGGCCGGCAGCCGCGCCGCGCGCACCACGACGAGCACCGCCACCGCCACGTTCACCGCCACCAGCAGCAGACCGACCAGCCAGACGCCGCCCACCGAGGCCAGCCGCAGGGCCGCGCCCACCTGCCACTGACTGGCGCCGAGCACCCCCCAGGGCCCGCCCAGGGCGTGCCACGACCGGACCAGCTCGATCACGAGCCAGCCCGACGGCAGCACCACCAGCGCGGCCACCACCCGGCCCCGGGACGGCACACCGCCCAGGAGCCTGCGCACCAGCCACCCCCAGGGCGCCCACAGCGCCCCGAGCAGCGCGGCGATGACGAACGTGAACACGTGCAGGTTCGGCAGAAGCCAGTGGTGCATGGCGAACATGAACCCGAAACCGCCGCACCACCCGTCGAGCGCCGCCCGGCGTCCCGTCGGCGCGCCCCGCACCAGCAGGATCCACGGCACGAGCGCGACACCGGCGCACCACCACAGGGACGGGGCGGGGAAGGCCAGGACCGGCAGGGCGCCCGCGACCACCGCCACGGCGGAGCGGTACCACGGGGAGGCGAGCCGGCGACCGAACGTCTTCATGGGCGGCTCCCTACCCCGTGATGGCCCCAGTGTGCGCCCGCGGGCGATCCGGGGCAGCGCGGGCCGGTTCAGTCGATCACACCGGCAGCCCCGGACTGGGCAGGCGCCGCCACGTCTCCCGCACGACCACCTCGCTCAGCCGCCAGCCGTCCTCCGTGCGCACCAGGGCGAACGTGTACCGGCCCCCGCACACCACGTCCGGCGGTGCCGCGCCCCCGCCGTCCCGGGCGCCGCCGCCCAAGGGGCTGATGTAGTCGGCCCGTACGCCGGCCGTGTCGCCGGTGTCCAGCTCCCGGACGCCGAACCGCACCAGCCGGTTGACGATCAGGTGCTGCCGCACCGGGAACCCCGACAGGGACTCGGCCAGCCAGTCCGCCACCTCCCCGGCACTGCCCTCGATGCCGCCCGCCGCGCGGTGGTCCGCCCTCCCGCCCGGTGCGAACAGCCCGCGGAATCCCTCCCAGTCGCCGTCGTCCACGGCCACCGCGTACTCGGTGACGAGCGCGTCCACGGCCAGCCGGTCCCTCACAGTCGCGAGCTCCACACGCTGGGTCATCGGATCAGTGTTGACCAGGGGGCGTGGGGCGCCAAGGGGGCCGTCCGGACTTTCGTCGCGCGGCTGCCCGGCTGCCCGGCTGCCCGCCGCCCGCCGCCGGCCGTCCGGCCGCCCGGGTCCGGCGCGGGCCCCGCGACCGGGTCTGCGAATCTGGGGACCGTGCAGGCGCCGTCTCCGGGAGGCAGGACATGAAACGACTCGTCACCGTGGTCACCGGCGGGAGCCGGGGGATCGGGGCCGCCACCAGTCTGCGGCTCGCGGCCGAGGGGCACGACGTGGTGGTGGGTTACGTGCGCGACGCGGACGCCGCGGACGCCGTGGCCCGGGGCGTGCGCTCGGCCGGCGCGCGCGCCGTCACCGTGCGGGGCGACACCTCCGTGGAGGCGGACGTCGAGCGGCTCTTCGAGGTGGCGGAGCGGGAACTCGGCCCGGTGACGGGGCTGGTGAACAACGCGGCGGTGACCGGACCGCTGGGCCGGTTCGCCGACGTCGGCACCGACACCCTGCGGCGGGTCGTCGACGTCAACGTGATGGGCACGCTGCTGTGCGCGCGGCGGGCCGCGCAGCTGATGACACCCCGGGGCGAGGGCGTGATCGTCAACATCTCGTCCGGCGCCGCCACCCTCGGCAGCCCCGGCGAATACGTCCACTACGCGGCGACCAAGGCGGCCGTCGACACGCTGACGCTCGGTCTGGCCAAGGAGCTCGGTCCCGACGGGATCCGGGTCAACGCGGTGGCACCGGGGGTGATCGACACGGAGATGCACGCCGCGATGGGAGCCCCGGACCGGGCCCGGCAGGCCGCCGCCGCGATCCCGATGCGCCGCGCCGGACAGGCCGAGGAGATCGCGGCGGCCGTGGCCTGGCTCATGTCACCGGACGCCTCGTACACCACGGGGACGGTGCTGCGGGTGGCCGGCGGACGCTGACACGGTGCATGCGGTGAACGCGGTGAACGCGGCGTCCCGGTAAGGGAGTTGTAGAGCACCCGCGGCCGGGGCGGGGGAGCGGGGAGGGGGAGGAGGAGAAGCGTGCGACGCCGGAGCGGGAGGGCGGAGGGGCGGGCGGGGAGCGGGGCGGCCCGGATTCCGGGCCTCCGCACGCCCCGCCGCGGACGCGGGGCCTCAGGCCGCCTCGACGATCCCGCCACGGATCGCGGCAGCCCACTCGACCACGAGCAACTCGTACTCCGCCCGCTCGGAGGCCGACAGGGAGCCGCCCGCGCGCAGCCACAGCGCACGGATCTGCTCGTTGACGTCGTCGGCGGACCGCACGGAACCAGGGGTGACGAAATCGGGGGACATGCGGACAGCCTAGGCCCACGCACTGACACTGCGCTACCGGACGGCTACGGGTGTTGCGGCACGGTGGCCCGCGTCCCCGGTGGCTCCCGCCGCCCCCTGCCTCCGTGCCCGCGCCCCCGCGGGAGGCGCGCCGAACCGCACCGCGCCGAGTGGTCCGGGACGGCCCCGTTCCACGTCCGTACGACGGTGGGAGTGCGTGGGCTGTGGGGCGGGCGGGGCGGTGCCGTCCAGGCCAGGGGTCCGGCTGACGTCACGTCAGGAACGCCGGAAGCGGGGCGCGTTCGGCGCCGCCCGTGAGCCCTGCGTCTGCGTCCATCTCCGCGTCCGCGTCTGCTTCTACGCCTGCGTCACGGAATCGTCACACCTCGCTCACCGCGCGCACACGTCTGCCACGCTGATCGCCCTGCCCAAAACCGCACCCCGGGGGACGAACCATGCACATCCGTACCGTCGCCGCCGCGCTCGCCGCCGCGGCCCTGCTCACGCTCACGGCCTGCGAGGGCACCGACAGCGGGGGCGTCGGCTCCGCCTCGTCGGGCACCGCCGGCCGGGACGCCGACGGCACCCCCGGGAGCGATCCGCAGGGCGACCCCGGGGACACGAGCGCCACCGGGCCGGACAAGGGCGGGATTGAGACCGGCTCCGAGGCCGGGGCGGACGCCGGATCCGCTTCCGCACCGGCCTCCGCCGCGCTGCCGGACTTCACCGGCCAGGACCTGCAGGCCGCCCAGGACGCGGCCCAGGCCGCCGGCTTCTACGCCCTCGACGACCAGGACGCGAGCGGACAGAACCGGCTGCAGGTCTTCGACCGCAACTGGGTGGTGTGCAGCCAGGACCCGGCGCCCGGCACGCACCCCACGGACACCAGGGTGACCCTGTTCGCGGTCAAGGACGGGGAGAGCTGCTGACCGCGCAGGCGGCCTCAGTGAGCCGGTTCGCCCGCCCCCGGGCTCAGCACACCCGCGCTGACCAGCACGATGATGACGATGCCCAGGGCGATCCGGTACCAGACGAACGGCATGAAGCTACGGGTGGAGATGAACTTCATGAACCAGGCGATCACCGCGTACCCGGTGGCGAACGCGATGACCGTGGCGAAGACGGTCGGCCCCCAGGAGACGTGTCCGCCCTCGGTGGCGTCCTTGAGTTCGAAGAGGCCGGAGGCGAGCACGGCCGGGATGGCGAGCAGGAACGAATAGCGGGCGGCGGCCTCGCGCCGGTAGCCCATGAACAGGCCGCCGCTGATGGTGGCGCCGGAGCGGGAGACGCCCGGGACCAGGGCCATGGCCTGGCAGAGGCCGTAGATCAGGCCGTCCTTCACGGTCAGGTCCGTCAGTTCCTTCGGCTGCTTGGCGGCGCGGTGCCGGCCGCCGCGCTCGGCGCGGGCCGCGAGCCGGTCGGCAATGCCGAGGACGATGCCCATGCCGATAAGCATCGTGGCGGTGATCCGCAGGTCGCGGAACGGTCCCTCGATCTGATCCTTGAGCGTGAGGCCCAGGACGCCGATCGGGAGGGAGCCGACGATGACGAGCCAGCCCATGCGCGCGTCGCGGTCGCTGCGCAGTTCCCTGTCGGTGAGGGACCGCGTCCAGGCGGACAGGATCCGGCCGATGTCCTTGCGGAAGTAGATGAGCACCGCCGCCTCGGTGCCGATCTGCGTGATGGCGGTGAACGCCGCGCCCGGGTCCTCCCAGCCGGAGAAGGCCGCCGTCAGGCGCAGGTGCGCGCTGGAGGAGACGGGGAGGAACTCGGTCAGCCCCTGGACGAGTCCGAGGATGAGGGATTCAAACCAAGACATGAGGTAGCGGAGTCCAACTGCCGATCGTGGAAAGGGGGAGCGGGCACGCCGGACCGCAGGGTGCGGTGATCGATGATCGGGCGCGCCGCGGGGGCAGCGTAGCCTGCCGAAATGAACAGGGGGTGCAGGGGCGTCGCGGGGTCCGCCCCGGCCGCGTCGCCCGGAGGGGAGGGGGCGGCGGATCCCCCCGCGTGGACGGGACCGGGAGACGCGTCGGACGGTGGTCGGCAGGCGTCGGGCCGGTCGTGCGGAGGCCGTCGGGGTACTGACCGTGCGGCCGCGGTCCGTGGACGGGCCGTCGACTCCGCGGTGGGCGGCCCCACGGCTGCGCCCTGCGGGCGAGGAGCGTCCCGGCCGGGACGGGTGCGCCGCACCCGCCGTGAGGGAGGAGGCGGGGCCGCGGGCCGGGCGTCGCCCCGCCGCAGTCCTCACCGTCCGCGCAGCTGGTGCCGCTTGCGCCACGCCACCAGTCCGCCCGCCAGACCGGGGACGGCGATGCAGGCCAGCGCGATCAGGAAGGTGGGCGAGGTGGGCGCCGAGGCACTGTCGCCCGCGACGGCGTAGGCGGCGGTGTTCGGGATGGAACCGAGCGCGGTCGCCAGCAGGAACGGCACGAGGCCCATCCGCGACACCGCGGCGCAGTAGTTGGCCGCGGCGAACGGCACCCCGGGGAACAGGCGGGTCGCCAGCATCGACCGGAAACCGTGCCGGCTGAGCTGCCGGTCGGCGGCCTTCAGCCACCGCCCCCGCAGGAGCGGACGCAGCGCGTCCTGCCCGAGCGCCCGCCCGAGGCAGAACGCCAGCCCCGCCCCGAGCACCGTGCCGCAGAGGGCCGCACCCAGACCGAGCTGGGTGCCGAACAGCGCGCCCGCCCCGAGGTTGAGCAGCGGACGCGGCACGAACGCCACCGTGCACACCCCGTACGCCACCGCGTACAGCACCACGGCCGCCGCCCCGCCCAACTGGGACGGGAAGCCGTCGGTGAGCAGCCGCTGCGGTTCGAACAGCAGCATCGCGGAGGCCGCCGCCAGCAGCAGCACCACGAGCAGGGACAGCCGGGACCAGGGCGACAGCAGCACTCTGGCGCAGCGGGCCGCCGCGCCCGTCACGGGAGCGGACGGGGCCAGGGGGACGGAGAGCGCGAGATCGTGGGGGCCGACGGCTTGGGGAGGAGCCGTGGCCGTGCCGCCAGAGCGGGTGGAGGCATCGAGCATTCGGCGACAGTAGCCGACGCGCCGGTGTGATCGCCGTAGTGTGCGTCTCATGAACGCCGCCGTACCGGGCGCCGAGGGCGGCATCCCGCAGGTGCCCGCCAGTCCGCTCGCCGACACCGTCCTGCACCGGCTCACCACCGTCTACCCGGCGGCTGCCGATCCGGAGCGGGCGGTCGGGATGCGCGCGTACATGAAGGACGTCGCCCCCTTCCTGGGCCTGGCCACCCCGGTCCGCCGGGCCCTGTCCCGCACCGTGGTGGAGGGCCTGCCCCGGCCCGCCGAGGCGGACTGCGCGGCGATCGCCCTGCGCTGCTGGAGCCTGCCCGAGCGCGAGTACCAGTACTTCGCGGTGGACTACCTGCGGCGCCACGTACGGCACTGCTCCTCCGGCTTCCTGACCGTGACCCGGCACCTGCTCACCACCGTTCCGTGGTGGGACACCGTGGACCTGCTCGCCGCCCACGTGGTGGGCGCGCTGGTCGCGGCCGACCGCGGTCTGGCGGCCCGGATGGACGACTGGAGCGCCGACGACGACCTGTGGCTCGTCCGGACCGCGCTGCTGCACCAGCTGCGCTACAAGGAACGCACGGACACCGGGCGCCTCTTCGGCTACTGCGCCCGCCAGTCGGGGCATCCGGACTTCTTCGTGCGCAAGGCCATCGGCTGGTG
Source organism: Streptomyces sp. enrichment culture (assembly GCF_964273255.1). Lineage (GTDB taxonomy): Bacteria > Actinomycetota > Actinomycetes > Streptomycetales > Streptomycetaceae > Streptomyces. The sequence goes on from NZ_OZ186835.1 coordinate 6,183,777, forward strand.
CCTGCGTGAATACGCCAAGACCGACCCGGAGGCGGTCCGCGCCTTCGTCGCCCGTGAACGGGACCGGCTCGCGCCGCTGTCGGTGCGGGAGGCGCTGAAGAACATCGGCGCCGGCTGAGGAGCCGGCTGAGGCGCCGCTCGAGGAGCCGGGCGGAGCGGCGCCCGCCCGGGCCACGTCCCGGGCGCGCGCCCGGGACGTGGCGATCCGTCCGTGGCCGTCCCGCCCCCGGAGGTGTCCCCGCGCACACCGCCGGTCCGGCGCCCCGCCCGGGGCCGCGCGGAAAACCGTTCGACGTGGGGTCGCGCGGAAAACCGTTCGACGTGGGGCGGCGCGTCCGCCAGGATCGACGCCATGGTCCGGTACGCCTTTCTCCTCGACGCATCCGCCGCAGCGGATGCCCTGAAGGCTGCCGTCGACGCTCTCCTGGCCGCCGCCGACGGCGCCCGAAGCTGACCCTCCCCGGATCGACCGGCGGACCCCGCAGGGGGAGGGTCGGCCGGTTCCTCCCGGGGTCCCCGTCCCGCCGCGTGCCGATGCCGCCGCGCCGGGGCCGTCACGCAGCACCACCGAGAGACTTCGAGGTACCGCCATGTCCAAGACGGCGTACGTCCGCACCAAACCACACCTGAACATCGGCACGATGGGGCACGTCGACCACGGCAAGACCACCCTGACCGCCGCCATCACCAAGGTCCTCGCCGAGCGCGGCGGCGGCAGCTTCGTGCCGTTCGACCGCATCGACCGGGCGCCCGAGGAGGCCGCGCGCGGCATCACCATCAACCTCGCCCACGTCGAGTACGAGACCGACACCCGGCACTACGCGCACGTGGACATGCCCGGCCACGCCGACTACGTCAAGAACATGGTGACCGGCGCGGCCCAGCTGGACGGGGCGATCCTGGTGGTCTCCGCCCTCGACGGGATCATGCCGCAGACCGCGGAGCACGTGCTGCTGGCCCGTCAGGTCGGCGTCGACCACATCGTCGTCGCCCTCAACAAGGCGGACGCGGGCGACGAGGAGCTGACCGACCTGGTCGAGCTGGAGGTTCGCGAGTTGCTGTCGGCGCACGGCTACGGCGGTGACGCGGCGCCCGTGGTCCGGGTGTCCGGACTGAAGGCGCTGGAGGGCGACCCGCGCTGGACGGCGTCGATCGACGCGCTGCTGGACGCGGTGGACACGTACGTGCCGATGCCCGAGCGGTACGTGGACGCGCCCTTCCTGCTGCCGGTGGAGAACGTGCTCACGATCACCGGCCGGGGGACCGTCGTCACCGGCGCCGTGGAGCGCGGCACGATCCGCGTCGGCGAGCGGGTGGAGGTGCTCGGCGCGGGCGTGGAGACGGTGGTGACCGGCCTGGAGACCTTCGGCCGGCCGATGCCGGAGGCGCAGGCCGGGGACAACGTGGCGCTGCTGCTGCGGGGGGTGCCCCGTGACGCGGTGCGCCGCGGACACGTGGTCGCCGCGCCGGGCAGCGTGGTGCCGGGCCGACGGTTCACCGCCCGGGTGTACGTGCTGTCCGCCCGGGAGGGCGGCCGCACCACGCCGGTCTCCACCGGCTACCGGCCGCAGTTCTACCTCCGCACGGCGGACGTCGTCGGCGACGTCGACCTCGGCACGACGGCCGTCGCCCGTCCCGGTGACACGGTGACCATGACCGTGGAGCTGGGCCGCGAGGTGCCGTTGGAGCCGGGGCTCGGCTTCGCGATCCGCGAGGGCGGACGCACGGTCGGCGCCGGCACCGTGACGGAGGTCGGCTGAACGGCCCGCGAGGCTGCCCGCCCCCGACCGGGGGCGGGCAGCCCGCCGCCGGCCGGCGTCCGCGCCCGCCGCCCGCATCGGCTGAGCGGCATTCGCGCCCGCCGGCCGGGTCCGGTGGCTCCCGGGGCCGAGGGGACAATGGAGCGGTGACCGAGCCCCTCCCCGTGACCCGCGCCGTCGACCACGGCACCGCCAAGCTGATGCCCGACGTGGACCGGGACCGCGCCTGGCTGCTCACCGTCGACGGGGCGCCGCAGTCGTACGTCGACCTGGACGACCCGCGCCACCTCGAATTCGAGTACGCCCGGCGGATCGGCCACGTCCTGGACACGCTCGCCGAGCCGGGACGACCGCTGGACGCCGTGCACCTCGGCGGCGGCGCGCTCACCCTGCCCCGCTACCTGGCCGCCACCCGGCCCGGTTCCCGGCAGGACGTGGTGGAGGCCGACGGCGCCCTGTCCGCGCTCGTCGCCGAACACCTGCCGCTGGCCGGGGACAGCGGCGTCACCGTCCACACGGCGGACGCGCGGGCCTGGCTGGGCGAGGCACCCTCCGGCTCCGCGGACGTCCTGATCGCCGACGTGTTCGGCGGCTCCCGGGTGCCCGCCCATCTCACCACGGTCTCCTACGCCGAGGAGGCCGCCCGGGTCCTGCGTCACGACGGCGTCTACCTCGCCAACCTGGCGGACGCGGCGCCCTTCGACTTCCTGCGCTCGCAACTGGCGACGCTGGCCACGTGCTTCGCGGAGCTGGTGCTGGTCGCCGAGCCCGGAGTGCTGCGCGGGCGCCGCTTCGGCAACGCCCTGCTGGCCGCGGCCCACCGGCCCCTCGACACCGCCGCGCTGGCCCGGCGCACCGCCGCCGACGCCTTCCCGGCCCGGGTGGAACACGGCGAGGCGCTCCGGAGGTTCACGGCGGGCGCCCGCCCGGTGCGCGACGAGGACGCCGTCCCGTCCCCCGTGCCGCCCGAGGGCGCGTTCGGCATCGGCTGACCGGACGCGCCGTCACCCCCGGCCGTCGCACGGAAGGCGGCCCGGCGCGCGGGCCCGTGCGCGGTGCCGGTCACCATCGTCCGGGCGCCGGTGGCCGAGGTCGGCGGGCCGGCACGGTGGACCCGCGGCCGGGCGGGCCGGGCACGGCGGTCGAGCGGGCGGACCCGCGGACGCGGGAACGGGCGGCGCGTCGTCGCGTGGGGTGGCCGGGGGCCGCCGGGCTCCCGCCCGCGCCCGTCACGCCTTCTCGACCACCTCGGGCCGGCCGTCCGGTGCGGGGGACTCGGCGACCGCGCGGGTCCGCCGGCGCAGGTTGCGGACGTCCGGGACGCACAGCACCGCCCCGGTGGCCACCACGATCAGCGCGGCGCACCCCCACAGGGCCTCGGGGCGCCCGAGCGTCGCTTCGGCCGGCCCGGCCAGGGCGGTCGCCAGCGGCACCAGCGCGACCGAGCCGAACCAGTCGTAGGCGGAGACCCGCGACAGCTTCTCCTCCGGGATCTCCTGGTGCAGGGCCGTCATCCAGGACACGCCGAACACCTCCACCGACACCCCGGTCACGAACATCACCGCGCACAGCACCGCCACCGGCACCGGCACGGCGAGCGCGGCCGAGGGCAACGCCAGGGGGAACACGCACAGGGTGCCGGTGAACAGCAGCCGGACCGGTTTCCAGCGGGTCATGATCAGCGCGCCCACCACGGTGCCCCCGCCGAAGAAGCCCAGCGCCAGCCCCCAGGGTGCGGCGCCGCCCAGGTGGTCCCGGGCGACCAGGGGCCCGTAGACCGCGTCGGCCGCGGCCACCACCGCGTTGGCCAGGGAGAACTGGACGACGATGCTCCACAGCCAGGGACGTCCGGCGAACTCCCGCCAGCCCTCCCGCAGGTCGGAGAGCAGCCCGCCGCCGGGCGCGCGCGGGGGGATGTGCCGCACGTCGAGGAAGGCGCGCAGCGCCGCCGCCACCGCGAAGGCGGCCGCGTCCGCCGCGAGCACCCAGCCCGGTCCGACGGCGGCCACCATGGCACCGCCGAGCGCCGCACCGCCGAGGACCGAGCCCTGCATGGCCATCCGGAACACCGCGAAGGCCCGCCCGGCCTGCTCCCCTTCGACCGAGGAGAGCAGCATGCCCTCGGCGGCCGGGCCGAAGAACGCCTGGCCGGTGCCGCCGAGCGCGCTGAGCAGCATCATCTGCCACAGCAGCGGCTCGCCCGCCAGCACCAGGACGGCGAAGACGCCTTGGGAGACGCAGTTCAGGACGTTGGCCGCCACCATCACGTGGTGCCGCGGCAGCCGGTCCGCCACCGCGCCGCCGATCAGCAGGAACAGCACCAGGGGCAGGGTCCGCGCGGCGGCGACCAGGCCCACGTCGCCGGCGCCGCCGCCCGCGGCCAGGACGGCGAAGGCGGCGGCGATCAGGGCGCCGTTGCTGCCGAGGCTGGTCACCACGGCGGAGGCGGTCAGCAGCGTGTAGTTGCGTCCGGCCCAGGCGGGACGGCGACGGGAGACGGTGGTGGACACCCCGTGACTATCGCCGGGGCGGGGCCGAGTTGCCAAATGCCGGCCCCGCCCGCCGGTGACGATCCGGACGCCGGGCGTCAGGTGCCCGTCGGGGGCTCCTCGGTGAGCCGCACGGTGCTGAGGATCTTCTGGATGGTCGCGTCGGAGAGTTCGTCCTTGACGCCCTTGGCACCGAAGAGGTTCCAGGTGACGTAGTCGCCCGCGCCGTTCTTGAACGCGAAGGTGATCGCCTTGCCCTCGCTGTCGCACTTGCCCTTCTGCGGCGTGCCCTCGGAGTGGGCGGTGGCGAGGCTGCCCTTGATGCCGGAGGTCGTGGTGTACGGCTTCGGCTTGACCGTCTTCACGCTCTTCTTGTCGGGCTGGGTGTAGCCGCCGAAGATCCACCACGGCACGCGGGTCTCGGCCGCCTGGTCGGTCGTCTTGGCACCGTTCTCACCGCGGGTGCCCGCTGTGACGAGAGCGGTGTCCTCGTCGCGGCCGTCCTTGTCGTCGTCGGTGGTGCACCACTTGGACTTGAGGTAGGCGGGAGCGGTGACGGTGGTGCGGTCCCACTCCCCGTCCTTGTCCTCCCACTCGAAGCCGACGCTGGTGCCGGGCGTATCGATCTCCCAGTCGGCGGGGACGTCGAACTTCGTGCCGAAGCGCGTGTTCACGACGACCTGCCAGCCCGGAATGGTCGCCTTCTCCGCCTCGCCGCCGCGCGGGTTGTCCTCGGAGGCCGACGCGCTCGGCTCCTTGGACGCCTCCGCGGACGCGCTCGCCGAGGCCTTTCCGTCCTTGCCGCCCTTCGCGGTGTCGTCCTCGTCACCCCCGAGCACCAGAAATCCGGTCACCCCGGCGGTGATCACGACGGCCGTCGCCGCGATGATCGCCACCAGCTTGGTGCGGTTCCCGTCCCCGCCCTTGGGTGTGTGGGGGTCGCCCGGCACGGTCGGCGCGTTCCACTGCGGCTGCTGCTGTGCGTACGGATTCGGCTGCTGGTAGCCGGGCTGCTGGTACGGATTCGGCTGCTGGTACCCCGGCTGCTGGTACGGGTTGTTGTCCTGCGGGTTCTGCTCGCCCCCGGGCGGCTGCTGTCCTGGCCACATGGGCAGCAACCCTAGCCGCGCTCCGGACACGATTCGGTCACCGCCCTTTGACGGGGACGTAGCAACTCGGAGCCGACGGGCGCGGACGGCTGTGGCCCTCGGCCCTACTCGCGGGTAACCTGCGGCCATGAGCGCAGACCAGATGTCCGTCGGCGAGATGCTCGCCGCCACCGTTCCCATGGCCCGGACCCTCAACCTCCGGTTCATCGAGACCACGCCGGAACGAGCCGTGGTGGCCCTGCCGGACCAGGGCGAGTACCACAACCACGTGGGCGGCCCGCACGCCGGTGCGATGTTCACGCTCGGTGAGTCCGCGAGCGGCGCGATCGTGCTCGCCGCCTTCGGGGACCAGCTCGCACGCGCCGTGCCGCTCGCGGTCCGCGCCGAGATCGCCTACCGCAAGCTGGCGATGGGCCCCGTCACCGCCACCGCGACGCTGGGGCGTCCCGCCGCCGAGGTCGTGGCGGAACTTGACGCCGGACAGCGCCCCGAGTTCCCGGTCTCGGTCGCCATCCGGCGGGAGGACGGGGACGTGACCGGTGAGATGACCGTCGTGTGGACCCTCCGGCCCAACGGCTGACCGGCCTCCCGGCGCGGCCCCCGCCCGGGCCCGTCCGGCCTGCCCGGTCCGTCCGGTGAGGCCCGTCCGGTGAGCCCGTCCGCCCCGTGCGGCTGCCTGCCCGCGGGGTCCGTGCGGCAGGGACGCACGGGGCCGAAGGGCGGCTCGGCTCGGGCCGTTCCGGTTCCGCACGGCCGGGACCGTGCCCGCTCCGCCGGGCTCAGACCGTGCCCGCTCCGTAGGGGCCGTACAGGTCGAGCAGCCGGATGCGGGCGGCGTGCAGCCGGTGGGCGACCACGTTGCCGACCCACTGGGTGAGGTCCCGGCCCAGTCCGGCGTCCTCCCGGCACAGTGCGAGCACCGCCGCGGCGTCGAACTCGTGGGCCCGCACCGGGGTGGCCGCCTCGGCCCCCAGGTGCCACACGTGCGGGGTGAACAGCCAGGACCAGCCGACCAGTTCGTTGTGCCCGAGGCGCTCGATGACGGCCGGGCGGCGGCCCGGCACCCGCATGTCGAGTTCCACGGTGCCGGTGCGGACCACCCAGAAGCGGTCCGCCCGGCCGCCCTCCTCGAAGAGCCGGGTGCCCTGCGGGAAGGACACCTCGCGGGCGGTGCTCAGCAGACGCGCCCGCTGCTCGGCGGGCAGGGCGCGCGGCATGCTGGGGGACGGGGGAGCGAACATGGCGGGCCTCCCGGAGACGTACGACTTCCACGGTGTCTGTGCCGCCGGCTGCGACGGTGTCGGCGCCGGCTGCGACGGTGTCTGCGCTGCCGATTCCAGCGTCCGCCCGGGACGACGGCCCGTCCATGGGCCGTACGGCCCCCTCCCGATGCCGACCGGGGCCCCGGTGCGGACCGGTGCCGTGCCCAGGTCCTCCGGCTCCGGGCCCTCCGGCTCCGGGCCCTCCGGCTCCGGGCCCTCCGGCTCCGGGCCGGGACCTGTGGCCCCTGCCGGCCCCGGGGGCGGGTACTCCAAGCTGGACGCTGGACGCGATCACCGCTCAGCAGGAGGTGCACCATGTCCCCCACCATCACGGTCGGCCTCGACGGCTCGCCCGAGAGCAGGGCCGCGGCCGAGTGGGCGGCCCGTGAGGCGAGGCTGCGCGGTCTGCCGCTGCGTGTGCTGCACGTCCGGGAGCCGGAGCCGGAGGCCCGCTTCCCGCTTCCCGGCAGGACACCGGACCCGGACTCGGGCCCGGAGGCGACCGCGGCCGGCGCCGGCGGCGTTCGGTGGAGCGTGCTGCGGGAGACGGCCGAGGGGCTGCGGCTGCGGCACACCGGGATCGAGGTCGTCGCCGACCAGACCGACGGCCGTGCGGTCGACGTGCTCGTCGAGGCATCGGCCGGCGCCGACCTGCTGGTGCTCGGCTCCCGGGGGCTCGGCCCGCTCGGCGGCTTCCTGGTCGGGTCGGTCGGCCTCGGTGTCATCGCCCGGACGCAGCGGCCCGTGGTCCTTGTGCGGGCCGGTGAGCAGGCCGCCGACGAGCACGAGCCGGACCCCGCCGGCATCCCCTCGGCCGCGACCCGCTACCGGCCGGTCCTCCTCGGCGTGGACGCGGCCCGGCCGGAGGACGCGGTGATCGGGTTCGCCTTCGAGGAGGCCGCGCGGCGCGGCACCGGCCTGCACGCGGTGCACGGCTGGAACCTGCCGCCCTACTACGTCCACGGGCTGCCGGCCGATCCCGAGCTGTACGACGGGGTGGCCGCCGCCGAGGCGGAGGCGCTGACGAAGGCGCTGCGGCCGTGGCGGGAGCGGTACCCGCAGGTGGAGGTGGAGGAGGAGTCGATCGGCGGCAGCCCTTCGGTCCGCCTGGTCGAGGCGTCCCGCGAGGCGAGCCTCGTGGTCGTCGGCCGCCGGACGCGGCGCGGCCCGTTCGGAGGGCGGATCGGTTCCCTCACCCATGCCGTGCTGCACCACGCGGCCGCCCCCGTCGCCGTCGTCGCGCACGAGTGACCCTCCCGGGCCCGGCAGGGGCGACGTGCCGGGCCCGGGGCCTCCGGCACGGGCGGCACGAAGCCCGGGTCCTGCGGCACGAAGCCCGGGTCGTGCGGCACGGGGCGGCACGAAGCCCGGGGCGGCCCGTCGCCTCCGGCACGCGGCGGCGCCCGCCCGATGCTGCCCGGCGCGAGCACCCCGCCCGTCGGCCACCCGTCCGCCGCCCGTCGGCCGTCCGTCGGCCGTCCGGCCGCTGCCCGTCGCCCGTCCGCCGTCGGGCTACCGGCCCGCCCGTCGTCCGCCCGCCGTCCCGGCGGGGTGATTGCGCCGGACAGCGCGGTCCGGACGCGCGGCGCGGGGGAACGCAGGAAGCTGGTACTCCGCGCGAGAGGCGGGGCACCCGGCCCGGACGCACCGGGGCCGGACGCATGAGGCGCGGACGCCGAGGTACCGAGGTGTCCGTGGTGCCGAGTGGTCCGTGGTGCCGGTGCGGCGGCGCCCGCCGGTGCCCGTCCGCGCCCCGTCCACCCGCCCGACCGTCGTGCAGACCACCCAGGGAGCCACCCATGCCCGAGCACCAGGACCCGGACCCGGATCAGTATCAGGACCGCGACCAGGACCACCGGACCGTACTCAGCGACGAGGAACTGCGCACCCTGGACGCCCACTGGCGGGCCGCGAACTACCTGGCCGCCGGCCAGATCTACCTGCTCGCCAACCCCCTGCTCAGCGAACCCCTCCGCCCGGAGCACATCAAGCCGCGCCTGCTCGGCCACTGGGGCACCTCTCCGGGGCTGAACCTGGTGTACACGCACCTCAACCGGGTGATCGCGCGACGGGGCACGGACACCCTGTGCATCTGGGGGCCCGGTCACGGCGGCCCCTCCGTGCTGGCGAACTCCTGGCTGGAGGGCAGCTACAGCGAGACGTACCCCGACGTGGGCCGGGACCGGGACGGCATGGAGAAGCTCTTCCGGCAGTTCTCCTTCCCCGGCGGCGTCCCCAGCCACGTGGCCCCGGAGGTCCCCGGCTCGATCCACGAGGGCGGTGAACTCGGCTACTCCCTCGCCCACGCCTACGGCGCCGCCTTCGACAACCCCGGGCTGCTGGTGGCCTGCGTGATCGGGGACGGGGAGGCGGAGACCGGGCCGCTGGCCGCCTCCTGGCACTCCAACAAGTTCCTCGACCCGGTCCACGACGGTGCCGTCCTGCCGATCCTGCACCTCAACGGCTACAAGATCGCCAATCCGACCCTGCTCGCCCGCCTCCCCGAGGACGAACTCGACGCACTGCTGCGCGGCTACGGGCACGACCCGATCCACGTCGCCGGCGACGAACCGGCCGCCGTCCACCGGGCGATGGCCGCCGCGCTGGACACGGCCCTGGACCGGATCGCCGAGGCGCAGCGGGCCGCCCGCGAGGAGGGGGCGACGGAGCGGGTGCGCTGGCCGGTGATCGTGCTGCGCACCCCGAAGGGCTGGACCGGACCCGCCGAGGTCGACGGCAAGCCGGTGGAGAACACCTGGCGCTCCCATCAGGTCCCGCTGGCCGGAGTCCGCGACAACCCCGACCACCTGCGGCAGCTGGAGGCATGGCTCACGTCCTACCGGCCGGACGAACTGTTCGACGCCGGGGGACGTCCCGTCCCGGACGTGCTGGCCTGCCTCCCGGAGGGCGCCCGGCGCCTGGGCGCGACCCCGCACGCGAACGGCGGGCTGCTCACCCGTGACCTGCCGCTGCCGTCCCTCGACGCGTTCGCGGTGCCCGTCGAGAAACCGGGCGGCACCCTGCACGAGCCCACGCGGGTGCTCGGCGGCTTCCTGGAGCGGGTCATGGCGGACACCGCCGGGCGCCGCGACTTCCGTCTGGTGGGCCCCGACGAGACGGCCTCCAACCGGCTCCAGGCGGTCTACGGTGCCAGCGGCAAGGCGTGGCAGGCGGGGACCCTCGACGTCGACGAGGACCTGGACCGGCACGGCCGGGTGATGGAGGTCCTCTCCGAACACCTCTGCCAGGGCTGGCTGGAGGGCTACCTGCTCACCGGCCGGCACGGGCTGTTCTCCAGCTACGAGGCGTTCGTGCACATCGTCGACTCGATGGTCAACCAGCACATCAAGTGGCTGCGCACCGCCCGCCGCCTGACCTGGCGCGCGCCCGTCCCCTCACTGAACTACCTGCTCACCTCGCACGTGTGGCGCCAGGATCACAACGGCTTCTCGCACCAGGATCCCGGCTTCGTCGACCACGTGCTCAACAAGAGCCCCGAGGTCGTCCGGGTCTACCTGCCGCCGGACGCCAACACCCTGCTCTCGGTCGCCGACCACGCGCTGCGCAGCCGTGACTACGTCAACGTCGTCGTGGCCGGCAAGCAGCCCTGCTTCGACTGGCTGTCCATGGACGAGGCCCGCGTGCACTGCGCCCGCGGCGCCGGCATCTGGGACTGGGCGGGCACCGAGAACGGCACCGAACCCGATGTCGTCCTGGCCTGCGCCGGCGACGTGCCGACCCAGGAGGTGCTGGCCGCCGCCCACCTGCTCCGCCGCGAGCTGCCGGAACTGGCGGTCCGCGTCGTCAACGTCGTCGACCTGGCCCGGCTGCTGCCCCGCGGGGAACACCCGCACGGCATGACCGACTTCGAGTACGACGGCCTGTTCACCACCGACAAGCCGGTGATCTTCGCCTATCACGGCTATCCGTGGCTGATCCACCGTCTCGCCTACCGGCGCGCGGGCCACCCCCACCTCCACGTGCGCGGCTACAAGGAGGCGGGCACCACGACGACGCCGTTCGACATGGTGGTCCGCAACGACCTCGACCGCTACCGGCTCGTCATGGACGTCATCGACCGGGTGCCCGGCCTCGCGGTCCGCGCCGCCGCCCTCCGCCAGCGGATGGCCGACGCCCGGACCCGGCACCACGCCTGGATCCGCGAGCACGGCACCGACCTGCCCGAAGTCGCGGAGTGGACCTGGACCGGGGCCGCCTGAACCGCCCCTCCGCCCGTGCCGCCGCGGCGGCCACCCACCCCGGTCGCCGCGCGGCCACGACCCCGCCGCCGCGCGGTCGCAGACCCGGGGCGGCACGGCCACGGAACCGGGGGGCCCGGTCGTGCCGGGACCGGCCTCGGCCGTGCCGCCTCTCCCTCTGTGGGCCCGGCGGGAGGTCCGCCCTACAGCCCGTTGCCCGGCGGGAGGTCCGCCCTACAGCCCGTTGCCCGGCGGGAGGTCCGCCCTACAGCCCGTACACCTGCTCCGCGTGGGCCGTGGCCAGGTCGGCGTACATCGTGCCGTTGAGCGTGAGCCCGGCCCGCTCCTCCGCGGTCAGTTCCCGCCGGACCTTCGCCGGCACGCCCGCCACCAGGGAGCCCGGCGGGACCTGCATGCCCTGCGGCACCAGCGCCTGCGCGGCGACGAGGGAACCCTCGCCGATCACCGCGCCGTTGAGCACGGTCGCGCCCATGCCCACCAGGCAGTCGTCGCCCACGGTCGCGCCGTGGACCACCGCGTTGTGCCCGACGGACACCCGCTCGCCCACGCTGACGGGGAAGCCCGGGTCCGCGTGGAGCGTGCAGTTGTCCTGGATGTTGCTGTGCGCGCCGACCGTGATGCGCTCCACGTCCCCGCGGAGCACCGCCCCGTACCAGACGCTCGCCCCCTCGTGCAGCGTCACGTCGCCGATCACACTCGCCGTCGGCGCCACGAACGCCTCCTCGGGCACGTCCGGTTCCTTGTCGCCGATGCCGATGATCAGCGGCCTGTGCTTCATGTCGCCTCCCGCTCACGTGATGCAGAGCACCGTACGCCACTCCGGTGGGGTGAAGATCACAGGTCTCCCGGGCCCCCGCCGGCCCGCGCGCGGACTACGGTGAGCGCGTGCCGAAAAGCAGGAACACGTTCTCGTCCTGGCCGCGCCGCCTCGCGCAGCGCGCGGTCCACGCGGGCTGGGCCTGGGCACAGCGCACCGGCTCGGTGACCGCACAGCACCCGGGCCGCTTCCGCTTCGGCGCCCTCGGCACCGGCACCCGGCTGGCCTTTCCCCTCGGCACCGTGTTCGGCGAGCCGTGGATCCACCTCGGCGCGCACTGCATCGTGGGCGAGCAGGTCACGCTCACCGCGGGGCTCATGCCCGACCTGGACCTCGGCCCCGAGCCGATCCTGCGCATCGGCGACGGCGTCGTGCTCGGCCGCGGCAGCCACGTCATCGCCGACACCACGGTCAGCATCGGCAGCGACTGCTACTTCGGCCCCTACGTCTACGTCACCTCCACCAACCACTCCTACGACGACCCGCACGAGCCCATCGGCAAGCAGTGGCCGCGGATGGAACCGGTGGAGATCGGCCCCGGCTGCTGGATCGGCACCGGCGCGGTGATCCTGCCGGGCGCCCGCCTGGGGCGGAACGTCGTCGTGGCCGCGGGTGCGGTGGTCCGTGGCGAGGTGCCCGACCACGCCGTGGTCGCGGGCGCCCCGGCGCGCGTCGTGCGCCGCTGGACCCCCGAGGAGGGCTGGCAGCCGCCGCTGCGCACGCCCGCGCCGGTCCCCATCCCGGAGGGCGTCACCCCCGGGCAGCTGCGCGCGCTGTCCCGGCTGGACGAGCGGAGCGTGGCCGCCCTCGCGGAGCTGGACGCGGCGGACGCCGCCCCGGCCGGGCGGCAGCCCGGGGAGCCGGACCCGGAGCCCACCGGGCCGGGGAGCCCGGACGGTGCGGGCAGGGCCGCCCAGCTGGAGCTGGAGGGCTGACGCCGTCGGCGGCGGGCGTCCGGAGGTCGCCTATTCTGACCGCATCGGACGGCAACGACGGCAACGGACGGGAACGGACAGGAACGGGCGGACAGTGTCTGACCTCGAGCTGCTGACGCGGTCCCTGGGGCGCAACCTCAAGCGGTGGCGGACCGAGCGGGGTTTCACCCTCGACACCCTCGCCGCGCGGGCCGGGGTGAGCCGCGGGATGCTCATCCAGATCGAGCAGGCCCGCACCAATCCGAGCATCGGCACCATCGTCAAGATCGGCGACGCCCTCGGGGTCAGCGTCCCCACGCTGCTCGACTACGAACGGGGCCCGACGGTCCGCATCGTCCCGGCCGACCAGGCCGTACGCCTCTGGCACACCGAGGCCGGCAGCCACAGCCGGCTGCTGGCCGGCACCGAGGCGCCCGGGCCGCTGGAGATGTGGGACTGGCGGCTGATGCCGGGCGAGTCCAGTGACTCCGACCCGCACCCCGTCGGCACCGTCGAGCTGGTGCACGTCACCGCCGGGGAGCTGGCCCTCACCGTCGACGGGGTCGACCACCGCGTGCCCGCCGGAGCCAGCGCCTCCTTCGAGGCGAGCACCCCGCACACCTACGGCAACCGGGGCGACGTGCCGACGGAGATGATCATGACGGTGTCCGTGCCGCCCGTGCCCTGAGACACCCCTCCGGCCGCGGTCCTTGCGCTGTTACCGTGCCGCCATGCGCGCACCCATCGGAGACTTCGACCACGCCACGCCCGTCACCGAGTGCCTCGACGACCTCACCGCCCCGGTCGCCGCCGCCGTGCGGAGCTGGACCGGCAGCGTCCCCGCCGAGCAGATCCTGCACGTCGACACCGATCCGCGCTGGGCCGACACCGCCGTCTTCGTGGAGCACTACGGCCGGGACCTGCTCGAACGGTCCGCGAACTGCGTGGTGGTGGCCGGCAAGCGGGGCGGGGAGACGACGCTCGCCGCCTGCGTGGTGCTGTCCACGACCCGCGCCGACGTCAACGGCGTGGTGCGCCGCCGGCTCGGCGCCCGCAAGGCGTCCTTCGCGCCGATGGAGACCGCGACCGGCGAGACCGGCATGGAGTACGGCGGCATCACCCCCCTCGGCCTCCCCGACGACTGGCCGGTGCTGGTGGACGCCGCCGTGGCCGACCTGCCGTACGTGCTCGTCGGCAGCGGGCGCCGCCGCGGCAAGCTCCTGGTGCCGGGCAAGGCCCTCGCGGAACTCCCGAACGCCGCCGTGCTGGAGGGGCTCGGCATCTCCTGAGTCAGGGAGTCAGGGAGTCAGGGCGGAGCAGTGGCGCGCCGTCGTTCCCGGGTAGGTACTGCTCCGCGCACGCGGCAGCGGCGGTGACGAGCAAGACCTGCGGGCGGATCCGCTGGTGACGCCCCGTTAGTCATGCGATCCTCCGGCGCTCCGGTCCTCCGGTCCTCCGGGGGGATGCCCCATGGGGTCACTGTGGATCCGGACCGGACCGCACCGACGGGATCGGACCCGGCCGGACCGGGCCGGCGGTGGGGCGTGCCGGAAGGCGGTGGCGCGGGGTTCCGGAAATGCGGAGATGCGGGGATGCGGGGAGCGGCGCGGACGCGCCCGCCGGGGATGGGCGGGCGGCGTGGCACCTGCGGACCCGGGTGCGGGGTGAAGGCGACCCGGACTCAGCGCAGCCGGGGGATCTCGATCGCGGGGCAGCGGTCCATCACCATGTCCAGACCTGCCGCGCGGGTCCGCTCGAAGGCCGCCTCGTCGACGACACCGAGCTGGAACCACACGGCACGGGCGCCCTTGGCGACCGCTTCGTCGGCCACCGCGCCGGCCACGTCGCTGTTGACGAACACGTCCACGACGTCGACCTCGAAGGGGATGTCGGCCAGGGACGCGTAGCCCTGCTCGCCGTGCACCGTCTCGGCCTTGGGGTGGACGGGCACGATCCGCTTGCCGAACCGCTGCAGCACCTGCGCGACGCCGTACGCGGCGCGGCCGCGGTTGGACGACAGGCCCACCACGGCCCACGTGTCGCCGAGTTCGGTCAGGATCTTGCGGACGGTTGCGTCGTCGCCATACACCGCGGACCTCCGGGGGATCGGTATCGAGGGTGACAGGGGGGTGCCCCTTCACCGGCGCAACACTTCGGGCCGCCGGCTGATTCCCCCGGCCGCCAGGCGCGGTCGCCGACGGGACCGCGACCGTCCCTGATCCGCCGAGGCCCGCCCACGGCCCTGCCCCGTGCGGCCCTCCGCGGGGCAGCAGGCGGCGGCCGGACGGCCGCTCCCGCCCGCTCCACACCGGTCACGCGCCCCGACCCCGAAAGTGCGCGAGAGACCTGCGTCTTCTCGCCGGCACGCCTACGCTCGCCTCGTGCTGCGCATCACCGACGCCCGAACCGGCCACCTCGTCGACGCCGCCCCCGTCCGGCGGGGCCTGACCCGGGTCGAGGCCCACACCGAGGGGTTCGACGCCACCGCCCTGCGGGTGCTGGTCGTCGCCGACCTGCTCGTCCGTGCCCTGGAGCTCGGCGGCACGCCGGTGTGGGCGTTGCTGCGCGCCGACCGGGGCCGCCCGGAGGTGCGGGCCGCGGCGGCCGCCCTGGGGGTACGCCCGTTCGAGGACGACCGGCAGCCGGATCCCGGCCTCGGCGAGGCCCGGATCCTGCACGTGGTGGCGGAGGACGGCGCCGAACCCGACGGAGCGCGGGTCGCCGTGGCGGCCGCCGTGGCCGACGGCTTGACGGCCCTGAGCGCCCCGGACAGCACGCGCAACGCGTCCGGAACGGGCCGGGAGGGCCCGGCCGCCCCGGCCTCCGCGGATCCCGGCGCTCCGCCCGGCACCACCGGCCCCGATCCCGCCGCCCTCCGCCTCGCCCTCCTCTCCCACCCCAGGGACACCCCCGTCCGCCTCGACCCGGCCGCGGTGACCGGGGCCGCGCGCACCCTCGCGCACTGGCGCCGGGCGGTCGCCGACTGGGCGTCGAGTCCCTCCCGGCCCGTTCCGGACGCGGTGCGCGCCCGGCTGCGGTCCGCCTGGGAGAACGACCTGGACGCCGTGGGCGTGCTCGGCGTCCTGCACGACGTGGAGCACGCCCACGGCCTGCCGGACGGCGCCCGGTTCGAGACGTTCGCGCACGCCGACCGCCTGCTCGGCCTGGAACTCACCCGCGACCTGGGGTCACCGGCATGATCGAACGATCCGGAGCGGGCCCGCTGCGCCGCCTCTTCGTCCTGCGCCACGCCAAGTCCGCCTGGCCGGAAGGCGTCGCCGACCACGACCGGCCCCTCTCCGCACGCGGCCGCCGGGACGCCCCCGCCGCCGGCCGGGCGCTCGCCGACGCCGGACGGCTGCCCGGCCAGGCCCTGTGCTCCACGGCCGTCCGCGCCCGCCTGACCTGGGAGGGGGCGTCGGCGCAGTGGGGCACACCCCCGCCGGTCCGCTTCGACCCGCGCCTGTACATGGCGGGCGTGCCGGAACTCCTCGCCGTGCTGCACGAGGTGCCCGACGAGATCCGCACGGTCCTGCTGATCGGGCACAACCCGGGACTGGAGGACCTCGTCCTCACCCTGGCCGGTGACGGCCTGGACGACGCCCTGGACCGTGTCCGCGTCAAGTTCCCGACCTCCGCGATCGCCGTACTGGCCTGGCGCGGCGGCTGGCCCGACCTGACCGCCGGCTCGGCCCTGCTCACCTCGTTCACCGTCCCCCGGGGAGCGAAGCCGTAGCCGGTCCGGTCCCGGCGGGGCCCTGCGCATAGGCTGGCCGGATGCAGGACCAGTACCGCACCGTCGCGCGCGCGGGTGTGCACGAGATCGAGATCAACCGCTCCCGCTTCCTGTGCGCCCTCGCCCCGGCGGCCACCGAGCAGGAGGCGCAGGACTTCGTCGCGGCCGTGCGCAAGGAGCACGCCGACGCCACCCACAACTGCTGGGCCTACGTCATCGGCGCGGACGCCTCCGTGCAGAAGGCCAGCGACGACGGCGAGCCCGGCGGCACGGCCGGCGTCCCCATGCTCCAGATGCTGCTGCGCCGCGAGATGCGCTACGTCGTCGCCGTCGTCACCCGCTACTACGGCGGGGTCAAACTGGGCGCCGGTGGCCTCATCCGCGCGTACGGCGGCGCCGTCGGCGAGGCCCTGGACAGCATCGGCACGCTCACCCGGCGCCGGTTCCGCCTGGTCACCGTCACCGTCGACCACCAGCGGGCCGGCAAGGTCGAGAACGACCTGCGCTCCACCGGACGCGACGTCCGGGACGTGCGCTACGGCGAGCACGTCACCATCGAGGTCGGTCTGCCGGACGCCGACGTGGACGCCTTCCGCGCCTGGCTCGCCGACGCGACCGCGGGCACGGCCCAGCTGGAGGTCGGCGGGGAGGCGTACGGGGACGCGTGAGCGTCGCGTCCCCTGCCGTCGGCGTCCCATCGGCCGCCGGCACGCCGCCCGCGCCGGAGGCGAGTGCGCGAACCGGTGCACCGCCTCCGGGCCCGCTTTCCGCGTCGTAGGCGTGGGACCGCGGGAACGGGCCGGTTTCGGTGCCCGCCCGAGTCGCCTTACGTCCGGGTCCAGAGGGCGGGGACGTTCGGCGGCTCCCAGCCGGCCATGGACACATGGGCTTGCAGGCAGCGGTACGAGGAACCGTTGTAGGTCACCACGGTGCCGGCGGTGTAGCTCGTGCCGGCCGCCCAGGTGCCGCGCGGCGGGTCGGTCGGGGTGGGGGAACCACCGCCCGGAACCCCGTCGGCATCCAGGACGAAGTCGAAGGTGCCCTGCCTGCCGCCGCCCGCGCTGCGCACGTTCATCAGGAGGGCGGGATCGTAGATCATGTCCGTGGCGTTGCGGGGCTCGCCGGGAAAGTACAGCTGGGTGGTCAGCACCGGTTCGCCGGGCGCCTGGGCCTTCACGTGCAGGTGCCGGGTGCGGCCCGGATAGAGACCGGGCACGATCGTCGTGAGAGCGAAGGCGCCGGTGGAATCGGTGAACTGGTGCCCGCGGAAGGCGAATCCGGTCATGTCGTAGGCGCCGGCGTCGTCCGCCTGCCAGAAGTCCAGCAGCACGCCGGGCAGCGGCACGCAGTTGCGGCCGAAGACGTAGCCGCTCACCGTCAGAGGCGTGCCGGGCGTCCCCGTCGTGACCAGGCTGGTGCGCAGCGGCGAGTTCGGTTTGAAGTACGGACCCTCCATCTGATCCGGCGTCAGGTCGTCCCCGTCGTCGCACGCCGGGGTCGGCGTGAGTGAAGGGGTGCCGGGGGCGCGGACCGCGTCGCGGGCCAGGGCCATGCCGCCGGTGGCGAGGAGCGGGACGGCAGTGCCGGCGGCCACGGCTGCGCGTAACAGGTTCTTGCGGCTGATGCCGCCCGGTTCGTGGGGGGAGGAGCTGGTGGGGGTCACGGGGGATCCTCGTCTCTCGGGAGCGAAGCGGGGGGCCGGACTGTGGAGCAGGTCCACGGAGCTGCGGAACCGGCAGGCGGCGCTGCCACCGCCGGGTGGCCGGCAACGGCTGGTGCTCCGTGGCGGTGGCAGGTAACCGTACGGCCGGTCAGGCGGTCCGCGGACCTCCCGTCGCGCCCTCTGCCCGGCGTTATGCGTTTCCAGTCGGGCGGGGGCCCTCGGGCCTGCCGGCCCCGCTGACGCGGTCGGCGCCGGCTCCGGCCCGGCCGCCGAGGGCGGGCCGGCTTCGCCGGACCGGGCGTCGGAAGCGGCGGGAGGGCCCCTTCGGGGCGGTCACGTGGTCGCGGCCGTCCGGTGACGTCGCTCCTGCCGGTGGGCGAGCAGGCCGGCCAGGGTCCACCGGCCGGGTCCGAGGGCGGAGATGAGCAGGAAGGACCAGCAGAACATGACGGCTGTCTCGCCGCCGTTCTCGATGGGGAGGACCGCATGGGGCTGGTGCACGACGAAGTAGGCGTATGCCATCGATCCGGAGCAGAGGATGGCCGCGGCGCGTGTCCCGAGGCCGCACAGGACCAGTGTGCCGCCGAGCAGTTGGATGACGGCAGCCCACCAGCCGGGCCACGCGGCGAAGTCGGGCTTCGCTCCGTGCGGACCGCCCAGGACGTCGAACAAGGTGGCGGCTCCGTGACAGGCGAACAGCAGTCCCAGGACGATCCGGAACAGTCCGATCACGTGCTCTTTGCTTCTGTCCAGCGCTTTCATCGGTTGTCTCCTACTGTCTCGCGCAGCGCTCTCGCGGAGGCTGCGTCGCGGTGGGGCGGCGAAGACTGCCCGGTGCTCGAGGACCTTGGTCCGGAGCACCGGGTTCCCGGCGGGTGGGGCGTCGGGCTGAGACGTGGGCGGATGCGCGTCCGGTGCGCCGGTCGGCTGGTGCATGGCGCGGATCGCGGCCGGGCGGGACGGGCATCGGCGGGACGGCCGCGGTGTGGCAGTCGAACAGTGAACCATGCCGGGGGCTCTTGTCTAGACCAATAGGGCGGGAAGTTCCGATTCGGGGTGCCTGACTCCGAAGTAGCGCCCTCTGCTTGGCCGTTCATCTTGCTCAACCCCTTGACCCGAGCGGATCCGTCACTATGGTCTAGACCTGAATCGAGAAGGTCTAGACCTGAGTCGAGTGCGCGTGGGAGTGGCAGGCCTCGTGCGCAGGAAGGTGTGGCACGGCGAGTGTGTCCGCCGCGACGCCGGTGCTCGCGCGCGGCCGCCCCGCCTGACCGGGCGGCGCGACGGCACGGCGCTCGCCGCGCACCCGGCCGGCACGGAACGCGCTCCCCGGAACGGCTGCCCCGACGACACGAAGGAAGTGGAATGGCATGAACACGAAGAAGAAGGCGGCTCTCGCGATCGGAGCGCTGGTGGCCCCGCTGCTCGCCATCAGTCTCCCGGCCGGTACGGCCAGCGCCCACGGCTGGGTGACCGACCCCGGCAGCCGTCAGGACCAGTGCGCCGAGGGCGTCGTCGACTGCGGCCAGATCAAGTACGAGCCGCAGAGCGTCGAAGGGCCGAAGGGCCTGCGCAGTTGCAGTGGCGGAAACGCCCAGTTCGCCGAACTCGACGACGACACCAAGGGCTGGCGGGTGACCCCGGTCGGCAGCACGCACACCTTCGACTGGCACCACACGGCACGGCACGCCACGGCCAACTGGCAGTACTACATCGGCAACACGAAGATCGCCGAGTTCGACGGCCGTGGTGCCCAGCCGCCCGCCGACGTCAGCCACCAGGTGAACTTCGGGTCCTTCACCGGCCGTCAGAAGGTGCTGGCCGTGTGGAACGTGGCGGACACCGGCAATGCCTTCTACGCCTGCATCGACGTCAACATCGGCGGGGGCAACGGTGGAGGCGATGGCGGTGGCGACGGCGGCGGTGACGGCGAGCCGGGTGACTGCGTCGCGCCGCTCTGGAGCGCCGGAAACGTGTACACCGGCGGCGACACCGTCTCCTACGGCGGACACACCTGGCGGGCCAAGTGGTGGGTGACGGGCGAGGAGCCCGGCACCACCGGTGAGTGGGGCGTCTGGGAGGACCTGGGAGCCTGCTGATCCCGGCCTGACGGCGCGCGCGGGCGTCCCGCGCCCCACCCCGCTCGTCCGGCACCCCTGGCGGACGGGGCTCGCGGTGGCGCGGGATCCGTGGCGAGCGGCCCGGTGCTTCAGGGCACCGGGCCGCTCGCGGGCGCCGCGGGCGCCACCGGCACCGCCGGATGCCGGCAGGGACGGCAGCGCGGTGAACCGGCCGGGGCCTGCCGCTGAACGGTTCCGCCGCCGGAGCCGAGCACGGCGATCCGTACTCCGGCCCGCTGCCGCACGGACCGGGGCCCGGCCAGTGGGCCCACCCACCGGACCGGTGTCGAGCCGACGGGCCCGCCCACCGGCCCGGCGCCGCACCGGTGGCCGGGCCGCTGAACGGTCCGGCCGGACGTCCTGGGGCGGCGGACCGGCGGACCGGCGGACCGGGGAAGGGGACGACGGGTGTCGGGTGTCGGGTGTCGCCCCGGCCGCCCGACGCTTCCGACGGTGCGCCGTCCCGCCCGGTACTACGGCCGCCCCCTGCTGAGCCCCGCGCAGCAGTGGGCGGTGGCCGGACGGGGCGGCCGGCCGGCCTCGGGACGGGACGCGGCGGCGGGGACGGCCGCGGACCGGCGTGCCAGCCCCTGCGGCACAGAGCCGTCGTCGCCCGGCGTGTCACTCCCCGACCTGTCGCGGTGGCCCGGCCGCACCACCACCGTCGCCTCCCGGCCGACCCCCGTGGCCGTCCGCCGCCCGACGCGGGTGGCAGACTGAGGCCCGTGACGGATCAGGTGCCGACCGGCGCCGGCGTGGTCGACGACGGCCACGGACCGTGCCGGTCCGGTGTCGGCCACAGGGGCCATGGAGGGGGAGACATGCGGGTCGGAGTCGCGCGGTGAGATTTCTGCACACGTCCGACTGGCACCTCGGCCGGTCCTTCCACCGGGTCGGCATGCTCGGCGCCCAGACCGAGTTCATCGGCCACCTCGTGGCGACCGCGCGCGAGCGTGCGGTGGACGCCGTGGTCGTGTCCGGGGACGTGTACGACCGGGCCGTGCCGCCGCTCGCCGCGGTCGAGCTGTTCGACGACGCCCTGCACCGGCTGGCCGATCTCGGCGTGCCGACGGTGATGATCTCCGGCAACCACGACTCCGCCCGCCGTCTCGGTGTCGGCGCCGGACTCATCGGCCGCGCCGGCATCCACCTGCGCACCGACCCGTCCGCCTGCGGCACCCCCGTGATGCTGTCCGACGCCCACGGCGAAGTCGCCTTCTACGGGCTGCCGTACCTCGAACCCGCCCTGGTGAAGGACCGGTTCCAGGTGACGAAGGCCGCCCACGAGACGGTGCTGTCCGCCGCCATGGACCGGGTCCGCGCCGACCTCGCCGCCCGCCCGGCCGGCACCCGCAGCGTGGTCCTCGCCCACGCCTTCGTCACCGGCGGCCGGCCCAGCGACAGCGAACGGGACATCACCGTCGGCGGGGTGGCCGCCGTGCCCGCCGCGGTGTTCGACGGCGTGGACTACGTGGCCCTCGGCCACCTGCACGGCTGCCAGACCCTCACCGACCGGGTGCGCTACTCCGGCTCCCCCCTGCCGTACTCCTTCTCGGAGGCCGGGCACCGCAAGAGCATGTGGCTCGTCGACCTGGACGCCGACGGGGCCGTCACCGCCGAGCGCGTCGACTGCCCGGTGCCCCGCCCCCTGGCCCGGATCCGCGGGCACCTGGAGGACCTGCTCGCCGACCCCGCGCTCGCGGCGCACGAACAGGCGTGGGTCGAGGCCACCCTCACCGACCCGGTGCGCCCGGCCGACCCCATGGCGCGCCTCACCGAACGGTTCCCGCACACCCTCAGCCTCGTCTTCGACCCGGACCGCGCCCCCGACGACCCCGACGTGTCCTACGCCCGGCGGCTCGCCGGCCGCGACGACCAGGAGATCGCCGAGGACTTCGTCGCCCACGTGCGCGGCGCCGGACCCGACGAACGGGAGCGCGCCGTGCTGCGGGACGCCTTCGACGCGGTGCGCGCGGACGACGCGGCCGGGGAGGTGGCCCGGTGAGGCTGCACCGGCTCGACCTGACCGCCTTCGGGCCGTTCGGCGACGCCCAGAGCGTCGACTTCGACGACCTGTCCGCCGCGGGTCTCTTCCTGCTGCACGGTGCCACCGGCGCCGGGAAGACCTCGGTGCTCGACGCCGTCTGCTACGCGCTGTACGGCGCCGTGCCCGGCGCGCGCCAGAGCGGCCAGGGGCTCACCCTGCGCAGCGACCACGCCGACCCCGGCACCCGTACCGAGGTCACCCTCGAACTCACCGTCGCCGGGCGCCGCCTGCGCGTCACCCGGCAGCCGCCCTGGGAGCGCCCGAAGAAGCGCGGCACCGGCACCACCGTCGACAAGGCCCAGACCTGGCTGAGCGAACGCGACCCGGTCAGCGGCACCTGGAAGGACCTCAGCCGCTCCCACCAGGAGGTCGGCGAGGAGATCACCCAGCTCCTCGGCATGAGCCGCGAACAGTTCTGCCAGGTCGTCCTGCTGCCGCAGGGCGACTTCGCGCGCTTCCTGAGAGCCGACGCCGAAGCCCGCGGACGGCTCCTCGGGCGCCTGTTCGACACCCGGCGGTTCGCCGAGGTGGAGAAGCGCCTCGCCGAACGCCGGCGCGGCACCGAAGCCCGGGTCAGGGAGGGCGACGCCGCCCTGCTGGCCGACGCGCACCGCATGCAGCAGGCCGCCGGCGACGCCATGGTCCTGCCCGACCTCACCCCCGGGGACCCCGGCCTGGCCGACACCGTGCTGAGCGCCGCCGCCGTCGCCCGCAGCACCGCGCGCGAACAGCTCACCGTGGCGTACTGCCGGCTCGCCGCCGCCGAGTCCGCGCGGACCGCCGCCACCGACGCCCTGGACGAGAGCCGCGAACGGGACCGGCTGCAACGGCGGTTCGCCGAGGCCCGGGAGCGCGCCGCCCGGCTGGAGGAACGGGCCGCCGCCCACCGGGACAACGAGGCGCGCATGGAGCGGGCCCGCAAGGCGGAGACGGTGGCGGCCGCGCTGGACCTGCGCGAGTCCGCGGACACCGACCACCGCCGCGCGACCGCCGCCGAGACCCGCGCCCGCGCCCTGCTCCCGGTGGGCCTGGCCGACGCGGGCGCGGCCGGACTCGCGGCCGCCGCCCGGCGCGCCGCCGAGGAACGCGGCGCCCTGGAATCCGCCCGCCGGGCCGAGCAGCGCCTCGCCGGACTCCTCGACGAACGTGCCGGCCTGGACCGCCAGGAGCGCGCCGACGCGGAGATCCTGCAGGAGGCCGAGGCGTGGCTCGCCCAGTGGGAACGCACCCGCGACGGACTCCGCGACGCCATCGACACCGCCCAGCGGGCGGCCGCCCGCGCCGACGACCTCGCCGGCCGGCGCGACGGCGCCCGGCAGCGGCTGGCCGCCGCCCGGCAGCGCGACGACCTCGCCGCCCGCACCGAGGACGCCCGCCGCACCGCCCTGGACTCCGCCGAACGCGCCACCCGGGCCCGCGCCCGCTGGCTCGACCTCAAGGAGCAGCGCCTCGACGGCATCGCCGCCGAACTCGCCGCCCACCTCACCGACGGCGCCCCCTGCCCCGTCTGCGGCGCCACCGGACACCCCGCCCCCGCCCGCCGGGACGCCGGACACGTCGACCGCGAGACCGAGGAGCGCGCCCTCGCGGACAGCCGCGCCGCGGACGAACGGCAAGCGGAGGACGCCCGCACGCTGGCCTCGCTCCGCGAAGCCCTGGCCGCCGCCCGCGCCGAGTCCGGCGACACCCCCGTCGAGCACCTCGCCGACGCCCTCGCCGGACTGGAGGAGGAGTACGCCGAGGCCCGGGACGCCGCGTCCCTGCTGCACTCCGCCCAGGAGGAGCTGCGCCGCGCGGAACGCGAACACGCGCTGCGCACCACCGCCCGCCAGGAGGCCGCGGTCCGCGCCGCGTCCCGGGTGGGCCACCGCGAACGCCTCGACCGGGAGCGGGCCGCGCTGGAGGAGGAGCTGACCCGGGCCCGCGGCACCGCGCGCAGCGTCACCGAACGCGCCGCCGAACTGGAACGGCACGTCGCCCGGCTCACCGACGCCGCCGACGCGGCCCGCACCGCCGAGGACACCGCCCAGCGGCTCAAGGACGCCGACGCACGCCTCGCCGACGCCGCCTACCGGGCCGGGTTCGACACCCCCGAGGCCGCCGCCGACGCCCGCCTCGACGACGCCGCCCACCGCGAGCTGCAACGGCGCCTCGACGCCTGGCAGCACGAGGAGGCCGCCGTCCGCGCGGTCCTCGCCGAACCCGGCACCGTGGCCGCCGCCGGCCGGCCGCCCGCCGACGTGGCCGCCGCGCAGCGCGCCGCCGAGGACGCCGACCGCCGCGTGCGCGAGGCGGCCTCCGCACGCGACGCCGCCGCCCGCCGCTGCACCGAACTCGACCGGCTCTCCGCCCGGTGCGCCGACGGGGCCCGCCGGCTGGCGCCGCTGCGCGCGGAGTACGACCGCGTGGCCCGGCTGGCCTCGCTCACCGCGGGCACCTCGGCGGACAACGACCGGCGGATGCGCCTGGAGTCGTACGTGCTCGCCGCCCGCCTGGAGCAAGTGGCCGCCGCCGCGACCGTGCGGCTGCGGCGCATGTCGTCGGGCCGCTACACCCTCGTCCACTCCGACGACCGCGCCGGCCGCGGCCGCAGCGGCCTCGGGCTGCACGTCGTCGACGCCTGGACCGGCCGGGAGCGGGACACGGCGACGCTGTCCGGCGGCGAGACGTTCTTCGCCTCCCTCGCCCTCGCCCTGGGCCTCGCGGACGTCGTCACCGACGAGGCGGGCGGGGTCCGGCTGGACACCCTGTTCATCGACGAGGGCTTCGGCAGCCTCGACGACCAGACCCTCGACGAGGTCCTCGACGTCCTGGACTCCCTGCGCGAACGCGACCGCAGCGTCGGCATCGTCAGCCACGTCCCCGACCTGCGGCGGCGGATCCACGCCCAGCTGGAGGTCGTCAAGGGCCGCTCCGGATCGGTGCTGCGGCAGCGCACGAGCCACTGAACCCCCGCGCGGACGAGTGGAGTTGAGCCCGATAGGTTCGGTGCATGGTGCGTCATGCGGAGCCGGGCACGGCACAGTGGGCCGAATCGGGCGGCGGGCCGCTCGTCGCGGTACCGGAGGCGGTGCTGCCGTTCTGGACCGGCGCCGACGGCGAGGAGGCCGCCTCGGACTACGACCGGGCCTGTGAGGTGGACGGCCCCGTCGGCCTCCTCCCCGTCGGGGACGGCGCCGCCCTCGTGCTGGGCGACGAGCCGGCCGCCACCGCGTACCTCCCCGAACACGGCGTGCTGGTCCGGTGGATCGCCGCCGACACGGAGGCCGAACTGCTGGCCCGCGTACCGGCGGCCCTGGACACGGCCGACTGGGAGCCCCCGGTGGAGTGGAGGGTGCCCGGCCCGGTGGTGCTGTTCGACGCGGCCTGGCCCGGCTCCCACGCCACCGGCACCGGCCACCTGCGGCTCGCCCTGCCCGCCGGGCGCTACGGGGTCGGCGCGGCCCAGGTGCGACCCGGCCCGGAGACCTGGCTGGCCCTGGTCCGGCTCCGGCCCCTGCTCTGACCCGGCCCGCCCCGGCCCGGGGAGGAAATCCGGGTGCGCCGGTGCCGGACGCACCCCATCATGGGTCACCATGCCCCGACTGCCCGAACCCGGCCCCGAGTCCCTGCTGCGTGACCCCCTGCCACTGCGCGGCCGCACCGCCCTGGTCACGGGCGCGAGCCGGCTCGGCGGCATCGGATGCGCCGTGGCCCGGCGCCTGGCCGCCCTCGGTGCGAGCGTCTGCCTGCACCACCACGTGCCGCACGACGCCGCCCAGCCGTGGGGCGCGGACCGGCCCGAGGACGTGGCCGACGCCGTCCGCGCCGCCCGCGCCGACCCCGGGGCGCGCGTGCTCGACGAACCCGGTGACCTCAGCGACCCCCGGGAGCCCGCCGCCCTGCACGCACGCGCCACCCAGGCGCTCGGCGGGCGGCTCGACATCCTCGTCGCCAACCACGCCCTCAGCGGCTCGGACGGCGACCTCGACACCGTCGACGCCGCGATGCTGGACGCGCACTGGGCCGTCGACACCCGCTCGGTGCTGCTCCTCGTGCAGGCGCACGCCCGCCACCGTGCCGCGCTGCCGCCCCGCACACCCGGCGGGCGGGTCCTGATGATGACCTCCGGCCAGGACATCGCCGGCGGGATGCCGGGCGAGATCGCCTACGCCCTGCAGAAGGGCGCCCTGGCGTCCGTCACCCGCTCCCTGGCCACCGCGCTCGCCGCCCACGCGGTCACCGTCAACACCGTCAACCCGGGCCCGGTGGACACCGGCTACCTGACCGGCGACGCCTACGACGCGGTCGCCGCCCGCTTCCCCGGCGGACGGTGGGGCATGCCCGACGACCCGGCCCGGCTCCTGGCCTGGCTGGCGACCGACGAGGCGGAGTGGATCACCGGGCAGGTCATCGACTCCGAGGGCGGATTCCGGCGCTGACGGCGCCCCGCACGCCGCCGGCCGCCACGGCGCGCGGGGCAGCGGTCCGGGCCCGCGACGGCGCCGGCCCGGACACGTGCGAGCGGACGGCTACAGCGCGGACAGCTCGTCCACCAGGTCGTCCAGACCCAGCGACCCCTGCGACAGGGCGGCCATGTGCCACGCCTTCAGGTCGAAGGCGTCGCCGTGCCGCGCCCGGGCGTTCTCCCGGCCCCGCAGCCACGCCCGCTCGCCCAGCTTGTAGCCGATCGCCTGGCCCGGGATCGTCAGATAGCGGGTCAGCTCGCTCTCCACGAAGTCCGCCGGCCGGCTGCTGTGCGCGCCGAAGAACTCCTGCGCCAGGTCCGGCGTCCAGCGCTCACCCGGGTGGAACGGCGAGTCCGCGGGGATCTCCAGCTCCAGGTGCATGCCGATGTCCACGATCACCCGGAGCGCCCGCATCATCTGTGCGTCGAGGTAGCCCAGCCGCTCCTCCGCGTCCGTCAGGAAGCCGAGCTCGTCCATCAGCCGCTCCGCGTACAGCGCCCAGCCTTCGGCGTTGGCGCTGACCATGCCGATCGACGCCTGGTAGCGGGAGAGGTCGTCGGCCACGTGCACCCACTGCGCCAGCTGGAGGTGATGACCGGGCACCCCCTCGTGGTACCACGTCGACACCAGGTCGTAGACCGGGAACCGGTCGAGGCCCATGGTGGGCAGCCAGGTCCGGCCCGGCCGGGAGAAGTCCTCCGACGGGGGCGTGTAGTACGGCGCCGCGGCGCTGCCCGGCGGGGCGATCCGGGACTCCACCCGCCGGACCCGCTCGGCCAGTTCGAAATGCGTGCCGTCGAGGGCCTCGATCGCCCGGTCCATCACGCCCTGCAGCCAGTCCCGCACCTCGTCGACGCCCTCGATGTGCCGCCCGTGCTCGTCGAGGTGCGCCAGCGCCACCCACGGCGTGGCGGCACCGGGCAGGATCCTCTCGGACTCCTTGCGCATCTCGCCGAGCAGCCGGTGGTACTCGGCCCAGCCGTACGCGTACGCCTCGTCCAGGTCGAGGTCCGTGCCGTTGAAGTACCGCGCCCACCGGGCGTAGCGCTCCCGGCCCACCGTGTCCGGCGCGCCCTCGACGGCCGGCGCGTACACGTCGCGCATCCAGTCCCGCAGCTCCACCACGGCGGCGGTGGCCGACCGCGCGGCCTCGTCCAGCTCCGCGCGCAGGGCGTCCGGCCCCGCGGCGGCGAAGTCCTCGAACCAGCCGCGGCCCCCGCCCGTGTCCGACCACTCGGTGAGCTGCCCGACGAACGTGGCGGTCGGCCGCGGCGCCGCGTACAGCTTCCGCTCCAGGCCGAGCGCCAGCGACTGACGGTAGCCGCCCAGCGCGGCCGGTACGGCGCGCAGCCGCTCGGCGATCGCGGCCCAGTCCTCCTCGGTGTCCGCCGGCGTCACCGTGAACACCTCGCGCACCGACTGCGCGACCGTGCCCAGGTTGCCCACCGAGCGGAGTCCTTCACCGGCCTCGTGCACGGCCAGTTCGGCGGTGAGCCGCTCGCGCAGCAGCCGGGCGCACCGCCGCTCGACGCCGCTGTCGGCGCCGGGCCGCCGCTCCGCCTCGTCGAGCCGGGCGAGCGTGGCGCGTTGCAGCTCCGCGAGGGCCTCCTGGCCGGCGGGCGAGAGGTCGGGCAGCCGGGAGGAACTCTCCCGGACGCCCAGGAAGGTGCCGGTGATCGGGTCGAGGGCGACCAGGGCGTCGACGTAGGCGTCGGCGACCTGACGGGGCAGCGGGCTGTGGGTGGTCTCTGACATGCGGACCATCCTGGTACGCCGCTCTCCGCGCGTCACCCCGATTGAGCCGAGGGCGAAGACGGCAGGAGCGGCCCGCAGTCCCACTGCTGGAAGATCAGCCGGGTCTCCACCCGCGCCACCTCCCGCCGCGAGGTGAACTCGTCCAGCACGAGGCGCTGCAGATCCGTCATGTCGGCCACCGCGACGTGCACGAGGTAGTCGTCCGGCCCGGTCAGGTGGAACACGGTCAGCGACTCCGGCAGTTCCCGGATCCGCTCCACGAACGGCCCGACCAGCTCCCGCCGGTGGGGTCTGACCTGGACGGACAGCAGCGCCTGGAGCCCCCGGCCCAGCTTGGCCGGATCCAGCTTCAGCCGGTGCCCGAGGATCACGCCGGAGCGGCGCAGCCGGGTCACCCGGTCCAGACAGGTCGACGGCGCGACCCCGACCTGCGCGGCGAGGTCCCGGTAGGTCGTCCGGGCGTCGTTCTGCAACAGCCGCAGCAGGTGCAGATCCACCGGATCCAGTACGACGGATTCAGCCACGGGCCGAACGTAGCACGGGAAGCGGCCCCCTGCGCCCGGCCGGTGTTCACCCTTCCGCCATGGACCTGGGCATGGACACGCGAAGCGCGCACACGCGCGGCACCCCGAGAGCACTCGCCACCGAGGCCGTGCACGCCGGCCGGGACGACCTCGCCCGGCAGGGCCTGCACGCCCCGCCGATCGACCTGTCCACCACCTACCCCTCGTACGACAGCCGGGCCGAGGCGGCCCGCATCGACGCCTTCGCCGCCACCGGCGCGGAACCGGACGGCCCGCCCGTCTACGGGCGGCTCGGCAACCCGACCGTCGCCCGCTTCGAGACCGCCCTGGCACGCCTGGAGGGCACCGAGGCCGCCGTCGCCTTCGCCAGCGGCATGGCCGCGCTCTCCGCCGTCCTGCTGGTGCGCGGCGCCATGGGGCTGCGGCACGTCGTCGCCGTCCGGCCGCTCTACGGCTGCAGCGACCACCTCCTCACCGCCGGACTGCTCGGCTCCGAGGTGACCTGGACCGACCCGGCGGGCGTCGCCGACGCCCTGCGCCCCGACACCGGCCTGGTGCTGGTCGAGTCACCGGCCAACCCCACGCTCGCCGAGATCGACCTGCGGGCCGTCGCCCACGCCTGCGGCTCGGTGCCGCTGCTGGTCGACAACACCTTCGCCACCCCGGTGCTCCAGCGCCCCGCCGAGCACGGCGCCCGCATGGTGCTGCACAGCGCCACCAAGTACCTGGGCGGACACGGGGACGTCCTGGCCGGCGTGGTGGCCTGCGACGAGGAGACGGCCGGCCGGCTGCGGCAGGTGCGCTTCGCGACCGGCGGCGTGCTGCACCCGCTCGCGGGCTACCTGCTGCTGCGCGGACTGTCCACGCTGCCGGTACGGGTGCGGGCCGCGTCCGCGAACGCCGCGGAACTCGTCCGCCGGCTCGCCGCCGACCCGCGCGTGGCCCGGGTGCACTACCCGTCCATCGGCGGCGCGATGGTCTCCTTCGAGGTGCACGGCGACCCGCACGAGGTGATCGCCGGGGTCCGGCTGATCACGCCGGCCGTCAGCCTGGGCAGCGTCGACACGCTCATCCAGCACCCGGCGTCCATCAGCCACCGCATCGTCGACGCCGACGACCGCCGCGACGCCGGGGTGGGCGACCGTCTGCTGCGGCTCTCGGTGGGGCTGGAGGACGTCGACGACCTGTGGGCCGACCTCGACGCGGCCCTGGGGGAGCGCGAGCCCGCCGAGGGGGCGCCCGCCCGCAGCGAGGTGCCGGCGTAACGACCGGGGGCGCCCCGGACCGGACGACACGGCGGACGACACGGCGGACGACACGGCGGACGGCCCGGTGGTTCTTCCGCCGGGCCGTCCGCCGCTGTCCGTGCCCGCCCCTATGCCCGCCCCCTCCCGGTGCCGGGGGAGGGGCGTGCTGGACGTGCTCCCGGCCGGTCCGCGGCCGTCCGGCCGAGCGGTGCCGGGGCCGCTCCGCCGCGGCTCCGGGCGGCTTCCCGTGTCACGGCCGGCCGACGCGCTCCCCGCGGCCGGGACCGGCACCCGTCCCCCGGGCGTCACGCCCGGCGTCCGCGGTGTGCGGGGCGCGGCCGTGGTCCGCCGGGGCGGTGTCCAGCCGGGCGGTGATGACGAGGGTGCCCTCCTCGATCCGGTAGTCGAGGGGGAGACCCAGACCGCGCATGGCGGCGACCATGCCGGTGTTCGACGCCTGCGTCACGGCGTACACGTGGGCGCAGCCCGCCTCCACGGCCATCGCCACCAGCCGGCCGAGCAGTTCACCGCCGATGCCCCGGTGCTGCCACGCGTCCTCGACGATCAGCGCCACCTCCGTCTCGTCACCGTCCCACAGCAGGTGGCCCAGGCCGACGATGCGGCCCGACGCGGTCTGCGCGGCGAGGGTGCGGCCGAAGCGCGGGCCGAGCAGGTGCCGCAGGTAGCGGTCCGCGTCGCCGACCGGGCCGTGGTAGCGCATCCGCAGGGTCCGGGGCGAGCACCGCCGGTGCATCTCCCGCGCCGCCGGCACGTCGGAGGTGTCGGCCCGGCGCACGGTGATGTCGCGCCCTTCGGCCAGGGTCAGCACGTCCCGGCCGGACGGGAGCCGGGGGCCGAGCCGGGCGTCCAGCTCCACCAGTGCCCGGGCGCGGGCGAACTCCGTGGGCGTGAACGGCAGATGAGGCCGGTCGACGATGATCGTGCCCCCGTCGGGAGCGCGCAGCCGCAGCACGGTGGCCTCCAGCCCGTCCTCCTCCGCCGCCGCCCCGCCCGCAGCGGCCTGGGCGGGGTGCGGGGCGGGCAGGGAGCGGATCGAGCAGCGGCCCAGCAACTGGCGCAGGGCCAGCGGGAGTTCGGCCGCGTCCACCGCGGTGCGGGCGGCCAGGCCCAGGATCCGGGTCGGGATGTCCGCCAGGTCGTGCGCGTCCGCCCGTTCGATCCAGGTGTCCGTGCCCCCGGCGGCCGACACCGCCGCGGACAGGTCGGCCCCGGCCAGTCCGGCCGGGGCGCGCAGCAGGAACTCGTCCACCGTGGCGGTGCCCAGCGGGTGCGTCTGCAGGCTCAGGATGTCGACCTCCCGCCCGGCGAGCGCCGTGCACAGCGCGGCCAGCGACCCCGGCCGGTCCTCCACCGTGGTCCGCATCCGCCACAGGGCGCCCTCGGGCCGGGCGCCACCGGTATCCGGTTCCGGTGGCGCGTGACCGTGGCGTCGTGCCCGTCCCCTGCGGAACAGCGCAGCGAAGGAGCGGGCGGAGCCGGCCGGCGACTTCGGGCGGCCGGCGCGGCCGTGCGGGACGGGGGACGTCGGGTCGGACATGTCTCGACTCATGCGTCCACGGTGAACGAGGCGTGTTTCGTGATCACGAACGCACTGTGACCGGTGAGTAAAGAGTTCTTATGTCCGGATTCCTGCCGCCCGCCTCGCTGCCGCCCGCCCCGGTGCCGTCCGCGTCACTGGCCGACCCGCCCCGGGACCAGCCGCTTCGTGTACAGCACCGTGCCGTCCTGCTCCCGCAGCCGCACCGTCAGCGTGCCGCTGTCGCCGTCGATGTCGACCTGCCCGAAGAACTGGTACCCCCCGGCGGGCGACACGTTCGACGCGGTCGGCGCCTTCACGAACACCCGCTCCGGTCCGAAGGTCCCGTCGAGCGCGACCGACGGGAAGGCACCGGCGTTCAGCGGCCCGGAGACGAACTCCCAGAACGGCTCGAAGTCGCCGAACGCCGCCCGCTCGGGCCGGTAGTGCTGCGCCGAGGTGTGGTGCACGTCGGCCGTCAGCCACACCGTGCCGGTGATCCGCCGGTGCTTGACGAACCGCAGCAGTTCCGCGATCTGCAGCTCACGGCCGAGGGGCGCGCCCGGGTCGCCCTGGGCCACCGCCTCGACGTGCGGCCGGCCCTCGGTGGTGTCCGGCACGACCAGCCCGATCGGCATGTCGGCGGCGATCACCTTCCACACCGCCCGCGACCGGGCCAGCTCCCGCTTGAGCCAGTCCAGTTGCTCGCGGCCGAGGATGCCCTGCGGGTCCACGGTCTGCCGGCCGGGGGAGTTGGCGTTGCGATGGGTGCGCATGTCCAGCACGAACACGTCGAGCAGCGGCCCCTGCCGCAGCACCCGGTACATCCGGCGCTCGCGGGCGCCCGGCCGCGGCGGCGCCGTGGGGAAGTACTCGCCGAAGGCGCGACGGGCCCGGGCCGCCAGCACGTCGACGCTCTTCTCCGTGTAGCGGGTGTCCGTGTCGGCGATGGTCTGGCCCGGGTACCAGTTGTTGCGCACCTCGTGGTCGTCCCACTGCACGACGGACGGCACGCGGGCGTTGAACCGGCGCAGGTGCTCGTCGAGCAGGTTGTAGCGGAAGGCGCCGCGGAACTCGGCGAGGGTCTCGGCGACCTTGGACTTCTCCTCGGTGGTGATGTTGCGCCACAGAGTGCCGTCGGGCAGCGCCTGCGTGGGGGCGATCGGGCCGTCGGCGTAGATCGTGTCGCCGCTGAACAGGAAGAAGTCGGGGTCCAGCCGGGACATGGCGTCGAAGATCCGGTAGCCGCCCGCGACCGGGTTGATGCCCCAGCCCTGTCCGGCCAGGTCGCCCGACCACACGAACCGGACGCCGTCCCGCCGCCGCACCGGCGCGGTGCGGAAGACGCCGGTGACCGGCTCGCCGGAGCGGCGCGGATCGTCGGGGTCGGAGAGCGTCACCCGGTAGTGGATCCGCTCGCCCGGGGGGAGGCCCAGCAGACGGGTGGTGCCGGTGAAGTCCGTCCCGGTGCCGAGCAGCGGGCCGCGCCAGCGGCGGGCGTTGCGGAACGACTCCGTCGCCGAGGTCTCCACCAGCATCCGGGCCGGCCGGTCCGACCGCACCCACACGAGCCCGGAGTGGTGCGTGACCTCGCCGCTCTGCACGCCCCACGGCGCACGCGGGCGTCCGGACCGGGCGAAGGCGGGGGCCTGTCCGAGGACGGGGGGCAGGGCCAGGGCCGCCGAGGCCGCGAGCGAACCGCTCAACACGGCGCGGCGGGAGGGGGACTGACGATGTGTCATGGAGGCGCCTCCAGGGGCGGGAGCCGGATCCGGTCAGTGTGCGCCGTCAGATGTACTCGGGCGGCGCGGCACGCACCCGAACACGACGTGAACAACCGGATCGCGCCACCCGCCCGGGGGCGCCCGGCCGCAGGCCCGCCGGGCCGCAAGCCGCACGGAGCCGGCGCCGGGGGCTCGCGCCGGCCGGCGCCGGTGCGGGCCCGTCCCGTCCCTGCCTCAGCGGCTGCCGTCGAGGAGGACGCGGGCGACCAGGGCGGGGTCGTCGTTCATCGGCACGTGACCGCAGCCCGGCAGCCGCACCAGCCGGGCGCGCGGGATCGTCCTCTTGGCCCGCACCCCCTGACGGGGGATCAGCAGCCGGTCCCTGCTGCCCCAGGCCACGGTGACCGGGATGCCGGGCACGTCGTCGGTGAAGCGCACGGCGGTGCCCGCCCGCAGGGTCTCGGCGAACGCGGGGGCCCCGGCGAGCGCGAGCGTCTCGGCGACCACGGCCTGGGGCGCGCGGCGCCCGGGACGGGCGTAGATGGTGCTGGTGAGGACCGTCCGGCCGGCCGCCGAGCGGGCCAGCCGCTCGACCAGGGGCAGCGGCATCCGCTCCGCGAGGCGCCGCATCGCGACGAGCACGCCGAAGGCGTAGCGCCGCTCCGCCCGGGTCCAGAACCCGGCCGGGGAGAGCGCCGTGACGGAACGGGCGAGCCCCTCCCGGCCCAGCTCCAGCGCCAGCAGACCGCCGAGCGAGTTGCCCGCCACGTGCGGCCGGCCGATCCCCAGTTCCGCGCAGAGCGCGCCGAGGACGGCGGTCATGGTCGCCAGGTCGTGGGGGAGACCGTCGGGCAGGGCGGGGGACGCGCCGAACCCCGGCAGGTCCACGGCGATCACCTCGCGCTCGGTGGCCAGGATGTCCACGACCGGGTCCCAGGCCTGCCGGTGGTGGCCGATGCCGTGCAGCAGCAGCAGCGGCTCCCCGCGGCCGACGCGCGCGCAGGACAGGGTCACGGTGCGCGGGCCGTGCGCGCCGGTGACCTGGAAGGAGACGGTCGCGGACATGAGGGTGCTCCTCGTCTGGGACTCGTGGGCCGGGACCCGTGGGCTGGGATCGCGCGGTCCGGGCGCGGTGCCGGACCCGGACGCCGCCTGACGTCCTAGACAGCTTGTCAGCAATCGCTACCGACGGGTAGCCCCACGGGGCAGCCGGTGTCACCCGGCGGTCGGCGCGGCCCCGGACGCACCGGCCGCTCCGCCTGGACACCGCCCGCCGCGTGGGCTGGGATGGCCCGGTGAGCGACGACACCCGGACCGACGTCTTCGAGGAACACCGCTCCCTCCTCCTGGGCGTCGCCTACCGCATGCTCGGCCGCGTGTCCGACGCCGAGGACGTCGTCCAGGACGCCTGGCTGCGCTGGGCGGAGGGCGACCGGTCCCCCGTCCGGCAACCGCGCGCCTTCCTGGTCCGCGTCACCACCCACCTGGCCATCGACCGGCTGCGCCGCATCACGGCACGCGGCGAGACCTACGCCGGCCCGTGGCTGCCCGAGCCGTACGTCACCGCGTTCGGGGACACCGCGCCCGACACCGCCGAGCAGGCCGAGCTCGCCGACTCCGTCTCGCTCGCCGTCCTCGTCGTCCTGGAGACCCTGTCCCCGCTGGAGCGCGCCGTCTTCGTCCTGCGGGAGGCCTTCGGCTTCCCGCACGCGGAGATCGCCGCCCTGCTGGACCGCTCCGAACCGGCCGTGCGCCGACTCGCCGCGCGCGCCCGCCGGCACGTCGACGAGCGGCGCCCGCGCTACGACGCCGACCCCGCGCACCGCCGCGACCTCACCGAGCGGTTCCTGGCCGCCGCGGCCGGAGGGGACCTGGAGCGGCTGCTGGAACTGCTCGCCCCGGACGCCCGGCTCATCGGCGACAGCGGCGGCCGGTCGCGCGCCCCCCTGCGGGAGCTGCGCAGCGCCGACCACGTGGCCCGCTTCCTCGCCGGGGTCGCCGCCAAGGGCGTGCCGGACCTCACCGTCCGCGTGCTGGAACTGAACGGCGGCCCCGCGGTGCTCGTCCTCTCCGGGGGCAGGCCCGACGCCGTCGTCCAGGTGGACGTCGCCGACGGACGCATCCGCACCGTCTATCTCATCCGCAACCCGGACAAGCTCCGTTCCCTGGCCGACCTCGGATAACCCCCCGCCGCCCGCGGCTCCCGGGCCCCGCCCACCCGGCCGCGGGACCGCGTCGCCGGGCCGATTGGTATTGACCAAGGGGGTGGGCCGCCCTATCGTCGCTGATAAGTGCAACAACCTTTAATAAACAAGGGCGCTAAAACGCCGCCGCACACGGCGATCGCGGAGGACAGGGTGGGGACCACGCAGCTGGAAACGGTGCCGGAACCGAAGTACTGGCATCTCAGGACCGTGCTCAGCGAGGCGCTGGAGACCGAGTTCTCCGTGGGGGAGATCCTGCCGAACGAACGCGATCTCGCGGCACGCTTCGGAGTCGCCCGCGCCACCCTCCGGCAGGCCCTGGAACAGCTCGAACTCGAAGGCCGGCTGCAGCGCCGCCGGGGCGTCGGCACGACCGTCGCGCCGCCGCGCGTGGGGGTCTCCGTCGGCACCGAGCAGCACGCCTGGCCCGGTGGCCCCGACGACGCCTGGCAGACCCTCGACAGCACTCTGGACGTGCCGCCGGCCGCGATCACCGAGGCCCTGGTCACCGCCAGTGACGAGCCGGTGCACGTCGTGCGCCGGTCCCGCCTCTCCCACGGTCAGCCCGTCGCCGCCGAGCTGCTGTACATTCCCGCCGCCTCGGTGCCCGACCTGTCCGGCATCGACGCCGGGTCCGGTCCGGCCCGCGCCCGGGCGGTCCTGCGCGAACTGCAGCGCCTCGACCTGGAGCGGCAGGAGAACGCCGTGGAGCTGGGCTCCGCCCGCGCGGACGACGCCCGGGAACTCGACCGGCTGCCGGGCGCGCCCGTCCTCGTCGTCACCACCCGCTACGTCGCCCGGGGCCGCACCGCCGCGCTCTCCGTGGCGACCTACCGCGCCGACACCTGCCGGCTGACGTTCGGCGACTCCGGCGGCGTCGAGATCCACCACGGCCCGGTGCGCCACGCCTCCTGACCCCCCGCCCCGTGGCCGCCGCCCGCACGCGGCGCCCGGGACCCGCACGCCGCCGTCGCCCCCCCGGGCACGGCGGCGCGGTGCGCGCCGTGAGGACGCGGCACGGGGGTTTCGGACGGCGCAGGGTGGACGCGGGGTCCACGGCGGACGGATGACGGGCGGCCGCGGGACACACGCGGGGCCCACCGCGGACGCATGACGGACGGACGCGGGGTCCACGGCGGACGGATCACCAGCGCAGAGCGGGTGTCCGCCCCCGCCTCCCCGGAAGCCCCCGCACACCCGGCCCCGGCCCGCTACCGGCGGGCCGTCACCGTGCCCTCCACCGCGAAGAGTTGCTCCTCCACGTGGTCCAGGGCGAGCCGCAGCGCACCGGTGGCCACCACCGCCTCGCCCAGCAGGGACAGCGCCACCTTCGGCGGGCGCAGACAGTAGCGGGCCAGCTCGCGGCGCAGCGGCGCCAGCACGCCGTCCAGCCCCGCCGCCCAGCCGCCGATCACCACCAGCTCCGGATCGAGGGCCAGCACCAGCGCCGCCACGTCGTGCACCAGCCGCTGGATGAACCGCTCCATGGCCGCGACGGCCCGCAGGTCGCCCTCCCGCGCCTGCGCGAACACCTGGGCGACGGCCTGTTCGTCGAGCGGGTGCAGCGGCTCGTCCGTGGTGGACAGCAGCGTCTCCGGAGTCACCTCCCGGCCCAGCAGGTGCAGCGCCCCGATCTCGCCCGCCGCCCCGCCGTACCCCCGGTGCAGCCGCCCGCCGATCAGCGCACCGGCGCCCGGACTCAGCCCGGCCAGCACGAACACCACGTCGTCGGAGTCGGTGGCCGAGCCCTTCCAGTGTTCGGCCACCACGGCCGCGTTGGCGTCGTTCTCCACCAGCACCGGACAGCTGAAGGACCGGCCCAGCCGCTCGCCCAGTCCCAGCCCCGTCCAGCCCGGCAGCGCCGTGCCCAGCCGCACCGTGCCGTCCGCCTCGACGATGCCGGGCGTCCCGACGCCCACGGCGCGCAGCGCGTCCCGGTCGATCCCGGCCCGGCGCAGCAACGTGGTGACGGCCGCCAGGAGGCGCTCCAGCCGCTCGTCGGCCGACGCCGTGTCCCGGACCTCGGCCGCCTCCGCCCCGATCACCCGTCCGTCCAGTCCGGACAGCAGCGCGCTCACCCGGTGCGGACCGATCTCCAGGCCCAGCAGGTGACCGGCCTCCGTGCGGAACCGGAACCGCCGCGCCGGGCGGCCCTGCCGTCGCGCGGTGCCCTCCTCGGCGGCCTTCTCCGCCACCAGGCCCGCCTCGATCAGCCCTTCCACGACGCCCTCGACCGTGGGCCGGGACAGCCCCGTGACACCGGAGATCTCGGTCAGCGTCGCGCAGTCCGTGGTCCGCAACGCGTGCAGCACCACCGCGGAGTTGATCCTCCGCAACAGCGACGGGTCCCCGCCGGTCAGCCGACCCACCGTCCGTCCTCCGAGTTCGTGCAGGTGTTGGCCGGATCGTACTCGTCGCCGCCCACCCCGGCGACCTCCGGGCACCGCACCCCGCAGACCCGTTCCCTCACCCCGGCGTCACGAACCCCGACTCGTACGCGGCGATCACCGCCTGTGTGCGGTCGCGCGCCCCCAGCTTCCCGAGCAGGGAACTGACGTGCGACTTGACCGTCTCCGCCCCCACGACGAGCCGGGCGGCGATCTCCGCGTTCGACAGTCCCCGCGCCACCAGCCGCAGCACCTCCGCCTCGCGTTCGGTCAGCCGCGCCGGCCACGACGGGGTGTCCTCCTCCCGCTCACCCGCCCCGTAGGAGGCGGCCAGCCGGCGCACCGAGGCCGGGAACAGCAGGGAGTCGCCCTCGGCGACCAGCCGGACCGCGTGCACGATCTCGGCCGGGCGGGCCCGCTTGAGCAGGAAGCCGTCGGCCCCCGCGCGCAACGCGTCGTAGACGTACTCGTCGTTCTCGAACGTGGTCACCACCAGGATCTTCGGCGGTGTGCCGGGGGCCCGCAGCAGGGCCCGGGTGGCCTCGATGCCGTCCATCAGCGGCATCCGCACGTCCATGGCCACCACGTCCGGCCGCAGCCGACGCACCAGCGGGATCACCGCCGCGCCGTCGGCGGCCTCCCCGACCACCTCGATGTCGGGCTGCGCCTCCAGCACGGCCCGCAGGCCCGCGCGCACCAGCGGTTCGTCGTCGACGAGCAGGACGGTGACCGGCATGCGGACAGCCTAGTGCCGCACCAGGCAACGTCTGCCCCGGGCAAACGTCGCCTGCCGCGGCACTGGAGTGCCCCCGGACCACGCCGGACCCGAGGGGCGCCGGGCACGAGCCTTCGCGGGACCCGGGCGCCGCCATACACCTCACGCCCGGAGCAGCGGCTGCGCACCGGCCGGTACCGACGGGTCAGGCCACCGGCAGCTCGGCGCGCACCTTCCAGTCGCCCTGCTCGGGCCCCGTCCACGCGCGTCCGCCCAGGAGCGCGGCGCGCTCCCGGATGCCCCGCAGGCCGCTTCCTTCCCGGTGGCCGGGAGCGTCCCGCGGCAACGGGTTGCGCACGTCCAGGCACAACGTGCCGTCGGCGACGCCGATCCGGACCCGCACGGGGACCGCCCCGGCGTGCCGCAGCACGTTCGTCAGCGCCTCCTGGAGGATGCGGTAGCCCTCCCGGGACACCGGACCCGGCACCGTATCCACCGGCCCGGTCACCTCGGCGTCGACCGTCGCTCCGGACGCCCGGGCCGACTCCAGCAGGTGGTCGGCGTCCACGAGCGCGGGACGGCTGCCGACGGGCTTCTCCTGCTCGCGCAGGACGCGCAGAACCCGGTCCAGATCCTCCAGGGCCGCCCGGCCCGTCTCCTCGATGGCGCCCAGCGCCCGGTCCGTGAAGGCCGGGTCGCCCGCGGTGCGGGCGGCGCCGGCCTGCAGGACGGCGACGGTGAGCGCGTGGCCGATGGAGTCGTGCAGCTCCCGGGCGATCCGCGTGCGCTCCAGTAGCTGCTCGGTCCGGGCCTCCAGCGCGGCCATCCGCTCCGCGGGGGAGGGGCCGAGCAGGCGGCGCGCGGCCGTGGTGATCAGCTCACCGAGCCCCACCACGGCCGGGGCGAACGCGATCAACGGGAGCGGGGCGAGCAGCGCGTACGCCCAGTGGTGGGGCACGTCCCGCAGCACGGGCACGTCGTCGGGCACGCTCCCCACGGACACCTGGATCAGCGAGACGCACAGCAGCGGCAGCCACACCGTGACGATCGTCGCCACCGCCCCCAGGACCAGCCGCACCACGAGCCAGAGTGCGGTGCGCCGCCGGTCGCGCCAGGTCGCCGACGGTTCCTGCGAGATGCCGGGATCCCGCTCACCGGGAGTCAGCAGCAACCGCGCCTGGACGCCCTCCAGCCTG
The DNA here is from genome assembly GCF_964273255.1 of Streptomyces sp. enrichment culture. Classification (GTDB taxonomy): domain Bacteria; phylum Actinomycetota; class Actinomycetes; order Streptomycetales; family Streptomycetaceae; genus Streptomyces. The sequence goes on from NZ_OZ186835.1 coordinate 6,223,651, forward strand.
CGCACCCCCGGGATCAGCCCCATCGGAACGACCACGAAGGCGGGCAACCAGGGCGTCGTGGGATGGATGAACACCCAGATGGTGAACGGCAGCGCGGGCACCCACAGGTGCAACTGGCGGGTGTAGGTGATCCCCCGCAGGAACGGACGCAGGAAGCGGATCATCCCGGCATCATGTCAGGCGCCCGCCTGCCGTCGCCTCCCCCGCACGGGGGAGCGGATCTCCCCGCCCGGGGGAGGTCCGGGGCCCGGTCCGGCGACCATGCTGAGCCCATGACCAGCATCGACGTCAAGGACCTCACCAAGGAGTACGGCACCCGGCGAGCCGTCGACCACCTCACCTTCAGCGTGCAGCCGGGCCGGGTCACCGGCTTCCTCGGCCCCAACGGCGCCGGCAAGTCCACCACCATGCGCCTGGTGCTGGGCCTGGACCACCCGACCTCGGGCTCGGCGACCGTCGGCGGCCGCCCCTACACCACGCTGGAACAGCCGCTGCACCACGTCGGCGCCCTGCTCGACGCGCAGGCCGCGCGCGGCAACCGCAGCGGCCGCGACCACCTGCGGGTCCTGGCGGCCGGCCACCGCATCCCGGACCGCCGGGTGGACGAGGTGCTGGAGGAGGTCGGACTGACCTCCACGGCACGCCGCCGGGTGCGGACCTACTCGCTGGGCATGCGCCAGCGGCTGGGCATCGCCGCCGCGCTGCTCGGTGACCCCGAAGTGGTCCTGCTCGACGAGCCGTCCAACGGCCTCGATCCCGAGGGCATCGTGTGGATCCGCACCCTGCTGCGCCGGCTGGCCGACGAGGGACGGACCGTGCTGGTCTCCAGCCACCTGATGCACGAGACCGCCTCGTTCGCCGACCACCTGATCGTCCTCGGGCGGGGGCGGCTCCTGGCCGACACCCCGCTGCGGGACTTCATCGAGGCGCGGGTGCGGCCCGCGGTCCGGGTCCGCACGTCGGACCCGGCCGCGCTCAGATCGGCCCTCGCCGGTGCCGGCCACGACGTCCTGGACCACCCCGACGGGCACTGGACGGTGCCGGACGCCCGGGTGGAGGACATCGGGCGCCTCACCTCCGCCGCGGGGGTGCCGATCCTCGAACTCGCGGCGGACGAGGGGACGCTGGAACAGGCGTACCTCGATCTGACCGAGACCGAGACCGAGTTCGCCGCCCGCCACCAGGAGGTCTGACCATGTCGTTCGCACCCGTGCTCCGCTCCGAGTGGCTCAAGATCCGCACCGTCCGCTCGCAGCCCGCCGCCCTGTTCGCGATGCTCGCCGTGACCCCGGCCTTCTCGGCGCTGTCCGCGGCCCCCGAGACGGCGGACCCGCAGTTCGATCCGCTGTTCATGGCCCTGTTCGGGGTCGTGTTCGGGCAGATCGCCGCCGTGTCCTTCGGAGCCATGGCCGTGTCGGCGGAATTCCACAACGGCGCCCTGCGGCAGTCCCTGGCGGCGGTCCCGCAGCGCGGCCGGTGGTACGCCGCGAAGATCGTCTCGATCGCCGTCCCCGTACTGCTGGTGGGCCTGCCCACGGCCGTGGCCGGCCTGCTGGCGGGTCGTGCGGGGCTCGGCTCGGCGGCGAGCGGTCTCACCGTCGGCGAGCAGGTCCGCGCGGTGGTGGGCTGCGCCGTCTACCTGATGCTGATGGCGCTGTTCTCCGCCGGGCTCGCCACGGTGCTGCGCAGCCAGGTGGCCACGTTGTCCGTGCTGATCCCGTTCATCCTCATGGTGTCCTTCGTGGTCGGCGACATGTCCGGCACGGTCGCCGACGTCCTGCCGGACCGGGCCGGCCAGGTGATCCTGCATCAGTCCTACGACGGAATCCTCGGCCCCTGGGCGGGACTTGCCGTGAGCGCGCTGTGGACGGCGGCGGCCCTGCTGGCCGGCGCGTGGAGGCTGCGCCGCCGGGACGCCTGACCAGGGGCCTGCTGACGCCCCGCCAAGTGTCAGTGGTGGCGGGTTTACTGGAACCCATGGACATCGCCCGGCACATGGCCCTCCTCGACGAGCTGTGCGTCCGTCCCTTCCCGGCGGACCACGGCTCGTCGCACGGTGGTCCCCGGGGGCCGGGACACCACGTCGCGGTGCTGGCGGGCAGTCACTCCCTGCGCGGCGACCCCGCGTCGTGGGCGGCGAGCGTCGAGCAGATCGAGGCGGAGTGCGAGGCCCTGCGGGAGCGGCTGACCGCGCGCTGGGGCCCGCCCGGCCTGTGGAACCTGCAGACGGTCCTGCTGCGGACCGAGCGGGAGGAGATACCCGAGCCGTGGGCGTGGCTGAGCGCCCGGGCGGGCACGGCGTGGCTGTGGCAGGTGGAGGGGACGGGACGGTGGGCCGCGGTGGCCGTCGCCGACCGGGACGGCGCCGGCGGGGTGCAGCTGCTGGCGGTGGTCAGCGGCATACCGCCGGTCTGACCGCCCCGGTGAGGCCGGGCAGGGGGCGCTACGCCCGAGCGGCCTCCCGCAGCCGGGCGAACTCCTCGGCCAGGGTCGTGGGCGTCCAGTGCGCGTTGAGCCCGCTCGGGTTGGGCAGCACCCACACCCGTGTGTCACCGATCGTGCGGTCCTGCGGCCCCACCCGGGCGGCGCGGTCGTCGAACGCCACCCGGTAGGCGGTGACGCCCAGGACCGCCAGCCAACGGGGCCGCAGCCGGGCCACCTTCTCCGCGAGCAGCCGTCCGCCCTCCTGGTACTCCCGCGCGGTCAGCTCGTCGGCCCGCGCGCTCGCCCGGGCCACGACGTTGGTGATGCCGAGCCCGTAGCGCAGCAACTCCTCCTGCTCCGACGGCGCGAGCAGCCGCGGCGTGAACCCGGAGCGGTGCAGCGCGGGCCAGAAGCGGTTGCCGGGGCGGGCGAAGTGGTGGCCCGTCGCGGCCGTCATCAGGCCCGGGTTGATGCCGCAGAACAGGACGTCGAGGCCGTCCGCGACCACGTCCGGCACCAGCCGGTCACGGGCGGCCTCCAGCTCCTCGCGGGTGAATCGGGGCACGGAGCGGGTCAGAGGATCGCCCCGGGGGAGTAGCCCGCGGCCTCCGGGTGCTGCTTGACGATCGCGTCGATCCGCCCCACCACGGCGGCGACCTGGCCGCCCGCGGCACCGGTGAAGGACAGCTTGTCCGCCATCAGCGCCTCCAGCTCCGCCCGGCTCAGCGGCAGCCGCTCGTCGGCGGCCAGCTTGTCCAGCAGGTCGTTGCGCTCGGCGCCCTGCTCCCGCATCGCCAGCGCCGTGGCGACCGCGTTCTCCTTGATCGCCTCGTGGGCGACCTCCCGGCCGACCCCCGCGCGCACCGCGCCCATCAGCACCTTGGTGGTGGCGAGGAAGGGCAGGTAGCGGTCCAGCTCCCGCGCGACGACCGCGGGGAACGCGCCGAACTCGTCGAGGACGGTCAGGAACGTCTCCAGCAGCCCGTCGAGCGCGAAGAACGCGTCCGGCAGCGCGACCCGGCGCACCACCGAGCAGGACACGTCGCCCTCGTTCCACTGGTCACCCGCCAGCTCGCCGGTCATCGAGGCGTAGCCGCGCAGGATCACCATCAGGCCGTTGACGCGCTCGCAGGAGCGGGTGTTCATCTTGTGCGGCATCGCCGACGAGCCGACCTGGCCCGGCTTGAAGCCCTCGGTGACCAGTTCGTGCCCCGCCATCAGGCGGATCGTCTTCGCCAGCGACGACGGCGCCGCCGCCAGCTGCACCAGCGCGGTCACCACCTCGTAGTCCAGCGACCGCGGGTAGACCTGGCCGACCGAGGTGAACGCCTCGGAGAAGCCCAGGTGCCCGGCGATCCGCCGCTCCAGCTCCGCCAGCCGGTCCGCGTCACCGCCGAGCAGGTCCAGCATGTCCTGGGCCGTGCCGACCGGGCCCTTGATGCCGCGCAGCGGGTAGCGGCCCAGCAGTTCCTCCACCCGGCCGTGGGCCACCAGCAGTTCGTCGGCGGCGGTCGCGAACCGCTTGCCGAGCGTGGTGGCCTGCGCGGCCACGTTGTGCGAGCGCCCGGCCATGACCAGCTCGCCGTACTCCCCGGCCAGCCGGCCCAGCCGCGCCAGCACGGCGACCGTGCGGTCCCGCATCAGCTCCAGCGACAGCCGGACCTGCAGCTGCTCGACGTTCTCGGTGAGGTCCCGGGAGGTCATCCCCTTGTGGACGTGCTCGTGCCCGGCGAGGTCGTTGAACTCCTCGATCCGGGCCTTCACGTCGTGCCGGGTGACCTTCTCGCGCTCGGCGATCGAGGCCAGGTCGACCTGGTCCAGGACCCGCTCGTAGTCGGCGATCGCCGCGTCCGGCACCTCGATCCCCAGGTCCTTCTGGGCCCGCAGCACGGCGAGCCAGAGCTGCCGCTCCAGCCTCACCTTCTGCTCGGGCGACCAGAGCGTGGCGAGCTCGGCGGAGGCGTAGCGTCCGGCGAGGACGTTCGGGATACGGGGCTTGGCAGGCGCAGCAGTCACGTGCACGGAGTCTACTGGCGGTTCCTGCAGGCAGTCGCCACGGGGTGATTCGGCGGAACCTCCAAGGCGGCTCAGCCGAGGTCGTACGGGAGCAGCTCCGGGCGCTTCGGCGGCAGACCGTCACCGGAGGAGCGGCCGGTCAGGCGGCGGCCGATCCACGGCAGCAGGTGCCGGCGGGCGAAGCGGACGTCCGCGACCCGGCGGGAGGCCCAGCCCGGCGGCAGGGTGGCCGCCGGCGGGATCCGCCAGTCGGGGTCCTCGGGCGGGTAGCCGAGCGTCTGCCACACCGCCTCCGCGACCCGGCGGTGCCCCTCGGCCGTCAGGTGCAGCCGGTCGACGTCCCACAGCCGGGGGTCGGAGAGCGCGGGCGCCCCGTACAGGTCCACCACCAGCGCGTCGTGCCGCCCGGCGAGGTCCTCCACGCAGGCGAACAGGGCCTCCATGCGCGGCCGGAACCGCTCCAGCACCGGGCCCTGACGGCCCGGGCTGCGCATCAGCACCAGCTGCTTGCAGTGCGGGGCCAGCCGCTCCACCGCCTCGGTCAGCAGGTCGCGGACCCGGACCATGTCGCACTTGGGGCGCAGCGTGTCGTTGAGGCCCCCGACGAGGGTGATCACGTCGGGGCGCATGGCCGCCGCCACGTCCACCTGTTCGTCGACGATCTGCTGGATCAGCTTGCCGCGCACGGCGAGGTTCGCGTAGCGGAAACCGGGCGTCACGGCCGCCATCCGGGCGGCCAGGAGATCCGCCCAGCCCCGGTACGTTCCGTCGGGCAGGAGGTCCGACATGCCCTCGGTGAAGGAGTCGCCGACCGCGACCAGGCTGGTGTGGGTGGGGTTCGTCTGCATGGCGCGACGATGGTATCCGGTCGACATACCCAGCGGTCGGTCGGCTCCCCCGCTGCTCAGGCCCGCTGTCCGAACAGCTCCTGCAGCACGTCCTCCATGGTCACCAGCCCGGCCAGCTTCCCGTCGGCGCCGAGCACCGCCGCCAGGTGGGTACGGCTGCCGCGCATGGCCGTGATGACGTCGTCCAGCGGGGTGCTCTCCCGCACCCGCGCGATGGGGCGCATGTCCCGCAGCCGGAACGGCATGTCCCTGGGCGAGGCGTCCAGGGCGTCCTTGACGTGCAGGTAGCCGACGATGCGCCGGCCCTCGTCCACCACCGGGAAACGGGAGTACCCGGACTCCACCGACAGCTCCTCCAGCCCCTCCGGGGTGACGCCGAGGCGGGCGTAGACCACCCGCTCCAGAGGCATCACCACGTCCCGGACCGGGCGGCGGCCCAGCTCCAGCGCGTCGTTCAGCCGCTCCCGCGCCCGGTCGTCGATCAGGCCGGCCTCGCCGGAGTCCTTCACGATCTGCGCCAGCTCCGCGTCCGAGAAGGACGCCACCACCTCGTCCCGCACCTCGACCCGCATCAGCCGCAGCAGGGTGTTGGCGAAGGCGTTGATCGTGAAGATCACCGGGCGCAGAGCCCGGGACAGCGCGACCAGCGGCGGGCCCAGCATCAGGGCGCTGCGGGTGGGCTCCGCCAGCGCGATGTTCTTCGGCACCATCTCGCCGAGCAGCATGTGCAGGTAGGTGGCGAGGGTCAGCGCGATCACGAAGGACACCGCGTGCCCCGCGCCCGAGGGGACGCCCGCCGCCTCGAACACCGGCTCCAGCAGATGGGCGATGGCCGGTTCGGCGACCACACCGAGGACCAGGGTGCACAGGGTGATGCCCAGCTGCGCGGCCGCCATCAGCGCGGACACGTGCTCCAGGCCCCACAGCACGCTCCTGGCCCGCCGGTCCCCGCGGTCGGCGTGCGGCTCGATCTGGCTGCGGCGCACCGAGATCAACGCGAACTCGGCGCCCACGAAGAAGGCGTTGACGACGAGTGTCGCCAGACCGATCAGCAGCTGTACCGCGGTCATCGCCGCGCCCCCTTCTCGTCCTGCCCGTGCCTGCCCGGGGCCCTGTCCCGCGCGGGCCGCCGGTGCGCCCCGTCGTGGCGGTCCCCGTGGACGGGGCGCCCGGCGCCGCCCTCGTCCGCCCCGCGGTCCCCGTCGCCGAGGGAGCGGAGGGCGTCGTCGAGCGGGGCGTGGAGCAGCAGGCGCGCCGCCCGGCGGCCGGTCGCGTCGACCACCTCCACCCGCCAGCCGGCGACCTCGCACACGTCGCCGACGGACGGGATCCGGCCCAGCTGGGTGGCCACCAGTCCGGCCAGCGTCTCGTACGGCCCCTCCGGCGCCCGCAGGCCGACCCGGGTCAGCTGGTCCATGCGCGCCGAGCCGTCCGCCGAGAACAGGGCGTGCCCGTCCTCGTCGGCACCGGCACGGGCCAGGTCGGGCGTCTCGTGGGGGTCGTGCTCGTCGCGGACCTCGCCGACGACCTCCTCGACGATGTCCTCCAGGGTGGCCACGCCCGCGGTGCCGCCGTACTCGTCGATCACGACGGCCATGGTGCGCCGGCCGGAGAGCCGGTCCAGCAGGCGGTCGACGGTCAGCGACTCGGGGACCAGCAGCGGATCGCGCATCATCTCGGACACCGGCACCCGCGCGCGGCGCTCCGCCGGTATGGCGAGCACGTCCTTGACGTGCGCGGTCCCCACCACGGCGTCGAGGGTGTCGCGGTAGACGGGGAACCGGGACAGCCCGGTCGCGCGCGTCGCGTTCGCCACGTCCTCGCAGGTCGCCTGCACGTCCAGGGCGACGACCTGGACGCGGGGCGTCATCACGTTCTCCGCGGTGAGGTCGGCCAGGTTCAGGGTGCGCACGAACAGCTCCGCGGTGTCCGGCTCCAGGGCGCCCTCCTTGGCCGAGTGCCGGGCGAGCGCGGCCAGCTCCTGCGGCCCCCGCGCGGACTCCAGCTCCTCGGCGGGTTCCAGCCCCAGGCGGCGCACGATGCGGTTCGCCGTGTTGTTCAGGTGGGTGATGAAGGGGCGGAAGGCGGCGCTGAACCAGCGCTGCGCGTTCCCCACCCGCTTGGCGACGGCCAGCGGCGAGGAGATCGCCCAGTTCTTCGGCACCAGCTCGCCGACCACCATCAGGAACACGGTCGACAGGGCGGTGCCGATCACCAGGGCCAGCGAGCGGGAGGCCGAGGCGGAGACGCCCACGTCCTCCAGCGGCCCGGCGATCATCGCCGCGATCGACGGCTCGGCGAGCATACCGACCACCAGGTTGGTGACGGTGATGCCGAGCTGCGCCCCGGACAGCTGGAACGTCAGGTTCCGTACGGCTTTCAGGGCGCCCGCGGCGCCCCGCTCACCGCGCTCGACCGCACGCTCCAGCTCCCCCCGCTCGACCGTCGTGAGAGAGAACTCCGCCGCGACGAACGCGCCGCAGGCGAGCGAGAGCAGGATCGCCACCAGGAGCAGGAGCACTTCGGTCATCGGGACACCTCCGTCCCATGGTCGGACAGGACCGGGAGGGATGCGCGGTGTCGCGAGGAGGTACCACGGCGCGCGCCGGCGCTACGGCGTGGACAGGGAGGCTCGCCCATGGGCGGACGCACACAACCTTTCATGGAGGACCGAGTGGCCATCCAAGAGTAAAGGATGGGCAAAAGGCGGTCGGACGGGTCGTGGATCACGCGCCGAGCGGCTTCACCCAGCGCCGCCACCGCTCCTCCGGTCCGTAGCCGGCGGCGCTCCACGCGTGGTGGGCGGTCGCGTTGCGCTGGAGCACCATCGCGTCGGCCCGGCGTCCGCCGAGCGCCGTGAACCGCTCCTCGGCCGCGCCCAGCAGCGCGGAGCCGACGCCCTGCCGACGGTGGTCCGGGTGGACCGCGAGCCGGTACAGGTGGCACCGCCACCCGTCGAAGCCGGCGATCACCGTCCCGACCAGGTCCCCCTCCCGCTCGGCGAGGATCAGCGCCTCGGGGTCCCGGGCGACCAGCCGCTCCACGCCGGCCCGGTCGTCGCTGATGCTGGTGCCCTCGGCGGCCACCTTCCAGAAGGCCAGCACGGTGTCGAGGTCCTCGGCCGTGGCGGCCCGTACGCGCAGCTCGTCCATGGGCCGATCACAGCACGCGGGACCCGCTCCGGGACGGCCTTTCCACGATCCGGACCGCCCTGCCGGGGCGGTGGGGCACCTCCGCGGGCCGCCCGGTGACGGGCGCTCAGTCGTGGGCGATGGCCTCCAGGACGTCCATCCGCGAGGCACGCAGCGCCGGCAGCAGTGCCGCGGCGACGCCGACCAGGGCCGAGCCCACCACCACCGCCACCACGGTGGTCCAGGGGACCGCGAACGCGGTCATGCCCTCCAGGGCCAGCACCTGGTGCACGCATACGCCCCACACCAGTCCCAGCACGAGCCCCAGCACCGCGCCGAAGACCGCGATCACCACCGACTCCAGGCGGACCATCCGGCGCAGCTGGCGCCGCGACAGCCCGATCGCCCGCAGCAGCCCGATCTCCCGGGTCCGCTCGACCACCGACAGGGCCAGGGTGTTGACCACCCCCATCACCGCGATGACGATCGCCAGCCCGAGCAGCGCGTAGACCAGGTACAGCAGCACCGCGATCTGGTCGTGCACCAGCTCCTTGTAGTCGGCCTGGTCGCGCGCCTGGACCGTGGGGTAGGGCTGAAGCGTCCGGTCCAGGCGGTCGCGCAGGGTGTCCGCGTCCGTGCCCGGTGCCGCATTGACGTACAGGGCGGAGTCCTGTCCGCCGGGCAGGTACCGCTCGACGGTGGCGATGCCCAGGAACAGCCCGCCCCGCATGCCGAAGCCCTCGCCGCCCGCCATGTCGGTCAGGGCGGCCACCGTCAGTCCGGTGCGCCGCCCGCCGGGGAACTCGACCGGCACGGTGTCGCCGACGCGGACGCCGTGGTCCGCCGCGAAGCCGGCGTCCATCGCGAGGTTCCCGTCCGCCAGGGCCGCGGCGGTGCCGCCGCTCGCGTAGGACACGTTGGCGACGTCGTCGACCCCGTCGTCGTACCCGGCGGCGGTCGTCTCGACGCGCTCCCCGTCGGGCAGCCGCACGGCCAGCGGGGCGAACCGCTGCCGCACCACCAGCCCCACACCCTCGGTGTCCCGAACCCGCTCGGTCAGTTCCGGGGTGAAGGGCAGCAGATTGGCGTTCTGCACGACGAAGTCCGCGCCGAGCGTCCGGTCGATCTGCTCGTCGAAGGAACGGGACATCGAGGCGCCGGCCACCGACATCCCGCCGACCAGGGCGAGCCCGACCATCAGGGCGGCGGCCGTGGCACCGGTACGGCGCGGGTTGCGCAGGGCGTTGCGCCGGCTCATCCGCCCCACCGGGCCGAACAGCACCGGGAAGGCGGCACCGAGCACCCGGATCACCGGCCGCACCAGCAGCGGTCCGGCGACGACCGTGGCGACCAGGGTGAGGAACACGCCGGTCCCCAGCAGCAGGGCCGCCGTGGACGTCTCCCGCGCCAGGGCGCACCCCACGAGGGCCGCGCCGCCCAGGGCCCCCAGCACCGCGCCGGCCACCGCGCGGGCGCGCAGCGGACGGCCCACCCCGGCGACCTCGGCGTCCACGAGCGCGGCCATCGGCGACACCCCCGCCGCGCGGCGGGCGGGGAGGTACGCGGCGACGAGGGTGACGCCGATCCCGACGGCGTAGGCGATGACGGGCGTGCTCCACCCGATGACCGTCTCGGCCGCGTCGAGGTTCATGCCGACCAGGCCCATCAGTCCGATCAGGCCGAAGGCCAGGGCGATCCCCGCGGCCAGCCCCAGCGTCGAGCCGACCAGGCCGAGCAGCAGCGCCTCGGCGAGCACCGAACGGCGCACCTGACGCCGGTCGGCGCCGAGCGCCCGCAGCAGTCCCAGCTCACGGGTCCGCTGGGCGATCAGCATCGAGAACGTGTTGACGATCAGGAACACGCCCACCAGCAGGGCGATCCCGGCGAAGCCCAACATCACCCACTTGATCACGTCGAGGAAGTCGCCGAGCTGTTCCGCGGACGTCCGCGCGGTCTCGTCGGCCGTGCGCACCGTGTAGGGGCCGGGCCCGAGTTCGGCGGTGACCCGCTGTTTCAGCACCTCGTCGGACACGCCCGGCGCGGCCGTGAGGGAGATGCTGGTCGCCAGGTCGGCGGAGCCCAGCAGTTCGGCCGCGGCCACTTCGGGGTCGAGGAACACCAGGGCCGCGCCCGGATTGGTGGTGGTGAAGGTGGCGATCCCCACGATCTCCACCCGGAACGAGCCGGGCCGGGCCTGCACCGTCAGCGTGTCCCCGATGCGGACGTCCCTGGCGTCGGCGGTGTCCGCGTCGAGCACGGCCCGGCCGGGGCCGCGGGGGGCGCGGCCGGAGGTCAGCTCGACCACGCTGTGTTCGCCGAGGTGCCAGTCCACGGCCAGGGTGGGCGCCCCGGTGGTCGACCCCACCGACCGGTTCCTCGCGTCGACCACCGAGATGTTGCCGGCCTCCACGTCCGCGTGCCCCTCCGCGACGCCGTCCAGCCGGGACAGCCGCTCGGCCAGCGAGGCCGGCAGGGTCCGCAGCGCCCCGGTGGGCACCGACGCCTCCAGGTCCTCCCGGGGCGTCACGGTGACGTCGGCGGACGAGGAGGCGAAGAGGCGGTCGAAGGTGCGGGAGACGGTGTCGGAGAAGATGAGGCTGCCCGCGACGAACGCCACGGACAGCACGACGGCCAGCGCCGACAGCAGCAGCCGGCCCTTGTGGGCGAGAAAACTCCGCAGCGTCGCCTTCAGCACGGGCTCAGGCCCCGCCGCGCGGTTCCGGTCCGGCCGGGGCGCCGTCGTCGAAGACGGCGGGGGCCGTTCCCGGCGGCCGGCCCGAGCCGTCGGCCGTGGCGCGGACCACGTCGAAGCGCTTCATCCGCTCCAGGACGGCGTCCGCCGTGGGCCGCGCCATCTCGTCGACGATGCGGCCGTCCGCCAGGAAGAGCACCAGGTCCGCGTGGGAGGCGGCGCCCGGGTCGTGGGTGACCATGACGACCGTCTGGCCGAGCCGGTCCACGGCCTCGCGCAGCATGCCCAGCACTTCGAGCCCGGCCCGTGAGTCGAGGTTCCCGGTCGGCTCGTCGGCGAAGATCAGCTCCGGCCGCGACGCCAGTGCCCGCGCGCAGGCCACCCGCTGCTGCTGGCCGCCGGACAGCTGCGCGGGCGGGTGCGTGAGGCGGTCCCGCAGCCCGAGGGTGTCGATCACCTGCCGGAGCCACTGCTCGTCCGGCTTCTGACCGGCGATGTCCATCGGCAGCGTGATGTTCTCCAGGGCGTTCAGGGTGGGGATGAGGTTGAACGACTGGAACATGAACCCGATCCGGTCGCGGCGGATCCGGGTCAGCTCCCGGTCCTTCAGCCCGGTGATCTCGGTGTCCGCAATCCAGACCCGCCCCGCCGAGACCGTGTCCAGTCCGGCCAGGCAGTGCATGAGGGTGGACTTCCCCGACCCCGAGGGACCCATCACGGCGGTGTACCGGCCGCGCACGATGTCGACGTCCACCGCGTCCAGGGCGAGCACGGCGGTCTCGCCCGACCCGTACGCCTTGGTCAGGCCGCGGGCGCGGGCCGCGACCCCGTCGGCCGACGCCAGGCCGGGTACGTGCTCCGCAGTCGGTGTGGACAAGGCGGCCTCCTCGGGGTGGGCGGGCGCACGCACGGGATCGGGACGACCGGAACGTGCCGTCGCGCCCGAGGGTAATGTGACGCGGCCCACAGCCGGTATCCCCCAGGGCGCGGGTCGGCCTCCGCGCGGGCGACGCGCGCCCCGCTGCCGCCGCTACCGGCCCTCCGCCGGCCACCCGACGCCCGCCCGAGCGCCGCCGGGCGGACCGATGCCCCGGCCGCCGTGTCAACGCCCCGGGGGCATACCGCCCCCGCACGGCGACGGCCCGCACCGGCGCCCGTACCGGCCCGGCATCCCCTACCGCCCGGTGGTCCCGGCCCGCCGGGCGGGCGTCCGCCCGCCCCGTCGGCCGCCCCGGCACCCCCGCCCGGCAGGGTGCCGTCCGTTCCGTCAGCTCCCGTCCGGTGGTCCGGACGGGAGGCCCGGGCCGTCCGCCGCGTCCGTCAGCGGCCGCCACGCCGTGCCCAGGGAGCAGAACGAGGCGGGCAGCACCGGACCTCCCTCCGGCATCAGCATCCGCCGGTAGGGTCCGAGCACGAACCCGGCCTCGCGCAGCGCCGCCACCGGGTCGCGCGACAGATGACAGCCGCCCGCCAGCGGCGGGTACACCGTCCGGTCCAGCGCCCGCTGGGTGAACCGCATCGCCGGGCCGCCGCCGCTGCCGTGCTCGAAGAACCGCACCTCACCGCCCGGCCGCAGCACCCGCCGGAACTCCGTCAGCGCCCGCGGCACGTCCCGCACGCTGCACAGCACCAGCGAGACCACCACCGCGTCGAACGCCTCGCTCTTGACCGGCAGGGCCTCCGCCGCCCCCGGCGCCACGTCCACCGGCACCCGGGAGCGCAGCGCCGACTCCACCGCCAGGGCACGCAGCCGGCGCTCGGGCTCGATGGCCACCACCTCGGCGACCGTGCCCGGATAGTGCGCGAAGTTCAGGCCGTTGCCCGCACCGACCTCCAGCACCCGGCCGGACAGCCCGGCGAGCAGCCTGCGCCGCACCCGGGCCATCCCGATGCGGGTCTCGGCCGCGACGCTCGCGCGGGCGTACCAGCGGGCGAACAGCGGATGGTGCACGCAGTCCTTGATCTGGCCGGCGGAACCGGCGGACCGTGGGCGCATGAGGACCTCCCTGAACGGGGCGGACGGGGCCGACGGGCGCCCCGGGCCGCGGGTGCCGCGGCCACCGCGCGGCCGTACCGCAATTCTCCCCCGCGGGGCCCGTCCCGCACCCCCCTCGGTGCTTCCCGCTCCGGTTCAGGGAGCCTCGCGGGCCCCGAACGCCGCCGCGTCCCACGTGCCGTGCAGCGGCGGCGCCAGCCAGCCGGGGGCGGCCGACCGGAAGGCGGCGGGGGGCAGCCCGGCCGCCCCGGCCGGCACCGCCCCCAGCAGCGGCACCCCGGTCACCTCCGGCAGGTCCGCCAGGTTGCAGCGGGCCGCCAGCCCGGGGGACGCGGGCCAGCTGCCGACCACGACGCCCGCCGGCTCCAGGTCCCGGCGGCGCAGCTCACGCACCGTCAGCTCCGTGGCGTTCAGCGTGCCGAGGCCCGCCGACGCCACCACCAGCACCGGAGCCGCCAGCAGCCCGGCCGCGTCCGCGAGCGTGCCGCCGTCCGGGTCGAACCGGACGAGCAGACCGCCCGCGCCCTCCACCAGCACCAGATCGTGCCCGGCGGCCAGCTTCTCCGCCCGCTCGGCGACGTCCGCCGGGCGCACCGGCGTCCGGCCGGCCCGCCGTGCCGCGGTGGCCGGGGCGAGCGGCTCCGGGTAGCGGTCCGTCTCGGCCGCCGTCACCGCACCGGCCAGCCGCAGCACCTCCTCGGCGTCGCCGGGCTCGTCCGGCCGCACACCGGTCTGCGCCGCCTTCAGCACCGCCACCGACCGGCCGGCCGCCACCGCGGCGGCGGCCACCGCCGCGGTCACCACGGTCTTGCCGACCTCCGTCCCGGTGCCCGTCACCACCAGTACCGCCACGTCAGCCCACCTCGGCGGCGGCGCGGACCGCGCGCGTGATCCGCGCCAGGTCGACGTCGTGCGTGACGAACGGGGGCATGGTGTAGATCAGGTCGCGGAACGGCCGCAGCCAGACGCCCTCGCGCACCGCCGCGGCCGTCGCCGCGGCCAGGTCGACCGCGTGGTCGAGCTGGACGACCCCGATGGCGCCGAGCACCCGCACCTCGCGGACGCCCGGCAGCTCCGCGGCCGGCGCCAGCCCCTCGCGCAGTCCCGCCTCGATCCGCTTCACCTCGGCGAGCCAGTCCTGCCCGAGCAGCAGCTCGACCGACGCGCAGGCCACCGCGGACGCCAGCGGATTGCCCATGAAGGTCGGCCCGTGCGCGAGCACCGGCACCTCGCCGCGCGAGATCCCCTCGGCCACCCGCGCGGTGCACAGGGTCGCCGCCATCGTCAGGTAACCGCCGGTCAGCGCCTTCCCGACACACATCACGTCCGGCGTCACGGCCGCATGGTCCGCCGCGAACAGGGCGCCGGTCCGCCCGAACCCGGTCGCGATCTCGTCGAACACCAGCAGCACGCCGTGCTCGTCGCACGCCTCCCGCAGCACCCGCAGGTACGCGGGGGAGTGGAACCGCATCCCGCCCGCGCCCTGCACCACCGGCTCCACGACCACCGCGGCCAGCTCCGCCGCGTGCCGCCCGATCAGCTCGCGCAGCCCCTCGGCGTACTCCTCGTCGTACTCCGCGGGCGGCGCCCCGGCGAACACCTGCCGGGGCAGGACGCCCGCCCACAGCCCGTGCATCCCGCCCTCGGGGTCGCACACCGACATCGGCTGCCAGGTGTCCCCGTGGTAGCCGCCGCGCCAGGTCAGCAGCCGGTGCTTCTCGGGGCGGCCGAGCGAACGCCAGTACTGCAGGCACATCTTGACGGCGACCTCGACCGAGACGGAGCCCGAGTCCGCGAGGAAGACGTGCTCCAGGCCCTCGGGGGAGATGTCGACCAGGAGCTTCGACAGCCGCACCGCGGGCTCGTGGGTGAGCCCGCCGAACATCACGTGGCTCATCCGGCTGAGCTGCTCACGGGCCGCCTCGTTGAGGACCGGGTGGTTGTAGCCGTGGATCGCCGACCACCAGGACGACATGCCGTCGATCAGCTCACCGGACCCGTCGGCCAGGCGCAGCCGCACCCCGCTCGCCGACTCCACGACGAGCGGTTCCTGACGGCCCGGCATGGGACCGTAGGGGTGCCAGACGTGCCGCCGGTCCAGCTCCAGCAGCTCGGCGACCGGCCGCTCAGGCATTGGGAGCGAGGTCGGTTCCGGCGCCCCGGCGGCGGACGGCGACCAGGTCCGGGCGCGGCTCCTCGGCGGGCCGGGCGGCCTGTGGCGCCGCACCGCCGCAGGCGTGTCGGCCGGAACCGGCACCGCAGCCGTCGGCCCCGGAGGCGGCCGTGCCGCACACCGGGCCGCCGGCCGGCGCGGAACCGCACGCCTCACCGGCGCCGTGCCCGCCGCAGCCGCCGCCCGTGCGGTGCTCGGGCAGCGTCACCCGGTCGGTGCCCTCCACCTCGAACCCGGCGTCCGCGATCATCTCCAGGTCGGCGCGGCCGGCCTGGCCCTCACTGGTGAGGTAGTCGCCCAGGAAGATGGAGTTGGCCAGGTGCAGCGCCAGGGGCTGCATCGTGCGCAGGTGGACCTCGCGCCCGCCGGCGATGCGCACCTCGACGTCCGGGCAGACGAACCGGGTCATCGCCAGGATGCGCAGACAGCGCTGGGGGGTGAGGTTCCACTCGGTGGCCAGGGGGGTGCCGTCGAACGGGATCAGGAAGTTGACCGGAACCGAGTCCGGGTCCAGCTCGCGCAGCGAGAACACCACGTCGACGAGGTCCTCGTCGCTCTCGCCCATCCCCGCGATGAGCCCCGAGCACGCCGACAGCCCGGCCGCGTGCGCCTTGCGCACCGTGTCCACCCGGTCGGCGTACGTGTGGGTGGTGGTGATGTCCCCGTAGGTCGCCTCGGAGGTGTTCAGGTTGTGGTTGTAGGCGTCCGCCCCTGCCTCGCGCAGCCGCTCCGCCTGGCCGTCGGAGAGCAGCCCGAGGCAGGCGCACACCTCGACGCCCTCGTTCTGCTCCTTGATGGCCCTGATGGTGTCCGAGACCCGGTCGACGTCCCGGTCGGTGGGACCGCGGCCGCTGGCCACCAGGCACACCCGCTTGGCGCCGCCCGCCAGGCCCGCGGCCGCCGCCTGCGACGCCTCGTCCGGCTTGAGCCAGGTGTACTTGAGGATGCCGGCGGTGGAGCCGAGCCGCTGGGAACAGTAGGAGCAGTCCTCCGGACACAGGCCCGACTTGAGGTTGACCAGATAGTTGAGTTTCACGCGGCGCCCGAACCAGTGCCGCCGCACCTTCCCGGCCGCGGCCACCACGTCGAGCAGCTCGTCGTCGGACGTCCCGAGGACGGCCAGAGCTTCCCCGCGGGTCGGCGTCTCGCGCCGAAGCCCCTTGTCCACCAGCGTGTTCAGCAGGTCCATGGGAGCCGATCCTGTCCTACTCGGCGGCCCCGGGCCAAGGAGACTCCGGACAACACATCCGCTTGGGCGTGTGGGTATCGCCACACCGCGTCGCCGGGTCCGTCCCGCTAGTGTCTGTGCACTGCCTACAAAGGACCGGAGGGCCGATGGCGTTCGGCTGGATCGACGCACAGGCGCACACGCGCCGCCGGGCCGGACTCGTCAGGACGCTGCGTCCCCGCCCCGCCGACGCGCCGCTCCTCGACCTGGCGAGCAACGACTACCTGGGCCTGGCCCGCCACCCGGAGGTCACCGAGGGGGCGGCGCGGGCGGCCCGCACCTGGGGCGGCGGGGCGACCGGTTCACGGCTCGTCACCGGCACCACCGAACTGCACGCCGAACTGGAACGCGAACTGGCCGATTTCTGCGGTCACGAGTCGGCCCTCGTCTTCTCCTCCGGCTACGCGGCCAACCTCGCCGCGGTCACCGCGCTGGCCCCGCACGGCTCCCTGATCGTCTCCGACGCGGGCAACCACGCCTCCCTCATCGACGGCTGCCGGCTGGCCCGCGGGACCACGCAGGTGGCGGCGCACGCCGACCCGCAGGCGGTGCGCAAGGCGCTGGCGGGGCACGACGGGCCCGCCGTCGCGGTCTCCGACACCGTGTTCTCCGTGGACGGCGACGCCGCCCCGCTCGCCCTGCTCGCCGCGGCCTGCCGCGAGCACGGCGCGGGTCTGGTGCTCGACGACGCGCACGGGCTGGGCGTGGTGGGGGAGGGCGGCCGGGGGGCTCCGCACGCGGCGGGGCTGGCGGGCGCCGGCGACGTGGTCGTGACGGTCACCCTGTCGAAGTCCCTCGGCAGCCAGGGCGGCGCGGTGCTCGGCCCCGCCCGCGTGACGGAGCACCTGGTCAACGCGGCGCGGACGTTCATCTTCGACACCGGCCTGGCCCCTGCGGCGGCGGGTGCGGCCCTCGCGGCGCTGCGGCTGCTGCGGCGCGAACCGGACCGTGCCCAGCGGGCGCGTGACGTGGCGCGGGAGCTGCACGCCCGGCTGACGGCGGCGGGTCTGGACGCGGTGCGTCCCGACGCCGCGGTCGTCTCCGTCCGGGCTCCGTCCCCGGAACAGGCGGTGCGATGGGCGGCCGACTGCCGGGCGGCCGGTCTGTCCGTGGGCTGTTTCCGTCCTCCTTCCGTGCCCGACGGCGTGTCACGGCTCAGACTGACCGCCCGCGCGGACCTGTCCGGGGCGGAGATCGAACGCGCTGTACGGGTGATCGGCGATACGCGGCCATGAGTCGGCGGGACACGGCCGTGCGTCGCCCGGCGGGCGGGTGCGGTCAGCGGACCCCTGCGACGAAGCGCGTCCAGCTCCGGCGGGAGAAGAACAGCGCGGGTCCGGCGGGATCCTTGGAGTCGCGCACGGCGAGCAGTCCGGCCCAGGGGCCGGCGGCGGGCCGGGCCGTCTCGACGCAGTTGTTCGCGCCCGTGCTGTAGCTGCTGCGCAGCCAGCGCACCCCGTGCAGGGCGGTGCTGGAAGGCATGGTCCGAGGCGGTGCGGGCATCGTCTCTCCTTACCCGCCGGCGGCTGTCCCGGCGATGAAATCCAACGAGTCCTCGGGTGACAGGGCGTGGATCGACAGGGCCTCGAAGGCCTCCGAGTACGCCCGGAGGTCTTCTTTCCGCTCCAGATGAAGGCTACTCGTCAAGTGGTCGAGGACCACCACATCCAAGTCGGATGTGCGCGAGAACGAAAAGATGACGAAAGGACCGGTCACGCCGATGTGTGCTCCGGCGGTGAACGGCAGCACCTGGAGCCGTACATGGGGCAGCCGCGCGGCCTCCACCAGCCGCTTCAGCTGACGGGCCATCACCCCGGGGCCGCCGACCCGGCGGCGCAGCACCGCCTCGTCCAGGACCGCGCTCAGCTGAAGCGGGTCGTCCGCCAGCAGCACGTCCTGCCGGGCCAGCCGCACCTCCACCAGCGTGTCGAGCCGCTCCTCCGGCACGCCCTCCAGCGCAGCCCGGGTCACCTCGCGCGCGTACTCCGGTGTCTGCAGCAGGCCGGGCACCACCGTGGTCTCCAGGGTGCGCATGGCGCCGGCCTGCGACTCCAGGCTGATGAAGTCCCGGTAGGTGGGCGGCAGGACCCCGCGGTAGGCGTGCCACCAGTGGTGCCGTCCGACGGCCTCACGGGTGCCGGCCAGCGTCATCAGCAGGTCCCGCAGCTGGGGATCGCCCACCCCGTAGGCGTCCAGGAGCAGCCGCACGTCGGCCGGTTTCACCCCGCTGGTCCCCGTCTCGATGCGGCTCACCTTGGACTGGTGCCAGCCCACCAGCGCGGCCGCCTCGCCGCTGGTGAGGCCCGCCGAGGTGCGCAGCGCGCGCAGCTCGGCCCCCAGTTTCCGGCGCCGGACCACGGGACCGTGCTGCATGGTCTCCCCTCCTCCTCGCAGACCGTCCATATACGCTCGCCCGTGGCAGAGTTCACCGCTTTGAGCGACAGATATATGCATATCCCGGTGGATCGGCGCCCTTCACCCCGCGGTGGTGGCAGTCTGGCGGCGAAGCACCAGTGCGGGACCGTACTCCAACCATCCGCTCCGTGTCGGACCGCGGTCCCGTGGAAAGGGACGACGCGCCATGGCAGACCACCTGGAATCATCCGTCACTCTGCCGAGCGATCCCGCCTCGGTCTCCGCGGCCCGCACACATGTGGCGGACGCGCTCGCCCAGTGGGGCATGCCGGCCGGTGCGGAGGTGGCCGAAAGCGTCCGGCTGATCGTCTCCGAACTGGCCACCAACGCCGTGCAGCACACCTTCGGCCAGTCGCCGACCTTCCGGGTGGACGTGGGCCTCGTCCGCGACGAGCGGCTGTACGTCGCCGTCACCGACAGCCATCCCCGGTTCCCCCGGAGGCTGCCCGCGGCCGTCCAGCAGGACAACGGCCGCGGGCTCGTCATCATCCGGTGGCTGACCGCGGAGTGCGGCGGCCGGCTGCGGGTCCGGCCCACGGGGGAGGGCGGCAAGACGGTGTCCGTGGAGCTCCCGTGGGCGGTGCCGGCCGAGCCGGTCCCGGCGGCGGGGCAGCAGGAACCGTAGGCGCGGCCGGCCGGGGGACACGCCGCACGGGGCCGCGGGGTCAACGGCCCCGCGCGGGCCCCGTCCTGCGCGGGGCGGGCGGACGCAGGCCGGACGGCCGCCTGATGGTGTCCCGCAGGGGTTCCGCCCGGGGAGGGGACTCCGGAGCGCCCGCGCGGCCGTCGGCGGCCACCGCGCGGCCCACCACGCGGGGGAGCAGACCCCACAGCCCGACGCAGACCAGAAACGTTCCGGCACCGGCGGCGATCCCGCCCGCCCGGTTGGTGGTCACGTCCACCACCAGCATCACGGCGCCGCTGAAGGCGAAGACGAGGACCACGAGGCCGCACGTCGCCAGCCGCGAGGAGACCTGCACGATCCGCGGCTTGGCGCCCTGCTGGAACAGCGAACGGTGCAGCGCGGCCGGGGCCGTGAACAGCGCGGCGGCCAGGACGGCCAGCAGCAGGGTGGTGACGTAGGTGGCGCGCTGCACCGTGTCGAGCGAGGTGAAGCGCGAGGTGAAGGCGAGCGACAGCAGGAACGCGAAGAGGATCTGCACGCCCGTCTGGGTCACCCGCAGTTCCTGGAGGAGCTCGACGAAGTTGCGGTCGGCGCGCTGCAGCGGGGTCTCGCCGCGCGCCGTGCAGGGGGAATGCTCGGCCATCCCGGACCAGTAACCCGCAACGGCCGTCTCATGCCGGTCCGGGCGGTCCGGGCGGCCCCGCCCGGCGGGGCGGCGGCTCTCCCGATGCCGCCGCCCCGGGGCGTCACTTCACCCGGCCGTACCAGACACTGCCGGTCCAGATCTTCTGCAGACGCACCACGTCCCCGGTCTTCGGGGCGTGCCAGAGCTTGCCCTTCCCCGCGTAGATGCCCACGTGGTAGACGTTGCGGCCCGAGTGGAAGAACACCAGGTCGCCCGCCTTGCGGTTCTTGGCGGAGATGTGACGCGTCTTGTTGTACTGCTGGGCGGCGGTGCGCGGGAGCTTCTTGCCCGCCTTCTTGAACGCGTACTGGGTGAGCCCCGAGCAGTCGAACCGGTTCGGGCCGGTGGCTCCCCACCGGTAGGGCGCGCCCTTCTTGGCGGCGGCGACCTTGAGGGCCTTGGTGCCGTGACTGGCGGCGGCGGCCTCCGTGGCGGCGCCCGGGACCGCGATCGAGCCGCCCACGGCGGCGAGGGTGAGGGCCGAGGCCGTGCCGGCCCGGACCATGAAGGACGGGACACGATTGAGCGCAGACATGCGCAACCCTTCGTCAGCCGCCTGTGAAGGATGACCTGTCGGATTCGGGCTGGCGAAGTTGCCCGGCCGCACGGATGCGGCTTCACCCCAAGGACTGCTCGGGCCTGACGGCCCGGCAACCCGTCGTGCTGGGTCCTCCACTCCTGCCGATCCACTCCGTGTCGACCGGTCATCCGGGCGGCGGCAGGACTCGGCGTCCGCCCGGATCGCCCCGCCGCGGCGGCGGGGTCTTGTCGTCAGTCAGGGATCTTGGCTCAAGGTCTGCCCGAAATCCCAACGGAACCTAGGGTTTGTGTTGTTACTCACCACTCACCCGTTCGGGTGGACACCTGTGCGTTCGAGCCGACGGGTCCGCCGTCGAGGAGTCCCGGACCAGCGGCGGAATGTCTCATTCCGGCCACGGGGCAGGCGCGTTGCGCAAGCCGGACGGGCCGAAAAAAGGAGGTGCGTCTACGCCGCTTGGGGGTACACCGTTCGGTCCGTTTCAACTCCGCTCCGGCCGGCGCGCCGAGCGGCCGCGCCGGCCGGACCGTCAGGTGCCGACGGTCTCCGTCAACTGCCGGAGGCGGGCGGCAGGGTGACCCGGCCGGTGCGCCGCTCACCGTCCAGCACCCTCAGGGCGCGGGCCAGGGTGGGGGCGTGCAGTTCCGTCTCGCCCCGACGGTGCATCAGGGCCAGCGCGTCGCGCAGCGCAGCGGCCGTGCTCACCAGCGCCTGGGCGGCCCGCAGGCCGCCGTAGGTGTCACCGTCGCGGGCCGGGTTGATCCGGCCGACCAGGTCGACGACTTCCAGGTAACGGTCGATCAGCTCCGCCTCGGCCCGGGTGAGGGCCGGCAGCGGCGGCAGTTCGGGAGGCAGCACCGGCCGCTCACCTCGCACCGGACGGCGTGGCCCGGGTGCCGCGGCGGTCCGGCACGATGCCGTCCGCCAGGCCGTACTCCACCGCCGCCCGGGCGTCGAGGACCAGGTCGCGCTCGATGTCCGCGCGCACCCGCGCCGCGCTCCGGCCCGTGTGCCGGACCAGGATCTCCTCCACGCGCGAGCGGACGCGCTCCAGTTCGGCGGCGTGCACGGCCAGGTCGTCCGCCCGGCCCGCCACCGGTTGTGGCAGCGACGGCTGACGCAGCACCAGCCGTGCCCCGGGCAGCACGAACCGCTTGCCCGGGGTGCCGGCGGCCAGCAGCAGCGCCGCGGCGCCCTCCGCCCGGCCGAGGCAGACCGTCTCCACGTCGCAGCTGACGAAGCGCAGCGTGTCGTAGAGCGCCGACAGGGCGTGGAAGGAGCCGCCCGGCGAGTTCACGTACAGCGAGACGTCCCGCTCCGGCGCCAGGTGCTCCAGGTACAGGAGCTGCGCCGTCACGTCGTTCGCGGAGGTCTCGTCGAGCGGGCTCGCGAGGAAGACGATCCGCTCCTGCAGGAGCTTCGCGTACGGATCCGTGGTCCGCTGCCCCGACGCGGTGCGTTCGGTGAACTCCGGCAGGGCGTGGCGGGCGGACGGCAGGGTCATGGGGAACCCCCTCCTGGCAGGCGGTGTGAGGGAAAAATGTACAGGACGTACATCCCGTTAGGATGGGGGTATGGCCTACGAGATTCCGGTGACGCAAGCCAGGGCTGAGCTCGCCGACCTGATCAACCGCGTGGTGTACGGCGACGAGCGCGTCGTCGTGACCCGGCACGGCAAGCCCCTGGTCGCCCTGGTCCCCGCCGGTGACCTGCGGCGGCTCGAGGAACTGGAGCGGGAGGCGGAGACCGCCGAGGAGGCGGGCGAGCCGGTGGTCAGCACGCTGTCCGGGGTGCGCCGGGTCGCGTCCGCTCCCGGCGAACAGCACCGCTTCGGCATCACCGCCGAGCACTCGGGGCCCTCGCCGTCCTGACCGTGGTGGCCCCGGGGCCGGCCTCCCGGCCGCCCTGGGCACGCGGAAAGGGGAGGGGCCGGCCGCGATCCGGCCGGACCCTCCCCTCCAACGCTGCGCTCAGCGCAGCGGCAGCCGCCGAGTGCGGCGTTCGCCCGCCGCCTTCCGCTCGGCGTCCGCGGCCTTGGCCACGGACGCGTACTGGTCGACGTACTCCTGCTCGGAGAGTGTGAGGATGGCGTACATGATCTCGTCCGTGATCGCCCGCAGGACCGCCTTCTCGTTCTCCATGCCCGCGTAGCGCGAGAAGTCCAGGGGGGCGCCGAACCGGATCACCACCGGGTGGATGCGCGGCACCGCCCGGCCCGGGGGCTGCGCCTCGAAGGTGCCGATCATGGCGCACGGGATCACCGGGACGCCCGCCTTCAGGGCCATCACCGCGACCCCGACCTTGCCCTTGTAGAGGCGGCCGTCGTGCGAACGCGTGCCCTCGGGGTAGATGCCGAGCAACTCGCCTTCGGAGAGCACCCCGAGCCCTTCCCTGATCGCCGCCTGGCCCGCCTCCTTGCCCGAGCGGTCCACGGGGATCTGCCCCGCGCTGCGGAAGAAGGAGGCCGTGAGGCGGCCCTTGATGCCGGGGCCCGTGAAGTACTCGGCCTTGGCGAGGAAGGTGATGCGCCGTTTGAGCACGGCGGGCATCAGGAAGTGGTCGGAGAACGACAGGTGGTTGCCCGCCACGATGGCGGCACCGGACGACGGCACGTTCTCCAGGCCCTCGATGCGGGGCCGGAAGACGAGTCTGAGCAGCGGCCCCAGCAGCACGTATTTGAGCAGGTAGTAGAACAAGGCACGCTCCTCGGCTCCGGCGGACCGGTGGGCCGCCGTCTTCCAGCAGGTCGACCGGCACGTGGCGGGGTGTCAGTCTAGGTCCGGGCAGCGCCGCCCGGTACCAGGTCCGACGGGGCGGCGCGCGGCACCGCCCACGCGCGGCACGACACCCGACCACGCGTGTGCCGGCGGGGACTTGTGCGGCTGGGGAGGTCCGCGGGGCACAGCCTCCTGCCGGACGGGGCCGACGGCAACCCGGTCCCTCACGCGTGACCGGATTCCGAGGGGTGGCCGCGGCGGCCGGAAGGGGGCCGCTTCCCGTCACCGGGTGCGGCGCGGTCCCCGCCGGGTTCCTCGTCCGGGCCGGCCCCGTGGACCGGGCGCGTCCCTGCGGTGCCGTGTGTGGCGGGGCGGACCCCGGGACGCCGGGGGACCGCCGGCCCCGCAGGGCCGGCCGGGCAGCGGGGCGGCGCGGTGACCGGGCGGCGGCGCCACGACGCTGCGGGGCGCTCAGCCGCGGTCCGCGGGCCCGGCCTGATCCGGACGGCAGGCGCTAGGCTCGACGGCATGCGGATCTCTGTCTCCTCCGACATGGACGAACCCGTGGCCCGGGCTCTCGTGGCGGCCCTGCGGGAGCGCGGCCACGAGGTGCGCCCGCACGGTGCCCTGAAACCCGGCGACGACCCGCAGTGGGCGGTCTGCTCCGAGGCCGCCGCCCGGGAGGTCGCCGCGGGAACGGCCGACCAGGCCGTGGTGTGCTGCTGGACCGGGACCGGCGCCTCGATCGCCGCGAACAAGGTGCCCGGGGTGCGTGCCGCGCTGTGCACGGACGCGTACACCGCGGACGGCGCGCGCCGCTGGAACGACGCCAACGTGCTGGCGCTCAGCCTGCGGCTGACGTCCCCTCCGCTGCTGGAGGAGATCCTCGACGCCTGGTTCGCCGGGAAGCCCAGCGAGGACGCCGACGACCGCGGCAACGTCCGGCACGTCCAGGACCTCGACGCGACGCGCGACCACTGAACCGGCCGCCCGCCGGCGGCCGGAGGCCCCGCCGCCCCACGGCCCGCCCACCGGAGCCAACGGCCCACGGCCGCCCACCGAACCCGGCGGCCCAGAGGCCCGCCCACCGGGGCCGGCGGCCCACGGCCCCGCCCACCGGGCCCCGCCGGCTCCCGGCCCACGGCCCCGTCCCCTCGGCCCGCAGCCGGCGAACGGTGACGGTCAGCCGGGTGTTCCGTCCGGGTGCAGCTCGGCCCAGATGATCTTCCCGTGGGGGGCGAAACGCGTGCCCCAGCGCTGGGCGAGCTGGGAGACCAGCAGCAGCCCGCGCCCGCCCTCGTCCATGGCCCGCGGGTGCCGCAGGTGAGGCGCCGTCGCCCCGCTGTCGGACACCTCGCAGATCAGTGAGCGGCCCCGGATCAACCGCAGCCGGACGGGCCCCTCGGTGTACCGGATGGCGTTGGTGACCAGCTCGCTCACCAGCAGTTCCGTGGTGAAGACCAGCTCCTCCAGCCCCCAGTCGGCCACCGTCGCCGTGGCCGTCCGCCGTGCCTCGGCCACCACCGTCGGGGCCGAGGGGAGGTCCCAGGCCGCCACCCGGTCCGCCCCGAGCCGCCGGGTGCGGGCCAGCAGCAGCGCCACGTCGTCGGCCGGGAGGTCGGGGACCAGCGCGTCCACCACGGACCGGCAGCACGTCCCGAACGAGGAGCCGTGCTCCCGCAGCGCCGAGCGCAGCCGGTCCCGGTCCGTCCCGGTGCCCCCGGGGCCGCCGCGGGCCAGCAGACCGTCCGTGTACAGGGCGAGGACGCTGCCCTCCGCCGGCGACAGCTCCCGGGCCTCGAACGGCGGGCCGCCCACCCCCAGCGCGGGCCCCTGCGGCAGGTCGACGAAGGTGACCGTGCCGTCGGGCGCCAGCACGGCCGGCGCGGGCTCTCCCGCCGCGGCCATCGCGCACGTCCCGTCGACCGGGTCGTAGACCACGTACAGGCACCCGGACCCCACCGAGCGGTCCGGCGCCCCCTCGGGGTCCGTGCCCCCGTCCCGGGCCGAACTGCCCACCAGGTCGTCCAGATGGGCCAGCACCTCCTCCGGCGGCAGGTCCAGCGCCGCCAGCGTCCGTACCGCCGTCCGCAGCCGCCCCATGGCCGCCGCGGCCTCGATGCCGTGCCCCGGGACCTCGCCGACCACCAGCGCGACGCGGGCCCCGGACAGCGGGACGAGGTCGTACCAGTCACCGCCCAGGCCGCCCGGATCGTCGGCCGGACGGTAGCAGGCGGACACCTCGACGGCGTCCTGCTCGGGCAGCACCCGGGGCAGCAGGCTGCGCTGCAGGCCCAGGACGGCGTTCCGCTCGCGGGTGTAGCGCCGGGCGTTGTCGACGCAGACCGCGGCGCGGGAGACCAGGTCCTCGGCCAGGTTCAGGTCGTCGGCGTCGAACGGGTTCGGGCGGCGGCGCCGGAAGAAGGCCGTGACACCGAGGGTGGCCCCCCGGGCGCGCAACGGCACGATCATCACGCTCTGCAGACCGAGCTCCAGGAAGGTGGCCCGGCGCTCCCCGGCGTGCTCGGCCCACTCCGTCTCCAGCGGGTCGAGCTGCTCCCGCCGCCAGGAACGGCCCGTGGTCAGGGCCCGGGCCGGGGGTGAGCCGGCCCGGTAGGCGGCCACCCCGCCGATCTCCACACCGGGCCGCGGCAGGTCCTGGTACGCCGACCGGTGCCCCGCGCGGCGCAGGACGGACAGGTCCTCCCCGGTGGCCGGCCCGGGAGGCAGTTCGGCGCCCTCCAGCACGGCCTCGAGCAGGTCCACGGTGACGAAGTCCGCGAGGTCGGGGACGGCGACGTCGGCGAGTTCCTGGGCCGTGCGGAGGATGTCCAGGGTGCGCCCGATGTGCCGTCCGGCCCGGTCGAGCAGGGCCAGGCGCCGACGGGCCCGGTGCCGTTCGGTGACGTCGACGACGGTGTAGTACACCCCCATGGGGCGCCCCCGGTCGTCGTCGAGCCGGGTGAAGGACAGCATGTGGGCGGTCTCGCGCAGCGGCGCGGAGCGGACCCGGCCGACGTGCTCGTAGCCGATCACGGGTTCGCCGGTGCGCAGCACGTGCCGCATCTGCTCCTCGACGGCCTCGGCGTCCATGCCCGGCTGGACGTCGGCGAAGCGCAGCCCGAGCCGCTCCGCCGCGGGACCGCCGCCGAACTGTTCGAGGGCGGAGTTGGACCACACGAACCGCAGGTCGGTGTCCACGATCGCGATGCCGATCGGCGACCGGGCGGCCAGCCGTTCCAGCACGTCGCGGCTCATG
This sequence comes from Streptomyces sp. enrichment culture, assembly GCF_964273255.1. Lineage (GTDB taxonomy): Bacteria > Actinomycetota > Actinomycetes > Streptomycetales > Streptomycetaceae > Streptomyces. The sequence goes on from NZ_OZ186835.1 coordinate 6,250,398, forward strand.
TCCCAGCCGGTGGCACCGTCCAGCTCGGACAACAGGACCAGCAGCGACGGCTCGCCGCGCGGCGCGACCGTCGTCGTGATCCGCGCCATGACCCGGACCGGCCGCCCGTCGCGGTGCCGGGCCGTCAGCAGACCCGCCCAGCCGCCCTCCGTCCGGCACCGTTCCACCAGGTCCGGCGCCCGTCGGGCGTCCTCCTCGGACAGCAGCTCGGCCAGCTTGCGGCCCACCGCGCCGTCCGCCGGGTACCCCAGCAGCCGTTCCGCCCCCGGGGTCCAGCCCGACACGACGCCGTGCGGATCGGCCAGCAGGGGGACGGCGTCGGCCACGTCGAACCCCTGCCGGTGCGCGTCGTGTTCCTCGTCTCCGCCCACGGCCGGCCTCGCTGTCGCTGGGGGTGGTCTACGACCTCTTGCTCCCCATCTTCACCCGGGGACCGAGCGGGCGGCTCCCGGAGTGCCGGCCGGCAGCCGCGGGGACCGGCAGGACCGGCGGCCCCGCGGGCCGCCCGGCCGGCTGACCGCCGCCCCGCGGCCACCCGGGTCAGGCCGCCCGGCCCAGCACCTTCTCCAGGGTCCCCAGGGCCCCCGACAGCTCGTCCGCGGTGATCGTCAGCGGCGGCGCGATCCGGATGGTGGAACCATGGGTGTCCTTGACCAGGACGCCCTCGCGCATCAGGCGCTCGCTGACCTCGCGCCCGGTGCCGAGCGCCGGGTCCACGTCCACCCCGGCCCACAGGCCGCGCGAGCGGAAGCCGACGACCCCCTTGCCGACCAGCGACTCCAGGCCGCCGCGCAGCACCACGCCCAGCTCCGCCGCCCGGCGCTGGAACTCGCCCGTCTCCAGCAGCTCCACCACGGCCGTGCCGACCGCCGCCGCGAGCGGGTTGCCGCCGAAGGTCGACCCGTGCTCCCCGGGGTGCAGGACCCCCAGCACCTCGCGGCGGGCGACCACCGCCGACACCGGGACGATGCCGCCGCCCAGGGCCTTGCCGAGCAGGACCACGTCCGGCACGACCGCCTCGTGCTCCACGGCCAGGGTCCGGCCGGTGCGGCCCAGGCCCGACTGGATCTCGTCCGCGATGAACAGGCAGTTCTCCCGGCGGGTCAGCTCCCGCACCCCGGCCAGGTAGCCGTCGTCCGGGATGATCACCCCGGCCTCGCCCTGGATCGGCTCGATCAGCACCGCCGCCGTGGTCTCGTCCACGGCCTCCTCCAGCGCCGCCAGGTCGTTGTAGGGGACGACGCGGAAGCCGGGCGTGAACGGGCCGAAGCCGCCGCGGGCGACCTCGTCCGTGGAGAAGCTGACGATCGTCGTGGTCCGGCCGTGGAAGTTGTCGGCCGCCACCACGATCGTGGCCCGGTCCGCCGGGACGCCCTTGACGTCGTAGGCCCACTTGCGGGCCACCTTCACGGCGCTCTCCACCGCCTCCGCGCCGGTGTTCATCGGCAGCACCATGTCCAGCCCGGTGAGCGCCGACAGCCGCTCGGCGAACTCCGCCAGGCGGTCGTTGTGGAAGGCCCGCGAGGTCAGGGTCAGCCGGTCCAGCTGGCGGTGCGCGGCGTCGATCAGCTCCGGGTGCCGGTGGCCGAAGTTGAGCGCCGAGTAGCCGGCCAGCATGTCCAGGTAGCGGCGGCCCTCCACGTCCTCCACCCAGGCGCCCTCCGCGCGGGCGACGACCACGGGCAGCGGGTGGTAGTTGTGCGCGAGGACCGGCTCCTCGGCGCCGATCAGGTCGGCGGACGAACGGGTGCGGGCGGCAGTGGTCATGAGCGGATCTCCTGAGTGCAGCACTTGATGCCGCCGCCGGCCTTGTGGAACTCCGACAGGTCGACGGGGACGGGAACGTAGCCGCGGTCGGCGAGCCGGCCGGCCAGGGCCGTCGCCGCGGGCGAGATGAACACGTGACGGCCGTCCGAGACGGAGTTCAGGCCGAAGGCCATCGCGTCCTCACGGGTGGCGAGCACCGCGTCCGGGTACAGCCGGGCGAGCACCTCGCGGCTGCCGGGCGAGAACGCCTCCGGGTAGTACGCCACGTTCTCGTCGTCCAGCACGAACAGCGCCGTGTCCAGGTGGTAGAAGTACGGGTCCACCAGCGTCAGGCCGATCACCGGCACCCCGAAGTGCTCCTGCACCTCGCGATGGGCCGCGGGCGTGGTGCGGAAGCCGGAGCCGGCCAGGATCCAGCGCCCGGCCGGAACCAGGTCGCCCTCGCCCTCGCACACCGACTCGGGGTGGTGCACCTCGTAGCCCTCGGCCTTGAACCACGCCTCGTAGGCCGCGGACTCCGGCCGCCGCTCGGGCGCGTGGAACAGCGAGCCGAACACCCGGCCCCCCACGACGACCGCCGCGTTCGCGGCGAACACCATGTCGGGCAGACCGGGGACGGGCTTCACGTTCTCCACGGTATGGCCGTGGTCCCGGTAGGCGTCGACCAGCGACTGCCACTGGCGCCGGGCGAGCGCGACGTCGACGGGACGGCCGGGGTGCATCCAGGGGTTGATCGCGTAGCGCACGGCGAAGTGTCTGGGTTCGCAGACGAGGTAGCGCCGCGGGCTCGGCACACGGGAGTCGGACACAGAGGGTTTCCTCCGCTTCCACACGGTGACGACGGGGTGAGTCCACGGTAGGAACCGGGCCCGGACGCCGACAAGCGACAACGGCTGCGCGTATACGCACGAACGCTGCGTCTTCAGGCGTTCGGACGCACGTCTGCTGCGCCGTCCGGCGCGGGCTGGCTCGCTCCCGCCTCGGGACTGTCCGGCAGCAGGTGGGACAGCACCATGACGCTGATCGTCTTGCGCACGAACGGCTCGGCACGAATGCGTTCCAGCACCTCCTCGAAGTGCTCCACGTCCCGGGCCCGCACGTGCAGCAGCGCGTCCGCCCCGCCGGTCACCGTCATCGCCGCGGCGATCTCCGGATGGTTGCGCACCACCTCCGCCAGCCGCCGCGGCGGCGCCGCCCCCTCGCAGTACACCTCCACGTACGCCTCGGTCCGCCAGCCCAGCGCCGACGGCTCCACCGTCGCGGTGAACCCGGTGATCACCCCGGTCTCCCGCAGCCGGTCCACCCGGCGCTTGACCGCCGTCGCCGACAGCCCGATCGCCGCGCCGATCTCGGCGAAGGACGACCTGGCGTTCGCCATCAGGGCATTGACGATCTTGCGGTCGAGGTCGTCGAACGGCGTGGGCCTGCTGTTCATGGCGGCACTGTATCCAGCCCGGCCCGCCGCGCCCGGCAACCGCGTCGGCCACCCTGTCCTGCGGATACGTCCGCCCCGGGACATGTCCAGACGTGACGATCGGCCCTAGACTCCCGGCCATGCTGCGCGCCCTCGCCGTCGACGACGAACGCCCCTCGCTGGAGGAACTGCTCTACCTGCTCAACGCCGACCCCCGGGTCGGCAGCGCCGAGGGCGCCGGTGACGCCACCGAGGCGCTGCGCCGCATCAACCGGGCCCTGGAGTCGGGCCCCGACGGACCCGACGCCATCGACGTGGTCTTCCTCGACATCCAGATGCCGGGCCTGGACGGCCTCGACCTCGCCCGGCTGCTCTCCGGGTTCGCCCGGCCGCCGCTCGTCGTGTTCGTCACCGCCCACGAGGACTTCGCCGTGCAGGCCTTCGAACTCAAGGCCGTCGACTACGTCCTCAAGCCCGTCCGCAAGGAACGGCTGGCCGAGGCCGTCCGCCGGATCGCCGAACGGCGCGTCCCCGCCCCCCGCGAGAGCGGCCCCCGGATCCCGGTCCACGAACCCGACCCGGACCACATCGCCGTCGAACTCGGGGGCGTCACCCGCTTCGTGGCCGTCGACGACATCACCCACGTCGAGGCCCAGGGCGACTACGCCCGGCTGCACACCGACCGGGGCAGCCACCTGGTGCGCATCCCGCTGTCCACCCTGGAGGAGCGCTGGCGCTCCCGCGGCTTCGTGCGCATCCACCGCCGCCATCTGGTCGCCCTCGCCCACATCGGCGAACTCCGCCTCGACGCGGGCACGGTGAGCGTGCTGATCGGCTCCGAGGAACTCCAGGTCAGCAGACGGCACGCCCGCGAACTGCGCGACCTGCTGATGCGCCGGACCGCGGGCTAGAGAAGGACGACGCCATGCCCCAGGACCCCACCGAGCGCCGCGTGGTCGTCACCGGCCCGCCCCGCCGGGCGCGCCGCGCCTTCGGCTACTACCGCCCGCGCACCGAGATCGACGAGCAGACCACCCTCGGCCACACCTACGTCCGCTCCCTGATGCGCATCCAACTGCGCGCCGGACTCATGGTCTTCGCCGTACTGGCCCTGCTCATCGGACCGCTCCCGCTGGTCTTCGCCGCCGCCCGCGACGCCCGCCTGGAGTGGGCGGTGCTCGGCTTCGGCCTGTACGTCCCCCTCGTCCTGCTCGCCCGCTGGTACGTGCGCCGCGCCGAACGCAACGAACGCGACTTCGTGCGGCTCGTCGAGGACCGCTGACCCCCGATTCCCTGCCGTGAACTCCAGTTACGCCGTCCCCGCCGTCGCCCTCGTCCTCGTCTCGACCGTGCTCGTGGGCGCCTTCGGCCTGCGCATATCCCGCACCACCTCCGACTTCTACGTCGCCTCCCGCACCGTCGGACCGCGTCTGAACGCCGCCGCCATCAGCGGCGAGTACCTCTCCGCCGCGTCCTTCCTCGGCATCGCCGGCCTGGTCCTGGTCCAGGGCCCGGACATGCTCTGGTACCCGGTCGGCTACACCGCCGGCTACCTCGTGCTGCTGCTGTTCGTCGCCGCCCCGCTGCGCCGCTCCGGCGCCTACACCCTGCCCGACTTCGCCGAGGCCCGGCTCGCCTCCCAGGCGGTGCGCCGGCTGGCCGGAGCCTTCGTCGTCGGCGTCGGCTGGCTCTACCTGCTGCCCCAGCTCCAGGGCGCCGGACTCACCCTCACCGTGCTGACCGGCGCCCCCGACTGGGTGGGCGGGGTGAGCGTCGCCGTCGTCGTCACCGCCATCGTCGCCGCCGGCGGCATGCGCAGCATCACCTTCGTCCAGGCCTTCCAGTACTGGCTCAAACTCACCGCCCTGCTCGTCCCCGCCCTCTTCCTGGTGCTCGCCTGGCAGGGCGACGGGGCACCCCGCCGCGCCTTCGACGAACCGCCGGCCTTCCGCGAGCAGCGTGTCGTCCGGGTCGAGGACAGCCTCACCCTCCGGCTCGACGAGCCGCTCACCGTCACCGTGGACGGCACCGTCGACGGCCGCCGCCACGACGGCGCGGAGGCCGCCCTGCCCGCGGGCACCCACCACATCACCGCCGGCACCCGCCTCACCTTCGCGAAGGGCACCGACGTGCCGTCCGCCGGACGCGGCGCCGACGACGCCCTCTCCCCGTCGCGCGCCGAGTCCCGCGAGGAACGCCCGCTCTACGCCACCTACGGCCTGATCCTCGCCACCTTCTTCGGCACCATGGGCCTGCCCCACGTCGTGGTGCGCTTCTACACCAGTCCGCACGGCGTCGCCGCCCGCCGCACCACCGTCGCGGTCCTCGGCCTGATCGGCGCCTTCTACCTGCTGCCCCCGGTCTACGGCGCGCTCGGCCGCCTGTACGCCCCCGAACTCACCCTCACCGGCAACGCCGACGCCGCCGTCCTGCTGCTGCCCGGGCTGATGATCGGGGGAGTGGGCGGCGACCTGCTCGGCGCGCTGGTGGCGGGGGGAGCGTTCGCGGCCTTCCTGTCCACCGCGTCCGGGCTGACCATGGCCGTCGCCGGGGTCCTCACCCAGGACGTGCTGCCCTCCCGGGGCGTGCGGCACTTCCGGCTCGGCACGGTCCTCGCCATGGCGGTCCCGCTCGGCGGCAGTCTCCTCGTCGGCGGCCTGCCGGTGGCCGACGCCGTGGGCCTGGCCTTCGCCGTCTCGGCCTCGTCGTTCTGCCCCCTGCTGGTCCTCGGTATCTGGTGGCGCCGTCTGACCCCGCCCGGCGCGGCCGCCGGGATGCTGGTGGGCGGCGGCGCCGCCTTCCTCGCGGTCGCCGCGACCATGGCCGGCTACCCGGGCGAGGGGGCCTGGCACGCGCTGCTCGCCTGGCCCGCGCTGTGGTCGGTGCCCCTGGGCTTCCTCACCATGATCCTGGTGTCCCTGGCCACCCCCGGACGGGTGCCGCCCGGCACGGCCGCCGTCCTGGCCCGCTTCCACCTGCCCGAGGAACTGCGCACGGAGGTGTCCACGTGAGCGGCTTCCTGGCCGGACTGCTGGTCGCCGTCCTGCCCCTGCTGGCCGCCGGGTTCTGGCTCGGCCGGCGCACCGCGCGCCCGGCCGGCCTGGCCGGACTCGGCACCGACGTCGAGCACGCCACCTTCGAGACCCTGCACACCGCCTCCCTCGCCACGCCCCCGCTGCGCGCGGGCCTGACCGAGGAGACCGCCCGCAAGGCGGCCCGCAAGCTGCGCTCCCTGCTCGGCACGGACGCCCTGTGCCTCACCGACCGCGAGCGGGTCCTCACCTGGGACGGCGTGGGCTCCCACCACCGCGCCGAGATCATGGAACGCCTCACCGGCCCGCTCGACTCCGGCCGCGGCGAGGCCTTCCCGCTGGTCTGCGACACCCCCGACTGCACGGTCCGCTGGGCCGTCGTGGCCCCGCTCACCGTCGACGACCGGGTGCACGGGGCGCTGGTCGCCTGTGCGCCGCGGGAGTCCGCCGTGCTGGTGCGGGCCGCCGGGGAGGTCGCCCGGTGGGTGTCGGTCCAGCTGGAGCTGGCCGACCTCGACCAGTCCCGCACCCGGCTCATCGAGGCCGAGATCCGGGCGCTGCGCGCGCAGATCTCGCCCCACTTCATCTTCAACTCGCTCGCCGTGATCGCCTCGTTCGTGCGCACCGACCCCGAGCGCGCCCGCGAACTGCTCCTGGAGTTCGCCGACTTCACCCGCTACTCGTTCCGCCGGCACGGGGACTTCACCACCCTCGCCGACGAACTGCACGCCATCGACCACTATCTGGCCCTGGTGCGCGCCCGCTTCGGCGACCGGCTCGCCGTGACCCTGCAGATCGCCCCCGAGGTGCTGCCCGTCGCCCTGCCCTTCCTCTGCCTGCAGCCGCTGGTGGAGAACGCGGTCAAGCACGGTCTGGAGGGCAAGGCCGACACCTGCCGCATCCGCATCACCGCGCAGGACGCCGGCGCCGAGGCCCTCGTGGTGATCGAGGACGACGGCGCCGGCATGGACCCCGAACTGCTGCGCCGCATCCTCGCCCGCGAGGCCGGCTCCACCGGGGGCATCGGCCTGTCCAACGTGGACGACCGGCTCCGGCAGGTCTACGGCGACGACCACGGGCTGGTCATCGAGACCGCGCAGGGGGCGGGCATGAAGATCACCGTACGGCTGCCGAAGTACCAGCCCGGGGTCCATTCCGGGAAGCGTCTGGCCCCGAAGTGAGCAGGGGAGCGGTCAGGGACGTGGGCAGGAACGTTGCGCCACGCGCGAGCCTCAGCTGCGCGTGGCCGCGATTCCGAGTGTGATCACGCCCAGGACGACCCAGCCGAACCACAGCCAGCCGTTGCTGCCGAGCGCCACCGTGTAGGCCGTCACGGCGACGAGCGCGCCGATGGTGAGCGCTCCCATGGTCTTCACCTGGGTGGAACCGTTCGCAGAACCGGGCATCGCGACACCCTCCTCATGGTTCGGTTCCCTCCATGGTGCCCCCGTTCCGCCGCTTCACGGTGCACACGACGACGTGGGAGCTGGCTTTGCCATGTTTTGTCGCTGATGTGGGCCTCGGACCCGTAGAGGGAGGGGTCGAAGCCGTAGTCCCGCGGCGGCACCTCCCGCGAGCAGGCCGCGACGGCGGCTCCCGAGCGGGCGGCGGGCGCCGTGACGCCCTCACCCAGCCGGGTGAATCCGAGCACCTGCTCCTCGTACGGTCCGCCGCACGGCACCAGCCGGACCGCCCCGCCGGGCGTCGCGTCCAGACAGTCCCGGCGCTGCATGGTCGCGGTGTCCGCGAAGACGGCGCCGAACCGGCGGCGGTCCCCCAGCGGGCCGGACACCGGCCCGCGCGCCCCCAGCACCAGACAGGCCGTGCGCCTCCCGGCCGCTTCGAACCCCTCCCCGGTGGGGACGACGGCGAGCCGGCGGACGTCGGCCAGCCGCTCGCGGACCTCCCGGGTCCGCTCCTCGCACCGCGCCGGACCGTCGGCCCGCGCCTCCCCGGCCGAGGCCGCCCGGGCTGTGCCCATGACCTGCCCGTCCGCCGGGCCCCCGCAGCCGGGGTCGACGGTGAGCCGGGGCGGCCCGGCGAACCGGCGGCCGGCGGGCCACGCGGCGCGCACGCAGTCCCCCTCCCGCAGCGGCTCGGCCAGCCCCACCGCCTCCCCGTACGGCAGCGCCCCCGCGCTCGGGGCGTCCGTCCGGCCGGCCAGGGCGTACCAGGCGCCGCCCAGGGACAGCGCCAGGCCGAGGCCCGAGGCGAGCACCGCCCGCAGGAGGTGCCGCCGGGGGCGGCGCCGGGCCCGGCCCCGGCGGGGCGCGGGGGAACCGGGGGAGGCCGGGGGCGCGGCCGTCCCGGCGGCGTCGCCCCAGGGCGGCTGGGACATCGGGTCGGTGCGCGGCCGGGGGTGCGCCGGCACCTGGGGGAGGACGATCCGCTCCAGTTCCGCGCCGGCCTCCCGGGCGGTCGTCCGCCGCTGGGGGTCGGGCACCGGCAGCCAGCGCAGGACCGGCTCCAGCGCCCCGGCCCGCACCGGCGCCCCCGCCGGGTCCGGCGGCTCGAAGGGGTCATGGCCCGTCACCCCGAGGTGCAGCGTGCGGCCCAGCGCGAGAAGGTCGTCGGCCGGGGTGGGACGGGCGCCCGCCCGCGGCGGCCCGGGCCCGTCCGCCGTCCCGCCGGGGCCCGGCCCCGGCGCCGCCGCCGGGCCGGCCGTCCCGCCGCCCGCCAGCAGGACCCGCCCGTGGTGCGCCGGTCGCGTCCGGCGCGAGCAGGACGTTCTCCGCGCGCACGTCCCCGTGGACCAGGCCCCGTGCGTGCCCGAAGGCCAGCGCGTCCAGCAGGGCCAGTCCGATCCGCGCGCACTCGGCCGGGGCGAGCGGCCCGTCCCGGGCGACCAGGTCCCGCAGGTGGACGGCTCCGGCCATGCGGTCCGTGACCGCCCACCGGCGGCCCCCGTCCCGCACGACGTCGTGCACGGGGAGGACGTGCGGGTGGCCCCGCAGGCCGGCCGCGTACCGCTCGGGCCCGGGTGCCCCGCCGTCACCGGCAGCGGTCTCCCGCAGGACCACCTCGACCGCCCGGCGGAGGTCGAGGACCGGCCGGGCGCGGCCCGTGCCGCCACCCGGCCCCGGCAGCACCTCGCAGCGGCCGGCGACGACCCGGCCCCCTCCGGACGACCACGCGCGCAGTGACATGACCGCTCCCCCCGGCGGTTGCACCCAGGGGCGTCATGCTCCTGACGGAAGGCGGCCTTCCGGGCGAATCGGGGTGAAAGCGAAGAGATGGGCGAGACGGGACTCAGCTGCCGCGTGCGTGCAGCGAGGCCAGGTAGGCGTTGTACGCCTCGAGTTCCTTGTCCCCGTCCCGGTCGGCGGCCCGGTCCTGGCGCTTGGCCTGCCGCTGGTCGGAGGCGTACCACTGGAACAGCAGCGCTATCAGCACGATCACGGACGGGACCTCGCTGAACGCCCAGGCGATACCGCCGGCGGCGTTCTGGTCCGCGAGCGCGTCGATGCCCAGCGAGGCGGGCGGGTTCGCGTACGTCGTGACCATCGGCGTGGACGCCATCATCAGCGCGATGCCGAAGAACGCGTGGAACGGCATGCCCGCGAACAGCTCCAGCATCCGCATGAGGTGGTTCGGCCGGTGCGGGCCGGGGTCCACGCCCATGATCGGCCAGAAGAAGACCAGTCCCACGGCCAGGAAGTGCACCATCATCACGACGTGCCCCACCCGGGAGCCCATCAGGAAGTCGAACCCGGGGGTGAAGTACAGCGCGTACAGGCTCGCGATGAACATCGGGATGGTGAACAGCGGGTGGGTGATCACCCGGATGTACCGGCTGTGCAGCAGCTTCAGCAGCAGTTCGCGGATTCCCGTGCGGCCCCGTCCGGCCGTCGGCAGGGCGCGGAGCGCCAGCGTGATGGGGGCCCCGAGCAGGATCAGGATCGGCGAGACCATGCTGATCACCATGTGCTGCACCATGTGCACGGTGAACATGACCATGCCGTAGTCGTTGAGCGCGGTGCACATCATCAGCCCGACGCTCAGCACACCGAGGATGAAGGACACGGTCCGCCCGACCGGCCACTTGTCGCCGCGCCGGGTGAGGCGCACCACGCCCCAGACGTAGAGGGCCAGCCCCAGGAGGCAGGCGACGAGGAAGAAGGGGTCCGCCGACCAGGCGAGTCCGCGTCCCAGCGTGAACGGCGGCAGATCCATCGTCATGCCGTGCCCGCTGTGATCCATCCGCCGGCTCCTGTTTCGTGGGGGTTGTGCGCTGTCTGTCCGGACCCAGACTAGAACCGCCCCCGGCCGCGGCTGCGACCGGGGGCGGCTTCAGCGACCGCGCGGCGCGGCTACAGCACGCACTGCGACTCGGCGTACCGCTCGCCGGGCACGGTCTTGAGCGTCTCCACGGCCTCGGCCAGCGGCACCGTCACGATGTCCGTCCCGCGCAGCGCGGTCATGTGTCCGAACTCACCGCGGTGCACGGCCTCCACGGCGTGCCAGCCGAACCGGGTGGCCAGCACCCGGTCGTACGCCGTCGGCGTGCCGCCCCGCTGGACGTGGCCGAGGATCACCGGCCGGGCCTCCTTGCCGAGGCGCGACTCCAGCTCGAGGGAGAGCTGGCGCGCGATCCCCGCGAACCGCTCGTGGCCGTAGACGTCCTTGCCGCCCTCGTCGAAGTCCATCGTCCCGGGGCGGGGCTTGGCGCCCTCGGCGGCCACCACGATGGCGAACCGCTTGCCGGCCGAGAACCGCGCCCCGACCTTCGCGGTCAGCTCGTCGATGTCGAACGGCCGCTCGGGCACCACGATCGCGTGGGCGCCGGCCGCCATGCCGGAGTGCAGCGCGATCCAGCCGGTGTGACGGCCCATGACCTCCACGATCAGCACCCGCTGGTGGGACTCGGCGGTGGTCTTCAGCCGGTCCAGGGCCTCGGTGGCCACGCCGACGGCCGTGTCGAAACCGAAGGTGACGTCCGTGCCGGCGATGTCGTTGTCGATGGTCTTCGGCACGCCCACTATCGGCAGGCCGTTGTCCGACAGCAGCCGGGCGGCCTTCAGGGTGCCCTCGCCGCCGATCGGGATGATCGCGTCGAGGCCGAGCTCCTCGACGTGGCCGCGGGCCCGCTCCACGCCGTCCCGCAGGTGCTCCGGGCGGACGCGGGAGGAGCCGAGGATGGTGCCGCCGCGGGCGAGGATGCCGCCGACGGCGTCGAGGTCCAGCTTGAGGTAGTCGCACTCCAGGAGGCCCTTCCAGCCGTCCCGGAAACCGATGACCTCGTCGCCGTGGTCGACGACGGCGCGGTGCACGACCGACCGGATGACGGCGTTCAGTCCGGGGCAGTCACCGCCGGACGTGAGGACACCAATGCGCATAGCCCGAAACAACCTTCTCGAGTGGGCCGGGACCGGACCGCGCTGTCCGGTTCGATCCCCGCCACCCTAGCCCCACCTGGGGGCGGGGCCGTAGCACGCGTCCGCCTGCTGGACGACCCCGCTCACCTGTGCGGACCAGCCGTCAGACGGGCCCCTCCCGGCGGGCCCGGAGCGGGTGCGGGCGGGCGCACGGCGTGCCCCTACGCGGGCTGCTGCGCGGCGGCGATGCGCTCGTTGCGCAGGGCCTCGTACCAGCGGTCGTCGGTCGGCGGCAGCGCGTTGACGTCGAGCGCCAGCTTCAGCAGCAGGTCCGCGATCTGCGGGTTGCGGGCCAGCACCGGGCCGTGCATGTAGGTGCCGAACACCGTGTCGTTGAACGCGCCCTCGGTGCCGTCCCCGGTGCCGTTGCCGTTGCCGAAGCGCACCTGGGCGAGCGGGCGGGCCGTGGGGCCCAGGTGGGTGACGCCCTGGTGGTTCTCGAAGCCGGTCAGCGGGGGCAGGCCCAGCTGCGGGTTGATGTCCGCCAGCACGTCCCCGACGCACCGCTCGCCCTCGCCGCGCACCGACACCACGTCCAGCAGCCCGAGGCCGGGCTCGCGCTGGCCGAGGTCGTTGATGAACTCGTGGCCGAGGATCTGGTAGCCGGCGCACACCGAGAAGACGATGGCGCCGTTCTCCACCGCCCGGTGCAGTCCGCCGTCCCGGCGCAGCCGCTCCGCGGCGAGCCGCTGCGGACGGTCCTCGCCGCCGCCGATCAGGTAGATGTCGCCGGAGGTCGGGATCGGCTGGTCGCTGCGCACGTCGAGCCGGGCCACGTCGAGCCCGCGCTGCCGGGCCCGGCGCTCCACCACCAGCACGTTGCCCTGGTCGCCGTAGGTGCTGAGCAGGTCGGGGTAGATCCAGACGACCCGCAGACTGTTGTCGCTCATGAAGTCACTGTCCTTGTGAGTACGTCGTGCGTCGGGGGTGCCGGGACGTCAGTTGCCGACGCGACGGCGCAGGTCCTGGAAGGCGGTGTAGTTGGCGATGACCTCGATCCGGCCGGGCGGGCACTGCCGGACCGCCTCGTCGAGGTTCTCGCACACCTGGAACTGCTGGTCGGCGACCTCCAGGCGCACCGCGAGGTCCAGCTTCCGGTCGCCGACCACGCAGATCGGGTGGCCGGTCAGCCGGGTGTAGTCCACGTCCCACAGCCAGGAGGTGTCGGTGCCGTCCGCGGAGCGCGCGTTGACGGAGAGGATCACCGGGGTGGGCGGCGGGTCGATGAGCGAGAACGTCTCCAGCCAGCCCGCGGGGTTCTTGGCGAGCAGCAGCCGCAGGTCGCGCCCCTGGAACTGGACGACGTCGTAGCGTCCGGCCACGGCCTGCACCTGGTACATGCGCTCCAGGGCGACCTGCGGCGGCACGCCGAACACGGCGGCGACGGCCGCGGAGCTCGCCGCGTTGGCCTTGTTGGCCCGGCCGGGCAGCTGCAGGTGGATGGGCCACGCGGAGCCGTGCGGGTCGAGGACGTGGTCGCCGGACAGGGCCCAGCTCGGGGTGGGGCGGCGGAAGCCGCACTCGCCGCAGAACCAGTCGTCGCCGGGGCGCTGCATCACACCGCCGCAGGACGGGCAGGACCAGGCGTCGTCCTTCCACATCTGGCCGGCGGCGACCCAGATCACGTTGGGGGAGGAGGACGCGGCCCACACCACCAGCGGGTCGTCGGCGTTGGCGACGATCACGGCCTTGGAGCCGGCCAGGCCCTCGCGCCAGTTCTCCGCGAGCATCCGGGTCTCGGCGGCGCGGTCGAGCTGGTCGCGGGAGAGGTTGAGCAGCGCGATGCACTTGGGGTCGGTGGCCTGGGCGACGCCGACGAGGTACTTCTCGTCGACCTCTATGACGCCGAAGCGGGACTCCGCGCCGGCCGCCAGGGCCGAGGTGATGCCCGCCGGCATGTTGGCGCCGAGGGCGTTGGAGACGACCGGGCCGGCCGCCTTGAGCGCCTCGGCGATGAGCCGGGTGGTGGTGGTCTTGCCGTTGGTCGCCGAGACGAGGGTCACGTCCAGGTGCTGGGCGAGCCGGGCCAGGAGGTCGGGGTCGAGTTTCAGTGCCACCCGGCCACCGATCACCGAACCGCTGCCCCGCCCGGCGGCGCGCGATGCGGCCGCGACCGCCTTGCCGGCGGTCACGGCCAGCTTGGCCCGCGGCGTGAGCGGGTCCGAGTTGCCTGCCATCAGTTCTCGATCCTCCTTGCGTACGCGCCGCGCCGGTGGGGACGGCCACGTGGTGTGGGCCTCAGCCTATCGAGATCGCTCCGCACTCCAGAACGGCGGCACCGCCGTGGGGCGGGCGTTGCCGCAAGGACCGTACCCTTGCCGCCATGCGACACGGTTCCATCCCCGGCGTCCGCGGACGTGTGCGGCCCCTGACCCTGCTCGGCGACCCGGTGCTGCACGCCCCGTGCCGCGAGGTCACCGACTTCGGTCCCGAACTGGCCCGCCTGGTGGAGGACTTGTTCGCCACGATGTACGCCGCCCACGGGGTGGGCCTGGCCGCGAACCAGATCGGCGAACCGCTGCGGGTCTTCGTCTACGACTGTCCCGACGACGAGGACGTCCGGCACCTGGGGCACGTGGTGAACCCGCGCCTGGTCGAGACGGACGGCGTGGTGCTGCGCGGACCGGAGGGGTGTCTGTCCCTGCCGGGCCTGGAGGCGGGCACCGAGCGCCACGACCACGCGGTCGTCGAGGGGTTCACGGTGACCGGCGAGCCGGTCACCGTCCACGGCACCGGGTTCTTCGCCCGCTGCCTCCAGCACGAGTGCGACCACCTGGACGGCCGGGTCTACGCCGACCGCCTGACGGGGTGGCGCCGGCGCCGGCTGCTGCGGCGGGCCGCGCGGGCGCCCTGGAGCGGTGGCTGAACCGTCAGAAGCCGGGTCCGCCGACCCGGTCGCCCGCGGCCGCCAGCCGGCCCCACAGCAGGTCCGCCAGTCCGGCGACCAACTCGGCTCGGGTGCAGGGGCGTTCGCCGAGCCACCAGTCGCCGGCCGCGTGCATCATGCCGACGATGCCGTGGCCCCAGACGCGGGCCAGCTGGTGGGTGGCCGGTCCGAGGTCGAGGCGTTCCTCGATGACCTGGGCGAGCTCCTCGCCCATCCGGCGCAGCAGCGGCGCGGAGTGCTTGCCGACGTCGAAGCCCTGCTCGCTCGGCGTGCCTTCCGCCGGGTGCATCAGGAAGCGGTACACCTGGGGGCGCAGCTCGATGGCCGCGAGGTAGGTGTCCAGGGTGGCCTCCACCCGCGCGCGGCGGTCGGCGGGGGCGTCCAGTGCGGCCCGCAGCGAGTCCAGCAGCGCGTCGGTGTGCCGTTTGGCCAGGGCCGCGTACAGTCCTCCCTTGTCGCCGAAGTGGCGGTACAGGATCGGCTTGGTGATGCCGGCCTCGGCGGCGATGGCGTTCATGGAGGCTCCGGGGCCGTCGCGCAGCACCACCCGGTCGGCGGCCTCCAGCAGCTCGCGCCGGCGGCGGTCGGCGGACCGCTGCTGGTCGGTCCGCTGTGTGGTGTCCATGTGCTCTCCCCACCCGTGCTGATTCGGTGACGCCTGCGCAAACTAGCACTGACGCCGTCCGGGCCCTGGAACGGGATGCGGGCGGCCCCGGGAGTTGACTTTCCCTACCGACCGGTAACAGACTGCGGTTACCGCAAGTAACATGCACGTGTGCCGCCGCTGGAGGAGTCATGGCCGAGTTCACCATGGAGCTCAACGACGAACAGAAGGAGGTGCGGGACTGGCTGCACGGCTTCGCCGCCGACGTCATCCGCCCCGCCGCCGCCGAATGGGACGAGCGTGAGGAGACTCCCTGGCCGGTCATCCAGGAGGCCGCCAAGGTCGGCATCTACTCCCTGGACTTCTATGCCCAGCAGTACTTCGACGCAACCGGCCTCGGCATCCCCATGGCGATGGAGGAGCTGTTCTGGGGTGACGCGGGCATCGCCCTGTCGATCGTCGGCACCGGCCTCGCCGCCGTCGGCGTCCTCGCCAACGGCACCGAGGAGCAGATCGGCACCTGGATCCCCCAGATGTACGGCGACGCGAGCGACGTCAAGGTGGCCGCGTTCTGCTCCTCCGAGCCCGATGCCGGCTCCGACGTCGCCTCCATGCGCACCCGCGCGGTCTACGACGAGGCCAAGGACGAGTGGGTGCTCAACGGCACCAAGACCTGGGCCACCAACGGCGGCATCGCCAACGTCCACGTCGTGGTCGCGGTCGTCGACCCGGACCTCGGCTCCAAGGGCCACGCCTCCTTCATCATCCCGCCGGGCACCCCGGGCCTCACCCAGGGCCAGAAGTTCAAGAAGCACGGCATCCGCGCCTCGCACACCGCCGAGGTCGTCCTGGACGGCGTGCGCGTCCCCGGCTCCTGCCTGCTGGGCGGCAAGGAGAAGCTCGACGAGCGCCTGGCCCGCGCCCGGGAGAAGGCGAAGCAGGGCGGCGAGCGCGTGAAGAACGCCGCCATGGCCACCTTCGAGGCGTCCCGCCCCGCCGTCGGCGCCATGGCGGTGGGCACCGCCCGCGCGGCCTACGAGGTCGCCCTGGAGTACGCCACCACGCGGGAGCAGTTCGGCCGCCCGATCATCGACAACCAGGGCGTCGCCTTCCAGCTCGCCGACATGCGCACCCAGATCGACGCCGCCCGGCTGCTGGTGTGGCGCGCCTCCTGGATGGCCGTCAACGGCAAGCCGTTCACGGCCGCGGAGGGCTCCATGTCCAAGCTGTTCGCCAGCGAGACGGCCAAGAAGGTCACCGCCCAGGCGATCCAGATCCTCGGCGGCAACGGCTACACCCGGGAGTACCCGGTGGAGCGGATGCACCGCGACGCCGCGATCTACACCATCTTCGAGGGCACGAGCGAGATCCAGCGCCTGGTGATCGCCCGCACCCTGTCGGGCATGCCCATCCGCTGACCCGGAGCCGGACGCGCGACGGCCCGGCGGTGCGAGCAGCACCGCCGGGCCGTCGCGCGGGTACGGCCGTGAGGGCCGGTCAGGTCCCGCTGCTGTGCGCGATGCAGGCCACGTCGATGCGGTCGGCCAGCTTGGCCAGCTCGATGGTGAGCGCCGCCACCGTGTCCTCGTCCAGGTCCTGCTCACCGCTCTCCACCAGGCGCAGCCACCGTCCGCCCACCGTGCGCAGCAGCTTGCTGACGTCGGATGCGGCCACCTGCAGGGTCCCGCTGTCGTCGACGATCAGAGGCAGGGTCACTTCGCGGTTCACAGACCGGATCGTAGCGGCGGAAGCGTCACGCACCGTGCCACACCGTGGTGATGTTGCAGAACTCGCGGATTCCGTGCCCGGACAGCTCACGCCCGTAGCCGGAGCGCTTCACCCCGCCGAACGGGAGGGCGGGATGGGACGCGGTCATCCCGTTCACGAACACCCCGCCCGCCTCCAGGTCCCGGACGAACCGGTCCACCTCGTCCTCGTCCCGCGTCCACACGTTCGAACTGAGGCCGAACGGCGAGTCGTTGGCGATCAGCACGGCCTCGTCCAGGTCCGCCGCGCGGTACAGGGTGGCGACCGGGCCGAACGCCTCCTCGCGGTGGACGCGCATCTCCCGCGTGACGCCCGCCAGCACCGTCGGCGGGTAGAACCAGCCGGGCCCGTCGGGCCGCTCGCCGCCGCACAAGACCGTGGCTCCGGAACGCACCGCGTCGTCCACCAGCTCCTCCAGGTCCGCCCGCCCCTGCTCACTGGCCAGCGGCCCGACGTCCGTGCCGTCGTCCATCGGGTCGCCCACCGTCAGCGCCCTCATCCCCGCGGTGAAACGCTCCGCGAACGCCTCGTAGACGTCCGCGTGCACGATGAACCGCTTGGCGGCGATGCAGGACTGCCCGTTGTTCTGCACCCGGGCCGTCACCGCGACCTCCGCGGCCCGGTCCAGGTCGGCGGACGGCATGACGACGAACGGGTCACTGCCGCCCAGCTCCAGCACCGTTTTCTTGATCATCTCTCCGGCGGTGGAGGCCACCGCCCGCCCGGCCGGCTCGCTGCCGGTGAGGGTGGCGGCCCGCACCCGCTCGTCCCGCAGCACGTCGTCGACCGCGGCCGACCCGATGAGCAGCGTCTGGAAGGTCCCCTCGGTGAAACCGGCCCGGTGGAACAGGTCCTCCAGGTACAGCGCGGTCTGCGGCACGTTCGAGGCGTGCTTGAGCAGGCCCACGTTCCCGGCCATCAGCGCGGGCGCGGCGAACCGGACCACCTGCCACAGCGGGAAGTTCCACGGCATCACCGCCAGCACCGGACCCAGCGGCCGGTACCGAACCAGCGCCCGGGAGGCCCCGGAGTCCTTCACATCCCCGGCGTCCGGCTCCTCGTCGGCGAGGAGGTCCGCCGCGCGGTCGGCGTACCAGCGCATGGCCTTGGCGCACTTGGCGGCCTCGGCGCGCGCCTGCCGGACCGGCTTGCCCATCTCGGTGGTCAGCATCCGCGCGACGTCGTCGCGGTCCTCGTCCAGGAGGTCGGCGGCGTGCCGCAGCAGCCGGGCCCGCTCGTCGAAGGAGGTCGTCCGGTAGGTGCGGAAGGTGGCCTCCGCGAGCTGCAGGCGCCGCTCGATCTCCTCCTCGCCCATGGCCCGGTACGTCTTGAGCGTCTCGCCGTTCGCCGGATTCACCGTTGCGATGGGCATGGCTGGCCTCCCTGGGGACGGGCTTCGCGTATCGACCTTCCCGCGCACCGGTGGGCCGCGCAACGCGGGAGGGCTCTCAGGGCGAGTGCTCCGCCAGGCGGTCGAGAAACGCCGCCTGCGCGGAGACGATCACCGCACGGGCGCGCTCCAGGGTCAGCCACGCCACCCGGTCCAGCTCGGGGAACTCGCGCATCCGCCCCGACTTCGGCGGCCACTCCATGGTGAACGTCCCGGGCACCACCGCCGCCGGGTCCAGGTCGGCCTCCACCGCCCACACGGTGACCGTCTTGCCCCCGGACTGCCGCACCTCGCCCAGCGGCAGCGCCTCCCCGTCCGGCGGCGCCACCCCCAGCTCCTCCTCGAACTCCCGGCGGGCGGCCTCCCAGGCCGGCTCGTCCGGGGCGTACTCGCCCTTGGGCACCGTCCACGCCCCGGCGTCCCGGCGCGCGAAGTACGGGCCGCCCATGTGCCCGAGCAGCACCTCCACCTCCGGGCCGGTGCGCCGGAACAGCAGCAGGCCGGCGCTGCGGACGCCGCTCACGGCCGTACCCCCGGGTGCGCCGCCAGCAGCGCCTCCACGGTGTCCGCCTCCTCCGGGCGCTTGTCCTCGCGGTAGCGGACCACCCGCGCGAAGCGCAGGGTCACCCCGGCCGGGTAGCGGGTGGAGCGCTGGAGGCCGTCGTAGGCGATCTCCACCACCAGCTCGGGCCGGACGGTGACGACGTGCCCGCTCTCCCCGACGGCCAGCTCGCGCAGCCGCTCCGTCTGCCACACCAGCATGGCGTCGGTCATGCCCTTGAAGGTCTTGCCGAGCATCGCGAAGCCGCCGTCGGCCGTGCGGGCCCCCAGGTGCAGGTTGGACAGTCTGCCGGTGCGGCGGCCGTGCCCCCACTCGGCGGCCAGCACCACGAGGTCGAGCGTGTGCACCGGCTTCACCTTCAGCCACGAGGCGCCGCGCCGCCCCGCGCTGTACGGCGCGTCGAGCGCCTTGACGACCACGCCCTCGTGGCCGCGCGCGAGGGTCCCGGTGAGGAACTCCTCGGCCCGGGCCGTGTCCTCGGGGCCGGCCACCAGGGTGCGCCGGACCCGCATCGGTTCCGGGACGAGCCGGGCCAGCTCCGCGTGCCGGTCCGTCAGCGGCAGGTCGAGCAGGTCCCGCCCGTCGACGGACAGCACGTCGAAGAAGACGGGGGAGACCGGAACTTCCCGGGCGGCCGCCGTCACGTCGGTCCGGGAGCCGACCCGGCCGGCGGTCTCCTGGAACGAACGGGGGCGGCCGTCCGCGTCGAAGGAGATGACCTCCCCGTCCAGGATGAACCGCTCACCCCGCAGCTCCCGGGCCGCCGCGGTCACCTCGGGCAGCCGGCCGGTGATGTCGTCGAGGGTGCGGGTGTGCACCCGGACCGTGTCGCCGTCGCGGTGCACCTGGACGCGGATGCCGTCCAGCTTCTCCTCGACCGCACAGGCCCCCAGCTTGGCGACCGCCTCCGCGACCGAGGAGGCGCTGTGGGCCAGCATCGGCTGCACGGGCCGCCCGACGGTGAGCCGGAACGCCGTCAGGGCCTCGGGACCGTCCGCCAGCAGGGCCTCGGCGACCGTCTGCAGGGAGCCCGCGAGCATCACCGCCCGCCGTACGTCCGGTGCGGGCGCCCCGGTGGCCCGCGCCAGCCCTTCCGCGGCGACCGCGTCCAGGGCGCCCTGGCGCACCTCGCCGGTGAGCAGCCCGGTCAGGAACCGCTGTTCGTCGGCGGTGGCGGCGCCCAGCAGCGCGCCGACCAGCCGGACCCGCTCGGCCTGCGACCCGGGGCCGGACACCGCGGCGAGCCGGGTGAGCGCCGCGTCCACGTCCCGCACGGTCAGGGTGGGTTCGCCGGCCGGGTCGACCGGGGTGGCGAGGACCTTCCAGCCGACGCCGATCCTCCCCTGCGGCAGACGGCCCGCCAGGTAGGGGATGACGACCGGCACGTCGTCCGTTTCCGCCTCCCGGAACAGTTCGGCGAGCAGGTCGATCTTCCGGGACCGCGCCGACGTGGCGGCGACCTCCCGGGACACGTGGGCCAGCCGGGTCAGAAGCATGCAGCCATGGTGCTACGCGGGCCCGCGCCGCACACCCGCACCGGGCAGGAAAGTACGGGGTGGTGCGCGGGGCGCGGGCGCGGGGCCCGGGTGCCGATGGCCCGCGCTGGGCGGCCCCGGCGGGCGTGCGTCCCCGCGTGGGCCGGCGCCGAGGACGGCGGCCGACGCGCCCGGCAGCCGGTCACCCGCCCCCGCTACGGCGTGACGGCGGCGTCCAGGTCCTCCATGAGGAGGTCGCCGACGATCGCCGCCGCCGCGCGGTAGCCGCCGCTCGCCGCGTGGATCACCTGCTCGGAGAAGCCGATCGCGTTGCCCGCCGCCCACACGCCGGGCACCGACGTCAGCCCCGTCGGGTCGACCGCCGGGTACGCGCCGAACGGGGTCTCCTCCAGTTCGGCCCCCAGCCGCTCCAGCAGTCCCGTCTGCGGCAGCGGGCGCGGGCCGACGAAGAGCACCTCGCGCGCGTGCACGGAGCCGTCGGCGAGCCGGACGCCGGTGAGCCGGTCGTCCTCGACCACCAGTCCGGCGACCTCGCCCGGCACCACGTCGACCCCGGTGGCGGCCAGGCGGCGCAGGTCCTCGTCGGACAGGTCCGCCTCCGCGACGGTGTGCAGGAAGAACGTCACGTCCTTCGACCACCGCGAGACCAGCAGCGCCTGGTGCACGCTCGCCGGGCTGGACGCCAGCACGCCGAAGGGGCGGTCCCGGACCTCCCAGCCGTGACAGAAGGGGCAGTGCAGCACGTCCCGGCCGAACCGCTCGGCGACTCCGGCGACGTCCGGCAGCTCGTCCTTCAGTCCCGTCGCGACGACCAGCCGCCGGGCCCGGGCGGTGCCTCCGCCGGCCAGGGCGACGGTGAAGCCGTCGTCCCGGGTCACGTCCGTCACCCGGTCCTCGGCCAGTTCGACGCCGTAGCGGGCGATCTCCTCGCGGCCGACGGCCAGGAAGTCGGCCGGGGCCATGCCGTCGCGGGAGAGGTACCCCTGCATGTGGGACGACGGCGCGTTGCGCGGTTCGCCGGCGTCCACCACCAGGGTGCGCAGCCGGGCCCGGCCCAGCACCAGCGCGGCGGACAGGCCGGCCGCGCCGCCCCCGACGACGATCACGTCGTGGCTCGTGTGTGCGTGTGTCTCGGTCATGGTCTCGGTCATGGTGACCACCTCCAGGGCCGACCTTCCGCCGATCCTGCGGGATTGACAAACAACTTTGCCGATTCTGCAATGGATTCCATGAGTACGGACGAAGTTCTCGCGGATGTGGGTCCCAGGCTGCGGCGGATCCGGAAGGACCGGGAGGTGACGCTCGCCGCGCTGTCGGAGGCGACGGGCATCTCGGTCAGCACCCTTTCCCGCCTGGAGTCGGGCCTGCGCAGACCCAGTCTGGAACTGCTCCTGCCGATCGCGCAGGCCCACCAGGTGCCACTGGACGAACTGGTCGGCGCGCCACCGGTGGGCGACCCGCGGGTGCGGTCACGGCCCATCGTGTGGGGCGGGCGCACCCACTGGCCGCTCACCCGTCAGCCCGGCGGTCTCCAGGCCTACAAGGTGCTGGAGCCGCAGCGGAGGCTGGAGCCGGAGCCGCGCACCCACGAGGGCTACGAGTGGCTGTACGTGCTGTCCGGCCGGCTGCGGCTGGTGCTCGGCGAGCACGACGTGGTGCTGACGGCGGGAGAGGCGGCCGAGTTCGACACCCGGGTGCCGCACTGGTTCGGCTCGACGGGGGAGGGGCCGGTGGAGTTCCTCAGCCTGTTCGGTCCGCAGGGCGAGCGGATGCACGTCAGGGCCCGTCCGAAGGGCACCTGACCGGCGGGAACGGTGTCCGCGCGGCACCGGACGGTTCCCACCCGGCAAGCGACCGCTTAGTATGCGGTGGACCCGGTCAGGGGAACACGACGACGCACCCCCGTGGAGGCTCCGTATGCAGGCATGGCAAGTACACGAGCTGGGCGAGCCGGGCGAGGTGATGCGCCTGACGGACACGGCGATACCGACGCCCGGGGACGGCCAGGTGCTGCTGAAGGTCCGCGCCGCGAACATCAACTTCCCCGACGCGCTGATGTGCCGGGGCCTCTACCAGGTCCGGCCGCCGCTGCCGTTCACCCCGGGCGTGGAGATCTGCGGCGAGACCGAGGACGGCCGCCGCGTGCTCGCCACCCCGGCCCTGCCGCACGGCGGCTTCGCCGAGTACGCCCTCGCGGACGCCGCCGCGCTGCTGCCCGCCCCCGACGCCCTGGACGACGCCGAGTCCGCCGCCCTGCACATCGGCTACCAGACCGGGTGGTTCGGCCTGCACCGCCGGGCCGGTCTGGAGGCCGGGGAGACCCTGCTGGTGCACGCCGCGGCCGGCGGCGTCGGCAGCGCCGCCGTGCAGCTCGGCAAGGCCGCCGGCGCCACCGTCATCGGCGTGGTCGGCGGCCCGGAGAAGGCCGAGGCCGCGCGCGGGCTCGGCTGCGACGTCGTCATCGACCGGCGGGAACAGGACGTCATCGCCGCCGTCAAGGACGCCACCGGCGGCCGCGGCGCCGACGTGATCTACGACCCGGTCGGCGGCCATGCCTACACCCAGTCCACCAAGGTCGTCGCCTTCGAGGGCCGGATCGTCGTCGTCGGCTTCGCCAGCGGCACGATCCCCAGCCCGGGCCTGAACCACGCCCTGGTGAAGAACTACTCCATCCTCGGCCTGCACTGGGGCCTGTACAACACCCGGAACCCCAAGCTGGTCCAGCACTGCCACGAGCAGCTCACCGACCTGGCCGCCCGGGGCGCCATCAAGCCCCTCGTGAGCGAGCGCGTCCCCCTCGACGGGGCCGCGGCCGCCGTGCAGCGGGTCGCCGACGGCGTCACCACCGGACGGGTCGCCGTGCTGCCCTCGTCCTCGCCGGAAGGAGCAGCGGTATGACCGACGCCGCCGGACTGCGCCGCCGCGCCCGGGACTTCCTGGCCGCGCACCCGCCCGCCCGCCTCCCGGCCGGCGACACGGAGGCGGGCGCCGCCGCCCGCCTCGACTTCCTCCGCGCCCGCTTCGACGCCGGACTGGCCTGGGTGCACTACCCCGAGGGCCTCGGCGGACTCGGCGCCCCTCGCGCCCTCCAGGCCGTCGTCGACGCCGAACTGGAGGCCGCCGGGGCGCCCGACAACGACCCCCGGCGCATCGGCATCGGCCTCGGCATGGCCGCGCCGACCATCCTCCAGTACGGCACCGACGAGCAGAAGCGCCGCTTCCTGCGCCCCCTGTGGACCGGCGAGGAGGTGTGGTGCCAGCTGTTCAGCGAGCCGGGCGCCGGCTCCGACCTGGCCGCCCTCGGCACCCGCGCCGTCCGCGAGGGCGACACCTGGGTCGTCAACGGGCAGAAGGTGTGGACGTCCAGCGCCCACCTGGCCCGCTGGGCCATCCTCATCGCCCGCACCGACCCGGACGTGCCCAAGCACCGCGGCATCACCTACTTCCTCTGCGACATGACCGACCCCGGCGTGGAGGTCCGGCCGCTGCGCCAGATCACCGGCGAGGCCGAGTTCAACGAGGTCTTCCTGACCGGCGTCCGCATCCCCGATGCCCACCGCCTGGGGGAGACCGGGGACGGCTGGCGGGTCGCCCAGACCACCCTGAACAACGAGCGCGTCGCCATCGGCGGCATGCGGCTGCCCCGGGAGGGCGGCATGATCGGCCCGGTCGCGCGCACCTGGCGCGAACGGCCCGGCCTGCGCACCCATGACCTGCACCAGCGGCTGCTCACCCTCTGGGTCGACGCCGAGGTCGCCCGGCTCACCGGCGAACGCCTGCGCCAGCAGCTCGCCGCCGGCCAGCCCGGCCCCGAGGGCGCCGGCATGAAGCTCAACTTCGCCCGCCTCAACCAGGAGATCAGCGGCCTGGAAGTGGAACTGCTCGGCGAGGAGGGCCTGTTGTACGACGACTGGACCATGCGCCGCCCCGAGCACGTCGACTTCACCGGACGGGGGCCCGGCTACCGCTACCTGCGGGCCAAGGGCAACAGCATCGAGGGCGGGACCAGCGAGGTCCTGCTGAACATCGTCGCCGAGCGCGTCCTGGGCCTGCCGCCCGAGCCGCGCACCGACAAGGACGTCGCCTGGAAGGACCTGGCCCGATGAGCGACCTGCTGTACACGCAGGAGGAGGAGGCGCTGCGCGCCGCCGTCCGCGGCCTGCTCACCGACCGCTGCGACCCGGCGGACGTCATCGCCCGCACCGAGTCGGCCGTCCCGCACGACCCCGCCCTCTGGAAGGCCCTCGCCCAGGACATCGGCCTGGCCGGCCTGCTCATACCCGAGGAACTGGACGGCCAGGGCGCCACGCACCGCGAAGCCGCCGTCGTCCTGGAGGAGCTGGGGCGGGCCGTCGCACCGGTGCCGTACCTGACCAGCGCCGTCGTCGCCACCGAGGCCCTGCTGGAGTGCGGGGACGGCGACCTGCTGAGGCAGCTGGCCTCCGCCACCGTGACCGGCGTGCTCGCCGTCGCCCTGAACGTCCCGCCCGGCGGCAGCCACCGCACCGTGCGCGCCGCGGAGGGCCGGCTCACCGGCGAGATCACCGGGGTCGCGGACGCCTCGGCGGCCGACGTGCTCCTGGTGCCGGCCGACGACGGCGGCCTGTACGCCGTCGAAGCCGCCGCCGCGACCGTCACCCCCCGGGTCTCCCTCGACCCGACCCGGCCGGTGGCCACGGTCGTCCTGGACGGTGCGCCGGGCCGCCGCCTCGGCGACGCCGGCCCCGCCGTGCGCCGCGCCCTGCGCGCCGGGGCCGGACTGCTCGCCTCCGAGCAGCTGGGCCTCGCCGACGGAGCCCTGACCGACACGGTGCGGTACCTCAAGGAACGCACGCAGTTCAACCGCCCGGTCGGCGGATTCCAGGCGCTCAAGCACCGGCTGGCCCAGCTGTGGCTGGAGGTGGCCGGCCTCCGCGCCGCCGCCCGCAACGCCGCCGACGCCCTGGCGACCGGGGAGGACACCGACGTGGCGGTCGCCGTCGCCCAGGCGTACGCCGCGCCGGCGGCCGTGCGCGCGGCCGAGGAGGCGCTGCAGCTGCACGGGGGCATCGGCATGACCTGGGAGCACCCGGTGCACCTGCGTCTGAAGCGCGCCAAGGCCGACGCGCTCGCCCTCGGCACGGCGGGCGCCCACCGGGAGACCCTGGCCGGGCTGGTGGACCTGCCGGCACCCTGACCGGCCGCCGTCCGGCCGTCGGCGCGTCCGGCCGTCGGCGCGTCCGGCCGGCCGCGCGTCCGGCCGTCCGCGCGTCGGGCCGGACGCCCCGGCGCACGGACCGGGCCCGCCCCTCGTCGGGGGGCGGGCCCGCCCCGTGCGCCGACGCCCGGTCCGTGCGCCGAGGAGGGGTGCCCCCGCCGCGGGTGTCCGGCCCGCGTGTCCGGCCGGTGGGTGTCCGCACGG
This sequence comes from Streptomyces sp. enrichment culture, assembly GCF_964273255.1. Lineage (GTDB taxonomy): Bacteria > Actinomycetota > Actinomycetes > Streptomycetales > Streptomycetaceae > Streptomyces. The sequence continues at coordinate 6,276,093 of NZ_OZ186835.1, forward strand.
GCGCGGACAGGTGAGCGACGTCCTGCGGCCCGCCCGGCCCGCCCGTCCGTCGGGCATCCCGCCTCCCCGCCTGCCTGCCCCCGGCGCGGCCCGCACAGGTGAACGCACCGGGGCCGTTCGGCCAACTCCTGTTCCGCACCTGCCTCCTGACGCCCTGTGGGCCCCATACTCGCCGGGTCCGGTACGGAACTCCCCGGGAGGCGGAGCATGCACCTCACCACCCGTCGCAGAGCCCTCACCACCCTCGGCGCGGCCGTCACCGCCGGTGTCGCCCTGCCGGCCGGCCGGGCGCTGGCCGGTGAACACCCGCGCCGCCCGCGCCCCCTGTGGCGTGCCCACGCCCACAACGACTACGCACACCCGCGCCCTCTGTTCGACGCCCTCGACCACCGCTTCGGCAGTGTCGAGGCCGACGTCTTCCTCGTCGGCGGCCGCCTCCTCGTCGCCCACGACCCGGAGGACCTCGACCCGTCCCGCACCCTCGAATCCCTCTACCTCGAACCGCTCGCCGCCCGCGTCCGGGCCCACGGCGGATCCGTGTACCGGGGGCACCACAGGCCGTTCCAGCTCCTGATCGACCTGAAGACCGAGGGCGAGGCCACCTACCTCGCGCTGCACCGCCGACTGCGGCGCCACCGGCACCTGTTCACCACCTTCGCGCACGGCCGGGTCCTGCCCGGCCCGGTCACCGCCGTCGTGTCCGGCCACCGCGCGGCCCGGGAGCCCATGGCGGCCCAGCGGGTGCGGCACGCCTTCTACGACGGCCGGCTGAGCGACCTCGATGGCCGTGCGGCCGCCTCCTTCATCCCGCTCGTCAGCGACAACTGGAACCTGCACTTCACCTGGCAGGGCACCGGCCCCTTCCCGGCGGCCGAGCGGCGCAGGCTGCGCGCCGTGGTCCGCGCCGCGCACGCGGACGGCCGGCGGGTGCGGTTCTGGGCCACCCCGGACCTCCCGGGGCCCTCACGCGACGCGTTGTGGGGCGCCCTGGCCGACGCGGGCGTGGATCACCTCAACACCGACGACCTCGCGGGCCTGCAGTCCTTCCTCGACCACTACCGGCCCCGGTAGACACCACACGTTCGGCGGACACCTCAGCCGCCCGGACGAACCCTCCGCTACGCCACACTTGCGGCCGAACGCCGCGAAGCGGACGCGGCGGAGGAGGTTGACGATGGCCGTTTCCATCTCTGTGGTGCTGCTGCTGGCGGTCCTGGCGGTGATCTTCCTGCGCAACGGCGGCCTGAAGGTCTCCCACGCGCTGGTCTGTCTGCTGCTGGGGTTCTACCTGGCCGGCACGAACATCGCCCCGACGATCCACAGCGGGCTGACGGCCACCGCCGACATCGTGGGCAGCCTGCGGCCCTGACGCACGGGCCGCCCGGCTGCCGGCGGGCCGGTGTCAGCCTGTGGAGAACACCCCGATCCCGTTGGGCACCGGACGTTCGGCGCCCCCGGCGGGGTGGTTGAGCACGGAGACGGCGGACGCCCCGGGCGCACGGGCGACGAGCGTCGACGAACCGCCGCCGTCCAGGCTGAAGCCGTCGACGGCTCCCAGCTCCCGCAGGGCGGCGGCGAGTTCGGCGACGGTCAGCCCGGCACGGTACTCGGGCGCGCCGTCCAGCGCGAGCAGCAGCAGGCGCCGACCGCCGTCGGCGGTGCCCACGGCGGTCCGCACCGCCGAGGCGGTGTCGTCCAGCCCCGGCAGCGGCCGACCGCCCGCCAGCACCGGGTAACCCCCGACCGCCAGGCGGTACGGGACACGGCTCACCGCCGGGACCAGCCGGTGCCGGACCCGGACCGGGTCCCCGACGTCCAGCGCCCGCAGGCGGCGGGCCCCCTCCTCGCGCCCCAGCAGCACGGTGGTGCCCGGCGCGACCCGGCCGCTGCCGGGCGCGTCGGAGACGGACACCACGCGCCCGCCGCGCACCGTCACCTCGTGCGTGTCGGTGCTGCACGGGGCGGCCCGGTCGGTGTCCGTGCCGCAGGTGGCGCGCACCCGGGACGCGCCGCCCCACGCCTGCGTGAACGCCCCGACGGACCCCACGGGCAGCGCGTACTGGTTGAGCCCGCCGAGCGGCAGCCGGGCCGTAGGGGTGCGGACCGAACCGTCCAGGGTGAGCCGGTCCAGGCGGGCCCGCCGGTCCACGCCCACGCCGAACACGTCCTCGACCGTCGTGCCCGGCGGCAGCGCGGGGCCGAACCGCTGCCCGTCCGGGACCGCCGCCTTCAGCGCCCGTCCGTCCGCGATCGCCGGGCCCACGCTCGCGCCGGTGGCGGCGACCCCGGGGTGCTGGGTCTCGGTGATGTTGAAGAAGTCGCCGTTGACCCCGGCGACGGCGCCCCGCAGGTCCGCCATCAGCGACACGCGGGCCCGCGCGGCCACCGCGCCCGGGTGCAGCAGGCCGACGCGCACGCGCGGGTTCCGCAGGTCGACGGTCAGCAGGTGCGCGTGCGCCGTCCCGTGCGCGGCCGGCAGGTCGAACTCCCGGTAGGTGACGCCCGGCGCGACGCCGGCCGCCCCCGCCCGCAAGGCTTCGGCGGGCGGCGCCCCCGCCAGGCCCGCACCGGCCAGCAGCCCGAGGGCCGCGAGCACCGTGAGGACCGGTCTGCCCGCCCCGAACCGCCCGCCGCGAGGTGTCACCCGCACCGTCCCCCTGATGTCGCGTCAACTGTCGCAGGACATCGGGCAGTCCACCAGACGAGGGCACCCCGGCGGCGTCCGGGACACGAGATCGGCGCGACGGCGGTGGCAAAGACACCCGGGTGGAGGGCGCGTGCGAACGGGGGCGTCCGGCTGTCCGGCAGGCCGGGCGGCCGTCCGGCCCGTCCAGTTGTCGACGGATGGTCAGGCCGTCCGGGCGGCCACCCCCGCCGGGTCGTCCAGGACGGCCCGCACCACCGAGTGGGCCGCCCCGAGCAGGGGCCCCTTCGGGCCCAGCGGCGAGACGGTGACCGGGCAGACGGGCCCCGCCGTGCGCCCGGCCAGCTCCGCGCGCAGCGCGGGGAGCAGCCACGGGGCGAGTCCGGCGAGCGCCCCGCCCAGCACGACCGACTCGGGATCGAGCAGGTTCACGGCTCCGGTGAGCGCGATGCCGAGCGCCGTGCCCGCGTCGTGCAGCGCCTGCCGGACGGCGGCGTCGCCCCGCTCGGCCCGGCCGGCGAGCAGACCGACCCGGTCCTCGCCCGGGGCGAGACCGGCCGCGCGCAGCACCGCCTCCTCACCCGCGTACTGCTCCAGGCAGCCGCGCCCGCCGCAGGGGCACTGCGGCCCGTCCGGGTGGACGGGCACGTGGCCCAGCTCGCCCGCGAAGCCGCGGTTGCCGTGCAGCAGGCGGCCGTCCACGACGAGGGCGGCACCGATGCCGATCTCGGCGGACACGTGGAGGAAGTCGCGCGGGGTCCCCTCGCCGAGCCACAGCTCGGCGAGCGCGCCGAAGTTGGCCTCGTTGGCCACCGTGAGCGGCAACCGCTCCGGCAGCAGGGCGCCCAGGTCGGTGTCCTGCCAGCCCAGGTTCGGCGCCCGCACGACGGTGCGGGCGTCGCGCGCGACGAGACCCGGCACGGCCACGGCGAGCCCGGCCGGCCACAGGCCCTCGGCCTCGGCCCCGGCGACGACCCGGTCCAGCAGCCCGGTGAGTTCCCCGAGCACCTCCTCGGGGGAGCGGCCGCGGTTCGGCGCCTGCCGCACGGTGCGCGCCCGGACCTCTCCGCGCAGGTCGACCGCGCACACGGCCAGGTGGTCGACGCCGACCTCGGCACCGATCCCGGCGGGGCCCCGGCCGCTGACGGCGAGCGCCGACCCGGGACGGCCGACCCGGCCGGGCCGCTCCGGGCCCAGCTCGTCCAGGAGCCCGGAGCGGATCAGCTCGTCGACGAGGGTCGACACCGCGGCCCGGGTGAGACCGATGCGGGAGGCGACGGCGGCCCGGGACAGCGGCCCCTCGGCGCGCACGGTGTGCAGGACCCGGGAGAGGTTGCGGCGGCGCATGCCCTGCTGGGTGTCGGGCAGCGCGGCCCCGGGGCCGCCCGGGCGGGTCTCGTGCGGTGGTGCGGTCATGCCTGAGTCAGTCCTCGGTCGTGGCGCCGTCGCGCGCGGTGACGGGCGGGCGGCGGGGCGTGGCCCCGGTGGGTGCCGCCCGCGCGGGCCCGGCGGGCGACGGCGCGCGTGCGGTGCCGCCGCTCCCGCGGCACCCGTGCGGCGGGAGCGGCCGGCCCGGCGGGCCGGCCGGCGTGCCGCGGGCAGCGCGCCCGCGGCGGCCCGCCGCCGGACGACGGTCGCGGCGTGACGCGCCCGTCAGCCGGCCGGTGTCCCGGGGTTCGCGTCCAGGAGCGGGGCCGCGTCGGAGAGTACCCCGGAGATCCGGGCCAGCGTCTCCTCGTCCCGTCCCACCGGCTCCAGCACCGGCCCCGCCGCGGTGTTCCAGCGGCGGGCGACCGCGGCCGGGTCCTCCCCGGTGAGCAGGCCGGCCGCCTGCGCCGCCGCACCCAGGGCCACCAGCTCCCTGGCCTCCGGCACCTGCACCGGCCGCCCGGACAGCCGTCGCACCGTCTCCTGCCAGGCCCTGCCCCGGGCCCCGCCGCCGATCAGCAGCAGCGGCGCCGACGGGTCCGCGTCCTCCTCCAGCACCAGGTCGAGCGCGCCGAGCAGCGAGTGCACGGCACCGTCGTAGGCGGCCTGGAGCAGCTGCCCGCCGGTCGTGTCGTGCCGCAGGCCGTGCAGGAGCCCCGAGGCGTTCGGGAGGTTGGGGGTCCGCTCACCGTCCAGGAACGGCAGGAGCGTGACGCCCCGGCCGGGCTCCACGGCCTCCCGGTCCAGGTTCAGCAGGGCGGCGACCCGGTCGACGGCGAGCGTGCAGTTGAGGGTGCAGGCCAACGGCAGCCAGTCGCCCCGCGCGTCGGCGAAACCGGCGACCGTGCCGGTCGGGTCAGCCGTCCGCCGCCGCGAGACCGCGTACACCGTGCCCGAGGTGCCGAGGCTCATCACCGGAACCCCCGGGCGCACGCCGAGCCCCAGGGCGGCGGCCGCGTTGTCCCCGGTGCCGCACGCGACCAGGGTGCCCGTGGAGAACGGCAGGCCGTGGCCGTCACGCACGGTCCCGGCCACCTCGCCGGGCCGCACCACGCGGGGCAGCAGCGCCGGGTCCAGCCCCACGCGGGCCAGGATCTCCTCGTCGTACGCCTCGCTGCCGGAGGACCACCAGCCGGTGCCGGAGGCGTCGCCGCGGTCGGTCGTGCCCTGCCCGGTGAGCCGCTCGGTGAGGTAGTCGTGGGGCAGCCGCACGGCCCTGGTCGCCCGCACCGCCTCGGGCTCGTGCTCGGCGAGCCAGGCCCACTTGGTGACCGTGAAGGAGGCGGTGGGCACGCTGCCGGTGCGCTCCGCCCAGAACGCGGCGCCGCCCAGCTCCTCGGTGAGCCGCCGGGCCTGCGGAGCGGACCGCACGTCGTTCCACAGCAGTGCCGGGCGGATCGGCTCCCCATGGGCGTCGAGGGTGACCAGACCGTGCTGCTGGCCGCCGACGGACACCGCCGCGGCCTCGTGCGCGGGCTGCCCGCACTGGCTCAGTGCCTCGCCCAGGGCGTCCCACCACTGCCGCGGGTCGCTCTCCCGCCCGGCCCCCGTGGTGACCGTGTGCGGGGCCTGGCCGCTCGCCACGATCCTGCCGGTGGCCACGTCGACGACCAGCGCCTTCGTGGACTGCGTGGACGTGTCCACGCCGACGACGAGCGGACCCTCGGCTGCTGACATCGGTTACTCCCTTTTTCCGCGGCTCGGCGGGGTGACTCTTCCCAGAGATGCTCCCGCATACTAATTTGTAAACCGCCATGACGAAATAGTCTCGGCGTTGCCTCAGCGAGCAAGGAGCCGCGGTATGAACTACCAGCCCACCCCCGAGGACAGGTTCACCTTCGGCCTGTGGACCGTCGGCTGGCAGGGACGGGACCCCTTCGGTGACGCCACCCGGCGCGCCCTGGACCCCGCCGAGTCGGTACGGCGCCTGGCGGAACTGGGTGCCCACGGCGTCACCTTCCACGACGACGACCTGATCCCGTTCGGGGCGAGCGACAGCGAGCGGGAGGGGCACATCAAGCGCTTCCGGCAGGCGCTGGACGCCACCGGCATGAAGGTGCCGATGGCCACCACCAACCTCTTCACCCACCCGGTGTTCAAGGACGGCGCCTTCACCGCCAACGACCGGGACGTGCGCCGCTACGCGCTGCGCAAGACCATCCGCAACATCGACCTCGCGGCCGAACTCGGCGCACAGGTCTACGTCGCCTGGGGCGGCCGCGAGGGCGCCGAGTCGGGCGCCGCCAAGGACGTGCGGGCCGCCCTGGACCGCATGAAGGAGGCCTTCGACCTGCTCGCCGAGTACGTCACCGAGCAGGGCTACGACCTCCGCTTCGCCCTGGAGCCCAAGCCCAACGAGCCGCGCGGCGACATCCTCCTGCCCACCGTCGGCCACGCCCTGGCGTTCATCGAGAAGCTGGAGCGCCCGGAGCTGTTCGGCGTCAACCCGGAGGTCGGCCACGAGCAGATGGCCGGGCTGAACTTCCCGCACGGCATCGCCCAGGCGCTGTGGGCGGACAAGCTGTTCCACATCGACCTCAACGGCCAGTCCGGCATCAAGTACGACCAGGACCTCCGCTTCGGCGCGGGCGACCTGCGGGCCGCGTTCTGGCTGGTGGACCTGCTGGAGTCGGCCGGCTACAGCGGTCCGCGGCACTTCGACTTCAAGCCGCCGCGGACCGAGGACCTGGACGGCGTGTGGGCGTCCGCGGCCGGCTGCATGCGCAACTACCTCATCCTCAAGGAGCGCGCCGCCGCCTTCCGCGCCGACCCGGAGGTGCAGGAGGCGCTGCGCGCGTCCCGGCTGGACCAGCTGGCCGAGCCCACCGCCGCCGACGGGCTGCGGGCCCTGCTCGACGACCGGTCCGCGTTCGAGGACTTCGACCCCGAGGCGGCGGGCGCGCGCGGCATGGCGTTCGAGCGCCTCGACCAGCTGGCGATGGACCACCTGCTGGGCGCACGCGGCTGACCGGCGGGGGTGCCGCGCGGTCGCGCGCGGCACCCCGCCTCACGGGAAGCGTGCCGCGGGCCCCGCGTGGCCCCGCCCGGCAAGGGGGCGCGCGACTCGACCGGCGGCGCCCGCGCGCGTGCGTCCGGCGCGGGCGGGCCGGGCAGCCGGCGTGCGCGCCCCGAGTGCCCGTCAACTCCGTCCACGCCGCGCGAAACCCTCGCTCCGGGGCGTCGTGGAGGCGACGATGGCAGGTATGGCCATGCCTCCCGTACCTCCCCAGCCGCCCTCCGGGCCGCCGGACGACCCGCCCCCGCCCGGCGACGGCTTCGGGCCGCCTTCCCAGGGCGGGCCGCCGTCGTACGGCGGACCCCCTTCCTACGGCGGCCCGCCCTCCGGCGGCGGGGCCCCACCGCCCGGCCCGCCCGGTCCGCCCGGCCCTCCGGGGCCGCCGGAGCAGCCTCCCGGCGACGACGTCGGCGGGCCCGGACGCGGACCCGGCGGGGGCCGCAGACTCCTGCTGATTCTGCTGGCCGTGATCCTCGCCGTCACCGCCGTCTCCCTCGTGGTGTTCATGGCGACCGACGGCGACGACGGACCGGAGCGGGAGCCCGGTGACAGCAGCACCGGCACCCGGGGATCGCCGGACCCCTCGCTCGGCATCCCGTCGGAGCTGCCCAGCGGCCTGGAGAGCCGCCTGCCGTCCGGACTGCCCACGGAGCTGCCGTCGGAGCTGCCCACGGAGCTGCCGTCCGGTTTCCCGACCGACCTCCCCAGTGGCCTGCCCAGCAACCTCCCGAGCGGCCTGGAGTCACTGCTGCCGTCCCCGGAATGACCGCCACCGGCGTCCCCGGAGTGACCGCCCCGGCGTCCCTGGAGTGACCGCCCCGGCGTCCCTGGAGTGACCGCCCCGGCGTCCCTGGAGTGACCGCCCCGGCGTCCCTGGAGTGACCGCCCCGGCGTCCCCGGAGTGGTCCGCCCCCGCCCGGCCCGTCCGCCCCTCGGCGGGGCCGGGCACCGGGGTTCAGTCCCCGGCCCGCCGGCCGTCGACCGTCCGCTCGACCGCCTGCCCGGCGGCCTGCCCGGCGGCCCGCTCGGCCGTGGCCAGGGCCGTCGCCGGATCCCGGTCGGCTCCTCCCGCGGGGATCCAGCGGCCGTCCTCCTCACGGTAGGGCCACCAGCGCCCCGCCCGGTCCAGACGCAGCTGGACGGGCGACCCGACGACCGTCCAGCGGTTGGCGCGGACCCGCAGCGGGGGCCGTTCGTGCTCCTCCCAGGCGGCGTCCAGGGCGGCCCGCGCGCGGGCGGCCGCCCCGCCCACGACGGTCCACTCCTCGTCCAGGACGGCCAGGGCCTCCGCTCCGCCCAGCCGCCAGGCGGCCACGGCCACCGCCAGTCCCTCCCGGCCCCGCCCCGACCCCTCGGCCAGGCGGGCCGCCACCGGGGCCGGAGGATCCCCGGCGGCCAGGCGCACCGCGTCCCGGTCCGCCGTCGGCTCCGGCGGCACCGGCCGGTACGCGTGCCCGCCCCCCAGCGCCTCCGCGAGCAGCCGGTGGGCGTGCGCGGCGGTCCGCGCGGCGAGGAACTCCAGCGCCCGCGGATCGACGCCCGCCCCCGGCACCGTCTCCGTGTCCAGGGACGGCGGCGAGCCCGGGGCGCCGGGCAGCGCGGGCGGGTCCGGGAGCGGCGGCAGGACGTGACCGGTCGCGTACGCGTCGGCCGCGTCCACCCCGTCCGGTGCGCTGTCGGCGCGCCCGGCGGGAGCGGAGCCCTCCGCCCGCAGGGCGTCCAGCAGTGCCGGTTCGTCCCGCCCCCGGAGCAGCAACAGCACGAACGGATCCTCGTCCAGCAGCCGGGCCACCTGGTAACACAACGCCGCCGTGTGACCGCAGTGGTCCCACGCCCCGCAGTCGCACTCCGCCTCCAGCTCACCGAGCCCGGGCAGCAGGTCCACGCCCGCCAGCTCCGCGTCCTCCACCAGATGCGTCGGCATCTCCCGGTCGAGCAGCGCGGCCACGTGCCCGGAACGTGCGGCCGCCATCGCGACGAAGCGGTCCCACTGCCCGTCGGACAGCTCCCGCACCAGCACGTCCGCGCGATGCGCGGTTCCCTCCCGGTCCCGGACCACGGCCGTGAGCCGCCCCGGACGCACAGACACCGCGCCGACCGCTCCCGCCCGCGCGAGCCTGCGGCCCGCCTTCAACTGCCCCGCGTCCAGCGCCGTCCCCTCCAGGGCGGTCACCCAGGCCCGGCCCCACCACGACCGGGTGAAGGCCTGCCCCCGCGCGGGCGGCAGCGCCGCGAACGTACGCTCCGGGTCGGCGCCCCCGCCGCTCTCACCGGCGTAGCGGCTCATCGCAACTCCCCCCGCAGTTCCACCAGTTCCGTCAACTCGGCGTCCGTCAGCTCCGTGAGCGCGGCCTCACCCGACCCCAGCACGGCGTCCGCCAACTCCTGCTTGCGCCGCAGCAACGCGGCGATGCGGTCCTCGACCGTCCCCTCGGTGACGATCCGGTGCACCTGCACGGGCCGGGTCTGGCCGATGCGGTACGCGCGGTCGGTCGCCTGCGCCTCCACGGCCGGGTTCCACCAGCGGTCGTAGTGCACGACGTGCTCCGCCCGGGTGAGGTTCAGCCCGGTGCCCGCCGCCTTCAACGACAGCAGGAACACGGGCACTTCCCCGTCCTGGAAGCGCCGCACCATGGCCTCCCGCGCGGCGACCGGCGTGCCGCCGTGCAGGAACAGCGACGGCACCCCCCGCGCGGCCAGGTGACGCTCCAGGAGCCGGGCCATCCGCACGTACTGGGTGAAGACCAGGACGCCGGCCTCCTCGGCGAGGACGGTGCCGAGGAGTTCGTCGAGCAGGTCCAGTTTTCCGGACCGGCCCGCGAGCACCGGACGGTCCTCCTTCAGGAACTGCGCGGGGTGGTTGCAGATCTGCTTCAGCCCGGTCAGCAGTTTCACGATCAGGCCGCGCCGCTCCATGCCGTCCGCGCCGGAGATCTCCTCCAGCGCCTCGCGCACCACCGCCTCGTACAGGGCCGCCTGCTCCTCGGTGAGCGACACGGCGTGGTCGGTCTCCGACTTGGGCGGGAGTTCCGGGGCGATGCCCGGGTCCGACTTCCGGCGGCGCAGCAGGAAGGGCCGCACCAGCCGGGCCAGCCGGTCCGCCGCGGCCGGGTCCTGTCCGCCCTCCACGGCGTCCGCGTACCGCCTGCGGAACGCGGGGAGCGGGCCCAGCAGCCCGGGCGTGGTCCAGTCGAGGACGGCCCACAGCTCGGACAGGTCGTTCTCCACGGGCGTGCCGGTGAGCGCGACCCGTGCCCGTGCCCCGATGGTCCGCAGCCGGCGCGCCGTCGACGCGTAGGGGTTCTTGACGTGCTGGGCCTCGTCGGCGACGACCATGCCCCACCCGACGGCGGCCAGCCGTTCCGCGTCCAGGCGCATGGTGCCGTACGTGGTGAGGACGAACCCGTGGCCGGCGAGGTCGTCCAGGGCGCGCCGGGGGCCGTGGAAGCGGCGCACCGGGGTGCCCGGCGCGAACCGTTCGATCTCCCGCTGCCAGTTGCCCAGCAGCGAGGCCGGACAGACCACCAGGGTGGGCCCCGCGGTCTGCGGACCGGTCTGCCGGTGCAGGTGCAGGGCGATCAGGGTGACCGTTTTGCCGAGCCCCATGTCGTCGGCGAGGCAGCAGCCCAGGCCCAGTGACGTGGTCCGCGCCAGCCAGGTCAGGCCCCGCCTCTGGTAGTCGCGCAGAGTGGCGGCGAGCGCGGCCGGCGGCTCCACGGGCTCCTGGGCGTCCGGGTCCGCGATCCGGTCCCGCAGCGTCGCGAGCCAGCCGGTGGGACGCACCTCGATCCGGCGGCCGTCCACCTCCACCGAACCGGTGAGGGCCGCGCCGAGTGCGTCGAGCGGAGTGACCCTGTGGTCCTGGCGCGCGCGGGCGTCCCGCACGGCGCGGGGGTCGACCACCACCCACCGGTCGCGCAGCCGGACGACGGGACGGCGCGCCTCGGCGAGCCGGTCCAGCTCCTCCCGCGTGAGCCGCCGCTCGTCCCCGGGGGCGAGCCACCAGTCGAAGGCGAGCAGCGCGTCCGCCGACAGGAGCGACGGCCCCGCGGTGGTGCCGAAACCCGGCCCTGCGCCCACGAGACCGATCTCCGCCCGCGCCGTCAGACCGCGGGTCACCTCCCTGGGCCAGTGCACCTCGACCCCGGCGGCGGCCAGCGCACGGGTGCCGTCGCCCAGCAGGTCGGCCACATCGTCGTCGGCCAGCTCGACCGCGTCCGGCACGGCGGCCGACAGCAGCGGCGACAGCGGTGGCCAGGCCCGGCAGGCGCGGCGCAGGGCGAGCAGCGCGTCGTGCGTGGCCTGCCGGCCGAAGGCGGGACCGGACGACGTCCCGGCCCAGACGTCGACGGCGTCGGCGACGAGCGCCGGGTCGCTCACGCTGTGCACCTGGAGCACGGCCCGGACGGTGACGTCCTCACCGGAACCCACGCCGGGATCCTCGCCGGGGGTGCCGATGGGGGCGCCGACGGGAGCGCCGAGGGGGGCGCCGGCGGGGCCGGGGGTCTTGGGGGTGCCGGGGGTGCCGGGGGTGCCGGCGGTGGTTCCGGCCGGGCCGGGCGGCTCCGGCGTCCGGTCGCGCAGCTCGATCCGCAGTGACAGGCGTACGCCCGCATCGTGCCCCGCGGCGACATCCGCGGCCCAGTCGCGCAGCACGGGCAGGTGCTGGGGCTCGGGCACGGCGTAGGCGGGGGTGCCGGTGACCAGGGGCGCGGCGGGGGAGCGGGGCAGGGAGTCGGCGACCGCGTCGAGGAAGGCGCGCAGCAGGTGCCCGGGCTCGGCCAGGCGCGGCGGGACGGTGCCGTCCAGAGGTGCGGCGTGGGCCTCGGGCGGCATCGAGGCCGCGAGCCGGCCCAGCGCCTCGAGATCGTCCGCCCCCAGCGGGCCGATCCGCCAGGCGTCCTCGTCGTCGGCGGTCAGCCCGGGCAGCAGCAGACCGCGTGCCACCAGGTGCAGGGCGTGCACGGCGGCGGACCCCCAGAAGCGTACGGAACGGGACCAGTCTGCGTCCCCGCCTGCCCGCGCACGCGTGAGGAGTGGCAGCGCCGTGCGGACGGGCAGCAGCACGGCGGGAACACGGACGAGCCCGACGCCGGTGCCCTGGGGCAGGGCGACGGTGATCTCCTCGACCCGCGCCTCGTCCTCCGCCGTGCCGTCCGGCCCCGCCGAGTCGTCCGGCCCCGCCTTGCCGGTGGGGCAGTCGGGGCAGCCCGGGCACCAGAAGGCGAACCGGCCGGTGCGGGCGGGAGAGCCGGGCAGGAACAGGGCGGAACGGCAGCCGAGTGCGATGGGACGGGAGGAGGGCGAGGACAGGGAAGTCGGGGCGGTATCTGCGGTGATGGTCAGTCCTCAAACTTGACTAGTGGGTCGGGCCGCCGAGGATACACCTCCGCCGAGCGGTCCGCGCGGGCCCGGCGGAGCGGATGGGGACGGAGCGGAGCGGGATGGGGGCGGATCGGGCTGAGGCGGAGCGGGATGGGGCGGATCGGGCTGGGGTGCGGGGTGCGGTGCGTCACGCGGACGGCGGCGGGTCACCGGGACGCACCGGGCTGTCCCTGTCCCGGCCACCGGCTCGGCGGCTTCGGGCTCCGACCCGGCCACGGCCTCGCCCACGTTCGGTCCGGCGGTCGGGCGCTTCCTCGGCCCCAGCCCCAGCCCCAGCCTCGGCCTCGGCGGGCATCCGGATCCCGGTCCCGGTGATCGCCGCCCCGCGCACTGGCCCCCTGGCCGCTCGGGGAGGACCCTAGGGGGCGCACGTCAGGGACGTTTCAGGGTCGCGGTCAGGAACCGCGGGCGGCGCGGACCCGTTTCCACGACAGAGAGCGGCAATGGCCGCGAAGGAGGCGACACCATGTCGAACAACGCCAAGATTGCCGCGGGGGGTGTGGCAGCCGGGCTCATCCTGCTCATCTGGCTGCCCTGGTGGGCCGCGCTGCTGATAGTCCTGGGAGTCCCCACCGCCGCGTACCTCGCCCTCGACCCCGCGCAGCGGCGCAGGCTGCGCCGGGCCTCCCGCAAGGAACTGGGCCGCTGAGCCGCTGACGCCGCGGGCTGCCACCCATCCGAACCGACGGGCGGCACCGGGCCGCCCGGTAGCACCGCGTCCCGGACCGGTGGACGGGCACCGTGCCCGGCGCCATCGCATGCCGGACCGAGTTGGAACGCCGGGTCACGGGCCGACCGCTCGGACCGTTCCGTGGCCGGCCGCGACCGCGAGACTCGCCGACCGGACGGGCGGGACCGGCCGGACCGGCCGGACCGGGCCGGATCGCGCCGCGCAGGCGTGCCGCTGCGCGCCCATGACCGGTGCCCGTCCCGGCCGGCCGTTCGCGGGCGGCGGTCAGAGCGGGCGCACGGCCATCGCGTCGAGGGCCTGGAGAAGGCCGGGGAGTTCCGGACCCCGGCCCACCGGCAGCACCTCACCGGGCTCGTCGTCCAGCAGGACGAAGGCGATGTCGTCGGTCCTCGCCACCATCGACCAGCCGGGGCCGTCGGCACGCAGGGTGCGTGCCTCGCCGGAGGCGAACGACGACCGGACGCGGCCGAGCGGCGGCGGCGAGTCGACGTACGCGCGGGCTTCCGCCAGGACGCGCCGGATCCCGCTGTGCTTCGGCTGTCCGTCTCCGGCGTCCGCAGGGCCCGGGCCGTTCGAAGCCGGTGCGTCCTGCGCGCTGTCGGTGCCCCGGGGCTCGCCGGTGCTGCCGGCCGCCACCGCACTCGTGCCCGGCTGTTCCGTCGCGCCGTCCGGACCGGAGCCACCGGCTCCGCTCCCGCCGGCAGTGCCCGCGTCGGGTTCACCCGTGTCCGTGCCTGTGCCGGTGCCGTCGGCAGCCGCTTCGGCACGGGCGGCGGCTCCGGAGGCCGGGGTGACGAACGCCGCGTCGTCGATCTGGTCCCGCCACGTCGCCCACTGCAGGGCGATCTCGTCGGCGCCCAGGCGGCGCTGGGCCGGTCCCCAGACGCTCGTGTCCGGCGGCGTCAGCGGCGGCCCGGCGATCTCCGGGTCGGGGTCGTGCGGCGCGGGCACGTCCGGCGCCGCCACGGCGACCGCCAGCGGCCAGCCGGGCAGCGCGGCGACGACCGTGCGCTCGTCCGGCGACAGGTCGTGCTCCATGCCGCAGTCCCAGGACGCGATCGCCACGGCGACCAGTGAGACGTCGTCCACGACGACGGTCCACCGGGCGCCCTCGCCGTCCTGGCCGAGCACCAGCCCGTACCCGTCGGCGACCGGCGCGAGACCGAGCGCCGCGCAGGCTTCCGGATAGTCGTCGCCCAGCACGCTCGGGAACTTCGCCGGCGTCAGCAGCACGGCCGTCAGCACATAGAGCGCGTCGTCCGTGGCGGCGACGGCTTCCTCATCCGTCCCGGCCATCCCAGCCTCCCCGTCGGTTCGTCCCTCGGCGCGCACACTAAACCGACCTCGCGGGCCTTGTCACGACCCGGCAGGTGACCTCCAAGCTGCAGGTTTCCGGCCGGACGGGGGCGAATCGGCCAACCGCGCCGGGCCGGTCAGGCCGCCGGGAGCCCGAGCAGCTCCCGCGCGACGGCCCCCGGCGGCTCGTCGCGTTCCCGGGCCAGCGCGACGACCGCCCGGCAGGCCAGCTCGTTCACCCCGAAGGACAGCGCCTCGGGCGACACCCAGCCGGACGCCTCGTCGATCCCGTCCTGGTCGTTCTCCGCACAGGCCGTCACGTAGGCCGCGGCCGCCTCGAAGAGATTGTGCGGACGTTCCCGCGGTGCCGCCGCGGTCTTCTCCCCGGCGCGTCCGCCGCCGACGAGCCTGCCGATCCCGTCCCGGAATCCGCCCCACATACGGTCCACCTTCCCCAGTGCCGTCCCGGCCGCCGACCGTTCGTGTCCTGCCGCTCAACGTACGGTCGGACGGACCGGCGGCAGAAGAGGGCGAAACGTTCCGGCGCTGACGACGGCCGGAACCCACCGCCCTCGCACGTCCGCCCTCGCACGTCCGGCCCAAGCACGTCCGTCCCCCGGCCGTCCGTCAGTGCGCGCGCGACGCCAGTGCCAGGAACCGGGCGTCCTCGTCCGCGTACGAGATCATCCGCCACCCCGAACCCGCCAGCAGGGGGCGCAGGTTGGCCTCGGCGCGCAGGTCGTCCCCGGTCAGCCGACGGCCCTGGCGCGCGGCGAGCGTCGCCCGGCCGACGGGATGGAAGAGCGCGAGCGTCCCACCGGGCCGCACCACCCGGGCCAGTTCCCGCAACGCCCGTGACGGGTGCGGCAGATGGGCGATCAGGCCGGCGGCGAACACGGCGTCCAACGCACCGGCCCGCAGGGGCAGGGCCGCCGCGTCGGTGAGCAGCAGCACCCCGTCCCGGTCACGGCCGGCTCGCGCGGCCTCGCGCAGCATGGCCGGTGTCAGATCGGCGCCGATCACCGTCCCGGAGGCGCCCACGGCGGCGCGCAGCGGTGGCAGCGCCCGCCCGGTGCCGCACCCGGCGTCCAGCACCCGGTCGCCCTCCCGCAGCCCGAGCGCGGCGACCGCCGCCGCGTAGGCGGGACCGTCGTCGGGGAACCGCCGGTCCCAGTCCGCGGCCCGGGCGGCGAAGAAGTCCTGGACGTGCGCGTGGTGGTCGCTCATCCCCGCATGATCCCGCAGCCGCAGCCGCAGCCGCAGCCGCAGCCGGCCCCGCCGACCCGCCGGATCCGATGACCCACCGGACCCACCGGACCCACCGGACCCACCGGATCCACGGAATCCACGGAATCCACCGCATCCACCGGAGTCAGTCCGCCACGCCCTTCTCCGCCACGACCTTGTCGATGGCGACCCGGACCAGGAGTTCGCCGGGCACGCCGTTGCGGCGGCCGAACTCCTCGGCCCGCTCCTCACCCATGTAGCGCGCACCGATCCGGGCGGCCCAGTGCCGCAGCTCCGCGGGATCCTCCGACAGCCGGGCCCGGCCCTGCAACAGCACGTAGTGGAACGGGGGACGGTCGTCGTCCACGCAGAGGGCGACCCTGCCGTCGCGGGCCAGATTGCGCCCCTTGACGGTGCCGCTGCCCGTGTTGAACACCACGTCGTCACCGTCGATCAGGAACCAGACGGGCGCCACATGGGGGCTGCCGTCGGCGCGAACGGTGCACAGCTTGCCGGTGCGGGTCCCGTGCGAGACGAATTCCCGCCACTCCTCGTCGGTCATCTTCTGTCCCATGATGCCCATTCTTCTTGCCCGGCGTCCGATCGTGGGGAAGGCTGGCGCGGGGAAGCCCGCCCGGGGGAAGCGGCAGGGGACGTTCCACGCGAAGTACAGGGGGAGAGGCACGACATGGCGCAGAACCAGGGTCTCGAATGGCTGCTGGACGATCTCACCCAGCGCGTCGAGCACATACGGCACGCGCTGGTGCTGTCCAACGACGGGCTGGTGACGGGGACGAGCACCGGACTGCGCCGGGAGGACGCGGAGTACCTCGCCGCCGTCTCCTCCGGACTGCACAGCCTCGCCAAGGGATCCGGCCGGCACTTCGGCGCCGGGAAGGTGCGCCAGACACTCGTCGAGTTCGACGACGCGGTCCTGTTCGTCACCGCGGCCGGTGACGGCAGTTGCCTCTGCGTCCTCAGCGGTGCCGAAGCCGACCTGGGCCGCGTCGGCTACGAGATGACCCTCCTCGTCAGCCGGGTGGGCGAGCACCTCGGAGTGGACCCCCGCCGTCCCGGCGCCGATCCCGGCCCGGAGCTGTGACCTGGGCTTTCCTGCCCGGAAGGTGACGTCTCGGAGGTTTTCCACAGGTCGCCACGGAGCGTGACGAAGCGGCTACCGTTCTTTCCGGGCGGACGCACTCGGCGTCCGCCGCACGATGCACGGGGGAGACGGCCATGACCGCACACCACCACCACGCAGGGCGCAGCCATCAGGCCACACGCGGGGCGCCGGGGAGTGGGGGCACGCCCGCCGTTCCCGACGAGAAGCCTGGTCGCAGGCCGAACGGCCCAGCTGGTGGCCGTGGCCCGCACCTACCTGCCGGCACACCCGCCCCGCGCCCAGCCCACCTGCCACCGCCCCGCTCCGCCCGGAGTCACGCCTCCCGGACGGGACCGGAGCGGCCGCACGCCGCAGGGGAACAACCCAGGCGGTGGGCTCCCGCCTGCGGCCTCCAGCCGCCCACCACCGGCGGCAGTCCGGCCCGGTCGGCCCGACCGCCGCCCCCCGCCCCGCTGCCGGCCTACACCGCGCGGAACAGCCCCTCCTGGACCACCGAGACCAGCAACTGCCCCCGCCGGTCGTAGATCCGGCCGCGGGCCAGCCCCCGCCCGCCCGTGGCCACCGGTGACTCCTGGTCGTACAGGAACCACTCGTCCGCGCGGAACGGGCGGTGGAACCACATGGCGTGGTCCAGGGACGCCATGTCGAAGCCGCGCGGTCCCCACAGCGGCTCGACCGGGATGCGCACGGCGTCCAGCAGCGTCATGTCACTGGCGTAGGTCAGGGCGCAGGTGTGCACCAGCGGGTCGTCGCCGAGCGGGCCGACCGCCCGCATCCACACGGCGCTGCGCGGCTCCGCGTCCCTGACCTCGTCCGGGTCCCAGCGCAGCCGGTCCACGTAACGGATGTCGAAGGGCTGACGCCGGGCCATGCGCTCCCACTGCTCCGGCAGCTCGCCCAGGTGCTCACGCAGTTCGTCCGCCAGCGTCGGCAGCGACTCGGGGTCCGGGAGCTCCCGGGCGGGCGGCATCTGATGCTCGAAGGCGGCCGGCTCCGGCCGGTGGAAGGAGGCGGTGAGATTGAAGATCGTGCGGCCCTGCTGCACCGCGGTGACCCGGCGGGTGGTGAACGACCGCCCGTCCCGCACCCGTTCCACCTGGTACACGATCGGTACCCCGGGACGGCCCGGGCGCAGGAAGTACGCGTGCAGCGAGTGCACGGGCCGGTCGCCGTCCGTGGTGCGGCCCGCGGCGACCAGCGCCTGGCCGGCCACCTGGCCGCCGAAGACCCGCTGCAGGGACTCCTGGGGACTGCGGCCCCGGAAGATGTTGACCTCGATCTGCTCCAGGTCGAGCAGGGCGACGAGGCTGTCGGCCGGATTCGTCATCGGTGGTGTGCCCTCGCTCTCACAGCCGGCCGACGTCGGTGACCCGCACGACCGCGCGGCCCTCCGCGTCGGAGGCGGTCAGGTCGATCTCGGCGCTGATGCCCCAGTCGCGGTCGCCGTTCGGGTCGTCGAAGATCTGCCGGACCCGCCACAGCGCGTGCTCCGGCTCCTCCTCGATCAGCAGCAGCTTGGGGCCGCGCGCGTCGGGCCCGGTGCCGAGCTCCTCGTACTCGTCCCAGTACCCGTCCAGGGCCTCGCCCCAGGCGTCGGCGTCCCAGCCGGACTCGGCGTCCAGTTCGCCCAGTTCGTCCACCCGGTCCAGCGCCGCCAGCTCCACCCGGCGGAACATCGCGTTGCGCACCAGCACCCGGAAGGCCCGCGCGTTGGCCGTGACGGGCTTGACCTGGTCGGCCTTCTCCTGCGCCTCCTCGGCGGTCATCTCCTCCGGGTTGGCCAGCTGCTCCCACTCGTCCAGCAGACTGGAGTCCACCTGGCGCACCATCTCGCCCAGCCAGGCGATCAGATCCTGCAGATCCTCGGACTTGAGGTCGTCCGGCACGGTGTGGTCCAGCGCCTTGTAGGCACTGGCGAGGTAGCGCAGCACGATGCCCTCGGTGCGGGCCAGCTCGTAGTGCGACACCAACTCGGTGAAGGACAGCGCTCGTTCGTACATGTCCCGCACCACGGACTTCGGCGACAGCGGGTGGTCACCGACCCACGGATGGCTCTTGCGGTAGGTGTTGTACGCGTGGAAGAGCAGCTCCTCCAGCGGCTTCGGGTACGTGATGTCCTGGAGGCGCTCCATGCGCTCCTCGTACTCGACGCCGTCGGCCTTCATCGCGGCGACGGCCTCACCGCGGGCCTTGTTCTGCTGGGCGGCCAGGATCTGACGCGGGTCGTCCAGCGTGGACTCCACCACCGACACCATGTCCAGGGCGTACGACGGCGACTCCGGGTCCAGCAGTTCGAACGCGGCCAACGCGAACGTGGACAGCGGCTGGTTCAGCGCGAAGTCCTGCTGGAGATCGACGGTCAGGCGGACGATACGGCCCTCGGGGTCCGGCGTGTTCAGCTTCTCGACGATGCCGCCGTCCAGCAGCGAACGGTAGATGGCGATGGCCCGCCGGATGTGCCTCAGCTGCTGCTTGCGCGGCTCGTGGTTGTCCTCCAGCAGCCGGCGCATCGCCTCGAAGGCGTTGCCGGGCCGGGCGATCACCGACAGCAGCATGGTGTGCGTCACCCGGAACCGGGACGTCAGCGGCTCAGGATCGGAAGCGATCAGCTTCTCGAAGGTCTGCTCCGTCCAGCCCACGAAACCCTCGGGCGCCTTCTTGCGCACCACCTTGCGACGCTTCTTGGGATCGTCGCCCGCCTTGGCCAGCGCCTTCTCGTTCTCCACGACGTGCTCCGGCGCCTGGGCGACGACGAAGCCCTCCGTGTCGAAGCCGGCGCGCCCCGCCCGGCCGGCGATCTGGTGGAACTCCCGGGCGCGCAGGGTGCGCACCCGGCTCCCGTCGTACTTCGTCAGCGCGGTGAACAGCACCGTGCGGATCGGCACGTTGACCCCCACGCCGAGCGTGTCGGTACCGCAGATCACCTTCAGCAGCCCGGCCTGCGCCAGCTTCTCCACCAGCCGCCGGTACTTGGGCAGCATGCCGGCGTGGTGGACGCCGATGCCGTGCCGGACGTACCGCGAGAGGTTGCGTCCGAAGCGGGTGGTGAAGCGGAAGTTGCCGATCAGTTCGGCGATGCGGTCCTTCTCCTCCCGCGTGCACATGTTGATGCTCATCAGCGCCTGCGCCCGCTCCACGGCCTGCGCCTGGGTGAAGTGCACGATGTACACCGGTGCCTGGCGGGCGGCCAGCAGGTCGGTGAGCGTCTCGGTGAGGGGCGTGTAGCGGTACTCGTACGACAGCGGGACCGGCCGGGTCGCCGACCGGACCACCGCGGTGGGGCGGCCGGTGCGGCGGGTGAGGTCCTTCTCGAAGAAGGAGACGTCACCGAGCGTCGCCGACATCAACACGAACTGCGCCTGCGGCAGCTCCAGCAGCGGGATCTGCCAGGCCCAGCCGCGGTCCGGCTCCGCGTAGAAGTGGAACTCGTCCATCACGACCTGGCCGACGTCCGCCTGCCGGCCGTCCCGCAGCGCGATCGACGCCAGGACCTCGGCCGTGCAGCAGATGACGGGGGCGTCCGCGTTCACGGACGCGTCGCCGGTCAGCATGCCCACGTTCTCCGTGCCGAAGATCTTGCACAGTTCGAAGAACTTCTCCGACACCAGCGCTTTGATGGGTGCGGTGTAGAAGGTCACCTCGTCGCGTGCCAGGGCGGCGAAGTGCGCGGCCGCCGCGATCATGCTCTTGCCGGAACCGGTGGGCGTCGAGACGATCACGTTCGCCCCGGAGACCACCTCGATCAGCGCCTCCTCCTGGTGCGGATAGAGCGTGAGACCGCGTTCGACGGCCCACGACTCGAAGGCTTCGTACAGGGCATCGGGGTCGGCGGTCGTCGGCAGCTGATCGATGAGGGTCACGCACCCATCTTGCCTGCCCGGCCACCCGATGCGGGAATCGGATGTGGGGCCGAAGATCGCGAAGGCTACGCTGTTGCGCCGAGGGGACGTCGACGCACCGGGTCAACGGGGCGGCACAGCACGAGAAATGGGGCGGGCCACGGCGATGATGGGACCAGCACACTCACTGTCGGGCGCCGCAGCCTGGCTCGGCGTCGGCGCGGCCACCGCCGCGGCCGGGAAGCCCATGCCCTGGCCGGTGCTGCTGGCCGGTGCGCTGATCTGCGCGGGAGCCGCACTCGCCCCCGACCTCGACCACAAGGCGGCGACCATCTCGCGGGCGTTCGGGCCGCTGTCACGGTGGCTCTGCGAAATCGTCGACAAACTGTCCTTCGCGGTCTACAAGGCGACGAAGAAACAGGGCGACCCCCGCCGCACCGGTGGGCACCGGACCCTCACCCACACCTGGCTGTGGGCCGTCCTGATCGGCACCGGCACCTCCGCCCTGGCGATCTACGGCGGCCGCTGGGCGGTGCTGGCGATCCTCTTCGTGCACATGGTGCTGGCGATCGAGGGCCTGTTGTGGCGGGCCACCCGCGGCTCCAGCAGCGACGTCCTGGTGTGGCTGCTGGCCGCGACCAGCGCGTGGATCATCGCGGGCATCCTGGACCAGCCGGGCAACGGGGCCGACTGGCTGTTCACGGCGCCCGGCCAGGAGTACCTGTGGCTCGGACTGCCGATCGTGCTGGGCGCGCTCGTGCACGACATCGGCGACGCGCTCACCGTCTCGGGCTGCCCGATCCTGTGGCCCATACCCGTGGGCCGCAAGCGGTGGTACCCGGTCGGCCCGCCCAAGGCGCTCCGGTTCCGGGCCGGCAGCTGGGTGGAGCTGAAGGTGCTGATGCCCGCGTTCATGCTGCTCGGCGGAGTGGGCGGCGCGGCCGCGCTCAACGTGATCTGACGTACCCGCGGGCAGGCCGTCGCCCCGCGGCCGTCACGGCCGTGGAACCTGCCGGCCTGGTGCCGACCGGTCCCGGCCCGTCCTCGCACCCGACGCCCGGCCTCCCGGGCGCTGCCCCCGGGCGGAACGCGGGACCCGCGCGCGACTCCCAAGCAACGACGGCGTCCTGGCGCACGACTCCACGGCACCGGCCCCGCATGCGCGGCCCCCAAAAGGGGTTCTCGGCCCGCCCGGCTGCCCCGCTCAGCCCGTACCCTGGCCGCCGCCGTAGCGGCGCTCGAAGGCGGCGACGCGGCCCTCCGTGTCCACCGTCCTGGCCTTGCCGGTGTAGAAGGGGTGGCTCTGCGAGGAGATCTCCACGTCCACCACCGGATAGGTCTCGCCGTCGTCCCAGTCGATGGTCTGCTCGCTGGTCGCGGTGGACCGGGTCAGGAAGGCGTATCCGGCGGCCCGGTCACGGAAGACGACGGGGTGGTAGTCGGGGTGCTTGTCCTGCTGCATGGATGCTCCTCGGGCGTCACGGACGGGCACCGGCCCGGTCCGGTCGGTACGGGTGCGAGCGGTCGGTCGGCGAGCGGTGTCGGCGGAGGGCCGGGGCCGGCAGCGGATCAGCCGGGCAGGGCGTCCTCGTCCACGATGTGCACGGCGGCCTCCTCGGCGGAGGCGGCCGCGCCGTCGATGCCGACGTCCGTGGCCACCAGGGCCTCCTCCTCGTCCTCGTGGGCCCCTTCGTCGGGGGCCACCAGCCGGCCGGAGCGGACCGCGCCGACCTCGTTGTCCAGGAGTTCCCCGTCGCCCTCCTCCCAGTCACCGAGACCGTCGCCGTCCGGCGGGGCGGGTTCGGGCAGCTCCTCGGCGAGCCGCTGGTCCAGGGTCTCCCCCCGCCGCCGTTCCTCCGCCGTCACGCCGGTGTGCTCCACGGCCCACGGCCGCTCGGGCGGGGACCAGCCGCGGTCGAGGGGGTCGTCGACACCGTCGTCGTCCAGGGTGTCCTCGGCGTCGAGGAGGCCGGCGTCGTCCTGGATCTCGGACGCGTCCGGCTGGTAGACGTCGTCGCCCCATCCGTCGGCGCTGTTCACGGGTACCTCCAGGGAGTGGGGACGGGCCGCCCGCGTTCCCGCCGCGGCCCGCACCGGACCGCCCTTGCTGGGGACACCGGCGTCACCCGTCCCGGTCCGCCGGGGACCTCGGGTGCTCCCCGAGCCGGTGCCTGTTTCCAGCCTTCACCCCGCCCCGGGACCGCGCAACGCCAGCGGTGCCCCCGCCCGGCGCGCGGGCCGCCACCCCGCCCCGGGGCTGCGGCGCGCGCCATCCGTCCGCCCCGGCCCGCCCGGGCCGACCGGCGCCCGCCACCGCCCGAGCAACACCCGCTGCGTCCCGGGGCTCTCCGGGCGGCTCGACCCGGTCCGCACCCCGGCCCTGGGCCCGCGCACCGTCCGTCCACGGGCCCGATGGCGAGGAGCCCCGCGGCGACAGCTGAGTCCGCACCGCCGAGTCCGCACCAATCAGCCGTGCCAGGACCGCCACAGCGCCGCGTACGCGCCGTCCGCCGCGACCAGCTCGTCGTGGCTGCCCAGCTCGCTGACGCGGCCGTCCTCCACGACGGCGATCACGTCCGCGTCGTGCGCGGTGTGCAGGCGGTGCGCGATGGCGATCACCGTGCGGCCGTCCAGGACCCGGGCCAGGGACCGTTCGAGGTGCCGGGCCGCGCGCGGATCGAGCAGCGACGTCGCCTCGTCCAGCACCAGGGTGTGCGGGTCCGCCAGCACCAGCCGGGCCAGCGCGATCTGCTGGGCCTGGGCCGGCGTGAGCGCCAGGCCGCCCGAGCCGACCTCGGTGTCCAGGCCGTCGTCCAGCGCACGGGCCCAGCCGTCCGCGTCCACCGCGCCGAGAGCCGCCCACAGTTCCGCGTCCCGGGCACCGGCGCGGGCCAGCCGCAGGTTGTCGCGCAGCGACCCCACGAAGACGTGGTGTTCCTGGTTGACGAGGGCCACGTGCGTCCGGACCCGCTCGGCGGTCATCCGGGCCAGCTCGGCGCTGCCGAGGGTGACCCGGCCGTCCCGGGGCGCGTAGACCCCCGCCAGCAGCCGGCCCAGCGTGGACTTGCCGGCGCCCGACGGGCCGACCAGCGCCAGCCTCGTGCCCGGCGGGACCTCCAGCGAGACCTCGCGCAGCACGTCGACGCCCTCCCGGTATCCGAAGCGCACCCGGTCGGCGCTGACGTGACGCCCCTCGGGGGCGAGCCCCGCGTCACCGGCGTCGGGCTCGATCTCCCGCACACCCACCAGCCGGGCCAGCGACACCTGGGCGACCTGCAGCTCGTCGTACCACCGCAGGATCATCCCGACCGGGTCCACCAGCATCTGCGCGATGAGCGCGCCCGTCGTCAGCTGCCCCACACCGATCCACCCCCACAGGACCAGCACCCCGCCGATCATCAGGACGGAGGCGAGCACGGTCACATGGGTGAGGCTGACCACGGGGAAGAGCACCGACCTCAGCCAGAGGGTGTAGCGCTCCCAGGCCGTCCACTCCCGGACCCGCTGGTCCGACAGCGCCACGCGCCGCTCGCCGAGGCGGTGTGCCTCGACGGTGCGTCCCGCGTCCACCGTCTCGGTGAGCGCGGCGGCCACGGCGGCGTATCCGGCGGCCTCCGACCGGTACGCGGCCGGCGCGCGCCGGAAGTACCAGCGGCAGCCCGCCACCAGCAGGGGCACGGCCACCAGGACGGCCGGTGCCAGTTCGGGCGCCGTGACCACCAGACCGCCGAGCAGCAGCCCCGCCCAGACCACGCCGATCGCCAGCTGCGGCACGGCCTCGCGCATGGCGTTGCCGAGCCGGTCGATGTCGGTGGTGATCCGGGACAGCAGGTCGCCGGTACCGGCCCGTTCGAGCACGCCGGGCGGCAGGCCGACCGACCGCACCAGGAAGTCCTCGCGCAGATCGGCCAGCATCCGCTCGCCGAGCACCGCCCCGCGCAGGCGCACCTGCCGGACGAAGAACGCCTGCACCAGCAGCGCCGTCACGAACAGCGCGGCGGTGACCTCCAGATGCAGGTCGGCGGACGGGTCCGGGACGCGTTCGACCAGCCGGCCCAGCAGGTAGGGGCCCACCAGGGAGGCGAGGACGGCGGTCGTGTTCACCGCGATCAGCACCACGAAGGCCCGCCGGTGCCGGCGCAGCAGCTCACCCACGTAGGCGCGGACGGTGGCCGGGGCCCCCACCGGCAGGGTGCCCGCCGTGGCCGGGGCCGCCGGGTCGTGGGCGGGGGGCGCGACGCCGATCATGCCGTCTCCTCGATCTCTTCCCGTTCCTCCGGTCCGCGCAGCTCACGCAGCCGGTCGGGGCGCGGCCGCTCGGCGCCGCCGCCCTCGCTCCCGCCCCGGCCGGTCCCCGCACGCGCCGCCACCGCCCCGCGGGCTCCCCGGGCCGGGACCACCGCCCGGCCGGCCTCCGCCGCGCCGTGCTCGGGCACGTCGGCCGGCTCCGTATCGCCGTGCTCGGGGACGTCGGCGACCTCCGCCCCGCTGCCGGGGACGTCGGCCACGTCCCCGGCGGGCGCCGCGGTCGCCGGCTCCTCCTCCGTCTCCCGCTCCGTCTCCCGCGTGACCACGGCCCGGTACCGCGGCTCGGTGCCGAGCAGTTCGCGGTGACGGCCCGAGGCCACGACGGACCCCTCGGGCAGGAACACCACCCGGTCCGCCCGGTCCAGGAGCAGCGGGGACGAGGTGAACACCACCGTGGTGCGCCCCGCCCGCAGGCGCTGAACGCCCCGGGCGACCCGGGCCTCCGTGTGGGAGTCCACGGCCGACGTCGGTTCGTCCAGGACGAGCACCTCCGGGTCGGCGACCAGGGACCGGGCCAGCGCGAGCCGCTGGCGCTGGCCGCCCGACAGGGACCGGCCGCGCTCGGTGATCCGGGCGTCCAGCGGGTCCCCGGCGTCGTGCGCGCCCTGCGCCAGGGCCGCCAGCACGTCGGCGCACTGCGCCGCGTCCAGGGCAGCGGACGGTCCGGTCCGGCCGGACGCCGGCACGTCGAGCAGTTCCCGCAGGCTCCCGGAGAGCAGCACGGGGTCCTTGTCCTGGACCAGGACGGCCGCCCGCGCCGCGTCCAGGGGCAGGTCGTCGAGGGGGACACCGCCCAGCAGCACCGGGGCGCCCTCCTGCGTGGCGTGCCCGCCCAGCCGTTCGGCCAGCCGTCCCGCGGCGTCCGGATCCCCGCACACCACGGCGGTCAGCAGGCCCTGCGGGGCGAGCAGCCCGGTCTCCGGGTCGTGCAGGTCGCCGGACAGGGACTGGGCCGGCCGCCTCCCCCCGGTGTCGGTCGGCCGCTCCAGCGACAGCACCCGTGCCGCGCGCCCGGCCGACGGACGGGAGAAGGAGTAGGCCATGGCGATCTCCTCGACGTGGCGGATCGGGTACGCCAGGAGCATCACCGAGCTGTACACGGTGATCAGGTCGCCGACGGGGAGACGCCCCTGACGGGCCAGGTGGACGCCGTGCAGGACGACGGCGATCAGCAGCAGCCCGGGCAGCAGCACCTGGACCGCGGCGATCAGCGACCACATCCGTGCGCTGCGCACGGCGGCGTGACGGACCTCCTGGGACGCGCGGCGGTAGCGGTCGAGGAACAGCTCCTCGCCGCCGATCCCGCGCAGCACCCGCAGTCCGGCCACGGTGTCCGAGGCGAGCTCGGTGGCCCGGCCGGACTTCTCCCGCTGGACGTCGGCCCGCCGGGTGGCGTGCGGCAGCAGCGGCAGTACCGCCAGCGCCAGGACCGGCAGTCCGACGGCGACGAGGACCCCGAGCGCCGGCTGGTGGACGACCAGGCCGACGCAGACGGCGACGATGGTGACGGCCGCCGCGGTGAACCGGGACAGCGCCTCCACGAACCATCCGATCTTCTCGACGTCGCCCGTGGACACCGCCACCACTTCTCCGGCCGCGACCCGCCGGGTCAGGGCGGCGCCGAGGGCGGCCGTCCGGCGGGCCAGCAACTGCTGGACCCGGGCAGCGGCGGTGATCCAGTTGGTGACGGCGGCCCGGTGCAGCAGGGTGTCGCCGACCGCCAGGCCGATTCCGGCCAGCGCCAGCAGACCGCCCGCCCGTGCCAGGCCGGCGCCCGAGCGGTCGACGGCGGCCTGGACGGCGAGGCCGACCCCGAAGGGCAGCGAGGCCACGGCGGCGAAGTGCACCAGCCCCCAGGCGAGGGCCTTCGTCTGCCCGCCCAGCTGGTTGCGGAAGAGCCACCACAGGAAGCGGGGACCCGAGCGCGCGTCGGGCACCCCGGGATCGCGATACGGAAGGTCTTGGATCTGCATGACGTCGTCAGTGGCTCGTCTCGGGGGCGGTCGGCGGTCGGCGGGCGGGCCGCGGCACGCGGGGCGGCCGGGCGGAAGCGCGGGTGCGGGTCCGGGCACGGGCGGGCGTGCCGGGGGTCGGGGTGTCGGTGACGGGCAGGAGCGGCGCGCCGTCCGGGGACGGCGGCAGCAAACCGTGACAGGTTGACCCCGCAGCGTGCGGCGGGGCAAGCGGTTTTCCGCGCCGCCGTCCGGAACCGGCGGGCCCGCGCACCCCCGCCCTGCGGGGAGTGCGTGCGGCGGTCAGCCCGCGGCGTCGTGGCAGGGTGGGGTGACGGCTCCGTCGACCAGGGTGTCCAGCAGGCGGCCGAGGACCGCGCGCTGGTCGTCCTCCAGCGGCGCCAGGATCTCCTCGGCGGCGGCCCGGCGCGCCGCGTGCAGTTCGCGCAGCGCGGCCCGGCCGGCGTCGGTGAGTTCGATGCGGGTCACCCGGCGATTGGCCGGATCGGGCACCCGTCGCGCCTTGCCGGCGGCCTCCAGCCCGTCGACCAGCGTGGTGACCGCCCGGGGCACCACTTCGAGCCGCTCGGCCAGGTCGGCCATCCGCGGCGGCGAGTCGTAGTGGGCGAGCGTCCGCAGCAGCCGGGACTGGGCCGGGGTGATGCCGACCTCGCGCCGCTCCAGATGGCGTTTCTGGATGCGGTGGACCCGACGGGTGAGCCGCAGCAACTGCTCGGCCAGCCGGCCGTCGGGATCGGGCGTGGTCATACGGGAACATTATCAGGACGACGTTCATTGTGAATACAGGTAACAATGAACGTGGTAACAATGAACGGGGTCCGGTGACGCGGTCGCGTGAGCGCCCGGCGGACCGGACGGCCACCCGCCGAAGGAGACCGGGGAAAGGAGACCATGAACCCCGACCACCAGCCCGCCTGGACCCCGCCCGCAGACGGCGGGCAGCAACCCCGGCAGGTGCGCCGCATCCTGCGGCTGTTCCGGCCCTACCGGGGCCGTCTCGCCGTCGTCGGCCTGCTGGTCGGGGCGGCGTCGCTGGTCTCGGTCGCCACTCCGTTCCTGCTGAAGGCGATCCTCGACGTGGCCCTCCCCGAGGGCCGCACCGGACTGCTCAGCCTGCTCGCCCTCGGCATGATCGCCGGCGCCGTCCTCACCAGCGTCTTCGGCGTGCTGCAGACGCTGATCTCCACGACGGTCGGCCAGCGGGTCATGCACGACCTGCGGACCGCCGTCTACGGACGGCTGCAGCGGATGTCGCTCGCCTTCTTCACCCGCACCCGCACCGGCGAGGTGCAGTCGCGCATCGCCAACGACATCGGCGGCATGCAGGCCACCGTGACGTCCACCGCCACCTCGCTGGTCTCCAACGTGACCAGCGTGGTCGCCACCGTCGTCGCCATGCTCGCGCTCGACTGGCGGCTGACCGTGGTCACCCTGGTGCTGCTGCCGCTGTTCGTGTGGATCAGCCGCCGGGTCGGCGACGAGCGCCGCAAGATCACCACGCGGCGCCAGAAGCAGATGGCGGCGATGGCCGCCACGGTCACCGAGTCGCTCTCCGTCAGCGGCATCCTGCTGGGCCGCACGATGGGGCGCTCCGACTCCCTGACCCGGGCCTTCTCGGACGAGTCCGAACGGCTGGTGGACCTGGAGGTGCGGTCGAACATGGCCGGCCGCTGGCGCATGGCCGTCATCACCATCGTGATGGCCGCCATGCCCGCCGTCATCTACTGGACCGCGGGCATCGCCCTGCAGACCGGCGGCCCCCAGGTGTCGATCGGCACCATCGTCGCCTTCGTCTCGCTGCAGCAGGGCCTGTTCCGGCCGGCCGTCAGCCTGCTGTCCACCGGCGTGCAGATCCAGACCTCGCTCGCGCTCTTCCAGCGCATCTTCGAGTACCTCGACCTCCCCGTCGACATCACCGAGCGCGAGGACCCGGTCCGTCTCGACCGCGTCAAGGGCGAGGTCCGCTTCGAGAACGTCACCTTCGGCTACGACGGCAAGGGCGGCCCGGTGCTCGACGGCATCGACATCACCGTCCCCGCGGGCTCCGGCCTCGCCGTCGTCGGTTCCACCGGGGCCGGCAAGTCGACGCTGGGCCACCTCGTCCCCCGGCTGTACGACGTGACCGGCGGCCGGGTCACCCTCGACGGGGTCGACGTCCGCGACCTCGACTTCGACACGCTGGCCCGCGCGGTCGGCGTGGTGTCGCAGGAGACGTACCTCTTCCACGCCTCCGTCGCCGACAACCTCCGCTTCGCCAAGCCGGACGCCACCGACGAGGAACTGCACGCGGCCGCCGAGGCCGCCCAGATCCACGACCACATCACGGCCCTGCCCGACGGGTACGACACGATCGTCGGTGAACGGGGCCACCGTTTCTCCGGCGGGGAGAAGCAGCGCCTCGCCATCGCGCGCACCATCCTGCGCGATCCGCCCGTGCTGGTCCTGGACGAGGCCACCAGTGCCCTCGACACCCGCACCGAGGCCGCCGTGCAGAAGGCCATCGACGCGCTGTCGGCCAACCGCACCACGCTCACGATCGCCCACCGGCTGTCCACCGTCCGGGGTGCCGACCAGATCGTCGTGCTCGACGCCGGACGCGTCGTCGAGCGCGGCAGTCACCGGGAACTCCTGGAGCGGGACGGGCGCTACGCGGCCCTGGTGCGCCGGGACGCCCAACTGGAGCCGACAAGATGACGATATGCCAGGTTTGCAGCGTTATGCGGGTTACCGTGCCCGCATGCAGACGAACACTCCGCCACGGAGCACGATCCGACTGACGCGCCGGGGCCGTATCGCCCTCGTCGTGACCGGGGCCGTCGTGGCCGGCACCGCCGTGGCGGTGCCGCTGCTGACCCTGGGCGACGACGGGGAATCCCGGCCCACGACCCTGGTGATCCCGGAGGGCAGGCGCGCGAGCCAGATCTACGCGGCCGTCGACAAGGCCCTCGCCCTGCCCGCCGGCACGACCCGCAAGGCGTTGCCGAAGGCGAAGCTCCAACTCCCGCAGGAGGCCGAGGGCAACCCGGAGGGCTACCTCTTCCCGGCCACCTATCCGCTCGAGGAGAAGGCGACTCCCGAGAAGCTGCTGTCCACGATGGTCGACACGGCCAACAAGAAGTTCAACGGCGCCCCCGTCGCCGCCGGCGCCCAGCGCAACGCGATGAACGTCTACCAGGCGGTCACCATCGCCAGCATCGTCCAGGCGGAGGCCGCGACCGGCGCGGACATGGGCAAGGTGGCCCGGGTGATCTTCAACCGGCTGGAGCGCGGCATGCCGCTCCAGATGGACTCCACCATCAACTACGCCCTCAACCGGTCCTCCCTGCGCACCACGGCGGCCGACCTCAAGATCGACAGTCCCTACAACTCCTACGAGCGCATGGGGCTGCCGCCCACCCCGATCGACAACCCGGGGGAGGACGCGGTGCGGGCCGCGATCAATCCCACGCCGGGGGACTGGCTGTACTTCGTCACGGTGAAACCCGGGGACACCCGCTTCACCGCCGACTACCAGGAACACCAGCGCAACGTCGCCGAGTTCAACGCGGAACAGAAGAAGGCGGCCGAGCAGAAGAAGGCGGCCGAGCAGGAGAAGGGCTGAGCGGAAGAGGAGTCGAGCGGAAGAGGAACTGAGCGGAAGAGGAACTGAGCAGCGGCCCGGCCGCCGACGCGTGCCGGGCCGTGACCGGCACCGGTGTCCCGGCGGCCGCCCGACGGGCAACGGGCCGTGACCGGCATCTGTTCCGGCGGCCGAGACCTCCGGCGGTGCCACCGCCTCGCGCGGCAGCCGCACCCGACGGGCCTCAGGCCGCGACCCGCTCCCGTTCCAGCAGCCGCCGGATGTCCCGCACGGCCGCCCGCCCGGCCCGGTTGGCGCCCACAGTGCTCGCCGACGGGCCGTAGCCGACCAGGTGGACGCGGGGATCGGCGACCGCCCGGGTCCCCTCGACCCGGATACCGCCGCCCGGCTCCCGCAGCCGCAGCGGGGCCAGGTGCTCGACGGCGGGACGGAACCCGGTCGCCCACAGGATGACGTCGGCCGCCACCCGGCGCCCGTCCTCCCAGACCACACCGTCCGGTGTGATCCGCTCGAACATGGGCTGCCGGTCCAGCACCCCGTCGGCGAGGCCCTGGCGGATCGCGTCATTCAGTGGGAGCCCGGTCACGGAGACGACGCTGCGCGGCGGCAGGCCCTGCCGCACCCGCTCCTCCACGAGGGCGACGGCGGCGCGGCCCGCCTCCTCCTCGAAGGGGCCCTCGACGAACACCGGCTCCCGCCGCGTCACCCACGTGGTCTCCGCCGCGAGCGGCGCGATCTCCAGCAGGTGCTGGGTCCCCGAGGCGCCCCCGCCGACGACCACCACCCGCAGCCCCCGGAACGGCTCGGGCCCCGGGTACTGCGCCGTGTGCAACTGGCGCCCCCGGAACGTCTCCTGGCCCGGGTAGCGCGGCCAGAACGGACGGTCCCAGGTCCCGGTCGCGTTGATCAGCGCCCGGGTCGACCACGTACCGTCCGACGTCTCCACCAGCAGCCGCCCGTCCGTCCCCTCCCGTACGGCCCGGACGTTCACCGGGCGCCGCACCCGCAGGCCGAAGGTGCGCTCGTAACGGTCGAAGTACTCCGTGATGACCTCGGAGGACGGTCGCGCCGGGTCGGCGTCCCGGAGCTCCGTGCCCGGCAGCGCGTGCATGCCGTGCACCTTGCCGTAGGTCAGCGACGGCCACCGGAACTGCCAGGCACCGCCCGGGCCGGGGGAGTGGTCCAGCACCACGAAGTCGCGCTCCGGCTCGAAGCCGGTGCGCCGCAGGTGGTAGGCGCTGGACAGCCCCGCCTGCCCGGCGCCGATGACGACGACCTCGACCTCACGCATATCGTTCACATTTCTACTAACGCTGCGGTGCCCGTGGATCTTCCCTCCCCGACCGGGCACCCGCCTCCGTACCGGCACCCGTCCCGGTACCGGCATCCGTCCTCGTACCGAGGAACCGTCCCCGTACCGAGGAACCGTCCCCGTGTCGCGTCGCCGGAGTAGGAAGCGGCGCATGGGTCAGGATGGAGAACATGTCCGCCACCTTCACCACCCGAGTCCTGACCGTGTCCACCGGCTCCGAGGAGCGGGTCGTCGATCTCACCGGCGACTGCGGGACGTTCCTGCGGGACGTCGCGTCCGGCCGCGACGGGCTGCTCAACATCTTCGTGCCGCACGCCACCGCCGGCATCGCGGTGATCGAGACGGGAGCCGGCAGCGACGACGACCTGCTCGCCGCCCTGCACACCCTGCTCCCCGCCGACGACCGCTGGCAGCACCGGCACGGCAGCCCCGGCCACGGCCGCGACCACGTCCTGCCCGCCATCGTCCCGCCCCACGCGACCCTCCCCGTGGTCGGCGGACAACTGGAACTGGGTACCTGGCAGTCGGTGTGCCTGGTCGACACCAACAAGGACAACCCCGACCGCAAGGTCCGGCTGTCCTTCCTCGGGTAGCGCTCCACGGCTTCCGTCACCGCACGAGGGGTTCCGGGCCGGCCGGTCGAGCGGGGCGCGCCGACGCCGGCGACGTCCCACCTCGCCCTCGCCTCACCCGAACGGCTGCGGACGACAGGTCGCCGTCGAACTGCCCGCCGGATTCCAGGCTGCGCCTCCGAGCAGGAGGATGCCGAGGCCGTGAAGCGTCCGGTCGTCTCCCTCACCCGGCAGGCCGGGACCGTGGACGTCCGCCACGGCGCCGCGTGAGCCGGCCGGCTGCTGCCGACGCCGCGGCCGTCCCGTCCGATCCGTCCCGGCGCCGGCCTCAGCACCTCGGCCGGGGGAACGACTCCAGCGCCGCCGCGAGGCCGGAGGCATCGGTGCCGATCTTGCGGTAGACGGACGAGAGCAGGTGCCGCACGCCCTGCTCGGTGAGGTGCAGGTTCCCGGCCATCTCGGTCGCCGTGACGCCCCGCGCGGCCAGTTCCGCCGCCTTGCGTTCGGGGGCGGTGAGGGTGTCCGTCTGCCCGTACCGCAG
The DNA here is from genome assembly GCF_964273255.1 of Streptomyces sp. enrichment culture. GTDB lineage: Bacteria > Actinomycetota > Actinomycetes > Streptomycetales > Streptomycetaceae > Streptomyces. The sequence continues at coordinate 6,309,028 of NZ_OZ186835.1, forward strand.
GGGGAGCGGGCGCAGGCCCGCGGCGGCCAGTTCGTCGCGGGCCCGGACGGCCAGGGCCTCCGCCCCGCAGTGCACCGCGCCCTCCAGACCCCGGTAGAGCCGGTCGGCGGCCTCCTGGAGCCGCCCGTTCCGGGACAGGGCGGCGCCGTGTCCGACCAGCGCGCGGGCCAGTTCGTAGGCGGCGGGGGAGCGGTCCAGGTGGTCCACGGCCTCCGCGTACAGGTCGAGGGCGGCCGGTCCTCCCGTCACCTCGGCCAGGGTGTGCACGGCGCGGCCGATCGCCGACGCCGCGCCGAAGTCCCGGGCCCGCTTCACCGCGTCCCGCGCATGCCGGGCGGCCAGATCGGGGGCGCTGCGGGCGAGAGCCCTGGCGAGCCCCGCCTGCCAGGGGCACCAGGCGGGGTTGCGCCAGTCACGCCGGTCCAGCCACTCCCCGACCTCCGACAGCAGACGGGCGGCGTCGTCGTGGCGGCCCTCCGCGAGCAGCAGTTCGGCGTACACCGTGCGCGGGTCGGGGTAGATGACGGCGTTCGGGACGAGCGCGCCGAAGCGGTACCGGTCGGCGAGCCGGCGGGCCGCCGCAGGGCGCCCCCGGGCCAGCAGGGTCTGGATGAGGATGCCGACGGCGAACCACTGCGCGGGCACCGCGCCCTCGACCCGGTCGGCGATGCGCAGCCCTTCCCGGACCAGGTTCTCCGCCTCGGCGAGACAGCCGCGCCGGTAGCGGATGTACCCGGCCAGGGCCTGTCCGAGGGCCAGGTGGGAGCCGCGCCAGCCCTTCTCCTCGCATTCGGCCATGCCCTGGGCGAACAGTTCCTCGGCCCGCCGGGGCTGGTCGCAGTACATGAACACCAGGGCCACCGAGACCGGCACCTCGAAGCCCCGGTTCTCGTCGGTCCAGCTCATCCCGCCGCGCAGCGCCTCCTCCGCGTGGCCGAGCGCCGTCGTGCGGGGCTCGCCGCACAGCACCGCGTCCCACGCGCGCAGCCCCAGGATGTACCGTTCCTCCAGCCCGCGGCCGGTCACCCTGGAGGCCAGCCGGGCGAGCCGGCGGGAGCGGCCGGCGGGATCGGGCTCGTCGGTGCGGAACGCGCTCCAGACGAACGCGTCCGCCTGCATCCGCAGCCGGACGCGGGGGTGGCGGGCCCGCTGCGCCTCCTCGGCGGCGACCGTGGCGGCCTCGGCCATCCGGTCGGTGTGGGCCAGGGCCTGGGTGAGCCGGTAGACGATGGACGCCCGCAGCTCCGGCTCCACCCCCGGCTCCGTCAGTGCCTCCCGTAAGTGGGCGACGGTGGCGGTGGGCTTGATCAGGTACGTCGAGCAGGCCAGCTCGTGCAGCAGGGCGGCGCGCTCCTCCGGCGGGGGCGGCTCCTGCAGGGCGCGGGCCAGCAGGCGTCGCGCGGCCTCGGGTGCCCCGGCCCGGGTGTACTCGCGGGCGGCCTCGCGCAGGCACGCGACCGCCTCCGGACGGCCGTCGGGGGGCACCTCCAGCAGATGCCGGGCCGCGGCCGCCGGGCCGAAGCCCGCCGCGCGGATCGCCTCCGCGGCGGTGTTGTGCAGGCCGACGCGCAGACCGGTGGGGATGGCACGGTAGATGGTGGTGGCGATGAGCGGGTGGATGAAGGCCAGGCCGTCGCCGCTGCCGTCGTCCTCGGCCAGGATCCGGCCCGCGCGCAGCCGTTCGGTCGCCTCGGCGGCGGCCTCGCTGCCGACGACGGCGAGAGTGGCGGCGAGTTCCTGCGAGACGGACTCGCCCAGGACGGCCGCGGCATACGCGAACCGGACCGTGGTGGTACCCATGGCGTGCAGGCGTTCCATCAGCCCGGGGCCCTCGATGGCCGCGGCGAGGTCCCGCATCGCCCGCAGGTCCTGCCGGGTGCCCTTCAGGTTGCGTTCGCCCAACTGGATGGCCAGTTCCACCGCCTCGAACGGGCTGCCGCCGGTGACCGCCCAGCACGCCTCGCAGAAGGCGTCCTCGGCCTCGTCCCCGACTTCGCCGCGCACGATGCGGGCGACGCTTCCCGCGGTGAGCGGAGCCAGCTCGAACGGGCGTCCGCCGAGGCTCCCGGTGAGGGCGCGCAACGGTTCCGCCTCCGGGGGCAGTTCGTCGGGCCGGTAGGCGAGGACGATGAGCAGGGGCAGGTCCGCCACCCGCGGGGCGAAGGAGATCAGCCAGGCGAGCGATTCGGCGTCCGCCCAGTGCAGATCGTCCAGCAGCAGCACCAGCGGGGCCCGCTGCACGGCGAGACGCGTGATCACCCAGTCGAGGCCGTCGCGGACGCCGGTCGGGTCCGGGACATGGGTGGCGTGCCCGGCCTCCAGACCCAGGGCGGCGCCGACGATGTCGTACCAACTCCCCAGGAAGGCGCGCAGTTCGGGCTCGGACATCGAGGCCAGCGCGGGTTGCAGGAGCCGGCGCACCACGCGGAACGCCAGCTCCTGTTCGTTGGCCCCGCCGCTGCCCGAGAGCACGGTCACGCCGTGCTCGGCGGCCAGGTCGCGGGTCCGGTTGAGCAGCGTCGTCTTGCCCATCCCTCCCCGTCCGGTGAAGGCGAGCAGCCCGCCGTGCGGCACGTTGTCACCGGTGTCCCGCAGGGCGTCCAGCGCCCCTTCGACGGCTTGGAGTTCTCGATGACGCTCGAACAACGGCCTTGTCTCGGTGGGAAGGTGCCGTAGCTCGTTCGCCATGTGCCGTACCGCTTCCTGTCGTTCGGCCAGGGTGGCAGGAGAGCGTACGCCTCCCGCCCGGCCCCGGGCGGGTGTCCGGGGCCGGAGGGACGAGTACGGGTGAATCGCGGCCGGTGGTGGGTTGATTCCCGCCCGGCCGGGGTAGGAACGCGCGAATGGGTACGGACCGACGCACGGACGGCCGGGCTCAGGGCAGGGCGGACGCCCTGGCCGTGTCCGCGTACCGCGGGACGGTCCGGGACCAGTGGTAGCACCCGCGGATCCAGCCGGCCATGCCCTCCACGTAACCGATGGCCGAAGGGCTCAGCCGGGGCCGGATCTCCGCGAACCGCTCCTCGAACTCCCGGATGGCCGCGTTGATCTGACGGATCGCCAGCATGACCGCCGTCGGCAGGGAGCAGCCGTTCGCCCGCTGGTGGACGAGAGCCAGGTTGATCAGCTCACCCGCCTGCTGTTCCTTCACCGCGGAGTACAGGTCGGGTATCCACACGGCGGCGTCGGCCGACAGCCGGGTCAGCCGGCGCATCACCGGGTGGTGCAGCTCCGCCCCGGTCAGCTCCCGGGGCTGCGCGGCCTCGCACAGGGGGTGGAACGGCTCGACCCCCGCGGTGAGCGCCCGGATGGAGGTGCACAGCCGGGCGCCGGCCGGCGGGGTGTGGGCCTGCGCCACCGCCTCGTGCAGCAGGCCGTGCACGTACTCGCGGCTCTTCCAGGCCCACCGGGCCGCCTGCGCCGGGGTGCACCGCTCGCGGACCTGCCGCAGCAGGTCGGCCAGGGCCGCACCGAGCGGGGTGTCGCCGGAGGCGTCGTCCCGCAGCACGGCGACGCTCTCGTGCAGCAGGGGCAGCAGCCGGCCCGGACGGCACCGGCCGACCTCCTCCGCGAGGTCGTCGAAGACGAACTGGTAGGCGATCTGCCGGGCCACGATGTGCAGCAACTCGCGGTCCATGTCCGGGCTGTTGCGCGACGCCAGGTCGGCCGGCCGGGTACGGACGATCATCTCCGTCACCCCGGACTCCGCCGCGAGACCCGTGTCCCGCAGCCACGTCTCCACCCCCTCCGCCACCTCCCGTTCGTACGGGCTGCGGGCGTCGGGGAACGGCATGTACAGGTGGGCGTCGATCAGGTCCAGGAGACTGGACCCCGTCCTCGCGGTGCCTTCGGACGTCACGGTCATCTCAGGCGTCGCGGACACCGGCGTCACCTGCCTCTCGGGAGGCCCGCACCGCGGCGGGCGGGGAGGTCCGGGCGTGCGGGACGGCCGTGGCGGCCGGAGCCGGGCGGGACCGCTCCGGACGCCGCTCGCAGCGCATCACCAGGGCTCGCGGCCCCAGCGTGACCGCGGGCCGCAACGGCGGGACGGGACCCGGCCGGTGGCGCAGCCGCCACTTCCGGGCGACCGTCGCCAGCGTCACCGTGGCCTGCGCGAGCGCGAAGGCGTCCCCGAGGCACTTCCGGCTTCCCGCGGCGAAGGGAACCATCGGGCTGAACGGTCCGTCGTCACCGCCCTGCCGCCACCGCTCGGGCAGGAAACGCTTCGGGTCGGGGAACGATCCGGGGGCGTGGTGCAGCAGGTACGGGCTGTACAGCACGGTCGCCCCGGCGGGCAGCCGGCGTCCGCCGAACTCGACCTCCCGGGTCGTCAGCCGCGTGAACAGCCAGCCCGGCGGCACGAGCCGCAGGGACTCGTCGACGACGGCCCGGGTGTACACCAGGCGCGGCAGGTCCTCCGCGGTGGGCCGCCCCCGCCCGGCGAGCACCGTGTCGACCTCCTCGTGCATCCGGTGCTCGGCCTCCGGGTGCAGGCCCAGGAGACCGAAGGCGGAGGAGAGGCACAGGGCCGCGCTCTCGGCGCCCGTCAGCAGCAGGGAGACCAGCTGGTCCTGCACCTCGCGGCCGGTCACCTGGGGCTCCGGACCACCGGCTGCCGCCAGCAGGGTGCCCAGCACGTCGTCGTGCGTCCCGCCGGTCCGCCTCCGCTGCGCCACGACCTCGTCGACGATCGCCCGCAGCCGGGCGACCGCCCGGGTGTAGCGGCGGTGACCGGGCGTGGGAAGACGGAAGAAGGCGTCCACGGGCGCGATCGTGCGGACGAAGAGTCCGCGCACCACAGTGGACAAGCAGTCCCGCACCTCGGCGGCCCGCCCCGGATCCAGTGCGTCCGAGAACAGCACCCGGCTGACCACACCGGTCGTGACCGTCATCATGGCCGCGCTGACGTCGACCTCCCGGCCGTCCCGCCAGCCGCGGCACAGGTCCTCGGCCTCCTCACCCATCGGCTCGGTGAGCCGGGCGACCCGTGCCGGGCGGAAGGCGGGCTGCAGCATCCGGCGCTGCCGGCGGTGGTCCGCGTGCGGGCAGGTGACCACGCCGTCGCCCATCAGGCCCCGCAGGCGGGTGTACAGGGGACCGCCCTTGTCGAACGTGCGGGTGTCGCGCAGCATCTCGTGGACCAGTTGCGGGTGGCAGACCACCCACGCGCGGGTCGGACCGAGGCGTATCTCCACCAGGTCGCCGTGCGTGGAGAGGGAGTCGAGGAATTCCAGCGGACGGCGGAACAGAGCAATACCATGTGTGAGAGGCGGGAATATTCCGGGGGCAGTGCCGGACTTCCAGGCCGGGCCGGGGTGTCCCGCGGTGTGATGATGCATCGGCTACCACCTGTCTCGGACGACACAAGGAACGCAGCGATGTCCCCCATGGATGGGACGTGAATCCTCTTCCTGCCCACTCAAACCGGCCATCCGATGTGGCGAAACCTTTTTCCACGGGGGCGCACGGGAGCGCGCCGGGGCATTGGGAAAGAGGGCCGATCCGGCACCCGCTCCCCGCACGACGCCGTACTTTTCCGAGTCCGAGTCCGAGTCCGAGTCCGAGTCCGAGTCCGAGTTCGGTCCGAGTTCGGAGCCTGAGTTCGGAGTCGTCGTCCCGAGTCCGAGTCCGGAGTTCTCGTCCCGAGTTCGAGTCCGAGTCCGTAGTCAGGGGCCGAGGTTCAGGAGTCGGGGTTCCGGGGGTCGGGGGTCCGGAGCCCGAGGCCGGGGTCGAGGGCGAGTCCGGGGGTCGAGGGCGAGTCCGGGGTTCGGGCCCGGACAGGCACGGCGGGTCCGGAGTCCGATTCCGGCGATCGAACTCCGAGTTCGGGGTGGGAATCCGACGATTCCAGGAGATGCCGGATCCCAGGACGAGTTCACGTCCGGTCCACGTCCACGTCCTTGCCCGGGCCCGCCGGGCCGGTTCCGAGCATCCACGTCCTTCCGCGCCCCCGCACGGCCGGGACCCGCCGCCCGGCCCGCCGCCCGACCCGGCGTCCGGCAGCGCCTCACTCCTTGCCGCGGACCACCGCCACCGGACAGTCGGCGTGGTGCAGGAGCGCCTGGCTGACCGAGCCGAGCAGCATCCCGGTGAATCCCCCGTGCCCCCGCGCCCCCGCCACCACCAACTGCGCGTCCTTGCAGGCCTCCAGCAAGGTGTGCCGGACCCTGCCCCGCTCCAGCCGCAGGTCGACGGTGACGCGCGGATGCGTGGCCCGCCACGGGGCCACCGCCTCCTCCAGCCGCTGCCGGTGGGTCTCCCGCAGCTGGTCGAGGTCCACCAGCACGTTGAGCGGGTCGGCGGGCCCGTCGTACGGCGTGGGCTCGCTCCAGGTGTTCCACACGTGCAGGGCCACCAGCGGGGCCTCGCGCATCGCCGCCTCGGCGAAGGCGAACCGCGCGGCGGCGGCCCCGGCGGGGGAGCCGTCCACGGCCAGCAGTACCGGGCCCTGCGGGTCCGGGCGGCCGCGGACCACCATGACCGGGCAGTGCCCGTGCGCGGCGAGCTGCACGACCGTCGAGCCCAGGAGCAGATCGCCGAAGCCGGTCCGGCCCCGGCTGCCGAGCACGGCGAGCACCGCCTGCCGCGACTCGCTCTGCAGCACCGTGAGCGTGTCTCCGGGCGCCACCGTCCTGGCCGTCTCCACTCCCGGGGCGCGGTCGTACGCGCGGCGCTCCGCCCGGGCCAGGACGCCGTGGATCATCGGGTCCAGGTCCACCAGGCGGTGGAAGGCGTGCACGATGCGCAGCTCCGCGTCGCGCAGTTGCGCCTCACGGGCCGCGACGTCGACCGCGGCGAGGCTGGACGGTGAACCGTCCACTCCGACGATGACCGTGTCCTTCACCGCTCACTCCCGTCCCCGTCCCGCCCGCACCGGCCGACGCGGTGCTCGATCTCCGGGCGCCGGCAGTACGTGCGGAGTACCCGCCCGGCACCGCGCCTACGCGTCCCAGGCCCGGTGGGCCGCATGCAGGGCGCGGACCGCCGTGCGCCCGCGCCACCGGGGCCGGCGGGGCGCTGTGCCACCGGGGCCACCGGGTCACCGTGTCACAGCGAGCGAGCCGCCCGCTTCCCGCGGAGACCGGCTTCCGCCGGGACGGGGCCGGACGCACGGGGGCACCCCGAGCCGCGCAGAGGCACGCACGGCCGCGCAGGGCGCGTCGGGACGTACCGCTCAGTCCGTGCCGCGGACCACGACCACTGGGCAGTGCGCGTGGTGCAGCATCGCCTGGCTCACCGATCCCAGCAGCAGTCCGGTGAACCCGCCCCGCCCCCGGGCCCCGACCACCAGGAGCCGGGCCGTCCGGCTCGCCTCGATCAGCGCCTCGCGGCTGCCTCCCCGCACCAGCTCGTGCCGGACCTTCACCCCGGGGTACCGCTCGGTGTACCCGCTCAGCGCCTCGGAGAGCAGCCGCTCCTCGTTCGCGGCCAGTGCGCCCGGCTCGTTCGCGTACGGCTCCGCGGCGTCCGGCGGGGCGGGGGCGGGGGCGTTCCACGTCGTCCAGGCGTGCAGGGCGACCAGCTCGGCGCCGCGCCGGGCCGCCTCGGCGAAGGCGAAGCCGATCGCCCGGCCACCGGCGGCCGAACCGTCGACGCCGACCAGGACCGGCCCGTCCGGCGTTCCCGGCTCGCGCACCACCAGGACGGGACACTTGCCGTGCGCCGCCAGGTGCACCGCCGTCGACCCGACCAGCAGCCCGACGAAGCCGCCCATGCCCCGCGACCCCACGACCACCAGATCGGCCCGGCGCGACTGCGCCTCCAGCACGGACAGCGGTTCCCCGGTGACGACCGCGTGCGAGACCTCCACGTCCGGCGCCGCCGACCGGGCGCGTTCCACCGCGTCGGCCACCAGCCGGTCGGCGACGGCCTGCAGACCGCCGTCGGCGGGGCCCACCGGCGGGGCGCCCAGGGGCACGTGCATCGCGGGCCACAGGAACGCGTGGACCACATGGAGCCCGGCCCCGCGCCGCCTCGCCTCCTCGGCCGCCGTCTCCACGGCGGCCAGGCTCGAGTCCGAACCGTCCACCCCGACGACCACCAGACCGCTCATTGCGCCTCCTCGTCTCGTTGTCTCCATGGTCCCCCGCCCGGCCCTCCCACAGGGGGGACCATCGGGCCACGTTCCCGGGCCGACCGGCACCCGGCCCGCGGCGAACCCCGGGCCGGCACCCGGTCGGCCTGCCCCGCCCCGCCCCGCCCCGGACCGCCCCGGACCGCTCCGCGCCGGACCGCCCCGGCCGGTCCGAGCCGGCACCGTGTCGGCCGCCCCACAGCCGTCCGCCCCGTGTACCCGGCCCGCGCCGTCCGCCCCACGTGCCGGGGCGCCGACCGGTCGCATGTCGCCGGAAGCCGGTCGCACACCGTCCCGCTGCTGGTCGGAAACGGTCACGGACGGTGGGAGTTCCGTGCCGGTTTTGGTGTCCATCCGTGACACCACCCACGTCCGGGGCCCAACGGAGGGATGGCACGATGTGCGTCGTGGGTGTGGCGGTGCAGTCCGCGTACATGCCGGCACCCACGACGGCAACGAAGAGAACATGGGGAAGGGGACGGGCTGTGCCTGCTCCACGGATGAGCACCACACCGCTGCCCGGCATCGGTGTGCAGTACGACCTCACCACGCGTGAGCACCAGCATCTGTCCGTCATCGCGCACCGGGACGGTGCCCGCACGGTGAACGTCTACCGGTCCGACGACCCCGACGCCTGCGCCCAGTCGCTGCGTCTGACCACCGCCGAGTCGGCCGCCCTGATCGACGCGCTGACGCCCGATCACCACAGCCCCAGCGTCCTGCACACCACGGACCTCGGCCTGGTCGCCGAGCGCATCGAGCTCTCCGCGATCTCGCACTGGAACGGCCGGGTGCTGGGCGAGACCCGGATGCGCACCGACACGGGCGTCTCGATCGTGGCCGTCCTGCGCCGCGCCGAGGCGATCCCGTCCCCCGCGCCGGACTTCCGGCTCGCGGGCGGGGACACCCTGATCATGATCGGCACCCGCGAGGGCATCGACGCCGCCGCCGAGATCCTCGGCAGGGAGTGATCGCGTGCATTCTTCCGCGATCTTCCTGATCGAGTTCGGCGCGATCATCCTCGGCCTCGGTCTGCTGGGACGCCTCGCCGGGCGGCTCCAGTTCTCCCCGATCCCCCTCTACCTCCTGGCAGGTCTCGCCTTCGGCGAGGGCGGGCTGCTGCCGCTCGGCGCGAGCGAGGAGTTCGTCGCCATCGGGGCGGAGATCGGCGTCATCCTGCTGCTGCTCATGCTCGGCCTGGAGTACACGGCCAGCGACCTCGTCTCCAACCTCAAGACCCAGTACCCCGCGGGCCTGGTGGACATGGCCCTGAACGCCGTGCCCGGAGCCCTGCTGGCGCTGATGCTCGGCTGGGGGCCGGTCGCCGCCGTGGTGCTGGCCGGCGTCACCTGGATCTCCTCCTCCGGCGTCATCGCCAAGTGCCTCGGCGACTTCGGGCGGCTCGGCAACCGTGAGACACCGGTGATCCTCAGCATCCTCGTCCTCGAGGACCTCGCGATGGCGGTCTACCTCCCCATCGTCACCGCCCTGGTGGCCGGCGTCGGTCTGGCCACGGGCAGCATCACGCTGGCCATCGCGCTCGGGGTGGCCGGACTCGTCCTCTTCGTCGCCGTCCGCTACGGCCGCGTCATCTCCCGCTTCGTCTCCAGCGACGACCCGGAGAAGCTGCTCCTGGTGGTGCTGGGCCTCACCCTGCTCGTCGCCGGGCTCGCCCAGCAGCTCCAGGTCTCGGCGGCCGTCGGCGCGTTCCTCGTCGGCATCGCCCTGTCGGGCGAGGTGGCCGAGGGCACCCACAACCTGCTCGCCCCGCTGCGCGACCTGTTCGCCGCCGTCTTCTTCGTCTTCTTCGGGCTGCACACCAACCCGCAGTCCATCCCGCCGGTGATCCTGCCCGCCTTCGGGCTGGCCGTCGTCACCGCGCTGACGAAGATCGCCACCGGGTACTGGGCCGCACGGCGGGCCGGCATCTCGCCCAAGGGCCGCTGGCGCGCCGGCGGCACCCTGGTCGCGCGCGGCGAGTTCTCCATCGTCATCGCGGGCCTCGCGGTCACCGCGGGCGTCGAGCCGCGCCTCGGCCCGCTGGCCACGGCCTACGTGCTGATCCTCGTCGTCCTCGGGCCGCTCACCGCCCGGTACACCGAGCCCGTCGCGCTGCGCCTGACCCGCGGCCGCGCGGTCGTGCCCGACGCGGCGCCCGCCGCCGGGCCGGTGGCGACGGTGCCCGCGGAGCGGCGGGAGACGGTGGACGACCTGCCGGGCGAACGCCTGTAACGACCGGGCCCGGGCGTCGGCGGGGAGGGCGAGACGGGCGGGGCGGCGACGCTCCTCCGGCTCCTTCTCCTCCGCCGGCGGCCGGCTTCGACTGACGACCCGGCTTCCACCGACGGCCGGCGTCCGCTGCCGGTCCTCCGCCGACGGGCGGCCGGTGCCGGTCCTCCGTCGACGGCCCGGGGCGGCCCCCAAGGCGGCGGTGCGGCTCGGGGATCACCGTGTTCGGGTCGAGCGGAATGATCAGGGCTCTCTCTGTCGCTTCCTGTGCGAGCCGGTCGTGTGGTGAACGGACGGACGCGTTCCTGGATGCCTGTGTGACCACGACGTTCCGCCGTACGGGTGACAGCGTCACCCGACCCGGCGGAGGGGGAGCCTCCGGCGTACCGCCGGTGCGGGGTGCGCCGTTGCCCCCACATGGACAGGACTGAGACGGCGCGGCGCCCTCTCGGGAACGATGCCGCGCACCGGCCGTCCGCTGACCCCGCGGCGGGACACGACGGTCACACGCCGATCTACTCCGCCCTCGTCGCTGAGTGGCGGGCCAAAGGACAGACGGTTCCGGGCCACCAGGAGCCCCTGCCGCCCGCCTTCGTCGCCGTGGCGGTCGGCGACGGGGCCGCCCTGACGCGTCCGCCGACCGTGCCGGCCGCGCGGTCCGTGCCCTTCCGCGTCCCACGGCCCCTGCTGGCCCCGGCCGCCGGGCGGACGCCCGCCCCCTCACCGGCGGGCCCCTCCGACGACTGCGGGGCGCGGCCCGGCGCCCGTGGCGCCACCGCCCACGGCGCCGACGGCCGACCCGTCTCCGACGGCCCGGGCGGCGACGGGCAGCACTCCGCCGGCCCCGCCACCCTGGACGACGACGGGTCCGGCAGCGCGGCTCGCCCGACCGGACCGGGTGTCGCACCCGGCGGCGGAAGCCGTACCGACGGTCCCGGCGGCGACGGATGCCGTACCGACGGTCCCGGCGGTGAAGTCCGTTCCGACGGGCCCGTCACCGAGGCCCCTCCGGCCCCGCCCGGCGACGGCCACGGCGGCGACGCCACGGCGGCCACAAAGGCTGCCAGGGCCACAAAGGCCGCCAGGGCCGCCAAGGCATCCAAGGCCGCCAAGGCACCCAGGCCCCCCGGAGATCCCGAGGACCGAGAGGTCGCCGAGACCCCCGAAGTCCCCGCGACCCCCGGGACCACCCGGGCCGGAGAGGAGGGTGACCGCACCTCCGGCGGGCCGGGCGATCACGGCCCGGTGACCCCCGCCGACGTGCCCCTCGACAGCCGCCCCGACCGGGACGACGGGCCCCCGCACCCGGGCGCCGTACCCGCCGGGGAAGCCCTCACCAGCCGTCCGGCCCCACCGGCTCCGCGCTGACCGGCGCCAGCACGGCGAGCGTGCCGGTGGCCTTGCGCAGAGCCTGTTCCAGGGGGTCGGGGGCGTGCAGCGTCCCGCTGCCGTCGGGCGGGACGAGCCACTCCAGCCGTCCGGCGGGCCGGTACGGCGGGGGAACGGCGACCCAGGAGCCCCGGCCCACGTGCCGCACGCCGAAGCCGACCCACTCGCTGCACGGATCGGGCGGCAGGAAGAAACCCACCCGGCGGGCCGTCACGTCCACCAGCGTGGGCCCGGGCGTCTTCAGCGGATCGCGCCACAGGACGTCCAGGGCGAGCAGACCGAGGCGGTCGGGCACACTCAGCACGTCCCAGTACCGTCCGGCGGCCAGCAGGGCGGTGCCGTTGCCGTGGTCCCAGGCCCGCTTGCAGGCCTGGGGGTCGGTGGCCGCCGCGGCCAGCCATTCGACGGCTTGCTTCCACATGAGGCTCTGCATGTCCCACCCCGGGCACGGTCGGCTGCGCCGCGCGGGCGCGTGCTGGCCCCATGCTGGTGGATATTTCTATCCGTCGGAAGGGGTGGCGCGGGGCGGCGTTCGCGGGGTCCTGGGGGCCCGCGGTGTCGCAGACGCCTGCGCGAGCAGTGGGAGCCGCGGGAATGGGGAGGGAGCCGTGGCGCGGTGGGCCGGCCCGTTCAGTCCTTCCCGGCGGCGCGCTCGGCGTCGCGCTGCTTCAGGCGCGCGGTCTCCTTGCGGACCTCGGCCTGCGTGGCGCGCTCCCGCTCCAGCCACTCGGGGCGCTCCTGCTTCAACGCCTCGATCTGCTCCGTGGTCAGCGGTTCGGTGACCCCGCCGCGCGCCAGGCCGGCGATCGACACGCCCAGCTTCGCCGCCACCACCGGGCGGGGGTGCGGGCCGTCGCGCCGCAGGTCGCGCAGCCACTGGGGCGGGTCGGCCTGGAGCGCGTTGAGCTGGGCCCGGGAGACCACGCCCTCGCGGAACTCGGCGGGGGTGGCCTCGAGGTACACACCCAGCTTCTTCGCCGCGGTCGCGGGCTTCATGGTCTGGGTGTTCTGGTGCGACGTCATGGCGCCCAGCGTATCGAGCGTGTGCGCGACCGCCGACCACGGCCGGTAACCTGGCCGGGTGACAGGCTCGGAAGTGTCCCCCTCGTTCCGGCTCGTGTACGCACCCGGGGTGATGCCCGGCAAGTGGGTGCGGATCTGGAACGAGCGGCTGCCCGACGTCCCCCTCACCCTCACGCAGGTCCCCGCCTCCCGGGCGCCGGAGCTGCTGGCGAGCCGGGACGCCGACGCGGGTCTCGTCCGGCTGCCCGTCGACCGGGCCGTGTTCAGCGCCATCCCGCTCTACACCGAGCAGACCGTGGTGGTCGTCCCCAAGGACCACGTGATCACCGCCGTCGACGAGGTGTCCCCGGACGACCTTGCCGACGAGATCGTGCTGCATCCCCTCGACGACGTCCTCGGCTGGGACCGGCCGCCCGGCCGCCCGGCCTTCGAGCGCCCGGCCACCACGGCCGACGCCGTGGAACTCGTCGCCGCGGGGATCGGCGTCCTGGTGGTGCCGCTGTCCCTGGCCCGGCTGCACCACCGCCGGGACCTCACCCACCGGCCGCTCACCGGAGCCCCCGAGTCCGGGGTGGCCCTGGCCTGGCCCGAGGACGCGACGACGGACCTGGTGGACGACTTCATCGGCATCGTCCGCGGCCGGACCGCCAACAGCACCCGGGGCCGCCGGGCCCAGCAGGCGGGCCGGGCGCCGGAACAGCGGAAGGAGCAGCCCGAACAGCGGCAACAGAAGCAGCGGCAGCAGAAGCAGCCGAAACAGAAGCAGGCGAAGCAGCAGCAGCCGAAACAGCGGCAGCAGCCGAGGCAGGAGCGGGCCGGCGGCCGGAGCTCGGCCGGGGGCCGCCGGTCGGGCAGCGGCGGCACACCGAAGAACCCGCGCCGGGGCACTCCCCGACGCGGGTCCTGAGACGGTGCGACGGCCGCCGCCGTGACCCCCACGGCGGCTCCGCCGTCACTTCACCGTCGGCGCCGGGGTCGGCGCGGGTGACGCGGTGTTCAGGTCCTCCAGCTCCTTCGGGATCTTCAGCACGAGGACCGGTGCGCCCGCGGCCGGGGCCGGCGGCGTCACCTGCTCCTCCGGCATCTTGGGGGGGCTCGTCTGCTGGAAGTTGACCTGCTCGTGGTTGACCAGGCCGGTCTTCTCCAGCACCGTGATGTGGTCCAGCACCGTGTCGTTGGCCTGGTCGGCCAGCTGCCGGACCAGCGTGTTCCGGGTGTTGGCCCGCACCTTGGCGATGACCGGGAAGATCTGACCGTGCGTCACCCGCATGATGTTCACCGCCACGGAGTCGAACTCCTTGCCGGTGGTGGACTCCACGGTCTGCACGAACCCCTCCTGCTGCGGCGAGGCCTGGTTCGGCAGCGTGATCCCCAGCTCCAGGGCGATCTTGCGGCAGCTCTCGTCGAGACGGCCGTGTCCGACGACCAGGTGCTCGCCCGCCTCCTTCATCTCCGGCGTCGTCCCTCGCTCGATGGCCATCAGCCCCAAGGGGTGTTCCCAGAGCCCCGCCGCGCGCACCTTGACGACGAAGTCGCGGTCCGCCTCGGTCAGGGGGCCGTAGTTGGTGTTGGCCACCACCCGGTCCTGCTTGGTCGAGGTGTTCTGCACGCCCAGCATGGTGGGATAGGCCAGCGCGGTGAGGGTGAGAATCATGGCTCCGCCCACGAACGCGGTTCCTGCCGTGCTGCGCGAGATGCGCATCGTGCCTCCTGGGATAAGAACGGCCCAACACCAGGGAGTACGGATGGAAGCGGCAAGACAATCAGCGTCCGGCGAGAAATTTTCCCTCGCGGTGCCGAAACGGCGCGAACCGTCCTGCCGCGCCCCCACGGGCGCCCGACTTGTCGGCCCAAGGCGCCCCTACCACCCGGCGGGCCGCCCCCTCATCCGCGTCCGGCCTGCTGTTCCAGCCACTCCAGCGCCCTCTTCGCCGTGAACTCCCGCTGACCGCCGCGCAGCAACAGATCCGCCGCGGCGAACTCCGGGGCGTCGGCCTGCGCGGCGACGTAGGGGATGGCGATGCAGCGCATGCCGGCCGCGCGGGCGGCCGCCGCGCCCGGTGCCGCGTCCTCCAGCACCACGCAGTCGGCCGGGTCGGCGCCGAGCCGGCGGGCCGCCTCCAGGAAGACGTCCGGTGCCGGCTTGCCGTGCGCGACCTCCTCGGCGGAGACGACCGTGCGCAGCAGCGTGTCCAGCCCCGTGACGGCGAGGATCGCCTCGATGGCCGCGGGGGACGAGCCCGACGCCACGGCCATCGGCACCCCGTCCGCCGCCAGCGCGTCGACGAACGCGCGCATCTCGGGGTAGGCGCGGGTGGCGGAGCCCGCCAGATCCAGGTAATGGCGGTTCTTCGCGGCGAGGATCTCCTCCTCCGGGGCCCGCAGCGCGTAGCGCTCGCGCCAGTCGGCGATCGTCTCCCGGGTGCTGATGCCGACGTAGCGCTCGTGCTCCTCCCAGGTGAAGTCCGGGACGCCGTACTCGGAGAGGGTCCGCCGGCCCGCCTCGTAGTAGTTCGGTTCGCTGTCCACCAGCGTTCCGTCGAGATCGAAGATGACCGACAGGGTGCCGAAGGTGCTCATGGGGGCCAGGATGCCAGCCCTTGCCGAACTCCCGGACTCCCGGACTCCCGGACTCCCGGACTCCCGGACTGCCGGACTGCCGGACTACCGGACCGCCGCCCGGCCGATCGACTCCACCAGCGGCAGCAGCCGGTGCGGGACCCGCTCGCGCAGCGCCACCTCGGTGCGGGTGCGCACCACGCCCGGGAGGTTGATCAGCTTCTGGACGACGTCCTCCAGGTGCGCGTTGTCGCGCGCCACGACCCGGGTCATCAGGTCCCCGTCGCCGGTGATGGAGAAGGCCTCCACGATCTCCGGCACCGCCGCCAGGGCGTCGCCCACCTCGTCGAGGTGGCCCTGGGTGACCTCGATGTGCACGAAGGCCAGCACGGGATGGCCGAGCGCGGCCGGCGACAGGGAGGGCGCGGTGCCCGTGATCACGCCGTCGCGCTCCATCCGGTCCAGGCGGGCCTGCAGCGTGCCGCGCGCGATCTGCAGGATCCGGGCGTACTCGCGCACGCTCGTTCGCGGCTGCTCCAGCAGCAGCCGCAGGATGCGGGTGTCGAGCTCGTCCACGGCCACGGCGCGCGGCCTCCTCCCGGTCCGTCGGCGGCCCCGGGGCCGTCCCGGTGGCCCGGCGCCGGTCGCCACGACTGTACCAACGGCCCTGCGGACCCGCCGATCGGCGGACCAGGAGCGGGTGGCCAATGGCACGCCGACGGCCCGCTCCGCGCCCCGGTCACTGGGCCAATGGACCACCGCCACGGAGGCCGGTTGAGCCGTCGGTGCCGAGGATGCTCAGATATGGGGGTCGATGGCGCTGCGGACCCCCGCGGCGCCTTTTGCATGCCGGTTCACACCGATCACGAGGGGCGGTCCACACGTGCTGAAGAGGGTGTTCACCGCGCCGGACCCGGACCGGGTGCGGCTGCGCTTCGCGGCGCGGGCCGTGCTCGGCATCGGGGCGGCGGTCGCCCTGTGCGGTGCGGCCGGGCACTCCCTCACCGGCGCCGTCACCGGCGGACTCGCCGCGCTCCTCGCCCTGTTCACCGTCACCGACGCCACCGTCCGCGGACAGGCCGTGACCACGGCCCTGCTGCCCGCCGTCGGCCTGCCCGTCCTGGCCGCCGCCGCCCTGCTGCACGACCGGCCCGTGGCCCGCGACCTGACCTTCCTCGCCGTCGTCGCCCTGGGCGTGTACGCCCGCCGCTGGGGCCCGCGCGGACACAGCCTCGGCGTGTTCGCCTTCATGACCTACTTCGTCGCCCAGTTCCTGCACGCGACCCCCGGCGTGCTGCCCGAGCTGTGCGCCGCCGTCCTGCTGTCCGTGCTCGCCGCGGCGGCGGTGCGCTTCGGGCTGTGGTGCTACGAGCGCCGCCTGCCCCCCGCGGCCGCGCCCGCCCCGCCGGAGGGAACCGGCCTGGCCCGGGTCACCACCCGCCAGGCGGTCCAGGCCACCGCCGGCTCCGGCTTCGCGCTGCTCGTCGGCCAGCTGGTCTCCGGGGAACGGTGGTACTGGGCCGTCGGTGCCACCTGGTGGGCCTTCGTCAACACCGCCTCCCGCGGCGAGACCCTGGTCCGGGGCTTCCGGCGGGTGCTGGGCACGGTCCTCGGCATCGGCCTGGCGCTCTGCGTCGCCGTGCCCGCGCACGGGGCGGCCCTGCCGACCGTGGTCGTCGTCGCGGTGTCCGTGTTCGGCATCTTCTACACGGCCGCTCTCTCCTACACCTGGATGATGCTCTGGGTGACCGTCCTCGCCGCCATGCTCTACGGGCTCCTCGGCGTCCTGACGCCCGGTCTGCTGGCGCTCCGGCTCGTCGAGACCGGAGTCGGGGCCCTCGGCGCGGCACTGGCCGTGGCGTTCGTCCTGCCCGTCACCACCCACAGCGTCACCGACCACTGGATCCGCCGGGCCCTGCGCTGCGTCCACGCCTGCACCGCCGAGGCGTCGGCACGGCTGGCCGGTGCGGACGGCGCGGACCCGGCACCCCGGGTCGCCGAACTGGAGCAGCTGCTCGCCCGGGTGCGCCTCTCGGTCGCCCCGCTGGTGCATCCGCTGCACCCCGTGCCGGACCGCAAGCGGCGAGCCCGCCACGTGCTCGCCCTGCTGGACGACTGCGCGGCCGAACTGCACACCCTGGTCGCCGTCGTGAGCGACCCGGAGGCGTCCCAGGACGCCCGCCTCGCCGCCGCGTGCCGCCGCGTCGAAGCGGCCGTCGAAGCACTGACCGAGGGCCGCGACATCGCCTCCCGCGACCCGAGGAGCGTCCCGGACCACGCCCCGCTGCACGGCTTGGAGAAGGCGCTCGCCGAACTCGCCGCGCCGCTCCGGGCCCCCTCCGGATCTCCGCTGGTCGGAGCCTGAGGCCGGGCCCGGACCGCCCCCTCGGGGCCGGGCCCCCGCGCAGGTGACTGCTACGGTCGCCCCGGACCAGCAGCGACGAGAGGGGCGAAGTGGTGGCGGACGGCGGGCGACGGGCTCACATCGGATCGTTCACGGCGGCGGGCGGGCCCGGCATCGTCACCGCCGCCGTCGGCCCCGACGGCGCACTCACCGCCCTCAGCACCCTCGACGGCGTGCCCGACCCCTCCTACCTCGCCCTCGCCGCCGACGGGCGCACTCTGTACGCGGTCAGCGAGACCGACGAGGGAGCGGTGGCGGCCCTGCGGGTGACCCGGGACGGGCTGGAGCCGGCGGGCGGGCCGGTGCCGGTCGCCGCGAGCGGGCCGACCCACCTCGGCCTGTTCGACGGACACCTCCTGACCGCCAACTACGGCTCCGGCAGCATCACCGCCGTCCCGGTCCGCCCCGACGGCAGCCTGGCCCGCGCCGCCTCCGGAGTCCTCCGCCACAGCGGGTCCGGCCCTCACCCGCAGCGGCAGCAGGGGCCCCACACCCACCAGGTGCAGGCCGACCCCAGCGGCCGCTGGGCGGTCGCCGTCGACCTCGGCACGGACTCGGTGCTGGTCTGCACCCTGACCGACGGCGCGCCCGTCCTGCACCGGGAGACCGCGCTGCGCCCCGGATCGGGTCCGCGCCACCTGGCCTTCCACCCCGACGGCCGGCACGCCTACGTCCTCAACGAGCTCAGCCCCACCCTCCTGGCGTGCCGCTGGGACGCCGACGGGGGAGTGCTGCAGCCGCTCACCGAGGTCCCGGTCCTGCCCGGCACACCCGGCGGCGACGCCTATCCCTCCGGCCTCGCCGTCTCGCCCGACGGCCGGCGGCTGTGGACCGCGACCCGGGGCGAGGACGTCCTGTCCGTCTTCGCGCTGGACGAGGAGAGCGGCGGCAGGCGGGCGCAGCCCCGGCTCCTGGCCACCGTGGACTGCGGCGGTCGGTGGCCGCGCGCCCTGACCGAGGCGGACGGCGTCCTCTACGTGGCGAACGAGCGCTCCGGTGACGTGACCTGGTTCGTGACCGACCCGGGCACGGGCCTGCCGCGCCGCGGCGGCTCCCTCCCGGTGACCGCCGCCTCCTGCCTCGTGCTGCGCTGAGGCCCCGGCCCCCGCCGCCCTCCGGAGCGCCGGCCGCGGCGGCAGGCGCGTACCGGCCACCCGGAGGAGTGCAGGCGTGCCACCGGGGGTGCCACCCGGGCCCCGGCGGCGGCTACGACGGCACCCGGACGCAGGCCGGGGCGGGACGTGCCCGCCCGGGCGGAGGCCCGCGCCGAACGCAGGCCGCGGCGGGGAGTTGCCCGCCGCGACCGCCTCCGCTCGTCCGCGCGGGACCGCCTCTGCCCGTCCGCGCGGGACCGCCTCCGCTCGTCCGCGCGGGACCGCCTCTGCCCGTCCGCGCGGGACCGCCTCCGCTCGTCCGCGCGGGACCGCCTCCGGCCCGTCCGTGCCGGACCGCCTCCGGCCCGTCCGTGCCGGACCGCCTCCGGCCCGTCCGCCCGGCGGCCGGGAACGGCAGAGGCCCGCTCCCTCCACGGGAGCGGGCCTCTGTCGGCGTCTGGTGGAGCGGGTCCCGCTCGTCAGCGCACCGGCGACCCCTGGGCCTGCGGCGTGGCGATGCCCAGCGCCGTCGTGTACTTGGCGAGGGCCAGCTTGCCGATCGCCGGGTAGGGGCCGAGCGGCTCGGCGGCGGAGCAGCCCACCTCCTTGGCGGCGTCCTCGACCAGGCTCGCGTCGATCTCCGGACCGATGAGGTACGGCGCCAGGGCCAGCTGCTGCGAGCCCGAGCCGCGCAGCTGCTCGGCCACGGACGCGATGGAGCCCTCCTCGTCCAGGGCGGCCGCCATCACCGGAACCGCCAGGCGCGCGGCGAGCAGCATGCCGGTGATCCCGGCCGCCTGCACGGCCTCGTCCCCGCCCACGGAGGCCAGGATGATGCCGTCCGCGGCGGTCGCCACGGTGAACAGGCGGGCGCGGTCGGCCCGGGCCAGACCGGCCTCCGACAGCCGCACGTGCAGGGCCTCGGCGAGCAGCGGGTGCGGGCCGAGGACGTCGGTCAGGTCGGCGGCGACCCGGCTGTCCATCACGGCCTGGCGCACCCGGCGCAGCAGCGAGCCGTCGGGGCCGGCGAGCAGCGGGACGACCACCGCGACCGGACCGTCCGGCTCCTTCACGTCCGCTCCGGCGGCGCGGGCCTGCTCGAAGCGGGCGGTACGCTCCTCGGCGGCGTGCGCCAGCACGGACTGCAGCGAGGGGAACTCCTGGTCGTCGCCGTCCAGGTAACCGATGCGGGCGTCCAGTCCGGGCAGCTCGGAGCGCGCGATGCTCACGACCTCGTCGGCGAGGGAGCGGGTGGCACTACTGGGCGTACCCGGCACGGCGAGGACGAGCGCGGGCGCGCCCTCGGGAGCCACCAGAGGTTCGGGGCGGCGGTGCCTCCCGGGCTGGCGGGGGCGCGGCATTCGTACTGGCAGGCCGGACGCGGGCCCAGTGGGGGTGCTCATGGTGCGGCATGTTAGTGGTTTCCCGGGCTCCCCTGTTCGGGGAGGGTGCAGGTGAGCGGTATCCGTCCGCATTTGTCGGATGGGTGACGTCCGGATATCGGGCACCCGAGGGCCCGTTCACCTGCCAAGGCTCCGTCATCGGGAGCGGTCCACCACGGACAGCAGCGCGTCATCACCCGGAAGCGTGAAGGTGTCGGCCGCGAGGTCCGTCGCCATCCGCACCGACCCGTGCAGGGGATCCCCCTCGGCCGGCACCCGCCGGGCCGTGGGCACGCGCCGTTGCAGTTCCTCCGCCAGCGGGACGAGCAGCGGATCGCCCAGCCCGGTGAGCCCGCCGGTGACGGCGACGAGCGGTCCGGGTGTCCCGCCGGCCGGGCAGACCGCGGCGGCGGCCTCCGCCATGTGCCGGGCCGCGGACCGCAGGATCCGCCGGGCGACGGGATCTCCGTCGGCGGCGCAGGCGCCGACCCCGGGCGCGAAGGACGCCAGTACGGCGGGCCGGTCGGGGCGCGGGTACACCTGCCCCGGCAGCCCGGCCGCCGGGCCGAAGCGGGCTTCGGCCTCCGCCAGCAGGCGGGCGGAGCCGCCGTCCCGCCCGTCGTGGGCGCGCAGGGCGGCCTCCAGGCCCGCGCGGCCGATCCAGGCACCGCCGCCGCTGTCGCCCAGCAGATGCCCCCAGCCGTCGGCGCGCCGCCAGGAGGTGAGGTCGGTCCCGACCGCGACCAGACCCGTGCCGGCCGCGACGACGGCACCGGGCCGCGGCCCGAGGGCACCGACGTAGGCGGTGACCGCGTCGGCCGCCAGCACCACCCGCCGCACCCCCAGCTCCCGGGCCAGCGCGTCCGGCAGTTCGGCGCGCAGCGCGTCGCCCAGACTGGCCATCCCGGCCGCTCCGACGACGGCCGCGTCCAGTCGGCCGATCCCGGCTTCGGCGGTCAACGGACGGATGAGGCCGAGCAGTTGCTCCATGAAATGGCCGGGGTCGATCCCCCGCGCGCCGGTCCGTACCGGCGTGCGGGATGCGCCGCGGGCCTGCGCACCGCGCGGCCCTGCGGCGCCGACCACCACCCGCAGCCCCGAGCCGCCGGAGTCCACGGCGAGGAACGCGGGACCGGCGGACGCCGCCCCGGCGCCCGCCGGCGTGTCCCCGGCCCGCCCGCCGGTCACGGCAGGCGCCAGTCCACCGGTTGCCCGCCCTGACGGATCAGCAGGTCGTTGGCCCGGCTGAACGGGCGGGACCCGAAGAATCCGCGGTCGGCCGACATCGGCGAGGGGTGGGCCGACTCCACGGACGGCAGATCACCCAGCAGGGGACGGCAGTTGCGGGCGTCCCGGCCCCACAGGATGGACACCAGCGGCTTGCCGCGCCCGGCCAGCGCCCGTATCGCCTGCTCGGTGACCTGCTCCCAGCCCTTGCCGCGGTGGGCGGCCGGTTTGCGGGGGGCGGTGGTGAGGGCCCGGTTGA
Organism: Streptomyces sp. enrichment culture; assembly: GCF_964273255.1. GTDB lineage: Bacteria > Actinomycetota > Actinomycetes > Streptomycetales > Streptomycetaceae > Streptomyces. Next base: position 6,330,668 of record NZ_OZ186835.1, read on the forward strand.
GCAGCAGCACGCCCTGCCGCGTCCACGGCGTGAGATCGCCGCTGGAGGGCTGCGGCAGGCCGAGGTCCTGGTGCAGCTCCCGGAAGATGTTGATCAGGCTGCCCGGCAGCGGCCGCACCTCCGGCGCGACCGAGAAGCTCAGCCCGACGGCGTGCCCGGGGGTGGGATAGGGGTCCTGTCCGACGATCAGGACGCGTACCTCGTCGAAGGGCTGCTGGAAGGCGCGCAGGACGTTCGCGCCGGAGGGCAGGTAGGTGCGTCCCGCGGCGATCTCCGCGCGCAGGAAGTCCCCCATCTCCGCGATCCGCCCGGCCACCGGTTCCAGGGCCTTCGCCCAGCCCGCTTCGACGATCTCATGCAAGGGTCGTGGTGCCACGGGCGTCACCCTACTGCCGCAACGGCAGCGGTGATCAACCGTTGGCCGAAGCCGCCGCACGACGCGAACGGCCCCGGCCGGCAACCGCCGAGGGGCGCGGGCGGGATCACGGCATCAGCAGGGGACCACCGCGCGGCGCGGGCGGGATCAGTCGAGGACCGCGGCCCGCACGCACAGCACGTCCGGCAGGTGGGAGGCCAGTTGACGCCAGCTGTCGCCGTCGTCGGCGGAGGCGTACACCTCGCCGTTGCGGTTGCCGAAGTACACGCCGGCCGGGTCCGCGCCGTCGTGGCACATCGCGTCCCGCAGCACCGTGCCGTAGTGGTCGCCCTCGGGCAGGCCCGCCGTCAACGGCTCCCAGCCGGCGCCCGCGTCGGACGTCCGGTAGACCCGGCAGCGCCGCCCGGCCGGCACCCGGTCGGCGTCGGCGTTGATCGGGAACACGTAGGCGGTGTCCCCGCGGTGGGGGTGCGCGACCACGGCGAAACCGAACGTGGACGGCAGGCCCTCGCCGATGTCCGTCCAGTGCGCGCCGGCGTCGTCGCTGCGGTAGACACCCCAGTGGTTCTGCAGGTAGAGGCGGTCCGGATCCGCCGCGTCCCGGGCGACCTTGTGCACGCACTGCCCGAACTCGGGGTTCGGGTCGGGCAGGAACACCGCGGAGACCCCCGCGTTGGACGGCGCCCAGCTGGCGCCGCCGTCCAGGGTGCGGAACACGCCCGCGGTGGAGACGGCCACCGTCACCGCCCGGGGGTCGCGCTCGTCGGTCAGCACGGTGTGCAGGCCCTCGCCGCCCCCGCCCGGCATCCACTGGGAGCGGGTCGGGTGCTCCCACAGCGGGCGGACCAGCTCGAAGGTCTCGCCCCGGTCCTCCGACCGGTAGAGCGCGGCCGGTTCCGTGCCCGCGTAGACCACGTCGGGCTCGGCCGCGGCCGGGTGGAGCTGCCACACGCGCTCCAGCGACCTGCCCGTGTCCTTGGGGAACCTGACCGCCGGGCGGGCCGGCTCGGTCCAGGTGCGGCCGAGGTCGTCGGAGTGGAACACCGACGGCCCCCAGTGCGAGCTGTCGCCGCCGACGAGCAGCCGCGGGACCGGCCCCCGGGTGTCGAGGGCGACCGAGTACACGGCCTGTGCGTTGAAGTAGGGACTTTCGTCGAACTCCCAGGTGCCACCCCGCCGGCGCCCGATGAACAGACCCTTGCGGGTGCCGACGGCGAGCAGTACCTCGGTCATGCCGATCACCTCCGCGGCGTCTTCCCCGACGCCTCTGATCCGGACACGGGTCAGTCTGCACCCGGCCACTGACAGTCACCTCTGGATCAGGCGACGTCCCAGGTCGCAGCGGTGTGCCGGGCCCGCGAGGGCAGGGGGACGCCTCGGCGCGGGGTACCGCGCCGAGGTCGCGGCGGTCCGGGTGACGCGCGGCGGGGGAGCGCCGGGCGCCACCGGCGGCGCGGGCGTCAGCCGCCCGTCGGCAGGGCGCGCTCCAGGATCGCGCCGACACCGGCCGAGGCGGGCAGCGTGCCGAACGAGTGGCCCCAGTCGCCGCCGAGCCGGGTGGCGCAGAAGGCGTCGGCGACCGCGGGCGGGGCGTGGCGGACCAGCAGGGAGCCCTGGAGGGCCAGCGCCATGTCCTCCACCAGGCGCCGCGCCCCCGCCTGCGAACCCTCCCGCACGCGGGCCTCCAGCCGGGCGACGGCCGCGTCCAGCCGGGCGTCCGCGCCCCGGCTCAGGGCCAGTTCGTCGAACAGGGCCCGGCCGGTGGCGGTGTCCCGGCCGAGCGCCCGCAGCACGTCGAGGGCGTTGACGTTGCCCGACCCCTCCCAGATCGACAGCAGCGGGGCCTCCCGGTAGTGCCGGGGCATGCCGGAGTCCTCCACGTAGCCGTTGCCGCCCAGGCACTCCAGCGCCTCGGCGGTGAAGGCGGGGCCGCGCTTGGTCACCCAGTACTTGCCGACGGCCGTCGCGATCCGGCGGAATGCCGCCTCCCCGGCGTCCCCGCGCACCGCGCGGTCGGCCGCCCCGGCCAGACGCAGCGTCAGGGTCGTGGCCGCCTCCGACTCCAGGGCCAGGTCCGCCAGGACGTTGCGCATCAGCGGCTGGTCCACCAGCCGGGCCCCGAAGGCGGTGCGGTGGCGTGCGTGGTGGCCGGCCTCCACGAGCGTCTTCCGCATGAGCGCGGCCGACATCATCACGCAGTCCAGCCGCGTGCAGTTGACCATCTCGATGATGGTCTTCACACCCTGTCCCTCCGGGCCGGTCAGCCAGGCGACGGTGCCGTCGAACTCGGGCTCGGAGGAGGCGTTGGAGCGGTTGCCCAGCTTGTCCTTGAGCCGCTGGATGCGGAACGTGTTGCGGGTACCGTCGGGCAGGACGCGGGGCACCAGGAAGCACGAGAGCCCGCCGGGGGCCTGGGCCAGCACCAGGAACACGTCGCACATCGGGGCCGAGGTGAACCACTTGTGCCCGCGCAGGGTGTAGACCCCGGGTTCCGCCGTGGGCGTGGCCGCCGTGGTGTTGGTGCGGACGTCCGAACCGCCCTGCTTCTCGGTCATCCCCATCCCGGCCAGCAGCCCGGGCTTGTCGGTGGGCACCCGCAGCGCGGGGTCGTACTCCCGGCTGGTCAGCAGGGGTTCGTAGACCGCCGCCAGGTCCGGCTGCCGGCGCAGGGCGGGCACCGCGGCGTAGGTCATCGACGTCGGGCAGCCGTGGCCCGCCTCGGTGTGCCCCCAGACCAGTCCGCCCGCGGTGCGCACCACGTGGGCGCCCGGCCGGCCGTCCGCCCAGGGGGAGCCCGCCAGCCCCTCGGCGACGGCGGTCCGCATCAGGTGGTGCCAGGACGGGTGGAAGTCCACCTCGTCCACGCGGTGTCCGTACCGGTCGTGCGTGCGCAGTTCGGGCGCGTGGCGGTTGGCCCGGTCGCTCCATTCCTGCACCTGCGCGCTGCCCGCCAGCCGCCCCAGCCGCCGCACGTCCTCCTCCGCCCAGCCCGCGCCCTCCCGGCGCAGCCCCTCCAGCAGGGCGGTGTCGTCGGAGGCGTCGTAGGGGGTGAGCGGGCCGGGCTGGTTGGTCACCTCGTGGGTGGCCGCGCCGCCGTCGGCCGCGGGGCGCGCCTGTGGGCCCGGGCCGCCCGGCTCACCGGGGGCCGACTGTCGTTCGTCCGCGTATGTGGTCGCCATGGAGCCGAGTGTTGCACTTCCCCTACGGTTGCAGCAATGATGCAACAGCGAGGTGGCGCCGTAGAGTACGCAGTCATGCGGACCAACGCCCCGGACCCGGCCGGCGACCTGCCGCCGCGGCCCCTGTCCGCGCGCTCGGTCGTCCTGAGCCTGCTCCTCGGCACCCACCCGCCGGAACTGCCGGCCCGGGACCTGGGGCGGCTGGTGGAGGGGTTCGGGGTCGGCGGCTCCACGCTGCGGGCGGCGCTCAGCCGCATGGTGGCCGCGGGCGACCTGCTGCGCACGGACACCGGCGGCTACCGGCTCAGCGACCGCCTGCTCGCCCGCCAGCGCCGCCAGGACGAGGCACTGCGCCCCCGCACCCGCCCCTGGCACGGCGACTGGGACATGGTCGTGGTCACCGCCACCGGTCGCGGCCCCGCCGAACGCGCCGAGCTGCGCACCCGGTTGACCGCTCTGCGCCTCGCCGAACTGCGCGAGGGCGTCTGGCTCCGGCCGGACAACCTCGTCCGCCCCCTGCCCGCGGAGCTGGACGAGGTGGCCGAGCGCTGCTCCGCCCGCCCCGCCCGTCCCGCGCCCGAACTGGCGGCCGCGCTGTGGCCCCTGGACGCCTGGGCCCGCACCGCCCGGACGCTCCTGGACCACATCGGCCGCGCCGGCCGCCCGGCCGACCGTCTCGCCGCGTTCGCCGCCGTCGTCCGGCACCTGCGCACCGACCCCGTGCTGCCCCCGCCGCTCCTGCCCCCCGACTGGCCGGGCGAGACCCTGCGCGCCGCCTACACCGGCTACCAGCGGGAGCTGACCGAGGAGGTGCGCACCCGGGTGGGCGGGGGATCAGACGGCGCGGGCGGGGGATGAGAAGGCGCGGGCGGGGCATGAGACGGCGCGACCGCCCCGCCGCCGCGCGTCCCGGCCGCCGTCCGGGGCCGCCCGGCACCCGCCCGCGGGGGCGACGGCCCCGCCCGCCCGGCCGTCCGCTCCGTCCGAAGGGGCGCACCCCCGTCGGGGGTGCGGGCGCGCGAGGATGCCCGGGCACGTGAACACGGCCGCACCCCGGCGCCTCCCGATCGCCACCTGCGCCGGCCCCGTGTCCCCCCGGGCCGGCCGGACCCGCTCCCTCAGGGCCCGGCGGAGCGTGCTGCCGCCATCAGGGACTCCCAGTCCGGGAGCTTGACCACGCCGCGGCCCAGGGACGCGCCGAGTGCCGCCTCGGCCCGTTCGATGGCCCGCCAGCCCGTCCAGGGAACCGGATCGACGCCCTCCGCCCGCAGCGCCGCCAGCGGATCCGCGGGAACCTCGCGGTTCAGGAGCACGGGGGTGTCCGCCAGGAGCGACGTGACGGTCTCCTTGGCGCACGGCCGGTTGGTGCCGATGACGCCCGTCGGGCCGCGCTTGATCCAGCCGGCGACGTACTCGCCCGGGGCGGCGGCCCCGTCCCGCAGCACCCGTCCCGCGCGGTGCGGGACCGTGCCGCTCGCCGGGTCGAACGGCAGCCCGTCCAGCGCCACGCCGCGGTAGCCGACGGAGCGCAGCACCAGCTGGGCCCCGACGTCCTCGTAGCGGCCCGCCCCGGTCACCCCGCCCCGCCCGTCCGGCACCGTCCGCTCGAAGCGCACCCCTGCCACCCGGCCGTCGCGGGCGAGGAGTTCGACCGGGCGGAGGTAGAAGCGCAGCCGGATGACGCGAGGGGCCCGCGGGGCGGGGGCGGCGGCCCAGCCGCGCAGCACCTCCACGTTGCGCCGCTGCGCCGGCGGCAGGGCGGACGGGTCCGCACAGGCCGGGTCCAGGGCCAGTTCCGCGGCGTCCACGGCGACGCCCGCGTCCGGCAGCGTGGTCAGCTCGCGCAGTTCCTTGGTGGTGAAACGGGCCTGCGACGGCCCGCGCCGCCCGACCATGTGGATCTCGGTCACCGTGCTCGCCGCCAGGGCGGTGAGCGCCGCGTCCGGCACGTCCGTCCGGCTCAGCTCCGCCGCGCGGCGCGCCAGCATCCGCGCGACGTCCACGGCGACGTTCCCCACGCCGATGACCACGGCCGACCGCACCCCGCGCAGGAACCCGGCGCCCGCCGGGCCGCCGGCCGCGTCCCGCCCCGGGGTGTCCGGATGGGCGCTGTACCAGGACACGAAGTCGGTCGCGGACCAGCTGCCCGGCAGGTCCTCGCCCGGGACGCCCAGCCGCCGGTCGGTGGCCGCGCCCACGCAGTACACCACCGCGTGGTACAGCTCCCGCAGCCGCGCGGCCGGCACCCCGCCGGGGCCGACCGGGACCCCGCCGAGGAAGCGCACCCGGTCGTGCTCCAGGACCGCGCGGAGGCTGTTCTGCAGCGACTTGATCTTCTCGTGGTCCGGTGCCACGCCGTACCGGACCAGGCCGTACGGGCAGGGCAAACGGTCCAGGACGTCCACACGCGCCCCGGGGTCCTGCTGGACGAGCCCCTGGGCGGCGTAGCAGCCGCTGGGTCCGGAACCGACGACGGCGACACGGAGCACGGCGGAACTCCTCACCCGGGGCCCCCGCGGGCGGATCGCGCCGGGCTCGCGGGCCCCGGCACCGCGGCCCCGCCCCGTTGTCGTGCCGGCCGGGGCTCCGCCCCGCCGCTCTGCTGCGCCGTGCGCGGCACGGCACCGGACTCCGCTCCCCAGAAGCGGCCCGGTCCGGCGGGCGGAGCCGGGGGGATCCGAGGGGGAGTACCGGTGCTTCCAGCATCGCACCGCGGCGGCTGAGCTGACAGGGTGCCGTGCGGTTCTTCCGGTGCGTGTTCGGCCGTATAAAAAGTGATCACGCGATTACGTTGTGTTTGTGCTTGAGGCCACTTTTCTTGCTCTTTGTGATCGTTCTCCGGAGGATGGCGCGGTGTCCGTGTGGCCCGCGTGGGCGGTGCGGGAGGGGGAGCGCGCGACCCGCTGGTTCCACGTCCGGCTGGCGTTCACCGACGGCGCACGGGTCGAGGGGCTGGTGACGGTGTCCGAGGACGGCGTGGGCGTGGAGGATCTCCGGGCCCGGCCCGCGCTCTGCCCGGACGACCTCGCGGCCTTCGCCGACTGGATCGAGGAGCCGCTGGCCCGGGCGTGCGGCGCGCTCGCGCCGCCCTCCGACGGGGGCGGCGGCGGAGCGCACCGGCGCCGCGCCGCCCGGCCGCGGGGCACCGAGGGGCGGCGGCTCGCGGCCCACGAGTACCGGGCCGCCCAGCGCGAGGGCGCCGACCCTGTGCTCGCCGTGATGGGGGCCACCGGGCACAGCCGGCGCGGGGCCCTGCGGCTCATCGGCCGGGCGCGCGACGCCGGGCTGCTGACCCCGCGCCACGCCCGGCGCTGATCCGGCCGCCCCCGCAGCGGGGGCCGCTCAGAGCAGGGCGCGCATCCGCGTGATCTCGCTGGTCTGCTGGGCGACCACGTCGTCGGCCATCTCCTCGATCCGGATGTTGTTGCCCTGTGCCTTCACGTCCGTCGCCATGGTGATCGCCCCCTGGTGGTGAGTGATCATCAGGGTGAGGAACAGCTGGTCGAAGGCCTTCCCCTCGGCCGCCCGCAGTTGCTTGAGCTGAGCCGCGGTGGCCATGCCCGGCATGGTCGCGTGGTCGTGGCCCGCCCCGTGTCCCGAGCCGTGGCCGTCGTCGGTCTCCGTCCGGCCGTGGGTCTTCAGCCAGCCCCGCATCGCCTCGATCTCCGGGCCCTGCGCGGCGGCGATCCGTTCCGCCAGCTTGACGATCCTGCCGGACTCGGCGCGGTCCGGGGCCAGTTCGGTCATCTCCAGGGCCTGGGCGTGGTGGACGATCATCATCCGCGTGTAGGAGACGTCGGCGGCGTTGGGGGAGTCGTCCTCGGCGCGCTGCTCGGCGGCCTCCGCGGCGGACAGGGTGCGGTTCTCCCCTCCCGGTTCTCCCGGCGCGATGACCGACGGGCCCGGCTTCGCGGCCGCGTCGCCGTCGCCCCCGGACCCCGAGTCGCAGGCGGCCAGGCCGAGGACGGCGAGCACGGCGAGGGCGGGAAGAACGGCCGGTCCCGCCGGGCGGGCGGGGGAGCGGGGCGGGCGGCAGAAGAGCACATCGACCTCCTGGGGCGGGGGTGTGGGCAGGAGCGTGCGACACCTCGTCAGCGGCTGTGGCCGCTGAGGCACGCTTCCACATGTCGCCGGTCGGAAAACTTCGGTGCGGCTGCGTTGCCCCCTTTTGATATGTGCATGGCTACAACGATACTGCCGGAGCGAAAACCGTTCCGCACCAACGGAACCAGGGAGGAACGACAGTGATCCTGTTACCCCGATCCCGAACCCGTCGCAGACGCCTCTCCGTTGCCGCGGCGGCCGGCGGACTGCTGGCCGCACTCCTGACCGCCGCCCCGGCCACCGCGATCCCCGGCCCCGGGGACGGGCCGACCGCCCCGAAAGAGGTGTCGCAGAGCGACCGTGCCGAAGCCCGCACGGCCATCGAGAAGGGCGAGATACCCGGCCAGGACGAGGTCGCCCACTCCCGCAACATGCGGCACGTGGCCAACGTCCCCAAGGACGCGCTGCCCGGGACCAATTCGGACCTGGCCTTCCAGGGCCGGTACGCCTTCGCCGGGAACTACGACGGCTTCCGCATCTTCGACATCAGCAACCCGAGATCGCCGAAGACGGTCGCCCAGGTCCTGTGCCCCGGCTCGCAGAACGACATCTCCGTCTCCGGCGACCTGCTGTTCCTGTCCACCGACTCCTCGCGCAGCGACAGCAGTTGCAACAGCACGACCCAGCCCGCGACCGAGAAGTCCTCCTGGGAGGGCATGAAGGTCTTCGACATCAGCGACAAGCGCAACCCGCGCTACGTCGCCGCGGTCGAGACCGCCTGCGGCTCCCACACCCACACGCTGGTGCCCGAGCGCAGGAACGTCTACGTCTACGTGTCCTCGTACTCGCCCAGCGCCTCCTACCCCGACTGCCAGCCGCCGCACGACGGCATCTCCGTGATCAAGGTGCCGCGCAAGGCCCCGCACAAGGCGGCGGTCGTCGGCTTCCCGGTGCTCTTCCCCGGCGAGGGCCCGGACGGCGGCGGCAACCCGGGCGCGCCCACCAACCCGGGCGTCTCCAAGACCACGGGCTGCCACGACATCACCGTGCTGCCCTCCGAGGACCTGGCGGCCGGCGCCTGCATGGGCGACGGCATCCTGTTCTCCATCCGCGACCCGGAGCGCCCGAAGGTGATCGACCGGGTCCAGGACAACGTCAACTTCGCGTTCTGGCACTCGGCGACCTTCAACCAGAGGGCCGACAAGGTCGTCTTCACCGACGAACTGGGCGGCGGGGGCGGTGCCACCTGCAACGCGGAGGTCGGACCCCACCGGGGCGCCAACGGCATCTACGACATCAAGGGCCGCGGCGACCACCGCAAGCTGGTCTTCCGCAGCTACTTCAAGATCCCCCGCCACCAGGCGGACACCGAGAACTGCGTCGCCCACAACGGCTCGCTGATCCCCGTCAGGGGCCGCGACCTGATGGTCCAGGCCTGGTACCAGGGCGGCGTCTCGGTCTGGGACTTCACCAACTCCTCGAAGCCCAAGGAGATCGCCTGGTTCGAGCGCGGGCCGCTGACCACCGACCGCCTCGTCACCGGCGGCGCCTGGTCGGCGTACTACTACAACGGCTACATCTACTCGAACGACATCGCCAAGGGCCTGGACGTCCTGCGGGTCGACGACCGGCGCACCGACCCGGCCCGCCGGGTCCACCTGCGTGAGCTCAACGCGCAGACGCAGCCGGACTACTTCGACTGACCCTCCGGCCCGGAACGGCCGTGCGGCACCGGACGGCCGGGGGCCGGCCCGGTCGCGAAGAACCGTGACAGGTCGGTCCGGCCCGGCCCACGCGTCCCGCCGGGTGCCTCGGTACCCGGCGGGACACCCATCTCCCAGTCGAGGCGGTAGCGCTTGAACAGCTCCGCGCGCAGCACCGGGACCTCCATCGGCGCCCCCGGCATCAGGGCCGCGAACACCGCGCCCATCAGCAGCGCGCGCAGCATCGGGTAGTCGGTCCCGACGTCGGACGACCCGTGACGCGCCACGGTGTCACTGAGCAGCTCCGCCAGCCGCCGCTGCTCGGGACAGGGCACGAACCCCTCCGCCTGCAGCAGGCCCGCCATGTGCTGGCGCATGAGGACCGGCCGGTCCTGCGCCAGACCCAGGATCGCGTCGATGGCCCGCGCCATCCGCTCCCGCCCGTCCTCGGTGCGCGGCTCCCGCTCCAGCGCCTCCTCCAGCGTGCGGTGCATCAGCCGGTGCACCGCGGACTGCACCAGGGTGCGCTTGCCGGGGAAGTAGTACGAGACCAGACCGCGCGCGGCCCCCGCCCGGTCGGCGATGTCGCCGAGGGTCGTCGCCTCGTAGCCGCGCTCGCCCACCACCTCGACGGCGGCCTGCAGCAGCCGCTCCTTCGAACGCCTTCGCAACTCTTCATTGACCGAGGCGCTGCGCGGGGACATGCTTGACTCCTGCGTTGACTGGCTGGCAGCCAACTATACTCAGCGCGTCCGGTGGGGCCCTTCGGGGTCCGTTCCGGCTGCCGTTCTCCTCGGGCGACGCGGGGGATCGCCCGAGGGGAGCGGTGTTCCCCCTGGTCCGCGGGGCGCGGGCGGGGTGGGAGCGCCCGTGGCGTCAGGGGCGCCGCAGACCGTGGACCCACACCGCCGCGGCCACCACGAAGGCGCCCAGCAGCCAGCCGGCCAGCACGTCCGTGGGCCAGTGCACGCCCAGCCACACGCGCGTGAGCCCGACGCCCGCCACCGAGACCACCGCCACCGTGACCGCCGTCCACCACAGTCGCGGGCCCGCGCTCCGGCGGTGCAGCAGCCACAGCAGCAGGCCGAGGACCACGGTCGCGGTCATGGCGTGGCCCGACGGGAAGGCCGCGTAGTGGGCCGAGTCGACCGGGTCGGGCCAGACGGGGCGGGGCCGGCCGACGGCCGCCTTCATTCCCTGTTGCAGCGCCGCGGCCAGGGCGACCGTCAGAACCAGCCACACCGCCGTCCAACGGGCCGCGTACCGCCACAGCAGCAGGACGACCACCGCGCCGCACAGCACCCGCAGGGTCAGCGGGTCCCACACCCAGTCGGTGAGGATCCGGGCCGCCCGGGTCAGTCCGGGCTGCTCGACCGCCCAGCGGTGGGTGGTGCGGGAGACGGCGCGGTCCAGGCCGAGCAGCGGGGGCCAGCGGAGAGCCACCAGGAGCAGCAGGAGCGCCGAGCAGAGGGCCAGGACGCCGGCGGACCGGGCGGCGGGGCGCGGGTCCGGCGGAGCGGTCGGTGCGTCCACGTGGGGGGTGTGCATGCGGTGAATCCTTGCCGACTTCGGGGGCGTGGGGCCGGACCCGGTCGCGGCCCGCGCGGCCCCCTGGACTACCCCAGTGCCCGCAGTCCCGGCATGAATGCCAGCAGTACCGGAACCACCGGCACCAGCGACGCCGCGGCCGTCAGCCGCAGCCGGCGGCCCGCCGTGAGCCGGTCCGGGGGCGCCAGCAGCCGGTGCACACGGGCGCGCACCTGGGCCTGCGGGGTGGGGCAGGGGCCGAACACCCCGCGGTCCTCGTTGAGTTCCACCAGCGCGAGCGCGGTGGTGAGACGGCCGAAGCGGCGGGAGGCGACGTCGTCGGCGGCGAGTTCCACCAGCCGGTGCATCTCGTCGCGGAACGCCGCGAACACCCGCACCTGGGGGAAGCCTGCGGCCAGCGCCGCGGAGCAGTTCAGCAGCCAGTCGTGCCGGGCCCGGGCGTGTCCCCGCTCGTGGGCGAGGACCGCGTCGAGCTGCCGCCCCTTCAGGCGGCGCAGCGCGGCGGTGGTGACGACGAGTTGGGGTGGCGTCCCCGGCAGCCACCAGGCGTCGGGGCGGTCGCCCTCCAGGACCACCAGCCGGTCCTCGCCGGGCTCCTCACCGGGCAGCAGCGGCGCCCGCACGACGAGCTCGGCCCGGCGCGCGCGGCGCCGGGCACGCGCCCGCAGGACCTCGCGGACGAGCATCGCGGCGCTCCACAGCCCGCCGCACGCCAGGACCACCGCGGTGGCCGCCGCCGTGGGTCCGGCCGTCCCGAGCGCGTACGCCTCCACGACGGCGCCCGGCGCCGTGGCGAAGACGGGGCCGCCCACCGCCTGCCAGGCGGCCGCCGCGCTGAAGGTCATGGACAGGGCGCAGCACACCAGCACGGCCGCCACGACGCACTGCCACACCCACAGCGCCACCACCGGTTCCCGGTCCGTCCAGTCCGCCCGGGCGAGCAGCCGGGGTCCTGCCACGGCGGTCAGCGCGCCGAGCAGCAACAGGGCCGCGGGGAGCATCATGCGCCCAGCCTAGGGTGCGGCCCGGTCCGGCGGTACGGGCCGGCCGGCGAAGTGACGCAGGCAACGGCCCGGCGCGGGCCGGGAGCAGGGCGCACGCGGGCCGCAAGTGGGGGCAGCGGATGCATCGTTGGACGCCCGTGCGCCGGTGCGCGCTCACATCATGAGCAGCATCGCCACCATCGCCATCCCCATGGAGAGCCGGCAGGCGCGCGCCACCTCGGGCCGGTCGCCCCACCCGGGGGCCGGACCGGCTCCCGCGACGGCCGGCACCGGGATCAGCCGGACCCCCGCGACCAGCACGTAGACGCAGAAGTAGAGCAGCAGCAGGCCGGTCAGCAGGGGCAGGCCCGAGCCGCCGTGCCGGTGACCGGGGGACGCCGCCATCACCACCGACATGTAGACCATGGCGCCCGCCTCCACCAGGTGGTGGACGTGGCGCGGCCTCGCGCGCGCCGCCCACAGCGCGTGCACCCCGGCCGCGCCGAACACCACCGCGTAGGCGGGCCACACCCAGGACGGCGGGGTGAACGCCGCCGCGGGCACGGCCATGGCGGCCATCCCGAACCCCATGACGGCCTCCCCGCCCGCCGCGCGGCGCTGCTCCTCGACGCCGCTGCGCATCCGCAGCAGGCAGTAGGCGCCGGTCGCCGCGCAGAGCGCGACCAGCAGCCAGCCGGACGACGCCGGTCCGTGCACGCGAACCTCCCCCTCGACCCGTCGACGGTCGGACAAGGACTGCCCGGGGGCCGTGCCGTGCACGCGAGCGCACGGGTGTACACGGGGAGCGTTCGGGGGAGCGTGGCGGCGGGCGAGGAGGACGCCCCCAACATTTTATGAGTAAAACACATGCTGACGTTGTGCGTCATGAGCAGTGCGACCTTCACCCCGCCCCACGCCCCGCGCGCCCCCGGCACTCCTCGCCTCCCGGTCGCCGGCGTGCCGCCGACGCCGCGTGCGAGGCCACCGCCCGCCTGCCGGCCGCGCCGCATCCCGACCCCGTGGCCCTGCGGGAGGCCCGCCGCCAGGCTCGCCGCCGCGCCGGCCGGCCTGCGGTCCGCGGCCGACGCCGCCGCGGGGGGAGTGGCGGCAGCGCGGACTGCCCCACGACCGGGTGGTCCGCGCCGAGCGGGCGGGACACCGTACGCTCGCGGCGACGGTACGACGCCAGGGTCCGCTCACGGGCCCCGGCACGGGCACACACACGGAGGACGCACGGCCATGACGGCGACCGCAGGACCATCGGCCACCGGAGGAGCCCCGGCCCCCGAGGGGGACGGCCCCGGCCTCCCCGCGGCCACCGGCCGGGGCGACACCGTCGCCGCGGTCGTCCGCCAGTGGCGCGCCGTCCACCCGGACCTCGACACCGGCCCCATGGAGGTCATCGGACGCATCAACCGGTGTGCCGCCCTGCTCCAGCAGGCCGAGGACGCGCCGCTGCGCCGGGCGGGCCTGACCCGCCCCGAGTTCGACCTGCTGGGCGCGCTGCGCCGCACCGGCCACGAGCTGACCCCCGGGGACCTGGCCCGCGAGACCTTCTCCTCGGGGGCCGCCGTCACCAAACGCCTCAAGCAGCTCAAGGAGCGCGGTCTGGTCGAACGCCGCGGCGACACCCGCGACCGCCGCGTCACCCACGTACGGCTCACCGAGGCGGGACGCGACCTCGTCGACGGGATCCTGCCGGTCCAGCTCGCCTACGAGAGCGCCGTGCTGTCCGGACTGGACCGACCGGACCTCGGCGAGCTGGCCGCGCTCCTCGGCACCCTGCTGGGGCAGCTGGAGGGACGCCTGGGCGCGCTGCGGGCGTGACCTCGCGGGCGCCCGCACGAGCCGCCCGGCCGCGGCGTCGCCGTCGGTGCCGTCGGCGCCGGTCCCGCCGGGACGCCCCGCGGGGGTGCCGGCTGCGCAGGGACGGGTCAGATGCCCGGCCGGTACCGCAGCGGATGGCCGGCCGGCGTCTCGACCAGGACGATCGGGGTGCCGTCCGGGTCCGCGATCCACATCTCGATCAGCCCCCACGGCTCGCGCACCGGCGGCCGGACGACGTCCACGCCCCGGGCCCGCAGCTCCTCGTGCGCCGCGGCGACGTCCGCGACCTGGAGCCACAGCCGCACCGAGGGGGACGGCGGGGCGTCCGAGCGGCCGGACAGCTCCAGGAAGCCGCCGCCGAGGAAGTACACGGTGCCCCGCTCCGGACCGGTGCCGAACTCGCGGTACACCGCGAGGCCCAGCTGCTCGCCGTAGAAGGTCCGCGACCGCTCGGGGTCGGAGGGACGGATCAGGACGCGGCTGCCCAGTACGTGCACCATGCGGCCGAGGGTAGTGCCCGCGCTACTCTCGACCCCGGCCGAGCCGCACCCCGGGTGCGGCGAAGAAGCGCACAGCAACCGGAGAAGCACCCCATGGAATCCGTCGCAGCCGCTCCCCTGACCTACCGTGACGCCACCGAGGCCGACGTGGACGACCTCGTCGCGCTGATCGAGTCCGCCTACCGGGGCGACGCCAGCCGGGCCGGCTGGACCACGGAGGCGGACATCCTGGACGGGCAGCGCACGGACCCGCAGGGCGTGCTGGAGGTCGTCCGGGATCCGGACAGCCGGCTGCTGACCGTGGAGCGGGAGGGCCGCATCGTCGCCTGCTGCCAGCTGGAGCACCACGGCGCGCACGCCTACTTCGGGATGTTCGCGGTCAGCCCCGCGCTGCAGGGCGGCGGACTCGGCAGGGCGGTCATCGAGGAGGCCGAGCGGCAGGCGCGCGGCACCTGGGGCGTGCGAGAGATGCACATGACCGTGATCACCGTGCGGGAGGAGCTGATCGCCTGGTACGAGCGGCGCGGCTACCGCCGTACGGGACGGACGAGCCCCTTCCCGTACGGCGACGAGCGCTTCGGCATCCCGCGCCGCGACGACCTGCGGTTCGAGCTGCTGGTCAAGGAGCTGGTCTGAGCCTCACGCGGTGAACCGGCCGGTGCGCTTGATCTCGGGGTAGTCGGTGGTCGCGCCGTCCAGGCCCAGGGCGCGCACCAGCCGGAGGTGGTCCTGGGTGTTCACCACCCACCCGATGATCCTCAGGTCGGCCTTGCGCGCGTGCTCCACGATCTCCAGGGTGAGCCGGCGGATGTTGAGGCACACGGTCGAGGCACCGGCCTCCACGGCCCGGTCGACGACGTCCGTGCCGTAGCGGCTGGCCACCAGCGCGGTGCGGACGCCGGGCACCAGCCGCGCGATCTCGGCGACCGCCTCGTCGTGGAACGAGGACACCTCGATGCGGTCGGCCAGGTTCCGCCCGTTCATCACCTCGGCCAGGGCGCGGGCCGCCTGGACGTCCTTGATCTCCGCCTGGAGGGGCGCCCGGACGGCGTCGAGCACCTCGTCGAAGGTGGGGATCCGCTCGCCGCCCCCGGCGTCCAGGGCGCGCAGTTCGGCGAGGGTCTGGTCGGCGATCGCGCCGGTGCCGTCCGTGGTGCGGTCGACGTCCGGGTCGTGCATGACGACGAGGACGCCGTCCTTGCTCAGGTGGAGGTCCAGTTCGATGACGTCGAGGCCCGCCTCCTGGGCGGCGACGAAGGACCGGAGGGTGTTCTCGGGCTCGACACCCATGACTCCGCGATGACCGATGGTGAGGAAGTTCAAGACTGGACTCGCTTCCGTCGACGGCGGCGGGGGGCCGCGTCCCTACGGCCCTCCTGGACCGTATCGCCTGTGCCCGCCGCGTCCAGAGGCTGAACCCTCTTCGCTCACAGCGTCGCCCACACGCGTGATCGACAGGAAAAAGTGCGGTGAAGCAGGGGGTGAGGCAGGATAACTTCCCGAAGGACCCCTTGCTGAGTGAAACCTTGTATGTATACGGTCGTCGTACGCTAGGTTCTCCCGTGGAGTGTGGACGATGACGGAAATTCTTGTGCAGGTGGGTACGGAGGAGAAGGTTCCTTCGACGGACAGGGTGGTCGACCACCCGGCGTGGCCCGTGCTCAAGGATGCCGTGGAGCGGATCCGGCCCTGGCAGTCCAAGGACGGCTCGATCGACTTCGACGCCGAGGGTGCTCCGGACCGCTCCGACGCGGCGAACGCGGTGAGCGAGGTGGCCGAGGCCGTCCAGCAGCTGTCGCCGCTGCTCCCGCACGACCGCGCGTACCACGAGGCCCTGGTGAAGGACCTGGTCCGCTGGGCCGAGGGCGGCTTCCAGGTGCCCGACTTCCTCGACTCGCTGATGGCCTTCCAGCCCGCCGAGCAGCGCGAGCACGGCCTCCAGCACCTGGTCGTCTTCCCCATGTACACCCAGAACGGCAACCCGGACCGCAACCTCGAGGCGGTCGTGCTGCGCATGGTCTGGCCCGAGTGGCTGGCCGAGCTGGAGCGCACCCGCTACGACAACCCGCTGTTCTGCGGCATCACCTTCGAGGACTTCACCTCGGGCTACGACACCAACTCCGCGGTGCTCTTCCCGGAGACCATCGCCGTGCGCGAGGCCCCGGAGCGCTTCACCTGGGGCGGCATCTTCTGCGACCGCGAGGCGGCCCGTTTCCGCCGCGTCACCGCCGCCGCCGTCGACATCCTGGGCCTGGAACTGCCCGAGGACGTCGCCGCCATGGTCCACGACCAGAAGCGCTGCGAGGAGGCGTTCGTCCTGTGGGACATGGTCCACGACCGTACCCACAGCCACGGCGACCTGCCGTTCGACCCCTTCATGATCAAGCAGCGCCAGCCGTTCTGGATGTACGGCCTGGAGGAGCTGCGCTGCGACCTCACCGCCTTCAAGGAGGCCGTCAAGCTGGCCGGCGAGGGCGTCCCGCAGGCCCGCGACGTGCAGGTCGCGGTCCTCTTCGACCGCATGTTCCGCTTCCCCGTCACCGGCGAGCGCGTCCGCAACTACGACGGCCTCGGCGGGCAGCTGCTCTTCGCCTACCTGCACAAGCACGACGTGGTCCGCTGGACCGACAACAAGCTGACCATCGACTGGGAGCGCGCACCCGAGGTCACCAACCAGCTCTGCGCCGAGATCGAGAAGCTCTACCGCGACGGCATCGACCGTCCCAAGCTGGTCCACTGGTTCGCCGGCTACGAACTGGTCTCCACCTACCTGTCCCCGCACCCCGGTTCCACCTGGGCCAAGGGCCCCGACGCCCTCGACCTGACGCAGCCGCCGCGCAAGCTCGTCGACGACGTGCTGCCCGACGAGTTTCCGCTGAGCATGTTCTATGAGGCACTGTCCAAGAAGCTGAAGCACGTGATCGCCTCCACCAAGGGCATCACGGCGGACAGCGCCGAGCGGGTCGCCGCGTGAGCGATCTCGTTCACACCACTGCTCAGGAGGCGAGGAACATGGGGCACGGGGCGCTCGACGGTGCGGTGATCGCGGTGGCCGGCGCGGGGGGACCCGCGGGGCGGGCGGCACTGCTCAGGCTGGCCGAGGCGGGAGCGACCGTCGTCGGCTCGGACAACGACCCGGAACGGCTGGCGGAGGCGGTCGACGCGGCACGCTACGCGCACGGCGGCGCCACCGTCACCGGCGACACGGTCGACCTGCTCGACCTGGACTCCACCCGCGAGTGGGCCGCCCGCACCGAGAAGGAGTTCGGCCGGGTCGACGGCCTGGTCCATCTCGTCGGCGGCTGGCGGGGCAGCGAGACCTTCACCAAGACGAGCCTGGACGACTGGGACTTCCTGGAGCTGCTGCTGGTGCGCACCGTGCAGCACACCTCCCTCGCCTTCCACGAGGCGCTCCAGCGCAGCGACCGCGGCCGGTACCTGCTGATCAGCGCGGCCGGTGCCACCAAGCCGACCGCCGGCAACGCCGCCTACGCAGCCGGCAAGGCCGCGGCCGAGGCGTGGACGCTGGCCATGGCCGACTACTTCCGCAAGGCCGGGGGCGAGCAGGGGCCGACATCGGCGGCTGCGATCCTGGTGGTGAAGGCGTTGGTGCACGACGCGATGCGCGCCGACCGCCCCAACGCGAAGTTCGCGGGCTTCACGGACGTCAAGGACCTGGCCGAGGCCATCGTCGGGGTCTGGGAGAAGCCCGCCGCGGAAGTGAACGGAAACCGTCTGTGGCTGACCGAGAAGCCGTGAACCCGCCGAGGACCGACGCGCGTCGTCATCACGACCCGGACGTCCGCGGCTTCGCCAGCGACAACTACGCCGGCGCCCACCCGGAGGTGCTCGCCGCCCTGGCCCTGGCCAACGGCGGGCACCAGGTGGCGTACGGCGAGGACGCCTACACCGAGAACCTCCAGCAGGTCGTCCGCAGCCACTTCGGCCCGACCGCCGAGGCCTTCCCGGTCTTCAACGGCACCGGCGCCAACGTGGTCGCCCTCCAGGCGGTCACCGACCGCTGGGGCGCGGTGATCTGCGCCGAGAGCGCCCACATCAACGTGGACGAGGGCGGCGCCCCGGAACGGGTCGGCGGCATCAAGCTGCTCACCGTGCCGACCCCGGACGGCAAGCTCACCCCCGAGCTGATCGACCGGCAGGCGTACGGCTGGGACGACGAGCACCGCGCCATGCCGCAGGTGGTCTCCATAGCCCAGGCCACCGAACTGGGCACGGTGTACACCCCGGACGAGATCCGGGCCATCTGCGAGCACGCGCACGCGCACGGCATGAAGGTCCACGTGGACGGCTCCCGGCTGGCCAACGCGGCCGCCACGCTGGACGTGCCCCTGCGCACCTTCACCAACGCCGTCGGCGTCGACCTGCTCTCGCTGGGCGGCACCAAGAACGGCGCCCTGTTCGGTGAGGCCGTCGTCGTGCTGGAGCCGGACGGCATCCGGCACATGAAGCACCTGCGCAAGCTGTCCATGCAGCTCGCGTCCAAGATGCGTTTCGTGTCGGTGCAGCTGGAGGCCCTGCTGGCCCGGGACCTGTGGCTGCGCAACGCCCGGCACGCCAACGAGATGGCCCAGCGCCTGGCCGAGGGCGTCCGCGCGGTGCACGGCGTGGAGATCCTCCACCCGGTGCAGGCCAACGCGGTCTTCGCGCGACTGCCGCACGAGGTGAGCCGGCGGCTCCAGCAGCGGTTCCGTTTCTACTTCTGGGACGAGGCCGCCGGCGACGTCCGCTGGATGTGCGCCTTCGACACGACCGAGGACGACGTGGACACCTTCGTGGCGGCGCTCAAGGAGGAGATGGCCCGCGCGTAGCGGTGCCGCGCGAACGCACGGCGGCCGGCCGGGGACGACCACGTCCCCGGCCGGCCGCCGTGTCGTGTGCGGGCGCCCGGCCGCACCGCGGTCCCCGGGACGGGGCCGGGCGCGGCCGGGCGTCAGCGGGCCTCGGGAAGGGGCCGGGCGTCAGCGGGCCTCGGCCGCGCGGACCTGCTCCGGCGTCGGTGCCGTGCCGCCCAGGTGGGCGGGCATCCACCAGGTGTCCTCGGGGCCCTTGGGACGCACCGGGTAGGCGCGCTGCGCGGCCTCCAGGAGCTCCTGGACCCGCTCGCGCAGCTGGCGGGTGATGGCGCCCGCGTACTTGTCCCTGGACGCCTCCAGGGCCTCGCCCACGCGGATGGTGATGGGGATGTGGCTGCGCTTGAAGTTGCGCGGGTGGCCCTTGGTCCACAGGCGCTGCGTGCCCCACACCGCCATCGGCACCAGCGGCACCCCGGCCTCCTGGGCCAGGCGTGCGGCGCCCGACTTGAAGCTCTTGAGCGTGAAGGACGGGGAGATCGTCGCCTCCGGGAAGACACCGACGACCTCGCCCGAGCGCAGCGAGTCCAGCGCGTGCGCATAGGCGGCGTCGCCCTGCGCGCGGTCCACCGGGATGTGCTTCATGCCGCGCATCAGGGGGCCGGAGATGCGGTGGCGGAAGACGGACTCCTTCGCCATGAAACGCACCAGCCGCTTCTGCGGCAGCGCCGCCAGGCCGTTGAAGACGAAGTCCAGGTAGCTGATGTGGTTGCTCACCAGCACCGCTCCGCCCGAGCGCGGGATGTTCTCCGAACCCCGGCAGTCGATCTTGAGGTCCCACACCTTGAACAGTGTCTGGGCGAAACCGATCACGGGACGGTAGACGAGTTCTGCCATGAGCGGGGTGGAAACCTTCCTTCTCTGCCTGGGAAGGAGGAACTCCCAGTCGAAGTTACGCAGCCGTAGGTTTACGGCTCGTGGCTGATGGTGCCCCAATAACCGGCCGGGAACCAGCCCTGGTGCCCGCTTGCCGCGAGATTCTCGTCACGTCCGCGCCCTGATCCACCTCGTGCTTTTGCGCCGCCGTTACCTCGCGGGCGCCCCTGCCGTCCCCCGAGGGCGGAGCAGGCGGGAATCATCGTGTCCCCGCGGACGCTGCAGACAGTGACGACGTCCGAGGTGCCGCGCCGGCGGCGGAGGAGGGAACGAACAGGTGCCTGAGCGGGAGCGCGGCGTCGACGGGCCGCCCGGGGTCACCGGAGCCGGGCCGCCCTGGGAGGCGGCGATCGGCGCGCGTCTGGGCGGGCGTGCCACCCTCGTG
The DNA here is from genome assembly GCF_964273255.1 of Streptomyces sp. enrichment culture. Taxonomy (GTDB): domain Bacteria; phylum Actinomycetota; class Actinomycetes; order Streptomycetales; family Streptomycetaceae; genus Streptomyces. The sequence goes on from NZ_OZ186835.1 coordinate 6,350,960, forward strand.
CAGTTCTCCAGCGCCTTCTGCGCGCCCTGCCGCGCGACCCGGCGGATCCTCGCCGAGGTGGCCGGCATGGTCCCGGGGGTGACGCACGTGGAGATCGACGCCGAGGCGCACCTGGAACTCGTCCGCCGGCTGGACATCGTCCGCACCCCCACCGTGCTGGTCCTCGACGCGGACGGCCGCGAGGTGCGCCGGGCCGCCGGACAGCCGAGGACGGCCGACGTGATCGCCGCCCTGGGGGAGGCCGTCGGCGTCCGGAGCGGGGCGTCGTGACGCATCTCCCACAACCGCGGACCGGCTTGACGGTGTGTGCCACCTATCGTCAGCCTGACATCATGTCGGATCTCCTTCGCCCCGAGTGGGTACCCGGCCGTCCGGCGGCGCCCGGACGCGTCGCACCGCCGCGCGGACCGGCCCGGTGAACTGCCGCGCTCCCTCGCAACTCCCCGGTTCCCACCCGCAGAAGGACGGTTCATGACGGCCCCCTCCGACCTCCGCACCACCGCCCTGCCCGGTTCACCCGACCTGTTGCGCTCCGTCTTCCGGAAGCACGCCGCGGGTGTCGCGGTGATCACCGCGCGGGGCAGCCGGGGGCCGGTCGGCTTCACCGCCACCTCCCTGGCCTCCGTCTCCGCCGACCCGCCGATGCTCTCGTTCGGGGTCGGCACCGGTGGTTCGACCTGGCCCGCGATCGCGGCCGGCGACCACGTCGGGGTCCACGTCCTCGGCGAGCACCAGCGGGAGCTGGCCGCCACCTTCGCGCGCAGCGGCGCCGACCGCTTCGGCCCCGCCACCGCCTGGCGGGACGGGCCCGAGGGCGTACCGCTGCTGGACGGCGTGCTCGCCTGGACGGTGTGCCGCGTGGTGGCCCGGGTCCCGGCGGGCGACCACCGCATCGTGCTCGCCGAGGTGCTGCTGGGCGATCCGGCGGGCTCCGGGCGGCCGCTGCTGTACCACCAGGGGCGGTTCACGGGGCTGCGTGACTGAACGGGCCTCCGCGCTGCGCGGTGGTCCGGTTCCGGTTACGCTGCGTTGCGAAGGTCACAGTTCAAAGCGCTTGCTTAGCGGGAATGAACTGGGTGTACTGACGAGTAATATTTCGTTCGGAGCGTGGGTCGCCCCGACCGGGATCGGCCGCTTCAGGCGCCTATGCTGCCTGCAGGCAGGCAGCCAGAAATGACGATGCAGTAGGAGAGCCGGCGTGAGCTTGAGGATCGTTGTCACTGTGAAGTACGTGCCCGACGCCACTGGCGACCGGCACTTCGCCGATGACCTGACCGTCGACCGTGACGATGTGGACGGTCTGCTCTCCGAGCTGGACGAGTACGCGGTCGAGCAGGCGCTGCAGATCTCGGAGAACTCCGACGACGACGTGGAAGTCACCGTGCTGACGGTGGGTCCGGAGGACGCCAAGGACGCGCTGCGCAAGGCGCTGTCGATGGGTGCCGACAAGGCGATCCACGTCGAGGACGACGAGCTGCACGGCACCGACGCCATCGGCACCTCGCTGGTGCTGGCCAAGGCCGTGGAGAAGGCCGGTTACGACCTGGTCATCTCCGGCATGGCCTCCACCGACGGTGTCATGGGCGTCGTCCCGGCGCTGCTCGCGGAGCGTCTGGGCGTGCCGCAGGTGACGCTGCTGTCCGAGGTGTCGGTCGAGGACGGCACGGTCAAGGGCCGTCGTGACGGCGACGCCGCCTCCGAGCAGCTGGAGGCCTCCCTGCCGGCGGTGGTGTCGGTGACCGACCAGTCCGGAGAGGCCCGCTACCCGTCCTTCAAGGGCATCATGGCGGCCAAGAAGAAGCCCGTTCAGTCCTGGGACCTGTCCGACCTGGACATCGACGAGGACGAGGTCGGCCTGGAGAACGCCTACACGGTGGTGGAGTCGGCGTCCGAGCGCCCGGCCCGTACCGCGGGCACGATCGTCAAGGACGAGGGCGAGGGCGGCAAGCAGCTCGCCGAGTTCCTCGCGAGCCAGAAGTTCGTCTGAGCCGCACGGCTCGGCTCGCTTCCCGCCCCCTTCACACTTCGCAAGCAGGAGAGAAGAAGTCCCATGGCTGAAGTTCTCGTCTACGTCGATCACGTGGACGGCGCCGTCCGCAAGCCGACCCTGGAGCTGCTGACGCTGGCCCGCCGGATCGGTGAGCCCGTCGCGGTCGCGCTCGGCAACGGCGCCGCCGACACCGCCGCCACGCTCGCCGAGCACGGTGCGGTCAAGGTTCTGACCCACGAGGCCGCCGAGTACGCCGACTACCTCGTGGTGCCCAAGGTGGACGCCCTCCAGGCCGCCCACGCGGCCGTTTCCCCGACCGCGGTGCTGGTGTCGTCCTCCACCGAGGGCAAGGAGATCGCCGCCCGTCTGGCGCTGCGCCTGGGGTCCGGCATCATCACCGACGCCGTCGACCTGGAGGCCGGTGACGAGGGTCCGGTGGCGACGCAGTCGGTGTTCGCCGCCTCGTACACGACCAAGTCCCGTGTCTCCAAGGGCACTCCGGTCATCACCGTGAAGCCGAACAGCGCGGCCGTCGAGGCGGCTCCGGCCGCGGGCGCGGTCGAGGCGCTGGAGGTGTCCTTCTCCGCGCAGGCGACCGGGACGAAGGTCACCGGCCGTACGCCGCGTGAGTCGACGGGCCGTCCGGAGCTGACCGAGGCCGCGATCGTGGTCTCCGGTGGCCGCGGTGTCAACGGCGCGGAGAACTTCGCGGTGATCGAGGCGCTGGCGGACCAGCTCGGTGCGGCCGTGGGCGCCTCGCGTGCCGCGGTGGACGCCGGCTGGTACCCGCACACCAACCAGGTCGGCCAGACCGGCAAGAGCGTCTCGCCGCAGCTGTACGTCGCCGCCGGCATCTCGGGCGCGATCCAGCACCGTGCGGGCATGCAGACCTCGAAGACCATCGTGGCCGTGAACAAGGACGCCGAGGCCCCGATCTTCGAGCTGGTCGACTACGGCGTGGTCGGCGACCTCTTCGACGTCGTCCCGCAGCTCACCGAGGAGATCAAGACCCGCAAGGGCTGATCCTCCGCACTCCGCACGAGGCCCTCACGACCCCCCGCCGGTCGTGGGGGCCTCGGCGTGTCCCAGGGTCAGGGACGCCTGGACCGGGAGGTGGTCGCTGGGGAACTGCCCGCCCGGCGCGAAGGTGTTGAGCCGCGCGCGGTGCACCCGCACGCCCGGGGTGGTCAGGATCCAGTCGAAGCGGTCGCCGTCCGGCACCAGCGGCCGGTAGCCGTGGAAGGTCGCGTACGACGGCCCGCGCCGGTCCGCCGCGTCCCAGGTGTCGACGAGCCCGGCCCGCAGCAGCGTGCTGTGGACCGTGCTGCGGTGCGCGGCCGCGTTGAAGTCCCCGGTCACGATCACCGGCTGCGAGCGGGCCAGGGCGGTGACACGGGCGGCGATCAGGGCGGCCGACCGTTCACGGGCGGACGGGCGTGCGTTGTCCAGATGGGTGTTGAGCACGCACAGCTGCCGGCCGCCGTCCCCCAGGTCGCGGAAGCGGACCCAGGTGACCATGCGGATGTGGGCGTTGCCCCAGGTGTTGGAGCCGATCACGTCCGGGGTGTCCGACAGCCAGAAGTGCTCGTACTCCAGCGGGGCCAGCCGGCGCGTGTCGTACAGGACGGCCATGAACTCGTCGCGGCTGCCGCCCGCCCGGCCCGTGCCGATCCAGTCGTAGGCGGGGGCCCAGGTCCGCCGCGATGTCGCGCAGCTGCCCGTACAGGCCCTCCTGGGTGCCCACGACGTGCGGGCGTTCGCCGCCCAGGAGCCGGCGCATCACGGGTCTGCGCCGGGACCAGCTGTTGGGCTCCGCGGGGCTCGCGAAGCGCAGGTTGAAGGACATCACCTCCAGCGGGCGGCGCGCCCCCTGCTCGGCCGCGACCGGTGCCGGGGACAGTGCTGTACTGGACAGGGGCAGGGCGACGGAGGCGGCGAGTGCGGTCTTCAGTCCGAGGCGGCGCGGGACGCGGGCGCTGTGCGGCACAAGTGCTCCTTCGGCGCGGTGGGCGGCTCGGTGCGGGCGGTGTGCGGGCGGCTCGCGGGAGGGCCGGTGCGGGACGGGACGGCCGGTCCCCCTCGGGACGACGGTGCCAGAAAGTCGTGAACATGCCGAGATGGGGGAGCGGAACGCGCCGTGAAGGGTGTTGACCCGGTGAAAGGCCGCCGGATAACTTCGTTCTACGGATTGTTGATTCCGTATCGCGGAAGAAAGCGGTGCGGGGTGCTGCGAAGGGGTGCCGGATGGGCGAGGGTCAGCAGGAGCGGGTGGCGACGAGCCTCGCGGAGGCCGTCGGCAAGGAGATCGGGGCCCTCCTCGCACCGGTCGACGCCGAACTGGAGCGCCGCTACCCCGGCGACCCGGGCACCCGCCAGCCCGTCCACACCGTCTACGTCCCCGGCGAGGACTTCGCCGCCGACACCCCCCGGACGTGGGGCGACCGCGCGCTCGCCCTGCTCGACGAGCACGCCCCCGACGCCGCCTCGTTCGCCTCCGCCCTCGGGCTGGAGCCCGCCCTGGCCGAGGACGTCCACGGCCGCGTCCGGGCCAAGCTGGAGCGCGAGCCGGTCGAGGACCTGCGCGTGGACTTCGAGGACGGCTACGGCGGCCGCACCGACGCCGAGGAGGACGAACACGCCGCCCGCGCCGCGCGCCTGATCGCCGCGGGCCACGCCCGGGGCGCCGGCCGGCCGCCGGCCGGGAACGGCACCCCCGCCCCGTACGCGGGCATCCGCATGAAGTGCCTGGAGGCCGCGGTGCGCGACCGCGGCATCCGCACCCTGGACGTCTTCCTCACCGGCCTGCTGGCCGCCGGCGGACTGCCGGACGGCCTGATGCTCACCCTGCCCAAGGTGACCTACCCGGAGCAGGTCACCGCCCTGGTGCGGCTCCTGGAGTCCTTCGAGAAGGCGCACGGCCTGACGCCCGGCCGGATCGGCTTCGAGATCCAGATCGAGACCAGCCAGGCCATCCTCGCCGCCGACGGCACCGCCACCGTCGCCCGCATGATCGACGCCGCCCGGGGCCGCGCCACCGGTCTGCACTACGGCACCTTCGACTACAGCGCCTGCCTCGGCGTCTCCGCCGCCCACCAGGCCAGTGACCACCCGGCCGCCGACCACGCCAAGGCCGTCATGCAGGTCGCGGCGGCGGGCACCGGCGTCCGCGTCTCGGACGGCTCCACCAACGTCCTGCCCGTGGGCCCGCGCGAGCAGGTGCACGCCGCCTGGCGCCTGCACTACGGCCTGACCCGGCGTGCCCTGGCCCGTGCCTACTACCAGGGCTGGGACATGCACCCCGGCCACCTCCCGACCCGGTACGCCGCCGTCTTCGCCTTCTACCGCGAGGGCTGCGCCCGGGCCGCCGCCCGGCTCGCCCGGTACGCCGACCGGTCCGGGGGCGACGTGATGGACGAACCGGCCACCGCCAAGGCCCTCGCCGGGTACCTGCTGCGCGGTCTCGACTGCGGCGCCCTGGACCCGGCCGAGGCGGCGGGCCCGGCCGGTCTGACCCGCGCCGACCTGGAGCACTTCGCCGCTCCCCGGCGCGGCGGCCTGACCGCCTCCGCCCACTGATCCGGCGGACCGCGGCGGCCCCCGGCCGGCTGCCCTGGCCGACGCGCTTGCCGTACCTATCGAATTTCGATAGGTTCCCATCGCCGTTCGATGGAAGGGGACGTGATGGGACAGGTGACGGTGTTCGCGCTGCGCGCCGTACTGGCGGCGTTGCTGACGGGTTCGGCCGGGGTGCAGGGCCTGCTGGTGCCCCTGCTGGCGAGCGATCTGGAGGGCCTCGACGAGAGCTACGCGTACCTGCGCTTCCCGCTGCTGCTGATCGTGGTGCTGGGCGTGCTCGCGGCCCAGGTGGTCCTGGTCTGCGTCTGGCGGCTCGTCACCATGGTCCGGCGCGGCACCGTGTTCTCCCACGCCGCCTTCCGCTACGTGCACGTCGTGATCGGCGCGTTCGTGGCCGCCGCCCTGCTGGTGTTCGCCCTGGGCGCGCTCCTCGCGCCCGGTGAGGCCGTGGCACCCGGCATCGTGCTGCTGATCGGCGGGGCCGGCCTGGCCGTGCTCGGCGTGGCGCTCGTCGTCCTGGTCCTGCGGATGCTGCTCGCCCAGGCCGTGGCCCGGGACGTCGAGGCGGCCCGGATGCGGGACGAACTCGCCGAGGTGATCTGATGCCGATCGTCGTCGACATCGACGTCATGCTGGCCCGGCGCAAGATGTCCGTGGGCGAACTCGCCGAACGCGTCGGCATCACCCCCGCCAACCTGGCCGTGCTGAAGAACGGCCGCGCCAAGGCCGTGCGCTTCACCACCCTCGCCGCGCTCTGCGAGGTCCTTCGGTGCCAGCCGGGCGACCTGCTGCGCTGGGAACCCGACCCGGCCCCCGCGCCCGAGTCCGTGCCCGCCTCCGAAGCCCTCTAGGCTGTACGCCACACACGGGGTGGCGGGTCACGACAGGAACGGGGCAGCGGTGTCGGCGGGGGATGAGGGGCGGCCGGACGGGACCGGGCGGCTGCTGGCGGGACGTTACCGGGTCGTGCGGCAGCTCGGGCGCGGCGGCATGGGGGTCGTCTGGCAGGCGCGCGACGAGGTCCTCGGCCGCGAGGTGGCCGTCAAGGAACTGCGCACCTACACGGACGCCGCAGCCCCCGAACTGACCGAACTGGGGCTGCGGATGCGCCGCGAGGCCCGGGCCGCCGCCCGGGTCCGCCACCGGGCCGTCATCGCCGTGCACGACGTCGCCGAGGTGGACGGCCGCCCGCTGATCGTCATGGAACTGGTCGACGGCCCCTCCCTCGACGACGTCCTCCACGAGCGCGGCACCCTGCAGCCGCCGGAGGCGGCCCGGATCGGCGCGGAGGTCATGGACGCGCTGGCGGCCGCCCACCGCGCGGGCGTGGTGCACCGGGACGTCAAGCCCGGCAACATCCTCCTGGACCGCTCCGGCCGCATCGTGCTCACCGACTTCGGCATAGCCACCATGGAGGACCCCGGCGACGGGTCCGCCACCCACCTCACCCGCAGCGGTGAACTCGTCGGCTCCCTCGACTACCTGGCCCCCGAACGCGCCCGCGGCGCCGAGCCCGGCCCCGCCTCGGACGTCTGGGCCCTCGGCGCCACCCTGTACGCGGCCGTCGAGGGCACCGCGCCCTTCCGCCGCACCTCCGCCTTCTCCACCCTCACCGCCATCGTGGAGGACCCGCTGCCCGAGCCCGGCCGCGCCGGACCGCTCGCGCCCGTACTGCACCGGCTGATGGAGAAGGCGCCCGACGCCCGCCCCCGGGCCGAGGAGGCCCGCGACCTGCTGCGCTCGGTCGCGGGAGCCGCCGGCCCGGACGCCACGGCCGCCCCCGGCCCGACGGCTGCCCCGCACCGGCCCGCCGCTCCGGCCGAGCGCACCGAGACGGAACTCGACGTGCCCGCCGCCCGTGCGGTCCGTACACCCCCGCCGCCCCCGGTGCCCCCGTCCGGCCCGCCGCAGGCCCGCGACCTCAGCCCCGGGGCCGCCGCCCAGGCCGCGCCGGGACCGCGGCCCCGCCAGGGCCGCCTCCTGCTCGCCGCCGTGGCCGCGGTCGTCGTCCTGACCACCGCCGGCGTCACCGTCGCCCTGGTCGGCCTCCCGGACGGCGGCCGGGCGGACGCGCGCACCGGCGCCACCACCCCCGGACCCGGCCGCACCGGAGCCGACCCCCTGCGCACCCCCGAGGCGGCCGGCGACGACGGCGACGGCGACAAGGGCAACGGCAGCCGCGACGACGGACGCGACAGCGGCAGCGGCACGGACACCCCGGCCCGGGACAGCGCCGGCCCCACCGAACCCACCGCCCCCGCGACACCCGTGCCGACCGCGACCGGGCCCTCCTCCGGCGAGGTGCCGGGCGCGGGGGCGCCCGCCTGCCACGCCATCGGCGGCGGCCGGTACAACTGCCACGTCGGACGCACCGCCGCCTCCTACACCGCCGCCGGCACCCGCAAGGGCGTCCTCAAGGAGGGCACCAACTACTTCTACTGCCAGCAGAACCTCGGCCGCCGCGAGACCTACCGCAAGTGGACCAACGTCTGGTGGGCCCGGACCGACGACGACAGCGGCAACAAGGACGTCTGGGTCAGCGTCGTCTACGTGCGGGGCGGCGCCAACGACGGACCGGTCCCCGGACTCCCCGTCTGCTGACCGTCCAGGAACCGCTCCAGCCCGGAGTCCGTCACCTGCTTCTCCTCGGCGAACAGCCGCGTCCCCCGCGCGCACAGCCACCGGTCCGCGCGGGCCCGGGCGCAGAACTCCTCGGCGGTGGTGCCGAACAGTTCCCGCAACGCCGGGGAACCGACGAGCAGTTCGGTGAGCAGCTCCCGCTGCCCGGGGTGGACCCGCGGCACGCCGGTGCCGTCGTGCAGCACGCCGTGCCGGTTGACGTAGACGTGAGCCCCCGGCAGCGACGTCCCGTCGGCGAGGTCGATGCGCACGGCGGGAGCCGGCAGCCAGGCGCGGGCGTAGTTGCCGTCCGTCCGGTCGGCGCCCTCGCTGGCGTCGACGGCCGCGAGCTGCGCGGGATCCAGCCAGAGCACGAACAGCTCCCGTACCGTCCCCGGGGCTTCGACCGGCGACGCGGACACGTACCCCGCGCGGCTGACGTGCGCCGAGACACCCACGTCGACGCCCGTCACCCGCGCCCGCACCATCGGCACCGTGGCGACGATCCCCGACTCGGCCATCTTGTGGCGCAGTTGACCGGGACAGGCGTTGGAACCGACGGCGAGGACGGGCTCCCGGTCCGGGTGCACCAGCTCCTCCAGCGGCAGCAGCCGGTCGCCGTCGAGGAGTCCCGAGCCGGCCGGCCAGGCCCCCGGGTACAGCAGCGGATCCTCACGCGGGACTCCGGCGAGCCCCAGCGCCCGAAGGGTGCGGTCCTCCATGGCGGCCCGCCGCTCAGTCCGCCGGAGCCAACTCGCCCGAGCCGCGGGTGATCAGCCGGGTCGGCAGCTCGATGCGTTCGGGGAAGGGCAGGGCCCCGTCGAGCCGGCGGAACAGCCGCTCGGCGGCCGTCCGGCCGAGGGCCGCGGCGTCCTGCGCGACGACGGTGACGCCCGGCTGGAGCAGATCGCCGAGCTCGATGTCGTCGAAGCCGACGAGCGCCACCCGGCGCGCCTGCTCGGCCAGCACCCGGATGACCGTGACCGTCACCCGGTTGTTGCCCGCGAAGACGGCGGTGACCGGGTCGGGCCCCCGCAGCATGTCCTCGGCCGCCCGGCGCACCCGCTCCGGGTCGGTGACACCCAGCGACATCCACGACGGCGCCACCGGTATGCCCGCGTCCTCCATCGCGGCCCGGTAGCCGCGCAGCCGCTCGGCCGCCGTGTGGATGCGGGGCATGTCGCCGATGAACCCGATCCTGCGGTGCCCGTGGGCGATGAGGTGGGCGACACCGTCCCGGGCCCCGCCGAAATTGTCCGACACGACCACGTCCGCGTCGATCCGGCCGGCCGGACGGTCCACGAACACCGTGGCCACCCCCGCCCTGATCTCCGGCTCCAGGTACCGGTGATCGTCCCCGGCCGGGATGACCACCAGACCGTCCACCCGGCGGGCGCACAGGGCCAGCACGAGCTCCTGTTCGCGCTCCGAGTCCTCCGCGCTGGAGCCGTTGATCAGCAGCGCGCCGTGCGCGCGGGCCACCTCCTCCACCGCGCGGCTCAGCGGCCCGTAGAACGGGTCGGCGAGGTCCTCCAGCACCAGCCCGATGCTCGCGGTGCGGCCCTTGCGCAGCACCCGCGCGCTGTCGTTGCGGCGGAACCCCAGCGCCTCGATGGCCTCCTGCACCCGGCGCTCCGTCTCCGCGGTGACGCCCGGCTCGCCGTTGACCACCCGCGAGACCGTCTTCAGTCCCACACCGGCGCGGGCGGCCACGTCCTTCATCGTCGGACGGTTTCCGTAGCGGGCCCCGGGGAGGTGGTGGGTGCGGCGGTGCGTGTCCGGCACGGTGCGGTGTCCTGTCCTGTCGTCCACGGGGATGCGTACGTCCATGGGGTTGTATGAGGATGTGGCGTCGAGCATAGAACCTGGACAACGTTGTCACGGTCGGGAGACACTGTCCACCGTGCACTCCGGCCCGTACCCCACCGCGAGACCGGGTTGTGATGCGTCCCGTGTGTGCCCGTTGGTCTCACACGGTTCCTGCTCGGTACTTGTCTCATGGTTTGTCTCATGATTCGTCTCATGGTTGACGGGGAGATCCGACACTGATGCACACCGACCTCGTGGCCGCGCTCGACATCGGCGGCACCAAGATCGCCGGGGCCCTGGTGGACGGCCGGGGCGGCCTGCTGGTCCGCGCCCAGCGTCCCACCCCTGCGCGGCAGGACGGCGGGACCGTCATGCGCGCGGTCGAGGAGGTGCTCGCGGAGCTCACCGCGTCCCCGCTGTGGCCGGGCGTCACCGCCGTGGGCATCGGCAGCGCCGGCCCGGTGGACGCCTCCGCGGGCACCGTGAGCCCGGTGAACGTCCCCGGCTGGCGGGACTTCCCCCTGGTCGCCCGCGTCCGCGCGGTGACCGGGGACCTGCCCGTGGAACTCATCGGGGATGGCGTGGCCATCGCGGCGGCCGAACACTGGCAGGGCGCCGCCCGCGGCCACGACAACGCGCTGTGCATGGTCGTCTCGACCGGGGTCGGCGGCGGACTCGTCCTCGGCGGACGGCTCCACCCCGGCCCCACCGGTAACGCCGGTCACATCGGCCACATCAGTGTCGACCTCGACGGCGACCCGTGCCCCTGCGGCGCCCGCGGATGCGTGGAACGCCTGGCCAGCGGCCCCAACATCGCCCGCAGGGCCCTGGAGAACGGCTGGCGGCCCGGCCCCGACGGCGACACCTCCGCCGCCGCGGTGGCCGTCGCCGCCCGGGCCGGCGACCCGGTGGCCGTGGCCTCCTTCGACCGGGCCGCCCGGGCCCTGGCCGCGGGCATCGCGGCCACCGCCACGCTCGTGGAGATCGACATCGCGGTGATCGGCGGGGGAGTGGCCAAGTCCGGCGAGGTCCTGCTCGCCCCGCTGCGCCGGGCGCTGACCGAGTACGCGACCCTCTCCTTCGTCCAGCGACTCGCGGTCACCCCGGCCCGCATGGGCACCGACGCCGGTCTGGTGGGCGCAGCGGCGGCGGCCCTGGCCCGACGGGAGGACCCGGCGGTCGCGGGGGTGTGAGGGAAGGGCGGGGCGCGGTGAGCCGGGTGTCGTGCGGGTGTGAGTGCTGCTGGGGCGGGGCGTCCGGCGACGTGGTGGCCGTCCGGGCCTGGGCCATGGGGGCGCCTGAGCCGTGGGTGGGGCGGGCCGGGGGCCGTCGCCCTCGGGGGCCTGCGGGCGTGGGGCCGGGGCTGAGACTGCCGGGCCCGTGGTCGCGACTTCGGGGGACTGTCTCGGCGACGTCCGAGGGTGGGGGGTGGCGGAGCGCTGAGGGGCGCGCGTGTGCCGGATCAGTCCCGGCCGGTTTCCGTCCGGGGCGTGACCCCGGGGCGGTGGCGGCAGTTGAGCGGGGCATGAAGAAGCGCAGCATGCTCGCCATCGCCTCCCTGGCCACCGGTTTCGTCGTCGCGGCCGTCACGCCGTCCCACGCCCTCGGCGAGGACCTCGCCGGGGTCAGCGTCGACGACACCCTCAGTTCCCTCGACCAGGTGGCTGTCGCCTCGGACAGCCTGGCCCCCGCGGGTGACCTGGCGCAGGGCGACGACTGACGCCCCCTGGCCGGACGGCGCGGCGCCGGTGCCCTCACGCCGAGGGCGCCGGCGCCGTCGTTTCGCCGTTCTGAGCCCGATCTGGTTTCCGTGGCAGGGTGGAGCGGGCAAGCCACAGGGGGCCAACGGAAGAGGGGGAACCGTGATCGTCTGGATCAACGGTGCGTTCGGTGCGGGGAAGACCACCACCGCACGGGAACTGATCGAACTGATCCCGAACAGCACGCTCTTCGACCCCGAGATCGTCGGCGGGTCGCTGAGCCACCTGCTCCCGCCCAAACACCTCGCGGAGGTGGGCGACTACCAGGACCTCCCGATCTGGCGCCGCCTGGTGATCGACACGGCGGCGGCCATGCTCGCGGAGCTCGGCGGAACCCTCGTGATCCCCATGACCCTGCTGCGCCAGGACTACCGCGACGAGATCTTCGGCGGTCTCGCCGCTCGCCGCATCGCGGTCCGGCATGTGCTCCTCGCTCCGGCGGAAACGATCCTGCGCGAGCGAATAGCGGGCCGGGAGGTCCCCGAGGGCCTTCCGGACGGTGAGGTGCGGGTCCGCCAGTGGTCCTACGACCACATCGAGCCGTACCGCGGAGCCCTCGCCTCCTGGCTCACCGCCGACGCCTACCCGGTCGACAACGGCGCGCTGAGCCCGTACGACACCGCCGTACGGATCGCCGAGGCCGTCGCCGCCGGGTCGGTGCCCGCCTGCGACATCGTGCAGACCCCGGAACCCACGGCGGAGACGGTCGCCGCCGGCGTCCTGCTCTTCGACGAGCACGACCGCGTCCTCCTCGTCGACCCCACCTACAAGCCCGGCTGGGAGTTCCCGGGCGGGGTCGTCGAACCCGGCGAGGCACCGGCGCGGGCGGGCATGCGCGAGGTCGCCGAGGAGACCGGGATCAGCCTGGCGGAGGTGCCGGCCCTGCTCGTCGTCGACTGGGAGCCGCCGGCACCGCCCGGTTACGGCGGCCTGCGGCTCCTCTTCGACGGCGGCCGCCTCCCGGCCGCCGAGGCCGGCCGGCTGCTGCTGCCCGGCCCCGAACTGCGCGACTGGCGCTTCGCGTCCGAGGCGGAAGCGGCCGAGCTGCTGCCCCCGGTGCGCTACGAACGCCTCCGCCGGGCCCTGCGGGCACGGGAACGCGGCCGGGCCATGTACCTGGAGGCGGGCACGCCGGTGGGCCGCTGACCGGTGGGCCGGCGACGGGCGGTCGGCTCACCGGCGGGCCGCCTGGCCGGCCGCCCGGCGGCAGGGGCCGACGCATGCCGGCCGCGGGCCCGCGTTCGGCGACGGGGTTGTCGGTCCTGTCGGTCCCGGGCCGGTCTGCATGCGGCGGCCGGGGAGTGTCGGCCCGACCGGCGGGGGTGACCGGTCCCCGCCCGGGGGCGGGGACTTGGCGTCGGCCCTCAGACGGGAGTTCGGCGCTTGGTGCCCGGTGCCCGCCCGCGGACCGTCGGCCCGGGCGTCGGCCCGCGCGTCGGCCCGCACGGCGGTCCGATCAGATGGCCCGAGCAGATGGCAGGAGCGGGCGGGGTCAGCTCGTGCCGGAGGCGTAGTTGCGCAGGAACAGGGCCTCCGTGACCGACAGGCGCTCCAGTTCGTCGGGGGAGACGCTCTCGTTCACCGCGTGGATCCGGGCTTCCGGCTCGCTCAGTCCGATCAGCAGGATCTCGGCCTGCGGGTACAGCGCGGCCAGGGTGTTGCACAGCGGGATCGAACCGCCCTGGCCGGCCTGGCTCATCTCCTGGCCCGGGTAGGCGACTGCCATCGCGTCGGCCATGGCCCGGTAGGCCGGGCTGTCGGTGTCCGCCCGGAACGGCTGGCCCTGGCCGACCTGCTCGGTGCTCACCCGGGCACCCCACGGCGTGTGCGCCTCCAGGTGGGCCTGCAGCAGCTTGGTCGCCTCGGCCGCGTCGGTGCCCGGCGGCACCCGCAGGCTGATCAGCGCACGCGCGCTGGCCTGCACCGACGGCGTGGCGCCGACCACCGGCGGGCAGTCGATGCCGAGGACCGTGACCGCCGGGCGCGCCCAGATGCGGTCGGCGACCGTGCCCGAGCCGATCAGCTGCACGCCGTCCAGTACGTGGGCGTCCTGCCGGAACTGGTCGTCGTCGTACTGCAGGCCGTCCCACACCGCGTCACCGGTCAGCCCGTCGACGGTCGTGCTGCCATCCTCGGCACGCAGCGAGTCCAGCACCCGCACCAGGGCCGCCAGCGCGTCGGGCGCGGCTCCGCCGAACTGCCCCGAGTGCAGGTTGCCCTCCAGGGTGTCGATCTGCAGGCGCACCAGCGTCATCCCCCGCAGGGTGGCGGTGACGGTGGGCAGACCCGCACGGAAGTTGCCCGAGTCGCCGATGACGATCGCGTCCGCGCGCAGCAGTTCGGGGTGTTCCTCGGCGTACCGCTCCAGGCCGCCGGTGCCCTGCTCCTCCGAGCCCTCGACGATCACCTTGACGTGCACCGGAACGCCGCCGTTCGCCTTCAGGGCGCGCAGGGCCATCAGGTGCATGATCAGGCCGCCCTTGCAGTCGGCGGTACCGCGCCCGTACCAGCGGCCGTCCCGCTCGGTCAGTTCGAACGGCGGGGTGGTCCAGCCGGCGTCGTCCAGCGGCGGCTGCACGTCGTAGTGGGCGTACAGCAGCACGGTCCTGGCGCCCTCGGGGCCGGGCAGGAACCCGTACACGGACTGGGTGCCGTCCGGGGTGTCGAGCACCGCGACGTCCTGGAAGCCCTCGGCGGTCAGCGCGTCGACGATCCAGCGGGCGGCTCCCTCGCTCTCACTGCGGGGGAACTGGCCGAAGTCCGCCACCGACTTGAAGGCCACCAGTTCGGTGAGCTCCTCCTTCGCCCTCGGCATCAGCGAGGCGACGGTCGCGGCGACCGAATGCGACGACATGGGCACGCTCCTTGTGGGTGCGACGTTGTAGGGGTGTGAACTCCCCCGTGGCGGGGGAGGGCTCCCCGTACGAGCTGTTCGTGCGGTGTGGGAGGCGTCCGGTGTACGGGCCACCCATGCCGCCGATCCTCCCACAGCGGCCCCTGGTGATCGTCGCCGTAGGATGCGGGGGTCAAGAGCGGCAGGCGGCTGGATCGGGAGCAGTAGACCATCGTGAGCAGCGAGAACTCTTCAGCGGACGACGTGCGGCAGGTGTGGGACGTCGTCGTGGTGGGCGCGGGACCCGCGGGGGCCTCGGCCGCCTACGCGGCGGCGGTCGCGGGACGGAGCGTGCTGTTGCTGGAGAAGGCGGAGCTGCCGCGCTACAAGACCTGCGGCGGCGGCATCATCGGCCCCACCCGCGACGCGCTCCCGCCGGGCTTCGACCTCCCCCTGAAGGACCGGGTGCACGCGGTCACCTTCTCCCACAACGGCCGCTTCAGCCGGACGCGGCGCTCCCGGCAGATGCTGTTCGGCCTGATCAACCGGCCCGAGTTCGACCAGCAGCTGGTGGAGCACGCGCAGAAGGCGGGCGCCGAGCTGCGCACCGGCGCCACCGTGCAGCGGGTCGAGCAGCACGGCTCGGCCGTGCCGGACCGGCGCACCGTCGCCGTGGTCCTCCAGGGCGGCGACACCGTGCTCGCGCGGGCCGTCGTCGGCGCGGACGGCAGCGCCAGCCGGATAGGAGCCCACGTCGGCGTCAAGCTGGACCAGGTCGACCTGGGCCTGGAGGCCGAGATCCCCGTCCCGGACACCGTCGCCGAGGACTGGAAGGGCCGGGTGCTCATCGACTGGGGCCCCATGCCGGGCAGTTACGGCTGGGTCTTCCCCAAGGGTGACACCCTCACCGTCGGCGTGATCTCCCGGCGCGGGGAAGGCGCCGCGACGAAGCGGTACCTGGAGGACTTCATCGGCCGCCTCGGCCTGGCCGGCTTCGAACCGAGCATCTCCTCGGGGCACCTGACCCGCTGCCGGGCCGACGACTCGCCGCTGTCCCGGGGGCGCGTGCTGGTGTGCGGGGACGCGGCCGGGATGCTGGAGCCGTGGACCCGCGAGGGCATCTCCTTCGCGCTGCGTTCGGGCCGGCTCGCGGGGGAGTGGGCGGTCCGTATCGCGGAGGCGCACGACGCCGTGGACACCCGGCGCCAGGCCCTGAACTACGCCTTCGCCGTCAAGGCGGGACTGGGCGTCGAGATGAGCGTGGGCAAGCGCATGCTGGCCGCCTTCGAACGGCGCCCGGGCGTCTTCCATGCGGTCCTCACCGGCTTCCGCCCGGCCTGGAAGGCGTTCAAGGACATCACCCAGGGCTCGACGACCCTCGGCGAACTCGTCCGCACGCACCCCCTGGCACACCGTGCCCTGCTGGCCTTCGACCGACGCCCGGCGGACGCCGACACGACGGAACGCAGGGGCGACGCTTCGGGGCAGTGAGTCCCCGGCGGAGGTACTTGCTCCGGTAAGGGGCCGATGCTTCCAGGAGGTTGGTGTCTGCGGCGGGGGCGGCAGAGGCACGCAGGGGCGGGGCGCACAGGCCTCGGGGCGCAGCGGCCCCGACGGGCAGGGTGAGCGCTCAGCCGTGGGGGCCTGCCTGCTGCCCATCGGCCGACGTGGGCGGGGCGGGCGTTCGGCCGACCGGTGCTCCGGCCGGCCGGAGCTCACCGAGGGGGCCACGCGGAGGGGGTGCGGAGTCGGCGGGGCGAGCGGGGCGGACGTGGTGAAGCGGCGGGAGTGAAGCGGGCGCACGCTGTCAGCTCGTGAAGGTGATCCGGAAGACCGGGTGGTCCGGAGCGATACGACGCAGCTCGTCGTCGGAGGAGTCCGGACCCACGCCCTTGAAGAAGGCACCGACCTCGGCCTTCCAGCGCTTGAGGTAGGCGCGCAGCAGCGGCGGCTTGTCGTCGTCGGACACCTCGACGGCGGTGAAGGTGTCGACGCGCTTGCCCAGGCGCAGCTCCCCGCCGCCGGCCGCGCGCATGTTGTGGGTCCACTGGACGTGACCGCGGGCGGCGACGAGGTAGTGGGCCCCGTCCACCGTCAGCAGATTGACGGGCGTCGTCCGCCACTCGCCGGACTTGCGCCCCCGGACGGCGAGGATCCGGGAACCCCAGACGCCGAACCCCCGGCGGATCAGCCAGGCGACGCCGCGGTTGACGACACCCACGGTGAACCGGCCGGGCTTGATGACGTGCGGTGTGGGAGTGGACATGAGGGCCTCCTTGGACGGGATGGACGGGATGGGGCGAGGTGGGATTGGGCGGGCTGGGGTGCGTGCTGCTGCACAGAGCTCCGGCGGCTTGAGGGTGGCGGTCCGCCGCACCACGGCAGAGATCGGCGCTCACGTTTGCGAGCAGTGCTCTCGCTGTTGAAGTCAGTCTGCATGAGATCACCGCTCGAAAGCAAGAGCACTGCTCTTGTTTGTGTGCGCTGCTCTTGGTGGAGGGGGCCTCCCGTGTGGTCGGCTGTGCTCTTGTCGTCACCTGCTGGTTCGGTGCGGTGTCGCAGGCGGCGGCGCTGTGGCACGGGGTGGTCTGGTCGACGGGCAAGTTTGCTGAGGGCGGCGTACATCGCTCTCGTTCGAGTGCGGTGCTCTCGCTTGTGCACAGTGCTCTCCATTCGGTGTCACACTGTCCCGCATGAGTACGTCGACGCCACAAGGCGCCCGCGCCCGGGCCAGAATCGAGATCACCGCGGCCATCAAGGAGACGGCCCGAGCGCAGTTGGCCGCGGAGGGGGCCAGCAAGCTGTCCCTGCGTGCCGTGGCCCGCGAGCTCGGCATGGCCTCGTCCGCGTTGTACCGCTACTTCCCCAGCCGCGACGACCTGCTGACCGCGCTCATCATCGATGCTTACGACTCCATCGGCGAGGCGGCGGAGGCGGCCCACGCCGGGGCCGAGGACGCCGGGCCGGTGCGGCGCTGGACCGCGGTGTGCGAGGGCGTGCGCAGCTGGGCGCTCGCGCATCCGCACGAGTACGCGCTGATCTACGGCACCCCGGTCCCCGGCTACACGGCACCCCGGACCACCGTGGCGGCCGCTTCCCGGGTGGGACTGGTGCTCATCGGCATCCTCCGGGAGGCCCATCGGGGCCTCGGTCTGGCCAAGCCTTCCCTGCCCGCCGAACTGCGGCCTGAGGCGGAGCGGCTGGCCGCCGACCTCGCGCCCGATCTGCCGCCCGAGGTGGCCGTCGCCATGGTGGCGGCCTGGGCACAGCTCTTCGGGCTGGTCGGGTTCGAGCTGTTCGGCCAGTTCAACCGCATCGTCGAGGACCGCGAGCGGTTCTTCCGGCATGCCGCCGGACAACTCGCCCACAGTGTCGGCCTGGTGTACAAGCAGCAGGGCGCGAGCCGGGACGGCGCCTGAGTCCGTCCGGGTCGCTCGCCACGGCCGACCTGGGGAGGACCGCGCTGTCCCCCGGGAGGCCGGCCAGGTACGCGGCCCGGCCTGCCGGACTCCGCTCGGCGTACTTCGCCGGGAGTAGGCGCGACCACCGCGCCCGGGTGACGCCGTGTGCCGTCCGTCGCGTCTAGCGTGGCCGCATGGACGAGCAGCGCGGGCACGGAGCCGGACGGAGCGGGCCCCGGCTGCCCGGCGGTCGTCCGGGCCGTCGGTGGCACCCATTGCGCCGGTGGCGCCGCGGTGCGGCTGCGGGCGGGGCCGACGACGGGGAACGGCCCGCACGGTTCCCCGCCGAACGCAGCAGGCGGCGCCGTCCGCCCGCATGGTGGACCGGCGGGGAAGGCGGACCCACCCCCGGCGCCGACCCCGGCCCCGATCCCGACCAGCGCCCCGATCCCGCCCCCGGCCCTGGTGCCGGCCCGGACGCCGACCCCAAGGCCGCTCCCGAGGCCGCTCCCGATGCAGACCCCAAGGCCGCTCCCGATGCCGCCCCCATAACCACTCCCGAGGCCGACCCAGACGTGCGGTGGCCCTGGCGTTCCACCCTGCTGGTCACGGCGTTCGTCCTGGTCGGCTCCGGCTTCGCCGCCCATGCCCAGCACGGGGAGCGTGTCGCCCCGGACGTGCCGGCCCAGTTGCTGCTCCTGGCGTCCGGGCTCCTGCTGCTGTGGCGGCACAGACATCCGGTCATCGCGGTGTGCGGAACCGTCGTACTGACCCTCGCCTACCTCGCCCTGGGCTACCCCTACGGGCCGGTGTTCCTCACGGTCGCCGTGGCCTGCTTCAGTGCCGTCGTCCGGGGGCACCGCCGTGCCGCGTGGGCGGCCCTGGGGGTGCTGTGGGCCGGGCACCTGCTGTTCACCCACGTGCTCCACCGGTGGTTGCCGCCCCCCGGTGACACGGCCGCCTCCTGGAACCAGGAGCTCGCGGCCGCCGCCTGGGTGGTGGCCGTGGCGGCACTGTCCGAACTGGGGCGGGTCCGCCGGGAGCAGTGGGCACGGGAGCGTGCCGAGCGCGCCCGGGCGGCCCGGCGGCGGGCGGACGAGGAACGGCTGCGGATCGCCCGCGAGCTGCACGACGTGCTCGCGCACAGCATCTCCGTGATCAACGTCCAGGCCGGTGTCGGTCTCGCGCTCCTGGACAGCGACCCCGAACAGGCCCGCACGGCGCTCACCACCATCAAGCACACGAGTAAGGAGGCGCTGGGCGAGGTGCGCCAGGTGCTGGACACGTTGCGCGCTCCGGGAACCGCGCCCCGGGCCCCGGCGCCCGGCCTCGGGCGGCTGCCCGAACTCGTGGACCAGGCCGCGGGCGCGGGGCTCACGGTCACGGTCGACGGCGAGGCGCCGGACCTGCCGCCGGGTGCCGATCTCGCCGCCTTCCGCATCGTCCAGGAGGCGGTCACCAACGTGCTGCGGCACTCCGGCTCGCGGCGTGCGCACGTCCGCGTCGAGCGCGGCGGCGGACACCTGCGGCTGCGGATCGACGACGACGGTCCGGCGACGGGTGCGGACGCGGGTGGCGGCGGCAACGGGCTGGCCGGGATGCGGGAGCGGGCCGCCGCGCTGGACGGCACGATCGAGGCGGGGCCGCGCCCCGACGGAGGATGGCGGGTGCTGGCCGTACTGCCGCTCGAGTCCGAGGAGGAGCTCAGATGATCCGCGTGCTGCTCGCCGACGACCAGTCACTGGTCCGGGCGGGCTTCCGTGCGCTGCTGGACGCGCAGCCGGACATCGAGGTGGCCGGGGAGGCGGCGGACGGTGCCGAGGCCGTGCGGCTGACGGGTGAACTGCGGCCGGACGTGGTGCTGATGGACATCCGGATGCCCGGGGTCGACGGTCTGGCGGCAACCCGCCGGGTCACGCAGGAGCCGGATCTCGCGGAGGTGAAGGTGGTCATGCTCACCACCTTCGAACTCGACGAGTACGTCTTCGAGGCCCTCCGCTCGGGCGCTTCCGGCTTCCTGGTGAAGGACACCGAACCGGAGGAACTCCTGCGCGCGGTGAGGGCGGTGGTGGCGGGCGACGCCCTCCTGTCACCCGGCGTGACCCGTCGCCTGATCGCCGAGTTCGCGGCCCGCTCGAAGGCACCGGCCGCCGGTGACGCCCTGACGGAACTCACCGAGCGGGAGAGGGAGGTGATGGCGCTCGTCGGGATGGGACTGTCCAACGACGAGATCGCCCGCCGCCTCGTCGTCAGCCCCCTCACCGCCAAGACCCACGTCAGCCGCACCATGGTCAAACTCGGCGCCCGCGACCGGGCCCAACTGGTCGTCCTGGCGTACGAGTCGGGACTGGTACGGCCGGGCTGGCTCGGCTGACCGTCACGGCCGGTCACGGCCCCGGCCGGATGCCGTAGGGGTGGGATCGGGTGCCGTAGGGGTTCGCGTGCCGTAGGGATCGGGTGCCGTAGGGGGCGGACGCTGCAGGCTTCGGGTGTCGTGGCGAACGGTTGCCGGGAAGCAGCACGGCGGCGACCGTCCCGCACCCGGCGCGTCACCCCGGCCGAGGCGGACACGCGTGCGCCCGGCGCTTGCGTACCCCTCTGCTACGGTGCGGGCCATGGCGGCGAAGCAGGCCGAACAGGCGCTCGTTCAACAATGGCGGGACATGCTGGCGCTGCACGCGCGCACCCACTGCGAACTCGACCGCGTGTTGCACGAACACGGTTTGTGCGCCAGTGACTTCGAGGTGCTGGACATACTGGCGGAAGGTTCCGCCCGGAACGGCCGGGCCTTCCGGATCCAGCAGATATCGGAACGGGTCCACCTCACCCAGAGCGCGCTGTCCCGCCTGATCGCACGACTGGAGCGTGAGGGGCTCGTCGACCGCGGCACGTGCCCGGAGGACCGGCGTGGGGTGCGGGTCTCGCTGACGGCGAAGGGCCGCGCGCTGCACGACGAGGTGCTCCCCGTCCAGCGCGCCGTCCTCGCCCGCATGCTCGCGAGCTGACTCCGCCCACCGGCTCCGCACCCGACCCGCACAGCGCCCCGGGCCCCCGCACGGCGGACCCTGAGCTCGACCCCCTACGGCGGGCCCTGGGCCCCACCCGCAGGGCCGACCCTGGGCCCGACCCGCACCCGGCCCGCACAGCGCCCCGGGCCCGCCCCGCACGGCGGCCCTACGGCAGCGGCGTCCCTCCGGTGGCGTTGACGATCTCCGCGGTGATGAACGACGCCTCCTGCGAGGCCAGGAAGACGTAGGCCGGAGCCATCTCGGCGGGCTGCGCGGGCCGCCCGATGGGTGCCTGCTTGCCGAACTCGGTGGTGTCCGGCAGCGTCGCCGGGATCAGCGGCGTCCACACCGGGCCCGGAGCCACGGCGTTGACGCGGATGCCCCGCTCGATCAGCATCTGCGCCAGCCCCTGGGTGAACGTGACGATGGCGCCCTTGGTCGTCGCGTAGTCGAGCAGGTGCGGGCTGGGCTTGTAGGCCTGCACGGAGGCTGAGTTGATGATGCTGCCGCCCTCCGGGATGTGCTGCACGGCCTCCCTGCACAGCCAGAACATGCCGTAGAGGTTGGTCCGCACGACCCGGTCGAACTGCTCGGTGGTGATCGCCTCGATGCCGTCGGGCTGCGACATCTGGTACGCGGCGTTGTTGACCAGGATGTCGATCCGGCCGAACTCGGACACCGCCCGGTCGATCAGCGCGCGGCAGTTCTCCTCCTCGCGCACGTCGCACGGGACGGCCACGGCCCGTCGCCCGGCCTCCTCGATCCAGCGGGTGGTCTCGTCGGCTTCCTCCTTCTCGCTGTCCAGGTAGGTGAACAGCACGTCCGCCCCTTCGCGGGCGAACGCCAGGGCCACGGCCCGGCCGATGCCGGAGTCCCCGCCGGTGATCACCGCCTTGCGGTCGGTGAGCCGCCCGGTGCCGCGGTACGAGTCCTCGCCGTGGTCCGGGGGCGGGTCCATCGGGCCGGTCCAGCCGGGGTGCGGCTGGTCCTGGGCCGGGAAGTCGGGCGTCGGGTGCTGGTCGGTCGGGTTCTGCTGCTGCTCGCTCACAGTGCTGCTCCCTCTCCCTGGGCGGTCGGTCGGGTGGGCGGCGGCCGGCCGGGGAACGTGTGCCGTCGGCGGGCGGACACCCGGCGGCGGCACACGTTCCCCGACGGGCGCCGGACCTCGGGTACCCACCCGTCGGACCGCCGATCAGCCCACCTGGGGGACGTCCCGTCGGGTTTCACCCGCACGGCGGGTCGCGAAGGCGATCACCGTGGCGACCGCGGCCAGCAGCGCCACGCTGGTGAGGGCGGACGGCAGACCGAACCAGTCGGCCATGAAGCCGATCGCCGGAGGACCGAGGAGCATGCCGCCGTAGCCGAGCGTGGAGGCGGTGGCGACGCCGCTGGGGCCGGCCAGCGCCCCGGCCCGTTCGACGGCCACGGGGAACAGGTTCGCCAGGCCGAGCCCGGTGACGGCGTAACCGGCGAGGGCGAGGCCCACCGAGGGGGCGAGCGCCCCGAGCAGCATGCCGACGGCGGCGGTGCTGCCGCCCGCGACCAGGGTGGGGGTGCGGCCCATTCGCTCCAGCAGGGTGGTGCCGCTGAGGCGTCCGACCGTCATGGCGAGGGCGAAGCAGGAGTAGCCGAGGGCCGCCGTGCCCGGCGAGGCTCCCAGGTCCTCCTCCAGGTGCAGGGCGCCCCAGTCCGCCAGCGCCCCTTCTCCGTAGGCCGTGCACAGCGCGATGAGCCCGAAGACGACGACCAGGGCCCGGGTGCGGCCGTCACGGCGGGAAGGGGGCTCCCCGGCGGACCGGGCCGGGGGTGCCGCGACCGGCGGGTCGCAGCGCAGCAGCACCCGCCCGGCCACGGCGGTCACCGTCAGCCCCACCAGGGCCAGCCCCCACAGGTGCGCGGTGGGTGACAGGGACCCGGCGACCAGGGCGCCCAGCCCCGCGCCGAGCATGCCCCCGAGGCTGAACGCGGCGTGGAAGCCGGGCATGATCGGCCGGCGCAGCGCGGTCACCAGATCGACGGCGGCGCTGTTGAAGGCGACGCTGATCCCGCCGTACGCGGCGCCGAAGAGGAGCAGCACGGTGCCGAGCGCGAGGGCGGAGTGGGTGAGCGGCGGCAGGGCGATGCTCAGGGAGAGCAGGACGGCGCAGGCGACGGTCACGGGGTGGCTGCCGTAGCGGCGGCAGAGGCGGCCGGTCAGCATCATGGTGATCACGGCCCCGGCGGAGACCCCCAGCAGCGCGAGACCGAGGTCGCTCGCGGAGGCGCCCGTCTGTGCCTTGATGGCGGGAATGCGTACCACCCAGCCGGCGAAGAGGAAGCCGTCCAGGGCGAAGAACGCGGTGAGGGCGACACGGAGGCGGACGAGGTCGGGACCCGGCGCGACACGCTGCCGCCGGGTTTTGTTTATGAGCGGCACAAATTCAGGCTACGGGCGCTCCGGGCGCGTGGGCAAGCGGCCGGCGGCTCTCGCGGAGCGGGGCGGAGCAGGCGGGCGGCGGTCTTCGGGGGCGGTGGGCGGAGGTCTCCCGGGGGGACGTGTCCCGCGGCCCGCGAGCGCAAGGGGCAGCGCCGTCCGGTACCCGGGTGGCGGCTGCCGAGTCCCCCCGGACGGGTGCGCCGTTAACCCGTGTGATCGTCCCGGATGGTGGGCGCGGACGGTCTGACTGACGGTGGTTCACGTCAAGGCCGGGTCCCTCGTGCTGACGCGAAGTCAGCAGCCCGTCCGAGACGGAAGGAAAGTCCAGATGCGCTCTGCCCGCCTGGTGCTCGCCACCGCGACGGCCACCGCGGCCCTCGCGATCGCGGCGCCCGCAGCCTACGCCGACCACACGGGTGACTGGGACCACGACAAGTCCTCCTCCACCAGCAAGGAGTACGAGAAGGAGGAGAGCAAGCACGACAAGCACGGCAAGTACGACGAGGAGAGCAAGCACGGCAAGCACGAGAAGCACGGCAAGTACGACAAGCCCGAGGGCGGCATGCACACCGGCGGTGGCGCTCTCGCCGCGGTGAACGAAGGGGACTGGGGCAACGCGAAGGACCCGAAGTACGACCCGGAGACCTACAAGGGCAAGGACAAGGGCGACTCGCAGAGCGAGGAGTCCTGGAGCGGCAAGGACAAGGACAAGGACTGGAAGCACGAGAAGCCGCGCGGTGGCATGCACACCGGTGGCGGCGGCCTGGCCGAACCGGGCGTCAGCGCCGCCGGCCTGGCCGCACTGGCGGTCCTCGGCACGGGTGCCTACGCGCTGCGGCGCAAGAAGGCGTCCGGAAACGTGGCGTGAGCCATGCCCGATGACATAGCAGCCGGGGTCGCCGCACGCGTGTTCCACGCGTCGGCGGCCCCGCTCGCCCGTTCACCCGATGTGTCCGCTGCCGTGTTCCAGTGAGGTGGTCTTCCCGATGGCAGCCAGCCCTCTGTCCCCCCGCACAAGCGACGAGCGGCCGCCCAGACGACGACTGCGCGCCGTGACGACGGCGGTCTTCTGGGGCACGGCTGCCCTGGTGCTGGCGGTGAGCCTGCTCGGCGGCCGGGAGAGTCCCCCCGACGACGCGCACGTGCCGCACGCTCCGCCCGCCGTCCCGGCCACCGCCACCGCCACCACCCCGGCCCCCAGGGCGTCGGCGTCCGCGAGCGCCGAGTCGCCCAAGCATCTGCCGCCGTCCGAGCCGACCCGGCTGCGCATCCCCGACATCAAGGTCGACGCGCCCTTCACCGACCTCGCCATCGGCAAGGACGGCCGGCTCGAACCGCCGCCCGCCGACGACACCAACCTGGTCGGCTGGTTCGCCAAGGGCGTGTCCCCGGGTGAACTCGGCACGTCGATCATCGCCGGGCACGTGGACACCAAGACGTCCCCGGCGGTGTTCGCACGCCTCGGTGAACTGGAGAAGGGGGACACCTTCCAGGTGGCGCGGGCCGACGGGCGTACGGCCACCTTCGTGGTGGACGGCGCCGAGTCCTTCGACAAGGACGACTTCCCCGACGAGCGGGTCTACGCCGACACCCCGGACGCCCAGGTCCGGCTCATCACCTGCTCGGGCGACTACGACCACTCCGCCAAGGACTACACCGAGAACCTGGTGGTCTTCGCCCACCTCCGGTGACGGGACGCGGGCCCGGCCACCGTGGCGGCCCCGGTCCAGGGGATGACCGGAGCCGCCACGGTGCCGCAGGACGGGACGACACTGCCCGGGGGCATCCTCGCCCCCGGGCAGTACCTGTTCTCCGGGTGGCCCGCCTTCTGTTCCTCCGGACGGTCCGTCTCTCCGTGCTGCATCCGCTTCCCCGGGCGGTCCGTCGCCCGATCCTTCGCCCGCGCGTCCGGGCCGTCCGGCTCCCCTGCCTCGCTCGCCCGTCCCCGGAGCCGGTTCACCCGGCCCCGGCGCGCGGTCCGCTCGCCTGAGGGCGGCCCGCGGCGGCACCCGACGCGTTGGGGTGCCGGTCGAGGCCGGGCGGTGCCGGCGGGTGAGTGGCTGTCAGCGGCCCGGCTCCGCCCACCGGAACCGCCGGGAACCGAAGGACGCCGGGAGGCGTGCCGAGGCCGCGGCGAGCGCGGTGGCGGCGCTGGCGATGCCGAGGACGGCACCGGCGGCGACGTCCCCCGGGTAGTGGACGCCCGTGTGCACGCGGGAGTAGCCGACCGCGCCCGCGAGCGCGCCGAGGGGGACCGAGGCGGCGGGCATGACGGTGCCGACGGCGGTGGCGAACGCCACCGCCGACGCGGTGTGCCCGGACGGGAAGGACGCCGACGTCGGCATCCGCACGTGCCGGTCCACGGTCACCCGGGCCGCCTCCCGGTCCGGCCGGTCCCGGTGCACCAGCCGCTTGCCGAGCAGGTTGGCCGAGGCGGAGGCCACCGCGATGGCGCCGACGCCGGCCAGCGCGGCCCGGCGAGGGCGGGCGCCGCTCAGCGCGAGGGCGCCCGCGATGGCGAAGGAGATCTTCGAGTGGTCGGCCGCGTGCGAGAGCCGTCGCAGGGCCCGGTCGAGGGTGGGGGTGGGCGTGGCGGCGACCGCCGCGTACAGGGCGCCGTCCACGGCCCGGAGGTCGCCGAGTACGGCGGAGGCGACCCTGCGCAGTCCGTCGGAGGGAGGGACGGGCCGGGTGAGCGGACGGGTGAGGTCCTGGTCGCTGGGGGTCGGCTCGCTCATCTCTCTCTCCCGCGGTGGCGTCTGTGAGCAGGGGGCGCGGACGGGGCCGCGTGCTCGGCGTACCCGCGCCGGGGGCCGGGAATCACCAGGTGCCCACCGTACGCATGATCCACACCG
Source organism: Streptomyces sp. enrichment culture (assembly GCF_964273255.1). Classification (GTDB taxonomy): domain Bacteria; phylum Actinomycetota; class Actinomycetes; order Streptomycetales; family Streptomycetaceae; genus Streptomyces. The sequence continues at coordinate 6,377,227 of NZ_OZ186835.1, forward strand.
GGCGGACACCGCGCTGGTCGGTATACCCCTGACCCGTATCGAATCGGCCGGGGTTCCGACTTGACTCCATACCCCAGGGGGGTATGTACTCGGAGGGTGGAAGCCGGGGCTCGGCCGCGGGCCCCGGCGCCGACCCCGAGGAGAGACGGCCATGAACACCGGACTGAGGATCACCGCGTTCGCCGCCGCCCTGGCCGCAGCCTTCGCCACGGCCTACGGCGTCGGACAGGGCCTGGACCCGGCGGTCGCCGAACGGCCCCCGAAACACGACGCGGGACACGCCTCCGCCGCACGCCATCCGGAGGGGAGCGACGGCGAGGGCCACGGCGGGCACGGGACCGTCCCCGCCGGCGGACTGCAGATCTCCGAACAGGGCTACACCCTCGACCTGGACACGCCGCACGCGGAGGCCGGGGAACCGGCCGAACTCCGCTTCCGCATCCGCGACGAGCAGGGCAGGACGGTCACCCGCTTCCGCCCCGAGCACGACAAGGAACTCCACCTCATCGTGGCCTCGCGCGACCTGCGGACCTACCGTCACCTGCACCCGTCCCGCTCCGGCGACGGCACCTGGACCACCACCGCCGACCTCCCCCGGGCCGGCGCCTACCGGATCTTCGCCGACTTCACCCCGGCCCGGCAGGGCGCCCGGGGCCTCACCCTCGGCGCCGACCTCGCCGTCTCCGGCCCCTACCGCCCGCGCACCCTGCCGGACGCCCACGCCACCGCCCGCGTCGACGGCTACGAGGTCCGGCTGACCGGCACCCTGAGCCCGGGGCGGGCGAGCGACCTGGAGCTCACCGTCTCCCGGGACGGCAGGCCCGTCACCGACCTGCAGCCCTACCTCGGCGCCTACGGCCACCTCGTCGCGCTGCGCTCCGGCGACCTCGCCTACCTGCACGTCCATCCGAACGGCGAGCCCGGCGACGGCACCACGAAGCCCGGACCGGCGGTCTCCTTCACGGCCACGGCACCCAGCAGCGGCAGCTATCGCCTCTTCCTGGACTTCCGCCACGACGGAGTCGTGCGCACCGCGGCCTTCACGGTGCACGCGGGAACGCCGGACGCCCACGGCGACGCCCCCGACCCCGGTGCCACGGAGCCGGACGGTGCGACGCCGGAGCACTCCCGACGCCCCGAGCACTCCGGGAGCGAGGCACCCGAGGAGAGCCACGACCCCGCCGACGGACACGGCCACTGACCGGCCGGCCCCCTTCCCGGGGTACCGGCTCCACCCCGTGACGCCGGCCCCGCCCCGGAAGGCACCCCGCGCCCCCCGGCCGGTCCCCACGACGGCTGTGGACCGGGCGTGAACTCGGGCGAGGGCCGGGGCCCTCAGCCCAGCGCCCGGTCCAGGTTGAAGGCGGCACTGATCAGCGACAGGTGCGTGAACGCCTGCGGGAAGTTGCCCTGCTGCTCGCCGCCGTGGCCGATCTGCTCGGCGTACAGGCCGAGGTGGTTGGCGTAGGTCAGCATCTTCTCGAAGGCGAGGCTCGCCTCGTCCAGCCGCCCCGCCCGCGTCAGCGCCTCCACGTACCAGAACGAGCAGATGGAGAACGTGCCCTCACCGCCCCGCAGCCCGTCCGGACTGACACCGGGGTCGTACCGGTACACCAGCGAGTCCGACACCAGGTCCTCGGTGAGCGAGTCCAGGGTCCGCAGCCACTTCGGGTCCGTCGGCGCCATGAACTTCGTCAGCGGCATCATCAGGACCGCGGCGTCCAGTACGTCCCCGTCCTCGTGCTGGACGAACGCGCCCCGCTGCTCCGACCAGCCGTGACTCATGATCCGCCGGTAGATCGTGTCCCGGCAGGCCTGCCAGCGGGGCAGGTCGGCGGGCAGGCCCCGCCGGTGGGCCATGCGGATGGCGCGCTCGATCGCCACCCAGCACATCAGCCGCGAGTACAGGAACTTCCGGCGCCCGCCCCGGGTCTCCCAGATCCCCTCGTCCGGCTGGTCCCAGTGCCCGCCCACCCACTCCACCAGGGCGCACACGTGGTCCCACTGGTCGCTGGAGACGGGCTCGGCCCACTTGTCGTACAGGTAGATCGAGTCGATCAGCGCCCCGTAGATGTCGAGCTGCAACTGCTCGGCGGCCGCGTTGCCGACCCGCACCGGCGCGGAGGCGAGATGTCCCTCCAGGTGGCCCAGCTCGGTCTCCGACAGGTCGGTGCGGCCGTCGATGCCGTACATGATCTGCAGCGGGCCGGTCGGGTCGCCGTCCCCGGGGCTGACGTGCCGGAACACGAACCCCATGAACGCCTCCGCCTCCTGCGTGAACCCCAGCCGCAGCAACGCGTACACGCAGAACGCCGCGTCGCGCACCCAGACGTAGCGGTAGTCCCAGTTGCGTTCCCCGCCGATCTCCTCCGGCAGACTGGTCGTCGGCGCGGCCACGATGGCCCCGGTCGGCGCGTAGGTGAGCAGCTTCAGGGTGAGGGCCGAGCGGTGCACCATCTCCCGCCAGCGGCCCCGGTACCGCGAGGAGGACAGCCAGCGCCGCCAGTAGCGGACCGTCGTGGCGAACGCGTTCTCCGCCTCGTCCCGCGCGCAGCCGCGCGGAGTCACGCCCTCGGCCAGATGGTCCAGGGCGAGGACCGCCGTGGCGCCCTCGGTGAGGTCGAACCGGGCCCGCACGTCGTCCCCGTCGGGCGTCACCGGAACGGTCGAGGTGAGCCCGAGGGACAGGCGCTCGGACTCGAACACCGTCACGTCCCCCGCCCGGCGCACGGTGTGCGGCCGGGTGCCGTAGTCGAAGCGCGGTGCCACCCGGACCCGGAACGGCACGGTCCCGCGCACGCACAGCACCCGCCGGATCAGCCGGTGCCTGCCGGTCTCGGCCGGATCCTCCGAGACGGGCATGAAGTCCTGCACCTCACCGACGCCGTCGGCGGTGTAGAAACGGGTGATCAGCACGTTGGTGTCGGGGAAGTAGAACTGCTTCGTACGGGCCGGCACGGCCGCCGCCAGTTCGAAGCAGCCGCCGCGGTCGGCGTCCAGCACGGCGGCGAACACGCTGGGCGCGTCGAAGGACGGGGAGCAGTACCAGTCGATGGTGCCGTCGATCGCCACCAGGGCCGCGGTGCGCAGATCGCCGATCAGTCCGTGGTCCGCGATCGGCACGTAGCGCCGGCCGGCGCCGCCACGCGGGCCGTCGCCCGTGCCGTGGCCGTCGCCCGTGCCGGGCCCGCCGTCCCTGCCGCCCCCGTGCTGCGCGGCGGCCTCGTGGCCCTCGGCGGCCGGGTGGTCCCCGGCGGCCCCGCGGTCCCCGTCCGTTCCGCCCATCGCAGCCTCCTGGCCCGCCGGCGTGTGTCGCGCTGCCTGCCAGCCTAGGCGGCCGGGACGTACCCGGCCCGGTGCACGGCGCTCACACCACGACGACCCGGAGTCCCGCCTCCTCGAACGCGCGCACCGCCTCCGGGGCCGCCGCCGCGTCGGTGACCAGCGTCTCCACGGCCTGTGCCGCGCAGATCCGGGCGAACGCCCGGCGCCCCAGCTTGCTGGAGTCGGCGGCCACCACCACCCGCCCCGCCCGCTCGCACAGCCGCCGGTTGACCGCGGCCTCGGCCTCGTCGTGCGCGGCGGCACCGTGCGTGACGTCGAACGCGACGACCCCCAGCACCGTCACGTCCAGGGTCACCTGGTCCAGTACGCCGTCCGCCAGCGGTCCGGTCAGCTCGTAGGACTGGGGGCGGGCGACGCCGCCCGTCACCACGATCTTGAACTGCGGCCGGACGGCGAGCTCGTTGGCGATGTTCAGCGCGTTCGTCACCAGGGTCAGCGCCGGTGTGCCGGACGCCAGGTCCGAGCGGACGGCCAGGGCCCGGGCGACCTCCGTGGTCGTCGTGCCGCCGGTCAGCCCGACCGCCTGGCCCGGCGTGACGAGATCCGCCACCGCACGGGCGATCCGCTGCTTCTGAGGGGCGTGCCGCGCCGTCTTGTAGCGCAGCGGCAGCTCGTACGACACGCCGTGCGCGACGGCGCCGCCCCGGGTGCGCACCAGCATGCGCTGCTCGGCGAGCCGGTCCAGGTCCCGCCGGATCGTCGCGGGGGACACCGCCAGCTCCACGGCCGCCTCCTCGACGTCCAGCCGACCGCGCTCCCCGAGCAGTTCCAGCAGCGTCTGCCAGCGGGCGTCCCGCGCCATCCGCCCTCCCGTCCGTCTTCCTACGACTCGATTCGTACCGGTGTACCGCACGGCCGTGCCGCACCGCCGGACGGCCATCCCACCGCACCGTTCCGCCTCACTGCCCCGCCGCACCGATGGGCCGATGGGCCGATCTGCCGATGTGTCGACAAGTCGTCGTGTCCGCCGGGCCCGGAGTGTCCGCCGGGACCGGAGTGCCGGGCGTGCCCGGCGTGAGCGCCGCCGGCCGCCTCAGCCGCTCCCGCCGCCTCAACCGCCTCAGCCGCGCCCGCCGCCCCGACGTCCGAGGGCGACCCTAGCCCACCGGGAAGAGGGGAACTGCCCTTCCGTGCTTGATTCTGCTCGAAACCAGGCTCTATCTTGCAAGAACAATCATCCATCAGGTGGGGGTGCTCCGGCCGTGACGCATGTCGAGGACGAACTGAACAGCCAGCCCGCGTGCTGGGTCCGGGCCGCGGACGGGGCTGCGGAACACCGGCCGGTGCTCCCGGCGCCGGGGGAGCGGGTCGCGATCGTCGGCTGCGGGACGTCGTACTTCATGGCCCAGGCCGTGGCGGCCCTGCGCGAGGAGGCGGGTCAGGGGGAGACAGACGCCTTCGCCGCCTCGGAGTTCCCGTCCGCCCGCCGCTACGACCGGGTCGTCGCCCTGACCCGGTCCGGCACCACCACCGAAGTGCTCGACCTGCTCGCCGCGCTGAAGGGCCGCACCCGCACCACCGCCCTGACCGCGGACCCCGCCACCCCGGTGCGGGAGGTGGCCGACGCCCTGGTCGTCCTGGACTTCGCCGACGAACGGTCCGTGGTGCAGACCCGGTTCGCGACCACGGCCCTCACGCTGCTCCGTGCCCATCTCGGCCTGCACACCGACCGCGTGGCCGAGGACGCCCGGACCGCGCTCGCGCAGCCCCTGCCCCAAGGGCTCCCGGACTGCGGCCAGTTCACCTTCCTGGGCCGCGGCTGGACCGTCGGTCTGGCCAGTGAGGCGGCACTGAAGATGCGGGAGGCGGCCCTCGCCTGGACGGAGGCGTACCCGGCGATGGAGTACCGGCACGGGCCGATCAGCGTCAGCACCGGCGGCACGGCCACCTGGATGTTCGGCACCGCCCCGGACGGCCTGGCCCGGCAGGTCCGGGACACCGGCGCCCTGTGGGTCGAGGGCACCCTCGACCCGCTCGCCGAACTCGTCCGCGCCCAGCGCCTGGCCGTGACCGTCGCCGCCGCCCGCGGGCTCGACCCCGACCGCCCCCGCCACCTCACCCGCTCGGTCGTCCTCGAACCCTGAGCCGTCCCGCGGAGCACGCCCGCCGCGGCGCCCGCGCCCCGGGCGCCCCGGCACCGACTCGCCCACCCGGAAAGGACCGGCCGTGCCCCTCGCCACCACCGCCGAGCTCGTCTCCCGCGCCACCGAGTCCCGCTCGGCGGTCGCCTCCTTCAACGTCATCACGCTGGAACACGTCGAGGCCGTCATCGCGGGCGCCGAGTCGGTGGACGCCCCCGTCGTCCTCCAGGTCAGCGAGAACGCCGTCCGGTTCCGCTACGGCCGGCTGCTCCCGCTGGCCCGGGCCGCCGTCGCCGCCGCCGAGCGCGCCGCCGTCCCCGTGGCGCTGCACCTCGACCACGTCCAGAGCGACGCCCTGCTGCGCCAGGCCCCGGACGCCGGATTCGGCTCCGTGATGTACGACGCGGCCCGGCTGCCCTACGACGAGAACCTGGCCGCCACCCGGGCCGCCGCCGACTGGGCCCACGCCCACGGGCTGTGGATCGAGGCCGAACTGGGCGACATCGGGGGCAAGGACGGCCGGCCCCCGCTGGACGCCCACGCGCCCGGTGCCCGCACCGATCCCGATCAGGCCCGCGCCTTCGTCGCCGACTCGGGCGTGGACGCCCTGGCCGTCGCCGTCGGCACCACCCACGCCATGACCACGCGCACCGCCGCCGTCGACCACGCCCTGCTCGAACGGCTCGCCACCCGGCTGGACGTGCCCCTCGTCCTCCACGGCTCGTCGGGGCTGCCCGACGAGGAACTCGCCGCCGCCGTCGCCGGCGGCATCGCCAAGGTCAACGTCGGCACCGCGCTGAACATCGCCATGACCGGCGCGATCCGGCAGTACCTGGCCGCCCACCCGGAGGCCGTGGACTCCCGCCGCTACCTCACGGTGGGCCGCGAGGCCATGGCCCGCACGGTCGCCGGCATCGTCCGGGCCCTGGGCCCCAGGGTGCCCTCCGCGCGGTGAACGCCCCGCGGGGGTGTCACCGGCCCCGGCGGCCGGTCACCGCCGGACGGCCCTGAGCACCACGAACTTCGGGTCGGACGCGACGACTTCGCTGCTGCCGAACAGCCGCCGGAGCCGTACGTGGTACCCCAGGTGCCGGTTGCCGACGACCCACAGCTCGCCGCCCGGCCGCAGCACCCGCCGGGCGTCCCCGAACATCCGCCGGGCGGTGGCGTCCGTGGTCGCCCGGTGGGAGTGGAAGGGCGGATTGGTGAGCACCAGGTCGACGCTCCGGTCCGGCACGCCCGTCAGCCCGTCGCCGACCCGGAACTCCGCGTGCCCCGGCACGCCGTTCGCCCGGTAGGTGGCCTCGGCGGACGCCACGGCCTGGAACGACTCGTCCGTGAACAGCACTTCGGCCCGCGGCTGGGCCAGCGCCACCGCCGTGCCGACCACGCCGTTGCCGCAGCCCAGGTCCACCACCCGGGCCCCGTCACCGGCGGCCGGGAGGTGCCGCAGGAAGAACCGGGTGCCGATGTCGAGGCGGTCCGCGCAGAACACGCCCGCATGGTTGACGACCGGCCTGCCGGACACCGCGCCGATGTCCTCGGGCAGCGTGTAGCGGTACGGCCAGGGGTTGTCCGGCCGTTCCAGGTCCGGGTCCGGCGTGCACAGGATCAGCCGCGCCTTCTGTTCGGCGAGCGTGGTCCTGGTCGGGCCGAGGATCCGCTCGAACAGGCGCAGCGTGGAGGTGTGGATCTCCTTGACCATGCCGGTGCCGATCACCACCGTGTCCGCGTGCACGGCGGGGGCCAGCCGCAGCAGCTGGTCCTCCAGCAGGGCCAGGCTCTTGGGCACCCGCACGAGCAGCACGTCGATCCGGCCCGGCGGCGCGTCCTGCGTGGTGAGCAGCCGGACCGCCCCGGGCTCCACCCCGTCGCGCGCCAGGTTGGCCCGGGTCGCCTGCTGCCCCAGCCAGGAGTCCGTGATCTGCGTCGGCCGGTGCGCCGCCAGCGCCGTGACCAGCGCGCCCCACCGGTCACCGAGCACCACGACGGTCCCGGACAGAGCGATCCCCTCCCGGTCCAGGTACCGGAGCAGATAGGCGTCGGAGGCGTCCCAGGCGCGCAGCCGGTCACGCGGATCCTCGGGGAAGCGGGTCAGCGCCGGAGCACCCCACGGCGTCGTCATACGGTCGTCCATCGTGCCCACAGGCTAGCCGAGCCGCAGCTCAGGCCCGGTCCGGCAGGATGGGGGCATGGACCCCGAGCTGTTCCCCAGGCCCCGCGCGCGGATCGCGCCCGGCGCGGTGCACGTGCCGGGCTGGCTCGATGCCGACGCGCAGCGCGAGCTGCTGGCTGCCTGCCGGGAGTGGGCCCGGCCGCCCGCCGGGCTGCGCACGGTCCGCACCCCCGGCGGCGGCACCATGTCCGCCCGCCAGGTGTGCCTGGGATGGCACTGGTACCCCTACGGGTACGCCCGCACCGTCGTCGACGGCGACGGCGCCCCGGTCAAACCGTTCCCCGACCTCCTCGGCCGCCTGGGCCGGCGCGCGGTGGCCGACGCCCTGGGCACCGGCGCGGCCGGGGGAGCGGACTACGACATCGCGCTGGTCAACTTCTACGGCGCCGACGCCCGGATGGGCATGCACCGCGACAGCGACGAGCGCGCGGACGCGCCCGTGGTGTCCCTGAGCCTCGGCGACACCTGCGTCTTCCGCTTCGGCAACACCGAGACCCGGACCCGCCCCTACACCGACGTCGAACTGCGGAGCGGCGACCTGTTCGTCTTCGGCGGGCCGTCCCGGCTCGCGTACCACGGGGTGCCCCGCGTGCACGCCGGCACCGCACCGCCTCAGCTGGGGCTGGAGGGACGGCTGAACATCACGCTGCGGGTGTCCGGCCTGTAGTCGGCCACCTGGACGGATCATGGAACACTCTCCTTCATGAGCGGCAACGCGGACCCCGGGACGCCGGGGAAAGGGACCACCACGAGGGCGCGGCTGGACCGGGGGCGCGGCGCGCTCGGCCCCGCCCTGGAGCTCGTCCACACCGGCCGGGCGCCCACCCGCGCGGTGCTCACCGCCGAGCTCGGCGTGACCCGGGCCACCGCGGGGGCGGTCGCGGCCGAACTGGAGGCGCTGGGCCTGATCCGGGTGGATGCCCGCCCCGGAGCCGCCGCCGGTTCGCAGGGGCGCCCCTCCCACCGGCTCGCGGTCGCCGAGGACGGCCCCGTGGTCCTCGCCGCACAGGTGCACGCCGACGGGTTCCGTGCCGCCCTGGTCGGCCTCGGCGGCCGGATCGTCGCCACGACGCCCGGCTGCGAGGTCGTGGACGCCGACCCGGCGAAGGTGCTCGGCTCCGTCGTGGCGGCCGGCGCCGACCTGCTCCGCGAGACCGGGCGCCGGTGCGTGGGAGCGGGGCTCGCCGTGCCGTCCGCGGTCGCCGAACCGGAAGGGCTGGCGCTCAACCCGCTGCACCTGGCCTGGCCGGCGGGGGCGCCGGTGCGGGAGATCTTCACCGAGCAGGTGCGGGCCGCCGGACTCGACGGCCCCGCCTTCGCCGCCAACGACGTCAACCTCGCCGCCCTCGCCGAGCACCGGCACGGCGCCGGACGGGGCTCCCGCGACCTGCTGTGCGTGGCCACCGGCCACCGCGGCGTCGGCGGCGCGCTGGTCCTCGACGGCCGCCTGCACTCCGGCAGTTCCGGGCTCGCCCTGGAGGTCGGCCACCTCCCCGTCCACCCGGAGGGCCGCCCCTGCCACTGCGGCAGCCGCGGCTGCCTCGACGTCGAGACCGACCCGCTGGCCTTCCTGACCGCCGCCGGCCGGGCTCCGGGCCCCGAGGTCTCCCTGCTGAAGCACGCCGACACCCTGATCCGCGAGCACTACGACGACCCGGCCGTCCGCGCCGCGACCGAGCACCTGATCGACCGCCTCGGCCTCGGCCTCGCCGGGCTGGTGAACATCCTCAACCCCGACCGGATCATCCTCGGCGGCCTGCACGGCACGCTGCTGGACGCGGACCCGGACCGGCTGCGCGCCGTCGTCGCCGACCGCAGCCTGTGGGGCCGCAGCGGCAGCGTCCCGATCCTGCCCTGCACCCTGGCCCACAACAGCCTGGTCGGCGCGGCCGAACTCGCCTGGCAGCCCGTCCTGGACGACCCGCTGGGCGCCCTCGCGTAATCCCGGACCGGGCCCGTGGCCGGGAGGCCGAGGGCCGCGGCGGGCCCTCCGGCCGTCGGAGGAGCCCCCGGACGGCACGCGCACGCACCCGGCGGAACCGGGTACAGGACACGGGGGCCGGAAGGCGGCCCGGCCCGACGACGGAAGGCGGACGGCATGACCGACGAGCAGCTCACCGTGGCGGTCCTGGGCACCGGCATCATGGGCGCCGCGATGGCCCGCAACCTCGCCCGCGCCGGACACGCCGTCCGCGCCTGGAACCGGACCCGCGCCAAGGCCGAACCCCTGGCCGCCGACGGCGCGCACGTCACGGACACGCCCGCCGACGCGGTCGCCCCGGCCGACGTCGTGCTGACGATGCTGCACGACGGCCCCGTCACCCTCGATGTCATGCGGCAGGCCGTGCCCGCTCTGCGGCCCGGCACGGTCTGGGCGCAGTCCACCACCGCCGGACTCGACGGCGTCACCGAACTCGCCGCTCTCGCCCGTGAACACGGTCTGCTGTTCTACGACGCCCCCGTGCTCGGCACCCGGCAGCCCGCCGAGGCCGGGCAGCTGACCGTGCTCGCCGCCGGTCCCGCCGAGGGCCGGCACACGGTGACGCCCGTCTTCGACGCGGTCGGCGCCCGCACCGTGTGGACCGGCGACGACGGCGCCGCCGGCAGCGCCACCCGCCTGAAACTGGTGGTCAACAGCTGGGTCCTGGCGGCCACCTCCGCCGTCGGCGAGGCGCTGGCCCTCGCCGAGGCCCTGGACGTCGACCCCGACGGCTTCCTCGACCTCGTCCGGGGCGGCCCCCTCGACATGGGCTACCTGCACGCCAAGGCCGGCCTCATCCGCGCGAACCGGCTGACCCCGGCCTCGTTCGCCGTGACCACGGCCGCCAAGGACGCCCGGCTGATCGTGAAGGCCGGTGAACAGCACGGCGCACGCCTGGACGTGGCCGCGGCGAGCGCGGAGCGCCTGGAACGCGCGGCGGCCCAGGGCCACGGCGACGAGGACATGGCCGCCGCGTACTACGCCAGCTTCCCGGACTGACCAGGCCGTCCGGCCACCCCGCCCGTGCCGCCCCGGCACGGCCCCCCGACCCCCGCCCCACCCGTCAACCGGAGGAGATCCCCGTGTCCGAGCCCCCGCTGCCCGCCGAGGCCGTCGACCTGCTGCGCCGCCCCAACCCGTGCGTCATGGCCACCGTGCGCTCCGACGGCGCACCCGTGTCCACGGCCACCTGGTACCTCTGGGAGGACGGGCGGGTCCTGCTCAACCTCGACGAAGGCCGCGTCCGCCTGAAGCACCTGCGCCGCGACCCGCGCGTCACCCTCACCGTCCTGGCCGAGGACGACTGGTACACCCACGTCACCCTCATCGGCCGCGTGGCCGAGTGGCGGGACGACGAGGACCTCGCCGACATCGACCGCCTCGCCCGGCACTACACCGGCGACCCGTACCCGAACCGGGAGCGGGGCCGGATCAGCGCCTGGGTCGAGGTCGAGCGCTGGCACGGCTGGGGACGGATGAAGGACACCGCCCAGCCCTCGTCCTGACCGGGCCCGCGCGGCTGCCGCCCGCCGGAGGAGCAGCCGCGCGGGTCTCCGCGTACTCCCCGGGGAGCAGCGCCACGGCCGACGGCCGTACGACGCCCCCGGGGCCTCGCGGGACCACCCTCGGAAGAGACCGGCGTGCATGACAGCACCGCTTCCGAGGAGTTGAACGACGATGCAGACCCTGGCGCACTTCGGCGACGGCGGGCCCGGCCCGTGGATCCTGCTCCTGCCCCTCTTCTGGGCCCTGGCCATCGGGGCCGGCCTCACCCTGCTGCGCCGCACGGCCCGGCACACGGGACGCGGCCCCGGACGGCCCCCCGCCCGGGACGACTCGCCCCTGACCGTGCTCGGCCGCCGGTTCGCCTCCGGCGAGATCGACGAGGAGGAGTACTGGCGCCGACTGTCCGTCCTGGACGAACAGTTCGGGCCTTCCGGCCCACGCTGACCGGACGGCGGACGGCGGACGGCGGACGGCGGACGGCGGACGGCAGACGGCGGGACGACCCGACGGCCGGAGACCGGAGAACCGGACGACCGTAGGGCCGGACGACGGCAGGACCGGACGACGGGACGTCCGGCCCACGGGACGACCGGCGGGCCGGGCGTCTCCACGACGTCCCCCGGGAGACAGCCCGGCTGCCGGCCGTGGACACACACGGAGACTCACGGACGCCGGCCCTGCCCGCACGCGACCCCAAACCACCCCGCGGTCCCCGGTACACCCGTGATCGCGCCTCCCCGGGCCGACCGCCCCTGCCCGGCGGCCGCCCCTGCCCGGCGGCCGCCCCTGCCCGGCGGGCGGCCGTGCCCGCCGGGCGGTTTCCGCCCGCCCACCGTCCGCCCGCGAGGGGCGTCCCGACGGACCCCGCGTCGTGACGGGTACGGCCAGGACCGCGACCGCGGCGGTGACGAGGTCACCGCCCGGTCAGCCGGGAACGGCGGACCGGGCGGGAGCGGGTTCGGCGCGGTGGCCCTCGGTGACGCGTTCGACCAGGGCGACCTCCGCGACCTCGGTGATCCGGGGCGAGGGCTCCGCCCCGTTCAGCCGCGGCAGGCGGGCCGGGACGGGAGCGGCGGTCACGGCGGGCGTCGGCAGGGTGAACCACACGACCTTGCCGTCGTCGCCCTCGGGCAGGGCGCCCCAGCTTTCACTCATCGCGGCCACCATCGCCAGCCCCCGGCCGCAGGTCGCGAGCGGGCTCGCGTCCGACACGACGGGCAGGCGGGGATCGCGGTCGTGCACCGAGACCTTCAGTCGGTCGAGCAGGAGCTCCATCTCGACGGTGCAGGTCTTGTCGGGCCGGGCGTGCCGGTGGACGTTGGACAGCAATTCCGTCACGCCGAGCGAGGCCCGGTCGATCAGGCAGTCCATATGCCAGTAGCGCAACTGCGCAGATACGATTCTGCGGACCTGTCCGATCCGCGACGGCAGGGCTTGGAGCTCCACCGTGCACTGTCTGCTTGGGTGACTGATCACGGCTGCGACTCCCCGATGTCAGGTCCGGATCGGAGTCCGGAAGAACACGGAGTACGGATCCAGCAGGATGCCTGCGTGACGCTGCCGCCTGCTGTCGTGGCCGGCGGGCTGGTTCGCAGCGTTATCGCCGGTAAACCCAGAGTGACGTGTGACCAGCGTGACGCACGGGGTGAGGCGGCGCAACTCGCGGACATCTCAGTCGCCGCGCCCCGCTGCCCGCCGCACGGCCTCGATGAAGCGGCGTGCCGCCGGCGGGCCGGGCTCGCCCGGGGCGGGATCGTGGTCACCGAGGGTGAGCGAGTAGCGGGTGCCGTTGACGTCCGCCAACGCCCTGTCCTCCGGGGCGAACCAGGGTCGGGAGGCGCGCACGGCCTGCACCGGGGCGCTGTCGATCTCCGTGCCGTAGCTGGTGAGCAGTTCGAGGCGGCCGTCGCTGATCCGGACCTGGCCGGCCCGGGTGAGCGACCGCAGTCGCCTGCCGATCCGCACGCCGGTGGCCGTGAACTCCGGCTCCGCCATGTCCCACGCCCCCTCGTCGTGCGTCGGTGTGCCGGACCCGCCCGGGTCCGGCGCGTCCACCACCAGTCTCCCCTTCCGGGGTTCCTCCCGCCGGTGCAGTGTGCCCCCGTGCGCCGTCGAGCACCAGTACGCGCGCTCCCCCTTCCGGAGGCGCGCGAAGCACTTCGGTCCGTGCGCCCCCACGCCTTCGCGCCCCCGTCCCCAGGGGCCCCTTTGAGGCGCCCAAAGAAGCGTTTATGCAGGTGAAAAGGGGTGCGCGAGGTGCTTATGATCGGTGCACCGGCCGCGTGAGACGCCGTCGGTGCTCAGCGTAAGGAGCCCCGCCGTGAGCACTTCCCCCCTCGTCCCGGCGGACGTCACCCTCGACGTCGACCGAACCGATTCCGCCTATCGCGACTGGCTGAAAGAAGCCGTCCGCCGGGTCCAGGCGGACGCCAACCGCTCCGCCGACACCCACCTGCTGCGCTTCCCGCTGCCCGAACGGTGGGGCGTCGACCTCTACCTCAAGGACGAGTCCACGCACCCCACCGGCAGCCTCAAGCACCGGCTGGCCCGGTCGCTGTTCCTCTACGGGCTGTGCAATGGCTGGATCCGTCCGGACCGCCCGGTGATCGAGGCGTCCAGCGGCTCCACGGCCGTGTCCGAGGCGTACTTCGCGCAACTGATCGGGGTGCCCTTCATCGCCGTCATGCCCCGCACGACCAGTGCCGAGAAGTGCCGCCTGATCGAGTTCCACGGCGGCCGGTGCCACTTCGTGGACGACCCCCGCACCATGTACGAGGCGTCCGCCGCACTCGCGGCGGAGACCGGCGGCCACTACATGGACCAGTTCACCTACGCCGAACGGGCCACCGACTGGCGGGGCAACAACAACATCGCCGAGTCGATCTTCCGCCAGCTCGAACGGGAACGGTTCCCCGAACCCGAGTGGATCGTCGCGACGGCCGGCACCGGCGGCACCTCCGCGACGCTGGCCCGCTACGTCCACTACCTCCAGTACGACACCCGCATCTGTGTCGCCGACCCCGAGAACTCCTGCTTCTTCGACGGCTGGACGACCGGTGACGGCGACGTCACCTGCGACCGGGGGTCGCGCATCGAGGGCATCGGCCGGCCCCGAATGGAGCCCAGCTTCGTGCCCGGTGCCATCGACCGGATGATGAAGGTGCCGGACGCCGCCAGCGTCGCCGCGGTCCGCGCCCTGGAGAAGGCGATCGGGCGCCGGGCGGGCGGCTCCACCGGCACCGGGCTGTGGAGCGCGCTGAGGATCGTCGCGGAGATGGTGGCCGCCGGGCGGGAGGGCAGCGTGGTCACCCTGCTGTGCGACCCGGGGGACCGCTACCTCGACCGCTACTACTCGGACGCCTGGCTGACCGGGCAGGGGCTGGACATCACCCCGTACGCGGCGGTCATCGACACCCTGCTGACCACCGGCGTCTGGCCGGACTGACACCACGGCCCCGTCGGAAGCGCGCCGTCGCGGTCGACGGGCGAGGACCCCGGTGTGGTCCGCGAGGGGGCGTCGTACGCCCCGCGCACGCCTCTCCGCCCGGCGCGGATCCCGGCCGTCCCGGGCCCCGGCAGCTCAGGAGACGCGGTCGCCCTCCGCGGACCCCTCCGCGGACTCCGAGGCCCCCTCCGCGGATTCCTCCGCGGACTCTTCGGACTCTTCGGCGGAGCCGGAGCCGCCACCGGCATCGGGGGCGGAGCCGTCACCCGCACCGGCGGCCGGACGGGAGCCGTCACCACCGTCGGCGGCCGGGCGGGAGCCGTCACCGGCATCGGACGCCGGGCCGGAGGTGGCTGCGGGAGTCCCGTCGCCGGACACCGCCTCCTCCTGCCCCGCCCCGGTCTCCGCGGACGTCCCGCCCTCGCCCGCCACCACCAGCCGGCGCAGCCGCTCCGCGACCTGCTCCCGCGCCCGGGCCGGCAGTCCGGAGTCGGTCACCAGCGTGTCCACCTGGTCCAGGGAGGCGAACGAACTCAGGCCCACCGTGCCCCACTTGGTGTGGTCGGCGACCACCACGACCCGCCGCGCCGACTGCACCAGCCGGCGGTTGGTCTCGGCCTCCGCGAGGTTCGGCGTCGACAGGCCCGCCTCGACGGATATCCCGTGCACGCCGAGGAACAGCAGATCGAAGTGGAGCGTGGCGATCGCCTGGTCGGCCACCGGCCCCACCAGCGAGTCCGACGGGGTCCGCACCCCGCCCGTCAGCACCACCGTCGCGGCACCCGGACGCGGACCCGACGTGCGCTGCGCCGCGTGGAAGACGTCCGCCACCCGCACCGAGTTGGTGACCACCGTCAGATCGGGCACCTCCAGCAGCCGGTGCGCCAGCGCGAACGTCGTCGTCCCGCCCGAGAGCGCGATCGCGGCGCCCGGCGGGACCAGTTCGGCGGCGGCCCGCGCGATGTCCTCCTTGGCGCTCAGCTCCAGACCCGACTTGGCCTCGAAACCGGGCTCGTGGGTGCTGGCCTCCACCACCGGGACCGCGCCGCCGTGCACCTTCTCCAGCACGCCCTGCCGGGCCAGCGCGTCGAGGTCGCGGCGGACCGTCATGTCCGACACGCCGAGCCTGCGGGTCAGCTCGTTGACCCGGACCCCGCCCCGGCGCCGGACCTCGTCCAGGATGAGGGTGCGTCGTTGCTCCGCGAGGAGGTTCTGATTCTCGCTCACGTACGCTCCGGTCCTTTCGCCGCTCAACCGTCCGACCCGCCCGGCACTCCCGCCGCGGCGAGCGCGATCCACCCGGCCCCGGTGCACGGACGTTCCATCCTCCCACGACGCCACCCGCCGGGCGCCACCGGCGGAACGTCGCGCACACGTCACTCCCGCCCCGTCCGTCCGCCCCCGGTCACACGGACCGGGGAGATTGCGTGACGGGAGGTGTGAGGGGGGCCGCCGCCGGACATCCTGTGCCCGCACGGACCGAGCCGACGGCGTGTCACCGGGGGGAGTGCCGAGCAGTGGAACGGGCGCAGGAACGCGGACCGGCGGAGGGCGCCGGGGCCCCCGCCGCAGGTCCCGGGGAACCCGGCGCGGCCCTGGAACTCCTCGTCCACGGCGTGGGCGGCACGACCCCCGAGGCGATGCTCGATGACCCGCGCACGGTCCGCGTCACCGGCGACGACGTGGCCGCCGTCTTCCGCCGGGCCGACGACGCCGACGCCGAGCGGCGGCCCTCCGGGCGGCGCGAGGGGCCGGTTCCCGAGGCGTACGTCTGGTGCAACCTCACCTCCGGCAACGGCACCCGCGCCCTGTGGCTGCTGCTGTTGCCGTTCATGGTCGTCAACCTCGCCCACTGGATGCGCCCCACCGCCCGCGGCCGCCCCCGCACGGTGCGGCTGTACGGCGTGCTGCTGCGGCTGGCCGGACTGAGCCTGACGGTGCTGCTCGTCGCCGCCGCCTGCGAGGTCGCCCTGGACCTGGCCGCCTGGCAGTGCGCGGGCACCGGCGCGTGCGCCGCCCGCCACTCCTGGCTGGGCTTCCTGTCGCCCGAGACCTCCGACGGCGGCTGGTGGAGCATGCCCGGCCGCCGCCTCGCCCTCGCCGCGCTGGTGCCCACCGCGCTGACCGGTCTGCTGTGGTACCTCTCCCTGCGCACCTGGAGCGCCTACGAGTCCCAGCAGCCGCTGTCCCGGGACCACACCGCCGGCCCCGACGGTTCCGGGTCCCCCGGGGGCCCCGGGGGACCCGGGGGAGGGGACGGGGACGGCGGCACCGCGCTGGGCCGCCCCGGTTTCTGGTACGGCCGCCGCCTCGGCGCCCGGCTGCGCGCCGCGCACACCGCGGCGGGGCTGCTGACGGTCGCCGCCGCGGTCGGCTCCGCCGCCGCCCGTCACGACCGCGAGGCCGCCGAGCCGGCCGTGCCCGCGCTGCTCGGCCTCCTCCTGGAGGCCGCGCTGGCCGCCGCCGCGGCCGTCGTCGTGTGGGTGGTGTGCCGCCGGGGCCGGGCCGAGCGCCGGGCCGACGGCGCGCTCGACCGGCACCTGGTGCGGTGGCTGCCGCTCACCGCTCTCGCCCTGCTCGTGCTCAGCGTGCTGTACGCCGGGTGGGAACGGCCCGGCTGGGTGTCCTCCGGCAGGCTCCCGGGCGACGAGACGTTCGGTGCCCTCGGCCTCGCCCAGGGGCTGCTGGTGATCGCCCTGGGCGTGGCCGCCCGCGTGCTGCACCGCAGCGACCCCGACCGCCGTGCCGCGCTGCGCGGACTCGCCGGGCCGGCCGTGGCGATGCTGGCCTGCGCCCTGGGCGGCGTGATGTCCGGCGGCGTCGCCCAACGGGTGGCGGACTGGCTCGACGGCACCGGCACCGCGATGCCCGGGCCGCCCGTCGTGCTGACCTGGCAGGCCTCCGTGATCCCGCCCCTGCTGGTCCTGCTCCTGGTGCTGGCCGGCTGGCTGGCCCGGCGGGCCTGGCTGCTGGCCCGCGAGGAGCGCGCCGCCGTCGCCCGCGACTACCCCGGCGAACAGGCGGACGCCGCCCGCACCCGCCGCATCGCCTACGCCCGCGCCATGGCCGCCCTCACCGACCGCGGTCCGCGCATCGTCGCCGTCACCTCCGGCGCCACCCTGCTGCTGGGCGCGGGCGCCCTCGTCGGCGCCCTGGTCACCGACCGGACGCCCGGCGAGGCCGCCCGCGGCTCGTACGCCGTCGTCCACGGCGCCGCCGAGACCGCGCAGGCCCTCGGCTCGTGGCTGATCGGCCTGGGCTTCATACTGTTCGTCACCTGGGGGCGGCGCGCCTACCAGGACGCCTCCGCGCGGCGCACCATCGGCATCCTCTGGGACGTCGGCACCTTCTGGCCGCGCGCCGCCCACCCCTTCGCCCCGCCCTGCTACGCGGAGCGTGCGGTGCCGGACCTGACCTGGCGGATCGCCACCTGGACGCAGGAGACCGGCGGGCGGCTGGTCGTCTCCGGCCACTCCCAGGGCAGCGTGCTGGCCGCCGCCGCGGCCTGGCAGCTGCCGCCCGCGACCCGCAAGCGGGTGGCGCTGCTGACGTACGGGTCCCCGCTGGAACGCCTCTACGGCCGCTGGTTCCCGGCCCACTTCGGGCCGGAGGCCCTCGGCCGGCTGCACCGGGAGGCCGACTGCTGGACCAACCTGTACCGGCTCACCGACCCCATCGGCGGTCCCGTGCGGCTGTCCGGCGACGACGGCCCGCCGGTGGACCGCCCGCCGCTCAAGGACCCCCTCGCCTACGGCCGCACCCGCGCCCACCCGCTGCCCGCGCCCATCCTGGGCCACTCCGACTACCGGGCCGACCCGGTCTTCGCCGAGGAACGGCGCCGGCTCCTGGCCCGGCTGCGGCCCGAGGTGCCGGGGCCGCGCCCCACCGGGCCGCCGTCCGGTGCGGTACCCGGGCCGGCGTCCGAACCCCTGGCCGAACCCGTGTCCGAACCCGCGTCCGGCGCGGTGGATCAGGGCAGTGCCGGCAGGTCCTCGCCGTAGAGCAGGGTCAGGTCGTCGGTGCTCGGCTCCGCGAGCTGGGCGACCCGGCCCGCGTGCCGCTCCACCATCGCCTCGAACGTCTGGCGCGCGGTGCGGCCGTTGCCGAAGGCCGCCCCCTTGGGGATGTCCGTGAAGTACGTCAGCAGGGCCTCGGCGGCGCCGGGGGCGAGCCGGTACTCGTGCTCCTCGGCCTGCTGCTCCACGATGCGCAGAAGTTCCTGCGGACCGTAGTCGCCGAAGGTGATGGTCCGTGAGAAACGGGACGCCACCCCGGGGTTGACCGACAGGAACCGCTCCATCTCCGCCGTGTAGCCCGCGACGATCACCACGACGGCGTCCCGGTGGTCCTCCATCAGCTTCACCAGCGTGTCGATGGCCTCCTTGCCGAAGTCCCGCCCGGCGTCCTCCGGGGACAGTGCGTACGCCTCGTCGATGAACAGCACACCGCCGCGGGCCTTCTCGAACGCCTCCTGGGTGCGGATCGCCGTCGAGCCGATGTGCTCGCCGACCAGGTCCACCCGCGACACCTCGACCAGGTGCCCCTTCTCCAGCACCCCGAGGGAGGCCAGGATCTCGCCGTACAGCCGGGCGACGGTGGTCTTGCCGGTGCCGGGGGAGCCGGTGAACACCAGGTGCCGCTTCACCGAGGCCGCCTTCAGGCCCGCCCGCTGCCGGGCGCGGCCCACCTCGATCATGTCGATCAGCGCCCGCACCTCGCGCTTGACGCTCTCCAGGCCCACCAGCGCGTCGAGTTCGCCGAGCACGGCCTTCGACTCGCGGACCTCCTGCCCGGACGCCGCCGCGGGCTCGGGGGGCACCGGGGCGGAGGGCACCGGTTCGGGGCGCTGCACGGGGACGGCGCCCAGCAGGCCGGGCGAGCGGTCCGCGGTCTGCACCGCCGGTTCGGTGGTCGCGGTGGCCGCGGGGCGCAGGCCGCCGCTCTCGTCGCTGGTGCAGTCCTCGACCAGCGGGCCGCCGGCTCCGGCCCCGTCCGTGCCTCCCTCCGCGAACTCGTAGCCCCCGCGCGCGCAGCGCTCGGTGCGGCACTTGCGCAGTGTGGTGCGGCTGCCGTCGATCACGTGGAAGCCGTAACCCCCGCTGCCGGTGACCCGGCAGTTCAGGAAGCTGCCGCGGCCTCCCGCGGAGACGTACACGCCCGCTTCGGCGGGGGAGTCGACGGTGCAGCGCTCGACGGTCGGGTCGGCGCCCTTGGTGACGATGACACCGGTCTGGGTGCCGTCCAGGGTGCAGTTGCTGAGGGTGCCGCCGCTGCCGTGGTCGCGGAACCAGGCGCCCGTCGCCGCCTCGCGGATCCGGCAGTCGTCGAGCTGCGCGGTGGCGCCGTCGCTCACCGACACCGCGGTGTTGCGCACCTGGGACAGGTCGCTGTCGACCACGTCGGCGCGGGACCCGCGGTCGAGCACGAACAGGGCGTCCGGCACGTCGTGCACCCGGCAGGAGTCCAGGACGGCGGTGGCTCCGTCGCTCACCCACACCGCCGGGTAGTCACCGGTGCTGTCGAAGATCTCGCACTGGTTGGCGTCCACGCGCGTGCCGGGGTCCCACACCGACAGGCCGTTGCGGCCGAACTGCCGCACGGTGGTGCGGGTGAGGGTGAGCACCGAGCGGGAGCGCAGGTCGACCGCGTTCTCCGGGATGTCGTGGATCCGGCAGTCGGCCAGCGTCAGCACCGCGTCGGTGTCGAGGGTGACCCCGTCGCCGGTGGTGCGGTGCACGTCGCAGTCGGTGAGGTGGGCGGCGGCCCGGTGGGTGACCTGGACACCGCTGCCGCGCACCTCGTACACCTCGCACCCCACCGCCTCCAGCGCCGAGTTCTCCCCGGTCGCGGTGAGGCCCGAACCGGCGGCGTGGTGCACCCGGCAGCGCTCCAGGCGCGGGTGGCCCCCGCCGCGCACCGCGACGCCCGCCTGCCCGGCGGAGACGACCTCGCACTCCTCGAACACCCCGCCCCCGCCGTCGAGTACGGCGATGCCGACGCCGGCGGGATTGTCGACCGTGCAGCGGCGCACGGTGGGCCGGGCGCTGCCGCGCACCTCGATGCCGGCGGCGGAGCGGGTGACGATCCGTATGTCGCGGAGCTCCGGGGTGCCGTCCTCGACGAGTACGGCGGGGGCGGCGGCGTCCTGGCCCTCCACGTGCAGGTCCTGGACCACCGCCGAGGCCCGCACGGTGAGCGGCACGCCGTCGGCGGGCGCGATGCGCACCGAACCGGGGGAGCCGTCGGGCCCGCGCAGGGTCACGGCCCGTTCCACGACGAGGTTCTCCCGGTACGTGCCGGGGGCGACGGTGAGGACGTCACCGTCGGCCGCGGCCTCCAGAGCGGCGGCGAGCGATGCGTACTCACCCGTGCGGCGCCGCCACCGCGAGGTGCCGGTGTGCGTCACCTGGACCGTGCCCTGTGCCATGGCGTAACTGTGCCCCCACCTCGTTGTACGCGGGTTGTCGCCGAGTGCCTCGGCCCGGTCCACCGTAGCGTGCGCGGGGCGGGCGGGTTGACCGGAGCCGGAAGGCCGCCCGAGGTGTCCGTGCCGCGTCCGTACCGGTCGGGCGCCCGCACGGTCCGGGGAGCGAACCGGTGCCCCGGACCGCGCGCGGGGCGGACCGCGCGGCCGGGCCGCCGCCCGTGGACGAGCCCGCCGCCGGCCGGGCCGCTGGGCCGGTCACGTGGTGCGGCGGGCGGTCCGCCGGTCACGGTCGGGCGGTCCGGCGGGCGAGGACGCGGACCGGGTCGCCGGTGCGGACGGTGCCGGTGGTGAGCGGGATCAGGTTCTGGCCGAACAGCAGCCGGCCGCCGTGCCGGCGGTGCCGCGCCAGGGAGTGCAGCGGTTCCCGGCCGCGCCGGGCGGTGTGCTGGTCGGTGGTGGTCACCACGCACCGGCCGGAGGGCTTGGCGACCCGGAAGGCGACCTCGCCCACCGCGATGCGCTCCCAGTCGTCCTCCGCCCAGGCGCCGGTGCCCGCCACCACGAGGTTCGGCCGGAAGCGGTTCATGGGCAGGGGCCCCTCGTGGGCGTGGTCCCCCGCCGCGATCAGGGAG
Source organism: Streptomyces sp. enrichment culture (assembly GCF_964273255.1). Lineage (GTDB taxonomy): Bacteria > Actinomycetota > Actinomycetes > Streptomycetales > Streptomycetaceae > Streptomyces. Next base: position 6,398,820 of record NZ_OZ186835.1, read on the forward strand.
TTGAGGGCGTCGAGGGACGCGGTGGTGGTGAGCAGCAGGGGGTAGCCGTCCGCGAACGTGACGGTGTCACCCGGCTCCGCGTACGCCGGGTCGATCCGGCGGCGGGTGGCGGGGTCGTCCAGGTGCACGAGGCGGTAGCCGGTGCCGAAGCGGTCCCGGCACCACTCCCGCACGGCCGGGTCGTCGGCGGGCAGCGCCTCCACCTTGTCGTCGAACAGCTCGACCGTGATCGTCGTGCCGGCCCGGGGGACGGGCACGGTCAGCGGCTCCGTCCCCGGCACGGACAGCCGCACGCCGCCGCCGGGCGACAACTCGGCGGCGGCGGTTGCCAGGCGCGGCTGCTGACGTTGTGTGACGACCCGGCCCCCGTCGTCGATCAGCATCCAGCGCCGGTCTCCGGCGGGCCCCCAGGGCTCTACGACGACCTCCGTGAGCGGCACGCTCCGGAACGCCTTGACCGGATGAATGTGGATCGAGTGCAGACGCGCGTTCCCCATGGAGCCATCCTGCCGGACGGCCGGACGGCTCCGTGGGGAGGTTCGGTCAGCGGTGCTCAGTAACCGCGGTACTGCTGGCTCTGGTACGGGTCCTGGTACGGAGCCGGACCGGGCCGCGGAGCCGCCGCCGGGCGCATCGCCTCGTAGCCCCCGCCCGGGGGCACCGGGCGCGGCGGCTGCGGCTGCGGGCCGGGATAGCCGCGCGGCGCGGTGGCCTGCTGCGGGATGTAGGCCGCGGGCGCCTGCTGCAGCGGTGCGGGCTGCGGGGCCTGCGGGTAGCCGTAGCCGTGCTGGGAGGGTGCCGCCGGGAGGGCGGGCAACGCCGAGGGAAGCGCGGGCAGATGACTGCCCGGCGCCTCGTAAGCGGACGGGACCCGGATCGGGGCGATCTGCGGGGTGCCCCGCTCGGCCACGAGCGAGTCGTAGATCGGAGTGTCCGGGAAGGAGGCGGAGTAGTAACCGCCGCCATAAGTGGAGCGGGGGGAGGTCATGGCACATAAGTTAAGCCCACGATGTGTTTTTGGGGAGACCGGTAAGACGGTTCTTTTCCGTGCCCGCAGTGGCGTGGCAGCACTAATGGGAGTGAACTCCCCGAAAAGGGGCGTCCGGGCGGCTGACATTCTGGTAAAGCCCGAGTTCCGGGCGTGTTACCGCCGGTTGACTCCCGGTCATGACGGGCCGCTCCTCACGTCCGCGGCCCACCGGGCATAGTGGGGGCGGACGAGAAGACCACGCGTGCCGGGGCCCGACCTGGCGTGATGACCCGTGATGGGGGCGCACATGTCCATGCCGAAGGGATCGAACACACCGGTGCCGACCGCGGCGCTGCGGGTGGAGCTGGGGTGGCGCTCCGGCCCGGGGGTGCCGGACGCGGACGCCTCGGCGCTCCTGCTGGTCGGTGGAAAGGTCCGCTCCGACGACGACTTCGTCTTCTACAACCAGCCGGCCCACGCCTCGGGCGCCGTGCGGCACGAGGGCAAGCGGAACGCCGGGGACCGCGTCACCGACACCCTCTCGGTGGACCTCACCCGGGTGGAACCCGCCATCGAGACCGTCATCCTCGCCGCCTCCTGCGACGGCGGCACCTTCGGAGCGCTCCCCGGCCTCTACATCGAGGTGCAGGACGCCGGGGGAACCGTCGCTGCCCGGTACGACAGCACCGGCGCCACCACCGAGACGGCGTTCGTCCTGGGCGAGTTCTACCGCCGCCAGGGCGCCTGGAAGTTCCGTGCCGTCGGCCAGGGGTACAGCAGCGGCCTGGAGGGCCTCGCCACCGACTACGGCATCACCGTCGACGAACCCCAGCAGGCCGCGCCCGCGCCCTCGCCCCAGCCCGCGCCCGCCGCCCCGGCGCCCGCCGCGGCCCGGCCGGTGACGCCGCCGCCCGCGCCCGCCGCGCCCGCCGCGGCACCCGTGCGGCTGACCAAGGTGACGCTCACCAAGGCCGCCCCCTCGGTCTCGCTCACCAAGCAGGGCGGCACCTCGGGCGCCCTGCACGTCAACCTCAACTGGGAAGTGCGCAAGCAGTTCTCGGGCTGGGCCGCGAAGCTCGGCCGCGCGGTCGCCACCCACTCCGACCTGGACCTCGACCTGTGCGCCCTCTACGAGCTCACCGACGGCCGCAAGGGCGTCGTCCAGGCCCTCGGCAACGCCTTCGGCTCGCTGCACCAGCCCCCGTACATCCACCTGGACGGCGACGACCGCACCGGCGCCGTCTCCAGCGGTGAGAACCTCACGGTCAACCTCGACCACAAGCAGGCCTTCCGGCGCATCCTGGTCTTCGTCACCATCTACGAGGGCGCGCGCTCCTTCGCCGACCTGAACGCCACGGTGACCCTCCGGCCGCAGAACGGCGCCCCGATCGACTTCTCGCTCGACGAGTGCACCGTCCCCTCGACGGTGTGCGCCCTCGCCCTGATCACCGGCACCCCGGACGGCGACCTCGTGGTGCAGCGCGAGGCCCGCTACCTGATCCCGGAACGCGGGGTGAGCCCCCAGCGCACCGTCGACCACGCCTACGGCTGGGGCATGAACTGGACCCCCGGCCGGAAGTGACCGCTGCGCCCGGCCGGCGTCAGCCCTCCTCGGCGACGACGTCCGGCCGGGCGTAGGTGCGGCCCTTCCACGCGGCACCGCGCCCCCGGTGGTGCTGCACCGCGGAGTCCACCGTCATCAGCAGGTACAGCAGCGCCGTGAACGGCAGCAGCGGCGCGAGCCACCACGGCTGCCGGTAGTGGCGCAGCATCGGCAGGTACGTCCCCGCCATCACCAGCCAGGCGGCCGCGCCGAGCGCCGCGGCCGGCCACGAGCCCGTCACGGCGCCCGCGGCCACCGCCGCCGGCGGGACCAGGTAGACCAGCGCCAGCCCGGCGACCGTGCCCGCCAGCAGCAGCCGGCTGTGCCGCAGCTGCGCGTAGGCGCTGCGCGACACCATGCGCCACAGGTCGCCCAGCCGCGGGTACGGGCGCACGCTGTCCACCCCGTCCGCCAGGCCCAGCCAGACCCGCCCGCCGGCGTCCTTGACCGCCCGCGCCAGGGCCACGTCGTCGATCACGGCGTGCCGGATGGCGTCGGGGATCCGGGCCCGCGCGGCCGTGCCGGCCCGCAGCAGCACGCAGCCGCCCGCCGCGGCCGCAGTGCGGGCGCCCGGCCGGGAGATCCGCCGGAACGGGTACAGCTGGGCGAAGAAGTAGACGAAGGCCGGCACCACCAGCCGCTCCCAGCGGCTCGCCACCCGCAGCCGGGCCATCTGCGAGACCACGTCGAACCCGCCGCCCGAGGCCGCGGCGACCAGGCGGCGCAGGCTGTCCGGCGCGTGCGCGATGTCGGCGTCCGTCAGCAACAGGTACGCGGGCTGCCGCTCGCCCGCCAGGGCGATGCCGTGCCGCACGGCCCACAGCTTGCCCGTCCAGCCGGCCGGCGGCTCACCGGGCGTGCCGACCGTCAGCGGCAGCCCGCCCCGCTCCCGGGCCAGCTCCCGCGCGAGCGCGCCGGTGCCGTCCGTGCTCCCGTCGTCGACGAGGAACACCTCGGCACGGCCCGGGTAGTCCTGGGCCAGCAGCGTCGGCAGACTCACGGGCAGCACCCCGGCCTCGTCCCGGGCTGGGACCACCACGCACACCGGCGGCCAGGAGTCCGGCTCCCGGCCGGGCGGCAGCCGGACGTCCGTCCGCCAGAAGAAGCCCTGGCCGAGCAGCAGCCACAGCCACGCGGCGAGTGATCCGGCGGCACTCCACACGACGACGCTCACCCGCGCAGTGTCCCCCACGGCGGCGGCCGGGACCGGCACATCGATTATCGTGACCGGGTGAAGATCGCGCTCATGGACTCCGGAATCGGTCTGCTGGCGGCCGCCGCCGCGGTACGGCGCCTGCGCCCGGACGCCGATCTCGTGCTCTCCCTCGACCCCGACGGCATGCCGTGGGGCCCCCGGACCCCGGAGGACCTGACCGCACGCGCCCTGGCCGTCGCCGAGGCCGCCGCCGCCCACCGGCCCGACGCCCTCGTCGTCGGCTGCAACACGGCCACCGTGCACGCGCTCACCGCCCTGCGCACCCGCCTGGAACCCGGACTGCCCGTCATCGGCACCGTCCCGGCGATCAAACCGGCCGCGGCCGGGGGCGGGCCGATCGCGATCTGGGCCACCCCGGCCACCACCGGCAGCCCCTACCAGCGCAACCTGATCGACACCTTCGCCGACGGGGTCGACGTGGCCCAGGTGCCGTGCTGGGGGCTGGCCGAGGCCGTGGAGCGGGCCGACGAGGCCGCCGTCGACACCGCCGTGGCGGCCGCCGCCGCCCTCACCCCCGACGACGTGACGGCCGTCGTCCTGGGCTGCACCCACTATGAACTGGTCGGCGAGCGCATCCGGGCCGCCGTCCAGCAGCCCGGCCGCCCGCGGCTCGCGCTGTACGGCTCGGCCGGCGCCGTGGCCGCCCAGACGCTGCGCCGGATCGGCGCGGAGCCCGCACCGCGGGCCCCGGCGACCGGCACCCTGACGGCGCTGCTGAGCGGACGGGAGGGCCCGCTCCCGGCGGCGGTGCTCACCTACGCCGAGGGCCGGCTCCTGGACGGCACCGCCCCGGTCGGCTGACCCCGGGCTCCCGGCGCCCGTGCCCGGGCGGCCCGGTCACGCGGAGTGACGCCGTACCGGCGGAGCGAAACCTGAGTAACCTCGAAGGTATGAGGGACCACCCCCACGGCAAGCCCGCCCCCTACTCCGACGTCTGGATCGGCAGGGCCACCAACCGCATCCAGTGGCTGCTCGCCCTGATCGGTGCCGCGTGCATGGCGCTCGGCATCGCCCTGGCCGTCGACTCCGCGTGGACGACCGGGGTCGCCCCCCTGGTCATGGCCGTCGTCGGCTGCATCGCCGCCGGACTGCTGGTGCTGTTCGGCACCCTGGCCTTCGTGCACGTGGCGCTGCGCGTCGACGAGGACCACCTGGAGGTGCGGTGCGGCCACATCGGCCTGCCGCGCCGCCGCATCCCGCTCTCGCAGGTGGCCGGGGCGGAGTTCGCGCCGCACGTCACCCCGCGTCACTGGGGCGGCTGGGGCTACCGCTGGCGGCCCGAGAAGGGCACCGCGGTCGTCGTGCGGCGCGGTGAAGGGATCGTCCTGCGCCTGTGGGACGGACACACCTTCACGGTCACCGTCGACGACGCGGAGGCGGCGGTGCGCGTCATCCGCGACCGGCTGCACCCGCACAGGTCCGGCGCGGCGCACTGACCCGCGCGGCACCGGCCGGGGCAGGGGCAGCCTTCACCGCACCGGCCGCCAGGGTTCCGGAGGGCCGGCGGGGGCCGGCGCCCGGTCCTGGGCGAAGGGACGCGCGGTCGCCAGTCCGGCCAGCAGTCCGGTGCCCAGCGACACCACGGTGAAGCTCAGGGCGTTGCCCACGGCGGCGACGGCCGCCACGGCCGTCAGCGCGACGCCCGCCGTGAGGACCACCGCCGTGCTCCGCGGACTGCGCCACAAGGCATAGAGGACCCACCCGAACGCCGCCGCCAGCAGCGCCGCCCCGGCCAGCCCCTGTTCGGCCGCGAGCTGCAGGGGTGCCGAGTGGGGCCGGTCGTCGGACAGCACGGACCGAGCGGCCGCGGTGCTCAGCTCCCCGAAGTTCCCCGGCCCCACACCCACCCCGGCGTGCTGCCCCGCCATGGCCAGCGCGTCCCGCCACAGGTCCACCCGCTGCGGGGTCAGCCGGCCCTCCACAGAGGCGGCGAACCCCTCCGGCACGGCCCGGCCGGCCACCGCCCACGTCAGCCCGGTCACCCCGGCGGCGGCCACGGCCAGCGCGGTGAGCCCCGGCCCGCGGCGGACCGTCCGGCCCGCGGCGAGGGAGCCGAGGAGCACCACCACGGCGGCCAGGCAGCCCGCCACCGAACCCAGCGCCGCCCCGGTCACCGCGACCCCGGCCGCCAGGATCCGCAGCGCGAGCCGGACGGACCGGGCGGCCGCGGCCCCGGCCGCGCAGCAGGCGGCTCCGGCGGACAGGGCCAGGACGGCGGCGGTGGCCCCGGCGTGTCCCGGTGGCGTCACCATCTGCGGGCCCGGTGTCAGGTCCGGCACCAGTGCCGCCAGTCCCGCTCCGGCCAGGGCCGTCGCGGCCGGGGCCGCCACCGGCAGCAGGGCCCCGCCGATCCGGCCCGCCGCGTACCCGGCCGCGACGGCCAGCACGGCCAGGAGCATCCCCTCGGGGCGCCCGCCCCGGACGGCCGCCGTGATCAGCGGCCACGCCGCACAGGCGCCCAGGATCACGATCCCCGCGGCGTCCGGACCCGTGCGTCTGTCGCCGTCCGCCTCCGGACCGGCCGTGGACCTCTCCGTGGAACCCACCCCGCCCCCCCCGCACCGCGTCGCCCCCTGACCCTGACGGCACCCCGGCCGTCGCCGCCGCGTCCCGCGGGCACGTCCAGGGCACCGGCACACCGTAACGGGTGGCGGCCGCATCCGGGACGGTCGTGAACCGGTCCCGTCCGGCGCACCCGCGGCAGCGCGCTTCCGCCCACGCGCCCCGGCCGGACCGCCAGGGCGGTCCCGGCGGCACCGGTCCGGCCGGCGGCCCGCGGGGGGCCCTCCGGGCCACCCGTCCGCGCTGTCGTCGCCGAGGTCACGCGCCGTAGACTCCCCGCGTGACCGTCACCGCACCTCCCGTCGGCGCGGCGGACCCCGTGCCACCGGGGACGCCCACGACCCGCGACCGCCTGCTCGGACGCGCCCGGCGCCTCCTGCCCGCCGCCGCGTCCGCCCTGGCCGGCCTGCTCCTCTACGTCAGCTTCCCGCCGCGCACCCTGTGGTGGCTGGCCGTGCCCGCCTTCGCCGTCCTCGGCTGGGCCCTGCGCGGGCGGAGCGTCAAGACCGGGCTGGGCCTGGGCTACCTGTTCGGCCTGGGCTTCCTGCTGCCGCTGCTGGTGTGGACCGGGGTCGAGGTGGGGCCGGGGCCGTGGATCGCCCTGGTGGCGATCGAAGCGGTGTTCGTCGCGCTGGTCGGGGCCGGTGTCGCCGCCGTGTCCCGGCTCCCGGCCTGGCCGGTGTGGGCCGCCGCCCTGTGGACGGCCGGCGAGGCGGCCCGCGCCCGCGCGCCGTTCGACGGCTTCCCGTGGGGCAAGGTCGCCTTCGGGCAGGCCGACGGCGTGTTCCTGCCGCTCGCCGCGCTGGGCGGCACGCCCGTGCTCGGCTTCGCGGTCGTCCTGTGCGGCTTCGGCCTGTACGAGGCCGTGCGCGTGACCGCCTCGGCCCGCGGCACCGGCGGCCTGCGGAAGGGCGCGGCGGCCGCCGGCCTGCTGAGCCTGGCCGTCCCGCTCGTGGCGGCGGTGGCCGCCCGGCCGCTGGTGACGGACACGGCCGAGGACGGCACCGTGAGGGTCGCCGTGATCCAGGGCAACGTGCCCCGGCTGGGTCTCGACTTCAACTCCCAGCGGCGCGCGGTCCTCGACTACCACGCGCGGGAGACGGAACGCCTGGCGGCCGAGGTCGCCGCGGGCCGGGTCGAGCGGCCCGACGTGGTGCTGTGGCCGGAGAACTCCTCCGACATCGACCCCTTCACCAACGCCGACGCCCGGGCCGTGATCGACCGGGCGGCCAAGGCCGTGGGCGCGCCCGTCTCCGTCGGTGGTGTGGTGTCGAAGGACGGCAGGCTGCTCAACGAGCAGATCCTGTGGGACCCGGTCAAGGGCCCCGTCGACACCTACGACAAGCGGCAGATCCAGCCGTTCGGCGAGTACCTCCCGCTGCGCTCGCTGATCGGGGCGATCAACGACGAGTGGACCTCGATGGTCCGCCAGGACTTCAGCCGTGGCTCCGAGCCCGGCGTCTTCGAGATGGACGGCGCGGGCGTCGGCCTGGTCACCTGCTACGAGGCGGCCTTCGACTGGGCGGTGCGGGACACGGTCACCGCGGGCGCCCAGCTGATCTCCGTGCCGAGCAACAACGCGACCTTCGGCCGCAGCGAGATGACCTACCAGCAGCTCGCCATGTCCCGGGTCAGGGCCGTCGAGCACAGCCGCACCGTCGCTGTCCCGGTGACCAGCGGCGTCAGCGCGATCATCATGCCGGACGGCACGGTGACGCAGCGGACCGGCATGTTCGTCGCGGACTCGCTGGTGCAGGAAGTGCCCCTGCGTTCCTCGCGGACCCCGGCGACCCGCCTCGGTGTGCTGCCGGAGGCCGCCCTGGTGCTGGTCGCCGCGGGCGGCCTGGGCCTGGCCGTCGCCGCCCGCGTGCGCGGGCGGCGGACCGGTGACGCCCAGGTGCGCGGTTCGGACGGCTGAGGGGTGCGACGGGCGGCCGGGGCGGGAGCCCGCGGCGGCAGCGTGGCGACGTGATGCGCCGGACGAGGCCGTGGGACGTCTGACCGGGAGCCGGGACGACGGGCCGTGACGGCCGCTCCGGCCGGGCGCGGGAGACTGCCGCGTGCCGCCGGAGCGTCGGCCCACTCGGGCGGGATCCGGTGTTCCGGACGCGGACCGATCGACCGTGGGCCGGCCTCGGCCGGGCCCCGCGGGAGCGCCGGGCCCCGTTGCGTGCCGTTCCCGCCCGCCCCCGGTCCGCGAAGGTGATCATCGGCGAAGCCCGAGGTCCGTGCTCCGCCGGGGACGCCGTAGGGTCGGGCCATGGCCACTCCCGACTTCATCCGCACCCTGCGTGCCTCCGCCGGGCATCAGCTGCTGTGGCTGCCCGGTGTCACCGCCCTCGTCTTCGACGACCGGGGCCGCCTGCTGCTGAACCGGCGGACCGACACCGGCGCCTGGTCGGTGATCGGCGGCATCCCGGATCCCGGTGAGCAGCCCGCGGCCTGTGCGGTGCGGGAGGTCGAGGAGGAGACCGCGGTGCGGTGCGTCGTCGAACGGGTCGTGCTGGTCCAGGCGCTGTCGCCGGTGACGTACGGCAACGGCGACATCTGCCAGTACATGGACATCACCTTCCGCTGCCGTGCGGTGGGCGGCGAGGCGCGGGTCAACGACGACGAGTCGCTCGACGTGGCCTGGTTCGACGTGGACGCGCTGCCCGAGCTGAACGAGTTCGCGCGCTTTCGCGTCAAGCAGGCCATGTCGGATGCGCCTACATGGTTCGACACCACAGGAATCGGTTGAACTGTGTAGGACCGGCACATGGGGTGGGGCGAGGGCGCTGCCTAGGGTCGGGCGCATGACCGCGTTGTCCACAGGCCTGACGGGGCGGCCGCGTGATGAGGAATCCTGTGCCCATGTCCCGTGATCGTGTGCCGCCCGCCGGGCGCCCCCGCACCGGGCCCCGCTCCCGAGCCGGGGCCCCGGCCGACGTGCCGGCGGCAGCCGCCCCTGCCGCCGGAACCGGACCCGGGCCCGCACCCGAACCGGGACCCCGGGCCGAACCGGGAGGACCCGCACCCGAACCGGGACCCGAGCCCGGACCCGACCCTGGAGCCGGCGGCCGTCCCCGCGCCGACCGCCCGGGGGCCGGGACCGGCACCGGCACGGATGCCGGCCCGGCCGGCCGCGACCGGGGCGACGACGCACCCGCCCCCGCCGAGACGCCGTTCCTGGAACTGCTCGCCCGGGGCGCGCCCGCCGAGGCCTACGAGCAGCCCGTGCTCCTCGCCCGTGCCGAGGGGCGGTCCGCCGAGCGGGTCGCCGCACTGGAGGACGCCAAGCTGCTCGCCCTGCGCGTCCGCGCCGAGCTGGAGGGCAGACGCCGCCGGGAGGCGGAGCTGTCCGCCCTGTTCGAGACCGCCCACGACCTCGCCGGGCTGCGGGACCTGGACGCCGTGCTCCAGGCCATCGTGCAGCGTGCCCGCTCCCTGCTCGGCACCGACGTCGCCTACCTCAGCCTGAACGACCCGGCCCGCGGCGACACCTACATGCGGGTCACCGAGGGGTCCGTCGCGGCCCGCTTCCAGCAGTTGCGGCTGGGCATGGGCGAGGGCCTCGGCGGCCTGGTGGCGCAGACCGCCCGCCCCTACGTCACCGACGACTACTTCCGCGACGACCGTTTCCAGCACACCGTCCCCATCGACACCGGCGTGCGCGACGAAGGGCTCGTGGCGATCCTGGGCGTGCCCCTGATGCTCGGGAACACGGTGATCGGCGTGCTGTTCGCTGCCGACCGGCGGGCCCGGGTCTTCGAACGCGAGCAGATCGCGCTGCTCGGCTCCTTCGCCGCCCTCGCCGCGGCGGCCATCGACACCGCCAACCTGCTCGCCGAGACCCGCTCCGCCCTCGCCGGGCTGGAGCGCGCCAACGAGATCATCCGCGACCGCAGCGGCGTCATCGAACGCGCCTCCGACGTCCACGACCGGCTCGCCGAACTCGTCCTGCGCGGCGGCGGGGTGCACGACGTGGCCGCCGCCGTCTCCCAGGTCCTGGACGGAGCCGTCGAGTTCACCGAGGCCGCCGCCGCGCCCGCCCGCGCCCTGCAGACCTCCCGTGCGGAGGGCCACGCGGTCCCGCACGGCGACGACTGGATCGCCGCCGTGGCGGCAGGCGGCGAACTGCTCGGCGCGCTCGTCCTGCGCGGGCAGCCCGGACTCGACCCCGTCGACCAGCGCACCCTGGAACGGGCGGCCATGGTGACCTCGCTGCTGCTGCTGGCCCGCCGGTCCGCCGCGGAGGCCGAGCAGCGCGTCCGCGGCGAACTGCTCGACGACCTGCTCGACGCCCGGGACCGGGACCCCCGCCTGCTGCGGGAGCGGGCGAGCCGGCTGAACGCCGACCTCGACGCCACCTACGCCGTGCTCGCCACCCGCCTGGAGACCGGTACCGCCGACGCGGACCAGGAGGCCGACGCCCGGCGGCGCCTGTGGGCCGCGGCCTCGCACCTGGCGGCCACCGGCGAGGGCCTCGCCGCCGCCCGCGACGGCGGCACGGTCCTGCTGCTGCCCCTCGCCCCCGGGGACACCGCCACCGGCCTGGCCCGCCGCGCCGCCCGCCAGCTCGGCACCGCCGTGCAGGAACCGGTCACCGTCGGTGCCTCCGCCCCCGTCGAGCACCTGACCGCCGTGCCCGACACGGTGGCCCGCGCCTACGCGGAGGCACGGCGCTGCCTCGACGCCCTGCGGCTGCTGGGCCGGGCCGGGGACGGTGCCGCCGCCGAGGACTTCGGCTTCCTCGGCCTGCTGCTCGCCGGCGACCGGGACGTCGGCGGTTTCGTCGAGCGCACCATCGGCCCGGTCATGGCGTACGACGAACGCCGCGGCACCGAACTGCTGCGCACCCTCGACGCCTACTTCGCCTGCGGCATGAGCCCCGCCCGCACCAAGGACGACCTCCACGTCCACGTCAACACCGTCGCCCAGCGCCTGGAACGCGTCGGCCGGCTCCTCGGCGAGGACTGGCAGGAGCCGGGCCGGGCCCTGGAGATCCAGCTCGCGCTGCGCCTGCGCCGGCTGGCGGGACGCACGCCGCCCGTGGCGGACTGACCCCGGACGGGGCGCCGTCACGCGCCCCGGACGGGCGGCGGGGAGTGTGAGGGGCGGGGAAACGGTTAAACGCGGGGGATGAGCAGCTATCCCGAAAGGACCAGGTCCGGCGACGGCGGTTTCCCCCCGGCGGTGGTCTCCCCGCGCGACGCGTCGGCCCGCGTACCGGCGGCGGGGGCGGGCGCGTCCCCCATGCAGCCCCGGCGGGACGGCGAGGGCAGCCTCGCGCACGTGGTCGAGACCCTGCTGGACAAGGGACTCGTGCTGAACGCGGACATCATGGTCTCGGTGGCCGGGGTGGAGCTGCTGGGCATCCGGCTGCGCGCGGCGCTGGCCTCGTTCGAGACGGCGGCCCGCTACGGGCTGGAGTTCCCCTCCGGCACCGACACGGAGACCGCCGCGTGGCGGGAGACGCGGGAGGAGAAGGAGTCCTGCCCCGCGTGCGGCAAGCGCGCCCCGCTGGAGCAACTGCTGAACCAGTGGTGCCCCTGGTGCGGCTGGCGCAGCGCCCAGGCTCAGGCCCGCGCGGCCGAGGGCGACACGGCCCCGGAGGCCGTGACCGGAGGCCGGGAGGCCACCCCGGCCGTGGGGGACGGGCGGCACGCGGACCCGGCGGGGGAGCCCGCCGCCGAGCGGGAGGCGTCGCGGCGTGACGGCTGAGCGAGCCCCGATGCGGCCCACCCGGGACCCGCGGGTGACCCTGGACGACCTGGTGGAGGTGCTGCTCAACAAGGGAGCGGTCCTGCACCTCGACCTCATCGTCGCCGTGGCCGACATCCCGCTGATCGGCGTCTCCCTGCGGGCGGCCGTCGCCGGGATGGAGACGATGCTGGAGTACGGGATGATGCGCCACTGGGACGAGGCCACCCGCGCCTGGGCCGAACGGTCCGTCGCCCGGCGGGCCCTCGACCTGCGCGAGGGGGAGCGTCTGCTCCACCGCACCAGCGGCGGACACCTGCTCACCGAGGGCGTCTACCGCGGCTGGCGGCCCGGCACCGTCCACGTCACCGACCAGCGGATCGTGGTGCTGCGTGCCGAGCCGCGCGAGGTCCTGTGGCAGACCGACCTCGCGGCCCTGCGCGCCGTGCGGATGACGCCCGAGCGCACGGTCGGGGGCGAGGAGCGCCTGCGTCTGGAACTGACCCTGGCCGACGGGGCCCGGGAACTGCTGTCGGCCCGGGAACCCGAGGCGCTGCACGACCTGCTCACCCGGGCCTGCGCCGGGCGCCTCGCACCCGCGCTGCCGTTCGGGCACCCGCCCGCGGGGGACGAGGACACGGCGCTCGCCGAGGGGCACCTCTGGTACGAGGAGCCCCGCCGCTCCGGACCGCTGTGGCGGGGCGGACGGGCCCGGCTCACCGAGGACCGGCTGACCTGGAAGTCCCCGGTGGACGCCCGCCCCGCGCTCGTGCTGCGCACCGCCGACCTCACCGGCGCACGGCGGCTGCCCGGCCACGGCCCCGCCGGCGAGGGCAGCGTCCTCGCCCTGCGCACCGCCGCCGGCGACGAGGTGCGGCTGGCCGCCGACGACCCGGCGGCCTGGATCCGCCGGCTGGACGCGGCCCGCCCCGTGGGGGCCGCCGGATGAACGCACAGCGGCCGCACGGCCGCCCCGCCCCGCGCACCAGGACCCGCGGGAACCGCCGCCCGGGGCCGCCCGCGGCGCACCGGGGCTCCGGAACGGCACACGCGGACGACGGCGTCCGGGGTGTCCCGGCCGGCCGGACGGACACCCGGCAGGACGGCGGACGGGACACCCGGCGGGACCGCCGACCGCACCCCCGGCCGGACCGCGCACAGGACACCCGGCAGGACAGAGGACGGGACAAGGGAGGACCGACATGCCGTTGACGGTCGACGAGAACAGCCTCAAGCAGGGGGTCCTGTCCCTCGTCGTGACGCTGGTCGAGGTCATCCAGGAGGCACTGGACCGCCAGGCGCTGCGCCGCATGAACGGCGGCGACCTGACACCGGAGGAGTCCGAACGCCTCGCGGACGCCCTGCTGGAACTCGACGAGGCACTGGAACAGATCAAGGAGGACCACGGGATCGTCTCGTCGGTGGCCGACCTGCACCGCGGACTGGACGAAGTGGTCGACGACGTCGTGGACAAGCTGATCAACCCCCGGCGCTGGGCGGAGGAGGCACACGGATGACCGACCACACGGCGCTCTACGTGTACGCGCTGGTGCCCGACCGGCCCGGCGCGGCCGACGGGATCACCGGACTGGACGGCCGCCCGCTGCGGCTGGCCGGGGTGCCCGGCACCGGTGTGGCCGCGCTGGTGCACGACGCGGCACCCGCCCCGTACGAGGGCGGCGACGACGAGGTGCGGCGCTGGGTGGCCGAGCAGAGCGAGGCGGTCACCGCCGTCTGGGAACGCACCGGCAGCGTGCTGCCGATGACCTTCAACGTGCTCGTCGCCGACGACACCGGATCCGGACGCACCGCCGAACAGCGCCTCGCGGCCTGGGTGGCCGAGCAGGAACCCGGCGTCGGCGAGCAGCTGGCGGCGCTGGAGGGACGGTGCGAGCTGCGGGTGGAGATCACCGTGGACCGCGCGGCGGCGGTGGAGTCCGGCCCCGGCACCGGCCTTCCCGAGGGGCAGCCGGCGGACGGGTCCGTCTCGCCCGGCATGCGCAGGCTGCTGGCCAAGCAACGGGAGCGGGAGGCCCGCGACGCGGCCGGGCGGCTCGCCGACGCGCTGCACGCCGAGGTGCGGCAGCGCCTGCTGGCCGTCGCCGAGGACGTCCGGGACCGCGGGCCCGTCCACCGGTCCGCCGACGAGACGGACGTGCTTTCCGCCGCCCTGCTGGTCCGGACCGAGGACATCGACGCGGTCGGCGCCGTCCTCAGCGACCTCGGTGCGCGGCAACCCGCCGTCCGCATCCGCTTCTTCGGCCCCTGGCCCCCGTACTCGTTCACCGACGACCGGCACCGGGCCTACGCGGAGCCGTCCGCGCCCTGACACGCGCGGCTCCGTGCGGCTCATGGCCGGGACGTGTCGCACGTCACACGCGGTCGGCCGTGCCGTTCATCACGGCCCGGGACCGCGTCCGCGGCCGGTCCGGGCGGTGCGGACGGCCCGGACGGCGGGCGTGCGCCGCTCTGCGCGCTCCGCCCGGGCACCGGCGGACGCGGTCGCCTCAGCGGCCGTCGGTGTCGGCCGCCGCCCCTCGTACGGCCGTCGCCACGTCCTCGGTCAGCGGAAGGTGGCCGGCGGTGCCCGTGAGGTCGAAGAGCCGCCGCACCGCGTCGTGGAAGGGGCCCGCCACCGCCAGCCGCCTGCCGGCCGAGCCGTACCGCGCCCGGGCCTCCAGCAGCAGGTTCAGCAGGCTGGAGTCGGCGAACCGGACGTGGGACAGGTCCACGACCGTCACCGGTGCGTTCACCTCCCAGGCCCGGGCCATGCCCTCCTCGAGTGCGTCGACCGTGTCGACGTCGATCTCGCCCGTCACCTCGAGAACGAACGCCTGGGAGCCTTCCCGCACCGTCACCATCTGCTCGTCGCCCATGCCCGCACTCTGCCACCCTCCCGCGTCCATCCCCAAAGGTTCCCTCCGGTCGCCGCCGGAATCCCCCGGGTCCGGGCGGGTTCGCCGTCCGGTGTTGTGGCAGGGGGCACCGGCTTGCATCGGCGACCCGGGGTGAGGAAGGGTGGATGGGCCACCCATCGCTGACGGAAAGGGGAGGTGAGCGGCCGCCCACCCCGCGGCCCGCGCATGACGACGCTCCCCGACCTCCCCGAACTGCCGGATCTGCCCGACGGCATCGGCGCCGTTCCGGCGCGACCGGCCGGCTGGACGGCCGCCGCCCCCTTCCCCGTCGTCGTCCTGGACGCGGCCGGACACGTCGTGGAGGTCAACGCCCGGGCGGCGGCCCTGCTGCCCGACGCCCGCGCGGGCCGGCCCCTCGGTTCCCCGGTCTGGCTCGCCGAGGCACACCTCGCCCCCGGCACCGGCACCCCGCGCGGTCCGGTCGGCGACCGCTTCTTCGCCGCCACGGCCGCTCCGCTCGACGGCGGCCGGACGGCCTGGTGGCTGCGGGACGAGACCGCCCACCGCGCTCTGAGGGCCGAACTGGAGGCGGAACGCCGGCGCGCCCGGTTCCTCGCCGAGGCGTCCAGCGCCCTGCTCGCGTCGCTGAACCTGGAACGGTGCATGGAGGTCACCGCCCGCCTCGCCGCCGAGCACCTGGCCGACGCGGCGGCGGTGATCACCCCGACCGGTGCCCGCAAGCTCCCCGTGGTCGCCTGCGACCACCGTGGCCGGATCACCCGGGACGCGGTCGCCGCAACACCCGACGCGGTGCCCGGACTGGACGAGGCGCTCCAGGGCTTCCCGCCGGTGCCCCCCAGGTGGATCGACCCGGCCGCCGCTCCCGCCTGGCTGGTCCCGGACGGATTCGGCGAGGTCGGCGCGATGGCGGTCGCCCCGCTCCCCGGCCACGGCCTGTCCGCCGGGGCGCTGATCCTGCTGCGCCGCGCGCCGCGGACCGCCTTCGAAGCGGCCGAGGCGGAGCTCGCCGGACTGTTCGCCGCCCGGGCGGGCGCGGCGATGTCCGCCGCGCGGCTGTACGCCGAGCAGAACCAGGTGACCGACACCCTGATGCGGGCGCTGCTGCCGCCCGCCCTCCGGCACGTCGAGGGCATCGAATTCGCCGGCGGCTACCGCGCCAGCGTCGACACCGACCGCGTCGGCGGCGACTTCTACGACGTCCACCCGCCCGGCGAGGACTGCGCGGAGACGCTCGCCGTGCTCGGCGACGTGGCGGGCAAGGGCCTGGACGCCGCCGTGATCACCGGCCGGATCCGCAACACGCTGCACGCCCTGCGGCCGTTGGCGGACGACCACGGCCGCATGCTGCGCCTGCTGAACAACGCCATGCGCAGCGAGGGCGGCCGGGTGCGCTTCGCGACCCTCGTGCTGGCCTCCGCCCACCGCGAGGGCCGGTCCGTGGCGCTGCGCCTGACGTCCGCCGGCCACCCGCCCCCGCTGATCGTGCGGCGGGACGGCACCGTCGAGGAGGCCGACACCGGGGGCACCCTGATCGGCGTCCTCCCGGAGATCGTCTCCCGCACCGCACACGTCCGGCTGGCACCGGGCGAGACCTGCCTGCTCTACACGGACGGCGTCACCGAGGCCAAGGGCGGGCCGCTCGGCGACGCCCAGTTCGGCGAGGAACGCCTCAAGCGGGCCCTGGCCGAGTGCGGCGGGCTGCCCGCGGCGGCCGTGGTCGAGCGCGTGCAGATGCTGACGGACGCCTGGATCGGCGGCGGACGCCACGACGACATCGCGGTCCTCGCCGTCACCGCGCCCCGCGGCGGGCCGGCGGGTGCCGTGGACACGGCGACAGGGGGCACTCGTACCGCATGACGGTCACACGCGCATCCTCCCGACAGGACGGGCCCGCCCACCGGGCCGGGAGCCGCCGGGCCCCCGCCGCCGGCGCCGAGCGGACCGAGCAGTACGCCGAGAAGCTCTGGCAGGCCGCCCTGGCGGCGGACGAGTACGCGGCCGTCGACGTCGTGACCGAGGCCCTCGCGGCGGGGCTGGACGCGGAGACCGTGCTCCTGGACGTGATCGGCGCCGTCCAGCGCCGGGTGGGGCTGGAGTGGGCCGCCAACCGCATCGGCGTCGCCGACGAGCACGCCGCCACCGCCATCAGCGACCGGGTGGTCTCCGTCCTGCCGGTGCCCCGGCCCGACACGGCGCGGGGCAGCGTGACGGTCGCCTGCGTGGACAAGGAGTGGCACGCGCTGCCCGCCCGGCTGCTCGCCGAGACCCTGCGGCTGCGGGGCCGGCAGGTCGCCTACCTGGGAGCGCAGGTCCCCACCGCCCACCTGGTGCGGCAGCTGCACCGCACCGGATCGTCCGTGGTGTGCCTGTCCGCCGCCCTGTCCACCCGCCTGCCCATGGCGCACGCGGCGATCACCGCGGTCCAGGCGACCGGCGTGCCCGTCATGGTCGGCGGTCTCGGCTTCGGCGTGGACGGCCGCTACGCGCGCCTGCTCGGCGCCGACGGATGGGCGCCGGACGCCCGCACCGCCGCCGACCGGCTCGACGCCGGGCCGCTGCCCGTCCCCCGCCCGCGCCACCAGGCCGTCGACGACCTGCCGCACCTCGCGGACCAGGAGTACACGATGGTCACCCGCGCCGCGCACGACCTGGTGCGCGAGACCGTCCAGCGGCTGGAGCAGCGCTTCCCGCCGATGCGCGACTACGACGCGGACCAGCGCGAGCGCACCGCCGAGGACCTGGCCCACATCGTCGACTTCCTGGCCGCCGCCCTCTACGTCGACGACGCCGAGATCTTCACCGGTTTCCTCACCTGGACCGCCGGGATCCTGACCGCCCGGGGCGTGCCCGCCCGCTCGCTGCCGCCCGCCCTGGACGTCCTGGAGGAGCAGCTGCGCGACTTCCCCCGCGCCCGAGGGCTGCTCGGCGCCGGACGCGCCGCCCTCGACGGCGGGGCCTGACTCCGCCCGGACCCCGCGGGAGCGCCGGGCCCCGCCCGGCCCGCGCCCCGCCCGCGCCGTGCCCGGCACTACGGTGGGCCCGTCAGCAAGATCGCGGAAGGACGGAACACATGGCGGACATCGTGGAGACGGCGGCGCGCACGGTCTTCGAGCGCTACGACCTGGACGGGGACGGCCAGGTCACCCCGGAGGAGTACCGGCAGGTCGTGGCCGAGCTGGAGGGCTCCCACATCACCGAGGCGCAGGCCCGCGAACTGATCGGCTCGCTGGACACCGACGGCGACGGCCGGATGTCCTTCGAGGAGTTCTGGGCGGCCATGAACCGCTGACCCCGCCCCCGCCCCCGGGCCCGGCACGCACCGGCGTGCCCGGCCGCGGGTGCCGTCGGGAGTCCGGCGCCGCTCGAGCACGGCGGGTACCGCGCCGGGCCTTCGCGGGCGGGGGAGAGGACCGGGACCCGGCCGGGCCGCCGTCGGCGCGTCCGCGCCGGACCGCACCGGCTCCCCGGCGCGGTCACGGCCCCGGGCAGCCGCCGCACCTCCCGGCCGTGTCCCATCCCCGGTGCCCGGCCGCCCCCCTGACGGGCCGTCGCCTCCCATTCCGCCGGCACACCGCACGCCGAGCCCACCTGGACGATCACCGGTGGCGGGGCGGTACCCCCGCTCATAGCTTCGGCACATGACCAAACGACACCTCACCTACCTCGCCTGCACCGCGGCGATCGTGGGTACCGGCCTGGCCGCCGCACCGTCCGCACCGTCCGCGGACCACCGCTCCGTGCACCGGGTGAACCCCGGTGAATCCATCCAGAAGGCCGTCGACGCGGCCGAGCCCGGCGACACCGTCCTCGTCGCGCCCGGCACCTACAAGGAGAGCGTCCGCATCACCGTCCCGGACCTCACCCTGCGCGGTTCCGGCGCGGGGCGCACCGTCCTGGTCCCCGGCACGGGCAAGGACGCCTGCGCCACGGCCGGCAACGGCGTCTGCGTCACCGGTACCGACGACAAGCCCCTCGAGGACGTCTCCGTACGGTCCCTGACCCTGCGCGGGTTCGAGAAGAACGGCCTGTGGGCCACCCGCACCGAAGGGTTCGAGGTGCGCGACGTGACCGCCGAGAAGAACGGCCAGTGGGGCATCGCCCAGGAGCGCTCGGTGCGCAGCGTGATCAGCCACAACGTGGCCGAGGACAACGGCGACGCCGGACTGTTCGTGTCCAACACCATCGACACCGAGGAGGGCGCCCGGGACGCCGACGGCACGGTGGTCCGCCACAACCGCGTGTCCGGCAACCGCATCGGCGTCACCGTGCGCCGCCTGCGCAACCTGAGCGTCGAACGCAACGAGGCCACCGGCAACTGTGCCGCCGTGTTCGTCGTGGGCGACGAGTCCACGCCCCGGGCCGGCGCCCTGAGCGTCACCCGGAACCACATCCACGCCAACAACAAGCACTGCGCGGCGACCCCCCGGCTGCCCTTCCTCCAGGGTTCCGGCATCGTCCTCACCGGCGCCGAGGACACGGTGGTGGCCCGCAACCGCGTCGAGGACAACCGGGGCACCTCCCCGCTCTCCGGCGGCATCGTGCTGTTCAAGAGCTTCGTCGGCGCCGTCAACGAGCGCAACGACATCCGCGACAACCTGGTGACCGGCAACAGCCCGGCCGACCTCGCCAACCGCGACACGGCCACCACCAACACGTTCCGCGGCAACACCTGCACCCTCTCCGAGCCCGCCGGACTGTGCTGACCCCGGCCCCGCCCGACCCGCACACCCCCCACACCCCAGCACCATCAGAAGCGAGGCAACGGATGACCACCGTTGATCCGGCTCCCCCGCCGCCCATGCGGCTGAGGGAGCTCGTCTTTGGCGCGGCCTGCGCCGCCGCCGTCCGCGCCGCCGTCCGCCTCGGCGTGCCGGACGCGCTGGACGACACCCCCCTGACCGTCGACGACCTGGCGGAGGCGGTCAAGGCCCCGCCGCACACCCTGCGCCGCCTGCTGCGCGCGCTGACCTGCCAGGGCGTCTTCACCGAACGGCCCGACGGCACCTTCGCGCACACGGACATGTCCCGCCTGCTGCGCGAGGACGACCCGCACAGCCTGCGCTACATCGCCCTGTGGTGCACGGAGCCGTGGACCTGGAACGTCTGGCCGCAGCTCGACGAGGCCGTGCGCTCCGGGCACAACGTCTTCGAGGACGTCTACGGCGAGGAGTTCTTCACCCACCTCAACACCTCGGCCCCCGAGTCCGCGCACGTCTTCAACCGCGCCATGACGACGTCCAGCGAGCAGTCCGCGCGGGACGTCGCCCGGCTCCTCGACCTGAGCGGCGCGGCCTCCGTCGCGGACATCGGCGGCGGCCAGGGCCACGTCCTGGCCAGCCTCCTGGAGAAGCACCCCCACCTGCACGGCACCCTGCTGGACCTGCCGGGCGTCGTGGACAACGCCGACCCGCGGCTGCGCGAGGGCGGCGCCCTGGCCGGCCGGGCGACGGTCGTGCCCGGCGACTGCCGCGAGGACATCCCCGTCCAGGCGGACGTGTACATCATCAAGAACGTCCTGGAGTGGGACGACGACAGCACCCGCAGGGCGCTGGCCAACGTCCGCCGAGCGGCGCGGCCCGGGGCCCGGGTCGTCGTCATCGAGAACCTCGTCGACGACACCCCCTCCATGCGGTTCACCACCGCCATGGACCTGCTGCTGCTCCTCAACGTCGGCGGTGCCAAGCACACCCGGCAGAGCATGACCGACCGCCTGACCGACGCCGGCCTCGTCATCGACGACGTCAGCCCGGTCAACGCCTACCTGCACGCCTTCGACTGCACCGTCCCCTAGGTCCTCCGTCCGCACCGGGCCGGACCCCGCTCCCCGGTCCGGTCCGGTCCGCACGAGAGGTCCCTGCCGCACGAGAGGTCCCGGGCGCACGACTGGCCCCGGACGACCGGTCCGGCCGCACCCGGCCCGCACCGAGGCCGCCGGCCCCGCGACGAACGCGGAACCGGCGGCCTCGGTGTGTTCCCCTTAGGAGCCGCCGCGCTCCCAGTGGTAGAAGCACTGCGCCATGGCGTCCTTCGGGCCGCGCCAGGTGGCCGGGTCGTACGGGCTGACGTACGCCTCCAGCTGTTCGCTGATGCTGCGGAACTCCGGGTGCCCGGCCACCTTCGCGATGGCGGGCGCCGGGTCCTGCTCGGACTCGATGAGGTGCAGGTACACGTCGTCGCCGAACCGGAACAGCCGCCGCCGGCTCACCCCGACCAGGTGGGGGAGTTCCCCCCGGTCGGAGGCGGCGAACACATCGGCGATCTTCGACTCCGACCCGGGAGCCATCCGGGCGACGATCAGGGCGTGGTGCATCGGTGGTGTCCTTCCTGGACCTCGGGCCTTCCCGGACCTTCCCGGACCGGTGTCTCTCAGCGGGTGGAGGCGACGGACGCGTCGTCCCGCTCGCGGGCGGCCTGCTCGATCCGGTCCCGGATGAGCGCCATCTGCGTACGCGAGTTGCGGTTGATGTTGTCCGTCATCCACGCGTCGTCGACGGGGGCGTCGGGCTTCATCGCGAAGTCCTGCGTCCAGCGCATCTGCACCCCGCCCGGCACGTCCGCGTACTCCCACAGGATGTCCATGTGGGCGAACGGGCCGGTCTCGACGCGGCGGGCCCGCACCGTCCGCGTGGCGCGGTCCGGGGTGCGCTCGGACACCCAGCTCCAGACCTTGCCGTTGTCGTCCGGGTGCATGGTCAGGCGGAACCGGGTGGTGTCGCCCTCCCGCGCGAGCACCTCGACGGAGGCGTACTCGCTGAACAGATCCGGCCAGTTCTCCAGGTCGTTGGTCATCTCCCAGACGAGGTCGAAGGGAGCGTCGATGGTGATGCTGTTCTCGGTGTGTCCGGCCACGGTCAGGCTCCAGCCTTGAGGGTGTTGTTGACGAGGTCGAGGAACTCCCGGGGCGTCTTGCAGCGCTCCGAGTCCGGCGGCAGCGACCGGCCGTACCGGTTCTCCAGCTCGCCGACGATGCCGAGCAGGCCCAGCGAGTCCAGACCGAAGGAGTCGAAGGGGGACTCCGCGGCCTGCCTCAGCTCCTGCGGTTCGACGGTGATGCCGGCCGCCTTCTTCATCAGGGCGGCCAGTTCGTCGAAGGTCACTTCGGTGGTGATCATGCTGTCTGCTCCTTCCCCGCCCGGACCTACCGGGCGGACTCGCCACCGCGGCGCACGACCAGCGCCGCGTTGGAACCCATCAGTCCCCTGCTGAGGACCAGGGCGGTGCGCAGCTCGGCCGGGCGGGCCCGCGACGTCACCAGGTCGAGGCCGTGGCAGCCGGCGGTCACGTTGGGGGTCGGCGGCACCTGGCCGTGCTCCAGGGCGAGCACCGCGGCCACCGTGTCCAGCACCGGCGCCGCACAGTGCGCCCGCCCGTAACCGGTCTTGGGAGCCGTGACGGGGACCCGCGTGCCGTGCGCGCCGAGGGCGTCGGTGATCGCCAGGGCCTCGGCACGGTCCGCCTCGGGCACGCCCATCGCGTCGGCGAACACCACGTCGACGTCCTCGGGAGCGCAGCCCGCCTCCGCCAGGGCACCCTCGATCGCCCGGGCCAGGCCCGCGCGGGAGTCCGCCCAGCGCGACGCCCCCGTGAAGGTGGCCGCGTGCCCGGCCAGGGTGGCCCGCACGGCGGCGCCCCGCTGACGGGCCTGCTCCTCGTCCTCGACGACGAGCAGGGCACCGCCCTCGGCGGGCACGAAACCGCACGCGTCCTCGGTGAACGGGAGGTAGGCCCGGTCGGGCTCCTCGACGGTGCTCAGTTCGGGGTAGCCGAGCTGGCACACCATCGAGTAGGGGGCGAGGGGCGCCTCGGCGGCGCCCACCAGCATCGTGCCGGTGCCCCGCCGCACGTCACGCGTGGCGTGCGCGAGGGCGTCCAGCCCGCCGGCCTCGTCGCTGGCCACCACACCGCAGGGCCCCTTGAAGCCGCCGCGGATGGAGATCTGGCCGGTGCTCGCCGCGTAGAACCAGGCGATCGACTGGTAGGGCCCGACGAACTTGGGGCCCTGGCCCCAGAGTTTCTGCAGCTCCCGCTGGCCGAACTCGCCGCCGCCGGAACC
Organism: Streptomyces sp. enrichment culture; assembly: GCF_964273255.1. Classification (GTDB taxonomy): domain Bacteria; phylum Actinomycetota; class Actinomycetes; order Streptomycetales; family Streptomycetaceae; genus Streptomyces. The sequence continues at coordinate 6,421,785 of NZ_OZ186835.1, forward strand.
GGCGGCGGTGACCACCCCCACGCCGAACGGCTCCGCGGGGTCACCGCTGCCGAGCCCGGCGTCGTCGAGGGCGAGGGCGGCCGCCGCCATCGCGAAGTGGCTGAACCGGTCGGTCTGCACGAGGAACCGGTCCTCGATCAGGGCCGCCGCGTCGAAGGCGCGGACCTCGCCGGCCACCCGCAGCGGCAGGTGGTCGCAGCCCTCACGGGTGATCCGGTCCAGCACGACGACGCCCTCGCTGACGGCCTTCCAGAAGGCGTCGGTGCGCATCCCGTTGGGCGCGACCACACCGATGCCGGTGACGGCCGCGTTCCGGGCACGCCGGCTGCGCCGTGCGGGCTGTGTGCGCTGTGTGCGCTGTGTGCTCATCGGGTCCTCCCGCCCGGCCCGGTCAGCAGCACCGCGGACTGGAAGCCGCCGAACCCGCTGCCCACGGAGAGCACGTTGTCCAGCTTCCGCGGGCGGGCGGTGCGCGGCACGTAGTCCAGGTCGCACTCCGGGTCGGGGGTCTCGTAGTTCGCCGTCGGCGGCACCACCTGGTGCTTGAGCGCCAGGACGCAGGCGACCACCTCGATCGCGCCGATCGCGCCGAGGGAGTGCCCCACCATGGACTTGATGGAGCTCATGGGCGTGTCGTGGGCGTGCGCGCCCAGCGACCGCTTCACCGCCGCCGTCTCGTGCCGGTCGTTCTGGCGGGTGCCGGATCCGTGCGCGTTGACGTAGTCGATCCGGGTGGGATCGATCCGGGCCTGCTCCAGCGTGCTGTCGATGGCCCGCGCCATCTCCAGGCCCTCACTGGTCAGCCCGGTCATGTGGTAGGCGTTGCCGAAGGTGGCGTACCCGCCGATCTCGCACAGGATCTCCGCGCCGCGGGCCCTGGCGTGCTCGTACTCCTCCAGGACGAGCACCGCGGCGCCCTCGCCCATGACGAACCCGTCGCGACGGGCGTCGAAGGGCCGGGAGGCGTGCGCGGGATCGTCGTTGTTGGGCGACGTCGCCTTGATGGCGTCGAAGCACGCCATGGTGATCGGGGATATCGGGGAGTCGGACGCCCCCGCGATGCAGACGTCCGCGCGGCCCTCGGCGACGGTGTGGAAGCCGTAGCCGACCGCGTCGAGCCCGGAGGTGCAGCCGGTGGAGACCGTCTGCACGGGGCCCCGCGCGCCGAAACGTTCGGCGACGACCGAGGCGAGGGTGCTGGGCTGGAACGCCAGGTGCAGCTTCGGATCGGCCGCCCGGTGGTCGACGTCCCAGCGGCTGCCGTGCTCGCTGACCCGGACGTAGTCGTGCTCCAGCCGGGTGGTGCCGCCGACCGCGCTGCCGAGACTGACCGCGGTGCGCCAGGGGTCGGCGGGGGAGGAGTCGAGCCCGGCCTCCCGCACCGCCTCGTCGGCCGCGACCGCCGCGAACTGGATGTAGCGGTCCGCGTGCTGGCACAGGTCCGGGTCGAGGCCGTGCTCGAAGGGATCGAAGTCGCACTCGGCGGCTATGCGGGAGCGCAGTCCCGCCGGGTCGAACAGGGTGATGCCGCGGGTGGCGGTGCGGCCGGCTGCGAGGAGGTCCCAGAACGCCGTCGTCCCGGTACCCCCGGGAGCGACCACACCGATACCGGTGACGGCCACTCGCCGGGTCATTTTATGGCCCCACTGGGCTCGGACGGCCGTCCGTGCTGGGGCCCGCCGACCGTGAGCTGCGGTCCGGCCTCGTCGGAGACGTTCTCCTCGGTGTCGACGTGGCCCAGGCTCGGGTGCGGGGCCAGCGGACCCAGGTGGAACACCATGCGGGCCTCCTCGTCGCCGACGTTGCGGAAGCGGTGCCGCATGTCGACGGGGATCAGCAGGCCCTGCTCGGCGCGCAGCGCGAACGGCTCGCCGTCCAGGTCCACTTCGAGGGCGCCGCTGACGACGTACACGAACTCCTCGGAGTACGGGTGGTAGTGCTCGCCGATGCGCTCACCGGGCTTGATGATGGCCAGTCCCATGAAGCCGCTGGTGGAGCCCACCGTGGCGGGGGTGAGGAGGGTCCTGAGGTCACCGCCGCGCCGGCGGTTGGGTTCCGTCTCGCTCAGGTCCACGATGCGTGGATGCTGCTTGGACATGATGAGTACCTCCGGTTGGGGCGGTGACGCCGGGGCGTCGACGGCCCGGCGTCACCGCGGTTGACCGTCAGGAAGCCGCCGGGCTGCGGTCGGTGACCGGCATCATGTCGGCGTGCGACAGGAGCCGGTTGAGGGTGCGCTCCGAGTCCAGGGAGCCCTCCACGCCGATCGCGACGCCGTCCAGCAGCCGCTCCAGTTCGGCGGCCTTGCCGGCGCCCTTGATGCCGAGGGCGGCGTGCAGGTCGAGGTCGAGGTCGCCGGTGACGTCGACCAGGCGGACCACGATGTCGTCGCGCTGGAAGACGGTGCTCGCGTACACCGGGCCCGACGGGTCGTCGGCCGCGGCCTCGTCCTGGTGGGCGAGGAAGCGGGCGAGGTCCGTGCCGCGGCCGGTGACGGCCGGGTAGAACAGCATGTGCCGCCGCAGACCGGCGGGTTCGGGGCCGGCGGACACCACGTGGTGCACGGCCGGGAGGGCGGCGCGGGTGAAGAACACCCGGGCGGAGTCGGGGTCGGTGAGGTCCCGTTCCTGCTCCAGGTACGGGTCCAGGGCCTGCTCGACCGCCCGCACCCCGGGCTGCTTCGCCACGTGCCGCAGCGCGGCCAGCAGGTCGCCCTCCACCTCCACGGCCCGCACGACCCGGTTGCCGTGCATGAACAGGGAGGTGCGGCGCAGCCGGGTGGTCTCGTCGACCTGGGCCTCGGGGGACTCGTACCCGGCCAGCAGCTCGGCGACCTTCGACTCGGAGCCCGGCTTCACGGTGAACGTCAGGGCGTGGCGGGCCACTCCGTCGCCCACGCGGGCGGCGGTCTGCAGGCCGGCCGCCGCACCGCCGTCCGACGGCTGGTCGCGGTGGGTCTCGCGCAGGACGGTGTAGCGCATCGAGCGGGTGTCGCGGACGCAGCTGTGCATCGGCCGGACGGTCTCGACGTGCTCCTCGCTGTTCACCCAGGCGAGGAACGGCGGGGCGCTCTCCCACTCGCTGGTGATGAGCCACTGCGAGGGGTTCTCGATGGACTGGCAGAGCTGGTCACTGATGTGACCGGGGACGGAGGCGACCTTGCTCCGCATGTGCTCGTACGCGTCGAGGAACTGCTGCTGCGCTCCCTCGTACAGGTCGAGCAGCAGGATCACCCGCAGCCTGGAGCCGTCGAAGGCGGACTGCGATATGCGTCCCGACGTGGTCATCCGGCACACCTCTCCTCTTCTTCGCGGAAGTCATTCGCGGAAGTCATTCACGGAAGTCATTCGCGGAAGTTCTTCGCGGACGTTCTTCTCGGGGGCAGGAACGACCGCCTGTCCGAAGGGGGCCGGGGTCGCCATGCCTCGATGGTCGACGCGGCCCCCGGAGGGCGCGAGCGACACGGTGCACCCGGGTGAACCGCGCGCCAACCGGGTGCCGCGGCGACGCGCGGCCCCGTCCACCGGGCATGAAAGGGGCGTCCCTTTCCGCAGCCCCGCGCGGGCGATGCTGGAGGCGCTTCGTCATGAACCGAATCGAAGAGGCCGGCGAGGTCGGGCACCGCACGCCCGTCCTCGTCGTCGGCGGCTCGCTCGTGGGCCTGTCCACGTCCTTGTTCCTGGGACGCCTCGGCGTCCCCCACACCCTGGTCGAACGGCACGCCGGAACGTCCGTGCACCCGCGCGGGCGCGGCAACAACGTCCGCACCATGGAACTGTTCCGGACCGCCGGGATCGAGGAGCGGATCAAGCGGGCCGCGACGGTGCTGGCGGACAACCACGGCATCCTGCAGACGCCGAGCCTGACGAGCGACGCGGGCGAGTGGCTGTTCCGCGAGATCGACCCCGGCGGCGGCCTGGCCCGCTTCAGCCCCACCGGCTGGTGCCTGTGCAGCCAGAACGACGTCGAACCCGTGCTGGTGGAAGCGGCCCGCGAACTCGGCGGCGACCTGCGCTTCCACACGGAGCTGATGAGCTTCGACCAGGACGCCGACGGGGTCACCGCCCGGGTCAAGAGCCGGGACACCGGCGAGCACACCACCATCCGGGCGGACTACCTCGTCGCCGCCGACGGTCCGCGCAGCCCCGTCCGGGAGCGGCTCGGCATCGCCCACAACGGCCCCGGCGACCTGTTCCACAACGTCAGCATCACCTTCACCTCCCGCGACCTCGCCGACGTGGTGGGGGACCAGCGGTTCATCGTCTGCTACCTGACCGGTGAGGACGGCGACGGGGCCCTGCTGCCGGTGGACAACCGCGAGCGCTGGGTCTTCCACGCCCCCTGGCACCCCGAACACGGCGAGACACTGGAGGAGTTCACCGACGAGCGGTGCACCGCCCACATCCGGCGGGCCGTCGGCGTACCCGACCTGGACGTCAACATCACCGCCCGCGCCGCCTGGCACGCCGCCGAGCGGGTCGCCGAACGGTACGCCGACGGCCGGGTGTTCCTCGCCGGCGACTCCGCACACGAGATGTCCCCGACCGGCGCCTTCGGCTCCAACACCGGTATCCAGGACGCCCACAACCTGGCCTGGAAGCTGGCCGCGGTGCTCGGCGGCTGGGCCGGGCCCGGGCTGCTGGACTCCTACGACGCCGAGCGCCGCCCCGTCGCCGAGGCCACCAGCGCCCGCGCCTCCTCACGCTCCGTCGAGCACAGCCACCCCGGCTACACCCCCGCCGAGCAGGCCGGCGGGCCCGGCGGACGCAAGGGCGGCATCCTCAACGTGGCCCTGGCCTACCGCTACCCGCACGGCGCGGTCGTCGGCGCCGACCCCGCCGCGCCCGTCGTCCCCGACGGGGTGCGGCTGACCGGCGAGCCCGGCAGCCGCGCCCCGCACCTGTGGCTGGAGCGGGACGGCGCGCGCCTGTCCACGCTGGACCTGTACGAGCGCACGCCCGTGCTGCTGAGCGCCGCGGGCTCCGGCTGTCCCTGGCACGCGGCCGCGGACCGGGTGGCGCGGCGCCTGTCCGTGCCGCTCACCTCGTACCGGGTGGGCGACGGGCCGGACACCGACCTGCGCCCGGCGGACGGCGCGGACTGGGCGGCGGCGCACGGCATCACCCCCGGCGGCGCGGTCCTGGTGCGCCCCGACGGCTTCGTCGCCTGGCGCTCCGAGGGCCCGGTCGCGGATCCCGAGGCGGAGCTGCGCGAGGTCGTCGGGACGGTCTTCGACCGGCACTGACCACGGACGGCGGCCGGGCGGCGTCAGCTTCCCCCGATGCCTCCCTGCCGCCCCCGCTCGGCCTTGGCCTGGTGCTGCTCGAACCGCTGCACCGCGGGCCCGTCGACGTCCCACGGCCACGGGGTGACCGTCCCCTGGAGCACCTGGAAGACGTGGTACGCGTCGGCGGCCCGTCCAGCCGCGCACAGCGCGTACGCCAGCACGTTCAGATCGGCCTGGGCCGCCGCGTGCTGGAAGAAGCCCGGTTTGGCCCACAGCCCGGCGGCCTGTTCGAGGGCCGCCGCGATCTGCCCGCCGTCCCACAGCTGGCCCGCGGTCATCGCCCGCACCCCGCCCTGCGCCAGCAGTCCCTGGTACTGGCGGACGGCGGCCGTGATCTCGATCGCCGCGCACGGCGCGTTGGCGGGGATGCGGGTGCGCACGACGTCGATGAAGTCCAGCACGGACGCGCTCGAACCGCCCTCCTCCGGCGAGAGGTAGGCGAGCATCTGCACGTACGCCTCGCGGTGCCAGCGGTCGCGGGCGGTGGCCTCCCGCCAGATGGCGTTGACGTCGTTCTGCGCGTACCGCTCGACCCGGGCCAGGCCGAGCAGGACCACCCAGGGCGTCGGGTCGGCGGGGTCGATCTCGGCGGCCCGGTGGCACTGGTGCACCAGCTGGGCGGCGTCCTCCACCCGCCGGTCGCGCAGGCCGCGCACCAGGCCGACCCAGGAGTGGAACACCAGCGCGTCGGCACTGTCCGGCTCCCGGTCCAGCCACGCGGAGGCGAGCCCGGTCCCGGCCGCCGCCTCGGCCAGGACGGACGCGCGGTGGCTGCGGCGGTCCCAGTCGTCGCCCGCCTCCCGGAGCAGCGTGGCGACGACCGTCACCTCCGGCGCCCGGCCCCCACCGACACCTCGCTTGTTCAACTGCTTCAGACCACGCGCCAGATCGGCGTCGTCGAGGGCGGGAACGATACGGGGACGTCTGCTGGTGCGACTGCTGAAGAGGGACATGCACGCAGCGTAGGAAGTGTTTCGCACTCGGCAAGCGTTACCGGGTGATCGTTACCGATCTGGACCCAGAGGTTCGCTGACCGTCACCGATGGGGGTGGAGCGATTCCGTCCGGACCGGTGACGATCACCCGGTACCGGGCGCGACGGCGCGGAGCGGCGCCGTCGCCCGGAAGGCCGCCCGCCGCACCCCGTACCGGGGGAGCCGCCGCAGTGGCCGGCCGGGGCGGCGGGGGCTGCCGGGGTCAGGGCGGCGGCGGGCCGGGTGACCGCCCAGGGAGGTGAAGCGGCCGCCGGCGGGCGGCTCCTGAGACGCGAGAAGCAGACGGTGCGCACCCCGGCGGGGCGTGGCCCTGGGGCCCGTCCCGCACCTGGGGTGCGCACCGAGGGGATCGGCGGAACGTCCGGCGTCAGACCGCCGGTGCCGGGTAGGTCGGGTACTCCACGCCCGAGACGTGCTGGACGACCCGGACGACCTGGCAGGAGTAGCCGAACTCGTTGTCGTACCAGAGGTAGAGGATCGCGTTGTCGTCCTCCACCTTCAGGGCGCCGGCGTCGACGATGGACGCGTGACGCGAGCCGATGAAGTCGCTGGAGACCGCGTCGGGGGCGCTGATGAAGTCGATCTGGCGCTTCAGCGGCGAGGTGAGCGACACGTTGCGCAGGTAGTCCAGGACCTCCTGGCGGTCGGTGGCCCGGCCCAGGCGCAGGTTCAGGATGGCGATGGAGACGTCGGGCACCGGGACGCGGATGGAGCTTCCGGTGATGCGCGCCTTGAGGTCCGGCAGCGCCTTGGCGACGGCCGACGCGGCACCGGTCTCGGTGATCACCATGTTCATCGGCGCGGAGCGGCCGCGACGGTCGGACTTGTGGTAATTGTCCAGCAGGTTCTGGTCGTTGGTGAACGAGTGGACGGTCTCCACGTGCCCGCTGAGCACGCCGTACTCGTCTGCCATCGCCTTCAGCGGCGGCACGATGGCGTTGGTGGTGCAGGAGGCGCAGGACAGGATCTGCTCGTCCGGCTTCAGGGTGTCGTGGTTGACGCCGTGCACGATGTTGGGCACGTCGCCCTTGCCGGGCGCGGTCAGGACGACCTTGTCGATGCCGGGGCGCAGGTGCTGCGAAAGGCCCTCACGGTCACGCCACTTGCCGGTGTTGTCGATCAGGATGGCGTTCTTGATGCCGTACGCCGTGTAGTCGACCTGTGAGGGGTCGTTCGCGTAGATCACCTTGATGCTGTTGCCGTTGGCGACGATCGTGCTGTTCGCCTCGTCCACGGTGATGGTGCCCTGGAACTGCCCGTGCACGGAGTCGCGGCGCAGCAGCGAGGCGCGCTTGACGAGGTCCTGCTCGCCGCCCTGGCGGACGACGATGGCGCGCAGCATCAGGCCGTTGCCGGAGCCGGACTTCTCGATCAGCAGCCGGGCGAGGAGCCGGCCGATGCGGCCGAAGCCGTAGAGGACCACGTCGCGCGGCTCGCGGCGGTCGATCTTGTTGGCGCCGGTCGCGCCCGCCACCGCCTCGGCGGTGAACTCGGCCACCGACAGGCCGCGGTCGTCCGCCCGGTACGTCGCGGCCAGCATGCCGATGTCGATCTGGGACGGGCCGAGGTCGAGCGCGGTCAGGGCCTTCAGGAACGGCAGCGTCTCGGTGACGGAGAGTTCCTCGCCGGCGATCTGCCGGGCGAAGCGGTGGGTCTTGAGGATGCTGACCACCGACTTGTTCACCAAGGAGCGGCTGTGCAGCAGGACGGTGACGTCCCGCTCGCGGTGCAGCTTCCCGATGATCGGGATCATCGACTCCGCGATCTCCTCGCGGTGTTGCCAGGCGGTGAACGAGTCTTCGTTGACAGTCACAGGATCATCTTTCGAGCTAGACGGCGCTCATATGATAGCCACGTGTTTCAGGGGAGCGGCAGGGGGTCGGTTTCCGCAGGGTTGCGCCGTCGTGGACCGGGTACGCGTGCAGCACCCGCGCCCGGAAACGATCTTGATCCGGGCGAGTCCCCCGCACCTCCGCCATCAGGGAATCTGTCATGGAAACACCCGCGCACGAGAACAACGCCCCGACGCCCGCGCAGCGCGCCCTGGACGTGCTCGCGCAGAACACCGAGGACGCCGCCGCGCTGGACGCCCTGGCCGGCAGTGACGTCCTGATCCCGGTCCCCGACGACGCGGGCGACGAGGAGGCGGCCGACCCCGGTGCCGTGGCGCTGCCGGTGCTGGAGCAGCCGGGCGGCACCCAGGTGGTGCCGGTCTTCACCTCGGAGCTGGAGATGGCCGGGCTGTTGCCTTTCGTCTCCCGCTACCGCCTGGTGCCGCTCGGGGCGCTCGCCGCCCAGTGGCCGGCCGAGGAGCTGTCCCTCACGATCGACGGCAGCTCCGAACACCGCCTGACGCTCACTTCGGAGGGTGTGCGCACCCTGCTCGCCCGCCCCTGAGGCGCGGCACGGTCCACCGCCCGGGCGTCCGGGCGGCCGCTCCCGCCGGCGGGTCGCGGTGCGCCGCACCGCCGCCCGCGTCGCGGGGAGGTCGTCCGGCCCGTGCGGCTCCGGGGCCCGATGAGGGCCACACCGGCCAACTTGGGTACCCAGCAACGGCGTTGATCCGCCAAAGCGGGCCCGAGTCGCGGACAGCGGGACCCCGACTGCGCGACAGTGGAGGAGCCCGCAGAGCGGCATCCGCGGTGGAGGTGGACGACATGCTGAGGACTCCCGTCGACGGGACACGGCTGCACATCCTGATGTGGCTCAAGCACTCCGCACTCGCCGGGAACGGCGCCACCGCCGACGCCGTCGCGGCACGGTTCCGGATGCCCGGCCCGGTGGCCCTCACCCACCTCCGCCTGCTCGCCGCGCTCGGCCTGCTGCACGTCGACCGCTCCGAGGGCGACCCCCGCTACCGGCGTGACGAGGTACGGATCGCCGAGGTGGCGCGCCTGGTCGAGAAGGGCTGGTAGCGCCCCGCACGCCGCACCCCGGCCGGCCTGCTCGCCTGCTGCGCGGCAGTGCGCCGGCGGGGCGCGTGTCACCGGTCCCGGTGAGGCGCCACGGCAGTCCGGTGCTCGGCAGTTCGCTGGCCGGCAGTCCGGTGCCTGGCAGTCCGGTGTTCGGCAGTTCGCTGGCCGGCAGTCCGTTGCCCGGCGGACCGGAGCCCGGCAACCCGCTGCCCGGCCCTGGTGCCGGCCCGCCCTTCCCGCCGGACGCCGACCCCCCGGTCCGCCGCGTTACCCTGAAGGCCGCCGTGGGCCCGCCCACGGCACGGCGGTGGGGCCCGCCGTCCCGAACCGCGGCACCGCCGCCGACGGTCCCTGCTCATGACCGTACCCGGCGACGTCCGGGCCGCCCGCGAGTAGGAGACGCATCCCCGGTGACACCCCCGCCCAGCACACGACCCGGCCGGGCCGTGCGGACGGCCGGCTTCCCGGTCCTGGCCGCCGTCGCCCTCGGCGGAGCGGCCGGCGCCGCCGCGCGCCACGCGGCCGCGCTGTGGCGGCCCGGCGCGCCGGACCACTTCCCGTGGACCACCCTGGGGGTCAACGTCCTCGGCTGCGCCCTGATCGGGGTGCTCATGGTGGCCGTCACCGAGGCCCGCACCGTCCACCCGCTCGTCCGGCCGTTCCTCGGGACCGGTTTCCTCGGCGGCTTCACCACCTTCTCCACGTACGCCGTGGGCGGCGTGCAGCTGTTGGAGTCGGGGCGGGCGGGCCCCGCGCTCGCGCTCCTCGCGGGCACCCCGGTCGTCGCGCTGGCCGCCGTATGGACGGCCACCGCCGCGACCCGCCGTGCCCTGCGGGTGCCCCGCCCCGGTCTCCGCTCCGTCCCGGGGACCGCCGGGCCCTCCGGGTCGGGAGCGTCGTCGTGACCTGGCTGCTCGTCGTCCTGGGCGGCATGGCCGGCGCCGTCCTGCGGCACCTCACCGACCAGGCGGTGCGGTCCCGGCGGAACGCGTCGTTCCCGTGGGGGACGTTCCTCGTCAACGTCACCGGCTGCCTGGTCCTCGGCCTGCTCACCGGCGCGATCGCCGCCGGTGCCGCCGGCCCCCGGCTCGGGCTGCTGCTCGGCACCGGCCTGTGCGGGGCCCTCACCACGTACTCGACCTTCTCCCACGAGACCCTCCGGCTGGCGGAGTCCGGCGACCGGCTCCTCGCGGCCGCCAACGTCACGGCGAGCGTCGTGACCGGCACGGGCGCCGCCTTCGCGGGCGCCGCGCTGGCCCGCCTGCTGTGGGCGTAGGGCGGCGCGCGGGGGAGCGTCCACAATGGGGATCATGACCACGTCCATGACCTTCCTGCCGGTGCTGGAGCGCATCGCCGACGAGATCGGGCGCACGCCCGGCCGGGGCGCTCCCGCCGACTACATCCCGGCGCTCGCGGCCCGCGACCCGCGCCGCTTCGGCATGGCCGTCGCCGAACTGGACGGCACGGTGTACGGGGTGGGGGACTGGCGGGAGCCCTTCTCGGCGCAGTCGATCACCAAGGTCTTCACCCTGGCCCTGGTGCTGGCCCGGGAGGGGGACGTCCTGTGGGAGCACGTCGGCCGCGAGCCGTCCGGCAATCCCTTCAACTCACTGGTGCAGCTGGAGTACGAGGACGGCATCCCGCGCAACCCGTTCATCAACGCGGGCGCCCTCGTCGTCACCGACCGGCTGCACACCCGGACCGGGGACGCGGCCGGGGAACTGCTCGCCCTGCTGCGCGCCGAGAGCGGCAACCCCGGCCTGGACTTCGACCTGGAGATCGCCGCCTCCGAGGACGCCCACGGCAACCGCAACGCCGCCCTCGCCCACTTCATGGCGTCCTACGGCAACATCGACAACCCCGTGCCGGTCCTGCTCGACCAGTACTTCCGGCAGTGCTCCGTCGCCGCGTCCTGCGCGGATCTGGCGCCGGCCACCTCCTTCCTGGCCCGGCACGGCGTCCGCGCCGACGGCACCCGCCTGCTCAGCCGCAGCCAGGCCAAGCAGGTCAACGCCGTGATGCTGACCTGCGGGACCTACGACGCGGCCGGGGACTTCGCGTACCGGGTGGGCCTGCCGGGCAAGAGCGGGGTGGGCGGCGGCATCATCGCCGTCGTGCCCGGCCGCTGCACCCTGTGCGTCTGGAGCCCGGGCCTGGACGAGCACGGCAACTCGGTGGCGGGCGTGGCCGCCCTGGACCGCTTCACCACCCTGACCGGCCTGTCGGTGTTCTGAGCGGGGGAGCCCCGGACCCGGAAGCGGCGGGGCCCGGCGGCGCGGCTCAGTCGCGCGGGACCGGACCGAAGAGGAGGCGCAGCACCAGCGCCACGGCCGCCGCCCCCAGCAGCGCGGCGCCGGCGACGGTCCACGCCACCGGACGGTCGGGTGTGCCGCCCCCGTCCCCGGCCGCGGCGGCCCCGACGGGGCGGGCCTGAGGGCCCGCCGCCACGGCGGCCTCGGTGGGGTCCCCGGCCCGCCGGGCGTCGAGCGAACCGACCGGGTCGACCCGGCCGGCCGCCCCGAACCCCCAGTCGAGCAGGGAGCGCGCCTCCTCGTAGACGGCGTGCGTCCCGCCCGAGCGGGGGTTCATCACCGTCACCACCAGGGTGCGCCCGTCCCGGCGTGCCGCCGCGATCAGTGTGTGGCCGGCGTGCGTGGTGTAGCCGTTCTTGACCCCCACCAGGCCCCGGTAGGGCTTGACCCCGTCCGCGCCGGTGAGCAGCCGGTTGGTGTTCAGGATCCCGTACGAGCCCCCGTCCCGGCCGGGGAAGCGGGCCTCTGCGCGGGCGCAGTACCGGGCGAAGTCGGGGTTGCGCAGCCCCGCCCGGCCGAACACCGCCAGGTCGAAGGCCGAGGACACCTGGCCGGGCGCGTCGTAGCCGTCGGGCGACTTCACCCGGGTGTCACGGGCCCCCAGGGCGCGCGCCTTGGCCTGCATGCGCTCCACCGTCGCCCGCCGCCCGCCGTTGAGGGCGGACAGGACGTGCACGGCGTCGTTGCCGGAGCTGAGGAACACGCCGTTCCACAGGTCGGAGACCCGGTAGGCGCGGTCCTCGGCCACCCCGACCAGGCTGCTGCCGGCCCCGATCCCCTTCAGCTCCTTCGCGCTGACCGTGTGGCGCAGCCCGCCCGGCAGGCTGGGCAGCAGGGTGAGCGCGAACAGGGCCTTGAGGGTGCTGGCGGGCGGCAGTTTCCGGTGGGCGTCGTGCGCGGCGAGCACCGCGCCGGTGTCGGCGTCGGCCACCAGCCACGACCGGGCGGACACGTCGGGGACGCCGGGGGCCCCCTCGCGGGGGCGGACCTGGGTACCGGACCGGTACAGCAGCGACGCCGGGGCGGTGGCGGCCGTGGCCGGGCCGCCCGGCGGTCGCGGGTCCGTGCCGCCGCCAGGGCGGGCGGTGGCGGCGGCCGGCGCGGCCGCCAGCAGGCCGGCCGTGCAGAGGGCGCACCCGGCGGCGAGGGCCCGCGAAGCAAATCCGATCGTCATTCCGCCAACGTAGAAACCGTCCGGAGCCGCACCGTGCTGCCCGGGCCGGACGGGGGTCCCGAGCACCCGGATGCCGCACGCCGGGCCTCCCCGGCGGGCGGCCCGGGGGAGCGACCGGGGCGCGGTGCCCCCGGGCCGCCCGCCGGGCGGCCGGACGGGGGCCCGGCCGGGGGCCCGGCCGGGGGCCCGGCCGGGGCGGCCCCGCGCGCGTCGGGCCGGGCGTGTCAGGCCGGGCCCGACGCCTGCCCCGCCTGCTGGGCGATCTGGTCGAAGCGCGCCCCCATGGCCGCCGCGAGCGCTTGCGCGCCCGACAGGGGGCGGACCATCACGGTGAACGAGTCGATCTGTCCGTCGTCGTCGACGTGGAGGAAGTCGCAGCCCTCGATCTCCCGGTCACCGACCCGCGCGGTGAAGACCAGGGCGTGGTCGCGGCCCCCGGCGTCGTCGATCGCGCGCACGTAGCGGAAGTCCTCGAAGACCTCGGCGACCGCGCGCAGAATCGCGCCGGTGATCGCCCGGCCGGTGTAGGGCTTGAACACCACCGGGCTGGTGAAGACGACGTCCTCGGCCAGCAGGGCCACGGCGGCGTCCAGGTCGTGGGCCTCGACCGCCTCGCGGAATGCGCGCATCGCGCTCCTTCATAGTCAACAAATTGAATAGGTGTGGAAGAGATTAATCACTCGTCGCTACCATGTCCACATGTCCCTCAGGTACGCCGTGCTGGCCGCGCTCCTGGAGGGCGAGGCGTCGGGCTACGAACTGTCCAAGCTGTTCGACGTCTCGTTCGCCAACTTCTGGGCCTCCACCCCTCAGCAGCTCTACCGGGAACTCGAACGGCTCGCCGGTGACGGGCTCATCGAGGCCCGGGTGGTCCGGCAGGAACGCCGCCCGGACAAGCGGATGTTCTCCCTCACCGAGGCGGGCCGCGCGGGGCTGGACCACTTCGCCGCGACGCCGCCCCGGCGCCCCACCGCCATCCGCGACGAGCTGCTGATCAAGATCCAGGCCATGGACGGGGTCCCCCCGGAGGCGACCCGGGCCCTCGTCGAGGAGCGCAGGGACTGGGCCCTGGGCAAACTGGCCCGCTATGCGCGCGTGCGCGAACGCCTCCTGGACGGCCGCACCGAGGAGGAGTACCTCCGCGACGCCGACCGGATCGGCCCGTACCTCACCCTGCTCGGCGGCATCGGCTTCGAGGAGGAGAACCTGCGCTGGTGCGAGCGGGTCCTGACGGTCCTGGCCGGCCGCGGGGAGCGGACCGCGGAACCGTCCGGGACCGCCCGCTGGGACGGGTGAGCGCGGGCCCGGACGGACGCCCTCGCCGGACGGACCACGGGAGCCCACGGGAGTGACTAGGCTGAGCCGATGTTCAGCCCCGAAGGCCCCCGGTTGCGGGAACTCGCCGTCCAGGCGCTGTCGTCCGTGGAGCACGGCTACGACCTGCTCGCGCCGAAGTTCGACCACACCCCCTTCCGCACCCCCGACCGGCTGCTGCGCGCCACCGCCTCGGCGCTGGCCCGGACGGCACCCTTCGACCGGGGGCTCGACCTGTGCTGCGGCACCGGCGCGGGCGTGGAGGTGCTCGCCCGGCTGTGCCGGGAGAGCGTCACCGCCGTCGACTTCAGCGCCGGCATGCTGACCGTGGCACGCGAGCGGACCCGGCCCGGCGGGCCGCCGGTGGGCTGGGTGCGCGCCGACGCCCGGGCCCTGCCGTTCGGCCCGGTCTTCGACCTCGTGGTGAGCTTCGGGGCCCTCGGCCACTTCCTCCCGCGCGAGGTGCCCGGACTGTTCGCCCAGGTCCACTCGGTGCTGCGGCCGGGCGGCCGGTTCGCCCTCCCCGTCGTCGCCCCGCCCCGGCCCGGCACGCCCGCCCACGCCGTCCTGCTCGGCTTCGACACGGTGATGCGGGTGCGCAACGCCCTGTGGCGCCCACCGTTCGTCATGTACTACCGGGCCCTGCGCTTCGGCGACCTCGTGCGGGCGCTGGAGGAGGCGGGGTTCGGGGTGGAGTTCCAGCCGCTGCCCGAGTTCGGCCGCCGGCCCGACGGCAGTCCGCGGGTCCGTCTGGTCGTCGGCGTGCGCCCGCGGGAGTGACGCGCGGGGACGTGTCCCCCTCATGCACGGCCGGCCGCCGGGGCCGACGTGGATTCCGGCGCCGGAGTCCTCGTCACACGGCGGCCGGCAGCGTGAACTCGTAGACCAGGGCGTCCTGCTGGCTGTCGACGACCAGCTCGGTGATCTCCAGCGGCCGGGCGTACTGGTCGTGCACCCGCCGGGTGACCCGCACCGACGGCGTGCCCGCGATCCGGGCGATGGTGTCGCGGTGGTGCAGGGTGAGACCGGCCCGGCGCAGCCAGTCGTAGGCGCGCCGCAGCTCGGCGGCGCTGCCGTCGGCCCGTCCGCGGTAGCGGGCCAGCTCCGGGACCTCGGCGAGCGCCGTCGCGGAAAACGATGTCACCGCGGTCCGCTGCTCGCGCCCGTCGGCCGACGCCGACCAGTAGCGGTGCACCAGGGTCGGCCGGGCCGGCGCCAGGTCCAGGGCCTCGGCGTGCCCGGGCGGCGGATGCTCCCAGGCGACCGTCGCCCGGGTCGCCGCCTCCCGTCCGGCGCACCGCGCGCCGACCGGGAAGGTGAGGGAGGCGGGTGTCTCCACCGGGAGGCCGGGCAGGGTGGCGTGGCTGCCCCGGCGGTCGGTGGCGACCAGACCGTCGCGGCGCAGCACCTCCAGCGCCTGCCGTACGGTCTCCCGGCTGACACCGAAGTGCCCCGCCAGCTGCCGCTCGCCCGGCAGCCGCTCACCGGGCGGGATGGTCCCGGCGTGCAGCTCGCCGAGCAGTTCCGTCGCGATCCGCCGGTACAGGGGTTCGTCCTCGGCGGGCGGGGGGTCCTGCGGGGTGGTGCGGGTCATGCCGCGCCTCCTGGTGGTGACGTTCCGTATGCGCTCGGGCTCGGTGCGCCATCACATCTACCATTGGTCTAAACCAGCAGGGAAGAGCAATCCTCTACTTCGGCCGAAACCGCACCGGACGCCGCCCGCCTCACAGGGCCTGGTGGACCGCCTCGATCAAGGCCGTCTTGCGGGGGTCGTCGGCGATGTGGGGCCCCATCCGGTTCATCACGTAGCCCATCGACACCCCGGCCTCGGGGTCCGCGAGCCCGCACGAGCCGCCGAAGCCGTCGTGTCCGAAAGCCCTCGGGTTGGGGCCGTAGGAGGCGTTGGGTCCGCTCAGCCACAGCCCCAGCCCGATCTCGGTGTCCTGCTCGAAACCCGCGCCGAGCACCAGGTCCCGGCAGCTGCCCTGCCCCTCGCGCACCCGCTCCGCCGCCCCGGCCGACAGCAGCCGGCGGCCCTCGCGCGGGTCGCGCCCCATGAGGAGGCCGTACAGGTCCGCGACGGCCCGGGCGGTGCCGTGCCCGTTGGCGGCCGGTATCTCCGCCGCCCGCCACGCCGCGGTGTTGGCGGCGGCCGCGCCCGCCACCGGGTTGGCCAGTGCGGCGAGCACGACCGGCGTCGGGCGGACCGCGGGCGCGGCCCGTTCCCCGCCCGGGACGGCCGGGCCCTGCACCAGTTCGGCGATCCGCCCGGCGTCCTTCTCCGGGCGGCCGAGCGTGAAGTCGATGCCCAGGGGGCCGGTCACCTCGCGCTCCAGGAAGGCGCCGGGCAGCAGCCCCGACACCCGCCGCACGACCTCGCCCACCAGGTGACCGTACGTCAGCGCGTGGTAGCCGGACCGGGTTCCGGGCTCCCACCAGGGCTCCGTCGCGGCGAGCCGCCGCGTGGTCAGCTCCCAGTCGCAGAGCTGCTCCAGGGTGTGCGGCTCACGCAGCCCCGCCAGGCCCGCCCGGTGCGACAGCAGGTGGCGGACCAGGACGCCCTCCTTGCCCGCGGCCGCGAACTCCGGCCAGTACGAGGCCACCGGGGCGTCCAGGTCGAGCAGCCCCCGGTCGGCCAGCAGGTGCGCGCACAGGGCCACCGGGCCCTTGGTCGTGGACCACACGTTCACCACGGTGTCCCGCTCCCAGGGCCTCGTGCGCGCCGCGTCCGCCCACCCGCCCCACAGGTCCGCCACGGTCCGGCCGTCCACCGTCACGGCCACCGCCGCGCCCAGCTCCCCCCGCGTCCGGAAGTTCTCCTCGAACGCCTCCCGCACCGCCGCGAAGCGCGGATCGCAGTGACCGTGAACCAGTACCCCGTGCTCGGACATGGGCCCTCCGTGGCCGTCGTGGAGCCCGGGCCCCGACGACGCGGCCCGGCGCAGCCCAGAACATACCGACTGGTCGGACCAGGAGGAAGGGCGTGGCCCCGGCGGCACGGCACGCACGCGCCCGCCGGGGAGCGGCACACCGGCCCCCGGGGGCGCGCACCCGCCGGACGGCCGGTCAGGCGTACGGGCGCATCCAGCGCAGCTTGACCGCCTCGTGGAACGGACCGCCGCCCTCGTGGTCGTTGAAGTCGTACACCTCGATCGACTTGTCCTCGTGCCCCCAGGAGTTGAACGCGGCGAACACCGTCGACGGCGGGCACGTCTGGTCCTCCAGGGCCACCGAGAACAGCGCCGGCGCCCGGCCCCGGGACGCGAAGTGCACCCCGTCGAAGTAGGCCAGGGTGCGCAGCGCGTCGTCCGTCCGGCCCGGCCGGGTCCTGAGGAACAGCGCGATCTCCCGGTACGGGGGGCGGTCGGTGAGCGTCACCGCGCGCGGGAAGTCGCACAGGAACGGCACGTCCGGTGCCACACCCGCCAGGTCCGGCACCAGGCCGCCCACCGCCAGCGCGAGCCCGCCGCCCTGGCTGGAGCCCACGACCACGGTGCGGGCCGCGTCCGCCAGCGGGTGCGCGCGGGCCGCCTCCACCGCCCGCACCGCGTCCGTGAACACCCGGCGGTAGTAGTAGTTCTCCGGGGCGTCGAGACCGCGCGTCATGAACCCGGGGTGGGCGGGACCGCTGCCCACCGGGTCGGCGGTGCCCTCCGAGGGGCCCCAGCCGCTGCCCTGGCCCCGGGTGTCCATCACGAAGTGCGCCCGGCCGGTGGACGCCCACAACAGGTGCTCGTGCGGCAGGCCGCGGCCCCCGCCGTAGCCGATGAACTCCACCACCAGCGGCAGCGGGCGGGTGGCCCCGGCGGGCAGGGTCAGCCAGCCCTTGACCGGGTGACCGCCGAACCCGGCGAAGGTCACGTCGAACACCCGCACCGTGGACAGCTCCGTGCCGACCGGCTCGAAACGGGCGTCCAGGTCGTGCGCCCGCGCCTCCGCGAGCGTCTTCGACCAGAAGGCGTCGAAGTCCCCGGGCTCCGTCGTGGACCCGCGGTACTCGCGCAGTGAGTCGAGGGGAAGGTCGAACCGGGCCATCAACAACCGCCTCCGTCAGCGAAGTACGCGCAAACGATCACACCGTACGGGCGTCGCGCGGGCCTGCGCCAGGGCCCGCCCGGCCACCCGGTCAGAGCCCGCGCCGGGTCCACTCGGGCTCCGTGCGGGCCCAGTCCCGCTCCCATTCGGCCAGCCGCCGGCGCATCGCCGCCGACCGCACGGCGGCGTGGACCACCAGCACCGCGGCCGCCGCACCGCCCGCGGCGAAGCCGCCCACGCCGACGGCGTGCTGCCACGCCGACCCGGCGTCCGCCGGCGGCGCCACGTCGCGCCCCCGGGAGTCGAACCACACGTGCACCCGGTCGCCCGCCCCCGCCGTGGCGGGCACCCGGGCCACGGCCTCGCGCATGCCCCCGTCCGGGTCCGCCCAGCGCACGGTCGCCCGGTAGGCGTGGCCGCGCTCCAGGGTGGCCGGGCGCGCGCCCGAGGCCCGGCCGGTGACCTCCACGGCCACCCGCTGCCGTTCGGCGCGCTGCTCCGCCGCCGCGGTCCGCGCGTCGGCGTACGCCCACCGGGCCGCGGCCACGCCCGCGAGCGGGGCGCCCACGGCCACCAGCACGGCGACCACCAGGGCCGTCCACGCCTCGACGGCGTCCGACCGGCGCCGCAGCGCACTGCCCCGCAGCAGCCGACCCCTCACCATCGGGGTTCGCATCCCGGCCTCCCCAGCCGTCGTCAGCCGTCGTCACGTCTTCTCGCACTGCCGCCGGGCCGGACAGCGGGCGCGCGGACCGCGCCGCGACCCCCGTGGCGCGGGCCGCGCACCCGCCCGCCGGCCCTCCGCAGGAGTGCCCGGGCGCACCGCGCCGAAACGGACCGCCTCCCGGACCGGCGGCGGTGCACGGCCGACGTCAGCCGAAGCGCTCGATGCGGATCCGGTCCACGGGCTGACCGGAGGCCACCAGCAGCCGGGCGGCGTGCTCCGCGAAGGAGTTGGAGCCGCACACGTACGCCTCCCAGCCGCCGGGCGGCGGCGCGGCCAGGAGCGGGGCGAGGTGACCGGCCGTCAGCCGGCCCACCGGCACGCCCGGCGGGGCGCTCCGGGTGAACACCGGGGTGGTCTCCGCGCCGTACTCGCGCGCGTAGATCAGGTCCTCGGGGCTGCGCGCCGACACCAGCAGGCGCAGCGGCACGGACAGTCCCCGCGCCCGGTGGTGCCGCACCATCGACATCAGCGGCACCACCCCGGACCCGGCACCGAGCAGCAGCGCGGGCCGGTCGCCGGGCCAGGCGAAGAAGCCGCTGAGCGGGCCCCGCATCTCGACCCGGTCACCGGGCCGCGCCACGGTGTGGAACCAGCCCGACACCTCGCCGTCCGCCACCCGGTCCAGGGTCAGCTCGACGTGCCCAGGGTCGTCGGGCGCGGAGGCGATGGAGTAGTGCCGCTGGGCCACGTAGCCGTCGGGGGCGGTCAGCCGCACCATCAGGTGCTGGCCCGGCACGTGGGCGGACCAGCCCGGCACGGCGAAGCGGAACGTCGCCGCGCGCGGCGTCTCCTGGCGGATCCGGGTCAGCGTCGCCGTCCGCCACCGGGACGCGGTCCGCTCGTTCACGGCGATCCGCCCGGGCACGGCGAACCGTGTCGGCGGCACGAAGCGCTCCCGGGCGGCCCCCGGGACCCCGGCCTCAGTCACCGGAGTACCGCTGTTCCTGCCACGGGTTGCCCCGCGGGTGGTAGCCGTTGCCCTCCCAGAAGCCCGGCTCCTCCCGGTCCAGGACGCGCAGGCCGGCGACCCACTTCACGCTCTTCCAGAAGTACAGGTGCGGGACCACCAGCCGCGCCGGGGCGCCGTGCTCGGGCGTGAGCGGCTCGCCGTCGGCGTCCCAGACGATCCAGGCCCGCCCGCCGGTCACGTCCGCCAGCGGCAGGCTCGCGGTGTACCCGGTGTGCGCGTACGCGACGACGTGGCTCGCGGTGTTCAGGGGCCGCACCTCGTCCAGGAAGGCGTCCAGGGACACGCCCCCGAACCGCACCCCGAACTTCGACCAGCCCGTCACGCAGTGGATGGCCCCCTCGTACGCCGAGGCCGGCAGGGCGTGCGCCTCGTCCCAGTCCCAGGTGCGCGGCCGGGCGACCAGCCCGTCGACCCGGAACGTCCAGTCGGCGGGGGCCAGGTCCGGGGTGACCTCGGCGGACAGCACGGGCCAGGTGTCACGGGCGTCGTACTGGCCGGGCGGCAGGCCGGGACCGGCCGCGCGGGGGCGGCCGGTGAAGCCTCGGGTGATGTTCACGTGATCAGTGGTTCCGTTGCGGGTGCGGGGTGTTCCAGGGTCCCACGGTACGGGGTGCGGGTGATCGTCGCGGCGGTGCGGGGGCCGCGCGGCGTCCGGTACTGTGGCCCTCCGCCGCGCACGGGCGCGGCCCCGGCAGCCGGGGGAGGTGGGACCGATCACCGCTCAGTCAGGTCGGGCGCACCCGCCTCGCAGCGACGCGGATCACCGGTCGTAGGTGACCGCGGGAGCGCCCCACGGCTCTCGAAAGGCCCACCGCCATGCCGCCCCAGCCGCCCGTGACCCCACCGCCCCCGCCCGCCGGCCCGCCGACCGGGAACGGTCCGGCACCGCCCGCGCCGGCCGCCCCACCGCCCGCCGGCCCGGCCCCCCTCGTCCCGCCGCCCGCCGGGAGCCCGGTGCTCCCGCCCCCCGCCCCGCCGACCGGCCCCTCCTCCCGGGACGCGGTCGTGGCCGTACTGCGGGCCGCGGGCTGTGTGTTCGCCGAGGACGAGGCCGACCTCATCCTCGCGACCGCGCGCACCGGGCGGGAGGCCGCCGAGCTGGCCCGGCGCCGGGCCGGCGGGGTGCCCCTCGAACAGGTCGTCGGCTGGGCCGGCTTCCGCGGCCGCCGCATCGGTGTCGCGCCCGGCGTCTTCGTACCGCGCCGGCGCACCGAGTTCCTGGTGGCGCAGGCCCTCGAGCAGGCACCGGACGCCACCGTCGTCGTGGACCTGTGCTGCGGCTCGGGTGCCGTCGGCGCGGCCCTTGCCGCCGAACTCGGGGACGTGGAGCTGCACGCCGCCGACCTCGACCCGGCGGCCGTGCGCTGCGCCCGGCGCAACCTCGCCGGCACCGGCGGCCGGGTCCACACCGGTGACCTGTTCGACGCGCTCCCGCCCCGGCTGCGCGGCCGGGTCGACGTGCTCGCCGCCAACGTGCCGTACGTGCCCACCGGTGAGATCGGCCTGCTGCCCGCGGAGGCCCGCGACCACGAGCCGCGGACGGCGCTCGACGGCGGGGCGGACGGCCTGGACGTGCTGCGCCGGGTGGCCGCCGGTGCCCCGGACTGGCTGGCGCCCGGCGGGTGCCTGCTGATCGAGACGAGCCGCCGGCAGGCGCCCGCGGCGGCCGAGGCGTTCACCGCAGCCGGCCTGCGGACCCGGTCGGCCGTGGCCGAGGAGGAGGACGCCCACGTGGTGATCGGGGTCGCTCCCGCGCCGGGCGGTCCGCCGAACCGGACGCGGGCGGTCAGCCCGGGGCGGTCGCCCGGGCGATGAGCAGGGCCACGTCGTCGAAGTTGTCGGGCTCGTGCAGGGTGCGCAGGAGCAGGTCGCAGACCTCCTCCAGGGGCAGGTCGGGACAGTCCAGCAGGCCGAGGAGCCGGTCCAGCCGTTCGTCCAGCGGGTGCCGGCGCGTCTCCACCAGCCCGTCGGTGTAGAACACCAGCCGGTCGCCCGGGTCCAGGCCGACGACGGTGGTGGAGAACGACACCCCGCCCACCCCGAGCGGCACCCCCGTGGGCAGGTCGAGCAGCTCCGGCACGCCCCCGTCGCGCACCCGCACCGGCGGCAGGTGCCCGGCGTTGGCGATCAGGCACTGCCGCCGCGCGGGGTCGTGGACGGCGTACACGCACGTGGCGATCGCCTGGTCGAGGTCGCCGGAGATGCGGTCCAGGTGCTCCAGCAGCACCGCCGGCTCCAGGTTGAGGGAGGCCAGGGTGTTGGTCGCGGTCCGCAGCCGGCCCATGGTGGCCGCGGCGGGGATGCCGCTGCCCATCACGTCCCCGACGACCAGCGCGGTCCGGTCGCCGGCCAGCGGGATCACGTCGAACCAGTCCCCGCCCACCTCGCTGGTGGCGCCCGCCGGCTGGTAGCGGGAGGCGAGTTCCAGCCCGCCCGTGCGGGGCGGGAGGCTGGGCAGCAGACTGCGCTGGAGGGTCAGCGCGGTGGCGCGGGCGTTCTGGTACCAGCGGGCGTTGTCGATCTGCACGGCCGCCCGGGAGGCCAGTTCCCGCGCCAGCAGCAGGTCGTCGCCGTCGAACGGCAGCGGATTGCCGCAGCGCTTGAGGTCCAGCGCGCCCAGCACCTCGCCGCGCGCGATCAGCGGCACGGCGAGGTACGAGTGCACGCCGGCCCGGCTGAGCAGTTCGGCGGCCTCGGGGGAGCGGGCGATGCGCGGCAGGTCCTCGTCCTTCACCACCGGGACCATCACCGGCCGGGCCGTGCGCACGCACTCGGTGACCAGCCGGTCGGGCGCGTAACGGGCCAGGCCGCCCGGCGGGTCGGCGGCCCGCAGCGCGTCCGGGGCCCGGTCGCCCTGGACGGCCAGCGCCCGGATCACCGCGGGTTCCCCCGGGCCGAGGGTGCTGCGGCGGCCGCGGACCACCGCGTCCAGCAGGTCCACGGCGGCTACGTCGGCGAGTTCCGGCACCGCCACCTCGGCCAGCTCGCGCGCCGTGCGGTCCAGGTCCAGGGTGGTGCCGATACGGGCCGACGCGTCGGCGATGAGGGCCAGCCGGCGCCGGGCCGCCTCGGCCTCGACACCGGCCCGGTACTGCTCGGTGACGTCGACCACCGACAGGGCGACACCGAGCACCGTGCCGAGGGCGTTCTCCAGCCGGTACAGCGACACCGTCCAGGCATGGTCCTCGTCCGGGTCGGCCGGTGTGCGGCCGACGGCGGACCGGTCGATGACCGGCTGCCCGGTGTCCAGCACCTGACGGGCGGCGTTCTCCAGGACGTCGACGTCCAGCTGGGGCAGCACCTCGCGGACCGTGCGGCCCAGGTGCTTCGCGGCCGGAATGCCGTTGATCTGTTCCAGCGCGGGGTTGACGGACACGTACCGCAGGCGGGTGTCGAGCACCGCCAGCCCGATGGGGGACTGGGCGACGATCCGGGTGGACAGCGCCACGTCCTGCTCCAGCCGCCGCACCGTCGACTGGTCGACGGCGAGGCCGAGGGCGAAGACCTCGCCCTGGTCGTCCAGCAGCCGCATGTTGCGGAACTCCACCAGGCGGGTGCCGCCGTCCTTGCGCCGGATGGGGAACGCGCCCGCCCAGCTCTGCCCCGTGCGCATCACGTCGGCGAACAGGTCGACGACCAGGTCCAGGTGCTTCTCGTGCACCATGATCCGGGCCGCGTACTGGCCCAGCGCCTCGTGCACCGTGTACCCGAAGAGCTCCTCGGCCTGGGGGCTCCACAGGACGACGCGTCCCTCGGCGTCCAGCACCACCGAGGCCACGCCCAGCACGTCGAGCAGCCCGCTGGGGCGCACCGGCCCCCGCTCCGGGCCGCCGTCCCCGGCCGGGGATGCCCCGGCTGCACTCATCCCATGCCCGCCTTCGCCGCTCGGGCCGGCACCACCTCGCGCTGCCGGCTTCCCTTGTTCTACCGCGCGCGGGGGCGATTTTCCGCCGCTCTCGCCGACCCGGTTTCCAGCTTCTCGCGTTCCGGTGCGGCTCTCACCCCGGCGCGGCGCGCATGCGCGTGCCGGTCCGCGGGTACCCGCGGGGCCCGCTTTCCGTCAGTCGTCCCCAGGTCCGGCGGCGCACGGGGTCGTGCCCGGGCGCCGGCGGTGCTTTGCTGGGGGAGAGGCGGGGCACGGCGGGGGTCACGAGAGGAGCGATCCCGATGAGCAGTGAGCGACCGCACCCGGAATCCGTCTCGGTCGAGATCAGCGGATGCAGCAAGCACGACGCCCGGATCGTGTTCGACACGCTGTGCGCGTGCTTCACGTCCGACCGGTGCGCCGAGGACGTCCCCGAGGAGTTCCACGAGACCCGGCCCACGGTGTGGCTCGGCACGTTCGACGTGGCCGCACCGCACGGCGCCGGCGCCGCCCCGGCCCGGCTGTCGTCCTCCGTCGACGCCGACCTGCACGGCGGCCCCTGGGCCATCGACCGGTTCCGCAGCACCCTGGACGACCTGTTCGCCGTGCACGACCTGACCACGGTCTCCGGCGACCAGGAGAGGGAGCTGCACGTCCGTCTCGAAAGCCGCTGACACCGGCCGCCGGCCCGGCCGGCCGGCACCCACCGGACCCCGGAGCGCCGCTCCGGGGTCCGCCTGTGTCCTCCGCCACCTTTATGCAACTAGTTGCACAAGGTGCCGCGCGTCCTCTACAACAGAGGCACCACACCGCGCACGGAGGGCCCGATGAGCCGTTACCCGAACCTGCTGACGCCCCTCGACCTGGGCTTCACCACCCTGCCCAACCGGGTCCTCATGGGCTCCATGCACGTCGGCCTGGAGGAGGCCGAGGGCGGCTTCGCCCGCATGGCCGAGTTCTACGCGGCCCGCGCGCGCGGCGGGGTCGGCCTCATCGTCACCGGCGGCATCGCGCCCAACGACGAGGGCCGACCCTACGAGGGCGGCGCGAAGATCACCACCGAGGCCGAGGCGGAGCAGCACCGGGTCGTCACCGACGCCGTGCACGACGCCGGCGGGCGCATCGCGCTGCAGATCCTGCACTTCGGCCGCTACGCCTACCACCAGGACCTCGTCGCCCCCAGCCCCCTCCAGGCGCCGATCAGCCCCTTCCCGCCCCGCGAGCTGACCGACGCCGAGGTCGAGCGCACCATCGACGACTACGCGCGCGCCGCCCGTCTCGCCCGGCAGGCCGGCTACGACGGCGTCGAGATCATGGGCTCCGAGGGCTACCTGATCAACGAGTTCACCGCCCGGCAGACCAACCACCGCTCCGACCGCTGGGGCGGCTCCTACGAGAACCGGATGCGCTTCCCCGTCGAGATCGTCCGCCGGGTGCGCGAGGCGGTCGGCGAGGACTTCATCGTCGTCTACCGGCTCTCCATGCTCGACCTGGTCCCCGGCGGGTCCACCCTGGACGAGGTCGTCACCCTGGCGAAGGCCGTCGAGGCGGCCGGGGCCACCATCATCAACACCGGCATCGGCTGGCACGAGGCCCGCATCCCCACCATCGCCACCTCCGTGCCCCGCGGCGCCTACACCTGGGTCACCCGGCGGCTGATGGGCGAGGTGTCCGTCCCGCTCGTCACCACCAACCGCATCAACACCCCCGAACTCGCCGAGCAGTTGCTCGCCGAGGGCCACGCCGACATGGTGTCGATGGCCCGGCCGATGCTCGCCGACCCCGACTTCGTCGCCAAGGCCGCCGAGGGCCGGCCCGAGGCGATCAACACCTGCATCGGCTGCAACCAGGCCTGCCTCGACCACACCTTCAGCGGGCAGATCACCTCCTGCCTGGTCAACCCGAGGGCCTGCCACGAGACGGAACTGGTGCTCTCGCCGACCCGCCGCCGCAAGCGCGTCGCCGTCGTCGGCGCCGGACCGGCCGGCCTCGCCTGCGCGGTCGGCGCGGCCGAACGCGGCCACGACGTCACCCTGTTCGACGCCGCGAGCGAGATCGGCGGGCAGCTCAACGTGGCCCGCAAGGTCCCCGGCAAGCAGGAGTTCGACGAGACCCTGCGCTACTTCCGCACCCGGCTCGCGGAACTGGCCGTCGACGTGCGCCTCGACACCCGCGTCACCGCCGCCGACGTGGCCGGCCACGACGAGGTCGTGGTCGCCACCGGAGTCGTGCCGCGCGTCCCCGACATCCCCGGCGTCGACCACCCCAGCGTCCTCGGCTACCTGGACGTCCTCCGGGACGGCGCCCCCGTCGGCGACCGGGTCGCCGTCCTCGGCGCGGGCGGCATCGGCTTCGATGTCGCCGCTTACCTCACCGACAGCGGGGAGAAGGCCCACGAGGACCCCGGGACCTACTTCCGGCACTGGGGCGTCGACCTCGACTACACCGGCCCCGGCGGCCTCGGCACGCCCGACCGGCCCGCGACGCCGCGCACCGTGCACCTGCTCCAACGCAAGACCACCAAGGTCGGCGCCGGCCTCGGCAGGACCACCGGCTGGATCCACCGCACCGAACTGAGGCACCGGGGCGTCACCATGGTCCCCGGAGTCGCCTACGACCGGATCGACGACACCGGGCTGCACGTGACCGTCGACGGCGAGAGCACCGTCCTGGAGGTCGACACCGTGGTGCTGTGCACCGGCCAGGAGCCGCGCCGGGACCTCTACGAGGAGCTGGTGGCCGCCGGCCGCCCCGTCCACCTGATCGGCGGCGCCGACGTGGCGGCCGAACTGGACGCCAAGCGGGCCATCAAGCAGGGCACCGAACTGGCCGCGACGCTGTAGCTCCGACGTCCCGGCCCGCCGCCCGGAGCGTGCCGTCCCGCCCCGCGCGACCCCGCGCGCGCTCCGGACGCCCGGGCCGGGGGGACCGGCCCCGTCCCTAGGATGAGCCCATGTCCCTCCCGCACGCGATCCTCACCGCCCTGCTCGAGAAGCCGTCGTCGGGGCTGGAGCTGACGCGCCGGTTCGACAGGTCGATCGGCTACTTCTGGTCCGCCACGCACCAGCAGATCTACCGCGAGCTGGGCAGGCTGGAGGCCGCGGGGCTCATCCGGGCGCTGCCGACCCGGCAGCCGGCCCGCGGACAGAAGAAGTCCTACGAGGTCCTGGCCGCGGGCCGCGCGGAACTGGCCCGCTGGACGGCCGCGTCCCAGGATCCCAAGCCGCACCGCGACGCGATGCTGCTGCGCCTGCGCGCCGCCGCGGTGGTCGGCACCGACGGCATCGAGGACGACCTGCGCCGCCATCTGGAGCTGCACCGGCAGCAGTTGGCCGAGTACCAGGACATCCAGCGGCGCGACTTCCCGCCCGGCAGGGACGGCCCCGAGGACCGTCTGCGGCACCTGGTGCTCCGGGCCGGCATCGACCTGGAGACGTTCTGGACCCGCTGGCTCGAACACGCGCTCACCGAACTCGCCGAACTGACCGAACGCACCCAACACGACCAACTCGCCGAACCCGGCGACGAAGGCACCGGCCGGCCCGGCCCGCGGGGGACGGACCGGGACCGGCGGGAGACGCCGGCCGCCGGCGGGCCGGAGGAGGACGCGGGACGCCCCGGCCGGCCGGAAGCGGGCGCGGGGAACGCCGGCTGAGCCCCCGGAAGAAGGGGGGCGGGCGGGGAAGGACGGGTCAGCGGGGGACAGGGACGGGTGAGGGTGACGCCGGCCGCCGGACCGGAGCGCGTCGGACGTGGCGGCCGGCGCCGGCTCAGAGGCGGTGCGGCTTGCTGCGGCGGCGCAGGAACCACGCGGCGCCCAGCAGACCGGTACCGACCAGCGCCCCGCCCGCCACGAGGGTCACCGTGCCGTAGTCCGTCGAACCGCCGCCGACGCCGCCCATGACGCCCCGGGACGGCGAGGCCGTGGGGGTGACCCGGCTCGGGCTGGGAGCGGGCGAGACGATGACGGACTGGCTGCCCGCGGTGCTGCCGTTGGAGCACATCACGATCACCGTGTAGGTGCCGGCCGTGACGTTCGACCAGGCGGCCGACTGCGACGAGGCGGTGCCCGACAGGGCCACCTGCCGGCCCTGGGCGAAGCTGGTCTGGCTGCTGTTGAGCAGCGAGGCCGTGCCCCAGTTGCCGTTGATCTGGGTGCACGCCGACGTGGTGACCGAGACGGTCGACCCGGTGGTGCTCACCGAGATGCCGGAATCGGCGGCGGCCGGAGCGGCCAGCGCGAGGGTGAGCGCGGCGGCGGCTGCCGCGGTCGGGCCGGAGCGGAACGGGGACATGGAGTAGCGCATGTGGACTGCCTTCCGGCGGCACGGTTGGCGGTACATCCCTTGCGCCGCCGAGGGTCGGGAACGCCCGTGCCGCACAGGGCCAGCCAAGGCGCACCGGACGCCTCCCGCACCCCGGCCGCCGCCGGGCAGGTGACGGGCGGGTGCCGGCGCCCCACCCGGGTGCGGGGGACGGTCAGTTCCCGCTTCCGGTGGTCACCGTGCGCTCCGCGGAGAAGGCGCCCCACGTCCCGTCCGGCAGCATCGGCCGGATGCGCACGCGGTGGGTGACGCCCGGCTCCTTCCCCACGTAGAAGGAGTACGTGGCCCGGTCGCGCGGAGCCTGTCCGCCGAAGACCAGCGAGGTGGCCGCACGGCCGTCCAGGTGGACCTGATACTCGGTCACCACGCCGTCCACCTCCGGCGGGACCCAGCTCAGGTCGAGGTGGTAGGCCCCGTCGGCCCGGCGCACGTCCGCCTCGAAGCGGGTGGGTGCGGTCCCGGCGCCGTCGTCCCCCGGGCCCGGCGTGGTGATCCGCACGGCGGTGCTCGCCGGGGAGGCGTTGCCGGCGGCGTCGAGGGCCCGGACGGTGAAGGAGTACCGGGTGCCCGGCCGCAGGCCGGTGACCACCGTCGCCGTCTGCCCTCCGCCCACCCCGTGGATCTTCGTGTCGGCCTGGAGGATGTCGTACGAGACCACGGCCCGGTCGTCGGTGGCGGCCGACCAGGACAGCTGGACCGCCCTGCTGCCCACCGCCCGGCCCGCCGCCCCGGCCGGCCGGGTGGGCGCCGAGCGGTCCTCCGGCGCGGCCCGCGGGGT
Source organism: Streptomyces sp. enrichment culture (assembly GCF_964273255.1). Taxonomy (GTDB): domain Bacteria; phylum Actinomycetota; class Actinomycetes; order Streptomycetales; family Streptomycetaceae; genus Streptomyces. The sequence goes on from NZ_OZ186835.1 coordinate 6,450,481, forward strand.
CGTCGCCCGGACCTCCCGGCTGCGCGGCCCCAGCCGCCCCTGCGCGTCCCGCGCCCGGACGGTGAAGGCGTAGGCGGTCGCGGGCCGGAGTCCGGTGACGTCCACCATGTGCGCGGAGCCGGGGACCTCCCGCACCTTAGTGGAGTCCCGGTACACCTCGTACCGGGAGACCTCGCCGTCGGCGGGGGACAGGGCGTTCCACATCACGTGCACGCTGGTGGCGCTCCCGGCCTCGGCGGTGACTCCGGTCGGCGCCCCGGGCAGCCGGCCCTCGTCCCCGGCCCGGTCCCCGGAGCCGCCCGGTCCGCAGGCGGCCAGCAGCAGGAGGAGGGCGCAGAGCGCACCCGCCCGGCGTGCCGGGCGCGGGGGCGCGGACGGGCCGCTCGGGGGTGTGCCGGCGGGCCTCTCGGCTGCGGGACGGTGCACGGCCTCTCCTCCCTGGACGCCGGTCCGGGCGACACGCCGGAGCCCCCGGCCGAACGGACGGATCTGGGCCCCGTAATGGTCCGTACCAATATGCCGTTCCTGACGCGATCACATCAAGAGGTCGTCGTTGGTGCGCGGTCCGCGGCATTACGTATGCTGACCATCCGAACGGCTGAACTGCTCGCGAGGGCTCGGTGGTTCATGTCCGTGGCGCGGGCCGCTGTCGTCGCTTGTCCCGCGTCCGAGAGGGCGACCGGGCGGCCCGGGCCGGAACACGGCTCGGCCCCCGGGTGCCCGAGCGCCTCCCGTCACGCACCGCCCGGCCCGCCGCGGTGGCCGCGTCGGCGGCCCGGGATGAGGTTGGCTGAGGGCTGAGTGCCTGTCAGTGTCCCCGACGAGAGGCCCCCTCGAACGTGTTCCGTGCCCCCTCGCTCACCCTGGCCGCGGCCGGTGCCGCCCTGCTCGCCCCCACCCTGCTCCCCGGACCGGCCGGGCAGCACCCCGGCGCACCGGTCGCCCGCAGCGAGAGCTCCGTGTCCGCCGCCGACCTGCTGGACAAGGTGCGCGACTGCACCCGCGTCTCCGACGGCCTCTACCGCACCGACCACGGCACCGCCGCGACGGTCCCCGTCTGCGGCACCCGCGACGTCGTGCACTGGAAGGCCGACATGGACATCGACTGCGACGGCCGTCCCGGCCCCCGCTGCAACGCCGCGACCGACCCCACCTTCTCCGCCGCCACGGCCTTCGCCCAGTCCGACGGCCGCCCGCTGAACTCCGAGACGCTCCCCCACATCGTGGTGCCCACCCCCAGCGCGGTCTGGGACTACCGCGCGCACGGCGTGCGCGGCGGCTCGGTCGCCGCCGTGATCCACCGCGACCGGGTCCAGTACGCGGTCGTCGGAGACGTGGGCCCCGCGCACATCATCGGCGAGGCCTCCTACGCCACCGCCGAGGCGCTCGGCATCGACCCGGACCCGCGCACCGGCGGCACCCCCGACGGGGTCACGTACATCGTCTTCAAGGACAGCAGGGTCACCCCGATCGAGGACCCCGACGCGGCGGTGGCCCTGGGCGAGGAACTGGCGCGCCGGTTCGTCGACGGCGGCTGACCGGGTGGCGGGAGCCGGCGGGGCGCGAGCCGGGCGGAGCGCGGGCCGGGCGGCACGGGTGGTCCGGTGCGCGGGGGGCGGCGGTGCGCGCTCAGGCGGCGTGCGGGGGCGTCGGCGTGCGGGGCCGGCGGCCCGGTCCGCCGCCCGTCCCACGGGCCGCCGTCCGCCGCCGCGCCCCGCCGCCGGCGCGCGCCGCGTCACGCCTTGCGGTACGTGTACGCCTCCGCCGCCGCGGCCTCCACCGCGGCCAGGTCCGCTCCGGTGGCCGCCGTGACCACCGCGGCCACCGCGCCCTCCACGAACGGCGCGTCGACCAGCCGGGTGTCCGCGGGAAGCTCGTCGCCCTCGGCGAGCAGCGTCTTCACGGTCAGCACCGCGCTCCCGAGGTCGGTCAGCACGGCGACACCGGCCCCGCGGTCGACGGACGCCGCCGCGGCGGCGACCAGTTCGGCGCTGGTGCCGAGCCCGCCGTCGTCCGTGCCGCCCGCCGGGGCGACGGGCACCGCGTCCCCCGCTCCCGCCAGCCCCTTCGCCAGCTCCGCGACGGACGTGGCCACCGCCGCGCTGTGCGACACCAGCACGATGCCCACCGTCGCGTCACTCACCGTCGGCCCCCGTCCCGGACGCGGCCGTCTCCAGGGCGGCGATCAGCAGCGCCGCCGACGTCGCCCCCGGGTCCTGGTGTCCGATGCTGCGCTCGCCCAGGTAGCTGGCCCTGCCCTTGTGGGCCCGCATCGGGGTCGTCGCCACGGCACCCTCCTCGGCCGCGCTGCGGGCCGCCGCGAAGGACTGGCCCAGCGCGTCCACCGCCGGCTCCAGGGCGTCGATCATGGTCTTGTCGCCGGGCGCGGCACCCCCGAGCTGCTTCACCGCCTCCAGCCCGGCCCGCAGCGCCTCGGCCAGCTGCGCCGCGTCGACCTCGTCGGCGTCGCCCAGCGTCTTGCCGGCCCGCCGCAGCAGCGTCCCGTACAGCGGTCCGGAGGCGCCGCCGACCTTCGAGATGAGCAGGCGGCCCGCCTGGGTCAGCACCGCCCCGGGCGTGGCGGGCGGTTCCTTCTCCAGCGACTCCCGCACGGCCGTGAACCCGCGCCGCAGGTTGCCGCCGTGGTCGGCGTCCCCGATGGGCGAGTCGAGGGCGGTGAGCCGCTCCGCCTCGCGGTCCACGGACGCGGCGGTCGCCGTCATCCAGCGGCGGAAGAATTCGGCATCGAGCACGGAAACTCCTTGCATGGTAGGTACTCCTCGGTCCCTGCCCGGGTGCCCGTCACATGCCCCAGCGCAGACCGGGCGTGCTGACCGGCGCGTCCCACAGGCGCAGCAGCTCCTCGTCGACCTGGCACAGGGTGACCGAGGCGCCGGCCATGTCCAGCGAGGTGACGTAGTTCCCGACGAGGACCCGCGCGACGGGGACCCCGCGTTCGCCGAGCACCCGCTGCACCTCGGCGTTGAAGCCGTACAGCTCCAGCAGCGGGGTGGCGCCCATGCCGTTGACCAGGACCAGGACCGGGTTGCGGGGCGTGACGTCCGCCAGGATCGCGTCCAGCGAGGCCTCGGCGATCTCGCCCGCCGTCATCATCGGGCGCCGCTCCCGCCCCGGCTCGCCGTGGATGCCGATGCCCAACTCCAGCTCGCCGGACGGCAGGTCGAAGGTGGGGCTGCCCTTGGCGGGCGTGGTGACCGCGCTGAGCGCGACGCCGAAGCTGCGGGAGTTCTCGTCGACCTGCCGGGCGACGGCCGCCACCCGCTCCAGCGGCTGTCCCTCGTCCGCCGCGGCCCCCGCGATCTTCTCCACGAACAGCGTCGCACCGGTCCCGCGACGGCCGGCGGTGTACAGGCTGTCGGTCACCGCGACGTCGTCGTCGACCAGTACCTTCGCGACCTGGATCCCCTCGTCCTCGGCGAGTTCGGCGGCCATGTCGAAGTTGAGCACGTCACCGGTGTAGTTCTTCACGATGAACAGGACACCGGCCCCGCTGTCCACGGCCGCGGCGGCGCGGAGCATCTGGTCGGGCACCGGGGAGGTGAACACCTCGCCGGGGCAGGCGGCGGAGAGCATCCCCGGCCCGACGAAGCCGCCGTGCAGCGGCTCGTGTCCGGAACCCCCGCCGGACACCAGACCGACCTTCCCGGCCACCGGCGCGTCCTTCCGGACGATCACCCGGTTCTCCACGTCCACCGTCAGTTCGGGATGGGCCGCCGCCATGCCCCGCAGCGCGTCGGCGACCACGGTTTCCGGGACGTTGATGAGCATCTTCATGAGTGCCTCCTGTGGACCCCGGCGGGCGGGTCTGCCGCCGGCCGCCGGACTCCGCTGGTCGGAAGGAGCAGGAACACGGACACGTACGGGAACACGAAGAGGAGAGGAACGGGAATCGGTTCGGGCGTCTGCGGTGCGGTGGTGTTCGGGAAGGGGCACGTCGGTCGCTTCGGACGGTACTCGGCCGAAAGGCCGCTCGTGGGCAGTATCGGCCCTGGCGCGGCCGAGAGCACGCGCACGACGCGGTCCGCCCGTCCCGCCGGGCCGTGGCGCAACGGCGGGGACGGCGGCCGTCCGCTACCGGCGGGCGCGCCGGTGGACGACGAGCAGGCCGAGCAGCAGTCCGGCGAGGAAGGTGACCGTCAGGACGCTCCACAGCGGGAGCGTGATCGTCGGGACCCACAGCCGGACGGTGACCGACCCGGTGTCGGCCGCGATGAACCCTACGGCCGCTGCCACCAGCAGCAGGGAACCGAGGGTGCGCACCCTGACGACCCGCCCCGTGACCGTCACGGTCGGCGGCCCGTACGCGTTCGCGGTGCTCCGGTCGTTCCGGGACTGAGGCCATGGTCGGCGCGTTCCCGGGGCGCGGCACCTCCGGTCCCCCCGGCGCACGGCCGCCGGCACGGCGCCCGGGGCCGGCGTCCGCGGTCCGGGTGGTTCCTGCGTGCGGGAGGCGGGAACGCGGGGCACGATGAGGTGGGCGCGGTGCCGTGATCCGGCGGCCCCGCCCCGGTCCGGAAAGGGGTGGATGGCCGTGGCGCGGGACGACGGGCGGGGACGTCCGCGAACGCCCCGCCCGGACGCGGAGCACGACCCGGACCCTGCCGCGCGGCCCGGCCGGCCGGCATCCGCGGAGCGGCGCATGGCGGGCCTGCTCGCCGCCGTCCTCTCACTCAGCCGCGAGCTGGAACTGCCCGTGGTGCTGCGGCGCATCGTGACCACCGCGATGGACCTCGTCGACGCCCGCTACGGCGCGCTCGGGGTCCTCGACGAGGAGGCGACCGGCCTGGAGTCGTTCATCCCTCTCGGACTGAACGACCAGGAGTACGCGGACCTGGCCGGTTCCGAGTTCCCGCACGGCCGCGGCCTGCTCGGGCACCTGATCCGGCACCCCGAACCGCTGCGCGTGCGCGACCTGCCCGGACACCCGGACTCCATCGGCTTCCCGCCGGGCCACCCCCGATGCGCACCCTGCTCGGGGTGGCCATCAGCGTGCGCGGCCGGATCTACGGCAACCTGTACCTGTGCGACCGGCGGGACGGCGAGCCGTTCGACGACGAGGACGAGGCCGTGGTGACGGCCCTGGCCGGTGCGGCGGGCATCGCCATCGAGAACGCCCGCCTCTTCGAGCAGACCCGCGCCGCCGCCGAGCAGTTCCAGCGGCTCCTGCTGCCCCGGCTGCCCGGCCTCGCCCCCTTCGACGCGGCCGCCGTCTACCGGCCCGCCACCGCCCCCGGGCACCACCTGGGCGGTGACTGGTACGACGCTCTGCTCCTCCCGGACGGCAGCTGCGCGGTCATCATCGGGGACGTGGTGGGCCACGACCTGCCGGCCGCCGCGGCCATGGCGCAGATCCGCAACATGCTGCGCGCGCTGCTCTACGACCGGCGCACGCCGCCGAGCCTGGTCCTGCACCGCCTCGACCACACCCTGCACGCGATCACCGAGGCGCCGGTCACCACCGCCTGCCTCGCCCGCATCGAGGCCGCCGGCAGCGGGTGGCGCCTGCACTGGTCCACCGCCGGCCACCTGCCGCCGCTGGTGGTGACCGGCGGCGGGCGCACCCGCTACCTCCATGCCGACGGCGGGCTGCCGCTCGGGGTCGACGAGGCGGTGCCGCGGCCCGACCACACCCATCCGCTGGCGGCCGGGGACACGGTGCTGCTGTTCACCGACGGGCTGGTCGAGCACCCCCGCCGCTCCCTGGACGCGTGCCTGGACGAACTGGCGGCCCTCGCCGCCGCCCACGTCGGCCTGGACCTCGACGAGCTGTGCCGGGTGCTGGCGGACCACCACCCGAGCGACGGGCACGACGACCTCGCCGTGCTGGCCCTGCGGCTTCCGTCGCGTACCGGTTCCGGCGAACCGCGCTGACGCCCCCGCCGCCGACGCCCCCGCCGCCGACGGCCCCGGGGCCACGGACGCGCGGCCCGGGGCACGCTGCCCGTGCCGCTCGGCTTCACCTGGTCGAAGGCCGAGTAGGCCCTGCCGCTGCCGCTGCCGCTGTCGTTGCCGTCGCCGTCGTCGCGGGGCCGCAGGCCGGCCCCATACGGGGGCACGGCCCCGACGAGAGACCCATGGCACCCGGCGGGGGCCCTTCGGCCCTGCCGGGCGGCCGTGCGGTGACCGACCCTGGAGGTGTCCGCCCGAGCGGAACCGAGCAGGTGGGTGAGGACATGGACAGCTCCCCGAAGACCGTCGGCGACGTCATGACCCGCACCGTGGTGGCCCTGTCCCAAGGGGCGACGTTCAAGGACATCGCGAGAACCATGAGGCAGTGGGCGGTCAGCGCGCTGCCCGTCCTCGACGACGCGGGCCGGGTGATCGGCGTGGTGTCCGAGGCGGACCTGCTCCGCAAGGAGGAGTACCGCGACGGCGACCCGCCCGGGCCCGTTTTCCGACGCCGCCCCGGCGAACCGCACAAGGCCATGGCGGTGAGCGCCCGCGAGCTGATGACCGCCCCGGCCGTGACCGTCCACGCCGACGCCCCGCTCGCCCGGGCCGCCCGCGTCATGGCCCGCCGGCAGGTGAAGCGGCTGCCCGTGGTCGACCGCGAGGGCGTGCTGAAGGGCATCGTCAGCCGCGCCGACCTGCTGAAGGTGTTCCTGCGCGAGGACGGCGAACTCGCCCGGGAGATCAGGGACGAGATCGCCTCCGGACGCTTCCCCGCCTCGATGGAGTCGGTCCGGGTGGACGTGCGCGACGGCGTGGTGACGCTCACCGGCCACGTGCCCGACCTCTCCCTGGTGCCGCTCGCGGTGCGGGTGGTCCGCTCGGTCGAGGGCGTCGTGGACGTGCACCCCGTGCTGTCGGGACCCCGTGGCCGCCCGCCCCTCGAACCGGACTTCCCCGACGGGGGCGGTGGCCGCGCGGCATCGGCCGTCACGGGGGACGAGTCCGGTGGCCGGGCGACCGCCGGCCAGGACCCGCGGGAGGGCGGGGAGCGGCCGCGCACGCCCCGGGCGGCCGGCACCTCCTGACCCGCCGTCGGGGCACGGGTGTGCGGCACCGGCCGTCGCCCGCACACCCGTGCGTGCGGCCGGTTCCGACGGGACCGCCGGAACCGGCCGCACCGGAACGGACCCGGAACCGGCCTCCCCTTCCGTCAACCGGGACCGTGAGCTCCTGGCGCCCCGTGGTGCGGTCACCAGCCTCCCACGCGGGGGTCCGGCCCGTCCGTGGGCCCACCGGCCCCGAACGGGGGGCCGGTGGGCCCGGCCCGGCCCGCGGGCGCGGTGGCCGGGGAAGCAGCCGCGGGCGCCCCGCCGTTGACGGCGCGTCACGGGGCGAGAAGACGTCGGAGGCCCCGCGGGCGGCACCGCGCGCGGTCCCGACGGACCGGGAACCCCGGCCCCGGCAGGGCAGCGCACGCCCCGGCCGGACGGGAGCGGGGCCGCCTCGAGGCACGGCCCCCGGTACGGCGGTCGAACACGCCGCCCGGCGGCCCCGTCAGGAGCGGCGGTTCTCCCGGACCACGACCACCGGGCACAGCGCGTGCTGGGCGCAGCGCGTGCTGACCGAGCCCAGCATCGTGCGGGCGAAGCCGCCCCGCCCGCGGTGGCCGACGACGAGCAGGTCGGCCCGCTCCGAGGCGCGGATGAGCACCTCCGACGGGTCGCCGTCGATGAGGCGTTCCCGCAGCCCCGGCGGACGCTCGCCCGGGAAGGCCGCCTCCAGCGCTCGGCCGAAGCGGTACCGCGCCTGTTCCAGGTCGAGGTCGGGTTCGACGGCGCGCCCGCCCCAGCTCGGGGTCACCCAGGTGTCCCAGGCGTGGATGGCCTCGACCTCGCCCCCGACCAGCTCCGCGTACCGCGCCGCCCAGCGCAGCGCCTCGTACGACGCGGGGGAACCGTCCACGCCCACCACCACCAGGGGAACCGGCTCAGGGGATTCCATGGCCACCTCACTGGGTCGTCGTTGTGCTACGTCCACGCTGCCCCGCCCGGGGCCGCCCCGCCAACCGGGCGTGCGGCCCGCCCCCGCGGACGGCCGGACGGGTGGGTCACAGTCGCGCTGCGTGGTCGGGGACGTAGGTCTGCAGCTCGCGCGGCGGGCGGTGGTAGCCGGTCGAGGGCGGGCGCTCCGGCAGTTCGATGACCGGCGGCGGCACGTCGGAGTAGGGCACGGAGTCCAGCAGGTGCGCGATGGTGTTCAGCCGCGCCCGGCGCTTGTCGTCGCTCTCCACGACGTACCAGGGCGCCTCGGCGATGTCCGTGTGCACCATCATCTCGTCCTTGGCCCGGGAGTACGCCTCCCACCGGGTGATCGACTCCAGGTCCATGGGCGACAGCTTCCAGCGGCGCAGCGGGTCCTCCAGCCGCCGCTGGAACCGTTCCTGCTGCACGGCGTCGCTGACCGAGAACCAGTACTTGCGCAGCAGGATCCCGTCCTCCACGAGCATCCGCTCGAAGACCGGGCACTGGCGCAGGAACAGCTGGTACTCCTGCTCGGTGCAGAAGCCCATGACGCGCTCGACCCCGGCCCGGTTGTACCAGGACCGGTCGAACAGCACGATCTCCCCGGCCGCCGGCAGATGCTCCACGTACCGCTGGAAGTACCACTGCGTCCGCTCGCGCTCCGTCGGCTTCGGGAGGGCGGCGATCCGGGCGACGCGCGGGTTGAGGTGTTCCGCGACCCGCTTGATGGTGCCGCCCTTGCCGGCCGCGTCCCGGCCCTCGAAGACGACCACGAGCCGGACGCCCTCCGCCCGCACCCACTCCTGCAGCCGTACCAGCTCCGACTGGAGCCGCAGCAGTTCCTTCTCGTAGACCTTGCGCGGCACCCTCGCCGCCGTCCCGTCCGCCATCACGCCTCCACTGCCCGCCGATCCGGACGTGCGCCGTCGGCCACTCGGCCGAGTCCGGCACGGGCGCCACGGTACTGAGCGGATCCGCGCCCCGCACCCGGTCGCCCGGACCGGGAGGTTCCCGTCAGGAGCCGCGAGCCGCGAGCCGAGAGCCGAGAGCCGCGAGCCGCGAGCCGCGAGCCGGGGGTCCGGAGCCGGGAGCGGGGAGCCGGGGCCGCTGCCCGGCCGGCTCAGATCCCGCCCCGGACGGGCCGCACCGGACCCCTGGCGGCCCCGGCGCCCGCCTGCGGGCTGATCAGCAGCAGCGCGATGTCGTCCTCGGGCGCGGGCGCGTGCCGGATCAGGGTGTCCGCCATGCCGTCCAGGTCGGCCGGATCGGCCGCCTCCAGCAGGCCGGCGAGGGCGGCGGTGGCGTCGTCGAAGTCGACCCCGGGCGCCTCGACCAGGCCGTCCGTGTACATCACCAGCACGCACCCCGGGGGCAGCGGCAGCTCCAGGGCCGGGTACTCGGCGTGCCCCTCGATGCCCAGCAGCAGCCCGGGCGGGACGTGGAGCACCTCGGTCCGCCCGTCGGCGTGCCGCAGCAGGGGCGGCGGGTGTCCGGCGGTGGCCAGGCAGGCACGCTGGCCGGCCAGGTCGAGGTGGGCGTAGAGGCAGCTGGTGAACAGGCCCGGATCGAGGTCGGCGAGCAGCCGGTTCGCGCTCGCCAGGACGGTGCCCGGGTCGGCGCCGACCGCGGCGTGCGCGTGGACGGCCGTACGGACCTGCCCCATCAGCGCGGCGGCGTCCACGTTGTGGCCCTGCACGTCACCGATCGTGGCGGCCACCGTGTGCTCGTCGAGCCGGATGAGGTCGTAGAAGTCTCCGCCGATGGCCATGCCGCGGGCGGCCGGCAGGTAGCGGGCGGCCACCTTCAGGCCCGGCACGGACGGCAGGGTGTGGGGGAGCAGGGCGGACTGGAGCCGGTGGGCGAGGTCGTGCTTGCTGTCGTAGAGGCGGGCACGGTCCAGCGCCTGGCCGATCAGCCCGGCCAGGGCGGTGAGGACGGCGCGCTCGCTGGGCGAGAAGTGGTGGGGGCGCCGGTAGGCGAGCAGCAGGGAGCCGATCGGGCGGCCCGAGGCGATCAGCGGCAGCAGCGCCCAGGCGGACATCCCGTCCTCGTGCACGATGTCCGGGTGGGCGCGCTTCAGTTCGTCGAACGAGGCGAAGAAGTCCGCCTCACCCGTCGTCAGGGCGCGCACGCCGGGGATGTCCGGGGACAGCGGTCCCGCGTGGTAACGCTCGACGACGTGCGCCGCGTAGCCGCGGTGGCCGACGATCTTCAGACGGCCGTCGTCGGCCGTCATCAGCACCATGCCCTGCGCGCCGAGGGCCGGCAGCAGCTGGTCGGCGGTCTGGTCCACCACGTCCTGCACCCCGACCGCCTCGGTGAGCGTGGCGGCCAGGTGCATCAGGTGGTAGAGCACGGTGGAACGCCCCGGCCCCGCGGTCGGTGCGGGCCGGGCGTCCTGGGCGCCGTCGTCCGCTCGGCCGGGCAGGATGCGGACGCTGATGCCGGAGGAGTCCGGGTACAGCTCGAAGCGCAGCCAGGTGTCCGGCGGGCGCTTCACGGTGAACGACTGCGGCCGGCGGCTGACCAGCGCCGCCCGGTAGCGGTCCTCGACGTGGGGGACGTCCATCCACGGCAGCGCCTCCCAGGGCAGGGCGTCCAGCAGGGCGCCGCGGTCGGTGCCGAGCAGGTCGGCGGCCGCCGGCGTGATGAACGTGATGCGGCCGCTGAGGTCCAGCGCGCACGAACCGCCCGGCAGGCGCTCCACGAACGCCGTCATCGCCCTGACCTCGGCGGCCGGCCGGATCCGGTCCGGCAGCGGGGGGACGGTGCGGGGCCGGCCGGTGGGCATCAGGGGGTCACCGCGCTCGGCGGCCTGCTGGAACAGGCGCCCCAGGTGCTGGCAGCCCGCCTCGACGGCGTCGCGCTCCGCGTCACTGAGGACCGGCGGGTGGGACGACGGCCACAGCAGTACCAGCCCGCCCCACACCGAGGACCCGGCGGTGATCGGGACGGCCGCCAGCGCGAAGTCGTAGGGGAGGACGAGCGCGGTTCTCGGGTAGCGGCGGGCCATGTCCTCCTGGCCCCCGACCCACACCAGGTGCCGGTTGCGCACGGCGTCCGCCACCGGGATGGGATCGGTCAGGGCCACCCGCCGCCACGGGGAGGCCATCTCCTGGGGCGCACCGGTGGTCATCACCAGCCACAGGGCACTCCCGCCCGGGGGCAGCACGTACAGCAGACCGCCGGACGCCGCGCTGTTGCGCACCACCGCGGTCAGTGCCGTGTCCATCAGCTGCCCGTTCCGGCCAGGCAGGGAGGCGTCCCCGGGCGGCGCTTCCTGACGGCTGCGGAGCGGCGGCGCGACGCCGACGGAGGGGCCGCACCGCTCCGGCCGCACCGAGCGTCGTCCATACCTGGACCATACGCCCGGCCCCCGGGACGGGCATCCAGGCACGGCCGGACCGTCACCGCCCGCCGGTTTGCCGCGCCCCGTCCGGGCTACGCGACCGGTACGGCCCTCGTCGGCCGCCGGCCCGCGCGGGCCGGAACCCGGGCTCGAAGGAGGAAGGATGCACCAGGACCCGCGGAGCCGGCCGGAGGAACCCGTCCCCCGCTCGCGCTCCGGCACCATCGGCCGCCGCTTCCCGCGGACCGGCACCGAACCGGTCACCGCCCGCAGTCCCCTCGGCCTGAGGGCGCTGCTGTCCGGCTTCTTCCTGCCGGTGTTCTGCGCGGCGACCGTGCTGTTCGCCCTGTGGGCGGCCGGCTCGGACGACGGCGACAGCCCGGGCCGGGGGCCCCTGGTGGGGATCACCGTGCTGTGCGCGGTGCTGGCGCTGATCGCCGCGGCCGACCTGGTGGTCGTCCTGCGGCGGCGCCGCAGGGAGCGGGGGAGCTCCGCGCCCGGCCGCTGAGACGCCCCGCGGCCGTTGCGCCGAACGGGTCACGGGCCCGGGTGCTCCCGCGCCTCCCGCAGACGCCGGTTGTGCCAGACCACGGCGCGGTGGATCTCCGGCTCGTGCAGGCCGGTGCGGCGGGCGAGTTCGGCGACCGTGAGGGCGTGCGGGCCGGGGCCGAGCACCTGCGCGACCTTCGCGGCCCACAGCTCCTCCTCGACGAACGGGCGGCGCCGGTAGGCCTCCCGCAGCTCCTCGAGGTGCTCCTCACCGCACGCGGTGAGCAGGCGCAGGCCGTCCGCCCGGCCGCCGCGCGCCGAGGCGCAGGAGGAGTCGGGCACCAGGCAGCGGACCGCGTGGTCCGCGGGGAGGGTGACGGCGCACAGGTCGCACAGGTCGACCGGCGGGACGGTGCCGCGGTGGGGACGCCCACCGCGCCGAACGCGTTTCCACATGAGGACTCCCGCGGACGACGGCACGACGGCTCGGCTGCGCCGTACCGGCGGATGCCTCCAGTCTGCCCCCGGGTGCCGCGCCCGACACGGCCGGCTTCCGGCCGCGGCACCCGCTCGGGTCACGGCACGCCCAGCTCGAACAGGACGTACCCCGCGTAGGAACCGGAGGCCAGCGCGGCCGTCCCGAGGACCACGGCCAGCGAGGGGGCGCGCAGGCGCCGCATCGCCACGGCGAGGGGGATCAGCAGCGGGAAGAGGGGGAGCAGGTAGCGGGAGACGTTGCCGAAGATCTGCTGGGTGCCCATCACCATCAGGAACGACAGCACCGTGTACACCACCAGCACGGCGGGCGGGCGCAGCCGCAGCAGCAGCACGGTGAGCACCGGCACCAGCAGCACGACCCCCACCCCGACGACGTCCTCGAAGGGCATCGCGAACAGGTAGTCGAAGTGGCCCACGGGCACGGACGTCAGCACGTCCAGGGTGTGGCGGCCGTAGTCGAACGTGTGGGCCCACGCGCCCTCCTGGAGCGTGCTGTAACCCTTCCAGTCGCCCATCCGGTACCCGACCCAGCCGAGGTAACCTGCGGTGCCCAGCGGGGCGAGGAGGACCGCGGCCAGCGGGCGGCGCAGGCGCTCCTCCTTGCGCCACACCGCCGCCAGGCCGGCGACGGCGAGGGCGGCGGCCAGGGTCACGGCGGTCGGCCGGGCCAGCCCGGCCGTGAAGGCGAGGACGCCCGCGGTCAGCCAGCGGCGGGTCATCACGGCGTAGCAGGCCCAGACGGCGAGGGCCGTGAACACGGACTCCGAGTACACCGCCCACTGCGCCCCCGACCCGGGCCAGACCGCCCACAGCCCCACGGCGACCAGTCCGGCCCTGCGGCCGCCCAGCCGGGCCGTCACCGCGTGGATGCCGAGTGCCGCGACGAAGGAGAAGCCGACCGAGACGGCCATGCCGGAGCCGTACGGGCCGAGCCCGGTCACCTCCGAGACCAACCGCATCAGGGCCGGGTACAGCGGGAAGAACGCCGCCGAGTTGCCCTCCAGGGTGATCAGCCCGGTCGCGCCCGGCACGGGCTCCAGGGCGGGGTCGTAACCGTGCAGGGCGATCTGCTGGTACCACCAGCCGTCCCAGCTGCCCAATACGTCCCAGGGGCGCGCGCCGCCGCCGAACCGGGGGTGCTTGTCGCGGAAGTCCCCGGCCGAGTCCAGCAGGTACAGGAACACGGCGAAGCCCGCGAGCTTCAGCACGCCGTACGTCGCGAGCACCGGACCGTACTCCCGGACCGCCCGGCGCAGCCCCGCCGCCCGGCCCGGTTCCCGGGCGGGACCGGGCCGGCGAGGACCGGGAACACGGGAGGACCCGGCGGCCCCGGAGGCCCCCTCGGGCACGTCCGCAGGAGCGGGGTGCGGGGGCTCGTGGGGCGCGGTGGCCGGCCGGGGGCGGTCGGTGGGCCGGGGGACGTCGGCGGACGGGGCCGGGACGGCCCGGGGGGTGCCGGTGGTCATGGAGCGGAGGTTCCTGTCGTGCGGCGGGCACGGGCGCCGGGGAACACCCAGGCCCGCAGGAGGAGGAAGCGCAGCAGGGTCGCGGCGAGGCCGGCCGCGACCAGGGTCAGCAGCTCGGCGCCGGGCGCGGCGCCCGGGACGGCGCGGTGCAGGAGGGCCAGCGAGCCGCCGGTCAGGGCGAGCCCGACCAGGAAGGCCGCCAGGCCCTTGAGGTGGTGCCGCAGCGCCCCGCCGCGCCCCCGGACGCCGAAGGTGAGCCGGCGGTTCGCGGCGGTGTTGGCGAGCGTGCTCGCCAGCAGGGCGAGCGCGTTGGCCGCCTGGGCCCCGGTCCAGGGCCGCAGCACCGTGTACAGCAGCAGGTGGAACACCGTGCTGGCGGCACCGACCGCGGCGAAGCGCAGCAGCTGGGGCACCAGACCGGGCGGCAGGCCGTCGGCGGTGCGGCGCAGCGCGGCCACCGGCAGCCGCCCGCCCGCGAGGGCCCGCGCGAGCCGGGCCATGCCGCGCAGATCGGCCAGGGCGGTGGAGAGGAGGTCGACCCGGCTGTCGGGGTCGTCCACCCAGTCCACCGGGACCTCGTGGATGCGCAGGCCGGCGCGCTCGGCGAGCACCAGCAGCTCGGTGTCGAAGAACCACTCCCGGTCCTCGACCAGCGGCAGCAGCCGCTCGGCGACGTCCCGCCGCACCGCCTTGAACCCGCACTGCGCGTCGGTGAAGCCCACCGCGAGGGTGCCGCGCAGCAGCCCGTTGTAGCAGCGGGAGATGATCTCCCGCTTGGGTCCGCGCACCACCCGGGACGCGGGGGCCAGCCGGGTGCCGATGGCGATGTCGGAGTGCCCGGAGATCAGGGGCGCGACCAGGGGCAGCAGCGCCGTCAGATCGGTGGAGAGGTCCACGTCGAGATAGGCGAGGACCGGGGCGCCGGACCGGCTCCAGGCGCTGTGCAGGGCCCGGCCGCGGCCCTTGGCCGCCAGCCGGATCCAGCGGGTGCCGGGCAGTTCGCCGGCCAGACGGGCCGCGATCAGCGGGGTGCGGTCGGTGCTGGCGTTGTCGGCGACCGTGATCCGGAAGGGGTAGGGAAACGTTTCCGTCAGATGGGCGTGGAGCCGCCTCACGCACGGCTCCAGGTCGTCCTCCTCGTTGTGCACGGGGACGACGACGTCCAGGACCGGATCCGGATGGCGGGCGGGCAGCGGCGCGCGCCGCGGCAGCGCGGCGGGAGCCGCGGCTGCGGGAGACGGGCGGTGGCCGGTCGCGGGGGACCGCCGGGCGGTTCTCATGGCTGGTTCACGGTCTCTTTCCGGCGGACGGCATGGCTCCCCTTCTTGGCGGGAGCATGCCGTGATCGCGCAGGTTCGGGGGCAGCGGTGCGGCGGTTCACGGGGTGGCGAGCCGTCCGGGAGGGGCCCGGAGGGGCCGGGAGCGGTCAGCCGCTGCCCGCCGATTCGGCTCCGGCCGACGACGACGGCGGCCTCGCGGAGGTCGGCGGGGCGGAACCGGCCGACGGCGAGTGCGGCGGAGTCGTGCCGGGCCCTTCCCGGCCCGCGGCGCCTTCCGGGGTGGAGGTCGGCGGCGAGGTCGGGGTGCCGCGGCCGGCCGCGGGGGGCGTGGTGCCCGGGAAGCCCGTGGCGGGCGGGGTGGTGGGCGGCCGGGACACCCGGGCGTCCGGGCTCGCCGCGGAACCGGTCGGGGACGGCGTGGGCGTCGGGGCGGCCGGAGGCGGGGTCGGGCTGACGGCGGGCAGTGGCCCGGGGCCCGCCGGCTGCGTCCGGGAGTCCACACCGGGCAGCAGCGCCAGCCCGAGGCCGAGACCGGTCACCGCCAGGGCGGAGCCGCCCGCCCGCCACAGCATCCGGGCACGCCGGCGGGCCCGGATGCCGTGCCGCAGGCGCTGTCGCTGCTCGGCCGCGAAGGGGGTCTGCTGCCGGGTCTCGCGCATCATGCGCGCCAGCTCGCGCTCGAAGTCGTCCATGGCGTCTCCCCCTCAGCCCACGGGCCGGACGGTGTCGGACAGGAGCTGCCGCAGGCGGGCCACCCCGCGTGAGGCGTGGGACCGCGCGGTCCCCACCGGGCAGCCGAGGGCCTCGGCCACCTCCGCCTCCGGCAGGTCCTCGCAGTAGCGCAGCACCACGGCCGCGCGCTGCCGCGGGGAGAGCAGCGCCAGCGCGCCCTCCAGGCGGGAACGCTCCGCCACCGCCGCGGACACGTCGTCCGGTTCGGCCCGGTCGGGCAGTTCGCCCACCGGGCGCTCACCCCACCAGCGGCGCCGGGCGGAGCGGGCGGCGAGCCGTACCAGCACCGTGCGGACGTACGCCTCCGGTGCCTGGTCGGCGACCCTCGGCCAGGCGAACCACAGTTTCACCAGGGACTCCTGCACCAGGTCCTCGGCCCGCTGCCGGTCCCCGCCGGTGAGCAGCCGCGCGACGTGGAGCAGCGCCGACCAGCGGGCAGCCACGAATCCGTCGAAGCCGTCGGTTCCGGACCGCTCCATTCCCACCGCCCCCGTGTCCTGAGAACCCCTTACACAGGAGACAAAGACGCGCGGCCCCCGGAAACGATGCACCCAGGGCCTGTGATCCGTGTCACCGGGACGCGTCGGCCGGTCGTGGTCGTACGGCGTCCGCCGGCCCGCTGCGGAAACGGGCGGCCCCGCACGAAGGCGGGCCGTGGGGCTCCGGACACGCCAGGTGTCCGAAGCCCCACGGCCCGCCGGGGGAGCAGGCGGCCGGAGCCGCGCGGGAAGGGGCTACGTGCGGTCGCCCTTCGGCTTGCCGCGCTGGTCCGGGGTGCCGTGCGGCGGCGGCGAGAACGGCTGCGGCGAGGTGGCGGGGCTGACCGGGCTGCCGCCGCGGGCCGCGTCCTGCTCGGGGCGCAGGGCCGTCGGGTCGCCCGACGTCGGCTCGGCCCCCGCCCGCAGCTGATCGAGCCGGGCGGTCAGCACCTCGGTCACCGGGAGCCGGTCGGCGTGCGTCCGCTCGTAGGCGAGGAGTTCCTCGACCTCACCGGCGCTCAGGGAACGCACCCGGCTCTCCAGACCGCCGACGGGGAGGTGGTCGTAGTCGGGCAGCGGAAGCGCGCTGCGGGCGGGATCGGCCATGGTTCTCACATCCCTGTACGAGGTGCGTGTGCTTGTGGGTGCTGACGTGCCGTGCTGACCTGCCGGCGCCGGTCGTGCCGGTCGTGCCGGGCGGGCGGTCGGGCGGTCGGGGCCGGGCCCGCGGCACGCGCCGGTCAACGGGTGCCCGGGCCCCCGCTGCCGAATCCACCGCTGCTGCCCTCGTCCCAGCGCGGCCGCTCCTGCGACGTGCCGGTACGGGTACCGGAGTTGCCACGGCCGTCCAGGTCGTGGGGCGACAGCCGGTGATCGCTGCGCGGCATCTCGCGCGGCTCGCGCTGCTCCCGCGTCTCGCGGACCGGGCCGCCCTCGGGGACCCGGGGCTGCTCCTCGGGGCGTGGCCGGGCGGACTCGCCGCGCCGCACGCGCCTGCTGCCGAAGGCGAAGGCAGCGATCAGTACCGCCACCACGACGACACCCACGGCCAGTCCGATGCCGAGGACGCCGCGGCCCGCGGCCAGGTCGGTCGTCTCCATCAAAGCGGTGTTCACCATGGCCCCGCGGGTACCCCCGACCGCCGCCGACGAACACCTGTCCGCCCTGGGCCGCCGCCGGGTTTGACCGTGGGGCACCCGGCAACCCGCGCCGTGTGACGACATCTTCGCAGCAGGAGTTGTTCCGGTTCCTGGAGGACCGCTTCGCCTGCGCCCAGGCGTGCACCGAATGCGCCCGGGCCTGTGCGCTGCGAGCGAGCCTGGTGGATCCGGACGGGACAGAGAGCCAGGAAGAGGTTCGGCGCAAGGGCATCATGTGCGCGGAGGTCTGCGACGCGACCTGCCGCGTGCTGTCCGAGCAGAACCAGGTGGACGAGGCGACCATCCGGGCCCAGGTGGAGTGGTGCCGTCAGGTCTGCCTGGAGGCCGCCCACGTGTTCGACGCGCATCCCGGGGCCGAGAAGACGGCCCGGGCGTGCCGCGACTGCGCACGGGCCTGCACGGAGTTCCTCGGCATCCTGAACTGAGCCTCCGGTGGCCGCCGGGCACGGCCGCCACCAGCCGGGTCGGGGCGGCCACCAGCCGGGTCCGGGCGGCGGTTCGCCGTGTGTGCTTCCGCGCCGTCCCCGGGCGCGGCAGAACCCGGGTGCGCGGCAGGGGCGGGGAAGCGGTGGCGGCCGACGGCGTGGCCGGTCGTGGGCGTCCGCGTCCGGCCACCGGGTACGGGCGCCACCCACCGTCCGGGCGCCCCCCACCGTCCGCGACCGTCCGGGCGCCGCATCCGTCCGCCGCACCCGTCCGGGCCTCGCGCCGCCGCCGCACGGGGGTGCGGCGTTCGACCGCACCGGGACGAGCGGGTACCGTCCCGGCCACCCTGTCCGGAACGGGCGCCGTCCGGGAGGCCGACGGCCGGCGCGCGGGGTGGCGCGGCCGGCGGCCGACCGGTGCCGTACAAAGACGGACGAGATGTCGCCATACTGGACGGGCCAGGGGAGGGCGCGGCGGACAGCGACGGGGGCGGGCAGCCGACATGGGGGACAGCAGACTGATCCATGGCCGGTACCGGCTGCTCGACCGGATCGGGCGCGGCGGCATGGGCGAGGTGTGGCGGGCGCGGGACGAGTCGCTGGGCCGGCAGGTGGCGGTGAAGTGCCTCAAACCGATCGGCCCGGAGCACGACCGGGCGTCGGGCCGGGTGCTGCGGGAACGCTTCCGGCGGGAGGCCCGGGTGGCGGCGTCGCTGCAGCACCCGGGCATCACGGTGGTACACGACTTCGGCGAGGCCGACGGGGTGCCGTACCTGGTCATGGAACTGCTCCAGGGCCGTGACCTCAGCCGGCTGCTGGAGGACAACAAGCAGCACCCGCTGCCGGTCGACGAGGTCGTGGACATCGCCCGCCAGGTCGCCTCGGCCCTCGCCCACACCCACGACCAGGGCATCGTGCACCGCGACCTGAAGCCGGCCAACATCGTCCGCCTGACCGACGGCACGGTGAAGATCTGCGACTTCGGCATCGCCCGCCTCGGACACGACCTCGGCTCCTCCCGGCTCACCGGCACCGGCATCGCCATGGGCACCCCGCACTACATGTCCCCCGAGCAGATCGGCGGCTCGGCGGTCGACCGGCGCAGCGACCTGTACTCCCTCGGCTGCGTGCTCTACGAGATCGCCACCGGCGTCCCGCCCTTCGACCTCGACGACGCGTGGGCGGTCCTCGTCGGTCACCGCGACACCCCGCCCCCGCCGCCGCGCGAGCACCGCGCCGAGCTGCCCGGACACCTCGAACGCATCATCCTCGACCTGCTGGCCAAGGAACCCGGCCACCGCCCGGACAGCGCCCACGACCTGGCCGACCGGCTCGCCGAGGTCTCCCCGCGGCCCGACAGGGCGGCCGTTCCCCGGGGCAGGGTGACCGCCGCCGTCGCGGCCGCCCCGTCCGGGCCCGGCGTCCCGGACGTCCCGGGCGGGCGCGGCGCGCGGCTGCCCTCCTGGACCCGGGGCATGACCACGGGACGCATGGCCGCGGGGGCGGCACCGGCACCGTCGTCCCCGGACCCGGCGGCCGCCCTGTCCGGGGAGTGGATCGCCCGCCCCGCCGGGCTGCGCGAGGAGGAGCCGCCCGCCGACACCCGGCCCGCCCCGCCGTCGCGGGCGCTGACCACCCTCGACGGCCGGCACGACGCGGGCCTCAGCCTCGGACGCCTGGGCCGGTGGGCGGAGGCGGGGGAGGTGCACCGCGCGGTCGCCGCCGAACGCGAGCACCTCCTCGGTCCCGAGCACCCCGACACCCTCGCCAGCCGCCACGAGGTCGCCCTCAGCCTCAGCCGCACCGGCCGCGCCGCCGACGCGCTGCGCGAGTTCCAGCTTGTGACCGGGGCCCGGCGGCGCGTCCTGGGCGCCGACCACGCCGACACCCTCGCCTCCCGGCAGGAGAAGGCCCACGTGCTCGCCCGCACGGGCCGCCCCCTCGACGCGCACCAGAGCTACCTGGCCGTCCTCGCCGCCCGGGAGCGCACCCAGGGCCCCGACCACCCGGACACCCTGCGCTGCCGGCACGACCTGGCCTTCAACCTCGGCCGGCTCGGGCGCCTGGAGGACGCGTACACCATGGCCCGCGACGTCGCGGAGGCCCGCGCGCGGGTCCTGGGCGCCGAGCACCCGGACACCCTCGCCACGCGTTTCGAGGCCGCGTTCACCCTGAGCCGGCTGGGCCGGTGGGAACAGGCGCTGGACATCCACCGGGAGGTCGCCGCCGCGCGGGCCACCGCCCTCGGCGCCGACCACCCCGACACCCTGGCCGCCCGCCACGAGACCGCCGTCGGCCTGGGCCGCCTCGGGCGCACCGCCGAGGCACTGGAGTCCTACCGCGCGCTGGTGGCGGACCGCACCCGCGCACAGGGACCCGACCACCCGGAGACGCTGCGGACCCGGCACGGCCTCGGGGTGGCGCTCGGCCGGCTCGGCCGCTGGGAGGAGTCCCTCGCCGAGGCGCGGGAGGTGTGCGCGCTGCGCGAGCGGGTGCTGGGCGCGGAGCACGCCGACACCCTGGTCAGCCGCCGCGAGATCGCCGTGGCCCTCGGCTGGCTGGACCGCTGGGGCGAGGCGCTGGCCGAGTACCGGCAGGTGGCGGACGCCCGCGAGCGGGTGCTCGGCGCGGAACACCCCGACACCCTCGGCGCGCGCAACGACGAGGCCCAGTGCCTGCAACGGCTCGACCGTCCCGGCGAGGCCGCCGAGCTGTACCGCACGGTCGCCTCCCTGCGGCAGGCCCGGGTGGCCGGCGGCCCCTGACCCGCGCCGCCGCCCGGTCCGCGGGCGGGCCGGCCGCGGCCATGCACCGCCGCGCAGCACCGCCGCACCGGGCCCGTGACGGGCCCCGGTGCCGTCTGGCCGGTGCCGATCACCCCGTGCTACCAAGAACCATGACCGCACACGAGGGACCCGGAACCTACGACGTCGTCATCGTCGGCGGCGGCCACAACGGCCTGGTCGCGGCCGCCTACCTGGCCCGCGCCGGGCGGTCGGTGCTCGTCCTGGAGCGCCTGGACCACACCGGCGGGGCGGCGGTCTCCACCCGCCCGTTCGCCGGCGTGGACGCCCGGCTGTCCCGGTACTCGTACCTGGTCAGCCTGCTGCCCGGGAAGATCGTCACCGACCTGGGCCTGGACGTGCGGCTGCGCTCCCGCTCGATCTCCTCGTACACGCCCGCCGTGCGCGACGGACGGCCCACCGGCCTGCTCGTCGGCGGCGGCGAACGGCGCACCCGCGAGGCGTTCGCCCGGCTCACCGGCTCGGACCGCGAGTACGAGGCGTGGCAGCGCTTCCACGCCCTGACCGGACGGGTCGCCGAGCGGGTCTTCCCCACCCTCACCGAACCGCTGCCCGCACGGGAGGACCTGCGCCGCGCCGTCGACGACGAGACGGCCTGGCGGACCCTGTTCGAGGAGCCGATCGGGGTCGCGGTCGAGGAGCACTTCACCGACGACCTGGTGCGCGGTGTCGTCCTCACCGACGCGCTGATCGGCACCTTCGCCGACGCCCACGACCCGTCCCTGGCCCAGAACCGCTGCTTCCTCTACCACGTCATCGGCGGCGGCACCGGCGCCTGGGACGTGCCCGTCGGCGGCATGGGCGCCCTCACCGACGCGCTGGCCGGCGCGGCGCGAGCCGCCGGGGCCGTCCTCGCCACCGGTCACGAGGCGGTCCGCGTCGACACCGACGGCCGCCGTGCCGAGGTCGCCTACCGCACCGCCGACGGGGAGGGGGTGGCCGCGGCCCGGCACGTCCTGGTCAACGCCTCGCCGCAGGCGCTCGCCGCGCTGACCGGCGACGCTCCGCCGGCCCGGGCGGAGGGCGCCCAGCTGAAGGTGAACATGCTGCTCGAACGGCTGCCCCGGCTGCGCGACACCGCCGTCGACCCCCGCGAGGCGTTCGCCGGCACCTTCCACATCGCCGAGGGGTACGGACAGCTCGCCGCCGCGTACGCCCAGGCCGCCGCCGGGGACCTGCCCGCCGCACCGCCCTCCGAGATCTACTGCCACTCGCTGACCGACCCGAGCATCCTCGGCCCGGATCTCGCCGCACGGGGCTTCCACACGCTCACGCTCTTCGGGCTGCACACGCCGGCCCGGCTGTTCGAGCGGGACAACGACGCGGCCCGGGAGACGCTGCTGGCGGCGACCCTCGCCCAGCTCGACGCCCACCTGGCGGAACCGCTCGCCGACTGCCTGGCCCGGGACGCGGACGGACGGCCCTGCCTGGAGGCCCGGACCCCGCTGGACCTCGAGCACGACCTGGGGCTGCCCGGCGGCCACATCTTCCACCGCCCCCTGTCCTGGCCCCACGCCGAGGAGGGGACGGGCCGCTGGGGCGTGGAGACCCGGCACGCCAACGTCCTGCTGTGCGGCGCGGGCGCGGTGCGCGGCGGCGGGGTGAGCGGAGTGCCGGGACACAACGCGGCCATGGCCGTGCTGGAGGCGGGGGAACCGGGGGCGCCGGGGGAGGGGTGACGGGCGGGCCCGGCGGGCGGCGGGCCGGGCGGGGCCGATCGGCCCGCATGCACCACGGGGTGACGGGTACCGGGCAGTACGGGCGATATGTCCGGTATTCACCTCACTCGATTCAGGAGGTTCTCCCATGGCGGACCCCAACCCGATCGACCTGCAGAAGGCCCTCAGCGGCATCAACTACCCGGCCGAGAAGTCGGCGCTCGTCGAGCGCGCGCGCCAGAACAAGGCGGACGACGCGATCGTGAGCCGTCTGGACGGCCTGAAGGAGCAGAGCTACGACGGTCCCGACCAGGTGCAGAAGGCGGTCTTCAGCGGCTGACGCACACCGGTCGACGCGACCGCCCCCCGCCCGGCACCCGCCCCCGCCCGGGGGCGGTTCCGGGCCGGTGCGCACGAGGCCCGGAACCGGGGGCGGGGAGCCGGCGGTGCGCGCGTCAGTCGGCCGACGCCTCCCAGCCCCGGGCCTCGACGCGCCGGGCGTCACCCGGACGGGCGTCGTCGAACAGGGGGCCGCGGGGCGTCTCCACCCGGAGGGCGTCCACATAGGCGCCCCGTCCCACGTAGAGCCGGTCGGTCGTGTACCGCCAGCGCACGGTCAGGCCGCGGGCGGCGGGCAGGGGCGCGCCCAGCGCGTGCCAGACGCGGCCCGAGAAACCGCCGGCCGCGCCCTCGGGGTGCGCCCGCGCGGGCGCACCCGGGCGCCGCGTCTCGAACGGCACCGGCTCCCAGGTCGTACCGCCGTCCGCGGACGCCTCCAGCACCAGCGGGTCGGACCCCGGCTCGGTGTCCCACCACAGGGCGCAGCGCAACCGCGCGCCGCCGGACGACGTGTCGAGTGCCGGCAGCGTCAGGGTGGCCGCGGCCGAGCTCGCCATGCCGGAGAACCAGGCCGTCCGCCCCCGGGCCGGCCGCACCGGTACCGCGCGGGCCACGTGGTCGGCCGCGGCCACCCGGGGTGCCGAACCGGAGCGCCAGCCGCGCACCGGATGCACGGAGTTGCCCAGCACCACGAGGAACGAGTCGGTCGTGGGGTCCAGGACCAGGGACGTCCCGGTGAAGCCGGTGTGGCCCGCCGTGCGCGGGGTGGCCATCGCGCCCATGTACCAGTGCTGGTAGAGCTCGAAGCCGAGCCCGTGCTCGTCCCCGGGGAAGCCGGTGTTGAAGTCGGTGAACATCAGCTCCACCGACTCCGGGCGCAGGATGCGCGTCCCGCCGTACGTCCCGCCGTTGAGCAGGGTCCGGCCGAGCACCGCGAGGTCCCGCGCGGTGGAGAACACCCCGGCGTGGCCCGCCACTCCGCCGAGGCTGTGGGCGTTCTCGTCGTGCACCTCGCCCCACACCAGTCCGCGGTCCAGCCCGGACCACGGCGGGCGGGCGTCCTCCGTCGCCGCGATCCGCGGGCGCCAGGCGGCCGGCGGGTTGTAGCGGGTGCGGCGCATGCCCAGCGGACGGGTGATCTCCTGACGGAGCAGGGTGTCCAGGGTGCGGCCGGTGACCTCCTCCAGGACCAGCTGGAGCGAGATCAGGTTCAGGTCGGAGTACAGGTACGCGGTCCCGGGCGCGGCGACGGGCTCCTCGTCGAAGACGCGCCGGACCTTCTCCTCGCGGGAGGGCGAGGTGTAGAGGGGGATCCAGGCGCGGAACCCGGAGGTGTGGGTGAGCAGGTGACGGACCGTCACCTCCTGCTTGCCCGCCCGGCCGAAGTCCGGGAGGTACGCGGCGACCCTCTCCTCCAGGCCCACCGTGCCCCGTTCGATCTGCTGCACGGCGAGGATCGAGGTGAACAGCTTGGACACCGACGCCAGGTCGAAGACCGTGTCCCGGGCCATGGGGATCCGCTGGTCCGGCGGGAACTCGATCCCGGTGTCGGACTCCTCGTCGTAGGCCCGGTAGCGCACCGCCGCGCCGATGGGCTCGTGCAGGGCGATGGTCCCGCCCCGGCCGGCGAGCAGCACCGCGCCCGCGTACCAGGGGTGCACGGGGGACGGGCCGAGGAACGCCTTCGCCTCGGCGACGAGGTCGCGCAGCGGCCCGGCCAGCAGCCCCGCGCGCCGGGGCGAGCCGTACCGCAGGACCGGGTGCCGCCCGTCCCGCCCGCCCCGCCCGGCGTCCGCGGCGACGGCGGGGTCGGCCGGAAGCGCGGCGAAGGCGAGCGCGCCGCCCAGCGCCAGTGCCGAGCCGCCCAGCTGACGACGGGTCATCCCCCGTGCTGCCGCGTCCGCCATGACGTTCCTCCCGTGTCCGTGGCCGCACCGGGCCTGAAAGAATCTTTCGGGATCGTCTCGCGGGGTGAAACTTTCCTGTCAGGGACGGGATGTGTCAATGGGGCGTGCGGGCCGGGCTCCCGGGCTCCTCGACCGGTGCGCCGCCGCCCCACCGCCCGCGCGGGCCCGCCGACGCCCGTACGACGGCGTCGTGTTCACCGGCACCTTCCGCAGGCCTCCCCCGGGCGGCGCCCGGACACCGGCCGCCCGCACCGCGCCCGGAGGGCCGCGCCGTCCGGGCGTGCCCGGCACCGCCCGGCCCGGTCCCGCCCCGTCCCTTGACCTTCCCCGGACGCCGACCGAGGATCATCAGTCATGACGTCAGGACACGGCAGCACCGTCGACGGCATCCTGCGACGCAGCGCCCGGCGCACCCCGGCCCGCGTCGCCGTCGAGTACGGCGACCGCACCTGGACCTACGGCGAACTCGACGCCGCGGTGTCCCGCACGGCGAGCGTCCTGCTCGCCGAGGGACTGTCCCCGGGCGACCGGGTCGCCGCCTACGGGCACAACTCCGACGCCTACCTGATCGCCTTCCTCGCCTGCGCCCGCGCGGGCCTGGTGCACGTCCCGGTCAACCAGAACCTCACCGGCGACGACCTCGCCTACCTCGTCGGCCAGTCCGGCAGCTCCCTCGTCCTCGCCGACCCCGGCCTCGCCGGGCGGCTCCCCGGCGGCGTCCCCGTCCTGGCGCTGCGCGACAGCGACGACGCCCTGCTCGCCCGGCAGGAGCACGCGCCCGTCCACGACGGACCGGAGCCGCGCACCGAGGACCTGGTGCAGCTGCTGTACACCTCCGGCACCACCGCGCTGCCCAAGGGCGCGATGATGACGCACCGTTCCCTGGTCCACGAGTACCTGAGCGCGATCACCGCCCTCGACCTGGGCGCGGGCGACCGGCCCGTGCACTCCCTGCCGCTGTACCACTCGGCGCAGATGCACGTCTTCCTGATGCCGTACCTCGCCGTCGGCGCCACCAACATCATCCTGGACGCGCCGGACGGCGACCGGATCTTCGACCTGATCGAGGCGGACCGCGCGGACAGCCTGTTCGCGCCGCCGACGGTGTGGATCGCCCTGTCGAACCGCCCCGACTTCGCCACCCGGAACCTCGGCGGGCTGCGCAAGGCGTACTACGGTGCGTCCATCATGCCGGTCCCGGTCCTGGAGCGGCTGCGCGAACGGCTGCCGGGGCTGGCCTTCTACAACTGCTTCGGCCAGAGCGAGATCGGTCCGCTGGCCACCGTGCTCGGCCCGGCGGAGCACAAGGGGCGCATGAACTCCTGCGGACGGACCGTGCTGTTCGTCGACGCGCGGGTGGTCGACGAGGACGGCAAGGACGTGCCCGACGGGACGCCCGGCGAGATCGTCTACCGCTCCCCGCAGCTGTGCGAGGGCTACTGGGACAAGCCGGAGGAGACCGAGGAGGCGTTCCGCGACGGCTGGTTCCACTCCGGGGACCTCGCGGTGCGCGACGCCGACGGGTACTTCACGATCGTCGACCGGGTGAAGGACGTCATCAACTCCGGTGGCGTCCTGGTCGCCTCCCGGCAGGTGGAGGACGCCCTCTACACCCACGAGGCGGTGGCCGAGGCCGCCGTGATCGGTCTGCCCGACGAGCGCTGGGTGGAGGCCGTCACGGCGGTCGTGGTCCCGCGCGGCGACGGCACCGGGGACGCCGCCCTGGCGCAGGAACTGATCGACCACGCCCGCGAGCGGCTCTCGCCGTTCAAGGCGCCCAAGAAGGTGCTGTTCGTGGACGAACTGCCGCGCAACGCCAGCGGGAAGATCCTCAAGCGCGAGCTGCGCGACCGCTTCGCCGGCTGACCACCGGGCACCGTCCCGCCGTCCCCGCCGTCCCCGCCGTCCCCGCCGTCCCCGCCGTCCCCGCCGTCCCCGCCGTCCCCGCCGTCCCGCCGTCCCCGCCGTCCCGCCGTCCCCGCCGTCCCGCCGTCCCCGCCGTCCCGCCGTCCCCGCCGTCCCGCCGTCCCCGCCGTCCCGCCGTCCCCGCCGTCCCGGCGGCGCGGGCCCGGCCGGGCGCGCCGCGCCCCGGGCCCGCACGGCGCGGCCTACCGGGGCCGCAGGTCCACGATCCGGCGGATCTTGCCCACCGACCGTTCCAGGGTCTCGGGGTCCACGATCTCCACAGCGGCCGACACCCCGATGCCGTCCTTCACCGCCGCCTCGATGGAGCGGGCCGCCTTCTCGCGGATCCCGCTGTCCGCGTCGGGCCGGGCCTCCGCGCGGACGGTGAGCCGGTCCAGGCGGCCCTCCCGGGTGAGCCGCAGCTGGAAGTGCGGTGCGACCCCCGGGGTGCGCAGCACGATCTCCTCGATCTGCGTGGGGAACAGGTTCACCCCGCGCAGGATCACCATGTCGTCGCTGCGGCCGGTGATCCTCTCCATCCGGCGGAACACCCGCGCCGTGCCCGGCAGCAGCCGGGTCAGATCCCGCGTGCGGTACCGCACGATCGGCATGGCCTCCTTGGTGAGGGAGGTGAACACCAGCTCACCGCGTTCCCCGTCCGGCAGCACCTCGCCCGTGACCGGGTCCACGACCTCCGGGTAGAAGTGGTCCTCCCAGATGTGCAGTCCGTCCTTGGTCTCCACACACTCCTGCGCCACACCGGGGCCGATCACCTCGGACAGCCCGTAGATGTCCACCGCGTCGATCGCGAACCGCTCCTCGATCTCCGCCCGCATCCGCTCGGTCCACGGCTCGGCCCCGAAGATCCCCACCCTGAGCGAGGTGCTGCGCGGGTCGACGCCCTGGCGCTCGAACTCGTCCAGCAGCGTGAGCATGTAGGACGGCGTCACCATGATGATCCGGGGCTGCAGATCCTGGATCAGTGTCACCTGACGGGCCGTCATGCCGCCCGAGGCGGGGATCACCGTGCAGCCGAGCCGCTCGGCGCCGTAGTGGGCCCCGAGGCCGCCCGTGAACAGGCCGTAGCCGTACGCCACGTGGGCGGTGTCCCCCGGCCGTCCGCCCGCCGCGCGGATCGAGCGGGCCACCATGTCCGCCCACATCGACAGGTCGTTCTCGGTGTAGCCGACGATCGTCGGCCGTCCGGTGGTGCCGCTGGAGGCGTGGATCCGGCGCAGCCGCTCGCGCGGCACCGCGCACATCCCGTACGGGTAGTGCGCCCGCAGGTCCGCCTTGGTGGTGAACGGGAACCGGGCCAGATCGGCCGTCGACCGGCAGTCGTCCGGGTGGACCCCCGCCGCGTCGAAGGACCGGCGGTAGAACGGCACGTTGTCGTAGGCGTGCCGCAACGACGCCCGCAGCCGCTCCCGTTGCAGCGTCCTCAGTCCCGCCTCGTCCAGCCGCTCCGCCGGGTCCAGCAGGTGCGTCGTCTCCGTCATCTGACCGTCTCCTCGCCCTCGCGCCGCACGGACGACCGATCGTTCGGTCGACTGCCCGGGGACCAGTAATCCAGGCGGGCGCGCTCAGGGCAAGAGCGGGGCGGCACGAATTCCCCGCCTCGCCCCGCCCCGCCCCGGACACCGGACACCGGACATCGGACTTCGGAACCCTCCGCTCCGGCAGCGGCCGTACGAACCGGGCCGGCCCGGTCAGTCGCGAGGAGCGGCCGCGGACCGGCCCCCGTCCGGGCCGTAGGCCGTCATGAAGCGGTCGCGGAAGCGGTCCATGCCCCAACTGGGGGCGTCGGGGGCCGGCTTGAGGCCGTCGGTCCACCCCCAGTCGTCGATCCGGTCGAGCACCTTCTCGTCCCGGGCGACGACCGTCACCGGCACCTCCTTGCTCGGGTCGCCGTCGACGACCGCCGGGACGGGCTGGTGATCGCCGAGGAACACCACCACGGTGTCCTCGTCGCCGTACCGCTCGATCCATTCGATCAGGCTGCGCAGCGAGTACTCGACGGCCCGCCGGTACTCGGTGCGGATGCTCTCCGGGTTCTGCCAGACCTCCTTGGGGTCGGTGCCCTCCTTCTTGATCCGGTGGAAGACCGACCCGTCCCCCAGGTCCTCCCAGTCGATCATGCGGGCGATGGGGGACCAGGGGTTGTGGCTGGACGCCAGGATGATCTCGGCCATGATCGGAGGACGGTCCGCCTTGCCGTGCTCCAGCCGCTGGAACGCCTCCATCGTGAACTGGTCGGGTACGGGCGTCCAGCTGAAGTACGGCCCGTGGTAGCCGAGCTGCTCGGAATCGTAGATGTGGTCCAGGCCGAAGAACTTCCCCTCCGGCCAGGCCCGCCGCACGCCGGGCACGATGCCGACGGTGCGCCAGTCGCCGGCCCGGCGGAAGTAGCTGGTCAGGGTCATCCGGTCGCTGGTGGTCAGGCTGCGGTACCGCTGCTGGTTCTTGATCCACAGGCCGGACAGGAACGTCGAGTGGGCCAGCCAGCTGCCGGCGCCCGTCACCGGCGACTTCAGCCAGCCGCTGCGGGAACCGAACCCGGCCGCCGCCAGCCGTTCGGTTCCCTCGGACAGGACCGCGTCGGTCTCCGCGGCCATCTCCGGGTGGTCGATCGCGGTCCGGCCGTAGCTCTCCACGAAGGTGAACAGGACGTCCTTTCCGCGCAGTCCGGTGAGCAACTGGTCGGGCGGGGTGTCCGCGAACGCGTCGACGGCCGCCTGCTTGCGGAAGACCCGGGCGTCCCGGATGCCCGCCTGCACCTGCTCCACCCGGTTGCCCAGCATCTCCGCCGTGCCCTTGGTGGCGACCCGCACGCCCGACACCTGCACGCCCAGGGTCACGCAGGTGATCCACGCGACGCAGAGAACCAGCGTGGTGCGGGCGGCAGCCGCACGGTGGCGGGTCATCAGACGGGTGACGCGGGTCATGGCCAGCGTCATCAGCAGGAGCAGCAGGACGAACAGCACGACCGCCCCGACGACGGCCAGCACCTGACCGCCCCGGCCGAACGACTCCCGGACGAAGTCCGTGGCGTCGTCCAGCAGGATCCAGTCGAGCACCAGGTCGAACGGCCGGGCCAGCACCTGGTAGAAGCCCATGTCGAGGAACTTCAGCATGGTGAGCAGACCGAGCAGGACACCGGTCACGGCCGCCGCGATCCGCCGTGGGCGCGGCGGCAGCGCGAGCAGCAGGGCCGCGAGGAGGATGCCCTCGGCGGGCAGGCGCAGGAACGCCTCGGGGGCCAGCCGTTCCACGCGGTTGGGGACGAGCAGCGCGAACAGCACCAGGGCCCCGGCCAGCACCGTCGTCCCGACGGTGACGCCCCGCGCCGCCCGCGGATACCGGCGGCGCCAGCCGGACCGTCCGGCCGGCAGCGTCCCGGACCGCGCCTCCGGGGCGGGGGACGACTCCGTGTCCCCGGAGGTCCCGGGCTCCGCCGGCTCGCTGGACCCCGGTTCCGCCGGCCGGGCGGGCCCGGACTCCGACCGCCCGGCGGTCGCCGGTTCGGCCTCCTTGGCCGGCCCGTGCTCCGCCGGACCGGTGGAGCGGGACCGGGGCTCCGTCGGTGGGGTGGGGGCCGGCCCGGTCTCGGTCTCGGTCCCGGGCGCGGCCTCCGGTTCCCGATCCGGCCCGGGTTCCTGCTCGGTCTGCGGTTCCTGCTCGGTTTTCGGTTCCTGGTCCGGCTGCGGTTCCTGCTCGGTCTTCGGCTCCCGGTCCGGCTGCGGCTCCTGCTGCGGTGCGGGCCGACGCGCGGGCGGCCCGTCCGTCGTGGCGGTGGGCTCGTCCGGTGCCGACCGGCCCCGGCCGGGTCCGGGCGCTTCGCCTCGCTCGGGCCTCGTCCCTCCGTCGTCCTCGGGCTCCGGCCCGCCGGTGTCCTCACGGCGGGCCGCGTCGGACCGGTCAGGATCAAGGCCCCCGGCGGATCCTGGCCCGGAGCCCGCGGCGGATCCCGGCCCGGAGCCCGCGGTGGGCACCGGCCCGTCGTCCGCCGTGGCGTCGGCCCCGGCGTCCGGTGCGGTCCCGTCCGCCGGTCCGTTCCCGTCCCCTCGTCCGCCCCCGTCCTGCCCCGGGCCCGCGTTTGCCTGCCCGTGCGCGTCCTCCGTCCCGCGCGGATCAGGAGTGTCCGGAGCGGGCGTCGTGCGGGGGGCGTCGTCCCGGGGGACGTCGTCCGGGTCCGCCCCGCTCCCGGGAGCGTCCGACAGCCTGCGGGAGCGAGTGAAGAGCGACACCCGGAGGTCCTTCCGTGCGGTGGTGCGATGGCATGGCGAACAGGACCCGTCACGGGGCCCGCCCCCAGCAGTACGTCCGCAGGTCGCCCCGTGTTCAATGCCGGTTCCGGCAGACCCCCGGGACATCGCCTCCCGGCGCCGCGGCGGCCCGTCCCGCCGTCGGGTGACCGCCGGACCGCCTCCCGCCCGGCGGAGGGCGGATCGTGCCCGCCGGCGGGTGCTTCCCCGTCCGCGCGGGCCCGCCGGCGGACGACGGACCCCCGGCTCGCCCCTCCGCCGTCCGAGCCCGGCAAAGGTACTTCTCACGTGGCCTGTCGAGGGGCCGGACCGATCGCTAGGCTGGCCGCGGACGACGACCCGGGAGGAGCACGGACGTGGCCGAGAGCACCACCCAACAACGCCCGCCGACGGGCTGGGACAAGCCGGACCTGGACCTCAGCGAGGCACAGTGGCAGTCCAGCAGTCGCGGCCTGGGCGATGTCCAGATCGCCTTCGTGGAGGGCTTCATCGCCATGCGCAACGGCGGCCGCCCGGAGAGCCCTTCCCTGATCTTCACCCCTGCGGAGTGGGGCGCGTTCGTGTCGGGGGCCCGAGAGGGGGAGTTCGACCTGACGTGAGCCGGCCCGTGCGGGGCCCGGTGCCCGCCCCGGCGCGCGGAGCGCGAGGTGCCCGCCCGCCGACGGGTGTTCACGTCGGATTTCCGGACACGCGAGAGGAAACACCGTACCCGGGCCGGGTCTGAGCCAGGCTGGCCCCGGCGGAACCCGAACGTCGTACCCCGGAGGCGAGACATCCATGAGCATCCAGCCGGTCGTGGCGGCGGTCGACGGCTCGCAGGACAGCCTGCGCGCCCTGGACTGGGCGCTCGACGCCGCGCGCCGGCGCGGAGCCCCGCTGCGGGTGGTGCACGTGCGCCAGTACGCCCCCTGGCCGCAGGCCGAGGCCCTGGCCGCGGCGCCGCCCGATCCGGACGACGACGCCGTG
Source organism: Streptomyces sp. enrichment culture (assembly GCF_964273255.1). GTDB lineage: Bacteria > Actinomycetota > Actinomycetes > Streptomycetales > Streptomycetaceae > Streptomyces. Next base: position 6,482,137 of record NZ_OZ186835.1, read on the forward strand.
CTGGAACAGGTGCGAGACCACCTGAAGGGCCGGACCGGCCTGCCGGACGTCGAGTACACCGCCCTCGACGGCGCCCCCGGCGCGGTCCTGCCGGAACTCGGCGTGACCGCCGGACTGCTGGTGCTCGGCTCCCGGGGCCGCGGCGGCTTCGCCAGCCTGCTCCTCGGCTCCAACTCGCTGGCCGCGGCCCGCGACGCCGAGTGCCCGGTCGTCGTCGTGCCCCGCCCCCGCGAGCAGACCGACGACGACGCCCCGCCCGCACCCGGCCCCCGGGTGGTGACCGGGCTCAACGTGGACAGTCCGGACGAGGCCACCCTCGCCTTCGCCGTCACCGAGGCGGCCCTGCGCGGGGCACGGCTGTCCGTCGTCGCCGCCTACCCCTGGCCGCTGCAGACCTGGATGCTGCCCGGGGAGATGCCCCCGCCGGGCATCGACCAGGACGCCGTCGAACACGAGAGCCGCGTCCTCGCCCGGGGCTTCCTCGCCCCCCACCGCGAACGCCATCCCGAGGTCGCCGTCGACATCCTGACCCTGCCCGGCGACGCGGCCGGCCACCTGGTGGACGCCTCGCGCGGTGCCGGTCTGGTCGTGGTGGGACGCCACCGGCGGCGGCTGCTGGCACCGGCCCGCATGATGGGGTCCGTCACCCAGGCGGTCCTGCTGCACGCCGCCAGCCCCGTCGCGGTCGTCCCGCCCGCCCCCGCGGAGGAGTAGGCCGGGCACCGGCCCCGCGGAGGAGCAGGCCGGGCACCGGAGGACGGCCGGGGATCCGGCACCGGGGCGCCGCGCCCCCTCCGCTCGGACGTCCGTGCGGCACACGGGATGCGGCGCCGGCCCACGACGTGTCCCGCGGCCCGGCCACGTACCATGGCGGCATGTCGTTCCTCCGCCGCCGCAGCGCCACGCCCGCCGGGCCCGACTTCGACGTACTGGCCATGGACCCGGGCGACTGGCCCGGCAACCTGGGCGCCGGCCTGCTGCCCGCCCCCGACGGCAGCTGCCAGGGCGTCTTCCTGCGGTACGACCTCTTCGGCGGCCGCGGGCCCGCCATGATCATCGGCAACCTGCCGGAAGGCTCCCCGGCGCGCGACATCGCCGAGGACGAGATCCCCTTCGAGGTCGGGCAGCTGCTGCTCGCGCTGGAGAACGACGAGGACATCACCGTCGTCGGCACCGAGGACGTGCCGGTCATGCAGGGCGACAACCTGCTGATCGTGCGCCGCGTGAAGCTCTCCGAGAGCCGCATCTCGTGCGTGCAGTTCGACCGCAGCGACAAGGTCCTGGTCACCATCGCCGCCTGGGACCGCCCCATCACCGACGACCTGTACGCCCTCCTCAAGCCGCTGCCCGCGGAGCTGTTCCAGCAGGGCTGAGCGGACGGGCCCCACTCGCTCCCGCCGCTCGCGATCGACGCCGGACGCACGAAGGTCCGCGGTCCGTCCGGTTCCGGACGGACCGCGGACCTTCGCGTCGTGTCAGCGGGTACCGACCGCCGCGCGCACGGCCCGGCGGGCCAGCTGGCAGTCGTCGTGCAGCCGCCGCAGCAGCAGCCGCTGCTCCTCGCCGGACGGCACCGCACCCGGCTGGGCCGTGCCCGGCGCCGTCGGGGCCGGGTCGTGCATCGAACGCTGCACGGCCGTCTCGTAGGTCCGGATCTCCCGGGTCAGCACGAGCATCAGGTTCACCAGGAACGCGTCACGGGAGGCCGGACCGGCCGCCTGCGCGATCTGGCTGATCTGCCGCCGCGCCACCGGGGCGTCCCCGAGGACCGCCCACAGCGTCGCCAAGTCGTAGCCCGGCAGGTACCACCCCGCGTGCTCCCAGTCGACCAGCACCGGGCCCGACGGGGACATCAGGATGTTGGACAGGAGCGCGTCGCCGTGGCAGAACTGGCCCATGCCCTGCCGCCCGGCCGCGTGCGCGATGCCGTGCAGCAGCTTCTGCAGGTCGCCCAGGTCCCGGTCGGTGAGCAGACCCAGCTCGTGGTACCGGGCGATGCGGGCCGCGTAGTCCAGCGGCGCGTCGAACGTGCCCGCCGGCGGCCGCCAGGCGTTGAGCCGGCAGACCGCGCCGAGGGCCGCCCTGATGTCCGCCCGCGGCGGCGCCTCGACCGGGTGCCGCTGGAGCGCCGCCGCCCGGCCCGCCATCCGCTCGATCACCAGCGTGCAGTGGTCCGGATCCGCCGCGATCAGCCGGGGCACCCGCACGGGCGGGCGGTGCCGGACGAACGAGCGGTAGGCCGCTATTTCGTGGCGGATCCGCTCCGACCAGGCGGGGGAGTGGTCCAGTAAGCACTTGGCGACCGCCGTGCTCCTGCCGGTCGTCCCGACCAGCAGGACGGACCGTCCGGTCCGCCGCAGCACCTGCACCGGCGCGAACTCGGGGCAGATGCGGTGCACCGAGGCGATCGCCGTGCGCAACTGGGCGCCGTGGGGGCCGGACAGGTCGAGCCGGCCGCTGAGCGGCTGCGTGCCGGGCCCCGCGGCGCGGCGTGCCCGGGGTGCGCCCAGGGCGGGGGCCGTCGGGCGCGCGGGGGCGAGGTAGGGGCCGCCGTCCGCCGGACGCGGACGGAGCCGGGGCGGGGCGGACACGGAGGACGATGCTGCGTACATGGGCGAAACAGATCCCTTCGTGTGCCTGCGACGACAGCGCACCACCCGGCCCGGAGCCCGGCACACCCTGGGGAGTGTCCCCGCGGCTGCCGGGTCGTGGTGGCGCATTCCTACTCGACACCCGATGTCCCCTGGCACACCATCTGGCGCACCCTGGCGAACCCTGGCGAATAGTCGCCCGGCATCTTTCCCGGGGCTACTGTCAACTCAGCCGAGAACCTGGGGGCTTGACGTGAGCGGACAACCCAACACCCGTCTCTCGGACCTGTTCGGCCTGGCCGGCTGGTCCAAGGGCGAACTCGCGAGGCTGGTCAACCGGCAGGCGGCGGCCATGGGCCATCCGCAGCTGGCGACCGACACCTCCCGGGTGCGGCGGTGGATCGACATGGGAGAGATCCCGCGCGATCCCGTGCCGCGGGTACTGGCGGCGCTGTTCACCGAGCGTCTCGGCCGTGTCGTGACCATCGAGGACCTCGGTCTGGTCCGGCACGGGCGTGCGGGGAAACGGTCGCGCGGCGGGAGTGCGGAACATCCCGACGACGTGCCGTGGGCGCCCGAGCGGACGGCTGCGGTCCTCACCGAATTCACGGGAATGGACCTCATGCTCAACCGACGCGGCTTGGTGGGCGCGGGCGCCGCGCTCGCCGCGGGATCCGCACTCAGCAGCGCCATGCACGACTGGCTGCACTCCGACCCTGCCCTGGTGGCCGACGCTCCCGGCTCCCCCCGTCCCCTGCACGCCGACCCCGCCGGGTTCGACCGGTACGAGGCCGCCCCCATCGGGTCGCAGGAGATCGAGGAACTGGAACGGTCCGTGGAGGTGTTCCGTGCCTGGGACGCCGCCCGCGGCGGCGGCCTCCAGCGCAAGGCGGTGGTGGGCCAGCTCAACGAGGTGGGCGGCATGCTCGCCTACCACCACCCTCCCCATCTCCAGCGGCGCCTGTGGGGCGTCGCGGCCAACCTCGCCGTGCTGGCGGGCTGGATGTCGCACGACGTCGGCCTGGAACCCACGGCCCAGAAGTACTTCGTCATCGCCGCCCACGCCGCCCGGGAGGGCGGCGACCGGCCGCGCGCCGGCGAGGCCCTGTCCCGGGCCGCCCGCCAGATGGTGCACCTGGGCCGCCCGGACGACGCCATGGACCTGATGAAGCTGGCCCAGTCCGGCTCCGGCGAGGAGGTCCTGCCGCGCACCCGCGCGATGTTCCACACCGTGGAGGCGTGGGCGCAGGCGTCCATGGGCAAGGGGCAGGCGATGCGCCGCACCCTGGGCCGGGCCGAGGACCTGTTCGTCTCCGACAAGGGGGACGTGCCGCCGCCGAGCTGGATGCAGCTGTTCAACGAGGCGGACCTGTACGGCATGCAGGCGCTGGCGTACCGCACGCTCGCGGAGTTCGAGCCGCAGGCGGCCACGCACGCCCAGCACTATGCGGACAAGGCGCTGGCGCTGCGCGTCGACGCCCAGCAGCGGTCGAAGATCTTCGACTTCCTCTCCATGGCCTCGGCGTGCTTCATCGCCGACGACCCCGAACAGGCGGACCGGTTCGCCCGCCTCGCCCTGGTGTCGATGGGCCAGAACTCCTCCCACCGCACCTGGGACCGGCTGCGCGAGATGTACCGGCTGACCGCCGCCTACTCGGGTTACCCGCGGATCGAGGAACTGCGGGAGGAGATCGAACTGGCGCTGCCGAAGCCGCGCGGGAAGGGCGGCGGGGGCACCCGGGTGTGACCCCGGGCGGGGCCGGCCGGCGGTGCGCGTGCGCCCGGGACCGTGCCCTACGCGGTGACCCTGGCGACCAGCAGGCAGCCGTCGTCCTCGCGCCGTTCCTCCCCGAGCTCGTGGGCCACCGCACGGACGCAGTCCTGCACGGTGGCGGCCGGGGCGAGGCGTGGGGCCAGGGCCAGGAGCCGGTGCGCGCCGGCGGCTCCGGGGGGTCCGGGCAGCAGGCCCTCGGTGTGCAGGAGCAGCAGGTCCCCCGCCTGAAGGGTCGTCGCCGCCTCCCCGTAGCGGGGGCGGGCGGCGGCCCCGAGGAGCACGCCGTCCGGCGCGTCGAGGATCCGCCCCGTCCCGTCGCGGAACAGCAGCGGGGCGGGGTGGCCGGCCTGCGCCCACACCAGTGAGCGGGACGCGGGCCGGTAGCGCAGGCAGAGGGCGCTGCCGAGCACCGGGTGGTCGGCGGTGTCCACCAGCCGGTTCAGACAGGTCATCAACGGGCCCGGTGCGGTGTCCGCCGTGCCCAGGGCCCGCACGGCGCCGAGCAGCATCGCCAGCGCCGGGGGCACCCCGGCCCCCTGGCCGGTGAGGTCGCCGACGGCCAGTTGCACGGTGCCGTCGGGCAGGTGCAGGGCGTCGTACCAGTCGCCGCCGGTCCCGGCCGCCGCCGCGGGCAGGGACAGCGCGGCGACCTCCAGGGCGCCGGGCCCGGTCGGCGGCAGCCGCAGCAGGCCGCGCCACACCGGCCGTACGGCCTCCCGCAGTTCGGTGGCGATCCGGTCGCCGGACGGGCCGGCGGCCGGCTGCGCGGAGCGCAATGACGCCCGGCTCTCGCTCACCGCCCGGCGGCAGCGCCTCAGTTCGCTGACGTCCCGCAGCACGGCCCACATGGAGGCGGTGCCGCCGTCGGCGCCGAGCACCGGTTCGCCCATCATGTGCACGGTCCGCACGGCACCGTCCGGGCGCACCACGCGGAACTCGCCGTCGATGGGCCGGGCGTCGATCAGGCAGTCCGTGACCATGCCGGTGAGCGTGGGCCGGTCCTCGTCGTGCACCAGCGAGGGCAGCTCGTCGAGGGTGAGGGGGGCGGTGCCCGGGTCGCGGCCCAGGATGCGGTAGAGCTCCTCCGACCAGGTGGCCTCGTCGGTGAGCAGGTTCCACTCGGCGCTGCCGACGCGGCTCAGCAGGGAACCGCGCCCGGACGACGGGGACCCGGCGGGCGCCGGGCCGTCGGCGGTGCCGGGCGGCCCGTCCCGCAGCTGCGCCAAGTACCGCCCCACGTCGTCGAGCTGGTGCACCGTCAGGTCGTACAGGGCGCGCTGCCAGCGGTCCTCGGGGCCGGTCCCGTCCGCCGGTGTGCCCCGGCGCGCGGCGTCCACGTCGCCCTTGAGGCGCCGGGCCCGGGTCAGAAGCGTGTCGACGGGGCCGCGTCCCGGCGGCCGGGCGGCGGGACGGTCCTCGGAGAGGTGGGACGGCATGACGCACTCCGATGCGGGACGGTGGGGCCAGAGGCGGAGGAAGGGACCGCTACGACTGTCGCACAGCGCGCGACGGCCCGTAAGGGATTCGGCAACACACGATACGGCGGTGCCTCCGGCATATGTCACGGTCTTCACGGAGTTACTCCGCGGTACCTTCGCCGGCCCGTCCGGGTGGTGCAAGTTGCGCGCGAGCAAGGGTAGTTGACGTGACACTCCCACCCGTACCACGTGTCACCCGGGTGTTCGGGACACGCACATGTGTGCCCGGCCGGGACCGGTGGGGGAGGGCCCCCGCCGGCCGCCTCAGTAACGCAGCACGCCCGCCATGCCCACCTCGTCGCCGAGGGTGCCGTCCGGGACGAAGTGGACCTCGGCGCCCGTCTCCAGGCACTGCTCGACGATCTCGTCCACGATGTCCTCGCGGGCGTCCAGGTCGCCCTCCTCGGCCGGCACCAGGTGCTCGCCGTCGTCACGCACCGTCAGCCGCAGGTTCTCCTCCACGGCCAGCAGCCCGACGCGGCCCTCCAGGGCGCTGCGCCACAGCTCGTCCACGCCCGCGGCGAACTCCTTGCGGCTGCGCGCCGCTTCGAGGGCCTGGAGCACCTCCTCGGTCCGCCGGCGCGCCTCCGCCTCCAGGACCGGCCGCAGGGCCTGCCACACGGCGTCGGGCGTGCTGTGCGTCAGTCCGCCGTGCGGGACGTGCACCGCGTCCCGGGTGACGGTGCCGGAGTCGTGCAGCAGCGACAGCGCCGCCTGCTCCCCGGTGACGTAGAGCCGGCGCGGCCGGTCGCGCAGCACCTGGGCCACGGCCGCGTCGGCCGCGCGCAGGAACCGGCGGGTGTCCTCGTCCCGGAAGCTGCTCGGCTGGTCGCCCACCCGTTCCTGCCGTTCCGGGTCGAAGTTCGGCTCGGAACGGACGAGGGGGAAGCCGCCGGCGGTCTCCTCGGCGACCCGGTCCACCCCGCCGCTCCACAGCGTGGCCCGGTCCGCGGACACGGAGAGCACCCAGAACGGCTGCTCGGCCGTGTGGGCGGAGACCAGGTTGCGGGTCAGGAAGGTGTCGGAGAGGACCACGCGCTCGGGCACGGAGCGGGCGAGCGTCCACACCTGGTGCTCCCCCGGGGCGGCGAAGATGGCCAGGCCGTCCTCGGTGTGGCTCAGGTCGACCTCGGACAGGGCCCGGTCGAGTTCCTCGGACACCTGGGCCCGGCGGTCCCGGCTGACCGCCGGGTCGGCCTCCAGTTGCTTCTTGGCCTCGGCGACCATGTTGCGCAGCCGGACCTGGTCCTGCGTGTTGAGGGGATCGCGCCGGTGGGTCGGTGTCAGCACGGACACCGCGGGGTAGGGGCGCGGACGGCGAAGCTCGGCAAGGGTCGTGGGACTCAGATCGTGCTCCATGACAGCACCATAGAACCGATTCCCGGGTACGGCATCGGGGACAAGTCCGGACACGTCCCCGGGGTCCTGCGGTGCCGGCTCAGCGGGCGGTGTCCTCCTCGGAACCGCACGAACTCCCGTCGCGGGGCAGGGAACCGTAGCGCAGGAAGTCGTCGGCCTTGCGCTGCACGCACTTCGACGAGCCGTAGCCGGTGTGCCCCTCCGCCCGGTTGTCGAGCACCACCGCCGACGGACCCAGCCGCTCGGCCGTCTCCACGGTCCAGCGGTACGGCGTCGCGGGGTCGCCCCGCGTGCCCACCAGGAGCATCTTCGGCGTGTCGAGGTCCTTGACGTGGTCGCGGATGTAGTCGGTGCCCTTGGGGCGGCCGTAGCACATCAGCACCTGCGCGAGCCGGTACGGGCCGAAGACCGGCGAGGCCTTCTCGTAGCGGGCGCGCAGCCCGGGCAGGGCCCGGGTGATCTCGTCGGCGGACGGGCGGTCCGGGTCGTCCGCGCAGTTCACCGCCATCAGCGCCGCCGGCAGGTTGTCCAGCGGGATCTCCTCCTCGTCCGCGAGCGGCTCGTGCTCGCGCACCGGCAGCGGAGCGGTCACCCCGCCCGTCGCGAACGCCTCCACGCCCCGGGTGTCCCCGTCCTCCATCAGCTGGGCCAGGGCCCGTTGCAGCAGGGGCCACAGCTCCCTGCTGTACAGGCCCTGGCCTATCGCCCCGGCGAGGTCCTGGCCGGTGAACTCGAAGCCGAAGTCCGTGGCCACCGGGTTCTCGTCGAGGGAGCCGACGAGGTCCAGCATCTGCTCGCGCGCCGTGCGCGGGTCCTGCCCGAACGGGCAGGCGATGTCCCCGGTGCACCAGGTGAGGAAGGACTCCAGCGCCTTCTGCTGCCCGGCCGCGCCCGCCAGCCCCTGCTCGGCCAGTGACCCGGTCAGCGTGTCGACGCCGTCCAGCACGAACCGGCCGACCTTGTCGGAGAACTGCGCCGCGTACACCGCGCCCAGCCGGGTGCCGTAGGAGAAGCCCAGGTAGTTCAGCTTCTCGTCGCCGAGGACCGCCCGCATGACGTCCAGGTCCCGGGCGACGTCCACGGTGCCGATGTGGGGGAGGACCGGGCCGGAGTGCTCGGCGCACTCGGCGGCCACCTCGCGCAGCTGGGTCATGGCCTCGCGCGGGTTCATGTCCTCGCCGTCCGTCGCCTCCAGCGCCTGCCCCGTGGCCTCGGCACCGCAGCTGACCGGCGCGGAACGGCCGACCCCGCGCGGGTCGAAGGAGACCACGTCGTAGTCGTCGGTGAGGTTCATGAACTCCTTGCCGCCGTGGGCCAGCCCCAGGACACCGGAACCGCCCGGACCGCCGAAGTTGACCACGACGGAGCCGCGCGGCTCGCCGGTGCCCCGGTACCGGGCCAGGGCCAGCTCCAGCGTGCCCTTCCCGGGTGCGGAGTAGTCGACGGGGACGGTGATCCTCCCGCACTGCAGGTCCTCGGGCATCTCCATGCCGTCGCACTTCGACCAGGTGATCCGCTGGTCGTAGAACCGGCTCAGATTCGGCTCGTCCCGCCCGGCCGTCTCCGCGGTGACCGCGGCCGGCAGCCCGAGGCCCAGCAGGGCCAGCCCGACCGCGCCGGTCACCGCGCAGCTGCGGACCGGGGGTCGCGTGGACAGCTTGCTCAGCATGGATGCCTCCCAGCGGCACTGCGCTGCGGACCGGGAACCGGCGCCCCCGCTCACCCTAGGCGGACCTCGCCGGACCCGCCTGCCGGCCGGGCGGGGGCGGGCCCGGCGCCGGAGGCGGTCCGCGGGAGGGGTGCGCGTTCGACGCCTTTGCCCGGGGTTCGAGCCGCGGGCCACCCGAGGGGGTGAACGCCGGACGAGGTGCGGATGGGCCGCACCCGTGGGCGGGTCCCGGCGTTGAGCCGGGTGCGGGCGAGCGCCCGCGACGACGTCCGGAAGGCAGGAAACGATGGGACGGATCACTCGGAGCGGCATGATCGTCCTCGCCGCCGCGTCCGGCGCGCTGGCCGTGGCCGGGCCGGCGCACGCCGACGCCGGGGCGGAGGGGAGCGCGACCGGGTCGGCGGGCCTGGTCTCCGGCAACGCCGTCGAGCTGCCGGTGGACCTGCCGGTCGACGCCTGCGGGAACACGGTGGACGTGGTGGGGCTGCTCGACCCGGCTCTGGGCAACACCTGTGCCGAGGAGGACGCGGCCGTCCCGGCGCCCCCGCCGGCCGAGGTGCCCCCGCACCCCCTCCCGGCGCCCCACCCGGACCCGCACACCGAGCGGACGGAGCTGGCCGAGACCGGCTCCGCCGGCACCGCCGCGCTGGCCGGGGCCGGCGCGGCCCTGTTCCTCGGCGGGGTCGCCCTGCACCGCCGCTCCCGCCCCCGGCCGCAGGGCTGACACCGCACGGTCCGGCCCGCGTCAGGCCGTTCCCCGGGACACCCCGGTGAGCAGCACCATCCCGGAGTCCCCGTAGTCCGGCAGGGTGGTGTCGCTGTCGATGCGGGTGACCGTGAGCTCGCGGGTGAGCGGCGTGAAAACGCGGCGCACCGTGTCCGGGTCGACCGGGCAGCCGGGCCAGCGCGAGGCCGGACCGATGCGGTACGTCGGCATGTTCTCCATGAACGCCGCCACCAGGTGGCCGCCGGGGCGCACCGTGCGCACGAAGGCGCGGCAGAAGGCGGTGAACTCCGCGAGGTCCTCGGTGGCGCCCTCGGCGACGAAGTGCATCGAGGCGAGGCCGTACGCGCCCGGCGGCAGGTCGCGCACGTCCCCGTGCACCACGTTCACCGGCGCCAGCGCCCCCGCGAGGGTCGCCGGCACGTCCGGGTCGAGGCGCCGGCACAGCGCGTGGAACTCCTGCCAGCTCGCGTCCGGCCGGTGCTGCAGCTGCTGCCGCAGGTAGGCCACGTTGCTCGCCCCGGCCTCCACGGCGTCGATCCGCCGGCTCACCGCCGACGCGAGGATCAGCGGATACAGGTTGGGGCCCGCCCCGAACTCCACCGACCGGTCCACCGAGCCGCGCGGCAGCCGCCGGTAGTAGGCGCAGTGGTGCGCGATCACCGCGGCGTCCGAGGGGTGCACGTCGCGGTAGTTCTCCGCCAGGTAGTCGGCGACCGGCCAGCGGTCCCAGTCCACGTCGTCGTTGTGGGTGGTCATGACGTCCGGTCCCTCGCCTTCGCCCGCAGCGGGAAACGCGCGGCCAGCCGGGTCAGCGTCCCGGCCAGCCGGTCCATGTCCTCGTCGGAGTTGAGCGTGGTGATCTGGACCCGGAAGCCCACCCGGTCCCGCGGCACCAGGGGGTAGGCCGCCAGCGTCACGTAGATGCCCTCGTCCCACAGGTAGGAGCCGACCGCGTCGAGGTCGTCCGGGTCGGCGAGCGGGATCTCCACGATGGGCAGCCGGTCGGTGTTCAGGGTGTCCACCCCGAGACCGTCGAGGTGGTCGAGCAGCCGCACCGTCTTGCGGTACAGGTCGGCCCGCATCGCGTCGCCGCGCCGGTCGTTCACGTCCAGCCCGGCCAGCGCGGTGGCCAGGGACGCCGTCGGGGAGGGCCCCGAGTACAGGTACGGTGCCGCCGCCGTCTTCAGCCGGTTCTTCAGGTCCGTCGGCAGCGCGAGGAACGCCAGCAGCGACGAGTACGCCTTGGAGAACCCGCCGGTGAGCACGATCGAGTCGTAGGTCTCCCCGGTGTGGCGCACGATGCTGTTGCCGCGCAGTCCGTACGGGCACGGCTCCGTCGGCCCGCGTTCGCCGATCACCCCGAACCCGTGGGCGTCGTCCACGTACAGGGTGGCGCCCGCGGCCCGGCAGATCGCCGCCAGGTTCGGCAGGTCCGGGATGTTGCCGCTCATGCTGTTGACGCCGTCGAGGCAGACCAGCCGGGGCGTGCCCGCCGGCACCGAGTCCAGCAGGGTGTTGAGCTCGCCCGGCCGCTCGGCGTGGAAGCGGTGCAGGGTGGCGCCCTCGGCGCGCGCCACGACACAGCCGTCGTACAGGGTGCGGTGCGCGGTCGCCTCCACGAACACGTGCCCCTGGTCGGCCAGGACGGGGATGACCGAGGAGTGCATCAGGGTGAGCGTCGGCAGCAGGAGGGTGTCGGGGGCGCCCAGCAGCGCGGCCAGGCGCTCCTCGATGTCCGGGTACAGCCGCGGACTGCCCAGCAGCCGGGACCAGCTCGGGTGCGTGCCCCAGCTGCGCACGGCGGGTTCCACGGCCGCCATGATCTCCGGGTCCCAGTCGAAGCCGAGGTAGTTGCAGGACGCGAAGTCGATCAGCCAGTGGTCGCCGCTGCGGATGTGGCGCCCGCGCACCTCGTCCAGGACCGCGTCGCTCATCGGGCTGGTGCGCCGGAGCCGGTCCAGTTCCGAGCGGTGTGCCCGCCGGCGCACCCGGGCGGCCCGCGCGGCCTGGTCCTCGACGGCCCCGCGACGCTGTGCGAGCCCGGTCCGGGCGGGACCGGGCGCGAAGTGCCGCCGGCCGGGCCGGCGCAGCACGTGGGCGCTCTCCTCCACCGTCATGGGGCGCGCGAACAGGTAGCCCTGGCCGAAGCGGCACCCCATGCCCGCCAGCAGGTCGCGCTGGTCCGACTGCTCGATCCCCTCGGCGATCACCTGCAGCCCGAGGGTGTCGGCGATCCGCACGATGCCCTCGACCAGCGCCACCTGCTGGGTGTCCTGCGTGATGTCGTCGATGAAGGTCTTGTCGATCTTCAGGACGTCGATGGGGAAGTCGCGCAGGTAGCGCAGCGAGGAGAAGCCGGTGCCGAAGTCGTCGACCGCGATGTGCACCCCGAGGTCCTTCAGCGAGTCCAGGACCGAGCGGATCCGGTCGTCGTGGCGCAGCAGCACCGTCTCCGTCAGCTCCAGCTGGAGGGACCCGGGCACCAGTCCCGGCGTGCGCAGGGCCTCGCCGACCTGCTCCACGAACCCGACGTCCCGGAACTGGCGCGCCGAGACGTTGACGCTGACGTACGGGGGCCGGTCGGTGCCGTGGGTGCGCTGCAGTCCGGCGATGTCGCTCACCGCGTTCTCCAGCACCCAGGAGCCGAGCGGGGCGATGTGCCCGGTCTCCTCGGCCAGGCCGATGAACCGTTCGGGCGGCACCGCGTCGTACGACGCCTGCGGCCAGCGCACCAGGGCCTCGAAGCCGACGACCTCACCGGCCGTGATGTCGACGACGGGCTGGTAGCGCAGCGTGAACTCCTTGCCGGCCACCGCCCGCGCCAGCTGCGTCTGCAGGTCGTGGCGTTCGATCATGCGGTCCTGCAGCAGCGGCCGGAAGCGCCGCCACTGCCGCTTGCCGGCGGCCTTCGCGGCGTACAGCGCCAGGTCGGCGTGGCGCAGGAGTTCCTGGGCGTCCGAGCTGTCGCGGGCCGTGGCGAGCCCGACGCTGGCGGAGACGGTGACCGACTCGTCGGCGAGCTCGAAGGGCCGGCCGACGGTCTGGATGATCTGCGCGGCGAGCACCTCGGCGTCCCTCGGCTCGCGGGCGTCCTCCATCAGCACGGCGAACTCGTCCCCGCCGAGCCGGGCGGCGGTGTCGGTGCGGCGCAGGGCCCGCGACAGCCGGTTGCCGACGGCGACGAGCAGGCCGTCGCCCGCCGCGTGCCCCAGGGTGTCGTTGACGAGCTTGAAGTCGTCCAGGTCGATGAAGAGCAGGCACACCAGGGACGATTCACGGCGGCCCCGCAGCAGGGCGCGTTCGATCCGTTCCAGCAGCAGGGTGCGGTTGGGCAGTCCGGTCAGCGCGTCGTGGAAGGCGCGCTGGGTCAGCTCGTGCTCCAGGCGCCGCTGCTCGGTCACGTCCCGCAGGGTGACCACCAGCCCGGCCACGGTCCGCTCCGCACGGAAGTCGCTGCACCGCACCTCGACCTCGACCCGGCCGTCGCGGCGCCGCACCCACCAGTGGTCGTGGCCCGCGCGGGACTGCCGCTCCCGCACGGCCGCCAGCTCCCGCACGGCGCGCTGCCGGTCCGCGGGGTCGAGCAGTCCGGGCAGGGACTGGCCGGTGAGGTCGGAGGTGCCGAACACCGACGCGGCCGACGGGCTCGCGTACCGGATGGTGTCGTCGTCCTCCACGATGAGGATGACGTCCGAGGCGTTGCGCACGAGGGTGCGGAAGTAGGCCTCGTTCTCCCGCCGGATGATCTCCTTGCGCAGCACCAGCCGTTCCATCGCCAGCCCGACGTGGGACGCCAGGATCTCCAGCGGCCCCCACGCCTCCGCCAGGGCCCGCTCGGGGCCCGCCACGAGCAGCACCCCGGGGACGCGCTCGGCCGGGCGGTCGGGCTGCGTCATGGGGCACACCAGCACGGCGGGCATGTCCTGCAGGGCGGTGGCCAGTTCGGGGCCGAGGGCGTCCGGGGTGAGGAGCCGGGTGCCCTCGGGAGCGAGGTCGGCGACCCGGTCGGCGGGCAGCAGCAGGGTCCGGTGGCCGACGTCCGGCCCGAGGACGCGGTCCACGGCCGTCTGGCAGGAGAACACCACCTCGCTCGGGCGCACCGCCGACACCAGGCTGGCCCCGGTGCCGTGCAGGGCCAGTTCGCGGGAGACGGCCCGGCGGTGGGCGAAGACCATGCTGCCCAGCCGGAGGATGACCAGCAGGAACAGTCCCGCGGAGAAGGCGGCGATCACGGTGGCGTCGTGCGCGCTGTGGGTGACCCCCTCGTAGAGCAGGATCGCCGGGGCGATGAGGGTGGCCACCGCGAGGACCACCAGCCGGTGCGGCGGCGGCAGCAGGGAGGGGGAGCGCCGCTGGGGCAGCGCGGTGGTCAGCCGGACCATGGAGGGGTGCAGTGCGGCCAGCCCCCAGGCCGCGTAGAAGACGATCCACCCCGCGTCCAGCAGGGTGCCCACCTGCCACATCGCCCTGAGCTGGAGGATGCCGTAGCCGATGTCGAAGACGAGCAGGGCGAGGGTGCCGATCACCAGCAGCCGGATGGACCGGTCCGCGCTGCTGAGCGGGGCCGGGCTCAGCAGCCGCGCCAGCAGGGCGAGGACCAGGACGTCGCCCAACGGGTAGGCGATGCTGATCGCCCGCTGCTGCCAGCTCAGCCCCTGAACCTCGGTGAGCGGCTGCACCAGGAACACCCACACCGGCAGGGCGAGGCCCGCGGTGACGATCAGCGCGTCCAGCAGGCTCGGCAGGTCGCGGTCCGGACAGCGGTACCGGATGAGGCCGGACAGTCCGACGGCGAAGAGCGGGTAGGTGGTGAGGTAGAGCGCGTCCGCGGGGGACGGGAAGGGGTTGGAGGCGTCGAAGTACTCCTCCATCACGTTGTAGTACGTGTCGCCCGCGACGAACGTGAGCAGTCCTCCGGCGAGCGCCCACCACGGCCAGGTGCGCGCGGGCCGGTTGACCCGGATGCCGACCACGACGGCGGCGACGCCCGAGAGGCCGATGGCCGCCCACAGCGGCGCGCAGGCCGCGGGAACCGCCAGGTAGACGACGGTCGCCACGACGACCCACGCTGTGAAGCCCGCCATCAGGCGGGCCGCCGGAAGCGAGCGCATACGCCGTCCCCCGTCGGGGAGACCAGGGGAGCCGGGAGCCGGTACCTGGTCTGACTGTCCCGACGATGGTAGACACCGGGGTTCGGGCCGTGCATCTCGAGCACCCGGCCCGGTTGTGGTCAGCCGTCGCCGCGGTGGTACCGCCGGTGCAACTCCTTGATCTCGGCGGCGAGTTCGGGGACGGGTCCGGCGACCTCCACCCCCGGCGCGACCTCGGCGACGGGCAGCGGCCGCACCGGCGGGGCGGGCACGCCGAACTCGGCGAGCCAGTCGGTCAGCTGCGCGGACGAGGCGGCGTACACGATGCGTCCGAGGCCCACCCAGGCGTGCGCGGCCGCGCACATCGGGCAGTGCTCTCCGGAGGTGTACACCGTGGCGGCGGCGCGCTCGGCCGGCGTCATCCGCTCGGCGGCCAGGCGGGCCAGCTCGAACTCGGGGTGCCGGGTGCGGTCCCCGGCGGCCGTGCGGTTGCGGTCCTCCGCCAGCACCGTGCCGTCCCCGGCGACGAGGACGGAGCCGAAGGGATCGTCCCCCGCCTCCAGTGCCTCGGCCGCCAGTTCCACGCAGCGGCGCAGGTGGGGCAGTTCGCTGTCCTTCACGACCATGACCGGCCTTTCTCGCAGGGGGTGACCACGGTTCCCGGTCAAGGGAAGCCCGGCCTGTGGACCCTACCTGCCCGTCCGCCGGGCCGCCGGGCCGCGCCGCGTGCGCACGAGCGCGGGGCGCGGGACCACGGCGGGCGGACCGGCGGGCGGCCGCCCCCCGAGCCCGGCCCGGCACCTCGCGGTCGTGGCGCTCGCCGGGGACGAGCCGCTCCGCGCGGCCCGCCCGGAGTCGGTCCGCGGTACCGGGGCCGGCCGGTTCGGTCCGCGGTACCGGGGCCGGCCGCCGGGCTGCGGGGGGCCGGCACGCGGCCGCGCCGCAGCGGCCGGAACACTCACCGCACGCCGCACGCCGCACGCCGCACGCCGCACGCCACCCCGCCCGGGCAGCGGTGAAGCGCGGCTGCCCCGGTGCCTTCGGGCGGACGCCTCCGGTGAGAGCCGTCCGCCCTGGAGTGCCGGGCCCGCCGCGCTCACCACCACGCCTGTGCAGGTCCACCTCCCGTGGGTCGGTGCCCGCTCGTCGGGGGCCGGGGTCGCCCGGCCGCCCGGTCCCGCGCGGACTCGGCTGTGGTGCTACGTCCTCCGGGTGCTCCGCGCCGCCGTGGCGAGGCACACCGTGCCCAGGATCACCGTCAGGGCCCCGATGACGATGTTGTTCCAGATGACTCCGGCGTCCGGGCTCTCGCCGACGATCCACGGCGAGACGATCATCCACAGCCCCATGGCGCACATGGCACCGCTGAGCCCGTACATCCGGGCCGGAGCGGCGGTGAAGCCGAGGGCGAGCAGCCCGATGGCGATGCCCACGATCAGGTTGTGGGGCACCAGGGCGGGCTGACTCGTCGTGTAGTGGAGGATCCACGGGGACACCGCGCAGTACAGACCGAGGAGGAACACCGGTCCGTCCACGAGGGCCACGTCGCGACCGCCGAGGACGCGGTCGTAGCGGGCGCGCATTTCGGAGGCATCGGGGTGGCCCGTGATGTCACCCCTGGGGTGCGAGACGTTGGCCATGGCCGTCTCCTTCGCTGGCCGTCCTGACCGCGTGTGACGCGGTATGCGGTAGGTGCCGCGATTGCTCATTCTGCTCTTGTTTCTCCCTTATGTGTAGGGGAGGGAAGGCCCTTCCGGTCCCGGCCGGGCGGGGCACGGCGTGCGCGGTGCGGGGCGTCCGGCCGAGGGTGGAGGGCGCCGCGGGACGCACGGGGGCGAGGGCGGAGGGCGTCGCGGGGCGCACGGGGACGAGGGCGCCGGGGCCGGGCGTCGCGTATCGGCCAACGTGACTGGTCTAAACCCTTGACTGGTACAGACCAAAGCGGTTGAGTGTGCGTCCATACCCCCCCACCACGGCCGCCCCACCGCCCGTGACCGGTCACCGGCGCGCGCCCACGGGCCCGCGTCCGAGCGTAGTCCCCCGCTGGAGCGGCCGTGTCCCGCAAAGGAGTTGGACCCTTGTCGAGACACCGCATCGCCGCCGCGCTCACCGTGCTCGCCCTGGCCGGCAGTGCGCCCGTGCTCCTCCCCGCCTCGCCCGCCTCCGCCGCCGCGTGCTCCAGCTACCCGAACTGGCAGGCCGGGAAGTCCTACAACGCCGGTGACATCGTGCGCTACACGGACGGCCGGGCGTACATCGCCGAGCACGCCAACCCGGGTTACGACCCGGTCATCAGCACCTGGTACTGGGAGCCGTACGCCTGTGACAACGGGCCCGGGGCGCCCGTCGGGGACTTCGTGGTCTCCGAGGCCCAGTTCAACCAGATGTTCCCGAACCGGAATTCCTTCTACACCTACAGCGGGCTCAAGGCCGCGCTCGGCGCCTACCCGGGCTTCGCCAAGACCGGCAGCGACACCGTGAAGAAGCAGGAGGCCGCCGCCTTCCTGGCCAACGTCAGCCACGAGACCGGCGGTCTGGTGCACGTGGTGGAGCAGAACACCTCCAACTACCCGCACTACTGCGACTGGGGACAGCCCTACGGCTGCCCGGCCGGCCAGGCCGCCTACTACGGGCGCGGACCGATCCAGCTGAGCTGGAACTTCAACTACAAGGCGGCGGGCGACGCCCTGGGCATCGACCTGCTGGGCAACCCCTGGCTGGTGCAGAACGACTCGGCCGTCGCCTGGAAGACCGCCCTGTGGTACTGGAACACCCAGACCGGTCCCGGGACGATGACCGGGCACAACGCCATGGTCTCCCAGGCGGGCTTCGGCCAGACCATCCGCAGCATCAACGGCTCGCTGGAGTGCGACGGGCGCAACCCGGCGCAGGTGCAGAGCAGGGTGAGCACCTATCAGCGGTTCGCCCAGATCCTCGGGACGACGCCCGGCGGCAACCTCTACTGCTGACACGGACGGTGCGCCGTGGTGTCATGCACCTGACCGCCACTCGCCGTCACGGCCGTCGCGCGCCGGCGTCCCGCCGCGCGACGGCCGTCCCCGGACGAAGGGCACCCACCATGCGCACCCCCCACGCCCTGCTGGCCGCCTCCGTCGCGGCCGTCGCGCTGGCCGCGACGGTCGCGGCACCGGGACGGGCCGCAGGCGCCGACGCGGTCCCGCCGCCCGGCGCCTACTACGTGCAGAGCGCCGTCACCGGGCTCAACGCCTCCGACCGCGGCGGCGCGGTCGAGCAGCACAGACCCCGCGGCGACGAGGACCGCCAGCAGTGGCGGCTGCGGGTCCAGGGCTCCTCGCACCTCCTGGAGAACACCGACGCCCCCGGCTCCTGCCTCGGCCGGACCGCGGACCGGGCCCGCACCGTCCCCTGCGGCAGCGCCGACGCCCCCTGGACCGTCACCCCCGTGGGCGACGGCCGCTTCACCCTCGCCGCGCCCGGGACGGACCGGCGCCTGGCCGTCGCCCCCAAGCCCGCCGGTGCCGTCCACCCCGCCCCGCTCTCCGTCGGCGCCGCCCCGGACGACCTCGCCGCGTGGTACCTCACCCCGGTCGTTCCGGTCACCTCCCCCATGCCGCCCCCGGACCGCCGCACCCTCGACCAGGTCACCTTCCTGACCTCCCACAACGCCTACGCCAACGGCGTCGACGGCGGGTTCGCGCCGCCCTTCGTCAACCTCTTCCCCAACCAGACCCGCGGTATCGAACGCCAACTCGCCGACGGCGTCCGCGGTTTCATGCTGGACATCCATCAGACCCCGGACGGCGCGATCCTCTGCCACAACAGCTGCACCCTGGTCAGCCGGCCCGTCGCCCTCTGGGTCGACCTCCAGCGGATCGTGGACTTCCTGCGCTCCCACCCCGACCAGTTCGTCACCGTGTTCCTGGAGGACTACGTCGACCAGGAGGTGCTGCGTGCCGAACTCGCCCGCGTCGACGGCCTCCAGGACGTGCTGTACCGGCCCGACCGCACCGGGGTGCGGCAGAACGGCTGGCCCACGATGGCCGAACTGGCCGCCGCCGGGCACCGGTTGCTGATCTTCACCGACCGCACCCGCGCCTCCGACGCGGCCGGCGGGGTCACCCGGGACACCTTCGGCGTGATGTACCAGCGCGAGTGGACGGTGGAGAACCACTGGTCCATGGGACCGGGGGTGGGCGCCTCCGACTGGTCCTGCTACAGCCGGTGGTACGACGCCGGGACCACCCTGCCGCTCACCCGCACCGAGCCCGGCTTCCGCCCGCTGTTCGTCATGAACCACTTCCGGGACGTCCCCCTGGCCTCCACGGTGGGCACCGACAACGCCAAACTCGCCGACCGCGCCCGCCGGTTCTGTGAGCCCGCCGCCCGCAAGAAGCCCACGTACCTCGCGGTGGACCGCTACGACCTCGGCGACCCGGCGGCCGCCGTCGCCGCGCTGAACACGTACACCTATCCGTAGGTCCTGTCGTCCATTCCCGTCGTCCGCCCGCAGGGCGGCGCACGGCAGACGGAATGTGGCGACAGGGCCTCGCCGCACCGTCGCGCGACGGTGCCACCGCCTCCCCGCGCGACGGCCGGCGGGCAGGCGGCCGGGCCGCGGGCCCGGCCCCTGCGTGCTGCCGGTGCGGCACGCCTCCCCCGCACGCCGCCCCGCCCGGACTGGCGCGTCCGTGGGTTTTACGTATAACCTCTCCGGTCAATCCCACCCGGAAAGGTGTCGATGAGACGCATCGCCCTGGTCACCCTCGTCGTCGACGCGTACGACGAGGCGATCCGCTTCTTCACCGAGGCCCTCGGCTTCCGGCTCGCCGAGGACACGCCCCGGCCCGACGGCTCCCGCTGGGTCGTCGTCGAGCCGGACGACGGCCGCACCGGCACCGGACTGCTGCTCGCCCGCGCGAAGGGCGAGCGGCAGCACGCCCGGATCGGTGACCAGACCGGCGGCCGGGTCGGCTTCTTCCTGCACACCGACGACTTCGCCCGCGACCACGCCCGCATGGCGGCCGCCGGCGTGACCTTCCTGGAGGAGCCGCGCCACGAGCCGTACGGCACGGTCGCCGTCTTCCAGGACCCCTACGGCAACCGCTGGGACCTGCTCCAGCCCGCCGCCCGACCCACCCCGCACCCCACCGACCGCCGAGGAACACCCCGCACATGAGCGCGCCCCTGACCACCGACACCCTCCGCCGGCTCCCCAAGGCCGTGCTGCACGACCACCTCGACGGCGCCCTGCGCCCCGCCACCCTGGTGGAGCTCGCGGACGCCGTCGGCCACACCCTGCCCGTCACGGACCCCGACGGGCTCGCCGCCTGGTACGTGGAGGCCGCGAACTCCGGCGACCTGGTCCGCTACATAGCCACCTTCGAGCACACCCTGGCCGTGATGCAGTACCGCGAGGGCCTGCTGCGCACCGCTGAGGAGTACGTCCTCGACCTCGCCGCCGACGGAGTCGTCTACGGCGAGGTCCGCTACGCCCCCGAGCTGATGACCCGGGGCGGCCTGACCCTGCCCGAGGTCGTCGAGGCCGTGCAGGAGGGGCTCGCGGCCGGCATGGCCAGGGCGGCCGCCGCCGGCACCCCGGTGCGCGTGGGCACGCTGCTGTGCGGCATGCGGATGTTCGACCGGACCCGCGAGATCGCCGACCTGGTGGTGGCGTACCGGGACGCCGGTGTCGTCGGCTTCGACATCGCCGGCGCCGAGGACGGTTTCCCGCCCGCCGACCACCTCGCGGCCTTCGAGCACCTGCGCCGCGAGAACGTGCCCTTCACCATCCACGCCGGTGAGGCCCACGGCCTGCCCAGCATCCACCAGGCACTCCAGGTGTGCGGCGCCCAGCGCATCGGCCACGGCGTGCGGATCACCGACGACATCCCCGACCTGGCGGCGGGCAAGCTGGGCCGCCTCGCGGGCTGGGTCCGCGACCGGCGCGTCGCCCTGGAGATGTGCCCCACCTCCAACCTCCAGACCGGCGCCGCCACCTCCATCGCCGCGCACCCGATCACCGCGCTGAAGGACCTCGGCTTCCGCGTCACCCTCAACACCGACAACCGTCTGGTGTCCGGCACGACGATGACCCGGGAGATGTCCCTGCTGGTCGAGGAGGCCGGCTGGACCGCCGAGGACCTGCGCACCGTGACGGTCAACGCCCTCAAGAGCGCCTTCCTCCCGTACGACGAGCGCAACGCCCTCATCCGCGACGTGGTGCTGCCCGGCTACGCCTCCGTCGCCTGAAGCAGCCCGCGCGCGTAGGCGGCCTGTCCGACGTGCTGGAGGTCGTCGGACAGGACGCTCACGAGACGGACGCCCAGGGTGACCGGCGGATCCCACCGCTCGTCGACGATCCGCTCCAGGTCCTTGGCGGTCAGGGAACGCAGCGCCGCCAGGGTCTGGGCGTGCACCGCGTCGTGGTATCCGGTCAGCAGGCCGGGGGAGTCGACCCGCACCTTCGCGACCTTCGCCGGGGTGTGGCCGTAGCCGGTGTCGTGACGGGGCAGGCCCAGCCCGAAGCGCTCCTCCCAGCCCTGGGACAGCCAGACCTGGTCCAGCCCGAAGGCGTCGGCGACGTGGTCGTCCTGGACCCGGGTGAGGTGCCAGACGAGCCAGGCGGGGGAGTTGGCGCCGGGCGCGGGCCGGGCGTCGAGCCCGTCGGGACCGAGGTCCGCGATCGCGGCGTGGACCTCTTCCCGGACCCGGCCGAAGCCGTCGATGAGGATGTCCTTGGCATGCATGGGTCCACCCTGGCGCATCCCGGGCCCGGCCGCGGCCCGGACCGTCCCGCGCCACCCGGCCCGCGTCGCACCGGGCGGCGTCCCCGCCGGCTCAGCCGTCGCCGTGGTCGCCGTGGTGGTCGTCCAGCAGGGACATCAGGGCCCGCGCGGCCGGGCTGGTGGCCCGCGGGGACGGCATCAGCGCGACCGTCTCGTAGACGGCCTCGTCCGCCCCCTTGAGGGGCAGCGCGGCCAGGCCCGCGCGCTTGTGCCGGAAGTGCCGGGGGACGACGGCCACGCCCAGGTCCTGGTCGACGAGGTCCAGCAGGCTGTGCACGTCGTTCACCTCCAGCGCCACCGTGCGGCGCACGCCCGCCGCGGCGAACGCCGCGTCCGTGGCCCGGCGCGGCCCCCAGTCGGGGTGGAAGTCCACGAAGACCTCCCCGGCCAGGTCGTCCGGCGTCACCGGCGCCCCCGCCCGGGCGAGCCGGTGCCCCGGATGACACAGCACCGTCACCGGTTCGCTGGTCAGCGGGACGGACCGCAGGTGGTCGGCGTCCCCCGCCGTCCGGTAGGCGAAGGCCAGGTCGAGCCGCCCCGCCGCGACCTCCTCGGCCAGCGCGGCCGAGCCCCACTGGCGCAGCCTGATCTCCACGTCGGGGTGGAGCCGCCGGAAGGCCGCGAGCAGCTGCGCGACGTGCACCCCGGCGATGCACTGCTCGGTGCCCACCGCGAGCGTCCCGCGCAGGACGCCCTGCACGGCGGCCACCGCCTCGTGTGCCGCCCGCACCTGCGCGAGGATCCGCTGGGCCTCCGCCAGCAGCGCCCGCCCCGCCTCGGTGAGCGTCACCCGGCGCGTCGTCCGCACGAACAGCGACGCCTGCAGTTCCCGCTCCAGCGCGCGGATGGACGCCGACAGACCCGACTGGGAGACCATCAGCCGTTCCGCCGCCCGGGTGAAGTGCTGGTCCTCGGCGACGGCGACGAAATGCTGGAGGTGGCGCAGTTCCATGATTGAGAAGCCTAACCGCACAATCCCATCGGATTCTTCTGTTGGACTGCTGTGCGCGGGCCGGGACAGAGTGGACGCACGGTTCCACCGAACCGCCCCGACCCGTGTGCCCACCCCTCTGGAGTCGCGTTGTACACCCCGCACCCCGACCGTTACGCGGACATGCCCTACCGGCGCACCGGACGCAGCGGTCTGAAGCTGCCCGCGCTCTCGCTCGGCCTCTGGCACAACTTCGGCCCCGACCGCCCGGCCCGCACCCAGCGCGCCATCCTGCGCCGCGCCTTCGACCTCGGCGTCACCCACTTCGACCTCGCCAACAACTACGGCCCGCCGCCCGGCGCGGCCGAGTCCGCCCTCGGCGAGGCGCTGAGGCAGGATTTCGCGCCGTACCGCGACGAACTGGTGATCTCGACGAAGGCCGGCTACCTGATGTGGCCCGGCCCGTACGGCGAATGGGGTTCCCGGAAGTACCTGCTGTCGTCGCTGGACCGGAGCCTGGAGCGCATGGGCCTCGACCACGTCGACATCTTCTACTCCCACCGCTTCGACCCGGACACGCCGCTCGAGGAGACGATGGGCGCCCTGCACTCGGCGGTCCAGCAGGGCAAGGCCCTCTACGTCGGGGTGTCCAACTACTCGGCGGAGCAGACCCGGGAGGCCGCCCGCATCCTCGGCGAGCTGGGCACGCCGCTGCTGATCCACCAGCCCCGCTACTCCATGCTGGACCGCCGCCCGGAGAGCGAGGGCCTGCTGGACGCGCTCGACGGCCTGGGGGTCGGGTCCATCGCCTACTCGCCGCTCGACCAGGGGCTGCTGACCGACCGTTACCTGGACGGCATCCCCGAGGACTCGCGGGCCGCCGGCGACAGCCCGTTCCTGAAGACGGACGCCCTCACCGAGGACCTGGTGGAACGGCTGCGCACGCTCAACGGGATCGCCCGGTCCCGGGGGCAGAGCCTGGCGCAGATGGCGCTGGCCTGGGTGCTGCGCGGCGGGCGCGTGACCTCCGCACTGGTGGGGGCGAGCAGCCCGGGCCAGCTGGAGGACAGCGTCGCGGCCACCCGCAACCTCTCCTTCGACGCGGAGGAACTCGAACGGATCGACGCCGTCGTCCAGCAGTGACCGCCCCGCCCGGACCCCCGGCCCGGGCGGACGAGGGGGCCGGGCCGCGGGCCCGGCCCTCCGCCGTTCCGGGCCGCACCCCTCCCGGCCTGCTCCCGGCCGCCGTTCCGGGCCGCGCCGCCCCCGCTCGCGCCGTCCTCCGCCGCGTCGCAGGGCCGGGCGAATATGCCAGGAGACTGGCCGGAAACACATGGTGACAGTGTTTCAGTCGTGAACATACTCAGAGAGAGCGCTTCACACCGCGCGACGGCGCCCTCACGCACAGCAGGCACGCCGGGCGTCCAGCACTCAGCGGCACACGCGAGCCACGCAGCGGGGGAGACACCGTGCACGACGAATTCCTGTGCCACGTCACGGCGTACGGCGTCTGCGACGGACGCCGCATCGGGGTCCCGCTGGGCACCTACCGGGCGCCCACCCTCGCGCTCGCCCTGTGGTGGCTGCGCGACCGGGCCTCCTGGATCGCCGAACGCCTCGACCCCCGGCCGGAGGCCGAGCACTTACCGCCGGGCGCGCTCGTCCCCGTCCCGGACGGCGTGCCCGACGTACCCGCCACCCTGCGCGCCTGGTGCGGCGACGTCGCCCGGCAGCAGGAGATGGCCGAGGCGCTGGCCGCCGGCCGGATGGTCCGCGTCGCCACCGGCGACGACACCACCGAGTACGAGCTGCTGGCGGAATCCGTGGACACCCTGCGCATGCAGCGCACCGCCCCGGTGCTGAGCATTCCCGTCGGCTGACCGGCGCCCCGGACGGGGCGGCCGTGCCACGCCGGGCACCCGAACGGACCAATCGGTAGAATCCAGGCATGGCGGAGCGATCGGCAGCGCCCGAGCTCGTCCTGGAGACCGACACCGGCTCCACCCGGATGACTCCGGTCCGCGACTACCACGTCGGACGCGACCCGTTGTGCGACATCGTCATCGACGACGCCCGGGTCTCCTGGCACCACGCGGTGCTCCGCCCCACGGACGGCCACTGGACCCTCCAGGACGAGCACAGCACCAACGGCACCTACGCCGACGGGCAGCGCGTCGCCGCCCGGGACGTCGGCCCCGGCAGCGTCATCCGCTTCGGCAGCCCCGACACGGGCCCCCGCGCCGTGCTCACCGACCCCGCGCCGCCCGCCCCGGAACGCCTCTCGGCCGTCTCCCACCCGGCGCTCACCGGCACCTACCGCCGGCCCACCGAGGTCCGGCCGCTGCCCGCCCGCACCCTCCGCATCGGCCGCGCCGCCGACAACGACCTCGTCCTCGACGACCTCGTGGTCTCCCGCAGCCACGCCGAACTGCGGGCCCTGCCCGACGGCACCTACGAGATCGCCGACCTCGGCAGCCACAACGGCACCTACCTCAACGGCGCGCCCGTCACCCGCGCCCCCGTCGGCCCCGGCGACATCGTCGGCATCGGCCACGCCGCGTTCTGCCTGGTCGGCGACGAACTCCAGGAGTACGTGGACACCGGCGAGGTCTCCCTGGACGTCCAGGACCTCACCGTCGCCGTCGACCGGGGACGCAAGGTCCTGCTCGACAACGTCTCCTTCCCGGTGGGGGAGAAGTGCCTGCTCGCCGTGGTCGGCCCCAGCGGCGCCGGCAAGTCCACCCTGCTCAACGCCCTCACGGGGCAGCGCCCCGCCGACCACGGCACGGTCCTCTACGACGGCCGCGACCTGTACCGCGACTACGCCGAGCTGCGCCAGCGCATCGGCCTGGTCCCGCAGGACGACATCCTGCACGCCCAGCTCACCGTCCGCCGCGCCCTGTCCTACGCCGCCGAGCTCCGCTTCCCCCAGGACACCGCCAAGGCCGAACGCCGGGCCCGGGTCGACGAGGTCATCCGCGAACTGGGCCTGGAGCAGCGGGCCGGCCAGCCCGTGCACAGCCTCTCCGGCGGACAGCGCAAACGGGTCAGCGTGGCCCTGGAACTGCTGACCAAGCCGTCCCTGCTGTTCCTCGACGAACCGACCTCCGGCCTCGACCCCGGCATGGACCGCTCCGTGATGCACATGCTGCGCGGCCTGGCCGACGACGGCCGCACCGTCATCGTCGTCACCCACAGCGTGCTGAGCCTCGACGTCTGCGACCGTCTCCTGGTCCTCGCCCCCGGCGGCCGCATCGCCTACTACGGGCCGCCCGACGACGCCCTGGCGTTCTTCGGCTTCGAGCAGTGGCCCGAGGCCTTCGAGGCGTTCGAACACGACCGGGACCGCGACTGGGCCGGCGACTACCGGACCTCGCCCTTCCACGGCCGTTACATCGCCGACGCCACCGACCAGCCGCACCGGCCCCGGTCCGGCCCGGTCGTCATCGCCCCGCCGCCCCGGCCGCGCAGCCGTACCGCCCAGCTGGGCACCCTGGTCCGCCGCTACGCGGCCGCGCTGAGCGCCGACCGCACCTTCCTGGCGATCATGATCGCGCTGCCGTTCGTCATGGGCGCCATGGCCCGCGCCCTCGCCGGCGGCGCCCTGACCCGGGAGACCGTCTCCAACACCCTGCTGATCCTGTGCGTCGGCGCGGTGCTCACCGGCGCCGCCAACGCCGTACGGGAACTGGTCAAGGAGCGCGCCATCCACCGCCGCGAGCGGGCCGTCGGCCTGTCCAGATCGGCCTACCTGCTCTCCAAGATCGTCGTGCTCGGCACCGTCACCGTGCTCCAGGCCGTGGTGCTGACCCTGGTCGCCCTCCTCGGCGTCGACCTCAACGCGCCCGGCGGTCACGGCGTCCTCATGCCGCCCCTGGTGGAGATCACCGTGGCGGTGGCGCTGCTCGCCTTCACCGCCATGACCCTCGGCCTCCTCGTCTCCGCGCTGGTGCGCAAGGAGGAGGTGACGATGCCGCTGCTGGTGCTGCTGGCCATCGTCCAGGTGGTGTTCTGCGGCGCCCTGCTGAAGCTCGACGGCGTGCCGGGCCTGGAACAGCTGTCGTGGCTGGTGCCCTCGCGCTGGGCGCTCGGCGCGATGGCCGGCACCGTCGACCTGGCCAGGATGTCGCCCGGGGACCTGACCTCGGACCCGATCATGCGGCACTCGGCGGGCATGTGGCTGCTCGACATCGGGATGCTCGTGGTGCTGTCGGCGCTGTTCGCGTTCGCCGTGTCCCGGCTGCTGCGCCGTCACGAACCCGTCGTGATGCGGAGGTAGACCCCCCGATGACCACGCCCGCGTTCCGGCCCACCCACGTCGTCCCCCGGCACGGCCTGCCCGCCTGGGAGGCCCCGGACCCGTCCCGGCCCACCGCCGGCCTGGACCCGCTGCTGCCGGTGCGGCTCACCGAGTCGCGCGGCGACTGGGGGCACGTCCTGTGCTCCAACGGCTGGTCGGCCTGGGTCGACGGCCGCCGCCTGGTCGCCGTGCCCGAGGACCCGCCCGCCTCCGACGCCCCGCCGGCCCGCACCGCCGACCCCCGGCCCCTGCTGACCCGCGTCCAGGAGACCCTGGCCCGCTACCTGGTCGCCGCCGAGAATTTGGCGGAGGGCGGCCTCGACGGCGAGGCCTTCCGGCAGCGTACCCGCGGGCTGCGCGTCGGCATCGTCGTCGACGGGGAGTCCGCCTGGCTCTACGACTCCGCCCACGGCCGCTGGCTGTACACCGACGGCGCCCACCTGCAGCCCTACGCCGCCGACGAGCCCCCGCGGGAGGCCCCGGAGCCCGCGCCCCCGGCCGCCGCCGCGGAACCCGCGCCCCGCCCGCGGACCCCGGCGCACCCGCCGACGCGGGTGGTGCCCGAGGCGGGGGAGGACGGTGGCCCGGCGGCGCCGGAGGAGCCCGGCCCTGCCGCCGGCGCACGGTCGTACACGCCGACCCGGGTCGTGCCGGACGAAGCCGTCCCCCGGGAGGCACCGTCCGGGCAGACACCCGCCCCCGGAGCCGGGACACCGCCCGGCACGGGCGGCGACCGGACCGGGGCGCCCGCCGGACCGCGGGCGCCGGACGCCGTCCCGACCCGCGTGGTGTCCGGACCGCCGGACGTCTCCCGGCGCCGCGAGCCCGGACCCGCCGGCGCGGGCCCCGACGCCGGCGCACCGGCCGCCCAGCCGTCCGACGGCCGGGCCGGCGCCCCGGAGCGGCCCGCGGACGGGCCCGACGGGCCGGCCGGCCATCCGCCCACGCGCGTGGTGTCCGGGAGCGGCCCGCCGCCCGGACACAAGGAGCCGACCCGGGTCGTGAACCCGGGCGCGGGGACGTCCGATGAGCCGTGACACCAGCCTCTTCGCCGGACGGCCCGCCGACCTGACCGGACAGCAGGTCGCCGGGTACCGGATCGAGGAGGAGATCGGGCGGGGCGGCATGGCCGTCGTCTACCGGGGCCGGGACCTGCGCCTGGACCGCACCGTCGCCCTGAAGCTGCTCGCCCCGGAACTCGCCCGCAACGACACCTTCCGCCGCCGCTTCACCCACGAGTCCCGCACCGCCGCCGCGATCGACCACCCGCACATCGTGCCGGTGTTCGAGGCGGGGGAGACGGACGGCATCCTCTACATCGCCATGCGCTACGTGGAGGGCAGCGACCTGCGCCACCTCCTGGACCGCGAGGGCCCGCTGCCCCTGCCGACCGCCCTGCGCATCGCCACCCAGGTGGCGTCCGCGCTCGACGCCGCCCACGACCACGCACTGGTGCACCGGGACGTGAAGCCGGGCAACATCCTCGTCGCGCGCGGCACGGACAGCGACCACCCCGAGCACGTCTACCTCACCGACTTCGGCCTCACCAAGAAGTCGCTGTCGCTGACCGGCTTCACCACCGTCGGCCAGTTCGTCGGCACCCTCGACTACGTCGCCCCCGAACAGATCTCCGGCCGCCCGGTCGACGCCCGCTGCGACGTCTACGGCTTCGCCTGCGTCGTCCACGAGACACTCACCGGGCACCCGCCCTTCCGCCGCGACGACGACATGGCGCTGCTGTGGGCGCACCAGTACGACGACCCGCCCCGCCTGACCGCCGGACGCCCCGGCCTCCCGGCGCAGACCGACGCCGTCCTCGCCAAGGCCCTCGCCAAGAGCCCCGACGACCGCTACGCCTCCTGCCTGGACTTCGTCGCCGCGCTGCGCACCGCCTCGACGGGCGGTGCCCGCCCCGCCACCCATGTGGCGGCCCGGGTGCCGCGGCCGGAGGAGGGCCCCCCGAAACGACCGCCCCGCTGGGCCCTCCCGGTGTTCGAGCCGCCTGCCTAGACCGGCCGGCGGGCGGATCCGGCCGCCGTGCCCCGGCAGGCGCCGCCCGGCCGCCGCGCCGTGCTCAGGGACCGTCCGGCGCCGGGTCCGGGGCCCTCCCGCTCCGCCTGCCGACCCGCCGGGCCAGAAGGGCCCCGAGGAAGCCGGTGACCAGACCCCACAGCAGGCCCAGCCCCACGGCGCCCCACACCCGCGGCTTCAGCAGCACCTGGCCCGACAGGCCCTCGCCCAGGTCGCCGATGCCCAGGACGGACAGCCCGAGGCGGGCCGAGATCCGTCCCAGCAGGCAGACCATCAGCACGGTGAGGGCGAGCGCCACCGCCAGGTGAACGGCGTGCTGCCAGGCCCGGATGCGGGACGGCGACAGGACCGCCATCAGGAACGCGGTGGTCAGCAGCAGCACCGCGGCGACGACCGGCAGCCACCACACCCGGCCGTCGTGCTCGGCGAGCGTGCCGAGATTGAGCGCGGAGATGTCCGGTGTGCGCAGCACCTCGTCCAGGACCCGCGGCATCGGCAGCCCGAACGGGCCGTTCACCCTGCCGTCCCAGGTGGCCCCGAGCCCGATGGTCAGCGCGAGCCAGGCGACGTTCGGCAGCCCGAGCAGGATCACCGCAAAGGTCTCGGCGGGGCGGCCGCGGACGGCGGCGACGACGAGGGCGATCAGCAGGGCGACGACCACGTAGGCCAGCAGCAGCTGGACCATGGCGTGCGCGGCGGGCCGCACCGACGTCTGCAGGCGCAGCAGCCCGCCCGGCAGGGGCGCGCCGCGCGACACCAGCAGGGCCAGCACCAGCACCCCCGCCAGCCAGACCAGACCGATCAGCACGGTCGGCAGCACGTCGGTGGTGAAACCGACCTCCGGCCGGACGCCGAAGAGGTCGCCGAGGTCACCGAGCGTGCCTTCCCCGAGGGAGATCTCGAACGTGTGCCGGGCCCCGAACGCCAGGCCGAGCAGGGCGAGCAGCCACAGGGCGGCGATCCGCGCGGCCCAGCCCGCCAGTTCGGGCGCCTCCGCGACCGCCCGGTGCCGCAGCGGACGCAGGAAGCCCAGACCGACGACCAGGGCCCCGGTCAGGGTGACGGAGAGCGGCATGACCGTCAGTCCGCCCTCGGTGCCGGCCAGCCCGCCGGCGTCACCGGAGAGCTTCACCGTGCCGCCGACGGCCGTGACCACGGTCGCCGCGACCACGGAGGGGAAGGCGCCGTCCGGCAGGTCCGCGGCCCCGGCCGCCCAGAGGCCGAGCGCCGCGACCACGCCCATCGCGAGCAGCCCGGCGAGCACCGTCGAAAGGGCCTGGACCCACCCGTGCCGGGCCACCGCCGGGGCGGAGAGGGGGTGTGAAGTCACCCGGTCACGCTAAGCAGACCCGGCCCGCGGCGCCTGCCGGGAGGTCCGTCCGCGTCGGCTTGCGAGCGCCGCGCCCCCGGAGCACACAATGGAACGTAGGGCGCACAGCCGCACGCGTCGCCGCCCGGCCCTCCGGACGCGACAGGGCGGCTGCCGCGGACCACCGCGCGGGAAGAAGAGCTCGTGAGCGTCGAACCCCCGTCCTCGGACCGGCCCACCGGACCCCCCTCCGGGCCGCTGTCCGGTCCCTCCCAGCCCCCTTCGGGGCCGCCCTCCCCGCCGCCCCCGGGCGGAGGCGGCTCCTCCGCCGGCCCGCCCGGACCGGGACGGCGGCCGTGGTGGCGCTCGGTACCCGGCATCGCCGCGGTCGCGGCGGCGGTGGCCGCCGCGGTGATCCTCGCCGTGGTGTTCACCCGCCCCGACGGCGGCAGCACCCAGGCGGGCGGGGGAGAGGTGTTCCTCCAGGCCGCCGACTCCGAGGGCCCCGACCCGTTCACCGAGTCCACCGCCAAGGACGACTCCGCCCCGACGGCCACCCCGTCCGTCGCCCCCACCGGATCCGCCGGCGCGAACGAGGTGCGCACCGTCGACGGCGCCGCCCCCGGCCTGTACGGCGGCACCCGGGACGCCGCCGCCTGCGACGTGGAACAGCAGATCCGGTACCTGCGGGAGGTGCCCGCCAAGAACGAGGCGTTCGCGGCGGTCGCCGACGTCGCCCCGTCCGACGTCCCCGGCTACCTGCGCTCCCTCACGCCGCTGCAGCTGCGCATGGACACCCGGGTCACCAACCACGGATACCGCGACGGAGCCGCCACCCGGTTCCAGGCGGTGCTGCAGGCCGGCACGGCGGTCCTGGTGGACGACCGGGGCGTGCCCCGGGTCCGCTGCGCCTGCGGCAACCCGCTGACCGAGCCCGTCGCCCAGTCCTCGCCCCGCCTCACCGGCACGCCGTGGCCCGGGTTCGACGAGGCGAACACGGTCGTGGTGGAACCCTCCGACCGGCCGGTGAAGAAGTTCGTCGTACGCGACGCGGACGGCGGCTGGTTCGAACGGAACCCCGGCGACACGGGCGGCAAGGACCGCCCGACCGAGCCGCCGGACCACCGGAGCCCGTCGGCCACGCCGAGCACCCCCAGTACGCCGCCCACCGACGGGTCCACCACGCCGGACGGCCTCACCACTCCGGCCGACCCGCCGACGACCGGCACGGAACCGGCACCGGACACCGGCGACACCACGCCGACCGGCGAGCCCCCGGCGTCCGAGTCGTCGGCTCCGCCTCCGCCTCCGCCCGTCTCCGACACGCCGGAGTCCGCCGGCACCGTGAGCGCGCCACCGGACGTCTCGTCCTAGGTGTGCTGTCCCGGCACGTTGGTGACACGCGGGCTGGGTGCTTGAACGGGCCGGGGCGCCGCGCCCGCCCGGGACGGCAGGGGGCCCGGGACGGCAGGGGCCCCGCTGTCTCAGAGGCCGGGCGCCCGGGAGGCGTTGCGCCGCCCGGCCGGGGCGGCCCGGACGACCAACGCGTGATCGCCGAGCCCCCGCAGACGCTGCGGGGGCAGCACGCCGGACGTCGTCAGCACCGCCTCAAGGCGCCCGGTGGCGGGATCGAACGCCACGTCCAGCACCGTGCCGCGGTCCTCGCCCGCGTCGGTGAGCACCGGCCGGCCGATCAGCTCGTGGTGTTCCGGCACCGGCACGGGGCCGCCCGGCACCCGCACCCGGACCGCCTCCGGGCCGACGGCCTCGACGGCGCTCCACGGCAGCACGCTCCCGCCGCGCAGCCGCCCGCGCCGCACCCTCAGGTGCGTGACCTCACCCGAGGACACGTCGACGGTCAGCGCGCCGACCGTGCCGAGCCGTTTCCCTCCCCGCGCCCCCGCCGATACGACGGGCAGCCCGCGCAACCGCGAGTACGGCATCACGACGGCACACCCCCCGCCCGCTCGTGACGGGCACCCGCCCGGGACACGAACCCCGTCAGGTCGTCGGCGACGTAGGC
Organism: Streptomyces sp. enrichment culture; assembly: GCF_964273255.1. Lineage (GTDB taxonomy): Bacteria > Actinomycetota > Actinomycetes > Streptomycetales > Streptomycetaceae > Streptomyces. Next base: position 6,514,186 of record NZ_OZ186835.1, read on the forward strand.
GGTCGCGTGGTCCGGGACGACGAGGGTCCGTCCCGTGACGGACAGCGCCTCGGCCCGCGGCAGGTAGGCGCGGTGACGGTGGTGCCGGGAGCCGCGCACCAGTTCACGCCGTGCGGCGAGGCGGAACGCGGCCACCCGGCCGCTGGTGCCGCCCTCGACCAGCACGTCGAGCACGGTGCCGACCGGCTCGCCCTCCTCGGTCACCACCCGGGCCCCCAGCAGCCGCCCGCGCGAGGCGTCCCCCCGCACGGCCGACAGCGGCAGGCCGAGCAGCGCCCGCTCGTCGCGGACCATGACGGCGTCGGGACCGAGGCAGTGCACGGCCGGCCACGGCAGGCTCTGCCGCAGGGGGCCGGACAGCAGGCCCCGGCCGGTGACGGAGAATCCGGTGACGCGTCCGGCCGCGGCGTCCAGGAGGGTGTCCTTGACGTGGGCGACGGCGTCGCCCCCCAGGGTCACCACGGGTAGCATCGTCAGGCTCCGCACCGCCATCAGCTCGTTCATGGCACCTCCTCCCGCCGCCGGCACCGCCGGTGGACCGGGTCCGCCGCCGGGGTACCGGCAGCCGGGTTCCCCGGTGTGCTCGGGCATACACCGGCCGGGAGGAGTGCCGCGTCCGACTCGGGGTACGCGGACTGGTGCAGAGCGTCCGGCCAGCCCGGCTTTTCAGAGAGACACGCATGACCGACCACCTGGACGGGGCAGTGATACCGACTGGTTTCGACGTGCCCGTGGAGCCGCTGCGGCGGGCCGCACACTTCACCGGCGAGCCCGGATGCATCGCCGAGGCGCGTGCCTTCGCCTCACTGTTCCTCGAGCAGCTGCGGACCGACTGGTGCGCTACCATCGACGAGCGTGCGGACGGAGCCGTCCTGCTGGTGGTCAGCGAGCTGGTCACCAACGCCGACCGGCACAGCAACGGCCCGTACATCCTGGAGCTGGAGGGCACCGACGCCTCGGTCGCCGTCACGGTCTACGACAGCAGCGTCACCCTGCCGAGGGTGTTCCCCCGGGACCCCGAGCGCGTCGGACGGCACGGTCTGGAGATCGTCCGCGCCCTGGTCGACACCGTCACGGTGGAACGTGTCCCGGTCGGCAAGTGCGTGCGCGCCGAACTGAAACTCGCCGCCGGCTGAGCCGTCGGCCGATCCGCCCCGGGCGTCCGTGGTCCGTCGACCGCCGGGCGTCCGCTCCGTTCACCACCCGGACTCACCAGCACGCCCGTGCGCCCGGTCCTCACGCCACCGCGGACACCGCCGACCCGGGTCACCGGAACGTCCCCACGTGTTCCTGTCACCGACACGGCTGCCGTCCCGGCCGTTCCGCGAGGTTGCGCGGACGGACGGGACGGCAGCCGTGTGTGAAGGCCCGGAGACGGGAGGGGGCTCAGGCGCAGCCCAGCTCGCCGAGCATGCCCTCGCGGAGGCGGGTGATGATCCGCTTGATCAGGCGGGAGACGTGCATCTGCGAGCAGCCCAGCCGCTCACCGATCTCCGCCTGCGTGGCCTCCTCCACGAACCGCATGTGGATGATCTGCCGGTCGCGTTCGCTCAGCTCCGCCATCAGCGGGGCGAGCGCGTGGAAGTCCTCGACGAGCTGGAGCCCCTCCTCCTCCACGCCGATGAAGTCGGCCAGCACCGCCTCCCCCTGCTCCGGGCCGTCACCGGTGAGGGCGGCGTCCAGGGAGGAGGAGTTGTAGCCGTTGGCGGCGATCTGGCCCTCGATCACCTGGTCCTCGGTGATGTTCATCAGGGTGGCGAGCTCGGCGACCGTCGGCTCGCGGTCCAGCCGGCTGGCCAGCTCCTCGCGGGCCTTCGCCAGCTCCACCCGCAGTTCCTGCAGCCGGCGCGGCACGTGCACGGCCCAGGTGGTGTCCCGGAAGAAACGCTTGATCTCACCGACGATGTACGGCAGCGCGAAGGAGGTGAACTCGACCTCGCGCGAGAGCTCGAACCGGTCGATCGCCTTGATGAGGCCGATCATGCCGGTCTGGACGATGTCCTCCATGTCGTCGCCGCGGCCGCGGAAGCGGCCGGCGGCGAACCGCACGAGCGACATGTTCATCTCGATGAGGGTGTTGCGGGCGTACTGGTATTCGTGGGTGCCCTCTTCGAGCTCCGTCAGACGGCGGAAGAACTGCCGGGACAGCGCCCGGGCGTCGCGCGGCGCGACCGCCCGCGGATCCGTCCCCCCGAGCAGGTCTCCGTCACCCGTACTGGCCTCGGTGTTCTCTTCGACGACCTGCGCCTGCGACCGGATCACGGCGGTCTCCATTACCTCTCCCCACGAGCGTCACGGCGGACATGTGCTGGGCTGCCTCGCCCTCAGGACGAGCGGGTACCCCGCTTGTCCCCACCCATGCACACCGAGTTCCGGACATCTGGCAACGGGTGCCCACCACGGGGAAAGGCACTCCGTCGTTCGATGGTACGGGTGCTCCGGCCGGACGGCAGCCGTGGGGCGGAACCTCGTGTTCCGGCCGGCTGCGGGCCCCGGCTTCACTGAGGGCGGAACGCCGCTCCCTTCCGCCGGGCGCCGGGATTCCTAGGCTGGGAGGGTGACGAACCAAGCGCCCCACGACGCCCGGGTCATCCCCCTGCGACCGGCTCCCGGCCGCCCCGCGCCCGTACCGCGGGAACCCCTGTGGCGGGACCTCGTCGGAGACGTGCTGCGCCGGGAACGCCTGGCCCAGGAACGGACCCTGAAGGACGTCGCCGACGCGGCCCGCATCTCCATGCCGTACCTGTCGGAGGTGGAACGGGGCCGCAAGGAGGCCTCCTCGGAGGTCCTCGCCGCCGCGGCCCGGGCCCTCGGCCTGGGGCTGGCCGACCTGCTGGCCCGCGTCCACCACGACCTCGCGAGCAGCACCGTCCGCCGGGCCGGCGGGCAGCCCGTCCCGGGGGCGGCCCCCGCCCCGGGCGCCGCTCCGGCCCCGGGCGCCGCTCCCGCCCCGGCCCGTGCGCCGCAGGGCGGACTGTGCCTGGCCGCGTGATCCGCCGCCCGCCCGCGTGATCCGCCGCGCGCCCGCCGGCGCCACCGCCCCGTGGCGCCGGCGGGCGGCGGGTCAGACGCCGACGACGCGGCGGCCGAGCACCTCGTCGGCGAGGCCGTAGGCGACGGCCTCCCGGGCGGTGAACACCTTGTCGCGGTCCATGTCGGCCCGCAGCGTCGCCACGTCGTGGCCGGTGTGGCGGGACAGCACCTCCTCCACCTGCGAGCGGATCCGCACCATCTCCTGGGCCCGCAGCGCCAGGTCGGAGACCGTGCCCCGCTGTCCGCCCGTGGCCGGCTGGCCCAGCAGCACCCGTGCGTGCTCCAGCACGAACCGCCGCCCCGGGTCGCCGCCGGCCAGCAGCACGGCCGCCGTGGAGGCCGCCTGCCCCACGCAGAACGTGGAGATCGGAGCCCGGACGAACGTCATCGCGTCGTAGATCGCCATCAGCGAGGTGAAGGAGCCGCCCGGGGAGTTGAGGTAGAGCGCGATCTCGCTCTCCGGCGCCTCGGCCTCCAGGTGCAGCAGCTGCGCGATGACGACGTTGGCCACGCCGTCGTCGATCTCGGTGCCCAGGAAGACGATCCGTTCCGACAGCAGCCGGCTGAACACGTCGTAGGAGCGCTCGCCGCGCGCGGTGCGCTCGACGACGTTCGGGATCGTGTAGGTGCCCATCAGCGCAGTCCCATCCTCGGACGGCCGGCGGCCGGGCGGATGTCGGCGAGCGACTCCACCACCCGGTCGACCATGCCGTACTCCCGGGCCTCCTCGGCCGTGAACCAGCGGTCGCGGTCGCCGTCCCGCGAGATCTCCTGCTCCGTCCGGCCGGTGTGCTCGGCGGTGATCCGCTCGATGGTCCGCTTGGTGAACTCCAGGTTCTCCGCCTGGATCTCGATGTCGGCGGTGGTCCCGCCGATGCCCGCCGACGGCTGGTGCATCATGATCCGCGCGTTCGGCAGGGCGTGGCGCTTGCCCGCCGCGCCGACACTCAGCAGGAACTGGCCCATGCTGGCGGCGAAGCCCATGGCGAGCGTCGACACGTCGTTGGGGATCAGCCGCATGGTGTCGTAGATCGCCAGCCCGGCGTGCACCGAGCCGCCGGGGCTGTTGATGCACAGGGCGATGTCGGAGTGCGCGTCCTCCGCGGAGAGGATCAGCAGCTGGGCGCAGACGCGGTTGGCGGAGACCTCGTCGACCTGCGTGCCCAGCAGCACGATGCGCTGCGCGAGCAGACGGTCGGCGAGCTGGTCGTCGAACCGGGTCGGCGGGGTGCCCGCGTCCTCGGCACGCGGTGACGGGTCCGGCCACGGGCCGGTGGTGAAGGGGGACATGGCGCTCCCGGTGGTCGTCGGCACGCGGCCGGTGCGACCGCGTGCCTCCACTGTCGACCGGCGGGCGCCCGCCGGGGCCCCGGCTCTGCCCCCGGCAGATTCGCCACGGGCAGAGCGCGCCCGGAGAGGCGGCCGGACGTAACCGCGGGCCGGGCCGCGGGACCGGCCGCCGGGGCCGCGGCCCGTCCCGTGGCCGGGCCGGTCAGGCGGGCCCGGGCCCGGCCGGACGGCGCGGCACCGATGAGTTCCGGGTCCCGGTCCGGTCCCTACTCCCGACACGGTCCCACTCCCTGGAGGTACTCATGACCACCGACGGATTCACCACCTGCCTGTGGTTCGACGGGCGCGCCGAGGAGGCCGCGCACTTCTACGTCTCCGTCTTCAAGAACTCCCACCTCGGCCGGGTCACCCGCTACACCGAGGCCGGCCCGGGGCCGGAGGGAAGCGTCCTCACCGTGGAGTTCACCGCCAACGGCCAGAAGTTCGTCGCGCTCAACGGCGGTCCGGAGTTCAGCTTCACGGAGGCGATCTCCTTCCAGATCGGCTGCGAGGACCAGGCGGAGATCGACCTCTACTGGGACAAACTGCTGGAGGGCGGCGGCAGTCACGGCCCGTGCGGCTGGCTGAAGGACCGGTTCGGGGTGTCCTGGCAGGTGTCCCCCACCCGTCTGGACGAGATGATCGCCGACCCGGACCCGGCCCGCGCCGACCGCGCCATGAAGGCGATGCTCGGTATGCACAAGCTCGACCTCGCGGCCCTGGAGAAGGCGTACGCGGGCGAGTGAGCGCCGGAACGGGCGGGGGAGGCGGGCCGGGACACCCCCGCGCGGGGTGACGAGCCGCGCGCGCGGACGCTCAGGGCGCGCCCGGGCCGGCCCGCACGTCCGGAGCCGGGACGGTGGATGCGGGACGCCGGGCCTCCGGTTCCGTCGGAGGGACGGGTGCGGCGCGGCGGGTGGCGCCGCCCGCCGTCCTCCGCGCGGTGTCCGGCGTGTCGCCCACCGCCGGGCGCCCCGTGCCCACCGCCCCGTGCGCCGCGCTCGCCGTCCAGCGTCCTTCCGGTCCGACGCCCGGCGTCCCGCGTCCACCGGCCCGGCGCACCGGTCAGCCCGAGGCGCGGACGTGCTCACCGACCGCCCGCGTGATCTCCCGGGCGATGCGCAGGATCCCGGGGGAGGGCACCGGACACGGCTTCGGCTTCGACGTGGTGGGCGCCAGGCAGAAGTGCAGGTGGTCGTCGTCCCGGTGCAGCGCGGTCCGGTCGCGCCCGGGCTGGGTGCAGTAGCCGTCGTGGGCGCGTTCGTGGGCGGTGCACGGCAGGTACTGCGACCAGGTGTACCGTCCGCCCTCCGAGCTGACCGCCCGGCCCGCGTCGGCGACCAGGTCACCGGAGGCGGCGGCCCGCTCCCGGTAGAGCGCGTTCACCCGGCGGACCCGGTCGGGTGTCATGGGGTCGGGTCCCTGGAGCACCCACACGATCCGGGGCCCGCCGGCCCGGCCCGCAGCGTGGATCTGCTCGGTGAGCCGCCGGGCGTCGGCCGCGTACCGCCGGAAGTAGGCGTCCCGCGCGGTGGCGTGGGAGATGCCCTTCATGCATGGCGTGTAGTCCCAGGCGTTGCCCCAGAACTGCAGCACCACGTAGTCCGGCCGCACCGAGCGCACCAGGGCCGCGGCCTTGTCCGCGGGCGGCACCAGGGAGCGGCCGGGGGTCCCCTCCAGGTAGTCGCACAGGGTCGTGCCCGAGTACGGCGCGCTGGTGTAGCGGGCGCGCAGGCGGGAGCGCAGTTCGCGCCCGAGCACCCTCTGGTTCTCCATCGCGAGCGAGTCGCCCAGGTACAGCACCGTCGGCCGCCGGGCGGGCCGGGAGCCGGCCGCGGCGCGCGGGGTGCCGGGGGAGGAGGAGCGGGGGGACGCGGTGGCGGCGGGCCGCTGGTGCGTGGTCGCCGACGCCTCGGGTGCCGCGGACGGCGGGGGACCGGGCACCGGTTCCGACACCGGGTCCCCGCACGCGCCGAGCAGGGCGGCGCACAGCACCGCACCCACGATCCACGCCTTGCGCATAGGGCGGCCTCCCACCACGGCCCGCGGAATCGGCCCTCAGGCAAGCACAGAGCGGGCGGCGGCGGAAGACCTTCCCCCGACAACTCGCCGCGCCCGTACGACGACTCGATGCCGGCGGGGACGCCCGCCTCGTCCCCGCCCCTCCCGGGCGGGCCCGCGCAGGCCGCCCGCCCCGGAGCGCCGGGGCCTGCGCCAGGCTCCGTCCTCCGGCACCCCCGGCGCGCCGGTCGCCTTCGTCGCGCGCACCGGTGCGGCCCTCGCTAGCGTGGAGTACCGGACCGCCCGCCCGCCCGTTCGAGAGAGGGTCGCCGTCATGGCCGTACAACCCGAGGGAGCCCCCTGCTGGGCCGACGCGATGTTCAACGACATCGAGGGGGCCAAGAGCTTCTACGGATCGGTGCTCGGCTGGACCTTCGGCGAGACGTCGTCCGAGTACGGCAACTACACCCAGGCCTACGCGGACGGGAAGGCGGTGGCCGCCGTCGTGCCGCCGATGCCCGGGCAGGAGGGCACCTCTCAGTGGTGCCTGTACCTGGCGGCCGACGACGCCGCCGCCACCGCCGCGCGGATCAGGGAGCACGGCGGCGAGTTGCTGATGAACCCCATGCCGGTCGGCGACTTCGGCACCATGTGCCTGGCCCGGGACCCCAGCGGGGTGGTGTTCGGCGTCTGGCAGGCCGGTACGCACGAGGGCTTCCAGGCGATGGGCGTCCCCGGCGCCTACTGCTGGGCGGAGGTGTACACCCGCGATCCGGACGCGGCCGACGCGTTCTTCCCGGGCGTCTTCTCCTACCGGCAGAAGGAGATGGCGGACGAGATGGACTTCCGGATCTACGACCTGGGCGAGGAGAGCGTGCTGGGCCGGATGCGGATGACCGAGGACTTCCCGCCCGAGGTGCCGCCGTACATCAACGTGTACTTCACCGTGCCGGACTGCGACGCGGCCGTGGCCCGGGCCGCCGAGCTGGGCGGCATCCTGCGGTTCGGGCCGATGAGCACGCCGTTCGGCCGGCTGGCCGCGATCAGCGACCCGCAGGGCGCCCATTTCTCCGTGATCGATCTCACCACCACCGAGGGCGACGTGCCGGACACCACGGACGTGGACTGAGCGACGTCTGCGGGGCGGGTGCCCGGCCCGTGCGGACGGGCCGGGCACCCGTGGCATGATCGGAGCCATGGGTGAACGAGTGGTGGCCGCGTGCGACGGCGCGTCGAAGGGGAACCCCGGACCCGCCGGCTGGGCCTGGGTGATCGCGGACGACACGGAGACCCCGGTGCGCTGGCAGGCCGGCGCGCTCGGCCGGGCCACCAACAACGTCGCCGAACTCACCGCCCTGGAACGGCTGCTGGACGCCGTGGACCCCACCGTGCCGCTCGAGGTCCGGATGGACTCGCAGTACGCCATGAAGGCCGTCACCACCTGGCTCCCCGGCTGGAAGCGCAACGGCTGGCGCACCGCGGCCGGCAAGCCGGTCGCCAACCAGGAACTCGTCGTGCGCATCGACGAGCTCCTGCGCGAGCGGTCCGTCGAGTTCCGCTACGTCCCCGCCCACCAGGTGGACGGGGACCGCCTCAACGACTTCGCGGACCGGGCGGCGAGCCAGGCCGCGACGGCACAGGAGGACGCGGGCAGCGAGCTGGGCTCGCCCGAGCCGCCGCCCGCCCCCGACGCCCCGGCCGCCGGTGCCGCGAAGCGGCGGCCGGGCAGGTCCGGGGCGGCCCGCCCGCGTGGCGGCTCCTCCGCGCGCACCCTGAAGGCGAAGTTCCCCGGACGCTGCCAGTGCGGCCGCTCCTACGCGGCCGGCGAGCCCATCGCCAGGAACGGCGGCGGCTGGGGCCACCCGGAGTGCCGGACGGCCGGGAGCGCCGGTCAGGCGTCGTAGGTGTAGTGCGGGGTGTGGTCCAGCAGGTCCGCGGGGCTGGTGTCGTGCCACGGCCCCATCGTCTCGTCGCGGTCCACGACGTCCGGTGTGCCGGAGGCCGGGAGGTAGCCGGCGCCGGGGTGCCGGCGCTGCCACTCGGTCCACAGCTTGTCGATGTACGCGTGGTGCAGCCAGAACACCGGGTCGTTGGGGGAGACGCCGGTGGCCATCTGCCCCCCGACCCACACGTGCACCCTGTTGTGCAGGTTGACGCCCCGCCAGCCCTCCAGATGGTTGCGGAAGCCGTCCGAGCCGCTGTTCCAGGGCGGCATGTCGTAGGTGGGGAGGGAGAGCACGGATTCCACGTCCGCCCGGGTCGGCAGCTGCCGGCCGCCCGCGCCGAGCGCCCGCCGCAGATACGTGCGCTCGTCCACCCGCACCGTGATGGGCCAGTTGCCGGTGGACGCGGCGAACGGGCCGTCCATCACCCGGCCGTCGCGGCTGCGCCCGCTGCCGCCGAGGAAGTCGGGGGCCCACAGGGAGGAGCGCACCGAGGAGTCGGTGCTCCAGTCCCAGTACGGCAGCGCCACCGAGGCGTCCACCGCTTGCAGCGCACGCTCGAACTCCAGCAGGAATCTTCGGTGCCAGGGCAGGAACGACGGTGACCGGTGCCCGGTGCGGGGGCCGTGGTCGGTGTCGGCGACGATGAAGCCGTTGTGCGTGGTGACGAAGGCGTCGTAGCGGCCGGAGCGCTTCAGCTCCAGCAGGGCGGCGACGAAGCGGCGCTTCTCCCCGGCGGTCAGCGACGCCTGGTTCTTGCGGACGGTCATGTGCGGTGGTGCTCCCAACGTGCGGACGGCACGGCTCAGTTGACGGGCGAGGCGGGCGAGGCTGGTGAGGCGGGCGAGGCCGGGGCGGTGGCCGCGGGGAAGGGCAGCAGCGGGGAGCCCTGCAACTCGTCCACCGCGGCACGGGCGGCGGCCCGGGGAGTGGGCACGGGGTCGTAGTGGCTGACCACGCTGATCCAGCTGCCGTCGGCGTTCTGCATCACGTGCAGCTCCACACCGTCGACGAACACGGCGACCGCGGGACCGCCGTGGTGGTGATGCCCGCCGCCGGAGGCGGGCCGGCCCTGTATGCGGCGTCCCCGGTACACCTCGTCGAAATGGTCGGCCGAACCAGAGGAGCCGTGAGAGCCGTGAGAGCTGTGAGGGCCGCGGCCGGCGGCGCGGGCGGCGGGGCCGAGTGCCGCGGCGCCGCCGGCGGTGGCGGTGAGGGCCGCGGCTGCGGTGAGCGCACGGCGACGGCTGAGTTCGGGCACGGGACCTCCAGGAGGGGCGGGGCGGGTAGGGACCCCGCATACCTACCGGGCCCGCCGGATTGCGGAGAAATCCGCCCGACCCGGTTGGCTGTGATCCGGGCATGTCGCCGCACGCGGTACAGGGTTGAACCAAGATGATCTTGCTCCACCGTGCCGTTCCATGGGGCGGAACGGGGAATTCCTTGAGCGGTCGGCGCACTTCGGCCCGGACTCCGGTGCGACGGCGGGGGATCCCGTGGTGTCCGTCACGCCGCGAGAATGGCGCGATCCGCAGGCCCGTGGATCGTCGCCGCCCGCCTGCTACCCTGCGTGATCGTCCGGCTCCTGTCCGTCATGCCGGGATCCCGGCAGCGGTCCGATGCCGACGGCGGACCGGAGTTCCCCCACAGTCGCCCGGAGGTGCGCGTGAAGGTCGTCTGCGTCGGCGGCGGGCCCGCCGGTCTGTATCTCTCCGTCCTGCTGAAACTCCAGGACCCGTCCCACGACATCACCGTCCACGAACGCAACCCGGAGGGCTCCACCTACGGGTGGGGCGTGACCTACTGGCAGGCCCTGCTGGACCTGCTGCGGGCCCACGACCCCGAGTCGGCGGACGCCCTGGAGGCCCACTCGGTGCACTGGCAGGAGGGCGTCGCCCGCGTCCGGGACCACGAGCGGGACCTCACCACCCGCCACCGCGGCGACCGGGGGTACGGCATCGGGCGCCACCGGCTGCTCGACCTGCTCGCCGACCGCGCCCGCTGTCTCGGCGTGCGCCTCGTCCCCGGCAGCGACGTCCCCGCCGGTCGGCTGCCCGAGGCGGACCTGGTGGTGGCCGCCGACGGCGTGCACAGCTCCCTGCGCGCCCGTCACGCCGACCACTTCGGCACCCGTGTCACCGCGGGGCCGCACCCCTACGTCTGGCTCGGCACCACCAAGGTCTTCGACGCCTTCACCCACGCCTTCGTGGAGACGGAACACGGCTGGATCTGGTGCTACGGCTACCCCTACGCCCCGGACCGCAGCACCTGCGTGATCGAGTGCGGCCCCGGCACCCTCGCCGGCCTCGGGCTCGACCGGGCGGGGGAGGCCGCGGGGCTCGCGCGGCTGGAGGAGCTCTTCGCCGACGTCCTCGACGGCCACCGGCTCACCGGCCGGCCCGGCCCCGGCGGCGCCGCCCGGTGGGAGACCTTCCGCACCGTGACCAACCGCACCTGGCACCGCGGCAACCTCGTCCTCCTCGGCGACGCCGCCCACACCACCCACTACTCGGTCGGCGCCGGCACCAGCCTCGCCCTGGAGGACGCCGTCGCCCTCGCCGGAGCCCTGCGCGAGAGCCCCGGCGTGCCCGCCGCCCTCGCGCGCTACGAACGCGAACGCCGGGCCGCCCTGCTGCCCGCGCAGAGCGCCGCCCGGCACAGCGCCCGCTGGTACGCGGACCTGCCGCGCTACATCCGCCTCCCCCCGGAGCAGATGTTCGCCCTGCTCGGCCAGCGGCACTCGCCCCTGCTGCCGTACGTGCCGCCGCAGCTGTACTACCGGCTGGACCGGGCGGCCGGGCGGGTGGACACGCTGCGGCGGTTCAAGCGCTGGGCCGGCCCGCGGCTCGCGCGCCGGGCACAGAGCCTGGCCGGCCGGGACGGATGACAGACTGTCGCCCATGGACGAGCGCACATTCGAACGGTCCGGTCAGCACGCCTCCGTGATCGGACTGGGCACCTGGCAACTCGGCGCCGACTGGGGCGACGTGGACGACAAGCAGGCCCTCGCGGTGCTGGAGGCCGCCGCCGAGGCGGGGGTGACCTTCTTCGACACCGCCGACGTGTACGGCGACGGCCGCAGTGAGCAGACCATCGCGTCCTTCGTGAGCGGCCGCCCCGACCTGCACGTGATGATCGCCACCAAGATGGGCCGGCGGGTGGAACAGATCCCCGAGCACTACGTGCTGGACAACTTCCGCGCCTGGACCGACCGCTCCCGCCGCAACCTCGGCGTCGACCGGCTGGATCTCGTGCAGCTGCACTGCCCGCCGACCGCCGTCTACTCCCGCGACGAGGTCTTCGACGCCCTCGACACCCTGGTCGAGGAGGAGCGCGTCGCCGCCTACGGCGTCAGCGTGGAGACCTGCGCGGAGGCCCTGGCGGCGATCGCGCGGCCGAACGTGGCGAGCGTGCAGATCATCCTCAACCCGTTCCGGATGAAGCCGCTGCGCGAGGTGCTTCCGGCGGCCCGGGAGGCCGGCGTCGGCATCATCGCCCGTGTCCCGCTGGCCTCCGGCCTGCTGTCCGGGAAGTACACCAAGGACACGGTCTTCCCGGACAACGACCACCGCACGTTCAACCGGCACGGCGAGTCCTTCGACCAGGGCGAGACCTTCTCCGGCGTCGACTACGCCACCGGGGTCGAGGCCGCCGCCGAGTTCTCCGCCCTCGCCCCCGAGGGGTACACCCCCGCCCAGCTGGCGCTGCGTTGGATCGCCGGCCTGCCGGGCGTCACCACCGTGATCCCCGGCGCCCGCTCGCCCGAGCAGGCCCGCGCCAACGCGGCCGCCGCGCGCCTGCCGGAACTGCCGCGGGAGACCCTCGCGGCGATCGACGAGCTCTACGCCCGGCGGATCCGGGACCACGTGGAGTCCCGCTGGTAGCACGGCCGCCCACGGCCCGCCGACGGGACGGCGCGCACGGCACTCACGGCTCCAGGAGCAACTGCCTCTCCTGCTCCTGGTCGCCGGCCGCCGTCCCGTCGTCGCGGACCCTGAACGCCGCCCCGAGGGCGTCCCCCGCCCGGCGCACCGCGTCCGGCGTGCCCTGCACCGTCACGGCCACGGGCGCCGTCAGCTCGGCCGCGTCGGCGGCCGACGCTCCGGTGTCCGCCGGGCCCTGAGCGCCGAAGGTCGCGGTCCGCACGGTGGCGTGCTCGTCGGAGGGCAGGCCGTCCGACGCGCCGAAGGTCCCCTCCAGGGTCCGGACGACCGCGCGGGCGTCGTCGATGCCGCCGCCGCTCAGCGTCACGGTGAGCTGGGTGTCCGACATGTCGTTCACAACCTCCCGGCCTCGGTGTCGTAGCGGTCCGTGTAACCGGGCGCCCGGCGGCCAAACCGGTGGCGCGCCGAGCGGGCAAGCGCACCGGGACGGGGAACCCGGTGGGAGAGTGGCAGCGGGGGCCGAGCAGACCGGGAGGCGGCGTGTCCGACGCGGAGCAGGGCGGGCCGGTGCGTGCGGGGCGGGACGGGCCGGCGCGCGCCGGAGGGGACGGGCCGCTGCGCAGGGGGCGCAACGAGACCGAGGACGAGAGAGCGGACCGGATGTGGCAGGAGCTCATCCAGGAGGTCCGCGTCGCCCAGATGGGCGTGCAGATCCTCTTCGGCTTCCTGCTCACCGTGGTCTTCACCCCGAAGTACGACGACCTGTCCGACACCGACCAGACCATCTACCTCGTCACCGTCGTCCTCGGGGCCTGTGCCACCGGTGCGCTCATCGCCCCGGTCTCCCTGCACCGCCTCGTCTCCGGGCGGCGGATCAAGGCCCAGGCGGTGCGGCTGGCCTCCCGGCTGACCCTGCTGGGACTGTTGCTGCTGCTCGCCACCACCAGCGCGTCCCTGCTGCTGATCCTGCGGGTGGCGACCCAGGACGGCTTCGTCCCGTACCTGGTCGCCGGAGTCGTCTTCTGGTACCTGCTGTGCTGGTTCGGGCTGCCCCTGTACGCCCGCTACCGGCACACGAGCCGCTGAGGCGCCCGGCACCGCCCCCCGGCCCGCCGGCCGCGCGCCGGACGACCGGGCGCCGGACGGCCACGCCCGGGCCGGCGGGTCAGCGTCCGGCGAGGACGTCCGCCAGGAAGTCGTCGATGCCGACGTCCTCGCTGCCCGGCGCGACCAGGCGCCGGGTCTCGTCGAGGAACTCACCGACCGTCTCCGCCCACGCGAACACCACCGCGTGGTGCCGGCCCCCGTCCGGGCGGGGCTCGCCCAGGAACTCCATCCGCAGCTCCCGGCCGGCCCCCCGCACCTCCGGCGACAGGCGCACGTCCCCGATGCCCACCGGTCCGCGCAGGCCGTCCGCGACCATCTCGCGGTCGAGCTGCCAGCGGGCCAGCACCCGGCCGTCGTGGCTGAAGACCGCGGTGACGGCGAACGGGTCGGCGGGGTCGTAGCTGAGGTGGGCGAGCACGGGGAAGCGCTCCGAACCCCCCGCCTGGAGCTCCACCACCACGGTCTTGTGCACGAACGGGTTCACGAAAGGGCCTCCGGGACGCGTAGGACGTAGAGCCCTCTAGTACCCCGCATCCCGCCGGAATGCTCCATCGTCCGAGTGAATCCTCGCGGCGGGCCGCCCAGGCCCGGCGGCACCTCAGCCGAAGGCGTTCCGCAGCGCCGGGAGCAGCGTCTTCTCCGCCCAGTCCAGGTAGGCCGGCTGGGAGTCGCCGCCGATCTGCACCAGCGCGATCTCGGTGAACCCGGCCTCCGCGTAGGGGCGGACCGCCTCGACGAAGTCGTCCGGGTCGTCGCCGCACGGGATCGACGCGGCCACGTCGTCGGGCCGCACGAACTGCGTGGCGGCCTCGAAGGAGTCCGGGTGAGGGAGTTCGGAGTTCACCTTCCACCCGTTGCCGAACCAGCGGAACTCGGCATGCGCCCGCCGCACCGCCGCCTCCCGGTCGGCGTCGTGGCACACCGGCAGCTGCCCCACCCTCGGCTTGCCCGCGCCGCCGTGCCGGTCGAACGCGTCCAGCAGCCCGGCCTCCGGCTCCGTGGCGATCACCAGATCGGCGAGCCGCCCCGCGAGCGCGCAGGAGCGCTCCCCGGAGACCGCGATGCCGATCGGCGGCGGCTGGTCCGGCAGGTCCCACAGCCGGGCCGACTCCACGTCGAAGTGGGTGCCGCGGCGGTTGACGTGACCGCCCTCGAAGAGCGCGCGGATGATCTCCACCGCCTCCTCGAACATCTCGTGCCGCACGTCGACCGACGGCCAGCCGCCGCCCACCACGTGCTCGTTGAGGTTCTCGCCCGACCCGAGGCCCAGCCGGAACCGGCCCTCGGACAGCAGTTGCAGCGTCGCCGCCTTCTGGGCCACCACCGCGGGGTGGTAGCGGAACGTCGGACACGTCACGTACGTCATCAGCGGGATGCGGGAGGTGGCCTGGGCGGCGGCGCCCAGCACGCTCCAGGCGTACGGGGAGTGGCCCTGGGCCCGCAGCCACGGGAAGTAGTGGTCCGAGGTCACCGAGAAGTCGAAGCCCGCCTCCTCGGCCCGCACCACGTGATCGACCAGCTCCCGCGGCCCGGCCTGCTCGGTCATCATCGTGTATCCGATCTGCACCATGATGTCCGGGTCCCCGCCCGCGCCGGCCGGAAACGGTGGATCACCCGGCCCCGGCCGGGCAGGATCGCCGCATGAGCCGCACCAGTGCCGATCCGCTTCCCGCCTCCGCGCCCGCCGCCCAGGGCGTCGACGCCGCCGGTGTCCACGCCCTCCTCGACGCCCTGGAGGCCGCCGGGGACATCGAGCCGCACAGCCTCATGGTCCTGCGCCACGGCCGGGTGGTCGCCTCCGGCTGGTGGGCCCCGTACACATCGGGACGCCCGCACCTGCTGTACTCGCTCAGCAAGTCCTTCACCGTGACCGCCGCGGCCCTCGCCGAGGCGGAGGGCCTGCTCGACTTCGACGCGCCGGTGATCTCCTACTTCCCCCGGTTCGCGGCGGACGTCACCGACCCCCGCAGCCGCGCGATCCGGGTCCGGCACCTCGCCTCCATGGCTGGCGGCCACGCGCGCGACACCGTGGACGAGGCGTACGCCCGCGACCCCGCCGAACCCGTGCGCGGCTTCCTGCTGATCCCGCCCGACCGCGACCCGGGCACCCTCTTCGCCTACAACCAGCCCAGCACCTACACCCTGGGCGCCATCGTCCAGCAGGTGACCGGCCAGTCCCTCACCGGCTACCTGCGGCCCCGGCTGCTGGACCCGCTCGGCATCGGCCCGACCGGGTGGGTCCGGGACCGCACCGGACGCGAGATCGGCTTCAGCGGCCTGTACGCCCCCACCGAGGCCGTCGCCCGGCTGGGCGCCCTGTACCTCGCCGACGGCGTCCACGACGGACGGCGGCTGCTGCCCGAGGGGTGGGTGGCCCGCGCCTCGCGCCCGCACGTCCCGACGGCCGGTGCCCTGGGCGAGGACCGCCCGGACTGGGACCAGGGGTACGGCCACCACTTCTGGATCTCCCGGCACGGATACCGCGGGGACGGGGCCTACGGCCAGTTCTGCCTCGTGCTGCCCGAGCACCACGCCGTGATCGCCGCGACCTCGGCGACCGAACGCATGCAGGACTACCTGGACCTGGTCTGGCGGCACCTGCTGCCCGCCCTTCACCCGGCACCGCTCACCGGCCGGGACGCCGAGGACGCGGCGCTGCGCGACCGGCTCGCCCGGCTGTCCCTGCCCCCGGCCCCGGGCGGCCCGGTGCCGCCGGAGCGGGCCGCGGACTGGGCGGGCGCCGTGTTCACCCCGGACGGCGGCACCTGTGCCGACCAGCCCACGCTCACCGGGGCGGAGGTCACCGCCGCCCCGGACGGCGGCTGGACGCTCACCCTCACCGACCGCGGCGACCCCCTGCCGCTGCGGCTTCCGGACGCGGGCTGGACGGTCGCCGAGGAGCCCGTCCCGACCGCGGTCAGCGGCGGCTGGACCGGGCCCGCGACGCTGTCGGCGGACGTGCTGTTCCTGGAGACACCGCACCGCCTGCGCCTCACCTGCTCCCTGGCCGACCGCACGTTCACGGCCCGCTGGACGACCCGCCCCCTGCCCCCGGCCCGGCTGCGCAGACTGCGCCGTCCGGCCTGAGCGGCACGGCGCGCGGGACGCGGCGTCAGCCCGTGCCGGGGCGGAAGGTGCGCAGCACGGTGCCCAGCGCCTCCTGGCCGGCGGGCTCGTCCCAGTCCGCGGCCGGTGCCGTCCAGCGCAGCGAGAAACTGCGCCCGCCGCCGAGGAGGAACCCGCGGCCCAGGGTGCGCGTCCGCGTGCCGCCGGCGGTGGCGTACCACTCCATGTCGGCGGCGCTGCGGCCCTGGTAGGTCAGGGCCCGGATGGCGCCGATCCGCTCGTAGCCCGCGATGCGCTTCAGGCCCGGCTCCACGTCGTCCCGCCACACCGCGACCGGGTCCGGGCCGACCCGCTCGCTGTAGGTGACCGCCAGGGTCCGCGGATCGCCGTCGGCGCCGAACCGGGCGCGGTACGCCCCGTCGGCGCCCGGTGTGGTGGACAGCCGCTCCCAGCCGGCGGGCAGCGCGACGGAGAAGCCCTCCGGCGCGCGCAGCACCCGGAACCCCGGGGGCAGCCCGCCCGTGCCCGACGGGGACGGCTCGGCGGCGTCCGGCGGGGTGGCAGGCGCCGCCGTGTCCCGGCCCCCGCCCTCCGGGTTCCCGCCGGGCGACGGCGGGGCCGCCGGCGCCGACGGGGGAGCCGAGGTGGCCGCGGGCGGTGCGGCCGGGGGAGGGGCGGCGGACGGACCGCCGGGCGCCGCCTGCGTCGCGGCCAGCACGGCGACCGTCACGGTGAGGACGGCCAGGGCGGCGCCGAGGACCGCCGTCCGGCGGCTGACGTCCCGGCCCGTGCGGCGCACCACGGCGAAGCCGACGCCGCGCAGCCGCACCCGGCCGGCCTCCGCCGCCGGTCCCGCCCCGGGCTCCTCGCTGAGGACACGGGTGAGGGCCTCGCGCACCACCTGGCGGGTCAGCCGCTCCCGCGCGTCCTTGCGCAGCAGCCCCTGCACGACCCGGGTGAGGGGACCGGCCCGCACGGGGGAGCGCAGCGGCAGCCGGTCCACGCCCCGCAGCGTCGCCTCGTGCCGGCCCCGGTCCCGGAACGGCGGACGCCCCTCCACCATCGTGTACAGGAGCGCGCCCAGCGCCCACAGGTCGGCGGCCGGTCCGACGCGTTCGTCGCGGGCCTGCTCGGGCGAGGCGTACGACGGCGCGGTCAGCCGGGGCGCCGGGGTCGCGCCGGCGAGCCCGTACCCGGCGACGACGACCGGGCCGGTGTCCCGCACGAAGACCTGGCCGGGGCTGAGTTCGCCGTGCGTGATGCCCTGGGCGTGGGCGGCGTCCAGCACGTCGAGCAGTTCCAGGCCGATCCGGGCGGCCCGCACGGGGTTGAACGTGCCCTGCTCGGCGAGGAGCTGCCCGAGCGGGACGCCGTCGATCCACGCGGTGACCGTCCACAGCGAGCCGTCCTCGTCGAGGGCGTCCACCACGGTCGCCACCCGCCCCGGCGCCAGCCGGTCCACGCTCTCGGTCGTGCGCAGGACGCGGGACAGGGCCCGGCGCGCGGTGTCGTCGGAGGTGCCCTCGGGCAGTCCGGTCCGGGTGGCCAGGCAGGGGCGGCCCGACCGCGTGTCGTCGGCGTACCAGCAGACGCGGTTGGTCTCCCGGTGGAGGACCTCGACCAACCGGAACCGACCACCGACCGACTCGTGCGTGGAGACGTGCGCCCTGCCCATGGCCATCCCTCGTCCGACCGCTGTTTCCGCCTTGGGCACAGGTACGGACAACGGAGCCCGATCGGTTCAACGAAAACGCGGCCGAATTCCGGCGCCGGGTATTTCCCGGCCCCATGCGAAAACCGTGGTGTACGCAGGTATCGGCGGGGCCCCGGACCCGGGCCGTGCGGGGCTCACCTGGCACGCTGTGCCGTCTCCCGGGCGGCCCCGCCCCTTTTTCCTGCGTCGGTGAAAGCATTCCTCCCGGCTTACCTGGCGTAACCCGCGGTAAAGGCGCGAGGGGGCCAGGAAAGGCACCGGGACGCCGGGCGCACCGGAATGCGCGGGGACGCCGGCGGGACCCGGCGGCGGCCCGACGGACCCGACCGGTCCGGCCGCCGCCGGCGGGGTCAGCGCAGTCCGAAGCGGCCGGCCCAGGCCGCCATGTCGGCGGTGGTCGCGTTGCCGCCGCAGACCACCAGGGCGAGCCGCGCGCCGTCACCGGCCCGCTCCCGCACCTGACGGGCCGCGGGCAGCAGACAGCCGGCGGCCGGCTCCGTCCACACCTTGGCGTGCTCCGCCAGGTCGAGCGACCCGCGCACCGCCTCCCGGTCCGGCACCACCAGCACCTCGGTGACCAGCTCGGCGACGTGCTCGTACGTCAGCGCGGACACGCTCGGGGCGCTCAGCGTGGAGACGATCGAGGACAGCGCGACCGGCACCGGACCGCCCGCCGCCAGCGCCTCGGACATGGCCTGCGCGCCCTCGGTCTCCACGCCCCAGACCCGCACGCCCGGCCGCCGGGCCCGCAGGGCGGCCGCCACGCCGGAGATCAGTCCGCCGCCCCCGATGCTCACCAGGACGTCGGTGACGTCGTCGGCGTCCTCGGCCAGCTCCAGCCCCACCGTGCCCTGCCCGGCGATCACCTCGGGGTCGTCGAACGGATGGACCAGGGTCAGTCCCTTCTCCCGGAGCCGGGCCGTCAGCGCGAAGGCACCGTCCATGTCGTCGGTGAGCCGCACCGACGCCCCGGCGGACTCGGCGATCTCCACGGCACGCGCCGGAGCCGAACGCGGCATCACCACCGTCGCCTTCACGTCCAGGGCCGAGGCCATGACAGCGAGCGCGATGCCGTGGTTGCCGCCGCTGACCGCCACCACCCCGGCGGCCCGCTCGGCCTCCCCGAGCGCCAGCAGCCTGGAGGCCGCGCCCCGGGCCTTGAACGAACCGGTGCGCTGCAGCAGTTCCAGCTTCGCCGTGACCGGGACGCCCAGCAGGGCCGACAGTCCGGGGCTGGGCACGGTCGGCGTCCGCACCACGTGCCCGGCGATCCGTTCGGCCGCCGCCTCGATCCGCGAGATCCCGATCATCTGGGTCACCTTTCCCGCGCGGGGGTCGTGATCCGCGCCACGACGCACCCTCACCCCGGCGCGCGGCCCGGGTCAACCGGGGCGGCACCGGGCGCCGCGTGCCTCCCCGGCCGCCGGGGAGGCCGGGGCGGCACGGGCGCCGGGAGCGCCGGACCGGTGCCGCCGGGCACCGGCCGCGGGCCGTGGGCCGTGGGGTGCCGCCCCCTCCTGCCCCGGATCCCTCAGTGCTGCTGCGGCTTGTGCGGCGTCGCCTCGCTGGGCCGCACCACGACGTACCCCTCGCCCTGGAGCGCCAGTTGCACCGCCTCGCCCGAACCGCCGCGGAGCATCGACCCCAGCGACTGCGACCGGTTCAGCGAGGTGGTCAGCCCCGCCGTCCACCCCACCACGGCGTCCGTGTCGACGTAGACCGGCTGCTGCGGCGAGACCGGGATGACCAGCGGGTTGCCGTCGCACACCAGACCCAGCCGGCCGTGCCCGGTGAACACGCTGTTGAACAGGCCGCCGCCGGTGATGCCGGCGCCCTTCACCGTGCTGATGCGGTACGACAGGGTGGCGTCGAAGCACAGGACGTTGCGGCCGTTGACGGTGAACTCGTCACCGGGCTCGACGTCGACGATGAAGCAGTTCTGCGCCTCCTGCGCGAACCACGCCTCGCCCTGCCCGCGCACCGCCATCAGCGGCAGCCCCTCACCGGTCACGGCGCGCTTGAGCATGCCGCCCACGCCCTGGCCCTTGCGTTCGAACTGCAGGCTGCCGCGGTAGGCGACCATCGCACCCTGCCGGGCCAGCATCTCCCCGTCGACCGCGTACCGGATGCACTTCGCGTTCTCGACGGTCATGCCCGGGGCCGTAGCGGGCTGCACCATGTGCCGGCTGGAAAAGAGATCACCCTTCATGGCGTCAT
Organism: Streptomyces sp. enrichment culture; assembly: GCF_964273255.1. Classification (GTDB taxonomy): domain Bacteria; phylum Actinomycetota; class Actinomycetes; order Streptomycetales; family Streptomycetaceae; genus Streptomyces. The sequence continues at coordinate 6,534,480 of NZ_OZ186835.1, forward strand.
CCTCACCCGGACGCACGCCCTCCGCCAAGATCGTGGGCGGGGCACCTCGCGCGCGGGGCCGCCCGCCCTCAGCGGCGGGCCACGTCCGGCGCCACGTCCTCGTGCACCGGCGCGGCCGGCGCCGCGTTGCGGGCGGCCGTGCGTCCGCAGAACGCGGCGTCCAGCGTGCGCAGCATCGTGCCCATCACCTTCGCGTTGTTCGACGTGGTGGCGAGCGCCGTGAGGGAACGCCGGCCGTCCGCCGACGTGAACGCGTAGGAGTAGTAGCCCTGCACGGCGCCGGTGTGCCCGTACACCGAGACCCCGCAGGACAGGTCGCGGCGCCGCAGCCCCAGCCCGTACGCCTGGCCGGTGCCCGCCGGCACCCAGCGCCGCATCTCCCGCAGGGCCGCCGCCGAGACCAGCCGCCCCGACATCAGCGCCGTGAGGAAGGTGTTGACGTCCCGCGTGGTGGAGATGACGGCGCCCGCGCTCTGCGCCCAGGACACCGTCTGCTCGGTGGCGTCGACGAGTGCCCCGCCCGCCGCGTCCGGGGTCAGGTAGCCGCGGGTGTGGCGGCCCGGGAGCGCGGTGCCGGGATGCACGTAGAACGTGTCCCGCAGCCCCAGCGGTCCGGTGATCCGCTCCCGGTAGGCGGTCGCCAGGGACCGGCCCGTCAGGGTGCGGACGAGCATCCCCGCGACGACGAAGTTGGTGTTCGAGTAGCGGTAGGCGCCGCCCGGCGCCGTGGTCGGCGGATGCTGCAGCGACCTGCGCACCAGCGCCCGCAGCGTGAAGACCGTGGTGCGGACCGCCTCGAAGCCGGGCACCGTCCGGGCGAACATGTCGTTGGTGTAGTCGTACAACCCGCTGCGGTGGCTCAGGACGTGACGCACCGTGATGCGGTCGTCCGGAAGCAGCCCCGGCAGGTGCCGGTTGACGGGGGAGTCCAGCTCCAGCCGTCCCTCGTCGACCAGTTGCAGCAGCACCACGGCGGTCAGCACCTTGGTGACGCTGCCGATGCGGAAGCGGTCGGCGTCGGCGAGGGCCCGCCCCGTCGCGCGGTCCGCCACCCCGGTGGCCGCCCGCAGGACCGTGCCGTGGTCGTCGATGCGTGCCATCGCCCCCGGCGCGCCCTGCGTCCGCGCCGTGCGCAGGAGCTTCTCGACCCCGGCCAGGTCGGGCGCGTCGAGCGCCGGTGCGGAGGCGGGAGACGGGGCCGGGACCGCCCGGGGGGCGTGCGCCGGGACCGCCCCGGCGGCGTGCGCCGGAACCGCCAGGAGGGACAGGGCGGCCACCGCCGCCACCGCACCCGAACGCATCGTCGCTGTCGAGACCATCCGCCGCCGCTCCGCTTCTGCCGCACCGTCAACCGGGCCCGGTCGGCGCGCAGTCGGCACAGGGGCGCTGGCGTCGCCGGTCGCCACAGTATGGCGACGGAAAGCGGAGGAAACGGTCAGGCGGACGTGGGGCGGCGGGGCGTGTCGGCCACCCGGTCCGCCCCCTCGGACTCCGGGACGACCAGGCCCTCCCGGTACGCGATCGCCACGGCCTCCGTACGGCCGCCCGCGCCCAGTTTGGCGAGGATGTTCGACACGTGGACGCTCGCCGTCTTGCCGCTGATGAACAGCTCCTCACCGATCTGCCGGTTGCTGCGCCCCCGGGCGAGCAGCCGCAGCACCTCCCGCTCGCGCGCGGTGAGCACACCCCCGCGTCCCCCCGCACCGGACGGACCGCCGAGCCCGCCGCGCGCCGCCAGCGCCTCGGCCCGCTCCCGCAGCGGTGCGGCGCCCAGCCGGCCCGCGGCCTCGCACACGGCACGGATCGCGGCCGCCGCCTCCTCCCGCCGCCCGGCGGCCAGCAGGGCCTCGGCGTACCGCAGCCGGGACCGCTCCCGCTCGTAGACGTCCCCGTAGCCGAACGCGGCCACGGCCCGTTCCCACGGAGCGGTCTCGGGCCCGGACACCGCCCGGCGCCACTCGGCCTCCGCGCGCGCCAGCCACGCCTGGCCCTCGCTGCCCTGCGCCATCCCGTCCTCGCTGTGCGCGGCCGACGACCGCGCCCGCGCCACCAGGTCGTCCGCGGTCCCGGCCCAGCGGCGGGCACCGGCCTCGTCACCGGCCGCCCGCCGCCCGGCCGCCGCGTCGGCGACCGCCGCCAGCGCGAGCGCCGCCAGCCGCACCGTGACGTCCGGGACCGTGCCCGACGCGTCCGTGAGCGCCGTGAGCGTGCCGCGCATGGTGCGCACGGCCTCCTCCGCGTCGCCCCGCAGCGCGGCCGCGTCGGTCAGCAGGATTCCCGCGACCAGCGTCGCCATCCAGTCGAACGGCTCGTCCGGCGTGGGCCGGACCCGCTCCACGACCGAGAAGTCGCCCCGCGCCAGCGCCACGTACAGCGCGGGCGCGACCGCGTACCCGCCCAGCGGGGGAAGCACCCGCGCATCGGCCTCCGCCGCCCGCACGCACTCGTCCCAGCGGCCCGTCGCGTACAGCACCAGCAGCCGCAGGTAGCGCATCGCCAGCGGGTACGGAGACGCCAGCAGCCCGGCCCTGCGGGCCCGGTCCAGCCCCTCGGTCAGCGACGGCAGACACGCCTCCAGCTCACCGGCCTCGTAGGCGCCCATGGCCAGGTTGTACAGCGCCCGCAGCTCCACCGCCGCGTTGCCGGCCTCCCGCGCCAGCTCCCTCGCCCGCGTCAGCCGCCGGCGCCCCTCGGGGGTGTGGCGGCTGAACTGCTCCAGGCCGACCACCGAGATCAGCAGGTCGGCCTGCGCGTCGGCCATGCCCAGCCGTTCGGCCGCCGCCAGCGCCCGGCGGCCCACCGACAGAGCCGTACCGGTCTCCCCGACCTGCCGCGCGGTCATCACGTGCGTGGCCGCCGCCCACACCCAGGTCGGCGAGGCCGGCTCCTCGGGGATCATCGCCAGCGCCTCGCTGCTGTGCGCGAACGCCGCCGTCAGGCTGTCGACCCGCAGCAGGTTCCCGGCCAGCGTGTACCGCACCCGGGCGGCGAGCTCCAGGTCGGCATCCCGCCCGAGGTCCGCCAGCGCGGACCGGGTGAGGGCGACCGCGCGGTGCAGTTCACCGGCGTGCGCGGCCGCGGCCGACGCCCGCAGGGTCAGCGCCACCGGGTCGGCCGCCGTGCCCTCGGGCAGGCCCTCCGGGCCCACCCCGGGCCACAGGTCCAGGGCGGCCTCCAGGTGCCGCAGCTCCTCGGCGGGCGCGCCGAGCCGCCGGGCGTGGTCGGCGGCCTCCAGGGACGCGGCGAGCGCCCGCGCCGGGTCGTGACTCTCCCGGTGGTGGTGCGCCCGCTCCGCCGCCGTCTCCCCGCGCGGTCCGCGCCCGGCCAGCAGCCGGGCGAACGCCCCGTGCAGCCGTGCCCGTTCGCCGGGGAGCAGGTCCGCGTAGACCGCCTCCCGGGCCAGGGCGTGCCGGAAGGAGTACGTGCCGCCCTCCCCGGCGACCAGCAGCTGCCGTCCGACGGCCTCCCGCAGGGCAGCCTCCAGCTCGTCCTCGGGCAGCCCGACCGCCTCGCGCAGCACCTCGTGGTGGACCCGGCGTCCGGCGACGGCCGCGGTGCGCAGCACCTGCTGCGCGGTCTCCGACAGCTGCTCGACCCGGATCATCAGGACGTCGGCGAGGCCGCTGGGCACCCCGCCGGCGGGCGTGCCGGCGGCGGCCACCAGTTCCTCGGCGTAGAAGGCGTTGCCCTCCGCGCGCTCCACGATCCGGCGGACGGTGGCGTCCGGCAGGGGCCGCGCCTCCAGCGCCCGCACCAGCCGGGTCACGTCCGCGTCCGGCAGCGGACGCAGCTCCAGCCGTTCCACCACGGGCAGCCGCACCAGCTCCGCCAGCACCGGCCGCAGCGGATGCCGCCGGTGCAGGTCGTCCGCCCGGTACGAGGCACAGACCGCCAGCCGGGGCGCGGACGCCCCCACCGCGGGGCGCTGCAGCACCCCCCGGCCCAGCAGGAAGCGCAGCAGGTCGCGCGAGGACTGGTCGGCCCAGTGCAGGTCCTCCAGCACCAGCAGCAGCGGCGCCACCTCCGCGGCCTCGGCCAGCAGCTCCGCCACGCCCTCGAACAGCCGCAGCCGGCCGTCCGCGTCCCGCTCCGCGCCGGTGCCGCCGCCCAGCAGCGGGCCGACCGCCGGGCGGGCGCCGACGACGGCCGCGAACCGCTCGTCGGCGGCCAGCCGCCCCAGCACCTCCGTGAACGGCAGGTACGGCAGGCCCACGTCGCCCAGGTCCACGCAGTGGCCGGTGACCACCGTCATCCCGTCCGCGGCGGCCCGTACGGCGACCTCGTCCAGCAGCCGGGTCTTGCCCACCCCGGCGTCCCCGGCGAGCAGCACGGCACGCGCCTGACCGCGCCGGGCACCCTCCAGCACCCCGGCGAGACGGGCGAGTTCGTCGTCCCGGCCGACGAGCGGGCCGGCGAAGGAGCTCTGTGACACGCACCCATCCTGGCACGGGCGCGCCGGCCCCCGGACCGGCGAGGAGCCGGGCCGGGCAGCTCAGCGGTGCAGCCGGGCCGCCCAGTCCGCGGGCACCCGGCCCGCCGGTCCGGGGGTGGGCTGCGCCGCCGGGTGGCTGGGCGGCGGTGCGAGGGCCGGGCCGGACTCGTACAGCCGGCCGGTGCGGTAGTCGAAGAACCAGTCCTCGTCCGGCTCGTAGCTGTGCACCAGGGGGTGGCCGCTGACCCGGAAGTGCGCCGTGGCGTGCTGCCCGGGCGAGCTGTCGCAGCAGCCGACGTGCCCGCACGCGGCGCACCGGCGCAGGTGGAACCACCAGCCGCCGGTGGCCTCGCAGTCGGCGCATCCGGGACCGCTGGGCGGCACGGAGGGGTCGATGGGGGTGCTGGTCATGCCTGCTCCTCGGGGGTGTCGTCGCCGGGGGAGGGGGCGGTGAGCGGCAGCCGCACCCGGAAGCGGGTGTCGCCGGGCTCGGAGCCGAACCGCAGGGTGCCGTGGTGCTTGCCCACCACGATCCGCCACGAGATGTCGAGCCCGAGCCCGGTGCCATCCGGCGCACCCGCTCGCGCAGCGTCGCGGTGGCCCGCACGGCCGCCGCGGCCGGGTTGTTGAGCTCGTGCGTCAGACCCGTCGACAACGAGCCCGGCGCCAGCAGCCGTTCGCGCTGTCCGACGGCCCGCTGGGTGCTCCTCGACCCGAAGAACAGGCCCTCCAGCAGGTGGACCGCCATCGGGAACCACTCCCGCACGGTAGTGGTCGAGGCCGACCACGTCGATCGCGTCGATCGCCGCGCCGGTGTCGGCGTACGCCGTCAGCAGCACCCGGCGCGCGCCCGGGTGGATGTCGAGGGCCTGCTCCAGGAACTCGATGCCGTTCATCCGCGGCATCCGGTGGTCGGCGAGGAGCACGGCCACCGGATCACCGCGCGGCTTCAGTTCGCGCAGCGCGTCCAGGGCGGCCTCGCCCGACTCGGCCCGCACGATCCGGTACGCGGGGCCGTAGCGCCGCCTGAGGTCCCGCGCCACGGCACGGGACACTCCCGGATCGTCGTCCACGGTCATGATGACGGTGCGCGCCGCGTCGGTGACCTGTGCCATGGGTCCCCCACATCGCGTGGTCGGGTCCGGCACGGCGGACCCCGCTGCGACGTCGGTCACCGCGCCGACTCAGCCCATCGTAGGGGCCCGCGTGCGGGTCCGCTCAGCCTGCGCCGGGCGCCGGGCCGCGGCGGGGCGCGAGCACGCAGAACTCGTTGCCCTCGGGGTCGGCGAGCACCACCCAGGGCTCCTCGCCGCTCTGGCCGACGTCGGCGTGCCGGGCGCCCAGGGCGAGCAGCCGGGCCACCTCCGCGTCCCGGTCGTCCGGCCGGAAGTCCAGGTGGAGGCGGTTCTTCACCGTCTTGCGGCCCGGGTCCGAGCCGAACAGCAGCCCCGGCAGCCGGTCCGGTGCCGGACGGATCTCCAGCTCGTCGGCCGACTCGTCCACCACCACCCAGCCGAGAGCCTCGGCCCACCAGCGCCCGAGGGCGTGCGGGTCGGCCGCGTCCACCACCACCTGCTCCCACCGCAGAACCATCCGCACAGCGTAGGGAAGACTGGACCCGCGCGGGGGACGGACCGGCCCGCCGCGTACAGACCGACCGGAGAACCAGGGAGGGGCCGCATGACGCGCCCGATCACGGCAGGGGTGGACGGAACCGGGGAGAGCCTCGCCGCACTCAACTGGGCGGCGCGCGAAGCGATCCGCCGTGGGCTGCCCCTGCGGGTGGTGCACGCCTGGCGGTTCCAGGCGTACGACACGGTCGACGCGGGGGACGCCGCCACCCAGGAGCAGTGGGTGCGCGACTCCGTGGCGGAGGCCGTGCGCGAGGTCACCGGGCGGCACCCCGGTCTCGAGGTGAGCGGCGACGCCCTGGAGGGGGACGCCGTGGAGACCCTGGTCGAGGTGGCCGCGGACGCGGAGATGCTGGTGCTGGGCTCGCGCGGGCACGGGCGCATCATGGGCTTCCTGGTCGGCTCCGTCGGCCAGCAGGTCATCGTCGACGCGCCGAGCCCGGTCGTGCTGGTCCGGGCCGAGGACCGGCCCTCGGCCGAGGTCGCCGGACGCGAGATCGTCGTCGGCCAGCAGGGCGACCCCCAGGACAGCGCCGCCGCGCTGGACTTCGCCTTCCGCACCGCCGCCGCGCGCGGCGCCACGGTGCGGGCCGTGCGGGCCTGGACGCTGCCCCCGGTGTTCGCCTACAGCCCCGGCGCGCTGCGGCTGATGGACGAGGCGGGCGGGCTGGAGCCGTACGAGCGGCAGGCGCTGGCGGCGGCGCTCGCTCCGTGGCGCGAGCGCCACCCGGACGTGCAGGTCGTCGAGCACGTGGAGATGGGCAGCGCCGGGCAGGTGCTGCTGTCGGTGGCCGGCAGCGCCCAGCTGATGGTCGTCGGCCGGCGCGCCCGGCGCACCGCCGTCGGCGCCCGCATCGGTTCGGTCGCGCACGGCGTGCTGCACCACGCGGACTGCCCGGTGGCCGTGGTGCCCCAGGGCTGAGGGACGTCGGGAGCGGGCCCGTCCGGCCCGCTCCCGGCCGCCCGGCACTCAGTCCCCGGCAGGTCCCGGCACCGACCGGGTCCTGGGCAGGATGTTCTCGATGTAGTCGGCGACCGCCGTGTCCAGGCCGATGTCGTGCTGGGCCCGCTCCGACAGGTACCAGCGGTGCTCCAGGAGCTCGTGGTAGATCTCCGCCGGGTCCATCCCGCCCCGCAGCTCCGGCGGGACGGCCCGCACGGTGGGCCGGAAGACCTCACGCACCCAGCGGTGGGCGAGGACCTCGGTGCGGGCGCCGCCGCCGTTGGACCGCTCCCCGCCCGGCGCGCCGTCCTCCGGGGCGTAGTCGTCCTGGGTCGCCATCCAGCTCTCCAGGTCGCTCAGCAGCCGCCGCGCCTGGTTCTCCTCGGCGTCGAGCCCGGTCAGGCGCAGCAGCTGACGCGGATGGTGCCCGGCGTCGACCACCTTGGGCACGAAGGTCACGGAGTCGCCGAGCGGGGAGTGCTCGATCTGCATCTCCGCGACGTCGAACCCGAGCGCGTTCAGCCGCCGGATGCGGCGTTCGATGTAGTGGTACTTGCCCGCCGGGTACACCGAGGTGCGGGTCAGCTCCTGCCACAGGCCCTCGTAGCGGGCGCAGATCTCCGAGCCGAACTCGACCGGGTCGACGGAGGGGTGCAGCGCCCCGGACGCCTCCAGGTCCATCAGCTCGCCGCTGATGTTGACCCGGGCGAGCTCCAGGTCGTAGTCGCGCTGCCCGTGGGTCAGCTCCGGGTGCAGGTCGCCGGTCTCCGCGTCGACGAGGTAGGCGGCGTAGGCGCCCGCGTCCCGCCGGAACAGGGTGTTGGACAGCGAGCAGTCGCCCCACGCGAACCCGGCGAGGTGCAGCCGCACCAGGAGCACGGCCAGGGCGTCCATCAGCCGGTGCATGGTCGCCGGGCGCAGGGTCGTCTCGAACAGCGACCGGTACGGCAGCGAGCCGGCCAGGTGCCGGGTGACCAGGACGCTCTCCAGCGGCTCCCCGGCGGCGTCGGTGCGGCCGGTGACCACCGCGAGCGGATCCACCGCCGGGATGTCGATCCGGTCCAGGTCGCGCAGCAGCCCGTACTCGCGCTGGGCGGGACGCTCGGCCAGCTCCTTGACCGCGACCACCTCGTCGCCGGCCCGGGCGTAGCGCACCACGTGCCGGGAGATGCCGCGCGGCAGCGGCACCAGGTACTCCTCGGGCCACTCCTCCAGGGGGAGGTGCCACGGCAGTTCCAGCAGCAGCGCGGGGTGCTCCGGGTTGGTGGCGTTGATCTGCAGGGCCATGGGTCGCGGGTCGTCCTCTCGCGGTGGTCGTGCTGCCAGCCTATGGGGCCTGCTCGCGGGCGTTCGGGGGCGCGGCGCGCACCGGCCCGCGGGGTACGGGCCCGGGCCCGGGCAGCAGGCCGCCGTCCAAGGACCGCCGGGGCGTCGGCGGGGGCCACCGCGGCGGCACGGTCGTGGTCGAACATACCCGGCGGCGCACCTGGGCCCGCCACCCGTCCGGCGGGGCGGTGCCGGCCGGCGCCCGCCCCGGAGGCGACGCGGCGCCGGGGAGAGCGGGTCAGGGCGCCGGGGTGCGGGCGGGCGGTCCGGGGGAGGGGGGACGCATTCCGAACAGGAACCGGGTGGCGCGGCTGCGGCGCACCCCGGCCTCGTACACCACGAGGATCACCGCCAGCGAGCCGGTCACGATGACCGCGTACTCGACGGCGATCGGCGCCCGCCATCCGGTCACGCCGTAGGCGAGGGCGACCACCACCGGCTGGTGCAGGACGTACAGGGGGAGGGCGGCGACGGCGAGGTACCGCAGGAGGGCGGCCCGGCGGGAGGCGGTGGCGGGCCGCCCGCCCTCCGGCGGGTCGGCCGGGGAGCCGCCGGGCCGTGCGCGGCGCCGGTCCAGCAGCCCCAGGAGGGCCAGCACCCAGCACCAGCCCGCGGCTCCGAACAGGGCCCGGGTGGTCACGGCGGACGGTGTCCACGCGGTGAACGGGTCGTTCCCCGCGATGAACCCGGGTGCCGTCCCGGCGAACAGCGCCAGACCGAGCAGCCCGGCCGGCACCCGCACCCGGCGGGTCGCGTCCCGGACCCGGACGTCGTCGGCGAGGGCGAAGCCGTACAGGAGGAACAGCAGGTAGGCCCAGCGGTTCCAGCCCGCGAAGCCCTCCTCCATGCCCAGCAGCGCGTTGACCGCGGCCAGTGGCAGCGCGGGCAGCAGGAGCAGCGCGGGCCGGCGCCGCAGCGCGGGCACCGCGCGGTCGGCCGCGCCCGCGAGCCGGCCGGCGCCGGGGGCGAGCAGCAGGCTGAAGGTGAGCAGCAGGACGACGAACCACAGGTGCCCGGTCTCGAAGTGCTCCCCGTCCAGGACGAACGGGAAGTCCGCGAGGTCCGGGCGCACGCCGAGGAACCGGGGCCAGAAGGCCCAGTACGACGTGTCGTCACCGGGTTCGGCGGCGCGCAGCCGCAGCCACTGGGGGAGGGGACAGAGCACGACGGTGCCGAAGACCAGGGGGACGCCGAGGCGCAGCAGGCGTTCGCGGGCGAACCCCCGCGGCCCGCGGCGGCGGATGGAGTGCCGCGCGCCCAGCCCCGCGACGAGGAAGAGCATGGGCATGGCCCACACCACGCCGAAACCGGCGAGCACGGTCACGGCGCCGGTGGTCTCGGCGTTCTTGACGTAGAAGTCGTCGTCGGGGGAGAAGACCAGGGCGGCGTGGAAGAAGACCAGGCCGACGACCACGAGGGCCCGCAGCACGTCCAGTTCGCCGCGCCGTCCGGTGCCGTCCGGCCGCCCGGGATCCGCGCCCATGGTCCCTCCCCGTACGGTGTGCGGCCCAGTGTGGGGGAGCGCGACGGGGGAGGACAGGCTTCCGGTGCGCCCCGCGGGTCAGTTGACCCCGCGCGGGCGGAACTGGACGCTGATGCGCGGCCCGGTGGCGCGGGTGCTCTTGGGCACGGCGTGCTCGAAGGTGCGCTGGCAGGAGCCGCCCATCACGATCAGGTCGCCGTGCCCGAGCGGGCGGCGCACCGTCCGGCCGCCGCCGACCGGCCGCAGCAGCAGGTCGCGGGGCGTGCCCACGGAGAGGATCGCCACCATGGTGTCCTCCCGGGCGCCCCGCCCGATGCGGTCGCCGTGCCAGGCGACGCTGTCCCGGCCGTCGCGGTAGTAGCAGAGCCCGGCGGTGGCGAACGGCTCGCCCAGCTCGTCGGCGTAGTGCCGCCCGAGGGCGTCCCGCGCCTCGTCCAGCACGGGGTGCGGCAGCGGGTCGCCGGCGCCGTAGGAGGACAGCAGCCGCGGCACGTCCACGGTCCGGTCGTACATCCGGCGGCGCTCGGCCCGCCAGGGCACCTCGGCGGCCAGCCGCCCGAACAGCGCATCGGATCCGTGGAGCCAGCCGGGCAGCACGTCGATCCAGGCGCCGTGTCCCAGGGGCGTGCGGCGCACCCCGTCGAGGGGGCCGAGCCGCACCTCGTCCGTCTGGTCGAAGAGCGATCCCTGGAGTGCCCGGAGCGCTTCGGGGTGGTGCGTGGTCATGGCTCCAGCGTACGCCGAATCGAAAAGGCGTTCTAGTCGAGGAGGTGTTCGTTCCGGAGCGCGGGCCCGGACCGCCGCAGAAGCCGGGGGCGCGCGGGCCTTCGGATATACGGCCGCAGACGCACGGCCGTATCGGATGCACGGCGGTATCGGATGCACGGCGGTATCGGATGCACGGCTGTATCGGATACGTTCTCGTATCGAACGGCGGGGAGGAGGGGGCATGCCACCACCAGGCGCGGACGGCCGCGTCACCGGACGCCGCGCGCGCACCCGCGCCGGCCTCCTCACCGCCGCCTTCGCGGTGTTCGCCGACAAGGGCTTCGGACGGGTCTCCATCGAGGAGATCTGCACGGCCGCCGGGTACACCAGGGGCGCCTTCTACTCCAACTTCGCCACCCTGGACGAGCTGTTCTTCGCGCTCTACCGCGAGCGGGCCGGCCTCCTCGCCGACCAGGTCGCCGAGGCCCTCGCCCAGGACGGACCCGCCCTCGACGTCACGGCCGCCGTCGACCGGGTCACCGAGGTGCTGCTGCTCGACCGGGACTGGCTGCTGGTGAAGACCGACTTCCTGGTGCACGCCGCCCGCCGTCCCGACGTGGCGCGCGGCCTGCTGGAGCACCGGGACCGGCTGCGCCGGGCCATCGCGGACCGGCTCCGGCGCGCCGGCACGCCGCTGCCCGCCGTGCTCGGCGACGCCGACGGTGCCGCGCACGCCGTGGTCGCCGCCTACGACGGCGTCACCACCCGGCTGCTGCTGGACCGGGACACGACGGGTGCCCGCGCCTTGCTGGGACAACTGCTGACCGCGCTGCTCACCGACGGCAGCGCCGAGCCGGCCGCGCAGCGGCCCGGACCAAGGAAGGGACGGTCGCCATGGACGCCGACGTCATCGTCGTCGGAGCAGGACTCGCGGGCCTCGTCGCGGCCCACGAACTGACCAGCAGGGGGCGCAGGGTCGCCCTCGTCGACCAGGAGAACGCCGCCAACCTCGGCGGACAGGCCTTCTGGTCCTTCGGCGGGCTGTTCCTGGTCGACTCGCCCGAACAGCGGCGCCTGCGCATCAAGGACTCCTTCGACCTCGCCTGGAGCGACTGGCGGGGCAGCGCGGGCTTCGACCGGCTCGACGACGAGGACAGCTGGGCGGTCCGCTGGGCACGGTCGTACGTCGAGTGGGCGGCGGGCGAGAAGCGGTCCTGGCTGAACGGCCACGGCATCACGTTCCTGCCCACCGTGGGGTGGGCCGAGCGCGGCGACCTGCGCGCCGACGGCCACGGCAACACCGTGCCCCGCTTCCACATCGCCTGGGGCACCGGCACCGGTGTCGTCGACCCCTTCGTCCGCTCCGCCCGGCAGGCCGCGCGCGACGGGCTGCTCACCTTCCACCACCGCCACCGCGTCGACGACCTGGTCATGACGGACGGCCGGGCCCACGGCGTGCGCGGCACCGTGCTGGCACCCGACGACGCGCCCCGGGGCGTCGCCTCCAGCCGTGAGGCGGCCGGTGAGTTCGAACTCACCGCCCAGGCCGTGATCGTCACCAGCGGAGGCATAGGCGCCGACCACGACATCGTGCGCCGGTACTGGCCCGAGCGGCTCGGCACCCCGCCCCGCGAGATGGTCACCGGCGTCCCCGCCTACGTCGACGGGCGGATGCTCGACATCAGCGCCCGGGCGGGCGCCCGGCTGGTCAACCGGGACCGCATGTGGCACTACACCGAGGGCGTGCGGAACTGGGACCCCGTCTGGCCGGGTCACGGGATCCGCATCCTGCCCGGACCCTCCTCGATGTGGTTCGACGCACTCGGCCGCCGGCTGCCCGCGCCCTGCCTGCCCGGCTACGACACCCTGAGCACGCTCCGGCACCTGCGCACCACCGAGGACATCGCCGGGTACGACCACTCCTGGTTCGTGCTCACCCAGAAGATCATCGAGAAGGAGTTCGCGCTGTCGGGCTCCGAACAGAACCCGGACATCACGGCCAAGGACCGCGCCGCCTTCCTGCGCGAACGGGTGCTGGGCAAGGGCGCTCCCGGGCCGGTCGACGCCTTCCTGCGCCGGGGCGCCGACTTCGTCTCCGCGCCGACCGTGGAGCAGCTGGTGGAGAAGATGAACGCGCTCACCCACGAGCCGCTGCTCGATGCCGCCGACATCCGCCGGCAGATCGAGGTCAGGGACCTGCAGATCGCGCACGCCTACGCCAAGGACGCCCAGGTGCAGGGCATCCGCAACGCCCGCCGCTACCTCGGTGACCGCCTCGGCCGGGTGGCGTCCCCGCACCGCATCCTCGACCCGTCGGCGGGGCCGCTGATCGGCGTCAAGCTGCACGTCCTGACCCGCAAGACCCTCGGCGGCATCCAGACCGACCTCGACTCCCGCGCCCTCGGCGCGGACGGCCGCCCCGTCGACGGCCTGTACGCGGCCGGCGAGGTCGCCGGCTTCGGCGGGGGCGGGGTGCACGGGTACAACGCCCTGGAGGGCACGTTCCTCGGCGGCTGCCTCTTCTCGGGACGGGCCGCGGGACGGGCCGCCGCCGACGGCACCGCCTGAGTGACGGGGAGCGGGCCGGGGAGCGCACGGCCCCGGCCCGCCTCCGCGATCAGTCCTCCAACAGCCGCCGCAGGACCTCGGCGTGACTGCGCTCCGGCCACTTCGACGCCGTCAGCAGCGTCACGTCGCCCTCCCGCGCCGACCGCCGCAGCCCGTCGAGGAGCCCGGCGGCCCCCGGCGCGGCCAGCTCCGCCTCGTACCGCGCCCGGAACTCCCCGTACGGCCGCTCCTCGGCGTGGTACCAGCGGCGCAGCTCCGTCGACGGGGTGAGGTCCTTGGGCCACTCGTCCACCCGGGCCGCGTCCTTGGCCAGCCCCCGCGGCCACAGCCGGTCGACGAGGACCCGGAGTCCGTCCTCCGGCTGTGGCGGTTCGTAGACCCGGCGCACCCGCACGGTCATGCTCGGACCCCTTTCCGGTCGGGTCAGGTGTTCCGCGAGCGTACTGCCGTGCCCGGTGGCGGGCACGGCGGCGGGCGCCCGTCGCCTCCGTGGCGGTCGGCTGGTTCGTGCGCCAGACGGGCCGGTTCCCGTCCCTGTCGAGCGGGTACCTGTTCCGCCGATCGCGTCCGCCGGGCCGGAAGGAGGCCGTATGAGCACCTGGGACGACCTGCCGGTCGTGCGCTCGCTCGACGGTCTCGTCCGGCTCGTGGAGCGCGACCGCCGGCTGTACGTCCGGTGGTCCCGGGGCCCGGCGGCCGACCTGCGGGCCGCGTCCAGCGTCGACGACCTGACGGGGGTGGCCATGCCGGGTCTGTCGGCCAACCCCCTGGACGTCGAAGGCTGGTGGCGGGACCGGCCGGTGCGCCTGTGGGTCGCCCGCAGGCTGTACGACTACGCGCACCTGCCGCACGACAAGGGCCCGGGGGTGCGCTGCTGGATCCTCACCGGCCGGGAGGTCGGCCGCGGGCCCGACAACGAGCCGCTGGTGGCCGACATCCGTCCGCTGTGCCGGATCGCCGACCGCGTCATCGAGGAGGCGAGGCGCGAAGTGGCCCGCCAGGATCACCCCTGGGGGCCACTGCGCCGGACCGGACGCTGAGCGGGCCGGCCCTCCCGGACCGCTTCCCGGTCAGCCGGACGTCCGCCGCGCCGCCGCGCGCCGCTTCAGGGCGCGCCGCTCGTTCTCGCTCGTGCCGCCCCACACGCCGATGGACTGACCGGTCTCCAGGGCCCAGTCCAGGCACTGCTGCTGGACGGGGCAGCGCCGGCACACCGCCTTGGCCTGCTCCGTCTGCAGCAGGGCCGGGCCGGACGTGCCGATCGGGAAGAACAGGTCGGGGTCCTCGGTCCGGCAGGCCGCGCGATTCCGCCAGTTGTCCATCGAAAGTCACCTGCGATCGCAGTAGATCCGCACCATGGGATGCCTTACTCCTTTTCGGGTGACCTGTCGATACCGGGCGAAACCGCGGCGGCGGTCACGCTCACTGCTCCCGCAGACCCCAGGGGGAGCCGTAGTCGTTCAGCAGGTCCAGGAACGGCCGGGCCGGGAACGCCTCCGGGCCGAGCACCCCGCTCCCCGACCAGGCGCCGGTGGCGAGGAGTTCGAGGGCGACGACCGGGTTGACCGCGGTCTGCCACACCACCGCCTGACAGCCGTACTCCGCCATGGACCACTGGTTGTCGACGACGTGGTAGAGGTACACCTCGCGCGGCTTCCCGTCCCGGACCCCCCGCACCCAGGTCCCGGCGCACGTCTTGCCGTGCATCCGCTCGCCCAGGGTCGCGGGGTCGGGCAGGCAGGCGGCCACCACGTCCCGCGGCGAGACCGCCACCGGCCCGCCGGGGCCCGGCACGGTCACCGGCTCGGTGCTGTCCAGGCCCAGCAGGTGCAGGGTCCGGAGGGTGTCGATGAACTCGCGGCCCAGGCCGTACTTGAAGGTCACCCGGCCGGTGTCGATCCAGCGGGGGACGAGGAGAACCTCCTCGTGCTCGACGTTCACGCATTCCACCGGTCCGATGCCCTCGGGGAAGTCGAACACCTCGGGCTCGCTGAACGGTTCGGTGGTGTACCAGCCGCGGCCGGCCTCGTGCACGACGGGCGGGTTGAGGCACTCCTCGATGGTGGTCCAGATGTTGAAGGACGGGGCGAAGTCGTAACCGTCCACGGTGAGGTTCGAACCGTCCCGGATCCCGATCTCGTCGATCCGGTCGAAGAGTTCGTCGGCCGCGTACCGGGCGAAGACGTCCGACAGGCCCGGTTCCACCCCCATGCCGACGAGAGCGAGCGCGTCCGCCCGCTCCCAGTCCGCCGCCAGGGCGAACTGCTCGTCGCCCAGCTTGACCCCGCATTCCTCGTACGGCCGTTCGGGATGCGGCCGGGACAGCGACATCGCCATGTCGACATAGGTGGCCCGGGCGTCCAGCGCGGCACGGAACAGCGGCATCACGAACCGCGGGTCGGTGGCGTTGAGCAGCACGTCGCACGCGTGCTCCCGCAGCAGGGCCGCCACCTGCGCCTGGTCGCCGGCGTCGACCCGCTCGGCGCGGAACCGGCCGCCCCGCTCGCCGAGCGCGGCCACGGCGGCCTGTGCGCGGGCCGGGTCGTAGTCGGCGACCACCATCCGTTCGAAGAACGGCCGCCGGGCCGCCACCCGGGTGATGGCGGTCCCCACCCCGCCCGCTCCCACCAGTAGTACGCGCATGACGAACACTCCCTTTCCGTGACGTATCAGGACGATACGAGGAGCTCCTGTGGGGCAGATACAACGCCTCGCGGCGACGTAAGGTCAATCGTGTTGGCATAAGGGCCGCGCGCGGGGCGCCGGCCCGTGGGGCACGTCCGGTGCCGGGCGGCGGGAGGAGCGGAGATGGCCAAGCGGGTGGTTCCGGAGGAGAAGCGGCGGCGCCGCCGGCCGACCAGGAGCGGGCGGGTGCTGTCCGAGGCGCTGATCGTCGACACCGCGCTGCGCCTGCTGCGCGAGCACGGCAGCACCGGCCTGACGGCCCGGCGGCTCGGCCTCGCGCTGGACTGCGATCCGAGCACGCTGTACCGGTACTTCCGCGGCATGGACGACCTGACGCTCGCCCTCGGGGACGCGCTCGTCGGCCGCGCGCTGAGCGGCTGGCGGCCGACGGGCCGGTGGCGGGCCGACCTGCGCGCCGTCGGGCTGCGCATCCACGCGGCCTACGTCTCCCACCCGCAGGCCGCGGTGCTCACCGCCAGCCGGGTCTCAGGCCGCGCCAACGAACTCGCCGCCGACGAGGCCGTGCTGGACATCCTGCGCTCGGCGGGCTTCTCCCGGGAGGAGACGGTCCGCGTCTACCACGCGTTCATCGACACCACCCTGGGCTTCGCCGCCCTGGACGCCGCGTCCCTGGCCCTGCCCGGTGACGCCCGGCGCGCCGACGAGGACATGTGGCAGTCGACCTACGCCCGGCTGTCGGCCGCCACCCACCCCCGCATCGCCGAGGTGGCCCCGCTGCTGGCGGCCCGCATGGTCACCAGCGCGTATCCGACGGCGCTGGACATGCTGCTGGACAGCGCGGCCGGCCGCCTGCGCGCCGCCGGCACACCGGACGCCGGGGGCACGCCGGCGGAACGACCGGACGGCGGGCCGGGCGCGGAGCCGACGCAGGCACCGGAGGCGCCCGGCGGACGTCCGGCCGGGGGCGCGCCCGGACCGGGCCGCCGGGGACCGTCCGGCGCGGTCCGCACGGCCGGTCCCGTCAGGGGCGCAGTGCCTCCGCCGCCGTCGCGGTGACCGCCCCGGCCAGCGCGGCCAGGGCCGGGGAGTCCAGCTTCCACTGCTGCCAGTACAGGGACACGTCCACGTGGAGCTGCGGGGCGAAGCGGACGACCCGCCCGGCCCGCAGCAGCGGGACGGCCTGCGCCTCGGGAACCATGCCCCAGCCCAGTCCCGCGGCGACGGCGTCGGCGTACCCCTCCGAGGTCGGGATCCAGTGCCGGTCGGCGCTCGCTTCCGAGCGTCCGCGGGTGACCCGCCGGACGAATCCGTCCTGGATGTCGTCCAGCCGGTCGAAGACGATCACCGGCGCCCCCGGCAGCACCTCGCGCAGCGGCCCGTCGAGGTGCCGTGCGGTGAAGTCCGGGTGCGCGACGGGCAGGTAGCGCATCCGCCCCAGGTGCCGGACCGAACAGCCCGGGACCGCCTCGGGCGAGGAGGTCACCGCGGCCATCACCGTGCCCTCCCGCAGCAGCGCGGCCGTGTGGCCCTCGTCCTCCCGGCGCAGCTCGAAGCAGATCCGGGCCTCGGGCGGCACCCGGCCGAGAGCGGGCAGGAACCAGCTCGCCAGGGAGTCCGCGTTGACCGCCACCGGCACCCGCGTGGCCCGGCCGGTGCCGCTGAGGCCCAGTTCGGCGTGCGCGTCCCGCTCCAGCAGCCCCACCTGCCGGGCCAGCCGCACCAGCACCTGGCCCGACTCCGTGGGCCGCACCGGCTTGGTGCGCAGCAGCAGGACCCGGCCGGTGCGCTGCTCCAGGGCCTTGACCCGCTGACTGACCGCGGACGGCGTCACGTGCAGGACGGCCGCGGCCGCCTCGAAGGTCCCCTCGTCGACCACCGCGAGCAGGGTCCTGACCTGGTCCAGCGGCAGTTCCGACGCGGGGGAGGGCGGGCCGCCGGACCCGCGGGCGGCGGGGGGACCGGTCGCGGGCGGCTCGGAGGAAACCGGTGGTGAGGGCTTCGGCATCACAATCGCTAAGGGTACGTAAGAATCCTTAGCTGTACTGCACGTACCGGCCGCGACTAGCGTCCTTTCCCATGACGAGCAGCCTGACCACCGCCGCCGCCGGCTTCGGCACCGGCCTGTCCCTGATCGTGGCCATCGGCGCGCAGAACGCCTTCGTGCTGCGCCAGGGGGTGCGCCGCCACGCCGTCCTCGCCGTCGTCGGCATCTGCGCCCTGTCCGACGCCGCCCTGATCGCGCTGGGTGTGGCGGGCATCGGCGCGGTCGTGGTCGCGTGGCCGGGGGCCCTGACGGCGGTGGGCTGGGTCGGCGGACTGTTCCTGCTCGGCTACGGCGCCCTGGCGGCACGCCGGGTCGTCCGGCCGGAGGCGGACGGGCTGCGCACCGAGGGGGAGGCGGCCGGATCGCGCCGCCGGGCGGTACTCACCTGCCTCGCGATGACCTGGCTCAACCCCCACGTGTACCTGGACACCGTGTTCCTGCTCGGTTCGGTGGCCGCCGACCACGGCCCGCTGCGCTGGAGCTTCGGCCTGGGGGCCGTGCTGGCCAGCGTCTGCTGGTTCGCCGCCCTGGGCTTCGGCGCCCGGCTGCTGAGCCGCTTCCTCGCCCGCCCCGCGGCCTGGCGGGTGCTGGACGGCCTGGTCGCCGCGACCATGATCGTCCTGGGAGTGAGCCTGCTGGCGGGCAGTTGACGCGCCCGCCGTGCGCGGCGCCCGGCCGGCACCGCGCCGTCGGCGTACCCGCTGCCGTCGGCCGTACCGGACGACCGGCGTGCCGTCCCGCGGCCGTATCTCGCCGGCCGTCCCGCGGCCGTACCTCGGCGGCCTTCCGCGGCGCCCGGGGCCCGACGCCGGCTCTACGGCACCACGCCCCGCCGGTGCAGCGCGTACTGCTCCAGCAACTGGCCGCGGGTCATCTCCAGCCGGTGGGCGAGGATCTCCGCGACCGCGCGCACCAGTGTCAGCCCGAGGGGCGGGTCCTGCTCGCACAGGCCGAGCACGGCCGCCGCGTCGAACTCGTAGGCGCGCACCTGGCTGAAGGCCACGGCGCCGAAGTCCCAGCGGTACGGGGGGAAGAGCCAGGACCAGCCGAGCAGGTCGCCCGAGCCGAGGCCGGCGACCGTGGTGCGGTGCAGGTGGTTGATCCGCTGGTCCAGGGAGACCGCGCCGGACCGGATGACCCAGAAACGGTCGGCGGTGCCGCCCGATTCGAAGATCCTGGTGTCCTCGGGGAAGTGGACCTCCCGCGCGAGGGTCATCAGGCGTTCGCGCTGGGGAGGCGGGAGGGCGGTCAGGAGTTTGATCGCTTGGGTCATGGCGCGGCGCTCCTAGCCGTACGGACGGTTCCGGGGCGTGTTCCCCCGCTTCCCGTTCTCTGGCCTTCTTGCTCTCTCCTCCATTGGAGCCGCCCCGGGCGCCCGGGGCACGTCGGGGAGGGGGACCGGTCCGAGGCGGGGTCCGGGGGCGGGCATGAAAAAGCCCTGGCTGGACGGGGGAAACCAGCCAGGGCCGTAAGGAGTGGTGCCGGAGGACCGCGCGTCGACTCCGTGACCACGTGTAGATGAACGATAAACCAAACCCGGCGCTTTGTGGGAACCGGAACCCGGTCACGTGACCCGTTTCACTTTCGCGGCCGCTTCCGTGGCTGCCTTCCGCTTCCGGTGCTCCCCCAGGGGCGTGCCGTCCCGGTCGCGAGCTCCCGGGAGGCGGACGCCCGGGACTCACGCCGCACGCTCGCCGACGACCCGGATCGTCTCCAGCGACGGCTCCGTCGGGTCCGGCAGGTACATGCCCGCGTCGAGGCCCGTCCGCAGGTAGCGCAGCACGGGCTCGTTCAGCCGCTCGCCGGGCAGCACGGCCGGGATGCCCGGCGGGTAGGGCGTGATCATCTCGGCCGCGACCCGGCCGGCGGCCTCGGCGAGGGGTACCTCCTCGGCCGGGCCGAAGAACGCGTCGCGCGGCAGCAGGGCCTGCTCCAGGCGCAGCTCGCCCGGGCTCGGCACCTCGACCCGCGGCCCCCGCGGCAGGTTGGGCGCCGCCCGCGAGAGGTCCTTCAGCGCCGCCAGCAGCTGACCGGTCGTCTCCCGGTCGTCGGCGTGGGTGAGCTGCATGCCGATCCGGCGGTGGTCGGCGAGATGGGCGTCGACGCTGCGGTGCTCGCGCAGCCAGTCGGCCGCCGTGTACCCGCTGATGCCCAGTCCGTCGAGGTCGATGACGCAGGGCAGCGGGTCGAAGGCGTCCGCACGGCCCGGGCCGCAGTAGTCGGCGCGGTCGTCGACGTGCATCCCGTCGATCTCCCCGATCGCCGCCCGCACCTCGCCGCACAGCTCCAGCGCGGCACCCATGAGCTCCTCGCCGCGCAGGGCCATCTGCCGCCGCCAGCCGTCCAGCCCGGCGTGGATCAGCACCGACGGGCTCGTGGTGTCGAGCAGGTCGGCCGTGATCCCGAGCAGGGCCGGTGTCACCAGGTCGCCCCGCAGGTGGAAGACGGACCCCTGCTCCAGGCCGCTGCCCATCTTGTGGATGCTGGTCACGCAGATGTCGGCGCCCGCGTCCATCGCCCACGACGGCAGGTCCGGGTGGAAGGGCAGATGGGCGCCCCACGCCTCGTCCACGATCAGCGGGCGCGCGCGCCGGTGGCACACCTCGGCCACGGCGGCCAGGTCCGCGCAGGCCCCGTACGGCGTCGGGCTGGTGATGAGCGCGCCGCGCGCGTCCGGGTGCTCCTCGAACGCCCGCTCGAACTCGGCCGCCGACGGGGGATGGGCGATGTGCCGTCCGGCGTCCCACCGGGGCTCCACCCAGACGGGCTCGATGCCGGACAGGATCAGGCCGGAGACCACGGACTTGTGGGCGTCCCGCCCGATCAGCAGCTTCTGGTGCGGACCGGCCACCGTCAGCATCGCCGCCTTGACCGACAGGGAGCTGCCGCAGGTGCTGAAGAAGGTGTGGTCGGCGTGCACCGCGTCCGCCATCAGCTCCTGCGCCTGCTGCAGGACGCGGCCCCGGGTGAGCCGGTCGTCCAGGCCGCCGGACGCCAGGACGTCGCCGAGGAACACCGCGTCGCCGAGGACCTCGCGCACCGCGGGGTCGGCTCCGCGGGCCTGCTTGTGTCCCGGCGGAGTGAAGGCCAGCTGGCCCGTGCGGCGGTATTCCTGCAGCGCTTCGAGCACCGGTGCCCGGTGGTGGTCGGCAGTCATGCGTGCCGGGTGCCCGGGCCGGACGGAGACATTCCGCCGGTGCTCCCGCCCGCCGCCCGGCTCAGTCGCGTACGGTGCGCCGGCCCGGGGTGAGGATCTCGTCCAGGACGGTCAGGACCACCTCGTAGGCCACTCTGCGGGCCTCGGCGTCACCGGCCGGCCCTCCGTCGTCGGCCCCGGAGCCGTTCCCGGACCGCAGCGCGCGTTCCTCCTGCGCCGCCCGGGCCCGGGCCCGCTGGATGCGCCGCAGCAGTTCGTCCGAGTCCACCACATCGGTCATGTACGGCCGGGTACCCCCGTCCGCCGCCCGCATGACAGGGCGCCCGGATGGGGGCCCGGGAGGTTTGCCGCCACCGGGACAGGTGAGCCGAAAAGGGAAGAACGCGGCATCCGTCCGACCGGGCGAGCCGCCGATCCGACCGAGAACCAGGGAGCCCGAGGATGCGAGAGGCGCATGCCACCCTGCCCGTTGCCGATCCGCCGGACCACGGCCCGGTCCGGCGCACCTCCCCGTGCCGGCCGGGCGACGTCCGGGAAGCCGTCGCCCGCGCGGTGTCCGAGCAGTGCCGGACCGCCCAGTGCGACGCCGACGCCCTCTCCGACGCGCTGCTCGTCGCGTCCGAACTGACCACCAACGCCATCCTGCACGGCGGAGGCGTCACCGAGGTCCGGGTCGACGTCACCGGGCCGTCGGTCCGCGTCTCGGTGAGCGACCGCAGCGACGAACTCCCGGTGACCCGGACCGCCGCCGAGCGGGCGCGCGGAGGCCGGCGGCCCGGCGGTCACGGCTGGCCCATCGTCTGCCGCCTCTCGCGCGACGTGCTCGTGGCCGACCTGCCCACCGGCGGCAAGTGCATCACCGCCGTGGTGCCCCTCTCGTGACGCCCGGCGTCCGGCGTCACGGGCTCCGGAACGCTTCCGACGATTGTCCGGCACAGGGGTGTTTGTTCGTTTGGGGGCGGGGCAACCGGAGTTTCGTGCTTCGGACCGGAGGCGCGCCAGCGGGACCGCTGTGACTGCTGTGAACCCCCTCCGGGTCACCGCGTCCGCGTCCCGCGGTAGAACCCCCCAACCACCGCTCGGGAGCGATACCGCAATGCTCATTGACACCCCGGCCGCCCGCCCCGCGACCCAGCCCGCCGAGACGGCCCGTCCCCGCAGGCGGCACGACGACGCCCCTGACACCGCCGCCCTGTTCCACCGCCTGGCAGCCCTGGAGGACGGACCGGAGCGGGACGCCGTGCGCGACGAGCTCGTCACCGCGTGGCTGCCCATGGCGCACCGCATCGCCGGCCGCTTCCGCGACCGCGGCGAGTCCGTCGAGGACCTGCGCCAGGTCGCCGCGCTCGGCCTGGTGAAGGCCATCGACCGCTTCGACCCGGCCCGCGGAGCCTTCGAGAGCTACGCCGTCCCGACCATCACCGGCGAGGTCAAGCGGCACTTCCGGGACCGCATGTGGGCCCTCAGGGTGCCGCGCCGGGTGCAGGAACTGCGCAACAAGGTGCGGGTCGCCCGCCGCGAACTGACCCAGCACCCCGGCAGCCCCGAACCCTCGGTCGCGGACCTCGCCGCCCACACCGGGCTGACCGAGGAGGAGGTCCGTGCCGGGATGGAGGCCCTGGAGAGCTTCAGCACCCTCTCGCTCGACGCGGAGCTGTCCACCGAGGACGACGGATACAGCCTGGCCGACACGCTGGGCGCCTCGGACAGCTCCTACGACACGGTCATCGACCGCGAGTCGGCCAAGGAGGGCCTGCGCCGCCTGCCCGAGCGCGAGCGCGCCATCCTCTACATGCGGTTCTTCGAGGACATGACCCAGAGCCGCATAGCCGACCGGCTGGGCATCTCCCAGATGCACGTCTCCCGCCTGATCAGCCGCAGCTGCGCCCGGGTGCGCGCCGAGGCGATGGGGCAGCGTCCCGGCCGCCGCGGCTCCACGGGCCCGTCGCCCAGCGCCTGATCCCCCGGGCAGCGACCGGGCGGCCCGCACCACTCGCACGGACCGCCCCGCCACCCGCACCACCCGTACCACCGCACCACCCGCACGGTCGGCCTCGCGCGGCCCGCGCGGCTCGTCCCACCCCTCGTACGACACGGACGCCCTCGTCCCACGGACCGGAGAACGAATCCCATGCTGAAGCCACACCCCGTCGTGCTGCGCCGTCTCGTCGACGAGTACGAGGCCCTCGTGGGCGCCGACACCCTGCCCGGCCCCGCCGGGCCGAACCCCCGGGTCCGTGACGTGGCCTACACGCTGTGCGTGTCCACCGGCACCCGGGACGTGCGGCAGGCCCTGGAGACCGCGCACCGGTGGCTGGGGACCTCCGGGGACACCGCCGGCCCGCGCCCCGCGGCCCTGGCCGCCGACTGAGCGCGACCGCGTGACACGTGGGGCGCCGGACCGCCGTCCGGCGCCCCACGTGTGCGCGCCGGAGACCGGGGCATCCGGATGTCTGCCGATGTCCCGAAGGGGGGCACGAGGAACGACGTGGGGGGCTCATGAACCTGGGGACGCTGGCCCGCAGAGGCCGCACGGACGCCCGGCGGGCCGCGAACGGGTCGGTGCGGGAGGGCGCCGCGCGCGCCGGTCTCACCGCCCGGGGCGTCATCTACCTGCTGGTCGGCGTGCTGGCCCTGCGGATCGCCTTCGGCGACGGCGAACGGCAGGCCGACCGGGGCGGGGCCCTGGCCGAACTCGCCGACAAGCCGTTCGGCGCCGTCCTGCTGTGGGCGCTCGGCATCGGACTGGTCGGCATGGCCGTGTGGCGCCTGACCGAGACTCTCTTCGGCGCTTCCGGCAGGAACGGCCGCAAGGCCCGCAAACGGCTCGCCTCCGCGGCCCGCTGCGGCTTCTACGCGTTCGTCGCCGTCTCGGTCCTGGCGTTCGCCCTGGACCGGGACAACGGCAGCGGATCGAGCGACCGGCAGTCCCGGGACGTCACCGCCCGCGCCCTGGAACTCCCCGCCGGCCCGTGGCTGGTCGCCCTGGGCGGAGCCGTCGTGGCCGGCGCCGGGGTGTGGATCGGGGTGCGGGCCGCCCGCCGCACGTACCACGACGAACTGCGTCTCGGCGAGCTCGGGCGCCGCGCCCGGACCCTCGTCGACGTGACGGGCGTGGGCGGCGGCATCGCCCGCGGCCTGGTGTTCGCCGCGGCCGGGGCGTTCGCCGTCCGGGCGGCCGTCGACTACGAGCCCGACCGGGCCAAGGGCCTCGACGACACGCTCCGCAGCTTCGCGGACACCCCCGCCGGGCCGTGGCTGCTGGTGGCCGTCGCCGCCGGACTGGTGCTGTTCGGCGTGTTCTCCTTCGCCCTGGCCCGCTGGCGCCGCGTCTGACACCGCCGTACCGGGGGCCCGGCTGGTCCGCCGCCGCTCCCCGATGCGGCGGCGGCCGTATGACGAGCCGGATGCGGGGAACCCGCGTGCCATGAGCGAATCCGAGATCCCCCCGGAAGGCCGGCCCGTGGACGTCTACCTCGACCTCCTGCGCGTCCGGATGGACACCGAGGACTACCGGCTTCTGCTCCGAGTGGTGGAGCCGGTCCTCGAGGCGATCGAGGAGCACCGCCTGTCCGGCCTCGACCTCGCCCTCGACGGCGGGGACGACGAACTGCCCCAGGAGGTCCGCGACGAGGCCGCCCTCGTCATCGCGACCGCCGTCACCGGCCGCCTGGACAACGAGGTGGTCGAACTCGAGGTGGACGACACCGGCCCGGTCCGTGTCGTCACCGACGCCCAGACCGCCGCCGACCCCAACCGCCTGGGAGAGATCGCCGACTACATCAGGGACCGCCACCGGCAGAACGAGGAACTGCGCGGCATCGCCGCCGCCAGCGGACTGCCCACCGACTTCTGAGGGGCGGACGCCCCCGCAGTGTGTGCCGGGGGCGGCCTCACCGGTCCCGGTCCCGGCCTCCCGCTTTCTGGCCCCCGGCCCCTCCGGCCCCTCCGGTCCCACCGGCCTCATCGGTCCGGCCGCCCGGCCCGGCCGCCCGGCAACCCCGGGTGGCCGGGCCGCGGTCGTCCGCCGTGGTGGGCCGCCCGCCGTTGTGGGCCGTCCGCCGTGGCCGACCGCCCGCCGTGGCCGGTCGTCCAGTGCGGCCGGTCGTGCGGTGTGGCCGCGTCGTCCGCCGTGCCGGGCCGCCCGCGTCGCCGTGTCGCCCCGCCCGGCGGAGCCGCCGCCCCCCACCGGCCCGCCCCCGCGGCGGGGACCGGCCGGACCCGCCTCGCGCGCGCCTGCGCGCCGCCCGCCGGCGGCGTCCCTCACCTCACCCGGCGGCGGCGCCCGCCCGTCCTCACCGGTCCGCCTGCGCGAGCGGCACCCCCAGCGGCCGGGCGAGGCCCAGGACGGCTTCGTCCAGCCGCTGCAGGTGCCGCAGCACGCGGTCGGTGACCCGGCCGAACCGCGGGGTGCCGTCCGCCGCCAGCCCCTCCAGCAGCGAGGCGATGCTCGGACCCGTCTCGATCTTCGCGGTGGTGTCCTCCTGGGCGACCCGGGCGGCGATCGCCTGGATGTTGCGCACCGTCCGCCCCGCCGCCCCGCTCAGCCGCGGGTCCGCGGCGATGGACGGATGGGCGGGCAGCAGCTCGGCCGTCGCCGCCAGCGCCCGGGCGTGGTAGGCACAGGTCTCCAGGAGGGCCACCACGTACCGGGCGTTGGCGCGCCGGGCCCGCAGCGGGGTGACCGGGTGGGTGAGCGGCTTGGTGGCCGAGCGCAGGTCGCCCAGCGCCTGGTCCAGCTCCCGCGACTTCTCCAGCAGGTCCGTCACGGCCCCGCCGCTCAGCTGCGCCGCCGCCGCCTCCGTCACCTCGGCGAGCCGCTCCAGCACCGTGCCCAGCAGCTCGTTGGTCCGCCGGTCGGTGCGGATCGGCAGCACCAGGGCCGCCGCGACCACCCCGCAGGCCACCCCCAGGGCCGTCTCCTCCAGGCGCAGCACCAGCACCTCCCAGCTGTAGGTGTGCAGCAGGGTGTAGAGCAGGCCCAGCATCGCGGTGACGAAGAACGACATGAGCGTGTAGGACAGCGGCGCCGTGTAGAACATCGCGAAGATCAGCAGCAGCACCAGGGCGAACGCCGCCCAGGTGTTCCGGCCCACCACGGCGGCCAGCAGCATCCCGGCGACGACACCGAACACCGTGCCCAGCAGCCGCCGGTAGCCCTTGACCAGGATCTCGCCCGTCGACGCGGTGTTGATGAAGACGATCCAGCAGGTGAGGACCGCCCAGTACCAGCGGTGCGCCGACAGCAGCTCGCCGCCGACGATCGCCAGCGACGAGCCCACCGCCACCTGCACGGCCGCCCTCGTGGTCGGCCGCCGCAGGCCCTTCTCCTCCGCCGCGTCGCCCGTCTCCTCCCCGGCGTCGATCGCGGCGTCCTCGGCGTCCAGTTCCTCGCGCGAGCGGGCGGTGGACGGGGTGTCGTCCGACTCGTCCTGCGGCCCGTCCAGGGCGACCCGCAGCCCCATCACCGCCCGCCCGGTCTCACCGATGGCGCGGAAGACGTCCTGGACGGCACGGGAGGCGGGCGGCAGGTTCTCCTCGTCGCGGTAGGCGAGCAGCCGGTTGCGCAGATGGGCCACCGCGGTCCCCTGCGTCCCGGTGTGCAGGATCAGCGTGCGCAGCGCGAGCAGGTCCCGGCGCAGCGCCGCCGCGGCCTCGTCCGGTCCCGGCAGCCGGCCCACCTCGGGTGCCGGCGCACCGGGCAGGTGCAGGGTGAGGGTGTCCGCCCGCTGGGCGCTGCGGGCCGACAGCAGCAGCAGGCCGAGCCGCTCGGCGGCGATCTCCGCCTCCGCGACCCGGCGCTGCACGAGCCGGGCCGCCGACTCGTCCGGCGTGCCCTCCTCCAGCCGGGACTGGATCATCAGGGCGGTCTCGTGCAGCCGGGCGGTGCCCTCGCGCAGGTCCTCCAGCGCCTTGTCGGCGTTCTCCGGAGCGGCGTCGAGCAGCGCGAGCTGCGCCGTCACCAGTTGCGCCAGCCGCGCCCGGAAGGCGTCGCGCAGCCGCCCCATCAGGCCCGTCGGCGTCACCGGCACCAGGGCGAACCGGGCCAGCGCGCTGCACGCGAACGCGACGGCGATGGCCGCCCACAGTCCGGGCAGCCCACCGGGGTCGGCGCCCACGAACAGCGACAGGAAGTAGACCTGGAAGGCGATCAGCCCCAGCGCCGTGCCCCGGTCGCCGAACCGCCGCCCGTAGACCGCGCAGAAGATCAGCACGACGAAGCAGAGGTCGCCCACCACGACCCGTTCGCTGAGCAGCGCGGCCAGCGACACCGAGGCCAGGGCCACCGGCAGACCGAGGGCCAGGGTGACCGCCTGGGCCGGGCGCCGGCGCTCCCGGATGGAGAAGGTGGAGACCATCGCGGAGATGGCTCCCGCCACCATGAGGCTGGTCGACGCCCCCGCGAGACCGAGCACGGCCAGGGTCAGGGCCAGGGCCCCCACCGTCCGCAGCGCGGACGTCAGCCGCAGCAGCCCGGGGTCGGACGCCACGAAACGCTCCCGCAGCCCGGTCCGCACCCCTCGTCCCGCAGCGTTCACGCCCCCGCACACTCTCCCGTCACCAGCGACGGGCCGGATTCCGGCCCGGCCCGCCGCACCGTCACACAGCCGTCCGGATCACCGTACCGGCCGGCCCTCCTCCTCGACGTGGGCCCGCACCTGCTCCGGCGTCAGATAGGCGTCGGTGAACTCGAAGTCGCGCAGCTTCGCGCGCTTGCGCGCCTGGAACCCGGTGCGGACGAAGTCGTCGCCGGCCACCGCGTTCAGCATCCAGCTCGTCAGCACCCGCGTCTTGGCGACCCCGGTGCGCAGGGCGCCCAGGTGGTACCCGCGGGCCACCACCTGCGCGGGCAGCCCGTGCAGCTCGACGCCCAGCGGCTTGGACACCGCGTCGGTGCCGCCGAGGTCCACCACGAGGCCCAGGTCGTGGTGGGTGTAGCGGCGCAGCGGCTGTCCGCGCAGGGTCGCGATGACGTTGTCGGCCACCGTCCTGCCCTGGCGCTGGGCGTGCTGGGCGGTCGGCGGGCACACGGCGCCCTCCTCGCCCTTCGCCAGGTCGGGCACCGCCGCGGAGTCACCGAGCGCGAACACGCCGTCGTAGCCCGGCAGGGTCATCTCCGCGGTGACCGCGAGCCGCCCCCGCACGGTGTCGGCGCCGAGCGTGGCGATGAGCGGACTCGCCACCACCCCGGCCGTCCAGATCAGCGTGTGGGTGGGCACCACCCGGCCGTCGGTGAAGGTGACCTCCTCCGGGCCCGCCTTCGCGATGGACACCCCGAGCGAGATCTCGATGCCCCGCCGGGTGAGGATCTCCAGCGCGCTGCGGCCCAGCTTCTCGCCCAGCTCCGGCATGAGTTTCGGGGCGATGTCGATCAGGTGCCACTTGATCAGGCCCGGGTCCAGGCGCGGGTAGCGCTCGACGGCGGCGTGCGTCAGCCGTTGCAGGCAGGCCGCGGTCTCGGTCCCGGCGTAGCCGCCGCCGACCACCACGAACTGCAGCCGGGAGGCGCGCTCGGCCGGATCGTGACTGGCGTCGGCGAGGTCGAGCTGGGCGATCACGTGGTCGCGGATGTACGCGGCCTCGGCCAGCGTCTTCATGCCGAAGGCGTGGTCCGTCAGCCCCGGGATGTCGAAGGTCCGGGTGACGCTGCCGGGGGCCAGCACGATGTAGTCGTACGGCTCGTTGACGATCTCGTCGGTGATGGTCCGGATGACGCACACCTTCGCCCGCAGGTCCACGCCGATGGCGCCGCCCGGGATGATCCGGGTGCGGTACTTGGTGCTCCGGCGCAGCGACAGCGCGACCGACTGCGGGGTCAGCACACCGGAGGCCACCTGGGGCAGCAGCGGGAGATAGAGCTGGTAGGAGACCGGCGTCACCAGCGTGATGCGCGCCTCGTGGGGCGCGAGCCTGCGTTCCAGCCGCCGGACGCACGCCACTCCGGCGAAACCTGCGCCCACAACCAGGATCCTGGGTCGAGTCACGGTGGTCATCCCTCTCCGGCTGCGCGTGTCCTGCCTCGTACGTCGACGCCCTTCGCGTGCCCCCGTATCGCACCACGATGCCCGCAGCCGGGCGCGGGCGCACCGGGAGAGGGCGGCCGGCGGGGCCGGGGACGGCGGCCCGGCCGCAGGGAGCGGCGGCACCGGGCCCCGGGAAGGGCCCGGCCGCCGCCGTTCACCCGTGCAGGTGACAGAGCAGCAGGCAGATGTCGTCGTCGCGTTCGGAATCGCTCAGCAGCGGGCTCAGCAGCCGGTCCGCGGACGCGTCCGGATCGGCGTCCAGTCCGGCGGTGCCGAGGGAGCCGAGCGCCGCCGACAGCCGCGCGATGCCCGGGTCTATGCCCTGCGCGCGCCGTTCCACCAGCCCGTCGGTGTACAGCGCCAGCGTCGACCCCGGCACCAGCGGCTCGGTGTGGTCGGCGATCTCCTGGTGCAGCGGGATGCCGAGCATCGCGCCCGGCTTGGCGTCCAGGATGCGCACCCGCCCGTCGGGCAGCCGCAGCACCGGCGGCGGGTGGCCGGCGGCGGCCCAGGTCAGCGTCGGCTCCTCCGGATGGAACCGCGCGATGACGGCGGTGGCGAACAGGTCCGGCTGGAGCTGGTGCAGGAACTGGTGCAGCCGGGTCAGCAGCCGGCCGGGACTGCTGCCGTCGACGGCGTAGGCGCGCAGCGCGGTGCGCAGCTGGCTCATCATCACCGCCGCGTGCAGCCCGTGCCCCGTGACGTCACCGACCACGGTGAGCAGGCTGCCGTCCGGGCCCCGGAACGCGTCGTACCAGTCGCCGCCGATGTTCAGCCCGTGGGTGGCCGGGAGGTAGCGCGCGGCCAGGCCGAGCCGCGGGATGTGGGGCAGCTCGGTCAGCAGGGCGCGCTGCAGGGTCTGCGCGATGTCCCGGTTGTGCTCGAAGCGCCGCGCGTTGTCCAGGGCGATGCTGGCCCGCCGCGCGAGCTCGATCAGCATGACCGCGTCGTCGGGCGCCCAGCGCTCCCCGGGCGGCGACAGGGTCAGCACGCCCAGCGGGGCACGCCGGGTCAGCAGCGGCACGCACAGCAGCGGCCGCTGCGGGTCGAGCGCCGACGGGGGCTGGTCGTCGACCCCCGGCAGCCCGCCGGGGTGGCTCGCCGCGTACTGCGGGCGCCCGGTGCGGGCGGCGCGGACCGCGGCGGCGGCGTGGGACGCCGGGTGCACCTGCTCGCTCTCGTCGTCGAACAGCCACACGTCGACCCACGAGGCGTACGACGGCACCAGCAGCTCCGGCAGCCGGCGCACGATCTCGTCGAGGTTCAGCGACGCGTTCAGCACGGCGCTCGCGTCCGCCAGGAACGTCAGCCGGCGGCGGGCGTTCTCCGCCTCCTTGCGCGCCCTGCGCTCCGCGGCGAACGCCGTGCGCTGCGCCCGCCCGGCGGCGTCCAGCTCGGCGTGCAGCGCCAGCACGCCCTGGTTCGTCTGGTGCAGCTCCTCCCGGTGGAAGGCGACCAGCGCCTCCTGCGCGGTCAGCTCGTCCAGTACGGCGGCCGTGTCGTCGTCGGCGTCCAGCAGCGCCTCGGCCGGGTCGGCGGCCCCCTCCTCCGGGGCGCCCGCGGCCGGCTCCGGCGCGGCGACCGCGACCTCCCACGGGATCTGCCCGGCCGCGGCCAGTTCCGGCGGCGGCGTCAGCACCGCGCGCAGCGACCCCGCGCCCGGCGCGGAGGACGGCAGGTCCAGGGTGAGCACCCAGGTGCCGCCCTTGGCCAGGCACTGCCGCAGCCGGCCGGTGAGCGACGCCGCCAGCCGGGCCCGTTCGACCGCCGGCACGCCGCAGCGGGCGGCGGCCCGCCCCACGGCGGCCCGCGCGCCGGCCGCGTCGGCGGTGCCGGTGATGCGCCACGTCCGGGTCATGGGCGGTCCGGGGGGTCGGGGGCCAGGACGGCGACGGCGGTGTCGTCCCGGACCGGCAGGGCGGAACTGCTCGCGTCCCGGATCGTCACCGCGGCGGTCACCGCCGGGTCGGTCGCCGGCCGCCCGGCGTCGGGGGAGGGGCTCCAGCGGCTCGTCAGGCCGTCGCTGTGCAGGATCAGCAGACTGTCGGCGGTCCACGGCAGGTCGTCCTCCCGCACCCGGCCGGGCCGGTGGACGCCGACGATGCCGGGTCTCGACAGCAGCGCCCGCCACCGGTCGCCCTCGCGCAGCCGGGCCCCCACGTTGCCGATCCCCGCGAACCGCAGCCGCTCGGCGCGCCCGTCCACCTGGGCGACCGCGACGGCGGCCCCCCGGGTCCCGGCGAGCGCCTCGTGCAGCCGCCCCAGGATCTCGGCGGGCGGCAGGTGCGCCCACCGGCGCAACGCCTCCACCGCCGCCGTCGAGGCCCGCGCGGCCTCGGTGCCGTGGCCCAGCCCGTCGGCGAGCAGCAGGGTGCAGCGGTCGCCGTGCCGGTGCCAGGCCCACGCGTCCCCGGAATGCGTGGCCGAGGCGTAGGGGATGTTCACGCCCCCGGCGCGCACGCCCGCCGCCCGCCACGCCCCGCTCCCGCCGGGACCGGCGGCGGCCCGCCCGGCCGTACCGGACGGGGAGCCGGGGGAGAGGCGGGCCACCGCCACGGTGCCCCGGCCCGGCGCGCTGTGCACGGCGAAGTCGTCGGACAGGCGCCGGCAGGTGCCCAGCCCCGCGCCCAGGGAACGGGTCGTGGTGTACCCGTCCCGCAGGGCGGTGGGCACGTCCGGCATGCCCGGTCCGTGGTCGACGGCGGCGATCTGCACGGACCGCGCCGCGGGACCGTCCGGCAGCACGGGCGGGTCCACCACGTCGATCAGCATCGTCCCGCCCTCCGCGTACTTCAGCAGATTCGTGGCCAGCTCGGTCGCCACCAGCGCCGCCGCGGCGGTCCGGCGCTCGTCCAGCCCGGCCACGGCGGCCGCCTCCTCGGCGGCGACGCGGGCGTCCCGCACCCGGGTCGAGTCCCGCACCGGCACCTCCCACACGCGCGGCATCAGACGTCCTCCCGCACCCGGGGAGGCCCGGAGACCCAGGATGTCACCCGCACGGTGGTTCCGGACCCGGGGGAGCTGTCCACCGCGAAGTCGTGCACGAGACGCCGGGCCCCGCCCAGGCCCATGCCCAGTCCGTCGCCGGAGGTGTAGCCGTCGCTGAGGGCCCGGTCCAGGTCCGCGATGCCCGGGCCCTCGTCGACGAAGACCAGCCGCAGCCCGGCGACGCCCGCGGTGCTGATCGCCGCACTCTCCATCCGGCCGCCCCCGCCGTGCACCAGGGTGTTGCGGGCCAGCTCGCTGGCGGCGGTGACCAGCTTCGTCTGGTCCACCAGCCCGAACCCGAGCGCGGCCGCCGACTGCCGCACGTGCTGGCGCACCCACGCCAGGTCCATGTCCGACCGGATCGGCAAGCAGGCGTCCACGCCCGCCGACGTGTCCATTACGCGCCCTCCCCGCGCCTGCCGCCCGGACGGGACCGTACGACCGGCTGGGAGAGCATCTCCAGCGCGACCTCCGTGTTCAGCGCCGTGCGCAGGCCGGGCAGCGTCAGCCCCAGCTCCACCAGGGTGATGGCGACCGCCGGCCGCATGCCGGCCACGACCGTCCGCGCGGCCAGCAGTTCGGTCTGCGCCGCGATCTCCGCGAGCACCCGGCCCAGGAAGGAGTCGATCATCTCCACGCCGGAGATGTCGATCACGACCCCGGTGACCCCGCTGCGCACGATGGTCTCCGCCAGGTCCTGCTGGAGCTGCTGTGCCGTGCTGTCGTACAGGTCGCCCTGGAGGGTGACCAGCAGGACGTCGCCGAGCCGCAGGACGGGCACGGCCACCTGGCCCGGGGCGCCGTGCGACGGGTTTCCGTTCACCGCCGCCCCTCGGCCGTCGGGGACGCGGCCACGATGTCGGCGCCCAGCTCGTGCAGGCAGTAGCCCAGCGCGTCGGCGAGGCTCGCCCGGGTGAGGACCGAACCGAGGTCCAGTCCGAGATGGACCATGGTCTGCGCGATGGCCGGCCGGATGCCGGAGACCACGCACTCCGCGCCCATCAGCCGGGCCGCCGCGACGGTCTTCATCAGGTGCTGCGCCACCAGCGAGTCGACGGTCGGCACCCCGGTGATGTCGAGGATCGCGAACCGGGCGCGCTGCTCGACCACCGCGTCCAGCAGGGTCTCCATGACGACCTGGCTGCGGGCGCTGTCCAGCGTGCCGATCAGCGGGACGGCCACGATCCCGTCCCACAGCTTGATCACCGGCGTGGCGACCTCCATCAGCTGCAGCCGCTGCCGGTCGATGAGGGCCTGCCCCTCGGTCAGCGCCGTCTGCATCGCGACCAGCCGCAGCGTGCCCATCAGCCGGCTCAGCGTGGTCGAGCAGCTCCGCAGCCGTTCCGGCTCCGCCTGCTCCAGGTCCGCGACCAGCAGGTTCTCGGCCGGCGGCCAGAGGGCGGACAGCTCCGCCGACACCTGCGTCGAGGACAGCCCGGCCCGCGACCGTGACGCCCCCATCCGGGCGAGCTGCTCGCGCACCCCGCTGAATCCCGCCGCGTCCGGGTCCTCGACCTTCCCGGCCTCCGCGACCTCGGCCAGGGCGTCCACGACCGTGCGGCCCGCCTCCACGGCCTCGTCCCGCGAGACGGTGAACACCGTACGGAACAGGGGTTCGTCCGCCCACCGCTGGGCGATCTGCTCCCGTCGTCGCCGCAGGAAGTCCGCGACCTCGTGCGACGGCGCCCCGAGCGCCCCGTCCGCCTCGTGCTCCGGCACCTGTCATCTCCTCGTCTTCTCGATGTCCCACCCGTACCGGCGGGCGCGGCGACCGGGCCGTGCGGCCGCCGGCCGCGCGCACCGGCCGGCGGCGCGCCGTCGGGTGGTGGTGTTGCTCTGCGGGGCCCGGTCCGTGCCGGGCCGGTCGGCTCAGCCCTCCGGGGCCTCCCGGGCGCTCTCGTCCCGCATGCCGTCCACGCGCTCCAGCGCCTCGTCCACGCTCTCCGAGACGGGGACCGTGATGCTCACCCCGGTCAGGTCCAGGATGCGCCGCACCGCGGACGTGGGGGAGATGATGTGCACGCTCCCCGGCAGCTCCCGGGCCTCCTGGTAGACGCGGAGGATGATGTTCATGCCGGAGGAGTCCATGAAGGGCACGGCCGACAGGTCGAGCAGGAAGTGGCGCCGGCCGTGATGGAGCTGGTTCGCCAGGTGGTGCTGGAACTCGGTCGCGGTGTCGACGTCCAAGTACCCCTCCACCGTGAGCAGGGCGACGTCCTCCCGGGGCAGGGTCACCTCGACGGACAGCGGGTTCTGGGCAATGGGCACGGGTACCTCCAACAAGTACGGACGTCCGGGGCGGGGGTCACCCCGGGGGCCACGCGGAACGGGGCCGGGACGCGGCAGTGATCAAGCTCTCAACGGCGACGACCTGCAAGGACACATCCCCGCTGCGGGGCCCGAAACCCCCACGCCGCCTGCCATCCGCACTCCCTCACCTACCGGCCGAGTCGCACCGCGCAGCCGCGCGTACCCCCTGATCGGCGTTTCATGCCCGGCACCGCCCGTACGGAACCCGGCCCGGCCGCGGCGGCGGGGAGCCGGCTCCGGCCGGCCCGGGTCCCGGCGGGAACGGACGGTCCCCGCCGGACCCCGCGGCCGGCGGACGGGACCCCCGTCCTCCGGCTCGGCCCACTCCGCGCCTCATCAGCCCACCCGGATGCCGACGATGCAGGTGTCGTCGTCCGTGTCCGACCTGCTGTGCGTGAGCATGCGGTCCAGCTGCTGGTCCAGCGACCTGGGGGCGGTGCCCACCGTCGTCAGGAGCTGGGTCAGCGCCTCCTCCATCGTCCGGTCGCGGCGCTCGATGAGGCCGTCGGTGTACATCAGCAGCGTGTCCTGCGCGGCCAGCGTCACCTCCGCCTCCTCGTAGTGGGCCTCCGGCACCGCACCCAGCAGCAGCCCCTTGACCGTCGGCAGGGGAGCGGCGCCGTCACCGCGGACGAGCACCGGCGGCAGATGGCCCGCGCGGGCCCACCGCAGGGTCCGCCCGTCGGGGTCGTACAGCCCGCAGACGGCCGTGGCGGTGACCGCGCCCGTCAGGTGGTGGGCCACGATGTTGAGCCAGGACAGCAGCTGTCCGGGACCCGCCCCGGTGACGGCCAGCCCGCGCAGCGCGTTGCGCAGGACGACCATGCTGGTCGCGGCCTCGATGCCGTGACCGGCGACGTCGCCCACGCACAGCAGCACCAGCCCCGACGGCAGGACCACCGCGTCGTACCAGTCGCCGCCCACCAGCTGCTCCGCCTCCGCCGGCCGGTAGCGGACCGCCACCGACAGGTCCGGCACCCGCAGCGGGGCCTGGGTGGGCGGCATGATGGCCTGCTGCAACTGGAGCGCCAGCCGGTCCCGCTCGCTGGCGTGCTGCTCGGTGTGCGCGAGCTGGTCCCGGGTGGCGGCCAGCGCCACCTCCGTCCAGTGCTGGGCCGAGACGTCCTGGTAGGCGCCGCGCACCGTGAGCACCCGGCCGTCGGCGTCGGTGACCGGCTCGGCGACCACCCGGATGTGCCGGGTCACCCCGTCGGGCCGCTGGAGCCGGAAGGCTGCCGAGGCCGGCCGCCCGTGGTGCATCAGCGTCCGCAGGAAGCGGCCGATGGGCACCGCGTCGTCGGGGTGGGCGTGCGCGGGAAGGTCCTCCAGCGGCACCGGCAGACTCGTCGGCGGACGCCCGTACAGGTCGAACAGCTGGCCGTTCCAGGTGATCTCCCCGGTGAGCAGGTTCTCCTCGAACCCGCCGATCCGGCCGAGGCGCTGGGCGTGCTGGAGCAGGCTCGCCAGCCGGGCCGCCTCGTCCTCGATCCGCCAGATGAACAGCACACTGGAGCCGTGCCGGCTGATGCTGAGGTCCGCGACCGCCGACAGCGGGACCTGGTCGACCAGCGCCGTCAGGTTCGTGCGCCGGGCCCGGAACGGCTCACCCGTCGCGTAGACCCGCTCGATCCGCTGGAACAGCCCGCTCTCCCCGGCGGCCAGCGGGTAGGCCTCCAGCAGCAGCACCCCGCTGATCATCGCCCGGGAGCGGCCCGCCGGGTCCTGGAAGCGGCCGTTGACGTGCTGGATGCGGAAGTCCACCAGGTTCCCGGACGCGTCCAGGTGCGGCACCAGGACCAGAGCCGGGTCCTGCAGCCCGTCGGCCAGGTCCATCAGCTCGGCGGCGTCCGGCAGCACCCGCGGCGGCTGGGCCGGGTCGCCCGGTGCCGTGTACGTCTCCAGCGTGTGCGCGCACAGCTCCGCCAGCGCCTCCACCTGGCGCACTATCTGCGGTGGCTGTTCGGGCAGCGGCGCCGGCCAGGCGATCTCCAGCACCCCGTGGATCCGGCCGCCGGTCCCCGCGGGCACGGCCGCCCGGCCCCCGTCGGGGTGCTGGTGCCGGCCGACGCTGGGCAGGCCCGTGTCGGACAGCGAGCCGATCCACAGGCCGTCCCGCTCGGTCAGGCCCGACCGGGCCACCGTCGCCACGTCCGGCGGCACGTACCGCCAGCGCGCCGCCTCCGCTGGGGAGAACCCGGCGCTGCCCGCCAGGGTGAGCGAGCCGTCGAAGCCCGCGGACCAGATGGCGACCGCCGTCGCCCCGATCGGCCGCAGCGCGTGCTGGAGCAGGGACTCCGCGACGGCCTGGGTGTCGTCGGCCGCCAGGACCCCGCTCTCCGCCGCGCGGAGCCGGACGGCGGCCGCCGCCTCGTCCTCCGCCTCCCCGGCCGCCCGGGTGGCGGCCAGGAACGCGCTGGTGACCTCCGACATCCGGTCCCGGGCCGCCTGGTTGATGACCTCGACGGCGAACTCCAGCGGCGTGGTCCCGGCCTGCTCGGTCAGCTCGGCGAGCTGCCGGGCCGCCTGCGCGGGACCGCACTGCAGCCGCTCGACGAGAATGCCCTTGGCCAGCTCCAGCAGGGCCCGCCCCTCGGCCTCCGCCTGGGCGGCCCGCACTTCGCGGCTCAGCCGCTGCACGGTCGCCGCGAGACGTCCCACGGGGGAGTCCGCGGCCACTCCGGCGGGCCCGGCCGGGTGCGCGGCCGCCGGCAGGCCGGTGCCGTCCAGCGGCTCCTCGTGCGGCGAAAGGCTCGGCCGGTCGGTGGTGCTCACGGTGCGGATGCTCCTCGGTTGCGGGGACCTGGGGCGCGGCGGGACGGGCGCGGGCGGCTCACGCCGGCAGCCAGCGCCGGACGCACGCCATCAGGGCGTGGGTGTCGACCGGCTTGGTGACGTAGTCGCTGGCGCCGGAGGCGAGACTCTTCTCCCGGTCCCCGGGCATCGCCTTCGCCGTCACCGCGATGATCGGCAGCTCCGCGTACTGCGGCATGGCCCGGATCTCCTCCGTCGCGGTGTAGCCGTCCATCTCGGGCATCATCACGTCCATCAGCACCAGCGCCACGTCCGGGTTGGCCATCAGCGTCTCGATGCCCCGGCGCCCGTTCTCCGCGTGCAGCACCCGGAAGCCGTGCAGCTCCAGGATCCCGCTGAGGGCGAACAGGTTGCGCGCGTCGTCGTCGACGACCAGGACCGTGCGGCCGGCGTGCGAGTCGTCCACCACCGGATCCGGTGTCTGCCGCTGCGGGTCGTCCGGCCGGACCAGGGACAGCACGTCGCCGGGCTCCTCGGCGGACAGGTGCAGCGCGATGCGCTCCCGCAGCTCGTCCAGGCTGGAGAGGAACTCCAGCGCGGTGCCCGCCGCCCGCGAGCGCAGCGTCTCCTCCATGGCGGTGTCCGCCCGGTGGCCGCTGTGCACCAGCACCGGGACGGCGGCCAGCGCGGCGTCGCCCCGCAGCGCCTCCAGGAAGCTGGCCGCCTCGCCCTCCATGCCCAGCTCCAGCACCACGCAGTGGCACGGCTCGGCCGCCAGCGCGCCGGCCGCCTCCTGGGCACCGACGGCGGTGATGATGTCGACCACGGGCCGGCTCGCCCCGTGGCCCCGGGCCCCGGCGACGTCCTGGACGACGCTCTCCGCGACCAGCGTGAGCAGGCCGCGCGGGCGCTCCTCCACCACCAGCAGCCGCCGCGGACGCCGCTGCGCGTCCCCGCCGCCCTCCAGGGCCGGGACCGCCCGGGACGGCGCGTCGGCGGGGAGGACGGACGCCTCGCCCCGCACGGCCGTGCCGGGGCCGAGCGTGAGCTTCTCGAAGTCCGGCCGGGCCACGGGCAGGAACAGCGTGAAGGTGCTGCCCTGGTCGGGCGCGCTGTCCACGCTCACCGCACCGCCGAGCAGGTGCGCGATCTCGCGGGTGATGGACAGCCCCAGGCCGGTGCCGCCGTACTTGCGGCTGGTGGTGCCGTCCGCCTGCTGGAACGCACCGAAGATCGTCTCCAGGTGCTGCTCCGGGATGCCGATCCCGGTGTCGCGGACCCGGAAGGCCACCACCGCGCCGTGCCCCCGCACGCCGGCCGGCACCTCGTCCTCCGCCGCCGGTTCGATCCGCAGCTCGACACTGCCCCGCTCGGTGAACTTCACCGCGTTCGACAGCAGGTTGCGCAGCACCTGCCGCAGCCGCGAGTCGTCGGTGAGCAGGTCCGCGGGCGCGCCCGGGGCGGTGGTCACCGTGAAGTCCAGGCTCTTCTGCATCGTCATCGGCCGGAAGGTGGCCTCGACGTACTCGATGAGCCGGCTCAGCTCCACCCGCTCGGGGCTGACGTCCATCTTCCCGGCCTCGACCTTGGACAGGTCGAGAATGTCGTTGATCAGCTGCAGCAGGTCCGAACCCGCCGAGTGGATGATCTGCGCGTACTCGACCTGCTTCGGGGTCAGGTTGCGCGAGGGGTTCTGGGAGAGCAGCTGCGCCAGGATGAGCAGGCTGTTGAGCGGGGTGCGCAGCTCGTGGCTCATGTTGGCCAGGAACTCCGACTTGTACTTGGACGCCAGCGACAACTGCTGGGCCCGCGTCTCCAGTTCCTGCCGGGCCTGCTCGATCTGCAGGTTCTTCGCCTCGATGTCCCGGTTCTGCGCCACCAGCAGCGACGCCTTCTCCTCCAGTTCGGCGTTGGAGCGCTGCAGTTCCTCCTGCTGCACCTGCAGCTCCGCGGACCGCTCCTGGAGCGCGCCGGTCAGCCGCTGCGACTCGGCGAGCAGTTCGTCGGTCCGGGCGTTGGCGACGATGGTGTTGACGTTGACGCCGACCGTCTCCATCAGCTGGGCCAGGAAGTCCTGGTGGATCTGGGTGAACGGGGTCACCGAGGCCAGCTCGATGACGCCGAGGACCTGACCCTCCATCACGATGGGCAGCAGCACCAGCGCGGTCGGCACCACCTGGCCGAGGCCGGAGGAGATGGTGACGTAGTCCGGCGGCAGGTCCTCCACCATGATCGTGCGGCGGCTGCGCGC
This sequence comes from Streptomyces sp. enrichment culture, assembly GCF_964273255.1. Taxonomy (GTDB): domain Bacteria; phylum Actinomycetota; class Actinomycetes; order Streptomycetales; family Streptomycetaceae; genus Streptomyces. Next base: position 6,573,742 of record NZ_OZ186835.1, read on the forward strand.
GGCCTGGCCGACGAGGGTGCGTCCGAAGGCGATCCGGGTGGGCCGCTGCAGGTCGTCGGGGTAGCCGTAGGAGCCGACCAGCCGCAGCTCGGGCCCCTCGTCGCCGTCCTCGGCGAGGTAGAAGGCCCCGTACTGCGCCGACACCAGCGGCACCAGCTCGTCCATGATCAGTTCGGCGACCACGGGCAGGTCGCGGTGGCCCTGCATCAGCCCGGAGATCCGGGCCAGGTTCGTCTTGAGCCAGTCCTGTTCCTGGTTGGCGCGGGTGGTCTCGCGCAGGGACTCCACCATCGAGTTGATGTTGTCCTTGAGCTCGGCGACCTCGCCGGACGCCTCCACGTCGACGGAGCGGGTCAGGTCGCCCTCGGCGACCGCGCTGGTGACCGCGGCGATCGCCCGGACCTGCCGGGTCAGGTTCCCGGCCAGCTCGTTGACGTTCTCCGTCAGGCGCTTCCAGGTCCCGGACACGCCCTCCACCTCGGCCTGCCCGCCGAGGCGGCCCTCGGTACCGACCTCGCGGGCCACGCGGGTGACCTCGTCGGCGAAGGCGGAGAGCTGGTCGACCATCGTGTTGATGGTCGTCTTCAGCTCCAGGATCTCCCCGCGCGCGTCCACGTCGATCTTCTTCGACAGGTCGCCGCGGGCCACCGCCGTGGTGACCAGCGCGATGTTGCGGACCTGGCCGGTGAGGTTGCTGGCCATGGAGTTGACGTTGTCGGTGAGGTCGCGCCAGGTGCCCGCCACGTTCGAGACGTGGGCCTGGCCGCCGAGCCGGCCCTCGGTGCCGACCTCGCGGGCGACGCGGGTGACCTCGTCGGCGAACGCCGACAGGGTGTCGACCATGGTGTTGATCACCTCGGCCAGCGCGGCGACCTCGCCCGCCGCCTCGACGGTGATCCGCTGCGACAGGTCGCCCCGGGCCACGGCGGTGGCCACCTGGGCGATGGAGCGGACCTGGCCGGTCAGGTTGGACGCCATCACGTTGACGTTGTCGGTGAGGTCCTTCCAGGTGCCGGAGACGCCCCGGACCTGGGCCTGGCCGCCGAGGCGGCCCTCGGTGCCGACCTCGCGGGCGACGCGGGTGACCTCGTCGGCGAAGGCGGAGAGCTGGTCGACCATCGTGTTGATGGTGTTCTTCAGCTCCAGGATCTCGCCCCGCGCGTCGACCGTGATCTTCTGCGACAGGTCGCCCTGGGCCACGGCGGTGGCGACCAGTGCGATGTTCCTCACCTGGCCGGTCAGGTTGCCCGCCATGAAGTTCACCGAGTCGGTGAGGTCGCGCCACGTGCCCTTGACGCCCTTCACGTCCGCCTGGCCGCCGAGCCGGCCCTCGGTGCCGACCTCGCGGGCGACGCGGGTGACCTCGTCGGCGAAGGCGGAGAGCTGGTCAACCATCGTGTTGATGGTGTTCTTCAGCTGCAGGATCTCGCCGCGCGCGTCCACGTCGATCTTCTGCGACAGGTCGCCCTGCGCGACGGCGGTGGCCACCTGGGCGATGTCCCGGACCTGGGTGGTCAGGTTGCCCGCCATGGCGTTCACCGAGTCGGTCAGGTCCGCCCAGGTGCCCGAGACCCCCGGCACCTGCGCCTGCCCGCCCAGGGTGCCCTCGGTGCCGACCTCGCGCGCCACCCGGGTGACCTCGGAGGTGAACACCGACAGCTGGTCCACCATGCCGTTGAACACCTTGGCGATGTCGCCCAGGAGTCCGTCGGCGTCGTCGGGCAGCCGGGTGCCGAAGTCCCCGTCCCGCACCGCCGTGAGCCCGGCCAGCAGCCGGAGCAGCTCCTGGTCCCCGGGCACCGTGTCGGTGCTCTCGGGACTGTTGCCGCTGGTCATGCGCACCCTCGTTCCGCTCCCCGGGAGTCCCCGCCGACGGGAACTCGACCACCCCTGCCGGGCCGCCGCGCGACCCGGCCGCCGTGCCCGCGTTTGTGCAGTTCACGGCTTCGCCAGATGAGAAATACGCCGAAGGCTAACCCAGTTCGCGGGCCCGGACCAAAGCGCGGGCACCCGTGCGGGAGGGCGCCGGAACACGTGGCGGACGGCGTGCATGACCTGGCCCCGCCGGGGTAATCGGACAGGTTTCGCGTCCCCGCGTCCGGCCGTCCCGGGGGCAAGCGGGAGCACTCGGGTTTCCCGGGCCCGGCGCGGTGTATGCGCAGGCCGGTAGCCGGGTATCCGGTGCTGTGAAGCCGCGCGGACCGCGCACCCCCGACCGCGCGCCCCCCGCGCCGCCGGCTCCACGGAACCGTCACGCACCGAAAGGCAGGGGACAGCGTGCCCAACGACACCATCTGGTCCTACGCGTCGGACCTGGGTCCCGCCCGGGATCGCGACCTGACCGGCTACACCGTCGCCGCGAGCGACGGCACCGTCGGGCACGTGGACCGGCAGGCCGACCATCACGGCATGCGGCACCTGGTCGTCGACACCGGGGTGTGGGTGTTCGGCCGGAGCCTGCTCGTGCCGGTCGGTGTGGTCGAGGGCGTCGACCCCGGGGAGCGGAGGATCACGCTCGCCTGCACGCGCGCGGAGGTGAAGGCCGCGCCCCGGTTCCGGACCGACAGCGAGACGCAGGACCCGGAGTACCTGTCCTCCGTGGGCGCCTACTACCGAGGACTGTCCGGCGGAACGGGACCCACCTGCTGACCCGTCACGTCCGCCCGGTCCGGCGCCGGTTCACCGGCGCCGGTCACCACGGCAGGAAGACGTGGATGTCCTTGCCGCCGTCGCCCGTGACGACACTGACCTGGTCGCACAGCGTGTGGATCAGGTGCCAGCCGATCCCGCCCCCTCCGTGACTGGGGTGGAAGGGCCGCGGGGCCGGCTCGGTGGTGCTCGTGTCGTGCATCACCACGTGCACACCGTCGAACGTCCGGCGCAGCCGCAGCTCGAACGGCCCCGGCGCGTACTGCACCGCGTTGGCGGCCAGCTCCGTGACGACCAGGAGGATGTCGTCCCAGTGCTCGGGAGCGGACGGCGCCTGCAACCGGGCCAGGTCGAAGAGGAACTCCTCCGCGACCAGGCGTGCGTCCGTCACATCGTGCAGCTCCCCCGGGAAGCTGGCGACGCGGCTCGTGATCTCCTCGGCAGCCAGTGTCCTGTCCCAACGCGACTCGAATGCCATCTCGCCTTCCCGGCCCCTGGGCGGGGCAGCGTCCTTTCCCTGCGGCCTTGTCCCGTGTCGTCCCTGCGGCTTCTCGGTCTGTGGGTTCCCGCGCCGACGGAGCCTACGCGCCCGCATGCCCGAGAGCGGCCGGTGACAAACCCGTCACCGGCCGCGCGACCCCGCCCGGCCGTGCCCCGGCGGGCGTGACGGCGGCCGGGCAGCATGCCAGGGGCGTCCGCCGGCCCGGGCCGGCGGACGCCCCTTCACGATCGGCCCCCTCGGGGCGGCGGCTCAGCGGAAGACGTTGTCCGCGTCGTCCCAGCCGGGCGGCAGCTCCGCCGCCACCCGCCCGGGACGCACCCGCGCCTGGTACATCGCGTCGATCTCCAGCGCGTGGCGGCGCACGATCTCGTCCCGGCGCAACTTCATCGACGGGGTCAGCAGCCCGTTCGCCACGTCGAACGGCTCCGGCAGCACCCGGAAGACCCGGATGGACTCCGACGGGGACACGGTGCTGTTGGCCGCCGCGACGGCCCGCCCGATCTCCTCGCGCAGCGCGTTGTCCTCCCGGGCCTGACGCGTCGGCGCGTCCCCCTGCAGGGACAGGGCCGCCCGCCAGTGCGTGAGGAACTCCGGATCCAGGGTGATCAGCGCGCCGACGCACGGCCGGTTGTCGCCCACCACCACCGCCTGGTGCACCAGCGGGTGCATGCGCAGCCGCTGCTCCAGCGCCGCCGGCGCCACGCTCTTGCCGCTGCTGGTGACGATGATGTCCTTCTTGCGGCCGGTGATGGTGAGGTACCCCTCGGTGTCCAGCCGTCCGAGGTCTCCGGTCGCCAGCCAGCCGCCGCGCAGCGCGGCACGCGTGGCGGCCTCGTCGTTGACGTAGCCCTGGAACACCGACGGGCCGCGCACCAGGATCTCCCCGTCCTCGGCCAGCCGGATCTCGCTGCCCGGCAGCGGGCGCCCGACCGTGCCGGACTTCTCCCGGCCGAAGGGCTGCATGGTCACCCCGCCGCTGGTCTCGGTGAGCCCGTAGCCGTCGTGCACGTAGATGCCGATGCCCTCGTAGAACAGCGACAGGTCGCGGCTGAGCGGCGAGCCGCCGGAGGTGGCCCGGCACACCCGTCCGCCCAGGGACGCCCGCAGCCTGCGGTAGACCGTCCGCTCGTACAGCGCGTGCTGCAGCCGCAGGTCCAGGCCCGGTCCCGGGCCGCGCCCCAGCCGCTGCCGCTCCACGGCGGCGGCGAAGTCCCGCGCCGTGCCGGCGGCCTTCTCGAAGAGGGCGCCGCGGCCGGCCTGCTGCGCCGCCCGCAGGAAGTTCTTGTAGATCTTCTCCAGGAGCGAGGGCACCGCGTACAGATAAGTGGGCCGGAAGGTGCGCAGGGCCGAGGACAGCGCCTCCGGGCCGAGGTCCGGCTCGTGCCCCATCAGCAGGCCCCCGCGCACGCACAGGCCCTGCACCATCAGCCCGTACACGTGCGAGAACGGCAGGAAGGCGAGGACCGCGGCCTGCTGCCCCGGCGGCGCGGCCGTATGGCCCCAGCCCGCCAGCAGGACGTCGCACACGGAGGCCATGCCGCGGTGACTGAGCGCGCAGCCCATGGCGTGCCCGGAGGTGCTGGAGGTGTAGGCGACCACGGCCGTGGCGTCCGGCAGCACGATCCGGCGCATCGAGTCCACCGTGGCCTGCGGGATGAACTCGCCGTGCGCCACCAGCTGCTCCAGCGCGCCGGCGTCCAGCTGCCAGACGTGCCGCAGCCGCGGCAGGGTGGCGCACACCGACCCCACGGTCATGACGCCCTGCTCGTCCTCCACCACCACGGCCACACAGCCCGCGTCCCGCAGGATCCACTCGACCTGGTCGCGGGAGGCGGTCGGATAGATCGGCACGACCTCGGCGCCCACCGCCCACAGCGCGTAGCACAGGACGGTCCACTCGTAGCGGGTACGCGCCATGATCGCCACGCGGTTGCCCGGGGAGAGCCCGGACGCGATGAGCCCCTTGGCGAGGTCGACGACCTCGTCGCGGAACTCCACGGCCGTGATCTCCTCCCAGGTGGAGGACGCCGGGCCGGTGCGGCGGGCGAGCATCGGCAGTGTCGGCGTGCGGACCGCCGTCTCGAAGAGACTGTCGGTGAGGCCCCCGGTCAGGGGCGGGGCGGAAGGGGGAGCCGGAGCGAGGTCGCGCATGCATGCTCCTGACAGGTACGCGGTGTGACTGGGCCGACGGGGACGGTCATCGGCGGCCCCGAATGTAGCCCAGCCGGAGCCGCGCGGGGCCGGGTATGGCGGAAGTGTTCCCACACCGATGATCTCGGCCCGACGGGGGACCCGTACGGCATGAGCCACTTCAATCCCGATCCCGAACCCGACCGCACCACCGGCCTCGAACCGGGTGGCGGCGTACCCCCGGGCGAGACTCCGCCCGGGGAGAGCAGCATGCCCGAGGCGGGCCCGCTGGAACGGCACAATCCGGCCAAGGGCTGGAGCAAGGGCCCGCTGACCGCGATCATCGTCGTCGCGGTGCTGGTCGCGGCGTTCTTCCTGGCCTACGCCCTGGTGCTGATCCTCTGACCGCGGGCGTCCGGCCCGCCCGGACGCCTCAGGCCTGGGTCTGCCGCGCGCACCGCGTGACCACGTCCCGCAGACTGCCGGTGTCCTCCAGCAGCGCGCGCTGCACCTGTGCCCCGTTGCCCTCGCGCAGCAGCCGGGCACAGCCCTCGCGCGCCCGCTCCAGGTCCCCGGCGTCGGCCAGCGCCTCGCCCGTGTGGTCCAGCAGGGCCCGCACCACGTCCTCGGCCGGCGAGCGGCGCAGGGTCAGCGGATGCAGCAGCTCGCCGGACAGGCCCGAGCGGGCGGCCTGCCAGGCGGCCAGGCGCAGCATGCTCACCCCCGGGTCGAGGGGGTCCTTCCCGGCCCGCCACGCACGGGCCGACGTCTCCACCAGGGCGCGGGTCAGCGTGGCGATCAGCGCGGCGGTCTCCGCGTGCAGGCACACGTCGAAGACCCGGGTCTCGACCGTGGGATAGCGCGGGGAGAGCCGCGCGTCGAAGTAGACCATGCCCTCGTCGAGGATCACACCGGTGGCCACCATGTCCGCCACCAGCCGGTGGTACCGCTCCGGTGTGCCGAAGAGGCCGGTCGGCCCGGCCGACGGCCAGCGCTGCCAGACCCGGCTGCGGTAGCTGCTGTACCCGGAGTCGCTGCCCTGCCAGAACGGCGAGTTGGCGCTGAGCGCCGTGAGCACCGGCAGCCAGGGCCGCATCCGGTCCACGACCGCGACGCCCTCCTCGTCGGACTCCACCGAGACGTGCACGTGGCAGCCCATGACCAGCTGCTCCCGGGTGGCGATGCCGAACTGCTCCTCCATCCACCGGTAACGCCGGTTCACGCCGATGGACGGGCTGACCGGCAGCGGCGAGGTGGCCAGGGCGGCCACCGTGCAGCCGATCTGTCCGGCGTGCCCGGCGGCCTCCTTGCGGCAGCGGACGATCTCGTCGTGCAGTTGCTCCATCGAGGACTGCGGATGCGTGGCGAACTCCAGCATCTGCTCGTGCAGTTCCCGTTCGAAGACGTCGTCCGCGTCGTCCCGGGCGGCCCGGGCGAGCACGGCCGTGGACAGGGCCCGTGGCTCGCCGGAATCCGGATCCACCAGGAGGAGCTCCTCCTCCACTCCCACCGTGCGCACGTGGTGCCGCCTTTCCGTGAACCGCCGCGTCGACGCCGGGGTGCCCCCGGCCGTACGACCCCTGATGCCCCGGCTGGGGGATCGGACACCTCACGGCGGCGGCGGTTTCTCACGGAACGGACGGACTCAGCCACAGGGTCGCCAGCGGCGGCAGGGTGAGCCGCACGCAGCCGTCCTCCGGCTTGACCGGGCCGGGGTTGGCCACATCGCTCCCGCCGTATCGGGCGGCGTCGGTGTTGAGCACCTCCTGCCAGGCGGCCACCTCGTCACCGACCCCGAGCCGGTAGTCCTGCCGGACCACGGGGGAGAAGTTCGTGACCGCCAGCAGCGGCCGGCCCGCCGCGTCGAACCGCAGGAACGCGAAGACGTTGTCGTCCGCGGCGTCCACCGCCACCCACCGGAACCCGGCCGGATCGGTGTCCCGCTGCCACAGCGCCGGCGTGGCACGGTAGCGGGCGTTGAGGTCCCGGACCAGGTCCTGGACTCCGCGGTGGTCGCCCGCGGAGTGGTAGCCGTCGTCGAGCAGCCACCACTCCGGCCCGTGTTCCTCGGACCACTCGGCGCCTTGCGCGAACTCCTGCCCCATGAACAGCAGTTGCTTGCCCGGGTGGGCCCACATGAAGCCCAGGTAGGCCCGCACGTTCGCCCGCCGCTGCCACCAGTCGCCGGGCATCTTCGTCACCAGCGCCTGCTTGCCGTGCACCACCTCGTCGTGCGAGATCGGCAGGACGTAGTTCTCGCTGTAGGCGTACACCATCGAGAAGGTCATCTCGTGGTGGTGGTACTTGCGGTGCACCGGCTCGTGGGAGACGTACTCCAGCGAGTCGTGCATCCAGCCCATGTTCCACTTCAGCCCGAAGCCCAGGCCGCCGGTGTCGGTGGGCCGGGTCACGCCGCCCCAGGCGGTCGACTCCTCGGCGATCGTCACCACCCCGGGGCAGCGCCGGTAGACGGTCGCGTTCATCTCCTGCAGGAACGCCATCGCCGCCAGATCCTCCCGGCCGCCGTACGCGTTGGGCTCCCACTGGCCGTCCTCCCGCGAGTAGTCCAGGTAGAGCATCGAGGCGACCGCGTCGACCCGCAGTCCGTCGATGTGGAACTCCTGGCACCAGTACACGGCGTTCGCCACGAGGAAGTTGCGCACCTCGGTCCGGGCGAAGTCGAAGGTGTACGTCCCCCAGTCGGGGTGGTCCGCGCGCCGGGAGTCACCGGGCTCGTACAGCGGTTCCCCGTCGAAGCGGGCCAGCGCCCAGTCGTCCTTGGGGAAGTGCGCCGGCACCCAGTCCATGATCACGCCGATGCCCGCCCGGTGCAGGGCGTCGACCAGGTACTTGAAGTCGTCGGGGGTGCCGAGCCGGGCCGTCGGCGCGTAGAAGCCGGTGACCTGGTAGCCCCAGGACGGGCCGTACGGGTGCTCGGCGACCGGCATGAGCTCGACGTGCGTGAACCCGAGGTCCTTGACGTAGCGGGGCAGTTCCTCGGCCAGCTCGCGGTAGGTCAGGCCCGGCCGCCAGGACGGCAGGTGCACCTCGTACACCGAGAACGGCGCCTCGTGCACGGGGGTGGCGGCCCGGCTCTCCATCCACTCCCGGTCGTGCCACTCGTAGTGCGAGGCGGTGACGACGGACGCCGTGTTCGGCGGCTCCTCCGCCCGGCGCGCCATCGGGTCCGCCTTGAGGAAGCGGTGCCCGTGCCGGGAGTGGATCTCGAACTTGTACCGCGTCCCCTCGCCGACGCCCGGCAGGAACAGCTCCCACACCCCGGACGAGCCGAGCGAGCGCATCGGGAAGGCGGTGCCGTCCCAGTGCGTGAAGTCGGTCGCGACCCGCACCCCCTGGGCGTTGGGAGCCCACACGGTGAACCGGGTGCCGCGCACGCCCTGGTGCGTCATGGGGTGGGCGCCGAGCGCCGTCCACAGCTCCTCGTGGCGGCCCTCGCCGATCAGGTGCAGGTCGAACTCGGGCAGCGCGGGCAGGAACCGGTACGGGTCGTCCGTCCGCACGGCCGGTTCGTCCCCGTAGGCCACGGCCAGCGTGTAGGCGGGGATCGCCTCCAGCGGCAGGACGGCGGAGAACAGGCCGTCGCCCTCCGACACGAGGGGGGTGACCTCGCCGTCCACCACGACGCCCACCTCGCGGGCGAACGGCCGCAGCGCACGGAAGGCGATCCCGCCGGGTACCGGGTGGGCGCCCAGCAGCGCGTGCGGATCGTGGTGGGCGCCCGCCAGCAGGCGCCCCCGGTCGGCCGGGTCCAGCGGGGGCGCGGTCCCGCCCGCCACCGGGGCGGACGGGGCGGGCCCCGCGGATTCGGGCAGTGGGGTGTCACGCAGGGCCACGGCTCAGTCTCCTCTCACGGCGAGGCGCTCGATCGCCGCCATCGGTACGGGCAGCCAGTCGGGTCGGTGCCGGGCCTCGTACAGCACCTCGTACACGGCACGGTCCGTCTCGTAGGCGCGGAGCAGACCGTGCTTCTTGCGGGGGTCCCAGCCGGCGCGGGCGGCGTAGCCCGCGCAGTACGCCTCGCGGCAGCGGCGCGCCCACTCCGGGCGCCAGGGGCGCCGCTGGCGGGCGGCGTAGTCGAAGGAGCGCAGCATCCCGGCGATGTCCCGCACGGGGGAGTGGGCGCTACGCCGCTCGGAGAGCGGGCGGGACGGCTCGCCCTCGAAGTCGATGACGAACCACTCGCGCCCGGCCCGCAGGACCTGGCCGAGGTGCAGGTCGCCGTGGATGCGCTGCGCGGGCGGCCCCGCGTCGCAGGTGGTCAGGGCGGCGAACGCCGCCCGCAGCCCCGGCACGAAGGGCTGGAGCGCCGGTACGGAGTGCGCCGCCGCGGTCAGCCGCTCGGTCATCGCCGCCGCCGTGCGCCCGTTCTCGCCCGGCCCGCCCAGCGGGAAGGCCGAGGCGAGCGCCAGGTGCACGTCCGCGGTGGCCCGGCCGAGCGCATGAGCCTCGGCGGTGAAGTCGTCGCCCGCGGACAGCGCGGCCAGTGCCAGCGTCCAGCCGTCGGAGGCGTCCCGGAGGTAGGGCTGGAGCACGCCCAGCGTCGCCGTGAACGGGTGGGTGGTGCAGAACCAGGCCACCGGCGCGGGCACCCGGTGGCAGCCCTGGCGGGACAGCGCGCCGGGCACCTCCAGGTCCGGGTTGACCCCCGGCTGGATCCGCCGGAAGACCTTGAGGATGTACTCGTCGCCGTACACCAGCGAGGAGTTGGACTGCTCGGCGTCCAGCAGCCGCGGCACCAGTCCGGCGGGCAGCGGCTCGCGGGCGTCGGATTCGAAGCGCAGCGGGCCCGCCGCCCCGGGGGTGCGCAGCCGCTCCAGCAGCAGCCGGGCGGACCGGGGGTCGTGGAGGGCGTCGTAGACCGTCCGGCCGGCCAGCGCGCCGTCCTGGACGCGGCCGATCAGCGCCCGGCCGAGTCGCGGCGAGGGGTGGTCCCGCACGCCGAGGAGGAGCTGGTAGCAGTCACCGGCCGGTGGCGTGTTCCCGGGCGTGGGCACGCCGCCGTGGCCCGCGTGGACCAGCACGTGCAGGCAGCCCGGGAACAGCTCCGTCATCGACAGCACGTGCAGGTCGGTGACGGGGCGGTCCTTGCCGGCGAACCAGCGCTGGCCGGGGAGCCAGTCGCGCAGCAGCCCGGCCAGCGACTCCATCGGCTCGGCGGGGGCGCTGCGGGGGCGCAGGAATGCGGTCTTCGTCATGGTGACGCCTCCTGACGTCGGCGCACGCTCACGGGCGGCGGCCGATGCGGGATGCGACTCGGGTGAGCCGGAACCAGTAGAAGCCGTGCCCCCCGAGGGTCAGCAGGTACGGCAGTTCCCCGACGGCGGGGAAGCGCACCCCGCCGAACAGCTCGACCGGGTGCCGCCCGGCGAACTCCCGCAGGTCCAGCTCGGTCGGCTGGGAGAAGCGGGAGAAGTTGTGGACGCAGAGCACCAGGTCGTCCTCGTACTCGCGCAGGAAGGCGAGGACGGCCGGGTTGGACGACGGCAGTTCGGTGTAGGTGCCCAGGCCGAAGGCCGGGTTCTGCTTGCGGATCTCGATCATCCGGCGGGTCCAGTGCAGCAGGGAGGACGGGGACGCCATCGACGCCTCGACGTTCGTCACCTGGTAGCCGTAGACCGGGTCCATGATCGTGGGCAGGTAGAGGCGGCCGGGGTCGGAGGAGGAGAAGCCGGCGTTGCGGTCGGGGGTCCACTGCATGGGGGTGCGCACGGCGTCGCGGTCGCCGAGCCAGATGTTGTCGCCCATGCCGATCTCGTCGCCGTAGTACAGGATCGGCGAACCGGGCAGGGACAGCAGCAGGGCGGTGAAGAGTTCGATCTGGTTGCGGTCGTTGTCCAGCAGCGGCGCGAGCCGGCGGCGGATGCCGATGTTGGCGCGCATGCGGGGGTCCTTGGCGTACTCGGCCCACATGTAGTCGCGTTCCTCGTCGGTGACCATCTCCAGGGTCAGCTCGTCGTGGTTGCGCAGGAAGATGCCCCACTGGCAGCCGGAGGGGATGGCGGGGGTCTTGGCGAGGATCTCGGAGACGGGGTAGCGGGACTCGCGGCGGACGGCCATGAAGATGCGCGGCATGACGGGGAAGTGGAACGCCATGTGGCACTCGTCGCCGCCGACGGAGTAGTCGCCGAAGTAGTCCACGACGTCCTCGGGCCACTGGTTGGCCTCGGCCAGCAGCACGGTGTCGGGGTACTGCGCGTCGATCTCCTTGCGCACCCGCTTCAGGAACGCGTGCGAGGCGGGCAGGTTCTCGCAGTTGGTCCCCTCGGCCGCGTAGAGGTAGGGCACGGCGTCGAGCCGGAACCCGTCGATCCCGAGGTCCAGCCAGAAGCGCAGGGCGGCCAGGATCTCCTCCTGGACACGCGGGTTCTCGTAGTTCAGGTCCGGCTGGTGGGAGAAGAAGCGGTGGAAGAAGTACTGCTTGCGTACCGGGTCGTAGGTCCAGTTGGACGCCTCGGTGTCGACGAAGATGATGCGCGCGTCCGGGTAGCCCGTGTCGTCGTCGGCCCACACGTAGAAGTCGCCGTAGGGGCCGTCGGGGTCCGTGCGGGACTCCTGGAACCACGGGTGCTGGTCGCTGGTGTGGTTCATGACGAAGTCGATGATCACGCGCATGCCCCGCTGGTGCGCGGAGTCGACGAACTCCACGAAGTCGGCGAGGTCGCCGAACTCGGGCAGCACGGCGGTGTAGTCGGAGACGTCGTAGCCGCCGTCGCGCAGCGGGGACTTGAAGAACGGCGGCAGCCACAGGCAGTCCACGCCGAGCCACTGGAGGTAGTCGAGCTTGGCGGTCAGGCCCTTCAGGTCGCCGACGCCGTCACCGTTGCTGTCCTGGAAGGAGCGGACCAGCACCTCGTAGAAGACGGCGCGTTTGAACCACTCGGGGTCCCGGTCCCCGGCGGGGGTGTCCTCGAAGGTGTCCGGCACGGGTTCGTTGACGATCATGATGTGGGTGACCCTCCGTTTCGCGGTGCGGCGGGCGGTCGCTGGACGTGCAGGACATGCGCGGGAGCCCGCCCCGGCTCCAGCCGCACGTAGTTGGCGCTGCCCCAGTGATAGGTCTCACCGGTGAGTTCGTCCCGCACCGTCACCGGTTCGTGTGGGTCCAGGCCGAGGTCCGGGAGGTCCAGGAGGACCGTGGCCTCCTGGGTGTGGTGGGGGTCGAGGTTGACGACGACGAGGACGGCGTCGGAGCCGCTGCGCTTGCTGTAGGCGATCACCGAGTCGTTGTCGGTCCGGTGGAAGCGCAGGTTCCTGAGCCGTCGGAGCGCGGGGTGTGCGCGGCGCAGGGTGTTGAGCTTGGTGATGAGCGGGGCGATGGTGCGTCCCTCGCGTTCGGCTGCTTCCCAGTCGCGGGGCCTGAGCTGGTACTTCTCGGAGTCGAGGTACTCCTCGCTGCCTTCGCGCAGCGGGGTGTTCTCGCACAGTTCGTAGCCGCTGTAGATGCCCCAAGTGGGGGAGAGGGTGGCGGCGAGGACCGCGCGGACCTCGAAGGCGGGCCGGCCGCCGTGCTGCAGATAGGCGTGCAGGATGTCGGGGGTGTTGGCGAAGAAGTTGGGCCGCATGTAGGAGGCGGCCTCCCCCGACAGTTCGGTCAGGTACTCGGTCAGCTCCTGCTTGCTGTTGCGCCAGGTGAAGTAGGTGTACGACTGCTGGAAGCCGATCTGCGCCAGCGTGTGCATCATCGCCGGCCGGGTGAACGCCTCCGCCAGGAAGATCACGTCCGGGTCGGTGCGGTTGATCTCACCGATCACCCGCTCCCAGAACACCACCGGCTTGGTGTGCGGATTGTCCACCCGGAAGATCCGCACCCCCACCCCCATCCAGTGCCGCAGCACCCGGCAGGTCTCCGCCACCAGCCCGTCCATGTCCGCGTCGAACGCGACCGGGTAGATGTCCTGGTACTTCTTCGGCGGGTTCTCCGCGTACGCGATCGACCCGTCCGGGCGGTGGTGGAACCACTCCGGATGCTTGTGCACCCACGGATGGTCCGGCGAGCACTGCAACGCGAAGTCCAGCGCCACCTCCATGCCCAGCTCACCCGCCCGCGCCACGAACCGCGCGAAGTCCTCCAGCGTGCCCAGCCGCGGATGCACCGCGTCGTGGCCGCCCTCCGCCGACCCGATCGCCCACGGCACCCCCACATCGTCCGGACCCGCGTCCAGCGTGTTGTTCGGCCCCTTGCGGAACGTCGTCCCGATGGGGTGGATCGGCGGCAGGTAGACCACGTCGAAACCCATCGCCGCGATCGCGTCCAGCCGCCGCGCGGCCGTCTCGAACGTGCCGTGCGGCTCCCGCTCGGTGCCCTCCGAGCGCGGGAAGAACTCGTACCACGACCCGAACAGCGCCCGCTCCCGCTCCACCAGCAGCGGCAACGGCTCACTGCTCGTCACCAGTTCCCGCAACGGATACCGCGCCAGCACCGCGCACACCCGGGGCGTCAGGGCCGCCGCCAGCCGGGTGGCGCACGGCAGGGAGTCGTCGCGCAGGGTCTCGGCCGCGGCGAGCACGAGGTCGCGCCCGTCCTCCCGCGGCACACCGGCCGCCGCGCGCTCGTGCAGGTCGCCGCCCTCCTCGAGCACCAGGCCGGCGTCGATGCCCGCGGGCACCTTCACCCCGGCGATCCGGCGCCAGGTGGACAGGGGGTCGGACCACGCCTCGACACGGTAGGTCCACCGCCCGACGGCGTCGGCGGTCACCTCGGCCCCCCACCGGTCGCTGCCGGGCGCCAGCTCCCGCATCGGCGTGAACGGCCCCGGCCGGCCCTCCGGATCCGTCAGCACCACATTGGCGGCCACCGCGTCGTGCCCCTCGCGGAACACGGTGGCCGAGACCTCGAAGGTCTCGCCCACCACCGCCTTGGCCGGCCTCCTGCCGCACTCGACGGACGGGCGGACGTCCCGTACCGGGATGCGGCCGATGGGCTGGGTCGTCTTCATGGTTCTGCACCTCCGCCGTGCTCGACGCCGGGCCCGCGCCCGGTCGTGGGACCAAACCGAGGCGGGAAGGTCCTCACCTTCCCGCCGTGGAACGCCGCTCACCGGCCGGCGGCCCCCCGCGGACCGTCGCGGCCGGACGCGGCCTGTCGCCCTGCTCCTGCAGATAGGTGACGGAAGTGGTGCGCAGATACCGTTCGGCGGCGTCGGCGGCCTCCCGGGCGCAGCGCTTCCCCATCAGCACGCAGAGGGTGTAACCGGAATCCTCGAAGGTGGCCCGCACGGTGAGGTCCGCCGGAGCGGCGAGCATCACCCGTTCCCAGGCCCGGTAGCGACGCAACTGCCGGGCAACTTCGGCTTTGGCGGGTAGCAGCATGGCGCCGTTCACCTTTCCGGGGCTCGATGAGGGCACGTTGTCCCGACGGTCGGGCGGCGGCCGTGCGCGTGACGGCACGGACCCGTAACGGCGATCGAGGTCTTCACACATGGTGCACGGACGATCACTCCGCGTCTTGTTGGATATTCAACCGGTTTGCCCGTCCGCAGACGCTCAGATGTCGCCCCCTTCGCCTCAGGCGTGCGCTCGTGTTGCACGAATGGACCAACCCCCTCACGCTGAAGGTGACTCAGAAGCGCCAACCGCTCACGTTCCGTACTCGGGGTCCGTCCCACGGACGAGAGGAACGCCAGAGCATCGCGGTGAGGAGCCAACGACGATGAAGACCGCAGTGCCCCGCTACTACCACCTCGACGTGGAAGTCGCCCCGGAGAAGGTCGCCCAGGTCACCCGCATACTGGCCGCCCACCTCCGGTTCTGGGACCTGGAGAACCTGATGGAGCCCGTCTGCAACGGCGCCGAGATGCTGCTGCGCGCCATCGACGAGCACGCCACCGACAAGAACACGTCGATCGAGATGTGGTGGAACGGCCAGCACCTCATCACGGCCATCGGGGACAACGACCGCGCCCTGCGCCCGGACCAGGACCTGCGCGACTGTCTGCGGCGCATCGCCGCCAGCAGCGACGGCTGGGGCTGCTGCGCCACCGAGGGCGGCAGCAAGGTCATCTGGTTCTCCCAGCGCGCCCGCGCCGGGGAACGCGTCCCGCTGGTGCCGACCGCACCCGACCCGCGCACGAGCGAGGGCCTGGACCTGCCCCGCGAACTGGCCGTCTCCCAGGTGACCGGCATGGTCCGCACGCCGACCGGTGTCCTGGAGGAGGCCCGGTGACCCGGCGGAAGAACACGACAGGGGCGCCCGCGTGGAGCGGGCGCCCCTGTCCGCTGGGCGCGACCCCGGACGCCGAGGGCACCAACTTCGCGCTGTTCAGCGAGGTCGCCGAAGGCGTGGACCTGGTCCTGGTGGACGACGACGGCCGGCACCGCACCGTCCCGCTGACCGAGGCCGACGGCTTCGTGTGGCACGGCTACCTGCCGGGCGTGGGCCCCGGACAGCGGTACGGCTACCGGGTGCACGGCCCGTGGGACCCCTCCTCCGGACACCGCTGCAACCCGGCGAAACTGCTCCTCGACCCGTACGCCACCGCCGTGGACGGGCAGATCGACAACCACCCCTCGCTGCACGAACGCGACCCGCACGGGCCCGACCCGCGCGACAGCGCCGGACACACCATGCTCGGCGTGGTCACCGACTCCGCCTTCGACTGGGGCGACGACACCCGGCCCGGCCGCCGCTACGCCGACACCGTGATCTACGAGGCCCACGTCAAGGGCCTCACCCGGACCCATCCCGAGGTGCCGCCCGAGCTGCGCGGCACCTACGCCGGCCTGGCGCACCCCGCGGTGGTCGAGCACCTGACCTCCCTGGGCGTCACCGCCGTCGAGCTGATGCCGGTGCACCAGTTCGTCCAGGACGGGGTCCTCCAGGGGCGCGGCCTGGCCAACTACTGGGGCTACAACACCATCGGCTTCTTCGCCCCGCACAACGCCTACTCGGCGGCGGGCAGCCGGGGCCAACAGGTCACCGAATTCAAGGAGATGGTCCGCACCCTGCACGCGGCCGGCCTCGAAGTGATCCTGGACGTGGTCTACAACCACACCGCGGAGGGCAACGAGAAGGGCCCCACGCTCTCCTTCCGGGGCATCGACAACTCCTCCTACTACCGCCTGGTGGACGGCGACTGGCGGCACTACTACGACACCACCGGCACCGGCA
This sequence comes from Streptomyces sp. enrichment culture, assembly GCF_964273255.1. Classification (GTDB taxonomy): domain Bacteria; phylum Actinomycetota; class Actinomycetes; order Streptomycetales; family Streptomycetaceae; genus Streptomyces. The sequence goes on from NZ_OZ186835.1 coordinate 6,590,151, forward strand.
ACAGCCTGCTGATGCGCCACCCCTACGTGCTGCAGCTGATCATGGACTCGCTGCGGTACTGGGTCACCGAGATGCACGTCGACGGCTTCCGCTTCGACCTCGCGGCCACCCTGGCCCGGCAGTTCCACGAGGTCGACCGGCTCTCCGCGTTCTTCGACCTCATCCAGCAGGACCCGGTGATCAGCAGGGTCAAGCTGATCGCCGAGCCCTGGGACCTGGGCGAGGGCGGCTACCAGGTGGGCAACTTCCCCCAGCTCTGGTCGGAGTGGAACGGCGAGTACCGGGATGCCGTACGGGACTTCTGGCGCGGCGAGGACCACACCCTCGGCGAGTTCGCCTCCCGCCTGACCGGCTCGGCCGACCTCTACGCGCACAGCCGGCGCCGCCCGCGGGCCAGCGTCAACTTCGTCACCGCGCACGACGGGTTCACCCTGCGCGACCTCGTCTCCTACAACGACAAGCACAACGAGGCCAACGGCGAGCACAACCGGGACGGCGAGAGCACCAACCGGTCCTGGAACTGCGGAGCCGAGGGCCCCACCCGCGACCCGGCCGTACTCGAACTGCGGGCCCGCCAGCAGCGCAACTTCCTCGCCACCCTGCTGCTGTCCCAGGGCATCCCGATGCTCTCCCACGGAGACGAACTCGGCCGCACCCAGCGCGGCAACAACAACGCCTACTGCCAGGACAACGAGATCTCCTGGATCGACTGGCGGCTCGGCGACGAGCAGCGCGACCTGCTGGACTTCACCCGGCGCCTGATCGCCCTGCGCGCCGCCCACCCCGTACTGCGCCGGCGGCGCTTCTTCCTCGGCGAGACGGTGCGGCACGCCGGCCAGCCCCTGCCCGACCTGGTGTGGCTGCTGCCGAGCGCCGAGGAGATGACCGACGACGACTGGCAGCGCCCCGACGCCCACTCGGTGGGCGTCTTCCTCAACGGCGACGCCATCGCCGAGCGCGACGAACGGGGCCGCAGGGTGGTCGACGACTCCTTCCTGCTGCTGTTCAACAGCCACTGGGAGCCCGTCGGCTTCCGGCTGCCCCCGAAGACCTACGGCGAGCGCTGGACGGCGCTGATCGACACCGCCGACCCGGAGGGGACGCCCGACGAGTCGGAGTACAAGGCCGCCACCCGGCTGACCGTCGGCGCCCGCAGCCTGATGGTGCTCTCCCGGCCGTCCCGCACCGCCGGCTGACCCGCACGTCCGCGGCCGGCCGCCCGAACCCCGCGAGGGGCCGGCGGCCGGCCGCGGACGTGCCGGGGGGAGCGGGGATCAGCCGCGGCGCCGGCTCACCGTGAACCGGGCCCCGTCGGGGTCGGCGAGCACCGCCTCGTCCTCGTCCAGCGAGAGCACGGCACCCCCGTGCCGCTCGGCGGCCGCGGCACAGGCCGCGACGTCGGACACGGCGAAGTGCACCCGCCAGTGCGGCCGGATCGTCGGGTCCGGCGCCGACTCCAGCGCCCCCGACTCGATCCGCGCGACGACGTCCCCGCCGCTGCGCAGCACCACCTCGTCGCTCTCGTAGCGCACCTCGCACAGGCCCGGGCCTTGGGTGCCCCAGTCGAAGACCTCGCCGTAGAAGATGGCGGCGTCGAAGGCGTCGCGGGTGTGCAGCCGGATGGAGACCGGCTGGGCGCGGTGCCAGGTCATCCAGTCGGTGAACAGCTCACCCTCCCAGACCCCGAAGGCCGCCCCGTCCCGGTCGGCCAGCAGCGCCGCCCGGCCCGGCGGCAGCGAGAGGGGGCCGACCGCGAGGGTGCCGCCCCGCTCCTGCACCCGGCTGACCGCCTCGTCGGCGCTGCGCACGGCGAAGTACGGGGTCCAGGCCACGGCCATCTGCCACATGGTGGCGACCGCCGCGATGCCGGCCACGGGCGCTCCGTCCGCGAGCGCCACCCGGAACGGGTCGCCGAGCCGGGCGGGCCGCCATTGCCAGCCCAGCACGGCGCTGTAGAACTCCTCGGTCGTCCGGACGTCGCGGCTCGTCAGACTCACCCAGCAGGGCGCGCCGTACACGGCGTGCGTCGAGACGACGTCCGTCGCGCCGGTGGGGGAGGGCATGTCGTGGTTCATGGAAGTCGCGTCCTGATCTCTTCGGCCGGGCAGCCACCGCATGGACACCAGTGTCCGGCCCGGACTGCCTCGGGCGCCTGCCGAGTACCCCGGCGGCACCACCGAAACGAAGATCCGGAATGGTCCGCTCCGCCCCGGTGGCAGAGGGCGGGGCGAGTGGCGACCATGGAGGGGCGGACACTGAGTGAAGGCACTCAAGCACTCTGCGACGGCAAGACGACGGCAACACGACGACGGCACACCGGATCCGGAGGTGACCGTGACGATGCCCACGGACGAGGGCGCGGACCGAATACTCCGACTGGAGGAGGAGGTCCAGCAGCTCAAGGACGCCGTGGTCTCCCACGCGGTGGTGGACCAGGCGATCGGCATGGTCGTCGCCCTCGGGCGGGTCTCGCCCGACCAGGGATGGACGGTGCTGCGGGAGGTCTCCCAGCGCACCAACATCAAGCTCCGCAACATCGCCGACCTGATCCTGGTCTGGGGCCGGACGGGGCTCCTGCCCCCGGAGGTGCGCGCGGAACTGGAGGACGCCCTGGACCGGCTGGGCCCCACCCGCGTACCGGGAGCACCGCCGGAACCCTGACGTCGCGGCCGGGCGGCCGGGGTCTCCGGCCGCTCCGGTCCGCCGTCCTCCTCCTGCGACCGTCCCCGTTCCGCGGCCGTCCCCGTTCCTCGTCTGTCTCCGTTCCGCGTCCGGTCCTCGCCCGCGCCGGCCGTCAGGAGCCCTCGGGCAGCAGCTGAGCCCGCAGCTGGGCAAAGCAGCCGCTCAGGAGCCGGGAGACGTGCATCTGCGAGATGCCGAGCTGCTCGGCGATGTCGCTCTGCGTCATCCCGCGGAAGAAGCGCAAGTACAGGATGAGCCGTTCGCGTTCCGGCAGCGCCTCCAGGCACGGGCGGGCCGCCACCCGGTCCACGACCTGGTCGAACGCCGGGTCGGGGCCGCCCAGCGAGTCCCCCAGCGCGTAGCCGTCGGTGCCCGGCAGTTCGGCCTCCAGCGACAGCGCGGTGAAGCACTCCAGGGCTTCCGAGCCGGTCCGCACCTCCTCCTCCGTCAGCCGCGCGTGCGCGGCGATCTCGGCGACCGTCGGCGCCCGGCCGGCGGTGCTCTGCGCGAGGTCCCGGACGGCGACGCGCACCCGGTTGCGCAGGTCCTGGACGCGGCGCGGCACGTGCAGGGTCCACATGTGGTCCCGGAAATGGCGTTTGATCTCGCCGGTGATGGTCGGCACCGCGTACGCCTCGAAGGCGTGCCCGCGCGCCGGGTCGTAGTGGTCGACGGCCTTCACCAGGCCCAGGGACGCCACCTGGTACAGGTCCTCCAGGGTCTCGCCGCGGCCCCGGAAGCGGACCGCGAGCCGCTCCGCCATGGGCAGCCAGGCCCGTACCAGGGAGTTGCGCAGCTCCCGGCGTTCCAAGCCGTCGGGCAGCCGGGCCAGCCGGGCGAAGTCGGCGGACGTGTCGGGGGCGTCGTCGTGCGGATGCGGCGTGCTCGTGGTGCCGGTGAGGCCGGTGGCGATACGCATGGGGCGCACCTCCCTGAGCGGGGTGCCGGGGGACAGACACCGGGGAGGCGCGGACTCGGATCATGGGTACACCCGGGATGCGGCGCGCCGTTCCCGCGGACGTGCCTCCTGTCCGAAGCACTGAGCGTTCTTTTCCCGTGGCGCGGCATTTCGAAACGGTTCCGCAGCGATATGCGAAATCCTTCGGGAACGCCGTGCGATATCGGCCCGGGGAAGCCCTGGGAACAATATGCATTCCGGAACCGGAAAACACATGCGGGGCCGCGCACGGTGCGGAACCGGCGGAATTCGAAGGGTGAGGTGACCGGGCCGGGTGCGCGGCGGCCGGCGGCGGCCCGCCCGCCCTGCCCCCGCCCCCAACGGGACGGACGGCGGACGGCGTCCGGACGTGATGTGCGGCACGCCCGTCCGGGGTCCGGCGCGGACCCCCGGCCGATTGCTCCAGCGCAGCGCTTGATCGTCGATCAGAAGGGGCGAACTGCCTGTCCACGCCGCATTCTGCCCATTTGACAGTGCGCTGAGCCCACAGATAGGAAACTGCCACAGAAGTCGAGAGGGGCACTGTGTACGAGCCGAACGTGGTCGGGGACTGGCAGGAGTACGACGAGCATGCCGGTCTGCGCGTCCGCGTCCACCGTCTGGAAGCGGGCGAACCGCCGCGGGGGCGTGACGAGGCGGCCGAAGGGCTGACGTACTTCAGTGTCCGCGTGACCGTCGAGAACCGCGGGCGGCGCGCTGTCGGAATTCATCTCGAGGACGGCCAGATCGACGTACGCGTCGGCCCCGACGGGGAAAGTGCCTTCATCGACTGGCGCAACTCCCAGTTCATCGAGGGATTCGACGTCTATCCGCTGCGCCGCGCCACCGCCGTCGTCCACGCGGCCGGACGCGAGGCGTCCCTGAGCCACGTCGACGTCCAGGTCCAGCTGCGCGTCGACGAGGAGTGGACCGGACGCCGGCTGTGGACCGGCGGCATCGGTGTGCACGAGAGGACACCGGGGACGCCCGCGGCGGCGGGCCGGGAGAGCCTCGCCCAGCAGGTGAGCGTCTTCCTCCAGGACCAGGCGGAGGAGGGGACCGCCTGACGGGGGCGTCCGCGCCGCCGCCACAGCCCTCTGGGGCACGGTGACGGCGGCGTGGACGCCCGCGACTCACACCCCTCAGCCGTTCGGGTCGAACGGGATCCCCGACGGCTTCGCCTTGGCCAGGTGGGAGGAGAAGCTCCCGTCCTTGAGGCCGAAGTGGGCGCTGCCGAAGTCGTGGGAGACGAGCTTGTCGCGCAGCCCGGGCGGATAGCCGTCCCAGCCGACCAGCGGCGGGTACTGCCAGGTGCCCTTGTGGTTCTCCGGCGGCTCGTCGCCCGCGGTGGCCAGGCGGAAGCAGTGCGTGCTGATGCCGTCCTTGTGGTAGACGACCTTCGGGTGGGTGCCCTCGAAGCGGACGGCCGAGCGGGCGTGCACCGAGAACGAGCCGTGGTTGGACGTCGCCACGTACTCCGCCCTCCCGTCCCGCACCCACACCACCACGTGCTCCCAGTCGTGCCGGTGCCCGCCGAGGCTGACGCCGGGCAGCGCCTGGTCCTTCTCGAAGTAGAGGGCGTAGACGATCGCGCACCAGCCGTTGTTGCACGTGGAGCGCGCGTAGCCGTTGGTGTTGTCCAGGTCGGAGGCGTCCCGGCAGTTGCCGTTGAGGGCGCCGGTCGGTTTCAGTCCCGCGTTGACGGTGCCGTCGGGGCCGATGGCGGCGGAGGAGTAGCAGCCGTCCTTGTCGTAGTCGTAGGCCGGCTGGAAGGTCCGCTCGAGTTCGCTCGCGTCGGCCGGCAGCGCCGGTGGCGGTGCGGCGAAGGCGGTGGCGGGGAAGGCCAGCACCAGCGCGGCGGCTCCGGCGAGACCGGTCAGCCATCTCCTGCGGTGGGTCCGGGACGTGCTCGGGGACACTGCGTCCTCCTCCTGGCTCGGGCGCAGCCCAACGGCTGTGGGGGGCAAGGGCGTTCAGCTTGGCGGCTGGACGCTCCGGTGCCAAGAGCCGTACGGTGCAAGGCCGTTGAGGGGGAGTGGATCCGTTCCGGATCAGCCCGCGTCGTCCGGAATGTCGGCGGCCGACTCCTCGGGGGCGAGGTCGGGGCGCAGGCGCAGCCACGACGGCTGGCGCAGCCGCCCGTCCCGGGTGCGGGTGCTGTAGCGGACCTCGCCGACGAGCCGGGGCACCACCCAGTGCGCGCCGGGCACCGCCGGCACCGGGTCGAAGGGGCACACGTCGGTCGCCGCCGCCCGCAACAGGCCCGCCAGCTCGGTCCGTTCGTCCTCGCTCCAGCCGGTGCCCACCCCGCCGACGTACCGCAGCCGTCCCGCGGCCCGCTGCCCCACGAGGACGGCGCCCGGCAGCCCCGTCAGCCGCCCCTTGCCGGGCAGCCAGCCGCCGACCAGCACGTCCTCGCTGCGCATGTTGCGGATCTTGATCCACGCCCGGGACCGCACTCCCGGCTCGTACACCGAGTCCAGCCGCTTGCAGACCAGCCCCTCCAGCCCGTGCTCACGGGTGGCCCGCAGCGCCTGCGCGCCGTGTCCCACCAGCGCGGACGGGGTGGACCAGGACGGCCCCTCCAGGCCGAGCCCCTCCAGGGCCTCGCGGCGGCGCACGTAGGGGAGGCGGAGCAGGGACCGCCCTTCCAGGTGCATCACGTCGAACAGGATCAGGTGGACGGGCACGGCCGCCGCCCGCCGTGCCGCCCTGCCGGGCGCGTGCGCCAGTCCCATGCGGGACTGCAGCAACTGGAAGCTGGCGCGCCCCTGTTCGTCCAGTGCCAGGATCTCGCCGTCCAGCACGGCCGGGGTGCGGCCGAGCGCGGTCGCCAGGGGAAGGAGTTCCGGGTACGCGCCGGTGATGTCGTGACCCGACCGGGCGCGCAGCACGATACCGCCGTCCCCGGGGAGGTACACCACTACGCGCTGACCGTCCTGCTTGGTCTCGTAGGCCCAGCGGGCGTCCGCGGCGGGGGGCGGGAGCGTGCCGGAGGTGGCGAGCATGGGGGCGATCTGCGGCAGGGTCACGGGTGAGGTGTGGACGCCCGCCGGGGCCGCCACGCGCGGCACCCGGCGCTTTCCCCCGAACGGGGGCCGGAACCGGTCCGGGTGTCTCAGCGGCCGGCCGCGCCGGCGGGCGGCGGGCCGCCCCGGCCCGGCCGGGGGCGGGTGAGGGCCCCTCGTCCTGCCGCCGCCGGAGACCCGCCCGGCCCGCCGGACGCCCACTTACCGTCCGGTAATGTTGCGGCCCACATCCCATGGAGGAGGAACCGTGCCCCGGTCGCCCCGCACGCCCCTGCCGCTCGCCGGCCCGCCGGCCGCCGCGGGCACCGCCCCGGTCCGTCGCCCCGGGGGCACGCACGCTGTCCCCGCCCCCGCACCCCGACCCGCGGACCGGACCGTGCCGCAGGGCGGGCGGCGCACGCCGGCCCGCGCGCTGCCGGCCCGGCACCTGCCGCAGGCGCCGTGGGCGTGCGCGGCGGCCCGGGGCGCCAGGGGCGCCGCGTGAGCGGGGGCGTCGCCGTCGGCGACGTCGTCGAGGACTTCGCGCTGCCGGACGAGACGGGCACCGAGCGCAGGTTGTCGGAACTGCTCGCCGACGGGCCGGTGGTGCTGTTCTTCTATCCCGCCGCGCTGACCCCCGGCTGCACCGCGCAGGCCTGCCACTTCCGGGACCTGGCCGCCGAGTTCGAGGCCGTCGGCGCCCGGCCGGTGGGCATCAGCGGCGATCCCGTGGAGCGGCAGGCGGAGTTCACCGGGCGGCACACCCTCGGGATGACCCTGCTCTCCGACGCCGACGGCACCGTGCGGGAGCGGTTCGGCGTGAAGCGGGGCTTCGCCCTCGCCCCCACCAAGCGGGCCACCTTCGTCGTCGCCCGGGACCGCACCGTGCTCGGCGTGGTCCGCAGCGAACTGCGGATGAACGCCCACGCGGACCGGGCGCTCGCCACGCTCCGCGCGCACGCCGCCGGCTCCGGCTGACCGGGGCCGGTGGCGGCGGCCGCCCCGGCGGCGCCGCACGCGTCGGGTCACCGGTGGCGTTCCGCGTGCCGGTGACGACGTGTCCGGCGTCCGGACCGCGGCGGACGATCGTGTCGGCGCGAGGGGGTGTGCGGCCGGTCCGTCCCGGCGGTCGTGGAGGCCGTGGACCGAGCGCCCGCGTTTCCGCCGCCCGGCTCAGCCCTCCTCGTCGGCGGCGACCTGCGCCAGGGTGCGGCCCGACCGGGCCGAACGGGCCCGGCGCGGATCGGGCGCCCCGCGGCCGCCGCCCCCCGACCGGGCCTTGCGCACCAGCAGCCACGCCTGCTCGCCGTCGCCCTCCCCGTCCCCGCGGAAGCGGGTGAGCGCGTAGACGCCGCGCAGTTTCCTGCCGCGCAGGCGGAACGTGGCGTGCCCGCGGCGCAGCGACTCGGCGAAGTCGACGGGGCGGCCCCGTCTGTCGTGGCTGAGCGGCTCGTACGTGCCGAGGTCCCAGACGATGACCGTGCCGCCGCCGTACTCGCCGCGCGGGATCACGCCCTCGAACTCCTCGTACTCCAGCGGGTGGTCCTCCGTGGGGACGGCCAGCCGCTTGTCCCGGGGATCGGCGGACGGGCCCCGGGGCACCGACCACGACGTGAGCACGTCGCCGACCCGGAGCCGGAAGTCGAAGTGCATCCGGCGCGCGTCGTGGATCTGCACGACGAAGCGGAGGGCCGGGTCCTTGTCCGCCGTCCGGCCCCGGGGCTCTCCGGTACGTCCGAAGTCCCGTCTGGCGTGGTAGTCCCGCAGCCGGTCCCGCTCGCCCACGGTGGCACTCCTCTCCGTGCGGGCCCTCCCCGCGCGGGCCCCGGGTACCCGCACGGCGGTCTCAGAACTCCTCGTGCACGTCCGGGTCGCCGCCGAGCCGGCGATGCGCCCGGTCGGAGAGGGTCCGCATCTGGGCGTCGTCGAGGGTGAAGCCGAACACGTCCAGGTTCGCCCGCTGCCGCGCCGGGTCGGAGGACTTCGGCACCGGCAGCGCCCCGAGCTGGACGTGCCACCGCAGGATCGCCTGGGCGGGCGTCACCCCGTGGGCCTCCGCCACGGCGGCCACCGCCAGGTCGTCCAGGAGCTGCGAGCCCCGGCCCAGCGGGCTCCAGCTCTCGGTGAGCACGCCCTTCCCGGCGTGGTGGGCCCGCAGCTCCTCCTGCGGGAAGAACGGGTGGAGCTCGATCTGGTTGACCGAGGGCAGCACGCCCGTCTCGCGCTCCAGCCGGCCGATGTGCTCCGCGGTGAAGTTCGAGACGCCGATCGACCGCACGAGACCCCGCTCGCGCAGCTCGATCATCGCCCGCCAGGAGTCGGTGTACCGGTCGACGCGGGGCAGCGGCCAGTGGATCAGGTACAGGTCGACGTGGTCCAGGCCGAGCCGGGAGCGGGACTCCTCGAACGAGGCGAGGGTCTCCTCGTAGCCGTGGTGGCGGCCCGGCAGCTTCGTCGTCACCACGATCTCCTCGCGGGGGACGCCCGACCGCGCGACCGCACGGCCGACACCGGTCTCGTTGCGGTAGTTCGCCGCCGTGTCGATCAGGCGGTAGCCCGCTTCCAGGGCCGTCGTCACCGCCCGCTCCGCCTCCGCGTCGTCCATCGGCCAGGTGCCCAGGCCCAGGGCGGGGATCGTCGTGCCGTCGTTCAGCGTGTGGCTCGGGATGCTGCTCACGGGTGGACCTTCCGGTGGGAGTCTCGTCCCTCCACCCTCCTGGACGGGACGGGGGGTGATCAACCGGAGGGCGGTCGCGGCACGGCGGGGCTTCGGCAACGGCGCCGTCCCGCCTCCCGTTCCTGTCCCCTCGGAACCGGCCGGCCGGCCGACGGGAGAGGCGTGCCGGAGCCGGGGAGGTGACGGACACGAGGGTCTGCGGGGCGGGACCGGCGGGATCGGGGCGAGCCGTGCGACCGGCCGGGCGGAGGCGGTCGGGCGGGGCGTGCGGGACCGGCGGGGCGTGTGGGACGGGCGGGACGGGCGACGACGGTGTGCGGATGCTGCTGGACCAGGGCCCCGGCCCGCGTACCCGGTGCGCTTCCGCCGGGAGCCGGGCAGCGCGGCGGGCCGGGACGGCCGGGCGGCCATCCACCTCGCCCCGTCCGACGCCGCCCGCCTCGGCCAACCACGCGTCATGCACCGCGTGATGCTCGTCGCCGTGGACGCCCCGGTGGGGTGGACGGCCGCCCGTCCGAAGCGCTGACGGGCACCGCCCCGGACGCCGGTGAGCCGTCGTCACCCCGACGCCGCGCCGGGCAGCGGGATCAGCACCTCGTCCTCGACCGGCGGATCGGTCTCGTGCGCGCGGTTCCCGGTCGCCGCGTGGCAGCGCAGCCGGACGGCGTCCGGGGTGACGTCCAGGCGCAGGAAGCTCTTGAAGAACGGCGGGCTGTACGTCGCCGACCCGGGCGAGAACAGCTGCGCGTACAGCTTGCGAACCGGCAGCCGGAACCGCCTGGCCCGGTCGGGCCGGCGGCCGGTGCCCAGCAGCCCGGCGACCAGCCGCATGCGCCGGGTCACCCGGGCGGGCGCGCCCGGCGCCCGCGTCGGGCCGATGCCCAGGCGTTCGGCGATCACGGCGGCGGCCTCCGCCTCGGTCAGGGAGAACAGGCGGGGCAGGCGCAGCCGCCGCCCGTACAGCGCGCTGTAGAACGCCAGGGAGTCGCCGCGCAGCGGGTAGCAGCGGAAGTCCCGTTCCGTCACGCCGGCGACGTCGACGCGCGGGATGGTGTGGGTGGCGTGCGTGAACGCGCCGCCCCCGCCCGCCACCACGTACTGCAGGACACGGCCGTCGGGCAGCCGCACCGGGTACCGCTGGTAGTTGTGGATGTCGCCGCCGATCGCCGCCACGTACCGGTGCTCGGGGTCGCGGACGACGGCGTCGACGGTGCCGCCGCCCTCGATGGCGCACGGACGGTGCCGGCCGTCCACGTACAGCGGCGATCCCGTGATCAGGATCTTCGGGCGCGGGCCGCGCGAGACCTCCCGGAGCCAGGCGCCCTGCCGGGCGTCGACGGTGCCCAGCAGCCCGGTGTCGATGCCTATGATCCGCACCGGTCCGGCGTCGAGGGCCCAGTACGGGCCGGGCTGCACGGCCTGCTGGCCGGGCGCCGGCCGCAGGGCCCGGGCCTCGTCGAGGCGCAGCCCGTCGCCGGGGCGCGGCCGGTGCCACAGCAGCGCGCGGAACCAGGCCCGCGTCAGGAGGCGGGGGGCGGGCCCGGGCGGCAGGGCCGGGGCGTCGCCGCAGAAGACGCGCATGAACGCGCCGAGGTCCTCGTACCAGTCGTGGTTGCCGGGTATCGCGTAGACGGGCGCCGGATAGTCCCGGTAGGGCCGGAAGAACTTGGCGGCGTAGTCGTCGGCGCTGCCCACCGGGTAGATCACATCGCTGGCCAGCACCGCGAACCGGGTGTCCCGGCCGGCCTCCAGCAGCCCCGGCACGACCGCGTACTGCGGCTCGCCGCCCTCACCCGTGTCGCCGATCACCAGGAACGAGAAACGGTCGGGGTCGTCCCGGCGGATCACCTTGTCGGCGGGCGCGCCGGCCGCCTCCCGCTGCGCCACCCACCGGTCGCGGGTCGCTCCCGTCGGGTCGCCGAACCAGGACGCGAGGACGCCGTTGCGGGCCGCCCACAGCATCCTCGGGTCGAGCCAGGAGATCCGGCTCCGGCGCTCCGAGGCGGGCATCAACTGCCGGTAGGTGCCGCGTTCCGCGGGCCCCCAGCCGGCTCCTTCGGCGGTCTCGCGCGATGAGGTGGACATCGGGGAACCGTAACAACGGTGCGACCGGGGGCCGGAGGGCGGGGCGGACGCGTGGGCGGGGAGGAACTGCCGCTGTGGCGGCGGTGGTTGGGATGGGTGCCGCGGGCGTCCCGCAGTGCAGTGCGTGCTGCGTTCGCGGTCCCGTCGGCTGTCGGCCGCCGGTGGCCGGCTGTCGGCGGCCGGTGGCCGGCTGTCGGTGTCGGTCTGCCGGCCGCCGGTTCGTCGCCCCCGCCGTTCCTCCCAGCACGGGCCGGTTGGTCCCGCACCGGCCGGCCGGTCCCGCACCGGCCGGTCGCCTTCACGGATCGACCGGCACCGGTCCGTCCTGCACCGGTCCGTCCTGCACCGGTCCGTCCCGAGTCGGTTCGTTCTCCGTCCCCCGGTCGGTACGCCGCCGTTCCGTCCGCCGCCCCATCGCTCCGCCCTCCGCCCGCCGGTGCGTCCACCGGCGGCCGTCCGTCCTGAGGACCGGTCGGCGGCTCAGAAGGTGCGCCGCAACAGGTCCAGCAGCGCCGCCCAGTGGCGTTCGTCGGCCGACCGGTCGTAGGCCGACGTGTCGGCCTGCGTGAAGCCGTGGGCGGCCCCGGCGTACACCTCGCAGCGGTGGCGCACCCCCGCCTCGGTCAGGGCGTCCTCCAGGCGCTCGATCTGCTCCCGGGGGAGTGACGGGTCCTGATCGGCGTGGCCGAAGTACAGCTCGGCGGTCACCCGGCCCGCCACGCGGTGCGGGCTGTCCGGCCGGTCGGTGGCGAGCCGCCCTCCGTGGAACCCGGCGGCCGCCGCCACCCGGTCCGGGTGGCCGCCCGCGGTGCGCAGGGCGAGCGCCGCGCCCATGCAGTAGCCGGTCACGGCCACCGGGCCCTCGGCGGCCGCCGGGCACGCGGCCAGCCACCGCAGGTGGGCGCCGGCGTCGCGCACCGCCCGCTCGGGCGTCAACTGGCGCATCAGCGGCATCATCCGACGGAGGATCAGGCCGCGCGACCGGTCGTCGACGAACGCGGGCACCTCGGCCACCGGGGCGGGACCACGCCGGTAGAACACGTTCGGCACCAGCACCGTGTAGCCGGCCCCGGCGAGCCGGTCGGCCATCGCCCGTACGGCCGGGCGCAGACCGAAGGCGTCCGTGTGGACCAGCACCGCGGGGCGGGGCTCCCCGTCCGCCGGATGCGTCAGGTAGGCGTCGGCGACCCCGTCCGCGGTGGGCACGTCGACGCGGGTGCCCCGCACGGCGGTCACGGTCACTCGAAGCGCGAGACGTCGCCGGCGCCCCGGCGGACGATGTCGGCCTCGCCGCCGGAGAAGTCGATCACCGTGGTGGGTTCGGTGCCGCAGTCACCCGAGTCCAGCACCGCGTCCACCACGTGGTCGAGACGGTCCTTGATCTCCCAGCCCTGGGTCATCGGTTCGTCCTCGCCCGGCAGCAGCAGCGTGCTGGACAGCAGGGGCTCACCGAGCTCGGCGAGCAGCGCCTGGGTGACGACGTGGTCGGGGATGCGCACACCGACGGTCTTCTTCTTCGGGTGCTGGAGCATGCGCGGCACCTCCTTCGTCGCGGGCAGGATGAAGGTGTAGCTGCCCGGCGTGGACGCCTTGACCGCGCGGAACACGTCGTTGTCGATCCGGACGAACTGGCCCAGCTGCGCGAAGTCGCGGCACACCAGGGTGAAGTGGTGCCGGTCGTCCAGCTTGCGGATGGTGCGGATCCGGTCGATGCCGTCACGGCTGCCCAGGCGGCAGCCCAGGGCGTAGCAGGAGTCCGTCGGATACGCGATCAGAGCGTCCGAACGGATGCTCTCGGCCACCTGGGAGATGGTGCGCGGCTGCGGATTGTCGGGGTGCACGTCGAAGTACTTCGCCATTCACCGAGCTTATGCCTCCCACGCGGCAGGGGAGCACCACCGGCCCCGGGCGTCCCCGCCGGTCGCGTGTCCCCGCCCGGGGCCCGGACCGTGACGGGCCGCCGCCGTGCCGGGGACCGGCGGCGGCCGCACCCGTCCTCCGGTCCCGCGGCCGTCCTCCGGTCCCGCGGCCGGCGACCGGCGCAAGCGGGCGGCTCCGCGCTGGGAGCCGTCCCCTCGCCCGGTGGGCCCCACGCGCAGGCGGCTCACCTCCGCTCGGGATGAGCCCCGCACGGCGGTGGGGTAACGTCCCCGGACTGGCCGGAACAGTGAGCGCGACGAGGGGAAGGCCGAGGTGACAGGCGGTAGGGACGGTGTCCGGCGGCCGAGTGGGACAGGTGGGGCGGACGTGCCTCGTGGGGCGCGGACGGGAGCGACGGAAGGGCCCGGAGAGGCCGCAGGGACAGGGCGGACCGCCCGGCGCGGCGCGGTGGCGGGGGACTCCGGGCCCGGGGGCGGCGACAGCCCCGCCTGGGCGCGGGAACTGCTGGAGCACCTGCGCCCGGCCGGGCGCGACCTCGGGAGGGTCGTCGACTGGCTGGCCGGAAACGTACGAGGGACCGCGACCCTCCAGGACGCGGACGGCACGCTCCTCGCGGGGGTGCCCCTGCCACTGGACCGGGACCTCGTCACCGGGATCACCTCCGGGCGGCTCGCCTCCGCCGCCTGGGAGGGGAACGGACGGCACCTGCGGCTGGCCAAGGTCGGGCACGCCGACCGGGTCCACGTGCTGGCGGTCTCCCGCCCGGACCCCTTCGAGCGGCACGCCTCCGAGGCCGTCACGCACACCGCCCAGGTGATCGAACTCCTGCTGGCCGCGCGGGAGAGCACGGTGGCCGGCCGGCGGCTGCGCCGCGCCACCGCCGACCTGCGGCTGGCGATCCTGCAACTGCTCATGGTGGAGGACACCGTCTCCGCCCGCCGGGTCGCCGCCGGGCTCTGGCCGGGCCTGCTCGACGCGGAGACGGCGTGCGTCTACGTGATGGAGTCCGACGCCGCACGGCGCGACCGGCTCGCCGAGGAGTGCCTGGACACCACCGAGGAGGAGGCCCTGGTCGTACGGTGCCCGGCCATGGACGGTCACGTGATCGTCGTGAGCCCCCGCGAGGCCACGGCCGCCGCCCTGCGCTCCCTGGTGCGGCGCCACCCCGGCACCTACCTCGGCGGCAGCGTGTGGCAGAGCCTCGCCCGCACCGCCACGGCGTACGGACAGGCGGTCAGCGCCCTCGCCGTCGCCCGCTTCCGGCCCGACAGGACGGCCGTGTACGCCGAGCGCACCCGTCCCGAACGCCTGATGGACCCGGCGGCCCTGCGCGGCTGGACCGCCGCCGTGCTGCGTCCGCTCGAAGCGCTGCCGCACCACACCCGGGCCGAACTGGTCGCCACCACCCGCCTCGGTCTGGAGTTCACCGCGGTCAACACCGCCAAGATCCTCGGCGTCAGCCGCAACACCGTGCGCGCCCGCATGGAGCGCGTCGAGTCCATGCTGGGCACCGACTTCGACGACATCGCCGCACGGGCCGTCGTGCACCTGGCACTGCGCACCCAGATCAACCTCCAGGACGGGCGGGTGGGCGCCGACCCCGGGGCGCCGCCCACCGGGCTCGCCGGCCTGCTGGCCGGCCCCGCGGTGCGGACCTGGGCCGAGCAACTGCTCGGCCGTCTCGACGAGGACTCCCGCGACCTGCGCCGCACCCTGCGCACCTGGATCGCCGCGGGCGGCAACGCCGAGCGGGCGGCGCAGTCCCTCGGGGTCCACGCCCAGACCGTGCGCGAGCACGTGCGCAGCGCGGAACCGGTCCTGGAACGCCAGTTGCCCGCCTTCGGCACGGACCTCTACGAGGTCGTCCTCGCCCACCTCGCGGTGGGCGACCTGCCCCGGCCGGCGTTCGCCGGGGAAGCGGACCGCCGGCCGTCGCCCGCGTGACCGCGGAGGGCTCGGCCGGTGACCGGCCGGGGGCGCCGCAGCGGCGGAGCGGCCGGAGCCGGTCCGCCGGCCGTTTGTCCCCGAGGCGGGCATACCCGGGCGTACCGGACGCGGTTGTGCACGGTTGAGTCCTCCGGCGGCTCCACCGGGCACGGACGCAGTACCCAGGTCCGCGGCAGGTCACGTAATTTCCTGCGTGGCGCGGGAGTGCGACCGGAACGGGGGACCGGTCGGCTCCCGCGCCGTCCGTCGTCCGCCGCCCCACGGCCGTCCTCCGGCCTGCCAGGTCCCGCCCCCGGGGGGCCGTCCCCTCCGCCGCCCCGGGTTTCCGGCGCCCCGGTCGGCCGCCCCCGGCCGTCGCCCACCGGCGGCGCCCGGCGACTCCGCGCGCCTCCCGCCCGCGCCCCCGCTCCCGTACGGCCCCCGGCCCCGGCGCCCGCCCATCACGCCGAAGGTGCCGTGTGTCCCCGTCCGGAAGGTACCGTGTGCCCCCGTACGGGAGGGGTACCCGACCGCCGCAGCGGGGTCCGGCGCCCCGGTCGCGGAGCGGTCCACCGGCGCCGCGACCGGCGGAGGGCCCCGGCCGAAGCACCGCTATGGAGGAGGTCGGAATGGGCAGCGAGTCGGAGACCGGCGGCGTCACCGGTACGAAGGACAAGGACTACAACCTGATCTGGTACGTCGAGGCATGCCTGAGCAACGCGCTCCGCCTCGAGAGCTACATCCAGGACGCCGAGCGGGCCGGCGACAAGGAGGTCGCCGACCTGTTCCGCAAGGCTCAGGCCGACAGCCGCAAGGGGGCCGAGCTGGGCAAGGACCTGTTGCGGGGGCGCCTGGGCGGAGGCTGACGCTCCGGCGGACCGGGCCCGGCCGTGCACGCACCGCGCGCCGGCCGGGCCTTCGGCGTTCCCCCCGGAGGAGTCGCACACATCTGCTACGGTCGCCTACGCGTCCAACTCGGTTGGTTACGCAGTGTTCACGTCCGCCCGTCGTAGCGGGCGGAAGCGGTTGCTGCCGTGCCACGCGCCGGTAGCTCGCCCAACGGGGGCTCGGGGAGCGGGTGTTGACCACACCGGTGCTCCCTGGGGTGTCAACGGCACGGTCTGGCAAGGGGGCCAGGCCCGCCGCGGCGTCGCGCGTACCCGGAAGACGCGGCCCTCACTCCGGTTCCTCGCACCGACGCGCCGACGCAGAACAGGTGATTCTCCTCCATGGCCCGATCCCTGGTCGACCTGCTGTTCCACCACGCCGCCGAGCACCCCGGCCGGACCGCCTACCGCTTCCTCGTCTCCGGGGACGGCGACGGCGAGGTCCGCACCGTGTCCTACGCCCGGCTCGCCGAACGGGCCCGCGCCGTCGCCGCCTGGCTGCAGGACCGCGGCCTGACCGGCTCGCGCGCCCTGCTGATGTACCCGCCCGGCCTGGAGTTCGTCTCCGCCTACCTCGGCTGTCTCGCCGCCGGAGTCGTCGCCGTCCCCGGTGTTCCCCCGCGCGGCCGCGCCCACGACCACCGGGCGCTGACCCGCATGAGGCGCCTGACGGCCGACGCCGAGGCCACCGTCGTCCTCGGCGACCACGAGGTGGTCACCGGGCTGGACGCCCTGGCCGAGCACCTGCCGGAGCCGGCCGGCCCCACCACCCGGGTGGCCACCGAGGACATCCCCGACGAACTGGCCGCCGCCTGGCGGGAGCCCGGCCTCGGCCCCGGCACCGTGGCCTTCCTGCAGTACACGTCCGGCTCCACCTCCGCCCCGCGCGGGGTGATGGTGACCCACGGCAACCTGCTGGACAACGAGCGGGTCATCACCGAGCGGCTGGGCCACACCCCCGACGTCCTCGCCGCGTACGACCACGAGCTGTTCGTCAGCTGGCTGCCCGTGTACCACGACATGGGCCTCATCGGCCCGGTCCTGAACACCGTCTACACCGGCGCCACCAGCACCCTGTTCTCCCCGCTGGACTTCCTGCGCCGGCCCCGGCGCTGGCTCGACGCCGTCAGCCGCTACCGTCCGCACACCAGCGGCGCCCCCAACTTCGCCTACGAACTGGCCCTGAGGCACGCCTCGCCCGACGTCCTCGACGGACTCGACCTCAGCCGCTGGAGGGTCGCCTTCAACGGCGCCGAGCCGGTGCGGGCGGCCACCCTGCGGCGCTTCGCCGACACCTTCGCGCCGGCCGGGTTCCGCCCCGAGGCCCTCAACCCCTGCTACGGCCTGGCCGAAGCCACCCTCATGGTCACCGCGGGCCCGGTCGGTGCCCCGCCCACCCTGCTGCGCGCCGACGACGAGGGCCCGCATTCCGGGGCGGCCGACGCGGCGGCCGTCGGCACCGGGCGCCCCGGCCCCGGTCTGACCGTGGTCATCGCCGACCCCGAGACCCACGCCGAACTGCCCGACGGCGAAGTCGGCGAGATCCGCGTCGGCGGGCCGAGCGTCGCCCAGGGCTACTGGCGCAACGCCCTCGCCACCCGCGAGACGTTCCGCGCCGGGGTCAACGGCCGGGAGGGACGGTTCCTGCGCACCGGCGACCTGGGCTTCCTGCGCGGCGGCGAACTCTTCGTCACCGGCCGCCTCAAGGACCTCATCGTCGTCGACGGCCGCAACCACTACCCGCAGGACCTCGAACTCACCGCCGAGACGGCCCACCCCGCCCTCCGCCCCGGCTGCACCGCCGCCTTCGCCGTCGACGCCGGCGCCGACGGCGAACGGGCCGCCCTCGTCGCCGAGACGGCACCGGAGGCCGCGGGAGAGGCGGAGAAGATCACCGATGTGGTCCGCGGCGCCCTCGCCGACGCCCACGGACTCGCCGTCCGCGACGTCGTCCTGGTGCGGCCCGGCACCATCCCCAAGACGTCCAGCGGGAAGATCCAGCGCCACGCCTGCCGGGCGGCGTTCCTCGACGGGGCCCTGTCCCGGATCGACGCGCCGCCCGCCGGGTGACGCGGGGCCGCACCGCCCGCCGGGCCGTGCCGCACCGCCGCTCCCGGCCCCCGCGGGCCGCCGCCGCGGCACGGCCCGCCACCGGCACGCCCCGCCGCCCCGCCCCGCCGGACCGCCGGACGGCCGGACCGCCTACGAACGGTGACCGTGCCTCTCCCGCTCCCGCCGCCGACCCTCCCGCCCCGCGCCCGAGCCGCCTAGGAAACCCGTGCCGAAGACGCCCGCGAACGACCGCCCGCACCAGTTGGACCAGGAGGTCCCGACCACCCTCGACGGCGTGCGGGCATGGCTGGTGTCGGCCGTCGCCGAGGCGGCCGGGCTCGACCCCGACTCCGTCGACCCGGACCGTCCCATGGCCGAACTCGGCCTCGGGTCCCGCCAGTTGGTCGGCATCGCCGCCGAGCTCGCCGCCCGCACCGGCCAGGAACCGGACGCCTCGGTCATCTTCGACCACCCCACGGTCAACGCCCTCGCCGCCGCCGTCCTGCACGCCCCCGGCCCGGCGCCGGGCACCCGCCCGCAGCCGCCCGCCCCCCGCGGACGGACCGGCCCCGCGGACGCCGGGCGGACCGGCCCCGCCGGGGACGACATCGCCGTCGTCTCCATGGCCTGCCGCTTCCCCGGCGCCGACGACCCCGACGCCCTGTGGCAGCTCCTGGCCGAAGGCCGCGACGCCGTCACCGACGTCCCCCCGGGACGCTGGAACACCGGCGGCCTGTACGACCCCGACCCGGACGCCACCGGCACGGCGTACAGCCTCCGCGGCGGCTACCTCACCGGCATCGACCGCTTCGACGCCCCGTTCTTCGGCATCCCGCCCCGCGAGGCCGAGGCGATGGACCCCCAGCAGCGGCTGCTGCTCCAGACCGCCTGGGAGACCCTGGAACGCGCCGGGATCGTGCCCGCCACGCTGAACGGCAGCGCCACCGGCGTCTACGTCGGCCTCTACGACAGCGGCTACCTGGCCGGGGCCGGACTGGACCGCCTCGACGGCCACGTCGGCACCGGATCGGCCCCCAGCGTGGCCTCCGGCCGCATCGCCTACTCCCTCGGCCTCGAAGGCCCCGCCGTGACCGTCGACACGGCCTGCTCCTCCTCCCTCGTCGCCCTGCACCTGGCCGCCCGCGCCCTGGCGGACGGCACCTGCGACCTGGCCCTGGCGGGCGGCGCCACCCTGCTCGTCACCCCGCGCGCCCACGTGGAGTTCAGCCGGCTGCGGGGCCTGTCGCCCAGCGGGCGGTGCAGCCCCTTCTCCGCCGGTGCCGACGGCGTGGTGTGGGCCGAGGGCTGCGGTCTGGTGCTGCTCAAGCGGCTCGCCGACGCCCAACGCGACGGCGACCGGGTCCTCGCCGTGGTCAAGGGTTCGGCCATCAACCAGGACGGCCGCAGCCAGGGCCTGACCGCCCCCAGCGGCCCGGCCCAGGAGCGCGTGGTGCGCGCCGCGCTCGCCGCGGCCGGCCTGGAGCCCGACGACCTGGACCACGTGGAGGCGCACGGCACCGGCACCCGGCTCGGCGATCCGATCGAACTGCGCGCCCTGGCCCGGGTCTTCGGGCCGGAGCGTCCCGACGGCCGGCCGCTCGCCGTCGGCTCCCTGAAGTCCAGCCTCGGCCACACCCAGGCCGCCGCCGGCATCGGCGGCGTCATCAAGACCGTCCTGGCCCTGCGCCACGAGACCCTCCCCGCGTCCCTGCACGCCGGCGACCCGGCGGAGCAGGCCGGCCTCGGGGCGGGACCGCTGCGCGTCGTCGACGCCCCCGTGCCATGGCCCCGCGACCCCGACCGCGTCCGGCGGGCGGGCGTGAGCGCCTTCGGCATCAGCGGCACCAACGCCCACGTGATCCTCGAGGAGGCCCCCGCGCCGCCCGCCCCGGAGGAGGAGCCCGCGCCGGACGGCACGCGGGGCGCCGCGGCACGCCGGGACGGCCCCGGGGCCCGGCGGGACACCCCACCGCCCGCCCCCCGCCCGCTGCTGTTCCCGCTGTCGGCCCGGACACCGGCCGCCCTGCGCCGGCAGGCCGACCGCCTCGCCGAAGCCCTCACCGCCCGGCCCGGGACACCCCTCGCCGCGGTGGCGGCCGCCCTGGCACACCACCGCACCCACTTCGCCCACCGCGCCGTCCTCACCGCCGCCGACCACGGCACCCTGCTCACCGCGCTGCGGTCCCTCGCCTCCGACGGCCCGGACGCCCACGGCCACGAGGCCGTCGTGGGGCCCGGGCACACCCGCCCGCACGGCGGCAAGGTGGCCTTCGTCCTGCCCGGCCAGGGCTCCCAGTGGGACGGCATGGCCCGCGACCTCCTCGCCCACGACCCCGTCTTCGCCGACGAACTCGACCGCTGCGACGCCGCCCTGCGCCCCTACACCACCTGGTCGGTGGCGGCCGTCCTGCGCGGCGACGACGCGGCCCCCGGGCTCGACCGGGTGGACGTCGTCCAGCCCGTCCTCTTCGCCGTCATGGTCTCCCTCGCCGCCGTGTGGCGGGCCCGGGGCGTCCGGCCCGACGCCGTGATCGGCCACAGCCAGGGCGAGGTCGCCGCCGCCTGCATCGCGGGCGCCCTCGGCCTCAACGACGCGGCCGCCGTGGTCGCCCTGCGCAGCCAGGCCCTCACCCGCCTGTCCGGCACCGGCACCATGGCGGTGGTGGGCCTCCCGCACGCCGAAGCAGAGGCCCGCCTCGCCGAGTCCGGCGGCCGGGTGTCCGTCGCCGCCGTCAACAGCGACCGCTCCACCGTCCTCGCCGGGGACACCCAAGCGGTGGAGCGCCTGCTCGCCGCGCTCGACCGCGAGCAGGTCTTCGCCCGCCGCCTCGACGTCGACTACGCCTCCCACACCGCCGCGGTGGAACCCCTGCGCCCCGGACTCCTCGGGGAACTCGACGGCGTCCTCACCTCACCCACCCCCGTCACCTGGTACTCCACCGTCACCGGCGAGCCCGTCACCGGGGAACTGGACGCCGGGTACTGGTACACCAACCTGCGCGAACCCGTCCGGTTCGCGTCCGCCGTCACGCGCATGATCGCCGACGGGCACCGCTGGTTCGTCGAGCTCGGCCCCCACCCCGCGCTGCTCACCGCCCTGCGCACGGTCGCCGGGGACGCCGACGGCGGGGACGGAACCGAGGACACCGCCGGCGTGGTCGCCGTGGGTTCCCTGCGCCGCGACGAGGACGGCGCGGCCTGCCTGGACCGCGCGACCGCCGAACTCCACGTGCGGGGACTGCCCGTCGCCTGGCCGCGCCTGGTGCCCCGCACCACCCCCGCCGACCTGCCGACGTACGCCTGGGAGCCGCACCGCTACTGGGCGCGGCCGGCCTGTGCGGAGACCGCCCCCGGCCTGTTCGACCGGGCCGAGCACCCCCTGCTCGGCGTGCAGCTGCGTTCGGCGGACGCCTCCCGCTGGACGTTCCGCAACGAGTGGTCGCCCGCGACCGCGCCCTGGCTGGCCGACCACGAGGTCTTCGGACGCACCGTGGTGTCCGGCACCACCCTGCTGGAGCTGTGCCGCGCCGCCCTCGCCGCCGCCCGTCCGGACAGCCCGCCGGACGTCACCGGCCTGCTGCTGCCGGCCCCCCTCGCCCTGCCCGCCGGCGGCACCGTCGAGGTGTCCGTCGAGGTCTCCACCGCCCTGCCCGTGCCGGAGGTCACCGTGCACAGCCGCCGGCGCGGCCCGGAGGGCACCGACTGGGCCCTGCACGCCACCGCCTCGGCGCACCCCGCGCTCCCCGACCCGGGCGAGCGCCCGCCGCCGCGCCCCGAGGGCGCCGACCCCCTGTGGACCGAGGACACCTACGACCGGCTCGCCGGTCTCGGACTCGGCTACGGCCCCGCCTTCCGCGGAGTGCGCGAGGTGGTCCGCACCGACGCCGACACGCTCCTGGTCCGGCTGTCCCTGCCCCCGGCCGCCCACGGCGACCCGAAAGACACCGCCGCCCACCCGGTCCACCCCGCGCTCCTGGACGCGGCGCTGCAGGCGGCGGCGGCGTTCGACCCCGCCGGCCGCCGGGTGCTGCTCCCCGTCGCGGTGGGCCGGTGCTCCCTGCCGCCCACCGGCGCGAGCGACCTCACGGCGTCCGTACGGCGCACCGGCGCCGCCGGCACGGACGTCACCCTCGACGTGCGCCTCTGGGACGCCGACGGCCTGCCCGCCGGCCGGCTGGACGACGTGCGGCTGCGCGCGGCCGACCCGGCCGGCCTCGCCGAAGCTGCCGGAAACGCCCGGCACCTGTACGAGGTGACCTGGACGCCGCTGCCCGGCACCCCGCCGCCGGCTCCCGGGGCGGAGGCCGCTGCCTGGCACGTGCGCGAGCCCGCCGGGGAGACCTCCCTCACGGCCGCGCTCACGGCGGCGGGCGTGCCGCTCGCCGCCCCCGGCGCCCGTCCGGAGGTCCTGGTCCGCCTCTGGCCGCTCCCCGGCGCGGACGACGACCCGGCCGCCGCCGCCCACGCGCTGGCCGCCGAAGCCCTCACCGAGGCGCGGGAGACGGCCGCCCTCCCGCCGGACCGGGCGCCGGGCCGGATCCTGTGGGTGACCCGCGGAGCGGTCGCGGCCCGGCCGGGGGACGCGGTACCCGGCCTCGCCCAGTCGGTGCTGTGGGGCCTGGCCCGCGGCGTCCGCGCCGAACACCCCGGCCTCGGCCTCACCCTGCTGGACCTCGACGCCCCCGCCGACGGTGCCGGCACCGCCGCCGCGGCGGGGGCCGGGACGGACGCCGCCGGGCCGGACCACGCCGCGGCCGCCGTCCCCGCCCTGCTGCTCGCCGCCGCCCGGGACGCCGGGGAGGAGGAGCCCGAACTCGCGCTGCGGGACGGTTCGCTGCTCGTCCCCCGGCTGGTGCGGGCCCGCTCCGACGCCGGACTGCGCCTCCCCGCCGGGGACTATGCGCTGACCGGCTTCCCGGACGGTCCGCGGGCCCACCCGGTCCCGGTCGCCGCACCCGGCCCCGGGCAGGTGCTGATCGACGTACGGGCCCTCGCCCTCACCGACGAGGGTGTACCGGGCGCCGCCGGCGGCGTGATCACGCAGTGCGGCCCCGGCGTCGACGGACTCGCCCCCGGCACCAGGGTGACCCTCCCCGCCGGGACCGCCCCCGGCCCCCGCGTCACGGCCGCCGCCGGGTCGGTCACCGTGCTGCCGGACGGCGTGCCGTTCCCCGCCGGCGCCGCCGGGACGGACCCCGCCGGCCCGCCCCCGCAGGTGCTGCCGGTCACCGCCGCCGGTACGGGCGTCCGGCGGGCCCGCTCCCGGCCCGCCCGTCCCGTCGTCCTCGACCTGGCCGGCCGCACCGCCCCGGTGCCGGCCGACGGCACCGTGCTGATCACCGGCGGCCTCGGCGCGATCGGCCGGAGCGTCGCCCGTCTGCTCGCCGGGCAGGGGGCGCCGCGCCTGCTGCTGGTCTCCCGCCGGGGCGCGGACGACCCGCGCGCGCGGGAGGTGACCGCCGAACTCACCGCGCTCGGCGCCCGGGTGGAGATCGCCGCCTGCGACGCGGCCGACGGGAACGCGCTGGCGGCCCTCCTCGACGCGATCGACGACGACGCCCCCCTGCGCGGGATCGTGCACTGCGCCGGAACCCTCGCCGACGCCGCCCTCGCCGACCTGACCGCCGACCGCCTGGCCGAGGTCATGCGCCCCAAGACCGACGGCGCCGCCCACCTGCACCGCCTCACCGCGCACCTGCCCGTCGACCTGTTCCTGCTGGTCTCCTCGGCGGCCGGCGTCCTGGGCAACGCCGGCCAGGCCAACTACGCCGCCGCCAACGCCTTCCTCGACCAACTCGCCCACCACCGGCGCGCGCTGGGCCTGCCCGCCGTGTCCGTCTCCTTCGGCGCCTGGGCGGGCGCCGGGCTCGCCGCCGGACACGCCGGCCTGGACCGCCTGGCCCGCCTCGGCCACCGCGCGCTCACCCCCGAGCAGGGCGGCGACCTCCTCGGGTCGGCCCTGCGCCGGGACTCCGCCCACCTGGTGGCCGCGGCACTGGACCTGCCGCGCCTGCGGGACGCCGTGACGGCCGGCCCCGCCGCCACGTCGGCGCTCTGGCGCAGCCTGCTGCCCGCGCCCCGCCCGGCACCGGGCTCCGGCACCGCGTTCGCGGAACGGCTGGCCCGCCTCCCCGAGGCCGAACGCGGCGCGCGGGTCCTGGCGCTGGTCCGCGAGGAGGCCGCCCGCGCCCTCGGCCTCCCCGGCCCCGGCCCGGTCCGGCCCGAGGAACCGCTGCGCGACCTCGGCATGGACTCGGCGACGGCCGTCGAACTGCGCAACCGCATCGGCGCCCGCACCGGGACCAGGCTCCCCGCCACCCTGCTGTTCGACCACCCGACCCCGGCACGGCTCACCGCCCACCTGCTCACCCGTCTGCGCACCGGCTCCCCGGCCACCGCCCGCACCGGGCCCGCCGCCCCCGCCCCGGCGGCCGGCGAGCCGATCGCCGTCGTGGGCACCGCCTGCCGGCTGCCCGGCGGGGCCGACGACCCCGAGGCCCTGTGGCGGCTGCTCGCCGAGGGGCGGGACGCGGTGGGCCCGTTCCCCGCCGACCGGTGGGACGTGGAGTCCGTCCACGACCCCGACCCGGCCACCCCCGGCACGTCCTACGTCCGCGAGGGCGGCTTCCTGGACGACATCGAGTCCTTCGACGCGGGCTTCTTCGGCATCACGCCCAAGGAGGCGGCCGCCATGGACCCCCAGCAGCGCCTGCTGCTGGAGACCGCCTGGGAGGCCCTGGAACGCGCCGGGATCGTGCCCGGCGACCTGGCGGGCGGCACCGCCGGCGTGTACGTCGGCATGTTCGGCAGCGACTACCTGGCCGGCACCCCGCTGGACCGCCTCGACGGCTACGTCGGCACCGGCTCCGCGCTCAGTGTGGCCTCCGGCCGCCTCGCCTACACGCTCGGGCTGCACGGCCCGGCGATGACCGTGGACACCGCCTGCTCCTCGTCGCTGGTGGCGACGCACCTCGCCGTGCAGGCGCTGCGCAACGGGGAGTGCGACCTGGCCCTCGCGGGCGGCGCCACCCTGATGGTCACCCCGCAGACGTTCGTGGAGTTCAGCCGCCTCGGCGGGCTGTCCCCGACCGGGCGCTGCCGCTCCTTCGCCGACGACGCCGACGGCGCCGTGTGGGCGGAGGGCGCGGGCATGGTCGTCCTGAAGCGGCTGGGCGACGCGCGGCGCGACGGCGACCGGGTGCTCGCCGTGCTGCGCGGCACCGCCGTCAACCAGGACGGCCGCAGCCAGGGCCTGTCCGCCCCGCACGGCCCGGCCCAGGAGGACGTGATCCGGCGCGCGCTGGACCGGTCCGGGCTCGGGCCCGCCGACATCGACTACGTGGAGGCCCACGGCACCGGGACCACCCTCGGCGACCCGGTCGAGGCGAACGCCCTGGCGCGGGTCTTCGGCGGCCGGCGCCCCGGCGGCCGGCCGCTGTACCTGGGGTCGCTCAAGTCGAACATCGGCCACGTGCAGGCGGCGTCCGGCGTCGCGGGCCTCATCAAGGTCGTCGAGTCGCTGCGGCACGGGACCCTGCCGCGCACCCTGCACGCCGGCACCCCCAGCCGGCACGTCGACTGGGACGACAGCGGACTGCGCCTGCTGCACGAGCCCGCGCCCTGGCCGTCCGGGGAGCGGGTGCGGCGGGCCGGGGTCAGCGCCTTCGGCATCAGCGGCACCAACGCGCACGTCGTCGTCGAGGAGGCCCCGCCCGCCCCCGGGACCGGAACGGGGAGCGACCCCGGGACCGTCGCCGGGACCGGAACGGACCCCGGAGCGGAGCCGCCCGCGCCGGGCCGGAACCTGTTCCTGCTGTCCGCGCGCAGCGAAGGCGCCCTGCGCGGCCAGGCCGCGCGGCTGGCCCGGCACCTCGACCACGGGACGCCGCTGCCGGACGTCGCCCACACCCTGGCCCGGCACCGCGGCCACTTCGAGTGGCGCGCCGCACCGGTCGCCCGGGACCGCGACGAACTCCGCGCCCGCCTCGACGCGCTGGCGAGCGGCCGCACGCCCGTGGCCCCGGCCGCCGCCGACCCGGCGGGCAAGGTGGCCTTCGTGTTCGCCGGGCACGGCGGGCAGTGGCCCGGCATGGGCCTCGGACTCGTGGGCCGGTCACCGGAGTTCGACGAGGAACTGCACCGCGTCGACGAGGCCGTGCGGCGGCACGCCGGGTGGTCGGTGCTCAACGTGCTGCGCGCACCGGAGGAGTTCTCCCCGCTGCAGCGCACCGAGTACCTCCAGCCGGTGCTGTTCGCGCTCGACGCGGCCCTCGCCGCCGCCTGGCGGGGCCTCGGCGTCCGCCCGGACGCGGTCGTCGGCCACAGCCTCGGCGAGATCGCCGCCGCGTACACCGCGGGCGCCCTCGCCCTCGACGACGCGGTGACCGTGGTGACCGCCCGCGCCCACGCCGTCGTCCCGCACGTCGGACACGGCGGCATGCTGGCCGTCGAACTGCCGCCCGCCGAGGTCGGGGAACTCCTGGCCCCCGAGGCCGGGCGGCTGTTCGTGGCGGCCGTCAACGGCCCGCGCTCGACGGCCGTCTCGGGCGAGTCCGGCGCGCTCGCCGCGCTGCGCGGACGCCTGGAGGAGCGGGGGGTCGCCGTGCGCCCGCTGTCGACGCCCTTCGCCTCCCACACGCCGCTGATGGAGCCCCTGCGCGACGAACTCCTGGAACGGTTCGCTCCCGTCCGGCCCCGCCCCTGCGACGTCCCCCTCTATTCAGCGGTGCACGCCGGACCCGTCCCGGGCGAACGGCTCGGCGCCGCCCACTGGTTCGACAACCTGCGCCGCCCCGTCCGCTTCGCCGACACCGTCCGCCGCCTGCTGGACGACGGCTGCCGGTACTTCGTCGAACTCAGCCCGCACCCCTCGCTGACCGGCGCCGTCGAGGCGGTGGCCGCCGAGACCGGCACCCCCGTGTGCGCCGTGGGATCGCTGCGGCGCCAGCAGGACGGGCCGGACGCGCTACTGCGCCGGGCCGGCGAGCTGTACGCGGGCGGGTACACGCCCGACACCTCGGTCCTGTTCCCCGCCGGACGGCCCGCCGTCCTGCCGACCTACGCCTTCGCCCGCTCCCGGCACTGGCTCGCCCCGGCCCCGGCCGCCGCCCCCGGCGCCCGGCCGCTCGCGGGCACCCACGTGGAGGCCGCCGACCAGCCCGGACGGCACCTGTTCCAGAGCACGGTCGACCTGCGCGACAGCCGCTTCGCCTACCTGGCGGAGCACCGGGTGAGCGGAGAGGTGTGGCTGCCCGCCGCCGCCTTCCTGGAGGCGGTCCTGGAGGCGGCCGCCGTGCTCCGTCCCGGAGAGGGCGTCGAGCTGACCGACGCCGTCCTCCTGCGCCCCCTGCGCCTCCCGGAGGAGGGGCCGGTGCGGTTGCAGCTGGTGCTGCGGCCCGCCGAGGACGGCGGTCACGACGTCACCGTCCTGGCCGCCGCCCCCGGCGCCCGCTGGGAACAGCACCTGACCGGCCGCCTCGCCACCACGCCCCCGGCCGTCCCGACGGCACCCGAACCGCCCTCGGCGCTGCGCGCCCGCTGCACGCGGGAGGCGGACCTGCCCGCCCTCTACGGCACGTTCGCCGCCCTCGGCATCGACTACGGCCCCGCCTTCCGCGCTCTCGCCGAGGGCCACCGCACCGACGGCGCCGCCCTCGCCCGCCTCACCGGCCGGTCCGCCGAGGGCCACCTGATCCACCCGGCGCTCCTCGACGCGGCCCTCCACACCGCCGCCCTGCCCGGCGGGGCGCCCGAGGGACGGGCCTTCGTGCCCGCCGGCGTCGGCCGCCTCCGGTACACCGGACGGCGCACCGCCCCGACGTGGGTGACCTGCGCCCTGCGCTCGGTGTCCGGTGACAGCGCCCTGTGCGACCTGCGGCTGTGGGACGCCGACGAGCAGCTCGTCCTGGAGGCCGAGGAGGTCCGGCTGGCCGCCCTCTCGCCCCTGGACGGCGCCCTGTTCGAGACCCGCTGGCAGCCCCGTCCCGAACCGTCCGAGCGACCCGCCGGCGGGCGCTGGCTGATCCTCGCCGACGACACCGGCGCCGCGGACGGCCTGGCCGGCCGCCTCGGTGCGGCGGAGGCGCACGTCGTCGCCCGGCGCGGGCCGCGGTACACCGCCGAGGGCCCCGGCCGCTACGTCCTCGACCCCGCCGACCCGCACCAGCTGAGCCGGCTCCTGGACGAGGCGTTCGCGGGCGCCCCGCCCGCCCGGGTGGTCCAGCTGTCCGCCCTGGACGCCCCGGCCGTCGTGGACGAGCACACCGCCGACGAGGCCGCCCGGCTGTGCTGCCTCACCACCCTCCACCTGGTCCGGGCGCTCACCGGACGCGGCCCCGCGCCCCGCCTGTTCGTGGTCACCCGGGGCAGCCAGGCGGCCGGCGGCAGCACCCGTGTCGCCCACCCGCAGCAGGCCCTCGCCTGGGGCTTCGGACTCGCCGTCGCCCAGGAGCACCCGGAGCTGTCGGCCACCCTGATCGACCTGCCGGAGGAGGGCGGCACCGACGCCCTGTGGACCGCCGTCGCCCACGCCGACGACGAACGCCTGGTGGCCCTGCGCGACACCGGACGGCTGGTGCCCCGCCTGACCCGCACCCGCCCCGACGACGACGGCGCCCCGCCCTCCCCGGACGGCGTGCACCTCGTCACCGGCGGCCTGGGCGGCCTCGGCCGGGTCGTCGCCGAACGGCTGGCCCGGCGCGGCGCCCGACGGCTCGCCCTGATGAGCCGCCACACCCCCGACGCGGACACCGCCGCCTGGATCGCCGGCCTGGAGGCCCGCGGCGTCACCGTGCACCTGGCCCGCGCCGACGTCGCCGACCGCGCCGCCCTCACCGCCGCCCTGGACGCCCTGCGCCGCGACGCCGGCCCCATCGCCTCGGTCGTCCACGCGGCCGGCGTCCTCGACGACGCCGCGCTCGCCCACCTGACGGAGGCCCGCGTCCGCCGCGTCCTGGCGCCCAAGGTCCTCGGCACCGCCCTGCTCACCGAACTCGCCCCCGAGGCGGGCACCGTCGTCCTGTTCGCCTCCGCCGCCGGACTCCTCGGGTCGGCCGGGCAGGCGCCGTACTGCGCCGCCAACGCCTTCCTGGACGCCTGGGCCCACCACCTGTCCCGCGCCGACCGCCGCGCGCTGAGCCTGGACTGGGGCGCCTGGAGCGGCG
The DNA here is from genome assembly GCF_964273255.1 of Streptomyces sp. enrichment culture. Classification (GTDB taxonomy): domain Bacteria; phylum Actinomycetota; class Actinomycetes; order Streptomycetales; family Streptomycetaceae; genus Streptomyces. The sequence goes on from NZ_OZ186835.1 coordinate 6,619,448, forward strand.
TCGGCATGGTCGCCGCGTCCGACGCGCGGGCCGCCGGGACCGGCCGCTCCGGTCTCGTCGCGTTCACCCCGGAGGAGGGCGGCGCCCTCTTCGAACGGGTGCTGGGCAGCCCCCGGCGCCAGCTCGCCCCGCTCGCCCTGGACCGGGAACTGCTGGCACTCGCGCCCGGCCTGGTCCGCACCCGGCCCCTGCTCGCCGGCCTGGCCGACGGCACGACCGCACCCGGCGACACCGACGGCCTCGCCGCCAGGGCCCTGGCCGCCACCACCGACGCCGACCGCGCCACCTGGCTGGAGGTGTACGTGCGCGCCCGGATCACCGCCGTCTCCGGCGGCACCGCCGACGTGTCCGTGACCGCGGCGCTGAAGGAACTCGGCCTGGACTCCCTGATGCTGGTCCGGCTGCGCAACGACTTCGCCCGCGACCTGGGCATCGAGATCCCGGCCGCCGAGGTGTTCGCGGCCGCCGACACCCGCGGGCTCACCCGGATGCTGGCCGCCGCCCTCCCCGGCCGGACGGCCGCACCGGCACCGGCGCCGGGACCCGGGACACGCCCTCCGGCGCCCGTGCCCGGCAGCGAGCTGTTCCCGGCCACCCGTGACGTCGTCCGCCTGCTGCGCAGCGCCCGGCCCGGGATGCCCGCCGCCGCCCACGCCGTCGGCCTCGCGGTCCGCGTCACCACCCCCGTCACCCGCGAGCACCTCACCGGCGTCCTCACCCGCCTCGCCGCCCGCCACGCCGCCCTGCGCACCGCCGTGGTGTCCGGCGCCGACGGGGGCCCGCTGCTGCGCGCCGACCGTGAGCCGGGCGGGGCGCTGCTGCGCTGGACCACGGTCCCCGGCTCCGGGCACCTGGACCCCGCCGAACGGCTCCGGGCGCTGCTGGAGCCGCCGTTCGACCTGGCGGAGCCGCCCCTGTGGCGGTTCGAGTTCGTGGACGGCGGCGCCCGCGGCCGTTTTCTCCTCTACGGCGCCCACCACGTCGTGAGCGACCTGCAGTCCCTGCTCCTCGTCGCCGGGGAGATCGACGCGGAACTGTCCGGCACCGTCCTGGACGGCACGCCCGACAACCGCGGCCTCGCCCTGCTGGCCGAGGCCCAGCCGCCCGCCGCGGCCTCCGCGGAGGACGCCCCCGGCACCTCCGAGTGGCGTGCGGCCTTCGAGGGCGCGGCCCGGCTCGACCTGACGCTCACCCACCCCCGCCCGGCCCGCCGGACGTACCGGGCGGGCAGCGTCACCGTGCCCCTGCCCGACGGCCTCACCGCGCGGATCGCGGCCGCCGCGAGCCGCCTGGCCGTCACCCCCGCCGCCTTCTGCCTGGGTGCCCTCACCGTCCTGCTGGCCCGGCTGCGGCAGCGGGAACGGTTCGTCCTCGCCGTGCCCGTGGACACCCGCATCCACGCCGACGCCCAGGGTGCCGTCGGCTTCTTCGGCGTACCGGTGCCGTTCCCGGCGTGCGCCGGGGCGGGGGAGAGGATCGAGGAGGTGCTGCGCCGCACCGACCGCAGGCTGCGGCGGATCCTCACCCGGGGCGCCATGTTCTCCGACGTGCTGCCGGCCCTGGCCCGGCAGGGGCTGCACCGGCCCGAGGCACCGCTGGTGGAGGTCTACTTCAACCACGTACGCTCCGGCGCCGCCCGGCCGGAGCACCTGGAGGTGCTGCCCGCCGGCACCGGCTGGTCCGACCTGGACCTGATGATCACCATGACGCCGGACGCGGGCCGGATCCTGCTGGACCACAACCTCGACATCCTCGACGCCCGGGCGACGGGCGAACTGGCCCGCGCGTTCCTGGAGTTGCTGGAGACGGCGGCCGAGGACCCCTCGGGCACGGTCGCGGCGGAGCCGGACCGGGGCACCGTCACGGGGGCCGACTCCGGCAGCGGAGTCCACACCGACGCCGACGCCGACTTCGGCACCGGAACCGACGCCGACTCCGGTGCCGCCCCCGGCCCCGCTCCCGTTCCCGCCCCCGTTCCCGTCCCTGCTGCCGGAACCGCCGACGGTGAGGACGCGGTCCGTCTGGCCCTCGCCGCCACCTTCGCCACGGGCCGCCTGCCTCTGATGTGCGCCGCGGCCGTCGAGGCCGGGCAGGGGGGCGCGCCCGGATCGGGGGAGCACGGCAGGGTGACGGTCGCGGAGGCCCCGTACCACCAGGTGGTCACCGCGCTCCGCGACCCGTCCGGTGTCCTCGCCGACCCGCGGACGGCCGTGGGCGTCGTGCTGCTGCGCGGAGCCGACCTCACCCGGTTCGGCCCCGTGGACGAGGCGGTGCTCGCCGAGCTGGGCACCGCTCTCCCGGAGGCCGTGCGCGACCTGGCCGCACGGACGGGGAAGCCGTTCGTCGTGGGCGTCCTGCCCACGGCCCGCCCCGAGGAGCGGTTCACCGCGTGGGAGCGGGACGTCACGGCGGCCCTCGCCGAGCAGCCGGGCGTCGCGGTCCTCGGCCCGGACGACTGGACCCGCCACCACCCGGTCGGGGAGCGGTTCGACGAGCGCACCGAACGGCTCGCCCACCTGCCGTTCACCGCCGAGTTCCAGGCGGCCGTCGCCCTGACCCTCGCGCAGGTCGTGGAGGCGGTGCGCCGCCCCGCCCCGAAGGTGATCGCCGTGGACGGCGACGAGACCCTGTGGGGCAGCGTGGCGGGTGAGAGCGGCCCCGGGGCCGTGGATCTGACGGGACCGCGGGCCCTGCTGGCACGCCGCCTGCTGCGCTGGAGGCAGGCCGGAACCCTGCTGGTGCTCGTCAGCAACAACGACGAGGACGTCGTCCGCGCGGTGCTCGACCGCCCCGACAGCCCGCTGGCGCCCGAGCACTTCAGTGTGCTGTCGGCCGGCTGGGAGCCCAAGCCGGAACGCCTCGCCCGGGCCGCCCGCACCCTCGGCCTGGGTCTCGACACCTTCCTCTTCCTGGACGACAACCCCGCCGAGATCGCCCGCATGCGCTCCGCGCACCCGCGGGTGCTGTCGGTGACCTGCCCGCCGGCTGCCCAACTGCCGGATCTGCTCCAGCGCTTGTGGCCGCTGGTCCCGGCCGCGACGACCGCCGAGGACGGACTGCGTGCCCGCTTCTACGCCCAGGAAGGCGAGCGCGACGCAGCCCGCGCCGAGGCGGGCTTCGAGGAGTTCCTGGCCGGACTGCGGCTGACGGTGGACGTCCGCCCGCTGACCGGCGCCGACGTGCGGCGCGCTGAGCAACTCGTGCGCCGCACCAATCAGTTCACGCTGCGTGCCCGGGCGTCCGACGGCCGGGACCTGCAGAGGTGGCGGTCGGCCGGCGAGGTGTGGACGGCCGCGGCCCGCGACCGCTTCGGCGACTACGGCCAGATCGCCCTGCTCGCCGTCCGGGCGGACGGCGAGCTGCTCGACGTGCTCGCCTGGTCGATGAGCTGCCGGGCCCTCGGCCGCGGCGTCGAGGAACGACTGCTCCAGTGGCTGGCCGACCGCGCCGGTGCCCTGGGCTGCACCAAGGTCCGGCTGACGGCGGACCGCACCCCGCGCAACGCCCCGGCCCGCCGGCTGCTGGCCGCGCTCGGCGGCGGGGCACCGGACGACGACCGGCTGGAGGCCGTCGTGACGCCGGAACACCTGCGCACCTTCCGGTCCTGGCGCGCGGCGGAGGCCCCGCCGCCCCCCACGGACGACTCACCGGCGACCGCATCCGCGACTGCGGAACGGAAGGACACCGAACAGTGACGGAACCGAAGGCGGCGGGGGACCCCGATGCGTGAGACGGACCAGGACGCGGTGGCCCGGGCCGAGGCGATCGAACGCGGCGGCGGCCCCCTCGGTGTGGCGGACCTGCTCGCCCGGGTCGAGGCCGCCGAGGCCGCACGGCCCGCCCGGGCCGACGCCCCGCCGGCCGAGGCGACACACCCCGCCTCCGCCGACGCCCCGCCGGCGACCGGGACCCCGCCGGCGACCGGGACCCCGCCGGCGACCGGGACCCCCACGGCGACCGGGACCCCCACGGCGGACACCCCGACGGCGGACGTGCCCCGCCCCGCCGCCCCGGCGGGCACGCCCCCGTCCGACGCTGCCGCCCCGCACGACCCGGACGGCCTCGCCGCCGCCATCGCCACGCTGGCCGCCCGCTTCCTGCCCGACGGGCACCTCCCGGCCGACGCCGACTTCTTCGACGCCGGCGGCACCTCCGTCCACGCCGTCGAACTCGCCGCCGCCCTGGAGGACGAACTCGGCCTGGTCCTCGACCTCGACGACCTCTTCGCCGACGCCCGCCCGCACAGCCTGGCCCGCCGCTGCCGGCCCGCCGCCGGGACCGCGACCGGCTCACGGACGGCCGCCCTCGTACCGGACCCGGGCACCGGCCCGGCGCTCAGCACCGATGCGCCACCGCCCGCGAACGGCACGGGCCCGGGAGCAGCCCTCGTGCCGCAGCCGCCGGCGGCCCCCGAGGACGTCGCGCCCCGCGCCGTCAGCACCTCGCGCACCCCTCACGCCCCCGCGCCGCCACCGCCCCCCGCCCGGGGCCCCGCGCCCGTCGCCGCCGTCACGGAGCGGGCACCCACCGGGGCCCGGCGCGAGGACCTCGACCAGATCCTCGCCGACCTGGCCCTGGCCGACCGCCTGCCCTTCACGGCGGACCCCGAGCCGGTGCCGCCCCGGCGGCTGCTCCTCACCGGCGCCACCGGATTCCTCGGCGGTCACATGCTGCTGGACCTGCTGCGGCACAGCGACGCCCACGTCCACTGCCTGGTGCGCGCCGCCGACGAGCGGGCCGGACTGGACCGCCTGGGCGAGGCGCTGCGGAGCCACCGCCTGCCCTGGTCGTCGGAGGTGCGCCGCCGGATCACCGTCCTGCCCGGGGACCTGCGCCGCCCGCGTCTCGGCCTGACCGAGGAGACCTGGACCCGCCTCGCGGACGAGCTGGACGGCGTCGTCGGCGTGGCCGCCGCCGTCGACTTCCTGCGGGGCTACCCGTCGCTGCGAGGCAGCAACGTCCTCGGCGCCCTCACCCTCGCCGACCTGGCCGCGTCGGGACGCCCCAAGCCGCTGCACCACGTCTCCTCCATCGCCGTGTTCAACCAGGCCGGGATCGTCTCGATGGGGGAGGACGACCCGCTCGCGCACGTCGACCGCCTCGTCGCGGGCTACGACCAGAGCAAGTGGGCCGCCGAGGTGGCGCTGCGCCGGGCACGCGACCACGGGCTGGTCGTCACCGCACTGCGTCCCGGCGGCATCGGCGGCCACACCCGCACCGGCGCGTACAACCCGCAGGACCTCAGCAGCGGGCTGCTCTCGGCCTTCGGCCGCTTCCGCACCGTCCCCGCCTTCCGTCATCTGAACGCCGCGCCGGTCGACTGGGTGAGCCGGACGGCCGTCGCGGTGATCTGCGAACCGGACGCGTGGGGCTTCGACTACCACCTCACCGGCGTGCCCAACACCCTGGACGACGTCGTCCGGGACATGGCGGCCGGCGGTCTGCACGTCCGGGTGCGGGACTGGGACGAGTGGCGCGCCGACGTCCTGGCCCGGCTGGAGGCCGAGCCGGTCCCCGCGCTGGACTTCCTCACCCGGGTGCTGCGCAGCCCCACCGCGCTGAAGCTGTGCGAGGCGACCCTCACGGGGCCCGCCGCCGGGGCGGAACGCACCGCCGCCCTCGTCGAGGCACTGGACCTGCCGCGCGCCGCCCGCTACGACGCGCGGGCCCGGCTGAAGACGTTCGAGCGGCTCGCCGAGGACGGCCTGGGACGGCTGCCGGGCGCCGCCGACCCGCCCCTGCTGTGGTTCACCGAGACGACCGGGGGCACCGTCGGGCCCGTCGGCGAGGAGGCGGCCGGCCCGTGCTCCATGGCGCTGACGCTGTCCGTGGCGAGCATGCACCAACTGGTCACCGAGCGCCGCGTCGACGTCCGGGGCGAGGTCACCTGCCCCGCCGTGCACCCAGGTCCGCTGACGGTGGAGCGCGGCGCGCTGTGGGTGCGTCCCGAGGAGGGCATCCCCGAGGAGCACGGCACGACGCACCAGCTCATCCGCTACCGGCTGCGGCTGCGGGACCCCGACGGCGGCCACTGGTGGCTGGACGGACGCAAGCACGCCCGGGCCCGCCGCGACCTGTGGCGGCAGGCCCGCGCGCTGGGCGTGCGCATCGGCCGCGAGGGCGAGCCGGCCGCCTTCCACGGCGAGGTCGTCGTCCCCGCCGACTCCTACGTCCCAGACCAGATCGACGGCCTGCGGACCGATCCGCGGCTGACGGAGCGGGAGGCGCGGGCCGCCAAGCTGGCCTGGCTCGCCTGGTTCGGTCTCGAAATGGGCCGCGGCCTGCTCGCCCCCTTCGCCCGGGTCACCGCGGACCTCCTCGACCTGCGCCGCACCACCACCCTCACGGAGCGCCACCGATGATCTTCCGTTCCGCCCGTTCCGCCCGTACCGCCCGTTCCGCCCCCCGGCCCGCCCTGCGCAGGGTCCGGTCGGGTCCCGCCCTGCGGCCCCTGCGGCACCGGCTCGACCCGGCCGCCGTCGAGGAGATCCCCCTGCGGGCGGGCGACGGCGTCCGCCTCGGCCTGACCCGGGTCGGCCCCGGGGGCCCCGGCCGGCCGGCGGTGCTGCTGCTGCACGGGCACACCGCGTCCGCCGACATGTTCCTCCTGCCGGAGGTGCGCAACCTCGTCGACGTGCTCCTGGACGACGGCTGCCAGCCCTGGCTGCTCGACTGGCGCGGCAGCTGCCGGCTGCCCTACAACGAGACGGGCGGGCGCTACACCTACGACGACGTCGCCCTGTACGACATCCCGGCGGCCGTCGAGCACGTCCGCTCCCGCGTCGGCGACCGGCCGCTGTTCGTGGTCGCGCACTGCATCGGTGCCCTCTCGCTGTCCTTGAGCATGACGGCGGGCCTGGTCCCGGAACTGGCCGGAGTGGTCGCCCAGGGGGTGTTCCTGACGCCGAAGCTGTCCGGCCGCACCTCCCTGCGGATGTCGCTGGCGGGGGAGCTGCTGAGGAACCGGACCGACCACATCCCGGTCGACTTCCGGAAGGTCGGCCTGTGGTCGAAGTACACCCCGCTGTTCGCCCTCGCCTCCCGCGGGGAGGGCTGCCCGGACCCCACCTGCCGGATCCTGCACCACTCGGCCTGGGGGAGCGGCGCCTCACTGTTCCGGCACGAGAACCTCGCGGCGGCCACCCACGACCGGCTCGCCGACCTGCTCGGTCCCGCGCCGCTGTGGATCCTGCCCCACCTGCGGCGCATCGAACTGGCCCGCTCGGTGGTCCGCTGGCACGACACCGACCACCGCTACCGCGCCCTGCCCGCCAACGCGCTGGACGCCGCGGACCGGATCGACGCGCCGCTGCTGCTGCTGTCGGGCAGCGAGAACGGGCTCTGGCTGGACTCGCAGAAGCTCTGCCACGAGGTGCTGACCCGCCGGCAGCCGCAGCTGGACGTGCGGTACACGGAGATCCCGGGCTACGGCCACCTCGACACGTTCCTCGGCCGCGGGGCCGCCCTGGACGTGTACGGGCACATCCTGGACTTCCTCGCCGAACGGCGCTGACGGCCGCCCCGCCGCCCGCTACGCTACCCGCCAGTAACCGGATGGCGCCCGACGCACCGGATCGCACCCCAGGAGGCGACCCCCATGCCGCAGTTCGCTGTCGACGGAGCGGACCTGACGTACGACGACGAGGGGCCCCGCGACGCCGAGGACACCCCCCTGGTGTTCATCCACGGCTGGACGGCGAACCGGCGCCGCTGGGACCACCAGGTGGCCCACTTCGGCGCCGGCCGCCGGGTGATCCGCCTCGACCTGCGCGGGCACGGCGAGAGCGGCGGCGCCGGCGTGCCCACCATCGACGCGCTGGCCCGGGACGTCGTCGCGCTGCTGGACCACCTCGGCGTCGACCGCTTCGTCCCGGTCGGCCACTCCATGGGCGGCATGATCGCCCAGACCCTGGCCCTCGCCCACCCCGACCGGGTCGAGCGCCTGGTGCTGGTGAACTCCATCAGCCGGATGACCTACAGCCGGGGGCGGGGGCTGCTGATGGCGGCGTCCACCCGGGTGCCATTCAAGGTGTTCGTCGCCGCCAACATCCAGCGGGCCTTCGGCCCCGGCCACCCCCGGGAGGAGGTGAGACGGTACATCCGCGACTCGGCGGCCACGCCCCGCGAGGTCGTCATGACCCTGTACGCGGCGATGCGGGCCTTCGACGTCCTGGACCGGGTCGGCGAGATCCGCGTCCCGGTCCTGCTGGTGCACGGCCTGCACGACATCCAGCTGCCGGTGCGGCAGATGCTGCGCATGGCGACCCGTTACCCGGACGCGGTGATCCGCATCGTGGACGCGGGACACGAACTCCCGGTGGAGAGGCCCGCCGAACTCACCGCCGCCCTGGACCGTTTCCTCACCGCCCCGGCCCCGGAGCCGACCGCGTAACGGGGCCGGCCCCGAGCGCGGTTACCTGCTCCGCAGCTCCCCGAGCGGCTCTGCCTGCGCGCCCAGCGCCGCGGCCGCCTCCTTCCACGACGGGTCGTCCGGCCGCAGGGCGCTGCGCAGGTAGGCGGTGGTGAGCCGCTGGACGAGGGCCACCCGGGCCGGGCTCTCGTCCGTCGTCTCCGCGGCCTCGTAGCCGGAGATCCCGCCGAGCGAGTGCTCCGCCCCGAACAGCGTGAGCAGGTCCGCGGCCCCCGGACCGTGCCGGTGGACGTCGGTGAACCAGTCCGGCCCCCGGGTGGTCAGCGCGGACCGGTCCCGGTCCCCGGCGACGACCAGCGTGGGCGTCGTCAGGGTGGCGAAATGCGGCCGCATGAAGGGCAGGTGCTCGACGGCGAACGGCGTGAGGTCGTCGCCCAGGCCGGCCGCGGCCAGCAGCACGCCCGCGCCGACCCGGGCGTCGGACAGGTCCTCGCCGGGCTCGCCGTCGGCTCCGAGGACCCGCGCGCCGAGCAGGACGCCCGCCGTCTGGGCGCCCCACGAGTGACCGGCGACGGCGACGCGCTCCCGGTCGACCCGCCCCGCGAGCCCGGGCAGGGCCTTCTCCAGGGCGGGAAGACCGTCCAGCACGCGGACCAGGTCCTCGACCCGGTACCGCCAGATCCGCGGGGTCCTCGGGTCGGTCGCCGGCAGGGCGAGCGTGCGGGAGTCGAGGTGCGTGGGCTGGAGGACCACGAAGCCGGCGGCGGCCCAGTGGTCCGCCAGCGGACCGTAGTGGCGCATCGAGCAGCCGTGGCCGTGCGAGAGGACCACGACCGGCAGGCCGTCACCGGCTGCCGGGGCGGACACGCGGACCTGGAGGTCCGCACCCCGTCCGGGGGCGGGCAGGACGACCGGCTGCACGGAGATCACGGGGGCCGGCCCGTCGGTGGGCGCAGGATGCATGGAGGAACCCTTCCGAGCGGCACGCCGGGGGCGCGCCGCCGTACGAGGAGAAGCGGAACGCTGATCCGTTTACGATACGGATCACTGTTCCGCTTCGCAATGGTCCGCGGTTTCGTCGCTGAACGCCATCGAGCGGACACGCCGAGTCGCCGACCGGGGTGATCCACGGCACCATGGCCGCGTACGCATCCGTCGCGCGCCCGGTGCACCGCCGAGCGCGGTCCGTCCGGCGGACGGGCCGGGACGAACCGGGACGCCGGAGCGTGCGTGACCCCGCGACGCGGGGATACCCGGCCCTCCGCCGCGGCGGCCGGTGGCCGGAGTCACCGTGCACCGGCCCGCCAAGCCATGAGCAGTTCGAAGGAGCCCACGATCATGACGGACGTTTCCAGCCGGGGTCCCGCTCCGGGCGACGACCGCGAGGTACTCACCAACCGCCAGGGCCACCCGGTCTACGACAACCAGAACCAGCGCACGGTCGGCGCCCGTGGCCCCGCCACGCTGGAGAACTACCAGTTCCTGGAGAAGATCAGCCACTTCGACCGGGAACGCATCCCCGAGCGCGTCGTGCACGCCCGCGGCGTCACCGCCTACGGCCACTTCGAGGCGTACGGCACCTGGGGCGACGAGCCGATCTCCCGCTACACCCGCGCCAAGCTGTTCCAGGAAGCGGGCAAGCGCACCGACGTGGCCGTCCGCTTCTCCACCGTCATCGGCGGACGCGACTCCTCCGAGGCGGCCCGCGACCCCCGCGGCTTCGCCGTGAAGTTCTACACCGAGGACGGCAACTGGGACCTCGTCGGCAACAACCTGGGCGTCTTCTTCATCCGGGACGCGATCAAGTTCCCGGACGTCATCCACGCCCTCAAGCCGGACCCGGTGACCTTCGAACAGCAGCCGCGCCGCATCTTCGACTTCATGTCGCAGACGCCGGAGTCGATGCACATGCTGGTCAACCTGTTCAGCCCGCGCGGCATCCCGTCGGACTACCGCCACATGCAGGGCTTCGGCGTGAACACCTACAAGTGGGTGAACGAGGCCGGCGAGACCAAGCTGGTCAAGTACCACTGGATGCCCAAGCAGGGCGTGCGGTCCATGACCGAGGAGGACGCGGCGAACGTCCAGGCGGACTCCCTCGGCCACGCCACCAAGGACCTGTACGAGGCCGTGGCCCGCGGCGAGTACCCCGAGTGGGAACTGCTGGTCCAGATGATGGACGACCACGACCACCCGGAGCTGGACTTCGACCCGCTGGACGACACCAAGACCTGGCCCGAGCAGGACTTCCCGCCGAAGCCGGTGGGGCGGATGGTGCTGAACCGGATGCCGGAGAACTACTTCGCCGAGAACGAGCAGATCTCGTTCGGCACCGGCGTCCTCGTCGACGGCCTGGACTTCTCCGACGACAAGATGCTCGTCGGCCGGACGTTCTCCTACAGCGACACCCAGCGCTACCGCGTCGGCCCGAACTACCTGCAGCTGCCGGTCAACCAGGCCAAGAACGCCCAGGTGCGCACCAACCAGCGCGACGGCCAGATGGCCTACCACGTGGACGGCGGCGGAGAGAACCCGCAGGTCAACTACGAGCCGTCGATCACCGGCGGCCTGCGCGAGGCCCAGTTCCCGACGCACGACGAGCAGGGACCGGAGATCCGCGGCCGGCTCACCCGCAAGCGCATCCCGCGCACCAACGACTACCTCCAGGCGGGCCAGCGCTACTGCCTGATGGAGGACTGGGAGCGCGACGACCTGGTGAAGAACTTCATCGACCTCTTCGGCCAGTGCGACAAGGAGGTCCGCGACCGCATGGTGTGGCACTGCTACATGGCCGAGAACGACCTCGGCCGCCGGGTCGCCGAGGGGCTGGGCATCACGCCCGAGGACCTCGCCCACCTGGAGCCGCTGGAGAGCCAGGACCTCACGGACGAGGACCGCAAGCGGCTGGCCAACCTCGGCGACAACCCCCCGCGGGACGTCGAGGGCCTCACCATGACGCACTGCGTCCCCAACGAACGGCACGTGGTCACCCGCTGACCCACTGACCCGGCGGTCCCGCCCATCGGTCCCGCCCATCGGTCCCGCCCATCGGTCCCGTGCATCGGTCCCGTGCATCGGTCCCGTCCACCGGTTGGATCCGTCGGCCGGGTCCGCCGCTCGGCACACGGCGTGCACCGGCAGCCCCACCCCCACGAGGGCTGCCGGTGCACGCCGTCGTGTGTACGGCCGGGCCGGGGGAGTCGTGGCCGGCCGGGGACGCGCCTGCCCGCCTGCCTGTCCGTCGGCCGGAACGAGGCCCGACCGCCGGTGGCGCGTCCCCGCGTGACCGGCTCCGGATGCACCCGCGGCCGGTCACGCGGGACGGTGAAATCCCGCCCTCCGGCGATCGAACAGCCCAGCGCCGTGGGACTGATGGGACCATGACGAGTTCTTCGTTCCAGCGCACCCTCATCCTGCCGGCCGACGTCTGCGAGCAGGCCGCGCAGCACCTCGAACAGGCCGCCCGGCGGACCGTCGACGGAGCCGGCATCCCGCTGAAGGCGTTCCGTTCCGCCGCGGACAGCGACTACACCCTCCCCGTCTCCGTGGTGGAGCAGGCCGCGGGCTGCCTGCTGGTCCTGGCGACCGAGACCGCGCAGCAGGTGCGGCCCTCGGCCCTGCGCGCCACCATCAGCGTCGCCCTGGCCCTCCGGGACGCCGTCGAGGCCCTCCACCAGCCCGCGCTCACCACCCGCTACTGGTGAGCGCGTCCCGCCCGTCGCATGCCCGCACCCCGTGGGGGAACCCGGCACCCCGTCCCGCACCCACGGAACCTCAGGAGAAGGCATGAGTCTGCTGCGCGTCCTCGGCCGCCCGATGCTGGCCTCGATGTTCGTCGCGGGCGGCTGGGAGTCCGTCCGCAACCCGAAGAGCGTGGCACCGGCCGCCGAACCCGTGGTGCAGCCGGTGACCGAGCGCGTCACGGCCCTGCCCGACCGCACCGAGGACTCGGTACGGCTGAGCGGCGCCGTCCAGGTCGTCGGCGGACTGCTCCTCGCCACCGGGCGCCTGCCCCGGCCGGCCGCCCTCGCGATCGCCGCCACGCTGGTCCCCACGACCCTGGCGGCCCACCGCTTCTGGGAGGTGGACGACCCGTCGGAGCGCTCCGCTCAGCGCATCCACTTCCTGAAGAACCTGTCCATGCTCGGCGGACTCCTGATCGCCGCCGACGACACCGGTGCCGCGCCCTCGCTGCTGTGGCGCGGCCGGCACGCCGCCCACGACCTGCGCCGCGACGCCCGCCTGGTGCGCCGCTCGGTCAGGGCCGGGGCCCGCCCCGCCGCGGCCGCGGGCCGGGTCCGCGCCAAACTGCCCCGCTGACCGCCCCGCGCCCACGCGACGGGCCGGACACCGTGGTTAGCCCGGCGGGGCCCTGGGGACCCGGGGAACGTCAGTGGCGCCCGGCCGGGTGCCACTGCCGATACGGAGGTGAAGACGATGGGACACGGCGGAAACGTCATCGACGAGCTGGTGACCGACCACCGGGAGGTCGAGGAACTCTTCGGCAAGATCGAGGCGCTGCCGCCCGGTCACAAGGACCGCAAGCTCTACGCCGACCAGGCCACCATCGAGCTGGTACGGCACTCGGTGGCCGAGGAGGCCTATCTCTACCCGGCGGTGCGCGAGCACGTTCCGGACGGTGACGCCCTGGCCGACCGGGAACTGCGGGACCACGCCGAGGCCGAGCAGATCATGAAGGACCTCGAGGGCTGCGACGCGGGCGACGCCGAGTTCGACCGGCTCATCGGCATGCTGATGAGCGAGATCCGCGGGCACATCGCGGACGAGGAGCAGAACCTGTTCCCGCAGCTGCGGGCCTCCTGCTCCACCGAGGAACTTGACCGGCTGGGGGAGAAGGTCCGCCAGGCGAAGAAGACGGCGCCGACCCGTCCGCACCCCGCCGCCCCGGACAAGCCCCCGGCGAACAAGCTGCTCGCGCCGGGCGCCGGCATGGTCGACCGGCTCCGGGACGCCCTCAGCGGCCGCGGCAAGGCCGACTGAGCCGGCCGACTCCCGGCACCGGCACGACGCCGGACCGTGACGAGGAGGGGCCCGCCGGGCGGCGGGCCCCTCCTCGCGTGCCCGGCCCGGCCCCGTCCGGCTCTGTGATCAACCCCACTCACCCCGCCAAGACGCCTGTGCGCCCCCGCCGTTGACCCGCGCCCGGCCCCGCCGCGCGGCCCGCCGGAAACGACTCGCCGGCCTCGTCTGCCACGATGGTCCGCGCCTTGTCCCGGTGCCGGGGGCCGCCGCGCGACGCAGCCGGTGCGTCGCCCTCCGCGCCCCCTCGTCCGGAGTCCTCCGGCTCGTCCCCGAGTAGCGCACAGTGTCATCCTCCTCCGTACCCGCCCGGCCCGCCCCTGCCCCGGACCCCGGTCCGCCGCCCGCCGGGAAGGGCACCCGCTCGCCGTGGCGGTCCCTGCGCCACCGCAGCATGCGCTGGTGGTCCGTCGCCAACTTCGTGTCGAACGCCGGCACCTGGATGCAGCTCACGGTGCAGAACCTGCTGGTGCTCCAGATCACCGGGTCGGCCGCCGCGACCGGTCTGTCCATGTCCGTGCAGGCCGCTCCCGCCCTGCTGATGAGCCTCCTCGGCGGCGCCGCCGTCGACCGCTGGCCCCGGAAGCTGACGGCCGCCGTCAGCCAGGCCCTGCTCGGCGTGATCGCCTTCACCACCGCCGTCCTGGTCGCCCTGGACCGGCTCGATCTGACGTCCCTGATGACCCTGGCAGCCGTCACCGGCATCGTCGCCACCGTCGACGGGCCGGCCTGCGCCCTGCTCGGAAACGACCTGGTGCCCGCCGAGGACGTGCCCTCGGCCATCGGCGTGGGCGCGCTGGTGCACAACGCCGGGCGTCTCGCGGGCGCCGCGCTGGCGGGCGTGACCGTCGGCCTGCTCGGCACGGCCGCCGCCTACTTCGCCAACGGCCTCTCGTTCCTGTTCGTCACCGCCGTCATCCCCTTCCTGCGCCCCGTGCGCGGCGCCGCCCGCCGGGTCGCGGAGGAACGGCGGGCCGGCGGGGAGCGGGGCATGACCGTGCGCGAGGGCCTGGCCTTCTTCGTCCGGCGCCCCCGCCTCCTCGCGCTGGCCGGGGTCACCGGGATCAGCGCGGTCTTCGGCCGGAACTACGCGCTCACCCTGGCCGTCCTGGTCACCGGTCCGCTCGCGGGCGGGGCCGGGGCGTTCGGCACCGTCTCCACGGTCCTCGCGGTCGGCGGCATCATCGGCGCGGTGCTCGGCGCGCGGCTGCGCAAGCCGTCCGTGCGGCTGGTCGGCGCCCTCGCGGCGGCCGGCGCGCTGCTGCAGGTCGTGGCGGGGCTGTCGCCCTCACTGGCGGTGCTGCTCGTCCTGGTGCTGCCCATGGCGGTGGTCGAGTCCGTCTCCGACACCGCGGGCACCGCCGTCCTGCAGACCGACCCGCCGGCCCATCTGCGCGGCCGGGTGCTGGGCGTGTGGGGCAGCATCGGCACGGTGTGGGGCCTCGGCGGTCCGCCCGCCCTCGGCCTCCTCATGGAACTGGCGGGACCGCGCGGGGCGCTGATCACCGGCGGCCTGATCATCGCCGGCTGCATCGGAGCCGGTCACCTGCTGCGCGGCCGGCGCACCTCCGCACCGGCACCCGCACCGGCACCCGTGCCGGTGCCGGCACCCGAGCCCGTGCCCGCACCCGCCGACCGGGCCGACCTCGCCGCCCGGCCCGCGCTGAGCCGGGCGGCCTGACCGCGCCGGCCCGGCCCGCCGGGGCCCGGCGCCGTGGTCAGACCGCCGCCTCGGCGCGGAACCAGTCGATGGTGCGGCGCAGCCCGTCCTCGGCGGCCACCCGCGGCTGCCAGCCGAGCTTGTCCTTGGCCAGCGTGATGTCGGGGCAGCGCACCGCGGGGTCGTCCACCGGCCGCTCGATGAAACGGATCTCCGAATCCGACCCGGCGAGCTCGATGACCAGTTCGGCCAGCTCCAGCATGGTGATCTCGCCGGGGTTGCCGATGTTGACCGGGCCGCGCATGCCGTGGGCGGCCGCGGCGAGGATGCCGGCCACCGTGTCGTCGACGTAGCTCAGGGACCGGGTCTGGCCGCCGTCGCCGGTCACGGTGAGCGGTTCCCCGTCCAGCGCCTGCCGCACGAACGTGGGCACGGCGCGCCCGTCGTGGCCCCGCATCCGCGGACCGTAGGTGTTGAACAGCCGCACGATGCACGTGTCGACGCCGTGCGCGTCGGCGTACGCGGTGGTCAGCGCCTCGCCGAACCGCTTGGCCTCGTCGTACACGCTGCGCGGGCCGACCGGGTTGACGTTGCCCCAGTAGCGCTCGTCCTGGGGGTTCTGCCGCGGGTCGCCGTAGACCTCGGAGGTCGAGGCGAGGACGAAGCGGGCGCCCGCGCTCCGGGCCAGTTCCAAGGCGTGACGGGTGCCGTCGCTGCCGGTCGCCAGGGTGTGCAGCGGCAGCCGGAGGTAGTCGGCGGGGGAGGCGGGGGAGGCGAAGTGCAGGACCAGGTCGGGGGAGCGCCGCACCGGCAGCTCCTCGGCCACGTCGGCCTGCACCAGGGTGAAGCCGGGACGGTCGAGCAGGGGCGCGATGTTCTCCGGCCGGCCGGTGCAGAAGTCGTCGACACAGGTGACGGCGGCGCCCGCGTCCAGCAGGGCGGTGCACAGGTGGGAGCCGACGAAGCCCGCGCCGCCGGTGACGACGACGTGTTCCCATTCCCGCGAGATGACGGTGGTCATGTGCTCAGCCCTCCGGGACGTCGGTGGACGGGCCCGGGTACCCAGCGTGTCGGACCCCGTGCCAGCGTGGGCCGCCCGGCGCCCACCGGCACGGCGGGCTGGTACGAACCGGTGAGTGACGCGGCGTGAGGACCGCGGGAGCGGGCCGCGTCGGGAGGCGGGCGCGGGGCGGTGCCGCGTCGGGCGGTGAGCGTGGGGGGTGGTGCCGCGATCAGGCGGTGAGCGTGTGGTCCGGGTCCAGCCGGGCGACCAGGCCGTCCTGGTGGAGCGCGCGCACGGGAGCCAGCAGGTCGGGGTGGCGCAGCAGGACCGCGGCCCGGCTGTCGGCGTCGTCGGGGGCGAGCAGCCGCCGGAACTCGCGCGGGGCGCCGGTGCCGGCGGCGTCGTCCGCGAGCGAGGCCACCGCGCGCGCCGCCAGCAGGGGGTCGCCGAGCAGACAGGCCGCCCAGCTCGCCACCACCTCGTCCACCCAGGTCCGCCAGGCATCCGTGTCGGCCGGACCCGTCCCGTCCGCCTCCGCGGCGTCGGCGCCGGTGACCCAGTCGAGCCGGGCCGAGCCGCCGGGGCCCGCCAGACAGACGAGCGCGGCGTCCATGGCCGTCGGGTAGCGGAGCAGGGCCGCCACGGTCACCGCCTGCCGCGCCTGCACCTCGCACAGGGCGGCGGACAGCGCCCCGCCGGACGCGGGGAAGGAGCGGGTCAGCCACTGGGCGGTCGCCGCGACGACCGGGGAGAGTTCTGCGTGCACTGCGGGCCGTCCGTACGTTGGGTAAGGGGAGCCTTCCCTAAGCACCGTAGTGCCGAACGTGACGGGTCAGGAGTGACGCAAACCTCCTCGACGGCGTGGCGTCGGCCACACCGGCGCGGGCGGGCGGTCACCCGGCGGGCGGAGTGTCCCGGGGCCTCGCCGGGGCACCCGACGGCCATGGATCTCCTCAGCCGCCCCCTGGGCGACCGCACGCTGCCCCTGCTCATCGAGGGCTACGGCTGGCTGCCCAACCGGATGCGCGACAGCGCCGGCCCGGTGGTCCGCACACGGCTCCTCGGCCGGCCCGCCCTGGCGCTGCGCGGCCCCGACGCCGTGCGCTTCTTCTACGACGAGCGCAACGTGCAGCGGCACCGCGCCCTCCCCGAGCCGATCCTCGGCACCCTGTTCGGCCACGGGGCCGTGCACACCCTCGACGGCACCGCCCACCGGGCCCGCAAGGAGTTGTTCCTGCCCCTGCTGGAGCCGGACCGGATCGCCGCACTGGTCGACCACGTCACCGCGGCCTGGGACGAGGCGGTCCCCGGCTGGGGCGAACGGGCCGCCGTCACCCTCTTCGACGAGGCGAGCACCGTGCTCACCCGCGGCGTCCACCGGTGGGCCGCCGTCCCGCTGACCGGGCCGGAGGCCGAACCGGTGGCCCGGGACATGATCGCCATGGTGGACGGGTTCGCCACGGCCGGACCCCGCCACCTGCGGGCCCACCGGGCCCGCGCCCGCCAGGAGGAGCGGCTGTCCCGCCTGGTGGCCGAGGTGCGCTCCGGGCGGGCCGCCGCCCCGGCCGGCTCGGTGCTGGACCTGGTCTGCCGGCACCGGGACGCGGACGGCGGGCTGCTCGACGCGAAGACCGCCGCGGTCGAACTGCTCAACGTGCTCCGCCCGACGGTCGCCGTCAGCTGGTTCGTCGCGTTCGCCGCCCACGCCCTGCACCGCGGCCCGGAGCACCGGGAGCCGCTCAGGGCGGGCGACCCCGGGTTCGCCGTGGCCTTCACCCACGAGGTGCGCCGCTTCTACCCCTTCGTCCCCTTCCTCGGCGGTCTGGCCGTGCGCGACCTCCAGTGGCGGGGCGAGACCCTGCCGGCCGGGGGCCTGGTGGTGCTCGACGTGTACGGGCAGAACCACGACGAGGAACTGTGGGACGACCCGTACGCCTTCCGCCCGGAGCGGTTCCTGGGCGGCCCGGCCGGGCCCGACACGCTGATCCCGCAGGGCGGCGGCTCCCCGCGCACCGGGCACCGCTGCCCCGGCGAGGGCGTGACGGTCGGCGTCCTGGAAGCGCTCACGGTGCGGCTGGCCCGGCTGGAGTACACCGTGCCCGAACAGAACCTGACGATCCCGCTGCACCGCGTCCCGACCCGCCCGCGCAGCGGCGTCGTCCTCACCGGCGTCCGCCCGCCGTCTCAGGCGGCCGCCTGAGACCGTTCGTCCGCACCGGTCCGCACCGCACCGGACGAGGGGGCGGGATCAGCGCCGCTCCCGGGACGCCGCGGGCGCCGGGGTGACGGCGGACCGCCGACGCCCGACAGCCCGGCCGGCCCGCCCGATCCTGGCCGGCCGGAGTGATCCCCGATGCGGCGTGACCCGGATGACGTGACCCGAATGACGTGACCCCGGACGAAGTGAGCCCGGAAGCGGCGTGACTCCGGATGCGGAGAGGTCCCGTCGACCGAAGAGGGCGGCGGGCCCCCTGCCGCCCGGCGTCCTTCGTGGGGGACCGTGGTACGCGCCGCGCGTGCACCGGACGTCCGTGACGTGGGCGACGCCGCAGGCGCCCCCGAGCCGCGCCGTCGGCGCCCGCGCCGCCTCGCCCCGACGCCCCGGGCCGCCGGTGGGCGTCCGGGCCGCGGTGTCCGCCGCCCGGAGGCCGAACAGCCCCTCGCCGCAGCCCTCGACGCTGCCCATCGCCGCCCGCCGCCCGCCGCCCGCCGCCCGCCGCCCGCCCGCCGCTGCCGGTGGCGGTCCCGCCGTGCGTGCCGCTGTCCCGCGCGGGCGGACCCTCCGGCAGGGAAGGACTCCGGGGCCCCGGCGCGCTCTTCACGGGCCGTCCCTCGCCGCTCCGTTGCGCCGAGCTGCCCGCCCCGGGGCGGTTCCCGGCACGGACCACCCCGCAGCCCGCACGCTCCGGTCCACCGGTCGGCGGACCGTCGCACGGTGCCCGGCGAGGGCCGGGCCTGGGCCGGCGTGCCGGCGGTCGCCGGGGTTCCGCCGGGCGCCGGCCCGCTCCCTCGGCCCGCGGCGGGCATCCCCGTGGCCCACGCCGAGGGGACGCGTCCTCGGCTGCTCCTCGGCTGCTCCTCGGCGGGGTGAGGCGCGGTCAGGTGTGCTGCGCGGGCCGGGTGTCACGCCGCCCGGCGGCGGCACCCCGGCGCGCGGTGGGCGGGTTGGGGGCCCGGACGCCCCGTGTCCGGAACGTTGAAGATGTGACAGAAGTTATTTCTGAGGAAGTTGGCATGCTTCGTCCGAAATGGGTGATTCGAATGGTGAAGGTAACCGCTACGCCTCAGGGAGATGGTGTTATGCCTTCCGAAGAAAAGGTCATCCACGAGCTCACCGGTATCCGGAGCGCCGACATCGAGGCGGCACTCGACCCGGCCGAGGTCGACGGCGTGTACCGCGACAGCCGGCAGTGCGCCGCGCTGGCCCTGTCCTCCGGGACGACGCAGCTCCTTCTGTCGCCGCCCACCCCGCGGCCGAAGAAGGGCTGACCGGATCGACGGGAGTGACGAGATGGAGCAGTCAGGCACTTCGACCCTCTTGCAGGGCGCGGTGCAGGACCTCGCTTCCGGTGTGGTCTCCGCCCTTCGGGGCGGGGACCACGCGCACGTGCCCCCCGAGGGGGCCGACGGTGAAGCGGCGAGCCTCACGCTCGCGGCCGTACGCGTGGTCGGAGCCGACACGCTGCTGCCGGAGATCCTGCTGCACACCCCGCCCGACCCGGTGCGGCTCGCGGTGTTCCGCAAGGCGGTGGAAGCCTTCCCGCCCGGCACCGACGCCGCCCCGACGGTCCGGTGGAGCCACTGGGCGATGGCCCGCACGCTGCGCACCCTGGACCCGTCCGTGCCCCAGGGGCCGTCCGCCCGCCCCGACGCCGACTGGCTCGACGGGGCCGACTGGCGTCTGCTCACCCACCAACTCGCCGTCCTGGCACCGCTGGCGCTCCCCGGCGAGGACTGCGCCGTGGCCCGGGCCGCCGCGCACCGCCCGGTCGACGTGGCCCGCGGTTTCGTCCGCGCCGTGCGCCGCCGCGACTGGCGCCAGGCGGCCGGAGCCGGCCGCTGGCTCACCCTGCTGCCCGGCGTTCCGGACACCCTCGGCCTCGCCCAGGGCCTGGACTTCGTGGAGCTGATGGGCGGTCAGGACCCCCTGGTGGCCCTGCACGTCCAGGCGGCGCGCCTGGCCCGCACCGGAGTGCCGGCGTGACCGGGTCCGGTGACGGGCCGGCCCGCCGGGTCGCCGAGGACGCGCTCGCGTGGGTGACCGCACACCGCGACCGCTTCCTGCTCGGCGACGACGCCCTCGCCGCCGATGGGCGGGTGGACCGCAGTTGGAAGCCGCTCGGCGAACTCGCCCAGGTGTGCGCCACGGTCACCCGCCACACCGCACCCGCCGACCCCCTGCACGACCGGGCCGCCGCCCTGCTGGACTTCGCCTGGCGGCAGACCGCCAAGGGCGAGCTGTTCCTGGGGCTGCACCGCCTGGAACCCTTCGCCACGTACCCCCTGGAGGTGTACGCCGCCTTCGCCTCCGCCGGACTGCGCCACCCCCGCTACGAGGCGGCCGCCGCCGTCGTCGGCCGCACCCGGGGGTGGCGGCTCACCGAACAGGAGCCCACCCGGCGGCTCGGCGTCCTGCACGCGGAGCGGCGGGCCGGCATCCGGCGGCCCGGCGAGGGACCGCCCGCCGCGCGGCACACCTGGCTGGGCGGCCTGCCGGAACCCTGGACCTTCGAACGCTCCGCCGGGTACGCGCTCACCCACGTGGTCTTCCACCTCACCGACTGGGGCCGCTCGGCGGACGCCCTGCCGGCGGACCTCCGTGCCTACCTGGCCGCCTGGCTGCCCGCCTGGCTCGACACCTGCCTGGAGGCCGGGATGTGGGACCTGGCCTGCGAACTGCTGGCCGTGGCCGCCACCGTCCCGCACCCCGCGGACGACCCGCTGTTCACCGAGGGGTGGCAGCGCGTCCGGACGGCCCAGCGGCCCTCGGGCGCGCTGCCGGAGGAGGAGGGGACGCCCCCGGATCCGGCGCCCGGCCCGCCCGGCTCCCGCTCCGGCCCGGACGGCACCGACGCCGCGACCGCCGAGCGGTACTTCGCCGGCCACTACCACTCCACCCTCATGGCCGCCTTCGCGGCCGTCCTGACCGCGGTGCGGCCGACCGGCCCGCCCGCCGCCCCGGTGCGTCCCCATGGCGGACAAGGAGTGCCCGCATGACCGACACCCGTCTGATCAACCAGGTCTCGGCCGGCGCCCTCGAGTGGCTGTGGGCGCACCGCGACGGCTTCCGCCTGGAGACCGACGCCGACCCCGAGGTGGGCTTCCTGGAACGCTTCAAGCCCATCGGCGAACTCGCCCTGATCTGCAAGGTGCTGTTCCGCGAGGGCGTCTCCGGCTCCCGCCAGACCCGGCTGGCCCGCCAACTCCTCGACCACGCCTGGCGGGAGAGCCTCGACGGCGGCCGCATGCTGGTGCGCGGCCAGCGCGAGGAGCCGATCTCCCCGATCCCGTTCGAGGTGTACCTGCCGTTCCGCGAACTGGGCTACAGCCAGCCCGATGTGGAACGCGCCGCGGTCCTCAACCACCGCCTGGACGGCTGGACCGCCTTCGAGACGACCCCGACCCGCCGGCTGGGCCTGTCCGCCTTCCAGCGCCGGTTCGGCCTCACCCCCCGTCCCCCGGAGGCCGAGGCCCTGCACCGCACCTGGCTCGCCCGCACCCCCGAACCCTGGACCGTCGAGGGGCACATCGCCTACGACATCACGCACTGCGTGTTCCACCTGACGGACTGGGGGGAGAACCCCGAGGGCCTGCCGCCCTACCTCGCCGACTACCTCGCCACCTGGCTGCCGGTGTGGATCGACGACTGGGCCGACCTGAAGCGCTGGGACCTGCTCGGCGAGCTCCTGGTGGTCGACGCCTGCCTGCCCCGCCCCACGCTCGACGAGGCGGCCTGGACGGCGTTCGCCGCCGCCCAGCAGCCGGACGGCGCCATGCCCGCGGTCCGGGACATGCCCCTCGGCGACCGGGACGAGGTCTTCGACATCGTCTACCACCCCACGCTGGTCGCGGCGTTCGCCTCGGTGCTGGCCACCTCCCGCGCCCTGACCGCCCTGGCCCGCGCCTCATGACCGGCACCGTCCGCACACCCTGGCCCGGCCCACCGCTCCCGCCCGGCGAGCCGCCGTCCGCGCACCCGGACGGCCTCCGTCACGACCCCGCGCGGCCGGGCGGGGCGGCCCCGGACCCCGGCGACGCACGCCTGCGCGCCCGCCTCGCCGAGGCCGTCGCCGCCGCCGACGCGCCCGACGCCGTCTTCGCCGTCTCCCGCGGGGGCCGGCGCATCGTGTGCTCCGGCGGCACCGCCCCGCCCCCCGCCCGCCCCCGGGAGAGCCTGCGCTACGAGATCGGCTCGGCCACCAAGGCGTTCACCGGACTCCTGCTGGCCCGGCTGGTGCAGGCGGGCCGGCTGTCCGGCGGGGAGCCGGCCGCCGCCCTGCTGGGAGGTGACCCGGCCCGGGCCGGCGCGCCGCCCGTGACGCTCGCCCACCTGATCACCCACACCGCCGGCCTGCCCGCCCTCCCGCCCGGCTTCCTGGCCCGCGCCCTGCCCGCCTGGCACACCAACCCCTACGCCCGGTTCCCCGACGGCCGCGTGATCGCCGCGTTCCTGCGCCACCGCCCCCGCCACCGGCCCGGCACCCGCTGGCGCTACTCCAACTACGGCGTCGCCGTGCTCGGTCACGCGCTCGCCGCCGCCACCGGCAGCCCCTGGCAAAACCTCACGGAGGACCTGCTGCTGCGCCCCCTCGGGCTGCACGGCACCACCGTGCGGTCCGCCGCCGACGACCGGGACGCCACCGGTCACCGCGCCGACGGCCGGCGCCTTCCCCCCTTCGACCCGGGGGGCTTCCAGGCGGCCGGGGCGGTCCGGGCCACCCCCGACGACCTGCTGACGTTCCTGGAGGCCCACCTCGGCCCGGCCCGGTCACCGGACCTGGCGCCCGCGCTCGACGCCGTACGCACGCCCGTGCTGCGCCGGGGCCTCGGACACCGGCACGTCCACACGACGGCCTGGTTCCGCCACCCCACGGACGGCGGACCGCTCTACTTCCACGGCGGGGCCACCCTCGGCCAGCAGGCGTTCCTCGGCTTCCGGCCGGACACCGGCACCGCCCTCGCCGCCGTGTGCACGCGCCGCTTCCGCGCCCACGACCCCTTCGTGGCGGGCGCCTACGCCCTCCTCGCGGACGACTGACGGACCGGACCCCGCCCGGGCGCGAACCCGCCCGCCCCGCACACGGCGCGCCGGCGGCGGCCCGGAGGCCGCCGCCGGCGCGCGCCGTACGGTGGAGGGTCAGACCCGCTGCCACAGGGCCGGGGTGCCGGCCGGCGCCCACGCGCTCTGCGCCTGGTGGGTCTGCAGGCACCGGTAGCTGACGCCGTCGCGGGTCACCGTGGCACCCGCCTCGTAGACGCGGCCCGCCGTCCACGCCCGGGCGTCGCCGTCCTGCGGGAGGGGCGCCGCGGCCCCGTCGGCGGCCGTGGTCAGCGTGAGCCCGAAGTCGGCGAGCACCGGGTTGACCGGCTGGTAGAACGTCGTGCCGCCGCTGGTGCAGTCACCGGAACCGCCCGAGGTGACGCCCTGCGCCTGGGAGCCCGCGAGGTAGGGCCCGCCGGAGTCGCCCGGTTCGGCGCACACCGTGGTCCGGGTCAGACCGTCGACGCGGCCCTCGGCGTAGCTCACGCTCGTGTCGTGCTGCTCGATCGTGCCGCAGTGCCAGCCGGTGGTCGAGCCGGAGCGGCACACCGACGCGCCCACCAGCGCCTGCACCGAGCCGGTGACCTGGACGACCTCGCCGTCCTGCGCCTTCACGCCCGCGGTGGGCGTCCACTGGTCGTCGGTGGCCACCCACGCCATGTCCTTGCCGGGGAAGACGGACGCCTCGAAGGCGCCCTGCGCGGTGCGGTCGAAGCCGGTGGTCGGGTCACCGGGGCCGCCGCAGTGCCCGGCCGTGACGAAGCCGGGCCGCTCGCCCTCGGTGACGGAGAAGCCGACCGAGCAGCGGGCCGCATCGTCGATGTAGAAGGCGTCGCCCCCGGTGATGTCGGCCAGCAGGCGCGGCCGCTGCTCGGACACCTCGACGGTCACGTCCTCGCCCGCGAGTCCGGCCGCCTCGACGAAGCCGGCGCCCGCGGCCTCGCTGCGGGCCTGCACCACCACGCGGTTGGTGGGCACGTCGACGTACCACAGCGGGGTGTCGGCGGTGTCGCGGCCGGCGGCGGCGCCGTCCAGCTTCTCCTTGGCCGCCGCGAGTTCGGCCAGCGTCCGGGTGACGACCGCGGCCGTGGCCCCCTGGCCCTCGATGGCCGGGACGTCCGCGGCGTCGGTGGTCGCGACCGTCAGCTCGCCGGAGGTCGCACCGCGCACCCAGGCCCCGGCGAACCGGTCGCCCAGGGAGTTGCGGAGCACGCCCGCGCGGGCGCCCGCCTCCGCCTCGTTGACCAGACGCTGCGAGGCCTGGGCGGGTGTCAGTTCCAGGTCCCGCCCGAGGGCCTGCAGCAGGTGGGCCGGGGGCCGGTCGGCGCCCAGGGTCTGGGCGGCGCCGGGCACGAGCCCGGCGGTGGGGGCCGGTTCGGCCGCCACCGCGGACGGCGCGGCGGCCAGGGCGAGGGCGCCGAGGGCGGCCAGGGCCGTCCGTGCGGCGGTCCTGGCGTGTCTGTGGACCATGCGGTGGATCTCCTTCGTTCGGTGGTGGGCGTCCGCGAGCGGCCGGCGCGCCCGGGCGTCGTGCCCGGCGCCGGCCGCACCGTCCGGCACGGGCCCAGTCCTTGCCCGCGGCACCGGACGGGATGTCACCCGCGACCGCTTTTCGCGCTTTGGAGACCCCGCCGGGCGCCATGTGCAGTACGCACCCGGCCGGCGCGGGACCGGTCCCGCGCCGCCGCCGTCAGACGGGCCGCAGGCCGGGGGCGCCCGCCTCGGTGACGAAGGAGGCGGTGGTGGTCACGGGGGCGCCCGGTGTCGTCACGGCCGCGACGGTGCGGAAGTCGGCGCGGGCGCTGTGCCGTCCCAGTTCGACGCGCAGGTAGCCGCGCCGTCCGTCGTAGTGCTTGAGGTGCGGGTTGGCCCGCATGTAGGTGTCCCAGTTGGCCGGGCGTTCCACGCCGTCCCGGCCGCTGGCCACGGAGGTGCAGGTGAGTTCGGTGCCCAGGGTGGCGGAGTCGGGGTCGTCGAAGTCGTCCTTGATGTCGAAGGCGTAGCCGACGTGCACGTCCCCCGTCAGCACCAGCCAGTTGGCGAGACCGGCGGCCTTCGCGCCCGCGACGACCCGGTCGCGGCTGGCGCGGTAGCCGTCCCAGGCGTCCATGGACAGCTTGGCCTGCGCGTTCAGGTCCAGTCTGCGCTGCGAGAAGCACACCTGCTGGGGCATCACGTTCCACAGCGCCGTCGACGCCGCCCACCCGTCGGTCAGCCAGCGTTCCTGCGCGTGACCGGTCAGGGTGCGCGCCGGGTCGTCGGTCTCGGGGCCGGGGACGTGCGGCGCGTCGCCGTAGGCCTGGTCGGAGCGGTACTGGCGGGTGTCGAGGACGTCGAACTGGGCCAGCGAGCCCCAGTGGAGCCTGCGGTACAGCCGCGCGTCGGGGCCCTGGGGCAGCTGGGCGGCCCGCAGCGGCTGGTTCTCCCAGTACGCGCGGTAGGCGGCGGCGCGGCGCACCAGGAACTGCTCGGGCGCGCTGCCGTTCTCGTCCCGGTCGGCCGCGTAGTTGTTCTCGGTCTCGTGGTCGTCCCAGGTGACGACGAAGGGGTGCGCCGCGTGCGCGGCCCGCAGGTCGGGGTCGCTCTTGTAGAGCGCGTACCGCATCCGGTAGTCGGCCAGGGAGGACGTCTCGCGGTTGAACACCGGCGGCAGCACCACGTCGGTGTAACGGCGGGCGCCGCCCGCGGAGTTGACCGCGTACTCGTAGAGGTAGTCGCCGAGGTGGAACACCAGGTCCACGTCCTCCTGAGCGACGTGCCGGTGCGCCGTGTAGTAGCCGTCGTGGTACGCCTGGCAGGCCACGGCGGCCAGCCGCAGGCTCGTCACGGCGCTGCCGGCCGGGGGAGCGGTGCGGGTGCGGCCCGCCGGGCTGATCCACGCGCCGGCGCGGAACCGGTAGTGGTACGGGGTGCCGGGCACCAGGCCGCGCACGTCGACCCGCACGCTGTGGCCGTACTCCGGATAGGCGAGCGCCGTGCCGCGCTGCACGACCACGGCGAAGGACTCGTCGAGGGCGACCTCCCAGGACACCGACACCCGCTGCTGTCCCAATCCCCCGTCGGCCTCGAAGGGTGCCGGGGCGAGCCGGGTCCAGATGAGCACGGAGTCGGGCAACGGGTCCCCGGAGGCGACGCCGAGCGTGAACGGGTCGGTGGTGATGCGGGCGGCGTCGAGTTCGGTGGCGGCGAACGCGCCGCGGGAGGGGAGGTTGGTGGTGAACGCGAGGGCGGCGGCCGCCGCGGTGACGGTGAGGAAGCGACGCCGGGCCAGGCGCGGGGCGGCGGTGCGCAGTTCGGTGTCGTGCGGGGAGACGGCGTGCTCATGGAGGCGGCCGGTCGGCGCCATCTGGGGTCCTCTCGTGCGGGGGCGGGCGGGATCGGTCGACGAACGGCACGACGAGCGACAGGGCCCCCGGCGGTCGCCCCGCGCGGGCCGGCGGGCGAGCCCGGACCGGCCGGCGCGGTCCGCCGCCCGTGCCCGGTGTGTGGCGACAGCGATCACGGGAGGCGGCGCCTGCATGCTAAGCAGACAAAATGCCTAAAAGGGGCGCGGCGTGCGGGGAGTTCACACACACAGCGGTACGCGCCCCGGCCGGGCACGACGGACAGCGCCGCCCGCGTGATGCGGACGGCGCTGGGGGAGCGGAGCGGGACCGGGCGGACTCAGCCGGCGGGGCGGGCACCGGAACCGGTGCCCACGCGTTCCCTGACCGGCAGGTGGTACACGTGGAAGGCCCGGCCGATGACCGGCTGGGCGACGTTGCGGACCTTGACGCCCCCCGTCGTCATCCCGTGCTCGGTGCCCGCGTGCGCGTGCCCGTGCACGGCGAGGTCGGCACCGGCCGTGTCGATCGCCTCGGCCAGCAGATAGCTGCCCAGGAACGGGTAGATCTCCAGCGGCTCCCCGGCCAGCGTCTCCGGAACGGGGGAGTAGTGGGTGAGGGCGACCCGCGCGTCGCAGTCCTCGGCCGCCAGGCGTTCGAGAGCGGTCCGCAGCCCGTCGGCGCACTCGCGCGAGTGCCGCACGAACTCCTTCATCACCGGCTCGCCGAACTCCCCGGCGCTGCGCCCCGGGAAGCCGCCGCCGAACCCCTTGGTGCCGGCCACCCCGACGCGTGCGCCGCCGGTGTCCACCACGGTGCCCTCGCCCTCCAGGACGCGCGCGCCGGCGTCCCGCAGCAGCTCCGAGACCTCGCCGGGGCGGTCGTCGTGGTGGTCGTGGTTGCCGAGCACCGCCACCACCGGGACCCCCAGGCCCCGGATCTCGTCGGCCACCACGCGGGCCTCGTCCGGGGTCCCGTGCCGGGTGAGGTCCCCGGCCAGCAGCAGCACGTCGGCGCACTCGGGCAGGGTGCCGAACGCGGGGCGCAGCAGTCCCCGGCTGTCCGGCCCCAGGTGGATGTCCCCGACGGCGGCGATCCGGATCATGTCAGCTCCTCCGCGTGGTCGGGCGACGAGGCCTCGGCGACCACCAGGTCGCAGTGCACCTCCAGGCCGGCGAGCTCCTCGTGGACGGTGCGCAGCACCTCCTCGCGGCACGGCGCGGACGGCAGGGTGCCGGTGACCAGCACCGTCCCGCCCCGCGCCTCGACCCGCACCCCCAGCTCGCCCGCCTCACCGGCGGCGAGCCGCTCCTGGAGGTGGGCGACCCGGTACTCGGGACTCCGCGACGGGGGAACGCCGCCGCTCGCGGACGCGGCGCCTGGGCTGCTCATGGGGTGCTCCTTTCCGCGGGGTCCGCACGCCCGCGCGTCCGGACCGGGGTCGTCACGGGGCGGCACGGTCCCTCACCCGCCGGGGTGCGGGATCACGTTCAGCCGCTCCAGCAGGTAGAAGAAGGCGGCGGGCATGGGCTCGTCGCCGCAGTCGCGGCGCACCCGGTCCCAGTCGACCTTCTCCCGCAGGGTGCGCGCGATGGGCAGCACCGCGCCGAAGTCGCAGTGGTGCTCGGAGAAGGCGGCCATCAGGCTCCACAGCAGATCGGTCGGTGCCAGGACCGGCATCCGCACCGACTCCACCGGAAGCTCCTCGGCCCGGTCGAGCATCTCGGCCGACACGGGCCGGTGCGCCAGCTCGAAGATGATGTCCACGTCCTGGCCGAAGCACCGGGCCTTCAGCAGCCAGTCCTCCGGCGGGGCGTAGACCGTCAGTCCGGCCTCCCGCAGGGTGGCCGCCACCCGTTCGGCCTCCTCGGGGCGCACGCAGAAATCGACGTCGTGCTGGAGGTTGCCGCTGCCGCCGTGGGCGTACACGGCGACGCTCCCGGCCAGGGCGAACGGGTGCCCCGCCCGCTTGAGGACCGCGCCGACCTGCTTGGCGGCCTCCAGGATGGCCTGGTTGCGGTCGCGCGGCAGGTCCGCCTCCGAGCCGTCGGACGGTGTCGCGCCCACCGGGGCCGGCCCGGACACGTCCGTGGCCAGGCGGAGATCGGGGATGCCCGTCCGGCCCGCGAACGGGGTGTCGTCACCGTTCTCCGTCATCGCCGCTGCACTCCCTTCGTCAGGAACCGGGGGAGCGGCCCGCCGCGCCGCGGCCGGGCCCGCTCCGCCCGTGCTGAGTACCCGGCGCGCCCGCCGCGACACGGACCGGTGCGACGGACGCGCGCCCCGGCACCCAGGCGCCCGCACGCCGGTCCGGCCGGGGCGCGACGGGCCCGCCGCGGTGGCGGGCCGCCGTCCGCCTGGCGACGCTGGAACCGCCCGAGGGCCGGGGGAGTCCGGTCCCGCACCCGTCAGGAGCGCCCATGCACCGGTTGCCGTCCGCCGCCCTCACCGCCCTCGCCCTCACCCTGCTCTGCGCACCCGCCGTGGCGGCCGCCCCCGCCGACGTCAGCGCGCGGGAGTGCATCGCGGGCGGCGGAGTGATCGTCGTCTCGGCCCAGGGGCCCGGGGCGCAGACGTTCACCATGCACTGCTCCGGAGGCGTCCACGACGGGGAGACGGTCGTCTGACGCCGGCCGGCGGGCGTCCCGGACGCCCACGGAGAGCGTGCGGGCCGAACCCGGCCGAATATGGGGTCCTGGGCGGGGAAACCGACTCTGGCCGAGGTGACAGGCGCTCTGGAGGTCGACATGGACCAGGACACATCCGCATCGCGCGGTCTTCCGCAGCCCCTTCGGGCCGTCGTCTCGGGCCTGCGGCACCTGCCGGGTGCCGAGCAGGCCGGGAGGGTCGCCGGCGGCGCGCTCGACCAGGCCGGGAAGGTCGCCGGCGGCGCGCTCGACGCGATCGGCGCGGTGTCGCCCCACGGCCGCCGGGTGGCCGTGTACACGGGGGCCGGCGTGCTCGGCGTCGCCGGGATCGTGGAGTGGCCCGTGGCCGTCACCGGCGCCGCCGTCGCCTGGCTCACCCGGCCCCGGCCCGCCCGCACCGACGGCGCGGCGGCCCCCCGCACGCGGGCGGACGACGCGGAGGGCGCGCAGCCGGGCACCGTGACCGGGCCGCCCGCCGACCCGGGCGCGGACGGCCCCGGCGACCGCCTGGAGTCCGCCCGCCACCGCCCCGCACCTCCGGAGCACCACCCGGCGCACGAACAGCCCGCGAAGGTGGGCGACACCGCGACGGCCTCCGCGCTCAAACAGGTCGCCGAGGCCACCGCGCACCACGACCCGCACCCCACCCGGCAGCGGGCCGACGGCGCCGCCGACGGCAACGGCCGGCACGACGCCTGAGTGAACGGACGGGGATCACCGCAGATGCTCACACGAATCGACGTCGCCCCCCTCGCCGGGGCCGTGGCCGGAGCCGCGGCGGGCGCCGCACGCACCACCGCCCAGGGCGTGACGTCCGTCCACACCACCTCCCGCCGCATCGGCCACGTCGCCCGCAACGCCCTGGCCGGCGGGCGGCACTGGCGCGCGGGCCACCGCCTCCACCTCGCCCTCGACGGAGCCGGGGCCGACGCCGCCCCCCTCGCCCGCAAGGTCGCCGCCGAACTCCTCGCGCACCCGGACGTGCTGACCGCCCACTGGGACGAGGGCCTGTCCCGGCTGGTGGTGACCGCCGTCGAGGACACGGCCGCCGACCGGGTGGCCGAACGGGCCACCGCCCTCGCCGCCCGGTTCGGCCTCGGCGAGGGCACCGCACCCGAACCGGAGGACACCACCCCCCACCCCGGCGACCCCCGCGACGTCCGGATCGCCGCCGCCGCGCTGCTGCTGAACGCGGCCGGCGCCGCCGGAGCCCTCGCCGGCCGGTCCCTGCGCCTGCCCCGTACGCCGAAGACGGTCACGGCCACGGTCACCCTGCTGCGCGAGAACCCCCGCTTCCGGGCGGTGCTGCGCCGCCGGTTCGGCGCCGGCGGCATGGAACTCCTCCTCGCCGCCGCCAACGCGGCCGCGCACGGCGCCGGGCAGTCGCCGGTGTCGCTCGTCCTCGACGGGCTGCTGCGCGCCGGACAGCTCACCGAGGCGACGGCCAGGGCCGCCGCCTTCGAGGCCCTGCACGACGACTACTGCCGGCAGGACCGGCCCGGTCTGCCCGCCCGGGGCGGCGTCCGCCCGCCGCTCAGGGTCACGCCCGCCCAGGAGTACGCGGCCCACGCCGGGACCGGCAGCGTCGCCGGAGCCGCCGCCGCCCTGCTGGTCACCCACGACACCCGGGAGGCCGCCGAGGCCGTCCTCGCCGGGTCCCCGAAGGCCGCCCGCTACGGCCCCGGCGCCTTCAGCGCCGCCCTCGGCACCTTCCTCGCCCGGGACGGGATCCTGGTGCGCGATCCCGAGCGGCTGCGGCAACTGGAGATCGCCGACTCCCTCGTCCTGCACGCCGACGCCCTGCGCGGACGGCCGGACACCGCCGCCGGCTCCCCGGCCGGCGGCCACCGGGCCCACGAGGGGCACCAGGCCCACCAGACACACGAGGCCCACGAGGCCCACGAGGACACGGTCGACCCGTTCGCCGAGGCCGTCCTGGACGCGGCCCGGCGCGCCGGACTGCACGTCGTCGTCACGGGTGGATCCGGACTGAAGGAGATCACCCGCCTGGCCGACGAGGCCGCCCCCGACGACATGCCGTTCGGGGACGTCGTACGGGCCCTGCAGAACGACGGGCGCACCGTCGTCGGCGTCGCCCGGCTCTCCGCGCCCGGCGACGACGACGTGGCCGACGGGCTGCCCGCCGCGGACGTGGCCCTCGCCCTCACCGACGCAGGGGCGTCCGTCCCCTGGGGCGCCGACGCGCTCGTCCCCGGGCTGACCGGGGTGGTGCGGCTGCTCACCGCGATCCCCGCCGCCCGCCGGGTCGGCCGCCGCTCGCAGGCCCTCGCCCGGGCCGGAGCCGCCCTGTCCGGGCTGATGGTGGCCCGCGGCGGCACCCCCGCCGGCCGCGCCTGGCGACTGCTCACCCGGCACGCGCCCGTCAACATCGCCGCCGTGAACGCCCTGTTCGCCGGGGCGCTCGAAGCCGTCCGGGTGGCCCGCGCCACCCCGCCCGAGCCCCGGCTCCACATCCCCTGGCACGCGCTCGAACCCCACGAGGCCCGCGACCGGCTCCGACGCGACGACACCGCGACCGGGCCCCGGGGTGCCGCCCTCCTCGCCGACCGCTCCCGCCGGCAGGCCGTCCGGCTCGCCCGGCACCCCGTGGCCACCCCCGTCCGCTGGACCTGGCAGGCCGCCGGCGCCGTCCGCCGGGAACTCGACGATCCGCTCACCCCCGTCCTCGCCACCGGCGCGGTCGCCTCCGCCCTGCTGGGCTCCCTCGTCGACGCCCTGCTCGTGGTCGGCGCCATGGACCTCAACGCCGTGGCCGGCGGCCTCCAGCGGATGCGCGCCGAACAGGCGCTGGCCCGGCTCGCGTCCCGGCAGCAGCCCAAGGCCCGCCGCCACGACGCCCGCCGCCGCACGGTCACCGTCGACGCCGCCCGGCTGCGCCCCGGCGACCGCATCGACCTCGTCGCCGGCGACGTCGTGCCGGCCGACGCGCGCCTGCTCGAGGAGGAGGGACTGGAGGTCGACGAGTCGTCGCTCACCGGCGAGTCGCTGCCCGTCACCAAGGACGTGGCGCCGACCCCCGGCGCTCCCGTGGCCCGGCGGACCTGCATGGTCTTCGAGGGCACCACCGTGGTGGCCGGACGCGCCACCGCCCTCGTCGTCGACACCGGCGACCGCACCGAGGCCGGCCGCGCCGTCGCCCTGGCCGCGCGCACCCCGCCGCCCGCCGGCGTCCAGGCCCGGCTGCAGGAACTCACCCGCAAGGCGCTGCCGGTCACCCTCACCGGCGGCGCGCTGGTGACGGGGCTGTCCCTGCTGCGCGGCAGCCCGGTGCGGCGCGCCGTCAGCGGCGGTGTCGCGGTCGCCGTCGCCGCCGTCCCGGAGGGGCTGCCGCTGGTGGCCACGGTCGCGCAGATGGCCGCGGCCCGGCGGCTGTCCCGGCGCGGCGTGCTGGTCCGCACCCCGCGCACCCTGGAGGCGCTGGGCCGGGTCGACACCGTCTGCTTCGACAAGACCGGCACCCTCACCGAGAACCGGCTCCGGCTGGTCCGTGCGGCCACCGCCGACGGCACCGTCCGCACCCCGGACGCCGCGGACGCCCTGCCGGTGGTGCGGCTGGCCGCCCGCGCCTGCCCGCAGGAGGAGACGGGGGAGGGCCGCCGCATCGCGCACGCCACCGACGAGGCCGTCCTCGACCTCGCCCCGCCCGACCCCGACTGGACCCCCACCGGGGAGCTGGCCTTCGAGGCCAGCCGCGGCTACGCGGCGGCCGTCGGCCGGGACGGCGACGCGGACACCGGCCAGCTCCTCGTCGTCAAGGGCGCCCCGGAGACCGTCCTGCCCGCCTGCCGGGACCTGCCCGACGCGGCCACCGAGACGGCCCACGCCCTGGCCGGGCAGGGGCTGCGGGTGCTCGCCGTCGCCCGGCGGCCCTGCCGGGGCGAGGACCCCGCCGCCGAACTCGACGCGGACCTGGCCGACCTGGAGTTCGCCGGGCTCGTCGCCCTGGCGGACGTCCCGCGCGACACCTCCGAGGCGCTGCTCGCACAGCTGCGCCGGCTCGGCATCGCCCCCGTGATGCTGACCGGCGACCACCCGGAGACGGCGCGCGCCATCGCGCTGCAGCTGGGCTGGCCGGAGCACACCGGGGTGGTCACCGGTGACGAACTGGTCGCCATGGGACGGCGGGACCGGGTCCGGGCACTGCAGGGCGCCGCGGTCGTCGCCCGCGTCGCCCCCGAGCAGAAGCTGCACGTCGTCGAGGCCCTGCAGCAGGCCGGCCGGGTCGTGGCGATGGCCGGCGACGGCGCCAACGACGCGGCCGCCATCCGCGCCGCGGACGTGGGGGTGGGCATCGAGGCCCGGGGCTCCGCGGCCGCCCGGAACGCCGCCGACCTCGTCGTCACCAACGGCGATCTGTCGCCGCTGGTCGACGCGGTCGCCGAGGGACGCGCGCTGTGGCGCAGCGTCGCGGACGCCGTGAGCATCCTCATCGGCGGCAACGCCGGCGAGGTCGGGTTCAGCGTGCTCGGCACCCTCCTCGCCGGAGCCTCGCCCCTGTCGACCCGTCAGCTGCTGCTGGTCAACCTGCTCACCGACATGTTCCCGGCCATGGCCGTCGCCGTGACCCCCAGCGACGACCCGTCCACCGCCGCGCACGCCGAGACCGGCCCGATGGGCCTGGACGTGCTCGGCGCGCCCCTGCTGCGCGCCATCCGGCGCCGGGGCGTGACCACCTGCCTGGGCGCGGTCACCGCCTACCTCATCGGCCGCCTCACCCCGGGCACCGAGCGCCGGGCGACCACCATGGCGCTGTGCGGGGTCGTCGGCGCCCAGCTCGTGCAGACCCTCTCCGGCCGCCGCCACAGCCGCCTGGTGTGGTTCACCGCGCTGGGCTCCGCCGCGGTCCTGGCCGCGCTGGTCATGACGCCCGGCGTCAGCCACTTCTTCGGCTGCACCCCGCTGGGCCCGGTGGCCTGGGCGGGGGTGGCCCTCGCCATCGCGCTGTCGGCCCTCGCCCCGCGCCTGGAGCGGCTGGCCCCGGTGCGCGCCCTCTACGAGGGCGCGTCGCGCGGTGCCCCGCGGCTGGGCGAGTGGTTCCAGCAGCTCCGCCACCTGCTGCACAGCGGCGTCGCCAGGCCCGTGGCGGCCTGACCCGCGGGACCCGGACCGCGGTCCGGGCCGGATGCCGCGCCGGCGCGGACGCGGAGACCGGCGGGGGAGCGGGCCGGGGCCCTTCGGCCCATGCGCCCGGCGGCCCGGTGGCCCACCCTGGAAGGGTGACACCGTGCCGCCGGACGCGTGGTCCGATCCCTCCGGCGGACCGGCGAGGCGCGGCGTGCGGGACCGTGCGAGGAGGTGACGACCCATGGCGAGGACGCAGGGTGCGTGCCCCCGCAGGGTGTGGTTCTGGCGCTGGCGCAGGAACCCGCTGCGCCGCCGCAGCGACGTGGTCGAGGCGTGGCTGCTGCTGGCCACGCTGGTGTGCGGCCTTGTCCTCGGCGGCGCCGGCGCCCTCGCCGCCGCCCGGGCGGTGGACGTCTCGCTCGCCGAGCGCCGGGCGGACAGCCACGCGGTCGGTGCCGTGCTGACCGAGGACGCGGCCCGCGCGCTGCCCGCGCCGGCGCCCGACGGGAGCGACACCCAGGTCTGGACGAAGGTGCGCTGGACCGCTCCCGACGGCACCGCACGGACCGGCAGGGCACGGGCGGACGCCGACGCGGAGGCGGGCGGCGTCGTCACGGTGTGGACCGACCGGGAGGGCCGGCTCGTCTCCGAGCCGCCCGGCGGCGCCGAGGCGCGCTTCCAGACGGTCATGGCCGGGGCCACGGTGGGGGCCACCGCCGGGGGACTGACGCTGCTCGCCGGGTGGGTGCTGCGGACCCGGTTGCTGCGGCGGCGGACGGCGGAGTGGGAGTCCGCCTGGCGGCTGGTCGAGCCCGCCTGGCGCAAGCGGATGCTGGGCTGACGCCCGCGGCCGGACCGGCGCCCCGTCGGGGGCCGTTCGCCGGTCGCCGGGTGCCTTCCGCACCCGCCCGCCCCCGAGAGTGCCCCCCGCGCCTTCTGACCTGCACAGTTGCAAAATTTAGCAATTGCATACATGCTGTAAGTCGTAGTCCCGTGGCGCTTCGGTGCCCCGCCGGACCGGCACGCCGCCGCACGCGGCCCGGACCGGCCACGGGAACCGCAGCCACCGGGAGAACGGGGAATCGTGTCCGTACCTTTGGCGCGGGCCGGAGTCCTGACCCGGATCACCGCACTGCTGCCCGGCCGCAGCGACCTGGAGCAGATGCGGCGCCGTCCGCGCCGTGACCTGCTCGCCGGCCTGACCGTCGCCGTCGTCGCGCTGCCGCTCGCCCTCGGCTTCGGCGTGTCCTCCGGGCTCGGCGCCGAGGCGGGACTGGCCACCGCCGTCGTCGCCGGAGCCCTTGCCGCCGTGTTCGGCGGCTCCAACCTCCAGGTCTCCGGCCCCACCGGGGCCATGACGGTGGTCCTGGTGCCCATCGTCGCCGACCACGGGCCCTCGGGCGTCCTGACCGTCGGCCTGATGGCGGGGCTGATGCTGGTGGCCCTCGCGCTGCTGCGGGCCGGCGGCAGCATGCGCTACGTGCCCGCCCCCGTGGTGGAGGGCTTCACCCTGGGCATCGCCTGCGTGATCGGCCTCCAGCAGATCCCCAACGCCCTGGGCGTCGACCAGCCGGACGGCGAACGCGTGCTGGGCGTGGCCCTGAGCGCCGTAGAGGACTTCGCGCGCCGCCCCGACTGGACCGCGCCGGCCCTGGCCGTCGCCGTGGCGGCGGTCATGCTGCTCGGGGCCCGCTGGAAGCCGACCGTGCCCTTCTCCATCCTCGCGGTGATCGGGGCCACCCTGCTCACCGGGGCCGCCGGGCTCGACGTGCGGCCCATCGGCGACCTGCCCTCCGGCCTGCCCGCACCCTCGCTCGGCTTCGTCGACACCGCGGCCCTCGGCAGCCTGGTCGCCCCCGCGGTGGCCGTGGCCGCGCTGGCCGCCCTGGAGTCACTGCTGTCCGCGTCCGTCGCCGACGGCATGACCGTGGGCCAGCGCCACGACCCGGACCGCGAACTGTTCGGGCAGGGCATCGCCAACATCGCCTCCCCGCTGTTCGGCGGCGTCCCCGCGACCGGCGCCATCGCCCGTACCGCCGTCAACGTGCGGACCGGCGCCACCTCCCGGCTGGCGTCCCTCGCGCACGCGGCCGTCCTCGCCGTGATCGTCTTCGCGGCGGCCCCGCTGGTGTCCCGGATCCCGCTCGCCGCCCTGGCGGGCGTACTGCTGGCCACCGCCGTGCGCATGGTCGAGGTCGGCTCGCTGCGCGCCATGGCCCGCGCCACCCGCTCCGACGCCCTGATCCTCGTCCTGACCGCGGTGGCGACCCTGGTGCTCGACCTCGTCCTCGCGGTCATCATCGGGCTGGCCGTCGCCGGGGTCCTCGCCCTCAGCGCGGTCGCCCGCCAGGCCCGGCTCGCCCCGCTGCCCCTGGACCGGCAGGGCGACCACACCGACGCGGAGCACGAACTGCTCTCCCAGCACATCGTCGCCTACCGCGTCGACGGCCCCCTGTTCTTCGCCGCCGCGCACCGCTTCCTGCTGGAACTGACCGAACTCGCCGACGTGCGGGTGGTCATCCTGCGCATGTCCCACGTGAGCGTCGTCGACGCCACCGGCGCCCTGGTGCTGAAGGACGTGATGGAGAAACTGGCACGGCGCGGCATCGTCGTCATGGTCTCCGGCATCCGCCCCGCCCACCGACGGGTCCTCGGTTCCGTCGGCGTCCTGGACCTGCTGCGGCACGAGGACGGGGAGTACGCCACCACCCCCGAGGCCATCCGCGCGGCCCGTGACCGCCTCCACCTGACCGGAGTCCTCCCGCCGGCCCGCGCCGCGGACGACCCCGCCCCCGCCACCGGGCCGCCCGGCCCGGGGGCCTCCACCACCGTCACGCCGTCCGCGGCCGTCCGGGAGACCCCATGACGACGACCCTGCCGCCGGCCGCGCTCCCGCACCGGCACGTCCTGACCCTCCCGACCCGGCCGGCCGCCGTCCGGGTCGCCCGTGAGACCGCCGAGGCGGCCCTGGCGGAATGGGGCATCGCCCGGACCCATCCGGCGGTCGACCCCGCGCTGCTCATCCTCGGCGAACTGGTCACCAACAGCGTCCGGCACGCCGCCCCGGTCTCCCCGCAGACCACCGTCGTCTACGCGGCGGGCCCGGACTGCCTCGTCCTCGCCGTGCACGACCGCCACCCCCACCGGCCGAGCCTGCTCGCCCCCGGCCCCGGCGGCCCCGGCACGGGCGGCCTCGCCACGGTCACCGAGCTCACCCACGGCCTCGGCGGCACGGCCGTGGTGCGGGGCGACCCCGACGGCCGGGGCAAGAGCATCTGGATCACCCTCCCGCTGTGACTCCGGGTGAGGAGCGGGTGCGCGAGCGGGGGTCCGGGCCGAGTGACGGCGCGCACGGGGGCAGTTGCTAATGTCGGGAACCGTCGGGGCCGGGAGTCGGCGGACGGATGAGGCGAGGCACTCGGAGCCGGCCGTCGAGGCGGTGCCGCCGCGCCGGGAAGGGAACGGCACGATGACCACGCCGCTGTACCAGCTGAAGGCCGAGTTCTTCAAGACGCTCGGCCATCCCGCCCGCATCCGGGTGCTGGAACTGCTCAGCGAGCGCGAGCACGCGGTCGCCGAGATGCTCCCCGAGGTGCGCATCGAGCCCGCCCACCTCTCCCAGCAGCTCGCGGTGCTGCGCCGGGCGAACCTGGTCGTCGCCCGCAAGGAGGGCTCGACCGTGTACTACTCGCTGACGAGCCCGCACATCGCCGAACTGCTGCGCGTGGCCCGGACCATCCTCTCCGGCGTACTGGCCGGCCAGGCCGAACTGCTCGCCGACCTGCGCGCCTCGCACGACGAGCCGGACCGGCTGCGGTAGCCGGGGCCCGGGCCGGTGACCCGGGCGGCCGCTGCTGGCCGCCGCGCCGGACGCGTGCGCCGACGCCTCGCCCGCCCTCCGGCGGACCCCGGGCGGCGTGCGGACCCCGTCAGCCTCCGGACGGCTCCGGGCCGCGCCGGCAGTGCAGGAAGAGGTGGGGTTCGGGCGCGGCGTCCGGATGGGTCGGCCGGAACATCGCGCTCTGCTCCGACAGCACCGTCAGCCCGGCCTCCCGCACCATCGCCACGACGTCCTGGGGGGAGAAGCTGGTGAGCCGCACCTTCTGGCCCATGAAGACGCCCGCGAAGCCCTCCACGTCCAGTGGCACGGTGGCCAGCACCAGCAGCCCGCCCGGGCGCAGCGCCCGGGTCAGCCGCCGGACCAGCGCGGCCTGCTCGGCGCGGGACATGAGCAGCAGCGTGAAGTACACGCACACCGCATCGAAGGACTCCTCCTCCAGCGGCATCGACGCGACATCGGCGCACCGGAACTCCGCCTGCGGCACCTGGCGGGAGGCCAGCTCCGTCATCACCGGCGACACGTCCACGCCCAGCACCCGGTGCCCCGCCCCGGCCAGCACGGCGGCCGTCGGACGGCCCGTGCCGCTGCCCGCGTCCAGCACCCGGCTGCCCGCCGGGAGCCGCGCCAGCAGCCACTCCAGCGACGCCCGGTGGGCCGGCGAGCCGGCGAACGCCCTCTCGTACTCACCGCCCAGCGCGTCGAACACCACCGCTGCCGGTGACCTGCGATCCTCGTCGGTCAACACGCACCCCGTCTCCGCTTGCCGATGCCGCGCATGCTGCCATCCGCCACCGGCCCTGACAACGGCACACCGCCGCACGGCGCGCCCCGGTCCGGCTTGCGCGGGCGGGGGAGGGCACGGCAGGGTCGGGGCGTGCCCACTCTGCTGATCGTCCACCACACGCCCTCACCCCACTGCCAGGCCATGTTCGAGGCGGTCCTGTCCGGCGCGAGCGCCCCGGAGATCGAGGGCGTACGGGTGGTGCGGCGGGCGGCGCTGTCCGCGACCGCCACCGACGTCCTGGAGGCCGACGGATACCTCTTGGGCACCCCGGCGAACCTCGGCTACATGTCCGGGGCCCTCAAGCACTTCTTCGACCAGATCTACTACCCCTGCCTGGACAGCACCCGGGGGCGGCCCTTCGGTGCCTTCGTGCACGGCGGCAGCGACGTCACCGGGGCGCTGCGCGCCCTCGACACCGTCACCACCGGACTGGGCTGGCGCCGGGCCGCCGAGCCGGTGACGGTCACGGGCGCCCCGGACAAGGCCGACACCGAGCGCTGCTGGGAACTGGGCGCCACACTCGCCGCCGGCCTCACCGGCTGACGTCGGTCCCGCGCCGGGCCGCTCGCGCGCGGACCGCGCGTCAGGTGCCGCCGTGGCGCTGGTGGTCCTCGTCGTCCCAGGCCCGGGTGTCACGCGGCTCGGTGTAGGGCTCCTCCTGCGGCGGATGGCCGCCGGCGATGGCCCGCTGCCGGGCGATCTCCGCGTCGAACTCCAGCCCCAGCAGGATCGCCAGGTTGGTGATCCACAGCCAGATCAGGAAGACGATGACACCGGCCATGGTGCCGTAGGTCTTGTTGTACGAGCCGAAGTTCGCCACGTAGAACGCGAAGCCCGCGGAGGCCACCAGCCAGATCACCAGGGCCAGGAAG
Organism: Streptomyces sp. enrichment culture; assembly: GCF_964273255.1. Lineage (GTDB taxonomy): Bacteria > Actinomycetota > Actinomycetes > Streptomycetales > Streptomycetaceae > Streptomyces. Next base: position 6,659,336 of record NZ_OZ186835.1, read on the forward strand.
CTGCCCGGCGTGATCCAGCGGAACCCCTTGACCTTCGCGTTCGGGGTGGCCCAGTACAACAGCGCGATCATGAAGACCACCAGCAGCACGAGCACCGGCCACTTGGCGATGGACCACACGGTGATCGCCGTGTCCCCGAGCCCGAGGAAGTCGCCCGCCCGGCGCGCCAGTCCGCCGGTGAAGACCACGATCAGCGCGCTGGCCACCGCCAGCACCATCAGCACGACCGTCACCCCGAGCCGAACCGGCAGCACCTTCCAGACCGGCCGGCCCTCCGGGACGTCGTAGACGGCGTTCGCCGCGCGGATGAACGCGGCGACGTAACCGGACGCCGACCACACGGCCAGCAGCAGACCGATGATCGCCACGATCGACCCGGTGCCCGCGGTGCCCTGCAGCTGTTCCACGGCCCGGGTGATGATGTCGCGGGCCGGGCCGGGGGCCAGGTCCTGGACGTTCTCCAGCACCTTGTCCGTGGTCGACTGGCCGGCCAGGCCCAGCAGGGACACCAGGACCAGCAGCGCCGGGAACAGGGCCAGCACGCCGTAGTAGGTCAGCGCGGCGGCCCGGTCGGTGAGCTCGTCGTCCTTGAACTCGCGCAGGCTGCCCTTGAGCGCCGCGCCCCAGGACTGCTTCGGCAGGCCCGTGGGGCTGTCCGGCGCGGCCCGCTCCACGTGCTCGTCGGGGCCCGGCCGTGAGCCGGCCGCCCGCCCCGCGTCGTCGTCCCTGCCGGACCCGGGGCCCGCCGCGGGTTCCGTGCGGGAACCCGGGCGGACGTCGTCGTCCGCGGCCTCGCCCTGGTGCCGGGTGTTCCGCCCCGGTAGATGCAGTTTCATGCAGCCCGGGTAACCATCGCACCGGCGGTTAAGCCGCCCGCGGAAGGCCGACGGGACCGGCCCTTGTGGGAGCGCTCCCATCGGGGCAGGATCACTGACATGACCTCGCATCCCGTGATCCGCCCGTACCGCCCGTCCGACGGCCCCGCCCTCGACGACGTCTGCATCCGCACCGCGCACAACGGTCTCGACAGCCGCCCCCACTACCGGGACCCCGGCATCCTGCCCGCCATCTTCGCGGCCCCCTACGTCCACCTCGAACCGCGTCTGGCGTTCGTGCTGGACGACGGGCGCGGGCAGGCGGTCGGCTACATCCTCGGCACCGCCGACACCCCCCGGTTCGCCGCGGCCTTCCGCACCGACTGGCTGCCCCGGGTCGCCGACCGCTACCCCGAACCGGCCGGGGAGCCCGCCACGCCCGACGAGACGATGGCCCGGCTGCTGCACCACCCGGAGCGGATGGTCGTCCCCGAACTGGCCCCCTACCCCGCCCACCTGCACATCGACCTGCTGCCCGAGTGGCAGGGCCGGGGCCACGGACGGGAGTTGATGCGGGTCTTCCTCAACGCCCTGCGCGAGGCCGGGGTTCCGGCCGTCCACCTCGTGATGTCCACCGCCAACAAGCCCGCGCGGGCCTTCTACGACCGGATGGGCTTCCACGAGATCGAGACCTCGCTCGACGCGACGGTCGCCTGCCTCGGCCGGACGACCGCCGACGCCGTCCGCCGCTGAACCCCGTCCGCTCGCCCGCCGGGCCCGCCCGCCGCCCACGCCCCCTCACCGCGTCGACCTGCTCAAGTGCCCGCCGGGGCAGGGGAGTCGGGAGGGGCGTGAGCGTGCTGTCGGGGCCCGCGGGGGGTGAGAAGCGGCGAAGAATTCGTGCGGCCGTTGAACACCGTGCGGTCCCCCTGCGTATGGGGCGTGGGAATTCCATGCCGACCCCCCGCGACACAAGCGTAGGAGTACTGCCTTGGCACGCAACACACGCAGACGCCCCAAACAGCGCGCGACGCTCGCCGCCTTCGCCCTGATCCTGGGCGGAGGCGGGATGATGGCGGCCAACGTCTACGCTTCCGCGACGGAAGAGGGCGCAGGCGCCGCGCAGGTGTTCGCCGGCGCCACGATCGACTGCCCGGACGTGGCCACCGAACTGACCGATGTTCCCGAAGAGGCCCGGCCGGAGGTGGACAAGGAACTCGCCGCGCTCGACGCGCAGATCGCCGACGCGTACAAGCGGATCGGGGAGTCCGCCGACGCCCTCCGGCAGGACCCGAACTTCGCCCAGAACGCGATCGCGGGCCCTCTCACGGACAAGCGGTCCGCGACCCTCGCCCGCATCGCCACCGCCATCGGCCGGGTCGGTGACCGGCCCGAGGGCCTCGACGAGCTCGCCGCCTGCGCGGTGCGCGAATCGGGCAACGCCCAGCCGGACGCCGGCCAGGAGGACGGCGGAAACGACGACCAGGGCGAGCAGGGCGGCGACGCCGGCGACGGCCAGGACCAGCAGGGCGAGGAACAGGGCCAGGACGGCCAGGGCCAGGAGGGCCAGGACGGACAGGACGGCCAGCAGGGCGGGAACGGCGGCCAGGCCGGCAACGGTCCGGTGGCCGGCGACTACGTCGACATCAAGAGCGTCGAGCCCAACGTCTCCAAGCCGAAGCCGTCCGCGAACGCCTCCCGCGGCACCTTCGTCAGCGAGTGCGGCGTCAACGCCAACGGACTGTTCAACTCGGACAACGTGATCGCGGCGCCCGGTGTCGCCAACGGCGCCCACCACTTCCACGACTACATCGGCAACCAGGCCACCAACGCCTTCTCCAGCGACGACGACCTGGCGCGCGCCGAGACCAGCTGCGCCGACCAGGGCGACAAGTCGTCGTACTACTGGCCGGTGCTGCGTCTGCAGAACGGCGTCGAGGAGCGCGACGCGAACTCCCCGGGCGGCGGCATCGAGGGCAACGTCGGTGAGATCGTCACGCCCAAGGAGGTCACCCTGACCTTCGAGGGCAACCCGCAGGGCGAGGTCACCGCGATGCCGCGGTTCCTGCGCATCATCACCGGTGACGCCAAGTCGTTCGTCAACGGCCCCGCCAACGCCAACGCCTCCTGGAGCTGCACGGGCTTCGAGGACCGGCAGCTGACGGACAAGTACCCGCTGTGCCCCGAGGGCAGTGACGTGGTGCGCACCTTCGACTTCCAGAGCTGCTGGGACGGCCGGAACACCGACAGCGCCAACCACCGCACGCACATGGCGTTCGTGGACGAGCAGGGCAACTGCCCGTCCGGCTTCCAGCCCGTGCCGCAGCTGGTGCAGCGCATCGTCTACGACGTCGACGCGCCGAGCCTGGACGACGGCGGCAAGACGGTCCCGCTGTTCGCGGTGGACTCCTTCCCGGAGCAGCTGCACAAGCCGATCACGGACCACGGCGACTTCATCAACGTCTTCGACGAGGACCTGATGAAGGAGGTCGTCGACTGCATCAACGAGGGCCGTACCTGCGGTGCCGGCGGCAACGGCGGCGGTGACAACGGCGGTGACAACGGCAACGGTGGCGGCGGCGACGGCAACGGCGGCGGCGACAACGGGGCCGGCAACCCGGGCCAGGGCGGCGACCAGGACAACGGTGGCGACCAGGACAACGGTGGCGACCAGGGCAACGGTGGCGACCAGGGCAAGGGCGACGACGGCAAGCAGGACGACGGCAAGCAGGACGACGGCAAGGGCGGCGACCAGGGCGACGGCGGCCAGGAGCCGTCCGAGGCCCCGGCCACGCAGGAGCCGGCGGACAAGGGCGCCGAGAAGCCCGCGCAGCCGAACGTGAAGGCGTCGTCCCCCGCCGACGACGGCCAGGACGCGGACGCCGGGAAGGACGCCGGCGAGGACGGCAAGGACGACGGCAAGGACGACGGCGGTCAGAAGGCCCAGGCCGCCCAGGTGCCCGGCACCCTCCCGGAGGTCGAGAAGACGACGCAGGCCCAGGGCGGCAGCCTGGCCGAGACCGGCGCGCAGCTCTGGCCGGCCGCGGTGGGCGGAGTGCTGGTGATCTTCGGCTTCTTCGTCCTGCGGAGCGTGAGGCGCAACGCCTGACCTCCTCCCGCAGGTGCACGGCGGCAGGGCCCTCGCGGCCCTGCCGCTTCGTGCCGTCCGGGGCCCGGTCCGTCGCGGCCCTCCGGTGCCCGGCCGGGCGAGGCCGGTCAGGACGGTGCACGCTCCGGTGCTGCCGTGCCCTCGCCCTCCGCGTCGATGTGCGGCATGATCCGGTCGAGCCACCGCGGCGTCCACCAGGCGTGCCGGCCCAGCAGGGTCATCACGGCCGGAACCAGCAGCAGGCGCACCACGGTGGCGTCGATGAGCACGCTCACGGCCAGCCCCAGGCCCAGCATCTTGACCACGATGTTGTCGCTGACGATGAACGCCGCGAACACGCTCACCATGATCAGCGCCGCGCAGGTGATGACCCGGGCGGTGATCTCCAGCGCGTGCGCGACGGAGGCCTTGGCGTCGCCGGTGCGCTGCCACGCCTCGTGGACGCGGGACAGCAGGAAGATCTCGTAGTCCATGCTGAGGCCGAAGATGATCGCGAACATCATCATCGGCACGTAGCTCTCGATCGGCACCGTGCCGGACACCCCGAGCGCCGGACCGCCCCACCCCCACTGGAAGACGGCGACGAGGACGCCGTAGGAGGCGGTGATGGACAGGACGTTGAGGACGGCCGCCTTCACGGCCACGAGCAGGCCCCGGAACACGGCGAGGATGATCAGGAAGGCGAGGGCCACCACGACGCCGATGATCAGCGGCAGTCTCTCCGCGACCACGTCGCGGAAGTCGACCTGCGCCGCGGTGGTGCCCGTGACGTAGGTCGTGGCGTCGGTGCCTCGCACGGCCTGCGGCAGCGTGTCGTGCACCAGCCGGTTGGTGAGGTCGGTGGTGGTGGCGCTCTGCGGCGACGCGGCCGAGTACACGGTCCCGACCAGGACGTCACCGTCCTGGGTCGGCGTCAGCGGGGTGACCGCGGCGGCGTCGGCGACCCCGTCCAGGGTCTTCTGGGCCTGCGAGGCGAGTCCGGAGCGGTCGGAGGAGGGGACCGAGCTCTGGTCGATGACGACGGTGAGCGGGCCGTTGGACCCGGGGCCGAACGCGTCGGTCATCAGGTCGTAGGCGCGGCGGTCGGTGTCGGAGGCCGGATCCGCCCCGTCCCCGATGTGGCCGAGCTGCATGGAGAACACCGGAATGGCCAGCACGGCGATGGTGACCAGGCCGGCGGCCAGGAACTGCCACGGTCTGCGCTCGACCCGCAGGGCGTACCGGTGCCAGGTGCCCTGTGGCGCGGCCCCGGGCTCCGCGTCGGTCTCCGCCACCGGCCGGCGCACCCGGTAGCGGTCGATGCGGGTGCCGATCAGACCCAGCAGCGCGGGCACCAGGGTGAGCGCCCCGGCGACCGCGGAGACCACGGTGACCGCGGCGGCGAGCCCCAGTTTGGCGATGAACGAGACGCCCGACGCGGACAGCCCGGCGAGCGCGACGATCACCGTGCAGCCGGAGACGAGCACCGCCCGGCCACTGGTGGCGTTGGCCTGACCGGCGGCCCGTGCCGGGTCCATGCCGTCCATCAGGTTCTGCCGGTGCCGCGTGATCAGGAACAGCGCGTAGTCGATGCCGACCCCGATGCCGATCATCGTGGCCAGCGTGGGGGAGACGGTGGCGAAGGTGAACGCCGCGGCCAGCAGCCCGAGGATCGCGAGACCGCCCACCACACCGAGGAGGGCCGTCAGCAGGGGGATCCCGGCCGCGATCACGCTGCCGAAGCCCACCAGCAGCACGACGATCGCGACGGCGAAGCCGATGAGTTCGCTCATCCGGTCGTCGGGAGCGGGCCGGGCCAGCTCGCCGAGCGGCCCGCCGTACTCCACCTCCGCGCCCGCCTGCCGCAGCGGCTCGACGGCGTCGTCCACGCCGTCGAGGTAGTCGTCCCCGAGGGTCGACGGCTGGACGTCGAAGCGGACCGTGATGTACCCGGTCCGGGCGTCCGTGGACAGCGGGCCGACGTCCGGCTGTTGCTGCCGGCCGGAGTCGGAGGACGATCCGGTGGACAGCGGGTTCTGCGCCGACAGGACGTGCGGCAGCTTCTCCAGCTCTTCGATCGTGGTGGACATCTGCGGGCCGAGGGCGGTCAGTTGCTGCTGCTCGTCGTGCAGCACGATCTGACTGCTGTAGCCGCCGGCCTGCGGGTCGTGCCGCTGCAGGACCTCGACGCCCTTCTGCGACTGCGCGTCGGGCAGAGTGAAGTTGTCGGAGTAGGTGCCGCCGACCGTCCGGCTGAGGACCTGCAGGGCCACCAGGGCCACCAGCCAGGCCACGATCACGATCACGAAGTGCCGGGCGCACCACTCGCCCAGCCGCCGCAGCACCCCCGCCCTTCCCGGCCTGCCCGCGTCCCCCGGCTCCCCCGCCTCCCGCTGCCCGCCCGCCGTCGCAGGCCGCCCCGCCCCCGTCCCGTCGTCCCGTCCGGAAGGCATGGGTGACCCCCTCGGCCCGGCCGAGCCGTTCTCGGCCCTCTTCCCATTACAGGCGGGCGGTCCCGGCCCGGCATCTCGGGCACGGCCGCGGGCGGCCGGCCCGGCGGCACCCCGATGCGTCCCCCGGTGCCCGGCCGTGGGGGGCGTCCTTGCTCCGGATGCCGCACCACGACGGGCCGCCGCGTGCCTCCCGCGGTGAGGCTGGGGCCTGCCGTTCCGTTCGCACCCGGGAGATCCGATGGCCGTCCGCCCCCTGTCCGCCCGCCCCGCCCGTCTCCGCGGCCGCCTGCGGGCGTCCGCCGTCGTGGCGGTCTGCGTCGCGGCCCTGTGCCCCGGCGTCGCCGACGCGGCCTCCCCGGCCGAACCGCACGACGGCCGCCGGCTCCGGCAGCAGATCGAGGAGTTCGTGCGCAGCCCCGGCGGACCTCCCGGCGTCATCGCCGTGCTCCGGCGCGACGGCGCGTCCCGCGTGGTGCGCGCGGGGGTCGCGGACCTGGAGACCGGCCGTCCTCCCCGGGTCGACGACCACATGCGGATCGCCAGCACCGCCAAGGCGTTCAGCGGCGCGGTGGCGCTCGCCCTGGTGGACCGGGGCGCGCTCCGCCTGGACGACACCCTGCGCGAGCGGCTGCCCCGGCTGCCCGCCGCCTGGGGCGCCGTGACGCTGCGGCAGCTGCTCGGCCACACCAGCGGTCTGCCCGACTACACCGAGGACCCCGCGTTCCTGTCCCTCCTCGCCGACGACCCCCGGCACCGCTTCGACTCCCGCCGGCTGCTCGACTTCGTCGCCGGCGAGCCCCTGCGGTTCCGCCCCGGCAGCCGGTACCGGTACTCCAACTCCGACAACATCGCCGTCGCGCTCATGGCGGAGGCGGCCACCGGAACCCGCTACGAACGGCTGCTGCGCGACCTCGTGTACCGGCCGCTGGGGCTGCGCCGCACCAGCCTCCCGCAGGGGTACCGGCTGCCCGAGCCGTACCTGCACGGATACGAGGTCACCCCGCCCCCGCCCGAGGACGTCAGCGAGCTGCTCAGCGCTTCCGGCGTCTGGGCGTCCGGCGGCATCGTCTCCACCCCGGCCGACATGACGCGGTTCGTCCGCGGCTACACGGGCGGCGCCCTGTTCGGCCGGGCGGTGACCCGGGAACAGCGGCGCTGGCGCGAGGGCGCCTCCGAACCGGCCGGGCCGGGGCGCAACAAGGCCGGTCTGGGCATCTTCCGGTACGAGACACGGTGCGGCGTCGTGCTGGGCCACACCGGCAACTTCCCGGGCTACACCCAGCTCATCGCGGCCACCCCGGACGGCCGCCGGTCACTGACGTTCTCCGTCACCACCCAGATCAACCGCGACCTCGCACCGGACCGGCTGGAGCGGCTGCGCGCGATCCAGGAGGACTTCGTCTGCGACCTGCTGCGCGACGGCCGGTAGGACCGTGCGGCGTGCGCGCGCCGTGCCGGACGGGGCGGGGGCACCACGCCGCTGCCGCTGTCGCTGCCGCGCACCGTGGCCCCCCGCCGCGGCCCCCGCCGCGGCCCCCGCCCCGGCGACGACGCGACGAGATGCCGCCATGCCGCCATGCCGACGTGCCGACGTGACGACTGACCGACGTGACGAATCGCCGGTGCGACGACCCGATGACCATGTCCACGAAGCGGCGTGACCACATGACCACCTGACGGGGCACGGCGCCGGGCCGCGGGGTCGCCGGCTGCCGCACGAGCGGGCTCGGAGCCCGCCACGCCCCGGACGAGCGGGGCCGGGGCCGGCGCGACCCGCACGAGCCGGCTCAGCGGCCGCCGGTCCCCCCGGACCCCCCGAGTCCTCCGGGCCCCCCGAGTCCTCCGGGCCCCCCGAGTCCTCCGGACCCCCCGAGTCCTCCGGACCCTCCGGCGCCCCGGCCCCCGGCCGGCCCGCCGGACGGCGGTTCGCGGGCCTCCCAGCCGAACGCGGTCAGGAGCAGCGCGACGTCGTCCGGCCGGTCCTCGGCCCTGCGGGCCGCCTTGACCAGCTGGTCGGCGAGATGGTCCACCGAGTCCGTGCGGGTGCGGGCCAGGCAGGCCCGCGCCGCCTCGATGCCGGCCTCGATGTCGCTGCCCGGCTGCTCCACGAGCCCGTCGGTGTACAGCGCGAGGACGCTGCCCGGCGTCAGGGTCAGCGCGGTCACCGGATACAGGGCGTCCGGCTCCACGCCCAGCATCACCCCGCCCACCAGGTCGAGGGTCTCGGTGCGGCCGTCCGGGTGCCGCAGCAGCGGCGGCGGATGCCCCGCCCGCACCGCGAGGGCCCGCCCGCTGCGCGGGTCCAGCTCGATGTAGCAGCAGGTGGCGAACGCGTCCGACTCCAGCTCGGCGAGCAGCCGGTTGGTGTGGGTGATGACCTCCTGGGGCGGCTGCCCGCTGGTCGCGAAGGCGTGCACCGCGCTGCGCAGCTGGCCCATCACGGCCGCCGCCCCGACGCTGTGCCCCTCCACGTCGCCGATGACCAGCGCGACCCCCCGCCCCGTCCTGATCACGTCGTACCAGTCGCCGCCGATGGCCATGCCCTGGGTGCCGGGCAGGTAGCGGCCGGTGGTCAGCAGCCCCTCGATGGCGGGCAGCCGGTGCGGCAGCAGCCCTTCCTGCAGCCCGCGGGCGACCGCCGACTCGGCGTCGTAGAGCCGGGCCCGCTCCAGCGCCTGGGCGGCCAGGCCGCTCAGCGCAGTGAGGGCGGACCGCTCGTCGGGGGTGAAGCGGTGCGGTTCGGACCAGCCGAGGATGCACGAGCCCACGGCGTGGCCTGAGGCGATCAGCGGCAGGAACGACCAGGCGTGCATGCGGTCCAGCGCGATCCCCGGGTACGCCTTGCTCAGTGCGTCCGGCGACTCGAAGAACAGGGGGAACCGCGTGGTGAGGGCGTGCACCCCGGGAAGCTGGGCGTCCAGGGGAACGCCCTCGAACGGGTCGAGGAAGCCCTCCGGGTAGCCGGCCTCCCAGAGCAGGTGCATGCGCCCGTCACGGACCGCGTACAGGGCGATCTCCTGGGCGCCGAACGCCGGCAGCAGTTGCTCGGCGACGGCCCGGCACACGTCCCGCACGGTCACCGCCTCGGTGAGCACGCTGGCCATCTGCACCACGTGGTAGAGCACGCCCGCGCGCGCCGCCACCACCGGCTGCGGCGGCCCCGCGGCGCCCTCGCCGATCAGCGCGCCGGCCCGGCCCGGCGTCGAGGGGCGCGTGCTCACCGGCGCGCTGGTGCGGAAGACCCGGCCGGTCAGCCCGTGCACGCCCGGATACAGCACGAAACCCAGCCAGGTGCCGTGCGGGTCGTGCACCAGGTAGGTCACCGGCTCCTGGGACAGCATCGCCGCCCGGTAGCGGTCCTCGTAGGCCGGGTCGTGCAGCCAGGTGATCACGTGCCAGGGGTGCTGGCCGAGCAGCTGCTGACGCTCGCAGCCCAGCAGCTCCTCGCAGCGGCGGTTGGCGTAGGTGACCCGGCCGTCCTGGTCCAGGGAGAACAGACCGTCGGGCAGGCGCTCGGCCGCCTCGGCGGCGGTGACCCCGCCCTCGGTGTCCACCAGGGCGCCCACCAGCAGCTTCCCGGACACGCCGACGCGGACCACGTGGCCCCACAGTTCGACGGGCCGGTAGCGCACCTGGCCGTCCTCGTCCTCGGCGACCACCACCCGGAAGTGCCGGGAGCGCACCTGCCCGTGCGTCAGCGCGTCCCGCCGCCCCGCCCGCAGCTCGAACAGGTCGTCCGGGCACACCTGCGCCTCCACGTCCGCCAGGGTGCCGCCGAAGTCCTCCCGGGTCAGACCGAGGATGTGCAGGGCCTCGTCGTCGGCCGACCACCGGTCGCTGTCGAGGTCCCACTCGACCATGCCGACCTGCACGGTGTGGGCCGGCGGGGTGGGCAGCCGGACGCTCACCGGCTGGTCGTCGTACGCGATGCCGTACGTCACGGCCTCGGGGTCCGCCGTGTCCGAGGCGGTGACCCGGCGCGCGTACCGGGTGAGCCGGGCCGCCATGTCCCGTTCGGCCCGCCGCAGCGCCGGCTCCACGTCGTCCGGCCCCAGCGGCTCGCGCACCGAACGCAGCACCACCAGCACGCCCACGGTCTCGCCGTCCACCCGCACCGGCCGGTGGCCGGAGGCGAAGGCGTACGGCAGCGCGGCGGTGAACTGCGGGAAGCGGAGCATGGTCACCCGTTCGTCGGGCAGCCACAGGGTCTCGCCCGTGCGGTAGCACTCGGACACCGGCAGCGCGCCGCCGACCGGGACGCGCCACCACGCCTTCAGCAGGGACCGGGGGACCCCGGTGACCACCGACAGCACCAGCGAGCGCCGGTCGCGGGAGCGCAGGTAGACCAGGCCGCCGTAGCCGCCGGTCTCCCGGACCGCCTCGACCAGCGGCTCCGCGAGCGCGTCCTCCAGCCGGGCGGGCGGGGCCTCGGTCCCGTGGTCCGGCGCGCCGTCTCCGCGCGCGCCGGACCGCCCGTCGTCCGGTACGGCGGCTGGCTCTGGCATCTCGCGTCCTCCCCGGTGCGGACGCACGGGACATCGTTCGCTCTCCAGGATGTGCCATGCCGGGCGCCGGGGCGCGGTGGATGCACGCACCGGATTCCTCCGCCGCGTCGGCCGGGCCGCCCGGATCCCGGGGCGGCCGGCGGTCGCGGGGGCCGTGACGACCGGCCCGCCCGCCCGTCCCCGCCCGGCTCCCGGCCGCCCCGGAACGCGGGGGTGCGGACGCACGCGGTGCCGGAACGCGGGGGTGCGGACGCACGCGGTGCCGGGTGGCAGCGCAACCATCGGGTGAACCCGGTTGTCTCACCCGATAACAGCAAGAGGCCACCTCGGGGGGCGAAAATGCTTCGAACCGCAACAACCCGCACCGCCACCGTCTGCGCGACCCTCGCGCTCGTCGGCACCGCACTGGGCACCGCCGCGGTCCCGGCCGCCGCGGCCACCCACGCCGCCGCGTCCGCGGCCACCGCCTGTCCGACCGGCTGGGGCAGCCTGCCCGAGACCGGCACGCCCGCCACCGCCACGCCGGTGCGGGACATCCGGACCGGGCGGCACGACTGCTACGACCGGATGGTCGTGGACGTCCCCGGCGCCGGGGACGTGGGCTACTCCGTCCGCTACGTCGACCGCCTCCACCAGGACGGCTCGGGCCGTCCCGTCCCGGTGTCGGGCGGAGCCGTCCTGGAGATCCGGGTGACCGCGCCCGCCTACGACCCGGAGACCGGCCGGGCCACCTACCCGGCGCGTGCCGGGCACACCCTGCCCGGCGTCGATCTCACCGGCTACCGCACCTTCCGGGACGCCCGGTTCGCCGGCAGCTTCGAGGGGGACACCCAGGTCGGACTCGGCGTCCGGGCGCGACTGCCGTTCCGGGTCCTGCAACTGCCGGACCGCGTCGTGATCGACGTGGCGCACAACTGGACGGGCGCCCGCTGAGCCGCGGCCCGCACCGCGGGCCGCAGCCCCGTCGCCCACCGCCCGCGGACGGTGTGCGACGGGGCTGCCCCGCCGCCGGCCGTCCGCGGGCCGTCACGGCTCCGGGCTCCCGGTCTCGCAGACGCGGCGCGCCACGTCCCGCAGCTTGGTGTTGGTGCGCTGCGACCGGGTGCGCAGCAGCTCGAAGGCCTGCTCCTCGGTCACGTGGTGCCGGCCCATCAGGATGCCCATCGCCTCGCCGATCATGTGCCGGGTGGCCATGGCCTCCTGCAGCTGGGCGTCGTTGAGGGCCGTGGAGAAGGCCACCGCCGCGTGGGAGGCCAGCAGCCAGCCCGCCGTCTCACTGTCCTCGGAGAACGTGCCGGGCTCGCGGGAGTACATGTCGAGGGCGCCGAGCTCCTCCTCCCGGGTGTACAGCAGGAAGCCCATCATGCTCCCCAGCCCCAGGTCCCTGGCCCTCGGGACGTAGGCCGGCCACCGCTCGGACGGGGCGGTGAAGTCGGGGATGCGGAAGACCCGTTCGTCCAACTCGGGGCGTGCGAGGTCGAAGCACGGACCCTCCCGGAGGCGGTCCTGGAGCCGGTCGCTGTCCACCACCATCGGGTCGGTGGGCGCCAGGGACCGGGCCCGTCCGTTCTGCAGGACGAGGATCCCGGCCGCGTCGCACCCCGGGACGAGCCGGACCGCCGACTCCGTGATCTCCTCCAGGGTGGGCTCGAGTCCGGTTTCCGCCAGCAGGTTCCGTGCCATGGAAGCCATCTGCTGTGCGAAGTCGCGCCAGTTCACCGTTCGCCTCCTGCGCGGTGCGGTCAGGTCCTGCCATCCTGACATGCCCGCACCGCGCGCTCCGCCGTTTCCGTGGCGGAGACCGGCGCGTCCGGGGGGCCTTGCGGCCGGCCCGTTGTCAGTGGGGGGTGCGATCCTGCCGTCATGGACGAGCTGGAGTTCATGCGCGGCCGGGTCTACGGGGCGGACCACGACGATCCCGGACCCCGCGGCGGGAGGGTGTACGCCGAACTGTCGGGCGGGCCGCTGGACGGTCTGCTGCTGGACGTCACCGACCGCTCCCCGGCGGAGCTGGCGGACGGGATCGGGCTGCGCACCGAGATAGGCCGCTACGGCCCGGGGGGCCGGGCGGTGTACGTGCCGCGAGGGCCGGGCCGTGTCCTGGAATGGCGGGGCGACATGCCCTGACACGCGCGGCGGCCCGGCGCCTGCGCGGCCGGTGACCCGAGGGGGTACCGGGCCGCCGCCCCGGGCACACGGAGTCGTAGGGGCGGCCGGCCCGGCCGCAGTGCGGAAGGGGCGCCATGGGACTTCTCTCGGAGGCCGTGCCGGCACTGCGCGGCCGGATCGGGCAGGCGATCTTCACGCGGGTCGCCGGGCCGGACGGGCCGGACAGCCGGGCCAGGATCCACGGCACGCCCGGCCCCCGCTGGTTCGGCCCCGAACGGCCGGTCCGCAGGGTGCACGGCGACGCCTCCATGTTCATCGGCGGGCTCGCCGCCCTGCTGCACCAGTCGCTGCACCCGCTGGCCATGGCCGCCGTCGCCGGGCACTCCGGCTTCCGCGGCGACCCCTGGGGCCGGCTCCAGCGCACCAGCACCTTCCTCGCCGTCACCACCTACGGCACCGCCGACAGCGCCCAGCACGCCGTCGACCGGGTCCGGGCGGTGCACGCCACCGTGCGCGGCACCGCCGCCGACGGCCGGGAGTACCGCGCCGACGACCCCCGCCTGCTGGGCTGGGTGCACTGCGCGGAGGTCGACGCCTTCCTGCGCGCCCACCAGCGCTACGGCGCCCGCCCGCTGGACGACGCCGGCTGCGACGGGTACGTCGCGGACATGGCACGCATCGCCAGCGCCCTCGGCGTCCCCGATCCGCCGGTCACGCGCGCCGGACTCGCCGCCCGCCTCGCCGCCTACCGGCCCGAACTCCACGCCACCCCCGAGGCCCGCGCCACCACCCGGTTCCTGCTGCTCAACCCGCCCGTGCCGCTCATCGCCCGCCTCCCCTACGGCGTCCTGGCCGCCAACGCCGTCTCCCTGCTGCCGGTCCGGGTCTCCCGGGAGCTGCGGGTCCCCCGGATCCCGCCCGCCGAGGGTGTCTGCGTCCGCCCGCTCGGCACGGCCGTGACCGCGGGCATCCGCTGGGCGCTCGCCCCGACCCGCCAGGACCACATCCCGGCGTGAGCCGGGCCGTCCACAGCCGCCGGGCACCCGGGGCCGGGACCCCGCGCCCCCGCCCGCCGGGGCCCCCGGGAGCGCCGGTCCGGACCCGGCGGGGTCCGCGCCGGTTGACGCGTCGCAGACGGGGCACTCAGTGCTGACCGAAAACCCGCCGGACACGGGAGGTCGCAGTGGCGGTTCGTCATCGCCTGATCAAAACAGACCCGCGGACCGTCTGGGAGGTCCTCTCGGACGGCAGCCGCTACGCGGAATGGGTGGTGGGCACCGCGACGACGGAACCGGAGCGGGGCCGGTGGCCGGAACTCGGCTCGGCCATCCGCTACCAGGTGCGCCTCGGGCCCCTGTCCCTGACCAACCGCACGGTCGTGCGCCGCTGCGAGCCGGGCAACGACCTGGAACTGGAGGCCAAGGCCGGCCCGCTGGGCAGCGCCCGGATCGCCATCGCCCTCAAGCCGTGGGGGGATCACACCCTGGTCGTCGTCGACGAGCACCCGCTGCGGGGCATGGGCGGCGCCCTGCACAACACCGCCGTGGAGGCGCTGATCCAGCTGCGGCACCGCTCCATGCTGTCCCGGCTGGCGGACGTCTGCGAGGAGGTGGCGGCCGAGGAGGAACGCCGGCGGCCGATGGGACACCTCATGGCGCCGCACAACGGTGGGGGGCAGGCCCGTGCCTGACGCCGTGGTGATCGGCGCGGGCCCCAACGGCCTGGTGGCGGCGAACCTGCTGGCGGACGCCGGGTGGAGCGTCGAGGTGCTGGAGGAGCAGCCCGAACCCGGAGGGGCGGCGCGCCACGACCGGGGCGTCGACCCCGACTTCGTCAGCGACCTCTTCAGCGCCTTCTACCCGCTGGCCGCGGCGTCCCCGGTCCTGACCGGGCTGCGGCTGCACGAACACGGACTGCGCTGGCAGCACGCCCCCCACGTCCTCGCCCACCCGCTGACCGACGGACGCTGCGCGGTCCTGGACCGCCGGGTCGACGTCACGGTCGCCTCCCTGGACGCCTTCGCGCCGGGCGACGGGGCGGCCTGGGCCCGGCTGCACGACACGTGGCAGATGCTCCGCCCCGACCTGCTGGAGGCGCTGTTCACGCCCTTCCCGCCCGTGCGCTCCGCCGCCCGCGTCGCCCTGAGACTGCGCGCCGCCGGCGGGCTGCGCATGGCACGGACCCTGGTGCTGCCCGTGCGCCGCATGGCCGAGGAGGAGTTCCACGGCGAGGGCGGCGGGCTGCTGCTGGCCGGCAACGCCCTGCACGCCGACCTCGCCCCGGAGGCCGCGGGCAGCGGCGGCTACGGCTGGCTGATGTCGATGCTCGGCCAGACCTACGGCTTCCCGGTGCCCGCCGGCGGTTCCGGCGCCCTCACCGGCGCCCTGATCCGCCGCCTGGAGTCCCTCGGCGGCGTCCTGCGCTGCGGGCAGCGGGTCGAACGGGTCCTGGTGCGCGACGGACGGGCCGCCGGCGTGCGGACCGCGGGCGGGGAGACGGTCCCCGCCGGGCGTGCCGTCCTCGCCGACGTGTCCGTCCCCGCCCTGTACGGGACGCTCGTCGCCCCCGAGCACCTGCCCGCGCAGGTCCTGTCCGACCTGCGGCGCTTCGAGTGGGACTTCGCCACTTTCAAGGTCGACTGGGCGCTCGACGGCCCGGTGCCCTGGAAGGCCGAGCAGGCGGCCCGCGCCGGGACCGTGCACCTGTCCGACGGCGTCGACGAACTCACCCGCTTCGCGGCCCAGCTCGCCATGGGCCGGGTCCCGGACCGCCCGTTCTCCCTGTTCGGACAGATGACCACCTCGGACCCCTCCCGCTCCCCCCGGGGCACCGAGTCCGCCTGGGCGTACACCCACGTGCCGCACCGCGTCGTGGGGGACGCGGGGGAGGAGGGGCTCACCGGCTCCTGGGACGCCACGGAGCAGGAGATCATGGCCGACCGCGTCGAGCGGCAGGTCGAGCGGTTCGCGCCCGGCTTCCGCTCCCGCATCCGGGCCCGCCGCATCCTGGCCCCGCCCACCCTGGAGTCCCTCGACCGCAATCTGCACGGCGGGGCCATCAACGGCGGCACCGCCGCCATGCACCAGCAGCTCTTCTTCCGCCCGCTGCCCGGCACCGCGCGCCCGGAGACCCCGGTGCCCGGCCTGTACCTGGCGTCCGCGTCGGCGCACCCTGGCGGCGGCGTCCACGGGGCGCCGGGCGCCAACGCGGCCCGCGCCGCCCTGCGGCGCCGTGCCGTCCCGATGCTGGCCGAGCGCCTGCTCACCCGCCGCGACCGCACCGGCCGCAAGCGCCCGGTCCCGGGCCGCCGGAGTCCGGGCACCTGACGACGACCACAGACGGAGGCGAGACGCATGACCGGTCACGACGACGGGCCCGACCGCGCCCACCGGCGTCCCGAAGGGGTCAGCGCCGAGACGGTGGAGGCGCTCGGGGCGCTGTCCAAGGCCCTGGAGACCACGGAACGCGCCCGCGGGCACCTGTACAGCTTCCACCAGCTCACCGGCACCGCCGACCTGGAGCTGGACCGGGCGGTCGAACTGCTGCACAAGGCCGGGCACCCGGACTGGGCGGAGACCGTGCGCACCCAGGTGCTGGGCCGCAACGTGATCCCCGGCCACTGGACGTTCCAGATCGTCGAGGCCTACGACGGCACCTACTACCAGCCGTTCCGCGACATCGAGCGCGCGGCCGTCGACGAACTGGCCGAGGGACGGGACCACCTGTACGAGGCGGCGATGAAGGAGGCCCGCCGCACCGTCGGCCACCCCGACCACACCGCGCGCCCCGAGACCGGCCCGGAGACCGAGACCGACGCCAAGGAGCGCAACGACGCCGAGCGGGCGGACCCGGCATGAGGCGGGCCGCGGGCAGGGGGCCCCTCTACGGCCGCACGGTCGTCGTGACGGGCGCGGCACGCGGCGTCGGCGCCGCACTGGTGCGGGAGATGTCCCGGCGCGGCGCCCGCACGGCGCTCCTCGGGCACGAGGGCGCGGCACTGGAGGCGCTGGCCGCCGGCCTGCCGGCGCCCGCCCTCGCCCACGAGGTCGACGTCACCGACGACGCGGCCCTGGAGGCCGCCGCCGCGGCCGTACGGGAGCGGCTCGGGCCGCCCAGCGTGGTGGTGGCCAACGCGGGCGTCGCGGAGGGCGGGCCCTTCGCCACCTCAGATCCGGCCGACTGGCGCCGCGTGATCGACGTCAACCTCACCGGCAGCGCGGCGACCGCCCGCACCTTCCTGCCGGACCTGCTGGCCTCGCGGGGCTACTACCTCCAGGTCGCCTCGCTCGCGTCGATCGCCGCCGCCCCCATGATGAGCGCCTACTGCGCCTCCAAGGCCGGGGTCGAGTCGTTCGCCCACAGCCTGCGCGCCGAGGTGGCCCACCGCGGCGTGGACGTCGGCATCGGCTACCTGAACTGGATCGACACCGCCATGATCCGCGACGCGGACCGGTATCCGGTGATGCGGGAACTGCGCGCCCACCTGCCGCCGCCCGCCCGGCGCACGCTTCCGCCGGAGCGCGCCGCCGAGCGGCTCGCCGCGGCCGTGGAGCACCGCAGCGCGGCCGTGTACCTGCCGCGCTGGCTGCGCCTGGCGCAGGCGGCGCGCGCCGCGCTGCCGCCCGTGGTGCTCCGGGCGACCCGGCGCGAACTGGGCCGGCTGGAGGCCCGGGACCCCCTGCGGCACACCGGCCTCCTGGGGGCGGGCGGCGCTGCCGACCGGGAGGCCGCCCCGTCCCGGCCGTGACCCGCCGCCGCGCCCGGGGCCGCGCGCGTCAGGCCGCCGGGGCCGCCCGCAGCACCGCGCCGTGGACGGCGCGCGCCAGCCGGGCCCCCCACAGCGAACGGGGTCCCGCGAAGGCGACCACGTCCTCACCCGGGGCGGGGACGCGCGCGGCGACGCACACCGCGTCCGTGGGCGTGCCCGAGCAGTCGTAGCCGGACTCCAGCAGGGCCTGCACCTTCGCCTCCGTCGCCGTGCTCACCGCGTTGACCAGGGCGGCGTCCCCGAGCGCCACCGGCAGCGCCACCACGATGTTGATCGTGCCGGCGGCCGCCGGGCCGTCCGTGCCCGGCTGCGCGGAGGCGGCCCAGCCCCGCACGGAGACACCCACGGTGGCGGCGGCCTCCACACCCCCGTCGCGGCCGAGACCGTACGCCGAGACGTCCGCGGCGGTCATCAGACCCACCCCCGGCCCGCGCACGCCCGCCTCCGCGGCCAGCGCGGCCAGGTGCCGGTCGGGGTCGGTGCGCCGGTAGCCGTGGGAGACCTGCGCGTTGAGGACCCACTCCCGCTCCCCGAGGCCGCCGCCGAGGACCGCGCTGCTGATCATCCGCCAGCCGGGGCCGGCGGTCCACAGCAGGGCGTGCAGGGACTCGCCCTCCTCGACCCGGCTCAGCCGCCGCAGCGGCAGCAGTCCGTCGACGGTCGGGGGCGGCGGGGCGGCGGTCACCGGGCGGTACTCCTCGGCTGGGCGGGACGGGGCCGGCCGATGGTATGCCGGAGCGGCGGACCCGCCCTCACCGGGTCCCTCCGCACGCCCAGGCCCCGGGTCCCTCCGCACGCCCCGGGTCCCCCGCACGCACCGTGGCGGTCCGCCCCCATCGGTCCGTCCGCACCCACCGGGCCGTGGGCGGAACGGAATGCGGAAGGACCTGGGCAACGAGGGACGGGACGTGGCACGATCACAAAAGTGACCAGCAGACCGCCCGCACCGCCGCAGCACCTGAAGGACCTCGCCCGGCTGCGCCGTGTCCGCGACCGGATCGACCGGGAGTACGCGCGCCCCCTGGACGTCGAGGCCCTGGCCCGCGGCGTGCACATGTCGGCGGGGCACCTCAGCCGCCAGTTCCGCCTCGCCTACGGCGAATCGCCCTACAGCTATCTGATGACCCGGCGGGTCGAGCGGGCCATGGCGCTCCTGCGCATCGGCGAGCTCAGCGTCACCGAGGTCTGCTTCGAGGTCGGCTGCGCGTCGCTGGGCACCTTCAGCACGCGCTTCACCGAACTCATCGGGATGCCGCCCAGCGTGTACCGGCGCGAGGCGGCCCGCGCCACCGCGGGCATCCCGTCGTGCGTGGCCAAGCAGGTGACCCGACCGGTCAGGAATCGAGAAGCGCGCACCACCACCGACGCCTAGCGTGGGGGCCATGGACATCACCATTCACTCGAGCTTCCTTCCGCACGACGACCCGGACGCCGCTCTGGCCTTCTACCGGGACGTCCTCGGCTTCGAGGTCCGTAACGACGTCGGGTACGAGGGGATGCGCTGGATCACGGTCGGCCCCGTGGGACAGCCGGGCACGTCCATCGTGCTGCACCCGCCGGCCGCCGACCCCGGAGTCACCGACGACGAGCGCCGCGTCATCGCCGAGATGATGGCCAAGGGCACCTACGGCGGCATCATCCTGGCCACCCGGGACCTCGACGGCACCTTCGAGAAACTCCAGTCCGGTGACACGGAAGTGGTCCAGGAGCCGACCGAACAGCCGTACGGTGTACGTGACTTCGCGGTGCGGGACCCCGCGGGCAACATGGTCCGCGTCCAAGAGGTGCGCTGAACGGCCGTCCGGCCGCGCGGTCGCCCGCCCCGTGCCCGCACGCCGCGCCGGCGGGGCGGGCGCGGACAGTCACCGACCCGCACGGCCAGACCGAGCCGGGCGTTCCAGGGGGCCGAGGGGCGGCCCCGTCTCACCGACGGAGAGCACATGACCAGCACGGGGAAGAACAAGCGGCCGTCCGAGCCGCACGCCGCCGACCGCCACGACCTGATCCGGGTGCACGGCGCGCGGGAGAACAACCTGAAGGACGTCAGCGTCGAACTCCCCAAGCGCCGCCTGACGGTGTTCACCGGGGTGTCCGGCTCCGGCAAGAGCTCGCTGGTGTTCGACACCATCGCCGCCGAGTCGCAGCGCATGATCAACGAAACCTACAGCGCGTTCCTCCAGGGTTTCATGCCCACCCTGGCGCGGCCCGAGGTCGACGTGCTGGACGGGCTGACCACGGCGATCACCGTCGACCAGCAGCGCATGGGCTCAGACCCGCGCTCCACCGTCGGCACCGCCACCGACGCCAACGCCATGCTGCGGATTCTCTTCAGCCGCCTGGGCAAGCCCTACTTCGGCCCGCCGAGCGCGTTCTCCTTCAACACCGCCTCCGTCACCGCGAGCGGCGGGATGACGGTCGACCGGGGCGCCGACCGGACCAAGACCGAGAAGGTCACCTTCAGCCGCACCGGCGGCATGTGCACCCACTGCGAGGGCCGGGGCACGGTCTCCGACATCGACCTCACCCAGCTCTACGACGACTCCAAGTCGCTCTCCCAGGACCCGTTCACCATCCCCACCTACACCGGGGACGGCTGGGTCGTACGGGTCATCGCCGAGTCGGGCTTCTTCGAGGTGGACAAGCCGATCCGCGAGTACACCAAGAAGGAGATGCACGACTTCCTGTACCGCGAGCCGACCAAGGTGAAGATCAGCGGGGCCAACCTCACCTACGAGGGGCTGATCCCGAAGCTCCAGAAGTCCATGCTCAGCAAGGACCGGGAGGCGATGCAGCCGCACATCCGGGCCTTCGTCGACCGGGCCGTCACCTTCACCACCTGCCCCGAGTGCGACGGCACCCGGCTCACCGCGGGCGCACGGTCGTCGAAGATCGGCAAGGTGTCCATCGCGGACGCCTGCGCGATGGAGATCAGGGACCTGGCCGAGTGGGTCCGCGGGCTCGACGAGCCGTCCGTGGCACCCCTGCTCACCGCGCTGCGCCACACCCTGGACTCGTTCGTGGAGATCGGCCTGGGCTACCTCTCCCTCGACCGCGCCTCGGGCACCCTGTCCGGCGGCGAGGCGCAGCGCGTCAAGATGATCCGGCACCTCGGGTCCTCGCTCACCGACGTCACCTACGTCTTCGACGAGCCCACCATCGGACTGCACCCGCACGACATCCAGCGCATGAACACCCTGCTCCTGCGGCTGCGGGACAAGGGCAACACGGTCCTCGTGGTGGAGCACAAGCCGGAGGCCATCGCGATCGCCGACCACGTCGTCGACCTCGGCCCGGGCGCCGGCACCGAGGGCGGCACCGTCTGCTACGAGGGCACCGTGGAGGGCCTGCGGGCCAGCGACACGGTCACCGGCCGCCACCTCGACGACCGGGTCGCCCTGAAGGAGACCGTCCGCGAACCCACCGGCAAGCTGCCCATCCGCGGCGCCACCGCCAACAACCTGCGCAACGTCGGCGTCGACATCCCCCTGGGTGTGCTCACCGTGGTCACCGGTGTCGCCGGCTCCGGGAAGAGTTCCCTGGTGCACGGCTCGATCCCCGCCGAGGAAGGGGTCGTCGCGGTCGACCAGACGCCCATCCGCGGCTCCCGGCGGAGCAACCCGGCCACCTACACCGGACTGCTCGACCCGATCCGCAAGGCGTTCGCCAAGGCCAACGGCGTCAAGCCCGCCCTGTTCAGCGCCAACTCCGAGGGCGCCTGCCCGACCTGCAACGGCGCCGGCGTGCTCTTCACCGACCTGGGCATGATGGCCGGCGTCTCCACCACCTGCGAGGACTGCGAGGGCAAGCGGTTCGACGCGTCGGTCCTGGAGTACCGGTTCGGCGGCCGGGACATCAGCGAGGTGCTGGCGATGCCGGTGTCCGAGGCCGTGGAGTTCTTCGGCTCCGGCGAGGCGCGCACCCCGGCCGCGCACCGCATCCTTCAGCGGCTCGCCGACGTCGGTCTCGGCTACCTCACCCTCGGCCAGCCGCTCACCACGCTGTCCGGCGGCGAGCGCCAGCGCCTGAAGCTGGCCACGCACATGGGCGACAAGGGCGGGGTCTACGTCCTCGACGAGCCGACCACCGGCCTCCACCTCGCCGACGTCCAGCAACTGCTCGGTCTGCTGGACCGGTTGGTGGACTCCGGCAAGACGGTGATCGTCATCGAGCACCACCAGGCGGTGATGGCCCACGCCGACTGGATCATCGACCTCGGTCCGGGAGCCGGTCACGACGGCGGCCGGATCGTCTTCGAGGGCACGCCCGCCGATCTGGTCGCCGCCCGCTCCACCCTCACCGGCGAGCACCTCGCCGAGTACGTGGGAGCCTGACCGGCCGGCGCCCGGCGCTCCCCGGAGCGCCGGGCCTGCCGGGTGAGGGCCGGGAGCCCCCGGTGGGGGCGGTCAGCGGTGGCTTCCGCCGGTCAGCGGTGACCTCCGCCGCGGAACCGGCTCAGCAGCCGGCGGGCCTGCTGCCGGCGGCGGGGGTCGGCGGCGGCCCGTCGTGCCTGCTCGGTGACGCGCCGTCCCTGAGGGCTCCGGCTGAACTCCTTGATGCGCTGCAGCATGCTCGGCATGAGCTGCTCCTTTCCGAGGTCCGTGATTCTCGGCCCGATTTCCGAGGTCCGAGGTCCGAGGTCCGAGGTCCGTGTTCCGGGGTCCGAGGTCCGAGGTGCGCGGTCCGGGGTCCGCGGTGCGCGGTGCGCGGTCCGAGGTGCGCGGGACGCCCTGGCCCCCGTACCGGACCGGATACCCCCGCACGCCCCGGTCAGCCCTGAAGCCTTCGGCGGACCGGACCGGACCGGACCGACCGCCCCAATGGACCGGCCCGGGGCCCCCGACGGGAGGGGTCTGGCCCTGGACCGGCCGGGACCGACCAGGGGAGCCGGACCCGGGGGTACCGCGCCGGCCCCACGGGCGGGGGAGGGCCGCCGGGCGAGCCCGGGGCCGGAAGCGCACGCGGTGAGGCGGGGCGCCGGGGCCCGCACGCCCGATGTGACCGGGGCAGAGCCCCCGGCGACCGCCCGGGCCCGATCCCGTGATCCCTCGGAGCCCCGGAGCCCCGGACCGGAGGATCCCACCCGTGCGGTCCGGCGACGCGGGAACCCTCCCGCCCCCGAAGTCCCGCCCCGCCGCGACGCATTCGGGGTCCGAGCCCGTGCCAACCCGTCCACCGTACGGATTGTCACCCGGAGTGTTTGCCGCGGGAGTCCGAGGCAAGTCGGAGTTCCATGAGTGAACAGAGCAAGAACACACGGCAGAAGTCCACTTCGACCCGGACCGCGGCCGACAAGGCCCGGCAGACCGCGGACAAGGCGACCGCCCCGGCCGCCGATACCGCGAAGGGCACCGCGGCCAAGGCAGGTGACGCCACGAAGGGCGCCGCCGGGAAGGCCGGTGACGCCACGTCAGCCGTCGCGGCCGGCACCGAGCGCGTCGCCGCGGCGACCAACGGGGCGGTGCAGTCCGCGGCCAAGGGCGTCGAGGCCGGCCGCCGCGCGGTGGTGGCCACCACCGGCCAGGTCGCCGCCGGCGCCAAGACCGCCTGGACGGTCATCGCCCACCGCAAGCTGGTCGCGGCCGGCGTCGGCGCCGGTATCACGGCGCTGAGCGCCGCGTCCTACGCCGTCGGGCGGCGCGCCGGGCGTCCCCCGCAGGGCCCGCTGACCCGGCTGACCGGCGGTCGCATCTGACCCGGGCCGCCGGCACCGGGCCCGGGCGCGGCGGCGACGCCGTACCGGTGCCCGGGTCCCGCGGCCCGGCCGTCCGGGCCGGAAGACGCGGTCGGCCACCGGCCCCACTCGCGCGCCGGCGTCCCGAAGGGGAAAGATGTGTCCGCAAGCGAAGGATGCGACCCCTGCGGAGGAGTGGGCACATGCAGCACGAGCGAGCCGGCGGCCCGGCCGGCCCCGAGGATCTCGTCGACGTCGCTCGGCTGGTCACGGCGTACTACGCGGTGCGCCCCGATGCCGAGGACCCGGCCCAGCGCGTGACGTTCGGCACGTCGGGACACCGCGGTTCGTCCCTGGCCGGCGCGTTCAACGACGACCACATCGCCGCGACCAGCCAGGCCATCTGCGAGTACCGCGCGGACCGGGGCACCGACGGCCCCCTCTACCTGGGCGCCGACACCCACGCGCTGTCCGAGCCGGCGCGGGTCACCGCCCTGGAGGTGTTCGCCGCCAACGGGGTCACGGTGCTCATCGACAGCGCCGACGGCTACACGCCGACCCCGGCCGTCTCGCACGCCATCCTCACCCACAACCGGGGCCGCACCGGCGGCCTCGCCGACGGCGTCGTCGTCACGCCGTCCCACAACCCGCCCGCCGACGGCGGCTTCAAGTACAACCCGCCCAGCGGCGGCCCGGCCGGGTCCGACGCCACCACCTGGATCCAGGACCGGGCCAACGCCATCATCCGGGACGGCCTCAAGGACGTCCGCCGCATCCCGTACGCGCGCGCCCTCGCCGCCGACGGCACCGGCCGCCACGACTTCCTCGGCAGCTACGTCGCGGACCTGCCGAACGTGCTGGATCTGGACGCGATCCGCGCGGCCGGGGTGCGGATCGGGGCCGACCCGCTCGGCGGCGCGTCCGTCACCTACTGGGGCCGGATCGCCGAGGAGCACCGCCTCGACCTCACGGTCGTCAACCCGCTCACCGATCCCACCTGGCGGTTCATGACCCTGGACTGGGACGGCAGGATCCGGATGGACTGCTCCTCGCCGCACGCCATGGCGTCCCTCATCCGGCAGCGCGACCGCTTCGACATCGCCACCGGCAACGACGCCGACGCCGACCGGCACGGCATCGTCACCCCGGACGCCGGCCTGATGAACCCCAACCACTACCTCGCGACGGCGATCGGCCACCTCTACACCCACCGCCCCGACTGGCCGTCCGCCGCCGGGATCGGCAAGACGCTGGTGTCCTCCGCGATGATCGACCGGGTCGCGGCCGACCTGAAGCGCGAACTGGTCGAGGTGCCCGTCGGCTTCAAGTGGTTCGTGGACGGACTGGCCGACGGCACGCTCGGCTTCGGTGGCGAGGAGTCGGCCGGCGCGTCCTTCCTCCGGCGGGACGGCTCGGTGTGGACCACCGACAAGGACGGCATCATCCTGGCGCTCCTCGCCTCCGAGATCACGGCCGTCACCGGCCGGACGCCGTCCGAGCACTACGCCGCGCTCACCGCCCGGTTCGGCGAACCCGCCTACGAGCGCATCGACGCCCCGGCGACCCGCGAGGAGAAGGCCCGCCTGGCGAAGCTGTCCCCGGCCCAGGTCACCGCCGACACCCTGGCCGGTGAGCCCGTGACCGCCGTGCTCACCGAGGCGCCCGGCAACGGAGCGGCCATCGGCGGCATCAAGGTCACCACGGAGAACGCCTGGTTCGCGGCGCGCCCCTCGGGCACCGAGGACGTGTACAAGATCTACGCCGAGTCCTTCCGGGGCACCGGCCACCTCCGCCAGGTGCAGGAGGAGGCGAAGTCGGTGGTGCTGGCCGCGCTGGGCGGCTGAACCACCGCCCGCGGCACCGCGACCCGCACCGCGCTTCCGCGGTCCCGCCCGGTCAGCCGGGCTGGACCGCGGACGTGGCCGGGGACGCGGAACGGGCGCCGGTCGGCAGCGACGTCGTCGCCGGAAGCTCCACGGGCGCCTCCTCCGACTGCTGCAGAATCGTGTCACCGGGGCGCTCCTGACGGGGCGTCGCACCGGTGGACCACTGCGACCAGGCGCCCAGAGCCAGCGCGAGCGCCGCGGCGGCGCCCACCACCCGGCCGACCCGGCGGCGCCGGGCCCGGTCGTCCAGGTTCCGCCAGGAGGGGCCCTCCCACGGGTCGTCCGGATGCCACAGGTCCCCGACGGCCTCCGCCGGGCGGCGTGCGCGCGGGGCGGGCTCCGGGGCGTGCGCCGGGCTGGGCCAGGGGGCCGCGGCCCGCTGCACGGCCGAGGGTTCCTTCGGCGCGGAGGCGCGGATGGCGTGTTCGTCGTCCATGAGGAACCGCTGCCAGACGTCGTCGGGCAGCGACGGCGCGGGCTCCCGCCCGTCCGGCGTCCCGCCGTCGTCGTCCGGCCTCTGCGCGGTCACGTCCGTCGCTCCCTCTCGTGTACGGAGGTCCGCCGGTCACCCCGCAGGCCCCCAGCGCCCCTGAACACCGCAAGGATCATCGCACAGGGCGACGTCGGGGCCGGCGGAACCTGCCGGCCTCCCGGTCCGGCAGGGGAGATCCTACGGATCCGGCCCCGCGACGGCCACGGCCGACGCCCCGACGGCGTGCGGGCGTTGCCCGCGCGGAGGGCGCGGGCGTCCGGTGAGCGGACTCGATTGGATAAAGGTCGGTGTCCGGCTCCGCGGCCCGCGGTCGGCCTGTGCATAGTCTGAGGAGGGGAGACGGGCGCCCGCGCGATGCGGGGCGGTCCCGAGCGCCTCGACGTCGCGGGAGCAGGGGATGACCGACACCAAGCCGCCACCGGCCCAGACGGCGCTGGCCCTCACGCCGTTCGTGGTGATGGCGGTGATCGCGGTCATGGACCTCACGGCGGGGCCGGGTGTCGGACTGCTGCCCCTGGTGTCGCTGGGCCCGGCCTTCGCCGGCCTGGTGGGCGGCTGGCGCCGGACCGCCGTGATCGGCGCGCTGTCGCTGCTGCTGTGCGTCGGCCTCGGGCTGTACAACGGGCTGTTCGCGGAACGCCGGGGCTTCGCGGCGATGGGCTCGGTGGCCGGTGTCACCGGTGTCGGCATCGCCGCCGCCGTGATGCGCTCCCGGCGGGAGGCGGAACTCGCCAGCGTGCGCTCGATCGCGGAGGTGTCGCAGCAGGTGCTGCTGCGGCCCGTCCCGCTGACCGCGGGACCGGTCCAGGTGGCGGTGTCCTACACCTCCGCCGTCGCGGAGGCCCGGATCGGCGGGGACCTCTACGAGGTGGTGTCCTCGCCGCACGGCGTGCGCGTCGTCGTCGGAGACGTCCAGGGCAAGGGCCTGGCCGCCGTGGAGACGGCGGCCGTGGTGCTCGGCGCCTTCCGCGAGGCCGCCCACGACGAACCGGACCTCGTCGGGCTGGGAGCGCGGGTGGAGCGCAGCGTGGCGCGGGAACTGGAGGGCGAGCGCTTCGTCACCGCGGTCTTCGCCGAGATCCGTGCCGGCCAGGAGGTCGTCCTCCTCACCTACGGCCACCCCGCACCGATGCTGGTCCGGCGCGACGGCGGCGCCGACTTCCCCGAGCCGCCCGCCCCGGCGCTCCCGCTGGGGCTGGGCACGCTCGCCGCGCCGGACGACGGCCCGCGGCCCTACCGGGTCCGCTTCGCGCCCGGCGAGCAACTCCTGCTGTACACCGACGGCGTGACCGAGGCGCGCGACGGGGACGGCCGCTTCTACCCGCTGGGCGAGCGCACCCACCTGCTCAAGGAGCCGGACATCCACCGGGCGCTGGAGGCGCTGCGCGAGGACCTCGTCCAGCACGCCGCGGGCCCGCCCGGCGACGACGCCGCGATGCTCCTGCTGCGCTACCACGGGCACGGCGGCCCCCCGCCCGCCGATTCCCCCTGAGCGGACCGCGACGGGGGCGCCGTACCGGCCAGGACACGACGGAAGCCGCAGCCGCCGACGCCGCAGCCGCCGCAGCCGCAGCCGCCGTGGCGGCCGCGCAGGCGCGGTGCGCCGGGCCGCCCGGCGACGTGCCCGCCGGGACGGCCGACGGCGTCGACCCGGTTCCGTCCGCGGTGCCTGCCGCCCGGCTCCCGCCGAGGGGTGTCCCGGCGCGCCCGCTCGCCGCCGCCGGGAGCCGGTCACGCCGGCGCGGTTCCGGACGCCCGACGTGCCCGCGTCCCACGGCGCCACCGGGCCCACGGCGCCACCGGCTCCGCCGCGCGCGCTCGCCGGTGTCCGCCGGGCCGACCCTCCACCGCCCCGCGCGCGGCCGGCCGATCGCCGCCGGACGCGCGGTGCCCGGTCGGGTCACCCCGGCAGTCCGGCGCCGCGCACCGAGGCGGGGCCCCCGCGCACGGCCGCCGCCGGGCCGCCCCCGGCTGGTGAGGCGGTCCTCCGCCCCGTCAAATACGCATGCTACGTTCCTATTTACGCGGCCGGCCCACGCGCCGGCGAACCACACACGGGACGGGTGAGACCAGATGACCGCAGCAGGCAGCGACAGCCCCGTGCCGCCCGGCGACGCGGACCCGCTCCCGCGGATCCTCAGCGACACCGCCGCCCTGGCCGCCCTCGACGACGCCCCGGCAGGCGCCCTGTGGCGGCTGGCCGAGCCCGGCCGCCAGCTCGACGCGAACGTCGTGCGCATCCCGCCCGGGCAGCGCGTCGACACCCACCGCGAACCCGACCTGGACGTCCTGCTGCTGGTGCTCGCCGGCAGCGGCACCCTCACCGCCCCCGACGGCACGCACCCCCTCCGGCAGGGCAGCCTGACCTGGCTGCCGCACGGCTCCACCCGCGCCCTCGCCGCCGGCGCCGACGGCCTGACCTACCTGACCGTCCACCGCCGCCGGCCCGGCCTGCGCATCCAGCGGTCCGCCCCCGGCAGCTTCGGCCCGGAACGGGACACGAACCGATAACGACGGACAACGCCCGTCCGGCGGATACGGTCTTGCCCGCTATGAAGATCTCATTCCTGATCCACAACGCCTATGGGATCGGAGGGACGATCACCACCACGTTCAACCTGGCCGCCGCGCTGGCCGGACGGCACGACGTGGAGATCGTCTCCGTCCTGCGGCACCGGGAGCACCCGAACCTCACCCCGGGCCCCGGCGTCGCCCTGCGGGCCCTGGTGGACCTGAGACGGGAACAGGACAACCCCCTGCACGGCAGACCCGCCACCGTCTTCCCGGCCGCCGAGTACCGCTACCACCAGTACAGCGAACTGACGGACCGGCGGATCGCGGAGAGCCTCGCCGCCACCGACGCCGACGTGGTCATCGGCACCAGGCCGGGACTCAACGTGCACCTGGCGCTCCAGGCCCCCGAGCGGGTGGCCCGCATCGGTCAGGAGCACCTGACCCTCGCACACCACTCGCCGCGGCTGCGGACCGCGCTGCGCCGCGCCTACCGCGCCCTCGACGTGGTCACCACGGTCACCGAGGCGGACGCCGAGGCGTACCGGCGCCGCATGCGCCTGCCCGGCGTGCACGTCGAGGCGCTGCCCAACAGCGTGCCCGACCCCGTCCTGCCGCCCGCCGACGGCACCGCGAAACTCGTCGTCGCGGCCGGGCGGCTGGTCCCGGTCAAGCGCTACGACCTGCTCGTCGAGGCGTTCGCCCGGGTCGCCGCGGAGTTCCCCGACTGGCAGCTGCGCATCTACGGCAAGGGCCCGGAACAGGACCGGCTGCGCGCCCTCGTCGAGCAACGGGGCCTGTGGAACAACGTGTTCCTGATGGGTGCCGCCAGCCCCATGGAGGCCGAATGGGTCAAGGGCTCGATCGCCGCGACCGCCGCCGACTTCGAGCCCTTCGGGATGACCCTGGTGGAGGCGATGCGCTGCGGACTGCCCGTGGTCAGCACCGACTGCCCCCACGGCCCGCGCGAGATCATCACCGACGGGGTGGACGGCCGTCTCGTGCCGGTGGGGGACACCGAGTCCTTCGCCGCGGCCCTGCTGGACCTCGTACGGGACGGAGAACGCCGCCGCCGCATGGGCAGGGCCGCCCTCTCCCACGCCGGACGGTACGCCCCGGGACCCGTCGTGGAGCGGGCGGAACGCCTCCTGCGCACGGCGACCGAGGCCCGCGCCGGCGGACGCCGGCCGGCGTCGGCCCGCGGCGGGCTGCACCGGGCCCTCCTCGGTCACGGCCACGCCGCCCGCGACCTCACCCGCACCGCGGCCTCCACCGCGCTGCGCACCCTGCGGAAGGGACACCGATGACCGGCCCGACGCACGACCCCCACCCCCGCGCCGACTGCACGGCCGACGCCGCCGGCCGCCTCACCTGCACGCTGCTCACCCCCGCGCCGGACGGCGCCCGCCTCGCCCTCGTCCGGCGGCCCGGCAAGGGGCGCGCCGAAGGGCCGCCGCACCTGCTCGACCCCGGACCGGCCGACGGCGACGGCCGTCCCACCGCCGTGCTGCCCCCGCTGCCCGCGCTCCGGGAGGGCCGCTGGGACGTGTTCCTGCTGACCGGCCCTGACGGCGCGCGGCTGCGCGTGCGGCCCCGGCTGCGGGACGTGCGGGCCCTCGTCGGCGGCGCCCTGCGCGACCGGCCGGCCCCGGTGGCGGTGCGGGTCCCGTACGCCACCCGGGACGGCTACCTCGCCGTCCGTGCCTGGCTGCGTCCCGCGCACGCGGAGGGCGGCCCGGTCGCGCTGGACGACCGGGCGCTGACCGTCCGGGCCCGGCTGCACGGCGCCGTCCCCGCCGCCGGGGCCGCCGCCGTGCTGCGGCTGCGCGGGCACCCCGGCACCGTCCGCGTCCTGCCGGTGGACGTCGACGGCCCGGACCTCACCTTCACGGCACCCCACCCGCGGCCGGTGCAGGACGGCGACCACGTCTGGGACGTGTTCGTGCGGCCCGCCGAGGACGCCCCGCTCATCCGGGTCGGCCGCCTGCTGGACGACCTCGCGGACCGCAAGCACGTGCACGTGTACCCGAGGGCCGAGTCCGGCGGGGCCGGGGTGCGGCCGTACTACACCGTCGACAACGACCTGTCGGTCGCGGTGACCGGGGCGCCCGGGTGACGGGCCACGGGGCCCGCGCGCCGGGGCCGGTGGCGGGGCGCCCCTTGACCGGGCGCCGTCCGGCGCGGTGGGGTCGGCGCCATGACCGAGTCGCCCCCCGGCCGCCGGCCGCGCACCGCCCTGGCCATGTCCCTGGACGCGGCCGCCGCCGTCCTCGACGCCGAGTCGCTCGCGGCACTCGCCCGCGTCTGCGACCTCGCCCCGCCCCCGGCCCTGGACGACCTGACCACCCCCAGGGCGCGCACGCTGCTCGCCGACACCGAACTGCTCGTCACCGGCTGGGGCTGCCCGCCGCTGGACGCCGCCGTGCTGCGGTCGGCGCCCCGGCTGCGGGCCGTCGTGCACACGGCGGGAAGCGTGCGCGGCCACGTCACCGACGCCTGCTGGGAACGCGGCATCGCGGTGTCCTCCGCCGCCGCGGCCAACGCGGTGCCGGTCGCCGAGTACACGCTCGCCATGATCCTGCTCACCGGCAAGCACGTCCTGGAGTCCGCCCGCGCCTACCGGGCCTCCCGCACCCTCCCGGACGGCCTGCGCACCCCGCGTTCCACGGGCAACCACCGCCGCACGGTCGGCATCCTCTCGGCCTCCCTCGTCGGCCGCCGGGTCATCGCCCTGCTGCGCTCCCACGACGTCGAGGTGCTGCTCCACGACCCGTACGTCGGCGACGACGAGGCCCGCGCCCTCGGCGTGCGACGGGTGGAGGCGCACGAGCTGTTCCGGTCCTGCGACACCGTCAGCGTCCACACCCCGCTGCTGCCCGCGACCCGTGGGCTGGTGAGCCGGGAACTCATCGCCGCGATGCGGCCCGGCGCCGTGCTGGTGAACACCGCGCGCGGCGCCGTCATTGACCAGGAGGCGCTGACCGGGGCCGCGGTCGCCGGGCGGATCCGCGCGGTGCTGGACGTGACTGACCCCGAGCCGCTGCCGCCGGGCCATCCGCTCTGGGAGTGCGACAACGTCCTCATCACGCCGCACGTCGCCGGCGCCGCGGGCAACGAGTGGCGCCGCCTGGCGGATCTCGCGGTCGCCGAGGCCGGACGGTGGGCGGCCGGTGCCGGCTTCCGGCACCCGGTGCGGCGCGAGGACCTGGCCTTCCTCGCCTGAACGGCGCGCGCCGGTCTGTCCCGGAAGGAAACGGGGCGGCGGTGTGGCGCGCGCTCGCGCCGGCCCGGCGCGCACCCGGGCGCGGGGGCCGCCGGCGGGCGGCCGGACGGGAACGCCGCTTCGGTGGGTGAACCGCGGGCCCGTCCAGGGTCAGGACGCGCCGTCCCCGTCCCGCGGGGTGTCCGGCGCGCTGTAGAAGACCGACGAGCCCTGCTTGCTGCGCTGGGCCCGGTTGCGCGCGACGAGCCCCTCGAGCGTGCTGCGCACCACCGTGGTCTTGACGGTGCGTCCGGGACGGGCCGTGCCGAGCGCCTCGGCGATCTCCGCCGCCGACCGCGGTTCCGCCTGGCCGGCCAGGTGCGCCTGGACGAGTTCGACCAGCTTCGGGCCGTCGGCCGCCTTCTTCGCCCGCCCCGCCGGACGTGCGGCCGCCCGGCCCGCCGTGGCGCCCCCGGCCGACGTACCGGAGCCCTTGCGCCCCGTCGTGCGGCGCGTCGCGGACGTGCTCTTCCGGTCCCGCTGCGGCTGCGCGGCGCCCTGCCGGGCGGCCGCTCGCTTGCGGCGTGGGGCCGGGACGGACGCGGCCGCGTCCCCTTCCTTGGCCTCCTTGGCCTCCTTGGCCTCCTTCGTCTCCTCGGCAGTCCTCGCCCCCTTCGCCCCCTTCGCCTCCTTCGCCCCCTTCGCCTCCGACGGCTCGGCGGGGGCCGCGGGCGCCGGGGCCGCCCCCAGGGCCCGGCGCACGCTCAGCAGGACGGCGTGATCGTGCTGAAGCGCCGTCAACTGTTGCTGCAGTGCGGCGATGTCCCCGCTGATACGTTCCTGCTCCGTGATGTTGCGCTCCAGGTCGCTCGCCACCTGGGCGGTGTACTGGGACGTGAGGTCCGTGGCGGCGGTGGTCTCGGACATGGCGGTGTCCCTCCCTCGGGGTCCTGGTAGCCGGTCATGGTACGGCCGGCGGCCGGGACCGGGGGCTGTTCCGGGTGGTCACCGCCCCGTACGGGGTGCGCGGAACGGATGTTCCCCCCAGGGAGGGGGTGTTGCTCCGGTCGGGGCACCGGCCGCGGACCCGCGCGCCGAACCGCGGGATTCCGGCGTGCCGAAGTCAGGCTGACCCCATGGCTTCATCGATCGAGCGTCCCCCGCGCGACCGCCGGGGGCACCGGCCTCCGGCCCGGACCGGGCGGCCGCCGGCCACGGTCCGCGTCCGCGCGCGCCGCCGCCTGCCGTCGGCGGCCGTCGCCCTCGTCGTGACAGCGGTCCTGGCCGGATGCGGTGCCCCCGCCGGCCCGGCCCCGGGTGCCACGCCGACGGGGGGCGCGGCGGCCTCCGGCCCGGCGCCGGCCGCCCCGCCCTCCGTGGCCCCCGCGGCCGGCGCCCCCGGCGGGGCGGGTGCCGCGGCACCCGCCCCGGACCCCTCCCGGCTGCCCGGGCTGGGACCGCAGGCCCTGGCGCAGATCCCCGGGGACACCCGGCAGGTCGTCGTCGTGACCGGCCGGGGCAAGGACTCCTCGCGCTCCGAGGTGGTGCTGCACCGGCGGACCGCCCGCGGATGGCGGGCGGGACCGGCCTGGCCCGCCCACAACGCCCTGCGGGGCTGGACCGACGACCACCGCATGGGCGATCTCCGGTCCCCCATCGGCGTGTTCACCCTGAGCGACGCCGGAGGGCTCCTGCCCGACCCCGGCACCCGTCTGCCGTACGACGAGTCCCCCCGCTTCGCCATCAGCGGCACCGGGTTCGAGGGCGAGCCGCTGGAGGGGTCGTTCGACTACGTCATCGCGATCGACTACAACCGGGAGCCGGGCACCTCCCCGCTGGACCGCACCCGCCCGCTCGGCGCCGACCGGGGCGGCGGGGTCTGGCTGCACGTCGACCACGACGGCCCCACCCAGGGGTGCGTGAGCCTGGGCGAGGAGCACATGAAGGAGCTGCTGCGGGTCCTCGACCCGGACCAGCACCCCGTCGTCGTCATGGGGGACGCCGCCTCGCTGCTGCGGTGACGTGCGGCCGCGGGTGCCCCCGTACGGCGGACACCCTGGTCCGTTCGGGTGGGCACGGCGGGCCCCCGCCGCCGTGCGGCCCGGCGGACCCCCGGCGTCGTCGATCTTGGGCACATGCCCCCGCGCGCCCCCTCCGACCCGCTGCCGAGGTCGCTCGTCGCGGTGACCGCGGTCACCGCCATCGTCGACGCCGTCGCCTTCCTCGGCCTGGGACAGATCTTCACCGCGTTCATGACCGGCAACCTCCTCTTCCTCGGCTTCGCGGCCGCCGGGGGAGAGGGCCTGGAACCGCTCGGTTCCGGCACGGCGGTCGCCGCGTTCGCCGCCGGTGCCGTGGTCGGCAGCCGGCTGGGCGCCGCCATGGCGGCCGACCGGTACCGCCTGTGGCTGTTCACCTCGGCGAGCACCGCGGCCTGCCTGCTGGTCGCGGCGGCCGTCACCGCTCTCGGCCTGGGCCTGGTCGAGCAACGCGATCCGGTGCCGCGGCACCTCGTGGTCATCGCCCTGACGGCGATGGCGATGGGACTGCGCAGCGCCACGATGTGGCGGCTGGGGGCGGTGCTCAACACCACCCTCGTCACCGGCACCCTGGTCACCCTGATCCGGACCTCTCCGGTGGGCGGGGGCGGCGGGGGCGAGCTGCAGCGGTACCGGGCGGCAGGGCTGCTGGCCGTCGTCGTCGGCGCGGCGATCGGCACCCTGCTGCTCCGGCTCGGTCTCTCGGTGGCCCTGCTGGTGGCCGCCGCCGGCGTACTGGGCGGGATGGGCGCCTACGTCGCCAGTCCGGCGTCGCGGCGGCGGTCCGGCGCCTGAGCGGGACCGTCGCCGTCCGGCCGCCCCGCCCGGTCACCGGCGGGTGAGGCGCAGCAGCAGCACGTGCCAGTGGGTCTCGACCGCCCGGGGGTCCGCGGCGGCCCTGGCGCGCAGGCCCTCGGCGAACGCCCCGGCCGCGGCGGACACCTCCGCCTCGGAGCGCTCCGGGCCGAGCGCGCTGAACAGGGACGGTTCGAAGGCGGCCCGGAAGAACTGCGTCACCCCCTCGGCGAAGGCCGGCGCGTCCCCGGTCTCCTGGTAGCGCTCCAGGTGCGGATCGGGCAGGGTCACCAGCTCGTGCTCCTCCACGCGGAGCACCTCCGCCAGCGGCTCCGTGCCCAGCGGGGCGAGGAACTCCTGCGCGGTGCGGTTCCAGGTGGGGATCGTCATGCGGGCGTGCTCGGCGGTCGTGATCAGCCCCTGCCGTGCCAGGTCGCCCAGTACGGCGTCGGCGGCGTCCATCAGGCCCTCGGCGCCGCTGGTGCCGTCGTCGGCGGACGCACCGCCCAGCACGACGAGCTGACCGCCGGACCGCAGCTCCCGCGCCCGGTGGGTCAGGAACGCCTCCCAGTCCTGCCGGGACTGCTGCCGCAGGGCCTCGCGCGCCGCGCCGGTGGCCCGGGAGCTGAAGACGTGGCCCAGGACGGGACCGGGCACCCGGGACAGCCAGTGCACCGCGATCGCGCTCCACGCCAGGTGGAGTTCCGCGGTCGGGAAGAGCGGCTCGTAGAAGGAGCGGGCCTGGGCGCAGGCGTGGACGTCGGGCTCGCGGGCGTAGGAGTCCGGGGAGCCGGTGAGGGTGTCGAACAGAGCGTTGAAGTCGTTCGCCGGGATGTCGGTGTGGACCACCGTCACGGGGGTGCGGGCGCCGGTGCGCGACCGGACGCCCTCGACCACGGCGCGCAGGGGGGCCAGCGAGTTGGTCCCGGCCGCGGCACCCAGGTCGGCGACGCGGAACGGGGAGCCGTCGCGCGGCAGGACCACCGCGTCCAGGGCCCGCTCCAGCAGGGGCATCCCGTGGTCGGCGGCACTGTGCTGCACGCGGGAGTGCCGGGCGTAGCCGTGCCCCATGGCGCCTTCGGCGACGCCGGGGGTGTGCGAACCGGTCATGGGAACCTCGCTCACGCTCTGCCCCTCCCCTCACCCTAATCAGGGCGCGGCGGGCCGCCACCGGTGACGGTTCGCCCCGCCGCGGGCAGGACGCCCGGCGGGGTCTCAGGCGGTGTCGCGGCCGGGCGGCGGCCGGTCGGGTGGCGGACCTGCGGGGGGACGGCCGTCGGGGAGCGGACGACGGCCGGGTGGCGGGAGGTCCGGGAGTCGCTCGGCGGGCCGGGCGGGGGCGGTGTCCCCGGCGGTGAGGTGCTCCAGCACCTCCATCAGCTCCTGGCAGGCGCGTTCCACCGAGCGTCTGGTGTTGTGCTGCTCGGTGATGACCGCCGACAGCAGCAGGGCGGTCAGGGCGATCGCCCCGTTGAACGCCTGGAGGTTCAGCATCACCTCGACGCGGCCCATGCCCCGGAACGGGCCGGTGCCGTCCGTCGCGGCGATGGTGGCCATGACGGAGGCCAGCAGGACGCACAGCATGCTGCCCGCCAGCTGGAAGCGCAGGGCCGCCCAGATCACCAGCGGGTACACCAGGAACAGCAGACTGGCGGGACTGTGCGTGGCGACCGGCACCAGGCAGCCCGCGACGAGCGCCAGCACCACGGCCTCCCTCCACCGGCCCGCGGGCCACGGACGCCGCAGGTGCTGGTGCAGCCGGCGCAGGAGCAGCAGGACCGGGGTGACGATCAGCACCCCCATCGCGTCGCCCACCCACCACGACAGCCACAGCGGCCAGAAGTCCCGCCCGCCGGTGCCGGCCGTCGCGGCCAGCAGGCCGGCCCCGGTGCCGGAGCTGATCAGCATGGCGCCGAACGCGCCCAGGAAGACCAGGGCCAACCCGTCCCGCAGCCGGGCGAGGTCGGTGCGGAAGCCCACCCGGCGCAGCATCAGGTACCCGCACACCGGGGCCGCGGTGTTGCCCGCCACCAGGCCGAGGGCGGAGAGCTCCGGGGAGGTGGTGAGGGAGAGGATGATGCCGAACGCGCCGAGCGCGATGCCCGGCCAGGCCCACAGCCCGTGGACCAGGAGCGCGGCCGTCGCGACACCGGTGGGGGGCCAGATCGGCGTGACGACCGAGTCGTGGATGACCAGTTCGCGCAGCAGCCCCAGCCGTCCCGCGGCGTAGTAGCAGGCGGCGATCGCCAGCGTCCGTACCGTGAAGACGGCGGCTGCCCGCGGATCCAGGCTGGTCGTCACACCAGACATGAGACACCGGCGCCGCCCCGTCTGCGAGGCGGGACCGCGGGGCCCCGCCCTATGGCGGCGCGGCCGGCGGGTCGTGTCCGAGGACCAGCACCGCGGCGTCGTCGTCATGGCCCACCAGTTCCGCGCCCTTGATCACGGCGGCGGCCAGCGCGTCCGCGTCCATGCCGGCGACGGCCGCGACGCCCGCCAGCCGCACCACCTGCTCCAGCCCCTCGTCGAGCGGCATCGACGGCCCCTCCACCACGCCGTCGGTGAGCAGCACGAACACCCCGCCGGTGGTCAGCCGGTGGCGGGTGACGGGGAACGACGCGCCCGGCTGGATACCGAGCGGAGGGCCCCCTTCGTCCTCGGTGACGCCCGACCGGCCGTCCGCCGTGGCCCACACGGCGGGCAGATGACCGGCCCGCGCGCTCTCCAGCAGCCCGCTCGCGGGGTCGAGGCGCAGGAACGTGCAGGTGGCGAAGAGCGGGGAGTTCAGCGACAGCAGCAGATCGTTGGTGCGGGCGAGCAGTTCCCCCGGCTCCCCGGTGACGGAGGCGAGGGCGCGCAGGCCGACGCGGACCTGGCCCATGAAGGCCGCCGCCTCGACGTTGTGCCCCTGCACGTCCCCGATGGACAGGGCGATGCGGCCGTCGGTCATCGGGAAGGCGTCGTACCAGTCGCCGCCGACGTTCAGGCCCTGGTAGGCCGGTGCGTAGCGCACGGCCAGCCGCACCCCCGGGGCGGCCGGCAGGTCCCGCGGCAGCATGCCGCGCTGCAGGGCGACGGCCAGCTCCACCCGGGACCGCTGCTCCTCGGCGTGCGCGCGGGCCTGTGCCGTCAGCCTGCCGAGTCGGGTCAGCAGCTCGTCGCCGTCGTCCGCGGGGCCGGTACGGGACATGGATCACTCACTCACTCGGGGCCGAGGACGGTGATACCGGTGATCGCCCTCCGGGCGAAAGCGTGCACAAGGGGTGAAAGGAGCATAATCGCATCCCGCCGGGGCGAGCCAGTCCGTCCCTGTGCCCCCTGCGCCGGGACGGGCACCGGGGCGACGGCGCCCGTCCCGGACGACGGCACCCCGCCCCCGCCCTGCGGCGAGGGCCCCGGCGGGACGTGCCGTGGCCGGGCGGGAGGGGCGGACGGGAGCGTCGGGCGGGCAGGGCCGGACGGGTGCGGCAGGGCGCGGTCGTCCGGTGCCGGCGGCGCGCCAGGTCTCGTGAACGGCCCGCCTCCGGGCGTGGCGGGGCGCGGCCCCGCCCGCGGTGCGCCCGGGGCGTCACCCGGGCCGTCCTCCGGCGCGCGCCCTCGGGCGGGCCGCCGGGTGAGATGGGCGGGACGGCCGGGACCGGCCGCACCCTGGGGGGAACCGGTGCGGCTGTCTAGGCTGTGCGCATGGAACAGCGGGAGTTCATGCAGCGGGGCGTCGGCATCCTCACCGAGGCCCTGGAGATGCGGCGGCAGCTGCGGGCCGATCCGGACTCGGTCACCAACAGCGGTGCCGTCTCCCGGATGTTGGAGGAGATGCTGCCGCACATCGAGCTCCCGGCCGACGCCGACGCCCGCGAGGTGGCCGACATCGTCACCGCGAAGCTGGGGCCGGCCATCG
This sequence comes from Streptomyces sp. enrichment culture, assembly GCF_964273255.1. Classification (GTDB taxonomy): domain Bacteria; phylum Actinomycetota; class Actinomycetes; order Streptomycetales; family Streptomycetaceae; genus Streptomyces. The sequence continues at coordinate 6,697,569 of NZ_OZ186835.1, forward strand.
TGCAGATCACCTCCGCGCTGGCCTTCGCCTTCGTCCAGCTCGCCGAGGTCCACGACGCGGGGCGCACCGACGTGTCCGCCACCGACGTGCTGCGCTCCATCTCCCTGCACTACGCGGCGGAGGCGGGGGAGTAGCGCGTCGGGTCCCGCCCGCTCCGGAGCCGTCGGGCGGGCCGCCTCCGGGCCCGTCACGAGCCGTGTTCCGTGCGCCCGGCCGGGCCGGCGGGGCCGGGCAGGCCGCGTCCCCGGTGCGCCGGCCGGCCGGCTCGTGCATCCCGCCCGTCCCGGGCCCTTGACTCCTTACGCGGCAGTAGCGATATTCGGCCTAACTGAGCGCGGTCATGACAACCCCGGGCGTGCCCGCCGGTCGACCGGCCGTGCCGACCGCCGACGGAGGGACGTGGCCGTGACCATCGTTCGACGCTCCACCGGCAGACGCCGGCCCTTCGCCTTCCTGTCCCTGATCCTGCTCGTCCTGGCCGCCGCCCTCGGTCCCACACCGAGCTCCGCCGCGGACGGCGACTGGTGGGACCCGGCCGCGCGCCCGTCCCCGGACTCGGGGATCGGCGTCACGGGCGAGCCGTTCCGGGGCACCAACTCCGCCGGAGAAGTCCGCGGGTTCGTCGACGCGCACAACCACGTCATGTCCAACGAGGCGTTCGGCGGCCGGCTCATCTGCGGCAAGCCCTTCTCCGACCGGGGCATCGCGGACGCGCTCAAGGACTGTCCCGAGCACTACCCCGACGGTTCGCTCGCCGTCTTCGACTTCATCACCAACGGCGGTGACGGCCGGCACGACCCCGACGGCTGGCCCACCTTCCGGGACTGGCCGGCCCATGACTCCCTGACCCACCAGCAGAACTACTACGCGTGGATCGAGCGCGCCTGGCGCGGCGGACAGCGCGTGATGGTGAACGACCTGGTCACCAACGGCGTGATCTGCTCCGTCTACTTCTTCAAGGACCGCAGCTGCGACGAGATGACCTCCATCCGGCTGCAGGCGAAGCTGACCTACGACATGCAGGACTACGTCGACCGGATGTACGGCGGCCCGGGCAAGGGCTGGTTCCGCGTCGTCACCGACAGCGCGCAGGCCCGCCGGGTCGTCGAGCAGGGCAAGCTGGCCGTGGTGCTGGGGGTGGAGACCTCCGAGCCGTTCGGCTGCAAGCAGGTCCTGGACATCGCGCAGTGCGACCGGGCCGACATCGACGCCGGGCTGGACGAGCTGTACGACCTCGGTGTGCGCAGCATGTTCCTGTGCCACAAGTTCGACAACGCGTTGTGCGGGGTGCGCTTCGACTCGGGCGCGCTCGGCACCGCCATCAACGTCGGCCAGTTCCTGTCGACCGGCACCTTCTGGCGCACCGAGAAGTGCACCGGCCCCCAGCACGACAACCCCATCGGCCTGACCGCCGCGCCCGGGGCGGAGCAGAAGCTCCCCGACGGCGTGGAACTGCCCCGCTACGACGCGGACGCCCAGTGCAACGTCCGGGGGCTCACCGACCTCGGTGAGTACGCGGTGCGCGGCATGATGAAGCGCAACATGATGCTCGAGATCGACCACATGAGCGTCAAGGCCACCGGCCGGGTCCTCGACATCCTGGAGGCCGAGTCCTACCCGGGCGTCATCTCCTCGCACAGCTGGATGGACCTCGACTGGACCGACCGCGTCTACGGACTCGGCGGCTTCGTCGCCCAGTACATGCACGGCTCGGAGAGCTTCGTCGCCGAGGCCGGGCGGACCGGGGCGCTGCGCGAGAAGCACGGCGTCGGCTACGGCTACGGCACCGACATGAACGGCGTCGGCGGCTGGCCCGCGCCCCGGGGCGCCGACGCGCCCGACCCCGTCACCTACCCCTTCCGCAGCGCGGACGGCGGGTCGGTCCTCGACCGGCAGACCACCGGCGAGCGCACCTGGGACCTGAACACCGACGGAGCCGCGCACTACGGGCTGGTGCCGGACTGGATCGAGGACATCCGGCGGGTGGGCGGCCAGGACGTGGTCGACGACCTGTTCCGCGGCGCGGAGTCCTACCTCACCACCTGGGGCGCCTCCGAGGCCCACCGGGCGGGGGTGAACCTCGCCGAGGGCGCGTCCGCCACGGCCTCCTCGTCCGAGTGGAACCCCTTCACCAGCTACGCGGCGGGACGCGCCGTGGACGGCGACCGGGGCACCCGCTGGGCCAGCGACTGGAGCGACGGCCAGTGGCTGCGCATCGACCTGGGCGAGTCCCGGCGGGTCGGGCGCGTCACGCTCGACTGGGAGCGGGCCTACGCCCGTGCCTACCGCATCGAGCTGTCCCCGGACGGCACCGACTGGCGCACCGTCTGGTCCACCACGTCCGGTGACGGCGGCCTGGACACGGCCCGGTTCGAGGCCCAGCGTGCCCGCTACGTGAGGGTGGTGGGCCAGGCCCGGGGCACCCAGTGGGGCTATTCGCTGTACGAGGTCGGCGTGCACGCCGGCTGACGCCGCACCGCCGCGTCCCGCCTCCGGACCGTCCGGGCACGGGCGGCCGGAGACCGCCGGAGGCGGTGCGGCCCGCACGGGCCACGGCCGCCGGGCGGGCGGCCCGCCCGGTCCCCGGCGGCCCGGACCGCGGGACGGCTCCCGTCCGGCCCGGAAGCCGTCGGGCTCCGGGTCACGCCCGGTGGGCGGCCTCCGCGTCCAGCAGGTCCCGCACCGCGTCCAGGGCCTCGGCGCGGTCCTCGGGCACCAGTCCGATGCGGGTCCGGCGGTCGAGCAGGTCCGCCTCGTCGAGGGCGCCCTCGTGGCGCAGCGCCCACAGCAGTTCGGCGCCGGTGACCGGGTGGGAGGCCACCACGCGTGCGCGGAGCCGGGGGTCGTGCGCGCCCAGCGCGTGGACCGCCGGTGCCTCCGTGCCGTAGCGCTGCACCAGGCGGCGCGGCGCGGGCAGGGCCGCCAGGGTGCGCGGCGAGGCGGCGCCCACCAGCGGGAGCGCGGCCGTGCCGGACGGGCCCGCCGGCAGCCGGCGGACGCGCACGGCGGCGTCGACGGCGTCCTGCGCCATCCGCCGGTAGGTGGTCAGCTTGCCGCCCACGACGGTGACCACGCCCTCGGACGAGGTGAGCACCGCGTGCCGCCGCGAGATGTCGGCCGTCCGGGCCGCCGGGCCGCCGCCGGTGTCCAGCAGCGGCCGCAGGCCGGCGAAGGCGCCCACGACGTCGTCCCTGTGCACCGGGACGTCCACGACGGAGCCCAGGACGTCGAGCAGGAAGCCGATGTCCGACTCGGGCGCCTCGGCGACGTCCGGGACGGCCCCCTCCACCGGCTCGTCGGTGAGGCCGACGTAGACCCGGCCGTCGTCCTGGGGCAGGACCAGGACGAAGCGGTTGGACTCCCCGGGGATCGGGATGTGCAGCCCCGCGGGGAGCGGGCCGAGGCAGTCCGGGCGCAGGACGAGGTGGGTGCCGCGCGAGGGCCGGATGCTCAGGCCGTCGACGAGGCCGTCCGCCCAGACGCCGGAGGCGTTGATCACCGCCCGGGCGCGGATCTCGCCCTCCTCGCCGGTGAGTTCGTCGCGCACCCGGGCCCCCGAGCCGGTCAGGGACAGTGCCCTGACCCGGGTCAGGACGACGGCTCCGTGTGCGGCGGCGGTGCGGGCGAGGGCGGTCACCAGGCGGGCGTCGTCGGTGAGCCGGCCGTCCCAGGACAGCAGACCGCCGCGCAGACCGTCGGCGCGCAGGGCGGGAGCCAGATGGCGGGCCTCCACCGCGGAGAGCCGGCGCGGCGGGGGGAGCGTGGCGCGCGCGGTGCGGGCGGCCAGCCGCAGGGTGTCGCCCGCCCGGAACCCGGCCCGCGCCAGGGCCGCCTGACGGTGCGGCACCAGCGGGGTCAGCGGCAGCACGAACGGCTGGGCGCGCACCAGGTGGGGGGCGGTGCGCTCCATCAGCACCCCGCGCTCCACCGCGCTCTCATGGGCCACGTCGAGCTGGCCGGAGGCCAGGTAGCGCAGCCCGCCGTGGATGAGCTTGCTGCTGAAGCGGGAGGTGCCGAAGGCGAGGTCGTGGGCGTCGACGGCGGCCACGCTCAGGCCGCGCGCGGCGGCGTCCAGCGCGACGCCCGCGCCGGTGGCGCCGAGCCCGACGACCAGCACGTCGACGGTGGGGCCGCCCACGGTCCGGGCGAGGTCGTCGGCGCGGCGGCGGGCCGAGAGGGAGGAGCCGGGGGACGGGCCGCTGGGGACGTTCATGGGGTGAGGGTCCTCTCCAGGATGTCGCGCAGCTCCGCGAGGAGTGCCTCGGCGCCGAGGCCGGGGTCGTCCTCGTCGGTCATGGTGCGCAGGGACAGGGCGAACGACTGGACGACCAACAGCAGTGCACGGGCCTGCAGTCCGGGGTTCCCGGCGCGCACCGACCCGTCGGCGTGCCCTGCGCGCAGGTCGTCGGCCAGGAGGCCCAGCAGGGCCTCCTGGCTGGCACCGCGGCGGTCCAGCACGTAGGGCAGCAGCAGTTCCGGGTCGACGTCCACGATCTTGCGGAACAGCGGGTGCTCCCCGAAGGCGCGCACCCCGGCCACCAGTCCGTCGACCATCCGCGCCCGGGCCGGCACGTCCGCGCGCGGCTCGGGGACCACGCCGGTGGCGACGTCGACCCACTCACGGGTCATCAGGTCGCCCACCAGGGACCGCACGTCCGGCCACCGCCGGTACAGCGTCATCCGGGAGACCCCGGCGCGGCGGGCCACGTCGGTCATCGTGGTGCGCCGCACGCCGACGGCCATCACGCAGTCGCGCACGGCGTCGAGGACGGCGTCGTTGTCCGAACGGTTGTGACGAATAGGCGTCATGTGTAACAGTGTAACGCCATGGGAGGCCGTCGGCGACGGCACCGCTGCTCTCGATGCTCGAACCGACCGGTGAGGAACGACCGTCATGGACATGTTGTGGAGTGGCTGGGGCGACCCGGCCAGGGCGACACCGCTGCCGGAGTCGGTGACCGGGCTGCTGCGCGACCTGCTCGGCGTCAAGCCCCACGCCCGGGAACCCCTCGCACTGGAGGACCTGACGGTCCCCGGCTCCCCGCTCGGCCCGGCCGCCCGCCGCGCCCTGGCCGACGCCGTGGGCGAGGACCACGTGCGCACCGACCCGGAGACCCGGATCCGCCACACCCGCGGCAAGTCCACTCCCGACCTGCTGCGCATCCGCGAGGGCGACCTCAGGGACCTCCCCGCCGCCGTGCTGCTCCCGGCCGGACACGACGAGGTCCTCGCGGTGCTGGCGGCCTGCGCCGAACACGGCCTGGCCCTGGTCCCGTTCGGCGGCGGCACCTCCGTCGTCGGCGGTCTCGCCCCGGACGGGCGGCGCCCCGTCGTCGCCCTCGACCTGCGCCGCATGGACCGGCTGACCGGCCTCGACCCCGTCTCGCGCACCGCGACCCTCCAGGCCGGGTTGCGGGCCCCGCAGGCCGAGGCGCTGCTCGCCGCCGAGGGCTTCACCCTGGGCCACTTCCCCCAGTCCTACGAGTGGGCGACCATCGGCGGATTCGCCGCCACCCGCTCCAGCGGCCAGGCCTCCGCCGGCTACGGCCGCTTCGACGAGATGGTGCTGTCCCTGACGCTCGCCACACCGAGGGGGACCCTCGACACCGGCCGCGCCCCCCGCTCGGCCGCCGGTCCCGACCTGCGTCAGCTCGTGCTCGGCTCCGAGGGCGCCTTCGGCGTCATCACCGCGGTCACCGTACGCATCCGGCCGCTGCCCGAGACCCGCGTCTACGAGGGCTGGCGCTTCGCCTCCTTCGACGAGGGCGCCGCCGCACTGCGCCACCTCGCCCAGGACGGACCCCGCCCGACGGTGCTGCGCCTGTCCGACGAGACCGAGACCCTGATCGGTCTCGCCCAGCCCGACGCCATCGGCGCCGGCGTGCAGGAGTCGTCGGCCGGCTGCCTCGCCGTCGTGGGCCACGAGGGCACCGCCGAGGACACCGCCCACCGCAGGCAGGGCGCGGCCGCCGTCCTGCGCGCCCACGGCGGCACGCCGCTGGGGGAGGAGCCCGGACAGCGCTGGGAGGGCGGCCGCTACTCGGCCCCCTACCTGCGCGACGCCCTCCTCGACGTCGGGGCGTTCGCCGAGACGCTGGAGACCGCCACCTTCTGGTCCCGCATCCCCGAGCTGTACGCCGCCGTCCGTGAGGCGCTCACCGGGACCCTCACCGCCGCCGGGACCCCGCCCCTGGTCATGTGCCACATCTCGCACGTCTACGAGAACGGTGCCTCGCTCTACTTCACCGTCGTCTCCGCCCAGGGCGACGACGCGGTGGCGCACTGGACGCGCGCCAAGCACGCAGCCAACGAGGCGATCCTCGCCGCCGGGGGCACCATCAGCCACCATCACGGCGTCGGCACCGATCACCGGGACTGGTATCTGCGCGAGATCGGCCCCCTCGGCGCCGGGGCCCTGGACGCCGTGAAGCGGCACCTTGACCCCGCCGGACTGCTCAGCCCCGGCGTGCTCCTGCCCGCCGGTGACTGAGTCGTCCGCGCCGGACCCCGCCCCCTCCTCCCTCTCCCCTCGGCCCGCCGGAGGCAGCCCCATGCGACAGTTCACCGCCGTCGTCAACCCCACCGCGGGCGGTGCGACCGGCGCCGCCTCGCTGATCGCCCTGGCGCGGCTGCTCCGGGAGGCGGGCGCCGACCTGCGGACCGAGTACAGCCGGAGCCTCGTCCACGCCGGCGAGGTGGCCCGCGCGGCGGGGGAGCAGGGGCGGGTGGTCCTGGCCGTCGGCGGGGACGGCATCGCCGGGTGCGTCGGCGGTGCCCTCAGCGGGACGGGAGCCACGCTCGGCCTGGTGCCCGCCGGGCGGGGCAACGACTTCGCCCGGGCCCTCGGCCTGCCCACCGACCCCGGGGAGCTGGCGCGGATCCTGCTCACGGGGGAGCCCCGGCCCGTCGACACCGTCGAGGTGACGTCGGCCGTCCACGAACGCACGGTGGTCCTCGGCAGCGTCTACGCGGGCGTCGACGCCCTGGCGAACCGGTACGCCAACCGCTCCAGGCTGCTGCGCGGCGCGGCCTCGTACTACGCCGGCGGGCTGCGCGCCGTCGCCTCCTGGCGGGCGGCCCGCTACCGCGTGACCGTGGACGGCGTGGAGCACGCGCACACCGGCTACACGGTCGTCGCCGCCAACTCCGGCTACTACGGCTCCGGTCGTCTCATCGCACCGGACGCCCGCGTCGACGACGGACTGCTGGACGTCGTGATGATCGAGGAGGCGCCCCGGCGGCTGTTCTTCGCCCTGATGAAGGAGCTGGAGACCGGGGCCCACGTCCACCGCCCGCAGGTGAGGGTCCTGCGCGGGCGCGAGGTCCGCATCGAGGCGGACCGCGAGGTCCCCTACGGCACCGACGGCGAGGTCGAGGCCGTCCTCCCCGTCACCGCCCGGGTCCTGCCCGGGGCCCTGCGCGTGCTGGGCTGAGGGGAGGGCCGGGGAGAGGCTGAAGGGAGAGGCTGAAGGGGGAGGGGGAAGGGGGGAGGGGAGGGGACGCGGGGAGGGTGCAGGCCGTGCGCCGCCCACCGCCCTCCGCGTGCGGACACGGGCGGATGGTGCGGGGCACCCTCCGCCCGCGCCCGTCGCGGCGGGCTCCCGTCGCCTCCTCACGCCTCCGTTCCGTGGTAGCGCTGCGCCAGCCGGGCGAGCGCGACCGCGCCCAGCAGCAGCCCGAAGTCCCGCAGTGCGACGTCGTAGTGGTCCGGGATGGTCAGCAGGTCGATGATGATGCCGGCCAGCCAGCCGGCGACCAGCCAGCCCCCGAAACGCGGTGCCACGGCCACGACGGCACCGGCCAGGATCTCGATCACTCCCACCATGTACATGGCTGCCTGGGCGTCGCCCGGCACGAGGCCGTCGATCCACGGGGCGAGGTACCCGGGCCAGTCGACGAGCAGATTCGCGAACTTGTCCAGCCCGAACAGGATCGGCGCCACCGTGAAGCCCGTCCGCAGGATCACGTACGCCTGGTAGCCGGGGTCGGCGAGCTGTGCCCGCCGGGTGCCGACCGTGTTCTTGCTGGTGGTCGTGGAGGCCATGGCCCCTCCTTCTATCTACAAGGTTCATTGTTTATAGAAGACCTCCGGTCGTTCTTTAGTCAAGAGCCGTGGGTTTTACACTGGTGTTCGTGGACCACACGGACGAAGGACGCGACCCGGACGTCTCCGCCATCGCCGCGCTCGGCGAACCCACCCGCCGGAGGCTCTACGACTACGTGGTGCGCAGCCCGGACCCGGTCGGCCGGGACGAGGCCGCGGCCGACCTCGGGCTGGCCCGGCAGACCGCCGCCTTCCACCTCGACCGGCTCGCCGACGAGTCGCTGCTCGACGTGGTCTACGAGCGCCGCAGCGGCCGTACCGGGCCCGGCGCCGGCCGGCCCGCGAAGCTCTACCGGCGGTCCGCGCGCCAGATCGCGGTCAGCCTCCCCGACCGGCGCTACGAACTGGCCGGACGGCTCCTCGCCCGTGCCGTGGAGGAGTCCGGCGCCACCGGAGAACCGGTCCGCGACGTGCTGCACCGCGAAGCGCGGGAACTGGGGGCCCGCATCGGCGGGGACGACGCGGGGACGGACGTGGTGCGGGTGCTGGAGCGCTACGGCTTCGAGCCCCGGCGCGAGGACGGCGGCGTCGTCCTGGGCAACTGTCCCTTCCACGCCCTGGCCCGCGAGCACACCCGGACGGTGTGCGGGATGAACCTGCATCTGCTCGGCGGCATCCTGGAAGGACTGCGCGAAACCGGCTACACCGCCTGCCTGGACCCCGAGACGGGCCGTTGCTGCGTCCGCCTGGAGCCCGCCGCCTAGTATCTGCCGAGCCTGGACCTCCCGGCCCGCGACAGCTCAACGGGTCGGCACAGACGCCGAGTTCGCGCGGTTCCAGGGCGCGCTTTGAGGCGTCCCCCCGCGCGCGAGCGTGAGGCTCGTGAAGGGTGATGACGGCGGCTGGGGCCGGACGGCCCGTCCGGCCCCGGCCCGTCGGCCCCGGCCCGTCGGCCCCGGCCCGTCGGCCCAGCCCTGTCGGCCCCCCGGTCTCAACCTCCCCCTCCCGTCGGGCCGGTGGCCCGGACGGCGCGCGGAGCCACGTTGACGGGACGTCCGGCGGCCGGGGGAGCGGGCCCATCTCGGCCCGGGTGTGGGCCTGTTGTCAGTGGGCAACCGCACAATGATCGGAAAAGGAGATCAACACCTGCGTTCTGCTGGGTAGACGGTCTCGAGTCCCGGCTCCGGAAAGGCTCTGCTGATGCTCTCCACCGTCGACCAGACCGCGCGCGTCGTCGCCCTCCCGGCCCCCCGCACCCGGCCCTCCCGCACCGCCGCCGCACGGACCGGCTCCTCCCGGCCCAGCGGTTCCGCCGGGGCGCCGGGATCCGACGTGCTGCGGATCGTCTCCGACCCGCGCACCCCCACCTATGTGAGCGTGCACGCCAACGGCCGCCGCCGCTACAGCTACTGGCGCCCGATCGACTCCACCACCGGGCTCGGCGGCTGCTACGTCGCGCTGCCCACGGAGGAGTGCGACGCCCTGCACGCCGCCGGCCGGATCACCCTCGGCGACCCCGTGGTCGACCCGCACCGCACGACCTACCGCGTTCGGGCCGCCGTCCGTACGCCCGCCACCACCACTCGCCCGGCGGACCGGTCCGCCGTGCCGCCGCAGATCCTGGTGCGCCGGCGCGCCCGCGTCGCTTGACGCGCCGTCGGCCGCCCCGGAGCCGCCCGGCCGGTGGACTGCGGCGCTCGCGCCCCGTCTTCAACCCCCGTGCACCGCAGGCCCCTTCACCGGCAGCCCCGTCGACGCGCCCCGGAGCGGCGCCGGATGAAGTTTCCGCCGCACCAGGTGTCATGGTCCCGCCCATCGCGGGCATCCGAACTCCATCCGCAGTCACCGGAGTACGGATCGGGAGCGCCGCCCGTCCGGTCCGGCGCGCCCCCGACGGATCCAGGAGGATCGGCCATGAGCAGAGGCAGCCGCACCCTTTCCGCGCTCTACGTCGCCGTAGCCCTCTGGCTCGCCTACTGCACGGTCCGGACCTGGGGCGCCGTCCCCGCCTGGACCAGCCTCGCCATGGCCGCCGCGGGCCTGGCGCCCCTGCTCGGGATCGCCCGGGAGCATGTCATCGCCGAGGAGCGGCGGACCGTCGCCGTCCTCCGGGAACGCGAGGGCCGCCGCGGAGCCTGGCGTGACACGGCCGCCGCGGTGCTCGCCCAGGCCGAGGTGGACGCCGCCTGCTGCGAGCGGTGGTGGACCTCGTGCGCCACCGACCACGACCCCGGCTGCGCACACCGCACCTCACGGGACGGCTCGGCCTGACGCCGCGTCCGCGGTGCAGTTGGGGGACTGGCACCGGCGGCGCCGACCAGCAATGGACGCCGGCCTGATCAGGGGCCTGCACGCACGGCGTGCGGGGGTAGGGCCGAGGACATGAGGGCTTGCGGCGGGCGCCCCGGTCGCTACGCTCACCGGGTGCGTATTCCCCGCTCGCCCTCGGGCTGGACCATGGCCGTCTTCGGCGTGCTCGCCGCCGTGCTCGGAGCCGTCGGCCTCCTCTCTCCGACCGCGCAACTGTCCCTGCTGGGCCTCGCCGTGCCCGGTGAGCGGGGGAGCGGCGACCACACCGGCGCCTTCGTCACCGCGTCGTCGATGGCGGCCCTCAACATGGGCGTCTACTACGTGCTGGCCGCACTGGCGGACTGGCGTGCCTTCTACCTGTGGACGGTGCCGTTCCGCCTCCTCACCTGCGTGGTCTTCACCGCGGCGGTGGCCGGCGGCAGGGCGCCGCAGGCGTTCCTCGGCATCGCGGCGTGGGAGGGCCTCGGGGCCCTCGCGACCGGCGCCGCCCTGCTCCACGAACGGCGCACCGGCCGGCACGTGACCGGCCGCGCCCCGGCGACCGCCACCCCCGGGACGTCCGCCCCCGCGACCGCCGCCCCCGGCCAGGAGCCACGATGACCCCGCCCCGTCTGACCCCGCTGCTGGAACAGTTCGACTTCGCCCGCGCACGGCTCACCGCCCGGATGGCCGGGCCCCTGACGGACAGCGGCGACGGCTGCGACACCCCGGTCCCGGCCATGACCGACGAGGAGTACTTCTGGGAGCCGGTGCCGGAGTGCTGGTCGGTCCGGCGCCGCGCGCACGGACCGGGCCCCCGCGCGACCCTGCTCGCCGGCACCGGCGACTTCGGACGCGACGCCGCCGCGTACCCGCACCCCTGGCCGCCCCCGTTCACCACCATCGCCTGGCGGCTGAGCCACTTGAGCGACATGCTGACACTGCGCGCCGACCACACGGCCGGCAGCCGCCGTCTGACCCGCGACGACGTCGTGGTCCCCGGCGACGCGGCGACGGCCCTGGCTGCCTTCGACACCGGTGCCGCAGCCTGGCGCGAGGCGCTGCTGAGCGTCGACGACGCCGCCCTCGACACCGTCGGGTACTGCACGTACCCGCACGGCAGCGACGCGGAGGAGCCCTTCGTCGACATCGTGTGGTGGGTCAACCAGGAGGTCCTGCACCACGGCGCCGAGATCGCTCTGATCCGCGACCTGTACCGCGCGCGGGCCGACTGACCGCCGCCGGGCCGCAAGCACCCCCGGGAGCGGTCGCGCCCGGGGTGCGCGGACTCAGTCGGCCGTGCGCGGCGCAGTCCGGAACGCCCAGTCCGGATTCGGCTCGACCGCCCATCCGAACACCCGTCGCACGGGTGCCGAGCACAGGACCGTCACCAGCACCGCGGCGACCACCGTGACCACCACCGCGCCCAGCGGTTCGTACAGCCACTCGGGGTCGTACCAGCCCCAGTACTTGCTCACCTGGGCGACGAAACCGTGCAGCAGATACCCGTACAGCGTGGCCGCGCCGAGGGAGGTGAACCAGGTCCGCCGCCCGGGCACCCAGGACAGGAAGCAGGCGACGAGCAGCAGGGAGCAGGCGAACACGACGAGGGTCGCCATCGGTCCGTACCAGGCGGGGAAGCCCAGTTCCTGCGCGCTGTCCCGGTGGTACAGCCAGCCGGTGTTCACCCGCGGCACTGCCCAGTAGGCCCCCACCAGAGCCGCGGCGAACACCGGTACGGCCAGCAGCCGGGCCCGCCGGGTGCGCACCGCGCGGAAGTGCTCCGGCCGCAGACTCAGTCCGAGGACGAAGAACGGCAGGAACTGCAGCATGCGCTGGATGTCGAGGTCCTCGCCGAGCGACGGCGACATGGTGGCCAGCATGGCCACGGCCAGCGCCACGGGCACCGGCCACCGCACCAGCTTCCACAGCGGGGTGGTGAGCCGCCACACGAACAGGGCCGCCAGGAACCACGTCAGGTAAAGGGGCTCCAGCAGGGTGATCGGCCGGTCGGGCACACCGTCCGTCCACCGGGTGAAGAAGGTGTACGCCGTCTCGAAGATCACGTACGGCAGCGCCACACCGGTCACCAGGCGCCGGATGCGCCCCGGGCTGCCGTCGAAGGTGCGGGAGTAGTACCCGCCGATGACGATGAACGCCGGCATGTGGAAGGCGTAGACGAGTGTGTACAGCGCGGTGACGGTGCGGCTGTCGGACCGCAGCGGCTCCCACGCGTGACCGACGGCCACCAGCACGATCGCCAGGTACTTGGCGTTGTCGAAGAACGCGTCACGCTGCCCGGACCGGCGCGGTGCGCCGTCCGCCCCGGGGCGCTCGGCACCCGAGGCGGCCGTGGGCCGGCCGTCCGCCGTGGGCGGAACGTCCGTCGTGGCCACGGCCGTCGAACCGGCCGCGCCGTCCGCCGCGGGACTGGCCCGGTCGGCCTTCTGCCCGTGCTTCCCGGGCCCCGCCTCCGGTGCCGGATCGCCCCCGGAGGACCGTACGACGTCACTCACCGCGCCTCCCGGGGCCGGTGGGGCGCGCCGTCCGGGGGCCGCTTGCGTGTCTCGTGGGGGTGAGGACGGTGGGGAGGAGGAGCGGACACATCCCGACCGCCTCACCCGTCCCGCACCGTTCAAACCTGTGGTGTCGCCCACACCCGTCGGGAGGGCACGGCACGGCAGCGAACCCGCTCAACCGAACGGGTGGTCCTGGCACTTCTTGCGTCCCGTGGGAACCGGCGCGCCGCCGGCACCGTTCTTCCAGACGGACCGCGGGAGGCCCGGCCGGGCCTCCCGCACCGGTCCGGGCCGTGTCCGACGGTCCGCGGGCCGGACGACGGCGACTCACCCCGAGGTGGCACCAGTGGCGATGTGGGACAAGCTCAAGGAACAGGCCAGGACCCTCCAGCAGTCCCAGGGTGCGCGGCCCTCAGGCGGCCGGGCGCAGGGCCCGGGCGGCCCTCTCGGCCGGGCCGTGCCGGGCGGCCAGGGGCGCGGCACGTCCTCCGGAGGGTCCAGGGCCCAGCTGCTCTCCCTGCTGAAGTCGCAGCTGGCGTCGGCCAGGACGGAGCTCAAGAGCGGCGCCTACCGGGACGCCGCGATGGCCATGTGCGCCCTCGTCGCCGCCGCCGACGGCCACGTCGACCCGTCGGAGCGGCAGCGCGTGGAGGAGCTGATCGTCTCCAACGAGGTCCTGCAGAACTTCCCGCCGGAGCAGCTGCGCAAGCGGTTCAACGAGCATGTGGACCGGCTCGTGGGCCACTTCGAGTCGGGCAAGGCGCGGGCCCTGGAGGACATCGCCAGGACGGCGAAGAAGCCCGTGGAGGCCCGCGCGGTGGTGCAGACCGGCATCGTGGTGGCCGGCGCCGACGGTTCCTTCGAGGCGTCCGAGCAGTACGTCATCCGTGACGCGTGCGCGGTGCTCGGCCTCTCACCGGCGGAGTTCGGCGTCTGACGGCCGGCGCACCACCAGGCTCGCCACCTCGTAGTCCATCGCGTCGGTGTCCGCGTCCGGAGGCGGATGGTACCGCCCGGCGCACACCGAGAGGTTGACGATGAGGTGGGCGTGCCAGCGGCGGCCCACCCCCCGCCGGTCCGCGAAGGCGCGCGCGCCGTTCACCCACCAGACGACGGAACGCGCACCGAACTCCACCCGCAGGTCGACCCAGGCACCTGGGCGCACCGAACGGTGCCGGTAGTAGTGGCCGGCGTCGCGGACGTGGTTGCTCAGCTCCAGCAGGTCGGGGTTGTCCGGGTGGTACTCGAAGACGTCGATCTCCTGGTCGCCGTCCCGCCAGGTCCAGATGGCCGGCCATGCCCCGACGGCCCGGGGCAGCCGCACGCGGGCCTCGAGCACGTCGCCGGTCCGGGCGAGGAATCCCTCCGCGCTGCCCTCGGTGGTGAGCAGGCCGGTGTTCCAGCGGCCGTCCGGCCTGCGGGTGGCGCGGAAGACGCCGCTGCGGCAGTAGTCGTCGTCCGGCACCAGGTGATCGAGTTTGTCGTCGCCCGGATTGGTCGGGCCGCCGCCGGGATAGGCCCAGGAACGCCCCGCCACCCATTGGCGGGTGGAGGCGAAGTCGGCGGTGAAGACCACGTCCGCGGCCAGGAGGCAGGGAGCCTCGGAGGACGGGTCGTGAGCGGTGTCGGGTATCGGTGGATTCTCGGACGGGGGGGACGGGTCGTGCCGCGCCGGTTCGTGCATGTCCGGGTTCTCTCCGGTCCGGGACCCGCGCATGCGGGCAACGGACGAGCACACGGGGCAAACAACGCCTTCGAGTGAACGATGCCACCCGCCCTGACCGGCCCGTCGCACCCGCCGACCGCAGGCGTGCCCGGTACGGACGGTGCCGTTGCCCCGTTGCCCCGTCGTGCCGTCGTTCGGTCGTTCGGTCGTTCCGGCGCGCGCCGCCGCCGGACCGGGCCCGCAGCGCCGGACCCGGACGACCACCCGTCAGGGACACGGGCGGAGAATCCGGACGGGCGTCGGCCCGGAGCGCGGCGGAGCCCGGGAACGGTCCGGTGATTGTTCCGCGGGGGAGACGGTTCCGGGCCGCATGAAGGGGGTCGGGGAGGGGAGGGAAGGGACGGTGGGGCGGGACGGCGGCACGGAGCCCGGGGACGGCGGGGCGGCGGGTGCCTGCGGACGGCGGGGTGGGTGCCATGAGGGGCGTTGAGACGCGACCAAGCGCGCCCGGGCGCCCGGTACCCGCCGCCCCGGACCGCGCTGACCCGCGCGCCCGTCGTGCCCCGGACCGGACGCACGGGGCGCCCCGTGAGCCCTGTACGCGCCCCCGTCGGCGTACCGACAATGCAGTGCTCCCCGCCCGGACCGTCCGACGAAGTGCCGCCGTCCGCCCCCGAGTCACGTCGCTCCGCCTCCCGCCGACGTCCAGGAAAGCAGGTTCCGTCGTGCTGCTGCGTCTGCCCACCTCACTGTCCGAAGCGCGCGCCCATCTCGCGGAAGGAGCGGTCCCCGTCGGAGGGGCCACGCTCGTGTGGGGCGTCTGGCAACGGGACGGCTTCCCGGACCTGGCCGTCTCCCTCCGCCACGTCCCCGAGGCCAATGTGCTCCGGCCGGACGCGCTGGGCGGCGCCGTCCTGCTGCACCGCGTCGACGACCGGGTCCCGGAGGTGCTGCACCGGGCGGCCGGCAGCGTGGGCACCGGCGCCGTGCGCCGGACCGCCACGGTCGGCGGCAACATCGTCGGCAGCACGCTGCGCTGCCTGCTGCCCGCCGCCCTCGTGCTGGACGCGCGCGCGACCGTCCTGGACCCGGACGGGACCTACGAGACGGATCTGGCCGAGGTGGTGGCCAAGCGCCCCCTGCTGCTCGCGCTGCGCTGGCGCGAGCCCGTCGTGAGCGGGTACCACAAGGCGCCCGCCGACCCGGGCGGACCGCCGCCGCTGGTGGTGGCCGCCGCCGTCCACGCCGAGGAGGGCGGGGGCCACCGGCTGCGCGTCGCCGTCCGGGACGGCCACGAGGTGGTCACCGGGGCCGCCGCACATGCGGCCGGAGACGGCCCCGGGCAGGTGCTGCGGACCCTGGAGGCGACCGACCTCGGCGCGCTGCCTCCGACGGCCCGCGAGGCGCTCCGGCGCGAGGTGACCGCCCTGCTGGGCCGCCTGCCCTGACCGGCGCCGGGCGCCCCCGGGACGGTCCGTTCGACCGTCCCGGCCCCCGCCGGCCCGCGGCACGCGTGACCGCGGCCGGCGGGGGTACCCCGTCCCACCGGAGGAAGCGGAACGGACCGGTGGCGGGACGGGGTCCGGCACCCCGTCGGATGGGATGGCCATGTCACACTTCGCGGACGACCTCACGGACGGTTCCGTCCGGATCCAGTTCATCGGCAACGCCACCCTGGTGGTGCGGTACGGCGAGCTGACGCTGCTCACCGACCCCAACTTCCTGCACCGGGGCCAGTACGCCCACCTGGGATACGGGCTGGTGAGCAGGCGGCTGACGGAACCGGCCGTCGACATCGTGGACCTGCCCCGCCCCGACGCGGTCGTGCTCTCCCACCTCCACGGGGACCACTGGGACCGGCGTACGAACCGGCACCTCGACCACACTGTGCCGGTCCTCACCACCCGGCACGCGGCCCGGCGGCTGCGGGTCCTGCACGGCTTCGGCCGCACCGCCGGCCTGCGCACCTGGGAGGGCCTCACCCTGAGCCGGGGCGACGCGCAGGTCACGGTGACGGCCCTGCCCGGACGGCACGCCGGCCCGCGGGCCCTGCGCGCCCTCCTCCCGCCGGTGATGGGCAGCATGCTGGAGTTCGGCCCCGCCGGCGGCCCGGTCCGGATGCGGCTGTACGTGTCGGGTGACACGCTGGTCCACGACGGTCTCGACGAGATCGCACGGCGCTTCCCCGCCGCCGACCTGGCGGTGCTGCACCTCGGCGGCACCCGGCTGCCGGGCGGCTTCGTCGTGACCATGGACGGCGCTCAGGGCGCCGAACTGGCCCGCCGGCTCGACCCCCACCAGATCCTGCCGGTCCACTACCACGACTACACGGTGTTCCGCTCACCGCTCTCGGCGTTCCTCGCCGAGGCCGAAGCCGTGGGCCTGGGCGACCGGATCGTCCACTGCGGGCGGGGGCAGAGCGTCCGCCTGACCCCCGACCGGGGCGTGGTGCCGGCCGTGTTCTGAACCTCCGGCACCGGGCCGCCGTTCCACCCGTGGCCGCACGGGGTACCCGGCCGGCCCGCCGCCCCGTGACACCGAACCGAGGACGGTAGCGCGATGACCGAGTACGAACGTTCCCGCACCATGCCCGCCCAGCCGGAGCAGGTCTACGACCAGGCCGCGAACGTCGGGCAGATGGACGCCTGGCTGCCCGAGGCGCTGCACGTGCACGCCGGGGAGCCGCCCGCGGTCACCGTGCACGAGGACCGCACCGACCAGGACACCTCCGCCCTGCTGCGCGGCCGGCGCGAGCAGTTGCGGCTGGAGTGGGGCACCCGCGAACAGGGCGCCTACAGCGGCTGGCTCCAGGTCGCCGGGATCGGCAGCGGCGCCAGCGAGGTCACGGTGCACCTGTCCTTCTTCGACGAGCAGCACGACCCGGGGGAGGCAGCCGTCGGCGACGCCCTCGACACCAGCCTGCGCCGGCTGGAGGAACAGGTCCGGCTGCGCGTCGAGCACGCGGCCGACTGAGGAGGACGGAGGGCACCGTGCCGCGCCCCGTGTCGTACGCGGTCGCCGCCTCCGGGCAGTGGACCGACGAGGAGGAGGGCCGCCGCCGGCTTCCGGCCGGTGAGGTCCACGCCTGGCAGCCCGGGCGGAACGAGACCGTCTGCGGGCTGTCCCTGAGCCGTTCCCGGCTCACTCGGTTCCCCCACGTCTCCTGGCCGGACACCTTCCCGGAATCGGGCGGGGCGGCCGACCGCGTCCGCCGGCAGTGCCCCCGCTGCGCATCCGTCGCCGGACGGCGCGGTGGCGACGCCCGGCCCCGGTGGCGCCGCGTCGATCCGCGCCCGTGACCGGACCGCTCCACGGGCCCCCGCCCGGCCGCGCCTCGCGGCTCGGGTGAGCCGGTCGCGCGCGGTCAGCCGCCGGGCGGGCGCCCCGTGCGCAGCATCCGCAGCACCGCTGCCTCCACGGTGCCCAGCGTGGCCAGGGAGCCGTACGCGCTCTCGGCGCCGAGCCGGGGGAGCGCGGCGGCCACCGTCACACCCTCCTCGTACAGCTCGACCACCCGGGGGTTGATGTACGACGCCCGGCAGACGGCGGGGGTGTTGCCCAGGTACCCGGCCACCTCGCGCACCGCCCGGCCGACGGCGCGGCGGCGTGCCGTCTCGGTGCGGGCCGCCTCCCGGGACACCGCCAGCGCGACGGCCGCCATCACCGTGGCGTGCCAGGTGCGGAAGTCCTTCGCGGTGATCTCCAGCCCGGCCAGCTCCTTGAGGTAGGTGTTGACGTCGGCGCCGGTCAGCTCCCGCCATTCGGCGCGGTCCCGGTGGACGAACAGCCGCTCGCCCCCGCCGCGTCGGCGCAGCAACGCGGTGAGGGCCCGGCACACCTGAGGGTCGAAGACCTCCAGGTGCTGTTCCCTGCCGTGCTTGGCGGGGTACGAGAACCGCACCCCGCCGCCCCGCCGGCCGGCGTGCTCGCGCAGCAGTGTCGTCAGCCCGTAGCTGCTGTTCAGGTCGGTGTACCGGTCGCTGCCGATGCGGAAGAACCCCAGGTCCAGCAGGCGCACGGCGGTGGCCAGCACCCGTTCGCGGGTCAGTCCGCGCTCCGACAGGTGGGCGTGCACGGTCTCCCGCACCCGGGGCAGGCTCTCGGCCACGTCGAGCACGTGCTCGTGCTTGGCCTGCTCCTGCTGCGCCCGGAACCCGGGGTGGTACAGGTACTGGCGGCGCCCGGCCGCATCGGTGCCGACGGCCTGGAGGTGACCGTTGGGCCTGCGGCAGATCCAGACGTCCTGCCAGGCGGGGGGAATGACGAGCGCCTTGACCCGGTCGATCTCGGCCCGGTCGCGCAGCGGGCCGCCGTGGACGTCCACGTAGCGGAACCCGCGCCCGTGACGCCGGCGGGTGTACCCGGGGTCGCCGGGGCTGCTGTGGTGGAAGCGCACCGCCGCACCTCCCTCACGCGGGCCGCACCCGGGCGGCCCGACCGGGCCCACCGGCCCCGCCGGTGCCGCACCGCCTCGTCGCGTACCCAGTGCCCCGCCCTGCGGCCGGCATGCCTCCGGCCGCTGAAGCCTGTCGCCGCAGGCGCGTGAGCAGCGGGGGCGCCGGGCGGGCGTCCGTGCGGCGACCGGGCGGCGGTCGGCAGGGACATGATCGGCCGGGGGCGGCGGTCGGCAGGGACGTGATCGGCGGGGAGGTGTCGGCAGGGACGTGATCGGCCGGGAGGTGTCGGCAGGGCCGTGATCGGCCGGAAGATGTCGACAGTGACGTGATCGGCAGGCCCGTGGTCGCGACGTGGGCCGGTGACCGGGTGCGGACCCGGACTGCGACCCCTCCGACCGGCGGAAACAGTGGCGTGCCGGTCGAAACCGTGAGGATGAACACAATGGTTCGACAATGGTGCTGGTGTGCGGCAAGGTGCCGATGGGCAGTCAATGGCTGCGCGGGGGAAGGACGGTGTCGGACCTGGGGGGAATCAGCGTGCGTGTGTGTGTGATCGGTGCCGGTCTGTCGGGGCTGGCGGTGGCCCGTTCGCTCGCGGAACGCGGCATCGACTTCGTCTGCGTGGAGAAGGCTCCGGACGTGGGCGGGATCTGGCGCCAGCCCGGGGCCGGCGAGCGAGGGCCGGGCTATGTGTCGCTGCACCTCAACACCGCCAAGGAACTGACGGGTTATCAGGGCTTCCCGATGCCCGACCACTACCCGCTCTACCCCCGGCACAGCGACGTCGCTGCCTACCTGCGCGGCTTCGCCCGCTGGGCCGGTGTCCTGGACCGGATCGAACTGGGCACCGAGGCGGTGTCCGTGACCCGGGACGCGGCGGGCACGTGGACGGTGGTCACCCGGGCAGCGGGCGCCGCCGAGACCTCGCGGCGGTTCGAGCACGTGATCGTCGCCTCCGGCCACCACTCGCTGCCCGCGCTGCCCGACCCGCTCCCGCCCGGCTCCGATTCCTTTGCCGGAACGATTCTTCACTCGCTGGACTACCGGCACGGCAGCGACTTCGCCGGGCAGCGGGTGGTCGTGGTCGGCCTCGGCGCGTCCGCGGTGGACATCGCGGCGGACCTCTCCCGGCACGCCGCGCGCACGGTGCTGTCGGTGCGCCGTGGACTGCACATCGTGCCCAAGCAGTTGTTCGGCCTCTCGCTCGACGAGATCGCCGACGCGCCCTGGTGGAACGACATGACCCTGGAGGAGCAGCGCCGCTTCGTCGAGCAGGCCCTGCTCGTCGCCCGCGGCAGGCTCTCGGACTACGGGCTGCCCGAGCCGGACCACCGCATCTTCTCGTCGGCGGTGACCATCTCCGACGAGATCCTCAGCCGCATCCGCCACGGCGCCGTCACCCCGCGGCCCGCGATCGCCTCCTTCGACCGCGACCGGGCCGTGTTCACCGACGGTTCGTCCGAGCCGGTGGACGCCGTCGTGTACTGCACCGGATTCCGCCTGGACTTCCCCTTCCTGCCCGACGGCGGCCCGCTGGCCCCCGACGGCACGGTCGAGCTGTACCGACGTGTCGTCGACCCCGGACAGGAGGGCCTGTACTTCGTGGGCCTGGTCCGGCCCGTCGGCGCGATCACCCGGCTGGTGGAGGCCCAGGCCCAGTGGGTCACCGGCATCATCGAGGGCGGGATCGCCCTGCCCTCCCCGCAGGAGATGCGCCGCGAGATCACCGCCTACCTCGACGGCATCGGACAGCGCTACGGCCGCACCCAGGGCGCCTCCATCCAGGTCGACGTGCGCCCCTACCTGGCCGAACTGCGCCAGGTGCTCACCGTCTAGAGGATTCCCGGGCCCTGGGGCCCGCACGACAGGGCCGGGGGCCCCGGTGCACGGCACCGGGGCCCCCGGCCGTCGCACGGCCGTCGCACGGCCGTCCGCCGGCTCAGCCGACCGCCTGCGGACGCTGCGCGGCCCTGCCGGCCGGCGGCCTGACCGCGTACGCCTCCGAGGACAGGTACGCCGTCACCCGGGGCGGCCGGTTCTGCTGGTGCGCCAGGGCGAGGTAGGCGATCAGCCCCACCCCGTCCTCGGGCCGCCGGCCGGTCAGGACCTCCAGCGACCGGGTCAGCGCACCGGTGTCCGCGCCGTGCCGGCGCAACAGCCGCTCCGCACGGGCCAGCGCCTCCCCGTCGTGCGCGACGTAGTCCCGCACCGGGATGTGCAGGGTGAACCCGCTCGGCCGGTCGGCCCCGGTGTCGGTGAAGGAGTGGCAGGTCAGCCCGGGACGCCCGCTGAGCCGTGTCGTGCCGGGCCCTCTGCCCGCCGCCGTGCGGAAGAACTCCTCGATCGCCGCGGGGCCGGGGCCCCGCCGCATGCGGGACAGACGTCCGGCACGCGCGGCCGTCAGGCCGTCGTGACGGAGGTACACCTTCACCCGGGGCTCCTCCCAGTCCCCGAGGTCCAGGGCGAGGAACGGGTGGCCGTCCGCCTCGGGGAGGGCGGCGTACGCCCGCCGGTGGCCGAGCCGGTGCAGCGCCTCCCGCACGGTGGCGGCGGCCCGTTCCGGGCCCGACGCGGACGGGTTGAGGTACACCTTGACCTTCGGCACGCCTCCGGGCCGCAGCTCCAGCGCGCACCACAGGGCCAGCGGCCCCTGGGGGGACGGCGGCAGGAACAGGTCCCGGATCTCCTCCAGCGCGTCGGTGGCGAAGTCCCACCGGCGCGCCATGGTGCGGATCGCCGCGAGCCCCGCCGCCCCGTTGCCGGCCAGGCTGTCTGCGCCGCAGCCCGGCTCGGTCAGCAGGCGCAGCGCCGGGGCCGCGCCGGCCTGGAACGACAGCGAGAACTCCACCGGCGTGTGGTCGTCGGACAGGAACGTCCGGTTGGGCGGCGGCAGGTCCAGGGACCGGCCGGCCACCGGTCCCAGACACTCGGCCAGGACACCGGCATAGATGTCGGCGTCCGCCCCGGACAGGCCCGCGACCGCGCACATCCCGCGCAGCTGACGGGTGGTGAACCCGGCGAGGGTCCGGGCGCCCAGGGCCTCGCCGTCCGCGTACCCGCCCGCGCTCACCGGCCCTCCCCGCGCCGGAGGGTGCGCACAGGAAGATACCCGCCCCGTAGGGCGGGTATCTGCGGTCTCGGCGGGAAAGCGGTGTCTGAGGATATGTGGTCCATGACACCTCCTTTGCTTCGTGAAACAACGGGTATGCCGCGTTGCTCACTACCCCTGCCGTCGAACCTTCATGCGGGAGAGGCCACTTGGGCGGCTGTTGCGTAGGTCACCGGGTGAGCCAGTTGAGGAACTGGCTCCACCGGCCCACGCGTTCGGGCCGGCGGGCCGGCTCGCCCGGGGCCTCGGCCGGCGCGGGGCCCTCCGCCCGGTCGGCCCCGCGGTCCGGCTGCACCGGGGTGAAGCGGGCCGGCAGTGCGGCCAGCGCCCGGTGGAACGGACCGCGGCGCCAGGACAGGCTGTCCTCCGGCACCGCGAGCCGCAGGTCGGGCAGGTGGTTGAACAGGTTCTCGATCGCGGAGACCGTGATGTGCCGGGCCGGCTCCTTGGACGGGCAGGCGTGCGGGCCCGCGCTCCACGCCAGGTGCGCCCGGTTGCTGCCCGCCTGCCGCGTGGCCTGCAGCGCGGGACCGGTGTTGGCCGCCGCGAAGCTGACCAGGACCAGGTCGCCGGCCTGGAGGTGCTGTCCGGCGAACTCCACGTCGGTGGCCGGGTAGTGCGGCGCGTAGTTCGACATGGGAGGGTTCTCCCACAGGGTGTCGTCGAGCGCCTCGTCGATCAGGCCGCCCTCGCGGGCGTAGCGGTCGTGCGTGAGGAGGCGGTGCAGCGTGTTGCCGATCAGGTTGCGCAGCGGCTCGGCGCCCGCACCCAGCAGCAGGGCCAGCTGGTGCACCATCTCCTCGTCCGTCAGTTGGGCCTGATGCTGCATCAGCCAGGAGGTGACGTCGTCGCCGGGCCGGCTCCGCTTGAGGGCGACCAGCTCGCCCACCGCCTGGAACAGCACGGCGGTGGCCTTGTCGGCGTTGACGCCGTCGAACATGCCGGAGATGCCGAACAGCACCCGGTCGCCGATGTCGGCCGGGCAGCCGAAGAGTTCGTTGAACACGAACAGCGGCAGCTGCTTGGCGTAGTCACCCAGCAGGTCCGCCGAACCCCGGGCACCGAACTGGGAGATGAGGTACCCGGAGATCTGCTCCGTGCTGCGGCTCAGCCGCCGGGTGTCGACCCGCGCCATGCTGTCCGTGACCGCCTGACGGAGCCTCAGGTGGTCGGCGCCGTCGGCGAACATGCAGTTGGGCCGGTAGGCCAGCAGCGGGGCCACCGGACTGTCCGGGCCCACCTTGCCCTCGTTGAACGCCCGCCACCGGCGCGCGTCCTTGCGGAAGGTGCCCGAGTCCTGCAGCAGCTGCAGCGCCGTGGCGTAGTCCGTGACCAGGGTCGCCTCCACGCCCGGTGCCAGCTCGACCGGCGCGGCGGGGCCGTAGTGGCGCAGGAAGCCGTAGTACGCCTGCGGGTCCGCGGCGAACTCCGGTCCGTACAGCGGAACCCGGCCGCCGGAGCCGTGGGCCGGGCACCCGGGCGGGGGTACCGGGGTGGTGTCGTCAGCGTCCATGTCTGCTTCCAGCTCCTAGTGGGCGCGGTCCAGCAAGTAGCGGACCAGTGTGGTCAGTGCGGCGGCCGAGGACTTCTCGTCGCGCGCGTCGCAGGTGACGACGGGGGTGTCGTCGAGCAGGTCCAGAGCCTCGCGCAGGGCCCGTTCGTCACGGGGCGGAGCGCCGTCGAAGTGGTTGATGGCGATGGCGTAGTCGAGTCCGTACTGCTCGATGAGGTCGATCACCGCGAAGGAGTCCGCCAGCCGCTCCGGGTCGACCAGCACCAGCGCGCCCAGCGCGCCGCGGGCCATGTCCTCCCACATCTGCACGAAGCGCTGCTGGCCGGGCGTGCCGAACAGGTACAGCACCACCCGTTCGCTGATGGTGAGCCGGCCGAAGTCCATGGCCACCGTGGTGGTGGTCTTGCCCTGGACGCCCTTGAGGTCGTCGACCGCCTCGGCGGCCCGGGTCATCGTCTCCTCGGTGGACAGCGGCTCGATCTCGGAGATCGAGCCGATGAACGTCGTCTTGCCCACCGCGAAGTGCCCGACGACCAGGATCTTCACCGCCGTCTGGGTCGCCCCGTCGCGGACGTAGGCCTGCTCACCCAAACTTGGCGCGGAGACCATTGAGCACCTCCTCCAGGATCTCCCGGTCGGCCAGGCGGGCACGCGCCACCGGTGGCCGGGTGATGAGGTAGCCGCCCTCTGTCAGGGAGGCCAGCAGAATGCGCACGACACCCAGCGGCAGCCCGGTGTGCCCGGCGAGCTCGGCGACCGAGAGGTAGCCGGCGGAGCAGATGTCCAGCAGGCTCTGCTCCTCCGGGGACAGCCGGGTCGGCCGCTGCGCGTGTTCCGGCGAGGCCGTCACCAGGGTGATCAGGGACAACTGCTGTTCGTCCGGCAGTTCCCGGCCCCTGGTGATGACGTACGGTCGCACTAATTCGGCGGCCTCCGGCTCCCACCCGTCATGACCGGTCATGAGCGGACGCCGAGGTTCTCGCGCGGCGGCGTCGTCAGCTGCTTGCCGAGCTGGGCGACGAGCTGCTGCATCCGGAAGGTGATGTCCGCCATGTCGACGTCCGGCGAGGCGGACACCCCCAGGTAGGCGCCCTCACCGGCGGAGATCAGGAACACCCAGCCGCCGTCGAACTCGACCAGCGTCTGCCGCCAGCGGTGGTCGGGGTCCTCGCAGAAGAAGCCGAGGGTGCGGCTGAGCGACTGCACACCGCTCATCGCGGCGGCGACCCGGTCGGCGTCGTCCTTGTCGAAGTCCTTCGTGCGGGCCATCAGCAGCCCGTCGGCGGAGATCAGGACCGCGTGCAGGGCCCCGGGAATCTCCAGGGCGCTGTCGAGCATCCATGACAGGTCGTCGTTCACGAGAGATCATGTCCTTCACTGCGTGCACCAGGGGTGCTGCTCGTCTGGTCCCCGGCCTCCGGCTGTGTGACCCGGCCGGACTGCGTGCCCCGCTGGAAGGCACCCATGACCTGCGCGTGTTCGGAGTCGGAGCGGCCCGCGGAACGCGGGGCCGACGCGTTGCCCGGCACGATCGCCATCGGTCGCTTGCGGCGCCGCCGGGGCAGCCCGTCGACGGTCGGCGCCGGGACGGGGGACGAGGGCTCCGGACCGTCGTCCGGACCGTTGGGGGCCGGCCGGGCGGCCGCGGGAGCGGCAGCCTTCTTCTCCGGCATCGCGGTGAGCAGTTCGTGGGGGAGCAGGACCACCGCGCGCACCCCGCCGTACGGCGAGGAGGAGTCCACCGACACTTCGAAGCCGAAGCGTTCGCACAGCACGCCGATGACCG
Organism: Streptomyces sp. enrichment culture; assembly: GCF_964273255.1. Lineage (GTDB taxonomy): Bacteria > Actinomycetota > Actinomycetes > Streptomycetales > Streptomycetaceae > Streptomyces. Next base: position 6,722,892 of record NZ_OZ186835.1, read on the forward strand.
CGAACCCGAACTGCGGCGGATTGCCGAGCCCGGCCACGCTGGAGGCGCGTTCGCTGGAGAGCAGCTTCTGGGCGCGGGCGCGCTCCTCCTCGCTCATGCCGACACCGGCGTCGTCGACCACGACGCAGATGCCCTTGGGCACGGTGCGGATGTTGATCTCGACCACGGTGTCCGGACTGGAGTAGCTGGTCGCGTTGTCGAGCAGCTCGGCGAGCGCCAGCGCGGCGGGCTCGACGGCCCGGCTGGTGATGCCGAAGTCCACCTGGGAGAGGATCTCCACCCGGCGGAAGTGCCGGATGCGGCCCTGCGCGCTGCGGACCACGTCGTAGACCGACGCGGTGTCACGGCGTCCGCCCAGCCAGCCGTCGCAGAGCACGGCGATGGACTGGGCGCGGCGGCCGAACTGGGAGTTGGTGTGGTCGATCTCCAGCAGGTCCTGCAGCATCGCCGAGTCGCCGTACTTGCTCTGCAGCCGGGAGAGGACCAACTGCTGTTCGGCGGCCAGGCCCTGCAGGGTCCTCATGGCCGACTTCAGAACGGTCTTGGTCTCCTCCTCGGCCTGCTCCTGCGCGGCCCGTACGGATTTCTCGTAGTCGCTCTCCAGCTCCGCGTAGTGATCTCTCAGGCCCTCGATCTCCTGCCGCATCGCGCGGGAGGCCCTGCGCTGCCGGACGATGAGGGCGATGGCGATGACGAGGGCGACGAGGAGAGCCCAGAGCAATGGGTTCCCTATGTATTCCGTCATAAGACTCTCTTCAGGCGACTGAAGGCCGGCTTGCTGATGGTCCCGTCACTGCGGGCGGTCACGGACCGCCCGCCGGGGTTGCCGCCCGGGCCGTCCCAGCAGGGGAGATGTCGGCTTTGGCTCATCCGCCCGCTCCGCAAACGCGGTGATCGTATCATCGGGCGAACACATGAACTGACGTCAGGAAATCTGTTCGCAGGGGCGCTTGACCCTCCGCTTCCGTTCCGGTGACGGGCCGGGTCAGCACGTCACGACGTCGGGACACCGGCCGGCCGCGTCGGCCGTCCGAAGCGGGCCGGGACGCCTGGGGAGTAGAGCACGCTCACCGGCTCACCGGCCGGTTCCGGCAGTCCGGCCGCCGTGAACAGGTCCTGCTCGCACGCCAGGAGTGCGGCCCGGTGCAGCGGCCACCGCGGGTGGGCGTTCGGCAGGTACCTCGACCGCCCGAAGAACACACCGTGCATGCCCCAACGGGCCGTCAGGAAATGCTCCAGCGCGCTGGGTTCACGCACCGGCTCACCGATCCGCACGGTGATCCGGTTGCCCGCGCCACGAGGACCGGGACAGCGCCGCCGGCCGGTGTACGTGACCGTGTCGCCGCTCGAGGCGATCCCCATCCGCGACCACATGTACGGCATCCGGAAGACGAGCCGGCCCAGGGCGGCGGGCAGCAGCCGGGAGGCGTCCAGGGAGAGGAACACCACGCCGCGCCGCCCCTGTTCGTCCACCGAGTACAGACGGACGTTGGTCTCCGGAAAGGTGCCGAGGTACGGCACGCCCGGCAGGCCGAACCAGCCGACCCGGTGCATGCGGAAGGCGACCAGGCCGATGTACGTCACGCCGTCCAGGGTGTCGGGCACGGTCCCCGGCGGCAGCAGGCCGGCCACGTCGGCCGGCTCCGCCGCCCAGTGCAGGAAGGTCAGGTCGAGCCAGGACTGGGTCATCAGCGGGTGCGCTATCGCCTCGGGGGCGTCGGCCGTGATGGGCTGTGGGGGGAGCTTCACGGAATCAGTGTCACGCAGGGCGCGGACCCGCCGGTCGGCGCCCCTCGGCCCTGCCGCCGTTGGCCCCGCGCGCCCCAGGGGCGACACTGGGACCATGCAGAAACTCTCCCTCGACGCCCTCGCCCGGGAACACCTCGAACGGGCCGGAACCGGATCGAACGGCCGCAGCGCGACCACCGTCTACGGCGGCCACGAACACGTCCTGCGGCAGACCGTCCTCGCCCTGACCGCGGGCACCTCGCTCGCCGAACACGAGAACCCCGGTGAGGCGACTCTGCTGGTGCTGCGCGGACGGGTCCGCCTCGCCAGCGGCGACACCTCCTGGGACGGCCGGGAGGGCGACCTGCTGGCCATTCCCCCGGCCCGGCACAGCCTGGACGCGGTCGAGGACGCCGTCGTCCTGCTGACCGTCGCCAAGACCGGCTGACCCGCCCGGACGACGGGGGCCTCCCGCGGACCGCGCCGGCCCCCGTCTTCCGGCCCAGGTCGCCCTCCCCGCGGTCGCTGCGAGCGCCGCGGGAACGGGCGGGCGGCCGGCTATCCGACACCCAGTCCGGCGTCGTCCACCGTCTCCTTGCCCTCGGCCTTCAGCACCTTGTTCAGCGGGCCGAGGTCGTAGATGCCCTCCAGTTCGGGCTGCTCGAGCAGTCCGGCCTTCACCGCGTGGCCCGCCTGGGTGTCGAGGGTGGACGCCAGCGGGTCGTCCAGGAAGGTGATCGACGTCCAGGCGGGATCGATGACCTCCGGGGGCAGTGGCTTGCCGGACAGCTTCTCCAGGGCGGCGTTCGCCGACGCCCTGGCCTGCTCCGGATGGGCGTTGATCCACTCGTTGGTGCGCACCGACCCGCGCAGCACGGCCTCGACGACGTCCGGGTGCTTCTCCAGGAACTTCCGCGACACGATGATGTTCGTGATCACGAACTTCTTGTCGGGCCACAGGTCGGCCTCGTCCAGCAGGACTTCGGCGCCCTGCGCCACCAGGCGGGAGGCGGTCGGCTCCGGCACCCAGGCGCCGTCGATCGAGCCGGCCTGGTAGGCGTCCGGCGTCACCTTGTTGTCGGAGCGCACCACGGAGACGTCGCCCGCGCCGCTCTGCGGGTCGACCTTCCACCCCTTCTCGGCGATCCAGTTGAGGAACGCGATGTCCTGGGTGTTGCCGAGCTGGGGTGTGGCGATCCTTTTGCCCTTGAGGTCGTCCTCGGACGTGATCCGGTCCGGGTTGACCACGAGCTTCACACCGCCGGACGCCGAGCCGCCGATGATGCGGAGGTTCCGGCCGCCCGACTTGGTGTAGCCGTTGATGGCGGGCGACGGGCCGATCCAGCCGATGTCGATCGAGCCGGCGTTGAGCGCCTCGATCTCGGAGGGACCGGCGTTGAACGTCGACGCCTTGATCGTCGTGCCGCCCAGTTCCTTCTGGAACAGGCCCTCCTGGACGCCCACCAGGGCGGTGGCGTGGGTGAGATTGGGGAAGTAGCCGATCCTCACCTCGTCGGCGGAGAGCTTCTCGGCTCCGGCCGCCACCTGGGACGTCCCGTCGTCGTCGGCGGATTCGGAGCCGTAGCCGCAGGCGGTGAGCAGCAGGGGGAGGGCCGCGGTGGCGGCGAGGGTGCGCAGCAGGGCACGGGGTCGTGCGGCAGACACGGGGTGTCCTCTCATGAAGGTGAGTGGGGCAGTACGGAGGGGGCAGGACGCGCGCGCCACCGGCCACCCCCGCGAGCGTGGGCCAACCGGGCGCGGCGACGGGCGGCGGCGGAGGAGCGGGGTGGCGGACGGTCCCGGCGGACTCCGCGAACCGGCGGGCTCCGCGTCAGGGCATGGGCCCGGCGGACGGCCGGAGCGGACGGAGCGCGGAGCGGGCGCGCCCTCCCGGGACGGTCCCCACGACGCGACGGCGACACGGCGGCGGTACGGCGCGTGTGAGCCGGGGAGGCGGGGCGGACGGGCGGGCGCTGAGGCGGGCTACGCGCTCAGGGCCGTGCGACAGATGGCGCTGGAGGTGCGCCCGAAGTCGATGTGGCGCCGCGAGGTGAGCGGGAACGGTGAACGGAGGCTGCGATCCGACGCGCTCACGACCGCCACCCCCTCTTCCGGCTGTCCCCGGATGTCCCGCTCGGTTGCCGGGAATCGTGACAGAAGACGGCGCCTGCCCCAAGAGGGCGTTCACATCCTGGATGAGGTCGTCTCGCATTCTGGCACCGAGGCGGCCGACGGCCCAGGGGCGGCCCGGCGAGCGTTCCGGCGAGCGGCCCGGGCGGGCGGCGACTGAGCTCGCGGGCGCGGCCGGGCACCCAGGGCATCGGCCAACGACCGCGTGAGGACGTGAACTCGGGCAGCCCCCTCCGCCTCCGTCCGCGAAACGGCCGGATCCCCGCGGCGGCCGGGCGCCCCGGACGGGCCGTCACGGCGGCGCCGGCGCGCCGGTCACCGCGTCCCGGACGGCGGATCGGTGTAGGTCTCCAGCGTGCCGCGACGGCGGACGTCCAGCGTGGCGCAGTGGAACGAGCCGCCGAACGGGGCGTAGTGCAGCAGGTTGCAGGGGATCGGCTCGAAGCCCCACTTCTCCAGGGCCCGCAGCATGCCCGTGTGGTGCCGTTCCGCGATGACCCGTTTCTCGTCCACCATCAGCACGTTCATGCTCAGCCACTTGCCGCACATCGAGGTGACCCGCAGCAGCGGGTCGCGGATCGGCTCGGGCTCCGGCGCCGTCAGCACGTCCCACGACCGCAGCACGTCGGGCAGCCGGTCGACGTCGATGTACTCCGGGTTGACCAGGACCTTGCCGGGGGCCAGCAGCACGAACGTGGTGTCGATGTGCATCGGCGTGCGGCAGCGGCTCTCGATCTCGTGGATCCGGTAGCCGGGGCCCAGGTGGCGGCGCAGCCACTCGATGCCCATGCGGTTGGTGACGTTGCTGCGGGTGACGAACAGGTCCCGGCCCGCGCGCACGAAGTCCGCCGCGTCGAACACCGGCTCGAACTCGGTGAGGATGTAACGCATGGGCTCGTCCGGACCGGGGATGCGGAAGTCCGGTTCGAACAGGGCGTCGGTGAGTTCGGGCTTCGGGGCCGCGGTCCAGCGCGCGCCGCGCCGGAAGTAGTCCTTCAGCACGCGCCGGTAGGAGTGCGTCTCGAAGTAGCGGCAGGGCCAGGCCATCGGGGTCTCGATGATCTCGTCGCCGATGACCAGCATGCTGTCCCGCGGACAGGTGTTGCAGAAGCCGCGTGACGACCAGTCGGGGGTGCCGAAACGCCGTTTGTGGTCCACCGCGTCCGGGCGCCGCACCGTCACCCCCAGGGACTCCAGCAGCGCGACGAAGTGGTCCAGTTCCTCCTGCGCCCGCTCGATCAGCAGGCGCGGGTACTTGTAACCCGCGGCGAGCCCCTGCAGCCGCGCCGCCCACGGCGGGACGTTGCAGGTGACCACCGGGTGCCCGGACGGGATCGTCGCGCCGTCGAGGCGCCCGACGATGATCTCCTCCAGCGGGTCCCACTCGTTGTGCGAGCAGACCGGGGACGCCGGCTCCGTGCCGGTTCGGGTGGCGGTGGTCGAGGGTGCGGACATCGTGCCTCGTCTTCCCGTGGGCGACCGGTCGTCCAGTATAGGTTCCGGATCACCGAAAGTGCATGGCCGTGCGCGGGGAGTCAGTCGACGGGCCAGGTGTGCACCGGCGCGTTGAGATGCATGTAGTCGATGTACTGCTGCGTCATCCGGCGCAGCGCCTCATGCCGTCCGCAGCGCGCGGAGGCGTCGATGTGGTGGAACATCTCCTTCTGCCACACCGCGCCGTTGCGGCCGGTCACGCACCGCTGCTCGATGATGCCGAGCAGCGGCTCCCGCCAGGCCGCGTCCATCCCGGAGAGTTCCAGACCGCGGTGCGCCATCGGCAGCAGGCGCCGCAGGACCAGCTCCTGCACCGGCACCTCGCCCACGCCCGGCCAGTACAGCATGGCCTCGATGCCCTGCCGGGCCGCCGTGTGCAGGTTCTCCTCGGCCGCGGAGAACGACATGCGGGACCACACCGGCCGCTCCTCCTCCACCAGGGCGCGGGTGAGGCCGTAGTAGAACGCGCCGTTGGCGAGCGTGTCGGCCACCGTCGGCCCGGCGGGCAGCACCCGGTTCTCCACCCGCACGTGCGGCTTGTCGTGGGCGACGGCGTAGACGGGGCGGTTCCAGCGGTAGATGGTCCCGTTGTGCAGGGTGAGTTCCGCCAGATCGGGCACGTCCCCGCGGTCCAGCGTCTCCCGGGGGTCCTGGTCGTCGCACAGCGGCAGCAGGGCCGGGAAGTACCGCAGGTTCTCCTCGAACAGGTCGAAGACGCTGGTGATCCACCGCTCCCCGAACCACACCCGGGGCCGGACCCCCTGCACCTTGATCTCCTCCGGGCGGGTGTCGGTGGCCTGCTCGAACAGCGGGATGCGGGTCTCGTGCCACAGCTCCTTGCCGAACAGGAACGGCGAGTTGGCCGCGAGCGCGACCTGCACCCCGGCGATGGACTGCGCGGCGTTCCAGTACGCGGCGAACTCCTCCGGGTGCACCTGGAGGTGGAACTGCGTACTGGTGCAGGCCGCCTCCGGGGTGATGGTGTCCGCGTAGGTGCGCAGCCGGTCGACGCCGTCCACCTCGATCCGCAGGTCCTCGCCGCGGGCCGCGAAGATCTGGTCGTTGAGGAGCCGGTAGCGCGGGTTCTCCGACAGGGCACCCTCGCCGACGTCCTCCTGCCGGAGCGTGGGCAGGATCCCGGACATGATCAGGTGCGTCCCGACCGACCGGGCGCGCTGCTCCGCGTGGTTCAGCGCCGCCCGGATCTCGCTCTCCCAGGCGTCGGGGCCGCCCGCCGTCAGCCGGCGGGGCGGGATGTTGATCTCCAGGTTGAACCGGCCCAGTTCGGTGGACCAGGCGGGGTCCGCGATCGCTTCCAGGGCGTCGCTGTTGCGCATCGCCGGCTCGGCCTGCTCGTCGACCAGATTGAGTTCGATCTCCAGGCCCACCTGGGGGCGCTCGGTCTCGAAGCGTGCCTCACGCAGCATCAGCGCGAAGGTGTCGAGGCACTCCTGCATCTTGATCCGGTACCGACGGCGGTCCTCGCGGGTGAACACCATCGCCGGGACGTCCCGTCCCATCGGTTCTCCCTCCCGGCTCGCGTCTGGGGCTCCCCCACCCCAGAGTGGCACCACCGGGCTGCGGGGACCAGGCGACGGCGTCCCAACGGGACGCAACCATCGGCGCGGGCCAGTCGTCCCCCATCGGGTACGACCGGCCGGCTCCGCCGTCCCGCGGCGCCGAGGCACGAGGAAGGGGTGGACATGGCCGAACGGGCGAGGATCAGCATCGGTCTCGACGCCGAACTGGTGGTGGAGGTGATGGTCCTGTCGGGGATCGGCTCCCCCCAGGACGCCGTCGAGGCGGTGGTGCGGGACTACGTGGCCCGCGGCCACCGCACGGAGGCCCGCACCGGCCGGGCCGACCAGGGCCTGCGGGAGACCGACGCCCGGCCCCAGGAACCGCAGGGCTGACGCGCGCGGCGGCGCACCGGCGCGAGGCCGCACGGGGGACGGCCGCACGGCCCGCGGGCCGGCGCCCGGCGGGACGCCTCACGCCGGGCGCGCTCGCGCGGGCGGGGGCGGCGGGTGACCATGGCACCCGGGGCGGGCCGGCCTTCTCGGGCCCCGTGTCTCCCTGTGTCTCCCCGTGTTTCCCCGTGTCTCCCGTGTCGGAGGACCGCCGTGAGCTTCCTGGTGCCCGTCGTGTTCGCGTTGGCCGCCGCGTTCAGCAACGCCCTCGCGACGGTCCTGCAACGCAAGGCGGCCCTCACGGTGCCCCGGTCGGACGGCCTGCGGGCCGGCCTCATGCTGGACCTGCTGCGCCGCCCGGTGTGGCTCGCCGGCATCGCCGCCGTGATCGCCGCGGCCGTCTGCCAGGCCGCCGCCCTCGCCACCGGCCCGCTCACGGTGGTCCAGCCGCTCCTGGTGCTGGAACTCCCGCTCGCCCTGGTCATCGGCACGGTGGTCCTGCGCGGCGGGCTGTCCCGTGCCGGCTGGACGGCCGTGCTCGCCGTCGTCGCCGGACTCGTCGTCGCCCTCGCCGCCGCCGCGCCGTCGGGCAACCGGACCCACGTGCCGATGGACCGGTGGATCCCGGCGCTCGCGGTGTGTGCCGGAGCCGTCGCCGGACTGCTGGCCGCCGCGCTCCGCCGCCCGGAGGGCCGGGCCCGTGCGGCCTGCTTCGGGCTGGCCACCGCCGTTTCCTACGCGGTGACGGCGGCCCTGATGAAGGAGGCCGTGCACACGCTCGACGACGGGGGCCTCACCGCGTTCCTGACCGCCTGGCAGACCTACGGCTTCGCGCTCTTCGGGGCGGGCGCGCTGTTCTTCCTGGAGAACGCCCTGCAGTCGGGTCCGCTGGTGGCCTCGCAGCCCGCGATCACGCTCGGTGACGCCGGACTGAGCCTGCTGCTCGGACTCACCCTCTACGCCGAGGGCGTGCGGGCCGGCTGGTGGCTGGTGCCCCAGCTGCTGGGGGTCGCGCTGATCGCGGTCGGCGTCTTCGCGCTCGCCAGGCTGCCCCAGGCCCGCGCCCTGGCCGGCGACGAGGGCCACGCCGTCGGCGCGGAGCCGCCCTGACCGGTGCCGCCGGCCTCCCGCGCGCCCCCTCCGGTGCCGTTCCCGCCTCGCGAAGCCGGGCGGCGCGGGGAGCGCCGTCCGAGGCGGGGGCGTCGGCGGGCGGGGGCCACCACCCGGTGTCAGGCTGGTACGGACCGCGGAACGCGCGAAGGGAAACGCCGTGATCATCAACGACCGCACCCCCGGCTCCCCCTGCTGGCTCGACCTCGGCACCCCCGACGTCCGGGTCGCCGCGGCCTTCTACGGCTCCGTCTTCGACTGGGAGTACCGGCCCATGGAAGGCGGCCCGGAGGACGGGGGAGGGGGAGTGTTCCAGAAGAACGGCAGGACCGTGGCCGGTCTGGGCGAGCTCACCGAGGACGGCGCCCGTCCGGCGTGGATGATCTACTACTCCGTCGCCGACGCGGACGCCACGACGCGGGCCGTCGAGAGCGCGGGTGGCACGGTGCGGGTGGCACCGGTGGACCTCGGCGACTGGGGGCGGATGGCCCAGTACACCGACCCGCAGGGCGCCCAGTTCGCCGTGTGGCAGCCGGACCGCAACGCCGGTTTCGAGCTGGTGGAGGAACCCGGCTCGCTGTGCTGGGCGGAACTGCACACCACGGACGTGACGGCCGCCCGGGAGTTCTACGGCGAGGTCCTCGGCTGGCAGTTCGGCGACCTGCCGATGCCGGGCGGCGCCGGAGGCACCTACACCCTCATCACCCCGGCCGGTCTCCCCGAGGAACGCATGCACGGCGGCCTGATGCAGGTCACCGCCGAGGACCTCGCGGCCACCGGCTCACGGCCCTCCTGGCACCCGGTCTTCGCCGTCACCGACTGCGACGCGGCGGTCTCCCTGGTCACCGGCAACGGCGGCAGCGTGGCGACGGGCCCGGAGGACGCCGAGGGCGTGGGGCGGCTGGCCGCGTGCGCCGACCCGTCGGACGCCGACTTCGTCGTCCTGGCGCGCGCCTCCGGCTGACCGTCGCACGGCCACCGCCGGCCCCCGGAAGCGCACGAGGGGTAGAGTGTACGTTCGTACGCTCTGCGTTGTAGTGTCCTCCGCATGACTGTTGACGTACTGCGTCGGCCTGCCCTGGCCGAACGGCAGGCCCGGCTGGCCGTCGCCGCGTTGTTCTTCACCAACGGGGCCCTCTTCGCCAACCTCCTGCCGAGGTATCCGCAGATCAAGGCGGACCTGGGCATCGGCAACGCGACCTACGGTCTGGCCGTCGCCGCCTTCCCGACGGGTGCGATCGCGGCGGGCCTCGCGGCCGGGGTGCTGATCCGACGGCTGGGTTCGGCCCGGGTCGCCGTCGCCAGTACGCTGCTGACCGGCGTCGGCATCCTCGCCGCCGGGACGGCCGGTTCGGCGCTGTGGTTCGCCGCGGCGCTGTTCGTGGCCGGTGCGATGGACGCCATCACCGACGTCGGGCAGAACGCCCACGCCCTGCGGGTGCAGCGCCGCTACGGCCGCTCCATCATCAACTCCTTCCACGCCATCTGGTCCATCGGCGCGGTCACGGGCGGCTCCATGGCCGCCGCCGCGATCGCCCTCGACCTCTCCCTGGGCGTGCACCTGCTGATCTCGGCGGTGCTGTTCGCGGCCGTCGCGCTCGTCGCCCTGCGGTACTGCCTGCCCGGCCCGGACACCGAACCGGGGACGGACGCCGACGGGGCAGGGGCGGCGGCCTGCCCGGGCCGCCCGGCGGCCGGACCGCGCACCGCCTACGTGCTGGCCGCGCTGGTCCTGATCGCCACCGCGGGCACCCTGGTGGAGGACGCGGGCAACTCCTGGGCCGCGCTCTACCTCTCCGACTCCCTGCGCGCGTCCGCCGCGCTGGCCGCGTCCGGCTACATCGCGCTGGTGGGCGCCCAGTTCGTGGGCCGCCTCGCCGGCGACCGCCTGGTGGACCGCTACGGGCAGCGCGCCGTCGCCCGTGCCGGCGGGCTCGTGGCCGCGGCCGGCATGGGCCTGGCGCTGGCCGTACCGACGGTGGGCGGCACCATCCTGGGGTTCGCCGCGGCCGGGTTCGGAGTCGCCACCCTCGTCCCCGCGGCCATGCAGGCCGCCGACGAACTGCCGGGCCTGAAGCCGGGGTCGGGACTGACCATCGTCTCCTGGCTGATGCGTCTGGGCTTCCTGCTGTCCCCGCCGGTCGTCGGGCTGGTCGCGGACGCCACCAGTCTGCGCGTGGGTCTGATGGTGGTACCGCTGGCCGGGGTCGTGGTGCTGCTGTGCGCCGGAGTGCTGGCGACCCGGCGCCGGCCGGCCCGGTACGGCGACGGGACCGCCGGCACCGCGCCGGAGGCCGGATAGCCCTGCCCGGCGCCCGCGTTGGAGCGTACGCGCGTACGCTCCGACGGGTACGCTCGACGGCATGCCGACGGACCACTTCGCGCACGACCCCCGCTCGAACCTCGAACGCATGCAGGCGGGTGACCTCTACATCGCCGACGACCCGGAGATCGCCCGCCGCCAGCAGCGGGCCGTGCGCCTGGCCGCCCGCTACCAGGCGGCGTTCGCCGAGGACGCCGGGGCGGCACGCCCCCTGCTGGCGGAACTCCTCGGCGCGCTGGGCGAGGGGGCCGAGGTCCGGCCGCCGCTGTACGTGGACTACGGCAGCAACATCAGCATCGGCGCCCGCACCTTCGTCAACTACCAGCTGACCGCCCTGGACGTCGCGGCGATCACCATCGGCGAGGACTGCCAGATCGGGCCCAACGTGCAACTGCTCACCCCCACCCACCCGCTGGAGCCGGGGCCCCGACGCGACAAGCTGGAGGCGGCCCGGCCCATCACCATCGGGGACAACGTGTGGCTGGGCGGCGGGGTCATCGTGCTGCCGGGGGTGACCATCGGTGACGACTCGGTGGTCGGCGCCGGTTCGGTGGTGACCCGGGACGTGCCCCCCGGGGTCGTCGCGGTGGGGAGTCCCGCCCGGCCGGTCCGCAGCCTCTGAGGGGCGCGCCGTGGCCACCGGGTACACCGATCCGCAGCGCCGCGAACGCATCCTCGACGCCACCCTGGACCTGATCGCCGAGGAGGGCATCGCCCGGGTGTCCCACCGCAGGATCGCCGCCCGTGCGGGCGTGCCGCTGGGATCGATGACGTACCACTTCGACGGCATCGACCATCTGCTCCGGGAGGCGTTCGGGCGCTTCACGGACCACATCGTCGCGGTCTTCGACACCCACCTCGCCGTGCCGGCCGACCGGGAGGAGGCCCGCGAGGCCGTCGTGGGCCTGGTGCACACCCTGTCCGAGGGGAGCCAGCGCGACCTGATCCTCACCCAGGAGCTGTACACCCTCGCGGCCCGCCAGCCCGCGTACCGGGAACTGACCCACGAGTGGATGCGCCGCAGCCGCGTCCACCTGGAGAAGCACTTCGACCCGGACACCGCACGCCAGCTCGACGCCCTCATCGAGGGGCTGACCCTCCACCGCGCCCTGGCCCGGGAGCCGCACGGGCGGGCCCTGACCCGCGAGGCGGTGGCCCGGATCACCGAGACGGGCGGCCCCTGACGACGGCCCGTGCCGGTCAGGCGGAGGGCGGTGCCGCCGGGGAGCGCCGCCGGCCGCGGATCAGGGTCTCCACCCCGTCGAGCAGCCGCTCCAGGCCGAACTCGAAGTCGTAGTCCGGGTTGTCGTCGTCCTCGAAGACGCCGGCCTCGACCACCTCGCGCAGGTGCGGGTGGCTGCGGGCGTCGACGAGGGCGCGCAGCAGCCTTCCGTAGCCGCTCAGGTCGCCGCCGGGCAGGCCGGTGGTGCCGTCGCGGACGTGCTCCCGCAGGTCCGTGGTGAGCGTCGCCTCGTTGCGGACGAAGCCGGTGACCAGCAGCAGCACCGACAGCCGGTCGCCGGGCGGCAGCGCGGTGCCGCCCAGGGCCGCCAGACCGGCCTCCATCCAGGACAGCGCGTTCGGGGTGACGGGAGGGCCGCTGATCGGGACGCGCAGCATCCACGGGTTGGCCAGCAGCACGGCCCGGTGACCGCGGGCCCACCGGGCGAGCGCCGGGCGCCAGCCGGGGTCGTCGGACCGCTCGGCGGGGGCCGGACCGGTGGCCGCGTCCACCATGAGGACCAGCAGCTCGTCCTTGGCCGTGACGTACCGGTAGAGGGACATGGGGGAGGAGCCGAGCGCCTTCGCCACCCGGCCCATGGACACGGCCCCGATGCCCTCGGCCGCCGCGATCTCCACGGCGGCGGCGACGATCCGCTGCAGCGACAGCCCGGGCCGCGGCCCCTTGGCGGGGCGTTCCCGCAGGCCCCAGGCGGCTTCGAGGCTCGCGGGCAGACCGGTGCCGGCGTGCTCGTCCTGTTCGGTCATCGCCTCCGCCTCCGCCGTCGTCGATCACGGCCATCCTAGGTCTGCGTAACACCTACGCAGAAGGGTGTACGGCATACGCAATGCTGTGTATGGTCTACGCAGTGATGTGTAAGCCATACGCAGAGAGGGGGTGTGGGCCATGACCACCGGCCGACCGGGCTCACGCAAGCGGCCCGGAACCGACGAGCCCGCGATCGAGGCGCGCGGACTCGTCAAGTCCTACGGGGGCCCGAGGGTGCTCGACGGCCTCGACCTGCGGGTCGCCGCGGGCACCGTGTACGCGCTGCTCGGACCGAACGGCGCCGGGAAGACCACCACCGTGCGCATCCTGTCGACCCTCGCCCGGCCGGACGGCGGAACGGCCAGGGTCGCGGGCCAGGACGTGGTCTCCGGGCGGCGCGCGGTGCGCCGCGCCATCAGCCTCACCGGCCAGTACGCGGCACTGGACGACGCCCAGACCGGTGAGGAGAACCTCCGCATGATGGGCAGGCTCTGCGGGCTCTCCCGTCGCGCCGCCCGCAGCCGCGCCCGCGACCTCCTGGAACGGTTCGACCTCACCGGGGCGGCCGGGCGCCGCGCCGCGACCTACTCGGGCGGCATGCGCCGCCGTCTCGACATCGCGGCCGGTCTGGTCGGCGACCCGTCGGTGGTCTTCCTGGACGAACCCACCACCGGTCTCGACCCGCGCAGCCGGAAGGCCATGTGGGACGTGGTCGGCTCGCTGGCCGCCTCCGGTGTCACCGTCCTGCTCACCACGCAGTACCTGGAGGAGGCCGACCGGCTCGCCGACCGCATCGCGGTCATCGACGGCGGCCGGATCGTCGCCGACGGCACCGCCGCCGAACTCAAGCGCCGGGTCGCCGACCACCGGCTCGACCTCACCCTCACCGACGCGCCGGCGTACCACGCGGTCCTGCGGGCGCTCGGCCCCCGGGTCGTCACCCGGGACGACGGCCGGCGGGAGATCGGCGTCGCCACCGACGGCAGTGCCGCGCACGTGCGGGCCCTGCTCGACGAGATCGACCCGGAGCGGGTCGCCGTGGACCGGTTCGCGGTGCACGGAGCCACGCTCGACGACGTGTTCCTCGCCCTGACCGGCGACCGGCCGGCCCGGAGCCGCGCTGCCCGGACCGGGCACGAGCGGAAGGAGACCCGCGATGTCTGACCTTCTCGCCCCCGCCCCGGCACCACGGAGCCACGGCACCGGGCCGGGCCCGCGCCCACCGTGCGCCGGCCGGCCCGCGCTCGGCGGCGCCGCCGTCCTGACGGCCCGCGCGCTGCGGCTGAGCAGCCGTACCATCGACGCGCTGATCACGGCCCTGCTGCTGCCCGTCCTGCTGATGCTGATCTTCGTCTACCTCTTCGGCGGCGCCATCGACACCGGCACCACCCGGTACGTGACCTACGTCGTCCCCGGGGTCCTGGTGCTGTGCGCCGGCTACGGGGCCGCCGCGACCGCCGTGACCGTCTCCACGGACGTGACCGGCGGCATCGTCGACCGCTTCCGCTCGCTCGATGTCGGCGGCACCGCCCTGCTCACCGGCCACGTGGCGGCCAGTGTGGTGCGCAACGCCGTGTCCACGGTGCTGGTGCTCGCGGCGGCGTGCATGATCGGCTTCCGGCCGGCGGCGGGACCCGCCGGCCACCTCGCCGCGGCCGGGGTGCTGCTCGCCTTCGTCCTGGCCTTCTCGTGGCTGGCGGCCGCGGTCGGCCTGCTCGCCTCGTCACCGGAGGCGGCGAGCGGGTTCACCTTCCTGGTCCTCTTCCTGCCCTACCCGAGCAGCGCCTTCGTCCCGATCGGCACCATGCCGTCCTGGCTGCACGGCTTCGCCGAACACCAGCCGGTCACCCCCGTCATCGAGGCGCTGCGCGGCCTCCTCCTGGACCAGCCGGTGGGCACCGCTGCCTGGACGGCCCTGGCCTGGTCCGCCGGCATCACCGCGGTGTCGGTCGCCCTGGCCGGCGTCCTCTTCCGGCGGCGCACCGGAGGGTGAGCCGGCGCCCGCCCGCCGCGCTCACCCTCCGGTGCGCGACGCCCGGGAGAGGCGGCCACCGCCCCTCCCGGCCGCGGTGGTCACCGCGCGTGGCGCCGCTCGTACCGTGCCCGGGCGGCGTCGTGCGCGTCCCGCAGCAGGCCCAGGACGGTGTCCAGCGTCCGCTCACCCGGGTCGACCACGGCCACCCAGCCCAGTGCCCCGTACACCGGGTGCGGCAGCACCACGTCGGCCGCCGTGAAGTCGCGGGGGAGGACCAGACAACGCGGCTCCTCACCGGTCAGCCGCCGGAACACCGCTTTGTCCACCCGGCAGTTGACCCGCCAGCGGCCCGGACGGTCGAGGCCGGACGCGGTGTCGCCGGGCTGGTCGCCGGTGACGACCGTGCCGTAGGGCTGGACGGCGGGCGAGGGCCGGCCGTCGGGGGCGTAGAAGAAGAACGCGTCGCCCCAGGCGGCCCTGGGCGATCCGTCCCCGGGGCCGGGGACGAGCACGTGGGACCCCTCGAAAGCGCGCACGGCCGTGATGATCTGCTCCATACTCATGGTTCAACCATGACCTTCAAGTGCTTCTGTGGGGTTCGCCGATGGACCGCCCCTCCGGCCCGGCCCGCGCACGCGTGCTCCGCACGGCCGACGTCGCGCGGGAGTCGGGGTACTCGCCCCAGCAGGTGCGCGACCTCGAACGGCTGGGAGTGATCCCCCCCGGCCGGCCGGTCGGACAACGGCTACCGCCACTACACGCCGCTGCACGTCCGGGCCCTGCGCGCCTACCGGGGCCTGGCGCGGGCCGCCGGGCCGGCACAGGCCCGCAGCCTGCTCGTCCGGCTGCGCGCGGCCCCGCTCCCCGAGGCGGCGGCCGCCGTCGGCGCGGTCCACGTCCGCCTCGCCCGGGAGCGGGAGGAGGTGCTGCGGGCCCAGCGGGCGCTGCTGCTCATCCGGGAGGAGACGCGGGCGGCGGGCTCCGCGGAGGACGGCGGCACCCTGACCATCACCGAACTCGCCGGCGCGCTCGGCGTGCGGCCCTCGACGCTGAGGTTCTGGGAGCAGGAGGGGCTCGTCGCTCCCGAACGCGTGACCTCCCAGCGGGCCCGCCGCTACCCGTCCGGCGCCGTCGCGCAGGCCCGGATCGTCGCGGCCCTGCGGGGAGGCGGCCACCCGATCCCCGCCGTGCGCCGGATCATGCGGTCGCTGGAGGGGTTCGCCGGACCTCAGGAGGCGCACCGGGTCCTGCGGCACCGCCTGGAGCGCATCGCCGCGCGGTCCGTGGCCCTGCTGGAGGCCGGCGCGGACCTGGCCGCCGTGCTGGCCGCCGAGGGCGTCGCCGCCCCGGAGCCGCGACCCGGCGGCCGTTGACCCCTCCACGGCCCGTCCGGACGGGCCGTGGAGAGTACCGCCGCGGACCCGGCCGCGCAGAACGCGGCCCGTCGGTGCGGGGCCGGTCGAGCGACGAGTCGTAGGGTCCCGTTTAGTGTGCTTATCATCCTTCATGTCCAGGGTAAGGATGGGTCAGTTGTGACCCTTTCCAGCCAAGGAGCTACCCATGGCGGAACGCACTGCACGTCGACGGGGCTACAAAGAGGGCCTCGGCGGCGAGATGATCGCTGAGTTCCTCGGAACGTTCGTCCTGATTCTGTTCGGTCTGGGATCCGTCGCGGTCGCCGTGGTCGGTCTGCCCGGCTCCGGCCGGCAGGCGGTGGACTTCGGACCCGCCAACTGGCTCATCATCGCCTGGGGCTGGGGTCTGGCCGTCGTCTTCGGCGTGTACGTGGCCGGCGGCATCAGCGGCGCACATCTCAATCCGGCGGTGACCCTCGGATTCGCCGTCCGGCGGGACTTCCCGTGGAACAAGGTGCCGGCCTACTGGCTGGCCCAGGTCGTGGGAGCCTTCGTCGCCGCGGCACTCGTCTACGCGAGCTACCGGTGGGCCATCGACGCCGCCAACGCGGAGGCGGGACTCGCACGGGACGAATCACTCCCCACCTATTCGATCTTCGCCACCTTCCCCGCCGAGTACTTCGGCAATTCCTGGTGGGGCCCACTGCTCGACCAGATCATCGGCACCGCGATGCTGCTGATGCTGATCTGCGCGGTGATCGACACCCGCAACACGGCGCCGATGGCCAACCTCGGGCCCTTCATCATCGGCCTCATCGTCGTCGCGATCGGTCTGACCTTCGGCACGAACGCCGGCTACGCGATCAACCCGGCCCGCGACTTCGGCCCACGTCTCCTGGCCTACTTCGAGGGATGGGGGGACATCGCCTTCCCGGGCAGCTTCGAATGGTTCAGCGGCTACTGGTGGATCCCGATCCTCGGACCGCTCATCGGCGGCGTCATCGGCGTCCTGGTCTACGACTGGCTGATCGGCCCGCTGGTCAAGGCCCGCACGGCCAAGGCCGAGGAGCGCGAGGAGGGCCCGGCGACCCCCGAGCCGTAGGCACCCGCCCCCGTCCGGCACCCGCGGCCGGCGCACCGCGCCACGTGCGCCGGACGGGGGGAGCCGTCGGAACGGGGCACCCACCAGGAGACAACGCAACACGAGAAGAGGTGGCAGACCATGCCCGATTTCGTCGGCGCGGTGGACCAGGGCACCACCAGCACGCGCTTCATGATCTTCGACCACTCCGGGAACGAGGTGGGCAAACACCAGCTCGAACACCGGCAGATCCTGCCCCGGTCCGGCTGGGTCGAGCACGACCCGGTGGAGATCTGGGAACGCACCAACACCGTCATCCAGAACGCCCTGCGCACCGCCGGGCTCACCGCCGGCGACCTCCAGGCCATCGGCATCACCAACCAGCGCGAGACCACCGTCATCTGGGACCCGCGCACGGGCCGCCCGTACTACAACGCCATCGTCTGGCAGGACACCCGCACCGACAGCATCGCCGCCGCCCTGGAACGCGACGGCCACGGCGACACCATCCGCCACAAGGCGGGCCTGCCGCCGGCCACCTACTTCGCCGGCGGCAAGATCAAGTGGCTGCTGGAGAACGTCGAGGGACTGCGGGAGGCCGCCGAGGCGGGCCACGCCCTGTTCGGCACCACCGACACCTGGGTGCTGTGGAACCTCACCGGCGGCCCCAACGGCGGCGTCCACGCCACCGACGTCACCAACGCCAGCCGCACCATGCTGATGAACCTGGAGACCCTCGACTGGGACGACGAGCTCCTGGAGATCCTCGGCGTCCCGCGCGCCATGCTGCCGGTGATCAACCCCTCGTCCCACCCCGAGGCGTTCGGGCAGGCGCGCACGTCCCGCCCGCTCGGCGCCGCCGTGCCGATCACCGGCGTCCTCGGCGACCAGCACGCCGCCACCGTCGGCCAGGTCTGCTTCGCACCCGGCGAGGCCAAGAACACCTACGGCACCGGCAACTTCCTGGTCCTCAACACCGGTACCGAGCTGGTCCGTTCGGAGCACGGCCTGCTCACCACGGTCGCCTACCAGTTCGACGGCGCGCCGCCCGTCTACGCGCTGGAGGGCTCCATCGCCGTCACCGGGGCCGCCGTGCAGTGGCTGCGGGACCAGTTGAAGATCATCCAGACCGCCGCGGACAGCGAGCAGCTGGCCCGGTCGGTCGAGGACAACGGCGGCATGTACTTCGTGCCGGCCTTCTCCGGCCTCTTCGCCCCCTACTGGCGTTCCGACGCCCGGGGCGCGATCGTCGGACTCGCCCGCTACAACACGGGCGCGCACATCGCCCGGGCGACCCTGGAGGCGATCTGCTACCAGAGCCGCGACGTCGTCGACGCCATGGAGCAGGACTCCGGCGTGCACCTGGACGTCCTCAAGGTCGACGGCGGTGTCACCGCGAACGACCTGTGCATGCAGATCCAGGCCGACGTCCTGGGCGTCCCCGTCAGCCGGCCCGTGGTGGCCGAGACCACCGCCCTGGGCGCCGCCTACGCGGCCGGGCTCGCCACCGGCTTCTGGAACGACACCGACGAGCTGCGCTCCCACTGGCAGGAGTCCAAGCGCTGGGAGCCGCGGCTGAGCGAGGAGCAGCGGCAGGAGGGCTACGCGGGCTGGAAGAAGGCCGTCGAGCGCACCCTGGACTGGGTCGAGGTCGACTGACGGGACGGATCAGGTCCACCCGCGCGGGATCCCGGCGGCCCGCCCCGGACGGCGCACAACCGGCTCACCGGTCGGCGATGTCCTCGCGCAGGCCGTCGGAGAACTCCCACCACGACAGCGGAAGCCAGTCGCCGCCCACGAAGGCGTCGACCGTCGCCCCCCGGCCACGGACGGTCACGGTCGTCCCCGGGGGGTAGGTGGTGCCGGACAGGCCCGGCACCGGGACCAGCAGGGTCCCCAGTCGTTGAGCTGACATCTCTCGGCCATTCTCTGCCGTGCCCACGCGGGCACACGAACCATTGCGTTCACGGGGACATTACCGATTTGCCCCCCGAAGAGGCCCGGAGAACCATTGAGACAAGGGTCACGCGCCGCTGTGCGGACCGTACGGAAAGGGCGCGTGGCACCCGCACCCGTGCGTTCCCGAGCGGAGGGAGCGGCCATGAAGGCCGTCGTGTATCAGGGCCCCTTCAGCGTTTCCGTGGAGGAAGTCGACAAGCCCGCCATCCAGCACCCCAACGATGTGCTCGTCAAGGTCACCTCCACCGCGATATGCGGCTCCGACCTGCACATGTACGAAGGCCGCACCGCGGCCGAACCCGGCATCGTCTTCGGCCACGAGAACATGGGGATCGTCGAGGAGGTCGGTGAGGGCGTCACCACGCTCAAGGAGGGCGACCGGGTGGTCATGCCCTTCAACGTCGCCTGCGGCTTCTGCCGGAACTGTGCCGAGGGATACACCGGATACTGCACGACCGTGAATCCCGGATTCGCGGGCGGCGCCTACGGATACGTGTCCATGGGGCCGTGGCAGGGAGGCCAGGCGGAATACCTGAGGGTGCCGTACGCCGATTTCAACTGCCTGAAACTGCCTCAGGGCACCGAGCACGAAACGGATTTCGTGCTGCTCGCCGACATCTTCCCCACCGGCTACCACGGCTGCGAACTCGCCCAGGTCCGCCCGGGCGACAGCGTCGCGGTGTACGGAGCCGGCCCGGTCGGCCTGATGGCCGCCTACTCCGCCCTGCTGCGGGGCGCGAGGCAGGTGTTCGTCGTGGACCGGGTCGCGGAGCGGCTGCAGAAGGCCGAGGAGATCGGTGCGACGCCGATCGACTTCTCCCAGGGCGACCCGGTGGAGCAGATCAAGGACCAGACCGACGGCGTCGGCACCGACAAGGGCGTGGACGCCGTCGGCTACCAGGCGACCACCGGCGCCTCGGACGAGGAGCAGCCGGCCACCGTGCTGAACTCGCTGGTCGGCACCGTGCGGCCGACCGGCGCACTCGGCGTGCCCGGGCTCTACGTCCCGGCGGACCCGGGAGCACCCGACGAGCAGGCCAAGCAGGGCATGCTGCTCGTGGCGATCGGCAAGCTGTTCGAGAAGGGCCTGCGGGTGGGCACCGGCCAGTGCAACGTCAAGCGCTACAACCGGCAGCTGCGCGACATGATCATCGAGGGCAGGGCGAAGCCCAGCTTCGTCGTCTCGCACGAACTGGGCATCGACGAGGCGGCCTCCGCCTATGACAAGTTCGACAAGCGGGTGGAGGGCTACACCAAGGTCGTGTTGCATCCCTGAACCGGGGTACTCCGGTCCGGCCCGCGGGAGACACCCGCGGGCCGGAGCGTACTCGGCGGCCGTCACTCCACTGCCGCAACCGCCGCCCGCGGTCGGCAGGACAGCCGGTGACCAGCGCTGATACGTTCCGTCACGGAACGTCGTCTCCCGGAAAGGAACCGGCCACGTCCCCCAACGGCAACGGGCCCGAGCCCGACTTCTCGGCGGTCAGGCGTCACCCCAGGCTCTTCCGTGCCGCCCAGCGCCGTCAGAACCCGCGGCTGCGCCGGTCCGACATCACGATCACCGACGAGCAGGCGGTCAAGCGCGCGGTGAAGGCCGCGTCGCTCGGCAACGCCATGGAGTGGTTCGACTTCGGCATCTACGCCTATCTGGCGGGCACCATCGGCCGGGTCTTCTTCCCCTCCGGCAACGAGACCGTCCAGCTGCTGTCGTCGTTCGCCACGTTCGCCGTCGCCTTCCTGGTGCGACCGCTCGGCGGCATGGTCTTCGGCCCGATGGGCGACAAGATCGGCCGCAAGCAGGTCCTCGCGCTCACCATGATCCTCATGGCGGTCGGCACCGCCGCGATCGGCATGCTGCCCACGTACGCCGCGGTCGGCTTCTGGTCCCCCGCCCTGCTGATCGTCTTCCGTCTGCTCCAGGGCTTCTCCACGGGCGGCGAGTACGGCGGTGCCTCGACCTTCATCGCGGAGTACGCCCCGGACAAGCGCCGCGGCTACTTCGGCAGCTTCCTGGAACTGGGGACCCTGGCGGGGTACACCGGCGCGGCCGGCCTGGTCACGGCACTGACCGCCTGGCTGGGCAGCGACACCATGGACGCCTGGGGGTGGCGGATCCCGTTCCTGATCGCCGGGCCCCTGGGCATCGTCGGCATCTACCTGCGGCTCAAGCTGGACGACACCCCGGCCTACCTGAAGCTGGAGCAGGAGAACGTCCGGGTGTCCGAGGCCGCGGACCGGGTGGAGACCACCGCGCGGGGCGGCCTCGCCCGGGTCTTCCGGGAGCAGTGGCGCATGCTGGTGCTGTGCATCGCGCTGGTCGGTGCCTACAACATCACCGACTACATGCTGCTGTCGTACATGCCGACGTACCTGTCGGACGAGCTGCACTACAGCGAGAGCCACGGGCTGCTGATCCTGGTCGCGACCATGGTGGTGCTGATGCTGGTCATCAACCGGGTCGGCCGGCTGTCCGACCGGTACGGCCGCAAGCCCCTGCTGATGACCGGCATGCTGGGCTTCTTCTTCCTGTCCGTCCCGGCCTTCCTGCTGGTGAAGCAGGGCAGTCTGCTCGCCGTCTCGGCCGGCATGCTGATGCTCGGCCTGTCCCTGGTCTGTCTGCTCGGCACCATGTCGGCGGCGCTGCCGGCCATGTTCCCGACGTCGGTGCGCTACGGCTCGCTGTCCGTCGGCTACAACCTGTCCGCCTCGCTGTTCGGCGGCACCACGCCCCTGGTCATCACCGCCCTGATCGGCGCGACCGGCTCGGACATGATGCCCGCCTACTACGCGATGGCGGCGGCGCTGGTCGGCGTCATCGCGGTGGCCTGCATGAAGGAGACCGCGCAGCAGCCACTGGAGGGATCACCGCCGTCGGTGCAGACGCCGGAGGAGGCCGCGGAGATCGTCGAGTCGCAGACCCCCACGCCGAAGTTCTGAGGTCCGCGGGAGCGGGGGACCGGGGGCGACGGGCCCGGCGACGGTACGCGGACGGTCGGTAGCGGGTACGCGGCCGGCAACGGTGACGGGACCGCCGACGGAGAGGGCGACGGGATGCCCGGCGGCGGCCCGCCCCGTCCGCTCGGTGCGGACACCGCTGTTCACCGCCGCCCGGAGCCGGCACCGCCGGCACGGCCGGCACCCCGGGCCGACGCCCTCGTCCGACGCAGTACCGGCCCCGTACCCCGTGCCTGCCGGACGGCCGGCCCCGGGCCGTCGGGCGGACCGGCGCCCGTCACGCCGGGACACCGGGCGTCACGACGACTCGCGGATCACCAGCTCCGTCGGCAGCGTCACGTGCCGGCGCGGGGCGCCGTTGCGGGTGATGTCGGTGAGGATGCGGACCATGGTCTCGCCCAGTTCCTCGACCGGCTGACGCACCGTCGTCAGCGGGGGATTGGTGTGCCGGGCGAGCACCGAGTCCTCGAATCCGACGACCGCGACGTCCTCGGGCACCCGGCGCCCCCGGCGCCGGAGTTCGGCCAGCGCGCCGACCGCCATCAGGTCCGACGCGGCGAACACGGCGTCCAGATCCGGGGCGCGTTCAAGAAGCGAACGCATGGCCCGGCCGCCGCTCTCCTCGGTGAAGTCACCCCGCTCGACCAGGAGTTCGTCGGCGGCCAGCCCCGCCCCGCGGTGCGCCTCGCGCCACCCGGCCAGCCGGCTCCGGCCCACGTCCATGTCGTCCGGGCCGGTGATCGTCGCGATCCTGCGGCGGCCGCGCCCCAGCAGGTGCCGGACCGCCTCCAGGGCGCCCCCGGCGTTGTCGGAGTCGACGTAGCTGAGCTGTTCGCCCGCGTCCCGTCGGCCCGCCAGCACGGTGGGCAGGCCCATCTCCTCCAGCATGCCCGGCAGCCGGTCGTCGGCGTGCACGGACACC
This sequence comes from Streptomyces sp. enrichment culture, assembly GCF_964273255.1. GTDB lineage: Bacteria > Actinomycetota > Actinomycetes > Streptomycetales > Streptomycetaceae > Streptomyces. Next base: position 6,745,824 of record NZ_OZ186835.1, read on the forward strand.
AGCAGGACCCCGTCCACGCGGCGCGTGGCGACCGACTCGGTGAGCTGGTCCCGCTCGGCCTGGTCGCGCACCAGCATCAGCTGCAGCTGGGTCCGGGTCTCGGTGAGGGCCCCGCTGACGCCCCTGATCAGCGCGGCGAAGAAGGGCTCGGAGCCGAGCCGGCTCTCGGACTCCGGGATGACCAGGGCCACGGCGTCGGTCCGGTTGGTGACCAGGCCGCGGGCGACCGAGTTCGGGACGTAGTTCAGTTCCTTGATCGCCTCCAGGACGCGGGTGCGGACCTCGGCGCTGACCAGGTCGGAGCCGTTGACGACGCGGGACACCGTGGTCCGGCCGACGCCGGCCCGGGCGGCGACGGTCTTGATCGTGGGACGGCGGTTCCCCGTCATCTGCTCCCCCTGGGACTGTCGGTGGATCGAGCCGCGGACGCGGGGTCGGGCGCGCGCCGGGCGGGTGCCGACGGCGGACGTGACCGGCGACAAGTCTTGCAGATGTCCCGCGGTGAGCGGCGCCGAGGTCGGCCGGAACGGGCGGGCGGAGACGGGTCGGAGACGGGCCGGTACGACAATTTGCGTTCAAGTCATTGACATACGGAGCCGCGCCCACGAGTCTTCGTTGCGTCGTTGGGCACGTTCCCACCCCGCGTTGGGAACGTACCCACCTTTTTCAGAGCCGCTGTAGTCATCGCATGACCTCGTCACTCCGGTGTTCAGCGCCGTCGCTAGGAGGAGATCCATGGGCAGTCCCGGTTCGAAGCGTGTGAAGCGTTCGAGGGCGGTGGCGGCGATCGCCGCGGCCGGTGCGCTCACGTTGGTCGTCGGCTGCAGCGGCGACAGCGACTCGGCCACCGGCGGTGGCAAGAAGGACGGCAAGGTCACCATCACCATGGGCCTGTACGGGGTGATGGGCATCAAGGAGACCGGCCTCCTGGAGAAGTACGAGAAGGAGAACCCCGGTGTCGAGATCAAGGCGGAGATCGCCGGTGACGAGCAGACGTACTACACCGCGCTGCAGACCCGGCTCGCCGCGGGCAAGGGCCTGAAGGACATCCAGGGCATCGAGATAGGCCGGGCCAAGGAGATCACCGAGACCCAGGCGGACAAGTTCGCCGACTTCTCCGGCGTGACGGGCACCGACCACTTCCTGCCGTGGAAGGAGTCCCAGATCAGCACCGCCGACGGCAAGGTGCTCGGCCTGGGCACCGACATCGGCCCGATGGCGGTCTGTTACCGCAAGGACTACTTCGAGCAGGCCGGCCTGCCCACCGACCGCGAGGAGGTCGCCAAGCTCTGGGAGGGCGACTGGGAGAAGTACGTCGAGGCCGGCCGCGACTTCAAGAAGGGCTTCAAGGGCAAGGACGTGGCCTACATGGACGCGGCCAGCGGCCTGTTCAACGCCATGGTCTACGGCCACTCCGAGCAGTACTACAACGAGCAGGGCGACCTGATCTACGACAAGAACCCGGTCGTCAAGGAGGCGTGGAACCTCGCCGCCGACGCCGCCGAGGACGGGCTGACGGCCAAGCTCCGCCAGTTCCAGCCCGGCTGGGACCCGGGTCTGGCCAACGGCACCTTCGCCACGGCCGTCTGCCCGGCCTGGATGCTGAGCCACATCAGCGAGAAGGCCGGCGACGCGAACAAGGGCAAGTGGGACGTCGCCCGCGCCCCGAAGGGCGCCAACTGGGGCGGTTCGTTCCTCGGTGTGGTGGAGCAGAGCCCGGTGAAGGAGGAGGCCCAGAAGCTGGTGGCGTGGCTGACCGCGCCGGAGCAGCAGGCCCACATCTTCCAGGAGATCGGCAACATCCCGTCCTCGCAGAAGGCCCTGGAGACCGCGGAGGTCAAGGGCGCCACGTCCGAGTACTTCAGCGACGCGCCGATCGGCGAGATCTTCGGCGCCGCCGCCCAGGAGATCCCGGACAAGCAGGTCCTCGGCCGCAAGGACGGCACCATCAAGGACACCTTCTCGCAGGGCCTGACGCTCATCGAGCAGCAGGACACCCCGCGTGACGAGGCGTGGGACACCACCGCGGAGCGCATCGAGAAGGCGGTCGGCTGACCCGTCGCACCCCGCGGCCGTCCGGGCCCGTCCGCCGACCGGCGGCGGGCCCGGCGCCCGGGACCGGGATCACGCATTCGCACCCAGGAAGGAAAGACGGTTGGCCACCTCCACCACCAAGGCCCCGGCCGGCGAGGAGCCGCCGGGCCCGCCGCCCGGCAAGGGCGGCGCGAGCACCCCCCGCAGGCGCGGCGCGCTGCTGCACCTGCTGGACGTCAAGGGCGCCCCGTACGCGTTCGTCGCCCCGTTCTTCGTCGTGTTCGCCGCCTTCAGTTTCTACCCCCTCGTCTACACGTCGTGGATCTCGCTGCACCAGGTGGAGCTGGCCACCCTCGACGTCATGGAGTGGGTCGGGTTCGACAACTACGTCGAACTCTGGAGCGACGAGCGGTTCTGGAACGCTCTGGGCAACACCATCACCATCGGCGTCATCTCCACGGTGCCCCAGCTGCTGATGGCGCTCGGCCTCGCCCACCTGCTCAACTACCGCATGCGGGCCTCGCTGTTCTTCCGCGTCGCCTCGCTGGTGCCCTACGCCACGTCGGTCGCCGCCGCCGCCCTGGTGTTCACCATGATCTTCGAGCGCGACTTCGGCATGATCAACTGGGCGCTCGGCACCGTCGGCATCGACCCGGTGGACTGGGAGGCCGACAAGTGGCCCGCCCAGGTCGCCATCTCCACCATCGTCATCTGGCGCTGGACCGGCTACAACGCCCTGCTGTACCTGGCCGCCATGCAGGCCATCCCCGCCGACCGGTACGAGGCGGCCTCCCTCGACGGGGCCTCCCGCTGGAAGCAGTTCACCCACGTCACCGTCCCGGGGATCCGCTCCACCATCGTCTTCACCATCGTGCTGTCCACGATCGGCGCGACCCAGCTGTTCGGTGAGCCGCTGATCTTCGGGCAGGGACCCAACGGCGTCACCGGCGGCGCCGACAACCAGTACCAGACGCTGGGCCTGCTGCTGTACGAGGAGGGCTGGAAGAACTACCAGATGGGCCGCTCGGCGACCGTCGCCTGGGCGATGTTCCTGCTGCTCGTCCTCGTCTTCGTGGTGCAGCGCCTGATCAAGCGCCTGCGCTCCCGCACGTCCTGACCTGGAGTCGCCATGACCATCCACAGCCTCCCGGCCCGGACCGAGACCCCGGCCCGGCCTCCCGCCGAGACACCGCCGGGCCGCGGCGGCCGCCGGCTGCTGCGCCAGCGCGCCGGCCGTCAGCACCACGCGGGCCCGCTGGCCTACGTCCTGCTCGCCATCATGGCGATCCTGTCGATCTTCCCGCTCTACTGGACCATGGTGGCGGCCTCCACCGACAACACCCGGGTCAGCCAGACCCCGCCGCCGTTCCTGCCCGGACCGAACCTGTTCAGCAACCTCGCCCGGGCCTGGGACGAGGCGGCCATGGGCAAGGCCATGATCAACAGCCTGATCGTGGCCGGTGTGATCGCGGTGTCCACGGTGATGTTCGCGACGCTCGCCGGATTCGCCTTCGCCAAGCTGCGGTTCAAGGGCCGCAACGCCCTGCTGATGCTGGTGATCGGCACCATGCTGGTGCCGCCGCAGCTCGGCGTGGTCCCGCTGTTCATGATGATGTCCGAGCTGGGCTGGTCGCAGCAGCTCCCGGCCGTCATCTTCCCCACCCTGGTCAGCGCGGTCGGCGTGTTCTTCATGCGGCAGTACCTCTCCGAGGCCCTGCCCGACGAACTCGTCGAGGCCGGACGGGTCGACGGGGCGCACTCGCTGCGCATCTTCTGGAGCATCGTCCTGCCCGTCGCCCGGCCCGCCATGGCCGTCCTGTTCATGATCACCTTCGTGCACGCGTGGAACGACTTCTTCTGGCCGTTCGTGGTGCTCGACATGACCAACCCGACGGTCCCCGTCGCGCTCACCCAGCTCAGTGCCGGCTACGTCCGCGACCAGTCGCTGATCATGGCGGGCGCCCTGCTCGGCACCCTGCCGCTGCTCGCCATGTTCCTGGTCTTCGGACGGCAGATCGTCAGCGGCATCATGGCCGGCGCCGTCAAGGGCTGACGCGCCGCGCCCCTCCCGTACCACCCGCCCCCACCACGCGTTCCGCGTGCCACCCCCACCTCTTCGAAAGGACTTACGTGGTCACCGCAGCACAGCCGACCGCATCCGCCCCGGACGCGGCCCGCACCTTCCCCCAGGGGTTCCTCTGGGGATCCGCGACGGCCTCCTACCAGATCGAGGGGGCCGCCGCGGAGGACGGCCGCACCCCGTCCATCTGGGACACCTACGCCCGCACCCCCGGCAGGGTCCGCAACGGCGACACCGGCGACATCGCCACCGACCACTACCACCGCTGGCGCGACGACGTCGCGCTCATGGCCGAACTCGGCCTGGGCGCCTACCGCTTCTCCCTCGCCTGGCCCCGCGTCCAGCCCACCGGCCGCGGCCCCGCCGTCCAGAAGGGCCTCGACTTCTACCGGCGCCTCGCCGACGAACTGCTGGAGAAGGGCATCAAGCCCGTCGCCACCCTCTACCACTGGGACCTGCCCCAGGAGCTGGAGGACGCCGGCGGCTGGCCCGAGCGTGCCACGGCCGAACGGTTCGCCGAGTACGCGGCCCTCGCCGCGGACGCCCTCGGCGACCGGGTGCACACCTGGACCACCCTCAACGAGCCCTGGTGCAGCGCCTTCCTCGGCTACGGCTCCGGTGTGCACGCCCCCGGCCGCACCGACCCCGTGGCCGCCCTGCGCGCCGCCCATCACCTGAACCTGGGCCACGGCCTCGCCGTCCAGGCGCTGCGCGACCGCCTCCCCGCCGCCGCCCAGTGCTCCGTGACGCTGAACATCCACCACGTGCGCCCGCTCACGGACAGCGACGCCGACACCGACGCGGCCCGCCGCATCGACGCCCTCGCCAACCGGGTGTTCACCGGACCCATGCTCCAGGGCGCCTACCCGGAGGACCTCCTCAAGGACACCGCGCACCTGACCGACTGGTCCTTCGTGCGCGACGGCGACCTGCGTGAGATCCACCAGCCGCTGGACTTCCTCGGCGTCAACTACTACACGCCCACCGTCGTCTCCGAGGCCGACGGCAGCGGCACCCACACCTCCGACGGGCACGGCAACAGCGCCCACAGCCCCTGGCCGGGCGCCGACCGGGTCGCCTTCCACCAGCCGCCCGGCGAGCGGACCGCCATGGGCTGGGCCGTCGACCCGACCGGCCTGTACGACCTGCTGCGCCGCCTGTCGGCGGACTTCCCCCGGCTGCCGCTGGTGATCACCGAGAACGGCGCTGCCTTCGACGACTACGCCGACCCCGAGGGCCGGGTCAACGACCCCGCCCGGATCGCCTACGTGCGCGACCACCTGGCCGCCGTCCACCAGGCCATCGCGGACGGATCCGACGTGCGCGGCTACTTCCTGTGGTCGCTGCTGGACAACTTCGAGTGGGCCCACGGCTACAGCAAGCGGTTCGGCGCGGTCTACGTCGACTACCCGACCGGCACCCGCATCCCGAAGGCCAGCGCCCGCTGGTACGCGGAGGTGGCCCGCACCGGCGTCCTGCCCGGCGCCTGACCAGGCCCGGTGCGGCACCATTCCGCCGCCCCGCGCGGTGCCGCACCGCCGGACCGCCCCCGCTCCCGGAAGCCCCGGGAGCGGGGGCGGTCCGTCGTCGTCACCCGGCTCCGCTGGGCGTCGGCTGCGGCGTGCCGCCCGCCAGGACCTCGGTGAGCCGCGGAGTTCCCTGGGCGACCGCCGCGTCGGTGGAGTCGTGGTCCGCGCCGTCGAGTCCGCCGTTGGTCACGGTGATCGCGTTCGCGCCGACCTGGACCGCCGCCACGTCCAGCGTCAGGGTCACGGGGTCGCCGTCGGAGGTGCCCTTCACCGTCACCGTCAGCCCCTGCCGCGCCTCGCCCTGCTCGGGCAGCGTCCGCTCCACGACCTGGACGGTGCGGTCGCCGTGGTCGCCCCCGGTCAGGGTGAACTCGTCGCAGGCCGAGGGCAGCGACTTCAGCCACTCCACGGACTGGTCCAGGTCGGCCTTCTCGTAGGCGGCGACCTGGTAGTACAGCCGGGAGTCGCCCTGCTCGAACCCGGTGACCGCCGACGCCCCGGACGGGCTGCCGAGCAGGGTCTCGTCGTAGAGCGAGTCCATCAGCCGCTTGCAGTCCTGCGCGTCGCTCTTGCCGGTGAGGAACTTCGCCGCGTCCACGTCGCCCAGGAGCAGGGAGTCCCGCCAGGTGGTCGGGTCCTTGACCAGGTTCCAGTCGTCCTCGAGGTCCGCCTCGGTGATCAGCGCGTTCCGGGCGCCGGTCTCCGTCAACTCCCGCCCGGGGGAGGGGGAGGCGGTGGTCTGCGCGGCGGGCGGCCGTTCGGCCACGGTGGAGGCGGTGCCCGACGCGGCCCCGGCCTCCCCGCCCCCGCCGGAACAGGCGGCCGTCGCCAGCAGCGTCCCGGCGGCGAGGACGGTGGCGAGGACCCGTACGGGACGGGCGGCCGCGCGCGGTCCGGCCGGCGGCCGGGCGACCGGACGGGACACGGACGCACCCGCCACGGTGACGCGGGACGGACGGACAGCCGGGCGGGGGGTGGTCACGAGCGCCTCCTGAGGACAACAGCGGCCGCCGCCGGCTGGCCCGGGGCGGCTCCCCTTGCCCCCTCACCGCACCACCGCCCCGTCCGGGCGACCAGCGCAACGCGGACATACGGGTGACGGGGGACGACCGGGCGGGCGGCGGCCCGCCTTCCACGGCCGCGTCCGCACCGCACCCGCCGCGCCGCCGGGACTTTGCCCGCTCTTTACAACCCGCCCTGTCGCTGCCTCGTCTCTCCGCACGATCCGTCACCCGGCCCGCCGGACCTCCCGGCGGGCGGAACCACCAAGGAGAGAGCCACCCATGCGCCGAACCCTGCTGAGTGCCGCGGCACTTGCCTGCACCGCCGTCCTGGCGGGCGCGGCCTCCGCGTCGGCCGACGGCCCCGCCCCGGCCGTGCCCGTCTCGGACACCGCCGCGACCCCCGTCCCGACCGAGGCTCCCGGCACCGAGCCCTCGCCGGTACCGGCCACGAGCGACGCCCCCGCCCCGACCGAGGCTCCCGCCACCGAGCCCTCCCCGGTACCGGCGGAGAGCGACGTCCCCGCCCCGGCCGAGGAGGCCACGGGGGTGTCCGTCGTGCCCAGCGGCGCGCCCGACACCGGTGCGGCAGCCACCTCCTCCGGCCCGGACGGCACGCTGATCGGCGGGGGAGCCGCCGCGGCCCTCGCCGCCGGCGGCGCCGGTGTCCTCCTCCTGCGCCGCCGGCGGACCACCGCCGGATGACGGCCCTCTCCAGGCGCGCCCTCGTCACCGCGGCGGCGGCCTCCGTACTGGCCGCCTGCGGCACAGGGCACCGCACCGGACACCGCACCGGCACCGGGCTTCCCGGCGACGGGCCGGGCGGCACGGCGCGGGCCCCGCGCCCCACCTCGCGGGCGGGCCACCCTGGCCGTTCCGTCCCGGTCCGGCTGCGGATCCCGGCCATCGGGGTCGACACACCGGTCATCCGGCTGGGACTGGCCGCGGACGGCACCGTGGAGGTGCCCCCGATCACGGCCGACGACCCGGCCGGCTGGTACCGGTACTCCCCGCCGCCGGGCAGCACCGGACCGTCGGTGATCCTCGGTCACGTCACCGTGGGCGACCACGGGGACGGGGTCTTCCGCCACCTGGACCGGCTGGGCCGGGGCGACCGGATCGAGGCCCGCCTGGAGAACGGCACCGCACCCCGGTTCACCGTCCGGTCCGTCCGGACGGTGGCCAAGGCGGACTTCCCGACCGAGGCCGTCTACGGCGCCGTCGGCCGTCCGGAGCTGCGCCTCATCACCTGCGGAGGCCCCCGCTCCGGCGGCGAGTACCGCGACAACGTCATCGTGTTCGCCGCGTTCGACCCGGCGCGCTCCTGACCGGTCACGGCCCCCGGGCCGCCGGACCCGCACCGGCGGCCCGGGGGAGCGGCCCCGGGCCGCCGGTGCACTCCGCTCCCCGACACTGGTCACCCCACGACCCTGGAGAATGTTGAAAAGGTCCCGAGAGAAGGCGGCCGCCGAGCTCTTCGCCGCCCTCTACCCGCGCCTCGCCGGCTGGTGCCGACGCCTGGTCGACGACGACGAGACGGCCCATGAGATCGCCTCGGAGGCGTTCACCCGGCTGTGGGCCCGCTGGACGACGGTGTCCGAACCCCGGGCGTTCCTCTACGTCACCGCCGCCAACCTCGTCCGGGACCACTGGCGCAAGCTCGGACGCGAGCGCCGCGCGGTGGACCGGGTCACCACCGAGACCGCCGTCCGCCCGCACAGCGAACCGTCCGACCCGTCCGTCCGGCTGCTGGTGCAGTCCCTGCCGGAACGCCTGCGCGTGCCGATCCTGCTGCACTATTACGCCGACCTGCCGATCCGTGAGATCGCCGTGGTGACCGGACGCAAGGAGGGAACCGTCAAGGCCGATCTGCACGCCGCCCGGGAACTGCTCCGCGCCCACCTGAGGAGAAGCCTTGATCACACACGCTGACGAGGGTCCGGAGTTCGCGCCCGACGACCCCCTCGCGGTCCTCCTGCGCCCGGCCGGTGAGCATCTCGGCCCGCCTCCCGGCCGGTTCGAGGAGATCCGCCGCGCCGCGGCCCGGCGCCGCCTGGTGCGCGCCGCCGCGGGGGCCGGCCTCGCCTGCGGTGCCGCGCTCCTCGTCGCGCTGCCCCTCCAGCAGACGGCTCCCGACGGGCCGGCCTCTCCCACGGTGCCCCTGGCCCCGCCACCGGTCAGCAGCACCTCCCCGACGCCGCCGGCGACCACGCCGCCGTCGCCCGAGCCCGCCGTCACCCGGCCCACCGAACAGCCCACGACCGTGGGCCCCGAGGTCCCCGCACCGTCCACCCCTCACACCGGAACGGCCGGCCCCCGAGTCCCCTCACCGTCGGCCACCCCGGTCCCGGGGGAGGTCCCCACGCCGTAGGGGCCGCGACCGGGGCCTGCCCGCTCACTCCGGTGAACCCGTCACCCGGGCGGATCGGCTGGCGTCGGGGCGTGGCGCGCGGGCCCTGAGCGCGGCCACGGCGGAGGCGGCGTCGTCGGCGTAGAAGCGGAAGGCCCGGGCCTCGGCGGGCCGGCCCAGGACGCGTACGAAGCGCACCGGTTCGGTGAGTTCGACGGTGACCGTGGTCTGCCCCGCCACGGCCAGGTCGGCCGTCCCGTCCTCCCCGACGGCCGCCATCCTCCCCTCGGGGAAGGCCCGGACCGCCCGGACCGAGGCGATGCGGCCGGCCGGGATGCGGATGTCCAGCAGGGCCCCGTACCGCAGCCGCAGCGAGCCGTCCGCGCCGATCACGTGCGGGCGCACCACGCAGGACGCGTGCAGGGCGACGACGAAATAGCAGCCCCAGACGTCCACGACGAGCGTCACCGCGTGGACCACCGGCCACGGGATCACCAGCGCCAGCATGACCGTCTCGACGACACAGACGAACAGGAATCCGGCCATGACCGCCGACTGCCCGGAGGCGTACGGGACGGCCGTGTCGCCCGGGCGCACGCCGTGCGGTCCCCGGCGGGTCACCCACCGCAGGAAGCTGGTCGACAGGAAGACCTCGTGGGCGGTGAGCCGGCGCACCGCCGCGGGCACGCTGTCGGCGAGCGCGGCGCGCAGGGCGGCACGCCGGCCGAGACCTGCACGCCGGTGCCGGCGGTGGTCGAGGCCGATCAGGACGGTGGCCAGGAGCAGCGGGACGAGCACCGTCAGCCGCACCGCCCACTGCACTCCCGGGGCGATCCGTACCCCTCCCACCACGCACAGGACCAGCACCAGTTCGGCCGGGAGGAGCGCGGCGAGGGACCAACGCACCGCCGTGCGCAGGGCCTTGAGGTTCGTGGCACCGGCCGGGCCGGCGAGCTCGGAGGTTCGCATGACGCCAGTAGAAACGTTGCCGTCGCGACAGGGTCAAGCGCCGCCGTCCCGGCGCCCCGACCCGTCCTGCGGACGGCCCGCGGGGGACTCCCGGGCCGGGACGGGAGCGGGCACGGGCGCGCCCACCTCGACGCCCCGCCACACGGCACGCAGCGCGGACCCTGCGTCGTCGGCCAGGGCGTCGTCCGGCACGGCCCACATCCGCACCGGGGTCGCGTCGGCGCCGATCGCGGGCCAGCCCGGGTCACCCGACGCGGCGAAGTCCGCCCAGGCCCGCACCATCCGGCGGGACAGGGCCCGGTCCTGTTCGTCCGGGGCGCCGCCGATGAGGAACGGGGCGCCCGTCGCGTCCAGGTTGCCGAAGGCGAAGGGGACGTCGGCGGTGTGCCAGGGCCGGACCGTGCCGTCCGGTCCCGGGCGGCGGCGGGCGAAGCGCGACAGGTGCGCCCGCCCGCCGGCCCGCGCGTGCCGTTCCGCCAGCCGGCTGCTGTACTCGCCGAAGCAGGCGTCGCCCAGGAACGCGAGATGCCGGTCGAACACCGGCGCGTCGGGCTTCAACGCCCGGTACTTCTCGACCAGTTGGACGGGAAGGCGGAGCGCCTCGGCGGCGTCCGCCGTCGCCCGCTCCGTGTCGGTGCGGCGCACGCTGCCCGTCGCGTGCAGGAACAGGTACTCCTCCAGGGTGTGGCAGACCAGCAGGTCCACGTCGCGGGCGGCACCGGCCGTCACGGCGGTGAGCGGATCGGCGGACAGCACCTCACCGTCGACCACCGGCTGGAACAGCACGGGGTCGACCGCCTGGCTCGGCAGGACCGGATCGTCCGCGCACTGCCCGGACACCGTGTCGGCGGCGGCCACCAGACGCCCGGGCGAGGCGGACCGCAGGCCGTCGGCCGTCGGCGCGACCCCGGCGGCCCGCGCGATCCGCGACGAGACCGCGGCGGCCGCCCCGGCGGAGAAGAAGGCGGCCGGCACGCTGTGGGCGATCGCCCGCCGCATCAGCCCGCGCGCCCGGTCCATGCCCAGCAGACAGGCGACGGAGCCCCCTCCGGCGGAGTGCCCGGCCACGGTGACGCGTTCGGGGTCCCCGCCGAACTCGGCGATGTTGTCCCGGACCCAGCGCAGTGCGGCCACCTGGTCCAGCAGTCCCCGGTTGTCGGGGAAGCCCGGCACATGCCCGAACCCCTCGAAACCCACCCGGTAGTTGCAGCTCACCACGACCACCCCGGCCCGGGCGAGCGCCGCACCGTCGAAGCCGGGCTCCGCGGAGGAACCGAAGGTGTAGGCACCGCCGTGGATCCAGAACAGCACCGGCAGCGGACCGCCGTCCGGCCGGGGACGCACCCACACGTTGACGCTGAGGACGTCCTCGTCGCCGGGGCGCCACACCGGCGCGCCGGGCAGTTCGGCCGACTGCGGGGCGACCGGCCCGAACTCCGTGCAGTCCCGGGGGCGTCGGTCCCCCCAGCCGGGGACCGGCCGCGGCTCACGGAAGCGGTGCGGGCCGAAGGGCGGGGCCGCGTACGGCACCCCCAGCACGGCGATCACCCCGTCGGGCGACCTCCGCCCGGCCACCCGGCCACTCGTCGTCCGGAACTCCGTGCTGGTCCTCGCGCTGTCGTCCATGCGGGGCAGCCTCGCACGCCGTCCGGCCCGTCCTCGAACCATTAACCGCCGCTCGGCGCCCGCCCGGTGGGGCCGTCCGGTCCCGCTCACGCGGACCGCTCACCGCGCCGTGGGAACGCCGAACCACCTCTGCAACCGCTCCTCCAGCGCGTCCTGCCGCTCACCGACCCAGGCGACATGACCGTCCGGACGCAACAGCAGCGCGGGCACGTCGAGTTCGTCGCCGGCGTCGACCACGTGGTCGACCCGGTCGGCCCACCCCGAGAGCGTCAGGCCGCCCGTCGTGTCGAGCAGCAGGCCCCGTCCGCCGTGCATCAGCTCGTACAGGCGGCCCCGCTTCAGGGCGACGTCCCGCAGCCGACGGCCCAGCAGTTCGTGGTCCTGGCCGTCGCCGCCACCGTCGCCGTCGTCGCCGACGTCGTAGCGGACGTCCACCGCGGTGATCATCCCGGTGATGTACCGGTTCACCTCGTCGATCCCCATCAGCTTCGTGAACAGCTCGCGCAGCGCGGCCGTGCCCGGGTCGGTCCTCATCAGCGCGATCTGCGCACGGGTGTTGGCGAGGACGGCGGCCCCCACCGGGTGCCGCTCGGCGTGGTACGTGTCCAACAACCCTTCGGGGGCCCAGCCGTTGACGGTCGCGGCCAGCTTCCAGCCCAGGTTGAACGCGTCCTGCACCCCGAGGTTGAGGCCCTGCCCGCCGGTCGGCGGATGGATGTGCGCGGCGTCACCGGCCAGCAGCACCCGCCCGGCCCGGTAGCGTTCGGCCTGCCGCGTGGCGTCACCGAAACGGGACAGCCAGCGCGGCGAGTGGACCCCGAAGTCCGTGCCGGCGACGGCCCGCAGCCGCTCCTTGAACTCCTCCAGGGTCGGTCCCGTGGTCCGGTCCTCGGACACGCCCTCGGCCGGGACGACGAAGCGGTGCACGCCGCGCTGTCCGTCCACGTCGGGGACGACGCCGAAGCGCAGCTGGGTCGTGCGGACCCGGGCCACGACCTCGGCGATCTCCGCCGGGTCCGCGGTCGCCGCCATGTCGCCCAGCAGGGTCTCGACCGTGGCGGGCTCCCCGGGGAACCCGATGCCGAGCAGCTTGCGCACCGTGCTGCGCCCGCCGTCGCACCCGACGACGTAACGGGCCCGCAGCCGGCTGCCGTCCGCCAGCACGGCGTCCACGGCTTCTCCGTCCCCGCCGTCCTCGCCGCCCCCGAGCGGGGTCAGCCCGACGACGTCGCAGCCGCGGCGGATGTCGGCGCCGAGTTCGACGGCGCGTTCGTGGAGCAGCCGCTCGGTGTCCGGCTGGGCGGTGGCCAGGCCGTAGGGGTGCGCCGTGTCCAGTCCGTCCGGCCAGGGGGCGGTGATGCCGCCGAAGAGGCCGCCGACCTGGAACTTCTCACTGACGGCGAGGAAGCGGTCCAGCAGGCCCCGCTGGTCCATCAGCTCGACACTGCGTGTGTGCAGCCCCCGCCCCCGGGACTGCCCGGAGGGCCCGGGCAGCCTCTCCAGGACCACCGTGTCCACGCCGTGCAGCCGCAGTTCGCAGGCCAGCATCAGGCCGGTGGGCCCGCCGCCGACCACGATCACGTCCCTCATCGCACAACACCCGTCCGCCGATATCGAGAATTGGCCGTACGCCCACAGAAGCCGCGAAGGTAGCGAAGCGAAATTTTCCGCCGTTCCGGGCGTAGGTCGGCCATTCTGCGGGACACCGGGGGTCTTGCCGCAAGCCCCCCGGTGCGCTATACGTTGAGAGTGGCAAGGAGCGGGCGACTCCTTGCCTTTCGTGTTTTCCGGCCCCGGCGGACACGCGGCTCTCGCCGAGCCGTTCCGTCGCGGCAGCGGCCGGCGGCCTACTCGCAGACGATCTCGTCGCGCGGGGTGTAGTGGGTGTGGAAGGGCTGCCGCTTCACTTCCCGGCCGTCGTCGAGGAAGACCCGCTCCACCGTGACGTCGAAGCCCTCCAGCGGGGTCTGCGGCACGCACTCCTTGTCGGTGCTCACCTTCTGCTTCGGTTCCACCACGTTGCGGCGGGGACCGGTCACCGACTTGATCTCGTCGTACTTCTTGGTGCCGAAGAAGGTGATGGTCACGGACGTGTCGGTCGCCCGGGCCTGGATGTACAGGGCGTTGCCGGAGTCGTTGGCGAACTTCAGGTCGAGGCTGCCCCAGGCCACGGTGGCCTCCCGGCCCTCGGGGTAGCGCTCGATGTAGAAGGAGTGGGCGCCGTACTCGACGGGCCGCACACCGGCGAAGAACATCGCGTTGAACATGGTCGTGGCCACGGAGGAGACGCCGCCGCCCGGCGCCTTGGTGTACTTGTCGTTCAGGATGATGACGCCGTCGCCGAACCCGTTGGCCTCGGTGCGTTCACCGACGGTCCGGTTGAAGCTCCAGGTCTCGCCGGGCATCACGAGGGAGCCGTTGATGAGCTCCGCGGCACGGCCGATGTTCTGGGTGCGGTAGGCGGCCGGCTCGAAGGTGACGGTGTACGAGGACACCTTCTCCTTCAGGCCCAGCCGGGCCACCTTCTCGGGGGTCAGTTCCGGTTCGGTGCGCCGCGTGGCGAGTTCGCCGGTGCGGTCGGCACCCGACTCGGTGAGCAGGGGCAGTACGGCCTTGCCGAGGGCCTTGTCCTCGACCCGCACACCGGTCCGGCCGCGGTCGGCCACGACGACGCGGTCCCCGTCGACCCGCAGCGTGGCGTTGCGGGGCGTGGTGGTGAGCTCCGCCAGGGGGCGGGCCACGGCCGGGGCGGCCCGCAGGCCCTTCTCGTCCAGCCGGGGCGTGAGCCTGCCGCCGTCGTCGGGCCGCATGCTCAGATGCTCGCCCAGCACCTTCGGGGGGATCGGGAACCGCTGGTCGCCGGCGGTGAGGGTGACGGGCGCCGACATGGCCGGCCGGGCGAACTCGCGCACCGCGCGCTCCACCTCCGCCGCAGTGACCTTCGGCCGCGTCTCGCGTGCGGGCAGGGCGGTCACCGTGTCGGTGCCCCGCTGGAAGGAGTCGCGCAGGGTGTCCACGGCGGCGTCGACGTCCAGGGCATGGCCGGCGCGCGGCGCGATCGCGTTGACCTCGCCGTCGGCGAACGTCACGCCCCCCTCGCGCACCTTCCGGTCCAGCTCCTCGGCGAGCGAGCGCAGGGCCGCGCGTGAGGCGTCCTCGTCGGTGGCCACGGCGGGCTCGATGTCACCGCCGGAGCGGAACAGGGCCCCGATGACGCTGACCGGGTCGGAGCCGGTGTGCGCGGCGCGGTCCACGGTGCCGGGGATGTCGAAGGTCAGCCCGGCCTCCCGGGGGACGACCGTCCCTGTGCGGTCGCCGACCGACACGGGGAGCTCGCGGGAGGCGACGGGCGTGAGGTGCCGGTCCAGCTTCCGGGTGGCCTCCTCGGCGCTCAGCCCTCCGATGTCCACCCCGCGCACCGTCGTCCCGGACTCGATCTGCCCGCCCGCGAGGAGGAGCCCCGTGAGATACAGCCCGCCGAATCCGAGGGCGAGCGCCCCGCCGGTCACGGCGAGCGCGGGGACGGCCGCGGGGCGGCGGACGGAGGGTATGCGGGGGCGCATGGGTCTCCTGGACGATCGACACGGTGGTGCACCCCGGCACGACGCCACGTACGGGGCAATCACACCAAGGTAGGCGCAACGAGGCATCGGCCGGGTATGCCCCAGGTCACCCCGGACCCTCCCGGAGCGGGCCCGCGGCGCGCTCGCCGCTCTACCCAGGGCCGGGAGGTCCGGGATGTGAGGGTGGTCACAGTCGGCTGTGAGGGCCTTCACAGCCGCTCGGGGCGGCCGGCGGAGGGGAGCGCTCCCGGGCCCCGACGGGCCGACGTCACCGGGGACCGCGTCACCGGCGCCGCGTCACCGAGGGCCGGGCGCGGCGGCCGCCGTCCGGGCCGATCCCGTGGCGGCCGCCGTCCGGGCCGATCCCGTCGTGGCGAAGCGCTGGCGGTAGGCGCCGGGGGTGGTGCCGAGGTGGCGGGCGAAGACGCGGCGGAGCGTCTCGTCGCTGCCGAAGCCGCTGTGCCGGGCCGCCGAGGTGACGCTGTGGCCGTCCAGGAGGAGCTGCTGGGCCCGGCTGAGGCGGACCCGCTCGACCCAGCGGGCGGGCGTGGTGCCCAGCTCGGTGTGGAACAGCCGGGTCAGGTGCCGGGGGCTGACGGCCGCCGCGCGGGCCATGGACGCCAGGTCGTGGCCGGCCGCCGGGTCGGCCAGCACCGCCTCGATCAGGGGCCGCAGCATGGCGTTCCCGGTGGGCGGGGCGGTGGCGGTGGTGAACTGCGACTGGCCGCCCGGGCGCTGCAGGAAGACGACCAGCTCGCGCGCGATGTGGCGGGCCGCGTCCGCGCCGTGGTCGTCCTCGACGAGGGCCAGGCTCAGGTCGATGCCCGCGCTGATGCCGGCGGAGGTGATGAAGCGCCCGTCCCGGACGTGGATCGCGTCCGGTTCGACACGCACCCGCGGGTGGCGCCGGGCCAGGGTCCCGGCGTGCCGCCAGTGCGTGGTGGCCCGGCGGCCGTCGAGCAGCCCGAGGTCCGCCAGCACGAAGGCGCCGGTGCACACCGAGGCGACCCGCCCGGCGGGCGCGGCCAGGGCACGGGCCGTCGCCAGCAGCTCCTCCTCGACCGGCTGCTCGGCCAGGCGGTCGCCACCGGCCACGAGCAGCGTGTCGACCGGACCGGCCTCGGCCGCCGTCACCGTGCCGCTCAGCGGCATCCCCGTCGACGTCCTGACCCCGCCGCCGCGCGCGGACACCAGGACCAGGTCGTAGCGGTGGCCGAGCCGGCCCGCCTGGTGCAGGACCTCGGCGGGGCCGCTGACGTCCAGCAGGGTCACCCCGTCGAACACCACGAAACCCACGCGGTGCGTCATGCGCGGGTCACCCCGATGCCGGGCGCGGACGGCCCGGGCGGGCGGCTCCCCGGCCCCGGGATGTCCGGATCCGAGGATCGTCTGGCAGGAAGGACATGGCGCCATCGTACGGGCTCCACGACCCTGGAAGAGGGGCCGAGACGAGGAAGTGGAGAGACGACATGAGTGAGACCATCGCGGGCGTACGGATCCCGGACAGCGCGCTGGCCCGGGAGGCGACCGAGCTGATGCGTGAGGCCGCCTCACCCCTGCTGTTCGACCACTCCCGGCGGGTGTTCCTGTGGGGAGCGCTGCGCGGGCGCGAGCAGGGCCTGAACTTCGATGCGGAGCTGCTCTACGTCGGGGCGATGTTCCACGACCTCGGCCTGACGGAGCGGTTCCGCCGCACCGACCAGCGGTTCGAGATCGACGGCGCCGACGAGGCGCGGCGCTTCCTGCATGCCCACGGTGTCACCGGCGAGGAGGCCGACCGGGTCTGGACGGCCATCGCGCTGCACACCACCCCGGAGATCCCGCTGCACATGGCCCCCGAGATCGCCCTGGTCACCCGGGGAGTGGAGCTGGACGTGCTGGGGATCGGCTACCCGGCCGTCTCCGACGAGGAGCGGGCCGCCGTGGTCGCCGCGCACCCCCGCCCGGACTTCAAGAACCGGATCCTGGCCGCCTTCACGGAGGGCATCAAGGACCGCCCCGACACCGCCTTCGGCAACGTCAAGGCGGACGTGCTCGCGCACTTCGTCCCGGGGTTCGTGCGCGGGGACTTCGTCGAGGTCGTCAAGAACTCCGCCTGGCCCGAGTAGCCCCCGGGGCAGGCCCGGCGGCCGCGTCGGGCGGTGCCGCGAAGCACCGGACGGTCACCGTGAGCCGGGGACCCCACTCCTGCTCGACCGTGCCCAGCGGCCGCCGGCCCAGCCGCTCGTGGAGGGCCACCGTCGCGGTGTCGGACGCCGGCACGTCGAGCACCGGATGCAGGCCGCGGCGGCGGGCCTCGGCCACCGCCTGCGCCATGAGCAGCACGCCGGTGCCCCGGCCGCGGGCCCGCGGGTCCACGAACAGCCGGCCGACCACGGCGGCCGCGCCGGCGTCGGCGCCCGTACGGGCACTCCACAGCCCGGGGGCCGCGTCCCCCGCTCCGCTGCGGGACAGGGCGACGTGGCCGGACACCCGGCCGTCGCTCTCGGCCACCCGGGCGGAGACGAGCGCCCCGCCGGTGAGCCACGCCCGGGGCGACCGGGGCCGGTTCACCGGGTAGCCGTCGCTCCGGTGCACCTCCCCGAGCACCCGCACGCACGCGCCCACGTCGGGCGGCGTCCGCCGGCGGACGACGGGACGGGTACCGGCACCGGAAGCGCTCCCCTCTGCATGGCGGTATGGAAGCATCCACGCGGCCCCCGTGGCCACGGACTGGCCCCGCCGTCCGCCGTGCCGGAGCCGTCAGGCGGCCTCGTGGATGACCAGCTTGAACTCGGCCAGCACGATGTCGCGCGCCACCCCGGCGTCGTGGGTGGCGCGCAGCGCCAGGGGCACGGCCGGGTCGACGAAGATGCCCCACTGCTTGGTCCAGCACTGCATGCCGGGGCTCGGCGGCCGGTGTTCCGTCGCCGTGGTGTCGTTGGGCGAGGGTGTGAGCCCCAAGGGGTCGCGGACGAACTGGTCCCGCAGTTCGTCGTAGCCGCCGGCCTCCCACTGGATCATCGCGTACAGCGTGCCCCAGCCCGCGGTGCTGGGCCATATGAGCCCCGACCGGTCGTCGGTGTCCCAGCTGGTGACCACGTAGCCGTCCGGCTGGTTGACCTGGTGCATGGTGAACCGGTCGCTGGACTCCGCGGAGCCGAACGGGAACCGGACGACGGTGTACGGGCTGTTGGCGGGTATCGACTGCGGCGTGGCCCGCTTGAGCGAGCACACCTGCACTCCGGGCGTTGCCGTTGCGTGAGGGGACATGTTCCAGACATGCCCGCCGGGAAGTGACCCGATGTCAGTCCGGGGGCAGCGGGCGAAGCTTACCGGGTGGCGCACGCGCTCACCGCGCCGTGCGCGCCGCCGCCGGGGGCGCGCGGCGGGCGCCGTACGGGGCGGGTGGGGGAGCCGGGGCGAGTGGGCCGGGGAGCGAGGACGGGGTGGACCGCGCGTCCGGCGGCCCCATGCGGCACGATGTAACCAGCCAGGGGTGTCCGCACGGAGGAGGCGACGGTGCTCGGTAGGGGGACGCGGGTGCTCGCGGGCGCCGTGATCCTCGCCTGCGCCGCGCTGATCGGCCCCAGCGCCCCGGGCGGCAGCCTCTTCGCCGGCACCGCTCCGGCCCCGGACGCCCGGGACGCCGTCCCGAACCGGGTCATGACGTGGAACCTCTGCAACCCCTGCGACACCGCCAACACCGACCGGGCCGCGGAGATCGCCCGGTACGCGCCCCAGGTCGTCGGCCTGCAGGAGGCCTGCGTACGCGACGTCAAGGCCGTCCGGGACCACCTGGAGCGGCTGCACGGCCTGGACTACCACGTCGAGTACGGGCCCGTCCTGCGCAACTGGAGCCGCTGCGGGGGAGCGCCGTGGCGCCCGGGGCAGTTCGGGCAGGCCATCCTGTCGGCGGCGCCGATGACGGACGCCGTCACGGTGGAGTACCCCGACGGCGGCTCCGAGGACCGCGGCTACACCGCCGTGACCACCACGGTGGGCGGCAGGGCCGTCCGCGTCTTCAACACCCATCTCGCCGAACGCCGTCAGGAGGAGGTCCGGGCGGAACAGGCCCGCGTGCTCGCCGCCGCCGTCGCGCGGCACGACCGTGCGATCGTCCTCGGCGACCTCAACGCCGTGCCCGACGCGCCCGAACTGGCCGGGATTTGGGAACTGGCCGAGGACGTGGACCCGCACTGCCGCCCCCTGCCCGCAGGCACCTGCAAGCCGACCACCGACTGGCACAGCAAGTTCGACTACGTCTTCCTGCGGGGGCTGGCCCCGCTGAGGCACCGGGTCCAGGCGTCCGCGTACTCCGACCACCACCTGCTGTACGCGGACGTCGAGCCGGCCTGAGACGGCCCCGCCGCCGTCCCGGGCGCCGTCAGCGGGCGGCGGAGACGGCGGCCTCGATGTCCGCGAGGTGGGCGCCGAGGATCTCCTCGAACGCGGCGCCGCGGTCAGCCCCGAGGGGAGGCACCTCACGGGCGAAGTGGGCCAGCGCCGGGAAGCGTTCGGGGTCCGCGCCGAGCACCGCGACACGGAACAGCTCCATGCCCTGCTCGTGCTCCTCGGCACCGACGCTGCCGATCGCGGCCTCGGAGGCGATCAGCGAGACGATGAGGACCGCGAGCCGGTGATACCGCACCGGGATCTCCTCCTCGGGCAGTCCCGACGCGCGCAGCGCCTGCAGCACCTCTTCCATGACGAGCCGGGAGCCGGTCCCACCCGAGGCGTACCGTGCCCAGACCGCCGCCAGCTGGGGCTGCCGGCCGAAGGTCTCGCGCACCCGCAGGGCCAGCGCGGTCAGGCGCTGCTTCCAGTCGCCCTCGGGACGGTGGTCGTCCATGGCGCCGAGCAGGATCCGGTCGGCGACCGCGCGCAGCAGTTCCGTCTTGCTGCGGAAGTGCCGGTACAGGCTGGAGGAGTCGGTGCCGAGCACCGCGGCCAGCTTGCGCACGCTGAACGACTCCGCGTCGCCCTCCGCGCGCAGCAGATCCGCCGCCGCGTCCAGGATCTCCTCGCTCGTCCAGCGCCTTCTGGCTGCCATGCCACTCCCTTCGCCGGCCTCATCCTAAGCCATGCACTTGGTGTTGCACGCACCGCGTGCATAATGGAGTGCATGGCAGCCGCACCGGCTGCGGCAGGCGGACGGCGCACGCCGCTTCCCGCCCCGTCCCCGGGGTCGCAGACGCCCGCCCGAGCCCGCCCCGGACGTACGAGAGGACCAGCACATGACGCCCCGACTGGACCCCGCGGCCCTGAACACCGCCCTGGAAGCCGTGCACCGGGCCGGGATACCGGGCCTGTTCGCCGAGGTGCGCGACGGCGATCAGATCTGGAGCGGCGCCGCGGGCGTCGCCGACCTCGACACCGGCCGCCCGGTCACCCCGGATCTGCGGCACCGTGTCGGCAGCGTCACCAAGACCTTCACCGCCGCCGCGGTCCTGCGGCAGGCCGAGTCCGGCCGGATCGGCCTCGACACACCCGTCGGGCAGTACCTGCCGCACCTGGTGCCGGGGCCGCGCGGCGAGGCGATCACCGTCCGGATGCTCCTGAACCACACCAGTTCGCTCGCGGAGTACCTGCCGTACGCCTATCCGTCGCTCAAGGCGTTCCCCGCGCTCGCCGAGACCGGGCCCGAGAGCCTGGAGGAGCACCGCCTGACACGGTTCGCCGCGGCCGAGCTGATCGGGATGGGGGTCGACGCGCCCGCCGTCGGCTCCCCGGGCGGCACCCCGGGCCTGTACTCCAACACCAACTACCTGCTCCTGGGCCGGCTGCTGGAGGAGGTCACCGGCAGCACCGCCGAGCAGTGCATCACCCGTGACGTCATCGAACCCGCCGGGCTCCGGCACACCGGGTTCCCCACCGGGCCGTCCGTCGACGGGCCGCACTCACGGATGTACGAGGAGTGGTTCGGCATGATCGACCCGCCGCGCGACCACAGTGTGCACGACATGTCGTGGGTGGGCCCCGCGGCCTCCCTGATATCGACCGTCTCGGACCTCAACCGCTTCTACCGCCTGCTGCTGGCCGGCGAGATCGTGGGCACCGACTCGCTGACGGAGATGCGGCGCACCGTCCCGGTCGTCTCCCAGGAGGGCCGCACGATCGACTACGGCCTCGGCCTGCACCCGACGGCGACCCCCGGCCAGGACACCTTCTGGGGGCACGGCGGCACGGTCTGGGGCGCCGGAACCCTGTCCATGACCAGCGCCGACGGTCAGCGGCAGATGTCCGTCGCGGTGAACCTGCAGCGCTGGAACCGTCTCGACGCCGCGGGCCGCCCGCGGCCCCACCCCATCGACGAGGCGCTCGCCGCCTTCCACCACCTGGCGATGTACGGCTGACCGCCACGGCCCCGTCCCGGCGGCGGCCCGACCGGGAACAGGAGGCGGCCCCGGTCACCGGGGCCGCCGGTCACCGGTCGGGCAGGGCGTCCGGTTCCCGGCCGCCCGGGTCCAGCCGGAAGGGCGGGTGGACGTCGGTGAGGAGAGCCGCGTAGGCCGCCACGCGCAGCACCCAGCGGTTCAGGCCGAGCAGCAGGTCGAACAGGCCGCGCGGACAGCGGCCGGTGAAGGCCAGGGCGTTCCCCACGAACAGGGCGAGCAGACCGATCAGGCCGCCCGGGAACCAGGCCATCCGGGCGCCGCCGAGGAAGAAGCCCAGGACCGGGTAGCGCGGTACGGCCGGCAGCCACTTGACCAGCCACAGCCAGGGGGACAGCGGAGCATCGACCTCGGCCGCCAGCCGGGCCGGGTGGAATCGTGGAGCCGTCCCGCACGGACGGGGCGGCCCGGGCGCAGGGCGGCGGGCCCGCCGAGCTGCGGACCGGTCGCGCAGCCCCCACTGTGGGAGGGAGATCGTCCACCGCATCCGACGAGGGAGAGAACACCATGGCGAAGGGCCGCAGCGGGGGGAAGAAACTCAAGAAGGGCGACAAGGTCGCCTGGAGCAGTCACGGCAGCGAGGCCGAGGGAGAGGTCGAGAAGAAGATCACCGAGCGCACCGAGGCGGCCGGGCGGACGGTGGACGCCTCGCCCGACGATCCGCAGTACCAGGTGCGCAGTGAGAAGTCCGGCCGGTCGGCCGTGCACAAGCCGTCCGCGCTCCGGAAGAAGTGAGCCCGGTGGACGAGGACGAGCGCGGCGAGACCTGGGACGCGTTCCGCGAGGCGGTCAACATGAAGCCCGCCGAGCTGGAGAAGTGGCTGGCCTCGGACGAGTCCCGGGACGCCGGTCAGCACAAGGACGGCGGTGAGTCGACCGGCCACGCCTCCGGCCGCCGGATCGTGGAGATCCTGCGTGCTCGCAAGGGCGACCTCACGGACGACGACTACCGGCACATGCGCAAGGTCGTCGGCTACGTGCGCCGGCACCTCGCCCAACGGCCGGAGGGGGACGTACGGGAGTCCCGGTGGAGGTACTCGCTGATGAACTGGGGCCACGACCCGCTGGCCTGACGGCCCCGGCTGTGCCCCTGCCGTGGACGGCGCCCCCCGCCGAGCCGGCTCGGGTCACCGGGTCCCGGGGTTGCCTCGCCCGCCGGCCGCCGCCCGCCCGTCGCCCGCCGGCCTTCCGCCCCCTGGTCCGCCGACCCGGTCCGCAGACCCGGTCCACCCACCCTGCCCCCGGGCCGTGCGCCGTGCCCGGCGCCGTCTCCCGCACTGGCTAGCAGGACCCTCCGGACCGCCCCCGTCCGCGTGTCGCCATGTCGCGGGCCCGTCGCCGCCCGGCGGCCCAGCGGGCGGCGACGCCGACGAGCACCCCCGCCCCGCAGAGGGCGGCGCCCACCGCGAGACGGCGGGACCGTCCGTCCCGACCGCTCGCCCGGGCCCGCACCGGCGCGAGGCCCCGGGCCGGCGGGCGCCCGGCCCGCCCCGCCGGGGACGGCGGAGCACCGGACTCGTCGGCCACCTCCCGCAGGATGCGCCGCCAGACGCGCTCCGGGGGCGCCGTGGGCAGATCCACGACGTCGGCCGCGCGGGCCGCGGCCACCACGCGGGTCATGGAGCGCAGTTCCTCCCGGCAGCGGCCGCACTCCGCGAGGTGCCGCAGGGCGCTTTCGTCCCCGTCGGCCGGGTGCCCCAGCGCCAGCTCCACCAGGCGTGCCTGCTCGACATGGGCCACCGTGCCCTCCTGTCCCTTGTGTCCCTCGTGTTCGATGACGCCCCGAAGGACGCCCCGAAGGACGCCCGGAATGACGCCCGGAATGACGCCCCCGGGGGGGGGGCACCGCTCGTGCCGGCCCCGTGTCCGATGCGGCGTCAGGGCCCCCCGGTCGGCAGCGCGGTGACGACCAGGTTGGACTGATAGCCGCCCCGGTCGGGCAGGAACGGCGGGGCGCAGGTGATGAGCGTGAGGACCGGGTCGCCCTCCCGCCGGAAGACGGACGGGTCGAGCTCGTCCTGGGGGACCGTGCGGCGCGACACGACGCGGTGGACGACCGGGCCGGCTCCGCCGCGCCGCACCTCGACCCGGTCGCCCCGCCGCACCTCGTACAGCGCCGCGAACGCACCGAGGTCGCCCGTCTCGTCGTCCACGTGTCCGGCCAGTACGGCCGATCCCCGGCCCGCACCCGGCGCCGGGCCGAAGCGGTACCAGCCGGCCACGGCCGGGTCCTCCGGCACGGTCATGGTGCCGTCGCCGGACACGCCGACCGGCTCGATCCGGGCGTCGAGCCCGATCCTCGGCACGAGGATCCGCCGTGGCCGGGCTGCCTCGCGCGGCCCGTCGGAGTCCGGGCCGGCCGACGCCGCCGACTCCGACGGCCCGGCCGATGGGGCGGCGCGCGCGGGCGCCGACGGGCCGAAGTCGGGTGGCGGCGCGGCCGTTTCCGGTGCCCCGCACGCCAGGCCGAGGGCGGCGGCCAGCACGGCGGACGTCACCGCCGCGCCCGCGCGCCACCGGCCGCCCTCAGCCACGCCGGCCGGCGACCTGCCGGGACACCATGACGGTCGTGACCGTCACCGCGCCGGCCACGACGGCCCAGGCCAGCCACGCGTCGGTGCTGTTGCCGCCCACCGCCGCGCCGCTGCCGCCCGCGTGCACGCCCTGGGGCGCGGACGCCATGCCGCTGAGCGTCTGGGTCTTCAGCGCCAGGTTGTCGTCCTCGGCGCTGCCCCAGGCGTAGACGATGTGGGTGGTGCCCTCCGCGAGGCCGAGATCGGCCGGGCCGATGGCCACGGTGTCGGTGCCGGCCAGCACCACGTCGGCGTTCACGGTGCCGGCGTCCACCTCCGTGGTGGCCTCCTTCGGGTTGTCCAGGCCCGTGAGGACGGGCTCCCCGCCCGCACGGACGTCGACGGCGGGTGCGGCGGCGACGTGACGCACCGTCAGCCTGGAGGCGCCGGCCTCGACCTCGGACACGTCGTTGACGAACGTCGTCAGTTCGGGGTCGCCGTCGGCGTCGAGGTGGGCGGCGACCGTGGCGTCGGCACCCTCGGGCACCTCGATCCTCTTCTCCAGCGCGGGGGTGCCGTCGGGCCCCTGGCCGGCTTCGAAGATCTTGATGTCGTAGGTTCCGGCGTCGAGCTCCTGAGGGTCGGTCACCGTGCCGGGCTCGAAGTCGCCGAGCAGTTCGTCGCCGTTGGCGTAGACGTCCACGGTCAGTCCGGGGATGCCGTGGAAGACGGACACCCTCGCCTTGCCGTCGTCGCCGGGGGCCGCCAGGGCGGGTGCGGCGGCCCCGAGGGCGAGGGCGCACGCTCCGGCCGAAGCGGCGAGGGTGAGGGAGGTACGGGAAGTCATGTCACAGGTCCTTTCCGACGGAGTCCCCGCAACCGTGCGGAGTCTCATGGGTGTTTCGGCCGTGGACGCTCCGGCGGATGCGTGGAACGCCCCTTGTCTTCCGCGCGGTCCGGGGACCTCTTCGCGGCGTGCGCCTACGCGTCCGGGGCGGGCGCGCGCCCCTGGTCGATCGCCCCGCGCAGCCGGTGCAGACCGCGCCGGGCATGGCTCTTGACGGTGCCCAGCGGCATGCCGGTGCGTTCCGCGATCTGGGCCTGGGTGAGGTCCTCGTAGAAGGCCAGGCACAGCACGTCCCGCTGGTGCCGGGGCAGCCGGGACAACGCGTCCACCAGGAGCACCCGGTCCAGCACGCTCTCCGGGGCCGCCTCCGGCGGCGGGGGAGCGCCGGCGGCGGCCCGGCCCGCGGAGTCCGCGAGCGCCAGCCGCTTCGTGCGGGCGGCCAGGGCGTCGACGATCTTCCGGCGGGTGATGCCGACCAGCCACGCGCCCAGCGGTCCACGCTCCGGCCGGAAGCCGTTCCGGCCGCGCCACGCGCCGAGGAACACCTGCTGGGTCACGTCCTCGGCCTCGTGGGTGTCGCCCAGCGACCGGGTGGCCATGGTGTGGACCAGGGGGCCCCAGCGCCGGTACATCTCGGCGAACGCCGTCTCGTCGGCGCCACGCAGACCGCGGGCCGGCTCGTCCTCGCACCGGGTCTCCTCGACCGGCGGGACGAGGGTGCCGGTGCTGCGCGTGTTCGTGCTCATGGCCCGCTTCCTCCTGTCGTGCGTCAGGTGCGCGGTGGACGGCCTCCTCCCGACGGAACCGGACGCCCCGGGGGCCGCGGTGGCCGCTGCGCATGGCGTCAGTCTTCGACGCGCAAAACGACGCGGACAACATGCGTCGTTTGTGCGTCGTACAGTGGACGCATGACCGTGGAGCAGAACACCGCCGGGGACGTCCGGCCCGAGGCCGGCGGACGCGACGGCGCCGACGGCGGCGACGCACCGCCCGGCGGGGGACTGACGACGGGCGAGGTGGCCCGGCGGCTCGGCGTGGCACCGACCACGGTCCGCACCTGGGACCGTCGCTACGGCCTCGGCCCCGACGCGCACACCGGCGGGCGGCACCGCCGCTGGACCGCCGCCGACGTGGCCCGGCTGGAGCGGATGTGCGCCCTGACGGCCACGGGCGTGCCCCCGGCCGAGGCCGCGCGGATCGCGCGCGGCGACGCACCGGGCCCGCCGCCCACCCGCCGCGAGCGCCCGGCGTCCGCGTCGCCCGGCCCCCGGCCGGCGGCGCGCAGCCGGGCCGGCAGCGGACTGCGCCTGGGCGACGTGCGTCAGGAGTGCAAGGGGATCGCCCGGGCCGCGCTGCGCCTCGACGCGGTGGCCCTGGAACACCTGCTGCAGACCACGATCGACGAGCACGGTCTGGTGGCCGCCTGGACGGAGGTGATCATGCCGACGCTGCAGGCGGTCGGACGCAAGTGGGAGAGCTCGGGCGAACGCTACGTCGAGGTCGAGCACTTCCTGTCCTGGCACGTCTCCGGTGCCCTGCGCCGCAGCGCCCGGCCGGTGGTCGCCGACCGGCCGGGCGCCACCACGGTGCTGGCCTGCGTGCCGGGGGAGAACCACACCCTCCCGCTGGAGGCGCTGGCCGCCGCCCTGACCGAACACGGCCTGCCGGTCCGCATGTTCGGGGGAGCGCTGCCCGTGGAGTCGCTCGTCGCCGCCGTGCGCAGGACCGGGCCGGCGGTGGTGGGGCTGTGGGCGCAGTCCCGCACCACGGCGAGCCGGCCCCTGGCCCAGCACGTGGCCGCGATGGAGTGGGGTGTGCGCGGTGCCCGCCGGAAGGCGGCCGTCCTGACGCTGGGCCCCGGCTGGGCCGGTCAGGGGGTGTCCGGTCTCCCGCGTCCGGCGGGCCTGGCGGAGGCGGTCGCGCTCGCACGGTCCCTCACGGAGGGCTGACCCGGGCCCGGGTGCGGGCGCGCCCGTGGTGGCTCCTGGCCTTCACCGCCCGGGCGTGATCCGCTGGGCTCGCGGTACCCGGACCCTCGTTCGCAGCCCGGCACGACCCACGGAGGAGCCATGGACGTCGTCCACCGCGGAACGCCGTACGGCGCCCGCGCCGACGGCGAGAAGGCGCACACCCCCGCTCTCCCGGCGGCCCCCGCCCCGCTCACGGGCGTCCCGCCCGCACCACCGCCCTCCCCGGCCGACGCGTCGCCGCCCCGCACGTCCGCCGGCTCCCCCGCGTCCACCGGCTCTGACCGACCCGGGGGTCCCAGCACGTCCACCGGCCCTCGCGCATCCACCGGCGCCCGCGCATCCACCGGCGCCCGCGCATCCGCCGGCGCCCCGACCGCCGAAGAGGGGCCGAACCGTTCCGTCCGTGCGCCCCGGCCCCTGGCCGCCCCGACCCACCGCCCCCGCCGACTGCCCGCCCCGCCCCCGTCCACCGGAGTGACCGTGGATCCCAGCGCCCCGCCCACCCTGCCGCCCCGGCCCCTCGACGTCCCGGCCGCCGGGCGCGCCACCGCCCGGGACGGCCGGACACCCGCCTGCGCCGACGGCGTACGGCGGGCGCGGTGACCGCGCCCGCCGTCCCGTCCCGCACGTGTGACGTGCTCGTCCTCGGGGGCGGCGCCGCCGGACTCAGCCTCGCGCACCGGCTCACCGCGGACGGATCCCCGTCCGTCACCGTGGTGGAGGCGCCGGACGGCCCGGTGCGCCCCCCGGAGCGGACGTGGTGCTACTGGGAGCGGCGCGGCGCCGGGGACTTCGACGAGGCCGTCACCGCCTCCTGGTCCCGGCTGCGCGTCCACGGCGCCGACGGCCGCGCCGTCACCGTCGACCCGGCGCCGCTGACCTACCGCATGCTGCGCTCCACCGCCTTCGAACGCCTGGTCCACGAGCGGCTGGCCGCGTCCCCCGGCGCACAGGTCCTGCGCGCGACAGCCGGCACGGTGCGCGACGTGCCCGGCGGAGCCGAGGTGCGGTGCACGGACCCCGAGGGCCGCACGCTGACGCTGCACGCCCGGCACGTGTTCGACTCCCGCCCGCTGCGCTCCCTGCCGCCCGCGCGGACCCAGCTGCTGCAGCACTTCCGGGGCTGGTTCGTGCGCACGGACCGGGAGCGGTTCGACCCTCAGGTCGCCGACCTCATGGACTTCCGGGTGCCCCAGCCGCCGCACGGCCTGGCCTTCGGCTACGTCCTGCCCCTCGCACCGGACCGGGCGCTCGTGGAGTACACGGAGTTCTCCCGCGCGCCGCTGACCACCGAGGCGTACGAGACGGCCCTCGCCCACTACACCCGCGACGTCCTGGGCCTGGGCACCCACACCGTGGAGTCGGCCGAGCAGGGCGTCATCCCCATGACCGACGCGCGCTTCCCCCGCCGCGCCGGCGCCTCCCACCACCGCATCGGCACAGCGGGCGGCGCCACCCGCCCCGCCACCGGGTACACCTTCGCCGCGGTGCAGCGGCAGAGCGCGGCCATCGCCGCCGCCCTGCGCGACGGCCGGGTGCGCGTCCCCGCGGCCCACGGGCGCCGGTCGCTCGCCATGGACGCCATCATGCTGCGCGCCCTGGACACCGGACGCGTCGACGGTCCCGCGTTCTTCACGGGCCTGTTCCGGCGCACCCCCGCGGAACGCCTGCTGCGCTTCCTCGACGGCGCCACCACCCCCTGGGAGGAGTGGACCATCGGACTGCGCACCCCCGTCGGGCCCATGCTCCGCACCGCCGTCGAACTGCCCTTCCTGCCCCGCCGCCACCGACCCGTCCCACCCGCCCCGACCGGAGTCAGCACCTCATGACACTGCTGCAGGACCACGACCTGGCCCGTGCCTTCGACCACGCGTCGCACACCTACGACCGCCTCACCGCCGTCAACCCCGGCTACCGC
Organism: Streptomyces sp. enrichment culture; assembly: GCF_964273255.1. GTDB lineage: Bacteria > Actinomycetota > Actinomycetes > Streptomycetales > Streptomycetaceae > Streptomyces. Next base: position 6,774,598 of record NZ_OZ186835.1, read on the forward strand.
ACCGACCTGCTGCGCTCCGCACGCCGGCTGCGGCTGCCGGACGGCGGGGCCGGACTGCACGTCCTCGACCTCGGCTGTGGCACCGGCACCTCGACGCGGGCCCTGCTGCGGGCCGCGCCGAAGGCACGCATCACCGCCGTCGACGCCTCGTCGGGCATGCTGCGGCGCGCCCTGACGAAGTCCTGGCCGGAGAACGTGCGGTTCCTGCACCTGACCGCCGAGGAGGTGGCGACCGCGGGGGAGGGGCCCTTCGACGCCGTCTTCGCCGCCTACCTGTTCCGCAACGTCACCGACCCGGACCGGGTGCTCGGCGCTGTCCGGGGGCTGCTGCGGCCCGGCGGGCGCCTCGCGGTCCACGAGTACACCCTCAGCGGATCGCCCGTGCACCGCGCCCTGTGGACGGCCGTCTGCCAGGGCGTCGTCATCCCCGCCGGCACCCTCACCGGCGACCGCGCCCTGTACCGCCATCTCTGGCGCAGCGTCCTGGAGTTCGACACCGCGCCGGCCTTCACCGACCGCCTCGCCCGCGCGGGCTACACGGCGGTGCGCGCCGCCCCCGTCGCCGGCTGGCAGACCGGCATCGTGCACACGTTCCTCGCCCGGACCCCTCCGGGCCCCCAGCGCGTGGCGGGCTCCACGGGCTCCACGGACACCGCCCGGCCCGCCGCCGAGGAGGCCACCCCGTGACCGTTCCCCCGCCCTCCGTCCCCCGGCGCGGCCGCGACCGCAAGGCCGACGTCCTCATGCCCGCACCGGGCCGGGACCGGTTCACCCGTACGGACGCCCCCCGGGTCGCCGTCGCCGGCGGCGGGATCGCCGGCCTCGCCGCGGCCACCCTGCTCGCGGAGCGGGGCGCCCGCGTCACCCTCTACGAGGCCGGTGACGCCCTCGGGGGCCGCCTGTCCGGGCACCCCACCCGCCTGGCCGACGGCTCCCCGGTGACCATGAGCCGCGGCTTCCACGCCTTCTTCCGCCAGTACTACAACCTGCGCGGCCTGCTGCGCCGCACGGACCCCGGCCTCACCCGGCTCGTCCCGCTGCCCGACTACCCCCTCCGCCACAGCAGCGGCCTGACCGACAGCTTCGCCCGCGTCCCCCGGACACCCCCCTTCAGCGCGCTCGGCTTCGTCGCGCTCAGCCCCACCTTCGGCTGGCGCGACCTCGCCGACCTGGACGCCCGCGCGGCCCTGCCGCTCCTCGACGTCCGCGTCCCCGAGGTCTACGAGCGCTTCGACGGCATCAACGCCACCCGGTTCCTCGAAGGGATCCGCTTCCCCGAGGCCGCCCACCACCTCGCGTTCGAGGTGTTCTCCCGCAGCTTCTTCGCCGACCCGCGCGAACTGTCCGCCGCGGAACTGCTGCTGATGTTCCACATCTACTTCCTCGGCTCCGCCGAGGGCCTGCTCTTCGACGTGCCCGACGAGCCCTTCCCGCAGGCCCTGTGGGACCCGCTCGGCGACTACCTCGCCCGCCTGGGCGCCGACGTGCGCACCGGGACCCCCCTGCGCACCGTCCGGCCCCGCGACGACGGGGGAGTGGACCTGCACACGGACATCGGAGGCGACCGCCACGACGCCGCGGTGCTCGCCCTCGACCCCGGCGCCCTGCGCACACTCGTCGCCGCCTCACCCGGCCTGGGCACCACCGACTGGCGCGACGACGTCGCCGCCCTGCGCACCGCGCCGCCGTTCCTGGTCTCCCGGCTCTGGCTGGACCGCCCGGTCCGCGACGGCCGCGCCGGGTTCCTCGGCACCAGCGGCTACGACGGGCTCGACAACATCAGCGTCCTGGAACGCTACGAGGGCGAGGCCGCCCGCTGGGCCGCCCGGACGGGCGGATCGGTGGTGGAACTGCACGCCTACGCCGTCGACCCGGCGGCCGACCGCGAGAAGACGCAGCGCACGCTCCTGGACCGGCTGCACCAGGTGTACCCGGAGACACGCGAGGCGCGCGTGGTCGACGCACGGCACGAATGGCACGCCGACTGCCCGCTGTTCCCCGTCGGTGCGTACCACCGGCGGCCCACCGTGCGCACCCCCCACCCCCGGGTGACACTGGCCGGCGACGCCATCCGCTGCGACCTCCCCGTCGCCCTGATGGAACGCGCCGCCACCACCGGATTCCTCGCCGCCAACACGCTGCTCGAAGCGTGGGACGTCCGCGGCCAGGTGCTGTGGACGGTCCCCGGGGCGGGCCGTTCCCCCGCCCTGCGTGCCCTCGCCGCCCTCGGGAGGCGGGAGCCGCGCCCCCGGAGCCGCTGAGCCGCCGGCGCGCGACGGCCGTACGGCCCGGGGCCTGCACGGCCCCGGGCCCGGTCCGGGCCGGGGCAGGAGCGCGGTCCAGCGGCCCGGGCTCCGGTCAGCGCTCCTCGTCCGTGTCCCGCTCCGGCCGGCCGGGGCCGTGCAGGGGCGTGCCGTCCCGGGCGAGCCGGTCCGCGAGCGCGTCGGCGAGCAGCCGGTCCCGCTCGACGGCATGGGTGCGGTGGGCGGTGCGGGCGATGATCTGACTCGCGATCGGTGCGGTGAACAGCTGGAACACGGCGACGACCAGCAGCACCGCGGCGTGGCGCAGCGGCATCTGCGCGGCCGTCCCCACGAGCACGAGGACCAGACCCAGGGTCTGGGAGTTGGAGGCCGTGTGCAGCCGGGTCACCACGTTCGGGAAACGCAGCAGCCCCAGGGCACTGAGACAGCAGAAGCCCGCGCCCGCCGCGAACAGGACGACCGTGACCGCGTCGAGCAGAACGGTCACCGCATGCCCTCGCGCTTCTCGATCAGGTGGGCGACCGTCACCGAACCGATGAAGGCCAGCAGGGCGAGGACCACGAGCAGCGGGACCATCGTGGTGTCGTCACGCACCACGGAGCCCACGGCCGTCGCCGCGATGGTCAGGGTGACCAGCACGTCGAGCGCCAGGATCCGGTCGAGGGCCAGCGGACCGCGCACCAGGCGCACCAGGGTGATGACGGCGGACACCGCGATCACGGTCAGGGTGATGGCGTAGAGCAGGCTCATGATGTCCCTCCTCGGGCGTCGTCCCGGGGTTCCTCCTCGGGCGGGGCGGGGGCGGACGGCCGGCCGCCGGTGTCGTGCCGGTAGCGGACGGCCCGCGCCACCCGGCGCTCCAGGGCCTGAATGTCCGCCCGGCGGCGGGCGATGTCGTCCTCGCAGCCGTGGGGCAGCAGCGCGTGCACGTAGAGGCACCTGCGGCGCCGGTCGATCTCGACGACCACGGAGCCGGGCGACATGGTGATGAATTCGGCGACGGCCGCGATCAGCAGGTCGCTGTCGAGGCGCAGCGGGACCTCGACGATCGCGAACGACGCCCCCCGGCCGTGACGCACGACCTGCCAGGCGACCACGCACCCGGACTTCACCAGATCGGTGAGCACGTGGACCATCAGCCGCGCGATGCCCAGCGGAGCGGGCACGGCCCCCGGCAGAACCGCGGGCAGCGGGAAGAGCAGGACCACGCCGACGGCCACGAGGAGGCCGCCGACCACCACCACCGCGCTCGCGGTGCCCCACAGCAGCAACCACAGCAGCCAGAGCCAGATGATCATCGGCAGGTGGCGCAGGCCGGGCCGGGCCCGGCGCCCGTGACGGTCCGCGGCGGCGCTCACCGGCCCGTGCCTTCCATGACGGCGGACCGGTACGCGTGCGGGCGCAGCAGGTCCTCGGCGGCCCGTTCGCTGACCCGGGCGAGCGGGCCCGCGCACACGGCGACCACCACTCCGGCCGCCGCCATACCGGCCGTGGCGGCGAGCATGAGCCCCTTTCCGCGCCCGAGACCCGGCGCCGGGGCCGCGGCGGGCGCCGCATCCGTCGGCGCACGGCCCGGCGGGCGTCCCATGAAGGCCGCCGTCCACACGCGGCTCATCGTGTAGAGGGTCAGCAGACTGGTGACCAGGGCGGTCCCGGCGAGGAGATAGGCGGTCGGCCCGCCCCGGGCGACGGCCGCCTGCAGCAGGGCCAGCTTGGCGACGAAACCCGAGAACGGCGGGATGCCCGACAGGCTCAGGGCCGGCACGAGGAACAGCGTCACGACGACCGGGCCGGGGCGCGGCCACCGCCTCAGACGGTGCAGCGCCGCCGTGTCCGTGCGGAGCACGATCAGGTCGATGACGAGGAACAACGCCGCCTGGACCACGATGTGGTGAACGATGTACAGGATGGTGCCGGTCAGCCCCGCGGTGTCGAACAGCGCCAGACCGAACAGCATGAAACCGATGTGGCTGACGAGCGTGAAGGACAGCAGCCGGTTCAGGTCGTCCTGGGCGAGGGCACCGAGGATCCCCAGGATCATGGTGATGATCGCGGCGCACGCCAGCAGGAGCCACACCTCCGTGCGGGGGAAGAGCAGCGTCTGGGTGCGCAGCAGGGCGTACACGCCGACCTTGGTCAGCAGCGCGGCGAAGACCGCGGTGATCGGCGAGGGGGCGGTGGGATAGCTGTCGGGCAGCCAGAAGTGCAGCGGCACGATCGCCGCCTTGATGCCGAGCACGGACAGCAGCAGCAGGGCGAGCGCGGAGCGCAGGCCGTCCGGCAGTTCCGCGATCCGAGGGCCGAGCTGCGCCAGGGTGACCGTGCCGGTCGCCGCGTACACCAGCGCGACCAGTGACAGGAACAGCAGCGACGACGTCAGACTGACGATCGTGTACGTCATCCCCGCGCGGGTGCGGTTCTCGTCGCCGTCCAGGGTGATCAGCACGTAGGAGGCGGCGAGCATCACCTCGAAGGCGACGAACAGGTTGAACAGGTCGCCGGTGAGGAACGCCAGGCTCAGGCCCGTGACGAGCACCAGGTAGGCCGGGTGGAAGACCAGGGCGGCACCGCGCCGCTCCTCCGCCGTGCCCTGGCCGATGGCGAACAGCAGCACGGCCAGGGCGACCAGCGCCGAGACGGTCAGCAGCAGGGCGGACAACCGGTCGGCCACGAGGGTGATCCCGAGCGGTGCGGGCCAGTCCCCGGCGTGCAGGGTCTGCGGCCCGTCCCGGTCGGCCAGCACCAGCAGCGCCGCACCGCAGGCGGCCACCACCGCGAGGAGGACGACTCCGGTGGTGCGGACCACCGCACGGGGGAGGCCCAGCAGGGAGGCACCCGCGCCGAGGGCCGGCAGCAGGATGGGCAGGGCGAGCAGGACCGCGGTCATCGGTCTCCCTCCGGGGCGGTGTCGTCCACGGTCCGGGCGGGGCCCGTGTCGTCCTCGTCACGGTCGCCGAAGGTGCCGATGCGCCGGTCCTCCACGTCGTCGCGCACCTCGTCGTGCCCCGTCAGGCGCCACGACCGGTAGGCCAGGGCCATCAGGAACGCCGTGAGACCGAAGGTGATCACGATCGCCGTCAGCGCCATCGCCTGGGGCAGCGGGTCGGCCATGCGCCCCGGGAGGGGGGATCCGTCCTCCAGCACCGGGGGGCGGCCGGGCGTGCCCCCGGCCACCAGGAGCAGCAGGTTCGTCCCGTGGCCCAGCAGGACGAAGCCGAGGACGATCCGCATCAGCGACCGTTGCAGCATCAGGTAGAAGCCGACGGCGAACAGACCGCCGACCACGAGCGCCAGGGTCACATCGGCCGTACTCATCGTGCCCCCTGTGCCGTCGCGCCGTCGTCCGCGGTGTCGGCCGCGGCCGCCTCGGCCATGTCCTGGCCGAGGGAGACGCCGACGGCCGACAGCAGTTTCAGGACGACACCGATCACCAGCAGATACACGCCGATGTCGAAGAACACGCTGGTCGCCAACTTCACCGTGCCCAGGAGCGGCGGATGCAGCGTCACCACCGTGCTCTCCAGCAGGGCACCGCCGAAGACGAGCGGGACCGCCCCCGCCACGGCGGCGAGCAGCAGCCCCGAGCCGGCCACCACGCTCGCCGGCGCCCGGACCGCGGCCCGGAGGTCGGCGCGCCCGCCCACCAGGTACCGCAGGACGAAGGCCAGCCCCGCCACCAGACCGCCGGCGAACCCGCCGCCGGGGCCGTAGTGACCGGAGAACAGCAGGAACAGCGACAGGACCAGGACGGAGGGGAACAGCAGCCGGGCCGCCACCTCCAGCAGCAACGTCCGCTCGCCGCCCGGTCGTTCGACCGCACCGGGCAGCCAGGTCCGCGCCGGCTCGTCCCAGTGCGCCGTCGGGGCCGTGCCGCCCGGTCCGCCGGACGTCCTGCCGGGGCCGCGCCCGCCCACCCGGATCAGGCTCACCGCACCGACCGCCGCCACCATCAGCACCGAGATCTCCCCCAGTGTGTCGAGCGCCCGGAAGTCGACGATGATCGTGTTGACGATGTTGTCGCCCCCCGTCTCCTTCATGCGGTCCGTGAAGCCCGACGAGACGGCCGGAGCCGTGCGCGCGGCGGACGCCACCAGCGTGAACCAGGTGACGAGGACCCCCACCGCGCCGGCCGCCGCCGCCCGCACCAGGCGCACCCGGGTCGCCGTCCGGCCGGGACTGAACCGGGCCGGCATCCGGCGCAGCACCAGGACCACCACGACCAACGTCATGGTCTCCACCAGGAACTGGGTCAGCGCCAGGTCCGGCGCACCCCGCACCAGGAACACCCCGGCCACGCCGTAGCCGACCGCACCGGTCAGCAGGAGACCGGTCAGCCGGTGCCGTGAGCCCACCACCGCGGCCGCCGCCGTCAGCACCACCACGGCCAGGATCGGCTCCACGGGGGACCACCACAGCAGCGGCGAACCCGGAGAGAGCGCGCCGGCCACCAGTGCCGTGCCGGGCACCAGCAGCACGGTCGCCAGCAGCACCGTCAGGTACACCGGGACCGAACCCACCTGGGTGTGCCGGGTCACGGCCACGGCGAGCCGGTCGGCCGCCGCGACCGTGTGGTCGTAGGCGCGCTGCACATCGGGCAGGCGCGGCGCCGCGGGCAGGGCACGCCGTCCCAGGTGCACCAGTGCGCCGAGCGTCAGCGTCAGCGCCGACAGCCCCAGCACGGGCGTGAAGCCGTGCCACAGCGACAGCTCGTACGGCCCGTCCGGGCCCGGCGGGTAGGCGTCGGCGTACGCACCCGCCAGCGCCGCGGTGCCCGTGTAGCCCACGCCCAGCACCAGCCCCGCCCCGGCCAGCACGGCCACCGGCGCGACGAACCCGGCCTCGGGCCGCTCCGCTTCGGCCACCGGGCCCCGGGGGCGGCCGCCGAACGCCCCCTGCACGAACCGCGCGGCGTACGCCACGGTCAGCGCCGACCCGGCCACGAGCACCGCCGTCAGCCATCCGTGCCCGGCGAGCTGGGAACCGCCGTGCAGGAACGCCTCGAAGTAGGCCTCCTTGCCGAGGTAGCCGACCAGTGGCGGGAGCCCGGCCATCGACGCGGCGGCCAGCGCCGAGACCGCGAAGAGCACCGGCATGCGACGCCCGGCGCCGGACAGTTCACGGATGTCCCGGGTCCCCGCCCGCCGGTCCAGGATCCCCACGGACAGGAACAGGGCCGCCTTGAACGCCGCGTGCGCGAGCAGCATCACCGCCCCGGCCAGCGCTGCCGTCCGCGTACCCGCCCCCAGCAGGGCGACGAGCAGGCCCAGCTCGCTGATCGTGCCGTAGGCCAGCAGCAGCTTCAGGTCGGTCGCGCGCAGCGCCCGCCACGCGGCCGCCACCATCGTGGTCAGGCCCACCGCGAGCACCATCGGCCGCCAGGGGGCGACGTCCGACAGAGCGGGAGCCAGCCGGGCGATCAGGTAGACCCCGGCCTTGACCATCGCGGCCGCGTGCAGGTAGGCGCTCACCGGGGTCGGCGCCACCATGGCCGCGGGCAGCCAGCCGTGCAGGGGCATCTGCGCGGACTTGGCGAACGCCCCGATCAGGACGAGCACCACGGCCGCGGAGACCGCGCCCCCCTGCGGCGGGTCGGCGAGGATCGCGGAGATCCGGTACGTCCCGGCCGCCCGGCCGAGCATGATCAGACCGAGCAGCATCACCAGACCGCCCGCCGTGGTCACCAGCAGTGCCTGCCGGGCGGCGCGACGCTCGTCCCGGTCGTCCCCGCTGCCGGCGATGAGCACGAAGGAGGCGACCGTCGTCAGTTCCCAGAAGACGTACAGGACGAAGACGTTGTCGGCCAGGACGAGTCCGGTCATGACCCCGGCGAAGGCGAGCAGCACGGCGGCCAGGCGGCCGGTGTCCCGTTCGACGTAGTACCGGCAGTACAGCAGGACCAGGGCTCCCACGCCGGCGACGATCCACAGCATCAGCAGGGACAGCGCGTCCAGCCGCAGGTCGACCGTCAGCCCCAGCGAGGGGGCCCACGTCAGGCTCTCCCGGTACTCCCCGCCGTCCAGGACGTGCGGGGCGCGCGTACCCGCCCAGACCACGACCGCCAGCGGCACCAGCGCCGCCACCACCCACACCGCGCGGCCGACGCGCCGCTGCCACCAGGGGATGGTCACTGCCACTGCCGCGTGCGCAGCCAGCAGGAACAGCACCGCACCAACTCCTCCGCCTCGTTCCGGTCGCCGCCGCGCGCCCGGCCGTACCGGCCGTCCCCACAAGCCCTATCCCGATCGTCGGTCGAGGGTGCCCGACACGGCGGCAATCAATCCCCCGGGTGGTGCAGACGGGTGCAGGGCGCGGGCCGGGACGCGTCCGGTCCAGGCCCCGGACCGGATCCGTCCCTCGTTCCGCCGGGCCCGCGGGGGCGCCTCCCGCCGCCGAGCGGCCGGGTCAGCTGTTGAGCTGCCAGATGGCGAAGTTGAGGGAGGCCGCGTACAGCACCCACAGCGCGTACGGCACGAGCAGCAGTGCGGCCGCCGGACTGCGGCGCCGGAACAGCACGATGGTGACGGCGAGTGCGGTCAGCAGCAGGCAGATGTCGAGGAACGCCAGGCCGTACCGGTCGGCGCCGAAGAACAGCGGTGTCCAGGCCAGGTTCAACGCGAGTTGCAGGCTCCAGAGGACGATCTCCTTCCGGGCCGCCGCCAGGGGACGGTGGCGCAGCACGAGCCAGGCGGAGAACGCGATGGTGGCGTACAGCACCGTCCACACCGGGCCGAACAGCCACGAGGGCGGCGCCCAGGCGGGGCGGTCGAGCGAGCGGTACGTGCTCCCCGAGTCCGACGCCGCCATGCCGCCCAGGGCGGCCACCGCGTAGCAGACGGCGAGGAGCAGGACGAGGAGCAGCAGCGACCTGCGCGAGGCGGAGCGGCGCCGGTCCTGGTCGGGTGGGGCCTGGGTCACCTGCGGTCTCCCGTCGTCGCGCGTGTGGTGTGCCGCCCGGGTGCCCCCGGCCCGTGTTCCGATGCGCCGCGCGCCGCACGCGACCCACGCCCCGGCCGTCGTCGACGACGCCGGCGCCCTGCGGAAGGGAGCGGGGGACCCGGACACCGCGCCGTGTCCCCGCCGTCAGCCCGGGAAGCGTCCCGTGCTCCGCAGCGCCCACCGCCGCTCCGCGTAGGCCAGGTCGTCGCGCCACAGGCGTCCGGCGGTGCGCCGCATCAGCGGGCGCAGCGCCGGGGCGGCGGCCCGGGCGAGCCGGAAACCCCGCCGGTCCGAGGCGGCGACGACCGCCTCGACCACCGCGGTCCGCGGCCGGTCGTGGCCCGCTCCGGTCAGCGGCGTGGCATGGGTCTCGACCACGGACGTCACCCCCTCGCCCTCGGTGATGCGCATGACGATCGTGCGCGGTTCGGGCGTGGTGAACTCCGCGCGCACCGGCACCACCAGACGGCCCGCCACCCGGAACGAGACGTCGACGACGAACGCGTCGCGGCCGTCGCCGTCCGGCTCCGACACCACCGACAGGTCCACGAAGGAGTACGGGTGGAACCACGAGCCGTGCCACGGGTCGAGCCGGTTGGCGATCACGTCCTGGGGCTCGCAGCGCCCGACCGCCGTGAACACGGCGTCCACCCCCTCGCCCGCCGCGGGCCGGTCGGGCACCACGGGCCGCTCGGAGGGCTCCTCACCGCCGACCGCGTCCAGCCGGACCCACACGAGGACGCCGTCGTCATGCACCGGATACGGCTCCCAGCCGGCGAACGGGCCGCCCTCCAGGGCCAGCCCGTGCCAGTGGCACACCAGCGTGCCGCACACGACCCGGCTGTCGCGCAGCGGCGCCCCCAGGTGCGGACAGACACCGGGACCCGCCCGCAGCTCACCCGTCCGCGCACGCCACAGCACGACCTCGGTGCCGCCGACCGTCCTGCCGTACGGCTTGCCGCCGGCCCGGATGTCCCGGGACGCGCCGACGACGAACCAGTTCCCGGACGGGCGCGCCGAGGCGCGCTTGAGCGCGTCCGCGATCAGGGCCGGGCGGGCCCGGCGCCACGTCGGCTCCTGTCCCGCCCAGTCCGGGCCGCTGCGCCGCCGCAGCGGCGACGTCCACCGGGTTCCGTCCGCTCGCCCCGTCACTGCCCCGCTCCTTCCGCCTCGAGAGCCGCCGCGCCCGTCGCGCCCGTCGTGCCCGTCGCGCGTGCCGTGCCCGCCGTGCCCGCCGTGTCCGGCACCGCGCGGGCCGGCCGCCGGTGCCGCGTGCGCCGGCGGGCGCGGAGCACCGCCAGGGCGCCGCGCGCCGCCGTGGCGGCCCGGCGCCGCCGGGACACCACCGCACGCCGGTGCAGCACGGCGTAGTCCTGCTCCGCGATCGCGTCGAGGATCCCGCCGTACAGGGTGAACGCGGTCCGGATGCAGGGCCGCACGCGCGGGTCGAGCAGGGCGATGCCCGGCTCCGCCGCGCGGTACACCTGCCGCGTCAGGGCCTCCGCGGCCACGAACGCCGCCCGGATCCGCGGATCACGCCGCCCCGTGCGGCGGCTCCACTCCAGCAGCGGCCGGTCCACGCCGTGGGCGGCCAGCAGGTCCGCCGGCAGGTAGACGCGGCCCCGGTCGAGGTCCTCGCCCACGTCCCGCAGGAAGTTGGTCAGCTGGAACGCCACCCCGAGGTCCGCCGCGTGCGGCTCCGCCTCCTCGCGCGGGCCGACCGTGCCCAGCACCGGGAGCATCTGCAGCCCGATGACCGCCGCGGAGCCGTGCATATAGGCCCGCAGGTCGGCGTAGGTGGGGTAGTCGGCGACCGTCAGGTCGGCGCGCATCGCGGCCATGAAGTCGGTGAACAGCGAGGGGTCGAGGGCGTACCGGGCGGCGGTGTCGGCGACCGCCCGGACCACCGGCTCGTCCCCGCCGCCGCTGCGCAGTCCCCGCAGCAGGTCGCCCTCCAGGTCCTCCAGCAGCCGGTCGCGTTCGGCGGGCGTGCGCCGACGGTCCAGGTCGTCCACGATGTCGTCCGCCCAGCGGGCGAAGCCGTACAGCGCGTGCACGGCCGAGCGCCGCTCCAGCGGCAGCAGGCGGGTGGCCAGGAAGTACGTCCTGCCGTGGCGGGCGTTGAGCCGCCGGCAGTGGGCGTAGTCGGCGCGCAGCACGGGATCCGTGATCCCGGCGGCGTCCAGTTCACGACGGGTCATCGGCACCTGCCGGGGTCGGGGCGGACGGACGGGCCGCCGGCGGGGCGGTCCGGGAGGCGACGGGCACCGTGGCGGTCCGGCCGCGCACCGCCCGGCGGCCCGCGCCGGGCGGTGCGCCGGTGACCCGGGCGGCGGCCAGCTTGCCGCTGATCAGCACCGTCGGCACCCCGACCCCGGGCGTCGTCCCGCAGCCGGCCAGCACGACGTTGTCCAGGCCGCGCACCATGTTGCGCGGCCGGAACGGCCCCGTCTGCGCGAAGGTGTGCGACACCGAGAAGGGGCTGCCCGCCGCGTGGCCCTGTGCCGTCCAGTCCAGCGGGGTCACCAGCTGCTCCTCCTCGACGCTGTCCGCGAAGCCGTGCAGACCCCGGCGCTCCAGTTCGGCGACCAGGCTGTCGCGGTAGCGGGGTCCCAGGTCCCGCCAGGCGGGCGCGGGCGGCCCGATCGCCGTGTTGGGACACGGCGCCAGGACGTAGTGCAGGTGGCGGCCCGGGGGCGCCAGCGCGGCGTCGTGCGTCGTCGGCCGGGTGATCAGCAGCGACGGGTCGCTCATCAGCTCACCCGTGCGGGTCAGTTCGTCGAACGTGCGCTCCCACGCCGCCCCGAAGGACAGCGTGTGGTGCGCCAGAGCGGGCCAGGTGCGGTCGGTGCCCGCGTGCAGGATCACCGCGGACGGCGAGTGCCGCAGCGCGACGGGACGCCGGGGAGCGCGGCCCAGCAGGCGGTGCGCGGTGGACAGTTCGCAGGTGAGGACCACCGCGTCACAGGCGATGCGCTCGCCCGACGACAGGCGCACGGCCCGCACCCGTCCCGCCCGCTGCTCCAGGGACTCCACCTCCGCCGACCACCTGAGCTCGGCGCCCGCGTCGGCCGCGGCGCCGGCCATCGCCCGGGGCAGCGCGTGCATCCCGCCCTTGGGGAACCAGACGCCGGCCACCGTGTCCATGTACGCGATCACCGCGTACGCCGCCAGCGCCCGCTCGGGCGCCACCCCGGCGTACAGCGCCTGGAAGGAGAACACCCGGCGCAGCCGCGGATCGGAGAGGAACCGGCCGATCCGCGCGTCCAGCCGGCCGAAGCCGCCCAGGGCCGCCAGCCGCGCCAGGTCCGGGTGCAGCAGTTGCAGGGGCGAGTCGAAGTTCGTGTCGATGAAGCGGCGCATCTGCGCCCGGTACAGCCGCCGCAGCCACTCCCGCAGCCGCCGGTAGCCGGCTGCCTCCGCCGGTCCGGCGAACCTCCTGACCTCCGCCTCCATCGCGTCGCCGTCGGTGTGCACGTCGAGCGACGTGCCGTCCGCGAAGGCGGCCCGGTAGGCGGGGTGCAGGGCCGTCAGTTCCACGCGGTCCGCCAGGGTCTCCCCGACGGCCGCGAACGCCTCGTCGGCCAGCTCGGGCATGGTCAGCACCGTGGGGCCGGTGTCCACCTCGTAGCCGCCCATCCGCACCCGGCCCGCCCGGCCGCCCGGCCCGGCGTCCCGTTCGACCAGCGTCACCCGGCGCCCCGCGCCCAGCAGGTGCAGGGCGCAGGCGAGTCCGGACAGTCCGGCCCCCACCACGACCACGTGGTCGGCCGGCCCGCTCACCGTCCTCATCGGACTCCCTCCGCGCGGCGCGGCGCGGCGCCCGACGCCCGCTCGACCAGCACGGCGAACTCCCGCCGCACGGCAGGGTCCGCGCCCGACCGCTCGAACGACCGCAGCGCGCGGTCCGCCAGCTCACCGATCCTCGACTCCACCACCGAGCGCGCGCCGGTCCGCTCCAGCGCCGCCCGCATCCGCTCCACGGTGACCCCGGGGCGGCCGGCGGCGCCCGGCGAGAGCAGACCCACCGCCTCCTCGTCCCCGGCGGCGTCGGCCAGCCCCCGGCCGACGGCGAGCAGATAGGTCGGCTTGCGCGACGACAGGTCCTCGCCGACCGGCTTGCCGGTGAGCGCCGGCTCCCCGAAGGCCCCCAGCAGATCGTCGCGGAGCTGGAACGCCAGCCCCGCGCACCGGCCGGCGGCCCGCAGCGCGTCGACGGTGTACGCGTCGGCCCCGGCCAGCGCCGCGCCCAGGGCCAGCGGCCGCTCCACCGTGTACAGGGCGCTCTTGAGCGTGGCGATGGTCAGCGCCTCGTCGACCCCGAAGGCCCCCGTGGCCTGCGCGTGCAGGTCCCGGTACTGCCCGGCGACCATCTCCCCGCGCATCGCCCGCCACTCGCGCAGCAGCCGCACCCCGTGCGGCGAACCGAGAGCCGTCTCCGTCAGCAGGTCGTCGGCCCACGCCAGCGCCAGGTCCCCGGCCAGCACCGCGGCCGACGTCGCGAACTGCTCCGCGGAACCGGACATCCGCTGCGCCCGGTGCATGGCCGCCATGTCCACGTGCACGGCGGGCGCCCCCCGCCGCAGCGGTGACCCGTCCATCACGTCGTCGTGTATGAGGGCGCACGCCTGGAGGAGTTCCAGCGCCGCCCCGATCCGCAGGACCTCCGTGCCCTCGCCCGTGCCGCCGGAGGCCCGCCAGCCGCACCACGCGAACGCGGTCCGCAGCCGCTTCCCCCCGCGCCGGACGAGCGTGGCGACCCGGCCCGCCACGTCACGGGCGTACACCGGGTCCACGTCGCGGGCCCGGGACAGGTGTGCGTCGAGGACGCGCCGCAGGACCGGCTCGACCGCCCGGGCGGCGTCCGGAGCGGTGAGCGGGTCGTCCACGGTCTCTGCCGGTCCGGCCGTCGTCGGCCGCAGTCCAAGCATGCACAACCCCTTCTCGCTCTCAGTCATCTGCACACCAGTGCTTCCGCCGGGTGCCCCGGTGCGGATGCGCTGATGCCTGCCCGGTGCGGGCGGGGGCTCGGGCGCCCCTCACCCCATCGGCCCCGCCCCCGTTCGCCCGTGGGGGTGCGTCACCTGCCGGCCGCCGTCCGGCGGACCGTGCGTCAGTCGCGGCCACGGGCCCTCCTGAACCGGGCCAGGCCCTCGGCGAGACCGATCAGCGGCTCCGGGTAGCGCAGCCGGGACCGCTGCTCCTCCGGCAGGCGCCAGGGCTCGTGCACCCGCCCGCCGGACACCGCCGCCAGTTCGGGCACCCAGCGGCGCACGTAGGCGCCGTCCGGGTCGTGCCGCCGGCCCTGCAGCACCGGGTTGAGGACGCGGTGCGGGCGGGTGTCGGTGCCCGTGCCGGCGACCCACTGCCAGTTGAGCTGGTTGTTCACCACGTCGCCGTCCACCAGCCAGTCCAGGAAGTGCCGGGCACCGATCCGCCAGTCCACGTACAGGGTCTTGGTCAGGAAACTCGCCGTCAGCAGGCGGGCCCGGTTGTGCATCCACCCCTCGTGCCGCAGCTGGCGCATCGCCGCGTCCACCACCGGGTAGCCGGTGCGGCCCTCCCGCCAGGCGGCGATGTCCTCGGCGGCCTCGTCCTCCGTGCGCCAGCGGTCGCCGCGCGAGCGGTAGTCCCGGACGGACACCTCGGGACGGGCCGCCAGCACCTGGTGGTGGAAGTCCCGCCAGCACAGCTGCCGCACGAACGCCTCCGCGCGGGAGCCGCCGTCCGCCCGGGCCCGCCCGACGAGTTCGGCCGGCGAGAGGGCACCGAAGTGGAGGTACGGCGACAGCCGCGAGGTGGCGTCCCCCGCCAGGTCGTCCTGCCCGTCCGCGGAGCCGCCGAGCCCGCCGGGCCGGCGGCGCGACCAGCGGGCGAACCGCTCCCGGCCCGCCGTCTCGCCGCCCGCCGCGAGGCCGGGAGAGAGCCCGGACGCCTCCGGGCGGGACGGCAGCGGTTCCCCGCGCGTCCCCGACGGAACGCGCACGGCGCGCGGCGCCGGGAGGGCCGGCCGCAGCCGCTCGTCCGTCCAGCGCCGGAAGTACGGGGTGAACACCGCGTAGTGGTCGGAGCCCGCCGGCGCCACCGCTCCCGGGGCCACCGCGGTGACCACGGCGTCGTGCACCCGCAGCGCCACGCCCCGCCCGCCCAGCACGCGGCGCAGCCGCTCCTCCCGCTGGTGGGCGTAGGCGGTGACGCCCGCGGCCATGTGCACCTCGGCCGCCCCGCACTCCCGGGCCACGGCACCCGCCACGTCGGCCACCGGGCCGGACCGCACCACCAGCCGGCCGCCGCGCTCGCGCAGCGAGGCGTCCAGGTCGGCCAGGCAGTCGGCGAGGAACGCCAGCCGGTTCGGAGCGTCGAACCCCGCCGCGTGGACGCCCGGGTCGCGGACGAACAGCGGCACGACCTCGTCCGCCGCGGCCAGTGCGGCGTGCAGCGGCGGATGGTCGTGCAGACGCAGGTCCGAGGTGAAGAGGACGACGGCGACGGTCATGGCGTCACTCCTGGTGGGGCGGTGCCGTGCTGGGGCGGTACGGGGTGCGCCGGTGCGGTCGCGTAGGCGCGGGCCGGAGGCGGGCATGAGGTGCGCGTCCCGGCGACACGGCACGGGACCGCCCTACCGCTCCGCCCGGCGCAGGCGGGCGCGGTGCCGAGCGGCCCGGCGGCCCGGCGCGGCCGGCCGCCCGGCCTTCCGTGCGCTCATCCCCTTCGCGGCGGCCTGGGTGATGTTGCGGGCCATGCCGCCGAAGACGACCGCGTGGAACGGGGACACGGACCACCAGTAGGCGTGCCCGGGCAGACCGCGCGGGTGGAACACCGCGCGCTGCCGGTACCGGGTGCGGCCCCGCTCGTCCGTCACCACGCGCATCTCCAGCCAGGCCGGTCCCGGCAGCCGCATCTCCGCCCGCAGCCGCAGCAGACGGCCCGGTTCGATCTCCTCCACCCGCCAGAAGTCCAGCGAGTCCCCCACCCGCAGCCGTTCGGCGTCCCGCCGCCCGCGCCGCAGCCCGACGCCGCCGACGAACCGGTCCAGCCAGCCGCGGACCGCCCACGCCAGGGGGAAGGAGTACCAGCCGTTGTCACCCCCGATGCCCTCGATCACCTTCCACAGGGCCTCCGGGGACGCCGCGACCGGCAGTTCCCGCTCGTCCTCGTACAGGCTTCCCCCGGCCCAGTGCGGGTCGGTGGGCAGCGGATCGCTGGGCGCCCCCGGGACGGCGGCGGACGACCAGCGCGTGGCGACCTGGGCGTCCCGGACCCGGCGCAGCGCCAGCCGCAGCGCCTCGTCGAACGGCAGGGGACGGCCCGGGCCGTCCGGCACGTGGCGGGCGATGTCGTGCTCGTGGCAGACGACCTCGTGCCGCAGCGATTCGGTCAGCGGGCGGGCGATGGCGGCGGGCACCGGGGTGACCAGGCCGACCCAGTAGCTGGACAGCCGCGGGGAGAGCACCGGCACCGGCACGATCAGCCGCCGTCGCAGCCCGCTGACGGCGGCGTAGCGACGCATCATGTCGCGGTAGGTGAGCACGTCCGGCCCGCCGATGTCGAAGGCCCGGTCGACGTCGGCCGGCATGGTCGCCGACCCGACCAGATAGCGCAGCACGTCACGCACCGCGATCGGCTGCGTGCGGGTGTTCACCCAGCGGGGGGTGACCATGCCCGGCAGCCGTTCGGTCAGGTAGCGCAGCATCTCGAACGAGGCCGACCCGGAGCCGATGACGACGGCGGCCCGCAGCACGGTGGCGGGCACCGGGGACCGAAGGAAGATCCGCCCGACCTCCGCCCGCGACCGCAGGTGCGGCGAAAGAGACTCCTCGGGCACGCCCATCGGAGTGAGCCCGCCGAGGTAGACGATCCGCCGGACCCCCGAGGCGTGGGCCTGCTCGGCGAAGATCCGCGCCGCCCGCCGGTCGGTGTCCTCGAACCCGGAGCCCGATCCGAGCGCGTGCACCAGGTAGTAGGCCACGTCCACGTCCCGCAGCGCGGCGGCGACGGACGCGGCGTCGGTGACGTCCCCGCGCACCGTTTCGACGTCACCGGCCCACGGGTGGTCCCGCAGTTTGTCCGGGGAACGGGCCAGACAGCGGACCTCGTGGCCGGCCTCCAGCAGTTCCGGGACCAGGCGGCCGCCGATGTACCCGGACGCCCCGGTGACCAGGCAGAGCAGCCGCTCGGTGTCCCGCTGTGCGTCCGTGCCCACGGTCGGACCTCCCTGCGTTCGCCTCCGGGACGTTCCCGGCGCTGTTCGTTCGAGCATGGCCGCAGGAGCCGCGCCGCGCCCGTCGCGGACGGGGCCGGAACGGCCCTCCGGGCGGGCGCGCGGGCCCTGAGGGGCACGCGCGCCTGTGGCCGTGGAGCCGGACGTCGGGGGCCGGCGCCGCTCCCGCACATCCCCACTTCGCCCGCACGGGGGTCACCGGATGCACCCCGTCCTCGCCCGCACGGGACCTGCCGGCCCCAGGGGCCCCAGGGGCCGCAGGGCCGCGGGCCGGTCGGCCGCAGAGGCCGCAGGGGCGCGGGACGGCGGAGGGCGGGATCGCGGAGCGCGGGGTCGCCGGGCCGGCCACCCGTCCGGTGGGCAGGACCGCCCGGGTCGTTCCGGACGCCCCGGCCCATCGGTCCGCGAGGGACCCGCCGGAGCGGCCCGCACCCGTCGTGGACCGCTCGTCCCGCAGCCGTGCGGCTTGCCCGGGCAGGCGGGTCCGTCCCCGGGCACCGGGGCGGGCCCGGGCGGGTGCCGTGGCCGGGGTCAGCCGAGGTCGGTGGCGATCCCGCGCGCGGCGAAGATCTCGGCCGCGTCCGGGACGGCCAGGACACCGTCCTCCACGAAGGTGACCTCCCGCAGGTTGGGCAGCAGGTCGAGGTCGTCGAGCGAGCGGACCGCGAACAGATCGTCCTCGCCGTCCCAGGCGGGCGCACAGTGGCGGAAGACCTCCGCCCCGGCGTCGAAGCACAGCTCCTCGACCCGGGCGAGCAGCCCGGCCGGGATCTCCAGGGCTGCGAAGTGGGCCCGGGACTCCGGCAGCACCTCCGCGTGGAGGCCGTTCTCCAGCACGTAGGACGCGGGATCGCCGATGCCCCGCCCGGACAGCCGTGCGGACAGGTCGTAGACCGGAAGGAGCGGCTCGGGGCCGTACATGAGCTCCTCGAGGACGAGCAGCTTGAGGTTGAAGTCGCGGAACTGGCTCATGAGGCATGGCTATCACGGGGGACCGACAGGCCCGGCGCCCGGTCGGACCGCCGTCCTGCTCGCCCGCCGGGAAGCCCGGACGAGGACCGCAGCCGGGCCGCGGAGCCGTCCCGCGTGAGCGGTGTCTCACCGCCCGGGCGTTGCTATGCAACAAAGTGCATAGCAGGATCGTGTGCATGGCGCTCGAGCACGCGATCCTCGTCTCCCTGCTGGAGAAGCCGGGCTCCGGCTACGAACTGGCCCGGCGGTTCGACCGTTCCATCGGGTACTTCTGGACCGCCACCCACCAGCAGATCTACCGCGTCCTCAAGCGCATGGAGAGCGACGGCTGGACCGAGGTCCGCGACATCGAGCAGTACGGGCGTCCGGACAAGAAGGAGTACTCCGTCACCGCGCGCGGACGGGCCGCGCTCTCCGCGTGGCTGAACGAACCGACCGAGCCCGAGAGCGTCCGCCACGATCTGGCCGTGAAGGTCCGGGGCGCCGCCTTCGGTGATCCGGCCGCGCTGACCGGCCAGGTCCAGGGGCACCGTCAGGCACACGAGGAGCGCCTCGCCCACTACCTCGCCGGCGAGGCCCGCGACTTCGGCGGACCCCCGCCGGACGGCCCGCTCGACGCCGAGCGGGAGCTCCAGCACGCCGTGCTGCGCGGCGGCATCGCGTACGAGCGGATGATGATCGCCTGGCTCGACGACGTCCTCGCCACCCTGGCCCGGTTCGACACCGGTCGCTGACCGGCCGCGCGCACCCGGGCACCCCGTCCCCGCCACGCCCGCGCACCCGAACGCGCAACTCCCCTTTTTCCCCGACCCCTCCCAGTCGAAAGGCGGCACTCATGGCCGACCCGCTGCTCCTCAACCCGCGCACCTACGACCCCGCGCACTTCGACCCGGAGACCCGCAGGCTGCTGCGTGCCACCGTCGACTGGTTCGAGGAGCGGGGCAAGCGCCGGCTGATCGAGGACTACCGGACGCGCGCCTGGCTCGGCGACTTCCTCGCCTTCGCCGCGAAGGAAGGGCTGTTCGCGACCTTCCTCACCCCCGCCTCCGCGGCCGCGGACGGCGAGGGCGACAAGCGCTGGGACACCGCCCGCATCGCCGCCCTCAACGAGATCCTCGGCTTCTACGGCCTCGACTACTGGTACGCCTGGCAGGTCACCATCCTGGGCCTCGGCCCCGTCTGGCAGAGCGACAACCCGGCCGCCCGTGCCCGCGCCGCCGAACTCCTCGACCAGGGCGAGGTGTTCGCCTTCGGCCTCTCCGAGAAGGAACACGGCGCCGACATCTACTCCACCGACATGCTCCTGGAGCCCGACGGCTCGGGCGGCTTCCGCGCCACCGGCTCCAAGTACTACATCGGCAACGGCAACGCCGCCGGTCTCGTCTCCGTCTTCGGCCGCCGCAGCGACGTCGAGGGCCCCGACGGCTACGTCTTCTTCGCCGCCGACAGCCGCCACCCGGCGTACCACCTGGTCAAGAACGTCGTCGACTCCTCCAAGTACGTCAGCGAGTTCCGCCTGGAGGACTACCCGGTGGCGCCGCAGGACGTGCTGCACACCGGGCGGGCCGCTTTCGACGCCGCCCTGAACACCGTCAACGTGGGCAAGTTCAACCTGTGCACCGCCTCCATCGGCATCTGCGAGCACGCGATGTACGAGGCCGTCACCCACGCGCACAACCGCATCCTCTACGGCCGCCCCGTCACCGCCTTCCCCCACGTACGGCGCGAGCTGACCGACGCCTACGTACGACTCGTCGGCATGAAGCTGTTCAGCGACCGTGCCGTCGACTACTTCCGCACCGCGGGTCCCGACGACCGCCGGTACCTGCTCTTCAACCCGATGACGAAGATGAAGGTGACCACGGAGGGCGAGAAGGTCATCGACCTGATGTGGGACGTCATCGCCGCCAAGGGCTTCGAGAAGGACAACTACTTCTCCCAGGCGGCGGTCGAGATCCGCGGCCTGCCGAAGCTGGAGGGCACGGTCCACGTCAACCTGGCGCTGATCCTGAAGTTCATGCGCCATCACCTGCTCGACCCGGTCGCCTACGAGCCCGTCCCGACCCGCCTCGACGCGGCCGACGACGACTTCCTCTTCCGCCAGGGCCCGGCCCGCGGACTCGGGTCCGTCCGCTTCCACGACTGGCGCCCGGCCTACGACACCTACGCCCACCTGCCCAACGTCGCCCGCCTGCGGGAACAGGCCGACGCGCTCTGCGAGTTCGTCCGCACGGCCGCCCCCGACGAGGAGCAGAGCCGCGACCTCGACCTCCTCCTCGCCGTCGGCCGGCTCTTCGCGCTCGTCGTCCACGGACAGCTGGTGCTGGAGCAGGCGGCCCTCACGGCCCTCGACGAGGACGTGCTCGACGAGCTGTTCGCCGTCCTCGTGCGGGACTTCTCCGCCGACGCCGTCGAACTGCACGGCAAGGACTCCGCCACCGGGGAACAGCAGCAGTGGGCGCTCGGCGCGGTCCGGCGTCCGGTCGTCGACGCGGCACGGTCCGAGCGCGTGTGGCAGCGTGTCGAGGCACTGTCGGGGGCGTACGAGATGAAGCCCTGAGACGGACACGCACGGACACGCACGCGGCCCCGGCCGCGCCGGCGGCCCGTCCGGCGAGCCGCTCGCGGGCCCCGGGCGGGCGGGCGACGGCGGCGCCACCGCCCGCCCGGGGCGTCGGCCCGCCCAGGGCGCCCACCGGGGGGAACCGGAACCCGGCGGGGTCCTACCGGTCGCCGCGGGAGTCGGGGCCGGCGTGCGCGGCGCGGCCGGCGTGGTCGGCCCGGCCGCCGGCGCCGAGCAGGCCCGTCGCCTCGAAGCTCTCCGCGGCGGCGAGACGCGGCAGTTCGCGCCGGGACAGCAGGGTCACCACCGGCGGCATCGCCGCCCGCACGGCCTGGGTGGCGCGCAGCCAGCGGGGCACGTAGACGGTCGGGCGGCGCCGCTCGACGGCCCGCACCAGCCGGCCCGCCACGTAGTCGACGGGGAACACCGTGCGGGCCGGCGGCGGCATGTGGCCGCGCAGATGCCGCAGCACCGCGTACTGGTCGGCGTCCCGGATCATGTCCGTGTCCGTCCAGTTGATGTACGCGATCCCCACCCCGACCCGCCGGTGGGCGACCTCGGCCCGCAGCGCGTGCGCGAACGACTCGACGCCCGCCTTCGACGCGCAGTAGGCGCTCATCATCGGCGCCGCTCCGATGGACGCGAGCGAGGCGACCTGCAGGAAGTACCCCCGGGTCTCGAACAGCGCGGGCAGGAACACCCGGGCGGTGACGGCGCTGCCGATGAGGTTCACCTCCACGACCCGGCGCCAGACCGCGGGATCGGACGTCTCGAAGGGACCGCCCTCGGCCACACCCGCGTTGGCGACCACGACGGACGGCGGCCCGAGCGAAGCGCCGATCTCGGCGGCGACCCGTGCCATGCCCAGGTCGTCGGTGACGTCGACCTCCCAGCACCGGGATGCGCCGGGCAGGGTGTCCCGCACCTGGGCGAGCGTGCGCTCCTCCCGGCCGAGCAGGGCGATCCTCGCCCCCCGCGCGGACAGGTCCCGGGCCATGGCCGCACCGAGTCCGCGCGCCGCACCGGTCACCACGGCGGTGCGCCCGCGCAGCGGGCTGGGGTGCACAGGCGGCATGGGACGGCTCCTCTCACGCGGCACTCGGCTCACGGTAGGCGCGTCCCGGCCGGTCGGCACCCCGGGCCGCCCGGCGCCCGCGCCCACGTGCCGCGGACCGGAGGACGGCGCCGCGCCGGGGACCGTGTCCCGCCGGCGCAACCGCCCGCCCGCCGCACCGCGTCGATCATGAGGAGGCAAGCCACACCCCCCACGACGAAGGAGCACCGCATGGCACGCCCAGGCCGGCCCGCCACCACCGCGATGACCCGGCGCACCCTGCTCACCGTCGGCACGGCCACAGCCACGGCCGCCCTGCTCGCCCCGCCCGCCCACGCCGCAGCCGCCCCCGCCTCGGACGGCCACGCCCCGGACGCCCTCAGCGGCCGCTTCCGTGCGCTGGAGCGGCGGTACGGGGCCCGGCTGGGCGTCCACGGCCACAACCTCCGCTCCGGGAGGACGGTGCACCACCGGGCCGACACGCTGTTCCCCGTCTGCTCCCTGTTCAAGCCGCTCGCCGCCGCGGCCGTCCTGCGCGACCTGGACCGGGACGGCGAGGTCCTGTCCCGCCGGATCCACTACACCGCCGCCGACCTCGTCGAGGGGTCGGACCACACCCGGCGGAACCTGGCCACCGGCATGACGGTCGCCGAACTGTGCGACGTCACGATCCGCTTCAGCGACAACACCGCCGGGAACCTCCTCCTGCGCGAGCTGGGCGGTCCTGCGGCGATCACCCGCTTCGCCCGCTCGACCGGCGACGCGGTGACCCGTCTCGACCGCTGGGAGACCGACCTGAACTCGGCGGAGCCCTGGCGGGTCACCGACACCACGAGCCCGCGCGCCATCGGCCGCACCTACGCCCGCCTCGTGCTCGGCGACGTCCTGAACCGGCCCGACCGCTCCCTGCTGACCGACTGGCTGCTGCGCAACGAGACGAGCGGCGCCCGGCTCCGGGCCGGCCTGCCCGCGACCTGGACGGTCGCGGACAAGACCGGAGCAGGTCCCTACGGCACGAACAACAACGTGGGCATCGCCTGGACGGACGACGGGACGCCGCTCGTGCTCTCCCTGCTGTCGCGCATGCCCGACCGGGACGCCGTGAGGAAGGACGAGCTGATCGCCGAGGCCGCCGCCGTCCTGGCGGAGACCCTGGGCTAGGTCCACGGTCGCGCGGGCCGGGCGGGGAGCGGAACGGGCCGTCCGGTCCGCCTCCGGTCCTCGCCCCGTCCGCCTCCGGTCCTCGTCCGGTCTGCGTCCGTTCCGCGTTTGCTCCGCGCCCGGTTTCCTGCGGCGCGCGTCGGCGGGAACCCGTCGAAACCTGTCGCTTCACCCCCTGGGGCAGCGGGCCCCGGGCCGCATAGCTTCGGTGGCGTCCAGGAAGGGCCGGACGCACCGAAGGAACCCCATGCACGTTCAGATCGTCCTGTTCGACGGCTTCGACCCGCTCGACGTCATCGCCCCCTACGAGGTCCTGTACGCCGGGGGCACCGCCTCCGGCGGCGCGGTCACGGTGGAACTGGTGACCGCCGAGGGCCCGCGCGAGGTGATGAGCGGCACCGGCGGCCTGTCGCTGCGGGCCACCGGCACCCTGGACCCCGGCCGCCCGGGGGTCGTCCTGGTGCCGGGCGCCGCCGGCCGGGTGGGCGAGCCCGGCGAGGTGCCGGACCAGGAGGCGGGTGCGGCGGGGGAGTGGCGCCGCGACGAGTTCGTCCCGGTGCTGCTGGGGCGGGCCCTGACCACGGGCCTGCCCGGGATGCTGAAGGCGGCGATGGACGACCCGGCGGTGACGGTCGCCACCGTGTGCGGGGGCTCGCTCGTGCTCGCCATGGCCGGGCTGCTCGAAGGCCGCCACGCCACCACGCACCACCTGGGGACGGACCTGCTGGACGCGACCGGCGCCCACGCGGTCCGGGCCCGTGTCGTCGACGACGGTGACCTCGTCAGCGGCGCGGGCGTCACCTCCGGTCTCGACCTCGCCCTGTACCTGCTCGAACGCGACGTCGGCCCCCGGATCGCTCAGGCCGTCGAGGACCTGTTCGCCCACGAGCGGCGCGGCACCGTATGGCGCGACAGGGGGCCCGTTCCGTCCGGCCTGTGAGCGCGGCCGTGCCGCCGTCCGCACCCCTCCGCCGTCGGCACACGGGCCCGGCCGTGTCCGTCCCACGTCCCCCCCCGACCGCCTCACCGGCCGTCCGGTCCGCCCGCCCCGTCCGCCCCGTCCGCGCTCCGCGCTGTCGGCCCCACCACCCGTCAGGAGAGCACGACCATGTCCGTCGAAGGAACCTGGGACCTGTCCATCGCCACCCCCCTCGGCCGGATCCGGCCGGTGGTGGACTTCCGCCGGGAGGGCGACGCCCTGACCGGGACCGCCCACGGTGTGGGGGAGGAAGTACCGCTGGTGGACGTCGCCGTGGAGGGACACCGGGTGACGTGGCGGCAGGCGGTCACCGAACCGCTGAGGCTGAACCTGGCCTTCGAGGTGCGGGTCGACGGCGACACCCTCGAAGGGACCTCCCGGGCCGGCCGCCTTCCGGCATCCCGGGTCACGGGGACGCGCCGGCCCGGCTGACGGCGACGGGAGGCCCACGAGCCGGAGGCCGGAGCCCGCGACCCCGGGGCCGGCCCGGCCGCGCGGACCCCGTCGCGGTCGCCGTCGCCGTTTCGCTGCCGCCGTCCGCCCGGCCCTCGGGCCGCTCCCTCGGGGGCCCGCGCAGGCCGGCCCCCGCCGCGCAGTCGCCGCCCGGCCGCTCACGTCGCGGTGGGCACGCACAGCACGGGGACGCGGGCCAGGTGCAGCAGCTTGTGCGGCGTCGAGCCCAGCAGCGCCCCCCGCAGCGGGCTCTCTCCCCAGCTGCCGACCACGATGACCCGCGCCCCGTGCCGTTCCGCGGAGTCGAGCAGTGCCTCGGCCGGCTTGCGGTCGATGAGTTCGACGGTGGTCCGCACACCGGCCTCGTCGGCGGCCCGGACGGCGCGGTCGAGCGCCGCCCGCCCGGCCTCGTGGAGGGCGTCGGTGTGAGCGGTGTACTCCTCGCCCATCGCACCGGGCGGAGCGGCTCCGTAGACCACGACCAGCCGTTCGTCGAAGGCCGCCGACACGTCGATGGCCACCCGCAGGGCGCTCGTGGCACCGGGCGATTCGTCGTATCCGAGGACGACCGTCATCTCAGGGCTCCTTGTGGCCGTGAACGAGTTCGGGGTCGGCCACCCCCCGGCGCTCCGACCAGAAGGCGGGCGCCACGAAGCGCCACACGACCATCAGGACGACGCCCGCGAGCGAGATGCCGATGCCGATGACCAGGGGCGGACCGAGTCCGAACCAGGAGACGCCGCTGTAGGAGTTCGCCGGGTCGGACATGTCGGCGACCGACTCCACGAGCAGCCACGTCAGCAGGCCCGCCCCGACCACCGGGCCGAGGCCGATGAACAGGAAGTTGCGCAGGCTCTCCGTGAGGTGGCGGCGGTAGTAGACGGCACAGGCGATGCCGGTGAGCGCGTAGTAGAACGCGATGAGCAGGGACAGCGCGGTGAGCGAGTCGAACAGGGCGTTGCTGCTGATCTGGTTGACGACGAGGTACCACGCGATGGCGATGCCGGCGACCCACCAGGTGCTCACGTCGGGGGTGCGGAAGCGCGGGTGGATGCGGGCGAAGTGGGCGGGCAGGGCGCGGCGCCGGGCCATCGACAGCGCGGTGCGGGAGGCGGGGATGATCGTGGTCTGCGTCGAGGCGATGCCGGAGGTGGAGACCGCGAGCAGCACCACCCAGTCCCAGCCGCCCATCGCCTCGTCGGCGAGCAGGGCGAAGATGAACTCCTCCTCCTCGGCGTTCTCGGCGAGGAAGGCCGGACCGGCGTAGGCGACCACGGCGTACGCGACCGACACGTAGGTCAGCAGCAGGATGACGGTCGACCACACGGCGGCCCGCCCGGGGGCCGAGGCGGAGTGCCTGACCTCCTCGGTGAGGTTGACCGCGGACTCCCAGCCCCAGTAGATGAACACGCCCAGCAGCAGGGCACCGGTGAGGGAGGCACCGCCGGCCCCGAACGGGTCGAGCCACCGCACCGCCGGCCTGGTGGATTCCAGCGAGCCCGTCCCGGCGTACACGCGGTAGAGGGCCACGACCGCGAAGGCGAGGAGGCAGGCCACCTGGGCGAGGATGAGGGCGTTCTGGACGCGGGCCGAGACCTCGGTGCCGATGACGCACACGGCCGTCATCAGCAGGATGAGCAGCACGGTGAGCAACTGGCGCACGAAGTCGTTCTCGACCCAGCTGTCGAGGCCGAAGGCGAGCAGGGCGAAGGTGACCGCGACGTCGGCCAGCGAGCCGACCACCAGGACACCGGTCATCGTGATGGCCCAGCCGCCGAGCCAGCCGGTCCAGGGGCCCATCGCCCGGGTGACCCAGGAGAACGTGGTGCCGCAGTCCTGGTCGACCCGGTTGAGGTAGTAGAACGCCGATGCGATCAGCAGCATCGGCACGAAGGAGGCGAACAGCACTCCGGGGGCGTAGATGCCGACCAGGGCCACGACCGGCCCGATGACCGCAGCCAGCGAGTAGGCGGGCGAGGTCGCGTTGAGTCCGATCACCAGTGCGTCGACGAACCCGATCGCGTTGGCCTTGAGGCCCTCGGCCGGGCGGGTCTCCTGGGATGCGCCGGTCATGCTCCCTCCCTTGCGTCGGGCGTAACCCCATAAAAACGCCGCAACGGGATTTTCGCCCGACGTGCCTGTCCGGGGTGTGCCGGCAGACGCGGGGCGCGATGGGGAGCAGGTCCGCCCGGCCTCGGCGGCGCAGCCGGCCGGACACCCGGGCGGCGGCCCGGGCGGCCTCCCGGGCGGCGCCATCGGCGGTGGCGTCAGGAACCGAAGGCACGACGGCTGCGGTTTCAGGTTTCAACTAGCGGTTGTGTTCATTCTATTGACACGTGCATTACATCGGCTTTACGTTCCGGCCATCTGAGAGCGCTCTCAGGCTCCCCACTCTGCAACGACTTGAGGTGCCCCCATGCCATCCCCCCGCACCAGACCGCCCCTGGTGGTCCTCCTCGCGTCAGCCGTGGCCTTCCTCGGCCTGGGCCCGGCCGCCGCGCCCGCGGCCGCCGCCACCGTGCCCGTGGGCTCCGGCAGCTACTCCGACACCCGCCCCGCCGGCACGTCGGGCCCCACCACCAACACCGGCACCCCGATCACGCCCAAGGTCACCGCTGCCGCCCGGAACCGGCCGGTGCCCACCAACGACTGGTGGTCCTCCCTCGCCTTCCAGCGCTACGGCGACAACCCGTACTCCACCCCCATGTACGGGCACCCCCTCACCTATCAGGCCACCTCCGGCGGACTCGACGTCGGCTACCCCACCTCCCCCTCGATCGTCGGGGACGGCCGCCAGTACGAGTACGCCCACAAGCGGGACCTCACCATCGGCCTGACCGGCCTCAACTCGCCGGACACCAAGGCCGACGACTGGTCGGACTGGACCGTCACCCCGCTGTGGTCCGACGGCAGCCGCACCCTGCGCACCACGATCGGCCACGGCTCCCCGTTCGTGTACGCCGAGGGGACCGGCGGCGACGCCCGCATCACCACCGCCGGCACGCCGAACGTCTTCGCCGACCAGGGCAACGTCCTCGGCATCACCGTCGCCGGACACCACTACGCCCTGTTCGCCCCGACCGGCAGCGACTGGAACGTCTCCGGCTCCACCGTCACCGCGGGCCTCGGCTCGAAGAACTACTTCTCCGTCGCCGTGCTGCCGTCCACCGGCGCGCTCGCCACCTTCAAGAAGTACGCCTTCAGCTTCGTCACCGGCTCCAAGGCCACCTGGAACTACAGCGGCGGCACGGTCAAGGCCACCTACACCCTCACCACCGAGGCCAAGGAGGGCTCCGAGCGCGGTACCCTGCAGGCGCTCTACCGGCACCAGTGGCTCCACACCAGGGACCCCCTCACCTCGTACACCTACGTCTCACCGCGCGGCACCATGAAGGTCCGTGAGTCGGCCTCCTTCTCCACCAGCCAGAAGGCGGCGGCGGTGCTGCCCGCGCTGCCCAAGTCCGACGCGGTGGACACCGCCCGGCTGCGGGGCTACCTCAACGACGTCGTAGGCGCCTCCGACCCCTTCTCGGGCGCGACCGACACCTACTGGACCGGCAAGGCCCTCGGCCGCCTCGCCCAACTCGTGCCCGTCGCCGAGCAGATCGGCGAGACCGGCATCCGTGACCGGCTCCTCGGCCTGATGAAGGGCAAGCTCCAGGAGTGGTTCACCGCGGGCGGCGCGAGCGAGTTCAGCTACGACAAGGACTGGCGGACCCTGACCGGGTACCCGGCCTCCTACGGCAGCGACACCGAGCTCAACGACCACCACTTCCACTACAGTTACTTCGTCTACGCGGCGGCGATCGTCGCCCAGTACGACCAGGCGTGGGCCGCCGACTCCGCCTGGGGCGGCATGGTCAAGACCCTGGTCCGGGACACCGCCAATCCCAGCCGCACCGACAGCGCCTTCCCCTTCCTGCGCGGCTTCGACATCTACGCCGGTCACAGCTGGGCCTCCGGTCACCAGGGCTTCGCCGCCGGCAACAACCAGGAGTCCTCCTCCGAGTCCACCAACCTCAGCGCGGCCCTGGTGCTGTGGGGGTCCGCCACGGGTGACGCCTCGCTGCGCGACCTCGGCACTTTCCTGCTGACCACCGAGTCGGAGTCCATCGCCCAGTACTGGTTCGACGCCGACGAGCAGGTCTTCCCGTCCTCCTTCGGCCACGACACGGCCGGCATGGTGTGGGGGAGCGGCGCCGCCTACGCCACCTGGTGGACCGCCAACCCCGAGGAGATCCACGGCATCAACGTGCTCCCGGTGACGGGCGGTTCGCTGCACCTCGGCCGTGAGAAGGCCGCCATCCGCCGCAACATCGCCGAGATGGAACGGGAGAACGGCGGCCCGGCCGTCGAATGGCGCGACCTGCTCTGGGAGTTCGAGTCCTTCGCCGACCCGGCCAAGGCCAAGGCGAAGTGGGACGCCGGGCACGCCGGCTACACCCCGGAGGAGGGCGAGTCGAAGGCGCACACCTACCACTGGCTCACCACCCTCGACTCCCTCGGCGCGCCGGACGCCGGCGTCACCGGTGACATCCCCACCTCCGCCGTCTTCGCCAAGGGCTCGGCCCGCACCTACGCGGCCCACAACCACTCGGCGAGCGCCCGCACGGTGACCTTCTCCGACGGCAAGACCCTCACCGTCCCGGCCCGTTCGACCGCCACCGGTACCGGCAGCGGGACCACCGACCCCGACCCCGATCCCGACCCGGACCCCGAGCCGCCGACCGGCAACACCTTCCAGCTGCGCAGCGGCGGCACCCTCACCACGGCGACCGACGGCACGGCGGGCAGCGACACCATCGCCTCCGCCGGGGGCGCCAACCACGACGGCACCCCGAACCGGCCCCTCGTCTACGAGGTCCGCGGCGTCAACGGAACCTTGACCTCGGGCGCGCAGACCGCCTTCCGCCTCCAGGTCGACGCGGGCACCTCGGTCGGGCTCGGCCAGCAGGCACGGGTCAGCTACGACCTCACCGGCGACGGTGACTTCGAGCGGACCGAGACCTACCACTACTTCGCGACCGACCCGGTCACCGGATGGGAGGAGTACACGCAGGCCCGCGGCCTCAAGGCGGCCACGGGGAACCTGGGCGACCTGAAGGGCGGCACGGTGCGCCTGGAAGTGTGGAGCGCCATCGGTAACGGCACCGCGCAGCTGCGGACGGGCACGGACAAGTCCGTGCTGGTGATCCCGTACAGCTGAGGCGTGGCGGTCGGTCCCGCGGCCGGCGGCCTGTCCGCCGGCCGTCGGGCGGCCCCGGTGAGGCCCCTGAGGCCGACGAGGTCGGTGACCCCGGTGGTCCCGTGCCGGCCCCGTCCGTACGACGGTCCGACGACAGCCCGCGGCGGGCACCGGCATCCGGCCGGTGCCCGCCGTTCGGCGTGGGTGCACGGACGGGCGGGGCGGACGCGGTGCGGTGGCGGGCTTGGTGCGGCGCCCGGGTCGTCCCTCGCCCGTTCGCCTCGCCCGGTTCGCCTCGTCCGTCAGCCGTCAGCCGTCAGCCGTCAGCCTCAACTGTCAGACGGCTGTCAGCCCGTCCGCCGGGCGGCCCACACCGTGCGTTCGGTGCGGACGGCGAGGTCGTCGCGCCGCAGGATACTGTGCGGGCCGTCGGTGTCCAAGAGCCGGTCGAGTGCGGCCACGTCCTCGGCGTCGAGCAGGCTGTCGATCCCCTGCCGCAGGCGCCGCAGGCTGCCGAGCGCGTACGCGCCGACCGAGGGGTGCCGGGCCCCGTCGATGTGCACCGTGACCGTGCGTGTGCCGGCCGGCGTGAACCCGGCGTCGGCCAGCATCGGCCCCCAGTCGGCGCCCCGGTGCGGTGCGTGCTCGGCGTGGAAGGCAGCGCGCACCGCGTGGCAGCGGTCCTCCAGGCCGGGGCGTTCCCGGGGCGCGTCCGCCGGCAGGAAGCGCGGGAAGTCGGCCAGCTCCACGACGGCGAACAGCCCTCCGGGGGCGAGCAGAGCGTGGACCGCGCGCAGCGCACGGCCCGGGTCGGCCAGGTGGTGCATCGAGGCCGAGGCCCACACCAGTTCGGGCGTTCCCAGATCGGGCCAGTCGGGGTCGTCCAGATCGGCCCGCAGGCCCCGGACGCGCCCGTCGATGCCGCGGACGCGGGCCTTCTCCGTCAGCCGGTCGAGATGAGCGGCGGAGGCGTCGACGGCGGTGACCTGGGCGTCCGGGAACCGGTCCAGCAGGGCGAAGGTGCCGGCCCCCGTCCCGCAGCCCAGGTCCAGGATCCGGCGGGGAGGCGCGGCGAGCGGCAGCCCGCCGGTGATGTCGGCGAGGTGTTCGGCGAGGACCTCGGCGTCGAGGTCGAGGAGTTCGGCCTGGTCGTCGGCGCCGTGCCGGTGGTGCGGCCCGCCGTGGCGGCCGCACCGGTCGTGCGGGTCGTGGTGGTGGGCGTGTGGACCGCCGTGGCGGTGACCGTGCGGCGTGCCGCCACCGTCGTCGTGCGGGCCGGGGCCGGGGGAGGGGCGGGTCGGGCGGTCGTGGTGGGCAGCTGGCTGGCTCATACCGGCGACGCTAGGACGTTCGTGCGCGAGCAGCAGGGTCCCTTGCGTACAGCGCAAGGAGGTCTCCGGACCGGCTGCCGGGCGCGCAAAGCGAGGCTGAGGCCTGCACGCCGCGCACCACCGCCGCCGGTCAGGAACCCGGAGACCGGGGCGCTCGTTCCTGTGTCCCGCGAAGCTTCCGCTGATCCTGCTGATCCGCTGATCCGCTGATCGCGCTGTTCCCGCTATCCCTGCTGACCCCGCTGATCGCGCTGATCCCGCTGGTGTCCGCGTCGGGCGTCCCGGTCGAAGATCCCGAGGATCTCGCAGGGCCCTCCGTCGGCCCCGATCGCGTGGGGGAGCATCGTGGGGAACTCGGCGGCCTGGTGGGTCTCGACGCGCAGACGGCGGTGCCCGAGCAGCAGGATCGCCGTACCGGACAGCACCACCAGCCATTCCCGTCCCGGATGCGCGCGCATCCGCGCGGGGTTGTCGGGCGGCGGTTCGGTCATGCGCTGACGCACCACCGTGATGCCCGGGTCCCCCTTCACCGGCCAGCGCATCAGTCCGTGGGCGGCGTCGATCATCGGGCTCACGACGACGTCGTCGGAGGCGGTCTCCACGAGTTGATCGAGCGTGGTGTCCAGAGCCCGCGCGAGGGTGACGAGGCTGTCCAGTGCCAGTCGGCGCTGCCCGTTCTCGATGCGGCTGAGCGTGGACTGGCTGAGTCGCGCACGGGTGGCCAGTTCCTCCAGTGACCAGCCCTGTGCCACGCGCAGCGCGCGGATCCTTTTGCGTACCAGGCTGTCCAGATCGTCGTCGTCTTGCGTCATGGGCAACATCGTATGCCTCTTCTGCATGCCCGTCCTAGCGTCGTCGGCGACGGCCCGGGCCGCCCGGCCGCCGGTGCGGCGCGCGCAGCGACGCGAACGATCCCCCCGGAGCCCCGGCCCGTGCCCGGCCGTCCCCCGTCACCCCGCCCGGCGTCCGGCCTGCGCCGACGCCGGCACCGCACGCCCCGAGGAGAGGAACCCATGAGAAGCCACCAGCCGGGCGACACCCCGCACGGCGACGGAGTTCACGCCGCCGACGCCCCGCCCCCGACGGCCGCCCCGGTCGCGACGGGCGCCACGGACCCGACGGCCCCTCCGGCCGCGACGGACGCCCCGGCCCCGACGGACCCTCCGGCCGCGACCGGTGACCCGAAGGCGACCGCCGGCCCTCCCCGGAGCACGGGCCCGCACGCGGGCGCCGGTCCCGACGGCACCGTGAAGCCGCCCGTGGCCGCCCGGACCGCCCGGACCGCCGCGTCCCTCGCACCGGTCGCGGCCGACGGTCCGCCCGCACCGGACCACCCGTTGGACGCACGCCGCCTGCGGGCCGTCCTGATCGCCGTCTGCACCGCCCTGATGGCCGTCATCGCCTCGGTGTCCGGCCTGAACGTCGCCCAGCCCGACCTCGCCGTCGAGTTCGGCGCCTCGCAGAGCACCATCCTGTGGATCATCAACATCTACACGCTCGGCCTGGCCGCGCTGCTCCTCCCCCTGGGGGCGGTCGGGGACCGGCTGGGCCGCAGACCCATGCTGATCGCCGGCCTCGTCGTCTTCGGCGTGGCGAGCGCCGCGGCCGGACTGGCCCCGACGGCGGAGGTGATGCTCGCCGCACGGGTGGCGAGCGGGGTCGGCGCGGCCATGATCATGCCGATCACCCTCGCCGTCATCACCTCCACCTTCCCGGCGGAGGAACGCGGCCGGGCGATCGGGGTGTGGACGGGCATCGCCGGAGCCGGGGGCATCCTCGGCATGTTCCTCTCCGCCGCGCTCGTCGACCTGGCGAACTGGCGCTGGCTGTTCGTCCTGCCGGTGGCCCTGGTCGTCGTCGCCCTGCTGATGACGGTCCGGTCGGTGCCCGACTCCCGCGAGAGCACCGGGCACGCCTTCGACACCGTCGGCGCGCTGACCTCCGCGGTGGCGGTGACCGGCCTGATCTTCGTCCTCCAGGAGGGCCCGGAGCGCGGCTGGACCGCCCCCGTCACCCTGCTCTGCCTGGCCGTCGGCGTGCTCGCCGCGGCGTGCTTCGCGGCCTGGGAACTGCGCCGCCGGGACGCCGCGCTGCTCGACGTGCGTCTGTTCCGTGAGCGCGGACTGGCCGGCGGCTCGGTCACGCTCCTGGTGGTCTTCGGTGTGCAGGCGGGGATCTTCGTCGTGCTGTTCCCGTTCCTGCAGGCCGTCCTGGGCTGGTCGGGCCTGCTGTCCACGCTCGCCCTGATGCCGATGGCCGTGGCCATGATGCTGGCCTCCGGCCTGGCGCCCCGGCCGGCCGCGCGCTTCGGGCCCCGCCCGACCATGGCGGCGGGCATCCTGCTCGCCGGCCTCGGACTGGCGCTCATGGCCGCCCTCGTCTCCGTCGACGGCGGCTACCTGTCCCTGCTGCCCGGCATGCTGGCCATGGGCATCGGCATGGGCCTGTCGATGACACCGTCGACCGAGGCCATCACCGGCTCCCTGCCCCGCGAGCGGCAGGGGGTCGCCTCGGCGCTCAACGACGTGACCCGGGAGTTCGGCACTGCGCTCGGGATCGCCCTGCTCGGCGCCCTGTCGTCGGCGGGATACCGGCGTTCCATCGACGACCGGCTGCGGGACGTCCCGCAGGGCGCCGCCGGCACCGCCCGCGAAGGGGTGGCCAACGCCGTCGAGGCCGCCCGCGACGCGGGACCACAGGCCGGGCAACTCGTCCGCGCCGCCCGCGAGTCCTTCGTCGACGGCTGGCAACAGGCCATGTGGGCGGGCGTCGCCGTGATGGCCGTCCTGTTCCTCCACGTCCTGCTCCGGGGCCCGCGAACGCCCGTGCCCGCGCCGGAGGCGGACACCGGCTCCCGGGAACCCGTCGTGACCCCCTGACGGAACGGACCCGCGCGGGTCACCGGCGACGGTGGCCGGGCGAAGGCCCGGGCGGTGGCCCGGCGGGCACCGGAGGACATCGGCGCGGACCGCCTCGCCGCCCGGGGCCGCATCACCCCTCGGCACGGTCCCGCCGTCTCCAACCACCGCGGTACCGCACAAGGTTGACGCCCACCCGGCCGAACCGGCGCTACGCTGCGGCGATGCGGAGCCGTCCCCTGGTCGTCGACACCCTGATCGCGGCGGCGCTGACCGCCGTCGCCCTGCTGCTGGGCCCGGAAGCAGCGCGCCAGGGGCAGCACCCCCTCGACCCCGTCGCCTACGTGCTCGTGCTGCTCACCCATCTGCCGCTGGTGTTCCGGGTCCGGGCCCCGGTCACCGTCTGTCTGCTCGTCCACGGCATCTGGCTGGTGTACATCACCGCCGGCTACTGGCCCGTGGTGTGCAGCTTCGGGCCCATGCTCGCCGTCTACACCGTCGCCTCCCTGCGCCCGGCGCGGACCTCCGTGCCGT
Source organism: Streptomyces sp. enrichment culture (assembly GCF_964273255.1). Taxonomy (GTDB): domain Bacteria; phylum Actinomycetota; class Actinomycetes; order Streptomycetales; family Streptomycetaceae; genus Streptomyces. The sequence continues at coordinate 6,809,109 of NZ_OZ186835.1, forward strand.
ACGCGGTGCTGATGGGCGCGGTGTGGGTCTACGCCGGCGCGGTCGACGGCACCGACTCCTGGCCGTCCGTCCTCGGCCAGGCCGTCGTCTACCCGGCGGTGCTGTGGCGGTTCGGGGTGCTCGCGCACCGTTCGGCCGACCTCGCACGGCAGTTGCGCAGGGAACAGGCCGAGCGGGCACGCCGGGAGGTGGCCGAGGAACGCAGCCGGATCGCCCGCGAACTGCACGACGTGGTCGCCCACCACATGTCCGTCATCTCCGTGCAGACCGGTCTCGCCCGGTTCGTCTTCGACACCGACCGGCGGACCGTGCGGACCGCACTCGACACCATCGACGCCGTGGGCAAGGAGGCCCTCGAAGAGCTGCGCCGGATGCTGATGGTGCTCCGCACCACCGACGACGCCGCCCTCGCCGACCCCATGCCCGGCCTCGCCCGCCTCGACGACATGGCCGACCGCATACGCAGCGGCGGCGTCCCGGTCACCCTGACCGTCGAGGGCACGCGCCGCCCCCTCGCCCCCGGCGTCGAACTGTGCGTCTACCGGGTGGTCCAGGAAGCCCTCACCAACGTTCTCAAACACGCGCCCGGTGCGCGGGCCGAGGTACTCCTGAGGTACGAGCCGCACCAGGTGACGGTTTCGGTCACGGACAACGGTGAGGGGGTGATTCCGGACAGAGTGCGGACCGGCGGCGGGCACGGCTTGATCGGCATGCGGGAGCGCGCCAAGCTCTACGGCGGGCAGATCAGTACCGGCCCGCGGGACCAAGGGGGCTACGCCGTGCGGCTGACCCTGCCGACCACCGCGCGAGCCACCGTGCAGGGAGACGACACCGCCACATGACCAGAGTGCTCGTCGTCGACGACCAGTTCCTCATCCGGGCCGGCCTGGCGGGCCTCCTGCGGGCCGCACCCGGCATCGAGGTGGTCGGCGAGGCGAGCAGCGGCGACGAGGCCGTGTCCCTGGCCGCGGAGACCGGCCCCGACGTGGTCCTCATGGACATCCGCATGCCCGGCATGACCGGCATCGAGGCCACCGAACGCATCCTGGCCCAGGCGGGCGCCACCCCGCCCAGGGTGCTGGTGCTCACCACCTTCGACCTCGACGAGTACGTCTACGGCGCCCTCCGCGCCGGCGCCTCCGGCTTCCTCCTGAAGGACTCCGGCCCGGAACGCCTGCTCGCCGCCGTGGCCGCGGTGGGCGCCGGCGACGCCCTCTTCGCCCCCAGCGTCACCCGGCGCCTGGTCGAGGCGTACGCCCGCCGGACCGCCGACGAACAGCCGCCCGCCCTGGAGGCGTTGACGTCCCGCGAGGTCGACGTCCTCAGACTCTGCGCGCGCGGCCTGTCCAACGTGGAGATCGCGAACCGGCTGTTCATCAGCGAGGCGACCGTCAAGACCCACCTCAACCGCACCATGACCAAACTGAACCTGGGCAGCAGGGCGCAGGCCGTGGTGGTCGCCTACGAGACGGGACTCGTGACACCGGGGGCGGCGGGGAGGTAGCGCGCGCCGCGCGAGGCAACGCCCGGGGGCACCGGCCGGCGCTTCGGTGCCGCAGACGCCCGGTCGGGTGGTGCGCGGGGCCCTCGTCTGTGAGGCTGTGCCGATGACCACCACACCGCAATGGGAGCGACGGTCCGCCGAACTGTGGGCTGCCATCGACGACTTGTCAGTGCTCCATGGCATCGTGCCCCCATGACCGAGACGACCGAGCTCTCCCTCTTCGCCGACTACTTCCAGATCCACGTGTCCGATGCGGAGACGGACGGCGACCTGAGCGACGCGTGGACGGACCGGGCCGTCGCCGACCACCTCGCGGTGACGAGGGACGCTCTGGGCATCGGCACCGCCGTGAACGTCCATGTGTCCGTCACCCTGATCCTCCTCGGCCAGGAGCCCGTGGACGACAGCGCCGGCTTCGATCACGTCGTCGAAGCGAGCCTCGACGTGTCGTCGGGGCGGATGGCGGTGCTGGGGTGCACGGACTGCGTGACGGACGCGACGACGTTCGAGGTCACCCCGGGCTGGAACCGCGTCCGCGTGTCCCGCAGCAACGTGGCACGGGCCGCCGAGGCCGACGTCGACTCCGACAGCCACCCCGACACCACCGAGAAGGTCCGCATCCAGGTCTGGCCGGCCCCCGAAGCCCCGCCGGCGGTCATCAAGCGGTGGACGGGGGCGGTGACGCCGACCGGAGCCTGACCACGAGCGCGAAGACTCCCTCCTTCGAGGTGATGAGGGTGTCAGGACACCGCCGCTCGAATGCGGTCCAGCCCCTCCACGCCCATGCGCCGTCCGTCGGGGAACTGGTCCTCCCGGTCCCAGCGCCACGTCGTGATGATGGCCAGCACCAGCAGGCGGCAGGCGCGCAGAAGTTCCTCGTCGACGTCGGGGCAGTGCGCGCCGACGGCCTCGGGAGCGTGGGCGAGATCGAACGCTACGGGGCCGCGGCAGCAGGTCTCCAGGTCGATGAACAGCAGCCCGTGCCGCGTCGTCAGCAGGTTGCCCGGGTGCGGCTCGCCGTGCAGCAACTGCTCCTTTGCCGCCCCGGGTCCGCGGATGAACCGGCCCACGTCGCGCAGTGTGTCACCGAGCAACACCCGGTCCGCGTCGCTGAGTCCGGGTGTACGCTCGCGGTCCGCCACAAGGGTCCGGGCCTGCTGGATCCGCTCCGTGAAGTGCGGCGCCGGGACGTCGAGGGTGCGCATGCCGGCGTGCAGCCGGGCGAGCGCGTCGGCGTAGTCGGCCGGATTGACGTCCTGCGTGGTCACGGGCGGGTGGTAGGTCCACAGGGTGACGACGAAGCCGTCCCGTTCGTGGACGCGGGGCTCGACCCGTGGATCAGGAGCGGCCACGGGACACCCCGCCCCGACGAGCCGCTGAGCCAGCTCGAGCTCGAACTCCGCGACCTGCTGCCCCACCGGAGCCACACGGGCCAGGGCCTCGCACGGCCGCAGCCGCACGGCCAGCTTGTTCGAGTTGTGCAGCACCGTCGCGTCGTCGACCGGGAGCCCGAGGGAGGACGCGATGGACACGGCCGTCTCCACCGCACGCCGTACGTCCGCCGCCTGCATCGTCGAGGCCCCTTCTCCCGGTGAGTCGTGCCCGACCCTATAGGCCCGACGGTGCTCGGGGCGCCGCATTTTCCGGCGCCCCGGATGCGCGGTGAGACGGCGGGGCCGGCCGCCCCGCATACCGCGGAAGTTGCAGGAACAGGATTCCTACGCCCACGGTTTACGCCGACTTCAACCGCTGGGCGGACGTGACCGCCGCGCCGGGTCGCGTACCTTTCACGCCGGGGCGGCGTGGCGTCGGCGGGGGCCCACAGCAGCGCTGTCCCTCCGAAGACCCGCGACCTGCCGACTGCGCGGCGCCGGGGACCGGCGAGGAAGCCCGGCGGAGCGCCCCCTGGACGGCAGCCGAGGCGGTGGGGTCGCGAGCGGGGGGCGCGATCCCACCGCAGCCACCGTTGGCCCGGGAACCGCCGGGTGCGCTCGTATTCCCGCCACACCGCCCGTACGGGCGCCGCGCGCCTCGCCCGTACGATGGCCCTGGCGATCTTCGACAGACGCCGCACATCGGCATTACCGGGGGAGTACACGTACATGCGCAGGACCACCACCGTCATGGCGCTCGTCGCCGCAGCCGCGCTGCTGACCGCCTGCGGCGGCGGCAGCGACGCCGACGACGCGAAGCCGGCGGCATCCGGCAAGGACACCGCCGCGGCGCCGGAGCCGGCCGCGGGCGGCCAGGACGAGGCGGAGGGCACCGATGCCGCCGACGGCGCGGACGACGACGGGGCGGACAAGACGTACGAGGTCGTCCTCGAAGTGGGGGGCAGCGGCAGCAGCAGCGTCTACTACGTCCTCGGCACGAACGACATGGAGCAGGTCACCCTGCCGTGGAAGAAGTCGGACAGCATCGCGCTGACCGGCACCCAGCGCAAGGTGGGCACCATCGTGTCCGTCGTGCCGGGACCGGTGAAGCAGTCCAACGGCCAGTTGGCCGCCGCTCCGTGCTCGATCACCGTGGACGGCGAGAAGGTCGTGGAGGACCCGGGCGGCACCGGGGGCAAGCACATCTGTCAGTACACCCTGCACTGAGACAGCGGCACACTCCGGAACCGGCGACGGCGGCCGGCCTGCCGAGGAGGCGGGCCCCGAGGTGAGCCACGGCCGGCCGAGGAACCCTCGGCCGGCCGCGCACCCGCGGCAGGGCGGCTCGCCCGCACTATCGTGAGCGCATGACGGAGCCGCTGGACGTGCTGGTCGTCGGGGCAGGTCCGACCGGACTGGCCCTGGCCGCGCAACTGAGTGCCCTCGGGGCCGAGTTCCGGATCGTCGACCGTTCACCCGACCGGGTGCGGGAGTCGCGGGCCCTGGTGATCCAGCCCCGCACCCTGGAGGCACTGTCCGGACTCGGGGTGACCGAGGACCTCGTGGCCCTCGGCAACCCGGCCGTCCGCCTGCACCTGCACGCGCCGGGCCGCGTCGTGGCCCTCGACCTGTTCGACACCGGCCTGGACGACACGGCCCACCCGTTCCTGCTGTTCCTGTCGCAGGCGGAGACCGAGGGCGTCCTCTCCCGTCATCTGACCGAAGGGGACGTGACCGTCGAGCGCGGCACCGAGCTCCTCGGACTGGAGCGGACGGGCCCGTACGTCACCTGCGCCCTGCGCGATCGCGACGGTGCGCGGGAGAGCGTGACGGCGCGCTACGTGGTGGGCTGCGACGGCGCGCACAGCACCGTCCGCAGCCGGGTCGGCATCCCCTTCGAGGGGCACGCCTACCCGCAGACCTTCCTGCTCGCCGACCTCGACGCGGACGGGCTGGAACCGGACACCGTGCACACGTACATGGCGCAGGAGGGCATGGTCTTCTTCTTCCCGCTCGGGTCCCCCGCCGCCTGGCGCATGCTCGCGGTGCGACCGCCCGACCGCCCCGACACGGACGTGGACCTGCCCTTGCTCCAGCACGTCGCCGACCGCGCCACCGGCGAGCGGCTGGCCCTCCGGGACCCGGTGTGGGCGACCGCCTTCCACATCCACAACCGGGGCGCGGCCCGCTACCGTTCCGGCGCCTGCTTCCTCGCGGGGGACGCCGCGCACATCCACAGTCCGGCCGGTGGTCAGGGCATGAACACCGGCATCCAGGACGCCCTGAACCTGAGCTGGAAACTCGCCCTGGTCTGCCGGGGCGCGGCCCCCGCGAGCCTCCTGGACACCTACGAGGAAGAACGGGCCCCCGTCGGCCGCAGCGTGCGCCGCCTCACCGACCGCGCGTTCGGCGCCGCCACGAGCGGCAACCCCGTCGTCCGCGCTGCCCGCACCCGACTCGCCCCGAGACTCGCGCCGTTGGTGCTGCGCCCGCGGCCGGTCCGCGCGAGCCTCTTCCGCACGGTCGCCGAACTCGACATCCACTACCGGCGCAGCTCTCTCTCCGCGACCGGTCCCCGGCCGCCACGGGGCGGGCCGAGGGCCGGGGACCGGCTGCCCGACCTGCCGCACGGACTGCAGTCCCGCACGGCCGCGGCGGGCTGGCACCTGCTGCTCTGCGGCCCGCCGCACCTCTGGCCCGATGCACGGCTCGCCCCCGTCACCGACGAGCGCGCGGCCCCGCTCTTCGTCCACCGCCTCGGTGATCACGGCCCGTGGCGCGGCACCGCCCACGGCCTCGTCCGTCCCGACGGCCACCTGGGCTACGTCGCCCGGGGCGGCGACCTGGGCGGCCTGCGGTCCTACCTCGACCGGTGGCTGCCGACCGGACGATCCCGACCCGACCTGACCTGACCTGACCGGATCTGTTCTGATCTGATCCGAGACCGGTGGGCCGCCCGCCCGCCGCGCGGTCAGGGAGCGTGACGCAGGGCCCGCTCGACGAGGCTCCGGGGGGAGCAGGGGAGCAGGGGAGCAGGTGGGTGGTCGCCGGGGACGGCCGCTGCGGCGCAGCCGAGCACCCCGGCAGGCGATGCCGAGGAATCGCGGACGTGCGGCGAGGAGGCCGCTGGTCGCCTTCTCTCTCGTCCGTCGCACGGCGCGGCCGATGAGTTTGCCGCTCCGGACCGGTCCACACTCGTGACACCCTCGGAAAGGAGATCGCCATGTCTGAGCTTCTCGTCGACTTCATCACCTCCCTCGACGGTTACGCATCCGGAGAGGGGTGGCCCGGGTTCTGGGGGCTCGAAGGCCCGGAGTACCTCTCCTGGCTCGGTGAGCAGCCCGAGGTCACCTACCTGATGGGAGCGAAAACCTACCGGCTGATGTCGGGTTTCGCCGCGGGCGAGGTCCCGAGTGGCCAGGACGAGTTCCAGCCCGAAGAAGAAGCGTCCGTCGACGAACTCACGCAGGCCTCCAAGGTGGTGTTCTCCTCCTCGCTCGAAGAGCCGCTGACGTGGGCCAACTCCACCCTCGTCCGCGGCGAGGCCGTCGAGGCGGTCCGCGCCATGAAGGCCGATGGATCGGGGCTCCTCAGCACGATCGGCAGCCTCAGCCTGTGCCGCTCCCTGATGCGAGCCGGACTCGTCGACCGCTTCCGGGTGGTGATGTTCCCGGTGATCACCGGGGCCACGGGCGCGGAACGCATTTACGACGGCTATCCGGACGTCGCCCTCGACATGATCGGGCACCGCACCTTCGACGGCCGCACCCAGCTGGTCGAGTACCGGCCGCGCGTGCTCGAGCACCCGCCGCTCGGTGCCCCTGCCTGACGTCGCCCCGTCGGCCGGGCCGCCGACGCCGAGCGGAAGCTCACGACTCACTCAGGACCCGCTCACGACCCGCTCCGATGCTCTTGCGACCGAATCACGCCCCACTCATGCCAGGATCCCGGCGGAGCGCGCCGCGGCCAGCCAGTCGGGGAACTCCTCCAGCAGGTGGTCGTAGAGCCGGTGGTCCGGCACGGCGCGCGGTGTGCGGCCGGCGTGGAAGAAGCCCGCGTTGTCGACGATGCGGCGGGCCGGAACGGCGAGAGTGTCGAGTTTGCGGAGGAAGGAGAACTCGTTGTCGTCGGGGTCGCCGAAGCCGATGAACTGCCAGAACAGAGGCAGCCGGGCGGCCTTGCACAGGTAACGCTCGGCGGCGGCCCGGCTGGTGGGACCGCCGTCGGTCTGGAACACGACCAGAGCCGGCTGGTCGCTGCCGGAGTCCACGTAGTGGTCGATGACCGCGTCCATGGCCCAGTGATAGTTGGTCCGGCCCATGTGACCGAGATTCTCGTGCAGCTTGTTGATCCGGCCCCGGTGCCCGCCGAGCCTCAGGTCCGTACACCCGTCGACGTCGGTGGAGAAGAACACCACCGGGACCGTGCCGTCGTCGTCGAGGTGGGCCGACAGCGACAGCACCTGCTCGGCCAGGTGCTGCACCGTGCCGTCCCGGTAGTACGGCCGCATCGAGCCGGAGCGGTCCAGCACCAGGTACACGGCGGCCCGTACGGCCTCCAGCCCGTGGCTGCGCACACTGGCACCCGCGGTCTTGTACAGACTGACAAGGTCGGGCGCTCTCTCCTGCACCTTGGTCAGGCTGATGGCCGAGGTGCGTCCCTCACCGTTGTTCTCGATCACCCCACCATGGTGGGCCATACGGCGAAGTGGGCACAGGGGTGCTCCTGGGCACGGCGGCGCGGTCCGGCCGTCCGCGTCAGGCCGCCCTCCCGTCGCCGGCGGACACGAGCGGCGGACCCGTCCCTCGGCGGACTGAGCCCGGGGCCGGAGGCCGGGACCGGGAGCGGGACCGGGACCGGGCGCGGTTGCGGCACCGCCGTGTGATCCTCCGGTGCGGTCTTCCGGTGCGGTCTTCACGGCCGACTCGCGGTCGATGCACGGCCGAAGCGCGGCCGGTGACGGCGGTCGGCGGCTCGACGGTCGGCCCGCGGCCCGGCGACACGGGGTGCGGCGGCACCAGGGGCCCGTCAGTGCGGCGGTGGCTGCCCGTAACGGGCAGCGATGCCGAGGGCACGCGTGTGGAGGGCGGCACGGAGGGACGGAGGGCCGAGGGCCTCGGCGTCGGGAGCCAGACGCCACAGGACCCAATGGGCGTGCTCGGCGTCCTGGAAGGTGGCCTCCAGATGCAACCAGCCGTCCGGGTCCGGAGGCTGTTGGTCGGGGAAGCGGAAGCCGAGTGCGGCGTCGAGCACTTCGTCCTTGCGTTCCGCACTCACGCGGAGCAGCACGGTGAGGCGGTCGCCGTGCTCGACGAGGCTCGCCGAGCGTTCCCTCCACAGGCGGTCGAGGTCCACCTGGCCGGGACGGTCCGCGGGCCGGCTGAGTGCCTCGGCGGCCCGGATGCGGGAGAGGCGGTAGGTCCGGTCGGAGCCCGACCGGGTGGCCAGGAGGTAGCTGCGGCGGCCCGCGGTGACCAGGCCGATCGGGTCGACGGTGCGCCACGCCGCGTCCTGGCCGACGGCGGCGTAGTGGATGCGCACCTTCCGTCCGGCGAGGACCGCATGCCGGATCTCGCCCATGGCGGCGTCGGGTATCCGCTCGGTGTCGAGCCGGCGGGCGAGCAGGTCCGTGTCCGGGTCCAGGTGGAACCGCCGGGCCGCTGCGGACGTGCCGGCGCGGTGGGAGTCGGGGAGCGCGTCGAGCACCTTGCGCAGTCCGGAGGCGAGTGCCGGGCCGAGTCCGAAGACCTGTTGGCCGCGTGTGGACCCGGCCGCGAGGAGGGCGAGGGCTTCCTCGTGGGTGAGCCCGGTCAGTCCGCCGAGTTCCGTGCGGAAGTCGTTCAGGAGCGCGAACCCGCCGTGCCGCCCGCGCTCGGAGTACACCGGCACACCCGCCGAGGACAGGGCCTCGATGTCGCGGAGCACGGTGCGGGTGGACACCTCCAGTTCACGGGCGAGCGCAGGCGCCGTCATCCGGCCGTTCCGGCGCAGCAGCAGGACGAGTGAGATCAGCCGGTCGGCGCGCATCCGAGAACCGTAGCGAATACATGACCGAGGGTGTCGTGATACGCGGGCAGGCTGGTCCACATCACGCGGGGGGCGGCCGTGCCGACTCCATGGGCGTGGAACATCACGTGTGGAAAAGGGAGTTGGTAGATCGATGGAGCGTTCGACGGTGAACCCGTGGCCGTGGTCGGTACCCCTCGGATACAGCCAGGGGGAACTCGTTTCGGGGCACACCCGAACCCTGTACTGCTCCGGTCAGGGTGCGATGGGCGACGACGGCACACCACGTCACGCGTACGACATGGCGGGGCAGTTGACGCTGGCCCTCGACAACCTGGAAGCCGTGCTGACCCAGGGAGGCATGTCACTCTCGGGGCTGGTCAGGCTGAACGTGTACACCACCGACGTGGACCGGCTCTTCGAGCACTACGGAGTCCTGGCCGCCCGCCTGGGAGCCGCCCGGGTGGCACCGACCACCACGATGCTCGGGGTGACTCGACTGGCCCTGCCCGAGTTGATGGTGGAACTCGAGGGGACCGCGGTCCCCTGATCCCACGCAGTCACCGATCGGTGCGGCACCGCTGAGAGACCCGGGGCGGAACGGACCCGCGCCACGGAGGTGTCGGAGGGGCCGGGGAGGGGGCGCGGTCCCCGGCCCCGCCGCCCGCCCGTGTCCGGCACGAGCAGCGGGGGTTTCCGGTGCCGTCCTCCCGTGCGGGCGGGGGAGGCGACAATAGAGCTCGCGGCGGCATCCATGGTCCACTACCGTCGGTGCGGCCGTGGCCTGCGACGAGGGCCATGGCGCTTGCCGGCCACCCGTACGGTGGCACCTCTGGACGAAAGCGGTGGGACTGTGGCGTGTCGTATCAGTGAACTGGTGTTGGGCTGCCGCGATCCCGAGGCGCTGGCACGGTTCTGGTGCGAGGTCCTGGACTTCGTCGTGCTCGACCGCGAGGGCGACGAGATGCTGGAGATCGGGCCGCGTGAGGGCTTCGGCGGCGCGCAGCCCACGATCATCCTCAGCCGCCGGGACGAGCCGGAGCCCGGCAAGTTGCGTCTCCACATCGACGTCAACCCCACCGACCGTGACCAGGACGCGGAGCTGGAGCGCCTGCTGGCGATCGGCGCGCGTCCGGCCGAGATCGGTCAGACGGGGGACGAGCAGTGGCACGTCCTGGCCGACCCCGAGGGCAACGAGTTCTGCCTGCTGAAGGCGCGCCTGAAGCCGCTGTGACCGCTCGGCCGACTGCTGGACCGCGACCGCCTGGTCGCAAACGCCGGGTTGCGACTGCCAGGTTGTGACTGCCCCGGCCGCCGGAGGGACACCGGCGGCCGGGGCAGTGCCGTCGCTGCGCGCGTCACGGCCTCGGCAGCGCGCCCCGGTGCTCACGGACCGCGATGCGCGCCAGCTTGGTGAGCATCATGCCGTTGCGGACGGAGGCGACGTAGTCCACCGGCAGCCCGTGCATGCGCGTCCCCGGTCCCCGGAGCGGGTGCCACTCCAGCAGGAACAGGGTGTTCTCACCCCACGGGACGAGCTGCATCGCGATGCGCGCCGCCCCGAAGGGTTCCGCCCGGGCTTCCAGTTCCAGACGCCGGTGCGGTTCGCAGATCCGTACGGTGCAGATGTCGTCCAGGGTGAGCGGTCCGGCGCCGACGCGGACGCGGAGTTGCGCACCCACCTGGGGCCAGTGCGCGTCGGCGCCGAGGATGCGCTGGGTGCCGGTCACCCACTCGTGGTACCGGTGACCGTCGGCCAGCAGGTCCCAGACCGTGGACGGCGGACTGAGGATCAGGCGGCGGTTGCGGGCCATGGTCACCAGGCTTCTCGGTCGGTGCGGGCTGACCGTTCTCCCGGACACGACGGTGAGCGGCCGGGCCGCTTCGGGGCCCGTACCCAGGCTGGCTCGCACGCCGGTGACCTGCCCACACCTGGGCGTCCATACGGGCGGCGGCGGGGGAACGAGGCCCAGCGCGCGGCCCGGCGGGGGTAGAGGCGAGCGCCGCTATTCGGTCCGCGTCGGCGAGTCGGCTTCCGGGTCGGGGGACCCGTTCTCGCCGAGCCAGCGGGCCAGCTTGCCGCGCCGGCCGATCGCCCGCAGGCGGCGCTCCGTGGCGTCCCGGGTGTCGGGGGTGGTGATGAGCAGCAGTTCGTCCCCCTCCCGCAGCACGGTCTCCCGGTCCGGGACGAGGGTCGCGTCGTCGCGCACGATGAGGGTGACGACGGTCGGGGGAGGCAGCCGCAGCTCGAAGACGGCCACCCCGTGCAGCCGGGAGCCCTCCGGAATGCCGACGGTGAGCAGGTCGGCGTCCAGGACGTCGAGGGGCGCGGTCTCGACCTGGATCTCGCGCAGCGCACCGGTACGGACCAGACGCAGCCGCCGGGCCACCGCGGGCAGGGTGGGGCCCTGGATGAGGGTGAACAGGATGACCAGCAGGAACACGATGTTGAGGACGTCGCGTGCCCCGTCGATCCCGGCGACGATGGGGAACGTGGTGAGCACGATGGGCACCGCCCCCCGCAGGCCCGCCCAGGAGATGAAGGTCTGCTCCCGCCAGGGGACGGGGAAGGGCAGCAGGCAGAGCACCACGGAGACCGGGCGGGCGACGAACAGCAGCACCGAACCGACCACGAGCGCCGGCACGACCGCGGACGGCAGTTCGCTGGGGTCGACCAGCAGGCCGAGCATGACGAACAGGCCGATCTGTGCCAGCCAGCCGGTGCCCTCGGCGAAGGAACGGGTGGCGGCCCGGTGGGGCAGCTGGGCGTTGCCCAGCACCAGGCCGGACAGGTACGCGGCGATGATCCCGCTGGCACCGACCGTCCCCGCCGCGGCGAACGCGATGATCCCGAACCCGACCGTGGCCAGGGGGTACAGCCCCGTCGCCGGCAGGGCGATGTGCCGCAGGGCGGCCACGCCGAGCCGGCCGATCAGCACGCCGAGCAGCCCGCCGGCGGTGAGCTGGTAGATCAGGTCGAGGACGAGCAGCCAGGGGTTGGCCGGGTCGGTGCCCACGGTGGAGAAGACGAGCACCAGGATGATGGTCGGGGCGTCGTTGAAGCCGGACTCGGACTCGACCAGCCCGGTCAGTTTCTGCGGCAGGGGCAGGGAGCGCAGCACCGCGAACACGGCGGCGGCGTCGGTGGAGGAGACGATCGCCGCGAGCAGCAGCGCCAGCCGCCACTCCATGCCGAGCAGCCAGTGGGCCCCGGCCGCGGTGACGACGACCGAGATGCCCACCCCGACGGTGGCGAGCACACCGGCCGGCGCCAGCTGACGCCGGACGTCCTCCCACCGGGTGCTCAGACCGCCCTCGATGAGGATCAGCCCCAGGGCCGCGGTCCCCAGTGCCTGGGCCATCTGGGCGTTGTCGAAATCCAGGCCGATCCCGTCCTCCCCGGCGATCACACCGACCGCGAGGAAGAGCAGCAGGCTGGGCAGGCCGATGCGGTGCGCCGTGTGGGCCGCGGCGATGCTGGCCAGCAGGACGACACCGCCAATCAGGAGGGCGAGGTACAGCTCGGGCAGCGTCATCCGGGGTTCCTCGCGCAGTCACCCGCAGGGAAGCCGCCCTCGCGCCCGGGGAGCCTGCGCCGACGCCCCTCGCCGCGCGTGCCCGGCGGCCGTGGTGCGCCCTGGTCCACCGCAGGGTTCCTGGCCCGCCTCGGTGGGCGCCCGCCGGACCCCAGCCGTACCGACCACCCGCACGGCGGCGGATGCGGCGGGCACGGCTGGTACGGCGGATGCGGCGCATACGGCTGGTACGGCGGATGCGGCGCACAGGGCGACCGCGGGGTGTGACGGGACCGCGGGATGTTCCGCGGGGTGTGCGACCGGCAGGCCTCGGGTGCGCGTGGTGCGTCGCGCGAGGCCGAGGCGTCGTACGCGTGCCGCTCCGCTCCCGGGGGCACGCCTTCCAGAGTGCCCCGGCATCCGACCCCCTTCCTGGCACGGGAACATCTGCCGTCGTCGGGGGCGTGGTGCCCCCGGCGGTTGCGGCCGTCGTATCGGCTGCGACGGTCGTGGCTGTCGCTGCTGTCGCTGCTGTCGCTGCTGTCGTCGTGGACGTCGTGGTCGTCGTGCTCGGCGGTGGCGGCCATCTGCTCTCCTCGGGCGGTGGGACAACGATCACACCCCGGGCGAAGTAGCCTAGAACACGCATAACCGGCTGCGACAGCGACGTGACGTGGACGAACGCCGTGCGTGAGAGACCGTCGCCGTCCGGAAGTGGCCCCGGTGGCCGGGTTCGTCGGGGGCGTCGCCAGCGCCCGGCCCCGGCCCCGGCAGTGGTGTTCAGGTCCACCGGACCGGTGGCGGGGGTACGCCGGACGCGGGGGATCCACGGGTGCGATGATGACCGGTGACAGGGCGACGGCGGTCCGAGGAAGCCGGTGCGAATCCGGCGCGGTCCCGCCACTGTGATCGGTGAGCGCGTCCCCAACAGGCCACTGCCCCACGGCGGGTGGGAAGGCGGGGACACCAGCTACGACCCGAGAGCCAGGAGACTCACGTCGTCGCCACCTCGCACGGAAACCGGGGCGGATCTCCCCGGAGGAGGGGTGGTTCGGCGTGCTCGTTTCCAGGGAGGACGACGATGCCGGGCGGGAACAGGCGCCGCCGGTCAGGGGCGATGAGGTTTCGTGCCGGATCGTCGTGTGCCGGGATTGCTGCTGCGGCACGGTGAAGGTGACCGGTGACCACGCGGCCCAGACCGCGCGTCTGCGTGCCGGGGCCCCCGTACGGGTGTCCGCCTGCCTCGACGTGTGCGACCAGGCCAACGTCGTCGTCGTGCAGCCCTCCTCCGCCGGACGGGCTGCCGGGGCCCGCCCGGTGTGGCTGGGGCTGGTCAACGACCCGGCCGCGACCGAGGACATCGCGGACTGGGTGCGCGCCGGCGGCCCCGGGGTGGCCCCGATGCCGGACATCCTGGACCTGTACACCTTCACCCCGCCGCGCCGCCGGGCACCCGGGCCACCCCGTCAGCGGTGACGGAGACCCGACAGGGGACGATCGAGCGCGGCGGACGCGTCCCGGCCGCCGCGCCCCCCCGTGGGGGCGTCGCCGCGGACGGTCGTGTGCGCGCGGACTCCCGTCCGTGATCGGGGAACCCGGGCCGCCCGCCCGCCCCCACCCACTGCTGCCGACCACGACTGCCGCGTGCCGACCGCCGAGCGCCCCGGCCGAGTCACCTACGTGGTCCGCCCCGAAGTCTCTATGGGCGGCCGGACCACTCCGCGTCGGCTCACAACTCCCGTATGTGGTGGCAACACCCATGGCGATCCGGCCCTCGGCTTGCCGAGCCGACGGCATGCAGTGCCTGCGGGCCTGGTAGGCAGCCACATGCGGTCCGGATGGAAGGTGTTGTAGGCGCCCATACCGGTGGGCTTCGGAGCGTCCCTAGAGTCGCGTCCGTCGATGACGGAGCCGCGGCGCGCGGGTCTTCGGACCCCCGCCGCCCGGCTGTTCGGGGGCCTACCGCGCCCCTGACGGAAAGGGACCGTATGGGGCTGGACAAGGCGGTCGACAGCGTGGACGAGGCCGTGGCCGACATCCACCGGGGCGCGTCGCTGGCGGTGGGCGGCTTCGGGCTGTGCGGCATACCGAGCGCGCTGCTCGCCGCACTGCTGGAACGGGACGTGGGCGGCTTGAGGGTCGTCTCCAACAACTGCGGGGTGGACGACTGGGGGCTCGGGCTGCTGCTGCGGGCCGGCCGGATCGCCCGTATGACCAGTTCCTACGTGGGCGAGAACAAGGAGTTCGCCCGTCAGTACCTCAGCGGGGAACTCGAAGTGGAACTGGTCCCCCAGGGGACACTGGCGGAACGCCTGCGGGCCGGCGGGGCGGGTGTCCCGGCGTTCTACACGCCCGCCGGCGCCGGCACCCAGGTGGGTCAGGGCGGACTGCCCTGGCGGTACGGTCCGGACGGCGGGGTGGCGGTCGCGTCGCCCGCCAAGGAGACGCGCGTCTTCGACGGCCGGGAGTACCTGCTGGAGGAGGGCATCACCACCGACTTCGCCCTGGTCCGGGCGAGTGCCGGCGACCGTCACGGCAACCTGGTGTTCCACTCCTCGGCCCGCAACTTCAACCCGCTGGCCGCGATGGCGGGCCGTGTGACCATCGCCGAGGTCGAGCACCTGGTGGAGCCGGGCGAACTGGACCCGGACGCGGTGCACCTGCCGGGGATCTTCGTCCAACGGGTGGTCCGGGTCTCGCCCGACGACCCCACCGCCGTCCGGCGGATCGAACGGCGCTGCGTGCGCAGCGGCCAGGAAGGCGGTGCCTGACATGGCGCTCACCCGCGAGCAGATGGCGGCCCGGGCCGCCCGGGAACTGGCCGACGGCACGTACGTGAACCTCGGCATCGGGCTGCCCACGCTCATCCCCAACCACCTGCCGCCCGGCGTGGAGGTGGTCCTGCAGTCCGAGAACGGCATCCTCGGCGTCGGTCCCTACCCGCACGAGGACGAACTCGACGCGGACCTGATCAACGCGGGCAAGGAGACGGTCACGGTCCTGCCCGGGGCCTCCTTCTTCGACTCCGCGCTGTCCTTCGGCATGATCCGCGGCGGGCACATCGACGCCGCCGTACTCGGCGCCATGCAGGTGTCCTCCCGCGGAGACCTGGCGAACTGGATGATCCCGGGCAAGATGGTCAAGGGCATGGGCGGCGCCATGGACCTGGTGCACGGCGCGCGCCGCGTCATCGTGCTCATGGAGCACACCGCGAAGGACGGCAGCCCCAAGCTGGTCGACGCGTGCGACCTCCCCCTCACCGGAACCGGCGTCGTGCAGTGCGTCATCACCGATCTGGCGGTCGTCGACGTCACCCCGGACGGCTTCGTCCTGGCCGAACTCGCCCCCGGTGTCGGGGTCGAGGAGGTGCGCGCCGCCACCGGCGCCGACCTGATCGTCCCCGCCGGACCGGGGACGCCGGCCGGGGTCTGATTAGCAGACGGCGTCCGGCGGCACAACCCGTCCGGGTCAACACCGGCGCCGACGGGCTGTGGGGCCTCCTCCCATACCGTTGCGCGTTGAACGACCCCTACGGTGCCGACACCGGGCCGCTCCTGACCTGTCCACGCCCAGGAGCGGCCCGGTGTCCTTCTGCACCGAGGAGCCGCCATGCGCACACCCTTCCGGGGGCCGGACGCCCCGCCGTTCCGTGCCCCGACACCGCCCGCCGCAGGCCCGGCGCCGCGACCGGCACGCCGTACGTGGCGGGGACTGCTGTCCCGTCTCGTGGCCGTCGTCGCCCTGGCCCTCGCGGCCTCCCTGACCGGCCCGGCGCCCACCGCGCACGCCGCCGTCGGCCTGACCCAGGTCACCGGCTTCGGCAGCAACCCGGGCCGGCTGAACATGTACGTCTACCGGCCCGACTCCCTGCCCGCCGACCCGCCGGTCGTGTTCGCCCTGCACGGCTGCAGCCAGAGCGCCCAGCTGTACGCAGACAACTCCGGCCTGCCCGAGATCGCCGACCGGCACGGCTTCCTGGTGGTGTTCGCCGAGACCACCGGTGCCAACAACCTCAGCAAGTGCTTCAACTTCTTCGAACCCGACGACAACCGCCGGGGTCGGGGCGAAGCCGCGTCGATCCGGCAGATGGCCTCCCACGCCGTCTCCGCCTACGGTGCCGACCCCGACCGGACCTACATCACCGGCCTGTCCGCCGGTGGCGGCATGACGTCGGTGATGCTGGCGGCCTACCCGGACGTCTTCCGTGCGGGCGCGGTCGTCGCGGGTCTGCCCCACGGCTGCGCCGACGACGTCATGGCGGCCTACACCTGCATGAACCCCGGCGTCGACCGCACTCCCGCGCAGTGGGCCCAGAAGGTGCGTGACGCCCACCCGTCGTGGTCCGGCCCGTGGCCCCGTGTGGCCGTCTGGCACGGCGACCGGGACACCACGGTCGTCCCGCGCAACGCCGAGGAACTGCGCGACCAGTGGACGGCGCTCCACGGCCTCTCCCAGACACCGACCCGCACGTCGGTCATCGGCCCCGACGACACGCGGCACGACGAGTACGTGGCGGGGGACGGAACGGTGGCCGTCGAGGTCAACCGCGTCCCGGGCATGGGCCATGCCACGCCGGTCGATCCGGGCACCGGGCCGGAGCAGTGCGGCAGCACCGGCACCGTCAACTTCGAGAAGTCGATCTGCTCCAGCCACTGGATCGCCCGGTTCTTCGGCCTGGACGGCTCCGGCCCCGACCCCGAGCGGCTGCCCGCCCCGACCGGCCTGGCGACGACCGGCGTCACCGACACGACCATCGCACTGGCCTGGAACGCGGTCGACACCGCCACCGACTACACCGTCTACCGCGACGGCGCGCCGATCACCACGGTGGACACCACGTCCTACACCGACACCGGCCTCGCCCCCGGCTCCTTGCACACCTACGCCGTCGCCGCCCGCGACGCCGACGGCAGGGCGGGAGACCGTTCCACCCTCCTCACCGCGCGGACCACCGGGGCGAAGGCCATCTGCTGGACGGCCACCAACTACGCCCACGTCCAGGCGGGCCGCGCCACGACCTCCGGCGGCCACACCTACGCCAAGGGCTCCCTGGAGAACATGGGCCTGTACAACATCTTCGTGACCCGCACCCTGAAGGAGTCACCCGTCGGCCACTTCACCGTCGCCGACGGCAACTGCCCCTGATTCCCCACGTGTCACGGCCGCACGGCCGGTGCGATGCCCCGGGGCCGTGACCGACTCCACGGTCCACGGGGTGCGCGCCCGGCCCACCCGCCCCGCTCGGCCCGCCCGACACCACCTGTCGGCCACCGCAGCGCTCGCCGGCGGGCGGCCCGGCCCATCCCCTCTCACTCACCCCACCCCTTCTCGCGGTGGCCCGGGCAGAACGCCCGGGCCACTCACGCGCGGCCACCGCGCGGACCGCGGACGCCGGCCGGCTTCCGCGGGCCGTGCGGTGGCCGTCGGCCCGGCGGGTCGGGCCGGCGGATGAGGAACAGGCCCGCCGGCGGAGTGTCCGGCCGCGCCCGTCCGCCCCGCACCCGCCTCGCGCGCAGTATGGACCGCGGGCCGGGAAGGACGGGCCCACCGCCCGACGCATCCGGACCCCGACTCCTGGGCATCCGGTGAAAGGGAGAGGGACCGGGAGGTGCCAGTGGCACGTGATGAGGACGTGGGCCTGGACGAGGTGCTCTGGGCGGCGGAGGACGCCGCGCCGGTGGAGTCCGTGGACGTGGTGGCACAGAACCTGGAGAAGCGGTTCTCGGCGACCCAGGTGTCGTTCTGGCTCGTCGACATGCTCGGGCGGGAGGCCGTACGGCTGCCCCGGGCCGGCACGGCCGATCAGGCGCGGGGCGCGTCCGAGCGGCTGCAGCTGACCGGAAGCGTCTACGACGAGGTGCTGCGCTCGCAACGCCTGCACCACGAGCGCATCGGCGGGGAGCAATGGCGGCTGGTCGCGCCGGTGACCAACCGGGGCGACTGCGTCGGAGTCCTGGAGATGGTGGTCCCGTACGCGGACCGGGCGGTCCGGGAGGCGGTGGCACGGACCGCGCACGCGCTGGCCTACGTCGTGGTGACGGACCGCCGCTTCACCGACCTCTACCACTGGGGCCGCCGCACCAGCCCGGTGAGCCTCGCCGCGGAGATCCAGCACCAGTTGCTTCCCACGGCCCCCTGCTGCGAGGGAGCCCAGTTCACCCTGGCCGGCGGACTCGTTCCCGCCGACGACATCGGCGGCGACACCTACGACTACGCCCTCGACCAGGACGTCCTGCATCTGTCGGTCACCGACGCGATGGGACACGACACGGCCTCCGCGCTGCTGGCCACCCTCACCGTCAACGCCCTGCGCGGAGCCCGCCGCGCAGGACGCTGCATCCTCGACCAGGCGTACACCGCCCACCGGGCGATCACCGACCACGGGGTCGGCATGACCACGGGGCAACTGATGCGGGTGAAGCTGCAGACCGGGGAGTGCGAACTCGTCAACGCCGGGCACCCCTGGCCCCTGCGCCTGCGCGACGGACGCGTGGAGGAGCAGACCCTCAAGGTCAACCTGCCGTTCGGTGCGCCCGTCCCCGTCACCTACGAGGTGCAGCACTTCCGTCTGCGGCCGGGCGACCGGACCGTGCTGGTCACCGACGGCATGCGCGACCGCGCCGCCTCCGCCGTCGACCTGCCCGCCCTGATCCACGACACCCGGAACGAGCACCCCCGTGAAGTGGTCCGGACCCTGACCAGGGCGGTCCACGACGCCTGCGGAGGGTCACTGCCCGACGACGCCACCGTGCTGGTGCTGGACTGGCACGGCAGCGCATCGGGGCAGCGCCGCACGCGGTACGGCTCCAACGCGGACGTCAGGTGACCGGCGGCGGCAAATGGTCGCGGTCAGGCAGGCGTGCGCCGGTCGCACCCGGGTAGTCGTCGGACGTCGGGAAGGGCTGCGACACCTGGGGAGGTCGAAGCAGCCCTTCCCCCCTTGCTTCATCGGGGCCCAGGCAGCCGGGGAGCGGCACTCGCCGTGAACCGGGTGGACAAGGCCGTCCACGCCCTCGGGCAAGACGGTCCACACCAGCGGGCAAGGTCGTCCACGCCATCGGGCAGGACCGTCCACGTCATCGGGTGAGTCCGTCCACGCCTTCGCGACGGCCGTCATCGCCGGCGCGCTCGCCGTCCGGGGCGGGCCGGGTCCGGACGGCTCCACGCCGCCCCACCTCGCAACGTCCGTCGGCCGCACGGGAGATGGACTCCGTGGCCGACTCGCCGAAAGGCCGCTCCGGGCATCCGGCGGGTGCGGCCGGGCGAGGGTGACGAGTTGCCGCGGCGTCCCCCGGCGGACCGTGCCGCATGCGAGGATGTGCTGCGTGACCGGACCGTCTTCGCCGCCCGTTGCCGAGGCCACGTCTCGCCCCTCCGGTCCGGGGCCCGGAGCCGCCACCGCACTCGTGTTCGGCTCGTCGGCCGCGGTGCTGGTGGTCGAGGTCGTCTCCCTGCGACTCCTCGCCCCCTATCTCGGCCTCACCCTCGAAACCAGCACGATGGTGATCGGCATCGCCCTCACCGCCATCGCCCTCGGCTCCTGGCTGGGCGGCCGGATCGCGGACCGGCTCGACCCGGCGCGACTGCTGTCCCCGGCACTGGGACTGTCCGGGGCGGTCGTCGCGCTCACCCCGGCCGTGCTGCGGACCACGGCCGAAGGGGCACCGCCGTTGCTGTTCCTCGTGGCGGCGCTGACCATCCTCGTCCCGGGCGCGCTGCTGTCCGCCGTGACGCCGATCGTGACGAAGATGCGCCTGACCAGCCTCGCCGAGACCGGCACGGTCGTCGGCCGCCTCTCCGGGGCCGGCACCGTCGGGGCCATCTTCGGCACCGTCGTCACGGGATTCGTCCTCGTGTCGCGGCTCCCGGTCAGCACCATTCTCGTCGGCCTCGGAACCGCACTCGTGGCGGGCTCGGCCCTGGTCGAGTGGCGCACCCGCGGCTGGCGCGGTAGGCCCGCCCTGGCACTCGTGGTCGTCGCCGGAGGACTCGCCACGTCGGTCGCACCCGGCGGGTGCGACGCGGAGACCAGGTACCACTGTGTGCGGGTCGTCACCGACCCCGGCCGGGACAGCGGCCGTACCCTCCTCCTCGACGGGATCCGGCACTCCTACGTCGACCTCGACGACCCGACCGTCCTGAAGTACACCTACGTGCGGGCCATCGCCGCGGTGACCGACGCCGCCTTCCCCGAGAAGGAGCCCCTCGAGGCGCATCACCTGGGCGGCGGCGGGCTCACCCTTCCCCGCTACCTCGCGGCCACCCGGCCCGGGACACGCAGCCTCGTCTCGGAGATCGACAGCGGTGTCGTGCGGATCGACCGCGAGCACCTCGGTCTCGCCCCGCGATCCGGCATCGACGTGCGGACCGAGGACGGCAGACTGGGGCTGAGGCGGCTGGACACCGACAGCCGTGACCTCGTGATCGGCGACGCCTTCGGAGGCGTCAGCGTCCCCTGGCACCTGACCACGACGGAGGCGATGGCCGACGTACGGCGGGTGCTCGACGCCGACGGCCTCTACGTCGCCAACCTCATCGACCACGGTGACCTGGCCTTCGCGCGCGCCGAGGCGGCGACGCTCGACGCCACCTTCGAGCACGTCGTCCTCCTGGGCGAGCCCGCCGACATCGGCCTCGCCCCGGACACCGAACCGGACGGCGGCAATCTGGTCCTGGTCGCCTCCGACCGGGAGGTGGACCTGCGGGAGGTCCAGAAGGGGCTGGACGCCCGGGAGACCGGATGGCGGACCGTCACCGGCGACGACCTCACCGCCTGGATCGGCGACGCCCCGCTGCTCACCGACGACCACGCGCCCGTCGACCAGCTCCTCCAGCCGTACGGGGACCGGAACGGCCGCTGGCGGAACCGGGCAGGCACCCCGCGCCCAGCCGCACTCCCCACCACCGTCACGCATACGCCCGCGCTGGTCACCACTCCACCGTGCGGTGAGGCCGGAGGCCCCCAGGTCGGCGCGCCCGACTGCACGGACCGGCCCGCCCGGTCCCCTCGCCGTCACATTCCGTGACAATTCGCGCGCGTCCCGGACGTACGGCGCACTCCGAGTCACCATCGTGACCTTCTCGATGGAGTGGGCCGCGCAATCAGGGGCACCAGCGGTGGGTGAGCAACTGCGCTTCGGAAGTGAGGCGGGTCCGTGGACTCTGCAGCCCAGAACGCGGACCGAGGTCCGGCCGTCGTCGGCCCCACCGCTGTCTCCCGGCTGTTCGAGGGGTCCGCAACGATCGCCGAGGCCCGGGACATGGCCCGTGACTTCCTGGACTCCGTCCGGGGCGCGGGCGGCCCGACGCTGTCGGCCGAAGCCGTGGGCATGGTGCAGTTGGTGGTGAGCGAGCTGGTCACCAACGCCCGCAAGCACGCGCCCGGCCCCTGTCTGCTGGACCTGGCGCTGCGGGACACGACCGTGCAGGTCGGCGTGTGGGACAGCAGCAGCACGCTCCCGCTGGTGCGGGGGCGGGACCCGAGCCGGATCGGGCAGCACGGGCTGGAACTCGTGAAGGCCGTCTGCCGGAGCCTGTACGCCCGCCGGGAGGGGACGGGCAAGCGGGTCACCGCGTTCATCGACCTCGCCGAAGGCCCCGCCGTACCCGGCGCGGACCCGGAGACGTCGTGACGCACCGTGACGGGCGCCGTCCCTCGGCCCGGCGCGCCACCCCCGCCCGGGGGGGGGGGGGTGTACGCCGCCTGCGCCGAGGACGTCCACCGAGGGTGCCGCGGAAGGGCTGAGCCGGACCACTAAACTGCTCGGACGTCCCGTAGACCCGCAGACCCGCAGACCCGCAGACCCGCAGACCCGCGCCGACCGCCAGGAGTGTCCCGTGCCGTCCTGCTCCGCCTCGTGAGCCCGGAACTCCCCATGGCGACCAACCGAACGGCCAAGAGCGTGGCCACCCGGCAGCGATTCGTCGACGAGGCGCTGCGCCTGTTCAAGGAACAGGGCTACGAGCGCACCTCCATGGCCCAGATCGCGACCGCGGCCGGCAGCAGCCGGGCCAACCTGTACCTGTACTTCAACAGCAAGTCGCAGATCATCCGGGCCCGCATGGCCGAGATCGAGACCGAAGTGGCCGAGCTCTACGCCGTCCTGGACGGCATGCCCGAGCACACGCCCGCCGCCCTGCGGCAGTGGCTGGCCACCGCGCGGGAGATGTGGATGCGCTATGCCACGGAGTTCGAGGCCGTCAACCAGGCCATGGCCATCGATCCGGACGTGCTCGAGGAATGGCTGGGCCTGATCCGGCGGGTCACGTCCGCCCACGCGTCGCTCCACCTGCCCGGTGCGACCCCCGAGGAGCGGGGGGAGCGCGAGGTGCACATGACGACGCTGATGATGAGCCTGGAGCGGAACTTCTACTTCCTGTACATCCGGG
Organism: Streptomyces sp. enrichment culture; assembly: GCF_964273255.1. Taxonomy (GTDB): domain Bacteria; phylum Actinomycetota; class Actinomycetes; order Streptomycetales; family Streptomycetaceae; genus Streptomyces. The sequence continues at coordinate 6,831,896 of NZ_OZ186835.1, forward strand.
GCCACAAGGAACAGGAAGAACTCATCCTCACCTCCCTGGCCCGGCAGTGGGCCCGGATGTTCGACGCAGAGGACTGACCGCGAGCTGACCGCGGGCCGGCCGGTCCCCCCGGCCGGTCCCCCCGGCCGGTCCCCGTCCGGGGCACCCGGCGGAGGGGTGCCCCGGCGGAAGACGGGGGAGAGGCGGACCGGGCCCGCGGCGCGGCGTGTCAGCCGCCCAGCACCAGGCGCGGGCAGTCGCCCGCTGCGCGGGACACGCAGATCAGCATGGTCCGGCCCGCCTCCTGCTCCGACGGGGTGAGGATCGAGTCACGGTGGTCGGCCCGGCCGGAGACGATGGGCGTCTCGCACGTACCGCACGTCCCGGTCTTGCACGACGACACCACGGAGAGGCCCGCCCGCTCCGCCGCCTCCAGGATCGACTCGTCCGCGCCCACCTCGACGACCCGGCCCGACTCGGCGAACTCCACCTCGAACGGGGTGTCGGGGACCGTCCGCACCACGGGCTTCGGGGCGAACCGCTCCAGCCGCAGGGAGTTCTTCGGCCAGTGGGCGGTGTTCTCCTCCACGGCCCGCAGCAGCGGCTCCGGACCGCACGCGTAGACGAGCGTCCCCTCGCGCACCTCACCGAGCAGTCCCGGCAGGTCGATCAGCCCGTGCTCGTCCTGCGGGACGAGGGTGACCCGCCCGCCGTGGGCGGCCAGCTCGTCGCGGAAGGCCATCGACGCCTGCGTGCGCCCGCCGTAGACGAGGTCCCACTCGGCGCCGGCCCGCTCCGCCTCCCGGATCATCGGCAGGATCGGGGTGATGCCGATGCCGCCCGCGATGAACAGGTAACGGGGCGAGGGCAGGAGCCGGAAGTTGTTGCGCGGCCAGGACACCGTGACCCGCGCCCCGACCGTCAGCGCGTCGTGCACCGCGGCCGAACCTCCCCGGCCGTCCGGCTCCCGCAGCACGCCGATGCGGTACGACGTGCGGTCCTCCGGGTCGGACGACAGCGAGTACTGGCGCACCCACGGTTCCCCGTCCGGACCGGGCACGTGCACGTCGACATGGGCCCCGGCCCTCCACTGCGGCAGCTCCCCGCCGTCCGGGTGGCTCAGGTCCAGCGCCACCACCCCGTCCGACGCCTCGACCCGCCCGGTCACCTCCAGGTTGAGGGTGCGCAGGGTCCGCGTCCGCGAACGCTCGACGTCCGCGACGTCCCAGTGCACCTGGAGCGAGCGCCGCACCGGCAGCAGCGCCATGCGCAGGAAGTCCAGCTCGTCCCCGTCGTCCGGGCGCAGCGACGGCAGCCGCTCGAACAGCACCCGCAGCCCCGTCGCGCCCTGCACCCGGGCCAGCGGGTTGCCCAGGCAGGTGTGCCGGCCCGCGGTGAAGGCCAGGTGATCGGTGGGGTCCGGACGGTGGATGTCGAACTCGAAGGGCCGGTCGACGTGAGCGGGATCGGTGTTGGCGGAGGCCAGCGCGACCCACACCATGTCACCGGCGGAGATCCGCACGCCGGACAGCTCCACGTCCCGCGTCACCCGGCGGGAGGTGAACGTCGAGGACGGACGCCGGCGCAGCGTCTCCTCGAACACCCGCGGCCACAGCTCCGGTTCGGCGAGCGCGTCCTGGAGCGCCTGCGGGTTCTGCGACAGGAAGATCACCGCGTTGGTCATGGCCTGCGCGGTGGTGTCCGTGCCCGCCGCGGCGAACTCCGAGACGTGCAGGGCGATCTGCGGCGTCGGCAGCGCGTACGAGCCGTCCTTCGTCCGCGCGGACGCCATCACCGAGATGATGTCGTCGGCGGTCGACTCGCGCCGCTCCTCCACGATGTCCCGCAGCTTCAGGTTGGCCGCCACGAAACGGTCCCACACCTGCGACCGCGCCGGCTCCGGCAGCGGCTCGTGCGCGGAGGACAGCACCGCGAACAGATCGTCGCGCAACTGCCGCAGCATCGCCTCGTGTTCGTAGCCCAGCCCCAGCAGCGCCATGATGGTCTGCGTGGTCAGCTCCAGCGAGTACTCCTCGAGCAGGTTCGCCGAGCCGTTGTTCTCGAACCGGTCGACGATGCGGTGCGCCCGGGCCTCGATCTCGGGCTGCAGCCGGTCCATGCGCTCCTTGACGAAGCCGAGCTGCGCCACGGACCGCGTCTCGGTGTGCCCGGGCGGATCCTGACCGACGATCATCTTCGACACGAGGTCCGGGGGATAGATCTCCCGGTGCCGAGCCGGCACGTCCGCGGCCGAGTTGGAGGCCGAGGAGTAGGTCTGCCAGTCCGACAGGACGGTGAGACAGTCCTCCCGCCGCGTGACGATCCACGCGTTCAGGTGCGGGTACCAGAACACCGGCGAGGTGTCCCGGACCGCCGCCAGGTGTCCGGCCGGGTCGCGGTAGTAGTCGTCCCCCATCGCGTCGAAGCCGTGGGCGACGGGACAGCGGCCCGTCGGACGGGCCTCTTCCTGCATGGACGTCATGGCCTGGTCCTTTCGCGGTCAGACGCTGGTGGCCGCGGACGCGGCGATCGAGGACAGCTTCTGGAAGCGGGCGACGTTGTCCCCCTCGTCCATCACCCCGGAGGACAGGAAGCAGAAGGACATGCCCGAGACGGGGTCCACCCACAGCAGGGACGAACCGGCGCCGTAGGAACCGAAGGTGCGCGGCGAGACGAACGGGCCGAAGAACCGGGCGTGCGTCCCGGTGCCGGCGAGGGCCATGCCCAGGCCCATGTTGCCCGGCGGCAGGTCCCACTTGCGGGCGGCGGCGACCATCCCGTACAGGTCGTTGATCTGGTCGCCGGTCTGGTTGGTGGTGGCGAAGTCCAGCACCGGCTCGCCGATGAGCTGCTCCCCGGACGCGGTGCGCCCCTTGTTCCGCAGCATCTCCGTGAACGCGAAGACGTCCTCGATGGTGGACACCGCGCCGACCCACGGCATCTCCGCGTCCTCGCGGTCGATGACGTCGTTGAGGCACTCGATGTCCTCGGGCTTGAGCCAGGAGTCGTTGGCGACGATGACCTTCAGCGGAACGCCCCTCTCACGCCATTCGGCGGGCATCCCGAACCTGGTGTGGTCCATCCCGACCGGGCCGAAGACCTTCTCCCGCATCAGGTCGCGGAACGAGTCGGCTCCGTAGGCGCGCCGGGCCATCTCGCCCATCAGCGCGTGGTTGATGGCGGCCGAGTAGTTCAGATCGGTGCCCGGCTCGTGCACGACGTCGACGCCGGCGAGGGCCTCGATGACGTCGGCGAGTACGGCGAACCCCTCGGGACCCAGGCCCGGGTTGGGCGTCGCGGGCATCCCGGCCCGGTGCGTGAGCAGGTGGGCGAGGTTGATCCGGTCCTTGCGGGCGGCACGGAACGGCTCGGCGCCGAAGAACTCGGGGATGAGGTCCACGACGCGGGTCGACAGCATCAGCCGGCCCTCGCTGAGGGCCCGGAAGACCAGGGCGTTGGTGAAGCCCTTGGACATGGACAGGATGCGGTAGACGTCGTCGCGCCGGGTCGGGCGGCCGGTCCCGATGTCGGCCAGGCCGTAGGTGCCGCGCAGGGCGATCCGGCCGTGCCGGGCGACGATGACGTTGGCCCCGTGGTAGGCGCCGCCCGCGATGTCCGCGCGGATCGTGGCGTCCAGGACCTCGAGGAAGCGGCGCTCGACGCCGGGGGTGTCGGTGAGGGCGACCGTGTGCTCCGGTGCCGTGGTGTGCTGCACGGGATGTTCTCCGTCCGGGAGTCGAGGGGAGGTCAGAGCATGAGGGCGCCGCCGGAGGGCGCCAGCGTCTGACCGGTGTAGTGACCCGCCGCGTCCGAGGCGAGGAAGAGGACGGTCCGGCCGATCTCCTCGGGTTCCGCCAGGCGCTTCAGCGGCTGGAGGGCGAGCAGCGCCTGGACGTGGTCGTCACCGGACGCCGTGAGCATGGCGGTGCGGATGCCGGCCGGGGCCAGTGCGTTGACCCGGATGCCGAAGGGGGCCAGCTCGGCCGCCACCGCCTTGGTGAGACCGACCACCGCGGCCTTGGAGGCCGGGTAGTAGGCGGGCATCGGCAGGCCGATGAGTCCCGCCACGGAGGCGAAGTTGACGATGGAGCCGCTGCCGCTCTCCTTCATGAGCGGCACCGCGGCGCGGATCGTGTAGAAGGTGCCGTTGAGGTTGATCGCGACGACGCGGTCGAAGTCCTCGTCGGAGATGCCGTCCAGGAATTCCGGGTGGTAGGTCTCGCCCGTCTTGAAGGACTCGGTCATCCGCTGGTTGATGCCGTCCACCCACGCCTGCTTGGCCTTGTTCGGCGTGGCGACACCGGCGGCGTTCACCAGGACGTGCAGCCGGCCGTGGTCGGCGCGCACCCGGTCGAAGACCCGCTGGACGGCGGCGGAGTCGGAGACGTCCGCGGCCAGTCCCACGACCCGGTCCAGCCCGGCGAACTCGCGGTCCAGGTCCTCCTGGCGCAGATCCATTCCGTACACGGTGGCGCCGGCTCCCGCCAGGGCCTTCACGGCGGCCAGGCCCATGCCCGAGGCCGCTCCGGTGACGACCGCGATCCTGCCGTCGAGTTCCATGGTCGATCCCCTCGTCGTTGAGGTGTGACGTGCCGCAGCAGGGCACGCACGTCGTGCCCGTCGGTGAAGAAGTCCGGCCAACCTAACCAGGAATTTGACACCTGTCTAGATTTGATTGCAGGGCAATTCACGCCGGGAGATCACGGGGCTGTGGGGCCGAGTCCGGCCGGAGAGCGGCACGATTAGATGACGGAGTGTGACGGCCGGGCTCTCGTCACGGGACGTCGGCGCCCACGCCGTCGCGCTTCCGCCGCAGGTCATGAGGTCGTCCGGCACCTCCGGGCGGCGCATCGCCGGGAGCAGGCGCATCACCGGGAGTCGGGGCGGGAGCGAGGACGGAGGGCGGGGGGACGGGGTAGAGCTCGGGCCGGGGCCGGGGCCGGGGCCGGGGCTCGGGGGCCCGGGGCCACGGCTCGGGGCCGGTCGGCGGGGGAGGGCGGAGGGGAGCCGCCGGCCCTGCTCCGCGGATGTTCCTCACGGGGCCGCTGTCGCGACGCGGCCGGGGCCTGCGGGGCGGAGGGCCCGCCCGTCGCATCGACGGTGTCCGCCGGGTCCGCCCGGCCACGCGAGTCCCGGCCGGGGAGGGAGTCGGGCAGGGACGGTGCAGGGCCGGCGACAGTGCCTGGCCGGGGTCGGTGCCGGGTGGGGGAGCGTGGACCGGCGGACCACGGGGCGGGCGGCCGGCCGCGCCGGGAGGACGCTTGGGTCAGTCGGACCGCTGGGCCGACCCGACCCTCTCGGCCCCCGCCGAGGGAACCGCCCCGGAGACGGTGACGACGTCCGAGCGGCTGCCGTCCCGGTTCATCAGACCGCCCATGACCGCCAGGCCGAGTCCGGCCACGGCCAGGGCGGCGCCGACCAGGGCGGGGGAGGTCCAGCCCCAGCCCGCGGAGAGGGCCAGGCCGCCGAGCCAGGCGCCGCCCGCGTTGGCCAGGTTGAAGGCGGAGTGGTTGGAGGCGGCCGCCATCGTCGGGGCGTCCTTCGCCTTGGCCATGAGCAGCATCTGCACCGGCGTGGTGATGAAGGAGCCCAGCGCACCGATGAACGTGATGGTCACCAGTGCGGCCCAGGTGGTGTGCACCGTGAAGGAGAACGTCACCAGCGCGGCGGCGAGCAGGGCGAGCCCCGCGTACAGCGTCGGGCGCAGGGCCCGGTCCGTGAGCGGACCCGCGATCAGGGTGCCCAGCGTCATGCCGACGCCGTACAGCGCGAGCACCAGGGTGGTGGACGTCTCGGAGATGCCCGTCACGTTCGTCAGGATGGGCACCAGGTAGCTGTAGACGGCGAAGAACCCGCCGAATCCCACCACGGCGACGGCCAGGCCGACCGCCACGTGCCGGTTGCTCATGGCCCGCAGCTCGCGCCGGGCACCCGACTGCCGGCCGCGCGGCTGGTGGGGCACGAAGAGGGCCAGCGCGGCGAGGGCGGCGAGACCGATCACGGCGATGGCGAGGAACGCGGACCGCCAGCCCAGTTGCTGTCCCAGGGCAGTGCCCGCCGGCACGCCGACGATGTTGGCGACGGTGAGCCCGAGGAACATGCGCGAGACGGCACGGGCGGCCCGGTCGGGCGCGACGAGCCGGGACGCCACGACGGCGCCCACGCCGAACAGTGCCCCGTGGGGCAGCCCCGTCAGGAAACGGGCACCGAAGAGCAGACCGTAGGAGGGGGCGAGGGCGGAAGCGACGTTGCCCACCACGAACAGGCCGGTGAGCAGCAGCAACAGCCGCTTGTGGGGGATGCGTGCCCCGATGCCCGTCAGAACGGGGGCGCCGATGACGACGCCGATCGCGTACGCCGACACGAGGTTCCCGGCGTCGGGCACCGAGACGCCGACCCCGTCGGCGATCTGGGGCAGCAACCCCATGGTGGCGAACTCGGTCGTGCCGAGGCCGAACGCGACGACGGCCAGAGCCAGCAGGGCCAGTGGCATGGTGCGGAGAAACCTTTCACTCACAGCGGGCCGGATCGAGGGAAGGGCGGAACGATCCCGTCCCCTCTGCTCGAGGCCGGTCGCGCTGAGCACCATTGCCCGGCGCAGTCCGTCCCGGGACAGGGCAGACCCATGGCAGGGTAGACCCCCGAGAGGGAGAGCAACCGCACCGGACCGGACATTCCAAGATCGGACCGTCACCTCCGTGACCTGCGTCACCTGGCAGGCGGCCGGCGGTCGGCGGCCGGCGGACGCGGACCGGCAGGCGTCTGCCGCGACCGTCCCCGCTCCCCGTACATCCCCCGCTACGACCTCTGAGGAAGGGCTCTCCATGGGTGAAGCCCCCGTGCCCGCCGCCGGCCGTCAGGTACTGATCCACCTGTACGACGAGGAGCAGGGCGTCTCCGTCCGCGTCGTCGAAGGCGTGTCCCTGTCCGCTTCCGATCGTTACGACGCCCTCCGCGCGGAGATCGTGGTCACCACCGGGTTCGTCAGCGGCCGGGTCGAGGTCTTCCTCAGCGCGTACGATCTCGACAGCTGGGGCGACGTCCTGGATGCCGTCGCGGCCGGCAGGAGTGCTGTCTGGCTGGAGAGCGGACGCTCACCCCGGATCATGATCGACGCAGCCACCGAGACGGAGAGCGAGTGTCTGGAGGTGAGCGTCTTCGACGTCACGGGCTCGCAGGCCCTTGTCGTCGTTCCCATCGCGGACCAGCCCGACTGGGCCGCCCACCGCCGACTGCTCGCGACGGCCCGAGACCGGTACGGGTGGGCCTGAGGACGGGGCTTCTGCCGCCGGGACGTGACGGACTCCGGGGGCGACGGACTCCGGAGGCCGGCCCCCGGTGCCCGGGGAGCCGTCACCGCCCCGCAGCCGTCCTCCCGGACGTCCCCGTACCCCCCTCGACCCATCCGCATCAGTCGCCGAGCCCCCCGCCCCGGCGGCACACCTGTGCCGGTTTCCGGTCGTGTCCGGTCCGGCGCCGTTGACCGTCCAGGACCCGCGTGCGAGCGTGCCCGCGGTCCGTCCCACACGGGGCGGACGGGAAACCGGGGAGGACACACGATGACCACCACCACGCGCAGAGGCCCGTTACGCGCACGTGCCGCGCTGACCGCCGTGGCCGTCACAGCGGCGGCGGGATTGCTGGCCGGTGCGGCGGGAGCGGGCACCGCCCAGGCGCACTCGGCCGCCGTCGCACGGACGGCAGCCGAACGGGTCGTACCGGCCGCCGTGCCCGAGGCCGACCCCACGCCGGAGGAGCAGCAGCGCCTGCGGGAGATCGCCGGCGCGATCTGGACACCCCAGCTCGCGGCGGGCTGGAACATGAACAGTGAGGTGGAGGCGGTCCTCTCGACCGCAACGGGCGAGATCCTCAAGTGCTCCGAGGCATTCGCCCTGGTGCCGCGCCCGCCGGCGTTCTTCCCCGGGCCGAGCTACCTGCGCCAGTACTGGAAGCAGATCCGGGACTACTTCCTGGTGGTGAAGGACAACCGGACCTACCGCGTGTGCGTGGTGGCGACAGCGGTGAACTACCGCTCCGCGATCGAGATGGCCTCCATGGGCATCTGACACGACGTGACGTGTCATGGCGTCGTCCCCGTGACACGACATGACATGTCATCTCACGACGCGGACGGGTCCGGGCCCTGCGCCCCGAGGACCGTACGGACGGCACACGGTGCCCGGCCCGTCCTGCTGTTTCGACGCCGGCGGTCGCATCCCCACGAGTCCCTGAGTGCAGCCTTCGGCACAACCGGGACGTCGCGCCCTAGCCGACCAGTCTCCGTCGCCAGTCCACGGGAGTGACGGTGATGGCCCGGTTCGGGTCCTGGTCCCACTCGGTGCGGAGCCCCGCGGTGTCGAGTGCGCTCACGACTTCGTGCCCGACGGCCATCGTGGTCTGCGGTGAGCCGTCGAAACCGCCGTAGAGGAGCGTCAGTCCGTGGCCGGCCACGGCGGAGTCGGTGCACTGGGAGTGGAAGTAGACGAATCCGCGGGCGTCGGGTTCTCCGGCGCCGCCGATCTCGGCGTCACCGCAGGTGCGGCAACAGCTGAAGTTCTCGCGGGCCGTGATACCGGCAGCCTGCAGCATGGTGAACGCCCGGGTCAGCCGTTCGGGGTCGGTCACGCCCTCCCACGTGGCCTGCTCGGCCACCCGCTCCAGCCACAGCCGGTCGACCAGCGCCACCGCCTGCTCGCGGGAGACGGGCCGACGGTCCTGCGTGACCAGGTACTCCTCGGCGACCTCGGTCAGTTGGGCACGAGAGGCGTAACCACCGCTGAGCACCTCCCGGACGCGCTGCTCCAGGGCGTGGCGATCCTCTGCGCCGAGGTCGAGCGGCGGCACCTCGCGGGCGGGCCCCGTGTCCAGCCGTGACCAGGCCAGTCCCGCGCCCCAACCCGCTTCCTGACGGGCCCATCCGGTCATCGCCGTGATCACTTCGGCCGGCCCGTCCACTGCGGTCCGGAAGTGGCGGTCGGCGGCACCGTCGCGGTGCTCGAACGCGTAGGCGCCACCGTCCTCGTGCCAGACCTGGGCGAACACATCGGGCAGATCGGGAATCCGCTGGACCACCAGGAACCGGTCGCCGTGACCGCCGATCCGCCGGACCAGCGCTGCCAACTCCTCGGCGGACACACGGACGTGCCGCTGCCAGTTCTCCGTCTCCACCACGATCTCGAGCATGGGCAGACTCTGCCACATCGCTCCGACAACGGGTGCGTCCTACGGCGCAGGGGACAGGTCAGAGGGCGGCGCCGGCGGGAGCACGAGGCGGCGCGGTGCTCGACCGGATGACGAGGCGCGGTTCCACCGTTTCCGGCTCCGGCACGGTGTCCGGAGCGGCGACGGTTCGCAGAAGATGCGTCACCGCCAGCGCGCCCAGTTTCGCGAACGGCTGCGCCACCGTGGTGAGCGGGGGCCGGCTGTACTCGGCGAGCTCGATGTCGTCGACGCCGACCACCGAGATGTCTCCGGGGACCCGGCGACCCGTCTCGTGCAGTCCCTTGATCACGCCGAACGCCATCTCGTCCCCGGCGACGAAGACGGCGGTCACCTCGGGGATGCGTCCCAGGACGAGACCGTTGCGGTAGCCGGACGCGGGGGACCAGTCGCCCTCCAGCACGGGCGGCACGGGTCGGCCGGCCGCCTCCAGGGTGCGGCGCCAGCCCTCGCGTCGTTTCACGGCTTCCAGCCACTCCCCGGGACCCGCGACATGCCACACGGAGTGGTGGCCGAGGTCGAGCAGATGACGGGTGGCGAGGCGCGCGACGAGCGCCTGGTCCATGGCCACCACCTCGGTGGCCGCGGTGCGGGACCCGTCGATGGTGACGGTGGGGACCGACTCGGTGAGCTGTTCGATCCGGCGGCTGGTGTGGATCAGCGGCACCGCGAGGACGACACCCTCGACGTCCTGGTCGGCGAGCCGGGACAGCGCGGCTTCGACGGCGGAGGTGTCGAGGGACGAGGTCGTGGCGGCGCTGACGGTGTACCCGGCAGCCCGTGCCGCGTCCTCGATCCCGGAGGTGATCAGCCCGCCCGAGTAGTGATGGGTCCTCAACGTCACCACGCCGATGGTGCGGCTGCGGCCCGAGGACAGCACCCGGGCCGCGTTGTTGCGCCGGTAACCCAGTTGTTCCACGGCCAGCAACACCCTGGCGCGCGTGCGCTCCTGGACGTTCGGGTGACCCGAGAGCACTCGGGACACCGTCTGCGCCGACACCCCGGCGACCCGTGCCACGTCCGCCATCCCGGGCGGCCGCTTGGCGTCGGCGCTCTGCTTCACCCTGGTCCCTTCTCGCTGCTCGCTGCCCGCTGCCCGCTGCCCCGAAGTTCCAGCGTGCGACTCGCGACCCGCGACCCGCATCCCGCAGACCGCGACCAGCACCCCGCGGTTCGTGGGCCGCGAGCCGCAAGGCACGATCCGCTGCCCGGATGATAGCGATAACAACACGAGGAGATGCCGGAGTGCATGAAAGCCTCACGAGATGCCGCTGAACCCGGTCCACCTCCATTGGCATCGATCACAGCATCTGCCATAGTTCGAGCCGTTGACCGACGGTCCACGTCCGGACGGCTGCCGCCTGCTCCCGAGCACGCCGCCGTGAGCCCCTGTCCCGATCCCCGGAAGAGGAGTTGTGGCGAGATCACTCACCCGGTCCGGATCCGCTCCATGACCGCCCCAGGAGAGTCTCCCGTGCCGGACCGCCCGGAGCCCGGGGCGCCGGCTGCCCTGACCCACGCGAACGGCCAACTGCTGCGCGAGGGGCGGCCGCACCGGGTGCTGGCCGGCTCCCTGCACTACTTCCGCGTCCACCCCGAGCACTGGGCCGACCGGCTCCGCCGGCTCGCCGCCCTCGGACTCAACACCGTCGACACCTACGTGCCCTGGAACTTCCACGAACGCACGCCGGGAGACATCGACTTCGACGGCGGACGCGACCTGGAACGCTTCATCCGGCTCGCCCAGGACGAGGGCCTGGACGTCATCGTGCGACCGGGCCCGTACATCTGCGCGGAATGGGACAACGGCGGACTGCCCGCCTGGCTCACCGACACTCCCGGCATGCGGCTGCGCACCTCCCACCCGCCCTTCCTGCACGCCGTGAGCCGCTGGTTCGACACCGTGATCCCCCGTGTCGCCGGCCTCCAGCACGGCAGGGGAGGGCCGGTCGTGGCCGTCCAGATCGAGAACGAGTACGGCAGTTACGGCGACGACCACGCCTACGTCCGCTGGGTACGGGACGCGCTGGTCGAGAGGGGCGTCACCGAACTGCTCTACACGGCCGACGGCCCGACACCGCTGATGCAGGACGGCGGCTCGCTGGCCGGGGAGCTGGCAGCCGCCACCTTCGGTTCGAAGCCCGCCGAGGCAGCGGCACTGCTGCGGGAGCGGCGTGAGGGAGAGCCGTTCTTCTGCGCGGAGTTCTGGAACGGGTGGTTCGACCACTGGGGGGAACCGCACCACGTGCGGCCGGCCGCCGGCGCTGCGGACACACTGCAGGGCATCCTCGACGCGGGCGGCTCGGTGAGCCTCTACATGGCGCACGGCGGCACCAACTTCGGCCTGTGGTCGGGTGCCAACCACGACGGCGAGCGCATCCAGCCGACCGTCACGAGCTACGACTCCGACGCGCCGATCGCCGAACACGGAGCCCTGACCCCCAAGTTCTTCGCGGTGCGGGAACGACTGACGGCCGTCGCCCCCACCGTGGCCACCCGCCCCGTCCCCGCCGACCCACCGCTGCTGGCGCCCCGGTCCCTGGAACTCACCCGCCGGGCGTCCCTGCTGGACGGACTGCGCTCGGCGTCCGAACCGGTACGCGCACCGGTGCCGCTCAGCTTCGGCGAGCTGGAACAGGCCGCCGGACTCGTCCTGTACGCCGCCGAACCGCTGCTCCCTCCGGGACCCGTCGAGCTGTCCGTACGGCAACTCCACGACCGCGCACAGGTGTTCGTCGACGGCGATCCCGTGGGCATCCTGGACGGCCACACCACCTCGGTCACCGTCCAGGGCGCCGGACGCCGCATCCGGCTGGAACTGCTGGTGGAGAACCAGGGCCGGATCAACTACGGCCCCCTGCTCGGCCAGGGCAAGGGCATCCTCGGCGGCGTGCTGGCCGACCGCAGACTGGTGCACCACTGGACCATGTACCGGTTGCCGCTGGACGAGTGGACCGGGCAGGACCTCGCCCGAGCCGTCTCCGCCGGCCCCTCCGACGAGCGGGCGGGCTTCGCCGAGGCCCGGCTGCACCTGGACGCGCCCGCGGACACCTTCGTGGCCCTGCCCGGTTTCGGCAAGGGGTTCCTGTGGGTCAACGACACCCTGCTCGGCCGCTACTGGGAGATCGGCCCGCAGCGCACCCTCTACCTCCCCGGACCCCTACTGCGTCCCGGCCGGAACGTCCTCACCGTTCTCGAGGCGCAGCGCTTCGGCGACCGGATCACCCTCCTCGACCGGCCCGACCTCGGCCCGCCACAGGAGTACATCGAGACCTTCGACTGACCACGACGACGCCCGCACCGGAGCCACTCGTGACCAGGGGACAGGAGAGCCGACCCGGCCCCGCACCCGGGGCTGTGGCCTGTCCGCCCGGGCTCCGCATACGGACCACGGGCCCGGCCGGGGCACGGTCGGGGCACGGTCGGACCAGTCGGAGACGGTCAGTGGGGGGACCATCCGGTCGCTTTCCTCCAGACATCGCTGCGCACCGAGCTGATCGGTACCTGTTCCGGTACGTAGTCGTCGCAGCGCCGGTTGTGGCAGGGGCCTGCCGTCCAGGACGGGACGAAGACCCCCATCGTCTTGTGTCGTTCCACCACGGCGTCCACCGGCTGCTTGCAGGAGCGGCAGACGAATGCGGGCGGCGTGGTCGGCTCGGACTTCTTCTTCTCGTCATCCATGTCGGAGTTTTACCCCGGTTTTGCCTGTTTATGAGTTTTTTGGGTCATCGCCCACCGAGCCGGAGACCGCATCGGGACCGGCCCCGAACGTAACGGGCACGGCCTCAGGGGGAGTGGTCCGCAGCGGGACGAACGGGTCACCTGGCGTCCGGTGTGTCGGTCGGGTCCGGTGGATCGGCCGAGCGGCCCGGCTCGGTGTGGCCGGCACCGCTCCCGGCGGGCTCGCCCCTGTCCGCGGCCTCGTCGGTCGCTGCGCCCGCGGTGTCGGCGTCGCCGGGCGGCGGACGCAGCAGGCTGAGGGTGACGGAGGCGGCCAGGATGGTGGCGATGACGGCGAGACTGATCAGTGAGGGGATCTCGGGAATGGCGGTGCTGATCGTCTTGTGGGACGCCTGGAGGATGAGCTTGACGCCGATGAAGGCGAGGATGAGCGCCAGGCCCTTGCTGAGGTAGTGGAAGCGGTCGAGCAGGCCGGCGAGCATGAAGTACAGGGCCCGCAGGCCCAGAATGGCGAAGGCGTTGCTGGTGTAGACGATGAAGGCATCGCTGCTCACCGCGAGAACGGCGGGCACGCTGTCGACGGCGAAGACGAGGTCGGCGGCCTCGATCGCGGCGACCACGGCGAGCAGGGGAGTGGCGACGCGTTTGCCGGCTTCCTTGACGAAGAACTTGGTGCCCGCGTAGTCGTCCGTCACCGGGACGACCTTGCGGAGCAGCCTGACGGCCATGCTCTTGCCCGGGTCGAAGCTGTCGTCCTCCTCCTTGAGGATCTTGTACGTGCTGTAGAAGAGGATGGCGGCGAAGACGAACAGGACGGCGGTGAAGCGGCTGACCACGGCCACACCGGCTGCCAGGAAGATCCCGCGGAAGACCAGGGCACCCAGCACGCCGAGGAACAGCACCCGGTGCTGGTAGGCGCGGGGCACCTTGAAATAGCCGAAGATCAGGGCGAAGACGAAGAGATTGTCGACGGACAGGCTCTTCTCCAGGAGCCAGGCGGTGGTGTACTCCACTCCCGCGGTCGTACCGACCACGAAGAACACCACGACGCCGAAGACAATGGCCAGTCCCACCCACGCACAGCTCCACGCGGCGGCCTCACGGAAGCCGATCACATGGGCATGTCGGTGCGCCAGGAGATCGATCGCCAACGACACCAGCACGGTGGCGGCGAACACCAGCCATAGCCACAGCGGCACATCATGCATGGTCCGGCCCCTCTTGAGCGTGGTCGACCGGCAGTGACCCTTCGAGTCTGGCGCACGATGCGACGGCTGTCGCCCAGGGCGTCCCTCCGGTCGGCGGTCCGTTGTCCGCCTCGCACGGGTCTCCTCGGTCCGCCCGGCGCAAACCGGGCCGCCTGCGTCACCGAAACGCACACCCGGCGACGGCGTCCCGCAACGGAGTTCCGGCGACGGTGTGCCGGAGACACGTTGGGCGGACGCGGCGGACGTGTGCGGCGGCGGAGATGGCGGACGTGTGCGGCGGCGGGCGGGCCATGGCGGGCCGCGGCCCGGGCGACCGATGGGGCCGCCCGGGCTGGATGTCGTGTTCCGCCGGGCGGTGCGGCGCGGGTGGCACCGCCCGGCGGATCGGCCGGCTACTTGGCCGCGTCGAGGGCGGCCAGAGCCTGAGCCCAGCGGGCGTACTTGAGGTCGGCCAGGTCGGCCACCGTCTTGACCCCGAACGCCTCCCGCAGCAGTTCGCCGTCGCGCTCCGAGACGCCCTTGAGCGCGTCCACCGGGGCGGCAAGGATCTCGGGCAGGCTCTTGTCCGCCCAGGCCTTGTCCAGCACCTTGTCGAGGTCGATCGACGCCATGTGTGTCATCTCCGTAGAGTGTGAGGTCCGCCCGACGCGGAGGTTTCTACAAACGTGTAGAAGAATAGGGTGTGGTGGTCGCCGAGGGGCGTTCGTCCGTGCCCTGGCGCAGGGAAAGTCCGAAAACCACTCCGGCGTCGGCACCCGCGCGGCAGCTGCACCCTTTGGGCGGCAAGGGCAGGCCGCCCGCGTGAGCAGGTGTTCCGGCTGATCGAATCCGGCCAGGGCCCGACAACGGCAGCAGCGCACCTCGTCCCGCATCAATGACCGTGTCCGATCGGGGCCGGTCCGCATCCGACCAGTACGTCCCGTGCCCGTGAGCCCCTGGGGAGTCCGACCGGTGAGGGGTCCGCGGCAGGCGAAGCAGGCGCCCCGGGCGGCGCCTCCCGCCGGAGCCGTCGTCCCGCCCTCCGGCCGGTCCGGAGACGGCGCGGGGGGTGCGTTCACCCGTGGACGTGGCGGTTCGGTCAAAGGTTCCCCTGTCCGGCTTCCGCGTTACGGTGCCGTGTCGATCGCCGGGCGCGCACGATGGAGCCGTCATGATCGCGAGCCTCCCTGCCCGGACCCTCCCCGAAGGCCCTGCCCCGGGCACGGTGCTCCTTCACCGTGGAGCCAGGGCCGCCTCGACATGCCGGCCTCGCGCTCCGAGGTGCACCGGTACGGCCCCGGCCAGTGACCCGGATGCGACCCCCTTCGTCGCCCTGCGCACGGCCGGCGAGGAGCGAGGCGCCGAGGAGCGGCTGACTGCCCCAGCCCGACGCCGCGGGCCCCCTGGCCCGTGACGCTGCGCCTGCCCACGTGCCCACCCGCTCACCTGCCCGACTGCTGCCTGCGGGCATCACGCAGAGCCGCCGAGTGTGCCGCGGCGACTTCCCGCGGCACACTCGGCCGACGCGCACCCGGCAGCCCCGAGCCACAACGGCCGCACCCTTGCATCCCTGTGCGATCAGGAGACCCATGAACACCCGCATCGACGTCGTGCGTCCCCGCGAGATGACCCCCGAGGATCTCGCCCGGTGGGACGAACTGCAGGCCATGGTCCCCGGGCCGGCCGCAGCCAATCCCTTCATGAGCGCGCACTTCGCCCGAGCCGTCGACGGGACACGGCCCGACACCCGGGTGGCCGTCGTGCGGCGAGACGGCGAGCCGGTCGCCTACTTCCCGTATCAGCGCGGACGTTTCGGCCACGGCAGCGCACTCGCGATGGGTGTCTCCGACCACCAGGGCGCCGTCGTCCACCCCCGCGAGAGCCTGGACCCCAGGAAGCTCCTGGAGGCATGCTCGCTGAGCTCCTGGGAGTTCAACCATCTCAGCGGCGAACAGCGGCTGTTCGTCCCCCATGCGACCGGCCGTTTCACGTCACCCGTCATCGACCTCACTCCAGGATTCGCCCACTACGAAGCCGAACTGCGCTCGCGTTCCCGGAGCTTCCTCAAGGGCGCCAGGGCCCAGGAACGACGACTGAGCCGCCATCTCGGTCCCGTGCGCCTCGTCCACGACGAGCGGGACCCGGATGCGCTGTCCGCCCTGCTCGCCTGGAAGTCCGCCCACTACCGCAGGACCGGACGCAGAGACCCGTTCGCGCAGCCCTGGATCGACCAGTTGGTGCGTCACCTCGCCATCACCACGCACCCCGAGTGCCGGGGAGTGCTGTCGGTGCTCTACGCCGGTGAGCGACCGGTGGCCGCCCACTTCGGACTGCGCTCACGCACCGTCTTCTGCTGCTGGTTCCCCTCCTACGACCGGGCCTTGGCGACCTACTCTCCCGGTCGCATCCTCTTCCTGCACATGATCGAGGCCGCCGCGTCCTCCGGCATCCGGCTCTTCGACTTCGGCCGAGGGGACGCCGCCTACAAGGACTCCTTCAAGACCGGCCACGTGTCCGTGCACGAGGGAGTCCTGCGGAGAGCCACCCCGGGCGCCGCCCTGCACTGGGTCCGTCGCGAACCCGCCCGTGCTGCGCACCGCGTGGTGCGACGGCACCCCGGCCTGAGGAGTGCGGTGCTGCGCACGATGTCGGCCGTGGGAGCCCTGCGCGAGCGCTGATCCCGTGCCATCGTGCCGCCGTGCCGCCGTGCCGCCCGTCAGTCCGCCAGTCAGCGACCCCCAGGTCGGCACGGCCCCGGACCTGCCGCAGCGGCCGCGCCGACTTGGCCCCGGCCCTGTCACGGTGCGGTTCCGGATGCGGGACCCCGGCCGTGGCGACCGCCGTGACCGTCTCGACCGTTCCCCTCAGGGGAAGGGGCCCGGAACGGCGGCCAAGTGGGGGCGGGGAGCAGACCCTGAGTCTCCCGCCCCACCTCGGTCTTCACCTCGGCAGGGGGGAGCGCCCCTTGTCGAGCGCGGAATCGTGACGACGCAGGACCTGCCCGGGCGGCCAGCCCCGTGCGCCGACCCGCCGTACCACGACGCTGTCGTCAGGTGTCGTCGGTTGTCGTCAGCTGACGGGAGCGGCCCAAGCGGCGTGCCAGGTCGCCGGACCCACGATGCCGTCCGGCGTGAGCCCCTTCTCCCGCTGGAACGCCAGGCAGACGGTCCTGGACTGCTGCCCGTAGACGCCGTCCGTGCCGATCGACCAGCCTCGGGCTGCCATCTGCTGCTGCCAGGTGCGGACACCGGCGTGGGTGGTCGCCGGGGGGTAACCGAACAGGACGCCGGGCCAGTCCGGTGCCGCTCCGGGGTTGGAGCCCCCGCTGGACACGGGAGCGGTCCACGCCGCGTACCAGGTCTGGGCGCCCACCACACCGTCGACGGTGAGCCCCTTCTCCTGCTGGAACGCCAGGCACACCCGCCGGGACTGCTCGCCGTAGGCGCCGTCGACGCCGATGGACCAGCCACGCTCGGCCATCCGCTGCTGCCAGGTGCGGGCACTGGAGTGCACGGTCGTCGGCGGGTAGTGCAGCACCACACCGGGGAACGCGGGTACGTCGGGCTTGGGAGGCCCGGGGGCCCACGCCTTGCCGGGCGATGTGGGCTCCATGTGCGACAGGAACGAGCCCAGTTGACCGGGGCAGCTGGTGCTGGAGAGCTGGCCGTGCCGGACGATGGCAGTGCCGGCGTTCCCCACGCTGCGCAGGTGGGCGATGGCGTTCCGGAATCCGTAGATCAGTTCCGGTGTGATCTCGTCGTACAACCCGAACGAGCCGCCCACGAGTCCGCACACCGCGTAGAAGCGATGGTTCGCGTCGTTGGTTCCATTGGCTCCGGTGCGACGGCCCACCCCGCGTCCCTCGAAGACGTAGCCGTGCTTGCACACCAGGTAGGTGTAGGCGATGTCGTCGTACTCGCCGTTCATGTGGTAGCGCTGGATTCCGCGGACGTGCGCGGCGCAGTCCGAGTGGTACCGTCGCGCCTCCACGGATCCGCCGGTGTGGTGGACGGCGACGCCGCCGAGCCGGGGGTTGAAGTTCAGACCCACCTGCTTGGGAGCTGCGGCACCCCAGGCGGCGCGGGGAACGAAGTAGGGAATGCTCACCGTGTTCCCTCCGGCGTCAGCGCGCAGTCGACGGACAGATTGAGGGGTTCCCGGGACACTCCGTCGGCGAAGTCCGCGTCCGACACGTCGGGGATCTCGGCATCAGGATGGTCGGGGCCCAGCACCGGCGTCCCGGCGGCGGTCGCGGCGTGTGCCGGAGCGGCGCCCACGACCGGCAGGGGGGTCACACCGGCCGCGGTGACCGCGGCCGCTCCTGCGATGCCGAAAAAGCCCCGGCGGGTGGTCGGTCTGGATGGCACAGTAGTCTCCCTTTCGTTCTCGTCGAACACTCGGCCCGGGCACGGTCCGCCACGGCATGGTGCCGCGGGAGGCGATGTCCAACGGAGCCGGCCGTCGTGCGTGCCGAGAGGGGGCAGGGCGCGGGCCGGCCCTCCCCGTTTCACGTGCTCGGAAGCATGCGCAAGGGTGCTGCCCGGGCACCAGGGAAAGTGGAACTTCTGGGAATTCGTGGGACGCCCACGCTTCCCACCTGCTGGGACGCCGGCCGGGACGCCGTCCCGCGGCACACCGTGGATCCTGCGCGCCGTGGTGCTGGGTCGTGCGTCGTGCCGCATCCGCCCGAACGCCGGAGTCGGACGCTGTGAGACCCACGACGGTGTGACGAGTGCGACTTCGTCCGGGACGGGACGTTCGGCCCGGGAACGGAGTCGGGCGGCCCCTCCGGCAGCCCACGGAGACGCGGGACATTGAAGGCGCAACGAAGTCGTCCGGATCCAGCGCCACCTTCCCCGAGAGGGATGAGCAGCATGGCAGTTCACGACCATCCGCACCGGCGTCCGCGCTACCGCTTCCCGCGCCCGGACCGTGCCGGGACGGCGTCCACCACGCCCGCATCCGCCGCCACCGCGGTGAGCGCCACCCGCGATCACGTGTTCGCCGGTCTGCGCCTGCTGACGGGGTTCGTCTTCCTGTGGGCCTTCCTCGACAAGACATTCGGTCTCGGCTACGCGACCCCGTCCGGCAACGGCTGGATCGACGGAGGCTCGCCCACCAAGGGGTTCCTCAGTGGTGTCGCCGTCGGACCGATGGAATCCGTCTTCCACGCCTGGGCCGGGGCCGGATGGGCGGACTGGCTGTTCATGCTGGGGCTGCTCGGCATCGGTGTGGCCCTGACGGCGGGCGTGGCGCTACGGCTCGCGGCCCTCGCGGGCACGCTGATGATGGCGCTGATGTGGATCGCCGAATGGCCGCCGGCCAGGCACCTGTCGGACGGTTCGCCGAGCATGTCGACGAACCCGTTCGCCGACTACCACCTGGTCTACGCGGTGGTCCTGATCGCCCTGGCCGCCGCGGGCGCCGGCGCCCCGTGGGGACTGGGCCGAGCCTGGGCGCGGCTCCCCTACGTCGCCCGCAACCGCTGGCTCCTGTGAAGCGGCGACCGGAACAGCCGGGCCACGACCACCGGTGACGACGCCGGGCAAGGTGTCAGGCCGCCGCCCGAGCGGGCGCCGCGGGGCGTGGATCCGCGTTCCGACGGCGCCCGCCGCGCGCGGTGCGCTCGGGCACCGCGCTGCTTCCCCGCCCCGCCGCGGCGACCTCAGACCCGGAGCGGCGTGCGTGTCCTGGTCCGCTCGCGACGCCTGGCTCGTCGCAGGCAGGGCGCCTCGATCAGGTAGTAGGACACAAGGGCCACCAGCACGGTCAGGACGATCGTGGTCGGCAGCCTTCCCTCCTCCAGTCCGAGGGAGGCCAGCAGTCGCACCACGGGGTAGTGCCACAGGTAGATGCCGTAGCTCAGGTTGCGGCCCACCCACGCCACCGGCGCCAGCGACAGCAGCCGTGACATCCACCCGTCGGGCCGCAGTTCGAGTTCCGCCACGAGGGATGCGGACAGGACCGCCATGCCCAGGAACCCGACGGTGTACCACGCGGCCGTCCACACCCCGATGTCAGCGGTCACGGGCATCCGCCAGGCAGCGAGCAGCACCAGCCCGAACGCGGGCCAGGCCAGCCGGCCGGCCCAGGTGCGCAGGACGGCCAGCCGGGGATCGTCCGCACGCAGCCGGGCCAGGACGACGGCCACCAGGGCGCCGGCCAGCAGTTGGTCGGCGCGCGTGTCGGTGCCGTTGTAGATGCGGTGGGCCGCGTCGGGGTTCCACAGGACACAGCGCCACAGCACGGGCAGGACGCACAGGGCCGCGGTGCACAGCAGCACCGTGCGCGTCCGGGTCCAGCGCAGCAGGGCGAGCAGCATCAGGGGCCAGAGGAGGTAGAACTGCTCCTCCACGCCCAGCGACCAGGTGTGCGCCAGCGGAGCGGTGAGGTCGGAGTACGGCCCGGGCTCCCCGGCCCGTACGAGGTTGGTCAGGAACAGCGCCGACAGCCCGGCGGCGCGCCAGCCGCCGTCGAACCCCCAGAGCGGGGTGGTCACGGACAGCACCGCGCAGACCGCGCACACCGCCAGCAGTGCGGGGACGAGCCGGAACCAGCGTCGCCGGTAGAAGGAGAACAGCGCGACGCCGCCCGTACGGGCGTACTCCGCGAGCAGCAGCCGGGTGATGACGAAGCCGCTGATCGTGAAGAAGAGGTCGACGGCCACCGAACCGCCGGGCACGAGGTCCGGTGACACGTGGTACACGATGACCAGCAGCACGGCGAACGTGCGCAGCCCGTCCAGTCCGTCCACGCGCCCGCTGCGCGCCACCGCGGACGGGAATCCCCGGCCGCCCGCCGGTGGGACACCGGGTCTGCGTCCGCCGTCGGCCGTGTCGCCGGCTCTCGCAGCGGTGCGGACACTTCTCGTACCCGTCTCCGACTCGTCTGCTGTCCCGGTGGTCGAGTCCGGTGCCTGCGCCATCGCGCGATCGCTTCCCATCCACGGTTGTTCCGGAGCAATCCGGTCCACCTGCCCGCGGACGACGGCCTCATTCCCCCCGTTGGTCCGCATGGACGTGCGCCCCACCGGCGATGCGTGGTCGGGCAGCCGGCCGTGCCACGGACGAGTGAGGCATGTGCACGGCGAGGCCGTCCCGGCCCGTGCCCCCGGTGCACGGTCGCGCGCCGCACCACGTGCGCGCGGTGCGGCAGCGGCTGGACGAGAGCCGCTGAGGACTGTCCGGGGGAGCGCTGCCCCTCTGCCGGGAGCCCGTCACCCGGCGGGGCCGGGAGACGTCGCTCCCTCCTCCGGAAACCCGGCGTCGGCGTACACCCGAACGTCGGCACACGCGCGCCTGCTCGGGGCGCGCGGCATCAAGTCGCCGTGCCTCCACCTGAGTCGAGGGCAGCGGCGATGACGGCGGTGGCCTCCGGGGTGGGGGTGTGGAGGACGGTGTAGTGGTTGGTGTTCGTGATGCGGTGCGTGGTGATGTGCGGGCGGTCACCGAGTTGGCCGGTGATCTGCTGCGGGGTGTAGAAGGGCTCGGGCTGGTCGAGGGCGCCGCGCTCGGCGTAGAGGAACGTGGCCCGGATGTGCGGCTGGTGCAGCGCGCGGTGCAGGTCGGTGTCGGTGAGGATGTCGGCGGCGTCGGTGCGGACGGCCTCGGGGTTGCAGCTGCTGCGCAGGGCGGGGGGCCGGCCGGTGAGATCGTGGTCGGCGTAGGCGGCGAAGTGGTGGTCCCAGTACGAGCCCACGGCGGGGTTGCTGCGGAAGTAGGCGTGGTAGGCGTCGCGCGAGGCGAAGGTCAGGGAGAGGCGGTCGAGGGCCGGGCCGATGAGACGGTGGAGGATCCGGTCGGTGTCCGGACCGCCGGCGTCTGTGAAGTCCGCGGGGACGGGCAGGGGGAGCCCGCCGTCGACGAGGACGACGTGGGGGAACCGGTCGGGATGGCGGGCGGCGGCGAGGGCGGCGATGAACGCGCCCATGGAGTGCCCGATGAGGACGGCCTGTTGCCGGCCGAGCCGGTCGAGGACGCTGAGGGCGTCGTCGATGTGTGCGGTGAGGCCGTAGGGGCCGGGGAGATGGGCGCTGGCTGCTCGGCCGCGGAGGTCGAGGGCGTGGAGGTCGGTGTGGGGGAGGGCCTCGGCCAGTGCGGAGAAGGCCAGGGAGTTGGCCGTGATGCCGTGCAGCGCGAGCACGGGCGGGCCGGCCCCCGGCCAGTGGGTGACCGCGAGTTCGCCGCCGGTGACCGGGACGGTGCGGTGGATCCTGGTCCGGGGGCGAGTACCGGTTCCCTCCTCGCTGCCGACGCCAGCACCGCTCGCGGCCGCCTCCGGGGCGGGGCGCGTGCCGCCGGTGTGCGTGTTCGCGCCGGGCCGGTTCTCTGCGCCGTGGCTCGTGCGGGTGCCGGTGTGCACGGCCGGGCTGGTGTGGTCGGTCATGGCGTGGCGGATTCCTTCGTCTCCTGGTGTGCCGAGCGGGGCGCCTGCTTCTTCATCGTGGTCCGGCCGGCGCGGCCGGTCTTGAACAGGACCGCGAGGATGAAGAGTGTGCCGAGGATCAGCATGGGTTCGATGCCCAGGTTGAGCTGGGCGAGACGCTGGTCGAGATAGGTGAAGAGGATGCCGCCGACGAGCGGGCCGTAACGGGTGCCGCTGCCGCCGAGGACGGCCATGACCAGGAGCGTCAGGGTGAACTCGGGGGTGGTGGTGTGGGGGGTGGCCCCGGCGGTGACGAGCAGGTGGCAGATGCCGCCGAGGACCGCGAGGGCCGACGCGAGGGTGAACGCGGCGAGCTTGTGGGTGAAGGGGTTCCGGCCCAGGACGGAGACGCGGGGCTCGTTGTCGCGGATCGCCTGCCAGAGGCGCCCGGCCGGACGGTGGGTCGCCGTCCACACGATGGCGGTGACCAGGGCGAGGTAGCCGAGGGCGAGCCAGTACAGGTTGGCCGTGTTGGCGACGCCCTGGAGTGCCTCGGGGATCGTCTCGGTGTGGAGGGGCAGGCCCTCCTCACCGCCGGTGATGCCGCCGGGGTTGCGTTCCGTGAAGATGGCCCCGGCCTGCGCGAAGGCGAGGGTGACCATGGCGAATCCGACCCCGCCGAGGGCCAGGGTGCGCAGGGAGATGGCTCCCAGGACGACGGCGGTGAGGGTGCCGAGGAAGAGGGTGAGCAGGGCCGCGGGCAGGAGCGTCAGGCCCAGCTCGCTCATGGCGAGCTGGGTGCCGTACGCGCCGCCGGCGATGTAGAGGGCGTGCCCGAAGGACAACAGACCCGTGCGGCCGAACATGAGGTCGTAGCCGGTGGCGAGGGCACCGAAGACGAGGCAGAGCGCGAGCAGTTGCAGGGAGCCGGGGGAGTTGACCGGCCCGTCGAGCAGGAAGGGGATGCTCAGGGACGAGTAGGGCAGCAGCGCGAGAACGGCCAGGAGGGCGACGGGCAGAGCCAGCGGGCGCAGCCGGTGCGGGGGGCGGTCCGCCCGAGGCCGGTCGGCCGGGGTGGCCGGGGCCGCGGCGGTCGGCGGTGTACGGGTCGCGGTCATGAGGTGCCTCCTACGCTGCCGCGGGGGCCGGCGCTTCCTGGGGTGCGGGCCGCAGCAGTGCCCGCGGTCTCCCCGGCCGGTGCACTGCCCGCGGTCTTCTCGGTGTGGGCGGTAGCGGCTCGGACGCCGCCCACGGTGTCGGTGTCGTTGAGGGCTCCGGAGGCCGCGGCCGGGGCCGTCGCCGCCGTCGCGGTGGGAGCGCTGAGCATGCGGCGCAGCCGCTGCCACGGGGTGTCGGTGTGGGGGGCGGGGCGGGTGAGGACGACGACCGCGAGGAGGATGACGGCGGCCAGGTCGCCGTACCCGCCCGCGTAGTAGTTGGCGTACTGCTGGACCAGGCCGACGGTCAGGGCGGCGACTGCGACCTTCGTGATGGAGTGCAGACCGCCGATGATGACGACGACGAAGGCGAAGACCAGCAGTGAGGTCCCCTGGTGGGGGGAGAGGGACCCGAAGTAGAGGCCGCCCAGCACGCCCGCGAGTCCGGCGAGGGCCCCGCCGAGGGCGAAGACGAGCGTGAAGGCCCGGGTGACGTCGATGCCGAGGGCCGTGACCATGGCGCGGTCCTCGACGCCGGCGCGGACGACGAGTCCGAAGCGGGTGCGGGCGAGGAAGAGACGGATGCCGGTCAGCACCAGGACCGCGACGGCGATCAGGAGCAGGCGGTTGACGGGGACCCGTGCCCCCAGGACGTCGAAGGTGCCGGCGAGCGCGTCGGGGACGGGGAAGGGCCGGGCGTCGGCCCCCCACACGGTCTGCACCAGCGCGGGGATCGCCAGGGACAGGCCGACGGTGACGAGGATCTGCTCCTTCACCCGCCCGTACAGGCGCCGGATGAGGACGAGTTCGACGACGACGGCGAGCACGAGGCCGGTCAGGGTGCCGACGACGGTGGCCAGCAGCAGGCCCGGCACGCCGCCGACGGCGTCCGCGGTGACCCAGGCGGTGTAGCAGCCCACGGTCAGGAACGCGCCGTGGGCGAAGTTCAGGACGTCCATCAGGCCGAAGATGAGGGCGAGGCCGGAGGCGATGAGGAAGTAGAGGGCTCCCAGGCCGAGCCCGGTCAGGGTGAGCAGGACGAGGGTGTCCATCAGGCGGCTCCGTGGGTGCGGCCGGTTCGGGTGCGGGTGCCGACGCCCAGGAGCGCGGTGGTGCGGTCGGTGTCGGAGAGCAGGTCCTGCGCCGTGCCCGTGTGGACGACCTGGCCGGCGTCGAGGACGACGGCCTGGTCCGCCAGGCGGCGGACGACGGCGAGGTTCTGCTCGACGAGCAGCATCGGGAGGTGCTGGGCGGCGCGTTCGAGGACTTCGGCGGTCTCGGTGACGACGCGCGGGGCGAGACCCTTGGTGGGCTCGTCGACGATCACCAGGGTGTTGTCGTTGAGCAGGGTCCGGGCCAGGGCGACCATCTGCTGCTGACCGCCCGAGAGGGTGCCGGCGTACTGGGTGCGCCGGACGGCGAGTTCGGGGAAGAGGTCGTGCACCAGGTCGTAGTGGTGGCGACTGCCGGGACGCTCGGCCAGGGTCAGGTTCTCGGCGACGGTGAGGTGGGCGAACATGCCGCGGTCCTCCGGGGCGTAGCCGATGCCGCGCCGGATGGTGCGGTGGGTGGGTTCGCGGGTGATGGCCGTGCCGGTGAAGGTGACCTCGCCGGCGGTGACGCGTCCGCCGTCGGGCAGCAGACCGAGGACGGCGCGCAGCGTGGTGGTCTTGCCGACGCCGTTGCGTCCGAGGAGCGCGGTCACCCCGGTGGCCGGGACGTCGAAGGTGATGCCGGTGAGGATGCGCGAGCCGGCGATGTCCACGTCCAGGCCGCGCACGGCGAGGACCGGTTCCGTCGTCGGCTGCGACGCCGGGGGCGGGGCCGCCGGTGCCGGGGGTGTGGGTGGGTGGGTCACAGTGCGTCTCCGAGGTAGGCCTGCTGGACGGTGGCATCGGCCATGACGGCGTCGGGGGACGCGGCGGCCAGCAGCCTGCCGTGGTGCATGACGGCGATGCGGTCGGCCAGACCGAGGACGACGTCCATGTGGTGCTCGACGAGGAGTACGGTGCGTCCCTCGTCGCGGTGCAGGGTGCGGATGAGGTCGGTCAGCTCGTCGGTCTCCTCCGAGGCGACTCCCGCCATCGGCTCGTCCAGCAGCATCAGCCTCGCCCGGTCCCCGCCCGCCTGCAGGGTGGGGGCCAGGAGCATGGCGAGTTCGAGTTTGCGCTTGTCGCCGTGCGACAGCCCGGCCGCCAGGTCCGGGCCACGGCCGGCCAGCCGTACCCGGGCCAGCACGCCCGCCACGTCGGAGGCGGTCACCCGGCGCACGCCGGCGCTGCGGGCGGCGAGTTCGACGTGCTCGGCCACGGTCATGGTGGCGAACAGCGAGGAGGACTGGAAGGTGCGGCCGATCCCCCGGCCCGCACGGCGGTGCGGGGACAGGGCGGTGATGTCGTTCCCGTCGAGGCGGATCCTCCCGCCCGTGGCCCGGGTCAGACCGCTGATGAGGTTGAACAGGGACGTCTTGCCGGCGCCGTTGGGTCCGATGACGGCCAGGAGTTCGCCCTCGTCGACGGCCAGGGACACGTCCTGGATGATGGCGGCTCCGCCGACGGACCAGCACAGGCCGTCCAGTTGCAGCACGGGTGCCATGATCAACCGATCTTCTTCTCGGCGGGTGCGACCTGCTCGGGCTGGAAGGTCCGGGAGACCTCCGGCGCGCCGGCCGTGGTGAACTTCGCCTGGAAAGTCGGCTGCAGCAGCGCGTGGTCCCCCGCCCGGACGGTGTTCCTGCCCTTGACCCCGGTGAAGGTGAAGCCCTCCAGCGCCTCGACCATGGCGTCGGTGTCACCGCTCTTCCCGCCCGCCCGGACGGCCTCGACGACCATCTGCGCGGCGTTGAAGCCGTCCGGCGTGAACAGGTCCTCCTGCCACTTCTTCTTGCCGAAGTAGGTCCGCATGTGCTGCGCCTGGGCGGTGCGGGTGGCTTCGGGCACGTAGTGGGCGAGCAGGGTGACCTTCTCGCGTGCCTTGCCGAAGACGGGGTAACTGGCCCGGCTGTCCAGCCCGGTGACGACGGTCGACGCATCCAGGACGCCCTGTTGGTCGAGGGTGGACCACATGGCCTGCGCGGTGTCCCCGGCCCAGGCGACGAACACCATGTCCGGCCCGGCGGCCCTCACCTTGCGCGCCACCGGGGTCAGGTCCGTGGCGCTGGGCGGCGCCAGCACCGACGTGACCTTCGTCCCGTCGGTGCCCAGCACGGCCGCCACCGCATCGGCGTTGGCCTGACCGAAGGCGTTGTCCTGCGCCAGCACCACGACCTTCTTGCCCGGCGAGTCGCCCAGGATGCCCTTCGCGGTCATGACGTCCTGGTACGTCTGCCGTCCGGAGCGGAAGGTGTAGCGGTTGACACCGGTGAGGGCATCGGTGGCCGCCGGCCCGCTGATGTAGAGCGTCTTGTTCTGCCCGGCCACCGCGGCGATCTGCGTGGCCACCCCCGAGGCCGCGGAGCCGGCGATCACCGGCACGCCCTGCCCGATCCGCTGCTTGGCCAGCGAGACGCCCTTGGCCGGGTCCCCGCCGTCGTCGTCCTTCAGCACCCGGATCCGGATGCCGTCGACCTCGCCCGTACCGTCGGTGGCGTGGTCGAGACCGGCCTCGAAACCCTGCAGGTACTGCTCCCCGTAGGAGGCCAGCGGCCCGCTGGTGGAGGTGATCAGGGCGACCTCGACCTCCTTGCCGCCGTTCGACGCGTCGGCACTGCCGGGGGCCGAGCAGGCTGCGGTGGACAGGGCGGCGACGCCGGCCAGGGCGGCGGCGAGAACAACGGATCTACGCATGACCGTAACGCTCCTCGGTGCGGTGGCTGAAACGCTCCGGGCGACAGAAGAAGACAGGAAGAGCCCCCCACATGGGGTGGAGGGGATCACCATGCCCGAGCGACATCCGGCAGTGTGGTGTGGGCCACCTGCACGCCACAATGTGGAGTGCCGCCATGTACCGGGCCCGCACTGTGTTGTCGGCACCCATCCCCGGGGGAGGAGCCCCGACGTCCGTCCTACCGCCGGAGTCCGCGCAGTTCGCCGCCGGACCGACGTGATCGGGCCACGCGCGCGGAGCGGTGGTGCCGTGCGAGGTGCCCCTCCGCGCATCCGGCGCAACCCTCCGCACGCCCGTCGACCCACCGCCCGCGGCCGCGCCGTGCGCAGGGCCCCCGCCGGGCGAACCCACCGCCGCCCTGTGGGCGCCGCACGGTGCGCTCGGCTCTCTCCGGCTCGCAGCGCCTGCCCCGGCGCACGGACACGAGCAAAGAGCGCGTCCACACGCACGCGGAATGTATGCGAGGCGTCCGCGATGCGTACGGTCCACTGGGTAAGGTGTCGGCCGGGAGGTACTGCATGTCCGAGTTGTTCGACGCGGTCGACGCACTGGTGGCGTCCCGCTCTCCGCTGCCGCCCGCGAGCGAGCGCAAGCGGCTGCGCACCGCGCACGGACTGACGCTGGACGAGGTCGCTGCCGCGCTGAAGGTGCGCCGGGCCACGGTGTCCGGCTGGGAGTCGGCCAAGAAGACGACCGAGCCCCGCGGCCCCGAGCGGGAAGCGTACGCACGGCTGCTGAACAAGCTGGCGGAGCTCTACCCGGCCCCGGAACCGCTGCCCATGCCGGTGCCGTCCACCGGGCGTCCCGAGCCGTCCCAGGAGCAGACTCCCCGGGAAGGACCGGCCGCCCAGACCGCGCCCAGCCCCGCACCCGTCACCACGGGACCACCGTCCGCTCCCCCTCCCGCGCCCGGCACCGCCGAGGAGCCCCCACCGCCCCCGGCAGTACCCACTGCCCAGCCGCAGGACGGGCCGCCGCAGGCCGAGTCGCCGCAGGGCGGGCCGCGGCAGTCACGCAACGCCGGGAAGCCACCGGCGTCCCGCCGCCCGGGTGCCCGGGAAGCACACCCGGCCCGCGAGCGGGCGGGCGCGACCGATCCGCGCTTCGAGAACGGCCCGCTCGCCGTCGTCGACGCCGACGAGGACGGGCAGGTGCTGGCGTACTGCACCGGAGGACTCGTCCTCGACGTACCCGCCAAGTCCCTCCCCGCCCTGGTGGACTGGACGCTCGCGGAGGCGAAACTGGGGCAGCCGAAGCTGTCCGGCCCGGGCAAGGACGCCGACCCGCTGCTCGTCCTCACCGAAGCCGCGCTCCGGCGCTACGGGCTCCCGACCGCCCTCACCGACGCGGAGCGGCTCGCTGGCCGGATCCCCGAGGACCACCGGGTGGTCAGGCAACTGCACCGCGCGGGATGGAAGTTGACCAAGCGCGGTTTCGGCCCGTGGGCACGGATCTACCGTCCCGCCACGGGTGCGCAGCGGGCCTGCGTACAGCTGTGCATCCCGGCCTGGCACGCGCTGGACCCCCGGCACTGGGGAACGGCCGGCCGGCTTGCGCCCGGCGAACTCGCCCGCGTGCTGGGGGTGTACGCCTCCCGGGTGATGACCCCGCGCGGCTCCACCGCGGTGACCGGCCTGGAGCTGATGACCGCCCTGCACCCGCCGACCCGGGCCTCGGAGCCCGACGCCGACGGTAAGCGGCACTCCGAGCACAACCCCGGCTCGCTGGGTAAGGACCCGGTCGACCCGGCGCCGTGCGAGGCCCCCGACGGCCACCCCGTACTGAAGGACCTGCCGCGCTTCCACGTCCGCGGCCCGGCCGAGACCCTGTTCGAGGAGGCGTACGACTGGGCCCGGCCCATGACCGAAGTCGAATGCACCCTGCGGCACCTGGTCGGCATCGACGTCAACATGGCGTTCGCCGCCGGTGCGAACGGCCTGACCGTCGGCCTCGGGGCACCGACGCACGTCAGGAACCCGGTGTTCGACCCCAAGCTGCCCGGCTCCTGGCTGGTCGACCTCTCCCACGTCGACCTGTCGAAGGTGAAGCTCGGCAAGGAGTGGGTGTCCCTGGACGGCGGCCTGCTGCCCAGCCCCTTCACCCCGAAGGGAGAGGCTCCCCAGGGCGCCGCCTGGTACGCCAGCCCCACCGTCGCCTACGCACAGGAACTGGGCTACGAGGTCCGCCCCGTCGAGGCGTGGGTCCGGTACGAGAACGGCCGTTACCTGGACGGCTGGTACCAGCGGCTGCGCGACGCCTACCTCGCCACCATGGCCGACCTCGGCGTGCACGCGGACATGGCCCCGGCCGACTTCCTCGCCGCCATGGACGGCGTCAAGGAACGCGACCCCCAGCTGGCGACCGTCGTCTCCGCCATCAAGGCGACCGTCAAGGGCGGCCTCGGCAAACTCCGCGAACGCCCGCGCGGAGAGGGATGGCGACCCGGCGAGCCGTGGCGCGCCCTCGCCCGGCCGACGTGGCGGCCGGACATCCGGGCAGCGGTCATCTCCCGCACCCGGATCAACCTGCACCGCAAGATCCTCAAGCACGCGGCGTTCACCGGGCAGTACCCGGTCGCGATCCTGTCCGACTGCGTCGTCTACGCCACCGAGGGCACCAGCCCGCTGGACTTCCTGCCCTACCGCGACGGCAAGCCGCTGCCCGGCGGCTTCAAGCTCGGCGTCAATCCGGGCCTGGTCAAGCACGAAGGTACGCAGACGGTCCTGTGGGGCGAGGAGATCCGCGACCGCTTCGACGCCCCGGACCTCAACCTCGCCCGCTACATCAAGGACGGCACCGTCACCGGTGCCGACGGCGGAGAGTAGGAGAAGCCCGACATGAGCCTGTTCGGCGACGGCCTGGACGCCGCGGTGCAGAAGACCTTCACCCGCCCGGCACCCAAGAGCGCTCCCGCACAGATGCGCTACCTGGTCAGGCAGCTCAAGGGCACCAGGGCCGTTGCCCAGACGCTCCGCGTCTCCCAGCGCACCGTCGAACGGTATGTGAAGAACCAGATCAAGAAGCCCCGCCCGGACCTGGCCGCCCGCCTGGAACGCGAGGTCAAGAAGCGGTGGCAGCCGCAGATCCGGGCCAGGGCCAAGGCCAGGGCGGCCACCACCGACGGCATCGTCATCGACACCCGCGCCCGCATGGGCTACACCGCCCCCGTCGGATCGACGGACCAGGACCGCGTCCGGCACCTGACCGTCGCCCTGCCCCCGCAGTACGCCGCCCGCCTGTTCGAGGCCCAGGAGGCCGGCGCCGGGGACGCCCGGCTGCGTGAGATCGCGGCGGAAGGGCTCAAGGAGGTCTACTTCCAGGACGGCGGCCGGCGCGCCGGAAACCTGGAAGAGGTGCGGTTCACGGACATCGAGCACATCGAGTTCGACCTCTGAGGGCGCGGACCATGGGCCCTCGCGACGCGGGGCCGCAGCCCCCGGCCGGACGGCCGTGACCGCTGTGCAGCGGCGCCGGGCCAACCTGGACGGTGCGCGGCCCGTCCTCCAGTACGTCATACCCGTGGGCCCGTGAGCCTGTGGGTCCGTGAGCCCGTGGACCCGTAGTCCATGGGTCCCCTATGTCCGTAGATCCGTGCGGCTTTGCCGGGGAGCGGGGCCGCACGCCCGCGCAGGAAGGCGACAGAACGTGAGCGAGGCGCAAGCCCATGAGGAGACGTGTGAACTCGACCCGATCACCTGGAACGCACTCGTGGAAGCGATGAGGAAGCACGGGGTGACGCCTGACGTCATGGGCAAGGTGTGCCACGACGCCCTCCGCGCGATCAACGCCACGCCGGTCGCCGAGCGGCAGCGGCTCGAAGCAGAGGCCGAGGCGCACTTCGCTCAACGGCAGGCGGGACGCTCCTCGTAGGCGAGGTGGGAGAGCAGGGTGTCGCTGAGCAGGTCGACCGCGCTGCGCAGCTCGGCCACGTCGTCCGGACCGGAGACGAAGGCCACCAACGCGCGGTCGACCCCTTCGAGCACGTCGCGGATGACGTGGTGCTCCTGCTCCAGGCGGTCGATCACCGGGGCCAGCCGGGGGTCGGCGTCCCGCAGATGCGGGAACAGGGACTGGTCCTCGAGGGTGTGGTGCGTGGTGACGACGCGGCAGTAGGCCTGGCAGTAGGTGCCCAGCGTCCACTTGTTCTGCCGCATGGTCATGGTGCTGATGTGCGAACGCGCCGTACCGGCATCCAGGGTGCCGGTGGCGACCTGGTCGACGAGATCGTGGATCCGGGCGAGTTCGTCGCGCAGCCCGTCGTGCACGTCGATCAGGTGACGGCCCCCGGCCTGCTCATGCGGTGTGCAGGTGCGCTCGGGGTCGGGCGCGGGGCCGGTGGGGCGGGTCGACTCGTCCCACACCTGGCGGCTGCTGCGGCGGGTGCCGTCGTCCGGGGTGGGGACGACGGCGAAGGGCTCGCGGGCTACGCCGGACCGCGGCGGGGGTGCCCCGCCGGCCGGGGCGGCCGCCGCAGCGACGGCTCCGGCGCCGGGGTGGCGCGTTGTTCGGCCGCCACCAGTTCACGGACGGCGGGGGCGACCTCACCGGCGAAGCGGCGCAGGTCGTCCGGGTCGTCGCTGCCCAGGATGAAGGTGCCGACTCCGTCGCCGAGGGCGAGTTCGGCCAGTTCCTCGGCCCACTGCTCGGGCGGCCCGTGCAGCGTGCCGCGGCCCACGGGGGGCGAAGCGGCCGTTGATGTTGAGCAGCCGCCGCACGTCCGACGGTGACCGCCCGGCTTCTTGCGCCGCCTCGTCGATGACCGCGTTGCCCGCGGCGAGGTCGCCGGGCCCGAGGTAGCCCAGCGACGGCAGCCAGCCGTCCGCCCGGCGCCCGGTCAGGGCGAGCATGCGTGGCTTGTAGGCGCCGAGCCAGATGCCGACGTCGTGCGCCGGAGCCGGTCCGCGCTTGGCGCCCCGTACCCGGTGGAACTCCCCGTCGACGCGGACACCGCCGCGCGTCTCGGCATCCCAGATCTGTCGGATGACGTCGATGGCCTCCTCCAGCGCCCGCACCCCCTCCCCGCCGGTGAGGCGACGCCCGCCCATCGCCTCGATCGCGTCCCAGAACGCGCCGGCACCCAGCCCGAGCTCCACCCGGCCCCCGCTGAGCAGGTCCAGACTCGCCACACTGCGGGCCAGCACAGCCGGCGGGCGCAGCGGCAGGTTCGTGACGTTCGCCGACAGGCGCACCGTGCTGGTGCGAGCGGCGACGTAACTCAGCAGCGTCCAGGTGTCCAGGAACCGCGGCTGGTACGGATGGTCCTGGAAGGTCACCAGGTCGAGGCCCGCCTGCTCGGACAGAACGGCCAGGCGGACCGTCCGCGCCGGGTCGGAGCCGGCCGGCGTGATGAAGGACCCGAACTGCAGCGGGTGGCCGTAGGCGGACACCGACCGCTCGTCGTCGGCGGGGCGCGTCGTCATCGGACTCTCCTGAGGTCGGTGGGCCGGCCGGGTCGTCCCGAGCAGGTCCTTACCACGAAAGCAGTACCGGACCGGATGCCGCGACCGGCCGTCGTCCCGTCGACGGCACCAGGGCCGGACCGCAGCGTCTCTGCGGACCCGGCGGGCCGGTCAGAGGAACGCGAGGCCGAGCGTGAGGGCCGGCCGGTCAGAGGGAGGCGAGACGGAGCGTGAGGGCCGCCACGGCCGTGAGCAGGAGCGCGCCCGGTGGCAGGATGCGCCGGTCGCGGACCCGGAGGTGGGAGACGACGGCGCCGGTGAAGTACGCGATGAGGCCGATGGCGGCGGCCACACCCAGGGGTGGCGAGGCGAGACCGGTGAGGATCCCCGCGGCGCCGGCGATCTCCGCCACCGCCAGCAGGGACACGTGCCGCTCGGGGAATCCGACGTGCTCGAGTGTCCTCATCTGCTGGGGGTCCCGGGTGAGCTTGCCGTATGCGGACAGGAACAGGACCAGCGCGAACAGGGTGGTGACGATGACAGTGGCGATGAACATGGAAGGGCTCCGGTGGAGGCGGGCGTCCTGAGGGAGCGGCCCGCACGGAAGATCGGGGAGGGTGCCTGGCTGGGTGCGTGAGGTTCCCGACGGGCGGGCGGTCCTCGGTGTCAGGGGACGCGCTGCTCGGGGCCGGCGTCGGCCCGGGGCCCGGGGCGCAGGAGGCCGTCCGGGTCGTAGCGCTGCCACAGTCCGGCGACGCGGGCGCCGGCCGGTCCGGGGTAGGCGCGGGCGCAGGCGGCCGCGTCGGCCGCGCTCTCGAAGTTCACGTAGGCGCCGTCGGTGTGCGGGGCGATGGGCGCCCAGGCCGCGGCGAGCGCCGGCCGGCTGTCGGGGGGGAAGGCCGAGCCGATCACGAGGGTGTGCTGATGGCGGTGGGCGAACGCCGTCGCCGAGGGGGACATGTCGTGGACCGCGCCGCCGAGCGACCGCAGCTGGACCAGGATCGGCCGGGGTCCGGCGGCCGCGGCGACCAGCGCGCGGGCCGCGTCCGAGGACATCTCGGTGAGCAGCCCGTTCGTCGTCGCGACCGGCATCTGCCCGGTGTTGGCGTGCAGGTGGTGGGACGGGACCAACGCCCCGTACGGGGCCACCTGGGCCCGCTGCGCCGTCACCTCCCCGATGCCGAGCAGCGGTCCGACGGCGTCGCGGACGACGGAGGGTTCCCCGGACGCGACCACGGCGGTGATCAACGCCGTGGTGCCGGTGCCGGACGGGGCCAGCATCACTGCCGTGGACAGCTCGCGCGGGGCCTCCTTCATGGTCTCGGCCCAGCGCCGCAGCGTCTCCCCCGCGGGGTCCACCTCCGCGGCCAGCTGCACCTGGCCGACGCGGCTCAGCTCCATGGCCTCGATCTCGAAGGCGACGGCGATCCCGGCTCCCGCGCCCGCTCCGCGCATCACCCACAGCAGATCCGGGTCGTTGACGGAGTCGGCGCGGACGAACGTGCCGTCGGGCAGGACGACGTCCACGGCGCGGACGTGGTCGATGGTGAGCCCGTAGCTCCGCACCAGCCAGCCGACCCCGCCTCCGGTGGCGATGCCGCCGACGCCGACGTTCCCGTGGTCACCCGAGCTGACCGCGAGGCCGTGCGGGGCGAGCGCCTGCGCGACCTGGGCCCACCGGGCGCCCGCCTCGACACGGACCAGGCGGGAGGCACGGTCGACGACCTCGACCCGGTGCAGCGCGCCCAGGTCGATGACCAGCCCTCCGTCGTTGGTGCCGCTGCCGGACAGGCCGTGCCCGCCGCTGCGGACCGCGATGCGCAGCCCGGTCCGCCGTGCGAGGCGCAGGGCGGCGGAGACATCGCCCGCCGACTCCGGCCTGACAACGGCAGCCGGGCTGCCCACGGTGGTGTAGGTGGAGCGCAGGGCTGCGTAGCGCGGGTGGCCCGGAGTGACCACCTTCCCGGCGAGTGCGTCCGGCAGGGTGCCCAGGGTGCTGGTCATCGCCCGCTCCTCTCGGCGTCGACGCGCTCGCGGACGGCGGGCACGATCTCGTCGGAGAAGAGCCCGAGCTGCCGTTCCGGATCGGTGGCGGGCCAGAGGACGAAGGTGTCGAAGCCGAGATCGACGGCCCACTCGGTGAGGGTGTCCACCCACTGGCGCACGTCACCGACGAGCCCGTGCCCGGACCGGTGGGCGCCGAGCGAGCCGATCACACCGGTCACGTTGTAGACGCGGCGCAGGGACCTCGGGTCGCGCCCTGCCCCCAGAGCCGCCTCGTCGATGATCCGCTGCTTGGACGGCACCTCCTGCGGGGCCACGTAGATGTTGAGCGGGGAGATCCAGCCGTCGGCGACCCGGCCGGCCAGGGCGAGCATCCTCGCCCCCTGCGCCCCGAGCCAGACACCGACGGGCTTCGGCGGCACCGGCCCGGCCTGGTAGCCGCCGATCGAGTGGTAGGAGCTGTCGACCTGTACGGGACCGCCGGGCAGGGCCGTGCGGAGCACGCCGAGGGCGTCCTCGGCGTACGCCACCATGTCCTTCCCGCGCCGAGCCGGGCCGCCCATCGAGGCGATGGCGTCGGGGATGCCGCCGCCCCCGACACCCAGCTGGACGCGCCCGTCGGTGAGCACGCTCAGGGATGCGGCGGCCTTGGCGAGCATCGCCGGCGGGCGCAGCTGGAGGTCGGCGACATCGGTGAGGAAGGAGATCCGGTCCGTGAGGGCGGACAGGTGGGAGATCAGGGTCCACGCCTCGAGGTGACCGGGCTGGTAGGGGTGGTCCTGGACGGCGATCCAGTCGAGGCCCGAGTCGTCCGCCCTGCGGGACAGGAGCCGGGTCAACGGCCATGCCGCGGCGGAGGGTTCGGCATGCACGCCGAAGGAAAGCGGGCGTAGGTAGTCGGTCATGGCTCCACGGTCCTCCGGGCGGCGGCAAAGAGGAAACAGCGGGTAAGAAGCTAATGTTTGGTAAGTGAGGGTGAAGGGCGTGCGGGGGACGCACACCCTTTTCCCAGGGCCGGCGGCAACCGTGAAGCCCTCCACGCGAGCACGCCCGGCACGCGAGCCCGCTCCGTACACGAGCCCGCCCCGTACGCGAGCCCGTCCCCCACACACGAGCCCGCCCCCCACACAACGAGCCCGCCCCGCTCCCTCCCGTGCGGGGAGGAAGCGGGGCGGACAGGGCAGGGCTTGGTGCCGTCGGATTCAGACGGTCAGGAGGTCGGCGATCACGGCCGGGTGGAGGAGGTGGGGGAAGTGCCCACTGCCCGGGCAGGTGATGATCCGAGCCTTGGGCAGGAGGGCGGTGAGCCACTGTGCGTACAGCGGTGGTACGTCCCTGCCCGCGACATGGGTGTAGGCCACGTCGGCGTGCCGGATGGCCCGGAGCTGCCAGGTGCGTCGGCGGGCGAGCTCCTCGGTGGACTCCTCCAGCAGTTCCTGCCAGTAGGCCAGGAGGAGTTCCTGGCGGGGAGCCGTTGCCGTCCGGACCAGGTCGCGGGCGCGGGGCGGGAGCGCGTCGATGCCCATGGCCGCCAGCTGCTCGTCCCAGACCTCCCGCCACTGCGGGCTGCGGAGCAGGGGTTCGAGTTCTCTGAGCCGCTTGGCGAAGGAGCCGGCCAGCAGGGGCTGGTCGACGTTGACCACTCCGGCTGCCGGGTGGACGGCGGCGTAGGCCGTGGCCACCACCGCTCCGTACGAGTGCCCGACGATGATCGGTGCTGCCGCCCCGAGCGCGTCGAGGGAACGGTGCAACGAGAGGGCCACGTCGGCCGGGAGACAGGACTCCGCGTCCGGGGACCGGCCGTGGCCGGGGAGGTCGAAGGCGACGATCAGCCGGTGGGGTTCCCTCGCCGTCAGTTCATCGATCAGCGCGTCCCACTGCCGGTGGTCGTAGGTGAGCCCGTGGAGCAGGACCACCGGCGGTTCCTTCCCGTTCGGCGTGCCCTGTACCCGGGCGCCCAGCCGCCCGAGGAGTTCGTACTGGCCCAGTGTCATCGTGTTCCGCCTTTCCGTGCTGTCCCAGGGAAGGCGTTCCACGACCGGGAACACGGTGTGTGCGACCGAGGTCACACCTGCCATCGGGTCGGGCCGCCCGCGGCCGGGCGGTAGCAGAAGGTGCGGCCCGATCGCAGGGAGGCACGCAGATGGGCGCCGGCCAGGGGCGCCGCCGCCTCGATGCGCTTCACCGCTGCCCACAGGGCCCGTGTGGCACTGACCCGTGCCCTCTCGGCCTCGGCGCTGATGGCCCGTACCCGTCCGCCGAGGCCGCTGGCACGGCGGAGTTCCGCGACGATCGCGTTGCGTTCCCTGTGCACCTCCCGTGCCCGGTCGACGTCACCGGCGCGGTCGGCGGCGTCGAGGTCCTGGTCCAGCCGCGCGAGCCGCTTCCGGTAGTCGGCGAGGGCGGCCGCGTCGAGGGCGGGATCCCCGTCCGGGGCCCGCAGCCCTTGACCGCCGGCCGCCAGGTCGAGAGCGGGGATGTCCTGTCCGGGGGCGGCGAGCAGGCTGCGGAGGTAGCCCATGCCGCGGGTGTCGTTCAGCCGCGCGGACTCGCTGCCTGCTTCCAGGAGCCATCCGCCGTCGACACGGGTCAACCGCCATGCATCGTCGGCGGGGGCCAGGGCGGACAGGAGCCCGTGCATGCCGAGGCGTTGCGCGATGGACCGGGCACGGTCCTGATCCTCGCCGGCCCGGACGGCATCCCCCTGGCCCTGGCGTGACAGGAGCGCTTCGGCCCGGGCGGCGAGCGTCTGGGCCAGCCAGGGCAGAGTTCCGTTCCTGCTCTCCCACGTGTGTGCCGCGTCGAATTCGGCGAGGGCCCGGTCGAGATCGCCGAGGTGGGCGGACAGCAGTCCGAGGTAGTGGTCGACCGGCCCGGTGACGGTGTTCGCCCCGCCCCACACCACCAGCCGGCCGCGGTAGGGCTGGAGGGCGGTGTGCAGGTGCCGGGCCCCGTCGGTGGTGCCGGAGCGGGACGCCACCACGGCGAGGTCCGCGACAGCCCCCAGCCACCGGGGGCCGGAACCCGCCAGGACGCTCGGCAGCAGCCGCTCCAGTTCGAGTTCCGCCTCGGCGAGCCGGCCGCTCTCGGCCAGGGCGCGGGCCGCCGTGGCCGAGAAGAAGTGCCCGGGCAGCCGTCGGGCCAGGGCCTGCCAGGGCGCGAGGGTGCTCTCCCAGTCGCCGCGCAGGGCGGAGATCCCGCCGCGCAGGCTTCCGGTCAGCCGCGGGGTGTCCAC
Organism: Streptomyces sp. enrichment culture; assembly: GCF_964273255.1. Classification (GTDB taxonomy): domain Bacteria; phylum Actinomycetota; class Actinomycetes; order Streptomycetales; family Streptomycetaceae; genus Streptomyces. The sequence goes on from NZ_OZ186835.1 coordinate 6,869,946, forward strand.
CAGGCCCGCCCTGTGGCCGAGCCGCTCCACCTCGGACGCCAGCGAGGCGGCTTCCTCGAAACGGCCGCGGATCGCCGCGAGCATGGACTGCCGGGCGGTGACCACCGCCAGGGTCTCGGCGTCGCCGGACAGCTCGCCCGTGCGGGCGTAGGACGTGAGCGCTGCCTCGGCGGCGGTGAGGTCTCCGAGCTCCATCAGAGCGGTGAAGCGCCACATCAGGCCGCGGCGCTCCGAGGCGATGTCACCGGCGAGCTCGGCCTGGGTGATGATCTCGGCCGCGGTCTCCAGCCGCTCGTGCGCGGCTGCCGGGTCCCACAGGGCGTGCAGCCTGGAGTCGAGGACCTCGGCGATGGTGCCCGGGTCCTCGGAGAGCCGGGCCAGCGACAGGGCCTCCCCGGTCAGCCCGGGCCGGCGCGTGTCACTCGGATCGCTCAGCAGTTCCCGGGCCAGCCGGGCCAGCACCCGTGCCCGGGTGCGCGTCGGCAGCGGCCGCGTGCCGGCGGCCTCCAGCAGCCGGATCAGCCGTGTGTCGGGATCGAGGAAGGAGGCCCGGGACGGAGTCGTCAGCGCGAGGTACGCCACGGGATCCGCTTCCGCGCTGCCGCTACCGGCGCCAGCGAGCTGTTGTGCGGCGGCGAGCGCGGCGCCGGGCATCCCGGCCGAAGCCAGTCGGACGGCTCTTACCGCGTCGGCGGGCAGGTCGCCGACCAGGTGCGACAGCTCGGCCTCGTCGAGGCCACCGAGTCGCAGTTCATGGGGCAGCCCCGTCGGCTGCTGGGTGGTGGCCAGCACGGCTGCGGCCCCGGCGGGCAGGTGTCCGACCAGCCGGCTGAAGAGACGGACGTCCAGGGGCAGATCGGCGTCATCGGTGCCCCCGGTGGCGTGCGGGGGCGGCACCAGGCTGCCGGGGAGGACAGGACCGGCACCCGCGGCGGCGTCGAGATCATCGATCACGAGGAGGCAAGGGGAGCCCTCGGCCACGGTGAGGAACAGCGCGTCGATCTCCTCCGTCCCGGCGTCCGCCGGAAGAACCGGCCGGCCCGTCACGGCCGCCAGCCCGCTGAGCAGAGCGGATGCCGGGAAATCCTCGCCGGCGGCGGCGAGGCGGTGTGCCCTCAGCCCGCGAGCGGCGGCGAGCCGCTCGGCGTATGTCGCCAGATGGCTCTTGCCGGACCCCGGGGGACCGGTGACGAGCAGGTGTCCCCCCGAACCGGCGAGAGCCTGGTCGACGAGGTGCCGCACCGCGGCGAGTTCTCTACGCCGCCCTACTGGTTCCACCTGATCATCGTAGTGCGCCGCCCGTTCGGGGCGTTCCGCCTGATCCCGGTCTTCCGAGCCTCACGTCATCGGGTGGACCGCCCCCGGGGCGGGGCAGCCGTGCCGACGCGGTCATCGACGTCCCGCTTCCGCTGTGTATGCCGCTGTGGCGGGCCGGAGGCGGCCGACGGCACGGCCCCGTCCACGGAACCGTCGACCGGGTGACCGCAGCCGTCCGGCCGGCGAGCGGAACTGCGTGCGGTGGTGACGGGGGCCGCGTGCGTGGCGTTGGGCGACGAACGACGAACGACGAACGACGAATCGACAGAGCGACAGAGGGGCGGAACAGCGGATCGGCGGATCGGCGGAACGGCGGATCGGCGGAACGAACCAGGCCGAGGCCGGTCAGATCAGCAGGCGCAAAGCCGTGTCACTGATTCCCGCCCGCAGGCTCTGCCCCCAGGTCAGGGACAGCGCGTCCGACTCCATGCCGTCGCCGAAGACGACGAGACGGTCGCTCTCGACGGTGACCCGCAACCCCTCGCCGTCGGACAGTGCGCCCGCCGCCCGGGAGGTTCCCGTCGCGGGAGACGGCCAGGCTTCGCGCACGAACCACAGCAGACGCCGCTCGGCGGGGGCCGGCAGTGCCAGGGTGCTGCCGCGCTCCAGCCACAGCGAGCGCAGCCAGCCCGTCGCCCCGGTCCCGGTGCCCACGATGATCCCCGACGACGCCTGGGCCTCCGGGGCGACGCCGTCGCGGTCGGGGCCGATCCGGTAGCGGACGGTCTGGTGGCCCGACGGCCCGAGGAAGATCTCGTTGAGGGCGACCAGCCGCTGTGTGTCGTCGGCGACCGCTTCCACCATGGTCAGTTCGTCCCAGGCCGGGCCCGGCGCGGCCGCGGACCGCAGGAGCTTGCGGGCGTCGGCGGGTCGGTGGCGTACGAGTACGCCCGGATTGCGGCCGGGGTCGGTGTCGACGCCGATCACCGGCTGTCCCGAGAGGTACTTCGCCGTGTTGGCGACGAGGCCGTCCTGTCCCACGACCACCACGACGTCCTCCGGACCGAAGAGGAACCGGTCGAGATCGCCCCGTTCGACGCGGGCCTGTCGCCAGGTCAGGGGTATCGCGGCCGCCACGTCGGCGATGGCCCGCGCCGCGCGGTGATGGCGTTCGGCCACCTCGGTGATGCTCCGGCCCCGTGAGGCGAGGAAGAACTCCGCCTGCCCGCGGGTGCCGTGCCGGGCGAGCAGTTCCTCGTACTCGGTCGTGCGGTGGACGAGTACGGCGCGCGGGGCGAGGCTCACGGCCGTGCCTCCGCCACGGGTTCGTCTCCGCCCCCGGCCGCCGTCGGCGCCGCCGACCCGAGTTTGGCCAGCAGGCCGGTGAGGACATCCGGCGACAGGGTGAGGCTGTCGACGCGGGGCAGGTTCTCGGCGAGCCGGGTCACCGCCAGCGCGTGCAGGACGGCGGGACCCACCTCTGCGTGCACCCGCAGCCAGGCGGCCTGCGTCTCGGCCCGTGCCGCGCCGGTGCGTTCCGCCGCCTCGGCCTCCGCACGGGCGAGGCGCACCATCCGCGAGGCCTCGGCCTCCGCCCGTACGGCGTCGGCCGCCGCGTTCTCCTCCGCGCGGCGACGGGCGTTGGTCCCGTTCTGCTCGACCAGTTGCTCCTCGCGACGAGCGAGTTCGATCTTGCTGGCCAACTCGTTCTCCGCGATGGCCCGTTCACGCTCGACCGCCACCGCGCGCCGCTCGTAGGTGGCGCGATCCGCCTCCTGCTGGATCTGTTCCCTGGCCGGCGTGCGCAGTGCGCGCTCGACCTCGGGCTCGGGCCGGACGGCCACCACACGCACGGCGACCACCTCGATGCCGGTGGCGGGCAGTCGGGGATCGGCGGCCAGACCGCTGCCCACCCGTTCGCGGACCGTGGCGACGCCGTCGGCGAGGGCCGCAGCCAGGGGGGTGCGGGCCAGCACGTCGAGGGCGTGCTGCTGGGCGGATTCGGTGAGCAGGGTCGCGATCTGCTCCAGGGGTGCGCCGCGCCAGCTGCCGGTGTCCGGGTCGATGGAGAAGTCGAGCCGGGTGGCGGCTGTCGCCGGGTCGTGGATCCGGTAGGTGACGGTCGCCTGGACGCCGACGTCCTGGAAGTCCGAGGTGCGTGCGTGGAAGGCGACGGCCAGTTCCCGGTCGTCCACGGGCACTTCGGAGAGCGAGGCGGTGAGCGCCCGGAACCAGAAGCTCAGCCCCGGTCCGTCGTGGACGAGCCGTCCGTGCCGGTGGTACCGCACATGGGCGGTGGGCGCCGAGCGCAGGTGACGCCAGCCGAGGCGTGAGGTGATGTCGGCCATGTGATCCCCCTTTTCGTCCCTGTGACGATATTCGCTCCATTCCGCTTTCGTCAAGGTGACGAAAATGGAGTCGGCCAGCAGCTTCTCGCCTGCCGCTGCCGCTGCCACAGGCGGTCTCCGGCGTTACGGCGCGGCCTTGCCTCCAGGGGTACTTCGGGGCGGCCGACCGGGTGCGTGTCCGTCCGGATGAGAACGGCGCAGCCGGATCGCTCCGTTTCCTGCGGCGCACTTCTGTCCCCGCAACGGCCCGCGGAGCAGCAGGGGACATGAGCGAGTCTTCTCCATCGAGGGGTAAGGGGCCCGGTGCGAACCTGCATGCGTCGACGGGCCACTGGGCCTGCCCGCTCCCTCAGGCGCTGTCCGGCGGATCATGTGGCGTCCCGATCGGTCGCTCATTGGTCCGGTCATGGGTCGGGGGACGTGACAAATCGCGAGTGGGCGTAACCGGAGCCGCATCTGCCGCCTTCGAGGGGCCGGGGCGGCCGTTGCAATGACCACCGCATCGTGGTCAACGAGATCCTGTTCCGGGTCAGGACTGGTGTCCCCTGGCGTGACCTGTGCGCCGGAACGCTACGGCTCACTGAGAGCCGTTGATGAACGGCATCGCCACTGGTCGGCGGACGGCACCTGCGATCGGGGCGGACCCGCAATGCCGGTCCGCGAGACCCGAGAATGGACGACGCTCTCGCACCCCGTCGTCCTCCCAGCGAACGAACGCGGCCAGTACTGCCCCAGGTGACCGTGGATCTCAGTTCGGGGCTGCGGCCGTGATGTGGCTCAGCACGCAGAGCCAGCGGCCGTTCCGGTTCACGTACACATCCGTCGTCCACTCGTCGGCTTCGAAGCGCTGGTACTTGTAGTGGGCTGTGTTCGTCACGCGCCCCGTCAGGACCGCGGTGTCGCCGTACACCCGGATCCTGGGGCTGCTGATGTCTGTCATTGCCGAGTGGGTCAACTCCCCGGACTCGACGCGCGAGAGAAACTGCTCTTTGGTGGTGACGCCCGACTCGGACACGATGACCCACTCGTCGGCCATGAAGCTGCCGATCTTGGAGGCATCGTTGGAGACGATGGCATCCGCCCAGTCCTTGGCGAGAACGGTCAGCCGGGCAGGGACGGGGTCGCCGTCGGGGCCTGTGCGGGGTGTGCCAGCGGTGCCGCTCATGGTTCGAATCTAACGGAGCAGGCAGTCCGCCGCCGTCCACCAGGCCAACGACCGCCGCACCCGTGCCGCCGTCGGCAGGGTGCATGCTGCCCGATGGGACGCCGGCCGCGTCTGTGTGGCGTGCTGTGGCGGCCTGGCGGCCCGACCCAGGCCGATCCAGGGGCGTCTCCCGGGGGCACTCCCGGCTTTCTCCTGCTGGTCCGTGCGCCGCGACGGCCGTGAGTCGTGGCCCTGGTGCCGCCGCGCCAGTCTCAGGCGTGGACCAGGTACGCGCGTGAGGCGATGTCGCCTCGGGTAGGGCCGGAAGAGCGCTATCCGGTGGCAGTCGTGCTGCCGCCCACCCCAGTCCAAGGCCGACGAGTGCCTTGTTCACGGTTCACGGGTGGTTCTTCTGATCAGGATGTCCCGTGGTCCCGTTTGGGCTGATCAGTGCGGTGTCTGGTGTTGGTGGCCCCGGGCAGACGGGGAGATGACGGCATGGGCGCTACGTGCTGAGCAGGCACGTGGTGGGAGGGGTGTGTGGTCTGTTGGTCGACCGCGGCCGTCTATTTGCGTGGTGGTCAGGCTGGTTGAGCGTTCCCCTGCGCTGGTTGTGGTGCTGATGGGATGGTTGGCCGAGGCCGCCGTCGCTCTCACGGACCAACTCCGGCCTGCACCGCGGGAGAGATCGCCGCTGTGTTACGGAGCGGACCAGGCCACGGCCTGGAGAGACGCGGCCGGCCTGCCCTGCCCTGCATACTGAGGCAGTTCTCGCTGCGGCAGGACACCAACCGCCAAGGGATGGAGCGCAGATGGATGTGGGATCGGTGCTCGGCAGCATAGGCCGAGCAGCGGCCGGGGCGGGCCGACTGGTGTGGGCAGTGGTGACCGCACCGACCACGGGCACCGAGTACGACGCCCACTCCAAGATCGACAGGCTTGCGGAGAAAATCGAGAACGAGGTGCCGGAGGAGTTGCGGGACCGGGCGTGGGGTCTGGTTCTCGACGCGCTGCGTGAGGTTCCGCAGGAGATCGATCAGTTGGTGGAGGAACACCAGCCGCTCCATGACGAGGAGACCGAGGTCCCGTCGGCCCAGCACTGATGCCGGGAACCGAAAAGCCTCAAGGGTGTCTTCGGTGTCCCGGAGTGCGACGAGGATGACGAGTGGACACCCCGGACGCCGGAGCGCCCCCGCTGCCGCGTGCCAGCGATAACGGACGGTAACGAGCGGTGAACCAGGTGACAACCACACGGGCCGTAGCTTCGAGGGCTGCGACCGCAGTCTTCTTGGGCTGGCCGGGCACGGTCCAGGCCGCGGAGGCCATGGCGCCAGGCCCCGGGGTCCCCGCGGCCGCAGACTGAAGTTGCCGTTTCGGGCCCCGCCACTTTGACGCCCGGCCCGACCGAAGCAGGGCCGCCGTACGTGCCGCGTTCGCCAGGCATTGAGCCACGGCCCCTTCCCGCTGTCGCGGCGAGAAGGCTTCCCGGGCGTAGTGCGACTGAGGGAGGGGCACGGGCTGGCGGCTGTTACCTCCCGCCGCCGATACCGCCCCACGCGGGGCGTCAGGTACCCGTCGGCCCGTCGTCGAGCGGGATGCCGAGCCGGGCGGCGACGGTGGCGAGGGCGGCGCCGAGGGGGAGTGCGACCCGGGTGACGGCGTGCCGGTCGCCGCGGGTCGGGTCCCGGTTGATGATCAGCACCGGTGTGCCGGCCTGCTCCGCCTGGCGGACGAACCGGAGACCGGACATGACCGTCAGGGAGGAACCGAGCACCAGCAGACAGGACGCTCGGCGTACCAGCGCGCGGCACTGCTCGACCCTTCGGGGAGGGACGGCCTCACCGAAGAACACCACGTCCGGTTTGAGGACACCGCCGCAGACGGTGCACGGCACCACCGTGAAGTCCCTGGTCTGCTCGTCGGTGAGGTCGGCGTCACCGTCCGGGTTGATCGCGGCCGCCACCGGGTCGAACCCGGGGTTGGCCTCATCCAGGCGTGCTGCCAGTTCCTCCCGTGTGCTGAGGGCACCGCAGGAGAGGCAGACGACCCGGTCCAGGCTGCCGTGGAGTTCCACGACGTCGTCGCTGCCGGCGGCCTGGTGCAGACCGTCGACGTTCTGCGTGATCACGCCCGAGAGCAGACCGTGCCGGGCGAACGCGGCCACGGCGCGGTGCCCGGTGTTGGGGCGGGCCCGGACGAAGGTGCGTCGGCCGAGGTGGCTGCGGGCCCAGTACCGCCGCCGCGCCCCGGCATCGGCGACGAACTCCTGGTACGTCATCGGGGTGTGCCGGCTCAGGCTGCCGCCCGCGCCCCGGTAATCGGGGATGCCCGACTCCGTGGAGAGGCCCGCGCCGCTGAGCACCAGCACACCGCCATCGCTCAGCGCACCGGCGACCGCTTCCGGGTCCGTGGCGGCCGGCGGCAGAGCTTCGGTCGGGGTCCAGCTCAGGGTGGGACGCATCCGCATGCGGCCAGGGTACGCAACGCCGCGGCACACCCCGCTGCCATGACCGGCGCAGGGGCCCCGGTCCGGTGCCGTTCGTCCGCCGGCACGTCGTGCTCCCTGTCCCAGGGCGTCCAGGCAGTCCGCCCGAGCATATGGCAGTCCCCCTGAACATCGGTGACGCCGTCCGGCGGGCGTCGGCCGGGACCGTGGCCCGGCACGCCACCGGGCCGGTCGTGGGCGGGCACCGCCGCCAGAACGCGCCAGGCAGGCTCTGCACAGCACGGCCTCGTCGATCATGGTCCGGAGCCGTCCCGCGTCACATCCGACTCGGCCCCTCGAACCGTTCCACCAGCGTCCGCACGCCCTCGACGACCCTTACGACGCCTCTGCAGCGACGTACGCGGACGTCCACAAGGTACGCGTCGACCCGACGCTCGCCCAAACCGAGCCGCATGTCGAGGACGGCTCCGGCCTCCTGCCGACCATCAGGTCGCACCATGTTCTTGATCAGCCGTCCAGGTAAGCCGATGAGCGATGGCAAGCGGGACAGCCGCGAGTACCGCACCGCCGGGCGCGGGGGCCGCAGCGCGGTGGGTGCGAAGACAAGTGACCGGCAACTCGGCGATCGATGATGTCGACCTCGTTGAGGAGGACGATGCGATGGAAGCCGTCCGGCGGAGCTGCGGAAGCTGACGAGGCGGGCGGGGCGACACGGAGCGGCGTGGCCCGGCCGGTTGGAGTCGACGGCCCGGGCCGGGGCGCACGACGCTGTCCGGTCGCGTACGTAATGACCGTCCGGTGCTGAGGGAAGAGCCGTCAGTACGCTCCGAAGGACCAGAAGACGCCCACTTCTTCGTCGTTGACCGCGATCACGCCCAGGTCCTCGAAGATGAAGAGGCCGGCGATGTACTCGCTGGTGTGGAAGTGGTGTGACGCGGTGCTCTGCAGTCCGGATGCGAGGAAATCGGGTGCCGGATTGCCGGCAGCGGCCTTCGCGTTGGTCCAGTAGCGGGCGCCGGGTCCGTACCGGTCGAGCAGCAGCCGGGCGTCCGCCAACAGGGCGTCCCGGTCGGCACGGGTGCGGACGGGAGCCGGCTCGCTCTGCCATTCCTCCGCCATGATGGCCAGCGCGGCCGCTGCCGCGTTCGTCTCCAGGGAGTACAGACGGGAGTGCATCTGCGCCGGGTCCGGCGGGTCGAAGGGGTACGCGGGCACTGTGCGGCGGGCGGGGTTGCTCCGGTCCCAGTCCAGCCTCACCCAGCCGCGGGGATCGGCGACCTCGCGGTGCAGCACGGCATGAACATCGTGTGCCCAGTCCTCATGCTGCCGGGGACCGGTGGCCACGAAGGTGTACGTGTCGTCCAGCAGCCGCAGCGCCGCCGCGTTCCAGAGGCTGCGGCGGGAGCGGAACTCCACCAGTAGACCGCCGACTTCCCGGCAGAAGACAGCCCTCGGCTCGCGCGGGAGGCTCCGGAGCCGGTCGAGGGCCCACGAGACAAGCGCATCGTCGCCCTCCTCGACTGCCGCCAGGCCGGGCGGCTCCGGTGGGAGCGTGACTTCCGCAGCGCGCCACAGTGCTTCGAGATGGGCGTCCAGCAGGTCGAAAGCCTCAAGAGCCGTCTCACCGGCAGGTGTGGTCATCCCGTCACCTTAGAGATCGTCCCGGTTGGCTTTCCACGTGACGTGACAGGTAACAGGTACCTGTGGCTTCGGTGGCAGCCAAAGTCACGTGCCGGTGAGTTCTTCCACGTCCGTTCGCCTTGCCCTGCGGCGGGAGGGCGGTGAAGGCAGACGACGAGTGCGACAGCCGGGACCTTGCCGCATGCGCGGGGTACTGCAGGACGGGAGCGCCTGGTGTGCGATCGGCACGGTCAGTGAGCCGGCCTGTCCTTGTCGCCAGGGCCCGAGCGGGCGGTGGCAGCTCCGGCCTGAGCGGCCCTCAGCATGCTCCACTCCGCCAGGGGCTGCAAGGCGTCGATCAGGGACTCTCCCGCGGGGGTGAGGCTGTAGGTGATCTGGACGGGTGTGGTCGGCACCACGGTTCGCCTGATGAGGTCACGACCTTCGAGTTCCTTGAGCCGCTGAGAGAGCAGGCGGTCGGAGATGCCGCTGATCGACGCCCGGTACTCGCCGAATCGCGTGGCGCCCCGGCTGGCGGCGACCAGGATCGAGCCCGTCCAGCGGCGGCCGACCACCTCAAGGGCCTCCTGGAAGCTCGGACACGCCTCGTCGTGGATGGCACTGCGATCACGCTGATACGGCACGGCCACTCCTCTTCTCGCTAATCCAAGGTTAGCGCCTTACATACCGTACGGCGGGTGCGCGCGACTTCCGCACTGTCGGGCCGTAACCGGTGACGGACAGCGGCTGTCGTCCGGTTCGAGCCTTGCCCGGCGGCGAGACGTATTCCGACGCGAGGGCTCGCGTGCCGTTCCGGACGAGGGCCGGACGCTGGCGCTCCAGGGCCACCCGTACCAACCCCGCTGCCGAAGACCTGGATGCTGATCAGTCATCTTTCGACCTGCACGAACCAGGTCACCTTCCACACCCATGGGGGCCGGTCGTCAGCTGCGTCCCCCGGGACCCTGCTCGCCGAGGCAGCCGCTTCGCTGAGCATCCGCACCGGCCGCGGGCAACCGGTTGCCGGTGGCGCGTTCGCCCGACGCGACAGCTTCGACGGGCGCCAGCCCAGGCGGTGGTGGGCGGGCAGTCTCCGTGGCGGGGCTCTGAGACTTGACTTCGACACCGCCAGCCTTCAACTCGTTGGGGACGCGGAGACCCCGCCCCTGCTCTCCACCTCGCAGGTCGTACCCGCCGTGCTCGCACGCCGCCGAGGCCACCCGGGAGCGGCGAAGCACCAGGACGTCGCCGTGGATCCGGCGGCTACCGCCGCTCGCTGCCGCTCAGCCTTCCTCAGCAGTACACGTTCCTCCAGGAGACGTTCGGCTGCCGTCGCCGTCCCTGCCGCAGGTCGCAGCCGAACTGCTGGAAGTGAACAGCGCCGGAGTGGCCAAGGGCAGCAGCGCCGTCGGGAGCGGCACCTGCGCGGGCAAGTGCAAGGTGACCAAGGGCACCTTCCCCTTCTCAGGCGATGAGCAAGAGCAAGGAGCCGGTCGGCCAGTTCTTCCTCGACACCACCATCAAGACATCCCCCAAGGGACAGAAGGGCGACGGACGAGCGACGGCGACATGGACGTTCACGAACCCCGCGTGGGCCAGCCCCAGTACTCAGATGAAGCTGCCGACTCCTGCCGTGCGGTGCGACAACGCCCTGCCCAGCACGTCCAAGCCCGGCTGCGTGATGCCTCACATCCCAGAGATGGTCTACGCGAAGAACGGTGAGTACCCGGAACTCGCCAAACACATCGCGTACGCGCAGAACACCAAAAAAGCTGCCCGGCAAGCACGGCACCAAGAGCTACCTGTCCCGGCTGACGGACAAAAAGAAGATCAAGGAGAACCGGAGCAAGGCGCGCCCCGCCAGTCTGAAGCGGCTGAAGGGCAAGCAATGCGACGAGTACCCCTTCGCATCCACCTGGCAAGGCGCCAAAACCGGGGGCGGCAAGTTCAGCCGACGCATGATCGATGGTCGCCAGAACGAGGAAGGCGGCAAGGACCTGGGACGTTTCTACCTGTATAACCGCATCATCGAAAAGGACAGGTCCCTGGTGTGGATCAAGTAGAAGACCACCGTCGGCTGAGGACTGTGACATGAGCGACGACACGGCACGAGGCCACCAACTCGTCCCCGTGCAGTACCACCAGTTCGACATCAGCGACGAGGACGGCCCGACCGGCCCCGACATCGACCGCAGCCACAACGGACTGGTGCGCGTCACCGACGGCATTGTCACCGTCATGACCGGTATCCACACCGGCGACGTCGACGTCACCGTCACCCTCCACGACACCCCGCCCAACCCCGATGCAGGAGACTGGCAGGACATCGTGGAAGTCTCCGCACACTCCGTATCCGGCGACCTCCGAGTCCGCGGCATCATGGACGACCTCGACGAAGAACTCCCCGTCCTGGCGTTCAACGGCCCCGGTGACTACCGACTGCGCGTGCACGCCCGTGGCCGCGACACCGCCGTCGACCTGGCCCCGGACGAGGTCACCGAGTGGTACCTCATCCAAGCCTGGCCGGCCCCCGCCGAACCTGTCACCGTACGGCGTCAGAGCGACAACTACGGGGCGTCAGTCCGCACACACTGAAAGGCTTCTGGCCACGCCTGCCCGCTCACCGGAATACGGTGAGCGGGCAGGCATGCTGAGCTGTAAAGATGGCCTACGCCTGGCGTCTGATGAGGCTGTCAGGCGCGGCCGCACGACTCAGTGAGCACGCGGACCTCAAAGCTCCGCTGGAGCCTGACGGCTGACGAAGCCGAGGCATCGGCCTCGCGTGAGACGGCGGCCGGCTGCCCGGACCAGAGCGCGACGTACGAACCCGCCGCACGGCTGACGGACCGAGCCCCGCCGCCCAGGGACGGCGGGGCCTCCTGCGTGTCTGCGTGTCCGGACTCTTGTTGTTTTCTCGCCACCGTGGCGCCTCTGATGGGCGGGTGAGAGAACAGGAGGGCAGCAGGGTCGGCACGTAGGACTCAGCTGAGGGACTGGTAGCCGGTCCAGTCGCTGGTCATTTCGACCTTGCGCTTGTTCCCGGTTCCAAGGTCGAGGTAGGCGACAAGGGTGTTGTTGCTGCTGCGGGTGTACCAGAGGTCGAACGCACCACTGCCGTCCATGTCGCCGGGTGAGGTGAGGAGCGGGTTGGAGGCGGGGGTGAAGCTGGTGCCGGCCTGAATCTTGGCGGTGTGGTCGGTCAGGCCGTCACCGTCGTCGCTCGTGCCGCGGTAGACGTGCACATCGCCGGTGCTGCGGTCTCGCGCGCCGAGGTCGACGCGCCCGTCGCCGTCGCTGTCGCCGGGGGCGAACAGGTCCATGGTCGCCCAGCCCTCGGAACCGATGAGAACTGGTTCGCGGTCGGAATCGAGGCGGTTGTCGGGCGCTCCGTAGTACAGCCACAGGAGGTCGCCGTTGCGGACCAGAAGGTCGGGGTAGCCGGGGATGTCCTCGATGCCGTCGTTATCCACATCGATGGCGCCGTCCACGTCGCCGATGGCAAGGATCTGCTCGGCTCCCTGCCAATGGTTGTTGGCCGGGTCGTAGACGGTAAGTTCTCGCTGGTCGTTGTCGTCGCCGGTGCAGTCGGTGCAGACGTAGCCGTAACCGGTGTTGGGGTGGACCCACAAGCGGTCGACGTTCGCGGTGGTGTCGTGTCTGAGGGAGATGACGTCCTCATAGGCATCGCCGGTCCAGTCGCCGCGGTGGGTGATCTTGGCTCCGGTCCAGGAGAGGGTGGAGGCCGGGCTGGATGCCTGACCGACGGTGCCGTCGCCTGCTCCGTAGAAGCGGTTCAGCGTGCCGTCCTGGTCGATCCCGTACAGGTCGGGGTTGCCGTCGCCGTTGATGTCGCCGGGCTTGTCGGCTTCCTCGGGACCGTTGACGTAGAAGAGGTAGGTGACGGGGTCGGACTTGTTGCCGGCCCTGTCGAGGCTACGGGCATAGAGCTGGTTGGCTCCGGCTGAGGTCGGGGTGACCTTGACACTGACGCTACCGCCTGAGCTGCTCGGTGCGGCCGAACGCACGGTGGGGTCGGCATCGGTCCAGTACTCGTACTTGGTGACGTCGGTGACACCGTTGCTGGAGATGGTGAAAGCGCCCTCAGTGCGCACGCGGCCGGTGATGGCCGGCCATCCGTCGCTGCCGTCGGGGAACTGGGTGGATGCGACATTGGGCGGAGTGCTGGGACGGGTGGGATCAAAGACGAAGCGGCAGCCCGGGGCACCCTGGGTGGGGGTCCAGTCGGAGAAGAGTGAACCGTCGTTGACTTGGGCCTTCCATGAGAAGTTGCCGTTCGCCACCGTCAGGTGCGGCGTCAGCTCAGCCTTGGTCACCTTGAGCTTCGCGACGGTGCCAGACGTGACGGACACCGTCTTGTTGACGATCATGACGCCATTGGGGTCGTCGTTGGGGTGGTGGCCGGTGGCCCACAGATGAAACTTGACCTTGACCGTTCCCCCGTCGGGATCACTTCCCTTGGCGGTGAGTGAGACGTCGGTGTTGCCGATCAGCCCGTAGGGTGCGGTGTTACCGCACCCGGCGCTGTTCTTGGTGCTGGGGATCGTGTCCAGGCTGGTGGGCGCCTTGGGGTAGGTGTTGTACTCGGTCACCAGCACGGCCGACTTGGCAGCGAACCTCTTCCAGCCGTAGACGTCTGACTCGTTGGAGGCGGCAAGTTCGAAGGTGATGGTGTTCCACTTGCTCGCTGCGGCGTCCTGCGCGCCAGGGGTGACGTTGAAGGCCAGGTTGCCCGCAGGGCAACTGGAACCCCATCCCTTAGCGTCCGTCACCGTGGCCATTTTCTCGCGTCGTGTCGGTCGGTTGTTCCAGGTAGTGCTGGAGGTGATCGCTGCCGTGCGCCACAGTTCGACAGGCTTGGCCTTGCATGACCAGGACCATGTGTTCTTGATCCGGAACGTGGATTTGATGACCTTCTTCTCGGTGCTCCAGAGGTTCTTGGTGTTCATGCGGAAGTAGGAGCGGGCCAGGCCGGTGGTCTCGTTCTCGTAGCCGACGCGGGCTGTCGACGTGGTGGAGCCGCTCCAGCCTGCCCCGTTGAAGTAGGAGGTCTTCGGGTACTTCTTGTATGCGATGGTCCACGAGTGGCGCGAACCGTCGACATGGGGGTCGATGTAGACGGGGTAGGTCGTGTCCGCACCGGTCATCAGGTCGGCATCGGGCGTGAGGGTGAGCTGGCCGTCATTGATTTCGACGGGCATGGCAGCCTGCTGGGCACCAGGAGCCGGTTCGAACTCATTGGCTTCCTGAGACCCGGCCGCGGGCTGGTTGTCAGTCCGCAGCAATTGCGTCTGCGTACCCGCCTCGCCTGAACTGTCCCACATGCGCGGCGTGGGAGCGGTGAACACTTCCTGGCCGCCAGGGTTGACGGCCCTGAGGTTTCCGTGTTCGTCGGCCGAGACGTCCAGGCCCTTGCTGGACATCTTGTAGGAGACGGTCCGCAGGTCCGGGTTCGCTGCGGCTGCGGCCGTTTTGACGACGAGGAGTTGAGCGAAGCCCGAGGCGCTGGCGCGCAGTTTGAGGTCCACATCCGGCAGTACATCCGGGTATGTGACGGTGTCTCCGGAGACGGCAGGCTTCGGTAGCGGCGAAGGCCAGCTCAGGGCGATGCTGCGGCCGTCTCGTCTGATGGTCGCCAACGGCCCGTCTCCTCCGCCGGAGAATTCCAGACCGACCGTCGTGGCCTTCGGGCGCACCTTCGTGTCGCTCTCCTGCCGGAGTGTGGTGTCGATGTCCACCAATCGGTTGTCCTGCCGCGCCCACTGAGCGGTTGCATACCGTTCCTCGGTGAAGGTGCCGGACGGGTTGGCGAACACCTGTGATGCTTCCGTGCGACGGGAGAGCACTTCGACGGGCTCACCGGTCTCAGCGGCCCTCTTGAGCGCCAAAGCGTCGTCTGTGGTCTCCCCTTCGGCGGTGGCCACCTCACTCGGCGGGGTGCCTGCCTCCGCTGCGAGCGCGGGTGCCGTCGACAGGACGATCGCCATCGAGGAGACGACCGCCGTGAGGGCTGTACCGTCACGCAACCGGCCTCTGCATCCTGACCGCCGGATTTTCATTACGCCCCCTTGCAGAATGTACACATATTTTCACAGACCATACAAGCCCAGCGTCCGCTTCAAGACAAGCGAATGGCATATCAGTCCACTTGTCGCCGAAGGGTTTGTCCTGCGTGCCGTAGCGCCTTCATGTTCCCTCAATGGCTGCGGTGAGCTGCCAAGATGCTGCCACGCTTGTCCTGTTTGTGTGCTGCACCCATATTTTTACGAAAGGCGTCAAATGGTCATGGAAGGGCCATGGTAAAGGTTTTGTTTTATTTGGTGAGTTAGCTACCGGCGGAATTCTTTGGCCTTTCCTTCCGGTGGTGTTAGGTTCCGGATGATCTACATCTTTGTGTGCTTCCTGCGGGGGAGAGGTGTCCGATTTGCGAGCGAGATTCGCGCGTCCACCAGCAAGAAGGAACGTCAGACGGGCATGGGCCGTGCGGTGGACAGCCGCGCTGCTGGCGGCTTACCTTCTGGCCGGCCTGCTGGGCGGGCCGGTGGCCGCGGCAGCAGAGCTGTCACTGGCCAAGCTGACGAATCCAAAGCCGGTTCCGACATCCCCCGTGAAGAACGGGAAGCAGCGCAAAGCAGACGAAGCGGAGCGCAATGCCTGGAAGAAGGCTCCTCGATCTGCCTGGCCGCAGAGCTCCCAGAGCACTGTGGATCTGTCCAGGCGAGGCTTCGTCCCCGCTGAGGGCACGCCGGTGAGCGTCGGCCGGGCGGGCTCAGCGACTGCGAAAACCTCGGCCGGACCGGAGAAGGCCCAGGTGAATGTTCTCAGTCAGAAGACAGCCGAAGCCCTGGATCTTGACGGAATCGTGCTGGCGATTCGCCCCCTGAAGGGAGGCAGGGGCAGCATCGATCTGAAGGTCGACTACTCGTCCTTCCGTCATATGGTCGGAGGTGACTGGGCGTCCAGGCTGACGGTACGACAGCTCCCGGCATGCGCGCTGACCAGCCCCGGCAGCAAGTCCTGCCGTAGTGGTCGGGAACTGGCTACGGACAACGACGTCAGGGAAGCGACGCTGTCGGCCAAGGTCACTTTGCCCGCCGCTCCTGAGCCGAAGAGTACCGCCGCATACTCGACCACCTCCCCCGAGACGTCTTCCAGCTCAGCCACGAAACGCTCCGACTCACGCAAACTGAGCGCGTCCAGCGATGGCACCGTCCTGCTCGCCGCAACCGCCAACGCCTCAGGCCCCTCGGGTGACTTCTCCGCCACCACCCTTTCACCCTCCGCTTCGTGGTCAGCCGGAGGCTCCACCGGCGGCTTCTCCTGGACCTACGACATCAACACGCCCCAAGTACCCGGCAATGTTGAGCCGGAACTGAGCCTGGCCTACTCCTCCCAGTCGGTCGACGGGCGCACCGCAGCCACGAACAACCAGGCGAACTGGATCGGCGACGGCTGGTCCATGGAGCCGGGCTACATCGAACGCCGCTACGTGTCATGTGCCGACGACGCCAAGGACGGCAACGGCACCGACAAGAGCGGCGACCTGTGCTGGAAGAAGGACAACGCCGTCCTCAACCTCGGCGGCCAGTCCAACGTGCTCGTCAAGGACGACACGACCGGCGAGTGGCACCTGCAGAGCGACGACGGAACCAAAGTCGCCAAGCTCACCAGCTCCAACCGCGGCAACGGCGACAACAACGGCGAATACTGGCGGGTGACCACACCGGACGGCACCCGCTACTACTTCGGCTACAATCGGCTGCCCGGCTGGGCCGACGGCAAGCCCGAGACGAACTCCACCTGGACGGTTCCGGTGTTCGGCAACCACACCGGGGAGCCGTGCCACGCCAGCGCGTTCAAGGACTCCTGGTGCCAGCAGGCCTGGCGATGGAACCTCGACTACGTCGTCGACCCGCACTCCGATGCCATGGCCTACTACTGGCACAAGGAGACCAACCACTACGGGCGCAACGTCAACCCGGACACCGGTGCTTCGACCGCCACCGTCTACGACCGGGGCGGCTACCTGGACCACATCGACTACGGGCTGCGCTCCAGCACCATGTATGGGCGGAAGGCCGCCGGCCGCGTCGACTTCGCAGTCTCCGAACGCTGCCTGAGCAACTGCGAGACCTTCGACTCCACGAACGCCAAAAACTGGCCCGACGTCCCCTTCGACCGGTACTGCAAGGCGGGCGAGAACTGCAAGGACCGCTACTCACCTTCCTTCTGGTCCCGCAAGCGCCTCACACAGATCGACACCTCCGTGCTGAGCGGCGGCGTCTACAAACCGGTCGACACCTGGAAACTGGCCCATCAGTTCCCGACGACGGGTGACGGGTCCGACCCCGCACTGTGGCTGGCATCCATCACCCGCACCGGTCACACCGGCACCGGCGACGTCACGATGCCCCCAGTCACCTTCAAGGGGCAGCAGTTGGCCAACCGGGTCGAGGGAGCCACCACCGGCGGCAAGCCTGACCCCGTGCCGCCCCTAGTGCGCTACCGCGTCTACGAGATCGCCACCGAAACCGGCGGCACCATCGGCGTCACCTACTCCGGTCCCGACTGCAAGGCCGGCGACGTACCCACTCCGTCGTCCAACACACGCCGCTGCTACCCCGTGATGTGGTCACCGCCGGACGCTCCGGCCGCCGACTACGAGCCCTACCTGGACTGGTTCCACACCTACGTCGTCACCCAAGTCCTCGAAGCGGACAATACCGGCGGCGCGCCGGTCAAGCAGACCGACTACACGTACCTGGACGGTATGGCCTGGGCGAAGGAGGAAGACGAGTTCACCGAGGCGAAGCACCGTACATACGGTGACCGCAAGGGCTACGGCCGGGTCCAGGTCCGTGGCGGCAACCCTGCCGTCGACCAGCAAACCCTGACCGAGTACCGCTACTTCCGAGGCATCGCCGGCGCCCGGGTGAAGGACCACGAGGGCATCGCCGCCGACGACCACCCCGCCTTCGCCGGCATGACCCGCGAGAAGGCCGTCTATGACGGCCGTGACGGTAAGCCGGCGACCACCACCAGCTACACCCCCTGGCTCTCCGCAGCCACCGCCACGATGACGCGGACCGGCCTGCCGGCTCAGAAGGCTTACATCACCGGAAACCTGGAGGACAAGACCCGCACCGCCGTCGGCGACGGCTGGCGCACCACAAGGACCACGCGCACCTTCGACGAGTACGGCATGGTCCGCACCGAATCCGACCTCGGTGACACTGCCAAGACCGGCGACGAGGAATGCACCACCACCAGCTACGCACGCAACAGCACCGCCAACATCCTCGGCCTGGTCAAGGAAACCAGGACTGTCGCAGTCGCGTGTGACAAGACCCCGATGCTTCCCGCCGACCTGGTCTCCGTCGCCCGGTACTACTACGACGGCGCCACCAGCCTGGACACGACCCCCACCAAGGGCGACGTGACCACTCTGGAGGAGCAGGACGCCAAAGGCACCGGCTACCTGACCACCGCCAAGCACACCTACGACATCCACGGCCGTGAACTGACCGAAACCGACGCGGACGGCAACACCAGCCGAACCGAGTACACGCCTCTCACCATCGACGCACCCGTCACGGTGAAGGAAACCAACGCCCTCGGCCACACCGCCACCAGCACATACGACCCCACCCGCGCCGTCGCCACGGCCGTGGAGGACGCCAACGGCAAACGCTCCGACGCCACCTACGACGGGCTCGGCCGCACCCTGAAGGTATGGACGCCCGGCTGGACGAAGAGCGATCACCCCAACCAGCCCTCCGCCGAGTACAGCTACACCATCTCCAAGACCGCCGCGAACGCGGTCGCCACCAAGACACTGCAGTACGACGGCTCCTACGCCACCAGCTACCAGTTGTACGACGGACTGCTGCGCGAACGAGAGACCCAGGCCCCGGCCATCGGTACCCCGCACCGGATCATCACCGAGACCCGGTACGACACCCGGGGCTTCGCCTGGAAGAACTACGCTCCCTACTATGCGGAAGGCGCTCCGTCGGCCTCGCTGGTCACGGCCGCCGACAACCAGGTACCGGCCATGACCGAGAACGTGCACGACGGTCAGGGACGCGTCACCGATGCCATCGCCCGTACCTACGGTGACGAGAAGTACCGCACCAGGACCGTCTACGACGGCGACCGCACCACGGTGATCCCACCGAAGGGCGGCACCGCCGTCACCACGATCACCGATGCCCACGGCCGTACCGTGGAACGCCGCGAATACACCAACGCCACTCGCACAGCACACCAGGCGACTACGTACACCTACGGCAAGTGGGAGACGCCGCTCACCGTCACTGACCCCGCGGGCAACACCTGGACATACACCTTCGACGCCCGAGGCCAGCAGACTGACACCGACGACCCCGACAAGGGCACCGTCCACACCCAGTTCGACAAGCTCGGCCGGGCCATCGCCGTCACCGACGCCCGCGGAATCACCCTGACCAGCACGTACGACGCCCTGGGCCGCCAGACAGCGCTGAAGAAGAGCGACACACTGCTGGCTGAATGGACCTACGACACCGCCGCCAAGGGACAGCCCGACAGCAGCACCCGCTACATCGACGGCAAGAAGTACACCACCGCCACGACCGCCTACAACGACCGCTACCAGCCCACGTCCAGCACCGTCACCATCCCCGCAGAGGCAGGCGCCCTGGCGGGCTCCTTCACCTGGACCTACGGCTACAACACCTACACCGGCCTGCCCGAGTGGATCCGGCACCCGGCCGTCGGCAACCTGCCCTCCGAACGCCAGACCACCGTCTACGGCGAAGGCAACCTGCCACAGAAGACCACCGTCGGCTCCATCACCCTGGTCAACGCCACGCGCCACGACGTCTTCTCCCGCCCGGTGCGCACCGAGTTCGGCACCCTCGGCAAGAAGGTCTACAAGACCCAGACCTATGACGAGTTCACCGGCCGCCTCATCAGGCAGACCACCGACCGCGACCTCGCCCCCCAGC
The DNA here is from genome assembly GCF_964273255.1 of Streptomyces sp. enrichment culture. Lineage (GTDB taxonomy): Bacteria > Actinomycetota > Actinomycetes > Streptomycetales > Streptomycetaceae > Streptomyces. Next base: position 6,889,767 of record NZ_OZ186835.1, read on the forward strand.
GCATCGACGACACCACCTACACCTACGACCACGCGGGCAACGCCACCAACATCACCACCGCCAGCGGCCAGGACGCCGCCAAGACCATCGACACCCAGTGCTTCACCAACGACGCCTTGGGCCGCCTGACCGAAGCCTGGACAGCGAAGACCGACTGCACCTCCCAGCCGTCGGCCACCACCGTGGGCGGCCCGGACGCCTACTGGCAGTCCTTCGCCTACGACGCCCTCGGCAACCGCATCGAGGAAACCACCCACGGCACCGGCGCCCAGGCCGGCACCGACACGGTCACCGCCTACCACCACAACAAGCCCCAGACCGGCCTGCCGCACGCCGTGCAATCGGCCACCGTCACCGGCGGCACGCAGGACGGCCAGACCAGCACCTTCACCTACGACGCAGCCGGAAACACCACCAAGCGCGCCATCGGCGCCCGCACCCAGAACCTCACCTGGGACGACGAGGGCCACCTCGCCACCCTCACCGAAAACGGCAAGACCACCCGCTATTACTACACCGCCGACGGCGACCGTCTGATCGCCAAGAACGCCGACGGCAGCCAGACCCTCACCCTGCCCGGCAACAACGAACTCGAAGTCAAGCCGGACGGCACCAAGCAGGGCGTCCGCCACTACACCCACGAAGGACAGACCGTCGCCGTCCGCACCAGCAGCGGCTTCTCCTTCCTTCTGGGCGACCACCAGGGCACCTCACTGGCAGCCGTCGCCATGACCACCCTCGCTATCAGCCGCCGTAAGCAGCTCCCCTTCGGCCAGACCCGCTCCGAACAGAGCGAGACCATCCCCGGCACCCGCGGCTTCGTCGGAGGCACCAACGACCCCACCGGCCTGGTCCACCTCGGCGCCCGCGAATACGACCCCACCCTGGGCCGCTTCCTCTCCGTCGACCCCATCATCGACCTCCACGACCCGGCCCAGATGAACGCCTACTCCTACGCACACAACAACCCCATCACCAAGTCCGACCCCACCGGCCTGCGCCCCGACGGCCCCGTCGGCGGCCACTCCATGAACGACGAACGCTGGGCCAACGACCGCGGCATGACCGCCGGCTACACCAAGAAGGGCAGCAAATGGGTCTGGAAACAGACCCCCAAGAAGGACAAGGCATCCCAGAAAAAATACAAGGCATACCGCGCCAATCCCGCCCACTACCTCATCGACGACAACCGCGCCCGCAAACGCGATGCTAAAGCTGCCGCACACCGGGACCAGATCAATGCTGTGAAGGCTCAGGCTAAAAAGCGCGCCGACGCTGAACGCCGAAAGAAGGACGACATCCGCAGCAGTACCGCAAAGGGAAAGTCGGGCTGGTTCGATAAGGTGCTGGAGGTTATCGGGGTGGGAACCGAGGCCAACACTTGGGGCGTTTGCCTTAGTGCCTCTGGAGGCGTGGTTATCATGGGGAGCGTAGGGGGCTGCGCCATGGTGAGCCGGAACTCAGATGGGGACTGGGATGTCGGTCTGAGTGTTTCACCATCTCTCTCCGGTATCGGAGGGGGCCTGTCGGCTGACGTCACAGGGCTTACCAGCAACGCGGACTCGCTCGACCAGCTCAGGGGCTGGGGTTGGGACAAGGAAGTCTCCGGGCATTACATTCTCGGAGCCGTTGCCAGTCATGAATCCGGATTCAATGCGGACGGATCATGGGCGAGGAACAGCAAGGGTGAGCCCGTGTGGGCAACTGAAGTGGGTGGCGGAGCCGGCATCGAAGCAGGAGTGGAAACGGGAATCAACTACACCTGGGGATGCTCGATGCGGCTCGGCTGCAGCTGAGGAAGAACCTTGTGCCGCCGGTCCGGGAATAGTTTCTCTCGGGCCGGCGGCCTCCAACTCAGGAACAGTAGAGGTAATTTTTGATGTTTGTTGTTCCCCTGCTCCTTGGACTCGCTTGTCTCGCCTTCGGCTTGGCACTGGCCACGAACCATCGCGGACTCCGGGACCGAATGGTGGCATCGCCCGTCAACTTGGCTCCGGGCGATGACAAGGTTCCAGCAACTTTCAAGGCTGTCGGTGTGATGGTGACCATCCTGGGTGCTTTCGTGACCGCCTTCGGAGTGATCTTTGCAGTCTTCTCGTAGGCCTATTCATCCACCGGGTCACTCGTGAACGGAGATGCGTGTGCGTGGAAGCAATATCCTGGATCTTTCGTCTCCTGTGCATATCGATCGGACTTCACGCCCTTGTGGTCGGGATTATGTTGCTGCTCGGGAGAAGGGTTCCAGGGACTCATCGGTGTGACACGACGAAGGCGTCGACAAGAATGGCCAAGATCGTCGGCAATGCCCGGCTTCTGGGGGTGGTCTGGATGTCTATCGGAATGCTCGGCCTGTTCTTCGGAGTGATGTCTGTAATGGGTCGGTGATCGGTCGGTTGGGTCGCCGCTCGGTGACGGTAGCGTCCTGGGTCAGGCTGGGTCGGCTTCCTGCCGCAGGTCCAGGTAGCAGCGCAGCCGTACGCCTCGCCCGGTTCACGGACCGTGCGGTCAGCCGGCGCGGTTGCCCACCGGGCGGCGAGCAGTTCCTGGATGGCGAAGGTGGTCCGGTCGTCGGCGGCGGCGACCTCCACCACTGCATGAGCGTTTTCAGAGTGGCCACCGATGGGGTGACAGCGGCGAGGGCACAACGCACGAGGCACCCGCGCCGTTGAGGGAGGTGTTCGAAGTCTCAACTCATCAGCCCAGGTGCCTCGTTGGTCTCCTATCCTGCCGCACTCGACCTGCCTCATGCGCTGGTCGAGTGGGTCACCATGCTCATCGTCACCCGCGAGGGTGACCGCCGCTGCAAACTCCCGCCGCACCAACGCGCGCTCGTCGGTCTGGTGTACCTGCGCAAGCACGACACCCTGGCCCAGATCGCCGCCGGCTTCGGCATCTCTGTCGGCACCGCCCACGCCTACACCGCTGCGGTGATCGACCTCCTGGCCGCCCGGGCGCCCGGTCTGCTCAAGGCCCTGCGCGAGCACGAACCGGAGTACGTACTGCTCGACGGGACGCTCGCCGAGTGCGACCGCGTGGGCGACGGCAGGGCCGACTACTCGCACAAGCACCGTCGCCATGGCGTGAACGTGCAGGTCGTGACCGACCCGACCGGGCACGTGCTGTGGATGTCGCTGGCCTTGCCGGGCCGGTGCCACGACCTGACCGCGGCCCGCACCCACCGGATCATCCGGATCTGCGAACGCCAGGGCGTCCCCGTCCTGGCCGACCGCGCCTACCAGGGCGCCGGCCCCTGGGTCACCACCGGACGCAGACGGCCGCCCGGCGGGCAGCTGTCTGCGACACAGCGGACGGTCAACCGAGCACTGGCCCCGTCCCGGGCACCCGTCGAACGGGGCATGGCACTGCTGAAGTCCTGGCGGATCTTCCGAAGGTCCCGGATCAGCCCCAACCGCATGACGTCAGTCACCAAAGCCGTCCTCACCCTGGAGAGGCAGCGCTGAAAACGCTCCATGTCTCGGCTCCGCCACGTGCGCGTCGTTGATCGGCCTCATACCCGGCACGACGCTTGGCCCGCCTGCTGAAGTTCTCCCGTCCGGGCAGCGTCACCCGGACCGGGTACGGAAGACCGAGCATGCTGGCCTCCCACGGCCCCACCACCCGGCCCGACGGGCCTGACCAGAGGGCTCTCCTGAGGGAAGCCGGGGGAGCCAGGGCAGGGCACGCTCGGGGTAAAGCGTGGAAAGGCCATGCCGTCCGGTTGCCGGTACGACCATTGCGCCCATACGGGCGGCGCACTCGAAGAACGCCTGACAGCGCCGCCTGGAGGGCCGCTGTCAACGGCCCGTGCTCACTGCTCTGCGGCGCCGGCCTGGCCGCCGCCTCCCTGGCCCTCCTGCCCCTCACCGTCCCTGCGCCTGCTCATGCGGTGGAGACGCTGCCGCTGACCGAAGCCGTTACTCGTCTGCCCGTGGAGACCGAGTCCCGCGACGGCTACGACCGGGACGCCTTCCGCCACTGGAACGTCGTACTACGACCAGGTGTGGGTGACATCCGCCTCCGGCCTGGACATCGACCACATGGTGCCCCTCGCGGAAAGCTGGGACAGCGGGGCGTCGGGGTGGACGGCGCAGCGGCGTGAGGCGTACGCTCCAACGACCAGGGCGCCGACGCCAGCCTGGTCGCCGTCACCGCCCGCTCGAACCGCTCCAAGGCCGACCAGGACCCCTCCGAGTGGCTGCCCCCGGCCGCCGAGGTGCACTGCCGGTACGTCTCGGAGTGGGTGGCAACGAAGCTCCGCTGGAGCCTCGCGGCCGACGAGATCGAAGTAGCGGCCCTGCACGAGACGGCTGCCAACTGTCCGGACCAGACCGTGACGTACGAACCGGCCGCATAATGTGCCTGGCGGCCGGCGGCCAGGCTGAGCGTCCGAGTGGAACCCAGCTGGCCCCCGCCTCAAAGGGCCGGGGCCATCTGCATTTCCCGGGCAGGGCGGCAAGCGGCCCCTTTCGAGCACAACTCGAATGACGTTTTCCGTCAGCTCCCCGAGCCTCGGGCCACCGCGGCACCGGTGGGCGTGTCGACCGCGGTGGCTACATCAGACGCTCCAGCCAGATGCAGGCGAGGCCGATCGCTCCGGTGCCGATGCCGTAGCAGGCGCCGCGCAGTACGTGGGCCAGGGCGATGCGCCGGCGGCGGGCGATCCGCTGCCGAAGCGTGGTGCGTAGTTTCCCGCCCGCGCGGGGCGGCTGATGGTTAGGGTGCATGGCGGACGTCCTCTTTCCGAAGCGGCGTTGCGCGGGGAGTCCGCCTGGCCGGTGGCCTCGGAACCGGTGGCCTGGGCGGAACTCCCCCCTTTGCTGTGCTGGATGACCTGGTCAGCGGCCTGCGGTGAACTCCTCCAGTCGGGCGACCAGCTGGCGGTCGGGCCGGGCGACGATGACGGAGCAGCCGGGCGTGCGTGCGGCGAGCCGGTCGACCTCGCTCTCCAGACGGCCGCTGGGAGCGAGCGCGCGGGACCCGTTGTGGCGTACGTATCTGGCGACGATCTCCAGGCCCTCGAGGAAGGCTGCATCGGGCGGGGTGGTGTCGGCCATGGAGTGGGTGAGCTGGTGGAACCAGTGCCACGCTGCGCGGGTCTCGCCCAGGGTCAGGTGGTGCAGGTGCAGGCAGTAGGCGGCGGCCCGGCTGCCGGCGCCGGCGGCGAGCTGCCACCAGAACTGGGCCGATTCCTGGTGGCCCGTCAGGTACAGCAGGCAGGCGAAGACGAGCGCGCCGTCGAGGTCCATCTGCTCCTCGGTCAGAGGTCCGCGGTCCGGACCGTCGGCGATCTTGTCGACGTGGGCGGCGGCGTCCGGCTCGTTCAGCAGCCACCGGCACACCACCTCCAGGCGCTGCCCGGCCTGGGCGGCGCGGGCGGTCTCCACGGCCGGTGTCCGGCGGGAGGCGTCGGCGGCCAGCCGCCGGAGGGCTGCGGCCACATCGAAGCGCTCGGTGCCGCGGACGGGGATCTGCGCCTCGTTGAGCAGAGCGTCGATGGCGGTGGTCACGGTCATTCCCCCTTCTGCTTGTGCTGGGGCTTCTTGCGCTCGTCGGGCAGGCCGAGTTTCACGCGCAGACGCTCCTTGCCGCGGGGCGCAGGTGGTGGCCGACGGTGCGCTCGTCGATCCCCATGAACCAGGCGACCCTCGTCGTGGGGTAGCCCAGCAGGTAGCGCAGGACAATCACCTCGAACTGCCGGTTCGGCAGCTCCGCGATCGCCTCGTACAGGCCGGTCGTGGACTGCATCCTCTCCAGCCGGTCCTTCGTCGCGGCCAGGGCCTGGGCGATGGGACCGTTGATGATGAACGCCGGCGCGCGCCCCTCGGACTCCAGGCGGTCGCGGACGGCCCGCCGCACGATCGCCCACGCGCCCTGTTCCACGCGGCCGGAGCCCAGCAGCTCAGCCAGCCGGCGTGGATCTCCAGGAAGACCTCGTGTATGACCTCTTCGGCGGCCGCGCGGGTGCCGAAGCGGACCTCGGCGTACGCGTGGAAAGCCTCCTGGTGCGCCAGGTAGAAGGCCTCGAAGTCGATCGGCAGGTCCAGCGGCACGTACATCGACTGGGACAGCCCGAGGCCGTGCTCCTGCGCGGAGCGTTCCTGTGCGTCGTCGTGACTCACGAACGCCTCCCGTCAGCCGGGGACATGAGCGAGTTCCTCTCCATTAAGGGGTAAGGGACCCGGCGCGAACTCGCATGCGCCGACGGGCCGTTGGGCCTGTCCTCTACCTAAGTGATTCGCGAGCCCGATCACTCATGCCGCCCCGCAGAAAATCACCGGCCGTCCCCACCCGGCAGCACTGTGCCGTATTCAATAAGCGCCGCTAGTCACGCTTTGTGATGCCCTGACCAGGCATGACCCGGCCCTGCCGGGATGGCGAACACTCCTCCGCGCACCGAACGTGTTCCGCGTCACACGCTGCACTCCACCCGGCGTGCGCCAGCTCCCCAACGGCGCGCCCACCACAGCGTGCGCCGTGCCGACCTCCTCTACACCGTCCTGCCGAGCGCATCGTCATGGCCTCGCCAGCCCGCTGCCGCAGTAGCCGTCACCTCGGCTCGGCTGCCCACCCGCAGCAGTTGGCCGCAGGCAGAGCTGGTCTGCGCCCGGTATCCGGCTCGCTGACCGACCGGTGCAGGCACGCCGTGTACGGAGCACCCCCGCGTCGGCGGGGAGAGCACCGCTCCTGGTTCGGGCGCAGCGGCACGGCGGAGCACCCCCGCCTCGGCGGGGAGGACCACGTCGACCAGCGCCAGAAGCCGAACGGGTACGGAACACCCCCGCGTCGGCGGGGAGGACGACGCCACGGCGGCGACCACGGCCTCCCGCTGCGGAACACCCCCGCGTCGGCGGGGAGGACACCCTGGAGGACGCCGAACGCCTCGCCTCCCACGGAACACCCCCGCGTCGGCGGGGAGGACCGCGAAGCGCCTTGTCCAGGGTCCGGGACGTCGGAACACCCCCGCGTCGGCGGGGAGGACGAGAAGGGGCGTCCGGAGTTGGCGGACTGCTTCGGAACACCCCCGCGTCGGCGGGGAGGACGACGACAACCCGGCGGCCGAGAAGGACGGCGCTGGAACACCCCCGCGTCGGCGGGGAGGACTCCGGGTTCAAGTAGGTGTCGGGGTCGGACAGCGGAACACCCCCGCGTCGGCGGGGAGGACTTCGGCAGGAGCGAGAGGCAGAGATCACCCGCCGGAACACCCCCGCGTCGGCGGGGAGGACAAGTGGCTGTGGCAGAACGCGTTGAAGCCCGCCGGAACACCCCCGCGTCGGCGGGGAGGACCCTTCGACGGCGCGGACGTCGCCCTTGATGACCGGAACACCCCCGCGTCGGCGGGGAGGACGGCTACGGCGTGGTCCTGCTGGCCCCGGAGAGCGGAACACCCCCGCGTCGGCGGGGAGGACGCGGCCACGGCGCGGCCGATCCGCTCGCCCAGCGGAACACCCCCGCGTCGGCGGGGAGGACGTCACGGTGCACCCGACGTCGTTCCGGTGCCGCGGAACACCCCCGCTTCGGCGGGGAGGACGTCAGCGTCGCCCAGGTCTACCCCAGCGAGGACGGAACACCCCCGCGTCGGCGGGGAGGACAGCGGCCCGAGCAGGGCCAGCACGGCGCGCACCGGAACACCCCCGCGTCGGCGGGGAGGACGCCGCCCTCGACCCCAGCAAGGCCGAGGAGTACGGAACACCCCCGCGTCGGCGGGGAGGACTCCTCGATGGGGAACCGGTCGATGTCCTGCACCGGAACACCCCCGCGTCGGCGGGGAGGACGTCTTCATCGCGAAGTCGTGCGCGTCGCCGAGCGGAACACCCCCGCGTCGGCGGGGAGGACCTCTACCCCGCCGCCCTCACCGTCGCCATCACCGGAACACCCCCGCGTCGGCGGGGAGGACGGTCCGCTCGGCGGCGCCCTGACCCGGCACAACGGAACACCCCCGCGTCGGCGGGGAGGACGACCGCGACGGCGCCCCCCCCGCCCCGGCGAGCGGAACACCCCCGCGTCGGCGGGGAGGACTGCCCCTTCAGCCGGGGGTCGGTGGGCTCGGGCGGAACACCCCCGCGTCGGCGGGGAGGACCGGCACTCGCCGCTCATGGACACGAGCGGGTTCGGAACACCCCCGCGTCGGCGGGGAGGACAACACGGTCGAGGGGGAGCGGATGCCGAGGGCCGGAACACCCCCGCGTCGGCGGGGAGGACCTCCTCGCCGGACAAGCCACCGACGGCACCGGCGGAACACCCCCGCGTCGGCGGGGAGGACGGCGCCGGTGTGGTCCTGCTGGCCCCGGAGTCCGGAACACCCCCGCGTCGGCGGGGAGGACTCTTTCTGACCTGCGGTTTAGGAGGGGCTTTGCTTGTCCTTTGCCTCGAGTGAGATGTGGTGTGGTGGGTTGGGTTGCATGGGGGTGACTGTATCGGGGGCGGGCTGTTTGCGGTGTGTTGTGGGTGGTGGGGTGGTTGAATGCCGGCTTCGGACAGCCGGGGGTGGAGCCGTCGGCGGGACGGTAAGGGGAGTGGGGGATGCTGGATGAGTCGGTGTGGGGGAAGTCGCGGGGGCTGGATCCGGGTCTGGCACCGTATCCGCTGATCCGGCATCTGCTGGATGCTGCCGCGATGGCGTTGCACCTGTGGGATGTGTTCTTGTCGGAATCCCAGCGGGTGCGGATCGCTGACGGGTTGGGTCTGGCGGGTGAGCCAGGGCGGGCGCGGGCGGTCGTCGGGCTCTGCGCGGGGCTGCATGACATTGGGAAAGTGTCGGGATTTCAGTTCTGCTCACAGCAGGGCAGCCGGTATCTGAGCGCGGAGCTGGGCGGTGACCGTGCGGCGATGAGCGCGGAGCGGTTCGGGCATGATGTGGCCGGCTTGCAGAGTGTGCGGGAAGTGCTGGCGGGGCTGGGTTTCGCTGCCGAGGGGGAGTTGAGGGCGGCGCAGCGGCTGGCGGAGATCGTGGGCGGTCATCACGGGCGTTTTCACCGTGCTGAGGACAGTGTCACCGGATCGTTTCTGGGCGGGGCTTCCTGGGCGCGGCAGCGCAGCGCGCACGCCGCTGCGGTGTATGAGGTGCTGGGCGCGCCTGAGGCGCCGGGTGTGTTCAGGGCGCCGGCGGCGGTGTTGGTGACGGGGGTGGTCATCCTCGCGGACTGGCTGGTCAGCCAGGAGGACTACCTCCAAGAACGGCAGCGCGGACTTGAGCCGGTGCTGGCGGATCACTTCCAGCGGTCGAAGAGGGACGCTGCCGGTCTGCTGGCCAGGGCCGGGCTGGCCCGGGTGCGGCTGCACCGTACGGGGTTCGCTCAGGCGTACGGGATCTCAGGGGAGCCCAATCCGTTGCAGCGCTCGGTGATGGAGGAACTGCGGCCGGCGGTGGGTGAGGGGCGGCGTGGCGGGATCCTTGTGGTCACTGCGGCCCCGGGGGACGGCAAGAGCGAGACAGCACTGGAGGCCGAGCGGGTTCTGTCCGAGGCGTTCGGCACGCAGGGGTATGCGTTTTTGCTGCCGACGATGGCCACCAGCGATCAGATGCACGGGCGGGTCGCGGCGGCGTTGTCCCGTCAGGCGGGCCAGGGGGCCGGGCTGACGCTGGTGCACAGCATGGCCTGGCTGAACAGCGCGTACGCCGACGAGGACCTGGACGCACACCGGGTGCTGACCTGTGATGACGAGGTGGGGGAGGGCAGCGGGCGGGCGGAGGCGGACCTGCGGCCGCAGCGCTGGCTGCGCGGGCCCAAGCGGCCGCTGCTCGCGCAGTTCGCGGTGGGCACGATCGACCAGGCTCTGATGGCGGTGCTGCCGGTGCGGCACAACGCGTTGCGGCTGCTGGCCCTGTCGGGCAAGACGTTCATCGTCGACGAGGCCCACGCCTATGACCCGTACATGCAGGTTCTGTTGGGCCGGCTGCTGAACTGGCTCGGGGCCTACGGTGTGCCGGTGGTGCTGTTGTCGGCGACGTTGCCGGCGTCGGTCAGCGACCGGCTGGTCAAGGAGTACCTGCAGGGCGCCGGCCACAAGACGCGCGCCCTGAGCAGGCAGACGTTCCCGGCGCCGTATCCGGGGTGGCTGTATGTGGACGGGAACAGCGGCCGGACCACCGCGATCTCGCCCGCCCGCCGCCAGGAGCAGGCGCGGGCGCGGAGTATGGAGCTGGGTGTCGTGGTGGAGCCGGTCGTCCACGGCAGCGGTGGTGGCGCCCGGGCCCGGCTGGCGGTGATCGAACAGCTCCTGAAACCGGTGTACACGGCGCAGGGCGGTACCGCCCTGGTGGTGTGCAACACCGTGGGCGATGCGCAGGAGACCTACCTCAGGCTCCGCGAACGCTTCGATGAGCGCTGTCACGCCCAGGACGGAAGCGTGCAGCTGCTGCATGCCCGGTTCCCCGGCGACGTGCGCGAGGCTCGCACCCGCAAGGTCACCCAAGGGCTGGGCCGGACCGGGCCGCGTCCGCTGCGCCGGATCGTGGTCGCCACGCAGGTCGTCGAGCAGTCACTTGATCTGGATGCCGACATCGTCATCAGCGACCTGGCTCCGCTGTCTTTGTTGCTGCAGCGGGCCGGACGGTGCTGGCGGCACGAGAGCTACTGGGCCCGCCACGGCTACCCGGGCGGCCGCGGCCGCCCGGCCTGGGCGAGCGGACCGCAGCTTGTGGTGCTCGACCCGATCACCGGCGGCGGGTCGGTGCCACGGCAGTGGGGCGAGGTGTACTCCGAGCACCTCCTTGCCACCACCTCCCGCACTCTTGCCGGGATCGAGGGCGGGAGCATCCGCATCCCGGACGATGTGCAGGACCTGGTCGAAGCCGTTCACGGCAACAGTGAGGACTTCGACTGGAACACCCCGGGCGGCAGCGGGACCAAAGCCTGGACCGCTCACCGGGGCAAGGAGATGGCGGAACGGAGCATGGCCGCTCTCCTCGCTGTCCCCCGCGCGCGGAGTGTGTCCGCGCTGCACGACCTGCACCACCTGCCCGGCGAGGAAGACGAGTGGGAGATCTCCACCCGGCTCGGCGCCGACTCGGTGCGACTGCTGTGCGCCTACGCCCACCCTGACGGCCGGGTGACCCTGGATGCGCAGGGCGAGCAGCCGCTTCCTCAGGCCACGCCGGACGGCAGGATGCCGGTCTCGCTGGTGCGGGAGGTGATGCGCCGCACCATGGCGGTCCGCGCCGACTGGTTCCAGGAAGCCGACCCCCACAGTCTCGCCCCGCCGCAGTCGTGGACGCAGCACCCGATGCTCGCCGACCTGCGTGTCCTTCACCAGCCCGTGCACAGCGCAAACGCACAGCCGGTGAAGGTCGGCGGCAAGACACTGTGCCTGGACGCGGACTGCGGTCTGGTGCGCCGCTGATACCAGGCACGGCCCGCCTCTGACCCGAAAACTGCAGGTCCAGACACCTTGTCAGTGATGACTGTTTGAATGCCCGCACGGTGCCGGAGCTGGACCTTGTCGGGGCTTCGCCTGTGCCGGTGCGTCACACACGTGGAGGGGGATGACGGTGAGTGGGGGATTCGACCTGCGGATCGAGCCGTGGATTCCGGTACGTCTGCTGACCGGGGAGCAGACATGTGTGGGGTTATGCGAACTGTTCGAGAGGGCGCATGAGATCGAGGATGTGGACGTTCCGGTGCCGCCGGCGGCGTCGGGACTGATGCGGATCCTGGCGCCGATCGCGGCGAGGATCGCAGCTGACGGCGGCGACCGGCTCGATGATCCGGACATCGCAGAGGACATCGACGACTGGTTCGACCTGCGCAAACGTGTCCTGAAGGCCGGCCGGTTCGATCCGCGGGCGGTGAATGCCTACTTCGGCAGGAAAGACCTGGCAGGCCGGTTCGACCTGTTCCACCCCGAGCGGCCGTTCCTGCAGGATCCCCGCCTGCTCACCGAGTGCGTGGACGCGAAGGGGGCACCGAACCCGTCGGGGGTGAACAAACTCGTGATGGGCCGCCCCACCGGGGTCAACGGGGCGGTGCTGTTCGGGCACTTCACCGACACCGCCCCTGTACCGGTACCGGCTGCCGAGGCCGCCTGGCATCTGATCGCGCAGTTGTACTACGGGCCGTCCGGGCAGTGCACACCCCGCCGGATCACCGATGTACGGACCGGCAGCGGCGACGCCGCCCCGCTGCGCAAATCGGTCTCCTACTTCGCCTGGGGGCCACAGCTGTTCACCACGCTCGTCCTGGCCGTGCCGATCCCTCAGACCGAAGCCGACTGGGAAGCAGAAGACGCCTGCCCGTGGGAGGAGGACCTCCACAACCCTCTCAAGGCTCTGTCGCCGCTGACGTGGCCGGGCCGGATGCTGACCGGCCGGTTCCGCCATGCCGCGCTGCTCGTGCCCTCAGACGACGGCCGGACGGTGACGGACGCCTACCTCACCTGGTCGACGCACGAGCCGCCGCACAAGGCGCGCGATCCCTACCAGATCCTCGACCGGAGACGGGACGGCGACTTCCAGCCGCGGGAGGCCGACGGAGCCAGGGCCCTGTGGCGGGACCTGGACTCCCTGCTGCTGAAGGACAGCCGTCAGGACGCCCGCCGCCCCCCGGCCCTCGAGCACCTGCCGCAGTGGCTGCTGCCGCAGCTGCGGGTGCGCGCCTACGGCTTCGACCAGGACGGCCAGCAAAAGGACAGCGTCTGGTTCAGGGCGACCAGCCCGCAGATCCTGCAGTGGCAGGAGGAGAACGACGCGGAGATGGCCCACCACGTCAAGCGCTGCCACACGGCCGCGGAGCAGGCCGGCGACCGGCTGGACCTCGCCGCAAGGATCGCCTGGAAGATCGCCACCGACACCAGCGTCGACCCATCGCCGAAAGCCAAGATCAAGCTGGATGCCCGCAAGCCCGGACCGTGGGCCGCGGCCGCGCTCACCCGGTACTGGCCGGCCGCGGAAAAACAGTTCTGGCAGCTCACCGGCCCCCACCGCACCACACACCACGTCGACAGGCCATTCATCGACGCGGCCCTCACCGCTCTCGACGAAGCCATCGGCCACGCCAACCGTGCCGACATCAGGGTGGCGCGCGCCCGCCACCGCGCCCGCGGACTGCTGCTCGCCCTGCTGCAGCCGGCCGCCTCCGCCTGACAGCCGCCCGGCCGCGCGCCCCGCACAACAGCGGCCGCCGCTTACCACCCCCAGCCCTCTCTCCCCGCATCAGGGATGTCTCATGACCGATTCCGCCCCGACGGCACCCGCGCCGTCACCCTCCACAAGGATCCGCACCTCCGACCGGTTCGTCGCCTACGTGCACCAGATGTGCGCCTCCACCCAGGCCCGCGCCGCCCTGCGGCGCGGACTCGGGCTGCCCGTGGAACGGTGCACCTACATGCACCGCTACCTGGTGCCCTGGCTGCGCGATCACGACGACCAGCACTACGGCGATGTCCGGCGGGCGTACTACGCGGTGGCGGCGCTGATCGCCGCACGCCCCCGCTCGGCCCGCGACACCGCACCCGACCAGAACACGCCCCTGTCCTGGTACGAGCGGCCCAACCTGGGCGCCTCGCTCGGCCAGGCCGTCGTCAAGGGCGTGCTGAAGGAGAACTCCGCCGAAAGCGCTCTTCACCTGATGGCCCGCCAGAGCAGCGACGCCATCCACCCGGGCCTGCCCGCCCTCGTCCGCCAGCTACTGTCCGGCGGCATCCCCATCGACTGGGCGGTCCTCCTGGAGGACCTCGCCTGGTGGAACCGCAGCCGCGACCGCATCGCCACCCGCTGGCTGGAGAGCTACTTCCGCACCGCCGCCAACACCACCGACCCCACTGATCTTGCCGAGGAGAACGACCGATGACCCTCTACCTGGACCTGAGCGCCCTGCAGTCGGTCCCCGCCGCCAACCTCAACCGCGACGACCTCGGCTCCCCCAAGCAGGTCCGCTACGGCAACGCCCCCCGCATCCGCGTCTCCAGCCAGTCCTGGAAGCGGGCCATCCGGCTCGGCGTCGAACGCGACCTCGGAGAGAAGGCCGCCCGCACTCGCCTGGTGCCGGCGAAGGTCCAGCACGCCCTCGAGAGTGCCGGCTGGCCCACCGAGCTGGCCGCGTTCGCCGGAGCACAGGTCGCCGCGAGCGCCGGGAAGAAGGGCATCGGCACCGAATCGGCCGGCCACACCTCGGTGCTGCTGTTCCTGCCGGAGGCGGCCATCGACGAACTGGCCGCCGTGTGCACCAAACACCGCCAAGACCTGGAGGCGGCCCAGGGCAAGAAGAAGCCCGGCCAGGTACTGCCGCCCCAGCAGATCGAGACAATCCTCAAGCGCCGCACCACTTCCATCAGCCTGCTGGGCCGCATGCTCGCCGAACTCCCTGACGCCAACGTAGACGGAGCAGCCCAGGTCGCCCACGCCTTCACCACGCACGCCGCCGAACCACAGCGTGACTACTTCACCGCCGTCGACGACTGGCTGGGCGAGGCCGAAACCGGCAGCGGCCACCTCGACACCGCCGAGTTCAGCGCCGGCGTCTTCTACCGCTACGCGACCGTCAACGTCGCCGACCTGCTGAAAAACCTGGACGGCGACACCAAGGCCGCCCGCACCGTACTCAGCTCCTTCGCCGAACACTTCCTACTCTCCCTGCCACAGGCCAAGAAGAACAGCACCGCCCCACACACCGTTCCCGACCTGGCCTACCTCGCCGTGCGCGAACACCGCCCGCTCTCCCTGGCCGCAGCCTTCGAGACCCCCGTCACCAGCGACCAGCAAGGCGGCTTCTCCCAGCCCTCCCGCCAGGCCCTCGACACCTACGCCGGCAACCTCAACCGCCTCACCGGCAACCGCAACCGCCGCTTCCACGGCCACACCGTCATCAACCCCGAAGAAAAACACACCGGGCTCGGCACCGCCCACGACTCCTTCGACCAGCTCATCGACGCTGCTGTCGACGCCGCTGTACCCGCAGCGCAGGACCAGCCGTGAGCGGGCTCCTGCTACGTCTGGCCGGCCCCTTGCAATCCTGGGGCGAACGCTCCGCGTTCACCCCCGTGCGGGACACCGCGCCCTTCCCGACCCGCTCTGCACTGATCGGCATGTTCGCCGCGGCCGAAGGCATCAGCCGCGACGAAGCAGACCTGGACCGCTACCAGGACCTGCGGCTCACCGTGCGCGTGGACCGGCCCGGCGTCCGGCTCATCGACTACCACACCGCCGGCGGCGGCTTCCCCAAGGACCGCACCGCCGCCACCAGCCAAGGCAGCAACAAAGGCGCCGCCGTCATCACCCGCCGCCATTACCTGTCCGACGCGGTGTTCGTCGTCGCCGTCACCGCAGCCGACCAGACCATCCACCGCCTCGCCGACGCCCTGACCCGCCCCCACTGGGCGCCCTACCTGGGCCGCCGCTCCTGCGTCCCCGACGAGCCGTTCCTCCTACGCCGCCACGTCGACGACCCCGAAGAAGAACTCCGCACCCGGGTTCCGCTCAGCCGCACCGCGCCGCGCACCGAGGACAGCGAAGAACCACAAACCGGAACGATCTCCGTGGAATTCCTCCTCGAACAGCCACCACCCGCCGACCAATCCGAACCACCCGTGCCGGTCGACGTCATCGACGTCAACGACGTGCCGGTGAGCTTCGCCCAGCACGGCCGCAGCCACACCAGCCGCCGCCTCCACCGCACCCAGCTACCAGTGCCCCGCTCCCTGACAGGCCCCCCACACACCCTGATACAGCGCCTCATCGACTACGCCCACCTCGAGGAAAGCGCATGAACGACCACCCGGCGCTCGCCCGTATCCGCCTCAACCCGCACAGCCGTGACGTGCAGCGGGACCTGCGCGATGCCACTCAGATGCACCGCACCGTCATGCGGATGGTCCCCGACAACCTCGGCGACGCCCCCCGACAACAGACCGGACTGCTCTACCGCCTGGAGGAGACCGACACCTCCAGCACCCTCCTCGTCCAGGCCGCCCAGCTCGACCCGGCACGCCTGCCCGACGACTACGGCCAGGCCGACATCAAAAGCCTCACCCCGATGTTCTCCGCACTGCGCAAAGGACTCGGCGTCCGCTACCGCATCGTCCTCAACCCCGCCAAACGGGAACGGCTCCCCCTGCAAGAGAAAGGCAAGCGAGGACGCATCATGCCGCTCTCCGGCCCCGACGCCGACCACTGGTGGCTCCGCCGTGCCGCCGAAGCCGGCCTCGGCCTCCACGTCGCGACCCCCACCCGTATCGAACCGGCCCGCTCCCGCAGCCGGGACACCCCCCGCATGCGGCACAGCCTGATCCGCTACGACGGCACCGCCACCGTCACCGACCCTGACGCCCTCACCCAGGCTGTCCTGGCCGGCATCGGCAGAGGCAAGCCCTACGGCGCCGGCCTGCTCAGTCTCGCTCCCGCGACCACCGCGTGAGCCCGCCGCCACGAGACGGCCAGGCACGCAGGCGTCTGGCTGCCCCCACCCTGGCCATGCTCCCGCGCGTCGCGGACTCTCTGTCCTTCCTCTACCTGGACATGGTCCGCGTGGTGCAGGACGACACCGGAGTGTGCGCGCAGATCCAGGTCGACGCCCACCGCACCGACCTCGTCTACCTCCCCACCGCAGCCCTGTCCTGCCTGCTGCTGGGCCCCGGGGTGTCCATCACCACCCCGGCCCTGACCACCCTCGCCCGCCACAACACCAGCGTCGTCTGCGTCGGATCCGGCGGCGTCCGCGCCTACGCCGGCATCCTCCCGGACTCCCTCACCACCCACTGGCTCGAACAGCAGGTCGCCACCTGGGCCGACCCGGAACGCCGCCTCCAAACCGCCGTCCGCATGTACCGGATGCGCTTCCAGGACGCAGACCTGCCCGAATCCGTCACCCTGGACCAGCTCCGCGGCATGGAAGGCCAGCGCATGAAGGCCTTCTACAAAATCCTCGCCCAGCAACACGGCATCGGACGCTTCCGCCGCAACTACCGGCCCGACCAATGGGACACCCAGGACCCCGTCAACCTCGCCCTGTCCGCCGCCAACACCTGCCTCTACGGCATCGTCCACGCCGCCCTGCTCGCCCTCGGACTCTCTCCCGCCCTCGGCTACGTCCACGCCGGCACCCAGCACGCCTTCGTCTACGACATCGCCGACCTCTACAAAGCCGACACCACCCTCCCCCTCGCCCTCCACAACTCCGACAACCCCGAACAGCAAGCACGCCGCCGCTTCCGCGAAGACCTCCGACTTCTCCGCCTCCTGCCCCGCATCGTCCAGGACGTCCAGTCCCTGCTCACCCCACCCCGCACCGCCACAACCGACACCGACGAAGAACACTCCGAACGACGCGACGTACGCATGGTCCACCTGTGGGACCCCCAAAACGGAGTCCTCCCCGCAGGCGTCAACTACGCCAGGGGAGAACCCTGATGCCCTCCATGGTCGTCATCGCCACCACCGCCGTCCCCGACCACCTGCGCGGCGCCCTCAGCAGATGGACCAGCGAAGTCGTACCCGGCATCTTCGTCGGCAGCGTCTCAGCCCGCGTCCGCGACGAACTGTGGAACGCCGTCGCCGACGTCGTGGGCAACGGCGCGGCCCTCCTGGTTCACCCCGCCGCCACAGAACAGGGCTACGCCATCCGTACCGCGGGGACCCGCCGCCGGATCCCCGTCGACTTCGACGGCCTTACCCTGATCCGCATGACCGCCGCACCCAAAGCAAAGGAAACGCAAAGTCCCTCTTAAAGAGCAGGTCAGGAAGTGTCCTCCCCGCCGACGCGGGGGTGTTCCGGCAGCGATGAAGGGATGACCGAGTGAACGTGGGTCCTCCCCGCCGACGCGGGGGTGTTCCGTCGGGCCCGATGGCCGCGTGGTAGACCGTGCCGTCCTCCCCGCCGACGCGGGGGTGTTCCGGCGCTCGAGGAAGTCGGCCTCAAGACGCGGCGGTCCTCCCCGCCGACGCGGGGGTGTTCCGTGGCCCCCAGGTCGAGGTCGCGTGGGCCGGTCGTCCTCCCCGCCGACGCGGGGGTGTTCCGCGGGAGCGGGGCGGCCTGGTCGCTGTGCAGCAGTCCTCCCCGCCGACGCGGGGGTGTTCCGCTGGACGACGCGGAGCCGACAAGGTTCGAGACGTCCTCCCCGCCGACGCGGGGGTGTTCCGCTGCGCGGCAGCCTCCGCACGGGTGTCGTCGTGTCCTCCCCGCCGACGCGGGGGTGTTCCGCAGCCCCGCACCGAACTGCTGCGCACCACCGAGTCCTCCCCGCCGACGCGGGGGTGTTCCGACGCCCGAGAAGACGCGGACGGTGCCGCCGTTGTCCTCCCCGCCGACGCGGGGGTGTTCCGACGCGGGCCGGCTCCCGGTCCTTGGTGAGGGTGTCCTCCCCGCCGACGCGGGGGTGTTCCGCGGCGCCTGGACCAGGCCGTGGCCGTGGCCGTGTCCTCCCCGCCGACGCGGGGTGTTCCGTCATGCTTAGTTGTTGCTGGCCATGAGGTTGGTGACGTCGCACGTTGATGTTGACCTTCGAGTTGGTTGAAGCTCAATGATGGCGAGGTGCCAAATTCTGAGCTGATGCCGATCGGGGTCTTTGCCCAACGCAGTGGCCTGACCTCCAGCGCGTTGCGGTTCTACGCCGACTCCGGGCTGCTGCCCCCTGCCGAAGTCGACCCGCTCTCGGGATACCGCTACTACGGCGCTGACCAGGTGGCACGGGCGACCGCGCTGCGTCAGCTCCGCGAGATCGCTATGCCCCTCGCTGCTGTCGAGGCGGTCCTCGACGCCGGGGCTGACGAGGCGTCCCGGCTGCTCGATGAGCATGTCGCGAAGATCGTCGGGGATGCGGCAGCGGCACTGCAGAAGGCTGCTGTCATCAAGGCCGCGCTCGGCAATGTGCCCGGTCTGCCGATTGCGGCGCTGAAGGGTCCCGTGCTGGCGGATGCGGTCGAGCAGGTCCTCACCGCGACCGCACATGAGCCGGGGATGCCGGTACTCGCCGGCCTGCACATCGAGGCGAATCATGAGGCGGTCGCCTTGACTGCGACTGACCGGTACCGACTCTCCATACGAACCCTGGTGCCGAAGACGCCGCCGGGGCAGACGTGGGCCGGCACGGTCAACGGCGACGATCTGCGGGCCGCGGTCGCTGAGATCCGCCGCAGCGCGCTGGTCCGACTCGAAGCGGTGCCACACGGGATCTGGTTCCGCGTGGCCGAACGGGAGGACCGGCATTGCCGGTTGCTGTCCGAGGATTTCCCTGACCATCGGCTGATGCTCGCGTCCCTGGGCGAGGTCACCACCCGCGCGACGGTCTCGAAGGAACTGCTCCTGCGCGCCCTGGAAGAACACCCTGGCGAACGTATCGCGCTGCACGTCGCCGACCACGGAGTAAACGTCCGGTCAGCGGACAACGGACACCTCGGCATCCCGATCCCAGCCACCACGACGGGCGAGGCCCTCCAGATCTGGTTCGAGCTGACCACCCTCTATCCCGCCGTGAGCACCGCGATCGGCCCCGACGTGATGCTCGACCTTAGGGGAAACGACCAGCCCGTCACGATCCGCTCCGCCGACCGTGGCGATCTCACCACCCTGGCCATGCCCGTCAAATCCGACCACTCAGCCTGAGAACGACGACGAGGAACATCCATGACCACCGCACCCGCCAGCCCCGACCCGACCATGGAAGCCATCGGCCAAGCCGTCACGGAAGCCCGAACCGGTGACATCGCTTCCGCCCGCCAGAAGCTTCTGAGCCTGTGGTCGACGATCGGCGTCACCGGCGACCCGCTCCACCGTTGTTCCCTCGCTCACTACCTGGCGGATCTCTACCAAGATCCCGCCCAAGCCCTCGCCTGGGACGTCCGGGCCCTGGACGCCGCCGACGCCGTGACCGAACAGCGCGTCCAAGAGCACCACGGCAGCCTCCATATCGCCGGCTTCTACCCCTCCCTCCACCTCAACCTTGCTGACAACTACCGTCGGCTGGGTTCCTTCGAAGCCGCCACCAAGCACATCAACGCGGCCAAAGCACACGCCCCCAGCCTTCCTCGGGATCCCTACGGTGACCTGATTCGGGGCGCTATCCAAGAGGTCGCCGAGGCCATCGCCGAGCAGGACCGCACACAGCGAGCCTCGGCACCCGGTTCCGCTGCGTGACGCACAAGAACGCGCCCCTCACCGTGGAAGGGCGACGCCGCCTGATCGATCGTTGTCGCACGAGGCCCATCGCCCACGTTGCAGCCGAGATGGGGATTTCCCGGGCGTGCGCATCGAAGTGGGTCAACCGATACCGGCGCCACGGCGAACTCGGGCTGGAGGACCGCTCTTCTACGCCGCACCACCAGCCGACCGCGACACCGCCCGAGGTCCTTGTGCTCATAGAAGAGCTGCGCCGGACCCACAAATGGTCTGCCGCCAGGATCGCCTTCGAGCTGGTCCAGGCCGGAACGCCAATCAGCCGAAGGACCGTGAGCAGGCACTTGGCCGAGATCGGCATCAACCGACGCCGATTCATCGACCCCACCGGTGAGGCCAACCGACAGCCGCGGAAAATCCACGCCCGAAGGCCCGGCCACATGATCCACGTCGATGTGAAGAAAGTAGGCCGCATCCCTGACGGTGGAGGCTGGCGCGCGCACGGACGCGGCAGCAACCAGGCCAAAGCCGTCGACCGGAGGAAGAAGAAGACTGAGCGCGGCGGCTACGTCTACATGCACTCGGCCATCGACGGGTACAGCCGGCTCGCCTACACCGAAGCATTGCCTGACGAGAAGGCCACCACCGCGATCGCCTTCCTCCATCGTGCTCGCGCCTGGCTGGCAGCACATGGGATTACGCGCATCGAACGGATCGTGACAGACAACGGCGCCTGCTACCGGGCCCAGAGCTTCACCCGAGCCCTACTCGGCGCCAGGCACCAGCGCATCGCGCCCTACACTCCACGCCACAACGGCAAAGTCGAGCGGTACAACCGCATTCTGGCCGAAGAGTTCCTCTACGCCCGCACGTGGACGTCGGAAGCCCAACGCGCCCAACTCCTGGGCCGCTGGAACATCCACTACAACTACCACCGACCCCACACCGCGATCGGAAGCCAACCACCGGCAGCACGACTACCGGGCGGCGTCACCAACGTCATGGCCTCCTACACTTAGTCCGAGCGTCAACATTTCGAACGTCCTCCCCGCCGACGCGGGTGTGTTCCGACGTGCCCCGAGTTCGTGATGGCGACGATCGAGTCCTCCCCGCCGACGCGGGGGTGTTCCGGTGCACCACCACCCGCACGACGCGCCGGGCCGGTCCTCCCCGCCGACGCGGGGGTGTTCCGGTTCCAGATCACCCCGGCCACGGCGATCACCGGTCCTCCCCGCCGAGGCGGGGGTGTTCCGATCCCGGGGCCGATCGCGAAGGCCCTCGGCATGTCCTCCCCGCCGACGCGGGGGTCTTCCGGCCGAGCCGCGCCCCGCCGGGCCGCTGATCCTGTCCTCCCCGCCGACGCGGGGGTGTTCCGGACGGCGCCTTTGTCGCGGTGCTCGCGGACGCGTCCTCCCCGCCGACGCGGGGGTGTTCCGCCCGCGGGGCTCTACACGGTGATGACCTGGCTGTCCTCCCCGCCGACGCGCGGGGGTGGTCCGCAGCTCGCGCCGATCATCCCCGACCTGTCCCCGTCCTCCCTGCCGACGCGGGGGTGTCCGGTCACGTGGCTGTGTGTGGTGTCTGTTCCGTCCGTGGGGTGGCCCAGTCGAGTCCGAGGGCGGCGAGTGCGGCCAGCTTGTCCGCGGTGAGCTTGGTCCGGCGGCTCTTGTGGTTGGACAGGAACACTCCGAGTTTGACGACGTGTTCCACGCCGTCGACCACCACGGTCTCCTCGTGCCCCCTGGAGGGTGTCAGGGAGCCGGTGCGGGCCTTGTACTGAGCCAGTGCCGCAATGCCCCGTTCAAAGGCCGCTGAACGGCCCCCAGACGGGCGTCTGCCCGGCGCCGCGTCTCTAGTTCCCGCTTGTGCCGGTACGGTCTGCTCGGCAGGCTCTACACCCAGCCGGGCGAGCCGGTCGCGCTGCCCGTGGCTCAGGAGCGGCCAGTCCTGCCGCTGGGTGGCCAGCCACCGGCCGACGTCCATGCCGTGCACGACCGTCCCCGGCTTCACCGACGCGAGCCCGACACCGGAGGCCACCAGGTTCTTCAGCGTGGCGTAGTGGCGCTGCCAGTCCACCGGCCAGTCGGGCTTCCAGTCCGGATCGATCGCCGTCAGCAGCGCCGCCCGCCGGGCCGCCCGCTGCGGGTCCTTGCCCAGGCCGCCCTTCTTGCGGGTGTCGGTTATTCGTACAGTTGAGACACGTCCATCGCTGTGACCTGCAACATCTCAACCGCACTCATAGAAATTGAGGTTGGGCCGTCTGCTTGGCTGACCTGGTCTGATGAGATGCAAACGCTCCTGAGGTCATCGGCAGCAAGTCTGTGACCTGGGGTACCGCATCTCCATCGAGAATGTCTCAGCTGCACGGATAGTTTCTTGGGATTGGGGTCCGGGGGGTGTGGAGAAGTTGATCTTGGTTTGAGGAGTGGGGAGTCGCTTCAAGAGGGGGCGGGCGGAGACGAGGAGCAAGCCAGCGTTCATCAAAGTGCGCCCGCAGCGGGGGTGTCCCTGTCCCTTCGTAGCCAGCGAGGGTGGCCCCAGAAGTGGGGGCGGCTGGTCATGCAGGACCGTCCTGCCGGCGCTGTCCGCTTTAGGCTGGCTGCGGCAGTCGGCCCCGCGCGCCAGGGAGAGCACGTTGACGCAGCAGCACCGGTTTCCTTGGCAGCGGCGGGTGTTCGTGCTGGATGAGCCGCCCGCCCAAGGCCGCTATGGATGGCCGCCCAGTGACGCTGAGGCCGGTGTGCTGCTGTCCCAGGAGCGGGCCACCGCGGTCATCGTCCTGCGCGGCGAACGCGGCATGGGCAAGACGTACGCTCTGCGTCAGGAACACGATGCTCTGCTGGCCGATGGTGTGCATGCTGCCTGGCTGGAGCTGAAGCAGTGCACCACGACGCGGCTGGCGCAGAGGCGCCTGCAGGAAGCGTTGACGCCTCCTGCGGGGCCGGGGGAGTGGCACGTTCTCCTCGATGGCCTGGACGAGGGTCTCAACGACCTTCCTCAGCTGGACCAGCTCCTGGACGAGGCGCTCGAGGATGTGCCCGAATCTGACCGGGAGAGGCTGCGTCTGCGGGTCACCTGCCGCAGCGCACGCTGGCCCGGCCGGTTCGAGGAAGCCCTGCGCACGCGCTGGCAACCCGACCAGATAAAGATCATGGGACTGGCTCCACTCGGCCTAGACGACGTAGCCGTCGCGGCCCGCGCGGTCGGGGTGGCGGAGACCGACGCTCTCCTCGGGTCGATTCAGCAGCAGGGTCTGATCGCGCTGGCCACCCATCCGGTCACCCTGCTGCAGCTCCTCGACAGCTATGCCGACAACGCTCGCCTGCCGGCAACGGTGCACGACGCCTACCTTGGAGCATGTCTGCGCCTGTGCGCTGAAGAGCGTCGCTCGACCGATCCGCGTCAGCTGCAGGCTCAGGCATCTCCTGAACACCTGCTGGCCGTCGCGGCACGGCTGGCTGCCACGATGCAGTTCGGTCCGTACACCGCCGTGACTGATGCCCCCGGCACCGACGACTCGGTTACGCCGGCAGACCTGCGGCTGTCGCGCCTCGACGACTCCGACGAACCCGGGCACCTGGGTGGCCGCGTCCCGTGCACCCTGTGGAATCTGCGTCAGGTGACCGAGTCGAGCCTGCTGGTCCCGACCGGTGACCTGCGCTGGGTGTTCGCCCACGACAGCTACCGCGAATTCCTTGCCGCTCATTTCCTGCGCATGCGCAACCTGCGGCCGCAACCGCAGCGCCAGCTGCTGTGGATCGGTGACGGCGAGGCCCGCCACATCATCCCCGCCCACCAGGAAGTCGCCGCCTGGCGCGCCACCAGCGACGCCACCCTCTTTGCCGACCTGCTGCGCGACGACCCCCTCGTCCTGCTCCTGGCCGACCTGCCCAGCCTTCCCGACACCGCACGGGAGCGCACGGTCGACGCCCTGTTCGCCCTGCTGGAACGGGATGACACGGTGCGCCTCGACCTCAGCCTGCTGCACCGCCTCAACCACACCGGCCTGGCCGAGCAGTTGCGCCCCCGCCTGCAGGAGGCCGGCGCGGACCATCTGCTGCACGCGGCCGTCATTATGGCCCGGGCCTGCCCTTGCCCCGAGCTCGCCGAGGACTTGCTGGCGGTAGCCGAAGACACCCGCCACGGCACGGGCGTGCGCACCGCGGCCCTGGCCGGTGTCACCGAGCCCACCCTAGACGCCCTCACCCGGATCGAGGGCCTGACCCAGGACGCCTCGCCCGAGGTGATTGCGGCGGCACTGCGCCACCTCTATCCCGGCCATCTGACAGTGGCCGACTACCTCGGCCGCATCCGCGACCCGGACCCCGCCTACGTGGGAGCAGCCTTCTTCCTGCGCCGCGAGGCTTCGGCCCAACTCGACGCATCCACCATGGTTGAGGCAGTCGGGTGGGCCGGCCGTGCCCTGACGGCGGGAGACACCCAGGACGCCAGTCCCGGCCTGGCCCTGGCCGTGCTGACCCGCGCGGTCACCCTCAACGAGGACACCCCCGCCCTCGACCTGGTGCCCCTCATCGGCGAGGGACTCCTGGGCCTGGCCGGACACGAGGACCTCCTGCACAGCCACACCCTGCACACCGCCCTCGATGATCTGGCCCGGGTGCTGGACGGCTGTGCCCGTACCCGCCGCCTGCTCGCCTGCCATCTCCTCCAACACGGCAACGACGACCTCTTCTACCTTCTGCTGGCCGCCATCCCCGGCGGCTCCTTCCTACCCTCCACGGACCTGCTGTACTGGATGGAGCACTGGGACCAGCTGACTGCCATCAGCCCGGACCGCGCCCAGCACGCCGTCCGCTTCGCGCCTCCCGAAGACCCCGAGACCACGGCACGTGCCGAAGCCTTGCGCCGAGCCCACCCCAGGCTCGCCGCCGCTACCGACTTCTGGGACACCTACCGGCACGACCAGCAAGAACGCGCTGCACACGCCGAAGCGCAACGGCAGCAACGCCGCTTCGACCCGGCCGCCTTGAACACGGCCCTCGACGAGGTCCGCGCCGCCCGCGGCCCCGGCGTCCTGACCGCATGGAACCAACTCCTGCGCTGCCTGCGACGCACACCGGACGGCGCACCGCCAGCGCGGCAATCGACCGGCATACTCACCCTCGCCGCCCAGGCGCCCTCACGCCCCGCCGCCGGCACCGGCCCCGCCCGACGCCTTGACGAGGCGGCCATCCACCTCCTGACCGAACTACCCCCGCTGACCGCCCCCCACTTCCAGCCAAGCACAACCACCCGCCCGCCGACTGCAGAACTCACCGCCTTCGCCCTCGTCGACAACCCGCAAGCGCTACACGCCGACCCGGCGCACTGGGCCGGCTGGGCCATCGCCCTCGCCTCCAACACCGTCTACAGCGACGACGAACGCGACCTCCAGCACACCTGGCTCCAGCTGTGCGTTCCCCGCGCCGAAAACCAGCTGCCGCCGCTGCTACTGGACGCCCTCGACCACGCCTCAGAACAGACCCTCCGCGACCTGGCCGGCGCCCTGGGACAAGACCCCTCCCTGGGGCTCAGACCCCTCCTGCACACCTGGGCTCTGCACCGCGACCGCAGCCCCGAGCAGTGGCAGGCTGTAATTGGCGAACTCGACACAGCCGACGACCCCGACGCCCTCGGCCACCTGATACACGCCCTGGACACCGACCCGAGCCAGCACGAGGCCGGATCGCCCCCACGGCAACGATGGCTGTTCGCCGCCCGCACGCTGCTACGCCACGACATCCTTCCTGAGCACTGGCCCGCCCTGCGCCGCGGCCTGGGCGACCCCGCAGTCCTCAAGGAGTACGGCGACCTGCTGGCCGGCCTGACGACCGGGTCCGACAACTGGCCCTTCGACCACCTCGACGAAGACGCACTTGCCGACCTCTACACCCTCCTGCTGGAAAATATCGGCGTCGAACGCCTGCAACGGCCCCTGCGCAGCGGCTTCATCCAGGAAGAAGACCGCCTCGTCGACCTGCTGCGCCACCTGCCGCTCAGCCTCGCCTCCTGCGGTACCCACCAGGCGGCAACCGCCCTGCACCGACTCGCTCAGGCGTATCCGCAGGTGTGGCAACTGCGCATGCTCGCCCGCGACACCGCCCGCACGGCAGCAGACCACAGCGTCCGGCCCCTCGAACCAGAACAGCTGATCCGGCTCGCCACCGACCGCCAGGCACGTCTCGTCCGCGACGCACGCCAACTCCTCGACCTGGTACGTGAATCCCTGGACGCCCTGGAGGAAGACCTGCAGGGCTACAACGGAACGGCCGTCACCCTCTGGAACCGCGACCAGCACCGCTTCAACTCCACTACCCAGTGCTGGCCCTGCTGGGAAGACGACCTCAGCGATGCCGTCGCCTCCTTCCTGCGCCGCGACATCGGCGGCCACCGCGTCGTCGTCAACCGGGAAGTCCAGGTACGACGCGACGGCCTGCCCGGCCTGCGCACCGACATACAGATCGAAGCCCCCGCGCCCGCCGACACCGGCCAGTACACCCTCAGAGTCATCATCGAGGCCAAGGGATGCTGGAACCCCGAACTGCCCACCACCGCCCGCACTCAGCTGCGCGCCTACCTCAGCGAACCCGACACCGCCGGCCTGCTCCTGGTCGGCTACTTCAACTGCACCCGCTGGAACACCAAGAAACGCAGCTGCCCCGCGACCAACCACGCCATCGACGATGTCCGCCGCGACCAACACGAGCAGGTACGCCAACTAACCGATGACGGCACACTGCTGGCCGCAGCGCACGTACTGGACTGCCGGCTGCCCAGTGAGGACAGCGACTGGCGCAAGACGGACGAGATGGAGTAGACGCCCGGCCCGCCGCGGCAGTCCTCAACTCGAGCTGCATGTCCAGGCCGCCCGCACGCCGCGAGAGGACCGGGACCGCCCCCTGAACGATCACCATCGTCAAGGCACCGCAGGTCCGGCTGGCGCCCACCCTCTGACCCATCCCAACAGCCTGCGTCTGCGGGACCGCGCCTGTCCCGCGGCGCCACCCAGACCAGCGCCCGTAGTGTCGCCACGCCCAGGTTGCGGCCGCCGCGGACGGAGCCGCCCAGCACCTGCACCCGGCCCCCTCCCCTTGCCGCCCCGTCCGGAGAGGGGGAGAGACGGGCGGGCACGGGCTGGCAAGGGAGGGGAGAGAACCCGCGCTGGGGCCTGCGTGCGTGGGCGCCCAAAACGACCTGCTGGGACTGAGTCTGCTCCCGCTGGCTCTGGCGGCTCCACCAGGCGCTCAGCAGCGCTGGCACACCGGCCAATACCCCGCCGGTCGCCACGCCCACCACTGCGGCCCACTGTTCATCCATGCCGATCATCATCGCTCAGTGGTCCCGTCCGACTCGGACTGGCCCGGCAGCAGCGTCGTGGGGAGCTAGGCTGCAGGGCAGGTGTGGGCTTCCTGGGCTGCGGGCCGGGTGGTGATCTGGTCGGTCCGCACGCGCAGCGCTTTGTCCGCGAGGTTATCGGTGCCTCGGGCGCGTTGGGGATCCCACAGCCAGGTCTCGTCTCCGGTGGCGCCGAACGCGACGACCGGGTGGCCGGTGGGCAAAGGGCCCGGCTGCACGGCCGTCTTCGTCGCGTCGAGCGGGATGACACAAACCCGCCGGGCGGTGATCCCGAAGAAGGGAGCGAGGTCGTGTCCGGCTGCGGCCTGTGCGGCAGTGCGCTTGGCGGCTGTGCTGGCAGAGGACAGGCCGCCTATCAAGGCCACCAGCATCATCAGCGCGGTGAGCGCGCCTACGGAGGCGATGCAGTACGCCCTCGAGCCGGTGATCCAGTAGAAGTGGCGGGCCCAGCCCAGCGCAGCCAGTCCGCACAAGGCGGCACCGATGCACCACGCAGCGGGTTTCACGCCGGCCAGATATGTCCACAGCAGGTCGGTGTTGGCGGCTGAGAGCGGGATGCCCAGGCTCACACTCAGGTAGAGACCCTGAGCCAGCCGTCCCATCCAGGGCACCACCCACACCAGCGGCAAAACGACAACGGGCAGCAGCGTGGCGGCGTTACGGGAGAACCAGCTCTGGCGCAGCGCATAGACGCACCCGGGCAGTACCAGTAGCCCGCCCATCAAGAGCCCCATCGGCCCCAGAAGATTGACGTCCGGCACCACCGTGGACAGCACCCGTGCCGCATACCCGCACAAGCCTGCACCGCCGACCAAAGCCAGCCCACACAGCCAGACGACCGCCCTGCGGTGCCGTTCCCCGTCAGCGATCCACGGACCCGTCCACCACGCCACTGCCAGAAGCAGCGGCGCCAATACGACCTGCCACCACGCACCGAGTCCCGCCAGTACCCAGCCGAAGACCACGACGGCGGCCCACGCCGCCAAGACGGGCAGCCCCAGGACGCGGGTGTACCAGGGAGCAGGGTCCTGCGGCCGTAAGGCATGGGCGGAAGCGATTCCGGGCCGCACGCCGTAGTCCTCACCGAAGGGGCCGTCCCCCAGGTCAGATTGCAGGTGAAGCGCCGCCAGCGCCTCCTCCTGCGTGCCCGGGCCGTCCAGGCGCACCCGCCGGTGCACGTCTGCTCCTCCCATCTGCTCCCACAGTCTTGCCGCTCGTGTCTGCCACCAGCGATCTCCCCAGTCCACCTTCCGGTATACGTGCCAGGTGCTGGCCGCCGTCGGCACGTCGTCGGGTTCCAGGAGCGTGGCGTCGCCGAGGCGCGCCGTCACCCGGCCCGTCAGAGCTGTCATGACACGCCGCTCCGCCTCGCTCAGGGCGCCCCAGCGGCTTCCCAGCAGGCGTACCTCCACCCGAAACAGCGCCGCCCCATTCTCCTGCGGGGCATCACCCACTCGTGAGAACAGCAAACCGCGCCGTTCCCACTGCTCACGGGCTACTGCCTCCTCCTGGCCGGGTACCCGGACCAGCACAGCCGCACGCTGCGTGAACTCCCCTGGCGGCGGTGGTGGACTGTCAGCGCCAGCCTCACTGTCAGGGTCGGATGTACGACGGAATCGGATCGGGGCGACGAGCGCGCTTGCCATGACGACGGACCTCCAGCAACAGATCTTGCAGACACCAGACAGTGCCGACACAGTCAGGGAACGCTCACGAGGGCGGCCGCCGGACTTGCAACGGCAGGACCCACAGCGGCACACACATCCATTTCAGTGCGGCTCCGAGCGGCCGCAATCGTCCCTTGCATCCTGCCCAGTGCCATTGCCGACCGCGGCTATATCGAGCCACTGGCACGCTGGCGCGTGCTCCCGAAGAAACGATCCCGGGTGCGAACCTGTTTTCAGCACCTGCAGCGTGCCCTGTACACAGGGGAGTTCAGCGTCAGCAATCCGCGGTGCATCCCGGGTGTCCAGGAGCTCGCCCTGTCTGCGCAGCGTGTGCAGTCCCCGGTGCTGCTCGACCAGAAGGTGGTCCCGCTGCGCCGGGCTGAGGCTCTTCAGACGCGCCTTGTAGTGGGCCTGTAGCCGCTGTGCCCACACCTGGTGCTGCTCCAGGACACTTTTCAGGGCGAGACGGGTGCCCAGCGGGGCTCTGACACTCACCCTCGCCGTACCCTCGTCCTCCTCCTCTTCGAATTTCTCGTTCTCCTCGAGGAAGTCGTGCTCCACGCCTGTTCTTCCCTTGCTCGGTGAACTGTCACCAGAGTCCGTGCCTGAGTGTTGTGCCTGCCCGGGCGGCTGCAAGCGATGTCAGATAGTGCGGCTGCGGCCGATGGCCAGGGAATCCAGCAGCTCCTCGGTGATGCGCTCCTGCTTGTTCCAGATCGCTTTCTGGGCGCCCTGGCTGACGAGCTGGGACAGGGCCCGCAGGTAGCCCTTGGTGCGGCGGTGCAGGTATTCGTGCAGGTTGGTCAGGTCGTCCGGCTGGTGGTGGTGCAGGCACAGGTTCTTGTCGAACTTGCGGACGATCTTCGTGAACAGTTTGTGGCCGTCCGTGTCGTAGCCGATCCGGCTGGTGCGCAGGGCGGCGTAGTCGCCCCAGATCTCCTCGTTGTCGGCCAGAGCGGTTTCCCGGTCCCGGGTCAGGGGATCGATGATGGAACGGGCGGCCCGTCCGGCGAAGAGGAAGGTGGCACCGGTGCTTTCACTGATCTCTTCCAGGTAGGCGAATGACTCCTCGGCGTCCGCGCCGGCCCGCAGCTGCTCGATGCCGTCGATGAGGACCAGCAAGGTGGAGCTGTTGCGCATCACATGGCAGATGGAGCGGGTGGGGTCGCTGCCGCCGTCGTGCTTGAGGCCGAGGAAGGAGGCGAAAGCTGCCGGCCAGTTCCGCCGTCCGCCGCGGGCCAGGGGAGGCACCCGCAGCGCGATCACCGGGATGCGGTTCTCGTCCGGCTCATACAGGCGGGCGATCTTGTTCTCGTAGTGGCGGCCGATGTACTGCAGGATCTCGGTCTTGCCGGTGCCGCGGGGGCCGTCGATGATGACACCGGTCTTGCCGTGGATGCGTTCCCGGTTGGCCAGCAGATGCTCGTGGACGACGACCAGGGCCCGGCCGATGGCGGGGGTGACCACGGTCGGCATCAGGGCGTGATAGCGCAGCCGCAGGTCGTTGTCGGCGACTTCCGTGCCGGGCGGCGGGCTGTCGGCCAGGTCGGGCCGGGTGCGGTCCAGGGCGGCGAAGGTGCGCCAGTTGCTCAGGGTGTTCAGCCATACCGGCCGGGGCGCGGTGAACACCGGCGTGGGGGCGGGGGAGTCGATGAGTAGACGGATGTCATCGTCTTCGGTCTCCTCGATGACCGGTGGCTGCGTCATGTCCTGTCCTCCTGCGGGGGGTCGGTTTCGGCGGGCAGGTCCAGCAGGTGACGCGCCACGCTGTCGAGGCTGTCGTCCAGGTCACCCAGATCCGCCAGGAGCGAGGACACTTCGGTGTCCGCGCCGCCGGGAGCGTCCGGTCCGTGGGCGGGCCTGGGCGCGATCTCTTCTTCCGCGGGGGAATACAGGCTCGGCTCGTCCAGCTCCAGCACCGTCAAGGGTCCCAGCGCGTCCAGGTCCAGCGCCTCCGCGTCGGCGAACGGGTCGAAAACGCCGTCACCGGACGGCTCCCACCCGCCATCCAGCCCCGGCACGGGCGCGTAGCCGTCGGGCACGCTCACCACACCCGGGTCGTCCGGACCCTGTCCCGCCCGCTCCAGCAGGTCGGCCAGGACCTGCGCGATGGCTTCGTCCTGCGTGTGGCGGCCGCCGCGCGCCACGCACTCCGCGGTGGCCGAGTCCCACAGGTGCTGTGTCCACGGGGCGCCGATCAGGTGCTGGTGCTTGAAGACGGCAGTGATCCACTCGCCGGAGCGGTGGTCGCGCAGCCACACCTGCTCGGGCGTGTAAGGGTTGTAGCGCAGCTCCCACCCGTCACGCTTCTTGCCCTTGAGCCCCGACGGCGTGTTGCGGACCTCCTCGAGTTCCCCTTTGAAGTTGTCGTAGGTGCGGTTCTTGAACCGGATGCCGTCATCGCGCACCCCGACCCAGGCGGTGGGCAGCAGCTGGAGGTAGTCCGCAAAGCCCAGCGGGATCGGTAGGTAGCCAGCCGCCTGCACGCCCGCTGCGTACATCTGGTTCGGAGTCAACGGCGGCAGGTTCGGCTCGTAAGGGCTGCGCAGCTCCTCATGCGGCCGCGCCTGCCAGCCGACCGCGATCCACTCCTGCAGCAGATTGTCCAGCTCCTGCAGCGTCCACAGCCGGTCCGGATCGATCTCCTTCCCGCGGCGGCTGAAGTCCCGCCCGGTGTAGGAGTTGACGTGCTGGCTGAACAGCGACTTGATCGACGCAAAGGTCCGCTCGACGATCGCCTTGTCGGTCGGGGTGCGCTTGCGCGCCGGACGCACAGAGATGCCGAGGTAGGAGCAGGCGTCGAAGAAGGTTTGCCCGGTGAAGACCGTGCCGTGGTCGATCACGATCGTCTCCGGCATGATGACCGGCCGGGCCGCTGCGTGCTCCATCCGCGCGTCGACCTCCAGCAGTTCCTCATACGGCAGATCCGAACGGGCCGCGGACGCGGCCCCGTCGAAGCCAGGCCGCATCGGGGCCGGCACCATGCACAGCGCCAGCAGCAGTGAGGCGTCCACTGCCTTGGTGGCCCGCCCCTTGCTCGTGCCGGTGCTCAGCAGCGCCCTCGTCTGTTGCCGGGTCTTGCGCCGGCCCGCAGTCTTGGGCCGTAGCACGGCTGCGATGATGCTGCGCGTGAAAACGTCGATGGCTGCCGTGAGTTCCACCTGGGTGGGCCGTCCGTCATCGCCCAGCACTTTGACATCCAGCGCGGTGGAGTCGATCTGCACGAGCTCGCCCGGCGCGGTGGCGGTGGTCACAGCGAACGGCGGGGCCGGACGGTTGAGACGGTCCTTGCGGCGCCGGGTGGGATCCCGCAGCTGAAGCGCGTCGATCCCCAGCCGCTTCAACAGCGCGTACAGCGTGGGGTCGGCCGGCACCTTCACGCCGGGGCCCAGCCTGGCCCGTGCCGTGCGCCGCAGGTTCTTGAACAGCGTGCGGGCGTCGGTGGCGGCTTCTTCTTTCGCCTGGCGTTCCTGCAGCGCCAGCAGCAGGTCCACCACCCGAGCATCGGTGCGCCCGTTCACCGTTGTCTGGCGGGTACGCCGCTTATCGATGAGCCCCCAGATGTCCTCGCGAAGAAAGGCCAGCCGCTTGCGCTGGACCGTCTTCCACGACACCTTCCAACCCAGCACGGCCTGCAGCTCGGCAGCCTTGCGTTCATAGCGCTCGACCAGCGTGAACAGCTCCGGGTCATAACCTTCCCGCGGTCTGCTGCCCTCGGGGACCTCCGGCAGCAGACCGGTGTCGACC
>NZ_OZ186836.1:0-62599 GCF_964273255.1 Streptomyces sp. enrichment culture
GGGGGCGGAGGGCCTGTCGGCTCTTAAGTTGGCCTGACGGCCAACTACGGGCCTGACGGCCCGTAAGGTGACGCATCGTCATGCCTGGCGGCATGACTGGTTTGTTGGCTGGGTTGGCCCTGACGGGCCAACAGGTGCAGGGTGGGGCCTGGCGGCCCCGCTGTCGCATGTCCTGGTGTCATGCCTGGCGGCATGACGGTTGAAGACGGTGGGCTCGAGTGGTTGGGATTCCCTGCCCTGGCGGGCAGGGTTGGCACGTGTCGGCGCCTTGCGGCGCCGTGATGTCGTATGGGTTCGTTAGACAGTTATCCGATTGCTCTCCCCTCCCCCTTGGTGTGCCGGGGCTGTGGGGCCTGGCCCTGACGGGCCAGCGGAACGGGTTGAGGCCGGGGCTGGTGGTGGCCCTGCAGGATGCTGCCGGCATGTCTGGATCCTTGTGGTGCCCCGCTGTCGCGGGGCCCATCTTCGTTGGTTTTCGGGGGCGTTGTCGGACCGGGCGTGTATGTTCCGGAAGTTGTTGGCCCGTCTGGAATGGCCCCGAATACCACTGGTGGGGCGTGGAGGGGTGAGGAGCTGTGCCTGTTAGTCAGCATGTTGCCGCTCGGAGGATCATTACTGCTGCCCTGCGGGCGGGTGCGGCGTGGATCAACCGGGTTGAGGAGCCTCGTGCGTGGCGGGAGTTGTCCCGTATGCACGGGGTGCTTTTGTCGAGTCTGCCCGTGGGGGCCGGTCCTTCGACGCCTGCCGAGATGATCGACTTGCTGCCGGTCCGCCTGCGGGATTGGGTGCCTCTGTCCTGGGACGAACTTCCTTCGGCGATGGGGGATTTGATTGTCCTGACGGACAAGGGTGAGCTGACGGAGGAGGCCTTCGATGCGGGGATGAACTATCTGGAGGCCCTGTATGGGGACGACGGATATTTCGATCTCGGTGGGGCGTGGCTTCCGGCGTGGGTTCGGCAGACGGCTGAGCAGACGGAGCGGGCTGTGTTTCGGCACATCCGCTCTGGCGGGCAGGCCGGCTATGTGGCGGCGCGGACGATGCTGACCGAGGTGCCTTATGGCACGGAGCGGGCGTTGGTCGAGGAGTACTCGCGCCGTGGCGCGGCGCGGATGGATGTGTATCGGCCTGTTCCCTCAGACCGGGTGTGGGTGGGGGCGTCGTCGTGGTTGTGGCCGTGTCCGCAGTGCCGGTATCCGATGGTGCTGCGGGGTGGGCAGTTGCGGTGTGAGTATCCGCCGCATCAGAGCCGGTTCGGTCTCGTCGCGGGTAGTGGCAGGCGGGGCGGGCCGCCCGTACTGACCGGTGGGCGGGGCCGGTTGGCGGCTGCGGAGCCGGCGGATGGCGTGTTGTGCCTGGACTGGGGGGTGTGGCGGTACATCACCTGTCCTGGGCTGAGTGAGGTGGGCCTGATGCAGTGGCTGGAGAAGCAGGAGGGGGTGCGGGTCGAGCGCTGGGAGAATCTGGACGAGTGGGATGTCGGCGTCTACCTGGCGGACGGGCATCGCTGGCGGGTGGACGTCAAGGATCACCAGGACGCGCAGACGATCATCGACCGGCCGCCTGCAGGGGAGACGGTGGTCGTTCCCAACTATCGGCGTAGCCAGGTGAATCAGCTGCAGTCCGGGCTTGATGCGCTGCGGACTGCCGACGGGCAGCGCTACAGCGTGTTCACGGTCAGCCGTTTCAAGGCGGCTGTGACGAAGCGGCTGAAGGGGATGGGCACATGACGTCGCCGAAGAACGCGAGGTATTCCGTCAGTGTGCCGCTGACGCTGCGTGCGGCGATCCTGCTGGCCGCGCGGGTGTTCCCCAACCGGGCTCCGCAGGAGCAGGCGACATGGCGGCGTGTGGTGGATCTTGCTGATGCGCACTTCCTGGCCACGGGGCAGATGCATCTGTGGGACGGCTGGCCCGCTCTGGCCGTGCGGGATCAGGTGCGGATCACGCGGATGCTGCGGCAGCGGCCGGCGGTCCTGGCTTCCCACTCGGTGTTTGTCACGGAGGCGGCAGCGGTCCTGGACAAGGGTGAGGCGGTCGAGTTCGCCCCGGCCGACGGGGAAGAGCAGGTGCTGGTTCTGCCCGTCGGGGATGACGAAGCCCTCATCGATGCCTTGCTGGACGAGCTCGAGGACAATGCGGCCAAGGGGCAGTTGCTGCCCAAGCCTGCGCCGCCCGGCTCCTACGTCAGTGACTTGCGGATCAGGGATCCGCTCAGCCCGTCGGGCCGGGTGGTGGATGTCTTCTACGACCTCGACTACCAGGGGCCTGCAGCTGCCAGCGTGGTGCAGGAGCTGGGCGAGGCACCGGTCGCGGACGAGGTGGTGATCCCCTTCGCCGACCTGGACGAGATCGCGGGCCGGCTCGATCGGCTGCGCGGGCAGGACTACCGGCGCAGGGCGGTCGCGGACGTCCGGCGGCACGCCCGCGGCCGCGACGGTCTGGAGGTGGGCGAGCTCCTGCGGGTTCAGGCCGGGCCGCTGCGGGTCTTCCACGCCCCCACCGGCATGGGCAAGAACGTCCTGAGTGAACTCGTTGCGGTGTGGGGCGCCGAGACGGGCCGGGTGATCTCGCTGGTCGTTCCGCAGAATGCGCAAGTCCTGGCCACGGTGTACCGGCTGCAGCAGGACCTGGACGACCTGAAGATCTCCGCACAGGTCGCGCCGGTCGTCTCCCCCGCCTCCATGCAGGAGCTGGCCGAGCAGACGGCCGGCAACCCGCACGACGACGCGGACTTCAGGACCTGGGTGTACCGGGAGATGTCCTACAGCTGTGCTCTGACCGGGCACGCCACCACCTCCTCCGATGCGGTGGATGCCTGGACGCCGGGCCAGGAGCCGTGCGACCAGCTCAAACCCAATGGGCCCGCATCCGACAAGGTTATGGCCTGCCCGTGGCGCGGCGGCTGTGGGAAGTTCCGCCACCACCGGGCCGCGGCGTCGGCGGACATCCTGGTCACCAACCATGCGAACTTCCTCACCGGGCACATCCATGCGCCGGTGGCGGGTCGGCCCGCTCCGGGACGGCGCATGACCACCGAGCAGCTGCTGCTGCACCGCAGCCACCTGGTGATCATCGACGAGGCCGATGCGCTGCAGGCTCAGGCGTTCGACCGGGCGGCCCGTCAGGTGCTGCTGGCCCAGGACGGTGCGGAGCACACTCCGGTGCGTGATCTTGACAGTCAGTTCCGGCGGCACTGCCACCGGTTGCCGATGAGTCTCGAACAGCATCTGCGGCCGCTGATCAACCACCTGGTGTGGCTGGCCGAGTCTTATGTGTCCCATCTCGTCGGCGGGGTCATCCATCCTGACCGGGAACGGCGCAGCATGGTCGTTCCGCGCCGCTGGGACGGGATGTTCGCTTCCCGGATTTTCAAGCTGGAGGCGGGTGAGCGGCCCACCGCGCAGCAGATGCAGGCGGTCAACCAGCTCTACAAGCGGGAGGGGCCGCTGGAGTTCGCCGGTGAGGTCGAGGGGCTGGCGGAGCTGAGGGAGCTGCTGTCGGACCGGCTACCCGGTCACGGATCTGGCCGGCGGGTCGGACCGGCTTACCCACGCCACTCTCAAGCGCATCGGGGAAGCGTTCTCGGCGGTCACCGGTGAGACGGACGAGAAGCGGCTGTCTTCCCTGGCGCTGCTGGCGGCCCGGCGGGCGTATCTGGAGGAGATGCGCAGCATCCTGCACCGCATCGTCGGGGTCGCGGCGCCGCTGCAGGGGGCGGGGATCTCCGCCGGTAACGGTCTCGTGGACGCGCTGGCCTCGCACGTGCCGTGGCGTGCTGCCCCGTACGGCCCTTTGGGGCGTGCGCTGTTCGCGTTCTCCGAGACGTTCGACCCGGCCGACCGGCATCAGACGGCGCTGCGGTTGAAGTCGTATGTCGGGGATCCGCACGCTCACCTGGCCTATCTGGGCGAGGTGACCGCGCTCGCTCATACCGGCACCCGCCGGGCGGTGATCGGGATGTCGGCGACGGCGTTCATGCCGTACGCGCCGCGTCATCACCTTCTGCCGGAGCCGACCTGGTATGTGCCGGACGACGTCAACGGAAGCCTCACCGTCGAGCTGCAGGCCGGCCAGGACGACGGGGCGGGCATCGTGGTGTCGGGCACCGAGGGGTTGAGCCGGGAGCGCGCCTATACGGCCATGGGGCGCAGTGTCGGCCGGGATCTTCCCGCGCAGCTCGATGCGGTGGCCGCGGATCTGGCGACCGCGCACCGGGCGTATGCGCTGCTTGCGCCGACCGCCTACAACGCCGGTCCGGCGCTCGCGCGCGGCATGATCGACGCGGGGGTGGCGGCGGGTGAGATCTGTGTGGCGGTGCGGCCGCAGGAGATGGCGGCGCTGGAGCGGATGCCGCCCGGCTGGGTGCCCATCCCCAGCAACCGGCTCGAGCAGTTCCCCCATGCCGTGGGCCGCGGCCGGTGCCGGTACCTGATCGCCCCCATGGCGCGGGTCGAGCGTGGCCTGAACATCGTCGACCGTGACGGGCGGTCTTTGCTGCATGTGGCCTGCCTGGTCAACCGGCCCGTCCCGGTGATGGAAGATCCCCCGGTGCTGCTGTCCCTGGTCAACTCCCTCGCCTACCGCCGGAGGCGGCCTGGTCCGGATCCTGCGGCAGAGCTGGAGCGGCTGCGGATCGCGGCGGGCCAGATCTTCGACGACATCCGCAGCGGCCAGGGTTATTTCAAGTCGCTGGGTAAGGACGTCAAACTCGCCGTCGTCGCGGAGATCCTGACCCGGTTGATCCAGCTGGGCGGGCGTACCCGCCGCGGTGGGGACCCGGGGCGGCTGCGGCTGCTGGACGCCGCCTTCACCCGCACCGCCGCCGACTCCACCCTTCCCGCTCTCCTTGGGCAGCTGCGGGGGAAATGGCAGGACGAGGGCCACATGTCGCTGATCGACGCCGTCTATGGCACCACCATGAGCGGCGCCCTGCTGGGGCTGGCGGAGCACTCCGCCGCCGGATACGAGAACGAGGTTGAGGATGAGGAGTGGGGCGAATGGTGAGTGACGACCGGGGCCGCCTGTTCACCCTGTCCTTCCCGCTGGATGACCGGCTGCTGGGCACGGTGCATGTCTATCCGCAGGACGAGGCGCTCGCGTCGGCGTGGCGGCGGCTGCCCAGGCCGCGGGGCAGGGACGCCGTGCCGCCGATCGCGTCCCTGCAGACGGCGGCGCGCGCGGTGACCGGTGAGCGGCTGGTGTTCACCAACCCCGACCGGCCTGCCAGGACCGGCCGGTGGGCCGGTCGGAGCGTGATCGTCACGCCCAAGGCGGTGGACGAGGCCGTGGTGCGCACCCTGATGCGGGAGTGGGAGACGCGGCTGGACGGGCATGACGGCCGCGACACCCTCACTGCCCTGCTGCAGCTGTCCGACGACGGACCCCAGCCGCTCAGTTCGCTGCTGCACCGCGATGCCGTGGGGCGGGTCACCGGTCCCCGCTGGGCGTTTCGGGTGGCCGGGTGGCGGCTGGCGGGCATGCTCGCCGCTCAGCCGCTCCCCCTCGACGAGACCCTGCCTGCGCTGCGTTTCCACCTCGACAGTGAGGGTGACCTGCTGGCCTGGCAGGCCCCGCTGGTCCACGAGCGGACGTGGATCGACGAGGAGAGCGGCAAACGCCGGCGCATCGCCGGCTACGCCATGGAACGCATCCACATCGAGGTCGAACCCGCCCCCGGCGGCACGACGCTCATCGCGCATCTGTCGGCGCGGATCTCGCGCGTCGCCACCCACTACAAGGGCATCCGCAACGTTCTGCTGCGTCATCCCGTCAACCCCGACATCATCCTCAAGGCCCCGATCACCACCCGGTGGGAGAAGGGCCCGGACGGGTTCATGCAGCCCGCGGCCGTCACCTACCGCGGGGCGACGGCACAGATCGTCGAGGCCTGCGGCGTCGGCCGGCTGCCCCAGCCGCCCCTGACGGGGCTGGACGAACTGACAGAGGTGCGCGGGGTGCACCGCACGGGCAAGCACCCGATCGACAAGGGCGCCGGGGCGATGTTCCACGCCCGGCTCGAGGAACACGCCACACGCGTCCTCGGTCAGGAGCCCGTCGTCTACACCGGGACACCCATCAAGATCAGCAAGCCGGGCGGGAGCCTGCCGCCCTACGTGCCGGCCGGCAAGATGGCCGGCGCCATGGCCGGCGCCCGCCTCGATGCGGTGCGCACCGTCGTGCTGTATGAGTCGGCCGACTGGCGCAGGCGGGTGATGGGGCAGCTGGCCCGCGACTACGCGCGGCCCGACCTGGCCGATCTGCCCGACGAGCAGCCGGTGGTCCTGGCGGCCGGGTATGAGCTGGTGGCGGTGCGGCTGCCCGAGCTGGTGCGCCACGGCAGTCATGACCGCAGCCTGATCCTGAACACCCTGCCGTGGTTCAAGCCCGGTGCGGGGCGGGCGCTGGTCACCGCCCTGTGCGAGACGCGCTACCTGACCGAGCAGGAGAAGGAGGCGGGGGTGGCGGACGCCAAGCACGCGCTGAAAGTGCTCTTCGCCGAGCGTGGCATTCCCTCTCAGTTCATCACCATGGACTCCGATCCGGGCGATCCCTACCGGCTGAACACACCCGAGAAGATCGAGCGGGCCAGGGCCCGTAAGGCGGGTCTGCCGGAGCCGGAGGTCGCCTACAAGGACGACCATGCGGTGCAGATCGCGCTCGGCAGCCTGCACTGCGACTCCGGCATCATCGACAACCGCCTGGCGGCCACCGCCTTCCACCGCAACGCGCGTGACACCGCCCTTCACCGGGAGGCCGTGGTGGTGGGGCTGTGGACCCGCTACCACCGCTACGGCGAACGTCCCGGCCGCCCCCGCAGGCCGGCCGTGCTGGCTGTCACGCTGGTCGCGATGCGGATCCCGCCGGGTGAGGACGCGTACTGGCCCACCCTCATGTACAGCGATCAGGGCTGGCTCCCGCTGGCCCAGGCACGGGCTCTGCATCATGCCGGTCCCATCGGGAAGAAGGGGCACCATCTGCGGGAGGACAGTGGTGGGCCGGACAATGTGCGCGCCTATGTGGACCGGGCGCTGGCCGCGCTCGGTGGCCGGTATCCGATCATCGTCTTCGCCGAGGAGCGTGAGCGGATCTGGCCCGGGCTGTGCAACGACCGGCTCGGGGATGGCGCTGTTCCCGGGCAGAGTCTGATCGCGCAGGGATGGGATGTGGCGGTCGTCAGGGTCGGCAACGGGCAGGGCACGCCCCAGCCGTCACGGCGCACCGGCGGCGGGGGCAAGCGGCCGGCCAACCCGCTGCAGCCGGTCATGCCGGAGAAGATCCTCTACCGTCACGATCACGGGGACGTGGTGTCCTGGCTGTTTGCCGGGCAG
Source organism: Streptomyces sp. enrichment culture (assembly GCF_964273255.1). Lineage (GTDB taxonomy): Bacteria > Actinomycetota > Actinomycetes > Streptomycetales > Streptomycetaceae > Streptomyces. Next base: position 7,331 of record NZ_OZ186836.1, read on the forward strand.
TCCCGCCAGCACGCCGGCGGGCAGCGCACCGGCACCCAGTACACGCGGCGGACCCTGCCCGGTGGGCAACTGGCCCAGATGGGGGCTCCTTTCCACGCCATGACCCGCACCGAGTACGTGGTTGCTCAGCAGGGTGGCTGGCGGGAGGAGCAGTTGGTCGGTCTTGCCGCGCGGATCTCGGAGCAGGCCGCCATGTGGGACGGGCGGACCAACCTGCCCGCGCCGTTGCATCTGGCGAAGAGCGCTGATGAGAAACATCCGGGCTTCGTCGACGAGGAAGGGTTGAGCGAGTAGGGGCGGTTGACGCGTCGGCTCCGGAAACGGTGGCGGCTGGGCTGGCAGCCTGTCGGGCCTCGACCACGGCTGATGAGGGCGGGGGCGCACGCTGGGTCTTCCCTCCGGGCGTTGTCACGCGCATGGAGATGCACGCCGAGTGGCGGGGTGTCGGCCTGGGTTGGGCGCATTCCGGCTTTGTCTGTGAGAACGGGTTCTGGCCCAGGTTCTGGTGCGGCCACGTTGGGTGAGCGGGTCACCTCACGGTTACCGATCCCGATGACGAGCACACACGAACCTCGGGTCAGTCTCCCGCCTCGGCTACAGACCTCTTGCTCAGGAACTGCTTTGCTGCCTCGACCGCTTCTCCGTTGAGTTCCTCGACGGAGACTCCCCAGCTCTCCTCCCAGCCGTGCAGGTTGTGCGCGCAGTGCACAAGGGGTTGCAGCTCCTTGGGGTAGCCGAGGTCATAGGCGATGTCTGCGCAGATGAGGTGAGTGCCGGCGGCGGGATCCAGGGATCCGTCGGCGATCTGACCGGCGATCCAGTAGGCCATCGCCCACTTTGCGGCCCGGGGGTCCTCCGGCGGGTGGAAGAGCAGTCCCAGCTCCTCCAGTACTTGGTCGAAGAGCTCGGGCGCTTCGGGCTCTTCGCTCCGGAGAAGTCCAGCCAGCATCGCCAGGGACGGGCTCTCGACCCCAGCTATCAGCGCGTCCAGACCTGCCTGGATGAGCCTGTCCGACCCGACATGCCTGCCAAATGCCCTCTCACGCGCGATGTGTCTGAACTGATCGAGGGCGTCGTCGCTGGTCATCAAGGTCTTCTCCGTCGACATCTGGAAGGGGGAAGGCTTGCACACGCGTCGCCGCCGCGGCCATCGAGTTCTTCCCGTCTGTGGGCGCGCTTCCGTAGGTTGGTGAAGTCCGCGCGGCCGAACATCTGGCGCTTGAGCATCTTGATCCGGTTGACGTGCCCTTCCACGAGGCCTGAGCTCCAGGGCAGAGTCAGGCCTGGGCCGACGCCACTGGGTGGTCGAGCGAACGATGTCCTGGCTGAACGGGTGCCGTCGCTTGCACCGCCGCTACGAGCGCAAGGCCGGCCACTTCCTCACGTTCGTCGGCATCGCCGGTGCCCTGATCTACTACCGGCGCCTCGGCCATCAGGGAATAGGCAAGTAGGTATTCGCTGGAACGGGAGCCGAACCCGGACGGTTATTACTCGGGCTTTAAGTAGGACCTAGCGCGCCGCCAGACCTGCTGCTGGTACAAGCAGGCCTCGCTGGGGATAAAGGAACTCGACAACGCGTGACGGGCAGAAATACCCGTGCGCCCGGTGATGGTCTGCCTTAGGACAGTCCTCACCGGGCGCATCAGAGACTAGGAGGGCCTAGGTGTGAGGCTAAGGCTGCTCCAGAAGGCCCGCTCCTCCAACTCTCCGAACCTGGCCTCGCCGGAGGAGAGGTCCACCAGAATTGGCCAGCAGTCTAGCAATTGATCCTCGACATTCCTGGTGGCCAAGAATCGAGACGAGTTGTATGGAGCGATAAGAATCCCATCCTTCACGCGAGCAGCGCTCCAATCAATCGCCAATTCAGGTTCACCAGGCCTTCGGCTTGCTTGCAGCAGCCTTTCCGCAAGCGAGCGGCCCTCTGCTTCGGAAATCATCAGTTCGTCCTCATGAATTGATAGCCATCCCATGTGGGGGCATGGCTTGCGTTCCCAGTTTGCCCGTCCAGAAATGTCACCCTGCCTTCGATGTTGACCACATTGAACACGTGGCCACCTTCGGAGTCGAGTCCGTACACGATACCTCGCGCCCCAGGGCCCGCCTTCTGGATGTCATTCACTATATTCGAGAAGCTTCTACCTCGGAACTTTCTACCGTAGAACTCTTCGATCGGCTTCAGGGAGCCACGCTCGAGCGTGGGGATGGCGTTCGAGTGAGCCCCCTTGGCCATGAGTTGGTCGAGCGATATCACGCACGCGCGGCAATTCGTCTTTCCTCCGCCCGGGTTAATGAGGATTTTGAGGCCTGTTTCGGGGGTGTAGTACTTGCCGCCCAAGATAGTAGAGCGGGCGGCGCTATAACCACCGACACCGACTGCAGCCCCGCCGACAAGCGCGCTTCCACCAGAGGCGCCTCCTGTCACTATCTCTGAGATGTTCGCGGCGCATACCGGCGCTGTGGCCAGGCACCCCTCCGCCGCGACGACGGCTACCGGGGCGGCAGCCACAAGAAGTGCTGCACCTGCGAGGAGACCCAGCGTGACCTTCTGCCAGGTGGCGAGCTTGCCCGGGTCTGGTATGTCGTTGGCGTTCGGGTCGTAGTGGGGGTTCGTTCCCATGGCCCAGCAGGCATTGCAGTGGCCGTCATCCCGCTTGGGCTCGGGGTCCGGGCCCTTCTTGAACACGACCTTCGCCGTGGTTACACCGTTGGCGATCTTGACCGTGACCGTCATAGTGCCGGTTCCGACACCACCGCCATCCTTCTGGTACGTGAAATTTTGCGTGTACGTTTTCGTGTACCCCCAAGACCAGGGCCGATCTGCGTGGTGCACTTGGTGTTGGCCGCGCAGATCATGTCGTAGGGGACGTCGGGCCAGTTGGCCTTGGTGTCCTCGGTGAGGCTGGAGCAGCCGCCCGAGACGATGCAGCGCTGTCCGTAGACGAAGCGGACCTGCTGGGCAGCGGGCTTGGAGTAGATCAGGTCGCTGCGCAGACCGTAGTCGATCCGGTTGAGGTAGCCGCCGCGGGTGTAGGCGGTGCCGTTGACCGTGGTGTCGCCGTTCTTGGAGTAGTAGTTCGTCTCCTTGCTGTACCAGTAGGTGCTGGCGTTGCCGTGGGGGTCGACGACGTAGTCGAGGTTCCAGCGCCAGGCCTGGTTGCAGGAGGAGTCGGCGAAGCCGGTGGACTTGTGGCACGGCTCGCCGGAGTCGTCGCCGAAGACCGGGACGTTCCAGGTGGAGTAGGTGGAAGGGTCGTCGTCGGCGGTGTCGGTGGTGCCCTTGTCGCTCCAGCCGGGCATCCGGTGCTTGCCGAAGAAGTACTGGATGCCGGAGGCGTCGGTCACTTTCCAGTACTCGCCGTTGTTGTCGCCGTTGCCGGTGGCGCCGGTGAGGTGCTCGACGCGCGTGCCGTCCTCGTTCTTCAGTTTCCAGCTGCCGCCGGATGCCTCGGACAGAGCGGCGCTGTCACAGGCGTTCTTGTCGGCGCAGGTGTTGACCAGCTCTGCGGCTTTGCCGTTGAGGACCAGGGTGGCGTTGGCGTACTTCCAGCACAGGTCGCCCTTGCCGGACTGGCCGTCGTCCTTGCAGGAGGCGTATTTGCGCTCGATGTAGGACTCGGTGATCGAAAAGCCTTCGCCGACCATCGACGTCTGGTTGTTCTCGCCGGCCGTGCGGCCGTCCACCGAGGCGGAGTTGTAGGAGATCGACAGGTTCGGGGCCGGGCCGGCTGTCGCCGGGGGCACCCGCAGCGGGTAGTTCCAGGTGAAGTCGCCCGTGCTGCCGCCGGCTTCCCAGGTCGCGGTCGGGGACAGCGGGGTAGCGCCGTAGTCGCCGCCGCCGCCCGAGCTCTCGGCCGCTGCCGCCAGCAGCACCGGCGCACCCGCCTTCAGGGCGCCGGCGGAGAGGGTGCCCGTCAGGGTCTGGGACTCTGCATTGTTGTCCGCACCCTTTATGGGGGACTTGGTGCGGCAGGACTTCTTCTGCGGAGTGGTCAGCGCGCAGGCGGGGAGGGTCACCAGGCGCAGGCGGGGGCCGAAGTTGCCGCCGTAGGCGTCGCTGAAGGTGGAGTAGTCGAGGGAGACACGGAGCCCGTCGCTGTCTGCTGTGTCTGCCTTGGCCGGGTCGACGGTGAGCAGGACGCCGTTGACGCCCGCCTTCTTTGCCGCCGGGCGGGAGTGGACGCGGAGCGCCACTTCCTCGGCCGTGCCGCTGGCCTTCGCCTTGGGCTTGCCCTTGGACTTGGTCTTGTCCGACTTGGCCGATGCGGCGGCGGGTGCCTGGGCCAGCTTCACACCGAGTCCGCCGACGGTGACAGCGGCTAGGCCTCCGGGACCGTCCCGGCGGGCGGGATCACCTCCCCGGGGGAAGACGGCGTCCCGTGCGTCGGCCTGGGCCCACGACGGGCCGGCCGCCGCGTGTGCGGCGATCTGCTGCTGCACCCAGGTGCGGGACCAGGCGGTGGCCGCCGACCGGTACGGTTCGGCCAGTACCGCCGGTGCCACCGGGGTACACCAGGCGGGCCAGTTCGCCGCCCAGTACGCCCGCGCACGAAGACCGCGCGGCAGCAGGCGGGCCGCCGTGCCCGCCAGTTCCCCGGGCAGGCCGGGACCGGAAGCGGCGACGTCGGCCGCATACCGCATCGCGGCGCGCACACCCCGGCGCGCGGCGACCTCGCCGGTCGCATACCGCGGCACCCCCAGCAGTTCATCCGCCCCGTCCCCGGACAGCAGCACCTGGCAGTCCAGCTGCCGGGCGCGCAGCGCGGCGGCGGCGTTGACCTCCGGCAGCGCGTCCAGCCGGGGCCCGGCGGCCGACCAGAGCGGCTGTGCGCGGTGCCGGGCCGGGTCGAGGACCACCAGGTCCGCGCGCAGGTCCAGGCCGGCCAGCAGGCGGCGCACCACCGAGGCGGCGCCCGTGCCGGTGTCATCCGTCAGGTCGGTGGTCAGGGCGATGACCCGTCGTCCGCGGGCCGCGCGGAGTGCGTGCACCAGGACGGCGAGGGAGTCCAGGCGCCGGAGACCAGCACGCCGATCACGTCCGTGTGCCGGGTCAGGTCTTCCACCGCGCCGGCGAACGCTTGCGGCAGCGGGCCGGGCACCGGCTCCGGGACATCCGCCGGGGCCCGCTGGACGCCCTGCCACGGGGCGCGGGGATGAACTCTCCCAGCAGCGCGGGCGGCGCCAGCAGCAACGCGAGGGCTTCCAGGTCCACGCGGGCAACGGGGCTGGCCAGCGCCAGCGGGTCGGCTGACCTCCGGCCGGCCCCGTCCTCGAACAGCGGCAGCAGGCTCACCGGCGCCGCAGGACCCGCACGCCCCGGACCAGGTCTCTCACAAAGGCGACCGCACCGCGCTGCGGCTCACCTCCCACCACGCCCTTGCTGCCCTTGCCGTGCTGCCCGTCTCCGGGCGTGGACTTCGTCGACACGACCCCTCACCTTCCCCGTTGTAATCGAACGATCTCTCAGTGTGAGCGGGGGGGGGGTCGGGCGCTGACAGACGATTTCCGGCGGGCGCGCGGGCCGGACGCCGTGCCGGACCAACCCGCGAACGTGCGGCGACTGCCGCTACTTCTTGTCCTTGATGGTGTCGTCGATGACGATCTGCGGTTCCGGGTCGTCCGGGCTGGTGGCTGCTTCGATCTTGTCGATGGCCGGGGCGACGGCATCGTAGACACGGCGGGAGGCAGCGGTGTTGTCCATCTCGCCGTTCCACTTCGAGGGGTGAGCGTTGGAGTCCAGCTCCTTGAGATAGGAGACGAGGTCGGTGCCGGTCATGGTCACCTTCACCAGCCCGCGGCCCGAGCGAGGGCCGGAAGCGACCTCCGACACCTTGGCCTTAACCTCGTTGGCGCCCTTCGGCGGCTTGGTCTCCTCCCACAAGCCCTTCGGGCACACGATGGTCACCCGCGCCAGGCCCGCGGCCTTGCTCAGCCGCTCGTCATGCCCCGCCGGGGACTGGGTGCAGCCGGTCAGCATCAGGACGGCAACCATCGCCCCGGCCCCGGCCAGGCGCTGAACAGGAGAAGTCAGTGGCAGTTTCACCCCGACATCCATGAGCTGCACGAGGGGCCGATATGCACGCTGCGCAGACTTCGGCCGAAAATGCCGCCGCTCGACCGGGAATGACCCACCGCTCTCGCACTGTCCCGGGTTAGCGGGTCCCACGCCAGCACGGGCGCAGCGAGCCGGGTCAGAGGTCCTGGACGGCGCGCAGGGCGGCGTCGACGCGGGCCATAGCTACGGAGTCGACAGGGCCGATGAGTTTGGCGCCGTCGAACCGTTCGGTGCGCAGCTGGACGATGTTGACGGCGACGGCCGTGCAGGGCAGCGGGTCGCCGATGACGACGGACATGGCGGTGTCGGGGTAGCGGCCGCTGTCGTGGAGCACGAGGGCCAGGACGGCGCCGTAGGCCTCTTCGAGCCCGGTCAGGCTGATGATCAGGACGTTGCGGCCGTCGGGCAGTGTCCAGATGTCCCCGCTTAGGCCGGGCGGCCGCGGGGGCCCTCACTGTCCGGGCCAGCGGTATCGTGCCCAGGCACCTACACGCACTGAGGTGCGACGCCCGGGGGCCTGGGATGGGGCATCACACTGGTGTGCGTGTAAGCCCTCAGATCTTGGGGCACTCCCCGGCGAACTACGGGGCAGGTTCGGTGAAGCAGTCCAGCCGGATGTAAGAGTTGTCCCGGAAATGATCCCCGGGTAGCCGACGCCCGGCCAGAATCATTGGCCGGGGCCTCGCCGTGCAGGCTACTGGAACGAACCACCCTGGGCGATCTCGTCCGCGTACCGCGTCAGCTCCGGATCCGTGATCGCCCCGCCGCCCGTCACCAGCGCGTACCGCTTCACCAGTTCCGGCTTCACCTCGTCCACCGGGCGGCCAGAGAACTCCGCGCACATGCTGTTCAGCATCCGCAGCACGTCGGCCCGCAACTGCGCATTCACGTTGGGGCAACCTTCCGCTGCACCTCGCCCTGGACGTGGCGTTCCAGCCGCCGGCGGTGGGCGGCACTCATCTTGAACTTCGGGTTACGGGCCATGTGGCCTCCTCCCCACAGGGACCACCGGGCGCTGGTAAGCCGCCCCATGCGGCTCATGGCAGTCCAACTGCCCCAACGGTAGCCGGACCCACCGACAACGCGGATCACTCCTCAGACGGCGAAGGCCTCCGCATCCTGCGCTCCACTACCCCCTCCGACACCTTCGCCATCTCCGACAACGAGTACGACCGCATCTCCGGCGGGTAGGCGGCATGGACATCCAACGTGCCCTCGTCGACCAGGCGCAGCGCCCGCACATCGGCACGCAGGCCAGAGTGTGCCCCGTCCCGCTTCACCAGCAGGACCATCTCCCGAGCGTCGCAGCGCCCGTTGTCGCAATACAGCTCGAGACGTCCCGTGTCCTCGTCATGGTCGGTCGCGGACCGCTTCAGGGTCCGCTCGCCACAAAGAGCGCATTGGATGGGGTTGGGTTCGCTGCCGTATCCGGCGTCGGGCTGATGGCGGCGCAGCCACGGCGTGGCCCCCGCCTCCCACTCGCTTGACATGGCCGCAGTCTAGCCGCGGGGGAACTTAACTGGCTTACTCGAGACGGTCTGTGAGCGGCAGGAGGAGCTGGGACTATGACGACTCTCCTACCGACTGATGCGACAAAGAGGGGGCGCTTGTGGGGGACGCTGTACGACCAGAAGATCTACGGAAGACGATCATCAGCGAGCTAGTGGGGCATGAGACGGGATCGACCCTGCCCGGCGTGTGCCGACGCCTGGGGATTCCCCACCCTGAGTCGCCGGACAGCCTGGGCAGCGTCAGCAAGGGCGGGTACGTAAGGGCGTGCATGGAGGACGTGGACGGACCCGCGCTGATCGACCTCGCGGTCAGAGTCGTGAGGCAGGTCGGCAGCACCGCGCTGGACGAAATGCTCCGCACCTTGGGGCCGCGGGGCGCGGACGGCAGGTTCCGGAACCTGATCTTCGCAGGCACCACACCGAAAGCGGACCTGGTCCTTTCCAACAGCGTGGACAACACGGTGCAACTCGCGGGAGGGAACGCGGACGGCTGGCTGGTTTACGACCGGCCGCTCCCGTCGGAGGGGCTGCGATGGCTGGACATGATCGACTGGTGGCGGGAGACGGAGCCCGAGGCTACGGCCGGGAAGGACGACGCTGAGGTCTGTCGTCTCCTGTACGCCCGGTTCAAAGCCTCGCTGAGCAGGGAATCACCGCCCGAGCACCGCTTCTTCGAGGCGTACTGCGCACGTATCAACCGGCCGGATGGCTTGGCGCAACCCGCGCTGCTGCCTCAGGTATACCTGCATTACGACCCATACACGAGGCGGCAGCGCGACGGCGACAGCGTGTTGGCCCGTGAGCGCATGGACTTTCTGCTGCTGCTGCCGAACAGAGTGAGGGTCGTGGTGGAGATCGATGGCGATACTCACTACGGGACAGAGGAGAAGTACCAGGTCGGCGAACCTCACCCCAGACGCCTGACGAGTCCGAGAACGTACGCGAAGATGGTCGCGGAGGATCGCCGCCTCAGGCTTGCTGGTTACGAGGTGTACCGGTTCGGAGGGGCTGAACTCCCCAACACTGCGGCCGCACTGTCTGTGGTCGACGGCTTCTTCGACCAACTCCTGGAGATCCTGCTCCGCTGAGCATGACTGCCGCACAGCTGCCCGCCGTCGAGGGTGCAGGACACGGAGGAGGGCCACCTGGAGCCCACCGGGGCCCCAGGGCCCTTCACTATCCTGAAGGGCTTCGATCCAGCAGTGCTACGACTCCCAGCCTGTGAGCTGGTGGCGGAGTCCTTCGTTGAGTCGGTCCGTCAGGATGTCTCCTTCAGGGGTCAGGATGTGCGGCTGGTGGGCTCCCATGTCGGCCAGCAGGTCCGAGGCGAGAGCACACGCCACGGCAACTGCTTCCCGCTTGTCGGTGACGATGGCGGCGAGATCACCCGTGGTCTGCGCGGGAACGGTGGGGAACGGTAGGGCCGGGCCGCGTTGGAAGGCGCTCTCGGTCACGACCAGTCGGACGAGCTTGTCGCTGCCGTCGTAGCGGTGCAGTGCGGCTGACAGCATCAGGTCGCCGGCCGCTCCGGTCTCTGCCGCCCACGCCGCGGCTGCTTGCACCAGGGTGACGAGGTCGAGTTCGAATGTCCGCTGGGACATCTGTTGGGGTCCGTCGGCGTCGCGCTGATCGTTGTGGAGGCTGATGGTCTGTGCGGTGTAGAAGCTGCCGTCTTGATGGAGTTGGCCGGTGGGGAGGCCCTCGAAGCGGACTTGCCGACGGCCTACCAGCGGGGGGTGGCGGGGCCGGGCGTTGAGCGTCACTGCGTGACAGGCGAGGTCGTGGAAGCGGTTGAAGGCAGCGTCGCGATCGGCCCGGGTGGTCAACGGATAGGTTCCGCGTACGGCCGGAACTGCGGCAAGGCTGACCCAGCCCGGGTAGTAGGCCACCGGGACGCTGCCGCCGTCCACGGTCTTGGTCAGATAGTCCGACAGGTAGCGACGGCCTGCGTCGGTGACTTGTCGCAGGCGGTCGACGTCGTCGGAGGCTGCCTGGAAGCGGTCACGGTATCGCTGGGCGATCTCGGATTCGGCGAGGGTGCGGGTCGTCGTGCCGTGCCGGACGTGCACGCGGAAGTTGCAGTCGTTGCCCGGAGCCGCGACGGCGTGCGGGGCTTGGGGGCTCGGGAGCACGGTGAGGACCCAGTGGATCTTGCCTTCGTGGGCAGTGGACTTCACCGGTCGCACGCCCACGTTGGGGACGACGGGCTGGATCCAGTTGGCGAGTACCGAGCGGATCCACTCCTCGCCGCGGCCCGGGACCGGCTCGGAGGGGGCCAGGGCGTGTGCGTGGTCCTTTTTGCCGTCGTCGACGCCGATGACGACCATGCCGCCGACCGTGTTCGCCATGGCGGATACGTCCTTGGCGAGCTCCTTCTTGCCCGCGTCGGTGCCCTGGTATACAACAGCGGCGGCATGTCGTCCACCGAGGGCGGCATCAACCCGGCGATCCCGCCGGGGAAGACCACCCCCAGCGGGGATGCTTGCATTTCGATGTACGCGAAGATGCACGACAGCATGATCCACCTGTTCTCGCAGAACGGGGCTGACCCCACGTTCAACGAGGTGTGCGGCCGGGCGGCGATCTCGGGCATGCACAACCAGGAATCCATGGGCGGCCACTTCGCGAACTTCATGAAGCAGATGCGTATCAACGACAAGGATGCGTACTGGCTGGACACGCGCATGGATGACGGCGGCACCTGCCGTTACGGTGTCGGCGGCGGTCAGCCCGTGATCTGCGAACTCGTCGCGCAGTAACACCCCAGCGCCAACATGCTTCGGCCCCACCTGACGGTCAGGGTGGGGCCGAAACGTGTTGGCGCTGGGGTGTGCGGCTCAAGGAGCGAGGAGGTGGACGGCGGGGAGATTCCCGGCCCGGGCGGCATCCTGGTCGATACTCAGCCCCGTGTACGCGCCCAGCGCGGTGAACACCAGGGTGGGCAGGCGCGCGCCGTGCTGTTCGTAGTAGGCGGTCACCTCGTCGGCGGTGGCGTCGGGGATGGAGGGGAAGACGGCACCGGCGGCGGTGAGCGCCGCGTCCAACGCCGACTCTTGGCCGGTGGTGGTGCCGAACTCTGCGCGCCGTATCACCTCGTCGCCTTCGACGTGCAGGATCGCGGCGGGAGGGCTGTACAGGTTCCGGCTGGCGCACAGGATCTCTTCACCCGGGCCGGGCCTCATCGAGGGGACACGGCGGAAGCCGGTTGCCCAGGTCGCGGCGTGGTCGTTCTCCAGCACGTACGTCCACTCACCCTCGCTGCCGTACATCGCGTAGGCGTAGCGGGTGGGGTCGTGGCCGGGCGGGGTGGACTGGTTACGCAGTTCGGCCAACGGGGTGCGGGCGGCGAGCTGCTCGAGGTCGGCCCCGAGGTTGATGAGGAACTCGTCAGGGTCGATGCCTCGAGCGAGGGTGAGGGAGATGCCACCGAGCATTCCAGGGACGGGCGTGGCGGTGTGGGCGTGGGCGCCTATCCAGGTAAGGCCGTTGGTCATGGAGGGGAGTCCGTTCGCTGGTGGGGTGAAGTCGAGCTGAGCCTCGCGCTTTCATGAAGCAGGCTGTCCGGCACGTGACCAGGAAGGCAGAACGTGCCTCTGACCAGCGAGAATGAGGATTGCTGAGGTCCTTGTTCCCGCCCCTGTCGGAGGCACTTCCCAGGCGAAGCAGCCTATCGGGTCCTATCCCCATGTCCTTGTCCGGGCCGTGGTCTGTGGTCTCGCAGGCCGGTTCCATCCTGCTGGTCGAAACTGTCCGCAAGACCGGCCTTGACCAGGCCAAATCCACAGCGCTTGCCCCTAGGTCGTGTCTTCAAATGATCTTGAGTAGTGGATCATGGTGGGGTGATACGTCGCCATGAACTGTCCGATGCTGAGTGGGACTTCGTCCGGCCGCTGCTGCCCGAGTCCTTGCGGGGGCGGAAGCGGTTGGACGACCGCACCGTGCTCAACGGGATCGTATGGAAGTTCCGGACCGGCACCGCTTGGCGGGATGTGCCCGAGCGGTACGGTCCGTGGCACACGCTGCACACCCGCTTCCGCCGCTGGGCCCTGGACGGCACCTTCGAGCGGATGCTCCGTGCCGCCCAGGCACGGGCGGATGCGGCCGGGGACATCGACTGGCTGGTGTCGGTCGACTCCACGGTCGTGCGGGCCCACCAGCACGCCGCCGGAGCCCGAAAAGGGGGCTCCGCAGCCCCGGCCTCGGACGCTCCCGGGGTGGCCTGACCAGCAAGATTCACCTGGCCTGCGACGCCTTTGGCCGCCCGCTCGCCTTCACGGTCACGGGTGGGAACACCAACGACTGCACCCAGTTCACGGCCGTGATGGAGGAGATCCGGGTGCCCCGCATCGGACCGGGACGGCCCCGCGTGCGGCCCGCCCACGTACTGGGCGACAAGGGCTACAGCTCCAGGGCCATCCGGACCTGGCTGCGACGCCGGGGCATCAGTCACACCATCCCCGAGCGATCCGACCAGGTCCGCAACCGGCTCCGGCGTGGCAGCCGAGGAGGGCGCCCGCCAGTCTTCGACAAGCAGCTCTACAAGCGGCGCAACGTGGTGGAACGGTGCTTCAACCGCCTGAAGCAGTGGCGCGGTATCGCGACCCGCTACGACAAGACCGCCGAGTCCTACCAAGCAGCCGTCACCCTCGCATCGCTGCTGATGTGGACGTGACATTTGACGACAACCCCTAGCGGAAGCCGCGGTCCGTCCACAACCCGGGCAAGATCCTCCTGGACGTGGCGCTGGCGGTCGCGCTCGGCGGGGACTGCCTTGCCGACATCGCGATGCTGCCGGCCGAGCCGGCCCTGTTCGGACCGGCCGCCTCCGACCCGACGGTCTCCCGCCTGATCGACACCCTCGCCACTGCGGGCGAGAAGCACTGGCGAGAGCTGTATGCCTTGTCGCCGCTGACGTGGTCCGGCCGGGTCCGGGGCCTTCCGCCCCGTGGCCGCGGAACTCGGATCCGGTCCAGGACCTCGATCATCTGGAGTGCGTCGCCCCACTGTCCCGGCGTGAGCAGAAGGGACATGGGGCGGCAGCCGCCTTCGCCGGCGAGGTGGATCTTGCAGGTCAGGCCGCCCCGGGACCGTCCGAGTCCCTCGTCGGGGCGGTCGTGCCGGGGCGTCGTCCTTTTTTCGGGACCCGCGGCTTGGCCTTGCGAGCGCCGGCCGCGTGCTGATGGGAAGAGTGGGCCCGTGGCACGTCCCGCGAACCCGATCCCGAACCCGAAGAGCGCCGTCGGACGACTCGCTCAGCCACCTGCGCGACGGGCTAGGCCGTTTCTTTCAGATCATCGGATCGTTGGTCTGGGTGTGTCGTTGACTGACGCCCAGTGGGCCCGCATCGAGCCGTTGTTGCCGGACCGGACCCCTCGGCGCGGTGGTCGGTGGCGTGATCACCGGCAGGTGATCGACGCGATCGCGTTCAAGTACCGCACCGGCACCCCGTGGATGGACCTGCCCGAGCAGTTCGGGTCGTGGAAGGGCGCGTACAACCGGCTGCGGAAGTGGGCCGCCGACGGCACTTGGGAGAAGGTCTTCACCGCCCTGCTCGCCCAGGCCGACGCCGAAGGCGACCTCGACTGGGTCGTCGCAGTCGACTCCACTGTCGTGCGCGCACACCAGCACGCCGCCGGGGCCCGTCAAAAGGGGCCCCGGCCGGCGAGCCGGCTGACCATGCCCTCGGACGGTCCCGCGGCGGACTGACCACGAAGATCCACCTCGTCGCGGACGGCGGTTGCCGACCGCTGGCGTTCGTCATCACGCCGGGTCAAGCAGGTGACGCACCCGCCTTCGAGCAGGTCATGGCCCGGTTACGGGTGCCCAGACGGATCGGCCGCCCCAGGGTCACGCCAGACGTGGTCCTGGCCGACAAGGCGTATTCGTCCCGGGCGATCCGCCTCCATCTTCGACAGCGGAAGATCCGAGCGGTGATCCCGCAGCCGGCGGACCAGGCTGCGAACCGCAAGCGACGTGGTCGGCTCGGGGGCCGTCCCCCGGCCTTCGACCGCGAGACCTACAAGCAGCGCAACACCGTCGAGCGGTGCATCAACAAGCTCAAGCAATGGCGCGGCCTGGCCACCCGCTACGACAAGACGGCCACCATTTACCTAGCCGGACTGCACCTCGCCGCCATCTTCATCTGGTCGACGAGGTGATCCGAAAGAAACGGCCTAGCCCGCCGAGGCCTGGGCTACCGGGAGTTGGCGGACCTGACCCGGTATCACCCCACCACTCTCCAGCGTGCTGCTGACGGCAAGCGCGTCTCATCCTGGGAAGTGGTGGAGGAATTCACGCGAGGCTGCGGCCTCGCCACCCTTAAGGTCCGGACGTTGTGGCTGGCCGCCCGCAGCGAGCGCTTCGGCCGGCGTGGTCCCCGGGACGTCCCGGGAGTCGAGCAGGTCTACAACTACTCCGACTTGGGAGCCTTCCTGGCCGATCTACGTGAAAGGAAGGGGAGCCCTCCGTACCGGCTCATGGAACGGCGAGCCGAATTGACCAGGGAACAGTTCGGTGGCTTACCGCACTCGACTGCGCAGCGCATCGCTACCCGCAAGACACGGCCCTCCCTGTCTCAATGCAAGCCTTCCTGATCGGCTGCGGCATCCCTGCGGAGCGCCACGGCCCGCTGGTGCGGGCATGGCAACGGGCGGCCACTCGGCTCAAGGAGGACCTGGCGGGGCAGATCGGTGGGCGGAGTGGCGGTGAATATGTCCGACTGCAAGCCGACCTAGCGATGTCTGCACACGTTCACGAGTGGGGGGCCATCCAACTCGTTCGGGATCTGAGGTACGCGCCTGTTGAGGCCTTCCGGGGATGCACCCGTCCGTGGTCCGTGCACTGCCGCTCCTGTGGGCGCGCGCGGCGAATCCGGCTGGACTGGGAATTGGAGCGCCTGCAACGACTGGACGGCTCCAAGACCATGTACTGAGCCCTTTCCAACCTGGCGACTGGGCAAGTCAGTTGGGCTGACAGGCAGGTGAAGCCCCTGGTAGATGGGTTTTCGACCAAGAAATCCGTCTCCACCAGAGGCTTCGTGTGCTTGTCTACCCGTCGGGCGTCGACGTGTCCAGTTCTGCCCTGCGCTTCCTGTCCGCCCAGCTCCGCCGGGAGCTCGGTACCCGATGGCGGCGTCTGAGCTCGGGCCGGCAGGCCCTGCTCACGCTCGCCCACCTTCGCAACGGCCACCCGTACGCCCAGCTCGCAGCCGGTTTCGGCATCGGGACCACGACGGCCTACCGGTACGTCGCCGAGGCCGTCGAGCTCCTGGCCGCCCTCGCCCCGACTCTCGCGGAGGCGGCCCGGACGGCATCGACGAAGGCTTTCGTGCTGCTGGACGGCACCCTGCTGCCGATCGACCGGACCGCCGCGGACCGCCCCTTCTACTCCGGCAAGCACAAGAAGCACGGGATGAACTTGCAGGTCCTGGCCGATCCGTCCGGTCGGCTGCTGTGGGCGTCGCCGGCTCTGCCCGGAGCCGTCCACGATGTCCGGACCGCCCGTGAACACGGCATCATCGCCGCTCTCACGGACGCCGGCATCACCTGCTGGGCCGACAAGGGATACCGAGGCGCCGGGGGCACGGTCCGGGTTCCGTACTGGGGACGTTGGGAGAACCTCTCCACAGGCCAGAAGGCCGTCAACCGGTCTCAGGCAAAAATCCGAGCCCTGGTCGAGCAGGCCGTCGCCACCCTCAAGTCCTGGCGGCTCCTCCGCAAACTGCGGTGCTCGACCACCCGCATCACGAGCCTCGTCCAAGCCGTCCTGACCCTGCATTTGGCCAGCTCAGACCGATGATGGAAAAGGCTCACTGCCCCGAGTGCACTGCAGCCCCTCTCCCTGTGCGCGCGTTTGGGTGAGCCGCTCTCGGACGGCCGCGTCCGCCCCCCTGCCCCGCTGGCGGATTGAGGGTGGTGGCTCCGAGCACTCCGCGGGTCCGCAGATCGCCGAGGTCCGGGAGGCGGACGCCGGGCAGTGCCTCGAGAAGGTCGGCCTGTGCGGCGCGGATGCCCTGGGCAGGAGCATTGGGGCCGGTGCCAAGAGGGCGGCGGTTAGTGCGATGATCGTACGGGCGGGGTTCATCGCGGCCAGCGCTCCGCCGCCTGCCCGAGGATCTGCAGGTGGCGGCCGACCGTCCTCAGGGTGTGCGGACGACGGCTCCGGATACGACCCACTGCACCAGGGCGGCGGCGAGGTGAACGCCGGACCGGGCGGCTTCCAGGGTCTCGGGCACGGTCGCGGTCTGGGCCCCGTGCCTCGAGGTCTGCCCCTCCCACAGTGCGCGCATCATCGCCTCGGCCGGGGCAATCGGGTCGCCGGCCGGGGACGGGATCGCGGCGCTGAAATTGTGCCGGGCATTCTTGATCTCGCCCAGCATGGTGCCGAGGGTGGCCTTGGCGTTGTTCGGCTGGACGACGGCGTGCGCCGCGCATTCCACCGCCTTGATGGCCTCGCTGTAGGCGCGCTCTGGGTCCGGACCGCGCCCGTAGGCCGCCTGCCAGGCCGCGGCGAGGTGGTCGGCGGTCGATCCGGCGGCTGGCCCGGCCGCCGCGTCGGCGATCGTCTGGCGGACCGCGTCGCGCACCGCCGGGGTGACCCGCTCCTCCAGCCCGTCCGCAGCCTCGTTGACCCGGTAGGCCGACCCGGCGTCGTCGAGGATCCGGCCGAGTGCTTCGGCCTCGTACGAGCTTGCGGCCCGGGAGCGGAGGATCTCGTCCACCACATCCAGGAGCTGAGGACCGACGCTCTGCGCGAGCGGTCTGACGTAAATCGGCGAACCGTAGCGGTTCATTGACGGGGGGGGATGCGCAGGCGCAGACAGATCGGCTGGGCCTTGCTGTCGTCATCCCGCCCCTGGTAGGTGAGCGCGCGATGGACCCACCTCTGGAGCGGCGCGAGCAGGTGCTCGGGCACGTCGTCGAACGGTCCGTCGTGTTCGGGTGCGGCAGCGAGGCCGACGCGGACGGAGAAGCGCGGACGGGATCCGGTGGTCATAACGGAGACGGTACCGGCGTGGATAGTCACATCGATAACCTCTCCCCTCCTTATCCGACGCCAGGGAAGGGACGCTGACGAGAGGTCAGCGCGGGTGCCGGAACCGGGGAGGAAACCGAGACGTGAGCACGCATCCCGATCTGCCGGACACACTGGTCCACTTCACCGGCCGGCCCCGGCGGCAGGGCGACGAGCCGCCGGATTTCGCCCGGGGCACCGCCGAGGAGCGCATGGTGAGCATCCTGCACGGCGGGGCGCTGCGCGGAGCACGGGACTACTGGGCCGACGCTCCGGTGATCTGCTTCAGCGAGGTCACCGAGACCGCCCGCCGCGCCATGCTCCGCGACGGAGTGGGGGGCCGCGGGGCGTACGCGCCCTGGGGAGTGGTGCTCGACCGCGCACAGCTCATCCGGGCCGGCGCCCGGCCCGTGCTCTACCTCTCCAAGGAAGAGATGGCCCAGACGCAGTCCCTGCCGAGGCGACTGCGCAACCGCCGGGTGCGCTACGACCCCGGCAGCTCGGACTGGCTGCACGAGCGGGAGTGGCGGCTGTGCTTCGAGCCGGAGCAGACACCGGAGCTGGCCATCACGCCGGAACTCGTCGTCGGCGTCATCGTCAGCCGTCAAGGCTGGATGCCGCCGCCGCAGCACATGGGCATGGCGGAGATCCTCTCGGAGGCCAGGGCCCAGCTGCAGCCGGTGCAGGCTCAGATGGAGTCCTTGAAGGCCGCGGCCGCCGAGTTCTCGGGTTTCCAGAGCCTCACGGTGAGCGGGAGCGTGTCGCGGACAAAGTTTGCCGGTGCCGCCGACCGCCTGGCCCGCTGGTACTGGGATGGCGAGGACCTTGTTCCTGACGGCGTCTTCGACATACGGGAACAGCAGATCCACGACCTCCTGCACGACGACCGGGGCCCGAGCATCGAGGTCGGCTTCGGAATCGACCTCACCCGAGAGGACGGGAACTGATGACCACCGTGGAAAAGACGGTGCCAGACGGCGAGCTCACCGAGCCGGGGGGGCCGGCGCTACTGGATCCGGCGGCCGCCGATCCGGTGGTCGGCGTCGGCACCCCCGGCTCCGAGCGGCCCGCCCTGGTCGTCCAGTGGGCGCAGCGCCACGGCGTGGAGGTCACCCAGCGCCTCGCGGACGCGGAGGACTTCGCAGACGAGGTGCAGCGCCGCCTCACCCCGGCGAACCCAACGGACACGTACGCGAAGGCGTGGCGCGTCTGGACCCGGTTCTGCGCCGACCAGGAGTTCCCCGAGCTGGAAGCCACGCGCTGCGCCCTGGTGGCGTTCGTCGTGTGGCTGCTGGACCAGGGCCGGGCGGACGGGAATGGCTACGCCCCCTCGTCGGGCGGGACGATCCTCGCCGGGGCCGTCGTGGAGCTGCGCCCGCCGGGGCGCGGAGGTGAGCCGGGACGACCAGGCACAGGCCCGGGCCACGCTGGAGGCCGCCGCCGTGGGGAGGGCCCGGTGCGCTGCCGGGAGGACGCTGCGGGCGTCCGGGCCGGTGGGCGGCCATCGGCCCGGACGCGTCGTACCCGTCCTGCCCCTGACGCGCAGATCCACGGACGGCCGGTCGACGGTGTCCACCACGACCAGGTCGTGAACGAGAAGCCAGAGCGGTCGCCACCGTCAACGGTCCGCGACGGGGCTGTGGTCACCACCGACCGGTGCCTTGCTGCGCACTGTCGGCTTCCAGGAATCGTTCCGGGTGTGCACGTCATCGCCTTGCTCGGTGTGCATAAACTGCGCCAGTGGTCGACGTCCGCCGGTGCGGCGGCGGTGGCCGAGCACCACAGCCAGACCAGTTTCGGGTCCCGGTCGCCGGGCAGGCGCTCGACCTTCGGGCGGATCAACGTGCCGTGCAGGACGGGGAGTTCTTCCTTGGCGTGGTTCAGCCAGGGGCCGCGGTGGGTGAGCCGGGGGTGCATGCGGTCCCAGGCCGTCGCGGTGGCCGTGCCGTAGCGGCTGGTGTCCGTGGCGGTCGTGGTGTCGGGCTCGTGCCAGCTGTCGGGCTTCTTGACGTGAGGACGCCGCCATGCCGGCGGGGGCGCCCGCCCCGGGGGCCCGACCGGGCGGGGCCGGGGTCGCGGAGCATGACCCGGTCCGAGCGCACGCGCCCGACCAGTACGACGGGCAGGCCGGCGAGAGCGTTGGTCAGGTAGGCGACGTCGTAGCCGGAGTCCATCACGATCAGGATGTCCGGGTCGCCCGGTCTCCAGTGACCTGTGCTCGTCAACCGATAGATGACATCGTGGAGTTGGGCGGCTGTGACGGTGGTCGCGTCGTCGGCCGGGCCCAGGCGGACCGCGTCCAGGAGAGGAGGTGCGGCCGGACTCCAGGGCCGCGACGAAGGAGTAGGGCCAGCCGGGCACCAACTGGTCCGAGCTGCGGTCGCCGCGTCCGTAGACATGACAGAAGAGCTGGTCGCCGCTGGTGGGAGCGTCGGGTCGCAGCCAGTGCGACACGTCCACGGCGAGCACGATCCGCCCGTCGGCTGCCTTCGGCAGGGGCAGGCCCGCCAGCGTGCGGCGCAACCGTGTCGGCTCCAGTCAGCCACGGTCCAGGGCCGCGTACAGCGCACCGTGCCCGCGCCGGTGCTCGACCGCCAAGGAGAGCTCGACCAGGGTTTTCACCGGCCCGTCCGCGCACACCGCGTCGGTGAGCTCGAAGAGCGCGTCCGCCCGCTTGTAGAGACACTCGTAGAACTCGGCCCGAAAGCGGGACGACAGACCCAACGCCTCGATTACGGGCACGCCGGCAGGCAGACTCATGGGCAGCGGCCGTTCTCTCGTGCTTTGTGACTCGACATCTCGAAGCGTGGAGAACGGCCGTCTCCGCTGTCCCGTGAAGAACCGCAGGTCAGCAGGACGAGTGACCCGCGAGGTTAAACGCCAAGCTCAGGGGGAGGCCCCTATAGCTTTCAGGTTCACTCGAGCGACGCGTGGCCCGGGCAGAGTGCCGGGGCCACGCTTCCTGTGCCTGGTTCAGCTGATGGTTTGATAGCTTTCCCAGCCGCTGCTCAGTTGGCGTTGTCCTCGCTCGCCACCGCGGATAGTGAAGAAGTACCAGAGGCTACCCGTGTTCATGGTGTACCAAAGGTCGCTAGTGCCGTCGTTGTCGGCATCCCCCGGCGAGGTGATCAAGGGGACAGTTTCGGCTGTGTAGAGCCTTCCGGGCTGAACCTTGGTCTCTTCGTCAGTGAGGCCGTCACCGTCGCTGCTGGTCCCAGAGAAAATGTGGATGTCGCCAGTTACGCGATTGCGCGCTCCAAGGTCGACCTGTCCGTCGGCATTGGTGTCGCCGACGGCGAGCAAGTCCCGGTCTTGCCAACCGGCCGGGCCGATCAGAACGGGCTCGCGGTAGGAGTCGAGGCGGAAATCACGGTTGCCGTAGTAGAGCCAGAGCAGGTCTCCCTGCTTGACCAGGAGGTCTGGGTAGCCGGCGATGTCGATCGTGCCATCTGCGTCGACGTCGAGCGGTCCGTCGACGTCACCGATGGCGAGGATCTGGTCGGCGTTGCTCCAGTGGTTGTTGGCCGGGTCGTAGACTCCGAGTTCCTGGGCTCGTTCGCCGGTGTCGCAGGCTGTGCAGACATAGCCGGTGCCGTTGTTTGGATGCATCCACAGGCGCTTTGTGCCTGCATCGTCGCGCAAGGTGATGAGATCCTCATACCCGTCGTTGGTCCAGTCTCCGCGGTGGGTGATCTTCGCGCCGGTCAGGTTGAGGGCCGTGGAGCGGAATGCGGCCTTGGCCACGGTGCCGTCGCCCGCGCCGAAGAAGGGAAACAGGGTGCCAGCTTGGTCTACGGCCCAGAGGTCGGCGTTGCCGTCGCCGTTGAGGTCGCCGGGCTTGTCGGGAGTCCTGGGGCCGTTGGCGTAGAAGAGGTAGGTGGTGGTGTCGGAGTAGTTGCCGGCCTTGTCCAAGCTGCGGACATAAAGCTGGTTGGCGCCGGCCACGGTCGGTGTGACGTTCAACGCGACTGGTCCGCCTGCCGCGTTGGGTGTGGCGGTGCGGCGTGTGGCGTCCCAGTCTGTCCAGTACTCGTACTTGGTGACATCCGCGACGCCGCCGCTGGTGACATTGAAAGTGCCCTCAGTGCGAACGGTGCCGGTGGTGGCTGGCCAGCCGTTGCTGCCGTCGGGGAACTGACTTGAGGTCACGCCGGGCGGTGTGCTGGGCCGGTCGGGGTCGAAGACGAACCGGCACCCAGGCTTACCTGTTGCGGGTACCCAGTCTGAGGAGAGCGATCCGTCCTCTGCTTGGACCTTCCATGAGAAGTTGCCGTTCGCCATGCTGATGTACGGCGCGAGTTGCGCTTTCGTGACCTTGAGTTTGACCACGGTTCCGGAGGGGGCGCTCACGTGGGTGTCGACGATCAGCTTTCCGTTGGGGTCGTCATTGGGGTGGTGACCGGTGGGCCACAGGTGTATGTCGGCCTTGACGGTGCCCCCGTCGGGGTCGGAGATCTTCGCAGTGAGATAAATGTCCGTGTTGCCGATCAGCCCGTGCGGGGCGGTATCACCACAGCCTGCCTGGTTCCTGGTCGAGGGGATGGTGTCCAGGCTGTTGGGCAGGTTGGGGCGCGTGTTGTACGTGGTGGACAGCACCGCGGACTTCGCCTCGAACCGCTTGTAGGCGAGCCTGTCGCTTTCAGTCGCGGCGCGCAGCCCGAGGGTGATGTTGTTCCACTTGCTGGACTGCGCCTTCTTCGCGCCGGAGGTCACGTTGAAGGCGAGGCTGCCGGCCGGGCACGATGAGCTGTACCCCTTGGCGTCACTGACGGCGGCCAGCTTTTCAGTCCACGACGGCTGAGCACTCCACTTCGTAGAGGAGCTGATGCTCCCCGTGAGCCAGAGCTGCACCTCACGCTTGGTGCAGGAGTACGAGTAGCTGTTCTTGATCTTGAAGGTGGAGCTGGAGATCACCTTGTCGGTGTTCCAGAGGTTGTTGGCGTCCATCCGGAAGAACGAACGGGACGTACCATCCCCGGGGTTGCCGACTCGGGCGTAAGAGGTCACCTTGTTGCCATCGCCTTCGTCCCAGCCGTTGCCGTTGTAGAAGGCGGTCGACGGTGCGCCGCTGTAGGCGATGGTCCACGCTTCGCGGGAACCGGAGACTGCGGGGTCGATGTAGACCGGGTAGCGAGTGTCGTCGCCCTTGAGGATGGCGCTGTCGGGTGTCAGGGACAGGGCGTCCGTGTCGAGTTCAACGCCCACCGCTCCCTCCCTGGCACCGAAGGGTGCTTCGAACTCGTGGGCCGGCGGCGGAGGGGTGGGTTCGCTGCTGCGCGCCGCTTGGGGCCGACTGCTGTCCCACATCATCGGCGTCGGTGCGGTGAAGATCTCCTGGCCGGCTGGGTTGAGAGCGCGGAGGTTGCCATGCGCGTCGGCCTTGACACTCAACCCCTTGGTGGCGAGGGGGAATCTGAGCCGCGCGAGAGCGGGGTTGGCGGCGGCCGTCGCGTTGTGCACTACCAGCAGCTGCCCGAACCCGGCGGTGCCAGCCTTGAGCTTGAGGTCCACGTCTTCAAGGACGTTGTGGTAGATCACCGTGTCCCCGTCGACCTCGGGGGAGGGCAGCTTGCCAGGCCAGGACCAGGACATGCTGCGGCCGTCGCGGGTGACCGTCGCCAGCGGCCCCTCGCCTCCGCCGGAGAACGTCACGCCCACTTCCGTGGCCTTCGTGGACAGCGTGCCGTCGGTGTTACGTGCCAGCGTGGTGTCGATGTCGATCAGCTTGCCATCCTTGCGCACACGCTGAGCGAG
Source organism: Streptomyces sp. enrichment culture (assembly GCF_964273255.1). Classification (GTDB taxonomy): domain Bacteria; phylum Actinomycetota; class Actinomycetes; order Streptomycetales; family Streptomycetaceae; genus Streptomyces. The sequence continues at coordinate 29,660 of NZ_OZ186836.1, forward strand.
GGCGTACTGGTCGGTCGTGAACGACCCATCCGGGTTCGCGAACGTCTCCGTGGTCTCTGTGCGATGCGACAGCACCTCGACCGGCTCACCCACTTCGGCGGCCTTGGCGAGTGCTTGAGTCTCTTCCCGCGTGGGCTCTAGAGGAGCGGGCTTAGCAGGCTCAACTGCCGTCGCGCGAGGGGCAGTTACCACCGGGACGACAGCCAGTGCGAGCGCGAGGGTGAAGGATATCGGAGCCCTCAAGTAAGGTGCCCCCCCGGATATTCTTCGGTGAATTCTCATCACACTTCCTTTTCAGCATGGAACGCAATCTGTGGAACAGTACATGCCCCTGCATGGCGAGTGCAGTTACGCGGAGCAATGACCGATAAGTCCCCATTCTCATAAATGCATACTTCTTGTTCGCACCTTCGAGCAGCCGGTCGGAGCGCCCTCGCGCGGCGCGTTGACCTGCCTCTTTACACTCCCGAGCGGGACGATGGGGGGAAATGTCCTGTTTTTCGAGAGGTGGGGAATGGGTACTGACACCCATTTCTCGAAGAGGATCTTCCGAGGTGGTCGCCTGGGCTGTTAACGTCCGCTGGCTCTTCAATAATGTGGACTTCCTGTGGGGAGAATTGTGTCCGGATTGCGTTCTGCGGCGTTCCGCAGTGTGCGAACACCTGGCAGACGTATGCGGATTGTCGCCGTGAGCTTGGTGGCCTATCTGCTCGCCGGCCTGTTGGGCGGCCCGATTGCTGCGGCGGCCGAGCTGGAACTGCGCAAACTGAAGCAGCCGGATCCGGTGCCGGTCTCCGCGGTCAAGGGCAGGAAGCTCAACAAGCTTGACGAGGCGGCGAAGCACACCTTCAAGCCGGACACGAAGGCGACGTGGCCCGCCGCCGGTAGCACGACGATCAAGGTGACCGACGCTGGCGGCAAACAGACGCAGTCGAAGGCGGGGTCCGTACCGGTCGAGGTTGAGCCGGGCAAGAATTCACGCAAGGCCGCGGCTACACAGGCGCAGGTACAGGTTCTTGACCGCAATGCCGCGAAGGCGGCCGGTGTGGACGGCCTCCTGCTCGCGGTGCAGGGCCACGGTGCAGAGGAGGGCCAGGGCACGCTCGGCCTGACTTTGGACTACTCTTCGTTTGCTGGCATCTACGGCGGTGACTGGGCCTCGCGCCTGGTGGTGCGTGAGGTACCCGCGTGCGCGCTCACCACGCCGAGCGCGAGGGGGTGTACCCCCGGCAAGACGCTCCGTTCCCACAACGACCCCAAGAGCAAGACGCTGTCGGCTGATCTGACCACCCAGGTCAGCACCAGGACTGCGGCCGAGGCCGGTCAGCCGGTTCAGCAGGTATCCCCCGTCAGCCGCACCCGGACCTCCAGAGTGGCCGAGGGCGCCACCCTGCTGGCCGTGACCGCCGCCCCCTCTGGCGCTAACGGCGACTTCACCGCCACCTCGCTGTCCCCGTCGGGCAAGTGGGAGGCTGGCGGCTCGTCCGGTGCGTTCTCCTGGACATATGAGATGGACACGCCCGCCGTACCGGGCGCGCTCGAGCCGGACCTGGGTCTGTCGTACTCGTCGCAGGCTGTGGACGGACGCACGGCGGCGACGAACAACCAGGCCAACTGGATAGGGGACGGCTGGTCCCTGTCCCCGGGGTCCATCGAGCGGCGCTACGTCTCCTGCCAGGACGACAAGTCCGGCGGCAACAACCCGTCGAACAAGGTCGGCGACCAGTGCTGGAAGAAGGACAACGCCACTCTGTCGCTGGGCGGTTCGTCCACTGAACTGGTCAAGGACGACGCCACCGGTGTGTGGAGGAAGAAGAGCGACGACGGCACACGCGTGGAACTACTCAAGAACTCCGCGCTTGCCAATGGCGACAACGACAACGAGTACTGGAAGGTGACCGCGCCAGACGGCACCCGCTACTACTTCGGCTACAACCGCCCCAAGGGCTGGGCCGACGGCAAGGAAGAGACTAACTCGGTCTGGACCGTGCCAGTGTTCGGCAATCACTCTGGCGAACCCTGCCACGCGAGTGCATTCAAGGACTCCTGGTGCCAGCAGGCTTGGCGCTGGAACCTCGATGCCGTGATCGACCCGCACGGCAACGCCATGACGTACTACTGGGCCAAGGAGTCCAACTTCTACCAGCGGGCGATCGACGCGAAGTACAAGGGCACCTTGACCTCCTACACTCGTGGCGGCTACCTCAAGCGCATCGAGTACGGGCTGCGGGACTCCAACTTCTACGGTCAGCCCGCTGCCAAGGTCGGCTTCACCGTCACCGAGCGTTGCTTGCCCTCTGAGTCGTTCGACTGCGCGGCGGACAAGCTCACGGAGGCGAACGCCAAGAGGTGGCCGGACGTGCCCTTCGACCAGATCTGCAAGTCGGGCGATACGTGCGAGGGAAATTCAGCACCGTCGTACTTCACCCGTAAGCGGCTGACTTCGGTGACCACCTCGGTGTGGAACGCCGGTGCGTACCAGAAGGTCGATTCCTGGGCGCTGATTCAGAACTTCCCCTCCACCGGGGACGGCACCGATCCGCCGCTGTGGCTTGCCGCGATCACTCGCACCGGACACAGTGCTGGTACCGCCATTACCCTGCCGAAGACCACCTTCCATGGGGTGCAGTTGCCCAACCGGGTCGCTGGCGCGGTCGATGCGGTACCCGCGTACAACCGCTACCGCGTGTACAAGATAGGCACCGAGACCGGCGGGTCGATCGGCGTCACCTACTCGGCGCAGGACTGCTCGAAGACCAGCCTGCCCACCGCTTCGTCGAACACGAGGCGCTGCTACCCGGTGATGTGGTCGCCACCGGACGCCCCGATTGAGGGCTATGAGCCGTACCAGGACTGGTTTCACTCCTATGTAGTCACCCAGGTCCTGGAGTCGGACGACACGGCCGGCTCTCCCATCAAGCGCACGGACTACACCTACCTGGGTGGCCTCGCCTGGGCCAAGACCGATGACGAGTTCACCAAGGCGAAGCACCGCACCTACGGTGAACGCAAGGGCTACGAACGCGTCCAGGTCCGCACCGGCGACCCCGCGGAGGGCACCCAGACGCTGAGCGAGACCCGCTACTTCCGCGGCATCGAGGGCGCGAGGGTCGCCGACGGCGAAGGCAACGAGGTCACCGACCGCGAGGCGTTCGCCGGCATGACCCGCGAGGAAGCCAACTACAACGGCTCCGGCGGCGCCCTCATTTTCGCCACCAGCTACACCCCGTGGCGCTCGAGCGCCACCGCCACCCACTCGCGCTCGGCGGACAGCCTGCCGACGGTGTATGCGTACCGCACGGGTCTGCAGAAGGACCAGAGCCGCGAAACGATTACCGGTGGCGGACTACGGCGCACGGAGACGGCCCGGGGGTTCGACTCCTACGGCGCGGTCAAGTGGGTGTCCGAGACCGGAGACACTGCCAGGTCCGGTGACGAGCAGTGCACCACCACGACCTACAACCGCAACCTGGACAAGAACATCCTTTCCACGGTCGCCGAAAGCAAGACGGTGGCCAAGGAATGCGGAGCCACACCGAGCCTGCCCGCTGACCTCATCAACACCACCCGCGCCTACTACGACGGCGGCACCGCCCTGGACACCATGCCGACCAAGGGGGACGTGACGCGTCAGGACGAGAACGACGGAGCCGGCACCGGCTTCATCACCGTTAGCAAGGCCGCGTACGACGCCTACGGCCGCCAGACCGAGGTGATCGACATGGCCGGCGCGAAGACCACCATCGCCTATACCCCGGCCACTGGCCAGGCGCCGACGGAAACGGTCACCACGAACGATCTTGGCCACACCTCGAAGGCGATCACCGATCCACGTCGCGGACTGGTGACGGCGACGGTGGACGCGAACGGCAAGCGCTCGGACGTGGAATATGATGCGCTAGGCCGGATCACGAGAGGCTGGGCACCTGGCTGGGCAAGAGCCGACCATCCGACACTGCCCGCGGCCGAGTTCATCTACCGCGTCTCGAAGACTGAGCCGAACGCGGTGACCACCAAGGTCCTCAACTACCAGGGCGCGTACGACACCTCGCACGCCCTCTACGACGGGCTGATGCGCCCGCGCCAGACACAAACAGCAGCGATCGGCTCATCCGGCAACCGTCTAGTGACCGAGACCCGCTACGACACCCGCGGCCAAGTCTGGAAGACGTACGGCACCTACTTCGCCACCGGCGCGCCCTCGACCACGCTGGTCGGCGGAGACGACTCCAAGGTGCCCGCAGGTTCCGAGGCCAAGTACGACGGAGCCGGGCGCGCCACCGAGGTCATCTCGCTGAAGTTCGGCGACGAGACCAAGCGCACGGTGACCCAGTACGCTGGCGACCGCACCACGGTGATCCCACCCAAGGGGGGCACCGCCACAACGACGATCGTAGACGCGCTCGGCCGCAAGACCGAGGCACGCGACTACACCAACGCCGCGCGAACCGAGTTCCTGGCCACCCGCTACGAGTACAACACCCGGGGTCAGTTGGCGAAGATGACCGACCCGGCTGGCATCGCCTGGACGTGGACCTTCGACGCGCGCGGCCGCCAAATCGAGACGAACGACCCGGACAAGGGCATAGCCAAGACCACGTACGACAACGCGGACCGTCCGGTCAAGACCACCGATGCTCGAGGTGTCGAGCTCACCACGGTGTACGACGAGTTGGGCCGTCAGAAGGAGCTGAAGCAGGGCTCGACGGTTCGCGCCTCGTGGGCGTACGACTCCGTACTCAAGGGGCTCCCCGCAGCGAATACTCGGTACGTGGAAGGCAAGGCATACACCACGAAGATCGACAGCTATAACGACCGAGGCCAGCCCACCTCATCCACCACCACCGTGCCGGACGGGGCGGCCGCAGGCACCTACACCTGGACCTTCGGCTACAACCAGTACAACGGCATCAAGGAGTGGGTGAAGCACCCCGCCATCGGCGGCCTGCCCTCAGAACGCCAGACCACCGTCTTCGGCCCTGGCAACCTGCCCGACACGACCGTCGCCGGCCAGGTCACCCTGGTCAACGACACCAGCTACGACGTCTACGGGCGCCAAGTCCGTGCCGAATACGGCACTCTGGGGCAGAAGGTGTACCGCACACAGGAGTTCGACGAGCACACCAGTCGGCTCACCCGCTCCACCATCGACGGCGACAAGGCCCTGCGGGTGGAGGACACCCGCTACGGCTACGACCCGGCCGGAAACGTCATCCGCATCTCCAGTACGTCCGGCCAGGACGCTGCGGCTGTCACCGACACACAGTGCTTCGCCCTCGACGCCCTGCGCCGGATGACGGAAGCCTGGACAGCCAAGTCCCCAACCGACAACTGCGGCACGGCTCCGTCCGCAAGCACGGTCGGCGGCCCGGATGCGTACTGGCACTCCTACTCCTACGACAACGCTGGCAACCGAGCCAAGGAAGTCCAGCACGCCACCAGCAGCGGCGGCACGGACATCACCCGCACCTACACCGCCGGCAAGGCCGGCGACACCCGCCCACACGCGCTGCGGTCGGTCGCCACGACCGGCGGACCCCAAGACGGTAAGACGGAGTCATTCAGCTACGACAATGCCGGCAACACCACTAAGCGCACCGGCGGTTCACGCACCCACGATCTGACCTGGGACCCGGAAGGCCACCTCTCCAAGATCGTCGAGGACGGCAAGACCACCGAATACCTCTACGACTCGGCCGGCAACCGCATGCTCGCGAAGAACGCCGACGGTTCCACGACCGCCTATCTGCCGGGTGGCAACGAACTGAACGTGACCTCCACCGGGGCGAAGTCCGCCACCCGCTACTACACGCACGGCAACGAAACCATCGCCGTCCGCACCAGCTCCGGCTTCCAGTTCCTCTTCGGGAACCACCAGGGCACCGCGCTGATCGCTGTCACCATGGGCGCGGCCCAGACAGTCACCCGCCGCAAGCAACTCCCCTTCGGAGCACCGCGCTCCACATCGGGCAGCAGCCCCTGGCCGGGCGACCGCGGCTTCGTCGGCGGCACCAGCGACCCCACCGGCTACACCCACCTCGGCGCCCGCGAATACGACCCGGCACTGGGCCGCTTCCTCTCCATCGATCCGCTCCTGATCCCCGACGACCCGACGCAACTCAACCCGTACGTCTACGGCAACAACAACCCAGCCACCTTCGCCGACCCCACCGGTGAGGCGTATGAAGAATGCGTCAGCGGGCAGTACAACTGCACCTACGGCAAGGGTGGCACCGGAGACATCAAGAAGGTCAGCTTCGGCAAGAACTACAAGAAGGAAACTCGCGCCCGCGGCGGCAAGGTGTCCAAGAACTACTACGCCCAGCAGCTCACCGGACGTAAGTACACCTACACCAAAAACAAGGGTATGAGCACCCGGTATACGAACTACGAATATCGCGAGGCGGAAAAGCTCCGCCAGAAGAAGGAGCTCAAGCATCAACAGTATCTGAACAAGCGTGAAGCAGAACTCGAAGCGCTGCGGAACCCGCCCGGGGACAAACCGTGGTACGAGAACGCATGGAACGGGGTCTCTGGCTTCTTCGCTGAGCACGCGGATGGAATTAAGGTGGGTATCGGGGTGCTAGCTTTCGGTACGTGCGTCGTTGCCAGCGCCGGGACCTGTTTGGTGGTGGCTGTCGGTGGCTTGAGTATGAGCGCAGCCCTCGACCAAAACAGCGGCGTTGACACAACTTCCGCCGAATACCGGACTCAGACTGCGCTGATCTTCGGAGTTTCGGTCGCCGGCGGTGGAACCGCCGCGTGGCTCGGAAAGGGCGGGAGTAGCAGCGTGAGTTGGCGCCAAGCATTCTCGAACAGCCCCCGAACGCGTATGACGCACGGACGCACCAATTGGGGTCCCACGATGAGAAATTACGTGACAAATTTCGGTTTCACCAGCCCGACCTGTGGTGGCACGATCTACTTGAACAACAATGCGGGGTACTGCGGATGATCCCTCCTCCGGGTCTCGCGGTCATTAGGCAAGATGAGCAGACCATGAAGTTGAGAACTTCGAATGCGCTATGGAAGGCCATACTCTCCCCTGTTCCGGCGGTCTCGCTCGCGATCCTCTACATGGTTGTGGGCAGCGACGGGCTGGATATGGGCGGCGCAACGAGGAGCGGCACTGCAATTTCCATCGCAGTGACGGGGTGTGCGGTAAGCCTTTGCTGGCGCTTGTGCTTTGTTTCGAGCCTTGACGTTTCGGCAACGACTGTCCGCGTGATCGGCGTGTTCCTTCGAGCGGAGTTCGACGTCGATTCAATCCGGAAAATAGAAACCCCCGGTGCTGGGAGAAGCTATGTTTCCATGCGCCTCATGAACGGGTCCACCGTCTATGTGGGCGCACTGCCGGCTGGACCCGAGACCAACGAATACGTGGAGCATTTGATCACTTCCAGAAAGAACGGTGGTGGGGAACACACGTCGAAAGCGGAAGTGCAGGTCGAATGGCGCCCCTACGCCCATCCGTCAGACATTATCGCGCTCGTAGCGTTGACGGCAGCGTTCCTTCTGGGAGCGACGGGTTGATTTGAGGTGTAGGCGCTCCTTTGTTTCTGCTGGGCGGCCATCGATAAGCGGCGGTGGGAGCGGCCCGCACGCTGATTACGGGGGGCGGCGGGACCGGGACCGGGTGATCGAGTTGACTCCAAGTCGATCAAACCCGGTTCGACAGATCTGGCTCAGGCGACGCAGGTGGCCCGGTACGCACGGAAGGACTGGAGCGGCAACAACTACGCAGCCGGCAACTTCAAAGATGACAAAGGGCACGAGTTCATCCTGGTCGGCTACAGCAAGAGCGTCCATTCCGAACGCTCCGTCGGCTACCCCTTACTGAGGGCGAAACAGCAAGACGGGCTCACCAGCCTGTACACCGAGCGTGAGCCCTGCCAGAAAGCGCCCTCCTACTGTGATCGCTGGACTGCCAAGTACTTCGACAAGGAGCTACCTGTAACCCATTCCCAGTCGTATGATCAGTCCTTGCCTCGGCAGCCCGGGGAGACCGACTACAGGTACGGCAGAAGAGTTGACGCCGAGCATGTGCAGTACCGCAAAGACTTGAAGAACTGGTACAAGACCCACACCCCACTCACGCCATATCAGGGTTGAGTAAAACGCGGCAGGATGAAATGATCTTTGCTACACCACACGACGAGTTGGTTCACACGTTCGGCGAAAGGCGCCTCCGCCAGGTCCCTGCTCAGGAAGCACAAGCAGCAGGCTTCAGTGGCGAGACGCTCGCTTACCTCACCGGAACGGGGCTACCCGAAAACCAGTTCATCTCCTTCCCCTCATTTGACGGAGAAAACCCCGGGTTCCGTCCAGTCATCCCAGAAGAACTTGCAAATACCTGGAGTCTTCCGGCCGACGCTACTAACTGGGTTTTCCTCGGGAACTTTGAGGTCAGCGCCATCGCGGCAGACACGCAAACGGGCGAACTTTATCAGTTCGCTGAGGGCATCATGCGCCCTATCCCATTGCACGGTGATCTCTCCTCGCTGGTGCACACCATCACCGAATTGACGAAGATCGTCACAAGCCTGCCCGAGGATTACGATGACGACGAGGACTTCCTCGATTCACTCGGGGAAACCTTGGAGGCCCTGAAGGCTGAGATCGACCACCGTGATCCTCGCCCCTTCGGCAACGAGCACAGCGAGTGGATCGAGATCGTCACCAACATCGGGGCCGGCAACTGGGGGCCGGAGTAACAAACCTGTGTGCCCGCCTGCCAGACGGCATAGCCGCGGTACCGACGGCTGCACGACACGGCGCCGCCCCGCCCTCGAACACCGTCGGCTGCCTCGGCGTCACCCTGCGCCGTTTGGACAGCCGGCCTCCACGCCAATAGGCAGGTAGGAACGCCCGTCCAAGTCCCTGCAGGCACGGCAAACCGGGCGTCAGGCTGCGCTTCCTGTCTGGCCAGGCCGTCTCAGCTGTAAGACCCGCCATGGTTAGACGACAGAGGTGATCAGGGGGTGTGCAGTGAATGGCGGTGACCTGCGCGGCCAAGGGCTCCCAAGGCTTCAGCCAAGTGACCCTCGATTGGCGAAGCTGGGAGACACTGTCTCTCCACTATCACGCCGTTTCGAGGTCTCGTTCTGGGAGCGTGGCTCTGGCAGGTCGTGGTGGCCGTCAGGGTGGTCGTGGATCCAGGACAGGCCTCCCAGGTCCAGGCGTCGACTGGTGCGGGTGACGGCTACGTAGGCCAGCCGTGCTTCGGCATCGTCGATGGGGTCGGGTGGTGCCGGAAGGCCGGGGCGGTCGCCGTATTGGTTGTCCTGGGGGCGGGCGAAGTCGTCAGCGATCATTACGCGGGGCCATTCGCGCCCCTTGGCCTTGTGGGCGGTGGAGACGGTGATCTGGGCGTGCGGCTCGGGGGCGAGGTGGGCCACGGCGGTGAGGATGGCGTCGGTGCCGTGGGTGTCAACGAGGTTGACCAGGGGCTGCAGGTCGCGTCCGGCTGGGTCGTGGGAGGCGTAGTCCTGCAGATCCCCCCAGGTAGGGAAGAGGGTCAGTTCAGGGTGCTGGGTTCTCCGGCCTTCTTTCAGGTCGCGGGCGGCGAGGGCGAGGGTTTGCAGGCTGTCTCCTCCCCCGGCCAGGGCGACGGAGTATCCGTCGGCCATGAGGGCCATGATCTGGGCCATGGCGCCGGTGTTGGTGCGGCACAGCACGGCGTCCGGTTGTGCGACGGGCCCTAGGCCGTTTCTTTCAGATCATCGGATCGTTGGTCTGGGTGTGTCGTTGACTGACGCCCAGTGGGCCCGCATCGAGCCGTTGTTGCCGGACCGGACCCCTCGGCGCGGTGGTCGGTGGCGTGATCACCGGCAGGTGATCGACGCGATCGCGTTCAAGTACCGCACCGGCACCCCGTGGATGGACCTGCCCGAGCAGTTCGGGTCGTGGAAGGGCGCGTACAACCGGCTGCGGAAGTGGGCCGCCGACGGCACTTGGGAGAAGGTCTTCACCGCCCTGCTCGCCCAGGCCGACGCCGAAGGCGACCTCGACTGGGTCGTCGCAGTCGACTCCACTGTCGTGCGCGCACACCAGCACGCCGCCGGGGCCCGTCAAAAGGGGCCCCGGCCGGCGAGCCGGCTGACCATGCCCTCGGACGGTCCCGCGGCGGACTGACCACGAAGATCCACCTCGTCGCGGACGGCGGTTGCCGACCGCTGGCGTTCGTCATCACGCCGGGTCAAGCAGGTGACGCACCCGCCTTCGAGCAGGTCATGGCCCGGTTACGGGTGCCCAGACGGATCGGCCGCCCCAGGGTCACGCCAGACGTGGTCCTGGCCGACAAGGCGTATTCGTCCCGGGCGATCCGCCTCCATCTTCGACAGCGGAAGATCCGAGCGGTGATCCCGCAGCCGGCGGACCAGGCTGCGAACCGCAAGCGACGTGGTCGGCTCGGGGGCCGTCCCCCGGCCTTCGACCGCGAGACCTACAAGCAGCGCAACACCGTCGAGCGGTGCATCAACAAGCTCAAGCAATGGCGCGGCCTGGCCACCCGCTACGACAAGACGGCCACCATTTACCTAGCCGGACTGCACCTCGCCGCCATCTTCATCTGGTCGACGAGGTGATCCGAAAGAAACGGCCTAGTTCGGTGCACATGCTGGGGGTGCCGGTGAGGCGGATCGGGGCGTCGGCGAGGCGGAGCCACCGATTGGCTTCCGCGGCGAGATCTGGGCCGAAGCGGAAGGATTGCGACAGGGCGAGCCGGGTGCCGTCGAATCCTGTCATGACGTCTTTGGCGCCGCGCCAGTGGTAAATGGCCTGGGCGGAGTCGCCGACCATGACCAGCTGGGCGTGGTCGCGTTAGTTGAGGAAGATCTGCTCGACGACGGGGTTGGTGTCCTGGGCCTCGTCCAGCAGCAGGAAGTCGGCCTGGATCCGTGGCCTGGTGAGGGCCCACATCTTGAGGTAGTGGTCGTGGTCGAAGCGCACCGCGCCGTCGTAGGGGTGTTGTAGGTCGCTCCATGCCTTGCGGGCGAAGGGCACGACGTGAGCGGCGAGTTGCGCGTGAAGAGCTGGGTCTTCCAGTCCGCGCAGGCGTGGGACGTGGTGGTGGGTGATGGCCTCGTCGGCGGTGTGGCAGAAGTGAGTGACGGTACGCAGGGTGGCGTTGGAGAGGGCCTTTTGGGTGACGTTGTGGTCGCCGAGTCGGAGGGATTTGGTGAGTCCGAGGGTCTGTCCGGTTTGCCAGGCCGGGCGGCGGGGTGCGTTCAGGCGGCGGGTGTAGCGGTGGCCGACCGCGGCGTAGGCCAGGGCGTGGGCGGTCTTGCACAGGATGTTCCTCGGGAAGCGGGTGGCGGCTTCCTGCGCGATGGCGCGGTTGTAGGCGAGGTATTGTCCGCGGCGTTTGGTGGTGTGGGCGAGTAGGGCCAGAGTGGTGGTCTTGCCGGTGCCCGCGCCGGCCTGTACCGACAGGTGGTCGCCCTGGGCGAAGGCATCGGCTGCGGCGGTCTGCTCGTCGGTCGGGTTCATGTTGTGGTTCCTTGGGTGTTGTGGGCGAGCGCGCGTCCCATGGCGGTCAGGAGATGAGCGGGAAGCGTGTGGGTGAGAAGCTGGCGCACTTCACGCTCGAGGCGTTGCACTTCCTGATCGGTGTGCTCGGCGAGGGCCCGGTGGATGGCCTTGTCCAGGAGGCGCTCGGGCTTGTGTCCTGTTCGGAGTGCTGCGGTGTGGAGGGACGCGTGTGCGGCGGGCGGGAGGGCGACGTTGAGCAGCACGTGTCCGTTCGTGTCTGGGTAGTGCGTGGTGATCACGTCGATGGGGAGCTGGCCTTTGAGGCGTCGGCGCAGCTTGTGGGCGGCCCGGGCGGGGGTCTTGGCGGGTACGAGCGCGATCAGGCGGGTGGAGCTGTGGTTGGCGGCGAGCGGCATTGTGCGGCAGGCGGCGTCGAGTTCTTCCGGGCTCACAGGGCGAGTGAGGGTGATCTCCAGGGCGTGGTGCGGCATCTGTCACCGCCGCTGGTGCGGCGCGGAGGGTGCCGACTGGGTGCGGATGTGTGGCGCGTGGTGGACGGTGAGCCGACGGCATAGTGCTACGAGGCGCAAACCGGTAGCGCAGGGGTCTACGTCAAGCCGGGGGCACAGGACGGCGTGCGGGATGCGGGACCAGCCGCTGCCGTCGTCGTGGGGGTGGGCCATGCCGCCGCTGGGATGCCGGCGGCAGTCTTCGGGGACTTCGGTGGTGGCGGTTTCCGCGGGGTGCAGGGCGAGGGGCCGGCGGTCGGTGCGGTGATACCAGTCGATGCAGTTGCCGCAGTTGCGGCAGCGTCCGGTCTGGCCGGTGCGTAGCCGGCGGCTGGGGCTGTTGGTGGCGATCTGCAGGGGGCGGTGTGCAGAGATGCGGGGGCTGGCGTCCCGGTGGCGGGCCGGGGGCTGGGTGTGGAGGCGCATGAGGGCAACGTGTCAGGCGGGGCGTGGCCGTTGGCTGCGGTGGCGCGGGGGTGTCCCTCGGTCGGCTCAGCGCTCCCGAACGGGTCATCAAGTGTGCGATGAGCGTTCGGTGCTTGTTCGTCGATTCGGGTGATTCGCTGTGCCGTGTGTTCGCCCTGGTCAGGGGTTGTTGGGCGCCTGAGGTCCGGGGGGCGTGTGGCTGGAGCACATGGTGCTCAGCAGGTCTTCGAGCGGTACGTCGAAGGCGTGGGCGAGGGAGTGCCAGGTGGTGACGCTGCCCGTGGTGTGGCCGTGTTCGAGGTCGATGAGGGTGCGCCGGGCCAGGCCGCTGCGGCGGGCTAGTTCGTCGAAGGACCAGCCGCGCTCGGCCCGAAGGCGCGCCAGCTGGATGCGCAGCGCGGTGAGGTCGGGGTCGGGCGGCAAGATCGTCACCCCATCATCCGACGGTGCAGAGATCTGCCCTGTCAGTGCAGAGGTCTGCACTATTTGTCGGGTGGGGTGATTCACGGTGCAGGAATCTGCACTACCGTGCGTTCGTCCAGGTGCCGCACCGGGGGCACCGGCCGTAGACGGCACTGACAGTCGGCAGGAGGTCAGCCAGCCAATGAGGGTTGCCGGGGCGCATGCCGCAGCTCGTATCTGGTCAGTGGAACTGCGTCCGTGCTCGGGCGGGGCCAGCCTGGTCTGCGCCCACTGCACCGTCCATGCTGCGTCCTTCAGCGCCACCTCAGCGCGGTCGGCTGCGCTGGCCCATCTGGCTCGTCATGCCCTCGCTGATGCTCTCCCCGTGCACTTGCGTACCTGTCAGTGCCGGGAACGCGGCTGCTCATGGCATCCGCGGCACCGAGGCTGCGCCGGCCGCATTCTGCTTGCTCTCACACGTGACCGAAGCGGCCGCACCTGGCGCCTGGCCGACACGTGTGCCGCCTGCGCAGCAGTGACCCGTCACACAGCCGTTGTCCCCGACACGCTGCTCCGCTCTCAGCGTCCGTCTGTCCGTCGCCCGGATCCCGTGCTCGTCGAAGCACAGGCCGGGTCCGACGCACAGCTGCGTGTGCGGGAGATGCTCACCTACCTCGCTGCCGCGCTCCCCCGTTTCGTATCCCCCGCGGCCCGGCTTCTGGCCCTGCAGTGCGCGCTGCGTGTCAACAGCCGCGGCCAGGTCCGCATTCCTGCTGGTCTGCTGCGGGGCATGCGTCTGCACGGGCGCAAGGAGCTGTGGGCCGAATTGGAATACGCGGACTTGCTTCGGACGTCGAGCCCGGGGTCTTCCGCCTCGGAGGTGCAGCTCCTCGATGCCGCCCTGCTGGACCAGGCGCCCGGCCGCGCTGCGCGCCGCCGTGCCGCTCACTGGGCGCTTCATCCGGTGCTTGAGCGATTGCCGGCCTGTTCCCCGCCTGCCCTGCAGCTGATCACCCTGGCGCTGGCCGCGCACATGTCCTCCGGGATTTGTCACCGTACCGACATGGAGGACCTGACCCGGTTGAGCGGGCAATCCCGGCATCAGGCCGCCGAACTGCTCGACAGGCTGGTGAGGACCGGCATCCTGACCTCATGGCGGTACGACCGTGATTCCGACGAGGTTCTCTGGCAGCCGGCCCTTACGGGGTGAACACCATGGCTGCGCTGCGATCACCTGTCCGCAGTTCACTGTCCAGCACGGTAAACGGGCACGGAACAGAGCGATGCCGCTCGTCCGTACTATTGCGGACCGAAGACCTCGAGCAGCACTCGCAGCACTGCGACGACATCCCGGGGGAGACACTGCCCGCTTCCCTCAACGGGGCTTTCTCCCTTCACACGCTCCGGCTGTACTCCGAGAAAGGCAGACACCATGTCCGAAACCGCGACCGCCACCCAGGACCTCGCCTCGCAGTATGCCGCCCAGGTGACCAGCGACCTCGAGCACAACCTGAAGGAACAAGAACGTGTCAACGCCGAAATAGTCCTTCTGCAGGAGGAGTTGGCAGCACTGCAGCAGAACCACACGGTTCTGGTGAGCATGCAGCAGGCTCTGGCCGTCGTCCCCGCACCCGCCGAACAGCCCACAGCCGTGCCTGGCTCTCCTGCAGTGCCCAGCCCCCGCGACAACGCCACTGCCGCCGGCAAGAAGGCGCCGAAGAAATCCACCGGCCGCCCCCGCAGGAAGACGGCTGCAGCCCCGACGGCGGATCAGGCCACCCTGGTCGACCTGGTCCGCCGCCACCTCGCCGAGCAGAGCGAACCGCGTTCTGCAGCGGAGATCACCACCGCGCTCGGCCAGGCCCACCCCGGACGGACCTTCAAAGCAACTGTCGTACGTACCACTCTGGAAGGGCTTGTAGCCAAGAGCCAGGCTCAGCGCACCAGGCAGGGCCGCTCCGTCTACTACACCTCCGCCCGGGCGTCAGAACAGGAATCCGGGCCCCAGGCCGACGCACAGATCAGCTGATCGGCGGCAGGCCCGGCCCTCGCGGCTTCGAGGTTGAAGACGCATCGGCGACCAGCGGATCAGCGCGGACGCCAGGTTCGTACTTCGAGGTGGAGGATTTGAGCGTCGGGGCGGATGCGTCCGGTCTCTACAAGCCACTGGTGTACGGCTTGGGTGACGTCCCCGCCGGCGGCGTCGACGCGGCGGGCGAAGTCGGTGGCGTCGAAGCCTCCGGTCTGGGCGGAGCCGTAGGAGCGTTCTTCGCTGTGGTCGGCGCGCTGGATCACGTCGCGGCGGATGCCGGGAGAGTCTGTCCTGCTTCCGGAGGGGTGGCGGTAGCTCGTCTTGGCGAGGCGGACGGTGAAGGCCAGGCGCAGTCCGCGGCGGGCGGCTTCGGCGATGAGCGGGCGCAGGCGTGCGGAGCCGGAGGCGATGGCCTGG
The DNA here is from genome assembly GCF_964273255.1 of Streptomyces sp. enrichment culture. Lineage (GTDB taxonomy): Bacteria > Actinomycetota > Actinomycetes > Streptomycetales > Streptomycetaceae > Streptomyces. The sequence continues at coordinate 44,918 of NZ_OZ186836.1, forward strand.
GCGCCGACGCGGCCGGTGCCGGAGCCGGTGGGGGTGATCAATACGGCTTTGGTGCGCACGCGGGCGCGGGCGCCGGATGCGGTGGTGCGGCGGCGGGTGTGGCGGGCGGCGATGGCGGCCAGTTCGGGCAGGTCGGTGATGCCGCCGGTTTCGGCGGCGGTGAGCACTTCGCGCAGGGCGGTGACGAAGGCGGCGCCTTTGTTTTTGGTGTAGAACTGCGAGACCAGCGAGGGGTCGCGGTTGAGGATGCGGGCGATGTCTCGCTTGGTGTAGCCGTGTTGCTGGAGTCGGTCGGCCAGTCGGGCGGCCTCGTTCAACGGGTGCCGACGGCCTGGAGTGCTGCGGCGGGGCGGGGGCGCCATCAGGTCTCCCGGTCACTGGTGAGGGCGGCACGTCCGGCATCCCGCAGGGTGAGAAGTTCCTCTTCGGTGGTCGGGGCTGCCAAGGGGCCGGTGAGGTTGCCTTTAAGGAGGTAGTCGCCGGGCTGGTGGTGGTAGGGCCAGTTGTGGGGCTGGGTGAGGTAGAGGGCGTCTGTGCGGAAGGCGACGACGGTGCCGGGGGGTGTGTGGAGGGCTCCGGCGTAGGCGTCGTCATCACGGTGGCGCTGGGTGAGGAGGGCGGCGCGGGCGCCGGACCAGATGGCGGCAGCCCATTCGGGATGTGCGTTGGGGTCTCGGGCAAAGCCCGTGGGTTTCTGCCAGGTGATCACATTGTCGTCGAAGCCGATGATCTCGGCGTCCGCGGGTACGTCGCGCTCCATGGTGCGGGGGGTGGTGCCGGTGACCATGCGGGGGCGCTGGGCGAAGGCGCCGATGCCGTACAGCAGGATGGAGCGCACGGCGCGGGAGGCGAGGTGGGCGGCGCGGGCCTGCTGGGGGTCGCCCTGGAAGTGGGCTTGGGCGGAGAGGTTGCTCCAGGTCTCCTTGAGTCTCTTGGCCCAGTCGTCGAGCGGTTTGCCGTCGTCCCACAGGATGCCGTCGAGGATTTCGATCTTCCACGGCTGGATGGGGTTGGTCAGGGCTGCATGGAGTTCGGGGCCGCCGGCCCAGGTGGTGAAAGTGGTGCCGGGGCTGGCCGGGTAGTGCCAGGCGCGGTCGCCGGGGGCGGGGGCGGGCAGGAGGCCGACGTGGTTCCAGGCGTCGGGGACCGTCACGCGGACCTGCCAGTGGCCGCACCCGTACAGGGCGCGGATCTGTTCCTTCTCGCTCCAGGTGACGAAGGTGTGGGCGGTGATGCGGCGTGGGGTGCCGACCGGGGATTTCCAGGTGTGTTTGGCGTAGGCGAAGGTGCGGTCGTATTCGACGAGTTGGGGCAGTTCGTCGGGGACGCGGGGTGGGGTGATGAGTTCGTTGCGGCCCTGTCCGGCAGTGGCGTGAAGGAGACCGCGCAGTTCTTCGGACAGGACGGGGTAGCCGTCGGCGTGCTGGCCGCGGGTGGGGATGGTGCGGGTCCACAGGTCACGGCCGGTCTGGGAGGGGGAGCCCATGATGACGGCGTCGTTCCAGTGGCGGCGCAGGGCCTGCCACAGCAGGACGAAGGCGTCTCGGATGGTGGCGGGGTCGTCGCCGTTGGTGTCGAACCACTCCCCCACCGAGCGGATCTCCACATGGCTGTCGCCACTGTCGCGCTGGTAGCGGCCGACGGGGTTGCGGGCGTGGACGAAGTGCCCCGCCATCCGGTCGCGGCCGCGGCCGGTGTCGGTACGCCAGCCCGGGATGGGGGCGTTCAGCCAGGCGGCGACCGCATCGCGCAGATAGGGGTAGCGGTCGGCGTCGCGGTGCCAGGGGTCGCCAGCGGTGATGTAGATCCGTTCCACGCCCTCGGGGATGGTGTGGAAGACGGCGGTGAGGACGTCCGCGGCCGACCTGGTGCCGAGGTCGAGGCGGTGAGTCTGGTTGCGATGGACCAGCACGCCGGTGTCGGTGTCCAGGAAGACGGTGGAGCGGGCTTGCTGGGTGAAGTTCGGCCGAGTGGAGGCCAGGCCGGTCGTATGGGCGAACCAGGCATCGCCCGTCTCCCCCTCGGGGATGGAGGGAAGAGCACGCGGCGCATCCGCGGCTGCCGTCACCGCCGGGGCTTCGGAGGGGGCGGCCTGCGGCCGCGCGGTACGCAGGGCGGGCGCCACTGCGGCGGGCTGCGTGGCCAGTTCCAGCTCGGCGTCCTCGGACAGCGTAGGCGCGGCGGTAGCCGGCACCTCGGCATTTCCCGCGGTGAGGCTGTCGGGCGCCAGGGACGGGACGAGGGCGACGACGTCGGACACGCTCAGCCCGGCGGCCGGGGCGATCCGCTCTGCTTTGGCCTTCTCGTAGGAGGCCACCTGGGCGATCCGCCTAGCCCGGTCATTTTCGAGCTTCGCCAGCGCCGCCCGGGCCTTCTTGATCTGGTCCCGCACGGCGCGCAGGTCGGCGAGCGCGGCGTTGTAGCTCTGTGCGTCCATGAGGGGCTTCCTTGTCCGGGCCTGGCGTTCAGTTGGCGGTACGGGTAGTGACGTAGGCGATCGCCCCGCCGGAGTCGGAGGGCAGGCGGGAACCCAGCAGCAACTCGGCAAGGTGTTGATCACCATCCCTGCCGGAGGTGAGGGTGATGCGGGGTGCGGCCAGGTCGGTGATATAGCCGGCCAGGCGAGCCTGGGAGAAGGTGTGGCGGCCGGTTGAGTCTTTTTCCCATGCCTGCAGGCCGGTCAGGACGGCGACGACGTAGCCCGACAGGGTCACGGGGAGTACTCCCCCAGCCGCGACGCTTACCGGGTCGCAGCGCCACCAGCCGCGCAGGGCCTTGAGCAGGTCGTCGGGGGTGAGGGTGGCGGCGAAGCCGATCCATCGCCGGTCGGGCTCGGGGGCCGGGCGGGCTGCGTCGACCCGCAACACAGCGATCTCCGTGACGTCCAGTTGTTCCAGCGGGGCGCGACGGCGGGTGGCGAGGGCTTGGACCGCGTCCAGGGGGATCATGACGCGTACGCCACGGCGGGACAGGCCTGGCAGCAGGCCGGCATGCACGAGGCGGCGGAAGGTGGTGATCGCACAGCCGAGTTCGTCTGCCGCCTGCCCGGTCGTCAGCAGCATGCCAGCCTCCCTTCTACAAGCGGACTCTGTTATCTGATCGGGGACTCAATCTAGTATGGCAGCTGAAAGAGCGTCAAAGGCGGCAGAAACGCGACGGTCGACGTCCCACAGCACCGCGTCCGCCTTCCGCCCCGAGTCCCGTGCTGGCAAGCAGCGCGTGAGGGCGACCGAGGTCAACCACGCGCCCCGCCCCGGGCTCTGAGCCGAAGCACGGTAGTTGTCACCAGCAGGACCGGCTGAAGTGGTGAATGGGGACGGTCGAGGCAGCCTGGTTGTCACCAACGAGGCATTCGACCTGTCACAAGTGCTTGTTCGGCAGCCTTTCTGTCACCAGTGCCGGGGCGATGCGGGCGGTGGTTGCACCCACACGGCCCCTCTGTCGGGCAAGGTCATCCGCCAAGCGTGACCGGGCCGAGGCCGGACGGCATATGGTGCACGGCCACCGCCACGGCCTCGTGCGCTGTGGCGAACAGGCCAAGGTCCGGCGTGATGAACCCTGTCCCCACCCCGTACATGCCGTCGCTGCCCGCGGTCAGGCACGGTCCGACGACGGTCAGGTGCGGGCGGGTGCTGGTCGAGAAGCGCAACGCCCAGTGGCTCGTGAACGGGTAGAGGGCACGAAGCGCCGGCTCGGCGTGCGCCGCCTCAATCAGGGCTTGGTACGTCTTCTGCCAGACGTAGTCCAGCCCGCTCGCCTCCACGCGCATGCTCTGCCACTCAGATTCCACCAGTCGCGCGGAATCGAGATCGGGCACCTCGAACCGGCCAGTCAGGTGCACGAAGGGTGCCGCCTGGCGAATGCCGTTCAACGGCTCACCGTCGTGCCAGGCCCGGGCGGCCCTGGCGACCTCCGCCAGGTCGTCCGTCCTGCCATCAATGAGGGACAGGGTCTGGAACGGTTCCGTGCCGCGGATCGACCACCGCCGCTCGTGCGACCATGCGCTGATCTGCAGCGGCTCGCGGTTCGGCAGCATGCTTGTGACGGTCGCGTGAAGCAGCGGATCAGAGTCCGAGGACGTGACGGGAACACCGGCGAGGCAGCCTTCCGCCTCGGCCCGGAGCGCCGCGGCGAGGCTGCCGCAGGCCGCGACATCGGGGTACAGGACTGCGGGATCAGGAGGGGTGGGCACGGCTCCTGATTGTGCCCGAGGCGCTGACTTCCCGGATGGGCGGGCCCAGCGACCCGCAGCTTCGCCGGTGACAGCAAGCCTGCCTATGTGACAACTACCGTACTTCGGCTCACGGGCTCATTGCAGGGAGCGGGAGGAGCGGATCGATCTCAGTAGTAGAACTCCAGGAAGTCGATGCGGTCGAGGCTCACGCTCTCCCTGAGGTGTGCGGGCCGGCCGCGGTGGAAGTAGCACGTGCTGAGTGCGTCGTTGAGGATGGCTTGCAGTTCTGATTCCGGTGCTCCGATGCGCCGGGCGGTGAACAGGAGTTCCGGAAAGGGGGCGTCCAGGTGCAGGCTCAAAAAGCGCAGGCGTGGGTCGTCACTTGATCCGACTGTTGCGGTGAATCCCAGCCATGCGCGGAAGCTGAGTGTCATCCGGCCGCCGTTGGCGAGGAGGGTGGCGTGGGCGCGGCGGCGGACGCGAGGCTGCCATATCCGGACGACTTCGCGTTCCACTGCGTTATGCAGGTCGTCTTCCGCTACCTGCTGAGCGTCGAGCAGAGCGTCCAGGTGGGAGGGTGTCGTCTGGAGCCGACGGGCAAGGGCGGCAGGCTCGTAGTGCTTGAGGAGGTAGGTGAGCCGGACCCGCATGGAACGGGGCGGGTTGCGGGTCCAGTGCCGGGAGTCGGCCCGGTCGAGTGCTTCCTGGACGGTGTCGGCGCTCAGCCTCAGAGGCACGGCGGGCAGCTTTCGTGGTGGGTGGCTTGTTTGTGTGGCGCCGGCGGCGGGGGTTGTGACGATCACTGCATGAGGATCGAAGAGCCGCTCCCGCGGTTGCCGGGACGTGTGGTGATGGTGCGCGGCGAGACGATCGCGTCGTATCTGTGGCGGCTCGCGGTGCGCAATGGGATGGCCTTCGAGGAGCTGGCTCAGTACATCGGTGCGCCGAGGACCATCCGGGCGGTTGATCCGGGTGCTGAGGAGGTGCGTCTGGGGCCTGCGGCGCGTCAGCGTCTGGCGGAGGTCAGTGGACGGCCCTTGCCGCATCTGGAACGGGCGCTGGTGTCGCTCGGCGACAGCGGCATTGGTCCGCGGGCCCGCCACCAGGTGAAGGTGGAAGCCTGGCCGGAGAACTGGATGCCGGTGCAGGCCTGTGCGTTGTGCGCGGCTGGGCTCGGTGAGCGTCCGGTGTGGCGGGTGGGCGGTGGGCAGTGGCCGGTGTGTGTGCGGCACGGACGGTGGACGGCTGTAGGCCGGGGGCAGTTCCAGGTCGGCCTCGAGCGGTTGCCAGAGGTGGTGGAGGCGCACGTGCGGCGGGTGGGTCTGGAGCGTCGTACAGGTCTGTACGCGCGGGCTCTGCTGGCGGATGCGCAGCAGGTGGCGGTGTATTGGTGGCAGTGCCGTCAGATGGCCTGGCGTGGGGTGTGGCGGGCGCGGCAGGAGGTTTTGGGGGTGGATCGTTCGGCGCTGTGGGCTGTTCCCTTGGTGGTGTATCCGGAGGTGGTCATCGTGGCGGAGGCGATGGCCGTGCGGGAGCGGCAGCGGGCGGTGGGGCGCAGTTTCGCGGGCGGTCCTGCGGGGTGGTCGACGGGGCGGTGGGTGCAGTGGGTGGGTGAACGGCTGGGGATGGGTGAGGAGATGGCCGCCGGGGGGCATCGGGGGTTGGAGGCGTGGCTGATGTCGCACCGCAATACGGTGCCGGTCGTCGAGCGTCTGGCGCGGCAGGATGCGCGGGCGCATCCCCGGAGTGTGCCGCTGGCGTTGCTGGAGCCGCATCGTGTGGTTCCGGTGCATGGTCCGCTGGAGGAGGCGTCGTGTCTTCCGTGGCGTCTGGGAGCGCGGATGACGAGCATGCCGTGGCGGCCGACGCAGTAGGTGTGGGGCAGGTGGCATCGGCGTGGGAGGGGTCAGGCGTCGGGGTGGGCTTTGATGTAGCGGGCGGGGTTGAGGCCTTGGGTGTGCTGGTGCTGGTACCAGGCCATGGTCTGAACGCCTTCTTCTTTGACGAAGCCGGGGTTGACGCCCAGGCACAGCAGTCCCTTGATGCCGGTCTGGTCGGGGCCGGTGGGGACGACGTCGAGGGCGGTCGGCTGGTGGGCGGGGTAGATGACGCAGTCCGAGAGGACGGCAAGCGGGCTGCGGCCGGTCTCGGTGAGCATCCTGCGCATTTTGCGGTGCAGGCTGACGCGGGTGCGTGAGATGACGGCGGCACGGATGTCGGGGCGCCAGGTGGGCTGGTTGAGTGCGGGCCAGCGTGTGTAGGGGGCGGCGGGGGCACGGGGGCCTTCGCGGAGTTTGCCGAGGCCGCCTTTTCCTGTGGCTTTGATCGCTGCGAGCAGGGCGAGCAGGGCGGGGTCTGCCGTCGAGAGTCTTTTCATGGCGGCCAGGTAGTCGGCCTGGGGGATGTCCTTGTGTACGCCGAGGTCGGCCATGGTGGCGAGGTAGGCGTCTCTCAGTCGCGTGTACCAGGGGTCCAGATATGAGCCGTGATCGTCGCGGACGTAGGCCTCGATAGGCCGGACCTCGATGTTGAGTTCCTTGGCGTAGGCGAGGGTGACGGTCGTGTACCAGGCGGGTTTGGTCGGGGGTTGACCGGTGGCGGTGAAAGGCGAGGGCAGCCGCGGGTCGTGCGGGGCGTGGCTGAGGTCGCAGTACCAGGCGCCGGGAGTTTTCTCGTCGAAGGCGGGCGTCGTGACATGGCGGGGCGGGGCATTGCGTCCGACGGACAGCCTGGAGGCGGCGACGATAAAGGCCATGTTGGTGTCGAGTCCGACGACGTGCGGGAAGTCGGCTGTCTCCTGCTGGTCGGGCGGGCGGCTCCAGTCCCAGGCTTCCTCCTCCATGGCCTGCTCCGGCGGGCGGCCTTTAGCCAGGGGGTGGGCGTCGGGGGCTTCTGGGGGCGCTGGCTCGAACGGCTTGTGCAGGGCGCCGGGGTTGGGCCCGGACACCCATTTGAGGGTGGCCGGGTCGTAGGTCGCTTTGGTGGGTGGCCGCAGGGCCGTCATCAGTCTGACGCCGCAGACCGCGGTGGAGCCGCTGGGGGTCAAGAGCCGGGCCGCGTAGGTGCCCAGCAGCCGTGCCAGGTCTGACGGCGGCAGTGGTGGGAGGTTCCACCCATCCTGAGACAGGGCTCCCCAGGCCATGACGGCGACGTGTACCGAGGCGCGCCTGTTGTTCACGACCGGCCGGTAGATCCCGGCCCACGGGCCGAAGCCGCGGCGGGTGAGGAGAAAGCCTGCCTGCCCCAGCTGCGTCAGGACGGGATGGCCGGCAGGAAGGCACAGGGCGGTTCGGTCCTCCAGGTGGGCGGGCAGGTGCAGTGCGGCACTCGCTGCGGGGGTCAGGACGATAAGCGGGTCACTGTCCTTGCCGTGGGGGGACAGCCGTTCCTGGTGCAGACCGCTGCGCAGCGTCCACTCCAGCAGGCCGACAAGGTCGTCCGCGTCCAGGGGCAGGCGGGTGCCGTTGGTGAAGTGGGCGACCAGGAAGATGTCGTGGTCGATAACGGCCAGCGGCCCGGTGGGCGTGACGGGTGGTTCGCTAGCCACTGGCGGGCGTGGTGGTGCTTCGGCGGATGCGGGGAAGAGCGCTGGCTGCTGCGGACCGACGGGCAACGTGGGTGCTGTGGGCCGTGCGGGCCGTGCGGGTGATGCGGTGCTCTCGCCGGGGACGAGCTTGTCGTCCCGTTTCGGTTTCTCCATGTGCTTAAGGCCCTTGAGAAGCCGCGCGTAAGCCGTGCGACGAACACCGATCGGTTCCCGATTCCCGGCCTCCCATGCCTCGATGTCCTGAGCCTGGCAGACGAGGGTGTCCGCTACCTGTGCAGGGGACAGGCCCGCGGCCTCGCGCAGCCGGGTCCGTTCGCAGGCCGGTGGCAGGGGGCTGCGCCGTGCTGCCAGGTCGGCGAGGAGCCCGTCCACGCGGGCGTGGAGATCGGAGGTGTCGGGGTGGTCTTCTCGCACGCAGCCGAATCTGGCAGGCCGACGGCGTGCGGCGTCGGCATCCGGTCATCGTGGATCTTGTGTCGGCAGGTGCGGCCCGGGACAGGACGGATAAGCGGCTGGCGTGGGACCGTCCAGGTCAGCGGTCTGCAGGGAGAGGTGAGGGTGGTCATGGTCTCGCCCTGCGGGGCGTCACGCCGGCCGTCGGCGGGACGGTCGGCAGCTTTGAGGATGACGGTATTTGACCCTTGGCCATCTCCCCCCGCACTAAAGTCAACTCGCCGTGCAATATGAGGATTTGCAGAGGCCGGACAGATGCGGGAGCACGATGGCTGAGGCATTGATGGCGGTCCACCGCCTTGAGGACGGCAGCAGGAGCATCACGGTCCCCGTCGCCCAGGCAGGCTCTGTTCCGCTCACCCGCCGGGGCGAGGTGTGGCGTCCGGCCCGGCATCCCTCTCAGCGCAGCATAGCTACCTGGTGGTGGGCCGCCACGACCGGCAAGCATGTGGGCTGCCGGTCCATGAACGTGCTGGCGGTGGCCATGCTGCTGGATTTCAGCCCGTCGGTGACGGAGTTCACCGCTTGGTCCGCGAAGATCAAGTGGCGTGCGCGGGGCCGGGAGCGCAGCGTCGTGCCGGACTTCTTCGTGCGCACGGATCAGGGGGCGACGCTGGTCGTTGCCTGCCCTCCGGCGAGCGGGCCGAGTCCGCGGTGGCAGCGTCAGCAGCAGGTGTTGCGCCAGGCTTGTCAGGAGGCGGGCTGGGAGCTGGGGATGCCGCGGATTCCGGGACCTATGGCGCTGGCGAACCTGCGGTGGGTATCGCATTACCGGCACCCGCGGTGGGGCGACCGGGAGGTCGAGCAGGCTCTGAAGGCCGCGTTCCGGACTCCCTGCGAGCTGGAGGAGGGGGTACGGGCGACGGGGCTGCCGCGACTGTCGACGCTGCCGCGCCTGTATCACCTGCTGTGGCGGCAGGAGCTGGGCATGGAGTGGAACAAGGCCATGGGCCCGAGCAGTGTGATCAGATTGTCGGGCCGGATGCCGTCGGCGATGAGGCAGCCCCTTGAGGGGAAGACAGCGTGAGCGTGGTGCCGGAGAGCCAGCCCCCGGCCGCTGGCCTGGCGCCGCGCGGCATTCTGGCGCCCGGCGACCAGGTGCGCTGGATGGGCAGCCACTATGGCGTCTCGGCCCTGTCGGGTACGACGGCGCATCTGGAGCCTGCCTCAGGTGGGGCGGCCTCTGCGGTGTCGGTGCCGATTCAGTTCCTGGCCGCAGCCGGGGACTTCGCCGTGCTCGACCGGTCGGGCCGGCCGGTGTCGGCGGAGCCGCTGCCGAACTGGTCCATGCTGGAGGGGGTCAGTGCCGAGTGCGCCCATGAAGCACGGATGTGGCGGCGGCACGTCATCGAGGTCGACACCGGTCTGCTGCCGGAGGTCCCCGAGGGCAGCAGACCGCGGGAAGGTTATGACCCGGAGCTGTTCACGCTGGTCGAGCGCTATGAACGCAAGGCTGCCGAGCTGCAGGCCGTGCTGGGTTGGAAGGTGTCGTGGAAGACGGTCCAGCGCAAGCGGCTGGCCTTTCTTCGCGAGGACATCTGGGGGCTCATCGATAAGCGGCGTACCCGCCAGACAACGGTGAACGGGCGCACCGATGCTCGGGTGGTGGACCTGCTGCTGGCGCTGCAGGAACGCCAGGCGAAAGAAGAAGCCGCCACCGACGCCCGCACGCTGTTCAAGAACCTGCGGCGCACGGCACGGGCCAGGCTGGGCCCCGGCGTGAAGGTGCCGGCCGACCCCACGCTGTACGCGCTGTTGAAGCGGCTGGGGATCGACGCGCTTCAGCTGCGGGATCCCACCCGGCGCCGCAAGGACCGTCTCAACCGTCCGGCCCCGCCGTTCGCTGTGACCACCGCCACCGCGCCGGGCGAGCTCGTGCAGATCGACTCCACCGCGCTGGATGTCAAAGTGCTGGGCGATGACGGACGGCCCACCCAGGTGGAACTCACGGCAGCCATCGACGTTTTCACGCGCAGCATCATCGCAGCCGTGCTACGGCCCAAGACTGCGGGCCGGCGCAAGACCCGGCAACAGACGAGGGCGCTGCTGAGCACCGGCACGAGCAAGGGGCGGGCCACCAAGGCAGTGGACGCCTCACTGCTGCTGGCGCTGTGCATGGTGCCGGCCCCGATGCGGCCTGGCTTCGACGGGGCCGCGTCCGCGGCCCGTTCGGATCTGCCGTATGAGGAACTGCTGGAGGTCGACGCGCGGATGGAGCACGCAGCGGCCCGGCCGGTCATCATGCCGGAGACGATCGTGATCGACCACGGCACGGTCTTCACCGGGCAAACCTTCTTCGACGCCTGCTCCTACCTCGGCATCTCTGTGCGTCCGGCGCGCAAGCGCACCCCGACCGACAAGGCGATCGTCGAGCGGACCTTTGCGTCGATCAAGTCGCTGTTCAGCCAGCACGTCAACTCCTACACCGGGCGGGACTTCAGCCGCCGCGGGAAGGAGATCGATCCGGACCGGCTGTGGACGCTGCAGGAGCTGGACAATCTGCTGCAGGAGTGGATCGCGGTCGGCTGGCAGGCGCGGCCGCATGAGGAGCTGCGCAGCCCTTACGAGCCGAACCTGCCGCCGTTGACTCCGAACCAGATGTACGCAGCGGGCGTGCAGGCGGCTGGCTACCTACCGATCCCGCTGGGCTTTGCGGACTACCTCCAGCTGCTGCCCACCGCCTGGGTCGGGGTGCGCGATGACGGCATCCGGTTCAAGAACCGCACCTACGACAACTTCAAAGGGGAACTCGAGGAGGTCCGCAACACGCCGTCGGGGCTCAAGGGCAAGAAGCGTGACGGGTGGGAGCTGCGCTACAACCCTTACACGCCCGAGCAGGTGTGGCTGCGCGACCACCGCTCCGGCGAGTGGATCACTGCCGTCTTCAAGCACCAGCACCTGATCGGCGCCCCGTGGACACAGCACCTGTGGGACTCGGCCACCGCGGAGTGCGTGGCGCGCGGCGGCCGCCACACGCAGGACGAAGCCATCGCGCAGGTCCTGGCCGACCTGCTGGAGCGGGCGGGACAGGGTCCGGACGACCCGGGTGTGGTGAGCGTGCCCGACGGCTACGCGCCCGTGCCGGGGCTGGATGGCGGGTGGGAGCCGTCCGGTGACGGCGTTTTCGACCCGTTCGCCGACGCGGAGGCGCTGGACCTGGACGCGCTGGGACCCTTGACGGTGCTGGAGCTGGACGAGCCGAGCCTGTATTCCCCCGCGGAAGAAGAGATCGCGCCCAGGCCCGCCCACGGACCGGACGCTCCCGGCGGCGCGGACACCGAAGTGTCCTCGCTCCTGGCGGATCTGGGTGACCTGGACGACAGCCTCGACAGCGTGGCGCGTCACCTGCTGGACCTGCCCGCCGAAACCGACCCCCCGCAGGAGGACAGGACATGACGCAGCCACCGGTCATCGAGGAGACCGAAGACGATGACATCCGTCTACTCATCGACTCCCCCGCCCCCACGCCGGTGTTCACCGCGCCCCGGCCGGTATGGCTGAACACCCTGAGCAACTGGCGCACCTTCGCCGCCCTGGACCGCACCCGGCCCGACCTGGCCGACAGCCCGCCGCCCGGCACGGAAGTCGCCGACAACGACCTGCGGCTGCGCTATCACGCCCTGATGCCGACCGTGGTCACCCCCGCCATCGGCCGGGCCCTGGTCGTCGTCCACGAGCATCTGCTGGCCAACCGGGAACGCATCCACGGCAAGACCGGTGTCATCATCGACGGCCCCCGCGGCACCGGCAAGACCGAGATCCTGCAGTACATCGGCCGCCACTACGAGAACAAGATCGCCCGCCTGTATGAGCCGGACGAGAACCGCATCCCGGTGATCGCGCTGCGGGTGCCTCCCCTGGCCCGCGGCGGACGGCGGAACTGGCCGGCAGCTTTCGCCTCCTTCCTCGGCCTCAAGCACGACGGCGGCAGCGACCCCACCCGCTCCATCTGCCATGTGATGCGCAACAGCTCCACCTTGCTGGTCCTCATCGACGGCATCGAGCAGCTGCGGGCCGGCGCGGACGCCGAGGAGTCATTCGCCTACCTGGAAGAGATCAGTGAAAGCACCGGTGCCACCTTCCTCTTCGCCGGACGGGCCGCCCGTTCCATCATCGATCCCCTGACCCGGGACCGGGAAACCGCTCTGGCCGACAACGAGGAGATCTGGGGCGACTACGCCGCCCTGCGCACCAGCCGGATCGGCTACGACACGGACGGCCACAAACTGTTCACGAAGATCGTCCGCAAGTTCGACAAGAACCTGTGCCTGCACCACCACCAGCCGGACGACCTGACCAACCTGCACGAATACCTGCACCGCCGCACCAAGGGCTACCTGCGGGCCCTGTCCCAGCTCGTCAGCCAGGGCGCCCAGAAAGCGATCTGGAACAAGCAGGAGCGCATCACCGAGGAGCTGCTGGATTCCCTGGCCATCGGCCGCAGCCGCACTATCTGACATCGCTTGCAGCCGCCCGGGCAGGCACAACACTCAGGCACGGACTCTGGTGACAGTTCACCGAGCAAGGGAAGAACAGGCGTGGAGCACGACTTCCTCGAGGAGAACGAGAAATTCGAAGAGGAGGAGGACGAGGGTACGGCGAGGGTGAGTGTCAGAGCCCCGCTGGGCACCCGTCTCGCCCTGAAAAGTGTCCTGGAGCAGCACCAGGTGTGGGCACAGCGGCTACAGGCCCACTACAAGGCGCGTCTGAAGAGCCTCAGCCCGGCGCAGCGGGACCACCTTCTGGTCGAGCAGCACCGGGGACTGCACACGCTGCGCAGACAGGGCGAGCTCCTGGACACCCGGGATGCACCGCGGATTGCTGACGCTGAACTCCCCTGTGTACAGGGCACGCTGCAGGTGCTGAAAACAGGTTCGCACCCGGGATCGTTTCTTCGGGAGCACGCGCCAGCGTGCCAGTGGCTCGATATAGCCGCGGTCGGCAATGGCACTGGGCAGGATGCAAGGGACGATTGCGGCCGCTCGGAGCCGCACTGAAATGGATGTGTGTGCCGCTGTGGGTCCTGCCGTTGCAAGTCCGGCGGCCGCCCTCGTGAGCGTTCCCTGACTGTGTCGGCACTGTCTGGTGTCTGCAAGATCTGTTGCTGGAGGTCCGTCGTCATGGCAAGCGCGCTCGTCGCCCCGATCCGATTCCGTCGTACATCCGACCCTGACAGTGAGGCTGGCGCTGACAGTCCACCACCGCCGCCAGGGGAGTTCACGCAGCGTGCGGCTGTGCTGGTCCGGGTACCCGGCCAGGAGGAGGCAGTAGCCCGTGAGCAGTGGGAACGGCGCGGTTTGCTGTTCTCACGAGTGGGTGATGCCCCGCAGGAGAATGGGGCGGCGCTGTTTCGGGTGGAGGTACGCCTGCTGGGAAGCCGCTGGGGCGCCCTGAGCGAGGCGGAGCGGCGTGTCATGACAGCTCTGACGGGCCGGGTGACGGCGCGCCTCGGCGACGCCACGCTCCTGGAACCCGACGACGTGCCGACGGCGGCCAGCACCTGGCACGTATACCGGAAGGTGGACTGGGGAGATCGCTGGTGGCAGACACGAGCGGCAAGACTGTGGGAGCAGATGGGAGGAGCAGACGTGCACCGGCGGGTGCGCCTGGACGGCCCGGGCACGCAGGAGGAGGCGCTGGCGGCGCTTCACCTGCAATCTGACCTGGGGGACGGCCCCTTCGGTGAGGACTACGGCGTGCGGCCCGGAATCGCTTCCGCCCATGCCTTACGGCCGCAGGACCCTGCTCCCTGGTACACCCGCGTCCTGGGGCTGCCCGTCTTGGCGGCGTGGGCCGCCGTCGTGGTCTTCGGCTGGGTACTGGCGGGACTCGGTGCGTGGTGGCAGGTCGTATTGGCGCCGCTGCTTCTGGCAGTGGCGTGGTGGACGGGTCCGTGGATCGCTGACGGGGAACGGCACCGCAGGGCGGTCGTCTGGCTGTGTGGGCTGGCTTTGGTCGGCGGTGCAGGCTTGTGCGGGTATGCGGCACGGGTGCTGTCCACGGTGGTGCCGGACGTCAATCTTCTGGGGCCGATGGGGCTCTTGATGGGCGGGCTACTGGTACTGCCCGGGTGCGTCTATGCGCTGCGCCAGAGCTGGTTCTCCCGTAACGCCGCCACGCTGCTGCCCGTTGTCGTTTTGCCGCTGGTGTGGGTGGTGCCCTGGATGGGACGGCTGGCTCAGGGTCTCTACCTGAGTGTGAGCCTGGGCATCCCGCTCTCAGCCGCCAACACCGACCTGCTGTGGACATATCTGGCCGGCGTGAAACCCGCTGCGTGGTGCATCGGTGCCGCCTTGTGCGGACTGGCTGCGCTGGGCTGGGCCCGCCACTTCTACTGGATCACCGGCTCGAGGGCGTACTGCATCGCCTCCGTAGGCGCGCTCACCGCGCTGATGATGCTGGTGGCCTTGATAGGCGGCCTGTCCTCTGCCAGCACAGCCGCCAAGCGCACTGCCGCACAGGCCGCAGCCGGACACGACCTCGCTCCCTTCTTCGGGATCACCGCCCGGCGGGTTTGTGTCATCCCGCTCGACGCGACGAAGACGGCCGTGCAGCCGGGCCCTTTGCCCACCGGCCACCCGGTCGTCGCGTTCGGCGCCACCGGAGACGAGACCTGGCTGTGGGATCCCCAACGCGCCCGAGGCACCGATAACCTCGCGGACAAAGCGCTGCGCGTGCGGACCGACCAGATCACCACCCGGCCCGCAGCCCAGGAAGCCCACACCTGCCCTGCAGCCTAGCTCCCCACGACGCTGCTGCCGGGCCAGTCCGAGTCGGACGGGACCACTGAGCGATGATGATCGGCATGGATGAACAGTGGGCCGCAGTGGTGGGCGTGGCGACCGGCGGGGTATTGGCCGGTGTGCCAGCGCTGCTGAGCGCCTGGTGGAGCCGCCAGAGCCAGCGGGAGCAGACTCAGTCCCAGCAGGTCGTTTTGGGCGCCCACGCACGCAGGCCCCAGCGCGGGTTCTCTCCCCTCCCTTGCCAGCCCGTGCCCGCCCGTCTCTCCCCCTCTCCGGACGGGGCGGCAAGGGGAGGGGGCCGGGTGCAGGTGCTGGGCGGCTCCGTCCGCGGCGGCCGCAACCTGGGCGTGGCGACACTACGGGCGCTGGTCTGGGTGGCGCCGCGGGACAGGCGCGGTCCCGCAGACGCAGGCTGTTGGGATGGGTCAGAGGGTGGGCGCCAGCCGGACCTGCGGTGCCTTGACGATGGTGATCGTTCAGGGGGCGGTCCCGGTCCTCTCGCGGCGTGCGGGCGGCCTGGACATGCAGCTCGAGTTGAGGACTGCCGCGGCGGGCCGGGCGTCTACTCCATCTCGTCCGTCTTGCGCCAGTCGCTGTCCTCACTGGGCAGCCGGCAGTCCAGTACGTGCGCTGCGGCCAGCAGTGTGCCGTCATCGGTTAGTTGGCGTACCTGCTCGTGTTGGTCGCGGCGGACATCGTCGATGGCGTGGTTGGTCGCGGGGCAGCTGCGTTTCTTGGTGTTCCAGCGGGTGCAGTTGAAGTAGCCGACCAGGAGCAGGCCGGCGGTGTCGGGTTCGCTGAGGTAGGCGCGCAGCTGAGTGCGGGCGGTGGTGGGCAGTTCGGGGTTCCAGCATCCCTTGGCCTCGATGATGACTCTGAGGGTGTACTGGCCGGTGTCGGCGGGCGCGGGGGCTTCGATCTGTATGTCGGTGCGCAGGCCGGGCAGGCCGTCGCGTCGTACCTGGACTTCCCGGTTGACGACGACGCGGTGGCCGCCGATGTCGCGGCGCAGGAAGGAGGCGACGGCATCGCTGAGGTCGTCTTCCCAGCAGGGCCAGCACTGGGTAGTGGAGTTGAAGCGGTGCTGGTCGCGGTTCCAGAGGGTGACGGCCGTTCCGTTGTAGCCCTGCAGGTCTTCCTCCAGGGCGTCCAGGGATTCACGTACCAGGTCGAGGAGTTGGCGTGCGTCGCGGACGAGACGTGCCTGGCGGTCGGTGGCGAGCCGGATCAGCTGTTCTGGTTCGAGGGGCCGGACGCTGTGGTCTGCTGCCGTGCGGGCGGTGTCGCGGGCGAGCATGCGCAGTTGCCACACCTGCGGATACGCCTGAGCGAGTCGGTGCAGGGCGGTTGCCGCCTGGTGGGTACCGCAGGAGGCGAGGCTGAGCGGCAGGTGGCGCAGCAGGTCGACGAGGCGGTCTTCTTCCTGGATGAAGCCGCTGCGCAGGGGCCGTTGCAGGCGTTCGACGCCGATATTTTCCAGCAGGAGGGTGTAGAGGTCGGCAAGTGCGTCTTCGTCGAGGTGGTCGAAGGGCCAGTTGTCGGACCCGGTCGTCAGGCCGGCCAGCAGGTCGCCGTACTCCTTGAGGACTGCGGGGTCGCCCAGGCCGCGGCGCAGGGCGGGCCAGTGCTCAGGAAGGATGTCGTGGCGTAGCAGCGTGCGGGCGGCGAACAGCCATCGTTGCCGTGGGGGCGATCCGGCCTCGTGCTGGCTCGGGTCGGTGTCCAGGGCGTGTATCAGGTGGCCGAGGGCGTCGGGGTCGTCGGCTGTGTCGAGTTCGCCAATTACAGCCTGCCACTGCTCGGGGCTGCGGTCGCGGTGCAGAGCCCAGGTGTGCAGGAGGGGTCTGAGCCCCAGGGAGGGGTCTTGTCCCAGGGCGCCGGCCAGGTCGCGGAGGGTCTGTTCTGAGGCGTGGTCGAGGGCGTCCAGTAGCAGCGGCGGCAGCTGGTTTTCGGCGCGGGGAACGCACAGCTGGAGCCAGGTGTGCTGGAGGTCGCGTTCGTCGTCGCTGTAGACGGTGTTGGAGGCGAGGGCGATGGCCCAGCCGGCCCAGTGCGCCGGGTCGGCGTGTAGCGCTTGCGGGTTGTCGACGAGGGCGAAGGCGGTGAGTTCTGCAGTCGGCGGGCGGGTGGTTGTGCTTGGCTGGAAGTGGGGGGCGGTCAGCGGGGGTAGTTCGGTCAGGAGGTGGATGGCCGCCTCGTCAAGGCGTCGGGCGGGGCCGGTGCCGGCGGCGGGGCGTGAGGGCGCCTGGGCGGCGAGGGTGAGTATGCCGGTCGATTGCCGCGCTGGCGGTGCGCCGTCCGGTGTGCGTCGCAGGCAGCGCAGGAGTTGGTTCCATGCGGTCAGGACGCCGGGGCCGCGGGCGGCGCGGACCTCGTCGAGGGCCGTGTTCAAGGCGGCCGGGTCGAAGCGGCGTTGCTGCCGTTGCGCTTCGGCGTGTGCAGCGCGTTCTTGCTGGTCGTGCCGGTAGGTGTCCCAGAAGTCGGTAGCGGCGGCGAGCCTGGGGTGGGCTCGGCGCAAGGCTTCGGCACGTGCCGTGGTCTCGGGGTCTTCGGGAGGCGCGAAGCGGACGGCGTGCTGGGCGCGGTCCGGGCTGATGGCAGTCAGCTGGTCCCAGTGCTCCATCCAGTACAGCAGGTCCGTGGAGGGTAGGAAGGAGCCGCCGGGGATGGCGGCCAGCAGAAGGTAGAAGAGGTCGTCGTTGCCGTGTTGGAGGAGATGGCAGGCGAGCAGGCGGCGGGTACGGGCACAGCCGTCCAGCACCCGG